>NZ_CDME01000008.1 GCF_000826545.1 Kibdelosporangium sp. MJ126-NF4 | reverse complement strand
CTCGAAGGCCTGTGACGTCACGGTGCTGACCGTGCCCGCGAGCGCGCCGGTGAGCGCGCCTTGCAGCAGCGCCAGGAATCCGTGCCCGAGGCCCTTGCTCCACGTCGCCTCGTCGAACAGGGCACCGCCGAGGCCGCTCAGCCCGCCGGTAGCGGCGCCGATCACCAGCAGGTCGCCGAGCGCGCTGCCGGTGATGACGCCCATCGTGTTGGCGAGGTTCTGCACCGGCCGCAACGTGGTCATCCCGGCGGCCAGGCTCTGTGCGCCACCACGCGCCACAATGGACAGGTGCTGGCCGATTCCGGCGGTGATCGCCTGCACCGCGGTCAAGCCGAGGTCGACCGCGGCCTCTTCCCAGCCGTACCGGCCGCCACTGACGGCGCTGTGCACCGCCATCGAACTGACACCGGTCAGACCGGCGATGGCGAGCATCAGCAGCGGGCTCGCGGCGCCGCCGGTGGCGACCGTGGCCACGGCAGCGGCGATCGCACCGATCACCATGACCGCGGTGGTCAGGTAGGTGGCGAAACTGTCGACCTTGGCGGCGTAGTTCTCGGCCGCCAGTTTGCTGACGTGTACGGCGGAGGCGAACTCGCGCGGGTCCTTGCCCGCGAACTTGCCATCATCCTTGTCGAACATGGTGCCGCCCGCGGCCATCGGGCGGCCCGCCGCGTCGGTCCAGACCGGGTTGCCCTTGTCGTCGACACGCACAGTCGCGCCGCCCAGCGAGGCGGTGAGCCGGGACTGCGCTGACGCCAACGACCGGTCCGCCATGCTGTCCTCGGCCAGCCAGGCGCCGAACCCGCCGGTCTCGTCCCGCTGCTGCTGGATGCGAAACGCGGCGACCTCGGCGCGTTCCCGGTCGTTGCGGGGCACACCGAGCAGCGCCACCTCCATCCGCAGCCGCTCGTCGCCGGAGAGCTCGGTGAACCAGCCCTTGCCGCCGAACGTTCCGAGGTCGTCGTCCAGCTCGGAGCCGGTGAGCTTGTGGTACTCGCCGCGCATCGCGGCGATCTCCTCGCGGTCCATCCGCTCGACGAACCGGAACATCAACTCTTCGTTGGTGCCCGCGCCCGCCGAGGCGTACTTCATGGCCAGCGCGGCCGTCTTCGGTGTCGGGTACTGCTCGTGCGCGAGGCGGACGGCAAGCTCGCCCGCGTCCTTGTCGCCGCCGTACGCGGCGCGCAACCGGCCCTCCAGGAACGCCTTCGCGGACGCTGCCGCGCCTGCCTGGTCGGCGCCGCCGTAGTCGGCGGCGTACTTCTGGAAGACCTGGTTTCGTTCCTCCAGCGCCTTCTTGCGCTCCTCCTCCGGCACCGCGCCCGGCTTGAGCCGCTGGTCGACCAGTGCGGCGTCCAGTTTGACCATGTTCGGCCCACCGGCCCGTTGCGTCTCCACGCCGAGCCGGGCCGCACGCGCGGCCACGGTGTTCTCGCCGCCGTGGATGAGCGCGACCGCGAGGTTCCGGTTCGCGCCGGTGACCTCGCGCGTCACCTTCTGCGTGGTGCCGTCTGGCCCGGCGATGGTCACCGTGATCGGTGCGAGCGCGTACTTCTCGACCGCGGCTGCGGCCTGCTGCGGCGAGATCGAAGCCGTGCCACGCTCGGTGCCGCTGACGATGCCCGCGAACTCGCGCTGCACCGCCACCCTGCGCTCGTCCGCAGTGGCCTGGGCACGGCCGCGCTCGGTGGGGGCCTTGCCGTACTGGATGAAGACGTCGTGGATCGCGTCGAGGTCGGCGGATCGGCGCGCGTCGTCGATCTTGTCCTTCATCCGGAACGCGTCCGCGAGGTTCTGGTTGCCTGCCGCGAGTGCGTCGAACACTTTCAGGTCGGTGCCGCCGAGGTTGTCGCGCACTTCGGCGAGCGCCGTCGCGCCTTCCTTGCTGCCCTTGAGCTGATCGAGCTCCTCGGGCTTGAGGTTGCGCATGGTGTTCTCGATGCGCGCTTCCTCGTCGTTGTACCAGTGGATGGACGCGTCCAGCTCGGCCTTGGCGCCTGCGACCTGGTCGCCGCGCAGGTAGGCGAACGCGGATGTGAGGTCCGAGCCGCTGAGTTCGTCGCGCAACTCCGCATCGAGCGAGCCGTGCTTGCTTTCGTACAGCCAGCGCAGCGCGCGCCCCTGCGTGGGTGTCAGTCCGCGCAGCGCGTTCGACACGCCCTCCTCGTCGGTGCCCCAGGTGTGCTCGAACGCGGCCTCCAGGCGGGATTCCCGCTCCTCCAGGTCGTGCCTCACCTTGTCGGCGGCCTCGTCGACCGGGGCGGCGAACAACGTGGCCGGGTTCAGATGCGGCGTGAAGACCTTGCCGATGAAGTCGGTCCGCTCTTGGATCGTCGTTGTCTTCCACTCGGTGAACGGTCCGGTCATCGCCGCCTTGGTCTTGCGGACCGCCTCGCCGAACACCTTCGTCAGCGGCGTGGCCCACCCGTCCGCGGCCTGGCGGACGCCGCCAGCCGTGGCCGCGAACGACTCGTCGTGCCTGCCAACGAAGTCGCCGATCCCTTGCGCGCCACCGGCACCCGTCTCACGCAGCGCTCCCGCCGCCGCCACGCGCGCCCGCTCGGCGCCCAGGATCGCGGCCCGCTCGGCCTTCTTCACCGACGCGTCGGCCGATGCGTCGGCCTGGACCACCAGGCGTCGCTGCATGGTGCCGAGCTGGTCCACCTTCGGTCCGGTGTCTCCGGCGGCCTTCTCCGTGGACCGGCGCAGGCTGTCCGCGCCGTTCTTCGCCGCCAGTTTGAGCCCGTCGCGTACCGCGGTGACCACGCGATCGAACGCGGGCAACCCATTCGTCGCGGCCGTCTCCAGGCTGGTCAGCTCCGCGTCTGTCTGCGTGTGCGAGCTGTGCACCAGCCCGTCGGACTGGGTGGTCAGCTGGGCTCGGGCCGCCTTGTGCCGTAGCTCGATCGACTTGCGGGCGTCACCGGCCATCCGACGCAGCGCCTCGCGACCGCTCGCGGCCTGCTTGGTGAGCGCGCCGTAGGCCGTGCGGGTCGCCCTCTCCACCGCGGCCCGGCCCTTCGTGCCGATCTCGTTCTTACGCGTGGTCAGCGCTGTGGCCAGCTCGCTCTTGCTGAACTGCTCGCGTACCACGGCAATCTGCTTGCGGTAAGCCTCCGACTGCTTGTCCGATGCCGTGTTCAGCGCCGCCACGGCCGCCTTTGCCAGGCCGGGGACGACTTTGCGGCGTGCCTCGTTCTCGGCCTCCACCAGGGGCGTCTTCCCGCCGGGGAACAGCTCGGACGTGCCGTAGGCCTGGACCGCCATGATCGCCTGCTCGGCCGCGGTGGTGATCTCCGTGGCACTCTGGTTGAGCAGGTCGGTGTAGCTCGACGCCAACTCGTCGACGATCTCGGTGATCTGCTGACCGGCGGTGTCCGCGTTGGATCGCAACCGGCGCAACGCACCGGAAGAGGCGGCGGCCACCAGCCCGCGACCGCGCCGCAGGGCAAGACCAAGACCGACGATCCCCTGCTCGTACGCGGTGTCAACGGTTCCGACCGCTTGGAGACGCAGATCGTCCAGCTCGCGCTCACCATCCGCGGCCCAGGAACGTGTCCGGCTCTCCAGTCGGCCGTGGCGGTCCAGAGCGGCCCGGCCGACCCGGTTCAGCAGCGACAGCTGGGCGTCGTGGGCGCGCCGGGCGCGGTCGACGAGCCGTGTGAACGCCTGCGCCGCCGTGGCCAGCGCGTCCCGGTCGGCGGCGTCCGCCCGCAGCGACGGCAAGGTAGCCGGTGCGTCGAATCGGCGGGTGAACGACGGTAGCGACAGCCGCTGCGGTCCAGCCGGGCTCCCGCCGTCGACAGGACGGCCGACAACGCCTCCAGCACCGCGGCGGGCGACGTCCGGTGACGGCGAGCCCGCGGTGTCTTTCTTCGTGCCCTTGTCGGGGCGGTCCTCGGTGCCTTTCTTGCCCTTCTTGCCCTTCCGGGCGGGACGAGGTCCGGGTGGAACTGTCGCCTTCCGGACAGGTTTCTTTCCTGGCTTCGGTTTCCCGGTCGGCAGCACACCCGCCTGAGCCGCGACGGCCTGGTTGCCGATCAGGTCCTGTCCGGCCACCATCCGCTGTCCGGCCCACTCGGACGAGCCGGGCCCGGCACCCGGTGGCGATCCACCCAGCGCCGCAGTCACCGCCGCGTTGCCGACTACCGCCGACGGCGCGGGTTCCTTCACCGAGCCCGACGGGTGCACGGCCCGCGCACGTGGATCCCGCACCGGTGACACCACCGGTGCCGCCGGTCGCGGCGCACGGACCTTGAAGGGCACAGGCATAGCTGGCGCAGGATCGCACCCGAGACGTCGCGGCCCCGCCTTGGCGGCGTCACGCGGGCGTCACCAATGCAGGGCCATCTCTCGTACTCGTCTGCCCGGCGATCAGCCTTATTTATATAGTGATCGCTACAGAATCTGTTACGCTCGTTTTTGTAGCGATCACTACGAAGGGAGTTCGGGTGGGCAGGCTGACTGGTCAGACGGCATTGGTGACCGGCGCGGGCAGTGGCATCGGCAAGGCGATCGCCGAACGCCTCGCCGCCGACGGCGCGCTGGTCGCCGTGCACTACAACAAGGCCGAGTCGGCGGCTGCCGAGGTGGTCGACGGGATCACCGAGGCTGGCGGAACCGCCTTCGCGGTCCATGCCGAGCTCGGCATACCCGGCGACGTCGACACGCTGCTCGCCGCACTCGACAAAGGACTGCGGGACCACAAGTCCGGTACCGACCTGCACATCCTGGTCAACAACGCGGCGGCCCAGGCGCCGTACACCATCGACGAGATCGACGAGCGGGACTTCGACCGGGTGTTCGCGGTGAACGTGAAGGCGCCGTTCTTCCTCATCAAGCGTGCGCTGTCCCGGTTGGTCGACGGCGGCCGGATCATCAACATCTCCTCGGGCGTGACCAGGGTCGCCTTCCCGGAAGGGATCGCGTACTCGATGACCAAGGGCGCGATCGACATCCTTGGCCTCGCCCTCGCGAAATCCCTTGGCGCGCGGGGCATCACGGTGAACACCGTGGCACCGGGACTGGTCGAGACCACCGGCAACACCGTGTTACAGGGCGGTCCCGAGGCATGGGCGTTCGCCAAGGAGGTTTCCGCGCTCGGCCGCATTGGCCAACCGGCCGATATCGCCGACGTGGTCGCGTTCCTGGCATGCGATGACGCGCGGTGGGTGAGCGGCCACCTGCTGGACGTCTCCGGCGGCAGCCGACTCTGACTCAGCGAGATGCTCCGGTGTGACGACCGACGTGTAGATCATGCGGCCACGACGAGACACATTAGTTGCGACTCAGCACCACTTTCTGCTTGTGCGCATGGCGCCGCGCTCCGACACGTAGTCTCCTGGCGAGCGCGACAGGCGAAGAGGCAGCCATGGCGGCAGGCGGACAGCGGCGCAACTCGGACAGTAGTGACACATGGCTCGGCGACGCGTACTACAACGCGGTGGTCGCGCTCATCGTGCTTGTCCCGGTGACGTACGTCCTGTTGCTGGTTCTGCGTTTCGTGCTGTTCGCCACTGGCTCGGCGCACTACGTCGACTCGAAGGACTTCCTGATCGCAGGCACCTCCGGCGTTCTCGTCGGTTCCGCTCTGATGGCTTTGCTCAGCCTCAAAGGCACGTTGAAGAAGATCGCCAAGGACGGGCCAGCCTCGGTCGACGTCAGCGAACACGTCGGTAGCGGCGTATGGGTACGCGCCCCGTTCGCGCTGCTGGTCGCCGGGTTGACCGACATGCCAGACGGTCGAGCCGCACACGTCGTCACTGGCGTCTACTGGGGCGCAGTCACGGCTGGCCTTGCGATGCTGCACACGGTCTTCGTGAACAAGCGTCCGGTGGCCAAGGCCTGGTTCGGTGTCGTAGTCGCGGAGGTCCTGGTCGTCCTGTGCTTCATCGGCGGTGTCATCCGCGGCCTGCGCAACCACGCGACTCTGGTGACATCCCTGGAGGTGGGGCCTGCCGCTGCCGCCGCGTGCACCCTCACCTACCTCGTGGTCCTGCTGGGCGCACGGATCGCTCGACGCGGCGGGTAATCGTTGCTCAGTGGGGCGAGTGCGGCAGCGAGATACTGCTCAGAGATGACTTCCAGGCAGTCGATCGTGTTGTCGCGGTCCGGATCCAATAGTGGTTACCTGCCCATGTGGACTGTCGGCAAACGAAAATCGCCGACGCAGGAGCCCATGCGCGCTCCTGCGTCGGCGACTGTCCGCGTTTCGTGGTCCGCGGCCTACTTGGCTGGCGCGGTCTCGATGGACAGACCGTCAGGGCCGTCCTGGCCGCAGTACACGACGCCCTGGCTGCCCTCGGGCTCGGCGGCCTTCGCGCAGCTCCAACGGCCCTGGATGTTCAGCACCCGCTGACCGGGGCCTTCGCCGTGCGGGGCCTTGGTGAAGTACTCGGTGAGGACGTTGAAGGTCATGTCACAGCCCGGGTTGCCGTTCACGTTGCCGATGGCGATCGCGTCCACCTCCGGGCCCCCGGCCAGGCCGACCTTGCTCCCGGTGAGCTGGCTGCAGTTGATGTCCTCGGCAGGCGAACCAGCGGGCTTGTCCGGCTTCGGAGCTGGCTTCTCGGTTTTCGGGGCAGGCTTGTCCACCTTCACACCACCGGAACCGGTGCCCTCATCCTGCCGACTCAAGCTGACAGCACTGGTGTGGAACGACAGGCCGTCCTTGTCACACCCGATCGAACCGGTCCCCTGCGCACCGGTGTCCGCCGAGCACTGCCAGCCCTGAACCTTCAGGTTCCGACCAGTCCCCTCGGACTTGCCCGCGTTCTTGTAGTACTCGGTGATCACGGTGAACGCCTCGGTACACCCCACGATGCCGGACTTGGTCTCCACGGCGATCAGATCGACCTTGTGCGGCCCCACCTTGCCACCGTTCACACTGCAGTTGACGTCCTTGCCCGCCTTGTCCTTCGCCGCGGCATTGCCATGCAACTGCTGCGCCTGGTTCTTCGTCGAGGCATTCACCGTGTCAGACGGAGCAGCCGCGTCCTGACCGGAACACGCCGACAACAACGCACCCGCGGCGACCGCGAAACCAACCGTGACCAGCTTCAACGACCTGATACGCATAACCGTTCATCCCCTCGTCCGCCGTGATCTTCATAGGCAAAGACGCGTGATGGCATAGCCGGTTGCACCAGAACCATCAGACCTGGTGGCAAAAAATTGCCTCGCCCAACGAAGCAACCAGCCCATGTCCGTCCACTGTGGTCATCTCAGGTCACACACCCGAGTGGACGCCGACGGCGACAGGTCACAGGTTGCCGGTTGCCGGTTCGCTCAGCCGGTGACGTGTCACGCGGTTTCCCGTTCCGCTCGGGAGCGAGCAGCGACCTCCCACGCCGCCTCGATCATCCGGAAGATCTCGTCCACGGCGGCGTCCGGATCGGCTGTCTCACGGGCCACTGAAAAGGCGTCGATCACGAACCGCGCGATCGCCCGGCAGACCGTCGCGTTCTGTGACAGGTGAACATCAGCGGTAATGGCCGTCGCCAGTGACTCCGCGTGGCGCAGCCTCATCGACTCCTCGTATGCCCGCAACGCGGGCGTTTCGTCGATCATGCGCCAGATCGGGGCGGCGCCGGGCGCCGCGCAGTGTCGCACCATGGCGCGGATCTCGTGGCGCAGCGCGGGAATGAGTGGTTCGTGTGGCGCCCGGCCGGTGACCGCCTGCGTGAGGCGCTGCTCGAAGTCCTCGTCCTGCTCGAACACCAGGGCCTCTTTCGAGGCGAAGTGCGAGAAGACCGTGGTCACGGCCACATCGGCCTCGGCGGCCACGTCACGGATACCCACCGCGTCATACCCGCGCTCCAGGAACAGCCGCAAGGCGGTGTCAGCGATCCGCTGGCGGGTCGCGGCCTTCTTGCGTTCACGGCGTCCAGGCGGCACGGTCACCGCTACACACTACCAGATACAAAGGCAGAGCAACCTTGAAATACTAACCGTTAGTGCTATTGTCGACCGTGGACAGAGGAGAGCAACCATGCCCGGTACGGACCCGAGCGTCGATCCCCGACCGACCATTGTGGACCGGCGTCGGCTGCTCCTCGGCGTCCTTCCGGCCGCTGCCCTGCTGGCCACCGGCTGCACCACCCAGTCGAAGGCCGACGAACGGAAAACCCAGCCGCCTCTCGCGCTGGTCTACAACGGCCCACAGGGCTGCACCGATTGTGCACCGGCGGTGGCCGAGTTGCTGCGTCGGGCGCCACGGCCGTTCGAGGTGAAATACGTGGGTCCTGGCACCGGAATTGCCCTGACCGCTGCCGCGTTGGCCGAGGCACAGCTGTATGTCCAGCCTGGCGGCGGCGCCGATCTGGAGCGAACCTGGCGGGACCTGCGCGGTTCCGCCGAGGTGGTCCGTGACTGGGTCCGCGCGGGCGGGAGTTACCTGGGGTTGTGCTTCGGGGGCTATCTGGCCGGGCGCAACCCGGGCTTCGACCTGCTGCCCGGCGACACCGACGGGTACGCCGGTTCCCCCGGCTCCGAGGTCCCCGACGACCGCGACACCGTGGTGGAGGTGAACTGGCGGGGCCAGCGGCGGCACATGTACTTCCAGGACGGCCCGGCCTTCCATCTGGACGACGGCGCCGACGCCACCGTCCTGGCGACCTACACCAACAAAGCGGCCGCTGTCGTCGTCGCCCCGTACGGCAAAGGCCGAGTCGGAGTCAGCGGCCCGCACCCGGAGGCCGACGAATCCTGGTACGAGGAAAAGGGACTGAGCAATCCCGACGGCGTCCGCTTCGACCTGGCCTACGAGCTGATCGACGCGACCACCGGACGACAGTGACCTGACCACCGCACGCGGTCATGGAGTTGTCGTCTCGGGAGCGGTCCCGGGCCGCTGGCCTAACGTCCGTCACGCGGGACTGGCCATCGAACCGGACCGAGTCGAACTCGATGCCACCCACCGGGTCGTACTGCCCGAGACCGGTCACGCCGCCGCCTAGGTGGTTGTGGTCCGCAATGGACCGCACAGCTGCGCGGCGGTCGTCACGGTCGACGACGCGGCGAACGGTGTCACGATGGACAAGTACCTCCGGATCCATCTGCACGCGCGGGTGGGTGACGAGGTCGAAATCTCCCCCGTGACGCCACGCGAGGCCAGCGCGGGCATACAGGGGCCTGTGGGGCCCGCCCGCTCGGCGAGGCATCTCTTTTTCTTTTGTGCCAAGAAAAGAAGGTCCTCGCCGGACGGCAGGCCTCCGAGAGGGGAACCAACCCGTGGTCTGTCCACCCGGTTGGCTGTGCTCACGTGATTTCCCGGGTCCAGTGGTAGAGAGGCGTGGTCGGTTCCCTCCCGTATGTCCTGCCGGAGGAAACCACGGTGCCGGGAGGTCGGTATCGCCTGCGCTGTGGGTTGGTTTGCGTAGGCCGACCTCCCGACACGCCGTGGTATGGCTTCGCCCAGGCCATACGGGAGGAAACCAACCACGAACCACACCCATGCGCTATGCGCGCGAGGCCACTTGCCCACGTGCCCTCTTGCCCTCTTGCCTTGGGACGAGCTGCAGCAGCTCGAGGAACTGACCGAAGACCACCCCGCCGGCCGACTGGTTCATCCGTCGCTCAAGGTCTCGTCCCCGAGTGCGAGGTTCACCGCCTGGTCCACTACGAGCTTCGTTCCGGCTTGGAAGATCTCCGCATAGCTGTCCCGGCCGAGTGCCTCCTGCGCTCGCCTTTCGGCTGTGTTGTGGTGGTCCCGCAGGATCTCCATACCGAACAGCGGCAGTCCGATCTTCTGCCACAGGGGGTGCGCCGCGCCCATCAGCCAGGCTGCCCGCTGGTGGCGGACCTCCTGCGCGGCGCCCCAGCCGAGCACTTCCAGGCAGTGCGCGATGCCCTGGATGTCACCGAGTTCATGTTTCATGCGCAGACAGGCCGAGATCATCTCGGCGCTGGTGCGGTATTCACTCAGCATCCAGAAGACGAGGCCCTTGATGTACAGAGCCCAGCCTCGGCACCAACGTTCGTCGTTGTCGCCGTTGAGCCGGAGCGATTCATCGCACGCCGCGAGGGCACGCGTGGGATGGCCGTTGAGGAACAGGCACATGCCCAGCTGGAACGTGATGATCACCAGGCCGGGACGGTCCTCCAGCACACGGAGCCGGGCCAGGGCGTCCTCGTACATGACCAGGCTGCGTGCCGCTTCCCCCCGGAACATGTAGACACCACCCAGGTACTGGATGGCGTAGGCGAGCGCGGAATCGTCACCGGTCTGGATCGCGATCGCACGGGACTCCTCGAACAACGGTTCACCGGCCGGGTGATCGCCCTGGGCGATCGCGAACCAGCCGGTCAGCCACAACGCCCGCGCCCGGGTGGGCGTCGGCTCAGGCAGGAGTCGCAGCCCTCGATCGAACCAGTGGCGGCCCTCCGACAGTCGCGCCGAGCACAGCCAGTATCCCCACAACGTGGTCGCCATGGTCAGCCCGACCATCGCCGCACCCGGTTCGCCGAGGCAGAACTCCATCGCCATCCGCAGATTCGGGCGCTCCGCGTTCAGCCGCCGAATCCACGCGACCTGCCCCGAGCCCAGCCACTCCTCGTCGAACCGCCGTGCCATGGCCAGATAGAGCTCGCGGTGCCGCCTACGGAGTTCAGGCTCTTCGCCGAGTGCGACCATCCGCTCGCGGCCGTACTCACGGATGGTGTCCAACAGCCGATACCGCGTCCCCACATTGGTTTCCACTCGGATCACAATGGACTTGTCCACCAAGTTGGCCAGGTGCACCAGAAGCTGATCAGCGGGGAGCTCGCCGCTCGCACAGATCTGTTGCGCGGCAGACAAGTCGAAGTCACCGGCGAACACCGACAACCGGGCCCACAGCAGCCGCTCCTCGGGCGCGCAGAGCTCATGGCTCCAGTCGATCGCCGTCCGCAGCGTCTGCTGCCGTTCCGGTGCGGTGCGCAGGTTCCTGGTGAGCAACCGGAACCGATCATCGAGTAGTGGCACCATCTGTTCCGCGGAAAACACCCGCAGCCGCACCACCGCGAGTTCGATAGCCAACGGAATACCGTCGAGCCGACGGCACACTGCGGCGACGACAGGCCAATTGTCCTCGGTCACGGCGAAGTCCGGCTGCACCACGACCGCCCGATCGGCGAACAATGTCACCGCGTCGTAGGCGCGCCCAAACGGCTCATCATCATCCGGGGGAACTCGCATTGGCCGGATTGAGATGACATGTTCGCCCGCCGAGTCAAGCGGCTGGCGACTGGTGATCAGAACATCCACATCGGTGGTGCCGCGCAGCAGAACATTGGCCAGGGCAGCGCACGGATCAATGATATGTTCGCAGGTATCCAGGACGAGCAGAACTCGCCGGTTCTTCAGGTAGTCGGCCAGGATTTCAATCGCCGGACGGGCGGTCTGCCCCGGCAGACCCAAAGCAGTCGCCACCGTATCCGTCAACAACTCCGGGTCCCGCAACCCTGACAGTTCAACCAGATAGACCCCATCGGCATACGAATTCCGCAGATCCGCTGCCACACGCAACGCGATCCTGGTCTTCCCCACCCCACCCGGACCGGTGAGCGTCACCAGCCGCGACCGCGACAACAACCGCTTGATCTCGGCGACCTCCGCCGCACGACCGACGAAACTCGTCAACTCCGCCGGAAGATCACCGATCCGCCCGTCGTAGTCGCAGGTCAGAGCCACCTCGTTCGCACGGTTGGGTGGGGTGGGCTGATCGGGCAGCCTGACCCATGCCGTGGTGTGCGTTTCCTTCACAGCCACCCAGGCCCGACGGTAGGCGGCGGGAACGCTCGCCGGGTCGTGCCGAACGACCTCTTCGAAGAACCACTCCGAGGCGATCAACGCGACCACGCCAGGAGAGGCCGCCAGGGCAGACCGCAGAGCAGCGGCCTCCAACAACCGAAATGTCATATTGATGGCCGTGCCGACCACCCCGTGCTCGTCGAAATGCACCTCCCCGGCATGAACCGCGACGCGCAGCCGAATGCGAACAACCTCGGCACAGGCCCGGTTGTGCCGTCGCAGTGCGGCGCTCAACTGCCCGGGCAACCGCGCAGCCACGACCTGCTTCGGCACCTCCGGGGAAATCAGCACAAGCACCCCGTCGCCGCGATCCTCCCGATAGCAGTCGTCCCAGCGCATCCCGGCGGCGACAAACGCCTCCCGCAGCACTCGATAAAGACCTTCACGTATCGCAACCTGGTCCGGGTTGATCCGGCGCCGCGCCCCGAACCCTTCCACGTCGACAACGAAGATCGTCCGGTGTACCGCGGGCGAAAACGCGTCCATTGGACCTGGCTCCACCGTCAGGCAATAGTGCTTGCCCACGCATTCTCGCATGGCCGCTAAGCCACGGGTGTGCTATCAGCGGCCGAGAGGGAACCCACCGATAGTGCTTGACGCCGAGAGCTATTTCGTAACCGGAACGCCACCGCCACGGCGCCGCGCCCAGGCCGCGAAGGTCCTCGCCACGGACGCACACCCCGCCGTCAGGTTGCCTCAGCGGCATGAACCAGCCAGTGCACTATTTAACTAGTGAAAGGTGTTACCTTGATCGCCGTCGACGAGCAGGAAGGAGACGGCCATGAACCTGGGAAGGCAGCCTGAGCAGGCGCTTCCGGTCATTGCCGAGGGCTTGGGCAAGAAGTACCGCAGGGGCTGGGCGCTGCGGGAGACGTCCCTGGTGATCCCGAGGAACCGGATCGTGGCCCTCGTCGGCCCGAACGGCGCGGGCAAGAGCACGCTGATGGGGCTGATCACCGGGTTGCTGCGGCCGACGGCCGGTGCGATCACCGTCTTCGGTGACCGTCCGACAGGCAAGGGGCTGCACCCCGCGGTGTCCTACCTGGCCCAGCAGAAGCCGCTGTACCAGCAGTTCACCGTGGCCGAGACGCTGGCGTTCGGGGCGCGGACCAACCCGACTTGGGACCAGGGCTACGCCGACTACCTGATCGAGCAAGCGGCGGTGCCGACGGACGCGAAGGTGGGCACCCTGTCAGGCGGTCAGCGCACCCGGGTCGCCCTGACTCTGGCGCTGGGCAAGCGTCCGAGCCTGCTGCTGCTCGACGAGCCACTGGCCGATCTGGACCCGCTGGCCCGCGAGACCGTGCTGCGCGCGCTGATCACCGAGGCCAGGACGCAGGGCGTCACCGTGTTGCTGTCCTCGCACGTGCTGGCGGAGTTGGAAGGCGTGTGCGACCACCTTGTCCTGCTCCACAAAGGACGAGTCGTGCTGGCCGGGGACGTCAACCAGATCGGCGCCGACCGCACTCCGCTCGGCGAACTGGTCCTGAACCGCATGCGCGAGGCAGCACGGGAGGAAGCAGCATGATCTGGGTCTCATGGCGGCGGCAACGCGCGCAACTGATCACGCTGCTCGGCATGCTGGTCGTCGGCGGGGGCGTCATCGCCCTGCTGCGGTCGAACATGGTAGACGCCATCACCTCGTCGCAGCTCACCCAATGCGTGACGCAGGCCCTCCAGGAGTGTGCGGCGCCCCAAGCGGCGAAGGCGTTCCGAGAGGAGTGGACGAACACGCTCAACATGGGGCAGTCCGCGATCGTCAGCCTGCCTGCCCTGATCGGCGTCTTCATCGGCGCTCCCCTCTTCGCCAGGGAACTGGAACAGGGCACCCACATCCTGGCTTTCACCCAGTCGGTGAGTCGCACCCGATGGATGTTCGGCAAGCTGGTCATCGCGCTGGTGCCCGCGTTGATCGTGCTGATCGCGCTCCAGTCCCTGGTCTCGTGGTGGCTGTCCACGGCAGGCACGCTGGGTCCGCAGCTGAACGGTTCGTTCCACTTCCTCAACTACGGCATCGAGAACGTCTCGCCGGTGGGCTACGCGCTGTTCGCCTTCGCCCTCGGCACCTTCGTCGGCGTGGCGTCCCGCCGCTCCCTGGTGGCGATGACGGTGACGCTCGGCGCGTTCGTCGTCGTGCGCTTCGCCCTGTCCGGCCTGGTGAACCGCTTGGTTCCGGCGCAACGTATGGAGGTCGCGCCCGGCACGAACATGGACGTGCACCAGAGCGGCAGCCTGGTGGTCGAAGAGGGCTGGCTCGACACCGCAGGACGACCGGTCGCCGACGACAAGGTCCAAGCCCTGCTCCAAGCCTGCAAGTCGACGCCGGGCGGGGCGTCGAACACCCAGGAGGGGTTCCTGGCGTGCTTGCCGCAGTCCGGTCTCGCCAAGAGGTACGCGGAGTTCGTCCCGCAGAGCCAGGCCTGGCAGGTGCACCTGATTGACGCGTCGATCTTCGGCGGACTCGCGGTCCTGCTGCTGGTGGGCACTGCCTGGGTGCTGCGGCGACAGAGCTGAGCGGGGTGGAGCCCCTATGCTGACCGATGTGATCGAGTTCCGGATCGACCGGCGCTCCGGGGTCTCCACCTACATGCAGATCATCCAGCAGGTCAAACAGGCCATGCGACTGGGACTGGTGCACCCCGGCGACCGGCTGCCCTCAGCGCGGGAGGTGGTGGAGGCGACCGCCATCAACCCCAACACCGTGCTCAAGGCGTATCGCGAGCTGGAACGGGAAGAACTGGTGGAGGCCCGGCGCGGCCTGGGCACCTTCGTGACCAAGTCGCTGTCCTCCGAGGCCACCACCGGCGATGACGCGCCGCTCCGGCAGGAGCTGACGGGCTGGATGGGCCGTGCCCGGCAGGGCGGCCTCGTCGTCGAGGACGTCGACGCCCTGTACTCCGCGGTCCGCGATGAGCACTACCCTGCCAAGGAACAATCATGAATCCCTTGACCGCCACCGCCGTGGGCAAGCGGTACCGCACCCGATGGGCGGTCCGCGACTGCAGTTTCGCGATCCCCGCGGGCAAGGTCGTCGCTTTGGTCGGTCCGAACGGTGCGGGCAAGAGCACCCTGCTGCGCATGGCCGCCGGTCTCGTCCGCCCGACGGCCGGTGAGCTGCGGACCTTCGACACTCCCGTAAACGGCCGCATCCACCCGGACGTCTCATTCCTGGCGCAGAACCGTTCGCTCTACCACGACCTCACGGTGCGCGAACTGACACGCGCCGTCGGGGCCATGAACGACCGCTGGTCCACCGACCGGGTCCATGAGGTACTCGGACTGTTGGCGGGCGTGGACTACGAAGCGAAGGTCGGCACCTTGTCCTCGGGCGCCCGGACCCAGGTGGCCATCGCGATGGCGCTGGGACGACTTCCCCGGCTGCTGCTCCTGGACGAACCACTGTCCGACCTGGATCCGCTGGCCCGCGACGAGACACTGCGGATCATCATGACCGAGGTCGCCGACAACGGAACCACAGTGGTGATGTCCTCACACCTGGTCAGCGACCTGCGCGAGGTATGCGACCACATCCTGTTGATCGACGACGGCCGGGTCCAGGTCGACGGTGACATCGAGGAAGTCCTGGCGGAGCACCGGATCCTGGTCGGCCCGGTGACAGACGAGTCCGCTGTGGAGGGAACACTGGTCAGCGCGACCCGCACCGAACGCCAGTCCACAATGTTGCTGCGGGCAGCCGAGCAGACACCGGAAGGCTGGGCCGACACCGAACCCGACCTGGAGTCCCTGGTCATGGGATACCTGCGTGCGTCACGCGAACGCCGGTCATCACCGCAACACAGGTAACCGGAACAAGGACAACCGAAGCCGACGCACCAGGCCGAGCACGAACAATGGCGGCGTTGAGGAAACGCGGCGCTTGTAGACTCTGCACATGTGCGTCTGCGCGGCCGAGGCCGAGCTCAGCGGAACTGTCCTTTATCAGGGCCGCGTGGAGCACCCTCTGCACGGTTTGATCCACGTGCTCGGCTATCAGAACACCGTCCGCAACCTCGCCGCCGGGCCGAACGCGATGCTGCTTCACCTGCCCGGCAAGGACATGTCACAGGCCAACTTCATCGACACCACCGGATGCCCGCGGATTCTGCGGAACATGGTCTCGGCGCTGCGCCCTCCACGCGCGCACACCATCGACTGGATGAGTGGACCTGTGGCCGTCGCCAGCGCAGTCGAGGTGTTCGAGCATGACATCTACACGGTGGTCCTTGCCGAGGATCCGCGAGCGATTCCGGCTGCTCTGACGCGCGTTCCCGAGGCCAGACGGGTTCGGATCAGCCGAGAGCTAATGGAGTTCTACGCCGATCGTTTCCCCGGATACGCGATCGCCCTGTGCTGCTTCGACAATCGCGAAGCCCAGCAGGCCAACCCGCTCCTGTTGTGGTACACACCGCACGACACCGACCTGTTTCGGCTCCCGGCGATCGACTGCCACACCGGCGGAGTCCCGGACCTGGACGCCGACGTCGCCACCGACCATTGGGTGATACTGGGCACCGACCAGGCGGCCGAGGACTGGGGTACCCCAGTCGACTACGGCCTCGTGGAAGTCAAGCGAAAATGGGGCGCAGCACCTCGCTCACCGGCAGTGAAGGGCCCAACCGCAGGATTCCTGCCCGCCCGCGTCATCGGCCGTTCCTTCACTGGCCACCACCGCAACGGCGACTTCACCATCGCGTACGACGACGTCCTGCGCGTAAACCTCTCTGCCCTCCAACGCATCTAGGGTTCCGTGAAAGTCGGCCTTGCGCGTGAGCGGCCCTGCGCGTGAGCGGGCGAGTGGGCCAGAGGCCTTGCGCGTAAGCGGGCAAGCGGGCGAGAGGCCTTGCGCGTAAGCGGCTTGGGCGTGAGCGGTCTTGCGCGTGAGCGGTCTTGCGCGTGAGCGGTCTTGCGCGTGAGCGGTCTTGCGCGTGAGCGGTCTTGCGCGTGAGCGGTCTTGCGCGCATAGCGCATGGGTGGGGTTCGTGGTTGGTTTCCTCCCGTATGGCCTGGGCGGCCATACCACGGCGTGTCGGGAGGTCGGCCTACGCAAACCGACCCACAGCGCAGGCGATACCGACCTCCCGGCACGCCGTGGTTTCCTCCGGCAGGACATACGGGAGGGAACCGACCACGCCTCTCTACCACTGGACCCGGGAAATCACGTGAGCACAGCCAACCGGGTGGACAGACCACGTGTTGGTTTCCCTCTCGGAGGCCTGCCGTCCGGCGAGGACCTTCTTTTTTCTTGTCGCAAAAGAAAAAGAGATGCCTCGCCGGCGGGCAGGCCTCCAAGAGGGGGACACAAACAGAGCTTCGTTTCTCGCCCGGTTCGCTCAGCCCACGTGACTTCCCGGGTCAAGTGGGGGGGCGCGGGGCGCCCCTCCCGTATGACCTGCCAAAGGAAACCACGACGTGCCGGGAGATCGGTACCGCCTCGCGCCGGGCACGCCAGTCGCGTAGGCCGACCTCCCGACACGCCATGGTATGGCTACGCCCAGGCCATACGGGAGGGACACCCCACGAACCACACCCCTGCGCTATGCGCGCAAGCCACCACACACCCGCGCATGCGCACACGCCACAAAGGAATCCCGACCCGCAGTCATCACCCCACCACACACACGGCTGGCCGGGCGACTGCCCGACTTTGACGGAACCCTGTCAACGCACCTAGGCCTCGCCCTCAAGGCCGGACGAGGAGTTGGGTTGGTCGGCTGGAAAATGGTTGGGCGGGGTCGCGGTCGGGCTGATAGCGTTCCGGCGACCGTGACACCGGCCCAGGAGGTGAGACCCATGAACGCTGTACGCACGTGGGTGCTCCCCCGTTTTGTCATGGTCGGGCGATCGATGTAGTTGTCGCCGGGAGCGCCGCAATGACAAGGCACTCCCGAAAGGCAACAACCTATGAACTCTGGGCATTCCGCCGCAGAGACTCCGCAAGGCACGAGCGAGCCCACGGTAGTGGTCACACGGGTCGCGCAGTGGCACTGGCACGCCGTGGAGGACGACCGGGTGGTCGGTCGCGGCGAAGCATTGCACAGGCCCGACGGGCGGATCTTCCTCAGCATCGACTCGTGGCACAGCGCGGTCTTCGACCAGCTCGCCGAGACGATGCTGGCCGATCTGCCCACACCGCTGTACACGGTGGTCGACGAGGCTGATCGCGACCTGGCGTCCAGTTGGGAACGAGCCGGTTTCACGATCCGGCGCCGCGAGTGGGAGTATCTCGTGCCCACCGACCCACAGGTCACGGGACTCGACTCGGCGCTGCCGCCGTCAGGCGTGACGGTGGTGCCCGTCGGCGCGGCGTTGGAAGGCTCGCTACGTGAGGCGTACAACGCTATTCGCGCCGAGGTCGAGGCCACCGTCGGCTGGGAGTCGATGCCGACAGTGGTGCTGGTTCGCTCGGACGGCGCTTCCTCGCTGGACCCGTTGACGTATGCGGTGGCAGCCGAGTCCGAGCGGTACGTGGGACTGGTCCGGGTGGCGTCGCGGCGCCGACACGCCTGGATCGGGTTGATCGCGGTCCGGGCCGACCTGCGCCGCCGCGGTGTCGCTCGGGCGCTGCTTGCCCACGTGCTGGGTTCGCTGCACCACCACGGGATCGAAACGGCGTCGGCCGACGTGGACGAGTCCAACGGGGCGGCCGTGGCGCTGTTCGAGGGCGTCGGCGCCCAGCGTGCGAGCAGCACCCTGGAGTTGGTGTTCCGCTGACGCCTCACCACATCACACCTCACAGTCACCGACCAGAGAAGCGCGGGTATATGGCAAGAACAGCAGGGGGCATCGAGGTCGAGGGCACTGTCGTCGAGTGTCTGCCCAACGCCACGTTCAGGGTTGAACTCCAGAACGGACACACGGTGCTCGCACACATCAGCGGAAAGATACGGAAGAACTACATCAAGATCGTGCTGCTAGACCGGGTGCTCGTCGAGCTCAGCCCGTACGACCTCACTCGCGGCCGGATTCTGTTCCGGCACCGGACGTAGCAGGGACCGGCTTGGCGCCGCTGATCACGCCGAACACGGCGAGGAGCACTGCAAGGATCACTACGGCGCCAAGCAGGTACGTCCCGATACCGATGTCCACGACGGACTCGCGGCCGTACGAGTTGTCATGATCCGCGTGAGGCGGGTCAGTTGGGCAGGTCGCCACGGATCTGGTCCTCCCGCACGCGTTCGGGGTAGTCGCCCGGGTTCCTGATGGGCCGTCCCTTGTCGCGGTACTTCTGCCGGATCCGTTCCAGGTGGGTTTTCACCGTGCTCTTCTCGATACCGAGCCGACGGGCGATCGCGTCGTGCGTGAGGCCCTCGGCCACGCCGAGGAGGACCTGCCGCTCCCTCGGGGACAGGTCGGGGCCACGGCGGTCATCCTCGCTGAGCAGGAAGGCGTGCGCGGGCAACGTGGGGATCTCCCCCGCGTGCACGACGCGGATCGCCTCGGCCAACTCGTTCAGGTCCCGTTCCTTCGAGACGTAGGCGACCGCGCCCGCCTCGGTGGCGGACACGACCCACTTGCGGTCCTTCACCACCGAGATGATGATCACCCGCAGCCCTTTGGCGGTCAGCTGGGCGACGTTGTGCGCCGGGTCGGTGAAGTTGCCGAGGTCGAGGTCGAGCAGAACGATGTCCGGCACCTCGCTTCGGGTGAGGTACTCGTCGACCGAGGCCGCGGTCACCGTCAGCCGGATGTCGGGCGTGCTGCCGAACCAGTTCGCGATGGACTGCAGCAGCATCGTCTCGTCGTCGATCGCGCCGATCTCGATCATGGTGTCCATGAGATCTCCACGGTTGTTCCTTCGCCTGGGGCACTGGTGATTTCGCAGTGGCCGTGCGCCTCGACGACGCGGTGCCGGATGGAGCCCAGCAGGCCGTAGCCACCGCGCACGGCCGGCGGGTCGAAGCCTGCTCCCCTGTCGACCACGGTGATCCGCACTCCGGCGCCGTCTCCCCGCGCCGTCAGCCACACCTGCCCGGTGCCCGCGTGCTTGCGTGCGTTGTTGAGTGCTTCCCGGGTCGCGCCCAGCAGCGCGTCGGTGACGTGCGAGGGGATACCGCCGGGCAGGTCGGTCGAGTTCCGGTCGATCCGCAGCCCCAGTGCCTCCACGTCGCGCACGATCCGCGCGAGCCCGACTCCGAGGTCGGTCGGCACCGCGTCGGTCGTGCCGGTGACCAGGGAGCGCAGGTACTGCGCGTCCCGGGCACACTGGGCGCGGAAGTCCTCGGTGTTCAGGTCGATCTGCCCCATCGCGCCGACGGTGAGCGTGGACAGCACGGTGTCGTGGAGCGCGCGGTACTGCCGAAGGCGTTCCCTGGCCACGGCCTCGACCGTCTCCATCCTTGCCGCCGCCTCGGCAGCCTGGCTGTTCGCCTGGATCATGGCGGCCTGTGCCTCGTCCGCGGTGCGGGCCGACGAACGCAACCACGCGGCGGCGAGACCGGCTGCGGTGGGGAACAGAACGAGCGACGCGACGTTGCCGGAGACGGCCGAGAGATCGGTTGCGGCGCCGGTCAGATGTGGCCACACGCCCTCGACGTAACACAGCGCCAGCAGCCCCACCGCCGCTGCCGCGAGCCACCTGCGGCCCCACACCATGGCGAACAGCCCGGCGGCGTTGGCTGGGCCGAGCGTCCAGTTCGCCCATCCCAGCGCGTGCTCGGGCGTGATCAGCCTGCCGACCACGACGAGCGCGACGGCCATGATCAGCACGTCGATCACGACGGCGGTCGGAGTGACGCTCCACCCGCGAAATGCCACGGTGAACAGCCCGACTGACCACATCACGGCCACCGCGAGGCAGGCGAAGACGATGCCAGGGCTCTCATAGGCCGCTTGGTCGTAGGACGCGGCGACCACCCCGGCCGGGAGGTACTGCGCGAGCCGCAGCACGCCGAACACGCGGAGCAGCACCCGCTCGGCGCGCTCCCGGCTGCTCGGCCCGTGCGGAGTGCGAATGGCCATGCCTGAAGACAATCACAGTGCGGGTGCTCCCAGGGAAGTCGGCTCCTCGGCGGACAGACCGGTCACTACGGTTCCGTACCCGCTAACGAGGACGCACCACCACGGTGACCGTCCGGTTCTGCGCCCGGCCCTCGGCCGTTGTGTTGGGGAACGGCGGGCTCGCCTCGCCGGAACTGGACAGCGCGAACGCCGCCAGCGGCATACCGCCTGCCGTGGACATCCGTTCGGCGGCGGTCGACGCACGGGCCACGCCGAGTTCGGTGTTGCTCGCGTAGCCGCTGTTCCTCGACACTCGCGTGTCCTCGGTGTGGCCGACCACCGTGATCGACACGTCGGCGGCGAACGGGGCCAGCCGCCGGGCGAGGTCGGCCAGCGCCGCGATTCCGTTGTCCGACAACCGTATCCCGGCGCGGAACACACCGGCAGGGAACGCGACGACCACCGTCCCCGCGTCCACCCGGGCGGTCAACGCGGGGTTGCCAGCGAGGGCCGCGGTGAGATCGCCGAGCCTGCGCTGCTGCCGCAACGCGGTCTGGTCGAGCCTGCCGCCGAGGTCGTCGAGGCGTTGTGCCTGCTCCCGCTGGTTGTTCTGGACGTCGTGCAGCCCGGCGAGCACGGCTGGGTCGGTACCGGGCTGCTCCGGAGTCAGCAAGCTGCCCGCCACACCGGCGGCGGTGATCGCCACCGCGGCCAGAGCCACGATGAGCACGATCCGGCCGGTGCGCGGCCGCAACCGGCGGGTCACCAGCACCGCGATGCGCTGCCGACCCGCGAGTGCCGGTGCGAACCCGGCATCAAGCCGTAGCGCCAGCGCCCAGCACTCGTCGGCGTCGAACAGCTCACCACGCTGGGCGTGGATCCGTGCGAGCAGGTCCAGCACCGCGGGATCAGCGCTGTCGCGCCCACCCAGTTCCCGCAGCATCTGCTCGGCCTCGGTGTAGTCGCCGCTCCTGGCGAGTTCGGCGGCGTGCGCGATCGACGGCGCCGCGGTCAGTTCCTTGCTCATTGGTCACCCGCCCTGACCGTGCTGCCGAGCCCGCTGACGTCGGCGTGCTCCACGGCATCCGGCGCGGCCTTCTCCAGCTGGGCGTTGACCGCGGTGAGCCGACCGGCGTCGCCGGTGTCCATCGCACGCCTGCCTTCCTGCAGCAGCTGCTGCACGCGCGGGTCGGGGTTGTTCCTGAGCCGCTCCTCGCGCGCGGCGAAGATCACCGCCGCGAGCTGGCCGGTGTCCCTCAGGACGTCGCGGACGATGTCGCGCAGCACGTCGATCTGGCGTGCCAGCACGGTCCGGTCGCCCGTGGAGATGGCGGACTCCATCGCCCGCTCGGCGTTGTGCAGCGCGGTGCGATGCCGCGCGGCACCTGCCTCGCCGATGATCGAGCGGGCGGCGTCCAGCAGCGCCCGCCCCTGGGCGACGAGCTCAGGGAACACCAGGGCCGCGTCGAGGTCGTCCAGCGCCGTCTGTGCGTCACGCAACCGGTTCTCGCACGTCGACGCGGCGTCCGGATCGACGCTCGCGGCTTCGGCCAGCCGTCGCACGTCGCCAAGGACATCGTCGCCGTGGAACTTCTCGACCAGCTTCGCCGCCTCGCTCGCGTCGGCGCCGGAGCGCTGCACCTCCACGAGCCGCTCGGCCAGGTCGGCGAACCGGTCGGCCAGATCCTCGGCGGCACCGGCGAAATCGGTGCCCGAACTCATCCGGCCGAGTTCCACCTGGATCTGGAACTCCTCGTCCAGCAGTGGCACGTAGGCATCCGCACGCGGGGTGAAGCTGGTGTCGATCTTGACCTCGACCTCGACCTCGCTCCCGGCGGGCACGTCGCGGTCGACCTGGGTGGGCACGATGTCCAGCTGGCCGATCAGCATGTTGCGGTCTGCCTTCGACCGCTCACCCTCCACGATGGGCACCCGGATCATGCCGGTGCTCTCGTTGCGCCGCACCGAAACCGTCGAGTACAGGATCGCCCTGGCCTTCGCTGGCAGCTCGGCTCCCTTGCGCACCAGCCACAGCACTTCGTTGTTGTCCAGTGCGACGCCGATGGAGTGGCTGAGTGTCGGGGCGGTGCCCATCATCTGCGTGTGCCGGTAGGAGATGCGCTCCGGATCGGTCGGCACGAGAGTCCCGTGCGCGTCCCGCAGTTCGATGCTGTAGGTGTTGCCTGCCTGCTCGTCGGCACGCAGCCGGGTGGTGAACGTGCCTTCCGGCGTGAGCGGGATCTGCCCACTGCGCCACGGCGGCTTACCACCGGGGTGGATGAATTCGATGGTGGCGCCAGTCCAGTCCCGCTGCTGCCCGGCGGTCTGCGGCGGCATGCCGCCCACCAGCGGCTCGGTGTCCGAACCCGCCGACGGGTAGTGCAGGTTCAGCACGACCCTGCCCTCGCTCAGTGCCCGCTCGGTCCGCTCCGGCCGGTCAGGCATCCGCTGGGTGCCCGCGAAGACCGCCGCGCCCTTCGCGACCACCGTCACCGGGTCGAGGCTGTAGTCCAGTGGGATACCAAGGCCTTCTCGCTCGTCGGCCAGCATGTCACGCAGCGCGGGCGCGATCGTGGTGCCGCCGACGAGAAGTACTCGCTCGATGTCGCCCGCGCCGAGACCGGAGTCGACGATCGCCTTGCGGCACAACGCGATCGACCGCTGGTACAGCGGCAGCGCGACGCGCTCGACATCGGCCCTGGTCAGCTCGAACTCGAAGTCGAAGGCCGGTATGCCGTCCACATCGTTGAGGCGCACGCTGACCTCCGCACTCGCCGACCGCGACAGCTCGATCTTCGCGTACTCGGCAGCAGCCTTGAGCTTCGCGATGTTGCCTGCCGACCTGCGGTGGCCGCGAGCCAGGTCCGGCAACGGGAACTCCTTGCGCACCGCGGGGATCAGCAGGTCGTCCACCAGTCCCCAGTCGATCAGCTTGCCGCCGAGGAAGTTGTCACCGGCGTGGTCGATGGTGCTGAACTCGCCGTCGGCCACCTTGACGATGGCCGCGTCGAACGTGCCGCCACCGAAGTCGTACACGAGCCAGAAACCACGGTCGGTCGAGGAGTGCGTGCTGTAGGCCCACGCCGCCGCGCTGGGTTCCTGGATCAGCGGCGCGAAGCCGAGACCAGCCAGTTCGGCGGCCCTGCGGGTGGCGTCGCACTGGTCGAGCTCGAAGGCCGCGGGAACGGTGATGACCGCGGCGCCGACGTTCTCGCCGACGGCCTGCTGCACGTCACCGCGCAACGACTTGAGCACCTCGGCGGACAGCTCCTCCGGGGCCATGCTGCGTCCGGACGCGGCGAACTCCATCCGCGCGTCCCGTTTTCCCATCTGGAGCTTGAACTCCGCGCACGCGTTGTCGGGATCCCCTTCCACCCGCTCCTTCGCGGCCTCGCCGACGAACACCTTGCCGGAGCGGCTGACGTAGACCGCGGACGGCGTGTACTCGGCCTGCCGGTTGTTGCGGACCACGGTCGCGTCGTCCGCGGTGGCCATCGCGACGATGCTGGTCGTGGTACCGAGGTCGATCCCGAAGTCAATGTTCTCCCGTGCCACTGTCCTGCCCCTTCTCTGGTACTCCGACGATGACGTGGCCGAACTGGATGCACCGCCCACCGCGGTAGACCGTCGGCCGCACGGTGTCCACCACGGTCTCCCGCTCCAGGTTCGGCCGCGGCTCGTAGGCCATGGCCTTCAACGACATGCCGAGGTCCCACGGCATGCCGTCGTGGTCCTGCGCCCGTACCCCGGCCGCGCTCAGCCGGTCGGACATGGCCGTGAGGTTTCTCTTCGCCATGCGCTGCGCCTTGGACGCCTCGCCGTCACCGTTCTCGCCGAACCTCTTCAGCACGCGCCACAGGTTGGTGGCCACGTCAGCAACGGTCTTGTCGTCCAAATCGGACGGTGGAGATGCCATCTCCGGCACGGGTTCCGGCACCGGCTCGACGACGACCGCCGGTTGGCTCTGTGGGTCGGGGACGCGGAACTCCAGTGGGAAGCGCCGCTGCCGCAACCGCTGGCGAAAGCTGGACAACTACTCGACTCCCTCTCGGTTCACCTGCTGGCGGCCCACTTGTTCAGCCGGTACCGGCGCCACCCGAGGAACACGGCCACGACTGCGAGGAGGACCAGGTTCCGTGCCCCGTCCGGTGCCATCAGCGCGGAGTAGACGACGGCGAGCACAAGCACCACCAGCCGCCACCACCTGGCCGCCATGCTCAGCGGCACCTTCCCGTAGATGTATGTCTCGTCCCTCAGATAGGCCGCCATCGGGATGACGGGGAAGAAGAAGATGGTGAAGTAGTGGATCGCGACCCACTTGCCGCGATCGGGCGTCGCCCGTCGCCCCCACAGGTAGGCGCCCCAGCCGAAGTACGAACCGCGGAAGGGCAGACCTTTCAGCGGAGCGGTCAACGACGTCGGGTTCTCCAGCGCGGCGTCGATCCGCTCACGCAGATCCTCGTCGCCGGTGTGCCTGCGCAGCGCGCGAAGCCGGTCGGCCGCCTTGTTGACCTTCCCCTTCTCCACGAGATCGTTGACCTTTCTCCGCACCAGACCCGAGCTGATCACCGTCTGGTTCTTCTCGATCAGCTCGATCGTCGTGGTCTCCGTCGCGAGTTCCCGTGCTCGGAGAAGCAGGCTCATCGCCGGGCTGCCGAGTTCGGTCTCGTTGTCGTGGGCCACCGCGCACAGGTTCACCGACGTGGCCACCTGGTCGTGGCTCGCCTTGGTGATCGGGTCGTCCGCGCCGAGCATGGCGGCGATCGTCCGCAGTGGTGTCCCGGTCTGCTCCAGCAGCGTGTGGCCTGCTGCGATCGCCTTGAGTGGCTCGGTTTCCGCGACGCGGTCGGCTGCCTCGCAGGCGGCCCGTACCCGGTCCTCGGCCGGGCGTACCGCGTCCCGCACTGCCGTCTCGATGAGGTCGTCGTCGAAGGACGACTCGTCGAGCACCCACAGATGCCGGTCCGTGGCATCCGCGTCGACGTCCTCGGCCGCCTTCGCCGCGAGCACGAGATGCACGTCGACCAAGTGTCTCGGCAGCCGGTCACGCAGGCGCCGCACGGTGCCGGTGCTCAGGCGTGGATCGTCGATCGTCTTGGCCCGTTCCCTTGCCCGTTCCCAGATCTGGTCACCGTCCAGCACTTTCGCCCAGGCCTCGACCGCGACCAGCCATTGTTGAGCGCGCGGGTCGTCGGAGACATCAGGCCGTCCGGGCTCGATGAGCGACGGTCCTTCGAGCACGGCGCAGTGTCGGCGTACGGCGTAATCGTGGTCGTCGTCCTCACCGGCGTCCCACAGCCAGAACAGCTCGTGCACCAAGCGCAGCACGGGGTTGCGCATCGACTCGAAGGCGGCGTCGACCGTGTCCCAGTCCGGCTTGCGGTCGAGCGGCAGCTCACCGGATGTCGCGGGCGGTGTGCCCAGCCGCGCCATCAGCGCGGCCTCCTCGCGGCGGCGCCGGATCTGCGTCGCGGACGCGGTCACCGGCAGTCCCGTCAGCCGGAACACGTTGTTGCGGTACAACCGGGCGCCGGTCAGGTCCTGCAGGACCTCGTCCAGCTCCCTGTCCTTCGGCCGTACCAGACTCTGACTCGTCATCAGGTCAACACTCCCTTGCGCCACAACCGAAGCCGGTGTTCGTGCTCGGCACGGAGCTTCGGTGACTTGTTGAACGCCTCCTCCATCAGGTCGGCCGCGTCCACGAGCGTGGTGGCCTGCTTGGCCAGGACCCGTGCCTGCCCGGCCAGTCGCGCCGCGTCCTCCTCGTTGGCGGGAGAGGGGTTGCCCAGCACCGTCTTGGACGTCCGGGGCAGAGTGAGCGCCTGCTTGGCCTGATCGCGGCGCCGACCGGCCCGCCACCGCGCCAGGTCCTCGGCGAACGCTCCGGCATCCGGTGTCCTGGCCGCAGGATCCGGGTCGAGTGCGCGCAGCACGATCTTCTCGAGGTCATCGTCGACCTCGGCGTTGAACTCGTGCGGTGGCCGCGGCGGCACCCGGCGGTGCGTGCCGAAGTACGACGTCGGCCCACCGTCCTCATAGGGCAGTGTGTCGGTGAGCAGCAGGTAGGCGATCGTCCCGAGTGCCCACACGTCACCGGCACGCGAGTCGCCCTGCTGGTTGAGCAGCGACTCCGGCGCCTTGAACGCCAGCGTGCCCTTCGTGCTGGCCAGCAGCGTCATCGGGTTGACGCTCTTGGCAAGACCGAAGTCGGAAAGCTTGGCGTGCAGGCCGTCCGTGTCGTAGCCGACGAGGATGTTGTGTGGCGTGATGTCTCGGTGAATGATGGCGGGCTGCGCCGAGTGCGCGACCGCGAGCCCCTGCGAGATCTGGTGCAGGATGCGGGCGGAGTCCTCGGTCGGCACGAACCGTTCGCGGTGCGAGACCCAGAAGCTCTGCAGACTGCCGCCCGCGACGTACTCCATCGTGAAGTAGCCGCTCATGCCGTGTGGGGTGCGCACGGTGCCTGCGTGGAAAACCCGGATGATGTGCGGGTGGCCGATCCTGGTGAGCATGATGGCCTCACCGAGCATGGATCTGGTTTCCTCGGCCGTGCCGGTGCGCTTGAACACCTTCATCGCCTGGCGGCCGAAGATGTCGTGGCGGACCCGGTATACCTCGGCGAACGCGCCCTCGCCGAGATAGCGCTCGACCTCGTAGGTGTCCCCGACCCGGCGGCCGTCCTCCAGCAGCCTCATGTCGCGGCCACCTTGATCAGCAGCCGGTAGCCGATGTTGCGTTCGGTCTGCAGCAGTAAAGGATTCGCCGGGTCCCGCTCGATCCGTTTGCGGACCGCGGTGACGATGTTGCGCAGGTTCGTCTCGTCGTAGCTTCGGCTCGGCGGCCACTCCTCCGGCCGTCCCCACAGCATGTGGATCAGTTCGGTGTGCGTGCAGGCGACCGGCGAGCCGTTGTTGATCCGGCTCAGCTCGGCGAGATACCGGATGAGCCGGTGGGACAGCGGTGACAGCCCGGTGATCTCCTGCTTCACGCCGCCCTCGACCCGGTACACCTTCATCTGCAGCCAGTCGTAGGTCAGGTGCGGCGTCTCGCCGGTGCCTGGCGTTACCGCGACCGGCGCCACGACCGGCGCCGCCTCGGTGCGGAACGGATCGTCGAAGGTCAGCTTCCAGTACCGAGGTTCACCGGTCGGGGTGATGTCGCCGATGACGAGAATCGCGTCACCGTGTCGTAGTTCCGTCGTGCCCAACACCCGGGTCAGCTCACCGCCGCGGCGCAGGATGGTCCCGTTGTCCGAGCCGTTGTCGGTGACGGTCCACGCGCCGTCGATGTGCTCGACGATGCAGTGCACGCGACTGACCAGGCGGTGTGGGTCGGGATCGAGCACGAGTTCCGGTGCCCCGCCCAGCGTCGCGCGGCCGATCCTGGTGCGGTCCGCACCCAGCTCATAGGTTGACCGGTATCCGTCCGGCGAGGTGACCCGGAAGCAGGTGACTCGCGATTTCACCGTCATGCCTCGATTTCCGGAATCGTTCGGGGGCGTCAGGGCTTCGATCCTCCAGGCCGAAGGCACACAGTTCCATCGTCGTCACGTACTGCCCGCGTATTCACCGGGCGAACTCTCCGACTGGCCCCCAGCCACGTGTGGTCGACGGTAAGTGCTCAGCCTGTGACAGGACAGTCGGTTGTCGGGGGGACAAGTCATAACCGTGATCACTCGACCAGGGCATACAGAAAACACCGCCATTCGGTCTTTGGCCGACCCGAGCAGGCGCATGGTATTGAGAGCGGTCGGGACTACTCCCGACAACAGTTCGGCCGTCACCTCGACAGGCTCCCCAGGCCCGGCCTGGGAAATCCCCGGCCGGGCCTGAGTTGTCTACTGGTTGTTCGCGATGTTCTCGAACGTGCCAGCCTGGTAGGACCCTCCTCGCTGGTGCACGATCACCAGGAGTCGGTTGGCGGCGTTGATCATGGCGATCAGGTAGACCATCGCGGCGATCTGGTCGTCGTCGTAGTACTTGCGCACCTGGGCCCAAGTTTCGTTGGACACGCCGGTGTGGGCGTCCGCGAGTCGCGTGCCTTCCTCGGTCAGTGCCAGTGCCGCGCGTTCCGCGTCTGTGAACACAGTGGACTCGCGCCAGGCTGCGACAAGGTTGATCCGGGTCGCGGATTCACCCGCGGCAGCCATTTCCTTGGCGTGGGCGTCGACGCAGTAACCGCAGCCGTTGATCTGGCTGGCGCGTAGCTCCAGCATCTCCACCAGCGGCTTTGGCAGTGTCGATCCCAGGATCGCCACGCTGACGGCTTGAAACCGCTTGCCGATCTTGACGCCCAGCTCGTTGCCGGTCAGGTCGAAACGGAGTTCGTTCATGTCATCCTCACTCAATGGTGTTGTGTCGCGGTTCGAACGAACACCAGACGTCGGCCACCCGATCGGCATAACAGCGCGCTGACGTGACCCACGCCATGACCGTCTCGTGTTACAAAACGACCGGGCCCGGCGTCTGGTGGTCGACGCAGCCGAGGGCAGAAGAGGGAGCCATTCATGCCGGGACCAGCTCCGACAACACCCGACGATCGAGGCGGGACTGGGAACCGCGACGCCGCCACAGAGGCGTTCGTGGCCCACCGCAACCTGCTGTTCACCGTCGCCTACGAGATACTCGGCTCGGCCGCCGACGCCGAGGACGCCCTGCAGGAGACCTGGCTGCGTTGGGCCGACGTCGACCTGGACGCCATCCGTGATCAGCGGGCTTACCTGGTCCGGATCACCACCCGACAGGCACTCGACCGGTTGCGCGCCCTCGGCCGCCGCAAGGAGTCCTACGTCGGGCCCTGGCTGCCTGAGCCGCTGTTGACCGCACCCGACGTGGCGGAGGACGTCGAGTTGGCCGAGCATGTCTCGCTGGCGATGCTGCTGGTGTTGGAGACGCTCGCACCGGTCGAGCGTGCGGTGTTCGTGCTGCGCGAGGTTTTCGACCTGGACTACGACGAGATCGCCGAGGCTGTCGAGAGAACCCCGGCCGCGGTCCGCCAGCTCGCCTATCGTGCGCGGGCGCACGTCGCAGCGCGCCGTCCCCGCGGCAAGGTGTCCGCGGCTGAGGCCCGCAGTGCGCTCGAGGCGTTCCGACGGGCGGTCGACACCGGCGATCTGCAGAGCCTGCTCGACAAGCTCGCACCGGATGTCGTTTTCCTGGGTGACGGAGGCGGTATCAAACAGGCCGTCCTGTCGCCTGTCGTGGGCGCCGAGAAGGTGGCCGACGTGCTGGCAGCCGCGCTGGGCAATCTCGCCGCCGCCGCGCTGCAACCGGCACAGGTCAACGGCTATCCGGCGTTGATCTTCCGACGGGACGGCGAGATCGACACCGTCCTGGCGGTGCGCGTCGACGACGGCCTCATCACTGGGCTCTACGCCGTGCGCAACCCCGAGAAGCTGTCGCACATGCAGCGCGAGACAGCCCTGCGCCGCCAAGGGTAGATCGCATCCGGTTACGCGACGAGCAGGAGCACGCTGATCGCCAGCATCACCACGGCGGTGGCCCCGTGGACGCCGTAAGCGGCTGCCTTGGACCCCTTGCTGCGTAACACGATCAGTGCGTCGCCAACGGGTATGCCGGTGGCGGCCAGCATGAACCAGCCCAGCACCTGGGGTGTCGCGGCAACCAGCAAGATGAAGATGAAGACCCCGGAAGCTATGTCGCGCACGGACTTGACGGCCAGCCAGGCCTGAAAGTTGCTGTCCTCGGTCGGCGTGTCGGGGATGCCGAAGCCAGCCGCGGCCTGCGGCACCCAGAAGGCGCGCACACCGACGAAGATGATGCCTACACCGATCAGTCCGGCGAGCACGTTGGCGATGTTGGTGAGCATGATTTTCCCTCCCGTTGGCGACAGCGCCACTTTCTAGCGGCGCTAGAAGTTGTAGCGACGGTATCCTGTCCTCGACAGAATGTCTAGCGTTGCTATGATGTCGTCATGTCTGCCATCAGCGAGCGCCGGGAACGTGAACGCGCCCACCGTCATCAGCTGATCATCACGGCCGCGCGCGAACTCGCGGAGACCGAAGGCTGGGAGGCGGTGACGACACGACGGCTGGCTGAACGCGTCGAGTACAGCCAGCCGGTGCTGTACAGCCACTTCAACGGCAAGGACGCCATCGTGAGCGCGGTCGCCCTTGACGGATTCAGCGAACTCGCCGCCCACCTGCGCCGCGCACGGCAGGCCGCCCCCGAAGCCGGCCAGGCCCTGCGTGCCGTCTGCCGCGCCTACCTGGACTTCGCGACCGAGCGACCTGCCTTGTACCAGGCCATGTTCGTCCTGCCCACCGACCTGAAGTTCGCGAGCGAGGAGACGCCGCCCTCCATGCGGGCTTGTTTCGACGAGTTCGTCAGCTGCTTCCGCCCGGACAACAAGCGACGCGAACTGTTCGCCGAAGTCATCTGGAGCGCGTTGCACGGCTTGGCCGTCCTGTCCGACAGCGGCCGTATCCCCTCGGACGGACAGGACGAACGGCTCGACTTCCTCATCACCCGGATCGCCGACACTCCACTGAAGCCGACCACGTAAGGGCTCCGGTCAGGTGAGGGCGTCCAGTTGCCGCTGGACCCGGCTGGCCTCGTCGTGACGTTGCTGTGCCCGGTACAACTCCAGCGCCTCCCGCCATGTCACGCGGGCCTGGTCGTGCTCGCCGAGGGCGAGGTGCGAGTCGCCCAGCCCGTTGAGAGTGTTGGCGACTTCGTAGGTGTAGCCGAGGTCGCGGAGCAGCGTGAGGGCAAGGAGGTAGTGCTCGACGGCTTGGTGGTACTGGCCGGTGTGGTGGGCGATGTAGCCCAGGCTGTCCTGGGCGTACGACTCACCGTCGGGGTTGTCGTGGCGGCGGTGCAGAGTGAGTGCGGCGCGGCAGTGCTCGCGGGCCCGCTCGTACTCCCCTAGCTGGGCGGCGTGCCAGCCCATCTCGTTGAGCGCTTCGGCTTCCCACACTGGGTTGTCCAGCGTGCGATAGAGGGTGAAGGCGTGGGCGGCGTGCCCCAGCGCCTGCTCGTTGTCTCCTCGCTGCCCCCAGGCTCGCGCGAGCAGCCGGTGGGTGTGGGCCTGGTTGGTGTGGTCGTGGTGATCTTCGGCCAAGGCAAGGGACTGCCGCAGGTGCTCGATCGACTCGTTGTGCCGCCCCACCTCGGCGTAGGCATAGCCGAGGACCCGGTGTGCGCGGATCTGGGCCGTGGGGTCGGCGAGGTGGTCGGCGGCGGCCAGACCGGACCGCCAGACGGCGAGCCGGTCATGGCCGCGTCCCCGTCGATCGTGGTAGGTGCCCAGTGTCCACGCCAGTTGCCACACCGCCCGGTGCCACCGGTGGGTGGTGGCCGTGTGCTGAGCGGCCAGCAGGCCGGGGTGCTCGGAGTCGAACCATGCCAGGGCCGCCGCATAGTCGGACAGTGGGCCGGGCTGGCACCCCGGCTCGGGTGGGTCGAGTTGGATGGGCGGACGGTGGGGGTCCAGGAGCCGATCGGCGGTGTGGGCGGTGTGCAGATAGAAGTCGACCACCCGCCGCAGCGCCTGCTCCAACGCCTCCTTCGGCAACTGTTGGTGCGCGATGTCGGTGGCGTAGCGGCGGATCAGGTCGTGCATGGCGTACCGGCCGTGCCCGTCCCGGTTCAGCAGCGACGCCTTCTCCAGTTCCTGTAACAGTTTTCGGGCCCGCGGGTGGCCGATGAGGCTGACGGCCGCAGGCAGGGTGATGTCGGCACCGGGCGCGACGGCCAGCAGCCCGAACATCGTCCGCTGGTCGGCGGTCAGTGCCCGGTAGGACCAGGACAACGCCGCGGGCAGGCTCGCACCCGGGTCCTCGTCCTCCAGCGCCCCGAGCCCGACTTCCCTCAGCTCGGCGGCGAACTCGGCGAGCGGAATGTGGGGGTGGGAGTTGGCGCGGCCCGCGATGATGCCCAACGCGAGTGGCAGTCCGCCGCAGAACTGGACCAGTTCCTCCGCCGCCGCCGACTCGGCCGCCACTCGATCCGACCCCACACGCCTGCCCAGCAGGGCGCGGGCCTCGTCGGCGCTGAGCATGTCGAGGGGCAGGTGGTGTGCGCTGTGGCGGGCGATCAGCCCGGTCAGGGTCCTGCGGCTGGTGATCACCACCGTGCAGGAGCCCCCGCCCGGTAACAGTGGCACGACCTGCTCGGCGTCGACGGCGTTGTCCAGCACGATCAACATTCGCTTCCCGGCGACCAGGCTGCGGTACAGCGCGGTCTGGGCCTGCGGGTCGACCGGGACACGACCGGGCTCCACACCCAGGCCGTCGAGAAATCCGCGCACCACCACATCCGCGGGCATCGGTTCGCTGTCCGGGCTGAAGCCACGCAGGTCGGCGAACAACTGGCCGTCGGGAAAATCCGCCAGGTGCTGGTGCGCCCAGTGCAGAGTCAGCCAGGTCTTGCCGACTCCCCCGCCCCCGCCGATCGCCGAGACCACCACCGTCCCCTGAGCGACCGCCGCACTGTCCACAGCGGCCGAGAGAGCGTCCAGTTCGCGGCGGCGGCCGACGAATGCCCGCGGCGGCGCGGGAAGCTGCTGAGGCACTGGCCCGCCCGCGCCACCGGTGTCGATGTGCTCAGTGTGCTCGGTGTGCAGCGCGGCGGCCATCAACTCGTCGCGCTCGGCTGGCCGCAAGCCCAACGCGTCGGCCAACAGCCGCACCGTCACCACTCTGGAGTCGGTCCGTTCCCCGGTTTCGAACCGCCGGATCGTGCGCGCGCCGATACCGGACCGCTCCGCCAGCTGCTCCTGCGTCATCCCCGCCTGTTGCCGAAACTGCCGCAGCAACGCGCCGAACCGACCCATCACGTGGCGCCCTTCGATCCCCTCGATCTTCCCGGATTCGCACGCTCACGCGGAAACCGGCCGCAACCGGTGAGGATAGTGCAGGATCATCCGGATCGGTCTGGCATGTCCTTCGAACTGTTGGCACACATAAGATCTGATCGCGGCCGAAGCCGGACATGTCAACGGAAGATCATGCACGTGGTGGTGGCGTGCGCGTACAGGGTGCCCTCCGCGTCCCGAATGGCCCCCTCAGCGGTCGCGGTCCGCCTGCCCGCGTGGATCACCGTGCCCTCACCGAACAACTTCGGCCCGTCCAGTGCGATCCCGCGAATGAAGTTGACCTTGAGTTCCAGTGTCGTGTAGCCGACCCCGGCGGGCAGAGTGGTGTGCACGGCACACCCCATCGCCGAATCCAGGAGCGTGGAATGGATACCGCCGTGCACCTGCCCCAGTGGGTTCGAGAACTCAGGACGCGGTGTCAGCGAGAAGACGATCCGTCCCTCCTCGACCTCCTCGATCTGCATCCCGGTCAGGCTCCATATACCCGGTGGGCGCTGAGCCGCGGGCACATCGCGGCTGAGGCGGAACAGGTCGAGTCCGCTCAAAGCGGCGGGATCGGTCTCGGTCATGGCAGCCCTCCGCAGTCAGTCAGTAAACAAACTGAACCTACAAGTTCTATTTCCTAACTGACAAGGTAGGCTGGGTCACATGCGATGGTCGGAGATCGGAGAAACCCGCTGCTCGGTGGCCAGGACCCTGTCCGTGATCGGGGAACGCTGGACCATGCTGGTCCTGCGCGAGGCGTTCAACCGGGTCCGCCGGTTCGAGGACTTCCAGCAACGCACCGGCGCCCCGCGCCCGGTACTGGCCGACCGGTTGCGCACCCTCACCGAGGACGGGATCTTCCGGCGGGACCGCTACGCCGAACGGCCCGACCGCTTCGAGTACCGGCTCACCGAGAAGGGCCTGGACCTCTACCCCATCCTGATCAGCATGATGGCCTGGGGAGACCGCTGGATGGCCGACGAGCAGGGACCGCCGGTCCAACTGGTCCACCGAGGCTGCGAACACTCGATGACACCGATGATGGCCTGCTCCCATTGCGGGGACGAGGTTTCCGCCCGCGAAGTACAGCTCGCACCGTAGCCGGGAGTCTCCTGCAGTCAGAGCAAGCCACTTGCCCGTGTGGCCGCCGCTCGACTACGACCTGTATGTCCAACCTTGGTCGTCGGCGTCAGTGCAGGTCCACTGGCCGATCCATTGGGCCGCCTGACCTACAGCGGAGCAGTTGCTCGAACCGGTCGGATGCCGATGAGTCGAACGCCGTGATCCCTGATCCCAACTCAGGCGGGGTCGCCGTGCCCCCAGGCCGTGTCTCGAAGCCCCCGTCCGCGATAGCCGGGCCGGATGCGGTCCCGACTCTCATCGAACGGGGACTTCGAGACACGACCTAGCATCCGGAACGTCACCGGCTGTCCGCCGGTGACGACTGATCCGGCACCGGGGGGCCAAGCCACGGTGCTAGACCTGCGCGCACGACGGGACTCGAACCCGCGATCGCCGCATGGACGGTGCGGTGCCCTTGCCGCTGGGCCACGTGCGCATGGACGCCGGTGCGCAGTCCGCACCGGCTCGTTCCAGCGAGCGGTCGGAGGGCATCGAACCCTCTGCTTCGGTTTGGAAGACCGACGTGTCCGCCGAGTTCACCACGACCGCACAACACACCCGCCATCAGCCCATTGCCTGAATGGCGGCGTGTGGCATCGGCGGAGGGAGTCGAACCCCCGGGAGTCGGTTTTGGAAACCGGTCCACATCCCATGCTCGCCGACATAATGAATTGTTTTCGGGGTGCACTGAACAAAGAAAGCCGCCCGGATCGGTTTCCCGATGGGCGGCTCCCGTGGCATGACGCAGTACTACGTCATGGCGGGGAGCCTTCGCCGCCCGGAATCTCCTGTCCCTGCCAGGACAAGGGCTTCCGGTCGTCGTGCGACGAACACATGACAGCGCACGCGATGGCCGGATACTGGCTCCGCGTTCCTCGCTCCCGCGTGCTCATCATGACTTCTCCTTCATTCGGTACCTATTCATGGTCCCGCAGGGGCACACGTGAGTCAATCCTATTTCGCACCCGAAAAAGCCACACTCATCTCGCCGACTGCCTACGAGCGGGGCAGAACTCCGCATCACCATCCGTAGGACCACCGACCTGGCCCACCGGGATGGAGCCGTCGGAGACCCGCACGTCCACTGTCAGCGCGTCGGCGGAACCACACTGCATCGCGGCGGCGGCGAGCAAACCTCCGCCTCGTACGACCTTCGACTTCTTCATGAACGTCCTCTCAGTCTACGAGGCGCAACCGCGACCGGAGGAAGGCTGTCGCCTATGGACACTCTCAGTCGTTTCACCGGTCCGATCCCGGGCGAGATCGAGGTGACGGGGGATGCAATGCCGTGTGGCGAGGCGTTGGTCGCGTCCTTCGAAGAACTGCACCTGTTCGATTCCGGCAAGGCGCACCCGCAGCACGACGGTGTTTCCCTCGCCGACAAGTCCGAGTATTTCGATGCTGGCCCCCATGAAGCCGTGCCGCAGTGACGGGATACCCGCGTCGACGAAGTCCGGTGTCAGGAACTGTTCGAGCGCCGAGCCGCCGTCGTCGCACGCGTGGCACAGTTCGAGCACAAGGCGTTTGTAGAGCCCGGTCGGTGTCATGACAGAGCGTGAAGCATATGCGGGACATCGATGTGGACCTCGTATGACGTGACGAGGCCATCCCGGAATCTCCAGACGTGCACCTCCCGCGCGTGGAACTCCTTGCCGTTACTCAGCACCCGGCCGTTGGTGTGTCCGATCTGGACGATGTGATCGCCTGCGGCGACGAGCTCCCCGACTTCCAGCCGTGCTTCGACGTGCGACAACAGCTTGCCGAGGAAGTCCGCGAGACCGGCATGCCCGGTGTAGCGGCCTGCCCAGGGCAGCGGCGCGTCCTGCACGACAGTGACCGAGGGATCCATCGCCGCCATGATCGTGTCCAGGTCCCGGCGGGCGAACGCGTCATAGATTCGTTCGACGGTGGTGAGGTTGTCCGTGGTCATGGTCCGAGCATTCGGGTGCGGTGCCGTTCGTGGCGTCCCCAGTCCGGGGGATCGGCGGGGGATCCAGGCCCTGGGATCTAGGCTCGGGAGGTGACGTTCCCCGCCACGAAATTCGTGATCCCGCGGCTTCGGGCGGGTACGGTCAATCGTTCGGACCTGGTCACGGCGTTGGTCCACGCCGTCCTGTCGGTGCCACTGACGGTGGTGAGCGCTCCGGCCGGGTATGGCAAGACAACGTTGGCCGCCATGGTGGCCATGAGCCCGCAGATCGGCACCTGCCGGTGGCTGTCGATGGACGCGGACGACAACGATCCCCGCCGGTTCCTCACCGGACTCGGCGCGGTTCTCGGCCCGGACCTGGCCGCCGCGTCCACGGCGGTGCTGGCAGGCAACGGCGGCCCGCACGACGTGCGGCGTGCGGCTGTCGCGTTGCTGAACGCGGTCGCGGAATCGTCAGCGAGCATCGTCGTGGTGCTCGACGAATGGGAGGTGATCACCGATCCCGCAGTGCAGGCACAGCTCGAGTTCCTGGTCGAGTGGGCGCCGGAGACCCTGCATTTCGTGGTCACCACGCGGCACGATCCGCCCCTCGGGCTGGCTCGCCTGCGAGCACGGGGAATGCTGGCCGAGCGCGGTCCGCACGAGTTGCGGTTCACCGAATCCGAGGCAGACGCCCTGCTCAACGGGTCCCTGCGGCTCGGTCTACCGGCCGAAACGGTCGCGCAGGTGCACAACCGAACCGACGGCTGGGCCGCCGGTCTCCGGCTGCTGGCCACGTCATGGGGAGGCAACCGGGAGGCCCTGCCGCCACGAACCGGTGACGCACACGTCTTCGCGTTCCTCGCCGAGGAGGTGTTCGACCAGCAACCACCCGAGATCCGGCGGTTCCTCGTCGAAACGTCGGTGCTGTCCACAGTGTCCGGTGCGGCGTGTGCGGCGGTGACCGGCCGGGACGACGCGGTCGACGTGCTGGAGGAACTCGCCGGGCGTGGGCTGTTCCTCACCGAGCGGGGCGGGCGCGATGTCTACCGCTACCACGACTTGTTCGCGGAGTTCCTGCACCGCCGGCTGGCCAGGTGGCCGTCCACGGAGCGCACCGACCTGTACCGGCGGGCCGCGCTCACCGAAGAGGACCCGGTCGCCGCCGCACGACATCTGCTGGCCTCGGGCGACCCGCGAGCCGCCGCCGAACTGCTGGAGTCGGCCGGGACCGAACTGCTGCGACTCGGCCGCGTCACCTCCGTGCGCGAACTGCTCGACTCGCTGCCCGAAGACCAGCGGGACCGGCCGGGACTGCTCGTGCTCTCCGGTGATCTCGCCTTCGCGGCCGGTGACCTCGGCATCGCCCGGCACGCGTTCGAACGCGCCGGGCCAAGCGGAGCGGTGGCCGCCCGCCTGGCGGACTGCCTTGTCCTGCAGGGCGAAGTGGTGGCCAGCGACAATCTCATCGAGCAGGCGTTGACCGGCCCACTGGACACGACGCTGCACGTGCGACTGTTGCTGACGCGGGCACGTCTGGCGCAGATCCGTGGCCGCTTCGAGGTCGCCGAACAGGCACTGGGCGCCGCAGTGGACGCGGCCGTCGACAAGTCAGCCATCATGACCGCCGCCGCGCACATGTCGCCGACCCTCGCCCTCATCCGTGGCGGCATCGACGACCTCGAGCGCTTCGCAGAACTGGCGCGTCCGGTGTTGCCGAACGGGCTGCCGGGTTTGCAGGTCGACGGGATATCCGCCACCGTCGACCTGCTACGTGGCCGATTGGACCAGGCCACGAGCAGCGCCGAACGGGTGCTGCGCGACTACGAACGCTTCGGTGGCGCGCCGCCACTCCTCGGATTCTCATTGGTCGCGATCCGCCTGCTCGGCACGGGAGCATCGATGGCCAGCCTGGAGCCAACCGTCCACGATCTGCTGCGCTACGCCGGTCTGCTGATGCGGGCGTCATTCATGTACCCCAACGCGTGGTTCATGATCGGTCGCGCACGATGGCTGCGGGGCCAACTCGCCGAAGCACGCCAGGCCCGGGCACGGATGGGAGAACAGGACGCACCACCGGGTTCAGCGCCGACGATCACGGTGAACAAGCTGTCCCTCGATGGCCTGATCGCCATCGCCGACGGCAACCATCGCCGTGCCGAGGAACTGCTCCGCGCGGCCGTCGACGAAGAGGACCGGCTCCAACTGGTCGACATCTACGGCAGTGCTCGTATCCGATTGGGGTCCTGCACACCGAGCGCGGACGCCCGGACGAGGCCCTGCGCGTCGCCTCGCCCGCCCTCGCCGACTGCGAACGCAGCGGGCTCGCCGGTCGGATCCTCATCGAGGGCAAGGCTGCCATACCCGTCCTCCACCTCGCCGCGGAACGCTCACCCTTCGCGGCCACATTGCTGCGCCAACTCCAGGACATCGACGTGCCCAGGCCGGTCGCCGTGCCAGGAGCGAAGGAGATGCTCACAGCCCGCGAGGCCGAAGTGCTGCGCCTGCTCACCAGCGGCGCGACCAACCGGCAGATCGCCAGGCAGCTTGTGCTCGGCGAGGAGACCGTCAAAACCCACGTCAGCCGCATACTGCGCAAACTCGGCGTACGCACCCGCGCCGCAGCAGCACGAGCCAGCGAGCTGGGCCTCACACCCTGACCAGCGTTGCGTTCACCCTTCTGGCCGCATACACCGTTAGCTTTGGTCGTTTGGTTGCGACAACTGGCGGACTTTCACACAATTCCACAGTTCTTTTGTTGACTTGTGACTGAAGTTGTCTTCTTCTGTGACGGACGTGGTCGTCACGCGAAGGGGCGTGGGCCGCGTCGTCGGCCCCAAGGAGGTAGCCCCGCCATGCCGCCAGTCGCCGCCCTGCTTGCCGCTGTCATCGCGCTTCCCCTGATCCCGGTCCCGGCGTCCGCCCAGGCTGACATCCCGCCTCAGGAACCGGGTGTGACGCTGCGCGTGTTCGACGTGCAGGCACCCCTGACCGACTACTGCAAGCTCAAGCCAGGCCAGACGCCCAACGTCGACAAGCTGATGCCGACAATTGACTGGTCAAGCAACGCGGACTTCGGGCTCGCTGATCGTTTTGCCACCGAAGTAAGCGCTTACCTTCACGTCTCCAGTGCCGGGACCTATGGCTTTCGGCTCACGAGTGACGATGGCGCCCGGTTCCTGCTCGACGGCACCCAGGTGATCGACCATCCCGGCCGTCACGGTGCCACGCCGAAGGACGGTTCGGTTCAGCTGACCGCAGGCCATCACGCGCTGCGCATCGACCATTTCGACGCCGATTTCGACCAACGGCTGAAGCTCGAATGGCGGCCACCGGGCGCGACCGCGTACAGCCTCGTGCCGAACTCGGCGCTGAGCACCGACGCCGACGTCGTCCGCGTCACCTCGCCCGGCCGCAAGCAATGCGAGGGCGTCGCGGACTCTCCCGGCGACGGTCTGCCGCTGACCGGTGTGCACCCGGACTACAAGCTGACGAACCTGCGCCCAGCGGGCTTCGAGCCGCAGGTCACCGGCATGGACTGGCTACCGGACGGCAGGCTGGCCATCTCCACCTGGGGCGGCGACCGGCTGACCGTGCTCGGCGAGGTGTACTTGCTCAGCGGCGTCACGGGCAACACCGATCCCGCGAAGGTGACCATGAAGCGGATCGCGCACGGCCTGCGGGAGCCGATGGGGCTCAAGTACGTCGACGGCACGGTCTACGTGTCCGAGAAGCACCAGTTGACCGCGCTGGTCGACAAAACCGGCGACGAGGTCGCCGACGAGTACCGCAAGATCGCGACCTGGCCGTTCGGCGGCAACTACCACGAGTTCGCGTTCGGCCTGCTGTACAAGGACGGATACTTCCACGTCACCACCGGCATCGCGATGGTCCCCGGTGGCGCGACCGCCAACCCGCAGCCCGTGCCCAACCGGGGCAGCACACTCAGGATCGACAGGATCACCGGCGAAGTGTCCTATGTGGCTGGTGGACTGCGCACGCCCAACGGCCTTGGCTGGGGACCGGAAGGGGACGTCTTCGTCACCGACAACCAGGGCATGTACATACCGGCCTCGAAACTGGTGCGTGTCAAGCAGCGCGCCTTCTACAACCACTACACGAATCCGAGTGGACCGTACGACAGTCAACCGGTGACTGAACCGGTGCTGTGGTTGCCGCACAACGAGATCTCCAACTCGCCCAGCAACCCGATCGTCCTGCCCGACGGCGTGTTCGCGGGTCAGATGGTGTTCGGTGACGTGACCTACGGCGGCCTGCAACGCGCGTTCCTGGAGAAGGTCGGCGGCGAGTACCAGGGCGCGGTGTTCCGTATGACGCAAGGGCTTGAGTCCGGGGTGAGCCGGATCAGCCTCGGTCCGGACGGCGCGATCTACACCGGCGGGATCGGCTGGGAAGGCAACTGGGGACAGGCGGGCAAACTCAAGCACGGCTTGCAGAAGCTCAGCCTCGACAACGCGGACGCGTTCGACATCCACATGATGCGGGCGGTCAGCGGCGGTTTCGAGCTGGAGTACACGCAGCCTCTGTCGGACGGGACCGCGAAGGACCTCGCCGCGAAGTACAAGGCCCAACAGTGGCGGTACGTGCCAACGCCCCAGTACGGCGGGCCGAAGGTCGACGAGGAGACCCTCGGCGTCACCGCGGCGACGCTGTCACCGGATCGCAGGAAGGTGACGCTGAGGATCGCGGGTCTGAAGCCGGGCCGCGTGGTGTACCTGCGTTCGCCGCGTCCGTTCAGCTCTGTGTCCGGTGCGGAGTTGTGGAGCACCGAGGCGTGGTACACGCTCAACCGGTTGCCCGACGGGACGCCTGCGCCGCCGGAGTACGAGGCGGAGTCCGCGCGACTGACCGGCGGGACCGGGTGGAACACCAACCACACCGGCTATTCGGGCGCCGGTTTCGTCGACCGCAACTGGGAGCCGGGCAGCACCACCACGTTCGCCGTCGTGCCCGAGCGGGCCGGTCGTCACGACATCGCACTGCGGTACGCGAACGGCCCGAACCCCAGCCCGAACCCGGTGTCGAAGTCGATGAGCCTGTACGTCAACGGCAAGAAGGAGAAACAGATCTGGCTCGCCGCCACCGGCAGCTGGGACAAGTGGGCGACTCACGTGCAGACGGTGACGCTGCGCCCAGGCCCGAACACCATCTCCTACGTCTACGAGCCCACCGACACCGGGCACGTGAACCTGGACAAGATCACCCTGTCCCCAGCGAACCGGGTCACGTTGTTCGACGGCACCAACCTCGACGCGTGGGAGGCGACATCCGGCGGCCCGGCGAGATGGCCCGTCGCGGACGGGTCGATGGAGTCGGTGGGCGGTGACATCCGCACGAAGGAACGGTTCGGTGACTTCCGCATGCACGTCGAGTGGTACGAGCCGGACCACCCGCCGGAGGTCACCGGACAGGCTCGCGGCAACAGCGGCGTGTACATCTACGAGAGTTACGAACTACAGGTGCTGGAGTCCTTCGGGCGGCCTCCGGAGCTCAACGGCGCCGGTTCCATCTACCTGAAGAAGGCGCCGGACGTCAACGCCGCGGGGCCGACGCGCACGTGGCAGACCTACGACATCGAGTTCCACGCGGCGCGCTTCGACAGTGCGGGCAAGAAGGTGCAGAACGCGCGGATGACTGTGTGGTGGAACGGAACGCTGGTGCACAGGAACGTGGCCATCGACGGCCCGACCGGTGCGGGCAAGCCGGAAGACCCGGCCCCTGGCCAGATCAAGCTGCAGGATCACGGGGATCCCGGTGCCAACCCGCGATTCCGCACCATCTGGATCGAACGGATCTGACGGATCTGACGGCGAACAAAACCTTCTCGGCGACAGCGTTGGCCTCGCACTCCCGGCAACGGCCGGGAGCGCGAAGCCAACCACTGGTCACGCGGTGATCGGAACGGAGGCGACGTGTGGGTCCTGGCCGGGCGCCACGGTGCAGGTCAGTGGCAACTGACCTGCGCTGGAGCCATCGGCCTTGAACCCGTCGATCCGGCCGTTGAGTCCCTGTCCCGCGGCGACGTTGACCGTGCCGGGCTGCCGAAAGATCAGGCTCGGCGTGTCCGGTGTGATCGTGCCGGTCATCGGCCCGGTGGCGGGCACCGCGATCGGTGCGACCGCGCCCGGGATACCAATCGTCAGCCGGGTGCCCTCGAAATCAGCGTCCACATCCGCCCTGCCACTGCCACCGACGGAGGCCACCTCGCGTGCGCGCAACTCGTTCGTGATCGCGTCGTTGAGCGCGGCGCCGATCTTCAGGTTCGTGATCTGCATCCGCTGCCCCACCTTGCCCGAGTCGGGAATGGTACCGGTCAGCGTGCCGGTGACATCCTGGGTGCCCACCGGATCCGGGAACACGCACGAGTAGGTCAGAGTCTTGCTGATGTCACCCATCGGTGAGTCGACACGACCCGCGGCCATCTCGACGGGCGAGCTCGAGATCGGAATGTTGGCGAAGAGCACATCCTGCGGTGGCGTCGTCGCCTTCACAACGCACGGCACGTTCAGAATGCCGAGCGCGGTCGGCGTGTTGTCCGCTTTACGGGTGTCCACTTTCGCGTTGAACTGGGCGCCCGCCCCGAGATTCAGCGACCCGGCCTTGTACACGACGAAGTCCGGCATCGCCCCGGTGATCGTCAGCTTCAGCGTGCCACTGGGCGGAATGTCCTTCCTGGGGATCTTCAGGCCTGGCAGGCCGAGGGTGAGCTGTTTGCCGTCGTATGCCGTGTCCACGTCCGCGACCGCGGTGCCCTCGGCGTGATGGGTCTGGAAGGAACGCAGAGCCCCCACGATGCTCGCACTCAGTTCGGCGTCGATGGACAGGTCGCTCGGCACGATGCGCACGCCTGCCTGCCCGGCATCCGGCAACGTGATGCGGACCGTTGCCGTGACATCCTGCGGACCGACCAGCGGGAACGTGCACCTGTAGGTGAGATTCTTGGTTATCTCCCCGAAAACCGCCGGGCTGGCGGCGGCCGATCCCGTGGACGCCGTCATGCTCGCCACGACCACGGCGGCGACGGCGATCGCACCGATTCTTCGCCACGAGAAACGTAAACGGTCTGACATGCAAAACCTCCTCAGCTCTGATCGCGCCACAACGAAAGCGCATAATTCCGAATACGATCCCCAGGTTCGGGTAATCGGCGAAGCCGAAAGATGGCGCGGCAAAACTTCGTATGCCCGAAAATGAAGCTACCAGTAAGTAGGTTACGTCGACGTAGGATTTGGTTCAAGCCCTCGATCACGTCGTATCGGTTCAGAATGATCAACAAAAAAACTTGTCAGCAGCCTGCCAAAAACAGGCCCGGCCTTTATTACCCGGATGATCCGTCGCCGACGACGTGGACGAGGTCGTCATGTCACCGGACCGTTCCGTCCTGGCACCGCCCGGTCAGGTGAAGGCCGCGTCAGCCGGAATGATCACCAGACCGCCCGGGTATTCCCACCCCATGAGCCTGACGAAGCTGCGGAAGGAAGCGTGCGCCTGCCGGAACTGCGACCTGTACAAGGATGCCACCCAGACAGTGTTCGGCGAGGGCCCTGCCCGCGCGCGGATGGTGTTGGTCGGTGAGACTCCCGGAGACCAGGAGGACCGGAAGGGTGCGCCGTTCGTCGGCCCGGCCGGCCGTTTGCTGGACCGCGCCATGCACGACGCGGGAATTGAGCGGACCGACGTGTACCTGACCAATGCGGTGAAGCATTTCAAGTTCACCGAACGCGGCAAGCGCCGGATTCACAAGACGCCGAACAGGACCGAGGTGGTGGCGTGCCGCCCGTGGCTGCTCGGCGAGCTCGACGAGGTCAAGCCGGAGTTGGTGGTGTGTCTGGGTTCGGTCGCTGCCAAGGCTTTGCTGGGTCCGTCGTTCCTGGTGACGCGGCACCGCGGCGAGTTCTTCGACCTCCCTGACTCGACTGCGAAGGCGACGGCGACCGTGCACCCGTCAGCGGTGTTGCGTGCCGACAACCGTGACGACGCCTATGGTGACTTCGTCAACGACCTCGTCGCCGCGTACGCCATCCTGTGAAGTCCTGCTATGGCCTGTCGATGTAGCGGCTCGCTGACCTGCCGCACTCGACAAGGCCCCGTCGGCCGCCAGCCTCTAGGATTCGTGTGCGGCAGGACACGACGAAGGGGATCGGGGCGTTGGACGGGCAGCGTCGGGAGCGGCTGCGGCGAGTGATCGCCGAGCACACCGATGCCCCGGGAGGCAACGGATGGGCGCAAACGGTATGCGTCGTGTCCGTGGAAGTGCTGCCCGGCGTGGACGCCGCGATCCTGACGTTGCGGGGCTCTGCTCGCGCGCAGGAAGTGCTCGGCGCGAGCGACGCTTGGGCCGCTGGTTTGGCGGAGTCGCAGTACACCGTCGGCGAAGGACCCGGCGTTGAGGCCTTCACCGACGGCAGGCCGGTACTGGTGTCCGACCTGGCATCCGAGCAGGAGCGCTGGCCCGGGTTCACCGAGATGGCGCTGGCCGCGGGTGTCGTCGCCGTGTTGGCGTTCCCGCTGCGCGTGGGAGCGATCAAAATGGGCACCCTGGAGTTCGTTCGCCGCCACGCGGGCGCGCTGACACAGGACGCGATCAACGACACGGCACTGGTCGCGGAACTGGCTACTGCGAGTCTGCTGCGGCAGGCGGGCAACGCCGAGCGGACCGGGCATGCCTTCGCACCGCGGCCGGTGACCTCGTTCCAGGATGTCAACGTGGCCACCGGCATGCTCGCCGCACAGCTGAAGATCGACCTGAACGACGCGTTCAGCCGGTTGCGCGCGCACGCCTTCGCCGAAGGTCGGTCGGTACTGGACGTGGCACGGGACGTCCTCGAGCGCCGCCTCCCGCTGGATGAGCTTGCCGAGTGAACCGCCAGTACCTGGAGGAACAGTGACCGACCGTATGCTCGGTGGCGTGCCCGACACCCACGGCCAGCAGTTGACGGTCGCCCTGGCCGAGATCACGTCCCGCCTGGTCGGCAATCCCGACGCCACCACGGTCCTGCAGTTGGTCACCGACACCGGTGCCAGGCTGCTGCGTGCGAACGCCACAGGGGTGATGCTGGCCGATCCACGGGGCGGCATCGAGGTCGTGTCCGCATCGGACGAACCGGCTCGGTTCGTGGAGCTCCTGCAAACCCAGACCGAGCAGGGGCCGTGCGTCGACTGCATCGTCACCGCGACTGTCATCAGCGTGCCCGACCTGCGCAGCGAGCGGTCGCGTTGGCCCGATTTCGTCCCGGCCGCGCTGGAGATCGGCTATCAGGCGGTGGTCGCGGTGCCACTGCGGTTGGACGGGCACGCCATCGGTGGGCTGAACCTGCTGTACACCGAACGAACGGTGCTGACAACGGACGAGTCACACCTGGCTCAGATGATCTCCGATCTGGCGGTGCTCGGCCTGGTGCAGGAACCCGGAAGCCAACGCGCGAACCGGGTCGCGGAGCGAACACTGGCCGCCTTCAACGACCGGGTCCAGCTCGATCAGGCAGTCGGGCTGATCGCCGGGACGCTCGACATCAATCCCGCAGCGGCCCGCGCCGCGCTGGCCGAATACGCCCGCCGAAACCGGCGCACGCAGCGCGAAGTCGCCCACGCGATCACCGATGGCGGCCTGGATCCGACCACTTTGACCATCGTCGAGGGCTAACTGTCCCAATCAGGATCGGCGCGCCTGTCAGCCAACGCATCGACAAGCGCTGTCACTCTGGCTGCTTCGGCGTCCTGCCGGTCGACGCCACCACCATTGTCGACGAGGTCACGGCGCGCCTGCACCGCGTCGCAGCTTTGCCAGCAACGCATGATTCCCACCGCCTCCGCCATCGCGGCACGCTGGGTCAGGGCGTGCGTGATGCGGCCCGCCAGTGCGAGGTGTCGAGCGTGGCGGTCCGCTGACGACGTCATGCACCCACGGTCCTCTACCTGGCCATGACACGCCATAGGCGAGGCTTCACGTGTTGGCCTGAGTGACCCTGGCGACCAGCCGTTCGGCGATGTCGTGGAGTTTGACGTTGTCGCGCTGCGACTGTTCGACCAGCAGTTGGAACGCCTGGTCGGCGCCCACTCCGCGGGCGCCCATGATGATCCCCTTGGCCTGGTCGATCACTGCCCGGGACACCAACGCGGTGCTCAAGTGGGCGGCCTGCTCGCGGGCCGCCACATAGCGGGAGGTCGCCCGCAGGGCGGCCTCGACCGCGGCGAGATAGAGCTTGACCAGCACACTGTCGACGTCTTTGAATCCGTGTTCGTGCAGGCCGTAGAGGTTGAGTGCGCCCGCATGCCGGTCGTCCACGGTCAACGGGGCGGACATGTAACTCGCCACGCCTGCCGCGAGGGCGCCGCGAGTGAACTCCGGCCATCGCACACGAGCCGCTTCGACTTCCACCCGCACGATCTCGCCGGTCGCGGCGGCCTCCAGACAAGGCCCGGCACCGGCCTTGTACTGGTCGGCATCGATGTCGAACACCACCTGGTCGGTACACGCCGCTGTCTCTCCGACGCCGTCCCGCACCAGCGTGACACTCGCCATGTCCGCCTCCGGCACCACCCGGACGACCTGCTGGCAGACCAACTGCAGCGCCGCGTCCAGCGCCCCGTCGTCGTCGAGCGCCGCGGTCAGGGTGTCGAGCGCCACGGTGATCTCGTTCAACTGATCCTGATCGACGACGATCTCACCGCCTCTTCGTCTGTCCATTGCCTGCCCTTGCTCGAACGACCCCGCCCTCGGACAACGGTAGACCGAGAACCCAAGCCTGTCTCGACCGGAAACCAGCCAGGTGGAGCACGGCGGCCACGGAGAACTCAGTGTGGTCGGCCGCGGGCGCATTCGAGGCGACGTTTACCGGGTCTCACTGAGGGTAGTCGAACTTTACGGACAAACCCACCAAGGGAGACTGTCATGGCGCAGGTACAGCAGTCGGTACGCACACCAGTCCAGAAGGCCGCTCTCGTTGTCGGCGTGGTGTTTCTACTCGTAGGTATCGCCGGATTCATCCCCGGCCTGACAACGAACTACGACATGCTCGACTTCGCCGGGCATCATTCCGGAGCGATGCTGCTCGGCGTCTTCGCCGTGTCCATCCTGCACAATCTCGTGCACCTGGCGTTCGGTGTCGCGGGTGTCGCCATGGCGCGCACAGCCGGTGGTTCCCGCGCGTTCCTCATCGGCGGTGGGGTTGTCTACCTCGTCCTGTGGCTGTACGGCCTTGTGGTCGACATGAACAGCGACGCCAACTTCGTGCCGGTCAACGTCGCGGACAACTGGCTGCACCTCGGCCTGGCCGTCGGGATGATCGGCTTGGGGATCATGCTTGGTCGTGGCCTCGCTCACCGGGCGAGCCGCCCGCTCTGAACGGCGTGGGCGGCGGTGGATGACCGCAGGTAGTCCCGTGTGGGTCTGCTAGGCGGTGGGATCGGACGTGCTCCGAGGAGGCAGCGCGGTGACGCTCGCTCGCAACTGGGGGTCCTCGGGCCGGACCGGTTGCAGCGGGAGTTCCCACGTGCGGTCGAGGCTGGACTGGAGGTAGTGCAGGATGATGCCCTCACGCAACGCCCACGGACTGACATCCAGCCGCCGCACGTCGAGCTCCTGCATGGTCGCCTTCGCGACTACCGCACCCGCGACGATCTGCCGAGCCCGCCCCTGCGACACCCCACGCAACTTGGCGCGTTTCTTCGCGGGCATGCTCGCCAGCCGAGGGAGCCAGTCCGCGACATCGGCGAGCGTCAACGTCCGCCGGACAAACGGCCCCTTACGCTGTGGCGGCGCTCCCGCCAAGCGGGCGAGCTGCTTGAACGTCTTGGACGTCGCCACCGCCCGAAAGTGATCGCCCTCCCACCGAAGACGGTCCGCCACCTCACGCAAAGTGCCACACACATGCCTGCGCAACGCCTTGAGCTGTTTGGCGGACGGCGGATCGCTCGACAGGAACTCACGGGAAAGCCTGCCCGCGCCCAGCGGCAGTGAGATGGCGAGCTCCGGCTCGGCATCCCGGCCCAGCACGATCTCCATCGAACCACCGCCGATGTCGATCACCAGTAAACGGCCCGAAGACCAGCCATACCAACGGTGCACCGCGAGGTAGGTCAACCGCGCCTCGTCCTCACCACTGAGAAACTGCGGGCGTACTCCGGCATCGTGCTCGATGCGCGCGAGCACGTGATCGCGGTTGGTCGCGTCACGCACCGCCGAGGTGACAAACGCGTACAACTGCTCCACCGAATACCGGCGGGCGGCCTCCATCGCCCGGCAGACCGCGTCGACCACCCGGTCCACCGCCTCCGCACTGAGCGAACCATCCGGCTCATAGGACTCCCCCAGCCTGGTCGCTGCCTTGACCGCGTGCGCGGGCAGCGGCGGCGCCCCCGGATACACCTCAACGATCTGCAACTGCGCCGAATTGGACCCGATATCCAGCACTCCCAGTCTCATCCACAGCAAATACCCACCCAGTCCAAGATCACACCCACAATCGCGTTTCCATCAGGAAGGCGCCCCGTTGGCACGAACGGTTGGCCGCAGCCGGTCGAGCTCGGCCTGTGCGAGAGCCATGGCAGTGCACGCGGGCGACACGTCGCCGATGGCCAAGCGCGCGAAGGCATCGCGCAGATAGGTCATCGCGGTGGCCAACGGCCCCCCGGGTTGTTGAACCGCCATTCCAGCGAGCTGGTTGCCGAAGGGCGCAGCGGCCTTGGTGAAATTGAGAAGGACCGCGTTGACCACGTCGGTCACCGCATCCGCTGTGTCCGTGTGCGGGGCCGAACCGGCGGCGTCGGACTCGACGGCCTGCAGCCGCGGAAGCGCCTCGGCAATGGCCCGACGTAGGACGTCGACGGGATCGGTTTCACCCTCGTTGGTGGTCACCGAGCGCAGCTTAAGAGAAGTGCGGCGACCACCTCGATCCGGTGACATGGCTTGACAACCTCGTAGTGCCGTGTTCTGACAGCGGACCAGTCGCCGCGATCACCGCGAACACCTCCGCTACCTGCGGTTTCTCTACCAAGTCAGGTGGGTACGCCACGGTCATGGCACGCAACGACCAGTTGGCTGAGTACCGGTCAAAAACGGGGCTTGTCTGACCACTGACAGCGATAGGTAAAGGACATTGGCGGCGCCATGACGATCGCGACCATCAATCCCACGACAGGTGAAACGATAAGGACGTTCCACCCGTTCGGCGACGACGAGATCGCGGAGCGGATCGCCAGGGCGGCGGACGCCTTCACCAGTTACCGGAAGACCACCTTCGCCCAGCGTGCCGGATGGATGAACGCCGCCGCCGACATCCTGGACGCGCAGGCCGACGACATCGCCGCGCTGATCACCCTCGAAATGGGCAAGCCCCGCGCGCAGGCCACCGCCGAGGTGACCAAATGCGCAGCCGCGATGCGGTTCTACGCGGACAACGCGGAGCGATTTCTCGCCGACGACGAGATCGACGCGGACTCGGTGTCCGCCGCCCGCGCCTATGTTCGCTGGCAGCCCCTCGGCCCGGTGCTGGCGATCATGCCGTGGAACTTCCCGTTGTGGCAGGTGATCCGGTTCGCCGCACCGGCGCTGATGGCAGGCAACGTCGGTTTGCTCAAGCACGCCTCCAATGTGCCGAAAACCGCGTTGCGGCTGCAGGACGTGTTCCTCGACGCCGGTTTCCCGCCGGACGCGTTCCAGACGCTGCTCATCGGTTCGGACGCGATCGAGACAGTGCTCACCGACCCGAGAGTGACGGCGGTGACGTTGACCGGCAGCGAGAAAGCCGGTCGGTCGGTAGCCGGGATCGCCGGGCGGGAGATCAAGAAAACCGTACTGGAACTCGGCGGAAGCGACCCGTTCGTGGTGATGCCGTCGGCTGACCTCGAACGCGCCGCCGAAGTCGCGACCACGGCGCGATGCCAGAACAACGGGCAGAGCTGTATCGCGGCGAAGCGGTTTATCGTGCACGCCGACGTGTTCGACGAGTTTCAACGGTTGTTCGTCAAGAACATGTCGACGCAGGTGGTCGGAGATCCCATGGACGACAGCACCGACGTCGGTCCGCTGGCGACTGAGCAAGGCCTGCGCGACGTCGTGGAGCAGGTGGACGACGCGGTGAACAACGGGGCCGAGGTCCTCTGTGGCGGGTCTCGCCTTGACCGTCCCGGCTGGTTCTATCCGCCCACCGTTGTCACCGGCATCACGCCAAAGATGAGGATATACCGCGAAGAGGTGTTCGGCCCCGTCGCGCAGCTCTATCCGGTTCCGGACATCGACACCGCGATCGCGCTGGCCAACGACACCGACTTCGGCCTCGGGTCCAACGCGTGGACCAACGATCCGTCCGAACAGGACCGATTCGTCGATGAACTGCGGGCCGGTCTGGTCTTCGTCAACGGGATGGTCACCTCCTACCCCGCGCTGCCGTTCGGCGGCATCCGACACTCGGGGTATGGACGTGAACTGTCGGACCTCGGGATCCGCGAGTTCTGCAACGCCAAGGCAGTCTGGCTCGGCGGAACCGGATAGCGATTCAAGGAGGACGTCATGCACCGGGAGAGCGACAAGCACTCCGCTCGCGAAGACGACGAACTGAAGGCCGAAACGCAGGGCATGGTCACCGGCAACGGACCAACCAGGGCCGAGCAGTGGCGGGAGCCCGAGTCGCCTGCCGATGACGACCCGGCGGTCGCGCCGTTCACCGAACAACCACAGCAGAACCGTCCGGCCGACTGAACCCGCGCGATGACCCGAACTGGCCTGGTTACTCCGGTCCGGAGCGGGTAGCCGGGTTTCATGCGACGGAGCCTGGCGAGCAAGCTCATCGAGTCCCACCTGGTGACAGGCGAGCTGACACCGGGCGCGCCGATCGAGATCCGAATCGACCAGACGCTGACCCAGGACGCCACCGGCACACTGGTGATGCAGGAACTGGAGGCGCTGGGGCTCGACCGTGCCCATACCGACGTCAGTGTTCAGTACGTCGATCACAACCTGCTGCAGGCCGACGAGAAGAACGCCGAGGACCACCTGTTCCTCGCTTCCGCGTGTCGGCGGTTCGGGCTGTGGTTCTCCAAGGCGGGCAACGGTGTCTCCCATCCGACGCACATGCAGCGGTTCGGTGTCCCCGGACGGACGATGGCCGGGTCGGACTCGCACACGTGCGCCGCGGGAGCGTTGGGGATGCTGGCGATCGGGGTGGGCGGCCTGGAGGTCGCGATGGCGATCGCCGGTCATCCGTTGCGGCTGCGGATGCCCGAGATCTGGGGCGTCGAGCTCACCGGAGAACTGCCGCCGTGGAGTTCGGCGAAGGACGTGATCCTGGAGATGCTGCGTCGGCACGGCGTGCGTGGCGGACTGAACCGGATCATCGAGTACCACGGGCCCGGTGTGGCCACCCTGTCGGCGATGGACCGGCACGTGATCGCCAACATGGGCGCCGAACTCGGCGCCACCACCACCGTCTTCCCCTCCGACGACGCGGTACGGGACTTCCTGCGCGGTGAGGACCGCGAGGACGACTTCGAAGAACTGTCGGCGGATCCGCGGGCGACCTATGACGTGACCGACCACATCGAACTGTCCACAGTCGAACCACTGGTCGCGAAGCCGTCCTCCCCCGGCAACGTCGTCGCGGTACGGGACGTCGCCGGAACCCCGGTGAGCCAGGTGGTCATCGGCTCGTCGGCCAACCCGGGACTGCGCGACTTCGCCATCGCCGCCGCGATCCTGAAAGGACGGCAGACGGACCACGCCGTGAGCGTGGACATCAACCCGTCCTCCCGGCAGATCTTCGCCGACCTGACCAGGATGGGCGCCACGTTCGACCTGATCGCCTCGGGCGCGCGCATCCACCAGGCGGGGTGCATGGGCTGCATCGGCATGGGACAGGCACCAGCCGCCGGACGCAACTCGCTACGCACGTTCCCCCGCAACTTCCCCGGCAGGTCCGGGACCAAGGAGGACTCCGTCTGGTTGTGCTCCCCCGAGACCGCGGCGGCGTCCGCGCTCACCGGGGTGCTCACCGACCCGCGTGACCTGGGCATCGACTATCCGCGACTGAACCTGCCCGGACACGCGACAGTGAACACCGCGATGCTCGTCCCGCCAGCTCCTGCCGAGCAGGCGGCTCGGCAGGAGCTGGTGCGGGGCGAGAACATCTCCACGCTGCCCGGCTTTCCGCCGTTGCCGGACCGTGTCGCGGGACCGGTGCTGCTCAAACTCGGCGACGACGTGTCGACCGACGAGATCTCCCCAGCCGGGGCCAAGGCCCTGCCGTTCCGGTCGAACGTGCCGAAACTGGCCGAGTTCGCCTTCACCCGGGTCGACGAGACCTACCCGGCCCGCGCTCGCGACGCGGGCGAGCACATCGTCGTGGCAGGCCAGAACTACGGCCAGGGATCCTCCCGTGAGCACGCCGCGATCACCCCGCGGTACCTGGGCCTGCGAGCGGTCATCGCCCAGTCGTTCGCCCGCATCCACGGACAGAACCTGGCCAACTTCGGCGTGCTGCCCCTCGAGTTCACCGAACCCGGCGACTACGACCGGATCGAACCCGGTGACGTGCTGGTGCTCGACAACGCGCCAGCGGCCCTGCGGGACGGGCCGGACCTCACGGTCCGCAACGACACCAAGGACGAGCAGTACCACCTGCGGCACAATCTCGCGGACCGGCAGGTCCAGGCTGTCCTCGCCGGTGGCCAGATCCCGCTGCTCGCCAGCCGGACGCCATAATCGCGCGGTTCCCGCCCTACGCGACGACCTACACGACGGTGGGCACGGGTTCGGGTGGAGCGGGACGTTTCGGCTCCGGGTCCGGCGGCATCGGGGCTGGTGGGACCGGCTCGGGATCCGGCACGGGTTCGCGCCCCGGCGCAGGTGGCGGCAGCGGGGTCGGCGGTACCGGATGGACCAGGGTTAGCATTCAGCGCCTCCTTAGCTGTTCGTCGTGAACTGGCGTACCCGTGTCCGGAACGGGCAAACGGGTAACCGAGGAGGCGCTCGAGGTTGTCCGACGGCGGTAGCGGTCACGTGCTCGCGGAAGTCGACTGTGGCACGCGGTCGGTTTCGGCGAGGGTGACCCGCTGCGGCGGGACAAGACCGAACTGCACTACCTGGCGGCGTGCCACCAGGTCCGTCGCCCAGTCCACGGCGACGCGCAGCCGGTTGGCCGGGAGCGCCAACAGGTGGTAGCCACGGGTGACCGCCTTCGCGGGCCACCCACGCAACGGCACGTGCAACGGATCGGCCACAGCCTGCCCGTCCGCGAGGTCCACGACAAACCCCAGGTCCCTGTGCCGGTAGGGCTTCGGCTTCCCGTGGCCGAGTGCCGCCGCGATGTTCAGGCCCGCGACCCGGCCCTGACGCTGTGCGTGCTGTGCGGTCATCGGGCACAACTGGCCCCGGTTGTACGCATCAGGCACCGCCGCCATGTCACCGGCCGCGTAGACACCTTCAAGCCCCGGTACGCGAAGGTGACTGTTGACCGTCAACCTGCCCTTCTGGTCAGGCAGGTCCAGGGCTTCGACGAGCGGATCCGGCCGGACACCGACACACCACACCACTGTCCGGCTGGGAATCTCGGTGCCGTCCGCAAGGCGGACGCACTGCTCGGTGACCTCCGCGACGCTGGTCTCCAGGCGCACATCGACACCTCGGTCGCGCAACACACGCTCGGCCGGGCCGGACAACCGCTCGTTCAACCCCGGCAGCACTCGGGGCGCGATGTCGAGCAGCAGCCACCGTACGTCCGCCTCGGTCAGTGTCCGGCGGTCCCGCAACGCTTCCTTGGTGAGCTGCTGGCCCTGGGCGACCAACTCGGTGCCGGTGTAGCCCGCACCGACCACAACGAACGTCGTGCGAGCCGCACGCTCGGCCGGGTCGTCCGTCTGCTCGGCCATCTCCAGTTGGCGCAGCACATGATCACGCAGGTAGATACTCTCCGCGACAGACTTGAACCCGATCGCCCGATCGGCAACCCCAGGGATCGACAGCAATCGGGTGACGCCACCGACAGTCAGCACGAGGTAGTCCCAATCCAGCACCCGCGAGTGTCCCTCGACGTCCACCACGGTGCACTGACGGGCTGTCACGTCCACACCGGTGGCCTGTCCCTGGACCAGCTGAGTCCGCGACAGCCTGCTGCGCAACGGAACAGCCACCCGGCGCGGATCAAGCGTTCCGCCAGCGACTTCCGGCAACAGCGGCACGTACAGCATGTAGTCGGTCGGGTTCACCGCGACCAACTCCGCCGCGTCGGCGGGCAGGCGCCGTTCCAGCGTACGCAGGCAGTGATAGCCCGCGAATCCCGTGCCCACGACGACGATCCGGGGACGACGGTTCGGGCGCGTCATGAAATCCACCTCGCTGCCTTGGAGTGATCGCGATGCCAAGGTTGTACCCACTGGGCATCCGGATACACGTTCACGGCGGATGACCTGGCGGTTTTCACCGACGGCCCTTCACCCCGCAGGTATGCGGTCCCGGATCAGCGGACGTACCTCGTGCTGCCAGAAGTCGAAGAACGCCTCCTGGTCCGGCCCGATCTGCTGGATGTAGACCTCGTCGAAGCCCGCGTCCACGTGTCGCGACACCGCCGAGACGTACGGCTCGGGGTCGGGCCCGCACGGCAGCGCCTCGGCCACCATCTCTGGAGTCACCAGCTGCGAGGCCTGCTCGAAATGCCGTGGCGTGGGCAGTACCTGGGCCAGCTCGCCAGGCAGGTGTTCATTGGGCCAGAGCCGATAGGCGGTGGCCACAGCCTTCTCCGCGGTCGGCGCGTGACAGACTTTCAGGCCGGACTGCGCGGGCTTGTCGTCGCCGCCCGCCGCACGGAACGCCCGAAGCAGGTCCGCGTCCGGCATGACGCACATGAACCCGTCGCCGATCTGCCCGGCCAGCCGTACCGCCTTCGGGCCGAAACCCGAGACGTAGATCGGCGGAGGCGTGTCGGGCAGCGTGTAGATCCGCGCGTTCTCCACCGTGTAGTGCTCGCCGTGATGGGTGACTTCGCCACCACGGTGCAAGGCACGGATCACCTCGACGGCCTCCTCCAGCTTCGCCAGCCGGACGCCCGCCGACGGCCACCGGTCGCCGAGGATGTGCTCGTTGAGCGCCTCACCGCTGCCCACACCGAGCACGAACCGCCCTTCGAGCTGCACCGCCGCGGTCGCTGCCGCCTGCGCGATCACAGCCGGATGAGTGCGGAAGGTCGGGCACGTCACGGCCGTGGTGACCGGGAGCGTCGTCACCTCCGACAACGCGCCGATCACCGACCACACGAACGGGCTCTGCCCCTGCTCGTCGTTCCACGGGTGGAAGTGATCGGAGATCCACAGCCGTTCGAACCCGGCGGCCTCGGCGAGTTTCGCCTGGCGCACCAGCTCTTTCGGCCCGAACTCCTCACAGGACAGGAAGTAACCGAAGCTCGCCATGTCACGCGGTTACCCACCGGCACACGCCTGACACGACCCGATCGGTGGTCAAACCGGGTGAACCAGCCGACACGGGTGCTCCGGGACTGATCGGTTTGTCACTCACGACCGCGACACCCGGCCGCACAGTGGCTGTCGCACACGCTATTCAGGCACGTCCGGTTCCTCCTCGCGGAGACGTTCGTCCAACGGCGCACCGGAACGCTGCTCGCGCTCAGTCGTGCCGAATCGATCGGCACCCGACCAGCCTTCCGCCGGTTCGGCACCTCGCTCCAGCGGATCCGTGGCCAGTTCGTCCTCGTCCAACTGCTCACTGGTGGTCATGTCCGGATCAGGTGGGCTCGTCATGACCGTCGGGTACCCGCACGCCATCCCGTGACACACCACTGTCCTTCGCCGCACCGTCAGCCGGTTCCGCTTTCCCACCGAACGCCTCCGCGGCAGCCAGAGCGCGCAGTCGCTCAAGGTCGTCGAACTGTGCACGTGCCCGTTCGATCAGCTCGTCCAAACGCTGGGCATCCAGCCGCGTATCGTGGTCTGCCCTGTCTCGCAGCGTGCGCCAACCCGCCGTTTTTCCTTTCACACCGAGAGACAGCGCCTCCAACTCCACCACCCGGCTCAACGGCGACCTCGACAACAGCCGACCGTAGGGTTTCAGCGAGCCGACCCTGGCGGCAGCCCAGGCAGCCCACGTCTTGTAGCGCCGGACAGGGATGTCCAACGCGTCCATGATCGCGAGCAGTTCGGCGCGATCATCCTCGATGTCGGCCGCCAACCTGCGAAGGGCAGGGCCGTAGATCTCCCGCCGCTCGGCACCAGCGACCCGTCGGGCCAGATCTCCTCCGGCGACCGCACCGGCCATGTGATCGTTCAGGTAGATCCCCAACAGCGTGTCGTCGTGTGCGCTTGTCGTCATACCCGGATATGTACCCGGGCAAGCAGGTACATAACGTACCGAGACGGTCTGGCTTCAGCCGCCGGAGCAGGTCGCCCCGCTCCGGCGTCGTCAGCTCGGGTGGTCGCCTCAGATCAGCTCGATTCCTCCAGTTCCCACCCGATACCGTTCTTGGTCAGTTCGTTCTGCAGCGGCACGCTCGGCCCCACCTTGCGGGTCTTGGGGCTGATGCAGAAGATCCAGACGATCTTCGTCACCTTTCCCTTGTCCAGCAGTTCCTTGTCCTTGGAGATCTGCTTGCGAACGTCGGTGCTCCGACCGGTCCGGCCCACCTTGGCCTCGACGATCTGGTTCGCGCTCGGCACGTAGAGGTCGGCGCGGCGGACGCCCTGGTCGGTGGCGAAGTCGTACTCCTCGATGGCCCCGGGGTAGCGCTTCGCCAGCCGGTGGCGGGCGGCGTCACCGTTGGCCTTGTTCTCCGCGATCTGGCTGGGTGTCTTCGGCGACTCCTCCTCGACGATCGCCTGCGCATCGTCCTGTTCGTAGCCGGTCTGGGAGTCCAGTGCCTGGTTCAGGTCGGCCTCGGACTTTCCGAGAAGGTCGTTGCCCCAGCCCTCCCAGACCTGCAGACCCATCTCGGCCCACGAACCGGGGTCCTTGCCCTTCGACTTGATCAGGTCGATCGCCGTGGTCAGGAAGTCCAGGCCCTGCAGGATCGTCGAGACCTTCAGCCCGAAGATCGTCGCCTCGTGCGTGTGCAGGTAGCTGATCGGGCCGTAGCCCTCGGCGTTGACCTGGCTGCCGAGGTGGTTCGAGCCCGGGATCTTGTCCAGTGGCACCGACCACTTGTAGTTCTTGCCGGACACCTGCGGTGGCAGGTACATGACCGGCGTCCAGGCCCACCGGGTGCCGGTCTCATCGCCGGAGTACTTCAGCAGCGTGGTGTTCTCGATCACGTACAGCGCACAGCGAGGCTCCGGCGCTCCGGTATGCCAGCAGGGCTGGGCCTTCGAGTTGGCCGCGGTGATGAAGACCCGTCGGAACGAGTAGGGAATGAGGAAGTTCGCCGAGAAGTCGACGTTGTTTCCGGCCGCCACGGAGTTCGCCTCGGTCAGCGAGGCTCCGTCCGGCAGGTCGGGCGTGGTGTGCTCCAACACCTGACTGGGCAGCGAGGCGTGCCCGCTGCGTCCCTTGGCCGCCACGAAGATCCGGACCTTCCGGGCCGGGGCCAGGTTGCCGATGGTCGCCGACGTGTACAGCCCCGGAAGGTAGGCCACCGTGTGCCCGTTGACGAAAACGTAGTAGCCGACCGCGTTCTCGGAACGGTTCCAGCTCAGGCCGACCGAGGTGTAGTCGGTGGAGTGGGTGATCCGCAGCCCGGTCAGCGCCGACGGCGCCGGCATGCCCAGCGGCGGCTTGTCCGGGGGCGCCGGGGTGGCGAAGCCGCCGGACACCGCCGAGAACTCCGCGTTCCAGTAGCCGGGGACCGAGTCGTACGGATTGGACAGCACGTCGTCGGTGACGTAGACGTAGCCTGCGTTTCGGGTCTTGGACAGCTCGATGACCTCGGTCACCTTGTCCGCCGGAACGCCGTAGACGATGTGCCAGAACTTGCGCGGGTCGCGCGGGGTCCAGCCCGGATCGCGGTAGTTGAGGTCACCGCCGCCCGCGTGCCGCCCGAGGTAGCCCTCGTAGCTGCTTTCGAACGTGGCCAACACGTCGGCGGCGTCCTCGTAGCACTGCGGCACGGGCGCGCCGGGGTTCAGCACGGTCATGCCCCGTACGTGGAACCGCTTCTCGTACTGGTTGAGCTCCTTGTAGGCGTCGGCGATCGTGGTGTCGTTCGCCGAGGTGCCGCACTGGTTGTAGCCCTGGTCGAAGAAGATCCCGTCCAGGTGGTCGCCGTACAGGCCGTACCACAGGTTGATGTCCTGCTCGACCTGGGAGATCCAGTCGGCCACACCCCGCCAGCCCAGCCGGGTCGTCTGCCCGGTGTAGCCAAGGTAGCCGGTGTCGACGTAGCCCAGGATCCGCTTGCCGGAACCGTGCGCGCGACTGAAGACGTCGGCGAACATGTCCTGCCTGGCGAAGTCGGGTCCATTGAGGACATTGGCGACGATCACGCCCACCTTGTCCGATGGGGCGTTGATCAGCCGGTTCCAGTCCTCCGGCGATGCCCCCGGATGGATGTAGGCCGGTACGGCGATCTGTTGTGTGGTCGCGGTCGTGGTGGCGGCGCCGGCCTGCCGTGAGACCCCGGGTAACCCGGTGGCCACCAATCCGACCACAAGCAGTATGAACAGGAGTGTTGAACGGCTTAAATGGCGCGCAAAAGCAGCCATGCCGCGTGCGGACATGCGCTATCCCTCGAATCCCCAGTCGAACCATCCAGTCTGAGCCTTGATCAAACCACGAGCGCGGACCTATTGGTACAGGCCAATCCGGCGAAGTGGTGCACAGCCTGTGTGATCTTGACCGTCATTTCGCACCGGGGAACGGGAATACGCCATTCGGGCCGCGCCTAGCACCGCAACCGCTTCCAGAGCAACAGTTTCCTGCCACGGTTGACGACCGATGCCAGCACGGGGCTGGGCTGACAACCGGACACCTGCGACCACGTGAAGGCTTCAGCCGTACATGGCCGCAGGTGCCCGGCATGTGATCAGGCGGCTCGGCGGGACTGCTCGAGTGAGTCCCAGAACCCGCACTGGTGCTCGGCGGCGAAGTCGACAGGCTTGATGTTGCCTGGAGCCAGCGACAGCGTCGAGTCGCGTGACCAGGTCGGTGATCCCGGCCCGTTCGGGTCGCCGGTGTGGGCGAACCGCGTCCAGTACCTGATCATCTGGTCGGCGAGGTCCTGCTGGGCCTTGGGCAGCGGCTTGCTGTTGTACACACCCGGGAACAGGTACTGCAGCTCGCCCGCGTGGTGGGCGCCGATCGGGAACGAGGGCTTGTCGGCGTCGGCGAACCACGGCGCGTTCTCGTCGGCGAACTCATAGGTGTAGGTCGGGGTCCGGCGGGTGAGCATGCGTTCGGTGCGCAGGGCCGTGCAGGACCACGAGTAGTCCGTCCAGATCTTGGCCAGGACCGCGCCGGGGCCGTCGTCGAGTGGGTAGCGGGCCTTGACCTTGTCCGCGTTCGGGCCGAAGTGGTCGATCAGGCCCTGGTCGTAGTCCTGCTTGCCGGTCGGCCGACCCACGCCTTCCTCGTAGCCCGCCTGGAAGGTCTGGTGCTCGTCCTTGGTCGTGCCCTGGATGACCGGCACGTGGCGGAACGCACCCACCGCAAGCGCTTGCGCAGGGCTGAGCGGCAGCACCCGCGTGCCGTACACCGGCCCGTACCCCTGACCACCGGAGGACGCGTCCATGAGCGACTTCACCGGCTTGCCACGCAGGCAGTCGACCGTGTCACAGTCCAGGCTCCTGGCGAACTTCACGCCTGTCCGCTCAGCCTGCTGTCGTGGCCGCGCGACCCATGTGCCGTCCTCGCCGAACGGCCACTGCGTGGTCAGCGCGCATGGTCCACTTTGGATGATCGCGCGTTGGAACAATCCAGCTGAGCCGGGTGCGGCCAGGTGGGCACACGTGCTGATGCCACCAGCGGACTCACCGAACAGGGTGGTCTGGTTGGGGTCGCCGCCGAAGTTGGCGATGTTGCGCCGCACCCACTTCAGGGCCAGTTGCTGGTCCTCAAGGCCGAAGTTGCCGCCGTGGGGCAGGTCCGGGTGGTCGAGGAACCCGAACACACCCAACCGGTAGTTCAGGGTGACCACGACGACGTCACCCCGGGTGGCCAGCCGACTGGGGTTGTAGATGTCGCCCGACCCGGAGAAGAACCCACCACCGTGAATCCACACCATCACGGGCAGCTTCCGGGCGTTCTTCGGGGCCGTGACGTTGACCGTGAGGCAGTTCTCGCTGTCGCTGGGCTCGTCACCGATGAAGTCCCCGGCCTGCGCACACCGCTCACCCGGCTTGGTGGCGTCTCGCAATGTGGTCCATTTCTGAGGCGGCTGTGGGGATTTCCAGCGAATGGGCGCGGCCGCGTACGGGATTCCCTGGAACTGACGGTAGTCCTGGGTGACCGTTCCCCGGACCGGGCCGTACTCGGTTCGAGCGATGTCGCCGGACGCGCTGGCGGCGGCGGGAACACCGGCGAACGCGATCGCGGCTGTCACAGCGATGACCGTGGCGAGTTTCATGGCTCAATCCTGGATTCGCGCGGGCCACACCACACTGGTCCTGCGACCCGAACCGCATGGTAGGGATAACCCCACCAGGCAACCCCGAGAGTGTCACCGGGGGAACGCCCAGAAAACGGCTTCGCCGGGTTCGAGGGTCAGTGAGTCCACTGCCGCGCCGGAGACTGTCTCACTGACCACCTTGGAGCCGCCGACCAGCCGCGTCCGGGTCACCGGTTTGCCTGTGTCGTACTGCGCCAGGTTCGCGCTGATCTGCTGGGGGACTTCGGAGATGTTCAACGCGATCAGTGCGTTCCCGTTCGGCCCGCGCCTGGCGCCGGTCCGGACGAAATCACCGAGGTCGATCGCGTTGGCCTGCGGTTGCAGCAGATACCGCTCCATGCCACCGACGACGTTGAACGCATCGGACATCGCTCGCCAGCGCGCCGTTCCCGTCCCGGTCGGCCCGGCGCCGGTTTGCAGGTTGGGTGTACCGACGGCCGCGATGGCGCGGTGGTCCTTCCAGCCTGTGGAGTCGAATCCGTAGGCCCGCACGCCGGACATTCCACGGATCGTGGCGTACGTGATTCCCGCGGCGACGGAGGCCGGACGCACACCTGAGCGCTGCAGCAGGTCCTGACCGGCGGTGTAGTGGGTGCCTGGCCCGCGTTTCGTGTAGAACTGCCCGGCTGTGCTGACAAGCAGGACGCTGGGGGTGTTCGGTTGGAAGGCGCCGCGGCGACCGAGTGTCCCCACGTCCATGCCGTTGATGTACTCGTAGGTCGATATGCCCGACGGATACGCCGTACGCGCGGACTGGATGTCGTGGTAGATCCCGTTGTAGTCGGAGAAGGCCGGGTTGCCGGTCCAGTTCCGAACGGAGTCCGCCCCGGCGATTCCCAGTGTTGTCCACGTGATCCGTGGACGTGTGGCGGTGGAGTTCATGGTTCCCATGAACGTGGTGAACGCGTCGTTCTCCAGCTTGGGTGGCGGGGTGTGCCACCGGTTGTCGGTCGGTGTCGGGGTGCCGCCCCACAACATGGTGACCTCGTCGACCATGTCGATGCCGATCGTCCGCCCGTTCGACGTCGCCCAGTTCAAGGCGTATCGGATCTTCTCATGGGAGGTCGGTTGCGGACACGACGCGGCCGAGCAGACGCTGTCGGCCATCTCCCTCTTGGTCCGCACCATGTCGTCACCGGTGAGGTACAGGCTCATCTTGTTCTGGGTCGCCACATCGGTGATGTTCTTGTGGAAGACGTCCATTCCCCGTGTCCACGCGTCGAAGTCCCTGGCGGCGCCGTCGGCCGGATTCCGGTAGAAGCCGGTGGTCATCGTGTTGACACCGGCCTGTTGCGCCAGCTTTCCGATGTCGGGGTTGCGTGGGCTGGCGTATTCTCCGGTATCCAGGTTGTACACGGTCCGCATGAAGGTGGAGTCCGGCTGGTACGCGGTCGCGATCTGCCCGCTCCTGGTGAAATGCGGGAAGTCATGGCGATCGCGGACAGTCACCCGGGTGACCGAGCTGAGGCCGTTGTAGGTCGCGGTGATGTCGGCGAAACCCGATTTGCGGGCGGTGACGAGGCCGGACGGCGACACTGAGGCGATGGTCGCGTCGGAACTGGTGAACGACGCGCCGACCCCGGTGGACGCGCCGTCGGTGTACACCTGTGACGCCTGCAGCTGCTGTGTTTCCTGCGGGACGAGGAAGACGTCCTTGTACTGCGACCGCAGCCCCATCAGGGTGTGGCCGTTGTCGACGTTGACTGTCACCTGCGAGGCGCCGAGCGTCGGGAACGGGTTGAACCTGGCGTCCTCAAGGGTCAGTGCGAAGAACAGCTCGTGTTTCCCGTTGCGGAGCTTGGTCGTGTCGAGTGTGTAGGTGAACTCGTTCCCACCTTGGAACACCCGCGGGATGACCGTGCCGTCGACATAGAAGTTCCAGATGTGGTTCTGTCCCTGGCTGATGGTGTGATCAGTGCGCACGGTCCACGCGACCTTGTCGCCACGCAGCGTCGTGGCCGGGTCCGGAGACACCAGCGCGACGTCGGTCATGCCGACCCCTGGCGTCTCGTTCGCGATCTTGAACGGGACAGCCGCGGTACGACCGGTGATCCGGCCGGACGCGTCCTTCATGACGGCTTCGACGGTGACGGATCCGTTGTACCAGTTGGCGGTGTGCCACCTGAGGTCGTGGACAGGGCCGGGCTGGGGCGGGGTCATCTCGCCGTCGACGTACATCGGCTTGCCGTTGAGCAGGTATTCGACAGTTCCGGTCGCACCGGCCACCCGGAGCTCGGTGGGCCCGCCGATGGTCGCGCCCGGCGCGGGTGAGGTGATCCGGAACGCACCACCGGACTGGATGATCGAGTCCAGCGCGATGGTGTCGACGAACACCTCCGGCGCGTCCCCCTGCCATCCTCGCGTGAGCCCGAAGGCAGGGCTGAACAGCACCGGGCCGGTGCTGCGTGAATCGTGCATCGTCTCCGGCCGGAAGTCCACGGTGACCGCGGCGCCGACCTGGTCGCCGTTCAGGAAGTACCGGAACGTCGCCCGTCCGCTGTCGTCGGACTGGCCGGGCAGCGTCCCGCCGTTCGTGGTGATGTCCGCGCGCACCTGCAGCGTCGCCCACCGGTCAAGCACGCCTGACAGGTCCACGGAGTGCGTGCCCAGTCCGCCGGGGTCCGTGAGGCCCCACTGGCTGCCGCCGCCCTCGCGGGCCAGGTACGGCTGCGGCTTGATCGTGTAGGTGGACGTCCCGGCGTGTGACGGGGTGTAGACCTGCGCGGAGACCAGCAGGTTTCTGGTCGTGACCTGGTTGGTCTGCACCGGGATGGCCACCAGCCGCGAGTTCTCCGCCCGGACGTCGGTGCCCTTCTCCGCGGGCCCGGCTGTGCCGTCGCCGAGTGTCCCGGTCGCCGGTGGGCTTTCCGATCCGACGGCAGGTGCCCCGCCACTGCGGAATCTGCTGTGCCCCAGCCACAGCGCGCTGCCGTCGAACGAGTCGCTGATCGCAGGGGCCTTGCTGGCGACGACGCTGGTGATCTGTTCCGGGAACTGTCCGTTGCGGTTCTTCACCGCGATGTCGTACGTGCCAGCCCGCTGGGAGTTCCCGCCGTCGAAGAACCGCAGGCTCTTGCCGGGTGGCCACGCGAACGCCCCGTGCAGCGTCATCCCACTGCCCGCCAGCGTGTCCGTCCCGTTGCCGGGGAACCCGAAGTCGAGCGTGTAGTGGTTCAGGCCCAGCTGCTCCCCCGCAGCCAGCGGACCCGTGGGAGCAGCGTTGACTGCGGTTTCCCCCACACCGAACAGTGTCAACGCCAACGCCGTTGTCAGGCACACCAGCCGCGATGCTCGACGCATTCCCTGCCTCCCCTGCCCGCGATCAACACCCAGGAACGAGGCTGCTGTGGCCGCTTCCCGTGCGGAAGGGACGACTGTCCCGGGGTCTCGGGAACCGTTCCGGGGCACATCGGGTGATCGCCGACGGGCACGCCTCCGCCCGATGTCGCGAGTGCTGAAGTCAGTCCTCGTCGGCACGCTTCCGGCGGCGCATCTCGTTGCGGACCGCGAGCGTGGTTCGGTGCTTGACCATCTGCGAGACGAGCGAAGCGGCGTCACTCAACGCCTGCCGCATGTCGAGTTCGTAGTCGTAGTCGGCCGACTGGTAGGAAGCCCACTCCAGTTCGATGTCGGTACCGACGGCGGATGTCCGCAGCCAGGCCACCGTGGCCTCGATCATCGAATCCAACTGCACCAGCCTGGCATTCAGCCCGCCCGCCGCACCCTCCTCCGGCGGCGGCACGGCGAACCGACTGGGCTCGTCAGCCGCCGCCCCCACCATCTCCCGCGCGGACTCGGCAGTGATCTCCTTGGCGTCACGCGGCAGTTCCGCGGTGAGTTCCCACCGGTCCTTGACGAAGCGTTCTACCATCACGATCTCGGAGTACCCGTGCAGCGTCGTGGTGCGGTGGACGACCGAGCCGTACGCCAGGTGGAAAGCCATGCGCCGCAGGCTACTCCAGCGGGAAATCGCTGAACCTTCGACATGCGCCGTGCGTCGTGCCGGGGCAGCCGCCCGACTGACGCACAATCGCTAGGCCGAGAGCCTTTTCGTCAGGTCACACGTCATGCAGATGCCCGGCTGGTCGGCCAGGTTCAGTGCGGCCCGGAAGTCCGTCAGCACGTCCCAGGCCAAGGGGGTGTCCAAGGCCATGTGCTGGCGGGCCACCGCGAGCGCGGTGACCGCGTCCGCCTTGCCTGCCGGGTCCAACTGGTCGTGGAAGATCTCCGCGATGGTTTGGCAGAACACCAGATAACACGCGACCTCGGCGCGTAACCGGGCCAGTTCGGTGTCCAGTGGGCCGGTTGTGTCCGGCCAGATTCGTTGCGCCGGTGTGGCCAGGTCGAAGTGGTGGGTGAGCGCCACATCGGACAAGTGCTTGATCAGTGTGTGCGGGTCGTCGTCGCCCGTGCGGGGCAACAGCTTGGCCGTGTGCGCGAATGCCCGGGTCTTGATGTCCAGGTCCTGTGCGAGCATCGCGTGCGTGACACTGCCGAGCTGAGTGTGGTCGCGCTGCAAGTCGTACAACATGAGCGCGACTCGGCCGAGATCCCGGGGCAGCCCGCCGGACATGCAGTGGCACAGCCACACGAACGGTTCCGGGATGCCCAGTGCGCGGTGCGCCAGCCAGGTGCGTGACTGGTCGAGGGTGAACGGCCGGACGTGGATCATGGAGGTGAAGGCGCTGTCGAAGGCGTCGCGGGCCGGAATGCCGCGGCGTTCGAACGAGGTGAGGGCGTCATCGGAGACGGACACGAGGAACAGGCAACGCGGGACGCCGAAAACACCTTTGATCTCGTTGAGGAACTGATGTGCCTCGTCCGGGTCAGCGATTTTGTCCAGCTCGTCGATGGTCACCACGATCCCGCTCATCTGGTTGGCGAGCACGTCGATGCTGAGTTCGAGGAAGTCTCGCAACCGGGCTACCACCTCGGGATGTGTCCACGGCTGCTCGGTTTTGGCCAACGAACGGGTCATGCTCATCTCGGCACCGGCGGGCACGCTGACTTTGCCCGACCAGCCGCTGGTATGGGTTTGCAGAAACCGGATGCTGCGTAACTGCTGGTGCCCATACGTCGCTCCACGAGACGGTCCGGATGAACCCCTCCGGGTCTGCCGCCAGATCCCTGAGGAACCCGCCGAGCAGTGCCCGGGTCGGCGGCCATCCCCAAGCCAGGGTCGCGGCCCCCAAAGCCAGCCCCAGCTTGGTGCCGATCGACAACACCGTCCGCGACACGTCGCCAATCGTGGCCTGGATCCGATGTCTCCGATGTAGACGGTTCCACTGCTGGCGTGTCTCGGACTGCTCGCCGGACGCGGCGAGGAAATCCAGCACAGCGCGGCACACGCAGGTATGCAGGTGCAGGATGAAATCGCGGGCGTCATAACGGACCGGCGCGCTTGTCTGTACTCCCACCACCGGCGGCCGCCCTGGATCCGTGAACTCATCCCGCGCAGCCCGTTCCGCGATCGTGGTCTTACCGGCTCCGCGCGTCCCGGCGAGGCCAACCGCACCGGGGTAGTCCCTGTTCACCTCCCGCCGACACGCTTCGACCGCGTCCGTCCGGACAAGCGCGCCTTGCCCTGGTGGCATGGTCAGCCCGGCGGCATCACGGAGTTCGAGTGTCAGTTCGAACGACGGCTGTGTCTGACGACTGAGCCATTCACGCAACTCTGGGACGAGCACTTCGTCCCGCAACACCTGACGCCTGTCCCACCGGCTGACGGGCAGTCCGACAGCAAGCATCGTATGCTCTCGTTTCCACCGCAGCCAAGGCCACACGGTATCCGGAAGCCCCAGCCGGGCAAGCGCTCCGACGATCAACACCACCACGATCACCAGGCTCAACTCGACCACGCCCGGCAGCCAGGACCCGAACAGCACGACCGCGGCGATCCAGACCGCAAGAACGCAGGGAATGGCCCAAAGCATCCGACGCTCGAACGCGTCCGGCTGCCAGTTCAGCGGCCACCCGATGGGTTCGTCGCGACTGTGCTCCTCCAACGCCTGCCGTTCGCTCGCCAGCGACTCGTACGCACGCCGAGCACCGGCCAGCACCGCCGGATCCTTCGCGACCTGTGCCACAACCTTCCGCGCGTTGAGCTTGAGTCGACTGATCTCCTCAGCGAACTGAGGGCGACGGACCAGCCGATCCAGGATCGTGCGCATGTCCCGGTACAACCACGTCTCAGCGTCCAGACTCACCCCGCCCATAGTTGTCGAAGGCGGGCGGCAGGACTGGCAATTGGCGCTGGTCCACTCGTCCGGACCAACTGACTGTCACAGCTCGGCCGGGGCCGTTCAGCAGCCACCCGAATTGTTCAGACCTGATTGTCAACCGTCCGCCCTCCGGCGCTGAACAACCCAAACCCGTTACGCACGTCACCGTGGCCAGGTCAGCCGCAGGGAGGGCGGTAGGTCAACTCGGGAAGGAGCTTCTCCCACACCTCGCGTGTGAGAACCCCTCGGACGGCACAGATCCGCTGAATGGCGTGTTCCCCGTCCAAGTCCCACAGCCGGACGGTGTTGTCCGAACTGGTGGTGGCCAACGTCCGGCCGCCGGGATGGAACGCCACCGAGTTGATGGCACCGGCGTGCCCGGTCAGTGTCTGTCCGAGAGAACTGGCACGAGCGGGATCGGTGACATTCCACAGATGGATCGTCCTGTCGTAGCTGGACGTGACCAAGGTGCGCTGATCCGGGCTGAAAGCCACCGAGTACACGGTGTCCGTGTGTCCTGTCAGCGGTGGACCCGAGGCGACAGGGTTCGCCGGATCGCTCACATCCCACAACCGGGCGGTCCCGTCGCTGCTACCGGTGGCCAGGGTGCGCGCGTCCGGGCTGAATCCCACCGACCACACGGCTCCGGAATGCCCGGTCAGCGGTCGCTCCATGCGCTGGGGACGAGCCGGGTCGCTCACGTCCCACAGGATCGCTGTCTTGTCGTAGCCCGCCGTGACCATGAGTCGTCCGCGTGGGCTGAAGGCCACCGAGTTCACGCCGCCACCGTGCTGAGCCAAGGGAGCGCCCAAGGGTTCCGGATGGGAAGCGTCGCCCAGGTCCCACAGGCGGACCGTTCCGTCTCCGCTTCCCGTTGCCAGTACCCGACTGTCCGGGCTGAAGGCCACTGTGGTGACAGCGTGGGCGTGCCCGCCGAAGGGCCCGCCGATCGGTACGACCCTGGACACATCACTGACGTCCCACAGACGAACCGTCCTGTCCTCGCTTCCCGTTGCCAACACCCGGCTGTCCGGGCTGAAGGCCACTGTGGTGACAGCGTGGGCGTGTCCCCCGAGGGGCCCGCCGATCGGCGCGATCCTGGACGCATCGCTGACGTCCCACAGGCGGACTGTCCTGTCCTCGCTTCCCGTTGCCAACACCCGGCCGTCCGGGCTGAACGATGCCGATTGGACGGCGTTGCTGTGGCCGGACAGAGCCAAAGACGGAAGAGACCAGACACGAACGGCGTGGTCGTCGCTGACCGTCGCCATCGATCGGCCGTCCGGGCTCAACGCCAGCGAGTAGACAATGGTGCGGTGTCCCGTCGGATATCGCGCGACGAGCGCCAGGCGATCCCGGTTCTCCACGTTCCACAGGCGAATGATCTTGTCACCGCCTGCCGACGCGAGGGTACGTCCATCCCGGCTGAAGACAACAGAACGCACCTCGCCCTCATGCTCGACGAGGGGTGCCCCGAAGGGGACGGGGCGAGAGGTGTCCCGGGTGTCCCACAGGCGCGCGCTCTTGTCGCCACTACCTGATGCCAGTGTGTTGCCGTCCGGACTGAACGCCACCGAATACACGGTGCCGCTGTGCCCGACAAGCGGCTCTCCCAGGGGAGTGGGAGACGTTGGGTCGCGTACGTCCCACAGACGCACGGTCCAGTCCGCGGCACCGGTGGCGAGCACGTGCCCGTCGCGTCTGAAGGCCAGCCCGCCCACGATGTCGGTATGGCCCGTGATCGTGCCCAGCAGTTCGGGATGCGTTGGGGTGCGCACGTTCCACAAGCGCACTGTCCCGTCCTGACTGCCGGTGGCCACCACCTGCCGATCCGGGCTGAAGGCGACGGCGTAGACGCCTCCGTGGTGCCCTGTCAGTTCTGCCAGGAGCTCGGGACGTCTGGGGTCGTGCACGTCCCACAGGCGCGCAGTCTGGTCTTCGCTGCCCGTCGCCAACATGCGTCCGTCGGGGCTGAAGGCGACGTTGTAGACGCGTCCGCGGTGTCCTGTCAGTTCGGCCAGGAGCTCGGGACGTGTGGGGTCGTGCACGTCCCATAAGCGCGCAGTGCGGTCCTGACTGCCTGTTGCCAACACCCGGCTGTCCGGACCGAACGCTGTCCAGTACACCGGGCCTCGGTGTCCCGCGGCGGGTGTCGACAAAGGCAGGTGCTGGGTGGCGATAACCCTTGCGTACGCGTCCTTGTCGTCAGGGCGCAAACGGTGGGCGACGAGGCTCAGTTGCGCCGCCAACGTCGGATCCGTTGCGTGCAACCGGCTGGCTTCTCCCACGATCTGCTGAAACCTCGCGTCGTTGCGCTGTCCGACCGCCACGGCCGCGGCCACCGCGGCCATCAGCGCGAACACCACCAGCAGGATGGTTCCGCCGCGCCAGAACCACGCGGTTCGCCGCGCATGACGAGCCGACATGTCCAGAAAGTCACGGGTGATGGCGTTCACGCTGGCGCGTCCATGCGACTTGATCCAGTTGTGGACGGTGTCCAGGCGCGTTCCCCGGTACAGCAGCGAGCGATCTCGTCCCTGGTTGTCCCACATCAAGGAGTCGTCCTGGAGCCGTTGCCGTGCCAGCGCCGCACTCCGCCCCTGATCGATCCACCCTCGCAGCCTCGGCCATGCTCGAAGCAGGGCCTCGTGCGTGATTTCCACGGCGTCCGCGTCCACCGTGACCAGCCGTGCGGCCGCCAGAACCTCGATCACGGACGCTGCGGCGGCCCTGTCCTCGGTCTGGCTGAACAGATCCTCCCGGGATACCTGGTGCCGGGTGTCCGACCCGCTCTCCGAGACCCTGACCAGACATAACAGCAGGTGACGTGCGATTTCTCGCTCACGTGCGTCCAGCCTGGACCACGCCTGTTCAGCGGTCGCCGCGACCGAGCCACTGATTCCTCCGCTCGCGCGGTATCCGGCGACCGTGAGTTTTCCCGCCTGCCGACGCTGCCAGGTGGCCAGCAGGGTGTGGGACAGCAGCGGCAACGCGCCCGCATCATGCGTCCCGTCCTGGCTTTCCGGGTTGCCGCGGGTGCCGAGGTCCTGCAGGAGCATGTCGACGAGACCGGGAGCCAGCCGAAGACCTGCGGCTTTCGCGGGGCCCTGGATGACGGCAGTCAGCTCGGCGACGGTCATCGGGCCGAGAACCATCTGGCGCTCCTGGAGCGCCTCGGAAAGTTCCGGGTAGTCAAGGCACTGTTCGTAGCAATCAGCCCGCAGACCGAGAATCACAGCTGCCGGGGATTCGTCCGTCGAGTCGGTCGACGTGCAGGCCGCGTGCAGTGTTCGCACGAGGACATTCGTACCGAATTCGTCCGATGATAACCTGAACACCTCTTCGAACTGGTCCACGACCAGAACGAACGGCACGCCGTCGCCGCACCGTCGCCGAATGTGGTCAGCCATCGCCGAGCGCACCATGTCCGTGAAAAGTGTCGGCTCGGTGGGCTGATCCGGTCGACGTGCCAGCTCAACGGGATCGGCCAACTCCGGGATTTCCGCGATCAACGACTTGAGCGGGTCCTGGCCAGGAGTTATCACCGCGACCTCGCACGCCTGAAAGCCGTCGTCCGACAGCACACCCGCTTTCAGAGCCCGCTCGATTCCGGCCCGCAGGAGCGATGACTTGCCCGCGCCCGACGCGCCGACCAGCAGTGCGATCCCGCCGCTGCGAAAGGCTTGTCCGATCAGCCTTCCCAATGCCCGGACGGCGCGGTCCCGACCGAAGAAGAAATCCAGGTCCTGCGGCCCGAATGCGGCGAGTCCCCGATAGGGGCACACACCCGCGTCCGGACGCTCGTCGACCACCGAGGATTCCGGAGCGCCGCCAACCGGGCTGTCCAATGCCTCCTGCCAGAGCGTCCGCCAGGCGTCGAGGTCGTAGAGCCCGTCCGTCGCGGGGCGAGCCCGCGCTTTGCGTGCCTCCCCGACCAGGACCTCCAGCACGACAGCAAGGGCGTCGAAGCTGGACGGCACGTTGCGCCCCCGCCGCCAGTCGCTCAGTCGCTGGCCCGAGACACGGACGGGCCGACCGCGACGGTCCGACCGCCGGGCCCGGGCGACGGACTTGACGACGAGCTTCAGCGGCGGGCCACCCGCTTCCGCGAACAGCAAGGCCAGTCGTTCCGCGAACACCCCACGCGTGTCCAATTCTCCCCCTGTCATCCCCTGCGCTCACCGATCCCCGGCACCCGGGCCTGCCGGACCGGGAAACTCGCCGGTGTCTCTGACCAGCTCCAACACTGATCGTTTCGGCACCGCGGCGAGCGCACCGGTCTCAGCTGTGTCCGGGCCGGTAGATATATCGGTGGTCGCGGGTGCTTGTTTCGGAAGCGCGCCGCAATCTGGGGGTAGCGGTGAGGTTCCTGCGAGTGTCGCACCCGGCAGCCGAGTTCAGGGAAATCAACCGACTGGGAGGTATCGCCATGCACTACAAGCACTGAGCCAACTTGCTTCGCCTCAACTAAATGGGTGCCACACCTGAAAACCAGGTGTGGCACCCTCCCGTCACGTGCTCGATGCGGAGTGATGCGGCATGTCCGACGCGTTGTACGACCCGTTGTCCGATCAAACTCTCGCGAATCCCTTTCCCGTCTATTCCAGGCTCCGTGAGACACGGCCCGTGTACTGGCATGAGGGAATGCGTTCATGGGTGGTCAGTCGTTACAAGGACTGTATGTCGGTCCTGCTGCAGCATGAGGTCTTCGCGGGAGACTGGCGGCGGGTGGGAGAGGAAATCCCCGCGTCGAGCATGAGTATCCAGTCACTGGACCCGCCGGAACAGCGTCGGATCCGCCAACTCGTGATGAACGGTTTCCACGAACAGGACCTCGATGCTCTCGGCAGCAGAGCGTTTCAGCTGTCGCGGGACATACTTCAGCGGCACACGGGCGCCCCGGCCTTCGATCTCGTCGAGGAAGTCGCCGTTCCGATGGCCCTCGACTCGATCTCCAGGCTGTTGGGGGTGCCCACTCCCGATCGCCGGTCCTTCGTCGCGATCTCCGACGCGATCGTGGACAGCATGGACGAGGGGCTACGTCCCGAAGTCGGCGACGCGGGCACAGCGGCCCGAGTTCGACTGAGCGAGTTGGTGCACGAGTGGTTCGAGGCCAAGCCGGAGCGCGGACTGATCGGCTACCTGGTACGCCACCGAGACCCGGCCCTTGTTCCCGAGGACGTGGTCGTCAACACGACTCGAGTCATGTTCCAGGCCGGGTACAGCTCGCTGTCGGTGGCGGCGGGAAACGCCGCGTTGGCTCTTCTGGAGAATCCCGAGAGCCTCCGAAGCCTCGCGGCCAACCCTGAACAGCTCGACACCGCTGTCGACGAGCTGATGCGGTACGACGGACCGGTCCAGGGCACCAGCCGGGTGTGCGTGACCGACACCGAACTCGGCGGTCAGGTCATCCTTCGCGGACAGGTCGTGGTGGTTCTCTTCGCTTCCGCCAACCACGATCCCGAGCAGTTCACCACGCCGGAGAGCCTGGTGTTGAACCGCAACCCGAATCCCCACCTCGGCTTCGGCTGGGGACCGCACGTCTGCACCGGCAGTCTGCACGCGAAGATCGCGCTTGCCGGGTTCGTGCGGAGTCTCGTGTCGTTGCCGGTTTTCCCTGTGTTGGCCGGAAAACCTGTCAGGCACCAGCGGGCGACCGTGCGTTGCCTCCAGTCCCTTCCGCTGACCTTGGCCGGGTGAACAGTCGATGGTGCGTGCCGCGATGGACTACAACCCCTTGGACCCCGCCACACTCCGCGACCCGTATCCGGTGTACCGGCGCCTGCGCGAAGCGCACCCCGTCCATTGGAACGACGCGATGGGATGCTGGGTGCTCAGCAGGTACGAGGACTGCCGGTTCGTCCTGAAGGACCACGACGCGTTCTCGAACGACATGCGGAAAGTCGGCGAGTTCGTTCCCGACGCGGGAATCAACATCCAGACGATCGATCCCCCCGAGCACTCGGCCGTGCACAGCCTCCTGATGAACTCGGTGCGCCACCAGAACCTTGCCGACTTCGAGGCCGCCGTCCTCAGCGAGGCGACTCGCCGACTCGCCTCGCTGGCTGTCCGTCCGCAGTTCGATCTGGTCACCGACTTCGTCGAGCCGCTCTGCCTCCGGTCGATCTCCGAGTTCTTCGGCGTGACGCCCCCCGAATCCGACTTCTTCCGGGAGATCGCGCACAGGATCGTGCGATCGATGGACTCCGCACTGGTGCCGGAGGCCCAGGCCCCGGGAGTCCGGGCGATGGCGCAGTTGGCCGAGTTGGTGGACTCCTGGCTGGCCGAACCTCCCGCGCATGGCCTTCTCGGTTATCTGGCCCGTCGTCAGCACGCGGAGGATGGCCTTCCCAGACAGATGCTGGTCAACTCTGTACGAGTGTTGTTCCTGGCCGGAAGCACGTCGCTGGCGGCGGCCATCACGAGCGGTCTGCACGTCCTGGTTCGCGAGGGCGTCAACCTCGACCGGCTGGGCCGCGGTGAGGAACTGGACGTCGCCGTGGAGGAACTGTTCCGTTTCGATCCGCCGATCCAGGGCACCACCCGCGTCTGCCTGCGCGACACCACAGTGGGAGCTGTTCACGTGAAGCGTGGGGAGTTCGTTCTCGTGTTGTTCGGTGCCGCGAACAGGGATCCCGACCGGTTCGCCGAACCTGACCGGTTCGTCGTCGACCGGCGGCCCAACCCGCACCTCGGATTCGGCTGGGGTGTGCACGCGTGCGTTGGCGGCCTGTTCGCCAAACTGATGATGCGTGCCACCGTCGCCGGACTGGCCCGGTATCCGGAGTTCCGCCAGGTGGGTCCGGTGGAATTCCGCGACCAGGCAACCGTTCGCGCTGCTTCTCGGCTCCCGGTGAGCCTGAGCCGACACTGATGTCGTCCCGTCGACTGCTGCTTGCGTCCCCACGGCAAACCCGCCTGCTGTGTGTCGCTTCCCTGGCCCACGCCTCGGGCGACGGATTGTTCTTCGCCGTCAGTGTGCTCTACTTCCACAAGATCATCGGTCTCACGCTGGCGGAGGTCGGGCTCGGGCTCACCCTCGCCGGTCTCTGCGGCCTGTGCGGCAACCTGCCTCTGGGGCGGCTCGCCGATCGGTGGGGACCACGCTCGCTGCTCGTGGCGCTGACACTGGTGCAGGCCGTGGCGGTGGCGGGCTATCTCGTGGTGGACTCGTTCGCCGCGTTTCTCGTGACCGCCTGTTGCGTCGCGATCTGCCAGCATGGAAGCCGCGGTGTCCAGCAAGCACTCGTCGCGAGTGTCGTCCCCAGCGATGAGCGCGTGCACACGCGCGCCAGGCTTCAAGTCATGGCGAATGTCGGCGTGTCCGCGGGCGGTGGGGGCGCTGCCGTGGCGTTGACGATCGGTACCCCGGCGGCGTACCAGGCTCTCGTGGCCGGAGCGGCGACAGTCACCGTCGTCGCCGGACTCACCCTGGCCCGGCTGAAACCGGGAACTGCCCGGCCTGCTGTCCGCAAACCGACACGGGGCTGGGAAGTCCTGCGAGATCGCCGCTACGTCGTGGTGGCGCTTCTCTGCGCAGTCCAGGACCTGCACATGGGAATCCTGCAGATCGGCGTGCCACTGTGGATCGTCGAACGGTCCTCGGCGCCAAGTGGATTGGTCGGGGTGCTGGTCGTCATCAACACCGTGTGCGTTGTCCTGTTCCAGGTACGCGCCAGCAGAGGCACAGACGACACGTCGAGAGCCGCGGTGTCGCTGCGCCGCTCTGGGCTGTTGCTCGCCTGCGCCTGCCTCCTCTACGCGAGCGCCGCGGCAGGAGGGGCGATCATTGCGATCGTGCTCTTCACGACAGGAGCCCTGGCTCATGCCGCAGGAGAGCTGCTCCACTCGGCCGGTCAGTGGGGGCTCAGCTTCACCCTGGCTCCCGACCACGCCCAGGGGCAGTACCAGGGCCTGTTCACCACGGGCACATCCCTCGCGGTCGTCCTCGCACCGTTGGTCCTCACGACCATCCTGATGGACTGGGGAACGACGGGGTGGCTTGTCATCGGAGCCGCGTTCGTGGCCAGCGGGTTCGCCGTGCCCCCGGTGGTGCGCGGCGCCCGGAACCCGAGCAGGACCTCAGTCAACGACTGACTCGCGGAATTAATTACGTGAACACCCGCATTTCTTACGTAGTCGCCGCGCCGCGTACGCCGTGAAGATGGACAAGGAGAGACAAGACACCGAAGGGAGCCACGCCTGTGAAGTTGGCGGATCGGATGCGGCGGCTGGGAACCGAGTCGGCGTTCGAGGTGCTGGCCAGGGCCAGGGAGCTGGAGCGAGGTGGGCGCGAGATCATTCACCTGGAGATCGGTGAACCGGATTTCGACACGCCTGCGCACATCACAGCGGCAGCCATGGAGGCGCTGAACAGCGGTCACACCCACTACGTCCCGGCGCCGGGCATCCCGGAACTACGACTCGCGGTCGCGGAGTTCCTTGAGCGGACCGGCCGGTTGCGCACCACCCCGGACCGCGTTGTGGTCACGCCCGGTGCCAAACCGATCATGTTCTTCACGATCATGGCGCTGTGTGAAGAAGGCGACGAGGTGCTCTACCCCGATCCCGGCTTTCCGATGTACGCGTCGATCGCGGCGTTCGCCGGGGCTCGGCCGGTCGCGGTGCCGTTGCGGGAAGCCAACAACTTCACCATCGACCCGGACGAGTTGGCGTCGCTGGTCACCGACCGAACCAAGCTGCTGATTCTCAACTCACCGCACAACCCGTGCGGCAGCGCGATGTCCGCCGAGCAGGCCGAGGCAATCGCCGCCATCGCCATCGAACACGATCTCGTGGTGCTGTCCGACGAGGTCTACTGGGCGTTGCAGTACGACGGCAAGCACCACAGCGTGCTCGACGTCGACGGGATGGCCGACCGCACGGTGTTGCTCGACGGCTGGTCCAAGACATTCGCGATGACCGGCTGGCGACTGGGTTTCGGCGTGTTCCCCGACGCACTGGTCGAACCGGTCAGTCGGCTGGTGATCAACTCCGTGTCGTGCACGTCGGCGTTCAGCCAGCACGCGGCGATCGCGGCGCTGCGCGGACCGTGGGACGACGTCAACCGGATGGCGGACGCCTTCCGGCAACGTCGGGGCGTCATCGTGTCCGGCCTCAACGCCGTGCCGGGAGTGTCCTGCGTGGTGCCAGCCGGGGCGTTCTACGCCTTCCCCAACGTGCGTGAGGTCGGCCTGCCCGCCTCCGAACTGGCCGATATGATGTTGCAACGCGCTGGCGTGGCGTGCCTGCCGGGAACCGCGTTCGGCTCGTACGGCGAGGGATACCTGCGGTTCTCCTACGCCAACACCATCGACAACATCCGGGCCGCGACCGCGGCGTTGACGGACCTGCTCAAAGAGGTGTCGCATGCCTGAACCGGCCGTGTTGGTGACTCGCGCGCTCGTCGCGGAGGCGATGAAGGCCCTGTCCGGCCGCTGCGAACTGGACCTCTACCAGGGCCCGCCGGACGCGATCCCGCGTGACGAACTGCTGCGCCGGGCCGCAGGCAAGGACGGACTGCTGACCATCCTCACCGAGAAGGTCGACGCGGAGCTCCTCGACGCCGCCGGACCGGGCCTGAAGATCGTCGCCAACCACGCGGTCGGGTTCGACAACATCGACCTGGCCGAATGCACCCGCCGGGGCGTGCTGGTGACCAACACACCCGACGTGCTCACCGAAGCAACCGCGGACCTGGCCTGGGCGCTGATCCTCGCAGGCATCCGCCGGGTGGCCGAGGGCGACCGGCTGATCCGCACAGGCACGCCGTGGATCTGGGACCCGCGGATGATGCTCGGCCACGATCTGTACGGCAAGGCGCTCGGCATCGTCGGCTGCGGCCGGATCGGCCGCGCGGTCGCCCGGCGGGCCATCGGATTCGGCATGCGGGTGATCTACACCGACGTGGTCCGCCTGCCTGCCGAGGCCGAGCAGGAGGCACAGCTCGAGTGGCGCGAGTGGGCAGCCCTGCTGGCCGAGGCCGACGTGGTGAGCGTGCACACCCCGTTGACGCCGGAGACCCGGCACCTGTTCAACGCCAACGCCTTCCGCCAGATGAAAACAACCGCCACACTGGTGAACACCGCGCGCGGTCCCATCGTGGACGAGCAAGCCCTCGCCGACGCGCTGCGCACCGGTGAGATCTTCGCCGCAGGCCTCGATGTCTACGAACGTGAGCCCGCCGTCACCGAGGCCCTGCTCAGCCTCGACAACGTCACCCTGCTACCGCACCTGGGCAGCGCCACCATCGAAACCCGAACCGCGATGGGCCTACTCGCCGTCGAGAACCTGTTCGCGGGGCTGGCCGGACAACGCCCACGCTGCCTGCTCAACCCGGAAGCGTTCGTTCAACAGCGGTAGTACATGACTGCCCTGACACTCCTGTCACTGTGCCCGAAAGACCCCCAAAACAAGGGAGATCACTCGACCCACCGTGTCCTGCAGGCAAATTCCTTACTGTGCGGCGATTTTCGTGCACGAAGATCGTTATGATCTGAGCGCTCATGTCCCCACTCAGCGAGGAACACAACACATGCGGTTATCGCGTATGGTCGTCACCGCCCTGCTCGCCGCCGGTATCGGCGTCGGGCTCACCGCGCCCGCGCAGGCCATCATCGGCGGGCGGGACGCGACGACGGCGTACTCGTTCATGGCATCCGTGCAAACCCGCGACGGCGAGCACTTCTGCGGCGGTTCGCTGATCGACAAGTCCTGGGTGCTCACCGCAGCCCATTGCGTAGTCCGCGACCAGCCCACCGACCTGCAGGTGCGGATCGGCAGCCTGTCCTCAACCGAAGGCGGCACCCTGAGCACGATCGAACAGATCATCGTTCACCCGGAGTACCAGACGGAGCCGAACAAGCACGACATCGCGGTGCTCCGGCTCACCACACCGGTCGGCGGGCAACCGGTACAGCTGGCCACCGAACGGCCGGGCATCGACGACCCGGCCCGGCTCATCGGCTGGGGCTGCACCAGCCCGGCGGCATGGTGCAGCGCTCCCCCAGTGCTGCAGGAAATCGACACCACGGTGCACAAGGCGGAAGACTGCAACACCGGCGGCGGCCGAGTGGACCCGGCCCTGGAGGTCTGCACAGGCAACCCAGAGAACAAGTCCGGGGCACACAAGGGTGACTCCGGTGGCCCCGCACTGGTCCGCAGCGGTGACAGCTGGCGGCTGATCGGCGCCTTCAGCTGGATCCCGAACTTCACGTTCGGCTCCTACGACGGTTACGGCGTCTACACCGACGTCGCCGTGCACCGCGGCTGGGTCCGGGAAGTCACCGGCCTGCCGGTCTAATCGGCGAATCCCTGGGGGTGGGAGGCAACGCCGCCTCCCACCCCCAGGGTTCCGTCAAAGTCGGGCTTTGCGCGCAAAGCAAGCGCAAGAGAGCAAGCGCGAAAGCGCAAGACGGCAAGCGCGAAAGCGGCCTTGCGCGAAAGCGGGCGAGTGGGCAGGAGGCCTTGCGCGCATAGCGCACGCGGGTGCTTCGTGGTTGGTTTCCTCCCGTATGGCCTGGGCGCAGCCATACCACGGCGTGTCGGGAGGTCGGCCCACGCAAACCAACCCACAGCGCAGGCGATACCGACCTCCCGGCACGCCGTGGTTTCCTCCGGCAGGACCTCGGGAGGGAACCGACCACGCCCTCTTTTTCCAGGCACAGGAAATCACGTGAGCACAGCCAACCGGGTGGACAGACCACGGGTTGGTTTCCCTCTCGGCGGCCTGCCGTCCGGCGAGGACCTGCAGTTCGGGCCACGAGCGAACTCGAGTGTCGGGAACGAGCCCGACACGGCGGGCAGCACAGGCTCGTCCCTGAGGCGAAGGGATCATCGGCGAATCTCGTTGTCCACAACTCGCTGGTAGCCCGTTGACCAGGGGTTATTGCCGGTAGACTGGAGCAGGGACGCCCCCCGGGTTGGGTGGGGGGACTGTCTTATGGGGCGTGGAACCAAGGTTTCGGTCACAGTTGGCCAGTCGGTCGCGTGTCACCGGGGGAAAGAGAAAAGACACAGATGCCTCGCCGGCGGGCAGGCCTCCAAGAGGGACACACACAAACTCTGTTCGCCCAGCCGGTTCGCTTAACCCACGCGGCTTCCTGGGTCGAGTGGGGGGCGCGGGGCGCCCCTCCCGTATGACCTGCCAAAGGAAACCACGACGTGCCGGGAGATCGGTACCGCCTCGCGCCGGGCACGCCAGTTGCGTAGGCCGACCTCCCGACACGCCATGGTATGGCTGCGCCCAGGCCATACGGGAGGGACACCCCACGAACCACACCCCTGCGCGTTTTGCGCGCGCACCACACACCCTGCGCCCTTGCGCTCCCACGCACGACAGCCGTCTTCCAACCAGAACCCGCGCACACCACCCCAACCACCACCGGCACCGGCACCGGCACGATCGGCCGACCGCCCGACTGTGACGGAACCCTGCCTCCCACCCCGGGTCCGTCGCCGCAGCCGGTCGGCGCGGGTTGTGGTCTGGGTGGTAATAGACTTCGAATTCCGCGTAATGTCACGCAAAAGGGGACGGCGACCGGCCGTGACCGTTCTTCCCTTACCCGCTTGGCGCATTCGGATCTGTGCGACCATTTGCCCCATGCCGACCACAGAGTCCTCCCACTCGTCTGATATGCCGGACGAATTGCCGATCCTCCAGTTCGTCGACCGGCCGGGAATCACGGATCTCGGCTGGGGTCATCCGCGGCCGGAACTGCTTCCCGTCCGGCAGTGGCACGAAGCCACCCGCGCCGCGCTGGACACCTACGACTGGCGAGCGATGACCTACGGTCACTCCGCTGGCCCGGGACCACTGGTGGAATGGCTGGCCACGCGGATGGGCGAGGTGGACGGCGCGCCGGGCGATCCTGCCGAGTTCTTCGTGACCGCGGGAGCGTCGCATGCCCTCGAACTGATCGCCAAGGTGCTGGCCGAACCCGGTGATGTCGTACTCGTCGACGCCCCCACGTACCACTTCGCTCTCCAGATATTCCGTGACCACGGCATGGAGCTCGTCAGCGCCCCGCAGGACGCTATAGGCATCGACGTCGAGGCTCTTGACGAGTTGGTGCGTGTCCTGCGCGGTCGCGGCAAGCGAGTGGCTTTTCTCTATCTGGTTCCGACTTTCGGCAATCCGACGGGACAAAGCCTGTCCGCGTCCCGACGGGACGGGCTCACGCGTTTCGCGAGTATCGCGAACGTGACGGTCGTGGAAGACGACACCTATCGCGAACTCGGTTATGACGGCGCGCCTCCCCAGTCATTGTGGACATCGGCCCCCGGCGGGCCGATCGTGCGTGTCGGGTCCTTCTCCAAGACGGTCGCCCCCGGTCTCCGGCTGGGATTCGTCCAGGCAGGCCCACACGTGGTGGCGAAGTTGGCTGGGCTCGGCTATGTCACCAGCGGCGGTGGGCTCAACCACCTGGTCGCACTGACGATGGCTGCTTTCGCCCGGTCCGGTGCCTACCAGGCACATGTCGAGCGGATCCGTGCCGCGTACCGGGCGCAGCGTGACGCGCTGGTCGGCGCGCTGCGTGCGGAACTGCCGGACTTCGCGGTGCCAGCCCCGCCAGGAGGCTGGTTCCTGTGGCTGCGGCTGCCCGCCGGTATGACAGCGAAGACGCTGTTGGCCGCAGCCGAGCCACTGGGAGTGTCGTTCGCCGAGGGCACCGACTTCCACATCGACCCGAATACCGGCGACGACCACATCCGGCTGAGCTACTCGCTCCTGCCGCCCGCGGAACTGGCCGACGCGGCGGCACTGCTGGCCCGTGCGGTCCGATCGCTCGCTTAGGCCGTACATGGAATGCGAGACGGTCACGCTGTCGACCCAGACCGGGGTCGACCGGGTGGGTCTGCTGAAGATCGACGTGCAAAAGACAGAGCTGGATGTCAGGCCGGGAGGATCTCGTCCCACGTGACGGGGAGGGCGGACGGGCCGTAGACGGTGGTGTCCGCCTTGAACCGGATCTCCTTCTGTGGAACGGCCAGCCGCAGGCTCGGCACACGCCGGGGCAGGGTGGCCAGCACCGTGGTCAGCTCCAGACGAGCGATCTGCTGGCCGACGCACTGGTGCGGCCCATGACCGAAGCCGATGTGGCCGCTGGACTGCCGGTCGATGTCCAGACGTTCCGGCTCGGGGAAACGCTCGGGGTCGTGGTTGGCCGCCTGGACGGCGACGATCACGTACTCGCCAGCGGCTATCGGCTGGCCCGCGATCTCAGTGTCGACAGTAGCCACCCGCATCAGCCCGGCGCCGCCGCCCAGCAGCCGCACCACCTCCTCGGCGGCACCGGCGGCCAGCGACGGATCGGCGGCCAGCCGGTCGAACTGGGGCCGGTCCGCCAGCAGCGCCAGCATGCCGTAGGTGATAGCGCTGGCGGTGGTGTCGTAACCGGCGACGAGCAGGCCCGCGGCCATCTTGCTGAGTTCCAGGTCGGTGAACGGCTGCTCGTGCTCCTGGCCGCGGCCGACCATCACGCTCAGCGCGTCCTCGCCGGGCTCGGCGCGCCGAGCCCGGACCAGGTCGGCGACGTAGTCGAACAGGGGGAACTTCACCGCGTCCAGGTCGTCGACGTCGGTCTCGCCGCTGAACAGGGTGTCGGCGACACGCTGGAACATGCCGTGGTCGGCGTGGGGCACGCCGAGCAACTCTGCGATCACGGACGTGGTCAGCGGCTTGGAGAACCGCTCGTGCAGGTCGATCGGCCCAGACACGGTGGCAAGGCCGTCCAACAGCTCGTCGACGGTGCGCCGCACCATCGGCCGGAACTCCTCGATCCGGCGCACGGTGGTGACCGCGGGCGCGAACACCCGCCGGAAGCGGACGTGCGCGGGCCCGTCCATCTTGGCGAAGTCGCCCTCCTCGACGGGTGTGTCGGGCGGCATGTTGGCAAGCATGTGCCCGGCCTGGCCGGAGCGGTTGCTGAAACGCCGCGGGTCGCCCAGCACCTCGCGGGCGTCGGCGTATCGGGTGACCAGCCAGGCCTCGATACCGGTCGGGCAGGCGACCCGGGCCACCGGGGTCTGCGCGCGCAGCTCCGCAACCTCGGGAGCGGGCCCGAATGGACAGACGTCCTCACGGGGTACCGGCAGAGGTCGGGCGCTGATCGTCGACGACAAGACAACTCCTTGTGCGGAAAAGGCCTATCAGTTCGATTCAGACGCTACTCACCGCCGGGTGCGACCCGCGACAGATGACAGCCGGATCTGCCCGATCAGTCCCACTTCCTGGGCACGGACGGGCAAGGCGCTGCCCTGCCCCCGACCGGCGTGGCGATCGCGACGAACGTGGGCGTGCTCGAGATCGAACCGGACGAGCTGTAACTCGTTCTCGCCGCAGGTCCGGCGGACTTTGACCAGGCACCACGTTGCGAAACCGGGCGGGAACGCTATACCGTTGCGTCGAAGTAGAACAGGTTATAGTTTCAGGTGGTGGGCCGGACCGAGGAGCGGACAGTGGCGAAAAGGGCGGCGCGGAGCGACGAGGCCGACTACGTGGTCGTCGGGTCGGGCAGCTCGGGGGCCACGGTCGCGGGCAGGCTCGCGGAGTCCGGCGCGAGCGTGATCGTGCTCGAGGCGGGCAGGACCGACGAGAAGCTGCTGATCCGCAAGCCCGGACTGGTCGGCCCGATGCACGCGGTGCCCCAGCTCAAGAAGCTTTTCGACTGGGGCTACTACTCGGTACCGCAGAAGCACCTGCTCGACCGCAGGATGCCGGTGCCGCGCGGCAAGGTGGTCGGTGGTTCCAGCTCCATCAACGGCATGGTCTACGTCCGCGGCAACCGCTCCAACTACGACTCGTGGGCCGCCGAGGGCAACACCGGCTGGGACGCCGACAGCGTGAACGCCGCCTACAAGCGGATGGAGGACTTCGAGGACGGCGAGAACACGTTCCGGGGCGCGGGCGGACCGATCCGGATCACCCGCAACAAGAGCCGGAAGAAGGCGCTCTGCAGTTCATCCAGGCCACCGCCGACGCGGTCGGCTGCAAGATCCTCGACGACTACAACGCCGAGTCGCAAGAAGGCGTCAGCCGGATGCAGCAGAACGCCGCCGACGGCCTGCGCTACAGCGCCTCACGCGGCTACCTCCACCATCTCGCGCCCGCAGCGCTGCAGCTGCAGTCCGGCGTGCAGGCGAAGAAGGTCGTCATCGAGAACGGCCGCGCGGTCGGCGTCGAAGTCATCGACTCCAACGGCACCCAGCGCACGGTCCGCGCAGCCAAGGAAGTCATCCTCTCGGCCGGATTTGTCGGATCCGCGCAGCTGCTCATGCTGTCCGGCGTCGGCCACGCTGAGCACCTCAGGGCGCACGGCATCGACGTGCTCGCGGACCTGCCGGTCGGCGACAACCTGCACGACCACATGTTCCACGCACTGACTTTCCACGTGTCGTCCAGCAGGAACACGGGCACAGCGCCGTACTTCGCGCGCGGCCTGGCCAGGGAGCTACTCCGGCCCGGCACAACCTTCCTGGCGAACTCGGTCTTCGAAGCGGTCGCGTTCCTCAGGACGTCCCAGGCCGACTCGATCCCCGACCTGCAGCTGCACCTCCTGCCGTGGGCGTACGTGTCGCCCAACCAGGACGCGCCGATCCGGCACGACGTCGACAAACGCACCTCGCTGACCGTGCTGACGACGCTGATCTACCCCAAGAGCCGTGGCACGTTGCGGCTCGCGTCCGCCGACCCCGCGGCGACACCGCTCATCGACTTCCAGTACCTGGCCGATCCCGCCGACCTGGAGGTGCTCGGCGAGGGCTCGGAGATGGTGCGCGAGATCTTCGCCTCGAAGGCGTTCAAGGGCGCGGTCAAGGAGGAGATCCACCCGGGCACGCGGCTGCGGGGCCAGGAGCTGCGCGACGCGATCCTGAACCGGGCGACCTCGGTCTACCACGGCGTCGGCACGTGCCGGATGGGTGTCGACGAGCTCGCCGTCGTCAGCCCCGACCTGAAGGTCCGCGGCATCGAGGGACTGCGGGTCTGCGACGCCTCGATCATGCCGTCGATCACCGGCGGCAACACCAACGCGCCCTGCATCATGATCGGCGAAATGGGTGCGCAACTCATCCTCTCGGACAACTGACGGGACGAGGCAGCCCCATGACTCTCGCGCAGAGTGGACTCACGCGGCCCGCGTCGACGACCGACGCGCTACTGCGGCGACTGGTGGCCAGGGTGCCGGGCTCGACCGGCGCGACCTGGACGCTCACCGAGGTCTACACGGGCGAGGCCGTCGTCGACCTGCCCCAGTCGACGCCTGACGACATCGAGCAGGCGTTCGCCGTCGCCCGTGCGGCGCAGCGGAAGTGGGCTGCCACGCCGCTCAAGCAACGGCTGGCGGTGTTCAAACGGGCGCATGCGATCTTCGTCGGCAACGCCCGAACCGTCGCCGACCTCATCCAGGTCGAAAGCGGCAAGAACCGCCGGATGGCGATCGAAGAGATGTGTGACCCGGCGATGGTGATGAGCCATTACCTCAAGCGGGCCACCAAGCTGCTGGCGTCCACCAGGCACGGCGGGCCGGTGCCGTTGCTGACGACCTCGACGGAGATCCGGCAGCCCAAGGGTGTCGTCGGCATCATCGCTCCGTGGAATTTCCCTTTCGCCACCGGCATTTCCGACGCCGTTCCGGCGCTGATGGCAGGCAACGCGGTCGTGCTGAAGCCCGACAACAAGACGGCGCTCTCGCCGTTGTACGGCGTGCAGTTGCTGGAAGAGGCCGGTCTGCCCAAGGGCCTGTTCCAGGTGGTGTGCGGCGAGGGCCCGGATGTCGGCCCCACGCTCATCGACCACGCCGACTACGTGATGTTCACCGGGTCCACGGCCACTGGCAGGATCATCGGCGAACGGGCGGGCCGCAACCTGATCGGCTGCTGTCTCGAACTCGGCGGCAAGAACCCGATGATCGTGCTGGACGACGCGGATCTGGACGCGGCCGTGCAGGGCGCGGTCTTCGGCGCGTTCGGCAACACCGGGCAGATCTGCATGCACATCGAACGGATCTATCTGCCGGAGTCCCGGTACGACTCGTTCAAGGACGCGTTCGTGACCAAGGCGAAAGCACTCGACGTCCGCGCCTCCTACGACTTCGGTCCCGACATGGGCTCGCTGGTGTCCGTGGACCACATGCGCCGAGTCAAATCCCATGTGGACGATGCCGTCGGCAAAGGCGCCACCGTCCTGTGCGGCGGCCGTCCCCGGCCCGACCTGGGCCCGGCGTTCTTCGAGCCGACGATCCTCGAAGGCGTCACAAAGGACATGCACTGCGGCATCACCGAAACCTTCGGACCAGTCGTCGCGCTGTACAAGTACAGCACCGTCGACGAGGCCGTGGCGCTCGCCAACGACACCGACTACGGCCTCAACGCCTCGGTCTGGGGCAGTGACGTCACCGCCGCGTGCGCCGTCGCCGCACGTATCGAATCCGGCAATCTGAACATCAACGACATCCTCGCCACCGCCTTCGCGTCCAAGGGCACGCCGTCCGGCGGTCTCAAAAGCTCGGGCGTCGGCGCCCGCCACGGCGACCAGGGCCTGCTCAAGTACACCGACGCCAAGAACATGGCCGTACTCAAGAAGCAGGTCATGGGTCCCCGCGGCGACCAGACTTACGAGAAGTACGTCCAGGGAATGCTGTCCGGACTGAAGATCATGCGAAAACTCCGCATCCGATAGTCCCTTTCGCCGCACCTCGCCGAGGATGTGGCTGGCACGAAATCGCCAGATGTGGCGCGCACATCGACCATTCGGCCGATATGCGCGCCCTGGTGCGGTGGGGTTGTCCACCGGTTGGCCGGAATGCACCGGCTCGTCGGACGATGCTCGCGATTCCCGTTCCGAATAGCTTTCGGATGTTCGCTTTTCCAGCGGAGGTGGATCGTGCTCAAGCAGGTCGGACAGGTGAAGCTGCTCGTCGGGATCGCTGTGCTCACCGTGGCGGGAGGCCTGGTCGCCGCGATCGCCCTGAACAGCCAATCCGGAAGCGACGACTGGCACGCCGGGTGCGGCTCGGCTCCAGCCGAGACGGCAGGCAAGCACGCGAATGCCGTCGCCGAGGCCAGGAAAGCGTTACTGAGCAACGGGAACGATCCCCGTCTCGGGATCGAGGTCGTCGATCTCGACTCGTGCGCGGTGGAGCTGAGCTGGAAAGCCGATCAGGCGCAGCCCACCGCGTCCGTGGTGAAACTGCTCATCGCGCTCGACCTGATCGACAGGTCCGGGGTGCCCTCGGGCAGCGAAGCGACGGACGTCCACGACATGCTCGCGGCCAGCGACGACCGTGTCGCCAGCCGCCTGTGGCAACAGCACGGCGGCCCGGCGATTGTCCAGCGACAGGTCAAGAAGCTGGGGCTCGCACACACCTCGCCGCCCACCGACACCGGCCAGTGGGGCTCCACCCGGATGTCGCCCACCGACGTCATCACGGTCTACCGGCACATCACCTCGGGACTGGCCGACGAGGGACGCGTCTTCCTCACCGAGGCGATACACCGCGTCCCGCCCAACGCCGCCGACGGTTTCGACCAGCACTTCGGAATTCCCCGCGCGTTCCCGGGCACGGACTGGGCAGTGAAACAGGGCTGGGGCAGTTCCGACGGCCGACGAGTGCTCAACACGACAGGCCTGGTCCGAACCGCGTCCCGGACCTTCGCCGTCGCAGTAATGGGCTCCTGGAACGAAACCATCGACTGGACCACCGCGACCAAGGCACTCACCACCGCCACCGGCGCGCTGAAGGGCTCCCTCGCCGCCAGCGGCAGCTGAACGTCAGTGGCCCACACCGGTGGCGGCCCGAGAGCCCATATCCGAGGTTGCCCGGTTATGCGTCGGGAATCTTGTCGAACGCCTTCTCCGCGAGCTTCGTCGCCGCCTCGCACGGGTCCTTGTCCTGTGTCAGCATGCCAACCTCGATCTGCAGACCGGCACCGAGGCTGTAGTCGCCCTTCTCGTCGAGCGCGACGTCGACCGTGCAGGTCCTGCTCGCCAGTTTCCGGAACGCGGAGTTGCCCGAGATCTCGAAGGGATCACCGGTGGTGATGACGTTCTTGTTGGAGGTGCTGTAGTTCACTGTGGCGCCTACGCTGTCGCCCAGGGAGGATCCGGTCAGGCAGGCGTTCCCTTTCGAGCCGACCATTTTCGGCGGATTGCCCGCCACCCCGACTGCCTCCTCGACGTCGGCGGGGGTGAGCAGGGTGGTGCAGTCGATGTTGGTGTACTTCTTCCGCCGTTGCACCTTCAGCTTGCCATCACCCGCCGCCGATGAGGGCGGTGCCGAAGTGGGTTGTTTCGAGGTGGGTTCCTCCTGGGTGGGTTGTGTCCAGACAGGTGGGTCGCCGTCCTCCGACGTGGCCTCGGCAGCGGTTTGTTTCCCAGGTGGAGGGGAAGCCTTCTCCGGACCGCAGGCACCGACGAGTGACAGGACGGTTACTGCCGCGAGAACCGGCAGCGGGTTACGACTGATCTTCATTGGCACCCGGGCGCAGGCCCGAGGACCTGTGCCCGTCTCCCTTCCCCTCCGTGCGGCGAGCCGCCGATGACTGGATGATCGCCCCCAGACGCGGACTCGAACGTTACCCCGCTGGTCCGGCGCGCGCCTGCCGATCAGTGAAGTTCTCGGGCCGTGTCCCGGCGGGGCGAAGTGGCCGCCAGCCTCACCGCTGCCCGCCGATCGCGGCGATCGCGTTGATCTCGATCAGGTAGTCCTTGTTCACGAACTTCGACACCTCCACCATTGTGGACGCGGGCGCGTGCTCGGTGAAGTACTGCCTGCGGACCTCGTGGACGGCCTGGAAATCCTCCATGTTGCGGACGTACACGTCCACCCTGGCGATGTCGGCCAGTGTCCCGCCCGCGGCTTCGACAGCGGCCCTGAGGTTCCGGCACACCTGGTGGGTCTGGGCGGTGATGTCACCGACGCCGGTCACTCCGCCTTCGGCGTTGCGCGCGGTCATCCCGGAGATGAAGACAAGCCGCGCGGTGGCGGGAACCTCGATCATCGAGGCGTGCGCGAAGTGCCCGTTCGGCTCCGCGAGCCCGGAAGCGACGACGGTCTGCACGGTCATGGTTTTCTCCTTGTGTCAGCGCGCGTCGTCGGCCGAGCTGTACCAGTCGGGCTGGGTGGGGTAGTGCGGGCCGTCGTAGACCTCCAGCAGGATCGACGTCTCCTCGGCCAGAGTCGGGCCGTGCTGGCTACCCTTCGGGTTCCAGTAGAACGCCCCCTCGGTGAGGGTGATCCCGGTCGGCACGTAGGTGTACCGCCCGGACAGGCAGAACATGAACTGGTTGGACGCGTGCGCGTGCCGTGACGGTATGCCCGAGCCTCGCTCGAAGCGCACCAACGAGATCGAAGCACCAGTGTCCTCGTTGCGCCACAACGGCTTGTGCGAGAGACCGGCCAGTGTCTTCTCGGCCCACGCCAGATCATGGGTCTGCACCAGGATTTCCCGGAACCGGTACGCGGCCTCCCCGTCGGCGATCGTCGGTTCACGCGCGCGGTCGGCCGCCTCACCGCCGTAGCGGGCCGGTTCGGAGAGGTTCTCGCTCATGGCCGGTTGCCTTCCTGCGACGCGTCGAGGTAGCTGAGCTTGACGACGAACCAGTCCCCGCTGAGCGTCAGTGGCCCACCGGGATGCGAACGCACTCCACCGGCCGGGTCGGTGTCGTCGATGTCGATCGCCGCGATCACGTGTGGCCCGGCCAGATCCAGCTCGCACTCCCCTGTCACGGTCCACACCGAGATGTCACGGTGCAGCAGGACCGGCATCCGTCCGTCGGCGAGCGGCTCGCCCGGTGGCTCGCCCCGGACGCTGCGGCCACCCGGTCCGATGTCGAGCGGCTCGTCGAGGTGTTCGCCGAGGTCTTTGAGCTCCACCAGGCGATTGCGGTAGAAGGACGTGCCGATGTTCGTCAGCCGGTGCACCGGCGACACCGGGCGGTACACCGCACCCCCTCGGTACTCCGAGATGAACCTGGGTTCGCTGCCGTCGAGCCAGTCCATCCGGCCGTCCGAACCGTTGATGCTCAGCACCACGTACGGGTTGTGGTGCAGGTGCCACGGATGGCACTCCCCCGGTCGCAGCGAGACGTCCCACACCCGGACCAACGGGTCGTCATACAGCTTGACGAGCCCGATGTCGACGAGCACGATCCGCTCGCCGGAGGGCGAGGTCACGACGTCGCCTCGCATGGCGCCACCTCCTGCTGATCCAGCCCGACGAACGACAGGTACCGTTGCCTTACGCTGTGGGGCGAGTCGACGGTCCACGGCTCGATGTGGGCGATGTGCCCGTCGGGACGCAGCAGCACCGCGGCATCGCCGTCCAGTCCGAACCGCGCGCGTACCGTCTCGCCCGGGTCGAAGTACGCCCGGTCACGAAGGCCGGAGTCGTGCGGGGCGTCCCACCGGCTCACCACGACCTGCCGCAGACCCGGAGGGTTGTCGGCGGGAATCGGCGGCCGTCGCCGGGCGTCGGTGAGGTGCAGCGCGACGAACGAGTCCCGGCACAGCTGGTGCAGCGAAACCGGGCCCCGGGTGGAGAACACGCGGAGATCGGGGACGCGTTCGCCCACGCGGACCGGTGTCGGCGTGGACGTGCCGCGCACCATCGACCAGTCGCCGCTGTCATCGATGTCCAGCCGCACCCCGAGCAGGGTGCGGGTCATCGCATCGCCCCAGCCACCCGCACCCATCGCCGCGGTCGAGTCGAGTCGCCGGTCCATGACGGCGCGGGCCGCCTCGGCCATCTCGCCGGAACCGTTGACGGCCACGGGTGCCTGCTCGGTCTGATATCCCAGGAGCAGGGCATCGGTGGCCCAGCCGCGATGCACCCAGGCGAGTCGCCACGGCAGGTTGGACGCGTCCAGGACACCGGTGTTCAGGCCCAGCGCCCACATCGGGGTGATCAGATGCGCGGCGTCGCCCATCAGGAAGACGCGGCCCCGTTGCCACGACGAGGCCACGCGGTGGTGGACGGTGTAGATGTTGCTGCCGCGGACCGTGAGCTCGTCCACGTCACCGATGAAGCGGTGTGCCTTGTCCCGCAGCTGTGCGGTGGTCGGTTCGGGTTGCCCTGGCGCGAGCGGGAACAGGAAACGCCAGCAGTGCGGCTGTCGTACGAGGATCATCCATTCCTCGCGGTCGCCGAAGTAGGCCAGGTACGGGTAGTCGCGCGGATTGTCGATGTCCAGGTCGCAGACGAGGTCGACCAGCATGAAGCGCTGTTCCAGGGTGTGCCCGTCGACCTCGATGCCGAGCCGTTCGCGGACTGTCGACCGGCCGCCGTCGCACGCGAGCAGGTGGCTGGCGCGAGTGGTGACCGGGCCGTCGGGGGTCGACAGGTGCAGGGTGACCCCGTCTTCGTCCTGCTCGAAGTCGACCAGCCGGTGCCGCATGCGCAGGATTCCCGGGGCGCGGCTTTCCAGGACACCGGCGAGTACCGGTTCGAGTTCGTGCTGGGGGATGTTGATGACGAACGGGAACCTTGTCTCCTCGGCCAGTGCCGAAGTCAGGACGCTGCCTGTGGACAGGCCGGTGGCGCGGTCGAGTTCGCCGATCTCGTCGATCCGCAGGCTCGCCTCGAGCACGGGCGCCAAGGCGTCGTACCGGTCCAGCACCTCGAGGGTCCGGGTCAGGATCGTGCCTGCCTTGGTGTCGGTGGAGAGTTTCCCGTCCATCTCGAACACGACCGCGGGCACGCCGTGGGCCACCAGACCGAGCGCGGTGATCAGGCCGACCGGGCCGCCACCGACGACGGCGACAGGGGCGGGGCTCACTGGTCCTCCTTGGCGAAGGCGCGATGCCGGGCAAGCACCGAGCCGGACATCGTCGTAGACCTCGATCTCATTCCACCAGCCCTTCCGAAGTTTCTGTGCCGAGCCGCAGCGCGGTCTCGGTCAGCGCCGTCAGCACCGAGGCCGGGATGTCCACCCCGTCCCGGTGCGCGGCCCGTGCCGCAGCCGCGGCGCGTTCTCCCGGCAGGCGCACGTGGTCGGAGCCGGGAGCGAGCTTGGACGCCCGGACTTCGCGGGCGAGCCGCGCGGTTCGTTCGGCGAGGTCCTCGATGCCGAACACCGCCGGATCCAACGCGATGAACAGGTGCGCGCAGTCGTTCGGCACCGCTGTGTCGGCGTACAGGCCTTTCACGCCCGACCCGAAGGAGCCCCCGCTCAACACTCCGGTGAGCACTTCCACCGCGAGCGCGAGGCCGTATCCCTTCGGACCGGCGACCGGCAGGAGCAGCCCGGTGATCGCGGCGGCCGGGTCGGTGGTCGGGCGGCCCGCGCTGTCCGCCGCCCAGGTGGGCGGGATCTCCCTGCCCTCGGCGGCGGCGAGCCGGATCCTGCCCAGCGCGGCCTCGGACAACGCCATGTCGACGAGGATGGGATCCGGGCCCGGCACCCCCACCGCGAGCGGGTTGTTGCCGACCACGGCGGTCGCCCCACCGGGCGCGGGCATCATCGGCCGGGTGTTGGCGGCGGCGACACCGATCAGTCCGGCGTCCATGGCGGACTGGACGTAACGGAACGCACCGCCGAAGTGGAAGGCCCGGCGGACGGTGACCACGCCGACGCCCAAGGTCCGCGCCTTCGCCATGGCGAGGCCCATGGCGTGGTCGGCGGTCAGGATTCCCAGTGCGTGACCGGCGTCGAGCACAGCCACCGCACCCATGTCGACGACCACGTCGGCCTCGGTGCGTGTGCTCACCCCGCCTGCCAGCAACCGGTCGACGTACATCGGCACCAGGTGCACACCGTGCGACCCGAGGCCACGCGCGTCGGCTTCGACGAGCGCCTCGGCGACCTGGCGTGCCGCGCGTTCCTCGATACCGGCGGCCACGAAGACCTGGGCCACGGCCGCCATCAGCACGCCGGTCCCGATCCTCGTCATGACGGGGCCGTCGTGAGGAGCGCGTCGGCGTTTCCCGCGATCCGGCGGCGGAGTTCCGGTGGGAGATGCGCGACCGCGTCGAACGGGTCGTCCAGCCCCATCGGGAACGGGTAGTCGCTGCCGAGCAGGAGATGGTCGTCGCCGAAGGTCGCCATGGCGAGGTCGACGAGCCCCGGCTGATGGCCAAGGCAGTCGCTCCACAGCCGCCGGACCGTCATGGCCGGGTCCGCTGTGCCGGAGGCGATTCCCGGTCGTCGCGTCGCCACGCCACGCGACCACCGCCCGACCACCGCGGGCACGGCACCGCCACAGTGCGCCAGGATCACGTTCAGGTCCGGATGCCGGGCGAGCACTCCCCCGAACACGAGCTGAGCGGCCGCGACCGTGGTTTCCACCGGGTTGCCCAGCAGGTTCGCCAGATAGTGCGGGTCAAGCCGGGAATCCGGCGACTTCCCCGGGTGCAGAAGGATCGGTTTGCGCAGCTGGTTCAGGGCTGACCACACGGGTTCCAGCGCGGGATCGTCCATGGCGGGCGAGCCACCGCCTGCCGACGCGGTCCAGCCCACCGAGTCGTCGACCTCGTCGAGGAGTTCGGCGGCGACATCCGGCTGGTCGAACGGGAGATACACCAACCGGTCCAAGGTGGCTTCCTCGGCCACTCGGGCGCGAAGGCCGTTGTCGAGTGCGCGTACCCAGATGCTCGTAAGTTCCCGCCCCAAGCCCTGCCGGTACAAGGGTGGCGGTGCGGAGACCCACGCCCGGTCCACCCCGTTCTCGATCAAGCGTCGCGCGAGCCGTGCCGCGTCATGGAGCCCCGGTTCCCCGACGCGATGGTCGTCGCCGTCCGGGAGGAGAGGGGCCAGGTGAGTGTGGACATCGGTGCTACGCGGCGTGGGCATCGCGGTTCCTCCCAGTCGTGCCGCCATGGTCGCTCCTCACCGCGTCGAACCGTGTTGCCATGATCGTCGTCCCTTCGCCCGTACTGTCAAGGAGTTCCCGGACGTGCTCGACGCGGATCATTGACCCGTGGCGATGCCTGATGTTGGATTGAAAGTCCGAAAGGGGGACGCTGATGTCGTCCTTGCGTCAGGTTGGTCTCGCCGTCATCACCATGACGGCACTCGTCGCCTGTGGCACCGGCGACAAGCCCGCGGGCAACGGCCAGGGCACCAACGTCACCTACCTCACGTCGTTCAACACCTTCGGCCGGGACGCCTACGCGTTTGTCGCGCAGGAGAAGGGTTTCTTCGCCGAAGCGGGCGTGAACACCACGATCAAGCCGGGCACCGGCACGGTCGACGTGCTCAAGCTGGTCGCCGCCGGTACCGCGCAGTTCGGGATCGCCGACTCGACCGCGTCCATGATCACCATGACGAGGGAGAAGCTCCCCGTCACCGCGGTGGCCGCGATACACCAGCGCACGGTCGCGGCGATCATGTCGCTCGACGGCAACGGGATCGGCAAACCAGCGGACCTGGTCGGCAAGAAGATCGGTGACCAGCCGGGCTCGACGAACCAGGTGATGTTCCCGATGTATGCCAAGGCTGCCGGTATCGACGCGAGCAAGGTCCAATGGGTGCCGTCACCGCCGCCCAACCTGCCACAGTTGCTCGTCGCGGGACAGGTCGACGGGATCGGCCAGTTCGTCGTCGGCAAGCCGCTCATCGAAGCGGCGGCCCGCAACCGCAAGGCCGTCGTGCTGCCGTACGGCGAACTGCTGCCCGACCTGTACGGCAACGTACTGGTCACGTCGAAGGACCTGGCCGCCAAGAATCCCGATCTGGTGCGGAAGTTCAGCGGCGCGTTGCTCAAGGGACTGCGGTACTCCCTCGACCACCCGGACGAGCTCGGCCGGATTCTCAGGAAACACCAGCCGACACAGGACCCTGGGGTGGCCGCGGCGGAGATGCGGCTGATGGCTCCCTTCGCCAAACCCGACGGTTTCACCGGTCCGCTCGGCGCCCTTGAGGAGAAACGGGTCGAGAAGATCATCCACCTGCTCACCGAGGCCGGCGCGATTCCCGCGAGCGCACTGACCCCGGCAGGCGCCGCCGACTTCGCGCTGGCCCCGAAGTCCTGACCATGATCGTCGTGGAGCGCGTGTCGCAGGTGTTCGTCGGCCGAGCCGAGCCGGTACGGGCCCTGGACGGCATCGACCTCGAAGTCGCCGAGAACGAGTTCGTCGCGGTGATCGGACGCTCCGGGTGCGGCAAGTCCACTTTGCTGCGCCTGATCGCCGGGTTGCTGGCCCCGACGTCCGGTCGGATACTCGTCGCGGGCCAGCCGGTGACCAGGCCCCGCCGCGACGTGTCGTTCACCTTCCAGCGCCCGGCGTTGCTGCCGTGGCGGTCGGTGCTGTCCAACGTCATGCTTCCGGTCGAGGTGTTCGGCCTCGACCGCAAGCACCACACCGACCGCGCACACGAGCTGCTGGAACTGGTCGGCCTGCGGGGATTCGCGAAACGGTTGCCGCACGAGCTGTCCGGCGGCATGCAACAACGGGTGTCGCTGTGCCGGTCACTCATCCACAACCCCAAAGTCATGCTCATGGACGAGCCGTTCTCCGCGCTCGACGCACTGACCCGCACCGAGCTTTCCGCCGAACTGCAACGTATCTACCTGGAACACGCGACAACGATCGTGTTCGTCACACACTCCATTCCGGAGGCCGTCATGCTCGCCGACCGGGTCGTGGTGCTCACCCCGCGCCCCGGCCGACTGCACAAGATCGTCGACGTCGGCATTCCCAGACCACGCACCCTCGGACACAACACGCACGCCGCCGAGGCAGCCACGATCAGCGGTGAGCTACACGAACTGCTCACCACGCCAGGCGGGGAGGCAGCCGGATGAGCCTCGGAACCGACGCCCGACACGCGGCGAAGACCGGGCGGATCACCCGAATCGTGCTGCCGGTCAGCGGGCTGCTCGGCCTGATCGCCCTGTGGTGGCTGGTCACTGTCGTCTTCTCGATCGAGGACTACAAACTGCCGAGCCCCGTCGACGTGGCGGCGGCGTTCAGCGAGTTCCCCGGCCTGCTGCTCGAACACAGCGGGATCACCCTGCTCGAGGCCGTCGAGGGATTCGCACTGTCGATCGTGGTCGGCGTCCCGATCGCGCTGCTCATCGTGAGCTCGACCGTCCTGGAGCGCACGATCTACCCGCTGCTGGTCGCGCTGAACGCCTTCCCCAAGGTCGCCATCGCTCCGCTGCTGGTGATCTGGCTGGGCATCGACGGCATCGCGCCGAAGGTCGTCATGGTGTTCCTGGTGGCCTTCTTCCCGGTGGTCATCTCGACCGCGTCCGGCATGAAGGCAACGCCGACCGAACTGGTCGAGCTGATGCGGTCGCTCGACTGCTCACGACGGCAGGAGTTCTTCAAGCTGCGCCTCCTGCACGCGTTGCCCCAGATCTTCGTCGGGTTGAAGGTGGCGATCTCCCTCGCCGTGGTCGGCGCGGTGATCGCGGAGTTCATGCCCGGCTCCGCGGCCGGACTCGGCTTCATCATCATCCAGTCAGGCGCGACCGTGAACACCGCGCTGGCGTTCGCGGCAATGGCCCTGCTCGGCGTGATGAGCATCGCGCTGTTCTACGGACTCGTCCACCTGGAACGCAAGCTGCTCCCGTGGGCTGAGGAACACCGCTGAAAACGCTGTGAGCGAAGACAGGAGTCGACACGCACATGGGCAGGGCATCCGAGTCGAACCGCGCCATCGCTCGGATGGTGGCCGAGGCGTTCGAGGGGCAACCGAACGTGACTCGCTACCACGACGACGCCGACCGCAGCTCGACGTTCGTCGCGGCCCGCGTGGACTCACCTGTCCCAGGCACCAACAGCTACGCCACACTGGGTCTGTCCGACTTCCCGCTCATCCAGAACGGCGCCGAGTATCCCTGCCGCCTGGAGATCCTGATCGCGTGCGAGAACGATGTGGACTATTTCGACCGTGTCCTCGCCACAGCCGCGTTCTGCGTCATCAACGATCAGTGGTTCTGCGCGCCCGGTTATGTCTTCCCGAACGTCATCAGGCAGTGCGACAACACAACATCACTGCCGCACCTGTACTTCACCACTCCCTTCCTGTGGGGCACCCTGCCCCAAACCATGGAGTTGCCCGACAAGACGGTCGCCTTCCTCCAGGCTGTTCCCATCTCCGACGACGAAGATCAGTACCTGCGGGAGAACGGGAGCGACGCACTCGAATCCCGCTTCGAGGCCCTCGCCATCGACGTCTGCGATCCGAACCGGCGACACGTCGCATGACCAGACTCCTGCCTTCCCTGGGGCAGTCAGGTGCAGCGGATGATGAGGGGCGTGGTGGCGGTGCAGGTCCGGCTTGCCGAGTCGTTGCCTGCGTCAGGGTCTTCAGGAGTGGACGAGGTGCGGGTGGCGGTGGTGGTGTAGGGAGTGCCCAAGCTGATCGCGGCGACAGGCAGACTGAAGGCCCGTCGCACGCTCGTGCCGGGAGCCAGGTTCGCCACGGCGCAGGTCACGGTCCCGGGGGCGGTGGCGCAGTCAGCGCTGGTGGCCTGTGCCTGGCGGGACACCGTGGTGGTGATGGAGCCGGTGGCGACTGTGGCCGGGCCGTGGTTGCTGATGGTGAGGGTGTAGTCGATCCGGCCGTTCACACCGGGAACAGGGGTTGCGGTCAGGTCGATGGCCAGGTCTGCGGTGGGCGGAATCGGGGTGATGGCCACGCTGATCGGTGAACTGCCCACCGTGTGGGTGGCTGTCACGGTGGTGGTGGCGGTGTCGACGACCGAGACGCTGCTGTCGCTGTAGTTGGTGACGTAGAGGTTGCGGCCGTCCGGGGTGAGCGCCAGCCCCCAGGGCAGGCGGCCGACGGGAATGGCCGCGGTGATCGTGGTAGTGGCGGTGTCCAGGACAGCGACCGTGTTGTCGGCGATGTTGGTCGCGTACGCGTGGGTACCGTCCGCAGAAACGGCCACGCCCAAGGGACGTACGCCGGGGACGGTGGCGGTCACCGCGCGGGTGGCGGTGTCGACCACCAGGATTGCCTCGGCGCCGCGGTCTGCGAGGTAGGCGTACCGACCGTCGGGCGCGAAGGCGAGGTCCCTGAGCGAGTTCATACCGTTGATGGTCGCGGTGATCGTGTGGGTGGCGGTGTCAATCACCTGGACCGCGGCGGGACCGGAGCAGAGGACGTAGATCTCCGTGCCGGACGGGTTGACGGCGAGGGCTTGGGGAGTGCCGTCGAGCTGGATGGTGGCGACCTGAGCGTGGGTGGCCAGGTCCAGGACCAGCACCGCCCGGCCCCCGTTGTCCGTGATGTAGGCGTAAGCCCCGTCCGGGGTGATCGTGATGTCGTTGGGACGACTACCCAGGCCGAAGATGTCGGTGACCGCGTTGCTGGCCGTGTCAATCACCGCGATCTCCTTGGTGTCGGCAAGCGTGACGTAGGCACGGTCCCCGTCCGGGGCGACCGCGACGCTGCTGGCACTCTTGTTCAATGCCACGGTGGCCAGGACAGTGCCGGTGACCGTGTCGATGGCCGCGACGCCCTGCTTGGAGGAGTTGACCACATACGCCGTCGGATGTTGCGGGGCCGCCGTCCGCGCAGTCGCGGCTGATGGTGCCGCAGCCACCAGACCTGCCACGATGGCCAGCAGAACAGCCAGTGCAGCGCCGCGGCGCCTGTGGAAGAGTGCAGCCCTGGTGTCGGATGAAAAAGCAAGGAAACGCACGTGGTACCTCTCGATTCGCCGGAGGAATGGATGACCACGTGCGGAACGAGCAGAGCGGCCGATGCCCCATTCCCGCCAGAGGTGCGTCAGTCCATCCTGTGGTCCATATGGCCTCCAGTTCTACGCCGAACAGCCCACACTGTCACTACTCCATGAGAGTGCTCAATTGCTGTGCGTGGTGATCCGTGAGTCGACGCCTGGACCTTCATCGACCTGACCTGACAACGGAGCCAACGCCGGGGCGCGGGCGCGCCGCAGACCAGCCCGCCCGAGTGGCTGCGTGACCTGCGCTGCGGAAGGAAGCGGTCCGGCTCAAAGAGAAGACCCGTATCCCTTCTTCAGGACCTCTGAGACACATGGCACGGGCCTCGACGTCGCCGCCGACCATCTGGGATTTCCACCCGCTTCCTTCGACGAAGGGACTGTTGAGGTACAGGCCAACATGGACTGTGCCGACGTTCTGTTTGAACACCGTGATGTTGTAACCACCGCCGAGTAGATCTGTCCCCCGGGGGGGGCACGCAGGGTTCCGTCAAAGTCGGGCTGTGCGCGCAATGCAAGCGCAAAACGGCAAGCGCGCAAGGGGCAAGGGCGTAGTAGGCCTTGCGCGCAAAGCGCATGGGTGGGGTTCGTGGTTGGTTTCCTCCCGTATGGCCTGGGCGCAGCCATACCACGGCGTGTCGGGAGGTCGGCCTACGCGACCCAACCCCAAGCGTAGGCGATACCGACCTCCCGGCACGCCGTGGTTTCCTCCGGCAGGACATACGGGAGGGAACCGACCACGCCTCTCTACCACTGGACCCAGGAAATCACGTGAGCACAGCCAACCGGGTGGACAGACCACGGGTTGGTTCCCCTCTCGGAGGCCTGCCGTCCGGCGAGGACCTTCTTTTTTTCTTGGCACAAAAGAAAAAGAGATGCCTCGCCGGCGGGCAGGCCTCCAAGAGGGGGACACAAACAGAGCTTCGTTTCTCGCCCCGGTTGGCTCAGCCCACGTGATTTCCTGGGTCGAGTGGGGGGCGCGGGGCGCCCCTCCCGTATGACCTGCCAAAGGAAACCACGACGTGCCGGGAGATCGGTACCGCCTCACGCCGCGCACGCCAGTTACGTAGGCCGACCTCCCGACACGCCGTGGTATGGCTACGCCCAGGCCATACGGGAGGGACACCCCACGAACCACACCCCTGCGCATTGCGCGCGCACACCACACACCCCTGCGCATTCGCGCGTGGGGCACACCTGCGCTCTCGCGCGTTCTAGCGCTCTGGCGTGCGGCGGCCGTCTTCCAGCCGGAACCCGCGCACACCACCTCACAACACACGACCGACTTCCCGACTTGACGGAACCCCTGCCCGGGGCACGGGGCTCGGTGGGGCTTCCAGTCGCCCATCTTGTCAGCAGCAAGTACTTCACGCCTCCCTGCGCCGGGCCGGGCGCCTCGAACGCGAGACGTCGGAGGCTGGGACGGCATCGGGACATCGGGGCCCTGGACATTCGGGTGGGCCGAGTTGTCCCGATCGGGCCCGGTCTGTCCCGACCTTCCCGGCCATGTGTCGACCGGACTTGCATGGGCGTTGGGCACGGTGTGCCCGATTCCGGTGGCGCGGAGGTGTCGCGGCCCGCGCCCTGTCCGTAGGGGGCCGTTTGTTGTCTCGTCTCAGATCGTGGATTGTCCTCGGCACGGTGTTCGCCGTGTTGCTGTCTCTCGTTCAGGTCGTCGTTCCGGCAGTGGTGCTGAGCGCACCGGTGACCGCCCAGGATGCCCGGACTCTGCCGCCGGTGGCGCAGGGTGCGGTGAACCCGAAGCAGATCGCGCCGGTCGCCGACCCGAAGGCGGACTTCGCGCCGCTGGCCACCCGGGGTGGCAGCCGGTTCGATCCGAAGCGGTCGAAGCTCGTGTCAAGGGCGATGTTCAGCGAGGAGTATCTCAATCCGGACGGCACGCGCACGGTGCGGCAGTCGACGGATCCGATGAACGTGCGGGACGCCGCCGGGCAGTGGCATCCGGTGGACACCGGGCTGGTGATCAAGGATGGGCGGGCCGTGCCGACCCGGCATCCGCTCGCCCCGTCGCTGGCCACCCGTGGTGACGATCCCGCGTTGATGTCGGTCGACGTCGACGGCAAGCGGGTGTCGCTGGCCATGGAGCAGGCCAGCGACAGCCGGGCCCGGGTCGCGGGCAGCAAGCTGGACTTCGCCGACGTCCGGTCCGACACCGACCTGACCTACGAGGTCACGCCGAGTGCGGTGAAGGAGACCATCAAGCTGAAGAAGCCCGGTGCGTCGTCGTGGCGGTTCCGGCTGAACACCGGTGGCCTGACGCCGAGCCTGGCCAAGGACGGCTCGGTCCAGCTGACCGACGGGCCGGGCGCGGTCAAGTTGGTCATGCCGCCGATCGAGACCTGGGACTCGGCCGGTGACGACACCAGGCCGCCCGCGATGACCGGCGGCCGCTACCAGCTCGACCGCGCAGGCGACGGCTGGACGCTGACTGTGGCGGTGGATGAGGCGTGGCTGCGGGACCCCAAGCGGGTCTACCCGGTCATGGTCGACCCGACGTTCTCGTTCGGTGTGGTGCAGTCCCACTCGTACCGGTCGGACGGCTATACCTGTGACAACTGCGGACTGCGGATCGGCAACAGCCAGAGCAACGGCGACTCCTACAACCGCAGCGCCTTCCATTTCGACTACGCCTCGCTGTTCGGCAAGACCGTGGTCGGCGCGCGGCTCGACGTCACCCGCAACACCGGCGTCGTGGGTTCGCTGAAGACCTGGAACGCGGACCTGTTCCACGCCACCGCGTTCGACTTCAACGGCATCGGCCAGCACCTGGGCAGTGCGCTGGTCGGCGATGTCGGCAGTTTCAGCGAAACGACCTTCACCGCGTTCCTGCGCAACGCGGTGGACCGGCGTGACCCCAACGCGTTCTTCATGCTGGTCGGCTCGGAGACGGCCGGGACGTGGACCTACAAGAACCTGGCCGCCACGCTCCAGGTGGACACCGGGTCGGCACCCCCGGCGGCGACGCTGGCCGGTCCGGCCGACCACAGCGTGCTGACCACGCTGTCGCCGACCCTGGCGGTGAACCCGGTGTCCGACCCGGACGGCGATCCGGTGCGGTACTGCTTCAAGGTCGCCACCGGCCCGGATGCCAAGTCCGGTGTCGTGGTCGACTCCGGCTGCCTGCCGACGCCCACCTGGACGGTCCCGCCGGGCGTGCTGCAGGACGGGGTGGCCTACACGTGGCAGGCGACCACCACCAGTGGGATCACCACGACAGCACCGCCATGGGTCGGGCACATCAAGGTGGACCTGCGGATCGGTGACCACGGACCGTCCCCTGTGGACACTCTCGGGCCGGTGACGGTGAACCTGGCGAACGGCAACGTGACCACGCAGCAGTCGTCGCCGACGTTCACCACGGTCGGCGGCAGCGCCGGGCTGACCTCCACCTACAACTCGCAGCAGACCGACCCACGCGGCCTGCGCACGTCCTACTTCGTCGACCTGTCACACAACGGCATCATCAACGACAGCCAGCAGCCGGTGCTCGTCCGGACCGAACCGCAGGTCAACGTGGACTGGGCGAACGAGTCACCGTTCTCGCCCGCCCTGCAGCCGGACTGGTTCGTGGTCCGGTGGGAGGGCTTCGTGCAGGCCCCGGCCGCCGGGACCTACCAGTTCGCCGGGGTGCACGACGACGGACTGAAGATCTGGGTGAACAACACCGAGACCTACAAGGTCGGCGGGCCCAGCGACGTGAACTGGACCGAGGCCAAGAACGTCACACTCACCGCAGGGCAGCGGGTGCCGATCAAGGTCGAACTCGCCGAGGCGACCGGCTGGGCCCGGCTGCGGCTGTTCGCGCGGACCACCGAGGGCACCGTGCCCGAGCAGATCGTGCCCTCGTCGTGGCTGTACACGACTGACGTGCCAGCGCTGCCACAGGGCTGGACGCTGTCGGCCGACCTGGACGGCAACGGCCCCGGCTACACCGAGGCGAAGGTCGCGGACCAGACCATCGTGCTGACCGACACGTCCGGGGCGAAACACACCTGGACCAAGAAGAGCACCGGCGGCTACACCCCGCCGGAGGGCGAGGACGGGGTACTCGGACTCGACACCGAAGGGCGGGTGACGCTGACCGAGGGCTCGGAGGTGTTCCAGTTCCGCGCCGACGGCAAGCTGGACACCCAGTCGAGCGTGGTGGACACCCGGAAACCGGCAGCGTTGCGCTACATCTATGACGGTCTGCCGTCCCGGCTGCGGGAGATCAAGGATCCGGTCTCCGGGCGCTCGCACGTGCTGCACTACAACCGCGCGGGTGACGACTGCTACGGGCCTGTCCCGATCCCGCCAGGGTTCGACGCGACGCCACCGCCGCAGATGTTGTGCCGGATCAGCTACTGGGACGGCACCGAGTCCCGGCTGTGGTATGCGGGCGGTCTGCTGCGTCGGTTCGAGGATCCCGGCTCGGAGATCACCGACTACGCGTACGGACCGGCCGGTCAGCTGTCGACGGTGCGGGACAGCCTGGCCGCCGACTGGGTGGCGGTCGACCCGCCGAAGCGCAATGGCAACGACACGTTGACCCTCGTCGACTACGACGTGTCGGGCGACAAGCCGAAGGCGAGGACGGTGACCGCGCCGGTACCGAGGCCGGGCGAGGCGAGGCCGGGACGCGGCTACGTCTACGACCCGGCGAACCGCACCTCGAAGGTCAACGTCGCCGGGCTGAACCCGGCGAGCGGGTTCTTCTCCAAGGTCACCTATGACGACGCCGATCGCGAACTTGTCACGACCGACGCGACCGGTCGCACCACGGCGAAGACGTGGAGCGTGAAGGACCAGGAGCTCAGCTCGACCGACTCGGCGGGCCGAGTGTCGACCACGGTCTACGACCACGCCGACCGCCCGGTGGACAAGTACGGTCCCGCACCGGCGTCCTGTTTCACCGGACAGGTGCCGACCGCCGCGTGTGCGAACACCGTGCCACGCAGCCACACCGGCTACGACGAGAACGTCAACGGCCTGTCGGTCGCGTACTACGAGAACACCACGCTGGCCGGGGCGCCGAAGGTGCACGCCACTGGGGTCGGCACACCGGACGGGACACTGGTCAGCGGCTGGGGCACCAACCCGCCGCCCGGCCTGACCGGCGACATCTTCTCGGCCCGGTTCACCGGTGAGATCGTCTTCCCCGCCGCGGGGAACTACACCCTGCGGGTGCTGGCCGACGACGGTATCCGGATGTGGCTGGACGACCAGCTGGTGATGGACGACTGGCGGCACACCGAACAGGCGTGGCGGCAGGCCGTCGTGCGCAGCGACGGACCAGGTTCGGTCAAGCGGATCCGGCTCGACTACTTCGACGACCTCGGGTTCGCCAAGCTGGAGCTGCACTGGGTCACCCCGGCCGGAACCCAGCAGATCGTGCCCGGATCGGCGTTGCGGCCGCGGTACGGCCTGACCACGTCGACCGTTCAGTCCGAATCGGACGGTGTGCCCGAGCAGCGCTCAGTCACCAACTACGGCGAGAACGGCATGGACCCGGCGTTCGGACTGGCCACCAGCACGGGCTCCGGCGGGCTGCTGTCCCGCACGGACTACGAAACCCCGGGCAACGGCTATCTCCGGTCGACCCGGAAAACCACGCCCAGCGGTGTGGCGACGGTCTACGCGCACTACGGGGACGCCGAGGCCAGGGCCAACCCGTGTGTGGCCGGGAGTCCGGCGGTCAACCAGGCCGGACTGGCCAAGCTGACCACCTCCGCCGCGCCCCAGAGCGGACCGGCGAGGGTGGACGAGCAGGTGTACGACGCGTCGGGCCGGATCGTGGCCGAAGCCACCAACGGCGACTGGGCATGCACCACATACGACGTGCGTGACCGGACGATCCGGCAGACCTACCCGGGCAACGCGACCATCAGCGCCCGGACGGTCAACACCAGCTACGCGGTCAACGGCGACCCGCTGACCACGTCGGTCACCGACCACGTCGGCGCGGTCGTCACCACGGTGGACCTGTTGGGGCGCACGGTGTCCTACACGGACGTGCATGGCACCAAGACCGACACCACGTACGACCAGGCGGGCCGGGCGACCACCGTCAAGACCACCCCGCCGAACCCCGCGGACGCGCCGATCGTCACCGTGACCGGTTACGACGACGCCGGACGCATCCTGTCGGTCAAGGTCGGCGCGACGGTGCTCTCGACCGCCACCTTCGACGCGGCGGGTGAACTCGCCACGGTCACCTACGCCAACGGCAGCTCGCTCAAGGCGTTCGGGCGGGACACCGCGGGCAAGACCACGTCGTTGACCTGGCGTGGCTCAGACGGCCGCGAGACCGTCGCGGCGGTCAAGCGAACCAGGGCCGGAACAGTCGTCGACGAGACACTCGGCGGCGCCGACGCCCGTCCCAACGCGCCGAACTACGTGTACGACGACAACGGACGGTTGGTCGAGGCGTACGTAACCGGACACAAGTACACCTACGACTTCACGTCCGCGGCGCCCGCCGCGTGCCCGGCCGGAACCCGGGCCAACGCGGGATCGAACACCAACCGGGTCCGGCTGCTGGACGCCACCGCATCCGGCACCGCCGAAACCGGATACTGCTACGACGCCGCCGACCGGGTCCTCGCGACCACCGGCCCGAATCCGGTCACCGGGATCCAGTACGACAGCCACGGCAACACCACCGAGTACACCGTTGGCGGCTCGGTCACCCGGCTCGGGTGGGACAGCTCGGACCGGAACCTCCGCGCCAGCAGCACCGGCGCCGACCCGGCCGAGGTGGCCTACACCCGGGACGCGACTGACCGGCTGGTCCACCGCTCGGCCACGAAGGGAGACGACACCGCCGAGGTGCTGTACGCCTACACCGGCGACGGGGACGCGTCCGATCTCGCATTGGGCGCGGACAAGAAGGTTCTCGCACACACCGTGAGCCTGCCGGGCGGGGTGCTGTACACGGCCGCCAAGGGCAGCTCGACCTGGGATCACCCGTCGATCCGCGGCGACCTGGTCCTGACCACCGACCCGGCGGGCAAACAGGTCGGCGAGCTACGCACCTATGGACCGTTCGGTGAGGCGTTGCAGGCGGACGGTTCGGTTGATCCGGACAACGTGCCGGACAACCAGCCTGGGCAGATGGACAACGGGTGGCTCGGCCAGCACCAGCGTCCGTACGAGCACGCCGGGGCGCTGTCGATCGTGCAGATGGGCGCCCGGCCGTACAGCCCGCTGCTAGGCCGGTTCCTGTCGGTCGACCCGGTGGAAGGCGGGTCCGCCAACGACTACGACTACGTCAACGGCGATCCGGTGAACGCCACCGACCTGGACGGCAGGGCCTGGTTCATCCCGGTGATCATCGGGTGCGCGCGGTACTGCAAGTACGTGTGGCGGGCATGCGCCAGGTGGTGCGGCAAGGCCGCGCGGTGGGTCGGGCGGGGTGCCCGCTGGCTCGGCGGCAAGATCTGGCAGGGCGTGAGCTCGATCGGCCGGAAGGTCGGTGGCTGGATCGGGTCGGGCGCGCGCTGGCTCGGCCGCAAGACCTCCACGGCCGTCACGAAGGGCGTCAAGCGGGGCCACCTGCTCTGGAAGTACCGGGCCGGCTGGCGAATATGGCTCGCCGCCTGCATCATCAACGGGTGGATCAACACTCGGTACACCACCGGCCACTGGGGAATGCTGTTCACCTGGCTGGGCGGTTGCCTGAGGGGCGCTCGGTTCCGCGGCTGATTCCTGAATCGCTCGTAACCTGAACGGCCGGTGGGGCGGGAATGCCGCCCCACCGGCCTTTTTACGCGCACTTGGTGTGCTGCACGACGAGTTCGGCGGGATGTTTCAGCGCGGTGTCCTCGCGCGAGGCGAAATAGCCGCCGAGTTGTCCAGTGCTGCGCACGGCGAAGGAATGCGCGCCACTCGTCCTTACCGCGGGTGTGAGGTCGAACTCCATCCACTGGTCGGCCACCGCGCCGGTGTGGGACGCCAGTTCCCGGCCCGGCTGTGGCTGGGTCTCCCAGTTCGCGGTGGCATGGTCCCAGGAGTTCGGGTCCAGCTGGTGCACGGTGAACCCGATGTCCTGGTCGCGGGTGGTCTTGGACCACAACCGCAGCCGAGCGTCCCGGACACACGCGCCCGCGGGCAGGTTGTCGAGCTGGAACTTCAGCAGGATCCGTTTCTCGTGGCCGTCCGCAGCGCCGTCGCACTGGGCACCGCACGCGCGTAACTGGGTGAAATTCGCCCTCGTGCCGCGCAGTTCGATCTGGGTGACGTAGGTGTCCTCGGTCACGGTCGACACGGTCGTGCCTTCCAACTGGCTGGAGTCGGCCGTCCCGCCTGAGCTGGCCAGCACGATCACCGTTGGCAGCAACACCACCAGGACAGGCCCGCCGACCAGCGCGGGCACCAGCCAGCGGCGCCGAGACAACCGCGTGGGCCCAGGCGATCGAGGTGCGGGTTCCGGTGGTGGCGCGCTGCCCGCCGCTATCCGGCGCCGAGCGGTGATCCAGAGGTCAACCTCGGCGTCGTCGCAACCGCACGCCCGGACGAACGCGACCACCAGCTCCTCGCGGGGCAGGCTGTCGCGAGTCAGGGTCGCGGTGACGGTGCTGCGCGCCAGTTTGTCGCCGCCGCCCTCGGCGCGCCGCTCCAGTTCGCGGTAGGTCAGGTCGGCCCAGCCCTTGAGCCGTCGCATGGCGTCGACGAACTCGGCCGGGGTCAGCGTTGCGCCTGGATCCGGTCTGCCGTCGGGTGATTCGGACACGTCGATGAGCCCCCTTCGCACAAGGTTCATGCGGTGGCCCAGTGTAGTCAGCGGGTGACCCGGCCTGGCCCGGTCAGTCCCGTCCGGCGGTGGGTCTTTCGTCACGCCACCCGACCGGTATTCGCTGGAGCGGTGATCACCAGAATGACGAAGATCATCGCGGTCGCCGTGTTCGTGGCGGCCACACTGATTCCGCCCGCCACCGCCGCGCCCGCGGCGCCTTGCTGGACGTCCTTCGACCCTGGCAACCCGCAGGGCGGGGCCATGCGGCACTACTACCGCAACTGCGCCGACCGTGGTTCCTTCACCTCCGCGTTCCAGGACGGTGGCGGCAACCAGCGCGTGTACGCCAACAGGTGCGCCGAGGTGGACCACGACCGAACCGTCGTCTGGTACTACCCGGAGACGCAGCCACCGGGGACCGCGAGCTACACGACGGTGTTCTGCGAAGGCAACCGGCCGCCGTTGTCCTGGCGGACCGGGCAGCGCCAGGACACCGATCCGTGCTGGACGACGTTCGACCCGATCAACCCGCAGGGCGGGACCATGCAGCATTACTACTACAACTGCGCGGACCGGATTTCCGTGGCGCCCGCGTTCCGGGACAACTCCGGTGGCCTGCACGTCTACGCCAGCTACTGCGTCGATGTCCCGCGTGGGGAATGGGTCGCGTGGCATTACCCCGAGACCCAACCGGCCGGGACGGCGAGCTACACCACGGTGCTGTGTGAGGAAAACCGGCCGCCCGACGCCGGTGTCATCGAATAGGGGGAAGTCGTGAGCCGACTCGCGAAGCTGACCGTGTCCGCGATGGCCTTACTGGGGATGGTCATCGCGGACGCCCAGGCGGACGAGCTACCAGTCCTGTATGTCTCGGTCACCGGAAACGACGCCAGTCCGGGGACTGAGGCGCAGCCGCTGCGGACAGGTCTGGAGGCAGTCCGCCGAGGCAAGGCCGGGGAGATGACCACGATCGTCTTCCGGCAGGGCGAGTACCGCGAGTCGCTCGGCGGGATCTTCAAGCCGGTGACGTTGCGGTCGTACCCGGGCGAGCAGGCCTGGTTCAAGGGCAGCACCGAGGTGCCCGCCACTCGGTTCGCCGCCGATGGTCCGGTGTGGCGGCTGGACGACTGGAACCCACCGGACGTCTGCGATCCCGGCCCGGCCGGGGATGCCTGCGTCTTCCCGCCGGACATCAACGACGACAACCCACTCGGCGGCGACCCGGCGATGGTGTTCGTCGACGGGCAGCAGCTCCGGCAGGTGGCGGCCAGGGGCGACGTCACCGCGGGCACGTTCTTCCGGGACGTCCCGAACCGGCGGCTGTACCTGGGCACTGATCCGGCCGGGCGCCGGATCGAGATCGCCGCCCGGAACTTCGCGGTGCACCTGTTCGCCGGGGCGGAGAACTCGGAGATCCGCGGGCTCGGGTTCGCGCACTACGCCACCAGCCAGGACTACCGCAAGCGACCGGCCGCGGTGATCGTGCAGGCCCGGGGAGTGGTGGCGGCGGACAACACCATCGCCGACAACGCCGCTGCCGGATTGCTCGCCAACGGCGACGACATGCGAGTTACCGGGAACCTGTTCACCCGCAACGGCTTCAACGCGGCCAACGCACACAAGATCAAGAACCTGACGCTGACAGGCAACCGAATGCTCACCAACAACGGGGAGCGGTTCGGCGTCGACAAGGGCAACAGCCTTGCGGGTGCCGGGATGAAGGCGACCCATCTGCACGAGTCGACCGTGCGGGACAACGTCTTCGAAGGCAACCAGGGCACCGGCTTCTGGTGCGACCTGTCCTGCCACAAGGTCAGCATGGTGCGTAACCTGGCCCGCGCCAACACCAAACACGGGCTGTACTACGAGGTCTCGTCGCATGCGCTGATCGCGTCCAACGTGCTGGCGGGCAACGGCCGGTTCGGTCTGAAAATCAGCGGCTCGAACCACATCCGCACCTACAACAACACAATGGTCGGCAACAAGCAGGCGATCCAGGTAGCCGAGGACCCGCGGCCAACCTGTCCCGGCGACGCCGACCACTGCCCGAGCGACGCCGACCGCGCACTCGGCATCACCTGGGACACCGCCGACGTGTCCCTGGTGAACAACCTGTTCGCAGGTGGGCCCGATCCCGTGTTCGACACGGTCGACGGCAACAGCGCGGCGTCCGGCAAGCGGGTCGGTGCCGACGGGATGATCCCGGCCGCGGCGATGGACTACAACGGCCACTACCGGACCGCGCCGGGCACGCTGGTGAACTGGACCCGGATCACCGGTGCCGACGTTCAGTACAAGACGCTGCAAGCGTTCCAGGCCACCAGCCGGGATACCCACGGCCGTTTCCAGGAGGGCGGCGCGGTCTACTTCGTCGACGCACCCGGCGGCGACTACCGGGTCATCCCGGGCAGCCCGGCGGCCGCCGCGGGATCGCCGCTCCCCACCGACATCGCCGAAGCCGTCGGAGTGCCAGCCGGAGGGCCGGTATCCCTCGGTGCGCTCCGCTGGCCCGGCGACGCTCCCCCGGACAGCCTGACCAAGCCGGTGTATCGCTTGCACCACCCGACCGTCGGCGCCACGCTGCTGACGCTGAGCCAGAGTGAGGCCGACAACGCGGTCGCCCACTACGGATACGTGTCCGACGGCGTGGGGTTCCGTGCCGCGTCCGCCGCCAGTGCCGAGGTCGTGCCTGTGTATCGGCTGTGGCACAACAAGACCGGCGACCGGCTGTTCACCGCCAGCGCCACGGAACGGGACAACGCGGTGCAGCGCTACGGCTACGCATCCGAGGGGATCGGTTTCTACGCGGGCAAAGCCAGTCCCGGCCTGACTCCGGTTCACCGGTTACAGAAGGGTGCGCTGCACCGCTATGCCGTTGGCGACGCCGAACGTGCCGCCGCGGTGGCGGAAGGCTGGAACTACGAACACATCGCGTTCCACGGGCGGTGATTCAGCGCTGATGTCGTAGTCCGTGGACATCAAGCTGTGCAGGCGTCCTCGCGGATCCAGGCGAGTAGTGCGCGCTGGTAGCGTTCGATGATCTCGCGCTGCTGTGGCGAGAACCCGGACAGCACTTCCTTGAGGCCGTCCGCGAGGTGCGCGAACAGGTGCTCGTACTTGCTCTCGTCCATCTTCGAGATCTCGACGAGCACCTTCCTGCGGTCGTGCGGATCACGTACCCGCCGGACGAACCCGTGTTTCTCCAGCCGATCGATCACGCCGGTCACCGCGCCCGTCGACAGGCCGGACATCGTGGCGATCTGCCCGGCGGTCAACGACTCGTCCACCCGCATGGCGATGTCGAGGCACTTGTAGTCGGTGGCCAGGACACCCATTTGTTCGGCGATCCGGGCGTACAGCAGCGCAGTCAGGCCGCCCAGTTCGCGAGCCATGTCCCCGAACCGCGCCAGCTCATCCGGCGGCACCGGATACGGACCGCCCTCGGTCGAGGTCGACATGCCCTTAGTCCAGCCTCACCGGGCACAGTGCGTGGTCGATGGCGTTCGTGAGATCCAGTGCGGAGGCAGGGCCGGTGGAGCGCCAGACGATGTAGCCGTCAGGGCGAATGAGCACAGCACCGCGCTCATAGCGTTGCGTCCAGCCCTCCGCGTGGTCGGCACGGTGGGCACGGACCGGCACCGTCCGGGCTGCTTCTATCCACTCAGGACTGTCGCAGAGCAGAACGAAATCACCGACGCACAGGTCGTGCAGGGCGATATCGCCGAGCCAGAGGTGCGGAGCCCTCCTGCCGACGCGTGCCTGCGGGCCATGCCCGGAGTCGAACACAGGACCGGGGCCGTAGCCAGCGCCCAGTGTTTGGGTACGCCCGTCCATTTCTGCCGGTTCGGCCGCGCCGCTGATCCTGGCCTGCTGGTGGGCCACGATCATGGGCGCCAGGGTTTCGGCGAGTGGTCGGCGTTCGGCGTCGTAGGCGTCGAGGAGGTCGTCACCGGCCCGGCCGTTCAGTACGACGGTGAGCTTCCACGCGAGGTTGTGCGCGTCCTGGACGCCGGTGTTCGCGCCGAGCGCACCCGCGGGCGGCCACACATGTGCACTGTCCCCGACCAGGAACACCCGCCCGTCGCGGTATCTCTCCGCGACGCCGACGCCTTGCTCCCAGGCGCTGACACCCTCGATCTCGACGTCGATGTCCTTACCCACGGCCGCGTGAACGAGCCGCACACACCGCTCCTGTGTGAAGTCGGCACTGGACTCGGTGGTGGGGTCGTAGGCGACGGACGCCTGCCAGCGATTCGGATCGGCGGTGCTGACCAGACCACCGAAGAACCCGTCCGGGTTGGCGATCATCCAGAACAGCGCTCGGCGGGGGAGAAACTCGGACAGGTCCGCACGGAACACGATGTTCATGGTGTGCTGGAACGTCATCTCGCCAGTGCGGGCGATACCCAGCCGCTGCCGGATCGGGCTCCGGTTGCCGTCGGCGGCCACCAGGTAGGTGGCCCGCACGACCTGCCGGTGACCGGTGTCGCGGTCTTCGATCGTTGCCGTCACCCCGTTGTCGTCGGTGTCGAAGTCGACCAGTTCGGTGTTGAACAGGTGCTCGGCGCCTGCCTGTCGGGCGGCGTCGATCAGGATCGGCTCGACCGTGTTCTGGTCGGCCATGCAGAACACCCCGGCGGTCACGTCGGGCCAGGCCCGTGGTTCCTCGGCGTCGAACACCCATTGCCATTCGCCCGCCAGCGACTCACAGCGGGCGACCCCCGACTCGTCGTCGAACGGCGCACCTGCCCGCTCGATCGCCTCGGCAACCCCGTAGGCCCGGTAGATCTCCATCGTCCGCTGGTTGATCCCCCGCGCCCTGCCGTGGATCGACACACCCGCGTGCCGGTCCACCAGCAGTGCCGGAATGCCCTGCCTGGCAAGGAAGAGCGAGCTGGTGAGACCGGCGAGGCCACCGCCGACTATCAGCACGGGTACGGTCTTCATGATTGTTCCTTCTCCTGTCGGGCATCGAACTCCGCGACCGCCTGCCGCAGCGATTCCTCGGACCACGTGATGGATCCGGTGCGCAGATCCGCGACGAGGGCACGGATCCAGCGCTGCTCGGCGAGCAGCAACGCATGCTGGTACTCCTCCTCCACCAGGAAGATCCGAGCCACACCGGCCGAACCGTCGAGCACGGCCGCGATCTCGGCGACCTGCGCGTCAACCGCGGCCAGCCGCGCCTGGAGCAGCTCGGCCGCTTCGTCCGGGGTCAGCATCATCAGGAAGGACAGGCCAACCGGAAACTCCGGGAACTCGTTCCCGGTCGTGGCGAGCATGTCCTTGATCCACGCCTTCACCGTCACCAACCCGGCGTCGGTGATGGCGTAGACCGTGCGCTCCGGGTGCCCCTCGACACGGTCGACCCTGATCAGCTCCAGCTTCAGCAACCGCTCGATCGTCTGGTACACGCTCGCGCGCTGGCGGACGTTGACGACGCGATCCTTGCCGTAGTCCTTGATCCGCTTCTGGATCCGATAAGCGTGCATCGGCTCCCCCGAGAGGATCCCGAGCACCGTGACACCCAGCGCGGAACGCTTGCCTGCGGTATCCATAGTCATGACATTACTAGTTATGACATGACTATGCAACATGGCGGCCGGGATGTCGTCGGCCACCTCCCGCACGGCGGCCACGCACCGCGGATCCACCACGCCGGTCCGGAGAACTGCGCATCCCCTTGGTTCCCTTCGTGTTCAGGCCCCGCCGGGATGGGTTGCTCAGGCTGTCTTCACCATGCCACCGTCGATCACGAGGTCCGCACCGCTCATGTTGGCCGCGCGGCCGGACGCGAGGAACACCACGAGTGCCGCGACCTCCTCCGGCTTGGCGAACTGGCCGGTCGACAGGCCAAGAGCCGCCGGAATCCGGTCGACGAAGTCCTCCAGCGCAACGCCCGCCCGCTGGGCAAGCGCGTCACCGGCGCCGCCAGGGGACGTCCACACGTCCGTCCACACCGGACCAGGAGAGATCGTGTTCACCCGCAGCCCCTGGCCGCCGAACTCCTCGGCGAGTGCCTTGCCGAGGTTCGACATCGCTGCCTTGGCGGCCGAGTAGGCGACCAGGCGCGGCTGCGCCAACTTGGCGTTGACCGAACTGATGTTGACCACCGCGCCGCGGCGGTCCAGGAGGCTCGGGAGCGCAGCGCGGGTCGCGCGGACGGCCGACATGAAGGTCATGTTGAACGTGTGATCCCACGCGTCGTCGTCGAGTTGGAGAAAACCTCCGGCGGGTGTCGAGGCCCCCGCGACGTTGTTGACGAGCAGGTCGATCGCCCCGTGCCGGTCGAGCGCGTGCCGCATGAGGTTGGCCGGTCCGTCGGCGGTGCCGAGATCGACCTCGATCGCGTCCGGTGTCGCGTCCCGCAGTGCGTCGGTGACCGTGCGACTGCCTGCGACGACAGTGAACCCGTCGTCGACCAGCGCCCGCACGATCGCAAGTCCGATCCCCCTTCCCGCTCCGGTCACCACGGCGATGCGGTTCGCCCTCGTCGTCATCGGCAGGTCCTCCATGTACGCAGGCAAGTAACTTGTGTGATGCAAGTGACCGTAGAGCAGCTTCCTTGCTTCACACAAGTGACGAGCTAGACTGAGGTGGTGCTGCCTCGGACCTACCCGGACATCGACTGTTCGATCGCGCGGACCTTGGAAGTGGTGGGCGACCGGTGGACGCTGCTCGTCGTGCGCAATGTCCTGGTGGCCGGGATGACTCGGTTCGAGCAGTTCCAACAGTCGCTGGGGATAGCCCCGAACGTGCTCACCGATCGGTTGACCCGACTCACCGAAGCCGGTGTGCTCTGCCAGCGTCAGTACCTCGACCGGCCCGCCCGTTTCGAATACGTGCCGACCGACAAGGGCCGAGCCTTGTGGCCAGTGCTCGCCGCGATGATCACCTGGGGAGACGAGTACTACGCGCCCAACGAGCCGCCGAGACAGCTGTTGCACGACCAGTGCGGCGGTCGACTGGTCGCCGCACTGGTCTGCACCACGTGCTCCACTCCCGTCCCCCTCGATCAGGTCGTCACCATCGAACGGGACGGCACCACCACATCAGCGTCCTGACGCGACGCCCGTCGCGGACAACTCCTGGCTGTGCCGACGATGGGCTCAGTCCTCGCAGTCGCAGCGGCGGCATCGGCCCCGGGTGCGGTAGTAGTACGCGAGAGTCGCGCCGCCGAGGCCGAGACCCCACAGCACCCACAGCCGGAACAGGACGTCCATCGGCTCGCCTGTCGTGATCGAGCGGTGAGCGAGGGACACGTTCGCCATCGTCAGGATGACGGCCACCAGGCCGCCGGACCAGAGGGGAAGTCCCGGCGGCACGGGACGGCCGCCCAGCCGGGGAATCCAACGTGGAAAGACCTCACCCCAGGGGCGGATCAGCCCGACGGTGAGCAGGATGACGCAGGCGAGCACCGGCGCGGCGATCCCGGTCGGCACGGTGCTCAGCAGCGACGCGTGCTCGGCGCCGGGATCGTTGGCGCCGTACGGATAGGTGCGCCCACCCAGCGCCCAGGACACGGTCAGGCCGCCGTACCCCAACGACCACACCGCGGTAGCGCTGGCGACACAACGAGGCCAACCGCGGCGCGTGCTGGTTTCCACACCCTCACTCCGACCATGTCACCGAGCTTCACCGACGCACTTCGGCGCGTCCTCCTGCGGGAGAGGGAGAGCAGTCCCTCGGAAAGACGAGTCGCAAGCACTCTGGCGCGAATCCGCCGAAGCGTGTCGGTTTCGCCGATGGCGGTCGCCCGCCACCAGCACGAGGAACCAGATCAGCTCGCTGCCGTGTGGTCATTTCTCGGGGAAAGGCGGGGCGGCGGATTGTGCGTGGACACGCTCCAGCACGACGACGGGGATCTGCCTGCCCGCGGCTGCCTCGAACTCGGCGAACTTCGGGACGAGCGCTACCTCCTTCGCCCAGATCCGCTCGCGCTCCGCGCCCTGCGCGAGCCGAGCGACGACGGGCACTGTCTCCGTGCCCACTTCGACGGTGGTCCGCGGGTTCGCCATGAGATTGTGGTACCAGACCGGATGCTGCGGACTGCCGCCGTGGGTTGCGAAGACGGCCCAGCTGTCGCCGACCGGCTGGTGGAACAACGGGCTGATCCGCTCGCGTCCGGTCTTGGCCCCGATGTGGTGCACCAAGATCAGCGGCATGCCTTGCTCGTCGAACCCGGGAATCCGAGGCGGGACGGGACGACCCGCGGCGAACTCCTCGTTGCTACTCCACGCCGCATACCCGGCGTTCGCCCGGACCTCGGCGATGATCCGCTCGTTCCAGCTGTTGACGTCAGGGGCCTTGGCCTCGTGTGCGGTGGTCGTGGACGGGTCGGACATGACATCCCCTCGCTATCCGGAGCACGTGCTCCTCGAAAGTAGCACAGAGGGGAGCATCCGCTCCGGATAAGGCGGTATGCTCGGACACATGGCAGTGGCTGAACCGGAAAGCCCCACCCGGCGCCGCGCGCCGCGCGTGGACGCGATCCGCAACCGGGAAGCGATCATCGAGGCCGCCGCCGAAGTGCTGGCCGAGCAGGGCACCGCGGTGGACGTCCGCGAGATCGCCCGCCGCAGCGGGGTGGGCATGGGCACCCTCTACCGGCACTTCCCGAAGAAGGAAGACCTCGTGCAGACGGTCCTGCGCAAGGACTTCACGGTGTGGGCGGAATCCGCCCGCCAGGCGGCGATCGACGCCGAGGACCCCTGGGTGGCGCTGACCGACTTCTACCAGCAGGCCCTGACCGGTTACGCCTGCCACCGCGCGATCATGGAGAACTTCGCGCGGACCTGGTCGTCGCTTCCCGACCTGGATGGCCTCCAGCAGCTTCGCCTCGTCATCGAGGAACTGTGCGCCCGCGCCGGCGACGCGGGCCTGTTGCGCCCCGGCGTGACCACCGACGACCTTCTGCTCCTGCTGATCTCACTGGGCCATGCCGTCCAGATCACCGACGAGCACCGCCCGCAGATGTGGCACAGGCTGCTGTGGATCTCCCTCGACGGCCTGCGCGCCGACCACCGCGAACCACTTCCCGCCGACACCGCACCGAACACCCACCGCGTCGATCCACTTCGGACCGCTCCTCAGTAGACCGTCCACTCAGGACTCAGGTCCGGGCTGCGCGTGGCGCCAAGCAGTTCGCGTACCCGCTCAGATCGGTCAACGGCGAACCCGATAGCGCAGGTGAAGCACCCGGTTGCCCTGAATGACCACGTCAGGATCCTCCAACAGGTGCGGCGCGTCGACCGACCCGAAGTAGCGCTTGCCGGACCCGAGCACCACGGGTACGACGTCCATGCGCACCTCGTCGACCAGACCCGCGGCAAGCACCTGGCCACCGACGTCGCCAGCGGCGACCTCGACCACGCGGTCACCCGCAAGCTCCTGTGCCTTGGCCACGGCTGCCTCGACGCCGTCGACGAAGTGAAACGGCGGGTCCCAGCCCTCGGGCGCCGCCCGGTGCGTCACGACGACCACGTGGTCGATCCCACCCGGAGGCTTCCCGTCCCAGCCGTCCGTCATGTCGAAGACGTGGCGGCCCGCGATTGTCGTCCCGATCTGGTCCCAGTACGGCCGGGTGTGGTCGTAGGACGTCTGCGACACCTTCAACGCGCCACTCTCGTCCAACGGGACGTCACCGTTGGACAACCAGTCGAACAGCGGTCCGGGCTGGTCATTCTCGTCCGCGATGAAACCGTCGACCGACACCGAGGCATACATCACTACCTTGCCCACGGGGCTCTCCTCTGCTTTGGTGTGCCCCAAATTAGTGTGTCGTGAGCTGTCGGTCTTGTAAGAAATCAATCGGATGGCAGCGGCCAGCCGTCCAGCGTGTGGCCGGGATGTTCGCGCAGGAACCGCCGCCGGACCTCGATGTACCGGGTCGGCGTGAGCCCGGTGAACGCCCGGAACTCGTGGCCGAAGTGAGCCTGGTCGAAGTAGCCCGCGGCACCGGCGAGCTCGCCCCAGTCGATCGGTTCGGCGGGGTTGATCGCGAACACGGTCGCGGTGAAGCGGTGGGCGCGGGCCAGTCGCTTCGGCGTGACGCCGATGAGCGCCTTGAACCGCTGTGCCAGATGAGTGCTGCTGACACCGGCTGCCACGCTCAGGTCGCCGATCGCCACCGCCCCGCTGGTCGCCGCGATGACGCTGCTCGTATGACGGACCAGCCCCAGGCCGGGGGTCTCGCACAGCCGTCGCATCAGCTCCTGCTCGAGCAGCGTCAGCATCTCGTGCGGTCCGTCCGCCATGGCCAGCCGGTCCCGCAGCTCAGCAATGGCGGGCCTGCCCCACACCTGCTCTACCGTCACCGGCCGGTCACACAACTCGGCCGCGGGCATCGGCAGGAACGGCGCCAGCCCCCACGGCTTGAAGTGCACGCCAACGGACCGGGTCCGGAGTGGGTAGCCGAACTCCCACGCGCGGGTGGGCATGGTGACCACGCAGCCGTCGGCGTACTCGGCCGTCTCGATGTCGGTGCCGCCGCGGATGCGGAACGGCGCCCCGAGGTTGACGATGAGCAACGCCGACGGCCCCGGCGGCAGCGTCAGCCGGGCGTACGGCGGCGCGCCCTCCAGGTAGTAGAGGTCGTCGATCAGCCCGTCCAGCGGCGGTCGCGGCACTCTGGACACGTACTCCACGCCCACAGCATCGCCGACGCCCCGCCAGGCATCGCGCGCGGGGATGCGGCGCCGACACCGCGTGAACAGCTTCGTGGCGCGGTTCGTCGTATTCCCTACTTCTGACCGAGAACGGCGACGACCTTCTCGCCGATGCTTTCGTGCTGTTGGGGGACGATGAGGTCGAGCGGAGTGTCGTCGCGCAACCGCACCCGCACGTCCCTGCCGTCAGTGGACGCTGGGCGGCCGCCAACTGTCCGCTCGTAGTCAGCCTTGGTCCGCGAGGTCGCCTCCGGGCGGAGAGCCAGGTCGCTGCCGTCGGGCAACTTCGCGACGCACACACCGCCCTCGGTGACCCTGGACGGCTTGAGGCCGAGCGTTTCCTTCGCGATCTGGCACAACTGGAGCGCCTGCAGAGGTTTCGCCAGGTCGTGGAAGACGTCCGGGGTCACCGTGACCGATTTCAGGTCGACGCCGCCGCCGGGGTAGACGGCCAGCCGGTCGGCGTCCTTCGTCAGCTCCGGCAGCACCTTCGCCAGGTACTCCCGCAGCAGCGCGGCGTCGGCCTGGTCGGCCCCGGCCAGCAGGATCGGCCATTGCGGGCTGATCTCCCTGACATTCATGGCGTCCGAGACAGGCGTCTCGACGAACACCTTCCCCGATTTCTCGTTGACCATGGCATCGCGGTCGGCGATCTTGTCGTTACCGGCGAAGGTCGTACTGGTCGCCTGCTTGAGCGACAGCTCGATCGCATGCCCGCCCCGTGCGTCGGTGATCCGGCAGTTCGGTTTCCTGCCACCGATGTCGGGCTCGAAGCGCACCAGCACAGGGTGCGGCGGGGCGAAGGGCCAACACAGCACCCGCGCCGCCGTCTCCGGCTGCACATAGCTCAACGCCAGGCCACCAGCCATCCGCAGCGCGCGCTGCGGCACCTCCTTCACCGCGGGCGGCGGCGCGGAGGTCGCGGTCGTCGGTGATGGACCGGAGTTGTTCGGCTGGGTGGTGCACCCGGTAAGCAGCAAAGCCACAACGAGTAATCGACGGTACATCGTTTCCCCCACTAACAATTGGTCAGTGGATTGTGGCACAACAGGTTTCGACGACCTCGACCATGTCCCGCGTGATGTCGTCCGGTCACCCCGACGGCGTGTGGCTTGAGCCGATCGTTTCGGACGGCGTCGCCTTTCCGCCGATATGGGACTCCGCACGCATCCGTCGCACCATCTGCGGGTAGTGCAGTTCGAAGGCGGGACGTTCGGGCCGGATTCGCGGCAGTGTCGTGACGGCAGGCCGATCAGAAAGTGAAGCTCAGGCTGGTTTGACCGCGCGGATAATGGCGGAGTGCATGTCCTGGGCTGCCTTGTGGGTGTGGGTGATGTCGATGTCGGTGAACCCGGCTGTGCTCAGCTGCTCGCGGTATTCCGATGTGGACAGTGCACCCGCGATGCAGCCGACCCGTTCGCCGCGTTCGGCTCGTTGTTCTCCGGTCAGGTGGTCGGCGGCGACGACGTCGGAGATGCCGATGCGTCCGCCGGGTTTGAGGACGCGGTGGATGGCGGCGAACACGGCGGGTTTGTCGACGGACAGGTTGATCACACAGTTGGAGATGACCACGTCGACGGTGTTGTCCGGGAGTGGGATGTTCTCGATGTGTCCGTGCAGGAACTCGGCATTGGTGGCGCCTGCCGCAGTGGCGTTGCGGCGGGCTAGTTCGAGCATCTCGGGGGTCATGTCCAGGCCGTAGGCCTTGCCGGTGGGGCCGACGCGGCGGGCGGAGAGCAGCACGTCGATGCCTCCGCCGGAACCGAGGTCGAGTACGGTTTCACCGGCGTGGAGTTCGGCGACCGCAGTGGGGTTTCCGCAACCGAGGCTGGCGGCGAGCGCGTCCGCGGGCAGTTCGCCACGTTCGGTATCGCTGTAACCGAGAGCGCCGACGCGCTGGTCGGCATCGGGGCCGCAACAGGACGACCCGCCGCAGCAGGATGCGGGGCGGTCCCGCAGGACGGTGAGCGCGGCTTTGGCGTAGCGGTCTTGGACCTGGTCGCGTAGGGCGGTCTGATCGTCAGTCGTCATTAGTACTCCCTGGGTCAGCGTGTGGCTTCGTGGCGCCATGCCGCGGGCATGACCCGCGCGGCAACGGGATCGGCGAGCAGGCGGGTCTTGGCGATCCGGCTATTGCTTCGGCAGCCGGAGGTGCAGACCACCCCGCAGCGGTCACAGAACTCGACGGACGCGGGTGCGGCGCGGAACCTGGGTGTACTACTGGCCGCTGCCCGCAGCGTTGAGCGAGTTGGCGACGGTACTGACCGCGTCGATCGGGGCCACGACAAGGTGACGTGAGTCGCGACGTCGGCGACCACGGCGCGAGTGGTTGGGCCAACGCGGCCCGTCAGGGGCAGGGCCTGCGAACGGTCTGCGCGTGCTGTACCTGAAGGGCCATGTCGGCGAGGCCAGCGATAAGCGTCATCACGGCTTCGGGACGGAGCCGGTAGTAGGTGAACCGCCCGTGTCGTTCCGCGGCGACCATGCCCGCGTCCCGTAACACGCGTATGTGGTGACTGATGGTGGACTGGCATGCGTCGAGTTCGTCCACCAGGTGACAGGTGCACATCTGCTCGCGGGCGAGCAGGCGCACGATCTCCGCGCGAAGCGGATCACCGAACAGCTTCACGGCAGCCTCGGCTACGTCCGGGTGCGCGTCCGCCGCGTGGGCTGAAGCCCCGTCTGCCGCAACAGCTACTGAAATCGACATGCTTCGATGTAAACACTTGGCCCACGTGGTGTCAAAGGAGGCGTTCCCGGTGACAGTCAGGCATTGAACTGGGCATGTGCAGCATTGGACCCCGACTCATGTCAGTCATCGATGAGCACACATCAGCATGGATTGATTTATAGATGTGAGTCGATGTAGCGTCGGCGGCGGCTTTCCGCTCCACCTCGCTTCGCGCAGGAGAGACAAACGACGCTATGACAGTGGCCGCAATTCTGATCTTCCTCGCCACGCTCACGCTGGTGATCTGGCAGCCGAAGGGCCTGGGCATCGGGTGGAGCGCGCTCGGCGGCGCCGTGGTCGCCCTGGCCACCACGGTGGTGCACTTCTCCGACGTGCCGACCGTGGTGGGCATCGTCTGGAACGCGACCCTGGCCTTCGTCGCCGTGATCATCATTTCGTTGATCCTGGACGAGTGCGGGTTCTTCGAATGGGCCGCGTTGCACGTCGCCCGCTGGGGACGCGGTCGAGGGCGTGCCTTGTTCGTGTTGATCGTGCTGCTCGGCGCGGCGATCGCCGCGGTCTTCGCCAACGACGGCGCCGCGTTGATCCTCACGCCGATCGTCATGCAGATCATGCTCGCGCTGCGGTTCTCCCCGGCGGCGTCGCTCGGGTTCGTGATGGCCACGGGGTTCATCGCCGACACCGGCAGTCTGCCGTTGGTGGTGTCGAACCTGGTCAACATTGTCTCCGCCGACTTCTTCGGCATCGGGTTCGCCCGCTTCGCCGCGGTCATGGTCCCGGTGGGGATCGTTTCGGTCGCCGCGAGTCTCGCCGTGCTGCTGCTGTACTTCCGCCGCTCGATCCCGAAGACCTACGACGTGACCGCGCTGCGTCGACCGGCAGAGGCCATCAGTGACCCGCTGACCTTCCGCACCGGCTGGGTGGTGCTCGTCCTGCTGCTCGTCGGTTACTTCGGCGCCGACCCGATGGGTGTGCCGCTGTCGGTCGTGGCCGGTGTCGGCGCGGTGGTTCTCATCGCCGTCGCCGCACGCAAGCCCACCTTTCTCTTTGCACAGTCAGGTCGGCAACCGCTTCCCGTGACCATGGGCGTCAGCGGCGCCGGAAACGCTCCGGAGCACTCGACGGCCCCCGACACAGCACTGGATGACCACGTCACCGAGCCGCAGCGGATCCCGGTCGGGAAGGTCATCCGGGAAGCGCCCTGGCAGATCGTGTTGTTCAGCATCGGCATGTACCTGGTCGTGTACGGGTTGCGCAACCAAGGACTGACCGGCGAGTTGGCCAAGGTGTTCGGATTCTTCGCCGACCACGGTGTGCTCACCGCGGCGCTGGGCACCGGGCTGGTGGTGGCCGTGCTGTCCTCGATCATGAACAACATGCCAACGGTGCTCATCGCCGCGCTGGCCATCGGCGCGGTCGGCGCCACCGGCCTTACCCACGAGGCGATGGTCTACGCGAACGTCATCGGCTCCGACCTCGGTCCGAAGATCACCCCGATCGGCAGCCTGGCCACCCTCCTGTGGCTACACGTGCTCGACCGCAAGGGCATGCACATCGGCTGGAGCCGCTACTTCCGCACCGGCATCGTCCTCACCATCCCCGTCCTGCTCATCACCCTGCTCGCCCTCGCCGGCTGGCTCAGCGTCATCGGGTAACCAGTCGTCGGCCCCGTTCAGAGCCAGGTCGGGCGCAACGACTAGGTGGTGTCGGGGCGCTTGGCCCGGGGACGGCGGGTGGGCTTCTCGCGCAGCGGGCCGCCGGGCCGGAGACGGTGGCCGAGTTCGTCATCGAGACCTACGATCTGCTCTACGAGAAAGCGGCCATTGTTCACCTGGATCGGTCGTTATCGAACCAGCGCCCCGCACCACCGAGGAGTCCGCCCGTGGCCGAGATCCCCGAAGTCCTGTTCGTCTGTGTACACAACGCGGGCCGGTCTCAGATGGCCGCTGCACTGTTGCAGCACTACGGACTCGGCCGCGTCACCGTCCGCTCCGCCGGTTCCGAACCGGCCGAGAAGGTCAACCCCGCCGCGGCCGAGGCGATGGCCGAGTGGGGCCTGGACATCACCGCGGAGGTTCCGTCCAAGCTGACCACCGATGACGTTCAGGCGTCCGATGTGGTCATCACGATGGGCTGCGGCGACACCTGCCCGGTGTTCCCCGGCAAGCGCTACCTCGACTGGCAGCTCGACGACCCGGCGGGCAAGGGCGTGGCCGCGGTCCGTCCGATCCGGGACGAGATCGACCGCCGGATAAGGACTCTGGTCGCGGAACTGTTGGACTAACGCACGGGTGAGCGACGTTCGATGAAGACGGTGTCGTGCCAGACACCATCGAGTTGCGCGATGCGTTCCCGGATTCCGACCGTGCGGTAGCCCGCGGCGTGGTGCAGCGCGATGCTGGCTCGGTTCTCGGTGAAGATCGAGGTCTGCAGCGTCCAGAGCTTGTCGGCGTCCGCCGCCATGACTTGCTTGAACAGCAGCGCCTTCCCCACACCTCGACCCCGATGACCGTCGGCGACATACACGGCCGTCTCCGCGACACCGGCGTAGCTGTCGCGTGTGGACACCGGCGCCGCTGCGGTCCAGCCGACCACCTCGCCACCGATCTCGGCGACCCAACGGTGATCGGGCAACCATTTCGCGTCCAGACTCGCACGGCTGGGCACCGTGGTCTCGAAGGTCGCCATGCCCGTGGCGATGCCTTCGGCGTAGATCCGCCGAACCGCCGACCAGTCCCCTGACTCCAGTGCGCGGACGGTCACATCCGTGGGCACGTCGTCGGGGCAGCACGGTCGCGGGGCGAGCATGCCCATGACGGCGTCGGCGGCGTGTGGCAGTCCGGCGCAGCAGGCCTCGTTGACGGTGACGATCGTGGCCGTGCCCTGCTTGTTCAGGTGGACGAAGCCGACGTCGGCGAGCTTGCGCACATGGTGCGAGGTGGTGGACTGGCTGGTGCCGAGGATCTCGGTCAACGCGCCGACAGTGATGCCCTTCGGGCTGGTGGCCACGGCGTGCAACAGCCGCACCCGGACCGGCTCGGCCAGGCACGCGAACCACTCGGCGTAGGTGACAGCCTCTTGAACTGGGAGGACCTGGGCCCGGGGCAAGGCGATCGGCATGCCACTCATTGTATCGACCCGAATCGATGGTTGCATTCATCGACAGCCATCGATACTCTCGACCTCGTCAATCGAGACTCATCGATGAAAGAGGTGTCGGGATGAGCGACTTGCCTGTGGTCGTGATCGGTGCGGGGCCGGTCGGCTTGGCCGCGGCGGCGGACCTGGCCGAACGGGGACAAGCCGTGCTGGTCCTCGAACGCGGGGAACACGCCGGAGCGGCCGTGGCGCAGTGGCACCATGTCCGGCTCTTCTCGAAGTGGCCGGAACTGGTCGCGCCTGCCGCACGCCGCCTGCTGGAGCCACGAGGCTGGCAGGCCCCGGAGGGCTATCCCACCGGCGAGGAGTGGGCCCGGTCGTACCTGCGTCCGCTGGCTGACGCGTTGGGCGACCGGATCCGATTCGGCCACGAGGTCGTCGGCGTCGCCCGCCGGGGCCGCGACCGCGTGGTGGACGCCGGACGGGACTCCGAGCCATTGACTGTGCACGTCCGTACGTCCGACGGTCGTGAGGAGCGAGTCACGGCGCGTGCGGTGATCGACGCGTCCGGCACCTGGAGCGCACCGAACCCCCTCGGTGGCGATGGTCTTCCCGCCATCGGCGAGACCGCCGCGAGCGACCGGATCGGCTACCGCGTGCCGAACCTGACCGCCCCAGAGGTCGCCGCGCGGTACACGGGCAAACACGTGGTCATCGCCGGGAGCGGACATTCGGCGCTCACCGCGCTGGTGGCCTTCGCCGGTCTCGCCGAGCGGCAGCCATCGACCAGGATCACCTGGCTGCTGCGCCGCGGCGCGGTCGGCACGGTGTTCGGCGGCGGCGACGCCGACCAACTCCCGGCCCGTGGCGCCTTGGGACTACGAGCGAAGGCCGCAGTCGACGCCGGGCACATCACCGTGGTGACCGGGTTCCGCACGGAAGAAGTCGAACGCGACGACGAAGACCGCCTGGTGCTGCGCTCGTCGGAGGGTGAGCGACTGGATGCCGTCGACGAGGTCGTGGTGCTGGCCGGGTTCCGCCCCGACCTGTCCTGGCTGTCGGAGGTACGACTCGACCTGGACCCGACGCTGCAGGCCCCGGTCGCGTTGGCGCCGTTGATCGACCCGAACGTGCACTCCTGCGGCACCGTCTATCCGCATGGCGTGAAGGAACTGTCCCACCCGGAACCGAACGTGTTCCTCGCGGGCATGAAAAGCTACGGCCGCGCGCCGACCTTCCTCGCGATGACCGGGTACGAACAGGTCCGCTCGATCGCCGCCGCGTTGGCGGGCGACCGGGAATCCGCCGAGCGGGTCGAGCTGGTACTGCCGGAAACCGGTGTCTGTGGCGGGTCGGGCGTGTTCGACGTGCCCGCTGAGGACACGGGCTCCGGCTGCTGCGGCGCGGCCAGCGAACCCCAGACGCTGTCACTGTCCGCACCAGCGGCCCGCTGACATCCGAGGTGTCAGTTTCGCGGACGCTGCCACAGCCGGATTCCGCGACACGAGCGGGGTTGCGGCGAGTGCTGGTGGTGCTGTGCGCCACGGAGATCACCAGTTGGGGCGTGCTCTACTACGCCTTTCCCGTCCTGGCCGGGCACATCACCGCAGCCACTGGCTGGTCGGCCACCGCCCTGACCGCGGCGCTGTCGGCCAGTCAACTGGTTGCCGCCCTGGTGGGGATCCCCGTGGGGCGGTGGCTCGACCAACACGGCCCTCGCCAGGTGATGACCGCAGGTTCACTACTCGCGGTACCGGCACTGGTCGCCGTGGCCACCGCACAGAACCTCGCGTGGTTCATCGGAGCGTGGCTGGCGGTGGGCATGGCAATGGGCGCGGTGCTCTACCCACCAGCGTTCGCCGCGCTCACACGCTGGCACGGACCAAACCGGGTACGCGCCTTGACCGTACTGACCTTGGCCGCGGGCCTGGCCAGCACGGTCTTCGCGCCCCTGACCGCCGCGCTGGTGTCGCAACTGGACTGGCGGACCACCTACCTCGTGCTCGCCGCGATCCTCGCACTGGTCACCATCCCCGGTCATTGGCTCGGACTCCGACTGCCCTGGCCACCTCGCCCGACCGTTGAACCACAGCACACCCACACCAACCCGGACCGGGTGGCACGAAGTCCCGCTTTCCTCGCATTGGCAGTCGCGTTGAGCATCGCGGCGTTCGCCACGTTCGCCGTCGTGGTCACCCTCGTACCACTGCTGGCCGAACGCGGCGTGGACACCACCACAGCCGCACTGGCCCTCGGCCTTGGCGGCGCCGGGCAGGTCGCCGGACGCCTCGGCTACGGCACGCTCACTCGCCGATCCAGTGTCCGCGTCCGGACCCTGGTGGTCCTGCTGAGCATGGCAGCCACCATCGCCCTACTGGGCGTGCTGACCACCGTCACCGCACTGATCGGAGCGTCTGTCCTGGCCGGGATGGCCCGCGGCGTATTCACCCTGCTCCAGGCCACCGCCGTCACCGACCGCTGGGGAGCAACACACTACGGCCGACTCAGCGGCCTGCTGGCGGCGCCGATGACCATCACCATGGCGCTCGCCCCGTTCGCCGCCACCGCACTGGCCTCCTTGCTCAACGGCTACGCGGCCACCTTCCTCGTCCTGGGCGCGGCCACCGCTGCCGCCGCCCTACTCGCCCTCGTCCCCCATCCAACACAGAAAGATCCTTCCTGATGATCGACACCAAGGCCGACGTCGTCGTGATCGGCGCGGGCCAGTCCGGCCTCACCGCCGCCCACACCCTCACCACCCACGGCCTGAACCCACTCGTGCTCGAAGCCGGACCCGAACCAGTCGGCTCATGGCCGTCCTACTACGACAGCCTCACCCTCTTCTCCCCCGCCCAGCACAGCACCATGCCCGGCCTCGACTTCCCCAGCGACCCCAACCACTACCCCCACCGCGACGAAGTCGTCAGCTACCTCCGCCACTACGCCACCACCCTCGACGCCGAGATCCGCACCAACACCACCGTGACCACAGTGCAGGCACACGACACACACGGCTACCTCGTCCACACCGCACACGGCGAAACCATCCACACCGCCGGAATCGTCGCCGCCACCGGCTCATTCGGCAACCCACACCTGCCGACACTGCCCGGCCAGGACCAATTCACCGGACGCGTGCTGCACGTAGCCGACTACCGCAACCCCAAACAACACCACGGCGAACGCGTCGTCGTGGTCGGCGCGGGCAACTCAGCCATCCAGGTCGCCTACGAACTCGCCGACATCGCCACCGTCACCCTCGCCACCAACCGTCCCATCGCCTTCATGCCACAACGCCGCGACGGTCAGGACGTACACCACTGGCTCACGTCGACCGGCTTCGACCAACTCCCACCAGAATGGCTCATCCACTACGTCGGCGGAACCCTCGTCCTGGACACCGGCGACTACCAAGCCGCCCTGGACAACGGCCGAATGAACCGACGCCCGATGTTCACCGCGTTCGACACCGACGGAGTGATCTGGGCCGACGGCACCCGCGAACAAGTCGACACCGTCCTGTTCGCCACCGGCTACCGCCCACACCTGAACTACCTCACCCCACTGGACACACTGGACAACGGCATCCCACGACACTCCGGCGGCATCTCAGCCACACACCCCGGCCTGGTCTACGTAGGACTGGAGTTCCAGCGCTCCTTCGCCTCCAACACATTGCGAGGCGTACACCGCGACGCCCAACATGTCATCCCCGCACTGGCCGCTCACGTCCGCGACGCACCCACAGCGGTAGGGCTATAGCCGTCATGGGGTAGTGACGCCGTTCAGTCAGATCATGAGCTGGTCCACATGGACACCGATGGCACCGACGCGCTCGTAGAAACGGATCGCGGGCGAGTTCCACGAAGGTGTCTGCCACCGCACCTTCGTGAGCCCCCACTCAGTGGCGTCTGCTACCGCGTGGGCGATGAGCTGCGCGCCGATCCCGGCACCGCGCCGTTCCTGGTCGAGGTACAGCGTGTCCATGTGGACGTAGTCACCGCCGTCGTGGAAGCCGTACTCACGTGAACAGGTCATATACCCGATCAGTCCGTCATCGGCGGGTACGACCCAGCCCCAGACTCGTGGTGACTCGGCGAGCAACTGGGACATGAGACGCGAGGCGAACCCGGCGGCCTGCTGTTGTGCTTTCTCGTAGACCGCGTGGGCGCGGCACAGCCGTTCGATCTCCATGACGTCTTCGGCTTGCACACGTCGAATCATGGAATGCCTGGTTGCCGAGGCGGTGTGGACGGCCAACGTGAACCGTCGCTTGGTCCGATGTGTCGGTTCGGCGCCCACGAGGAGCATGTCTTCGTTGGTGCTGAAGCGGATCGCTCCCATTCCGCGTTCGGATGCGATCTCACGCAACCGGGCCAGCAGCTGTGCGGCGACCTCGCTGTCGTGTACCGAGACCTGGTGCACGTCGAGAAACTCGGCCGCGTCCCATGTCGAGTGCATCATCGTGAAGATCACGTGGCCCGCAACGTGGTTCGTGTCGGCGTAGGCGACGAGGCAGGCACCTGTCCCGGCTGTGACCGCCGCGCGCAGGCCGTCGAGCTGTGTCGCTGGCGTGTCGGGGAGGACCGTGGCAAGTTCCGCCGCCTCAGCAAGTTGGATTCGCACGTTCGCGACGTTACTGGGATTGAACCAGTGACCCCTACCGTGGCCGCCGGTCGCGGGTGCGGGTCAGTGTTCGGGGTCGCCTGCTTGGTAGGTCGGTGGGCGCCGGGTCCGGGCCGCCTGCTCGTAGGCGTAGGCGAGCCGGATGAGTGTGGGTTCGCTCCACGCGGTGCCCATGAAGGTGATCCCGACCGGGAGTCCGTCGGCGAATCCGGCGGGCACGGTGATCGCGGGGTAGCCGGCGAGCGCGGCCGGAGTCGAGCTGCCGCCCAGATAGGTGTCGCCGTTGATCAGGTCGATCTTGCCCGCGGGTGGTTCGGTCGGCATGACCAGAGCGTCAAGGCGGTGCTGGGTGAGGACGGCGTCGATGCCCTGCTGGCGGGAGAGGTCACGCATCGTCCGCAGGGCTCGCTGATAGACCGGGTCGTCCAACGAGCCACCCATGCGCTGGACCGCTTCCAAAGCGTCCTGCGGAAAGTATCGCAGTTCCCGATCGGCGTTACGGATGTTGAAATCGATGATCCCGGCAAGGTCTGGCGGATGGTCTCCTGGCGTCGTGCGCAGGTATGCGTTCAGTGCGTTCTTGACCTCGTACACCTGCACGGTCGCCAGTGCGTCGGTGTTCTCAATCTGCTCGGCGGTCGGGATGTCCGCGGGGTCCACGATCACGGCCCCGGCTGTCCGGAGCACCTCGATCGCGCGCTCGGAAATGGCGTCCGCGTGGCGGCTGTAGCCGTAGTACACGGTTCGCGGTATGCCGATCCGTGCGCCGCGCAGCCCGTTCGGATCGAGGAACCGGGTGTAGTCGGCGTGCACGTGTCCGCCACCTGCTGCCGTGGCCGGGTCGCGCGGATCAGGTCCGGCGAGCACGCCGAGGACGATCGCCGCGTCGGTGACGCTCCGTGCGATCGGGCCGACGCTGTCCATGCTGGGTGAACCGGGAATGACACCGGCGCGGCTGGTCAGGCCGACCGTGGGTTTGATCCCGACCACACCGTTGAGAGAGGACGGGCCGAGGATCGAACCGTTCGTCTCGGTTCCCAGCCCGGCTGTGCACAGACTCGCGGCCACCGCGCTGCCAGTGCCGGAACTGGAGTCGCCCGGCGACCGGTCGAGCCGATATGGATTGCGGCCCTGGCCGCCACGGGCGCTCAAGCCGCCACTGCCCACCAGTGACATTCCGCCAGCCCACTCGCTCATGTTCGCTTTGCCCAACAGCACCGCGCCCGCCGCGCGCAGCCGAGCCGCCGCGGTCGAGTCGTGGCTGGGTCGGGACCCCAGCAACGCCAGCGACCCGGCGGTGGTGTGCATCCGGTCCGCGGTGTCGAACAGGTCCTTCACCAACACCGGGATGCCATGGAACGGTCCCCGGACGCGGCCGGCTCGGCGTTCCCGGTCAAGACGTTCGGCCTCCGCCATCGCGCCCGGGTTGGTCTCGATCACCGCGCGCAACGCGGGTCCGCGCAGGTTCATCCGCTCGATCCGCCGCAGGTGGAACGCCGTCAGGGTGCGAGCGTCGAGCAGGCCGCCAACCATCCGGCCGCGAAGCTCCTCGATACCCAGTTCCACCAGGGATTCCGGTCCGGCATCGGCATTGGCGTCCGCGGTGCCCGGGACTGCGGTCAGCAGCGGTACCGCCGCACCCAGCCAGAGAAACCCGCGCCGCCGAATTATCGGTTTGTCGTTGTTCACGAGCGGCCCCCTTGGCTCGGATCAGTCCGGGAGACGCTAGGCCAGGGCCGAAATTCCTGACAACAGAGCCAATACCACCATCCTGGTGGCGTCAGCGCCACCCAGCAGGACAAAGTGGTGGCGGCCACGACGGCCGCCACCACCCAGCCCCCGGTGCGAGGTCACAGTTCCATGCCCCATGGGCAGTTGCCGCGGTCGCGCTCCACCGCCCGCTTCTTGATCGTCTCGAAGTTGGCGACGAAGCTCGCGTACGCGGACGGCCTGTTCATGATCCTGAGGACGGTCTCGTCGTTCAGGCTGAGCGAGTTGGTGTTGAGGTTGTGGCTACCGGTCCACACCACCCGCTGGTTCGCCGCGCCGCTGTAGTGGCCCTGGATCATCAGGTTCTTCTCGTGGACGTAGGGCTGCAGGAATCCGAAACCCCACGCCCGGACGTTCTTGTGCCCCACGAGCATCTTGCACGCCGTCTCGTGGAACTTCGCGACGATGATCTCGATCTCGCACTTGGCCTCGGCGAGCCGCAGCAACTCCTCGGCGACCGCCTTCCGGCTGAACGAGTAGTTGGCGATCCGGATCTTGGTACCACCGTCGCACTTCACCGCGCGCAACGTGTTGGCGAAGGTGTCGCCGCCGTCGTCACGCGGGTAGAAGTAGGCCTTGATCCCCTCGAACTCGCGCGGCTTGCGGTGGTCGTAGTAGTTGTTGTCCCGGTTCTCGGCGAGGAGATCCTCCACGTACCCGCCGTAGTACTTGTAGAGGCCCTCGTTGTTCGTCTCGGTGTACCAGGAGTTGAACGAGTTCTTCGCCGACTCGTCGTTGAGGTTCGCGGTGCCGACCGAAACGACGTTCTTGGCGCCGAGTGTCTCGGAGAACAGGAAGAACTTGCTGTGCATGCGGCCACGTCCGATGCAGGCGTTGCTGCTGTCATCTGTGCAGACGACAGCGCGTGACCCGTTGCCTGCCTCCTTCAGCTTTTCGAGCAGCTTGTCCGCGTCGTCGTTGGCCGCGTCGTAGATCACCGTGACGCGGATGCCGCTCCTGGAGGCGTTGAGGAGGGCTTCGATGACCCGGCGGTCCTCGAACACCATGGCGGCGGCGACGATGCTGGAGCCCTTCTTGGCACCGTGGATCATCTCCACCAGGTGTTTGACGATCCTGTCCGCGCCGTCGCCGCGTGGATTGTTGAACACGGTTTGACTGGTCAGTTCGCGTGGTGCGGCCGCGGCGGTGCCGGTGAGGACGAGCAACCCGGCGATGGCCGCGGCGGCGATTTTTCGCAGATGCATAAGCCCCACTGCGCCCGTCCCGGCGCAGGCTGGGCAAGCGTTTGGGACGGTGGGCCGAAAAGTCGTGTGCCACCTGCGCGAATGGGTACCCCGTCGAACGGGGAGTGGAACGTTCGAGGGGAGAAAAGATGGGGCGAACGACGTACCAGGCCGATTTCGCGGAACGGCTGCGCGCGCTCAAAGAGCGCAGCGGCCGCAGCTATCAAGCACTGGGCAAGCGTTGCGGGGTGTCCAGCTCGACGCTGCACCGCTACTGCACCGGTGCCGGGGTGCCCGCGGAGTTCCTGCTGGTCAATCGGTTCGGCAGGGCGTGCGGGGCCAGCGGGGAGGAACTGGCCGAGCTGCGCAGGTTGTGGATGTTCGCGCTGGTGCGGCCGGAGCCGGAACCCACGGTCGGCACGCCGGGTCGCCGGTCCTTCGGGTGGCGGACCCCGGTCGGCGTCGCGGCGGTCGTGTTGCTGACGTTGGGCCTGGTCGCGGCCAGCCGTCCGGTGACGCCGACGGTGCGGCAGACCGGTGCGAGCCCGGTGCCGATGTGGACCGACAAACCCATCGGTGTCGGCCGGGAGTTCGTCGGTGTCACGAAGAACTCCACGGCACGGGAGATGCCGGGGTTCGGGGTGGGAGCGGTGCGGCTGTGGAACTCGGGCACGCGGTGGGAGAAGCTCGAGCCGGAGCGCGGCCGGTTCGAGTGGTTCCGGCTGGACCGGCTGGTCGAGCCGGCGCGGGAAGCGGGCGTGCCGGTGCTGTTCACCCTGGGCGGCACACCGGCGTGGGCGAGCCCCAACGGACCGGAGACCGTGTTCGGCGACGGCTCCCGGACGTCACCGCCGGACGACCTCGACGACTGGGACCGGTTCGTCGGGGAACTGGCGCGCGTCTACCGGGGCCGGATCGACGCGTACGAACTGTGGGACGCGGCCAACCACCAACGGGGCTACAGCGGGTCGGTGGAAACCATGGTCGCGATGACCGAGCGGGCGGCCCGCGTGATCAAGGCGGCTGATCCCGCCGCCGAGGTCGTGTGTCCCGGCATGGCCGAGCTGTGGGAGCCACAAGCTCTGCGGTGGCAGGAGCGGTTCGCGGAGCTGGGCGGCTACCAGCACTGCGACGTGCTGGGCGTGAAGCTGCACCAGCGCTGGTCAGCCGACCCGCCGGAGCGGATGCTCAAGCTCGCCACGGAGATCGACAGGACGCTCTACCGCGCGGGCGTGCCGAAGATGCCGAGGTGGAACATGGGGCAGGGCTTCGCCACCGGGGTGGAGGAGCGGCTGGACCCCGAGCTCGCCGCCGACCACGCGGTGCGTTTCTACCTGGTCAGCCTCTACGCCGAGTACACACGGGTGTACTTCTACAACTGGGGCAGCGACCGGATCCCGATCGTGCTGCAGCCCAGCGGGGGCACCCCGACCCGTGCCGCCCGGCACGTCGACGAGCTCGGGTCGTGGCTGAGAGGAGCGCGGAACACGTTCTGCGGCTACGGGGCCAAGCTCGGCCTGCCCGACCACGTGTGGCAGTGCGGCTTCACGAAGGACGGCACCCGGTTCCAGATCGTGTGGACCGACGGCCCGGCCGTCCCGCTCACGTCGCCCCAGGGTGTGGAGGCGGTCGAGGTCATCGACGGGGAACGTCGGCCGGAGCCGCCAGGCGGATCGGTCGAGATCACGGGCCGCCCTGTGGTGTTGCGGCTGACCTGAGTCAGAGGTCGTCCGGCCGTGGGAGCGCACCCGGTTCGCCCGGACGGCCCGGGCCGAACGGCCGTTGACAGTGCGATGATCATCGGCGATAGTCCCTCACGCAAGGCCGATGATCTCGTGCGGGAGAGCACCCACATCAACCCAGTGTGGGGCACCGAAGGAGCAACTCCTCTCCGACAAACTCTCAGGTCCCCGTACCGCACGGGCCAGGCGACTCTGGAAAGCAGGCGCTCGCCGCCTCACCGAAGGTGCAAGTCCCCGACCGGGGGCGAAGCTCTCAGGTACCGATGACAGAGGGGGAGGCCGACCAACGCGTTGCAGTGTCGCGGCGCGGAGGAGGTCTCCGCGTGCGCCCTAGCCGAAGGGTGCCAGATGTTACGAAGATTCCTGTCCCTGACCGCCGCGGCTGTGCTGGCCGTGGGCCTCGCCGGGGTGCCGGTGCAGGCGAAACCGGACGACGTGGTCAGCATCGTGCGCGTGACCGCACCGACGAAAGCCCTGCAGGTCAAGCTGATCGGTCTGGACCTCGATCTGATGGACACCGAGGGCACCTCGATCAACATCATGCTGCACGGTGCCCGCGACGAGGCCAAGTTGCGGGGCGCCGGGTTCGCCCCGCAGGTTCTGGTCGCCGATGTGACCGCCCGCAACCGTGCGGCCCGGCAGGCCGAGGAGGCGCGGGCCCGGTCGCTCGCCGCGTCGCCGTTGCCCACCGGCCGCGTGTCCTACCGGACGCTGAGCGAGACCAACACCGAGCTGATGCGCCTGGCCAGGGCGTATCCGGACCGGGTCAAGCGGTTCGCACTGCCGAACCGGTCGCTGCTGGACCAGACCGTCTGGGGCCTGGAGATCACCCACGACGTGCACGCCGACGACGGCAAGCCGGTGTTCCTGATGACCGGCCTGCACCACTCCCGGGAGTGGCCGACGGTCGAACTGACCATGGAGTTCGTCTGGGACGTGCTGAAGAACGACCGCGTCGACCCGCGGATCACCTCGCTGCTGGACCGGTCCCGGCTGATCGTCGTGCCGATCGTGAACCCGGACGGGTTCGACATGTCCCGCAGCCTGGTGCAGGAGCAGAAGCGCAAGAACTGCCGGGTGACCGACGGGCAGCGGCCGACCTGGGTGGAGTGCGCCGACCCGGCGAACTTCGACAAGGGCGTGGACCTCAACCGCAACTACGGCGCGTTCTGGGGCGGGCCCGGCGCGGGCGCGAGCGGTCTCGCCAGCAACTACCGTGGCCAGGCGCCGTTCTCCGAGCCGGAAATCCGCAACATCCGGGAGCTGATCAGTGCCAAGCAGGTGACGGTCGCGATCAGCAACCACACGCCGGATGCCCGTGTGCTGCGCGTACCCAGTGCGCCCAACGAGCCCCGTCCGGCCGACGAGGGCCCGTACGACGCGCTCGCCCAGGCGCTGGGTGCGGACATGAAGTGGCCGGCCGGGCCGTGGCCGGAGATCTACTACGTGGCCAGCGGCACGACCGAGGAGACCGCGTACTACTCGGCCGGGACGTTCGCGTTCACGTTCGAGCACACCCCGGGCGGCCGTGGGTTCCACCCGCCTTACCCGTTCGTGATCGACCAGTACTTCGGCACCGGCGCCTACCCGGGTTCCAGTGCCAGGGCGGCGTTCCTGACCGCGTTCGAGGCCGCGGCCGACCCTGCCAAGCACTCGGTCATCACCGGCAAGGCGCCGCGCGGGGCGAAGCTGACCGTGCAGAAGAACTTCACGTTGGACACCTCCCCGGTGACCAACCCGGACGGCAGCACCGGCCTGATCACGCCCTTCCCGTACGGGTTGCGGTCCACGTTGAGTGTGGACCGGGACGGGAAGTTCGACTGGCACGTCAACCCGTCGCTGCGGCCCAGCCAGTACCTGCAGAAGCACCTGAACGAGTCGTGGACGCTGACGTGTCATCGGCCCGGCGGGCGGACGATGCAGGTGCAGGTCACGGTGGCGCGTGGCGCGGTCGCCGAGGTCGATCTGAGCCGCTGCGGGCGGCGGTAACACATAACCCCAACGGTGCTCCACGGGTGGCCGCGCGCTTGGCTTGTCCTGCACGGCCGCCCGTGGAGAACGGTGGTCAGCGGGTCGTGGTCGCGGCCTGCTGCTTGAAGCGGTCGATGATGAACTGGCCGGAGCCCTTGGTCAGGTCTCCGGTTCCGTCCGAATCGCACCGGAAGTTCGTGAAGGTGTTGGGTTTGTAGATCCACTGGCCGGTGTTCGAGGCCTCCGGCATGGTGATCGAACCTGGGACGTCGGCGGCCCAGCCGAACGAGCCGATCTGGTACCGGTCGAAGAAGTCGAACAGGATGTCGGACACCTCCGGTTCGTTCGGCAGGCAGTGCGATTTGGTGCCGCCCGAGGACCATTCGGTGTTGACCACGGCGTACTGGGCGGCTGCGGGTCCCCATGCGCGCTCGATGCCGTCCGCGGTGCTCAGCGCTGGGCGGTCGCCGTGGTAGGCGTGGATTCCGTACGCGAGTCGGTTGAGCGGGTCGTTCAGCGCGTACTCCGGCAGTCCTTCGAGGTTTTTACCGACGTAGGCGCCCTCGGCGATGAGGAGGTTCTGCGCTCCGGTCGCTCTGACGGTGTCGACCAAGCGCTGGTGTCCGACGGAGGTGCCGCCGCCGTGTTCCTGCGGGACCGTGCCGCCGTTGCGCCACAGGTCCCACGGGCCGCCTGGCTCGTTGTACAGCTCGTACATGACCGAGCGGTTGTTCTTGAACACGGGGGCGAGTTTCTTCCAGGCCCGCACCGCCACTTCGGACGGCCACTGGTTGACGCCGGGTGTTTGCGAGCCCTCTTGGTGTTGCATGCTGAGCAGCACTTTGAAGTCCTTACTCAGTGCGAGGTTGACGCCTTCGGTGAGTCGTTGGAGGTACGCCGGGTCGTAGACAGTGGACTGCGGGTCGAGTCCGCCGACACTGACCTGGAACCGGATCGAGTCGGCGCCGAAGCGGGTGCGGACGGTGTCCAGTTCCTCTTTGCTGAAGTGCTTGGCGGCGTATTTGTAGCGGTCACCGGCGGTGTCCGGGTTCGGAGCGAGTAAGCCGACCAGGTTGATGCCACGCGGCCGCCATGGCCGACCGTCCAAGGTGAGGTGGTTGCCTTGTACGTCAATGACAGGACCGGCCGCGGGTGACGCGGCTACCTGCACAGTGGTAACGGAGGCGGTGAGCAGGACTACCGCCAGACCGGCCGTGGTCCGCGTGATGAGTCGTCTCGTCACGGTGAATACCTCTCTGTATTCGGTGATCACTGGTTGGGCATGACGTCTTTCTCGATGGTTTCCAGGCTGCGCCGGGACATCTCGCTGAGCAGGGTCGCGGCGAAGACGAAGGCGATGATGCCGACGAACCCGAAGACGAAGAAGCTGATCGACGCGCCGACGGCGAGCATGATCGGGAACATCAACGTGACCAGGAACTGGGCGACCTGGCCGCACAGTGCGGCGAAGCTGACTCCGGCGCCGCGGTGGCGTAGTGGGAAGATCTCGGGCAGGGTCACCCACAGCAGCGGGCCCCAGCTCAGTGAGAACGCGAACTTGAACACGGCGAGCGCGATGATCGCGAGTGCTTTGCCGATGGGCAGTTCGTGGGTGCCGGTGAGGAAGACCAGTCCGAGCGCGAGCATGCTGCCGACCATCAGCCCGGCGCCGAGCAGCAGCAGCGCCCTGCGTCCGACGCGGTCGACGACTTTCGCTTCGAGCAGGGTGGCCACAACCGAGAGCACGCCGAGGCCGACGCTGTTGAGGATCGCGGTGGACTGGCCGAAACCGGCCGCCTGCATGATCTTCGGCGCGTAGTAGACGATCGTGTTGATGCCGATCAGCTGCTGCAGCGCGGCCATTGTGCAGCCGAGCAGCAGCACGCGCCGCAAGCCGCGGTGCCGCAACAGCTCGGACAGCTTGGCACGGCCGGGTTTGTTCGCATCGGACTCGCCGGTCACCTGCGCGATGACCGCGTCGGCCTCGTCGGGGGCGCTGATGGCGAGACCTCGCCGGGCTCGTTCCCGTTCGCCGTTGCGCAGCAGCCAGCGAGGGCTTTCCGGTTGCATCCGGACTGCGATGATCACCAGCACCGCGATACCGGCGCTGACTCCGATGATGACGCGCCACGCGCCCTGTTCGGCGAGCAGATACCCGATCCCGAACGCGATCAGCGTGCCGAACGCGAGCATGAGCTGGTGCAGGGAGGTGACCGCGCCGCGTTTGGCTGTCGGCGCGAGTTCCGCCAGGTAGGTGGGGACCACGGTGGTGATGGCCGCCAGACCGAGACCCATCACGACACGGCACGCGACGAGCTGGACGGGTCCCTGCGAGAGGGCCATGCCCAAAGAGGACAGTCCGAGCAGCGCCGCTCCGCCGATCAGGGTGGGGCGGCGGCCGAACCGGTCGCTGATCCGGCCGACGAACAGCATGCCGCTCACCGTCCCCGCAGCCACGATGCTGATCACGAGGCCGACCATGTCCGGCGCCAGCGCCAGTTCGCGCTGGATGAACAGGATCGCCCCGGCCATCATGCCGAGGTCGTAGCCGTAGAGCAGGGACGCCGAGGCGACCGACCCGAACAGCGCCAGACGGCGGGCTCGCAGGGCGCGAGGTGACGGGAGAGCCTGTCTGAGGGTGTCCGGCGATGCCACGGCGACTCCTTGTACTGAGGGCTTCGTTGTCCTGCACGACCGGAGCGCCCGAATGGGATGTCGATCACAGCCGCGGACACAGTCTCAGCTTGTTGCATGTAAAAAGTCAAGAGAGGTACATTGTCGTCACCTTCTGAACCGTGCCCGAAGTTCCTACATGTAGATCTAAGCTAGGTGGGCTGTGGGCGAGAACCAGATCGGCGAGTACCGGGTGCGGGTGTTGCGTGCCGAGGTCCGCGACGGGACCGCGATGTCGTTCTCCCGGCTCACGCACCGGAGCATGGTGCTGGTCGAGTTGGTGGACGCGGCCGGACTGGTGGGGCGCGGCGAGAGCTGGGTGAACTTCCCGGCGTGGGCGATCGACGAACGGGTCGCGACACTCCGGACAGGGGTGTTGCCCCTGCTGGAAGGGCGGGATTCGGACCGGGTCGCCGAGATCCAGGCCGATCTGCTTGCCGCGCTGAGGCCGCTGGGCCGCCAGTGGGGCGCGCCGGGGCCGATCGCCCAGGCCGTGAGCGCGGTCGACGTCGCCTTGTGGGACCTGCGTGCCCAGCGTCGTGGCTGCTCGGTCTCCGAGTTGGGCGCAGGCCGGGTGCGCGACGAGATCGACGTCTACGCCAGCAGTCTCGGCCCCACCGGTGTCGGTGAGCTCGCGCAGCGGTGCCGGGATCGCGGTTTCCGCGCGGTCAAGGTGAAAGTCGGTTTCGGCATGGATGTCGACGACGGCAACCTCGCTGCCGCGCGGCGTGTCCTCGGCCCGGATGCCACGGTGTCCGCGGACGCGAACCAGGCGTGGACACCCGAGCAGGCCGTCGCCGCGGCGCCGATGTTGCGTGAGCACGGGGTGTCCTGGATTGAGGAACCGGTCCGCGGTGATCGGCTGGCCGACCTGGAGTACCTGTACGAACGTACTGGGCTGCGCATCGCGACCGGGGAGAACGTGTACGGCCGCAACGATTTCTGGGCCTACGTGGACTCGCCCGCAGTGGCCGTCATGCAGCCGGACCTGTCCAAGACCGGAGGCCTGACCGAGGCGTTGGCGATCTGTGCGTTGGCCGAGGCGCGGGGCAAACAGGTCGCGCCGCATCTCTACGGTGGCGCGGCGGCGTTCCTCGCCACTTTGCAGCTGGCCGCGATGTCGCCCGCGGTGTCCGTTGTGGAGTACGACGTGCGCGAGAACCCGTTGCGGGATCCGTTGTTGGTCGAGTCCCCCCAGCCGGTGGACGGGCGGATCCGCCTGCCGATCGGCAACGGGCTCGGCGCCGAGTTCGTTGAGGAGAAACTGGTCGAGATGTCGGAGGTCGTGCTATGACGCAGGTAGCCCACCGGGAGTCCGCCGTCCGCGTTCCCGGGCATCCCGCCCCCGTCGAGCCTTGGGTTGTCCACGTGAGCGCCCCCGCCACGGAAACCGTTCTGGCGACGTACGTCGGCGGTGGCGCGCGGGATGCCGCGGCCGCGGCAGACGTGAGCGCGGCGGCGCTGCCCGCCTGGGCGGCCATGACCGGAACCGAACGCGCGACCATACTGACGAGCATCGCCGCCGAGCTGCGTAAACCTGAAACGGCCGCCGAACTCGCCGAGATCACGTCCATGGAGACCGGCAAACGCCTCGCCGAGGCCAGGGCCGAGGTGGGAATGTCGGCCGCCTTCTTCGACTGGTTCGCCACCGCGGTCCGGGCCCGGACCGATCAGGACCTGCGCGTGGCTCCCGGACACCGGCACCGGGTCCACATGCGCGCACTCGGTGTGGTCGTGGTGAGCACACCGTGGAACTTCCCGCTGTCCATCCCCGCACGCAAGATCGCCGCAGCCTTGGCTGCCGGGTGCACCGTGCTGTTCAAACCGTCCGAAGTGGCCGCCGGGGCGAGCTTGGCGCTGGCGCGCTTGGTCGAGGCGCAGGTGCCGCCCGGTGTGCTGTGCACGATGCTCGGCGACGGCGCCACTATTACCGGCGTCTGGCTGGCGGATCCGCGTGTCAGGGGCATCAGCTTCACCGGATCCACCCGAGTCGGGCTGCTGGTCGCCGATCAGGCCATGCCGAGTTTCACCCGCTGTGTGCTGGAGTTGGGCGGCAACGCGCCCGTCGTGGTCATGGACGACGCCGACCCGCGGCTGGCCGTCGAGCTGATCTCGGCCGCGAAGTACCGCAACAACGGGCAGTCCTGCATCGCCGCGAACACCGCGTGGGTGCCGCGTTCGATGCTGGACGACGTGGCAGCGGGCCTGGTGGCCGACGCGGACGGCCTGGTCCTGGGTGATCCGCTCGACTCCTCGACCACACTCGGCCCACTGGCACTGCCCACCGACCGCTACCGGGTCAAGTCGTTGGCCGAGGACGCCAGGGCACGGGGCGCGACTGTGCATCGCAGCACCGCCGCCGTACCGGATCGGGGGCAGTTCACCGCGCCGGTCATCGCGATCGCCCCTCCGCTCGACGCCGCGGTCGTGACCGAGGAGTCGTTCGCGCCGGTGCTCGCGGTCATGCCGTACGACAATGTCGCCGACGTGGTCGACTGGAGCCGCCGGTCGTCGATGGGACTGGCCGGGTACGTCGTCGGGACCGACGTCGACCGGGCGTGTGGCGTGGCCGAGGCGCTCGACGTCGGCATCGTCGGCGTCAACACCGCCACCCCGAACACCCCGCAGATCCCGTTCGGCGGCCTGAAATCCAGTGGCCTCGGCTGCGAGGGCGGTCAGCAGGGCCTCGACGCCTTCCTGACGCCACAGGTGATCGCGGTGGCACAGCGATGACCACGCTGCCCAGTGTCGTGGTCATCCTGCGCGGACTGGATCCCGACGACGTCCTGTCCGCGACAGACGCCCTGCGGGAAGCCGGGGTGGGCGCGGTCGAGGTGACGTTGAACAGTCCGAACGCGTTGACCTCACTCGCGCGACTGATCTCCACGCATCCCCAGTACATGGTCGGCGCCGGAACAGTGCGAACGGTCCGGCACGTGCGCGCGGTCGCCGAGCTCGGCGCGCGGTTCGTGCTCTCCCCGCACACCGACGCGGAACTGATCACAGCGACCAAGAACCACGGCCTGCTGTCCATACCCGGTGCGTTCACCCCCACCGAGATCGAGCAGGCCTGGAACTACGGCGCCGACGTGGTGAAGGTCTTCCCGGTCCACACGGTGGGACCGGCGTACCTGCGGGCGGTCCGTGAACCACTGGACAACATCCCGCTGCTGGCCTGCGGCGGGCTGACCGCTGAACTCGGCCGTGCGTGTCTGGCCGCCGGATGCCACGCGCTGGGCGTGGGCATCGGTCTGCTGGACCAACGCGCGGTGCGTGAGCGCGACTGGCCCGCAGTGACCCGGGCCGCTCGCCGTTACCTGGAGGAGATACGAGGATGACCCGCACATTGACCGCCGAACTCGCGATCGATGTCCAGGCGGAGCTCGGTGAAGGACCGGCGTGGGACAACCGGGACGGCAGGCTGTTGTGGGTCGACATCCACCAAGGACTGTTCCACCGCTACGACCCCTTGTCCGGCGACAACACCACGCGCGGGCTGGGCACGCCGATCGGAGGCGTCGTCCCCCATGCCGACGGGGGCTACGTGGCCGCCACCGGCACGGGCTTCGACTGGCTGCGTCCCGACGGGTCGATCGTGCCCTTGGCGGCTGTCGCCGGTGACGGGATGCGGATGAACGACGGCGCCTGCGCTCCGGACGGCGCGTTCTGGTCCGGCAGCATGGCACTGGACCGCCGCCCCGGCGCGGGCACCCTCTACCGGCTGGGAACCGACGGGGTCGCGTCGCCACGGTTGACCGGACTCACCATCTCCAACGGCATCGCCTTCACACCGGACGGCACGTGCTGCTACTTCATCGACACGCCGACGATGCGGATCGACGTGTGCGCGCTCGACTCGCCCGACCAGTCGGTGACTTCCCGGCGCCCGTTCGTCAGAATCCCGGAAGGGACCGGTCGGCCGGACGGGCTGGCGCTGGACGACGAGGGATGTGTGTGGGTGGCAATGGTACGAGCGGGCAGGATCCACCGCTACACACCGGCGGGTGTGCTCGACACTGTCGTCACCGTTCCCGTTGCCTGGACGACGAGTTGCGCCTTCGGTGGCGCGGACGGGCGGACCTTGTTCATCACCACCGCCAGCACACTGCAGGGAGTCAGCAGCCCCGACGAGGGCGCGGGCGGTGTGTTCGCCGTGGACGCCGGAGTGAGCGGGCCCGCAGCACTCTCCTACCGGCCGGACGTGACCCGATGAACCTCGGACGGCCATCGTTCGGCAAAGGCGCCGAGGTCGGCGACCTTGCCCCGATCGCCACCTCGGACCGGGTCACCGACGCGGTCTACGAGTCGCTGCGCAACGCGATCTTCTCCGGCGCGCTGCCACCAGGCGCGAAGCTGAGCGTGCCTGCACTGGCCCAACGGCTCGCGGTGAGCCGCAGCCCGGTGCGTGAAGCGGTACTGCGGCTGACCAGGGACCGGCTCGCGGTGGAGGAGCCACGTCGAGGCGTGATCGTCTCCCGGATCGAGCAGGACGACCTCGCGGAGCTGTACGCGGCCCGCGAGGCGTTGGAGGGCGTCGCGACCCGGCTCGCCGTCGTGCGTGCCCGGCCTGGGCTCGTCGCCGACCTCGAACGGGTCGTGCGCCAGCACGAGCAGGCTGTCGCGCTGGACAACGTCTCCGAGCACACCGAACTGGACATGACCTTCCACGCGACCATCCGGGAAGCCAGCGGCAACCGGCACGTACTGCGGATGCTCGAGGAGATCCAAGCCCAGGTACGGCTCGCGATGGTGACCACGACGGTGAGCGCGGGCCCCGACAAGGCCGTCGCGGACCACCGCCGGATCCTGGACGCCATCAAGACCGGCGACGCGGACCTGGCCGAGACACGAGCACGCGAGCACATCGCACGCCTGGCCGACGCGTTGCGCCGACCACCAGCCGAGCCGTAGCCATCCTCACCAACCGCCCGCGCTACGGCCGCCGTCCACCGTCACGCAGGCGCCGTTGACGAAATCGGCGTCCGAACTGGCCAGAAACGCGACCACACGGGCGACGTCCTCTGGTTGACCGAGGCGCCCCAACGGGTTGAGCCGCGCAGCCGCCTGCGCGGCTTCCTCGTCGTTCCAGCGGTGCTGGTTGCGTTCGACCGCGATCAGCCCGGGTGCGACGACGTTGGTCCGGATCTTCTCGGCTCCCAGCTCCACGGCCAACGACCGCGCGAGCGACACCTGCGCCGCCTTCGTCGCGCCGTACGCGGCGAATCCGGGAAACGCCCGGAAGGCATGCACCGAGGCGACCAGCACGATCGACCCGGGGCCGGAGATCCTACTCGCGAACGCGGTCGACCACCGCCAAGCCGCCCGCACAGTCACCGCGTGCGCACGGTCCCAGTCCTCATCGGACATTTGCGTCAACGGCACGTTCTCTTGCCGGAAAGCCAGATACACCAAGCAGTCCAGCCGACCGGGCAGCTGATCCGCCGCGTCCAGCGCCGCGGTCACGACGGCGTCGTCCGTCGCGTCGCCCACCAACGCCGTGCCGTCGCTGGTGGCGTCGGCAACGGTGCCTACCACGTCGGGGAGCACGTCGACGCCCACAATGGAGCGGCCACGCGCCGCCAACTCCCACACCACAGCGGCGCCGATTCCCCGTGCGGCTCCCACGACGATCGCCACACCGGGATCCGTCGGTTCGTGTCGCGTCATCCGTTCCTCACCAGTGCGCTCGCCAGGTCGACTCCGATGCCCGCGCCGGTGAAGTCTCGCGCCAGCCATCCGTTGGCCAATGGTTCCGGTGGCAGGATCAGGTTCGCTCGTCCGGGATCCTCACCGAAGGCATACTCCAGCAACTCCGTCCCGGGGATACCCGCCGACACGAGCGCGCTGTGCCGTTGAGCCACCGGTCCGGACGGCGAGTGCAGCGACACCTCCACGCCCCGTGCCGCGAACGAACGGCCCAACTCCAATGCCCGCCGAGGTCCACCGGCATGCTTCACGTCCGGCATCACCACGTCCAGCAGTCCCGCGTCGAGCGCCGGGGCGAGGTCGGTCTCGGTGGCGGCGAACTCACCACCGGCCAGCGGGACACCCAACTCCGAACGGATCGTGGCCAGTGCTTTGGTGTCGTGCGGGTCGGCCACGTCCTCCAGCCACCGCGGCCGGAGATCCAGCAGCGGCCCCGCCACCGCGAGGATCTCGGCAACGTCCAGCTTGCCGTGCAGGTCAAGCATCAGTGCGACCGACGGGCCGACCGCATCGCGCACAGCCTCGGCCAGCCGCAGACCCGCGGTGATCCGGCGTGATCCGACCAGGAGATCGAACGGGGCGAACTTGACGGCGGTGAACCCGGCGGCCACCGCGTCGGCGGCGACCCGTCGACACTCCGCCTCGGTACGTGTGGTCACGGCCCGATTGATGTTCGCGTAGCACGCGATGCCGCCCGCGTTGGCGGGCACGCCGAGCGACACGGCCATCGATCGTCCTTCGGCGCGTGCGAGCACATCGCACAACGCCGCGTCGAAGCCGCCGAGCACCGTCAGCATCAGCCGTCGGGCCGAGGCAGACCGGGAGGTGTCGCGGGCGGTGGCATCGAGAAGGCGCGTGACCTCGTGGTGGACCGGCTCGGCAGGCTGGTTGATCCACCGGCTTCGAAACCGTTCGGCCAGTGGCCGGGCGAGCTCGACCGGCCCGGCATCCGACCACTCGCCGACACCGACCGAGCCGTCGTCGGTGCGGATCTCGATGAAATCCCACGTCGTGCGGGGCGAGACCGTGACCGACGACAACCGCACATCCGCGATCCGCAGACTCGTCACCCGACATCCACTCCTTTTTCTTTGAGTCGAAGATAAGGTGCTCCGACCGAGCCGTCAAGTGCGACAAGCCTCCGGTGTTCGCGTAGGTTCGTGCCCGATGGACGAGCACAAACCACAGACGGTGAACCTGGCCGCGATGCGTTGGCACAACCTCGGCGCCATCCTGCGCGCCATCCGGGACCACGGGCCGGTCCCGCGCGCCGAACTCACGCGCCTGACCGGCATCTCATCTGGGACCACCACCAAGCTCACCGCCAGCCTCGTCTCGGCGGGAGTGATCCACGAGGCTGTCGGCGAGGACACCGATCGAGCGACAGGCCGCCCACGTGTGCCGCTCGACCTCCACCCCGCGACGCGCGCGGTCCTCGCGGCCCACATCGGTCTACAGCGGACCATGGTGGCCGCGGTCGATCTGCGTGCGCACACCATCGCAGCTCACACCGTGGATCACCGGTCCGAACAGTGGCGGCACGTGCTGACACAGGCCATAGGCGAACTCGAAGCCTTGCGAGCGGGCCTTGGCGAGCGCCGAGTGCTCGGCGTCGGGATCACCACCGGCGGCCAGGTCGATCATCGCGCCGGAATCCTGCGCTCCCAAGCAGGTACCACCTGGCACGATGTCGACGTCCGCGAGCCGATCGCCGACAAGCTCGGCCTGCCAGTCGAGTACGACCACGCCGTTCGCGGCGCGAGCCTCGCCGAACTCAGGTACGGCATGCGCGGCCACGCCGAAGACATCCTGAACCTCTTCGTGGGCAACACCATCGGCGTGGCCATGGTGATCGCAGGGGCGCTGCACCACGGCGCCCGCGATCGCGCTGGCACCGTCGCCCACCTCCCGGTGGCAGGTGCCCGCGGCCCGCGGTGCGCCTGCGGGCGCGGCAACTGCTTCGAGGCGCTGACCAGCAACCTCGGCATACTGGAACTTGGACGGAACAACGGCATTGTCGGCCCTGGCGAGAACTACGACGCCCTGCTCACCCGGGCACGCGACGGCGACGCCGACGTGCGACGGCTGCTACGACGGCGTGCCACCTGGGTCGGCGAGGCGATCACCGTCCTCGCGGATCTCGTCGATCCCGAGGTCGTCGTACTGACCGGCAACGCCACCGAATGGGACGGCTTCCTGCCCGCTGTCCGCCGCGCCACCGACGCCGACCTGTCAGCCAGGATCAGACTCCCGAGTCTGCAACCGCACTCCCCCACCACGGCCCCGGCCGCGTTGATCCTTGACCGCTACTTCCTCGATCCCGTCCCGTTCGAGCCGGAGTTGGCATCGGGATCAGCCGGGTAGTTCACATGTGGACCGTTCACCATTGACGGGCACGCCCGTCCACCACTAATCTTCGACTCGAAATTAACCGACCGGTGGTGGCGTGGAGGTGTGGATGGCCCGCGGCGACGATCGGAGGTGGCCCCGTCGTCTCTACGCGACCGGGACCGAGCCCGATCCGCGTTTCACCCTGGCCAACGAACGAACGTTCCTGGCCTGGTTGCGCACCGCACTGGGTTTGATGGCCGCCGGTGTCGGCGTGGCAGTCCTGCTCCCCGGGCATGGTTCGCTTCTCCGGATCACGCTGGCACTGTTCCTCGAGATGCTCGGCGCGGTCTGCGGCCTGACGGCGTTCACCCGATGGCTGCGCGTCGAACGTGCGCTGCGCCAACAGAAACCATTGCCGTCCACAGGAATGATACCGGTCATGGGATACACGATCGGCCTGGCGGGACTCGCGGGCTGCTCGGTCATCGTCGCGGCGGTGATCCAGTGACCGACTCGCTGACCAACGACCCCGGCCGCCAGCTCGAGCGGACAGTGTTGTCGTGGCAGCGAACCTGGATCGCCTTCACGCTGTTCGCGCTCATCCTGCTCCGGGTCACGGCGGCCAATCCGGTGATCGCGGCAGCCGTCAGCGCGACAGTTCTCTGTTCCAGCGCGGGACCACTGGTGACGCTCCGCCAATACCGTCGCCAGTTCACGACCCGCGCGTCAGCGGGAGCCGGGCGGGACGCCCGGCTCCCGCTGCTCCTCTCCACACTGGCCACGGCCATGGCGACCATCAGTCTGACCGTCATCCTCGCCAGCGGCGGCGCACCCCGATAGCTTTCATCGGTCACCGGAATCGAAGTGCTCACCACCTCCCCGCCACAGCGCACCCAGGGTAGATCCGGAGCGGCGGGCCTGAACTCTCGTCCGGGGCAGGGCCTGCGTTGAGCCGACCTGCTGCGCATGTGTCGTTCACTCAGCGAAATCAATTTTCCTGCCCTTGACCTCGGTCGAGGGTTCTTTTGTGCGCGGCCTGTGCCTTGCCTGTGCGGGAACGGATCGGTGCGGCTGACAGGGTCCTGCTTGCGTCGCCCTCAAGGGCGGGGTGACATCACGAGGAGGAGCGCATGACTGTTCGACTGGCTTCGTGGGGCAGGAGGCTCGGTGTGGCCGTGGCACTTTCCGCCACGGCGATGTTCGCCGGTGGGGTGACCGCGATGGCCGCGCCTGTGCCTGCCGACGCGGAGGTCGCCGACTTCGAGGACATCGAGTCGCTGGAGGAGGTGGAGCTCGACGACGCGGCCATCGCGGCCGCGCCGAAATTCTCCCTTCCTTTCAAGTGCAAGCAGAAGTGGCTGGGCACCACCTACGCCGGGCACTGGCCCAACATGCACAGCCGTGACTTCTGGCACAAGACCGGAAAGACCAAGGGCCAGCCGATCCTGTCCGCCGCAGCGGGCAAGGTCATCCACGCCAAGAAGGGTGACCGTCAGGGCTGGGGTGTGTCGATGAACATGGGCGGCGGCTACAAGACCTACTACTTCCACATGACCGGCAAGCCCAAGGTCAAGAACGGCCAGAAGGTCAAGAAGGGGCAGCTGCTCGGCTACGTGGGCGACACCGGCCAGGCCGCGGGCAACCCGCATCTGCACTACACGGTCACGAAGGGCAACAAGGGCGTCAAGCCCGTCTTCGACGGCAAGGCGCACAAGGCCGGAACCGTGGTCACCAGCAAGAACAGCTGCTGAGACAAGGACGTCGCGTCCCTCCGCGCGCGACTTCGGACGCGCGGAGGGACGTTCCCTGACTGAAACCCATTCCCAGGAAGTTGCCATGGCTTCGGACTCTCACTCTGTCTCGCGCAGATCGTTCCTGTCGGCCGCCGCGCTCGGCGGGGCCGCGGTGGCGGTCGGCGGACTCGGCGCATCGGCTGCGGCTGACCCGCTCGCTGAACTGCCGCCCGCCTACGAAGGCGACCTGTTGTCTGTCACGGCCGACCGTCTGGTCCTGGTGACACCGCAGGGCGAGGAACTGCGCATTCCCGTTTCCAGCAGGACATCGGTGTGGCTGGGTGGACAATCCACACTGGACAAACTGCGTCCCGGTCAGGACATCGCGATCGGCCTGGACGAATCCGGCCTCGGTGACCGGCTGTGGGCGGACATCACCCGGGTCAAAGGTGCCATCACAGGCACCTCCGGCACCGTGCTGGAAGTTGACCCGGGCAACGGCAAGCAACCGCAGGTTCTGGATGTGCCCGCGAGCGCCCGCGCCGAACTCGCGGCAGACGGTTACTCCCGGTGGGAACCGGGTTATCTCGTCGACATCATCGGGCACAGGAACTCCGGCGTCGCGGTCGCGATGTCGGCCGCCGCCACCCAACCCGGGTATCACGTCGAGCAGCTGGCGGCGGCGATCGAGGATGACCAGTCCTATCCGGACGTGGCCAAACCGCGTCAGATCAACGGAAAGATCACGTGGTTCAACGACGCGTCGTGCCGCTGCGACAGCACGTGCCGAGGCAACAACGCGCACACGGCCTGGCCGATGCTCGAACGTTGCAACTACATGCCAGCCCGATGCCAGAAGGTGCCGTACCTGGCCTGCGGGCGCAAACTCACCGTGCACAACAAATGCACCAAGAAGTCGCTGGTCGTCAAGGTGATCGACTGCGGGCCGGACAACCGCAGGTTCTGTGACACCTGCCGCAAGTGCGGCACCAGTCGCAAGGGCCGGATCGCCGATCTCACCCGGCCCACCTACATCCGGATCGGTGGCAGTCTCAACGCGGGATGCTTCACCGGCTGGGTCAAGGTCTGACAGCCGTGGACCTCGTCGACGCGCAGACTCCATTGCTGGCCGTGTTGCTCCTGCTCGCGGGAGCTGCCAAGTTCCTTGGGCGCGGCCCGGCCGCGGGCGCGGTGGTGCTACTGCCGCCGCGCCACCGGCGACTCGCTTCCCTCGGCTTGGCCAGCAGTGAGATCGCGCTCGGGCTGGCGCTGGTCTTCAGTGGACACCTTCTGGTCCGCACCGGAGTGGCCGCGATGCTCATCGTGGCGGCTGGTGTCGTCGGATACCTGTGGCGCCGACGACCTGAGGCTGGCTGTGGCTGTTTCGGTGATGCCAGCGGCAGTCCGGTCGGAGTGCGGACGTTCGCGCGCACCGCACTGATCGCCGTCGCGGCTCTCGTCGCACTGGGCGGCCGGGGCCCGGCCTTCGAGGCTCCCTTTTCGGCGGTCATGTTGCTGGAGATCGTTGTGCTTGTGGCATTGTCGCCCGAACTCGACGGTGTGGTCAGGCGGATCCGCGGCCGTTCGGATGTGCCATGCGCGTACCGGTGGGTTCCCGTGGCGGACACCGTCCGTGTCCTGCGTCGCAGTGTCCAATGGCGACAGAGCGCGCAGGTCAGGACTGCCGCCGAGCCGCTGGACGTGTGGCGGGACCTGTGCTGGCGGATCTTCACCTATCCGGGCCGCAGTGAAGGTCGTGCCGTGAACGTCGTCTTCGCCGTGCACCTGGATGGAAAGCGGCCGGAGATCCGGGCCGTGGTCGTGGCGTCCGCGCAGGACGAGGTCCTTCAATCCCTTTGAGCGAAAGGAAACCAGCATGCACGACTCCAGAAAGGGGCTGCGCGCCGCCGGACTCTGGATCTCGGCCTTGGTGTGCGGCCTGTTGTTCGCCGCCGCACCGGCGAGCGCGGAGAGCATCGAACCGGCGGAGGTCGAGGACGTCACTGTCGAGGACCTGGCACCGGCCGACGTGGAAGTGGCCAACATAGTCAAGCTGACACACGGCCAAGCGGTCACCATGCTGCGCAAGGTGGGCGGTTTCACGATTGTATCGTCCGGGAACTGCAGCAACCGCGCCAATCCGAAGTGCACGTCGCTGACGAAGGTGAACAAGACCACGGTCCAGGGGATCATCGCTTTCCGCAAGGCGAGCAAGTGCCGCATCAAGATCACCGGTGGCACCGAGACCGGTCACGCCACCATGAAGTACAGCCACTGGAACGGCTACAAGGTGGACATCGACGACAGCACCTGCGTCACCAAGTACGTCAAGAAGAAGTTCAAGCGGTCCGGCACCTGCGGCGGCGGATACGCGCGCTGGAAGTCACCTGCCGGAAACGTCTACTGCCTCGAGAGCAAGAAGAACCACTTCGACATCACCTACTTCAAGCCGAAGGCTTAAGGAGAGAGCTGTGATCAAACAGTTGGCCGCATCAGCCATCCTGGCGGTGGCCGCGGCGGCGAGCGTGGCCTGCTCGGCGGCATCGGCAGACGCCCCCGCCGCCCAGACATTCCCGCTGCCCACGGCGGAAGCCGATCCGGCGGAGATCGTCACCGGGCGCGACGGCAACATCTGGTTCACCGAGCCGGGGATCGGCAAGATCGGCAAGATCACTCCGGCCGGGCAGGTCACCGAGTACACGTTGCCCTCCACGGCGGTGGTGGTCGGTGGGCTGGCCGCGGCCGCGGACGGCAACATCTGGTTCATCGAGAACCCGGAGGAGGAAGGCGTCGCCAAGATCGCCAAGATCACTCCGGCCGGACAGGTCACCGAGTATCCGGCCGCCTCGGCGGACGCCGTCGTCACCGGGATCACCGCGGGGCCGGATGGCAACGTCTGGTTCAGCGAACGCCTGGCCGAATCGGGAGCGGAGCGGCTGGCCAAGATCACTCCGGCCGGGCAGGTCACGGAGTTCCCGCTGGCGGCTCCGGACGCGATTGTCAACGCTCTGACGGCCGGGCCGGACGGGAACGTGTGGTTCACCGAGACGCTGGCCGAGTCCGGGGCGGGCAAGATCGCCAGGATCACACCGGCCGGGCAGGTCACCGAGTACGCGCTGCCTGCCGCGGACGCAAGCCCGGCCTCGATCACTGCCGGTCCGGACGGCAACCTGTGGTTCAGCGAGGGAGCCACGGAGACCGACGGTGAGAAGATCGGCAGGATCACTCCGGCTGGTCAGGTTGTGGACTTCCCCCTGCCTGCTGCGGACGCGGTGGTCAACGCTCTGACGGCCGGGCCGGACGGGAACGTGTGGTTCACCGAGACGCTGGCCGAGTCCGGGGTGGGCAAGGTTGCCAGGATCACCCCGGCCGGGCAGGTCACCGAGTTCACAATGGACAATCCCGAGTCCACCCCGGCCGGGGTCACCACCGGGCCGGACCAGAAGGTGTGGTTCACCGATCCGGGAACGAACAGCATCGGACGGATCGCGAGCTGACCTCACAGCGTCGCGATCAAGGGCTGTCCCACGCCGCGGCGTGGGACAGCCCGCCTTGTATCTACTGCCGCCCCTCCGCGGGCTCGCAGCCGTGCTCCCGCAGCCAGCCGCGGAACTTCCCAGCCTTGGTCGCCCCCAGTTCCTCCAGGATTCGCAGGGCCTCCGGCGCTCGTTCCCGGACCAGTTCCGCCCTTCCCTCGGTGTGCCAAGGGCGGACCAGACGAGTCAGCACGTGGGCCACCGACCATTGGTCGCCGATCGCTCTGCTGAACGCTATCGCCTTTTCGTAGTACTGGATCGCCAGCTCGTGTTGCCCGCTGTCATAGGCGACGTCGCCCATGCTGCACAGGGTGAAATGCTGGCCCGCGTTGTCTCCTTGTGCTTGTTGCACACCAAGGGCTTCACGCAGGAAGCGGGTCGCCTCGGTCAGGCGTTTCGCCACGCGGCAGGCGTCTGCCAGGTTGGTCAAGGCCACTCCTTCACCGTACTGGTCGCCCGTCGTCCGGTGCAGTGCGACGGACTCCCGGAGATGATCCGCCGCTTCGTCCAGACGCAGGAGCTCGGTGAAGCCCACTCCCATGTTGTTGAGGTTCCAGGCCTGGCTGACCAGATCACCCGCCGCGCGTTCGATCTCCAAGGCCTGTAGGTGGCATTCGATGGACTCCGAATAGTCACCCAGGTCGCTGTATGCGACACCGAGACCGTTCAGTACCTTGGCCTGCGCCGCCTGGTCGCCGAGACGAGTGGCTGCCGCGAGCGCGATCCGGTGCGTCGCTATCCAGTCCTGCCAGTACTTGCGGAGATAGAAGAAGTCCAGCAGCACCAAGGGCAGTTGCCAGGCAATTCGGTCGAAGCCGTGTTCTGAGGCCATATGCACAGTTGCGACCAGGTTGCCACGTTCGGTCTCGAACCATCGCAACGCCTCGATGCGACTGGACATCCGCATCGTGTGGGCAGGCGCGCAGGACGAGTCCGGGGTGACGCGCTCCCTGCGCGGCTGGAGAAGGCGACCGGCGATGGCGGCGGTGTGCAGGTACCAGCCGAGCACACGTTCCGTCGCCGCGTGCCGCACACACTGGTCGTCCTCTTGCCGCACGCAGTCGTGGGCGTAGTTCCGAAGCAGATCGTGCAATCCATACCTGCCTGGGACCTGTTGCTCGATGAGGTGTTCGTCCAGCAAATCCTCCAGGAGCGCTTCCGCATGGGCCGGTGTTGTCTCGAACAGCGCCGCCGCCGAGTGGGCGGCGAAGTCCTGGCCGGGATGCAGACCCAGCAGGCGGAACATCCGCTGCCGCTCGACCGGCATCACTTGATAGGACAGGTCGAACGCGGCCCGGACCGCTCTGCTGCCGTCGGAGAGTTGGTTCAGCCGTTGGTCCGTCGCATCGAGCCTGCCGACGAGATCGACCAACGTCCATCGTGGACGGGCTTGCAGTCGGCGGGCCGCCAGGGTGATCGCGATCGGCAAGTGCCCGCACAGTTCGACCACCCGCCTCGCCGCCGCTGGTTCCGCCGCGACGCGTTGCGCACCGATGATCCGGGCAACCAGGGCGACCCCTTCCTCGGTGGAGAACACGTCCAGCGACAGTGGCTGCGCGCCGTCCAGACCTGCGAGGCGATGCCGACTCGTGATCAACACCAGGCAGGTCGGGCTGCCGGGCAGCAGTGGCCGGACCTGGTCGGCATCCACGGCGTTGTCCAGCAGCACCAAGGCCTCACGGCCGGACAGCTTCGTCCGGTAGAGCGCGGCGCGTTCGTCCAGGCCTTGCGGGATCTCGTCACCGTGAACGCCCAGTGCGCGTAGCAACGATTCCAGGACACCGGCCGGGTCGGCCGGTGGCTCGTCGGCAGAGAAGCCACGCAGATCCGTCCAGAACTGGATCTCGGCGAACCTTCCCGCGCCGACAAGCTGGTGAGCCGCTCGGACGGCGAGTCTGGTCTTGCCCACTCCCGCCATCCCTTCGATGGTGGAGATCACCACCGCTGTGCTGGCCGGTTTGTCAGCGTCGACCTTGTCCACGAGGCGATGCAGCGCCCGAAGCTCGGGCTCTCGGCCGGTGAACTCGGCGATGTCCATCGGCAGCTGGCGGCGCGCGTCGTCGGCGCGCGGCTGTAGTGCCACGGCCGATGGCGCCGACGAAAGCACCGTCTCATCGCCTCGCCGAATCTGCTCCCGCAGTTGCCGCAGTTGCGGTCCTGGTTCGATGCCCAGCTCCCGCACCAGGTGCTCTCGGGCTTCGTTGAAGGCAGCCAACGCATCGGCCTGGCGGCCGGATCTGCTCTGCGCCAGCATCAGCAGCGCCCACAGTTCCTCACGCAGCGGATGGCGCGCGACCAACTGCCGTAGCTCGCCAACCAGCGGCTTGTGCCCGTTCAGCTCGATCTGGGCTCTGGCGTGCTGTTCGAGGACAGTCAGCCGCCTCTCCTGCAGCCGTAGGACTTCCGCGTGCAGCAACGGAGTGGGATTCAGGCCCTCCAACGGCTCACCACGCCACAGGTCCAGCGCTTTCCGCAAGTCGTCAGCGGCCCTGGCGTAGTCGCCATTTGCCATGGCCGCGCCCGCTCGGTCGGCCAACTGCTCGAAGACAGCGACGTCAAGTTCGCCGTCGTGAACCACCAGCAGGTAGCCACCCGTCCGAGTCTGCAACCGCGGGGACGGCTCGCCCGGTTCACGCAGCTGCCTGCGCAGGCCTGTGACGTAAGTGCGAATGTTGGAATCCGGGGCACTCGGTGGGTTCTCCCAGACCGCGTCGGTGATGTAGGTGACGCTGGACGTGAGATTCGCTCGCAACAACAAGCCCGCCAGCAGGCTCCGCTGACGGCGCCCGCGTAGTTCTACCTGTTTCCCCGCCTGACCGACCTCCAATGAACCGAGCATCCTGAAGTCCATGATCTGTTCCCCCGAACATGAGTAATCGACATGACCAGTCCATCCGGCACCGCACAAGTCGCAGATATGCGGAATTCGAGTCCGCCACCATCTCTTCCAGCCGCACCGAACGGTAGCCGCGCCCGTCACATCCCCAGTGAGACACGTACGACCCCTCGGCGGCAGAGCTTCACAAACCGATCACCAGCAGGATCGTCGTCGACGCCCATCCTGTTACCCGATGCCTGCCGAGTACATCAAAGCACGAGAGACGAAAAGAGGATGCGCACTATGGTTTCCAGCGCAAGGGATGGCGCTGGAAATACCGCCAAAGTTGAGCGGGGGATACCGCAGAAGTTTACCCAATTGGCCGCCTACAAAAGATCAACCGGCAGGCTACCGCAAATATTGCCCCTTCAGCAGCCGTACATGTCACCGCCGCGGGTAGGACATCCGGCGCAGCAGTAGCTCCATCGGTCCGCGCTGCCCGGTGCGGCGCATCCATTCGGCGAGCAGCACCGAGACGGCGAAGACCACCGCGGCGATGCCATAGCTACCGGCCAAACTCACCTGGTCGCGTAGGTTCAGGGTGAACGGGTAGAACAGCGCCAGCCACACAGCGGACTGGAACAAGTAGAACGTCAGTGACCGTTGGCCCAGCGCGGCCAGAGCAGTGCTGAGCCGTCCGTGCCTGTCCCCGATCCGAGCGCTTGCCAGGCCAACGGCGGCGGCCAGGCCGATGCCACCGGCATATCCGGTCAGGTCGTGCGCGACGGCGACCATCCACTGCACACCGACGGCGGTGCTGTCCCACACCCCGGCGGCCAACAGAGCGGCGGGCAGCCTGCCGATCAGTGCCAAGGTGAGCAGGCCGAAGGCGGCGCGGCGCAGCAGCGCCCGGTGCTCGGCCGGGCGGTCCAGGAGCCGTCGGCGGGCAGCCCAGATTCCCAGCAGCATTCCGGGCAGCACCATGACGATGCCGATCACCGCCTGCGCCGGCTTGGTCGCGTTGGCGAGCAGGTGCGCGCCGTAGGTGGGCTCCATGATCTGCGCGAAGGTGACCGGCGTGCCTGCCTGCGCGCCGAGTTGCGCGGTCACGCTCTGCCAGGCCAGCAGCAGCGTCGCGGGCGCCACGGTCAGGGCGGCGGTCCAGCCGAGCGTCTTGTCCCGGGCGCGCACCAGCGGGGTGAACAGCAGCAGGGCGAGGCCGTAGATGGCGACGATGTCGATGGGCACGAGCAGGATGGTGTGGGCGAACCCGATGATGATGAGCCAGAGGCTGCGGCGCCGCAGCAGGGTGCGTAGGCCCGCCCAGTCGCCGCCACGGGCATGATGCCGGTAGGCGAGCTGACCCATGCCGTAGCCGAACAGAAACACGAACATGGCGCGGGCCTGGTTGTCGGCGATCAGCGACTTGACGAACAGGACGACGTCGTCGAGCAACGGCATCCCGGACTGCCAGGAGCTCAGGAACCCCGGTACGTGCGCCAGCGCGATGAGCAACAGCATCAGGCCGCGCGCGAGGTCCGGAGCCAGCGAGCGGCCGCCGGTGGCCGCCGACGTGTCCGGATCGGCGGACCTCGGCATGCGGCCGGAGCCGGTGGGGACAGGTTCGGTCGTCATGTCGGGTGTCGTCCTGTTCGCGAGGGTGACCTGCTCTTCACGTCGTGCGAAAGCTACGTAGCGTTTACAATCTCGTCAACGCGCGGAACACTGCCGGTGACGCGTATGAGCTGCTCAGAAGGACGCAATTCTTGCGTTAGCGCTGTCGATGAACGCAACTCCGTTGTCGAGGCGGTGTTGCGATGGTCGTGTTGTCGGGAATACTGTCGACAGTTGGACACCGCGAGTCGCAGGAGATTGAGCGTCGATGCCCCGAGGCAGGCTGACCCCACAGGACCGGCAGTGCATCGCCACGGGGCTGGCCGCGGGACGCGGGTACGCCGACATCGCCCGCAGTCTGGGCCGGCCCACATCGACGGTTACCCGCGAGGTGGCCCGCAACGGCGGGCCCACCGGCTACCGGGCCGGGGACGCACAGCGGGCCTCCGTACGGCGTGCGCGTCGGCCAAAGGGTGTCCCGTCTCCGATGGCCGCAGACCCGTACGGGCGCACCCCGGAGGCAGTCGCGGACGCCTTCGCGGAGCTCACGGCCGTGCTGACGCAGACCGGTCTGCCCCAGATGGCGGCCAGCGTGTTCGCCTGCCTGTACGCCACCGATACCGGCAGCCTCACCGCCGCCGAACTGGTGCAGCGGCTGCAGGTCAGCCCGGCTTCAGTCTCCAAAGCCGTCAGCTACCTGGAAACGCAGGAACTCATCCGACGCGAGCATGACACTGCGGGCCGACGGGAACGGTACATCGTGGGCGGCGACTTGTGGTACCGGTCGCTGATGGCCACCGCCCAGCGCAACACCGCGCTGGCCGCGGGCGCCCGCCGCACCGCCACGCTCCTCGGCTCCGACACCCCGGCCGGTGCCCGGCTGGCCGATGCGGCCGAGTTCCTCGACCGCATCGGCCAGGAGATCATCCAGACCCTCCAGCGCTGGTGGCAGGCCCACCTCGCGGACAGCTCGTCAACCGCCTCCACAGACTTCAGAAGCGTTACCCAAACCTTGGGGTGATCGAGTAAGTATCGGCCGCATCGGGTGGTCGTCCCACAGTAGGCGGCACGGAGCGGCCTCATCGGTGTCGTCGGTCAGAACAGTTGCTTGACGACGGCGCCCTGTTCGTCGAGTACCTTGATCGTCGGCTGGTCGTGCTCATCGACCTGGAGCACGATACGGGGCCGTCCTTGAGAGTCGGCGATCATCAGCTGAGCACCGAAGGCGGTGTGCGCGCCGAGCGCGGCCCGCGGGACCGCTTTGGCCTGGCTGCCACCACTGGGATCGGGCACTCCCTTGATCTCCAGACCCGCTCCTCCCTTGCCGTTCTCCGCCTTCAAGGTGAGCCGGATCCCGTCGACCGCATGCGGGTAGTCGAAGGCGATGTGCCCACCGGTCGGCGAGACCAACAGGCCTCCTTTCTCATCGCCGTTCTCGTCATTGAAAATGAAGTAACTCCCGTTTTCCGGCCCTGATCGGCGATCCGCCGGGATCGTCGTTCCGTCGATGATGAGGGGTGGCTTGGTGGCACTGAGCAGAAAACGCTGCTGCCCTCGCTTGTCCACCACCTTGAAGGTCTCCCGGACTTTCCGGCCACCGGCGGCCGTCGAGTCGGCCTCGGCGGTTCGGCTGGTCGTGACCGCCCCGGCGAGCGTGGCACCTGCCGCGGCGAGCGCACCCAGCGCGACTCGACGGCCCGTGTTCTTCTCAGCGTCCATCACACATCCCTCGTCCTGGCGATCTGACCAGCGCACCGTAGGAGAACAGCCCTTAGAACTCTCTCAACAAAGGCCGACAGGCGAAGAACTGCCGTCCCGGAGCATCTGAACCGAGTGGGGTGCTGCTCACCGCAGTGGACGGGAAGTACTGATCCGCAAGGCCGGTTGGGACACCGCGATTTCGGGACATGTCCACATTGGACGCTCCTCCCCCGGCCCGAGACAGTCGGGAACATTGCCCGTTCGGAGCAGGCCTGCACTCCCTGTCGTCTGGGGAGTGGCTTGATCAATGATGGTCCTGCCGGACCGGGCATCGTCCATCACGGACCATCTCATTGCGGGGAGTGCGCTGTTCAACCACGGCGACCCCGAGCAGGTCGCCCGCCACCAATGCCGCCTGCAAGTTCTGGATCGGCAACATCAAGCACGCCGCAACCGTCGGTATGGTCCTGGCCCGCCTCGTCGTCGACGGCCAGGAGCAAGGCCACCACTGGTTCCGGGTACCGCTGCGCGCCAAGGAGAACGAGCCACCGCTTCCGGGCATCACGATTCTTTCGTCCGACCCGAAAGGCGGCATCCAAGCCCACCAGGTCGGTGGCGCCCGCTTCACCGGGGTCCGGCTCCCGCGCGAAGCGCTGATGGCGCGGTACTCGCGGATCGACGCGGACGGGCGTTTCTCCAGCACCCTCCCTGACGCCAACGCCCGCTTCGTGAGGTCCATCGAGACCTTCGTCCAGGAGCGGGTTTTCCCGCTCAGCGCCGGAGCACGGGCCGCCGAACTCGCGGCCCACCTCACGTGGCGGTTCGCCGGACACCGCGGAGATCCGCCGGTCGCCGGTCCGAAAGGTTCTTCTGAACGAACCACTGTTCCGCGACCGGCAGTACCCGGTCCTGCTGCGCTGCCTCGCGCTTCCTGGCTGGTCCTGGACGTCCTGGCTGCATGCCGTGAAATGTGTGGGTCGCAAGGATTCCACAGCCACAACCAGATCGTTACCCTGCGGACCGACTTCGAGGTCAACGTGACCTTCGCGGGCGACAACTCCGTGATGGCCTATCAAGTGGCACGCAATGCTGCGCGTTCACCCGCGTTCGCACGTCCTGCCCGGACACTGGCTGAGCGGGTCGAGCAGGATCTGGGCGAGCTGTGGCGGGGGCGGCCGGACGGCTCGTTCACCCACGATGAGGCGGTCACGCTCGTTCACGCACGCATGCTCGGCCTCATCATGAGTGAGCACGACTCCGACCCACAGGTGCCGCAGCCGATCATGGACGATCTGGTAGCCGATTTCGCCGTCCACCGGCTGGGGGCAGTTCACCGCCCGCTGTCGGCCGAACGGGAGAAGATCGACTTTCTGGCGGAGTTGCTCGCGCCGGTACCCGAAATCGTCTCCGCCCCCATGGTCGATGACGGGTACCTGGCGGCGTTCAGCCGCCCGGCTTGACGGGACGTAGTCATGAAGCCGCGGTCTTCCCCTCAATTCATGCTCTGCACCCGGTTCGCGCCTGGGCTCCATTATGGACATGATCAGCGAGTGACAGGGGCCAGATTATGACAGTCAAGCTGGTACGCATGCAAGGGGGTACGCTCCTATACGGCGCGGGCCTTTCTCCCGAATTCTTCCCGGGTTGGCCGGTTGACCGCCTCCTTTCGAGACCGATAAAGTCACGATCGTTATATTTTGTCCGCCGTCTATCCGGCTTCTTTGTGTGCACAGGGTGGCGGTCAATGGCAGGCGGATTTACGCATCTCGACCTACCCGGTATGTGCACATACTTGGTGTCGAGTAAATCTGTCTCAATACCCTCTCGTATCAAGGAGGAACAATGGACCAGATTCAGCAGGATCTGCGCCTGCTCGCGAGTGACCTCGACACGGCCGAGATGGCCGCGGAGCCCGAGGGCACGTTCACGCTGCACGACTGAGTCAGGCGAAATGGCAGGGTGCGTCCGGAAGCTTATCCGGTTCCGGGCGCACCTGCCCCTGAAAAGGAAGCCGCCATGAGCGCAAGCGCATTCGCCAGTCAGAAGACGATCACGTTCGGTACCCATCGGTCCTGTCCACCGGATGTGACCATGCGTAAGATCGAAAAACACTTCGATGCACTGGGAATAACCAGGGTCGCCGATGTGACCGGCCTCGACGACATTGGCATTCCAGTGTGTCAGGCGGTGCGTCCGAACTCCCGGACATTGTCAGTCTCTCAGGGCAAGGGCGTCACCCTCGAACTCGCCATGGTCTCCGCGGCGATGGAGAGCATCGAGCTGTGGCACGCGGAGGAAGCGGAGTTCGACGAGGTCTATGCCTCCATCTGGGAGATGGAGGACAACTTGTCCTACCGCGTTTCCGATCTGGCGCTACGAAAAAGCAGCACACCACCACCTGGGCTGCGGCTGTCGTGGGTGCGAGCCACATCTGCGCTTGGCGGCGACGCGACCTGGCTCCCGCGGCTGTGCGTTGGCTTGGACTCCACTGATCAGACTCGCTGGGTCTTCCCTTTGTTCTACGTCAGTTCCAACGGTCTTGCCAGTGGAAACACCTGGGAAGAAGCAGTTGTGCACGCGTTGTGCGAGTTGCTGGAACGGGATGCGCTGGCACGTGCGGGGCACGACTGGCGGGGCCGCCGGCTTCACCTCACCGGGCTGGACGAAGGTTGTGCGAGTCTCGTTGAGCGATTCGAGCGCTCCGACACCAGCGTGGTCGTACGAGATCTGAGCGACCTGGTCGGGCTTCCCTGTTTCGAGGCAGCTGTCTGGTCGCGAACGCTTCCGCACGTCTTCGCCGGCGCAGGCTGTCACCTTGATGCGGAGGTGGCACTCAGCCGCGCGCTTACCGAGGCCGCACAGTCCAGGCTGACGCTGATCGCCGGTGCCAGGGACGACATTGCCCACTCGATCTACGCGTGGCTGGGGACCCGCCGCAAGTTGAGTGATCCGCTGCTCAACCGGCCGGCGCCAACCCGGCTGTTCACTGATGTCGAATCCTTGGCCACGTCGTCGTTCGCCGAGGACGTGCGGGTGCTGAACTCGTTGGTGCGTCACAAGACCGGACATTCGCCTCTGGTTGTCGACCTGTCGAGACCCGAGATCGGGATACCGGTCGTCCGGGTGGTGGCACCTGGCCTGCAGATAAAGGACGGGGCATGAACCAGACCATCGTCTTCCTCGGACCATCCGTGCGGCCCGACCTCCGATCTCGTTACGCGCGACGATTCCAGATCAGGCCGCCCGTCGCCGCTGGTGACCTGCTCACCCTGAGGCTGCGTGCCGGCGACGTGGTCGGCATTGTTGATGGCTATTTCCGGACCCGCCCCGCAGTGCGGCACAAAGAGATTCTTCATCTGCTGGAGTCCGGTGTGGCCGTGCATGGTGCGGCCAGCATGGGCGCATTGCGCGGAGCGGAACTCGCGGCCTTCGGCATGGTGGGACACGGCAGGATCTTCGAGGACTACCGGTCGGGTGTACTGGTTGCCGACGACGAGGTCGCTGTTCTGCATGCCACCTCAGCTGAGGAATACGCACCGCTCACAGAGGCGCTTGTCAACGTGCGGTACAAACTCGAGCAGGCCGTTACCACAGCGATGATTTCGCGCACTCGAGCGGACAACATCATATCGTCCCTCAAAGAAGTACCTTTCGCTGATCGAACGCTGGAGGCGATCCTCGCGCATGTCGACAAGCAGTGCGACGATCGTGACCAACGCGCGCACATTCGGCTACTGCTGACGAACCAGGAAAACCAGAAGACGGACGATGCGCTGACGCTACTCGAAGCGATAAGTCGACAACCAACGCACAGTCGGCAGGCCGTGACCATCAATCGAACTCGGCACCTCAAGATCTGGTTGGCGGAAACTGAGGGATCCGACGACGAAGAGGCCGGGCCCATCGCAGATGCCCTGGTGCTCGACTACTGTCGTGTGCTCGCCTCCGACTATCCGGCATTCCATCAACGGGTCGGGTCAGAGCAGCTACGACGTAAGCCACTTGCCTGCTGGGATGGTCAGGATCTGACGGGCTTCGAACGCTGGCTCACCAACGATGAACGGCGTCTTCCGAAGACCGAACAGGCGAGCAGGGTCATGGTGCGGGCTGGCTTTACCGAACAGGCCCTCCTTTTCGACAACCCCTTTCTTGATGCGCTGCGGTCAACCCCTGCTTTCGAGCGAGCTCGGTCAGGGGTTCGAGACGTGCTGGTTTTCAACAAGGCGGTCCAGCGTGCGCGACCCGATGTCAGTCTGGCGTATCTTGCGGAACAAAATATTACCGACTGGTTTATGAGTCGTCTTGGTCAGGGGTGTGGCCTTTCCGATATCGCACTCCAACGTGGCTACTCATCAGCTGAAAGTTTCGTTGCGGCGGCACGACCATTTTACCTTTACGACAAGGTGAAACGGCTCAGTGGCCAATTCACCATGCTCTCGGCCGTTGACACAAGCGATGACAAAGCGAGGACACGATGACCACATCGCGAGAGGCGAGCGTTTGGCTGCTGCTACCGCCACTCATCGAGACCAACTTCGGCAATCCCTATCCATCTACCGCGGTCTTGAGCTCCTTCTTGGAACAGAACGGCGTAGCAACCGCACAGGACGACCTCAATGAGGATTTCGCCCTGTTCCTGCTCGAGCCGCAACTGCTGACAAAGTTGGCGGGTGGTGAATTCGAGGGAGTCTCAGCTGATTCACACCCGGCGGCGTGTGCACGGTGGGCGCTGCGGTACCGTGCGGATCTTTTCGACGAACAGGGTCGGCACTATTTCAACTCCAAGCATTCTCAGAACAACGCCGCACTCGTCGGACTGGCCCGCCCGTTCCTGATCGACCCCGATCGCGAGGCGATTGAGAATGTGGACACGGCGCCGATCGCGGAGGTGTATCGAACGTTCTACGACCGGGTCGACCTGGCTGGGCGATGGCCTGACGGTACTCGACTGGTCGGCATCAGCGTGCCGATGGGTCCCGAGTTGATCCCGGCACTCATACTCGCCGAACTGCTGAAAAAGATCCAGCCGGATGTTCGTATCGTCCTTGGCGGTCCGACGATAAGTCTGATGGAGCCGGAGGACATCGAGCATTTGTTGTCCAGCAACCCCGCAGTCGATTGTGTGGTTCGATTCGACGGTGAGTTCCCACTTCTGGAGCTGAGCCGCCAAGTGCTCGACGAGCACTGGCAGCCAGGCACGTCAGCCGGCGTCAGCTCCCATGTCGGTGCGAAGGTCAAGCACACTCCGCCGGGAGTCGGACCGAATCTGAACGTTCTGCCGCCACCGATCTACCCGGAAAACATTCTCGGCAGACTGGTCGATCCGCTGGTGCCTATCTCGCAGGCACGCGGATGTTACTGGGGCAAATGCGATTACTGCGACTTCGTTGAGCTCTTCGACGGAAGTCCGGCTTTCCGGGGACGGCACGTCGTGGGATTCGTCGACGAGATCGCTCACCACATCGCCGTCAACAACGCGCGGCGCTTCGCATTCATCACGGAATCCCTGCCGCCCGCCTTTGCGCGCCGAGCCTGTCAGCTCATCGTCGATCGTGGCATGGATATCGCATGGCACTCCTTTGTCATGGTCGACCGCAGGTTTGACAGTGAGCTGCTCGAACTCATGGTCCGCTCCGGATGTGACCACCTGGTCATCGGTATGGAGACAATGACCACTCGGGTACTGAAACTGGTCCATAAATCAGCAGACAGGGAGGAGAACATCCGATTCCTCAAGGAGGCAAAACAAGCGGGAATCAGGCTGAACGTGAACCTGATCCCCAACCTGCCGTCCACCACATACGACGAAGCCATGCGGTCGTTGGAGGACGTCCAGGCTCTCTCCGACGGCATCGAGCGCATCGCCGTGTTCCCGTTCGAAGTGACCAAGTCGTCTGGTGTGGGACGAGCACCCGACCAGTTCGGCCTTCAGGTACAGAACGGCATGGATGAGAAGGGAATCTTCCAGTACGGCCTGAACCATGTGGCCATCAGCGACCCGGCGATGACCGATAACGAGCGGGCCGAGGTCTTTCGGCGGTTTCGCGAGTTCGCCGCCGAGGTCAACAGTCGCTCGACCAGTGCGTTCGACGAGCACCTGCCAGACAGTACGAGCGTGCTGCGGATCGCGATCAAGAACATGGACATCCGTGTGTTGAATGGTGATCTCGCCTGCACACACATCAAAACCCAGCGTACGTTCCGCCTTGGCCGGTCATTGGCTGCCATTCTGCGCCCCTACTTGGATGGCGGCCGATTCACCCTCGCTGAACTGCGGCAACGCATAGGGACAGACAGCGCGGACGTTCTGGTTAAAAGCCTGCAGCGGGCCCGCGTGCTGGAGTTGGCATCGATGCCGTCCGGTGATGAGCTCGCCGAGCGCGTCCATTCGCGGGTCTGAATGAGGAACCGATGAGCCAGGCCATACCGTATCCGCAGGACCGGACCTGCCCGTACCACCCGCCGAAGGCCTACGACCCGTTGCGTGCGGGCGACGCGCCACACCAAGTGACTCTGTACAACGGCCAGAAGGCATGGGTGGTCGCCAAGCATGCTGCCGCCCGGGCGCTGTTGATCGACAAGCGCCTTTCGGCCGACCGCAGGCGCGCGGGCTTTCCGATTACCGCGCCGAGACTGGAGATCGGCCGCAGCACGACACCGTCGTTTCTCACCATGGACGGCGATGAGCACGCCCGGCACCGTCGGATGTTCATTGCGGAGTTCGCTGTCAAGCGAGTCAACGAACTGCGCCCGCAGATCGAGAGCATCGCGCACGAGACGCTGGACAAGGTGCTGGCCAAGGGGTCGCCTGCGGACCTGATCGCGGACTTCGCCGTGGTGGTGCCGACCACGGTGATCTGCGGGATCCTCGGGGTCCCCTACCGGGACCGCGAGTTCTTCCAGGCCGCTGCCGACGTGTTCGTCAGGGACAGTTCGCTCGCCGAGATCCAGCGGGCGACCAATGACCTCAACGAGTACCTGACCACGCTGGCCGTCGACCCGCCGATGGATGGGCTGATCGCGAGGCTGGCCAGTGCGGGCGAACTCACCCCGGCAGAGATCGCCATCGACTGCCGCACCCTGCTTTTCGCCGGGCAGGAGACTACCGCATCCACGATGGGGCTCGCGGTCATCGCCTTGTTGGAGCACCCGCAGCAGTTGGCTGCCCTTCGGGCCGGCCAGAATGTCGTCGAAGAGGTTTTGCGTTTCGTTGCTGTGCTTGACGGTGGAGTACTGAGAATTGCGCTTGAGGACATCGAGATCGGTGGCGTGCTGATCCGCGCGGGCGATGGCGTGCTGGTCTCCACCTCGCTGGCGAGCCGGGATCCCGACGTGTTCACTGATCCGGACACGTTTGATGTCGGCCGGACGGGCCGGAACCATGTCGCGTTCGGCTACGGCATCCATCAGTGCATTGGTCAGAATCTGGCCAGGGTAGAGCTGGATGTGGCTTTGTCGGCGTTGTTCGAACGGATCCCGGCACTGCGGCTGGCTGTGCCGACGGCCGAGTTGGAGTTGCGTGGCGGCGCGGCGATCCAGGGCGTGCACAGCCTACCGATCGCCTGGTAGCGGAATGTCTCTGTTGCGCCACCGCGATTTCCGCTTGCTGTGGGCGAGCGACACCGTCAGCCAGTTCAGCACGTTCGTCGCGCAAACGGTGATGCCACTGCTGGCCGCGACCGCGCTGATGGCCACGCCATTCGAGATGGGCCTGCTGACCGCCGCGGAAACGGCCGCGTTCCTGCTGATCGGCCTGCCGGCTGGAGCGTGGGTCGACCGGATGCGTCGGCGCCCGTTGATGGTGGGAGCCAACGTGGTACGGACGGTGCTGCTGCTCAGCATCCCCATGGCCTGGTGGACCGGCCTGCTGACATTGTCCCAGATGATCGTCGTTGCTCTGGTCGCCGGTGTCTGCGCTGTCTTCTTCGATGTGTCATATCAGTCGTACCTGCCGACGTTGGTCGGTCGCGAGCAACTGCTGGAAGGCAACGCCAAGCTGCAGACCAGCCAGTCAGCCGCGCAGGTTACCGGCCCAGCACTGGGCGGCGTGCTCACACAGTTGGTTGGTGCGGCTACCGCGATTTCGGTGCTGGGACTTGGTTATGCGGCTTCGGCACTCTCGCTGTTGCGGATCACAAGGCCGGAGCCGAAATCCGCCAGCGTGCCCGCACACCGGCTACGCGCCGAGATCGGCGAGGGTCTGCGGTTCGTGTACGGCAACCCGATCATCCGGGCGATCGCACTGACCGGCGGCACAGTGGGGTTCTTCCAGATGATGGAGACCGCTTCGATGGTGCTGTTCCTGACCAGGGATCTCGGCCTGTCCAGTAGCCAGGTCGGTCTGGTGCTCGCCGCCGGTGGGATCGGTGGTGGGATCGGTGCGGCTACTTCCGGCCGGTGGTACCGCAGGATCGGCCACGCCAAGGCGATGTGGGTCCCGATCGTGCTTCTCGCGCCGTTCGAACTGCTGATCCCACTGGCCCAGCCCGGGTGGCGCATCTGGCTGGTAGTCGTGGGAATTGTTGGCGTGAACTACCTCATGATCGTGCAGAATGTCGCACAGGTGAGCTTTCGCCAATCGGTCTGCCCGGATCGGCTACTCGGCCGGATGAACGCCAGCATGCGGTTCGTCATGTGGGGTGTGTTTCCATTCGGAGCGCTTGCCGGTGGCACACTCGGCGAGCTGATCGGTGTTCGCGGCACGCTTTGGGTCGCAGCGTGCGGCCTCTCGGTTTCCGGCGTATGGCTGATGTTGTCGCCGTTGCGAACGATCAAGCACACCACGGACGCTCATCATGACCTTGAAGCAAGGCCGACCCGGGACACTGCGGCGTCGCGATGAGTCCACAGCAGACTCTGTTCTTGTCGCCCCATTGATCGCAATCAGCTCTCTTCGCTGTGCAATCGTGCGCCTGCTTGCTCCTCCAGCCATGCGGAGGCCATCAGTTCACCGTCGACGGCGCCATAGTGCTGCAACGCCAAGCGGTGCAGGTCAGCGACGACCGATGTCAGTGGATGGGGCGTGCCCGCACGGTCGGCACTGTGTTCGATGGACTCCAGTTCCTCGACACACCGGTCCAGCCCGAAGTCGTTCAGATAGTTACCGTCCAGCAAGGCAGGAAGGTGATGCGTGACAAAAGCACTGTCGCCCGCGCTGCCCAGCAGAACTTCACGCATCCGATGCGGCGCCTGTCCATGCCGTTGGGCCAACAGCAGCGCCTCGGTGGTCAGCGTCGCATGGCCAAACCACAGGAGATTGATCAGCAGCTTGGTCAAGTAACCCATGCCGTGGTCCCCGACATGGTGAATGGTCTTCGCGAACGACCGCAGAACGGGAGTGGTCCTCTCCAACACGTCGACGTCGCCGCCCACATACAGTGTCACCGTGCCCTCCCGCATGGCTGGTACCCCGCCCCCGACAGGCGAATCAAGGTAGGCAACGCCCTGCATTCGCGCTCGGTGCGCACACTCCTGACCCAACTCGAACGAAGCGCTCGTCAGGTCGACCCAGACCACACCGTCTTCCATGGCCGACAACAGCCGATCCGATCCGAGCACGAGCTCCTGGAGCTCAGGGCTCCCCGGCAGCACCGTCAGAACGACGCTGCTGCCAGGCGTGACCTGTGAGGCGTCTGATGCCCATCTGGCGCCCGCCTCTTCGGTCATATGGCGGCACTCGGAGCGAACGTCGGTCGCGACGACCTCAAAGCCGGCCGCAACCAGGCGCGCCACCATGGGGCGGCCAATTCGGCCGACTCCGACAACACCGACCTGCACAGGCACCTCCAGGAACCGGAACTCACGCCACAAGGCACTTGAACGTCCACTTAGGACCAATACTCCTAGAACCCGGGGCCCGTCCGGAGGTCCGCGATGCGCGGAGCGCGGCTCTTCGGGGAATCCAGGCTGGTCATCCTGGCGTCGCCGAGCTGGTCGCGGACGTAGCTCTGCACGTCGGCGATCGCCTTCTTGAGCGCCGCGTCGGGTTTGACGAACGTCTGGCAGACGATTTCGGTCGCGTCGACGTCGTACTCCCAGAGTCCCACGATGCGGCCGCGGTCGACGATGATCGGGCACTGCGGGTCGGTCTCGTCGCTGACGGTCCGTCCCGGCTTGTCGCCGGGAGAGTGCCGCTCGGCGTCCTCGGGGTTCACCAGCCTGCTCAGTTCGCGGTGTAGGAGGTGGATGCCGTCGATTCCGGCGACCAGTGCGTAGACCGGTTTGCGCGGCACGGTGAACTTCTCGAACTCGCCGGTGAGGTCGGCGGGCAGCAGCAGATCGGTGTCGCCGACCGGCCGCAGGTCCAGTGGCTCGATCGCCTTCTTCGCGGCCGCGGAGCTGAGCCCGGAGAACCAGCGGAAGTGCTTCAGTGAAGCGGGCGCGGCCCAGGAGAAGTACCGCCCGGCGAGTTCCGTGCGCCGGGCGTCCACGTCCTGCCGGTCGCCGTCGAGCGGAGACGGCGTCCACGGTACGTAGCCGAATCGCTGTTGGTCGAGCCTGCCGTTCGCTGGCACTCGGCGTATCCGGCCGTGCGACTGGAGCAGGCCAAGTGCCAGCGGGAGCGTTGTGGTCTGGCCGCGCTTCTTGCCTTCAGCACCGAGGTTGCGCACCTCGTCGCCGACCACGGTCCGCAGCCCGGCGGCGTCGAGCGGTTCCGACGCGGCTTCGAGCGCCGAGACGACGCTGTCACACAGTCGGTTGATTTCCTTGGTGGTGACGCCGAGATGCTTGCTCGCCACCGCGAGTTCGCCTTCCGGCGCACCGGCACCCACGGTGAGCCCGAGCGCGAAGTCCTCTTTCGGCAGGATGTAGGTACAGCCGCGGGCTGAGGGCAGTTCGTGCACGTCGAGGTTCGCGACGGCCTTGTCCACGACTTCGCGATCAAGCCCGGCACGAGCGAAGAACCCCAGGTAGGGGCTGCATCCGCCGACCGAGCGGGCCCAGCCGGTACGGCTGAGTACCGCCTCCGGTGAGGAGCCGGCCAGCGAGCCGTCGAGTCCCTGGCGATGGGACCACCACGCGCGCAACTTGTCGAGAGAGATCTCAGTGGTCATGCCGCCAGTATGGCATTTTAGGTCCACCGTGGATATATTCGGTGTCCGTGGCCGGCCGACCCAGAAGGATGACATGATCACCAAACCTGGACGGTCACGAGTTCCTGATCAGCCAGGAATGAGGCCATGCCACCGCTGACCCCGGCAGCCTTCGCCGTGCTGCTCGCGCTGACCGAGGGCGAGCAGCACGGCTACCGGCTCGTCGCGGACGTCGAGCGCCTCACCGGCGGCACGCTGGTCCTCGGCCCCGGCACCCTCTACCGCACCCTGCAGCGCCTGCGGGTGGACGGCATGGTCGAGGAGATCGGCACGGACGAGGAAGCGGTCCGTGCGGACCGTCGTGCCGAGCGCCGCCGGAGCTACCGGATCACCCCGGCAGGGTCGCGAGCGGTCCGCGGCGAAGCCAGAAGACTCGCTAGCCTGCTCACAAGCGATACGGCGCAAGCCGTTCTGCGCTCCGACGAGAGAGGCGAGTAGATGACCGGCTGGGCAGCGGACGAGGAGTTCGCCGGGGTCACGCCCCAGCTCACCGTGGCCGACACCGATGCGGCGGTCCGCTTCTACACCGCGGTGTTCGATGCCGACGAGCTGCTGCGCAACCACGCCCCGGACGGCCGGGTGATGCACTGCGAGTTGCTGGTCGGCGGCGGCAGGCTTCTGCTGCACGACGAGTTCCCCGAGCACGGCGCCGGGCGCGGCCCGGTCGCGCTCGGCGGCACCCCGGTGGTGCTGCACCTGTACGTGGCCGACGTCGACGCGGTGTTCGCCGCCGCGCTGGCCCAGGGGGCCACCGAGCTGATAGCCCCGCAGGAGGCATTCTGGGGCGACCGGTACGCGATGATCAAGGACCCGTTCGGGCATCACTGGTCGGTGGCGCAGCGCGTGGCCGACCCCTCGGTCGCCGAGCTACAGGAGCGGGCCGACCGGTGGGCCGAGGACAACAGCGGGGCCTCGCCGAACGACACCGCCGCCGAGAGGCGCGACTAGCGTCGTTTGGGTTACTCGCGGACCTGGGCGTTCCTTGTGGGATGCGGGTCGCCGCCGTTCGCGCCCAGGCCTGCGAGCAGGCGCAGCCCGTCCTCGGCTGGGTTACCGGGGCCTGCGGACAACACCAGCAGCTCCATGCCTGATTCGTCCGGTAGTGCGAAGTTCTCCTGGGCGCAGGTGCCCGACCACGTCGCGGGTGCACTGCTCCCAGTTCGTGTAGAGGCCGCGCTCGGTCTCGTCGAGGAAGATGTGCTGGGCGGTGTTCAGGCCCGGCATCGGCCGGCCGTAGAGCAGCTCGGCGAGACGGTTGCCGGCGAGCACGTCCATGCGGTGGTCCATGATCAGCGCGGGTGCGTCGGCGACCAGGTCGAGGACGCGCAGCAGCTCCGGTCGGATCCGCCCGCCCGGTGTCTTGGCGCGGCGGCGGCGCTGCCGGGCGAGCCGGTAGAGGTGCTCGTGTTCGGTCTCGTCGAGGCCGAGGACGCGGGCGAGCGCGTCGAGGATCTGCTCGGAGGGCTGGGTCGCGCGGCCCTGCTCCAGGCGTACGTAGTAGTCGACGCTGACTCCGGACAGGTGCGCGACCTCTTCACGGCGCAGCCCTTCGACTCGGCGGCGGGTGTCGGCGGGGATGTCGACGGCCGCGGGGTCGACCCGGGAACGCCGGGTCCGCAGGAAGCCCGCGAGATCGTCCATGCCCTCAGTATGAGCCCGGAGGTGGCCGTGAAGGTGGTACTGCCGTTGCCAGGAAGTCCCATCCGATGGATGAGGCGCCCCTGAACGCCGGGCGCCGCGGCGTCCAGGATCGAAGGCTCCCGGTCCGAAGGAGTTGCTTTGAAGACGCTGATTGTCCACGCCCACCCGGAGTCGAAGTCGCTCAACGGCTCGTTGAAGGACCTCGCGGTGTCCACATTGGAGGCGACTGGGCACGAGGTCCGGGTGAGCGATCTGTACGCGATGGACTGGAAGGCGGTCGTGGACGCCGCGGACTACGGCCCGGACGCCTCGAGTCCGCTGAAAGTCGTCTCGGACTCGGGCCGGGCCTTCGACGCCGGGACGCTCGGCGCGGACGTCCGCGCCGAGCAGGCCAAGCTGGTGTGGGCCGACATGATCGTCTTCCAGTTCCCGTTGTGGTGGTACTCGATGCCCGCGATCCTCAAAGGCTGGGTGGACCGGGTGTTCACCCACCACTTCGCGTACGGCGTCGGCGAGCACAGCGACACCAGGTACGGCGAGCGCTTCGGCGAAGGCACCCTCGCGGGCAGGAAAGCTTTGCTGTCGGTGACTGTCGGCGGCCCGGAGTCGCATTACGCCGCTCGCGGGATCAACGGCCCCATCGACGATCTGCTGTTCCCGATTCAACACGGCATCCTCTACTACCCGGGCATCGAGGTGCTGCCGCCGTTCGTGCTGTACAGCGCCGACCGGTTGACCGGCGAGGACTACCCGGACGTCGCCAAGGCATGGGAGCAGCGCCTGCTCACCCTGGAGACGACCGAGCCGATCGCGTTCCGGCGGCAGAACTTCGGCGATTACGAGATCCCCGCACTGCACCTGAAAGAAGGACTGGAGCCAGTGGGCCGCACAGGTTTCGGGCTGCACGTGCGTGGCTGACCACAGGCGACGTTCCCGGCCTGCATCAGCGCGTGGTACCCGCAGCTGAACGGATCCCCGATGCTGGCCATGGTCCGGCAGGCCGCCGCCGACGTCTACGCCGGACTACCCCACGGCCTTGCGATCGTCGACCCCCGGCCAGTGCACGCCGAAACCGTCCAACGTGGGTCCGCGGTCGGTCAGGCCTTCTTGTGAGTTTTGACGAAGCTGATGGTGACCAGCGCGCCGATGCCGAACAGTGTCGCCACGATCAGCAGGGCGAGGTGCATTCCCGGCTCGAAGTCGTGGCCCACCAGGCCGCCGAGCAGTGCGACGCCGAGCACCGAGCCGACCTGTCGTGCCGCGGTGAGCACGCCGGAAGCCACGCCCGTGTGCTGTTTCGGGGCGCCGATCAGTGCCGACGAGGCGATGGCGGGTTGTGCCGCGGACTGGCAGATGCCCAACAGCACCAGCCCGATCGCGACCACCGGATACGGGGTCTGGGCACCGGCGAAGGCCAGGACCAGGCTGGCCACCGCACCGGCGATCATGCCGACCAGCAGGGTGTCGCGGACCTTGTCGCGGCCGAGGAACTTGCTGGCGACCAGCGGCCCGACCACGGTGACAGCGGCGAACGGCAAGAACGCCAGGCCCGTGACCCATGCGCTGAGGCCACGCTGGTCCTGCAGATACAGCGACAGCACGAACATCTGACCGTAGATGCCGATGCTGAGGATCAAGCCGATCACCGAGGTCGCCGCGAACTGACGCGACCCGATGAGTGCGGGTGGGATCATCGGCGCGCGGACGCGACGCTCGACGACCACCATCACGCCTGCGGCGATCCCCGCGATGCCGACACCGGCCAGCACCACCGCCTCACCCCAGCCGCTTCGGCCCGCTTCGGTCAGAGCGATGGCTGCGGCAGCGAGCACGATCACGCCCAGTCCCTGCCCTGCCAGGTCGAAGCGGTGCCGGTGGGTCGGGGTCTCGGGCGTGTGGCACAGCAGGAGCCACAAAGCCGCGATCGCGACCGGGATGTTGACGAAGAAGATCGCCCGCCAGCCCAGCGTGTCCACCAGGACACCGCCGACAAGCGGGCCCAGCACGGTGGCCGCGCCCGCGACAGCAGCCCACTGACCGAACGCGCGGCCGCGTTCAGCAGGTTCAGGGAACAGCCGGGCGGCCAGAGCCAGCGCGGTCGGCAGCATCATCGCGCTACCGACACCCTGCGCGGCGCGTGCGGCGATCAACACGGGCACCGTTTCCGCGACGCCGCAGGCCAGCGATGCCGCCGCGAACAGCACCAGCCCCAGTGCGTAGAGCTTGCGGCCGCCGTGTCGGTCGGACGCGGCGCCGCTGGACAGCAACAGCACTGCGAACAGCAGGTTGTAGCCGTTGACGACCCACTGCATGCCGGTCACTGTGCCGGACAGGTCGTCCTGGATCCGTGGCACGGCGACGTTCACAATCGTCGTGTCCAGCACGATCATGAACACTCCGAGCAGCACGCCGACAAATCCCAGCCGTCGCGAACCGGTGCGGTCCGCGGCCGGCGACCCGGGATCGAGCACAACGTCCGGGTCGGTCTTGTCCATCATGGTTCAGCTCTTTCCGCCGAACCGGCTCAACAGCTGTGCGAATCCGTTCGCTCGCCGGATGAGGTCACGTCCGCGATCCGAGTGGTCACCTTCTCGCTGATCCGCCGCAGCTCGTCCCGCTGCCTGTCGGTGAGCGGGTCGAGCAGGTACGTGCGAACGCTCTGCGCGTGCCGTATGGCCGCCGCCTTGAGCGTTTCCACCCCCAGGTCGGTCAGTTCGACCGTCCAGCCCCGTCCGTCGGCGGGGTTCGCCCGACGGTGGATGAGCCCTTCTCGCACCAACTTGCCGACCGCGTGGGTGATCCGGCTCGGCGCCGACCGGGTGCCGGTCGCCAGATCGGTCAGTCGCAGTCGGTTGTCCGGTGCACGGCCGAGCACGAACAGGATTTCGTAGTACGTGCGGGAAACACCGACGTCGTTCTTGAGGTCGCAGTCGAAGTGGTTGAACAGCTCTCTGCTCATCGTGGAGAACTCGCGATACACCCGCTGCTCGTCTTCGGTGAGCCAGTCCAGCTCGATCATAGGAACACGGTATCAGTTACTTCAGTACTGAACTATATCAGCGTGTCGCAACTACTACAACACTGAAGTAACTGCCGCGTCCGGGTTCGGCGGACATGGCGAGATCGTTGTCCCGTCTTACAGCCCGAGTCGATGAGTTCGGCCGGTTGCGCGGATCTAACTATGTGGACGACAGACAACGCACAGAGACGAGGTGCGCCGGTGGATCTTCCCGCCGTGGTGTCACGAGACGAGTGGCTGGCCGCCAGGACAGAGTTGTTGACCGAGGAGAAGGCCCTGACCAGGGCACGGGACGCGCTGGCCACGCGTCGTCAGTCACTGCCCATGGTCGAGGTCACCGAGGAGTACCTGTTCGCAGATGAGGACGGCACGGTGAGCCTGCTCGACATGTTCGGGGGACGGCGCCAGCTGATCATCTACCATTTCATGTTCGGCCCGGATCAGGACCACGGACACAACAGTTGCTCGATCCTGGTCGACAGTGTCGGCCACCTGGCCCACCTGCACGCCCGCGACACCACGTTCGCGCTGGTCTCCCGGGCGTCGGTCGCGAAGCTCGAGCGCTTCCGGGAGCGGATGGGCTGGACCGTCCCGTGGTACTCCTCGGCGGGCAACCGCTGGCCCTACGACTTCCACGCCACCATGGACGAGTCCGTGGCCCCCGTGCAGTACAACTACCAGGACGCCGACGCCCTGCGCCGCGTCGGCAAACCGTGGTACGCCAGCGGCGACTGGCACGGCCTGAGCGTGTTCCTCCGCGACGGCGAGCGGATCTTTCACACCTACTCCGCGTTCGAACGGGGCCTGGACCACCTGCTCAGCCCCTACAACTACCTCGACCTCACCCCGATGGGCCGCCAGGACGGCATCGACGACTTCAAACTGCACGACACCTACACGCCCGCGGACCTCGCCGGTACGGCGACCGCTCACCAAGGAAGAAGGGGTTCAGTGGCCACCAACACCACACCGGTCGAGGTCGCCGTCTCGTTCATCGAGGCGTTCGGCAGCGGCGACATGGACATCCTCGCCAGCTGCCTGGCCGACGACATCGTGTTCGAAAGCCCGAGGGTCCGGCTCGAAGGCAGCCAGCCGGTGCTGGCCGCGATGAGCGAGTTCGCCCAGGTCGTCCAGGGTGTCGACATCGTCGCCGCGCTTGGCGACCAGGAGAGGGCCGTGGTTGTCTACGACATGAAGACCGCGCCGTTCGGCACCATCCGCGCGGTGGACTACCTCGTCGTCCGCGACGGAAAGATCCTGTCCGACACCCTCGTCTTCGACACCTACGAGCTCCGTAAGGCCGAGCTCGCCGGCAGCGAATGAGTTGGAGGAGCCGCCCGTGAGCACGATGACCGTGATCCGCTACCAGACCACACCCCACACCGCGCAGCAGAACCATCAGCTCATCGAACAGGTCTTCACCCAGCTGGCCGCCCAGCAGCCGGACGGGCTGCACTACGCCGCGTTGCGGCTCGACGACGGCGTCAGCTTCCTGCACCTGGTCAACTCCGACGTCGAGCCCTCGCCGCTGGCCAGCCTCGACGCGTTCACCGCGTTCCAACGCGGACTCGGTGACAGGATCGCCACGTCGCCGACTCGGACGGCGGCCACGCTGATCGGCTCCTACCAGGTCCTGCGGTGACCATCCGCACCCGGACGCGGCCAGGCGAGCAAACTCCTCCCAGCGAGGAGTTCACCCGCCTGGCCGGGCCGTTCCGCACCGAGCTGCTTGCCCTGTGCTACCGCATGCTGGGCTCGGTCGACGACGCCGAGGACGCCGTCCAGGACACCTACCTGCGCGCGTGGCACGCCTACGACCGCTTCGACGGCCGGTCCTCCCTGCGGACGTGGCTTTACCGCATCGCCACCCGAGCGTGCCTGCGGTCCATGGAACGCGCACAGCGGCGCCCCCTGCCCTCCGGACTTGCCGGCCCCACCAGCAACCCGGCCACGCCCGTCGACACCGGAACCGACATCCCCTGGCTACAGCCCTTCCCCACCGCGCTGCTCGCCGGCACCGGCGACCCCGCCACGGTGGTCGAAGGGCGCGCCAGCATGCGGCTCGCCCTCATCGCCGCGCTCCAGCACCTGCCGCCCCGGCAACGCGTCGTGCTCATCCTCCGCGACGTGCTCGCCTGGCGCGCCACCGAAGTCGCCGAACTGCTCGACACCACCACCCCAGCGGTCAACAGCCTGCTCCAGCGCGCCCGCGCGACCCTCGACCACGTCCAGCCCGACGAGTCCACCATCACCACCCCCACCGACCCCGAGCTACGCGCGCTGCTTGACCGGTACGCCACCGCGTTCACCACCGCCGACGTCGACGCACTCGTCACCATCCTCGCCAACGACGCGACCTGGGAGATGCCCCCGTTCAACACCTGGTACCGCGGCCGACACACCATCGGGCGCTTCCTCCGCCCACGCCTGCCCCAACCCGGCCACTGCCGCATGATCGAAACCAGCGCCAACGGCCAGCCCGCATTCGCCTGCTACCACGCTGACCAACACGGCGCGTTCACACCGCACGCGCTGCACGTACTCACCATCACCAGAACGCGAGTCACGCGGATCGTCGCGTTCATGGACCCGCACACGCTCGATCACGTCCTCCGCCCAACTGGCATCGTGTGAGGTTCCGGAACTCTGAAACTCCCCCGGTTGGGTGTCCTGTCGGCGCGCCGTTGTTGCCGCAGGTGTCCACGTTCCAGCGTCGGCTCCGGTCACGCGGGCTCACGGGTGAGGTGCCCGGAAAGATCCACCACCTGCGAACACCGGTTGGCCACGACGTCATCGTGCGTCGCGACGACAATGGTTTTGCCGGACTCGTTGAGTATGCCGAGGAGGTCGAGCACGATGTCGCGGTTCTTGGCGTCGAGGGAGCCTGTTGGTTCGTCCGCCAGAACGATGTCACAGGGTTTCAGCAAGAGCCGCGCCACGGCTACTCGCTGCTGTTCACCACCGGACAACGAGTAGATCTTCCGATCCTCAGTTCCGGGCAGGCCGACCTGCGCGAGCGCCTTGGCGATGCGTTCCCGCTTCGAGGTTCCCCGCTCCGCATAGGTGAGCGCGACCTGGAGATTGTGCGAGACCGACTCGTTGTCGATGAGGGCGAAGTTCTGGAACAGGTACCCCAGCCGACACCGTCGAAGGAGGTTCGCCGCACGGGTGCGCGGCCCCGGCGCCTCTTCGCCGAGTATGCGAACCTCGCCGGCATCGGGGGCATCCAGCAACCCGATCATGTTGAGGACGGTGGACTTCCCCGTTCCGCTGGCACCGGTGAGAGCAGCGAACTCCCCCACTTCGATCCGGAGATCGAAGTCGTCCAGGACTCGGCGGTGGCCATAATGCTTCCGGACTCCCCGGAGTTCGCAAGAGAATTCCACGGTCACAGCTCCTTCAATCGCTTGATCGCGTTCCGGCGTTCCACGATGCGCGCGGTCACGACCACGAGCAGAGCCTCGACCACCAGGGACGCGACGGCCACCGCCGCCAGTGCGGGTATCTGGGCGAACCGACTCGCCTGATCGCCGCGCGGCGAAACCGTGTTCATTGCCAGCACCACGAGCGCGAGAACGGCGAGGAGGGTCTGCCCGAGCCACGTCCCACCCAGGGTGAGCAGAATCTCCCGGTAGGACCGGGGAAAACCGACACCGTGGAGTCTTCGCACGGCGAGCTTTCTGCGCAGCCGATCGAAGCCGATGAGTACGATCGTCGCATTCAACGCGACCATGACAAGCAGGGCCGCGCCCGCGAACGCGGTGGCCTGCGTGATGGCCCTCCGCACGTCGTTGACCTGTGTGGCCATGGCTTCGTGCATGCGCACCAGATGCCGGAGGTTGTCGTCGAGCTTGAGTTCCTTCAGCGTCGGGGCGAGCGTGCGCAGGACAACCGCGGGGTCTTCGTCAACGCGGACCTTCAACCCGGTGTTCAGTCCGCCGGTGATCGAGTTGAGCCGATCCACGGTCAGGCTGTTCGCCGGCGTCATGATCTCAACAATGGGATCCGTGATCAGGTTTCCGTGCTGGGGGTCGACTTTGGGATCGAAGCTGAACACGCGTTGCCCGCGTGCCATCCACATGATTCGGACATCCTGGTTGGCGAACCGCGCTGGTGGACGTGCGCCGGCTATCCGCTCCTCCGCCTCCACCGCGCCGGTGATCTCCTTTCCCCCGGTTCGCGTTTCCCGGAGCAGTTCCCTGATGTGTGTTTCCCGCGCCTTGAGCTGTTCCGGCACGGCGACCACCCATGCCTGTTCGTCGTCTTCAATGTCGATCGGCTTCCGGGAATCATCCAGGATCGGGTACTGCTTGAGGTAGTTGGTGTTCACCCGGATCGGTGGCACCGGCCAACGCCCCGTGGGGTCCTGCACGCCGGGTTCATAGTTCGCGGCGTCGATGAAGAGCGCTCCCGCCTTGTCGAGCAGGGGATACAGGTCACGTGCTTCCGTGACCGACGAGGCGTTGCCCCCCGTTTCCAGCTCTTGCCGGTCGTCCCCCACGAGCCGGGGATAGAAGATCGCATAGTCTTGGACCTTTTCCCACGGAGCCGTCAGCTCCTGCTGTTGCTTCAGGTCGGCGAACTGTTGCCACACCATGACGACCAAGACGGCGAGTACCGCACCGCAGACGGCTTTTACTACAGCGGGCACCGCGATCGCCACGCCGAAGGACAACCGGCTTCGCCGGCGAGCGGTGTGCCGCGTCTGATCGTTCACTGCAGGCTTCCTTTGATGAGGTCCGAAACTCGCACACGGTTGATGACGACCAGCCCGACACCCAGCGTGGCCGCGAATCCGGCCACCGCCACCTCCAGGAAGGTGACGGCGAGGGTACGCAGGAACAACGAGTCGACGCCGGGAACGGCCAGTAACACGGCCCCGCAGGCACCCAGCCCGACGAGAATTGAGGCGACCTGCAATCGCCCAACGACTTCGTACCAGATTCGCGTCGCGGAGTGGCCGACCAACCGCAGCACGCCGATTCGCTTTCCCTCTCGCAGGAGGACGAAGGCGATGACCAGCGTGGCGAGACCGGCGAGGAGGTACGCCAGGATGTTCAGGCTCCCCGTGTTTTCGACCGAAGGTTGGCCAGGGTTCGCCGTCAGGTCCGCGACGGTCAGGCCGACGACTCCTGCTTCGACCAGCCGCTGATGGATGATGGCGAGAAAACGATCGGTGGCGGCACGGCTGGGGGATTCGACCACGTACCGGCCGGAACTGGGCATGGAGTCGAAGGCCTGGCGCAGTGGTGCGAACGTGAGCTCGTACCGGTCACCGAAGACCGCGGGCACACCGACGTTGTCCGCTTCGCCGGCGCGCGCCGAGGAGACGGTGACCAGACTGCCGCGCGACTCGCTCGGGCTCAGCCAGCGCCCGTCGGTAAGCGTGAATTCGTCGAACAAGGCAGTCCGGTCACGGCCAAGCAAAATGTAGTGCGTGATGTGCTTCCGCTCTGCGTGGGAGGTGTTCACGGTGGTGCGCAGGACGGTGGAACCGGTCGCCGTGGCCGCCTCGGCGAGGATGCGCAGCGCCACCTCGGGGTCGGCCGCCTGGGGCCGCTCCGACCAGATGAACGGAGCGCCGATGCGATTCGCGGCGGTCTCGCCTTGCGATTCCCGCTCGAATGCCGCGGCCGCGAGAACCACCGCCGGAATGGCGAGTAGGATTCCCACAAAGAGGAGGGAGAGGGGCAGTCTCACGAATGTTCGCTCTCGTCGCCAAGCGGGACCCATGGTAAAGAATTCGATCGACGGGAATGCAGGTGTCGGATCCAGTATTTGGCGGACCCGACACCCGCTTCACCCCGATCGAGCCCAGGGCATCAAGGCAGGATCATGCGTTGGCGTTGTAGTAGGTGTAGCAAGTGAGACCGGCGCCGGACACGGTACTGGCTTGGGACCAGTTGCCGGCACTGGCAAATTTCTTGTCGACGGCGGACCCGAGGACCGCGGTCGAGCTGTGGTAGTTGTTGGGGTGGATGTAGTTCGAGTAGCAGCGCTTTTGCAAGCCGCTCAGCTCCCAGCCCTGACACCAGTCGCCTCCTTCGGCCTTTTGGCAGCGCGGCTCAGGCGCCGGAGCAGCCTCGCTGGCTTGCGCGGCCGAGGCGATTCCCGGGGACAGCAGCACAAACGAAGCGACCGACGCCACCTTCGCGACTTGCAGGAACTTCGAACCTATTGCCATGTTTACTCCATTATTCCTGTTGTCGATTTTCCGACCTTGGCTACCCGAGTTCAATTTCATGAACCCAGTCATCTGCCTCGCCGTGAGATTAGGCCCACATTGCGAGAGAAGAAGAATATGTCGAGGTATGGCATGACAGCGGCTCAGGTTCCACGTTCAACGCCCCAATGTCGACCAAGAGCAGCCGCATCGTCAACCTCGAACTAAACTGTCGACATTAATGCCCACGTATCGGTACCACGAATTCCCCGCGGTCCGAAATTCCAGCCACTCAACCGGATGTGCGGCACCGCGCCACCCAAGTCGTGCCGTGGGACCGACTAATCGTGAGTGGGCGATGTCGACGTCATCATGTGCGGTGCCTGACCAGCGCGGATAAGGCTTTCGACAAGCGCAGGACGGGTTTGACCGATGCTGCTGCTTGTGCAACCGGTCCGATCATCAGCAGCGCCCTCGCCGCAACAGACAGCAACAGAAGGCGGGCAACGATTTCCCTCATGCGGTCCCCCAGAACCGTAGGTCGATCTGGGCACAGCCTATCCATCTGCGGACCATGGATACCAGGGTTTTCATTCACGGATGAATCTCACTGTTGGTAAAACAGCAACCCCTCGTGGGTGCGCCCGCGCGGCACGCCCGCGCCTCCTCACATCAAGGTCAACATCCGGAGATCAACTGGCCACGAGCCGGGATTTCCACTGTCCACAGCCCTGGACAAACGCGTCCGCGCACCACGATTTCCTCGTGTCCGCCAGCACGCGTGCGCGAGCCTGAGGTGATGGTTGCGTTTGGCTGCCGCCGATGGCGGCACAGCTCGGAGCCCGGCGCTGTCGTCAAAGACGTGTCTGTTGCGGGACTTGAGGTTGGTGACACCGGGACGAGTCATCTGCTGCCCATCCGATCGGTCCGGTGAGGTACGCGCAACCGTCCACGGTGGATTAATCCGTTGTGGACGTTCCCAATGCCACCTTGCTACTCCTGTTCCGGGTCTGCAGGATCGCCACGAGCGATGACGTCACCGATGACCTCGGGAGCCACCGGAAGGTCGACCACCCAGAACTCGTCCGAGTCGTGATCGGAGGCGGGGTCGTCGTATCCGGTCTGGTCCGGCCGGACACGGCTGCGCCCGGCGCGGAAACCGCGGTACGGCAGGACTTGGTCCTCGGTGCGTACCCGCCAGTTCTGATAGTAGGCGAGACTGTAGCGGCCGAACCGGGCGCGGTAGATCATCTCAGCCGTCGCGTCGGTCTCGGCTTGCGCCTGCTCGCTCCGTTCCCGCTGCCATTCTCTGCTGAACCGCCTCGGTAACCGCCTCTTCCCCATACACCGAAAATAGCCGAAGCAGCGGTCGCGCGCGGGCATTCGGAGTGTCAGATCCCCAGCGAGCCAGGCAAAGTGGCCGCGTGGACGACCCAGCCCTCGCGCACCTCCAGGTAGCTGCTGCACGAAGTTGTCGTAGGTGAAGCTGGTCGTGATATTCCACGCGTCGGCGCCAGTCTTGATCCATCCTGTGTCGTGATGGGTGTTGCGGGTGACGTTGCGGACTGTCTGCCCTGCCGACGGCGGGGCAGAGACATCGACAACGTTGCCGACTTCGTCGTAGCTGGTGAACGTCTTGGCTCGGAGACAGAGCTGTGCGGAACCGGCCGGTCCCGCCATCTGTGCGGAACCGGCCGGAGATTTGTCAGCAGCCGCATGGCATGTGACGGGTTATCCGCCCACAATGTCTTCACAGGACGCGACGACCCGGTCCAGCGGCTCGTAGTCCCTGGTGACTGAGTCATAGCCGCCACCGCAGTCAGTCCAGTCGTCGGTCCGGTCAACGAGCCAGATCCGGTCGTCGCCGTCTCCGCCGTGGATTTCGTCGCGTCCGTCGTCTCCGGTGACGTAGTCGTTGCCGCCTTCGCCACAGATCACGTCGTCGCCGCCACCGCCGTAGATCTCATCGTCGCCCGGCGTGCCGAGGATGTAGTCCGTGCCCTCGGTACCGAATGTCGCAATGCCGGGCTCCGCCACGATGGTCGGCTGTGTGTGACAAAGCGCGTTGATCGATTTCACCGGCGTCGCGGACGCGGTGCCGGACGTCAGGATGCCGACAGCGGCGATGCTCGACGCGATGAATGCCGCGGTCCGATACTTGGCCATGGTGTCTCCACTAATTCGTGTAATGGTTTCGACGACCATGATGATCGAGGGAGACAGGCTGATCTCAGAAAACAGGACGGCTACCGTGACCGAATACTCTGCCCGAAAGGCCACTACACGTTAACCATGTCGGCCGCGGTCGTCATGACACCGGCCGCGGCCGTGGCCTCGCAGGTAGCGCTGATCACGTTTCGTGGCTCGCATCCGCTTGGTTCTGTCGCCCGTCGCGCCGAACGTGTGGGCGTCCACACGGGCAGCGGAAGCTACGCTATCTGTCATATTTCGTGGCTGGTGAGGTGACGGGTTCGCCCTTCCTGTCGACGGTGTCAACCGCTACCACGGGAAGTCCTTCCGGATGGCGGCTGAGATCGGTTCGAGGTCGGTGGCGAGGCGGTCGAGTTCGCTGGAGCTCAGGGCGTTGTACGGCGCCTCGGCGAGCCGGTCGGTCAGCGCCTCGACTCGTTCCTTCGTGGCGCGCCCGGCGGCGGTAAGCCAACCGTCGGTCCCGACCAGACCGCGGGCGCGCATGCCGTCGATGACCGCAGTCAGTTGCGCGGCAGGCAGATGGTGGACTCGGCCGAACTCGTGGGCGGGCATGTCCACGGACAGGGCATGCAGCACGTGGGCCTCCGTCCCGCCGATCCCCTCGGCCATCAACGCGACGATGTGGCCGTCGCCGCGGTGCTCGCGCAGCAGCGTGGCCGCGTGCCACAACCGGGCCACCGGCTCCTGCGGCACCGGCAGCGCGCGCAGGGCGGCGTAGAGCGCGCGTCCCTCCACCGGTGCGCTGGTCGCCGCCCTCAGCAGCAGGTCACCGGCGCGCGCGACTCCGGGGCCGTCGGCGAGGTCACTGAGGATCCGCCGCATCGCCGCGACACATCCCCGCTCGCGGGCAGCCAGTGCTGCCTCGGGCGTGGTCAGGTCCCAGACCCGCGGGATGTGGCGTGCCACCTCGCCGGGGGCGAAGTTGTAGAAGACCGCGTGGACCACCTCAGCCGACACCGACCGACCCAACGGCGCGGCCCGACCGGCGAAGTAGGCGTCCCACTGGTTGCGCAGGCCCAACGACATCAGGGCATCGTCCGCCCCGTCGGCCAGGTAGGGCACCAGGCCGATGGGCTCGACCAGGTCGTACATACGGCGGGCTACAGGCTGCGGGTGCGACATCTCATCCCCTGTGATCCTGGCGGTGCCCTCGTGGCAGGCCGCTCACCCACACCACGAACAGCACACCCAGGATCCGACACCAAGCTCGGCCAATCGTCGAGCAGGGCGCCCCACCTGCACATCACAGGTGCCGTCACGTCGGGAGGTTGTCATTTCGGAGAACTGGGTTGCCTTGGCGTGTGGCGGTCGCGGGCGCCGCGGGCGCTGAGGAACCTGATGGGGCGGATCAGGGCCCGGTAGACGGGGCGCACCGCCCGTCCGGGGAGCAGGCCGTGGCGCTCCTCCTGCCAAACCCTGCCCCGGGGATGGCTCCTGAGCAGGAGGCCTTCGGTGTTTGCCGGTGCGGTGGTCAGAAGCTCGACCCTGGCGAGGTGTTTGACGCTGATGTAACCGTACTGGCTGGGGCTGACCAGCCGGGCCGGTGCTCCGTGGTCGCTGTCGAGGGGGTGGCCGTGGAGATTCTGGGCGATCAGCACGTCGTCGGCCAGGATGTCGTCGATCGTCACCGCGGCCTCCCACCCGTCGAGTCCGCGACACTTGACATGCGTGATCGATGTTCCTGGCGCAAGTACCGGCTCGATGTGGGCACGGTAGAACGTCTCGAATGAGACGCCTTCCCAGTGCAGGTCGGTCGCCGTCCAGCCGGCAACGCAGTGGAAGTCGGCTGAGATCTCCTTCCTCGGCAGGGCCGAGAGCGCGGCCAGCGGAAGGTCGAATTCGTCGGTGACCGCCCCGCGTACCTCGATCACCGGGTCGGCAGGAACGGCCGGGGCAGGTCGGGCAAGGTGCGAGCCGAACCGGGGAAATCCCTCGACCGGGCGTTGTCCTGGCGGAAGTCTCTTGCCGTGCCTCATCTGTCAGGCCTTTCGCCCAGCGCGGGGGTGGCCGACCGATGTCACTGTCGGTCGGTACCCGGTGATCGATGTGATCCCCACCGGACCACCATCTCCTCCGCCTCCCGCCCCGAGATCACCCACAGGAGTGAAGCCACTCCTCCTCAGGAGCGGCTTTGACTTCCACAGCGCCGGAGTCACTACTTCATGTCCGACGGTTTGGTCGCCTGCCGGGAACGCTACGGTGACAATGTGCCTGGGGACCATGGGGAGGTTCGATGAGCTGGTCGAAACGCGAGCCGACGCCGAACAAGGACCAGCCCACGTACGTCTTCACCGAAACCAACCAGAATGGCGCTGTCTACGAGACCTACCGCGCCGCCGACGCGGAGATCGCGAAGGCGTTCTTGTTGACCAAACGCGTCGAGCGCGAGTTGTTCTACATCGTGGTCGAGACCCCGCAGGGGAACTGGGGTGTGGATGTCGAGGGGCTGTACCTGGAGAATCTGCTGCCATGGCAGGCCGATACGAGGTCGGCGGACTGCGTCGGGCGCATCGATTCGATCACCAACGTGTTTGGTCTGAGAATGGCGGCCCGACACGACGGCGACAACTTCGTCGTGCGGGTGAACTGCGGCCGGTGCGAACATTCGTGGCACGACGCGCTGCGTTACCGGAATGACACGGTGGTTCGCTGCCCTGGCTGCGCGGCGCTGAACACTGTCGATTCGTCCGGAATCATCGTCACCATCGATCCGGTCCGGCAGACCGAAGCCATCATAAGTCCGTACGCCATCGCGCTTGCGACCGAGGAGCCGATCGACACCCACGGTGCCAGCAACCAGGAACTGACGCTTGTAGCGATGGATCACGCCATCACCGCGGCTCGGGAGGCGCTGGCCGCGTCGCCGCCCGGGCAGCCGCACCGCCCTGGCCGCCTGTTCAATCTGGGCTGTGCCATTGAGGAACGGTTCATCCGGCTGCGCCAACCGGCCGACCTGGACGCTGCCCTCAGCGCGTTCACCGAGGCCGCTGACACCACTCCGCCCGGGGACGCGGCGCGGGCCGAGCGTCTGCTCGCTGTCGTCCGGGTGTTGAACGCCCGACGCCACCTCGTCGACCAGTTGGCCGACCTCGACGCGGTGATCGCCGCGTTGCGCATGGCGCTGGCCGCCCTGTCGGCGGTGGCGGTCGAGCGGCCCGCGGTGCACTCCCAGCTCGGTCTCGCGCTCCGTGACCGCTTCGAGCGCATCGGCCGGTTCGACGACCTGAACGAGGCCGTCACCGCAGGTCGCGAGGCGCTGGCCGGGACTCTCTCGGACGCGGTCCGCCGTCCGGGGTATCTGGCGAACCTGTCGGCGACGCTCCGCGTCCGGTCTGAGCACACCGGCCGTCGGGAAGATCTGGACGAGGCCGTCACGACCGGACGCGCGGCCGCGGCGGCCGCCGAGCCTGGCCATCCAGACCGCGTCGCCTGCGTGACCACTCTCGGTCTGGCGCTGCACGAACAGTTCATCACCACCGGAAGCCAGGACGCCCTGACCGACGCGATCACGGCGTTCAACGAGGCATGCGCCGCCACCGACCCCGACGACTCGAACTACGCGGGACTGCATCACAATCTCGGACGCACGCTGCTCGCCCGGTTCGAATCGACAAGCCAACTGTCCGATGTGGAGGGTTCGGTCGCCGCCGCCCGCACCGCGACGGCCGCGATCACCCCGGAGGACCCGAGCTTCGCGAAAATCCATTCGCAGTACGGCACGGCGTTGCTCGCCCGGTTCGACCGCACCGGCGACCCGGCCAACCTCGACGACGCCATCGCCGCACATCGTCAGGCAGTGGTCGCCACGCCTGGCGACCACACGGATTTCGCCCTGCGCCGATCAGGCCTCGGGTCCGCGTTGCTGAGCAGGTTCAAACACACCGGTCAGGTGGCCGATATCGACGAGAGCATCCGCGCCCTCCGCGACGCGGTGCGCACAACGTCGGCCACGCACCCCGACTACCCCGGAATCCAGGACCTGATCGGCGCCGCCCTGCACGAACGGTACCGGCGCACCAATCAGGAGGCCGACCTGGACGGGGCCGTCGTCGCCTGCCGCCAGGCGGTCGCAAACACCGCACCCGAGCACGCCAGATACCAACGGCACCTGTCCAATCTCGGCTCGGCACTACACGCCCGCTACATGCACACCGATCGCCTGGCCGACCTGGACGACAGCATCGCGCTCGACCGCGACGCGATCGCCGCCACCCGGCCGGACAACCCATTCCATCAGATCTTCCTGATCAACCTCGGCACGGCGCTGATCGACCGGTTCAAGCACACCGTCGAACCGACCGATCTCGACGAGGCCATCACCGCCAGCCGACAGGCGGTCGCGGGCACGCCGCACGACCATCCGCTGCGCTCTACTCTCCTGAACACACTCAGCTTCGCGCTGCGGGCCCGGTACCGTCACACCGCCGAGCCGAGCGACCTGGACGAGGCACTGTCCATTGCCCGCGACACGGCCGCCGCCACCCCGCCCGACGATCCCGGCCGTGCCATTCGATTGGTGAATCTCGCCGTCATCCTGAGTTTCCGGTTCGAACGCACCGGCGAACCGGCCGACCTGGACGAGGCGATCACCACCGCGGGCGAGGCGGTTGCCAGCACACCACGCGATCATCCCGAACGCGTGCCAGCCTTGAACGCCCTCGGCGGGATGCTCCTCGACCGGTTCAAACGCACCCGTCAACCGGTCGATGTCAACCACGCGATCGTCGCCTTCGTCGAGGCACATGGCATCGAGTCGGGGCCGCTCGCGGACAGGATAACCGCGGCCGGGTTGTGGGGACACGCGGCGATGCACGCCGACCGGATCGACTCGGCGGCGGACGGGTTCGCGGCTGCGGTACGTCTGCTTCCGCGGTTCGCCTCGCACGGCCTGTCCCGCGCCACCCAGGAGGACCGGGTCGCGCGCTGGAGTGGCCTGGCCGCGGACGCCGCGGCGTGCGCGGTCCACGCAGGCCGTCCTGAGGAGGCGGTGGAACTGCTCGACGCCGGCCGGTCTGTGCTGTGGGCACAACTCTTCAACCTCCGCACCGACCTCACCGAACTGGCCGAACGCGAACCCGCCATGGCCGAGCGCCTCGACCAGATCCGGACGCGGTTGGACACGCCGCTGCCCTCGATGGCGCTGTCCGACGACGACGATCCCGTCGGGTCGGCACGAGCCGAACACAACCGCGTGGCCGAGGAGCGCATGCGCGCCGCCCGCGAGTTCGACGACCTCATCGGCCAGATCCGCGCAATGCCCGGGTTCGAGCGGTTCCTCCACCCCACATCGTTCACCGAACTCCGTGCCGCGGCCGGCTCAGGCGCGGTGGTCATCGTCAACCTCAGCCGCCACGGCTGCCACGCCCTGCTGGTCTCCACGACCGGAGTGGACGTGGTCGAGCTGTCCACCCTGACCCGCGAGACGGTGACGACGCGAACCAACACGTTCCTGGACGCCCTGAGCCACGCCACCGATCCAGGCCGGTCGTTCGCCGACCGGGAACGGGACCGGCACACGATCCTGGATGTCCTCGCCTGGCTGTGGGATACCGTCGCCGAACCGGTGCTGACCCGGCTGGGCCACACCAGCCCACCGGACGCGGCGTGGCCGAGGATCTGGTGGTGCCCGACCGGCCCGCTGGCGATGCTGCCGCTGCACGCCGCAGGCCACCACCCCCGGCGCCGAACCGACGCGGCCGCCGACACGGTGCCTGACCGCGTGATCTCGTCGTACACCCCTACCTTGACCGCGTTGCTGCGCGCCAGGAACGCACCAGCACTCACTGGCAGGCCTGCATTGCTGGCTGTCGGCATGCCAGCCACCCCTGGCGCGTCCGACCTGCCCGCTGTGCCGGAAGAGCTGGACCGCGTGCACGCCCGCTACCCGATCACCACCCGCCTGGAGAACCGGGCTGACGGCCAGTCCCCGGACACCCTGCCGACCACAGCCCGGGTCCTCGCCGAGCTGCCACGTCACGCGTGGGCGCACTTCTCCTGCCACGGCAGCCAACACTTCAGCGATCCCACCGCCAGCGCCTTCTGGCTCGCCGACGGGCCGCTCCGCATCACTGACCTGATCCACCACAACCCTGGCCGACAGGAGCTGGCCTTCCTGTCCGCGTGCCACACGGCGACCGGCAGCCCCAAGATGGTCGACGAAGCCGTACACCTGGCCGCGGCGATGCAACTTCTGGGCTACCGAAACGTCATCGCCACCCTGTGGTCGATCTACGACCACCTGACCCCGGACGTCGCCGACGCGGTCTACGCGGCCCTCACCACCAGCACCTCGGACGCCGCCCACGCCTTGCACCACGCGGTCAGCGCGTTACGAGCGCAATGGCCCACCGACCCGCTGGCATGGGCGCCGTACCTGCACACCGGCCCGTAGATCATCAGGGTGGTGACACGGCGAAGGCCCGCGAGCTGCTCGGCGAGGGCATCGCACTGCGCAACATCAACGATCGGCTCCGCCGTGTACGGCGGTGAGTGGGCTACTCGCCGATGGAAACCCCGAAGCCTGCTTCGTAGATCCGGCGCATGACGTCCCATGTCCGGAACTCGGTGTTGGTCTGGACGGAGATGATGTGCTCGCCGTCGGCGGTGCCCACGGTGAAGAACATGGTTCCCCAGTAGCTGCCGCTCACGCCGCGCAGCACCAGGCCGTCGGTGACCGCCGTGTCGAACTCGAACAGGCCGAGGCCGTATCGGGTGTGCGGGAGCCAGTTCGCTCCTTCGGTGGAGACGGTTGTCCACATCTGACGGTGCTGGTCCGCCGGCAGCAGCGTGCCAGTGGCCAGTGCGCTGACGAAACGGATCATGTCGTCGGTGGTGGAGACGATGTTGCCAGGGGTCCACGAGGTGTTGAAGTCGGTGACGTCCAACGGATCCAACTCGGGGTCCTCGAGCAACGACGCCCAGTTCTCCGAGGTGACCGTGGCCGTGTCGACGCCGTCCTTGAAGAACTGCTTGGAGTACGAGCGCGGGTGCGGATCGCGGAATCCGGTGTCCTTGGCGGCGCGCACGTAGGTGTTGGTCAGGCCGAGCGGCTGGAAGACCCTGCGTTCGACTTCCTCGGCGAAGCTGGTGCCGGTGACCTTCCCGACGATCGCTTCGGCAAGGTGGAATCCGCCGTTGGCGTACAGGAAACGTTCACCCGGCTGCGCGACCGGTGGCTGGGCAACCGTCAGCTTGAACAGGTCCTCGGTGGTGAACTCGTCGAAGCGGTGTTCGACGAACGCGGCACGGGTGGCGAACCGGTTGGTCAGTTCCGGTGCCAGGCCGGTGGCGTACAGGCCACCGGTGTTGCTGATCAGATGCCTGATGGTGATCTTGTTTCCGTTGTAGCCGTTGACGTCCAGCACTCCCGGCAGCCACGTGTTCACCCGGTCGTCGATGCTCAGCCTGCCTTCGGCCTCGAGGCTCAGCAGCACGGCCGCGATGAATGCCTTGCCACCGCTGCCAACCTGTGCGTGTTCGCCCGGTTGGCGAGGGGCGCCGGTGCTGATGTCGGCCACGCCCGCAGTGCCGAACCACCTCCGGTCCCCGTCCTTGATGTCGACGACGATGCCGGGGATGCCGACCTCGTCCACTGCCCAGTCGAGTACCTGCTGCATGTCGGTGTTGGTCATGTCGTGCCCTTGCTGTGAGAGGCCATTTCCGATACGTCGAAAGTAACGTTGCATACACGTTCCCAGCAATCAGCTCATGCTGAAGCAACGCATAAAAGTGCAGTTCAGAGCGCCTATATCGTTGCGCGACGCTGTCGTCTAATGCAATGATCGTGGTGCGTTGTCGACCTTGAGGAGCAGAACACGGATGCCTGGAGAACGGCTCACCCAGCAGGATCGGCGGCTGATTGCCATGGGGCTGCGGGACGGGCTCACCTACGCCGCGATAGCCCGCGGCATCGGGCGGCCGACGTCGACCGTCACCCGCGAGGTGATGCGCAACGGCGGGCCCGGCGGCTACCACGCCGACCGAGCCCACCGGGCCAGCGCACACCACGAACGCCAGCGCCGGACCTCTTCGCCGACGCCGTCACCGGGGCGTGCCGCCCTCGGCGGACGCGATCCGCGGATCGTGAACGCGGTGGCCGCACAGAGCACGGACCTGTTCGTCCAAAGCGGACTGCCACGGATGATGGCCAGGGTGCTCGCCGCGCTGCTCACCACCGACAGCGGCAGTCTCACCTCGGCCGAACTCGTGCAACGCCTGCGCGTCAGCCCGGCGTCCATCTCCAAGGCGGTCGGCTACCTGGAGACAATCGAACTCGTCAGACGCGAACGCGACTCAAGCCGTCGCGCGGAACGCTATGTCGTCGACGACGACGTGTGGTTTCAAGCCGTCATGGCCAGTGCGCGTGTGGACACTCAGATCGCCGACGCGTGCCGGGCCGGAGCGCGGCGGCTCGGCGCGAACACCCCTGCCGGTGTCCGGCTGCAGAACATGGGCCGGTTCCTCGACAGTGTCAGCGAGGACCTGGTCCGCTCGGCCAGGCACTGGCGTCAGGTCTACGCCACACCGCGACCACAGGCCGGGCACTAGCGTCAGCTCGAACTTGCCGAGGTTGGCCGTCACTGTTCACCCCATACGGCGATGCGCGTACAGTTGAACGCACTGGAGAGTTACCGGCGCCGCAGCATCCATAGGGTAGACAGGGGTGAATGTTCGATGATCGAGGATGTAGACCTCGAGATCGCGTTCGAGCCGTATTCGCAGGACTACGACAAGCCCATCGATGAGATCTTCGGGTTCGTCTCGCGGCCCGAAAGGTAACAGCCCGACGACCATTTCCCATGAATCACCAAACAATCCGGGTTCGGGTTTCCTCGTGTGGCGTTTCTTTTTGGGACGCCGGGAAGCTCGTTTGGGACGACACCCTCGGGCACCGTCAATTCGCTCTGGTCGACGGTGCCGAAACACTGCTGCGCTGGTTCTCGGAATGGAAGCCGCTGGAATCCACGGGCACCATGACCGACGATCCAGCGCTCCGTGAGCGTTACGCGAAGATCGCGAAGATCTTTCTGGACCACAACGTTCTGGTCGCAGAAGGATCACCTCGGCATCGGTTCGAGGAGTCGGCCACCTCGGCGTTCCAGCCGTGGGGCCGACTCGCGTCCGCGTTCCACTTCGCCACCCGCAACCTCGCGGACGAAGCGGCGATGTCCCCCGAGGACTACGACGCCATGCTGGTCGAGAACCTGAAGCTCGGCCCGCCGCCACGGGCGCACCACACCTTCGCCGACGCTCCGGTCGTCCAGCTGCCCGACTGGTCCGAGGCAGACTGGCAGGAACGTGACCTCCTCGACCTGCTGTATCGGCGACGTAGTGACCGGAAGTTCATCGACAAGCCGATTCCGCTGGAATCGGCGGCTGCCCTGCTGAAGGTTTCCGCAGGCATTGTCGAAATCGACGAACAATCGCAAACGGCGTTCAAGACCTCACCGTCAGGTGGCGGTCGGCATCCCACCGAGGTTTACGTCCTCGTACGCGCTGTCGACGGGATCGAGCCCGGGGTTTATCACTACAACCCGACCGCGCACACGCTTGCACGGATCGGTGGACCGTGTAGTGACGAAGACCTTTCCCGTATTGTCGGCGAACAGGCGTGGACCGAGAATTCGGCGATGATGGTCTTCTACACCGCGGTCCTGGAACGAAGCATGTGGAAATACCGCACGGCGCGAATCTACCGGGTGCTGCATTTCGATGTCGGACACCTCAACCAGACAGTGTATCTGCTGGTCACGGCCCTGGGCCTCGGTATGACGTTCACCTCGGCGGTCCGCGACGAGCTCGTGGAGCAGCTGCTCGGCATCGATCCGGCAGGCGAACTGGTGATGGGATGCGCGGTGATCGGGAGCAAGGCGTGACGTCGGCGCCCGAGCGCGTCGGCTACCGCGAGGCACTCGCGAACCGGGAGTTTCGGGCGCTGTTCCTCGGCCGGAGCCTCTCGACGGCCGGGGACTATCTGGCCAGGGCCGCGTTGATGATCGCGGTGTACGAGCGGACCCAGTCCGCCGGCCTGATGGCCGTGACGTTCGGGTTGACCACGATCCCCGACCTGCTCGGCGGTCCGCTGCTGGCCGGGTTGTCCGATCGGTATCCCCGCCGGACCGTCATGATCTACTCGGACGTCGGTCGCGCGGTGTTGTTGCTGGGCATGGCGATCCCCGGAATGCCGTTGGCCGGACTGTGGCTGCTGCTGATCGCGACCCGGTTGCTGGACACGCCGTTCAACGGCGCGCACAATGCCACCATCTCCGTGGTGCTGACTGGCGAGTCCTTCGTGACCGCCACCTCGATGAACCTGCAGGTCGCCCACCTGGGATACGCACTGGGCTACGGGCTTTCCGGCGTAATGATCGGCTGGATCGGGATCGGCGGGGTGCTGGTGCTCAACGCCGCCACGTTCCTCGGGTCAGCCGCCCTGATCCGCTTCGGGGTGCGACTGCGGCCCGCGACGGCATCCGTGACGGACTCGGGCCAGTGGTTCGCCTCATTGCGGTCAGCCGTCGAATTCGTTGCGCGGCACCGGCGGCTGCGCGTCCTCATCCTCTTCCCACTGCTGATCGCGATCGCCCCGATATGCGTGACGCTCGCCGTTCCGTACGCCGCGCAGTTCGGGGTGGACGTGGCCGCCGCGGGAGTGCTGATGGCCGCCAACTGCACCGGAATCGTCGTCGGCCTGTGGGCGTACTCCCGCTGGGTCAAGCCCACCAGCCGGTCCCGTCTGATGGCACCGCTCATGGTGTTGACGTGCCTGCCTTTCGTGGCCTTCGTTCTCCAGCCCGGTATCTGGATGGGTGCCGCGCTGTTCGCCGTTTCCGGTGCCGCACTGTGCTTCTGGGTTCCCCTTGGCGCCGAGTACACCCAGTCCGCTCCGGACTCGCGGCGCGGTCAGCTTGCCGGCCTGCTCTTCACGTTCATGCGGGTGACCCAGGGCATCACCGTGGTGCTGTTCGGTGTCCTGGCGGAGTCGTTCGCACCGTCGTCGGTGATCATCGGCACTGGGCTGGCTGGTCTGGTTCTGTGCGCATTTCTGCTCGCGGCGTGGCGCGTCGCCACGTCGTCAACCAGAAGCGAGCAGTCGGCGTAGCTCGGCAGTGTCTGGAGTGGACAGTCCAGACAGCCGGTCCAACGCCTGCTGCCAGGAGGATCTTGCCTGCTCGTGGTCCCCGCTCGCGGCCAACGCCAAGCCGAGCACATGCAGGGCTTGCGCCTGGCCGAACGGGGAATCAGCGTTGGTGTGCACGGCCAGTGCCTGCTGTGCGTGTTCCCGTGCGACAACCAGGTCGTGCTCCTCGAACGCAAGCCAGGCCAGCAGGGCCTCTGTGCGCCCTTCAAGGTCGAGTAGCTCCGTGCGCCTGCTGAGCTCGACGGCCTGGCGGGCGTGCTCCCGTGCCACGGCCAGGTCACCCCGCTGGCGGCACTGGGATGCCAGCTCCAGCAGTGCGGAGATCTCGCCGCGGTGGTAGGCGAGGCCACGTGCCATCTCCAGTGCGTTGCGAGCGCACGTGGCCGCCCCGTCGGCGTGTCCGATTCCTTGATGTGCCGCGGCGAGGGTGACCAATGTGTCGACCTGGTCCTGCTCAATGCCGGACTCGTCGGCGACGGCCATCGCTTCGAGCGCGTTGGCCAACGCGGCCTTGTGGTCGCCGGCCAAGCGGTTGGCGTCGGACAGTCCACGCAGCGTCTTGGTCACGTTGTTCCGCGTCCCGGTTTCCTGGTAGCTGGCCAGGGCCGCCGAGAACTGTCCGATGGCCTCGCTGAAGCGGCCCCGGCGGACCAGCACGTCGCCCAGGACCGCGTGGGACGCGGCCACGGTCACCGAAGTGCCGCTCGCCGGCGCCATTGTCAGGGCTTCCCGCGCGGCCCACTCCGCCCGGTCGAGGTGCCCCCGCCGCTCCTCGACCACACTCAAGTTGATCAGTCCGAACAGCCGGACCTTGTCGGACCCGTGTTCCTCGGCCAGGCGCACGCCCCGTTCGATCTCGTCCACGGCGGGCCTGAGCCTGCCGTCGACGAAATGCAGGATGCCCAGTGCGATCAGTGCCCGTGCCCGGCCCTCACCGGATTCGCACCGGTCGTAGGCGGCCAGTTCCGCCAAGGTGTGCTCCATCGCCGCGACGCGGTCCTGGAAGCGGAACGAGATGGAGGCGTGGACATAGTGCATGGCCGCTTCCGCACGGGCATCCCCCGCCGCCCGCGCCGCAGTCAAAGCAGCCTTCGCGGCGACGAAACCTTCGGCCCGGTAGCGGCCACGGGTAACCAGGTAAGCGCGTAGCGATTCGACGAGGTGCCACGCGGCGTGCACCGGTCCGCGTTCCGCCGCGTCGAGGATCGCCGCCATGACGTTCGGACCCTCTTGGTCCATCCACGCGGACGCCCGCGCCGTGCCGTCGAACGTCGGACGCGGCACCGCCAGCTCCACTTCGGTGCGTGGCAGCCGGTACCAAGTTTCCCAGAGCACGTCAGCGACGGCGTCGACCCAGCGCACGTAGTAGGCGAACAGCCAGGCCCGCGCCGCGTCCACCTCGTCCGGGTTCTCCTCAATCTGGCAGCGTTCCTCGCTGTAGAGCCGCAACAGGTCGTGGAAGCGGAACCGGTCGGACGCGATCTGCTGGAGCAGTCCCGCAGCGACCAGGTCGGTCAGCAGCTTGCCCGCGCGCTGCTCGGGCAGCTGGGCGAGGACGGCCACGGCCTGCCTCGTGAAGTCCGGCCCCGGCACCAGGCCCAGCTGCCGGAACAGACGCGCGACTTCGGGTTTCAGCGCCATGTAGGACAGGTCGAACACGGCACGTACGGTGGCGCCCGGATCGTCCTCGATCTCCAGCGCGGTAAGCCGGTTGCCGTGCCGCAAGTCGGTGACGTACGCCTGCGCCGAGTCGTCGTCCCGCAGCAGCAGGTTCGCTCCCGCGATCCGCAGCGCGAGCGGCAGATGGCCGCACAACTCAGCGATCTCGGCCAGTACAGCGGCATCGTGCGGATGGTCGTGCCCGACGATGGTGTTCAGCAGCGCGACCGACTGCTCAGCGCTGAGCACGTCCAGGTTGACCAGTCGCGCTCCGCCCAGCGCGGACAGGCCACGCAGCGACTTGCGGCTGGTGACCAGTGCAGCCGATCCCGGCGTACTGGGCAGCAGGTTGCGCACCTGCCCGGCGCTGGCCGCGTTGTCCAGGACCACCAGGACTTTCCGGTCGGCGAGCGCGGTGCGGTAGGCGGCCACGAGGCCATGGAGGTCGCCGGGAAGCTGGTCCGGTGGCAGGCCGAGCGCCTGCAGGAACCGGGCGAGCACCTGCTCCGCAGTCAGCTCCCGCTCCAGCGCGTTGCCGAGCAGGTCGACGAAGAGCTGGCCGTCCGGGAACTGTGCCCGTAGCTGGTGAGCGACCTGCACGGCCAGCGCGGACTTGCCGACGCCGGGCTGACCGGAGATCGCCACGACCGGAACACCCGTCCCGCCGTCGTGCGAGAACAGGCTGGCGATCTGTTGGTACGTCTCATCCCGGCCGACAAAGTTCTGCAGATCCGCCGGCAGCTGCCTGGGCACCTGGCGCTCAGCCGGCGCGGTCTCGGTCTTGGATGGGGCCAGCGCGGTACTCGACTTCGGCGGCAGCGTCAGCTCCGGATCCTTGGTGAGGATCCGCTGGTGCAGCAGCCGCAGCTGCTCGCTCGGGTCCACCCCGACCTCGTCGGCCAGCCTGGTACGCACGCGCTGGAACGTGGACAGCGCCTCGACCTGGCGTCCCGAGCGGTACAGCGCGAGCATCAACTGGCCGTGCAGCCGTTCCCTGAACGGGTGCTGCGTGGTCAGGTTCTGCAGCTCGGGCAGGAGTTCCGCGTCCCGCCCGATGGCGAGGTCGCAGTCGACACGGATCTCGACCGCCCGCAGGTGCTCCTCGGTCAGCCGGGTCACCTCGCGTTCCCGGAACGAGCAGGCCGGGATGTCGGCCAACGCGAGGCCACGCCACTGCGCGAGGGCCTGGGTGATCAGGTCGGTCCGGGCGGCCGGGTCGGCGGTCTCGTCGGCCTGCTTGACCAGGCTACGGAACCGGACCAGGTCCAGCTCGTCGCACTCCAGGTTGATCCGATACCCGTGCGACATGGTCGTGATGAGGTCCTTCGCCCGCAGCGTCTGCCGCAGCCGCCGGACATACGCCTGAGCGGTGGACGCCGCGTTGTCCGGCGCCTCCTCGTCCCAGAGCCAGTCGACCAGCTCGCCGACCCGGACGACCTGGTTGGCCCGCAGCAGCAGGCCCGCCAGCACCACCTGCTGTGTACCGTTTGGTACAGCGATCTCCCGGCCGGCCACCGTCACGTCAAGGGTCCCCAAGAGGCGGAAGTCATTGTCTCCCACCATCTACGCCCCCGTCGGGTCGGGTCATGCGACGTGTCCTGGATCCTAGCCTCGTTCGCCGAGAGTACGCGCCCAGTACGCGGCGTGATGTGGGCTTCAGTCATGGCCCGCGTAGGTCGGGCCCGGTGCTGAAGGGACTTGATGACGACCGCCGACATGCTGGCCGATGAACTCGTCGAGATCTTCGCCGACGAGGACCCGCTGCTCGCGTCGATGTACGGCATCAGGGAAGCCGACGGCGACATGGGAGATCTGTCCGAGGATGCCAGAAGTGCGGTGCGCGCGCGGGCGTTCGACGTCATGACCAGAGCGCAGGCTCTGGACGACGCCATGCTGACGGCCGTCGACCGGATCACCAAGGCCACGGTCGAGGAACATGCCCTGGCGGTGTGCCACCGGATCGACTCCCGGGCCGTGGAGTACACGGTCACCGACTTCTTCAACGCTCCTGTCGCCAGGGCGCTGTACTTCGTACCGCGGGTCACGGTCAACGATGAGGCCCAGGCCGAGGTCTACGTGGCCCGGCTGGCGCGGTTCCGCCACTACCTGTCCACCGCGGCGCAGCGTCACGTGGACGGCACCGGCGCAGGCAGGCCTGCGGTCGCGAGGCTGGTGGACTCGGCCGTGACGCAGGTCGACCGTGTGCTGGCCGGAAGCGACGATCCGCTGCTGAAACCGCTGCGGCAGGACGGCATGGAGAAGTACGCCGAACAGGGCCGCCAGCTGCTCGAATCGGAGATCCGGCCGGCGTTGGCGGCGTACCGCGAAGTACTTGGCAAGATCGCACCACAGGCCCGGCCCGACTCGCGGCCCGGCCTGTGTTGGATCACTGGCGGCGAGTCGATCTACGCAGGCCTGATCCGCGTCCACACCGACGCCGACAGGTCCCCGGAGGAACTCCACCAGACCGGCAAGGACCTGGTCGCGAAGATCCACGCCGAGATCGCGCGGAGTGGCCAGCAGGTGTTCGGCACGTCCGACATCGGGGCTGTCTTCCACCGGCTGCGGTTCGACGAGCAGCTGCGCTGGCGTGACGGGGAGGAGATCCTCGACATCGGCCGGATCGCGGTGGCCAAGGCCGAGGTCGTGGCTCCGAACTGGTTCACGGTCGTCCCCAACCAGCGATGCGCGGTCGAAGCCGTTCCGCCGGAACAGGACGCGGCGATCCCATCGGGGATGTACCTGACACCCTCGCCCGACGGGAAACGGCCCGGAACGTACTTCACGAACATCACCAGGCCCACCGAGCGGTTCCGCTACTTCGCCGAGGTCCTGGCGTTCCACGAAGGCGTGCCCGGCCACCACTTCCAGGTAACGCGGGGGCAGGGGCTCAGCCACCTGCCGGTGCTTCGGAGGCTGCCGCTGAGCAAGGCGTACGTCGAAGGCTGGGCGCTGTACACGGAACGGTTGGCCGACGAGATGGGTCTCTATTCCGACGAGCTGTCCCGGATGGGCATGCTCGTGTCGGACGTGTTGCGCGCGGTCCGCCTCGTCGTCGACACGGGACTGCACGCCAAGGGCTGGAGCCGGGCCGAGGCCGTGGAGTATGTGCGGGCCAATACGGTACTACCGGACATCGAGGTCGATGCCGAGGTCAACCGGTTCATCGGCTATCCGGGCCAGGCCCTGGCGTACATGGTCGGCCGCCTGGAGATCAACCGGATCAGAGCCGCAGCGGAACGCGAGCTTGGCGACCGGTTCGACATCCGGACCTTCCATGACGTGGTGCTGCGGGAGGGAGCCCTGCCGCTCGCCGTGCTGGCCGACGTGGTGACGGACTGGATGGAGAACGCCTGACGCCACCACCTACGCGATTGGTACGTCGTTGGTACACGGCGTCCGACACGATGACGTCACGCCTGCTTGGGGAGGGGCTCGGTGGGGTCGCTGGGGGTGGCCCCACCGAGTGCCCTGTCTGCCTGTTCACCGAGTCCTTGAGAGTCGGCTCAGGAACAGGGTTTCGATGCCGGACTTCACAGGGTGAGTTGCTCAAGCTCGGCCATCAGGTAGCCGCCTCCACTGTCCGACGCGGGTCGTCAAGATCCCGCCCGGCTGCCCGAGAGCGAACTGCGGGCTGGGTCGCGGTGCACGGGCTGCCGCACGGTAGTTGCCAATGCTGGCCTGCAGTTCGGCCAGGACGTCGTGGGCGCGTGTGCCGTCCGGCTCGCTGGGCCCGCCGGGAAGTTCCTTCTCGCCCGTGAACACGGGCCGCCTCATCGTCGAACCAGCAGTGCGCACCTCGACGTTGCCGAGGCGGTCGGTGATCATCCACAGGCCGTGGTGCCTGGTGATGTCGGCTGAGCCGTTGGTGGACAGGCGAACCTGCGCTTGCTTTCCGTCGTCCAGGTCGAACACCACTGTGCGTCCCCGGAACCGCAGCCGCTCAGGTGCGATCCACCGCCAGACACCTGTGCCCAGTTTCCGCCGACAGCGCCGCACAACGCTCTGCTTGGCGATGGCATTGACCGCGACACCGACCATGATCAGCAACGGCAGGGCGTACACGAGCAGGGTCTCGCCCGTGAACGGCGATGCGAGCACCAGATGCAGTACGGCCGCGCCGACCACCCACACCGCCACCCATACCAGCCACACCAAGCCCGCGCGCTTCTTCGCCGCGAGTTCCTGGATCAACAGCGGGTCTTCGACAGCGGGCCGGTCGGTCGGATTCTCAGGCGGTAGCGCATACGGTGGTTCGATTTGCCCGGTTCGCACCGGTCTCGGCTGATGCGGGTCTCGTTCGAGTTGGCTTTTCTCATCGGCTTCCGCTGGGCCCAGGCGAGCAGGTCGACACCGCGAACACGCGCTCAAGTAGCCGATGAGCGGATGGTCGAGCGGGTCCGCCCTCAGCGCTGAACCCGTTTGGGTGTAGTCGCTTTGCGTCTGTGGCGGGTTCGGGTGGGTGTCGGAAGACTGGTGTCCCCTATCTGAGGAGTGCCAGTCATGGCGGATCAGGACTCGGTGTCGGACGGTTCGGATGTACAGATCGACGAGGAGTCGGGCGAGGTCGAGGAGGTCAGCGCCGAGCCGACCACGGCAGGGATGCTGTCGGTGGTCTACGCCGACGGTCCGGAAAGTCCGCCTCGACTGATCCTGACCGGGGCACCGGGAGTTCCCGAGACGTTGCTGGTGGTGGACGAATCGGGCACACCCGTGGCCCAGTACACCGCCGGGCCGCCACCCGAGACCCGCCACGGCTTGAGCGTCGGCGCCATCGTCCCTGCCGCCGCCATCGGCGTAGTCCCCGCTCACGTCCCCCTGTCGGATCGGCGACTGAAGGCCGACATCGTCGCGGTGGACTGGAGTCGATGACGGTGCATCAGCCCGCTCAGGACGACACCGTGTCGGTGCCAGCCGCGCTACCGGTGAACGGGTTCGCTCTGTTGGACGCACTGGCCGCGCTGCCGGTGAGCACCTGGCGTTACCGCTGGGAACCCGAACACGTGCGCCATCTCGGCCCCATGGCGCAGGACTGGCAAGCCGCCTTCGGGCTGGGAGACACCCACACCACCATCAACATGGTCGACGCGAACGGAGTCGCGGTCGTGGCGATCCAGGCGCTACACCACCAGGTCACAGAACTCCAACAGGAGATCGCGATCCTCCGCGCCCAGTTGGCGAACCTGTCACCACCCACCGACTAGCCGACCTGCGAACTCTCACCGATCCGTGACGCGGCCCGGCACCCTAAGCGGAGACCGGGCCGCGTCCGTCGCCACATTCACTTGTGCCGCTGGTTGGCCGCGCCCCACAGCAGCATGACCCGCGCACCTTTCGACACCCCACAAGCTCACCCGCGCCGGCGTTGGCGGTGCATCAGTCCGAAATGGGACCATTGGGATTCGGCGGCTTCGATGGACCGGCGGGTCCGCACTGGGTTCACGGTGGACAACTGGGCGACGATGGCCTGCGCGACGGCAAGACCCGACGTGAGCGACGGGAAGAACGCGACACCTTCGGCGGGGACCACCAGGACCTGTTCCGCCACGGCGGCCAATGCCGGACTGGCCGCGTCGGAGAGCACGAAAACTCGAGCGCCGAGACGGTGCGCCTCCTCGGCAGCGGTCACGGTGTTCTTGTACAGGCGCCAGAAGCTGATCGCTATCAGGACGTCGCCCGGCTCGATCCGGGACACCGCGTTGGCCAGGTCGGGGTCGTGGACCACGGTCGCGTCGTACCCGGCCAGCCGGACGTTGTGGCCCAGCGCGGAGCCGACCGAGACATAACTGCCGTGAGCGACGATCAGCACCTTCCGTGCCTGCGCGATCGCCTCGGCCGTCGCTCGGATCTGCCGCTCGTCCAGTTGCCGGGTGAGCATGGCCAGTGATTCGAGGTCGCGACGCAACGACGCGGCGCCCTGTTCGCCCTCGATGTGCTGCGTGGGGGCGACTTCGGGCGCGCTGAGCGCCGTGAGCACGTGAGTCCGCAGTTGCTGTCGCAGTTGCGACCACCCACCGAAACCGAGGGCCTGCGCAGTCCTGCTCACCGTCGCGACGTTGACCCCAGCCAGTTCGGCGGCCTCTGCGGCGGAACTGAAGGACGCCCGGCGTGGATGCGAGAGCAGGACCTCGAGCACGGCGGTCCCCTTCGCACTGAGCCCACGCTCGGGTACGCGACCGCGCAACCAGATCTCGAAACCGTCGACTTCTCCGACGGTACGGCCGGTCATGACGTTGCTTCCTCCGCTCGTCTGGCGTCACCGCGACCGGCGGCTTTCGCAAGAGTAGTTGCAGTTCTATGTTTCTGCAGTATATGTTGCGGCCCAGTCGAGTCCGGTGCTGGAACTGTGCAGGAGGCGCCCGTGAACCTGCTCGCCCGGTTGGACCGGCTCCCGCTGAGCCGCCCGCACTACCTGTTACTGCTGCTCGGCGGGCTCGGCTACACCTTCGACGGCATGGACGCGGCCGTGGTGGCCTTCCTCATGCCGAGCGTCCAGGACGCATGGGGACTGACCAACGCACAACTCGGCCTGGTCGGGTCAGCCGCCCCGTTCGGCTTCCTCTTCGGCGCCACCTGCGCCGGGCTGCTCGGTGACCGCATCGGCCGCCGTAAGGTGATGATGTGGGCGCTGGCGGTCTACGCGGCCTTCTCCGTGGTCGCCGCGGTCGCCCCGAACTTCGAGATCTTCCTGGTCGCACGGGTGTTCGCCGGGTTCGGCACCGGCGCCGAAAGCGCGATCATCGCGCCGTTCCTCGCCGAGTTCGTACCGGCCGCCCGGCGCGGCTGGTTCGTCGGGGCGCTCGCCGGTTTCTTCTCCTTCGGGTTCGTCGCCGCCGCGTTGCTCGGCCGGTTCGTGGTCCAGCCGCTGCCCGAAGGCTGGCGCTGGGCACAGGTGATCACCGCTGTGCCTATCGTGATGTTGCTGTGGTGGCGGCGTGCGCTCCCGGAATCACCGCGCTACCTACTGGCAGCCGGCCGGAGTGCCGAAGCAGAGAAGATCGTGCTGGACATGGAGCGCAAGGTCCGGGCCGCCACCGGGGCCGAGCTTCCACCAGTGCCCGAGACAACCGTGCGGAAACCGGCCGAGGCACGGAAGATCGGCTTGGTGTCGGCGCTGAAGTTCCTGTGGGGCGCCGGGATGCGACGCCGTACCGCCATCACCTGGCTGATCTGGTTCGTGATCACGTTCTCGTACTACGGGTTCTTCACCTGGATCCCGACACTGCTCGTGCAGCGGGGCATCACGGTCACCAAGAGCTTCGAGTTCTCGATCATCATCTACCTGGCACAGGTGCCCGGATACTTCTCGGCCGCGTGGCTCGGCGAGTTCCTGGACCGCAAGAACACCATCGCGCTGTACCTCGCCGGGGCTGCGGCCAGTGCGTACTGGATGTCGCAGATGACGGATCCCGCGTTGATCACGACTGCGGCGGCCGTGCTGTCGTTCTTCCTCAACGGCACCTACGCGGCGGTGTACTCCTACACCCCCGAGGTCTTCCCGACCTGGATCCGCGCCTCGGGAACCGGCCTGTCCAGCGCTTTCGGCCGGATCGGCAGCATCACCGCCCCCACGGTGATCGGTGTGTGGGCCGCGACGCTCGGATTCGCGGGCGTGTTCGGAATGACCACCGTGGTGCTCGCGGCCGGTGTCGTCTGCACACTGTTGTTCGGACTGTCCACTGCAGGCCGTTCACTGGAGGACCTGACCGAACCTGGTGCCACGCACAGTGAGGAACCCGCACGATGACCGCCCTGTTGTTGCGTTCCGGCAAGCTGCTCGACGTCGAATCCGGCGAGTACGCCGAAGGGGATCTGCTGTGTGTGGACGGGCGGATCGCCGACACCGGCCCCGGACTCAACGCACCGGACGGCGCGCAGGTCGTCGACCTGTCCGGCGCGACAGTCCTACCCGGACTCATCGACGCCCACGTGCACGTCACCGCCGCAACCGCTGATCTCAGTGCCTTGCCGTCCTGGTCGCCGTCCTACGTCACCGCGCACGCCGCCCGGATCATGGGACAGATGCTCGACCGGGGATTCACCACTGTCCGCGACGCATCGGGCGCCGACTTCGGCCTCGCCGACGCCCAGGCCGAAGGACTCATCCGTGGTCCACGGCTGATGTTCTGCGGCAAGGCGTTGAGCCAGACCGGCGGACACGGCGACGGTCGGCCACGTGGCACCCGGGTACACGACGGGCACCAGTGCTGCGCCGGGCTCGGACGCGTCGCCGACGGTGTCGACGCGGTACGCGCTGCCGCGCGCGACGAACTACGCAAGGGCGCGCACCACATCAAGGTGATGGCTGGCGGCGGTGTCGCATCACCGACCGACCGCATCGACTCCACCCAGTACTCAATGGACGAACTGCGTGCCATCGTCGAAGAAGCCGCCGCCGCCAACCGTTACGTCGCCGCGCACGCCTACACCGCACGCTCCGTCAGCCGCGCCCTGCAAGCAGGAGTCCGATCGATCGAACACGGCAACCTCATCGACGAGTCCGCTGTAGATGAACTGCGGAAGCACGACGCGTTCCTCGTACCGACCTTGGTCACCTACTGGGCGCTGAAGAAGGAAGGCCGCGAGTTCGGGCTGCCGGAGGACAGTTGGCGCAAGGTCGACGAAGTGCTGGATGCCGGACTTACCGCGTTGGAACGCGCACACCGGGCAGGTGTGCGGATCGTCTACGGCACCGACCTGCTCGGCGGCATGCACCGCCACCAGAACGAGGAGTTCCGCATCCGCGCCGAGGTCCAGCAGCCGCTCGACGTCATCCGCTCGGCGACCAGCGCCGCGGCCGACCTGCTGGGCATGTCCGGCGAAATCGGCACTCTGCGCACAGGAGCGATGGCCGACCTGGTGATCGTGGACGGTGACCCACTGATCGACATCGCAGCACTCGCAGACCCGGCACGAATCCGCCACGTCGTGCAGTCCGGCGTCCTGGTGTGAATCCCTGCCACTGCCTCTCGCGGCGAGCTGTTCGATCAACTTGTTAAGAACTCCAAGGCGACGCACGCTGACAAATTCCGGACCACAGCCCGAACTCACGGCGCCACGGCCAGAAGGTCGCATTCCACACGAAAGTCCCACCCAGATTCGCCGCCACCCCGCAGAACATTTGCTGGAGATTTCGTCTCAAAGAACTCTCAGCTGCGGTGTCTTATGCTCGGACGTATGCTCCACGGACGCGATGCGCAGTCGAGCGCTATCCGGGACCTGTTCGACCAGGTACGCCGCGCCCGGGGCGGCTCGCTGGTGGTGTGTGGGGAGGCCGGTACGGGGAAGAGCGCGCTGCTGACGCAGGTCGCCGATGACGTCTCTGATTTCACCGTGTTGACGTGTGCCGGCGTCGAGTCCGAAGTGGAGATCGCGTTCGCCGGTCTACACCAAGCATTGCGCCCGATCGCTTCGCGTCTGGGAGCGTTGCCGGCTGTTCAGGCGGAGGCCATGCGTGGCGCGTTGGGTGAGTCGATCGGGCCCGCGTCGGACTACCTGGTATCGGCCGGGACATTGGCGTTGCTCAATGCTGCGGCGAGTGAGCGGCCTGTGCTGCTCGTGGTCGACGATGCCCAGTGGCTGGATCGCGCGTCGTCGGGAGCGTTCACATTCGCCGCCCGCCGGGTCTCCGATACCCCGGTGGCGGTGCTGTTCGGAGTGCGTTCGACGGACCGGCACGCGTTGGACCGCACGGGCTTGCCGGAGATTCGGCTCGACGGGCTTGAGCCGGACTCGGCGGCGAGGCTGCTGGCCGATTGGGGTTGGGCACCGCCGTCGGCGGAGTGTGCCGCTGTGATCGCCGCAACTGGCGGCAATCCGCTCGCGTTGGTCGAACTCGCGCGTGCCCGATCGCGCCACGCGGTGATTGACGAGGTTCTGGCGCGGGGCACGGTTCCGCTTGGTGATCGGCTGCGTACTTGGTACACCGGCCAACTCTCCCGGCTCTCCGGCGAATGCCGTGATCTGTTGGTCGTGGTGGCAGCCGAGGAATCCGGTTCGCCAGCGGCGGTCCTGGCGGCGGGGGCGCTACTCGGCCTGCCCGCGTCAGCGCTGGCAGAGGCGGCGGGCCTGGTCGAGGAGTCCTGTGGGCGGCTGCGTTTCCGCCATCCGCTGCTCCGTTCCGCCGCCTACACCTCAGCTCCGTGGCAGTTCCGGGCCGCCGTGCACCGCACGATCGCGGCGGTGCTGGAGTCCGAGGGCGAGTGGGAACGGGCGACGTGGCACCGCGCGTCCGCTGAGTCCGGAAAGGACGAAGCACTGGCGAAAGCGCTGGAGGCCGCCGGCGCGACGGCGGACAGCCGTGGCGGCATAGCGACCACCGCAGTGTTACTGCGCCGCGCGGCACAGTTGAGCGTGACTGAGGAGGGGCGTGCCGTGCGGCTGGCCGGCGCCGCACACGCGGCGTGGAAGTCCGGTCAGGTCGAACTGGGTAGGCGGCTGCTGGCCGAGGCACCGGCGAATCCGCCAGGCGCGGCAGGCGTTCTGGTTGCTCGGTCCCGCGGCCTGATCGCGCTCGCTGAGGGCGACCCGGCAACTGCTTTCGCGCAATTGTCCCGTGGCGCTGAGCTCGCGAAGGACTTGACGCAGGTGGTCGGCTTGTTGTTCATGGCTGTTTCGGCAGCCTACGACTCGGGCCGGTTCGACGACGCGATCGAAATGACGCGGCGGATCGCACGGGCGGGGTTCCGCGAGCACGGCCGGTGGCTGGAATCAGCGCTCGATGGCACGCTCGCTCCCAGCGACGTGGAGCCGTGGCGGATCCTGGAAGCGGGTTCCGCCTTGTCCGGCGAGCATGACGCGCACCGATGGCTGTGGCCGCTGGTGATCACCTGGTTGGGGCCTCGTCCGCGGCTCGCCGACGAGTTCGGCAAGGTCGTCCACGAACGGCTGCGATCCGCCGGAATGCTCACGATCCTGACCATGATCGCGCCGTGGCTGGCCGATCTCGCCCACCAACTCGGCCGGTGGCGGGAGGCGGAGGAAACGGCCCGCGAGGGCCTGCGGTTCGCCGTGGACAACGGCCAGCGGACGACAGAGGCGTACCTGGCCGGGATGCTTGCCCGATTCGGAGCGCTGCGGGGCGATCACTCGGACACGCGTCCGGTGCTGGGTCATCACGCGGCGAACGCCGAACTCAACTGGGCGCTCGGGTTGCGGGCCCTCGCTGGTGGTGACCACGGCCAAGCAGCCGATCGACTGGCCGCGTTGTCCGAACCTGATTCCGGCAGTACGCACGTGTGGACCGCGCGGCGCGCGACCGCTGACCTCGTCGAGGCCTTGACACGGGCTGAACGGGTCGACGAGGCCACGGATGTGTTCGCTGCCTTTGCGCCATGGGCTGAACGCAGCACGCTGCCGTGGGCGCGTTCACACCTGCATCGTGCTCGCGCATTGCTCGTGACAGACGAGTGCGCTGGGGAGCATTTCGCTGCGGCCGCAGCGCATCTCGAGGACCTGCCGTTTGAGCGAGCCCGGGTGGCCCTCCTGCACGGCGAGTGGTTGCGGCGCAATCGGAGACAACGCGAGGCGGTTCGCCACCTGCGGCTCGCCGTCGAGCTGTTCTTCGACTTGGGCGCACCACAGTGGACTGACCTTGCTTCGGCGCAACTGCGCGCCGCTGGCGCGTCCAGCGCACGGCACGGTTCACCAGGCATCACCGAGCTCACTCCGCAGGAGTTGCAGGTCGCCCGGTTGGCCAGTCAAGGACTGACCAACCGGGAGATCGGCTTGCGACTGTTCGTGAGCCACCGTACTGTCGGCTACCACCTGCACAAGCTGTTCGGGAAGCTCGGCGTCGCGAACCGCTCGCAACTGCGCGACCTCAATTTCCAGGAGTGAGCTTGAGCTCACTGTCGGGAATCCACTCGCCGTGGAAGCCGTATGGAACCTCGCGCGGCAAGTGGACGGTCGCCACCGGACGCCGGGCAGGAGCGGTCGCGTCCAGGATGAGCAGGCTGGCCGCTTTGCGCGTGAGGTCGTGCACGATGGCCATCAGCCAGCCGTCGTCCTCGCTCCTGCCACCGCGTGCGGGCACGAACACGGCTTCACCGGAAACCCTGTCCGCGCCGAGGTAATGCGCTGCGCGCGCTCCAGTCCTGGTGTCGTGCTTGACAATCCTGTTGTGCTTGGTAGGCATCAACGGAGTGGTCGGGCTGTAGACGTACCTGTGTCCCAATCCCAGGCGATCGTCATTGATACTCGGGAATTCCGTTGCCACGTCGTCGAGGTCATGTTCGCTGACGCGGCCGGTCGCCGGGTCCAACGTCCACCGGTACAAGTGACCATGGGCACGGCCACCCGCTACGCCGGTGAAGAACTTCTGCGTCCCCGCCCAGTCTGCCGCGTCACCGCTGATCGCGTCCACCACGATCCGACCGGCCCGGTCCTCGAAGGCGTTGCCGACGTGCCAGGCCCACCGCGGGCCCACGGTGAACCAGCGAATGTCGGCGCTCGTGCCATTGTGTGGCATCACCCCGATCCTCGGCTCGTGCCGGTCGCTCCAGTTGGGGAAACCCGTCTCGGCGGAGGCCGCATCCCACACCACCGGATGGTCCAGCCAGATCACGTACCGGTCGGTGATCGCGAAGTCGTGCATCATGATCGCTTCCGGCAGGTCGATCGGCACACTGCGGATCAGTTCTCCCGCCGGGGACAGGCGATGGTAGGTGGCGTACGGCGGTTTCTGCGCATAGCCGAAGAAATGCATCTCTCCGGTTCGCGGGTGGACCTTCGGGTGCGCGGTCATAGCAGTGCGTAACTGTCCGCCGAAGTCCAGCACGCCGACGGTGTCCAGTTCCGGCGTGAGCTGGTAGGGGTACGCGGTCTCGACCAGCGCCATGATCTTGCCCGCGTGGTGTTTCACGCTCGTGTTCGCTGGTCCCACGCGCAGGTCGCGGGTTCCGTCGGGCAACGTCGGTGGGCCATGCAATGTGCGTACCCATCGGTTGCGGTACCACTCGGCGCGTCCGTGGCGTAGCCGTAGGCCGTGCACCATTCCGTCCCCGCGCCACCAGTTTCCCGGGTCGACACCCGGATGCGGATTGGGGCCGTTGCGGAAGTACCGGCCCACCAACTCCGCGGGAATTGCTCCTTCCACGACAAGGTTCTGCGCGTCGGTCTCGTCACGAACCGGCGCCAGCACACCGGTCAGATATGTCGGGAGTGATGCCGGGTCCGCCACGCGCCCCGGCGCGGCTGAAGCGGTGAACGGCAGCACGTTCGCCGCGGCAGCCGCCCCGCCAAGCGCGCCCAGTCTGAGCACTGATCGTCGATCCATGCGCCAAGCCTCGCAACAACCACACCGCCACCCATCTGTCATCGTGACCAGTGCACGGTTGTTCCCGCTGCTCAGTCCCAACCGGGAACCTCGCCGTTGTGCCGGTAACTGCTCGGCGGCAGGCCGAACTCGCGGCGGAACGCGCGGCTGAAATGGAACTGGTCGACGTAGCCGACGGTGCCGGCGACCGCGGCGACGGACATTCCCGTGCCGGTCAGCAGCCGAGCCGCGCGGTGCAGGCGGCGGGTGCGCACCTCCTGCATGGGGCTGTGGCCGGTGGCGCTCGCGTAGAGGTGACTGAAGCGCGACGGTGACAACCCGGCGACGGCGGCGAGCGAGTTCAGGGTGTGCGGGGCCTCCGGTGTCTCGGCAATGAACTGCTGCACGCGGGCGATGCGTGGGTCAGGGCCCGGCGGTGCGGCGGGAGCACCGGCGAGGTCGGCCAGGCGCACGATCTCTTCGAGCGCGCACATGGCGAGGGCCTGCTGTTCGGGGCGGGCGGCGAAGGCCGGGAGGTGGACCGGCGACGGCGGGATGTGATCACCGGTGAGCCGGGCGTAACGGCGGAGCCGGTCGAAGGCGGCGTCGATGGCCTCCGCGGCGCCACTCGCCGCCGGTGTCAGATGGCGACTCGTCCCGAGCCAGTTTCCTTGTGGTGCCCGGAAATGTGCCCACAGCAGCGACCATTCCCCGGCGTCGGGCGCGACTCCGTAGGTGTGCCGCACGCCGGGTTCGATCAGCACGAGCTGCCCCGCGCTGGTTGTCAGGGCCGTGTCCCCGTGGTGCACGACGCCGCGCCCCCGCGTTGTCCACATGAGCAGCCAGCTCGGCGAGCCGGTCGGCCGGATCGCCTCGATGCGCTTGGTGAAGGTGCTCTCGCCGACGACGAGCAACCCGGCCGGAGGCGAGGGCGTCGCAGCAGGATCTGTCATCTCCCCGGCAGGTCCAGCCATGTCCGCGATGCCCCGCCCTTCCTACAGTCGAATCCGTCGAGACCCCCACGGCGGAGGCACAACATGAAGCAGTTGATCGATTCCAGCGACATCGTCGACGACGTCACGGCGCTACGGGAGCGCATCTCCGAGGACGGCTACCTCTACTTCCCCCGCCTGCTGCCCAGCGACTACGTCACCGGTGTTCGCGCCGACATCGCGGCCGTGCTCCACGACAGCAGGTGGCTGGCCTCCGGCACCGAGCCGCACGAGCTGCGGGCGTCCGACCGGGCGGTCGAGGAGGGCAAGTCCACCTTCTTCGGCATGTACTCCGCCGTGCAGGCGACGCAGTCCTTCCACGAGCTCAGCGAACGGGAGGAGCTGCGCGGCCTGGCTCAGCGGCTGCTCGGCGAGGAGGTCTACTGCCACCCGATGCACATCGCCCGCATCACGGCGCCGACGCCGCGGGCCACACCCACGCCCGCTCACCAGGACTACCGCCTCATCCAGGGCGCGGTCGACACCCTGACCATGTGGATCCCCCTCGCCGACTGTCCCCCCGACGCCGGCGGGCTTGAGGTCCTCGCCGGGTCGCACAAGCTCGGCGTGCTCGGTGTGTCCCGGGCGGAGGGCCCCGGCGGGGTCACCGCGCAGGTGGCGGGCAGCGGCGTGGACGACTGGCGCAGCACCCACTTCGGCCAGGGGGACGTGCTCATGTTCACCAGCCTCACCGTGCACGGGGCCCGCCCCAACCTCAGCGACCGGCTGCGGTTGTCGGCGGACATCCGGTGGCAGGCGAGGTCGGAACCGGCCGCCTTCATCGACGGCTACGAGCCGTTCCGGCCGCACTTCCACCCCGACGTGCCCGACTGGCCCACCCTGACCCGGGGCTGGACCTCGACGACCAGCATCGAGATCCCGGAGGGGCAGACCTATGTCCGCAAGTTCGACTCGATGAGCGAACACGTGCCAACCCCTCCGTCCCGGTTCAGGTGAGCCAGTCGGACTACGCCGGTCAGTTTCCAGGTGCGGGCCGGACCCGGTCGAGCTTCGGCGGCCGGACCGGCGACCTCGCCTCCATGTACTTCCAGAGCGCGTCCGCACCGGAGTAGATGCTCCGATCCTGGTTCCTGGCATCGAAAAGCGCCGTGAACCCGGGTGTGGCGTTGCGGGCGAAGAAGTTGTTGGCCAGAGTCGCGATCCGGTACTCGCGGTCGGCCTTCACCGGCTTCCCGTTGATCCGGATCTTCTTGATGTCGACGTGCTGCCCGAGTGGGGCGTCGGGGTCGTAGATGTAGGAAACGTTGCCGGAAACGGCCATGTGCCGATACGTCACGACACCGTCGGCCCCCCGCTGCCATTGGCTCTCGATCAGCTCGTCGAGTCTCCTGCCGGTCACCGTCCCGCGCACGACGGCCGGGCCGATGCCGTTCTCGTAGACCGTGCCGAAGACCAGCTCGGAGAACAGCACCCGTCCCGGCGCGTCTGCGGGATTGGCTGGATTAGGGGCGAAAGGTATGTCGCGCAACAAGATTCCCGGCATCGCGACCGCGAGGTCGGCCTGTCCGTCCTTGTTGGCCGCCCAGAGGAACGCATCGGCGGTGACGTTGCCGAGCGTGGACTCCTCGTCGGTGCCGGAGGTGCGGGTGAGATCGCCGGTGACCGTGGCGACCTGCTGGTTCCCCCGCGCGGGGAGCCGGTCCTTCCAGTACTTCGCCATCCGCTGCACCTCGGGATCCGGTGCGACATCACGGGTGTTGGCGTGGCTGACCGACTTCGTCCGGTCTCGGCGGACATCGCCGGTCGCCGGGTCCAGCTCCAGGTTGATCTCGTTGATCAACCTGCCGTGGTTCGCCGCGTCCACCACCGGGCGGGGATTACCGGCCGGGTCCGGCAGCATGCAGTTCACCAGCGCGTGCCAGTGCCCGCCGACGATGGCGTCCACCGCCGGGCTGATCTGCTTGTTCATGTCGGCAAGCGGGCCGAACGGTTCGGTGCAATCGTTGTACCCCGCCCCGTTCGCCTGCGAGAACCCTTCGTGCACAACGGCGACGATGGCCTGGACGCCCCGCCCGCGCAGCTCCTCGGCGTAGCGGTTGATCGTCTCCACCTCGGGCAGGAACTTCAGTTCGCTCGGCCAGTAGGAGAGCTGCTCCTGCGGCGTGTGAGTGGTCGTGGCGTGGATGAATCCCACCGGGAGCGTGCCGCCGCGACCGTCGTCGACCTGCCGCACGTGGTACGGCTTGACCAGCGGCCGACCGGTGGCTTCGTTGATCACGTTCGCGGAGTAGTAGTCGAAGTCCGCGCCCTGGAAGCGTTTCCCGGTCGAGTCGGTGAAGCAGAGGTCGCGGTCGGGGCGGCCCTGGCAGGTGCCCTCCATCATGTGCTCGAGGTAGGCCGGTTTCCGGTCGATCTCGTGGTTGCCCACGGTGGAGAACTCGACGCCGATCATGTTCATGTACTCGATCGTCGGCTCGTTCCAGAACCACGCGGTCTCCGACGGCCAGCCGGAGAAGTCGTCGCCCGCGGAGAACAGCACGGAGTTCCCCGGTGCGCGCAGCCGGTTGAGATGCGAAGCGAGATATGCCCCGCCACCAACGGTCTTCGCGGACTCACCGGCACGCGAGCCGGGCACGGTCGTGGTGTACTCGCCGAAGTAGCCGTGCAGGTCGGTGATCGACAGCAGCTGCACGGGCACCCCGGGCGCGGGCTCGGCCGTCGCGGTCGGTGCCAGTGAGACGGCCAGCAACGCGGCGGTGGCGATCGCCGCCCCGCGCCACCTCCTGGGTGATGCGGACATGGTCGACCTCCTTACTTCTCGGTTTTGAGCAGGGCGTTGCCCTGTTTGACGGCCGTGCTGGCGGCGTCGGAGACCTTGACCGATCCGAGGTACATGTCGTTGAAGATCTGGTTGATCTTGGGTTCCGCCGCGGCGAAGCCGGACACGATCGGGAAGTTCACCGTCTTGCCGCGCGCCTCGTCCAGGAACGGCTGGGTGTCGATGCCCTTGGCCCGCCAGTGCTCGACGTAGCGCGGGGCGAGGTCGTTGATGGCCGGGAAGACATAGCCGCCTTCCGCCATGATCGCCTGCGCCTGCGGGGTGGCCAGGAACGACACGAGCTGCTTGGCCTGGTCGGGACGCTTGGTGCGGGAGTAGACCGCCTCGCCGAGGCCGTTGATGATCACGACGCGGCCTGCCCTGCCCGCGGGCAGCGATGCGGTGCCGATCGGGAAGGTCGAACTGGGGGCGACGAACGGCAGCAGCGCGTTGTTGGCAGGGAAGACCGCGACCTCGCCACGCTGGAACATCTCGGTCGCACGGCCCGCGGGCGGGTTGGTCTGCTCGGCGGGCGGGGACACGTGCCACTTCTTGATCAGGTCGATTCCCCACTGCAACGCCTCGACCGAAGCGGGCTCGTTGAAGTTGAACATACCGTAGGGCTTGGTGATCGTCGTGCCGCCGTTGCTCGGGATCCAGTTCAGCCACTGGGTGCCCGAGTGGTTCCATGAGGCGAAGCCCCACCGCTTGACCTTGGCCGGGTCGAAGCCGGATTCGTTGGGGTGCTTGCCGTTCACGTCGACGGTGAGCTTCTGCATCAGCGGCAGGAACGTCCCGGATCCGTCGGGCGCCCAGGTCAGCGGCTCGGTGGGCATCTCGACGCCGGTCTCGGCGAAGACCTGCTTGTTGTAGAGCATCCCCGGTACGCCCCAGTCCTTGGGGACGGCGTACATCTTTCCCTTGTAGGTATAGGAATCCACAACGTTGGGGTGGTACTTGTCCTTGGTCAGGCCGGACTGTTCCACGGCGGCGGAGACGTCCATCAACGCGCCCTGCGTTGCCAGTTCGGGGAAGTTCGCGGGCGTCATCCAGAACACGTCGGGCGCGGTGCCGGAGACCATCTCGGTGACGAGCTTGGTCCAGTACTGGTCGTAGGGCTGAAGCTCGATCTTGACGTCGATGTCGGGGTGCTTGGCCTTGAACGCCTCGAAGACCTTCTCGTAGCCCTTCTGCTGCTGCTCGTCCCAGATTCGGTAGGTCAGTGTCGTCTTGCCGTTGCCGCCGCCGCTGCCGCCGCAGGCGGCGACCAGCCCGACCAGCGCGCCGACTGTCAGCGCGCTGAGTATCTTCCGCCGGAAAGTCGAGAGCTGCATGGGGACACTCCTTCGTGTCACTTGAGTCCGGTCAGGGCGACCGACCGGACGATGTAGCGCTGGAAGAAGACGAAGACGAGCAGCATCGGCAACAGCGTGAGCAGGCTGCCTGCCATCATCCGGGTGTAGTCGATGCCGATCTCCGAGCGCAGGGCGGCGATCGCGACGGTGACCACGCGGGTGTCCGCGCTGCTGGTGATGATCAGCGGCCACAGGAAGTTGTTCCAGGACGAGATCACCGTGACGATCGCCAGCGTGGCCAGGATCGGCCTGCTCAGCGGCAGGATGATCCGCCACAGGATCGTCAGGTGCCCCGCGCCGTCCACCCGCGCGGCCTCCTCGATCTCGCGCGGGATGCTGCGGAAGAACTGGCGCATCAGGAAAATCCCGTACGGCGTGCCGAAGACGTACGGCGCGACGAGCCCGTACCAGCTGTTCACCAGGTCCAGCTCGCGCATGATCAGGAACAGCGGGATCAGGGTCACCACGTTGGGCACCATCAGGGTGGCCAGGTACAGCCAGAACAGGGCGTTGCGGCCCCGGAAGTCCAAGCGCGCGAACGCATACGCCGCCAGCGTGGTGAAGATCAGCTGCCCCACGGTGAGGACAGTGACGAAGATGACGGTGTTGAGGATGGACTGCGCGAAGTCCGAGCCCAGCAGCGCGCCGAGGTTCTCCAGCGTCGGCGCGGACGGCGGCGCCCACGGTGCCGCCTCGAACAGCTCACCGCGCGGTTTCAACGCGGTCGAGACGATCAGCCAGTACGGGAAGACCGACATGGCCGCCCCGATGATCAGCGTCGCGTAGAGGGCGGCGCGGCGGGAGGGCCGCCGTCGCCGGGTGGTCGTGGTCACGGTCGGCCCCTCTCAGGTCAGGTCGTAGGTCGTGGTGCGGTTGAAGTACCGGACCTGCGCCATGGTGACCGCGAGGATGATCAGGAACAGCACCATCGCGATGGCGGAGGCGTAACCGAAATCGAACTGCCGGAACGCGGTCTGGTAGATCGTGTAGTTGATGACCTCGGTGCTGTTGGCGGGACCGCCGTTGGTCATCACGAAAACGGTGTCGAAGACCTGGAACGAGCCGATCACGTTGGTGACGAGGACAAAGAACAGCGTCGGGCGCAACAGCGGCAGCGTGATCGCGAAGAACTGCCGGACCGGCGACGCCCCGTCCAGCGAGGCCGCCTCGTAGAAGTCCTTCGGGATGGACTGCAACCCGGCGAGGAAGAACAGCATGTTGTAGCCCGCGAACTGCCACACCTGCGTCGCCGCCACCGCGGGCAGCGCGAGGCTGGACGAGGACAGCCAGCTCGGCCCGTCGATCCCGAAGATCGCCAGGAAGGAGTTGACCGCGCCGTTGGCCGGGTCGAAGATCCAGCCCCACACCAGGCCCATCACCACCGGCGTCGCCATCCAGGGCAGGACGAACATCGCGCGGAAGATCCTCACGCCGCGCACCCGCTGGTTGAGCAGCAGCGCGAGCAACAGGGCCAGCACCGTCTGCACCGGGATGGTCAGGACCACGTAGGCGACGGTCACCAGCAGCGAGTGGCCGATCCCGCCGTCGGCGAAGAGCCGCTCGTAGTTGGCCAGCCCGACGAACTCCGGCGCGGCCAGCAGCTTCCAGTCGAACAGGCTCAGCCCGGCGACGATCAGCACTGGCAGCAACAGGAACGCGACGACGCCGAACAGGCTCGGGGCCACAAAGGCATACGCCGTCAGGGTTTCCCACGCCCGCCGACGACGCCCCCGAGGCGGCACCGGCCGGGTCGAGACCGGTGGCGGTGGGGTCGGCACCGTGAGGACCTGAGCCATGGCGGACTCCCTTCCGGAGAGATCAGGCAGGACCGGTTGACGGCGTGAGCAGCTCGCGGGTGCGTGCGACTCCCCACTCGTCGAGGTCGGCGAGGCGATCGCTCGAACACCGCCACCCACCGCTGGAGGCCACGTGATCCGCCCAGCCGGCGCGGTCTTCCACGCGCGGAGACACCAGCAGGCAGTCGGGATCGTTGACCCACAACCGGCCGTGCATGAACTCCCGAGCGGCCCCGGCCAGCCGCGCGCCGAGCTGCGAGGGCTGACTGACGTCCCCGGACTTGGGTTCGACGGCGACCGCGGTGTCCGGGCTGACCCGCATGGCGTCGACGAGTCCCACACTGGGCAGCATCGGTGCGCCGCAACCAAGAACAGTCGAGTCCGGCCCGACCGCCTCGCGGATGATCCGCATCCCCGCCACGTAGGCGTCGTGCCCCGACACGTCGGCATGCCGCGGGCCGGGGTGCGCTCCGGCGTAGATGTAGTCGATCTTGAAGAACGAAAACCCGGTCGCCACAAGGGACCTGAACACGCCGCCGAGATGCTCCGCCGCGGCAGGGTGCGTCACGTCGAGCACCGCGATGTCCCGGTCCCACTCGCGCATCGCGGGCGTGCCCCGCACCAGCCAGTCCGGATGCTCGGTCGCCACCCGGCTGTCGGCGGCGACGAAGAACGGCGTCAGCCAGATGCCCGCGCGCCGCCCGGTGTCGGCGACGCGTTTCGTCACTCCTTCAAGGGATCCGAAGCCCGGCCGGATGTCGAGCCAGTCCCCGATCGCGCTCTGGTAGCCGTCGTCGAGCTGGATGATCTCCAGCGGCAGCTCCAGTCGTTCGACGTGCACCAGGGTGTCGGCGATGTCCTGCTCGGTGACCTTGTTCCAGTGCCCGTACCAGCTGCTCCACCCCGGACCGAGCGGACGGACCGCCGTCACGCCACCGCCGGCCGCCACCTCCTCAGCCCAGGCGACGAGCGCGCGCGGGAGGTCGGCGTGCTCGGTCTCCCGGACAGCGCCCAGGCTGGAGACGACGAGCCGGTCCCCGAGCGCCTGCACGCGGATGGAGGGGACTTCGGCGGAGTGATCCACCGCGGACCACGACCGCACCGGGCCGCCGTCGCCCGGGTCGATCACGACAAGTCCCTCGCCCTGGAAGCCGGACTCCGGCATCGGCCGGTCGAAGCGGAAGCAGCTCGCCGCGATCTGCGCCGAGGATGGCCGGGGCGAGGTCGCGTCACCCGGGTAGGTGCCGGTGGGACTCCAGGACTGCCAGCCCTGCTCGAAGACGCGCGCCCGAGCCGGCACGCAGGCAACCTCGGCGATCGGGAGGTACATCGATGTCCCTTCATGGTGGTTTTCGTTCGTTTGTGCGCACAATAGCCCTCAAATGAGCAAGATATGCTCACTCTAGGCAGTGAATGAACAGAAAGAAACATGTACACGCATACAGGGAGGCAGCGACCATGAGCCACGACGACGCGCGAGAGCGGGCGGCGCACCTCGTTCCCCAACCGCACTCGGTGCTGCTCGGCGCGGGGGTGCTCCAGCTTCCGGCCGAACTCCCGGTGCACCTGGACGTGCCGACGGAGGAACGGGCGACGGTCCTGCGGGCGATCGCGCTGCTGCCCACGACCAGCAAGGTTGTCACCGAACCCGCAGGTCTGAAGGTGCTGCTCCGCGCGGGCGCGACCCCTCCCGAGGGGTACGTGCTCGACGTGACCGAGGCCGGAGTGACCATCACCGCGGCGGACCGTTCCGGTGTCGTGTACGCCGTGCAGACCCTGCGCCAGCTCCTTCCCGACGCCGCTTACCGGCAGGCCGCGCCGTCGAACATCCGGTGGGTCGCACCGGTCATCCGCGTCGAGGACGGCCCACGATTCCGCTGGCGCGGAATGCTCATCGACGTCGCCCGGCACTTCCTGCCCAAGCGGGAGGTGTTGCGCCACATCGACCTGATGAGCGCACACAAGCTGAACACCCTGCACCTGCACCTCAGCGACGACCAGGGCTGGCGGGTGGAGAGCCTTCGCTTCCCGCGCCTGCACGAGGTCGGCAGCTGGCGGGCGACGAGCCAGATCAGCCACTACTCCGACGAGGTCGTCCACGACGGCACACCGCACGGCGGCTACTACACCCGCGACGACCTCGCCGAGATCATCGCCTACGCGGCGGACCGCGCGATCACGGTCATCCCGGAGATCGGCGTTCCCGGCCACACCGGCGCCCTGCTGGCCGCCTACCCGGAGTTCGGGTCCCCGTCCGTGCCAGATCGCGCGGTGCACACGAACTGGGGTGTGCACGACGCGCTCCTGGCTCCGTCGGAGCAGTCCCTGGAGTTCCTGCGCCTCCTGTTCGACGAGCTGCTCCCGCTGTTCCCTTCCCCTTACGTGCACGTGGGTGGCGACGAGTCCGTCCTGCGGGCGTGGGACAACGACCCGGTGGTGCGCGCGTTCGCCGACAAGCGGGGGCTTTCCGGGAGCGCCGAGATCTTCGCCGCCCTGATGGCCGAAGTGCGGCAGATGCTGGCTGAGCACGGCAAAACACCGGTCACGTGGGACGACAGCTTTGCCGCGCAAGCAACCGCCGCCGACGCGGAATCGACCACCACGCTGGTCATGGCGTGGCGTGGCGCGGAGGTCGCCCGCAGGGCGGCGGCAGCCGGTCACGACGTCGTGCTCTCGCCGGTCATGCCGACCTACTTCGACTACTTCCAGGAGGCCCACCCCGACGAGCCGCTCGCGATCGGCGGCCCGGTCACCCTCGACGACGTCGCCTCGTGGGAGCCGATCCCGCAGGACTGGTCCGAGGCCGAAAGTGCTCGTGTGCAAGGGATCCAGTGTCAGATATGGACCGAGTTCGTCGAGGACCCACGACTGGTCGACTACCTCCTGTACCCGCGAACGTGTGCCTTCGCGGAGATCGCTTGGGGCTCCCGCACGCAGGATCTCCACCGGGTGCCTTCGCGGAGATCGCTTGGGGCTCCCGCACGCAGGATCTCCACCGGCGGCTGCCCCGCCACCTCGACCGGCTGGCGGCGGCCGGAGTCGAGTTCCGCCCGCTGACCGGCCCGGCGCCGTGGCAGCGCGGCGGCACCGGCTGGCGAGCCCATCGCGCCGGGGTCCCGATGGCCGAGCGCCTCGCGAACTACGCCGACGCGGCCGCGACCGGAACCGTGGCGGATACCCCTGACGTGTAAGGAACCCCGCGCGCGGTGACGGTGCACAGACGCCGTCACCGCGTCGGAGTCCGGATCGATCGGGCAAGGTCCAGCGCGTCGACGTGGTGCGGGTCCTCAGCCAGCAGCGCGGCCAACCGGTCATCTGCGCGCGCGTGCTGCCCGTCGAGAATGTCGAGCTGCGCCCGCAACAAACCTACTCGGCGCAGCTGCGCAGCGGCCACGTCCTCGGTGAACAACAACATCGACGGCAGCGAAGTCGCGAAGTAGTCCACGGTCGCCGGGCTCGCCTCCAACGTGTCGCAGAAGGCGCGCAATGCCTCGGTGAGCCGGTCGGCTTCCTCAGTGCGACCAAGCCTGCGCAGCGCGAGCACCGAAGAGTAGGTCGCCTCGGAGTAGGGCCGGGTACTCATCCCCAGGAAGTCGCCCTGCTGCGCGGCAGCCAGCTCCCACGCCGCCCGGTCGCCCAGCACGTCACCCCGCATCAGGTGCAGCTGCGCCGTGTTCGCGAGCGGATGCCTTGCCTCGCCGAGGGATTCCGGCGGCGCAAACGCATCATCTACTGTGGATTGCCAGCGGCACAGCCGGTCCCACACGCGCAGCACGTCGCCCTCACCGCCCTCCCACGGTTGGAAGGTGCGGCCAAGCAGCAGTTCGCGGGCCTCGTCGAGCCGGTCGGCGGTGATCAGCAGGTGCGCGAGCTCAATGGTGGCGTCGTCCCGCGTCTCGACCAGGGCGCGGTTGCTCAGGAGCCAGTCCAGCCGTTGCCCGGGCGGCACGCCGCGCCTCGCACTGAGCTGGTCACGCTCGAAGATCAGCCTGGCGTCGTCCCCCGCGACGGCGAGCGCGGAGTCGTAGGCCGCGCATGCCTGGTCCGCGTCACCGAGGTGGTTGAAGGCCGCGAGCCCCAGATTCCGCCACACCACGGGATCATCCGGGTCGATTGCCGCCGCGGCATTCCAGGCCGCGCACGCGTCATCGGGGCGTCCGTTGGCGTAGAGCCAGTGTCCGAGCAGCGCGCGAGCCCGCGCGTCCGTGTCGTCAGAGTTTGCCGCACGCTCCAATGTCAACGCGTCGTCCAACCGCGAAGGAAAACACCACGTCGCGTCGAGATTCTGCGCCCTCCCCACGGCTTCGCGCGCCTCGCGGTCTCTGCCCAGCCTGCGCAGCACCTCGGCTCGGTAGTACTCCAGCAACGGCCCGACCGCTGTCTGTCCGATCGCGCGAGAACCCTCCCGCTCGCGGGCGACGTCGAGCACCCGCAGCGCCGCATCGTGCTCACCAACGCCGACGTACTCCAGCGCAATGTCAAGGCAGGTCTGCGCGTCCGTAGTGAGAGGCAGGCCAAGCAGATCGCGCGTCCACCAGTCCAGGGGATCAAGCGCACGGGTGGCTTCGGCGAGTTCTGCCGCTTGACCGTCTTTTCCGTTACGGCGCAACACGATCACCCGGAGCGCACGGGCTTGCAGGTGCTCCGGCTCGGTGCGCAGCACATCCTGAAGCCTGGCCAGCGCCTCCCTGTTCCGCCCGTGTGCGGCGTCGATGCGCGCCATGCGATAGCCCGCCGGTGCCCGCCACGCACGCGCCCAGGAGCTGGAACCGTACACGTCGTAGGCCTCTTCGGCCCGGCCGAGTCGCTCCAGCACGAGACCGAGGCAGTACAGCGCGGTCGTGTCGACCGGGTTGGGGTTCAACGTCGCCAGCCGGGAAACGGCTACCCGCAACAATTTCTCCGCCTCAGCGAAGTCACCACGCTGATACGCGCGCCCAGCGAGCCCGACATTGGCCGCGACATGCGCGGGATCTCGGCGCAATGCCTCACGCCAGTACAGCTCCGGCGAGCGCGTCGCATGCCGGTACTGATCGAGGTGCGCGCCGATCACGACCAGCTCTTCCACGGTCGGCATGTCCTCGGGCGCGGCGGGCTCGCGTGCCGGGGTGACTTGATCGTCCGCGCTGGGGACCAGGGAATCCCACTCCACCAACAGTTCGTCACCGTGCAGGACGCGCAGCACGAGTCGATCAGCGGCCAGCGTCAGCGGGATGCTCTCCTGGAAGGGCTTGCCCGGCGCGATGTCGGCGCGCACCTCAGCGACCTCGGCCCCAGTGCCGTCAACGAGCAACAAGCGGCATCCGGGGCGGTCAGCCGTCACTATGACTCCGACCCGCGCGCTCGTTCCCCGGAGGTCCACCCGCACCGCAGCGTCCACGGTTGCCGCCTGCACCGGACCGATCTCCTGAATCGGATACCAGAACTGGGAAAACACCTTCGTCTCCCCTGGCGCGATGAAGGAGAAGTCCGGCTGGTTGTCGGTGAAAACCCCGGCCATCAATTCGACATAGGCCGAACCGTCGTCGGTCAGATTGCGGCCCCACGCATCACCGAACTCCGAAGCGCCCCAAGTCCACTGCTTCTTCCCGACAGCGATCTGCCGATCGGCGACGTGCACGAACCCGGCCCGCGCGGCATGGTCATAGCCGCCGAAGAACGTTTCCTTGCTGCCCACACACATGTACGAGGTCGGCACCGGGATGTTGCGGTACCAGTCAAGGCGGTCGCCGCGGACCTGCACGCCACCGGTGACCGTGCCGACCTCGTCGTGCCGGGCCGGGTAGTCGACCCCGTAGTAGGCCCGATCCGCGGCGGGGAAGCCGGTCGTCGCGCGCTTGGCGTGATCGGCAACCACGCGCACGTCACGGGGGAAAAACGACTGGTAGTTCTCATCCGCTCGGGCGGCGATGTTGGTCCACCACAGGAACGTCCGGGTCCGCTCGCAGCGGTTGTACAGCCGCACCCGCAACTCCAGGACGGCGCTGTCGGGCCGCATCCGGACGCCGTGCATCCCCTTCATCCGGTCGAAGGGGTCGTGGTCGGAGCACCACACGGTCACGGCGCCATCGGGCTCGTGCTCGATCTCGACGTCGGTCGGCAGGAACGTGGCGGGGCGATGGTGCTGCGGCCAGTTGAACTCGACTCCGCCGGAGATCCACGGGCCGGTCAGGCCGACGAGAGCGGGCTTGATCACCGGGTTGCGGTAGAAGAAGTCGTAGTTTCGGGTGCGGTCGAAAGCAACGTGAACGCGGCCACCGAGCTCGGGCAGCACCATCAGCCGCAACCAGCGGTTCTCCAGGTGCACGGCGTCCCACTCCGCCGGGGCCTTCACCGGGCTGATCCGGTCATGGAACGGCAGTGGATACACCCGCCCGGAGGAGCCCTGATAGACGCGCCGGTCCAGGTAGGCGGGATACCGGTCGGGCGCCTCGGGAAGGTAGCTGTCGATCATCACCCCCGCCCGCCACGCCGCGACCCCGGCCTCGGCGTGCTCGGCGGGGCGGGACGGCAGGATCAGCGTCGATTCACCCTGTGACATGCGGCAACGCTATGACTGGTCACCCATTCGGCGGGATGGCCGAATCGACCGAGTCACCTGGACGATTCGACGGCCGGCTGTACAGTGTGCGGATGCTGCTGCCCGATGGCTTCCCAGGTCAGCGGTTGCGCGTGCTGCCGCGGCCGCTGGTGGCGTCGGCCCTGCGCAGGGCCCCGACCTCGGGCCTGCTGGTCACTGACGCCGGGTACTTCCCCAGCGCGGCCAACCACGGCATGCACCGCCCGCGCAGCGCACCAGAAGCCATCGTGATCGTCTGCACTGACGGGGTCGGGCACTGCGAGGTCGACGGCAGGGTGAGCGTGATCAGGCCGGGAAACGCCCTCGTCCTGCCCCCATCCCGCCCGCACTTCTACTGGGCGGACTCGCGCGACCCCTGGACGATCTGGTGGCTGCACGCCGCAGGCTCGCAGGTCTCGGAGCTGCTCTCGGTCGTCACGCCGGACGGCGGAGAAGCCATCATCGAGGTGCGCGACGCCTACCGGGCCGTCTCGGCGATCGACGACGCCATCGGCTTCCTCGAACGCGACGAGACCTTCCCGCACCTCATCTCGGCCTCCGGCGCGGGCTGGACCCTGCTGGCGCAGCTGGCCGCGGACGCGCTGACCGAAGCCCACCAGCCCACCGAGCCGGTTCGCCAGGCGCAGGAGTACCTGCGGCACAACTTCGCGAAGCCGGTGATCGTCAAAGAGCTGGCGCGCACGGCGGGCCTGTCCCCCTCGCACTTCGCGGCCCTGTTCCGAATGGCGGCGGGCTGCGGCGTGGTCGAATACGCCAAGCGCCTGCGGATGGCCCGAGCGCGCGAACTGCTGGCCACCACGTCCCGTGACATCTCCGAGATCGCCAGGACCATCGGCTACAACGACGCGTTCTACTTCTCGCGCACTTTCCGCAGAGAACACGGTTGCAGCCCCAGCGAGTACCGACGCGGGAAGAACTAAGTAGCGCCTAGTACCACTCTTGCATCCCGCAGTCCTCCGTCGAGTCGAACCCGTTGGCCCGGACGATCGCCTGGGCTTCGGTGCCGCAGATCCAGCCGGTGTTGTCGCTGCCGTCACCGACGAACGGGATCATCCGGTCCGGGATGTAGTCGGGCGGCGTGTCGTCGTTCCTCACCACGTTGTAGACGTAGTAGTCGACGGCGACGTCACTGGTGTCGATCTGGATCGGGTCGCCGTAGGACCGCATCAGCCGCGCGACGGCCCGGGACATCGGGACGATCGCATCCGGGTTTCCGAGCACTGTGCTGATGTCGTTCCACTGGTCCCCGGACCAGCAGGTGTAGGGGCCGCTGACGCCCAGTTGGGCCATGTAGTTGCGGAGCGTGTCGTTCCACACGGGCATCTTCAGCTGGATCTTGCTGGTCGACGTGCCGCCGACCTGGTTCCACGTCTTCGCCTGGCAGGTGTAGATCGCCTTCAACTGGTCCTTCGTCAAGTTCTGCGGAACGTTCGTGACGCGCGCCGACGCGTAACGCATCTGGTCCTTGGCGAAGACGACGAAGGTCGTCATGTTGGGCCTCGTCGATGTCCACGGCCCCGCGTCGGTGTGCGCGAAATCGATCGGCTTGCCTTCCTTCATCCGGTCGAACGCGGCGTAGGCGGACTCCGGCCGCACCATGGTGACCCCTGGCCGGATCGTGATCTGGTCCTTGCGCTGCCCAGTCGCCGGGTTGACCGCGTCGAAGGACGCGATCCGCCCACCTGTGTGGCTCCGGTTGTAGGCGGCAGCGAAATCGTTGAGCACGTACTGGGTCGTCGAGTCGCCGACCGCGACCAGGTCGTCGGCCAACGGCAGGAACTCGGGATCCGCCACCGCAGGCGTTGGCGTCGCCACCACCAAGGCGGCCACACAAGTCAATGCCCCAAACGATCTACGGGAACCTCTCACGAGAATTATCTCCTTGATCTGAACGGACCACATCGGTGAACGTCACATGAATCCGTGATGACAGACAACGCCATCGCATTGGCTCCGAGCAAAAACAACAGGATGATCGAGTAGTTCTCAATCGTTTCACCGAGGGAGACCGAGTGCGGGCTCGCGGTTTGGTTGCGGTCTTTCTTGTCCTGGTAACGACTATACAAGCGATACCCGCCGAGGCGATGGCCGGTTCGCCGAAAGCGCAGCACAAAAATAGCGCGCGCACGGCGCCGGGCAACGCGCACATTCCATCGGAACCGACGGCCGCGCCACAGGGAAAGACCGAGCTACCGGCTCCCGGTTCGCCTGCCCGCAAGGTGTACGACACGATGCTGGCGGATCGAAAGGCGTCGACGGACCGGTTTCTTGCCCGGTTCAAGCCCGATTCGGTCAAACCCGATCCGCTGCCGACCGGTGTCGCGGTCGTCGACCTGCACAGCCTCACCAAGTTAAGAGAACGCCGAGCGGTCGAATCCGCTGACGGACCATGCGATCCGGTCGGCAACGAGCAGTGGTACGCGAAATACGTTCCGGGCGCGGTCGAGCGTCCACCGATGGCGAACGCGCCGGGAAAAGTCACCGTCGATCTGACCAACAATGGTCGCGACACTTGGCCATCCGGGAAAACATCGCTCGGCTATCACCTGTACGACACTTCCGGCAACCCCGTGCCGGGCGACTATCCCAAGACATCATTGAACGGTGCTATCGCCCGCGGCCAGTCGCAACGGGTTTCCGCGGAAGTGGCTTCGCTGGCACCTGGTCGTTGGCGGGTCGCCTGGGATGTGTGGATCGACGGTGTCGGCTGGTTCTCCGAACACGGTGTCTGCGCTACCACGGTCGAATACGTCATCGAGAACCAGCCTCCGTCGATCACGCTCGGCACACCACCCAATGAGGGCACTGTGCTGACTCGGACGCCTGAACTGTCGGTGTCCGGATCGGACATCGACAACTGGCCGGGCGGCGGGCTGAAATACGAGTTCACCGTGTGCCGGAACGCCGAGTTCACCGATCGGTGTATCACGTCCGGTTGGAGCCTCCACACGTGGTTCCGGCTGCCTGAAGACTATGTGAAGTGGAACGAGTCGTTCTGGTGGTCGGCGAAGATCGATGATGGGAACAAGATCACCGACCCGCGCGCGGCGGGATTCCCCGGGCACAAGGTCACCGTTGTGGTACCCGTGCCCGACATCTGGCGCACTGTCGGCGCCGGACTCGGCTTGGCGACCGTCGACAACGTCATCCTGCCGTACGGGATCTGGGTCCAGTCGGACAAGGACGCCGATGTCGAGACGACAGGAATGCCGCTGGAGATCCAGCGCACTTACTCGTCCGGCGCTCCACCGAACCACATGGGGGCGTTCGGCCAGGGCTGGTTGTCACTGTTCGACGCGAGCGCGCAGTGGAATTTCGACAGATCCGTGCTCACCATCACCTATCCGGACGGCCGTCAGGAGACCTTCGGCCGGAACTCGGACGGCACACTGGTCTCCCGCGCCGAACTCGGGACCACCAACCGCGTCGAAGACATCGGCAAATTCGGTTTCAGGGTCAAGGCGAGCAGCCAGGAGACGCTCAACTACAGCGCGAACGGGCTGCTGCAGTCGATAGTGCGAACCGGCGTCGGCACCCTTCGGTTCGACCGGGCCGCAGGCGGACCCGTCACCAGGATCGTGCAGGAGCCGAGCGGCCGATCTTTGACGGTTCGCTGGACTCAGCCGACCACAAGCGGGTGCGCCACCAATGTCCCGCCGCGGGTTTCCGAGATCGAAACCGAGGCACCGGCCGCGGGACAACCGGGGCTGCGCTGGCGATACGAGTACGCCTGCAACAAGCTCGCGAAAGTATGCGACGCGCTGAACGCGTGCACGGACTACAACACGAACATCACACAATTCGACACTCGGTTCTCGACCAGTCCGGCAGGCCGTGTTCTCGAAACTGTGTACGCCGACGACTGGCAGCACTGGGGCGGACCATCCGAACAAAAAGGCCTCTGGATCACCCTGCCCAACGGCAGCCGCCGCTACTTCGCCTTCTGGCGGCTCAAACGGGACGCCACGGCGGAAGACGCCCTGCAATACGCGAACACCATCAACAGCGATGGCGGAATCGCGGTCGCCGTTCGCAACAGGGACACCAATACGCTCCGGCCGCGCCTGCACCTGTTCGACGAGCTCAACCGGCTGCGCACACTGGCGAAACGGGACATCAACCAACCGGCCACCCCGGAAACCGAGCGCCGGTGGGGGTACAACGCGCTCAATGGCAGGTTCTGGTACTTCGTCGACGAGAACGCCAACGGCTCCGAGTTCTTCTTCGACGGGCACGGCAACTTCACCGGCAAGTACCAGGTGCGCGACGGCAATGTCGAGGTCGCCAACACGACCTACTTCGGCAACGATCCGGGCAATCCGGCCGACTCCAGCCGGGTGACCGGAATCCGGCACGTGCCAACGCAGGATCAGCAGCTCAAAACGGACATGTTCCGGTACGACCAGGCCGGACGGCTGATCAAACGCATCGGCGTGCCCACGTTGGCCGCACCGAACGGCCAGGTGACCGACTACGGTTACACAGGGGCGAAAACGTCGCGGCCGTCGGCCCGCGCCGAGGCGGCGCGGCGCCACCCGACGGCAAGGAGTGGATGCCCGAAGGCCTGTTGCGCACCGTGACGACCGCCGCGGGCACGATCACCAACTCCTACAACCCGAACGGTGATCTCACCGAGGTTGTCGACGCGCTCGGCAAGCGAATCTCGTACGAGTACGACAATCTGGGCCGCCGGACGGCTGAAATCGAGTACAGCGACAGCTTCCCCAACGGCGTCCGCACAGAGTTCTTCTTCGACAACGCGTCCAGAGTGGTCCGCGAGAGCTACCCGGTGACCACCAACAAGGTCACCGGCGAATCCGCCAGGCGCCAGGTCTGCCGGGAGTACGACGGCGACGGGCTCCCCAGCCGTGTCGTCGAAACCACCGGCAACTGCCCGGCACCAGGGGCAGCGCCCGCACCAGGGTCACGCGTCACGACCCATTTGTTCGACAACGCCGGACGGCCGCTGCTCGTGCGGGAACCGGCTGGCGGTGAGACCAGGTACGCGTACTTCAACACGCCGGGCCTGAAGGCGGGCACACAGGACGCCTTCGCCACCGACGCACCCGAAGAGACGGTTCGCGTCACCGATGCCCGCGGCCGCGTGTTCGACAGTTCGTACGACCGGGGATTGCTGGTCGAGCAGTGGGCATATGTCGGTGCTCCACCGGCGAGACCTGGTCAGCCACGAGCCAAGTATCAAAAGGTCGCACAGCTCAGCCGCGACCCGGTAGGCCGGACCACCCGGGTCGCGGACGCGATCGGCCGCATGAGGGACACGGGGTGGACCAAGGACGACCTCGCCTCGTCCGAGCGGTGCACCGCGTCATTCGACCCCTGTCAGGGCAATCTTGAGTTGTCCCGCCGCGAGTACGACGGCAAGGGACGGGTGATCAAGCAGATCGACGGCGGCACGCGGGTGACCGACTCGCTGTACGACGGCGAAGGACACGTGCTGTACCGCTCGGTCGGCGACGCGGCAACCCGGCGCACGACCTCGTTCGGCTACGACGCCGCCGGCCGGATGGTCACTGAGTCCACATCGGACGCCAAGGCCTCGTTCCGCACCGAGAACGGCAAGGCGATCCCGGTGCTGACCGGCGCCACCAGGACGGAATCCGTCTCATACCAGCTCGACCCGGCCGGGAACACCATCGCCGAGACCGTCAACGACGGCACCAGGAACCTGGTGACGCGCTACCAACGCGACCAGCGTGGTCTTGCCGTCGCGGTCACCGATCCACGTTCCCACACCACGAACGGCACCTACGACGAGTTCCGGCGGCTCACTTCCGTCGTCAACGCGCCTGTCACAGTCGAACGCGAAGGCGCTCAGCCCACAACCGCACGGCCGACGACCACACTCGGATACAACGCCTTCGGCGAGCTGACACACGTCAAGGACGCGAACGGCAACGTCACCGAAACCGTCTTCGACGAGGGCGGCCGGTCGGTGGAGACGCGCGGCGCCGCCTACACCCCGCCGGGTTCGAGTCAGCCGATCGTCCCGGTCACCAAACGCAGGTACAGCCCGGCTGGTGACCTGATCGCGGTCACCGATCCGCGCGGGGGCACCACGGAGTACGAGTACAACTACTCGGGCAAGGTCATCAAGATCACCGGTCCGGAGGTCAACGGGCAACGGGCGGTGTCGACCATGGAGTACGACGCCGCCGACCAGCTCACCAAATCGACCGATCCAAACGGTGTGTGGACGCGCTACTGGTACGACAGCCTCGGCCGCATGGTCGGGTACTCGACTGGCGGCAACGGCCCTGAGTTCCGGTACGACACGCTCGGCAACGTCAAGACCTATTTGTCGCCGACCAACGCTTCGACGTTCTTCGAGTACAACGTGTTCGGTGACCGCGTTTCCGAGCGCGAGGACGGTGTCAAGAACGCCATCCGTACCGATTACGACCTCGCGGGACGTCCCACCCGGACAAGGGACACCGCGGGCCGGGTGACCGAGCACGACTACGACCTGGCCGGTCGCCGGGTCACGACCCGGCAGGAGAAACCGGACGGCACGGAGCTCGCCAAGTCCCGCGTCGAGTATGACCCGGCTGGCAATCCCGCGGCCTTCATCGCACCGTCCGGTGCACGCACCGAGACCAGCATCGACGCCTTGGGACGCGTCACCTCGGTGAAGAACCCCGAGTCGATCACCGCCTCAGCCGGGTACGACGCCGCGGGCAACCGGGTGCGGACCACCGACGGCATGGGCCGCGACACGTGGACCGGCTACAACTCGTGGAACCTCCCGGAAACCAAGACCGAACCCGTCACCGCGGCTCACCCGAACCTGGGTGACCGCCGCTGGACCATGTCCTACAACGCGGGCGGCTTGCCGGACAGGACGGCCGAACCTGGCGGTGTCCAGGTCAACGTGAAGTACGACCCGGCGGGCCGCATGACCGAGGCAAAGGGAGCCGGCGGCGGCGCGGCCGACGCGACCAGGGCCTTCGGCTACGACGTCGGTGGGCGACTGACCTCGATGGGACATCCGTCCGGCACACAGACGTTGGGCTACGACCCGTTGACCGGGTTCCTCACGTCGTCGACTGGTCCGGCTGGCAAGACGGTGTACACCCGCGACGAGGACGGGAAGGTGCTGACTCGCGAAGACGCCTCGGGCACTTCGTCCTTCACCTGGAGAGGCCCCGGCGAACTGTTGACCGCGTCCGACGCCGTCACAGGGCAGGAACGCACGTACAACTACGACCCGGATACCGGTGAGCTGAACTCGGTCACCCTGCCGAACCTCGCGTCCACGACCTACCGCCGGGACGACCGGGGCAGGCTGGCCGCCATCACGAACAAGAACCCGTCGGGTGCGGTCGTCCAGGAAACCGCGTACGGCTACGACCTGAACAGCAACATCACCAGCAAGACCGTCACAGGCGGCGCGCCATCCGGCGGGACGTACACCTACGACGCCGCGGATCGGCTGAAGACCTGGGCGCCGCAGGACGGCAGCCCGGCCCACACCTACACGTGGGACAACGCCGACAACCGCAAGACCGAAACCGTTGGTACGCAAAAGGTCAGCGACTGGACTTACGACGAACGCAACCGCTTGACTTCGGCGACCGTCTCCGGACAGAAGACCGATTACGCTTACACACCAAGGGGAACGCTAGCCACAACCACTGCGGATGGACGCGGGCCACCGGTCGAGACGAAGTTCGACGCGCTCGGCCGGATGGTCGCCCACGGCAACCTCACGTACACCTACGACAGCATGGACCGGCTGGTAAGCCGCAACAGTCAGACCTTCCTCTACCCGGGTACGCAACCGGACCCGGTCGTCGCCCCTGGCGAGGTCTACGCACGGGATCCCCACGGCAACGTCCTCACGGCCAAGGTCGGCACCACAACCGCGTATCCCACCCGTGACCACCACGGCGACACCACAGGTCTGCTGGCGACCGACACAGGCGCGTTGCTCGGCACCACCGGCTTCACCCCGTTCGGCCAGCGAAGCCAGGCCACCGGTACGCAGGGATCCGTTGGCTACCAAGGAGACTGGACCGACCCGGACAGCGGCAAGGTCTGGATGCACGCCCGCTGGTACGACCCGGCTTCCGGCTCGTTCACGTCACGCGACACCGCCGAACTCGGGCTCGGCCAGAACCGCTACGCATACGGCGCCAACCCACTGCGCACCATCGACCCCACCGGCCGATCACCGCTCGACCTGCTCGACGACATCATGAGCTGGCTCGGCCACCAGGTCGACGAGATCTTCGACGCCGTCGAGGACCACGCGGACAAGCTGCTGCGCGAACTCGACCGGATACTGAACAGCAGCGCCTTCAAGTGGATCTTCCGACACATCCTGCTCAAGCGCGCGCTCGGCATTGTGGGTCTGATCAGCGACGCCATCGACATCTACAACTGGATACAAGGCCAGCCGCCTGGCACCCCGCTGCCGAACTATCCGCTGCCGGGCGTGGGGCCGACGCCGAACCCGAACCCGATCACCACTCCCGCCCCCAATCCTCCCCGCCCGCCGAAGGCCGACCCACCACCCCCGCCCAAGCCGTACATCATCTACACCAACACCGAGTACTGGACCAAGACCTGGACCACAGTCGAGGCCTCCCACACCGCGACCGAGCGGATCATCACCACCACCGCCTGGTCCCACACCACCTCGCAGACCACGGTGTACTGGTCCAACGGTGCTTGGTTCCGGTCACCCGTGGTCGACCACGGCGTAGTCGGCCAGGCCACCGAGATACGCATCCCCACGGTCGACCCCGAACGGGTCGAGGCCATCATCGGAGGAGGCACAATCCCGGAGGCCGGCGGCATGGCCGGCAGCGATGCCGCCTTCGGCCCAACGGCGCCGTGCGGACTCACCGGCACACTCCTGTCCTGCCTGGCAGACCTGCTCCCCGGTGCTATCGGCGGCGGCTGCGCCGGTCTCACCGCCACCCAACGCTCCTGCACCCCAAACGAACCCGAACCTGGAAACCCGCAACCAGTCCGCGAAACCACAGGGACAGGCACCACACCCGCGGAACAGCCATCGGGGCAAACCGGACCTGGAGGACCACCGACCAGCGGACCACCCCAGGCGTCGACAGAAACCGACTGCAACAGTCCCGAGGACGAAGACACACGCAAGCTGGCGCACCGTCCGCCGCAAATAGCCTCGGAGCTCGGCTACTCGACTCGCCAAATTAAAGACGCGATTCACGCCGTCAAGCGCCAGCCTGGAATGCTGCGCGGTGGGCCGACCAGAAATCCGGACGTTGTCATTGACTTGAACACCGGAGAAGTTTATGTCAAGCTGCAGGAAGGCGGCTGCAGCGAGGACTCGATTGGAAACATCTATGACTACCTCCCAGAATGACGAAGACGACGAGAGTTGGGCACGCACCGGACTGGGCATTTGGGCCGAAGGAATGACCGTCGAAGAGATATCACACCGCCTCAACCAACCGGGAATACAGAAACCCGGAGGTAACCGATGGCTTTTCAACCTGGAGAGATCGCCAGATCAGCGCCTCGACGAACAGTTGGCGTCAGCAGCAGACTTCCTTACCGAGAACATCGAGGCACTACGCGATATCGCACGAACATGCCCCGTCGACATACATATCGGCTGGACTCCGATAAAACCACAGGACGGCGTACGCTTTACCAGGAGACTGCTCGACCTGCTCGACCAGCTCAATGCCGACATCCTGATCGACACCTACACCGACTGAAAGATCCCCTCCGGAGCGCGGATAATGACAGACGTCGAAGCGATCTCCAGCGCCGAACGCAACCTCCTGAGGGGAGTTCGAACCCGACTGTGCGCTGGGCTTGTTGTCGGGTGCGATCAGGAAGGATGCGTCTCCGGGACGTTCAGGGCCCCTGCACTACCTTCATGGGTTGCCGGACGAAGCTCTCGCGGTGCTGCCGGACTTGCTCTGGCTGTCGACGAGCCACCGCTGGGCCGGTGGGGTTCGCCATGCGATCACCTCGCTCGACCGGGACAAGGACATCGAAATCCTGGTGTTACAGCACCAGATCGCAGTACTGCAACGGCAACTCGGTGGCTCACGCGTGCGGTTCAGTCCTGCTGATCGGGCGTTGTTCGCCGCGTTCCTGCACCGACTACCACATCGGACCTTGCACAGGCTCCTGCGCTGGCACCGGGACCTGCTCGGCCGACGCCACGCCAGGATGTCACGACCGAAACGGCCGGGACGACCGCGCAACGCCCTGATCGAAGCGGGCTTCCCCTACGAGCAGTACCTGCGTGACACAGCCCGGCTGGCCGAGATCCTGGAGTCGTGACCACTAGCGATGTTCCACGCGATCATCCCGGTCGTCAGCGCCACACAGCTCCTCATCGTCGCCCCTGCTCTGGACATCGCGGCCGGTCCGGGACTTCTTCGCCAGGCATTCGACATAGACCAGTGACACACCGGTGACCACTTTTCCGCCGACATGTCCGCTCGGCCCGCTGCCCCCTGGTTCCGGACAGGGGACAGCGGGCCGCTCGTCACTGCGCCTTGATGGGAGTGATGCTGGCTGAGTACTGGGGAGCCACAGTCCAGTCCCAGGGGACCATGCTCTCGGTGCTCGCACCCGGCATGGTGAAACGGGTGCCACCAATGGTAGTTGACCTGTTGTACCACCAGATCTCGAAGTATGCGCCCCGCTCCGGGCTGACGACGACGTCAGTCGACTCCGAATTGCCGACCGAGACAGCGGCGGGTTTCCTGTCTCCGCTGATGTCGCTCACCCATGCCCAGTTGGTCGGGGCGCCGTTCACGGTGCAGGTCGGTCCGGTGGATTCAACGTAGATCGTGCCTTTGAAGCCGACAACTCCTGGCGAGATGCGACCGATGCCGCCGAACCGGAAATGGTAGGCATCGGCGTCACAAGCGGCTACGGGCGCCGCGCTCGCGGTCGACACACCGACTGGCAGGATGGCCGCGGCGGCCATGGCCGAAGCCACTATGGAACGAATCATGACAGTGCCCTCGATCTTCCTTGGTCAGTAGTATTCGACGTTTTCGAGAATCAACCGGCCTCGTTTCACCGGGTGTTTCGACGGCCAGGAAAGTTTGCTGGCCTTCGCGCTGTTGGGAAGTGTGAACTCCAGTGCGGCCGGATGAACGTTCTCCGACTCGTCGAACCAGGTCATCCAGAAGCGCGCCGGGCGCCCCGGACTGATAGTCACTTCGTCCTGCGGATCTTCCGTTTGCGAACGAAAGGCATCGGTGGCGAGCGGTTTGGCGTTGGCGTCGTAGAACTGGAAGCCGGTCAGCACACTGCCTTTGGGGATTGTGCAGGTGGCGGTGGTTGGGATGATTTGGATGTACCCCTCCCACAGGTCCGTGTCATAGTAGGCGTTCCCGAACTTCACCGAGATGCCGTCGCTGTCGCAGGGGGCCACTGGGGCCACGGGGGCCGCACTGGCCGTGACTGTGGTCAGTGGTGCGATCGCGACAGCGGCAACCGCGGCGACAAAGGCCGAACGGAGCATACCGCTGGATCCCTTCTGATCTGTGTTCGACATGAGGTACCCCCGCATTCCGTCGATTCGAATGCCCGCACAGCCTGCCCCTGTATCGATCACGCGTGCAAGAGATTCACCCTTCGATGAATCCCGCAGGTGACGCCGCGTGACTCGTTTCATGACCACGCCGGTATATCAGCAACGGTCGCCACATCGACAGGAAAACAATAGGAATCGACGCGGCGAGGTAAAGAAAGTGTTAGTAAAAGAAGGCGTCAGGAGAAGGCGGTACCCGGCGGCGTCGGCCCGGCGACTTGATCCGCGTCGGTGAGCGGCTCGACACCACAGTAGAACTCGCGCAGCTTCTCCCCCGCTGTCAAGCGGGCCAGGAACACCGCAGACGCGGCCCCGCGAGGCCGGTTCGGCTGTCGGCAGTCCCGAAGCCGCAGCGGCTACCGCCACGTTGCCGAACCGGCGGCAGCGTGATGATCGACCCGAGCTTGGGGATCTGGCTCTCCCAGCCCGTCCGCAGCGCGCCCGCGGCCACCGTCTCCCACAGCGGTGGCGCGAACAACTCCTCGATGTCCGTGAAGCGCCCCTCCCGTGCCATCTGCACGACTGCCGTAGCCACTGTCGCCGGGTCCGGTCCCACCGTCATCCCCACAACCTTTCTCGTATTTTGCGAACGGTAGCATGATATGCGATCGTTGGGTGGTGGAGGCCTTGGAACTGCTGGCACACCCGGTGCGGCTGCGGATCGTGCACGCCATGAGCGGCGGACGGGAACTCACCACCGCCCAACTGTGCGCCCGGATCCCTGACGCCTCGAAAGCCATGGTCTATCGGCACGTCGATCTCCTCGCGAGCGCGGGAATCCTGGAGGTGGCCGACGAACGCCGCGTCCGCGGCGCAGTGGAACGTCACTACCGGCTCCGGCACGACCGGGTGGCCGTCGATGCCGACGCCGTAGCAGCGCTCACACCCGACGACCACCGCCGCGTGTTCGCCACAGCGATGGCCGTCCTGGTCGCCGAGTTCAACGCCTACCTCGATCGCGAGAACACCGACCCGGAGGCGGACCTCGTCGGCTACCGACAACACGCGGTCTGGCTCAGCCGCAGCGAACTGGAAGAGATGATCGGCGAACTACGTCGCGTGCTCCTGCCCCGGCTGACCAACCAGCCGAAATCAAACCGCGCGCAATACCTGCTCAGCCCGATCCTCTTTCCCGTTGAACAGCCGACCATCAACCCCGAAGAGACCGGCTGAGACAGCGGCCCACCCGACAAGCTGCCAACCCTCAGCCACGACGCGGTCAAGCCAAGCGACGAGTTTTGAGCGGCACAGAGTCATGTCACTCTCCACTCAGGACGGCACGCAGCCGAGGCGCGAACCCGTCCGGGTCATCGGCGAAACCCGTGTGGTCGCCGGGGAAGATCGTCGGCTCGATGCCGAGTTCCGTGGCCAGCGCGCGGGAGGTCAGGTCGCAGCTCTGGCCCGTCGACTCGGCGCCGATGCCGACGATCAGCCGGGCGCCCGACGCACGCAGCGCCGCGGTGTCCGGGCGGAAGCGGTCGGTGCCCCGCAGCTCGTGCGCGAACCAGTACCGCTCGTCCGCCACCGACTGCGGGTCGCGCTCGCGGCCGAACATGTACTCGAGCGCACCCTCCGGCAGCTCGATCTCGGCGTAGGTGAAGAACTTCTGCCACGCGCCCAGCACGTCGCCCGAGAGGTAGGTGGCGATCACGTCCTCCGTGTTGGCGTGGCGGTGGTCGCGGTCCTCGAGCATCTCGTCGACCGGCGGTTCGTGCGCGATGAGCGTGTGGACCTGCTCCGGGTGCGCCTGGACGAGTGCCATCGCGGTCACCGCGCCGCCGCTGGAGCCGAACACCGTCGCCGGGCCCGCGTCGAGGTGGGTCAGCAACCGAAACAGGTCGTCGGCACGCAGTTCGGGGGTGGAGTCCTGGTCCGGGTCGGTCAGGCGGCTGCGGTTGATGCCGCGCGGGTCGGTGGTCACCACCCGGAAGTCGCGGGACATCAGGTCGGCGATCGGGGCGAACGCCGTCGCGTCCATGGGGGCGCCGACGAGCACCAGCGTGGGGCCGGCACCGCGCACCTCGTAGTGCAGGTGCGCGTCGGGTACCTCGAGGACTCCGGCGACAACGGTCGTGGTCATGATTTCTCCCTGTTATACGTGGGACTTCTGGGTGAGGGCGTTCAGCACCGCAGGCGCCGCCGTGGCGACGACGAGCGCGAGTGCCGCGGGGATGAGCAACGCGACCGGCAGGCTTGCCCGTGTCGCGACGTAACCGATCAGGGCAGGCCCGATGAGGCCGCCGCCGTAGCTGACCGTGGTGACCGTCGACAGCTGGCGTGCCGCCCTGGTCGCGGCGCCGACCGCGCTGATCACGATCGGCCACACCAGCGCCATGCCGGCGCCGGTCAGCGTCCAGCCGGTGATCGCGAACCCGACCGTCGGGCCGAGCAGCACCAGCGCCCAGCCGGCGGTGGCGACGGCGCCGGCCAACCGGATGGTGACCGCAGCGCCGAACCGGGCCCGCAGCGCGTCACCGGCGAAGCGGACCACAGTCATCGCGCCGAAGAACGCGGTGAACACCAGCGAGCCGGTGGCCGGGTCTGCGCCGAGCACGCGGGTGGCGTGCACGCCGGCCCAGTCGGTGGCCGCGCCCTCGGCGATGAACGCGGCCGCGCCGAGCACGCCGAGCAGCAACACCAGCCCCTGCCGTGGGGGTGGCCCGACGGGGTCCGTGGCGCGGGGCGCCACCGACAGCGGCTCGAGACGCCAGCCGACTGCGAGGCCCAGCGCCGCGAGGGCGACCGCGCCGCAGGTCATCAGCGCTTGGACGTCCACACCGGCACGCAGCGCCATGGTCACCCCGGCGCCGCCGCCGACCGCGCCGAGCGTCCACGTGCCGTGCATGGTGGCCATCACGGGCCGGGCCGCCGCCTGCTCGACGGCCACCGTCCGCACGCTCAACGCGACGTTCAGCGTGCCGAGCAGCAGGCCGAGCACGCCGGCGGCGACCGCGAGCCACCCGGCCGACGGTGCCAGCCCCGGCCCGGCCACGGCCAGCGCCGTCGCCGGTACGCACGCCCGCAGCAGCGGTCGGGTGGTCCACCGCTCGGCGAGCCGCCCGGCGACCGGCATGGCCACGAGCGAGCCGGCTGCCAGCACCAGCAGCACCGCGCCGAGCCGGCCGGCGCCCAGGTCCAGCCGGGCGTCGGTGGCGGGCAGCGTGGCGCCCCACAGCGCGCTGAGCAGGCCGGTCAGGCCGTAGCACGCGGCGATCGGTCCGAGTGGGTTCATGCTGCTGAGCATGACCGCGGAGGCCGGTCAAGATCCAACACCCGTTATCGGCCGATTCACACACATGGCGTGTTAATCGGGTAGAACGGGGTCGTGGCTGACGATCTCGACATCCGGCTGCTGCGGTACTACGTGGCGGTCGCCGACGAGCTGCACTTCACCCGCGCGGCGCAGCGGCTGTTCGTGGCGCAGCAGGCGCTGAGCCGGGACATCCAGCGGCTCGAGCAACGGGTCGGCGTGCGGCTGCTGGACCGCTCCACGCGCCGGGTGGTGCTCACCCCGGCAGGCCACGTGCTGCTGGCCAGGGCGCGGGAGTTGCTCGCGCTGCACGACACCACGCTGCGGGAGGTACGCGGCGAGCGCCGGTCGCTGACAGTCGACATCGTTGGGCCGGGCCTCACCCCGGCGCGGGTGCTGGCGCTCGCCCGCGAGCGGGCCCCGGACGTGGAGTTCTTCGCGCGCTTCCACACCGGTGCCGACGCGGCGGTGCCGCACGTGCTGGCCGGCAGGCTGGACGTCACGTTCGGCCGCCATCCCGGCGCGCCGGACGGGTTGCGGCAGCAGGTGATCCGGCACGAGCCAATCTCGGTGCTGCTGCCGGAAGGGCATCCGCTGGTCGCGTTGGACGCGGTGCCGTTCGAGTCGTTGCGGGGCACGGCGCCGTGCATGCGCGCGGGTGATCACGTGACGCAGGGCTGGGAGAACGCCGTGTTGCAGTTGCTCGCGCCGTTCGGGGTGGACCTGGCCGGCGCGCACCCGCACGTGCAGGGCGCCGATGAGCTCGCGGAGCACCTGCGTCAGCGGGACGCCCCGATCCTGACGATGACCACGCAGCCGACGGTGCCGGGTGGCGTGCTGCGACCGCTGGTGGATCCGGTGGCGCTGTACCCGTGGACGCTGATCTGGCGCGCCGACCTCGACCACCCGGGGTTGACCGCGTTACAGGACGCGGCGGCCGAACTGGCGACGACGCAGGGGTGGCTGACCACCCCGGACGAGGCGTGGCTGCCAAGCCCGGAGGCCGCTACGACCTAGTCCGGTGTCGGGCTGTTGACCATGGGCGCCTCGGGCACCTGATCATGCTGCCAGCATCGTGCAGGCTCGTCAGTGCGCACACTCCCAGTACCCACGCGCGCACGGCTCATGATGGGCAACGACCCAGCCTTCTGCGGCCTGACCGCACCCGACTGCAGCACCCCGCAATCTCTGCTTGGTACTACAGTCGCGATGTGTGATTGATCGTTGTCAGGTCCCCGGAGCCCCCGGGGACCTGACAAGTGGCTACTTGGCGAGGCGGTACGCGTTGGTGATCGTCTGCGTCACCTTGTTGCCCGCCTTGTCCATCGCCTCGACCCGCAGCGACACCGTGCCGCCCGGCCGCAGGTGCGGCACCAGACCCAGCTGCCAGCCGTCCCCGACCGGGGCCTGGGTGCCGCGAAGCCACGACTTGCCGCCGTCGTAGGACACCGACAGCTTCGCGCTGGTGACCTTCGTCCTGATGTCACCGACGTGGTGCGGCCGGAACTTGATCAGGCCGAGGCCCGGGGCGGTCGCGGTGTTGGTCGCGGACAGGTTCAGGTCGTAGTCCACCGAGATCGTCGGCAGCGCCTGGCACGGCTTGTCCGCAGGCACCTCGCCGATGTCGTCCCAGCACGCGAAGCCCTTGGCGGCAGTACCGGCGGCGGGTGCCGACGTGAACTCCCAGGCGGTGTCGACCTTGTAGTCGCCGCCTGGCGCGTAGCCGAGGTCCAGCCGGTAACGACCACTGTCGGCAGGCACGTCGAACCTGGTCACCGGCGCACCGCCGATCCCGGTCACGGGTTTGCCGTCCCTGCTCAGCCCGGTCTTCAGCACCGCGGTGTTCGGAATCATCGCGGTGACGTGGTTGTTGCCGTCCTGCAGCAACGGGAACACGTACACGCTGTCGCCCATCCGGGACGCCAGGTATGGCGCCGGCAAGGTAGGCATGTTGAAGAACTCGCCCTGCCCGTAGCGCATCGGCGTGGTGTACCAGTCATCCGACTGACGCGAGCCGCGTCGCAGCTCGGCCGACCGTGCCGACATGATCTCCCATTGGCCGGCTACATCCGTTGACGTGAAACGGGTCCACGCCGTGCGGTCGGTAATCGGGCCGTAGTACTCGGCTCGTTTCGACGGGACCATCAGCGGCTCGACGAGCATCAGCTCCGGGACGCCGCCACGCTGGAAACTGGTGGCGTACATGCCTTCCGTGGTCGCGTGATAGGTCGAGTCGACGCGCGCCAGGTCCCCGGTGCGCACGGTGTAGGTCAGGTTCGCCGGCACCTGTCCCCGTTCGACGTAAGCCAAGTGGTAGGCGTACGGGCTGATCGGGTTGCCGAGCACGTCGGCGTTGCCCTTGCCGTTCTTCAGCGCCGCCACCAGCGCCACCCCCTCAGGGTGGGTGAGGTAGCCGACCGGGATCAGCTCATTGGAGTCGCCGCTGGAGCGCCGCGTGGCCCACACCTTGTCGAACAACAGCAGGCCCGCCGCACCTGCCGCGGCTGTGCGCCGGGCCGCCTCGATGCCCGCGCCGGTCAGCATGTCGTTGGCCTGCACCAGAACCAGCTTGCCGCGTACGTCACCGGCGGCGGCGAATTCCTCGGCCGTGCCACCGCCGACGTAGACGATGCCGAGCTGGCGCCTGCCCTCGAACATCTTCAGTTTCTTCGGTGCGATCCAGTCGTGCCCGCCGCCGTAGGCCGCGAGGTAGTCCGGGTGCACGGCGACACCGTTCACCGTCACGTCGAGCTGACTGCGGGTGACCGTGGTCGTGTACTGGAAATCGAACTTGCCGGCCGTGACCGTCGGGACGGGGTTGATGTACAGGTTGTTGTCCCAGACGCCCGCCGTGTGGTGGAACGACCAGAAGGCACCGTCGGCCGTGGTGCGGTTGGCGACCCCGATGACCGCGGACTCCATGCCCGGCTCGTCGGTCTTCACTGTCACCGGCCTGGTTGTGCCGAGGTCGAGGACCTGGTGACTCGCACCGTCGATCAACACGTCCGGCTTGACCACCATGGCGTTGGTTTCGAGCAGGCCAGGGCCTTCGTCGGTGTAGAAGTTGAGCGCGATGTAGTAGCGGCCGGTCGGCAGCCGCAACGTGCCGCCCCCGTGGATGATGTAGCTCTGCAGGTCTGCGCCCTTGCGATCGACCGGGAGAATCCAGAGGATCGCGTCGCGGAGCAGCGGCTTGCCGTCGAAGCCGAGCACCGTGAAGTTCACCGTGTTGGTGACCTCTCCGTTGGAGAACCCGACCGGCGTGTGCACCTTGACCGAGCCGTCGGCCGAGACCGCGGTGACAAGCCCCTGGAAGCTGCCGCGACCTGCCTTGCCGGGAGTCAGCTGGACCGGCACTTCGGCTTGACTGCCGGCCTTCACGGTCACCGACCGTGTGCCGAGCCCGAGCGTTCCGTCCGGCGCGGCCTTGCCGGTCGGGTCGGTGAGCCGGGTGGTGAGGTTGAGCGTGACGTCGGCGGTGCCGTCGTTGCGGTAGGTGAGCATGGCCGTCTGTGCCCCGGCGCCGGGTTCCAGCACGCCGAAGCCGACGGTCGCCGGGGTCGCGGTGACCGTCTCGTCGATGGCGGCCTTGACGTCCACCTGGCCGGCGCCCTGGTCGTTGACCGGCCTGCCGAGGTCCTTTGTGGACGCGATGAGCGCGGCCTTCAGGCGGTTCGCGGTCCAGTCCGGGTGCCGCTGGGCGAGTACGGCGGCCGCGCCCGCGACGTGCGGGGTGGCCATCGAGGTGCCACTGGCCGCCGTGTATTTGTCGTTGACCGGGGCACCCATCGTGGTGCCGACGGCCCGTGCGGCGACGATGCTCACGCCGGGCGCGACGATCTCCGGTTTCACCGAGCCATCGGCCACCGGGCCGCGGCTGGAGAACGACGCGACCTGCTCCTGCTTGTCCACCGCGCCGACGGTCAGCGCCGAGGGCGAGGTGCCGGGCGAGCCGATCGTGCCGACGGCGGGGCCGGAGTTGCCTGCCGCGATCACGAACAGGGCGCCGGTGCTGGCGGTCAGGTTCGTCACCGCGTCGGACATCGGGTCGGCGCCCGACGGCGCGGGCCCGCCAAGGCTCATGCTGACGATCTTCGAGCGGCCCGCGGCCCACTCCATGCCGGCGATGATCTCCGACTCGTAACCGACGCCGCTCCCGCTGAGGACCTTGCCGACCACCAGTTGGGTGCCGGGTGCGGCGCCCTTCTCGACACCGCCTGCGGCCGCGCCGCTGCCGGCGATCGTGGACGCGACATGCGTGCCGTGCCCGTGCCGGTCGATCGCGTCCGGCTCGCTCCCGACGAAACTCGCCGACTCGGCGATCTTGCCGACGAGGTCCGGGTGCGTCGCGTCGACGCCGGTGTCGAGCACGCCGACCCGTACACCGGTGCCGTCGAATCCGGCTGCCCACGCGGCGGGCGCCTTGATCTGCGCGACGCTCTCCGCGAGGTCGACCGAGTAGCGGCGGTCGAGCAGTAATCGCTGGGTCCCCTGACCGCGCTGCTGTGTGGACGGCGCTACGACCACGGCCTGCCAAAGCTGGGCGGCGGTCGCCTTGTCGACGTCGAGTGCGACCGCGTCGATGCTCGGCAACGCCCGCGTGGCTTTGCTGGCGGGCAGTGCGTCGGTGGCGGCGACGCGGTCAGCCGAACGGGCCGCGGCCTTGCCGTCGTAGTCGACGATGACCGGCAGGCTGGTGCGCTTGGCGTCGGCGTAACCGTTGTCCACTAAATAGGTGACATTGAACAGGGCCTTGTCGACCTGACCGTTGATCACGGCCTTGGCCGCGTCACTCGGCAGGACGTGCCAGCCGTCGGGGCCGCGGTACGAGTCGTACCGCACGCCGGGCCGCGGCTTGGAGATCTGCACAGCGTTCGGCGAATAGCTGACGACATCGCCCGTCACCAGCGTCACCTGTGTGAAGAGCGCGGGAGTAGTGGTCGGTGGCGTCGCGCCTGCCGCCGGCGGAACCACCACGAGTGGCAGCGCGAGCAGCGCCGCCGTCGCCGATCCGAGCCAACGTGATCTCTTTCCGGAGCCGAACATCGTGCCGCCTTCCACCCAGGGTTGTCCTCGGCCCCGATCATGCGAATCTGTGAGATCCGGGTAAAGAGCGCAGGCGGGCGGTTTGCCGCCAGTGTCGGCATCCCGCCATACGATGTGTCCATGTTGGACGTGTTAGGGATCGACGCCGACGAAGAGGCGCTCTACAGCCACCTGATGCGGTGGCCCGCCGGTACGCCCGACGAGTTACGGGTGGCGCTGCCCGACCTTGCCGGGCGGGTCGACGCGACGTTGGGATCGCTGGCCGCGAAGGGCTTGGTGCGCGGCCCTGACGAGACGGGCGCGTACGCGGCGATCCCCCCTGACCTCGCCCTGCGCGGTCTCGCCGCCCAGTTCGAGCTCCGGCTGGACCGGGCACGGGCCCGGATCGGGACGCTGGCCGACGTGTACGCCGCCGCGCCCCGGCCGGCGCGGGACCTGCCGGTCGAGGTGGTCCCCGGCGACGAGGCCATCGGCCGGTTCCGGCTGCTCAGCATGTCCGCGAAGACCGAGCTCCGGGTGTTCGAGACGCCGCCGTACTCCGACACCGGTGATGACGACCCCGAGGACTACGCGCCGTGGCCGCCGGAGATGGACGGGCTGGCCAGGGGCGTGCGGGTGCGGGCGATCTACGGCCGCGCGGCGATGGAGCAGCAGACCCAGTCGCAGCTGCGGGAACCGATCCTCGCCGGTGAGGAGGCTCGGGCGATCGACGAGGTGCCGCTGCGGCTGCTGCTGGTCGACCGGGAGCTGGCGATGCTGCCGACCCGTACCGGGCAGCCGCTGAACGAGGGGATGCTCGTCGTGCGGCAGGGCGCGCTGCTCGACGGGCTGTCGAGCCTGTTCGAGGCCGTGTGGGCGCAGGCGCTGCCGCTCACCATCTCGGCGGAGCCGGAACCGGCCGACAACAACGAGATGCTGGTCGCGTTGCTGGCGGCGGGTCTCGGCGACCAGGCCGTGGCCCGGCATCTCGGCGTCGGGCTGCGCACGGTCCAGCGACGCATACAGGAGCTGATGCAGTCGCTGCACGCGACCACCCGGTTCCAGGCCGGTGTCGCCGTCGGCCGGGCGGAACGACCTGTCGCCGCCGAATGAGTTGTCCCGTCGCTCCCCGCAACTCCGCCCCGAGGGCAGGGCGGTTCTTGCAGCGCTCCTCGCGCCGCTGGCCCGCGCGACTCCGCGTCGACTCCAACTGCTGGTCAGCCCGGACACGATGCTGCGATGGCATCGCGACCTGATCAAACACCGCCACGCCCGCGCGAGCGCGAACCGCGGGCCAGGGTGTCCACGAACTGTCGCTTCGATCCGCCGCCTCATCCTGCGCCTGGCAAGCGAGAACCCCTTGCTTGAGCTGGATGGATGAGGTTTTCGGCACGCACAAGGCTTACAAGTACAGGCGGTATCCCTGCGCCAACGGTTTCAAGCCCTGCGACTCGTAGAAGGCGTGCGCGTCCGTCCGCGTTGCCCTGGACAGCAGTTGGACCTTGTAGCAGCCCGCCGATCGAGCCATGTCGACGGCGGAGCGCAGCAGCGCCGCGCCGATGCCCGTCCGGCGGGCCGTGGCCGTGACCACGAAGTTCTCGATCAGCATCAGTGGGCGGACGCCACGGGTGAGGTTGGTCTGGATCATGCAGTCGGCCGTGCCCAGCAGCGCGGTGTCGGACTCGGCGACCAGGACGGCCCGGCCGGGTTGGGCCTGGATGACCTGCCAAGCCTGGTGCGCGGATTCCGTTGACGGCACTGGGTCATCCGGGTGCAGTTCGGCGTAAAGGCCAAGAACGGCAGGCAGATCTTTGGTCGTCGCGGCACGAATCCTAGTCACCGCATGTACTGTACGCACACATGCTGACCCGAGTAGCGGTCCTGTCCGACGTCCACGGCGTCGTCCCGGCGTTGGCGGCCGTCCTGGCCGAACCGGACCTGCGCGCCGCCGAGAAGATCGTGCTGACCGGTGACATGACCGCGGGCCCGCAACCCGCTGTGGTGCTGGACATGCTGACCGAGCTCGGCGACCGGGTGGCGTGGCTGAGCGGCAACGCCGACCGGGAGATCGTCGAGTTCCGCCGTGGCGTGCGGGATTCCATCCCGGACGAGATCGGGCCGTGGGCGGCCGGTCAGGTCCGCGACGACCAGATCGACTTCCTCGAGTCCCTGCCCCAGACGCTGACGTTGCCGATCGCGGGCATGGGTGACGTGCTGTTCTGCCACGCCACCCCGCGCGACGACGACGAGATCGTGCTCGTCGACTCCACCCTGGACCGCTGGGCCGAAGTGCTCGACGGCGTGCAGGCCGACACCATCGTCTGCGGCAACACGCACATGCCGTTCGTCCGGCTCGCCAACGGCAAACTCGTGATCAACCCGGGCAGCGTCGGCATGCCGTACGGACGACCGGGAGCCCATTGGGCACTGCTCGGCCCCGGCGTCGACCTGCGTCGCACGATGTTCGATGTGGACCACGCCATCGAGCACGTCAAGGACTGCGGCTACGACGACATCGACGAGTGGGGCGACTACTTCCTACGCGCCCGTGCCACCGACGCCGAGGCGATCGGCGTGTTCGGCAAGAAGGAAGGCCGTCAGTAGAGGATCCTGGCCCGCTCCCACTGGGCCCGGAACGGTTTGAGCATCCGCGGCACGAGATCGGGGCACGACGGCAACGCGAACGACCGGTCGAGGTCGTTGGCCAACTCCGCCAACGTGGACGTCGCCTCCGCGGGTTCCAGCCGGTCGACGAACACCACCCGGTCCCGTTCGGCGAACACCTTCGGCGCGCCGCGCAACGCCGCCAGCCGCCCGGCACGCTGGGCCAGATGTTTGATGTCGTAGGTGATGGGGCCGTGCGCGTTCACCGCGGCCAGCAGCAACGACTCGCCGGCCGCGCGGAACATCAACTCCCGCGCCGGTGACGCCAGGACCCTGGTGTCCTCCAGCAGGCTCACCGCCATCACGAAGTTCAGCGCCGCCGCCGACGCCCTGACCGCCTCGGCGTCCACATCGGACCTCAGCTGCGCGGCGACGTCGAATCCCCACAACGGGATCCCGGTGTCCACCCGCTGCACCAGACGCATCTCCAGCGCCTGGAGGTTGGGCAGGTGGAAGTGCCTGCCGACCGGGTGCCGCGCCGACCGGACGATCAGGTTGAGATCCGCGAGCCGGGACGCGGTCACGTACTCCAGGTTGACGATGATCGCGCCGAGGTCGATGTCGAAGCTGTCGCCGAAGATCGACGGGTGGTTGGCCGCCTTGGGCGGGGCGCTGACCGCCCGGTCGTCCGTGATCACCAGGAGGTCCAGGTCCGATGTCTCGTTGGCCTCGCCGGAGGCGTACGACCCGGCCAGCAGCAGCGTCTCCCCCGCCTGCACGTCCACCAGCGCGGCGAGCTCGTCGAAGTCGACGCCACGTGCGTGCAGCACGGTCCGGACGCGGTGCGGCAGTTGCTCGGCGATGTCGATCTCAGGCACAGGTGCCCACTTTCGGGCTCGCGTACTCGATCACGTGGTCGAGTCGTTGCCGCACCTCGTGTTCCGACTCACCACGAACCGAGATGATCGCCACCGCGTCGTCACACGCCGACGGCGCCTCCAGCCGATCGCCCTTGTGCGCGAGGATCTGTTCCTCGATCACCCAGCTCTCCGGCGGCGCCGACACGTCCTCCAGGAGGATCCCCGGGCTGCCGTAGATCATCGTGAACCCGGTCAGGTGGTCGAGGACCTGCGAGATGGCCGGAACCGTGCCGACGGTCTGTGCCTGCACGATCGCCTCGTCCAGACTGACACCTGTGCGGAACAGGAACCCGGCCAGTGTGCCGCCGCCGCCCGCACGGGAGGCGATCTCGCAGAACACCGGTCCGTCCTCGGTCAGGAACATCTCGTGGTGGGTCGCGCCGCTGAACCACGGATACGTGCCCATCACGCGGGAGTTGTAGTCCAGCAACGTGTCCAGCACCGGCCCGGGGCCGAGGTTGACGTCGATCCAGTGCTCGCCGCGCAGGTACGACGTCGTGTCGGTCAACGTCCGCCCGGCCATGGCCGCCACCACTTTGCCTTCGTGGATCACGCAGTTCACGTGGTACAGAGGGGCGTCGATGAACTGCTCGACGTCGAAGTCGTCCAGGCGGTCGGCGAACTGTTTCTCGAACGCGTCGATCCCGGCGATGTCGGTGATCACGATGACGTCGATGGATCCGGCGCCGTGCCTGGGTTTCGCGATCAGCTTGCCGTGCTTGGCAAGTAGTGCGACGGCCGCACCGCGCTCGTACGCGGCGAAGTCGGGGACCGCGATGTCGTTGTCACGTAGGTGTTCCTTCATCCGCACCTTGTCACGGAAGACTCGGGTCTGTTCGACGGTCGGGCCTTCGATGCCGAGTTCCTCCCGCAGCTCGGCGGCGGGCAGCAGCAGCCGTTCGGTCACGGCCACCAGCCGTTGCGCGGGGATTCCACGGTAGTTGTGCAGGAAGCGGACGGCGTCGAACGCGCCGGGCTTGTTGTCGCGGCCGACACCGATCACCGCGTCGATCTCCGGCCCGGTCGCCTCGTTGAGCTTGGCGACGTCGGTCACCAGCCGCAGGTCGTACCGGTCCGCAGGCAGGAAGCTGCGACCGCGTGCGTCCCGGTAGAAGGCGTATCCGATGCGATCAAGCAGGATCACGGGAGTTTTCATGGCCATTCCTCCTTACTGCACGGTTGTCGGCTTGATGGTGTCCTCGTCGAGCGTCAGTTGCCGCACACTGCGGGCAAGCCCGGCCGCGACGGACATGAGCACGACCGCGATGCCGCACGCGATCAGCGAGCCGCGTTCGGACAGCAACGCGATCAGCGGCCACATGGCCAGCACACCGACCGGCATCATCACGTCGAACGCGACGAATCCGAGACTGCCGACCCGGCCGAGCAGCCGTTCAGGCACCTTGACCTGCACCAGCGTGTGGTACAGCGAGTTGAAGAAGTGCAGCCCCACGCCGTAGCTGAGCGCGGTCGCGTACACGAGCCATCCGCGTTCGAACAGCCCGGCCAATGCCAGCGACCCGCCCATGATCGCCAACATGCCGAACAACGGGAACGACGCGGTGCGGATGGTCAGCCGCGCCATCAGGATCGCGCCGAGCAAGGCGCCGACACCTTCCAACGTGAAGAACAGCCCGAGGCCACCGGCATCCGACACGCCGTCCGGCGCGAGCATCAACGGGATCGAGACGTCCAGGCTGCCGGTGAACACGGCGTTGGCCAGCGCGCCGATGCCGAAGCACAGCAACAGCCATGGCGTGCCGAACACGTACCGCGCACCTTCGACGATCTCCTTGCGCAGCTTGCCCTTCCCAGGTTCCTCCTGCTCAGCGGGCGCCGGTCGGCCGTGGTTCCTCATGAACGCCAGCAGCACGATCGAGATCAGGAACGTCACGGCGTCGAACGCGAACGCCAGCTCCACACCACCGCCGAACGCGAGCCCACCACCGAGTGCGGGTCCGATGATCAGGCCGATCTGCTGGCTGACCGACATCGCCGAGTTGGCCGCCAGCAGCTTCTCGCGCGGGACGACATCGGGGATGAAGGCGAACGCCGTCGGCTCGAAGAACCCGGAGCCGACACCGATGATCAACGCCAACGCGACCACCAGCCACGGCGTTCCGTCCGTGACGGCCGCCGCGACGGCGATCCCCGCGGTCGCGGCGAACCGCAGCACGTCGGCGGCGATCAGGACACGGCGTTTGGACTTCGCCCGGTCGCTGGCGGTGCCACCGATGAGGTAGAAGATGATCGGCGGCACCAGCAACGCGGCCGTCGCGACGGCGACGTACCCGGCGGAATGCGTCTCCGTGATCAGGTACGCCACGAAAGCGATCCGGAACGTGTAGTCACCCAGCAGCGACAACGTCCGGCCCAGCCACAGCAGCGCGAAGTCGCGGTGGGCGAGCACACCGCCGACGCTTCGCCACAGCCCGTCAGCCATGATCGCCACCCAACGCCCGGCACAGCCGATCGATCCCGACGGCCAGCTGCTCGGGCTCCAGCGCGAACGACAGCCGGACGTGGCCGGGCGCGCCGAACGCCGCGCCGTCGACGACCGCCACCTGGTGTTCGTCGCGCAACCACGTGACCAGGTCAGGCCGCTGATCACCGAGGTCCGGGAACAGGAAGATCCCACCGGGTGGCTTGCTGATCGAGATGCCCGCAATCGCCGACAGCCGGTCATACGCGTTGGTGAGGTTGGCGTTCAGCGTGGGCCGCAGCCGTTGCTGTGTTTCGTCGTCCACCAACACGGCCACGGCGATGTCCTCGACCACGGAACTGGTTCCGCCGGTCAGGTGTGAGGCCAGTTTGGCGGCTGTGGCCCGGCGTTCGGTCGACGCGATCGCCCAGCCGATTCGCAGGCCCGCCAAGGCGTGGCTCTTGGTCAGCCCGTCGATCACAACGCAGTGTTCAGGCAGCTCGGTGCGCTCCAGCGGGGACGCCGCCATGCCCTCGCCGACCGGGACACCTCGGTAGACCTGGTCGAAGACGAGCAGGATCCCGTGCTCGCCGGTCCAGTCCACGATGGCATCGAGGTCGGCCTCGGACACCACCGCGCCATCGGGATTGCGCGGCGAGTTCACGATCACGGCCCCGGTCGCCGGAGTCCTCGCCGCCTCGAACGCGGCCAGATCCGCTGCCAGGCCGACCTCGCCGGGAACGGGCACGGGCGTCGCGCCCGCTGACCGCAGCACGGTCGGATAGCTTGCCCAGTACGGCGTTGGGATCAGCACTTCGCGGCGATCGGTCAACGCCGAGGCCACCATCAGCTGGATCGCCGCCCTCGCACCTGGCGCGATCAATACCTGGTCCGCGCTGGCTGTGCCCGCATACCGGGCCACCGCTTCGCGGATGTCCGTGCTGCCCGCGGCGGCCCGATATGCCTGGTCACGCAGCCGAGCGGCGACCGGTGTGTCCGGGTGGACCGGGATACGCACGTCTCCCGTGGACAACACGGCCATGTCGGCGCCGAACGTCCCAGCCGCTGTCGGGGAAAGCTGCACGCTCATGTCACCGCTCCGACCACGGAGTACTGGCCGTTCAGGACGTCACGGGCCAGCTCGGCCGCCCGCCTGCGGCTGCTGGCCTCGGCTTCCACGGACAGGAACGCTCGATGACTCGTCACGACGACGTTGGGATGCGCGAGCACGGGCCACCACGCCGGGTCGTCGTGCGGGTTCTCCGGTGAGAACACGTCGATCCCCGCTCCGGCCAGCCGCCCTGATTGCAATGCCTCCGCGAGGGCGACCGGGTCGACGAGTTTGCCGCGAGCAGCGTTGACCAGGTACGAGCCTTCCTTCATGGCTTTCAACGACACCCGGTCCATGATCGCCTCGGTCTCCTGTGTCAACGGGCAGTGCAACGTGACCAGGTCGGCGGCGGCCAGCAGGTCGTCCAAGGTGTCCACGGCGGTCGCGCCGTAGCCGTCGGACAGGTCCCGGCCGATGTACGGGTCGAACACCAGCGTCTGACCGAAGTGGACACCCAGTTTCCTGGCCACGGCCCGGCCGATCCGCCCGAACCCGACAATGCCCAGAGTGTGGTTGCGCAGCCGTCGGGGCGCGCCACCCGCGTAGATGTCGAACGTGCCGCCGACGAGCCCGCTGTGTTGCGGCAGCAGCCTGCGTTCCAGTGCCAGCGCAAGCATCGTGGTGTGCGTGGAGACTTCGTCGACGCAGTAGTCCGGGATGTTGTAGCCCTTGATGCCGCGTTCGGCCAGGAGGTCCGCGTTGAGGTTGTCGATGCCGACACCGTGCCGGATCACTGCCCGCAGTCGCGGGCCCGCCGCGTCAAGCAGTTCGGGGGTGACCCGGCAGCGGTAGATGACGATGACGTCCGCGCCTGCCGCCCTGTGCAACAACTCCGGCGAGGACACCGCGTAACGGCCGTTCGCATGTGGACCGAACACCAACTCGACGTCTGGCCCCAGGATCTCCGTTTCCACGGTGGCCCGAGCCGGGTCCGTCTTGCCGTTGTGCACCAGCCATGCCGGGTCGGTGTACAGGATTCGCCTGTCAGCCATGTTGCCTCCGGTCCACGTCTTCGGCGGTCACCACGCGCGGGTTGTTGTTGCCACGGAACGATCCGAGCGCCGCCCGCCACACCTCGTGCCACTCCGCCGACAGACCGAGATCGGCGAGTCGCAGTGGCTGGCTGCCCGTCGCCAACAACGTCCGGTAGAGGTCAGGAAGGTCGTCGCCGGTCGATTCCCGGCACAGCCGCCGGGTGTCCGCGACGAGCTTGCGCACGGCCTCCGGGCCGTCCGGGTGTGCGCAGTCGGCCTCGGTGACCATGGCGTTGTGGTCGATCAGCCAGGTCATGTGCAGGGCGCCCGCCATGCCGTGCGGGATGCCGAGCTTGCTGGTCAGGGCGTACGACAGTGCGTGCGCCGCCGTTGTTCTGGTCAAGTTGATCGCCGCCCCGGCCAGTGCGGCTCCCATGGCGACCTGGTCGTGATCGGTCCCGGGCAGCAGCATGGTCATCGCGTCCCAGGCGAGGGCCCGTGATTCGTCGGTGGCCGCGACGGACCAGTAGGACTCGACCGCGTGGGACAGGGCGTCCGCTTTCGCGGCGGCCGCCACGGTCGTGGGGACCGACGCCGACAGGTCAGGGTCGACCACCGCCACGTCGGCCCGGCCTTCCGGAAAGTCGAGCGAGTGCTTCCGGCCGTGCGCGTAGAGCGTGGCGAACTGGGTGAGTTCGCTGCCGGAGCCGCACGTGGTCGGGATCAGCACCAGGCCACGTCGTCCGGTCGGCTGTCGTCCGGTCAGGTACTCGATTGGTTCGCCGTCCGCGTCGATGAGCGCCGCGATCGCCTTGGCCAGGTCGAGCACACTGCCTCCGCCGATGCCCACGATCGTGTCCGGGTCGTGGCTGCGGGCGACTTTCAGGCCGTCAGCCACGTCGGCCACGGTCGGGTTGGGCTGGTGGGAGGTGAATTCCGCGACCATGACCTGGTCTCGGATCACGTCGATCGCGGCTGCGGCACCACTGCGTTCGTAGGACAGGCGACCGCGTACGACCAGCACCCGTGTTGCCGACAGGTCGGCCAGCACACCGCCGAGCCGTGCCGCCGCACCGGATCCGAAGTGGACTTTCACGCCGCCGAAGTGCCTCACCGGTCCGCCTCCGCGAACCGGGTGGCCATCTGCGGTGGCGTTATCTTCTCGCTGGCCCGGCCCGCTGGGGCCGGGCTGGGCGCCACCGGGACGTGGATGAACACCGGCCCCGGTTGTGCAGTTCTGAGCAGGGCTGTCAGTTCCTCGGGAGTGCCTGCGGTCGCGACCGTGCGGTAGCCGCATGATCTGGCGATCCCGGGTAGGTCGCTGGTGTCCGCGGTGGTCGGCTGGCCGCCGGTGGATTCGTAGGTTCCGTTGTCGACGACGATGTGCCTCAGGTTGGCTGGGCCGTAATGTCCGATCGTCGCCAACGTGCCCATGTGCATCAACATCGAGCCGTCGCCGTCCAGCACCACGTGTCGGCGGTCAGGACGGGCACGGGCGGCTCCCAGCGCGACCGCGGCCACGTGCCCCATGGATCCCTGCATGTAGAAGTTGGTGTCGCGGTCTTCCTGGTTGAACAGCTCGCGGGACAGGTAGCCCGTTGTGGACAGGACGAAGTCGCCACCGGTCGCGTCGAGCACTGCCTTCACCACGTCGGCACGGCTGGGGCCTGGTCGTACCTCGGCCTGCGTGTCGGACTTGCCGATCGCGCCTTTGCCGACAAGGAGAAACGCGGGCAGGCCATCGTCAAGCGCAGCACGCACGTCCGGCACACGGTCGGTGTCCGCCGTCAACAGCCAGTACGGGATCTTCATCGAATCCAGCCATTGCGGCACCACCTGACCCATCCAGTAGTGCTGCGGCTCACCGGGGTCGGCCTGCGGCCAGCCACGCATCGTCATGGCCACCACGACAGGGATCCGATAGGGCAGGACGAGCGAGGTCAACGGGTTGATCAGGTTACCGAAGCCGGAGTTCTGGACGAACACTCCCCCGGTGTGCCCGCCGAGCCTGCCGCCTGCCGCGATCGCCAGCGCACTGCCCTCGTTCGCCGCGGCCAGATAGCGGGATCCCAGCAGCGCGGTCGGTCCGGCCAGGTAGGAACACGGCACACCGGCGACCGACCGGACACCGATCTCGTCGAGTTGGTCCACGAAGGACTGTGCGCTGATCATGCTTTGGTCTCGTACGCGGCCGTCATCCGCTGCAACGCGAACACCTCGGCCATCGGCGCGATCTCGTCGGCGACCGAGCGGGCGTTGCCCTCGTCAGCCAGTCTGGCCAACGCGGCGCTCATCCCGCGGATCGCGGCGCGCACGCCCTGGTTGGCGTAGATCACGATCCGGAAGCCCGCGCCAAGCAGGTCACGCTCGTGCACGCCGTCATAGGTGGTCGGCACCGACACCAGCGGCGTCGGCCGGTCCCATCGGCCGGCGAACTCCAGCACCTCGGCGGGCTGGCGGCTCTTGCTGTGCACGAGGATGGCGTCCGCGCCCGCTCCGGCGTACGCCCGCGCCCGGCGCAGCGTCTCCTCCATCCCCACGCCCGCCACCAGTCCCTCGGTCCGCGCGATCAACACGAACTCCTCGGACTCCTGCGCGGCCTTGCCCGCCTTGATCTTCAGGCAGAACTCCTCGATCGGCACGAGGTCGTGCGCGGCCGCGGCGAAGCTGTTCATCTTCGGGAACACCTTGTCCTCGACGCACACCGCGGCGACGCCACGCCGTTCGTAGCTGCGGACCATGTGGGCGACGTTGAGCGGGCCGCCGAACCCGGTGTCGCAGTCGGCGATCACCGGCAGCGCGGACGCCACATCCATCGCCTCGGCGCCGTCCAGGTACTGCGTCATGGTCAGCAGGCTCGCGTCCGGTACGGCGTAGCTCGCCGACATCTCGAACCCTGACGCCCACACCGCCTCGAACCCGGCCTGCTCGGCCAGTCGAGCGCCAAGGCCGTTGTGCGCGCCGACCGCTCGTACCAGCAGGTCGTCGTCGGCCAACAGACTCCTAAGTATCGCTGCCTTCGACGGCTTGGTCATCGCCCTCCCCCAGTCTGTCCGGCAGTCTGTCCGCCAGTCTTTCCGGCGTCGAACCACAGCCGGTCCTCGTCGAGGTACCTGTCGATGCCGCCGTCGGCCATGGCGCCGAGCGCGAACCGCACGTCCGTGCCCGCCATCCCGCCGATCCGCAGCACCAACACAGTCGCCTCCCCGCTGAACCCACAGCGGACGTATGGCATCAGGTAGGCGGAATCGCCTGCCGCGAGTACGGTCTCGTGCTTTCTCCCGCCGTGCTCCCAATGCAGCCGGACGCTTCGCTCGCCGAGGACGTACAGGTATTGGTGTTGATAGGTGGCCGCCCATGCCGGTTCTTCCGTGTGGACGTCCACCTCGACGGCGGTGGTGTGTGGATGCAGGGAGTCTCCGGCCAGCCGGGTGACGTGGTAGGCGCCGTGGTAATCCCAGCTTGTTGTGTCGGTGCGTTTCTGGATGTGCACGCCGAAGTGCGTTGTTTCTTCAGGCGCCAGCAGTTCGCGTACCGCGACGCCCAGCACGTTGGCCAACGCCGTGAGCTCGTCCGGCATCGCGGTTGTCTCGTCCGCGCAGACGGATCGCAGCCGGGAGTGTGCGATTCCGCTGGCGTGCGCGAGTTGCGCGGACGTGAGCATACGGGCGTCCATGAACGAGGTCAGCAGAGATCCGGTGCTGCCCAACGGCAGGACCATGTCCTTGGTGGCCCCTGGCCCGAGGATCGACAGTTCTCGTTGGGCGTCGCCGACCAGGTTCGCGCCATAGGTCAACGCGAGGATGTACGCGGGTTCGTCCGAGGAGCGAGCGGTGAACGAGTGCGGGGCGAACGGCAGGCCCCACACCGAGTCGCCGGTGTTCATCGGTGTGCAGCGGGATTCGCCGTTCCACCGGTAGTAGTAGTTGACCGGGCCGACGAAGTAGGTGAACTGGTACAACAGATGACCGTTGTTCCAACGTACTTCCGGGTTTTCCGGTGAGTTGTCCGTGACGTGGCACAGCATCCGGATCCACTCCGGACGGTAGGAGGCCACTCGTGACATGGCGGTGTCGCGGTACTCGTAGTACGGCTTGCCCGCCCGGTCGATGATCCGCGCGCTGCGCACCGATTCCCCGGCTCGCACCACTCGGATCCCGGCGTCGCAGTCGTCGTGGCCTGGCAGCAGGTCACGTTCGTTCAACGGCCAAACCTCGCACGCACGTCGCACGATCTCCCACGTGATCGGCCGCCGGCCGCCGGTGAGTTCGGCGAACGAACCCACCGGCAGGTCGAGGTCCGCTTCCGCGGAGGCGTCGTCGCGTTTCAGGTCGTTGGCGACTGCTCGCAGCAACGCGGCGGCACGCCGGTGGAACTGCTCAGTTCCTTCCAGGTACATCCCCACACCCCCAAGTCGGGTCAGCAAGCGTGACTGGTGAGCAACCGGGCGGCCGCCGCCAGCCGCCGTGCCGCCACCGGGTCCGTCCCGATCGCGTGGCAGGACAGCGTTCGTGGCTTCCCGCCGCGCAGGATCTTCCCGGCGCTGTGGCCGATTCCGTAGTCGATCTCGTCGAGCCCGGCGCGGTCGGCGTCCTGGATGGGCGCGTAGAACGTGCCCGCGAAATGGGCGAACGGCAACTCGTGGCCACGGTCGGTCGCGCCACTCATCAGGATCTGGAGCTTGCGGTCATGGCGCAGGCCCACGCAGGACGCCACCGCGTGCCCGTCGATCAGCGCGCCGTAGCACTGCAACCGGTCCCCAAAGGCCTGGATCAACCGGGTCAGGCGGGTTCGTTCGGCGACCGGGTCGACTGTCTGGCCGTAGCGGGTCAACAGGGCCGCGCGTCCGGCCAGGATGTCGTCGGTGAACTCCACCGGGTCGATCCGCCGCAACTCCAGTCCCGCCTCGGCGATCCGGCGTGCCTGTCGTTCGATTTCGCGTCTGCGCTTGGGTTGTAGTCCGAGTAGGTAGCCGTCCCAGTCGGCCCACCAGACTGGAATGACCGTACGGCTTGTGGTCGGGTAGGTGCTGCCGCCGAGCTTCGCGACCGCCTCACCGACGGCTTCCCCTTCGGTGTACAGCACGTGCACGCCACGAAGTCCCTTGTCTCGGGCCCAGCGAGTCACATCGTTGAGGCAGTCACCGATGACGGCCACGTCCGTGGCAGCCTTTCCCGCCGGATCGCCGAGATACCCCGGTACGACAAGGGCGAGTGCTGGGAGTGTCCACTCAGGAAGATGCCCGAGCTCGGCCAGCTTGTCACGTCTGCCGTCCGGGTTGGTCAGGTCGAACACCGGCGGATCGCGCCACAGGATCGCGTACGGGTTGTACGCCTCGTACGCTTCCGGGTCGTCTACCAGGACACCGACGAACCCGAGTTCGTCGCCGACCGTGACCGTGTACGGCTTTCCCGGCAGACGGCTCATCATGATGGCGATCCACTCCGGGTCGTGCAGTGGCGACCCGAGGGCGAGCCTGCTCCACCGGTCCTGGTCGAAGCCCACACCGATGTCAGTGCTCATCGGGCAGTCCGTTCGACGGTGAAGCGGCCGAGCCGGATCGGGGTGAGGCCGTACCGGCGTTTGAACTCGTCGTTGCGGCGGCCGAACTCCACCACCGGCCTGCCCGACTCGAAGCCCGCCCGCAACTCCGCGGCGAACAGCACGTACTGCGGGCTCCAGTTCAGTTGCTGCGGGTACAGGCAGCCGCCTGCCCAGAAGTGCGCCCTTGTCTCGTCCAGCAGGCAGATCGACGTGGCCAGCAGGACGCCGTCCAGTTCGACCCGCAGGATGCGGCAGTTCGGTCCGAGCGCGCGGATCAGCGCCGACAGCTGTTCCGGCGGGTAGTAGCCGGGAGCGTGTTTGTCCGCTGTGGCAAGGCAGAGCTCGAGTACGGCGTCGTCGAGCGCTTCCTTGCCTTCGCGGAACGTGATGTCCACGCCCGCACGTTGCGCGCGGCGCCAGTACTGCCGCAGACATCGCCGCGATGCTCTGCCCACTGTGGACAAATGCTGGTCGAACAGGTCTTCACCAGGTGACGGCACCTTGAGCTGGTAACGAGGTGTGGTCTCGCTCCCAGTGATGCCCGCCTCCTCCAGCGCGACCGCGAGATCGCTGCCGAGTGCGACGTTCACCATGCCGTGGATCTCGGTTCGGTGGTGCTCGGCGAGACGTTCGATCTCGCGCCAGAACGCCGTGATCAGCTGAGTGTCAACCGGACCACTGGCGAGCAGCCAGGTGTCGTAGCAGTGCCACATGTGGCCGACCAGCATCCGGCGGACACGCTGGTCATCCGGTGGCGCGAACGGATCCCTGGCTTCCTGGAGGTAGAGCACGGCCGCGGCTCGCGGTGATCCGTCCCGGTCACGGGCGACCAGGTACTTCGCCGTTGTCCCTCTGGTCAACGGATCGCTCTCGATGCTGGACACGAAGTCGAAGCGGTGGAACACCGGGGCGTCCCCGGCCAGCCGGTCCCATTCGGCCTTGCCGATGTCGCCGACCGACGCGTACACGCTGACCTCGGGCGTCACGCGGTCACCTCACGGCGGACCGGCGGGAAGTACAACGAGCTCTCCAGCACGATCCGCTCCCACCGGTCGAGGTCCACGCCATGTCGGCGCAGGATCTCGAAGAGGTCCGATGCCCGCCAGGACTCGCGGGCGGGCGGGTCGAACTCGCACTGGAGCACGGTGTGCACGTCGGCGTCGACCAGCCCGGACACCAAGTCGGCCAGGCGTTTCCCCGCGTCCGGGCGGGCCAGCAGGTCCGCGGTCGGGAACTCGGCGATCAGGCTGTCTCGTGCGGAGCCGGTGATGTGGTGGTCCACGGCGAGCAGCAGGCGCGCACGGACGTCGGACAGGACCGCGTCGAAGTCGCGTTGTTCGGGGACGGCCGGTTTGGTCAAGGCCGCGAGGTAGTCGACGTATGCCGCCGCTTTGCGGTCGTCGGCGATGACGTCCGCCTCGGACAGCCGGTACACCGTCGCGTCGTGGCGGGCTTCGCGTGGTGAGTCCGACGCGTGCATCACGCTCAGGATGCTGTTGATGGACCCGAAGTCCTTGCGCATCGTGCCCAGTTCGGCCAGATGCGGGTGGTGGTGCCCTTTGCGGGCGGCGATGTGGGCGTGCGGATCGTCGAGGTCGCCGTCGTACCGGCACAGCAGCGCCAATGTCGGGCCGAGCGCGAACACGTCGTCGATCAGGCGGTACCGCCAGGTCTGCCACTGACCGGCGATCAGGTCCGCGTACATCTCGTCGAGCATGTCCGAGTCGGTCGTGGTCAGCCTGGCCGCCACCGGTGTCAGGCCTTCCACGCGCAACCGCTGGACGAAGGCCGGGCCGAGGCCGCGCAGCAACGCGTCCGGCGTCGCCAGCGCGAACAGGTGAGTGGACCAGAACGCTGTCATGTCCGTCATCCGGCGGTCCCCGCGGTGAACGGGCAACCTTGTTCGGGCAGGATCCGCTGGTCGTCCGGCAGGACGTACTGCCGCCACTTGAAGACCGACGAATGCAACGGGTCACCGAGGTGGGGATGCGGCTCGACCGTGTCGTACCGCAGCAGACCGTCTCTGACCTGTGCTTTTGCTGCCTGGCCTGCTGGGGTCGATCCACTCAGCCCCTCAAACACCCGGCGTACCTGGAAAACGAGGGTCAGGCACGGGCCGAGGTCGCGGCTGCGCCTGGCCCGGTAGGCCGGGCTGCCTGCGAAGACGAACCACGGTTCACCCGCGAAACACCATTGCCACTGCGGGTCTTTCTCGTCACGTGTCCGGTTTTCCGGCCACGGCTGGTCGTCGGCGGCGGTGAGAGCACTCAGCAACGTCCAGAACCGAGCCGTGTCCCGGCCGAGGTCAGGACGCGGGTCCGGTGGACCGGCGAACACGATCAGGCTTTGCCGCTTCGGCCCGCTCCACGCGACCCGCTGGAACTCACGGATCGTCGCGGCGAGCGCGGCCACGCCCGCCGCACCGCCCGCGGTCTCGTCGACGACGGCGTACCAATTGTTCCCTGCCTTCTGGCCGCGTACGCCGAAATGACACGGATATCCTTCGTCGGCCAGCAGCCGGGCCATCAAGTCACGCCGGGCCGCCACTGCCCAATCCGGTTCGGAAGTGCTGGTCGCGGACTCGTCGAGGCACCACAATGCAGCCATTCCAGTCTCCCTGGATAGCGTTTCCCCACAGACTTCCGACGTTAACGACAGCCCGCGAAGCTGTCAAAACCCGGTACCGGAATCAGGATATTCCCTCGTACCGCTCGCGCTTTTCCAGCTCCTCGGCGAGCTCACGGCAGACGTCCGCGCACCGCCGGGCAAGTTCGGCAACCGCCGTGGCGCAGTAGTGCGGCACGACCTTCGCCATCGGCTTGTACTCCTCGGCCGACATCGCGATGGCGCCGAGCACTCGCAACAACTTCCGGCCGTGCTCGGTGAATCGCAGCGAGGGATCTTTCATGAGGTTTCGCAGCAGCGGCAACAGTTCGTTGTCCTGCGCGGCAGGCCTGCGCAGCCCCTCGGGAACCGGATCCTCGCCGCGGCGAAGGCGTTCCCGCACATCACGGGCCGTGCCGATGCCGACACCGGCCTCCCGCGCGATGTCCCTGACCGAGGCGGTCGGCCGCGTCCTGATCACCTGGTGCGCCCGTCTGCGCCCGGCGGCCGGATCCACCGGGCGGACCCGGCCGTCCCGCCCGACCCTGGTGTTCAACTGATGTCCAGCACCGGTTGTACGTGCCCGGATCGCGCTGACCGTCCTGGTGGACAGGCCGGTCGCGGCCGCGATCGCCCGGTCGGACCACTCGGGGTGGGTCGCGAAGATCCGGATCGCGGACGCCTCCCGGTCGGCCGACGACAGCGGCAGGCCGTGCGTGGTGTTCGCTCGGACCGCGAGGACGAACGCGTCCGCCTCGTTGCCGTCGAAGAACCGCACGTCGATCTGCGCGTGCCCACGCGCCTGCGCGGCTTTGAGCCGGTGCATGCCGTCGATGACCCGCATCGACGACCGGTGGACGATGATCGGCGGCAGCACCGCGCCCGAGTTCGCGAGTGCGCGCACGTGTTCGTCGCTTTCCCCGGCGCAGCGCGGCGAATCGGCCGGGAGAAGCGCGGCGACCGCGATCCTGGAAACCCCTTCGTTCACCTGCGACAAGTCCGCTGCCCGCCCGTTTAATCCCCCTGACAAAACGCTCCTCCTTCCCACAGAAACGCCATTTCGACATGCGAACACCGCGAAACGAAATAACGCCACCGATGGGTTGTCGAACGCAGGAGCCTACGTCGGCACTTATGCAAGCCCACCCAGTCATCCAGACACCCGACGTTAGCAGCTTGGCAACTGAGTGGCAACAAACCCGTCATTTCCACGTCATTCACAAACCATCAACATCCACAGTGGACAAATTGACACGGACGGTCACGGCCACCACCGCTCCTGGTGTAGCTCGCTGCGATGAATGGTTGATTGCTCGCGCGGCACAGCGCTCGAGATGCTCAGTGCGTGACGATCTCACGGCGGACCATGGTCGGTGACGCACTGGGCGCTGCCACAGGGCTTGTCGTCGGCGCCGGTCAGTCCGAGGCCGCGGCGAAGGGGAAGACGCCGGAGTATTCCTGGGGATCTGGGAGTGACTGCGATGCCACACGGGTTGGTTCGGTGAAGGGCGTTGTGACGGCGCCCAGCTACTGCTTTACATCGTCCAAGGCCTCTCACTCGTATCGAGGGCAGGCCTCGACAAGACCGCGGCACTGGCCGCGATCGACACCGCGATCGACGCATTGCGGGCATGACCTGAACCATCACGGCCGAGGGGCGATCGACGGGCGCCCCGAAGTCGCCGTAGTATCCAGGAAATTTCGGGCGGATTTGGCTGAGCAGGCTCCTGACCAGGTGATCTGTGGGACTCTGGTGGGAGGTTGCCGGTGGTCGCTCCGATGTTCCCGGATGAGGAACTGGAGGCGCCGCGGCAGGGCGGAGCAGCTGCATGTGGATCCGACCGCGACCCGCTCGTACGGACGTCGGGCGGAGACCCGCACCGAGCAACTTCGGCTTTGCTTCGAATCCGAAGCCAGGTTAGATTCATGGTGTCGCGAAAAACGATGTCCCGCGGCGTTGCTCGCCGGACATCGCGCACACATCGATGCAGGACGGTTCCGATCGGTGAGCGTCTCCGTGCCGAGATCGGGCGTCCCGCCCGCTCCCGGTGTCGACCGCAACCGAGGAGCGCACCATGCAGAAGACCATCACCATCGTCGGAGCGGGACTGGGCGGGCTGACGCTCGCCCGGGTGCTCCAAACCCACGGCGTCGCCGCGACGATCTACGAGGCTGAGGCGTCGGCGACGGCACGCGCCCAGGGCGGCCTGCTCGACATCCACGAAGAAACCGGGCAGATCGCGCTCCGCGCGGCGGGCTTGTATGACGAGTTCCGCGCCCTGGTCCGGCCAGGCGAGGACGCCAAGCGCGTCGTCGACCACCACGGCACGATCCTGCTCGACCGGCCCACGGACCCCCGTTCGGCCCGCCCCGAGGTGGATCGCGGCGAACTCCGGCGCCTGCTCATCGACTCGCTCACCCCCGGGACCATCCAGTGGGGCCACAAGCTCACCGCGCTCCGGCACCACCCGACGGGCGGCTTCGACCTCACCTTCACGGCGGGGTCCACCGTCCGCGCCGACGTCGTCGTCGGCGCGGACGGCGCCTGGTCGAAGGTCCGGCCGCTGCTCACCCAGGCCGAGCCGCGCTACAGCGGCACCTGCTTCGTCGAGATCGCCCTCGCCTCGGGCGGCCGGGACCACCGGGCGAGCGTGGCCACGATCGGCAGCGGCACACTGATGGCGGTCGCGCCGGGCCAGGGCATCATCGTCCACCGCGACGCGGACGGCGGTGTGCGCGGTTACGTAGCGCTGACCAAGCCCGAGGAGTGGATGCGGTCGATCGACTTCGCTGACCCCACCGCCGGCCTCCGCCGCCTCGCCCACGAGTTCGATGGCTGGTCGCCGCTGCTCACCGCGTTCGTGACAGGCAGCGACACGGAGCCGTTGCTCCGGCCGATCCACGCGCTGCCTGTCGGGCTCAGCTGGGACCGGGTGCCGGGCGTGACGCTCGTCGGCGACGCCGCGCACCTGATGTCACCCTTCGCCGGCGAAGGCGCCAACCTCGCCATGTACGACGGCGCAGACCTGGCGCGCGAACTGACCGGGCACCCCGACGTCGAGACTGCGCTCGCCACCTACGAGAAACGGCTTTTCCCCCGCAGCCACGACATCGCCGCCCACTCGGCCCACAACCTCCAGACCTTCTTCGGCCAGGAAGCACCGAACAGCGTAGTCACGCTGTTCGAGCGCCCTTGAGAGCGGATCCGGGACTTACGCTCACAGAAGTGCGTCGCGCAAACATGGATTGCGATCACCGTAAACCGGCTCGACTCCCGCCTGCCCGATACCGACCTCTTGGGCGCCAAGGAGTTCCAGCCGTGATAGAACTTACGTTCAGTGACCTCAGAGGCCTTCATGCTGCTTCCTGCGGGGCTTTGAGGGGCTGCGGGCCGGTGGCGGCTTCGAGTGCGGTACTGGGCCAGGCGTCTGGACGGGTTGTCGGCAGGTGTGGCAGACGCCGGTCCAGACCGCGAGTAAGGCCTGGACTTCGCGCAGGACGGCGTGGAGGGTCAGGCTTTGTTCTGATCCGCTGGCGGCTTTGGCATACTCCGGCGAACACCAGCAGCATGAAACTGGGTGCACATCAGTCCTCATGGCTCCAGAGAATCAGCGCACCGGACGTGCCGCTAGCAAGATCGTCTCCGGTTCTTGCCCAATCCTCTTCGCACCCCAAGGGCAGGCTGACATCAACGTCAGCCTGCCCTCGGGGCTGCGCCAGGGATCAGTTTATCCTTTGTGGACTAAGCTGGTCCCGTCACGTGACGTGCGTGTACCAGACGGTGGTCACCGGGCTGGTGTTGCGCAGGGTGCCGAAGAACGGCACGTTCAGCCGGTTGGCGGAGTGATAGGTCAGGAAGATTTCTGACGCGCTCCCGGCAGGGCCGGTCATGGAGGTCACGAACATCGTGTGGTTGATGTTTCCGTCCCTTTCCCAGTCCGCTTGCAGGATGTCGCTGGACACCAGCTGGTAGATGTACGGCACCCGGGTCGTGCGGCCGGAGTTCAACTGCGCGAACTCCATCCAGTTCTGCGCGCCCGCCCAACTGTAGGACTGCGTCAGCATCGCGTTGTACCACCAGGCTTGGCTGCTCTGATAGAAGCCCGGCACCTCCGTCCAGCCACCCGCTGTCAGGATCTGCGAGATGAAGCTCGTGCAGTCGTTGGAGAACGAGCGATAGGCCGGGTTGTACGAGTTCCAGTACGTGAGTGCGTAGTTGATCATCGCCGTGTAGTTGTACTGCACGGCAGCGTTCGACGTCATTTTGGTGAGTTTGCCGGCCGCGCCGGCGGAAGCCTTGATCCCGGCCTCGGCCACGCTGATCGGGTCCGCGGGCAGGGGCAGGCGGGACGGTTTCGACTGCTCCTGTGGGGTGGCCTTCCGCGGAACGGTGACACCGTGCTGGGTCGCCATCGGCGGACCTTCGTCGAGCTTGGGCGTCGTCGTTTCGAGCATCCAGGTGCCGCCCTGGTTGACGAACGTGAAGTCGTGTTCGAGGACGTACGCCTCGTACTGCGGACCACCTGCTTCCACGTTCGCGAAGTACAGCTTGGTCAGCTCTGTGGCGTGCACGCCAACGGTGGCACGTCCCTTCGTTTCGACGCGGTCCACGGTCACGTCGACATCTGCGTTCGCGTACCCCTTCCACGAGGCTTTCGCCGTCAGGTCGCGTATCTCGTCGAGCTTGCGAGACTCGAAGCTGAAACGGTCGCGCAGCGCCGAAGTCGTGGACACAGCACTCAGTGAATGGCCGTTTCTGGCGGTCGCGGCCTGGGTGACCCGGGACGCCCGCTCGTCCAGGTACCGCTGTACGAGTTCGTGTGCGCCGGCCTTCGACAGGCTGGGCTCGGCGGCAGCAGGTAGCGCCGAGATCGGCAGCGCCGCCACGAGCATCGTGGTCAAGAGCAGGGATGCGCGTTTGAGCCTGATCATTTGGACCCTCCGGTCGTCATGGTTGCCCTGGTGGGGTGTGATCAGCGTGCTTCGGCGGCCGGGCCGAGGTCTTCGTGACACCGCGCAGACCTTGGCGTCCGGCGGCCTCGGATCTCTGCGACTTCGCGCAGACTCAGTCCGGACTCAGCGCGGACACGTAGCGTCGGCGCTCCAGTCATCGCTGTGGGAGGGAACGGGGACATGGAAGGTCTGTACAAACTGTTGTGGGACCGGGCCGGCACCAACGCTCGTCATGCAGTCGATGTCTACGTCAATGAGCTCTCCGATTTCCGCGCAGTTGCCGAGAACAAACACGCGAGAGCCTCGATGTTGGATTTCGCGGTCATGCTGAGACGGCGCACCGCGGAACTCGCGGCCGACGGCGCGCCCTTCACCGGTGGCGATCTGGCAGTACTGACAGCTTTCGGCGAACAACGCGGCGCTCAGGGTGTTTCCGTCGATTCCCGGCGGCGCGTTCTTGACCTGCACGATGTCCTTACGCTGCGCGAAATCCACGAAGCCGCAGGGTTGACCGAGGTCGGCCACGTGACGGAGATGATCGGCTGGCTTTCGCCCAACGGTCTGGCCGGGCAGAGTGCCTACACCCGGGGTTTCCTGAACGGGCAGAAACGCTTTCTGCCCGTCGTCCGACGAGTGCAGGACCTCGCCGGGACCCTGCTCGCGGACATCTCCGTAATGCCAGGCCTGATGGAAAGTCTGACGATGCGGATCGCCGACCGGTACGTGATCGCGGTCGTGCGGATTCCCGGCTCCCCGCCCACGGAACAGCGACGCGACGAGGTCGTCGGCGCACTGCTGAAGAGCTACCGGGTGCCGATGACCTGGCGTGAACCCGGTGAGCTGGTGGCGTTGCTTCCCTGCAACGACATTGGGACGGCGGAGGAACGCGCGACAGGCCTCGTCCGCGACTTCGCGCACCTGGCCGGCCGCCCGTGCGCGGCCGGAGCAGCGACAGGCCGAATCCGCGCACTGGGCGACACAGCCACATTGGCCCGCCGGATCAGCCAAGTAGCACCCGTCGAGGCGGTGCCGCGCCGCCTGCATTTCATGGCGGACGTCTTCGTCGAGCTGGGCGTCGCCAAGTTGCCCCAGGTCGACGACTGGTTACGTGGCCTCGCGCGACAGCTGGAGCCCGGCGCCGACCTGATCACCACCCTGGACACCTATTACCAGCACGACATGAACCGGCTGAACACCGCCGGAGCCCTGTACGTCCACCCCCGAACACTCGACTACCGCCTCCAACGCGTCCAGGAACTCGTAGGGATGAACCCCGGTTCACGCCAAGGCGTACGGGTGCTCAGCGCCGTAGTCGCCCGCGTACTTGCCGAACGCTGGAGCTGAGCCCTTCACGACAGGGACTGGGAGATGACCATGCGGCGCTCGTGGCTGCTGCGCCATTCGACGAGCAACACGCTGGCGTCGTCCTGCAGGCGCCCGCCCTGGTAGTCGAGGATGGCGCGCATCAGCCTGCGGAGGGTTTCCGGGGCGGAAAGCCCGTCCGCTTCGCCGCTGACTCCCGCGACGTCGCCAAGGCACTGGCCGACGCCGGGATCGACCTGCTGGAAATCACGGGCGGCACCTTCGCCGAACCCGCCATGCAAGGCGTTCAGGTCCCCAGGCTCCAGCCGTTCCAGGAGGTGGTCAAGCTTGGGGCGGGAAGCGAGCTTGCCGGTGATCTTCTCAATGACGACGTTCCCGGCGGGGATGCCCGCGGTGGTGAGTGCATCGAATTGGCTTTCCGGGTTCTGTTCGCGAGTGGAGACTCGGGCGTAGCCGTACCGGGTCACCGCCCACCGGCCTGGTCGCAGCGCGTGCCGTCACAGCCGGGGACCGGTGGGCTGCGTGTGCCTGCGGCATCACTGGTTAGGGTGATGTTTGATCAAGGGGGCGGGTTGAGCGGCGAAAGTGGCCAAGCGACGTCGAGTGCTGTCGGAACTCTCCCGGGTAGGGCCGGGGGATCGACGATCCATCAGGCGCGACTTGTGCTGGTGTTGCGGCCGTTTCGGCGGTTGTGGTTGGTCTCGGGCTCGACCCTACGCGCTGAGCCTGGTCCGTGACGACTGTTTTGGTCGTGCCGCGATCTCGTACTCGCTTGTCAACCTGTCAAGGACAGGGCGGCGCCGGACACGGTAGTCGGCGAGGTCGACCGGTGTCGGGAGCAGGTTCTCGGTTCGGGCTGGCGCAAGCTGCTTGAGACTCCGGTGCGGCCGCGCGGTGTTGAAGTGCCGCAGGTACACGGTAAGGACACAGCGCAGGTGCTGTTCGTTGACGGTCAGTATTCTGTCGAGCAACTCACGGCGAAGACTTCCGATCATTCGCTCACACATCGCGTTCGCACGAGGCGCTTGTGGTGGGCTGGCGAGAATCCTGATGCCCTCGGCTTCGAACACCGCGTCGAACGTACGAGTGAACCGAGAGTGCCGATCCCGCAGCACGAACGTTAGCGTGTCAACACGCTCACCAAAGTCCATCAGCACATTGCGAGCGGCTTGTACGGTCCACGCACCGGTCGGGTTGGCCGTGATCCCTGCCAGATGCGCCCGGCGAGAACGATGCTCGACGACGATCAGCGCGTAGATCCGTTCAGGAATACCGTGTCCACATGGACAAAATCTACCTTGCCAGACCGTCGAGGCAGCGATCCGGTGCCCGAAACGAACGAGTTCTCCTTGGACACATCACGACGCAACAGCACGGCCGGGACGCCCAGCAGGCACCGCACGATCAGGTAGAGCAGGGACAACAGCACTTTGTGATCATTGCAAGCGGCCATATGGCAACCAGGAACACCCAGGTCACCGACGCAATCGAGTTCTCGAGCCGCACAGGGTAGCTGGACCGCGGCGAGCACGTTGACTTCGAAGTACCTGCGCCATTCGTCGTCGGTGATCTCCAACGGCGGCTTCGCGCCGCGCCCTGATTGGGAAATCGACGTCGGCTACGAGCCCCCGCACAGACTGGACGAGACACCCGCAGTGTCCTTCGACCCCATCGTCCTACGTCTACCGACGCAGCAAGCCTCTCGAAGCTCCGCACAACGTCCCCCTCATGACCGGTGATCCGCAACGACCAGCAGGGACTCACCCTCTGCTGTCTTGTCATCCAGGCCGAACCGATCGCCATGACGTCACCAGCGAACACGGGGTTGGTCAGCAGCGCGCTCAGCGGGATCGTGCTGCGGCCGGTGCCGAGCCGGTCAAGCGCCAGCGTGGCGTACCCGGCGTTGTCCAGCGCCCGCCGGTAGGACCGGGTCTCCGGGCTGTAGCCGAATCCCAGTACGAACTGTTGTAGGTGGTCCCGCGGTTTCGCCAGCGACCAGGTGGCGAACGCAGTGATGCGCCCAGTCAGCGGGCGACGTACGGGCGATCAGGCAGATCCGCTCACGCAGATACTCACCGGGAGGGGCTGGACTTACCTCCCGCAGAGTGGCGATCAGCTGCCGAACACCGGCAGGGTGATCCGGGACGGCCGCGCGGGGTCGTGGAAGATCTCGAACCGCGTGGGTTTCCCGTCCACTGCGGTGAAGATCGGCTCGTCGGTGCCGTGGTTGCGGGCGAAGCGGGGGAACGCTCCGCCCGCTACCTGCAACCGCAGCCGGTGCCCGCGCCGGAACCGGTAGGCGGTGGGGTCGAGTTGGATCTCGGCCGCGACCACACCGTCCTTGTCGGACTCCGGATTTCCCGGTCGCAGGCGAAGGATGCCATCGGTGACGTTGCGGGAGATCCCGTGACGGTCCACATCGCACAGCCGGACGAAGACGTCACCGTGACCGAGGTCGGTCCGGACGTGCACCAGCGCGGAGACCTCACCGATGATGTCGAGGTCGTTGTTCAGCGTGTCACCGGTGAAGAGCAGGACGTCTGGGCGTTGCTCGACGATCTTGTTGTCGCGCTGTTTCTGTACGCCGGAAAGGAGGGGGCCGCCGACGGTCGGCGTCGGATCGGCGGGGTCGAAGGTGAACTTGCCCGGCTTCGATTCCACTGGTTCGGCCAGGGAAAGCCCACCGGGGCGCAGGAAGTACGGTGTGGACTCGGACTTCGGCGGCCAGCTCTCGAAGTCCAGCCAGCGTCCGGCGCCCTGGAGGTACAGGCGCACGGGGGCCTGGCGCAGCTGGGCGGTGTCGCCGAGCAGATGGGCGGACAGGAAGCCGATCTGGTCGCTCACCAGTGTCCTGAGGCTGGACGGCTCGCCGTGCGCCCACGGGCCGATGGTGATCCTCGGCTCGCGTCCGGCGGTGGCCAGTTCTTTGAAGTCGCGGAGCTGGGCGGAGATGAACAGGTCGTACCAGCCGGTCACCATCGACACCGGCGTCGTCAGCCCGGCGACCCGCGCGCTGTGATCCGACGGCGCCCAGAAGTCGTCACCGGGCTCGGCGTGCGAGGAGACGTCCTGCAGGAACCGCACCTGCTTGCCGATAGCCGCGACATCCGCGCCGGAAACCGGGAGGTGCGCCATGGCCGCGCGGGTCTTCTTTGTCTGCCACGGATTCGGCATCCCCGCGAACCGGCCTTCCTGACGTCCGATCAGCGCCGACCACGAGACCATGTTGTCGACCGCGAGGATCCCGCCCGGGTAGAACGTCGAGACGAACTCCGACGCGGTGATCGCGAGACACACCGCCTCGAGCGGCTCGTCGAGATACGGCGCGACCGACCACTGTGTGTGCCCGAGGTAACTCGCACCCGCCATCGCGACCCGGCCATCGCACCACGGCTGCTCGCGCAACCAGGCAACGGTGTCGAGGCCGTCCTCCTTCTCCAGGTGGAACGGCCGGAACTCGCCTCCGGAACCGAAAGTCCCCCGCGTGCTCTGCAGAACCGTCTGCAGCCCGTGTCGCGCGAACGTCGCCCCGAAGATCCTGCCCATCAAGCCCTTGCGGCCGTAGGGCGTGCGGATCAGCACCACCGGGCGCGGCTCGTCACCGCCGACGGCGTAGCGATCAGCCAGCAGCCGGACGCCGTCGGACATCGGGACGCGGATCGCCTTGGTCACCGAGGGGGCGGGACCTTCGGCCGGGGGAAGTCCGAAGAACCTGTCGAGCAGTCGGTCGAGCACGCGTGAGCCGCCTTTCGTGCGGATGATCACTTGCCGATCGTGGCCACGACCGCCATCGCGGCGCCGAGCACCGCAGCGGGGCCGACCACGTCCCGGTCCGTCGAGGAAATTGTTCATCGACCACGCCCAGTGCGCGAGCAGGCGTCGAGGGTCGCCGACAGAGATCCGGCCGATGTCGGCATGGTCGACGCCGAAGATCAGCAGGTCGGACACGATATGCGGAGGCTCTTCGGTCAGGTGCTGTCCTGGCTTGCCCTGTTCGCTCGATCGTCAGCGTCAAAGGACGCCGAGATACTCGCCTTGCGCCACGAGCTCGCCGTGCTGCGACGAGCGATGGATCGGCTCCATCCGTCGAGAATGCACCGACCGACTCCTCATCACCGGAGAACGACATTTACGCCACGTGCTCGACATATACGTCGCCCATCACAACACCGGGGCGCAGCCACCAGGGCAATGGGATGCGTTTGCGTGCTCCAGGCCAGAACTGGTAACCGAGTTTTCGACCAGGACAGGACCTCCGGGCGGACTGGGTGTGTCTGACGCACCCGGCCACGCACACGGAGGCCCTCAATGGACATCAGCAGGCGGTGACAAGGGATCAGCCGCGGCGGTGGACGATTCGACCGTCGAACACAGTCAGCGCCACCGGAAGCGCGGGGATTTCACGCGTCGGGGTGTTGCGGAGGTCGCCGTCGAGCACGCAGAGGTCGGCCACCTTGCCCGGGGTGACCGAGCCCTTCCAGGCCTCGGAGAAGTCCTGCCACGCCCCGGTCAGAGTGTAAGTGCGCAGTGCCTGATCCAGGGTCAGCCGCTGCCGTTCGTCGTGTACCTTCCCGCTCAGCCCCTCGCGGGTCATCAGCACGCTCAGGCCGAGGCGCCAGTTCGGCGGATTGACCGGAATGTCGGAGCTGCTCAGCAGGCGCACACCCGCGTCGACCGCGGACCGCCACGGCAGGAACGAGTCGCCGAACTGCCCGGCCACCCGGTCGATGACGTTATGCCAGCTCTGCGGCTGCGGGCCGAGCCCGATCCGGTTCTCCGCGATCCGAGTCAGGGACTCGGGTTTGACCTGCGCGCCGTGAATCAGAATGTGCCGCGGATCCGCACGCGGATGAGTGCGCCCAGCGGCGAGATACGCGTCGACGACGGTGTCCACATGGCGGTAAACGTGCGTCCCGGCCTGATACCCGGCGGCGTGTGCGAGCCGCACCATCTCGGTCAGCTCGGCCACCCGCGCCGCGTGATCCTTCCCCTGCACGGTGAGTTCACCGCCGTGGTCGGCGTAGAGCTTCACGCCGCGCACCGCGAATCTGCGGGGGTCCAACCCGGTTGGCGGGCTGAACTCCGCCAGTGCCTTGGCCATCTCGGCCGCGGAACCGCCTGATTGAGAACAGGGCAGGAACAGCACGCTGACCCTGGCCGCCAGCATGCCCGATCTGGCCAGATCGACATAGGCGGCCAGTGACTCCATGCCCTGAGTCCCCAGGCCAAGCCCTTCACCGCCTGGGCCGAGACCCGGATCGGTGAAACTGGTGATGCCCTCGGCGTGCAGATCGGCGATCACGCTCTGGATCGCCTGCTTGCGTTGTTCCCGGCCCCACGGCGGCAGCAGCCGCTGGACCAGGCCCTGAGCGGCGGATTCGAGCAGGCCGGTTGGCCGGCCGCCGGCGTCGACGATCACCCCCGGTTCGCCGCCCTTGATCCCGGCGAGTTCAAGCGCGACCGAGTTGACCGCGGTGAGGTTGTATGACCTGTCCTGCAGGCACACCGGATGCCGGGGCGAGACCGGGTCGAGGTCGTCGCGGTTCGGCGGCCTGTTCTCGGCCAACTGCCCCGGGGACCAACCGGCGCCGCGGATCCACTGCCCGTCCGGGGTCCGCCCGGCTTCCTGCCGGACCGCGGCGACAATGTCGGCGACCGACTTCACCGCCGGGTCCCCGAGGCCGAGTGCGAACGGCGGCCGGTTCAGGCCGGTGACGGCCGCGTGCGCGTGGGAGTCGTTGATTCCAGGGATCAGTGTGCGCCCTGCCAGGTCCACCACCTCGGCCCGAGGTCCGGCCAGTGCCCGCGTCTCGGCGTCCCCGCCGACTCCAATGATCTTCCCCGCGCGCACGGCCACCGCCGTCGCGGACGGACGCTGGGGATCCATGGTGATCACGTCGCCGTTGACGAACACCAGATCCGGGTTGCCGCCCTCGGCCGATGCCACCCTGGAACCGCCGCTCACCGCAGCCGCCGCCACTGCGGCGCCGAGGAGTTTGCCGGCATCACGCCGGGTCAATCCGGTCATTCTCGTTACCCTCCTTGAGCAGGATGCCCCGCGCGGAGCCGGGAAGTGCGAAGCGATGCGGCCCGGCATCCCGCCACGCGCCGGAAAACGACACGACAATTCGCCACGAGCGAAGGAAAACAACCATCAACGACATCTACTGTGGACAGGTTCGACGTTGCGCCACCCCAGGCTTCGGTTCACCCCAACGATACCAGAACGCGCCGAACTTCGTTACGCACCACTGCAGACCGAGCTCGATGAACAGCGATTCGACACCGTGCTGGACAGCGCGCTCTACCACTGTCTCGCTGACGAACAGCGGCAGCTCTACGCGGCAGCGCTGCACCGGGTGAGCGTGCCAGGCGCGCGGCTGCACCTGCTGTGCTTCGCCGATGTCGACGAGGGCCTGCATTTCCCGATGGCCGTCAGCCAGGACAACCTGCACACGAACCTGGGCGCGCACTGGGAGATCGAGGACATCCGGCGCGGCTCGTACACGACGTCGACGACCCAGGACACCTTCCGCCACATCGGTGAGCAGGCCCTGGCAGCGCTCGGCTTCAGCTTCGAACCGGACCGGATCCGGCAGGACGAGCAAGGCCGGGTCATCGGCCCCATCTGGCAGGTACGAGCGACCCGACGGCCTGCTGTCACCGAGCGCGGACAGGGAGAGTTCCCTCCCTGTCCGGCTTTTACCCTCCGAGGTCCGAACCCGATCAGACAGCGTCGTCCGCGGCCGCTGCCGACTTCTGGTCTTCCTTCGCGGCTTCCTCGCGTTTCGGGCCGGGGACGTTGCGCGTGTTGACCAGTACGAGCACGATGAGAGTCGTGATGATCGCCATTGCCGCCGAGGACAACAGGACTGCCGACCCACCTGCGGAGATCGCCTTGTCCAGCAAGGACTGCACGGTGTCTTTGGTCTCCGCCGGTGCCAGGTCGAGCACGGCCTGGACATCGCCCTTGGCCGCGGCGTCGACCATCGCGTCGCGGGTCGATCCCGCGATGGCCGGGTCGTCGGCGACGACTGATCCCGCCTGCGTCTTGTAGAGCACGCCAAGCACGGCCGTCCCCACACCGCCACCGATCGACGCGAGACTGGTGACGGTTCCGCCCACCATTCCCGCTCGCTGCTTGTCCACCACGTTCATCGCCACCGACATGACGGGCGCACCGGCGATGCCGCCGCCGAAGCCCCAGATCAGCAACGGCAACGCCAGGAACCACGGACTCACCGTTGGGCTGAAGGCGAAGCCGAGCCACGCGGCCGAGATCGCCTTGAGCGTGTACCCGGTCGCGATGATCGGTCCCGGCGCGAGACGGGCCTGCAGTTTGCCCGCGAGCATGCCCGCGCCCATCTGGGCGAGCGCGCCGGGGACGAGCATCAGCCCGCTCTCGGTCGGCGACAGGTGCAGTGCGCCCTGGAAGTACTGGATGAAGTAGACAGTGCCGCCGATGGTGAGCACACGGGACATGAAGATCGCCAGTGCGGCGCCGGTGAACGCGGGCACCTTGAACAACGACAGGTCCAGCGTCGGCGCCTTGACCCGCGTCTGGACGACCGTGAAACCGGCGAAGAAGACGATCGCGAGTCCGAACTGGACAATGGTCTGTGTCGAACCCCAGCCCTGGTCCTCCCCGCGCAGCAGCGCGAAGTTGCCGATGCCCAGCGACAGGATCAGCAGTGCGGTGCCCAGCCAGTCGATGGGCGGCTTCGCCCCTTCGGACCGGGGCGGGGACGGCAACCGGGACGCGGCCATGACGAACGCGAGGACACCGATCGGCACGTTGACCAGGAACATGGCCCTCCAGTCGAGCACGTCGATCAGCACACCGCCGAGGACCGGTGCCACGAGACCCGCGGCTGTCGCCGCCGTCGTCCACGTCGCGATCGCCATGTTTCGGCGCTGTCCCTCGAAGGCGTGCGAGATCAGCGGCAGGCTGTTGGCCATCAGGATCGCGCCGCCGATGCCCTGCAGACCGCGCGCGAGGTCGAGGAAGACCACGTTGGGCGCGAGACCACAGGCCAATGAGGACAGTGTGAACACCACGATGCCTGTCAGGTACACGGGTCGTCTGCCGATCCGGTCCGACAGCGTGCCGACCACCTGTGTGACGGCGCCCATGGTCAGCGTGTAGGCGACGATCACCCACTGGATGCTCGACAGTGAGCCGCCGAGTTCGGCCTGGATCCCCGGCAGGCCGACGGTGACGATCACGATGTCGATGACCACCAGCAGGGAACCCGCGATGACCAACGCGAGGATGGCGCGCGCCTGGCCGGTGAACGGCACCTCCGCGGACGCTTTGGACTTCTGAGCCACAACACTCCCAGACAAGACGAGACAGACGAGACAAGGCAGGCGAGATAAGGGGTACCTAACCAACACTGGCGCACCCCGCCGTTAAAGTCAACAGTGCGTGAAGTTCAAAGCGGTTAGGATAGGCGTCGATGTCCACGACCAGGCCTGCCACGACCAGTCGGCGCCGCCCGGCGACCCGCAAGGGGCGCCCGACGCTGACTCGCGAACTGATCGCCGGGCGAGCACTGCACCTGGCAGGCGCCGAAGGATTTCCCGCGGTCACCATGCGCAGACTGGCCGAGGATCTCGGCGTCACAGTCCGGGCGCTGTACAACTACGTCGACGACCGCAGGGAAGTGGTGGAACTCGCCACCCAGTTGCTGATGTCCTACTGGCAGGTGCCCGAGTTGGACGTGGATCGCTGGGAGGACAGCGTGCGCGCGTACTGCGCGCAGATGCGTTCGCTGTACCGGCGGTTTCCCCGCGCGCTGCTGGTGTCACTGGACGAGGACATCCAGCCAAGCGGAATCCACCCGGCCCGGTTGCGCAATCCCGACATGTTCCTCGGGCTGTTGCGAGGCATCGGGTTGAGCCCGCTCGACGCCCTGCAGGTGCACACCGAACTGGGCCTGAAGCTGTTCGGTTTCGCGCTGCTGATCGACTACCGCGACGCGGACGGATCGCCGGTCCCCGAGGAATGGCTGGCCACTCAGCCGGACCTGCACGTCCCGCACCTGGCCGAGGCCGTGCGGGAGACCGCGAAGCCGACGCCGGACGAGTTCTTCGACCACATCGTCGACACGCTCATCCTGGCCATCCGGGCGTGTGTGCCGGCGGACTGATCAGGACCGTTCGAGCCCGATGCCTTGCTGGAACGGGCAACGCCCGCCTTCGTCGGCGTTGGTGTCCGGCAGGAAGTACTGCTTCCACTCCCGGTTGTCCGCGTCGCCGTACGAACCGAGCACAGGCGACGGCTCCACGTCGTCGAACCAGCCGAGCCGTTTGCGGATGACCCGGCGTGACGCGGCGCCGCGCGGTGAATCCGCCTCGAGTCCCTCGAAGACCCACCGCGGCTGGAACGTGATCAGCATTCCCGGGCTGTGCCTGCTCCGGCGCTGCCTGTGCGCGGGAGTGTTGCACACCACGAACAACGGGCATCCGGCGAAGCTGAATTCCCACCACGGATCGTCTCCGTCGCGTGGGACCTCGGCGGGCCACGGCTCGGGGTCGCGTTCGTGCAGATACCGCAGCACCGACCAGAAGCGTTCCCGGTAGTGCGTGATGGCGTGGGTCTCGTCGTGCGGCCGGAAGAACACGATGAGCGAGGTGTCCTTGCCGAGCTGCTTGTACCCGTCGATGTACGTCGTCAGGATGTCGACGAGGGGGCCCCAGCTCGCTTCGTCGCCCATGTCCTCGACGAAGCCGAAGCGCAGCGTTCCCTTCTTGCCCGCCGACACCGCGAATGTGCACGGAAAGAGGTCGCTGGTGGACAGCAACGTGTCCGTTAATTGACGGACACAGTTGGGACCCCAGTCAGGAATATGGCCGACAACCTGTTCATGAAGGTGTGGTTCTTTCATCACAGAAATGTGCCCCAGTTTCACAGAGAACCGGACATTCTCCCACTAACGGAGAACGCTACCAGCACACCGGCCACCAGGTCTTCCAACTCAGGTTGACATCCGACAGTCCAACCGGGAGTGGAAAACCGGGTTGACCGTCCATCGGAAGGTGCACGGTCCTTGGAAAAACTTTGCCGCCGCCGAAATGGTGGGTACTGTCGACAATACTCAGCGAAAACCGTGGACAAACAATGGGGGACGACCAATGCCGGGAATCGGTGAGGTGCTCCAATCCCACCCGTACATCGACCGGGCCGCGGTCCTCGGCGACGACAACCGCTCGCTCGTCGCCTACGTCCAGCCGGGCCGGGCGGACGTAGGCGCGGCCGTCGAGGTCGACCACGCGGACCTCACCAGGGACTACGTCGAGGAATGGCAGTCGGTCTACGACTACGTGTACTCCGGCGGGCCCGCCGGGGACGGCCGGTTCGACGTGCGTGGCTGGACGAGCAGCTACACCGGCGCGGAACTGTCCGAAGAGGACATGCGGGAATGGGTCGAGCAGACCGTGTCGCGCGTGCGCGGTCTCGGTGCGAAACGGATTCTGGAACTGGGTTGCGGCACAGGTCTGTTGCTGCACAGGTTGCTGGACAGCTGTGACGCCTACTTCGCCAGCGACGTCTCGGCCACCGCCATCGACCGGATCAGGGAGTCCTTCGGTGGCACGGTGCCGTCGAGCGTCCGGCTGGCCCACGCGGGCGCTGACGAACCGGGCTTCGTGCCGCCCGGCGCGGTCGACGCCGCGATGATCAACTCGGTCGCCCAGTACTTCCTCGACGAGTCCTACCTGACGAGCGTGCTCGCCGCGGCGGCCGAACGAGTCGACCGGGACGGCCTGTTGTTCATCGGCGATATCCGCTCGGCCGCGCTCAACCGCGCGTTCTCCGCGGGCGTCGAACTGGCCAGAGCGGATCCGGGCGCCACCCGCGAACAGATCCAGGCGCTCGCCGAACGGCGGTGCTGCACCGGAACCGAACTGCTCATCGACCCCGGTTACTTCGTCGACCTCGCCGCCGCGATCCCCCGGGTCGCGCACGTGGAGATCCGTCTCAAGCGCGGGCAGCGGCCGACTGAGATGACCCGGTTCCGGTTCGACGCGGTCATCCACCTCGACTCGGCACGCCACGACATCGTCGCCGTGGACGACTGGCGGCAGTGGGCAAGCCTTCAGCAGACCGAACAGCTCCTCAGCGGGAAGCCCGAAACACTCGGTTTCCTCAGCGTCCCCAACGCGAGGACGATCACCGACCACACCGCGGCCACTCTGCTGCAACGGCTCGACGGCCCGGCGACAGCGGACGAAGTCCGGCAGGCGGCCGCCGACGCGTCGGGTGTCGACCCGGAGGACCTGTGGGCCCTGGCCGACAAACACGGGTACACGCTGCAGCTGAGCTGGGCGAGGTCCACACCGGACGGTTCCTTCGACGCGGCGTTCGTGCGGGCGGAGAACGCCCTCGTCGCCTTTCCCACCCAGCCGGTGACCGCCCGTCAGCACACCAACCGGATCTGGCACGTCACCGCGGAGAACCTCGATCTGGCCCAGCTACGGGACTATTTGCGCGAACAGCGGCCCAGTGGGCCGGTCCCGGCCAGGTTTGTCGTGCTGGAGGAACTCCCGCTGCGGGCCGACGGCGAGGTGGACCTCGCCGCCCTCGCCGCCGTCAACTGGGCCTGATCAGGTGGAGCGCGTTGACGTCGACCTTTCCCGTCGGCGTCAACGGCAACGCTTCGAGCGGCACGAACACACTGGGCACCATGTACTCCGGCAACGTGACGCGCAACGCCGTCCGGACGGCCTCGGTGTCCAGGTCGTCGACGACGACATACGCCACCAGGCAAGCGCTGTCGGCCGTGCCGTCACGCACCACCACGGCCGCGTGATGGATGGCAGCTTGCCGCATCAGGGCCTGGTCGATCTCACCGAGTTCGATCCGCAGGCCGCGGAGCTTCACCTGCCGGTCGGCCCGGCCGTGATAGGTGAGTTCACCGTCGGCCTGCCGGGTCACGATGTCGCCGGTGCGGTACATCCGTGCCCCGGCGACGCGCGTGAACGGGTCGGCCACGAACCGGGTCGCGGTCAGTCCCGGCCGGTGCAGGTAGCCGCGGGCCACACCGGCGCCGCCCAGGTACAGCTCGCCCCGTTCGCCGTGCGGCACCGGACGTGCTTTCTCGTCAAGGACGTAGGCGCTCGTCCCGGTGATGGGGTGGCCGATCGTCGGATCCGTGTCGACGAGTTTCCACGTCGAGTACGTGGTGTCCTCTGAGGGCCCGTAGAGGTTGTAGACGCGTTTGACGGTGCCCGTGTCGTGCAGTTCGTCGACCAGCGCGGCGGGCAGTGCCTCCCCTGCCAGGTTGACGGTCCCGATCGACTCGGGCAGTTCGTCGGCGCGCAGAAACTCACCGAGCAGGCTCGGCACGGTGTTGATCAGTGTCACCGGCTCCGGAACGAAACTCAAGTGCAGCAAGGTGTCGACGAGAACGACGGTGCCGCCACAGCTCAACGGCGCGAACAGTTCGAACACCGACAGGTCGAAGCAGATCGACGTCGAGCAGAGCGTGTACCGCAGATCCTCGGCGGTGAACTGGGTGCGCGCCCACTCGAGGAAGGCGACGGCGCTGCGGTGGCTGATCGCCACGCCTTTGGGTCGCCCGGTCGAGCCAGACGTGTACAGCACGTAGGCCAGGTGCTCCGCCGAAGCGCCGGCGCCGGTCAACGGTGTGCCGGTCGGCCAGCCCTGGTCCAGTTCGAGGACATCGCCGTCGAACCCAGCGAACTTGCCGCGCTGGACCGACTCGGTGAGCACCACCCGTGCACGGGAGTCGGCCAGCATGAACTCCACACGCTGCTCGGGGAACTGGGGATCCAGTGCGACATAGGCACCACCGGCTTTGAGGACGGCGAGGATCGCGACGATCAGCCACGGCGTTCGCCGCACGCACACACCAACCAGGACCTCATCTGTCACGCCAAGGTCCCGCAGCGCACCGGCGAGCTCGGCGGCCGCCTCGTCCAGGTCCCGGTAGGTGAGCCGCGCACGCCCGGCGACCACGGCACACGCGTCCGGCGTCAGCGCGGCCTGCCGCTCGACGAGTTCGTGCAACCTCACGACTGTCCCCTCGCTCGCAGCCTGCGCTCGGCACGTTGCCTGCCGCGGTTGGGGGCGGGCGCTTCCTCGGTGTCCGAGGCGCCGAGGAACTCGGCCAGCGCACTGACCGTGGGATGCCGGAACAGGTCCACCAGTTCGACACTGCGCCCGACAGCCTGTTCCAGCAGGCCCTGCACCCTGGTGAGCTGCAACGAGTTGCCGCCGAGGTCGAAGAAGCTGTCCCGGGAGCCGATGTTGTCGATTCCCAGCACCCGCGACCACACGGACGCCACCGTCCGCTCGGCGCCCGTACCCGGCCCGATCTTGTCCGTGGCAGGCGTGTCGGCCGGGGCGACCACGCGTAGTTCACACTCGACCGGCCTGCCGAAACGATCATGGACCACGCTGTCCGCCGGGCCGGTCTGCGAGGTGACCTGACCGACGAGCTTGCGCAGTGGCCGCGTGGACTGGTGGACATGGCCCCTGATCCACGGCTTCGCACGGTCAAGACCGATCAGCACGTGCGGCTCGCCGGATCCGATCGCGACCGGGATGGACCGCAGCCCGTCGCCGCGGCCGAGCAGGTGGAATCCGCGTGCCCTGGTCAGGTCCTTCAGGGCGTAGCCGCGGCTCATGCCGATCTCGTCCCACATCCCCCACGCCAGGCTGTACGCGTCGATACCCTGTGAGCGTTGGTACGCCGCGAATCCGTCGAGGAAACTGTTGGCCGCCGAGTAGGCACTGACCCGGGCGCCACCGAAGAAGCCGTTGGCCGACGAGAACGACACGAACAGCACACCCGGGCGGTCCTTGACCACCTGATGCAGTGCCCACGCACCCAGCATCTTCGGTGCGAGGACAGCGGCGAGGTCGTCGTCGCTCTGGTCCACAGCGAACTGTTCCTCGAACAGCCCGGCCAGGTGGAACACGCCCGTCAACCGGCTGGCCCACCGTGCTTCGGCGCCATCGACAGCCCGCTGGACCTGCGCTGTGTCCCGAACATCGGCCGCCACGTACTCGACGTCACCCAACGCCCGCAGCGCGCGGTACGCCTCGGCCTGCTCCCCCGCCAACTCGGATCGGCCGAGCAGCAACAGACTCGCGCCATAGGTGGACAACAGCGTCTCCGCCACCGCGACACCCAGGCCGCCGAGACCGCCGGAGATGACGTAGTGCCCGCCGTGCGGGAGCCCGCCGCCGGTTGTCGTGTCCAACTCGGCGATCCGGGACACCAGGCGGCGGCTTCCCCGGTAGGCGATCTCGGCGTCCGGTCCGGCCGAGTCCACCTCCCGCAGCAGCGACCGCACGGCCGCCTCGTGGTCGGCGGTGGCGAGGTCGATGTGGACACAGCGCAGCCACGCGAGTTCCTGCGCGGCACTCTTCAGGTAGCCACTGATCGGCAACCGGGAACAGTCGATCGTGTCGTCCGCCGAGATCGCCTGACTGTTGCTGCTCACCACGTACAGCGCGGTCTTGTTGTCCCCTGGGGCTTTCACAGCGGTCGCCGTGACCAGACGCGCCAAGGCCAGCAACGGTTCAGCAGTCGGTTCGCCGCCGCTTGCCGGGCCGTGGGTGCGCAGGTCGATGATCCGGTCGATCCGGATGCCGTCCGCGGCCACCGCTTCCAGCAGTCGCTCGTACTGTGCGCGAACGCCGGGGTCGATCGTGTACCGGTCGGCGCGGTGCCGGTCGAACACGGTTCCGGATTCGACCCGGACACACCGGCCACCTCGCTGCTCGAGCGCGTCGCACAGCCGGTCGCCGAGCCCGTCGCTGTCCAGCAGAACCAGGGAGCCACTCGATGCGTCGACCGGTCCCGAGGCGATCCGCTCGTGCCAGGTTCTGCGGTAGAACCACGACGGCAGTGTCCGTTCGTTCGCCGTGATCAGGTCGACGCGCCGCACGGCGTCGTCGAAACCGCCATCGGCGAACCGGGCGGCCAGTGCGGAACGCTGGATCTTGCCGATCTCGGTCTTCGGGATCTCGTCCTTGGCGACGGGAATCACGTAGCTCGGGCTGATCCCGGCCCGGCGGACCACCTGGGCGCGCACGTCACGGAGCACGTCGGCCTCGGTGAACCCGGCACGGACGTGGAAGAAGACCACGAGCTGGTCGGTCGTGCCGCCTGCGGCACGGACACCGCACGCGGCCGTGAAGGAGTTCTCGACCGAGTCCAGTTCCTCGGCCACCGACTCGATCTCGTGGCTGAAGTAGTTGATGCCGTTGACGATCACGACGTCCTTCGCCCTGCCGGTGATCGTCAGCCTGCCGTCTCGCAGGAAACCGAGGTCGCCAGTGTCGAACCAGCCGTCCGCGGTGAACGACTTCGCGTTCTGCTCGGGATTGTCGTGGTATCCCGTTGTCACGGTCGGTCCTTTGACCTGGAGCCGTCCCGCCTGGCCTTCGGTCATCAGCTGGTCGTGCTCGTCCACGATCCGCACCGAGGTGCCCGGCACCGGGGCGCCGACCGACACGAAACTGTCATCGTCCGATGTGGACTCCAGGGTGAACCGGTCGGAGTACGTGACCGCCGACGAGGTCTCCGACATCCCCCACGCCGGATGCATCGCGGAACCGGGCAGACCGTGCGGCGCGAGGACGCGCACGAACGTGCGGGCCACCTTCGCCATGATCGCCTCGCCCGCGTTGAGGATGAACCGCAGGCACGACAAGTCCCAGTGCCGGTCGGCCAGTTCCCCGGCCCGGTCGTTGACCAGGCCGTAGGCGAAGTTCGGCGCCCAGGTGACGGTGGCGCGGTACTTGTCGACGCAGTCCAGCCAGCGCAACGGTTTCTCCAGCACCCAGTGGATCGGCGCGTGCACCTGGCGGCAGTCCAGTACCACGTCCCGGATGTGGAACATCACGATGCCGCCGACGTGGTCGAGTGGCATCCAGTTGAACGACACGTCCGCCGCGCCGAAGTGGTTGGCGGTGGCGGTGGCCACCGAGCGGGCGATGATGCTGCTGTGCCGCTGCACCACGGCTTTCGGTGCTCCCGTGCTGCCGGAGGTCAGCAGCATCAGCACCGGGTCCTCAGCCTGGTTCGGATGCCGGTCGTGGTCGGGTTCGCTGGTGCGCAACAGGTCCACGACGCCCATCCGCAGATCGCGCCAGCCGAGGCCACGGATGTCGGCTTCGTGCCTTGCCGACGTGAGCACCCAGGGCGCGTCCAGCATCCGCCACGCGTTGGCGAACTTGTCCACCGCGCTGTTGGGCTGGTCGTAGACCGGCGGCACGGCCAACGGGACCGCCACGAAACCACCGAGGACACAGGCCCAGAACGCGGCGACGAAATCGGCGTTGCGCTCCAGTTGGAAGATCACCAGGTCACCGGGCCGGACACCGATCCGCCGCAGGCCACCCAGCAGCCGGGCGGCGTCCTCGGCCAGTTCGGCATAACTCTGTCGCTGATCCCCGCCGTCGCTGCCGACGTACACGATGTCGCCGTGCACGGCCCGCAGCAACGCCTCGTCCAGTGTGGTGATCCCGATGTCCGGCAACCGTGGGCCGTGGGCGATCGCCGGTTGCCCGTCGATCGCGGCGTCGGCTGGGCTCTCGACTGCCGGGCCGGAACTCGCCGGACCGAGCGCGGACGGCAGCCTGCCGAGGTGGATCCGCCCGGCTGGCCGGACGTCGTCCTCGATCACCACGTGTGCCCGCTGCCCGAACACGTCCTGCCAGCGGGCCCGGACGGACTCGTCGAGCACGGGGATCCGGTCGAGCACGGCCACGTCGACCTCGCCGGTGGCCGTGAGCGGGATGGCCGACACCGCGACCCACCCGGACGGCACCACGGCGTCCGGCCATTCGGAACGGACCAGGTCGGCGAGTCTGCCCGGCGCGAACGGACCGACCGGCACGACGTACGCGATCAGCTCGTCCATGCCGGACTCGCCGCGGGCAACGGAGATCACGCATTCGCGCACCGCTTCGTCCTGCGTCACGGTGGTGGCGATGTCCGCGAGTGTCGCGCTTCGACCATTGAGGTGCGCCTGCCGTCCTTCGGCAAGCGACCGCAGCCAGCCGGCTTCCCGAGCTGCCCGCAGCGGCAGCCGCGACACCGGTTGGTCCGGTTCCGCCACGGCGCTTTCCAGCAGGCTCAACAACTGGTTGGTCAGCCCGCGCACGGTGGTCGTGTCGAACAGCGCGGTGTTGAAGACGAACGCGCTGGTGAAGTGGTCGCGCTGCTCCCAGAAGTGCAGTTCGAGGTCGAACCGGGTGGAGAACCGCTCGATCTGGATGGCCGACAGGGCCGCGGTACCCAGGTCGATGTCCAGTTTCGGCGCGTTCTGCACCGCGAACAACACGTCGAACAGCGGTCCGCGACCGGCGCGCCGCTCCGGCCGCACCTCGTCGACGATCTTGTCGAGCGGGACGTCCTGGTGTTCGTACGCGCCGAAGGCAACCTCACGCACTCGCCGCACCAGCTCGGTGAACGATGGATCCCCGGCCAGCCCGACCCGCAGCGCCAAGGTGTTCACGAACAGGCCGACCAATGGCTTGACCTGCTCGGATTCCCGGCCCGCGACAGGTGACCCGATCACGATGTCGTCATGGCCGCTGTGCCGCCGCAGCAGCACAGCGAACGCGGTCAGCAGAACCATGGACGGACTGGCCGCCTCGCGACGGCCCAACTGCCGCACAGCGTCAGTCAGCTCGGAGGTGAGGCGGAAGTCGACTCGTTCGCCGGTGAACGACTGGACTTCGGGCCGTGGCCGGTCCAGCGGCAGGCGCAACGCGGGCAGCTCCCCGGCCAACCGGTCGCGCCAGTAGCCGAGGTGCTCGGCCAGCACCTCATCCCGCAGTCGATCGCGTTGCCATTCGGCGAAGTCCGCGTACTGGATCGGCAGTTCCTCGAACGGCACCGGCGCACCGGACGCACACGCCCGGTAGGCCATGCCGAACTCCTCGGCGACGATGTTGAGCGACCACCCGTCGATGATGATGTGGTGCATGCAGAACACCAGCAGGTGACGGTCGGGCGCGAGCCGCAGCAGCAGGCAGCGGACCAGTGGCCCGGCACCGAGGTCCATCGGCTCGCGGATCCAGTCCAGTAGCGTGGTCGCGATCCGCGGCGTCCTGGTCGCGGTCGCCGCGTCGCCGTCGAACGGCACGTCCACGACGTCGAACCCGAAGCTCGGCTGCTCGGCGACCACCTGGCTCAGTTCGCCGTCGTTCTCGGTGAACGTCGTGCGCAGCGCCTCGTGTCGGCCGATCACCGCGCGCAGTGCCGCCTTGACCGTGTCGATGTCGAGTACACCGTCCACACCGAACACGAGCGGGATGTTGTAGTACGGGTCGCCTGGGCTCAGCTTGTGCAGGAACCACATCCGTTCCTGGGCGAACGAGGCCGGGAACGCCAGCACGCCGGGGTCGCTGTCGGACATCACTGCTCTCCGTTCGGGGCCGGTCGACGTGTCCGCCGGGCGCTGCGTTGAATCAGCCCGGGCTGGATCAGCCCGGGTGTGCTCCGCGGTGTATCCGCGGCACGGCGTCCCACCACCAGCGCGGTGAACTCCGCGACTGTGGGGTTGTCGAACATCTCACGCAGCGCGAGGTCGACGCCGAATGCCTTGCGCACTCTGGAGATGAGCTGCATGGCCAGTAGTGACTCGCCACCGAGGTCGAAGAAGTTGTCGCGGACGCCGACACGGTCGAGGCCGAGTGCCGCGCACCACATACCAGCCATGTCGGTCTCGTCCTGGGTGTTCGGCGCCACGTAGTCGGTCGCCAGCGCGGGACGCTGGTTGAACGAGGCCTGCTCCGCCAGCACAGTGGGCGCCGGGGCGCTGATGTGCGCTCCTGGTGCCTGGCCGACGATCACGGCATGGTCGCTGACGGCACCTTCGCGGTCCGGATAGCTGCCGATCTCGCCGAATCCCTCCTCGGCCAGCACCTGGCGCCAGCGGTCCGGCGGGACCAGCGGTGTGTGGTCGCGGATGTCGTCGTCGAAGTACCACCAGCCCTCGTACAGCCCGGTGGTCAGCATCGACCAGCGCCGTTGCCGGGACGCTTCCAGCAGGAACAGCATTCCGCCCGGCGCGAGCAGATCGCGGACGTTGCCGAGCGACCGCCGCAGGTCCTTCGTGGCGTGCAGGACGTTGAACGCGAGCACGATGTCGAAGCCGTGCCCGCGGTAGCCCTGGGGCGCGGGATCCTCGCCGATGTCGAGCACACCGAACCGGACGAAGTCGAAGCCTTCTTCGCGGGCCCGGCGTTGGCCGTCGAGCACGAACGACCGGCCGAGGTCGGTGAAGTGGTACTCCACATCGGACATGTTGCGCAGCGCGTCGCACACGGCCCAGCTGACGTAGCCGCGACCGGCGCCGACTTCCAGTATCCGCACCGGACGCCCCGCTTCGGCGACCATCCGTGCGACGGTCTGCGCGATCAGTTCGCGGTACACGACGATGTCACTGGACTTCAGCCGTTTCTCGATGATCGACCGCTGGGCGCCGTCGTCGCCGTCCGGCAGGAGGACCTGGGTCGCCGCCAGTTCGCCCGTGAGAACCTGGTCGTAGTGCTCGACACAATGCCGCAGCAGCGCGATGTCCTCGGCGTAGTCCGGATAGGCCATGGCGATCCGGTCGGCGAGCGCGGCGGCTGTCGTGCCCGGATCCAGTTCCGCCACGAACCGGATCTCCCCGCCGTCGACCGCGACAAGCGATTCCTCCACGAGCACCTGCACGAACGCGGCCAGGAGCTTGCGGTACTCCGGCACCACGCCCAGCCGTTCGACCAGCTGGTCGATGGTGTGGACGGTGCCGGGCACCGTCGAGATCCCGTTGCCGCGCAGGTATTCCCAGATGTACCGAAGGCTGAGCTCGTTGAGCAGGGCGACCAGTTCGTCGGGAGTGCGTTCGACAGTGACGCGGTGCAGCAGTCGCTGTTCAGCCTCGGCCATGCGGGCCTGGTGCGCGCTGGTCCAGCGAACGCCACCGGCCACGACCCGCGGCGCCGCGGGCGGGTCGATCCAGCATCGCTGGTCCCGGAAGGGGTAGCCGGGCAACGGCACCCGCAGACGAGTCGCCTCGCCCCGGGTGGCGGCCCAGTCGATGTCGACGCCGTGCCGCCACAACACACCGAGCACGTCCAGCAGAACACCGACGTCGTCAACCGTCGCTTTCGGATGACGCATGCACGCCACGGCCACACCTGAGTCCGCGGCGAGCTTGGTCAACATCCGCCCCGGCCCGACCTCCAGCAGGATCGACTTGTCCTGCCTGGCGAGTTCGGCGAGGCCCGCACCGAAGTGGACGGTGTCCCGGGTGTGCCGGATCCAGTACCGGGGATCGGTGGCCTGTCCCGGTTGGATCCACGTTCCGGTCACGTTCGACACGTACGGGATCGTCGGCTCGGCCAGCCGGACCGCGGCGAGCAGTTCGCCGTACTCCCGGAGCATGGGATCGAGCATCGACGAGTGCGCGGCCGCGCCGAACCGGACCTGCTGGTGGTCTATCCCCTTGCTGGTCAGCAGTTTCCGCAGGCCGTCCAGCTCGGTTTCCGGCCCAGAGACAACCGACACCGTCGGCGAGTTGACCGCGGCGAGGCACAGATTGCCTGTCAGGTAGTCGCGTACGTCGTGCTCGCCAAGCGCCACGCTGAGCAACCCGCCAGCCCCGGCCGATTCGTAGAACAACCGCTCCCGGTGCACCACCAGCGGCAGAACGTCATCAACAGACATCACACCCGCCAGGCAGGCGGCGGTGTATTCGCCGAGGCTGTGCCCGATGAACGCCTTGGGCCGGACACCGGCCGACATCAACAGCTTCGCCAGCGCGTACTCGACCGACAGCATCACGGGGAAGACGTTCGTCCCGGCCGCCATGGCCTGGCGCAGGTCGACGCCGTGTGCGGCGAGGATCTCGGCGCAGCGGTCGATTTCGGCGCGGAACACCGGCTCGGTGTCGTAGAGCCCGTCGGCCATCCCGGGGTACTGGGCGCCCGCGCCGGGGAACATGAACACGATCGGGCCAGGCGCCTCGGTGAACTCGTGCACGGCTCCGCCCGTCAACAGCTGCGCGCTCGCCTCTTCCGCTGTGCGGCACACGGCAGTGCGCCGGACGGGGAACTCCGCTCGCCCGACCTGAAGAGTGTGCGCGACGTCGGCGATGTTCAGCCCGGGACGGCCACTCAGGTACTCCCCCAGGTTGGTACTCATCTCGGCCAACGCGTTCTTCGTCTTGGCGGACAACACAAGCAACGACCACGGCCGACCCGGCTCGCTCGCCACGCGCGGTGGCGCCTGCTCGATGACCACGTGCGCGTTCGTCCCGCCGATGCCGACCGAGTTCACCGCCGCCCGCCGGACACCATCCGGCCACGCCCGCAACGAGGTGTTGACGTAGAACGGACCGCCGTCCAACTCCAGCAAGGGATTCGCCGACCGGAAATGCAGACTCGGCGCCAGGTGCCCGTGTTCGACCGACAGCACGGCCTTGATCAACCCGGCCACTCCGGCGGCGGAGTCGGTGTGGCCGATGTTGGTCTTCACCGACCCGATGGCGCAGAAGCCTTTCCGCCCAGTGGTGCGCCGGAAGGCCTCGGTCAACGCGGCCAGCTCGATCGGGTCGCCGACCGGTGTGCCGGTGCCGTGCGCCTCGACGTAGCCGAGAGAGTCCGCGTCGATGCCCGCCATGGTGTGCGCCGCCACGATCACCTCGGCCTGCCCCGGCACGCTCGGCGCGGCGAACCCGAGTTTGCGCCTGCCGTCGTTGTTGACCGCCGAGCCCTTGATGACCGCGTGGATGTGGTCACCGTCCGCGATCGCGTCGGCGATCCGCTTGAGCACCACCACGCCGACACCATCACCGGGGACCATCCCCGCCGCGTCGGCGTCGAACGCCCGGCAGTGCCCGTCCGGCGAGAAGGGCCCGTCCTGCACGTAGCGATATCCCCGCCGTGGCGCGGGGTTGAGCGTCGAACCGCCCGCGAGCGCCAGGTCACAGCGGTAACTGAGCAGGTCCTGGCAGGCGAGGTGGACCGCGACCAGCGATGTGGAGCACGCGGTCTGTACCCCGATGCTGGGGCCGGTGAGATCGAGTTCGTACGACACCCGGGTGGCCAGTGTGCTGTTGGCGCTGCCGAGCATCGCGTGCTGCATCGCGATCGGGTCGGATTCCTCGGCGAGATGGGGGAAGACGTTGAACAGGAAATACCGGCTCTGCGACGCACCGGCGTACACACCGGCCGCACGGGAGGTCCGTCCACCGTGCCCGGCGTGTTCCAGCGCCCGATGGCAGCACTGGAGGAACAACCGGTGCTGCGGGTCGAGCAGCGCGGCCTCGGCCGGTGGGTAGCCGAAGAAACCCGCGTCGAACCGGTCGATCCCGTCGACCGCGGCCGCCACCTTGACCAGGTACGGATCGTCCAGCCGGGCCGGGTCGCCACCGGCGGCGACGAACTCGTCGTCGTTGAACGGCGTCACCGACTCCCGGCCGGCAGCCAGGTTCTCCCAGAACGCGTCCGCGTCGCGGGCACCGGGGAAGCGGCAGTCCATGCCGACGATGGCGATGTCGAGGCTGTCATCCATGGCTTCCCCCATGTCAGGTGCGCCGTGCCCGGTGGGCCATCGCGAGCCTGGCGCGCTCGGCACGGGCCCTGACGGAGTCCAAATGAGACGGACCGGCGCCCTGGTTGAGGTGGCCGGCCAGCGACGCGATGGTGGTGTGGGTGAACAGGTCACGGACGGACACGTCCATGGCGAGTTCGGCCTGCACCTTCATCAACAGCAGTGAATGACCACCGAGGTCGAAGAAGTTGTCGTGCACGCCGACCCGGTCGGTGCCCAGCACTCTGCGCCAGACTTCGGCGATGTCCCGCTCCACCCGGTCACGCGGATCCACATGCGGCGCGTGGACCACGTCGGTTTCCCGCAACGCGGCCAGTGCGGCACGGTCGGCCTTGCCGGAGTTCAACAGCGGCAACTCGTCGAGCACTGTGCAGTATCGGGGAACCATCGCGGCGGGCAGGCGCGCGGCCAGCCAGCCCGACAGGTCGGCGACGGTCGGCCGTGTACCGGACGCGCCCGAGCAGTACACCGCCAGGTGAGCGCCGTCCTTGATCACCGCGACCGCTTGCTGGACACCAGGGTGCCGTTGCGCGACCGCCTCGATCTCCTCGAGTTCGATCCGCATCCCGCGCAGCTTCACCTGGTTGTCGGTGCGACCGAGGAACTCCAGTTGCCCATCGGGCTGATAGCGCGCCAGGTCACCGGTCCGGTACAGCCGCGCACCGGGGATCCCGCTGAACGGGTCGGGCACGAACCGGGCCGCGGTCAGCGCGGCGTCGTTGACGTATCCCCTGGCCAGCGGTGGGCCACCGATGTGCACTTCGCCGGGCACTCCGGCCGGGACCAGCGCGAGGCCGGGGTCCAGCAGGTAGATCCGGGCGTTCGGGTTCGGGCGGCCGATCGAGATCGTGGTACTGGTCTCCTCGGGCGGAAACACACGGCAGCTCACGCCGACAGTCGTCTCGGCCGGGCCGTACCCGTGGTACATGGTGGCGTCCATGCGTTCCCGGAACCGCGCGTACAGGCCTGGCGTCAACGCCTCGCCACCACACCAGACGTGCCGCAGCGCCTTGGCGGCGTCCGGTAGTGCCGGGTGGTCGAGCATCACGTCGAGCATCGACGCCACGATGTAGATGAACGACACCCGCTCGGCTGCGATCAGGTCGAGCAGGACCGGAATGTCGGCCTCGGCACCGGGCTCGGCGATCACCAGCCGCGCACCGCTGACCAGCGGCAGGAAGATCTCGTTGACCGAGATGTCGAACCCCAGCGGTGCCTTGAACAGCACAGCGTCCGACGCGGTCAGTCCGAGCAGCCCGACCTGCCACGGCAGCCGGTTGCAGATCGACTGGTGCCGGATCACCGCGCCCTTCGGTGTCCCGGTCGAGCCGGACGTGAAGATCACGTACGCCGGGTTCTCCATCCTCGGCCCGTAGTCCGGATCGTCCGGGTCGTACTCGCCGAACGACTGACTCATGTCCACGACAGGCACACCGAAGTCGGCAGCGGTCTTGCCCGGCACGGCTTTGCTCAACACGGCGGCCAGGCGGGCACGGCGCACCACGTCGTCGATCCGCAGCGACGGCCACGACGGTTCGAGCGGGACGAACGCGCCGCCCGCCTTGAGGATCGCGAGCAGCCCGACCACCATCTCGACCGAGCGCTCCAGGTGCACACCGACGGTGCGTTCCGGGCCGACGCCGAGGGAAACCAGCTTGCGGGCGAGCCGGTTGGCGCGCTGGTTCAACTCCGCGAAGCTGACGCGCTCGCCCGCGAATACGACGGCCTCGGCGTCGGGTGTCCGGCGGACCTGCTCTTCGAACATCCGCGACAACGGCCGGTCCACTTCGGATTCGGTCCGCGTCCGGCTCCACTGCGTGAGAATCCGGCGTTCCTCGTCGGCGGTCAGCAACGCCAGCGCGGACAACCGGCGGCCTGGGTCGCTGGTGACGGCGTCCGCCAGGGTCGCCAGGTGGCCGAGCATCCGGTCGGCTGTCGCCTCGGTGAACAGGTCCGATCGGGCGGTGACCGTGAACGCCATGCCGTCGGGCGCGTCCATCACCTCGAAGACGAGGTCGAAGCGGGCCGTCTGGTTCCACGCCGGTTCCTCGGTCATCACCACCCCCGGCAACTCGGCCCGGTACGGCGGGTTGGTCACGAACGAGAACATCACGTCGGTGAACACCGCCCGACCGGCCACGCGAGGTGGGCGCAGTGCTTCAACGAGCTGGTCGAACGGCAGGTCCTGGTGGCTGTATGCCTCGGTGCACGTCGTTCGGACGCGGTCGAGCAGGTCGCGGAACACCGGGTTGCCGCTGATCTCCGTCCGCAGCACCAGTGTGTTGCCGAAGTTGCCGACCACGCCTTCGAGTTCGGCCCGGTCGCGGTGCACGACCGGGGTACCGACAGCGATGTCCGTCGCACCCGTGTATCGGTACAGCAAGGTCTTGAACACGGCCAGCAGAACCATGTTCACGGTGACGCCCTCGTCGCGGGCCACTGCCCTGATCCGTGCGCTGAGCTCGGCGGGCAGGACGTGCGAGCGCCTGATACCGTCCAATGTGGCCGTGTCGGGCCGACGAAAGTCCGTGGGCAACGGCACCGCGGGCGGCAACGGGTCGAGCCGGCCACGCCAGTAGTCCAGATCCGTGGCAGCACTGGGGTTGTCCGCTTGCCATGCGGCGTAGTCCGCGTACTGCAATCTGGGTGGTGGCGTCGGCGGCAGATCCTGGACGGACGCCCGGTATCCCTCAGCCAGGTCGGCCAGCACCAGCCCCCATGACTCGTCGTCCAACGCGATGTGGTGCACCACCAGGACCAGTAGGTGTTCGTCGGCGGCGAGCCGGACCAGCGTCGCGCGGATCGGTAGGTCCCGCTCCAGCTCGAACGGGATCCGGGCCAGGTCGGTGATCAGGCCGGGCAGCGCCGCCGGATCCAGGACGTCCACTTCGGTCATATTGATGGTGGCCGACGCGGTGACGTGCTGCTCGTCGTCGCGGTAGGTCGTGCGCAGGATCTCGTGCCGGGCAACCAGTCGCTGGACACTGTGCCGCACCGCGTCGACGTCCAGCCTGCCCTTGAAGCGCACGGCGGCGGAGAGATTGTATGCGCCACTGTCCGGTTCAAGTCGCTGCAGGAACAACATCCGCTGTTGCGCGGACGTGAGCGGGACCGCGTCAGTGGCCGTGCGTGGGCTGATGACTTCCCTGGTGGTGTCGGCGAAACCGCTTTCCTGGAGCAGAAGCCGCCGCAGCTCTCGCTTGCGGGCTTCCAGCACGTCGTCCTGTGCCGTCATCGCCGGGTCTCCTCTGCAACGCCCCGCGCCGCGAGCGCGGCATCGACGTCCGCCGCCGACATGCGCTCGACCTCGAGGTGGATGTGCGCGACCTTCTCCAGCCGTCCGGGTTCGCTCGCCCGCAGGCTCATCGACCTGGCCATCGCGGCGACACTCGGCGCGCCGAGCAGGTCCTGGAGCGTGATGTCGCTGTCGAACACCCGCCGCAGCCGGGTGATGATCCGAGTCGCCGCCAGCGAGTCGCCGCCCATGCTGAAGAAGTTGTCGCCCGTGCCGATCAGGTCGGCGCCGAGCACTTCCTGCCAGACCGTCATCAGCACTTCTTCCAACGCGGTCCGCGGTTGTCGCCCGTCGGTACCCGGATCACCTGGGGTGACGTCCGGGAGCGCCCTGCGGTCGACTTTCCCGTTGGCTGTCAGGGGCAACGCGTCCAGCGAGACGAAGTACGCCGGGACCATGTGGCCGGGGATCCTCGCGGTCAGGTACTCCCGCAGGTCCGGTCCGTGCTCCCCGGTCGGCACCACGTAGGCGATCAGCGCCCGGTAGCCGGGCCGGTCGGTGTGTGGCTGACCGGTCACCACGCAGGCGCGGACCGCCGGATGGGTCGCCAGCGCCGCCTCGACCTCGCCGAGCTCGATCCGGTGACCACCGATCTGAACCTGGAAGTCGGCGCGGCCGACGAACTCGATCGTGCCGTCCGGCCGGAACCGGCCGAGATCCCCGGTGGCGTAGATCCGTTCACCTGTCCTGGGGTGCGTGGTGAAGACGGCCGCGGTCCGCTCGGGATCACGCCAGTAGCCCCGCGCCACGCCGACACCGGAGCAGAACATCTGACCGGTCGCCCACACTGGCCTGTCCATCATGGACTCGTCAAGGATGTGGTACCGGGTGTTCGCGATCGGCGTGCCGTACGGGACGCTGCGCCAGGCCGGGTCGAGCTCGCCGACGCGGTGCCAGATGTTCCACAGCGTGGTCTCGGTCGGGCCGCCGACGCTCACCACCTCGGTGGCGGGTGCCAGCTCGCCGAGTGTGCGCACGACAGTCAGCGGGATCCAGTCGCCGCCGAGGAACGCCAGGCGGAGCGAGGAAATCGCGTCCGCGTTGTGGCCGATGTGCTCGAGGAGCATGTCCATCATGGCGGGTACGGAGTTCCATACCGTCACACTGTGGGTACGGACCAGCTCGGCCCACTGGCTCGCGTCACGCCTGCCCGCCGCGTCCGGCATCACCAGTGTCGCACCGGCGCCGAGCGCACCGAACAGGTCGAACACGGACATGTCGTGGTGCAGCGCGGTCAACGCGAGGCAACGGTCGCCTGGGCCGATCCCGAAGGCGTCGACCGTTTCCGCCAGGCAGTTGACCAGGCCGCGGTGTTCGATCATGACACCCTTGGGCTGACCGGTGGAGCCTGAGGTGAACAACACGTACGCCAGGTCGTCCGGCGCGTCCGGGACGGGATCACAAGGCTGCGCAGGTGTGTCAGGGCCGTCCACGCACAGGACCCGCAAGTCCGGCCAGTCCTTGGCCAGCCGTTGTTGCGTCAGCACGATTTCGACGTCGGCGAGTTCGAGCACGTGGTCGACGCGCTCAGCCGGGAATTCCGGGTCGATGGGCACATACGCCGCGCCGGTGTACAGCACAGCGTAGGCCGCGACGGCCTGTTCCCAGCCTTTCTCCATCAGGATGGCGACCAGCTTGCCCGGTCCGGCACCGGCGTCTCGAAGCCATCCGGCGACTCGGCGGGCGTGCTCGTGCAGCTCCGCGTAGGTCAGGATGCGGTCCCTGGCGATGACCGCGACCCGGTCCGGGCACTGTGCGACCTGGTCGACGAACATGCGATGCGCCGACCGAGGTGGGATCGGTCGCCGGTCGCCGACGCCGAACCGGTACGCGGTGGTCGTGACGTCCAGGTCCGGGTCCATCCACGCGTGCTCGTCGTCGGCCAGGCGGGACAGCAGCGAGCCCAGCGCGATGAACATCTCGTCGACGAGCCCGTCGGGGAAGAGGACCTCGACCACGTCCCAGTTGGCGACCAGTTCGCCGTCCTGCACGTCCACCAACAGGTCCATCCACACCTGCGGCGTCTGCGTGATGCCGTACACCGGCCGTAGCAGGCCGTCCAGCAGCGTGGATTCACCGCCCGCGAGGGGAATCGTGCTGGTGAACACCACAGGCATCATCGCGCCGTGGAACCCGCCGTGCTGCCGCATCAGTTCCCGCAGCAGCTGGACGCCGGTGACCTCGGTGTGACTCAGGTCGTTCCACAGCTGTTCCTGGAGCCGCCGTGCGCTGATGGCGAACGGCTCACGGCCGCGGGTGTCCACCTCGAGCAGGCTGAAGGAGGCGAACTCACCGACCACTTCGGACACGTCCGGGTGCAGCGGCAGCCGGTTGAAGTTGGTCACGTTCACCGTGAACCTGGGGCTGGTGGTCCACCGGCCCAGCACCTGCGTGTAGGCCGCGAGGACCAGTCCGGACGCGGTGAGCCCGTTCGTCCCGGCCCGGTGGGTGAGCCGTTGCCACTGCTGGGCCGACAGCCGTACCGTGCGCCGCACGAACTTCGGGTCAGTCACTGTCTTCGGGTCGCGCACCATCGGCAAGTCTGGCGCTGGTGGCAGATCTGCGAGCCGTTTGGTCCAGTAGGCCAGCGCGACCTGGTGGCGTTTGGTGGCGGTGACACTCGCAGCCGCGCTCACATAGTCTCGGTAGGACAGTCCGACCGGCGGCAGGACGAGGTCCGGGTCGCGGTAGAACCGTTGCAGGTCAGCGAACATCAACCGCATGCTGGCGAAGTCACTGAACAGCGCGTCGATGCTGAAGAACACCCTGGTTCGCCGCTCGTCCAGGCGGGCGGCGGCGACGGAGTACAGCGGCCAGGTGTCGATCGGCCTGACCTCGTGCGACAGCCGCGCGCGGAGATCGGCTGACGCGGCCTCAGGATCCTGACCGCGTAAGTCCACAACGGACATCTCATACGGCGGCGGGTCGGCGAGCACCCGTTGGGTCATCGTGACCGGGTCGACGACGGCACGCAGCATCGGGTGCCGGTCGACGACCCGTTGCCACGCCTTGCGGAACCGGTCGAGGTCCAGGTCCTCGCCCTCGTATTCGAAGTACGCGTGGGCCGACACGTTGCCCGACGAGAAGGATCCGGTGCGCCCCAGCGCGTACGCCTGTTGCTGGTCGGTGAGCGGGAACGGGTCGTGAGCCGCGTGTTCGGCGGGAACCACCGGTGGCAGCTCGGTGTAGCCGTGTCCCGAGCCGTCGTCGCGCGCCCGTAGTTGGTCGATCCGCAACGCGAGCGCGGCGACTGTGCGGGTCTCGAAGATGATGTGCAGGTCCACTTCGAGCCGCAGCGCCGACCGTAGCCGGTTCATCACCCTGATACCGAGCAGGGAATGCCCGCCGATCGAGAAGAAGTCGTCGTGCACGCCGATCCGCCCGACGCCGAGCACATCGGACCACAACGCGCCGATCTGCCGCTCCAACGCGGTCCGCGGTGCCACGAAGGCGTCCGGCGCATCGTCTTCGACAGGGCCGTCGACAGGGCCCTCGACAGCCAGTGCGCGCCGATCGACCTTGCCGTTCGCGGTGAGTGGCAGGGAATCCAGCGTGACCAGTTTGGCCGGGACCATGTAGCCCGGGATCTTGGTGCGCAGATGCTCGCGCAGTTCGTCGGGCGACGGCCTGGCCCCTGCCGTCGGCACCACGAACGCCGCCAAGCCCCGGTAACCAGGACGGTCCTCATAAGGGACGCCGATCGCCACAGCGGAGCCGACCGACGGATGGGTGCGCAGTGCGCTCTCGATCTCGCCGAGTTCGATCCGGTGACCGCGTACCTTGACCTGAAAATCGGTCCGGCCAAGGAACTCGACAGTTCCGTCCGGCAGCCTTCGTGCCTGGTCACCGGTCCGGTAGAGCCGCTCGCCCGTGTGCGGATGGGTGAGGAACACCGCGGCGGTCCGTTCCGGGTCACGCCAGTAGCCCTGTGCCACGCCGGTGCCGCCGATGTACAGCTCGCCTGGCACCCACACCGGCTTGGGATCGAGCCGGTGGTCGAGAACATGCAGAGTCTGGTTGGGCAGTGGCTTGCCGTACGGAATGGACGTCCACTCCGGATCGACGTCGTGCACTTCGTGGGTACAGGACAGAATCGACGCCTCGGTGTTCCCGCCGAGACTGACGAACCGCACATCGGGAGCGATCGCCTTGGCCCTGGCGGGCAACGACAGCGGGATCCAGTCGCCACCGAGGATGACCAGGCGCAGCGAGTCCGCTGACGGATCCTGGTCCCGTTCGACGACCTCGCAGAACATCTCGAACAACGCGGGCGCGCCCATCCACGTGGTGACCCGCTCGGCGCGGACGAGGTCCACCCAGTGCGCGGGATTCCGCCCGCTGCCCGCGTCCGGCACGACCAAGGTGGCACCGGCGCACAACGCGCCGAACACGTCCCACACCGACAGGTCGAAGCTCATCGCCGACAGGCTGATGAACCGACAGCCCGGTTCGATGCCGAACTTGGTGTTGACGTGCAGGACGGTGTTCAGCGCGGCCCGGTGGTGGACCATCCCGCCCTTGGGCAGTCCGGTCGACCCGGACGTGAAGATCACGTAGGCGAGGTCGTCGGGGCCCTGGACAGGTGCCAGCGGGCTGTCGTCGTAGGCGGCCCACTCCTCGTCCTTGTCCACTGCCAACACAGGCAGCCCATTGAGCCATTCCACTGTGGCCGCGTTCGCGCTGTGCCCGAGAACAGCGACGGCTTCGGACGTACGTAGCAGATGTTCGCGCCGTTCAGCGGGCAGTGCCGGGTCGATCGGCACCCATGCGGCACCGGACTGCAGCACGCCGAGGATCGCGACGGCTTGCTCCCAGCCCTTGTCCAGGTAGACCGCGACCAACGTGCCCGGGGCGGCACCCAGGTCCCGCAGCCGACGGCCGATTCGCCGGGCCCGGCTGAGCAGTTCCCGATAGGTCAGGCGCCGACTGGTCGTGATGATGGCGAGGTGGTCCAGGTCGCGCGCACCGGCCTGCTCGACGACCGTGTGCAGCAGCGTGTCCGGGACCTCGTCGGCGGTGTCGTTCACGGTGCCGCACAGCTCGGACTGCCACTGTGGCAATGGAGCAACGCCGTGATCCCACTCGGACGGGTTGTCCGCCAACAGGTTCAGCAACTGGTCGTAGGCGTGGCCAAGGTCGTCGAGGTCCCACCGCACCTCAGTCTCGCTGATCACGACCGTCACCGGTGACGAACCCGTTGGGCCGTCGATCGACGCGTCCAGTGTGAACGGGAACGCCGTGGATTCCAGCACCGCGTGCAGGTGCCGGGCGGTGGTGATCAGGTCGTGTGCCGCTGTGTCGATCTCTATCTCGCCGGTGGGAAGGCGCAGCGTGATCCGCGGGCCCTTCGACCACCGCGCGACGACCGCGGCGAACGTGGCGGCCATGGCCGCGGCGACGGAGATGTCCCTGGCGGCGCACCGCCCCCGGAGCCGCTCCTCGCGGCCGGTCCCCAGTCGGACGATCATGTGTTTCCTCTCGGCGGTGTCATCAGCCCGGATGCGACGAAGTAACCGAAGTACTTCCCGAGGACCGTGTCGTCGATGACCGGGCATCGGACGTTCGTGGTGGCCAGCGCCGCGGTGGTGTTCGCGGTGGCCATCCGCAGGCTGCCGAGCTCCGGCAGGCCAGTGGTGGCACCGGCCAGTACGGCCATGGCCGGGGACGCCTCGTCCGGATCCGGGTCCCGGTCCTGCGCGCTGCCAGCCAGTTTGCGTTCCCACTGCTCGCCGGTGACGCTCGTCAGCGCGTACCCCATTGCCCGCACGTGCTCCACGACAGCCCGCAACGGTGTTCTGACCGGGTTCGCCAGATGGAAGTACCCGCCGGACGCCGTGTCCTGGCCGGAGATCTCCACCATGGCGCGGGCCACGTAGTCCACCGGCACGATGTCCAGGTCGATGTCGCTGTCGGGGACGACGCCGAGTTCCACACAGGACTTGATGAACTGCCAGAACGCCATCTCGATCGGGCCCGCGCCGGTCGACGCGCTGCCGGAGATCCGGCCCGGCCGATACACCGTGACCGGCAGGCCTCGGTCTTTCGCCTGCCGCACAAGCTCTTCGGCCACCCATCGGGTCTGGACGTACCCGGACGGCAGCACGGCCCCGGCTGGTACCCGGCCGTCCTCGGTCAGGATCCCGGGACGGGTGTCGCGGGCGAACAGCACGCTCGGCGACGACAGGTAATGCACGGGCGTGCTGCGTCCGCGTGCGGCCAGCCGCAGTATTTCCTTCGTGCCGTTGACATTCGCGGGCTTGAGCCGCTGGTAGGAATACGCCAGGTGCGCCTCGCAGCCGACGTGGTAAATCGTGTCCAGTGTGGACGCGTACCGGCCGAAGGTGATCGCGCCGATGCCGAGCTCCGGTTCACGCAGGCTCCCGGGCACGATCACCACGCGTTCGGCCGCAACCGCTCCCAGTTTGTGCAGCACCAAAGCGTCCGTGAGCCGACGGTCGGCTTCGGCCGGGCTCGTGGCGTCCACCAGGCAGTGCACTCTGGCGTTCGTGCGGGCGAGCAGTTCGGCCAGGACGTGCACCCCGGTGAAGCTGTCCGCGCCGGTGAGCAGGACCTGGCCTGGCTGCGTGATCACCGCCGCCGCCGCGACCGGAACGACGTCGTCGTCCAGGACCGCTTCGGCCGTGAGGTCGATGTCCGTTGGCACGACTGCGGTCTCGTTGCCGCTTCTGATCCGGTCGATCACCTCGGCCAGCGCGGCGACCGTCGGCGCGGCGAAGAACGCCTGGGCCGGGATGTCGACGCCCAGCCGTTTGCGGATCCGCAGCAGCATCCGCGCGGCTCGCAGCGAGTGCCCGCCGATCTCGAAGAAGTCGTCGTGCGCCCCGATGTCGTGGGCGCCGAGAACCTCGGCCCACACCGCGGCGATCTCGCGTTCGGTGGCCGAGTCGACCGGTCGTGGCGCGGCCTGCTGTTCGACGGCAGGCTGGGTGGCCGTGGTGATGTCCCGGTGCAGTCCGGGCAGCAGCTCCTCGAGAGCACGCCGGGGATTCTCGGCCGCCGCGGCGAGGATCTCGGTCAGGTGTCCGGACATCTGGCGCACAGTCGACGGCCGGAACAGGTCGATGCTGCCGCGCAGCACGCCTTCGAGCCCGCCGTCGGCGTCACCGCAGTGCAGGACCAGGTCGAACTCGGACGCGTCATGCTCGACGTCGACCGGGCTCAGCTCCAACGATCCCGGCTCGGTGCCCGCGCCGATGCCTTCCCAGACACAGGCGGTCTGGAACAACGGGTTGTAGCCGTGGTTGCGGCCCGGACGCAGTTCGGCCACCAGCAACTCGATCGGCATGTCCTTGTAGGAGTACGCCTCCAGGCACGTCTGCCGCACCCGGACCAGCACGTCCGCGAAGGACGCGCACCCGGTGAGCTCAGTCCGCATGGTGAGAGTGTTGGCGAACAGGCCGATGATGGCGTCGCACTCCGACCGGTCGCGGCCGTGCTCGACGGAACCGGTCACGATGTCCCGTTCGCCGGTGTAGCGGTGCAGCAGAGTGGTGAACCCGGCGAGGACTGCCATGAACAAGGTGGCACCGTGGTCTCGGGCGAGCGCCTTGAGCTCGGATGTCACCTCGGCCGTCAGACCGAAGCGACACGTCGTCACCCGCAGACTCGGTTCCCCTGTCCTCGGATGGTCGGCCAGCCTGTCCAATGTGGGCATCGGGTCGGCGAGCTTGCCGCGCCAGTACCGCAGCTGCCGGACCAGGCCGGGGCCGCTCAACTCACCGCGCTGCCACTCGGCGAAGTCGGCGTACTGGACGGTCAGCGGCGGCAACGGGTCCGGCTGTCCCGACGCGAACGCCTCGTAGAGCGTGAACAGTTCGTGGAAGAAGATCCCCATCGACATGCCGTCGCCGACGATGTGGTGCATGGCCACGGCGAGGATGTGATCGGTGCCGGTGAACGCGAGCAGGTGAACGCGCAGCGGTGGGCTGGTGGAGATGTCGAACGGCATGCGGGTGGCCTCGTTGAGCAACCGAATCGCGTCGGCGAGTCCACCGTTCACGTCGACGACGGTCAACGGTGTTTCCGGCTGGTCGAGAATGATCTGCCGAGGTTCCTCGTCGATCTCCGCGAACACCGTGCGCAGGGCCTCGTGCCGCTCGATCACTCGCCGCAGAGCGGTCCGCAGGGCCACGACGTCCAACTCGCCGGTGACGCGGACGGACTCGACCATGGTCAGGTAGGCGCTGTCCGGGTGCAGTCTGCTGAGGAACCACAGGCGTTCCTGGGCGAACGACAAACCTGTCGGTGACTTGGCCCTGCGTGGCGGGATCGTGCCTGACTCTCCTGGAGTGGACAGCCACTTGTCCAACAGCTGTCGTTTCGCCGGGGACAAGTCATTCAAGTCGGGGTTGACCATGCGCGAACACCTCTATTCGGCCAGCTGTTCGGCGGCCATTTCCTCGGTCATGGATTCGAGCTTGTCGTGCAGTGCGCGTTCGACGATGACGGCGAGAGAGCCGACGGTCTGGCCGTCGGAGAGCACATCCGCGACCGAGACCGCCACGGGCAACGCGTCACGCAACCTGGCGACCAACTGCGCCGCCAGCACGGAATGCCCGCCGAGGTCGAAGAAGCTGTCGTGCACGCCGATCACCGCGACGCCGAGCACGTCCTGCCACACTCCGGCGATCACCTCCTCGACGCGGTTGCGCGGGGCCACGTACGCCGTCGGCAGATCGGGGCGGGAATGTGCGCGCTCGGCCGTTTCCGAACGCTCCGGCTGAGGATCAGTCGGCAGGTCGACCAGATACCGCTCCCGTTCGAACGGATAGGTCGGCAACTCCACGCGTCGCCCGCCCTGCGCAGGCACCGCGTTCCAGTCAGGAGTCACGCCGTTGACCCAGAGCTGGGCCAGTGTGTCCAGCAGCGTCGAGTCGTCGCGACGGCCGAGCGTGGGAATCACCGGGCCGGCGGCGAGTGACCGCAGTGTGTTGCCCGGCCCCACTTCGACCAGCAGCCGGTCCGAATCGGCCCGGAGCCTGGCCACCATGTCGGCGAACCGTACGGGCTCGCGCAACTGCCTGCCCCAGTATGCCGGACTGGTGGCCTGCGCCGCGGTGATCCAGTCACCGGTCGTACCGGACAGGAACGGCGTCCGGGGTGGCCGCAGCCTGACCCCGGCCATGGCCGCGGTGAACGGGGCCACGACCGGATCCATCATCGGTGAGTGGAACGCGTGCGAGGTCCGCAACCGAGTGCATTTGTCCACTGTGGACGCAAAGGCGTCGATCTCGTCGGCGGCGCCGGAGACCACGACCTGGTCGGCCGAGTTGACCGCGGCGACGGCGAGCCCGTCGGTCAGCAGATCGCGGGCCTTGTCCTCGGACAACGGAACGGCGAGCATGGCGCCGCCGGGCTGGTCCTGGATGAGCTTTCCCCGCAGTGCCACCACGCGCAACGCGTCCTCGCGGGTGAACACCCCGGCGACGCAGGCGGCGGCGAACTCGCCGATGCTGTGCCCGGCCATGGCCGCCGGAGTGATTCCCCAGTGCGTCAGCAGCCGCGCGAGTGCGTACTCGATGACGAACAAGGCGGGCTGGGTCAACCGGGTCTGCGCGAGTTCGTCGTCGGCTCGGGCGGTGTACAGGATTGTCGGCAGGTCGATACCGAGGATCTCCGTACACTCGTCGACCTCCTGGCGGAACACCGGTTCGTCCCGGTAGAGCGCCTGCCCCATTCCCGCTCGCTGGCTTCCTTGTCCTGGGAACAGGAACGCCACCGAGCGCTCGACTCGTCCGACGTGGCCGCGAAACGCCGCAGCCGAGCCGTTCAGTGTCGCGGCGGCGTCTGCAGTGGTGTCGCAGACGACCGCCATCCGGTGGTCGAACACCCGTCGGCCGGACCGCAGCGTGTACGCCGCGTCCGCCAGGTCCACGGCCTCGATCCCCGCGCTGAGATTGGTCGCCGCCGTCTGCAACGCGGATTCGCTGCGTGCGGACAGCACGATCAGTCTGTGCGCGCGGGAACTCGACGCCGCGGGCCGGGCGGGTGGTTCCTCGACGATCACGTGCGCGTTGGTGCCGCCCACGCTGAACGAGCTGATCCCGGCCCGGCGCGGCCCGGATCCCGACGGCCACGAGGTGCGGCCGGTGTTGACGTGGAACGGGCTGTCCGGCGTGAGTTTCGCGTTCGGGGTGGCGCAGTTGATGCTCGGCGGGATCATCGAGTGCCGGAACATCAGCACTGTCTTGATCAGGCCGAGGACACCGGCGGCGGTGTCGGTGTGGCCGATGTTGGGTTTCAGGGTGCCGATCGCGCAGAACTGGCCGCCGGACGTGTCGAACGCCTCGGCGAGCGCGGTGAGCTCGATGGCGTCGCCAAGTGGTGTCCCGGTTCCGTGTGCCTCGACGTACCCGATGGTCCGCGGGTCGACCTCGGCCACAGCGAGCGCCTCGGCGATCACGTCCGCCTGTCCCTGCACACTCGGCGCGGTGAACCCGACCTTCTGCGAGCCGTCGTTGTTCACTGCCGTGCCCCTGATGACGCCGTGCACGACATCCCCGTCGGCCAGCGCCTCATCGAGCCGTTTCAGCAGCACGACACCGGCGCCGTCGCCCGGCACGGTGCCGTTGGCGCCGATGTCGAACGCGCGGCAGCGCCCGTCCGGCGAGTTGACGCCGCCGTCCTGATGGACGTATCCGGCGCGCTGCGGGAAGTACACGGTCGCGCCACCGGCGAGCGCCATGTCCGACTCGCCGTTCACCACGCTCTGCGCCGCGAGGTGGACCGCGACAAGCGACGACGAACATCCTGTCAGGACACTGATGCTCGGGCCACGCAGGTTGAGCTTGTACGACGTGCGCGGCGCGATGAAGTCCTTCTCGTTGCCCAGCAACGCCGGGAACTGACCGACTCTGGCCAGGTACGCCGGATCGGCGCAGAGATGGGACATCAGGTAGGAACTCGGCCCGCCGCCGCCGAACACGCCGATCGAGCCGTCGAACCGGTCCGGGTCGTACCCGGCCGATTCCACGGCCTCCCACGCGCATTCGAGGAACAGCCGCTGCTGCGGGTCGATGATCTCCGCCTCACTCGGCGTGTAGCCGAAGAAGCCCGCGTCGAACAGGGCGGCGCCCGCGAGGATCGGCCTGCGGCGCACCAGCCTGGGATCGCCGATCAACTCCTCGGCGACCCCGGCTCGGCGCAGCTCGTCGTCGCCGAGCTCGGTGTGCGTCTCGACGCCGTCGCGCAGCACCGACCAGAACTCGGCGAGTGTCCCCGCACCCGGAAACCGGCCGGACAGGCCGATGACCGCGATATCCGCATCGCGAGTCATGACTCAACGACCCCCAACCCCAGTTCTAGAGTCATACTGTGCGGAGCAGGTCCTCTGGAATGACCGGCTGGTGATAGGTGCAACTGCCGGACAACACGACCGATCCGTGCAGCCGGGTCGCCGGAATAAGCAACTTGTCGCCCTCGGTCATGGGGATCATTTTTCCGACGTTGTTCCAGAAATGCATTTGACCGACCTCGATGACGACCAGCCGGTGATCGTCGTGCACGTGCGTCGTCGAGGTTTCCTCGGAGGACTCGACGAATGTCTCCAGATCGACCTCGATCTTCTCGGACTCCAGCTTGTAGTGGAGTTTCTCGGCTTTTTCCTTGTACTCGTCGAGCCGGTCGGCCCAGTCGAGCTGCACCGCGAGGTCCTCGTCCCAGATCCCGGCGAGGGTGTGCGCGTCGTCGAACCCGTTGTCGAACGACCGCACGATGTCCGGCCCGAACCGGTCGGCCAGCGGCGTCAGCAGAGCCTTGACCAACTCGCCGAGCTCGGTGGCGTCGGTGCCCAGCCCGGTGAAGTACGCCGGGTCGGCGCCGAACACGTCGGACACCAACTGGCCGTACGCCGCGCTGGTCACCGCCTCGTCCAACCGCTTGTAGACCCAGGCGCCGAGGAACTCGCCGAACCGCTCGTGGCTGCGCGACACCAGATGCAGGTGGTTGCCCCGCGCCAGTGACGAACTGAGATAGAACTGCCAGTAGGCGGTTGGTTCACCGAGCAGACCACACCCGCCGAGCATCGTCCGGTAGGCCTCGGCGGACGCGGCCCACGCCGAGTAGTCCGCCAGCAGCAGACCACGCAACCCGGGATGGACGGTGTCGTAGTCGCCGACCAGGTTGCGCGCCACCGCGGCGTTCGCGGCCGGAGTCGTCGCGGTCAGCTGTAGCAGCGCGAAAGTCAGCGCCTCAGAGCGGTTGCGGCACGCGGCCGCCACCTCGAACACACGGCCGGGCCGGTCGAGGCGTTCGGCGAACAACGCGCCGACATGGTCGACGGCCGAGACCACTGTGGACTCCGAGTGGTCGCGCCGCTCGCCGGGCAGGAACGAGAAGAGGTGGTTCTCCAGAACGACACCGGCCTGGTGGCCGCGCACCCGGTTCTCGTTGGTGTAGAAGGCGTTGCCGTCAGTCCCGCTCGGTGTCCGCGCACCGCCGGTCGGCAGGAACAGCAGATCCGCGTCGTAGATGTTGCGCAGCATGCGATGCCCGAGGAGGCCGCTGAGCAGCAGTACGTCCGCGCGGTCGAACTTGCCGCCGTAGTCGAGCCAGTCGAGGTCGTCCGGCCGCACCGAACGGCGAAAGGGATTGTTTTCGTTGACGAGCTCGTGCGCTTCGGCGGCCCGGAAAGGGGAATTTCCCGCATAGCGCCGTACGATGTCGGTCGGGCCATTCTGATCGATGTCGCTCGCCGTCGACGAGTCCATGTATGCGACCCTCCACTACCCCAGGCTGACCGTGATTTTTCACGGCAACGCCGATGACGCTAACAAGAACGGCCATGCGCGTCTGCCAACCCGGGGTGGATCCCAGCAGTAGAACCAGGAGTTGAACGTCGTCAACCCGCTCCAGCCCTCGGTTCAATTCGATCGAATGGCCACCGTGAAAGCCGCCGGACGTGGTTACACTGCAGACATCCGGACCGATGAAAGGGTGGGGTACTGGATGACCGATATCCTGACATCGCAACCGCCGAACACCACCGACGGTGGCGGCGCGCTCATGGACTGGCTGACTCGCGCCCGTCGGCAGAACCACGTGCTGTGGGACGAATCCACCGGCTCGTGCCACGTTTTCGGCTATCCCGAAGTGCAGCACGTGCTCACCGACCCGCACCTCTTCTCGTCGGTCTTCCACGGCAAGCTGCCCGAGCCGATCGAGGACGCGCCGAACTTCATGGAGAACCACCTCGGCGTGACCGATCCGCCGCGGCACACCAAGCTCCGCAAGCTGGTCAGCTCCGCGTTCACCTCGCGCGGCACCCTGAAGATGGAGCCGACGATCGACCGCATCGCGCACGACCTGCTCGCCGACACCGGGCACCTGTCGGAGCTCGAGCTGGTCGAGCATTACTTCAAACCGTTGCCAGTACTGGTGATCGCCGAACTGCTCGGCGTGCCACCGTCAGATCGGGACAAGTTCCACAACTGGGCGGAGTCGATGCTGCTGGCCAACGAGGGAACGTCCGCGGGCGATCCGGACGTGATGGTCCTCGGCGAACACATGACCAGCCCGATCCTGGAGATGCAGGAGTACATCCTGGCGCACGCGCGGGCGCGCAAGATCAATCCCGGTGACGACCTGATCAGCAGGCTGGCCATGGCCGAGGTGGACGGCGACCGGCTCAACGAGGTCGAACTGTTCAGCATCCCGATCGTCCTGCTGCTGGCCGGGCACATCAGCACCACGCTCGCACTGGGCAACACGATCGTCGGGCTCGACCAGAACCCGGACGCGCTCGCCGCCGTGGTGGCGGACCATTCGCTTATCCCGCAAGCTGTCGAGGAGGGACTGCGAACCCGGCCGCCGGTTCCGGCGACCTTCCGGCGCACGACGCAGCCGACGACCGTGGGAGGCGTCGACATCCCCGCTGACGCCACTGTGGTCATCTGGATGATGTCGGCCAACTACGACGATCGGGTGTTCGCCAACCCGGACAGGTTCGACCTGTCCCGTGAGGGCAACAACTGGCACTCGGCGTTCGGGCACGGGCCGCACTTCTGCCTCGGCGCGCAACTCGCACGGCTGGAGACGCAGATCGCGTTGCGCGTCCTGCTCGAAGCCCACCCGGGGTTGCGGATCAAGGGCGAACCCACCTACGGCGCCAGCCCGATCGTCTTCGGCGTGACCGAACTGCCGGTCACCACCGGGCGGTGACCCGGACACCTACCCTGTCGTCATGCCGAGTTCGTGCGCCATGATCACGGCCTGGACCCGGTTGACGATGCCCAGTTTCTTGCAGATGCGGTTGAAGTGGGACTTGACCGTGGCCTCGGAGATGAAGAGGGTGAGCGCGATCTCGTTGTTGGTCAGGCCGTCGCCGATCAGGCGGAAGATCTCGTGTTCCCGGTCGGTCAGTCCCTCGATGTTCGCCGCGATGCGCTGCCGGGGTATCCATCCCCCGCGATACAAGACGTCGGCCAGTTGCCCGGCCACCTTCGGCGAGAGGAACGCGGAGCCCTGCGCGACCGTGCGGATCGCCCGGATCAGTTCGTCCGGGGAGTCGTTCTTGTACAACATTCCCCGCGCCCCGGCACGGAGTACTTCGACGGCGTGCTCACTGCTCAGATTGGCGGCGAGCAGGATCACCGCGATCCGCCCGCCGAGGAGCTCGCCCGTCAGCTCGGCGGCGTCGGCGATCCCCGGCAGCCCGGCGTCGAGCACGACAATCGCGGGCGGGAAAAGCCCCAGCACGACACGCAGTTGCTCGCAGTCCTCCGCCTCGCCCACGACACTCAGATCGCTTTCGGCCTCGATGAGCGCGCGTAAACCACGTCGGATCAACGGTTGCTCATCGCCGATGACTACGTCCACGACAGCGTTGTCACTCTTCGCCACCAGGTTCATCCACCCCCAAGGCACCCGTGCCCCGTGGCGCGCGGCGTGAGATCCGGCCGCGGTCAGCCTGGGCGCACATCCCCCACAGAACATGTGCAACAGTCCCGTAGCATCCCGGAAATCGTTACGGCCCAACAAGATGATGTTATCAGTCGGGGGGAGCGCGGCTCGCCAACCTGGGTTCACATTCCCGCGTGCAACCCAGGGTTGAATCAGAGGCCCGCCTGCACGACACCAGTCTTGTAGGCCAGGATCACCGCCTGCACGCGCCCCCTGAGCCCGAGCTTCTTGGCGATACGGTTGAAGTGGGACTTCACCGTGGCCTCGGACAGCAGGAGCTCCTCGGCGATCTCCTGGTTGGTGCACCCCTCGGCGATCATCCGGAAGATCTGTTGTTCGCGTGGCGTCAGCTCGTCGATGACCGGGTCGTCGCCCTGACGGGGCACCGGAGTTGGCGAGGTGTCCCGCAAGCCGTTGAGCACCTGGAGTGCGACGCGCGGTGTCAGCATCGCCTCGCCCGCGACCACTGCACGGACCGCCCTGAGCAGATCGTCAGGGTGATCGTCCTTGAACAACAGGCCTCTTATCCCCGCACGTAGCGCGTCGATCGCGTACTCCGTGTCGAGGCGCTCCACGAGCAGGACGACTTGGCAGTGCGATTCGCAATCAGTGGCGCAACTCTGGTCGCAGCCCGCGGTCAGCTGCCGGGCGAGATCGAGGCAGTGCACACCCGGCAGGTCGGCGTCCAGCACGACCACCGTGGGCTGAACCCGCCTGAGCAACGCGGGCAGCCGTTCGCCATCACCGGCCTCGGCCACCACCTCGATATCGGGCTCCGCCTCGAAAACCGCCCGCAAACCGCGGCGCACCAGCGGACGCTCGTCACCCAGGACGATCCGAACCTGGCTCGAACTCGCGGGTTCACAGTCCGGAACCGAGTCGGGGATCGACACACGCGTGCTCGCGTTCACCACATGCCCCCGCCCAGCCAGTCGCCATCAGATATCAACATATTAGAGTAGTTGCATAAGTCTATCAATCCCTGAGGGTAGCCAAACCTTAACCGAGGGCAACCACACCGCGCTGCACCTCTGGGTGGAAGCCCACACTGCCGCAAAGCCAACTCCGGACTACTGCGAGCGAGCGTCACGCGCTGCTACCGTCCAATAAGACATGCGCATCTTTGCATGCTTGAGTGATGGAGGTTTGATGGGACACAGCCATGGCCACTCCCATGGTCACGGGCACACGGTCCAGCAAGACTCGGATCGCCGGTACCTCTGGCTGGCACTGAGCCTGATCCTCGGCTTCATGGCAGTCGAGGTGGTGATCGGCCTGATCGCCGACTCACTCGCGCTGCTCGCGGACGCCGGCCACATGGTGTCGGACGCCGGTGCCATCGCACTGTCCCTCCTCGCGATGCGGCTGGCCAACCGCCCGGCCTTCGGCGCCTACACCTTCGGCCTGAAGCGCGCCGAGATCCTGTCCGCGATGGTCAACGGCCTGACCTTGCTGATCATGACCGCCATCTTCCTGATCGAAGGCATCGAGCGACTGGTGCACCCACCCGAGGTGAACGGTGGTCTCGTACTGGTCGTCGCGCTGGCGGGCATCGTGGTCAACCTCGCGGCGACGTTCGCGCTGAGCAAGGCGAACCGGCAGAACCTGAACATCGAAGGCAGCTTCCAGCACATCCTCACCGACCTGTACGCGTTCATCGGCACAGCCGTCGCCGCGGTCGTGGTGCTCACCCTCGGCTGGCACCGCGCGGACGCTGTGGCGTCGTTGTTCGTCGCCGCGCTGATGGCCGTGTCCGGCGTCAAGCTGGTCCGCGAATCCACGCGCGTCTTCCTGGAAGCCGCACCTCGCGGCATCGACCCCACCATGCTCAAGGAGGACCTCGCCGCGGTCGAGGGCATCACCGACATCCACGACCTGCACGTGTGGGAAGTGACATCAGGCTTCGCCGCGCTCGCCGCCCACGTGACCGTCGACCACGAGTTCGACTGCCACGAACGCCGAACGCACCTGGAACACCTCCTCTCCGAGAACTACGGCGTCAACCACTGCACACTTCAGGTCGACCACGGCACGTCCAGTTGCCACAACACCGAGGAATCACAACTCGTGCACCGCGACGACCACACGTGCCCGAGCAACGCCGTGGACACCCGCCTGGCCGCGCAACGCTGACAATGAAGTCATGGGTGTCGTCCTGTCAGTCAACGTGGGCCTGTTACGGCCGATGCTCGCGGCCACCGGCAAGAGCGGGATCGACAAACGGCCTGCGGCTGGACCGGTCACGGTCACCGTGCCGCAGGCAGGCACATCGGGACTGGCAGACGACGCGATCAGCGACGGCAGGTTCCACGGCGGCCCGGACCGGGCTGTGCACGCCTACGCGCGGGAAGACCTGGACGTCTGGCAGCACGAACTCGGTACCCAGCTGCACTGTGGCATCTTCGGGGAGAATCTGACCACCGCCGGCCTTGACGTCACCAACGTCGAGATCGGCGAGCGCTGGCGGATCGGTGCCGAGGTCGTGCTCGAGGTCAGCGCGCCGAGAATCCCGTGCCGGACGTTCGCCGCGTGGCTCAAGCGTGAGAAGTGGATGCGTACGTTCACAGAACGGCACAGCCGCCATCGACTCGGTTCAGTTGATCCGGCCGCCTCCGACTGGGATGTCGAGGCTGCTGCCGTCAACCGATACGGTCAGCTCCCTGGCGGCTGCCGTGTCCGACCGGCAGCGATGAGTCTCCCGCCACACAGTCTACATTCCTCTGTGGACAGAGATGATCACCTGATCAGCGTCGGGTGGTGACGAGGTGATGACTCGCCTGCTCAGCCGTCACCGTGCGGAACCGCTGGGCAAGCAGGATCGCTGTGGTGGCGAAGCCGACGCACAGCCCCGTCCTGTACCGCTCGAAAAGCCGTCGCGGCTGGTCAGGACACCATCGCGAAGCCGTTGGGATCATGATCCGGTGATCGTGTCGCTGCTGTAACAACTGACCCGACGACTGTTGTCCGTCCCCGCAGTGCCGCTGCGTCGTGACACCGTCAAAGACGCAGAACTGCTTTTCCACATAGACACCGCACTTGGAAAACGCCTCTACGCCCTGGTATTCCTCGAGCACGGCACACGACGACTACACATCGCCGGCGTCACCACCCACCCGACCCAGGACTGGACCACACAACAAGCCCGCAACCTCACGGCCGATGCCAGTGCCCGACTCAGCGCGCTCCGCTTCCTGCTCCGCGACCGCGACGCCAAGTACTCAACCGCCTTGCAAGCCGATGACATGGACATCCTGACCAGCGCACCCCAAGTGCCGAGGATGAACGCACACTGCGAACGCGTCATCAGAACCCTCCGCACCGAAGTATGCGACCACGTTCTGATCCTCAACGAGGCACACGCGCGCGAGGTTCTCGCCAAATACCAGCGCCACTACAACCAACACCGGCCCCACCAAGCCCGAGAACAGCGACCACCCGAACGTCACCAGCAACCCGACCGAGCACACAGCGCCATTGCCCGCACGTCGCTGTGCACGCCCGTCCTTAATGGACTCGTCAACGAATACCACTACGCAGCCTGACCTGCAGCGATGACTTTTCGAGCGGTACACGGTTTGGCTTGTCTACACCGGATTCTGGTACCTGGCCTCCTTCTTCCCCAACATCCTGATCGGCGTCCTGTACAGCAGGCGGACCCGCCAGGTCTCGCTGCCGCACGCACTCCTGTTGGGCCACCTGATGCTCATCTGGAACTACATCGGATACCTCGCCACGTACCGCGCACTCGGCCGGATCGTCGCCGGCCGCAGCGGCTGAGCGAAGACGGCCAGGGGCGACGAAAGCCCCGCCCCAGTCGCCAATCCGCCCGTCCTCCAGGAGGCGTGAACATGTCGACCACCCTGCTACCTCAGCCTGACCAACACCTTCGCCATGCTTCGCCTGCTCCCGACGACCGACCGGGACAAAGACATCGAGATTCTCGCCCTGCGACACCAAATCGGAGTACTGCAACGGCAACTCGGCGGCACCAGAGTGCGATTCAGCCTGGCCGACAGGGCGTTGCTCGCCGCGCTCCTGCACCGGCTACCACGCCACATCTTGCACAGGCTCCGTCTGCTGGTCCGCCCGGATACCATCCTCCGCTGGCATCGCGACCTGATCCGCCGACACCACGCCAGGATGTCTCGACCGAAACACCCTGGCCGACCGCGCACCATCCGGTCCATTCGAATCCTGGTTCTACGCCTGGCCAAGGAGAACCCCAACTGGGGCTACCGTCGCATCCACGGCGAACTGCTCGTCCTGGGCGTGAAAGTCGCCGCCTCAACCGTGTGACGGATCCTCACCGACGCGGGCATCGAACCTGCGCCCGAACGCGCGTCCAGCACTTGGGCCCAGTTTCTCCGTTCACAAGCAGAGGTCCTGCTGGCCTGCCACTTCTTCGAAACCGTCACCCTCACCGGCACCCGCATGTATGCCCTGGTGGTGATCGAACACGCACTGCGCAGGATCCGCATCCTCGGCGCGACGCCACACCCGACCGCGGCATGGGTGATCCAAGCCGCCCGCAACCTCGTCATGGATCTTGAGGACGCCCACTGCCGAGCGCGATTCCTGATCCGCGACAGAGACGGCAAATTCCCTCAACTGTTTGACGACATCCTCGCCGACGCCGGCATCCAGGTCGTCCTGAGCGGTGTTCAGATGCCGAGGATGAACTCGTTCGTCGAACGCTGGATCCAGACCTGCCGACACGAACTGCTCGACCGCACCTTGATCTGGAACCAGCGGCATCTGCTCCACGCGCTCCGGGAATACGAGCGCTTCTACAACTCGCACCGGCCACACCAGGGCCCGACCACTACAACCACTGCCACAGCCGATCACCAGCCAGGCCAAGATCACCGGTCTCGACGTCCGCCGACGCCCACGTTTGGGCGGCATCCTCAACGAGTACCACCACGCAGCCTGACCAGCGCGAATGACATTTTCGGCAAGCGCAAGGCCGGGCTGGCTGGGCTCACAACAGCCGAGCGGGCCCGACTGGAGTCGTGGTTCCCTCACCTACGTCCAGAAGCGGACAAAACAGGCGCAAAGTTGATCTACGCATCGTCTACGCATGATCTTGTAAACGCAGAAAAACCCTCTCCCGTCAATGACGAGAAAGGGTTTCTGACCTGGACAAATGTCCTGGTGGGCGATACTGGGATTGAACCAGTGACCCCTACCGTGTCAAGGTAGTGCTCTCCCACTGAGCTAATCGCCCGAGGCGCAGGCGGGAATCGAACCCGCGTACAGGGCTTTGCAGGCCCTTGCCTAAGCCACTCGGCCACTGCGCCAGTTTCCTGTCGACTTCCCAGGAGTCCGGCCCGAGGGGCCGACGCCGAGCGGACGACGGGACTCGAACCCGCGACCCTCACCTTGGCAAGGTGATGCGCTACCAGCTGCGCTACGTCCGCCTGCCCCAGCTTCGTTCGGGCTTTCGGCCCGTCTCGGTGGTGCGTGAAGAACTTTATCCGACCCGCAAAGCGAGTTTCAAACGGGGGTCCGTTTTCGATGTTTCCTCAGGTCAGATCGTTGGAGATCAAGTGCGTCAGCGCCTCGTCGACGTTCACCCACGTATGCTCGTTGCCCGGGACCACCACGTCGTAGGTTCTGTCAAGGAAGTCTGCCAGTTCTTGCGCCGACGCTTCGAAGACCGCGTGGCCTGATGGCGAGCTCAGCTCGATCACCACCACTTCCGGGTCGTCCACCGCCGGTCTGATTCGCACGTCCCCGTCTCCCGCTTCGGCGATCAGTCCGTCGGCCAGCAGGTCGCGCGCGAACACCCATTCCACCCAGCCTGCCCGGCCCGTGCGGAACGCCGCGACGACCGCGTACGGGTCGCGTGTGTCATAGCGCAGCTCTACCTTCACCGGCACGGCCGGCGTGCGTGGCGCAAGCAGGTCGAAGACCGCTGTTGAGCGGAGCGTCACGTGATCGTTGCGCATCGTCGCTACCCTTCTTCTCCCTTCCCAGCCATGGAACGACTGAGCTCCAGTCCTGTGACGCCGCAGTTTCGCCCGTCGACTGCATTCCGGCCGATCTTCACCCGTTCGGGGCCCCAGTTCGACGCTGCGCGATCGAGCGACTCCGCCTTGTAATCACCTGATGGACCTACGGGTACATACTGCTGGGTTCCGCCTGAACTTGGTAGCGCCAATGCGTGAATCTTCTGCCCGATGTTGTCTCCGCCACGCGACTCTGCGCGAACATCCCCAGGTCGAGCCGGACAACCGGGGGTGGCTACAACACGGTTGAGGACTCCTGTAAGCTTTGTCTCTGTCAGGCCAGCGGGTGATTAGCTCAGCGGGAGAGCGCTCCGTTCACACCGGAGAGGTCACTGGTTCGATCCCAGTATTGCCCACCAGACATTCCGAAAGGCCCGGTTCCCCATGGGGAGCCGGGCCTTTCGGCTTGACGGGCTCCTTTGTGGACGTCGACCTGCGCGAACTGCGGCACTTCGGACAGGCCACCCCCTCGCCCAGCCCTCGCCCTCCCTGTCGACCAGGGCTCGCCGACGGCGTCGCTGGAGTCCACTTCGGAGTCGACGTGGCTCGAGCCGCCGGTGACGGAGACCTTCCCCGTGGCGGTAGTGCTCAACTCATCGGATGTAACCGTCTACATTTCGCCGCTTTGCACCTTGACGACGACAACATGGCCCGGTTTGATCGGATGTCTGAGGGGAATGAGGCGAAGGCGGGCCGAGGTCATGCAGCGACGCATCCGAACCATCCTGCTGAGCGTGATCGTCCTCGCGCTCACGTTGATCACGCCCACGGCGCACGCGGAGACCGAGCATCCGAGGCAGCAGTGGTTACGGGCGTCCACGGCCGGGCTTTTCCTGCACTGGGGCATGTTCACCGCGCCGAGACACCTGGACTGCGCCGAGTGGGAACGCGACGTCACCGGTGGCGGCTGGACACCGGACTACTGGGTGGACGAGGCACGCAAGCTCGGCGCCTCCTACATCGTCCTGGCGACCTTCCACAGCAGGCTGGGCTACGCACGCCCGTGGCCGAGCGCCATCCCCGGCAGTTGCAGCACCCGGCGGGATCTGCTCGGCGAACTGGTGAAAGCGGGCAAGGCCAAGGATGTCAAGGTCATCCTGTACATGACCGACGACCCGCAGTGGCACAGCGAGCAGGGCAAACAGATGCTCGACTCGGCCGCGTACTCGGCCCACAAGGGCCAGCAGGTCGACCTGACCACGCGCCGCGGTTTCGGGATGTACAGCTACGACCTGTTCTTCGAGGTCATGCGGAACTACGCGGACCTCGGCGGCTTCTGGATCGACAACGACAACGATTACTGGGAGCAGAACAAGCTCTACGAGCAGATCCGCCAGCTGCGGCCGTCCTGGTTGCTGAGCAACAACAACGAGGACACGCCGATCATGGACACCGTCAGCAACGAGCAGAAGACCGGCATGACACCGTCCTACGACTACCCGCAGGCCGCGTGGACGCCGATGCCACGGCTCGTTGAGGCCGACTACAAGCTGCCGACCACGGGCGACTGGTGGTACGACGGCCGTGACCACCCCGTCGACTTCCGGCTGTCCACTGGCCGGTACGTCACCAACGCGGGCTCGTCGATGAAGTCGCTGATGGCCGAAACCCCGATGGTGAACGGGAAGTTCCCGCCCAGCCAGGAGAAGTTCAACGACTTCATGGCCGAGTGGGCGCCGCCGATCCGGGATTCCCTGCACGGCACCGAAGGCGGCGGCTACATGTACGGCGGCATGCAGCCCGGCTTCTGGAACGACGGCGCTCACGGCGTGATCACGGTCAAACCCGGTGCCACCACCCAGTACGCCCACGTCGTCACCAGGCCGACTACGGACATGCTTCGCATACGGGACAACGGATACTGGGTCACCGGCGTGACGAACGTCCGGACCGGCGAACGGCTGCGGTTCAACCAGGCGGGCGGTTACCTGACGGTACTGGGCATCCGCGAGTGGGACACCTACGACACTGTGTTCAAGATAGACACTCCCCTGCAGACCGGCTACTACAAGGACGTCAGTGCGACAGCGACGTCCGCGAGGGACGGCTTCCCTGCGAGCAACCTCACGGACGGCAGCCACGAGTCCTACTGGGACGCCAACGACAGGACTCCGGTCAGTGTCACGTTGGACCTCAAGCAGCGCAGGCACGCGACCCACCTCGCGGTGAACCAGCGCGAGTGGTCCCCCACGTACGCACGGGTCTCGTTCGGCAGGCCGGAGGATTCCGCGCGGATCAAGGACTACACGGTCTCCATCAGTGACGACGGCGTGCGGTGGAGGCAGGTGCGGGCCGGTGCGATGCCAAGCGCCCGTGGCACGCAGTTCATCGACATCGGTCAGCAGGACACCCGTTACATCAAGCTGGACGTGCTGAACACGTGGGCCGGTCCGCAGGCGCCCCGCTACTTCGGCGAACTGCAGATCGACGAGATCAAGGTGGGGCACGGCTATCCCCTGTCCCCGTGGGCACGGACACCGCTGGAGGCCGAACACGCCAGCTTGGGCGGTGTCGCGCGGTGGCAGATCTGCTGGGCGTGCTCAGGTTCGACCCAGGTCGTCGGGCTCGGCGGCGGCGCGCGCAACTCCGTGACCTACAAGGATGTCACTGTCGAGACCGACGGTGACTACAAGCTGCAACTCGACACGACCTCCGCCGAGGCGACGTCGCTCGCGGTGAGCGTGAACGGCGAGGCATCGACAGACGTGGCCCTGCCCGCCGACCGAGCGGATGTGCCCACGGACACCTCGATTCCCGTCACGCTGAAGGCAGGGGCGAACACCATCACGTTGTTCAGCAATTCCGCACGAGGACCAGGAATCGACCGGATCGCGGTTTCCCCGCTGCCACCGGCGTCCTACACGCCGAGGACCACGATGACGGTCAAGCCGCATGGCGTGCAATGGGTCGGCGGTCCGGGCCAGCAGGCGATCAAGGTGACCGGCCAGCTACGCCTGGACGTCGACGACACGATCACGGGCGTCGAGCTCAAACCCACCGCACCGGCGGGATGGAGCGTGCAGGGATCACCGGCGACTGTCCAAACGCTACGCCTGGGACAGGTGCTGAGTGGCGAGTGGACACTGACGGCGCCCGCGCGGGTCGAGGCCGTCACGGCACCTGTGACCGCGTCGTTCCAGGTGCTGGGGCGGGCCAAGCAGGTGGTGACGAACGTGGACGTCAAGCCACGACCAGCCGACCGGGTGTTCATGCGAGAGGCCGAGGACTCGCGCAACGAGTTCGGCAGCACCGGGCTGACTGGCTGTGGCGCGTGCTCGGGCGGCGAGAAGGTGCGCAACATCGGTGGTTCGCCGGACGCGCTGGTGCGGTTCGACGATGTCACTGTGGACAGTGCCGGGCAGTACGCGCTCTACATCGACTTCACGGTGAACGGGCCGCGCTCGTTCTTCGTCTCGGTCAACGGCGGACCGTCCACGGAGGTGAAGGTCGACGGAATCGGGAACAACACGCCGTATACCACAACGCTTCCGGTGACGTTGAACGCCGGAGCCAACAGCGTCACGTTCGCCAACGACCAGTCCGGCGCTCCGGATCTGGACCGGATTTCCCTGGCCAAGTGGTAGAACGGCACGTATGGAACGTGCGCTGGTCAACTTCTTCTACTGCCATCCGGTCGGGCATGCGGTTGAGGCGCTGTACTACGCCAACGGGCACCGCGGCGGGTCGCACACCTGCCGAGGCACTGGGACTGGGTCGTCGACGAGTCCCGCCACCAGGATGTCCAGTTGCGGCTGTTCCCCGGTTTGAAGGACTACTACGACGCCACCGACCGGCACCTGATCCCGGCACGCGGCCGGACCGTCGTCGGCAGTCCGAAACTCGGGTACCTGCGGCGGCAGCAGTTGCGTTTCGAGCTACCGGACCATGCCCGGCCGGTGGCACGGGAACACGGGCGCAGGACCATCACGATCATGCCCGGCGGGTCGAGCGAACCCGAGCTGTACCCGTCGCCGGGCTCCTGGCTGATGATCATGGACGCGCTGACCGACGCGTACCCGGACGCCCAGCTTGTCCTGGTGGGCAAGCTGGCCAGGAACAACCGGACGTCGACGGCGCTCACCGAGCAGGATCTCGCGCAGCTGCTCGGCACCGGTCCGCGCCGGTGAACTGTTCGACCGGAGCCTCACCGAACAGTTGGCGACGGTGGCGGCGAGTGATGTCTTCGTGTCGCCGCACACGGGATTCGGGATGGCCGCGGTGGCTGTCGGCACACCGTGGCTCACCCTGTCAGGTGGGCGCTGGTTCGAGTTCTTCTTCAACGGTGTGCCGTTCCGGTCGATCATCCCCGACACCGACCGGTTCCCGAGCTACAGCACTTTCGGCACGCTTCCGGTCGTCGACAGCGAGGACGGGCCGCGCACGCCCAGCATGACCATTGAGCGGATCCGCGCGGACCTCGACCGGATCGTGGTCGCGGCGGGCGAACTACGTGACGGGACGGTGAGTTACGAGCAGGCGTTGGGCGAGTACTTCCCCGCACTGCTGGCGGCCTGCGGAGGTGACGCGGCGCGGATCTGGTCGATCGATGCCGTCCACCTGGACTACCTGTAGGCGCGCACGGCACCGGGGTACGGCAGTCGCTGCGGGCGACGCAGCCGGTATTCGAAGTGCCACCATTCGTTGTCGTACGTGCGGTAGAGGTTGTAGCGCTCGCCGTTGGCCTCCAGCCAGCGGGCCGCTTCCCGTGGCCGGATGTCCATCGCGACGCCGCGCACGTGCGGGGACTCCGCCGGGTGCAGGACTGTCGGCAGGCCTGGCCGCCGCAGGTCCTCGACGTACATCCGGTGTTGCTCGGCCGCGTCGCGGTGGCCGGAGGTGAGGCCGATGAGCAGTCCGTCGCGCCAGAAGGCCTCGGTGCGGGCGGTGGTGAACGCCGCCAGCGCGGCCGGGGCGAGGCCGGTGAGGTCCTCGGCGGGGTAACGCAGGCCCAGCGCCCATTGGCAGGCGACGTGCCTGGCGTGTCCGGGGGCGTTGAGATGGGCCAGTGGCAGCAAGCACCGCGCAAGCGCTTTCGTCGTCGCCGCCATGACGCGTTCTCGTGGGGTCATGACGTCCACTGTCGACAGGGAGTGTCGTTGTCCGTTCCGCAAGCTGTAACAGCTGTGTACTGGTGGTCTGTGACACAACCATGACATTTCACGGACGGCGTCGGGACGCGCGGACGGCATCATCGGCGGGGTGGACAGGCGAACTTCGGTCGGCCCTGCGATGGTTGGTGGCATGTCTCGGGTGCTGTTGATCGAAGACGACCCGGCCGTGCGTGACGGGCTGGAGCTGGCGTTGACCAGGCAGGGGCACGCAGTCCGGGCGGTGGACACCGGTGAGAAGGGCCTCGGCGAACTCGCCGAGGCCGACGTGGTCGTGCTCGACCTGATGCTGCCGGGGATCGACGGGTTCGAGGTCTGCCGCAGGATCCGCGCGACCGGCAACCTGCCGATCATCATGCTCACCGCGCGCAGCGACGACATGGACGTGGTGGCCGGGCTGGAGGCGGGCGCGGACGACTACGTGGTCAAGCCGGTCCAGCCACGGGTGCTTGAGGCACGTATCCGCGCGGTGCTGCGGCGCGCGGGCGAGCCCGAGCCCCAGCACACGGACGCCGAACAGTACGACAACCTGGCGATCGACCGGTCCAGCCTGGTGGTCCGCAAGCACGGCGAGCAGGTCAGCCTCGCGCCGACCGAACTGCGGCTGTTGCTGGAACTGTCCCGCTCGCCCGGTCGTGTGCTCAGCCGCCAGCAACTGCTGGAGTCGGTGTGGGAGCACGGCTATCTGGGTGACTCACGGCTGGTTGACGCGTGTGTGCAGCGGCTGCGGTCCAAGATCGAGACCGACCCGGCCGCGCCGCGCTTCATCCAGACCGTCCGTGGCTTCGGTTACCGGTTCGGGCCGCTGTGAGGAGTCTGCGTACCCGGCTGCTGATCACGTTCGCCCTGCTCGGCGGTGTGACGGCGGCCGCGGTGGCGGGGGCGATGTACGTGCAGGCCCGAGACGTCATCCTGGAGAACGCGCAGGAGGCGGCCGTGCGGCAGTTCACCGACAAGGTCGCCGCGATGGGATCGCCGAACGCCGATCCGCTGTACGACCGGGACAGCAGTGGAGTGATCCTCTACAAGGGACGGGTACCGGGCGGTGACCGGACGCTGTCGGTCATCCCCCAGGCGTTGCGCGACAAGGTCGCCACCGGGGTGGTCGCGTGGCAACGAGTGGTCGTCGACGGGCGCGCCGGGCTGGTCATGGGCATGCGCGTGTCCGATTTGGAGTTCTACAGCAGCCGGGGGCTGGTGGACGAGCAGGCGAGCATTGGCCAGCTGGCCAAGGTCGCGTGGGCCATCGGCATCGGGTCGCTCGTGCTCGGTGTCTTCCTGGCATGGCTCGCGGCCAACAGTGTGCTCCGGCCGGTGCGGGAACTGCGCACGGCGGCGCAGAAACTGGGGGAAGGTGACCTGGCGACTCGCGTGCAGGTCCGTGGCGCCGACGAACTGGCAGGCGTGGCGCAAACGTTCAACATCACCGCTGCCGCGTTGGAGAAGCAGGTCGCGGACGCGCGGCGGTTCGTCGCCGACGTGTCACACGAGCTGCGCACTCCCCTGGCCGCGATGACCGCGGTGACGGACGTGCTCGACGAGGAGGCCCCGCATCTGACCGCGGACGCGGGCAAGGCCGCGAGGCTGGTCAGTCAGGAGACGCGCAACCTGACGCGGCTGGTCAACGACCTGATGGAGGTCAGCAGGTTCGATTCCGGCGCCGCGACACCGGCAGTGGAGGAGGTCGACGTGGCCGAGGCGGTGACCAGGACCCTGCGTGCCCGGCATTGGTCCGATGTGGTCACTGAGTTGGATCCGGTGACCGCCTGGCTGGATCCGCGACGGCTGGACGTGATCGTGGCGAATCTGGTTGGCAACGCGCTCAAACACGGGGCCGAGCCGGTGTCCGTGACGGTTCGCGGCGAGCCGGGCTGGGTCGTCGTCGAGGTCACCGACCGTGGGCCCGGGTTGGATCCGCAGGTGCTGCCGCGCGTTTTCGATCGGTTCTACAAGGCGGACACCGCACGGACCCGGTCCGAGGGCAGCGGTCTCGGACTGGCCATCGCCTGGGAGAACGCCCGGCTGCACAACGGCACGCTCACGGCGGGCAATCGCCCGGACGGCGGTGCCGTGTTCACACTTCGCCTGCCTTCCGGAGGCCCGCGGTGAAACGTGTGCTGGTCCTCGTGGCGTTGCTGGTGGCGGGGTGTGGTGTGCAGCCCACCGAACCGATCGGTGGGTCACGCGCCAAAGGAGCGCTGATCTTCCTGGTCCAGCAGGGCACTGTGCAGCCGGTGCTGCGAGCAACGCGGCATGAGGTGACGCGGCTGGAGATGCTGCGGGAGTTGGCCACCGGCCCCAACGCGATGGAGAAGGCAGGGAACTACTCCAGTGAGGTGCCGAAGGATCTCGGTCCGCTGAGCGTGGATGACTCCACCGTCACCGTGACGGTCGACGTCACCACGTTGTCCACAATGGCCCTGGCGCAGATCGCGTGCACAGCGGCCCCCGGGCCCGTCACGGTGCAGGGTGGCGGACAGACCCGGGGGCCGGTGAACTGTCCTGTTTAGTCAGGCAGCAGGCAGCCCGGTTTGGCCAGGTCGATGCGGTTTCCCGGTCGGACGCAGGTGGTGATCCAGTACGTCTGGGTGGCGTAACCGGCGCCCTTGCGGGCCGAGACGACGCCGGAGCGGTCCATCTCGCACGGGTTGTTCTCCGTGCACTGGCCGCCTTCCCGGTTGCTCGTGTTGTGGATGCCCACGACCTTTCCGCCGGACACGACCGGTGAGCCCGACACACCCGGGCCCGGCTCGCAGGCCGAGTCGTAGCGGATCACGTCCTTGGTCACGTAGGTGACCTCGAGGACACGGTAGGCGAAGCCGTCGATCTTGCAGGGCAGGACCTTCTGCCAGGCGGACGACACGATCTCGACGGCCGCGCCTCGTGCGGGACGCTGCGCCGCGAGCGTCAGTGGCTTCACGCGATGCTGGCGCTCAAGCTGGGCATAGGATTCCCGCAGCCGGTACACCGTGATATCCGTGCCGGTCATCGTCACGTACAGCGCCCTGGTTGTGCGGAGCGTGGCCACTGTGCCGCCGTTGCCGTCGAGCAGGTTGATCAGCCGGTTGGACGGCTGGTCCACGAGCACCTCGTCCGGGATGACGCTCTGCCCTTCGTAGCAGTGCCCGTTGGTGAGCACCAGCGCCGGGTCGTGCGCCGCGGAGTCCGGTGTCCGGATCAGGGATCCGGAGCATCCTCCGATGAGGACGGTCCCGGACAGGTCGCTGGCAGCGGCGGCCGGAGTGGCCAGTGCGATGCCGAACAACGCCGTCACGGCGAGGATTCGCTTGATCATGACTGGCCCTCGCAGGTTCCGTTGTCGGTGCGGCCGGTGCGGAAGAAGTCGACCACCTTTGCGCCGCACGGGATCCTGCGGATGGATCCATGGACGTCGTCGTTGATGGTGAGCAACGCGCCACCGATCGTGGCCTGCATCCGCTGGGCCCAGACGTACGGTGTGTCGTTCTCGTAGCGGTGGCCGGACAGTTGCAGCGCGCTCGTGCCCCTGGTCAGCTTCCACGGCTTGGCCTGCACCGGCCATTTCGGACACTGGAAGCTCATCTGCAGCCATCCGCCCGCCGCCGGGTACTTATCCAGGCGCTGCCGCCGGTTCGCCCAGATGTCGGCGAAGTCCCGGCCTCCGGTGCCGTCGTTGCAGAACATCGCCCGGTTGTTCACGTAGTTGAACGCGAACCCGTTGACGTCGTCGAACTGCGGGCGCGACTGTGGTTTCGCCGCCGCAGCGGCCAGCCGTGGCGCGGCGCCTTCGAGCAGAGTCGCCAGTTCACGCGCCGAGTACGCGTAGCCGGACGGTGACGGAGTGGCGAGGCTGCCGACGGTCACGCCGGTGACGTCACCGCGTGGCTTGGCGTCGAGTTCGGTTCGCAGGGCCAGCACGGTTCTGCGGACGTCCGCGCTGGTCCTGCCCATGTGGTACTCGTGGTCGCGGTCGGCCAGCCATTTCAGGAAAGGCTCGAACCTGGTCTCGGCGACGGCGGCCGCGTCGGTGTCCATCGACGACATGTCCATGGTCGGCGGCATCACCGATTCGAGCCACATCCGGTCCACTCGCTGGTCGAACAGCGACCGGTAGACCGCGCCGACGGCGGTGCCGAACGAGACGCCGTAGAAGCTGATCTTCTGCTCGCCCAGCGCCTCGCGGATCACGTCCACGTCCCGCGCGGTGTTCTCGGTTGTCGACTGGGCGATGAAGTCGGGGTCGTCGTCGGAGCACTCCGAGTTCCATGTGGCTTCGGACTCGAAGGCCGTGCGTGCGTTGGTCTCCGCGTCACGGGGAGGCGGAGACGGTTCGTAGTCGTAGTCGCAGAACTGCGCGTCGCTGAAGCCGACGCCCCTGGGGTCGAAGCCGATCAGGTCGTAGTCCTCCGCGACGCCGCCGATCGTGCTCGTCCTGAGGTCACGGGGGTAGGAGATCGCTGTGCCGCCCGGTCCGCCGGGGTTGGCCAGCAGGACTCCGCGGCGCTGGCCCTTCGCTTTCAGCCTGCTGACCGCGATCTTGAGCGTGCGGCCGTCCGGTTTGCCGTAGTCCAGTGGCACTGTGACGAAGGTGCATTCCGTTTCGCCCTTGTCGTCGGGGAAGACCTCCTTCCAGCGGTCCAGCGTTTCGGTACAGGGCTTCCAGACCGGCCCGGCCTGGGCCGGTGTGGCCGAGATCCCGGTGGCGAGCACCAGGATCGCCACCATCGCTGCTGTTTTCTTCACCGGTCGAACCTGGCAGAGCCGTGTCAGCCTGCCGTCATGGTCTTGTAACAGGTGATCACGCGATCGCGAGCTTCACCGCGGCGACCAGGCCCAGCACGCCGATGGTGTAGCGCAGCGGGTCGGGTGGGATCTTGCGGGACAGGTACGCGCCCACCGGGCCCGCGATCATCGTGGCGGCTCCGAACACCGCGGTCTGTGTCCACGGCACGGGAGCGACGAAGCAGAACAGCACGGCCGCCACGCCTTTGGCGATTACCTGCAGGACAACCTTGACGGCGTTGAGTTCGTGCGTGGTTCCGGTGGTGAACAGGCCGAGGATGGCGAAGAAGATCACGCCGATGCCGGTGCCGAAGTAGCCGCCGTAGACCGATGTGCCGAAGATGAACGACTTCAGCGGGCCGCGTTGTTTCTTCGCCGACCGCAGCCGCTTGGTCACCATCGGCTGGACCAGCACCAGCAGTGCGCCGAGGCCGAGCAGTGCGGGCACCAGGTAGCTGAACACCTTTTCGGGCACGAGGAAGAGCAGGATTCCGCCCAACAGTGACCCGATCGCGGCGGGCAGCATGATTTTGCGCAGCAACGGTTTCTGCGGGCCCAGTTCGCGGCGGAAGGCAACCACGGAAGCGGCGGTGCCTGGTACGGCGCCGATGCCGTTGACGACGTTGGCCTGGAGCGGCGTCATCCCGAGTGCGAGGAACACCGGGAACGACACCAGCATGCCCGCTCCGGCGATCGTGTTGAGCACACCAGCGACCAACCCTGTCGCCGCGACCAGTAACAAATCCACGAACAACACTGTCGCGCCGTGACACTCATGCGTCCAATGAACGTTCACGATCAGATCGATGCGTATCATGCATCGATGTGGAGATTGACCAGCTCAGATGGTTCGTGATGGTCGCTGAGGGCCGCACAGTGACGGCCGCCGCGACGCAGTTGCATGTGTCACAGTCCGCGTTGTCCCGTGGTATCGCGCGACTCGAACACGAGCTCGGGACTCCCCTGTTCGACCGGGTCGGCCGCGTGCTGCGGCTCAACAGCAACGGGCGCACGCTGCTGGACGCGGCGAAACGTGCGCTGAGCTCGATCGACGGCGCGGTCAGGACGATCGGGACCGCCGCCGACCCCACGATGGGCACGGTCCGGTTCGCGTTCCTCAACACGCTCGGCACCGAGTTCGTGCCCACATTGGTCAGTGGCTTCCGCGCCCGGTACCCCAAGGTCGAGTTCCTGTTGCGGCAGGGCGGAACCACACGCAACGAACAGCACCTGCTCGACGGCGAGGTGGACATCGTGCTGGCCACGCAGCCGTTCGACCGGCCGGAGATCGTGTGGCAGCCCATCCTCGAAGAGCCGCTCGCGCTGGTCGTGCCCGCCACGCACCGGCTGGCGCGGCGCCGCAGGGCCCGGCTCGCCGAGGCGAAGGACGACCCGTTCGTCACGTTCTCCCACGGTTTCGGCCTGCGACTGATCGCCGAACGGCTGTGTGGTGAGGCCGGGTTCGCGCCGCGGATCGTGTTCGAGGGCGAGGATCCCACGATGTTGCGTGGCCTGGTCGGCGCGGGCTGTGGCGTGGCCGTGCTGCCACCCGCGCCCGGGCCGCTGGCCGACATCGTGGAGTTGCCGATCTCTTCTCCACGCAGTGCCAGGACGATCGGCGCCGGGTGGTGCCCGGACCACTACGTTCCCGCTGTTGTCGAGGCGTTCCGCGAGTACGTGCTCACCGAGGCCCGGCCACCGGCCGCGTGGTCACGGTTCCGGGCGAACCAGCGTCGTCACGATGTTGCGGACGGCTGAGGCCTTCGGTTGGGTGGCGCGGTCGGCGTAGAGCAGGTGCGTCGACCCGATCAGCATGGCCGCGAGCGTCTCGACGTCCGCGTCGGCGGGAACACGGCCAAGGCGCTGCTCGGCGGCGAGATAGGCAGCGATCATGATCGCGCCCTCGGTGAGCACCGGCACGCCCGCTGGCCACGCGTCGCGCAGCCGGGTGCGCAGTTCGTCGCGGAACGACACCAGGGCGACGACCGCCACGGCGACCGACTCGAACAGGGAGATCAGCCCGCCGGTCAGGTTGTCGGCCACGGTCCCGGTCCCGGTCGCGTCGCGCAGGGCGGCGGCTTGGGCGTCGATCCGCTCGACACGGTCGAGCACGTACTCGGCGAGGAACGCGTCGAAGTCGTCGAAGTGCTTGTGCAGCACGCCCTTGGCACAGCCCGCCTCGGTGGTGACCGCGCGGCTGGTCAGCGCGCTGGGGCCGTCTCGCAGCAGGATGCGATCGGCGGCCGAGAAAAGCTGTGTGCGCACGTCACGGATGCTCACGCCGGTCGGCACCGGGATCCTCCTTGTCGAGTGGGCACTTGCCCACTATGGTGGGCGCATGCCCATTCTACCGGCGGAACCCCATCGGAACCGAGAAGTGGCCGAGTCGTTCGGCACCGAGGCGGAGCGCTACGACCGGACTCGGCCGCGGTACCCCCAAGCCCTGATCGATCGGATCGTCGCCACGGCACCCGGGCATGACGTGCTCGATGTCGGCACTGGCACCGGGATCGCGGCCCGGCAGCTGCAGGCAGCCGGGTGCACGGTGTTCGGTGTCGAACCCGACACGCGGATGGCCGAGTTCGCCAGGGCGCGCGGGCTGGAGGTCGAGGTGTCGACCATCGAGGACTGGGACGCGGGCAACCGGATGTTCGACGCGGTCACGGCCGCGCAGTGCTGGCACTGGGTCGACCCGGACGCGGGCGCGGCCAAGGCGGCGCAGTTGCTGCGGCCCGGTGGGCTGCTGGCCGCGTTCTGGAACACCGACGTGCCACCGGCCGAACTGGCCGAGGCCTTCCTCGCGATCTTCCGCGAGGTCGCACCCGAATCACCGACGGCTCAGCTGACCAACAAGGACAAGCCGTACGCGGTGATGTCCGAGCTCACCTCCGACGGGATCCAGCGCACCGGGCAGTTCCGGAATCACGAGCAGTGGTTGTTCGAATGGGAGCACGAGTACACCCGTGACGAATGGCTCGACCGGCTGCCCACCCACGGCGGCATGAGCCTGCTCCCGCCGGACACCCTGGCGGTTCTGCTGGATCGCACCGGTGCCGCGATCGACGCTGTCGGCGGCAGTTTCACCATGCGCTTCAGCACGGTCGCGGTCACCGCGACCCGGAGCTAGAGCAGCACTGCGTCGGTGGGACGCACCGAAGGCCGCCTTGGTTGCAGCCAGTGCACCGAAGGCCACATTGGTTGCGAGAGAGACGCGCTAGGGCAGCCGGTCGTACAGGAGCTTGAGCAGGAGTTCGGAGTCGATGCCGAAGGATCTGACCCAGATGACGAACCGGCCCTTGCTGGCGCGGTAGGAGGACGCACCGCTGCGGTGTGAGCCGGGGATCCGGGGGCTGCCAGGTCCGATCAGACCGCCCTCGGCCGCACGCCGCCGCTCACGGGCGAGGTAGTCGCAGGCACCGGCAGCCGATTCGAACCATTGGATGGTGTACGTCTCAAAGGGAACCGTATCGCTGCCGCCGTGCTCTTCGCCGCTGTCGAACACGGCCTGTATCTGCATGACGAAGCCCGCCCTGGCGTACGCGGTGCGGATTTCCTCGTTGTCACCTTCCAAAGTGATCATGTCGTCGCGACTCATGTCCTTGACGCGCCGGGCCGTGAGGGACGCTTGCTGGGGCGCGGTGGGCAACAAGGCGCGCAGTGTGTCCTCGCTTGCCCCCAGCAGGGTGGAGGCGGTTTTGCCTGGACAGGCGGGATCGGGCGCTTCAACGGGGGCATTGGCGGTGGCGGTTCCCTCGACCGGCTGGGTACACGCGGACAAGGCCAGCGCGGTACCCAGAGCCAGGACGGTGCGACAAAGCATGCACAATCATAAGTAGACAGACTGCGGACTGGAGCGGAGATCGGGGAACTCGGCGACATCACCGTCCCGGAGTGAACCGGGCGTCGGCCTGCGCCGCCGTCAGCCCGAAGTCGGCCAGGTCGTAGCGGTGTGAACGGCGACGGTCGCCGCTGCTGTGCACGGTGTTCATGGCGTCGAGGACGCCGTCGGTCAGCGCCAGGCCGAAATGGCGGTAGACGTCCGTGACAACGCCGAGGGGATCGGCCACGAATTCGTCGTACTGCACGTCGTAGAACTGGGCCGGATTGTGTTTCACGCGGTCGGCGGTGAACTTCTCCAGGCCTCGCGCCCAGAGGTCCAGCTGGGTGCGGCCGATGACCGAACCGCGGAACACGTCCGACCAGCCGTCCGTGGCCTGCTCGGCGAGGCTGCACATCGAGGCGATGATCGTGCGGGGCTCCCGGTGGGTCTGGATCACCAGCGCGTCCGGGTAGGCCGCCATGAGGGCGTCGAGCGCGAACAGGTGGCTGGGGTTCTTCAGCACCCACCGGCGCCCGGCGTCCGGCAGGCCGATCAGCTGGAGATTGCGCCGGTGCCGGTGGTAGGCGGCCGTCCAGTCCCGTCCGGCGAGCCACTCCGAATACGTTGGCACGTAGGCAAGGCACTCGAAGGAGACCGACATCATGGACTGACGCAGCAGCCGCCAGCACTCCTCGGCCATGTCGGCGGTGATGTAGTGCAGTCCCATGAACTCCGGGTGCTCGACGTGGTGCTGCTCGTACCCGGCCTGGATCCGCTGGTACATCGGGTTTTCTTCCCACGTCTCGCGCGGCGGGCGCGGCTGCGGCAAGTCGGTGAGCCACAGTTCCAGGCCCTGGTGCGCCGGGTCCTCGGTGAGCAGCCGGTGCAACGCGGTGGTTCCGGTGCGGGGCAGGCCGGTCACGAAGATCGGCCGCTCGATCGGGACCGCCGCGTGCTCCGGGTGCCGCTGCCACGCGGCCTCGCTGAGCAGCCGGGCCACCAGTGCCGAACGCAGCCCGGCGCGCTGCACGCGCAGGCCGAACTCGGTCAGCCCGGCTTCCCGGTGGTAGGAGTCCACCAGCACCGACAGGCCGTCCAGGTACTCCTGGTCCCCGAAGTCGGTCAGCCCGGTGATCTTCGTGGCCGACGCGTGCAGCGATTCAATGTCCACTGTGGGCTCCTAGTGGTGGAACTCGCCGCCGTTGACGTCCAGGCACTGGCCGGTGACCGCGCTGGCCAGGTCCGAGGCCAGGAAGACGATCGTGTCGGCGACCTCGTCCGGCTCGGGCAGCTTGCGCAGGTCGATGTTCGACGCCACCTCGTCGTAGACCTGCTGCGGGGTGATCCCGCGTTCCTTGGCGAGGTAGTCGAAGTAGTACTTCACGTTGTCCGCCCAGATGTAGCCGGGCGCGACGGTGTTCACCCGCACGCCCTTGGGGCCCAGTTCGGTCGACAGGCTCTGTGCCATCGCCAGCAACGCCGACTTGGTCATCTTGTACGGGCCGAACGTGGGTTTGGAGTGCCGGATCACCATGGAGCTGACCATCACGACCGAGCCGCGGCTGGCTTCGAGCATGGGGCGGAACAGGTTCGTCAGCCGCAGCGCGCCGAGGACGTTGGTCTCGAAGCCCTGGCGGATCCCGCCGAACGGGACACCGTCGAGATCACCCATCGGCGGGATGGCGAAAGCGTTGTTCACCAACGTGTCCACCCGGCCGAACGACTCCATCGCGGTGTCCGCGAGGCGGGCAGCGTCCGCTTCGGACGAGATGTCCGTCGGCACGGTGACCGCGCGCCTGCCGAGTTCCGTGACCTCTTTGGCCACTTCGGTCAGCCGGGATTCCGTGCGGGCGGCCAGCACGATGTCCGCGCCCTGGCTCGCGCACCGCAGTGCGATCGAGCGGCCCAGCCCCGGCCCGATCCCGGCGACCACGACGACCTTGTCCTGTAACAACATCAGCCCACCATCCTGGTCGCGACCGCAGCCTGGCGGGCGGCGATCCGTTCGGCGTACTGCTCGGGCGTGATCCGTGCTTCCTGGTGGAACGCCAGTCGCTGCGGCAGTTCGGCGAAGGGGACGACCTCGACCTCCGGCCCGTCCTCGGGTTTCAGGTCACGGGACAGCCGTTGCCAGCGGATCTGCAGATATCCCCTGGCGTGACCGGTGCGTTCGATCCAGTTCGCCAGTCCCGGGTCTCGTTCACTGACCACGTACCTGATCCGGCCGTCCGGGTCGACCCTGGCCTGGTCGGCGGTCAGGCTGGTCTGGTGGTTGATGTAGTCCAGCGAGACGTACCACATGCTGCCCAACTGGAAGCCGTGGTACGGCGCATCGGACACCGGCACGGTGATGATCATGACCTGGTCGTCGGCGAGGTCGTAGTGGCCGACCGAGGAGAACTGGGTGGTCAGCCCGCCGGGGGTGGAGCGGGGCTCAGTCATGGTGTTCACCGGGAGGTTCAGGTAGAACCACTTCGGGAACGCCAGGAACGTCTTGAGCCTGCTGGTGAGCATCCTGCCCGCGACCGCGTACCGCTTGGCCATCAGGTCCTTCGTGGGCGCGGGCGGCGCGGACCCGGTGGTGTCGGCTCGCCGGATCCGGATCATTCCGCGCTGCTCGCCCGCCCAGTCGCTGTAGACCTCGCGCACGACCAGCATCGCGGAGCCCGTGCCGAGCGGGAAGTAGCCCGGCCCGGCCTCGCCCGGCCCGAACCGGATCTCGAACGTGCCGTCCTCGGCGATCTCGAACGCCCGGTCGTCGAACGCGGTCAGGCTGTCCGGCACGTCCACCGGTGAGTAGTCGCCGTTGAGCACCTGGAAGCTCAGGTCCGCTGTGCTGCCGCGCCGCCCGGTCACCACGTACTCCGCGTCGTCGCGGATGTTGGCGTGGAAGTACAACGTGTCCGGGTTGTCCAGGCCCATCTTGGTGTAGGGCCCGGTGGACTGGACGAAGTACGGGTAGTCGCGGTCGTAGGCCCACGCCATCTGCAGCGAGGCCTTGATGTTGCCCGCGAGGTAGTCGTAGCCCTCGGTCAGGTCCTGCTCGGTCAGCACGTGCGGCGCTTCGGCGACGATCTTCTCGGCGTCGGCGATCGCGGCGGCGAAGGACTCGGTGAGCACCGACTCAGACTAGAACGCGTTCTAACATCGGTCAAACACCGGCGAGGAACCGCATGCTGGGCAGGTCGTCCATGGACACCATCACCTCGTAGATCCGCTTGTAGAAGATGCGCTTGATCTGCCAGCCAGCCTCGAGTGAACGGACGTACTCCTCCTCGTAGTAGGCCGCGCCCTTGATCACCGAGCGGTGTTCCTTGATGATCACCGTGTCCTCGAAAGCCCAGGTTCCAGTGGCCGTGTCACCGACGATGTCAATCTCCGGCTGGCCGGTGAAGTGGAAGGTGATGATCTTGTCGCCGTCCAGGTTCTGCCGCATGAAGTCGAGGATCGCGGGCCGCCCGGTGAGCACGAGCGGCTCGCCCATCGCCCTGGTCCCGTAGTCGGCCACGGCGTCCTCGGTCAGTGCCGCCTCAAGCAGGTCCCACCGCTTCTGGTCGACGCCACGCAGGTAGCGGTACTTCAGCCTGCGGATCTCCTCGACCTCACGCATGTCGTCCATGTCCCCAGCTAACCCCTGGCATTGACCACACGCAATAACATGTTCTAGTTTTTGAGCGTGGCGATCTCGTACGAGCTGACCAACCTGCGCGCGCTGGAGGCCGAATCCGTGCACGTGCTGCGCGAGGTCGCGGCCACGTTCGAGCGCCCGGTGCTGCTGTTCTCCGGCGGCAAGGACTCCGTGGTGATGCTGCACCTGGCGGCCAAGGCGTTCTGGCCCGCGCCGCCGCCGTTCCCGGTGATGCATGTGGACACCGGGCACAACTTCGACGAGGTCATCGAGTTCCGGGACCGCACGGTCGAGTCGACAGGTGTGCGACTGGTGGTCAGCCGGGTCCAGGACGACATCGACGCCGGGCGTGTGGTCGAGGAGACCGGGCCGCGTGCCAGCCGCAATCGCCTGCAGACCACGGCCTTGCTCCGGGCCATCAACGAAAACCGGTTCGACGCGGTGTTCGGCGGTGCGCGCCGGGACGAGGAGAAGGCACGCGCCAAGGAACGGGTCTTCAGCTTCCGGGACGAGTACGGCCAGTGGGATCCGCGCAACCAGCGGCCGGAGCTGTGGAACGTCTACAACGGACGACACCGCCGCGGTGAGCACATCCGGGTGTTCCCGTTGTCCAACTGGACCGAGCTGGACATCTGGCAGTACATCCGGGACGAACACATCGACCTGCCGTCCATCTACTACGCGCATCGGCGACGGGTGTTCCAGCGGGACGGGATGCTGTTGGCACACACCAGGTTCGTGACGGTGCTGCCGGACGAGGATCTGTTCGAGGCGTCAGTGCGGTTCCGCACGGTCGGGGACGCCACCTGCACCGGGTGCGTCGAATCCACCGCCGCCACACCGGACGAGGTCGTGGCCGAGGTCGCGGCGACCCGGGTGACCGAGCGCGGCGCGACCAGGGCGGACGACCGGATCTCCGAGGCAGGAATGGAAGACCGCAAGAAGGAGGGCTACTTCTGATGCCCCACCTCCTCCGCCTCGCCACCGCGGGCAGCGTCGACGACGGCAAGTCCACGTTGATCGGCCGCCTGCTGTTCGACTCGAAGACCATCTTCGCCGACCAGTTGGCCGCGCTGGAACGCGCCAGCCGCGACCGGGGCGAGGACTACCCGAACCTGGCGCTGCTGACCGACGGCCTGCGCGCGGAACGCGAACAGGGCATCACCATCGATGTCGCCTACCGCTACTTCGCCACGCCCAAGCGGAAGTTCATCATCGCCGACACCCCAGGGCACATCCAGTACACCCGCAACATGGTCACCGGCGCGTCCACAGCAGACCTCGCACTGGTCCTCATCGACGCCCGCAAAGGCGTGCTGGAACAGTCGCGCAGGCACGCGTTCCTCGCCAGCCTGCTGGGCATCCCGCACATCGTGGTGTGCGTGAACAAGATGGACCTGGTCGACTGGTCGCGGGAACGCTTCGAGGAGATCCGTGAGGAGTTCCGCCGGTTCTCGATGAAGCTGGCCGTGCCGGACCTGACGTTCATCCCGGTGTCGGCGCTGCTCGGGGACAACATCGTGCACCGCAGCACCTCGATGCCGTGGTACGAGGGAACATCGCTGCTGCATCACCTCGAAGAGGTGCACGTCAGCTCCGACCGCAACCTGATCGACGCCCGCTTCCCGGTCCAGTACGTCATCCGCCACCAGGACTTCCGAGGTTATGCCGGGACCATCGCGGGCGGTGTGTTCAAGCCGGGCGACGAGGTGCTCGTGCTGCCCTCCGGGTTCACCACGACCGTCAGCGACATCCTCGGCCCTGGCGGGCAGCCGGTCACCGAGGCCTTCCCGCCGCAGGCGGTCACCCTGCGGCTGGCCGACGACCTGGACGTCGGCCGCGGCGACCTGATCTGCCGCCCGAACAACCGGCCGCACGTCGGCACGGACATCGACGCGATGGTCTGCTGGCTGACCGAACACGGCGAGCTCAGCCCGGACGCCCAGTACACAGTGGTCAGCACAACGCGATCGACCAAGGCCGTGGTCACGTCGCTGGACTACCGGCTGGACATCACCACGCTACACCGTGACGAGACCGCGGAGTCCCTGTCGCTCAACGAGATCGGCCGGGTCAGGCTGCGCACACGGCAGCCGCTGCTGTTCGACGCGTACCGGCGCAACCGGGCGTGTGGCAGTTTCATCCTGGTGGACGAGACCACCAACAACACCGTCGCCGCGGGCATGATCACCGGGCCCGCCCAGTCGGTGGTCTGGCACTCCACGTCCGTCCAGCGTGCCGAGCGCGGCACCAGCGGCTGCACGGTCTGGCTGACGGGCCTGTCGGCCTCAGGGAAGTCGACCGTCGCGGTGGAACTGGAACGCCGACTGGTGGCGTCCGGCCGTCCGGCCTACCTTCTGGACGGCGACAACCTGCGCCACGGCCTCAACGCCGATCTGGGCTTCAGCGCGGCTGACCGGGCCGAGAACGTCCGTCGGGTCGGTGAGGTCGCGCGGCTGTTCGCCGACGCGGGCGTGGTCGCGGTGGTGTCCTTGATCAGCCCGTACCGCGCCGACCGCGACCTGGTGCGTGCCGCACACGACCTGGCCGGCCTGCCGTTTGTCGAGGTCTTCGTGGACACGCCGATCGAGACGTGCGAGGCCCGTGATCCCAAGGGGATGTACGCGAAGGCCAGGGCGGGCGAGATCACCGGGTTCACCGGCGTGGACGACCCGTACGAGCCGCCGCTGTCGGCTGAACTGGTACTGCATCCGGAGCAGGGCGACCCCGCGAGGATGGCCGCCATGATTCTCGCCTCAATGGATCAGGCGAGGCTGCCCCGGATGGACTAGCACCGGGTCGGCGTCGCCCACACGGGTACACACGTTTGTCGTATCGACTTGGTACTGGCGAGTGAACGACGTTTCACGCAACGGCACTTTCGGTTCGCTTATTGGGCGTCATGCATCGAAAAGCGTGAATCGTCCCATGATTCCTTTCCGCTGGCCGGGCAAGCCTTTTGGGTGACTGCGCGTGCTCGAAACGTGGTGCTAGCGTCATGTCCTGGCACCGTTCGAACTGGATCATTCAGCGGAACACGAAAGGGTGTTCCCTCTTTGTCGCGAGCCAATTATCACCGACACCCATGTCATTTTCACTGTCCACGCAACCCGACTAGGAAGAATGGCGGACCGTTGTGACCGACACGGTGGACTCGAATCTTGACGTAGAGAACGGACAGCAACAGCAGAGCCTGGCGACAGCGGCTGCACGGAATTTGGCGACAACCACCAAATCCGTCCCGCAGATGCAGAGCATCACCTCGCGCTGGCTGCTGCGAGTTCTGCCGTGGGTCCAGGCCCAGGGTGGCGCGTACCGGGTCAACAGGCGGTTGAGCTACACCGTCGGCGACGGCCGGATCGCGGTCACCAACACCGGATCGCGAGTACACGTCGTCGGCCCCGACCTCGTCGAACTGGCTCTGCTGCGCACTTTTGACGACGAGGAGGCGCTCAACGCGCTGGCCGACCGATTCCAGCAGCAGGAGTACCAGCCCGGCGACGTGATCGCCGAGTTCGGCCACGAGGCCGGCCACCTCTACGTCGTCGCACACGGCAAGGTGAACAGGATCGGCACCGGCGAGTACGGCGACCAGACCGTGCTGAGCACGATGGTCGATGGCGACTATTTCGGCGACCAGGCGCTCGTCCAGGATCAGAGCATCTGGGAGTTCACCGCCAAGGCCGTGACACCGGTAACGATTCTCGCGTTGCCGAAACAGTCATTCCAGGAATTGCAAGATCAGTCCGAGGCGCTCCGCGATCACGTCACCGCGTACCGGGACAGCCCGAAAAAGGCACAGAACGTACACGGCGAAGCGGAGATCAACCTCGCATCCGGTCACGACGGTGAACCGGAACTGCCCGGCACGTTCGTCGACTACGAACTCTCACCGCGGGAATACGAGCTCAGCGTCGCGCAGACCGTGCTGCGAGTGCACACCAGGGTCGCGGATCTCTACAACCAGCCGATGAACCAGACGGAGCAGCAGCTGCGGCTGACCATCGAGGCACTGCGCGAACGCCAGGAACACGAACTGATCAACAACGGCGACTTCGGCCTGCTGGCCAACGCCGACCTCAAACAGCGCGTCCCCACCCGCAGCGGCCCGCCGACTCCCGACGACATGGACGAACTGCTCGCCACGGTGTGGAAGGACCCGAGTTACATCCTGGCGCACCCGAAGGCGATCGCCGCGTTCGGCCAGGAGTGCAACAAGCGGGGCCTCTATCCGCAGAGCATCGACTTCAACGGCCACCAGATGCCGTCGTGGCGCGGTATCCCCGTGCTGCCGTGCAACAAGATCCCGATCACCGACACCAGGACCACCCAGATGATCGCGATGCGGGTGGGCGAACAGAACCAGGGCGTGATCGGCCTGCACCAGACCGGCCTGCCGGACGAGTACCAGCCCGGCCTGTCGGTGCGTTTCATGAACATCAACGAGAAAGCCATCATGTCGTACCTGGTGAGCGCCTACTACTCGGCGGCCATCCTGGTACCCGACGCACTCGGCGTGCTGGAGAACGTCGAACTCGGCCGCGTGGAGTGATCCGGCGGCGGTAGGTCGGTCATCCCTTTCCCCTCGGCCACCAGGCCTTTGGCCGTTGCCACACCTGACTCTCCCAACCGGCCCTCGGCGCTCCCAGCGGCTGGGTGGAGGAACGCAAGGCGTGGTGCCCCCACCGGTCAAAGGTGGCCGAGTGGGCGCTGGCCGATGACTCATTCGGCATCGGCCAGCGTCGAATCCCCGACACCGTCCCCACATCTCAACTGATCAACTAGAACAAGGCGGTCGAACACGTGACACAGGTCGAGAACCCCCAGTCGCAGCAGCAGATGAGCCTCGGCACCAAAGCCGCGCGAAATCTGGCGACGACGACCAAGTCCGTACCGCAGATGCAGGGGATCACGCCGCGTTGGCTGTTGCGCGTCCTGCCGTGGGTACAGGCCGAAGGTGGTGCGTACCGAGTCAACCGGCGACTGACGTACGCCATCGGGGATGGACTGGTCAGCTTCACCCTCAGCGAGGGACGCGTTCAGGTTGTCCCGCCGGAACTGCGTGAACTGGCGCTGCTGCGCTCGTTCGAGGACGACGAGGCGCTGGCCGCGATCGCCGGCCGGTTCGAGCAGCAGGAGTTCGAGGCAGGCGACCTGATCATCCAGAAAGGACAAACCGCTGACCGGCTCGTGCTGATGGCGCACGGCAAGGCCAGCAAGATCGGACTTGGCGAGTACGGCGTGGAGGCCGTGCTCGACACCCTCGGCGAGGGTGAGTACTTCGGCGAGCAGGCGCTGACCGGGCACCGCAACGAGTGGAGCTTCACGGTCAAGGCCAAGACTCGCTGCATCGCGATGACGTTGTCCCGTCAGGAGTTCGACCGCATCACCGGGCAGTCCGAGACACTGCAGGCGCACCTGGCCGAACTCGCGCGGTTGCGCGGCAAGGCGAGCAACGCCAAGGGCGAGGCCGAGATCGAGCTGGCGTCCGGGCTGTCCGGCGAGTACCAGCTGCCGGGAACCTTCGTCGACTACGAGCTCAAACCGCGCGAGTACGAGATGAGCGTGACCCAGACGGTGCTGCGGATCCACACCAGGGTGGCGGATCTGTACAACCAGCCGATGAACCAGACCGAGCAGCAGTTGCGGCTGACCGTCGAGGCGCTGCGCGAGCGCCAAGAGTACGAGATGATCAACAACCGGCAGATCGGGCTGCTCCACAACGCGGACCTCAAGCAGCGCATCCACACCCACTCCGGCCCGCCGACGCCCGACGACATGGACGAGTTGATCTCCCGCCGCCGCAAGACCCAGTTCATCCTGGCGCACCCCAGGGCGATCGCCGCGTTCGGCCGTGAGTGCAACAGCAAGGGCATCTACCCGAACACCACCGAACTCGACGGCAAGGTCGTGCAGACCTGGCGCAACATCCCGCTGCTGCCGTGCGACAAGATCCCGATCAGCGAGACCGGCCGCACCTCGATCCTCGCGATGCGGACCGGCGAGAAGAACCAGGGCGTGATCGGCCTGCACCAGACCGGCCTGCCCGACGAGTACGAGCCGGGCCTGAACGTGCGGTTCATGGGCGTCGACGAGCGCGCGATCATGTCCTATCTGGTCAGTGCGTACTACTCGGTCGCGGTGATGGTGCCGGACGCGCTCGGCATCCTCGAGAGTGTCGAGCTCGGGCGTTGACGCGATGACCACTCGGGAAGTGGCAACCGAAAGCCGCACACCCCGCGAGGTCCTTGCCTGGAGCAGGGACCTGGTGGAACCGGCTTCCCGTGCTGCGGTGGACACGCTGCCCGGCTCGATGCGCAGGATCGCCGGGTACCACTACGGCTGGTGGGACGAGCACGGCAGGCCGTCGGATTCGTCCGGTGGCAAGGCATTACGGCCGACGCTGACGCTGCTCGCGGCGGAGGCGGTCGGCGGTGACGCGTCGGCTGTCGTGCCCGCCGCGGTCGCGATCGAGCTGGTGCACAACTTCTCCCTGCTGCACGACGACGTGATCGACGGCGACGTCACCCGGCGACACCGGCCGACGGCGTGGAGCGTGTTCGGCCGCAGTGCCGCGATCCTGGCCGGTGACTCGCTGGTGACGCTGGCGTTCGACGTGCTCGCCGCGAGCGGGCACCCCGACTCCGTCGAGGCCATGCGCAGCCTCTCGGCGGCGATCCAGGCCCTGGTGGACGGCCAGAGTCTCGATGTCGAGTTCGAGGACCGCAGGGACATCACGCTCGACGAGTGCGTGACGATGGCGCGCTGCAAGACCGGTGCGCTGATCAGCGCGTCCTGCTCGATCGGGGCGCTGTTCGGCGGCGGCCGGGCGACGCAGGTCGACCACCTGTGGGGCTTCGGCGACGAGCTCGGGCTCGCTTTCCAACTGGTCGACGACCTGCTCGGGATCTGGGGCAGGCCCGAGTCGACCGGCAAGCCGGTGTACTCGGACCTGCACAACCGCAAGAAGTCCCTGCCGGTCGTCGCCGCACTGACCTCGCACACCATCGCCGGGCAGGAGCTGGGCGAGCTGTACCACTGCGACCGGCCGCTGTCGGGCACGGACATCGAACGCGCCGCCGAGCTGATCGACCTGGCCGGTGGCCGGGCGTGGAGCCAGGAACAGGCCGACGACCGGCTGGCCCGTGCGGTGCGGCGGCTGCGGTCGGCCGATCCGGTCGCCGCTGCCGCCACCGAACTGGCCGGGCTGGCCGGCCTGGTCACTCATCGCGACCACTGACCAGTCATTCGTCGAAGGGGCGGCTTCGCCATGCAGGTCAAGGTGTTGCTCGCGTCGCCACGGTCGTTCTGCGCCGGGGTCGACCGCGCGATCGAGATAGTCGAAGAGGTGCTGCGGCGCCGAAAACCACCCGTCTACGTACGCAAACAGATCGTGCACAACAAGCACGTGGTCGCTGACCTGCAGACGCGGGGCGCGGTGTTCGTCGACGAACTGGATGCCGTGCCGGACGGCTCGACCGTGGTGTTCTCCGCGCACGGGGTCTCCCCCGCGGTCCGCGCCGAGGCGGAGCGGCGCGCCCTCGACGTCGTCGACGCGACGTGCCCGCTGGTCACCAAGGTGCACGCGGAGGCACGCCGGTTCGCCGCCCGCGGTGACACGGTCGTCCTGGTCGGCCACGCCGGGCACGAGGAGGTGGAGGGCACCCTCGGCGAGGCACCCGACCAGACCGTGCTGCTCGAGAGCCCGGAGGGTGTCGGCGCACTGGACGTCCCCGATCCGTCGAACGTCTCCTACCTGATGCAGACCACGCTCGCGGTCGACGAGGCCGCCGAGGTGGTGTCGGCGCTGCGGGCCCGGTTTCCCGACCTCAAGGGCCCTGCGTCGGACGACATCTGTTACGCGACAACGAACAGGCAGAACGCGCTGACCGCGATCGCCGAGGAGTCCGATCTTGTCCTGGTGGTCGGGTCGACGAACTCGTCGAACTCCGTGCGGCTGGTCGAACTGGCGCAGCGGCACGGCACGCCCGCCTACCTGATCGACGATGTCAGCGAGATCAAGGCCAAGTGGCTGGCCGGGGTGCGGGTCGTCGGTATCACCGCGGGCGCGTCCGCGCCGCCGGGACTGGTCGACGAAGTGGTCGCCGCGCTGAACCCGATCAGCGTGGAGACAAGGGAAACGGCGAAGGAGACGATCCAGTTCACGCTGCCGCCGTCAGCGAGGCGCTCATGATCACGGACCACGCCGATCTGGCTTCCCGCTCCACATCGGACCTTGTCGTGCTGGCTGGTGAGATCCGGGACTTCCTCGTCGACAAGGTGTCCCGCACCGGCGGGCACCTCGGGCCGAACCTCGGCGCGGTCGAGCTGACCATCGCGCTGCACCGCGTCTTCCACTCCCCCGACGACGTGCTGCTGTTCGACACCGGGCACCAGGCCTACGTGCACAAGATCCTCACCGGCCGCGCGGCGGACTTCGACTCGCTGCGCCAGGCAGGCGGACTGTCGGGTTACCCGTCCCGCTCCGAGTCCGACCACGACGTGATCGAGAACTCGCACGCGTCCACCGCGCTGTCCTATGCGGACGGCCTGGCGAAGGCGTTCTCGTTGCGGGAGTCCCAGCGGCGAGTGGTCGCGATTCTCGGCGACGGCGCGTTGACCGGTGGGATGTGCTGGGAGGCGTTGAACAACATCGGTGGCGCGCCGAAACGGCCGATGGTCATCGTGCTGAACGACAACGGCCGCTCGTACGCACCGACGATCGGTGGCATCGCCAGCCATCTCGCCGTGCTGCGTTACGAGGGAAGCAGCAACATCTTCGAGGACATGGGCCTGGCCTACATCGGCCCGGTGGACGGGCACGACATCCCCGATCTGGAGCACGCGCTGCGCAGAGCCGTCCGGCTGAACCGGCCGGTCGTGGTGCACTGCGTGACACGCAAAGGAAAGGGCCATCCCCCAGCCGAACAGGACGAAGCCGACCGGCTGCACGCGGTCGGACCAGCCGGTGCCGTCCGCAAACCCACGTGGACGGCGGTGTTCGCCGACGAGATCACGGCGCTCGGCGCGCGGCGGGACGACCTGGTCTGCATCACCGCGGCGATGGCCGAACCCGCCGGGCTGGCCGGGTTCGCAGCCCGGTTCCCCGACCGGCTGTTCGACGTGGGCATCGCCGAGCAGCACGCGGTGACCTCCGCGGCGGGCCTGGCGCTGGGCGGGATGCACCCGGTCGTGGCGGTGTACTCGACGTTCCTGAGCCGGGCGGTCGACCAGGTGCTGATGGACGTGGCGTTGCACCGGCTGCCGGTCACGTTCGTACTCGACCGGGCCGGGGTGACCGGGCCGGACGGGCCGAGCCACCACGGCATGTGGGACTCCTCGATCCTGCCGGTCGTGCCGGGCCTGCGGCTGGCCAGCCCGCGCGACCCGGCCCGGTTGCGGGAGCTGCTGCGGGAAGCGGTCGACGTGCACGACGGGCCGACCGTCGTGCGTTATCCCAAGGCCGCCGCGGGCGAGGACATCCCGGCCGTGCGGCGGACCGGACACTGCGACGTCCTGCGGGAAAGCCCTACCGCACAGGTGTTGCTGGTCGCGGTGGGGTCGCTGGCGTCGGCGTGTCTCGAGGCCGCGGACGACCTGGTGGAGCACGGTGTGCCGGTGACCGTCGTCGATCCGCGCTGGATCGCGCCGGTCGACCCGTCGCTGCTGAAACTGGCGGGCCGCCACCGACTCGTGGTGGCCGTCGAGGACACCACGACACCGGGCGCCCTGGGCGGTCGGATCGCACAGGCGTTGGCTGCCAACGGTTCCGACACGTGCGCGGCGACGTTCGCGTTGCCGAACAGGTTCCTGCCACACGCGTCCCGCTCGGAGATCCTGCGGGCACACGGCCTTGACGCGGCCGGTATCGCCACGACCGTGCTCAAACGCCTGGAGGCATTGTCTTGACCCTGGTACAGCTTGGCCCGCCGTCGCTGCGCAGGCAGTCCCGTCAGGTGCTCGTCGGCGACGTCCCGGTCGGCGGGAACGCACCGGTGAGCGTGCAGTCCATGACCACAACCGTGACGTCCGATGTGGACGCGACACTGCAGCAGATCGCCGAGCTGACCGCGGCAGGCTGCCAGATCGTCAGAGTGGCGGTGCCCTCGCAGGACGATGCGGAGGCGCTGGCGCGGATCGCCAAGAGCGCCACGATCCCGGTGATCGCCGACATCCACTTCCAACCGAAGTACGTGTTCGCCGCGATCGACGCGGGCTGCGCCGCCGTGCGGGTCAATCCGGGCAACATCAGGCAGTTCGACGACAAGGTGCGGGAGATCGCCTCGGCCGCGGCAGGCGCGGGCGTGCCGATCCGGATCGGCGTCAACGCCGGTTCGCTGGACAAGCGCCTGCTTGAGAAGTACGGCAAGGCCACGCCGGACGCGCTGGTCGAGTCGGCACTGTGGGAGTGCTCGCTGTTCGAGGAGCACGGGTTCCGGGACATCAAGATCTCGGTCAAGCACCACGACCCGGTGGTGATGATCGACGCGTACCGCAAACTGGCGGCGCGCTGCGACTACCCGCTGCACCTCGGCGTGACCGAGGCAGGGCCGCGGTTCCAGGGCACGATCAAGTCGTCGGTCGCGTTCGGTGTCCTGCTGGCGGCCGGGATCGGCGACACGATCCGGGTGTCGTTGTCGGCTCCGCCGGTCGAGGAAGTCAAGGTGGGTGCCCAGATCCTGGAATCTCTCGGGCTGCGGCCGCGTCGGCTGGAGATCGTCTCGTGCCCGTCGTGTGGTCGGGCCCAGGTGGACGTCTACAAGCTGGCGGAGGAGGTCACGGCCGCGTTCGAGGGATTCCCGGTGCCCTTGCGCGTTGCGGTGATGGGCTGCGTCGTCAACGGTCCCGGCGAGGCGCGCGAAGCCGATCTCGGTGTGTCGTCCGGCAACGGCAAGGGCCAGATCTTCGTCCGGGGCGAGGTGATCAGGACGGTGCCGGAGAGCAAGATCGTGGAAACGCTGATCGAGGAGGCGCTGAGCCGGGACTGGGGTACTACCGGTCGTGACCACTAGTGTCTAGCCCGTGCGAGAAGTACAGCAGAAGGTTGCCCAGGCCGCTGACAAACTCGGCCTGCACGCGAACGCGCCGTCCCTGACCCTCACGCTGTTGTCGGAAATGGGCCGCTTGTCCGACGAAGTGCTTGCCGCCACGGCGAACGGGCGCCGCCCGTTCCGCCCGACCGAAGGCTGGGAGCAGCGCTTGGCCGACCTGGCGTTCACCGTGATCAACCTGGCCGACCAGACCGGTGTCGACCTGGCGACGGCACTGGACGGCACGATCGCGCGGCACGAGGCGAACACGAAACCGGTCGACGACCTGCCCGGCTGGTAATCCGTTTGCCGGGTCCGCCCGGCTGGACTTGGATGGTCGAATGGTTTCGTCTATCCACAACGTCGCACTGGACGCGCTGGACGCGTACGGCCTCGCCCAGTTCTGGAGCAAGGTGTACGGCAAGCCGCTCGGCGATGACGACAAGCCGGGAGACCCCGAGGTGGCGATCGACCTCGGCGGTGGCATGAACATGTTCTTCCAGCAGGTCCCGGAATCAAAGTCGATCAAGAACCGGATGCACATCTGCCTGCGGCCGGACAGCACGCGCGACGAGGAGGTCACCCGCCTGGTCACGATCGGCGCGACGATCCATGACGATCACCGCAACCCGGACGGCACCGGCTGGGTGGTCATGCACGACCCGGAGGGCAACGAGTTCTGCGTCGAGCGCAGCGTGGCCGAACGAAGCTGAACCCTCGCCCCGCCCCGCGTGGGGCGAGGGTTCACTGCCGGGTTCTACAGAGCCCGAGTCTGGTAGCGGTCGATCTCCCCAGTCAGTCAGTTGGCCCTCACTCTGACTTCCGCGGCGGTGCGCCGTAAGGGTTACTGGGCAATTCGGTCCGACCAGCCCGGGCGCGGTGCGTCGTCCGGGCGCATCGGCTGCGGCTTTCAGTCCCGTGAACCTCGACAGCTAGGACTTGTGCCGCTGGTAGTAGCGGGAGACGCGGACGCGGTTGCCGCACAGGCTCGGTGAGCACCAGCGGCGGCGCGGGTGGGCGGGCAGGAAGATCAGGAGACAGTCCGGGCCTTCGCATGAGCGGATCTCGGTCACCGACGGACTGGTGAGCAACTCCGCCGCGGCTTCGGCCAGTTCGGCGAGCAGTTGGGCGTTCTCGTCGCCAGTGCGGTGCACGGCGGTCGTCATGGCGTGGCCGTCCCAGGCGAGCGAGCGGTACGCGGGCGCCGAGCGGAGGGCCGAGTTGAGCGCGTCCACCGCGTCGGCGGGCGGCTCCAGGCCTTGGCGGGCCTGTGCCACGGCGGCGGCCACGTGCGTTCGCAACTGTCGGATGGCGTCCAGATCCGGGGCGTCGGGCCTGGTCAGGCGACCATCTTCGGCCTTGAGCCAGCGGGCGAACGAGTCCGCGGTCGCTGTCAGGTCACCTTCGGACGTGCGCGTGTTGATCAGGTCGATCGCCAGCTGCTCGCCCACCACCATGTCCATATGACTAATGCTACATCACCTCCTTCACGCATTAGGCTAATGTGAACTTGAGCCAAGGAGGCATGTGAGATGACGGTCAAACACCAGACCGAACACAAGACCGTGCAGGTCGACGGCACGCGCGTGTTCTACCGGGAAGCCGGTCCGAAAGACGCACCGACGCTGCTGCTGTTGCACGGGTTCCCGTCGGCGTCACACCAGTTCAGGGGCCTGATCGACGCGTTGAAGGACCGGTTCCACATCGTCGCCCCCGACTACCCCGGCTTCGGCCACAGCGATGCGCCCGAGGCCCACTACACGTTCGACTTCCTCGCCGACGTCGTCGAGAAGTTCGTCCAGGCCATCGGGCTGTCCCGGTTCGCCCTGTACGTCTTCGACTACGGCGCTCCGGTCGGCTTCCGGCTGGCGACCAGGCACCCGGAGTGGATCACCGGGCTGATCGTGCAGAACGGCAACGCCTACGAGGACGGCCTCGGCGAGCTGGCCAGGGAGTTCATCGGGAGTCGCGACGAGGCGCAGCTGCGCGGCATGTTGACCGAGCAGTTCACCCGCAGCCAGTACGAGACCGGCGCGCGTGGCCCGATCGCCCCCGACGGCTGGGTGCTCGACCAGTACTTCCTCGACCGGCCGGGGCGCGCGAAGATCCAGGTCGACCTCGCGTTCGACTACCACTCGAACGTCGAGCTCTACCCGCGGTGGCAGGCCTGGCTGCGTGACCACCAGCCGCGGACACTGGTGCTCTGGGGCCGCAACGACCCGTTCTTCCTGGCCGCGGGCGCTGAGCGGTACCGCGACGACGTGCCGGACGCCGAGGTCCACCTGTTCGACACCGGGCACTTCGCGCTGGAGGAGGACCTCGACGAGATCTCGCCGTTGATCGTCAGGTTCCTGGAACAGCCGTGAGACGCTGATCCGCCGCGCGCGGCGGGCGATCCAGGGCGTGCCACCGTTTCGTCCCGCAGGCGAGCACCACGATCGCCACCACGGCGAAGAGGAAGTACGAGTCGATCAGGGCCTGCTGGAGGATCGTCGGCTGCGAGGTCAGCTCGAACCACCGTTGCGGTCCGAGCAGGAAAAGAATCGTTCCGACGGCCGCCAGGATCCGGTGGCCCTGCGCGGCGAAAATCACCAGGATGGGGACGCACCACACCCAGTGGTGCGACCAGGAAATCGGCGACACCAACAGCATCGCGAGCGCTGTGACGCTGAAGGCTATGGGAGCGGTTGCAGTTCTCATCGCCCACACAGCCAGCGCGAGGAGCACCGCCACGAGCGCCAGCCACACACCGTTGCCGATATCCAGCCGGAGCAGGACACCGAGAGTCGACTGGTTCGCGACGAAACCGACTGCGACTTTCTCGTCGGTGTGGAAAATCGCGTCGGTCCAGAAGGTCACCGACGAACTCCAGGTCAGGGCGAAGCCGACAGCCGTCGCGCCCAGGAAGGAGATGACGGTCGTCAGCGCCGCCCGACGGTCACGCCGGATGAGGAAGAACAGGAGAAACGCCAACGGAGTCAGCTTGATCGCCGCGGCAATACCCACGAGAACTCCGCGCCGCCAGCGAGGATTCTCAACCAGACAGTCCGCGACCACCAGCGCCATCAGGATCACGTTGATCTGGCCGTAGTTCACCGTCTTCCAGACGGGTTCGAGCAGGATCGCCACTGGTAGCACGGCCAACCAGCGAGGCGACCAGCCGACTGCCTTCAGGGTGACGGCCAGCGTGACCGAGACGAGAACAATGGTCAGCGTCGTCAGGATGATGGTGGCAACAGAAAGCGGGACAAACGTCAGTGGGAGCATCAAAGCCACCGAAACCGGCGGATAGATGAACGGCAGGCTGATCCCCATCGACGTGTCGGGAAGCCGTCCGTACAGGTCGCCACCGCCGAGCCACGCCTGGACGCCCAGCCGGTATACCTCCAGGTCCTGCCCGTACGTATGCCGTGTCCACACGCACCACACCACGCCCGCGATGATGCCGACCAGCAACGAAACGCGCATGGGCGCAGTGTACGGAAAAGCTTTCACGCCCCCTGAACGACGGTGAGCTGACCAGCCGGGGTTGGCTCGAGGCTATCCACCGTACGCCCACGCTTTGCCTGGTAGGCAAGCACAGCGACCGCGGCAACGGCGAAGAGGAAGTACAGGTCGACGATGACCTGCTGCGCGAGGGTCGGGGTGGTGACCTGCTCGAACCACCAGTGCGGCCCGACCGCGAAGAGGACCGCGCCGACCGCCGCGAGGACTTTCTGGCCCTGTGCGGCGAAAATCACCAGCACTGGCACACACCACACCCAATGGTGCGACCAGGAAATCGGCGACACCAACAGCATCGCCAGCGCAGTGATGCCGAAGGCCATGGGAGCGGTTGCGGTTCTCATCGCCCACACAGCCGCTGCGAGCACCACCGCCACCAGGACCAGCCACAACGCCTTGCCGACGTCCAGGCGGAGCAGGACACCGAGGATGGACTGGTTCGCTATGTACCCGACGCCGACTTTGTCCTCGGTGTGAAAAATCGCATCGGTCCAGAAGGTCACCGACGAACTCCAGGAAACGACAAATCCGACAGCCGTCGCGCCCAGGAAAGAAGTGATGGTCGTCACTGCCGCGCGCCGGTCCCGTCGAATGAGGAAGAACAGGAGAAACGCCAACGGAGTCAGCTTGATCGCCGCGGCAATACCCACGAGAACTCCGCGCCGCCAGCGAGGATTCTCAATCAGACAGTCCGCGACCACCAGCGCCATCAGGATCACGTTGATCTGGCCGTAGGCCATCGTGGTCCGGACCGGTTCAAGCAGGATCGCCGCAGGCAGCAGCGCCACCCAACGCGGAGACAGCCCCACGGATTTCAGCGTGATGGCCAGCGTGACGGAGACAAGAACAATGGTCAGCGCCGTCAGGATGATGGTGGCAACAGGGAACGGAATGACGGTCAGCGGAACCATCAAAGCCGCCGCGACGGGTGGGTAGATGAACGGCAGATTAAGCCCGATGGACGTGTCGGGAAGCCGCCCGTACAGGTCACCACCATCCAGCCACGCCTGAACCCCTATACGATATACCTCAAGGTCCAGGCGGTAGGTGTGTGCCATCAACGCGCACCACACTCCGGCCGCGATGATGCCGGCCAGCAACGAAACGCGCATGGTGACAGGTGTACGGAAAGGCCCATAGCCGGGTGATAAGAGCAACCTTTATCTGGAATTTATGCCACCCTCAGTACAGACTGCGCGTACGGGGGAAGGGGTAGCATGCGGGTTCTTGTGGCCGAGGACGAGGAGATGCTCGCCGATGCCATCGCTGAGGGCCTTCGACACATGCACATGGCCGTCGACGTCTGCTACGACGGCGACGCGGCGATGGAGCGGATCGCCGTGCATCGCTACGATGTGGTTGTCCTCGACCGAGACTTACCCAAAGTGCACGGTGACGAGGTCTGCCGCCGGATTGTCGCCGGGGACGGCGAGACACGGGTACTCATGCTGACCGCCGCCGCGTCCATTCGGGACCGTGTGGACGGGCTCGGCCTCGGCGCCGACGACTACATGACGAAGCCGTTCGCGTTCGCCGAACTGGTCGCGAGAGTGCACGCGCTGTCGCGGCGGGCACATCGCGCGGTGCCGCCGGTGCGCGACCGGGAAGGGCTGCGGCTGGACCCGGCGAAACGGTACGTGGAGCGTGACGGCCAGCCGCTCTCGTTGTCGCCCAAGGAGTTCACGGTGCTGGACGTGCTCATGCGTTCGGAACAGGGCACGGTGGTCAGCGCGGAGGAGTTGCTGGAGAAGGCATGGGACGAGAACGCGGACCCGTTCACGAACTCGGTCCGGGTGACCGTGATGAATCTGCGGCGGAAGCTGGGCAACCCACCGGTGATCCACACCGTCCCCGGCGCGGGCTATCGTTTCGGCGCATGACGAAGCCGGATGACGTCGACGCGCCTGAGCACCGGTCGCCGGGTGACTCGGCGGCAGTCAGCGAAGGCTCATCGCGGCCGCTGCGGCGGTTTCCGGTCAAGTTGCCGCGCGGGCCGCTGTCACTGCGGGGGCGCGTCACGGTGACGTGCGCGTTGATGTTCGCCTTCGGCTACGGCTTGTCCATGCTGACGCCGGGGCGGATCGGCAACGTCGTGTACACCCACACCGGCTTGTGCCTCTCGGAATACTGCCGAACGTACGCCGACTCCACCAGCCTGATCGTCGCGACCATCGCCCTTGTGCTCCTCATTGGACTGATCGTCGCGGTTTTCCGGTTCGCGGCGGCCCGTTCCCTGCACCCGATCCAGGCGATGGTCGGCACAGTCCGCCAGTTGGGGCCGCAGAACCTCGGTCAGCGAATCCGCCGGGGCGGAGCACGCGACGAACTGCGTGACCTGGCCGGTGCGGTGGACCAGATGCTCGACCGCGTGGTCGTCGGCTACGAGGGACAGCGGCGGTTCGCCAGCAACGCGTCTCACGAGTTGCGCACGCCGTTGGCGGTGCAGCGAACCCTGGTCGAGGTCGCGATGGTGACCAGGGACGACGAGGAGGTCAATCGGCTGGGTGCGCAGCTGCTGCTGGTCAACGAACGCAACGAGCGTCTGATCGAGGGGCTGCTGGTGCTGGCGGAAAGCGACCGCGGCCTGCCGGGGAAGGTCCCGGTCCGGCTCGACCAGCTCACCACTGAAGTGATGGAGGCGTACGACGATCTGGCCGCGAAGCACCAGGTCACGTTGCGGCGAGGCATCATCGAACGGACCGTGCACGGTGATCCGGTGTTGCTGGAGCGGATGGTCAGCAACCTGCTGCACAACGCGATCAAGTACAACGAGCCCGGCGGGTGGGTCGAGATCGTGGTCGCCGCGCAACCAGCGCTCTCCGTGCACAACACCGGCCAGGCTGTCCCGGCTGAGGCCGTCGCCTCTCTGTTCGAACCGTTTCGACGGTTGGCCGCCGAGCGCACCAACCACCGTGACGGCGCCGGTCTCGGGTTGTCGATCGTCCGGTCCATTGTCGCGGCGCACCAGGGTGGTGTCGCGGCGAAGCCTGGTGAGAGCGGCGGGCTCCGCGTCGACGTGACCCTGCCTTAGGGCTAGAGAGCGGCGCCGAGCATGTCTGCGCACTCGGATACGTCGCTGTCCAGCTCGGAAAGGTGACACCTCGGCCGGTTCGACGTCATCCTGGACACAGTCGGCACCGACCTGCCCACCTTCCGCCGGTTGCTCACGCCGCACGGGCGGATGGTCACGATCGCGTTCGACCTCGACCATCCGGCCCGATCGCTGGCCTACATCGCGGCACAGGCGACGCGGCGACGCCGCTGGATCCGTGCCTTCAGCGGCAATCCGACCGCGCCGCTGCTCGCCGAACTCGGGCGGTTGTTCACGTCTGGGGCGATCCGGCCCCAGGTCGACCGGGTGTTCCCGTTGGCCGACATCGCCGTCGCACACCGCGCGCTGGAGCAGGGTGGTGTGCGCGGCAAGATCGTCGTCGAACTGCCGTGACTCGACCCGCCGTCGGCGGCTACTTCTTGACGCGGTAGCGCAGGTGTGTGACTCCGTTGTCCTCGACCACCTTGACGGGCCCCTCGAACTGCACGGGTGTGGCGCCGAGGTCGGCGAACAGTGGCGTTCCCCCGCCCAGCACGACCGGCACCAGCGCGACGCCGACCTCGTCCAGCAGGCCCGCTTCCAGGCATTGGCGGGCCATCTGGCCTCCGTTGACGGCAACGTCCTTGTCTCCAGCCAATTCCTTGGCCTTGGCCACCGCCGCTTCGATGCCGTCGGTGACGAAGACGAAGTTCTCGTCGTCCTCCGGGCGGTCGTCCGGGCGGCGGTGGGTGAGCACGACCGTGGTGATGTTCATCGGATGGCGCCCGCCCCAGGCGTTGGTCATGTCGTAGAGGTGTCGGCCGACGACCAGCGCGCCGGTGTTCCCCCACTCCGATTTGACCAGCGCGGCACTTGCCGCGCCGACGCGGAACGGCGGCACGTCAGGACTGGCCGTCGGGACCTCGACGTCGCCGCTGCCGTACCACTGGAACAGCAGGTCGAAGCCGCTTTCCCCGGGACCGGCGATGTAGCCGTCGAGCGACATCGTCGTGACGCCTGTGGTGACCTTGCCCATGTCTTGTCTCCTTCGTGATCGGCACTCTCACGAACGCGTCGAACGACGGACACTCACGTCGACAGCGGCGACGAAGTTTTTTTCTCAGTCGGGTTTCCGCGGGCCGCAGGAGCGCTTGGACGTCACGCCCGGCCAAGCTGGTGACGGGCGGGCAGTCAGGGGGTGGCGGTGATCGGCGCTATCCGAGGCGCGGCCAGCCGGGCGTAGTCGTCGGTGGCCAACGCGATCGAACGGTCCAGCCGCGCGGCGTTGAAGAACACCTCCGGCTTCCCGAGCAGCGCCGGGTCCACGACAAGTTCCAGACGGGGGTCGTAGCTGAACGGCAGCACAGTCCCGCTCACGCTGCCAGCCAACTCCTCGGCCTTGTCCTTGCTCGCAAAGGCCACATAGGTCCCGTCCACAAGCGCCCGGATCGCCTGCAGGTCCACACGCGCGTCACCGGGCACCACCGCCAGCACGTACCGGCTCTGCTTCTTGCCGACCTTGACCATCACGACCAGGCATTTGGCTGCCAGCGCGACATCATGCCCGCGCAGGGCGCTGACCAGTTCAGTGCGTCCCTCCGGCTCGTGGTCGATCAGCCGATACCGCGCTCCGGCCGCGTCCAGATCCGCCACCAGGCGTTCATACCGTGTCGCGACGTCGACCTGTGGATCACCAGTCACCGCTCAACAACTCCTTGGCCTGCGCGATACGGTCCTCGTCACGCTGGTAGAACACCCACTGCTTGATCTTCCTGCCGTGGACGAGACCAGCCTGGCTGAGGATTTTCATGTGCTCGCCGCAGGTCGGCTGGCTCACCCCGAGCTTGTCGGCGATGAACAGCGAACAGACCCCGTCACGGACCAGGTCTCCGTCGCGTTGCGGCGGGAAGTGCCGCTCGGGGTCGCGCAGCCACTCCAGGATCATCAGCCGCTTGTCGTTGGCCAGCGCCTTGACCAGGTCCACGTCGAGCACGAGGACACTATGCCAGTTAGCTAATAAGCTTTCAAGCTTTTTACTAGCGCGGCGCCTGGAAGCCGCCGGTCTTCTGCTCGAGCAGTTCGGCCAGCCGCAGCGGGGTGCGGTCCTCGAACATCGGACCGATTAGCTGCACTCCCACCGGCAGGTCCTCGGGGGACCGGCCCGCTGGTATGGCGGTGGCGGGCAGGCCGGGCATGGTGGCCAGACCAGCCCAGACAAGCTGGTCGAAGTACGGGTACCCGACGCCGTCGATGTCGATCCGGCGTTCCAACGGATCGGGGTTGTGGTCGTGCGGGAACGCGGGAGTCGGCGTGATCGGACACACCACGACATCGAACTCGGCGAACAGCTGCCGCCAGCCGTGACGGTGGAGCTCACGACGGTTGTTCACCTCCAGCCAGTCACGGTGGCTCAACACCATCCCGCGCAACCGCGCCGCGTCCAGACTCTGATCGTCCGCGCTCAGTCCAGCGGCGCGCGTCCGCAGCTGTTCGTCCGCCTCGACCGGAAAACGCGCAACAGAGCCCGAGAACTGCAACCGCGTGTAGAGCGTCGCGGCCTCGGCCAGATCGGGCAGCAGCGGACTGTACCGTTCGACGCGGGCGCCGCCGTCGACAAGCGCGTCGGCCACCCGGTTCACGCCCGCCCACACAGCGGACCCAGTCGGAATGAACGGATGCTCGTCGAGCACCAGGACCCGGAAGTCGGACAACCGCTCGTGGCGCGCGGACGGCAACATCACGTGGTGCGCCTTGCCGAACGTCAACGGGTCCGGTCCCGCCATGACGTCGAGCAGAAGCGTGAGATCGCGGGCAGTGCGCGCCATCGGACCCACGACGGCGAGGTCAAGGTCGACCGGCAATGGCGGTGCGGTTGGCGCGACCATGCCACGGGCCGCCACCAGTCCAAGTGTCGGCTTGTGTGCGTAGATGCCGCAGAAATGTGCGGGGGTGCGCAGTGAACCGGCGAGATCGGAACCGATGGACAGCGCCCCGAACCCGCACGCCAGGGCCGCCGCCGATCCGCCGGAGGATCCGCCCGCCGTGCGATCGTGATCCCACGGATTGTTGGTGGTGCCGTAGATCTCGTTGAAACTCTGGATATCCTGCAACCCCAACGGCACATTGGTCTTACCCAGCACCACCGCGCCCGCGGCCTTGAGCCGCGACACCTGTACCGCGTCCTCGTCGGGCACAAAGTCCCGGTACTGCGGCATGCCCCAGGTCGTGGGCAGCCCAGCCATGTTGTAGCACTCCTTGACCGTCACCGGAACACCGAGCAGCGGCCGGACCTCACCGCGGGCGCGCGCCTGGTCGGCACCGCGCGCGGCGGCCCGCGCACGGTCGAAATCCGGCACACAGATCGCGTTGATCACCTTGTCGTCGCGCTCGATACGGGCAATCGCCTCATCGGTCAGTTCCACCGACGTCACCTCACCGGCACGCAACGCGACAACGAGCTCTTCGGCCGTCTGAAAACTCCACTCCATAAATCCGAAGCTATCGGCCTGCCACAGAGGACACGAAATTCCGGTTCGCGCAACAGGATGGATGTCCCATGCCGCTGTCGTGGCAGGTGTGGGCCAATTCCCGAGGTCGTGGCGGAGCGACATCGCTCAGAACAGGGTCGCGGGCCCAACCGGCTCGGGCTCGGGCAATGGGTCGAGGCTGGGCACGAGCATTCGCACGTCGTCGTGGAATCGGCGGGCAAGCGCGGGCGCGTCGTCGTTGTCGGGGGTGTGCAGGAAAACCGTCGGTGACCGGCCCTCACGTAGCCAACCGGCGACCACCTCAGTCCAGGCCTGCCATCCCTCGACCGTCTTCTCGATCGAGTCGCGACCCAGGTAGCGGACAACGGGTTGGTCGGTCAGTGCCCGTGTGCGCCGCGGCAGCCGCGGTTTCTTGGCCCAGGCGTCCTGTTCGGCCTCGCTGATGGGCGGGCTCTGGAAGAAGGCCGTGGTGTCGAAAGGCAGCCATTCGGCGTTCGCGTCGGCGAGCGTTGCCTCCAGCAGGGATGCGCAGCCGGTGTCGGTGAAGAACCCAGGGTGACGCACCTCCACGGCACGCCGTCGGTCGGCGGGGAGCCTGCGCAGGAAACGGCCGAGGGCATCGACGTCCGACGGTCCGAACGAGCCGGGCAACTGGGTCCACAAAACCGCCCGTTCGCCGAGGGGCTCGATCGCGTCGAGGAACGCCCGCATCTCGGTCTCGACACCGACCAACCGGCGCTCATGCGTGACAACCTTGGGCAACTTGACCACGAACCGGAAGCCGGGGCCGGTCTGCTGCGCCCACGTCGCGACGGTGGTCCGGGCGGGGATCGCGTAGAAGGTGGTGTTGCCCTCGACCGCGTTGCACCAACCGGCATAGGCACGCAGACGCTGGTTGGCCGGCAGCGACTGCGGCAGGAACCGCCCAGCCCACGCCTTGTGGGTCCACATCGCACAGCCGACATGAAGACGCGCCACTCCGCCAACTCCCATCGATCGTGAATGAAGATAGCCCACGGTGTCACGCAGGATCTGGACGAATACAGCACGGCACACCACCAGTACTGCGCGCCGTCGGGCAGGCTATGCGTACTGGACTTCTTGCGGACCGTCTCAGGTTGACGCTCACTCACCCGGTCTGTGTGTCCAATCTGGTTAACATGCGAGGATGCTGAAGAACGCGCGGATCGAAGGTCGAATCCCCACGCAGGATCTTGCCCGAGCCCGCCGCTGGTACGCCGAGAAGCTTGGTCTCGAACCGGCCGAGGAACGTGACGGCGGCCTGCGATACGAGGGCGCAACAGGCGTCTTCTGCCTGTTCGCCTCGGCTGGCGCGTCGGACGGCTCGTTCACGCAGATGGGCTTCTACGTCGACGACATCGAGGCGGCGGTCGCTGACCTGCGCGCCCGCGGCGTGGTGTTCGAGCAGTACGACGGCGCCGTGAACGGGATCGTGGACATCGAGGGCAACTATCCGAGCAAGGGGCGCGGCGAACGGGCCGCCTGGTTCCGCGACAGCGAGGGCAACATGCTCGGCATCGCCGAGGTAGTGCGCTGACCGCGGTCCGGCGTGACCGCAGGGCGTTCAGCGCGTGTCCTGACGACGACTAGGGTTGCCGGACATGGGAGTTGGTCCGCTGCGTGCTGACGATCCAGCCACGATCGGCGGCTATCGTGTCCAGGGACGGATCGGCGCGGGCGGCATGGGCGTGGTGTACCTGGCGCACAGCCCGGACGGGCCGGTCGCGATCAAAATCCTGCGCCGGGAGTATGCCGAGGACCACGCGTTTCGTGCACGGTTTCGGCGTGAGGCCGCCGTACTGACCCGTGTCGACGGTGCCTTCACCGCGCGGGTTCTCGCGGTGGACGTGAACGCGCCGGATCCCTATCTGGTGCTGGAATACGTGGACGGACCGTCGCTGGCCGCGCGGGTCGCCGAGTCCGGGCCGCTGCCGCCCGACATGGTCCGAGTGCTGGCCGCCGGTCTGGCAGCCGCGCTGGCGGCCATCCACCGTGGCGGCATTGTGCACCGGGATCTGAAGCCCGCCAACGTGTTGCTGTCGCCGCAGGGGCCGAAGGTGATCGACTTCGGGATCGCGTGGCTCGCCGACATGACGTCGGTGACGGAGACGGGTGTCGTGATCGGCTCCCCGGCGTTCATGGCACCGGAGCAGATCACCGGCCGACCCGGGCCACCTGCCGACGTGTTCAGCTGGGCGGTGACCGTCGCCTACGCCGCGACCGGCCGGGCCGTGTTCGGCACTGGTATGGCGCAGGCCCTCATGCTCCGGATCATGCACGGCGAGCCCGACTTGGACGGTGTGGCGGACGAACTCAAGCCCGTACTGATGGCCGCGCTGGACAAGGATCCGGACAAGCGGCCGACACCGTCGCAATTGGTCGCCGCGGTTGCCGGTGGTGACGCGACGACTGTGACGCAGCGGCCAGATGAGGCCGCGACCGCATTGCTGACCGAGGCATGGCAACAGTCGGTGGACAGAACACGGTTGTTGGCTGGTCCCGGCGGCTCACGGCGCAGGCGCGTGCTGACCGCCGGATCGATCGCCGCGTTGCTGGTGGCCGCTGGTGTGGTGACCACGCTGGTCATGACCTTGCCTGCCCAGTCGTCCGGTGTCACCGGCGCGTCCCCGCCCACCGGTACGACTGGTTCGACCAGCACGACGTTGTCGACCAGCAGAACGTCCGGTGCGCCGTGCACGGTCGACGACATCACGATCGAGGGCGGTGACGGGAAGCCCGGAGTCGTCATCCCTGACCACTGCGCGCCGCCTGCCCAGGTGGTCCATCAGGACGTGCGGCAGGGCACGGGAACGATACCGCTGCAGAACGAGGACGTGACCTTCAACTACACGCTGATCACCTGGTCGGACCGGCGGGTCGTGCAGAGTACCTACGATTCCGGGCAGCCGCACCGAGGGCAGGTCAGCGTCGGGAGCCGGAACCTCTGGGACCAGTATCCCGGCCTGCTCGGGATGCGGCGGGGCGGACAGCGGATTCTGGTCGTACCGCCCGGGACGCTGGCGACCTACCAGGCGGACCCGAATGAGACCGTGGTGGTCGTCATCGACCTGGCGTGAACGGCTCGGTTCGAGCCGGATCTTGTCGACGTCGGAGTCGCTGAACATCCGTTGCCTGCTCCGGGCAGGTCCTCCGGTAGGAAATCCGATGTGTTGGCGCGGGTGCACATACTGAATCCGCGCCAACACTCAAGGCTGCGACGACTTGCCGTTCATTCCTGCGGTGCTTCCTGCAGTGCGCGGACCTCGACCTTGCTTCGCAGCGCACGCGAGGCCTGCTTGGCCCATTCGATCGCGACGTCGTCGTTTTCGGCCTCGATGATCCAGAAGCCGCCGAGGTACTCCTCGGCCTCGACAAACGGGCCTGGTGTGAGTACGGGGCTGTCACCGGAGTAGTCCACCGTGGTCGCAGTCGACGGTGGCTGCAGGCCTCCAGCGGTCACGAACGCGCCCGCTTCCTGAACGGCGGTGTTGAACGCATCGACCGCAGCCATGATCTCCTGCAGCTCCGCGGGGTCCATGCTCTCCATCGTCGGCTCCTCGGCGGAGTCGTGCGGGAGGCTCAGGAAGTACTTCGTCATTGTCGTCTCCTCGTCGTACGGCCGACGGCCGCTGTCTGGATGCCGGAAACGCTAGGCGGAGCTCACCGCTGACGTATCAGTCATCGTGACTGGTGTCCGGGAAGCCGACGACCGGCGTCGGCCGTCAGACGAGGTGGGCCAGCTCGGCGCGTCCGGTGACGCCGAGTTTCGGGTACGCCTTGTAGAGGTGGTGGCCGACGGTCCGTGGGCTGAGGAAGAGTTGTGCGGCGATCTCCTTGTTGGTGTGACCGGTGGCGGCCAGCCGTACGACCTGCAGCTCCTGCGGGGTCAACAGGGTGAGCGGGCCGCTGTGCCGAGGCTCGTCGCCCCGCTCGCCGAAGGCGGCCAGCTCGCCGCGCGCACGCTCGGCCCAGAGCTGCGCGCCGAGGCGCTCGAACGCGGACACCGCCGCCGCGAGATGGGCGCGGGCCTCGGTACGGCGGCGCTGGCGCCGCAGCCACTCGCCGTAGACCAGCTGGGTGCGGGCGCGCTCATAGGGGCCGCCGTGCCGCTCCTGGAGCCGCAGCGCCTCGGCGTACAGCGCGTCGGCGTCGCCGTCATCGGCCAGCAAGGCCCGGCAGCGCAGTACAAGCCCGGTGGCGACCGGGCGGTCGACGTGCTCAGCCCAGTGCCGGAACGCTGCCAGTGGCCCGTGGGCGCGATCCGGCTTGCCGCCGCGCACGGCAGCCTCCACCAGATCCGGCACCGCCCGGACCAGGAGATCCCGGCTTGCCGGTCCCCTGGACACTCTCTCGAGCCGGTCGAATGCTTCCCCGAACCGCCGGGCGGAAAGGTCGAGCATGCCGAGACCCCAGTCCGCGATCTCGGCATTGACCCGGTGCCGGGCTCGGGCTCGCGGGAGCACCTCCTCGGCCAGAGCTCGGCAGCGTGGCTCGTCACCCGACACGGCGTGCAACCACACCTCCACCGACCGGTGTGCCAGGCGCTCGGTCGTGTTCCCGAGTTCGGCGCTCACGGATACGCCTTCCGCCACACACGCGCGGGCGTCCGCGAACTCACCGCGCAACAGCCGCGCCACGGCGAGCACGTTCAGGGTGTACGGGACCCACCCCAACGCCCCGGTGGCCCGCACCTCGGCCAGCATGTCCTCGGTCCCGGCGATGACGCTGTCGTCGTCCGCGATCATGAGCCCGCCGAATCCGGCCGTGATGCGATGCATCAGGTCGTTCCCACCGCTGGGTGTGGCGGTGTGGAGATCACGCATCGGGCCGACGGCCAGCTCCGGGCGTCCGGCGAAGAGCTCCGCCCACCCGAGAAGGGCGGCGACAACCGGCGCCCAGTGCTCCGGCGGGGTGAACCCGCGCATCAGATCCGCCGCACGCTGCAGCAGGTCGTGCGCCGCTCCGTGCCGGGCGGCGTGCGCGGCCTCGTAGAGCGTGAGCGCGGCGCGCTCCGGATCGGTGTCGCGCACCAACGCGGCGGCCTCGAGCGTCAGCTCCGCGTCGGCCCGCGGCGAGGTGCGTTCGTACTCCACGGCGCCACGGGTGTAGATGGCATCGGCCCGGACGCCGATGTCGGCGGTGAGCGCGAGCGCTTCGGCCGCCAGCCGGGCGGCGCGGTCGGCCTTGCCCGCGTCGAACGCGGCCTGGCTGGCCCGGACGATACGCCGAGCCTTCAGCTCCCGGTCGGCACTGAGTCGACCGGCGCGTTCGTAGGCAGCGCACACCGCCATCGCGCCGCCTCGGTGCCAGGCCCGCTCGGCCACGCCTTCGAGTTCGGCGGCCACCGCCTCGTCGGGTTTGGTGGTGGCAGCAGCGAGGTGCCAGGCCCGACGGTCGGCATCGGCATCCGCGCGCAGCGCCTCGGCGTACGCGCGATGTACCTCGATCCGCCGGTGCAGCAGCGCGTCCTGGTAGGCAGCTGCCCGTACCAGGGGGTGGCGGAACGTGATCCGGCTGTCGATCCGGACCAGCCGGTCACGTTCGGCGGGCGCCAGGTCACCGGCGGCGCCACCGAGGGATTCGATCACGTGCAGGATCGTCGCAAGGGGCGCCGCCGTGTCGGCTGCCGCCACCAGAAGCGCGCGTTGGGTGGAGTCGGGAAGCTCCACGATCTGGTGGCGGAACGCCTCCTGCACGCGGCGGGTCACCGGCAGCGGGCCGACCTGCTCGGCCGGGTCGGACTCGTCGACATCGCGGGCCGCGAGCCGCGACAACCCGAGCTCGATGATCGCCAGGGGATTGCCGCCAGACTCCGCGAGAACCCTGGTCCGCACCCGTTCGGCGAGTTCCGGCGCGTGGTCGTCGAGCAGCCGGGCGGCATCGGGCGCGGCGAGGCCGGACAGATCCACGACCTCGACGCCCGCGACCACGAACGGCACCGACGTCTCGCGCACCGCAAACAGCACCGCGATCGGGTCGGCCACAAAGCGCCGAACCGCGAACAACAGCGCCTCCACGGAACCCTGGTCGAGCCATTGCAGGTCATCGACCACACACAGCAGCGGGGAGTCCTCGGCCAGATCGGCGAGCAACGACAGGGTGCCTGCGGAGATCAGGAACCGGTTGGCTTCATCTCCCTCGGCCAGGCCGAAAGCGCAACGCAGCGCCGTCGCCTGGGGAGTGGGCAGGGCGTCCAGCCGATCCAAGTGTGGAAACAAGAGTTGGTGCAAGCCGCCGTACGCCAGCTCGGAGTCGGACTCGATCCCGGCCCCGCGGACCACCTGCATGCCTTCGGCTTCGGCGATCGACACAGCGTGGTCGAGAAGGACCGATTTCCCGATCCCCGGTGCGCCCCGCAGCCCCAGCGCCCCGCTGCGTTCGTCGCGCGCATCCGCCAGCAGGCGCTGAACCCGCGCCTGCTCGACGTCCCTTCCCACCAGCGACATGCGGTCACCCTAGATGGGCGGTGCGAACTCGATCCCTGCGCCAGGTCGGGCCGGACGCGTACGCCCCCGGCGGACGCGTTCCGGCGGGGCCGGGCACTGCCTGTACGACTCAGGTCTGTCCGCCCCAGGCCGCCGTCCACCAGCGTGACGCAGGACGTCCGGTCATGCCGCAGAGCGAACGACGAGTCGGGCGTTGCGTTCGTCATGCGCTATTGCCGACGAGCGCACGTTTCTCAGAGCGGTGCAGTCTGCTGCTGAGAACCGGAGCGATATCGGGGCGCTGTCGGGCCGTACTGGGCATTTGCTGCCATTCGGGTCAACATGGTGGCTCCTGCCGATCGTTCAGGTGACGAGGTCGGCGAGCCGGGTGCCGCCGAACCCGTGGTCCTGGTCAGCCAGAAGATCCGTGATGTTGGTCAGGATCCGCATCCTGATCGACGGGGGCTTGTTTCGTCTGCGTGGGGTCGTCGTCGACGAACCACTCCCCTGGTTCCAGGCCAGTTGCCCGACCGGCATGTCGTGGAGCGCGTAGGCGATGGTCTGCGTGCGCGCAGGTCACGAGTGATCACCACTCACTATCACAATTAGCGCAAACAGTCTAACGACAACACCCGGTTGGTCGACGGCACAAGCGTCCGTATGCGTACACCACAGAGGAGGACACGATGCGCAACATCATCACAGTGGCGGTGGCGACGCTTGTCGCCGCCACCGCACTGGCGCTGGGCGCGGGAACCGCGTCCGCGCAGACCGACTGCACCGTCAATGCCAATGCCGGTCCCATCACCGTCGGTATGGGTCTCGGTCTCGGCGGTATCGGTCTCGGTACGGGTCTCATCGGTACCGGCCTCCTCGGAGTCGTCGATGCCGAGTGCGACAGTCAGTAAAGGGCCGCACGGTAACCGTGGACCAGCACTCGATCAGGGCCGGTGCCCCACCGCGAAGTAAGGTCGAAACCGGCAGCGGGGGATGGTGATCGCTGTTCCCGTGTGATCACCATCCCCTGACCTGGGCAGCGCCTCCGGCGGGTGTCACCCGAACCGGGACAGTTACCTGCTGGCACTGTCGCAGCCCCGGTGACCGCGCACGCTGGACAGCGTTCACACAAACAACAGGGCCTGGCCACTCCGGAAGGATCAGAGCAGTCACACGAGCTGGCGCAGGCCACGCGAAAGGAATGTGTGATGCGTCGGATCGTGATCTCCGGGTCGATCATCGTGGCCGCGTGTTTCCTGGCCGGACCGGCCGCTGCTGCCGCCGACCAGGGTGAACCCTCCTCAAGGGCCGCTGCGGCGATCTCGTCGACCAGCCAGTCCCGGCCCATGGGGCCTCGCCCGTTCGACCTACGCTGTCTGGAACCTCTGAGGACTGGGCCGGTGACGAAGGAGCACCACAACCACGTCTTTTACGATGTGTCAACCTTTACGTGCCGACACGTCCCTGGCGGCCGGGCCGCGTATGGGGGCAACAGCTGGGCCAGTTTCGAGGAGTGCGACACCACGTGCAACTCCGTTCCAGTGTAGACGGGCGGCGCGGACGAGCGTCCCGGCGATCGTGGCCGGGGCCGCAACCAGAAACAGCGGCCACGACGCGAAGGCAGTAGTGGCCCAGCGAACCGAGGCGACCACACAGAACAAACCATGGCGCGGACCCAGCCACGGCGTGATTGTTCGCTCCCCGTCAAACATCCTTCTCTGCCGCTGACCGTGCGCTACAACGCGCTCACATGCGATCAGGCATCAGGTGCGAGTTCCCGGGCAGCTTCGGTGACGAATCGATGAACCAACGCGAGGGGTAATGGCTGGTCGGTGAATGCCGCAATCGTGATGGTGCCTGCGGTGTCGTCCCGGAATGCCTCGAGGACGTTACCCCTTCCAGGAGTAGGTGCTACGTCTTCCAGCTCCAAGCCAAGACCGTCTCGCCTCGAAACATCGCTGAACTCGGTGACGAGGTAGTAGCGGCCGTCATACTCCCACGGGTCTGACAGATCGTTCATCCGGCCATCATGCCGTGCACATGTGTCCGCTCATGCCGCGATGGCGGTGTGACTGAACCCGTCACCTCGAATGGTTCAGGCTCGGTTCTCCTTGGCTAGGTCGTTGTTGAGCCATCGCAAAGGCGCTTACTGCGTTCGAGCACTGCAGGAGCCTCGGGTTTGGGCTCGACTTGGGCTCGCGCTGCTCCCGCATCCGCCAGAGCTCGTCGATCATCTCCTGCAGCCGGTCCGCATCCGTCATGCCAACAAACCAGACGGCCGGTGGGGCGCGCAAGGCACGGTCTCCTTTCCTGTCTGGTTGGTGTTCGGCGCGTCCATGCTCAGCCTGAGAGGTCATGAAGCCCTCACATTTGAACGACACGGTGTTGCGCCTGGCGGCCCTGGCCTACCTCGGCCGCTACACCGGCGTCTCGCGAACGCATACCGAGTCGGACCTGCGGATCTTCTTCGCCTGCGCCAACAGCGCGAACTTGCGCCGCTGGCAGCAGGGCGAGCACAGATCGAGCTGTACGTGCGGTGGATGCAGGAAGTCCAGCGGTTCAAGCCTTCGACGGTGTCGCGCAGGATGTCTGTGGTCACCGGCTTCTACCGCACGTGCGTTATCGACACGGTGCTCGAGCACTCGCCGGCCGAATATGTGCGGCGCCCGGTGGTGCCCAGCGAATCGCCGACACTCGGCCTGTCGCATCTGCAGTTCGAGGCGCTGTTGACCGCCGCGCGGGAATCGGCCAACCAGTTCGATTTCGCGTTGGTGGCGATGCTCGGTCTGCTGGGATTGCGCGTGTTCGAAGCCTGCTCCGCGGACCTCAGCGACGTCGGTGAGGAACACGGACACCGCGTTCTTCGCGTGGTGGGCAAGGGCGGCAAGGTCGTGCTGGTGCCGTTGCCGCCAGCGGTCGGGCGGGCGATCGACCGGACCGTCGGCGAACGCGCCCATGGTCCACTCCTGCTCAACCGGCGAGGCGTGCGCATGGACCGGCACTGTGCGACCCGACGGCTACGCAGACTGGCCGAGGTGTCGGTGGTACGGCTACCGCGGATGCATCCGCACATGCTGCGCCACACCTTCGTGACCACGATGCTCGACGCGGGCGTCGACCTGCGAGACGTTCAGATCGCGGCCCGGCATGCCGACCACGCACGACCATGCGCTACGACCGGGCCCGCAAGAACCTCGACCGACACCCCAACTACATCCTGGCGGCGTACATGGCATCCGCAACCTGACACCTGACGCACTGTCCTGCCGAGGTGCGGACGAGATCAGGAGTTCACGCGGAGGGCTTGGCATCAAGTGTTGGCGCTGTCCCAGAGTTCGTAGAAAGAGGACTGGGTTGTGGAAGCAATACCTGGTTGGTCGATGTCGAGTGCCTGGTCGGTCAGCATGCCGATGTCGTCTTCCATATGCTGCCACCAGTAGCGACGGGAGAGACCCGTCGAGGGAACCTCGATCTGTTTGGTGGCAACGACCTCACCGTCCAGGATGACGGCCTCCCATAGCCAGCGAGCGCCCTTGTCCAACAAACCCTCGTCGTCGACATACTCGTAGTAGCAACGCGGGCCGGGGTCGTCTTCCAGTGCGCGATACCAGTCGACGCTCGCTCGAAACGCGGTTTCCGTCTCCGGTGGCCAGCGCCGCTGCTCAGCCAGTCGCCGGTAGCGATCCTCGACGTGGGGTGGAAGCTCGGTCACGATCGAATACTGCCACCAGCGTGGGAATCCGTACTCACATGCCGATGAGCGTTCAACCGCGGTAGTCACTGGCACGTGCGGAGACCAGTTCCAGCATGGCGGCGAGGTCGGGACTGCCGGGTTCGGCGCTGTAGACGATTAGCCACTGGTTGGGCGCACCGCCGACACCGAGCACCTGGAAGTCGACGGTGAACCTGCCCACGACCGGGTGATCGAACCGCCGCCGGCCGGCCATACGGGTCGCTACGTCTCGTCGTGCCCACCGGGTGGCGAACTCCGTGCTGGTGGCGGACAGTTCGACGACCAGCCTGCGCAGCGCCGGATCGTTGAGGTGGTGCCCGGCCGCGGCACGCAGATGGGCCACGACGTCACTCGCGACGTCCCCCCAGTTCACGAACAGCCGTTTCGCGGCGGGACTCTCGAACACGTAGCGGACGTGGTTGGACGTCCGCTCGTCGGCGCCGTCCGCTGGTGGGAAGCGGGCGGGGAACAGCGCCGCAGCGGCGGCGTTCCAGCCCAGCGCATCGCCGACTCGGCTGATCACCAACGCGGCGGACGGCGGTTGGAGTAGGTCGAGGATCCGACGGGCACCAGGCCAGATCTGCTCGGTACCGGCGAGCTGGGTGGCCGACACGGAATCCACGACGGCGAGCGCGTGCAGGTGGGCTCGTTCGTCGGGAGTCAACCGCAGCGCGTCGGCCAATGCCTTGAGCACGCTGTCTGAGGGATGCCGGGCGTGTCCCTGTTCGAGCCGGATGTAGTAGCTGACGCTCACCCCGGCGAGCGCGGCGAGCTCTTCACGTCGAAGACCAGGTGTCCGGCGGCCACCTTCATCGACCATGTCCACATCGGCCGGTCGAAGCCGTGCGCGCCGCTCGCGGAGAAATGCGCCGAGCTCACGGGCCCTGCCGTTACGGCGCGACATCCTGCTCTCCTCCCGGGTATCTCTGACAGGGACAGTTGCGGCCGTTCCCGGGCGCAGTTCGTGTGGCACATGATAAATGCATGAGACGTACTACGACCGGTGCCCGCGCTGCGTCCACACCGGGTACGAGGCAACCCGGCGCGGGCGCGGCGGCACTGGCCGCGAACGTCGGCGTTTTCCTGGTCACACTCAACATATCGATGGTCACTGTCGCGTTGCCTGACATCGGTGATCAGCTGAACGCGCGCTTCGACGCGGTGCAGTGGGTCCTGAGTGGGTACTCGCTGGTGTTCGCGGCACTGTTGCTGTCGGCGGGTGCCCTGTCCGATCGGATAGGCGCGAGCCGAGCGGTCACGGCTGGACTCGCGATCTTCACGCTCGGCGCGGTGGCGTGCGCCACCGCCCCGAACCTCGTCGTCCTGGTCGTGGCCCGCCTCTCACAAGGGGTCGGAGCCGCAGTGATGATGCCCGCCACCCTGTCGCTCCTACGTGAGTCGGTACCGGAGGGCGCCGCACGGACGAGGGCGATCGCCGGTTGGTCAGCCTGTGCCAGTGCCGCGCTCGTCGCAGGTCCACCGATCGGCGGTGGCTTGACGACGGCGATGGGCTGGCCGGCGCCGTTCTGGGTCAACCTGCCCCTCGGTGTGCTCGGCCTGCTGGCACTGTGCCGGGTCGCCCCGTCGGCACGCCGACCGGCCCGCTTCGACCTGCCGGGTCAGGTCACCGCCGTCGTGGCCCTCGTCGCGTTGACCTACACGGTGATCCGCGTGGGAGAGACCGGTCCCGATCCGGTCGCCGGAATCGCCGCGGCGTTGTGCGGACTGTCCGCGATCGCGTTCGTTCTCGTCACGCGCAGGGCCGCCCACCCGATGCTGCCTCTCGGCATGCTGACCCACCCCACCGTCGCAGTCGCCTACGGCACCGGATTCGCGATCAACTTCACGTTCAACAGCATCGTGCTCGCGTTGACAGTTTTCCTGCGGGAGCGCGGCGATTCCGCCATGGCCATCAGCCTCGTGTTCGTCCCGATGATGGTTCTAGTGGTCGTCTCAACGGTGCTCGCCGCTCCGGTATCCGCCAGGTTCGGCACCGTGTGGCCGATACGCGCCGGGCTGAGCCTCGTTCTGTGTGGCTTGGCCGGGACCGCGACCATGGCTCCCGACGTACCTAACTGGGTGGTGGTCGCCTGGCTCGTCCCGGTCGGTGTCGGCGGTGGGCTCGTCGTGCCGCCGATGACCGAAACGCTCCTGGCTGCTGTGCGGCCGGAGCGGGCAGGCGTGGCAGGCGGCCTGCTCAACGCGGCCAGGCAGGTCGGCAGCAGTCTGGCCGCGGCCAGCATCGGCGCGGTCCTGGCAGGGGCACACGGCACGTCCGCGGGAATGCGGATCGGCCTGGGGCTCACGGCCGCGGTCGTCGCAGCGATGCTCGTCACGACATCGGTGTGGCGCGGCTCTTCTGCCTGATCCTGTCGGGGATACCCGCACCGCTGGCCAGCCAACTCCCCTCCGGCCATAGTGGACGGCGTGATCGAACAGCAGACCATCACGATGCGTGGCCGCGACTTCTCCTGGATCGACTTCGGCGGACCCGGCCAGCCCGTCGTCGCGCTGCACGGGACCTTCGGCCGCGCGATCCAGTTCGGAGAGCTCGCGCAGCGGCTGGCACCGGACTACCGGATCATCGCGCTCGACCAGCGAGGACACGGGCTCTCCGAGCACGGCGGCACGTTCACCCGCACCGACTTCGTCGCCGACGCCGCCGAGTTCATCGAACGCTTGGCGCTGGCGCCCGCGCTCATCATCGGGCACTCACTCGGCGGGGTCAACGCCCTCCAGCTTGCCGCATGGCACCCACACCTCGTCCACGCCCTGGTCCTCGAGGACACCCCAGTGGTCACAGACGAGACCGAGCTGCCGCACCCGGTCGTGGACACCAGCGGGTGGCCGCTACCGGCCGCCACACGGCAGGAGCTCGCCGAGAGCTTCGCGGCCATGAACATGCCCGCCATCGGCTACTTCCTGGACAGCGTGGTCGAACAGGACGACAGGTGGACCATGTGCTTCGACTACGCCGACATGATGGCCGCCCAGCACGGCAACGTGGGCCGCTGGTGGGACGACTGGCTGGGCTCCACCCACCCCGCCACACTGCTGCACGGCACGCTCAGCCCGCTGCTGTCGGCGCGGCTCGCCACGGACATGGTCGCCAGGAGACCCGGGACGGAACTGGTCGAGTTCCCCGGCTGCGGACACTGGATCCACCGCGACGATCCGGCCGGCTACTCCCACGCGATCCGCACCTTCCTCGACCGTCAGGGGGTCAGCGGCGGACGCGGCGCCGACCTGGACACCTCCCCGTCACGACGCACTTGAGGAGCGCGCTCACCCGGCATCCGGTGGTTGGCACGACTTCCGCAGTGTGATGCGAGCAAGCACATGCCACCCATCGACCCCGTCACTCGTACGTGCACCCGTGGATCCACATACGACAGCGAGGCGGCCGCGGTCGCCAAGTGGCGCACGACCGTTGTCATCGACGACAGCTGCGTGACCCGGTATCGCTGCCGTCAGCCCGGCGTTACGACGTCGACTGACAGCGGCACAGTCGAAGCTTTGTGATGCAAGGGCGACGAACCGCTAACTCAGCACACTGGTCGTGACCGTCCATCCGCTCATGCCGCTGATCGGTTATGTCCGTTCGATCAGCGGCAACGCGCTCTTCTGCCGATGAGCGCGTGCCTTCCAGGCCCGTCACTGGATCCATGGCGCGTGCGTGACCGACTCCGGGCGTAGGGGCCGCTGAGCGGTGGTGAGGCTGAGCCGGTCGCCATAGGGGAACCGGTCGTCTTCGTCGCAGGGTAGGTCGCTGCGGACGAAGCAGCGGTGCAGCAACAGTTCTCGGCGTTGGTCCAGCGGGACGTCGTCGTCGAGTTGGTCGGCTGAACGGCCGGGCGGGTCGTAGCCGATGTCCACCTCGCCGTCCCAGTTGAGGTGTAGACCGTCCTCGTCGGCGTAGAACCGGTGGAAGCTTGTTCGCCACTGTGAGTGGGAACCCCAGCCGTGTGACAGATCATCGGTCGGCCGCGGTTCGCGACGGGAGGTGAAGTACATCGTGGAGGTCGTGGCCACCGTGGCGTCGATCAGGTATCGCGGTGCCCGCACCCGCACACCGGCTCGGTTGAACAGCAGGTCACCGAACCAGAAGCCGGGCCACAACACCTCCTCCACGGTCACGCTCGTCGCGGACGGGTCCTGCACCACAGCGAAGATTTCGTGGTGGAACGGAGAGAACACGTCAGCGTGCTCGAACGGGGTCAGCCCGATGGCGGTGAAGAACTCCGTGTGCACCGCGAGACCTGCGGGCTCCAGGATGCGGGAACCGATCCGGCCGGGGTCGGGGCCCGACCTGCTGGTGACGCTGCTGTCGATGACGGCACGCCCACCGGTGACGCCGAACCCGGCGGGCCGTTCCCCCTCCGGGCAGAACAGTTCGATCAGATAGTCGCTGACCCGGCTGAGCGCGTACAGCTTCATGATCCGCCACAGTTGCTCGTCGTCCCCGGTGTACCCGCCGACGGGTATCCGCTCCCGCCTGCGGAGCGGCGCCAACCCAGCCAGGTGGTCAGCCGCCGTCCGCCGCTGACCGCTCAGGTACCGCCGCCGCCCGTCAATATCGCCATGGTGGTCGTGCAGACCTTCATACAGCTGGCGGAAGTAACCCCAGTGAAGTGCCACGGCGCGATCATGACCCAGTCAGTCCCCACCGACAACGACATTCCTGGCCGTGACACGTTGGACGAACGCAGGATCGCCGAAAACGATCACGCCAGCGATGCCGTTCCGGCGAACGTCGAGCACCGCGATACCGAATGGTTGCCCGTGTAGGTGGGCGGCGACCCCCGGCTGGCCGTTGACGATCACGCGGTCCATCCGCCAGTCGCCAGCGCGGCCCACCGCTGCGGCGAACACTCGGGAACAGTCAGCCTTACCTGCGAACCACGCCCGGTTCGGCAGCAGCTCCAGCGTGGCGTCCGCACGCAGCACCGTCGTCAAGGCATCGACGTCCGCCGTCTCGAACGCGGTCACGTACGCGTCGAGCAGCCGCCGCGCCTGCGGGGAGCTGGGCTCGACGACGTCGTCGGGACCGGAACCGACCTCGGCCAGCCGGGCGCGGGCACGTTGCAGGCTGCTCTTCACCGCGGCGACGGACATCTCCATCATCTCGGCGACCTCGGCTGCGGAGAACGCCAGGACGTCGCGGAGCAGCAGCACGGCCCGCTGGGCGGGCGGCAGCGTCTGCATCGCGGCGACCAACGCCAGCCGCAGGTCGGTGCGGTCACCCGGGAACGGTTCGATCCACGTCTCCGGCGGCAGCACGTCCGGTTGCCCGTACACGTCGTCGGCAGGTACGCCGATGCCCGATGGCAGGGCGCGCCTGCCACGATCCCGGGCGGCATTGAGGCACACGTTGGTCACGATGCGGTGCAGCCACGTCCGTACCGAGGACCGCTCCTCGAAGCTGTCCCAGGCGCGCCAGCCACGCAGGTAGGTCTCCTGGACCGCGTCCTCGGCCTCATGCCACGACCCGAGCATCCGATAGCTGTGCGCCAGCAGTTCGCCGCGCAGCGGGGCCGCCGCCCGCTCGAAATCCTTCACGAGACCAGTGTCGACCGCAGCCACGATCCGGCCTCCCTGATCGCGTCACTGGCCACGGTCGTGCGACCGACCGCCATCTGGAACGTGTGGACCTGGTCCGGGAACTCGTCGAGACGGACCTCGATACCCGCGGCCCGCATCTGTCGGGCCAGCCGCCTGCTGTCGTCCAGCAGCGCCTCCTCCGCGCCGACCTGAAGATACGTCGGCGGCAGCCCACGCGGATCGGCGTGCAGTGGCGCCGCCAGCGGGTCATGCGAGTCGGCCCCGGCCAGGTAGCCAGTCGCCAATCCGCGGACAATCTCCCGAGTGAAGAACGGGTCGCTGCCCGCGTCGTAGGAGGTACCGTCGGCGTCGAGGTCGGTCCATGCCGACAGCAGCAGCAACGACGTCGGCATCGCCAGCTTCTCCTCCCGGGCGCGTACGGCGAGGCCGACCGCCAGCATCGCGCCGCAGGAGTCGCCCGCCACGCCGACCGGACCGGCTCCGCTGCCGAGCAGCCATTGGTAGGCCGCCATCACGGTGTCGAGTTGACTGGGGAACACGTGCTCGGGCACGAGGCCGTACTCGACGGCGAACACACTCACTCCGGCGGCCCGTGCCAGGTGGCCGAACATCCGGCGATGAGTGGCTGCCGATCCGCTCACGAAGCCGCCCCCGTGGATCGCCAGGATCACCGGCCCGACCGGGGCATCCGGCGGACGCAGCCACAGTCCGGCCGGCGCGTCCACGGCCTTGGTCTCAACGCCCTCCGGCTCTGTTGCAAGCGTCTCCCAGACGGGGATCTGCTCACCGCGTGCCCGCGCCTCCCACAGTGCACGGTTGGGGTCCCTCGTTGTTGTGGTCACAACAGGGCAGACACCGGACAAGCCGGAAAGGAATCGGTTCGGCCGGAGCCAGCACAGGCAGGGCACTCGTCGACCACTGTCGGCAGGTCCATCGATGCTGTCGGCTGTCCAGCGGAGCGAAGAATGTCGTACCCACGTCCTACGGTACGACGATGGACTGGAAGATCGAACTCATCCCCGTTCCGGTGACCGACGTCGACCGGGCCAATTCGTCCACTTCCGCGATCCTGACGGCAACAGCTGGTCGCTACAGGCTCTCGAGTCATGCCCCAACGGCTGCTTGACGGTCTTCATATCTCGGCTTTGCCCTACCAGCCCTGGCTATGCCTCACATGAAGGAAATCCATCCGTGACCACCTATCTGCTTGTACCTGGCGCCAACCACGGCGGCTGGTGGTACGACCCCGTAGTCCCCGCTCTCGAGGAGGCCGGGCACACCGTCGTCGCGCTCACGCCCATGGGCCTGGATCCGGACGCGAACCCGCCACAACAGGTGATCACCCTGGACGACCACGTGCACCAGGCCATCCAGGCACTACGGGCAGTTCCCCCAGAGGTGGACGGCGAGCGTGATGCCGTCCTCGTTGGCCACAGCTACGGCGGAAGCATCATCAGCGGTGTCGCGGACGCCGAATGCGACCGAATCCGAGCACTGGTCTATCTGGACGCCCTGATCCCCGAAAACGGGGATTCCAGCTGGTCGATGACCAACGACGAGGAGCACGCCTGGTACGTCGACGCGTCAGCCCGCACCGGAGCTTTCGTCGACCCCTTGCCGTTTTTCGACAAGCGTGCGCGTCCGCACCCGCTGGCCACACTGATGCAAGCATCGAAACTCACGGGGGCATGGCGCGGCGTACCCGTCAAGCACTATGTCGAAGCGACAGGCTGGCCTGGCGAATCCCCGCTCGCGGCGATGACGGCGAAAGCACGCGCCGACGAACAGTTCACTGTGCATACCTGGGACACCCCACACAACGTCATGCACGACACTGCAGACCTCGTCCTGAAGCTCATCGCCGACCTGTGACCGAGGCCCCTTCGCGCAGGTGCCGCGACCCGGTGCGTCGAATCAGCCCGGACCTACTTGGCGGACCACTTGGTCAGCGGCCTGCTCATCCGCCACCTTCAAGCGGATTTGCGCAGCGCGATGAGGCGGTCGGGCAGGCGAGATAGCCGGGGCGAGCCGCGGATCGAGGACGCCGTGGAACGTCGGCACTGTGCCAGTTGCACTGACGGGGAGCACATCCACGGTTTCCATGTCGCCGGAACGTGTTGCCGCCAGGACAGTCCGGCCGTTGTCAGCACGACAATTCCCACCGAACATTCACAACGCCTCCACGGCCTACCTTCTTCGCTATCGCCCACATGGCAACGTCGGTTTAATGGACGACATGCTTGTCATCGGACAGCGTCGACCAGCGCTATGGGTGAGCGCGATCATGCTGGGCAGCGCGCTCGCGATTCCCACTCTGGTTGCACCGGTCAACTCGGCCAGCGCCGCCGAGACGTGCAGCGAAGTACCTCGAGAAAATCCGATCACGGAGTTCACCGACTACCAGGAGATGCTCAACGAGCTTGCCCGTATCGAGCGAGTGAGCGGCGGCAAGGTGCAGGTCACGCAGGTGGGCAGATCCAACCGTGGCCGCCTGCTGCAGACCGCGCGAGTCGGCACCGGCCGCAAAGTCATCCTGATCACCAGCGAGATCCACGGCAACGAGAAAACCGGCACCGACGCGACACTGAGGTTGCTGGACTTCCTGGCAACATCCGAGTCGCGCAAGGCACAGACGATCCGCCGGGAACTCACCATCGTCGCGATTCCCAAGATGAATCCGGACGCCGCCGAGCTTGACCGGCGCGGCAACGACATGACCTGGCAGGAAGTACAGGCCAGATTCCCGCAGCTGCGGGGCGCCCCACCGGCATGGAACCACATCACCGGCCAGCAGCAGGGCGACGACTACCGCACTCGTCCTGGCTTCGACGTCAACAGGGACTACAACCCCGACTTGGCCTACCGCCCGCGACCGCAGGACTTCCCTGGAGTGTCGGAGAAACCGGGCTGGTTCATCACGCCGGAGGCACAGACCGTGCGTGATGTCTACCTTGGACTGAAGCAGGAGTTCGGCAACGTCGACACCTACATCGACCTGCACCACCAAGGCGCCTGCTACAAGGTCGCCGGCACCAATCGATTCGTCACGCTCAGCCTGTCGGGCAAGTTCATCGCCGACCCGACCACGCCTGAAGGCGCGGTATGGGCCAAATACCGTAACCAGTACGACCTCAAGTACAACAAGCAGCTCAATGTCGCCGCTTACAACGCGTTGCAGGGCGCGGCCAACGAACGGCCTGCGTTCGGCAACATCACGCTCTATCCACAGGACATCAACCTGCCGGGCACCGGGCTTGCCACGTTCACATTGAACGGCTCCGGAGCCGTGCTGTTCGAGGTCCGAGGCCAGACACAGACCTTGGGCCAGCGGCACCGGGAGATGCTGACCAGAGCGGTCAACATCGGACTCGACGGAATCCTGTCGGCGGTGTCCAGCGGGCAGGTGCGCAACCTCGATCCCGCTGTGTACGACCGGATCCCGTTGACCGATCGCGGTGGTGCCGGTGAGGACGAGGACTTCCCGACCAGCACTCCCGCTCCCACCGTGCCGGTGGTCGCCGGTTTCTGATCGCTGGGAGTGTCACACGGATTGGGGCGATGGAGATGTCTACCATCGCCCCATGACCACCGTGGCCCAGTTGCGCAAGGCTGCGCTCGCCCTGCCGGAAGTGGAGGAGGGCACCCACTTCGGGATGGTCGCGTTTTCCGTGCGCGGCCATGGATTCGCGTCCGTGACCAAGGACGGGCACGTGCAGCTTCGCCTGCCGGACGCTGAGGCCGAGGCCGCTGTGGCGGCGCACCCGGCCGGGGAACGGCTCGTGCGGATGGGCACGCCCATCGGCTTCCAGGTGCCGTTGGCCGACATCAACGGCAAGGATCTCAACGCCTTGGTCCGGGCGGCGTGGCACTGCCGGGCCCCCAAGTGGCTGGCGGCGTCGCTGGCCGCCACCGACGCGGGGACCAAGCCTGCCGACAGCGACCTTCCGGCCGCCATCGGCAGACCAGCCACACAGGCATTGCTCAGAGCCGGCCTGACCACTCTGGCTCAGGTCGCCACTCGCACGCAGCACGAGCTGCTCGAGCTGCACGGAGTCGGCCCGAAGGCTGTACGCATCCTGGACGAGGCGCTGGCGCAGAAAGGTATGGCGCTGCGGTAGTTACCGCAGCCACTGGTCGCGGTGAACGCGCTGGTGCATCGCGCGCCGCCGGTGTAGATCGCGATGCCGGACCGCAGTGGCGGATCGCAGGCGGTCTGTGAGGTGCATGCCTGCGGTTCGTTGCGTGTCGTCCTGGTTGTGATGACGACTGCATCACCGTGCTGCACGGACACTCGTCAGGAAGGCGTGTTCCGCCGTTGTGAGTGCCTTTCCGGTGGGGACAGTGACTTCCACGAGGTTCCGTTCCACCACGACCGCCACTTCGACGTCCGGGATGGCGGGCGCGCTCACCTCGTCGACAATTCGGTCCAACGTGGACATTGCGTGCCGCGCGGGAACGGTGGTGTCGCCCAGGCCGGTCGTGGTCGGGCCGGTGGTGGCTTGTGCCTGGGCAGCTCGTTGGACGGCGGAATCTTGCTGTGCGATGCGGCGTGCAGCCTCGCCGATACAGTCGACCCTGGTGATCGTGCGCGTCTCGCTCTATTCGCTCTCCTACGAGTCATGGCAGTGCGGCGGACTTTGACTCGCAGCTGGCAATAGCGGGCTGCCGGAAACAGGGCACTCACGGCGCGAGTAGCCGCTGTGGTGAGCGGTTCGGGACGTGAACGAGCGTCCCGAACCGCTCGCTGACCGCCGCCTACTCGTCGCTGCGTTTGTGCCGGGGTCAGCGGGCGGCACGTTACAGCCGGGTGGGAAGAAGAAACCGGGCGGCGGCGAAGTGGTGGTGAAAGCTGACTGTCGAAGGGAAGGATCCACATGTCAGAGGCAGACATATGACAGCGGGAACGGGCGAGCAGGTGACCGATGCCGACCTGGCCGACCGGTTGCCGCAGGACCCGGAACTGTTCACCGAAGTGCACGATCGCTACTTCGCGGCCATCTACCGGTATGTGGCTGGCCGGGTGGGCGCGCAGACTGCGGAGGACATCGCCGCGGAGACGTTCCTCGTCGCGTTCGACCGGCGCGGCACGTTCGACGCCGAACGCGGTGAGGTGCGGGTCTGGCTGTTCGGCATCGCCACGAATCTGGTGGCCAGGCACCGCCGCAGGGAGGCTCGCCACTATCGGGCGCTGGCACGGGTGAGCGTCGCACCAGCGGTCGAGGGGCACGAGAGCAGGGTGGTCGCGTCGGTGGCCGCCCGGCGGCTGCTTCCTCAGCTCGCGAACGCGCTGTCGCGGCTGTCCGCCGGGGAACGGGACGTACTGCTGCTCGTGGCGCTCGGCCAGCTCGGGTACGAGGAAGTGGCCGCGGCGCTCGGTATCTCCTCCGGCACGGTTGGTTCCCGGCTCAACCGTGCACGCAAGAAGCTCAACCTCATCCTCACCCCGGAGGCACTCGATGAATGACCTGCAGACGCTGCGCGCCGCACTGGCCATGGACGAGCCGTCCCAAGACGTGGTCGACCGCAGCCGGCACCAGCTCCAGAACCGGATACGCGGTGGCCGGGCCTCCCGGCGGCGGACCGGATGGCTGATCGCGGGGGCCGGACTCACGGCGGCCGCTGCCGCCGTGGCAATCGCGGCCATACCGGCCGCACCGGTCGACGGTCCGCCGGTGCAAACGGTCAGTGGGCAGGAGATCCTGCTCGCGGCCGCCACCGCCGCTGAGCGTTCCCCCGAGGGGTCTGGCACCTACTGGCACGTGAAGGTGACCGAGGCGGACGGCGCTGCTGCTTCGAGTGGGTATGAGTACTGGATCAAGCCGGACGGTCAGTTGTGGATGCGGGGAGCGAAGACGGGAGGCAAGGTCACGCCGATGACGACGCATTCAGCCACCCCGTTCTCGCTGGTCGCCGTCGATCTGACCCTCGAGCAGTTGCGTGCCCTGCCGACGGACCCGGACGCGTTGAAGGCCTGGATCGCCGAGGCCCTCGAGCGCAGCGACGCCAGGACGAGCGCGGGCAAGCTCACCGCGAGCGACCGGGAACAAGCCAGCTTCCAGTCGTTGATCTCACTGGTGTCCACACTGCCAGCCACGCCGGAGGTCCGGGCCACGGCCTTCCGCATGATCGCCAACTATCCAGGTGTCAAGAACCTCGGCACGGTGCCGGGCGGGCATGGCCTGTTGCTGCCCACGGGCGAGCGGTTCGTCGTCGATCCGGCGACCGGACGGGTGAACGGGACGTCGGTCTTCGTCAGTATGGACGGGGCGGTGAACAAGGTGGCCAACCCCGCCGGCGCCAGGATCAACGCCGAGTGGACCAACACCCTGCCCGCGTAGCAGATCGCTGGCCGGGAGCGTGTCCCGCTCCCGGCCACTTCCGCGCCCCACGTGCGAATGAGCTGCCTCCACACCACGCGCACCGTCGCACTCTCATGCCGCGAGAAGGCGCCAGTGGATGTGTTCGGCTCATCAGGCGTCCTTGTCCAGCGTTGGACCGCCGACGCGTGATCACGTTTGGTGTACTTGACCTGGTTCGAGATGCAGTTCATATTGCGTAGCGCAATCAGCCGCGAGAGTGGCGACAGGAGCACCGCACGGACACGCTCTGTTCAGGCCCGAATCTCCGTTGGGCCGCAGCATCCGTAGCTGTTCTCCCCGTTCGGCAGCGGCTGCAGACTCCGTGCGTCATCCGGATGCAGGACAACAGTGTCTCGAGTGCCCGCTGAGACAACGAATCCTTCGTCGGTGCACCGAACGAAGCCGCGTGGTTGTGCAGGCCGAGGGTTGTCCGGATCGGCCGATGGCACGTAGGGAGCACCCCAGGGTTCCGGCCACCTCGTAGTTATATCCGCATGGACACCCGCTCCGCATGGACATTACGCACTCGCGGTCATCGCGCAGCGAATCAAGCTACTGAGTGTGCCGCCCGCCAACCGGCAGTTCAGCATGACGCACGCTCATGCCGCTGATCGGTGGTTCGCCCAACGCACTCAACTGCCGCCGCCGTTGATCGAGTGCTGGCAATTCGATCAAGGATGGTCAACGTCCGACTCTGCCGAAAAGAGGATGTTCGGTCTCGAATCGCCACGCGGCGGTCGTCGGCATCGCAGCGGAGCCCGCTGCGCCCTCGATATCGCCGTGAAGTTCTGACCTTGGCCGGGTCATACTACCGTGATACTGCACCTACCCTACCCCAAAATCCCTACGGCCCAGCAGTTCGGCGGAACGGGTGTCGGCGGTCCTTGGGTGGCGACGGAGAAGGTTCATGGTGCCCAACTCGTCATCGCCTTCGACGGTCGTGATGTGTCCGTGGGCAAGCGCAAGGCGTGGCTGCGCGGCGACGAGCCGTTTTTCGGTTGGCAGCTGCTGCGCAGCAACCTCGAACAGGCCGTGAAGGTCGCGTTGGCGCGGAGCGGCGCAGCCGTAAGGATCTACGGCGAGCTGTACGGCGGCTGCTATCCCCATCCCAAGGTCGCGCCGATCCCGGGTACCGCCGCAGTACAAACAGGGATCTGGTACAGCCCGGATATCCGCTTCGCCCTTTTCGACGTGTTGATCCACGACGGCCCGGACGATCCCGGCATCTTCCAACCCTATGCGCACGTCGCCGCAATCGCCGCCGACGCCGATCTTGATGTGGTACCGCTGCTGGCCAGGGACACCCGATCGGCCCTGGATGCCCTACCGGTCCGATTCCGCAGCCGCGTGCCACACATGCACGGCCTGCCCGAGCTGCCGAACAACCTGGCCGAGGGAGTCGTCCTGCGCCCCGACACGCCGCTGCCCCCGCAGCAGCGCCCGATCGTCAAGACGAAGATCGACGAGTTCGATGAGCAGCGCTTCGACCAAAGCCGTCCCTGGGACCCGCAGGCCCGCCTTCCCCTGGCCGACCTGCGCCAGATCGGCCAGGCCATGGTGAACCCGACGCGGCTGGCCAGCGCGCGCTCGAAGGTCGGACCCACGGGCCTCGATGAACTCCTGGACGAGGCGACCCTCGACGTCTTGGTGGACCTGTCCCAGGCATTTCCAGCGGCAATGGCAGCGCTCGTCGACGATGAGGAGGCGGAGCTGCAAGCTCTCATCCGAAGAACCGCAACGACCCTTCAGGCGAATATCCACCACAACAGGTGAGCATCAGGCCGCGATGCGCGATTCCACGCGGGTGACCAGGGCTGGGGTCATCCGCGAAAGGATGGACCGCGCGTGACGTGCGGGGACGAGACCACGCGTCTGCCCGGCGGGCGGACTTCCCAAGCCCCAACAGGACAGGAGCGGGCCGCCAGCCATTTCCGGACGCACACCAGGTGAAGTTCAGGATCTTCTTGCTTCTCAACGAAATAGCCACTACTTGGTCCCCTCCGGACCAACACGCGACATCATCATGAGCCGCAAAGTACTGGTTGCTGACAAGTTCTCGACTGGGCGCCGGGCCCACTCCAGGCCTGCCCGATCCGCCCCCCGAGGGCAACGGGTGGATCAGTCCAACGACGGCATCTGGTGCTTGCAAACACCACAGTTGCCAGCCAGCATCGGATTCCCGCCGTTGCCAGCCGTCCGCCTCTGACCCCACTGGTGACCCAGCGGTGCAATGCCACCACCGGCAACAACACATGCCTGACCCCCAGGCCGAACATCGTGACCGGCGCGGACGAAGCCAGACCGCACGATCCTGCTCCGCCCCCAACGCTCCTCACGCCCATAACCCCAACCCGTACGCACTCCCGCGCATCGCGGACACCGCAACTCACCCGCCACCATCCGCCGCTCGACGACCGCCGCATCCACCGCCGCGCGGCCCTTCCAATCACCCTCCGCCAACAGACGACGGGAGGCCGTTGTCTACCGGAAAGTGATCACGAGCCGGGCCAACGCGCCGCCGCGCTACCCGGACATGATCCTTCCGCCTGCCCGCCGAACAACTCGTGAAGATCCGCCCCGGCGGCCGCGGCAAGGTTCCGTCAAAGTCGGGCGGTCGGCCAATCGTGTGGGTGCCGGTCGTGGTTGGGGTGGTGTGCGCGGGTTCCGGCTGGAAGACGGCTGTCGCGCGTAGGAGCGCAAGAGCGCAAGGTGTGTGGTGTGCGCGCGAATGCGCAGGGGTGTGGTTCGTGGGGTGTCCCTCCCGTATGGCCTGGGCGTAGCCATACCACGGCGTGTCGGGAGGTCGGCCTACGCAAACACCNCGTGTCGGGAGGTCGGCCTACGCAAACCAACCCACAGCGCAGGCGGTACCGATCTCCCGGCACGTCGTGGTTTCCTTTGGCAGGTCATACGGGAGGGGCGCCCCGCGCCCCCACTAGACCCAGGAAATCACGTGGGCTGAGCGAACCGGGGCGAGAAACGAAGCTCTGTTTGTGTCCCCCTCTTGGAGGCCTGCCCGCCGGCGAGGCATCTTTGTCTTTTCTCTTCCCCGCACCCCATAAGACAGTCCCCCACCCAACCCGGGGGGCGTCCCTGCTCCAGTCTACCGGCAATAACCCCTGGTCAACGGGCTACCAGCGAGTTGTGGACAACGAGATTCGCCGATGATCCCTTCGCCTCAGGGACAAGCCTGTGATGCCCGCCGTGTCGGGCTTGTTCCCGACACTCGAGTTCGCTCGTGGCACGAACAGCATGTCCTCGCCGGACGGCAGACCTCCAAGAGGGAAACCAACACATGGCCTGCCCACCCGGTTGGCTCAGCCCACGTGACTTCCCGCGCCCGGAAAAAGAGGGCGTGGTCGGTCCCCTCCCGTATGACCTGCCAGAGGAAACCACGACGTGCCGGGAGATCGGTACCGCCTCGCGCCGGGCACGCCAGTCGCGTAGGCCGACCTCCCGACACGCCATGGTATGGCTTCGCCCAGGCCATACGGGAGGAAACCAACCACGAACCCCACCCATGCGCTATGCGCGCAAGGCCGCTTACGTACAAGGCCGCTCACGCGCTTGCCGTCTTGCGCTTGCTTTGCGCGCAAAGCCCGACTTTGACGGAACCCTGGGCGGCCGCGGGGGTGTGGGCTGGACCTGACGGCACGCCCACCCCAGCCGGTCGGCGCCGGAGTGTTAAAAGAAAAGCGGCGCCCCTGGGGGCGGAGTCTGCTCAATGCAGACAGGAAACCAAACTGTAAAATGGGAGTTACGATCCCTGCATGTGAATCAGCCCGGGACCGTCAGTGAGGTGATCGGCGATAGTCCACGCCAGCGGCCTGCTCGGCCGCCTCGCCGTCGCCGCCCTACGGGATCGACCGTGGTGGCGGGGCACGGTTCTGTCGTGGCTGGCCAAAGTTCTGGTTGCCAGTGGTGCCCGCCCAACATCAGACGTCACGTTTTCGGTGCTCGCCCCTGGAGGTGCGGCCGGGCTGCCGCGACCACAACTGCAAGGCAGTGCCGTAGCCAGGCTGCTTGAGTCGCTTGAGCCGTCGACCCGGCTCGCCGTCCGCGATCATCCAACTGTCGTGTCACTCGCTTTGGCGTTCGCCCTCAACATTGCCCGCGCCGACATGCGGCAATTCCTCAACGCCGCCGCCAGACCACTCACCCGCGCCCTCGACCTCACCCACACCCTCGACCGCGCCAGCACCCTCGCCCGCGCCAACACCCTCGCCAGCGACCTCGACCGCGCTCTTGCCCGCGCACTTGCCCGCGCCATCGCCCGCGACCTTGGCCGCGCCCGCGCACGCGTCCGCGACCTCGACCGCGCCATCGCTCTTACCCGCGCCCGCCTTGTCCGCGCCCGCTACGAGCCCGACTCCTGGTTATGGTCCGACGACATCACCGAATACCAAATCCGCTCCGGCATCGCCGCTCAGGGCAGCGCTCTCATCGACATCCTCGCCCTCGCCCGCGACCTCGCTGGCGACCTCGATCGCGACCTGGACCGTGCCAGCACCCTCGCCCGCCGCCTCGACCGCGCCGTCGCCCTTACCCGCGCACACGACCTCGACCGTGACCTCGACCGCGCTATCGCCCGCGACCTTGGCCGCGCCCGCGCCATCGCCCGCGACCGTGACCTGGCCCGCGCCCACGAGTTCGACCTCGACCGCGCCCGCTGTAATTTCGTCGGTTTTGACCTTCGACGGGTGGACCTGACCGGACGATCGTTCGACGGTGTGCGCTGGTCGTCGGCCACACAATGGCCGCCAGAGTGGGCCAACCAGATTCAGCGCGACTCGGTGGAAATCGAGCCGGGGTTGTTCGAAATTCGTCCCGGTGCAGCCGATGCATCGGACGACCCGAATCCACTTGCGGAACCATAGGCCTGGTAGGGCAGCCGCACTTGGCCGATCCTGGCTGGTGAGGAGTGGTGCGGGACCCGGTGATTATGTGGGCAACCGCCTCAAGGTCATCAGGTTGTGACACAAGAGTTCGCTGGGGCGGCTTCGGCTGCCATCGTAGGGGGCGGGTTGGCTCCCTCCCGGCCGATCTCCGGGAACCGCCGCAGCGCCTCCACTTCCTCATCCGTGAACATCGGAGCGACCACCGGCAACCTCCCACCAGAGTCCCAAAGATCACCTGGTCAGGAGCCTGCTCAGACCGAAATTTCCTGGCTCCTACGGCGACCCCCAGTAGGTGGAGCAAAACTGGAGCAGTGTGAACGGCCGTTCGAAATGGGGTCACGAAAACTGGATCACCCCAGGTTTGTTGGAGGCGATCGTTCTGGTGAGGATGGGATGCGTCGCCGAAGCCGGTGGAGCGGGAGTTCGTGCGGCGGGTTAACGAGGGTGGCGTTGCCTGCACGGTGCGGGATACCGGCGCCGTCAGGGCGGGCACCGGCCCGGCCCGGTGCGAGATCGGCGTCTCGGTCACCGGTGCTGGTCCTGGGTGCGTCGGTGTGGTGATCACGACGTGAGGTGCGTGTCCGGAATCCATGAGCCGTGGATTCCGCTGGGCACGCGCCGGGGCAGCTCGACCGTGGCGGTCGTGCTCAGGTCGTGTGCGTCGAGGACGAGTAGTTGGGATGCGTTGGCGCGCAAGTCGCTGACGATCGTCAGCAGGTAGCCGTCGTCCTCGCCGGTGGCGCCTGCGGCGGGGACGAAGACGGCTTCCCCGGCATGCCGGCCGGGCCCCGGCCGGTGCAGGTGCCGCTCGCCGGTGTTCGTGTTCAGTTTGACGATGGCGAACTCGTCGAGCCCCGCTCCAGGGAAGGCGACCGAGTAGCTGATCGCGGAGGGCAGGCCGGTGCAGTCGTCGTTGATGCGGGGGAAGTCCGTCACCAGGTCGTCGAGTTCCTGTTCGGTCGCGGTCCCGGTCGCCGGGTCCAGCAGCCACCGGGTCGCGATCGCCCCGCTGACCGGGGCGGTCGGGTAGCCGGGCGCGCCGATCCACCACTTCCACGAGGTCGCCCAGGACGCCTGGTCGTAGGCGGGTCCTTCGAGCACGATCTTGCCGTCCGGCGTGTCGTAGGCGTTGGTGACGTGCAGCAGGGCGCGCTGGCTGACCGGGATCCAGGTCACGTGCGGCGCACCGACGCGGTCGAGGACACCGATGCGGGCCGGGTAGTCGTCATGCCAGCGGTAGGGGATGCCCGAGGTCTCGTCGGAGTCGAAAACGACTGGCAGGTCGAGGAACACGGCTTTGGTCGCGGTGATGGCGAAGTCGTGCATCAGGCTCGGGCCGCTGCCGTCGACCACCTGGCTGCGAGTGATGTGCCCCTCGGGCGAGGCGACGTAGTAGGTCAGGTACGGCGGAAACGGCGAATAGCTGAAGAAGTGCAACTCGCCCGTTGTCGGGTCCTGTTTCGGGTGCGCGGTCATCGCCGAGGTGAGCTTGCCGTGGAAGTCGAACGGGCCGACAGTGTCGAGTTCGGGCGTGACCTCGTAGGGCAGGTTGGCCTCTTGGAGCGCGAGGAGCCGGCCGCCGTGCTCGATGATGTGGGTGCCCGCGACGCTGGCGGTGAGATCGACGCTGCCGTCTTCGCGCACGAGCGGTGCACCGTCGAGAGCCGGGGTTTTGACCCAGCGGTTGCGGTACCACTGGGCGCGCCCGTTCGCCAGGCCGACGCCGTGCAGCATGCCGGAACCCTTGAACCAGTGGCTGGGGGTGATGCCGGGCTTCGGGTTGTGGCCGTTGCGGAGGTATTCGCCGTTCAGTTCCGGCGGCAGTGCGCCGGTGACTGGCAGATCGATCGCGGTGGTCTCGTCCGGGACGGGGGTGTAGTGCCCGGTCAGGTAGGGCTTGGTCGCCATGATGATCTCCTTTTCCAGTAGCGGTTTTCATTGCTTGCGCAGGGCTGGTGCCCACGACAGCAGCAACGCCAGGCCGGCGAGTCCGGCCGCGGTGGCGAAGGCGGTGGCGAAGTGCGGAACGGGACCGGTGGCGACGGCGACCAGTGTCGCCAGACCGAGCGCACCGCCCATCTGGCGCGTGGTGTTGACCAGGCCGCTGACGAGTCCGGCTTCGCCCGGAGCGGAATCGGCTACCGCGAGGGTGGTGACGTACACGAGACCGACCCCGATTCCCGCGCCGATCAACAGGAACGGCCCCACCAGCGCGGCATAGGCGGGACCGGGCCCCAGTGCCAGCCACGCGAGCCCGACGGTCAAGGACACGAGGCTGCCGGTGAGCGCGGTGCGGGAGCCCACGACCGCGGCGATCCTCGGCGCCAGCAGCCCGCCGGCGGTGATCGCCGCCGCGATCGGCACCTGGGTGACGCTGGTCGCCACCGGGCTCATGCCCAGCACGATCTGCTGGTACTGGGGCAGGAAGTAGAACATGCCGACGCTGACGGCGCCGAGCAGTGCCATGATCGCGTTGGCCGTGACCAGCGGAGCGCGAGTGAGCACCCGCAGCGGCACGAGCGGCCGGGCGACACGCCGCTCGACGGAGAGGAAAGCGGCCAACGCGACCACGCCGAGGACGAGCGCGCCGAGGGTGACACCGGCCGTCCAGCCGGCATGCGCACCGCTGACCAGACCGTAGGCGATGCTCGCCATGGCGAGCGTGACGGTGGCCGCGCCACCGATGTCGAACGTGCCGCCTGCGGCCGGGAACGGCCGCACCGTCCACAGCACCACCGCGGCGACCAGCAGTCCCATCGGTGCGTTGATCAGGAAGATCCACGGCCAGCCCAGGGTCTGGCTCAGCACGCCGCCGAGCAGGACACCCGCGATGCCGCCCGCACCGGACACCCCGCCCCAGATGCCCATCGCCCTGGCGCGCCCGGCGCCGTCGGGAAACAAGGCCATCACGATGGACAGCGCCGCCGGTGCCATGACCGCCCCGCCGGCTCCCTGCGCCAGCCGCGCGCCGATCAGGACCGGCCCGGTCGGAGCGAGCGCACATGCGGCCGATGCCGCCACGAACACGGCGAGACCCGCGACGAACACCCCGCGGCGACGGAACACGTCGGCGAGCCGACCGCCCAGCAACAGCAAACCGCCGAACGCGACGAGGTAGCCGTCCACCACCCAGGACAGCTCGGCCGGACCGAGGCCGAGACCGGCGCGGATGGACGGCAGCGCGACGTTCACGATCGACGAATCCAGCACGACCATGAACTGCGCCGCGGCCAGCGCGGCGAGCGCGAGCCCCTGGCGGCCCGCGCGCCGGTGATTCGAGGTGAGCGACCCGGCTATTGCGTGTGATTGATCAGTCACTTTCGTCTCCTGAAAAAGGCCAGCGCACGGGCCGGACCGAGGTCGGCTGCCCTGGGGCCCTGCACGATGAGCGCGTCGCCCCCCGTCTCCCTGCGCGGTAGTTGCCTCTGGCGCGGTCGTGACGGTCGCGAGAACCCTGGAGCCGGCGGCCTGCGACCGGGGGATGTCAGCCGGGTCGGGCAGGCCGAAGGTCAAGGAGACCATGGGAACCGGATGATCAAGCAGGAACACGAGCTTGTCGTCCCGGTGATCGTCATCGGTCACCGGGTTGGCGTCGAGCTGCGGCCGCGAGAATGGTTACGACACAACCGGTTACATGACTACGGACAGGCGCAAGCCGACCAATAGCCGAGGTTATCCGGCTGTGCCCTCGACGTGTGCCTTGATCAGTTCCAGGCCGGGCTGGATTCGTGCCGGGTCTTCGACCGGGTGCGGGCCGGGCGGCTCGGTGTCCGGGATCAGCCGCTCGAACAGCCGGCAGAACAGGGTCGTCCCGTCACCGAGGTCGAACGTGGTGAAGGTGGCGATCGCGTGCATCGCCGGGGCCAGGGAGCCATCGTCGAGCACGTCCCTGCCGACCACCGTCCACAGCTTGCCGGGGACCCGCGCCACCACGGTGTAGAGCTTCGGCTTCTCGTTCAGCTCCGGCTGGATGGTCTCGAGCAGCACGTCGCCCATTTCGGCGGGGACGCCCTCCGTGCCGTGCCGCACCTCGGTACCGATGGCCATCGGCAGCCACTTCGGCAGGTTCGACCAGGTGGTCACCCAGTCGTACACCTCCTGTGCCGGGCGATTGATGACGATGCGGTTTTCGACGAACCGGATGTTCAGGTTGTCCGGGATCTGGGGGACGTACAATTCCACTGACACCACTTCTCCTTTTCGATCAGGCGCGGGATTTCCGGCGCCTCATGTCTTTTCTCGATTTTCCGGCGACAGGTCATCTCAACGGCCGGCTGTTACCGTCCACAAGCGACAGTCTCCCGGCCCGGCCGCGGTCACCGGGAGGGAGCGTGCTGTCCGGTCATCAGCGCGGCGAGGTCGTCCGGCTCCAGGAACGACGGTGGCGGTGGCGGGCCCCAGCTGAACAGGCCCTGTACGCCCTCGAAGACCTCCGGGGTCCAGATCTCGTCCTCGGGGATGCAGTCCATGTCGGCGTAGTACTCGCTGAAGTTCCCCGCCGGATCCTTGAGGTACCAGAAGAAGTTGGATCCCGCGTGGTGCCTGCCGAGGCCCCAGACATGCCGGTCGGGATTGCCCGCCAGCATCGCCGCCGCACCGCGCCCGACATCGTCGATATCGTCGACCTGCCAGGACGTGTGGTGCAGGAAGTTCACCGGCGCCGCGAGCGCCAGCACGTTGTGGTGATCGACTGAGCAGCGCATGAAGGCGCCTTTGTCCCCGATGTAGTCACTGACCTTGAAGCCGAGTCCCTCGGTGAAGAACCTCATGGTGGCTTCGAGATCGGTCGTGCCCACCACGCAGTGCCCGAGTTTCCTGGGCTGGATCGGGTCCTCGCGCAGCACTCCGGGCGCGCGGCCGAACCGCTCGATGCGGCCGGGCCCGTTGTAGGGGGTGGCCGGGACGGGCTGCTGTACGATCCTCGGCGCGATCTCGACGCGGACGGTGAAGCCGGAAACCGGCTCGATCGCGGTGACCGCGGTGCCGTCCGTGCCGCCGGCTACGCCGAGGCGGCCCAGCCGCGACGCGGTCCGCGCGACGTCGTCGACGTCGTCGACCCCCACCCCGAGTTCTAGCACCCGTCGGGATGCGGCGTGCCGGACCCGCAGCTGCTCGCCGCCTTCGCGAGTGCTGAAGGCCCCGTCGCCGAGGTGGGTGAGGCCGAAATCGGCGTAGTAGGCGATGGTTTCCGCGACGTTCGGGACACCCATCGTGACCCGGGTAAGGCGGTGCATGCCCATGTCAGTCCTCCTGTGCGGCAACGAATGTCTGGCGCATCTCACCGATGCCTTCGATCCAGCTGACGAGTTGTTCACCGGGCCGCAAGAACCGTTTCGGCGTGCGGCCCATGCCCACGCCCGCCGGAGTCCCGGTGAAGACGAGATCGCCCGGAAACAAGGTGATGGTTCGCGACAGCTCGGAAACCAGCCTGGCGACCGGGAAGATCAGCTCACGGGTGCGGCCGTCCTGCACCGTCTCGCCGTCGACCGCGCAGCCGAGCGCCAGGTCGTCCTGGTTCGCCAGGTCGTCCGGCGTGACCAGCCACGGCCCGACCGGCGCGAAGTTCGGGAATGACTTTCCCAGGCTGAACTGCGGGGCGGGACCGGCCAGTTGCGAGACGCGCTCGGAGAGGTCCTGCCCGATCGTCACCCCGGCGACGTGATCCCACGCCTCGGATTCCGCGATGTGGCTGGCGGTCCGGCCGATGACGGCGACGAGTTCCACCTCCCAGTCCACGTCGCCACCGACCGGCAGCACGACCTCCGCGTCGGGGCCGGTCAGCGCGGAGACGAACTTGGTGAACGTCGGGGGAAGTCCGCCCGGTGCGTCGAAACCGGACTCGGCGGCGTGGGCGTCGTAGTTCAGGCCGATCGCGACGATCTGCCGCGGGGCCGGTGACGGCGAGCCCAGCCGCGCACGGGTGAAGATGACGCCGGGTCCGGCAGGCGGCTGTTCCGCCCACGCCCGAAACCCGTCCCAGTTTTCGTAAACAGACGCGAGGCCCGGGCCGAACTTGCCGCCGGAGGCCGTGTCGACGTCGATTCCGGTGTCGTCGGCGGTCAGCAGCACCGCTCGTCCGTCCACATTGGCCAGTCTCATGATCTTACCTTTCCGTTGACGGGAACACGCGCCACTGCACGTTCATCGCTTCGCCATCGGGTCGCTGTGCGTGGCCGCTGACCGGTAGTCGGTGTAGGTGTAGGGGTTGTCGAGGACCTTGGTCTCGGGGATCTCCGGGTTCATACCCTCGCGCCAGGCCTGCTCACCGAGTTCGGCGCGCAGGTAGTCGACCGTCGTCTCGACCGCACGACGTGCACCGGCCAGGTCGACACCGATGAGGTGGCCCGCGCGCTTCACGATCCGGCCGTCGACCAGGACCGTGTCGACATCAGCACGCTGGGCGTGCAGGACGACGTGTCCGTGCGGGTTCAGCAGCGGCGTCATCGCCGGTGAGTCGTCATTGCGGACGAGCACGAGGTCCGCTTTCTTGCCGACCTGGACGCTGCCGATCTCGCTGTCCCGCCCGAGTGCTCGTGCTCCGCCTCGCGTGGCCCACTCGACGACCTGGTCGGCATGCAGGGAGGTGTGGGTGACGGTTTCACCGCGCGCGTGTGCCTCTTGGTGCTCGTAGGCGCGGGCGGCACCCAGCGTGGTGCGCATGGCGGAGAACAGGTCGCCGCTGCAGAGCACGCAGCTGTCCAGCGACAGCGACACCGGGATGCCGTGCGCTCGCAGGGCGGCTGTCGCGGGATAGCCCTGCCCGGCGCTCTGCTCGCTTTCCGTGGACACCGACACCGATCCGCCGGTCGCCGCGATTCGGGCGTAGGAGTCCGCCGAGAGCGTCGAGGCGTGCACGTACACGGTCCTGGCCTCGCCGTAGCCGTGCTCGTGGATCAGGCGGACGGCGTCGTCGCCGGTCGCGCCCCAGACCCCGGCGTGCGTGGTCACCGCCAGGTCGAGCTCTCGGGCGACTTCGAAGGCCGGCTGCTCGGGAAAGCCCGGATCGCCGGTGACATCAAAGGCGATCTGGAAGCCTTCGAGATCCCCGGACCGACGATCGAAGAACTTGCGGAACTCCGGTGTGCCGGTCCAGTTCGCGGGCGCGTCCTGGATGTTGCCGTATGCCAGCAAGAACTTTCCCGGCACCGAGGCGAGCGCGTCGACCGCGGCGTCGGCGTGATCGATCGTCTGCAGGCCGTGGGACCAGTCCACGCAGGTGGTGACCCCGGCGTCGAGCGCCTCCAGCGCGCCGAGGAGATTCCCGGCGTGGATGTCCTCCGGCCGGAACTTCGTGCCCCAGTTCAGGTAGTACCACACGAAGTACTGCGTGAGTGTCCAGTCGGCGCCGTATCCGCGGGTCGTGGTCTGCCACATGTGCCGGTGGGTGTCGACCATCCCGGGCATGACGATGCCGCCGCGGGCGTCGATCTCGTCGGTACCGTCGGGAACGACGAGGTCGACCCCGATGGCGGCGATACAGCCGTCGACCACGAGCACGTCGTGGCCTTCGAGAACGGTGCGACCGGAATCCATGGTGAGGACCGTCCCGGCACGGAGAACGGTCGGGCGTCGAAGGTCGTTCGCGGGCATCGATGGCTCCTCGCGGCTGGTGGATCTTGGCGGGATGGATTCGAAACTAACGCCAAAGTTTCGAAAGTTCAAGCGGGATTCGTAAAGTGCTACGGTGTGTGGCATGACCAAGAGCGGCGGGGCGACTCGTACGGACGGCATCCACCAGGCGTTGCGCGCCGACATCCTTGCGGGCCGACTGACGCCGGGCGGGCGGCTCAAGTTCCCGGACCTGGCCGACCGCTACAAGGTGAGCGTCGGCGCTACCCGCGAGGCGCTGACGAGGCTGGTCGCCGAAGGGCTGGTTGTGGCCAGGCCGCGTCAGGGCTACTTGGTGCGGCCGCTGTCCCATCAGGATCTGGCCGAGCTGACGCAAGCGCGGGCGGAGATCGAAGCACTGGTACTGGGGCTCTCGGTGCGGGAAGGCGACACGCGCTGGGAGGCCGATGCCGTTGCCGCGCACCACGTTCTGGAACGCACGCCCTACCGCGACCCGGCGGATTCGGACCGCCTGTCCGACGAGTGGTCGCAGGCACACGCGGCCTTCCACCACGCACTGCTGGCCGGGTGCGGAAACCAGCGGCTGCTCGACACGGCGCGGTCGTTGCGGCAGGAGGCCGAACTGTACCGGCAGTGGTCGGTGTCTTTGGGCAACGAACCCGGCCGCGACGTCGCCGCCGAGCATCGAGCGTTGCTCGACGCCGTTCTCGCGCGCGACGCTGACCACGCGCAGGAACTGCTGCGCGACCACATCGCCCACACCGCCCAGCTGCTGATCAGCGGCGCACCCGATCGACCCAACCGGGCCGAGTGAGTGGCCGAACACCGGGGCCGTGACGGAAGCGACCCCGGCGGCATATTGTCACCTCGACCGACCAGCTGCGGGGCTGGGGCAAATCCAACCGGAATTGAATCATGTCGTGGCGATCCAGCGGACGCAGTTGGCACCCGCTGATTCCGACCACAGTCAAACATCCTCATCTGCCGCGAAGCGGGCGCTCGCGACCACAATCGCAAACAACGGCCAGCCCACCGCGACGCGGCGAGGTGGCCTCGTCTGGGAACCACCAGTTCCGACAAGGTCGACGTGTTACGTGGGCACGGCCCATACGCCTGGACGATCCGCGCGGACAGGTCGGCGAACCCAGTCCTGTCAGGGAGGAACGGACTCTCGACCGCAGACTCCGCATCCAGGATGCAGGGGAAAGCAACTCAGGCCTCGGATCACCCTGGCTGTAGCAAAACGCAGGGTGTTATCGCGGCGGGACGGTGGACTTGTCTGTCTCGTAGTTCTTGACCTGGAAGGAGTCGTGCATGCGGGGGCCGGAGGGGTTGAGTTTGGCCAGGGATCGGCTGACGGACTGGGGCAGGGCCGAGATCAGGCGGGCGCCGTTGGCCAGCGCCCACACGCCTAAGGGGCTGCTGGGGATCAGCGTTTTGGCTGCCATGAGGGCGAATTCTCTACTGCGTCGGACGAAGTCAGCCATTTCCCTTTCGTACGCGGCGAATCCGCGTTCGTAGTCACCCCCCGCCGCGGCCAGTTCTCCCGCGAGGACGTAGGCGCCGATGACGGCGAGGCTTGTGCTGCCACCGATGGCTGGGCCTGGGCAGTAGCCCGCGTCGCCGACGAGAGTGACTCTGCCTTGGGACCACGATTCCAGGCGGAGTTGGGTGATCGAGTCGAAGTGGAATGCCGGGGTGTTCTCGGCATGCGCCAGCAAGCGGTTGACGTTCGGGTGCAGGCGGTGGAAGCCCTGTCGCAGTAAGTCCTTCTGGCGGGGCACATCCCGGTGGTGAACATCGAGCGGCTTGCTGCGGAACAGGAAGAGCGCGCGGGCATCCTCCATGTGGTTGGCGGTGTAGATGCCTGCCATTCGGTCCACGTCCAGATACGTGACGAACTCGCCGTCGGGCGCGAGTTCCTTCGGGACGCTGAGGACGGCGAGGTAGGCGCCCGCGAACTTGCTGAACGCGGACTCCTCGCCGAAGGTCAGCCGCCGCACGTTCGAATGCAGGCCGTCCGCGCCGACGACGATGTCGAACGCCCGGGGCGCGGAGTTCTCGAACGCGACCGTGCCGTCCTGGTCGATTCGGGTGATCGAGTTGCCGAAGAGGTACTCCACGTTGTCGGTTGTGGCCTTGTAGTAGATCTCGCTCAGGTCGTCCCGCATGATCTCGACGTGCCGGTCGGAGGTGGCGCCATAGACCTTGCTCAGGTCGATGTGGATCGGCTTGGCCACCCTCGGCCGGTGCAGCGTCATCCGGTCCGTGCCGGTGGCCGCGTGCTCCACCTGCGGCAGCACGCCCATCTGCTCCGTGATGTTCATTGCCGGGCGGAACAGGTCGACCGCGTGGCCACCCGTCTTGCGCAGCACAGGTGAACGCTCGACGACCGTGACTTCGTGGCCGTTCCTGGCCAACCAGTAGGCGAGCACCGGCCCGGCAATGCTCGCCCCTGAGACAAGTACCTTCATCAACCCCTCCTGACTGACCGGTAAGTCAGACACTATCATAGATCTGACCTACCGGTAAGTCAGTGGCCGTTCAGGCCGCCCAGACCAGGTAGGACCTGGATTCAGGGAGGTGGCGGATGTACCTCAGGGCATTCTCCGGCTCGGCGAGCAGGAACTGGTTACGCCCGTCGACGGTGGTCATGTACGCGCCGTCGTCGAGAGTCATGCCCCACGCGACCACGTGGGCGTCGTCATCGTCCAGATGGCCGGACGCGATCACGACCGCGAACACCTTGGGCACCTGCCTGGCAACCATGTCGAGCACCTGCTGACTGCATTCCTGACTGTCGGACACGGGGATTCCTTTGCGCGTAGGGAGTTCGACTGGCCCGCGCGACCTCGGCGGCGCTGGTGGAAGTCGCCTCGGCCGCGCGGGCCAGCGGTGGTGTGCACGCGGAGCCGACATGTGTCGGGGTCGAGGGCTCCGCCGAGGTGTGCACACCTCGCTCGGTGTCTTCACAACCTAATCTAGGATTTCCTACTACAGTATTAATCGAACGGGTGATTCGCGAAGTGACAGACCGTGACCGATACTGTGACCCCCAGCCACAGCCCCAGCCACAGCCCCAGCCCACGGAAGGTTCCCGATGACGACCAAGACCGTTCCGCTCCTGATGCTCAACAACGAGCTGAACAGGTTGAAACGCGAGTCCGGAGTCAAGGACCATGAGGTCGCGGACTACCTGGGCTGCCGTGGCACGAAGATCAACCGGATACTGAACATGACGTCCCGGCCGAGCGTCGGCGACGTGCGGATGATGGGCGAGGCCTACGGCGCCAGCCCCGAGCTGATCAACGTCATGATGGATCTGGCCCGCAACCTGGGCAAGAAGGGCGACTGGACCGGGTACAAGGCGGTCTACCGGGAGTCGGCACGGATGTTGATCGACCTGGAGGCGCGCTGCGACCGGATTCGAGTCACCACGGCCGAGATCGTGTACGGGCTCCTGCAGACCGAGGGCTACATCCGGGCGTTGAGTCGCAAGCCTTCGCCATTCGGCTTCACCTTCAACGAGGATGAGACCGTCAAGGCGAGGCTGGAGCGGCAAGCGATCCTCGACAGCGGGTTGATGGCGACATTCATCGTGTCCGAGTCAGCGCTCAGGCGTGTGTACGGCGACCACACGGTGATGCATGAGCAACTGCGGCATCTGCTGGAGGTCGCGAACAGGCCGAATGTCCAGATCCTGGTTCGGCCTTTCGCGAGCGCCAACCAGACAAGCTATGCGTGGCTGAGCTTTGCGATGTTCCATGTTCCGAGCCCAGGCATCCTGACACCGCTTGATCTCGTGCACGTCGAGCAGTACGACGATGCGCGCTACATTGATGATCCCACGCTGGTCGAAGGCTATGAACGGCTGTGGGGGCATCTGCAGGCCGCCGCGCTGGGCCCGGTGGAATCCATCGACTTCATCGGGAAAGTGGCGGAGGAGTACAAGTGATCCGTGTTCGGAAAGGACAGTCCGTTGCGCGAGCAAGACTACCTGCCGGGCAGCGCCTTCGAGGGTGCGCTGTGGCAGAAGGCAGTCGCCAGTGAACCAAACGACGCGTGTGTCGAGTTCGCCAAGGTTGGTGGCGTGATCGGGATGCGGGACTCCAAGTTGGGTGCCTCCGGCCCGATTCTGCAGTTCACCGAGGCGGAGATCGCGGCCATGCTGTCGGGCGCCAGGAACGGCGAGTTCGACCACCTGGTCTGAGACGGGACCTACCGGCGGGGGTGCTGACCTGCCGGTAGGTCAACTACCCTGATGGCGTGGCCGACACCAAACAGCGCATTCTGGACGCGGCGCGGGAGCTCTTCGCCCAGCAGGGCGTGCAGAGAACCAGCCTCCGGGAGATCGCCGAGCAGCTCGGGATCAGCAAACCGGCCCTCTACTACCACTTCGCCTCCCGCGACGACCTGCTGCGCAGCATCATGCAACCGCTGCTCGACGACGCCCAGCAGTTCGTCGAGCAGCAGGCGAAGCTGGCTGACATCGACAAGCGGGCGCTGCTTGAGGGGTACTTCGACTTCCATTACCGCCACCGCCGCGACATCCGGCTGCTGGTCGAGGAACTCACCACACTGAGCGACCTCGGGCTGGTCGAGATGGTGCTGGGGTGGCGCAGGCAGATCGCCACCATGCTGGTCGGCCCGCATCCGTCCCTCGCCGAGGCGACCAAGGCGACCATCGCGCTCGGCGGGCTGCAGGACTGCACGATCGAGTTCGCCGACGTTCCCCAGGCCGAGCTGCGGAAAGTCTCGGTCGACGCGGCATGGGGCGCGCTCGGGCTCGAAGTGATTCCGCCGGACGAGAACCGTTCCGGGCATCCCGTCGTCTAGCTGGGCATGACGGACGACGAAGCGGCGTTGGTCCGCCGGATCGCCAAAGGCGACCGGGCGGCCTTCGAAGAGCTGTACCGCCGCACGTCTCCGTGGCTGGCTGTGCGGCTGCGCCGCCGTTGTTCGGACGACCAGGTCGTCGCCGAGGTCATGCAGGAGACATACCTCGCGGTCTGGCGTGCGGCGGGCGGTTTCGCGGGCGCGGCGGTAGACGGCAGCGCGGTCGGGTGGTTGTGGACCATCGCGGCCCACCGGCTTGTCGACGTCTTCCGCAAGCAGGCGAGGCATGCCGAAATCCGGTATGAGGCCTCGCTGGACGCGCCCGCCGCGGAGGACGAGGCGCTGGCGGGGACAGTCGGCGCCGAACTGGGTGCCGCGCTGGACGAACTGGCGCCCGAACTGCGTGACGTGCTGCAGGCGATGGTGCTCGACGGACTGACCGTGCGGGAAACGTCAGTCCTGCTCGGCGTGCCCGAGGGAACAGTGAAAACACGGGCGCGCCGGGCGCGGATCTTGCTACGGGAGGCGCTGTCATGAGCCACGTGTCGGGGGACCTGGTCCGCAGGTATGCCAACGGGGACAAGGGCATTCCTGCGGACCAGGTCTGGGCGTTGGAGGCGCACATGGAGACGTGCGCCTCGTGCCGCCAGCTGCTGGCGTCCCACGCCGACGGCATCGCTCCCCTGTTGGACACGGTGTGGGCCGGGCTCACGCCGACCGAGGCGCCCGCGAGGCGCCGACGGTTGTCCACCTGGATCGCCCCGGCCGGTTTCCCGTGGATCGGGATGACCATCCTGGTCGCAGCCATCGCGATGCTGCTGGACACGTTCATGAAGCTCGACACGCCGATCGTGCTCCTGGTCGCGCCGATCGCGCCGATGCTCGGTGTGGCGCTGGCGTGGAACAAGAACGCGGACCCGATGTACGAACTCGTCGCCGGGACACCACGCGCGGGCTTCGAGCTGGTCCTGCGGCGCACAGCCGCCGTGCTGGTCATCATGGTCCCCGTACTTTTCCTGGCAGGACTGCCGGGAGGGGCCTCACCGGCGCTGTGGCTGTTGCCATCGTTGGCGTTCACGGTCGGCGCGCTCACTTTCGGCTTGCTCATCGGCGTCACACGTGCCGCTGTCGTACTCGCCGGGGTGTGGGCGCTGGTGATCGTGGCGCCCGATCTCGCCGACAACAGCCTGCTGGACGTACTGGAGCCAGCCAGCCTGCCCTACTGGGCATTGATCACTGTCGGGTGCGTCGCCGCGCTGGGCCTGCGGGCCGACAGCTTCGCGCGACTGCTGCGTTGAAAAAAGGGGAACACAATGGGACGCGTGGTGCGGGCGGCGGAAACCGCCCCGACGACGTACGCCTCGGAGATCAGGACCGCGGATCTGCGAGTACGGGCCGGTCGGCGGATGGCTGTGAACGGACTGGACCTGTCGCTGGGAACCGGCGTGCACGGGATCCTCGGCCCGAACGGGGCCGGGAAGACGACGTTGATCCGTTGCCTGGCAACAGTTCTGCGCTCGTCGAGCGGTTCGGTCGAACTGCTCGGCCGCAAGCCGGGCGGGGCTGACCTGCGGCCGTTGCGGCGGGAAATCGGTTATCTGCCACAGCAGTTCGGGTTCTACTCGCGGTTCACTGTGCGGGAGTTCGTCGAGTACATGGCGTGGCTGAAGGAGATGCCGAAGGCCGAGGTCCCGGACGCGGTGCAGCGGGCGATCGACCGGGCGAACCTGACCTCCCGAGCGGACGACAAGCTCAAGACGCTGTCCGGCGGGATGGTGCGACGGGCAGGCGTCGCGCAGGCGCTGGTCAACAATCCCCGGATCCTGTTGCTGGACGAACCGACCGTGGGACTGGATCCCGCACAACGCATGCAGTTCCGTGAACTGCTGCGGTCGTTGGCTTCGGACACCTGTGTCGTGGTGTCCACGCACCTGGTCGAGGATGTCGCCAACGCCTGCACGGATGTTGTGCTGATGAACGAGGGACGCCTGGTGTTCCAGGGAACACCGGAGACACTGGCCGCCGCGGGCAGCGAGTCCGACGCCGGTGACAGCCCGACCGAGCGCGGCTACTCGGCTTTGCTGGGGCGCGCGTCATGACGGCGTTGAAGATCGAACTTCGGCGCTCGGCAGCGTCGTGGACCGGTTTCCTGATGGTCCTGATCGCTCTCGGCCTGTTCTACCTGGCGCCCGGGCCGTGGAACAGAGGCCCGGACGCGTGGACCAATGGCTGGACGTCACTGGCCATCTGGCAGCGCTGGGTGCTGAACATGCTGTGGCCCCTGGCGTTGGGCGCGGGCGCGTGGCAGGGCAGGCGGGACCGCCGGGCCAACACCGACGAACTGATGTCGACGATGCCCAAATCCGCGTTCCAGCGTGCGGTTCCGCCGGTGGCCGCGCTGTGCGTCGGCGCGGTCGGCGCGTATCTGGTGATCTTCCTCGTCGGCGCGGTGCAGGTACTCGGGAACGCGAACTACTTCCACGTCGACTGGCTGCCGGTGACGTTCGTGGGCATCTTGTCGTTGGTCGCGGCCGTGTTGGTGGGCATGGGCATCGGGCGAGTGCTGCCGCATCTGCTGACCGCGCCGATCCTCGCGATACTCGCCTTCGCCGCGACCACGCTGGCACTGGTCGCCAGCCCCAGCACCGGCAGTGTCATCGAGGGAACGGTGTCCAACCAGTTCGCCCTGATGACTCCGGTCATCGACAGTCAGGACAATCCGTTCCTCGTGGTGGCCACTCGTGTGACCGCAGTACAGGGCTTGTGGTTCCTCGGGCTGGCCGTGACCGGCTTCGGACTGTTCACGCTCATCGGGCGCAAGGCCCAGTTGCTCGCGCTTGTCCCGGCCGTCGCCGCTGGTGCGCTCACGTTCGTCCTGCTGCCGTCACAGGGCGGGATATTCAAGCAGGACGAAACGGCCTCCGCGCTGGTGTGCGCGGACGGTGCGCCGCGCGTGTGCGTGTCCCGGTTGCACGAGGACAAGCTCGCTGAGGCCGTCGGTCCGGCACGGGAAGCGTTGACCAAGCTGGCGAAGCTTCCCGGTGGACCGGCCACGGCGGTAGAGGCACGGATAGGCATGTTCGAAGTCGACACGCTCCCGTCGTCGGGTGACACCGCGTACTTCCTCATCGACACCTTCGGATTCCCGAAGAACGTCCAGCGGACGATCCTGGCCGGGCCCTACAAGGGGCGGTGCGAGAACGGAATGACGGGATACGACAAGACGGAAGCCAAACGAGCCGTCGTGGCATCGTGGCTCGACGGCGAACCGCGGCCCGTCGCCCCACGCGAGCTGACCCCCGGGGCCGCGGACATCGCGGGGAAGCTCTGGGACGAGGTACGTGCACTGCCCGCCGACCAGCAGCCCGCGCGAATTGCCGCGCTGCGCGCCGAGGCGCGTGAGTGCTGATGCGTCTGCTGGTGTTGTACGCACGGTCTCGCGGGTTGCTCGTGGCTTTCGTGGTCATGGTCGCGGCGACGATCGGCGCGTGGGCGCTCGACGACTCAAGCGTGCAGATCTTGCTGCTGATCCTGGGTATGGGTGGGACTGTGGCCTCGGTGGGGCTCGGTAGCTCAGATCTCCAGCTCGACCGGACCGGTGCGTTGCCGTGGCCGCTGTGGCGCGGCGCGCACCTGGTCGTCGCGGCTGCCGTGGTGTCCGGCCTGATCACCGCGATCCAGATCTGGGATGCCGGGATGATCCTCCGCGGCGCCGTCGGACTGGTCGGACTGACAGGTTTGACCGCCGCGATTCTGGGTAGCCAACTCGCGTGGACGCTGCCCGCGGCCTGGGCGGCCGTGTGCGTTGTTACGGGACCGACCGACAACAAGGTCCTGACCTGGCTGGTGCAAAGCCCCGAGTCGACCGGGGCTTTGCTCACCGCCACGGCGCTCGGTGTGGCGGGCGTGGCCACGTACGCCATCCGTGGTCCTAGAGGTATTTCCTAGCCTCTCTTTGGGACAACGGTGAAAGGTCTGGGTGCGTGTCGACGAAGACCCGCACCCAGGCCGCGTCCATTTTGGAGTGCTGGCGCAGCGCCCAGCCGATTCCCTTGCGCAGGAAGAAGTCCTTGTCGGTGATGTTCGCCTCGATGGTTCGGGTGAGCAGCTCGGTGTCGACGTCGGTCTTCGCGCCGACCTGGCAGATGATCGACGTGCGACGGCGCCACAGGTCCGCGTCGGCCGACCACTGGAGCATCATCGGCGTCATGGTCTCCGGCTCGGCCTGCAGGATCGGCCCGACACGGCGGATCGCGATCTCGTCGACGTAGTCCCACCATGCCCCGGTCACGATCATCTCGTCGTACAGTGGCATCAGTGCCGAGTTCTGCCATGCCCGGTAGCGGCGGTCACCGATCAGGTCCATCGCCACGTAGCGCTCCTCGCGGTACTCGGCGGCGCGCCACAAGTCCAGTGTGGTCCCGACCAGCTCGTCCACATCGGACATCACATGCTCGGCGAAGAGCTTCTTGGTCAACGCGGCCCGCTCCGGCTTGGCCACACCGCGGTACGGCATCTCGGACTTCATGTACCGCTGCATCTCCGGCGCTTTGCGCGGATCCGCGGCGCGCTTGAGCTCACCGCGGACCGCGTCAACCAATCTGCTCATATCCGGGACACTACGCCCGAGGTCTGACAGTTCCGTTCTACACCTTCGGGGTCAGCGTGACCGCGAGCTCGGTGGTCACGTCCGGCAGGACATCGATGTTGTCGATGTTGCTGGCCACGTATCCATCGCCCAGCGTGTTGGCGACGAAATCCCAGTTCCACGCCCTGATCCGCGGGAACCTCGCCACGCCGTCCTCACCCGCGCACAACGACCTCGAGTACGGCGGCTTGCGCTGCCACACGCACGCGCCCTTGATCGGCTTGCCAGTCACCGCGTCCGTGACGGTGACACGCACGGAGCCCGGCTTCAGTTCGGTGTCGTCGGCGACGATCTCCTCGCCCGCCCGCACCTGGACGATCTTGGCGAGTTGCCGCTTGATCTGACTCGGGTACCACTGGTCGGTCTGGTCCTTCCAGATGAACCGGATGTGGTAGTCGCCCGGCCGGACCTTGTCGAAGCGGTACCGGCCCACGCTGTCGGTGAACACCGACTCGGACGCGGTGTTCCCCTTGGTATCCGTCAGAACAATCCGCACTCCGCCGGTGGTCTGAACGAACTTTCCAGTTATACGGCCGTATTCGTCCGCGTTCGCAGGCGAGACAAGGCCGATAGTGAACAAAAACGCTGTGAGCACAACAAGAAACGCGCGCAACGAGCCCCCTCGTGTCCATGGTGGAGCTCCACTATGCGACACGGGAGGGCTCGTCTGGAAGTGCCGTGATCACAGTTGGGCCGATGGGTGGCGGCCCGTCGGCCCACTTGGACCGGTCAGTTCTCCTTGGGGAACTTCAGGTCGATGCCGTCGGTCTTCTGCCCGGCCACCACCCGCACCGGGTCCGGGTACACGTACTCGGGCGTTCCCATTGCCCGGTACCGGATTTCCACGTCCTGGGTGTTGAGGCCCCTCAGGAGGTACGTCTTGGTGGCGTCGTCCTTGCTCGGCTGGGGGCCCGCCCAGTCACCGGTCAGCCGGTTGAACGCGTCGATGGACACGAACTGCATCGACTCCGGCGAGTCGATGACCTTGCCGGTCACCCCTCCGGCCGGGTACAGCCGGGCATCCGCTGCGGCGGTCGCGCCCACGGTCACCTGTACCGGAGTCGCCTCGGCCCGGTTCGATCCGTTGCCTGACCACTGCCACGCATAGTTGCCGGAGTAGTCAGGGAATTGCACCTTCCACGCGTACGGCCCGAGCCCGCTGATCGAGTACCGGCCTTCGGTGTCGGCGCACTTCACGCCGACGTGGTTGCTCCAGTACGTGCCGGACGGCGTGGGCATGGGGCACAGGCCCGGTACCGGTGCGCCGGTGGCGGAGTCGGTCACCACGCCGCTGATCTGACCGGCTTTGTGCATCGCCACCTTGAGCTCGATGCTGTCGCCGAGCTCCGGGTGGAACCAGGTGGCTTGGTCGATGTCGCCGGTGCCGCCCCATTTACCCGTCCACTGACTGCCGTGCAGCCCGTCCTTCGACCAGGTAAAGATCTTGAAACGGGTCGTCCAGCCGTAGAACCGGACAGCGCCCTCACTGTCGGCGCACCTGACCATGACTCTGGTCTCGACCACGCCATGGCGATTGTCGCTGACGAGGTCCACGCACGCGTCGCGGACCGGCTCACGGGTCTCCGCGTCCACAATGTACAAAGTCACGTCGCCGGGTTCGGCCGCCGACGCGGCCGCGGGCGAGACGATCGCACAGGCCGCGACCAGGGCGGCACACATCGCTCGAAGAACCATTCACTCCCCCATACAAGTGATCAGGCGAGGACCCCTGCCCCGCCTGATCACTATGTCGCAGCTGGTAGCCGCTGAAAAGCATGGAGTCGCTGATTCGACCGATCAGCGCAGCACCGATCAGCGCAGCGTTGCTCCGAACCGCTCGGACACCACGCCGACCGCGGACTCCTTGGCAGTGGTGGCCTCCTCGACCGTCAGCGTCTTGTCCGGCGCGCGGAAACGCAGCGAGTACGCCAGCGAGCGTTTGCCCTCGCCGAGCTGCTCACCGGTGTACACGTCGAACAGCTGCAGGTCCTCCAGCAGGTCGCCACCGCCGGACTTGAGCGCCTCGGTGACCTCGGCGACCGGCACCGACGCGTCCAGCACGAGCGCCACGTCCAGCAGCACCGGCGGGTACGGCGAGACCTTCGGCGCGGGGCGGTGCGTCTGGATCGGCAGCAGGTCGAGGTCCAGCTCCATCGCACACGTGCGCTTCGGCAGACCGAGGGCCTCGACGACCTTCGGGTGCAGTTCGCCCGCGTGCCCGACCGGGAAGCCGCCGACGCGCAGTTCCGCGCAGCGGCCCGGGTGCCACGGCATCAGCGATCCGGCCTGGACGGTCAGTTCGACGGCCGAGGCCGCGGCGATGTCGTGCGCGGCCTGGATCGCGTCCGCCCAGGTGGCTGTCTCGCCCTTGCCCCACCAGCCGGGGCGCTGGCGGTTGCCCGTCAGCACGACCGCCACGTGCACCGGCTGTGCGGGCAGCGCGGCCTTGAGGGTGGCGATCTCCGCGTCGGTCGGCCTGTGGTCCGTCGCGACCTCGGGCACCGGCACCTGCTGGGCCTTCGGCAGCACGACCTGGCCGAGGTGGAACAGCGACACGTCCCGGAGGCCGCGGGAGACGTTGCGTGCCAACGCTTCCAGCAGGCCGGGCAGCAGCGTCGTGGCCAGCTCGTTGCGGTCGGCCTCCAGCGGGTTGAGCACCTTCACGGTCTGCCGCCGCACGTCGTCCTCGGGCAGCCCGAAGGCGTCCCAGGTCGTGGGCGACACGAAGTTCATCGGGTTGACCTCGACGTAGCCGACGTCCGCCAATGTGCGGGCCACGGCACGGCGGCGGCGCTGCGACGGCGTCAGGCCACGGCCCGCGGGCGCGGCTGGCAGCACGGACGGGATCGTGTGGTACCCCTCCAGCCGCAGCACCTCCTCGACCAGGTCCGCCGGGCGGGTCAGGTCGGGACGCCAGGTCGGCGGTGTCGCGATCACCGCGGCACGACCGGCCTCGGTCGAGGTCACGTCGACGGTGCAGCCGATCTGGCTGAGCCTGCGCGCGGTCACGCCCCGCGGGTAGTTGACGCCCGCGACACGGTCCGGCAGGTCGATCTCCATCGTCACCGGGCCGGGCAGCTCCGGCCGCCCGACATCCGTGCGTCCCGGCTGGATGCGTGCCTCGCCGTGCTCACGCAGCAGCTGCGCGGCACGCTCGGCGGCAGCCGGGGCCAGCGCCGGGTCGACCGAGCGCTCGAACCGCTTGGAGGCCTCGCTGGGCAGCTTGTGCCTGCGGACCGCGCGGGCGATCGACGGGGGATCCCAGACGGCCGCTTCCAGCAGGATGTCCGTGGAGTCCGGGCGGACCTCGGTGGACGCGCCACCCATCACCCCGGCGAGGGAGACCGGGCCGGTGTCGTCGGCGATCACGATGTCGTCCGGGTCGAGCGTGCGCTCGACGTCGTCCAATGTGGTCAGTTTCTCGCCCGGCCGCGCACGCCGGATGGTCAGGCTGCCCTTGACCGACGACGTGTCGAACGCGTGCATCGGCTGCCCGGTTTCGAGCATCACATAGTTCGTCACGTCCACCGCGAGCGAGATGCTGCGGATCCCGGCCAGCATCAGCCGCCTGCGCATGAACCACGGCGTCGGCGACGTCGGGTCCAGCCCGGTCACCCGGCGCGCCACGAACCGGGAGCAGCCGAGCTGTTCCTCGATGTGCACGCCGTGCGCCTCGCCCTCGGCGCCCGGCACCGCGATCGCGGCCGGATCGACCAGCGTGGTCTCGAACGCGATCGCCAGCTCACGGGCCAGGCCGCGGACGGACATCGCGTAGCCGCGGTCCGGCGTGATCTCCAGGTCGATCACCGTGTCGTCCAGGCCGAGCAGCGGCGCCGCGTCGTCGCCAGGGCTGGCCTCGCCGCTGGGCAGCACCAGGATCCCGGCGTGGTCGTCGCCGATGCCCAGCTCACGGGACGAGCAGATCATGCCGTTGGACGTGCGGCCGTAGGTCTTGCGCGCCGAGATCGCGAACCCGCCGGGCAGCACGGCGCCCGGCAGCGCCGCCACGATCAGGTCGCCCTCGGCGAAGTTCGTCGCGCCGCAGATGACGCCGCGGGTCTGGACGTCGTCATCGTCATCGCCGTCACCGACGTCGACCTGGCAGTAGCGGATCGGCTTCTTGAAGTCCTTGAGCTCCTCGATCTCGACGACACGGCCGACCACGAGCGGGCCGGTCACCTCGTCGAGCGAACGCATCTCCTCGACCTCGAAGCCGAGGCTCACCAGCGCCGCGGAGATCTCCTCCGAGGTCGCCGTCTCCGGGACGTCGACGTACGACTTCAGCCAGCTGAGCGGGATCCTCACTCCGCCTCCGTTCCGAACGCCGTCGTGAAGCGAACGTCCCCTTCGACCATGTCGCGCATGTCCGGAATGCCGTTTCGGAACTGCAGCGTCCGGTCGATGCCCATGCCGAACGCGAACCCCGAGTAGACGCTCGCGTCCACGCCGCAGGCGCGCAGCACGTTCGGGTCGACCATGCCGCAGCCGCCCCACTCGACCCAGCCCGCACCGCCCTTCTTCGCCGGGAACCACACGTCCACCTCGGCGGACGGTTCGGTGAACGGGAAGAAGTTCGGCCGGAAGCGGGTGCTGGACTCCGGACCGAACATCGCGCGGGCGAAGTGGTCCAGCGTGCCCTTCAGGTGCGCCATCGTGATGCCCTTGTCCACCGCGAGTCCCTCGACCTGGTTGAACACCGGCAGGTGGGTGGCGTCGATCTCGTCGGTGCGGTACGTGCGGCCAGGGCACACCACGTACACCGGCAGCTCACGGTCCAGCAGCGAGCGGATCTGCACCGGCGAGGTGTGCGTGCGCAGCACGAGTCCCGAGTCCGCCGGGGCGACGTAGAACGTGTCCGACATCGTGCGGGCCGGGTGGTCCGGCAGGAAGTTCAGCGCGTCGAAGTTGAACCACTCCGCCTCGACCTCCGGGCCTTCGGCGACCTCGTAGCCCATGCCGACGAAGACGTCCGCGATCAGCTCGGACAGCGTGGAGACGGGGTGACGCGCACCACGCGGGACACGGGCCCATGGCAGGGTGACATCGACGGTCTCGTCGCGCAGGACGCGCTCGTCGCGCTCGATCTCCAGCTGCGCACGGCGCTCGTCGAACGCCGCCTTCACCGCGTTCTGCGTCTCGTTGACGCGCTTGCCCGCCTCGGAACGGGCCTTCGGTGGCAGCGCGCCGATCTCCCGGCGGGCCACCATCAGCGGCGACTTGTCGCCCAGGTGGGCCGGTTTCACTCCAGCGAGGGCTTCGAGGCTGTCAGCGGCGGAAAACTCGGCCTTAGCCTTGTCGACCGCCTGCTGAAGCGTCTCCGGCGCGAGCGCCGCGACCTCTTTAGGGTCGTAGGGGTCGTTGGCTCCGGACATCGGTGCTGGACATCTCCTCGGGTCCACAAAACAAGTGCGTGTGTCGCCGTGCGAGTAGGCAACGACGGTAGCCCAACGATCGTAGGCGACCCTCACTTCACGCAACTCAATAGGTCACATAAGCGCTCTTCCCCTGCACGGAGTAACAGCGCACCTGCTCGCCCGATAGAGTGACGCGCACGACAATCGCGTCGTCCCCATCGTATTCCGAGGTCAGCTACCACTCATGTCCAGATCGTTCGGCGTGGATCTCCGAGGCGTCATCGAGCTGCTCAGCCAGCACCTCTACTCGAGCCCTCGGGTCTACATCCGGGAGCTGCTGCAGAACGCGATGGACGCGATCACCGCCCGCGGCGGCGGTCCCGCGTGGATCGTGCTCGAACCCGCCGAGCGCACCGGCGACGGCACGCTGCGGATCTCCGACAGCGGTGTCGGGCTGACCGAGGACGAGGTGCACACCCTGCTGTCCACGCTCGGCCGGACCTCCAAGCGCGACGAACTGGGCTTCGCGCGGCAGGACTTCCTTGGCCAGTTCGGTGTCGGCCTGTTGTCCTGTTTCCTGGTCGCCGACGAGATCCGGCTGGTCAGCCGGTCCGCTAAGGGCGGCCCGGCGGTGCGCTGGACCGCCGACGCGTCCGGCACGTACGAGGTGGTGGCCGACGAGTCCGCCAGGGCGGCGGTCGGCACGACTGTCACGCTCGTCCCGCGCAAGGACGCCGAACACTGGCTGCAGCAGGACATGGTCGTCGCGCTGGCCAGGGAGTTCGGCGAGCTGCTGCCGGTCGAGGTGCTCGTCGGCGACGAGCGGCTCACCCAGCCGGAGCTGCCGTGGCTGCGGCCCTCGGACGAGCCGTACGAGGACCACGTCGATCGGATGGCCGCCTACTGCGAACGGACCTTCGGCTTCCGCCCGTTCGAGGTGCTGCCGCTGGACGTGCCCGCCGCCGGGCTGACCGGCTTGGCGTTCGTGCTGCCGGACGCGGCACACCCCGGTTCCCGCCAGGCACACCGGGTGTATCTCAAGCGCATGCTCGTCGGGGACTCGGTCGAGGGACTGCTCCCCGACTGGGCGTATTTCGTTCGCTGCGTGGTGAATTCGTCCGCGCTGCGGCCGACCGCGAGCCGCGAGTCGCTGTACCAGGACGAGGCGCTGCTGGGCGTGCGGGACGAACTCGGCACGGTGGTGAAGGACTGGCTCGTGCGGCTCGGTGCGACGCAACCGGACCGCGCGTCGGCGCTGCTGGCCAAACACCAACTGGGCATGAAGTCCGTCGCGCTGGTCGACGACGACCTGCTGCGGCTGGTCGAGCACTGGCTGCCGTTCGAAACCACCGACGGGAGCGTGACGCTGCGCCAGTTCCGCAGGCGCCACAACAGCATTCTCTACACGCCGGACGTGGACGAGTTCCGTCAGTTCGCGCCGGTCGCCCAGGCGCAGGGCCTCGGTCTGCTCAACGCCGGGTACGCCTACGACACGGAGCTGATGCGCCGCATCGCCGAGGTCGACGGCTCCGTGTCGACCAGGCGGGTGGTGCCCAGCGAGCTGCTCGCGACCATGGACCGGCCGGATCCCGCGGTCGAGGAACAGGTGCGCGCCAGCCTCAAACTCGCGCGGACGGTGCTGGAACGGCACGACTGCGACGCCGTGCCCCGCGATTTCGACCCCGTGTCGCTTCCCGCGTTGCTGATCTCCAACGCCGACCGGGAACGGCAGAAGGACAACGCCGAGATCCGCGAGCAGAGCGACCCGCTGTGGGCGGAACTGCTCGGGCAACTGGCCGAACCCGCGTCGACCGCGAGCCAGCAACTCGTGCTCAACACACGCAATCCCTTGGTGCAGCGGCTTTCCGAGCTGACTGACCGGACACTGGCGGAGTTGACCGTGGAATCGCTGTACGTGCACGCACTGCTGCAGTCCCGGCGGCCGATGCGGCCCAAGGACACCGCGGCGCTCAACCGGTCCTTCCTCGACCTGCTCGACCGGGCGGTGCGCCGGTGACCGATCCCGTCGAGGACGCGCTGCGGCTGTTCTCCGAGGCCGCGGACATGCCGACCGGCATGGCCAAGCACGAGGCGCTGGAGCGGGCCGCCCGTGCCGCGGATTCCAGCGGAGACAAGGAACTTCCCGCGCTGTGCCGTCTCGCGCTGATCGAGTCCTGCTACTACCTCAACCGCTACGACCTGATCCTCGCGCCGATCGCGTGGTGCCACATGGCCGAGCAGCGCGATCCGGCCGTGTTCACCGCCGGTGGCATGCGCAGCCTGAACTGGGCGCACAAGTGGGTGCCGGTCGGGTTGCGCCGCGATCCGCGGTTCACCCTGGCGCAGATCGAATCCGTGCTCGACGAGCTGGAGACGCGGTTCAAGCGGTTCGGCTTCTCGCTGCAGCCGGTGTGGGGCCAGCGGGCGCTCACCGCCACGCACGTCGGCGACTTCGCGTTGGCGGACGAGCACTTCGCCCGGTTCATCAGCACTGAACGCGACGACATGTCCGACTGCGCGGGCTGCGTGGTCGAGGAGCAGGTCGAGCACCTCGTGCTGCGCGGACGCTACGAGGAAGCGCTGCGGCACGCGGAACCCGCGCTGGCGGGCCGGTTGACGTGCAGCACGCAGCCCCAGGGTGTGCTCACTTCCCTGCTGCCCGCGTTGACGGCGCTGGGCGAGGTCGAGCGGGCCAAGAACGCGCACCTGCTCGCGTACCGCCAGTCCCGTGAGCAGGCCAGCCAGGGTTATGTGGGGCTGCATCTGGAGTTCTGCGCGGTCACCGGCAACGTGCCGCGCGGGATGGAGCTGCTGCGGCGGCATCTCGACCAGGTCCACCACGCGACCAGCCCGATCGGCACGATGAACTTCGCGGCCAGCGCGACGTTGCTGCTGAGCAGGCTCGACGCCGACCGGACGGAGCTGGCCGTGCCGCAACCGGGCGGTGGCGTGCAGAGCATCACAGCCGTGCAGCTGCGGGAGTACCTGTCGACGCGGGCGCTGGAGCTGGCGGCGGAGTTCGACAAGCGCAACGGGACCACTCGGCAGTCCGAGCGGATCACGTCCATCTTGGACGCTCCTGACGCGGTGCGTGTACCGCTGGCCCTGCCGAACCCGATCGCCGCACCGGCACCGATCACCGCGGACCCGGTCGAACTGGCCTACCAGGCGCACCTGGCCTACGAGGAGGGCGACTTCCTCACCGGGCATCGGCTGCTGAAGTCCCTGCCCGCGGACCTCGATCCGTTGCTGCCCGCGACGCTCGCCGCGCAGCTGGCGGCCCGCCGGGCCGTCGTGTTCCCCGGCCCGGACGTGCTCGACGACCTGCCGAAAGCCGTCCGGCGGCTGACCGAGCTCGGCGATCTCGACCAGGCCGCGCGGTTCCACGCCCGGCTCGGCATGCTCAAGGCCGAGGCCGGAGACGTCGACGGCGGGATCGAGACGGCCGAGGAGGCGCTGGTCCGGGCCGAGGCACACTCGTCGTCGGTCGGCCGGATCCTGGTCCGGCTGATCCTGTGCGAGCTGCTCGACCACCGCCACGAGCACACCCACGCGTCCGAGTTACTGGCCGAGGCCGAGGAACTGGCCAGGCAGACAGCACCGGAGCGGCTCACGTCCGTCCGGCTGGAGCAGGCCGACCACGCCGCGCGGCAGGGCAACCTCGACGAGGCGAGCACGGTCATGGACGAGGTGCTCGCCTCGCCGGGGCTGCGCGCGGGCGACCGGTTCCACGCGCTGCGGGGACGGATGGCGATCGCCGAGATCCGCGGCGAGGTCGACCTGGCGCTGCGGACGTCGGCCGAGCTGGTCGAGTTCGTCCGCGCCCACCCGGGGCCGTGGCTGCCGGACATGCTGCTGCACCGCGCGTCCATGGTGGACAACCTGGATCGAGCGGGCGAGCACCTGCGTGAGCTCGTGGACACCGTGGCCGTCTGCCGAACCGAGGGCAGCCCGCTGGAGACCGCGCACGCGTGCTACCTGCTGTCGTCCGGATATCTGGCGCACGGGCGTCTCGTCGAGGCCGCCGAGGCGCTGGAGGAGGCGCTGCGGCTGCTGCCTGAGAAGGCCGAGGACGAGGCCACGCTACGCGTCCGCTACCGGCTCGGCTCGGTCTGCGCGGAGCTCGGCGAGCACGCGCAGGGCCGCAGACACTTCCAGGCCATGCTCGACCTGATCGGCGAGGCTCCCCCGGCCTCGCAGGCGATGGTGTGGGCCGGTCTCGGCGCGACCAGCCACGCGTTGGACGAGCCAGAGGAGGCGCGGCGCTGCCACCACCGGTCGGCCGAGCTGTGGGAGGAGGCCGAACTGCCGGTGGAAGCGTGCCGGGCGTGGATCAAGACGGCCGCGGCGATCGCGGACGACGACCCCATGATGGCGCTGGCGGCGCTGGAACGCGCCGAAACCCAGATCCAGGACAGTGACCTGGCCGACCGGCTGACCGCGGAGTTACTGGAACTGCGCGGCTACACCCACACCCAGCTTGGGCAGCCCGCCGACGCGTTGGCCGACAACACCCACGCCCTGCGGCTCGTCGCGGACCTCGACGAACCGGACTGGCAGATCTTCCTGATGGTCCGTGCCGCGCGCTGCCACCTCGCGATGGACACGGCGGGTACGGCGGAGCAGCTGGCGAGGGAATCGGTCGGGCTGATCTCCGACGACACCCCGCCGAGCATCGTCGCCCGTGTGCTGGACGTGCTGTCCCGCGCACTGGAGGCCCAGTCGAAACCGGTCAGCCAGGACGGGACAGCACGCCTGCTCAGCGCGAAGTTGCGGGCCTAAACGCCGTGTCCACCTTTCCGACACAGTGAGTTGCACTTTCCGGCACTGTGAAATCGCAGTCTCGGCCGCCGCATGGGGAATTTCGTTGTGCCGGAATGGTGGACACATGGTGCTGGAATGGTGGACACGGCGGTTGGTCCGGGGTTATGCAGTGACGCGGTAGGCGTGGAGCACGGTCTGCTCGACTTTGCCCCCCGCCTTGTCGGTCGCGGTCACCTTCAGGGAGGGGTAGCTGTCCGGTACCGGGTTGACCTCCAGGCCGTACCAAACGTCCTTGCCCGCGTACACCGGGACGTCACGCCACGTGGCGCCGTCGTCAGCCGACACCTCCATCGTCACACTGGTCACTGCGGACGGCTTGCTGCCGGGATTGCGTTGCACGGTGACGGGAATGACGAGCAGCTGGTTGGGCCGGACCGAATTGTGGGCGTCCAGGTTCGGCGCCAGCTTCGCGAGCATCACCGGCAGTGCCTCGGTCTCCGCTGCCGCCGCCGAGCGGAACGTCCACGCGGTGCTCGTCCTGGTGGACAACGGGAACAGCTTGTCGTCGAGTTCCAGTGACATCTCGGCGCGATATGTGGCCTCTTCCGGTGGAAGTTCCGGGAAGTAGCCGCTGAAGAGATCCGGCCTCTCCCCGACCAGGGTGCCATCGCGGTACAACGCCATGCGGCCTTGGGATTGTCCTGCCATGGGGTACCCGGTCCGGCCGGGTGTCGAGTCCGGATAGGACGCGACGTAGATGTTCATCGCGTCACCGGTTCTGACCGTGCGGTAGTTCGGTGGTGCGTTCGGACGGTCGAACGCGGGCGAGAACACACCCCGGTTCCAGTGCCGGACCTGGCTCGTACCCGGCTTGAAGACCTCGTCCTGGTGGCCATAGAGGTTGCTGATCTCGGAGGAGATCTCCTCGTCGCGGTACTGCCCGAAGGCCTGCCCCCACTTCCGGCCCGCCTGGAAGTAGTCGGTCCGTTCGAACGGCAGCGACACACCCAGCGGTCCACCGGCGGTGAGCAGGCCGAGGCCGTCGATCCGACCGTTGGCCCAGGTGTAGCCGAACTTCCCGGCCGGGGTGGCGTGGTAGTGCTCCCGGACCTCGGCGAACTCCTCCTTGCGCAGCACCGGCTGCAGACCGGTCCAGTACTTGCCGTGCTCCGCCCAGAGCATGTGGTACAGCACTGGACTGGCCGTGAAATCGTTGTTCCCGCCCGGTTGACCGAGCTTGACCGCCGCCCACGCGTCAAGGTCATCCGGCGGCAACGGTTGCCCTTGGTAGAGGGTGTAGAACGGTAGGCCGTCGTACAGGATCGAGCGGCTCAGGATCGCCGAGCGACCTTCCGGCGCATCGAAATACCTGATCAACCCGATGTCCAGCAACGCGGCTGCGAGGTTCGGCCTCGGCACGACCGGTCGGACGATCTTGGCCTGACGGGCGTCCAGGGTGACGCTCTGGTCATGATCCAGCGTCACCGACGGCACGGTGATGTGGGTGTAGTCGGCCTCCGTCGCGACATAGGTGTCGAGGACGTAGTGCCCCTTCGGCTTGCGCAGCACCACCGAACCGTCCAGGTCGTACGGGAAGTACCCCTGTCCGGCGGTCATGTTGACCATGAGCAGTCCGTCGATCTTCGCCTGCTTGCCGTCCCGGCCGATCTGCGTGACCTTCAGGTCGTAGCTCTCGGCTTCCTTGTTGACAGTCAGGGGCGTGACCACCCTGGTCTCGCCCGCCGTCGCGGTCAGCATGCCGGTGATGTGCCCGTCCGGGCCGGTGCGGGTGTCGGCCGCGATCCTGGCCGAGCCGGTCCCGCCCGCGGGAACCGTGATTTCCTTCTGGTCAACGGAATACAGCTCGCCGGTGACCGCGAGGCTCAGCGTGATCGGCGCCGACCCGGTGTTGCGGTAGGTCACCGTGCCGCTGACCGGTTTGTCGTCGTCGTGCGGCCAGCGCTGCGTGCCGAGGTTCAGTGCGGAGTCGACCGAGACCACGCTCTGCTTCACGGCACGGCTGGCGTCCAGCCGCCCTGCGCCGATCTGGTGCGCGTCCAGCGGAAGCGGCTGCGCCGAGGAGACCAATGTGGACTTCAACTCGGCACCCCTGCTTGTGGGGCGTTGCTGGGCGAGCAAAGCGGCGGCACCGGCGACGTGCGGCGTGGCCATCGAGGTGCCACTGGCCATCGTGTAGGACTCGTCGATCGGATCGCCGCCGCTGTTGCGGGCCAACGCCGCCACGATCCCCATTCCCGGCGCGGCGATCTCGGGCTTGACGGCGCCGTCGATGCGTGGGCCGCGACTGGAGAACCATGCTTCTTCGTCCTGTTTGGTCGCGGCACCGACCGCGAGCGCGGCATCCGCCGTGCTCGGCGAGCTGACCGAGCCTGCACGTGGTCCCGAGTTCCCTGATGCCACCACGAAAAGCGCGCCGGTCTCAGCGCTCAGCTCGTTGACAGTTTCCTCCAGTGGATCGACTTCCTCGGAGTCCGGCCCGCCGAGGCTCAGGTTCACCACCCGCGCCTTCTTCTCCCGCGCGGCCCACTCCATCCCGGCGATGATGGCGCTCTCCGGGCACAACTGCTCCCCGCACACCTTGCCGATCACCAACGTCGCATCCGGTGCCACACCACGGTATTTGCCGTTGGACGCAGCGCCACTGCCCGCGATCGTGGACGCGACGTGCGTGCCGTGGCCGATCTTGTCGTCGACGTTCTTCCCGCCGGTGAAATCACGCCGGTCCGCGATCCGGCCCGCGAAATCCGGGTGCGTCGCGTCGATCCCGGTGTCCAGCACGGCGACTGTCACGCCTTTGCCGGTGAAACCGGACTGCCACGCGGCCGGTGCGCCGACCTGCGGAACGCTCTCGGCCAGCGCGAGTTTGCGTTTGCCGTCCAGCCAGATCTTCTCCGGCCTCGCCTTCAACGCCTGCCACGACTGGCCTTTGGCCGCGGTCATGGCGTCGCCGGAGACGATCAGCGGAACGTTCGGGGTGTTGGCGTACCCGAATTCCTTGAGCGAGGTGATGTCGAACAGCCGCCGGTCCATTCGTCCCGACGCCACCGCGTCGACCGCGTCCAACGGAATGACATACCGGTGGCCCGAGATCTCGTAGGTCCGGAAACCCATTCCCTGGCGGCCTTCGCCCGGCAGCGGCGAGACCGACGAGCCGCTGAGCAGCACACGGTCGCCGGTGACCAGGATGATTTCCTCGGGTAATGGCTGTCTTTGCTGATCGGCGACGGCTGTGCTCGGTGCGAGCACCGGCAACAGCGTGACGATCAGGGCAGCGGTGGCCAGACGTCCCAACTCGATCTCCTCCCGGAGCAGGTTGGGAAGTTCTTACCGCAATCGACCTACAAGAGGACAGCTTCTACCGAAAGTGACCCGCGTAAAGACAAACCGCGGCGGCGGTGGCCAAGTTCAGACTTTCCGCCTTGCCGAAAATGGGAACGCTCACAGTGTCGTCGACGGCTGCGAGCACGTCGGGATCGAGCCCGTGTGCTTCACTGCCGAACACCCAGGCGGTCGGCTGACTCAGATCGATCCTGGTCAGATCTGTCGTGGCGTGCCCGTCCGCCGCGACCAGGCGCAGCCCGGCCGCTCGGCACGCGTCGAACACCGCTGTGACGCTGCGGGAGCGGGCAAGGGGAAGGTGGAAGACGCTGCCCGTGGAGGCGCGTACGCATTTGCCGTTGTGCGGGTCGACGGTGTCCCCGGCGAAGATCACGGCGGACGCGCCCGCGGCGTCGGCGACTCTGGTCACCGTGCCCGCGTTGCCCGGGTCGGACACTCCGACCAGTATCGCGACCAGCTTCGGCTCGGCAAGGGCCTCGTCGAGCGAGACGTCGAGCAGTTCGCAGACCGCGACGATGCCCTGCGGGGTCACGGTTTCCGAGAGCCCGTCAGCGGCTCGATCGGTGAGCGTGGACACCTGGATGCCCGCGTCACGGGCCTCGGCGACGAGTTCGGAGTTGCGCGCCGCGGCCGTCTCAGTGACGAAGACCTCGTACACCTGGCCGTGTCGCAGTGCTTCGCGAACAGCCTGCGCGCCTTCGGCGAGAAACCGGCCCGCCCGTTCCCTGCCCGCGCGTTTGGTCAACTGCCGCGCAGCAGCGACCCGGGGTGTCCGCTCGGTGAAGAGCTGGACGGCCCCGGGTCGGCTGTCGTACTCGCTCAGGCCTTCTCCTGCGCCGGAACGTTGGCGCGGGAGACCTCGACCAGCGTGGTGAACGCGGCCGGGTCGCTCACCGCGAGCTCGGCGAGGATCTTGCGGTCGACCTCGACGCCGGCGACCTTCAGACCCTGGATGAAGCGGTTGTAGGTCATGCCGTTCTGACGCGCCGCGGCGTTGATGCGCGTGATCCACAGCTGCCGGAAGTCACCCTTACGGGCGCGGCGGTCGCGGTAGGCGTAGTTCAGCGAGTGGAGCACCTGCTCCTTGGCCTTGCGGTACAGCCGCGAGCGCTGGCCGCGGTAGCCACTGGCCAGCTCGAGGGTCGTGCGGCGCTTCTTCTGGGCGTTGACTGCCCGCTTGACGCGTGCCACGGGTCCATCCTGTTTATCTCTGCGGGCGTCCGGGGTCGCCCTGGGTGGTCAAGGGTCAGATGCCGAGAAGGCGCTTGATTCGCTTCTGGTCACTCGGAGCGACGTCGGTGATGCCCTCAAGGCGACGGGTCAGCGTGCTGGGCTTCTTCTCCAGAATGTGCCGCCTGCCGGCCTGCTCACGCTTCAACTTGCCCTTGGCGGTCACGCGAAAGCGCTTGGCAGTGCCCTTGTGCGTCTTGTTCTTAGGCATGGTCGTCCTCATCTAGGTGCTTCCGCCCGCGCGGACACGGGCGGAAGCGCTCAGCTTTTCTTCGGGTGACCCCGGTTATTCGGCGTCAGTGGGGTCGGAGTCCGACGGCGACGTCGTCGCCTTCGTCTTCGGCTTGGCGTTCTTGTGCGGCGCCAGGACCATGATCATGTTCCGGCCGTCCTGCTTCGGTGAGGATTCGATGATCCCCAGCTCAGCCACGTCGTCGGCCAACCGCTGCAACAACCGGTATCCGAGTTCCGGGCGGGACTGTTCACGGCCGCGGAACATGATGGTGATCTTGACCTTGTTGCCGTGCTCGAGGAAGCGAACCACTGCGCGCTTCTTGGTCTCGTAGTCGTGCGGGTCGATCTTCGGTCGGAGCTTCTGCTCCTTGATCACCGTGAGTACCTGGTTGCGCCGGGACTCGCGAGCCTTCTGCGCGCTCTCGTACTTGAACTTGCCGTAGTCCATGAGCTTGCAGACAGGCGGGCGGGCCTGCGGGGCCACCTCGACGAGGTCGAGATCCGCCTCCTGTGCGAGGCGGAGCGCGTCCTCGATGCGGACAATCCCCACCTGCTCGCCGTTCGGTCCGACAAGACGGACCTCCGGCACCCGGATGCGGTCGTTGATACGTGACTCGGAGCTGATGGTGCCTCCTCTTTCCCGAGTACAAAGTCTCTCTAGCTGTATGGCTGCGGCCTGCGGTGTGACCCCAGTAATGCGTCAGGCCCCGTCGTCATTGCTGACGCGGGGCCCGCTGCCTACACCGATCCACGACGTGCACGCACGCCGCGCCGCAGCAAGCTCACGCTGCTGCGATAAAGACCGGACCCGGACACCTCAGCGGCGTACGGGTGGGAGCGGGGCTCCACTTGCCGCCCCCGTTCGCACAGGGGCTGGTCGCACGTGGAAGGGTACCAGACCATGTTCGACCCCGCCGCAGACCCCGCCACCAGTGCCAACGACAGTGACAACGTTCGGGACCTCGCCGAGATTCCCAGCGTGGAGGTGATCAGCCGGGCCGCCGTGATGCTGATGTCGGCCGCGGCCGAGCGGCTCGGCCTCGCCGACCCCGATCCCGACACCTCGCCCCGCCGCGACCTCGACGAGGCCAGGCGGCTGATCACCGCGCTGGCCGGGCTGGTCACGGCATCCGTGGAGTACCTCGGACCGCACGCCGGACCGTTGCGCGAAGGGCTCCAGTCCCTGCAGCGGGCCTTCCGCGAGGGCTCCGCCGTCCCGGACGAGCCCGGCTCCGGCCCCGGCGAGAAGTACACCGGCCCCGTCCACTGAAACAACTCGTGAGTGCTTCGTCCGGTTCTAGCCGGACGAAACACTCACGATGGTCTCCCTGGGCCAACGGCCCCACAGGCGAGCCTGTGGGGCCGTTCTCGGGTGTTGGGGATTGGACCCAACTGTGACCCGGCGCCGGTGAGGCGCAGGAGGGGAGGCCAGCGCCGGATCACATGATCTGGTTACTTCTTGTCCTTGGCCTTCGTGCCGTTCGGCGCGGCCACGAACCACTTGCCCCCCACGCCCTCGCCGTTGGCCTGGCACGGGGCGGTGTCCTTGTTGAAGCGGTAGACCGGCCAGCCGTTGACGGTGACCTGCTTGGAGCCGTCCTGGCGGGTGACCGATCCGACCAGGCTCTTGTCGACGCCCTCGGCGATGATGTTGTCCTCGGCCTTGAGCGGCGGCCACTTGGTCGCACAGTCACCGTTGCAGTTCGACGCAGACGGGTTCTTGGTGTCGTCGGTGAAGATGTAGAGGGTGAAGCCCTTGTCGTCGGTCAGCGCCTTGCCGAACGGCTTCACGTCCATCGCGCGGACCACAGTCGTCCCCGGCGCGGCTGCCTTCACCTTGTCCTTGGCGCGGGTGCCGTTCGGCGCCGCCACCCACCACGCGCCACCGACGGCCTCACCGGTGGTGTCGCCCGCCTTGGTGTCCTTCTCGTAGTAGTACATCGGCCAACCGGCGACCGTCAGCTGCTTGGTCCCGTCGGCCCGGTCGATCGAGCCGACCATCGCCTTGTCGACGCCTTCGAGCGTCAGGTTGTCCGACGCGGGAGCCGGTGGCCACGCCTTCGCGCAGGTGTCCGCGCAGTTGGACTTCGGCGGCTTCGCGGTGTCCTTGTCGAAGCGGTAGAGGGTTTTGCCTTCCGCGTCGGCCAGAATCGTGCCCAGCGCGGTGGATTCCGCTGCCTTGAGGCCGGAAGTCCCTACCGTCGTTGCCTTCGCGGGTGGCGCGTCGTCGACGGGCACCGTCCCGGTCGGCGCTGCGGGCTGTTGCTCCAACTGACGCTGGTTGGCCGCAGGTACCGCTGTGGGGCTCGCCCCGCACGCCGCGGTGGCCAGCACCGCGCCGACTGCTGCCGCGGTGGCCAGGATGTGCCTCACCCGAGGTGATGCCATGACTGGGATCCCTTCTCCCGCTTGATGCCCCGGTGCATCTGTGTGCGGGGCCGTGGTTGCTCACCCAGAACACGAGCGGGGTCCAGCAGCGGTTCAGCGGGATCCAAGAAATTTTCAGCGCGGGCGCAGACCTGCGAAAACGATGCTCAACGTGCGTGCGCGAAGATCACTGTCCCAGCCCGCGCGCAGTGCGCCGGTGCTGGTCGCGGTCAGCAGGGCCATGACCTCGTCGACCCGTACGTCGTCGCGAACTGCGCCTGCTTGTTGGGCACGCACGACAAGCGTGCCGATGGCCGCGCGCATGGACTGCAGCTGGCGGTCGACCCGGATGTCCACATCCAACAGTTCGACCACGGCTTTGCGCCCGGCGGACTGTTCGACCACACCGGTGAAGAACGTGAACAGCGCGGTGGCCGGATCTCCCTCGGCGGCAAGCGTTTCCGCTTCCAGCGCCAACCGGGCGGTCAGCTCCTTCATGATCGCGGCCAGCAGGTCGTCCTTGGTCGGGAAGTGCCGGAAGACCGTTCCGATCGCGACGCCCGCGCGTCTGGCGACTTCCTCTGTGGACGCCTCGCGCCCGGCCTCGACGAAGACCTCCTCGGCGGCGGCGAGGATCTTGGCCCGGTTGCGCTGGGCGTCGGCGCGCATGGTTCCCCTTTGACAAGATGAGTCATCACTCACTATCTTCGATAATGAGTCTCCACTCATCTTACCTGGGAGGTAGCGGATGACACCTCGTGAGGTGTTCGCACGCATGCGGGACTACTGGCTGACCGAGAACGCGCACGAACTCTGGTCCGGCGATCTCGTTTCCGAAGATCTCGTTGTGGAAACGCCCTTCGGGCAGACCAAGCGGATCGAAGGCAGAGCGGACTTCGCCCAGTTCGCCCGTGCGGGACGGGACGCTCTGCCAGTGACGTTCACCGAGTGCAACACCATCGCCATCCACGACACGACAGATCCAGAAATCATCGTCGTGGAGTACGAACTGGTCGCCACGATGAACGCCACCGGCGAGCGGCATTCAGCCCAGTTCATCGGCGTCCTGACCGTGCGCGACGGCAAAATCGTGCACTGGCGCGAATATCAGGACACCGCCCGAATCACCAAAGCCCTGGCGGGCGTCGGCTAGGGCTCGATCGACTGACGGTGGCGGAAGATGTTGCGCGGGTCGTACTTCGCCTTCACCTGCCGCAGCCGCGGGTAGCTTCCCTTGTAGTACAACGTCGACCACGGCACGCCGGACTTGTTGAACGACGGATCGTTCAGGTCGACGTCCGGGTAGTTCACGTAACAGCCGTCGGTCACCGCGTTCGGCACCGGCACACCACCGGTCGACGCGTACACCGACGAGTAGAACTTACGGAACCACTGCAGGTGCTTGGCATCCTCAGCCGGGTCGTTCCAGTACACCTGGTACTGCAGCTTCAGGATGGAGTCACGCTGCGGCACAGCGGTGTCGTCCGGGCCGACCGCGTTGACCTTGCAGCCGTACGAGTCGATCTGCACCAACGCGTCGCCGTTGTTGTACTCCGTGGTGGCCAACGCCTGGTACGTCGCGGCGATCTGCTCGGCGGTGTGCCCCTTGCGCAGGTACGCCGACTTGTAGTCCCCACGGGACCCCCAGCCGCCGCCGCTGTACGCGAAGGTGGCGTTGAGCCACGGCAGCCGCTGCGGCTCGTTGAACGCCGTCAGCACCGGGTGGTGACCTGGCACGTCCAACGACGCGGTCCGTGGCGCCTGGACGCCCGCGAACACCGCGGCGAGGTAGTCGTCGAGTTGCTTGCGGGCGTTCGGCGACGTCGCCTCGGCCCAGGTCGCCAACGCGATCTGACCACCGACCGCCTTGGAGGCCGGATCGACCGTGCGCTTGGTCAGCTTCAGCAGACCGAAGATCCCCGAGTACGGCGAGTCCGGTGCGCTGTTGCGCTCGTGCCACTTGCCGAAGTTGTCCACCAGCCTGGTGAAGTCGGCCTCGGTCACGTCCGCCCAGTTCAGTGCCTGCGAGTGCAGGAAGACATGGGCGGGCGGCTTGGGCAGGAACGTCGACGGGTCGGTTCCCGTCGCGGTGCGCGACTTCAGCAGGAATCGCGTGACCACACCGAAGTTGCCACCGCCGCCGCCGGTGTGCGCCCACCAGAGCTCGCGGTTGGGGTCGTTGGCCTCCCTGGTCGCGATGACCGACCTGGCCTTGCCCGCCGCGTCGACGACCACGACCTCGACGCCGTACAGGTAGTCGACGGTCAGCCCGAACTGTCGGGAGTTCACACCGTAGCCACCACCCGTGATGTGGCCACCCGCACCGACCGTGCCGCAGGACCCACCAGGGATGATGACGCCCCAGACCCGGTACAGGGCCTCATAGACCTGAAAAAGATTCGCACCGGCGCCGACCGAGATGGCGTTCGCCGCCGAGTCGTAGCCGATGTCGTCCAACTCGGACAAGTCCAACACGACCTGTTTGCCGTTGTAGACGAAGTCCTCGTAGCAGTGGCCGCCACTGCGCACACCGATCTGCTTGCCCGCCGTCACAGCTTCCTGAACGGCCGCAACAACCTGCGCGGTCGAGTTGACCACGCGCACCGACTCCGGCGTGCCGATCCAGCGCGGGTTGGTTCCCCGCACCAGGTCGACGTACCTGCCGTCACCCGGCCTGACCGTGGCGGCGGGCAGACTGACCCCAGCCTCCGCCTGCTGCGCCACAGCGGTGCCACCGAGCGCGCCCGTCGCCGCGACGCCCACAGCGGCACCGGCTCCCACCAGAAAATTCCGGCGTCCTACCTCACTCATTTGGATAGTCACCCCTTAGAGCGTGAAACCCCCCAGCGCTTCCAGACGACCATCGCGCAGGTCAGCCGTGCCACGAGTTGATCAGGTTGTTGTGCAATGCAAAATGTCGTGTTGTCGCCGTAACAGGTCCAGACCACGTGTCATGCTTCACAGCGTGTCCAGTCAGCCCAGTTCGCGTAACCAGTCGTCATCACTACGACGCGCGCTTTCGGTACTCCAGTACGTGTCCGACCGGGCGAACGAGACCCGCGGTGTCCCGCTGTCACGTATCGCCGAGGACCTGAAGATCAGCAAGAGCAGCGTGCTGCGCCTGACAACTCCCCTGCTCGACACAAACCTGCTCATCCGGGACCGGCAAACCGGCTGGTTCCGGCTAGGCCACGGCGCACTGCGCCTCGGCCAGGCCTACCTCGCGTCGTTGGACCTGCGCACGGTGGCGGCGGAACCGCTGCGGCGCATGCAACGCGCACTGGGAGAGACCTGCCATCTGGTCGTGTACGAGCCGCCGGACGTTGTCTACATCGACAAGGTCGAGAACGACCACCAGGTACGAATGGCCTCCCGAATAGGCAACCGGGTGCCCGCGTACCGTACAGCCGTGGGGAAGGCGATCCTCGCGTGGCTGCCCGAAGAAGCAGTCCAGGAGGCGATCGAGCGTGGCATGACGGCGGTGACCGACCGCACGCTCGCCGACGCCGAGGCACTGCGAGCGGACCTGCAACGCATCCGCCGCCGCGGGTACGCCATCGACGACCGTGAGAACGAGGAGGAGGTCCGTTGTGTCGCCGCACCGATCTTCGACCACAGCGACGAGGTCATCGGCGCGCTTTCGGTGTCGTCACTGGCTTCCCGGATGAAACCGGCCAGGGTGCGTGAGGTCGGGCCGCTCGTGATGCGCTACGGCATGGAGATCTCCCGGGTGTTCGGCTCGGCCAAGGTGCCCGCCGAGATACCGGCGGAGGTACCGAGGGAGTGAAAACCGGTTGCACCACGTGATTGCATGCGAGTGTGCGGTTCTCGGTGAACATCCCGAACTTCGGTGACTTCGCGGACCCCCGAGCGGTGGCCACGGTGGCGGTGGCCGCCGAACAGGCGGGGTGGGACGCGCTGTTCGTGTGGGATCACGTGGTGCACGTGAAGGCGCTCGGCCGCCCCTTCGGCGATCCGTGGGTGCTGCTGACGGCGGCCGCGCTGGCGACCAGCCGGATCAGGCTCGGCACGCTGGTGACGCCGGTGGCGCGGCGCCGACCGCACCAACTGGCCCGCCAGGTGTCCACTCTGGACAACCTGAGCGGCGGGCGAATGATCCTCGGGACCGGCCTCGGCGCACCGGTCGACGACGAGTTCGGCAGCTTCGGCGAGCCGACGGACCCGACCGTGCTGGCCGAGATCCTCGACGAAGGCCTGTACCTGCTTGAGCGCTACTGGTCCGGCGACGCCGTGACACATCGTGGACAGCACTTCACCGTCGATGACGTGGCCCTGCTGCCAACGCCGGTGCAACGTCCACGTGTGCCCGTGTGGGTGGCGGGATACTGGCCGAACAAGCGCCCCATGCGCCGCGCGGCCCGCTGGGACGGCGTTGTGCCACTGTTCCTGTCCGCACGGCACGGTTTCACCCCGCCGGTCTCGGAAGTCCGCGACCTGGTCGCGTACGTCCGCGAGCACCGGAACGGCGGACCGTTCGACGTGGTCGTCGGCGGGATGAGCCCGGCCGATCCGGCCAAGGCACGCGACCTGATCGGCCCACTGGCCGACGCGGGCGCGACGTGGTGGGACGAACGCAGGCAGCAGGACGAGCTGATCACGGAGCTGGAACCGGTGCTGCGGCGCGTCGAACAGGGCCCGCCAACGCTGTAAGGCAGGGTTCCGTCAAGTCGGGCTCGCGCGCAAAAGCAAGCGCACGCGGGTGCTTCGTGGTTGGTTTCCTCCCGTATGGCCTGGGCGCAGCCATACCACGGCGTGTCGGGAGGTCGGCCTACGAAACCCAACCCACAGCGCAGGCGATACCGATCCTCCCGGCACGCCGTGGTTTCCTCCGGCAGGACATACGGGAGGGAACCGACCACGCCTCTCTACCACTGGACCCAGGAAATCACGTGAGCTGAGCCAACCGGGTGGGCAGGCCATGTGTTGGTTTCCCTCTTGGAGGCCTGCCGTCCGGCGAGGACCTGCTCTTCGAGCCACGAGCAAACTTGAGCGTCGGGAACGAGCCCGACACGGCGGGCTTCACAGTCTCGTCCCTGAGGCGAAGGGATCATCGGCGAATCTCGTTGTCCACAACTCGCCGGTAACCCGTTGACCAGGGGTTACTGCCGGTAGACTGGAGCAGGGACGCCCCCCGGGTTGGGCGGGGGACTGTCTTATGGGGCATGGAACCAAGGTTTCGGTCACAGTCGGCCAGTCGGTCGCGTGTCAGTGTGGGAAAGAGAAAAGACACAGATGCCTCGCCGGCGGGCAGGCCTCCAAGAGGGGACACAAACAGAGCTTCGTTTCTCGCCCCGGTTCGCTCAGCCCACGTGACTTCCCGGGTCAAGTGGGGGGCGCGGGGCAATGCCACTTAGCTTAAGTTGATCATGGTGTGGTGGCGTGTCGTTGGGTGTGGTGGGGTGGCTGGTCTGGATGATCGGGTGTTGTGGCACGGAATGGTGTGGTGGCGGGTGGTTCGTTGACCGACTGGGTTTCGATCGGTGTGCTGACCGGGTCGGTGCCGCGGGACGTGGTCGATGAGGCGGTCGCCGCGGCGGGGAAGCAGGCCCGGCGTTCGGGTGGGAAGCTGCCGCCGCATGTGGTGGTGTATTTCGTGATGGCGATGGCGTTGTTCGCTGATGATGATTATGAGGAGATCGCGGTCCGGTTGTCGGAGACGTTGGCGGGGTGGGGGTGTTGGGACGAGGTGTGGTCGCCGCCGAGTTCGGGTGGGATCGCCCAGGCGCGGGCCCGGTTGGGGGCGGAGCCGGTGCGGGCGTTGTTCGAGGCGGTGGCCGTCCCGGTGGCGGGGGAGTTGACGCGGGGTGCGTGGCTGGGGCCGTGGCGGTTGATGGCGATCGATGGGTTTGAGTGGGACGCGCCGGATACCGAGGAGAATGTCGCGGAGTTCGGGTACGGCGGTTCGGTGGAGCATGGAACGCCGTTTCCCAAGGTGCGGGTGGTCACGATCTCCGAGTGCGGGTCGCATGCGGTGGTGGCCGCGGCGATGGCTGGTACGTCGGTCGGGGAGCAGGTGCTGGCCCGGGAGTTGTGGCCGCGGGTGGAATCGGACTGGTTGCTGATCGCGGATCGTAACTTCTTGGGTTGGGCGGATTGGCGTGCCGCCTCGGCGGGGGGTGCGCAGTTGTTGTGGCGGGCCAGGTCCAATCAGCGGCTGCCGGTGCTCGAGGTGTTGCCTGACGGGTCCTATCGGTCGATCATGTTCAGTTCGGCCACTCACAATCAGGGGGTGCGGGCCCGGTTGACCGACGCGGCTGGTCGTGGTGAACCGCTCGACCCTCGCAGGGTCACCGAGGTCCGGGTCGTGGAATACACAGTGGACGACCGCGTGGTGGATGCTGATGGCGAGCCGGAGACGATCCGACTGGTCACCACGATCACCGACCCGGCCGCCGCGCCGGCGCCACTGCTCGCGCGGGCCTATCACCAGCGGTGGGAACACGAGACCGGCAACAAGCAGCTCAAGACCCATCTCCGCGGCCCGGCCGGGTGCTGCGATCGAAAAGCCCGGACATGGTCCGCCAGGAGATCTACGGCTACCTGCTCACCCACTACGCGCTCAGCGCCCTGATCTGCCACGCCGCACCGAGGCCGATATCGACCCTGACCGGGTCAAGTTCCTGCGCACCGTGCGGATCGCCCGCCGCCGGGTCGATGACCCGGCGGCGTTTTCCCCCTGAACACGCACACCACCTCCGCGCGGTGGTGATGACCGACATCACCACCCACCGCAACCTCAACCCGCCCCGACGCCACCGCACCTATCCCCGCGTGGTCAAACGCACCCGCCATGCCCAATACAGAGCCAAACGCGCCACCGACACACCCACCCGACACACCGGGCCACCCACCATCACACTCATCGACAAACACCACAACATGATCAACTTAAGCTAAGTGGCATTGGGGCGCGGGGCGCCCCTCCCGCATGACCTGCCAAAGGAAACCACGACGTGCCGGGAGATCGGTACCGCCTGCGCCGTGGGTCAGTTTGCGTAGGCCGACCTCCCGACACGCCATGGTATGGCTACGCCCAGGCCATACGGGAGGGACACCCCACGAACCACACCCCTGCGCATTCGCGCACACCACACACCCTTGGGCCTGACCCGTTTTGACGGACATCTCAGATCAGGGGTGCGAGCCTCTGGGAAGGATGTTCATCATGGAGCCTGTGGGCAAGAAGAAGCGACGGCCTCGGCGGGCGTTCACGCCGGAGTTCAAAGCCGAGATCGTGGAGTTGTGCCAGCGTGGGGACCGGTCGATGCGGCAGGTCGCGCGGGATTTTGACCTGACCGAGACCGCGGTACGGCAGTGGGTCAAGCAGGCCGAGCTAGACGCGGGGACCCGCACTGACGGGCCGACCAGCACGGAGCGCGACGAACTGGCCGTGTTGCGGGCGGAGAACCGCCGGCTGCGGGAAGATGTCGAGATCCTGAAACGCGCCACGGCTTTCTTCGCCAAGGAGACCCGGTGAACGTCTACCCGTTCATCGAGGCGGAGAAGGTCAGCGCCACCAGCAACGTCAAACGTGCGTGTGAGCTGCTTGAGGTCTCCCGTGCCGCCTACTATGCCCAGCGCACCGGCGAACCATCCCAGCGGGCTCGTGATGATGCCGCGTTGACCGAGCGGATTGTCGCGATCCACGCCGAGTCGAAGGGGACCTATGGGGCGCCTCGGGTGCATGCCGAGCTGGTGGCGACCGGCTGGCGGTGTTCGCGCAAGCGGGTGGCCCGGTTGATGCGTGCCGCGGGGCTGGCGGGAAGGACACCGAAACGGTGGCGGACCACCACCGTGCCGGATCCGGCCGCTACCCTGCCCGATGATCTGATCCGCAGGGATTTCGCTTGCACCACCACAGATGTCAACAGTCGCTGGTGTGGTGACATCACCTACATCCCGACCTGGGAGGGATGGTTGTACCTGGCCACCGTCATCGATCTGAGCTCTCGCCGGGTGGTGGGCTGGGCGACCGCGGATCACCTCCGGACCGACCTGGTCGACCAGGCCCTGCGCAACGCGATCACTCAGCGCGGCCCAGCACCGGGTGTGATCTTTCACTCCGACCGCGGCTGCCAGTACACCTCCGGTCAGTACGCCCGGCTCGCGCGGGGCGCCGGGGTGCGGCTGTCGGTGGGCCGTAAGGGACAGTGCTGGGACAACGCGGTCGCCGAGTCGTTCTTCGCCACGATCAAGACCGAACTGCTCGACCGGCAGGCATGGCCCACGAAAGCCTTGGCACACAAGGCCATCTTCGAATACATCGAGGGTTGGTACAACACCCGCCGACGGCACTCCAGCCTCGGCTACCTCAGCCCCGCCGCCTACGAACAGGCCCAGGAAACCGATACCGAGCTTGCGGTAGCCTGACCACATATCGACCTTGTCTGTCGAATCGGGTCACTCCCACCTGCGCTATGCGCGCGAGCCACACGCCCCTGCGCATTGCGCGCACGCTGTTTTGGTGCCGGAACCCGCGCACACCACCTCATCCACACGATCGACTTTCCGACTTGACGGGACCCTGACGTTCTAGGGCGACAGTTGCCGTCGTCCGCGTTCTCAGGCATGCTGGAGTGGCACCAACTTCATCATCGGTACAGCTTTTCTTTGCACGAAAAGGGATCAGGCCAGGGCCCCTCAGGGGTGGCCCCTAGCCGGTCCGCACCAGTCGATCGGCTGGTGGTCGTGTGGAGAAAGGAGCGCCGCTGTGATCAGCGACGTCGTGCTGGCCGGTGGTGTAGCTGGCGCAGCGTTCACGCTCCGTTTCGTGGCTCAGCTCGTGATCGTCATCTGGTCACTACGAGCAGACGAGAAGGGTCGCAGACATGCGATCCGTCTGCTCGAACTGCTGGGAGGCGGGCAGGGACGCAGGCGGAAGCCGCCGTAGGCGTTCACGTGAACCCTGGCTCTGTGAACGCCGGGGCACAGTCCCGTTGTGGACTGTGCCCCGGCGGCCTCCACTCACCGCAGCTCTGTCTGTTTCCGACATTGTTAGGCAGTCAGGCGGTGGTACCACCACTTGACCGGTTTCGCCCATCGCCAATGGGCGAACGGATCAGGCAGTGTGCGCCTGGCGTACTGCTCGTCCAATGCCCGCACACGACTGCCGAGCTGCGCACGGCTCCGGGGCGGCAGACGCGTCAGGATCTCGTCGAGCACATCTCTCGCAACTCTGACATCGTCGAGTGAACAGCCCGGACATGGACACACAGCAGTTTCCGGATAGCGGTGCCTACGCCCCTGCGGGCCCAGGAATTCCCGATATCGCCGCAGTGCCAGCGCAGTCACGCCGACGAAGACCTCGGTGTGGGACGACCTTAGTTCCGCACAGCGGATCTCAGCGTTGGTCTGCGGGGACATTCCAGGAACGCAGATGGGCGGTTCGTGCCGCCACTCGCGGGGATCCTGGTTCTCGGCGCGGATCGCGCCAGGCCGCTTACGCGGCATCGGCCTTTCGGTCAACGGTCATGGCCGAGATCATGGCACGATCAGGCCCGCCGCGGCGAGCCTGATCGTGTCAGTGCGGACGCTCAGTCCACGACGGCGAGCGCGTCGATCTCGACGAGCAGGCCGGGCGGCAGGCCGACGTAGACAGTGGTGCGTGCCGGGAAGTCCGAGCCGAGCACCTCGGCGTAGGCGGCGTTGAACTCGGCGAAGTGTGCGACATCGGTCAGGTAGGCGCGGAACATCACCACGTCGTCGTACGAGGCGCCGCCCGCTTCCAGCACCCGCTTGACGTTCGCGAGCGTCTGGCGGGTCTGCTCGGCCACCGTGGTGCCGACGACCTCGCCCTGCTGGTCGAACGCGACCTGGCCGGCGACCTGGAGGATGTTGCCCTTCCGCACCCCGTGCGACAGCGGCACTGGCGGCTTCACGGTGCCCTCGGGGTGGATGAAGGTCCTGGACATGTGCTTCCTTTCCTATCGGTGATACCCGCACTCGGCGGACGCTTTCTCCGCCGCGCGTAGCAAGTCGGGGACGAGCCCCAGCAACCCGTCAAGATCCAACAGTACCTTCGGCACGGACAGCGACATCGCCGCGAGCACGTCGCCACGGGCTCTGCGGATCGGCGCGGCGATGCAGTGGATGAAGTCCTCGTGCTCGGAGTTGTCGACCGCGTAGCCGCGTGCGGCGACGGTCGCCAGCTCGGTCAGGTAGGCCTCGGGCGTGATGATGGTGTTCTCGGTCTTCTTCTCGTAGGTGATCCCTTTGGCGATCTCGCGGCGGCGTTCGTCCGGCAGTGCTGACACGAGGATCTTGGCGACCGCCGTGCAGTGCAGTGCCGCTCGTTTGCCGATCCTGGAGTACATCCGGACCTGGTGGCGGCTTTCGAACTTGTCGATGTAGACGACTTCGCCGTCCTCGTAGGAGGCCAGGTGCACGGTGTGCCCGGTCTGGGCGTTCAGTTCCCGCAGCGCCGGTTCCACGCTCCTGCGGACGTCACGGTCCTCCAGCGAGCGGTGCGCGAGGTCGAACAGGGCCGTGCCGAGCCGGTAGTAACGCACGCCGTCACGCTGGACGAACCGGTGCGACTCGAGCGTCCGCAGCAGACGCAGGACGGTCGACTTGTGCACGCCGATGAGCCCGGCAAGCTGGTCGAGCGTGCGTGGCCCTTCGGCGAGGCCGTCGAGCAGGGTCAACGCCCTGTCCAAACTTTGGCTCATGCTTGTAACACCCCTTGCTCGGTGAGGTGGGCAGCGGCCCACTCGTCCGCGTCCGCGTTGAGCAACGACGTCACCAGTTCGGACGGCAGCGGAGTACCGACATCGTCATGGGTTCGCAGTGTCGTGGCGGCCTGCAGGTGGCCGGAACGGAGTCTGCGCGCGGGTGGGTCACCGGCCAGTGTCGCGGCGAGGAATCCGGCCGCGAACGCGTCGCCCGCGCCGACCGGCTCGACGACGTCGACGCGCAGCGCAGGCTGGAAAAGGCGGGTATCGCCTTCGATCAGGGTCGCTCCCCGCGAGCCGTGTTTCACCACGAGCGTCGCCGGGTCGGGCACGATCCGCCGGATCTCCGCCGGGTCGCTCGTTCCCCACACGGCCAACGCCTCGTCGTCACCGACCAGCACGATGTCCGCCGCGTTGGCCAACTCCCGCAGCACGGACGGGTCACGGTCGCTCCACAGTCTCGGCCGCCAGTTCAGGTCGAACGACAGCCGGAACGTCGTGCGCGGCACCGCGAACAGGGCACGCACCAGCTCGAGGCACGAGTCGGACAACGCGGCCGTGATGCCGGTCAGGTGCAGGACCCGGACGTTCAGGTCGAGCTGGTCCAGCAGCGAGAGGTCCATCCCGGACGCGGCCGAACCGCGGCGGTAGTAGCGGACCGGGCTGCCGCCCGCGTTGCTCTCCTTGACGTAGAGCCCGGTGGGCCGGACGGAGTCGACCAGCACCTGGGACACGTCCACACCGCAGGACTCGACCGCGGAGACCACCGCCTGACCGAAGGCGTCCTGACCGACCGCGCTGACCCATTTCGACCGCAGGCCGAGCATGGCCAGGTTGCAGGCCACATTGGACTCGGCGCCGCCGACGGTCCGGATCCACGTACGGACCTGGTCCACCGGTCCCGGCTCGCCCGGCACGAACAGCGCCATGGACTCACCGAGGCACAGCACATCGGTCTCCACTGAAGCTTCCCATCCTTTCCCCGTGCCGAAGCGATCACCCAGCGCGGGGGGCTCGTTGGCGGGCAGTTGCGAACGTTGACCTGGCGGCGATGGGGATGCTACACACCACCGCAGCACATCGCGCAATAGCCGTTGCAAGAGACGCAATGGAGGATACCCAGATGGTCGAACCGGCGAGCATGGATCTCGACGCGGTGACTCGACTGGCCGACGAACGGATCGACTGGCGTTTCAAAGGCATGCCGGACGCGCTGTTCGGCAAGACCGTGGCCGAGGCACTGGCCACGCACCCGAAGTTGTTCACCGACGGCTTCGTCGGTCCGCTGGTTGTGCTCGACAACGATGCCATCGAACACAACCTGGTGACCATGCGCCGTTGGTGCGAATCGCGTGGCCTCGCGCTGTCGCCGCACGGCAAGACGACGATGGCGCCGCAACTGTTCCAGCGCCAGCTCGGAGCCGGGTGCTGGGCGATCACCACGGCGAACGCCAGCCAGCTGCGCGTGTACCGCGCGTTCGGCGTGAGCCGGATCCTGCTGGCCAACCAGCTGGTCGACCCGAACGCCCTGCGCTGGCTCGCGCGGGAACTCGCCGACAACCCGGGCTTCGAGTTCTACTGCTGGGCCGACTCGGTCCGCGCGGTCGAGCTGATGACCGAGGGCCTGCGGGGCTCGCAACGCCAGGTCAACATGTTCGTCGAGGTCGGCGCACCCGGCGGCCGTACCGGCGCGCGCACGGCCGAGACAGCCGAGGCGGTCGCGGACGCGATCGTGGCCAGCCCGGTGCTCAGGCTCGTCGGCACCGCGGGCTGGGAAGGCTCGCTCGCCCACGCGGCGGACTCGGCGGGCCTCAAGGCGATCGACGACTTCCTCAGCCAGATCCGCACGGTCACCATCCACCTGGCCGACAAGTTCGAGGATCCCGAGCGCGTGATCGTCACGGTCGGCGGCAGCGCGTACTTCGACCACGTCGCCGACGCGCTCACCGAGCCGTGGCCGGAAGGCCTGAACGTGTTCCCGTTGCTGCGCAGCGGCGCGTACCTCACGCACGACGACGGCTTCTACCGCGAGAACTCGCCGTTGGGCGCGCACTCCCGGATCGACGGCACCTCGAGCTTCCGCAGCGCGCTGCGCGCGTGGGCGCAGGTGACGTCCAAGCCGGAGGAGAACCTCGCGCTGCTGACCATCGGCAAGCGGGACGCGTCCTTCGACGAGGGACTGCCTGAGCCGCAACTGATCCGCCGCGACGACACGACGTTGCCGCTGACCGGCGCGGTGATCACCTCGCTCAACGACCAGCACGCCTACCTAGAGCCCAACGGTGCCGACGTGCGGGTCGGCGACTGGATCGGCCTCGGCCTGTCCCACCCGTGCACGGTGTTCGACAAGTGGCAGCTGCTTCCCGTTGTCAGTGCGGACGGTGAGACAGTGGTCGACTTCATCCGGACCTATTTCTGACAGAACTGTTTCTGACAAGGGAGTCCGAAATGGATATCGCGTTCCGCGGTGCCACTGTCGTCGACGGCACCGGCGCGCCGCGTTACCAGGCGGACGTCGGCCTGCAGGCCGGGCGGATCGCCGAGATCGCGACCGGCAGACGGCTGGACGCCACCCGCGTGGTCGACGCGAGCGGCCTGGTCCTCGCGCCCGGCTTCATCGACATGCACTCCCACTCCGACCTGCAGGTGCTGGCCGAGCCGGACCACCTCGCCAAGGTCTCGCAGGGAGTGACCAGCGAGGTCTACGGCCAGGACGGCCTGTCGTACGCACCGGTCAACGACGAGACGCTGGCCGGGCTTCGTGCGCAACTGGCCGGGTGGAACGACGACCCGGCCGGGTTCGACTGGAACTGGCGAAGTGTCGGCGAGTACCTCGACCGGCTCGACCAGGGCATCGCGGTGAACGCGGCCTACCTGCTGCCGCAGGGCACGATCCGGATGATGGTGGTCGGCTGGGACGCGCGGCCGCCGACAGAGTCCGAAATGGACAGGATGAAGGAGGTCGTCGCGCAGGGCCTGCGCGAAGGCGCGATGGGCCTGTCCTCCGGCCTGACCTACACGCCCGGGATGTACGCCGACACCGCGGAACTGGTGGCGTTGTGCGAGGTCACCGGCAAGCTCGGCGGCTACTACAGCCCGCACCACCGCAGCTACGGCGCCGGTGCGCTGGAGGCGTACGCCGAGATGGTCGACGTCTCCCGGCGGTCGGGCTGCCCGCTGCACCTGGCACACGCCACGATGAACTTCCCGGTCAACAAGGGCCGTGGCGTGGAGCTGCTCGCCCTGCTGGACGAGGCGATCGCCGACGGCAGCGACATCACGCTCGACACGTACCCCTACCTGCCCGGCGCGACCTACCTGTCGGCGTTGCTGCCGAGCTGGTCGACCGAGGGCGGGCCGGACGCGGCGATCGCCCGGATGTCCGATCAGGACACCCGCGAGCGGATCCGTGCCGACCTCGAGGAGAACGGGTCCGACGGCTGCCACGGCGTTCCGGTCGACTGGGAGTCGATCGAGATCAACGGCGTGCGCAGGGACTCGAACCTGCACCTGGTCGGGCACAGCGTGGCCGAGTCGGCCCGCACCGCGGGGCGAGCACCGGCGGATCTGTACTTCGACGTGTTGATCGAGGAACGAATGGGTACCTCGTGCCTGATGCACGTCGGCCACGAGGACAACGTCCGAGCGATCATGAAGCACCCGGCGCACACCGGCGGCAGCGACGGGATCCTCGTCGGCGAACGCCCACACCCGCGTTCGTGGGGCACGTTCCCGCGCTACCTCGCCCGGTACGTGCGTGAGCTGGGCGTGCTCGGCCTGGAGGAGTGCGTCGCGCACCTGACCGGCCGTGCGGCCAATCGTTTGCGCCTGGCCGACCGGGGGCTGGTCCGCGAGGGCTTCGCCGCCGACCTCGTGCTGTTCGACCCGGACACGGTGGCGGACACCGCGACTTTCGACGAGCCGAGGCAGGTCGCGACCGGTATTCCCTACGTGCTGGTCAATGGTGTCCCGGTGATCGACGACGGGACCCACACGGGTGCCACCCCGGGCCATTCCCTGCGCAACCCGGGAGTTCGGTAACCATGGATCTCATCGCCGAGCTGACCGCGTGGCGTTCGCTGTGCATCATCAGGGCCGAGAAGATCGCCGACCCGGTCGGGCTCGGCCGGACGCTGGTCGAGGCGGGTCTGCCGATCGTGGAGTTCTCCTTCACCACGCCGGACGCGCCCCGGCTGATGGAGCAGGCCGCCACTGTGGACGGTCTGATCCTCGGTGCGGGCACGGTGATGAGCGAGCAGAACGCTCGCGACGCGATCAACGCGGGAGCGAGGTTCCTGCTGACGCCCGGTCTGCGACCGAAAGTCGTGGCCGAGGCGACCAAGCAGGGTGTGCCGGTCGTGCTCGGGGCGATGACCCCGACCGAGGTGGCCGACGCTGTGGACATGGGCGCCACAGCGGTCAAGGTGTTCCCGGCAGCGCGGCTGGGTCCGGCGTACTTCAAGGACCTGCACGGCCCGTACCCGGGAACTCCCCTGGTGGCGACTGGCGGTCTGACCGCCGCCAACGCCGCGGAGTTCCTTGACGCCGGAGCGCTCGCGGTCACCGCGGGCAGCGGCGTGGTCTCCCCAGCACTGGCCGCCGAGTCACGGTTGGCTGAAATCCGGCAGCGGGCAAGCGAGTTCGTCGACGCCGTCGCGACCGCAAGGCGTCACTAGAGAACCGCAACGCGTCACTAAGAGAATATGAGGAGCAGTCCATGGTGGACTGGTTGCAACACTCGACAGGCGGGCTGCTCACGCTCGCCGCGATCGGTATCGCACTGCTGCTTGCGATGATCATCTGGTGGAAGGTCGAGCCTTTCATCGCGTTGCTGATCGTCGGTGTCGGTACCGCGCTGGCCGCCGGAATCCCGGTGGAGACTCTGGTCGGCTCCATCCAGAAGAGCAACTCGGGGTCGTTGATCGAGAACGGCTTCGGCGGCATCCTCGGTCACATCGCGGTCATCATCGGAATGGGCACGTTCCTCGGTGCCATCCTGGAGGCGTCCGGTGCCGCACATGTGCTGACCCGCAAACTCCTGCAGGCGTTTGGCGAGAAACGGGCCCCGCTGGCGATGGGGCTCGCCGGTCTGATCTTCGGTATCCCGGTGTTCTTCGACATCGGCATCTTCGTACTCGCGCCGCTGATCTACGTGGTGACCAAGCAGTCCGGCAAGTCGATCCTGCTGTTCTGCCTGCCTCTGCTGGCCGGTCTGTCGGTGACGCACGCGTTCCTGCCACCGCACCCCGGTCCCACCGCCGCGGCCGCTCAGCTCGGCGTCGGTCTCGGCTGGGTGATCCTGTTCGGCACGATCTGCGCGATCCCCGCATGGGGGGTCGGGCTGTGGTTCGCCAACCGGATCGGCAACCGCATCCACATCGAGGTGCCGGAGGAAATGCTGGAGGCGGCGAAGGCCGGTCGCAAGCAGGAGGGGCCCGGTACCGCCACCGCACCGGCTGAGCCGAAGCTCAGCACGGTCATCGCGATCATCGCGACTCCGCTCGTGCTGATCCTCGTCGGCACGTTCGGCAGCATCCTGCTCCCTGCGAAGTCATTCGCTGTCGGGGTAGCCAGTTTCTTCGGCACTCCGGCCATCGCACTGACGATCTCCGTGCTGCTGGCCTTCTGGCTTCTCGGCTACCGCCGAGGGATGACCCGCAGCGAGGTCTCCACGATCGCCAACGCCTCGCTCAAGCCGGTCGCCATGATCCTGCTCGTCGTCGGTGCGGGTGCGTTCTACGGCGCCGTGCTGAAAGCCAGCGGGATCGGCGGTGCCCTGCAGGATTCCTTCAAGGGTATCGGCTTGCCGGTGCTCGTGGCGGCGTACCTGATCTCGTGCGGTCTGCGGATCGCACAGGGTTCGGCCACCGCAGCGATCGCGGCGTCGGCGGGCATCATCGCCCCGGCCGTCGCGGGCGCGGGCTACACGCAACCACAACTGGCGCTCATCGTCGCCGCCATCTGCGCCGGTTCGATCATCGCCTCGCACGTCAACGACGGCGGGTTCTGGATCGTGTCCCGGTACTTCGGCATCTCCGTGAAGGACACGCTGAAGACCTGGACAGTGCTGGAAACCATCTTGTCCGTGGTCGGCTTCGCGGTCGCCGCGGTCTTGATGATCTTCATCTAATCCCTGCACGGAGAGGATCAGCACAGGTGACGGATTTCAACAGGCGGACACTCCTCGGCGCCGCCGGAGTCGGTGGCTTAATGCTGGCTACGGGAGTACCGGCTTCAGCCCAATCGGATCAGACGCAGGGGAAATACGTGTCCACTGTGTACATCGGGAGCTACACGAGCTGGGGGAACCCGCCCGGCCCCGGTTTCCAGGTCGGCACCGTCGACTCGGCGACCGGCAAGCTCACCATCACGAACACCGTGAACGGGATCGCGGACCCATCGTGGTTCGTGTTCTCGCGTGACCGCAAGGTGCTGTACACGACGATCGAGTCGGATCCCGGCAAGATCACCGCGTTCAGCATCGCCGACCCACAACGGCCGAAGGTGCTCAACTCGGCCAACGTCAACGGTGCCGCGCCGACGCACGCCAGCATCCACGGCAACTACCTGCTCGCGGCCAACTACACCAGCGGCAGTGTCTCGGTGCTGTCGCTGCAGGCCGACGGCCGGGTGGGCGCGGTGACGGATGTCGTCACGCACACCGGGGGCAGCCGGGCCGCGCACGCGCACCAGGTCGTCACCGATCCGAGCGGGCGGTGGATCGTCGCCGTCGACCTCGGTACGGACTCGGTGTACGTCTACGGCATCAGCAGCACGGGCAAGCTGAAGCTCAACCAGCAGCTCGCCCTGCCCACTGGCCTCGGCCCCCGGCACCTGACGTTCCACCCGAACGGCAGGTACGCCTACGTCCTCGGTGAGCTGCGGTCGGAAGTGACCGTGCTGGCCTGGGATTCGGCGGCCGGGAAGTTCACGGCCGGTCAGGTGATCAGTACGCTCGGTGGCGCGACACCGCCGGAGAACTACCCCGGCGAGATCCAGATCTCGCCGGACGGGCGGTTCGTGTACGCCACCAACCGAGGGCACGAGAGCCTGGCCCAGTTCACGGTGTGCGAGAGCGGCAAGACGCTGGAGTTCGTCAGCACCACACCGACCGGCGGCTCGTGGCCGAGGCACTTCACGTTCGACCCGTCCGGGACGAGGGTGTACGTGTCGAACCAGCGCGCGGGCACGATCAACTGGCTGCCGCGCGATCCGGCCACCGGAAAGCTCGGTGCCTCGGTGGTCACGGCGAAGGTCGGCAACGTCGGCATCGTCTCCTTCAAGTAACCCCTGGTCAGCCATCGTGAGTGTTTAGGCGAGTTAGAACTCGCCTAAACACTCACGATGGTCTACCTGCGGTGGGGGCATTGGTTTAGACCCTTGTGTCTGGCAATTGTCCGTTCTAGCATCGCGGCATTGCTTTATGCGAAACGCGTGTTGCAACAGACGCAACCGGAGGAACAATGAAGATCAAAGGTTTGCTGGCTGCAGCCGCTGTGGGGGCGTTAGTAGTCGCATGTGGTCCACCGCAGGCCGCCAACAACCAGCCGCAGCAGACCGGGAACGCGGGCCAGCCGGTCGGCGAGATGACCGGTGAGCTGAAGGTGTGGATGTTCCAGGAGGCCAGCAACGGCCCCAAGGAAGCCGCGGTCAACGAGGCCAAGCAGGAGTTCGAGGCCGCGCACCAGGGCGTCAAGGTCACTGTGGAGTACCTGCCGACCGACGGCCGCGCGACCCGGTTCAACGGTGCCTTCAACGACAAGAACTCCTCCCCTGACGTCGCCGAGTTCGGCAACACCGACCTCGCGGGCTATGCCGCGTCCAACGGGTTCGCCGACCTGACCAAGGACATCGGCGCGTGGCCGGACAGCAAGGACCTGATCCCGTCGGTGCTCGACACCGCGAAGGTGAAGGGCAAGACGTTCGGAATCCCGTGGTACACCGGAACTCGCGCGCTGTACTACCGGACCGACGTGTTCACCGAGCTCGGCCTGCAGCCGCCGAAGACCCTCGCCGAGGTGACCGAGACCGCCCGCAAGATCCGCCAGGCCAAGCCGGATCTGTACGGCATCGCGGTCGGTGGCAAGTACGTCTACGCAGCTTTCCCCTACATCTGGGCCAACGGTGGCGAGCTGGCCAAACAGGACGGTGACAAGTGGACGTCGGCGATCACCGACCCGAAGGCCCGTGACGGGCTCAAGCAGTACGCCGAGCTGCTCAAGGACGACATCTGCCCGCCGTCCGCGTGTGCGCAGCTCAACGGCAGCCAGTCGGTCGCCCAGTTCGCCGGTGGCAAGGCGGCCATGACGATCGGTGGCGACTTCAACCGCAAGGCCGTCGAGGCGGGCGCGGTGAAGGGCAAGTTCGCCGTCGTTCCGTTGCCGGGCAAGGAGGCTGGCTCGACCGCGCCGCCGTTCGCCGGTGGCAACCTGCTCGGCGTGTTCGGCGCGAGCAAGAAATACACGCTGTCGCTGGAGTTCATCAAACTGCTCGGCGGCAAGAAGTACCAGCAGAAGATGTACACCGCGATGGGCAACCTGCCGACGTTCAAGGACGTCCAGGAGCAGGTCGCCAGCACGGACAAGTTCGTCGAGCCGTTCGTGAAGGCCACGCAGGGCGGCGCCAAGTTCGTGCCGGCCACCCCGGCGTGGACGAAGATCGACGCCCAGGCCATCATCCCGACCGCGATCCAGCAGGTCGCCACCGGCGGCCAGTCGGTCGACGCCGCGACGGACGCGGCGGCGGGTGAGATGAACAAGGCGTTCGGTAGCTGATGACGACGCAACTAGCCCCTGCGGCGCCGGACCTGGAAGTCCCGGCGCCGCAGCGGCCTGTCCGCAAGAAGCGGGACGGCCGGGCGGCGGCCTTCTACCTGCTGCCCGCCGGTGTCCTGCTGCTGGCGCTGATGGCCTACCCGCTGTACCAGCTGGTGCAGATCTCGTTGTACGAGTACAACCAGCCGCAGGCCAGCGGCGCGGAACCGTTGGTGTTCATCGGACTGGACAACTACATCGAGCTGTTCGGCGACACGCAGTTCTGGTCGGTGCTGGTGTCCACGATCCTGTTCGCCGCGGTGTGCGTGATCGGCAGCCTGGTCGTCGGCACCGCGCTCGCGGTGCTGGCCACGCGGGTCCGCCCGGTTCCCAGGATGCTGCTCTTCCTCGCCGCGCTGGGCGCGTGGGCGACCCCGGCGATGGCCGGATCGTACGTGTGGCTGTTCCTGTTCGACGCGAACTTCGGTGTGGTCAACGAGATCCTCGGGATGCGGGGACACGCGTGGAACTTCGAGCGGTTCTCGGCGTTCGGGCTGGTTGCCGGTGAAGTCATCTGGTGCTCGTTCCCGTTCGTGTTGGTCACGATGTACGCGGGCATCAAGAACATCTCCTCGGAGATCCTCGAGGCCGCGCAGCTGGACGGCGCCACCTGGCGGCGCACCGCGACGCAGGTGATCCTGCCGATCCTCAAGCCGCTGATCGTGATCGCCACGATCCAGTCGATCATCTGGGACTTCAAGCTCTTCACCCAGATCTACGTGATGACCAACGGCGGCGGCATCGCGGGCCGCAACCTCGTGCTGAACGTCTACACCTACCAGAAGGCGTTCGCCGGTGAGGAATACGGCCTCGGCGCGGCGATCGGTGTCGTGATGACAGTGCTGCTGATGCTGATCACGGTGGTGTACCTGCGGACACAACGGAGGTCCGGATGGCAACCGTGACAGTGCCCCTCGTCGACGTGACGGGATCGACACGCAGGAAGCGGCGCAGCCCCGGACGGCTGATCGCCGAGATCGCCTGCTGTGTGATCGCCGCGATGGTGGCGTTCCCGCTGTACTGGATGGTGCTGTCGGCGTTCAAACCGGCCGGTGAGATCCAGGGCGCCACACCGTGGACGTTCGCACCGAGCCTGGACAGCTTCCAGCGGGTGCTGGGCACCAACGGCTTCGGGCGCTACTTCGTCAACAGCGTCATCGTCGCCATCTGCGTGGTGGCGTTGTCGATGCTGCTGTCGTTCCTGTCCGCGGTCGCGCTGACCCGGTTCCGGTTCAAGGGCCGGACCGTGCTGCTGGTGATGCTGCTGGTGGCGCAGATGGTCCCGGTCGAGGCGCTGACGATCCCGCTGTTCTTCATGGTCCAGCAGGTCGGCACGAACGTGCCCGCGTTCGGCCTGAACCAGCTGGCGCCGCTGGTGCTGGTGAACCTGGCGTTCAGCCTGCCGTTCGCGATCTGGATGCTGCGCGGGTTCGTCGCGGCCGTACCCGCCGAACTGGAGGAGGCGGCGGCGCTGGACGGCGCGAGCCGGTTCCGGTTCACCTGGCAGGTGCTGTTCCCCTTGGTGGCGCCCGGTCTGGTGGCGACCAGTGTGCTGGCGTTCATCCACGCGTGGAACGACTTCCTGTTCGCGCAGACGCTGATCTTCTCCGACATCGACAACCGTGTGCTGCCCCAGGCGATGCGGGTGTTCTACAAGCCGGAAGAACTGGACTGGGGCGGAATCATGGCCGGGGCGACACTGATGACGATCCCGGTGCTGGTCTTCTTCATCTTCGTACAACGGCACCTGGCGTCCGGAATCTCAGGAGCGGTCAAAGGATGACGAGTTTCGAAGGTCTACTGCCCAAACCCTCGACAGTGACACCGGCTGACGGCACCTTCGTCAGTGACGCACCGGCGCAGCCGTCGGTCGTCTACACCGGCGCACTGCCCGCCGAGGGCTATCGGATCACCATCACACCACAAGGTGTCCGGGTCGAGGTCGCCGACGCGGCAGGCGCGTTCTACGCCTCGCAGACCCTGCGCCAGCTGTACGGAGCCGACCGGTTCAGGGCCGCGTCGATCCACAAGGGACCGTGGAAGCTGCCCTGTGGTGTGATCGAGGACGCCCCCCGCTTCGCGTGGCGTGGCGTTTTACTCGACGTGGCACGGCACTTCAAGCCGAAGCACGAGGTGTTCCGGTTCATCGACCAGCTGGCGGCACACAAGCTCAACGTGCTGCACCTGCACCTGACCGACGACCAGGGCTGGCGCATCGAGATCCCGGCGTACCCGAAGCTGACCGAGGTCGGCAGCTGGCGCACGGCGTCGTGGGTCGGCCGCCCGCCCAACGGCACCAAGGACAACGACGGTCGCCCGCACGGCGGTTTCTACACCACCGAGGACATGCGTGAGCTGGTGGCGTACGCCAGGGAACAGCACATCACGATCGTGCCCGAAGTGGACGTTCCCGGCCACAGCCAGGCGGCCATCGCGGCGTACCCGGAGCTGGGCAACACCGGCGAGCGGATCCCGGTCCGGCCCGCGTGGGGCATCAGCGAGGACATCCTCAACGTCTCCGACGACACGATCGAGTTCTACAAGACGGTGCTCGACCACGTGATGGACGTCTTCGACGGCCCGGTGATCTGCATCGGCGGCGACGAAGTGCCGACGGTGCAGTGGAAGGACAACCCAGTCGCGATCCAGCGGATGGCCGAGCTCGGGTACACCTCCGAGGCGCAGCTGCACGGCTGGTTCCTCGGCCAGCTGGCGGGCCACCTGACCAAACACGGCCGCCGCGCGCTCGGCTGGGACGAGATGCTCGATGTCGGCGACCTCCCCGAGGACGCGGTCGTCGGCTCGTGGCGTGGTGAGGAAGCTGGCGTCACGGCCGCGTCGTCCGGGCACGACGTGGTGATGTGCCCGGAGCAGTACGTCTACCTCGACCACCGGCAGTCCCGGCACCCGGACGAGCCGATCCCGGTCGGCTTCGTGCACACCCTTGAGGACGTCTACAGCTACGAGCCGATCCCGCCGGGGCTGAAGGAGGAGTTCCACAAGCACGTTCTCGGCGCGCAGGCCCAGGTCTGGTCCGAGCACCTGGACAACTCCCGGCGCGTGGACTACGCCACCTTCCCCCGGCTTGCCGCGTTCGCCGAGGTTGTCTGGTCCTCGCCGGACGGCCGCTCCTACGCGGAGTTCGAAGCCCGCCTGGTCAACCACCACCTGGCCAGGTTGGATGCCATGGGTGTGGAGTACCGGCCGCTCACCGGCCCACACCCATGGCAGACCCGCCCCGGTGTGCCGAGCCGAACCCGTGAACTGCCGGAAAGCTACGGCAGGCGGTAGAACAGCTCGGGCCGCCCGACCTGGCCGTACTGCGGACGCCGGACAACGGTTCCGGTGTCCGCGAGGTGCTCGAGGTAGCGCCGGGCCGTGACCCGCGAGATGCCCACGGCGCTCGCGGCGCCGACCGCGGAGAGACCCTCCCGGGTCTCCCGCAACGCGGCCACGACCGAGTCGAGCGTGTCCGCGCTCATCCCCTTGGGCAGCCCGATGCCCTCAGTACCTCGCAAGGTCGCCAGTGCGCGGTCGACGTCCGCCTGGCCAGCGGCCTCCCCCGCTGCCGTCACCGTGTCCCTGAACTGGGCGTAGCGCTCGAGTTTGTCCCGCAGTGCGGCGAAGGTGAACGGTTTGAGCAGGTACTGCACGACACCGGCGGACACCGCGGCCCGGACCATCGCCAGGTCACGCGCCGAGGTCACGGCGATCACGTCGATGTTCGGGTTCGCCGCCCGCAGCGCCCGGCTGATCTGCAGGCCGTGCCCGTCGGGCAGGTAGAGGTCGAGCAGGAGCAGGTCGATCGGGTGCTGCTCGGCGAACCGCTTCGCCCCGGCTCCGGTGTGCGCGACACCGGACACCGAGAATCCCGCGACCCGCTCCACGTAGAGCCGGTGCGCGTCGGCGGCGACGGGATCGTCCTCGACCACCAGAACCCTGATCATCTCGACAGCCTCACGTGCCGGGCTCGTCCGGCCCACCACCGAACCAGTCTCTCCCACGACAGACACCGATCAGCATCTGGGCACGAAGTACCACGTACCGGAACCGGCCCGACACCGTGTGTTCCTGGGCAGGGTGTTCCTAGGCAGGCACAAGGCGGGCGCTGACCGCGTCCCTGATCCGGACGGCGCAGTCGCCGAACGCATCCTGGTCGTGGCCATGTGGGTCGGGGATGTCTCCGGACGGGTCGACGAGCGACACGTCGGCGCGCGGCGCGATCGCCAGGATGCCCGCGCGTTGCTCGTCGGTCATCACGTAGATCCGGTCCGCCCTGGCGATCATCCCCGGAGTCAACTGCCGCGCTGCGTGGCCGTTCGGCGAGATCCCGAGTTCGCGCAGGGCCACCACGGTTTCCGGCGACATCGGCGAGCCGGGTTTCGCGCTGAGCCCGGCACTCACCACGCGACGGCGTCCGGATGCCGTGCGGGCGAACACCTCGGCCATCGCGGAACGACACGTGTTGCCACCGCACACGAACAGGATCACCGGGCCGCGCACGACCGCCGGGTAGCTCAGTGCCGCGATGGCCATGAAGACCAGCCCGGCCGCGATCAACTGGCCGGTGCCGGGCGCGGCGATGCCGGTCAGCAACGTCAGACCGAACGAGGCGACCAGACCGGAAAGCAGGCTGGCGCAACGGTTCGCGGGCACGCACCAGGTGTACTCGCGCCGGTCGAGGTAGATCAGCGTGCCGTAGACGTACAACGCCGCGTACAGCAGGCCCACGACGAACCCGCCGAAGGTGAACGAGCCGAAACCGAACACGCTGACCATGACCACCTGGAACACCGCCGCGATCGCCATCTCCGATGCCAGGTAGCCGCGGTCGACGTCGGCGTCACCCGTCTTGGCCACCTTGCTCATGATCCCGAAGCGTCCGACGTAGCCGGTGTAGTACACCGCGAGGCTCAGCACGGCACCGCCGGTGAGCACGTAGCTGCTCACGTCACTCAGCGCGGCGACCACCGCGAGCAGGCTGAACCCGAGCGCCGCCCACGAGTACGCGTTCACCCTGCGGTGCCGCACGGCGTCCACGACCGGCGAGAGGATCAGGATCCCACCACGCATCATGAGCAGCATGAACAGGATCGACACACCGGCGAACGTGTAGTTCAGCGTCGTCGTCGCGATGATCAACGACATGAAGAAGCCCGCGGTGAGCATCGAGCGGTCCACGCGGATCCGACGCCACCAGCCGGTCGACCCGAGGAACAGCGCCGCACCGGCGAGCGTGCCCAACGCGGCCGACGAGAGTAACTCGAACCGGCCGATATCCGCGGAGAGCACTTTCGTGAGCGCCGCGTACGGGGTGTACCAGAAGAAGTAACCACAAGCGAGGCCGAGCATTCCACCGGCCAGCCACCACGGATTCTTCGACATGACTTCCAGTCAACCCCGATACCCGCGAGTAACAGCCACCGGCCGGGTAGGCGACACACCGCGTGGCGGTTACCTGGGTAGTTCGATTCTCCTAGTCGACAATGCCTATTCTGTCGGCGAGCGGTCTGAGCTCCGCGCGGGTCAGCACCGTCTCACGGCGCAACAACTCCCTGACCAGAGCCTTGACCTCCACGTTCAGCGCCGCCTCGTCGGCGGACTCCCGCTCTGCGCGCAGCAGCATGTGCACGGCCGCGACGTCTTCCGTCCGAATGCAGTACGCTCTCGCGACGGTGATGTAATAGGTGAATCTGCGTTCCACACTCGGCATGTTTCGCACATCGTAAGACTGCGCCGTACGAATAGCCTCACCCGGCCGGGAGAATTCGACCGCGACCCATGTCCGGTATATCCCCACATTGGTCGGCCCGAAAACCATGCGGAAGTCGTTGCGCTCGCCGAGTCGCGCGGCGACTTTCTCCGCGGTGTCCAGCGCCTCACACGCCGCGTTCTCGTCGGCGGCTCTGGCGAACAGCATCGCCCGCAGCAGGTGCAACGCGCCGAAGAGGCTCATCCGGGCGGCCGGTCCGTCGGCCAGCGTCGGTTCGAGCTCGGCCACCGCGGCCCGTGTCAGCTCCTGCGCGACCTCGGTATGTCGTTGCCCGGCAAGGATCATGCCGATGTTCCAGGCGGCCGCGGCGCGCTGGTCGAGGTCGTCGGCCTTGATCGCCGCGGCCATCGCCCGGTCCGCCGCCAGCAGCGAGACATCATGCGCGCCAACGTGTTTGGTGTACGCGCGGGCCAGGAAGTACAGCATCGACGCGGCCCGCAGCAGCAGGTCGCGCGGCGGACCGTCGACCACCGGGATGGCCGCGCGCGTCTCGGTGATCAACCCGGGCAACATCGCGCCGATCTGGCCGAACGGCCTGCTTTCCTGCCAGATGTCCCACGCCGAGCGCACCGCGCGCGCCAGCCCCTGTACGTCCGGTTCGCCGGCCGGGCGCGGGTCGAACGACAGCATCGCCGCGCGGATCGCGGGCATGGTCGCGTGCTCGGCCGGGGCGTCCGGCATCGTGCCGACCGGCATCCCGGTCAGCCGGTACAGGTCGCGCACGCGCAGGATCCGCGCGATCGCTATCCAGTCGGAGAACGCCGCGACCTGGCGTTCCCCCGACTCCCACTTCCGCCATGCCGAGACCGTGCAGCCCTTGAGCTGCGCGCACTGCTCCTGGGTCAGCCCGGCCCGCCTGCGATAGAGGCGAATCCGCTCACCCTGGGGTAATCCCGGGTCGACTGCCACCACGCTCCGATTGTCCCCCAGCGGGCAGCCGAACGGTGAACACCGCACCGACTTCCTGGCCGAGTTCGATCGTCCCACCGGAACGCCGCACCGCCTGGCCGACCAGTGCCAGCCCCAGCCCCCTGTTCGCGTCCTTTGTGGACCATCCACGGCTGAACGCGGCCCGCGAGGCCTCCTCGTCCAGACCTGGCCCGGTGTCGGCGACCCTGAGCAGCACCTCGTCGCCGGTACTGCGCACAGTGACGAACACCCTGGGCGCCTGGCCGCCCTCGATCGCCGCGTCGAAGGCGTTGTCGATCAGGTTGCCGAGAATCGTCACGAGATCACGACCGGGCAGCGCCGTCTCCTCGATGTGCGTGTCGGGCGTGATCACCAGCTCGACACCGCGCTCGCTCGCCTCCGCCATCTTGCCCAGCAGCAACGCGGCGAGCACGGGCTCGCGAACCGCGCCGACGACCCGGTCGGTCAACTGCTGGGCGATCTCGAGTTCCTCGGTGGCGAACCGGACGGCCTCGTCGGTCCGCTCCAGCTCGATCAGCGAGACGACGGTGTGCAGCCGGTTGGCGGCCTCGTGTGCCTGCGACCGCAGGGACTCCGCGAACCCCTTGACCGAGTCCAGTTCCCCGGTCAGCGCCTGCAGATCGGTGTGGTCCCGCACGGTCACCACGGCACCGTGCATCGGCAGCTCGGACTTGTTGACCACGAGCACGCTCCGGTCGGTCACGTGGATCTCGTCGTGCACCGGCCCGTCGGACAACAGGCTGTCCACAAGGGATGCCGGAAGTCCCAGTGCGGGCAACCGTTTTCCCTCGACGTCGTCGGCCACGCCGAGCAGGTCCCGCGCCGCGTCGTTGCACAGGGTCACGACACCGTGCCGGTCGAGCAGCAGCAGGCCCTCGTGCACCGCGTGCAGGATCGACTCGTGATAGTCGATCATCCGGCCGAGCTGGGCCGGTCCCATCCCCCTGGTCTGCCTGCGGACCCGCGCGCTGACGAAGTACGTCCCGATCAGGCCTACCGCCAGCGCGGCGGCGGCGACCAGCACCACCGCCAGGAGCTTGCCGGACAGCTCGTCGGCGATCGCCGCGACGGTGATCCCGACAGCCACCAGCGCGACCACCCGATCGGCTGAAAAAACGGGGACCACCGCGCGGACCGACGGCCCGAGCGTGCCGACGAAGGTCTCGGTCAGCACCTGGCCGTCCAGCGCATCCCGGGTGTTGCCGAGGAACTGCTTGCCGATCTCCTGCGGATTCGGGTGCGTGTACCGGACCCGGTCGGTGTTCATGATCGTGATGAAGTCGACGCCCGTGTCGTGCCGGACGTCCTCGGCGAACGGCTGCAGCAGGTCACTCGGCGTCGACGCGGTCAACGCGCTGACCACGGTGGGCGCGTCCGCCACCGACTTGGCCACCGCGACGACCTCCCGCCGTGCGGTGTCCTCGGTGCTCCTGGCCGCGTCGAGGTAGGCAACGATCGATCCGCCGACGACGATCACGGCCACGATCACCACCTGGAGGACCAGCAACTGGCGGGCGAGGCTCCACTCACGCATGATCCGTAACCTCCGCGACGCGCGACCGAAATGAACACAACCGTGACCAGCGTCATATCGACACGGATAGTCTGCACAACCGTCCACCACGGCCACACACGTCCTGCCTTCCCAGGAGGCCCGTTTTGTCCACCGTTGAAGGGCGCACCCGACGGGATCGCACCCACTACCTCTACATCGCGGTCGTCGTCGCGGTCGCCCTCGGCATCGCCGTCGGCCTCATCTGGCCCGAAACCGCGATCAGCCTCAGGCCGATCGGTGAGGGGTTCGTCAACCTGATCAAGATGATGATCAGTCCGATCATCTTCTGCACGCTGGTGCTCGGCGTGGGCTCGATCAGGAAGGCCGCGCAGGTCGGCAAGGTCGGTGGCCTCGCGATCGGCTACTTCCTCGCGATGTCGTTCGTGGCGCTGGCCATCGGTCTGGTCGTCGGCAACATCCTGCACCCCGGGGACGGGCTGCAGCTCACCAAGGACGTCGCCAAGCTCGGCCAGGCCGAGGTCAAGGTCCAGGAAGACACCACCAAGTTCATCCTCGGCATCATCCCTACCACCCTGCTGTCCGGCCTGACCAGCGGCGACGTGCTGGAAACCCTGCTGGTGGCGCTGCTGGTCGGCTTCGCGCTGCAGGGGCTCGGCAAGAAGGGCGAGCCGGTGCTGCGCGGGATCGCGCACGTCCAGCGCCTGGTGTTCAAGGTGCTGTCGATGATCATGTGGCTGGCTCCGGTCGGCGCGTTCGGCGCGATCGCCGCCGTCGTCGGCAAGACGGGCACAGCGGCGCTGCAGAGCCTGTTGGTGATCATGCTCGGCTTCTACATCACGTGCGTCCTGTTCATCGCGGTCATCCTGGCCGGGATGCTGTGGCTGGTGTCCCGGGTGAACCTGTTCTCGCTGATGCGCTACCTCGCCCGCGAGTACCTGCTGATCTTCTCGACCTCGTCGTCGGAGAGCGCGCTGCCGAGGTTGATCGCGAAGATGGAGCACGTCGGCGTGAGCAAGCCGGTCGTCGGCATCACGGTGCCGACCGGCTACTCGTTCAACCTCGACGGCACGATGATCTACCTGACCATGGCGACGATCTTCATCGCCGAGGCGCAGGGCGACCCGCTGAGCTTCGGTGAGCAGATCAAGCTGCTGCTGTTCATGATGATCGCGTCGAAGGGCGCGGCGGGCGTGACCGGCGCGGGTCTGGCCACACTGGCCGGTGGCCTGTCGTCGCACCGGCCGGAACTGGTCGGCGGCGTCGGCTTCATCGTCGGGATCGACCGGTTCATGTCCGAGGCACGCGCGCTGACCAACTTCACCGGCAACGCCGTGGCCACCGTGCTGCTCGGCACGTGGACGAAGGAGTTCGACCGGGACAAGGCGAAACGCGTGCTGTCCGGCGAGGAACCGTTCGACGAGTCCACAATGGTCGATGAGCACGGCTCGACGGAGACCGAGGAGAAGGAGCCGCAACCGGCCAAGACCTGAGCAGAGTGCCGGTCATGCCCCCGTCGCGGGCGTGACCGGCACCGGCCGTGGTATCAACCCATCTCCGGATCAGCCACATAATCGGCTCAGCCGACGCCTTTCCCATATTGTTTCAGTAGATCTGTGAAGAATTGCGAATGGCGGTAATCGCCGCCGACTGGCAGCGGTACGGTGTGGTGTGGACGAGCCAGCGCTGCCGGAGAACTGATGCGGTTTCGAATACTCGGTCCGTTGCAGGTACACACTGGAGAACGGTGGTCAGCGATCCGCGCCGCCCAACCTAGGGCAGTGCTCGCGGTACTGCTGGCCCGCGCGGGCCACACGGTCAGCGCGGACCGTCTCGTGGACGAGATCTGGGGCGAACGTCCACCGCGAACCGCGCACAACACCGTGCAGGGCTACGTGATGCGGTTGCGGCGACTGCTCGGCGCCGACGCGAACGACCTGCTGCTCACCAGGAACCGCGGCTACCAGGTAACGGTCGCGGACGAGGAGCTTGACGCGGTGGCGTTCAAACGGCTCCTCGAATCCGGCCAACGCGACCTCGGCGAGGGCAGGCTGCACGCCGCCGCCGGTGAGCTCGCCGCAGCGCTGGCCCTGTGGCACGGACCTGCCTTCGCGGACGTGCCCGCGACGTCGATCGTGACGGCGGAGACTGCCCGGCTCGAACAATATCGGCTGACAGCGCTGGAAACGCGGCTGGACACAGACCTGGCACTGGGTCGGCACGGCGAGACTGTGGACGAGTTGCATCGCCTCACCACCGAGTACCCGCTGCGGGAACGATTACGAGAACTGCTGATGCTGGCGCTGTACCGCTGTGGCCGTCGCGCCGAGGCGCTCGAGGCCTACAGCGACGGGCGCGCGATGCTCGTCAAGGAGCTCGGCCTTGAGCCCGGCCCGGAACTGCGCAGACTCGAACAGGACATCCTCGCCGACGATCCGGGTCTGTTGCCCGGCACCGGCACCATCACGACCACAAGCCTGGGCACCCCGGCACAACTGCCTGCCGACATCGGCGGTTTCACCGGCAGGCAGGCCCAGTTGGACCGGCTCGACGAGCTGATCGCGAACCACGACAACGCGACCACAGTGGTGCTCTCGGCCATCGCCGGAACCGCGGGCGTCGGCAAGACGGCGCTGGCCGTGCACTGGGCGCACCGCGTCCGCGACCGCTTCCCCGACGGTCAGCTGCACGTCGACCTGCGCGGGTACAGCACGGGCACGCCGGTGCGGCCGATCGAGGCGCTCTCCCGGTTTCTGCGTGCGCTCGGCGTGGCCGCCGACCAGGTTCCGGTGGACGTCGACGAGGCCGCCGCGCTGTACCGCAGCCTGCTCGCCGACCGGCGCATGATCGTGGTGCTCGACAACGCCTTCCAACCGGACCAGGTCCGTCCGCTGCTGCCCGGCGCTTCCGGCTGCCTGGTGCTGGTCACCAGCCGGAGCGCGCTCGCCGGGCTGGTCGCACGGGACGGAGCGCACGAACTGACGCTCGACGTGCTCACCGCCAAGGAGTCCGGCGCTCTGCTGCGTGGACTGCTCGGGGCCGAACGCACGGATGCGCAACCGCGGGCAACGGCTGAGCTGGCCGAATTGTGCGCCCATCTGCCGCTGGCGTTGCGGATCGCGGCCGCGCAGCTGTTGGCCCAGCCCAAACTCGCGATTGCCGGGTACGTCGCCCAGCTTCGCGCTGGCGACCGGCTCGACTCGCTGCGTGTTGCCGGAGACGAGCAGGCAGCCGTCCTGCCTGCCTTCGCCCAGTCCTATTCGGCACTCCCGGACGACACGCGGCGGCTGTTCCGGCTGCTCGGCTCCGCACCGGGCTTCGATGTCACCGCCGAGGCCGCGGCGGCGCTCGCCGACATATCCCACCACGACGCCGGTGCGCGGCTGGCGAGGCTCGCAGCCGGGCACCTGCTCGAAGAACACACTCCCGGCCGCTACGGCTGCCATGACCTACTTCGCCAGTACGCCAGGGAACGCGGTCGGCACGAGGACACCGAGTCCGAACTCGACAGTGCGCTGCGCAGACTCTACGACTGGTACCTGCATGCTGTCGACGCCGCCGCCGCGATGCTCTACCCGCAGATGCGGCGAATGTCGTCGCACCCGACACAGGACCAGCCAAGGGCCGCCAACTTCGACGATCACACCGACGCGTTGGCGTGGCTGGACGCCGAGCGCGCCAACCTGGTCGCCGCTGTCACGCACGCCGCCGAACACCGGCCGTGGCCGGTGGCGGGACTGATCGCCGAGTCGCTGCGCGGCTACTTCTGGCTTCGGATGTACACAGTGGACTGGCTCGCGGTCGCGTCCGCGGGGCAGTCCATCGCCGAGTCCACCGGCGATCCGAACGCGGCAACCGCCGCACTGCTCAGTCTCGCGGACATCAACTTCCGCCAAGGCCACCACCGGGAGGCGACCGAGTATTCGGCACGAGCGCTGGCCATCGCCCGACACGTCGGGTGGCAACCGGGCATGGCCACAGCACTCAGCTATCTCGGCAACCTGCATCTGCTGTCCGGACGACTGACGGAGGCCCTCGAACACCACGAACAAGCCCTCACGCTCAACCGGCGGGCCGGGCGGCTGCCCAAGCAGGGCAGCAACCTCCTCGGTCTCGGCAGAATCCACCGACAGCTCGGTTCCCCGAAGGAAGCCCTGTTCTACCTCACCCATGCCCTGTCCATCAACCGCAAGCTGGAGTCCGCCTCCGGCGAGGCCGACGTGCTCTACCACCTCGGCGCGGCCTGGGGCGAAATCGGTGATCTCGGCGAGGCAGCGGACCTCCTGCGCCATGCGCTGCGCATGGCGCAGGAGGTCGGCCACCGAGGGCTCGAAGCGGAAGCCAGGGTCGAACTGGCCACGGTGCACCGGGAGGCGGGCCGGTACACCGTGGCCTTCGAGGAAGTGACCGCCGGGCTGGAACTGGCCCGCGATGCCAACGACCGCCCCTGTGAGACCGACGCGTTGCACGTCCTCGGAACGATCCACCAACGGCACGGCAACCACACAGAGGCCGCCCGGTACTACCGGCTGGCCCTGGACCTCGCCCGCGACACCGGCTATCGGTTCACCGAGGCCAAAACGCTGATCGGCCTGGCAGTTGTGTGCCACGAACCCGAGCACGCCCGGCAGGCCGCCGCGATCGCCGACGAGGCTGGGTACCGGACCCTGACCGCCGAGGCACGGCGTGTCATCGACAACTTCGTCCACAACGGATGATCATGGCGACGCGACCTTGCCTGCCCGCACCGGCTGGCCGAACCCCCGGCAGGACAGACCCGCGCGGCGCAGGACACGCGGGTCCAGGTGGTTGCGGGTGTCGATGACCGACCGGCCGTCGAGCAGACCCGCGATCCGCCGCCAGTCGAGCGTGCGGAACTCGGGCCATTCCGTCAACAGCATCATGGCCGCGGCACCGTCCGCCGCGCGGTAGGGCGTTTCCATCACCCGCACCCAGTCCGTGGCGCCTGGCACCGGGCCGCCGACGCTCGGGTCGTAACCGGCCAGGTCGGCCCCCTCGGCGGCCATCAGCTCGGCGATCGCCAGCGCGGGCGAACCCCGCAGGTCGTCCGTACCGGCTTTGAACGTGAGCCCGAGCAGACCGATTCTGACACCGGCCAGCCTGCCGCCCACCGCCTGGCGCACCTTGTCGAGCACCAGTTCGCGCTGCCGCACGTTGGTGTCGATCGCGGCCCGCAACAGCGGGAAATCACCCCCGACAGCCTCCGTGGACCTCAGCAGTGCACGCGTGTCCTTCGGCAGACACGAACCACCCCAGCCGGGCCCCGGCCGCAGGAAGGACTTGCCGATCCGCTTGTCCAATCCCATTCCCCTGGTCACGTCGCCGACATCGGCGCCGAGACGTTCGCACAACTCGGCAATGGAGTTCACATAGGACAGACGGGTCGCCAGGTAGCAGTTGGCGGCGTACTTGATCATCTCCGCGCTCGCCGCGTCGGTCAGCAGAACGGGCCCGCTGATCCGCTCGTACAGGGCGGCGACGCGCTCGGCGGCGGCCGGATCGGCCGAGCCGATCACAATCCGGTCAGGACGCAGGAAGTCCTGGACCGCGGAGCCTTCGCGCAGGAACTCGGGATTGGACACCACCGCCACATCGGCGCGGTTGAGGAGCTCGCCGACGTGGACGGCCGTGCCAACGGGAACCGTCGACTTGTTCACCACGACAGATCCGGGCAGCAGCACCCCACGCAACTCCTGCACAACGGACTCCAGCATGGCGAGTTCCGCCGCACCGTCGGGAGCCATCGGCGTTGGCACGCAAAGAAAGACGACCTCGGCCTCGGACACCGCGGCACTCGCGCCGAGCACGAACTCCAGCCGACCCGCCGCCAGCCCGGCCGCGAGTAACTCGGCCAGCCCCGACTCCTGGATGGTCGACTCGCCGCGCCGTAACGCGCTCACCTTCGCCTGGTCGACATCCGCACACACCACCCGGTGTCCCAGCGACGCCAGACACACTGCCGTCGTCAGTCCCACATACCCCACGCCCACCACTGCGACATCAGAGCCGAACACTGTCCATCCCCTCCGACCCAGAACCCTGGGTGTCAGTCAACCGGAATAGCTCGTATTCCCTGATACGGCGCGTCCTTTCCCAAGTAGTCCACCGTCTCGAACAGTCCGATCGCGTCCATCGGGAATCGCGCGCCCACCTCGGCCGCGAACACGCACGGCAGAATCTTCTTCCGTTCCGAAGCCCCCGAGTCGCCGCTGCCGCGAATGTGCTTGTGGGTGTGGATCAGGATGGGCATGAAGCCGCCGCCGAGGAACGTGTCCCGCTGCAGGATCGCGCCACCGACGCAGTCGATCACGCACCCCTTGCCGAGGATGGCGCCGCGGCCCTGGTAGAAGTACGACGGCGTGGCGAGCGCGCCGTGCTCCACGTGGAAGACACCGGCGGCGAGACCGATGATCGAGCGACCACTGATCCGGAGCACCGACCGGTAGAAGTCGACCAGTATCGGCCGTACCTTCGCGTCGGGGAGTTTGAACTCCGGGCACAGCAGCACGATGCGCATCAGCTCGGCGAGAGTGAGCCTGTTGCCGTTCTCACCGGGTAACTCCTGATCCCACGGCACCAGGTAGTCCGCCGGTGCGATCAGAGTGGTTCCCACATCGTCGGCGATCAGCTGCTGCGCCGCCGACATCGCGGTGGGCGCCCGATCGTCGTCACCGAGGATCCGCCTGGCGAGCATGTACCGGCTCTCCAGTGTCTTGACCCTGCTCGCGGCAACCAGGAGGTCGATCCGGCCCTGAACGGTCCCCGGGATGTCGAAGAGGTGGTCGATGCCGTCGGTGCGAACACTGACCTTCGCCTCGATGGTGCGGGACGCCAACGGTTCGAACGACTCGACGACGAACCGGAGTGCGTCGGCGTACTCGCCGACCCCGAGCCGGACGAGCGCGTCCCCGGCCAGCGCCCGGTAGTCGTAGGGGATCGATGGCGACGTGGACAGCACGATGTCGGCGAGCAGGGACCGGTGCCGATCGGCGGCCAACGAGTCCGCGGCCAGTTCCAGCGACAGGTACGGGGACCGGTCGCCGGGGCCGTGGATCCAACTCGTGGCGTACGGCGCCTCGAACCGGCAGGCCTGCGCGAACGATTCGTACGCGACCTCATCGGACTTGATCGCATCGGCGATCGGTCCGCGGATCGTGCTCTCGTTCGCGACTTCGGCCAGCATGTCCGGTGGTACTCGCAGCAGTGTCACCCAGTCCGGATTGGTCTGCATCATGCCTCACTCTCGAATCGTGCGAATTTCTCACCGATGGACGCGGACACCCCGAGACACGCCATGCACTGGTGCTCGGCAAGCCGTATCACCGCTGTTCCCTCGTCGGCGTGGCGCAACAGATCGAGTTGCGTCAAAACAGCCTCCTTGAAGTGGTTTCCAGAGATGGTTAACTGATAACGCGAATCACCGTCATGGACATACACGATGTGCTTGTTCTTGTAGTCGACGGCGGTGCCGTACAACGGTTCGAAAACCAACGTGACATGTTTGCCCGAACAGAGTTCCACATCGGCAACGCGATATCGCATGTCGACGCCGTATGGAATCCTCGACCGAGCAAGATAGTGCTTCGCCGCAGTCGACGAAAAGGCGAAATCGGCCAGACCCGGAAAACCGACCACGCCTCGCGACGAAGCGTACATTTCGAGCTCCGGCGCGTTCGTCGGCGAGATCCGGACGCGCATCTCGCCCGTGATCAGCACCGGCTCTGTCCGCAGGTAGACCTGATACCGGTCACCCGGAAGAATGGACCGCACGATGCTCAACATGTGAAAGAACTCGTAACCGGCCTCACCGTACTGGGTGTCGACGAACCTGCCGTTGGCGACGTCGAGCTCCCGGTTCTTGGTGAACTCGACGGTTATCTTCCTGATCGGATCGAACTCACTGAACCGCCGCACGGCCTCCGCGAAGCGCCGCACGGCCTTGCTGTAGGCGTAGACGTCGTTGACGACAACCCGGCAACGGGGGTGCTGCTGAAGCAACCGGGTGAGGTCTGGGAGCTCCGCCGGGTAGCAGGCGGGTTTCTCAAGCAGAACGCGGGCGTCCGGTTGGTGCCGCAGGATCTCCTTGAACACCGGCAGGTGCGTGCCCGTCGGCGTGGCGACGACCCACGCGTCGACACCCGACGGCTCGGGTACCCGAGCCATCCGATCGCAGTCCGCGACGCCCTTGCCGTCCACGGTGACGACCTGGTGCCCGGCCTGCTCACAACACCCGAGATGACGTGATCCGATCGAACCGATTCCGACGATCACGATCCTCATGGGCGCTCACCGAGCTTCTTCGCGTAGGTGGCGGCGGACGTGCCCGCCGCCCGGCCCAGCACGGCACCCGCCATCAGGCCGGTGCCCGCCGGATATCCCTGGTCGTAGAGGCCTCCGACAATCTCCCCGGCGGCATACAGCCCGTTCATCAGCTCACCGCCGCCGCGCACCTCGGCATTCGGGCTCACCGCCAGCCCGCCGTAGGTGAACGTCAAGCCACACACCACCGGAACGAACAAGTACGGTGGTGTACCGATACCCGGATGCGCGTTGATGGCGTCGACCAGGTTCTCGGCGTCGATGGACATGCGCCGGGCGCCGTCCGCGATCGAGGCGGCGACGACAGCGGCCGGGTCCTCGAGGTAGCTCTTGGGCAGCAGACCCGCGTCGAGGACGGAGTTGTCGAAGATCTGGAACGCGACCTTGCCCGGCTGTTCCAGTATCTTCTGCCCCAGCGTGACGTACGTCAGGTTGCCGTAGTCGGCGGATTCGTCGAAGAACCGGTGCCCTTTCCGGTTGACCACGATCCCCCGGGGATAGGCGTAACGCGCCAGCGCGTGCGACTCCCGCATCTGACCGGGCAGCATGTGGTTGGGCAGCAGAACTCCCTGTGGGGTGGCGTGGCACTTTCCCCAGTTGCCCGCCCGGTCCGCGCCGATCGCGATGGCCGCCATCAGCGGTGCCCCCTTGTTGAAGGGAACTCCCCGCAGTTTCACGTCTCGCCATGATTCGCCTAGGTGGCGCTCGCGCAACTGCTCGCTACCCTCGAAACCCCCCGACGCCAGCACCAAAGCGGCGCACGCGGCGGGAAACGCGGGCCCCGAGCCTTTGAGGCGGTACAGCCCGCCAACGGTCACCTCGATGTCCGTCACCGTGCTGCCGTAGAAAACCGTGCCGCCCAGCCGTTCGAACTGCTCGAAATTGCGGTCCTGCAATCCCTGGCCGCCGCCGTCGAGCACCACCGGCACATCGCCGGGAAGCGGGTTGCTCCTCGGTTCCCAGCGCTGCCCCGACTCGTACATCCAGGTGATCGCGCTGGTCGAACGACCGATGATGGACGCGATCAGCGAGGTGTTCACCTGGCTGCCGGAAACACGCAGCCAGTCGTCGAGGTACTGCTCGTTCGTGTACTCCGACTGCCCGGCCACCAGCTCTTCGACCTGCCGCGTGTCCGATGTTCGCAGCAGCGTGGCGAGGTAGGCGCTGTCCCGCCAGGAGAAGCGCATGCTCTTGGTCAGTGAACTGTTCCCGCCCCGGAGTTTCTCCGGAGCGGATTCGACGACAGCGACCGAAGTCGCTCCGGCCTGCAACGCGGCTATCCCCGCGCAAAGACCCGCATTACCCGCTCCGACAACAATGACCTGCCACTCATCTCGTTCCGCCGATACCGGCACCGTGGACTCCCCTCCATCGCCGTCCAAAGACGTCGATGGGAAACGTAGGGAGCGTCGATGAGCCACCGCTTAGTCATCGTTGAGTTGACCGTCAGCCGACCGATCCGCTCCGGGGCCTACGGGCGGAGGAAATTCCGCAGTCCGCGCTGACCACGCCACATCATCGCGGCGTGGTTGGCGCGGAACACCGGTCTCGCGACCGGGGCCAGCGCCCGCAGCAACGGCTTGTTCACGATGACGTCCTGGGTGATCTCCAGCGTCGCCGAGCGCCGCCCGGCAACCACAGTGGACCGGCAGAACCCCTCCAGGTCCCCGGTCATCCCGACCATCATCCGGCCGAGGCCCGCGTCCTGCTCCGCCTTGTGCAGCCGGAACGTCAGCGCGTACGGCAGCACGGACCGGCAGACGACCTCGGCGGTGTCGTCGTCGATCCGCCCGACGCCGTGGATGTCGGGCCACCAGAGCGGATACGTCCCCGGATCGGTGACCACGTCGAACACGTCACCCGCCGGGGCGTGCACCGTCCACAGGCTACGAAACCGGTACCGATTCACGGCGGAAACCACCCGTATGTCCAGGTCGACACGAGCACGCCAGGGCCGCGGAGCAGCGAACCGATGCCGCTGCTCCGCGGCGCCTGGCCGGTCTCGGTCAACTCAGAGGCTCACCGGCACGGAAACCAGCCTGCGGCCGTCCATCGTGATCACGTCGACCGACTGCACTTCCTTCGGGTCCACCAGCGCGGGGGCGTCGAGCACCGTGCCCGCGTCCTCGGCCTTCTCGGTCACCAGCCAGCTGCCTGCGACCTTCTGCGAGCCGTCCTTCGCGGTGACGATCAGCTGGCACTTCTCCCCCTGCTTGATGCCCGCCACCTTGGCGTGCAGCTTCACCCAGCCCTGCAGGGACTCCACCTTCACGTCCATCCGCGCGCCCGTTTTCTGGTCGGTGGCGTCGAACGGCACGCCGACCGCCTGCTGCGGCACGTCACCTTCGCCGCCACTCCCGATGGCGATGCCGCCCGCGAGCGCCCCGCCGACGATCACGATGGCCGCCGCGACCGCGGCGAGGCGACGCCCGAGCGTGGGGCGCGCGGCGGGCTGTTGGCCCTCCTCGGTGCGAACGCGGCGCAGTGTGCGCTGCAGGAGCAGATCACCACCCGGCGGTGGACCGTCGATGAAGGCCTCCGGCGGAACGCTGTCCATCACCGAACGCAGGCCGACCAGATCGGCCACCTCACGCCTGCCGTCCGAGCACGTGCGGAGGTGCGCCTCGACCTCAGTGGCTTCGCGCGGTGTCAGTACCCCGAGCGCGTACGCCCCGAGCGAGGAGTGGTCATGGGGGTTGCTCACCGGGGCACCTCCGTCCCTGTCTTGCCGCCGGACATCACGGCCCGAAGGGCGCGCAATGCGTAGTACGAACGTGATTTCACGGTACCTGCCGCGATCCCCAGCACCTGTGCTGCTTCGGTGACCGTTCGGCCTTTGTAGTAGATCTCCACGAGCACCTCGCGGTGCTCGGGCGACAAGTTGTCCAACGCGCCGAGCATGGCCATCGAGTCCACCACCTGGTCGGCGTGGTCCCGTTCGACCGACGGTGACTCGGTCACCTCCGCCACCTCGGGTGGCCGGACCGCGCGGGCCCGTGCCCGGTCTGTGACGATGTTTCGCGCCACGGTGAGCAGCCAGCCCCTGACCGACCCCTTCTCGGCGGTCAGCGCGTCCGAGTGCTTCCACGCGCGCAGCAACGTCTCCTGAACGATGTCTTCGGCCGCGGCCCGGTCGTTGGTCAACCGGGTCGCGTACGCGAGCAGGCTCGCGCCGTGCTCGTTGTACAAGGACCGGACCAGGTCTTCGCCACGAACGCGCCGCGATCGCCGCGGCCACCAGCCTGGGGTCGTCACCAGGTTCCTCTCCGCTGTGGATCGAGTCGCTGCGGAGGTTACTGGACTTGGACGGACCACCGGTGATCGCGGGCCTCCTGCGATGGCGAGTGAGGCGCTCACGACGTGATTCCCTCCGCTCGCGCGTCAGTAGCCGGAGCCGGGGTCAGCGGCCGGGGGCTGCTGCGGTTTCGGCTGCTGCTCTTGCTGTTTGCCCGCCTGCGTGACAGCCGCCTGCGACTTCTTGCCATCGGGGGTGATCGCGAACCAGGTGCCGCCGACAGCGTGGCCCATCGCCTGGCCCGCCGCGGAATCCTTGGCGTACATATAGACCGGCCACTTGTTGATGGTGACCTGCCGGGTGCCGTCCTTGCGCTTGACCGTGCCGACCATGTCCCTCGGCACGCCGGTGAACGTGATCTCCTTGCCCTGGGCCAACAACGGCGGCCACTGCTTGGCACACACGTCGTAGCAGTTGGAGACCGGCGGCTGAGCGGTGTCCTTGTCGAAGCGGTAGAGGGTCATCCCCTCCTGGTTGGTCACCACCTTGCCGAGGGAGGACACCTCCGCCGCGACCAGGTTGGGCCGGGGGCCGTCCGAAACCGGAAGTTCCTGTTGTTGTGGTGGCTGGGGAATCTGTACCCTCGGTGCGGGATCATCGCCACTGCAAGCGGTCAGGCCCAGCAGCCCCAGACCGGCGATGGCAGTCAGCACGCCGACACGAGCGCCCTTCATGACTAACCTCCTGGTGTGGCCCCGCCCGTCGCGTGACCCTGTTCACCCACACACACGAGAGGACCCCAACAGCGGTTCAACCACGTTCGGAGTAATTCACGTCGTGATCGAACCGTGTTCAACCACGGTCATGTTCAACCGCAGTCGCGCACGCGGCCGGGCGGAAGGATCCGCCCGGCCGCGCCTGGAGAGACTTACTGGAAGGTGATGGGCGCGAGTGCTCCGTCGACGTGGTCGCTGTCGCCCGCGGCGATCAGGCAGCCGCCTGTGACCGTCGCACAGTCGACAGGACCGTGCGGCGTCCCGTCACCGAGGTACCCGGTGAAGGACTTGTGTGCGGTGACCGACGTGGAGCCGTTGCCGCTCGCGTCCGTGGTGAGCTGGACGGCGTTGGGCGCGTCGCAGGCGATCGTGTTCGGCGCGACGACGGCACACTCCGAGACGAACACGGTGGCACCGGCCTTGAACCCACTGACCGCCGCGGCCACCGACTGCCCGTCGACGAGATCTGTCGACGGCGTCACGGTGAGCGTCGGCGCGTCGGCACTCGCCGCCGAGTTGGCCGTGACCAGCAGGCCGAACGTGGCCGCGGCCACCAGAATGGTTTTCATGGATCCGGACAGCACGGGTTGAACCCCCAATATCTCTTTGCTGGAGAAACGGACCTATCCACGGCCGGAGAACGTCAGGCGGTGACTTCCGTCCTCGGTTCCGCGACCGGCTCTGCACCCGGTTTCGGATCGGTGACCTTCGCGAGACTGCTCGGCCACCACACAGCGCGGCCGACGTCCAACACGAGCGCGGGCACCAGCAGTGACCGCACGATGAACGTGTCGAGCAGCACGCCGAACGCGACGGTGAAAGACAGTTCGACCATCAGCACGAGCGGGATGACGGCCAGCACGGAGAAGGTGGCGGCGAGCACGACACCCGCCGACGTGATGACACCGCCGGTCACCAACAGCCCGACGACCATGCCCCTGCGGGTGCCGTGCCGCTCGGTCTCCTCACGCACCCTGGTCATCAGGAAGATGTTGTAGTCGACGCCGAGCGCGACCAGGAACACGAACACGTGCAGCAGATAGGTGGAGTTCGTGCCGGGGAAGCCGAACAGGTCACGCAGCACCCATGTGGACACTCCGACGGCCGCTCCGAACGACAGCACCACGGTGGCCACCAGCAGGATCGGCGCGAGGAGTGCTCGCAGCAGCAGCGCGACCATCAGCAGCACGACGAACAGCAGGATCGGGATGACGATCCGGTCGCGCGCCGCACCGTCGTTGAAGTCGACCTGGACAGCGGTGTACCCACCGACTTTCGCGTCCGCGCCGGGGACGGCGTGCACGGCCGTCCTGAGTCGCTCGACAGTGGACTGCGCGGCTGGGCTGTCGGGTACGTCGTCGAGCGTGACGTTCACCTGGACCAGGCCGTCGACCACCCGCGGCTGCGCACCGGCGAGGGCGTTCGGCATCGCGTTGTCCACACCGGGCACCTTCGACGCCGCCTCGATCACCGCGGGCATCCGGTCCGCCCGGGTGGTCACGATGGCGGGATTGCCCATCCCGGGCGGGTAGTGCGCGGAGAGCAACCGCTGGCCGACCTTGGAGTCGGCGTCCGACGCGATGACCTGTTCGCTGCCGGGCAGTCCGTTGCTGTCCAGTCGCAACGCGCCCAGTGACAACGCGGCCAACACGATCGCGGTGCCGATCCAGATGATCCGCGGTCGGCGTTCGATCGTGCGGCCGACCGCGGCCCACCTCTTGCCGTGTGCGGCGGGCGCGTCGCCGTAGGGCGCCTTGAACGGCCAGAAAGCGTTTCGGCCCAGCAGAACCAGCACGGCAGGCAGGAACGTGACCATGGCGAGGAACGCGCACGCGATACCGATCGCACCGGCAGGCCCGAGATCCCGGTTCAGGCCGAGATCGCTGACCAGCAGGCAGAGCAGGCCGACCACGACGGTGCTCGCACTCGCCAGGATCGGACCGATCGAGGCCCGCAGCGCACGGCGCATCGCCTCGTACTTGTCCTGGTGGCGATGCAGCTCCTCCCGGTAGCGGGCGATCAGCAGCAGTGCGTAGTCCGTGCCCGCGCCCAGCACGAGGACGTTCACGATTCCGGCGATCTCCGCACTCATCGTCAGCGCGCCCGCGTCGACCAGCAGGTAGAGGATGCCCAGCATCAGGCCGAGTGACGTGCCCGCGATCCCGAGGACCAGCAGCGGCAGCAGCGGACTGCGGTAGACGACCAGCAGGATGATCAGGATGACCACGGCCGTGACGATCACCAGCATCAGGTCGATCGCGCCGAGCGCGTTGGTGACGTCCGCCTGGATGCCCGCCGGGCCGGTCACGTGCGCCGCCAGGTCCGTGTGCCTGCTCAGGCGTTCGCGCAGCTGGTCGACGAAGGGCGTCACCTTGTACATGTCCGAGCCCGCGAACGGCACGATCACCTGCTCGGCGGCGCCGTTGATCTTCCCCCCGATCGGGCCGATCGGGCCGCCGTGCACGGCCGGGCCCAGCTGGCCGCGCACCCAGTCGACGTCGGCGGCGATGGCGGCGCGGTCCGCTGCGGTCAGCCCGCCTGGCCTGGCGTAGACGGCGACGGCGGGCAACGTCTCGCCGTCGATCCGGTTGATGATCCGGATGACCTCGGACGACTCGGCGTTCGTCGGCAACGCTGCCGCGGCGCCGCTCACGGCGACGTCGTTGATCTTCCCGCCGATCGGGCCGAGCCCGCCGCCGAGCCCCAGCCACACCACGATCAACAGCGCAGGCAACAGCCATTTCCTGCTCATTGTTTCCCCCCGGCCTCGGCCAGTTCGGACAAGGCGGTCATGCTCTTGCGGACACCGGTGTTGAAACGTGGTCCGAACGCGAGTCCGAACACGGCAAAAATCCCCATCGGAACTGTCGCGCGGTGGACTATTCGCGTCCCGCCGCCGGGCAGCGAGGTCAGCGTGTGCTCCATCCGCAGTTCCATTCCTTCAGAGAGCACTGTCTGTGAGACATAGCTTTCCCCGTCGACCACCTCGACGAGGCGCAGCGGCATCGGCGGTCGGCCGTCGACGACGAGTTCGCCGGTCGCTCCCGCGGTGAACGGACCGTCCAGCCGGGCGTCGCGTACGCCTGCCTTCCACCTGTTCCAGCTCGATACGTCCTGGTAGAGCCGCCAGATGGCCGCTCGGGACGCCGACGAGTCCAGTATCTGGTTGTCCCAGGTCGGGCTGATCTGACGCACCTCGATGGCGCTGTGGTCGTCCAGTCCTGGGAACTGCCTCGCGATGTCCACGGCAGTGTCGAGATCCTCGCATTCGATGACGTAGTACCCGGCGAGCGCATGGGTTTCGGGCGTCGCCGGTCCTTGGACGACCCGATTTCCCGGCAGCACCGTTCGTGTCATCGCCAACGGCTCGAGCGCACGACCGAAAACAACTTTCGCTCGACGTTCGAGGACCGTGAACCGGTACTCGAAATGCGTCTCAGCCAGTCGCTGTTCCTCGTCGTCCGACTGCGCGGAACGGCGTCGTTCGTCGCCGTGGAAAGAAAGCATGAAAAGCACGGTTGCCACCCCTTGCCGGAGTCAGTCCATCACCGGGAGCCACCTTCCACATTGACAGGTTAGACATGGCAATGTGGAATGTCAAGGTCTCCGCATTCGAACGGCGGACCTGCCACAATGGCAGGCCGGAGCCGAAGATCAGGAGCATGGAGTGGGTGCGTACAAGATCAACGCCACAGGGGCATCGCTGCTCGGTTTCCTGCACGCGGGGCCGATGACCGGCTGGGACCTGGTGACCACCGCGCAGCAACGGATCGGCGCGTTCTGGTCGCTCACCCAGAGCCAGGTCTACCGGGAACTCAACGCGATGGCCGCCGACCACCTGATCGAGGCGGGCGAACAGGGCTCACGCGCCCGCCGGCCGTACAGCCTCACCGACTCGGGCAGGCAGGCTTTCGCCGACTGGTGCGACAGCGAACTGGCCGACGAGAACATCCGCTTCCCGTTGCTGCTGATCGTGATGTTCGGCCGGGACGTGCCGGGCGACCGGCTCGCCGCGATCATCGCCGAGCACCAGAAGGCGCATGCCGACCGGCTGGCCGAGTACGAACGGCTGCGCGACGAGGTTCCCCCCGAGCAGCGTGACCCATACGCGATGGCGACGCGTGACTTCGGAATCCGCTACGAGCGCGCGGTTCTCGACTGGTTCGCCAACCTGCCGGACGTCGTCACCGGGAAAACCGGTCCAGCATCGCGTCCAGGTGCGGCCGGAAAGCCATGAACCAGATCTGGTAGCCCAGCGAGTTCACGTGCGTGAGGTCGGGGGCGAACACGTCCAGCCGCCGCGCGGCCATGAACGCCGCGGCGAAATCGGCGTGGGCGACGTGCGCGGCATCCGCCACCTCGGCCAGTACGCGCTGGTACGGATCGCGGCCCTGTTGCAGTGGTACGTCGGACAGGATCAGCTTGGCCGCAGGCACGTGCTCGACGAGCTTGCGCAGGTTCGCCCGGAACTCGTCGAGCGGCACGTTCGCGATGGTGTCCGACGACCCCGCCACCACGATCACCACGTCGGCGTTGCCGAGATCAGCACGCGGCAACTGCTCCAGCACGGTCCCGACCGTCCCACCGCCCGTCGACAGGTTCGTCAGGTGCACCGGGCGTCCCGTGCGCTTGCCGAGGTACTCCCCGACCCTGGCCACCAGGCTCTCCTCCGGGCGCCACGCGCCGATGCCCATCGCGGCCGAATCGCCGAACGCCACCACGCGCAACGCGTTCGGCGCCGCGGCCTCGGCCGCACGCGCAGCCCAGTAACGCGGATGCGTCCTGGTCTGCCGCCACAACAACAGCAACAGCAGGATCTCGGCCAGAACCAGCACACCGGCGAGCAGACTCGCCAGCCGCACCGCGCCTCGCCTGCGGCGCTTCCGTTCGGCTTTGCTCCGCCGACCGGCGATCTCCACCAGCGGCGGCGCCGCGGGCAGGTCTGACAGCGGTGTCCCTCTCGGTTTCATCGTCGCTGGATCCCCACGAACACCCCACGCGCCCAAGGAGATCCTTCGTAGTACTCGACCGAGCACCCCGCTCGCTCGAAGGCAGCCTCGTACTCGGCGCGCTCGAACAAGGTCATGTCCAGTGCGTCGGCGAAGTGCCGCACCCCGGTCGCCTCCCCGAACAGGTGGTGCACGTCCATGTGCGCGGTCCTGCCGGACAAGGAGAAATGCGAGACCGTGGCGACCATCCGCCCGTCGTGTTCCACGACGTCGTGGGCGAGTTGCCCGGAGGTCGCGGTGTGCATCTGCGGTCGCGCCCCGGCCAGCGTCTCGGGGAACAGCCACGGCTCAACGACAAGGATGCCATCCCGCTCCACGTGTGCCGCCATCCGGCCGATCGCGGCGTCCAACTCGGCGGGAGTCCCGGCGTGGGCGATCGAGCTGAACGGGCAGATCACCGCGTCGAACCGGCGGTCCAACTGGAAGGTGCGCATGTCCGCCTGATGGATCGGCACGCCCGGCAGCTTCGCCCGCGCCACGTCGCACATCGCGCCGGACAGGTCGAGCCCCTCCACTCTGGCGAAGACCTTTCGCAGGTACACCAGGTGTTCCCCGGTGCCGCAGGCCACGTCGAGCAGCGACGTCGCCGCGGGAAAACGGTCGGCGACCAGGGTGGCGAACCCGTCGGCCTCGGCCGGGTAGTCCTTGCGCTGCCGGTAGATGATGTCGTAGACCTGTGCGATCTCGTGTCCGTACATTGCCGGATTCCCCCAAAGAAGACGCGCGGAAACAAGCGAGGAGTGGCATTTGACTGTCCATAGAGGACAATTTGGGACGTCGCGCCCCTGGTATCACGGACGGTAGACCTCCCACATTAGAATGTCAACGGGCGCGCACGGCGGCCAGTTCCCGCACCGAGCCGCCCATGATCGCCGGGATGTGCTCGCTGATCACGTCGATCGGCCAGTCCCACCAGGCCAGCCGGAGCAACTCGGCGACTTCGGCGGCAGCGAACCGCGACCGGATCACCGTGGCCGGATTGCCACCGGCGATCGCGTACGGCGGGATGTCGGCGGCGACAACCGACTTCGCGGCCACGATCGCGCCATGTCCTATCCGGACACCCGGGAGCACGGTGACGTCGTAGCCGAGCCAGACGTCATTGCCGATCACGGTGTCGCCGGGGAAGTCCCGTGCGGCGAACAGCGGCATGTGCTCGAGCCAGTCACCGCCGAACATCGGGAACGGGTACGTCGACACCCCGTTGCGGCGGTGGTTGGCCGCCCCCATGATGAACCGGATGCCACGGGCCAGCGCGCAGAACTTGCCGATCACCAACCGGTCCGGCCCGTAGTGGAACAGCACGTTGCGCCGCTCGAAGCCGGTCGGGTCGTCCGGGTCGGCGTAGTAGGTGTAGTCGCCGACCTCGGTCAACGGCGACTGCACCAGCGTCTTGAGGAACACCACCTGCGGGTCACCCTTGATCAGACCGGCGTTCGGCCCGTGGGCGTCCGGGTACAGGCGGTCGGGGTCCGGCGCGGCCATCACCGCTCTCCAATCGTGTCGTACTCCGCGTGGACGCCGTCCATCACCTTGTGCCACAACGTGACGGCGTCCTGCGGTGTGGCGACGGAACCAATCACGGCCGCCATCATCGTGTTGCGGAAGTGCTCGGTGCTGGTCCCGGCCCCGGTGAGCGGGATGACGGCTCTGATACCCGGCAACGTTCGCAGTTCGCCGAGGCCGTCGACCTTCCTGACCCGCACGCCGACCGGGTGCTGCGGAGCGTAGAAGACCGCGTGGCCACGGAAGTCCGCTGGGCACACCGGCAGTTCCCCGAGAGCCACCCGGCCCGCTGCCTCGACCAGGCTGAAGTCGCCGACCAGGGGGAACAGGTACGGCAGCGCGCCGCCCGAGCGAGCGTTCACCTCGATCACGACCGGGCCGTCAGCAGTCAGCATCAGTTCCGTGTGGGCGAGACCGTGCTCGAACTCCAACGCCCGCAACGCCTCGCCCGCCGCGTCGCAGATCCGCTGCCGCACGTCCCCCGGCAGGCCGGACGGCAGCATCATTCCCGTTTCCAGCACGGGAGGCGCGACCGGGAACCTGTCGGTCACCGCGAGGTGCCGGTACTGCCCGCCGACAGCGAGCGACTCGACGCTGACGTACGGCGCGAATCCCTCGATGTCGTGCCGATTCGCACCGACCAGCAACTGTTCGAGGATGAAACAGGTATCCGCGGTGACAGCACCGCCGACGTGCGGGACAGACACGCCCGCGGTACGCAGCCGGTCCACCACTTCGCCCGGCTCGGTGATGATCGAGACCAGAGCGCCTCCACTTCCCCTGGTGGGCTTGAGAACCGCGGGCAGCGGCACCGCCGCGAGCGCCGCGGGTACGTCGGCCGCGTCCCGGATCAGGTGGAACGCGGGCACGGGCACACCCGCGTCCGCGAGCGCTTGCCGCTGCGCGTGCTTGTCGACGAACCTGCTCACGGTTCTGGTCGGCTGACCGGGCACACCGGTCTGCTCGGCGAACGCGGCCGTCACCTCGACCTGGTCCTCGCTGAAGGTCAGCGCCCCGTCCACCCCGCGGTGTTCGGCGTAATGGAGGCACTTCTCAAGCAGCCCCGCCTGGTCGGCGGCGAGCACGACATCGGCGAGCGGCAACGACTCGTCGAGAGCATCAGGCCTGGCAGCCAGCGCGTCCTCACCAGCGGCGACAACGACATCGGCCACCGCGGCCAGCGGAGCGATCAGGTCGGCGAGCCCCATCCCCCTGGCGCCGACGAACAACATCAGTACAGGTCGCACCATTCCCCCTTTCACACCGGCGCTTTCAGTCGGATCCGATATGTGCGAAGCCAGTGGTCGACCTGGACCAGATACGCCAGGGCGATCCGTTGCAGCCACGGCGGCCGCGCACTGTCACCCTCGACGAGAGCGGTGACCAACGCCTTGTCCAGCAACGGTCCCACCGCGGAATCACCGCTGACCAGGTCCTTGGCCCGTTGTCGCACGGCGGCGTCGTAGCCGGGTTGCGCGCTGGTCGGGAACATGCTTTTCCTGCGTTGCACCAACGCGGGCGGCAGCAGGTCGGCCGCGGCCGCGCGCAGCAGGCCTTTCGGCACCCCGTCCGGGCATTTCAGATCCCACGGCAGGTTCCAGACGTACTGCACGAGCCGGTGGTCGCAGAACGGGACGCGGACCTCGAGGCCCACTGCCATGCTCATCCTGTCCTTGCGGTCGAGCAACAGCGGCAGGAACCGGGTCAGTGCCAGGTATCCAACCTCGCGCATGCGTGCGGTCATACCGGTTTCACCCGGCAGCCTCGGCACTTCCGCAAGCGCGTCGGCGTAGCGGTCGCGGACGTACTCCTCCGGGCGGACCGCTCGCTTGACGTCCGGTGCCAGCACGTTGGCCAGGCCCATGTCGTCCATCGCCCACGGGAACCCGGCCCGGCCGATCGCCCGCGGGTCGTGGAACCAGCGATAGCCGCCGAACACCTCGTCGGCCGACTCGCCGGACAGCGCCACCGTGGAACGGCCCTGGATCGCCTCGAACAGCAGTAACAGCGAACCGTCGAGATCACCGAGGCACGGCAGGTCACGCGCGGCCGTCGCCCGGTCCTGCACTCCGAGCAGATCCCACGTGTCCAGCACGACGTCGTTGTGGTGACTGCCGAGCCACTCGACGAGTTGACGCACGAACGGCGCGTCCCGGTCGGGCCTGTTGTCGTCCGCGACGAAGTGCTTGTCGCTGCCGACGTAGTCCACCGAGAACGTTGTCAGATCAGGTCCCCGTGCCTCGCTGGCGAGCGCGGCGACCACGCTCGAATCCAACCCACCGGACACCAGCACACACACCGGCACGTCCGCGACCAGTTGCCTGCGGACCGCGTCGGCCAGCGTCTGCCGCACGGTCGCCACGGCGGTCGCGCGATCATCCACATGGGACTCGCTGTACAGCTGCCAGTAACGCCTCGGCCGGACGCCGTCGCGGTCGATCGTCACCGTCCACCCGGGACGAACCTCGTCGAGCCCGCTCAGCACACCGTGTCCTGGTGTCCTGCCGCCGAACATGGCGAACAGCTCGGCGAGCCCCTCCGCGTCGAGCGCGGGCTCGAACAGCGGATTGGCCAGCAGTGCCTTGGGCTCCGAGCCGAACAGCACCCCGTCCGGACAGACGTGGTAGTACAGCGGTTTCACGCCGAGCCGGTCACGCGCCAGCACCAGTCGCTGCCTGGCCTCGTCCCACACGGCGAACGCGAACATCCCGTTGAACCGCTCGACGCAGTCCGCGCCCCACTGCACGTAGGAGCGGAGCACCACCTCGGTGTCCGAGTCGGTGACGAACCGGTGCCCCAGGCCACGCAACTGATCGCGCAGCTCCAGGTAGTTGTAGACCTCGCCGCTGTAGGTCAGCACGGTCCGCGAACCGGCGGGTCCGGTCGTCATCGGCTGGACACCACCGACGAGGTCGATCACCGCCAGCCTCCGGTGTCCGATCGCGGCGTGCCCGGACACCCACAGCCCCTGGTCGTCCGGGCCACGGCAGGCCATCGTGCCGGTCATCGCCGCCACCACGGATCGTTGGCCGCCGAGATCACGGTGCCAGTCGACCCAGCCGGTGATCCCACACATGTCTCCTCCTCATCGAGCGGTGAACCCGCCGTCGACGACCAGTTCGGCGCCGGTGACGTACGAGGCGTCCGGCGATGCGAGGAACCGCACCGCCCTGGCCACTTCGACCGGGTCGGCCAGTCGGCCGAGCGGGGTGGTGGCGAGGTATCCGTCGACGACCTCGGCGGGCAGCCCGGTCGTCATCGCGGTCCGGACCATGCCGGGGCACACCGCGTTGACGCGGATTCCCAGCGGCGCGAGTTCGACCGCGGCCGCCGTGGTCATCGAGCGGACCGCGCCCTTGGCGGCGTGGTAGGCGAACGCTCCACCGGAACCGGCCCGGTCGTAGACGGACGAGACGTTCACGACCGCGCCGCCACCCGCGTGGACCATGCAGTCCGCGGCGGCCCGCAGGCCGAGCCACGTCCCCCGCTGGCACACGTCCACCACCCGTTGCCACTGCTTGTCGGTCAGGTCGGCCAGCCGCGGCATCTCCAGCAGCCCGGCGTTGTTGACCAGGATCGTCGGGTAGCCGAACCGGCGCCGGGCCAGCCTGATCGCGGCTCGCCAGTGGTCCTCGTCGGTCACGTCCAGTCGACATCCCAGCGCACGGCCGGGTCCCGACCGCGTCAACTCCTCGGCGAGCGCACCGCACTCCGTCTCGTCGACATCGGTGACGAGCACTCCGGTCCCGGCCCTGACCAGTTCCGCTGCGATCGCCCTGCCTATCCCCCCGGTCGCGCCCGTGACCAGAGCGACCTTGCCGGGCAGTCGGTGACTCATCCGGCCCGCCGCCACGCCATGGCGGCCGCGCTGCCGCCCGCGTGCGTCAACGACACCCCGAGCGCCTGGCTTCCTGCGCCCCACGACACCGAAGGCGCACCTGATGCTGCGCGCAGGATCTCCAGGTCCGCCAGCGGCGTGTCCGGATCCAGGCCGAGCACCGCCAGCGCCGACCGTTTGGCCAGCACGCGGGCCGCCATGTGTTCGGTGACTCGCTGAAAGCCGGTGCAGTACGCCAACTCTGCTCGTGTCAGCCAGGACGGCCACAGCGGATCACGCGGGTCGGGCAGATCCGCCAGCCGGGCGCGAGTGATGATCATGGGGGCTGTCATGGCGACCACGGGGACAGAACGGCAGTCGCGTACGTGCCACCCCAGTTCGCGGCCGTGACGACCGCACTGTGCCCAGCCGACCGCAGCGCGCCCGTGTAGCCCGCGATCTCCGGCAACCGGTCGTGTGCCGCGGCCAACCGAGGCGCCCAGCCCGTCCGGATGGACTCCACCGCACACACTGCGGACAACAGGGATGTCGTGCTGTGCAGGTGACCGACCTGGCCACTGAGGTTGGCGACCGCGATCTCCCCCGGCCGCCAGACCTCCGACACGGCACGAGCTTCGGCGAGGTCCAGCACTGCTGTCCCGCGTGCGTCGCCGTAGAAGACGCCGACATCGCCTGGCTGGCGTTCCGCGTCGGCCAACGCTCGGCGGAAGCTCTCCGACCACGCCTCGCCGGACGGCTCGTTGCCCGCCACGCGGTACGCGTCCGAGGTGACCGCGTGCCCTGTCACCTCGGCGAGGATCGTGGCACCACGCGCGAGCGCGTGGTCCAGTTCCTCCAGAACGAGAACCGCGCTCCCCGCTCCCAGTGCGCAGCCGCTGCTGTCCTGGTCGTAGGGCCGCACGCTGTCGGACGCGAGCAGGCCGAGCCGGTCGTAACCGAAGTGCAGCATCGGCGTCAGCTCGTCGGCGCTGACCGCCAGCATCACGTCCGCCTGGTCGGCCCGAATCTGGTCGGCCGCGTAGCCGAGGCCGATCATGCCCGAGGCGCATCCGCTGGCCAGCGTGGACAGCGGGCCGCGGATCCGCAACGCCAGACACGCGTGCCCGGCGGCGGCGTTCATCACCGAATTGGGGAAGAGCTTGGGACTGACCTTGTGCGGCCCCTGTGTCCCGATGGTCTCGGTCAGCCGCGCGACCGTCTCCAGTGGACCGGTGTACGTCCCGAAGATCATCCCGACGCGTTCGCTGTTGGCGTTGGTGACGGCGAACGAGCTGTCCTGCAACGCCATCCTGGTCGCCGACAGCACCAGCACACCCAGTTGGTCGAGCCTGCGGGCGTAACCGGGGTCGACGTAGCGCCGGTATCCGGTGTCCGGGATCTCGGCGACCAGACCTGTCCTGGCGAGGCTGGTGTCGACGGCCGCGCTCGGCTTGATCGCGACGTCGCCCGCGCGCACCGCGTCCACGAACTCGCTGCGACCGGTGCCCAGCGGTGACACCACACCCGCGCCCGTGATCACCACCCGCCGTACGCGCTTGCTGGGCGTCGGGCCGGGGTCCGCGCCGAGTACGACCGAACAGTTGTTGCCGCCGAAGGCGAACGAGTTCGACACGATCACCCGCACGTCCGCCGCGCGTGCCGCGTTGGGCACCACGTCACGGCGCAGGGCCGCCGGATCGGCCACGTTGATCGTCGGCGGCAACCTCTTGTCCCGCAAGGCAAGCACACAGATAGCCGCCTCGATCGCGCCCGCCGCGCCGAGCATGTGCCCCACCTGCGACTTGGTGCTGCTCATCGGCGGCCCGGACGGTCCGAACAACGAGTCCACGGCCTTGGTCTCCGCGCCGTCGTTGGCCGGTGTTCCCGTGCCGTGACCGTTGACGTAGTCCACGTCGCCCGGTGTCAACCCCGCCCGCCCGAGCGCGTTCGCCATCGCCCGGCGCGCCCCGCTCCCCGCCGGATCCGGCGCCGTGGCGTGGTGGGCGTCGCTGGTCAACGCGTAGCCGCGCAGGTAGCCCAGCGGTGTCGCCGCACGCCGGTTGGCGCTGGTTTCCGACTCCAGTACCAGCATCGCGGCACCTTCGCCGAGGTTCAGGCCGGTGCTGCGGGAATACGGCGCACAGGGGCGTGCGTCGAGCGCCTTGAGGCTGTCGAATCCGGCGAAGGACAGGATGTCCAGCACGTCGACCCCACCGGCCAGCATCACGTCGGCGCGGCCGGACGAGATCGTGTCGGCGGCGTAGCCGATCGAGTTCGCCCCTGCCGCGCAGGCGTTGGAGACCACCGCCTTCGGCCCTTTCAGTCCGAACGCGACACTGACCGCGTCCGCCGACGTGTACAGCGGGTAGACCAGCAGGTGGTGCCGCCGCACCGCGTCAGGCCCGTCCCGCAACAGTTCCCAGTGGAACTGTTCGCCCTCGTCCAGGCCGCCGACCGAGGTGCCGAGCGCGAGACCGATCCGATAGGAGTCCACTTCGGACGGATCGAGTGCCGCCGACTCCAGCGCGTCGCGCGCGGCGTTGAGCGCGAGCCTGCTCGCCCGGTCCAGCCTGCCCCTCGGCCGGTGCGCAGGCAGGGCGACCGGGCCGAGTTCCCCCGAGTAGTGACAGCTCAGCGTGGACACGTCCAACCGCTGGGTGAGCCGGATGCCGCTGTCGCCGTCCAGTATCGACCGCCACACCTTCTCGGTGTCGGTCCCCAGTGCGCAGCTGATCGCCACCCCGGTGATCACCACGCGCTGCTCGTGCTGCGTCATGCCGTTCTCCCCTTCGCGGCTATTCGAGCGGGACGCCGAAGCTGGTGGCGACGCGCAACGGCGCCGAGTGTGTCCGGACCTCGGCGGCGCCGACGCGGAAGTCAAGGCCGGACGCGGCCACCGCCTGGTCGAGCCGGGCCACTCCGATCAGCCGTTCCAGCCCCGGCGAGTACACGGCGTGAGCCACCGCACCGACCTCGGTGTTGCCGACCAGAACGGGCGTTCCCGCCGCGGGCACCTCGGAATGGCCGTCGGCGGCGACCCAGCACACCGGCACGGCCGCCGTGTCCTCCCGGCGCTTGAGCAACGCCTCCTTGCCGACGAAGTCCTGGCCGAAGCCGACCATCCACTGCAGCCCCAGGTCCAGCGGAGTGCCACCGGCCGGGTCCAGCTCGGCCTCCAGGTTGACGAAGCGGCACTCCATCCGGCAGATGTCCACCGCGTCGATCCCGCACGGCACCGCGCCCAACTCCAGCAGTTCCGCGCGGACCTGCTCGCCCGACGCCGCGGGCACGTGCAGCTTGTAGCCGTACTCACCGGTCACCCCGGTCCGGCTGACCAGCAGCGGCTGCCCGCTTGGCAGCTCGGCGGTGGTGAAGCTGCGGTACGCCATCGAGGCGATCGGGAACGGCAGGTACTTCTGGGCCAGCCGGAACGACTCCGGCCCTTCCAGTCCGAAGAGGACGAACTGGTCGCTCACGTCGGTGACGGTGACGCCGGTGGTCCGCGCGGCGAGCTCGGCGAGGTGCTCGGCCGCGGCCCGCGCCTGCGCGGGCCACACCTCGACGAGGTATCCGTCGCCCTCGCCGTGGATCTGGATCTCCGCGACGACACCGGCATCCTCGCGTAACAGCAGCGCGGCGCAGATCTGTCCTTCCAGTAGGAAGTCGACGCTGCGGGTGGCCGCCCGGCCGAGGAACTCGGCCGCCGACGGGCCGGACACGGTCAGCAGGCCCGCACCCGCGTACTCGATCAGCCCGCAGGTGGTGCGCAATGCCTGGTACTCGGTCTGGATCTGGTCCATCGTGGACACCTCTCTCACTGGTCCTCGTCGCGTTCGGTCACCGCGAGCCGCACCGACAGCACCGGATCGGGGCCGACGTGCGCCTCGCCCTGCACGGAGATCAGACTGCCGAGCCGGGTTCCGCTGGTGGCGCGGAAAACCACCTGGTCGCCCGGGTAGGTGGGCCGGAAGAACTTCGCCTGGCGGATCTCGGCCAGGTATCCCACGCGGTGGCTGACGTCGGTGGTGGCATCGTCGGCGCGATCCAGCGCCGCGCTGCCGTAGATCACCGCCGCCAACTGGGCGACGCATTCGACCAGCAGCACTCCCGGGTAGAGCATCCGGCCGGGAAAGTGCCCGGCCAGCACGGGATCCGACGCGGCGATGTTCTTGATCGCGGTCGCGCTGACCCCCGGCACCAGCGCGGTGACCCGGTCGAGCAGGAAGAACGGATACCGGTGGGGCAACAGCGTGGCGATCTGGTCCGCGCTGAGTGTGCGTGTACCCGGGGTGGATGAACGCAGCGCGGTGCTCACGCGCCCGCCTTGATGTGGTCGACCAGTCGGTTGAGCGACAACAGGCTCTCGGTGTCGTCGTCGGTGATCGTCACGCCGTACTCCTCCTCGACGGCCATCGCCAGTTCCAGCGTGTCGATCGAGTCCAGTTCGAGGCCGCGGCCGAACAGCGGCTGGTCGTCGCCGATCAGATCGGCCTCCACCTCCAGCTCCAGCCGGTCGACGATCAACCGCTTGACCGCGCCGCACAGCTCGTGCCGCCGCGCGGCGGCGGCGAGTGTCTCCTCCAGCGTCAACATCGGTGTCTCCCTCTCTCAGCAGGTCATGCCGCCGTCCACGACCACGGTCGTGCCGGTGACGTATGCGGCTTCTTCGGACAACAGGAACCGGACCGCGCCGGTCACGTCGGCGGGCTGGCCGATCCGGCCGAGTGGCACCCTGGCCAGGTGCGCGTCGAGTTCGGCGCGCGGCATGGTGCGTGTCATCGCGGTGTCGACGAATCCCGGTGCGACGGCGTTGACCCGGATGCCGTGCGCACCGAGTTCCTTGGCCAGCACCCGGACCATCGCCAGCACTCCGGCCTTGGCCGCCGCGTAGTTCACCTGCCCGGCGGGCGGTTGGAAACCGCTGGTCGAACTGACCGCGACGATCGCACCGGCGCGTTGGCGCATCATCAGCCGACCGGCCGCCCGGCAGCACTGGAACGCCCCGGTGAGGTTGGTGTCCAGCACCGAGCGCCACTTCTGGTCGCCCATCATCAGCGCGTGCCCGTCCGCGGCGATCCCGGCGTTGCTGACCAGGATGTCGAGCTGATCGTGGTCGGCTCGGACCTGTTTGAACATCCGCGCGACCTGCTCGCCGTCGGACACGTCGCCGTACAGCGGCTCGGCGTCCGGCCGATGCTCCCGCACCAGCGCCAGCGCCTCGTCCGCGGCCTCGCTGGCCTGTCGGCTGTTGAGCAGCACGGTCGCGCCCGCCGCCGCGAGGTCGCAGGCGATGGCGCGGCCGATTCCCTTGGAAGCGCCGGTGACCAGCGCGGTCTTGCCGGTGAACTGACTCACCGTCATCCCCTCCTGCCGACGAGCGCCGGTGCCGTCGCGGCGAGTTCGCGGCCGGTCAAGTGCCTGGTGCCCAGGTCCCTTTCCCTGGCCATCTCCCGGCCGAGACCGGTCAGCACCCGGCCCGGCCCCACCTCCCACACTGTGTCCACTTCGGACTCGTGTAGCGCCGCGACCACGTCGCGCCACCGGACCGGCCTGGTCATCTGGTACCGCAGTTCACCGCGATACGCCTCGACATCGGTCACGTCACGACCGGTCACACTGGACACCAGCCGCACCCGCGGTGCGTCGAGCCGGACACCGGCGATCATCCCGTCCAGCGACTCCTGTGCCCGCGCCATCAGCGGCGAGTGGTAGGCGCCGCCGACCGGGATCCGCCGAGCACGCATGGCTCCCCGTTGCCTGGCGGCGTCGAGAACGGCCAGCACCTCGTTCTCGGTTCCCGAGATCACCGACTGGCGTGGGGAATTCAGGTTCGCCACCACGACAACACCGCTGCCGGTGCTGTGCGCGGCGCACAGCTGCTCGACTGCTTGCGTTGACAGGCCGACGATCGCTCCCATCGTGCCGGATCGCTGCCGCGCGCTCTCGGCCATCACCCGACCCCGGTATGCCACGATCTCCAACGCCGTGTGCCACTCGAGGCACCGGGCGGCGGCGAGAGCCGAGTACTCCCCCAGGCTGTGTCCCGCCAGCACGACCGGCCGCGCGCCCCGCTGCCGCAGCTCGTGCCACAGCACACTGGAATAGACGAACACAGTCAGGTGCGCGACCTGCGGATCGGCGAGCGTGGCCGCGTCCGCTCTGGTCAGCCACTCCTCGACGGGCAGACCGGTGACCTCCTCGGCGAGGGGCACCAGTTTGAGCGCGTCCGGCCCGCAACCGAGAAGTTCCCGTCCCATCCCGGCCAGCTGGCTGCCCTGGCCGGGGAACACGGCGGCGATCATGATCTCGCCACCGCCCAGCACAGCAACAGCCCGTCGACCTCGGGCGCGCTCGTCCCGACCAGGTCCGTTCCCGGCATCCGGTCCGCCAGAGCGTCGACGAGCCGGATCGGCACCGTGCCGTCCTCGGCACGTTCGCCGACCCTGATGTCGTGGAATCCGCTGCCGATGGGCAGCCCGCCGAGAATCTTGATCACGCTTTCCTTGAGCCCGAATATCTCGGCCACCGAAAGCGTGCCCGCCCGTTCCTCTTCGTGAGCTATCCGATTCGTCCACGCCGGGCCGCAATTTGCTGCCGCGCGTCCGAAACGAGCGAGATCGACCAGGTCGATTCCACCCGCGTGAATGTTTTCAAGCATGACCGACCACCGCACCCATCCGAAAACGAGAACCGTGCGAAAGGAAAATCAGGCGGAAAGCAGCCCGACACCGAGTGAGACGACGCCTGCCGCGAGGGACAGCATGCCGAGGTAGATCAGCACGACAAAGCCGTTCGGCTTGGTCACGCCACGGCCGATCACCGAGAAGAAGAACCCGGCAGGCACCAGAATGGCGGCTCCCGCGACACCCTGGCGGGCGAAGAACGCCAACGTCCCGTCCAGTCGCGTGCTGTCGGCGAGGATCAGGCACACCAACGCGAGAGTGACCAGGACACCGGCGTGCGCGTGCCCGGCGCGCTCGAAGGACTGCTGCAGCGAGGTCCGCTCGACCTTGCCGCGCAGGATCCGCAGCAGATACCAGCCACCCCACTCGATGGCGACGATGGTCAACAGGATCACCCCCGCGGTCCGGCGCGAATCCGCTGACAACTGGAAAGCCACGTTCACAACATCCACCGGTTCCCCCTTGCGACAGAAACGTCAACGCGTGGCCGCGGCGACCGCGGCTTCGGCGACACCGGTCGCCGAAGCCGGATTCTGGCCGGTGACCAGCCTACCGTCGATCACGACGTGCGGCAGGAAACTCGGCGCCGATTCATGCACCGCACCCCGTTTCACCAGTGCGTCAGCCAACAGGAACGGAACAATGTCGATCATTCCGACGGCCCGTTCCTCGTCGTTGGTGAACGCCGCGAGCCGTTTGCCCGCGATCACCGGCGTTCCGTCCGCACCGACGACATTGATCAACGCGGCGCCACCGTGGCACACCGCGGCCACCACGGCACCGTTGTCGTAGCACCGCGCGGTCATCTCGGCGAGGTCCTTGTCATCAGGGAAGTCCCAGACGGCCCCGTGCCCACCGGCGAAGAACACGACGGCGTACTGGGTGGGGTCGACCGCGCCGGGTGTGGCCGTCGCGTCGAGCCGGGCACTGACGACCGTGTCCTCCAGGAACTCCCGGTGTCCGTCGACCGCTTCGAGCGGAGCGACTCCGCCGCGCACGGACACGACGTCGATCCGGTAGCCCGCCTTGGTGAACACCCGCCACGCGTCGGCCACCTCGGAGGCGTACGCGCCGGTCGACCTGCCGGTGTCACCCAGCTTGTCCTGGCTGGTCAGCACGATCAGCGCGGCGGGCCGTCCGGCGTCCAGCGCGGCGATGTCCGCGAGCGCCCGCACCGTCCTGGGCAGTCCGTCGCGCAACGCGGGCCCGAAACTCTCCGCGAAGTACCGTGCCGCCGGGCCGACCAGCTCCGCTGTCGACGAGATCCTGGTGCCACCGCCCGGCAACGCGGTCAGGGTGACGCTGGTCCGCAGGCCGACTGTGTCGGCGATGTCGGTCTGCGAGACGTAACCGGAATTCTCGTCCGCCGAGACGATCCGGAACGGCAGCGGCCCCTGCCCCGGCGGGGTCAACTCGCCGGTCGTCCCCGTCTGGAACGGGCCGGTCAGCCGGACCCGCGCGACACCGGCGTTCCACTCCGGCCAACTCGCCACGTCGACGTATCGGCGCCAGACCCAGTGCGGTGCGGCGGTTGTCTCATCGGTGTGCTCGACGATCCAGTGCTCATCGGAGCCCATCTCGTGCCTCCCAACGGATCGGCAGGTGTTTGACGCCGTTCTGGAAGTTCGACCGCAGCCGCACCGGCTGTCCGGCCGGGTACACGCGGCCGAGCTTGTCGAGCACCGCGCCGAACATGGCCCGCATCTGCACCCTGGCCAGTTGCGCCGCGATGCAGAAGTGCGGGCCGTGCCCGAACGCCAGGTGCGGGTTCGGATCACGGCTGATGTCGAACGAGTCCGGATCGGCGAACACCGACTCGTCCCGGTTGGCCGACGAGAAGTACACAACCACCTTGTCGCCCGCGCGCACCGGCACACCACCGAGTTCGGTGTCCGCGACCGCGGTGCGGCGGAACTGGATCACCGGGCTCCAGTAGCGCAGCATCTCCTCGACCGCCCCGCCCATCATGTCGCGGTCGTCCAGCAGCAGGTCGTACTGGTCGGGATTCTCCAGCAGCGTCAGCATGCCGCCCGGCAGTGCGTTGCGCGTGGTCTCGTTGCCCGCGACCGCGAAGAGCCAGAACAGTTTCTCGAACTCGTCGACGGTCACCCTCCCGCCGTCGCTGTCCACCTGTTGCAGCAGCAGGGACATGATGTCGTCACCGGGGTTCTCCCGGCGGTGCGCGGCCAGTTCCCGTGCGTACGCGTAGAGATCCGCCATTCCGTCCGGGCGGCGTGAATCCGGCATCCGGCCGTTCTCGTCGGGCTTCGGCCGCACCCGCATCGCCCGCTTGGCCATGTCGGACGCGGCACTCACGTCGAAGGTCGCGCTGGCGTGGTACTCGTCGTCGAGCACACCGATCACGCGGTTGCTCCAGTCGTACATCAGCCAGCGGTCGGACTCCGGCACACCCAGCAGGTCAGCCAGTGTGGCCAGGGGCAGGTCCGCGGCGAGGTCGCCCGCGAAATCGCAGGCGCCGACCGGCGCGACCCGGTCGACCAGGACGTTGGCGCGCTGCCGGATGCGGTCCTCCAGCAACGCGACCGCGCGGGGCGTGAACGCCTTGGTGAGCAGGCCGCGCAGCCGGGAGTGGTCCGGCGGGTCCATGTTGATCATCATTTTGCGCAGCGGCGGGAGCAGCGGCGGCGGCGCGTCGTAGATCTGGGTCAGCCCGGCACTCGACGAGAACACCTTCGGGGTGCGCAGGACGTGCGCCGCCTCGGCGTGCTTCAGGACCGCCCAGAAGCCGGGCCCCGCAGGCCAGTCTCCCATCGACGGCTCGTCGACCCACACCACCGCGGCACTTCTGCGCAGGAGGGCGAACTGGCCGTGCGGCACACCGGTCACGTACGTGTCGGGGTCCACAATGGAAACAGCTGTGGTCATCACGGCACCGCCGGATCGATGTTGTGGTTGAACCGGAACCGGTTCTGCGGGTCGTACTCCGCCTTGACCTTGGCCAGCCTGGTCAGCCGTTCCTCGTCCCAGAACGCCCGCACCTGGTCGACGTCGGCCTCGTCGCCGACCACGTTGAGATACGTGTTCCCGCCGCCCGCGGCCCGCAGCATGGCACCGGCCCTGCGCGCCCAGCTCACGCAGTGCTCGGTCTCGGTCGGATGCTGCCACTGGCCCAGTACGTGCACCAGCCAGCTCTCGTCGCGGTGCGCGAACGCGGTCGCGTCGGGCGCCACCCTGGTGACCGCGCCGTTGAACGGGATGACCTGCACGATCGACTGCTTGCTCGGCAGCTCGGTGCCGATCCGCACGACCGCGTCGATCTCGTCGTCGCCGAGCCTCGGCAGGAACTGGCCCGACCAGTAGTTCAAGCCACCGTACGGGTTCAGCGAGTCCAACATGGACTGGGTGAGCACCAGTGGCATCGGCCCGACGAAGTCGAGCACCGGCTCGCCGAACTCCCGCAACGGCCGCACCGCGTCCTCGGCGTCCTCCGGCGCCCCGCACCACCGGACGAAGATGCCGACCACCGGCTGGCCGCGGTACTGCTCGGGGATCACGTCCAACGGCGGCGCGTGCTGGAAGATGATGTCCGCGCTCAGGTCCTCCGGCGCGTCCGCGATGACGTCCCGCAGCAGCCGCAACACGTCCGCGGCCTGGTCCATCGGATGTGCCACCAGGCCGACGTGCAGGATCGGTCCGACCGGGTACGCACGGAACTGGAACTGCGTGACCACACCGAAGTTCCCGCCGCCGCCGCGCAGTGCCCAGAACAGCTCCGAGTTCTCGGTCTCGCTCGCGGTGACCAGGTCCCCTGACGCGGTAACGACTCTCGCTCCCACCAGGTTGTCGCACGTCAGGCCGTACCTGCGCTGCAACATGCCCATACCGCCGTTGAGCGCCAGTCCCGCGATCCCGGTCGCCGAAACCTGACCAGTCGGCACGGCGAGGCCGTACACCTGGGTCTCCCTGTCGACATCGCCGAGCGTCGCACCGCCCTGCACCCACACGGTCTCCTCGACCGGATCGACGTGCACACCGCGCATCTGGGACAGGTCGACCAGCATGCCGTCATCACACGTGCCGTGCCCCGCGACGCTGTGCCCGCCACCGCGAACCGCGATCGACAGGTCCTGGTCGGCGGCGAACCGCACGGCCGCGACCACGTCGGCGACGACACGACACCGCGCGACCAGCGCGGGGCGCCGGTCGATCAGTCCGTTATGGACCGAACGGGCCGCGTCGTACCCGTTGTCCGATGGTAGGAACACCGAACCGAACATCGTGCCGCGCAACTGTTGCACTGCCTCGTCGTTCACGACTTGCCTCCTTGTCCCGTCTCGGTGACCACCGGCAGATCCGCGAGGAACCCGGCGAGCCGCTCATCGCTGAGCACGACATCGGTGAGCGTGCCCCGCATGTACGAGTCGTACGCGGCGAGATCGAAGTGGCCGTGCCCGGTGACAAGCACCATGATCGCCTTTTCCTCGCCGGTTTCCTTGCACCGCAGAGCTTCCTCGATGCAGGCCGCCAGTCCGTGCGTGGACTCCGGGGCAGCGACGATGCCTTCCGCCCTGGCGAAGCTGATCCCCGCGGCGAGGCACTCGCGTTGTGACTTCGCGATCGCGTCGATCAGGCCGAGACTCCGCACGTATGACACCAACGGTGCCATGCCGTGGTACCGCAGCCCACCCGCGTGGATCGGCTCGGGCACGAACCTGTGGCCGACCGTGTACATCTTCATCAACGGCGTGAGCCCGTCGCGATCACCGTGATCCCACGCGTAACGGCCACGTGTGAGCGCCGGGCACGCGGCAGGCTCGACGGCGAGGATCCTCGGCCCCGGCTTGCCCGCCAGCACATCGCGCAGGAAGGGGAAAGCAAGGCCACCGAGGCTCGATCCCCCGCCGACACAACTGATCAGCACGTCCGGGGTGTCCCCGACGGCGGCGAACTGCTTGCGGGCTTCCTCACCGATCACGGTCTGGTGCAACAGGACGTGCCCGGCCGTGCTGCCGAGCGCGTACCCGGCCGAGTCGTCGGACAACGCGGCCTCGACCGCTTCGCTGACCGCGAGACCGATGCTGCCGGGTGAGTCCGGATCGCTTTCCAGCACGCGTTTCCCGGCCTGCGTGTGCGGTGACGGGCTGCGGTGCACGGTCGCACCGAACGTGTCCATCAGCATCTTGCGGTACGGCTTCTGGTCGTAGGACGAGCCCGTCCACCAGATCTCACAGGTCGCACCGAACTGCGCACAGGCGTACGCCAACGCCGTTCCCCACTGCCCCGCACCGGTTTCCGTCGTCAGCCGCTCGATGCCCTCCTGCTTGTTGTAGTAGACCTGCGGCACAGCCGTGTTCGGCTTGTGCGATCCAGTCGGGCTGACGCCCTCGTACTTGTAGTAGATCCGCGCCGGAGTGCCGAGCATCCGCTCGAAGGCGTGCGCGCGGTAGAGCGGGCTCGGCCGCCACTGCCGGTACACCCGCAGCACGTCGTCGGGGATCTCGATCCACCGCTCGGTGGATCCGTCCTGCTTCAACAACTCCGTCGCGGTCAGCGCGCTCATGCCCGCCGCGCTCATCGGCTCGTGCGTCCTCGGGTGCAACGGCCGCGGCGGCCGGTTCGGCAGGTCGGCGACGATGTTGTACCACTTCGTCGGCAACTCCGCCTCGTCGAGGATGATCTTCGTCCGGTCGTCGGCCATGGTCCCCGCCTCACCGCACCGGGCCGGACGGCGTGTACACGTGCGCCCGTCCCGGATTTCCGTTGGCAGCGCCCTGTTTGTCGAGGAAGGCCTCGAACTTGTCGTGGAAGGCCTGGGGCGCGCGCATCCGCAGGCCCTGTTTCCGGTCGACGAGCGCGTGCCCCGACTTCGCCTCGGCGATCAACTGGTTGCCGCCCTTGCGGTAGATCTCGTAGTAGCAGTCCAGTCGGGCCGTCGGCGTCGCCGCCCACGTCCTGATCGCCAGGTCGTCCAGGTACAGCGCGGGCGTGTGGTACTTGATGTGGAATTCCGTTGTCGTGATCTGGTAGTTCCAGTAATCCACCCCGACTGCGAGGGCGAACGCCTCACGACCGAGGTCGCACCACGGCACATAACTCCCGTAGTACGCGTGCCCGGCACCGTCGCATTCGCCCCATCTCACCCGCGTCGACGTCTCGACATATCCCCAACGCATCAGCTTCGGCGCGGTCTCAACCCACCGTGGCATAAGCGGCGTCCTCTCCAGCGTTTTTCACCCGCGACAAGACGGCGTGGTCAGCACAAGGAAGAAAGTCTCCACATAGTCGGGAAAACAGGTCCCGACGGCACGGGAGGACCGTAACGACGACCACCCGGCCGGTCAAGGAATCAGGCTTGTTCCCGGTCTCTCCCGGCGATTTCGCCCGCCCGCCGGTCGAGCATTTCGACGAACTCACGCCAGTCCTCGGCGTTGCTGTGCGCGAGTTCGCGAACCGCGTGCACACAATGCGCGGGTACCGTGTTGACAATTCCCCGCAGTACGGCGGATTCCGTCATTCGCCTGTCCAACAGACGCAACAACACCCGTCCGGCCTCGGAGAACCGCAACGACGGGTCGTCGCGCAGCCGCCGCAGCGTCGAACCGCGATCGGGCAGCCGCACCACCGAGTCCCCGCGGTCGCGGTGCGGGACAGGCGGATCGACCCGCCTGCGCGCACCGCCCGGCATACCCGACGGCACCGGGTCCTTCCCTGCCCGCAGGCGTTCGCGAACATCCAGCACGGTCGACGGCGCGATCCCGGCCCGCCGGGCGATCTCCCGCAACGACGCGGACGGGTCGCGTTCCAGCAACTCACCGGCCAACCTGCGCCCCGCCGCGGAGTTGAGCGGCCGGGCCCGGCCGTCCCGGCCGATCCTGGCGTTCGACTGCTGTCGCCCCGCAGACGAACGCCGCCTGATCTCGGCCACGGTCCGTGCCGCGAGTCCCGTGACGGACGCGATCATCCGGTCCGACCACTGCGGATGCGTGCGCACGATCCGGTCGGCCGCCGCCATCCGGTCCGCGACGGACAACGGCAGCCCGTGCACGACGTTCGTCCCCACCGCGAGGACGAACGAGTCGTCCTTGTCGCCGTCGTAGAAACGCACAGCGATGCGCTCATGACCGCGCAGAACAGCCGCTCGCAACCGGTGCATTCCATCGATCACCCGCATGGTGGCCCGGTGTACGACAATCGGCGGAAGCTCGACATCCGCTTCGGCGAGCATCCGTGCGTGTCCGACGTCCTCACCGCTCAACCGCGGCGAATCGGACGGCAGAAGCGAACTCAATTCGATTGTCTCAACCGGACATTCCCGTACAGCGCGGAGAAAGTCGTCAACTGACGACGGCACCTCGACTCTGTCGCTGGCAGCGACACCTTCACCCATTGTTCCCCCTGGATGTGACGTATGTGTACCTGGCTGGACCACCCCAGTCGGTCCAACCGGACGGCTGTCGTTCCCCGACTCACGCACAGCCTGTTCGTCCCTATCATCGCGACGTCCCCGATCGATCCTCGCGAACTGCGCGTGACAGTCGAAACACGCACCGCCATAGGTGAGGACAACGGTGTTCACCACTCACTTTTTTAGTGGTTCGACCGCACTGCGTACTCGAAAACGAGGTAGCTTGCCCGGTGGGGCGGCACTGGTGCCGATATGGGGAGCGAGTATGAGGTTTCAGATCCTCGGACCGCTGGCGGTCTACGCGGACGACGAAGTGATCAAACTGGTCGGGCTGAAGCAGCACCGGGTCCTCGCCGCTCTGCTGCTCGCCGCGGGTGGCTCGGTTCCGTTGGACCAGTTGGTGGACGCGGTGTGGGACGACCGGCCACCCGCGACCGCCGAGAAACAGATCAGGAACACAGTTTCGGCTCTGCGCCGCGTCCTCGCGCCGACAGGTGTGGAGATCCGCCCGTCCGGCACCGGTTACCGATTCGAAGGCGACGAGAAATCAATCGACGCGGTCGTCTTCACCCACCGCGTCCGAGCGGCGCGACAACACGCGGCCGAGCAGCGGGCAAGCGAAGCCGTGGCCGAGTTCCGCGCCGCGTTGTCGTGGTGGCGTGGCGCGGCGTTGGCCGGACTGGCCAGCCGCTCACTGGGGCCACAAGCGCTCCGGCTGGACGAGGAACGCCTGTCCGCACTGGAAGAGTGCATCGAACTGCAGCTGAGCCAGGGCCAGCACACCAAAGTCGTCAGCGAACTGTCGGAATGGGTGACCACGCACCCGTTGCGGGAACGCCTGGCCGCGTTGCTGATGATGGCGCACTACGGATCGGGCAGCCAGGCACAGGCACTGGCGGTCTACGAGAACACCCGCACGGCGCTCACCGAGCAGATCGGTCTCGATCCCGGGCCGGAACTGCGCGAACTGCGCCAGCGCATCCTGAACGCGGACCCGTCGCTCATCCCACCGTCAGCCAGTCCCGCAGCCGTCGCGGCGACCCGCTGCGACCTGCCCGGCGACATCAACAACTTCACCGGCAGGATGACCGAACTCCGCAGTCTGATCGGCGCGTTGCCGGGCACCGACGACCCGCACGCCACCACAGCCGTGGTGATCACGGCCGTCGACGGGATGGCCGGTGTCGGCAAGACCTCGATGGCCGTGCACGCCGCCCACCAGCTCGTCAGCCGATACCCCGACGCCCAGCTGTTCATCGACCTGCACGCGCACACGCCCGGCCACCAACCGTTGTCCCCCGCGACCGCACTGGACCGGCTGCTGCGGGCGATCGGCCTGCCCGGCGAACGGATCCCGATGAGCCTGGACGAGCGGTCCGCGCTCTGGCGCGCACAACTCGCCAACCGCAGAGCGCTGATCGTGCTCGACAATGCCGCCGACACCAACCAGATACGCCCACTCCTGCCCGGCACAGCGAGCTGCCTCGCGATCGTCACCAGCCGCAACCGCCTGACAAGCTTGGAAAGCGCGAACCTGCTGTCGCTCGACGTGCTGCCCGCCGACGACGGCCAGGACCTGTTCACGCGCGTGGTCGGCGACGGACGCCCGCTGACCGAACCCGAAGCGGTGCAGGACGTGCTGCGGCTGTGTGGCCACCTCCCGCTCGCCATCCGCATCGCCGCGTCCCGGCTGCGGCACCGACCGACGTGGACCACCGCGCACCTGGCGAGCCGCCTGCGCGACCAGCAGCGGCGACTGTCGGAGCTGCACGTGGAACGCCACAGCGTGAACGCGGCCTTCGCGTTGTCCTACTGCCACCTCACCGACGAACAGCAACGGGTGTTCCGACTGCTCGGCCTGCCACCCGGGCAGGACATCGAGCCACACGCGGCCGCGGCGCTGACCGAACTCGACCGGCACGAAGCCGAGAACCTGCTGGAAGGCCTGGTCGACGCCCACCTGCTGCAGCAGACGAGCCTCGGCCGCTACCAGCTGCACGACTTGCTGCGTCTCTACGCGCGGCACCTCGTCACCACCACGGGACCCGACGGCGAGACGGCACTGTCCCGGCTGTTCGACCACTACATCCGAATGGCCACAGCCGCCGTGCGAACCATCGCCCCGGATGAGAAGTCCGTCCTGCCCGGCTACGACCAGGCGTTCACGTGGCTCGAAACCGAACGCCCCAACCTCGTGGCCGCCGCACTGCACTCCGCCGAGCACGGCAAGGCCGGATACGTGTGCGAACTGTCCACCACTCTCTGGCGGTACTTCCACATCAGCGGACACCACAACGACGGTCTCGCGCTGCACAGCCGTGCCGCGGCCGCGGCCCGCACCTACGGCGATCCCGCGCTGCTGGCCGAGGCGTTGGCCAACCTGGGCGACATCTGTTGGTGGACGGGCCGCTACAACCAGGCCCTGACTCATTTCAGCGAAGCGCTCGAGCTGGCCGTCTCCGCCGAGAACAGGCAAGTCGAAGGGCATTCACTGCACGGGCTCGGGTTGTGCACGTTCTGGATGGCGCGGTTCGAAGCCGCACTGGACTACTTCCAGCGCAGCATCGACCTCGCCCGACTGTCCGGCAACCGCGTGGTGGAAGGACACGCGCTGCACGGCCTCGGCGGCGTGCACTGGCGTCTGGGCAACTACCCGTTGGCGCAGGAGCTTTTCGACCAGGCGCTGCAACTCGGCCGCGTGACCGACGACCGGAACGTGGAGGGGTTCGCTCTGATCGGCCTCGGCGGGACGTTGGCGAGAACCGGCCGGTACCCGCTGGCCGCAGACCACTTCGGCCAGGCAGTCGAGCTCGCGCGGGCGACGGATGACCGCAACGTCAAGGGATTCGCCTTGCACGGCCTGGCGACCGTGTACACCCGCCAGCAGGCCTACGATCCCGCCGTCACGCACTCACGCCAAGCTCTCGACGTCGCGGTGGCCACCGGTAACCGGGCGTTGGAAAGCCGCGCTCTGCTGGCCCTCGGCGACGCCGAACGCCACATCAACGACCACGGCCCGGCGCGGTCACACCACAAGCACGCCCTCGAACTCGCCTACGACATCGGCGACCGCGCACTGCAGGCGGAAGTCCTGAACGGGCAAGGGGAATCCGCGTACACCACAGGCGAGTTCGAGCACGCCACCGACAGTCACCAGCAGGCCATCACGTTGGCCACCTCGACCGGCGACCGCTACGAACTCGCGCGAGGACACGACGGCCTCGCACACACGCAGCTGGCACAGGGCTTGCGCCACGAAGCGACCACCCACTGGCGCAAGGCGCTGGACCTCTACACCGCGATCGACGTACCGGAGGCCGCCGGGGTGAAGCGCAGGATCCTCACCACCGACAGCCTGCCGCGACGCCGGAGCTGAATCAGACCTCCAGTACCTGCCTGAGGAACTGACCGGTGTAGCTCTCCTTGACCTCGACGAGGTCCTCGGGGGTGCCCTCGGCCACCACCATGCCGCCGCCGGAGCCGCCCTCCGGGCCCATGTCGACGACCCAGTCCGAGCACTTGATCACGTCGAGGTTGTGCTCGATCACGATCACCGTGTTGCCCTTGTCCACCAGGCCGTTGATCACGCCGAGCAGTTTGCGGATGTCCTCGAAGTGCAGACCCGTCGTCGGCTCGTCGAGGATGTACACGGTCTTGCCGGTCGAGCGCTTCTGCAGCTCACTGGCCAGCTTGACGCGCTGCGCCTCGCCACCGGACAGCGTCGGCGCGGGCTGGCCGAGCCGAACGTAGCCGAGGCCGACGTCCACGAGGGTTTTCAGGTGCCGGTGGATCGAGGTGATCGGCTTGAAGAACTCGGCGCCCTCCTCGATCGGCATGTCGAGGACTTCCGAGATGGTCTTGCCCTTGTAGTGCACCTCAAGGGTTTCCCGGTTGTACCGCGCGCCCTTGCAGACCTCGCAGGGGACGTAGACGTCCGGCAGGAAGTTCATCTCGATCTTGATCGTGCCGTCGCCGGCGCACGCCTCGCAGCGGCCGCCCTTGACGTTGAAGGAGAAGCGGCCCGGCTGGTAGCCGCGCACCTTCGCCTCGGTGGTCTGCGCGAACAGCTTGCGGATGTTGTCGAACACGCCGGTGTACGTCGCCGGGTTGGACCGCGGGGTCCGGCCGATCGGCGACTGGTCCACCCTGACCAGCTTGTCCAGGTGGGCAAGGCCGTTGACCCTGGTGTGCCTGCCCGGCACCTGGCGCGCGCCGTTGAGCTTGTTCGCCAGCACCTGCGCGAGGATGTCGTTGACCAATGTGGACTTACCGGAACCGGACACACCGGTCACCGACACCAGACACCCCAACGGGAACGACACGTCCAGGCCGCGCAGGTTGTGCTCGCGGGCGCCGACCACGGACAGCTGCCGCTTGCGGTCGATCGGCCTGCGGATGTCCGGAGTCTGGATCTCCTTGCGCCGGGACAGGTACGCCCCGGTCAGGGACTCCTTGTTCTTCAACAGCTTCGCGAACGGGCCGGAATGCACGACCTTGCCGCCGTGCTCGCCCGCGCCGGGGCCAATGTCGACCACCCAGTCCGACGAGCGGATCGTGTCCTCGTCGTGCTCGACGACAATGAGCGTGTTGCCGAGGTCCCGCAGCCGGGTCAGCGTCTCGATCAACCGGTGGTTGTCGCGCTGGTGCAGGCCGATCGACGGCTCGTCCAGCACGTAGAGCACGCCGACCAGACCGGAGCCGATCTGCGTGGCCAGCCGGATCCGCTGCGCCTCGCCACCGGACAGGGTGGCCGAGCCGCGGTCGAGCGACAGGTAGTCGAGGCCGACGTCGAGCAGGAACCGCAGCCGTGCCTGGATCTCCTTGAGCACCGCACCAGCGATCATCGTCTCGCGCTGACCGAGCTTGAGTCCTTCGAGGAACTCCGAGCAGTCGGACACGCTCATCGCGCAGACGTCCGCGATCGACAGGTCGCCCTGGGTCTTGTGGTTCAGCGTGACCGCGAGGATCTCCGGCTTGAGGCGCGTTCCCTGGCACGCGGGACACGGAACCTCCCGCATATAGCCCTCGTAGCGCTCGCGCATCGCGTCGGACTCGGTCTGTTCCTGGCGGCGCTCCAGGAACGGGATCACGCCCTCGTAGCTCGCGTAGTACGACCGCTCACGGCCATAGCGGTTCTTGTAGCGCACGTGCACCTGGTCACTCGTGCCGTGCAACACCGCTTTCTGCGCCTTGGCGGGCAGCCGCCGCCAGGGCGTGTCCATCCGGAAGCCGACGCTCTCGGCCAGCGAGGTGAGCAGCCTCGCGAAGTACTCGGCGGTCTGGCCGCCTGCCCACGGTGCGATCGCGCCATCGGCCAGCGACAACTCGTCGTCCGGCACGACCAGCTCGGGGTCGACCTCCATCCGCACACCGAGGCCGGAGCACGCGGTGCACGCGCCGAAGGGCGAGTTGAACGAGAACGACCGGGGTTCGAGGTCCTCGATCGCCAGCGGGTGGCCGTTCGGACAGGCCAGGTTCTCGGAGAAGCCGCGGTCGCGGTGCGGGTCGTTCTCGTCGAGGTCGACGAACTCCAGCACGACGAGTCCGTCGGCGAGGCGCAGCGCGGTCTCGACCGAGTCGGTCAGCCGCTGCTTGGCGCTCTTCTTGACGGTCAGCCGGTCGATCACGACCGCGATGTCGTGTTTCTCCTGCTTCTTGAGCTTCGGCACGTCGTTGAGGGAGTACACGACTCCGTCGACCCTGGCGCGCGAGTAGCCCTGGGACTGCAGCGTCTGGAACAGGTCGACGTACTCACCCTTGCGGCTGCGGATGACCGGCGCGAGGACCTGGAACTTCGTTCCCTCCGCCAGCGCCAGCACCTGGTCGACGATCTGCTGCGGCGTCTGCTTGCTGATCGCCTCGCCACACGTGGGGCAGTGCGGCTTGCCCGCACGCGCGTAGAGCAGACGCAGGTAGTCGTACACCTCGGTGACCGTGCCGACGGTCGAGCGCGGGTTGCGGCTCGTGGACTTCTGGTCGATGGAGACCGCGGGCGAGAGGCCCTCGATGAAGTCGACGTCCGGCTTGTCCATCTGGCCGAGGAACTGGCGGGCGTACGCCGACAGCGACTCGACGTATCTGCGCTGTCCCTCGGCGAAGATGGTGTCGAACGCCAGGCTCGACTTGCCGGACCCGGACAGCCCGGTGAACACGATGAGGCTGTCCCTCGGCAGGTCGAGATCGACGCTCCGCAGGTTGTGCTCGCGGGCACCGCGAACCACGAGACGGTCGGCCACAGGGGGTCCCTTCGGTCTTGATCTGTGGGCAAGTGCTCTCGAATATGCGTTCGATCGAGGCTGCCGCGACCATGTTAGGCCGGGGGTCCGACAAAACCGATTTGGAGTCTCCCCCACGGCCGGTGATCTACCCGTACCCTGGTCGTCATCAGCTTATCGTGAGTGCCATGTCGCTCTGCGCAGTCGGGATAACGACACATGACCGAACCACGCGTATCGCAACAAACCGCCCCGCCACACGATTCCCTGCCTGGTCCACGAAGCACCCTGTCCGCGACCGAGTACGCCGAACTCGGGATAGCCGCGGCCAGGCAGACGACCGTGCTGCTGACGGGTGTCGTCGACGTGCTCGACAACATCACCGCGAGGCGGCCGAGCCTGCTGCCCGGCTGGACGAGGGCACACGTGGTGACGCACCTCGCACGCAACGCCGACGCGCTGGTGAACCTGCTGACCTGGGCACGCACCGGCGTGGAGCACCCGATGTACACCAGCAGGGCCGACCGGGACGCGGACATCGAGGAAGGCTCGCACCGGATGGCGCAGGTGCTGCGCGAGGACCTGACGGCGGCGAACGAGAGATTTTTCGAAGCTGTCACGCAGATGGATGACATCGCGTGGGGCAAACCGGTCGTACTGGCCACCGGCAGGCAGATCACGGCGTGCGAGGCGCCGTGGCTCCGCTGGCAGGAGACGGCGGTGCACACGGTGGACCTCGACGTCGGGATCGGCTTCGGTGACCTGCCGGACGGGCACGTCGAGCGGCTGCTCGACCAGATCGTGGGCGAGTTCGCCCAGCGGTCGGACATCCCGCCGGTGCGCCTGCGGGTGGATCTCGCCGACGGGCGTCAACGCGACTGGGAGCTCACGGCGGCCAAGGACTCCCCGGACGTGGGCGGACCGGCGCCGACGGTGTTGGCCTGGCTGATCGGGCGGGGCGACGGGACAGGGCTGGCCGGGGATCTGCCGAGCTTGCCCGCCTGGCTCTGAGTCAGCAGGCGGTGCACGGGCCGTTCGACGAACTTGGTGAGCAGCCAGCCGAGCAGGACGGCGAGGGCCAGCGACGCGGCGAACCGTTCGAACGGCGAGGCGCCGATGTTCAGCAGTGACCGGGAGAGGATGAACCCGAGCTGCTGATGGGTGAGGTACACGCCGTAGGTGATGCCGGCGAGCCACGTGATGGTGGGCGCGAGCCTGCGCACGAACGGGATGTCCCAGTCGGGCCCGCCCGCCGCGGCGCAGACCACCAGCAGGGCGACGCCGAACGCGATCGTGGACGGCGTGTCGGTGAAGTACGCGTGCGCGTCCTGCGCGACCAGCGCGGCGACGATGTAGACGCCGAGATGCCAGCCACGCAGGCGGCCGGTCGACCACAACCAGATGGCGATACCGACGCCGAACAGATGAACACGGTTGAGGACAAGCCCATCGAACGCGGACGCGACCCACCGCGGCGCGTCCTCGCCGCGAACGGTGAAACGCAGGACGATCGGCACGATCACCAGCGACCAGAGCCACACCGGCGCGTTGCGGACAGTGAGCCACTTGCGGGGGAAAAGGAGAGCGGCGACCGTGAACCCCATGATCTGGAGAGGCAAGGTCCAGTAGGAGGCGTCGACCCAGTGCAGGTCGGGCGCACCGAAGGCCTGGACCAGGAACAGGTTGCCGACCAGGTCCTGCCCGGTGGGCAGATACCACGGGACAAAAGCGGGAGCGCTGGACACGGGCACGCCGAACAGCCAACTACCGTCCGCGTACGCGACGCTGTCGAAGGCGGTCACGGCGATCCGCGTGACGACGTACGTGACAAGGACCGCGACAAGGTAGGAGGGGATCAGCCGGGCGATGCGGTTCCAGAGCCACCGGCGGCGGCCGATGGTGACGCACACGAAGAACGCGGAGATCACCAGCATCGTGCTGGCGCCGAACTGAAGCGGTAAAGTAAAAAGATAACCGCCCAGCTCAGGATGATTGACCTGGGATTGGTGGGTGATGTGTTCGACGACGACAGCGAACACGGCGAACACCCGGAGAATGTCCCAGCTGATCCGGCGCGTCGACCGCCGAGGAGGCGCTGCGGCCTCCGCGTCGGTCGCAGAAGGTGTGTTAGTCACGAGCTCGCAGTGATCGGCGGACAAGGACGGCGTAGTGATCGGATCGTAATTCGCGAACCTGTGAGGACACTGAGCAGGTCCTGAAGGACTACTGTCGGCAACCGTGGACGTTGTCGAGAACTACACGGGACACGTGGAACCAGGCGGCCCGGCCGCCCGGCGCACGCTGGAGAAGCTGACGGTGCACAAGCTGTCCGTCGGGCCGATGGACAACAACGCCTACCTCCTGGTCTGCAACGCCAGCAGGGAAGCGCTGTTGATCGACGCGGCGAACGATCCGGAGCGGATCGAAGACCTGATCGGACACGATCGAAACCGGCCGAGACTACGGACGATCGTGACAACGCACCAACACCCCGACCACTGGCAAGCCCTCGGTGCCATCGCAGGCGCGAACGGCGCGAACACAGTGGCCCACGCCCTCGATGCTGACCCTCTCCCAGTACCCCCGGACCAGTTCGTGAAACACGGGGACACCATCCAGGTCGGCGAGTGCACCCTCGAAGTGATCCACCTCCGCGGCCACACCCCCGGCTCGATCGCCCTGCTGTACCGAGACCCGAGCGGCCACCCACACCTGTGGACAGGCGACTCGCTGTTCCCCGGCGGCGTCGGCAAGACAAACACGCCTGAGGACTTCAAGTCGCTCACCGACGACGTCGCGGCTCGGCTGTTCGACGTCCTGCCGGATGACACGTGGTTCTATCCCGGCCACGGCGACGACTCGACCTTGGGCGAACAGAAGCCACACATCGAAGAGTGGCGTACCCGCGGCTGGTGATCAGCGAACTTCGCCGATCACCTATCGGGTGACGCGTAGGCGGTCGACGACGTTCACGTGGTTGCGGTTGATTCAATGGCGCCATGACACCGGTCGGCTCGATTGGCGCCACCATCCGCTTGTTCCTCGTCAACGGCACACCCCAAGGGATTCGACTCGTCGACCGCAGTCAATGGACTGGGGTGTGCCTCGCTTTCGCCAGAGCTGACTATGCCCGAGCGCGTCTCCGCGGCGAGTTCGGACGCACCGGGGTGTACCTGCTATCCGGCCCGGCTCCCGATGGCAAGGGGCCCGATGTCCTCTACATCGGCGAAAGCGACGCGGTCGCCACGCGGCTCGAGTCGCACCAACGGACGAAAGATTTCTGGACAAGCGCATACGTGCTGACGACGACGGACGACTCACTCAACAAAGCACATGTCAGATACCTGGAAGCTCGGCTGATCAACATCGCCAAGACCGTTGGCGCGGTTCGACTCGACAACGGAACGTCACCTGACGTGCCGTGGTTGAGCGAGCCGGAGGTATCCGACATGGAGGCCTACCTGGCGAACATGCTCGTAATCCTCCCCATTGTCGGTGTGCACGCCTTCGAGCTGCCAATCGCTACGGATCCGTCCAGTGAGACCGGCGCGTCCGGCACACCTGCACCTCGCAAGAAGTACTTCTTGAGAAACCAGCTCACCACCGCGGAGGGAACCGACGACTCGCGTGGTTTCACCGTCTTCGCCGGCGCACTTGGACGCCGGGAGCCAGCAGCCATGTCACAGGGCTACCTCTCGCTACGGACGAAGCTGTTGGCAGAGGCGTTCTGGTCGAGCACGGACTGGACCAGGTTCGATTGACCAGGACTTATGCGTTCGACAGCCCGTCGAGCGCTGCGAGTGTGCTCTCCGGAGGCAGCAAGAACGGCCGCATTGAATGGCGCGACAGCGAAGGACGGACACTCCGCGATAACCAACAGGACACCGCGGAATCATCAGTGAACGAGGCACCCGATCGGACTGACGGCATCAGGAGCGACCAAGCGACCGTGGATGACGCGACTTTCAGACCATAAGCATACCGTCCAGATGACCACGAAACCACCGTCCAGATGACCACGAAACCACCGTCCAGATGACCACTGATCTTGCTCATACGGCATGATCGCACCATGCCCGAGCCGTCCCGCCTGATCCCCCGTCGCGCCGAATCGCTGGTTCACGAGGCGCTTGACGACACACGTGTCGTCCTCGTCAACGGCGCTCGACAGGTCGGGAAAAGCACGCTGACCAGGCTTGCCACTGAAAACCAGCCCACAGTGCTGCGCCTTCTCGACGACCCAGCGACGCTACGCGCCGCCAAGGACGACCCCACGGGTTTCGTCGAGCACAACAGCCTCATGGTCATCGACGAGATCCAGCTGGTTCCGGAACTTCTTCAGCCGATCAAGGTGTCGGTGGATCTGGATCCCACCCCAGGCCGCTACCTCCTGACCGGCTCATCACGGATCTTGGCCATGCGAACTCTCCCGGACGCGCTGCCCGGTCGCATGGAGGTAATCGAGCTGTGGCCATTCTCCCAGGGAGAGATGCACGGATCTCCTGACAGGTTTGTGGACGCCGCGTTTCGGCATGGTCCTCGGATCGACCACTCATCAGAACTGCGGCGCCGCGACTACCTGGAACGTCTCGTCGCAGGCGGTTTTCCCGAAGCCGTGCGCCGCACTCCCCGCCGCCGAACCGCCTTCTTCGACTCCTACCTGTCGACCTTGATCGAACGCGATGTTCTGGAGCTGGCGAACATCGAACGCAAAGGGGACTTGCTCAAACTTATCGGACTGCTGGCCGGACGCGCCGGCGGTCTGCTGGAACCGAGTACCCTCGCCGCTCAATCAGGTATCTCACGAACCACCCTGGTGCGCTACGTGGAGTTGTTGGCGTCGGTGTTTCTCATCAAGAGCATCCCCGCATGGTCGTCTGGGCAGACGCGTCGCGCCGTGGGCACACCAAAGCTGGCGTTTGTGGACACTGGCATCGCATGTCATCTCATAGGTCAAGATCCCGTGCGACTGGGCGAGCCAAGCGGATCCGCAGGATCGATGATGGAGAACTTCGTCGTCATGGAACTCGCCCGCCAGCTCACCTGGTCCGAGGAGCGTGGACGGCTGTATCACTACCGCACCAAGGAAAAACAAGAAGTCGACGCTGTCATTGAAACGCCCGACGGCAGAGTGATCGGAGTAGAGGTCAAGGCAGGCGCGACGGTACGCACCGAGGACCTCAGTGGCTTGCGTAATCTGGCCGGCCATCTTGGAGATCGGTTCGTCGCCGGGTATGTGCTCTACACCGGCCAACAGACTCTGCCGTTCGGCGAGAAGATCAGAGCACTACCTCTCGACGCGCTCTGGCAACTCGCCCCCTAAGATCGCGTCCCTGATCGACGACGTCGCCTCCCGACTGTTTGACGCTGGTACCGGCAACGAGCGACCAGGAGGTCAATCCAGTCTCACGAACATGGCGGGCGGTACGGCAACTCAGTCGACACGAACTTGTCCCACATCTCGCGAGTGAGTGTGTTCCCCGTGACGGCGCAGATGCTGTGAATGGCTTTGGGCACGTTCATGTCCCACAGCCGCACGGTGTCGTCATCGCTGCCGGTGGCGAGGGTGGCGCCGTCAGGGCTGAACGCCACCGTGTTGATGTCCGCCTGGTGTCCGGTGAGCGTCCGACTCAATTGCGTCCGGTCGACTGGCCGCCAGAGCCGCACTGTGTTGTCGCTGCTGCTGCTGGCCACCGTGTGTCCATCTGGGCTGAACGCCACCCACAAGACGGGGTTGGTGTGGCCGACAAGGGGTTCGCCGAGAAGTGTGGGGTGCGCGGGATCGCTGACGTCCCACATCCGCACCTGCCGGTCGTCACTGCCGCTGGCCAATGTCCGCCCGTCCGGGCTGAACGCGACCCGGTGGATATCGTCGTCGTGCCCTTTGAGGGGCCCGGCCAGCAGCGTGGGCTTGGCCGGGTCGGCGACGTTCCACAACCATACCGCGGCGTCTCTGTATTCGGTGCCCGCGGCCAGAGTCATTCCGTCTGGGCTGAACGCCACAGCCAAGACGTTGGCGTCCTGTCCGATCACGATCTGGGCCAGCAGCGCGGGTTTGGCTGGGTCGGCGATGTTCCACAATCGCACTGAGTTCTCGTCCTTCACGTCGCCGCCGGTGGCCAGGACGCGGCCGTCCGGGCTGAACGCCATCGACCGGATACCGTCGACATGTCCGGTGATCGGCGGGCCAAGGGGTGCCGGGCGGGCCGGATCGGTGACGTTCCACAGCCGCACGGTCCGGTCATCGCTGCCAGTGGCCAGGACGCGCCCGTCCGGGCTGAACGCGACGGCCTTGACGTCGTCTTGGTGGCCGGTGAGTGGCTGGCCCAGTTGCGTCCGATCGGCCAGCCTCCATAGCCTCGCGGTCCGGTCGCCGCTGCCAGTGACCAGGATGCGCCCGTCCGGGCTGTACGCCAACGCGTGGACCTGCCCTTCATGTCCAATTAGGACTGTTTTGGGTATGTTCCATAGCCTTATGGTCCGGTCGCCGCTGCTGGTGGCCAGGATGCGGCCGTCCGGCCTGAACGCCATCGACCGGATACCGTCGACATGTCCGGTGATCGGCGAGCCGAGGGGTGCCGGGCGGACTGGATCGGTGACGTTCCACAGCCGCACGGTGTGGTCGTCGCCGCCGGTGGCCAGTGTGTGCCCGTCGGGCCCGAACGCCACCGACCCGATCGCGTTGGCGTGCCCCGTAATCGGCCGACCGAGAGCCTCAGGGCGGGCTGGATCGGCAACGTTCCACAGCCGCACAGTCCGGTCGTTGCTTGCGCTGGCCAGCGTCTGCCCATCGGGACTGAACGCCACCGAATTGACGATTCCGGTGTGTTCGGTCACAGGTGGCCCGAAAGGTACAGCGCGGTCCAGCGCGGCGATGTCCCACAGCCGCACCGTCCGATCATCGCCGCCGGTAGCCAGAGTCCGGCCACCGGGACTGAACGCCACGGAGCGGACAGTCTCGGTGTGCCCGACCATCGGTGGGCCGAATGCCGTGGGCTGAGCGAGGTTGGTGACGTTCCATAGCCGCACGGTCCGGTCGTCGCCTGCGCTGACCAGCGTCTGCCCATCAGGGCTGAACACCACCGACCGGATCGTGTCGGCGTGCCCCGTAATCGGCCGACCGAGAGCCTCAGGGCGGGCTGGATCGGCAACGTTCCACAACCGCACCGTGTTGTCAGCGCCGCCAGTGGCCAGAGTGCGTCCGTCCGGGCTGAACACCAACGCACGGGTTGCTTCGCCGTGGCTGATGGTTTCGTTCAGGAGCACCGGGTGTGCCAGATCAGTGACGTTCCACAACCGCACGAGTCGGTCACCACTGCCGCTGCCGGTGGCCAGCGTGTACCCATCGGGACTGAACGCCACCACGCCGACCTCCTTGGCGGTGCCGGGCAACGTGGTGGACAACGGCGCGTTCGCGTCGACGATCAAGTGGGTGCCGGTGTCCAGATCGGTCGGTCGCATGCGGTGGGCGACGAGATCGAGCTGGGCCGCCAGCGACGCGTCGATGGTCCGTATCCGGTTCGCCTCGGCGGTGACCTTGTTGAAGATTGCCGTGTCACGTTGTTCATGGGCGATGTCGCTTTGCTGGAAGGCGTAGACAGCGGCACCGGACGCAACGAGACCAAGAACCGCCAGCATGGCGACCGCGGTTCGACGAACTCTGGCCCTGCGGCTTTTGTACCGGATCGACGCGCTGAGGAACGCCGATCCGAGCGGCGTGAGGGCAGCGCTGTGCTCGGTCCTGGACTGCCACCCCCTTGCGATGGCCAGCCGATCGCCGCGATACAGGGATCCGACCGGTTTCCCTTCTCTCTCCCACTGTTCGGCGGCCTCGATCAACTGCTGCCGGATGACCTGGTCGTTGCGGCCCGTCTCGATCCAGGTGCCGAGCTGGGGCCATTCCCGCAGCAACACTTCGTGGGAAAGTTCGATGGTGTTGTCGTCCAGCGTGACCAGACGTTTCTCGATCAGCCAGTCGAGGACCGTCTCAGCGGTCCGTTGAGCGTCGAAACCCTTGACGAGGTCGGCCGGATCCGCGCGCCGCCTGGCAGGCTGCGCATCGTGCCTGACCACGACCAGGTGCATGAGGATGTTCTGGAAAATCACGCGCTGCTCGGCTGTGGAACAACGAGCGAAGGCCTCGTCCGCGGTGGCCACGATGGCGCCTTTGATCCGCCCGGTCCGCTCATAATCCTGCACTGTCAGCTTGTCGCCCGTGCGCCGCTGCCAGGTGACGGCCAATGCGTGGGCCAGCAGTGGGAGCTGTCCCGCATCCGTCCCGATCTCGTGCAGGAGGACCTCGACCAGACCCGGCTCGACGTCGACGCCGATCTGTCGAGCCGGCCGCTCGATGGCTTCCCGCAGTCCGGCCGGAGTCATCGCCTTGAGGTTGAACTGGCTTGCCGGCAGGAACGCTCCGAGCTGATCGTCAGCGAGGCAGTGGTTGTAGAAGTCGCCCCGCACTCCGAGAACCGCACGCGTCGCGACCAGTGCGGTGATGAAACGCCGCCGCTCGGCCTCGTCGGTGCACAAGGTGAACACCTCTTCGAACTGATCCACCACGATGACAGTCCCGGCAGGCAGCATGTCGGCCAACCGGACCGGATCGGCTCTGACTACAAAGTGCAGGCCGTCCGCACTGCCCTCGGTGAGCCCCGCCACCTGCTGTGCCAGCGCCTCACAGGGCTCCTTGGTCGGGGTGAGCAACAACCACTGGCGTCCACTGTCGGCCACCGCGGGGATCACACCGGCCCGAAGCAGCGACGACTTGCCAACACCGGACGGGGCGACGACGAAGACCGGCCCGCTGCGGTGATCGACCTTCTCCATCAACTCCGACAAGGCCGCCTCGCGGCCGAAGAACCAACGCGCTTGGTCAGGTTGAAACGCACGTAGGCCGGGATACGGGCGGACGTCCCGCGACCACTCCGCCTGGCTTGCGTCGGGCGGGTAGGGGTCGTCCGGCAGGCAGATCCATCCGACCGCGTCCGTTTCCTTGACCCTGATGTGCTTGGGGCGATAGCGAGTCTCGTCTGCGGCACTGTGCCAGACCACTTCACGGAAGAACCAGTCGGAGGTGATCACCGCGAGCACACCGTCGGACCCGGCGAGGGCATCCTTCAACGGCGACGCGTCGAGCAACCGGAATGTGTGGTTGATCGCGACGCCGGTCGCACCGTGCGCGTCGAGCAGAACTTCCCCGGCGTGCACCGCCATCCTCAGCCGGATCTGCTCGCCCGCCCCGTGTACCCCATTGTGTCTGTTCAACGCTTCCACCAGGCGACCAGGCACCTGCTCGACGAACAGCTGCTTCGGGACATCCGCCGGCGCCAGGATGAACACCCCGTCACCCCGGTCTTCGCGGTGGCACGTCTTCCAGTGGGACCCCAGAGCATGAGCCAAGGCCGCATAGACGGCGGTGCGCACATTCCTCTGCTCCGGGTTCTTCCGGCCGCTGAACTTCTCCACGTCCACAACCAGGACTGTGCGATGCACCGCATCGGGCGACATGAAACCTCCCCAGGTCACGTCACTCAACCAGAGACGCCGCCCATGGTCCCGGCATCCATAGGTGATCTGACGGACTTTCGCTCGTTCGTGTGAACTGATGAATCATCCATGGACCATGGTGTTATCAGCGGTCGATTGATGGCGCAGCCGACGCTTTCCCACACGGAAGCCGCTCGTGCCATCGCCCCTGCACATCACGTTGTTGATTCCACCAACCATTCCTCGCCTTCGGATGATGATGCGCCGGATCCAACCGCGACTGCGTCCGCGGAATGGCCAGTGTTCAACAAGGACGCCCAATCGGAGCAGTCCCAACCCGCGTTTATGCCGGATCTATTTCGTACTGGTCAGGCGGCTGATGACGAGGTTGGAGCCACCTCCGTGCAGGACGACACTGCCCAGGACACACAACACGGTGGTCAGCAGGACGGTGTCGGCAGCGGTGCCCTCAGGCAGGCCGTTGTAGGCGATCAAGCCGAACACGATCGTGGTGGTCCCGCGCGGTCCGAGCAGCCCGACCAGCATCCGGTCCCGCCATTGCAAGGAGGTGCCGGTCAGTACTGCGAGCACCGGGGCTATCCGGATGATCGTAAGTGCGGCGGCGCAGAACACGACGGCCTGCCAGCTCACGCCGACGGTGAACATGACCACGGTCGCGAGGCCGACGACGAACCACATGGTCATGGTCATCAGGGCCGTCACGTCTTCCAAGAGCCCGAAGTCCTGGGTGAGTGCGGTCGGAGCGTGCGGGCGCTGGGTCGCGGGCGCACGGTGCAAGCCGCGGGCGATGAGCAGGCGGTACAGGTAGCGGAACGCGATTCCGGACACGAAGGCGGTGACGAAACCGTTGCCGTCGATCGCCACAGCGGCGCAGTAGGCGACAAGCGGCGTGAGCAGGACCGCGATCCGGCGTGACCGCGCGGTCATCCACCCGTTCCGGTCACAGCGGTGCATCAGCCACGCGACCGCCCCACCGATCACGATGCCTGCGCCGAGGGACTTCGCCGCCTGGGACACCGCCATGGTGAACGCGTCCATCGGCGCGGCCGCGTCGTCTTCAGTGGCGATCAGCAGGGCGAACACGAAGACGGGCGAGACGATGCCGTCGTTGTAGCCACCTTCGACGTTGAGCACGCTGCGCACCCGCGCGGGCAGCCGTCGATCGCGCACGACCTGTTCGCTGGGCGCGAAGTCGATCGGCACGACGACGCACGCGATGATCAGCAGGATCGACCAGGGCAGGCCGGGGATCAGCAGCGCTCCCAGTCCCATCGCGGCGGCGATGCTCACCGGCATCGCGAGCAGCAGCACCCGGGTGACCAGACCAGGCGAGTTACCCCACAACCGTCCACCGCGGACCTCGGTGGCGTCGACGAACAGCAGGAACGCCAGGATGATCTCCGCGACGTGCTGGGCCACGGTCGTGTTCAGCGCCGCGGCCACCGAGTCCTCCACGGCCAGGCCGACCAGGACGCCCGCGAGCACCATGATCGCCGGTGCGCCGAGGTTCCAGCGCAGCAGCCGGACAGCTGCCAAGGACCGGGCGAGGGCGGCCACCGCGGCGGCCAGAAGCGTGATCACCATTCTCGATGCGAACTTTCGGTGCGTCGGGTCGCGGGTGTCCGCACGGGACGTTCCTCCTGGGTCCGATGTGGGCAGACTGGTGTTCCGGATGACATGGTGATCGTGCTGCGCGGTTCGCGCAGATCGTAGGCGGTCCCTGGGCATCGGATCCGCGGGTGTGATGATCGTCTTGCCCCGGCAGTGGCACGCGGAAACGAACGGGACCGCCTGATCATCAGGCGGTCCCGCGTTGTTTGGCCAGAAGCCGTCAGGCCTTGGCTTTCACCCGAGCGTCACTCGTTCTCGGCGACATACAGCAACGCGATCGACATCACCGCGGGGTCAGCGAAATGAGTGTGGTACGTGGAGTTCAACTCCAGCACGTCACCCTTTCGGATCTTCCCCAAGTCCGCTCCGGAGCACGTCGGCAGCGTGTCGATGTGTCCCTGGTACGCGGGTTTGTTGTCATAACCGGCCGGCATGTCGCAGAACGTCTGGCCGGTCGTCTTGTTGCTCGTCGAGATGATCTGCCCACCGTCGTGCAGGTGGCCGCCGACGGTCTTGACCGTCCCGCTGAGGTTGGACTTCCACTGCCAGGTGAAGTGCGACTCGCCCTTCGGCGCGTTGTGCTGCGAGTTGCGGCAGTTGGCCTTGTCCATCCACACGACGGTGATCGGCTTCATCCCCGGCTTGCTGTTCGGCACGTGCGTGACGGTGTAGTCCACGTAGACCGGCTGCCACGACGAGCTGGTGTTCATCAGCTCGACAAGGGTCCACGTCAACGGGATCTGCCCGAGGCTCACGCCATAGCCGTCCGGCACCACACCGGCGGTCCGCTCGTTACCGGTGGCGAAAATCCGCTGTCCGCCAAGCCCGAGCAGCGACTGCCCGTTCCCGCACGTCGGGTCCTCCTTGGAACGGTCGAAGACCACGGCGTGGTGCAGGATCACGCCGGTGTCGTAGTTCGCCGACTGGCCGTCCTTATAGGTCAGGTTCGGGGTCACCGACGTGAGGTAACAGTTGACACATGGTGGGATCAGCGCCCCGACAACCATCGTGTGCTTGCCGTGGTCCGGCTCGTGCGGGCCGTGCTTCGGCGTGGCAGCGTGTGCGTGTCCGCCGCCGTCGTTCGGCTGGGCGATGATCGGGCCGAACCGGATGACCGACTCGGTTTCGCCGCTGGCGAGCTGCCGCTGCTTGAGCACTTCGGTTTTCGGTTGGGCGGCTGGCACCTGCGCGGTCGGCACCTGCGCCGGGGCCGCCGCAGCCGCGGGCGGGATGACGCCGAGCATCACGACCGCAGCGACAACGGCCGGCAGGGAGAGGTGGCGCACTGCTTGCTCCTTCCGTAGCAACAAACGAGGCATCCGCAGTAACGATCGAACGCTCGACACAGTTACGGTGAGCGAGCAGTTGGACACTGAGAGGTTCCAAATGTTCACCGACGCCAGCTCAGGACACCACTCGGTCTATCACGTGCGTGACAGAAAGTAGCTGCTCGCGACTTCACCTGCCCGAGTTCAGCGGCGGGGCGACACGATCCGGTGGGCCACCCATGCAGGTGGCCGTCGGCATGCTAGGGTAGTCAACGGTCTTAGGTTTTTTGTTCGTGTTTCGCTACGCGCTCGTCAAACCTTTGTTTGCGGGTTCGCGTATTTCCTCCGCGTTTCGGCCGGAGAAGGTCCCCCATCGCAGACAGGACCCGGTTCGCCGCACCCGCGGCGTGCCGAATCCGCATGCTGTTCAAGGAGACAACATGGCAGAAGGCACCGTGAAGTGGTTCAACTCCGAAAAGGGCTTCGGCTTCATCGCCCCCGAGGACGGTAGCGCCGACGTGTTCGTGCACTACTCGGAGATCCAGGGCGGCGGCTTCAAGTCGCTCGAGGAGAACCAGCGCGTGCGCTTCGACGTGGGCCAGGGCCAGAAGGGCCCCCAGGCCACGGGTGTCACCCTGATCTGAACAACGATCAGCCAAGCAGGCCCCGCCGGATGGCGGGGCCTGCTTTGTTTGGTGGGGGCTCTGCAACGTCCTCGCAATCGCCGGAGGGACGATCGGCATGTCTTGTCACTCTGAACACGAGAGGGAAGCATGCACAGAACGCTGTTACGTCGTCTCAGTGTCCTCGCCGGTGCGGTGTCGATCACTGCAGGCCTGTCGCTGGTCCCGTCCGCGCAGATCGGGTTCACCGCCGTCGCCGACACCCTGGACGATCTGAGCGCACGAACGGTCCCGTCGCCCTTCAGCCGCTTCATCCCCACTGGCCACACCACGGGCGACAAGGATTTCAAGGGCCACGGACCGGACGTGCACGCCGTTGCGAGGATCGTGAAGACCGGCGACCGGTCGGTGTCACTGTTCTGGTCGATGAACGCCACCGAAGACCGGCCGGACAGAACCAACTCGTTCGGCGACGGCACGTTCCAGATCTACTTCTCGCAGTCACCTTTCGCGGTGTGTGTGAAGGACGTGCAGATGAACGACGGCACCGGGGTTGTCTCGGTCCTCAACAAGGACTTCCCCTTCTCCTACACGGACACCGACCACTCCGACGACGAGTTCTTCCCGCCTCCCGCCTCGGTGGTCTCCACATGGAACTTCGTCGGCGACACCGCGGGAGACGACGTCGGGAAGACAGGGGTACGGATCAGCACGCGCCCGCTCAAGGTGGTACTCACCCCCTGTCCGTGACGCGGCTGGCCCGTGCTCTGCCCGGGAAAACAGTCGCTCGCAAGGATCACCGTGGGTACCGTCCAGGACAACACCGTGAGCAGAAGGGCGTGTCCTGATGGCCTTGTTCGTGCACCTGACCCCGGAGAAGAACGTCCGTGGGATTGTGCGCTCGGGCATCAAGAAGGGTGCGCGTGGGGTGTTCTGCCTGCCGGTTCTGCCTTCGTACGTGATCTCGCACCAGTGGTTGCGCGAGTTGCGCCGAGGCGGACAACGCACATTCGTCGCCGTTGACTTTCGTGTCCCTGACGATGAGCCCGTCTCGGTCGGACATTACGGCAGGCTGGCGCAGGATATGACTGCCGCTCAAGCGGTTGGCGTCGTCCGCGATCAGGAGGACCCGCGCGGCTACGAAATCATTGTGCCCAGGGCCATCGCTCGCGGCGAGCTGCACCGGGTGCGGCACGTGAACCAAGTCAGCGGCTGGCGGTACGCCCCGAACCAACACGGCGTTCGCCCGTGCGCGTGCCCCGTGTGTCTGCCGACCGGAGCGTTCAAAGCCGCTGACATCCGTGCCCGGTACGGCGATCCGCCTCTCCCGACCAAACCGGACCTCATGGCACAGTTGGCGGCCGCCACATCTCCGGACGAGATCCGCGATGCCCTGTGGTCGCTCGGTTCGCGGAGTCGGGGTGACGCCGCCGACCTGGCGTACCTGGTCGAGCACCCTGTCCCGGAGGTTCGCGCCGATCTGGCGACCGCGCTCGCCTCATATCGTGATCGGCGGGCCGTCGAACTGTTGCGGCAGTTGGCCGTCGACCCGGACCCGGAGGTTCGGGAGGCCGCCACAGACAGCCTCGCCGCACGAACCGGCAGTTTCAGTCCAGGCGGGCACTGAAAAAGTGACGTTGTCAACCCAATCGCTGTCATGTGGATAGATTCTGTGGATAAATCCACGGCGACTCCGAACCTCGATAAAGTCGCATCATGCAAGCAGATCAGATCGTGGAGATCTACACAGACGGTGCCTGTATCGGCAATCCGGGGCCAGGTGGTTGGGGTGCTGTACTGCGTTGTGGCGACGAGGAGAAGCAACTGTATGGCGGCGAGCCCTGTACAACGACGAACAACCGTATGGAGCTGATGGCTTCCATTCAAGAGGAAGCCGCAGTTCCCCATACAGTGCAGTGGTTCTGGGTCAAGGGACACGCAGGCCATCCGCAGAACGAGCGGGCAGACCAGTTGGCAGCTCGTGGTGCGCAGGAAGCGTCCACAGCGCCCATCGGGGAACGCTGCCAAACGCCAGTCAGTCCAGGCAAACCGTGTCAGTCACGCGCTGGACCGTCTGGACCGTGTCGCGTTCATAACCCCACGTCGCAGAACGGAGGGCTGTGCGCACCAACCGACGACAGAGGTCACCGCCGTGATGAGTTGGCGTTGTTCTCGATCTGAAACAGGCGTCGTGTCCCACGGTGCACTGACGCGAATCCGCTGGCCAGCGAACTCATGTTCGACAAACTGCGGTTGGGACATTCGAGTGATTGCACAGCGATCATCTCCGCGGTCCCACGGGCCGTCCTACAGTTCCCTTCTACGGTGACAAGCGGAGGGACCGAATGGGCCTGAGCAACCACATGCGTCGGCAGGTGGAGAAACAAGCCAGCGAAATACTCGACCGTACGGCACCTCAGTTACCCCCGCGGGAACACCGGGTACTCACTGCTTTGCTCTCGCGCACAGCTGAAGGCTGGCATTTGTTCGTTCGCGACAGTGCGGCTGAGGTGGAGCCGAACTCGGCGTCGGCTTTTCTCATCGGCCCTGGTGGGGTGTTCGCCGTCCTGGTGATGGCGGAGCCGCCGGACAGCACTGCCGCACGGGCGACTCTCCTGCACGCGGAACGGAGGTGCCAGGGGATACCCGGTCCGGGTGGGCAGGTTCTGTCTGCCATTCATCTCATAATCATCCAGCCTGCGGACGGAGGTCATCGACGATCCACTGAGGACAGTCGGCTCTATCGTCTGGTGCCGGAGACCGACCTTCCGTCGCTGTTCAGTCGTCAGGCGCCTCGACTGGACCGCGCGTCGGCCGGTCGGATCGCCGACCAGGCAGCTCAACGACTGTCTGGGTATCGCCGGTTGCGCGTGACGCTGCCGGAGCGCACGCCCGGGCCGGTGGGCATGTTCGACGAGGGTGAGCTCACTGTCGACCAGGTCGAGGCCGCGCAGCGACGGCCGTTCGAGTCCTGGCTCACGTTCCTGCATCCGCATCAGCAGGCGCTGGTCACCCGCGACTACGGCGGGCCCGCGCGGATCAGTGGTCCGGCGGGCACTGGGAAGTCCGTCGTCGCGCTGCAGCGGCTTCGGCATCTCGCCCGGCGCACGACCGGCCCACTGCTGTTCACCACGTTCGTCCGGACATTGCCGACTGTGCAGGAGGAACTGTTCCGGCAGCTCGCTCCCGAACTCGACGGTCGGGTCGAGTTCACGAACCTCCATGCCTGGATCCGGTCTTTTCTCGTCAGCCGAGGGCGGCAGGTGGACGTTCAGCTCCGGCGGATCGACGACGCCTTCAGCCGTGCCTGGATGGTCCATCGCGACGCACTCGAACCCCTTGAGGAGTACGGCTACTGGCAGACCGAGGTCGACCGGGTCATCAAGGGCCGTGGTGTGCGCAGCCGGGACGAGTACATCAAGATGGTGCGGCGGGGACGGACCCTCCGGCTGGACGCCAGGACACGGGCGGTCGTCTGGGAGTTGTACAAGACCTATCAGGACAATCTCCGGCAACGCAAAGCACACGACTTCAACGACATGATCGAGATCGGGCTTGCCGAACTGGCGGAACAGCCGCTGGACAAGCCGTATGACGCTGTGGTGGTCGACGAGGTGCAGGACATCACACTCGTCGGGTTGCGGTTCCTCAACCAACTCGCGGGTGCGGGCCGGAATCGTTTGCTCCTGGTTGGAGACGGCCAGCAGCAGGTCTATCCCGGTGGCTGGCGGCTGTCCGACGCCGGCATCCCCATCCAGGGCCGGGGTGCGGTGCTGCGCGTGAACTACCGCAACCGCGCCAAGGTGCTGGAGTTCGCCCAGCGTTTCGACGCGCGCAACCAGGTGGACGATCTCGACGGCGGCGCGGGTGTGGCACTTCGCGACGTCGAACTCGCCAACTCCGGTGGCCAGGTGCAGCGCTGGCAGGGTTCGGTGCGTGAACTGCCCGTCGCGCTGATGGAGGCTGTCCGCACGCTGCCGGTTCCGGTCAACCGGACGGCGTTGATCGTGTTCCAGCGCCGCCATCTCGACGCGTGCGAGAAGATCCTGCACAGCGCGGGAATCAGCACACTGCCGCTGGAATACTACCGGGGCGCGGCGGACGAGTTACTCAAGACAGGCACGGTGCACCGAGCGAAGGGGCTGGACTTCCAGGCGGTGCTCGTCGTCCAGTTCGACTCCGACGACGCGGGCGAGAAGGCATCCGAGCAGGAACACCGAGACCTGCGCGGCAGGCAGCACCTGGTCGCCGCCACTCGCGCCAGGGACTTCCTCTGGTGGGGCAGGGTCACCGACTCACTTCAGTGAGTCGAGGCCCGCGATGAACGCGTCGATGGCGAACTCAAGCCGTTCGTGCGCGGTGTCGCCGGAGAACAGCGGGCCGATCGCCAGCAGGTTCGGGAACGTGCCCGCTGGCAGTGACCGCATGTACTCGGTGATCTGGCGCGCGCGTGTGGCCATCTCCTCCGGGTCGAGCTCACCGGACTGCCACGAGGACACCTCGGCCGCGTAAGCCTTGTTGTACAGGCCAAGCGCGTCGAACGCCCACGCTGCCTGGCGTTCGGACAGTCCGCCCGCGCGCAGGATCGCCAGCATGCCCTCACCGTGGCGCAACGCGTTCGGGCCGATCGGGATCATCGCGTTCATGACGACCTTGGCGATTCCCGGATACGCCGTCATCGCGCCGACCTGAGCGAAACACAGGGCTTTCAGCTGCTCCCGCCAGTGCGCCGGATCCGGTTGCGGCACTTCGGCCTCACCGAGGATCCGGTCGAACATCAGCTCGCACAGCTCCTCCCGGTTGCGCACGTGCGTGTACAGCGACGCCGGGCCGGTGCCCAGTGCCTGGGCGACTCGTCGCATCGACAGCGCGTCCAGGCCTTCCTTCTCCAGCAGGCCGAGCGCGGTGTCCACGATCTTGTCCCGGCTCAGCGGCTGCCGCGCGGGCTTGCGCCATGGCGGTTCGGGGAGATCCACGCGATCACTGTACTTGACACGAACACCATTCGCTCGATAAAACAGTGTTCGTCAGAACGAACACTGTTCGGTCAGGAGAAGTCATGCGAGTACTTGTGGTCGGAGCTGGGCTTTCAGGGTTGTCCACGGCGATGTTCCTCGGCCTGCACGGCGTGTCGTCGCTGGTGGTGGAGCGGCACGCCAGCACGTCGGTGCACCCGAAGGCGCGTGGCCAGTTCCCGCACACGATGGAGGCGTTACGGCTTGCCGGGGTCGACGAGCAGGTGATCGCGGCGTCACCGCCGGACTTCCGGTTCCGGATCATGGTGGCCGCCGCGGCCACCGGCCCGGTCTTCCAGGACATCCTGGTCGACGACATGGGCCCGGACCTCAGCGCGTTCTCCACCGCGGGCTGGGCGAACGCCAGCCAGGAACGGGTCGAACCGATCCTGGCCGCGCGGGCCCGTGAACTCGGCGCGAGCATCCGCTTCGGCACCTCGCTGGAGTCGTTCACGCAGGACACCGACGGGGTCAGGGCGGTGCTGCGTGACCTGGGCACCGGCGCGACGGAGACGATCACGGCCGACTACCTGGTCGCGGCCGACGGACACCGCAGCCCGATCCGGGAGGCGCTGGGTATCGGCGTGACCGGCCGGGGCGTGCTCGGCACCGGCGTCGGCTCGGTCTTCGAAGCCGACCTGTCCTCGGTCCTGCCGCGCAACGCGTTGGTGTACTTGAAGAATCCCGAGTTGCCGGGCGGTGGCGGTGTGCTCGTGAGCACCGACGACCCTGGCCGGTACGCCTTCGGGACAGGCGTGGGCGACTACTCCGACGAGGAGTGGGCCAGCATGATCCGGCTCGCCGCAGGCATCCCGGACCTCGCGGTGACGGTGCTGGACAGGAGCGGCAGCACGGACACCAAGCACTGGGTGGCGGACGAGTTCAGTTCCGGACGCGTGCACCTGGTCGGCGACGCGGTCCGCGTGATGCCGCCGACGGGCGCGTTCGGCGGGAACACCGCGATTCTCGACGGCTTCTACCTGGCCTGGAAGCTGGCGATGGTAGTGAAAGGACAGGCCGGACCGGCGTTGTTGGACTCGCACACGCCAGAGCGGCGGCCGTACTCGCAGTTCATCGCCGAGCAGCAGTACACGTTCTTCGTCCAGCGGATGGCGCCGGAGTTGGATGACGGCTCGCTCACACCGCTGGCGGACCCGTTCTCGATCCCGTTCTTCGGCTACCGGCACATCAGCGACGCCGTGCTCGTGGAACCGGGCGACGACGAGTCGATCATCGAAGCCGAACCGACTGGCAGGCCCGGGTCACGGGCTCCGCACGTGCCGGTCCAAGTCGACGGCCGGGAGGTGTCAGTGATCGAACTGTTCGGACGCGGGTTCGTTGTCCTGACAGGCACGCAGCAGTGGGCTGAGCGAGCCACCGAACTCGGCCTGACCGCGCACGTGCTGCAGGGCGCGGAATGGGCGAAAGCCTATGGCGTGACGGAGTCGGGCGCGGTTCTCGTGCGGCCGGACTTCTTCGTCGCGTGGCGTACCCCTGACGCCTCCGGCGACCTTGGCGCGGCATTGCGCGCGGTTCTCAAGGTCTAACCCGTCGAAGTACGAGTCGCGGGAATTGCTGCATGATGTACCGTCAATGGTTGCGGCCATTCATCCTCCGGCCCTGTCAGCGATGCCGATACGCTGCCCGGCATGGCGGCACAAGATAGAGACGCGGGGCGACGCGGTTTCTGGTTTCCATTGGCGTTACTGGCTTTTCTCACACTGGGCAGCGCTGCCGTCGCTGCCGGAGGCTGGGTGGTGGACGCCTACCACCCAAGTTTTTCCATCGATGGCCTCACCCCCAAGTACGCGATCGCCCAATCCGTGACGGGCCTGGGGATGTCGAGCGGCTACGAGACGAGTCTGCTTGAGCCTGGCGTCGTATACAGCCCCAGTGACTGGCTGCCCATCGGCAGTTCCGAATACTGGCTCGCCGGGGCGGCACTGGCCCTGCTTGCCGTGATCGTCTGGTACGCCCGCGGCTCCGGCCGAGTAGGGGCGTTCACCCTGGCCGCGGTGTGGGGTGTCGTCGGTATCGGGCTGTTCATGTACACGATGTGGATGATCGAGCAGTCTCGCAACATCATGCCGGAGATGGCCGTGTGGCTGATCGCGACCGGGCTGTGCGCCGCAGGGTGGGCCTATTTCCGGCCGGAGCGTTGGCAAACCACGCTCACCTCGATCAGTGTGGTGACACTCGCCGTCGGCGTGACAGGGCTGCTGACCGCATGGACGAACTATCGGGCCGACGAACTGCTCGTGGCCGGTGGGCTGGTCTTGCTGGCGTGGTGGGAACGCAGTTGGCTGGTCGCCGCGCTCGCGGGCGCGATTCTGGCCATCGAAGCGGTGCCCATGCCGACGCTCATTCAGCTTGTCCTGGTCACCGGGTTGTTGTTCGGGGGCGCGTTCGTCGCGCTGCTGCTGAGAGGTGTCCGATCCGCCTGACTTACAACGCGGTCGACGACCACTCCCGGCTGGCCTACAACGAAATCTTGGCCGATGAAGAACCTCCCGGGCGATTTACACCTGGCCCGTCGAACTGCTGCATGATGTACCGCCGATGGTTCGGTCACTCGACAACCGGCCCATTCGGAATGCCGATACTCTGCGCGGCATGGCGACACGCGACAGGCGCGGTTCCTGGTTCCCGCTGGCTTTGCTTGGTTTTCTGGCACTCGGCAGTACGGCGGTCAGTCTCGAGGGTTGGGTGGTGGACTCCAGCCACACCAGTTTCCCCATCGGTGGCCAGCAGTTCTTGTACAGCGGCGAGTTCGCGTCGCTGCGCGGTGTGACGATGTCGCGGGCCTATGAGGATCAGTTCAACACGTCGATCAGCTTCTACACAGGCGAAGCTTGGCCGTCTGTCGGCAGTGCGGAGTACTGGGTCGCCGGACTGTCACTTGTCCTCCTTGCCGCGATTGCCTGGTATGCCCGTGGATCCGGGCGGGCATGGACGTACCTCGCTGCCGCGGTGTGCGGTGTCGTCGCTATCGGGGCGTTCTCGTGCACGATGTGGATCGTCGAAGAGTCCCCAGATCTGGCGCCCACGGTCGCCGGTTCGCTGCTCGCGATCGGGCTGTGCGCGGCGGGGTGGGTCTACTTCAATCTGGGGCGCGGCAGATCCACGCTCACCGTGATCAGTGTGATGACATCAGCCGTTGGCGTGACAGGACTACTGGCCGCCTGGACGAGTTACCGGGCCGATGAACTGCTGGTGGCCGGTGGGCTGGTGCTGCTGGCCTGGTGGGAACGCAGTTGGCTGGTCGCCGCGCTCGCAGGCGCGATTCTGGCCATCGAAGCGGTGCCCATGCCGACACTCGTCCAGCTTGTCCTGGTCACCGGGTTGTTGTTCGCGGGCGCGTTCGTCGCGCTGCTGCGGAGAGGTGACCGAACCGCGCCACAGTGACGACCTTCAATTCTTTGTCAGGGAATCGCCAGGCCACTGCCCCACCCGAGCCGCCTGACCTACGGTGAGAAGGCGCAGGTCAGCACGAGCATTCACGCTGACATGAAACCCGGCTCGGCACTAGAAGGGGCCAATGATGTCGCAAGGCTTACCGGTACCCGACGAGGTCGGTCGGCTCTATGACCGGTTCACCGTTCTTCGCAACGCGGGATCCGGCGAGAACATGCACTTCGGGTACTGGGACACTCCGGACAGCGATGTTTCGCTCAGCGACGCCGCCGACCGGCTCACCGACCTGATGACCGATCGTCTGCGGGTGGCTCGGGGCGATCACGTGCTCGATGTCGGGTGTGGCGTGGGTGGGCCCGCTGTCCGAATCGCCCGGCGCACCGGCGCGAAGGTCACCGGGATCTCCAACAGCGGAGAGCAGATCAGCCGCGCGAGCGCTTTCGCGCAGTCCACCGGAATGGGCGATGTCGTCGAGTTCCGGCACGCGGACGCGACCCGGCTGCCGTTCCCGCCGGATTCCTTCGACGCGGCCATCGCTGTCGAGTCGATTTTTCACATGCCGGATCGTGCCGTCGTGCTCAGTCAGATCTGCCAGACGTTGCGTCCCGGCGGCAGGCTGGTGTTGACCGACTTCGTTGAACGGGCACCGATTCCGGCTGGGAATCAGCCCGTTGTCGACCGTTATCTCCGTGAGTTCATGATGACGCTGGCGCGGATCGACGACTACCCGCCGATGCTGCGCCGCGCGGGTCTGCGGCTGGCCGAGATCCTCGACATCAGCGAGCACACCATCCGGCAGACCTTCAGCCAGTTCCCGAAGCAGCGCGATGCCGAGTTCAACCACGCGGACATGGCCGACATCCCCGAGTTCGGTGCCGTTCTGGTCGTCGCCCAGAAGCCGTAGGGTGTATAAAAGCCAAGGTCTCCTTGCCACTGAGGATGGCAAGGAGACCTTTTCACCGGAGCACGGCGGCCGTCACGGCGCGCACCTCGTCGTCGACGCCGACGGCTGTGGTGGTTGCGGACGCGACTGGTCGCCAACGAAACCCGCCGCCACGAACGCGATCATGGGAAGTGCGGCGAGCGCGCCTCCGACAACGGCGACCACCCGGACCCACGGCCGCCTCGGACCGCTGCCCTGCTCCTGGTCAGTTGGTCGCACGCTGGTCCGGGTCGTCCGCCGGGTCCAGCACGCAGGACGGTGCGGGGCCCTGCACCGGCCCGGTGTAGCCGAGGCCGGTACCGCGGCCCGGCTTGTCCGAAACGGACAGCAGTACGGTGTAGCCGCTCGGGATCTTCGTGCCGATGGTGACCGAGTCGTTCGAGACCCCGTTCGGGACGTCCCAGTCGGATCCGTTGTACATGGAAGCGCCGTTGAGGGGCGCGCAGTCCGACGTCATGGGAACGGCCTTGGCGCGCACACCCAGTTCCCTGAGCTTCGCGTTCGCCGGTTCGATCGCCTTGATGTCCTTGATGGACACCGTGACGGTGCCGTCGGCGTTCTTGGTCACCGCGTACGCGGCCGGGCTGCTACCCAACAGCGCCGTGCCCCCGATGACTCCTCCCGCGATGGCAAGCGCGGCCGCCGCTGCCCACACCACGCGGCCACGGCCACGGCTGCGTGGTGTGGTTTCGTTCTCCTGCAGTGCCATCAGGATTTCCTGTCCTCCCTGCCTGCGCTCCGCGTGCTGAGCGAGAGCGTCTCGGAATGCGGTCTCGTCGGCCATGTCAGCCCATCTCCTTCGCCAAAGTCAGTGGCCTGTCGTCGACTGGGCTGTGTGACCTGATCCGCAGGGTGGCCAAGCCCCGCGAGATGAGACTGCGTACCGTGCCGGGGCGGCATTCGAGTTCCGTTGCGATCGCGGCGTCGTCGTACCCCTCGTAGTAGCGCAGCACCAGCGCCGCTCGCTGACGGCGTGGCAGGGTGGCGAGCCTGGCCATCATGGCCTCGCGCTCGTCGTACTGCCCCGTCTGGTCAGCGGTCGGTGAGCCAAGCTCGTCCAGCACGCGCAACGAGGTGCCCACCTCACGGGTGGACGCCCGTCGGCGCAAGGACAGGAACTCGTTGGTGACCATGCGTTTGACGTACGCGGCGGGCGAGTCCACTGTGGCTGAGATCCGTGGCCACTGCTGCTGGGCCCGCAACAGCACCTCCTGGACGATGTCCTTGGCCAGGTGCGGGTCATAGCAGAGGACCGTGGCGTAGCGCAGCAGCGGGTCAAGCCGTGCCGCCACGAAATCATCGAACGTCATGCACACCTCAGGGTCTGCCGGATGCTCTGTTGTGGTGTCACGCTCCTTGGACGTTTCCCCGCCGTCGATCTGTTGCACTTATCTCGAGCCGCCCGTCCGCACGAGGAAACCGACGGCAGCGGCCGCCAGACCGACGCCGAACAGCACCCACAGCAGGGGCATGAGCGTCCCGGTGAACGCGTCGTGGAACGCGCCCGCGAGCTCGGGCGACTCGCTTCGCGAGACCAGCTGACCCCGACTGATCCACTGGTAGACCAGCACAAGCAGCGCCGACACCGCGAGCCCGACGCCGGTGGCGATCACGGTCGGCCGACGCCTGGCCGACAGGGCGATGCCTGCGACGACCAACGCGGCGGCCACGATCGGCAGCAGCACACTCAGGTCCTGCAGCAGGCCGAACGCCGGGATCGCCTGCCGGATCGCGGGCCGCGAGAACAGCGGGACCAGCGCGTCGACGTGCGGCAGCCGCTGGGCGAGCGGCACCCCGTCGGCCACCAGCCGATCCTTGATCCGATCGGAGACCACGCCCATGTCGAGCATCACGGTGTCGCCGACGATCCGCAGGCTGCTCGATTCGCCGCGCAGCACCGCGACCACTTCGGGCTGAATTGTCCGGTTCGCAGCTACCCAGCCCGACCGGAAGTCGTCGCTGTCGACGAACTTCGCCACGGCGGAGTGCAGCCCCTGGCGAACGCCCTCGGGCAGGCGCAGGGCGCCGGGGGTGAGTTTCTCGCCGATCGCGTCGGTGACCCGGTCGGTCAGCTCCTGGCGGACCGCCGGATCGGCGGCGATGGGTGTGACCGCCTGCACATACCGATCCCGGTCGGCTATCTGGTCGTTCAGCGTGTAGGCCGCCACCGCCGGACCGGCCAGCAGACACCCCAGCAGCGCAAGAACGGCCGCAACCCCCGAACGAGACACGTAACCAAGAGTAGCCGGGTCAGATGAAGTGCTGGTGCAGCTCGGTGAGCGGGGGCAGGTCGCCGACGAAGTCGAAGCGACCGGCGCGCATCTGCTGTGCGGCGTCCGTGAAGGACTTCAGGGCGATCCTGGACAGCGCGCCGCCGATGCTCACCCTGCGGACGCCGATCTCGGCGAGTTGCTCGATGGTGATCGTCGGGTCGGCGAAGCCCATCACGACGTTCACGGGCTTGCTCACCGACTCGACCACGGTCCGCATCTGCTCCAGTGTGCGCAGGCCCGGCGCGTACAGCACGTCGGCGCCTGCCTCGTCGAACGCTTGTAGGCGGCGGATCGTGTCGTCGAGGTCGTTCACGCCGTGCAGCAGGTTCTCCGCTCGTGCGGTGAGCACGATGGGGACCGGGAGGGCGTGCGCGGTCTCCACGGCCGCACGGACGCGGTCGACGGTGAGTTCGAAGTCGTAGATCGGGGCGTCGCGGTTGCCGGTGTAGTCCTCGATGGACGCGCCGACCGCGCCTGCCTGCGCTGCCAGTTCGATGGCTTTGGCTGCTCCGGCCGGGTCGTCGGCGAAGCCGTTCTCCATGTCCGCGTTCACTGGCAGCGGTGTCGCGTCGTTGATCGCACGGCAGTTGTCGAGGATCTCCTGCATGGTCGCGCCTGTGCGGCCGAGGGCGTTGGCCACGCCGAGGCTGGTGGTGGCCAGGGCGTCGAAGCCGAGTGCTGCCAGCAGGCGGGCTGTTCCGGCGTCCCAGGGGTTCGGCAGCAGCAGGGGCTGTGGCCCGTCGTGCAGTGCGCGGAAGCGGGCGGCTTTCGTTGCCTGATCATTCGTCACGGGTATTACTGTGCCCGCTGGGCTGACATCATTCAAATGCATAGTTCTTTGGTCAATCCATCAGGAATACTGATCGCATGACGTTCGATGAGGTGGAGACCTTCGTCTGCATCGCCGAGGTGGGCGGGTTCACCGAGGCGTCCCGGCGGCTGCACCGGTCCCAGCCCGCGATCAGCCGTCGCATCCACGAACTCGAACGCAGCCTCGGCACGGCGCTGTTCGAACGGGTCGGCCGCCGGGTGACGCTCACCGACGCCGGACGTGCCCTGCTGCCGTACGCCCAGGCCGCGCTGGCCGCGCTCCGCGACGGCGAACAGGCCGTGCGCGACCGGGCCGGGCGGGCTCGCTCGTTCCGCCTGGCCATCGTCGGGACGCTGGCCGACTCGCACATCGTGGACGCCCTGCGCGAGTTCACCGCCCAGTCCGACGGGGTCACGGTCGACCTGCGGACCGCGACCAGCCGGGAGGTGAGCACGCTGGTCCGCACCGGCGACGCCGACCTCGGCCTGCGCTACAACACGGACCCGGATCCCAAGCTCGAGTCGATCCCGCTCGGCGACGAGAAGCTCTACGTGGTGGTGCCCGCCGCTCACCGAGTCACCGCGGACCGCCTGCCGGACCTGCGTGACCTGCGTGACGAGAAATGGCTCGGGTTCCCCGCGGAACGCGGTAGCCGCGGCTCCTTTCGCGGACTGCTCGAACAGCAACTGGCCGAGGCCGGGCTGCCGAACCCGTCGATCACCACCGTCGACAGCCTGACCGCGCAGAAGAGACTGATCGAAGCCGGACTCGGCGTCGCGCTGATGCCGGTCAACAACATCAGGGAGGAGTTGCGGATCGGCAGCCTGCGGATGATCGACGTTCCCAGTATCGACGTGCGTGTCCCGGTCGTCGCCGTCCGCCGTGCCGTCGGCCACCGCAACCAGGCGGCGACCGATTTCCTCCAGCTTCTGGCATCACACACGCCGGGACTGCGCTAAGGAGTCAAGATGCCTCGTTGGTAGGCGGCGGCGACTGCGGACGCACGGTCCGGCACCTCCAGTTTCGCGTAGATGTGCAACAGGTGTGTTTTCACGGTGGCTTCGCTGATGTGCAGCGCCGCGGCCGCTTCCCGGTTGGTCCTGCCCTGGGCGATCAGAGCAAGCACTTCGCGTTCCCTGGTGCTCAGCTTTGCCGCGGTCAATGGCTGTTGTGGACGGACGCGGCTGAGCACAAGCGCCGCCACGGACGGGGAAAGCACGCTCTCGCCGCGAGATGCCGCCCGTACGGCGCGGAAAAGCTCCGCACGCGGCGCGTCTTTGAGCAGGTAGCCGATGGCGCCCGCTTCGATCGCGGGCAGCACGTCCGAGTCGGTGTCGTGGGTGGTGAGCACCAGAACACGCACTGTGGGTACACGTTCACGCAGCAGCCGGATCAGGGTGGCGCCACTCGGCCCCGGCATCCGCAGGTCGGTCAGCACGACGTCCGGTTCGCTGGCCGCGACGACCGTCAACGCCTCGGTGCCGTCGGCGGCTTCGTGGAGGATCTCGAAGTCCGGCTGCGTGCCGAGCATCCCCCGCAGGCCGTCCCGGACCACCGGGTGGTCGTCGACGATCACGAGCCGGATCACGCGTCCACCTCGATCAACGGAACGGCGACGCTGACCGCGGTCCCGCCGCCAGGCGTGGACTCCACCTCGACGCTTCCGGCCAGCAGCCGCACCCGCTGACGCAGCGCGGTGAGCCCGAACCCGGTCGCGCAGCGGGGATCGAAGCCGGTTCCGTCGTCGCGCACGTCGAGCACCACGACATCCTCCATGTACGACAGCGTGACGTCGACTCGGTGTGCCTGCGCGTGCCTGCCCACGTTCGACAGGGCTTCCTGTGCCGCGCGCAGGACCGTGACCTCGGCTTCGGAATGCATCGGCTGCGGTGTCCCGGTCACGGTGACCGTGACCGGGATGTCGTACTGCGCACGCCACGTCGTCACGGCCTGCTCGACGGCCTCGCTCAGCCGAGTGTCCCGCAACGGCCCTGGCCGCAACGCGTCGATGGACCGGCGGACCTCGACGAGACTGGTCCGTGCCAGCTGCCGGGCCGTGTCGATGCGGGCACGGACACCGGCGGACACGAGGTCGTCCACGGCCTCCAACTGGGTGACGATCCCGGTAAGGCCCTGTGCGACGGTGTCGTGGATCTCGCGGGCCATCCGTGCGCGTTCCTCGGCCACCCCGGCTTCCCTGGCCCGTTCCAGCAGCATCGCGTGCAGCTTCTCGTTTTCCGCGGCGACGGCGACGAGCCTGCTGGTGGTCTCCCGCCGCCGGATCGCCTCACGCTCCATCGTCCGGATCGCCCAGCCCACCAGCGCGGCCATCGCCGTGATCACAACCATGCTGAGCACGTCCGGGCCGGGCACGACCAGCCACGGGATGTTGGCCGTGACCACGCCGACAAACGCGAGCCAGCCCGGCAGAGCGACGAACGCCAGGATGTAGCACATCGGCGCGAACAGCAGGAAGCTCTGGCTGCTCAGCACGAGGACCACCGTGAACGCCTGCAGGCCGCCGAAGTACCCGACCATCGCGACGGTGTTCCGCTCCCACCACTGTGGATGCGCGACGATGAACCACCAGTGCCACACCCCCAGGCCCACGGCGACGGCCAGGGTGATCCCGCTGGCCTTGTCACCGGTCAGCGACACGACGCAGGCCGCCACGAGCACGCCGTACGGGGCAAGCGCCCACGCCATGTTCCATCGCCGTTCCAGCTGTTCACCCACTGACGTCACAGCGCCCAGCTTCGCAGGTCAACGCCGGTACGTCAGACGGCGCAGCAGAACCTCGGCCGGGCCACGCCTGCCCCGCCGCCGCAGCAGGTCGGCGAGGAGAACCGACACCAGCCACGTACCCAGCGCGACCAACGCGACCTCGGCCGACCCGAGGACACCGCCCAGACCGAGCGTGTACGGCATCAGCAACACCACGAACACGACCGACTGGAACAGGTAGCAGCTGAGCGAACGCTCCCCACACGCACGCAGCGCCCGGACGATCGCGCCGGTCGGCGCCTTGGCCGCGAACAGGCCGATCAGGGCCGCGTAGCCGAGGCCTCCCGCGACACCTGTCACCGAGTGCAGTGCGGACGCCGCCCAGAGGACCGTCGACGAGGTCGGCTGCCAGAAGCCGCCGACCGCGAGCCCCATCGGCAGGCCGCCGAGAACCGCCGCGGTGATCCCGACAACCGCGGTCCGCCTGAGCAGAACCCGATGACGGGCAGGTTCGGTGAGCACCCCGCGTCGAGCGGCCCAGACACCGACCAGCATGGCACTGACAACACCCAGGATGCCGAACGGCGTCAGCACCCACTCCACCGGGTGCAGCGCCACAGCGACAGCCGGATCGTCAACGGCGAAGGACCAGAAGAACGTGCGCTGGTTGGTCAGCGGCGGCGTCGAGTAGACAATCCCTTGCACCGCAGCGACGACAACAAGCCACCACCCCGCGACCACCAGCAGCGTCCGGTCCTTCCAGCGGGCCACGGCCAGCAGCACGAAGCCCAGAATTCCGTACAGGCCAAGGATGTCAGCGGGGAACAGCACCACCGCGTGGACGAGCCCGAACACGATCATCCAGCTGAACCGTCGTCGCAGCACCTGTTTCGGGCTCCGTCGCAGCATCTGCACCACGCCATAGGCGAACAGCGCGGCGAACATCGGGTATCCGCGCACTTCGACGAAGACGACGTTCACCGCGCTGACAATCCGGTCGAGCACGTCGTGTTCGACGATGTGCTGCCGCGGCCCGTACGGCCGGTCGTAGAGGTAGATCACCGAGTTCGCCAACGCGACCAACGCGAGCATCGTCCCGCGCGCGAGATCCGGCGCGACGGCTCGTGTGTCCATCTGGTTCAACGACATGCGTTTCAGCCTGTCGGCCCGCGCATGGCCGGACATCGACACAACGGCCGAGCCGTACCGTCCACCGCTGCAGCCGGAACACCAACCGATCGGTTGATGTCCGGACCGGCCGCTCAGTGCTGGACGAATCCCTCCGACACCTTGGTCACGGTGGCGCGGTAGTCGGCCCACCACGCCTCGTCGCCCGGCGGCATGAAGTCGTTGCCTTCCGCAAGGCCCACGGTGCCGTCGACGAGTTCGCGGACGATGTCGGCGTGGCCCGCGTGCCGGTTCGACTCGGCGATCACGTGGATCAGCACGCGGTGCAGGGTCGTCGCGTTGCCCGGCCACCATTCCACCTGGCCGACTGCGTCCAGCGGGAGCTCGTCGATCGTGGCGTCCGAATGCGCGCAGGCGCCGCGGTACAGCTCGATGATGTCCGAGCGTGACTCGTCCGCTGTCGCCCACAGGTCCGTGTTGGGTTCCGCGTCCTGGCGCAGCCAGTGCACCGGCTGCGGATACGGGCGGCCGAACACGTAGCCGAAGTAGAGCAGTTCCACCCCGGTCAGGTGTTTGACCAGGCCGAGCAGGTTGGTGCCGGTGGGGGTCAGCGGGCGGCGGATGTCGTGTTCGGACAGCCCGGCCAGCTTCCAGAGCATGACCTGCCTGATCTGGCGCAGGTAGTGGTGCAGATCCGTCTTCATCTGTGTTCCTTTCGGTGAAAACCCTGTCGTTCACGGTCGGGAGGAAGCCGATGCCTTACCTGATGCCGAATATCCGAACTGGTGTTCTAGGATGTGGGGTGTGAAGCTGGTGGTGCAGGTCAAGCTGTTGCCGACGCCCACGCAAGCGGCGGCGTTGGCGGCGACCCTGCACGAATGCAACACGGCCGCTGATCGTGTGTCGGTGGTGGCGTTTGAGCGGAAGGTGTTTTCCCGCAACGATCTGCACAAGCTGGTGTATCCGGGGTTGAAGGCGGGTGGGTTGGGTGCGCAGGCCGCGGTGCGCACGATCAAGAAAGTCGTCGACGCATATACGACGCTGCGCGCGAACGTTCGGGCAGGCAACCTCGGGCGTGCGGGGTCGAAACGTCGGGTGAAGGCGGAGTCGAAACCGATCGTGTTCCGTGCGGACAGTGCGCAGCCGTTCGATGACCGGATGCTGTCCTGGCAGCACGACGCGCGGACGGTGTCGATCTGGACCACCACCGGCCGCTTGAAGGACATCCGCTTCGCAGGCCATCCCGACCAGCTCACACTGCTGGCCGGGCACCGTCAGGGCGAATCGGACCTCCTCTGCCGGGACGGGAGGTGGTTCCTGCTCGCCACGTGCGAGGTGCCCGAACCGGACACGTTCGAACCCGTTGACTGGATTGGTGTGGATCGTGGCATCGTCAACCTCGCGACCACGTGTGACGGTGTGAACTTCTCGGGTCGCGGCTTGTCCCGGTACCGGCGGTGGCACGCCCGTAAACGCCAGGAGTTGCAGGCGAAGCGGACGAGGTCCGCGACCCGACTGTTGAAACGGCGTGCTCGACGTGAGGGCCGGTATGCGCGGCATGTAAACCACAAGATCGGGAAGGAGGTAGTGGCCGTCGCGCAACGCACTGGTCGCGGGGTCGCCCTGGAAGAGCTGGGCGGTATCCGGGATCGGGTACGGCTTCGTCGTGACCAGCGGGCCACCCACACCTCCTGGCCCTTCCACCACCTCGCCGCGGTCCTCACCTACAAAGCCCGCAGGGCCGGGGTGCCGACCGTGACAGTGGACGCGCATTACACCTCCCAAACGTGTCCCCGGTGCGGGCACGTGGCTCGTACCAACCGGCCGGATCGGGAACATTTCCTGTGTCGTCGGTGTGGCCTCGCTGGGCCCGCCGATGTCGTCGCCGCCGTGAACGTCCGTAACAGGGCACGGCGAGCGTGGGTGTTCGTCAACACACCCGCACCCGCACTCGCATAGAGAATTGGGTGGATGCGTCCCGCACACCACACCCAGTGGCGGACGGAGAACGCGACCCGGCTTGAACGGCGCCGAGCCCCGAAGCTCGACCCTTCAGAGCCGAGAAGTTGATTGAACGCTCCTTCTTGTCCGGTTCGACCAGTGAGACGGCCGCCGTGCGGCAGAATCGTCGGCTGTGAGCGAACTTCTTCTCGACCGGGCCAAGTCGGGCGACGAGCAGGCGTTCACGCGCCTGATCGAGCCGCTGCGGCGGGAGCTGCACGCGCACTGCTACCGCATGCTCGGCTCCACGCATGACGCGGACGACGCGCTGCAGGACACCCTCATCAAGGCCTGGCGCAAGCTCGGGGCGTTCGAGGGCCGCAGCTCACTGCGTACTTGGCTGTACACCGTGGCCACCCGGACCTGTCTGGACGTCGCCGAGACCCGGGGCAGGCGGGCCATGCCGGTCGACCTCGGGCCGTCGAGCGAGCACGCCGTGCTCGACCAGGGCATGCTGGACATCGCCTGGGTCGAGCCGTACCCGGACCAGCGGTACGAGCAGCGTGAGGGCGTCGAACTGGCCTTCGTCGCCGCGTTGCAACACCTTCCCGGCAATCAGCGTGCCGCGCTGGTGCTGTTCGAGGTACTGGGGTTCGCCGCGGCCGAGATCGCGGCGATCATGGACACGTCGGTCACGTCGGTGAACTCCGCGCTGGCCCGCGCCCGCAAGGTCATCGCGGAGAAGGCACCGTCGCGCGGCAGTGCGCGCACGGTGGACGACGCCCGGATCAAGCAGATCGTCGCCGAGTACTCCGGCGCGCTGGAACGCGGCGACGCCGAGGCGCTGGTCGCGTTGCTCACCGCCGACGTCACGTGGGCGATGCCGCCGCTCCCGGCCTGGTACAGCGGAATCAGTGCGGTGCTTGACCACGCCACCACGGTCCCGTTCCGGTGCGGCACCTGGACACACGTCCCGACCAGCGCCAACGGCCAGCCCGCGGTCGCGGGCTACCTGGACGGCGCCGCGTGGTCGATCAACGTGCTGACACTGCGCGACGACCGGATCGCCGCGATCACGTCGTTCATCGGGCCGCAGCACTTCCGGCAGTTCGGGCTGCCCGCGTCACTGCCGTGATCAGGCGGGTGTAGGAGTCGAGCATCTCGTCCCGGTCGAACGTGCTCATGGTGATGAGCAGTTCGTCGGGTTCGGTACGTTCGGTCAGGTCGTCCAGTGCGGCGAGGACGTCGTCCTGTGTGCCGTGGATCTGGCCGTGCAGTCCTCGCTCGAGCCGGTCGCGTTCGCTCTGGGTCTTGTCCAGCGCGAGAACCTCCTCGGCCGGAAGCAGCGGCGGGAACACGCCGTGTGACCGCGAGTACGCCATCGACCAGGCCTCGGGCAGCAGCAGCCGTCGGGCCTGCTCGGTGGTATCGGCGACGGCGACGTTCACCGCCACGATCACGTAGGGGTCGTGCGCCCGTTCGCGGTAGCGGGCCACCGCCTCCTCGGTCTTCGGTCCGCCGACCACCACCGGCAGGCCGAAATCGGCCGCGATGTCCGCTCCCGCCCCGGTGGCCAGGATGAACGCGGGCACGCGGCTGCCTTCCGCGGGGATCGCGTGCACGCCGTCGTGGCCGGTGGTGAAGTAGCCCAGCAGGTCGGTCAACTGCGCGGCGAAGTCGTCCGCGGCGTCCTTGTCACGTCCCAGCGCGCGCCGGACACCGTCGGTGAACCCGACGGACCGCCCCAGGCCCATGTCGATCCGCCCCGGGTACAGCGACTCCAGCACCCCGAACTGCTCGGCGACCACGAGCGACTGGTGGTTGGGCAGCATCACGCCACCGGTGCCGACCCGGATCGTGGACGTCGCCGCCGCTATCGCCGCGGCCAGCACGGTCGGCGCCGATCCCGCGACACCCGGCACGCTGTGGTGTTCCGACACCCAGAAACGGTGGTAGCCCAGCTCCTCGGCCTGTTGCGCGAACCGGACCGTGTCCCGCAGCGCCTGGGCGTCGCTCCGGCCCGCGCGATTGCTCGAACGGTCGAGAATGGACAATCTGGTCGGTGTCACACCAGGGTCAACGCCCGAGGCGGCCGGGGATTCCCCGGCGTCGCGCACACCACAGGGATTAGGTTACTCGGCGTAGCCGTGAACCTCCGGCGCGTGCCGCCCGTACTTCCCAGAGGGCAGAGGACTACCTCGGAGGGCAGGACATGACGACGGACAGCGCACCGAAGTGGCGCCGGATCACGGCGCGGGCGCTGACGGTGCTGGCGTTCGTGCTCGTCCTGTTCGCGTTGGTCGCGCCGAACGAGCTGAGCAAGCTGACGCCGTGGGCGGTGCTGCGGATTCCGCTCGAAGGGCTCATCGGAGTCGCACTTGTCCTTGTACTGCCACCGAAACCGCGGCGGATCGTGGCGGCCGTGCTCGGTTCGCTGCTCGGTGTGCTGTTGCTCTGGAAGCTCTTCGACATGGGCTTCCACACCACGCTGGCCCGGCCGTTCGACCCCGTGTTCGACTGGAGTTTCCTCGGCCCGGGTTTCGACTTCCTCGCCGGGGCGATCGGGCACGGTAGTGCGGTCGCCACCGCGGTCGGGGTTGTGGTGCTGGCCGTCGCGTTGGTCGCCTTGACGGCGTTGTCGGCGGTGCGGTTGTCCCGCGTTGTCGCTGGACGGCCAACGGCGGCAACGCGTGCGCTCGCGGTGCTCGGAATCATCTGGGTCGGCGCGGCTGTGTTCGGGCAGCCGATCGCCAGCCGGAGCGCTGCGACGCTAGCGTACGACCACGCACGCCAGATCGGTACGAGCCTGCAGGACGCGGAGGCGTACAACACCGAGGCCGTGGCCGACGCGTTCCGTGACACACCGGGCAACCAGTTGCTGACCGGGCTGCACGGCAAGGACGTGCTCTTCGCGTTCGTCGAGAGCTACGGACAGGTCGCGATCCAGGACCCGGTGATCTCCCCCGGCGTGGACGCCGTGCTCGACGCGGGCACGAGCACACTGCGCGCCGCCGGATTCGAGGCACGCAGCGCGTTCATCACCTCGTCGACGGTGGGCGGCGGCAGCTGGCTCGCGCACTCCACGCTGCAGTCCGGACTGTTGATCAACAACCAGAAGCGCTACGACACCTTCGTGTCCAGTGACCGGTTCACCCTCAGCCACGCGTTCAAGCGCGCGGGCTGGAAGACCGTCGGGATCGTGCCGCAGAACATGAAACCGTGGCCGGAAGGCAAGGTCTACGGCTACGACCAGTACTACGACACCCACAACGTCGGCTACAAGGGCAAGAACTTCTTCTACGCCCAGATGCCCGACCAGTTCACGATGTCGGCGTTCCAGCGCAACGAACTCGCCGCCGCGGGACGCAAGCCGGTGATGGCCGAGATCGACCTCGTCTCCAGCCACACCCCGTTCGTGCCGCTGCCCAAGATGATCGACTGGACCGCGGTCGGCGACGGCTCGGTCTTCACCCCACAGGCGGAGAACGGGACCAAACCGGAAGCGGTGTGGAACGACGCCGGGAAGACCCGTGCCGCCTATGCCGAGTCCATTCAGTACTCGTTGACCACGTTGATCTCGTACGTGCAGACCTACGGCAACGACAACCTGGTGCTCGTGTTCCTCGGCGACCACCAGCCGCAGCCCGTGGTGGCAGGTGACGGCGCGACCCGCAACGTCCCGGTGACGATCGTGGCGAAGGACCCCGCTGTGCTGGAGCGCACCGCGAGCTGGGGCTGGCATGACGGCCTCAACCCGGGCAAGGAGGCGCCGGTGTGGCCGATGCAGGCGTTCCGCGACCGGTTCCTGACCGCTTTCGGGCCGCATCCCGTCACCCGGTGATGTTCGCGGGGACTTGACCTCAACCAAGGTCGACGTTCGACGCTGGCGGGTATGAAGATCGGTGTCGGGCTCCCTGCCCAGGAAATCCTCGCCGCGGCCAAGCGCGTGGAGTCACTCGGTTTCGACTCGGTCAGCGCGGCGGACGTGCTGACCGGCGACGGATCGCCCGCGATGGAATGTGTCGTGGTCCTGTCCGCTGTCGCCGCCGTGACCGAACGTGTGACGCTGGACTTCGGCGTGGTGTCGGCCCCGACCAGGCCGATGCCGATGCTGGCGGCGCAGATCCAGACCTTGCAGCACCTGTCGGGCGGCAGGGTCCGGCTCGGCCTGGGGATCGGCGGCTTCCCCGGCTCGCCGTTCTGGCAGGCGGTGGGTGCTCCGGCGACCGGCCGCGGTCGTCTGCTGGACAACGCGCTGCAGGTGCTGCCCCGGTTGATCGCCGGTGAGCCCGCGCTCGGGGTCACGCTGGCTCCGGGCGCCGCTGTGCCGCCTCTGCTCGTCGGGAGCAGCAGCGGCGAGTCCGCGCTGCGGCGAACCGCGAAGTACGCGGACCTCTGGCTGCCGTCACAGCTGACGCCCGCCGAGGTCACCCAGGCCAAGGACCGGCTGCGGCAGTACGCCGCGGACTACGGCAGGCCCACGCCTCGCGTCCACCTCGGCGTACACGTGGTGCTCAACGACGAGCCCGCCCGCGCGAGGATGACCGCCCAGATCGGCGCGTTCCTCCGGACAGCCCCGGAGAAAGCCGCCGAGGTCACGATCGGCGGCAGCCCGCAGGAGGCCGCCGAACGCATCGCCGCCTATGTCGACGCGGGCGCGGACGAATTCAGTCTCGTCCTCGACGGCAGCGACTACCACGAGCAGCTCGACCTGATCGCCGAGGCCCGCTCGCTGCTCTGATCCGCCCCGGTACGGTGCTCACGTGGGTGAACAGCAGGTTGTGGTGATCTACACCGACGGCGCGTGCAGTGGGAATCCCGGCCCGGGTGGGTGGGGTGCACTGCTGCGGTACGGGCAGCACGAGCGGGAACTCCACGGCGGGGAAGCGTCGCCCACGACCAACAACCGGATGGAGCTGATGGCGCCGATCATGGCGCTGGAGACGTTGACGCGGCCGTCGGTCGTGCACCTCTACACCGACAGTTCCTACGTGCGCAACGGGATCATGCAGTGGTTGCCGCGGTGGAAGTCCAACGGCTGGCAGACCTCGGCCAAGCAGCCGGTGAAGAACGCCGACCTGTGGCAGCGGCTGGAGGCCGCCGCCACGCCCCATGAGGTCGAGTGGCACTGGGTGAAGGGCCACGCGGGCGACCCGGGCAACGAGCGTGCCGACCAGCTGGCCGTGCGCGGCTGCGAGGAAGCCAAAGCTGTCCGCAAAACCTGATCCATTGCGGCCAGGAAGTGGCCGCAATGGCCTCTAGGCTGGTGTCACACCAGGAACGAAGGAGTGGCCCCGATGGACATCAAGCTCGAACTCGTCACCATCCCCGTGTCCGACGTGGACCGCGCGAAGGCGTTCTACGAGCAGGTCGGCTTCAACGCCGACCACGACCACGTGGTCAGCGACGAGATCCGGTTCGTGCAGCTGACGCCGCCGGGTTCGGCATGCTCGATCGCGATCGGCACCGGCCTGTCCGACGCCGAGCCCGGCTCGGTGAAGGGCATGCAGGTCGTGGTCACCGACATCGAGGCCGCGCACAAGGTGCTGACTGCGCGCGGCGTCGAGGTCAGCGAGATCGCGGACATGCCGTGGGGGTCGTTCGTGTTCTTCGCCGACCCCGACGGCAACAGCTGGGCAGTGCAGCAGATCCAGCCGCGCTCACACGCGTAGCGGTTTGCGCCATGCCGCGGAGGTGCCCAGGCCCGTTGGCAACAACGCCGACGGGTTCTGGTCGCGCCGCAGCTCGGCTTCCGTGTACCGGGCGCATTTGCGGTGCCACTCCAGGATTCCCGACATCCAGTACTTCAGCCCGTCGGCGTACGCGATCAGCATCGTCCGCGCTTCCTCGTCGAGCTGGAACTCGTCGAACAGCACCGGATAGTCGTTGGCCAGGATGTGCTCGAACTGCTTCATCCGCGCGGTCATCAGGTCCGCGGTGATGTCACGGGCCTGCCAGCGGTCCACGCCGAGGAAGCTCTCGATCACCAGCACGAGGTTGTGCACCTCGCCCTCGAACTCGATCTCCTTCTGGTAGGAGAACAGGTCGTTGACGAAGCAGGCGTAGTCCATCGCGGCCGTTTCGAGCTCACGCATCACGCGCGTCTGGTAGATCTCCTCGGGAATCGTGTTCCAGTGCGGAATCCGGGCGAGGCCGACGGTCAGGTCGGAGCCGAACGTGCGGCGCCGCATCTCCACGTAGTCCACCGGATCCGGAACCCGGTTCTCGGCCTGGTTGAACAACTCCCACAGCCAGCTGTCCAACATGGACACGACGCCCGCACGGAACTGCGTTCGCGCGGACAGCGGCATGGACGCGGCTGTGCGCGGCCACAGGTCCGCCAGGCCACGCTCGATCGGGTCCGTCGGCTCGGGCACGTCGCCCATGTCCAACGGCATGAACAATCGCAACCGGTCGACGGATGTCTTGGCGCCCAGCAGGTTGCGCGAGGCACCGTAGACGATCGGGTAGTAGTCGTCGGCGTAGGTGCCCCACGTGAGCCAGGCCGACGAGAGGTTGAGCTCGTCGAGGTCCGAGTCGGGGTGGATCATCGCGGCGCAGTGCGCCAGGTCCGTGATCCGCAGCCGGTGCTCGTCCCACACACCGCCCGCCTCGACACCCGGAACCGAGCCGTAGAAACCCATGTCCCGGCCCCAGCCGACCAGGTACTCGCGCGAGGCGTCGATGTGCGGACTCGTGCGCACCGGGTAGGGCATGTGGAAGTCCGGCAGCGGCAGGTGCCCGACCGGGCGGAACGGGGTGTGGGAGTGCTGGCGTGTGCGGACTTTGAGCCCGAGCCGCCCCGGCGTGATCCCGGCCGTCCCCAGCCCGTTCGGTCCACCGAGGACAGTCGGCGTCTCGGTGATCGCGCCCTCGTTCATGTACCGGCTGGAGCGGGCGTGCCACTCGTGCCCGCCCGACTGCCAGTCCTGCAGTCCCTTGACGTACCCGGCGAACCGGGCCTGCTCGTCGGGCGTGGCCTGCTCGGTCAGCAGCACCGCGGGGACCTCGACCAGGGCGGTGTTCTCGAACTGCTGCACCCGGGAGGTCAGCAGGTCGTTGACCAGCTCGGCGGCGTCCTGCGTGCCGATGTCGAAGAACTTCTCGAACACCAGCACCGCGTTGGAGTTCTCCCCTTCCTCCTGTACTTCGCGCTGGTAGGAGAACAGGTCGTTGCGCAGGTGCACCGCGTCGGAGAACGCGTCGGTCAGCACCTCGTACTGCCGGGTGCGGGCGAACCGGTCCGGTACCTCGGCGGCGGAGGTGAACTCGACCAGGTTGGCCGACCACGGCGCGCCACCGACGCGGCGGCGCATCTGGATGTACTCGATCGGGTTGGGGATCCGGCCGATGTTGATGTTGTTGAGCTCCCACATCGACTCGACCATCAGGTTGTGGGTGCTGGTGATGAACCGCTCCCGCCAGTCGGCGGACATCGCGGGCACGGTCCGCGCCCACAGGTCCGCCAGCCCGGCCTCGGCCGGGTTGGACGGCTCCGGCGGCGTCTCGCCTTCCCTGGTCATGAACCGTTCGAGCTGGTCGAGATACTCGCGGGCACCGACCAGGTCCCGCGAGTACTTGAACTGCTCGAGGAAGTGGTCGTCGAAGAAGAACACCCAGACGTACCAGTCGGTAATCAGATCGAGTGTCGGACCGTCACAGTCCGGGTGGGTGTACGCGCACATCAACGCGTAGTCCATCCGCGCGAGCGCGTCCTCGTCCCACACCACACCGCCGTCCGGCTTGGGCGCGTCGAGCATCCCCATCTCTCGCGCCCAGGCCATGCTGTGGGCTCTCGTGCTCTCCAGGTTCGGGTTCAGCCTGGCCGGATATGGCATGTAGAAATCGGGCAAGGTGAATGCCTGCATGAACGAGCCCACTCCCGTCTCGAGCCGACTGACGCCACCACAGACACTGGCACCAATCGGCCGCACCGGGATACGACCAGCCGGGCGGATGTGACCGCTCGAATGGCTGATTCACCCGAAGGACGCTGACTCACCCGAAGAACTCGGTGGGCGTTCCCTGGTACCACGCGTTGTCGATGGTGATCCGGCGTGCCACCCAGCGGGAGCCGTCCCTGACCACGTCCACGTCGTAGAAGTTCTTCAGCAGCGCGAACGTGCTGTGGTCACCCGAACGCAGGTGCTGCGCCTCCACGATCGCGGTCAGCCGGGCGGTGTCGCTGTCGATCTCCACGCGCGGGTTGGTCACGACGTGCGTGGTGTCCACGTCCGACAACACCGTCAGGATCGTGTCCACGATCTGGTCGCGCCCGGTCATCGGCGGGCTCACCCCGCCCCACTTGGCCGCAGCCGGTTGGAAGTCCACTGTGGCGTCCTCGGCGAAGGCCGACGCGAACAGATCCCGGTCGCGGATGTCCTGGCCACGGCCGAAGCGGTACAGCACGTCGACGATCTCGATCCAATCCATGGTCTCACCCTCGCCGCGCGGGCGGCGCGGAACAACGAGTGATCGGGCAACGTTCGGATAGCCAGGCTCAACGATGGGGGCACGCGGATGGAACGGCACGAGGTCGAGGCACTGCTGACCCTGGCCGAGGAGCTGCACTTCGGCCGGACCGCGCGCAGGCTTCATGTGACTCCCGGACGCGTGAGCCAGACGATCAGGCACCTCGAACGCCGCGTCGGCGTGCCGCTGTTCGAACGCACCAGCAGACACGTCGCCCTCACGCCCGTCGGCAAGCAGCTGGTCGACGACGTGCGCCCGGCCTACGTCCAGTTGCAGGCCGGTCTGGCCAGGGCGATCGAGGCCGGACGAGGCCACGACGGCGAGCTGACCGTCGGCTTCGTCGGCGCGGCGGCGGCCGGGATGGTCGTCGACGCGGAGAAGCAGTTCCGCGACCTTTACCCGGGTTGTACCGTGCGGCTGAAGGAAATGCATCTCGGTGACGCCCCCCAACGCTTGCGCGACAGCGAGATCGACGTCATGCTCGGCTGTTTTCCCATCGCGGACAGCGATCTGGTGACCGGGCCGGTGCTGTTGACCGAGCAGTGGCTGCTGGCCGCGCCCGTGGGCCACCGGCTCGCGCGGCGGTCGGGCGTGCGGGTCGCCGACCTGGCCGGTGAGGTGTTTCTCCAGGCGCCGTGCGGACTTTCGTTCGACGGGACGCGGCAGGGACCGGGCGCGGAGACGTTCCAGGAGATCCTGACGCTGGTCAGCGCGGGTAAGGGGATCTTCGCGGTCGGCGCGCACACGGCCCGGTTCCACGACCGCCCGGACATCGCGTACGTGCCGATCCTCGACGCACCGGTGTTGGAATGGGGGCCGGTGTGGCGCGCGAGCAACGCGAACGCGCGGGTGCGTGGTTTCGTCGACGCGCTTACCGGTGTGACACCACGTTGACGATCTGCCCGTCGGGGTCGCGCACGAAGAACCGCCGCACACCCCACGGCTCGTCACGGATCTCGTAGACGATGTCCGCGCCGTCCGCGCGCATCGCGGCGTGCGCGGCGTCGACGTCGTCCACCTCGATCGACATGACCGGGTGCATGCCGGACGGATCCGCCGCGATCAGGATGACCTGGGCGCCGGGGGTGGTGGGTGACGCCATCACGACCACCCACCCGAGGTTCATCACCTCCTCGAAGCCGAGGAGGCCGTAGAACCGCTTCCCCGCCTCGATGTCGGCACACGGGACATCGGGAACCGCTCGGTTGATCGTCATGCCGCGGACACTAGCGGCGGATGCCGAGTGTGCTCTTGGAAGGAAGGAGGCCCGACTGCACGGCGGCCATGGTGAGAGGCATCACCAGCTGGGCCACCCGACCGGGATCGACCGCCGACCAGGGCGCCGCGGCCAGTTCGTCGGTCAGGCTTTCGACCTGTTCGCGGCCCGCCTGTCCCTTGGCGGTGGCGTTGCCCTCGGCGTCCACCCAGCCGCGCTCCCGCAGCCGGTCCCGCGCGGCGGCCCATTGCTCATCGCTCCAGCCTCGACTGGCGAAGACCTCGACCGGCGCGGCGCCGACTGCGGCGAACGAGACCAGCGATTCACACGGATCAAGACCGGCGGCCTGCAGCGCCGTGATGTGCCCGTCGCCCCGGTGTTCCCGGATGATCGTCGCCGCGTGCCAGAGGGCGAGGTGTGGCTCCTCGGGCCACGGCAGTGCCGCGTTGGCCGCGGCCAGCGGACGGCCTGCAGTGGCGGCGGTATCCACGGCCAGTGCGACCTTCGTGAGCAGCTCGGCCGCCTCGGTCAGGTCACGGTCGCCGAGGAGTTTGCGCAGGGCCCGGTCCATACCGCGCAGCCGCGCGTCGATCACCGCGGATGGCGACGCGATGTCCCAGGCGACGGGGATGTGCTCGGCGACCATGGCGGGGTTGAAGCTGTGGAAGGTGGCGGCCACAAGTTCGGCTGTGGCCGGGCCCAACGGCGCGGATCGGAGCGGGAAGTAACTCGGCCAGCGGGTGTCCACGTGGTAGCCGAGGCTGGCGAACTCCTCGGTCACCTGGGGCGCGTAGTACACGAGCGCGTGCACGGGTTCGATCAGCTGCCACATCTGTCGCACGGGAGAACCTCCGTCATCTTGTCACTGCCAAGATTACGGAGCGCGACGGCATCTTGTCAACGACAAGATTGGCGGTATGGTGCTTGTATGGCCTATCACCATGGCGACCTGCGCCGAGCTGTTCTCGACGCCGCGCTTGAAGTGATCGCGGCGGACGGCCCGAGCGCGATCAGCCTGCGGGACCTCGCCCGCCGGGCGGGCGTCTCGCACGCCGCACCTGCGCACCACTTCAAGGACAAGGCCGGGCTGCTGACCGCGATCGCGGTCGAGGGTAACGAACTGCTCGCCGATTCGCTGGCAGAGGCCGTCGGCGACGAACACGACGAGTTCATCGACCTCGGCATGCGATACGTGCGGTTCGCGTTGGAACACCCCGCGCACTTCGAGGTGATGTACCGCCCGGACCTCTACCACCGCGACGCCCCCGAACTGGTCACCGCACGGGAGCGGACCAGCAAACAGTTGCGCGGCACGATCGAACTGTGGACCGGGGACCAGAGCGCCCGCCTGGTCCAGCTCGCCGCGTGGTCGGCCGCGCACGGCTTCGCCACGCTCGCGTTGGCGGGCAACCTCGACCGGGCCATCGGCGAGCGGGACCCGGCTGACCTGTTCCGCACGCTCGCCGAGGTGATGTTCGTCGGCCGTGGCACGATCGAGCCATGAGCGATCTTGAGCAGTACCGGATCGGACTGACGGGCTACTGCTATCGCATGCTGGGCGCGGGGCTGGAGGCCGAGGACGCGGTGCAGGAGACGTTCCTTCGTGCGTGGCGCAAGCAGGATCAGCGGCACGGCTCGCTCAAGTCATGGCTGTACGCGATCGCCACCAACGTCTGCCTCGACATGCTGCGCAGCGCCCAGCGCCGGAGCGTCGCGATGGACCTCGCCGGACCGTCGAAGGCGGGCACGCCTTTCCCGGAGCCACTGCCGGAAACGGCGTGGACGCAACCGGTCCCGGACGCTCGCGTGCTGGATCCGGCGACCGTGGTCGCGGAGCGGGAAACCATCCGGATGGCGTTCGTCGCCGCGTTGCAGTACCTGCCGCCCAAACAGCGCGCGGTGCTGATCCTGCGTGAAGTGCTGGCGTGGAAGGCGGACGAGGTCGCCGAACTGCTGGACACCAGTGTCGCGTCGGTGAACAGCGCACTGCAGCGAGCCCGCGCGACACTCGCGTCCCGTCCGGAGCCGAAGCCGCTCGACGAGAACCAGCACGACGTCGTCGAGCGCTACATGCGAGCGTTCACGCGCTACGACCTGGACACGCTCGTCACGTTGCTGCACAAGGACGCCACAACGACCATGCCGCCGTTCACCTGGTGGATGCGTGGCCGCGACGAGCTGATGGCGGCGTTGCGCGGCAGCGGCCCGGAGGCGGTCTGCCAGGTCTCGACGTTCGTGCCCGCCGGTCACGCCAACGGCGCGCCGGTGTACGCCCAATACCTGCACGGCAAGCCGTTCGCGCTGCAGGTGTACGAGGTGTCCGGCGGGCTGATCACCCATACGACCACGTATCTGCAGGCCGGGCATCTTTTTCCGCTGTTCGGGCTGGGCGGCGATGAGTTCTCGGCGACCACCTCGTCCCAGGAGTAAGGACTGACCGAGAGGGATCTTGTGGCGGAATATGTGACAGTCAACGGTGTTCGCTCCTGGTACGACACGCAAGGCGAAGGTGAACCGCTTGTGCTGCTGCACGGCGGCTTCTCCGACTCCCGGGACTTCGACGGGAACCTGCTGACGCTGGCCGGGAAGTTCCGGATCTACCTGCTGGACCGGCGCGGCCACGGCCACACGCCCGATGTGGACGGCCCGGTCAGCATCGACATGCTGGTCGACGACGTGGCCGCGTTCGTCGACGAGGTCGTCGGCGGGCCCGCGCACATCGCCGGGTACAGCTCCGGCGCCTTCGTGGCGCTCGCGTTCGCGTTGCGGCGGCCCGATCTCGTGCGCAAGCTCGTGCTGGTGAGCACCGCGTACGACAAGGACGGCTGGATGTTCCTGCCGGAGCCGGACGCGCCGATGCCGCAGGAGCTGGTGGACCGCTACGCCGAGATCTCCCCCGACGGCCGCGACCACTTCCCCGTGGTGGTCAGGAAGTTCGCCGAGATGGAGATGGACGCGGCGGTGGACCCGCACGAGGTGACCAGTCCGACGCTGGTCCTCGTCGCCGACGACGACATGATCCACCTGCGGCACGTCATCGACATGTACGAGGCGATCCCGGAAGCGCAGCTGGGCATCGTGCCCGCGACATCGCACCTGATGTTCTGGGAGCGGCCGGACCTGGTGACCAGACTGGTCGACGACTTCCTCACCACCGAGCCCGCACCGATCATGCCAGTTCGACGTGCGGGTGGAATTCTCGCTCAGCAACAGCAATAGCGGCACGGACGAACGCCGCCACGGCCCGTGAACACGACCGCTCAGGCCAGCCGACCAGGATCGTCGAGATAGGACCGTCCACAACAGGCACAGCGACGAGATCGCCGCGCAGCCCGAGCCGCGCGGACGCGGGCAGCACGGCGATCACCTGACCGACCGCGACGAGTTGCATGAGCTGCGCCGCGTCGCGCACCAGCGGGCCGTCACCCGGCATCCCGCGCCAGCGCGGCATCGGTTCGCCTTCGAGATCGGCCATCCACAGCCGCTCCCGGTCGGCGAGCCGGTGCCGGACGGGCAGGATCGCGACCGCGCCTTCCACACGCAACTGCTCGGTGTCGAAGCCGGACGTGTCGTCGTACGGCAGGTGCAGGATCGCCACGTCGGCGCGTCCGTCGCGGAGGATCTGCGCCTGTTCGCCGATACCGCACACGAGCAACTCCACGGGCAGCGCGTCGGGTTCGCCCGTGTAGGCGTCCAGGATGTCCTGGAGCATGCCGCCATCGCTGCCGGCTTTCATCACCAGGACCAGCCGGGGTTGCGTGACGCGTTTCGTGCGACGGCCCGCCGCGGCGACGGCGTCCAGCGCTTTGCGGGCTTCGTGCAGCAGCACCGAACCGCCGTCGGTGAGCTCGACCTTGCGGCTGGTGCGGTCGAACAACGTCACACCAAGGCGTTGTTCGAGTTGCCGGATCGCGCGCGACAGCGGCGGTTGGGCGATCCGCAGGCGCTCGGCGGCACGGCCGAAGTGCAACTCCTCGGCGACCGCGACGAAGTAGAGAAGTTCTCGGGTTTCCAGCCAGTCCGACCCGCCCCAATCCATACCCCCAGGGTATCGCTGCGGGCCCATCCGGTCATGGTGTCCCGGCCGAACCGATGCTGAGCTGGGATCATGACCGAAACAAAGATCGCGTTGGTGACCGGCGCGAACAAGGGCATCGGGTACGAGATCGCCGCACAGCTCGCCGCGCTGGGGATGACCGTGGTCATCGGCGCCCGCGACGAACACCGTCGTCAGCAGGCGGCCAAGGAGTTGAACGCCGACTCGGTGGCACTGGACGTGACCGATCCGGAGACCGTGCGGCAGGCTGCCGCCTGGATCGACGAGCGGTTCGGCAGGCTGGACGTGCTGGTCAACAACGCGGGAATCACCGGCGGCTGGGGCCAGGAACCGAGCAAGGTCGACATCGACCTGGTGCGGACCGTGTTCGACACCAACGTTTTGGGCGTCCTCACGGTCACCAACGCCATGCTGCCGTTGCTGTCGCGCTCGGCCGGTGCGCGGATCGTCAACGTCTCCAGCGGCGTCGGCTCTCTCACCGAGGCGGCGAGGGAGTACGACTCGATGCCCCCGGCAGCGGCGTATCCCGTGTCGAAGACCGCCGTGAACTCGTTGACTGTCCAGTACGCCAAGGAGCTCCGCGACTCCGGCATTCTCGTCAACGCGGCGGATCCGGGCTACTGTGCCACGGACCTCAACGGCCACAGGGGTTACCGGACCGCGGCACAGGGCGCGGCAATCTCCGTGAAGCTCGCCACGCTCGACGACGACGGCCCGACGGGCGGCTTCTTCAACGACGAGGGCAAGGTGGCGTGGTAGGTCTAACGTAGGTGGTGTGAAACGGATCGATCTGGAGGAAGTGCCGTACCTCGAAGCGATCGAGGAAATGCGTGGCTGGGTGGAGCAACGGCAGAGCGGGCTGATCGAGGACCGTCTGGTGCTGCTCACCCATCCGCCGACGATCACCTACGGCGCCCGCACCCCACCAGCCGAACTGCCCAGCCACGGCGACATCCCGGTGATCCCGGTCGACCGCGGCGGACAGGCCACCTACCACGGCCCCGGTCAACTGGTCGGCTACCTGGTCATCGACCTGCGCCAACGCGGACCGGGCGACGTGGTCCGGTGGCTGGAGAACGGCCTGATCACCGCGCTGGACTCGCTGGGGTACCGGCTGATCCGCCGCGACACCCCGCCGGGCGGGCAGAGTCTCGTCGGGGTGTGGACATCGGATCACCACAAGATCGCCTCGATCGGGATGCGTATTCGCCGTGGCGTGACCAGCCACGGCTTCTCGCTGAACATCGACTCGGATCTGTCGGTGTACCAGTCGTTCGTCGCGTGCGGCCTGCCGGACGTGCCGATGACGTCACTGGCCGAACTGGGCGGCGCGGTACCGGACGAGAACACTGTCAGAGACGCCATAGCCGCAGCCTTGGACGCCGTTTGACCTAACCTGGTTCTGTCCCAACAGATGCCCGTTGGGGCAGGCGATACCGGCCGGATCGGACATAGTTTGACGGCGTGCCGCCCGACCGTCCGGTCCCGACCGCCGACACCGCCGCCCCTGTCACCGCCCCGGCACAGCAGGCGGCGGCAGTGCCGTCCGCCGGTCCGGAGGCGCTGCTCGCGTTGCAGGCGACGGCGGGGAACGCGGCGGTGACGCGGATGATGTCGAGCCCGCTACCGGTGTCGATCGTCCCGCCGAGCACACCGGAGTTCCTCAGCCTGGTCGCGGACATCGAGGCCCGGCGGACGGCGATCCTCGCGCACAGCATGGCTCAGGCCGAGCAGATCCGGACCACAGCGGACACGCTGAAGCAGCGTTACCGATCGACCGCCGACACGAAGGCGTCAGCGGTCGAGCAGGCACACGCGGACGCGCTGGGTGTGGTTCACCAGCACGCGTCCACTGCCCAAGCGACCATTGGGGGCAACCTCGAAGCCGAACTGGCCAGAGTGGACACAGCGGCGGACGCCGAACTGCAGCGCCTTGACCGCGTGATCGAGGACAAGCGCGGAACGGTTACCCGGCACGCCGAGGAAAAGGTAGCCACAGCCGAGCAGAGAGGCACCGAGCAGGCCGAGCGGGCAAGCACCGGCACGGCCGAACGCGCGCGCCGGGCGGAGGAGATCGCCACCACCAAGGTCGAACGATACCGCGACCACGAACAGGCCGACGAGATCCGCGACACCGTGAGCTCGGCGCAGCGGGACGTGATCGCCGAGGTGAACCGGACCGGCACGGCCGTGGCGAACAGCGTGCGGACCAAGTCGACCGAACTCGGCGGGCACTTCCGGGACGAAGCCGCCAAGACAGCACGGGACTTCGACCAGCCACGCACCGACGCCCGCACCCAGATCCTGGAGAACCGCGACCGCACCAAGGACACCCTGCGCGAGATCGCGGGCGCCGCGACCGCCCGGATCAACGCCGAGGCGGCCCAGTTGGGCACGTCGCTGCAGGAGGAATCCGTCCGGCGCGCCACGGAGATCCGTGGCCAGGCCGCGGTGTTCGACGCGTCGATCGACGAGTCCGTCGCCACCACGGTCACGCAACTGGCCGGACCAGCCGAGGCGTTGGCGGGCGATCTGGCCGCGTTCGCACAGGACAACCAGGATGTCGCGTGCTACCAGCCGTTCGTCGACGAGGCACGAGACGAACTGCTGGCCGCGGCGACCGAACGCGAGACCCAGATCGACGACCTGGCAACGCAGTTCCTCGGCAGCCTCGACCAGACCACGGGTGACGCCGAGACCACGCTGACCGACTACGGGCAGGCTCTCGTCGAGAGCGCCCAGCAGGCGGGCACCGGCTTCGGCGGCCCGGTCAACGAGATCATGGAGTCCACCGCCCAGCAGATGCACGACACCACCGACGAAGGCGCACGCAGCATGGGCGTCGTCACCGACGGGATGGGCCGTGAGCTCGACCGGGCGATCGGGGACCTCGACTCCCAGTGGGACGACAAGCTTTCCGAGCACACCGCCGAGCTGCGCGGCGAGGTCGACACCGCGCTGGCCGACGAAGACCGCGTGGTGGAACGGTTCGAGCGCGACATCGAAGTCAGCGTCGACCGGATCGTCGAGGAGAGCGGCTTCTTCGACTCGGTGTGGAACTTCTGCGTCGGGCTGGCCGAGGGGATCTGGCACGGCGCGGTCGCCCTGTTCAAGGGCGTGTGGGACGCGATCAAGACCCCGCTGTTCTGGATCGCGGTCGCGGTCGTCGTGGTGGTGCTCGTGATCGCGGTGGTCGTGCTGGTGATCAAGGGCGCGGCGGTGCTCGCCGCGATCGCCGCGGTGCTGGCGTTCGCCGGGAAGGTCCTGCTGGTCATCGGGGTGATCGTCGGTGCCATCGCGGCGATCTACTACGTCTACCTCGCGTTCACCCGGCCGGACCTGACGTGGCGGCAACGCGGCGAACTGGTCGGCCGGGCGATCTTCGAGGCCGCGATGGCGTTCACCGGGACCGGGATCCTGGCCCGGCTGAAGGTGTTCGCCCAGGTGTCCCGGTTCCGCGCGCTGGTGGCCAGGGTCGGCAACCTGGCACTGGCGATCAAGCTCGTGAACATGGTGCCCGACCTGGAGAAGATCGCCAGGCTGCTGGACCTGGCCGAGGCGGCGAACGTGGTGCGGGTGCTGGACAAGGTGGCCGACGCGGAGCTGGCGATCGCGCTGCTCAGCCGGGTCAGGGACGTCGAGGAGCTGATCGTGCTCGTCGACCGGATCGGCGACGCGAGCAAGCTCGCCCGGCTGCCCGAACTGATCGACCTCGTCGGCGACACGCGCAAGGTGGGCCGGTTGCTCGAACGGGTGCCCAACCCCGACGACCTGACCAGGATGATCGGCGAGGTCGGCGGGCCGGACGCGCTGCTGCGGCTGACCGACGACCTGCCCGCGACCGACCTCACCGGGCTGATCACAACCCACGGCGCGGACGCTGTCCGGTGGGCGGCCACCGAGTTGACCGGCCTGGAAGCGCAGGCGTTGCTCGCCCGGATGACGCCGGACGTGGTCACCGGCATGCGCGGGGTCACGCCACGCACAGCGACCCGCCTGCTCGACGCGTTCGACAACAGCCTGCTGGCCAGAGTGGTCGCCGAGATCGACCTGAGCGACCTGGTCCCGTTTCTCGACCAACAGGAAACCGGTGCGGCACGGCGGATTCTGGCCCAGTACGCGGACGCGGGCAGCTGGGACCGGCTGCGTCGGTTCCTGCGTGGCACAGTCGAGGCCGCCGAGACCGAGGGCTACGCGGCGGCGGGCGCGGGCGACCTCATCGTGGACAACCAGACGCTGTCGGCGGTGCGCGCGATGCTGGCCGGTGTGGACTTTCACGCGTTGCAGCCGATCGAGCAGCGCATGATCCAGCAGCTGTTCGCCCACCTCGGCCAGCCGCTGGACGCGACGGGCACGCTCGTGCCTCCGAACCAGACGGCGATCCAGGCAGTCATGGGGCGGCTGCGCGCACCGGCGACGGTGATGGGTGAGACCGGCGTCAACGCCGTGCACAAGCCGCTCGGCGGGGTGGCGACGGACCTCGGGGCCGCTGAGCGCCCGGCGGGCCTCGCCGTGGACATCGACCGCAACAGCGCCGCGTACCGGCAGATGCTGGCCGATCTGGAGAGCCCACCGAGCCGTCCGTGGACACCGTCGAGCACGACAGCGCCGACACCCGTGGGCCGGGCGGAGGGAATCCGGGATCGGACTGTTGTCGCTGACGCGCTGTTCGCCCAGGTGGAAGGCGGTGGTGTGGCCCGGTTCATGACCGCGGACGGCAACGTGTTCGAGCGGCTCGCCGGGTGGGCCGTGTCGGTCACCCCGCCCGCGGCGGGCTCCGGCAGCGTCGCGTCCCGGCTGGCCAGGGCGAACCCGGCCGGGTTCGAGATAATGGTCAACGGCCGCAGGCTGCTCGTGATCCCCGTCGGACTGTAGAAACAGGACTCCAGATGCCCTCTGCGTACTTCGTCGCCGAGCTGAAGTGCCCCGCGTGCGGCGCCTGTTCGCCCGCTGACGAGTCCACCGAGCTGGTCACCCCGCTCGCGGACGGCGGGTTCTGGTCGGTCGGCGAGAGCGACCCCGGCTTCACCTGGCGCGCGATCCGCGTGTTCTACCCGGTGCTGCGGGAACCGGCCGACGACGAGCCGGTCCAGTTGCTGGAGACCTGGACGTGCCCGGCGTGCGGATCGGTCAACTGGGCGCGGATCACCTTCCGGGACACGGTGATCGAGCAGATCGTCGCGGTGCCGCTGGACGTGCCGACGGTCGGCGCGGCGCACGCCGTCAACGAGGACGTGGCGCAGACCTACCAGCGGCTGACCGGCGAGGAGCTGTTCCCCGGCGGCGATATCCACGTGGAGTTCCGTGACCGCCTGCTCTCGGCGCTCAGCTAAGTCACGCTGCCTCCAGCAGGGCTTGTCCCGATGGTGTCAGTCTCGCTGGTTCCGCGTCCGACCCGGTGATCAGGCCCGCCTGGGTCAGGCGCATCGCGGCGAACTGGTCGCAGCAGCTCATGCCGTCGATACGCAGGCACTGACCGGCGATCTCACACCGGCCAGCGGCGACGGCACGCAGCACGGCACGGTCACGGTGGCTGATCATGGTGATCATGGCTCTGTCCTCCTGTGGGCGAGAGGTGGCCCTCTCGGCAGTGAACCTGTGGTGCCTCTCGTCTACCTATTCGTCGACCGACCCCCTGCCGGATCGACATGTCTTTGACGTAAAAGAGGGCCGGAAGTATCCCTCGAATACAGGATTCACACGGTGTGCCGATCCGAATACGCTCAGTAGATGGCAGCTGGGGCGGTGACCTTCCGGTCAGTGCTGGCCGTCGGCGAGTTCCGGGCCATCTGGTTCGCGGAGCTGCTGTCCCAGGCGGGAGACCAATTGGCCCGCGTCGCGCTGTCGGTTCTCGTGTACCAGCGGACCAACTCGGCCGCGCTCACCGGGCTGACGTTCGCGCTGACCTATCTGCCGACGATGGTCGGCGGACTGCTGCTGTCCGGTCTGGGTGACCGGTTCCCCCGCCGGACCGTCCTGGTTGTTTCCGACGTCGTCCGCGCGGTCCTCGTCGCCGCGATGGCGGTTCCCGGTGTTCCACTGTGGCTGCTGTGTGTCCTGCTGACGGCCGTGGTGATGGCCAACGGTCCGTTCAAAGCGGCTCAGCTGGCGCTGTTACCGGACATTCTCGACGAACAGCGTTATGTCGTCGGCCTGGCCGTCCGCAACGTGACCGTGCAGTCGGCACAGGTCGCCGGGTTCGCGGGTGGCGGTTTGCTGGTCAGCCTGCTGGATCCGTATCTGGCGCTGGGCTTGGACGCGGCCACGTTCGCGCTGTCCGCGCTGGCCATCCAGCTCGGCGTGCGGTGGCGGCCCGCTGCCCGATCGGCGAAGGATCCCGTGCGGCTCACGGCTTTCGGGCTGGTGTGGCGGGATCCGCGGCTGCGGCTGATCGCGTTGATCTCGTGGCTGTCGTTGTTCTACATCGCACCGGAGAGCCTCGCCGCGCCGTACGCCGCCGAACTCGGGCTCGGCGCGCTGGCCGTCGGCCTGATCATGGCAAGCCACCCGGTCGGCAGCGTCGTCGGCGCATACGTGTTCACCCGGTACGTCACCGAGGACAACCGGCTGCGGTCACTCGGCCTGATGGGGATCCTCGCGGGGATTCCGTTGGCGTTCTGCGCTTTGCGGCCCGACCTGCCGACGTCCATGATCCTTTTCGGACTGACCGGAGCGTTCAGCACGGCGTACACGCTGCAGTGTGCCGCGACCGCGACACGGTTGTTGCCCGACAGCGGGCGTGCACAGGGCATCGGCCTGCTCGCGACGGCAGCGCTGACGGCACAAGGAATCGGCGCGTTGCTCGCCGGGGTGCTGGCCGACGTGAGCGGGGCGGCGCCCGCGATCGCCATCTCGGGCACGGCCGGAGTCGCGCTGGCCATCGTGCTGACCTACGCGTGGGCCCGGCAGGTTCACACGGTCGGGCCGCGGACGTGATCCAGCATCCACGCCTCGGCTTCGGGGTAGACACCGGAACACGCCCACGGCTGACCGCTGATGTCCAGCACCAGCAACTGATCGCCGAGATCGAGCTGGGAGGCGAGGATGTCACGGACCTCGTCGATGCGGTAACCGGTCGACACCAGCCACACGTTCTCGGCCGGATGCCACCAGTGACCCAACGACGAGATCATTCGGGCCAGCCCCGCGCCTGGAGCGTCAACCCCCACGCGGGACACCGAATAGCAGATCATCAGGGCGCCCACTGAATCAATCATTCCGTACCGGTGTTGGTTTTGCTGACGGCCACTCGCATGAATGAAACCGCCTCGCCGCGGGTATTCCCATGGCTCGACAACGTGGGAGGCAGCATGTTAGCCGTGATCGGCGCCGTCCTGTTCGCACTTGCCCTGATCCTCGATCTCGCTGACGCATCGATCGGTGACACGATCAACGGAATGACGATCGTCACCGCCGGACTGCTCTGCGTCGCACTGCATCTCGCCGGTATCGGCACACGCGCCCGGACCGGCAGTGGTGGGTGGAGCCTGCGCGGACGCCGCTGACCACCAGTGGTCAGCAGCCGCCGCAGTTGTAGTAGGTCACGTCCCAGTGGTTGGACTCCAGGTAGTAGATGTTGCCGGAGCCGGACCGCCACTGGTTGCCACCGATGGACGTGAAGGTGTTGCGCACGTAGTTGGTCAGGCACGTGCTGAGGGCGAAGTCGAGCTTGTACCCGTTCCAGTGGCTGTAGGTGCCGCTGGCGTGCCCGGTCTCGGTGCCGCCGGTGATGTTCAGCGCGCAGCCGGTGGCGCCCTTGAGCGTTTCCGCGCCCTGGATCGTGGCCAGGTTGACCTGCTCGAACGACGTACAGGTCGGCTTGTTGCGGTCGCTGCAGTTACCGCTGGAGGACCACGTGATGCCCGCGGCCCGCATGCGGGACGTGGCCTGTGCGTGGGTCAGCTTCGTGACCAGGACCTCGACGGTGCCGGGCCGAGCCGGGGCGACGGGATCCTGCTCGGTGCCGGAAACCGAGGCGTGCGCGGTCGCCGTGGAAACGCCGAGCACGGCGGCAGCCGAAATGATCAACGAACGAACCAGTAAGTTCCGCATCCGATCTTGCTCCTTCGATTCTTCGGACAGCACGAATACCGCCGGGAGCACCGGCGGTGCGTGATCAATTGCTGTCGGCAGGGGTCGAACCGAGTCGGAAGCGTAATAGTCACTGACCGGATATCACAGACTGTTGGGACAAATTTTCGTCGACGTTGCAGGTTTTGCCGGACCGCAGTTCCCTGATCGCCAGGCCCAGCGCGATCAGTGTGGCGAGCATCGCAGTCCCGAACGCCACGGCCGCTCCGGCGGGCGGGGAGTCCTCCGCCGCGTTCGTACCCGCGTGATACGCCGCCACCATCAGCGCGGTGCCGACAGCCGTGCCGATGCGCTGTCCTGTCTGCAACGCACCACCTGCCGCACCTGCCATGTGCGTCGGCACGTTCTCCAGCGTCATGGTGACGTTCGGTGAGATCACCGCACCACCGCCAACTCCGGCCACCAGCAACGGGATCGCGATCCAGAACCCGACCACGTCGGTCGGCACGACCAGCACGACCACCGCGCTCCCGGTGAGCCCCAGCGTGACCACGCTCAACGCGGCAACGGTGATCCGGCGGCCCCACCTGGCCACCAGCCGTCCCGCGACGGCCGAGGACACAGCGGAGCCGAGCGCGAACGACGTGACGACCAAACCGGACTGCAACGCCGTGTAGTGCAAGCCGGTCTGGAAGAACATCGCGAGAACAACGAAGATCCCTGCGAAGCCGGAGAAGTACACCGTCCCGATCGACACGCCGGACGCGAAACCCCGTGTGGTCGTGAACAGTCTCAGGTCCAGCAGCGGCGAACGACCGTGCTCGACCGTGCGTTTCTCCCAACGGACGAACACCACCCCGAGCACGACGGCGACCGGGAACAACCACCACCACTGACCCAGTTTGCCGCTCTCCACCTGAACGACAGGGAACAGCAACGCAACCACCGCCGCGCCGAGCAGAGCGGCACCGGCGAAGTCGATCTCGGAACGGACATGGATCCTGCGACGGTCCTCTTTGGGCAGTACGCGCGCGGCCAGCACCAACGCGACGACGCCGATCGGCACGTTGACGTAGAACACCCACCGCCAGCCGGACTCCGCGCCGAACGCGGCGATGATCAACCCGCCGAGCACCGGGCCGACCGCGGTGGAGATCCCGATCGTCGCGCCCATCAGCCCGAAGGCCTTGCCGCGTTCGGCGCCCCGGAACAGGTTCTGGATCAGCCCGGAGCTCTGCGGCGTGAGCATCCCGGCTGTCGCGCCCTGCAACAGCCGGGCGAGCACCAGCAGCTCGATCGACGGCGCGGCCCCGGCCAACGCGCTGGTCAGCACGAACCCTGCCAACGCGAGCATGAAGATCCGCCTGCGGCCCAACGCGTCACCGAGCCTGCCACCGGCGACCAGGGTGAGCCCGAACGTCAGCGCGTAACCGGAGACAACCCACTGCACGGCGCCCGCGCCCGCCTGTAGGCCCGTCTGCATGGACGGCAGGGCCACATTGACGATGCTGACGTCCAGCAGGGTCATGAACCCGACGCCCAAGGTCACGGTGAGTGCGCGCCACCGCCGCGGATCCGGTTCTGCCACCACCCCATCGTCGTCCCTGCCGCGGGAATCCGCATCAGGTCAACGGTTTGCCGTTCACCGTAACGCCGCTGTACACCGGTTTGTCCGCATTCCCGACCTTCGGCGTCGCCGTGCCGATCCTGGTGAACGTGCTGGTGGTGATCGCCACCCCGGTGATCCGCGACTCACTCATGCCGTCGAGGCTGAGCGCGTGGCTGGCACCGTCGACAGTCATGTCCTCGACGGTGATGTCCCGGACGGTCGGGTTCACGATCGGCCCGAATCCCGGCCCGGTCAGGCTGTAGTTCATGGTCACGCTGATCGCCTCGCGCTGCACGTCACTGGCCCTGATGCGGCGCGCGTGCACGCCTTCGACCGTGCCGCCTCGACGCTTGTTGGTCTTGATGTACAGCACGTGGAACGCGCTGTACGACGGGCCCTTCCTGATGGTGCAGTCCTCGAAGAAGACGTTGCGCACGCCGCCGGACATCTCGCTGCCGACCGTCAGCGCGCCCCAGCGGCCCAGGTGCGTGCAGTTCTGGATCACGATGTTCTCCGACGGCACGCCGACACGGCGGCCGTCGGTGTCCCTGCCGGACTTCACCGCCACGCCGTCGTCGCCGGTGTCGAACTGGCAGCCGGTGATGTGCACGTCGGAACTGGCCTCCGGGTCGCAGCCGTCGACCATGCCACCCCGGCTGTGGACCTTCACATTTCGCACAGTCACGTTACTGGCCAGCACCGGGTGGATGGTCCACATCGCCGGACTGCGCAGGGTCACGCCGTCGACGAGCACGTTGCGGCACTCGTAGAACTGGATCATGTTCGGCTTGAGGTAGTGCCCGGAGCCGAAGATCCTGCCGGTCACGGGCACCTTGTCGACGGCCATCTGCTGCAGCCGGTCCCAGTCCGGGCCGCGTTTGTCGTCGTAGTCGAACCATGGGCCGGACGGTCCCTGGCCGTCGATCGTGCCGGACCCGGTGATCGCGACGTTCCGCTGGCCGCGGGCGTAGACGAACGGCGAGTAGTTCACGCACTCGATGCCCTGCCAGCGGGTGAACACCCGCGGGTAGTCCTTCGGGTCGGTGCTGAACTTGACCGTCGCCCCGGCCGAGACGACCAGGTTGACGCCGCTGAGCAACGTGATCGGCCCGGTCAGGAAGCTGCCGGGCGGCACGACCACCCGGCCGCCACCGGCCTTGGCGCAGGCCTCGACGGCATGGGCGAACGCCTTGGTGTTCTTGGTCTTGCCGTCGCCTTTCGCGCCGTGCGCCGTGACGTCGAAGGTGACGTCCGGGAAGGTCGGCGGGACGATCCGGGAGAGGATCACCGGCACCCGGTCCCACGGCGACGCCTCGGCCGCAGCCGCCGTGTGTGGAGCCATCAAACCGGCCGTGACCAGGCCTGTCGTCTTGAGGAACGTTCGCCGCGAGCGGTCAGTCGCCATGACGGTCCTTTCGGATCACGCGGCGGCATGAAAACGTTTACATAGCTAGGTGTACTCCGGCGAACCATGCGCCGTCAAGACGGAGACGCGGCACGGCGTACCCCCAGACCGCCGTACCGCTGCCTTGAGTACACCTCGTCACTGGCTGTGAAGTCCAGTCAACGTTTCCGCGACGGGCAGTCCAATCTGCCTCTTGGCCAGGTAGAAGCCCGCTTCGTGCGGTTTTGCGCCGTTGTCGACCGTGTAGACGCTCTCGAGCACTCCATGGGCACCGGGGAACATCGAGGTCAGCTCGGGCCGAGCGGCCACCAGATCGTCCTGGTCGACCACGTTGACCCAGCGCCCGAGCCGCGGCGGGACCGCCGGGGGCTGCGGCCGCAGCCGGTCGTACACAACGCTGCGCAGCCCGAGCGGCGAGCCGCACGTGACCAGCAGCGGCAGCGGGTGGCCGAGCTGGTGCGCGGCCTCGTAGGCGACCACCGAGCCCAGCGAGTGGGCCACGACGACCTTGGTGTCCTCGCCGATCAGGGCACCGACGCGGCGTTGCACCTCCATCCGCGTGTCCTCGTCGGTCAGATACCGCGTGACCTGGCGCAACGCCTTCACCACGACCCGCTCGGCCAGCGCGACACCGAACCGTGCGAACGGCTTGACCCTGGTCAGGCTGTTGATCACCGGCCGGAGCGTGGCACGCGCGCCCTGAGGCTCCCCTGCCTGCCCGTCGAGCTCACGAGCCGCCGCCACCCGCTCCGACTCGCGGCTGGCGTCCTCAGCGGCCCGGCGCAGCCACTCCAGCCCGAGCTGCTCGGCGAACTCCCACTCGGCACCGGTCAGCTCCTCGGCACCGCCCTGCTGGTCGCGAGGCAGGAACAGGTCACCGTAGAACGCCATCCGGACGTCGATGTCCCTGGTGCGCCACAACCGGTCGGCCAGCTCCGGATACCCGGCGACCCGGACACCACCGGCCAGGCTGGGCAACCAGTCGGCCTCCAGGCCGTCCGCAGACTTCTGCTCCTGCGCGATCCCGTGGACGAGTACGACCTCCGCCATACCGGTGAGGCTATCGTGACCATGTGGACAAACGGCGTGCGCTGGTGATCGCGTCCCAGTGCGAGGAGCTGAATCCGCTGTCGTTCCTGCCGGGCGCGGCCCGCGAGATGGCCGAAACACTGCTGGATCCCTCGATCGGCGGTTGTGTACCAGCGATCGAAGGCACCCCGCTGCTCGTCGACCCGACTGTCACCGAGCTGGACGACGCCGTGACGAAGGCCTTCGAGCGGGCGTCGGAAGACGAGGCCACGCTGTTCATCGCGTTGGTCGGACACGGCGAATACACCTACGACGACTTCTACTACCTGGTCAGGGACACCACGCTGCCGCCGACCAGTCGCACGGCTTTCCTGCTGGCGCAACGGATCCGCGAACTGCTCGGCCAGCACTCGCTGCTGGACGGCCTGGTGCTGCTGTTGGACACCTGCCACGCCGGGCTCGCCGCGCAGCAGGCGGGAAACCGGTGGATCCAGATCGTCGGGCAGGCCGGTCGCCGGTTCGAGGTGCTCACCGCGTCCGACGAACGCACCGCCGCCAACGGCTGCTTCAGCAGACAACTGGTGCACGTCCTGCGCTCCGGGCACCCGACGCTGGGCGAACGGTTGCGTTGCCCGGACATGAAAGTCGTGCTGTCCGAGCTGTGCCCGGCGCAGACCGCCGTGCACCTGGCGTTCGACGGCAGACGCGAGATCACCGCGGGCGACGAGGGCCTGTGGCTGGCCAGGAACACTTCCGAGGTCTGGCGTTCCTCCATGGCCGCCGACAATCCCGCCGCCGACCTGATCGACAGGCTGACACGGGACTACGTCGTGACGCAGGAGCTCAGGGAAGTCGTCGTGCACCTGATGACGGGCGTCAGGACGATCTCGGTGCGCGGCCCGTCGGGTTCGGGCAAGTCCCGCCTGACAGCCGCGCTCGCCAGGCCGTCGATAGCACCGGAACTACTGCCGCCGAAGCTGATGGACGCGGTGATCTTCATGTCCGGCTCGGACACCCTTGAGGTGATCGCGAACGAACTGGCCCGTCAACTCAGCCGCACCGTGTCCGCTTTCGCGGCCGCCGCCGTCGAATTCGAATCCGCGGCGGATCCTGAGCAGTGGAAGGTGGCTGACGCGTTCGAACGGGCTGTCGCGGGGCCGTTGCGGCTGTGCCGCACACAGGTCCGGATCGCTGTCGACGGTATCGAAGATCTGCCAAGCAGGGTGGCGGGCCGACTGTTCAGTGCACTGACGTCACTGAGCAACGCCCAGGTCGTGATGACCACGCAGAGGTCTTCCCCCGCGCAGGCCACTGTCCGGCTCGCCAGGCCGCTCGACGCCGCTCCGGCCGACACCGAACCGGACATCGACTGGATGGAGGGCTCCGGCGAGGAAGCGCTCGACCTCCCCGGCTTGCCGGATCTGCTGAACGCGACCGGTAAGGCAAGAGTTCCCGCCACGGTGCTGGTCGCCGCAAGCGGGCGGCCGATCAGCGCGATCCGCGACTTCGCCGTGCAGAACAGCTTCGTCACCCGCTTGGCGCCGGGAACGCCCCACGAAACCGTCGCACGGACCTTCGAGGAGATGCCTGGCAGCAGCCGAGCCCACTCGGCGATCGCCGACGCGCTGCTGGTTCTGGCACCGCACGCCGACCGGGCGTCCGGAGGGCCAGAGCAGATCTACGCCGATGCCGCGTTGGCCAACCATCTCCTGCGGGCCGGTCGTTACGACGAGGTGGTGGAATGCCTGGAGAATCGCGGTTCCTCGGTACCCGCCGAGAATCACGCGGTATGGGAAGTCTGGAGTACCGAACTCGCCTCAGCCGTGGGTGAGCACTCGCGGCCCGCGATCATCGCCAAGGCCCGCTACCTGACTTCATTGGTGAAACTCGGCGATCTTGCCCAAGCCCTGAGCGGGTTCGAGTCACTACTCCAACTCGCCGAGCAGTCCCTCGCCGCGACCGACCCCGAGCTGTTCATCATCCGCAACAACATCGGCTACCTGCTCTTCGAAACCGAGCAAGCCGGAGCGTCGGAGGCGCATCTGAGGTCGGTGATCACGGACGCCACCGCGCACCTCGGAGCAGACCACGAGGAAACCTTGCACGCCCGGCACCTGCATGCGGTAGCCACCGGAAAGCTCCACGACGCCGTGGAATCCGCACGGCTGTCGGCCGAGCTGATCCCCGACGCGCAGGACGCGCTCGGCCCGGACCACCCGGTGACCATCAACGCCCGCCTGAACCACGACTTCCACACCTCGAAATCAGGCAACCCCCCCCCGATGTTTTTCGAGAACCGACGCCGCCTCGCCGAATTCGTGGCAGGGCTGAGCGATGACGATCCGCGCGCGGTCGAGGTCGGCGTCTTCCTGTACTGGGACGACCCGGCCGGGCTCAGTCCTTTCGTCGAACGCTCGAAACGCCTGCACGGACGGGACAACCACCCCGACACGGTCAAGATCGAGGCAAGGGTGCGCGAACTCGGCGGGTGAGCGGTGAGCCTCCGGGTCGCGCTGCTGTCGTATCGCGGCAAGGAACACTGCGGCGGCCAAGGTGTCTACATCAGACATCTGAGTCGGGAGCTCGTGGCGCTGGGGCATCGGGTCGAGGTCATCGCCGGGCCGCCGTATCCCGTGGTCGACTCCGGTGTCCGGCTCATCCGGCTGCCCGCGCTCGACCTGTACGCCGAGCCGAATCCGTTCCGCACACCGCGTCTCGGCGAGTTGCGGAGACTGCCGGACTGGATCGAGTTCGGTGGGATGCGGTCCGGCCGGTTCACCGAACCGCTCGCTTTCTCGTTGCGTGTCCGGCGTTACCTGGCTCGTCGTCGCTTCGATGTCGTGCACGACAACCAGAGCCTCGGTTACGGACTACTGGGGCTCCGGCCGCCGGTGCTGGCCACGGTGCTCCACCCGGTCACCGTCGACCGTGACCTCAAGCCGGGTTCCGAACGGTGGTATTCCTTCACCCGCATGCAAAGCCGCGTCGCGCGGCGGCTGCCGTTGATCCTCACGGTCTCGTCGGCTTCTGGTGGCGAGATCGCGTCCCGGATGGGTGTTCGGACCGGTCGCATCCGCGTCACCCCGCTCGCGGCCGATCCGGGATTCCGGCCGGGCAAGCCCGTCCCGGGCAGGATCGTCTGCGTCGCCAGCTCACACGACCCGATCAAGGGGCTCCGTCATCTGCTGGTGGCTTTCGAGCAGGTACGGCAGCAGCGCGAGTGCGAACTCGTGGTGATCGGCCGCGCGGAACCAGCGCCTGGCGTCACGTTCGTGTCGAATCTGCCCGCCGACGACTATGCCTCGCTTGTCGCCAGCGCCGAGATCGTGTGTGTCCCGTCGCTGTTCGAGGGATTCTCGTTGCCCGCTGTCGAGGCCATGGCGTGTGGCGTTCCGGTAGTCGCCACCACCGGCGGCGCGTTGCCCGAGGTGGTCGGTGGCGCCGGAGTCCTTGTCCCGCCTGGCGATTCCGCCGCCTTGGCGCGGGCGTTGCTCGACCTGCTCGACGATCCGGGGCGGCGCGCCGCGCTCGGGCAGCGGGGTATCGCGCGTTCGTGCCGGTTGAGCTGGCGCCGGACGGCTGAGGAAACCGTCGACTGCTACCGGGAGCTGCTCAGTTGCTGACCGTCCACTTCGGGCGTCTCCGGATCGGGACCGGCGATCGTGTGCTGGATCTCGGCTGCGGCGGCGGGCGGCACGCCTTCGAGGCCGCCAAGCACGACGCCGACGTGATCGCGCTGGACCTCGACGATGCCGATCTGAAGGACGTGCGCGACATGTTCGCGGCCATGGCCGACGTCGGCGAGTCGTCCGGCGCGACGCTCGCGGTCCGGGCCAGCGGTCTCGCCCTGCCGTTCCCCGACGCCAGTTTCGACCACGTGATCGCGGCCGAGGTCTTCGAACACGTGCCGGACGACGTCACCATGATCGGCGAGGCGGCCCGCGTCCTCAAACCCGGCGGCGTGATCGCGGTGACCGTGCCGAGGTGGTGGACGGAGCGTGTCTGCTGGGCGCTTTCCGATTCCTACCACCAAGTCGAAGGCGGCCACGTCCGCATCTACCGCCGACGGCACCTGGTGCGGCTGCTGCGTTCGGCCGGGCTCGAACCGATCGGGGCGCACCACGCCCACGCGCTGCATTCGCCGTACTGGTGGCTGAAATGCGCGGTCGGGCCGGAGAACGAAACCGCCGCGGTCCGCCTCTACCACCGTTTCCTGCTCTGGGAGATCGTCACCCGGCCACGGCTGGTCGGCCTGCTCGAACGGGCACTCAACCCGGTCCTCGGCAAGAGCCTGGTCGTCTACGCGCGCAAGATCTCGCCGTGACGGCCGCGTGGATCGCGTCCGTCCAGGAGCCCTCCGGCGCGATTCCCTGGTACCCGGACGGTCCGCTCGACGTGTGGAACCACGTGGAAGCCGCGATGGGACTGGACACCGCGGGATTCCACGCCGAGGCGGCGGCTGCCTACCGCTGGCTCGCGCGTATCCAGAACGCCGACGGCTCCTGGTATGCCGAGTACCGCTGCGGGCAGGTCACCGATGTCGCCAAGGACACCAACTTCATCGCCTATGTCGCGGTCGGTGTGCTGCACCACGCGTTGACGTGGGACAGCGCGTTCCTCGCCGAACTGTGGCCGACTGTGCGCAAGGCCATCGAGTTCGTGCTGTGCCTGCGGTCGGCCGACGGCGCCGTCCAGTGGCGCGACTCCTCCCCGATCCACCTGGTCACCGGGTGTTCCAGTGTCCACCAGTCGTTGCTGTGCGCCGCGGCCATCGCCGCCAGGGTCGGTTCGCCCCGGCCGGACTGGCTGGCGGCGGCCGGTGACCTGGCCGCGGTGATCCGCACGCGGCCGGAGGTGTTCGAGGCCAAGCCGCACTCGATGGACTGGTACTACCCTGTTCTCTGCGATGTGGTCACCGGATCGTCTGCGGTTCAACGGCTGTCGGACGGGTGGGACCGGTTTGTCGTGCCGGGGCTGGGCGTCCGGTGCGTCGACGACCAGCCGTGGGTCACCGGCGGTGAGACAGCCGAGCTCGCGCTGACGCTCGCGCTGGGTGGCGATTCCCGTGCGGCACAGCTACTTGCCACCATCGAACGACTGCGTCACGCGGACGGCTCCTACTGGACCGGGTACCAGTTCGCCAACCAGGTCATCTGGCCTCGTGAACGGACCACATGGACCGCCGGTGCCGTTCTGCTCGCCACGGCTGCGCTGCGTGACGACCCGTCGACAAATGCCGTGTTCACCCCTCGTTCCCTTGTAGCCCAAGGAAAACCACGCTACCCGATCGAGTGATGCCGATCGAACACTCGTTCGAGTAGCGTGGATGGCGTGCGAGAGAACTCATCGAAGCGGTATCCACGCCCGCTGGCCCAGCTTGTCCAGATCACTGGCCATCAGCCCGCCGTCCGACACCGTCCACAACTCGTCGCCGATCACCATCGACCGCCGGATCATCCCCGTCTGGTGCGACACGCGGCCGACCTCGGTCAACGCGTTCCCGTCCAGCCGCAGCACCAGCGCGTAGCTTCCCGAAGGGGAGCCGGTGTTCCCGCCGCCCATCACAGGCACCACGACAAGGTTGCGGGCGGGCCAGTACAGGAAGGCGTGCGGGTCATACTCCACTTCGGACGATCCGCCCTGGATCTGCTGCTGCGCAAGACGGTTCGGCGCGGCCAGGTTGTTGATGTCGAACAGCGAGACCTGGGCGCCGAGCCGCCTGCCCTGCTCGCTGGCCTCCTGCCCGACCCCGAGCACCTTGCCCGGCCCGACCGGGTGCAGGTAGGCGGAGTACCCGGTGATCTTCAGCTCGCCGACCACACGCGGCCTGGCAGGCTGAGACAGGTCGAGCGTGTACAAGGGATCCACCTGACGGAAGGTGACCACGTAGCCGACCGAGCCGAAGAACCGCACGGCGTAGATGCGTTCGCCCTTGCCCAGCCCGTCCACTCGGCCGACCTGGGTCAATCCCTTGTCCCCACGGGCAAGCACCGTGACCATGCTCTGTGTCTGCGGCACAGGCCCGCCGTCGCTCGGCGGCGGCAACATTCCACCGGCCTGGCCCACAGTCGTGGCGACCCGCAGATGCCCTTCGTGCTCGGACAGCGAGTACTGGTTGAGCAGCGTGCCCTCGACCTCGCCCGAGCCCGCGTACCTCGGCGCGCCGCTACCGGTGATGTCGAACCGGTGGATCTGGGTCTTGCCCAACGTGGGCTGGCTGTTCGGCGCGGGCCTGCCCGGCATCGGCATCGGCACGTTCCGGCCGAAGTGGTCGTCGGCCACGTACAGGCTCTGGCTGGTGCCGTACACGGTTTCGCCGTCCGCGGCCACCGTGACCGGATCGCCTTTGTCCAGCGCCTTGGTCAGGTCGAACGTGAGCACGCTGAGCATCGCGGTGCCCGAGTAGTCCACGGGGTGGCTGACCCGGCCGCAGTCGACCAGCCTGCCTTCCGACTTCGTGCCCTCGCTGTCGAGCTGGTAGGCGGGCAGCCATTCGTCGATCGTCGACTTCATGGCCACCTCGCGGTTCGTCCGCGAGGCGATCTCCTCTGACTGCCTCGTCCCGTCCGGATAGGAGAACCTCAACTGTGGCTGCGACCGCACAACGACCCGGGCCACGTTGCCGACCTGGCGCGCGTCGACGTACCCACCACTTACCGAGAGAGTGCCCAGGATCTTCGGTGCACCGGCGATGTCGACGAGGACGATCTTGGATCCCCAGCCGACGCCGGGATATCCCGGCTGCGTGGGCTTGTCGGGCGCGATCGGCGCTGGCCCGTCGTAGACGACACGGTCCTGGTTTGCCACGAGCAGCGCACGGTCACCGGAGATGAGCATCTGGGAGACGAACAGGTCCGGCGTGTCCAGTGTTCCGGTGATCCGGCGGGAGGCGACGTCGACCACCTTCAGCTTCCCGTCGACCACGGAGACGATCCGCTTGCCGTCGGTCTTGACCACGTCAGGCTCATCGACGTCACGCTCATGGTTGTTGGTCGACGAGTGCCCGGGCTGCTGGCTGCCGGGTTGCTGCGGGGCGGCCGCGCTGTCCTGGGACTGTTGCTTCGGCATGTCCGACGCGGAACCGTTGGCCGCTCCTGGCGCCGCCTCCGGGGTAATCCTGGCACCGCCCCGGGTGGTCAGGGCGTATCCGCCGCCGAAACCGTACGGGCCGATGTGCGGCAACGCGGCCTGACGGAGGCTGGACAACGCTGTTTCACACGAGTCGTACGCGACCAGCGAGATCGCGCCTGAAGGGAGGTCAGTGACCGTATCCGAGTGCTGCCCAGCGGTGACACCGCCAGCCGTGGTGGTGACGGAAGCCGCCGCGACGATGCCGCCGATGACGACCGCGATCGCGCCTCCGGCGACGATCCTCGACATGCCAACTCTCGGTAGTCCTGCTTTCCCTGCCATACACACAAGACGGTAGGACTACCGGAATGCGTTGCCGACGATATTGATAACGGTTAGGTTTCGACGGTGATCGTCAACGGCGACAGACCCGGCCCGTGGCAGCCCGACCCGCACGTGCTGTCCCCCAGCCCGCCACCTGCCACGGACGAACCGGTGGATCCCGCCGAGGCGGTGGAGTTCCTCCAGCAGTTCCACGCGGAGAACCCCGCCGCCGGTGCTGCCGACCGACGAGTCGCATGGGTGCTGGCCGAGATCGACCTGACCGGGACCTACCAGCACACGAGCGCGGAACTGGCCTTCGGCGCCCAGCTGGCGTGGCGCAACAGCGCCCGGTGCATCGGCCGGTTGTACTGGCGGAGCCTGCGAGTGCGTGACCTGCGGGCAGTGCGGACGGCCGACGACATCGCCGAACAGTGCGTCCAGCACCTGCGGCAAGCGTGGAACGGCGGCCGGATCCGGCCGCTGATCTCCGTGTTCGCGCCACAGGCGCCGGGCCGCCCCGCGCCCCGGATCTGGAACGAGCAGCTGATTCGCTATGCGGCGTACCCGAAGGAGGATGGTGGAGTCCTGGGTGATCCCCGCTACCTGGGGTTCACCGACTCGGTGGTGAAGCACGGCTGGCGACCGGCCGAACCACGCGGCGCTTTCGACGTGCTGCCGCTGGTGATCGAGACAGCCGAGTCCGGCGTACAGCTGTACGAGTTACCGGCCGACGCGGTCCAGGAAGTGCCCCTCACGCACCCTGACCTGCCGTGGCTGGCCGAGCTCGGGTTGCGCTGGCACGCGGTTCCGGCCATCAGCAACATGCGGCTCAGCGTCGGCGGTGTCTCCTACCCGGCGGCTCCGTTCAACGGCTGGTACATGGGAACCGAGATCGGTGCGCGCAACCTGGCCGACACCGAGCGCTACGACCTGCTGCCCGAGATCGCCCGCAGGCTGGAGCTGGACACCAGCAGCGAGGCGACCCTGTGGCGGGACCGCGCGATGGTCGAACTCAACCGCGCCGTGCTGCACTCGTACGCGGCGGCGAACGTCACCATCAGCGACCACCACACGGAATCCGAACGCTTCATCAAGCACCTGGAGAAGGAACAGCGCGCGGGACGCACCTGCCCGGCCGACTGGAGCTGGATCGTGCCGCCGATGACCAGCTCACAAACCCCGGTGTTCCACCGGTACTACGACGCCGGGCATCTGCGGCCCGAGTTCGTCCTCGACGAGGACGCCGCGCACCGTGGCACCCACGGTGTGTCAGCGGCGCCGATCGAGGCCAGCCCGGTCACAGAGTCACCGACACCGATCTGGCAGTACCTGCACGGCGCCACCCGCCCCACTGACCATGCTGGTCTCTGAAGCCCGCGCAGTTGCCCGGCGTTGGACCGAGACAGAAGGCGTTCTGCTCCCAGGATTCGCAGGCGCTTTCCTCCAAGGTTCCGCGCTCTGGGCAGCCTCGGACGCGGAACACCCGGCTGATTCCGACGTCGACGTGATGGTCGCCGTGGACGCCAAGCCGTCCAGTTTGCCGCCCGCACCGGGAAAGTTCCGGTACGACGGCGTACTGCTCGAAGTGTCGATGATGAGCACGAACGAGCTCACGTCGGCGGAGTCTGTCCTGAGCGACTACCACCTCGCCGCGAACCTGCATCTGCCCGGCATCCTCGCAGACCCGACCGGCCGCCTGACCGCCCTGCACGCCGAGACAGCCGATCGCTTCGCCGAGCAACACTGGGTGACGGCGCGATGCGCAGACGCCATGAACCGGGTCCACGCCTGGCTGAGCAGGATGGACCCGGCCGCCCCACTGGCCGAGCAGGTCACCACATGGTTGTTCGGCACAGGCGTCACAACCCACGTCCTCCTGGTCGCGGGCCTGCGGAACCCGACCGTCCGGCGCAGGTACATCGCCGTCCGGGAACTGCTGCGAGACAACGAGAAACTCGACTACCACGAACACCTCCTGCACCGCCTCGGCGCAGCGCACCTCAGCCCCAGCCAAGTCAGCGACCACGTGGACGCACTGGAAACCGTCTTCGACGCAGCCATGTCCGCCACAGCGAACTACCGGTTCAGCTCCGACATCACGGAAACCGTACGTCCCATCGCCATCGACGGGTCACGGAACTCCATCGCAGCAGGCCTGCACCGCGAGACCATCTTCTGGACAGTGGCCACCTACTGCCGTTGCCTGACAAAACTCACCCTGGCAGGAAAACCGACCGAGCCCTACCTCACCCCCTTCCACACCCTGCTGGCCGACCTGGGAGCCCTGACAGCGGAGGACCGCCGTGAAAAAGCCGACCGTGTCCTGGCCGATCTGCCAGGCCTCTGGGAGATCTCACTGGCTGTCAGCGAAAACACGAGTCACCTGCCCTAAGTGGACATCGTGACCACTTAGCTGGTGCGCTGCTCCGCCGCGAGGAAGTGCGCGAGGGCCTGGGTCGCCGGGTAGAGCGCGCGGTACTGCTCGTAGAACCGGTTGTACTTCTCGGCTCGGGCCGGGTCGGGCGTCACTGTGCTGGCGAGGGGATTCCAGTCGTCCACGGCGTGTCCTAGCGCCGCGGCCGCGAACATCGCTGACCCGAGACAGGCGCCGACCGTCTCCGCGGGCAGTTGCTGCGGTACGCCTGTCACGTCCGAGACGATCTGCGTCCACAGATCGCCTTGGGTGCCGCCGCCGACGGCCACCACCCGTTGCTGTGAGCCGCCCATCACTTCGAGGTTGTGACGCAGGCCGTACGCCGTGCCCTCCAGCGCTGAGCGGTAGATCTCGGGTTGTCCGTGGCTCAACGTCAGCCCGGCGATGACGCCCCGGGCGTCCGGGTCGAAGATCGGTGTCCGTTCCCCGGCGAAGTACGGCAGCATCAGCAGCCCCCGGCTGCCAGCGGGCACGGCGGCCGCCTGCGTGACCAGGTCGCTGAAGGAGCCGGTGAACAGGTGCCGCAGCCAGTCGGTGACCGCGCCCGAGGTCGCCATCCCGGCCGCGCGTGAGTAGGTGCCCGCGAAGGCGCCTTGGGTTGTCCAGAGCGCCGGGTGTGGCTGAGGTTCGGCCACGACCTGGATCACGAACATCGTGGTGCCGTACATGACCATCACGTCACCTGGTGAACGCACGCCGACGCTGGTCGCCTCCGCCCACGCGTCGATGGTTCCCGCGGTCACCGGCACCCCGGCTGGCAGGCCGGTCGCCGCGGCGGCGGCCGGTGTGATCGTGCCGACGATCTCCCCTGGCCAGAACAACTCCGGCAGCTTCAGGTCCGGCGCGAGCTCGGCGCACCAGTCCCTTGCCCAGTCGGCCGCGCGCATGTCGTACATCGGGTCGCACTGGCTTGCCGAGTGGTGGTCGAGCACGTAGCGGCCGGTCAGCCGGAGCACCAGGTATGAGCTCGCCATCAGCAGCAATGACGTCCGCGCGAAGACCTCGGGTTCGTTGCGGGCCAGCCACAGCACTTTCGGGCCGACAGCCTGGGTGGACAACGGGGTGCCGCCGCGTTCCAGTATCGCCTCGGCACCGAGTGACGCCGTCAGCTCCTCGATCTCCGCCGTCGCCCGAGTGTCCACACCGTACAGAATCGCGGGCCGCAGTGGCTCGCCGTCCGCGGTCGCGGGCAGCAGGCACGGACCGATCCCGCTGACGCCGACACCGGTGACCGGCGACGGCGCCGCGTCGGCCAACTCCCTCGCGATCGCGACGAAGTCGGCCCACCACACGGCTTCGGCGTCGTGCTCGACCCAGCCCGGCCGCGGGGACGACACCGCGTGCGGACGGCTCACGCGGGCGACGATCATCCCGTCCGGACTGACGAGCACGCCTTTGGAACTCGATGTCCCGATGTCGATCCCGATCAGCACGTGGTCATCAGCCCCGGCTGAACTCGTCGAGCGTCACGCCGAGCAGCGAACAGGCCGCACGGACCGTGGCGCGGTGGTCACCGGGGATGGCGTGGATGTGGTTGGCACCGAACCGGGACAGAAAGACCTCGGCCGGCGCGTCCAGCCGGGCGAAGGCATGCGGCCATTCCGGCGTCGACTGGTTCATCAGCGCCTGGTTGGTCTCGTCGTCGTAGGTCTCGAAGCTGCCCAGCATCAACTGCATTCGATACGCGCCGTCCTTGCGTGTCAAGCGTCCCAGCGTCATCTCGCCCGGCGCCGCGAGATGGTGCACCGACGCGCCGCCCGCCGGGAAGAAGAACACCTCCGGGTACAGGTGCACGCGCGCGAGGTTCTCGGCCGGATCGGAACTGCGCGCCGCGTACCAGGTCGCGTGCTGTCCCGAGTTGCACAGGTCCCAGATGTCCCGGTCGCCGTGGTAGTGCCGCACGTCCGCGAACAGCACCGGTGTCCCGGTGATCTGCTTGAACAGCTGCATGGTCAGCGCGCCGTCCATGTCCGCCTCGGTCGCGCAGACGTGCGGCTGTTTCGGACCGTTCCAGTCGTACGGGTCGTTCAGGAACGCCTCGGCGATGTCCATCGTGGCGAAGTGCTGGGTCAGTTCCGGCTGTCCCTTGATACCGGTGAAGTCCAGGTTCCACTCGTCGATCAGGTCACGCATCGCGATGTACGAACCGATTTGCCGCTCGAGCAGCTCCGGCGTGAGCTTCTTGCCGTCGTAGTGGACGTTCGCGTGCCGCTCCAGCCACTCGCGTGCCTTGGTCTTCTCCCCGGCGTCGGCCAGCTCGGCTCGCCGGACGATCTCCCACTGGTCGATCTCCTCGACGTCGACGCCGAACAGCCGCTGCCACTGGTCGGTGTTGGCGACGGCGGTGTTCATCCCCATCGGCCGCCCGCCGATCCGTCCGAAGGTGGCGCCACGCAGGCTCGCGACCGCCGCCGCGGCTGTGGCGTGCACGCCGATCGACGCGATCAGCTCCGGCGAGTCCGAGTCGCCCCACAGCCGGGTGTGCGCGCGTCCGATCTGGTCGAGCGCGCCTCCGGCGGCGAGCATGCCGACCATGCCCGGCTGCACCGGGTCGATGTTGGACAGCAGCAGCAACGGGCTGTCGATCGCACCCGCCGCGAGCATCGTGAAGTGCGGGAAGGCCCAGACCGCGTAGTGCAGGACAGTCAGGTCGACGTCCGCCGCGGCGATCTCACGCGCGACCGAGGTCGCGAGCGTGTTGGAACTGACGGGGCTGGAGCCGCGGACCACGTCGTGGCCCGCGTCGGCCAGCCGGGCGGTGAGTTTGTCCTCGGTCTGGCGGATGAAATCGGCGATTCCGCCGTGTACGTAGTCTCGGCCGTCGGAAATGCTGATCACGCCGATTCGGGCCACGAATCCTCCAACGCGTCCGCAGTGAGACTGCCCTCGAGTCGAGTAATCGATTACTCGTGACGCTATTCTCCGGGCCGAGTAGTGTCAACATCGCGGCGGTGCTGGCCATGCACTGCGCGGTTCACATCAGTTCACAGAGTGAGGCCGGTGGGTGTGGCGACCATCAACGACGTGGCGACCAAGGCCGGAGTCTCGACCGCGACCGCGTCGCGAGCGCTGAACGGTAAGTCCACAGTAGACCCGATGCTGGCCGCGCGGGTGCTCTCGGCAGCGGCCGAGCTGGGCTACCAGCCCAACGGACCGGCCCGCAACCTGCGCCGCCAGGAGACGGCGGTGCTCGCGTTGATCATCTCGGACGTTGAGAACCCGTTCTTCACATCGATCGCGCGCGGCGTCGAAGACGTGGCACAAGCGGTCGGCTACTCGGTGGTGTTGTGCAACTCCGACGAGAGCCCGGAGAAAGAACGGCGCTACATCGACGTCGCGATCCAGGAGCGAGTGGCCGGTGTGGTGCTCTCACCGACTGGGACGTCGACCAATGTGGACCTGCTGACCACCAGAAGAACCCCGCTGGTCGCGGTGGACCGCGCACTGCCGACGGGCACAGCCGACATGGTCCTCGTGGACACCAGAAGTGCGGCAGAACAGGCAACCACCCACTTGATCACGCAGGGATACGACCGAGTCGGCTGCGTGACCGGCCCAGCGGGGATCCCGACAGCCGACGACCGCCTGGCCGGATACAAGGACGCACTGCGCGCGGCCAAACGCCGCACCTCGGCCAAGCTCGTCCGCCGCTCGGAGTTCCGCGCGGACGGCGCCTACCAGGCCACGATCAACCTGTTGACCGCGCCGGAGCGCCCCGACGCGCTCCTGGTCGCCAACAGCACGATGGCCATCGGCGTCCTCGACGCCCTCTCCACATTGGACCTGCGACTGGGCAGGGACGTGGGTGTCGTCGCCTTCGACGACGCCCCCTGGGCGCCTTTGGTGAACCCTCCTCTCTCGGTGGTGTCCCAACCCGCGTACGACATCGGCAAAGTGGCGGCAGAGCTGCTGATGGCCCGCATCGCTGACGGTGCACTGGCCCCTACCATGACCACACTGAACGCGACCTTGATCACCCGAGGCAGCTCAACTCGCTGAACATCCACACCCAGCTGGTTTCCAGCGTGCTCTTCGTGAGTGGTTTGTCCCCTCAAGGCGAACAAACCACTCACGAAGACCCACTCACGAGGACGGTTGATCGGCTCCTGCCTTGGCAGGGTGGGCAGGAGCCGATCGTTTCCTCACCCCGTCTTTGTCAGCGTTCGGTAGCGCGCTGCCGACCACGCCGGTGAGCTGGACTGGGGAACAATTCGGACAGTCACCGTACTCTTTCCTGCCACCATGCTCTCCGGGAGCTCGAACGAGTCCTCCAGCCAGCGCGACGACGTGTTCCCGAGTGGTTGGAGCCAGGTTCCCGCTGCCGCTCCGTCCACGGAGACACTTGCCTGCTGGAAAGGTTCGCTCTGGTCGTTCATCCGGAGCAGCCGTGCACCGGTCGATCCAGGCGCCAGCTTCACTGTGAACGTGATCGGTCCTGTGGTGGCGGCGACTCCGTCGGTGACGTTCACCTTGTCGTCCTTGCCTTCGAAGGTCGACTGCAGTGTTCGCCTGGCTTCGCCGGTCGACTGGTAGTTGTGCGCCGCGCGGCTCGCGTCGTCGGCCACGTCGAGGACGTCGCTCTCCGACAGCGCTGGTTGCGACTGTCCGTACCAGTAGGACGTCGAGCTGTAGTTCGCTGGCGCGTCGTTCACTGGGCCGTGCTGGATGTCGAAGCGCAGGTTCGAGGAGAACGACACCGCCTCACCGATCATCAGCCGGTACGCGCCCGTACAGTCGTGCTGGCAGCCGTCGCCGTTCAGTTCCCATGCCGGATTTCCCGCGAGGGGCATGGTGTACGTGATGCCGTCGCGGAAGTACCAGCCGGACTCGTAGAAGTCCTCCGTACCCGTTCCGTAGATGTTCGGCGTCGCCGCACCGTCGACGTAGACGCGTTCGTCACCTTCCAGGTACAGGCGCATGTTGCCGTTGGGGATCGCGCCGCGCATGGAGTGCGTCACTCCGTAGTACACTCCGCGCCCGGTTGCCTGCAGGAACGTGAAGTCCTGGCCTGGCACCGTGTTCCCCGCGCTCTTGGTGGCACGGAAGTAGCCGATCCTGCCGGACTGCAACGCCGCCGCGACCGACGCGTCGGGAACGTGGTCGGTCTCCACGGTCACGTCGCCGAGCTCGACGCCGCTCTGGTTCACCAGTGTCACGGTCGCGTTGCGCGCGTACGGCATCGGCCACCACGAGGTGTACCAGCCGTCGGGCGCGGTGTCGATCGAGGACATCAACGACCGGGTGTCGTACTCGCCGAGGCCCGAGCCGAAGAACTCGCCGAGTGGCGCGTCCACGCCTGTCCTGCCGTCGAAGGAGATCACCACCCGCACGCCGCTGAGCAGCGCGTCCGACCTGGTCACGTCGGCAGGCGCGACCGGATAGCGGAACACCCGGTAGCCCTGCCAGTTCAGACCCCTGATCGTGTACCCGTGTGCCTGCTCCTCGCCGGGGTGGTTCGGGCCGACGTCCATCACGTCCGTTCGGCGCCAGTCACCGATGACTTTGCTGTGCACGTCGTAGCGGAACTCGTTCACGTCCAGATCGGACGACAGGTACTCGTTGAGCACCGTCAGTGTCGATTTGCCCGCTGTCAGCGCGGCCGGGATCATGATCGTCTGGTCACGCCACTCGCCAGGCGGGACGCGTGGACCGCTTTCCCAGAAGCCGACCTGTTTCCCGTCGACGAGCAGCCGGGCACGCTGGTTGCCCACCTGCGGGTCGTAGCGCCTGGTGATCCGCACGCCTTCGTTGGCGGGATCGATCGCGACCTTGAACGTCGTCGACCCGCCGACCGAGAACGCCCTGCCGTCGTCACCCACCCGCGGACTGGCCACGATCTGCGGGATCTTCACCCGCAGTTGGCTCAGCCAGCCAGATCCGGCCAGCGTGGCCGCGGTCCTGGACTTCCCCGGCGCGATCGCGCCGTGGACCACGGGTGCCTTGACCGCCGAACCGCCCTTGGGGTCACGGATTCCGTACGCACGCAGCTTCGTGATCACGTCGAGTGCCTGGTCGGCCGGGTTGAACGTCGGCACGCCGTCCGCGTCCGCGAAGTCGCGGTAGCTCACGTGGTGGAAGAGCGGGTTCGCCTGGATGGTCACCCGCATCGACTCGCGGTACGGCATCGGGACCTTGATCACCCCGGCGCCGGAGGTGTCCTCGCCGTTGCCCACCAACGGCCACACCCATGGCGCGCCGAGCTTTCCGTTGACGACTTCCTGCAGCAGGTCGTCGAGCACGACCCGGCCGTCCAACTCGACCTTGATCCGGCCGTTGTTGACCATCGAGCCGAAGTCGCGGGTGAACCACATCGAGTCGATCTGGCCGGACCCGGTCCGCTCGGCGATCACGCAGCCGGTCGGTGTGGTGCGCAGACACGAGTAGGTTCCGCCGAACCCGTCGTCGTTGCCGCCTGTCCGGTCGAAACTGGAGAACTGCCGCGACACCGCGCCAGGTCTCATCGCCGCCAGCTGGTCCATCTGCCGGTAGACCTGCCAGCCGATCGGGCCCTTGTCCGTCGCGCTCGTGACCTGCGGTGCCGCCTGTGCGACACCGGTCACGGTGCTGAGGATGAGGGCGGAGATTACAGTGGATGCGAGCAGGGACCCGAAGCGCATCCCGCCTCCTCTATATGGTGTTGTTCAGCCCGCTGCCCTCGCGCAGCGGTCCGCGTTCAGTTGCCGGAGTTCTCCTTCGCATAGACCTGTGCCGCGTTTTCCTTGGTGATCAGTTGGGTTTTCAACGTCTGTGTCTTCGGCACCTGCTGGCAGTCCACCAGGATCTTCTTCGCCGCCTCGACCGCTTCCTTGCCCGCCGTCGGGTAGATCAGCGTCGCCGAGAGGCGCCCGGCCTCGACGGCCTTGAGGCCACCGGAGGGGATCGGCAGGCCGTCGATCCCGATGAACTTCAACGAGTCCTGCTTGCCCGCGGCGCGCGCGGCCAGGTACGCGCCCTCGGCCATCGGGTCGTTGTGCGCGTAGATCACCGAGACGTCCGGGTTGGACTTGAGGATCGCGTCGGCCTTCTCCTGGCCTTTCTCGCGCAGCCAGTCGCCGTCCTGGCTGACGGCGATCTCGATGTTGCGGCCCTTGATCGACTCACGGAACCCGTCGCCGCGTTCCTTGGCAGGTGTCGAGCCCGCGAGGCCGCGGATCTCGGCGAGCTTGCCGCCGTTGGGCAGCAGTTGCTCGGCGACGTACTTGCCCGCCTGACGGCCGATCTCCACGTTGTCCGCGCCGATCCACGTGGTGTACGCGTCGCCTTCCACCTTGCGGTCGAGCACGATCACCGGGATTCCCTTGTCGTGGGCCTTCTTCACCACGCCGGTCAGCGGTTTGGCCTCGTTCGGGCTGATGATCAGCAGGTCGATCTTCTGAGTCAGGTAGTTCTCGACGTCGGACACCTGCCGGGAGTTGTCCTGCTGTGCGTCGGTGAAGCGGACATCGAACTGCTTCACCGCCTTCGCCGCCGTGCGGATGTCGTCGTCCATCCGTTGCCGGTACGGCTCGGCCACGTTGGCCTGACTCATGCCGATCACGTACTTGCCGTCCGCGCCCTTGCACGACGCGTTCGACGTCGGTCCGCCGGGCCGGTTCTCGCTGGTCGTCCCGCAGGCCACCAGGGAACCGAGCGCCACGGCCACACCCAGGACCGGGAGTAAACGCATGTCTGGTCCTCTCTGCTCAGCTGGACGGCCGGAGCCCTTGCAGGCCGGCCGCCGCGATGATCACTAGCCCCTTGATCAGGAGCTGGACGTTCGGGTCGACGCCGTTGAGCGCCAGGATGTTGTTGAGCACGCCGAGCAGCAACGCACCCGCCACCGTCCCGACGACCGAGCCGCGGCCGCCCATCAGGCTCGTCCCGCCGACGACCACCGCCGCGATCGCGTCGAGTTCGTAGCCAAGGCCGTCGTTGGGGCTGCCCTGGTTGAGCTGACCGGCGTGGATGATCCCGGCCAGCGCGGCGAGCAGGCCGCAGATGCCGAACACGACCACCTTGACCCGCGTGACGGGCACACCGGACAGCCGAGCGGCTTTCTCGTTGCCGCCGATGGCGTACACGTGCCGGGAGAAGGCCGTGCCGCGCAGGAATAGGATCGCCAGCACCGCCACCACGACGAAGATCAGCGCCGGGATGGGCACCAATCCGTTGAACGTCCGCTCTCCCAGCAGGGAGAACGCCACAGGCGCCTCGCCTGGGCCGTCGCCGTAGGCGATCGCGACGCCCTGCCCGCCTGACCAGATCCGGGCGAGTCCGCGCGCGATCTGCAGTCCGGCCAGTGTGACGATGAAGGCCTGGATCTTGAACATGGTCGACGCGACGCCCTGCAACAGGCCGAACCCGAGCCCGACCGCCAGCACCACCAGCACGGCAGGGACGAGGCCGAAGTCGTTCTCCACCAACAGGACCGCGGACCCGGCAGCGGCCAGGCCGAGCATCGCGCCGACCGAGAGGTCGATGCCGCCGATCAGGATCACGAACGTCATGCCGACCGAGATGATCCCGATCTCCGACACCGCCCGCACCACGTTGAACAGGTTGTCGCTGGTGAGGAACAGCAGTTCGCCGTTGCGGCTCGGCGAGAAGACGATCGCGGCGATGAACACCGCGACGAGCCCGAACAGACTCTGGAAGCGGAACACCATGGAGAGCACGCTCTCCCGGCGGGATTCGATGAAATCCGTCGTGGTCATAAGGTGACGACCTCCCCCATGGATGCCGCGAGCAACTCGGCCTCACCGGCCTGTGCCGTCGCCAGTTCCGCGACGGTCCGGCCACCGCGCAACACGACCACCCGGTCGCACACGCCCACCAGTTCGGCCAGTTCGGACGAGGCGAGCAACACGCCCATCCCGCGCTGGGCAGCCTGGCCGAGCAGGTGGTAGATCTCGGCCTTGGCGCCGACGTCGACGCCCCGCGTCGGCTCGTCCAACAGCAACAGCTCCGGCTCGGTGAGCAGCATCCGGCCGAGCACGACCTTCTGCTGGTTGCCGCCGGACAACGAGGAGACCGGGTGCCGCACGGAGGTGAGCTTCACGCTCAGGTCACGCACGATCCGCGTGGTCTCGGCCATTTCCCTGCGCCGGGAGACCACACCGAGCCGGGCAATTCTGTCCACAATGGATAACACGCTGTTGGCGAGCACCGAATGGTCGAGCGTCAGCCCTGACGTCCGCCGGTCCTCCGGCATGTAGACCACGCCCGCGCGGATCGCCGCACGCGGGCTGCGGTGGCGCAGCGGACTCCCCTTGAACACCACCGATCCCTGCCAACGCCCACCCGCGCCGAACAGGGTCTCGAGTAACTCCGTGCGGCCCGCCCCCAGCAGGCCCGCCAGACCGACGATCTCGCCGCGGCGGACCGTGAGGCTGATTCCGGCGGGGTCGCGGCGGCCCGGCCGTGACCGGGGGACCACGAGATCACGGACCTCCAGCAGTGTCTCGCCGGAGGCGACGGTCTCGTGGGTGGTGAACATCGCGCGGACCGGACGGCCGATCATCGCCTCGGCGGCCTGGTCGGCGGTCATGTCACGGGCGTCGAACTCGGCGACCACAGAACCGTTGCGCAGGACCGTTGCCCGGTCCGCGATCCGGCCGATCTCGTCCATCCGGTGTGAGATGTAGACGATCCCCGCGCCGGACCGGCGCAGCTCACCGATCACGGTGAACATCCGGTCCACTTCGGCCGACGACAGCGCGGACGTCGGCTCGTCCATGATCAGCACCCTGGCGTCGAGCGACAACGCCTTCGCGATGCTCACCAGCTGCTGCTCACCGGTCCGCAGCTCGCCGACGTGCCGCCGGGGGTCGAGGTCGATTCCGGTGCGGCGCAACAGGTTTCCGGTCTCGCGGAGCATCGCGCGCCGGTCGAGCGTGCCGAGGCGGGTCCGCGGTTCCCTGCCGAGGAAGATGTTCTCGGCGACCGACAGGCCCGGCACGAGGTCGAGTTCCTGGTGGATCATGGCGATTCCGGCGCGCTGCGCGTCGGCGGGACCGTGGAAGCGGACCGGATCGCCGTCCACGGTGACCGTTCCCGTGTAGTCGGTCAGATCCCCCGACAGCACACGCATCAGCGTCGACTTGCCCGCGCCGTTCTCGCCGAGCAGCGCGTGCACTTCGCCGGCCCGGACCGTGAGATCCACGTCGCGGCAAGCCCTGACCCCGCCGTAGGACTTGCTGATCCGAACCAGCCCCACCAGTGATGCGACACCGTTGTCCATCCACACCCCGCCACGAGGCCGAGTAAACGATTACCCGAGACGCTAGGGTGACCACTCGAACGTGTCAAGCGCCGACCGAACGATCACGCAGTGGGTTGCTCGCCCACCACAGCCTGGCCGCGCGGAGACAACCGGTATCCGACTTCCAGGCTTTCGGTGAGCCCGAGTTCCTTCAACTTCCGAACGTCCGCTTTGAACGCGAGCGTCTCCCGGCCCAGTTCCGCGGCGAGGTCAGGTGCTCGCACGCCCGGCCGCGCGGCGATCAGCGCGAGCACGGTGAACGTCCACGGTCCGCGTTTGCTCCGTTCGTCCATCCGGCGTAGCGCCGAGCGGATCTGCGCGATCTCCTCCGGCGGCGGCAGCGACTCGCGCAAGGACACTCGTGGGTCGTCGCCGACGTACCGCAACGACACCCGGTACACGTCGCCGTCACGGCCCGTGAGAAACGATGTCAGCTCGGCGAGAGTCTTGTATCCCGCCAACCGGGCGTCCTTGGCGGTGATCCTGCGTAGCGGGACCGGCTCGACGGAGTCGATCGCGAGCACGCCGACGGCGGTCTTCAGCGTCCCGCCCGCCTTCACCGTCGGCCTGCGCCACCGCCGGAACGCCAGCGTGACCTCGCCCGCGCGGATCAGCGCGAGGACGTTCTGCCTGATCAGCATTGCTGCTGCCTCTCGACATGGGCCCGTTCGGGCGGCATAGTGGGTGGAACCGCACGCACCGTGTTTGAGTATGTGCGATTTGTATCCATCTTCGTGAATTTCTTCACAAAGGCGCACGAACCCGCACATCCGCGCTAGTCTAGGCGCATGAGCATCGCGCTGGAGACGGTATTGGCCAAAGCAGGGTTGCGGGTCACCCCAGGCGAGTTCCTCGGCCTTGTCGAGGACGCGGCCAGGCGGTTGTCTCCACCCAACCCGAACCCGGCTGAGTATTTCTCAGCCGACCAGCGCGAGACTCTCACCGAAGTGGGCCTGGACCTGCGCCCGCGCCGCCCCGACGAGGTCGATTCGCGTGCGCGTGCCGTCGCCGCCCAGGCTGTGCTGCGGGATTCCGCGCTGACGGTGTCCGACGCGGCCACCACCATCGGCGTCGACACCAGCCGCATCCGGCACCGCCTCGCGGCGGGCAGGCTGGTCGGCTGGAAGGACCGTGGCGGCTGGCGGCTGCCCGCGTGGCAGTTCACCGGTTCCGGCGTGCTGCCGGGCCTGGAGACCGTCCTGGCCGCACTGCCCATCGACCAGCCGCCGCTCGTGGTCGCGGCGTTCATGACCACCCCGCAGGAGGACCTCCTGATCAGCGGCGAGCCGGGGACGCCACGCCAGTGGCTGCTCGCGGGCGGTGATCCCGATAGGGTTGCCGCACTGGCAGCCGTCCTCGGAACCCCGGCGTGACGGCAGGAACAACCTGACAGGCTGACGAACAGACACGCATGGCTCGGCTCCCCCAGCCACCGACTCCGGCTGCGCTCAGGTCGCTGCTGCGAGTGGACGAGGACATCGTGGCGGTGCACAGCGGCACCCGCCTTGTCCGGATCTTCGCAGCGGGCGGCGCGCACCGTCAGCGGTGGAACTCCTTCCGCTACACCGGCCCGCTTCCGCATGGCCGGTTCGACCCGCACCCGCTCGGCCCCGAGGGCCGAGCCGCGGACAGCCCCGGCAACGGAGTGCTGTACTTCGGCCTCTCGGTGCGCACCAGCCTCGCCGAGGTGTTCCAGTCCACATCCATAGTGGACAGGTCGACCCGTCGGCCGCACCTCGTGGTGTTCCGCCCGCAGCGCACGCTGCGCCTGCTCGACCTCTCCGGCCTGTGGCCGACCCGCGCCGGTGCCTCGCAGGAGCTCTCCAGCGGCGCGAAGGCGCTCACCCAGGCGTGGGCGCGGGCGATCAGGGCGGCCCACCCCGAACTCGACGGCGTCTGGTACCGCTCCTCGATGGACGGTGGCGAGCCGGCGATCTGCCTGTTCGACCCGCCGTCGGGCACCGCGATCCCACCGGCGCCCGACATGCTCCTGCCGCTCGACCACCCCGGCCTCGACCTGCCGCTCGGCCGGATCTGCGAAGAGCTGAACTACACGCTGCTCAGCTGAGGTTCAGCCCAGGTGTCGCGACCACCATTCGAGCAGGGCGTCGAAGCGTTCCCGGCGATGTCGTGGCGTGCCCGAACGGGACAGTTCGTGCCCTTCGCCGGGGAACAGCAGGAACTCGACGTCGGCGCCGCGTTTGCGCAACGCGACGAACATCCGCTGGCCCTGTTCCATCGGGCACCGCCAGTCGTGCTCGGAGTGCACCACCGCGAACGGGATCCTGATCTGGTCGGCGTACGTCAGCGGACTTGTCTTGATCTGCTTCTCCAGGTCCGCGCCGACGTACAGGTCGGTGAACGAGTAGCCGCAGTCGGAGCTGCCGATGAACGAATCCCACGCGTTGACAGCACGTTCACTCCACGCGGCCACGAAACGCTGACCGTGGTGGGCGGCCAGCCAGCTGGTCATGAAGCCGCCGTACGACCCGCCCATCACACCGACGCGGGACTCGTCGGCCTCCGGCAGCGCCGTCGCGGCGTCCAGCAGGGACAGCACGTCGTCCACGTCGACCGTGCCGAAGGCTTGCACGATCGCCTGGCCGTGCGCCTGGCCGTAGCCCGCCGATCCGCGCGGGTTCGGCAGCACGACGAGATATCCGGCCGAGGCGTAGATCTGGGCTTCGTCGAACAGTCCCCAGCCGTGGTAGGAGAACGGACCACCGTGCACGACGAGCAGCACCGGGTGCGGCCCCGGCCCCGGCGGCAGCATGACCCAGCCGTGGGACTCGTAGCCGTCGGGTGACTGGCCGGTGATCTCCCGCATCTCACGCAGGCCGCTGGCGCGCAGCGGCTCGGAGACGTCCGCGATCACCTTGTCCCCGAGCACGACCTGCCCAACGCTGTCCGGAGTGGACACCGTGGCGGCGAACCGCCCGTTGTCGACGGAGAAGTTCTTGACCTTGCTCTTGGCCCCGGCCAGCAACGTGGTCTCGGCGAGCGGCACCTCCGACGCGGACAGCGCGACCTGGCGCAACTCGGAGGCACCGCGGTTGAGCGCGACGAACACCACCGACGATCCCAGCAACTGCGGGCTGATCCCGTCCTCGCAGCACACCGTCTCCTGGTCGGTGAGCATGCGCGGGGTCTGCGGCTCGCTGAAGTCCAGTGGCGCGACCCAGAGACTGGTGTTGATCGAGACGGCGAACTCGTCGTCGAACCGGCGGCCGATGTACGCCACGACGCCATCGCCGACGACCGGATTGTGCGCCTCGCCGACCGCGTCGACCAGGACGAACGGCGTGCCACCGGCGACCGGCACGGCGTAGAGGCTCTCGCGGTGTGTCTCCCGAACGCCCCTGTCGGCCGGGCCGGAGAAGATCAGGTGGGTGCCGTCCGGAGTCCACGCGGGCGTGCCGACGTCGTGGGAGCCGTCGGTCAGGACGGTGTGCTCACCGGCGAGGTCGGTGACGAACAGCCGAGGACGACGGTCGAACACGAACCCGATGTCGTCCCACCGGTAGTCCATCCTGGTGATCCGACGGAACGACTCGCTGTTCGGCTTGCCGCCCTGCTCGTAGCGGCCTTCGTCCGGCACACGGGAGATGAAGGCGATCCTGGTCGAGTCAGGTGACCACACCGGTGACTGCGCACCGAGCCGGAGGTCGGTCAGCGCGTAGGCGTCGCCGCCGTCGGCGGGCTGGACGTAGAGCTGGGGGCGGTTCTCTGCCGAGGTCCTGCGCAGGAACGCGACCCACTTGCCGTCCGGCGAGATCACCGGGTCGTAGTCGTGGAATCCACGCGACCACGGCGTGACGCCCGACCCGTCGACCGCCACGCGGTACAGCCCGCCGCGGTAGGTGTTGGTCGCCAAATCGGGGTGAGTCACCGCAACCAGCAGTAACTCACCCCGAAGGCTGATCGAATCGGTCGTCGCGAGCAGCTCGATGTCTTCAGGGCGCACGATTCGACGCTACCCGATACTTAGCGAGGCTTACGACCTTCGAAGGAAGGGCTCAGCTGGACGTCGTAACCGACTTCCCGCCTGACTCCTTGGCCTTGTCCCGCCGCGTCTTGAGCAGGCTCGCGACCGTGGTGATCGCCAGTACGCCGACGATGACGCTGAGCGACACCGCGATGTTCGGCACCCAGACGTTCAGCGGCTCGCCGCCGTTGATGAACGGCAGTTCGTTGGTGTGCAGCGCCTCCAGCACGAGCTTCACACCGATGAACGCGAGGATGGCCGCGAGGCCGATCTGCAGGTACACCAGCTTGTTGAGCAGCCCGCCGAGCAGGAAGTACAGCTGGCGCAGCCCCATCAGCGCGAACGCGTTGGCCGCGAAGACCAGGAACGGCTCCTTGGTCAGCCCGAAGATGGCCGGGATCGAGTCGACCGCGAACAGCAGGTCGGCCGTGCCGATCGCGATCATCACGATGAACATCGGCGTGACCATGCGCTTGCCCGCGACCTTCACGAACGACTTGGCGCCGTGGTAGTCGTCGGTGACCGGGAGGAACTTGCGCGCCAGCTTCGTGACGCCGTTCTCCTTGTACTCGTCTTCGTCGTCGTCGTGGTTCGACTTGAGGAAGGTGTACGCGGTGTAGATGAGGAACGCGCCGAACAGGTAGAACACCCAGCTGAACTCCGCGATGACCGCGGCACCCAGCAGGATGAAGACGCTGCGCATGGCCAGCGCCAGCAGTATCCCGATCAGCAGCACCTTGTGCTGGTGGATCGCGGGCACCTTGAACGCGCCCATCACCACCAGGAACACGAACAGGTTGTCGACCGACAACGAGTACTCGGTGATGTACCCGGCGAAGAACTCACCCGCGGGCTGCCCACCGGCGAAGTACCAGAGGCCGAGTCCGAAAACGACGGCACAGGCCACGTAGAACGTCACCCACCGCGCTGCCTCACCGATGGTCACCTCATGTGGTTTGCGGTCCACGATCACCAGATCGATCGCCAACAGGATCAGTAGTCCTGCGATCGTCGCGATCCACAACCACACGGGAACACTCATGGGTCACCTCCGGTCAGGCGGGCATTGCCGTCCACCGGAGGTCTCTTCCGCCAGTGCGACTCTCGCGCACAGACCGACGGCGCCGGGCTCATTACCACTGGTCCAGCGGTCGAGATCCGTGTTGACGACACCGCCGCGAAGGAATACTCCCCTCCACTGCAGCCCTTATTGTCCCTATCGGCTCGCCGGAGCGCCAGGCGGAGTCCCCCATCCGGTTGTTGTTCTTGGTCACATCCGCCCGTTCGGCCCTTGTGTCGGCAGCCGGTTGGTCACCCACAGCAAGTTCTCAGCAAAGCTCCCATACGGTTCGCAAGTGCCCCGAATGTCCAAGACCCGCCTCCGCTGGCTGGCGCTCACGCTGGCCGCCGTGATCGTCGCGGCAGGAGTTCTGATCTGGGTCAACAGCGGGTCCGACGGACCCACGATCGCCACCGAGAACCGAACGGTCTCCAGTGGCGATGCCCAGCTCGACACCACGCTCTACCTACCTGAACAGACACCCGCGCCTGCCGTGCTGGTCGCGCACGGATTCGGCGGAAGCAAGGAGAGCGTCGACAGCGACGCCCGCGAGCTCGCCCAACGAGGTTTCGTCGCGCTGGCGTGGTCGGCCCGCGGTTTCGGTCGCAGCACCGGTCAGATCGCGCTGAACTCGCCGGACGCCGAGGTCGCCGACGTCAGCAGGCTGATCGACGAGCTGGCCAAGCGCCCGGAGGTGCAAAAGGACGGTGCCGATCCGAAGGTCGGCATCACCGGCGGTTCCTACGGCGGCGCGATCTCCCTGCTGGCCGCGGGGTATGACAAGCGCATCGACGCGCTGGCGCCCGTGATCACATACAACGACCTCGGCCAGGCGTTGATCCCGAACTCGGCGACGACGAACCCGCTGCCGAACACCCCGTCGGCAAACGCTTTCGCCGCGCAGGGCGTGTTCAAACGGTCGTGGGCTGGGGTGTTCTTCGCCGCAGGCATGGGTGGCGCTGGGTTCGCCAACCCGAACGTCGAGGCCACCGAGCCGGGCGGCGACGACAACAGCAACCAGCTGGCCGCACAGGACCCAGCCGCTGCGGCCGCCGGTGGCGCATCCCAAGGTGGCGCGGCCCCGGGCGGACCCGGCCAGGGCGGGCGCGGCCAAGCGCCGCAGCCAGGTCCGTGTGGCCGGTTCACCCCGCAGGTATGCGCGGCGTACACCGAGCTGGCCACCACCGGCAGGGCCAGCCAGGCCACTGTGGACCTGCTGCGATCGGTCTCGCCGGTGTCGGTGACCGACAAGATCACCCAGCCGACCATGATCGTGCAGGGAGAGCAGGACACCCTCTTCGGCCTCGACCAGTCCGACGCGACCGCACGGCAGATCGCCGCGGCGGGCGGCAAGGTCAAGATGGTCTGGTACGCGGGCGGGCACGACGGCGGCAAGCCGGGCCCGAGCCTGCGCTCGGAGATCGCCGACTGGTTCGACTTCCACCTGCGTGGCCGGGGCGCCGACCCCGGCACGAAATTCGAGTACGCCGTGCAGGGCGCGATCAGGGCACAGGGCGCGCCCAGCGTCCGGACCATCACCACATCGGGGTATCCCGGCCTGACCGACACGGCGACCGAACGCCGTCCGATCACGTTGGCCGGGCAGGCGCAGACGGTGGTGAACCCGCCTGGCGGCAACCCCGGGTCGATCACCAGCATGCCGGGGCTCGGGTCGGTGGTGGCCGGATCGTCCCGGCTGGCCAGCAGGCTCGCGGTGGACATGCCGGGCCAGGTGGCCAGGTGGCGCAGTGACCCGCTGACCGGCCAGCTGCTGATCAGCGGGTCGTCCACGGTCCGGCTGCGCGTCGAGCCGGTGCCCGGTGTACCGGTGCCCGCCGACGGCGTGGTGCTGTTCGCGAAGCTCTACGACGTCGCCGGGGACGGAACACGGACGCTGCCCGCGTCCGCAGTGTCCCCACTGCGGGTCACGCAACTGCCCGCGGACATCACTGTGACACTGCCGGGCATCGTGCGTCCGATCGAGTCCGAGCACCGGATCGAGGTCGCGGTCACCACGACCGACCAGGCGTACGCGGTGCCGTCCCAACCGTCCGCTGTCACCGTCTCGCTGACGGACACCGCGCTGCAGGTGCCGGTCGTGCCGGGCACGCGGTCCACGCAGACACCGCCGATGTTCGCGCTCATCGGCATCGGTGTCGTGCTCGGACTGGTCATCGTGGTGGCGATCGTCGCCGCGATCCGCCGTCGCCGCGCCGATGACCTCGACCCCGAACTGGTGGACGTGCCACTGGTGATCGAGAACCTGGCCAAGGAGTATCCCGGCGGACTGAAGGCCGTCGACGGGTTGTCCTTCCGTGTGGAGAAAGGCCAGGTGCTGGGCCTGCTCGGGCCCAACGGCGCGGGAAAGACGACGTCGCTGCGGATGCTGATGGGGCTCATCCAGCCGACCGAGGGCTCAATCAGAGTGTTCGGGCACAAGGTGCACTCCGGCGCGCCAGTGCTGTCCCGCATCGGGTCCTTTGTAGAAGGCTCAGGCTTCCTGCCACACCTGTCCGGCGAGGCGAACCTGAGGCTCTACTGGGAGGCGACCGGCCGCCCCAGCGAGCACGCGCACTTCGACGAGGCGATCGAGATAGCCGGACTCGGCCACGCGGTGCGCCGCAAGGTCCGCACCTACAGCCAGGGCATGCGCCAACGACTGGCGATAGCCCAAGCCATGCTCGGCCTCCCGGACATGCTCGTACTCGACGAACCGACCAACGGACTCGACCCGCCCCAGATCCACCAAATGCGCGAGGTGCTCAAGCGCTACGCCGCAACCGGCCGCACAGTGCTGGTCTCCAGCCACCTGCTGGCCGAGGTGGAGCAGGCGTGCACGCACGTGGTCGTGATGCACCGCGGCAAGCTCGTCGCCGCGGGCGAGGTCGCGGACATCGCGGCGGTCGGCGGCGAGGCGACGTTCCGCGTCGACCTGCCAGACCAGGCGGCATCAATCCTCGGTGAACTGGTCGGCGTCACCGGCGTCGAGATCGACGGCAAGCAGGTGCACGCCAACCTGGACGGCACGCCACGCTCGAAGGCACTCGGCGCGCTGGTCGCAGCGGGCGTAGCAGTCGAGCAGGCCGGTCCACGCCGACGCCTGGAGGACGCGTTCCTGGAACTGGTCGGAGACAACAAAGCATGAAACCCTCCCCAACAAAGTCCCTGACCCAACCAGGAAGAGCTCCATCAAAGTCAACCAGCGAAAACGCCGCGCGCGAAAGCGCATGGGTGGGGTTCGTGGTTGGTTTCCTCCCGTATGGCCTGGGCGAAGCCATACCACGGCGTGTCGGGAGGTCGGCCTACGAAACTGGCGTGCGCAGCGTGAGGCGGTACCGACCTCCCGGCACGTCGTGGTTTCCTCCGGCAGGTCATACGGGAGGGGACCGACCACGCCCTCACTGGACCCGGGAAATCACGTGGGCAGAGCCAACCGGGTGGGCGGGAATGGTTGGTTTCCCTCTTGGAGGCCTGCCGTCCGGCGAGGACATGCTGTTCAGGCCACGAGCGAACTCGAGTGTCGGGAACAAGCCCGACACGGCGGGCAGCACAGGCTCGTCCCCAAGGCGGCCCTCCGGCGATAGCGCCAGCCCCGCAACAGCGGCAGACACATGTCGGCGGCAGACACGCGACGGCGGCACACACACGGCGGTAGCAGCAACGGGGCAGCAGCGGTGGCAGCCACGAGATGGCCGCACTCACGTGTCAGCCGGGGGAAAGAAAAGAGATGCCTCGCCGGCGGGCAGGCCGCCAAGAGGGGACACAACAAACACTTGGTTTCTCGCGCCGGTTCGCTTGGCCCACGTGACTTCCTGGGTCTGGCGGGGGCGCGGGGCGCCCCTCCCGTATGGCCTGCCCAAGGGAACCACAGGCTGTCAAGAGGTCGGTAGGGCCTGCGCTGGGCACGCCAGTCCCGTAGGCCGACCTCCTGACAGCCAGTGGTTGGCTTCGCCCAGGCCATACGGGAGGGACACCCCACGAACCACACCCCTGCGCTGGCGCGCAAGCCACACATTCCCGCGCTCACGCGCACGCCGCACACCACTGCGCTCGCACACCCCTGCGCTCGCATACGGCCGAAGCCACACCCCCTACCTCACAAGACAGTCCCCCACCCAACCCGGGGGGCGTCCCTGCTCCAGTCTATCGGCAATAGCCCCTGGTCAAAGGGCTACCGGCGGGTTGTGGACAACCGGATTCGACGAAGGTTCCATCAGTTCGACATCGCCTGAACGGCTGATTGGAGGGACAAGGGCATGAGTACCAACAATGTCCATACCGACCCCACGGCCATCGGTGCGATGGAGGAAGCGGCCTCTCACGAGCACCTGAAGGTGCAGTCGGACGGCTCGGTGGTCGGATACAAGGCGGGCCGCACTCTCAGGATCCGGGTGGAGCTGGCCAGGCAGCTGCGCAGGCGCCGGACCCAGCTGATGCTGGGACTGCTGGTGCTGCTGCCGATCGTGCTGGTGATCGCGTTCCAGATCGGACAGTCCAACCCGAACCGCAGGCAGGGCACGTTCGTCGACCTCGCGGTGGCCAGCGCGCCGAACTTCGTGGTGTTCGCGTTGTTCGTGTCCGGCACGTTCCTGCTGCCGATGATCGTGGCGATCTTCTTCGGGGACACGATCGCGAGCGAGGCGTCGTGGTCGAGTCTGAAGTACCTGCTGTCGATGCCGATTCCCCGGCATCGGCTGATCAGGCAGAAGGCGATCTCGTCGGGGATCCTGTCGCTGTTCGCGTTGCTGTTGTTGCCGACGGTGTCGCTGCTGATCGGCATCATCTGGTACGGCGCGGGCGAGGCGGTCAGCCCGACGGGCGACGCGGTGTCGTTCGGTGACGGCGTGACGGCCATCTACGCGGCGACCATCTACATCGCGATCAACCTGCTGTGGGTGGCCGCGCTGGCGATGTTCCTCTCGGTGTCCACCGACGCCCCGCTGGGCGCGGTCGGCGGCACGGTGCTGGTCGCGATCGTCTCGCAGATCCTTGACCAGATCACCGCTTTGGAGGGTTTGCGCAACTACCTTCCGACGCACTACGCGTTCGCCTGGTCCGACCTGATCTCCACCGACATCGACTGGTCGGAGATGACGCGGGGCGCGTTCTCCGCAGTGTGTTTCGCGGCGTTCTTCGGCTTCCTCGCCATGCGCAAGTTCACCCGAAAGGACATCACGAGCTGAGCTCACCAGGCATTATGTGCGGGTGAGCCAGACATACCGGCATGTGTCGCAGTCGCCGACGTTGCCGGGAACCGCACCGCCGCAGGACGAGTTCGACGTCGCCGCGCTGTACGAGACTCCGTTGAGCCTCGGCAGCGCGGCTGACGTGTCCCTGGACGAGAAACTGCGCAAGGCCTACTTCTGGATCGTCAACCACGCGATCATCAGCCCGCACTACGACCTCGAGTTCGCCGAGGGCCCCGGCGCGAGCTTCCACCTCGGCGACACCAAGGCACGGTTGTCGCTGCCGAGCGGACAGAGCTACTCCAGTTTCGTGCTCGTCCCGCTGCTCACCTTCGCCACGCGCCGCCGGTGCCTGCTTGTCGGTGGGCCGGGGCGGGGCAAGACAGCCAGCGCGATCCTGATGGGTGTGCTCGCCGGGTATCCGCTGCGGGACGTGCGCAGGGCGATGCAGCACGGCCACCCGCAGCTGACGATCTCCGACATGCTCGGTACTCCCCTGCCCGGTGACCTGATCAAGGCCGAGCGGCTGGCGGACATCGACGTCGCCTGGCGGACCTGGCTCGGTATGCGGGTCAAGATCGTCGACGAGTACAACCGGATCCCCACCCGCACCCAGTCGGCGCTGCTGACGTTGATGTCCGACGGGTACGCCGAGGTGTTCGACCAGATCTACGAGTCGGCCGACTCGGCGTGGTACCTGACCGCCAACGACGACAGCGGCGGCGGGACCTACCAGGTCATCGAGGCGCTCAAGGACCGGATCGACGTCGTGGTGCACGCGCTGGCGTTCAACTCGCGGTTCCTCGGCGAGTTGCAGGAGCGGGTCGAGCAGCGGCTGCGGCCGGAGGAGGTCGTGCCGCCGGAGATCGTGTTCACCGAGGCCGAGCACGACCGGATGCACACGGAGATCCTGCGGGTGCCGCTGACCAGGGAGGTCCGGCGCAGGCTGGAGTTCTTCGCCGCCCAGTTCGAACTGCTCGAACCCGCCGGTGAGCAGTTCGAGTACCGCACCAAGGACACCGCGAACCTGGCCGGGGTGGACGTGCACCTGCTGTCCGCGAGCGAGACCGGCCGCGACCGCCTCGCCGACCTCGGCGCCCAGACGCTCAGCGGCTTGTCGGTGCGGTCGTTGCAGAGCGTGCTGACCTACGCCAAGGCGTTGGCGTACTTCCGTGGCCGTCCCGAGGTCGGTCTGGACGACTTGGCCGCTGTGCTGCCGTTCGTGCTGCACGACAAGCTCAAGCCGAACGACCAGTCGCCCGCGTTCGACGAGCCCGCGCAGCGTCCATATCGGACCGATCGGGTCAGCTGGATCCGGTCGCTGTTCGCGCGGGCGTGCGCCGAGTACGACCGGCTCGACCTGGACGTCGACGACCCGGTCGGTGATCTGCTCGCGGAGTTCGAGCTCGGCCTCGACGAGGTCGGCGAGGCCGAGGTGGAGCGCCGACTCGGCAGGATCGAGTCGCTGCTGGCCGAGTGGAGCCGCGACCGCAAGCTCTACGGCCATGTCTACGACGACGCGCTCGCGTTGAAGTACCTGCACCAGCGTTACGTGAACTACCGGTCATGGCTCCGATGGAAGAACTGACTCCCTTCCACAAGGCGTTGGCGGCCGACAGGGACCGGTACAACGCCCGGTTCCGGCTGGCCCGGCACCGGTCGAAGACCCTGGACGCAAACGCTTTCCTCAAGCACCTGGCGGAATTCGTCAGCCCGATCGTGAACGCCGCCGGTGGCGATCCGATCGAGGTCACGGACGCACTGATGGACCTGTCGTTCGCCACCAACGGCCGGATGCCGTGGCTGGTGCACCGGGTCCTGCTCGACCAGGCGAGGTTCGTCGCGATGGCAGCGCAACGGGTTTCCGTCGCGCTGGCCAACGCCGTGCACCACCTGGAGTCCGAACCGGACGCCTCGGCGGTCGACTGGGTGACCAAGATGCGTTACCTGGGTGAGCGACTGGAGACCGTGGAGTCCCTGTTGGACCTGGGCGCCGTGGCGGCGTGGGTCTGCGGGCTGGCCCACTTGCGGGACGCGGCACTCGACGTGGCCGACCGGCTCGACCCTCTCGTACTGCGGGCCCTCACCGTGGGGTCCGACGCGGACGAACTGCGATCCCATCCGTGGGGTTCTCGCAACGCCAGGGGCCTGCGGACTGTCCGCAGGGTGGGCAGGTTCCGCGGTTTCGGTGGCACGTTCACCCGGCCGCCGACCGTGTTCCTCAGCCAGGGCCGGTTGCACGCCACGGACGGCGAGCAGACCTGGCGGGTGCACGCAGACCGCTTCGGTGGCGCGCTCCGCCGGGCCCCGAACGCCCGGCCGCAGCACCAGCAGCCGACGCTCACGCTGTCCGACAACGGTGTCGTCACCTCGAACGGAAAGTCGGTCACGCTGCCGGAGCTCGCGGGCGCCTCCAGCTGGGCATCGTGGTCGAACACGCTGGCGGTCACGACACCGTGGACCCATTCGATCATCTTCGTGGCGGACGCGTGAACTGGCACGAGCGGTGGCCGGACGCGCTGCGAGCGTGGGGCCGGTTCACCAACGTGCACGCCCCCGACTACTGCGAGTCCACATCGGACGCCAAGCGGGCCGGGCTGACCGGCAGCTTCGCGATGTTCCGGCTGGACGACCGCACGGTCGTGCTGGACATGCGGGCCGTCGCCGACCTGGGACTGGAAGACCTGCCGGTCGAGGTGATGGCGCACGAGATCGGCCACCACGTGCTGTGTCCCGCCGACCTGGCCGACAACGCCCGGCTGCTGGCCCGCGTCCGGCGGGGCGTCCCCGGCTTCGAACAGGCCGCGCCGCTGGTGGCCAACCTCTACGCGGACATGCTGATCAACGACCGGCTCCAGCGCAGCCGCGGTCTGCGGATGGCCGAGGTCTACGAGCGGATCACCACACCGGAACCGAGCACGCTGTGGACGTTCTACATGCGCGCGTACGAAATCCTCTGGTCGCTGACATCGGGAACGCTGACCAGGGGCGTGATCACCGCGGACATCGAAGGCGACGCGCAGCTGTGTGCCCGGCTGGTCCGGGTGTACGCGACCGACTGGCTGCGCGGTGCGGGCGGGTTCGCCGCGCTGTGCTTCCGCTACCTGGCCGAAGGGTCCACAGAGGACGCGTTGGCGGGCACCCGAGGGCGCGTGTGTGTCGGGGTGGTCGGCGACGACACCCACATCCCCGGCCTGACCGCCGCGGACGGCGAGCCGATCGTGCATCCCGCGCTCGACCCGCAGGTGAACGAGTTCGCGCCACAGGAAGCGCCCGCCGACGAGCCACAACCACACGGGGAGGGCCAGTTCCGGGAACCGTTCGAGTACGGCCAGATCCTGCGCCAGCTCGGCCTCAAGATCTCCGACGAGACCGCCGCCGCCCGCTACTACCGGGAGCGCGCCGCGCCGCACCTGGTCCGGTTTCCGGTGCGTACCCAGCCGATCTCGGTCGAGCCGCTGCCGGAGGGACACACCGCGTGGGATATCGGTGAGCCGCTCGAAGCGGTCGACTGGCTCGCCACCGCGACCCGCTCGCCCGTGGTGGTCCCGGGGATCACCACGGTGCAAACAGCGCTCGGCACGACCGAGGGCACGGACTCCTCCCGGCGCCCGGTCGATCTGGACCTCTACGTCGACTCGTCCGGCTCGATGCCCGACCCGCGCCGGAACGTGTCCTACCTGACGCTGGCGGGCGCGATCCTGGCGTTGTCGGCGCTGCGGGTCGGCGCGCGGGTCCAGGCCACGCTGTGGTCCGGTGCCAAGCAGTTCCTCACCACGGACGGCTTCGTCCGCGACGAGGACGCCATCATGCACGTCCTGACCGGGTATTTCGGTGGTGGCACGGCGTTTCCGCTGCACATGCTGCGCAGGACCTACCTGGAGCAGGACCGCGCCGGGCCGACGCACATCGTGGTCATCTCCGACGAGGGCGTGGACACCATGGTCCGGCTCAACGACGAGTTCGGCAGGCCGGGCAGTGAGATCGCCGCCCGCGCGCTGACCGCTGCGGACGCGGGCGGCACGCTGGTGCTCAACCTGTTCGGCGACTGGGAGGCCAAGATCCGCGAGATCACCCCGGGCTGGGACCTGCACCGGGTGTCCCAGTGGCAGGACCTCGTCGACTTCGCCGCCGCCTTCAGCCGCGCCCAGTACGAACGGAGCAGCGTGTGATCGCCCTGTCCCGGCTCACCCGGCGGCTCGCCGAGACGCCGACCGACTTCACCAGCGAGGCCACCTTCGCCCCCGCGGTGATCTCCGACGTCCTGCGCGCCGCGGGCCGCGAGGGCCTGAACGCCGACACAGCACGGCCTTTCCTCGACATGGACCCGCGGTGGCGCGAACTCGTGCTGATCAGCTGCTGGCTGCTGGCCGACGAGCCGTTCCGCGAGGTGACGCAGCACGAGCAGGTACTCGGCTTCCTGTCCGAGAGTCTGCCGAAGCTGGCGGAGTTGGTTGAGCCGAGGCGGTTCGTGAGCGATCCGGACCGCCGTGAGGAACTGGCGAGGCTGGCGATGCTGGCGTTCGCGGTGATGCCGGAGGGCGAGACGGCCGAGCAGGCGGCCGACCGTTTGACTACAGTGGACAGTGTGCGCCGGTACGAGGTGCTCTCGGCGACCAAGGCCGCCGAGCAGCGGGCCGCGGCGGTGCGCAGGGCGATGGAAGCGGAACGGGCCCGCGAGGCGGCCGCCCGGTACAGCCAGGTGTGATCATGCGTGACGACTATCCCGTGCCGGACTACGTTCCGATGGCTGCGACCGCGTTGACCGACGCGGAGCGCTGGCCGTCGCTGGCCGAGCACGACCGTGCGATGCTGACCAGGCTGCGCGCGCATCCGTCGGCCCCGCTGTACAACCACGCCTGCGGCGACCGGCTGACCACCGAGGCAGTGGCCAGCCTGAAGTCCTATCAGGACACCCTGCGTGACGGCCAGCACGGCTGGACGTCCACGCAGGAGCCGCCGTGGGTGCACGAGCTGGCCGAGCGCGTATACCGGACCGTGCCGCGCTACCGCGGGTGCACCAGGCCCGAGCAGTTCACCGACGTGCCACTGACCGACCGGATCGACCTGTTGTCCCGGGCTTTCGAATGTGTTCCGGACGACGCCGACCTGTCCGACCTGATCGTGTACCGGACATCCGGCTCACGCGGCCCGGCCGCGACCGTGCCGATGAGCCCGCAATTCACCGCGCTCGACCTGCCGGTGATCGAGTACGTGCTGGGCAGGCACGGAGTCGCGATCACCGGTGGCGCCACGCGGGTGTCGCTGGTGAACGTCTACGCCCAGCCGGTCGCCTACCAGTTCGCGTCGGTGTCCGGCTACCTCGACGGCGCCGGGATCCTGAAGATCAACCTCGACCCGTCCGGCTGGCGCGCCCAGGACGACCGGGTGTCCTTCCTGGACAGTTGCGAACCCGAGGTGTACACGGGAAACCCGATCTCGTTGGCGGCACTGGCGGAACTGCCGCTCAGGCACAGGCCGAAAGCGGTCATCAGCGGCGCGATGGCGTTGGGCGACACGCTGCGGCGGCGACTGGAGCGGCGGTTCGGCTGCCCGGTGGTCGACCTGTACGGGATCACCGAGGCCGGGCTGATCGCGTGGCGCGACCACGACGTGCACCGGATCCTGCCGCGCAGGCTGTACGTGGAGATCCTCGACGAGCACGGCAGGCGGTGCGAGCCCGGTGTGGTCGGCGAGGTCACCGTGACGTGCGGCGAGAATCCGCTGCTGCCATTGCTGCGCTACCGGACCGGCGACCACGCCGCACTGGACTGGCGTTATGGCCCCGTCCTGGTCGGCTTGGACGGCCGTGCGCCGGTCCAGTTCCGGCGCACGAGCGGTTCGTGGGTCAACTCCATTGAGATCACCCATGTCCTGTCGCCGCTCGGCCTGGTCGCGTGGCAACTGCACCAGGGCTCGGACGGCGCGCTGTCGTTGTCGGTGCACGAGACAGGCGCCCCTGATCCGGACGTGATCGCCCGCGCGTTGACGGCGTTGATGGGAGACATCCCGCTGAAGGTCAGCGTGGACAACCTCGCCAAGGCCACCAAACCCCAGCGCTACACGTCTGATCTCTAGGACAGCATCGAGAGATCCACGGCCTGCAGCCGGTCCCGGTCTCCGATCACGTCGATCTCGGCGATCACACCGTCGGCGAACGTGAACGCGAGGACCACAGCGAGCCTGCCGCCGACACCCATCACCAGCCCGGCCGAACCGTTCACCAACGCCACCTCGGCGAACAGCGCGCGTCCCGCGGACGCCATCGCGCCCTTCGCGACCGGCACCGCGCCGGTGATCACAACCGGCTTGCCCATCGGCAGGGCCGTGGCGTCCGCCCGGAGCACGACGTCCGGGGCGAGCAGGGCCACCAGTGCCTCGAAGTCCCCGCCTCGGGTGGCGGCCAGGTACGCGTCGGCCACCACACGCTGCCGGGCGAGATCCGGTTTCAGCTCCGCGCCTTTCACCCGGCGTCGCGCCCGGCTGGCGAGTTGCCTGGTCGCCGCGGCCGACTTCTCGATCATCGGCGCGATGTCGTCGAACGGCACCGCGAACATGTCGTGCAGGACGAACGCGAGCCGTTCCGCCGGAGCCAACGTGTCGAGCACAACGAGCATCGCCAGCCCCACCGAGTCGGCCAACTCCGCTTCCCGCTCGGGGCTCTCCTGCGTGACCACGTCGATCTCGAACGGTTCCTCACGGCGCTGTGCGCGTGACCGGAGCATGTTCAGGCACACGCGCGCGACGATCGTGGTCAGCCAGCCGCCGAGGTTCTCGACCTCGTCGGTGCCCGCCTGGCTCGCGCGCAGCCACGCCTCCTGCACGGCGTCGTCCGCCTCGGCCGCCGAACCCAGCATCCGGTAGGCCACTGCCCGCAGCCGTGATCGGTGCTGCTCGAAAAGTTCGGCGTCCACAGTTGTCACATTCCTTCCTCGGGGCGTGTCAGCCCAGTAGACCTACCGAACTGGCAAGGAGTAACCATGATTCTGCTCACCGGCGGCACCGGCACCCTGGGACGACACGTGACCCCGCTGCTGCTCGCCGCAGGCCGGAACGTGCGGATCCTCAGCAGGAAACCCCAGCCGCCCACCGACGGCGTGGAGTACGTCACCGGCGATCTGCTCGCCGGTACCGGCATCGCCGAAGCGCTCACCGGCGTCACGACGATCCTGCACCTCGCGGGCGGCGCCAAGGGCGACGACATCGCGACCCGCAACCTCATGGCGGCCGCCGGTGGTGTCCGGCACGTGGTGTTCATCTCGGTCATCGGCGCCGACCGCGTCCCGCTGGCCTGGCTGCGGTCACAGCTGGCCGCCGAGCAGGCGATCCGGGACTCGGGTGTGCCGTGGACGATCCTGCGCGCGGCGCAGTTCCACGACCTCGTGGTGAAGATGGCGCAGGCGATGGCGAAGCTGCCGGTCGTGCCGGTGCCCGGCATGCGGCTGCAGCCGGTCGACGCCCGTGATGTCGCCGCCCGTCTGGTCGAGCTGGCGCTCGGCGAACCAGCCGGTCTCGTGCCGGAGCTGGCTGGTCCGCAGGACTACGACATGCGCTCGGTGATCGACGGCTACCTGCGGGCCGTGGGCAGGCGCCGTCCGAAGGTGCCGGTGCGGATCCCCGGCAAGACGGGCCGGGCCTACCGCGCCGGGGACAACCTGACGCTCGACGGTGACCGCGGTACCCGCACGTGGGAGGACTTCCTCGCCGAACGGCAGTGAGGCGCAAGAATCTTCAAGACAGCGGCGGTTCACCGGCGGACGCTGGGTCCGTGAACATCGCGGAGATCGTCGCGGCCGACGGGCCACACCCGGACCACGCGGCCGAACTGATGCTGTTCGGCCAGTTCGTCGGCTCGTGGGACCTGACAGTGACCGACCACTTCGAGGACGGCACGACCAGGACCATGCCGGGTGAGTGGCACTTCGGCTGGGCGTTGCAGGGCCGGGCCGTGCAGGACGTGTGGATCGTGCCCGGCCGTGAGTACGGCATGACCGTGCGGTTCTACGACCCCCGGATCTCCGCGTGGCGGTCGACCTGGATCGGCCCGGCGTCGGGCTACGTACAGCAGTTCGTCGCGCGACAGGAAGGCGACGAGATCGTGCTGTCCGGCACGCAGACCGACGGCCGGTCCGTGCGGTGGATCTTCTCGGCGATCACGCCGAGGTCGTACCACTGGCGCAACCTCATCTCGGCGGACGGCGGGACGTGGCGCACGCAGCAGGAGATGGACGTCGTCCGGCGGTGATCCGGCTCTCTTCCCTAGGTAAGTTGCCCCCTGGTTTTGCATGACCATACATCGGTATGCATAATTGTGCTCGTGTCCAAGGTGCTCACTTCTCTGCCTGTCGGTGAACGTGTCGGGATCGCCTTCTCCGGTGGCCTCGACACGTCGGTAGCTGTCGCGTGGATGCGCGAAAAAGGTGCGGTGCCCTGCACCTACACCGCCGACATCGGCCAGGCCGACGAGCCGGACATCGATTCGGTGCCCGGCCGGGCCCACTCCTACGGCGCCGAGATCGCCCGCCTTGTCGACTGCCGGGCGGCGCTGGTCGAGGAAGGACTCGCGGCGCTGTCCTGCGGCGCGTTCCACATCCGCACCGGCGGCCGGACGTACTTCAACACCACGCCACTCGGCCGCGCGGTCACCGGCACCCTGCTGGTGCGCGCGATGCTCGAGGACGACGTGCAGATCTGGGGCGACGGCTCCACCTTCAAGGGCAACGACATCGAGCGGTTCTACCGCTACGGCCTGCTGGCCAACCCGTCGCTGCGGATCTACAAGCCGTGGCTGGACGCGGACTTCGTCACCGAACTCGGCGGCCGCAAGGAGATGTCCGAGTGGCTGCAGGCCAGGGAGCTGCCCTACCGGGACAGCACGGAGAAGGCCTACTCCACCGACGCCAACATCTGGGGCGCCACGCATGAGGCCAAGTCGCTCGAGCACCTGAACACCGGGATCGAGATCGTCGAGCCGATCATGGGTGTGCGGTTCTGGGACCCGCGGGTGGAGATCCATGCCGAGGACGTGACCATCGGCTTCGAGCAGGGCCGCCCGATCGCGATCAACGGCAAGGAGTTCGCCACCCCGGTCGACCTCGTGCTTGAGGCGAACGCGATCGGCGGACGGCACGGCATGGGCATGTCCGACCAGATCGAGAACCGGATCATCGAGGCCAAGAGCCGCGGCATCTACGAGGCGCCCGGCATGGCGCTGCTGCACGCGGCGTACGAGCGTCTCGTCAACGCGGTCCACAACGAGGACACCCTGGCCACGTACCACAGCGAGGGCCGCAGGCTGGGCAGGCTGATGTACGAGGGCCGCTGGCTGGACCCGCAGGCACTGATGGTCCGCGAGTCACTGCAGCGCTGGGTCGGAATGGCCGTCACCGGCGAGGTGACGCTGCGACTGCGGCGCGGTGAGGACTACTCGATCCTCGACACGACCGGGCCCGCGTTCAGCTACCACCCGGACAAGCTGTCGATGGAACGCACCGAGGACGCGGCTTTCGGCCCGGTCGACCGAATCGGCCAGCTGACCATGCGCAACCTCGACATCGCCGACTCCCGCTCCCGCCTGGAGCAGTACGCCGGTCTCGGCATGGTCGGCACCCAGCACACCATGCTGATCGCCGCCCAGCCACCGCAGACCGAGCTGATCGGCGCCATGCCCGAGGGCGGCGCCGAGGCGATCGCCTCGCGCGGCGACGGCCCGCTCGACGACGTCGAACTGCTCGACCACGCCGCCATCGAAGCGGGCAACGACTGAGCCCAGCTCGATCAGCCAGGACTGTCGGACCCTGTGGGTAGCTTGCCGGGCATGGTGACCGTCGAGCAGATTCGGGCGGTGGCGTTGTCGTTGCCGCGGTCCTACGAGGCGATTGTGCGTGATCGGATCAAGTTCCGAGTCGGGCGGATCGTGTACGTCGCGCTGTCGCGGGACGAGACGGAGATGGGGTTCGGCTTTCCCAAGGCGGAGCGGGACGCGTTGATCAATGGGGAGCCGGAGAAGTTCTTCCCGCCGTCGAAGTCCGACGAACGGTACAACTGGGTCCAGGTGTGGCTTGCGGCGATCGACGAGCAGGAGATGCGTGAGCTTGTCATCGACGCGTGGCGGATGTGTGTGCCCAAGAAGGTCGCCGCGGAGTTCGACGCGCGTCACTCGGCATGATCGTGACAGCGCGGGTCGGGAAGTAGCACGCAGCCACAGGTTTCGCATGTGCCCCAACGGCCATACCATTCGCCGGTGCTGTGGAAACGTCGAGTGGTGGCGCTCCAGTCGGCGAGGTTGAGCCCCTGCCCGTGCTCGTAGACGATCGCGGCGTCCCTGTCCACGACGTCAGACCCGCTGTCGCCGTACAGCAGACCTGGTCCGCCTCGATCTGATCGTCGAAGCGGAACTCGTCCAGTCGACTGTCCTGCTACTTGATGCCCGCCGCGTCCATGCCGCGCAGTTCCTTCTTCAGGTCGTGAATCTCGTCGCGCAGCCGGGCTGCCAGTTCGAACTGCAGCTCGCGGGCCGCGTTCATCATCTGGTCGGTGAGTTGCGCCACGAGGTCCGCCAGTTCCGCGCGGGGCATCTTGCTGATGTCGCGGTCCGACCGGACACCGGAGCTCTTGCCGCCCGCCGCGGGAACGCCCTTCTCCCCCGTCGGCTTCTTGCCACGCGAGACGTTGCGGCCGGAGCCACCGACAGCGACGTCGTCGTCGTCCGCCTCCTGGTAGACGCGGTCGAGGATGTCGGCGATCTTCTTGCGCAACGGCTGCGGGTCGAGGCCGCGTTCCTTGTTGTACGCGATCTGCTTGTCACGACGGCGGTTCGTCTCGTCGATCGCGTGCTGCATCGCCGCGGTCATCTTGTCCGCGTACATGTGGACCTGGCCGGAGACGTTACGCGCGGCACGGCCGATGGTCTGGATCAGGCTCGTGCCCGACCGCAGGAAGCCTTCCTTGTCGGCGTCCAGAATGGCCACAAGGGACACTTCCGGCAGGTCGAGGCCCTCCCGCAGCAGGTTGATGCCGATCAGCACGTCGAAGTCGCCGGAACGCAGCTGCCGCAGCAACTCCACCCGACGCAGAGTGTCCACTTCGGAGTGCAGGTAGCGCACCCTGACGCCGAGCTCCAGCAGGTAGTCGGTCAGGTCCTCGGCCATCTTCTTGGTCAGCGTGGTGACCAGGACGCGCTCGTCCTTCTCCGCCCGCTCGCGGATCTCGCCGACCAGGTCGTCGATCTGGCCCTTGGTCGGCTTGATGATCACCTCGGGGTCGATCAGGCCGGTCGGCCGGATCACCTGCTCGACGAACTCGCCGCCGGTCTGGCCCATCTCGTACGGCCCCGGCGTCGCCGACAGGTACACCGTCTGGCCGATCCGGTCCTGGAACTCCTCCCAGGTCAGCGGCCGGTTGTCCAGCGCGGACGGCAACCGGAAGCCGTGCTCGACCAGGTTGCGCTTGCGGGACGCGTCGCCCTCGTACATCCCGCCGACCTGCGGCACCGTGCCGTGTGACTCGTCGATGACGAGCAGGAAGTCGGCCGGGAAGTAGTCGATCAACGTCGCGGGCGCGGACCCGCCTTCACGGCCGTCGAGGTGGCGCGAGTAGTTCTCGATGCCCGAGCAGAAGCCGACCTGGCGCATCATCTCGATGTCGTACGTGGTGCGCATCCGCAGCCGCTGCGCTTCGAGCAGCTTGCCCTGCCGCTCGAACTCCGCCAGCCGCTGCGCCAGCTCCTTCTCGATCTCGACGATCGCCTTCTCCAGCCGCTCCGGACCGACGACGTAGTGCGTGGCCGGGAAGATCCGCAGCTCGTCGACCTCGCGAACGATGTCGCCGGTGAGCGGGTGCAGGTAGTAGAGCTTGTCGATCTCGTCGCCGAACATCTCGATCCGGACGGCCAGTTCCTCGTAGGCCGGGATGATCTCGATCGTGTCGCCGCGCACCCGGAACGTGCCACGCGCGAACGCCAGGTCGTTGCGCGTGTACTGGACGTCGACCAGCGCGCGCAGCAGCGCCTCGCGCTCCAGCTCCTGCCCGACTCCGACCTCGATCGACCGGTCGAGGTACGACTGCGGCGTGCCGAGACCGTAGATGCAGGACACCGAGGCGACCACGATGACATCCCGCCGGGACAGCAGGTTCGAGGTGGCCGAGTGGCGCAGCCGCTCGACGTCGTCGTTGATCGACGAGTCCTTCTCGATGTACGTGTCCGTCTGCGGGATGTACGCCTCGGGCTGGTAGTAGTCGTAGTAGCTGACGAAGTACTCGACCGCGTTGTTCGGGAACAACTCGCGCAGCTCGTTGGCCAGCTGGGCGGCCAGCGTCTTGTTCGGCGCCAGCACGAGCGTCGGCCGCTGGATCCGCTCGACCAGCCACGCCGTGGTGGCCGACTTGCCGGTACCGGTGGCACCGAGCAGCACCACGTCCTTCTCGCCCGCCTTGAGCCTGCGTTCCAGCTCCTCGATGGCCGCGGGCTGGTCACCGGCGGGCTTGTACTCGCTGACGACCTGGAAGGTGCCGTCGCTGCGCGGGATGTCGCTCACCGGCCGGAACTCGGAGTGGGCGATCACTGGGTACTCGGTCGCGAATGCCACGCCGAAGACTCTACGTCCGCCCACCGACAGTTTCGCATCGGCGCCGGTCAGGGCCAAGAAACGGGACTGGTGTGACACGGGGGACGAAGGTGACGGCTCAGCAGGAGCAGTCGCAGCAGTCACAGTGCGAGCAGCAGCCGCGGCCCGCTCGGTTCGTGGCGATCTCCAAGGCGCCTTCGCCGATGTCTGCCACAGCGCTGCTCCCGTCCTCCACCTTCTCCTTCTTCTTCTTGCGCTTCCCGTCCGAGGCGTGTGAGAACGCCCGGTGGATGGCGTGGTACACCTCGTCGACAAGCAGGGCACGGACGAGCCGGTCGTCCACGAAGGCGACCTCGTCCAGCGCCAGCCGCATCCCGAGCGCGGCGTCGTCGCAGTGCCGACGGGCCTCCACGAGGGAGGTCCCGGTCGCGGTCAACGGATTCCACACACCGGCGGCCTGGTCGGCGATGAGGTCCTCGACCGCGTCGACGAGGTGGGCGATCCGGCCGAACAACCGCCCGGCCTCACCCAACGCGGCCGCGTTGGCCGGGCGGCCGCTCACCACGGCGGTGTGCCCAAATGCCGCCGCGGCAGCGGTTTCGGTCGGCTCGGTCACCTCAAGCAGTGAACCCGCCGACAGCTCGACGGCGCTCTGCCGGGCGACCGCGTCCAGCAACACCGCGGTGTCGAAGCCGACCGCCGAACCGGACGACGTGCCCTGCACTGCCCATCGCTTGGCGACTCGCCGTGCCACGCCGGAAACCCCCGGGCGGCTCATCGCGCCATCACCGTCGTCGATGTGGTCGGACACCTTCGCCGAGGCAAGCACCAACGACACCGCGGCGGCGAGCCGAGCGCCGTCGCCGTGCGCGACGGACGCGGACCGCATCGCGCGCAACGGGCACGGTCCCGCGGTCCGTCGCGCGGCCTCACTGTCGGACTGGGCCTCGACCAGTGCGGAGATCACCAGGCCGTCGTAGTTGGTCGCTGCTCGCGCCAACTGCCCGTGTTCGTCACGTAACGCCAGACAGAGCCCGCACAGGTGCGCGAGCCACGAGCCGTGCAACCGTAAGGAAAGCCGGTGACGACAAGGCCTGATGATCCCGAACATTTTTCTGACTCCCCCTCGAACACGTCACCTCATGCGACCACTAGCAGGAGCAGTCGCAGCAGTCACAACCATCACAGCAGCAGTCGCAGTCACAGCAACTGTCGCAACAGTCACAGCTGTGGCACCAACCCTCTTTCGGCTCACCGGTCCACGGGTCGTGGTACGGGTCCCTGCAGCAGAACTGGCACGTGCAGAACATGGCGATCGCGAGACCACAGGCCGCTCCCCAGCTGCGGTTCGGACGCTGCCACCCCTGCTGTTGCCACTCGCGGCGCTTGTCCTCGCGCCTGTCCTTGCGCTTGGGCTTCTTGTTGGGCGGTTGCTGGTTCGGCGGGTGATACGGCGGCGGTGGCTGCTGCGGCTGGTACGGCGGCGGGTACTGCGGCCCACCCGGGTGGCCGTGCCCATGCGCGTGTCCCGGCCCGTGCACGTCACCGAAGGCACGTTTGATGGCGTGGTCGAGCTCGTGCGCCAGCAGGGCGTGGACGAGCTTGCTGTCGGTGAACTCCGCTTCCCGCAACGCCAGCCGAACGCCGAGCACGGCGTCGTCACACAGCCTGCGGGCTTCCTCGATGGAGGTTCCTGTTGCCAGCAGGGGGTTCCACGCGCCGGTCGCCCGGTCCTCCTCGATGTCCTCGACCGCGTCGACCAGGTGCGCGATCCGGCCGAAGAGTTTTCCCGCCTCGGACAGGGCGGGGGTGTTGCCCGGGCGTCCGCTGAGCACGGCGGTGTGGGCGAACGCCGCCGCTGTCGCGGTCTCGGTCGGGCTGGTGGCGAGGAGCAGCGAGTCGCCACGGCTGAGCGACTGCTCGACGGCGGGCTGCTCGCCGACGGCGTCGAGCAGGACAGCCGTGTCGAAGCCGACCTGCTCGCCGGTCCACGCGCCCTGCGCCGCCCATCGGCCCGCTACCCGTCGTGCCGCTGTCGAGATTCCCCTGCGTCCGAAAACACCGTCGCCGTCGGCCACATGGTCGTTGATCTTCGCCGATGCCAGGACGAGTGACACCGAGGCGGCCAGCCGGGCACCGTCACCCTGCGCTACCGAGGCGGGTTGCATCGCCCGAAGGGGGCACGGTCCCGCCGTGCGCCTGGACGACGCGGCCGACTGTGCCTCGACGAGCGCGGACACGACAAGGCCGTCGTAATTCGTGACGGTCCTCGCCAATTGTCCGTGATCGTCCCTTAATGCCAGGCAGAGGCCGCAGAGGTGGGCAAGCCACGAGGTCCGCAGCTGTGGCGAAAGCCGGTGACGACAAGGTCGGATGATGCCGAACATGAATGCCAGACCCCCGTGTAGGAAGATCGGCATCGTAGCGGGTAATCACCCGATCGGCGGCACAATCCCCCCTTCGCGGAGGGTGCGGCGATCCACCTGTCGTAGGCACCATGACCAGGTGAGCTCCGACTACGCCGTACCGGTCGCCCGGCCGAGGGTCAGCCCCGACGTCATGCCGCACGTCCACCCGCCCAAGGTGGAGCTGTTCGACGTCAGGGCCATGGAGAACATCGACCCCAAGGGTTTCCGGCGCACGGTCGACGAATACCGGCTGGAGCATTTCGGCCTGTTCATGGCCCGCAAGATGGACGGCCACCCGAAGCTCGCTTATATCGAATCGTGGTTGCTGCCCGAGCTCGGACTGAGGGTCACGCACTGGCACCGCCACCCCGGCACACCTCGCGGCGAGGACGTCTACATCGACCTCGTCGAGGTGGACCCGGACTTCGGCACGTACAGCAACGAAGGCAGCTCCGCCCTGGGCCCGGTGTGGCGGATGGTGGACGTGTATCTCGACCTCCACGTGTACACCGGTGAGCGCCTTGAGGTCGTGGACACCGACGAGTTGCTCGCGGCGCTGGACGCCCGTCTGATCGACGCCGGGACGGCGCAGCGGGCGTTGGAACGCACCTACCGGACGGTCGACGGGATAAGCGCGCACGGCTACGACACGGACGCGTGGCTGCGGTCGCTCGGCATCGAGATGACCTGGCGGGACCAGCGCAAACTGTGAGTTTCAACCAGTGTGGCGACTCGCCTACCGAAGAGTAATTGATCTTGTCAACCGCCTTTCGGCCTAATCACAAACCGCTCACAGATCGATACCCGGCCGATCACAAGCCGTGATGTAACGAATGAAACCTGGGTGATCACGGACCGCACCGCGATGACTACCCTCGGGCGGCGTGGGCACCACTATCACCCCGCAGCTGGTCGACTTCGTCGACACGGTTTCCGCGGTTCGCAGGTACTCGTCCGGTACGTCCCGGCGCCTCCGGACGTGTCAGGAAGAACGCTGGGGTCTCAGGGTGGAATGCCCCACCCCGGAGGACCCGTTCCACGACTCCGAGGTGACCTGGCTGCTGCCGGAGTGCAACCTCAGGCTGACGCACCAACGGCCCCGCTCGCGCCACGCGCGATCCGGCCCGAGCGTGCTCACCGCCGCCCGCATCACGCGTGAGGGCACGATGTGGCGCACGACGGATCTCCTGCTGGGCCTGTCGTCGGCGCCCGGCACGGCGGCCCGGATCGTGCGCTCGGAGGAGTTCGCGGCGGCGGTGGCCGGCCGCGTCCTGCGCACCGGTGACGCGGATCTGGCGCTGCGGACCGTGCACAGGGCACTGGAGGAGCTCAGCTACTACCGGCAGGACCTGAGCGCTTGGCTGACCGGCCACCATGTTTTCGAGGTGTGGCCGCCCTACTGACGCCAACTGTCAACGACAAACCCCCTGCGAAGGACAATATTTCGCAGGGGGTTTGTGCCGTCTTGGGGTGATTACGCACCGAACTGGTCGGATCACGGCCCGCTGTCTGTTCTTTTACAACGTCTTGGCAACCGCCTTGACAGTTGGTGTGGTCCGGACCACGCTGCTCTGCATTGGTCTACACCATTTGTGCGCCCGGGGTGGCCGGGCTCGAAAGGACGGCACGAGTGAAGCGCTGGATGAAGCTGGCGGCAGGCGCTGTCGCCATCTCCCTCGCGACCGCGGGCTGCGCCGGCTCCGGAGGGTCGGGCAACACCGCCCAAAGCAACGCGAACGCGCCACAGCAGCTCAGTGGCGAGCTGACGGTCTGGTTGATGACCGGCTCCGCGCCGGAGCCTCTGAGCAGCGCTCTGCACAAGGAGTTCCAGGACGCCAACCCCGGCGTCAAGATCAAGTACGAAGTCCAGCAGTGGAACGGCATCCAGCAGAAGCTGACCACCGCGCTGGCCTCACAGACCCCGCCGGACGTCATCGAGATCGGCAACACCCAGACGCCCGCGTTCGCCGCGCAGAGCGTGCTGACCGACCTGTCCGGCTCGGTCAACGACCTCAACGGCTCGCAGTGGCTCAAGGGCCTGCAGGACTCCGCGACGTTCGAAGGCAAGACCTACGGCATGCCGTTCTACGCTGCCAACCGCGAGGTCATCTACCGCAAGGACATGTTCGAGCAGGCAGGCATCACCACGCCGCCGACCTCCCGTGAGGAGTGGCTGGCCGCGATCGACAAGCTGAAGGCCAAGTTCGGCAGCGACCCCGACTTCCAGCCGCTGTACCTGCCCGGCCAGTACTGGTACTCGCTGCTGTCGTTCATCTGGGACGAGGGCGGCGACATCGCCAAGGCCGAGGGCAAGAGCTTCAAGTCGTCGCTGAACTCGACCGAGGCCAAGGCGGGCCTGGAGTTCTACAAGAAGCTCGTCGACGCGTCCGGTACGAAGGCGCCGAAGGACAACGACGAGGCCACCCCGCAGCAGGCGGGCATCTACGGCGGCGGCAAGGTCGCCATGTTCATCGGCACGCCCGGTGAGGTGGCCACCGCGGCCAAGACCGACCCGACGATCAAGGACAAGACCGCCGCGTTCGCCATCCCCGGCAAGACCGCGGGCAAGAGCGCACCGGTGTTCCTCGGCGGCTCGAACCTGGCCATCCCGCTCAACAGCAAGAACCCCGCTGCCGCCAAGGCGTACCTGAAGCTGCTCTCCGGCCAGAAGTACCAGACCGAGGTCGCCAAGGGCGGCTTCGTGCCCGGCACGTCCACGGACATCAGCGCGCTGTCCAGCGACCCGTTCGCCAGCGTGATGGCCAAGGCCGCGCAGAACGGCCGCGCGGTGCCGTCCAGCCCGAAGTGGGGCGAGGTCGAGTCCGGCCAGAACCCGCTGAAGGACATGATGACCGCGTACCTGACGGGTAAGAAGTCGATCGACCAGGCGACTACCGACGCGAATGCCGCGTTGGACAAGCTCCTCGCTGGTTCATGACCTCGACGAAGGACGTATCGGCGATGCCGGCGGGTAACACTCCGCCGGCATCGCCGCGTGTCCCTACCCTGCGAGCACGGCGCCGCCGCAAGGGCTTCGGCGACTCCGTGCTGCCGTACCTGTTGCTGGCGCCCGGTGTCATCGCCATCGGCGCGCTGCTGATCTGGCCGACGTTCCAGCTCGTGCTGATCAGCTTCCGCAAGCTCGACCTGCGTGAACTGGTCACCGGCCAACTGGTCTGGGTCGGTGTGGGCAACTACGCCGAGGTGCTCGGCGACCCGGTGTTCTGGGAAGTCACCGTGCGGACCCTGGTCTTCATGGCCGCCGTGGTCGCCGTGACGATCGCCGTCGCGCTGCTGCTCGCGCTGCTGATGAAACAGCTCAACCCGATCGTCCGGGTGATCCTCCAGGTCACGTTGGTGGTCGCGTGGGCGACGCCCGCGGTCGCCGCCACCACGGTGTTCCAGTGGATCTTCGACCAGCAGTACGGCATCCTGAACAAGACGCTTGCCCTGCTCGGGTTCGAGGGGTTCATCGGCCACTCCTGGTTCAGTGACGGACCCAGCACGCTGACCGTGATCGGCCTGCTGATCACGTGGCAGGCGGTGCCGTTTGTGGCGTTCAGCCTGTACGCGGGTCTGGTCGGCGTGCCGAGTGAGCAGTACGAGGCGGCCGGGATCGACGGCGCCGGGCCGTGGCAGACCTTCCGCGCGGTCAGCTGGCCCGCCATCCAGCCGATCCTGACGATCGTGACGTTCCTGTCGGTGATCTGGGACTTCCGGGTGTTCACCCAGGTGTGGGCGATCAAGCAGGGCGGGCCGGACGGCGAGAGCACCACCCTGCCGATCTACATGTACCTCAAGGGCATCGCGGGCAGCCACTTCGGTCCGGCAGCCGCGATCGCGATGATCATGCTGCTGGTGCTCGTCATCCTGCTTGCCCGGTACATCCAGTTGTTGCTGCGTTCCAAGGAGGTGGAGCTGAAGTGAGGAAGTCTCTGCCGCAGCGGATCGCGCTCAACACGATCGGGGTGTTCGGGGCGCTGCTGTTCGGGTTCCCGACGTACTGGCTGATCACGACCTCGTTCAAGACCCCTGGCGAGGTGCTGTCGCCGCGCTACGACCTGATCCCGTTCTCGGTCACGTTCGAGAACTTCACGTCGGCGTTGAGCAAACCGGGCTTCACCACGTTCCTGACCAACAGTCTCATCGTCACGCTCGGCGCGGTGCTGACCGCGCTGGTCGCCGGTGTGCTGGCCGCGTTCCCGTTGGCAAGGATGAGATTCAGCGGCCGCAAGGGTTTCCTGTTCCTGGTGCTGGTCGCGCAGCTGGCGCCGATCGAGGCGTTGCTGATCCCGCTGTACCTGCTGATGCGCGACGCCGGTCTGCTCAACCAACTGCCGTCGCTGCTGCTGGTGTACATGGCGCTGACACTGCCGTTCACGTGCTGGATGCTGTACGGCTTCGTCAAGGGCATCCCGGTCGAGCTCGAGGAAGCCGCGATGATCGACGGATGCGGCCGGTGGCAGGCGTTCCGCCGGGTCACGCTGCCGCTGCTCGGGCCGGGGCTGGTGGCCACGTCGGTATTCAGCTTCATCACCGCGTGGAACGAGTTCCTGTTCGCCCTAGTGTTGATGCAGGACCAGGGCAAGCGGACCATCCCGGTGTGGCTGTCGACGTTCCGTGAGGCGTTCCTCGTCGACTGGGGCGGGATCATGGCCGCGTCGGTGATCTACGCCGTGCCCGCGTTGATCTTCTTCCTGATCGTGCAACGCAAGCTGGTTTCCGGACTGACCGCAGGCGCGGTGAAGGGATAGACCGCAGTGTCCACACTGGAGAATCTCGCCGAGTCCGTTCTGCTGCCGGGCTTCGGCGGTACGACCGCGCCGGACTGGTTGCGCCGCAGGATCGGCGAAGGCCTCGGCGGTGTGGTGTTGTTCGGCCGCAACGTCGTCGACGACGCGCAGGTGCGTGAGCTGACCACGCAGCTGCGGTCGGAACGCGAAGACGTGATCATCGGCATCGACGAGGAAGGCGGCGACGTCACCCGGCTCGACGTCAACACCGGCTCCTTCGTCCCCGGACCGCTCGCGCTGGGCGCGGCCGGGGACCCGGCGCTGACCACGTCGGTCGCGGCGGCGCTCGGCGAACGGCTCGCCGCGTGCGGCGTCACGGTGAACCTGGCGCCGTGCGCGGATCTCACCCTCACCCCGGAGGACCCGATCATCGGTGTCCGATCCTTCGGCTCGGTCCCGTCGGAGGCCGCCGAACACGTGGCGGCGTACGTGACCGGGCTCCAGCAGTACGGGGTTTCCGCGTGCGCCAAGCACTTCCCCGGCCACGGCGCGGCGACGGACGACTCGCACCTGAGCCTGCCGGTGCTGCCGCGGACCGAGGAGGAACTGCGCCGGATCGAGCTGGTGCCGTTCGCCGCGGCGATCAAGGCGGGCACCCGCGCGATCATGACCGGCCACCTGGTCGTGCCGGCGTGGGGCGAACTGCCCGCGACGCTGAACCCCAAGGCGCTGACGGACCTGTTGCGCGGCGAACTGGGCTTCACCGGAGCGGTGATCACCGACGCGCTGGACATGGGCGCGGTCGCGGGCGCGTTCGGGCGCAACGAGGGAATCCCAGCGGCGGCCGTCGGCGCGCTGATGGCGGGCGCCGACGCGCTGTGCATCGGCGGCCAGGCGTTCGACGCCTCGGTGCTGGACGCGATCACGGCGGCGATCGTCTCAGCCGTCCGATCCGGCACCTTGCCGGAGGACCGTCTGGCCGAGGCCGCCCGGCGAGCCTCGGACCTTCGGACACCGCCCGTGCCTGCCGAGGTCAAACCGGTCGACCTCACACTGGGGCTACGCGCGGCCCGGCAGGCACTGCGCGTGCGGGGCGAGGTGACCTTGACCGGCCCGGCACTGGTGGTGGACGTGGAGTCGACGCCAACCATCGCGGCGGGCCCGATGCCGTGGGGCGTGGGCCAGTACCTGGTGGACCTGGTACCGGGAAGCAAGTCGCTGCGCAACGCCGACAACGCGCAGATCCTGGCGGCGGCGAAGGACTTCGGCCAGGTGGTGATCGTGACCAGGGAAGCGCACCGGCACGTGCACGTGCGCCGACTGCTGGAATCATTGGGCGAGCTGGACTTCGTCCACGTCGAAACCGGTGTTCCCGGACCTGCCACGGGTTCCGGACCGCGGATCGACACGTACAGCGGCGCGAAGGTGAGCATGATCGCAGCGGCGGAGCGCCTCGCCGGTCGCTGAAGCCACGGACAGTGCCCGACGCGCACATCGGGCACTGTCCACTCAGGTCAGCCACCAGTACGTCGGGCAGCGTTCGACGTGCAGCTGCGCCCACGAGCGACGGCGATGGTGAGTGGACAGTCTTGTGGGTACGAGGTGTGGTTTCGGCCGCGTGCGAGCGCAGGGTGTTGGCGTGCGCGCATAGCGCATGGGTGTGGTTCGTGGGGTGTCCCTCCCGTATGGCCTGGGCGAAGCCAACCACTGGCTGTCAGGAGGTCGGCCTACGCGAACCAACCCACAGCGCAGGCGATACCGACCTCTTGACAGCCTGTGGTTCCCTTGGGCAGGCCATACGGGAGGGGCGCCCCGCGCCCCCCACTCGACCCAGGAAGTCACGTGGGCTGAGCCAACCGGGGCGAGAAACGAAGTGTTTGTTGTGTCCCCTCTTGGAGGCCTGCCCGCCGGCGAGGCATCTGTGTCTTTCTCTTCCCCACACTGACACGCGACCGACTGGCCGACTGTGACCGAAACCTTGGTTCCACGCCCCATAAGACAGTCCCCCGCCCAACCCGGGGGGCGTCCCTGCTCCAGTCTACCGACAATAACCCCTGGTCAACGGGTTACCGGCGAGTTGTGGACAACGAGATTCGCCGATGATCCCTTCGCCTCAGGGACGAGCCTGTGCTGCCCGCCGTGTCGGGCTCGTTCCCGACACTCGAGTTTGCTCGTGGCACAAAGAGAATGTCCTCGCCGGACGGCAGGCCGCCGAGAGGGAAACCAACCTGTGGTCTGCCCACCCGGTTGGCTCAGCCCACGTGACTTCCCGGGTCCAGTGGTAGAGAGGCGTGGTCGGTTCCCTCCCGTATGACCTGCCGGAGGAAACCACGACGTGCCGGGAGATCGGTATCGCCTGCGCTTAGGGTTGGGTTGCGTAGGCCGACCTCCCGACACGCCATGGTATGGCTGCGCCCAGGCCATACGGGAGGAAACCAACCACGAACCCCACCCATGCGCCTTCGCGCGCGTAACCCACGCGGAGTCTGAACCCGCACACCGGCCACATACGATTGACAGACCGACCTTGACGGAATCTGCCCAGATTGGGCAGGGGACTGTCTATTGGCCGAGAGGCACGACAAAGAGCTGCTTGTCAAGGCTGCCAGCCGGTTGCTTGCGCCCACACCTCGGCGCGCGGCAACGCCTCGTCGAACCACGCGTCCTTCGCGGTCGCCACTTCGCTGAGGTCGTCCACCGAGGCGAACCGCTTGGCTATCGTCTGCTTGAGCTCGAGGTAGCTCGCCCGCTCCGCCGAGTCGGCACGCAACCAGTCGCGGAACAGCAGCGCGTGCCGCCAGTCCCGGCTGCCTTCCGCGCGCAGGTGGATGTTGGCCAGTCTGCCCGGATCCGCGGAGTTGTGGAACCGCTTGGTCTCCTCGCCGCGGTCGCCGATGTTCTCCGGGCGCACCGGGAATCCGGCCTCGGTCAACGGCTCGGCGAGGCTGTCGGCCTGGTCCAAAGAGGACACGGTTATCTGGAGGTCGATGATGTCCTTCGCGGGCAGGCCGGGCACCGAGGTCGACCCGATGTGGTCGACGCGCAGGCCGCCGGTCAGCAGCCTGAGTCGGGCAGCCAGTCGCTCCGCCTGCAGTGGCCATTCCGGGTTGGGGTCGTACAGGCGCGGGTTGCCGTACCTGCTCCGTCGGCGTAGACGGACGTTCGCCTCGAACGGCACGAGGCGGTCCGCCCACAACGCGTCAGCCTGGGCGAGCACCCGGTCAGGGGTGCCGGAGTTGTCGAGCCACACGTCCGCCACCGCGCGGCGCTGCTCGGGTGTGGCCTGGGCGGCGATCCGGGCGCGGGCGTCGTCCTCCGGCATGCCGCGGGTCTTGTCAAGACGGCGGACGCGTTCGTCCACGTCCGCGTCCACGACCACCACCAGGTGGTACATCGGCGCGTAGTTCTTCTCCACCAGCAGCGGCACGTCGTGGATGACAACGGCGTCGTCCGCGGCTTCCGACAGCATCTGCGCGGTCCGCTGGCCCACCAGCGGGTGCACGATCCCGTTCAGCCGTTCCCGCTGTTCGGCGGAGGTGAACACGACCGCGGCCAGTTTCGGGCGGTCCAGCGAGCCGTCCGGCGCCAGCACCTGGGTGCCGAAGGCCTCGACGATCGCGGCAAGCCCCGCTGTGCCCGGCTCGACCACCTCGCGGGCCAGCTTGTCGGCGTCGATCAGCACCGCGCCGTGCTCCGCCAGCCGTCCGGCCACTGTCGACTTGCCCGATCCGATCCCGCCCGTGAGTCCCACTCGCAGCATGAGGTGATCGTAGGTAGGTCTAACCCCACCTGTGGTGTGGGTCTGTGCGCAATGTGGGATCCCGCAGGCCGGAGGCAGACTGGGGACCGTGTTCCGGGACATCGCCATCGCGCCGGTCAGAGGACTGGTTCTGGCCGGGCTGTCGGTGCTCGGCCTGATCGCCCTGCTGGCGCACGCGGCCGTCGTGATCCTCAGCTTCTCGCTGGGTCTGGTCGTCCTCGTGCCACGGGCGGTGGGGCTCGCGCGGCGGGTGACCGACGCCCGTCGGCAACTTGCCGCACGGTGGCACGCGGTCGTCATCCTGTCCCCCTACGCGCCGGAGCCCGCGCCGCCACGGCCCGACGCGGACGGCATGTACGAGAGCAACGGCAGGTTGTACCGCAACCCACGGGTGCCCGCGCTGCACAACCGGATCGACTGGATGCTGGACGACCTGGCGACCTGGCGGGACGTCGGCTGGCTGGCGCTCGGCGGCAGTGTCGGCGTCGTGCTCGCGCTGACGCCCACAGCGTTGATCGTTTACGGGGCGCTGACCGCGCCGTGGGGGTTCGCACTGATCGTGGTCGGCTTGCTGAGCGGGCCTGTGCTGCTGCGGCTGCACACGACCGTCAGCACGGCGTTGCTCGGCCCGCCGCGGCGGGCGATGCGCAGCAGGCCGAGCAAGCTCGTCGAGACGTGGGGCCGCAGCGCCGGACTGTTCGGGTTGTCAGTGCTCAGCCTTGGCGCACTGGTCGGGGTGCCGTGGGCGGGGAGGGTGGCGGACCTGCGCCGCAGGCTGGCAGCCGACTGGTCGGGTGCGCCGGTGGCCATGCCGCGCGACCTCCGCGTCACCGGGCGTCAGCTGCTGTTCTTCGCGCTCGACCCGATCGTCGGCGTGCTGATGACCGTGCTGCCGCTTGCGCTGGCGGTGTACGCCGGGTGGGTGCTGGTCTTCCCGCAGACCTGGCGGTGGCTGGTGCCGCCGGGGGAACCGCCGTGGAGCAGCGGGTGGTACGGCCAGGTCGCCGGGTCGGACCTGCTGGTGTTCCCCGTCGCGGTGGTGGTGATGCTGCTGGCCGCCTGGATCGCGCCGCCGCTGGTGCGGTTGAACGGACGATGGGTGCGGTACTTCCTGACACCCACCGGGGACAAGGCGCTGACGCTGCGCGTGCGTGAACTGGTCCAGACGCGGGCGGAGATGACCGACGCCGCCGCGGCCGAGTTGCGCCGCATCGAACGCGACCTGCACGACGGCGCCCAGGCGCGGCTGGTCGCCATGGGCTTCGGGCTGGGCGCGTTGGAGCAGCTGATCGACCAGGACCCGGCCAAGGCCAAGCAGGTGCTGGCGTCGGTGAAGGACAACTCGGCCTTGGCGCTGGCCGAGTTGCGTGACCTGGTGCGGGGCATCCACCCGCCGGTGCTCGCCGACCGTGGGCTCGGCGACGCGGTCCGCGCGCTCGCGCTGGACACGCCGTTGCCCGTGAAGGTCCGGGCGGACCTGCCAAGCAGGCTGGACCCGCCGGTCGAGTCGGCCGCGTACTTCGCGGTCAGCGAAGCCCTGTTCAACGTGACCCGGCACGCGGAGGCCAACACGGCGCGCGTGGACGTGCACCTGAGCGAGGACGTGCTCGAACTCGTCGTGCGGGATGACGGACGCGGAGGAGTCGACATGTCGCGCGGCACGGGTCTGCGTGGCGTGGCGCGACGGCTGAGCGCCTTCGACGGTGCGATGACCGTGCACAGCCCGGTTGGCGGGCCGACGACGGTCAGGATGACGTTGCGAGTCAGCGCGGGCTGAGCGCGCGGTCCGCGATCTTGGCCAGGACGGCGGCGGCCTGCCCGGTCGGCACGGTCTCCACCGACGCGATCACCACGACGGTGGTGGCCTGGTGGGTGGCGACCAGCGTGACGGTCTTCCTGGCCGCCAGCAGCGTGCCCTTGTCTGATCCGACGGGGACCTCGCTGGCCTTGGCGCCCGCGCCCTTCTCGTCGTCGATGGTCTTCTGGACCCGCGTGACGGCCGCGTTGGGATCGGCGTAGCTGGCCAGGCCGACCCGCACGGGCGCGTCGTTGACCTGGTCGCTGTTGCCGAGGCCGTAGTAGCAGTCGATCCGGTCGGTACGGCCGATGCTCGCGTCGGCGCTGCCGTCGACCAGTTTGGGCGCGCCGGGCAGCTGGCGTCCGACCGCGTCGGAGATCTCCTCCGGCGTGCCGATCGCGCCGCACCCGCTCGGCAACGCGCCGACGATCCGGGAGGACGCGGACTTCGCGACACTCGACGACGAGGGGCTGTAGCTCGGAGTGGGGACTACGAGGGGTGTTCGTTTGTCTGTCGCGCAGCCCGCCAAACCGGCGATCAGCGCCACGGCGAACGCGCTCCGTGTCCATGCCTTAGCACTCACAAGGTATAGACCGTAGTCCCCCTGATGGGTGAATGGGACACCAATCCCCCAAGAAGTAACGAACGAACAACGTGAGCAGCGATTTCTTGATCACCACACAGCACGAGGCCTCCGTACCGGAGTCGGTACGGAGGCCTCGTGGGTGCTGACTAGCGAGCCTGCTCAGCAGTCGATCAGACGCCGCCGGACAGCTTCTCGCGCAACGCGGCGAGCTGCTCGTCGCTGGCCAGGGTGCCACCGCTCTTGGCCTGGGTCTCGGACCCGGCGGAGGAGTAGCTCTGGTCGCCACCAGCGGCCTCGGCGCCCTCACCCGCGGCAGCGGCGGCGTCAGCCTCGGCGGCCTTGCGGATCTGCGACATGTGCTGCTCGTAGCGGGTGTGCGCCTCGGCGTACTGGCGCTCCCACTCCTCACGCTGCTTGTCGAAGCCCTCCTGCCACTCCTGCGTGTCCGGGTCGAAGCCTTCGGGGTAGATGTAGTTGCCCTCGGCGTCGTACTCGGCGGCCATGCCGTACTGGGTCGGGTCGAACTCGGTCTCCGTCGTGAAGCCCTCGTTCGCCTGCTTGAGCGACAGCGAGATGCGACGGCGCTCCAGGTCGATGTCGATGACCTTGACCATCACGTCGTTGCCGACCTGCACGACCTGCTCCGGGATCTCCACGTGGCGCTCGGCCAGCTCGGAGATGTGCACAAGGCCCTCGATGCCCTCGTCCACGCGGACGAACGCACCGAACGGAACGAGCTTGGTGACCTTGCCCGGCACGATCTGGCCGATCGCGTGGGTGCGGGCGAACTGGCGCCACGGGTCTTCCTGGGTCGCCTTGAGCGACAGGGACACGCGCTCGCGGTCCATGTCGACGTCCAGGACCTCGACCGTGACCTCCTGGCCGACCTCGACGACCTCGGACGGGTGGTCGATGTGCTTCCAGGACAGCTCCGAGACGTGCACGAGGCCGTCGACGCCACCCAGGTCCACGAAGGCACCGAAGTTGACGATCGAGGACACGACGCCCTTGCGGACCTGGCCCTTCTGCAGCTGGTTGAGGAACTCGCTGCGGACCTCGGACTGGGTCTGCTCCAGCCAGGCGCGGCGGGACAGGACCACGTTGTTGCGGTTCTTGTCCAGCTCGATGATCTTGGCCTCGAGCTCGCGGCCGACGTACGGCTGCAGGTCGCGGACGCGGCGCATCTCGACGAGGGAGGCAGGCAGGAAGCCCCGCAGCCCGATGTCCAGGATCAAACCACCCTTGACCACCTCGATGACGGTGCCCTTGACGGGCTCGTCGGCCTCCTTGAGACCCTCGATCGTGCCCCACGCCCGCTCGTACTGGGCGCGCTTCTTGGACAGGATCAGGCGACCTTCCTTGTCCTCCTTCTGGAGAACAAGCGCCTCGACCTCATCGCCGACCTTGACGACCTCATTGGGGTCGACGTCGTGCTTGATCGAGAGCTCACGCGAGGGGATGACACCCTCGGTCTTGTAGCCGATGTCGAGAAGAACCTCGTCACGGTCGACCTTGACGATGATGCCTTCGACGATATCGCCGTCGTTGAAGTACTTGATCGTCGCATCGATCGCGGCGAGGAAGTCCTCCGCCGTCCCGATGTCGTTGATCGCGACCTGCGGGCGTGCCGCGTCGGAAGCCGGGACAATGGTGGTGTCGGTGGACATAGGGTGGGTTGCTCCGGTACGGATTGGGAGTAGTTGGGTTGTCTTGAGTTCTGGCGCACGGTGTGACGACGAACGCCCTGTGGCTGGAGTGAACATGCACAGGGTCCAACACCGATACGCGCAACCCGATTCCCAGATTCCTCACCTGAACCGCAGGCAGCGCGAAATTCACCGCGCGGGCGGTATCGTACGCGCCCGCGTGAACGTCGGGCAAACCGGATGCCCATGAAGGAGCAGGCGTGGACAGCAGTGACACCCGGTACGCCGGCGCTCAAACTACTCTCGGGACCGTCGGTCCCGCACGGCGAAACGTCGGGGCGGGCGAGTCCGTCGCGGCGAACATCGCGTGGTGGGACGCGGACGCCGACGACTACATAGCCGAGCACGGGGCCTTTCTCGGCGAGGCCGATTTCCTCTGGTGCCCCGAGGGCCTGCGGGAACGCGACGTCGAGCTGCTCGGCGACGTGGCGGGGAAGAACATCGTGGAGGTCGGTTGCGGCTCCGCGCCGTGCGCCCGGTGGCTGGCCGGTCAGGGTGCGCGGGTGGCCGCGTTCGACCTGTCGGCCGGGATGCTGCGGCACGCAAAACGGGCAAATGACGTGACCGGTATCACACCGATGTTGATCAGGGCGAACGCCGAGAACCTGCCGTTCGCGACCGGCAGCTTCGACATCGCCTGCTCGGCCTTCGGCGCGGTGCCGTTCGTGTCCGACGTGCGGACGGTCTTCCGCGAGGTCTCCAGAGTGCTGCGGCCGCACGGCCGCTGGGTCTTCGCCGTGACTCACCCGATCAGGTGGATCTTTCCGGACGACCCCGGCCCGGCCGGGCTCCAGGTGATCAACTCGTACTTCGACCGGTCGCCGTACGTCGAGGTGGACGCCGACGGCAGGCCGACCTACGTCGAGCACCACCGCACGCTGGGCGACTACGTGCGTGCGCTGACCGGGTCCGGTTTCGTCATCGAGGACATGATCGAGCCGGAGTGGCCGGAGGAGCAGACCAGGGAGTGGGGCCAGTGGAGCCCGCTGCGCGGCGAGCTGTTCCCCGGGACAGTGATCTTCTGCTGCCGGAGGAGCGCGTGAGGTTCTCGGACGGGCTGGTCGACACGCAGAGCACGTGGTTCGCCCGGCTCGACCCGATGCTGCCCGCCGCGGTCGCGCCGCCGGACGGCGAGGTGATCACCGCTGCCATGCCCGACGGCACCCGGGCGTCGGGTGCGCTGGTGCCGACCCGGCTGACCGAGGACGCGATGCCGTCGCTGTGGTCGGCGCTGGAGGTCTGGGAGCTGCACCCGCTGGTCGGCGAGCACGGCATGGCCGAACTGGTCGGCCAGTGGCGTGCGGTGATGAGCCGTCTGCGCACCGCGCCGGACTCGTCCTGCCTGGTCACGTGGCCGAGCCGGGACGTCGGCGCGGCACGCGTGTTCATCGACCACGGCCTGGTCCCGCTGTCCACCCTGGCCGTCCGGACCGGTGCGCCGCTGCTGCCCTCGCCCAGCTCGCTGAAGGTCCGCCGCGCGACCCTGCGTGACCTCGACACGCTCCTGCCGCTGGCGATGGCCGAACTGGAGTACTCGGCCATGGTCGGCAGCACGGTCCTGCGGCCGGGTGCGCAGCAGGTGAAGCGGGCGGCGCTGGCACGCCACCTTGAGCAGAACGACCCGATCTGGATCGGCGAACGCGACGGGATCGCGGTCGCGATGGCCGAGTGCTGGTACAACGAGTCGATCACGGGGTCGTGGAGCGAGACCCGGCTGCGGCACGGGCTGTGGGGATACGTCAACAGTTTCTCGGTGACGCCGTCGCTGCGCGGTGCCGGTGTCGGCCGCGAACTGATCTCGGTGGTGCACCGCGAACTCGCCGCGGCGGGGACGATCGGCTCCTTTCTCTACTACAACCCACCGAACCCGCTGTCGACGGTGTTCTGGGCACGGCAGGGCTACCGGCCACTGTGGACGATCTGGGAGGTGCGGCCGGCCTCGGCGCTGCGCTGACCTACAGGGGCTGACCTACAGGGACCGATCCCTGACGAAAGTAAGGGGCGGTTCTTGACGATCGTGCGATGTTCCGACGTCGCGGGATCGCAAGACTGGGATCCATGCGACTCCTCGCCGTTGTTTCCCTGATCATCGCGGCCACGGTGGCCGTGGCATCGCCCGGTGCCGCCGCCGAGACGGATGTCGGGCTGCTCGAACCCGGTGGGAAGCTGCCCATCGGGCAGCGCACCTATCACCTGACCGACCCCAGCCGGGCCAACCGCTGGCAGCCCGACCAGCGCCAGGAACTCATGGTCTCGCTGTGGTACCCGGCGATCCCGATGGGCAAGCGCGCCGACTACATGACCGCCGCGGAGTCGGCCGCTGCCGTGCGGGGCCTTGGACTGAATCTGCCGGATGACGCTCTGCAGAAGGTCACGGTCCACGCACGCCGCAACGCTCCCGCGTTGCCGACCTCCCGCGGCTGGCCGCTCGTGGTGCTGTCCCCTGGCATGGGCAACAGCCGGACCACGCTGACGACGCTGGCTGAGCAGTTGGCGTCCAAGGGATTCGTGGTCGCTGGGATCGACCACGCCTATGAGGCGCACAACGTCGAGTTCGACGGACGGCTGCTGCCGTGCAAGGCGTGCGCGGGCAACCCGGACATCTGGGCTGAGGCATTGCCCGAGCGCGCACTGGACGCCAAGGCCGTCGTGGATGATGTGCTGGCGAAGCGGCCGGTGCGGATCGACACGTCCCGGATCGGCATGGCCGGGCACTCCGCGGGCGGCGTCGCCACGATCCACGCACTGGCGGGTGACAAGCGGGTCAAGGCGGGTGTGAGCCTGGACGGGCCGATCTACCGGCCGGTCGATGTGGCCACACCGTTCGCGTTACTCACCAGCCCGATCGGCGAGCAGGGCTGGGGCGCAGGGTGGGACGCGGCCTGGCCGCGGCTGACCGGCTGGAAGGAGCGCAGGTTCCTGCCGGACACCGGGCACTCCTCGTCCAACGACAACGGCTATCTGGCGGTCGCGTTGGGAGTGAAGGACAAGATCCCGGCGAACTCGTGGAAGAACCTGTACGGCACCGGTGACCCGGTGGCCTCGGTGAAGTTCTTCCGCGACTACCTGACGGTGTTCTTTCAGTCCAGGCTCTGAACCAGCCCGGCCTGGTAGGCGAGGATCGCCGCCTGCACGCGGTTGCGCGCGCCGAGCCGTCCGAGGATCGCGCTCACGTGCGCCTTGACGGTCCCCTCGACGATGAACAGGCGGGCGGCGATGTCCGCATTGGACAATCCCGAGCCCAGCAGTGCCAGCACTTCGGTCTCCTTGGGAGTGAGTCCGGCGACCTTGGCGCGGGCACCGGCGTTGCCGAGCGGCAGCTGGTCGATCACCCGCTTGGCGATCCTCGGTGACAGGAAAGCGGCGCCGTCGGCGACCGCCCTGATCCCGGCGACCAGCTCGGCCGGGTCGCCGGATTTCAGGAGAAAACCGTTGGCGCCCAGCGAAAGTGCCTGTTCGACGTACGCGTCCTCGCCGAACGTGGTCAGCATGACCACGCCGGTCTCCGGCCGCAGTCGCCTGATCTCGGCGGCCGCGGCCAGCCCGTCCAGGACGGGCATCTGGATGTCGAGCACCGCGATGTCCGGCTGGTGCCGGACAACCTGGTCGACAGCACCGCGGCCGTCCTCGGCCTGGCCGACCACCTCGATGTCCTGGTCGCTGCCGAGGATCGCCGCGATACCGGCCCGGATCATCGACTCGTCGTCGGCCAGCACCACGCGGATCACGAAGCCCCCTCGAAGGTCGCCGTGACAGCGAACTCCTCGCCGCGTGGCCCGGCGTCGAATGTCCCACCGGCCCGTTCGACGCGCGTGCGCAGCCCGGCGAGACCGCTTCCGCCGGACGCGAGCCCGCTCGACACGGACGACAGCGCGTTGACCACCGAAACACGGTTGGAGGTGACGGTCACGGCGACGGCGGCGCCTGGCGCGTGCTTGGCGGCGTTGGTCAACGCCTCCTGCAGGACGCGGTAGACCACCGGTTCGACCCCGGCAGGCACAGCATCCACAGTGGACTTGACAGTCATGCCCGACGCGGCGCTGCGGGCGATCAGCTCGGTGATGCTGCCCGGTTCGCGCAGCACGTCGACGATCTCGCGGAGCCGTTCGGTCGCGGCCGCCACGCTCTCCCGCAACTCCCCCACGGCCTTGCGCTGGTCGTCGGCCAGGCTGCCGGAGACCTCCAACACCCCGGCCCGCACGGCGATCAGGGTCAACTCGTGGCCGAGCGAGTCGTGCATGTCCGCGGCGATCCGGGCACGTTCGGTCAGCCGCGCCTGGAGCGCGTCCTGCTCGGCACGCCGCCGCACATGCTGACGCCTGGTCAGGTACACGACGGCGGCCATCAGCACCAGCGGCCATATCGGCACGCGACCGCCGTAGTCGAACAGCATCGCCACACCGGACGCCACCGCCACGGCCAGCGCGACCACCGGAAAACGCCGAGTGGCCGCCATCGCGACAGCGACGGCCACCAGTCCGCCGACAAGTTCCCACGCCACGGGATTGTGCGAGCTGTCGAACACCAACAGTGCGGTGACACCGACCCAGACAGCCCCTTCGGCAACCCCCATCCGCATGACCGCGACGCTACAAGTCCAGATCCCCAGCCCTTGGCGCAGGTCCTCGATCTCGTCGGCGGCCGAAGCCACGCTCGGCTTCCCGCTGGACACGCCAAATGGCCGGTTCCGCCGCAGTCCGGCACTGGATCTCCGCGACGCCTGACGTGTGCCGACCGTGACCGAACCGCAGCGCAGCGCCACGTTCTTTTCCGCTACGTTCGATGCCGGACCTTGGGGAGGAATCCGATATGACCATTCACCAGTTCTCGCACGCGCGGCGGCCCGGAACCGAAATCCACAGAGCCGAAAGCGGCTGAACACGGATGCGGAGGGGAGCCGCAGACGAGAGTGGGAACGAGAAGGCCGCGCCGCACACGTCAAGGCCAGGCCGGGTCGCCGTTGTGCCTGTCGCCGCGTGGAAACTGTGGGAAAGACCGAGACGCGTCGTCGCCTACGTCCTGGTCGTGGTCCTCGTCGTCGTCCTGCTCACGGTCGTGGCGTTGTGGCTGTGGCCGGTCACGTCGCCGGATCTGGCCCGGGCGGTGGTCATCTGGGTCTGTGCCGCGATCTACATCGAGGCCACACGGCCGATCGAGCGGCTTCGCGAGCGCGAGAACCGTACGCCGTACACCGACCTGAACCTGATGTGGACGTACTCGGCGGTCCTGCTCGTGCACCCGGTGTTGATGGCGGTGATCGTCTCGGCGAACTACTCGCACCGGTGGCTGCGCGTCAGTCATCATGTGGTGCACCGCCAGACGTTCAGCGCGGCGGCCACCGTGCTCGCCGGTTATGCCGCGTTCGGTGTGCTGACCGCCGCGGACCACCATCCCGCGATGGCGGGTTCCCCGCGCGATGTCGCCACCTATCTCATGATCATGGCCGCGGGGTTCGTCCACATCGCGGTGAGCACCGCGCTGGTCTCCGGCGCGATCGCGCTGAGCACACCGCCCGCGACCTTCGCCAAGGTCGTCGCGGCGGATCGTGGTTCCGCGCTGGAGTTCGCCGGGATGGGGCTCGGGATCCTGGTGGCCTGGGCGTTGACGGACTGGCCGGTGGCTCTCACGGCGGTGTTCGCCATCCCGCTCGCCCTGCACCGCACGGTGTTGGTGCAGCAACTGCGCAAAGCCGCTCGCACCGACCCGAAAACCGGGCTGCTCAACCTGTCGGCGTGGCGTGCCGCCGCGGCGCAGCGGATGGCGGACGCGGACGCCGCCGGCGTGCTGATGATCGACATCGACCACTTCAAGGTCGTCAACGACGCGCACGGGCACATGTTCGGTGACGACGTCCTCGTCGCGGTGGCCGACGCGGTCACGCACGAGGTCCGCGCGAACGACATCGTCGGCCGGTTCGGCGGCGAGGAGTTCGTGGTCCTGCTCGTCAACACGACCGAGCACGAGACCCTCACCGTGGCGGAACGGATCCGCGGGCGCGTCGGCGACATGCCGGTGTACGTGCCCCCGGCCAACAGCAAACCCAGCACGACGATCCGGGTGACGTGCTCGGTCGGCGTCGCCATCCACCCGCTGCACGGCGACGACCTCGGCCAGGTCGTGCAGGCCGCCGACGACGCCCTCTACGCCGCGAAACGTTCAGGGCGCAACCAGGTCCGGCTGGCGTCGGCGTCAGGCTAGGTTCTTGGCCAGCCAGTGGCCCACGTACTTGTCGTCGTTGAACGGCTCGACCTCGGCGTAGCCGACCTTGGCGTACAGCGCGCGGGCTTCGACCAGGTCCTCGCGCACGTCCAGGCGCATGGTCACGGCCGAGTGCGCTCTCGCCACCTTCTCGGCCTCGGCCAGCAGCGCCCGCGCCACGCCACGGCCACGCGCGGCCGGGACCACGTAGACCCGCTTGACCTCGGCGAACGGCGGGTGGGTGAACCGCAGCCCGACGCAGCCCAGCACGTCGTCGCCGTCGCGGGCGAGCAGCATGTGGATGTCGTCGCTCGGTTCCTCGACCAGGGTCTGCTCGACTTCCGCCTCGGTCGCGGGCCTGCCCCAGTAGCGGCCGATGATGTCGGTGTAGTACTCCCGCAGCAGCGGCATGGCCTCGGTCAGCGGCGTCGTGACGATCTGCACGGCTTGATCGTCACGAGGGCGTCAATTTTATTTGGGCTGCAGCTGCCGGGCCGCGGTGACCGCGTAGTGGATCAGCAGGCCGCTGCCGAGGATGCCGACCACGAGTTGCTCACCGGCCTGCGCCACGGCGGTGGCGAGCACGACACCGGCCAGCCCTCCGACCAGGTCGAGGACCAGCACCTGCGCCATGGCCCCAGCGCCGTCGCGCCGCCGTACGCGGGTGGCGGCCAGCAGCACGACCACGGCCGTGCCGAGTCTGAAGAGCACCGCGAGCCATAACAGGCCGCGAAGACACCATTCCATGACCGCAAGCATCGCGTTCTTCCGGACATCGCGTCAAGACACAACGTCCGGACAGTATGTCCAGATAATATGTCCGGCCAGCGTGTCCGGACAGTAGGATGTGACCATGCCGTCCGTGACCCGGCCAAGCCGGTCCACCCGCAAAGAACGCCGGGACGCCATGGAGCAGCGCGTCATCGCGGCCGCCGAGCAGCTGGTCACGGATGGCGAGAGCTTCACGGAACTGAGCGTCGAACGCCTCGCGGCCGTCGCCGGTATCTCCCGTTCGACCTTCTACGTGCACTTCGAGGACAAGGGCGACCTCGCCCGCCGGGCGACCCGCGCGGTCGCGGCGGAGGTGGAAGAGGTGTCCGACACGTGGTGGTCGGTCGCGCACCTGGCGAACCAGGACCAGCTCCGCACGGCGCTCAGTGCCCTGATCGACCTGTACCGGCGGCGCGGCGCGGCCTTCACGATGATGTCGGAGGCAGGCACGTACGACACCGGCGTCGCCGAGGAGGTCGGCAGCCTGATGAAACGGCTCATCGACACGACCAGGCAGGCGATCGAGCGCGGCCTGGCCGCGGGTGTGATGCGCCCGGTCGAGCCGAAGGAAACCGCCGCCGTGCTCACCTGGATGGTGGAACGGGTGGGGTACCAACTGCTCAGGCAGACCGATCCGAGCGGCCACGACAAGGTCGCCGACGTGCTGGCCGACATCATCTGGTCCACCCTGTACAAGAACTGACGCAACCAGCGTCACAGTGTCCCGGCTTGCGAGGCGGCCCCGCGCGGAGCAGTATTTGAACTGACCAGTCAGTTCAAAAGAAGGGCCTTCCGGTGGAGATCCGCGCCGAGCGAGTCGGAGTCGACGGGCCGCACGGCCCGTTGCTGCGGCCGACCTCGTTGACCGTCCGCGAAGGCGAAGTCACGCTGGTCACGGGCGAACCCGGCGCCGGGCACACCACGCTGGCCCTCGCGCTCGGCGGCCGTATCCGGCCCTCACACGGCACGGTCACGCTCGACGGCGAGCAGGACGCCGCGACACTGCGCCAGCACGTCGTGCTGGTCGACGCGCCCGGTGTCAACGAGCCCGAGGACGGCCTGAAACTGGGCGACGCGATCGCCGAGGAACTGATGAACGCCGGTCAGCGCGCCAACCGCGCGGCCGTACGGGAGTGGCTGCGCGCGCAGGACGCCGAGCAGTACGTCGGCCAGCGCGTGGACAACGTCCCGCCGCAGGTGCGCACGCGACTGCTCGTCGAGGCCGCCAGCGCCAAACCCAGCGTGCGGGCGCTGCTGCTCGACCAGCCGGACCGGCACGTCAGCGACCCACAGACCTGGTGGCCACAGGCCGCCACCCAAGCCGAACGCGGCCTCGCGGTCGTCGTGCTGTGTGAACCGGCCACAGTGCGCGCGCTGAACGCCGAGGCAGCCATGATCGGAGTGACAGAATGAGCGCCTTTCGTCTGGCGGGCAACGAACTCCGCCGGATCACCGCGGGCAAACTGCCGAGGCTGGCCGTGCTGGCCCTCGTGCTGGTGCCGCTGCTGTACGGCTCGCTGTACCTGTTCGCCAACCACGACCCGTACGGCAGGCTCGACCACATCCCGGCCGCGCTGGTGATGGCGGACGAGGGCTCGCAGGAGCTGGGCAACGCCGGTGACAAGGTCGCCAAGAAGCTCCAGGAGTCCGGCGCGTTCGAGTGGCACCGCGTCGACGCCAAGGACGCGGACGCGGGTGTGCGGGACGGCAAGTACTCGTTCTCGATGACCATCCCGAAGGACTTCTCCGCCGCGCTGGGCTCCAGCGGTGTGTTCCAGCCCCGGCAGGGCCTGATCACGGTGACCACCAACGACGCGAACAACTACCTGGTCGGCACGATCGCCGACAAGGTGGCCGACGAGGTGCGCCAGTCGATCACCTCGGAGGTCGGCCAGACCGCGGCGGACAAGTTCCTGATCGGCTTCGGCACGATCTTCTCCAAGACCCAGGAAGCCGCCACCGGCGCGAGCCAGTTGGCCGACGGCGCCGGGCAGGCCCGCGACGGCGCGGCCCAACTGGACACGGGCCAGCGCAAGCTCGCCGACGGCGCCAGCCAGCTCTCGACCGGGCTGCAGGAGCTCAGCGGCGGGCTGAACACGTTGCGCGACAAGACGAAGGACCTGCCCGCGAACGCGCAGAAGCTCGCCGACGGCGCCGCGCAGGTGTCCGCGGGCAACGCACAGGTCGCCGCGCAGGGCCAGCACATCGCGGATGTCTCCAAGCAACTCGTCGGCGGTCTCGACCAGTTCAACGGCAACGTGGCGGCGAACCTGCGGGCCTCGGGCTTCACCGAGGAGCAGGTGCAGCGCGTGATGACCGTGCTCGGCCAGGCACGCCAACCGGTCGACAACGCCAACACACAGGTCCAGAACGCCTCCGCCCAGCTGAACAAGCTCGCCGCGGGAGCCAAGCAGGTCTCCGACGGCGCCGCGCAACTGGCCGCCCAGTCCCCCGCGTTGGCCGACGGCATCAGCAAAGCGGCCACGGGCGCCACCAAGCTCAACTCCGGCGCGACGGAACTGGCCACGGGTGAGAAGACCGCGGTCGACGGCACAGCGAAACTCGCCGCAGGCACCAAACAGCTCGCCGACGGCTCCACGAAGCTGCGCGACGGCCTCAACCAGGGCCTCGGCCAGATCCCGCACCCCGACGACCCGACCCGTGGCGCGACCGCGCAGACCATCGGCAATCCGGTGGCGATCAACGCGGTCGGCGACGTGAAGGCCGGTAGCTACGGCGCCGGGCTGGCCCCGTTCTTCCTCGGCCTGGCGACGTGGATCGGCGCGTTCGTGCTGTTCCTGCTGATCAAACCGCTGTCCAACCGGGCGGCCGCAGCCGGTCTGCCCTCGTGGCGGGTGGCCATCGGCGGCTGGCTGCCTGCGGCCGTGCTCGGCATCGTCCAGGTGGTCCTGTTGTTCACGGTGGTCACCACGATCGTCGGGATCGGCGCCAACCGCCCGCTCGCCGCGTTCGGCCTGCTCGCGCTGGCCTCGTTGGCGTTCACCGCGATCCTGCACGCGCTCAACGCCTTCTTCGGCTCGGTCGGCAAGTTCCTCGGACTCGTCCTGCTGATCCTGCAACTGATCAGCTCGGGCGGCACGTTCCCGTGGCAGACGCTGCCCGACGTGCTGTACCCGTTGCATTCCGTGCTGCCCATGGGATACGTGGTCGACGGGATGCGCCACCTGCTCTACGGTGGGTCGATGGTCAGCGTCGGCAAGGACGTGCTCGTGCTGCTCGCGTACCTCGTCGGAGCGCTCCTGGTGTCCACTGTGGCCGCACGACGGCAGCGGGTGTGGACCCCGTCGCGGCTCAAGCCGGAGCTGGTGTTGTGAGCCCGAGAACCGAAGCCACGAAACAGAAACTGTTCGACGCCACGCTGCGCCTCGCCAAGAACAACGGCATGGTCGGGCTGACTGTCGACGACATCGCGGCCGAGGCCGGGGTGGCCAAGGGCACGGTGTACTACAACTTCGGCAGCAAGGACGGGCTGATCGACGCGCTGCTGCGGCACGGCGTCGACCTGCTCGCCGACCGGTTGCGCACGGCCGACGAGGTCGAGGCCCTGGTCGACGCCGCGCTGTCGTACTTCGCCGACTACCCGGCGTTCGCCCAGTTGCTCGTCAGCGAGCTGTGGCGGACACCGGGCCAGTGGCACGAGACGCTGACGCTGCTGCGCGACGACATCGTCTCGATCGTGAAGGAACACATGCAGCGCCTGGCCGACGACGGCAGGCTGCCCGACGGTGTGCAGACCGGCACGGCGGCGTCGGCGCTGTTCGGCACGCTGCTCGTGGTCGCGCTGGACTGGCAGGTCTTCCAGCAGCAGCGAACCCGTGCGGAAGTCCGCGAATCGGTGATGCTGCTGGTGCGCGGCCTGAGCCAGCGCTAGTGGTCCCGGTCACAAACTTTACGTTCGCTTAGGGATTGGTACACCAGAGGACTTGTGCGGGCGACGGGGCCGGATGAGACTGGTCGGCAGTGACGTGCGACTGGGGGTCCATGTGACAAGGGAGTTCACGTTCCGCGTACTCGGACCACTCCGGGCCGGGGACGCGGAGCTCGGCGGCACGAAACCGCGGGTGTTGCTGGCGACGCTGCTGCTGAACGCCAATCAGACAGTCACCTACGACTTGCTGACCGACGCGTTGTGGCCGGCCCGCAGACCACGCTCGGTCGCGGCGAACCTGCGCACCTACGTCAGCTCGCTGCGGGCGAGCTCGCCGGAGATCAGCGCCCGGATGCGGACCGACCGGGTCGGCTATTCCATCGCGGTCGGGCCGGGCGAGCTGGACCTGGCCGAGTTCACCGACCACGTCGCCACAGCACGCCAGTTCCGGGCGGCCGGTGGTCTCACCGAGGCAGCGGCCAACCTGGAGAACGCACTGGCGCTGTGGCAGGGCGAACCGCTGGCGGACCTGCCCGGTGTGCACGCGTGGGGTGACCGGCTCGCGGCGCTGACCGAGGCCAGGGTGATGGCGACGGAGGACCTGCTCGGTCTACGCGTCGCCGTGGGCCGCTACCAGGACGCGATCGCCGGGCTGCGGCCGTTTCTGGCCGAGCACCCGTTCCGCGAGTCCGCGTGGCAGCAGCTCCTGCTGGCCCTCAACGGCAGCGGGCAGCAGGCCGAGGCGTTGCGCACGTACGCCGAGATCCGCGAACGCCTGGTCACCGAGCTGGGTGTCGAGCCGGGGCCGGAGCTGCGCAGGGTGCACGCGTCGATCCTGAACGGCGAGCGCCCGCGTCCCGAACCGGTGGCCGTGCGGTCCGTGCCGAGACAGCTGCCGCAGGACGTGCCGGACTTCACCGGACGGGCCAAGCACATCGCGACGCTGCGGACGATGTTCACACCCACCGGGGCCGGGAAGGGACACAGCGCAGCGGTCGCGACGATCGTCGGCTCCCCCGGCGTCGGCAAGACCTCGTTGGCGGTGCACGTGGCGCACCTGTCGAAGGACGAGTTCCCGGACGGCCAGCTGTACGTGGACCTCGCCGGGACCACGAACCGGCCGCGGACCGAGAAGGAAGTCCTCGGCAGCCTGCTGCGCTCGCTGGGTGTGACCGGCGCGGCGCTGCCGGACACCACCCACGACCGCGCGACGCTGTACCGGTCGCTGGCGTCGGAAACGCGGATGCTGGTGCTGTTCGACGACGCCGCCAACGCCGCTCAGGTGCGTGGCCTGCTGCCCGCGAGCAACTGGGGCGTGCTGGTGACCAGCCGCCAGCGGATGGCGGAACTGCCTGCCACGCACCAGATCGAGCTCGACGTGCTGCCCATGGGTGAGGCCAGCGAGCTGCTCGGCCGGATCGCCGGGCTGGACCGGGTGAGCCGGGAGCCGGAGTCGGCCGAGGCGATCCTGCGCTCGTGCGGGCATCTGCCGTTGGCCATCCGGATCGCGGGTGCCCGGATCGCCGGTCGCCGCGGCTGGACGCTGTCGGTGCTGGAACGCAAGCTGGCCGACGAGACCCAGCGGCTGAGCGAGCTGAAAGCGGGAGAACTGGCCGTCCGAGCGAGCTTCGACCTGAGCTACCGACAGCTGCCCGCCGACGCGGCGACGGCGTTCCGGCTGCTGGGCAGGCTGGGCCCGAGCACGGTCCCGGAGTGGGTGGCCGGTGCGCTGCTCGACCGCGAGGACAGCGCGGACCTGGTCGACGTCCTGGTGGACGCGAACATGCTGGAACCGGCGGGCACGGACGTGATCGACCAGCCCCGTTACCTGATGCACGACCTGATCCGCTGCTACGCGCGGGACGCGGGCGAGAAGGACGTCCGCGAACCGCTCAGCCGGGTGATCTCCGGCTGGCTCGGACTGACCGAGCAGGCCATCGGCCAGCTGCCGGTCAGCATCTTCCGGCCGTCCCGCACGGACGCGCCACGCCACCCGGTCGACAAGTCCATCGTGAACGCGGTGGTGGCCGAGCCGCTGAAGTGGCTGGACGCCGAGCACGAGACAGTGATCGCGGTGGTCGAACTGGCCTCGAACGAAGGATTCGCCGAGCTGGCCTGCACACTGGCGACCACGCTGGTGCCGTACCTCGACTACCGGTGCCACTTCGACTCGTGGCAACGGGTGCACGAGATCGCGTTGCGGTCAGCGCAGGACACGCGAAGCAAGGCCGCGCTGCTGCGCGGGTTGGCCCAGGTGCACCTGTACCGGGATTCCTACAGCACGGCCGAGGCCATGTTCGCCAGGTCCCGTGGCATGTTCATCGAGGCCGACGACCCGATCGGCGAGGCGTTCGCCAGTTGCGGCATCGGCGCGTCCCGGTACTACCGCGGTCGCCCACTCGCCGCGCTGCCGTACTTCCACAAAGGACTGAACAGGTTCGCCGAACACGGTGACGTACACGCCGAAGCCTATGCACGGCAAGCGATCGGCAAGGCCCAACTGGCGATCGGCAACCACACCGAGGCAGCGAACTGGCTACAACACGCACTCGTGCTGGCCAGGGACGCCGACGACCGGCACAGGGAAGGCCGAGTGCTCAGCGAACTCGGCAGACTGCACGGCGGCCGCGGGGAGACCAAGAAGGCCGTACGGTTCCTGGAGATGTCACTGGAGATCCTGCGGGACCTCGGTGACGACCTCTGCTCGGCATACGCACTGCACTGGCTGGGCGACCTGCACACGACAGCGGGCGAGTTCGGCCGCGCGGAGGTCGAGGTACGGCAGGCACTGGCGGCGTTCCGCCGGTTGAAGGACCGCAGCGGCGAGGAAAAGGCCACATGGACGCTGAACGTGTTGCGCAGACGGCGTAACGCCCAATTGGAGCGCATCGCGGCATCACACGGCTTCTGATTCGGTGGAACTCCGGCGAGGATGGAACGTCTACTGGAGGCATGTCCTGACACAACCGCGCGGAGAAGGGGGAGCCTGCATGGCTGACATGAACCGACGACTGGTGCTGGTCAGCGGGATGGCCACGGCATCGACGACGGCGTTACCCGCATGGGCCTCAGCACAGACAACGACGGCGGCCCCGCCGATCAGGGACCCGTTCCAGCTGGGCGTGGCATCCGGTGATCCATTACCGGACAGTGTGGTGCTGTGGACGAGACTGGCACCGGCGCCGTTGAACCCGGACGGGTTCGGCGGAATGCCGGACGCCACCTACACCGTGGAATGGGAGATCGCGACCGACCCCGGCTTCACCTCGGTGGTGCAACGCGGAACCGTGCCGACAACACGCGCCCAGGCGCACAGCGTGCACGCGGAGCCGGTGGGGTTGCGGGCGGGTTGGGAGTACTACTACCGCTTCAGGGTCGGCGGACACATCTCCCCAGTGGGGCGTACACGAACCGCGCCCGCGCTGGGCGCGCCGGTGGATGAGCTGAGGTTCGCGTTCGGGTCGTGCCAGCACTGGGAGGAAGGCTGGTACCACTCGTATCGGGGAATGGCGGACGACCGACCGGACCTGGTGCTGTTCCTCGGCGACTACATTTCGTCGAAACCATCCCAACAGCCCACGCGGGTACGTGAGTTGGCCGTGTCCGCGGAAACCACAACGCTGGCCGCTTATCGCGTCCGGCACGGACAGCACAAGACAGACGCCGACCTGCGGGCCGCGCACGCTGTCGCGCCATGGCTGATCGCTTTCGGCGAAGGTGGCGGCCCGGCTTCCCAGGCTTTCTACGAGCACATGCCGATCCGGTCGACAGCAAAGCGCGAGTTCCTGTGGGGTGATCTGGCTCGGTTCCACACGCTGGACACCACGCACTATCGAAGCGCCCAGGCGCCTGGCGACAACTGCTCGGTGATGCAAGACCCAGCCAGAACCGTCACGGGCGCCGCGCAGGAGCAGCGGCTGCTGAAGTCCTTCGAAAGCCACCCGACCACATGGGATTTCCTGGGCCAGCAGATGTTCTTCGCCCAGCGTGACGCGGACGGCTACGCGTCGACATGCGAATCCCCGGACTCGTGGAACGGATACGAGGCTTCCCGAAAGCGCGTCACCCAAGGCTGGTTGGACAGGCGCGTCCCCAATCCGGTCGTGTTGACCGGAGACGTGCACAAGCACTGGGCGTCAGATCTGCGTTTGAACTACTTCGACCACAACGCGCCCGTCGTCGGCTCGGAAATCGTGACGACATCCGTCAGCAGCAACCCTGGATTCGACGGCCCGCCGGACGCGACCTGGTTCTCCCGCAACCCGCACGTGAAGTACTACCGGAACCAGCGCGGGTATGTTCGGATGACAGTCGGCAAGCAGTTGGCTCGGGCGGATTTCATGGTTGTCTCGAACGCCTTGGAACAAGATGCCACGAAGGTGTCCATCACTCCGGACGTGAGCTTCGGAGTGATGGCAGGACGTCGAGGGCTTCAGCGACTGTAACTGGCCAGGGTCTTCCCGGCGGGAGTTCCAGCGCCTGCCCGCCGGGAAGACCACTCGGCGACAATGACCCCGAAAACGCTGCAGCGGCTCGACCCACCAACAGACAAAAATCAGTGCAGCGCATTCCAAGGCCTGAATTCCCCCACCTGATGCACAGCATGCTGACGCCCATCCAACGCCCGACGAACCCCAGCCATAACCCCCACCGCAGTCTCACGATGAGTAAGCCAACGAGTCCGCCCAGCATTGCGAAGGAAGCCGAGCACCACCTGCTGCGTCGGATGAGCCGAGAGAACAGGCTCGGGACATCCCTGCACAGGATTCGCCGAAGCACTCCCGTGAACTTCCACCACAGGACTGCCCTCTTCCAACAGGGCACTCAGCGCCTGCAGAACCGGCACCCGAAAACTCCCGTGCACCCAGGCGACCAGCAGTTCCGCTGGCCCGCCCAACGCCATCCGGGCCCGCTCAGCCAGTTCCCCCGGCTGAGCCCAGTCGGCTTGAACCCATACCGCGCCGTGAGTGTCCAACGGTCGCCGCCGGCTCGGAGAGACCACATACCAGTCTTCGCTGGTCAACGCCTCCACGCAACCAGCGAGCATCCCGGTACCACCCAGCACCAGCGCGCGACGTTGCGACGGCATCGCCCCAGGTTACCGAGCCCCGGGAAAATGGCAACCCCAGCATGCCGTCCTATGTAGACACTACTCCCCGCCGAGTCGTCCCCCGCCGAATCGTTCACGGTGCAGCACATCCGCCAGCGGCAATCGGTTGCGCCACCCATGCCGTTCCAGATCGGGCACCTCGTTGACATGGCTGACCGGACCGAGGCACAACCACGCCACCGGCCGGATCGACGCGGGAATACCCAGCAGGTCCCGTACGAAGTCCTCACGGTAGAAACTCACCCAGCCGACGCCGAGCCCTTCGGCGGTCGCGGCCAGCCACAGATTCTGGATCGCCAGGCACACCGAGTACAGCCCAGCGTCGGCGATCGCGTGCCTGCCGAGAACCGCGGGCGCGCCCTTCGCCGGGTTGTAGGTCACCACCACCGACAGGCTCGACTCGATCACGCCCTCGACCTTGATCCGACTGAAGGTCTGCGCGCGTTCCCCGGCCAGTTCGGCGGCGAACACATCCCGCTCCCCCGCCACGTGCTCCTGGAAAGCCTTACGGGTCACCGGATCACGCACGAGCACGAAGTCCCACGGCTGACTCAGGCCGACGCTGGGCGCCGCGTGCGCGGCGCCCAGCACCCGGGCGAGTACCTCGTCATCCACCGGTTCACCGGTGAACTCGGCCCGTACGTCCCGGCGCCGGGTGATCACTTCGTAGAAGTCCACCCTGGGACATTAACCTTTGGGACACTAACGGCTGAGCTTGCGGTACTTCCGGACCGACAGCGGCAGGAAGATCGCCACCAGCACCAACGGCCACAGCACCGCCAGCAGGATCGGGTTGCTCGACGCCCAACTGTCGCCGCCGAGCCCCGGGTTGCCGAACAGTTCCCGCGCCGCGCCGACCGTGGCCGACAGCGGGTTCCAGTCCGCGATCGTGCCGAGCCAGCCCGGCATCATTCCGGGCGCCACGAACGTGTTCGCGATCATGGTCACCGGGAACAGCAGGCCCCAGACACCGGCGGCGCTCTCCATGTTCGGCAGTGACAACCCGATGTAGATCCCGATCCAGATCACCGCGAACCGCAGCAACAGCAGCAGGCCGAGCGCGCCGAGCAGACGGGGGAACCCGGCGTGCCACTGCCACCCGACCATCAGGCCACAGAGGACGAGCACGACCAGGTCGACCATCGAGTTGAGCATGTCCGCGACGCTGCGGCCGACCACCACGCCCGAGCGCGCCATCGGCATCGACCGGAACCGGGTGGTGATGCCGCGGTCGGCGTCGGTGAGCACGGCCGCCATCGTCACGCCGATGCCGAAGATCATGGTCTGCCCGAACATCCCCGGCATCAGGAACTCGCGGTAGTTGCCGCCGCCCGGTACCTGCATGGCGCTGCCGAACACGAAGCCGAACAGCAGCACGGACACGATCGGGAACAGCAACCCGCTGACGATCTGCCCCGGGCGGCGGATCCAGTGCGTGAGGTGCCGCTGAGTGACCACCCATGCGTCGATGACGCCCCATCTGACGCGTTCCCACGGCGTCCGCGGGATCACCGGAGTCAGCATCATGCCGCCACCTCCGCCCGGTGCCCGGTCAGCCGGAGGAAGACCTCGTCGAGCGTGGGCCTGCGCAGGCCGATGTCCTCGGCCTCGATACCCGCCTCGGCCAGCGCACTGACCACTTCGGTCAGTGCCCGCACACGATTGCGCACCGGTGCGGACACGCGGCGGCTGTCCTCGTCGATCTCCGGGCTTTTGCCGGTGACCCGTTCCACGAGTTCGGCTGCTTTCGGCAGGTCCTGCGCGTCGTGCAGGACGACGTCGATCTGGTCGCCGCCGATCTGCGACTTCAGGTGCGCCGGACTGCCCTCGGCGATCACCCTGCCGCTGTCGATCACCGCGATCTGGTCGGCCAGCTGGTCGGCCTCGTCGAGGTACTGCGTGGTCAGCAGCAACGTGGTGCCGCTTTCCACAAGCGTGCGCAGCGCGCTCCACACCTCGTTGCGGTTGCGCGGGTCCAGGCCCGTGGTGGGTTCGTCCAGGAACAGCACGGGCGGCGCCATGATCAGGCTCGCGGCCAGGTCGAGGCGCCGACGCATGCCGCCCGAGTACTGCTTCGGCGACTTCAGCGCCGCGTCGGTCAGGTTGAACTGCTCCAGCAGGTCGTCCGCGCGACGGCGGGCCACCTTCGCCGAGAGGTGGTAGAGACGGCCGAACATGACCAGGTTGTCCCGCCCGGTCAGGATCTCGTCGACCGCCGGTTCCTGGCTGTTGAGGCCGATCCGGTAGCGGACCTCGGCCGCCTGCCTGACCACGTCGAACCCGGCAACCTCGGCACGCCCGGCGTCGAACTGAAGCAGCGTGGTCAGCACACGCACGGCCGTGGTCTTGCCCGCGCCGTTCGGGCCGAGCAGGCCGCACACCGACCCCTCGGGTATGGCCAGGTCAAACCCGTCCAGTGCGTTCTTGTCCTTGTACGTCTTACGGAGTCCTTCAGCGAGAACCGCGTGACTCATCAGCGTTACCCCCTAACTGGGTACAGTGTACCCGAAACACCGTACACTGTACCCAGTTCTAGAATGAGCGCAAGATGGATATGCAATACAGCGGCAGCGGCGACATCACAGCGAGCCTCAGGCTGCTCTGGGGACTGGACGAACGGCCGAGCCGCGGGCCGAAGCCGTCGCTGACCGTCGACAGGATCGCGGCGGCGGCCATCGAACTGGCCGACGAGGAAGGCCTGACCGCACTGTCGATGCGGCGCGTGGCCGCCAAGCTCGGCGTCGGCACGATGTCGCTGTACCGGTACGTGCCGAGCAAGGCCGAACTGATCGACGTGATCCTCGACCGGGTGATCCACGAGTCGGTCACACACCAGCAGCAGGCAGAGCTGACGGGTGAGACCTGGCGCGAGAAGCTGACCGTGATGGCCTACAGCTCCCGCGAGCTCTACCTGCGCCACAAGTGGCTGCTGCAGATCTCCGCGGCCCGGCCGCTGATCGGCCCCAACGCGCTGAACGCCTTCAACAACTACCTGGGCGTGCTGGTCGACACCGGTCTCACCGACACGGAGAAGATCAACACGATCGGCCTGGTCGACGGCTTCGTCACCAGCGCGACCAGGGCGGTGATCGAGGCCTCGCAAGCCGCCGAGCGAACCGGCACCAGTGACGAGGACTACTGGGCGGCACACAACCCGTTCCTCGAGAAAGTCATGGCCACCGGCAATTACCCGCACATCGCCGAGCTACCAAGCACCGTGTACGAAGAAGCCGTCGCCAACTCGTTCGACTACGGCCTTCAGCGCGTCCTCGACGGCCTCGAAGTCCTGATCAACTCACGGAAGCCCGACGAGTGAGCCAGTTCCCGCCCTGTCAACCGAACCTGGCCCCGCCGGGCGTGACGTGTCCCCGTCGGGAAGGCGGGCGCCGGGCGGGAAGCGGCTGACCGAACTGGCCGCCACTCACGAACCAGCCACGCCCTGCCCGCTCACGACTCTGGCCGCCACTGGCTGGCATGCGCGGCGGTTCTGGACCGTCAGTGGGCGGCGTCGTTCCAGGAGCGGCCGAACCCGACCGACACGTCCAGCGGGACGTCGAGGTGGTAGGCGCTGCCCATGCCTTCGCGTACGAGGTCCTCGACGGCTTGCTTCTCGTCGGCGACGACTTCCAGCACGAGTTCGTCGTGCACCTGCAGCAGCATGCGGGACTTCAGGCCGGACTCCTTGAGCTTGGCCTGGACGTTGAGCATGGCGACTTTGATGATGTCGGCGGCGCTGCCCTGGATCGGCGCGTTCAGCGCCATCCGCTCGGCCATCTCGCGGCGCTGGCGGTTGTCGGAGTTCAGGTCGGGCAGGTAGCGGCGACGACCGAAGATCGTCTCGGTGTAGCCGTCGCGGCGCGCCTTGTCCACAATGGACGTCAGGTAGTCGCGGACGCCGCCGAACCGCTCGAAGTACTCCTCCATCAGGCCACGGGCCTCCTCGGTGGAGATCCGCAGCTGCTGCGAGAGCCCGTACGCCGACAGGCCGTACGCCAGGCCGTAGTTCATCGCCTTGACCTTGGCCCGCTGTGCGCCGCTGACCTCGGTCGGCTCGACCGTGAACACGTGCGCGGCTGTGGCCGCGTGGAAGTCGAAGCCGGAGTTGAACGCCTCGACCAGGCCCTCGTCGTGCGACAGGTGCGCCATGATGCGCATCTCGATCTGCGAGTAGTCCGCCGTCATCAGTTCGGAGTACCCCGCGCCGACGACGAACGCGTCCCGGATCCGGCGGCCCTCGTCCGTCCTGATCGGAATGTTCTGCAGGTTCGGGTCCTGGGAGGACAGCCGCCCGGTCGCCGCGATGGTCTGGTTGTACGTGGTGTGGATCCGGCCGTCGTCGGCGACCGACTTGATCAGCCCGTCCACAGTGGTCTTCAGGCGGGTGGCGTCCCTGTGCTCGAGCAGGTGCTGCAGGAACGGGTGCGCGGTCGTCTCGAACAGCGTGGTCAACGCGTCCGCGTCGGTGGTGTAGCCGGTCTTGGTCTTCTTCGTCTTCGGCATCTGCAGCTCGTCGAACAGCACCACCTGCAGCTGCTTGGGCGAGCCGAGGTTGATCTCCTTGCCGATCACGCCGTACGCGTCCTGCGCGGCCTGCTTGACCCGCGAGGAGAAGTGCGCTTCCAGCGAGGCGAGGTGCTCGGTGTCGATGCAGATCCCGATGCCCTCGATCTCGGCGAGCACCTGCAGCAGCGGCAGTTCCATCTCGGCGAGCAGCTTGGCGCCGCCGGTGGACTCGACCTCGGCCGCCAGCGCCTCGGCCAGCTCGGCCACGGCCCGCGCCCGGACGACCTCGGTGGCGGCGAGCTTCTCGCTCTCGTCGGACTCGTCGAACATGGACAGCTGCTGCTCGCCCTCGACCTCCTCGACGCGCAGCTCACGCTTCAGGTGCCGGAGCACGAGGTCGTCGAGTGAGAAGGACCGTTGCCCCGGCCGCACCAGGTAGGCGGCCAGCTCGGTGTCCATCACCAGGCCGCCGAGTTCCCAGCCGCGCTGGGCGAGCCCGTGCAGCGCCAGTTTCACCGCATGGGCCACCTTCGGCACAGCGGGGTCGGCCAGCCACGCGGTCAGCGCGCGCTCGTCCTCTTCACGCAACGCCGTGACGTCGATGAAGGTTCCATCCCCGTCGATCCCGGCGACCGTGATCGACTGCAGGTCGACCGCGCCGGGTGGGCCGACGTGGCGAAACGCCAGGCCAGTGCGCTTTCCGGCGGGCGCGTGGTCGGCCAGCCACGCACCGAGTCCGCCCTCTTCGATGTTCGAGGCCTTGACTTCGAAGCCCGACTCTGCTTCCGGCTCGGGCGCGGCCAGCGTCTGGAACAGCCGGTCGCGCAGCACCCGGAACTCGAGTTCGTCGAACAGCCGGTGCACCGCGTCCCGGTCCCAGGCCTGCGCGGCCAGGTCGACCGGCTTGGCGGGCAGGTCGAGATCCCGCACCAGCTGGGTGAGCTCACGGTTGAGCACGACCGAGGACAGGTTGGCCCGCAGGTTGTCGCCGACCTTGCCCTTGACCTTGTCGACCTGGTCGATCAGGTCGCCGAGCGAGCCGAACTCCTGGATCCACTTGGTGATCGTCTTCTCGCCGACGCCGGGGATCTTGGGCAGGTTGTCCGACGGGTCGCCGCGCAGCGCCGCGAAGTCCGGGTACTGGGTGGGCGTCAGGCCGTACTTCGCCTCGACGGCCTCCGGGGTGAACCGGGTCATCTCGGACACGCCGCGCGACGGGTACAGCACGGTGGTGTGCTCGGTGACCAGCTGCAACGCGTCGCGGTCGCCGGTACAGATGAGGACGTCGTACCCGCCTTCGGCCTCGGCCTGGGTGGCCAGGGTGGCGATGATGTCGTCGGCCTCGTAGTTCTCCTTGGTCAGCATCGGGATCTTCAACGCGCCGAGCACGTCCTCGATCAGGCTGACCTGGCCTTTGAACTCGTCCGGGGTGGCGCTCCGGTTGGCCTTGTACTCGACGAACTTCTCGCTGCGAAAGGTCTTGCGGGAGAGGTCGAACGCCACCGCGATGTGCGTGGGTTTCTCGTCACGCATGAGGTTGATCAGCATCGACGTGAAGCCGAAGACGGCGTTCGTGTGCTGCCCTGTGCCGGTCTGGAAGTTCTCCTTCGGCAGGGCGTAGAAGGCTCGGTAGGCCATCGAGTGGCCGTCTATCAGGAGGAGTCGGTGCTGGTCTGCCACGCGAGCGAGTCTAGGCCGACCCACCGACAGTTTTGAGTCGGCCTTGCATAGGGTGAAGGTAGTTGCCTGGAGAAACTTATTTGTCGGAGGTTCCACCCATGGGGGATCAAGGCGAGCAGCTCAACGAGAAGATGGGGATCGAGGTCACGGACTGGAACCCCGATCGGGTGGTCGCGACGATGCCCGTCAAAGGCAACCTCCAGCCGTACGGGCTGTTGCACGGTGGCGCGAACGCGGTGCTGGCGGAGGCGGTCGGCTCGGTCTGCGCGGCGCTGAAGTCCGACGGCAAGCCCACGGTCGGCCTGGAACTGTCCTGCACCCATCACCGGGGCGTGCGGGACGGCTTTGTCACGGCCGTGGCCACGCCGCTGCACGTCGGCCGCAGCACGGTCACCGTGGAGATCGTGATCACCGACGAGAGCGACCGCCGCACCTGCACCGCACGGCTGACCTGCATGGTGCTGCAGACCGTCCCGGGCGAGTGAGTGGATCTGGACCTCGCCCAGGTCAGGGCCTTCGTGGTGACCGCCGACCAGCAGCATTTCAGCCGGGCGGCGGAGGAGTTGTTCCTGACCCAGCAGGCGTTGTCCAAACGGGTCAAGCGGCTTGAGGAGGCGCTGAACACCCAGCTGTTCCAGCGCACCAACCGTGCCGTGGAGCTGACCGAGGACGGCCGGAGGTTCCTGCCGCACGCCCGCGAGCTGATCCGGGTCGCGGACGCGGCCGTGGCCGCGCTCGGCGACCAGCCACTACGGCTCGACCTGGTCGACTTCCGGCTCGCGCCCTCGTTCGTCCTGCGCAAGCTGGCCGAACGCGACCCGCGGCTGGTGGTCGAACGCAGTGCGAGGCAAGGCCTGGACAACGCGATCGACCCGTTGCTGAACGGCGAACTGGACATCGCCTTCGGATACGTCGGCGGAATCGACAGGCAGCTCCCGAGCGACCTCGACCACCGGGTCGTCCGGCTGGAGCCGCTGCTGGCCCTGCTGCCGCCCGAGCACCCGCTCGCGGACCGCCCGGAGGTCCGGATCGACGACCTCGCCGACGAAGGACTCTGGCTGCCGTCGCGCAAAGGCCCGGCCGAGTGGCGCACGTACATGCGCCAGCTCGGCCAGGGCATCGGACTGCGGGTCGACGACAGCGGCATCAGCTACGACCTGCGGCACACGCTCGAACAAGCCCGCTACGGCAAACCGCGAGTCACGCTCGTCGGCGCGGACATGGACCTGCCACGCGACTTGAACCTCGTTGTGCTGCCGTTCAACCCGTTGCCGCTGTTTCCGTGGTCGATCGTGTGGCACAAGCAGAACAAGAGCCCAACCCTCCGCGAGCTGCTTGCCTTGGCGGGCAACACAAGCCGCGCGGAGGGCTGGTGCGACTACGACCCGGCGACAGCCTGGTTGCCGGGCTGAGGGATCGGCTTCCACCGGGTGTTCTGGAACGACTCCTGCAGCCACCGTCCGTTCCGTTTGGACAGAACGTTGGTGTTGCGGGACGACGAGCCGTCCCGGCACTCGGTGTCGGGCAGTTCGATGACGCACGTGGTGCGCACGATGAACACGAGATCCCTGTCCACGTAGCGAACGTGCTCGTCGAGCACCTTCAACTTCGACGGGGGGATGTAGTTGTCGAAGTAGAACTGCATCCCCCTGGCGATCCCGTCCCTGGTGGCCAGGTGGTCGCCGTTGAACGTGACCAGATCCGCGTCCTGGGTGAACGTGGCCGCGAACTTCGCCCCGTCCTCCTCGTACCAGGCGTCGTACTGCTGTTTCAGTATCCGCGCGAACTGGGCCTTGTCGTCCCCGTGCCCGCTCTCGGCTGCCGAGGCGGTGCCGATCCCCAGTGTCACAACGATCGCGCCGACCAATGCGGCGACTTTGCTCCCCTTCATGCCGCCACGCTAGGAGCCGGGTGGCGGCACGGGCGTCCCCCTGGAGTTGTGACCCGCGATCAACCCTGGAGGTACTTCGCGAACCAGCGCGTGAACTCGGCGTCGACCCGCTTGGCGTCCTCGGTCTGCGGCGATGCCTCGATGCCGTCCCCGTCGGCGAGCGCGTGCTGCATGCCCGGGATCGTGACGAGTTCCGAGTCCGCGATTGCCTTGTGCCCCAGCGCGGCGGGCTCGCGGACCGCGATGTCGTCGTCCTCGCCGACGACCATCAGCAGCGGTATGTTGATCTCGCTCGCCCGACGCACGAAGTCGTAGTGCTCCGCGACCTTGTGCGATTCGGCCGACCAGTTGTACGTGATCTCGAACCGCCGCTCGTTGGCCGCGATCATCGGTGCCAGCTGCGTGACCGGGCTGACCACCGCGCCCGCCGCGATCTCGACCTCTGCCCTGGCGATGACCTCGTACGCGACCAGCGAGCCCGCCGAGCCGCCCGCGACGAACACCGGACCGTCCGCAATGGACAGCTGCGTGCGCAGATCCGCCACCGCGGCGGGGAACTCGGCAGCGGCCTGGCTGGTCACCGGGCCGAACACGTTGAGCACCGCGTCCTGGGCCGACAGCGTGAAGAACTCCTCGTCGCCGCCTGGCAGCGCCCGCCTGCCCGACATCGGCAGGCCGAAGTACACCCGCCAGGCTGGGAGGTCGTTCATCGGCAGTGCCGAGGCCATCGCGACCTCGGTGCGCGGGGCGTCCATCAGGTGCCAGGTCACCACGAGCGGAGCGGGTCCGTCGACGCCCGCGGGCTCAAGTGCCACGAACGGAACACCCGCTGCGATACCGGTGATAGTCATTGTGTTCTCCCTGTCCTCGGCTGATGTGTTAAGCAAACAGCCTGGTCAGGGGGTACGTCCAACAGCTGTGAAGGCCTTGGGCACAACCGGCGGTTGTGATCGGACACAACCGCCGGTTGGGATCGTCTCAGCCCTCGCCGAGGTACGCCGCCCGCACCCGCTGGTCGGCCAGCAGGTCCAGCCCGGGGCCCTCCAGCGTGGTGGAACCCAGGTCGATCACGTACCCGCGGTCGGACAACGCCAAGGCCGCCAACGCGTTCTGCTCGACCAGCAGGATGGTCGTGCCATCCGCCTTGAGCTCCTTGATGGTGTCGAAGATCAGCTGGGTCATGATCGGCGACAGGCCCATCGACGGCTCGTCGAGCATCAGCAGCTTCGGCTTGGACATCATCGCCCGGCCGATCGCCAGCATCTGCTGCTCACCGCCGGAGAACAGGCCCGCCTTGTTGTGCCGCCGCTCGCCGAGCACCGGGAACAGCTCGTACACGCGCTGCATGTCGGCCTCGATACCGGCGGCATCGTTGCGGACGTACGCACCGAGCTGCAGGTTCTCCTCGACCGTCATCCGCCCGAACAGCCTGCGGCCCTCCGGGCAGTGCGCGATCCCACTGGCCAGGATCTCGTGCGCGGCCTGCTTGTGGATCGGCATGCCGCGGAACAGGACCTCGCCGCGAGTCGGGCGCAGCAGACCGGAGATGGTCCGCAGCGTGGTGGTCTTGCCCGCGCCGTTCGCACCGATGAGGCTGACGATCTGGCCCTCGTCGACGGAGAACGAGATGTTGCGGACCGCCTCGATGGCGCCGTAGGCGACGCTGAGGCTGCGCACTTCCAGCAACGGGCTCACCGGCCAGACCTCCTTTCAACGTCGCCGACCACGTCGGCCGCGTGCTGCACCTCGGCCTGCACTTCCTCCGGCGGCTTGCCGAGATACGCCTCGATCACGCGCGGGTCGGTCCGCACGACCTCAGGCGGCCCTTCGACCAGCAGCTCGCCCTGCACCAGCACGGACACGTGGTCGCACAAGCCGAAGATGAACTTCGTGTCGTGCTCGATCACCACAACCGAGATACCGAGGTCACGGATCTTGAAGATCAGCTGCCTGGTCGCCTCGGTCTCCTGCGGATTCATGCCCGCGGTCGGCTCGTCGAGCAGCAGCACCTGCGGGTCGGTGGCCAGCGCGCGGGCGATCTCCAGCCGCCGCTGGTCACCGTAGGGCAGGTTGCGTGCCAACTCGTCGCCGCTGCGGCCGATACCCGCGAAGTCCAGAAGTTGCTGGGACCGCGTTTGGGCGTCCGCCTCGCCCTTGCGGAACCTCGGGCCACGGAAGATCGTGGCGATCGGGCCCTGCTTCATCCGGGCGTGCCGCCCGACCATGACGTTCTCGATCGCTGTCATGTTCGGGAACAGCCGGATGTTCTGGAACGTACGGGCGATGCCCGCGATCGTCACGTGCGCCGGGTCGCTCGGCAACTGATTGCCGTCCAGCAGCACCTGCCCGTTGGTGGGCGTGTACAGGCCGGTCAGGCAGTTGAAGAACGTGGTCTTGCCCGCGCCGTTCGGGCCGATCAGCCCGACGATCTGGCCGCGGTCCAGGGTCAGTGAGACCTCGGACAGCGCGGTCAGGCCGCCGAACACCATCGTGACGTCCTGTGCCCGGAGAATCGGAGCGCTCATCGGACCGGCACCTCCTGCCGCTTCGGCGCCTCCGGTTCATCACCGGGTTGTGCCTCGTCGAGTGCATGGCCTTCGGTGTCCTCACCGGCCAGCTCCGCTCTGCGGTGCTTGTCCGGGATGAGGCCCTGCGGCCGGAACCGCATGATCAGGATCAGCGCCAGGCCGAAGATCAGCAGTCGATAGTCGTTGAACGCGCGCAGCTTCTCCGGCAGCACGAACAGCAGCGACGCGCCCAGCACAGCGCCGGGGATCGAGCCCATGCCACCGAGGATGACCGCCGCGATCAGCGTCACCGACTCCAGGAACGAGAAGGCCTCGTAGCTGACCGAGCCGTGCTTGTGTGCGAACACCGCGCCGGCGATTCCCGCGAGGACCGCGCCGCAGAGGAACGCGAGGATCTTCGCCTTGCCGGTCTTGATGCCCATGGCGCGGGCCGCGTCCTCGTCCTCGCGGATGGCGATCCAGGCCCGGCCCATCCGGCTGTTCTTGAGGTTCGCGAACACCGCCATGACCGCGGCGATGAGCAGGATGATCAGGAAGTAGTACAGCACGCCGGAAGGCAGTTTCGCGCCGAACAGCGTGATCGACGCGTTGTACGCGGTTCCGTCGAACCACTGCAGCTGCGGGACGCCCGGCACCGCGTTCGAACCGCCGGTCAGTCCGCCGATGTTGTTGCGTGCGGCGATCTGGAAGATCTCACCGAACGCCAGCGTCACGATCGCCAGGTAGTCACCGCGCACACGCAGCGTCGGCGAACCGACGATGGCACCGAACACGCCCGCGATCGCCGCCGAGATGATCACCACGAGGTAGAACGGGAGGTGGATGCCCAGTTGGGACGCGGCCGCGCCGGACAGGTTCGCCGCGACGAACGCGCCGATGCCGAGGAACGCCACGTATCCGAGGTCCAGCAGACCAGCGAGGCCGACCACGATGTTGAGGCCGATGGCGGTCGCGGCGTAGATGCCGACGTTGGCGGCCACGGTCATCCAGTACTCGGTACCGGCGTCGGTGAACGGCATCAGGAACGCGCACAGCAGCAGCACGAAGATGCTGAACGCCCGGTGCTGCTCGGACAGCCTGGAGATCCACTTCAGGATGCCGAGCCCGGCGGCACCTGCCAGCAGACCACCGGCGAAGCCGAGGAAGGACAGGAACATCGGGCCGGAGTAGGGGTTCGCCGCGCCCTCCTGCCCACCCGAGGTCAGCGTGAGCGTGACGACGTAGAGCAGGGCCGCGAACGACACCAGCAAACCCAGGTACGCCACCGGAGTCGGCAGTTTCGTGTTCCAGCTCGGGATGTCCTCGAGCGGTCCGCCGGTCGTGCTCAGCACCAGCACCACACCTGCCACCAACGCGGCGATGCTGCCGAACGCGAACGCGCCGTCCAGCGCGGTCACCGCGCCAAGACCACCACCTTGGGACGTGATGAAACCGAAGTTCACCAAGCCGATGACGAAGATACCAACACCGAGTCCGCGCAGCACACGACGTTGGGCGGGCACCTTGACCACAGCGCACACCAGCGCGACCAGACCGATGAGCATCAGCTCCCACCGGAAACCGGTCAGCTCGAACGGGGCGTCGAAGAACTGCAACGAGGCCTTGTTCGGCCACGGCCCCTTGTTGAGCACGAACGTCGCCCACGGCAGCATCGCCGCGACAACCGCGAGCACCGCGCCGACGATGGCCAGCACACGGGCGACCGCAGGGTTCATGAAGAAGGTCTTCTCGCTCATGCCCGCACCCTCTCGGTCTCACCGAACAGGCCCTGCGGCCGGAAGACCAGCACGGCGATCAGCACGACGAAGATCCAGACGTAGTCGTACTGTGTTCCGCCAGGGAAGTACTGTCCGGCGATGGTCTTGACAAGGCCGATGGCGAACCCGCCGATGACCGCGCCGCGGATGCTGCCGATGCCGCCGAGCACGGCCGCGGTGAACGCGAAGATGCCGTTCTGGAAACCGATGTCAATACTGATGTTGTTGATGTGGACGCCGTAGAGCACACCGGCGACACCGGCCAGGACGGCGCCGATGGCGAACGTGAGCACGATCGTGCGATCCGGGTTGACGCCCATCAACCGTGCGGTGTCCGGGTCCTGCGCGGTCGCGCGCATCGCCCGGCCCATCCGCGACTTGCTGATGTACAGCTGCAGCAGCACGGTAAGCCCGATCGCCACCACGATGATCAGCAGGCCGGTTTTCGGAATGAGGATCGAGCCGATCTCGATGCTGCCCGCCAGGAACTCCTTGGGGAACGGCAGCGGCGCCGTGGCCCCCGGATACCAGATCCGGACGGCTTCCTTGAGCGCGACGGACACACCGAGCGCGGTGATCAGCGGTGCGAGTCGTGGCGCGTTTCGCAGCGGCTTGTACGCCAGCCGCTCGATGATCAGAGCGATCACCATGGACACCACCGCACCCGCGATCACCATCAGCGGCAGCGTGATGTACCAGGTTCCTTTGACGCCTTCGGGAATCACCCAGGTGAACGTCGCGAGGGCGCCGAACGCACCGACCATGAAGATCTCACCGTGAGCGAAGTTGATCAGCTGCACGATGCCGTACACCATGGTGTAGCCGAGTGCGATCAGACCGACGGTGCCACCAAGGATCATTCCGTAGACCAGCTGCTGTAGCAGCGTTGTCACAATCTACCTCCAACAAGGCGGGGGCAGGCCATTCGCACGACCCTGCCCCCGCCAGACCACCCCGCCGATCGGGCGGAGCCTTGCCAGTCCGTTATGTGATTGCCGCTGTTACTTGTCTTCGAGCTTGCCGGTCTGGATGTCCTTGAAGACGCCTTCCTTGACCTGGTACACGGTCAGCAGCTTGTTGGTGCTGTCGCCGTACTGGTCGAAGCCGACGTCACCGTTGGCGCCCTTGCCCTTGTAGTCCTGGACGTTCTTGATCAGGTTCGCGCGCTGGTCCTCGCCCCACGCCGCGCTGGCGAGCGTCTTGCCCAGAGATTCGATCAGCGCGTTGGTCGCGTCGTAGGACATGCTGCCGTAGGCGCTGTAACCCTGAGTCGGGTACTTGGCCTTGTAGGCGTCGATGAAGGCCTTGGCCTCCGGCAGTTTGTCGGCCGGGGCACCGACCGAGGTGGCCAGGTCGCCCTCGGCCGCCTTGCCCGCCAGCTTGCCGAAGGTGTCGTCGACGATGCCATCGCCGCCCATCAGCGGGATCGCTAGACCGGCTTCCTTGAGCTGCTTGGAGAACGGACCCGCGGCGCCGTATTCACCGCCGTAGTAGACCGCGTCGGGGGCGAACGGCTTGAGCTTGCCGATCACACCGGAGAAGTCGGTGTCCTTCTCGCCGACCTTCTCGCGGGTCACGATCTCCGCGCCCAGTTTCTTCGCCTTGGTCGTGAACTCGTTGGCGAGGCCCTCACCGTAGGTCTTGCCGTCGGCGACGACCGCGATCTTCTTCTTGCCTGCCGTGCCGACCAGGTAGTTGGCCGCGAACGGGCCCTGGCTGTCGTCCGTGGTGCAGACGCGGAAGTAGTTCTCGAACTGGCGCTTCGGCGCCGTCGCGTACTGCTCACCGCGGCTCAGACCCGGGCCGGTGTTCGCCGGCGAGATCTGCACGATCTTCTTGTTCGACAGGATCGGCTGGACGTTCTGCGAGGTCGAGGAGTTCAGCGTGCCGATCACGCCGACCACGTTCGGGTCCGACGAAAGCTTGGTGGCGGCCTGGCTGGCCTTCTGCGGGTTCTTCTCGTCGTCCTGTGGGTCGAGCACCAACTTGTAGCCCTTGACGGTGCACTTCTCATTCGCCTGGTTGACGGCGAGGTCCGCGGAGTTCTTGATACCGACACCCAGCGCGGTCAATTCGCCAGTCAGCGGGACGATGACACCGATGGTCAGAGTACCTTTGCTGGTGTCGCACTGATTTCCGCCTGCAGCATTTCCTGAGGTGCCACCCTCGGTTTTATTGGAGCTGCACGAAGCAATCAACAGAGCGCCAGCCGCCAGTACAGCAGCTGTTGCTACCTTCTTACGCACGAGACAATCCTCCTCGGTGCCGGATCGCGTAAATACGCAACCCGCATTTCGCCCCCGCCTGCGAGGAGCGCTGGGCGGAACCTAGGCGATGAACCAGCCGACAGTCAGCCACCCCTGCGAGAGCGTAACCAGAACGCAACGTTGGCGTACGTTGAGCGGACACTTCAAGTTCCTTCGCACTGCAGGCAGTTGGCGTAGCATAGACTGCCCGAGGTGACTCGCCGCGCTCGGATTAGCGCCTGGGCCATCGGCGCCGTTCTTGTTCTTTCTGCGATCATCCTGTTACGCAATGAAACCACGGTGCCGGACCTTACCGGCTTTCCCAGTTTCGCCGCTGACGCAGTGATTCCACCCCGCCCGGACGAGTCCGTTGCGCCGCCTGGCCCAGTCCGGGTGTCGCCGGGGCCCGGCAGGATCCGCCTCGCTTGGGCGGACGGATTGCCTGGTGGACAGCCACTTGTGGGTGTGACAGGGTACGAAGTTCAGTGGGCTGGGCAAACCCGGCTCGTCGCCGAACCGGTTGTCCAACTGGACGGGCTCGACGAACGCGAATACGTCGTCGAAGTGCGGTCGGTCAGCCCGTATGGCAGAAGATCGCCACCTGTTCGGGTGACAGGATTGCCTTCACGTGCACCGGGACCTGCCCTCGAGTACATCGACGAGTTCGCCACGACCGACTCGGTGCACGCGGAGGTGCCGGGCTCGCGCTGGCACGTGTCGGGATACCGGGGATGCGTCGACCTCGGCTCGGAGCAGGGGCCGAAACGCGGCCAGCTCATCGTGCAGTTCGGCTGCGGCGCCGACGACGTCGTGCTGCGCGCACGCCCGGCATTCCGGTTGGTTGCGGGCAATGGCACGCTGACCGCGGTGACCGACGCGGCAGGCCCGCGCGGCGAGCTGAGCATCGACTTCGTGCCGGGAACCTCGGACCGAGTGGGCGCCCGCGGCAACCCGGCGCCCGAACTGCCCGTCGGCACGATCCGCGTATCCATTTCGGACAGTGGAGCCCGGATCGTCACGGGACCGGACGGGGTGACGTCCTCGCCGTCCCGCCCGGCCAGGCGCGGAAGCGGTGCGCTGCACAGGTTCGACATCGTGTTCAGCCCGGCGGGCAGCCAGCTCTTCCAGGACGGCGAACTGGTGGTCACGAGCGCGGTGGTGCCGTCGTGGACGACATCGACAGTACTACTGGGGATGATCGGACCACCGGGCAGGCAGACGCGGGCGCACCTGGACATGGTGGGGATGTCCGCGGTGACGCAGCCGCCGGAGCAGGTGGTGGAGTTCCCCGCGCCGCTGGGAACCCAGCGGGTGCTGCGGCCGCAGGAGAACGCGCCGGGAATCGGCGTGAACAGGCAGCCGCTGGTCGGCGCGTCGAGCGCCCGGCTGCGTACCACGGTGACACTGGGCGCGGGCACAGATCCGACGGGCATGTCGCTGCAGATCGGCGACAGGACAGTGCCCCTGGTTCCCGCGACACCGGGCTCACCGGCGCAGCCGGGCTCGGACGTGACGCTGGTGGCGCACCTGCCGCCGGACGTGTTCGCAGGTGATGCGCCCGCGTTGAGCCCGTTGGCGATCAGGGGCCAAGGCACAGGCGCGGTGCTGGAGTCCTATTTGGAGATAGCGGGAACCAGCCCGACAACGAGACTGCGGGATCCGACGCTGGCGCCACGCACCGCGGCACTGCCGACAGTGAGCGTTTCGTTGCTGGGCGTGAACGGAACCGATCTCGGAAAAACAGCGTCAGCGAACGCGCCATTCCAGTTGGAAATCAACCTCGACCCGACACTGACACAACGCGACGCGGATGAGGTGCAAGCCGTTCGCGGCTTCGAGGTGTTTCTGAACGAAAGAAGAATAGCGGCGGTGCCGACCGATTTGGCAGGGTCGGCGGCGGGAGGGACGTATCGGCTGACGGTGTCGGCGACAGATGAATTGCCGGGTGCCCAGACACTGGGGGTCCGATTACACCCGGCAGATCAATCGAAACAGCCGCACTGGGCGCAGTTCGAGATAGCGCTGCTCAGCTGAGGTTTTCGACCACGGCCTCTGCCACAGCCTTCATGGTGGTGCGGCGGTCCATGGCGGTGCGCTGGATCCAGCGGAACGCCTCGGGCTCGGTGAGGCTCTGCTTGCTCATGAGAAGGCCCTTGGCCCGCTCGACGACCTTGCGCGTCTCCAGCCGGTCGGTGAGGCCGGCAACCTCGTTCTCGAGCGCCTGCATCTCGGAGAACCGGCTGACAGCGAGCTCAATGGCGGGGACAAGATCATGCTTGGCGAACGGCTTGACAAGATAAGCCATGGCCCCGGCATCACGGGCGCGCTCGATCAGCTCACGCTGGGAGAAAGCGGTGAGGATGACAACAGGCGCGACACGATCGCCGACGATGGAAGACGCGGCCTCGATGCCGTCCATCTTGGGCATCTTGACGTCGAGAATGACCAGGTCGGGCTTGAGTTCGGAGGCGAGACGAACAGCCTCCTCACCATCAGCGGCCTGGCCAGCGACCTCGTAGCCCTCCTCGTGCAGCATCTCGACAAGGTCAAGACGGATGAGCGCCTCATCCTCGGCGACAAGAACGCGACGCTGCACACGGGCCTCGGTAGCCACTTCGGTCACCGGGGTCCTCCTCGCTGTAGGGGTGACGAAAGCCGGAAACAGCAGCGTACCGGGGCAGCAGCGAGGACGCCGTAACCAGGAGAGTTATCCGACACACACCCACCCCCGACGGCGACGAACCTGATCGCGTAAAGTTGCCCCCAGCCAGCCCCCGTAGCCCAATCGGCAGAGGCAGCGGACTCAAAATCCGTCCAGTGTGCGTTCGAGTCGCACCGGGGGCACGCACTGCATTCACACCAGGCTCTACCTGCGGTTTCGCCGCTTCCTGGTTGCTTGCTGGCTGTGTGGCCGCTTCGCTCAAGCTGGCCGCCGCAGACGCCACCGTCTGGATCTCGTCTCGCGGGAGTGTGATCACAACCGTCACCTCACCTGTTTCGTAGTGGACATGAATCGTGAGTTGGGTCAGTTCGAACAGCCGATGCTGCAGCTCGTGTGGAGCGCGGTGCAGGTTCATGACCAGATGCGGCAGTGACTCGATGAGCTCACCGTCGGCGTGGTTCGCGGGACGCGGTACGGCCGCTTCCGCCTGGTCAAGGTGCTCGACCTCGTCAAGGAGTTGACACCGGGCCGCCTCGATCTCGTTGTAGCGATCGCGGAGACCTTTCACGAACGGATCGTTCGGGTCAGCGTCCTCTGCCTGCCGCATCAGGTTCTCCTGCTTGCGGACATGATCGGCGATACGTCGTTCGAGTCGAGCCCGCTTCTCCTGCCGTTCCCGCTCCGCCTGGTTGCCCGCATCCCCGACATCAGCCAGCAGGAGTTCACGACGCCCCGGCGCGAACAGAAACTCCGAGAACACTTGGTTAACGGCGTCAACAATCGCCTCTTCCCGGATGTACACCGTTCGCGGATGCCCTGCGTGCTTGTCCGGCCGACCGCGATTGTTGTTCGTCGGCCAGCACCGGTAGTACACGAAGCCACGATGACGATGGCCGAGCATACGACGGTCACACGCGCACTTCACCCGCCCGCGCAGTAGGTACGCCTGTGTTGTGGTGGGGTGGACGTTGAGCTCAGCGCCGTCCCTCGACCCCTTCTTACGAGCACTCGCGGCGTTGATCTCGCCGAACATCCACTTCGGAATCAACGGCTCGTGCGCCGGTTCCGTCGACCACACCCACATCTCCGGCGGATTCGGCTTGTTACGGCCACCGCGGCTTCGCCGGGCTCGCCGGTTGTAGACCTGGTAGCCGGTGTACTTCGGGTTCTTCAAGATCTCAACGACACTCGACTTCGACCACGCGCCACGGGCCCGTTGTCCACCAGGTGGCTCCGGCGGCGGATACTTGTCCAGGTCCATGTTCAGGCGTTCCGAGATCGTGTCGCAACCGACGCCCTCGTGGTATCGCCACTTGGCCATCAACGCGACCGCCTCTCCCTTGATCCCATCCGGCTCCAGGCGCGTCTTCGTCAACCCCTTCTCGGCCTTGGCCGGGTTGGGATGCCGAAACTTCTTCGCCGCGTATCCATATGGCGGCTTGCCGATGTTGTAGCCCTCGCGAACGTGCGTGCACGTCCCGCCCCAGGACTGCTCCAACATGTTGAGCACTTCGTACTCGGCGACCGACTGATTGATCCGGCGTTGCAGGATCTGCTGCGCTCGGCCGCCGCTGAGCAGGATCGGCTCGTTCGAGGCGAAGACCGGGACCTCAGCTTGTTCAAGTTCCCGTTCCACAGACAGCGTTTCGAACATCTTGCGGGCCAGCCGGGACATCGACTCGCAGATCACCACGTCAAAGCGGCGGTCCGGCCGCTTCGTCTCCGCCAACAAGTCCGCGATACCGCCGTCACGAGCGATCGGAATGTCGAACCGTTCATAGTTCGTGCCTTGGCCGCGCTTGTCCAACTCCATCCGGCCGGACTCGACGTCGTAGAAGTGGCAGATCACAACCCATGTCTCGGGCAGAGCGGATCTGGACCGGCTCAACTGACGCAGCAACGACTGTCGCGGGTCCTGATGCTCCTCTGTGGAGGTTCTACCAACCCACGCTACGCGAACCTCCTTGGCATGCAATGCAAGTGGCAGACCAAAGGGCGACACCGCGAGATCGCTGAGCCCTTCCCCACCGTACCGAGAGGCAACGGCGGGCGGTGGCGGGTTCTCGTTGTGGAGTGTCATGCGGCAGCCTGCTCCTCATCCTGACCGTCGGCCTCGACTAGTTCATCACCACGTGCCCAGACGAGAAGCTCCCGGATGGCCCTGGCGAGTTCCTTGCTCAGCCACTCACCCTCACGGCCTGTCACATAGTGGACAGTCGCGGTGAACCGCCATGACTCGTCACTGCGTTGGCTGCGATCTCTCCTTCGCAGACTAAGCGGGACAACGACGTTGTCGGAGTTGTCGTCACGACCGTGTGACGAGTTAGAGTTGCCCTCGTTTGACGGACTCGTCAACTCAATCACACTCCAACGCCAGCGGAACAACCACTGAAACAGCTGTTAGGACACGGATACAGCCAGCTGTACCACTGCATCCAGCTGCGAGACAAGGCTTTCACTCGTACGGGACCGCTAAGCCGCAATCTGGTCGACATCACGCGCAGACAGAAGACCTGCAGCCGAGCAAATCTCCCACCGTGTACGCACAACGCCATCAACGCCATAGGAAGCGCGAGGCCGACCAGGCGTGTGCCACCCAGGTCGCGCCCGAAGATCAGCAACCGGAGACAACCCAGCGGCACGCAAGCTCGCCCCGCTCTCGCCCCGTTGGGTGTAGGTGAGCAGGCGCCAATACCCCATCGCGCGGGCCGCACGCCATGCCGCGCCATAGAGCATCGAATTGACGTTCCGCGTTCCCAGTGTGCAAGTGCGGGTTACCTCAACGGTGCGTCCATCATCGAGAACACGCGCAACCGGACGACCGACAGTCGCAACGCCTACGAGCTGATCTTCAGCAGCAATCCCAATAGCAAACTTCATGCCTTGTGGTGGTCGATGGTGCCGATGATGAGCGGCAATGAAGGCACATGCCTGGCGGAAAGTCACTGGCACGATCACGAGATTCATACCGTCTCCTTTCCGGTAGTAGTCGTGGTTAGTCTTCCGTCGTAGCGGTAACGACTAGGACGCCTGCTCGTCCAGCGCGAACCCACAGTCGAGCGCGACTCGAATAGGCGGCGGGAGGTTCCTCGCCGCTGTGAGTGAGGGAGCACATAGTCGAATTGCGAGATCTTACCTTCGCAGGTAAGCGACAAAACTGCGCCGCTTGGAGCACCGGCGTGCTGCGCACGCAACCGCAACGTCAAGGGCGCTTCGTCGCCAGCAAGATAATTGCGCTACGCATTTATCGATTGGGATCAGGCTGGCGAAGTCCACTACTTCGAGGGCCGGTGGGTTCTTCCCGAATTGTTCATCGAACTCGCTGCCGACCGCATCCATGGCTGTTTGCGGTTCACACCGCACCGCGCTGACTCGGCTCGTCCAGTTCAGCCTCAGGCGGAAGAGAGTCCCTGTTGTAGGCGGCCCAGAATGTCGACGGGGAGATGAGGGCGGGGTGGCTGGGCTCGGTCGACCACACCCATTCGTCGCGACTGGCCGGGCGACCGTCATGGGTCCGCTCCCGGGCGGCATAGCCGAGGTAAGCCGGATTCGTGCGGATGGTTCGGACGATCGCTGGTGTCCAATGCCGGGGTTGCCCGGTGGTGTGGTCGAGCGGTCGCGGGTATTGATCCGGCGCGGTGCTCAGGCGGATCGCGATGGCGTGATCGGTGAGCCGGTCGTGGACGAACCAGGCGAAGATCGCGGGGACGACCGCGGCACGGTCCGGGTCGATGGCAAGTCGGTGCCGCCAGCGCGGGTGGGCCTCGTGGTCGGCACAGTGTTGGGTGAGTCGGTAGCCGTAGGGGGCGGGGCCGAGCCACCAGCCGTTCCGTGTGCGCTGGTTCAGAACCGCTTGCGATCGGCGTGCGAGGTCACGGTGGTAGTCGCGGACTGCCTGGACGCGGATGTGTCGTTGCTCCCGGACATCGGCGCCGCCAGCGACGGCGCGACCGAGGGTGAACCGCAGCCGACGCCACCATGCCCCCATGTCAGGGGCAGGCTGACCGGGTTGGTCAACCTGGCGCAAAGGCTCCTGCCGGGAGGGCGGCCGATGAGGCTCACGCGGCGAATTGGTCATCGGATCCTCCTCATCGGGTTGGTCCAGGCCGGACTGAGGGGACACGGTCTGGTCGGGTGGGCAGCGGTGACGTCGGGCGGCTCGCATCGCGGCGCGCGGACGTCGCGCGGTGGGCTGCCAACCGCAGTCTCGGCAGCGCAGACGGGCACGAGTCATGCGACCGCCCTCCCCCAGGGACGCCGAACGTGGTCCAGCTCGACCGGATGACCCGGCAGATCAGTCCGAGACCGGACAGCGATCCACCCTGCCGACCGACGAGGGCGGCTGTGCTCGAGCACCTCGGGCGCGCGCAGGATCAGGACGGTGTGATGAGCGACCAGCGCGGTCGGGGCACCCGCGTCACGAGCACGGTCGGCTGTGCGGCGTTCCGTGCTGGAGGCACGTGGGGCGATGCGGCTGCCGCGCAGCCCGGCGACCAACGCGACGCAGCGGTCAATCGGCGTCAACCCGACGGTCGCCGCGGCGTCGACGATCGCCGTGGACGGATCGAGCAGCGCGCCGTCACGAGATCGGTGCGGGCGCAGAGCGATGACGGCATGGCCGCCAGGCCGCAGCAACGCCGCCCACAGGCGGACTCGGACCGCGACCGCGCGGGAGAGGTCCGGGTCCGGACTCGGACCGACGGACGGAGTCCGGATCGTGGTCAGGACGAGGTCGGCCCGGCGGACAAGACCGGCGTCGCGGGCCGCGGTGAGCGACCGGTGCGGACTGGAGTCCAGGATGGATCCGTCAGGCCAGGCTCCGGTGTACTTGGCTGCGGTGAGGTTGGCCCTGGCGACACGCCACCACTGATCGTCGGCGGTCATGCCAACCGAGTGCCGTCCGGCGTACAGGGCTTCGGTCGGCACTGTCCCCGCACCGCAGTCGGGGTCGACTACGAGTCCGCCGGGCTGGCTGTAGCGGGTGATGGCATGCGCGGCGACGGCGGGTGGGATTCGGTCGTCGTCCTTCTCGGTGCCGGGTACGTAGGCGTGGTCGCGCAGTTGTGCTGAACCGTCCCGCTGCCCGGTCGCCCAGACCGACAGCCGCGCTGATGGACAGGGAAAGCCCAGAGTCATCCCATGTCTCCCTGGTTGACCTGACCATCAGGAACAGGTGCGCCGCGACCGAAGACGTGGAGATCCGCGTGCACGCGGCTGCCTCGTGCGGTGTTCGCGGCCAGGGTCAGCGTTGCGTGGGGATCGTCAAGCGCACTGTGCTTGACCGGGACCTGCAAGAGTGCGATGTGATCGAGATATCGCAGTCCGTCGTGCTGCGCGGCGCGTACCAGGGCACCGGTCGGGTCATAGAGCCGAGGCCCGGCTTGGTCGCTGTGTGTGACGATCGCGAGGATGCCGGTCGGGGTGAGCAGGTGGCCCCACGTGGTCACCCGAACCCGTGCCAGGGTGTCGGGCTCGGCGGCGGTGATGATCACATCGAACGGTCCGTCGGGAGTCCTGGTGGCCTGTGGCTTCGCGTCGGCAGGTCGCAGCTCGGACGTGGATCGGTCGGCCGACTGCCATTGGTCACCAGGCGGTCCCACGGTCGCGGCCTGGACGCTGCGGCCGAGGCGGACCACTGGCCAGGCGGCCTCCTCGAGTCCGCTGTAGAAGCCGGGGCGGCGGGGCGCGGGTGGAACGAGCAGCAGGACGCGATCGCCGGGCATGGAGTAGGTGGTAACGATCTTGATCACTGCGGTGAGGAGCCAGTCCGCGAGCAGCCCGGTGCCCGTGCAAGGGGCGCCCTGAGCACAAGGCCAGACTGAGCTAAAGCGCGTGGAACGTGGCTTCCGCGCTGCGAGGCGGTACGCGTTTCTGCGATTTCGGAGACGACGGCTGCCAGGCAACCGAGACAACGAGGTATCTGGAAAGTTCTCGTCATCTGACTGGGGGCAACTTGGGCTTCGCATTAGCCGGTCCTCCATTGCACGAAGGGGTCGTTGCGCTTGACACATTGATAGACCGGATTCGATACCAACTTTGGACACAAGGTCTGTAAAAACCTCAAGGATCCGAGGGGTCAGTCGCGCCGACCAACGTCAACCAGCCAGGTTGAGTTATCAAAACGAAACAACCTCAGGACGGAGCTTCAGAACAGGACCGTCTCGAACGCAGCGGTCAACGGACACCCACTGACTAAGATCCGACTTCGCACGCGTTCAAACCGCAGGTCACGGTCGACTAAAGCCGATCTTGAACGACAGACCCGACAGGGAATTTGTTGATCTTTGGCTAGTCGGGCCGCGATTCTTAATTAGTCGGCCCATAGCAGCAACAGCGGCCGATTAGTCGGCACGAAGTAGCTTTCGGGCCGTTTTAGTCGTCACGAAGTAGATGCCGTAGTAGCCGATGTGCTTCCGTGTGGTCGTTGATTTGTTTTTCCCGACCAGCTCGGAGGTGTCTCATGACAGCCACCACTAACCCTTTGAATACAGCGCGGGACACCTTCGCCCTGCTGGTGACCGGCCCCGACCCACTCTCGCTCAATGGGTCGTGTTTCCCTGGCCTTCCGGATCGCCGTTTGGCGCTGGACGAAGTGCGGGATCTACTCGTGGTCCGCGATTGTCCGCAATCTACGTCGGACGCTGTGTGGGCGTACCTGGTCATGCGTTCGCGGGCCGAGCGAGCGTCGTGGACGGTCGCGGCCGTCGGCATGGCCCTGCCCGCGTTGACGTCGGTGGCCGGGCGGTTGACTCGCCGCTGTCCAGCCGACCCCGCAGACCTGCGCGCAGAAATCCTGCGCGGGTTCCTCGACGCGCTGGCACGGGTAGATGTCTCCCGGCCGCGGATCCTGGCCCGGTTGTGGTGGGCCGCCTACCGAGCTGGCTACGCCGTCGTCACCGACGCGCTCGCTGAGAAAAGCCGCAGCGCGGACGGGTTCTGGTCCCAGCCACCGCACCCACCATGGGGACATCCGGACATCGTGCTCGCCCGCGCGGTCGCCGACGGAGTCCTGACCGCGACCGAGGCCGACCTGATCGGGATGACCCGGCTGGAATCCGTCCCGATCTCGCAATGGGCGGCTGATCACGACAGTAGCGACTGGGCCGTCTACAAGGCGCGTCGACGGGCCGAACTGCGCCTGGCTGCCTACCTCCGAGACGGCATGACCGACACCGATCCTGCTGACGTTATGACCGCCCGGGTGGCGACCACCGTGGCCTTGACACGCCCCCCGCAGTCACCGCTTGTCACAGCGCCTGACTCGGTATCGGGTGAAGAGCCCGCGCCCACCGTGTCCAAAACAGACCCCGATTGCGGTCTTCAGATATGCGGGGAAACCCCGCGCACAACCACCGCACCGGAGGTGCGCCCATGCGCCTGACCGACCAGCACCCCAGCGTCCCATCCACCCAAAGCCAAGAGGTCTGCGCAGACACAACGTGCGAACCTGGAGCAGGTCCTGAAACGTCGATCGCTCCGATGAATCGGCGCCACCGTCTACTGTCGGCGATCCGGTCCCTGTGGCCCGCCCGCGTCGCGTCGGCAGGCCTCGCCGCAGCGATCGGTCTGGTCGGCACCGCTGGAAACGCCACGGCACAAGGCTTGGGGACCGGTGGGTTCCGCACCTGGCTGCTGGACAACATGATCCCACTCGGTCTGCTGATCGTGGCGTTGCTGCTGCTCTGGCTCGGCGGCGGGCGTGGCGAGAACTCACAGGTGATGCGTCGACTGCTCGGTGTGCTGGTCGCACTGGCTGTGGTCGGTCTGGCGGTGACCGGCGCAGGCAAGGACATCGGCACCTGGCTGGCCAACCTCTTCCGGGCGTAACGGGAGCCGGGATGTTGGCCGAACCCGATGACGAGATCTACCGAGTCAATCCTGTCTGGCTGGGGCCACCACGAGCGACTCTGCCGTGGCGTGCCCGATACGTCGCCTACGGCGTGTGGATGGCGGCCTTCCTGGCGATCTTCACGGTCGCTCGTCTGGTGCTGATGTTGCCGCTGACGATCTGGGTCATCGCCTGGTCGGTCGTGCTGGCGACCTTGGTCACGCGGCTGATCTGTCGCCGCATCGATTTCGAGAGACCACTCGGCTGTGTGCTGGCTGCGTTCGGTGCCGAGCTGATGGGACCGCGCCGTCGGGAGGCCGGTGAACGCGGTCTCGTCGGGCTCACTACTCGCGTGCCTGTCCACGAACAGCGACCACGACGCAAGGGGACACCGCGATGACCAAAGCACACCGGTTGACCGGACAGTCCACCATTCCGACGTACACACCGAGCATCGAGCTGCGCAGTGTGCACGGTCACCTGGTCCGGACCCGGACTCAGACCTGGACCTGGTACCGACTGGCGCCGCAGCGGTGGTCGTTCCGGTCGGACTCGGCCCGCAACGACCTGATCGCCGCGATCGCCGGACAATACGCCGAACTGGCTGGCCGATGGCTACACCTGCGCGTGACGTCCAGCGCCTACCCGATCTCGCACTGGGCCCGCGCACACGTCAACAACGCCCGCCAACGTCCTCCGGACGTCCCGAACAGACTGTCCTTTGACGACTACATGATCGGGGAACAGCAACAGCTGCTGTCCGCAGCGATGGCGGACAAGGAGGTGTACCTCGGCGTCGAGGTTCAGACCCGCAGGCTGGTCGCCCGCGCGATCGACCATGCGGCTCCAGTCCTGAACCGGATTCTGCCGTCGGTCACGGACCGGGAACTGACGTCCCTGGACGACGAGATTGCCCGGCTGGACCACATCGTCGCGGGCACCGGGCTGGACGGTGTTCCGGTCACCGCAGTCGAGATGCGCAGCCTGCTGCTGCGGTCCTGTGCCCTCGGCCTGCCCGCGTCATCCGCGCGCCCGGCGGCACCGGACGTGGCGTGGGAACCGGAAGACATCGCGGGCGTGACCGCCGTCGCCGACCTGGTGCAGGAGCCGTACGCGCCGACCGTCACGGTCATCGGCCGCACCGGCCCCACCGCAGGCATCGAACGGCATGTCGCGGTGCTGTCGATCGGACCGATGCACGGCCTGCAGGTCCCGGAGACCGACGAGCCGTGGGCGCAGCGAGCCGACCGGTTGCCCGCCGCGGTGGAGTGGTCTGCCCGCATCTACGTCCGCCGTCCTGAGGAGGTCGGCGGCGAGTTGCAGCGGCAGACCACCAAGGTCCGTTCCCAAATGACCCACTTCAGCGACGAACACGGCCTGGAGCCGCCGCGGTCGCTCGCCCGCCAGCACCAACTGGTGCAGGACATCGATGACCAGCTCACCTCCGGATTCACCGCGATCGGCACCCGTGTGCGGTCCTGGTGGCGGCTCGCCGTGTCGGCGCCGACCCGCCGCGATGCGCTGCGCCTGGCCCAGAGCCTGGCTGATCTCTACAAGCCCAAAATCACCATCGAGCACCCCGAAGCCCAGTACAAGCTCGCCCGGGAATTCATCCCGGGCGAACCGCTGGCAACCTCGGCGCATCAGCGGCGCGGGTCCGTGCTGTGGCTGGCCGCCGCGGTCCCGACCGCGACCGCGGACGTCGGCGACCGACGCGGGATTCTCATCGGTGAGACCTGCACCGCCACCCGCAGGCCGGTCGCCTGGGATCCATGGATGGCCCAGGAAATCCGCGACTCCTCGGGCCTGACCGCAGTGGTCGCCGGACTGGGCGGCGGGAAATCGTTCCTGGGCGGCGGCATCGTCTACAAGACACTCCGTACAGGTGCGTGCTGGACCCTGCTTGATCCGTCCGGACCGCTCGCCCGGCTGTGTGAGCTGCCGGAGCTGCGGCCGTACGCACGGGCGATCAACCTGCTCAACGCCCAGCCCGGCATCCTCAACCCCTACCGCGTGGTCGCCGAACCGCAACTGCACCACTACAGCGACGAGCCCGATCCGCAACGCGTCTACGAGCGCGAACTCGCTCTGGCCGCCGCCACCCGGCGCCGCCTCACGCTGGACGTACTCACCGGACTGCTGCCATGGGAGATCCAACGCATGGCCGAAACCCGGATCGTGCTGCTACGCGCCGTCCGCGCGGTCGGCGGACAACCACACGCACACCCTGGCCTGGTCATCACCGCGCTCCGCGCGGACCAAAGCGAACATCACGAGCACGCCGGTGTGGTCGCCGATTTCCTCGACGAGATACGCGAACGGGTCACCCTGCTGATCCCGGATCGTGACGCCGACCCGTACGCGCATGAGCGCGACGATCGGCTCACCGTGCTCACCCTGGCCGGTCTCACCCTCCCCAAAGATGGCGTCGGCCGCGAGCACTGGACCGATGCCGAAGCCACCGCGATCGAACTGGTCAACCTCGCTGCGTGGCTGACCCAGCGGTCGGTCTACGACCGACCCAAGCACCTGCGCAAAGGCGTGTGGATCGACGAGGCGTTCTTCCTCTCCGAGGTCCCCACAGGACGGGTCCTGATGAACAGGTTCGCCCGCGACTCTCGCAAGTGGAACGTCCGAGTCCTGCTATCCAGCCAGGTCCCAGCCGACTTCCTCCGCATCGAGGGATTCGTATCGCTCCTGGACTCGGTGTTCGTCGGACGCCTGGATGACGACCAGGTCCAGGCCGACGCGCTGCGACTGCTGAAAGTCCCCGTCGGGGTCGGCTACGAACCGGTCATCGCCAGCCTGGGCCGACGCGCCACACGTCGCACCGAGCGCGACACCGAGCCGCGGCAGTTCCTGTTCGCCGACGGCACCGGAGGCGTGGAACGCATCCGGGTCAACTTCTCCGGCCCACACCTGCGACCACTCAGGACGGTCCTGGACACCACACCTCACCAACCAACCCCACCCCAGCACGCAGACGCCCCTACCGAGGCGACGGTCTCGGTACCGCTCGGCGAGGTGGCGGATTCCGCCGAGTTCGACGTCGAAGACCTCGAAGCGCTGTCTGGCGCCTTCGACGCGACGAGGCAGGTGCGCCCGTGACCACCGCCTCGACCGCGCGCCGTCGCCGGGCCCTGCTGCTCGTGATCGGGATCCTGGCCCTGCAGGTGTTCCTCGCCGCGCCCGCACATGCCGCGACCGGATGCGTGCCGAATCCCGAACGACCTACCTCCGGACTCGTCGCCACCCTCGACACACCCCGCCCCACACACGGCACCCCCGGCACCTGGTACAGCCAGTACGCCTACGCCGGAACCCACTGGAACAACTACACCTACGACTCCATCACCCTGTTCTGCGGCGACCCGATGGCCAAAACTGACACCTGGGTCGGCAACCAACTGTTCAATATCGGAAAGAACATAGTCGCCGCCACCAACTCACTCTGGTATCTCCTCTTGTACGGCGATGAAGACGGCACCATCTTCGCGAGCCTCGACAGAGGATTGAGTGCGGGCGCGAAATCCATCTACGACCACGCGTTCACCCCGTTGCTGTCCCTGGTCCTCGTATTGGCTGTTGTGTGGATTCTGTTCAAGACGTTGAAGGGCGCACTTGCGCACATAGCCACGAAACTACTGTGGATTCTGTGCGCGTTCTGGGTCGCCGCCTCGTCCTATCTCATGCCCGGGGCCTACACGACGTTTCTCGACTCGATCCTCACCGAGGGCATCCGCGACATCCAAGGTGCCGTCCTGACAGCAAGCGGCTACGACCCCATCCATGGCATGCCGGAACTGCTCTACGACAACGTCATCAAAAACACCTGGCTGGAAGGCGAATTCGGGTCAGCAACCTCAACCACAGCCGTCGAACAAGGACCTCGTTTGATCGACGCCCAGGCATGGACGAAATTCGACAACACCGAAACCGTCACCCCAGCAGACCTGGATCGCAAGAAGGCCACGTTCGAGGATGTCGCGAACAAGGTGCGCGACACCGACGCCGAGGGGCACTTCACCGGCAGCAACACCACCAGGTTCGGCAGGGGATTCCTCGGAATGATCCGCGGACTGTGCTTCGCCTACTTCCCACTCATGGCTCTGCTCGGCCAACTGCTCGGCATGCTCATCCTGCGCCTGGTCATCCTCAGCGCGCCGATTCTGGGACTGGGGATGATCATTTACCATCGAGCCGCACCAGGTATCGCCCGAGGATTGGGCAAGGCGCTCGCCAGTTGCGTACTGCTCGCTGTGGGGTCGACCGCCTATCTGTGGGCGCTCCCAGCTGTCCTGCACGGCGTGAAATCGCCATTTCTGCAGATGGTCGTCATGGCCGTGGTCACCATCATCGCGTTGATTCTGATCCGTCCGATTCGGCAGATCACCGGCATGATCAGCGGGATCGTCCAAGCGGCCGGTCTCAACTCCGCGACGGGCCCGACCGTCACTGGATGGGCGTTCCGGGCATGGCGGCGTCATCGCCGGTGGAGCAAACGGGAAAAGCGGCTGCTCCACGCGATCGGCAGCAAGAAATCGACGCACTCGACGTCACCTTCGCGGAGCCGGAGCCGCCCCGAAACCGCACCAGCCCAGACTCCACCCCGCCACTCACGGCCAGAAGCAGGCACGCCGCAACGCGCCACCAGCACGCGCCTACCCACACGCACCGTGCGCCCACACGGCCCGGCCCGGCAAGCTGGCGAGATCGGTCCACGAGTCTTCTTCCACGGGCCGCGCGTCTTCTATCAAGGCCCTGCCACGCCTGACGATGACAGCAGCCAGCCCATGCCCGAACAGGGCAACTCCACGCCACAGACCACCGTCGGGCTGCCATCGACCGAGCCCGAAAGCCCCTCTCCCACAGGGCATCACACCGAGCATGTCGCCACGCACGCGCCGGACTGGCCACCACATCCACTCGATCCCGACCTCGGCGAGGAGTTGGTCATCCCGTCCGAGCACGACGACCAGATTCGCCGCCGTGCCAAAGGCGAGGAACTCGATCCACCGCGCCAACCCACCCACAGCCCGGCGCAACCGACAGTCCAGATCTACCACCCCAGCCAGGACCAGATCCTGCCGCACACAACAGAGAGCAGTCCGCCACTGAACCGGCCGGAACACGAGGACCGAGGAGACGCCGATGCCGATCCGATCTGACCACGGCCGCCACGCCGCCCTCCGCAACCTCGCCACCTGGCCCCTGTACTCACCACGTCGCCTGCTCGGATCATTCGCCGTCCTTGCCGCGCTCGGCGTCGGCGCGACCGTCGTCGTCACGGCCGCAGGTCCCGCACCTGCCCCAGCAACTCCGACTTCGGCCACCTCAACGAGCCCTGCAACCGGATCCCCGGCATCCACGGCCGGGACTCAGTCGCCCGTGGGCACCGCCTCGGCCAGCGGATTGCGCTCGACAGCAGCGGCGGCTCCGCAGCCGAGCATGGTCGGCGATCCCACAGTCGTGGGTCTGCGATTCGCCGACGCCTGGGTGAGCAAACAAGACCCGGAGCTCTGGAGAGCCCGTATTGCTCCACTGTGCACCGACGAGTTCCGCGCCACCACGCTGCCAGCCGCCACACCAGCCCAGGTATCCGCCTCCGCGGTCACCGGCTCGGCCAGCCTCGTCCGCGGGAACGGGCGCAGCGCCGAAGTAACCATCGCGTTGGACACCATGGTCGTCGCGATCGGGCTACAGGACATCAGCGGCAGCGGTGACTGGCGCGTCGCAGACGTCCGGCCAGTGAGGTGAGCCCGATGCGTCTCTGGCTTACCATCACCTTCCTCGTTGTCGTTCTGGTCGGCGGACTGATCGTCGTGCTCACGTCGATGACAACCAGCACCACTATCGCCCTCGGCACCGCCGCCAGCGGCAGCTGTCGCCCGCTGGAACAGCCCAGTGACAGCACTGGCCCGGTGGCTGCTGCCCACCTGACCGAGGAGCAACGAGGTAACGCCGCACTGATCATCCAAGTCGGACAACAGCTGAGTGTGCCCGTCTATGGACACCAGATCGCCGTCGCGACCGCCATGCAGGAATCCCGGCTGCGTAACCTCGAGTATGGCGACCGGGACTCGCTCGGCCTGTTCCAACAACGCCCGAGCATGGGCTGGGGAACCCGCGAACAGATTTTGGATCCCCGATACGCCTCCACCAAGTTCTACATCCGGCTTCTGGAAGTACCCGGCTGGCAACAAATGCCGTTGTGGGAAGCCGCACAATCCGTGCAACGCAGCGCCTTCCCGTACGCCTACCAGCAATGGGCACAACTCGCGGCCGAACTCGTGCAGCAGCATGGCGGTGCCGTCACCTGCGTCGCCCCCGGCGGCCCTGAGGTGGAACAAGCCATCCGCTTCGCCACCGAACAACTCGGCAAGCCGTACCAGTGGGGCGCCACAGGACCAGACGCCTACGACTGCTCAGGACTAATGCTGCGAGCATGGGAGTCAGCCGGAGTCACTCTCAACCGGACCAGCCGAGAGCAATGGCACAACGGCGATCCCGCCCCAGTCGCCCAAGCAGCGCGCGGCGATCTGTTGTTCTGGAGCTACGACGGAACCACGGCCGGGATCCACCACGTCGCGATGTATCTAGGAGACGGCACCATCATCGAAGCCCAGCAGACCGGCGTGCCCGTCCACATCAGACCCGTGAGACTTGCCCCTGCCGAGAACGAACTGATGCCGCAGTCCATTCGAGTGCGAGCACCCCTGCACACCCGGGACTGACCCGCAGTCAACACGAGGACGTAGTCATGCAAGCACCCACCCCAAGGCCGCTCTGGGCCGTCCATGTCGCTGGGCCAGGCGAGGCAGCTCGCGCCATGCTCGACAGGATCGGCGCGTGGCTCGTCCACTGGGCACCCACTGCCGCTATCACCGTCGCCGTTGTGGCTACCGCAACTGTCACAGTCCGATGGCTGTGGAGACGCCTACAACATTGTCGAATGGCACACGGAGCACGCGTGGTCAGCGTGCTGCCACCGCCGTCCGTCGAACTGTCCGGCGCGATCACGTTGTGGTCCAACATGGTCGGCCTCCTGCGTCCATGGTGGCAGCGCTACCTCGGTGGCCAGCCCCACCTCGCGTTCGAATACCGCTTCACCCACGACGGAGTCACCATCACGATCTGGGTCCCCGGAGTGGTACCGCCCGGCATGATCAATCGCGCTATCGAAGCAGCCTGGCCCGGCGCGCACACCACGACCGAACCAGCCACCCGCCCATTGCCCGCTACCGCGCCGACTGGCCACCGCCTGCACGCCATCGGCGGATACCTCCAACTGGCGCGTCACGAAGCCGTGCCCATCCGCACTGACTTCGCAACCGACCCGCTCCGTCCACTACTCGGTGCGCTCGTGGGGTTGGGACGTAACGAACATGCGGTCATCCAAGTCCTTGCCCGGCCTGCCACCGGCCACCGAACGACCAAGGCCTGGCGCGCGGCCCGCCACATTCGCGCTGGCCGGTCCAGCAGCGCGCTCGTCCGCCTAGTCGACCGGCTGACCGCCACACCACCCGCACCCCGGCCCGTGCCCTCACGGACCACTCCCGCGTGGGATCCCCAAGGCGTTCTGGAATACGCGGCACACGACCGCGCGATCGTGGCCAAGCAACGCAACAACCCCTTCGACACCGCCATCCGGTACGCCGTCAGCACCATGACACCGGACAACGCTACGAGGAACAAACGACGTCAGGCCCGGCAAACCTTGCGTGGCCGTGCGCACGCGATCGCGGCTGCCACCGCGGGATTCAGCGACTACAACTTCTACCGCCGTCGACGCCTCCTGCGACCGTCAGCAACGCTCGCGCACCGGCGGCTGTGGCGGGGTGATCTGCTGTCCGTGCCGGAACTGAGCGCCCTGGCCCACCTTCCCATAGACCAGGCAACCCCAGGCCTTCAGCGTGCCGGAGCGAAAGCGGTGGCGCCGCCGCCTGGCATCGCCAGCACCGGCCCTGACGTCATCCCGATCGGCCTCGCGAACACCGGCCAGTCCCGTCCCGTCGGCCTGCGCGTGGCCGATGCCCGGCACCACGTGCACATTCTGGGACCGACCGGCAGCGGCAAGAGTGAACTGATGGCGAGAATGGTGCTGGACGACGCTGACGCCGGTCGCGGGGTCGTGGTGATCGACCCCAAAGGCGACCTGGTTGAGGACATCCTCGCGCGGCTGCCCGCTCGCGCAGGCGATCGTGTCGTGCTGCTTGATTCCGACAGCCCATCGCGCCCGCCGGTGCTCAACCCGTTGGAAGGCGAGGATGTCGCCAGCACCGTCGACAACCTCGTCAGCATCTTCTCCCGCGTCTATTCCTCCAGTTGGGGACCACGCACCGACGACCTGCTCCGTTCCGGCCTGCTCACCCTGCGCGCCCTACCCGGTGTACCCACGCTGATGGACCTCCCCAGACTGCTGACCAACTCGTCATTCCGGCAACGTGCCATGGGACAGATCAACGACGAGATCCTCACCGGGTTCTGGAAGTGGTACGACGAACTGTCCGACGCCACACGCGCTCAAGTAGCGGCTCCCTTGATGAACAAGCTTCGTGGTCTTCTGCTGCGTCCCTTCGTGCGCGCCACACTCGCCGGAGGCAAGTCCACCATCACCATGGACAACGTTCTCGACGGTGGCATTTGCCTGGTACGCCTGGCGAAGGGAACGCTCAGCACCGACACTGTTCACCTGCTTGGCTCCATCGTGGTCGCCAGCACGTGGCAGGCCGCAACCCGTCGCAGCCGCATCTCCCCGGATGCCCGCAAAGACTGCGGGCTGGTCATCGACGAGTTCCAGAACTTCATGAACATGCCCTACGCCGTCGACGACATGCTCGCCGAATCTCGCGCATATAAGATGCGGCTGACGCTCGGCCATCACTTCCTTCTCAAACTTCCCCGCGACTTGGAAGAGGGCATCAGCGCCAACGCAAGGAATAAGATCTTCTTCAGCGTCAGCCCAGAAGATGCCCGACGGGCCGCGCGGCACTTCGAGCCTCACCTGTCCGAGCATGACTTGGCGAATCTCGGCCGGTTCCACGTCGCAGCACGGCTAGTACGAAACAGCGAAAACTCACCAGCATTCACCGCCATCACGGAAAAGCTGCAACCCCCGATTCCTGGACGTGCCAAGCAGATCCGGCGACTCGCTGCCAACAACACCCAGCCACCCAAAGCCAGCAACACCGCCGCCCCTGAGCCGGAAGCGACAATGCACGATCCACGCCGCGCTGCATAACCTCGCCTGCACGGAAGGCAAATCTTCACCATGGCCAAGAATCCGACACCGCAACGTGGTCTACGAGGACATCGCCCTGTGCGTCCGTTGCCGCGTGCGCGCAACTCAGCCGAGCATCACGCGTGGTTGGCTCACCATCTCACACCACGAGACCGCTGGCTGGCCCGGATGCTGTTCGAGCATAAGGTTTTCACCACTCACCAGATCATCGACCTGGCCTATCCCAGCCAGCGCGCGGCCAACCTGCGTCTGCTCAACCTGTACAAGTGGGGTGTGGTGCACCGTTTCCGCCCGCACCGCGACGCTGGCACACACCCCATGCACTACATCCTGGATAGTGTGGGCGCGACCCTGCTGGCACACGAGGAAGGCATCGACCCCAGCGCCCTGAACTACAACCGAGAACGCGAGATCGGGCGCGCCTACTCACTTCAACTGGCACACCTCGTGGGATGCAACGGGTTGTTCACCTCCCTTGTGCGCCGGTCACGGCAACCCGACGCCCCAGGCCGGCTGACAACGTGGTGGTCGGCAGCGCGCTGCGGACGGCATTGGGGCGACATCATCACCCCGGACGGCTACGGCCGATGGCACGAAGCTGGACACGACGTCGAATGGTTCATGGAATTCGACTTCGGCACCGAACGGCTTGCTCGTTTGGCAGGCAAGCTCACCCGATACGAGCGGCTCGCGGACGCAACCGGGATCACCACCCCGATCCTGATGTGGTTTCCAACCGCCCAACGCGAAGCCACAGCCCGACGAGCTCTCCTCGACGCGCTGGAAGGGGTGCGGCGGCCCCACCAGGTACCAATAGCGACCACACACGCCGGCGCGGCGCGCGATCCGCTCGACGCCGCAGAGGCGCGATGGCTACGGGTCGGCGGCACACAGACCGGACGTGCTGGTCTCGTCGAACTCGCCACTCTGTGGCCGCATCTCCCGACACCAGACACCCTACTGTCACCGGCCGAGCAGCCCACCGCCACCAGACAAGACGTCGCGCCTCCCTGCCCGACACCTCCCCCTCTTCCGGACTACCGCATTCGCGACACCGCCTGATCAGGTGCGGCACAAGCGACACGGCCGGGGGTGATGCGGGGCGAGTCGCGGAACCGGCTATGAAGGTGGTCCTATCAAATCAACGCCCCAGACGAAGACGAGGAGCACTCAGTCGAGGCAACGGACCGACAGCAGCAGGCGAAGATTGCCGAATCCCGCATCGTAGTTGCCATGCACATCCACGAAGGCCAACTCCACGCGACGGTCAGTGTCGCCGGAGAGCGACAAACACTCCGGCCTGCCACCCATGTGCTTCTGCAGTGTGCTGTCAACCCACATCGGGTTGTCCAGTGGATAGGTGCTCCCCTTCTCGATTCCGCCGACGACACCGTCAGGCAGGAACACGAAGGTCGGCGTTGTGTCGCTGACGTGCACCGCAGTCCCGCGAACGAGTGTGGGTGAGGCATCCCCGACCGGAACCAGTGCGACGAGCAGACTCATCGGGACGAACGCGGCCGCTGCCGCGGCCACGTGCAACCAGGGGCGCAGCCATAACCTCGGGCGCGAAGCAGCGTCAGCTAACGCCGCTGCGGCACGGGTTTCCAGCACGAAGGCGACGAGCACGAAGGCGACACCGATCGGACCTGCGATCAGGACCAGCTCCGGAACGACGGCGAACGCCTTCTCGAGAAGGTTCTCCGGCGCCCCATCTGTCCGCCAGGCACCGATTCTGTTCAGCAGCGTGACGAGCCACGAGACCAGGACGACAGCGCAGCCGAGGCTGAACAGCAGGGCTGTTCGTGGGCGGGTTGCCGCCCTCCTGACCCCGAACACCAAACCCGTTATGGGAATGATCAGAAGAAGTGCTCCGATCACGTCGGCTACCGCCATCAGCACGTTCTCCTCTTTTAGACACGCCGGAGAACTCTGACCGTCAGAGGACTCCCGGCATGGACAGACAGGCCTCGATACCGTCGAATGACGAGTGCGACCTTTCCTCGGATACGACGAACCTTACCCCGTCCGCCGTTTTACCGTACACCTCCCGGACCAATGCGTCCGGTGCCACCGAATCACGCTTCGACGTGACGACGCAAGCCTTCGACGCGGTCGTTGCGGAAAGCTCCTGCCTGCGCATTTCGCCACACGGGGCGTGTCTCGCAAGTAGAACATCGCTGGGTGAGGTGATGGTACTGACCCGACGTGAGCTCGCTCCCACAACAGAGCAGACTTCTTGGAACTGCGCGAGGTTTCCCGGTGAGAGGAAATCCGTGCCGTATCGTCCCCACAACGCGTCAGACAGCTTGCCAATCTGTTCTTTCCGCGCACCGCTGTACACCGCTTCCGCGGTGCTGTCGTAAGACTGGCTCGAAACGTATCCGAGGTCGACGACCGCGGACAGTTGATCGAAGGCCGTCACCTCCAACGACCTGTCCCGGACCTGACCTGGGGCGATCGGCGTGACCGCGCCGATCGCGCCGTTGATCGCGTTCGTTCTCGCCTCGATCAGCCTGTCCGCGCCAACGCCGACAGGAAACGGTCTGAGCAGGATGGACCAGACCACGGCGTCGCCGCCGAGATAGGCCAGACGCACCGAACCCCAGGAGTGGCCGATGAAACCGCTGAGCCGGGTGCCGTGCTCCCGGTTGATGGCGGCAACGACACTCCGGTACGACTCAGCGTCGAATCCCCAACGTTGCCGATGGTCGGACAGTCCGCAGGTGCGCGCGACGGCCAAGCCCTCGTCGGTGCCGGCCCCGGTCCCGTTGCGGAAAGCCAAGTAATAGGCCGTCTGGGTCTTTCCGCATTCGTCCGGGACAGGTTCGGTCACCCAAGGCTCCTCGATGGCCAGGACGTTATAGCGCTGCGCCAGCCGTGGATAGGTCGATCGGAAGACGCTGATACCCGCTGAACCCGACAAAGCGGAGAGCCCCGGCCCGCCGAAGTCCAGGAGCACGGTCTCCGCAGTCTTCGTCTCTGCTGGCAGGAACGCGTACCGCCACAACCGCCCGGCGACCTCGATCTGTGAGCACGGCTCCCTGGTCTTCTGAGAATCGCAAGTCACGTCTTTCTGGGCCGCTCGTGCCGGGGGCGGAACCGCGGGATCGTTGGTCCTACCCCAGATCACCAGCCCGGCCACTGTGGCCGATGCGACGATCCCAGCGACTAGTCCGAAGATGAATCGTGTCCGCAACCGTCGCCGGTTCTGCACGTTCGACAATTTCCCCACTCCCCCGGAGGCGCCGGTTCACGCGGCTGAGTCTCTCGATTCGACCTTAGCACGGCCAAGTTTCGACCTAACACCCAAAAACAGAGATATATCATTCTGCAAGTGGTACGACTCTCCTCAACCAACTGCCGTAACGTACCGGGCCGTTCAGGGGAATGAAAACCGTCCACTGCCAATCGGGCGATCGTACAATATCAACCCCAACCTGACACCTGAACTGCATCTTCGCAAAAAAGAAGATCACGGTTAGCGTAACGGCGGTTTTTGGTTGCTATACGCCATCGACCCACCGTGCTACGGTGCGGTTGACGGCTTGTCGGGAGAAATTGAACATGTCCGTCGGTCGTCGCGTCGACATTCTTCTCTGACTCATGCAAGGGGGAATTTCGTTGCAAAAAGATCTGCGCGGAACACCGCGGAGAGCCATGCGGATGACCGTCGCACTCGGTGCGGCTGTTGTGTCGATGATGGCGTTCTCCGCCAGCGCTCAGGCGGAGCCAGCTTTGTCCGGGTCCGCCGATTCACAAGTAGTGCAGAAGAAGTTCTCGTCCGAGGACTTCAAGAAGGCATCCATGGCCGCGCGTGACGTGGCGGCCTCCGACGCGAAGACCCAAGGTCACGTCAAAGAACACCTCGACGATGCTGCGCGCAACGGTCGCCTGCTCGACGAGAGCGAGGTGATGGTCGCCCAGTTGCCGGACCCGGTCATGCCGGGAAACTCCATCACCTTGGCCTGGGACAAGGACAGGTCCCCGGATTCGCTCCTCTACGCGCACCGCAAGTCGACCGACCCCAACAAGGGCGAAGGGCTGGCGGTCGAACTCCAGATGAGCAAGCCGCAGGCGCCCCCAGGCGCGGCGAGTCCAGATGTCCGGGGTGGTTCGGGTTACGAAGCCGCATTCCAGATCACGAACTTGATCCGAGGTGACGAGGGCTGCTCTACCGGTTGGTTCGCCCCGACCTACACCGCGGACAGAGACCACAAGATCGTGTCCTGCTATCAGGTCCTGGAGCTCGACAAGACGCCGATCTTCATCTACAACCGGTGGTCCCTGTGGACTCCGGCCGACCCCTACTTCTACCCGTTCACCAACGTCAAGACATTGGACTTCGACGTGCGGTCCCGGCCATGGAAGGGCAAGGAGAACCTGATCTCCCAGCTCACAGACTGGGCGCCACGCAGTGCCGACATGATCAGCAACTGTGACACCAAAACGGAGTACACCCTGCAGGCCGCCGCAGGCCCGATCACAGGCAGCGCGAAGATCCCCACCAACACCTGCAAGGACTACAGGGTAGACGTCACCGCAGGCCCCGGCACGTCGAACACCATCGCCGTCAACTACATCGCGGGCAGTTGGTTCAACGCCCGCGAGAAACAGATGTACATCGACGTGGCGGGCAAGTACGCAGCAATCGACGCGGTCGTGAACCCCATTTGGGCCGACTACAATTACATGGAGGTCGGCATCTGTACCCGCCCGACCTGCGTCGTGTCCGGCGCCGACGAAAAAGAACGGTGGGTGAAGAAGGACACGGGCTGGAGCGGATGAGGCGCACCACCACGGTGATGTGATCTCGCTTCTGGCCAGAACCCTGTCGCTGCCGGGCACGGCTCAAGTCCCCGGCAGCGACGGCTTTCCTGTCGATCACCCGGCTTCTGTTGTCCTGACAAACGACACTGTTCTCCGGCCGTCGACACGTGGTCCCCGACAGGGAAACCGCCCCGGACAGCCTGGACTGCGCAACCTACGCAGAATGGCCCGGCACATGCGTCGCTGTGCCGGGCCGTTCTCGCGTCTCAGAAGGGTCATCGCCGCATTTCAGGGCCGTGTTACAGCCATGGATGGGGCCAGTGGGTGATGGCGTCGACGAGCTGTGCGCCTTGGCGGAGCAGGTCGGAGCCGACGAGGAGCCCAGGGCTTGCGGGTCTTCGGCAACGCCCCAGTGGTGGAAGTCGAAGTCGATCCCACTGGGAGCCGTCGAGGGAGAACACCTGGCCGTGCAAGGAAAGCCACCCGGCCGGGTCGGTGGTGGCGTAGCCACCGAGGGGCCTATTGCAGGGCTTGCAGCATCGCCCGCTCGGCGTCGATGTCGTCGGCGCGGCATTACAACGCGATGATCCCGGCGCCAATCGGCGGGCACATCGCCTCCGGCGACAGGACCTCGGTGATCTGGTCGGATTGGTCGACGCGGTGCAGCTCGGAGACCGCAGCGGTCAGCACGTCGAAGTACCCCTCATCGAGGTGCATCAAGCAGATTTTGACGTTGCCGCGCAACGCTTCGCTCCGCAGACGCGGGTGGCGCAGCCGTAACTGCGTGGTGCGCCGCACTGAACTGGTGCAGATCACCGAGCACTCGGGCAACTCGGCCAGCGGTGCACCAATCGGGAGATCACGGCGTCGTGGATGTCCTCTCGGCAGATACCCGGCGAACGCCAGGGTGCTGGGCCGACACCGGCCAATCCTGACGAGACTGGCTCGGGCCTGAACGCCGTAGTGGGTACTGCCGCCGTCTCAACGGTCTGATTCCCCGGTGGTACCGGGCCACATGCCCAGCAAGCTGAGCAGTTGCTTGTCTCGTCTGATCTGAGCGGCGAGCCACTGCAGGTGATCCCGTTGTGCGAGCGCAGCCTGCTGCCAATCGCCGACCAAGGTGTTGCCGACGTGGAACACTATGTCGTGGCCGAGTCCCCAGATCATGCTGTTGACCGTGGCGCATGCGACCGCGGTCTCGTCGATGTCACAGCCCAGCCACCGCATCGTCGACGGCCGCTGCCCAGACTCGCGCATGCCCTCGGCGACCGCGCGGAACATGCCGCCGGTTCCCATCATCGGATCCTCGACGTTGTTGCCCTCTTCCACAGAGGACATGCGCGCCATCAGCGTGGCGACACAGCCGGGTGTGTAGAACTGCCCGTGTGCCTTCAATGCCGACTTCGGCCGCAGCACCGTCAGCACCGCACCCAGAAGATCAACTTCGAACCGGCGGTCAGTACCGGTAAGATCAACTTGTCCCGCGTGAAGAGCCGCCCGTGCGACCTTATGGACGTGCTGTCGCATCTCGGTGTCGACATCGTCGAACCACCACCCGATCAACGGGTACAGCAAATGGGTGGTTTCGGGACGATGCTGGATCACCGACCGCCACACCATCCGCGCGAAGCGGACGAAGTCATCCGCCTCCCAGTGCAGCATCGCCTCGGTGCCATCCACTCCCTGCGGATCCCGCTGCGGTGCCGCAGCCAATGTCGCAATGACCGAGACGGGTACTTCGAGCCGTCCAGAGCCGTGCGATCCGTACCAGGCCGCCTCGACAGCCTCCGCGATCTTGTGCGCGTGCTGTACAACGTTGGACGGCGGTGACACTTTCTTGCGTGTAGCCATGGCAAACGCACCCCTTTTGGGTGAGCCAGGGCGAGGAGCGTCACCGCGTCAGTGCGCTAGAGTGAGAGCTCCGCGCCCTGTTTGGGCAGCGGTGTTGGATGCCTGGCGGGTGGTTGCCGCGCTTCTCCGGAAGTGTTCACCCGCCAGGCGCGTAGTCCTCTAGCTTCAAGATCAACTTCTAGCGTGGCGGGTTAAGGCCTTCGAGCTGGTGGAGAATCTCGTCAGCCACTTTCAGCACCCGCTCGGCAGACAGGCGGGCAACCTCACGGTCAGCGGCCCAATGCGCGACGTACGGCACGGAGTAGCTCAACGAGTCGAGCCCGCATACCGAACTGACGATGCAGGCAACGGATTCGGCTTCGACCTCCATCAACGCCCGGGGTATCGAGGTGTACCGCTTCTCGTGCCCGCACACGATGTGCGCCAGCTCGTGCGTCAGGGTCTTCGCCGCCTGCGCCGGACCGAGGTCAGGCCGGATGATCACGCGACGATCGGTGAAGTGAGTCAACCCGTTGGCTTCGCCACAGTCCCCACGCTCCACGGTGTACCCACGTGCACGGATCTGACGGGCGATGCCTTCCCACAAGCCGGTAGGCGCGTCACCCACAAGCACGACCGGCGAAGGTGTCAGCGGCAACGCGGTACGCGGGTCGCCCTGCAGTTGGGAGACATCGACTACCGGCACCAGCATGAAGCCCGACAGTCGGGAGACCTGGGCGGTTTCCTCGGAGTCGTCCGACGAGTCTACGTCGACCTTGCGGAAGCGGGGCTTCCAGATTTTGATCTTGTGGGTGCCCTTGCGCATGTATCCGAACCCGAGCTCTTTCCACTCCGACAGTGGGCGAACGTCCGTAGCCTCTGGGCATTGACGCAAGATCATGATCAGGTTGGCCAAGCTGTAGCGGCGCAGCCACGCGCGGGACTCGATCAGCTGCTGCCAGCCTTCCGATGTCAACAAGGCGTCGATGCCGTCCAGAAGTTGTTGCCGGGCAGCCGAGAGACGCTCCTCTTGCTCTTCTGGCGACAGGGTGTGGCGAGACTTCCGGCGGGTCTTAGAACATTGTCGTGTTTCAGACATGATGAATCACTCCTGTATGGACATGACGGTGTTGGATGGGGTGTGATGCGCCGGGGGTTGCCGTCCCGGCGCATCACACGTGTCAAGCATGCGCGCGGTTACACGGCGATTCGTGCCGCGTAGGGCGATCCGATCACGTAGGTACCGCTGTGCAGGGCTGTGAGCGGCATGTGAGCGCAGATCTCACCGACGTAGGGCACGTGCATCACCAACTGACCGGCAAGATCACTGTCCACATCGTCAGGCACTCGCCGGACCGTGAAGGTAAACGCGCCCCGGGGATCTCCCACTGATATGGACACCGTGACGGAGTCTTCCGACTCGTCCGCATGCACGGCGGCACTGTTGCACCAGGAGAGCGGAACCCGTTCTGGATCATGCGGCCCGTCCGTCAGGTCCGAGTCCGGCCCCGGACCGTCCGGCGGTTCAAAGTCCGGACACAGTACTTCGCCGGAGTCCGTGCACATACCGTCCGTCGTTTCCACCAACGCTTCACCGCACGCGCGGCACCGGTAGCACGAGTCCGCCGAGTACTCGACACTCAGGAACTCGGGTGCATCCTCCGACAGGTCGGCAGTGACCCCATCGACGTAGACAGCAGCAAACATCACGACACCTCACAGCATCGAAAGTTCAGAAAGGAGGGAAGCGGACGAACGCCCAGAGACGAAGATCAGGAGATCATGAAGGCGACACGACCAGTGCCGCACTGCGGGCACCCGACCGTGTTCGCTGATTCGTCGAAGTCCCAGGCGTCGTCAAAGCTCCATGAGCACGCGTCCGACCAGTCCGCTTCAAAGTGCCACGAGCCGCTCTCGGCCGTCCACCGCGAGCCACACTGGTCACACTCGGCCATGCAATGGGACGCGCTGAACCCCTCAAGGTCATACAACCAGTAGAAGCAATCGTCCGAGTCGCGCACGGCACCGGCCACGCCAGCGAGGTCATAGACGTACTCGCCGACCTCACCAACCAAGTACCAGCCCTCCGGCACGATGTACGACCGGTCCGTGATCTCCCACAGATCAGCGTAGGTGTCCCACGACGACGAGTACCGCGCCCGGGTTGACCAGCGGTAGTCCACCGACACCAGGACGAACGCGCGCTCCACGTGAACTGATGTGATGATGCGCCCTTCTGACAAGTAGGTCTCGTGTGAGTCCTCATGCAGCACCGTCCGTGTCGTGACCAGCCCGGCCTTCTCAAGACTGGACAACACGCCACAGACGGACCGGTCGCCCACTTCCACGACCTTCGCGCTATCGATCAACGAACCAGGGGCAAAGTCGGCGTGCGTCACCGTGCCATACGGCGACACCGCGAACGTGTCGCCCGTCCCCATCGCCATGATCAGCGCATCATTCAGCCGACGTCCCCACGGCGTGTCGGCACTTTCAACCATCAAAGTGATCGTTTCGGCAGCATCTATCGTCAGGGAAAACTGCGAAACACAAGGCTCAAGAATAGACATCACGGATCCCGCCCTACCTAGGTCGCGGTATTGGATTGACCGGATATCAGGGTTGCCGTCCTGTTGACCCGATACTTCGATGGTAATACAATAAGAAACATGCGCAAGTTCCCAATCGGGTGAAAGAGCGCCGCCACGATTCGATCCAACAACCACGAGAGGAGGCTGCAACGGCGACACTTCCCGACTTCGCGAGGAGTCGAATCAGAAAGGTCGCATAACCCCATTTACATCAGAAATAGATGAGCCGAAGTAGGAGATAAACGAGGATCATCGAGGTGGATTCCGAGCACTACAGGCGATACCTTCAGTCGATCAATATAGACAGCCCGCGCGATCAGCCATCCATCAGCCATCGCTCCACAAAACTTCGAGGTGTCTGACGGAACCGAAGTTGGGTGGCACATCGGCAGGGCGGACGCCGTGATACACCTGCACCGACGGCCGTAGTCGCCCCTGCCAATTAAGTGGTAGCCGAACTGGTAGCCACATAGGAAGTCCAGAGGGAAGCCCCAACACTGATCACATAAGACACGCAGTCGCCACACGGCACGGAAATTTCTTTGACACAATTCCTTAGCAGACATTGGCACAAATTGTCACAAAAGCCCGCGAGCGCCTGGCCGTGCGGAAGAACCGGACCGACAAGCTGAGAGCCGACTCAACGGGTGCGCTCGTGCACGTCACGCGTTGATGAGCTGCAAGAGTCAATTGGCATTAGTCGATCGGTTCCATGATTTGCAGGGTCTCAGCGGCCGGAGGCAACCCAAGTTCTCGCAGGGCCTTTCGCAGCAGTTCCAGCGTACGTCTTGCGGCCTCACGTTGCCCCATCTTGACCTGCGCGCGCATGATGTTCTGATAGATGCTCTCGTTGTAGAGGTCCAACTTGAGCATCTGCTCCAGGATGGCTAGCGCTTGTTCAGGATCAGCTGATTGCTTTGCGAGCCGGTTCAAGGCATCGAGGACGTCCCGGCGAAGAGCCTCGCGTGGTATTTCCAGCCAGGACGGTCGCAGGTTCTCCGCGAGCTCCGCGCGATAGATCGCCAGTATGCGGTGGGCTGATGCCAGTTCATCGTCATGGCCCGCAGTCGGTCCTTTGAGAGCGTTGTTGAGCTGCCAGCAGTCAACACCGACGACCTCTGGGTCCAGCCGGTAGAGCCCATCCTCCTGGAGAACGAGCTGACGAACGGCGTCATCCGTTGTGTTGGCGACCGACTTGCGGATCAGGGACATCGCGGTGTGCAGGCTGTTATACGGGCGGGAGGATGGACTGTCCGGCCATATGGCCTTGTTGAGTTCTTCCCGACGAACTCCTTCAGGCTTGAGTGCCAGATATACCAAAACTTCACGCTGCTTGGCTGCGAGCACGTCAGCGATGTCCCGGGAGAGATCACCATGACCCCAGTTCAGTTCGAATCGACCAAAGACTCTCAGCGACAGCGGTTTCCCGCTTCGCAATCCCTCTTGAACCCCCTCAGCTACGGATACGGCAGGTGGCTGCTGGACCTCCGATGGAGGGTCGGTCGTGGTTCTCTCGGCTTGTTCGAGGAGTGTGAGCAGGTCACGCAGGTCATCGGCGGGCACGTTGTAAAGGCGGCTTCCTTCGAGAGTGCCGGTCCCATCGCCTTGCCACGAACCGACAGTGCCATCGCTCTCGACGCGTACCGTGGTGCCGAACGTCCATGTGCCGAGCATGATGGCCGTGAGATTCGGGACGTTCTCGACGACCATTCGAAGGCGAGGCTCGGCGTTTCTGCTTGGAGCTGCTACTAGAAGTTGGGCGAGGACAACGTCGTCGACGAGTTGCGTCATGGCTGTAGCCTCGACTTCGTCAATTGCGGCGTCCAGGCTGGATACAAGTACCAGCGAATCTAGGCATATCGATACATCATCGCCGTCGAGTAGGTCCTTGAAGTCCCCTTCAGTGGCGACGATCCTGACGTTCTTGCTGGTAAGCGCGTGAAGGAGCAAGGCCCGTGCAGCGGGAAGCGCGCCGTCGCCGACAAGTCCAAGCCCCTTCGCCGCCGCCGAATCAAGAGCGAACTCCCGGCTCTCCCGAACGCCGAGCGGGACAGAGTCCGTGCTCGCATGATCGTCCGCCGCATCGGCGGCGGTGTGGAGCTCCCGAACTGCTGGCGCCACCTGCTCCTGGAGATCGCTTCTGTCACCACTCCCGACCCGGTATCGGCGTCGCCGCGACAGGCGAACGGACGCATACGTGGCCGCGATCGCTGCGGCCAACCCGAGGCTGACGTAGGCGCCTGTCGTCAGGTCGACTCCAGATTCGGCAGGCTCCTCTCGCTTCTCTGCATGATCGGGTTCGGGATGCTCGTTCGGCCGTGCCGCCGGAGGGGTTGCGACTGGAGGCTCTGGTGGTGTGCTGGGTGGAGCGGAAGCCGGCGGCGCGGAAACGTATGCTGTGAGTTTCCACTTGGGACGGATTAGGTTCGGGTTGTTCAAGGCACGTCCGTCGGATTGGACCACGCCGCGGTTGTGTTCCCAGAGTTCCGGCCATCGGTCTCGATCGCCGAGCATGCGGCCTGCAATGCTAGACAGCGATTCACCTGGCCGAACTTCGGTCGTCACAGGTTGCAGAGCTGGCGACGACAGGAGTTCCGGCTCCGGACGGTCATCGACCGCTGCGGCGACGGTAGATGGCCGTTGCGCGGCTTGAGCGTTCGCCGCTCCTGCAAGTACGAGCACAAGTACAGCAGCGACCAGTCGGGAGAACCATGTCCGCGGTCGGCTGCGCCGCTGGACGACCACGGCGCCCTGGCGAACGAAGTTGACTACGTCCGTGACAATCCAAACCAGACCGATCAACCAGACAAGCCACAGCGCAGTATGCGCCAGCCACAGCCATAGACTGCCGTCCAGGAACGACCATCTCAATACCTGCCATGCATCCTGAAGCAGATTCGGGCTGGCAAGGTCTGGCCATGAGCGCGGTACCAAATCATCGGGATGGCCTCCGGTGAGGAGGTTGATCCACGGTAGTCCGACTGCAAAGCCAAGCAGTGCAAAGAGGGCAAGAGCAGCCCTGGTTGTCTGGTTGGTCATGGCAGGCGTCCGCGGGTGTCAGCCTGAAGCTCTGCCGTGGCACTACCGGTCGCCGAGAACTGAGATCCGAACAGTCCGAAGATGGCCGGTTCGCTGACCGTGACGACAACCTCCACGGTCCGCGGTGCGGTTATGCGGACCGTGCCAGACGAACCGACGTGTGCCAGGTACGACTGCGCGGCAGCGACAGCTGCCGCCATGTCAACCTCAACCGTCGACCCACGTGTATCGACAGCAGTAAGTGCGGCACGAGCACCCTCTGCAGCCAACGCGTCAGCCTGAGCTATCGTCTGAAGCTGGACGTGGTTGTCCATGACAAAAGCGAACATCAGCATCATCACGCCGAGAAAGCCCGCCATGAAGACGGTCAGAGAACCTCGATCCACAGTCATCACGTCCCTCAGGAACGGCCCCGGTATGTATCCAAGGCACTGCTCCAGGTTTGTTTCAGTGTCAAACTTCCCGGCATCGCAGGTACCGACAGGTCTGCCAGCTCGACGGTGCAAGTGACGTGCACCCGGACTTGCGCCGGCTGCCCTACCGGTACCGAAAACCCAGCTGTATCAACAACTATGGAAGATGACACGCAATGAAGCCCTTGTTCAGCGAAGACATGCCGCGCCGTCTCCCCTGCCACCTGCTGCGCTTCCGACGCTGTGCGGGCATGTGACGCTTGCCGCGCCGTGTTGATCGCCACGTGATCGACGGCGCTGTCGGCAAGCCGCGTCCGGCCGTACGCCCACAGCACGCAAGCCAGAACGATGATCGTCGAAAGCCACACGGATGCCTCAATGGTTACAGATCCGCGATCGGTGCTCATGGCCGTGTACTGACCGTCGGTGTTGTGAAGCGCTCACGCGCACCGGCCGCGGTCTGCTGGATTCGCCAAGTCAATCTGGGGATCTGGACGACCTGGACGACAGTGGCTGAGACGTCGACCCGCATCACCGCGTCAGTTGTTCCAGCGGTGCTCACTGTGAAATCGCTTGCCATTCCGCCTGCACGAGTCACGAACTTCCGCGCGGCAGCCGATGCGTCCGCTGGCGTTCCACCTAGCACTCGCCCGGCCGTCAAGCCCTGCTGCGCCGCAGTGATGCTGACATCACGCGCCACCCACCACATCGCGAGCTGCAACAGCCCGATGATTGCGATGATCGCGGGAACCGACCAGATCGCCCACTCGACAGTCGTGGAGCCCCGGTCTGACGTGTTCATGACTTGAACTTCGACATCAGGCTTTGCAGGAGTTCTTGGACCTGCGGCCACAAGATGACGATAGCCAGGATCGTGATGAGTCCGATCCAAACAGCCATGTCGACGGTCTGCGCTCCCCGGTCCCCTGTCGCCCGCATACGCCTATAGTTCTGTGCCAGCGCGAGAAGCGCTCGGTTCACGAGGCCGAGCATGAGTTCCTTGTTGGACCGCAGAATCTCCTTGTTGGACACCAGTTCAAGGTCTTTGTTGTTCATCTCTTGCTTCCTCTCAGTGTGGAATCTGGTTGAAGATCGGGTACATCAGTAGGATCAGCAGGCCGATCACCAACAACGCGACCGGAGCAAAGAGCCACTCGGACCGCTTGTTGGCCTCGGCCGATTCGCCATCAATCGCGGTGTTTCGCAGGACCGATGCCTTGTCTCGCAGGCTCTGACTGACAGCTGCGCCGTCTGACGCGATGGCGATGATGTCCGCGAGGTCCTGCAGTGCGTCGATGTCGATCTCGTCGCCGAGCTGACTGATGGCGGTCCAGGGCGTCTGTCCGGCTCGTTGGGCCGTCCGCAGGCGCGAGCGAATCTCGTTGAATGCCCATCCGTCCTCGGTGACCGACGCTGCCGCCATCGAGGCCTGGCCTGGAGCGCGACCTACATCGCGTTCCTGTGCGGTGAGGTCGAACAGCGCAGCGGTTGCCTGAAGGAACTCTTGACGTGCTCGGTTTGCAGTGCGTTGCACTGTGTACCAAGGCAGTAGGGAGAGCAGCACGCCTCCGACGAGCCCGACCGGCACGGTGAAGACCGGCACGCCGAGCCGAAGCGCCACAGCAACTCCGATCGCGATACCAAGCCCTGCGTACGTAAGCCGACGGGTGACGTACCTGGCGGTAGACTGCCCCATCAATCTGAGCGCTGGCGTTGGCGCTCCCCACCACCGGTTCGATGATCGTTCAGACTTCTCGGCAAGGCGTCTGACCAGCGACTGCCAACGAGATTCCGGCAAAGTGCCTCGTAGAAGCATCGCGTCGATACGTGCGATCGAGGCAGACAGGTCGGCTGGTGCGGGCGGCAGCAATGCCAGCACGATCATCGTGATACCCAGTGCGCCTACGGATGCGATCAACGCCAAGGCAGTCATGACGGTCGACCTCCGGCCAGGAAGCGTATGGGCCTGCCAGGCCGCGTGAGTCGGTCGGCCAGCCAGAACGCGGTTCCCCAGATGGCAGCGACGAACGCGAACCACAGCTGTCCCTCTGGCCTGTCGTACGGGGCGAAGAGGCCGGAAGTGAGCAGCAAGATTGCGGTGATGCCCGCGACGATGGCCATAATAATCTTCATTTGCGTTCGGGGCTTGGCTCGATCAGCTTCGACTGCACGGCGAGACTCAGCGTCTTTGCGAAGGGCTGATGCGAGGCCGTCCAGGACGGCCAGCAGGCCGCGCCCCCCGTCGGTGGCTCGCAGGATGAGGCTCGCGACAAGTGCATCGCCAGTGACGTCGTTGATGTCGTCAGCGAAGGCCCTGAGCGCTGGCACCAAGCCCCGGTGACGGATGCGGGTCGCAAGATCCCCGACCGGGGCGGCGAGCGCCGCAGGGGTAGTGCGAGCACTCCGAATGATGGCTTCCTCGATACCTCCGGTACCGGCTGCCAGGAGGTTCGCCAGTCGCTGTGCCCATTCAGCCAGTGCGTCGCGTGTCGCGATCAACTCGGAAGCCCGTGGTTGGCGGAGCATTCTCGGCACCGTCAGCACGCCGATGGCGGCCGCGACCGCGGCAACCGGCCATCCCGTGAGCCAGCCGATCGCCAGGCCTACAACGACAGCGGCGACAAGCGACCGAAGGCGCATGCGGCGAGCTACGCGCCGTAGCAAGTCCCGTACCGGGATCCATGGCGTGGAGCCACTGATCCCGAGGAGGATCAGAAGCGTGCCTGCGGCCAGCGCCAAGCTCAGAAGCGTTCTCATGATTGGTCCCAGGCGCCGTCGGGGCTCTCAAGCTGGCGCCGGTCAAAGCCATGCCGTTCCAGCTTGTCGAGCACCGCTTGTGATGGTGGATATGCGGGTACCGCACGTCCGTCGCTCTGCCGCGGTGTGAAGACCTCGGTGGTGTCCGGCCGAGCCGTGTCCCCGATGGAACCGACTTCGATGATCTGTTCGACGAAGCGTTCACGGACTGGTCTCCCGGCGGAGTCCAGACGGTCACGTTGCCGGATGTGGATGATCAGGTCGAGGGCCGATGCGGTCCAGCGGTATGCGGTCTCGACGGGAAGTGGCGGTATGGCGAGCTGGGACATGTTGGCGATGCGGTCGAATACCGCGGCTGCGGTGTCGGCGTGGAGCGTGCAGAGGCCCGCCGCACCTGTACTGAGGGCTCGGAGCAAAGCCGTCACCTCACCACCTCGGACTTCGCCGACCACGATGCGCTTCGGCGAGTGGCGCAATGCTTGTTTGAGCAACGTGTCCAGGCTGATCTCGCCGACACCTTCAGCGTTGGGCAGTCGCGCTTCCATCGCTGTGACCACCGGATGCCGCTCAGGCCACATCTGGAGCCCGAGTTCGTAGTCATCTTCAATCGTGACGATGTGTTCCCACGTCGGAATCTCGTGGCACAACGCGCGAAGCAGGCTGGTTTTGCCCGCTCCCCATTCACCCGTAACCGCGATCTTCAGACGAGCACGCACCGCGGCGCGGAGGAAGTCGCGGATCACCACGTCCATTGTGCTGTTCCGAACAAGCTCGTCGAGGTTGGCCGCCATCAACCTGTGTCGACGAATGGCGACAGCGGGCCGCTCGGTGACCTCCATGATCGCGGCCAAGCGGGCGCCGAGCGGGCCTCCTGCGGGCAGTCGAAGATTGCCGACCGGGACGCTTGCGGAGAACTCTCGTGATGTCTGTCCGAGGCGCGCGAACATGCCGGTGAGCATGTCGACGAGCTGCGCGTCGGAGTCGGCGACCGTGTACGGCCAGGTCTCCGTGGTGCCATCGGCTAGTTCGAGGTAAACGCGGTCGTGCCCGAACAGAAAGATGTTCTCCACGTCCGTGCGGCGCAAGAGCACATCGATCCTGCCAAGCCCAGCCAGGGAGGCCATCACAGCGTCCGCAAGCGCTTGCTCAGCATGACGGGGCAATGGCGGAATACCCGCGGCAGCGCGTCGCGATGTCCATGCCTCGATCTCTTGTCGCACGTACACCTGGGTACGAACGGTTTCGTCCTGTGACGTCTCGCTGGATGTTCGTGCCGCACGTTCGAGCCTGAGATTGACGTTATGCCTCAACTCCTGCACCACCGCGTCGTCCGGCATCGGCGGTGTCCAATGGCGGCCATTGACCACGGTCGTCATGGTCGAGCCCCGACGAGAACCGGAGGCACGACTGGACTGTGGTTGAGCGAGTGATGCAAACGCTTGGCTTCGCCGTCTGCCGCCCGCCAAAGCGCGGAGCGACGTCGGGTTGCCGTCGAGCCGTCCGAGAACATCTCGGCGCACTGCGGGTCGACTGGCATTCGTAGCCCGATCGGCAGCCTGAGGACCTCGGCCGCCTGCGCACCACCGAGGTACGAAGCCGCCGTGACAGACAAGCCCAGGCGGTCGATCGGGATGTTCGCGGACAGCAGCCGAACCAATGGACGTGCGGCAAGAACTGAACGCCGTTCAGACCGGACCGCGATCAGAACGATGTCAGCGGCGCGCAGCAGCGGCCATGGCGTAGCGGTGCCGAATCGTCCACAGTCGACAATGACGTCAACGGTGGCCGGGTGCGTCTTGGATAGATGTTCAAGGGCGTTGGCGAGTCGCTGCCAGCCGGACGGTCCGATCGACGCTGCCTGGCTTGGCTCGGCCAGCCCGGTCAAGATGCGAGCGTGCGTTGTTCCTGGAACGGCTTGGACGTAGGGGCGAAGGTCGTTGGCACCTACCTGGTCGGCGTGACGGCTGGCTGTGATGAAGCCAAGGAGGCCACGTTCCGGACGGATCCAGCCCCCGACGAGCCACTCCCCCAGCCAGCCGGTCATCAGATCGTCGCCACCTGGATCCGCGCCCACAGCGAGAACAGGTGTCGGCCAAGCGGTGGTCAACGCGGCAACGGTTGTGGTCACGCCTGGGCTTGTCTTCGCGGACAGCATCGCGATCATGGCCATGATTGATCTCCTACCTGTGCGGCCCGATGAGAGAAACGATCACCTGTCCTGCGGCTGCGGCCGTCACGACGGGGCCGTCTTCGACGCCGACGACGATGTCGACCGTGGTGGCGCCGTTCGCGTCCGGCGGACCGACGTCCACTACTGTCGCTTGTACTGGTTTCGGATCCGGCGCTGGCGGGTTGCCGAAGTTGTTCTGTCCGACGGGAACGACCTGAACACGGTCCTCTGGCCGCAAACCGCGAGCCGGAAGTTGGCCCGGCTTGAGCAAGAGGCCGACCACGAGTTGCCCTGGACCAGGCACACCGTGGTCCGTCAGATGCTCGACCACCAGCAAGCTTCCTGCGGTCAAACGATGGAGAGCCACCCTGCCAATCGCATCATCACGTTGATCCGCAGAGATCGTGTGTACCCGCTCATCAGGCGTGAGCTCGGCAATCGCGAGATCGGCGTCTGTGATGCGTTGGTTCCATGACACGTCCCTGGCCAGGATCAGGACGGGTCGGGTCTTGTTGAGGTTGTCCACGTATGCCTGCACGCCGAGGACGGATCCAGCGACCATGATGACGCCGAGCCCAACAAGCCACCATCGACGCCGCCGCGGAACCACTGGAGCCTGCTGCGGACGGTCAGCCGACGCTGGCTGATCCCTTTTCATGGCAAGTGAGATAGCCATTGGATTCTCCTCAGCGCACCAGGGCTTGGGCTTCGGCGACAGCGAAGGTCGCTTCAGCACGAGAGATCATGTTCGACAGTGATCCAGACGCCGGGGCACTTCCGGTGTTCCCGGTCCAAGTCACGCGCCACGTGATGCCGTACTTCGCCGTGATCTGGTCGCCCGGTTGGCCGTACGAGGACCGCGCGAACACCCTGCCGCAATCAGGCGATGACGCGTGCAAGCCGTACTTGCGGTCGTATGGAGTCCCTGGCCCCGCACAGACAAGCTGCGGCGTCAGGCCGGACTCGAACGACAGGTGGATCGGCACTGCCGTGACTTCCGCCCATACTGGGCCAGCGGAAGCTCGTTTCTTCTGCGGAACCCAGGCGCTTCGATCCGTCCAGATCCAGGTGTTCTCGCCGACAAGTGTCGCCGACCGCCCATCTGGCAGCCTGAGATCAGGCGATCGGCGTGGCACCGGAACCGGCATGTGCATCTGCTGATAGGCCTGCTGCGCCAGTTGAGCAGGAGACGGCAGCGCGGCAGCGGCCGGGCCGGAGACGACACCTGACGTGGAGCCGGAACATACCGTCCAGGTGGGATCGTTCGGGGATCCGCTGGTGTTGGCTCCTGGTATCGGCGTCGACGTGCATGGAGGTGTCAGTTGCCCTCCGCTCTGACCGCCGAGTCCACCCGTACCGCCTGTGTGACCAGGTGTGCCCGAGTGGCCAGGATTGGTCACGCCGATCCCCACACCGGGTGGCTGGTTGACTCCCTGTGGATCGCTGGGAACGACGATGATCTCTCCGTCTTGCGCGTGAGCCGAGGTGCCGACGCACCAGCACGCTGTGGTCATTACGAGGATTCGTGGCAGAGAGATCATCAGCATGTCCCTCCGGGATAGGACAAACTGGTCACCCGCCACGAGCCGTCATTGCCGCGATCGAGAGTCGCCTCTACAGGACTACGCAGCACGCCAACGGTTTTCGCCTTGCCGGTCGCGGCGTCCGCCTGACCCGCCTTGCTCGCGTCCTGGCAGTCACGCAATGTTGCACGGTCACCGGCGATATCGACCGACGACACCCTGGACGTCACGGACCCGTACAGCGTGAGCGACTGGGATCGCAGCGAACGAAGACCGTCCACCACACGGCCCAACTGCGGGTCCGCGGACACCTTACCCATGGCTGCTCGCCACTCCGACTCAGGCAGCTGCATGATCATGTGTTCGACCTTCCAGTACTCGTCGTAGGCGGCTTCCACTGCCGTTTTCGGATTCGCGGTTGTCGAACTGGTGTCAGTGGTCGGCTGCCGCGTCGGTAGACCCGGCTGGGCCGGAGTCGTGCAGCCAGCAGCTGCGAGCACGGCCACGAGAACGCTGATCGATCCAGCACGAGTCACGCCAAGTCCTCCAAGATCTGCGAGTACTACGGAAGCGAGAGAGCAATGAGCCCGCCGGATATGAGCATCGGCCCGAATGGCAACGGGTCTTGAAGGCGTGCCCGGCGCGTCACGATCAGGAAGGTGCCGACCGCGGCTGCCAAAAGGCAGGCCGTCAGCAGGCCCAGGATGAGGTGCCGCCAGCCCAACCAGCCGAGATACAGCGCGACGGCGGCGCAAAGGGTCACATCCCCGAACCCGACCTGGCCTCGTGAGAACACTCCGACGAGGAACAGCCCTCCCGCCGCGATCACAACCGCGCCCAGCGCGCGGACGAGCCCCGCTGGATCGGCGACTACGAGTGACATCAGACCGCCACTCCCCATCGCGCCTACCAGGTAGTGCGGAAGCCGATGAAATCTGATGTCGACTATCGCCAGAACAATTCCTGTCACGGCGAGCCAGCAAAACGCAGGCATCACCGGCGAGCCATTCCATCGAACCGCGATCGCGATCAGCGCCACGGCCACCCCGAAGGCCGCCGCGGCCATATCGATCAACGAATCTTGCGGCCGTAGAGATCCGGGCCGGTCCACTCCGATCAATCGATATGCCCACCGCAGAAGGATCGGCCCTACTACCGCGCCGACTGCTCCGCACACAATCAAAGACCACACGAATCCCCTCCTATCAGGATCGGTGGTCGGCTGCCCGCCACGGCGCCCGACCACCGTACTTCCCGCTTCCTGTTCCTTGCGGAGCACTGCCGTCCGCGAACCGAGGTCTACGCGCCGACATCCGTGGGAGCGCAAGGTGACAGCTCGTGGGAGGTGGAGCTCCCACGAGGCAGGTTCACCCGATCGGTGGATACTTGGCCGACCGGACAAGGCCGCGCGCGAAAGCGCGAGTCGCCGGAATTGATCAATCGTGATAAGCAGATCAACGTGACGAATCGGGATGTCCAGCACAGAAGTGGTGCTATCGAGGCGGTAAACCTCATCAAAGGAAAATGGACGATCCCGATCCTGACCGCGCTCGCGCTCAAGGAGCTTCAGAACGGCGAGATCCTGGCCGCCGTCAACGGTAGTGAAACCATCGCCGATCAGGACGATTCGGACATACTTTCCCGCCGCATGCTAACGGAGACACTTCATCGAGTCACAGCCGACGGACTGGTGGAACGTCACGCGAACGCCAAGTTCAAGGCAGTCCGGTATCGACTTACCCTGAGAGGCCGCGCCTTGCTCCGAGTCATCCGCATGCTGGACGACTGGGCCGAGGAGTACCTGGACGACGACTAAGAACTCTCGACGGTCCGCACCTGATCCCGGCCAGCCTTCTTGGCGACGTACAAGGCGTTGTCCGCCCCCAGCAGGAGCGCTTCTAGGTGGTCAGCAGCTTGAGGGAAGTCCGCGACGCCGATGGACACGCTCAGATCCGCGACGTCCTCGACCTCGATGCGGTGGACGCGGTCCCGGATACGGTCGGCGACATCAACAGCCGGGTCACGGGCGGCACCCCACAACAAGATCACGAACTCCTCGCCGCCGAACCGTCCACAAAGATCATAGCTTCGTGTCTGGTCTCGCAGGGTGTTCGCCACCGCGATCAACACCCTGTCACCGATGAGGTGGCCATAGCGATCGTTGATCCGCTTGAAGTAGTCGACGTCGATCATCAACACGCTGACCGACGTCCCGTCACGTCGTGCTCGTTCAATCGCTTTCTTGGCCATAGTTGACCAACTGACGGCGTTGAGGAGACCCGTCTTCGGGTCCGCCATAGCGGCTTCCTCGAGCTGTCTGACAAGGACACTTCGATGCAGAGCGTAAAGCGGCAGCAGTACGAGCACGATGAGCGGTGCGGCGAGTGACAAGAACAGGGTGGCGATGGCCCCCATGCACAAGGTCGCCAGCTCGAGCAGGTTCTCGGAAGGACTGCCGACCAAGCGAACAAGTGACCGATCCGACTGCAACAACGCGAGCGCGGCTGCGGCCAGTGCCGAGTTCAGCACGAAGTACGCGGCCATCACCGCGACGAGCTTCACCAGTTCCTGTCCCGAGCCTGCGGGGTCTAGAGGAACCAGATGGATCCGGTGAGCCAGCCACGCACTGAACTGGCAGCACAGGACCACATTCGACGCGTTGAACACGACGCGAAACGGCTGGAATCCTGTGATCCTGCGCCAGCTTCTGAACCAGAGGTGGCCGTAGAGCACGACCACGACGGCCGACGCCAAGCCGGAGGGAAGGACGAGCGCGGCCGACAGTGTCCACACTGAACTGAGGTTGACGTGCGGCGCGTCCGTGATCATCCGGCGCATCCGTTCGATCCGCCGAGACGCCTCTGCGGCGACCAAGCCGAGCGCGACAAGGACGCCCAACATGATCAGGTCTGCGGATGTCGCCGGCTGGGTTACCAACAACAGGACACTCAGAAAGATCGCGGCCAAGGAGATGGTCGCGAGGTAGATCACCGCGCCGCGCGGCTTCGACCACAATGCCCAATGCGCGAGATGTCCCCTTGACGGGGGCTGCCTCCGGTCCACCGAGTCCTTCATACTGATCGCGCTTCCGTTTCCAGGTCCCGCCCCGCGCCACCGGCGGCAGGATCACGATGGCACTGCCGTTCCGGGGAGGTCGCCGTGAGCAACAAGGACATCTGACCGACGCCGTCCGACCGCTGCTCGCTCCTTTCACCGGGGCGAGCGCGGCTCCAAATGAGAGCCATCGACGACACCAGCAGCACGCTTACCGCACCCGAGATGGCCACCGCCACAAATGGGCTCGTGACCTCGGCCAACGCGCCACCGGCCAGGATCGCCAGGCCCTGCGAGGTCTGCAAGCAAGTGCTGACACGACCCATGACGGTGCCCCTGCGGTGATCGGGAACCACCTTCGCCAGATGCGCCAACAACCGAACCAGGTACACCGTCGACGCCGTCCCCGACATCGCCCAAAGAACTGCCGACATCCACACGCCAGGTGCTGCGAAACATGCCACCAACGGCACCCCCGCCAACACTGCTGGCAGCAGCATCGAGTTCAACGTCGGGCTGGGCACGCGCTTGGTCGACAGCCAGCCACCGAACACGCTGCCAATCGGGTCCGCCGCCATCAGCAGCCCGACCGCCATCGTGGTGGCGCCAAGCGCCCCGGCATACGGTGCCGCCAGTCCCTCAGGCACTACCCACAAGCCGACGATGCAGACCAACACGAAGACCGGCAACAACCGCGGTCCAGGGCTCGGCTCGTTCTTGGCACCCTGTTCAACACCATCTGTTCCCAACTCGGCCGTTGGCCTCTTACGTACGCCGAGAACGATCAACAAGACACTCAGCAGGAATGTGCCACTGTTCAGCAAAAGCGCGCCTTGAGCCGTGAGCGCCGCAACCAACGCACCGCCCAGCGCGAACCCCACGACCTGCGCAAGTTGGGTGCTGATCTGCCTCAGCGCAGCACCCGCCGTGTATCGATCCCCTTCCAGCACCTGCGCCAGCAACGCAAGCTGAGCCGCCTTGTACGGCGCTGACGCAAGCGTCAACAAGCCCACCAACGTCCACAGGGCGCCGAGTGGAAGTCCAGGGATCGCCATCGCTGCGGCCAAACTGGCCCGAAGAAGGTCGGTGGCGATGATGACCGTACGACGGGGAAACCGATCGGCCACTCCGGACAGAAGCATCCCGCCGAGGAACATCGGCGCGAACGTCAACGCGTAGGTCAGGCCGCTCAACGCTGCGGACGCGGTGCGATCGAAAACCAGCAGCGCCAACGCAACCCGGGCCAATTGGTCCCCGGCAACCGAGATCGTCTCGGCTGTCCACAAGGCACGGAACTCGCCGACGCGAAGAGCGTCGCCAAGGCGCACCGACCTGCTCCTAGCCATCGTTGCCTCCCCTGCCGCGACAGCTACCGCCTAACCAACCAGCCTCACGGCCCGCGAACCATTCACGGTAGGCTCATCCCCTGTTTCCGCCAGAGGCTCTCGGCAAAATCACCTCTTCGTAGTACAGCAACTACACTGAGTAGCTATGACCGTCGGCTGCTACTGCAGGGCAACGGCTACGGCCGTACTGTTGGACACGCTTTCTTCTATGGCGCGGACGGTCTCCGTAGATCGGCCCGGCAGTTCAGCCATCATGAGGAGCGACTGGACAGAGCAGCCCCCGGATATCACGAGTACCCGGGGGCTGCTCAGCTCCTCTCTGTCGCGCTACTCCTGGAGCTCTTGCTGCTTCACCCTGCTTACAAGGGCACGAAACGCGGCTGTAGGAACTCCGAGCGACGGACCGTTCCGGTCCTTCGTGTCCCGGATCTCCTCCAAGGTTCGCCGCACCTCTACGCAGTCTGTTTCCTCTCCAGTAAAGCTAGAGGTCTTCCATTCTGACGGTACATTCATTTGACCTCCGTGTGATGGGCGACGTCAGCGATGAGCCCTGCGGAGTCAGCGGGACTCATCGCAATCTCAGTGGCGATATGGGCAGCCGCCTCGACGAAATCGTGCACGTCGTCATCGTCATAGACGAACCCGCTTGCCCCGAAGTGTTCGAGGTGAACGATTGGCCGGAGCTTCTTGAAGTGGAGGGCGATGAACGGCCCCAACATTCCAGGGTGGTAGCCCGCGTTGGTGGGCATCACCTGGATTGTGATGTTTGATCTCTCACTCATTGTCAACAGATGACGAAGCTGCGCCGCCATAATGTCGGCGTCGCCAATCTGATAGGTGAGCGCCGCCTCGCCGATCAATGCCGTGAAGCGTACGGGGTTTCGACGAGTCAAGATGTCCGACCGGCCGAGCCGCATCGCCACGCGGGTGTCCGCCTGCGGGCGCTTGCCCATGATTCCGCGAATGTAGTCGCCTATCTGCAGCGGGCCTGGGATCAGTAGCGGCGAACAGTTGACGATCTCAGTTGCTTCCTTCTCGAACTCCATCAGCGCTGACAGCTGCTGCTTGATCCCAGGAACGCCCACGGCCATCCACTGTGGATCGTGAGCGTGGCGCGCCATCTCCAGCAGGCGATCCCGCTCATCGCCGGTGATGCCGAGTTTGGCAAGGATGCTTGCGACATCTTCGGTCTTGGGTAGCAGCTCGCCGCGCTCCCACTTTGACAAGGTGCTGTGACCGACACCCAGGTCATTGGCCAGTTGTCGCACGCCCAGACCTCCGGCCTCGCGTGCGTCGCGCAGCTCGGCGCCAAGAAACCTGACCCTCGGGTTGCCGCTCGATCCTGCCATGAACAACAGCGTAGAGGGTGCAGAGAGTGACACCCATGTCGCACGATCGATGCATTGCGTGATGGGTCGGAACCATGCATCATGGTTCCGACCCACCCTCTTTGGGTCGAGTACGGCAGCTTAGTCGGCAGGAGAACCGCATGGCCCAGACCCGCGACATTCGGCACATCGAAGTCTTCGACTTCGGAGGGCGACCCCGCACGCTCGATGTCATCGCCGTGCCCAAGTTTGTGGTGATCAAGGTGCCAGCGGGGGAGTCGGCCTACCTCTCGTTCTCGGTCGTCGAGCCGTTCCGCGATGCCGTCCTCAACGCCATGGTCAAAGCATCGAGGCTGACATGATCGAATTCTTGCAGTTGCACGCGCCGTTCCTTGGCGAACCGTGGTATCTCGTGGCGGCGTTGGCCGTTGTCCTGCTGCTCGCTCTGGCCATCCTCGGGGTGAAACACAAGCAGACGCGGGCATTCCGGCGCAGCCCGCCCCAGTTCGACGGACGATCGCTCACCACGACCGAGGTACGGCGCAATGTGGGCCGCTGACTCCACCGTCCGCGCCACCACCACTGGTGGAGCCGCGCGCACCATACTACCGATCTGCAGCCAAGTGACGCCCACTGCAGACCAGCACCCGCCTGCGGCCAGCGGCACCACGTGTCCGCTGACCGCAAGTCCCTGGGTTACAGACCCGACTGCGGTTCAGAGCCGGACCGTCGTGGCCTCGATGACGTGCCCGGCGTCATGCCCACGGCGATCCGGCCAGGAAACGCCTATCGCGAGCTGGAATCGGACGTGCAGCAACGCGATCCCCACGCTGACGGTCGGCGCGTTGGTCCCCGACATGGCCGCGCCGACCGTCGACCAGCCACGCCGGCCCGATGCTGGAGTGGAAGTGAGGGTGCACCACGCTCGGCGCGGCATCTCGGGTCGAGGGCTGCCGCGCCGACATTCCTTCGGGGCACGTGATGGCTGGGCGTGAGCCTCGTCGACGGCGAAGCGAGGAACCCCTACCGGTGCCCGACTTCAACAACCCGGTGGAGATATTCCGTGGCTACCCATCCGATGTGGACACGGAGTTGATGGCCGAACTGGGGCGCACGGTCCGCTTGGTCCAAGCATGGGTGACCATCGCGTACGTCGAGCAGCCGACCGTGGAAACCGCGGCTGAGCTCGCTGCCGTGCTCAAAGACACCAGTGACCAGCTCGTCGCCTACGCCGTGCGGCTCGTGCGATGAGCGCCGACGTGTGGTTCGCGGAGAGGATGACTGCGCTTGGCGTGCAGGACTGGCATATACACCGAATCGAGCCAGACGCAGATACCGAAACGATCGGCGATGTCCGCTACTGGTGGTCGCCAGCACCCTGCCGAGCTATGTGCGTACAGACCGTAAACCCAGACGTGTATCCGCGGTGCCCCGCTTGTTTCTCATAGGGAGAACGCGATGACAGACGACAAACCGAAGAACCTACGCACCAGCACAACCGCCTGGCCTGGATGCGGGCACGGGTGCGGGGACGCGGATTTCAACGCTCGCAAGCCATGCGTGATCGAGGAGGACCTGCGGCTCTGGAGCGCAACCGGCAACTCCCCCGTCGTCAGTGGACTTACGCTCCCGGCTCTCTCGCTACGCGATGACCCGCCGTGATTCTCCGCCAAGACGTTGTCGCCGCAGCCATCACCAAAGCACTCGCTTCCAAGCCTTCGATGCCGTCGTCAGCGTTGCGGCTGTCACGCCCATCGACCTTCTTCAGGCTTCCACACCCCAGGACGCAGCCTCATGAACTACGACCCCATCCGAGCGACCCGGATGACCCAGACGACCTTGCTGAGGTGATCGAGGACAGCGCGGCCACCACCATGCTGTGGGCACTGATCAAGACCGCAGTACCCCAGATGGTCATCACACTGGTGCCATCACTGGTGGCCGTGGCAGCCACCTTTGGCATGGTGATCATGGCCTACGTCGCCCTTGGCGACCTCGCCAGTGGAATGTGGTGGCTCGCCCTCGTCTACCTCGCTCTGCTTGCCGCGGCCATCGTCATACAGATCATCCGCATCACACGAGGTCTCGTCCGAGCAATCCGCGAGGCCCGCGCCACAGACCACCCCGAAGTCACCCAGCCGCCCTCGCTGGCGGAGCTGGACACGAAAGGCGCATGGCGAATCCGGGCAATCACCGCCCCGGCCGCGCTGCTGGCCGCCGTCCACTTCGCCCACGTCGGGTGGACACCATTCCTGGCCACTGTCGCCGCTCTGGTCGGCTGGCTCGGCGTTGACATCGCCACGCTACTCACCCACTCAGCCCGCATGCGCCTATACCGAGTCGTCACCTTGATCTCGCCTACCCCTCGAAGTTCCCCGGAAATTTGAGCGGCTCCCTTTCGGTCCCCAACCGGTCCGTACGCCCAACCCAAGCCACGTACAGGCCCAAGAACAAGGAGCCAGGCATGACCGAGCTATCCGAGCAAGCCCAACACGTGTTGTCCGCGCTGATGACCATTCACCCGGCCGTCACCGACGAGGAGGTTCACTTGAGCATGGTCGCGGCCCTGCTCGGTGGCTCGGGGTCGGCCGCCCAGAATGTGCTCGCCGAACTAGGTCGCGCCGGGTACGTCACCCAGCATGGTGCTTACCGCTATCAGCTCCACAAGGTGATACAGCCCGCATCAGCTCAGCATGACCCGACTGTGCTCCGTCCGGTCGTGGAATGGATGGCTCAGCGCGCCACCCAGGCAGAACGCATCATCCAGCCGCACAGTTGGCGCCTGTCCTCGGTCTACCAGATGCCTGGTCAGGTCTTCACCGACGCCGACCACGCGATGAACTGGTTCCGCGAGCACCGCGTCCGGCTGATGACCCTGCTGACACTCGCACTCGACCAAGGGTGGAACGAATTGGCGTGGCAGGTCGCAGAACCTCTCTGGGGGCTGTGCCGCTACGCGGGTCAGTTCCACGACGAACTGGTCAGCCAGCAGATCGCTGTGCAAGCCCTGGACCGCCTGAACCAGCAACGGGCCTCGGTATTCCACAGCCGCGCCGCCCACGCTCACACCGATCTCGGCCAGCACGAGCACGCCGAACGGGAAGCCACCCTCGCCATCGGCCAGGCCCGAGCCGCCAAAGACCGCATGGCGCTGTCGACCGCGCTGTACACCCGCGGCCGAGCGCGGCACGCCGCCGGAGACCCTCGCACCGCCTTGTCCGACTACCAGGAGGCCCTCGAGTTGGCCGTCGAGGTCGACAGCCCTCGCAGCAAGGCCCTACGCCACCGCCGCATCGGCGCCGCGCTCGCCGAACTCGACGAGACCGACCGCGCTCTCGCCCACCTACGCCAAGCCGTTGCCCTCATGGACAGCATCAGCGACCACGTAGGCCACGCCCGCGCCCTGACCGAACTCGGACGCGTCCTCCGGCAAGCCGGTCACCCGTACGAGGCCTCCGACACGCTCGGCCCAGCCCTGCTGGTCATGCGCAACTCCGGATCGGACCGCTACATCGCCGACGTCCTAACCGAACTCGGCCACACCTCCGAAGCCACCGGAGGCCTATTCAGCGCCCGCAACTACTTCACCGAGGCGGCCGACAAGTATGCCGCCACAGGCCGTGCCGACCTCACCGACCGACTCCGCGCGCACCTGTCTTCCATCGGCGAGGAATCCCAGTAACACAGGAAAGGAACCCCAGGCCATGCCTGAACACGACCTATGTCCGGACACACAAACCCAACCAGAGTGTCCAATAAGGACGATTAATCAGGCAAGCGACGCCGCATTGATCAAGGCTGTCCAGTCCGGGAATGTGGCGGCGTACGGAGAGCTGTACACCCGCTACGTCAGGCTGGCCTCCTACATGGCGTTTCGGTTCGCTCACTCGGCAGCGGAACGGGAAGACTTGGTTTCCGAGGCGTTCAGCAAGGTCCTCCGGGCGCTTCGCGCTGGCCGAGGACCGAGCTCCTCTTTCGGTCAATACTTGCTCATGGCGGTGCGCAACCTTGCGTGCGACAAGTGGAGGAAGGAAGACGGGAGAATTACGTTCACGGACAACGTCCCCGATGCGGTGGACGAAGATGCCAGCCGTGCGTTCGAGGAAACGGCGCTCAGCTTCACGGAGCGACTCCATGCGAGAAAGGCTTTTGTTCAACTGCCTCAACGCTGGCGAGCAGTGCTGTGGCAGACCGAAGTCGAGGGACAGCAACCGATTGACATAGCGCGGACCCTCGGGATCACTGCCAACAGCGTGTCCGCACTGGCCTACCGTGCGCGTGAAGGGCTACGGCAGGCATATCTACAGGCGCACCTGCCTGAGTCTGCAATGGAGGCTTGCAAGCCAACGATTGCGCTCCTCGTGGCGTGGACACGGCACGAGTTGGGGGACGAGCACACACAGCAGGTTGAGCAGCACCTCAACGAATGCGGCTCATGTCACGACCTATCCGCAAAGCTCGCCGAAATCAACAACGAGATCCATCACACGTCGCTCACGGCGAAAACCCTGCGCCGCCGCCCGCGCAGCCTGCTCACGTCGAGGAGTCAGTGTCGTCGCTCCCCGCACACGTACGCCGTCGTTAGCCCACCCGGGGAGGAGCCGGCGTGACAGATCCCTTCGACGCCCTGACTTCCGGCCTGCACTTCACCAAAGTTGACGGCCTCGACTGGCTCGTGTGGGTCGGAGAGCGACACCGAGTCACGGTCGTGAATATCGGGATCACGTCTGTCATCCTGACCCGACGAGATGACGGCGAGGTCCTCGACGTCTGTACAGGCAGTCGCCGAGCAATGGCGGACATCGCCACCACTTGGGTAAAGCGGTTCCGATAGCTCGCACGCCAACCGGTACCAGGTCCGTGTGCCGCGCGTCCGACACGAGCTCTTCACGGGAATAGCAGCAGGTTCCAGCCGTGACGTCATCAGCCCGATCATCGATGTCTCCGAGCTGCGTCGCCATGCGGCGACGATGTGTTTGAACCCCACCGAAACCAGCTCGACCGTGACCGGTGCCGCTCAGGAGAGTTCGTCGTGCGCGATCAGGTCGAACCCGTTCTCCAGGTATGCCGTCCGGCCGGTGTGCACGGCGTCGAGGCACGCGGCGACGCGCCGGGCCATGTGCTTCCGGAGCAGCTCCGCAGTTTCCTCGAGGGTAGCGAACTTCGCGCGTTTCAGCTCGCCGTCGGTCAGATGCAGCGACGCGATCTGGGCATCGTCGAGGACGCCACCGTCGAACACGTGGTTCGACAAGGCAGGGCGGCCGTCTTCCTGCGGCGGGACCCAGTCCACGGCCAGCAGCCGACCGGGCTGCAAGTCGAACCCAAGCTCTTCCTTGATCTCGCGGCGCGCCCCCGCCCACGGGGACTCGCCTTCGTCGAGCCCGCCGCCGGGGATCTCCCATTTCTCGGCGCCGTAGGTGGTCTCGACGAGCAGCACTCGGCCCTGGGTGTCGCGGAAGATCACGCCCGCACTGGCGATCTGCTTGGGCAGCGTCGCGTAGTACTCGGCGGGCGGTAGCCATACCTGGGTCATGCGCGGCGACGCTACCCACCCTGCCGAGTCGGTCCGCGACCGGCGTCGGGTTACGGATCGGTCTGGATTTCGGTCAGCAGGTCAGTGACCAGTTCGTAGGCTCGGTCGCACCGTGGGCACCGCAACTGGCCGTCGAGGGTCGCCGCGCAGCGACAGACCCACCCGCACGCGCGGGCGGGATTGCCCAGGACCAGGGCGTGTGGGGCGACGTCGCGCACGACCACGGCACCGAGCCCGACCAGGGCGTATCGGCCGATCTCGACGCCGGGCGCGATCCGCGCCCCCGCCCCGACCGTCGCGCCCCGGCGCACGATGACCGGGATCGAGGTCCAGTCGCCGGGGCCTTGGCGCAGCCCGTCCGGTCTGGTTGCCCGGGGCACGCGGTCCTCGGTCAGCACGGCGTGCGGGCTGATCATCACGCCGTCGTCGAGGCGCGCGCCGAACACGTCGGCGTGGTTACCGATCTTGACGTTGTCACCGATCCGCGCCCCGGACCCGATGTAGCAGCTTTTGCCCAGTGTGCAGCCGGTGCCTATCTCGACGTCGTCGGCGACCTGCGCCTGGTGCCACACGCGGGTTCCGGCGCCGATCCGCGCCCCGGCGGCGATGTCGGCGCTCGGCTCGGCGACGGGGCGGTCGATGTGGGCGGTCATGGCGTGCGCTCCGGCTCGGTGGTCAGGTGATCGATCAAGTCGCCGAGCGTCCCGGCGGTGGCCAGCACCAGGTCCGGGACAGTCCGGCAGGTCGCGTGCTCTATGGCGACGGCGAGCGCGACGCGGTCCAGCGAGTCGAAGCCGAGCTTGTCGAGCTGATGGTCTCGGGTCAGGTCGCTGGCACGGTGGCCCCGGACACCGGCAGCGGCGACGAGGACCCCGACAGCGGGTTCGACGAGGGGATCGATCGTGGGATCGAGGACGGGACCGGACATGTGTGGGCCTCCACGCGTTCGGCGAGGGCGAGCAGGGACGGCAGCGCCTCGGCGACCGGGGCGCGCGCGAACAGCCGGGCCATCGCGGCCCCGATCGAGTCGCGACCAGACAGGACCACGGGCAGCGCGCTGGCCAACAGCGCCGCCAGCTGCCGCTGCCCAGTTCTATCGGGCCGGGCACCGGGCCCGATGAGATGGTCGGCGAGCCCGCGCAGCGTCGCGGAGGTCAGCAGGTCGCTCAGCTGCGGCACGGGCATCGGGCGATCCGCGCGGTAGGGGTGTGCGGCCAGGGAGCCGGGTTCGGTGATCTCGTCGGCGACGAGGTCGGCCAGCAGCGGCGCGAGCAGCACGCCACAGCGGTAGGTCGCGGTGGCCAGCAGGACCCGCGGGTCGGCGGTCGGCCCGACCAGCGGCAGGTGGTCGAGCGTGTAGGGCCGGTACCCGACCTGCGTGCGCAGCAGTTGCGCCCCGGCGAGCCGGTGCTCGATGACACGAGTGGCGTCGCCGATCAGCGCGGCGACCTCGTCCAGCGTCGCCGCGCCGTCGGGCTTCAGGGCGAGGGTGAGCCGGTTCGTCGCGCCGAGATAGACCGTCCCGTCGGCACGCGGCACGAGGTGGGTGCCGCACGCGAACGCGGCGTTCGGGGTGCGGACGGTGTGCGCGAGGGGGATCGGGGCGCCCAGCACCATGCTCACTCCGCGTCCGGCCAGTACCGGCGGTATCCCGAGGCCACGGCCGCGTTCACCGAGCAGCGCGGGGATCCCGGCGCCCGCCGCCAGCACGACCCGCCCGCAGGACACGACCGTGCCGTCCGCGCAGCGCAGCCGGACCGCCGTGTCGCTCGGCGTCACGCTGGTCACCGCCGAGTCGCACCAGCGGGCGTTGCGGTGCTCGGCCACGGCCTCGCCGAGCACCTCCAGCAGGTGGGTGATGTCGAGACTCGGCTCGGTCGGCAGCCAGAGCGCGACGGCCGGTGCGACCTGGGGGCGCAGCCCGTCGACATCCGAGCCCGGGTGGAGTTCGGCTGGGTGGTTCGCGGCGCGCGCGGCCCGCGCGATCGCGGCCACATCGTCGCGTTCGGTATCGGTGGCCACGACCCACGTTCCGTCCACCAGCGCAACCGGCGGCCGCCCGGACGCGGCAGCGAGCCCGTCCAGCCAGGCTGGGTACCGCGCGAAGCTCGTGAGCCGCTGGCCGACCTCCAGTCCGACCCGTGTGTCGGGCTGGCTGGCGTCGACTTCGGAGAATGGCGACAGCATCGCGCCCGCCGCCGCGCTGGCCTGCCCCGGCAAGGACGCGGGGCGCGGCCCGACCACGGCGACGGTGAGCCCGCAGCCGAGCAGTGCGTGCGCAGCCGCCAGCCCGACTACCCCGGTGCCGACCACTGCGACATCGACCCCGGTGCCGACCACACCGTCCACGTCTCCGTCGCGTCGCTCACTCACCGTGACCTGCCAGCATGCTGTCGTGGACCGGTGCCGTGGGTTCAGCGGCGGCTTTGGCTTGCTGCAGCAGCCTCCGGGAACCATCTGGCAGGCCGGTCTGGTCCCCCAGGGCGGTGCGGCCGTGTGCGACACGCTGCTGGTCGGCGATGAGCAGGTGTCCGCGGTGCAACATCAGCTCGTGCGTGCAGCGGGTCAGGGCGTCGGCGAACCGCCGCACCACCGGCATCAGGTCGCTGTCGTTGCGTGGGTCATCGAGCATCTTGCCCGCCCACCGGATCCACGGCGGCCCGCCGCCTGTGGCGTCCAGGATGGGGAAGGGCATTCGCGGCGCGCCGACACCGGACAGGCCGTCCGCGCGGCCCTCGAAGAACACCGGGCGAGCCAACTGGGCGCGGTCATCGTCGCTGAGGACGCTCATCGCGGCGTGTAGGTCACCGATCAGGGAAGCGCCTCCCCCAGCCGGATCCGGACGCAAGATCAGCAGGCTGGTGTAGTCCGGAACGCGCTCAACGTTGGGGGCATCGATATGCAGCCGCTGTTCGCCGATCCCGCCGAACGCGGCCACATCCCGAGCAGGGGAGGATTCCTGTCCGATCCACAACCGGCCCTGCTGGGAGATGGAGAAGAACGGCCGGCCCACAGCGCCCAGCAGCCCAGCAGCTGCGATCCGCATCGCCCCGTCATCCAAACTCGGCGGCAGGGCCAGGACCGCCCAGCCTGGTGCGGACCGCCGACGCGACAACCGGGCCGCCAGCCGCCCGACGAGGCTGGCGCTGTCCGGGCTTCTCAAGACGGCTCGAGCGGTTCGCAGGTTGCCCATGCTCCACTGGTGCCCGGTCATGGCCGCCGTGCAACGGGCCGCCAGCCGCTGCGCCATGACAGCGGGCACCGCGATCACCGCCAGGTCTTCATCCCGCGCCGACAGATGCTGGTTGGTGGTCAGGTCCTTCATGCTCGGCCTCCTCGATCGGGATGCCCCGTTGCGGACGTCTCAGATCCGGTAGTCCTCGACCGTGCACCACGCAACCGCTGCGACACGAGCGGCCGTTCCGGCCTGCTTCGCCGACCGGGCCGGTGACAGGTCGCGCCGGTCGGTTTCACCTGTCAGGTCTCGGCGACACCGCGTCTGAGTCGGTACCGTGATCGTTCAGCAGCACTGTGGAGGACACCATGAACGTCCTACCGATCGAGTCATTGCCGCCCGCCGACCTGTGGGAACGGCCTGAGATACGGGCCGTGCTCGCCGCGCAGGACATCCGTGCCCTGTACCAGCACCTGCGCAAACACGGCGTGTCACAACGCCGCATCGCTCAACTCACCGGGCAGCACCACTCCGACGTCACGGACGTCGCTGGGGGTCGCCGTCAGATCCAGAGCTACGACGTGCTCGTGCGAATCGCCACAGGGCTCGGAATCCCCCGCGGCTACATGGGCCTGGCCCACAGCGACCGCGCCACACACGACATCGCCACCTCGCCGCGTTACCCGACCTTCGAGGGAAACCCCATGCAACGCCGCGATTTCCTTGGTCTCATCAGCAAAATTGTCATGGGCGCGGCTCTGACACCAGCAGAAGTCGCCCTCCTCGCCGGTGATCCACACCCCACACCCGTGCCGCAGCGCGTCGGGGCCACCGACGTCGACCGACTCCGCGCACTGACCAGCGGACTACGCGCCTACGACGTGGAACACGGCGGCGGAGCGTGCCGCGACGCTGTTCTCGCGCAAATGCGGTGGGCCGAGTCGCTCAAGTCCGCGTCGTACTCCGACGATGTCCGCGGCAGCCTGTTCAACGCCGTCGCGGAACTGAAAACGCTCGCCGGATGGACCTCCCACGACCTCGCCCTCACCGCAGAGGCCTACCGGTATCTCGGGCAGGCAGTCGAGGACACGCGGATCGCCGGCGATCCCGCGCACACCGCCATCGTGCTGCACCACCTCGGCCGGGTGCCGCTCGACAACGACGAGCCCGACGAAGCGATCAAATACTTCCAGCTCGGCCAGATCTCCGCTCAAGACTCATCATCGTTCATCGCCGTGTCGTTCCTGCACGCCAACGAAGCCGTCGCCTACGCCCACCAAAACGATCAGCGCAAGGCGCTGACCGCGCTACGCCGTGCTGAGGACGAGTACGCCCACGCCGAATCGGGTGACTCCGCAGCGTTCTTCCGGTACTTCGACCGCAGCGCCCTGGAAACCGCGACCGCCCGCGTCTACAGCAAACTCGCACTCACCGACGCCACGTTGCGCGTGGAAGCCGTCGAACGACTTCAACGCACCGTGGAATACCTGCCAGATAACCACTCCCGACAACGCGCGTTCAACCTCACCTGGCTGGCCACGCTCCACCTTGCCGACGGCGACACCGAAACCGGTGCACGCATCGGCAACCAGGCCGTCACCGCCGCACGCGCACTGAACTCCCGCCGAATCCTTGACCACCTCCAACCGCTACACGAGCAAACCACGCGCTACCAGCACGCCGACATCGCCGAACTCGATCGCGACATCCGCATCGCGCGCATCAGCGGGTAACTCCCCGGCGGGCCACAGACGACTTTGGCCGTAGCGTGCCGGGGAGGCCTGGGCTCCACCGCCAGCCGCACTCGCTGGCACAATGAGCGTGGTCAGCCGCCTGCTTGCGGCACGAGGAAGGGACGATCGCGTGAGGCAGCGCACGGAGGCACCAGAACGACGCCGCAGCGACCTGCTGGACGCCGCGCTGCGAATCGTGCTCGAGAAGGGGTCGCCGGGCTGACTGTGGACGAGGTGACCGTTCGCGCCGAGGTCGCCAAAGGCACGTTCTACCTGTACTTCCGCTCCAGGCAACAGCTCATCGGCGCACTACAGGACCGCTTCGTCAATGACCTCGTCGCCCGCCAGCAGGCCGAACTCGACCAGTTCGCGGCCGACGACTGGATGGGCGGCTGCTGCACTGGATGGAATCCAGCATCCGCGGCTACCTGGCCCACGCCGATCTGCATAACGCGCTGTTCCACCACGCCCGCGGCGACGACTCCGCCAGCAGGGCGAGCACCAGGCACGACCAGACAGCCCAGCACGGACATGAAGCCGATCCCACGAACGTACAGGCTCGGGAACCGGTCGAACAGCAGCACGCGGAACGCTGCCTGTAGATCACTGCGGGCGGGTGCGAGCCGAGGCAGGAGTGCGGCCCATCGCCACCAATCTAGTCAGCGGCCGTGGGCGTCGGCGTCGGCGCGGTGGATGGTGAACCGGTAGGACCTGTGTGCGATGACGGGATAGCCGAGCAGGCCGTTGCGGCATGGCGGTACCTCGTGGACAGTATGGGGCCCATCGCTGCGGGTTCGATCGACGCTCCCGCCGGTTGCTTGCCAATGCTGACTGGATCGCTTCTTTGCCGCTTGGAGACTGGGCTGAAGCTCTGATCAGGCCTCGGGATCGACCTTCGTCGAGAGGAAGAACAAGCCGGCGGCGGCCAGGAGGAACCCTCCGGCCAGTTCCTCGACGCCCTGGAAGTACAGGACGATTGTCGTGATGAAGCAGGAGATCCCGAGCACCGCCAGGACGGTGCCGATGAGCCGTCGGTTCCGAGTGGATGGTGGCGAAGCAACAGTTCCGGCCGGGAAACCCCAATAGGGGAACGGGCCGGGCCGCCACCGCCAGCCGTCTTCCCTGCGCCGCACCACAGCGGGATGTTGCCGGACGTACCGCAGGCACCGAGGAGCGAGCTTGTCGATGGACAACCAGGCTTGCCGGATCGCGATCCACGCGACCGCAGGCAGGCCACCACCGCCCAGGTCGCGGCAACGCCCCTCGATCCCTTTTCGGTGAATCCCAGAAGGATGTCGAGCTGGCCACCGGCCGCGTACGCGATCAACGAGACGATGGCGAGCGCCATGGCGAGTTGCTCGATCTTGTGGCCCGTGTGGCAACGGGCGCAACGCGGCACGAGCACGACGTCGCGTTGCCACGTCGTGCGGATCACCACGACCCAGCGAGTGAGGCCGGTGTCGACGTTCTTGTGGAACCCGATGGCCCGGTTGTGCCACCGGTGCTCAGCCGTCCGGCCGCAGAACCAGCACTCCGGCGTCACGCAATACCTCCCATCGGTGCTGGCTCAGCCCCCGGGACGCCACCTCCGCCCGCACGGGAGCACCACACGATTGAGTGTCCCCCATGCGGCGGCGCCCAGGTCCGCGCGTTTGCTCATGTCCAGCTGGAATCGCCCTCAGGGTTGTGGTCTTGACCTGGGCATTCGCACGTCCACTCGGCGGTACACAACGCGGACAGGTGAGCCAACGCCGAGATGATGGCGAGCCGAGAGTGATGATCGGTTTGGCGGACACGGCAGCGAAGGACGCGACGGCGGTGACCGTGCTGGATGTCAGCGTGCGGCGGGTCCTTACCGGCTCAGCGGACTGAAGGGATTACTCACGGGCGGTTTCCGACCGTCGGCGAGGCTCTAGTCGGCCGATGGGAATGAATCCGCAACGATCGGGTATCCGCTATCCGGACACGAGAATCAGTCCCGGATGGTGAAGGACGCCATCGACCGGCCCGTCAGTTCTTCGCCCTCGCGAGAACTGGCAGGGCTCGGGTGAAGCACAAGGTTAGAGGATGACGCGCGCCTGTTTTCCAGCAGAACGAGTGGTCAGCTGGCACGGTGTCAACCAGTCAGCGCTCTCACCTCGACACGCGTCGTCCTTTCGGTGGTCGGCTCGCTGGTCGATCTCGTTGGCGTCAGCGAGCCGACCCAGCCGGCTCTGGAGCGACCCTTCTCACCACAGCGCTATGTCGAGGATGAAAGCAGGAACGGCGATGACTGTTCCCCGGCGTCGCGAAGGTGCGCGACCAGACCGGCATCTGGAACCGGCCGGGGACCTCGCGCCAGACCTGGTTCACCGACGGATCCAAGGCCGACGGGCGGCGCACCGAGGTCGTGGACTGACACGGGTTCGCCTACGAGCTCAGCGGCTTCACCAACGTGCTGGCCAAGCTGGTCTCCGGGGTGCGTGGCGAGTGGTCGTTCCTCCCCGACGCACCGGCACGTCGATCCGGTGGTCCCAGCCGCTGCCTGGCCGCCGCTGGATCGTCGCCGGGCCGTTCAAGCCGCTCTGGACCCCGCTACATGCGCGCCGCGCTCGCCCGGCTGGTGACCGTGGTGCAGGACATCCCCGGTGTGATCATGCAGCAGTGAACGACCTGAGCTTCGGGTGCCTTGGTGCACGGCTGGCGCGACCGCCTCGACCCGGCTGATGCCGGCTATGCCCGGGTCAGTTCGCCGGCGCGCCCCCGGGCCTGCGCCGCCAGGAGCTCGCCGAGCTCGCCGGCCCTTCCGACAAGTACGTGCTGTGGCTGGAGCAGAGCCGGGCCACCAACCCGTCCGGTCAGGTGGTCTCGGCCCTGGCCCGCGCTGCGGCTCTCCCCTGCCGAACGCGACCAGCTCTTCCGTGCTGCGGGTCTGCTCGCGCCCCTTGACCAGACCGTCGGCACCCACGTGCCGTCGAGCATCCGCCGCCTCGTCGACCGTCTCGGCGCTCTCCCGATCGGCGTGTTCGCCGCTGATGGGAGCCTGCTGTGGTGGAACGACATGTGGACCGCTGTGCACGGCGATCCGTCCGGCCTGCCGCCCGCCGAACGCAACCTCGCCCGCGCCCTCTTCGGCACGGGCGAGGGCCGCTGACACCTGCGACCAGTCACCTCGACAGCCGGACCGTACGCTTTCGAGACCGCGATCGTCGCGAACCTGCGCGAAGCGGTCTCCCGCTACCCGGCCAACCCGGAACTGGCGGCGCTCGCGGACATTTGCGGGCGGCCTCACCCTTCTTCGGTGAGCTGTGGTCAGTGGCGGGCATGGGACAGCTCACCGGCGATCTCAAGACGATCAGCCATCCCGAGCTGGGTAACGTCACCCTGACTGCGACGTGCTGACCGTGTCCGGCGTCGACCTGCGCATCGTCACCTACACAGCAGCGCGCAGCTGCGAGTGTCAGTGATGGATACGAATCGTGCTCGTACCGAGTTGGGGTGGACCCCGCCCCGCGTACCGTGAGGGAAGCGATCGACGAGTTCGTGGTGGGGCTTCGCCAGGGTTCGGGTTCGCCGACCGATCCTTGGGCATCCTGTGTGGACGGTGGGCCGTTGGCTGAGCTCCGCACAGGCGTCGGCGAGGAGCCGTGACGATGGGCTCTGGGTATCGTCACCTAAGCGTGGCTCAGGGGTGGGCGGCGCGACGAGCTGATGCTGCGGTCCGGTGCCAGTCCCACGTAGGACCACATCGAGCGAGGGCTTTTCCTGGCCCCGAACACTCCGGCATCGGCTCCTATGTTGTGCTTGTCCGCATGACCGGAGGTGTCACCTGCGTGGATGTCGATGAATAGATGCTCTGCGCCCGGTGGGGCGTTCGCAAGAAAGCCGGTGCACCGTTGCTGATCTACGCTGCTGCGGGCGCCGCTATGTTGGCCGCGGCGCTGTTGCCGCGGCTGTTGGGCAAGGCACCATTCTCCATGCCGATGGTGTTTCTCGCCGTCGGAGCCGTGTCGTTCGGCACGATCGGTGCGCTGCCGGATCCGGATCCGGTCCGGTACGCGACCGTGACCCAGCACCTCACCGAACTGTGCGTGATCATCTCACTGATGGGCGCCGGACTTGCCCTCAACCGGCCGGTCGGGCTGCGCAGGTGGGCGACGACGTGGCGGCTGCTGGCCATCGCTATGCCGCTGTCGATGATCGCGGTGGGCCTGCTCGGCTGGGCGGTGCTCGGTGTCGGGCTCGCGGCCGCGGTCCTGCTCGCCGCTGTGCTCGCGCCGACCGATCCCGTTCTGGCGACCGAGGTCCAAGTAGCCGAACCTGCCGACGATGAGAACGACGACGATGAGACCAGGCACACCCTGACCGCCGAGGCGGGTCTGAACGACGGTTTGGCGTTTCCGTTCGTCTATGCCGCTGTGGCCCTGGCCGCCGCTCAGGCGGGGTGGGTATGGGACTGGTTGGTCGTGGACGTGCTGTGGCGGCTGACGGTGGGGGTGGTGTGTGGGCTGCTGATCGGTTGGCTGCTTGGCAAGCTGTTCTTCTCCGTGCCGTCGACGAAGGTCCGGCTGGCCGAGCACGCCGAGGGATTCGTTGGGCTCGCCGCGACGTTTCTGACCTTCGGCCTGGCCGAGCTCGCTGAGGGGTACGGCTTCGTCGCCGTGTTCGTGTGCGGCTGCACCATCCGCGCGGCGGAGCGGTCCCACGGCTATCACCGTGTGCTGCACCAGTACATCGAGCAGACCGAGCGGATGGTGACCGTGTTGATCATCTTCCTGCTCGGTGGCGCCGCCGCGACCGGCCTCCTCGCCGGTCTCACCTGGCGGGAGATCCTGGTGGCGGCGGCAGTCCTGCTTGTCGTACGGCCGCTGGCGGGGTTGGCCGCTTTGGTGGGTCGTGGGACCGGCCTGCGGGAACGAGCCGTGATTTCGTTCTTCGGCGTCCGAGGCGTGGGTTCGCTGTTCTACCTCACCTACGCCCTCCAGGCAGGGGAATTCGGTGATCCGCGCACTCTCTGGCGGATCGTTGCCGTCGTGGTGATCGGATCCATCGTCCTGCATGGCGTCACAGCGTCGCCGTCGATGCGCATACTCGACAGAAGCAGGGCCCTGCGAAACGGCTCTGATCCGGTCGATCACGGCCGTGGTCGACTGGTCTGCGACGTGTCCGACGATGACAACCTCACCGCCCAGTAACCGAACGATCCCGGTTTCGGCAGGGGCCCAGCGTGTTCGTGGCGACAACGCGCGACGGCGGCAGCCAGGCGATCCCGGGCCGCAGGCATTCAGACTGCGCACGACGTACGGCGCTGTGGTTCTTGTCGTTCGGTGCTGTTCATCCGGCACCGCTGGGCAATCAACAGCGGACTGCCCATCGACGGCCACCAGCGACTGGAGTTGCTGATCACCGCGACACAGTCGTTGTTCGCCGTCAGCATCCTGATCGATCGACGTATCACGGCCAAAGGGGCGATCTCGTTGTTCGCCTTGTTCGGCCCGCAGTTCGCGGCGAGCATCCTGCTGGCTCCGGACATCAACCGAGTCGTCATCCTCGTGATGTCCGGGGTGTACGTCGTTCTGGCCGTTGGCCTGGTCGTTGCGCGTCGCCACGTTGTTGTTCGTTGCGTCCGCGACGGAATCGTCACTCCGTTCACGGAACTGAAGCGATAGGTCGGTACCTGCCGGCACCGACGGGTGCACCGATTATGTTGGTGTTGGCAAATCTTGCTGATAGCAACGATCACGAGGAGTGGTCACCATGTCCTGCATGGAGTATCGTGATCGTCGACACGCCGTGGTCGTCGGCTTCGACGATTCAGATGGTTCACGCCGCGCGGTCCGGTGGGCGGCCGCCGAAGCAGGAGTTCGCGAACGACCGCTCGTGATAGTCCACGGCTTGGACCTCCATCCCACCACGGCCGCCTACGTGCGCCACCCCGCCGTTGAGCCCGTCGCGACGCCGCGACGGGCGGCGGCGATCCGGGCTTTGGAACCGCTCCTGGCTGAGACAAGGCACGCGACACCCGACATCGACGTGGTCGCAACGTTGTCCGAGGCAGACGCGGCGACAGCACTCCGAGACATCACCATCGATCTGGAAGCCAAGTTGACGGTGGTCGGATCATCGGGACGCGATGCCATCCCGCGCGTACTGGTCGGCTCGACCACTGCCGACTTGGTGCACATCACCGACCATCCCGTGGTGGTCGTCCGTGACGGCCGGGAATCTCCTGCCGATGGCGCGGTCACTGTGGGTGTGGACAGCACAAAGGCAACCAGGCGGCTCCTTGCCTTCGCCTTCGACTACGCGGCCACCCATGGGAAGGCCGTTCACGTTGTGCACGCGCTGGGCGCTCGTTGGCTCGACCTCGTCGGGCCGCTGTCCTTGTCCGACCAGGAGGCCATCACGCCTGGCGGGAGCGCGGCCGAACTCACCGAGGGGCACTTGATCGAGTACCTCGAGCGTTTTCCCTCAGTCACCGCGACTCTGGAAGTAGTCGACGACCGTCCCGCGCAGGTCCTGCTCGATATGACGAGCGACGCCAGCCTCGTGGTGGTGGGATGTGGGCGCCACGGCCCCATTCAGCGAACAGTGTTCGGCTCGGTCAGCCACGCGATGCTGTACCACGCGAACTGCCCGGTTGCCGTCGTTCCTGAGCCTGAGGACGAGACTGCCTAGTTCCCGCGATGGCCATCTCCGCCGATTGGGGGAGGCGACGACACCACAGGCCCGTCCGCGCTCCTCCGCCACCGCCGATGACGACAACCACTCCGTCTGACGGCATCACCGCTGGTGCCGCTGTGACCCGCGACCGACGACGGTGCGGATGTCGCGTCGGAGAGCCGCGCGGATTCCGGACCGCGTTACGAGGCCCGTGATTCGGGTACTCACAGACCATTGCTGGGTACAAACGTTGTAGGCACCAACTCTTGAGAAGGGAAAGTATGGATACCGTACTCCACAGCAGCACCGTAGCCGTCGGTTTCGACGGTTCCGCCAACGCTCAACGGGCAGCCAGGTGGGCGGCGGCAGAAGCGAACGCACGCGCACTACCTCTGGTCATTGTTCACGCAGTGCATCCATACGTCGCCACCGCGGCCTATGGTTGGCAGCCCGCGGCCGCTCTGGGTGACGCCAGAATAGCGGAGGAGGCGAGGTCGGTCGTTGAGCCGGTTGTCGCCGACCTTGTGCGCGCGAACCCCGATCTGGACATCTCGACCCGATTTCCGCAGGAGGAACCCGCACACGCCATTCACAGCGTCGCCGATGAGTTGAACGCCGAGCTGGTAGTGATTGGATCGTCCGGCCGCGGCGCGCTCCCCCGCGTTGTGCTCGGGTCGACCGCCGCGGACCTGGTCCGCATCTCGGAGCGGCCGATCGTGGTCGTGCGCGGCGACACGGAACGCCAGGCCGACGATTCCGGTGTTCTACTGGGATTCGACGGTACTGCGTCCAGTCGACACATACTGGCCTACGCGTTCGAGTATGCCGCACGGCACGGCACACCGCTGCGTGCCGTACATGGCCTTCCTGGCCATTGGGCAGAACAGATGCTCCCACGCGCGGGGTCGCCACCAGAGTCGGCCGACAACCCGCGCGAAGCCACAGTGGAGGCCCTCGGCAAACACCTGGATGAGTGGCGCGACCGGTATCCCGGGGTACGGGCCGACCTGGAGGTGGTGGAGAGTACCGCTGCACGAGCACTGCTCGAACGCACCAGCCAGGCCACTGTTGTCGTGGTGGGTAGTCATCGGCACGGGGTGGCGCGCCGAGTACTGCTTGGGTCGGTCAGTCACGCGATGTTGTATCACGCCGACTGCCCGGTTGCCGTCATCCCGGTGCCGGAGAATGACGAGGCGGCCAAGGCCGACAGCTAGTGGCTCGCCCCTAGTGCCTCGCACGATTGGATCCAGTATGAACGGGAACGCGACTGTAGGGGAGCAACAACCCACCGCGAGAACGGGGGAGCGTCAATCATGGTAGTCCGACGGCCGGACCCACTGCGATGGCTTTGGTTCGCCTTCGGCGGACGACTGCCTGACCGGTACCGTGACTGGGTTCTGCGCGATGCCACTACGCCGACTTGGCGTTTGCGTTACGCGGTCCGCCTGGTGGTGCGCACGCTGCCGTTCCTCATCGCCGGATACTTCGTTCTGAACCTGCTGCCGGTTCCGACGTGGTCGATCTACCTCGCGCTGGGCGGCGCACTGTGTTACTCCGTGTTCGTCCTGGTGGCATCGGGAGATGACATGGCGGAGAGCCGGTTGGTCCAGCACGGTTTCCCCCCGGGATTCGGTCGCCACACAAGGAAGGCCGAAAAAGCCTGACGGCGGTTCCACCTTCAGGATGGCAACTGGCCACGCGCACACAACAGGCGCTCAACAGCCACAGTGGATGATCTTCGCGTCTGATTGCTGTTCGAGGAACCTGTCCCACGCCTCAGCGTTTTGACCACAGTGGCACGGGTAGCCGACTTCAACGGACATTTCGACCAGAGGAGACTGTCATGACACAGGCAGGACAAACAACGCGGACACCCGTCCAGATGGCCGCTGTGGTAGTCGGCGTGGTGTTCCTGCTGGTCGGCGTCGCGGGATTCATCCCGGGTGTGACCACCAACTACGACACCCTCCAGTTCGCCGGACACCACTCCGATGCACTACTCCTCGGCCTTCTCCAGGTTTCGATCCTGCACAACATCGTGCACCTCGCCTTCGGCGTGGCCGGTCTGGCCATGGCGCGCACCGCGGCCAGCGCCCGTGGTTTCCTCATCGGCGGCGGTATCGTCTACCTCGTGCTCTGGGCCTACGGCCTGGTGATCGACATGGACAGCACAGCCAACTTCGTCCCGCTGAACATCGCGGACAACTGGCTGCACCTCGGGCTGGCGATCGGCATGATCGGCCTCGGTGTGGCGCTCGGTCGCGGTGTCCGCAGTGGACGGATGCGCCGTGGGCCTGCTTGATGGCAACAGGAGTGGCCGCATTGATTGTTGCCGCCTCAAACATTTGCGCTGTGCATCGCATGTCCGTCTGAATCAAGTGGCGGATGGTTGACCAGAGCCGTTCGAGGTACCACTAGTCCATAGCTCGCTCCTTGCGGCGGGCGGCGTCCCCGTTTCTGAGCAGGTGGACATGGCCTGGTTACAGACGCCCCAGGTCAGAGGCCAAGAACAAGGAGAGCACGTCACGGTGAGTACGCACATCCTGCCACGTGTCAATGTTGAGGCGCTGGAGTCTGCCTTGCTCAGTCGCGTCGATGGGGAAGTGCGGTTCGATCCGGGTTCGCGCGGCGCTTACGCGACCGACGGTTCCAATTACCGGCAGGTGCCCATCGGTGTGGTGATTCCGCGCTCGGTCGAAGCCGCTGTCACCGCCATCGAGGTCTGCCGTGAGCACGATGCGCCGGTGTTGTCCCGCGGCGGGGGGACGAGCCTGGCGGGCGAGTGCACGAACGTCGCTGTCGTGGTCGACTGGACGAAGTACTGCAATCGCATTGTCTCGGTCGATGCACAGCGGCGTACGTGTGTGGTGGAGCCCGGCATCGTGCTCGACGACCTGAACCGGCAGTTGAGTCCGCACGGGCTCGAGTTCGGTCCTCGGCCGTCGACGCACAGCCACTGCTCGATCGGCGGGATGATCGGCAACAACTCGTGTGGCGCGACTGCCCAGCGGACCGGCAAGACAGTGGACAACATCCAGCGCCTGGAGATCCTCACCTATCAGGGGACCAGGTGTTGGGTCGGTGCGACCAGCGATGACCAGCGTCGCGAGATCATCGAGTCCTCCGGGCCGATCGCGACTCTCTACACAGGCCTTGAGTCGCTCCGTGACCGCTACGCGGACCTGATCCGCGAACGATTTCCGGACATCCCCCGACGGGTGTCCGGCTACAACCTCGACTCGCTGCTGCCCGAACAGGACTTTCACGTGGCACGGTTGCTGGTCGGCAGCGAAGGCACCCTGGCCACTGTGTTGCACGCCGAACTCGACCTCGTCGCGGTGGTCGAACACACCGCGATGGTGGTACTCGGCTATCCGGACATCGCCGCCGCTGCGGACGCCGTCCCCGCAATCCTCAAAGCCGACGAGCCGGTCCAACTCGAGGCGCTCGACGATCGGCTGGTCCAGTTCATGAGCGAGCAGAATATGCACGTCGAGTCCACACGGATGCTCCCCGCTGGTGGAGGCTGGCTGCTCGTCCAGTTCGGCGGCCAGGACATCGACGAGGCGACCGACCGTGCCCGGCGGGTGCTCTCGGCTCTGGGCAAAGGTGAGGACGACGAGGACGTCCTGCTCACCAGTTCTGCTGAGGACCAGCAAACACTGCTGAAGGCCCGAGAGTCCGGACTGGGTGCCACCTCCCGAGCGCGGGGCATACACGACTGTTGGCCGGGCTGGGAAGACGCCGCAGTGCCACCGGAACGGCTCGGTGACTACCTGCGTGATCTGCGGCGCCTGTTCCACCGGTTCGATCTGGACACGCCATCGCTGTACGGCCACTTCGGCCAAGGCTGCGTGCACGTGCGCATTCCGTTCCGGCTGGACACCGCCTCAGGAGTTCGTGCGTTCCGCGCGTTCGTCGAGCACGCGGCCGATCTCGTCGTGTCGTATGGGGGCTCCTTGTCCGGGGAGCATGGTGACGGCCAAGCTCGGGGAGAACTGCTCGTCCGGATGTTCGGTCCGGAGGTCGTACGAGCGTTCGGTGAGCTGAAGTCCTTGTTCGACCCGGACAACCGGATGAACCCGGGCAAGGTTGTCGCACCGAACGCGCTCGACGAGAATCTCAGGTTGGGGGCGGACTGGCGGCCGGATACCCAGGACACGCACTTCCAGTATCCGGAGGACGACCACAGCTTCAACCGGGCGGTGCTGCGATGTGTTGGTGTGGGCCAGTGTCGTCGGCCGCAGCCGGACAACGGCGTGATGTGTCCGTCCTACCAGGTCACCCGCGAGGAGAAGCACTCGACACGGGGCCGGGCGCGGCTGCTGTTCGAGATGTTGCGGGGGCATCACGACTCGCCGATCGGCGACGGCTGGCGTTCCACGGCCGTCCGTGACGCGTTGGACCTGTGCCTGGCCTGCAAGGGCTGCAAGAGCGACTGCCCGGTCGGCGTCGACATGGCCACCTACAAAGCCGAATTCCTCGCACACCACTACCAAGGCCGGATCCGGCCGATGGCCCACTACGCTCTGGGCTGGCTTCCACTGCTGGCCAGGATCGCCTCGCGTGTCCCCCGGACGACGAACGCCATCCTGCAGGCCCCTGGCATCGCCCAGGTGGGGAAACGCCTGGCAGGCGTCACCCAGGAACGCGAAGCACCGCCGTTCGCCAGCGAGACGTTCCAGGCATGGTGGCAACGCACGCACCACAACCCACCACCGGACGAACGGACGGCGGTCATCTGGCCGGACACCTTCAGCAACTACTTCCACCCGCACATCGGCCAAGCCGCGGTGTCCATCCTGGAGTCAGCGGGCTTCCGGGTCGCGGTACCGACCGAACCGGTGTGCTGCGGCCTGACCTGGATCTCCACTGGCCAACTGCTGACAGCGAAGCGGGTCCTGTCTCGAACAGCCGGAACTTTGCGGCCATGGATCGATGCTGGATCATTGATCGTCGGCCTGGAGCCGTCGTGTACGGCGGTGTTGCGGGCCGACGCGGCCGAACTCATGCCGGACAACCTCGACCTGCGCGGGATTCGGGACCGCTTCGTCACCCTCGCCGAAGCACTGCTGCACCACGCCCCGGGGGAATGGCGGCCCCGCAGGCTGAATCGGACAGCGATCGCGCAGAAGCATTGCCACCACCACGCCATTATGGGCTTCCAGACCGATATGCAGGTGCTGCGCCGCGCGGGAATCAATGTCAGGGTGCTGGATTCCGGGTGCTGCGGTCTGGCGGGGAACTTCGGTTTCGAACGCGGCCACTACGACGTGTCCATGGCGTGCGCCGAGCAGCAACTGCTGCCCGCGGTCAGGCAGGCCGCACCGGAGACGCTCGTGCTCGCGGACGGGTTCAGCTGCCGCACCCAGATCGGACATGGCGACACCGGCCGGCGAGCGATGCACCTCGCCGAGGCACTGCTGTTGGGTGACCGGGACCCGATGGCCGACGAACAAACAGCCGCCCCTCGGCCGAAACCGGAACGCGCAGCTAGCTGGGCACTCACCTCGCTGGCCGCGGTAGCGACCGTCGCGACCACAGCACTGGCGGCGACAAAGATCATCCATCGCCTTCGAAATGGCCGCTAGGAAACCGGCATCATCCACCGCGCCAAGGAGGGTGGCTACCTCAATACGCCAGCCGATCGGACCCACCGACCACAACGGTGGTTAACGACCACTGCCCTGCACCGGCACTTATACGGTGTTTGCCGCCCTGTCCTTCGGGTAAGCACGGATCAACTCCTGCATCACACTCGCCGGGAAGCCGAGTGAACCCTCAACAGCCGGGAGCCGCCATGGCCACGAACCAACTCGCCCACCGCGACACAACGGAGCATCCGACGACCACCACTGAGGAAGTCGCGAATCTCGACGCGAGCATCACCGCGGTCCTGGACGCGGCGCAACTACTCCTGTCCGTGACCGCTCGCGCTATGGCTGCCGTATCCGACTCCGTCGCATCCTCGCAGCTACGCCTGATCATGCTGATCCACCACAGTGGACCACGTACGGTCAGCGGGTTGGCACGAGGAGTCCGCCGACACCCTTCAACAATCACACGGACCGTGGGGAAGCTGGTTCGAGCAGGCTTGGTCACCCGACAGATCGACGCCAGCCAACATCGGGGCACACTGATCGTACTCACCCGCAGAGGACAGTATCTGGTCAACACCGTTCTCAACCACCGCCGCAACGAGATCGCGCGCACCGTCGGACGCATGACTGCGGACGACCGCTGGGCGTTGCTGTCGGCGCTCCGCACCCTCGAACGGAAAGCGCGGTCGGTCTGCAATGAGCCATCCACCACACGCCGCCTGGCGATACACGCACGGGCATCCTTATCCTTTCGTCCACTGGACCAGGTGCGGTCGTTACGATCAGTCAGACCGTCTTCATCGGACTGATCAACCTCGTGTTCACAATCGTCGCGGTGTTGCTGCTGGACTGACTGTGCCGCCGCACCCTGCTGATCATCGGGACGTTCGGGCTTCTCGCCTGTATGACCACGCTCGCCTGCTGCTCTACATCGTTTCGTGCACGGTAGGCATGGGCTTCTGGTGAATCGACGCACGGCGCATACTCGAGCCGCGTCCGGGTACTTCCGGCACATGCGGTGACGAAACGAGATCGCCCGGGCGATGGACACTCACCCGCATGTGAACACGTTCGTTCGTGACCATGAGAGGACAGCCATGACTGAACCCCATATTCGAGCCGCTCAATCCGACTCGCCGTCCATGGAGAACCAGCAGAGGCTTGCCAGCTTTCCCGACTACCTCGACGCCCAGCGACTGGTCGACCGGATGTCCGACGACGGCTTTCCCGTCCAGCATGTTCGCATCATCGGTGACGGCGTCCGCACGGTCGAACAAGTCACCGGCCGCATGACACGCGGGAAGGCCGCGCTCGGCGGGCTCGCGGGCGGCGCCTGGTTCGGCCTGCTCATTGGCCTTCTGCTCGGCCTTTTCACCATTGGCGCCGCGGCGTGGTTGTGGATTCTCGTCCTGAGCACGGTCATCGGTGCCACGTGGGGCGCTGTGTTCGGGTTCATCGCACACTGGAGCACCCGAGGCGAACGGGACTTCTCCAGCATCAGGACGCTGCAGGCACAACGCTACGACGTCTACGTGGATACCTCACACGCGGCTCAAGCGGCCCGGTATGTGATCTAAGCGGGCATTTCCCAGCGCGACCTTTGCGTAGTGCACGTATCGTGGTTTCGTTCTCGACCGGCACGGGTACACGGCCTGGGTTTTCGGGCCACCGCTTGGAGGTAGATCGTGGCGATCGCACCCGGCCCCGTCGTCGGAACCTCGGCCGGATCGGGCCGCGCGGGACAGGGAAACGCCCTCGTGCGCCTGTTTCGAACGACGGATCACAAGCAGATCGGTGTCATGTACCTGGTGACGTCGTTCGGTTTCTTCATGGCCGGCGGGGTGATGGCCCTGCTGATGCGCACGGAACTGGGCTGGCCAGGTCTGCAGTTCCTGTCGCCGGAGCAGTACAATCAACTGTTCACGATGCACGGCACCGTCATGATGTTGCTGTACGCGACGCCGAACGTCTTCGGGTTCGCCAACTACGTACTGCCGCTGCAGATCGGCTCGCCGGATGTGGCGTTCCCCCGGTTGAACGCCATGTCGTACTGGCTGTACCTGTTCGGCGGTCTGATCACCATCGCCGGTTTCGTCACGCCGGGCGGCGCTGCTGATTTCGGCTGGTTCGCCTACACCCCGCTGTCCCTGGAGGCCAATTCGCCGGGTGTGGGAGCCGACCTGTGGAACGCGGGACTGATCGTCACCGGGCTGTCCACGATCCTCGGCGCGGTCAACATGATCACCACGGTGGTGTGCCTGCGGGCGCCCGGCATGACGATGTGGCGGATGCCGATCTTCACCTGGAACATCTTCTTCACCAGCGTTCTGATCCTGCTCGCCTTCCCGGTGCTCACGGCCGCGTTGTTCGCGTTGATGGCCGACCGCCACCTCGGTGCGCACGTGTTCGATCCGGCCAACGGCGGTGCGATCCTCTGGCAGCACCTGTTCTGGTTCTTCGGCCATCCCGAGGTCTACATCGTCGCCCTGCCCTACTTCGGGATCGTCTCGGAGATCATTCCGGTGTTCAGCCGCAAACCTCTGTTCGGATACAAGGCGTTGGTCTGGGCGACTATCGCGATCACCGCGTTGTCGATGACGGTGTGGGCGCACCACATGTTCGCCACCGGCGCGGTCCTGCTGCCGTTCTTCGCGCTGCTGTCGTTCCTGATCGCCGTGCCCACGGGGATCAAGTTCTTCAACTGGGCCCTGACCATGTGGCGGGGCGCGCTGACGTTCGAGTCACCGATGTTGTTCAGCATCGGTTTCCTCGTCACCTTCCTGCTCGGCGGACTGACCGGCGTCCTACTCGCGTCACCGCCGATCGACTTCCACGTCACCGACACCTACTTCGTCGTGGCCCATTTCCACTACGTGTTGTTCGGCACGATCGTGTTCGCCACGTTCGCCGGGATCTACTTCTGGTTCCCCAAGATCACCGGCCGATACCTGGACGAGACACTGGGAAAGCTGCACTTCTGGGCCACGTTCCTCGGCTTCCACATCACGTTCCTCGTCCAGCACTGGCTCGGTGCCGCCGGAATGCCGCGCCGTTACGCCGACTACCTGCCCACCGACAACTTCACCGCGTTGCACGCGGTGTCCACAATCGGCTCCTACGTCCTCGGCGCCTCCGTACTGCCCTTCATCTGGAACGTCATCAAGAGCTACCGCTTCGGCCCACCCGCCAACGCCGACGACCCGTGGGGTTACGGCAACTCGCTGGAATGGGCAACGACCAGCCCGCCGCCGCGCCACAACTTCCACGAGATGCCACGAATCCGATCCGAACGCCCCGCCTTCGAGCTGCACTACCCGCACATGATCCAACGCTTCCGCGAGGAGTGGCATTCGGCACGAGGACAGAGCCGCCCCACGTCCGTGCCGTCCGAAGTCGCGGTCGCGAGAACCCACCACGAACACCGGGACAAAACCTCCGATCCACGGGACAAGTAGGAACCCGTCATCGGCTGTTTCCGTCGTCGATGACGGCACCATCGCAATTACTCTCCGTAGGTGACTGTTTGCGATCGGTTTCCGATCTGGGTCAGCGGGGAATCGAATGGCACGGTAGGTGTTAGTCCGTGCGGATGCAGCATGGCGACGACCTGTCGGGTCCCTCCATCCCGCCGGAGCAGTTGCTACTCGCGGTCGGCAGCGGCGACCGGCGGTGCTTCGCCGCGCTGTACCAGCGACTGGCGCCGTCGGTGCTGGGCTTGGCCCACGTGGTGGTGCGTGACCGCGCCCAAGCCGAAGAGGTCGCCCACGAGGTGTTTGCGGAGTTGTGGCGCACCGCGCCACGTTTCTGTCCCGATCAGGGCACGGCGACAACCTGGGTGATGACGCTGGCCCACCGGCTGGCGGTCGACCGAGTTCGCAGCGCGCGCAACAGCGCCCAACGAGACCAGGTCACGGGCGCCCACGACGACACAACCCCGTTTGACCAGGCCTCCGAATCGGAGATGGAGAACTCCGAGCGCCAGCGGATCCATGAGTGTGTCCGGACGCTGAGTCGTTGCCACCGCGAGGCGCTGATCCTGACCTACTACGGCGGTCTGACCTACGAGGAGGTCGCACACGCCCTGGACGTGCCGCCGGGCACGGTCAAGGGCCGAATCCGCAGCGCATTGGAACAACTACGGCTCCACATGTCCATCGGCGGCTGACGCGTCGCCGTGAGCGTCCGCTGCGGTTGGCATGTCCCGGCCGCGCGCCGTGTCGTGAGGAGACTGCGGACCACAACAGCTCGAACGCCATACTGACATCGGCGCTGGCGGTGCCTGTCGATCACAGGCTACCTGAATGGGTGGCAACCCGGGATGACCCTTACCGCATCATCGGCATGATGTCTACCGTGGACGAGGAACAACTGCCCGGCTAGTGCAGGCCCCGGGCTGACCTTCACCATGGAAGGATCTGTACTCGCTGTGGCAGACCCGGCTGTGCGTCCAGATGGATGTCCCGCCTGCCTGGGCGAGGGCGTCCTGCGCTGGACACAGCCCACCCTGGACGGCACCCAAGGGTGGATCCTGCGCAAGATGGCAATGCCCTGCCCACTGGGCTGTGGTGACACGTGGAAGCATCCTGCCGCAGAGGCCGACCGCGTGATCAACCCACCCGACGACCGGCCGGAGCGGATCCGGGGCCAGGTCGACGCCATGGAAGCCGCCGACCGGGCCACCGGGTACGACGCGTTCATGCAGAAAGCCCTCGCCCAGGCTGGCTACACCAGCGACCAGCACGGCCTCCGAGAGTCCTGACCACCCGGGTGACCTTCCGCATCGCAGTGAGCCGACCACGTCAGACCAGGGCACGGCAGTCACGTTGATCCCATTGTGGACCGGACCTCCGCCAGTGGTCCAGATGGTGGGACGAGCAGTTGATCAGCCAACTGGTCACAGGCGAAGGCCGGTCGCCCGTCGCTGACCGACTATGTGGGCCCTCAACGGTTTCCCGCGGAGGTGGTTCGGTTCAGCGAGGCGGCTCGCAGCCACGGCCGAGACGCGTTCCTTCGCACGCGAGATCAGCCAGATGACGTCTCGCCGCCCGCGTCCGCGGCACATGACAGCGTTTTGGGCAACATTCTCGGTTCTTGGGAAAACCTTTACTAATTCTTTACGGTCAGTGATGATCGGAAGCACAACGACGTCATCCAGGCACCACCGCGAACTCCCGGCGATGCCTGGACGAGCCATGCCATACAACGGGAATGGGGGCCGATGTTCCGGCGAGTGACCAGGGAGATTCTGTCCGGGTTGACGGTGGCCGTCGTGGCGCTGCCGCTGGCGATTGCCTTCGGCATCACCGCGACCGGCACGTCCGAAGGAGCGCTCGTCGGACTGTACGGTGCGATCTTCGCCGGGTTCTTCGCGGCCGTCTTCGGCGGTACACCCGCCCAGGTCACCGGTCCAACCGGCCCCATCACCGTCGTGGCCACCGGAGTCATCGCCGCACACGGACTCGAGGGCGCGTTCATCGCCTTCATCATGGCCGGCGCGTTCCAGGTCCTGTTCGGACTCTGCAAACTCGGCTCACTCATCCGCTACATCCCCCACCCCGTGGTGTCGGGGTTCATGGGCGGAATCGCACTGATCATCCTCCTGGGCGAACTCGACCAGGTACAGCGAAGCTTCCTGCTGGTCGCGGTCACGATCGTGCTCATGCTCGTCGCCACGCGCCTGATCAAGTCGGTTCCTGCGAGCCTGATCGCGCTCGTGATCATCACCGGGGTATTGCCACTTGTCGGCCCGCTGCTACATGACGTGCGGATCGGACCGGTCGCGCTCAACGCCGCGGTCGACTACATCGGCCAGATCCCGGAGTCGATCCCCTCGATCACCGTGCCCCAGCTCGGCGGATCCCTGATCCTCACCCTCGTGTTACCCGCGTTGAGCATCGCGCTGCTCGGCTCGATCGATTCGCTGCTGACCTCGGTCGTCATGGACAACATCACCGGCCGTCGGCATCGCAGCAACAAAGAACTGATCGGCCAGGGACTCGGCAACATCGCCAGCGGACTGTTCGGCGGCATGGCCAGCGCGGGCGCGACCGTCAGGTCCGTGGTCAACGTCCGAAGCGGAGGCACGACCGCGCTGTCAGCCGCCACGCACAGCGTCATCCTCCTCGCGCTGGTGGCGGGCCTCGGAGCCGTCGTGCAATACATCCCCCTCGCGGTGCTGTCCGGGATCCTGATCCTGACCGCGATCGGCATGTTCGACTGGGAAAGCCTGCGCAAGGTCCACGTCTCACCACGAGGTGACGTCGTCGTCATGTTCGCGACGATGATCATCACCGTCCTCGTCGACCTGACTGTCGCCGTCGCCGTCGGCGTCGCGCTGGCACTGATCGTCCACCTCGTCCAGTCACGGCGGCGCAAAGCCTCGGTCGTCCAAGACCACACCGGCACCTACCGCATCGAGGGCCCGCTGTCGTTCCTGTCCGTCGACCATGTCTTCACCACACTGCGCAACGACGAACCGCAACTGTCGATGAACCTGGCCAACGTGACCTACATGGACATGTCCGGAGCGAAAGCGTTGCTGACTTTCCTCGACCACTCACACAAATCCAATGTCGAGATCGACATCGAGGACATGCCACCCCACGTGGAGAACAAACTCACCGCTCTGGCCAGCGACGAACAACTCGACAAGCTCCAGACCGCCGCGGCAGGCACCGATCCACGTCCGTGACCACCAACGTCAACACGCGACCAGGACCGCCAACGACGCGCCTTCTGTGACAACGCCCACGACGCATCCGTTTGTCCGTTCAAGAATGGTGATCCGCACTCATGACCGACGCCCCGCAGCTCTACCCGTCTGAAGCCTTCGATCTGCTGCTGGCCGGTAACCGGCGCTTCGTCGCCGGAACTCCCGAGCACCCCAACCAGGACGCCGCCCGCCGCGTCGAGACCGCACCGGGTCAGCGGCCCTTCGCCGTGCTTTTCGGTTGCTCAGACTCCCGGCTGGCCGCCGAGATCATCTTCGACCGAGGGCTCGGCGACCTGTTCGTGGTCCGCACCGCAGGTCACGTCGTGGGATCGGAGGTGCTGGGCAGCATCGAGTACGCCGTCAGCGTGCTTGGCTGCCCCTTGGTCGCGGTGCTGGGCCACGACTCCTGTGGCGCAGTCGCGGCCGCCCGTGCCGCCCTGACCGACGGCCTGGCCGCCACAGGTTACGTACGCGACGTCATCGAACGCGTCACCCCCAGCCTGCTGGCCGCCCACGCCGCGGGGCTCACCCGCGATGACGACATCATCGCCGAACACATCCGCCACACCGTCGACCTACTCATGGACCGGTCCAAGACACTCGCCGAGCACGTCTCGACCGGACGGACAACCGTAGTCGGCATGTCCTACCGCCTGGCCGACGGCAGCGCCCACACCATCACCACCCGCGGTCTGCGAACGGAGGAAACTGCCACCGCGTGAGACGATCAATCGTCGCAAGACATGATGGATCAACGGCCATCACTTGACTTGTGCAATCATTGCCCTAAGCATGTAATGGGTGAACCACCGTGTACCTGGCGACGACGACATCGACTCATCGACCGTATACGAACTCCGCCAGATGAAACTGGTCGAGGACAGCTCGAACCTCGACGCATCTCGGCTTACCTCCTCGCAGGGCGAGGCGTCGTTGTGGTTCGCGGTCTGCTGGACGTGGATGACCCTCGGCAGCTGGTTCCACATGTCCGGCTCGTTGTTCGGCAGCGCACTCGCCCTCGTCGGCGGCCTCGGCGCCGCGACTGTCCTTCTCAGCACGTTCTGGCGACGCCACCACGCGCGTCATCGCTGACACCACGTTCCAGCGAGTTCAGCGACACGCACCGCTCGACATGGCCGTCCAGCAAATCCGACAAACAGGATTTTCGGCCAGCGCGCACGACCGGACCGGTTTGCGGTTGATCGGTTTTTGCGGCATGTTTACGCGCGGTGCGCCGGGAAGTCTGGTCGGCACTTCGCTGCACGGTGGAGCGGAGTTGGGGCGAGGGGAGACTTCTACGTGGCGCTGGTGCTGGCGTTCGGCGTGGTGTTGCTGATCAGCGTGTCATTGTCCGGCGTGGCCGCCAGAACGGTGCTGTCGACCGCGTTGATGTTCCTCGTCGCTGGTGCGCTGGTGGGCCAGGGCGGTTTCGGTCTGATCGACATCTCGCCCACTGGACCCCTGGTCACCAGCTTGGCCGACATCGCGTTGTTCACGGTGCTGTTCACCGATGGTCAACGTGCCAGCCTTCCCGCGTTGAAGGAGGGCTGGCGACTGTCCGGCCGCGCGCTGGGCCTGGCGATGCCGCTGACCATGATCGGCATCGCCGTCCCCGGCCATTTCCTGGCTGGCCTGGACTGGCCGACCGCGCTGCTGCTCGGCGCGATCCTGGCCCCCACCGACCCGGTGTTCGCCTCGGCGATCGTCGGCCGTGATGACGTCCCGTTGCGGCTACGCCGCCTGCTCAACGTGGAATCCGGACTCAACGACGGCCTCGCGTTGCCGTTCGTGCTGATCTTCCTGGCCACCGCAAAAGGCCAGGAGTCCGATCTGGGCAAGGTCGGTATCGAACTGGCGCTCGGCCTGGTCCTCGGTATAGCGATCCCCGCGGTGGTCGCACTGGCCTGGCGACTGCGCGTCCTGACCGCCGAGCCTCGGCTGCAAGCGCTCGGACCGTTGGCCATCGCGGTGGCCCTGTTCGCGGCCTGTCATCTGACGCACGCCAACCCGTATCTGGCCGCGTTCATCGCCGGGTCCACGTTGGCCACACTGGACCGCACCGCCGCCGAGCACTTCGAGCCGCTCGGTGATCTGCTGTCCGAACTGACCAAGTTCGGCGCGTTGCTGGTGTTCGGTGCGTTGATCACACCCGATCGGATCTCCCATCTGAGCGCGGGCGACTGGGCGGTCGCGGTGCTGGCCATCCTGCTGGTGCGTCCGGCGAGCATGCTCTTGTCACTGCTGCGCACTCGCCTGCCGAAGCGGGAACGCACCGCGGCGGCGTGGTTCGGGCCGAAAGGCTTCGCCTCCGTGGTCTACGGCCTGCTCGCCCTCCAGTCGGGAATCCCGACCGGCGAGCACGTCTTCGACCTCGTGGCCATCACGATCGCACTGTCGATCGTGCTGCACTCCTCCACTGACGTCCCCGTCGCCAAGGCACTGCGGGTCGAGCCACCCGACAACCTGCCGACCGGCGCACGTCAAGACCACGACAGGAAAACGGCATGACCCTCGTAACCGTCGTACTCTGCGGATGTGCAAGCACGAGAAATGGCCGAGACATATCCGGTCACCAGCTTGGACACCGACGCGTTGGAAGCCGCACGGCTCATGGGCGAGCACCGCATGCCCGGCCTGGTGGTCACGGACGCCGACGGTTGTCCACACTCGGTGCTCGGCGCCTCCCAGGTGGTGCGGTTCCTGGTGCCGAGCTATGTCCAGGACGACCCGACACTGGCCAGGGTGATCGACGAGCAGTTCGCCGACAAGGTGGCCGACAAGCTCTCCGGGCACACCGTGCGCGAGTTGCTGCCCCGGGAACGGCCGGAGTTGGCTGTCGCGGAGGCGGACGACACCATCATCGAGGTGGCCGCGGTGATGGCCAGCATGCGCTGCCCGCTGGTCGCGGTCGTCGAGAACAAGCAGATCATCGGCGTGATCACCGCGTCCCGGCTGCTGGAGCTCGCCCTGCCGCACTGAGGAGCACCCGGTGACCGTGGTCGCGGTCGCCGTGTTCGTGGCGGCCTACATCCTCATCGCGACCGAGAAGGTCCATCGGCTGATGGCCGCGCTCGGCGGCGCCGCCGTCCTGCTGGCCATCGGCGTGGTCGGTTCCGAGGACGCGTTCTACTCGCACGAGACCGGCATCGACTGGGACGTCATCTTCCTGCTGCTCGGCATGATGATCATCGTCGGCGTGCTGCGCAAGACCGGTGTGTTCGAGTACGTCGCGATCTGGGCCGCCAAACGCGCCGGCGGTTCACCCCGGCGCGTGATGATCCTGCTGGTCCTGATCACCGCGGTCGCGTCGGCGTTCCTGGACAACGTGACCACCGTGCTGCTGATCGCCCCGGTCACACTGCTGGTGTGCGACCGGCTCGGGATCAAACCGGTGCCGTTCCTCATCGCGGAGGTTCTCGCGTCGAACATCGGTGGGGCGTCGACGCTGATCGGTGACCCGCCGAACATTATCATCGGCAGCCGCGCCGGGTTGTCGTTCAACGACTTCCTCGTCCACATGGCGCCCATCGCCGCCATCGAACTGATCGTGTTCACACTGATCCTGCCGTTGCTCTTCCGCGGCTCGTTCACCGCCGACCCCGAACGTGTCGCGAGCGTGATGGCACTCAACGAACGCGAAGCGATCCGCGACACCCGTCTTCTGATCAAGTGCGGTGTGGTGTTGCTGGCCGTCTTCGTCGGCTTTGTCGGGCATTCGGCGTTCCACGTCGAGCCGTCGGTGGTCGCCTTGCTGGGCGCCGGGGTGCTGGTGTTGATCGCGAACCTGCGACCGCGCGACTTCATGGGCAGTGTCGAGTGGGAGACGCTGCTGTTCTTCGCCGGGTTGTTCATCATGGTGGGCGCGTTGGTCAAGACCGGTGTGATCGGCAACCTGGCCACCTGGGCCGCCGACGCCACGGGCGGCGACGCACTGGTCGCGGTCATGCTGATCCTCGGCGTGTCCGCCCTGCTGTCCGGCCTCATCGACAACATTCCGTACGTCGCGACGATGAGCCCACTCGTGCAGCAACTGGCCGCAGGCATCAGCGACCCGACGCACTCGCAGGCCTTGTGGTGGTCGCTGGCCCTCGGCGCGGACCTGGGCGGAAACATGACGGCTGTCGGCGCCAGCGCGAACGTCGTCGTACTGGGAATCGCCGCCCGCGCTGGGTCCCCGATCAGCTTCTGGGAGTTCACCAAGAAAGGCGCGATCGTCACGGTGATCACGATCGTGGTGGCCGCGCCGTACCTCTGGCTGCGCTACTTCGTCTGACAGTAGTCCGCGACTCAGATCACCACCGTGACCTACAACGGAGACAGCCCGCCGTGTCGTGATCCAGCTCTTGACTCGATTTGGCAGCCCACGGGTGAACGTCTTCCCATGACGAGAGGCGCCGACTGGTAGCTGTATGCCCTCGGCACACCCACCAAGCTCAACGCTTGTCACGAGCAAAACTTGCACACAAACACGGCCACGATGTTGCGCGGCGCTTTCCCTGGGTACTTCCCAGCCATGGCAGAACACAGTCGTATCGGCGTCGCTCTGGCGACGTTCGCGCTTCTGTTGACTGGATGCACAATCGAGACACCTCGACAACCGCGGGCGGAGGATGCACCGCCAGTCGCCGACCACGGCGGATACGCCGCACTCGTGGAGCGACTCGGCCCCAGCGTCGTGACCATCCAGACGTCCGGCGGACTGGGCAGTGGGATCGTCCTACGACCTGATGTCCTAGTGACCAACGCACATGTGGTCGGCCAGAGTCGCGATGTGACAGTCGCCTACGCCGACGGCACGCGATCACCGGGAACGGTCCACGCGACCGACACCGTGACGGACCTCGCCGTGGTCCGAACCGAGCGCAAGAACCTGCCAGTTCCCGATTTTCGCCCCGAGCTGCCGAGACCCGGCGAGCCCGCCATCGCAATCGGCAGCCCGCTGGGCTTCCGGAACTCCGTCACCGCGGGGATCATCTCGGGGCTGCACCGCAGGATTCCCGGTACGACGGCACAGGCCCAGTCGCTCGTCGACCTCATCCAAACCGACGCACCGATCTCACCGGGCAACTCCGGCGGCGCGCTGCTCGACGCGAGTGGCAAGGTCGTGGGCGTCAACGAAGCCTATCTGCCACCCGCGACCGGAGCTGTGTCGCTGGGATTCGCGATCCCCGCCGCGACCGTCCTCGACGTCACCGGTCAACTGCTCGACGACGGCACCGCTGAACACCCCTATCTCGGCATGTCGGTGGGCCCGCTCACCGACTCGATCCGTCAGCGGCTGGGCGTTCGAGCCCAGAACGGCGTCCTGGTCCTCGACGTCGACTCCGGAGGTCCGGCAGCCTCCGCGGGCATCGCCCCCGGGGACGTCATCGTCGAGCTGGCGCGTTCCGAAGTACGCGATGTCAGCGGCCTGCTCACCCACGTGCGACAGACCGAACCGGGCCAACGGCTTCCACTGACATTCGTCCGAGACGGCGACCGCGCCCAGGCGGACGTGACCGTCGGCACGCGCACCAACTGAATACTACGAAAGACAAACCGGCGCCACGCCCTCATGCCATGCGATAGCGTTCCACGTCCGCCTCCCGCAACGTCAGGCCGTGCCCCAGGCCCGAGACTGGAGCCACCACACCACCCAGCGGCATGGTTACCCCGTCGAAGAACTCTGACTCGATCCGATCGTGGTCGGCGAACCACTCGATGTGCCGGAAGTTCGGCGTCGCGACCGCGACCGGGACGGACAAATTAGGCGCACAGTGCGCCGACACCTCGATGTTCCGGGCTGCGGCCAGCGCGGCGACCCGCAGCCACTCGGTGTAGCCACCACACCGGGTCACATCCACCTGCAGACAGTCCACCGCCTCCGCGGCCAGCATGCGCTCGAAGTAGACCAGGTCATAGCCGTACTCGCCCGCCGCGATGTCCGCGTCTGCGACGCCACGAACGCGCGCCAGCCCGGGTAGGTCATCGCTGGAAACCGGTTCCTCAAACCAGGAGACGTTCCACTCGGTCAGGCGCCGGGCCAGGCGTGCCGCCTGACCAGTGGAGTACGCGCCGTTGGCGTCGACGTAGACCTCGACATCGTCACCCACCACCGTCCTGGTGAGGTCAACACGGGCCAGATCCCGGTTCGGTACGCTTCCCCACGCCTCGCCAATCTTGATCTTGACTCGTGGGATTCGCTTCCCGTGCACCCAGCCCTCGAGCTGCGCGCGCAGCTCGGAGTCGGGCAGTGTGGTGAAACCCCCGCTGCCATACACATCGACCTCGTCATGCACGCGGCCGAGCAGTTGGCCCAACGGCAGCCCGGCGAGTCGTGCCGACAGATCCCACAACGCCGTGTCCACAGCGGACATCGCGCAGGACACCAGCCCAGGCCGACCGAGATTGCGGATCCGACGCCGCATGGCATGCCAGTTCGCCTGTGGCTGGAGTGTGCCGGTCTGCCGCACGGCGTCAGCGAGAACACCGTTGGCCAGACCGGCACACGCCGGGTCCGCATACGTCCAGCCGAGCCCTCGCGTTTCTCCGGCCGAGACATGCACCACGACGATGGTCGTCGCGTCCCAGTCCAGGGTGCCGTCCGCCTCGGCAACCGGTGTGGGCACCCGGTACGCCGCGGCTTCGACAGTGTCGACTGCCGTGTCGAACCAGCTCATCTCATCGCCTTCGGTGTGGAAGCGCCTCTTGCGCCTTGGTCTTGATGCCTTGGACGATCAGGTGCCATGCCTCCGGGTCGCCCTTCAGCACTGCTTCGGCGGCGGACTTGGCCTGCTCGAAGGTCGCGTGCGGCGGGATCGGCGGCACCTCGGGGTCGCACAGCACGTCCAGCAGCACCGGTCGTTCGGCGGCCAACGCCCGATCCCACGCCGCCCCGAGCTGATCCGGGTCGTCGACCGCGATCGCCTCGAACCCGAGCAGCCGGGCGAAATCGGCGTACGACAGATCCGGGATCGTCTGCGACTCCTCGAACTTCGGTACGCCGCCCATCGCCCGCAACTCCCAGGTCACCTGGTTGAGGTCGTTGTTGTGGAAGACGCAGACCACGCACCGGCGGTCCTGCCACAGCCCCTGGTAGCGGGCGATGGTGATCAGTTCGGCCATCCCGTTCATCTGCATGGCGCCGTCACCGACCAGCGCGATCACCGGCCGGTCCGGGCATGCGAACTTGGCGCCGATCGCGTACGGCACACCCGGTCCCATCGTGGCCAGCGTGCCGGAGAGCGAACCGCGCATGTCCCCCCGCATCTTGAGGTTCCTCGCGTACCAGTTCGCCGCGGAACCGGAGTCCGCGGTGACGATCGCGTTCGCCGGGACCCGTTCGGACAGTTCCCACACGATCCGCATGGGATTGACCGGTTTGGCGTCGAGCATGGCCTGTTTCTCCATGGTCTCCCACCACCGGGCCACATTGGCCTCGACCGTGTCGCGCCAGGAGCGGTCTTCCTGGCGACGCAGATGCGCCACCAGTGCCGACAGTGTCTCGCGCGCGTCACCGACCAGATTGACCTCGGTCGGGTACCGCATACCGATCATGCTGCCGTCGATGTCGATCTGCACGGCCCGGGCTTGGCCGAACTCGGGAAGGAACTGCGTGTAGGGAAAGTTCGACCCGACGATCAGCAAGGTGTCGCAGTCGCGCATCAGCTCGTAGCTGGGCCGGGTGCCGAGCAGTCCGATGGCGCCGGTCACGTACGACACGTCGTCCGGTAGCACGTCTTTGCCCAGCAGCGCCTTGGCCACACCGGCGCCGGTGAGCTCGGCGACCTCACGCACCTCGGCGGCCGCGCCACGGGCTCCCTGCCCGATCAGCATCGCGACACGCTGCCCCGAGTTGAGTACCTCCGCCGCGCGCTGGATGTCCTGCTCGGCAGGCCGGACCTGCGGCCACGTCATGCCGGGGCGGCTGGAGGGCACGTTCTTGAACGCGTGCTTGGGCGGCGTGTACTGCTCTTCCTGCAGATCCGACGGGATGATGACGGCGGTCGGGGCCCGCTCGGCCAGTGCGATCCGAATCGCCCGGTCGATCGCGTTCGGCAACTGTTCGGCGACGTTGACCTCGACCAGATAGTGACTGGCCACGTCCTTGAACAGCACCTGAAGGTCCACTTCCTGCTGATAGTTGCCACCCATGGCGCTGCGGGCCGTCTGTCCGACGATGGCGACCACCGGTACGTGGTCAAGCTTCGCGTCGTACAGACCGTTCAGCAGGTGAATGGCTCCCGGCCCGCTCGTGGCCAGACACACCCCGACCCGACCGGAGAACTTCGCGTATCCCACGGCCTGGAACGCGGCCATCTCCTCATGCCGGGCCTGCACGAAACGCGGTTGGTTGTCGGCTTTGCCAAACGCCGCGACGATCCCGTTGATCCCGTCTCCCGGATAGGCGAACACGTGCTCGACATCCCAGTCCCGCAGTCGCTGCAGCACGTAGTCGCCAACTGTCTCGGCCACTGTGTCAGTCCCTTCGCTGGAGGCATTACCCGTCACCCGGCTACCCAGCGCCGCACGCCTGACACCGAAAAGGCCATGCGGATACCAACTGTTTCCTCGCACAACATTTGCGGCTTGGAAGTCAGCGCTGCCTGGAGCCGCACACGACATCGCGAAGGCGGCAGCCGAACGAGTTGATCTCCACCAAGTGTGGAGCGGCAACTATGGCAACTCGCATCATTCTGGGCGGAGCAGAAGGTTTCATGCGCCGTGGGTGGGGTTACATCTACCGGTATGGTTCGACCTCTACCCAGTGACGCGGCTGACGATGTCGACGCGGTCACCGACGCCGTACTGGCAGCCTCCCGCCTTCTCGTCACCATCTCTGCCAAGTCCATCGCGGCCGTGGATGACACGATCACCATCCCGCAGTTCCGGCTTCTGGTCGTGCTCGACGCGCAGGGGCCGCAGAAGCTCGTGTCGATCGCCGAGGCTCTCGGGGTCAACCCGTCCACCGCCACCCGCACAGTGGACCGGCTCGTCAACGCCGGTCTCATCGATCGACAGACGAGCCCGACCTCGAGGCGGGAACTCGTCCTCGGTCTCAGTAGGACCGGCCGGACCGTCGTGCGTAACGTCACCAGGCGGCGGCGTGCGCAGATCGCACAGATCGTGGACGAGATGTCGCCGACGGCACGGCGTGGCCTGATCCGCGCTCTCACCGCGTTTACCGCTGCCGGTGGCGAAGCGACCGACAACGACCGGTCCGACACCCTCTGGCTGTGAGCGGTCTGACACCAGCGTCACCAACGCGTGTGTCGATAGCGCGCGGGCCTGCGGCGTGGGGCGCGTTCATCGCGATTCACCCATGAGTCGAACAAGACGAGCAACCCCGCGAGAACAAGGGCCAGCAGGCTGAACAGCACCGCACCGTTGAGCAGGAGCACGATCGCCCCGCTGGCCAATGCTCCCGCTGGAAACACAACGTACGGGTCGATCGGTCCGAAGTAGTCGCTCATCGGGACCTCGTCAGCAGACAACTTCAGTGACTGCGGCTGCCACGGCCTCGAGTTCCGCCGAGGGCGGGCAGCTGATCAGCACGAGTTTGGTCAACGCGTAGCGGATGTCGGTGCGCGGCGTCAGCGAGCCGGAGTGGCGCTGGGTGGTGATCGCGATCGTGCCGCCCCGGGCGAGCAGGTCCAGTGCGTTGAGCACGGATCGCGCGGGCAAGATGATGTCGACGTCGAACCGGACCGGCGCCGTTGCCCGTACGGACAGCTCCAGCAGGGCGTGCCGGGGATCGATGATCGTCCAGTGGCACCGGCCATCCACGACCGAGATGCGGTCGAGGTGCTGGGGTTCCTCCAGCAGTTCGTAGAGCGGCATGACGCCTGGGTCCTCGTCAGGTTCGCGCTCGCCGAGGACGACCGCGAACACCGGCCAGAGGCCGGCCTCCTGCGTAGTGGCGGCGGACATGGCGACCCGGCGGGGCCACAACAGCAGTGCCTCGCGCGCCACCAGGTTGGGCCGGACAGTTCGCTGCCCGGATTCCGCGTCCATGGTTGTCGGCATGTCATCCATCCGTGGGGTGGTTCTCGCTACTCCCCACTAGCTTGGTCAAGTCATGTTGAGACGACCTTGGTGTCTTCTTTGCGGTTGTATGACGCTCAGTCGTCGACGCACGGCAGCGTCACGGTGAACCGCGCCCCGCCACCAGGACGATCCGCGCACCGCACTCGGCCGGCGTGGGCGGCCACTGTCTCGGCGACCAGCGCCAATCCCAGTCCGGTGCCGGACGTGCCGCCTCTGGAGATGTGTCCCGTGGCGAAACGCTCAAACACCCGCTCGCGTTCGTTCGCGGGCACGCCCGGGCCCGCGTCGTCCACGTGAACCACCACATCGTCCAGCTCACGCTGGACGGTCACACCGACCAGACCGCCGCCGTGGCGATCCGCGTTGTCCATCAGATTGACGAACGCTCGCTCCAACGCGAGCTTGCGGCCGTTCACCGTGCAGTCGGCCTCCACCACTAGCAACTGAGGCGAGCGGTTGGACTCCGTCATGGTGTGTGCGAGGAGCTCACGCACGGCCAACGGCTCCGGCGGGTCATGGTGCAGCCCGGCCTCGGTCCGAGCCAGTGCCAGCAGGTGGTCGAGCAGGCGGTGGAGGTGCTCGACTTCGTTGACCACCAGCCGCAGTGCGCGCTGGGAACGTTCCGGCATGTCGCCGCGGTACCGGTCGAGTACTTCAACACCGGTCACGAGTGTGGTCAGCGGGGTGCGCAGCTCGTGGCTGACGTCGCCGAAGAACCTGCGTTCCCTTTCGACACGTCGTTGCAGCGAGTCGACCATGCTGTTGAACGACTCGGTGATGGTCGCCAGGTCGTGGTCGCGAGTTCGTTCCAGCCGTGTGTCCAGCTCTCCCCCCGCGATCCGGGCCGCGGTACCGGCGACGTCCCGCAGCGGCTGAAGCACGCGGCGGCTGGCCCACAGGCCCAACACGGCCGCGCCGAGGGTGGCGGCGATCCCGCAGGCCGCAAGGACTGTGCGCAGGATCGCCAGAGTCGCCTGCAGCTCCTCGAGTGGCGCTATCTCGAACAGGGCGGCGCCATCAGCCAACGGGATACCCACGGCGAGGAATGGCTGCCCGCCACGGTTGAGTGGCAGTGTCGTCTGCGTGCCCGAGGTGACGGCGGGCACGAGGTCCGCGGGCAGGTCGCCCGGCCCGATGGCGGACTTCGACGAGTACCACTGTCCGCCCCGGTACAACAGCAACGCCGTCTTCGTGGGCGGGTCCAGGGCGGTGAGCGCCTCCTGTGCCGACACGCCCGGCATCGTCAACCGCCCCCGCACAAAATCCGCGTCGGCCGACGCCTGCCGCTCGGCGGAACGCTCCCGCTGCACATCCAGATAGCCGCGGCTGATGGTGTACACCGATACGGCGAGCACCAGCGACACCATGCCCGCGCCGAGTGCGAACGTCAGGATCACCCGACCGCGCAGGCCCAGGCCGAGGCGCCTAACGCTGAGCATCAAGCCGGTGACCCAGTCCGCCCACGGTCACCACGATCCACGGGTCGGACGAGTCCTTCTCGATCTTTCGCGCCCACAAGACCCATGCTGCCAAACACCACGGCCTACCGCCGGACAAGCATGGCCTGTCGTCACACAACCGCAAAGTGACAGCCAGTCCCACCTCAACGTCACACGGTCATCGTGAAGGCTGCGTACCACGCCAATCCGGGGAGTCACAGCATGTCAGCGGCCCGAACCCCGTCCCAGCGACGAGGCATCCAGCCACCCGGCCGCCGATACCTGCCCGGCGCCGGCCTGGTCCTGACGGCCGGGGTCTGGCTGGTAGTCGTCGCGGTCAACTGGACCTACGGCGACATCGACAGCTGGCTCGACGCACGATGGAACGACCTCGCCGCCGGATCGATCCTCGCCGCCATCGGCGCGATCCGGCTGGTCCGCCCCATACTGACAAGCTCGGCGCGGTGGCTGTCCGCTCTCGTCGGCGGATGGCTCATCATCGCGCCGTTCGTCGCGGGTTATGGCTTCGGCGCCGACTCGACGCCTGCGACCGCCAACGACGTCCTGATCGGGGCCGTAATCACCGGCTTGGCCGTCCTCGGTCGCATCTGACAGCAATCGTGCGACATCACCCACCGCCTGCGCGGCAGACGAAAACCGGTATGCCGGGGACCTGGTCCCGGATCACTGACCGGACAGTCGCCGGGCACTGTTGACCAGTCCGACCATACTGAACGCCTGCGGGGTGTTGCCCACCTGCCTGCCTGCTTTGGTGTCGTACTGTTCGCTCAACAGCCCAACGTCATTGCGCAGATCCAGGAGCCTTTCGAACAGTTTACGGGCCTGCGTCGCTTGTCCGGTCGCGTGCAATGCGTCCACGAGCCAGAAACTGCATGCCAAAAACGCCCCCTCGGTCCCCGCCAATCCGTCGACACCGCCGTCCGTGTCGGTGCGGTAGCGCCGGACCAGCCCGTTCTCGCACAACTCAGCCTGTACAGCGTCCACTGTTCCGCGGACTCGCGTGTCGTCCCACGGCAGAAAGCCGACCCTGGGCAACTGCAGCAGTGCGGCGTCCAATCCCCGAGAACCGTAGAACTGTGTGAACGTGTTCCGCTTCGCGTCATATCCCTTGTCGCAAACCTCCACGTGGATGCGATCCCGCAGATCACGCCAACGATCGACAGGACCATCGAGGCCATGGCGCTCCACGGTGTCCACAGCGCGGTCGACACCCGCCCACGCCAACACCTTGGAGTGGACGAAGTGGCGGTCCGGCCCTCGGACCTCCCACAGCCCTTTGTCGGGCTCCTGCCAGTGGCCTTCAAGGAAGTCCAGCAAGGCCCGCTGCACGTCCCACGCGGTGTCCGTGGTGGGCAGGCCGACATCACGGGCCAAATGCAGGCCGTCCAGCACCTCGCCCCACACGTCGAGCTGGAACTGCGGCGCTGCCGCGTTGCCCACCCGCACCGGCCGGGAGCTCTCGTATCCCGGCAACCAGTCCAGGATCTCCTCGGGCAACCGCCGCCTGCCATCGAGACCGTACATGATCTGCAGTTCAGCGGGGTCTCCGGCGACAGCGCGGACGAGCCACTCCCGCCATGCCTTCGCCTCCGCGATGAAGCCCGTACCCAGCAGTGCGCGCAACGTGAAAGCGGCGTCGCGAAGCCAGCAATACCGGTAGTCCCAGTTGCGGACACCGCCGAGGTCTTCCGGCAAGGACGTCGTCGCCGCCGCGACGATGCCGCCGGTCGGGGCGTAGGTCAACGCCTTGAGAACCACCAGGGCACGACGGACCTCAGCCGACCAGTAACCTCGGTACCGGCACTGGCGGATCCAGTCGGCCCAGAAGCGTTCGGTCGCGGTGATCGCCTGGTCCGCGTGGACCGGATCAGGCCGCGGCAAGTGCGACGAGGCATGCGTGAGGACGAAGGCCACCCGGTCACCAGCCGCCACCGTGAATTCCGAGATCGTCTCGGAACCGTGTCGGCGTAGCTCCACCGTGCTGTCCAACCAGACAGCATCCGGTCCCGCGATGGCCGCAAGTTCACCCGCGTTGTGTCTGATCCACGGGTCGACGTGGCCGTAGTCGAACCGCAACCGCAGCTGGGACCGCATCAGTACCGTTCCTGACACACCCTCCACGACGCGGACCACGTCCGCCGCGTCACCCCGCGGCGGCATGCAGTCGACTACTCTGACCACCCCTTCCGGGCCGACCCACTCGCTTTCCAGGACAAGTGAGTCGTCCCGGTAACGCCGCTGTGCCATCAGCCCGGCAGTGGCCGGGGCGATCCGCCATCGTCCCGCGTTCTCATCGCCGAGCAGGGCGGCGAAGCAAGCGGGCGAGTCGAACCGCGGCAGGCACAGCCAGTCGATGCTGCCGTCGCGGGCGACCAGCGCGGCGGTCTGCAGGTCGCCCACTAGTGCGTAGTCCTCGATCGCGCTCGGCACTCGCCACCTCCTCCGTCAAGCCGGGTCAATCGGCATGTAGGCCGAGGTGTCCAGCCGTCCATGCCAGCACACGGGCCCGAACGTCCACGGCACGGTGAAGGTCCGTGTTACCTCAGGTGGCGTGACCCGGACGCTGACCGGCGTCGGCTGGCACGGCCCGGTAGTCGGCTCGTCCCCGACCGGTACCACGATCCAGTGCAGCTTCAATCCCGCGTCGTCGCCGGGTCGCACCGTCACCTGGCGCGGTTCGGGTTGCAACACCGGGCGCACGTCAGTCGGAAGCTCGTTGTTGTCCTTTCCGATGAGCTGCAGGTCGCCTGTGCCGTTCAAGGTGCACCGGGTATCGCTCTGGTTCGTCACGATCAACGTCGCGTACCGATCGCCGGTCGCCGCGTCCTCGAAGCGGATCTCACCGCTCAGGTCTCCTGCCGTACACCGCGTGACCGCGGGAGCCGATGTGGTCGTCGGAGACGGCGACGGCTCCTGTCCGGAGGATGGTGGTTGCCCGCAGGCCACGACCCCCACACACGCCGTACAGATCGCATAACTCAACACTGTGGACCGCACTGGACCGTCCAATCTTCAGCTAGACCATACTTGCGGTCCGACTACCCCTGACCACGTCACCAAAACCGACATCCGAGTCACGATGCCATGACACCACACCATCTATTGTCGTATGCAACTGTTGCTTGGCGCAGCAAGTCGTGTCGGGCACTCAGTGCACGCCGCTCATCAGGCGTCGGATATACGGGCTGGCCACGGCGAGGAGAATGCCGAGGATGACCGCCACGCCGCCGACCACCGCGAAGTACGGAGCTTCGTTGTCCACGTCGTAGTACTTCGCCAGCGAACCCGCTGTCGCGGTGCCCAACGCGACCGAGAGGAAGTTGAGCGCGACCATCTGGGTACGAAACGCTTCGGGTGCCAGTTTGGTCGACAGAGACAGGCCGACCGGTGACAGCATCAGTTCCGCGACCGTGAACAGCAACAGGATGACGACCAGCAACAGCAACGGAGTGCTGTTGCCGCTGCCGCCACTCATCGGCAGGAACACCAGAAACGCCAAGCCCATCACCACCGTGCCGAGCGCGAACTTGACCGGTGTCGACGGCTGCCGGGAGCCGAGCTTGGTCCACATCGCGGCGAACGCACCGGCCAACAGGATCACGAACACCGGGTTGATGGAGTTCACCCACGAGACCGGCATCTCCCAGCCGAAGAACGTGCGGTCGAGGCGCTGGTCGGAGTAGATCGTCACCACCGTGAACTGCTGCTGGAACAGCGCGAAGAACACGAAACTCGCCAGAAACATCGGGATGAAACTGACCACCCGCCTGCGTTCGACTGCCGTGATCCGCCTACTGGACAGGATCACGACGAAATACGCCATCGAGGCAACGATGATCACCACGACCGTGATGTCCGCGAGATTCGCCGCGGAGACCATCCCCGTCAACACCAGGACGACAACAGCACCGACGGCCGCGAGAAAGACACCTGCGACCAGCGGTCGCCTGCTCACTGGCAGCGGATTGGGCACGGTGTTCGTCTCACGGGGCAGCTTACGGCGCCCTACTGAGTACTGGACCAACCCCGCGGCCATCCCCACCGCGGCAAGACCGAACCCGTAGTGGAAACCCAACTCCTGCTGCGCCAGACCGGTCAGCAGCGGGCCGGTGAACGCCCCCAGGTTCACACCGAGATAGAACAGTGAGAACCCGGCATCCCTGCGTGCGTCGCCGGGCGTGTACAGCGATCCGACGATCGACGTCGCGTTCGCCTTGAGCCCGCCGCTGCCCAACGCCACCGCACCCAGGCCGACACCCACACCGACGAAACCAGGCAACAACGCGAGCGACAGATGGCCGAACATGATCAGAACCGCACTGTAGAACAGTACCCGCTCTGACCCGACCAGCCGGTCGGCCATCCACGCTCCCACGATCGTGGACAGGTACACCAGCCCACCGTACGCACCGGCGATGCTCGTGGCGGTCGCCTCGGGCAGAGCCAACCCACCTTCGGCCACCGAGTAGTACAGGTAGATGGTGAGGATTCCCTGCATGCCGTAGAAGGAGAATCTCTCCCACATCTCGACCCCGAACAGATGCGCCAATGCCCGTGGGTGTCCGAAAAAGCCCTTCCCCTGTTCGCTACTCGCCGTCGGAGTGCTCAACCTCGCCACCGCCTCGATCCGATGTGTGACAGACGGGTACGTGAGTACCCGCGACAACACGCCGACAACCCGGGCCCAGCTTGATCCTTTACGGACTGGGCACACGCTTATTGCACAACGCAAGTGTTGTACGGAGCAGGTAGTTGACCGATGATCTCCTGGTCCGAGGTACCTCCCGACGAGGTGACACGAATCGAATAACCGCGCTTCTGTCCCGCGCGCGAACTCTGATGTGTCCCGGCGTCAACCGCGCCGAAGCAACCGGAACTTGACCTTCCCGTCGGTCTCACGCACGTCCAGGATCGTGTCGGTCAGGCGCTCCGCGGCATCGGCGGGCATGAAGACGTTCGTCCCTGGCCTGACCACCAGCACCTGGTCCCCACTCCTCGGTGCGGTCGCCAGCGACACGGCGAACGTTCTGCCTGCCGTGTCGTTCGGCGCCACGTCCAGTCGCAGACCGCCGTCGTCCAGCACGCCGCATCGCTTGGACGCGTTCTTGATCGCCGCGACCGCGGCATCGGTGACTGTCAGCATCTCAGCTCCTTCCCGATTGGTGCCTCCACTTCACCGTATGCGCACCCTGGATCGGTCGGCCACCAATGCAAAGCTTGCTCAACACAATCTCCATCGATGCTCAAACTCCGGGACGCGGACTGCACCGAGGAAGACGCGTGGCTGATGGAGTGCCGACGGACCGGAGCGATGAAGACATGGCAGTACGACCCACCGACCAGCACTAAAATTCACGACTTGCCTTGGTCCACGGGTACTGTCGGACCATGGCGAGGTTCTCTGGGTCTAGCGTCAGTCCGGACGCGGGAAGTGAACGGGCTGTTCCATCACGGCTGGCGACGCGTAGGCGAGGACCGCGGCACTCACATGGCCAGCATCCACCTTGCGTCCCAGCTCCCGGCAGGGTGACGCCACCATGCTGCCTCCGGCTCGACCCGCAGTGCACGGGTCACCGCCTCAACGTAGGCACGCAATCCAGCAGCGAATAGCTCTTCTTGCCCGACGCTCATCACCATTCCCTTGTGGCTGCAGGCGATTCAGTCGTCCTCGATCCGGTTCCACGGCCGCGGCGACATGGTCCGCTCTGTGCTCGCCCGGCTGAGAGTCAGCCCAATGCGCGGGTACCGCGTGCGGAGGGTTCACTGCCACGGGTGTGATTCCTCCGCAGACAGTCGACCGGGTCTTCGCGAGCGTCGACGGCGACACCACAGCCACGTCTCCGTCGAGCGACTGTAGTCCCCCTCCCGCCTCGGGATGCCGGTCAGCCCACTCCCCGCAACTGCCGCAGCACCGCGTGAACTCGATGATCCTCGCTGAGAGTCGTGAACGCCGCGCCGAGGACGAGATCGACCGTGGAATCCCGCCGGTCGTCCTGCACGAGCTGAGCGCAGGGGCCAGCAAGCTCAATGTGCGGGCGGCGGGACGGCCACCGCGGCCGAACCTGATCTGCCCCACGCAGTACATGGTCCCCGTGCGGAAGAACTCGTCATTCGCCGGTGCATCGGCCTTCTCGAACCCCAGCGTTGCCAGCGCCTTCGCGACCGACCGGGCAAGTCCCGTCCTGTCAGTACTGTTGAGCACGCGGACGCTCACACGCGTGGGCAGGGCTGGTGGCACTTTGTCCAACGCGTCGTACGACACGGGATTCCCCAGCCGGCTTGCGGTTGGAACCGTAGCCGGGGGACACCTGACGCGGTCGGTCACGGTTGCTTCCTTCTCCAGGATTCTCGCCCACACCCCTCCGGCGGCCAACGCCAGAACAGCGATCATCGCAAGTGCCGGTAACTGCCTGCGCCTGGAGAGCAATGACACACCTGTTGTCCACGCTGGTCCCTGACAATGGCAGAGGTACCGGCGGGCAGCCAGCAACCGCCGGCACCTCTCGAGGACGCGTCGCCGCACCCCTGAACGATTCTTGCACTAGACAATGAATGGCGCAACGTGTCTACCCCGCAACGGTTTCAGTGTCGGCGTGACTGTCGGATCCCATGCCGCCGAAGCGTGCGCGTCACGAGCACCAAGGCTCCACAAGCCACGCCCACGAGCAGTAGCAGCACAGACCCGACCAAACAGCCCAGCACGAACAACACTAGGCCGAACAGCACTGTGGACACATACGGCCACACTCGCCCCAGGAGCGGCGGGCGCGAACGCGCAGTGCGCAGTTCGTAGGCGAAGTTCGGCGTCTCCTGTTCGAGCTGCTGCTCGATCAGTCGCAACTGCCGTTTCTCGTGATCACTCAACATTGGGACTCCATTGGACGACATCGAACCTCTGCCGGAAGGCTTCCGCGACCCCTACTGCTGTTCGGTGGGCGCCTGTGGCCCACCTCGCGTCGTTCGTCCGATCACTGTTACCTCCATCAACGGGGGTGGATCACCGCCTGCCACCTGTTTTTCCCCAGACCACGCCGAAAAACACCGATACGCCCACCATCGGTTGCGGAATGCAAACGTTGCTACGTCGGCCCAGGTTTCACCGCCGAGAACCTGGAAAACCGTTAGGCAAGGAACTCGAGCACCAACCAGTGGGAGGGCTTCGATGACAGGACAGATATCCCAGCCTGGGCCGATCGCCGCTGCCGAGGAAGGCATGGCCGTCCTCGACAGCGCGGACCAACCGGTGGGATCGGTGACCGCGGTGAAGATGGGCGATCCCGAGGCGATCACCGCACAGGGGCAACGGCCGCCAGGCACGGTGTGGGACTGGCTGCGCGACACGTTCGTTGGCTCGGAACCGGAGGCCCCGCCGACTCGAGCCGAACAACTTCTGCGCAAGGGGTACATCAAGATCGATGCGCGTGGAGTGTTCGCCAAGGATCTCTACGCCGACGCGGAGCAGATCGCCCACGTGGACACGGACGGAGTGCACCTGTCGGTTCCGCACGCCGAGCTCACCAGCCGGAGTTGAGGGGGCTCGGAGACTGGTGGCCGTCGACGAGGCGGCCACGGGAGGCGAAGGTTCTGCTCACGGTCGTGCTCGTCGCGACAGTGATCGGTGTGAATCCGCGGGTGTACGGAACGTGGTGGTTGGAGATCTATCCTGGATGGACAGTCACTGATGCCGGTCGTACGAACGCACCAGGGGTCAACCGGCCGGGTCACGCCGAGCCCTCTCGTCGGCCCGACAGGACACTCGCTTACGGCGCTGGGCCATCAGAACAGCCGCGCCGACGAGAGCAGCCAAGCCGACCACCAGCGGCACCGGCCCGATCCAGTCCACCCACGTCGACAGCGTCGTCTGCAGCGCGCCCGCCGCGTCCACGACCGGATCGTCCGCCGATCCACCGCCGTGGAACAGGCGCAACTCGTACACCCCGTAGTAGGCGATGTAGAGCCCTGCCACAACCAGAATGGCTCCGCCGATTCGTCCGATGTACGGCTGGATCCGCCGGACCCACATGGTCACGGCGCTGCTGGCGATCGCGATCGACACAGCGAGCACACCGACCACGACAGCCATGCCCAGCCCGTAGGCGACATACGCGGCAATACCGGTGATCACCGAACCGCTGCGGAACGTTGTGCTGGTCACGGCCAGGAACGGCGCGATCGTGCAGGACAGCGAGACTACGGCGTACGCGAGCCCGTAGCCGAACAACGAGCTCAGACGTGCGGTCGGGGCGCCAGAACGCGGCTTGGGAAGCAGGAGAGTGACCTCCTTGCCGACCAGCATCCACACACCCAGTCCCACCATCAGGACACCGACCACGACCGTGACCGCTGGGAGATACTCCTGCACCGACGATCCCAAGGGCGCGACGACCAGCCCGAACGCGCCGAACACGACAAGAAATCCCAGCGCCATCAACCCGGTCGCGGCCAACGCCCGCAGTACCGCGGGCATCGTGGCACGATGGTCGCCCGCGACCACCAGAGTCAGATACGCGGGCAGCATCGCGAAGCCGCATGGGTTGACCGTGGCCACCATCCCCGCCACGAGGGCGAACCCCAGTGTGTCGAGGTCCATCACGCCTTGGCCAGGGCGCTGACCCGCTCGGTCAATGCGGTCTCCGAGAGTTGTTGCTTGACCACGTCCACCTTCCCGTCGGGGCTGATGAACGCATAGGCGGGTTGCTGGGTGACTCCGAACCGGGTCCAGATCGACGCGTCCAGGTCGGCGAGGTGCTGGAATCCGGCGACCTTGTAGTCGGCGACGAACTTCTTCATGGCGGGCACCTGGTCCTGGGCGGCCACCCCCACGAATGTGATCTTGCCGCTGTGGGCCTGCGCGGCTGCGGCGACCCTGCTTGCCTCCGCTCGGCACTTCGGGCACCACGGGGCCCAGAACCACAACACGGCCGCCGTGCCCGCCAGGCTCTCCCCGGTGAAACTCTGGTCGTCGATGGTCTTGGCGGTGAATCTCAACTGCTCGGGCACCGGTATGGCCGTGGCCGTCGATCCGACCGGTGGCGAACTTGTCGTCATGGGCGTCGCAGGTTGGGTCGCCTCGCCTGTCACCGGGTCGCCCACGTCAGGGCCGCACGCGGCAACCATGCCGGTCAGCGAGCCCACCAGAAGTATCGCGCCAATCCGTCGACCGAACATTCCACCACCTCCACGACTGATCGGGGACGATCCTGCCGTACTCGGCGGCGAAACAGGACCTAACGGTCATTACGGAGATGTGACGTGTTCCGCCGTTCCCTGCCGTGGGTGGCCACGCGCTCCATCAACTCCAACTGGTGACGCTCGTACGCGTTGAGCACAACCCGGTCGTGATCGGGACCATGGTACATGGCATGCCTTTCGTCGGCCCTGCCTCGTCTGCGACTACCCACACACCAGAACTGAAACAGGACGACCTGTCAATATTTGCGGGCAGCAAGTTTCCCGCTGTGTGCCCTGCGACATCACGGGTACCCATCACTGTATGAAGACATCAACAGAGGTCCGCCGAACCGTGACGGTCGTCGCCTCGCTGCTGACTCTGTCGGCGTGCGGCAACGGTCCCGCGTCGGAGCCGCCTCCGCCGCCACCGACATCGTCCGTTCCGAACACCGAGGAGATCACCGTCAGCGGCGCGGTCATGTCGGGAGTCGAACCTGGTTGCCTGCTGCTCGACACCGGCACCACCCAGTACCTCCTGGTCGGCACCGAAACGCAGGGTCTGCGACCAGGGCAGCAGCTGACCGTGACCGGCACACCCGAACGGGGGACCCCCACGACGTGCATGCAAGGCATACCACTTCGCGTCAAGCAGGCGCAGCCGCCCACGACCGGCACAACCTGAGGCGGGACGCCCACCCTGATCCAGTTCGGCGGTCGGCGCCTTGTCGTCGAGCATCGTGTCAATGTGCCCATGCGCCTGTCTGAGAGACGATCTGATCGCCATCAACTGAACACGGTTGGTACTGGATACGACAGGACGGAGCGAAAACCATGCCTCGCAACCAATTCGAACAAGACCGGAACCTTTTCCCCATCAAAGTACTGGCCGCCCTTACCAGCCTGGTGGTCATGATCGGGTTCCTGGTCACCAGCATCACCCGCGGCCCCAACCCCTTGTACACGATCCTCATCGCGGCGGCAGCGTTGGCCACAGCGATTGCCATCGGCGTGGTTCTCTATCGCCGCCGCAGTCGGCGTCGGTGACGTGTGTTCGACCAGTCTGTCATGACGTCGTGCAGGACCTTTGATTGCTTCGGTGGGCGCGACGCTTGCGTACAGCAATAGATTGACCGGCGCTGTCTTCCCAGTTTATGGTCGTTCGGGGGGGCTTCACACTATGAGAAGGGCTGTCTCGGTCACGTCGTGCTGTACGTCCTCACGCGAGCGCTCGCCCGGTTGGCGCTGTTGACCAGTTGGGCCACACCGATCGCGGTCATCGTGTTCGTCTTCGCGACCAGTTGGCCGCTGATGGCGCTCGCCGAACCGGCGGGAAGCGATCTCGTCCAGCCTGCGAACTACTGGTGGTACTTCGTGGTCACGGCGGCGACTGTGGGCTACGGCGATTTCTTTCCTCAGACGCCGGTCGGGCATGTCGTCGGCAGCTACGTGATCGTCGGCGGGATCGCCACCCTGACGACGGTGTTCACGAAGCTGGCCTCGGTGCTGGAACGGATGAAGGGGCGACGCATGCAGGGATCGATCACCGTGGCGGCCACAGGTCATATCGCGTTGCTGGGCTACACGGCAGGTCGCACCGAGCGGATCGTCGCCCAGTTGAGGGCGGAGGCCCGGGATGAGCGGCTCGTTCTGTGCGCCTGGGACGACGTGGGCGAGCACCCGATGCCGGAGCAGGACATCGACTTCGTCCGCGGCGAACTGACCGATCAGAACGTGCTGCACCGGTCGGGGGTGCACCGAGCCCGCACCGTTCTTGTCGACGCCAGGGACGACAACGAGGCTCTCGCCATCGCGGTCACCGTCGACCATGTCAACACCAGGGCGCACATCGTCGTCAGCCTGCGGGATATGGAACGAGCTCAGCTGATGCGGTACGTGGACGGCAACATCCGCTGCGTCCAATGGCATACGCCTCGCATGATCACCGAGGAACTGACCTCCCCGGGCATCGCCGAGGTCTACACCGAGTTGATGTCGTCCGACGGCGCCAACACCTACTCCGTCCGGTTGCCGCGCTCGCTGGGCTCGCTTGTGGTCGGACAGTGCCAGATCGCGCTCGGCAGCCGCCATGGCGTGACTGTACTGGCCGCCAGTGCTCACGGCCGTCTCATGGTCAACCCCGGCTGGCACACCGAGCTGCCACCTGGTGTGGTCCTCTACTACATCGGACCACGCCGACTGACCACCGACGAACTCACCACCACACTGCGGTCGAGCGTTCCCCTGCCCGGCACGAGAGCCAGCTCATCCTGACGCAGCGTCCACCATCTGTCTGCCCGTCTTCGCCCAGCATCGTCACAGCCGGAAGCAAGCCCGAACACCGCGACTGTGGTCTTGTACCGACACTTCCTTACTGCTTCCGGCCCGGCGGGGACGTCGTCGCCGACGTGACGGTCCGGCGGGCATGGCGCTGGGCAATCAACGTCAAAGTGGTGCTGCTGGTGGCCATGAGAACCACGACGACGCCAACGACGATGTCGTTCACGGGATGCACTCCGGGCCACCCGAAGGGCAGGACAGCCGCGGCTACCAGCCAGATGCCGATGACGATGTTCGCCGGGCTCAACCACATTCGCTTGTGCGGAGCCACGCAACGGAGAAGACCGAATACCGACAACACCAGACCCACGAGGATGTCACCCCACGCATCCACAATGACCACACCGGCTGTCCCGTCCAGCAATAAGAACGGGGCTACCACAAGCCAGATTCCAGCGATCGCCACCACGCCGCTGGGCAGTCTGGCGGCTGTCGCCTCGTCTTGTTCGCGGTAGAAACCCGCTCCCGCGCGGTACGCGGTCGGAGCGTTCGCGCTGGCCCAAGGCGGGGCCTCAGTAAGCGCTCGCTCCCGCAACTCATCCTGGCGCCGATGCGGGTCCGGCTCGTGTGCGCTTGTCATACTATTCCTCCACTCACACGTCAGCGGTGATACCGGTTTCCTCTGGTGTGCCCGGCGCGGTGCGCGCTCAATCAGGCGGCAACGGCACGTAACATTGCCGTGACCAAATGTTGATTAGTGCAACGCTTCACGCAGCTGCGGCGCATATGAGGCGATAGCCGAGCATGCATCTGACCATCCACGCTTCATCGCTCCCCGGGTCATTCACGCCGCCCGCATAGGAGCTTCCTGATCACGAACAAGCCAGCGACCGCGAGGCACTGCGCAGGCGTGAGTGGCGGTCCCACAAGGCTATGTCCAGTCCCAACCACAGAAGTGCGCCATGTATACCAAGGATTCCGTACGCCACCGTCAGCGCAGTCGGCAACACACCGAGCGCGGTTCCTCTGGTAGCCCTGTCTTCCCGCCCAGCCATTGCCACCCCTCGCAGGACCGACACCCGTCACTGCCGGTTGCCCAGAGACAGCATTCGGAAACATTCAAACGTGGCACATTAACTTGCAAGTTGCAACATTTGCTGTCGGACAGACCGCAATCGAGCGTGCGGACGTGTCCGAAATGGACACGATGGACTGCTCGACTATCGTGACGGCAGTCGGGCGGTCCGCCTCACATCACTCACACTGTGTCATGGCGTGGCTGACCAAGCCGAGCACAAGGCGCCATGGCGAACACGTCACCGACCAGGTGATGTACCGCCCCTGCCAACCCGTGGTCGGATCTCCGTGTGTATCTGGGCACGTCCGCGCCACTGGGGTGTTTCGGGCACGCCGAGGGCATATCCGACCAGGCCCGAGCATGATCAGAATGACCCGGTAACAAACTTTGCGCTAGGCAAGTTTGTTGCCACGCGCCGGTATGTCGTCCGTCCATCGGGATATCCCCGCATCGTGAACACGAGTTACGAAGGAGCTGTTGTCGCCGGGTTTGACGGCTCGGAGAGCTCGCAGCGAGCCGTCAACTGGGCCAGGGTTTCGGCACGTGACGAGGCGGGTATCGGTGAACTCGACGGCAGCGGCGGTGGAGGTGCAAAGTGAGAGAACCGGTCACTAGGTCGATCCGGCTCGAGCCATGATCGAGACACTGGTCGTGCTGGGCGCCTCAGGTGACCTGACTGGGCGATACCTGCTCCCGGCGGCGGCACGGTTGCACGCTGCGGGCATGCTCGACGATCGGGTCACGATCGTGGGCGTGGACCGCCGTGCGGCGGACGACGACGCGTTCCGCGCCGAGGCCACCGAGCGGCTCGAGCGCCACGCCCCGGACCTTCCGGCGCCGGTGGTTTCCGAGTTCGTCAAACGGCTGCGGCATTACACCGCGGACGTGACCGATCCCGGCGATCTGGGTGTGGCGCTGGCCAGCCTGCCCGGTCCCGCCGTGATCTACCTGGCGCTGCCCAATGCGATCTTCCTGGACACGCTGCGTGCGCTGGCCCACCAGCCGCCACCCGTGGCCAGCAGGCTCGTGGTGGAGAAACCGTTCGGTGCCGATCTGGCGGACGCGCGACGACTCAACGAGACGATCCACTCCAGCTTCGACGAGCAGGACGTCTTCCGGGTGGACCACTTCCTGGCCAAGCAGACCGTGTTGAACGTGCTCGGGCTGCGGTTCGCCAACCGGATCTTCGAACCGGTCTGGAACGCCTTGCACGTCAACTCGGTGGACATCGTCTGGGACGAGACGCTCGCACTCGAAGACCGCGCGGGCTACTACGACTCCGCCGGCGCCCTCAAGGACATGATCCAGAACCACCTGCTGCAACTGCTGGCGCTGGTCGCCATGGAACCACCCGCCAGCATGAGCGAACGCGACCTGCGCAACGGCAAGGTCGAAGTCCTGCGCGCGGTACGGGCACCCGACCCGGCACGAATGTCCCAACTCACCCGCCGGGCGCGATACACCGCAGGCGACGTCGGTGCCCGGCGCATCCCGGCCTACGCGAACGAGTCCGGTGTGGACTCCAGCCGGGAGACCGAAACGTTCGCCGAGGTCACACTGTTCGTGGAGAACTGGCGGTGGGCCGGGGTTCCGTTCCGGCTGCGCAGCGGCAAGGCGCTGGGCCGCGACCGCCGGGAGATCATCGTCCACTTCAAACCTACGCCGCACCAGCCGTTCTCGGACACAGCACCGGCCGACGTCCTGCGATTCGCTCTCGACCCGGACCGTGTCGAACTCGCCGTGAACCTCAACGGTGCCGGCGATCCGTTCGACCTGGAACGCGCCGAACTGGCCGCCCGGTTTCCAGCCAACGACCTGCCCGCCTACTCGCGGCTGTTGCTGGAAGTTCTGCGCGGCGACCAGACCCTGGCCATCCGCGCCGACGAAGCCGAAGAGAGCTGGCGGATCGTCGAGCCGATCCTCGACGCATGGGCGGCAGGCACGGTCACGCTCGAGACCTACCCCGCAGGCTCAGCCGGTCCACCACCTACGTCGGATTGAACCATGACGCTCCAGATCAGTGGTTTGAACATGGGCGGCCACCGTGCTACTTCGTCTGGTGACGAGGGCGTCAGTCCGGCAGTTCCTGGTCAGGCCAGTTCAGCAGGCGCGCACCGAGAACCGCGGCCTCCAGGGTGAAGCGCTGCTCAGGGTCTCTCGGATCGTGCCCGGTCAGGTGCTTGACCCGGTCGAGCCGGTAGGTAAATGCGCGGACGCTCAGAAACAATCGCCGCGCGGCTGCCGCGGCGTTCTCACCCGTAGCGAAGTATGCGGACAGCGTTTCCAGCAAAGGCATTGCGCCGCCACGGCTCTTGTCCAGCGGGCCCAGGACCGTACCCACCAGATCGATGATCGCCGCGCGGTCCCGGAACAGGACTTGGAACACCAGCAGTTCGGTTGCGCTGAGAACCGGGGACTGCAGCCCCAGTGCGGCCGCGAGTTCCAGCGTGGCACGGGCTTCCTCGTAGGAACGAAGAATCCCGCCAGGGCCAGGATGGGCACGGCCGACCGCGACCTGCCCGACCTGGTCCGGTGGCAGAACGTTCTCGAGATGACGGGCGAACTCGGTTGACGCGTTCGGCAGCGCGCCGGGCGCGATGCAGAGCAGTAGCCCCTGTTTGGTCGTTACCAGTACTTGGTGCGCGTCGAACTGCCTGAGCAACAGTGATTCGACGCGGCGAGTGACGGCGTCGCCGTCAGTGAAGGGATGGTCCGCCTTGGCGGCCGTGACGATGTAGGTGCCCGCGAGACGCAGTCCGAAGCGCTCGGCGCGCTCGGCGAGACGTCCCAGATCGCTGCGGCCGTGGAACAGGTCGTCGATGAATTCGCGTCGTTCGGCCTCTTCTTGGCGCATGGTCGCCCGCTGCGCCTCGGCATACCCCTCCGCCAGGGCGACGACCACGTCGTCCGCAGCGCGCATGATCGCCTCGGCGATGCCGACAACGTCCTCTTTGTTCTTCGCTGCTGTCACTGCGGGCAGGTCACGCCACACCAACCAGTTCACGCTGAGGTAGAGGTCGACGAGCGAACGGAGCGCGACCCCCGCTTCGGCCGCGGACGCGCCCAGGGCTCGGCGTGATTCCAGTTCGTCGCGGGCCAGCCGCCGTTTGCTCACGCTTACGGCGTCGAGGATCTCGATGTACCCCGCCAGGAACGTGGCGGGAACACCGCCCGCGTCGCGGGTGGCCCGCGCCGTCACGGCATTGACGTCAAGTCGGCCGGTCACGATGAGTCCTCTCGCCGCCGTTGCCGATTGTCGGCAACCAACTCACCCTGACCGTAGCCGTCACCGCACCTGGTGCGCCGGATTTCGCCCAGCGACGATCGACGACGTGCGTGGTGAGCGACCGACAGACGGTCAACGGGCTGCCGCCGATCACGGCCTCGTCGGCGACGGCCACGGTTGGGCACTCGTCGGCCGTGATGGCCGGATCACACGGATGGCCGCAGCTCCTGACGAAATCCCCTTGCTCTTCGACGAGCACAACAACTTCGTAGTCGTTATCGACGAGTTGCTGAGCAGTCGTCAGTACTACGTGTCGAACACCAACGTTCTCGTCACAGAGATGCACGGACGCACCGGCGTGGTGGAAGTGACCGACGCCTTCACACTGCGCTCGGCGGCTGACCTCACCGACGATGTCCCTGCTTTACGAGGCGAACTGCTTCGCTACGTCCGAGTACTCGAAGGCAGCGCCACGCTGCACGTCCGCATTCAGCCGGGTGGCGATCCGCGTGCCGAGCGACACGGAGGCGGCATTCGGTGGCGGTTCTCCGGGGCCCGCGACGACCTACGCCTGATCACCGACAGGCCACTGGCGAGTCAGCACACCACGACCACCGTGTATGCCGGTGACGACCTCTGGTTCCTGTTGCGCTGGAACGATACAGCTCATCGCGCACACCACACCTATCCACGTCGCCTTCTCGACGGGACAACCACGGCATGGCGACAATGGAGCGACACCATCACCTACCGTGGGCCGCATCAGCGAATGGTGAACCGGTCCGCACTGGCGCTGAAACTTCTGTGCCGATCCGGCGCCGTCAATCCGGCACGTACCGCGTCGACGATCCGCGATATTGGCCTCGATTCCGACGCCGACCACATCCTCGGCAGCGTGATGGACGCACTCGAAGAACGCCCGCCGGGCGACGAGCACGGCCACGTCCTCGACTGCGCCTACCAGTGGTCCCGACATGGCGGGCCCATCGATAACGAACTGTGGAAACGACTGGCTGCCCTAGCCGACGCCGCCACGCGACTGGAGCAACCGCCGACCACGTACTCCGCCGCGATGCGTCAGCTCACGTTGGATCGAGCGGCGCGACTCAGCGACCACCTCGGCATCACCGGAAGCCAGGACTGGCAGACAACAGCCGCAGCCCTGCGAAGCAGGATACTGCGGGACACATGGGCCGAATCGCGACAGGGTCTGACCACGCTCGCCGGGAGTGGAGAGTGCGACCCAAGACTCCTCTCACTGCCCGCCTACGGCGTAGTCCCAACCGACCACCCACGAATAGTCGCCACTGCCAACATCATCGCCGAGCAGCTCAGCAGGAGCACTGGAACGAGAATCCATCCAGCTGGAGAAGGTCCCGGCACTGCCCTGACCAACGGCTTCCTCCTCGCGGAGAACCTGTGCCGCCAGAACAGATTCGACGAAGCGAACACCTTGTACGAGAAGCTCAGCGCCAAGGCCAACGCACTGGGGCTGTTCAGCGAACGCATTGACCTCGCCAACGGGCATTTCGTCGACTACTTTCCCTCGGCGACGGCCCACACCGAGGCCATCGCGTGTGCGTGCGCCCTTGCCCGGGCCGCCAACTGACCAGTTCATTGCCAGAACCCGGCAACGAACTGCCGCACAGTGTGCGACGTGGTCACCTTGTACCGGTGGAGTTCACGCACGACCATGGAGGGCAGGGAGGAGGTCGCCATGGATGAATGGGTCATCTGGTTGATCTTCGCGGTGGTGCTGGTCGTCGCCGAGATCTTCACCCTCACCGCCGCACTGGGTGTGCTGGGCGCGGCCGCGCTGGTCACCGCCGTGTCCGCCGTGATCCTCCCGCTTCCCTTCCAGTTGATCGTCTTCACCGCGGCGGCCACGGCCGGGGTGATTCTCATCCGGCCCATCGCGTTGCGGCACATGCACAGGCCCCAACTCGAACGGTTCGGTGTGGACGCACTGGTCGGCAAACCCGCCTTCGTCCTCGAGGAGGTCACCGGCCTCGGCGGTCGGGTCCGGATCGGCGGCGAGGAGTGGACCGCACGCGCGTACGACGAAACCTTGGTCATCGCCAAGGGAAGCGTCGTCGACGTGATGGAGATCAGCGGCAGTACCGCGCTCGTCTACCCACGGGAGTGAACCATGGAAATCTCAGCCTTGCTCATCGCGGGACTCGTACTGGCGGTGCTCGCGATCTTCACCGTGCTGCGTGCCGTCCGGATCGTTCCGCAGGCGCGTGCCCGCAACGTCGAACGACTCGGCCGCTACAACCGGACCCTGCAGCCCGGCCTGAACTTCGTCATCCCCTACGTCGACAGGGTCTACCCTGCCATCGATCTGCGTGAACAGGTCGTCTCGTTCCAGCCGCAGCCGGTGATCACCGAGGACAACCTGGTCGTCGAGATCGACACAGTCCTCTACTGCCAGGTCACCGATCCCCGCGCCGCAGCCTACGAGATCGCCAGCTACCTCCAGGCCGTCGAGCAACTGACTGTCACCACACTGCGCAACGTCGTGGGATCGATGGACCTGGAGAAGACACTCACCTCACGTGACACCATCAACAGTCAGCTACGCGGCGTCTTGGACGAAGCCACCGGCAAATGGGGCATCCGGGTCAACCGAGTCGAGATCAAGGCGATCGATCCGCCCAAGACCATCAAGGACGCCATGGAGAAGCAGATGCGGGCCGAGCGGGATAAGCGCGCCGCCATCCTGAGCGCCGAAGGACAACGCCAATCCCAGATCCTCACCGCCGAGGGCGACAAGCAGGCCGCTGTGCTGCGCGCCGAAGGTAACCGGACAGCCGAGATCCTGAAGGCAGAGGCCCAGGCCCGCGCGATCGACCAGGTCTTCCAAGCGGTGCATCGCAACGACCCGGACCCGAAACTTCTCGCCTACCAATACCTCCAGACACTGGCCCAACTCGCTCAGGGCCAGGGAAGCACCTTCTTCGTCATCCCCAGCGAAGTCACCTCGGCGCTGTCTGGCATCTCCAAGGCGTTCACCGAAGCCTTGCCGAAGTCACCGGCCACTCGCGACACGTCAGCACCTGATGAGCTGGCCGACGAGGCGGCCGACGACGCCGCGCGTGCCGCCGAAGCCGCTGCGGCGGCAGTCGCCGACGCGGCTGAAGCCGACAGCATCCGTTCACTGCCATCCGCCTCACCGAGTTCCAACAGCAGGCAATGAGAGCCAGAAGCATCCGGCGCCAAAAGACCGACCGGCGCGCGATCGGATACGAACGCGACGGACTGGCTCAATTCCTCGCTCCCCTGCGCCACGCCGCGCTGGCCGAGTTGTGTGTCACGCCCCAGGACTGTTTTCTCGACGTCGGCTGCGCCACCGGCGCAGCCGTGCGAGCGGTCGTGGAAACCGCACCACTCGCAGTCGGTATCGACCTCTCCGAGGCAATGATCCGTCATGCGCGACAAAGCGCAAGTGCGATGCCGTGTCGCTACCTTGTGGCGGATGCGCGGCGGTTGCCGTTCGCCGACGAGTCGTTCACCGCCACTCTGTGCACCTCAGTGATGACCTATGTCGACACGCCGGCGGCCGTCGTCGCGGAACTCTGGCGGGTAACCAAGCCACACGGCCGGATCGTTCTCGGCTACCTCGATGTACTCGGCGATCTCGACAGTGGTCCGAACACCCGGCGTCTGTCACTGCATACCGCGTTGGGCCGATACAAGATCGTCGTCATCGACAAGAATAACAACAATCAGTCCTGTCGGCATTGACCACGCCACCCCGTCGACTAGGATGGCGACACTTGGTGGGCGTACACCTCCCCCTCGGTGCGCCCGCCAAGTCTGTGGAATCCAACAACTTCAATGCTTGCGCTAGGCAAATATTGCACTGCTGGCGTGAATGTCCACGACGCTCAACCCGAGGTTGTCCCGCGCGGGCATTCCGGTGAGCAACGACAGGGACCATTGGTGACGTTCTCCGCAAGCATACGACCCACAGATGGCGCAGACCTGCGACTTGACGTGCGGGGCCAGGTCCTGGCTCCCGCAGCCACCGAGCTCGAATTGCTGATCATCGACACGATCGTGGTCCGACTCCCTGACACCTTCCTGATCAACCTCCGGCACGCCTCAGCGCTTGGCACGGCCGGAGTTCACGCCTTGCTTTCCGGCTACGCCACCGCGGTCGACTGCGGCACGCGTTACCGCGTCCTGCACGCGCACGGCACCGTCCGTGCCACCCTCCAAGCCACCGGAACCCTCGATCTGCTCACCGACAGCGACGACCTCGGCGCACTGCTGGTGGCTGTCCTCATTCTGCCCGGCTCAGCCACACAAACCTGAAAGCATCTCCGTCACGTGGTGTCGAGAGGCATGTAGGCTGGCGCTGGGATCGCCGGTCTCACCCTGGCGTGGTGGTTGCGTATTCGTCCTGTAGTACGGCGGTATCAGGCCGTTGCCCGCAGGACTGCCAAATGGTCGGTCCCCACACAGCGGTGGGGCATCGTGACACGAGACGCCCTGCTCACGGCCGGTGAGTTACCGGGCCTCTCGCGCCTGCTGCGCCCCCTGTCCGCACACACCCGCAAGAACATCGCACCACCGTGACGAGCATGGACCGCTGCGGACCCGCAACGGCGTACTCGCAACGGCTGCAACTGCGAAATCCTGTCACAACGAACGCTCTGCGAAGGAGGCGGGATGTCCTGCACGGATCATCATGACCGACGACATGCGGTGATCGTCGGCTTCGACGACTCGACTGGGGCACGACGCGCGGCCCAGTGGGCTGCCGCCGAAGCCGGCGCCCGCAAACGGCCACTCGTGATCGTGCACGCGCTGGATCTCCATCCTGTCGCCGCTACCGACGCTCAACAGCCTGTGTCCAGCCTTCCCGACCGCCCCCGGAGAGAGACAACGATCAGGGCGTTGAACACGCTGGTGACCGAGACCCGGCATTCGGAGCCCGACCTCGACGTGGTCGCCACCTTGGCGGAAGCTGACGCCAGGACAGCGATCAACGCTGTCGCCGCGCGACTGGACGCCGAACTCACCGTCCTCGGACTGTCCAGCGACAGTGCCGTCCCTCGCGAGCTGTTCGGTTCCACTGTCGGCGGCGTGGTGCGCACTTCGGACCGCCCGACCGTGATCGTCCGTGGCGACACAGAACCAGCCATGGACGGAGCGGTATTGATCGGCATCGACGGCTCACACTCTGCCTGGCCGCTGCTCGACTTCGCGTTTCGCCATGCCGCCATGCACGGCAACGCCGTCCACGCCGTGCATGCGACCGGTGCTCGCGTGCCCAATCCCGTTGGTCCACCATGCAGTCCGGATCCGGACACCACGTCTGCCGAGAGTCAACTGGACGAGTGCCGGGCCCGCTATCCGGACGTTCCGACGTCGGTGGGTGTCGTTGACGACCAGTCGACGCAGGCCATGCTCGGCCGATGCGGTGCGGTCAGTCTGGTCGCGGTCGGCAGGCGGCACGACCCGACGCACCGGATGATGTTCGGTCCAGCCGGCCACGCGATGCTCCGTCAAGCACTGTGCCCGGTCGTCATCGTGCCACAGCAACCGAACGAGCACTGAATCCGCACACTCGATCATCGATCCGCAGTCGCCTTGTGAACACCGAACAGTCAGTGGCGCACTGCAAGTGTTGCGGAGTACATAGTTTTGACCGATGATTTCCCTTTGGCCCGGCCACACCCGACTTGAGGTGGCACTGACATCGAATGACTGCGATCCCCCCACACGGCGACGTGTCGAAGCTGACCATCGTCTGCGACGGATGCGGAGACAGCGTGGCAGTGGCGAAGCCGACACCGGACTACCGGGCGGCGTGGTTGTTGTTGTGGCAGCAGAGCATGTACGCCGGTTGGAAGGGCAACGCCCGGCCGATCGGCCCACACTACTGCGCGGTCTGCGAGGAGTGACGTTCTTCGATGTCGGCGCGGGCCGCCTGGTCAGCCTCGTCGGAGCAGCCGGAACTTGATCTTCCCGTCGGCCACCCGTACGTCCAGGATCTTGTCGGACAGATGCGACGCGGCCTCGGGGAACATGAACACGTTCGCTCCGCGCCTGACTGCCAGGACCGTGTCCTCGCTGGACGGGGCAGTCGCCAACGACAATGCGAAGAGTTCGCCTTCCGGGTGATGCGGCGCAACCTCAAGTCGCAATCCGCCCCCGTCCAGCACGCCGCAGCGCTCGGACATGTTCCTGATCGCGTCGGCGGCGGCTTCTGTGACTGTCAGCATGTCGACCCTCCCATGTACCCGATCCCCCCGCCGTACGACCAGGTTGGCTGTTCGACCATCGATGCAATACCGGCGTCACACAACCTCCATCAACGCTCAAAGAGATGCCGACGGCCCGGCTCGACGCCTGGACCGTCGACACCGCGGGGCTCGCCGTTGAACCCGACAGCAAGCCTTGCAGTGAGCAACTGTCTGTGCAATGCCCCCAACGCAGCGCGGTCGCGGTCTGTCGCTGCTCGGACTTCGCGCTTCCCCATGATTGAGGGCTGACATGACAGCCTCAAAGCGATATAAGTGGGTGAACGACTGTTGCACAAGGCAACGTCAGCCAGTTGGACTCTGGCAGCGTGCGTCGCGACGAGTACCGAGAAGGACATGACCGCACAGCCCAAGAACCATGACCCGGACTCACGGCTGGCGTTGGTCTGTGACAGTTGCCGGACCACACGTACCACCTCGAACGTGTACCTGACCTTCCGCGGCGCGTGGCTACAACTCTGGCAGCAGGCCACAAACGAAGGCTGGCAAGGCACCGATCAACCGACCGGCCCGCACCTCTGCCCCACATGTGTATCACCATGACTCGCATGCGCGAAGCGGACATCGAGTCGCGACGGACCGATATTTCGGTGACATATCAAGCCGACGATCACCAGATGGGGTACAACTACACGTATGGCTCGCGCTGTGCCCGCCCCTGAGGCGCCCGATGATGTTGACGCTGTCACCGACGCGGTGCTGGCCGCCTCACGACTGTTGGTAGCCGTGTCGGCGCGGTCCATCGCGGCGGTCGACGACACCATCACCATTCCGCAGTTCCGGTTGCTCGTCGTGCTGGACAGCGAAGGCCCGCAGAAACTCACGTCGGTGGCTCAGGCGCTCGGGGTCAATCCGTCGACCGCGACCCGTATGGTCGAGCGGCTCGTGGGGGCGGGTTTGATCGACCGTCAGCCCAACCCGGCATCCCGGCGTGAACTGGTGGTCGGCCTCACCCGACGGGGCCGGACGGTCGTCAGCAACGTCACCAGGCGGCGACGTGCCCAGATCGAACAGATCGTCGGGCAGATGTCGCCGACATCCCAGCGAGGACTGGTACGAGCGTTGTCGGCGTTCGCCGCCGCCGGTGGTGAGTCAGTCGACAGCAGCGATGCCATGTGGGTGTGACATCGCTCAGGCCGGACGCGGAAACCGCAACGCCTGTTCCACTACCACGGGCAACGCGTAGGCCATTACCTCCGCGCGGACACGACCGGCGTCCACTTTGCGTTCTGGTCCTTGGCTAGTACGGGCGGCCTGTTCGGTCAGCGTTGCCGCCACGACTCTGGCCACATCCGGGGGTTCCGGGACTACGTCACCGTCGACGTGCGCGAGTACCACAAGCTTCTCGTCCGGTCTCGGCTCGAGCGCGACAAGCCACCCGACGCGTTCGTCCCACAGCACCATGACGTCACGATCCGGATAGTCGATCGCGCGTTCGCGTACGGCGACGTACGCGGTGCACATCTCCGCGACCTCGCACCACGCCGCCTCGGGCTCGACCCGCAACGCCCGAGCGACCGCGTGCACGTACGAACGTAATCCAGCAGCCAACAGCCCCTCTTGCTGGAGGTTCATCACCTCTCCCGTCATCGACAACCACCTACACCAAAAGCTGTCCCGCACAAGCCACGTGACGTCATGACCGGGACGTCACGATGAGCGGTGTGGACTTTCCCACCAGCACAGTCGCCACCCAGCGGTCAAGGACCGGCAGGCGCGCCAATCGCAGCACGACACGACGCAACCACAGCTGGAACGCCGAACGAGGCAGAAACCACCGGGCACCGGATCTGCCAATCCGTTGCTTCTCCTCGGCGACCGGCCGCCACACAGCCTCGTAGTCCGCCAATGCCTGGTCCACCGACGTGGCGGTGGCCAGCCGATCAGCCAACACGTACGCACCGGCCACTGCCAACGACGCACCCTGCCCGGCGATCAGCGACACCGCGTAACACGCGTCGCCCACCAGCACGACGCGTCCCCTACTCCACGTGGGCATCGTGATCTGCGCGACCTGGTCGTAATAGATCTCCGACGCGGACGGGCAATGCTCCAGCGCGACCGGCACCGTCCACCCCAGATCGCCGTACGTCGCCCGCACAGCCGACCGGATATCCTCCGGCACCGCCGGATCCGCGGTCCGGTGCACCGCGAACGCGGCCACGCGGCCGTCTCGCAGGCCATAAAACCCCATCTGCCTGTCCACAGTGTCGGTCAGACACGCTCGACCGCGGACAGCAGCGTGCACCTCGGGTGAGTCGAACAGGAACGCCGCGGTGTGGAACCCGAGATAGCGAACGAACTGCCGCTCTGGCCCGAACACCAGCTCACGGACCGCCGAGTGGATCCCGTCCGCACCAACGAGCAGATCCGCGTCGAGCCTGTCTCCGTCGTCCAGTTCAACATGAACGTGATCTCCGTGATCAGCGACACCGGTCAGGCTGGTTCCGAACCGCACCTCGACCTCAGGCGGCAGATGTTCACGCAGCACGCGTTCCAAGTCCGGGCGCATGACGTCCAGCAGTGGGCCGTCAGCGAACTGCTCCGGCCGGACTCCCGCACGGCGACGTCCGTGTTCGTCGAGCAGACTCGCCTCATCCAGGTGGTACGCGACCGCCTCAACAGCGGGCAGCAGGCCCATCGCCTCGACAGCGTCGTAGCCCGGCCCGAAGAAATCGATCATGTACCCCTGCGTGCGCGGGCCGGGCGCATGCTCGATCACCACCACATCGTTGCCCAGCCGCGACAGCCGGTTGGCCAGCGTCAGCCCAGCGATCCCCGCACCACAGATCACCACTTTCACGACAGCCTCCCGACTACACCTAATCACGCACAACCAACTTTTGCACCAGACACGCATCGCACCGGCAGCGTCACACGACCGCAAAGAACCCGCTCCGGTAACCGCAACACAACCAGGGAACAGTGACGAGCGACTGTTGCTCCACGAGCAGGTACGTGAGACCGATGAGACAGTACGATCAGTATTGCCCCGTGGCACGTGCCGCTGAGTTGCTCGCGGAAAGCTGGACACTCCTCATCGTGCGGGAATTGCTCCGAGGAGAACGCCCGGCTGACGCGATCTCCGAGTGCGTCGCCGGCATTTCCCCAGGGGTACTCGCCAACCGGCTCAACGGCCTGCAGCGGGCCGAGGTCGTCACCAGACGACACCGCCCCAACGAGCAGCCCGTCTATCGACTGACACCGGCTGGACTCGAACTACGCCCCTTGGTCGAGCAGCTCGGGGTATGGGGCCAGCGTTGGTTGCAGCCACCGCGCAACGGGCACCTGGCACCAGCGCTGCTTGTCCGGGACATCGCCAGTGAGATAGACGTCGACACTCTTCCGCAACGGCCCGTGGCCGTCGAGATCGTCCTGTCGGATGCGCCGGAGCCTCGGCACTGGTGGCTCGTGCTGTCCCTCGGTCACGCGGAAGCACATTCACAGGATCCTGGTGTTCCGGTGGTGGCCCGGATCGCAGCGACGCTGTCCGCGTTGACCAACGTGTGGCTCGGTCACACGACATGGCTGCACGCGATTCAGTCGTCCTCGATTCGGATCCACGGCCAGCCCGATATGGTGCGCTCGGTGCTCGCATGGCTCGGATTCAGCCGCTACGCGAAAGTACAGCGCGCGGACCATCCTCTACCACGAACTTGACACGTCAACAGACAGCCGGCCGGGCGTCCACCAGCAGCGACGGTGACACCGGCACCGCACCACTGTCCACCGATTGCGGTCCACCGTCGGCCTCGGGATGCCGATCCGCCCAGGCAGTCAATTGCCGCAACACCGCATGGACCCGATAGTTCTCGCTGAGAGCGGTGAACGCCGTCCCCAGAACCAGGTCGACCGTAGGGTTCTGGCGACCATCCAGCACGAGCTGCGTACAGGGAGCCAGCAAACTCAACGTGCGGGCAGCGGGTCGACCACTGCGTCCGAACCGTATCTGCCCCACCCAGTACATGGTTCCCGTTCGGAAGAACCCGTCGTTCGCCGGTGGACCGACCTGCTCGAATCCCAGGGTCGACAGGTCGTCGGCGATCGACCGTGCGAGTCCTGACCTGTCAGTGGTGTTGAGAATCTCTGCATGGAGAGCACGCTCGTTGTCCGCGTGTTCCTGCCAACCTGGAGGTCGACGAGACCACCCCAGCGAGAGCCTAGTTGGACCGCTCAGCCCAGGCCGGTCTTGTCGTGGTCGGCAGCCACCAGCATGGAGTGCTCCGCTGGGCATTCCTCGGGTCGGTCAGCCACACGATGCTGTGTCACGCCGACTGTCCCGTCGAGGTGATGTCCTGCCGAAGAACGAAAACCTCATGGCGCTGCTGCGGCTGCGCGTCCAGGCCGCTAGGGTTGCGCACTGGTGTGCCGGGAAGCCTGGTCGGCGTTGTTCGTGCTGTCCGCTGATCAGGAGGAACGATGACTCCGGAGTCTTCAACGCCCGTGTCGGCCAGCGTCGAGGTACCGGCTGACGTCACCACATTGATCTGTGACCCGTTGCGCGGCGAAGTGCTGCTGCGACTTGCGGGGCCGGTCGTGCTTCCCCCCGGTTCGCTGGTCGAACTGGCCGACGGGACGATGGCGCGAGTTTCGTCGCTGCGGCTGGACGCGAGCAACGCCGACCAGCCGAAACTGATCGTTCACGTCACGTGCTCACACCAGCGGGGTCGGAATACGCCGTGAAGGATGTCGTCGTTCTTCTCGCAATGGTGGTCATGGTCGCTTGGGCCTTGATGCCGCGACGCCACCGGCGTGAGCAGCTCACGGCGGTACTGAGCTGGGCGTTGATCTGGGTGGACAACGCGTTCACCGGCCACTGGACCGACTGGCTCGGCACGGCGACGCTGTTCATGGCGTTCGGCGCGATATTTTTCGGACGCAGACACATCAGCCACCCTGAACGATCCGACTGATCGCGAACCAGCGTCACCCGGCCGAATCATGCGGACGCGTCCTCGTCCTCGCGCTTACGGGAGGATACGCGCGTGCGGCGCCGGGCGATCAGAACAGCCGCGCCGACAAGGGCCACCAAGCCGACCAGCAGCGGCGCCGGCCCGATCGATCCACCCACGCTGACAGCTCCGTCTGCAGCGCACTCGCCGCGTCGACGATCGGGTCCTCGGCCGACCCACCGCCGTGGAACAGGCGCAGCTCATACACCCCGAAGTAGCCGATATAGAGGCCTGCCAGGATCAACATCACCCCGCCGATCCGGCCGACGTAAGGCTGAATCCGCCGAACCACCGTGGTCACGGCACTACCGGCGAACGCGATCGAGACAGCCAGCAAAGCCACCACGAGTGCCATGCCGATCCGTTCGGCCAGTACCCGTGATGCACGCTCGGGGTACTGCTCCGCTGAAGCCTGGCCGATTCCCACCACGACCGGGGTCCCGATCGGGCGCAGCTTCTCGGCGTCGGGCTCCCAGCGAGTGGTCGGGCGGAGCATGCGCTGGTACTGGTAGTCGTCGGCGGCGATGGACTGCTCGTCGCGTGCAGCGTTGATGATCTGCTCCATCACCGGCTCCGGCAGGTCCATGTTGGCCATCGCGAAGAACGTGAGTCACGCGCCCCGCACGTCACCCGCGAGGTACGCGGCGATCATGTTCTCGGTGCTGTCTTCCAGCTTCTGGTGGTCGTCCAGCATGCGCTGCAAGGGCGGCTCGTGCGCGACGAGGGTCCGCACCTGTCGGTCCTCCCGGCGGAATACGTGTTGACGGTCGACAGAGGTATGACGCCTCCCGATGGGTTCGACTCGTCGCGGATCCGCTCACGACATTTCCCGGCTTCGCACGGGCCGCGGTGTCACCTCTGGTGAAGGAGCTTGACGCCATCGCCGGTCAGGTCGTCGAGGTAGGCCCGGCGACCGGCCATCGCCATCGTGAGCGCCAGAGTGGATCCCGTGACGAGTGGGTCGTGATCGAGGCCCATGGTGAACGGGCCGTCGGTCGCGACCAGGTGCAGCCCTCTGGTCAACGTCTTGCCTGCGACGGTGAAGTCGGTGGACGCGTAAAACGTCGCGACGGTTGTCATGGCGTCGAGGGCGTAGGTGTGGTGGATGCCGAGCGGGCGGCGGATGTCCTCGCCGTGCGCGATCACCTCACCCAGCCAGGCTGCTCGTGGCCCGAAAGGGGCTGTGGTGCTGGTGATCACGCGGCGGAACCGGGCGAGCGTGTCGGCGGTGGTCGCACCGAGTTGCTCGGTAAGGCGGTCGGCGTTGTGCTTGTCGAAATCGAATCGGCTGCGCAGGACGCTCGTCATCCATCGCAGCGGTCCGAGAGTCGCTGCGGCCGTCAGGTGGGCGAGCACCTCCCGCACGGTGAGCCCGGCACACAGGGACGGCGTGGCCCACTGCTCGTCGGTGAGGTCGGTGAGGTCGTCAGCCAGCGCGGCACGCTCGGCGTGAACAGCGGCCCAGACTTGCTTCGACGTCCTGCGACGGTGTTCGGCTGCTGGCATGAAACCCTCCTCAGAAGAAGAACCTCCACGACATAGACGGAGCCCCACGCCCAGAATCGTCGCAAGACGCTCAGAAACCACCGATCAAGCGCCTCCCGGGCGCTGTGGGCCGATTCCGCCGACACCGGCCACGCAGGCCCAGCCTGAATCGATCAACGCTGGGCATCGAGCCGGTAGCCGAGCCCACGTACGGTCACCACGATCCGCGGATCGGAGGGATCCTGCTCGATCTTGGTGCGCAGCCTGCGGATGTGGACATCGACAATGCGGTCGTCGCCGAAAAAGCCCCGGTCCCAGACCCGTTCCAGCAGGCTGCTGCGGCTCAGCACCCGACCCGGCTCGCTCGCCAGCTCACACAGCAACCGGAACTCGGTCAGCGTCAGATGCAGTTCCTCATCTCCCCGCCGGACCGTGCCACCGCCCGGCGACAGCACCAAAGGTCGCACCGGGTCCGCGTCGAGCAGAATGTCCCTGGACTCCTGCGCTCCCGGTGTCCCCGCCCGCCGCCGCAACGCACGCAGCCGAGCGGTGATCTCCTTGATATGGAAGGGCTTCGTAACATAGTCGTCCGCACCCGCCTCTAGGGCCGCGACGATATCGTGGGTATCGTCGCGGGCACTCACCACGATGATCGGCACGTCGTGGTCGTAACGAACCTGCCGGATGCAACTGAAGCCGTCCATCTCGCCCAACATCAGGTCCACGATCATCACGTCCGGCGGCCCATGAAGGCGGAGATCAGCCAGCGCCGACTCGGCGTCCGGGGCCTCGGCCACGTCATAGCCCTCGTCCTCCAGCGCCAACCGCAACGCCGCCCGAACCCGATCATCATCCTCGACGACTAGCAGTTTCGCGCCCACAAGGCTCCATGCTGCCAAACGGCTCGGCCTACCGCCGAACAGGCGCGGCGAGTCGTCACACAACCGCAAAGTGACAGCCAGTCCCACCTCAACGTGACAGGGTCAGCATGGACCTCGTGGACCACGCCAAATGCGGGGAGTCACAGCATGCATGTCAGCGGCGAGGACACCGCCTCACCGACGAGGCCTACGGTCGCACAGCCGCAGATATGTGCCCGGCGCCAGCTTGATTCTGCTGGCCAGGATCCGGCTTGTGATCGTCGCGGATCGAACCTTACCGAGATCAGCGCGACATGGCTGGTCAGCCCCGTACTGACAAACATGGCACGGCTGATGTCCGTCATCATCGGCGGATGGCTGTCATCGGCCGTTTCGTCGCCAACTACGGCTTCGGCGCCGACTCGACACCAGCGACCGCCAACGATGTGCTAGTCGGAGCAGTCATCACCAGGTTGGCCGTCCTGGATCTCATCTGACACCAGGTGTCCACCGCGTTGCGTTGCCGACCGCTGAGCATGCAGTACGGTGGAAATCGGTGTGCCGGGAAGCCTGGTCGGCGTTGTCCTGATCATGTCCTGACCAAGGAGAGCCCGTGAGCTCGGCAGCCGCCCGTACCGCCACCGGACCGATGGTCATCGTCGCGGTGGACCAACACGAGACTCCGCCGCTACTGATGGACAGCCTCGCGCGCCGCATAGTGCCGGGCGTCGGCCGGGTCGCCGCGGCGCTGGCCAGATGGGGACCGGTCCGGCGATCGCTCATCTCCGCGACTGAGAAGAAGATCCCCGGCCTGTGGGCGAGCATGCTGTGCCGCAAGCGCTACATCGACGACCACCTGCTCACGGCATGCCACAACGGAATCGACGCCGTGGTCATCCTCGGCGCCGGATTCGACACCAGAGCATACCGGCTACCGATCCCCGCCCACGTCCCCGTGTACGAAGTGGACCTACCAGGCAACGTCCGTGCCAAGCGGCGCAGATTGGCCAGGATCTACGGCGCCGAACCGCAAGCGGTGACGCTGGTCGCGATCGACTTCGAGACGCAGAGCCTCGGCGACGTCCTCGCGCAGCACGGCTACCAAGGTGGCCGGACATTCTTCGTCTGGGAGGCGGTCACCCAGTACCTCACTGAGATCGCCGTGCGAGAGACGTTCGAATTCCTCGCCGACGCGGAACCAGGCAGCCAGCTCGCCTTCACCTATATTCGCAAGGACTTCCTCGATGGCACGAACATGTATGGCGGCGAGGCCGCCTATCAGGAGTTCGTGCTGCGACGACGACTCTGGCACTTCGGCCTCGCACCGGAGAACGTCGCAGGTTTCCTGGCGACCTACGACTGGCACGAAGCCGAACAAGCCGGTGCCGACGAACTGACCCTGCGCTACGTCGCGCCCAGCGCCCGACCTTTACGCGTATCCGAGATCGAACGTTCGGTACTGGCCGTCAAACCGAGTTCGGACACCTAACGGTCGTGATCACCAGGTGCGCTTCTGGCAACAGACACGCCGAACACGCAACCTACAATGACTTTGTGATCAGCGGTCACATCAAGCGGCAGAGGGGCGAATCCGCGAAGGTGAGCACGCGATGACGCAGCACACAGAACCCAGGCTCGAGTGGGCCACCGAACGGCACGAACAAACGATGGTTGTGCACTTCGTCGGCGAGATCGACGTCGATACGCAACAGACGTTCGAAGAGGCCGTCCGCGTCGGACTGGCCTCCGTCGCACCGGTGGTGATCCTGGATCTCGCCAAGGTCACCTTTCTCGGCTCTACTGGCCTGCGCGTTCTGGTGACGGCTCACAACGAAACCCTCGACGCGGGACGTGCGCTGCGACTGGTGCACGGATCGTCGGTTGTGCACCGCGTCCTTGAGATCACCGGCCTGGAACAGGTACTGGATCTGTACCCTGCGGTCAAGGAAGCACTTGCCATGTAGCTTCATCTGGTTGTAGCCGCCCAGCGTTGACGGCAGCACTTAGGATCACAACCTGTGTTCCCGCGACGCTTTTGTCGTCGCATCCTCATCGCGTACTGACGCCGGGACACGGCCATCGCGTCCAACTCCTCATATGCTGCGCTTGGTGACCGCCCAACGTGAAGAGGACGCCCCGTACACGGCCTGCGCCAGGCCATCGCCCAGGCGCTGCCGTGGCTGCAAGCAGCCGAACCCCACGCCACCGACCTCGTCCCGGGCACCACGGCGGACATGGTCACAGAAACGGTCAACGAGGTCCTTCTCGAATTCACCAAAACCACGGCGCCCCACGGCAACGAACTGGCCGAGCTGGCAGTCCGGCGGGCCTCTCGCTACGGCGACGGGCTACCGGCGCAACGCGTTCACGCGCTTGGCCGTCGGCGACGTGCCACCCGCCTGCACCGCGATGGCCCTCGCTCAACCCGAGTTAGACCAACTCGGCTAACGCCCTGTTCGCAGGGCGGGGCGCCAGCACGGGCACGGCATCAGCGAGATCGGCATCAGCGCCACATCCGCACCCCTGGCGCCCCGCCCGTCCATCGTGCCTGCCAACATGGCCTCCGCGCGAGCCCCGGCAGAGTGATACAGCGACCCCGGGCCCCGTTGTCTCCCAAGCACTCCTAGCTCTACAACGGCAGTGTGCACTCCGCAAGTTGCAACCCAGCGTGGGAGCCTCTCCAGCTTGATGGTGCCCAATCTCGCGACAACAGCAGCTCGACGCGATGCTCGAGCGCCAACAGCGCCGAAGAGAAACCCCATAGGAGGTGCCGACTATGGCTTTAGTTCTACGCGTGGCCGACATCGCACAGCCGCTTGAACTGGTGGGAGGGAAGCCGGGCCGCGGCGATCTCGCGCGGTCTGTTGACCGGGAAGGATGACTGAGCGCTCTCCGACCAACGAACTACCAGGTCGAGGGCATTCCGGTGCCAGCGAGATGTATCCTGTTCGCACAGTCAACGAAGCCTGTCACACGAATGGATCAAGCTCATGGCTGAGCTCATCTACCCCGTCATCCTGATCGTCGCGTTTCTCGCGATCGCCCTGATGCTGCGTGCTCTTGAACGCAAGAAACCGCACTGAGAGGTGTCGTCTCCCTCCGGGAGTCAGGCCGCGAGAACGGCCACGACGACGCCCACTTGGTGAACTGCCAGAACGAGATGCGGTGGCCTGATCGTTCGGCGAGGCCGAGCATCACGACCTTCGCCGATGCCCCGACGGCGGTAGCGTTGCCGCCCAGGCCCGCGCGATGATGATGTTCGGCGGATCACCGACCAGTGTCGCGGTGCCGCCGATGTTCGACGCGAGCACCTCGTCGATCAAGTATGGCGCCACTGGCACAGCGAGCTACTCACACACCAGCAGCGTCATCGGCGCGACCAAGCAGCATGGCCGGTCAACTCCAGAAAGAATGTCCGGGGTGTATTGGGGGCACGGCACCGCTGCCCACGCACGGGCCCAGCCGTGTAATCCGGCTCCGTCATGTCACCGAACCTGTACATCGGCCCGTCCGAAGCGAACGCGAGGACACCAGTACCGGTCATTCACTGCTGTTGCGGGCGCGCCACCGATCGATCAGAGCCGGGAGTTCTGCCATCACGTAGGTGTAGAAGTCGCGCATCTCGACCAGCCGCTGACCGGCGACGCTGTCCTCGCCGACCGCGTCGATTCCCTCGTTCGCGGCCTCCTGCATGACCTTCACGATCTCGTTCTGGCTGGACATCAGTATCGCCCAGGCGCCTGCCCGAAATCGGAAGTGCTCGCGGCGGCTACCCGGCGCGGGCACCCGCTCGATCAACCCCACCGTGGTGAGCGACTTGAGGGCGGTGGACACAGTCCCCGGACTGATGGTCAGCCATTCCGCCAGCTCACCCGCAGTAACGGTCTCCTGCTCGGCAAACAACAACGCGCACATCACCCGTGCGGTCACACGCTGCATCCCACCGCTGGTCAACGTCAACGCGAGCCGCTCCGCCGCCTCCATCGAGCCGCCCATCGAACTCCTCCCAAGATCCTAGGCGGAATCCTAGCAGTATCGAATATTCGCAAAACTCCGAACCCGCAGGATTGAGTGGCCCGCCTTTTGACCTGGTAGCGCTGGCCTTTGGCAGCCCTGGAATGTGAAACACCGACCGGTGTTCCCGGAGGGCAGCGGCTTCATGTGGGTATGAGCCGGTCGAGCAGAGCGCCGAACTCGTCGGGATGGGTGAGGTAGCCGAGATGGCCGCCGGGGAACTCGGTGACATGGTTGTGCAGTCGCGCGGCGAGTGCTGTTGTCGCACGGCGCGGCAGTTGGTCACCGCTGTCTGCGCCGACGCCGAACAGAACCTGGGTGTCGGCTGCCCACAGGGCCTGGAGATCGGGGTAGTAGCGGGGAGTGTGAGGCAGCATGCGGGTGAGGAAGTAGTCGCCATCGGGGTCGATGTTCTCATCGGGTTGGGGATCACGCGGGTCGTCGTTGCCGTCGGCGGACGTGGGCATGCCTGTCACGGTGAGAAAACGAGCCCAGGCGGCTGGGGCTCCGGCGGTGTGAGCTGTGGTGACGACCTCGTCGATCCGGGTGCGAATCTCGGCCGCGTCCGGTAGGGCGGTGATGACCGGGGGTTCGTGGGCTACCAGTCTTCGCACTCGGCGGCGGTTCGCGGTGACGAGGGCGAGGCCGGTCATCGCTCCGCCGCTGCTGCCGAAGAGGTCGATCGGTTCGTCGGTCACGGTCGCCAGTAGATGGTGCAGATCGGATGCGCGCAGTTCGGGGGTGTCGTCGTAGTTGTCGGACTGGCTGGTGCTGCGTCCGGTTCCTCGCGGGTCGTAGGTGAGCACCGTGCGCTTGGAGGCGAGGAGCTCGGCGAGTTCGGCGTACGTCTCGGTGCCGTCTGGGGTGCCGAGTAACGCGAGCAGTGGCCCCGACCCGCGTGTCTCGTAGTACAGCGTCGCCCCTGGTGCGTCGTGCGTTGGCGGTATCGGCGCGTGGGAGCCGAGTGCGGTGCGTGGTTGTGGCATGGTGGTGTCTTCCAGGTGGTTGGTGGTGGTCATCCGCGTGTGCGTGCGTGGTAGGCGTCGTTGAGTTGCAGGATTTGGACGAGGTTGCCGTCCGGGTCGTAGAAGGTGCTGAACCATCCGTCGGGCCGCTGCTCGAGTTCGCATACCCAGGTCACGCCAAGGTCGTTGGCGCGGGCTACGGCGGCGTGCGCGTCGTCGGTGTCGATGGTGAGTACGACACGGCCCGGCTCGGGATTGCTGGCGGCGATGTCGTCGCGGAGGTCCGCGAGCAGCCCGACCCCGCCGAGGTCCAGCCAGCCTTCCCGGGGTTCGTCGAGGTCGAAGATGTGTTGGTAGAAACGGATGAGTCGTTCGGGATCAAGCGTTCCGAGCAGAATGCTGGCGTTGCGCGCCACTGACATGGGTACTCCTCATGGTCGATACGGACACTCGGGTCGCGGACGCTCAGCCCACTGCCTGTCCGAGAGCGATCAGATTTCCTTCACAGTCGCGGAAGAACGCGCCTCGCTCGGCGCGTCCCTTGCTGGGGTAGTTGTCGTCGATATCGACGATGTCGCCCGTCACGGGCAGTCCCGGGATCGCGACCTGCTCGAACTCGACCCCACGCGACCGCAAGTCGCGGACCTCGGCCTCGATGTCGTCGACGGTCAACGCCAACTGGGTGAACTCGCCCCGGGACACGCCGGTCGAGGTGAACAAGCAGAACGCTCCGGTGGCGGTCTCGTAGCGCAGACCACCAGGCCGTTCCTCACGCGGGTAGAGGCCGAGTTTCTCGGCGTACCAGCGACGAGCACGCTCCAGGTCCTGTGCGGGCAACCGGGCCTCGGCTCGGGCATCCATGAGAGTCATCGTCTGTCCTTCCGACACGCATTGAACCGTCTGGTACTAACAGGGTGGACTGACCGGTACTCTGACTGTGGACCGCACAGTACTCAAGCGGTACCGAACAGTCCAGAGCGGGAACGAGGAGATGATGATGGCCTCACAGGCGGACGAATCGCCCCTGGCCGCGCGTGGGTTGATCGTGCGCATCGGGCCGGGCAACCGAAACGGTGGCACAGCTCAGCCAGCAGCGGAGGAAGCCTGGACCCGCACGCGCACAGCGATCGCCGAAGCCGCCACGACACTGTTCCTGCAGCACGGCTACCAGGACACCAGCACCGGACAGATCGCCAGGACCGCGTCGGTCTCGAAGCAGACGATCTACAACCACTTCGGCGGAAAGGAAGCACTCTTCCGGGAGATCATCCTCGGGGTAACCGCGACCGCGGAACGTTTCGCCGAACAGCTACCGGCGACGTTCGCCGAGATCACCACCCCCCGTGACGTCAGCCCGGCGCTCCTCGCCCTCGCCCACCGCTACCTCGTCGCGGTGACCGACCCGCTCCTGCTCGCGCTGCGCCGACTGGTCCTCGGCGAAGCGCACCAGTTTCCCGACCTGGCCCGCGACTACTACGACCGCGCACCGGCACTCACCCTCCGCGCCCTTGCCGCCGGGTTCGCCGACCTGGACCAGCGGGGCGTGCTCCGCGTGCCCGACGCGGACATCGCAGCCGATCATTTCGCCAGCCTCGTCGTCGGCCGCGCCCTCGACCGTGGCATGTTCACCATCGAGGCGAGCGGTCTCAGCGACGAACAACGTGACCGAATCAGCACCCACGCCGTGGACGCCTTCTTGGCCAAATACAGCGATTGACACCCACAATGCGGTTCGTCGGCGGCCACGGTGCTTAATCCGAGAAGCCAACTTCGCGCCCGGACAGAACACCGGTGATCAGCCATCCGACAACCCGCCCGTAGTGCGCGGCAACACCTAGCTGGCTACTGCGTCTCTTCGCGAATACCCCAGTACGCCGAGAGCCAGGCCGAGCATCATCCGGATGGTCGTGGACTTGCCCGCACCGTTCGGCCCGAGGAAGCCGAAGACCTCGCCGGGTTCGATCGTCAACGACACGCCCTCAACCGCGACCGTATGACCGTAGTGCTTGGCCAGTCCGTCCATGTGGACAGCGGGTACCGGCATGGTGCCCTTCCGATCGGCAGCGAATTACTCGACGCCGACCAGACTTCCCGGCACACCTAACGGACCAGTACTCGACGGTGCCCGTCCGGGCGGTCATCCGAGGCGGCCCGATCCGTCACCGCCATTCCGATCACCAGGCTCACCGCCCCAGTTCAACATCAGGCGCGACCAGAAGCCGCCGACGGCCACCGCCAAACCCAGCAGGAAGATCGGCGCGCCCAGTACCAGTCCGAACAAGGCCACGACGAGTCCGCCACCAGTCACCATCGCCAGATGGCGGTTGACCCGCTGGGACGGTCGTTTCCACTCGGCGTTGCGCAGTCGCTGCGCCAGTTCGGGATCGTCGTGCTCCAGCGAGCGCTCCAACGCCCGCAGGCGGCGCTGCTCAGACCGGTTCAACATGGCGATCTCACCTCTGACTGTCCAGCGAGTCGAGCCAATGATCCCCCGAACCCGGGAACCTCGACAGGGTCGACAGGGCCGAGATTCCGCCGGACTTGGTTGCCGGGCACCGGCAAGAGCGGCAAGGCCGCTCCTGGCCTCCCGTGACACGCACGGCCGGGCACCGCCACCTCAACCGTTCCTACTTTCGGGTGAAACAGATTTTGTTGTTGCCTTTCCCGCGATGGCCTGTCACCGGCAAAGTTGCCGACGGTCGGCAAGGTCCAGGGATGGTTGGTTAGGGGTGTGAGCCGTTGGCCTGGAGCTACGCATAACGGACAATCAACGTCCGGGGTTCACCGCCACGAGGACACGCCTCGGGGAGGGAGAGCCATGCGTGCCGCTGACGTGGTCGAGACCTTCCCCACCGCGAGACTGGACGATGCTGTCCTGCCGGCTGTCCGAATGATGTTGCGAGAGGGTTTGCCTGGTCTTCTTGTGACTGACGACCACGGCAGAGCTGTCACGGGAGTCTCGTCGGTGGATCTGCTTCGTGCGGTCCTGCCCAACTACGTACGCGACGAGCCGTGCCTCGCCCGCCTTTACGGCGAGGAACACGGTGATCTGATCGCCGCACGACTCATGGGACTTTCCATTCATGAGGTCATCGGTGGCCTCGCTGGTCGGATACCGGTGGCCCGGCGGCAGGCCACCTTGGTCGAACTGGCCGAAATGATGGCGAGACTGGGCTGCTCGGTGGTCCTGGTCGAGCGGGACGCGGACAGCATGCTCGGCATGGTCACCGCCAACGGGCTACTCAAGGCCCTGGTGGCCGCCGTGGAAGGCAGGCCCGGATGAATCTTGTCGCGTTCCCTGATCGACGTGGCGACATGCCCCTCTCCGATGAGGATGTCGCCGCCATCACGGTGAAGGCCAGTTCGTCCGCGGGGGCGCCCGCGGAACTGCTGGACGGATACCTCGAGAGCCTCATCGAGATCAGCCTGAGCGGAAGGCGTCCGCGCATCGAGGAACTGCGGCGGTGGCGGGACATCGGCGCGAGGGCGGCCGAGCGCGGTGTGGCCATGCGGGCGATGATCAACCTCTACCTCAGCGCCACGTGGCTGGCGTGGCCTGTGCTGCCCGGCGTTTGCGGGACGTCGCCACGGCAGGAACCAGGTGCCTTGGGTGAGTCTGTCTTCCGCACCGCGGACACGGTGGTCATGACGTTGACCGATGGATACGAAGAGGTACAGCGATGGACCGTGCGCAGAGAGGAGTCGCTGCGCCGGGAATTCATCGACGACCTGCTCGACGGACGTGGGCTCGGGCATCTGGCGGAAAGAGCCGAGCGCTACGGCCTGCAACTGGCCGGTACTCACGTCGTCGCGGCGGCCAGTGGCCAGACCGCGTTCGTGGACGGTGGCGCGGTTGCGCGGCAGGTGGAGAACGAACTGCGTTTCAGGTTCGGCCCACGCGACGTCCTGGTCAGCACGAAAGACGGACTGCTGGTGTGCCTGGCCCCGCACCACCTCATGTCGGTGCCCGAAGAGTTCGTTCGTCACCTGACCCACACGCTGGGGCCGGACGCGTCCTGGCGAGTCGGTGTGGGACAACCTCAGTCCGGTCCGGGCGGAGCCGTGCGCTCTTTCGAACAGGCCCGCAACGCGCTGGACATCGGCACACGCCTCAGCCTTCCGGAACGGATTCTGCGCAGCCGCGATCTGCTCGTGTACCAGGTGTTGCGGCGGGATAGCGCGGCGTTGTCCGAACTCGTCAACGAGGTGCTCGAGCCCTTGCGCCAGACCAGGATGGGGCAAGGGCCGCTGTTGGAGACCCTGCTTGCTTATTTTTCCACCGGTGGGGTGGCGACGGCTACCGCGCAGCGACTGCACGTGAGTGTCCGGACGGTGACCTACCGACTCAAGAGGGTCAAAGAGCTCACCGGTCACAGCGTCGACGACCCGGTGCAGGCCTTCGCCTTGCAGGTGGCGGTGCTCGGCGCCCGCCTGCTCGACTGGCCGAACGGCGATGGCCAGAACTGACACCGGATCCAGCACGACACCCAACCGGCGGAAAGGACGCGGCGCCATGCGGTGGTTCTCGCACACGATGCCAATCCTGGCGCTGTTCTGGCTGCTGCTGTCAGGCCATTACACGCCGTTGTTCCTCGTCCTCGGCGTGGTGTCGGTCGCGCTGGTCGGCTGGATCTCTTGGCGGGCAGGGCTTGGCGGGCCGAACGCCGTCACCTGGGCTGCCTCGGCACGTCTGCCGCTGTACCTGCTGTGGCTCGGTAAGGAGATCCTGGTGTCCTCGTTCTCCCTGGCGCGGACGGTGTGGGCCTGGCGCCCCGTCGTACGCCCCGTGGTCGCGACCATGCCCACGCAGGAGATGACCGCGGTGTCACAGGTCGTGTATGCCAACTCGATCACCCTGACGCCGGGCACGTTGACCATGGACGTGGGCGACCAGGAGATCGAGGTGCACGGCCTCTCGACTGAGACCATCAAAGCCTTGCACACCGGCGACATGCGCGAGCGGGTACGGCGGCTGGAGACGCGCGAGTGATCATCGCGGTGATGGCGGCCGTTGTCGTGGCCATGGTTCTGGCGCTTGTCCGCGCGTTCGCCGGACCTGGCCGGTACAACCGCATCCTGGCGATCAACATGTTCGGCACCAAGACCGTCCTGTTCGTCGCGGTCGCCGGGTTCCTTTTCGGACGACCGGACTTCCTGGATATCGGGCTGCTGTACGCCTTGGTCAACTTCGTCGCGTTGGTCGCCGTACTTCGCCTGACCCATACCGACGACTTGGGCGAGGACAGCGAGAGGGGCGAACGGACATGATCGTCGACATCATCAGCGGGCTGCTGTTGGCCGCAGGGGCGCTGTTCGTGCTCACCGGTGCGGTTGGTGTGCTCCGTCTGCCGGACTTCTTCACACGCATCCACGCCGCGGGTATCACCGAGTCCGCAGGCGCCGGGTTGATCCTGCTCGGCCTGTTGCCGCGAGCGCCGGACTGGGAGACAGCGATCCGATTGCTCATCATCCTGTTCACGTTGATCGTGACGGCGCCGACCGCGACACACGTCCTGGCTCAGGCCGCGCGCAGGGACGGTGTGCAGGTCTGGCGAGAAGGCGATCGGCGCCGCTGATGACTCTCCTGCTGATCAACGTCGTGCTGTTCGGGGTTCTCACTGCGACGGCGCTCGTCATCGCGCGAATGCGCACCCTGTACGAGGCCACCATGCTGGCCGCGCTGTCCAGCCTGGTCACGGCCTGCCTGTTCGTGCTGCTGGACGCGGTGGACGTGGCCTTGACCGAGGCCGCGGTCGGTGTCGGCATCAGCACCGTCCTGCTGCTCGGGGTACTCGCGCTGACCCGATCGAGGGAAGCGGTCACCCCCACCCGACGGCGCGTGCCGGGTCTGCTGGCAGTGCTTCTGACCGGCGGCACTCTCGTGTACGCGAGCCTGGACTTGCCATCGTTCGGTTCCGCCGACACGCCTGTGCGCAACCACCCCGTCACCGACGCCTACCTGAGTCAGTCGCAAGAGGACATCGGTATCCCCAACACGGTGACCGCTGTGCTCGCGAGCTACCGCGGACTCGACACACTGGGCGAACTGCTGGTGGTGTTCGCCGCCGGAGCCGCCGTGCTGCTCCTGCTCGGCCCGTTCGCCGAGCCCAAGGACGGCGCCGGACACAGCCAACTGTCTCTTTCGGACTACCCGGTGCTGCGTGTCGTCAGTGCCGCGTTGCTGCCGTTCATCTTGCTGTTCGCGTTGTACGTGCTGTTCCACGGCGACTTCGGTCCTGGTGGTGGTTTTCAGGCAGGTGTGATCTTCGCGGCGGGATTCGTGTTGTACGGCTTGGTGTTCGGCCTGGACCGGGCACAGAGGATCCTGCCGCAACGAGTGCTGTGGACGCTGATCCCCGCAGGAGGGCTGCTGTACGCGGGGCTCGGGGTGGTGAACATCCTGCTCGGTGGTTCGTTCCTGGACTACGACACCCTCCGGCCGGAGAACCCCGCAGCGGGGCAGCACATGGGGATCCTGCTGGTCGAGACCGCGATCGGGGTCACCGTCGCCGCGGTGATGATCTCGATCTTCTCCGGCTTCGCCGGGCGGGCGGTGCGTCGGTGATCACAACACACTACGTCTACTGGCTGGTCGTCGGCCTGATGATGATCGGGCTCTACATCGTCATCAGTCACGGCAACCTGGTGAAGAAGCTGATCGGCCTGAGCTTGTTCCAGGTGGCGGTGTTCCTGTTCTTCATCAGTCTCGGCAAGGTCGAAGGCGGCACGGCCCCCATCATCACCGAGGAACCCCGGACCTACTCCCATCCCCTGCCGCAGGTGTTGATCCTGACCGCGATCGTGGTGGGTGTGGCGACCCTGGCGGTCGGGCTCGCGCTGGCAGTCCGCATCTTCGAGTCCTATGGAACAGTCGAGGAAGACGACGTGGTCGCCGAAGACACCGCGGACCCCGGCGGCGTCGCACCGTGACAGCGCATCTTCCGGTTTTGCAGGTGCTGGTGCCGATGCTGAGCGCTCCGCTCTGCGCGCTGTCGCGGTCCCGCTCCGTGGCGTGGTCCTTGTTCCTACTGGCCGCGCTCGGCGCGTTGACGAACGCGGTGCTCTTGGCCATGCAGGTAGCCGACGGTCGAGTATTGCGTTACGCGATGGGTGGTTGGCCCGCGCCGGTCGGAATCGAGTTCGTGATCAACGGTTCCACCGTCCCGATACAATTGCTCGTGTCGGCCGTCGCGGTGGTGGTCGCCGTCTACAGTCGACGCAGCGTCGCCGCCGAGGTCGATCCTCGCCGAATCCCGCTGCTGTACACGTGCATGTGTCTCGCGTTGACGGGCATGCTGGGTATCGCGGCCACGGGCGACGCGTTCAACGCTTTCGTGTTCCTGGAAATCACGTCCTTGTCATCCTATGCGTTGATCGCCCTGGGGAGGCAGCGGCGGGCCCTGCTGGCGGCCTTCCGGTACTTGGTGATCGGCAGTGTCGGCGCGGTGTTCGTCCTGATCGGCATCGGGATGGCGTACGCCGTGACCGGTAGCCTCAACATGGCCGACCTCGCCGAGCGGCTGGCCCAGGTGCACGGAAATCGTGCGCTGTACGCCGCGGTGGTGTTCGTGTTCGTCGGTCTCGCGATCAAGATGGCGGTGTTCCCGCTGCACGCCTGGCTTCCGGCGGCGTACTCGGAGGCTCCCTCTGCTGTGGCCATGTTCCTGTCGGCCACGAGCACCAAAGTCGCGGTCTACCTGTTCTGCCGGTTCGTCTTCACCGTGTTCGGCACGTCTCTGGTGTTCGTCATGATGCCGGTCGACCGGATCGGCCTGCTGCTGGCCGTCCTGGCGATGCTGACCGCGTCCGCCGTCGCGTGTTTCCAGAACGACATGCGCTACCTGCTGGCATGGTCGAGCGTCGCGCAGCTCGGGTACATCGCGGCGGGCCTGTCGCTCGGCACGGCGGCCGGAGTGTCGGCGGCGTACCTGCACATCATCAACCACGCGGTGATCAAGGCGGCGTTGTTCGGTGCGGCGGGTGTGTTGCTGCTCCGCCTCGGCTCGACGAAACTGACAGATCTCGCCGGGCTCGGCCGCCGCATGCCCTGGACGTTCGGCGCCGTGGTGGTGGCCGGACTCGGCCTGATCGGCGTGCCTCCGACAGCCGGGTTCGTCAGCAAATGGGCACTGGTCGCGGCGCTGATCGAGCACGGCGCCTGGCCGGTGCTCGTGGCCATGCTTGCCAGCTCCGTGCTCGCGCTGGTCTATGTCGGGCGGCTGGTGGAAATCGCCTGGTTCCGCGAACCCACCGGACAGACGCAACCAGTGAAACCACCGGCGTCGATGATCGCGGCCGTGTGGTCGCTGGTCCTGCTGTCCGTCTATTTCGGAGTGGACGCGTCGCTACCCGCTCGCCTCGCCGACCTCGCGGCATCGGCATTGCTCCCGGGAGGTGGGTAACCTGCCCGGCTGGATCTCGTCGAACCAGGCCATTGTCGTGCCGTTCGCGGTGGCCCTGCCGTTGCTGGGTGCGCTGGCCGTGCTGCTGGCGCGGCGTCGGCCGAATGTCCGCGAAGCGGCATCCCTGATCACGGGTGTCGCGGTGGCGGCACTGGTCCTGTCGCTCTGGCCGGTGGTGGGCAGCGGCACGAGGTTCGAACTGTGGACGTGGCTGCCTGGCGTGTCGCTGGAGTTCGCGGTCGAGCCGCTCGGTTTGTTGTTCGCCTCCCTGGCCGCGGTGCTCTGGCCGGTGACCACCGTGTTCGCGATCGGCTACCTCCGTGCCGACGGTGAGAACCACCAGACCCGCTTCTACTTCTTCTTCGCGTTGACGATCGCCGCCGCGATGTGGATCGCCTTTTCCGCCAACCTGATCACCTTGTTCATCGGCTACGAGATCATGACACTGGCCACGTGGCCGCTCGTCGTCCACAAGGGCGGCACGAACGCACGACGTGGTGGCCGGACCTACCTGGTGCTGCTGTTGGCGACCTCGATCGGACTGCTGCTTCCGGCGATCGTGTGGACGTGGACGCTGACCGGCGGCACCGACTTCCAGCCTGGCGGGCTGCTGTCCGAACAGACCGGATCCGGGTTGCTGACCGCGCTTTTCGCGCTCTACCTGTTCGGCGTCGGCAAGGCGGCTCTGATGCCCGTGCACCGGTGGCTGCCCGCGGCCATGGTGGCCCCGACGCCTGTCTCGGCTCTCCTGCACGCGGTCGCCGTGGTCAAAGCAGGGGTGTTCACGGTGCTGAAGGTATCCGTCGGCATCTTCGGACTGGACACACTACGCGACAGCGGGGCCGCACGGCCGATGATGTGGGTCGCGGCGTTCACCCTGCTCGCCGCAGCGGTGATCGCGGTGTGCAGTGACAACCTCAAACGGCGGCTTGCCTACTCGACTGTCAGTCAGCTCGCATACATCGTGCTCGCGGTGACACTCGCCCAGACCGTCGCGGTCACCGGCGGCGCACTGCACATGGTCACGCACGCCGCGGCCAAGATCACGCTGTTCATGTGCGCGGGCGCGATCTACGTCACGGCGAGGAAATCGAAGGTCAGCGAACTCGACGGGCTGGGTCGGGCGATGCCGTGGACGTTCGCCGCCTTCCTGATCGCCTCGATCTCGATCATCGGGCTGCCTCCGCTCGGCGGTATGTGGAGCAAATGGTTGCTGTTGCTCGGGACCATCGAGGCCGAACAGGCCGTGATGACGGTCGTCCTGCTGGTCGGCTCGTTGTTGTCGGTGGCCTACCTGATACCGATACCGGTACGCGCGTTCTTCCGCCCACCGCCCATGCCCCCGACCCACGGCGAGGCGGCACCTGCTCTCGTCGGACCGTTGATCCTGACCGCGATCATATCGATCGCCCTGTTCTTCGGCGCCGAGGCCGTGATCGCACCATTCTCCGGGACTTTGGAGTCGCCATGACCGACGACAAACCACGCTGGCTCGACGAGCCGCGCAACGTGACCCGTGTCGTGTACGGCCTTGCAGCGCTGTGCGGACTGGCGCTCGTCGCGGACCTGCTGTACGGCAAGCACCCGCATTTCGGCGTCGAAGGCTGGTTCGGGTTCTACCCCGTGTATGGATTCATCGGCAGTGTGGGATTGGTGTTGTCGGCGAAGTGGCTGCGCCGGTTCCTGCGCCGCGACGAGAGCTACTACGAGCGGCCGGAAAGCGACTGCGATGACCAATAGCCCCGCACTGTTGATGATCGTCGCCGCAGCCGGTGTGCCGCTGCTGCGTGGCTGGGCGCGCGCGACGCTGATGGTCCTGGCCCCGATCGCGGCTCTGGTCGTGTTGTGGCTCCTGCCGGAAGGCACTGGCTTCACGTTCGAGATGTTCGGCCTGGAACTGACCCCGCTCCGCGTCGACGCGCTGTCACGAGTGTTCGCCACCGGCTTCCTGGTCGCAGCACTGCTGTGCGTGGTGTACGCGCTACATCTACGGAAACCGTTGCAGCAGGTGGCGATCCTGGTCTACGCGGCCACCGCGGTGGGCGGCACACTCGCCGGTGACCTCGTGACACTGTTCGTGTTCTGGGAGCTCGCCGGGCTGTCATCAGTGTTCCTGATCTGGGCCGGACGCACCGAACGCAGTTACCGCGCGGGAATCCGGTATCTCGTGGCCCAGATCATCTCGGGGCTGCTCATGCTCGCTGGAATCGGGCAGCGGGTGGCCGCGGGCGCTGGACTGGATTTCGGGCACATCGGCGTCGACGGGCCGGGCGGCCCGCTGATCCTGGCCGCGATCGGCATCAAATGCGCCTTCCCCGTACTGCACGCATGGCTGCAGGACACCTACCCGGAGGCCACCATCGTCGGCGCGGTGGCGCTGTCGGCGTTCACCACGAAGTTCGCGGTGTACACGCTTGCCCGTGGCTACGCGGGCACCGAGATGCTCATCTGGGTCGGCGCGGCCATGACGTGCTTCCCGATCTTCTACGCCGTCATCGAGAACGACCTCCGCCGGGTGCTCGCGTACAGCATGATCAACCAACTCGGCTTCATGGTGGTCGGGGTCGGTATCGGCGGCACGTTCGGGATCAACGGCGCGGCCGCGCACGCGGTCGCGGACATGATCTTCAAAGGCCTGCTGTTCATGAGCATGGGCGCCGTGCTCCTGCGGACAGGGACGACCAAGGGCTCGGAACTGGGCGGACTGTACAAATCCATGCCACAGACGACGGCCTTGTGCATGATCGGCGCCGCGTCCATCTCCGCCTTCCCGCTGTTCTCCGGCTTCGCCACAAAGTCGCTGATCATGGAGTCCGTGGCACGGGAACACCATCTGCTGATCTGGCTGGTCCTGTTGTTCGCCTCGGCAGGAGTGTTCCACCACGCCGGAATCAAGATCCCGTACTTCACGTTCTTCGCCCACGACCGCGGGCACCGGGTAGCCGAGGCCCCACTGAACATGCGCCTTGCCATGGCGATGGCGGCCGTTGTCTGCCTGATCATCGGCGTCGCACCGGCGCTGCTGTACGAGTTGCTGCCCTACGGCATGGACTACGAGCTTTTCACGACTCCCCATGTCATCAACCAGTTGCAGCTGCTCTTGCTCGCTTCGCTCGCGTTCACGGTGCTGATCCGCACCGGTCGCTATCCGCCGGAGATCCGGTCGGTGAACCTGGACTTCGACGTGGTCTACCGCAGGGCTCTGCCGTCGGCGTGGATGGCGACAGCACGCACCGCCACCCGCCTGAGAGGCCAGATCAGCACGCCTGTCGGCAGCGGTGCCAGGCGTCTGCGGGCGGCCGTCAGCACGGCCCTCCGGCCCCACGGCCCGATCGCCGCACCGTGGTCGACGCACCTGATGGTGTGGTGGGGCACGCTGCTACTCGGTGTGGTCTGCCTGCTTGTGCTGCTGTGACCGCGCCGGTCCGCGCGACTACTACCCGATTTGCTTATGGTTCCTGTTTGCGGCATCTTTACGCGCGGTGCGCCGGGAAGCCTGGTCGGCAATGCAGTGAATCATGACGACCTGGACCGACCGAGGAGCCTTGGATGACATCGTCCCCGCGAGCCGATCGGCTGCTGCCGGGTGCGTCGACTCCCGAGGTGTCTGCTCCGGTCGAGCGCCACCGCTACCGTCCTGAACTGCAGGGATTGCGCGCGCTGGCCGCGATGCTCGTGGTCGTCTATCACGTCTGGCTTGGCCGGGTGTCCGGCGGTGTGGACGTGTTCTTCCTGATTTCCGGTTTCCTGGTGACGGGTCAGCTGGTCCGGTCCGTCGAGCGCGGCGCGCTGAACGTGCGGGCGTTCTGGGGGCGGCTGATCAAACGTTTGTTTCCTGCCGCGCTGGCGGTGCTCGCGGTGGTCATGGCGGCCAGCGTCGCCTTCCTGCCGGAGAACAGGTGGTTCCAGACCATCCGGGAGATCGTCGCCTCGGCCCTGTACCTGGAGAACTGGCAGCTGGCGACCGATTCCGTCGACTACTACGCACAGAACCAGACAGCGAGTGTCGTACAGCATTTCTGGTCCCTCTCGATCCAGGGGCAGTTCTACCTCGTCTGGCCGATGCTGGTCGGGCTCGTCGTCGTCATAGCGCGGCTCTCAGGTCAACGCCTGCGCCCCGCGCTGTTCATCGCCCTGCTCGCGTTGTTCGTGGCATCGCTGCTGTGGTCTGTCTGGCTCACCGGGACCAACCAGCCACTGGCCTATTTCCATTCCCTGACGCGGGTGTGGGAGTTCTCGGCCGGAGGGATGCTGGCATGGGGAATCAGCTCGGTCGAATTGCCGCGATGGCTGCGAATCGCCGTGGGATGGGCCGGTGTCATCGGTTTGATCTCCTGCGGGATCGTGGTGCAGGTCGGCAGTTCGTTCCCCGGGTACCTGGCGCTGTGGCCGATCACCGCCGCGGCACTGATCCTGCTCGCGGGCCGGACCGGGAGCCCGCTCGGCGCCGACCGCCTTCTCGCGGCACGGCCGATGCGATATCTCGGCAATCTCAGCTACAGCTTGTATCTCTGGCACTGGCCGGTCCTGGTGCTCTACCTGGTTGTCCGAGACCGCACACAGCTCGGGCTGCTCGGTGGTCTTGGCGTGATCGCCCTGTCGCTGCTGTTGTCCGTCCTGACCTATCACTTCGTGGAAGAACCTGTCCGGCGCTCGCGGGTCGGAGAACGTAACCGCTGGGGTGCCTACCGCTTCGGTGTGGCCGTCATGGTCCCGATCATGACGGCCGCGCTCGCGTGGCAAGCGGTCAGCGTCCACAAAGCCTCGGCGTACGCGGTCTCGTTCGACGACCCGGACCATCCCGGCGCCGTGGCGCGGACAGCGGGCTTCGAGTACTGGGGTGCCGCTGATCCACCGTTGGTGCCTCCATTGGTGGCCCTCCCGACCGACTGGGCGACCATGACCCCGACCACCTGCTACACATCACAGCACCACAGAGAACTCAACGTCTGCTCCTCGGTACCAAACGGCGCACCGGCTCGTCGCCTCCTACTGGTCGGCGATTCGCACGCAGGGCAGTACGTCGGCGCGCTCGCGCCCGTCGCGCGGAATCGCAACTGGCAGCTCATCGCCATGACCCGAGGATCATGTCCGTTCTCCACGAACTCCGACTCGCTTCCTGGTGACGCCATGTGCAGGGACTGGAACGCGGCCGCCACGAAAGAAATCAACGACCTCAAACCGGACGCCGTGATCACCACGGCCAGCCGCAACGTCCGCGTCGGGCTCACCGAGGAGACACCAACCGGGTTCGTCGAACAATGGCGCGCACTCGAACAAGCCGGTATCCCGACAGTGGCCATCCGGGACAACCCACGCTTTAGCTACTCCCCGTCTGTCTGCGCGAACACACATGGGCCGACCGCGCCACAATGCAACATGCTCAGGGGCGACATCATCCCCGACGTGCCGTCATACGCCAGAACTGCCACCGTACCGTCGAATGTGTCCTTTCTGGACTTCAGCGACTACTTCTGCACCGACGAACTCTGCCCGCCTGTCATCGGCAACGTCCGCGTGTACATGGACGATAATCACATCACCGCCACATTCATGACCACCATGTCCTCGGTCGTCGACAAGCGACTCCACGCCGCGCTCGACTGGGATCTCGACGGACCACCGGCGTCCTGAACACCGTCGTGCCCGCATGAGTCGCGGTCAGCGGGAGCCGCCGCCCCGAATCCTGACGAGATCTTAACAATATCGAATCTTCGCAAAACTGCGAAAACTCAGTACATTAAGATCATGACCGTCATCGAGGTCGACAACCTCACCTTCACCTACCCCGGCGGTGCCGAACCCGCCGTGCGCGGCATGGACCTCACCGTCGGCAAGGGCGAGATCTTCGGCTTCCTCGGCCCGAGCGGCGCGGGGAAGTCGACCACCCAGAAGATCCTCATCGGCCTGCTGACCGGGCACGGCGGCACGGTGTCGGTCTGGGGCAAAGATCCCGCCGACTGGGGACAGGACTACTACCAGCGCGTCGGCGTGTCGTTCGAACTGCCCAACCACTACCAGAAACTCACTGCCGTGGAGAACCTGGAGTTCTTCGCATCGCTCTACGACAAGACCACTGCGGACCCGATGGTGCTGCTTGACTCCGTCGGGCTCGCCGAGGACGCCCACACGCGCGTCGGCAAGTTCTCCAAGGGAATGCAGATGCGCCTGATGTTCATCCGAGCCCTACTCCACGACCCGGACCTGTTGTTCCTCGACGAGCCCACGTCCGGTCTCGACCCCGTCAACGCACGCAAGGTCAAAGACATCGTGCTGCGCGAGAAAGCCCGCGGCAAGACGATCTTCCTGACCACACACGACATGGCCACCGCCGACCAGCTCTGCGACCGGGTCGCGTTCGTGGTCGACGGCAGTATCGTGGTACTCGGCCCGCCACGCGAGCTGAAGGTCGCCCGCAGTCGGCGACAGGTCCACGTCGAGTACCGCACCAGCGCCGACACACTGGTGGGCAAGGACTTCCCGCTCGACGGACTCGCCGACAACCCCGATTTCCTGCACCTGCTGCGCACCGAACACGTGGAAACCATGCACAGCAAAGAAGCCACCCTCGACGACGTCTTCGTCGAAGCCACCGGCCGGAGCCTGGCATGAGCAGACTGACTACGGCGCTCCGACTGGAACTCACCCTGCAGCACCGCTACAAATTCCTGCACGCCGCCGTCTTCTCGGGCGTGCTCTGGCTCGCCCTGCTGCTGCCGATGCCGAGCGATCTACGCTCGACAGCCGAACCATACGTGATCCTCGGCGACCTGATGATCGTCGGGTTCTTCTTCGCCGCCGCAGCGGCCTTCTTCGAGAAAGGCGAACGTACCCTCGACGCCCTCGTCGCGACGCCGTTGCGCTTCCATGAATACCTGGCGTCCAAAGTGCTCACCCTGACCACACTGTCGGTACTGCTGGCAGTATTCGTGGCCACCACGACCCACGGCGTGCACTACGACTTGCTCCTGCTCATCCTTGGCGCGACGCTGGGCACGGTGCTGATGCTCCTGCTCGGATTCCTCTCCGCGCTGCCCTTCACATCCGTCAGCGACTGGTTCATGCCCGCGGTTGTCCCGATCGCGGTGTTCAACCTGCCGATCCTGCACTACTCGGGTCTGTGGGAAACACCCTGGCTCTACCTCGTTCCCACCCACGGACCGCTGCTGTACCTCGGCGCCGCCTTCGACCAGAAGACCCTCTCCGCATGGCAGTACGCCTATGGAGCGCTGTACCCGGTTCTGTTCGCAGCGGGAATGTGGCTGCTGGCCAAACGCATGTTCACCAAGTACCTCATCGCCAAGACCGGAGGAGCCTGACATGGCACACGCGTTCGCCGCGTTCGGCCGCAACGACCTGCGCGGCGTCGGCCGCGACTCCCTACTGGCGGGCATGGTCCTGGCACCACTCGTCTGGATCGCCGCAGTACGCTTCGGCACCCCACCGGTGACCCGCATGCTCGCCGAAGACCACCAGTTCGACCTCACCCCGTACCACCCACTGATCCTCGTCGGTTTTCTGCTGCTCACCAGCGCGATCATCGTCGGCGGCGTCACCGCACTCGTCGTACTGGAAGAACGCGACAACCACACCCTGGCCGCCGTACGCATCACCCCGGCATCCCTGAGCCGCTACATCCACTACCGCGCCATCATCGCGGTCGCACTCACGACGCTCTACGTCGTCGGCACCATCACCGCCAGCGGTCTCCAGCCCCTTCGCCTAGTGCTTGGTCTGGTTCCGATAGGCGCGCTGACCGGCCTGTCCGCAGTCGTGATCGCACTGACCATCCTGGCAGCCGCCAAGAACAAGGTCGAAGGAGTCGCGGCCATCCGCGCCCTCGGCATCGTCGTCGCCGGACTACCGCTGCTGCCCGCGTTCATCGACTCCGACTGGCAGCTGGCCTTCGGCATACTGCCCACCTACTGGCCCGCCCAGGCGTTCCTGGCCTTGAGCGACGGCGCCACCTGGTGGCCCTACCTCCTCGGCGGCGCCGCCTACCACGCTGTACTCGTGTGGCCGCTGTATCGCAGGTTCATCCGCGCCAACGCATAGTTCGGACAAGCTCGCACGCCACGGGATGGCGGCCACGATCTGACACCCCTGGGTGTTGCTGGCTACGCTTCCGATGCCAACGGAATCAGCGGCCAAGGGAGTATCGACGTGGATGTCGAGCGGACCACGCTTCCAGGCATCGGGCTACGTCACACGTTCACCAGCGAACGCGGGCGCCAGGTAGCGGTGATCTCGCACCGATCCGGCCGCCGCGATCTGGTCGTCTACGGACGCAACGATCCCGACACTCCCACCGAGACCCTGTCACTGACCCGGGAAGAGGCCAACGGCCTGGCCGACTTACTGGGCACCAGCCGAGTGGAGGAGCGACTGGCCGAACTGGGCCGACAGGTGGAAGGACTGACGTCAGAACAGATCGCCATCACCGCTGGGTCCCCGTTCGACGGGCGGACTCTCGGTGAGACCCAGGCGCGGTCCCGGACCGGCGCGTCGATCGTCGCGGTCGTCCGCGCAGGCGGCGTGATAGCCAGTCCACGGCCGGATTTCCTGTTCCACGAGGGTGACATCGTGGTGGTTGTCGGCACCGCCGATGGAACAACGGCGGTGACCGAGATCCTGAACGACGGTTGATCGGCGATGCACGGGAGCTCACTGCTGCTGGTGGAACTGGGCGCGATCATCCTCGCGCTGGGACTGCTGGGCGCGCTCTCGGTCAGGCTTGGACTCTCGCCCATCCCGCTGTACCTGCTGGCGGGTCTGGCATTCGGCCAGGGCGGGCTCGTTCCGCTCGCGACCAGTGAGGACTTCGTCTCCGCAGGTGCTGAGATCGGCGTGATCCTGCTGCTGTTCTCACTGGGTCTGGAGTACACCGCCAGCGAACTGGTCACCACCTTGCGCCACTCCGCCCCGGTGGGGCTCCTGGACCTGGTGCTCAACGCGGCACCAGGAGTGGCGATCGGGTTCTTGCTCGGCTGGGGACCGACAGCCGCCATTGTCCTGGGCGGGGTCACCTATGTCACCTCCTCGGGCATCACCGCGAAAGTTCTCAGTGACCTGGGCTGGCTCGGCAATCGTGAGACTCCGATCGTGTTGTCCCTGCTGGTTTTGGAAGACCTTGCCATGATCGCGTACCTGCCGGTCCTCGCCGCCCTGCTGGCCGGTACCGGACCTCTCGACGTCGCCGTCACCATCGCTGTGGCCGCCGTGACCGTGACCGTCGTATTGATCATCGCGCTGCGCTTCGGCCGCCGAGTGGAGTCGTTCCTGGCCAGCCCCAGCGAGGAAGTGGTCCTGCTCAAGGTTCTCGGAGTGACCCTGCTCCTCGCGGGCGTGGCCCAGCACCTGCAGGTCTCCGCCGCTGTCGGCGCCTTCCTCGTCGGCGTCGCCCTCTCCGGTCCGCTCGCCCACACCGCCCACACGCTGATCGCCCCGCTCCGTGATCTGTTCGCCGCGGTGTTCTTCGTCTTCTTCGGCCTACGCACCAATCCGGCGGACCTTCCTCCAGTCGCGGGCATCGCCCTGCTCCTCGCCGCCGTCGGCATCATCACCAAATTCGCCACCGGCTGGTTCGCCGCCCACCGCGCCAAGATCGGACCGATCGGGCGCGTCCGCACCGGCGCCGCACTGATTCCCCGAGGCGAGTTCAACATCGTCATCGCCGGGCTGGCCGTCACCGCCGGTGTACACCCCGACCTCGGCCCACTCGCAGCCGCCTACGTCCTCGTTCTCGCTGTCACCGGGCCACTGATCATCCGCACCGCCGTACCCATCGCCCGCCTCGTCTACCAGAGGCGCAACGGCGCCTAGGCATCCACGACCACAACCCATCGCGGCATACTGTTCGCTCACGAAGATCAGCAGCCACGGGGGTTGGACGCTGGACTTCCCACAGAGGCGACCACGTTGGATGCGACCGCACCGTTCCACGTCGTCGGTCGAGCGCGATGGTCTACTGCGTTGGGTCCGTAGGCCGTTGCTCGGCTTCCGTGGCTGGTTGCTCGTCGTACACGGGTTCGAGAACCCTGACCACGGGGATGCCCATCGCTGGTGTCGCCAGTTCCTCACTTCGCTTGGCCATCATCGGCACGAGCATCAGGATCACGGCCGCGATGGCGAGCAGGCCGGACACCATCAGCACCCAAACGCCGACGCCGATCGACGACCCATAACCAGCGTCCACGAACTGTGGATCCTCACCAAACGGCCCTTTGGCCACCACGTGGACAAGAAAGACCTGAGCGAGCGAACCGACGAGCAAACCGGCGCCACCCGTCCCGATCAGCCTGGTCGCCAGCACCGCCCCGGACGCTGGGGATTGCCCTGTCGACGCCAGCCCCAACAGTGCCGCGACCACCAGCACGACGGCGCTGAACACCACGGGAATCCCCATCGGAGGAAAGACATCGATGGGGCTGTCGTTGCCGCCGATGCCCCACAAGGTCAGTGCGACCGTTGGGCGCGACCTGCCTCTGCCCTGTTCGAGTAACGGCATGAAAGAGCCGACGCTCGCCAGTACAGCCGCGAGGATCCACACACCTGCGCCGATCTGCCGCAACCGGGCGACAGGCCTGTTAGCCGATGGAGTCACTGTCACTCCGTCGAACTTACGGAAGATCGAACTGAGTTGACCCCTGTTTGACGGACAGGGTTGTTGAGAGATGACAGGTAGGCCATCTCGGCATGGGTTTCGACGGTGGCGGGACTGAGGTAGCCGAGGCTGTGACCGACCAGTACACCGAGCCGTGCTGGTGGCTCGTGTGCCGTGCGCGCAGTACGTCGACGACGGCCACCGCGCAGTCGTCGAGCGGTTAACGCGCGAGCCGTGAAGTACGCGCGCGGAGCATCGAGCTGACCGGCGGCGCTGGTACACGCCGACGAACTCGGCGTCACGACTCCTGTGGCGCGGTCGCCCGTGCCGCCCTGACCACGGGCCTGGAAACCACCGGATACGTGCGTGACATCATCAAACGCGTCACCCCCAGCCTGTTGGCCGCGCATGCCGCCGGGCTCAGCAGATGACGTGCCGACGGTGGCCCAACTTTGTGTGCGACCTCGCGCGGGACGAGCGGTGCTGTTGCTGCCCTACAGCGTGATCGGGCCGTTCACCGGGCCCCTGTTCGATCGATGGCGCCGGACCCGTGTGCTCGCGCTGGGCAATCTGGTGCGCGCCGTCGTCGTTGTGGCCGCGGCGACCTTGCTGGTGGTCACGGGTCCGACCGGGCCGATGCTCACCGCCGCGCTGGCGGCGGTGAGCATCGGACGGCTGCACAGCGCGCCCGCGTTGGCGGCCCTGCCGCACGTGGTGACCGGTGACCGGCTCGTGTCGGCCAACTCGGTGTGGACGGACGCCGGACTGGCCGGCGGCACCGTCAGTACCGGGGTGGGGCTCGGGATCCGTCACCTCTTCGAGTTCTCCCGCGCGTCCCGCGGGTAGCCAGGTCAGCACGACGCGGTAGGCAGGTGTGGGCATTCGACCTGGCTCAACGGCATCGACCAGCGGGTACTGTCGTCGATGGCGCGGGACAACGGGCAGCGGGCGTCGGAGGACAGTGCTGGTTCGCACTCGGCGACCAACTGTCGCAACGACCCCCGGACCGCCTGAAGACGGGCGATAGCTCGCTCGGTGTCGGCGATCCGCCGCAATGTCAGGTCCCGTACCTGCGCGCAGTGGTCGGCCGTGCCGTCCTCCCACCGCCGCAGGACCATGATCTCGCCGAGAGTGAACCCGAGTCCCTGCGCGTGCTTGATGAAACGTACGGCCTGGACGGCCTCCGGCGGGTAGACCCGGTAGCCGGAACGCTGCCGCCGGGGCGGCGGCAACAGACCCTCACGTTCGTAGTAGCGCAGCGTCTGGGTGTTGACGCCCGCTTGCGCGGCCACCTCGCCGATCCGGAGCGTTTCGCGGTTGTCGTCACGAAGGGTGTGGTCGGTCATTTCGCACTGCCTATCGGGCTTGACCTTGTAGGTGGGTGCAAGCCTTAGCCTACGCGCATGGTCAGGGTGCGGACGGACGCTTCGGATGAGGTGCGCTGGGCCGGCGGGCGAAGGATCGGGCCGGTCGGTACGACTTACCGGGTGTTGCTGGCGGCCCTCCTGGCGTGGGGTGTGTACCGGGGAGGCACACCGGCGTGGTGGCAGCACCTCCTCGGTCTGGTGGGGTTTCCTGCCATTCTCGTCGCCGCACAGGCGGCATACGCGCGGTGGCGTCGGGGGTCGTCGCCGTGGGTGGGGCCGTTCGCCGTGGCCGGTATCGGTATCCCGGTCGTGGCGGCGGCCGTGTTCCCTCCGACCAGGCCGGCGGCGATGCTGATGATCGCGCTGCTGCTGGTGCTCTCCGCTCTCAAGGGCGACCCGGACTGTGAGGGCACCGTGATCGGCAACTGGCTGCTGCGCCGATCCGACCGGGTTGCCTGCCCGAACTCGGTCATCGACGTCCTGGAACGCCACGCCCGACGCCGGCGACTCACCGCGTCGGACGCAGGCCTGGCCACGCCGCCCGATGGCGATAACCGCGGATAGGAGGACCTCACATGCTCGAAGCGCTGCTCGCGGTGCTCTGCCTCGTCGGCTCGATCACCGTGGCATGGTTGGCGAACCGCCGTTTCCGCCGTCGGCGGTAGCTCGCGGCCGTCGGCGGTGGGCAAGGCGTAGCAGCGGATCTGGTCAAGGAAGGCATGCCCGAGCATGTCCGCGACGACCAGGCGTGCTTACGGTCGCCATGGTCGGGAACGGCCTCAACGCCGACTCCCGAGGTAGCCGCCCAGTCTGTTCGTCCAGACCATCGGCAGCTTGGTGACACAAGGTTCCGGCCCGGCCGCACCATCGCCGCGGCCGACCGTGCGTCGCGATCAGGATTTACGGCGATGTCGCGAGCCGATCGACAGCCACGCGGATGTCCGCGATCGACGGGTAGTCACCGAGCGTCTTTTCCCGGTACAGGAAACGAATCGCGGCGTCGGTGTCCACAATGGCCAGACTTGATGCCTGCAAGGGATGCCCGGTGATGCGGCCCCCTGCCGAGCCCGGCGGAACTCGATGCCATGATCCATCAGGTGCCGTGCCTGGTAGTTGGCGGCGCCGCCGACACCGGCCAGCTGCACTCCCGCGTCCGCCAGTTCGTCGCGTATGTCGTTGAGCTGCTGGAGAAACGCGCCCCCTTCAGTTCCAGCCCGGTGGTCTTCAAGGCTCCGGCCTGGTCCAGGTCACCGAGGATCATCATCCCGTTGGCCGACACCGCCTGCTTCACGCCATCCACAGTGGACTGGAAGTCCTTGTCCGAGGCCACGGTGACCAGGCTTGTCCGCGCCGCCTGCGGGTTCTGTGCCGGGGCCCAGGACGCCGCGGGGGACGAGGTCTGCTGCGACTCGCTTCCGGTATCTCCGCCACCGCAGGCGGTAGCGCCCACAGACACGGCGACGGCGGTCAGGCCGAGCAACCGCGGACGACGGTTCGTATTCGTCATAGGCAAGGTATTGAGCTCCTCACACCAGAAGGGTTCTGTCTCGGCTGCGCTCGTGCGACGCTGCCAAGTGGGCGCACTGGCGCGCGCCGAATTCGGAACCCGGTGAGCCGCCACCGGCATTTCCTTTCCATGCCGGTTTGCTCACTCAATCGTATGCCGCGCGGCGCATGGGCCTGACCCGGTTCCATCATGGAGGCCATGGGCAGGAGGACGCCTCGGTCTCGTCACGCGAGTTCGCTCTCGCTTGGACCGTCACCCTCGTTGGTCGCCGGGGTCTACCCGCTGGCGCGCTCGGCGGAGGATGGCGCGCACGGCGAGCGCGGCCTGCATCGCCGCGGCCGGTCGGACGATGGTCGGGCGAGGCGCGTTGACCATCTGGCCGCGTCCAACGCTCGTGGCGGTGACCGCGATGACGGGAGCCACCCAGACCAGCAGTGCGACGGCGCGTACGCGGCGGCTGGGCTCGTGGCGCAGGACGAACCAGGCCCAGAAGGCCGCGTCGGCCAGTGAGTCCGCGGCCGCCCCGAACGGGGATTGGGTGCCGAGCTTGCGGGCGAGGCGGCCGTCGGCGCGATCGCTGGCGAGCGCGACGACGGGTGCGGCCCACCCGGTGGTGAGTGTCGGCAGGTTGGCTCTGGTCAGAGTGATGACGTTGGCCACGCCGAGGGACCGTCGTTGTTCGAGCATGCCCAGGTGCGTGGCCCAGCACCCAACTCCAAGCCAACATCATCATTCTGGAGGCATTCGCTGGCGAGCGCGACCAGCATGGCCGTACCGAGCCCGTATCCCCGCCGCGACGGCTGGACGTAGATGCTTTCCAGGTCAACAGTCAGTTCACAACCAGGCGCCTGTTCGTGCCGCGCGAGTTCATGGACGAATGCGGTCACTACCCGCAGGTCGGCGGGTTGCGCGGCACGCACGTGAGCAACAGGCAAGGTACTGCCTCCTAACGGTTTTCCGACTTGGTGCGGTGGGCGGGCAAGAGCAGGGCCACTGCGGCGACGACCACCAGGATCGCCGCGATGGTCAGGAACGCGCGTGCGTAGGTCGCGGCGAGCGGGTCTGAGCTGTCGAGTCGGCTTCCTGCGATAGCGACCAACATCGCGAGGCCGAGTGCGCCACCGAACTGCTTGGTGGTGTTCATCAGTCCGGAGGCGGCACCGGCGTCAGCGGCGTCGATGCCGGAGATGACTGTGGTGGTGATCGATGTGTTGAGCAGCCCGCCCCCAATCGAGAAAACGATCGCTGGCCCGAGGATTCCGGCCAGGTAGCCGCTGGCGGGGGTGATCTGGCTCTGCCACCAGAAGCCCACGGCGGCGATCAGCGCACCGCCGGCGATCAGCGTCCGGCCGTCGAGGTGGCGCATCAGCCATGGTGTGACGCGCATGCCGACGACGATCGCCACGAGCGTGTGTGGGAGGAAACCCAGGCCGGTCTGGACCGGGCTGTAGCCCAGGGCTTTCTGCATGTACAGGGTAAGGAAGTACCACATCGGGTTCAGGCAGGCCCCGGCGAGCAGCAATGCCACGTTCCCCATTGCGAGCCCTCGCGATCGAAACAGACGCAGCGGGATCAGCGGCGCACGAGCGAACCAGGCCTCCACCACGACGAACAGCACCACCGCGGCGGCCCCGGCGGCCAGGGCGGCTATCGTCACCGGCGCGTCCCAACCATAGGTGCGGGCCTGGGCGATGCCATAGGTCAGCGACGTGAGTCCCGCGGTGGCCAGCACCGCTCCCGCCACGTCGAGCCGGCGTCCCGACCCACGTCCATGATCTGCTGCGAGGAAACGGGCGGACAGGACGATGGCGATGGCGCCGATCGGGACGTTGATCAGCAGAATCGACCGCCACGACAGGTATTCGGTGAGCACGCCGCCGACGAGGTTGCCCGCCGTGCCACCGACGATTCCCACGGCGGTCCAGGTCGCCAAGGCCCGCGTCCGTGCGGCGCCTTCGGGGAAGGTGGTGGTGAGGATGGTCAGCGTGGCTGGGGCGAGTACGGCGGAGCCCAGGCCCTGGACAGCACGTGCGGTGATGAGCAGGGGCGCGGAGTTCGCCAGTCCACCGACGAGGCTGGCGCCGGAGAACAGGACGAGCCCGAGCAGGAAGATCTTCTTGCGGCCGAACAGATCCGCGAGTCGGCCGCCGAGCAGGAGAAAACCGGCGAAGGTCAGCGCGTAGGCGTTGACCACCCACTGCAGGTCGGTCTCGTCGAATCCGAGCGTCCGTTGGATTGAGGGTAAAGCGACGTTGACCACTGAGATGTCGAGTACCACCATGAACTGGCCGACACATGCCAGTGCGAGCACGGTTCTGCCCGCGGTTCCCGGCTCCTTCTCGCTCGGCGCGCCAGCCGGTAGCCGACCGCAGGACGTCTCCTCCCGCTGTCCCACAGCTCCTCACCATCCGTCTCGACACCCAGGTTGTGATACAGCTGTATCATATACATGCGTACCATAAAGGTGTGCCTGTTGGGAGGAGTGCTCGGTGCCCAGGACCGTGGACCACGAGGAGCGTCGCGCGCAGATTGCTGAGGCGCTGGTGCGGGTCGCGGGGCGGGATGGCCTGCACGCGGTGACGATGCGGGCGGTAGCGGCCGCATCGGGGGTCTCGTTGCGTCTGGTGCAGTACTACTTCGAGACCAAGGCGCAGCTCCTGCTCGGTGCCTTGCGACATCTGCAGCGGCAGAGCCATCAACGCTGGGCGCAGCGGTTGGCCGACCTGCCTGACCCGGTCTCGCCGCGGGCGTTCATCGAGGCGTTCCTCGACGAGGCCCTCCCCACTGACGAGCAGAGCCGGGTGTTCCACCTGGTCGGCACCTCGTACGCGGTGTTGGCGATGACCGACCCTGATCTTGCCGAGGAACCGTTCGTCGCCGGGGTGGACGACCTGGACCATCAGCTTGCGGACGCGCTGATACGGGCCCAAACCTGCGGTCAGCTGGCGCCGGAACTGGATGTCTCCGCTGAGGCCGCGCGTCTGCTCGCACTCAGCCATGGTTTGGGCACCAGTGTGCTGATCGGTCAGCGCAGCACGGAGGTCGCTCGCTCCGTGCTGCGCTATCACCTGGATCAGCTGTTCGGTTGAGCGCTATTGGCTGCCGGCGAGTTCGCCGGAGAGTTTGCCGTGCATGCGGGCGCTGTGCTTGTTCAACCCCACGATCTCGACGGTCTTGCCGCGCGACTCGTACTTGGTGGTGATCGCGTCGAGTGCGGCGACGGTGGAGGCGTCCCAGATGTGGGCGTCGGTGAGGTCGATGACGACCTTGTCCGGGTCGTTGGCGTAGTCGAACTGGTAGACCAGGTCGTTGCTGGAGGCGAAGAACAGTTCGCCGGTCACGGCGTAGACGACGTGGGTGCCGTCCGGGTCGACCGCCGCAGTGACGTCGACCAGGTGGGCGACGCGTCGGGCGAAGATGACCATCGCGGTGATCGTGCCGACGACGACGCCGATGGCGAGGTTGTGGGTGGCCACGACGACGGCGACGGTGACGACCATGACGGTGATTTCGCCGGTCGGCATCCGCTTGAGGGTGGCTGGGGCGATCGAGTGCCAGTCGAAGGTGCCGAACGCGACCAGGACCATCACCGCGACCAGTGCTGCCATCGGGATGTCGGAGACCACCGGGCCGAACACGATGCACAGCACCATGAGGAACGCACCGGCCAGGAACGTGGAGAGCCGGGTGCGGGCGCCTGCGGCCTTGATGTTGATCATGGTCTGGCCGATCATCGCGCAGCCGCCCATGCCGCCGAAGAAGCCGGTGACCACGTTCGCGACGCCTTGGCCGATGGCTTCGCGGGTCTTGTTGGAATGGGTGTCGGTGATGTCATCGACCAGTTTCGCGGTCATCAGTGATTCCATCAGCCCGACCAGTGCGAACGCGATCGCGTACGGGGCCAGAAGCGCGAGGGTGTCGACGGTGAACGGCACGTGCGGGATGCCCAGGACCGGCAGTGAGGACGGCAGCGCGCCCTTGTCGCCCACGGTCGGGACGGCGATCGCGGCGGCCACGGTCAGCACGGTGAGCGCCACGATGGACACCAGTGGCGCGGGGATTGCCTTGGTGAGTTTGGGGAACAGCACCATGAGCACGAGCCCGCCTGCGAACAGGGGGTACACCGGCCATGGCACGTCGATCAGTTCGGGCACCTGGGCCATGAAGATCAGAATGGCCAGCGCGTTGACGAAGCCAACCATGACGCTGCGCGGCACGAAACGCATCAGCCGGGCCACGCCGAGGCAGCCGAGCACGATCTGGAACAGTCCACCCAGGATGACCGCGGCGATGAGGTAGTTCAGGCCGTGTTCCCGCGCGAGCGGGGCGACGACGAGGGCGATCGCTCCGGTGGCCGCGGAGATCATCGCCGCGCGGCCGCCGACGATCGCGATGACCACCGCCATGGTGAACGAGGCGAACAGTCCGATGCTGGGGTCGACCCCAGCGATGATGGAGAACGAGATCGCTTCCGGGATCAACGCCAGCGCGACCACCAGGCCGGCCAGGATCTCGGTGCGCGCGACCTTGGGCGACATCCACGCGGGGCGGACACTTCGCAGGCGCGCGACAGACAGGGACAACGCGTTCGACACGGGCTACAACCAGACGTGCTCGGGCGCCGCATCGGGCGCAGTGACATGGACAAGAATGAGAGCAGGGAGGGGCGCTGCCGCTGTCACCGGAGAAACACCAGTAGGCGGGGCTACCGCCGGTGGGTCACAACACCTTCTCGGACGACAAGGGGACGCTCCTGGGCTCGGGATTCGCCAGTCGGGGGCGTCGGCGACCCCGCCGGGCCGGCGGCACGGGAACCGCGGTCGTCGGCAACTCTCACCTAACGTTAGACGAGAGATCAGTGGTGGCCGTGACCCCCATGGTCAAATGAGTGCGGGATCACGCCTGTCGATCATCGCTGGACATCCGGCTTCACTAGAACGGGTCGCGAGAGAGTGCGGTCGCGACGCAGGCGACCAACGCACGTGTCGGCGATGGCGACCCGTCGGCTATAACTTACCCTTACGTAAGAGTAATATTTGAGTGCGACTGGCTGTGACGCGGCGACGACGGCCCGGCGGGAGTGGATGTGACGGCAGGCAACACAGTCCGCGCCAATCTGGCGGAGGTGGTCACGCAGGCACGTCGGCGGCGGACGTTCGCGGTGATCAGCCACCCGGACGCGGGCAAGTCGACGTTGACCGAGGCGCTGGCATTGCACGCGCGAGTGATCTCCGAGGCCGGGGCGGTGCACGGCAAGGCCGGTCGACGTGGGGTGACTTCGGACTGGATGGACATGGAACGCGCTCGCGGGATCTCCATCACCTCGGCCGCGCTGCAGTTCGGCTACGGCGACGCGGTGATCAACCTGCTGGACACCCCAGGGCACGCGGACTTCTCCGAGGACACCTACCGGGTACTGTCCGCAGTGGACTCGGCGGTGATGCTGCTGGATGCCGCCAAAGGGCTGGAGTCGCAAACGCTGAAGCTGTTCGACGTCTGTCGCCATCGCGGAATCCCGGTGATCACCTTCATCAACAAGTGGGACCGCCTCGGTCGCGACGCGCTGGCTCTCTGTGACGAGTTGAGCGATCGGATCGGGCTGGTGCCGATGCCGCTGACCTGGCCGGTCGGTGTCGCCGGTCACTTCCGCGGCGTGCTCGACCTCGCCACCGGCGAGTTCGTCCGGTATCGCCCCGCCGCGGACTCGGCGAACCTCGCACCGGAGGAACGCCACGACGCCCGCCATGCCGACACCGAACTCGGGGACGACGGGCACCGGGCACGGGAGGAGGCGGAACTGTTGGCTGCGTCGGGCAGCGAGTTCATCGCGGCACGGTTTTTCGAGGCCACCGCGACGCCGGTGCTGTTCGGCTCGGCGGTGCGGAACTTCGGCGTCCGTCACCTGCTGGATCTGCTGGTCGACCTCGCGCCACGCCCCGCGCCTCGTACGGGTGTCGACGGTACGGTTCGCCCGTTGGACGCGCCGTTCTCGGCGTTCGTGTTCAAGGTCCAGACCGGGATGGATCCCGCGCACCGTGACCAAATGGCGTTCGCCCGCGTGTGCTCGGGAGTGTTCGAGCGCGGCATGGTCGTCACCAACGCCACCACCGGTAAACCGTTCTCGACCAAATACGCCCAGCAGGTGTTCGGCCAGCAACGTTCCACAGTGGACACCGCCTATCCCGGCGATGTGGTCGGTCTGGTCAACGCCACGGCGCTACGGGTCGGCGACACCCTGCACGCCGGACGGCCGCCGGTGCGGTTTCCTGGCCTGCCCAGCTTCGCGCCCGCGCATTTCGTGGTCGCCCGCCCGGCCGACCTCGGTCGTGCCAAGCAGTTCCGCAAAGGTGTGGAGCAGCTCGGCGCCGAAGGGGTGGTCCAGGTGCTGCGCTCGGACCGGCGCGGAGACGCGGCACCGGTGTTCGCCGCGGTGGGGCTGATGCAGTTCGAGGTCGCCGCGCACCGGATGGCCTCGGAGTTCGGCTCGCCCATTCGCCTGGAATCCCTGCCCTACACCGCTGTCCGGCGCTTGGCCGATCCCCGGCAGCGTGCCGTGGTGGACGCGGGGCGCCACAGTGAAGCGCTCACTCGGCTCGATGGCGCTGTGCTGGCGCTGTTCGCGGACGAGATCGATATGCGGATCATGCTGCGCGGCCAGCCCGAGCTGGTGTTGGAACCGTTGATCGCCGCGGGCGGCTGACCACCTGTTCGCGTGAGTGTCAGCGCTGCGGTCGACTTGCCGCTGCCGGACGCGGCGCGCCCGACGCGGGATCGAAGTGGGTGCGCAGCAGCGCGACGAACTCTTCCGCGATGCCCAGTTTCGCGCGCAGGTCGTCGCAGGCCTGTTCGGCGGTCCGGCTGAACTCGGCCAGCCGCGCGGCAGGATCGGCGATCTGCGGGCTGCCGGGAACAGGATCGAGAATAGCGAGCAGGTCGCGCATCTCCTCCAACTGGAAGCCCAGTGGCTTCATTCGCTTGATCAGTAGGAGCCGGTCGACGTCGGGTTCGGTGTAGAGCCGGAACCCGCCCTGGCTGCGCGCGCTGGGCACGACCAGACCGACTTCCTCGTAGTAGCGGATGGTGCGCAGGGACAGCCCGGTGCGCTCGGCCACCTCGCCGATCTGCATCTGCTCGCCCACACCGAGTCCTTCCCACGCCGCTGTCCCACGATACCCTCACGTAACAGTAGCGCCGTCGGCTGCAACGATCCCTCAAGGACCGCGGCCCCGTCCGTCACAGCGCCTCGGGGCCGGGCTGAACTCGTACCACGCCAGGCGCCGCCAGTGTCGAGACCGTGGTGAGCAACAGGATGAGCAAGACCACACCAGCCAGGACGGCCGCAGCGAGGAAGCCTGTGGTGATCGTGGTCGCGCCGATCAACGGTCCGAAAAGCAGCGGTGAGACGAACTGCCCGGCGAACGCCCCGGTCGCCGACAACGCCACCGTCTGACCACGCAACTCCGGAGGCGCGGCCTCGCCCACGAGCACGGTCAGCGCGGGGAACGCGAGCCCGTTGCCCAACCCGAACAGCACCGGCGCCACCGCGATCACCGCTGGAACATCCGTGACGCCCAGGATGAGGAATGTGCCCACCCACAACACCGCCGACACCCGCAGCAAGACGTCGTAACCCAGACGGGCCCGCGCTCGCGCGTACACCAGTCCGATCACGCTCATCGCCGCCGCCGACCCCACGGTGAACATCGACACCAGGAATGGCTCGGTGACACCGACCTGGGCCAGTCGCTGCGGCAGGAACACCGCCAGCGCGTACATCAACAGCGACGTCGTGATCATCAGCGCGTACAAGCCCAGCAACACCGGACGAGCGCGCACCAGAGCGAACACACCACCGACCCGCTTTCGATCCGAGGACTCCGGACGGGAGTTCGGCAACGCCACCAGGGTCGCGACACCCAGCGGGACACCGACCAGGTAGACCGCGAACGCAGCGTGCCAGGAAATACCGCCGACCGCACCGGCCAACAATGGCCAGATCAGACCGCCCAGACTGGTCGTGGTCGAACGCCAACCCATCACCCGATCCCGCAGAGACCCGCGGTAGAGCGCCAGCAACGCAACCGTGGTGCCGGAAAACACCGTCGCCGCCCCGACACCGAAAACCAGACGGCTCGCGACCAGCACCGGATACGACGTGATGAACAACCCCGCGCCGCCCGCGAGCCCATACAGGACCAAGCCGCCGGACAGCACCGGGCGAACACCAAGACGATCGATCAGCCAGCCCACCAGCGGGCTGGACACCGCGATCGCCAACCCGTGAGCGGTGATGATCAATCCAGCGGCCGTGCCGCTCACACCGAGATCGCTACGGATCACCTCCAGCACCGGCATCACCGTCGACCCGGCCATCACCCCCAGCGTCGACCCGAACAGCAACACCACCAGCGCCGCCGGACTTCGCACAGCCACGTCAGGTGACGTGGACATCATCATCACCCCTCCACCGAACAGTAAGCAACTCAGTTTCAGAGTAGACCGAGTTGCATAAAAGGCCCAGTGGAGTTTTCACCTGCGGTGCGCTGCGCTACGCTGACCAGCGATGACCACGCCGCCCGATCACGCCCTGCCGCTGCGCGAGCGCAAGAAGCTGCGCACCCGTAGGACGCTGGCCGAGACCGCGCTACGACTGTTCCTGGACAAGGGCTTCGACACGGTCACGGTGGACGAACTGGCCGCACAGGCCGAAGTCTCCAAGCGCACCTTCTACGCCAACTACACCTCCAAAGAAGACGTCGCTCTCGCCGCCGAACTCGAACTGTGGAACGCCTACACAGAGGAAGTCCGGACACGAGACATCCACGGGTCAGTCCTCACCGCCCTGCGCGAAACATTGACCAGCGCCCTGACCGGCCTCGGCCAAGACTGGGCGCGACGTTTCCTGCCCACACGCGGACTCGCCGCCCGCACACCCACGCTGCGCGACCACAGCGTGTTGCTGTCCATGCAAACCCAGGACACCCTCGTCGACATCCTCGAAGACAAACTCGGCATCGACAGCCGCGACGACGTCCGCCTCCGCCTCCTCGGCGAATTCGCCCTCAGCGCATGGCGTTGCGGCGCCAAGAACTGGATCCGCCACCTTCGCGGTCAGGGCGGCGGCCTCCGTGGCGGCGCGGGAATCGCCACCCTCACGAACCGTGTCGAAGAAGCCTTCGACGCCATCCCTGACAGCCTCACTCTCACCGCATCCTGACGCTCCCCCCGGTCACGGCGATCACCATCCGACAGGGCTGGACAAAAGCGTGACGCCTAACGGGCACACGAACTCTACTCTTACGTTACAGTAGTATGATGGCGGTGGCCGCGCCGCACGTCGGTCTGCGACGTGGCCTCAGCCGCCACACGGGGGATTCGCCCCCCTAACGGCGGGTCGACGAGTCTCGACGCCGTTCAGGCAAGTCGATCGCGATGAGCGATCAAACTGCGCGACCGCACCATGCACAGTGCACCGTTCGGAGGCTACGGTGGTTGAGCTGCCCTATCTCGACGTCGTCCAGCGCCTGGCCTTATGCACCGCAGGGACGCGGCTGCGGATGCGGTTCGACGGCATCGTCGCCGCGGCGACCATCGGACCGTTGCTGCACTCCAGCTACACGCAACTCATCTCCTGTACCAGTAATGCCGACGTCCTCCTCCACCGAGCCGAGCGTTTTACCCAGCAACGACTGGAGGCACTGATCAAAACGGACGGACACGGCCACGATGGCAAACCTGCCGTACTATTCCTCAGCCCGCACGATGACGAGGCAAGCCAAATGGCGCTCGGATTCTTCAGGCACCTGACCGGCGACGGCGCCGTTGCTTGGTCCGGCGGCTCCGAACCGGGCCACGAGATCACCCACTCCGCCATCTCGGTCATGACCGAACGTGACATAGACATCTCGCACGAATTCCCCACACCCCGCACATCGGAGATCGCCCAAGCCGCCGACGTAGTGATCACGATAGGCTGCGCCGAGTCCTGCCCCGCTGTCCCCGGCAAACGGCATCTCGACTGGCGACTCGACGACACGACGAGTCACCGCATCGAGGACATCCGTCAGGTACGAGACACCATCGAACAGCACACGCGAAACCTGGTCAGCGACCTACGCGGCGAACCCACACCCTGCACCGCCCCATGAACCTTCGGTCTGAACCACACACCTTTGGGAATGCCTCCCCCGCTCCCGATGTCGGAAAGCGCCGCGGTACCTGTGAACGCTGATGCGTCAACCCTCTGTCTCAACCGAGCACCCATTGCCCACCACACCGTCGAACCAGCCGTCATAGCCTCAAAGCTCCAGCGCCTGCGGCAAGACGCGGACGTTGTTCTCCTGAGTCACGGGCCACCCGACGCCTCGTGATCTCCTCGTGCTGTGCGGCCAACTGCGACAGGGCGGGTGCTGCGAACGCTGTCAGGTTGGCGTTGACGTGACTCGATAGTAGTTACGTGGTGCGGCGTTCTAAGGGTACTGGATTGAGGAAGTCCAGCAGGGCCACTAATCAACCCAGTGCCGCTCGTCCTGCGTCACCGCGCCCGACGACCGAATGCGCACCACAACCCCTGGCCGACACCGAAGCCCGGATGACCGGTGTCCTCGATGAGTTGCGGCTCACCGGACTGGGCACCTCCATCACTGGCCTGTCAGCGATCGGCGCCGCGGCGATCCTGGCCGAGACCGGCGACCCCGCCCGGTTCGCCACCGCCCGCGCCTTGGTCGAACACGCTGGCCTGGCACCACGCGAGAAGCCCTCCGGCACGTTCACCGGCCGCACCAAACTCACCGGTCAAAGACGCCCAGCCTGCGCCTGGCCGCCTGGGGAGCCCAACGCGCCAACCCCCGTCTACGCGGCTCGCTACCAGCACCTGACCAGCCGACAGGACAACAAGCTCACTCCCCCTCAAGCCCAGGCTGCGATCGCTGCGGCGGATGAGTGGTGATGCCGGGTCAGCGTGGTGCGGTTTCGACGGCGAAGCCATGCAGGAGGGCTCCGGTGGTGTCGGGGGCCTCGTACATGGGTGTGTGGCCGACACCGTCGAGGATCTCGATGCGGGCGTGGGGGTCTGGGCGGTAGTCCTGGGCGGAGGACGGCTGCCATCGCCGGTCCTGCGAGCCGAAGATCACCAGGGTCGGCAGGCCGAGGTCGGCGAGCCGGTCGGGGATGGGCTGTTGCTTCAGGAACGCGTCGACCGCCTCGTCGGTCGCGGTGAGGCTGCGGTAGGTCATGCCCCGGATGTCGGCGATGATCTGGTCGGGGATCCGCACCTCGCGGGTGAACGCGGTGCTCAGTGCGTCGCGGATCGTGCCGTCGGTGCGCAGCCGCCAGATCAGCTCCCCCACCACCGGCGTGGTGATCAGGCGCGCGACGACGCTGTCGCCGAGGAACGCGTCCGCCCGTGGGCCGGTGTCGATCAGAGCGATCGCCGCCACCAGGTCGCGGCGCTGCTCGGCCAGCGACGTGGCGACGGCGCCGCCGGTGGAATGCCCGACGACGCTCGCGCGGCGCACCCCGAGCTGATCGAGCACGGCCCCGACCCTGCGCGCTTGCTCCCCGATGCCGTAGCCATCGGCCGGTTTGGCTGATCTGCCATGCCCGAGCAGGTCCACCCGCACCACGTGCAAGTCCCGCAATGCCGGCAGCACTGGGTCCCACCATGCCGTCGAACCGGCCAGGCCGTGCACGAGCACCACCGTGGGCGCCACAGCACCGTCACAGGTGCGAACGACATCGTCACCGCGCTGCGCACCGACCTGGACGAGCTCAACGCCAGGGTTCTATTCGTCAGCGACGACACTCCCCACATCCAGACGATGATCGCCGAACAGGAAGAGGCACTCCGCGAGATCCGGCAGGCTTTGGCCACAAACCGCGACGAGCAAGAAGCCCTCGAAGCGGGCATCCGCTCAGCCGCGCGACACCACCCTGCGCGCCGCATCCGTCAGCGGCCGCATCAGCATGTTTCTCGAAAACGCCGAACGCTACGAGATCGCCCCCCGCACGCCCGACCTCCGCGAGGAGATGCGCACCGCCATCGAGAACCTGGAAGAAGCCCTCGGCGACGACATCCAAACTGATCGAGTCAACAGCAGCCTGTCGCTAATCAACCAGAAGATCTCCGAGAAAGCCCAGGCACTCGCCCTCGAACACTCAGACGCCCCCGCACGCCTGGACCTGCGCCACCTCAGTGTCGTCGCCGACACCCGCGTCGGCCCCGTCCCCCTCAACGAGATGGGCGGCGGCCAGAACTGGCTGGGCTACCACCTGGCGACCATGCTGAGCCTGCACGAGTGGTTCACCGATCACGACCGGCCAGTGCCCCAGATCCTCATCTTCGACCAACCCTCCCAGGTCTACTTTCCCGCCGACTACAAAGGAACGGCCCTGCAACCGTTCCAAGAATCCGACCGGACCGCCCTCCTGCGCGTCTACCAGACCATCGCCGACACCATCAACGCCTCGAACGGATCGCTCCAGGTGATCGCCATGGAACACGCCGACCTGGAACAGCCAGTCTTCAACTCCGCTGTGATTCAACGATGGCGAGACGGCCAAGGAGCCCTGGTTCCAGCCGACTGGTTCACCCCATAGGAACCTGCCCGGCACTCGGCGCAGCCATGCGCAGCGGCAACGACGACACTGCACAAGGGCCAAGGGGTCAGCGGTATCCCGGGGTGACTCTGACAGCCGCAGTACCGGGGTGCAAGCTCAGGCGTCAGAAGAGTCGGGCATGCTGAGCTGGCAGGCGCAGGTAGGACCAGTCGAACACCGCTCGGATCGCTGCTCGCTCGTCGTTGCCGTGGTTGAGTACATCCAGCCGGCCACGTTCGTCCGCTAGGGCGGCGATCACCCCGGTGAGCATGGTGTCAGGGTGTGCCGCGACCTTGCCTGCGGCGATGCGCAGGCCAGCGGCAGCCGAGCACAGCGCCGGATCAGGTCGATGACGGCATCGGGTTCGGCGTTGACGCGGTCGGGACCGATGATGCACAGCCGAGCGTCGAATGCATAGCGCCGACGAACGAGCGAGTGGTACGCATGCCGCTCCACTCAACACGGGCCACTGTCCACAAAGCACGGTTGTGAACAGCGCGATCACAGTTCAGGTGTCATCTGACGTAACCGCCCGGCATCTGTTCGGCACGCTGCCGCTCCCCTTGGGTGTCGTCGGTGACGAAGGTTCCACATTTCGTCGTCTCGATGGCCTACGGCTGCTGGCCATCGAGCCTGGCGCGAGCAACAGCGATGTTTGTCGGCAGTTCGCGGCAAGCGGGCATCCGCACGTCTGGCACGGCCAGTCGATCGGCACAGTTCTCAGGTTGGCTCGCCGCCGTGTAGTTGACGCCAGAAGGTGCCGAAGGTTGGCCCGCCATCAAGGACGTGTCCGCGGAACCGTCGGATGAACCGTTGCTCGGCTTTGACCAGTTCCAGTCGGTAGTCGTACTCGGCGACGAACAGTTGGTCGAAGTCCTTGGCGCCGCGTATGGTCGTTGCGAGCTGCTCGGCCTGCTCGGCGAGGGCGCGTAGCCGGTCATCGAGAAGTTCGGTCACCTCGTGCGGGGGCAGCACGACTATCAGGGCCAGCGCGGCGAGAAATTGAGGGTATTCCTTCACCGGCGAGGACACCAGCTCGCGCATTCGACCGTGCAGTTCGGTACGCCCGGCCTCGGTGAGCCGGTACACGGTGCGCTCTGGACGCTGGCCGTCGCGCACCATTTCCTGCGCCTCGATGTAGCCGGACCGGTTGAGCTGGCCGACCACCATGTACAGGGACGCGTGCTTGTACTTGATGCTCTCCTGAGCGTCGCGCTCCTTGAACAACTTGCCCAGCTCATACGGATGCATGGGCCGTTCCGACAGATACGCGAGCACGGCCAGCGCGAGCGGGTTACTCGCTCTATCTCGCCTCACCGCCACGCCCTCCGCACTTGCCTCTGCCTGTGACACCTCACGTGTGTCCACACCAGTCAAGCATGCCAGCGCAGTCCGTCGTGTGGCAGCCGATAGCGGAGCCCTGAGGTGTCCCTCAGGGACAAGTTCAGGGGAAGCCCGGATGAGCCGCACAGGCGAGGCAGTCAGAATCAACTAGTCGATATCGACTAATTGAGGAGTATCGGATGTCACCGCCGCCGTCGGCCCCACCCCAGCACCGCAATGGCATGAGAACCGCTCAACCGTCCGGCCCACGCGGTGCACAGGTGATGCTGTGTGGCTACGCGATCCTCGCGACTGTCGCGATGGTGGTGCCACTGCCCATCCCCGTCGTACTGCCGACCTTGCGCAATCCACTGTGGTTCGGTATCGCTGTTGTCGCGGCGGGGCTTTGGGTTCTGGTTGCGCGACAAGCCGGTCGCCGCGCGATCGTGTTGCTCGCCGGCTGGGTGCTGGTGGTACTGACCGTCGTACAGGCGTTCGTCGTCAACGATCTGCTCGCGTTGCTCGGGCTGTGGTTCGCAGTGCCGATTCTGGCCCTGCTGGCCGGTCAGGTGCGGCCCAAGGCGAGGAAGGCACTTGTCGCGACACATGTGATCGCCTCGGCCAGCTGGGTCGGTATCACCGCGACGATCGTGGCCATGTCGGTCGTCGCGATGACCACTCGCGACGCCGAGGTCATGCTGGTGACCTACCGGCTGATGGAGTCGTTCGATCTGACATTGCTGCCGTGGGCGAACTTCGCCTCGACCCTGTCTGGTATCGCGGTCGGTATCGTGACGCCGTGGGGCCTGGTCAGGTACTACTGGGTGGCCATCAAACTGGCGATATCCGTGTCCATCCTCGTCCTGGCGTTCGGTTTCCTACACAACCGGCTCGTGGCAGCCGCGGCTGACGCGGACCGGCTCGCGACCACGGGCGCCGCACCGGACCTGGGTAGCCTGCCGGAAACGGTGTTCGGCGGCTTCACCTTCGCGCTGATCAACCTCGTCGCCGCGGTGTTGCTGTCGCTCTACAAGCCCGGAGGCAAAACCAAGCGGGGCAAGCGAACGTCAGCACGTCCACGTCGCGTCGCCAACGCGGCGGTGCCGGTCACCGTGGCCGACAAACGCGTCATCGCCGACGGCACCGTGGCACTGGCCCTACGCCCGATACCGGGGCAGTCGTTGCCAACCTGGGAACCGGGCGCACACATCGACGTGGTGTTGCCATCCGGACGGCAGCGCCAGTACTCGCTGTTCGGTGATCCGGCTGAGCGCGACACGTACCGGATCGCGGTCCTGAAGGAACCGAACGGACGTGGCGGCTCGACCGAGATCCATGGACTTCCGGTCGGCGCGACCATCGGGATTCGCGGACCGCGCAACAACTTCCCGTTGGCGGCGGCCCCGGCGTACCTGTTCGTCGCCGGAGGCATCGGAATCACACCGTTCCTGCCCATGATCCATCGACTGGCCAGCGAGGGCGCCGACTGGCGGCTGGTGTATCGCGGCCGGTCGCTCACCGGCATGGCCTTCGCCGAGATGCTGGTCCGCCGGTACCCGGGCCGCGTAACGCTGGCGCCCTCGGACACCACACCCAGGCCGAACCTTGCCCAACTGCTGCGCAGCACGCCAGGGGGAACAGCGGTGTACTGCTGCGGACCGGAGACCTTGATGAAGACAATGGAAACGTTGATGCCCGTAGCGTGTCCACACGGCACACTGCACACGGAGCGCTTCGCGGCCAGCGGCCGCGCGGACACCAGCACCGACCTACCGTTCGAGGCCGAGTTCCGTCGCAGCGGCGAAGTGGTCACCGTACCGGCCGGGCAGAGCCTGCTGGCCGCCATCCAGGACGTCGACCCCAGCGTTGATCTGTCCTGCGAGAACGGAATATGCGGCAGCTGCGCCACCCGCGTACTCGCCGGTACCCCGGACCACCGAGACGACGTACTACAGCCCCACGAGCGAAACCGAACCGACGTCATCTACCCCTGCGTGTCGCGGGCCCTCGGCCAACGAATCGTTCTCGACATCTGAGAAACAAACCCATCACACCCCCTTTGAGGAGATGCCATGTCAGAAACCGTCGACCGCCGCAAACTCCTGCGTACCGCAGGTACCACCGCCCTCGGAGTCACCGCGCTGGGCCTAGCCAGTGGTCCCATTCCGGCGTCAGCCGCCACACCCAGCCCTGCCCCGGGCGCGCCGTTCACCGGGCCACTCATCGGCACATGGCGCGCGACAGTCAGCCGCGTCGACGCGGAGGAAGTGGCCATCTTCACCTTCTTTCCAGGCGGAATCTTCACCTCCTTCGCAGACGGCATACACATCTCCGCGGGCCGCTGGAAGATGACCGGCCGAGCCACGTTCGCGTTCTCACTCTGGCAGATCCTGCCCGTCGATCTCGCCGGCCTCCCCCACCGATACCACGGCGAGGTTCAGGCCATGCACAACGGACACCTCAACGGTGACACGCTGACCCAGCGAAGGCACCGGCCGCGCCATCGACATCGACGGCAACGAGATCAAACGTCTCGCCGTGCGGGTCCACGCCCAACGATTCGGCGTCGCGTTGTTTTCGTAGCACGCCACCGAGCGAACGGCCGGTCCAGAAAGGACATGACATCGACGGCACGCTCGGCCGGTTCGACCTTGGGCGCTGTCCACGCATTCGGACACCGCCCAAGGTCGCCGTAGAAGCCAACCGTCGCGTCGAGTTGCGAGTTGGACAGTCGACTGTGCTGCTGCTGTGAGCGAGCGCTGCGGTCGCGTTGTCCCGTCCGGGTTCGCCCGCACATCGGCGCGTCGGCTGCACGGGCTGGCAGCCGGCTGCCACGCCCTGCTACACATCCCCAATGGGATGTCCGAGCGCGCCGTCGTGACGACCGTGACGACCGTGGGCGTCCGAGTCAACGGCCTCACCCACTCCCGGTTCACGCCTGCTGGCACCGAACCGCGCACACCTGCTCTCGTACTCTCGGCTTCGGCAACGTCAGCGAACCCCAGATCCGCCGCGGCATGCGCACTCGCGCCGAAGCGGTCCAACACTGTCCATGATGGACAACTCTTTGACAGGTAGGGACAGCCCCACCGCGAGAACTGGTGTTGCCGGTACTGCTTTGAGCTGTGCCACGTGGCAATGTTGCCGCGTGGCAAACACTGACGAACAGCACGGCGTCGGCAGGCGAGGCTTCCTGATGGCGACGTCTGCGGCGGTAGCCGCCAGCAGCCTTGGACTGCCGACACCGGGCGCGGCTGCAACGGCCGACGAGCGGCACAGTGGACGAATCGACACACACCACCATGCGACTCCACCCGCGATACAGGAATGGGCGGTACAGCAGGGCCTTCTCCCCGCCGATCGCGACCGGTGGCCGCGTTGGGCAAAATGGGACTTGAACCAGACGCTGGCAACCATGGACGCCAGCGGGATTGCCGTCGGAGTCGCGTCGGCACCCCTGCCGACGGCGGTGGTCGAAGGCGACCCAGTGGTAGCGCGACAAGCTGCCCGAGTGATCAACGAAGCGCTCGCCGAGCTGGCTCGCGACCACCCGACACGGTTCGGGTTCCTGGCCTACGTTCCGTTGCCGCACACCGACGTCGCACTCTCCGAGATCGGCTACGCGTTAGACCAGTTGGACGCCGACGGGGTTCTGATGATGACCCATGTCGGGCAAACTCCGGAAACGGCCCGATACCTCGGTGACCCGTCGTTCACGCGCGTCTTCGCTGAGCTGAACGAGCGAAAGGCCGTGGTCCTCGTCCATCCGGACAACCTGCCCGGCGACCACGGGCGAGTGATACCCGGGGTGGACAACTACGTTGCCGACTACATGCTCGCGACGACACGCGCAGCACTGAGCATGATGACGTCGAAAACCCTCCAACAGTGCCCTGACCTGTCGGTGATCCTCAGTCACGGCGGCGGATTCCTGCCTTACATCGGCGGCAGGCTCGAACTCGCAGGCAGGTTGGGCGAAGGACCCGACGTGCAGAGCGTGCGCACGGCACTGAAACGCTTCTACTACGACACAGCGCAGCCCACTTCGCCCTACGCCACCCCGACTCTCCTGCATGCCGCGCCGTCGACCCACATATTGTACGGATCCGATTGGCCCGCCACACCGGCAAAGGAGGTCGCGACAACCGCAGGGGCGCTCGATCGTGACCCCCTAATGGACCGGCATCTACGCGACCGGATCAACCGCCGAAACGCCCTGGACATCTTCCCGTCCATTGCCCGACGCCTGCATCACCGCTGAAAGCCAAGCCAAGCGGTCAATTCGAGTCGTCGACGGACTCCATGTGGCGGACAGTGTCACCGCCCTTGTGATCGTGCGCACGGGAGTACTTGGTGTCCAACACCTTCGTCAGTTTGCGCGGCCCCGTCGTACGCGTCGTCCGCCGTGCCCGCGTGGTGAGTGACCGCGACGGACTGCGCGCCAGCCGGCCGGGCCTCGATCACGCAGCGCTTGTCCTCGATCCGCCCGGCAGCGTTCACAGTGAGATGCACCTCCACGCGAGTCAGCCACTGCTCGAACCGCGACAGGCTGGAAGCCGGTTCACTCGTCACATACGCGGCCAGGTTCTCGCCACCATCGATGTTGTGGTCGGTGTGACCTGGATCCATTTCCCGCTTGTGGCACGGCACCCATAACCAGCCACCTCGACACTCGAACGAGACACGTCGAGCCCCGAACAGGGTACATGTGGGGTTACTACCGGTTTGTCGACAACGCCCACTGGGTCGGCGTGTCCGGGTTAGAGTCCACCGGTGGCTACTGACGGAAGCACGCGGGCGGTTGTCACCGCGATGTTCGCCAACCTGGGCATCGCGGTGACCAAGTTCATCGCGTTCCTGCTGACCGCGTCCTCGTCGATGCTCGCTGAATCGGTGCACTCGGTGGCTGACACCAGCAATCAAGCACTGTTGTTGCTGGGCAGCAAGCGCGCGAAGCGGACCGCGACACCGCAACACCCCTTCGGTTACGGACGCGAGCGCTACGTCTACGGGTTCATCGTGTCGATCGTGCTGTTCAGCCTCGGCGGACTGTTCGCGCTCTACGAGGCGTGGCACAAGTGGACCGACCCACATCCGATCGACACCTGGCAGTGGGTACCGATCGCGGTCCTGCTGGTGGCCATGATCTTGGAGGGCTACGCCCTGCGCACCGCTGTGCGGGAGTCCAACCGCGTTCGTGGACGCCGGTCCTGGGTGCGGTTCGTGCGCACCGCCAAGGCACCGGAGCTGCCGGTCATCCTCCTGGAGGACCTGGGTGCGCTGCTCGGTCTCGCGTTCGCGTTGGTCGGTGTCTCGATGACCCTGCTCACCGGCGAGGGCCGCTGGGACGCCGCCGGCACGGCCATGATCGGGCTGCTGCTCGTGGTGATCGCCGCGATCCTCGCCGTGGAGATGAAGTCATTGCTCGTCGGAGAGGCCGCCAGCCGGGAACACCAAGCCGCCATCGAGAAGGCACTGCCCGGTGACGGTGTGGAATCGGTCATCCACATGCGCACCCTGCACTTGGGGCCCGAGGAGTTGCTGGTCGTCGCCAAGATCGCCGTGAACGCGGCGGCAACGGGAGCGGACGTGGCCGGAGCCATCGACGCCGCCGAACGCCGGGTACGTGCCGCCGTTCCGATCGCCCGGGTGATCTACCTGGAGCCCGACCTGCTGCGACAAGACACGCCCCACGCGGCGAGAGCCGAGTACCAGCAAGGCAGCGCTGGCTGACCGTCCGGCTGACGGCGCCCCGCAACGCGTCATACGGCTGAATCCCGTTCGGGCCCGGCGCGCACTGCGGCCAGATGTCCATAATGGGAAAGTTTCCCGATCGCGAGACGGTAGCTCGCGGGAGACAGACGTGGAAGCCGCCAGATCTGGCTGGTGGTGAAACCCGGACATGACGACCACGACCACCGAACGCACCGCAGTAACCCATTCGCTGGGGCGGCATGTCATGCGGTGGACCGCATTCCCAGGCGGTGGTGCCGTGCTCGGCGTCGCTGTGGCTTTTCTGCCCGGCTGGATAGCGGCGTTGCCGTGGGCTCCCCATCAGCAGGAGATCGCCGAGTTGGCCGAGGCGATCGGGCCCACGGCCACTATCGCGCTGGCCATCACAGGCGGCCTCATCGGTGGCCTCGTCACGCCGATGGCCTGCCAGTACATCGTTGTGGTCACGATCAGTGCAGCGTCGGTCGCCCTTGACCGCAGGGACAACACCGCCGTGTTTCGCAGTGCCAAGGTGTCCGGCGCGTTCGTCGACGCCAAGCACCTCGTCGTTCTGGGGGCGCACGGCGAAGAACTGGCCAGGGAGAGGACCGACCTCAAGCCCGACAAGCTGCGGGCCGGGTTCGAAACCCACGGTTACGACTGGCATGAGCGCGATCCGTACGGCGACATGTTCACGCGCTGGATCGACGGATCCTCCGGCCTGTCCCGAAACACACATACGCTCCTGCGGGCCCGCCAGACCGCGATCCGAAACGGTGACACCGACGAGCTGCGTGACCTGCGCCGCGAGTTGGCCCGCCACGGAGTGGTCGTACGCGATGACGGCAAGCACCAATACTGGCGCCCGGCGGCGGCACTGGGACCGCAACAACGATCATGAGACGAGCCCTACATCGCGGTGTTGGGGCACGTTCGCACTCAAACCACCTGGCAGGTCCTGATCCCAGCTCGCTCTGCAGCGGAAACCCGGGCGGCTTCGCGCGCGCCTTGCCGCCGGCGGATGCCGCGCGCGGCGTCAGCCAGTAACGTCCACACGTTCAACGCACGACCGAACACGGCACGGCGCTCCTCGACCAAGTCCACTTCCGGTCGCCAGTTCCGGCCAACCAGCTTGACCAACTCGTGAAATCGGAACCGCGGCGGGCCGACGTGTATGTCCAGCTGTCCGGCCATCTGCTCGGCGATCACGGCGACTCGATGATGATCAGGAGTTCGATGGAGGGCTGATATCCGTTCCTGGGCAACGACGTCGTCTCCATGGCGTTGCGGATTCCCGATCACGACAAGGTGGTCGATTTCGAAGGCAAGCCGTGCTTGAAGTCGGCCTACCACGGGATCGTGCCGGATCGCGTGCTGCACCGGGCGAAGCACGGACCGGCATGATGTCTAGCCTGATGATGATGACACCGACGATCGGCAAGCCGATCGCGCCAAGCACCAACGCCAGGGCAGCCACTGCACGGCCGAAAGCTCCAGCAGCTGCCACAAACGTGTGCTCGCTGCTTTTGGTATCGGCGGCCCGTCCGTCGACATGGTCTCGGACACATTGGTTTTGAACCGCACCGCGCGTCCACCTGTGACACCACCGCGAGTGCCAGTGCCGGTGGTCATCGAGTCGGCCAAACCCTGGCCGGTGACCGCGTGCAAGTAGAACTCGGCTTCCAGGTACTCGAGGTTGAGCGCGAAGTTGAGCACCGCGGCGTCGCTGACTTGAGCGGACGCGGCGGTCGCGGGGGTCGCGGGGGTCGCGGGGGTCGCGGGGGTCGCGGCGGTCGCGGCGGTCGCGGCGGTCGCGGGGGTGGCACTGAGGGTCGTCGCGCCGATCACTCCGAGACCGGTCACGCCTGCGGCCTGCAAGAAACGGCGCCTATCCCGGGGATTCTCCGCACTACGACTGATCATCCTAGCGGCATAACGCTTGCCAAACACGTACGATCTCCTTCCCGCCCGCGCCAGAAGGATGCGCAGCGCAGGGCGTCTCCCGCCTGCGCCGAACTTGCGGCGGGCGGGACCGGATCTTCGTGGACACAGCGCATTCGGAGCCGACTACGCGCCGGATTGGACGACAGTGCATCCGTGATTGTGAAATACCCCAACCGCTCATGGTTGGCGGGCGGCGTCAGCAATGTGGAACGGGAACGGGCTCGACGCCACGGACCCGGTCCTACCGCGTATTCGATATCGAGGCGGTGTGCCAGGTTGCGGAGAACTCGGCTGGAGGGCTATTCGCGGCGATCTGCGGGTCGCGGGAGCGCACCCAAGGAGTCGAACGCGCTCCCGCGAGTATGCGGGCTTACGTGATTGGCCGGTGGCCGGTTCCAGGAGACTGCGGGCGCTCAGTCGCGGTGTTCTCGCGGGCGCCGAGTACCCAGCCCACGGACATCATCACGACACCAAGGACGCAGTACAGCCAACTGTTTATGCTGGTGAGTCGCAGAGGTCCAGCCGCCTCGTCCATGATCAGACCGTAGAGCCACAGCATGAGGTAGAGCGCGCCGCCGCCAGTCAGAAATCCTTTGGCTGTCCGGGTGCTCCGAGCGAGTGCGATGCCCGCGAGACCGGCGGCGATGTGAACAACGGTGTGCGGGATGGCCATTGTGGGCGCTTCCAGCGGCGTGGCGCTGGAGGGATGCCCGACGAATTCGAGGGCATGGTAGCCGATGGTGGTGTTCGACGGGAATCCCGCGATACCGAGGATCAGCAGTACCCCGCCTATGAGCGCGGCCTCGGTTTGGACGGATGTGGTCATGACGCTGGGGCTGCGCGCTTGAGTCATGGTCAGTCTCTCTGCTGGCGAACGGAACAGAGCCCCTCATTGCACGCCAAGCGGTGCGAGGTCGACGAACGCCCAGACCACAGCCTCGGTGTCCTTCCGGCACGACCACGCCCCACTGACCCCGTCTGGCTGGGGCCGCGGCAGGGATTCGTATCGCCGTCGCGACCGCAGTAGTGGAGATCATCAGTCGGCCATAGTGGCCAGGACCAGGAGAACTCGCCGACCGGAACCGTCTCGTCTTCGTCTGGCGTGCCATGTAGTGGACGGGCAACACTACTTCCATTGTGGAGGAGATGCGTCGAACCAGTCACAAGTCCACAAGAGGCTGTCGTCGCACAGGGGGTCAAAGGTGTGCGACGACAGCCAGTCTCATCAGCCCGCGTAGTTAGGCCGTGGGCGGCATCAGCACTGTGTCGATGATGTACACGGTGGCGTTGGCGGTCTTGACGTTGCCGCAGACGACCTTGGACCCACCGGTGCCGATGGTGAAGTTCTGGCCGCTGCCGGAGGTGGTCAGCTTGCCCTTCTCAACAGTGTCGAAGTTGCCGTTGGCCAGGTCGGTCGTGCTGACCTTCTTCGGCACGACGTGGTATGTCAGGACCTTGGTCAGGCCGTCCTTGTCGGCCAGCAGCTTGTCCAGGTCCGCCTTGGGGATCTTGGCGAACGCCTCGTTGCTCGGCGCGAACACGGTGATGTCCTTCAGGCCGTTAAGGGTGTCGACCAGACCGGCCTGCTTGACCGCGGCGACCAGGGTGGACAGTGCCGGGTTGTTCGACGCGGCGGTGGCAACCGGATCCTGAGCCATGCCCTGGAAGCTGCCCGGGCCGTCCTTCGGGATCGAGGCACAGGCGGTGCCGAACTGCTCGGCGGGCATCAGCACGGAGTCGACGAGGTAGACGGTGGCGTTACCGGTCTTGACGTTGCCGCAGACCACGCTGGCGCCTTCGACCTTGAACGACTCGCCGCTGCCGGAGCTGGTGACCGAGTCCTTGGCCAGCGTCTCGAAGTTGCCGGAGGCCAGGTCGGTCGGAGTGACCGTCTTGCCGATCACGTGGTGGGTCAGGACCTTGGTCAGCCCGTCCTTGTCGGCCAGCAGCTTGTCCAGGTCCGCCTTGGGGATCTTGGCGAAGGCTTCGTTGGTCGGCGCGAACACCGTGATGTCCTTGGCGGTGTTCAGCGTGTCGACCAGACCGGCCTGCTTGACCGCGGCGACCAGAGTGGACAGTACTGGGTTGTTGGACGCGGCGGTGGCGACCGGGTCCTGCGCCATGCCCTGGAAGCTACCCGGGCCGTCCTTCGGGACCGCGCCGCAGGCCGGGCCGAACTGGGACGACATCGACGAACTACTGGGCGCTGGCGCTGGCGGCTGCTGGTTTCCAGGGACGCGGTGTCGCTGTTTCCGCAGGCGGCCATGGTCATCAGGGCGATGCCACCGATGACCGCCGCGGCTGCACGTGGCAAACGCATAGTATCGATCTCCTTGGGATTTTCGAGGTTCAGCCGGTCATTCGGCGCCACTGACAGGGCAGATTGGCGGACCTGGAATATTTCTCGGGCGTCACCCGATCGAGGGAACCGAGCGCAGTCTCCCCCTCGGTCGCGCAGTAGCTGCCAAGCGACGATCTGCGGCGCGGCCAGACCCCGTCGGCCCCGCGTGGGCCAACGATCCTGTCCAGGAGCCGAACTAGACGTGGGCGGTGAACGTCATGCAGCACCAGCCGGAACCGTGTTACTCACAAGTACCTGTACGGGCGGTCATGATTGTCGGCAGGCGACGCACAACGGGCGGGCGGCACCAGGACTGTCCTGGTGCCGCCCGTCCTTAATGTGGTTGTCAGGCGCGCGCGTGGTTCATGCTGTGCGCGTCGACCAGCGAGTGACCGCCGTTGCCCGCAGGACCGGAGTGACCGCCCTGGGTGTTGCTGGCGTTGGCAGCACCACCGGTGGCACCGCTCGACCCGGTGTCGCCCGAGTCGCCAGACGTCACCGTGGTGTGCGAGGTGCCGTTCCTGTTGTCACCGTGGTGCTTCCAGCTGTTGCGCTTGCTGTGCTGGTCGCTGGAGCCGGTGATGGCGGTGTTGCCGCCGGTTGACCCGGACTTCCCGGAGTCACCGGAGTTGCCGGTCACGGCCTTGTTCGAGCTCGACGCGTTGCCGCCCTTACCCGAATCGCCACCGTTGCCAGCCACAGCCTTGCCACCAGTCACGGAGTCCACGATCGAGGACTTCCTGCCCCCGGACATGACACCGTTGGCGCTGTCCGCGTTCACCGCGGCGTTGCCACCGTTGCCGGCCGGGCCAGAGTGTCCGCCCTGGGTGTTGCTGACGTTGGCCGCGTCGCCCGTGGCACCGGTCGAACCGGTGTCACCCGAATCGCCGGAGGTCACTGTGGTCTCACAGCGCGCGAGCACACACAGGCCATAGGCGGAGTTGCCACCGGTCGCCCCGGACTTGCCAGAGTCACCGGAGTCACCGGTCACGGCCTTGTTCGAGCTCGACGCGTTGCCGCCCTTACCCGAATCGCCACCATTACCGGCCACAGCCTTCCCGGCAGTCAGCGAAGAACTGCCGCCGTGGTTCCGTCCCTGGGAGGTGACGGCGTGGTTGTCGCCGGTCACCTGGGTCGCGGCGTTGCCGCCGTTACCCGCCGGGCCTGAGTTGCCGCCCTGGGTGTTGCTGGCGTTCGTGGCGTTGCCGGTCGCACCGGTGGAGCCGGTGTTCCCGGAGTTGCCCGAGCTGACGTGCGTCTCGCAGCGCGCGAGAACACAGACTCCGTAGGCGGAGTTGCGGCCCGTCGAGCCGGAGCTGCCCGAGTTACCGGAATTGCCGGACACGGCCTTGTTCGAGCTCGACGCGTTGCCGCCCTTGCCCGAATCGCCGCCGTTACCGGCGTGGGAGCCGCCCAACACGGTGTTGGCCACACTGCCGAGCCCCAGCGGACCCTCGGAACCGGTGTCCGCGCTCGCTACCGCGTTACCCAGCAGGACGAACCCGCCGGACATGACCGCGGCCACGATGCCGCGTCGTACGTACCTATGCATCGACTTTCCTTGCCTTCATCGCATTCGTGGGAAAACCTCAGCTCTGCGAAGAACAAGGGACGATCAACTGGGATGATGCCTGCCATACGACGTCCACCACGACGGGCCGATCATCGCAGCCGACGCGGCACACCACGAAGCAGATGGCCGGGCCAGCCCACTGGCGCCGACACGCGTTGAACCGTCGACGCTCGGACCGTGCGGCGCGTTCGCGGTACCACCCGGAGCTCCTGTCGCAGCAGGACCACTCGGCGGAGTGCTCGGCGCACGGGGCACCGACTTGCCCGACCACACCAGCCAACCACTCTCCGCGACCTGACGAGCCGCACCGACCCGTACACCCTCACCCTGCGCGACGTGACCGGCCTTGGCCGGATCCACCGTCGGGACACGGGACACCTGCCCAGGCACTGTCAACCCCTGCGCAGGCACTGTCGACAGCTGAACAGGTACAGGGCCGCGAACAGCCCCGTCAGCGCGCACCTCGCGCTCGATCCGCTCGCTCCCCGGAGGATCAGGGGAACGACCAGTGCCGGACACAGCATCGACCACCTGCTGTGACGCGGTCGCCCTCGCCAGCGGCGTGACCACTGGCCGCGCTGCGTGCACCACAGGACCCAGAACCGGGTCCGTGATCGGCGCAACCACGTCGGTCACCTCGAACAACACCGGTGACAGCGCCTGGGTCACCGGAGCGAGCACCGGCCGAGTCACCGGCGCGGCGGCCCGAGCGACCGGCTCGACGAGCGGCTCGGCCGCTTCGGACACGCCATGGACCACATCAGTGGCACCGTCCGTGACAGTGCCTATCAGGCCCGGCCGCGTTGCGTCCGGGGCCGTTCGCCTCTCATCCGCCTGGTCCGCATTCGCGTTGCCAGCCGTGAACAGCGCGAACACGAAGAACCCGGCCATCAGACCGACGAGCATCCCAGTCGCCTTGACCAACCGGACCACAACGTCACGATCTGTCACATCAACCAGATTGCTCCCCATCACCTTCACCCGCATGAACTTCACCTCCCCTCTATCGGGTGACACGTTGACCATCGGCATTCGGACCTTCGTCACGAACGGATTGGACTCAGCTGAAACTTCTTCTCCATGACGAAACCTGCTGTGAGACACCGAAAACTTTTCGGGATACCCACAGGACGCTGCCCCAAACACGGAAAACGGACGACACAACCACGGTCTGCTCGGACACGGGATCCGGAAACAGTTGTTCGCCAAGCAATCCTCCTGGGTGCTGGCGTCGAACCAGTGGCATAGGAAGACCTCCAACGAGGGAAGGATCTTCATGACAGTCTCATTTCGGCGCTCAGCCGTCGGCGCCGCTGCCGTCGCTGTGGCCCTGGCCGTCGTGGCACCCGCCACCGCGTCCGCGAACGAGAATCACGCCGATCACGGCGCTCACAGTTCGCACGACGGCCACGGTCAGTCCGGCACCATCCTGGGCGTGGGCCTGAATGTCAACCTGAACCTCGGTCTGTCCTCCGCCCGGTACGCCGTCCTGACCGGCGCCGCGGAAGTTCCCGGGCCCGGTGATTCCGACGGCCGCGGCAGCGCGACGGTACGGGCTGGACGAGACCGTGTGTGCGTGTCCCTCAACGTGCGCAAGATCCAACAGGCCACCGCCGCCCACATTCACCGCGGCGAACGACGCACCGCTGGGCCCGTCGTGGTCAACCTGACCGCACCGAGCGACGGCTACAGCCACTCGTGCACGGCCGTCGGCCGTGACCTGGCCAAGGAGATCCGCAACCATCCCAGCCGGTTCTACGTCAACGTCCACAACGGCGAATTTCCCGCCGGAGCGGTCCGGGGCCAACTCCGCGGCTGACTACCGCCAACGACGCTTCCGGACAGCTCGAACGTTGTCCGGAAGCATCAATCCTTCGCCGGTACGTCAGCGGGTCCCGGTCACCCTCACCAGCAGCTGCCGTGGACGCAAGGTAGGCCTCGGCCATGCATCTCCTAGTTCCGTTGATAAGTGAGGGTTTGCTGTTCCTCAGTGGCCCCACAAACCGGGATTAGCTTCACCGGTTGTGCTGACCGGCGGCTTTGATGATGGTCTGCAGCGCGATTGATCTCGTCGGTGGTGCTCCAGCGGCCGTGGGGACAGTGGCAGAGTCGGCAGGCTCCGATCGCGATCCAGTCCCATCGCAGTCAGCCTCTCGCAGCTGCCGCATGCGCTGCTGACCGCCAGCGGCAAGCTCGAAGCTGGCGAACTCGGCGCCGGTGCCCAGCGCGACGGTGAGCACGACGTTCTCGGTATACGCACAGACAGACTGTGTACTTGCACGGCCGGGCTGGTGTGGTGTGGTGTGGCCGTCATACCTCGGGGCGCGTTCGACACCTGGGGCGCCCCCGCGCGCCCCTTTCTACCGCTACGAGTTGCCGGGACCGACGACACAGAGCAGGCTGACACTCTCAGTCAAGAATACACAGTAGACGGATTGACCAGGAGCCCGTCATGCGAGTTCGAGCACAGTGCCCGCTCTCGCAACACGACACGCCCACGACCGCCACCCTCGAACAGTTGCTGTCGCGCGTCGCCAACGGGGACGAACACGCCTTCGAACAGGTCTACCGGAACCTCTGCGCGCCCATCTTCGGTCTCATCCACCGCATCCTCCGCGACCCGGCTCAGTCCGAGGAAGTGGCCCAAGAAGTGTTCTTGGAGCTCTGGCGCACCGCGGCCCGCTACAGCGCGCAGTTGGGTAGCGTGCGCTCCTGGGCCATGATGATCGCCCACCGCCGCGCGGTCGACCGGGTCCGCACGGCACGAGCCACCCGCGAGCGGGATAACAAGGCCGCCCACAGCGAGACCGTCCGTGACTTCGACGAGGTCACCGAAACCGTCATCGGCAACCTGGAACGCCACCAAGTACGCAGATGCCTGGCCATGCTGACCGACGTCCAGCGAGAATCCTTGCGTCTGGCCTACTACCAGGGCTACACCCACCGAAAGGTCTCCGAACTCCTCGACTGTCCACTCGGGACCATCAAGGCCCGGCTGCGGGACGGCCTCATCCGGCTGCGCGAGTGCCTCGAGGGTGTCCCACAGTAATCAAAAGTGTCGGTGGCCGTGGATTACGCCTCAAATCCGTCCAGTGTGCGTTCGAGTCGCACCGACGGTGTTTCTTAGGAGTATCAGTGAATTCGGCGCAGCTCGACGACGTGCCGGTCACCGAACACGTCCGGGGTGATGACCTGGCCGGTACGCAGACGAACCGGGCGCGAGGGTCGCGCTAGCCGACGACGATCGCATCGTCGCGACCTCGTGCGGCGCGTGTTCTGCTCAGTGGGTTCGTCCTCGGCGAGCAGCGCGACCACGTTGGGGTCAGCAAGTGGCAGTTAGTCGATGATCCCTGCGCGCTGGCCGTCTCCTCACCGAACGTCGGAGTTTGGCGTTATCCTGAGGGTTCAGTGCGCCGGAGGCATGCCCGAGACACGGTGTAGCCGTGAGCCATTTGTTCCAGGTTGTGGTTGATGCGTCTCGATCACGCTTGACGACGGGACGTTGACGACCATCCGATTTGCCTCTCTCACAGCCCGAGTCAGCGCTCTCGCCCTGGTGGCACCAACTCGAAGATGTTTGCGCACGGTCTCCGCAGAGACTGGCCGACCCCGCTGCGCCCAATGGCGTTCGTTGAGCCGCTCCACCTCCGCCAGTAGTGCGCTATCCGCCACGCCGTGTCTCGCAGTAGGTGCCACAGCATCGGGCGGTGCTTCGACCTGGCCGGAAGTCACAGATTCCTCCGGAACCTCGGCTGCGAGCGACCTGGCACGAACGCATGCCTCCTGAGCCGACACACCGGTCCGCAACATCCACACCACATCACCAGGAGCCTTCCTCTTCCACCGACGGCCGTACCTCATCCGCAACGACGCGCAAGCCCGACGAAGACCCAACTCCGCTTCCAGCGCCTCCCGGTAACTGGTGATCCGCCACAGCACCATCCGCCGCCACAACAACCACGTCCGGACCGGCGACAGCACCCACCGACCCCACGGAATCCGATCCCGCACCTCTCCCATCTCATAACCCACTCGACGCAACAGAACAGCACGCCCAGCCTCCACCATCACCAGCAACATCACCGGAGCCGCACAATGCAAACCCACAGCAACCGGATCCGGCCAACCCGCCGACACGTTCGCCGCAACAGTGCCCACCGTCAGCAGCCGCGCGAACTGACGAAGCCAACCCACCGGCTGCCCCGTCCACGCCAGCACCAGATCAAGGACCACGACACCGACGAGCCCGCCGTCGATCCCCACCGGCACCAAACCCGGCAACGGCACACCAACCTCCGCGGCCAGACCGGCCACGGTCTCATACGAACCCGCCGCACCATACCCAGCCAACCCCACCGCAAGACCAGCCGACGCACCCAACGCCCACCGCTGCGCCCCACTGAGCCTCCGCAGACTCATCACGCTCGTCATCGCAGGCCTCCCACTGCGAACGCCTTACCGCACTTCAGGGAGCCTTTCCGGGGAGCCCGAGGGGAGCCCGAGAGTTCTGGTACAGCACGACACGAGGCGACAGGAGCCGACAAGCCATAGCGGATACGACGTGGGAAAACGACATATATCAGCATTGTTCGACACCACCCGACAGGCCCAGGTTTCGGCTCTTGACCAGCGGCTTGGCTGCTCCGCCAGCATCTGTTGCGGTCGGCGCTCGACGGCTCATGTCCGCAAATACTCGTACCCGAAACTCCAGCTCAGCGGACCGTGAATCCGGTGTGAATGCAGTACGAGCCAGCCCGGGGGCACATACAGCATCTACACAAGAGCCTGGCAGGTCAGCGGGTATTTCTTGGGTGATCCTCTCCGCCGCGTGCGCTATCTCCGGTAGCTGGTCGGCGGGCAATTTGATGGTGATCGTCACCTGGTCGCTGTCTTCGTGCAGCCGGATGGTGAGCTGGGTGATCTCGAACAACCTGCGGAGCAGTTGCTCCGGTGCGTCTGCCAGGTTGAGCGCGAGGTAGGGCAGCGCGTCCAGTAGTTCCATGTCCGCTTTGCGCGGTCGGATCGGTTCCGCCTCGTCTGCTGCGTCGAGTTGGGCAATGGCAGCCAACGCGCTCGTCTTCTCAGCTTCCAGGTCGTTGTAGGTACCGCGCAGCGCCCTGGCGAACGGGTCGTCGCCATCTTGAGCCTGCCGCAGGATCGCGTCTTGGCGCCGGGCGACGTCGGCGACGACTCGTTGCAGCCGTTCCCGGTCGGCCTGCCGGGCGCGAGTGGCGCGGTCGTCGATCGTGGCGATATCGGCCGCCAGGATCTCCCGGCGCGAAGCTCCAAAGACCCGGTCAGCGAAGAACCGCCCCACCGCGTCCAGCAGAGCACCCTCGCGAATGTAGACGACCTTGGGATGTCCGGCGTACTTGTCCGGCCGTCCCCGGTTGTTGTTGCGTGGCCAGCACTTGTAGTAGGCGTAGTTGCGTCGCTGGTCGCCGAACATTCGTCGTCCGCACTCGCAGAACACCATTCCTCGCAGCACGTGCGTGTGGAGCGTCTCGGGGTGCGTGTTCATGCCGCCTCCGTCGCGGGAGCCGCGCCGATCTTGACGGTGAGTGGTCATTTCGTCGTACATCCACTTCGGGATCAGCGGCTCATGTGCGGGCTCGGTCGACCACACCCACTTCACCGGATCGTTGACCTTGCCGCTACGTGAGCGGGAGGCGCGACGGTTGAAGACCTGGTAGCCGGTGTACTTCGGATTCTTCAACACCTCGTAGACACTGCTCTTGCCCCACGCTCCCCGCGCCCGCCGCATTCCCGGCGGCTCGGGTGGCGGGTACTTGGACAGGTCAGCGTTGAGGCGATCCGCGATAGCGTCGTAGCCGAGGCCTTCGTGGTAACGCCACAGTGCGATCTGCGTGACCGTCTCCGCCCGTAGGCCATCAGGTTCCAAACGGGTCTTGGTCAGCCCTTTGACTGCCTTGGTCGGGTTGGGGTGGCGGTAGGTCTTGGCCTGGTAGCCGTAGGGCGGTTTGCCGATGTTCCAGCCCTCACGCACATGGGTGCACAGTCCGCCCCAGGATTGCTCAAGCGTGTTGAGGACTTCGTATTCGGCCACGGATTGGTTGATCCGCCGTTGCAGGATTCGCTGTGCCCGGCTCCCGGTCAGAGTGATCGGTTCGTTGGTGGCGAACAGCGGGACTTCGACGCGTTCCAGTTCACGTTCGATGGACAGGCCCTCGAACGTCCGTCGGGAGACGCGGGCCACGCTCTCGCAGATCACCACGTCGAATCGCCGCCCGGGATGCTGCGCTTCGTCCAGCAGGTCAGCGATCCCGCCGTCGCGTGCGATCGGGATGTCGAACCGTTCGTAGTTCCCCCTTTGGCCACGCTGGTCAAGTTCCATGCGCCCGGACTCGACGTCGTAGAAGTGCACGACAATCACCCACGACTCAGGGATGGCAGTCTTGGAGTTCTCCAGTTGCCGCATCAGGGACTGGCGTGGGTCCTGCTGGTCCTCAGTGGATGTCCGACCGAGGAACGCCCACCCGCACCTCGTCCCGCAGCAACGCGACCGGCATTCCCAAGGGCGACAGGGCATAGTCGGACAGTCCAGATGGACCGGACACCGGCACAGTCGCGGACAACGAGCCGATGCGCCGATTCAGCGCGGGCACAGGTGGATTCACGTCGTCGGAGGTCATGCTGCTTCACCATCCTCAGTGGATTGGTCCCGGCGTTGTCTCGCAGCCCAATCAAGGAGTTCGTAGGTCACATCGGCCAGCTCTACGCGTATGCGTTCAGCTTCCTGGCCACCGACGCGGTCGACATGTCCAACATATCTACGACCGCGTTTCCCAGTCTGATCGTAACACCAAAACTGCTGGTCAAAGCTGCCCTTATCGGGTGGTTCCGGCCGAAGTGGAGCTACTTCTTCGTCCTGGCCCGCCATCGAGGCTCAATCTCCCCAGGAGTCGTTGGCACGCCTCGGGTCTGTAGCCTTGTAGATGAGGTCCATCATCTGTCGGTCATTCGGATCGAACGCCGCCTCGCTCAACGGCTCGTCAGGCCCGATGGCCCTGTGGTTCACGCGTGGACCACGTTCGGGCAGTTCTTCCAGCCGATACCGTCGCACCGGAGCAGTGCTGTCGCGCGGGTCCCATATGGCCCACACCGGCCCTGCCGGGCCGTCGACGTGCCCATGATCGCGTGCCGCCGTCGCGATCACGAAGCCCGGGTCATATCCTGCCTGCGCGCGACTGAGTGCCGCTCGCAGCGCGATCTCCCGCTTGGTCGAATGAACCGAGAACAACAGGATCCCGAACCGGTCAGTCGGGAAGGCGCTGTAGTCAGCGATCTTGCGGGTGACGACCGTCAGCGATTCCGTGCCGGTATCATGTTCCAGGAAGAACCGCACCGCACGCCCATGGTGCTCCCAGCACCCGTACCCGTCAGGTCGCAACCGCACCTCATGGCCGCTGGAGCTCCAGAAGAACTCGACGCATCGTTTTTCCGGCCACCACTGCGTCAACGTGCCGCCGCTCACGCCGTACTTGCTGTGCCGGGCAGGGTTGCGGTGCGCGGCCAGGTCGCAGAAGAAGTCGTTCACGCCGAGGTGATGTTCCAACTTCGGCCACACCACCAGCCGTTCCAGGCTCTCCGCATACACCTTCGGCGCGGGCGGTGTCTTCGCGCGCAACGCGCAGATCAGCCGCTTGCCGACGTAACCCAGTGCGAAACGAGTCTCGCTCGTGCCGCCGTTGGCGTAGGACTGCCGGAACGTGAACAGCACGCCCAACTCGTACAGCCGCCGCAGCCGGTCCTGTGCCCGCCGGATGGACGTGAACTCGATCGCGGCGACCTGCCGAGTAGTCAGGACCTTGTGCTCAGCAAGCAGAGCCAGCAGCCGCCGGTCCCGGTCGACCAAGCGGTACCACAACGACATGTCCGGCTCGCCCAACCGGCGGCCGCCCCGCCGCCCACGCCCAGAATGAAGGAAGGCTTGACTATTACCGCCCCTTCATTCGGCCTCCCACGCGCTCCGCGTGATACCACCGCTGACCAGCGGATTCACGCCAAGAGGCCTCGGCGTTTGGGACGGCGGATTCAGAACGCCGAGGCTGCGCCGCCCCATCCGCCGCCCCCGACGCCAACCCATCCGCCACTACTATTTCCTGACCGCGACCGCTGTCACCACTGTCCACCATGACCGACCGTCCTTCCCGGTTTGCTTTACACCCCTTAACTCCGGTTTTTCGGTCGTTTTTAGACACTGTCAGCCAAGAAATTTGAGAAACTTTGGTCAGGTGCCGTCCTTCAGCAAGGTTCGCCACGTCGAGCAACGCTTGAGCGACCTGGCGCGCCTCGGCCGGAAGCAGGTGCAGCTTGGTTCGGTCGCCGGGCAGTTGGCCGACCACGACCCGTGGCCCGACTTCCCGAACGTGCTGATCGAGGTAGATCACCAGTTCGGTCGGCCGGTAGTCCGACGGCTTGTGCGGTACCTGCCCGCTGATCCGCAGGTCTTCAGTGGACAGCAGTACGTCACGCACGTCGTCCGACATGTGCAGCCGGTCGCCGTTGTCCAGGTTGTCCTCATGGAGCCGGTCACACCACACTGGACATGGTCCAGGCAGCCAGAACGGCCGATCTTCCACCACTCGGATAGCAGGCGTGCTCATGAGTCACACTCCGGTAGTTCTCCTGGAGCTAGCAGGGTGCAGCCACGCAGTTGCCGGACCAGGCCGAACGCCTGCACCCACCTGATCATTGGATCGTCGAAGGCGAACGCGCCACTACCTACCGAGACAAGCCCGCCGCCACTCGATTCGTACAGCTTCCCGCGCACTCCCGCGAGGGGGCATTCGCGTACGCGGATGATTGCCGAGCCCTGACGCAGCTTGGGGCACAGGCGGACCGACAGGTGTACGCATCGCGTGCAGATCGGCGGTTCAGCGTTGGCCATAGCATCGGGCCACCCGGGCCAGTCCTCGCGGAAGTCCGGCAACAGCCACAGCACCCCGTCAGCGGTCCGGTCGGCGGCCTCGCCGCACACCTGGCACAGCAACCGCCGCATCGCCCGACGCTGTCGCAACGAATGGACATCACCGAACACCGGTCGACCATCGCCCGGACGAGACTGCGCACGAGCCCACAAGACCCCGTGAACATCGCGGTCCATGACCGTCTCGTCGGCATAACCGATCCCACCACCGGACCGGCCGACCACCTCACCGGACAGATCCTGCTCAGCAGACCACGCCGTGACGTACGGAACGATGATGCGCCGCTGTATGACTTCAGCAATTGATGACATGGCAAACCTGTTGGCTCGTAGCGGATATCGGGCGCTCAGCAGTCGCACGACGCGAAGGACAGGCCGATACGGAGCCACTCGAACGCCCGAATCCAGGTCAAGTCAGCCCTACGAGGGTCGTCCTCACAATCCGTCTGGGACAGACGAGCCCACTTGCAAGCTCTGTGGAGAGCTACTCGTGCCAGCTTCGTCGACCCAACGGCCGCCAACGCCTCCGCAGCCTGACCACGAACCTCTTGGATGGTCCGGTCGCTTGCCTGTTCGATCGGTTGCATGTGCTGCCCCTAACGCCTGCCTCTGCCAAGGGCACCCGGGGCCACGCACAGGTGAGCAGTACTGCGTGTCGGGGAGTGCGAGTACGACTCGCGGAGAGTGCAATGCAACCCCGGGTGCTACCAAGCAACCTAGGGCGATTACTAGCCAGTAACCCGAGCTGTCAGCTCGGGTTGTCCACGCGTTCGACCTGGCCGCGGCCGCTACGCCTCCACGACCGCCCGCACGACCGCCACCGGGTCGACGAGGTCCGCCAGCACTTGAGTGGCGCCCGCAGCGCGCAGGTCGTCCATGCTGCTCTTGCCACTCGCCACTCCGATCACCCGCACACCAGCGGTGAGCGCAGCCTCAACGTCCTTCGGCGTATCACCGATCAACACTGTGCACCGGTCGTCGAACACGACACTGGTCTGCTCTGTCGCCCGCCGCTGCGCGATCGCCACCAGCTCGGACCGCTGCGGGTCGTCATCACCGTAGGCGCTGGCCTCAAGGTCGAGATATCCGTCCAGTCCGAAGACCTCAAGCTTGATCCGCGCCACGCCACGCAGATTCCCGGTCAACACACCCAGGTAGATGCCGTCATCGGCCCCCAACCGCTCTAGGGATTCCCGCGCACCGGGCAGGACCCTGCCCCGCTCGGCCAGCTCATCCCGCGCCGCCTCGTAGCCCTTCACCAACGACGCCGCCAAGCGGCTCACAGCTTCGCCAGTCGGGTCAATCCCGTGCAGTTCAAGGGTTTCTCGAATGATGTCCAACTCGGTCCGACCAGACACCGCTGCAAGTTTCCGGAACGGAACGCCAATCACCACAGGAAAGATCCGCTCGTACATCTCGCGGCCGACGCCACGCGTCTCGATCAACGTGTGATCGACATCGAACAACACGAGCACGCGCGGCACCGAGGACAATGACATGAGAACAAGTCTGTCACCTGGTCGTGTCACCGGCCTGCGGCGTAGCATCAACCCAGGTCAGAGCCCCGAACCCAAGGCGGCCGAGAACACCGTGGACGAGACGCTAGCCCGACGAGTCGGAGAGCGAGTGCGGTTCTACCGAACCGCCGCCCGCCAGACCAAGACGGTCACGGCAGGCCTCGCAGGCATCACGCCCGACTACCTCTACCAACTCGAACGCGGCACCAAACTGCCCACCATCACCGTCCTGCTCAACCTCGCCCGCGCCATCGGCATCCCGATCCACAAGCTCCTCGACAATCAGCCCGAACCAAGCAAGACAGCGCCCAGGGTTTCCGCAGGCAACGCCATCTACCAGGCTCTCGTCGTCCCCGCGCCCGCACCGTCCACACCACCAGCACTGCCGGACCTACGCGATCGAATAACCAGCGCGTGGCAGACATGGCAGACCTCACCTCAGCGCTACAGCAGGGTCAGCGCGCAACTGCCGTCCCTCATCACCGACACCGCGTTTGCTGTCCGATCCACCACAACCGACGACCGCCGGGCAGCGCACCGTTACTCCGCCGACCTCTTCAACCTGGTCCGCACAGTGACCAAACGCCTCGGCCGGGCAGACCTGTCGCTGCTCGCTGCAGATCGAGCCATGTGCTCCGCCGAAGCTGCCGACGACCCTCTCTGTCTCGCATCCGCCCGATGGAACCTCGCCCAAGTACTCCTCGCCGATGGACAGGCCGACGGCGCAGAAACCACTGCCCTACATGGAATCGAAAAACTCCAGAGCGAGGTAGAACGCGGCACTAAAGATGCACTCGCGTTGCAGGGTGCGTTCCGACTGACTGCTGCAATCGCCGCCGCTCGCCAGGCCAATTCTTGGGCAGCCTATGGCCACCTCCGCGAGGCGGAACCCATCGCCGCCCAGACCGGTGAATGCAACACTTCTTGGACAGCCTTCGGGCCAACCAACCTCGGCATGTACCGCGTAGCCGTCGCGGTCGAAACTGGCCAAGCTGCCGAAAGCCTCCAATTCGCCGAGCGCGTCGACTACAGTCAGTCGCCTTCAATCGAACGGCGCATTGCTTTCCTCCTAGACCAAGCCAAGGGACACCTGCAACGTCGCGACTTCTCCAGCGCGCTCGTAATACTTCATTCAGCTAGACGGCAAGCACCCGAAGACATGATCTACCGGCCAGCCGCACATAGCGCTCTCAAGTTAATCATCTCTGCTAGCCGAAGGCCTATCGCGACCGAAGCAGCTCGTCTGGCATCGAAAATCACCTGCGAGTTCGCATAGGAGCGGCGGTCAACAACTCGTTTGGCGGATCACTCGGGCGCCCAAGCGGAGTAAAGTTGGGGCTTAAAGTTATTTACAACACATACCCGAGGAGAAGATGTGCGCGTCTCACAGATTTTCCATCTCAACAGAATTCAGTCTAGCCTAGATTTTGTTGACGTCGACCCCTCAACGGATATATCAGTCTTCCTCGATCCCCGAGCAATCAAGTTGCAAAAGAACCCATGGGCGAACGAGTGTCACGCACTCCTGCAATCTTTCTTTTCCGAAGTCTTGGATGCAATATCACTGCGAAACATTGAACGCGTTCGCGACCTCTTTCGACATCTTGAGGAGCCGAATGAAGTTCATTTCGGCTATTCAAGGAATCAATCGCGCGGAAGAGGGTTAGGAAGCGGAAAGAAGGCGGATGCGGTTGCAAATACGCTCTCATCCAGCATAGCTGCCGCAACCGGCCTATTGGAAGACCTTGAAGACACCTCATTATTTATACCCGGGATCGGGGCGGACATTATTTCAGACATAACCATTAACGTACTTCGCGGCGCACTAATAGGATATACACAGAGGATAGCTGAATACCACGGGATTTCAATGGAGGAACAACACAGCGGTCCTGTTTGGAATCCAAATGCACTCGAATGGCAAGAAGACTTCACACCGCTGCCGCGCACAAATGAGGGGAAACTTCTACTGGTCCCGAAGACGGTCGTCAGACATCGACTCATTTACGACAAGGACAAATATTACAACGGGTATCTAGCACCATACCTTGAGGCACGAGAAATTGACGCCAAAAGCGAGTTGGTCAAAGTACTAAAGAACGGAAGCCCGCACGTAAGTAGGGTAGAACTAAAAGAAAAGTACCCTCCAGATAAGCTGGCTATTGTCGACTACACCTTAGGAACTCCAGAAGCTCTCGCAAAATACCGAGATGATGCTGGCAAAAATATGTCGTCGATTTTAGATCACGACGACTTGGCCGCCACAGTAGGATCGCCCACAGTAGACTACCTTGAACTTTACGAGGAGATAGAAGCGGTTTCCGCTGGACGTGCAGGAGCAACCGCTTATCACCAAGCAGTCGAAAAACTACTTACTGCACTGTTCTATCCATCCCTTGGAAATTTTCAGCTAGAAAAGGAGATTCACAACGGTCGCAAAAGAATAGACATCTACTACGACAACCTTGCAACAGTTGGGTTTTTTGGCTGGCTCAACACGAACTATCGATGCCCAACCATACCCATCGAATGCAAGAATTATTCCGAAGACCCTCACAATCCAGAATTAGACCAACTAGCCGGTCGACTTTCCAAGGATAGGGGTTGGGTTGGGATCCTAACATGTCGAAAAGTCACTAATAAAGAGCTTATGATAGAACGCTGTCGCGATGCAGCCAAAGACGAGCGCGGCTACCTTATTGTGATCGACGACATCGACCTTCAGGAACTTGCCCTCGAAGCGCAAAATGTGCGAAATGAAGTCTTGTCAAGACGCAGTCGATACACTTTGCTCCGAAAGATCTTCGGCAGATTAATTTCATAAGCGCTTCGACATTAGGATAATCATTCCAAAATGTCCAATTAACGAGGCAGATGCGAAAGCGAGCATGGAAGCCAGTACGGCGCGTCACCGCTGTCGTCTTAGTCCAGGTGGATCGCCATCACGGCTCCCACATGGCACAAGCGCGCATCAACAGTTAGAGCTGCGTCGACGCCGAACAACATCCATCGTGGCAGCGACCAGGAGCTCACGGCGGGCACGGGTTCGTGTAGATGCTGTACGAGCCTGCCCGGGGGCACTCAAACGGCCAGGTCAGAGCTAGTTTGCTCTCGTGCCACGTCCCCTAAAAACAGCCGGAACCATGCTAAACCCATGCTTAACCGCTTGGGAGGTTCCTCATGGCACGACCACCACTCCCCTCTCGGAGCATGGGGCGAGATCCGGACCTACTACCGCCACGACGGCCAGTGGCGGCCGGAGAAGACATTGCCCGACGACGTCACCCCTGACGCCTGGAAGCCTGCGCCCAGTTCCGCGACTTCAACGGTAGGACCCGGCAAGTCGAGCGCACCGGCACGACGAAACCCAAGGCGATCCGCGCTCTGCGCGACAATCTGAAAGCCCGAGCGGGCAACAACACCACGACTACTCTGACGGCCTCGTCACGCGTCCGGGACGCCGTCCCGCTGTACCTCGAAGACGTCCGTCAGAACCGGGCAGGCACGACCTACGACCGATACGAAGGCCGGGTGCGGATCTACATCACGCCCCGAATGGGTGACCTGTTATTTCGCGAGTGCAGCGCAGGGCCGGATCAAGAATGTCCTCGACGGAATCCGCAGGGACAACCCGACCATCGCGGCCGAGACGCTCCGTGGCATCCGCGCCTGCATCTCGGGGCTGATGCAAGTCGGCGTCGACCACGACGTACTGCCCGTCAACCCGGTCGCCTCGGTCCGCAAGATCGAGGGCGGTTCCAAGCGGGCCGCCCACGCCTACGACGAGGCTGAGCTCACCGACTTCCTGGCCAAGGTGGACGCCGACAAGAAAGCCGTCCGAGCAGACCTGCCGGACCTCGTCCGCTTCCTGTTCGGCACCGGCTGCCGGTTCGGTGAAGGTCTCGCTGTCCGCTGGTACGACCTCAACCTCACCGACGAAGCGAAGATCGTCATCGCGCCAGACGGCAAACGAGTCAAACTGCCCCCGCATTCCGTGTTCTTCAACGGAAATCTCGTCGTGGTGAAGGGCAAGGGGGTGGTGCGCCACGAAGGCAAGACAGCCAGCTCCCGAGGCATCGTCTCGCTCCCCGACTTCCTATACGAGCTGCTGCTGCTTCGCGCGCCAGTCATGGCAACCGCTGGCGCAGGCACGCTGGAGCCGGTGTTCCCATCCGGCACGCTCGGCTGGCGACACCCGTCCAACGTCCAACGCTCCGTCCGCCGACTCCGACTTCGCATCGGCTACCCGGACTTCACGACACACGTCGGACGCAAGACCGTCGCCACAGTCCTCGCCGAAGGCGGCCAAAGCTCGCGCCAGATCGCTGACCAGTTGCGCCAATCCAGCATCCAAACCACCGAGAAGCACTACATCGAACGCGGCATCCTCAACCCCGGCGCCGCCAAACTCATCAACGCCAGCCACAACAGCGGCAGCTGACCGAACGCGCCACAGCCTCGTCAGCACAAGGCAGGAGATGCCCCCTCCGCCGTGTGTGGATGCCCGCCGCTCTCCTCCGCCAGCCGAGCCGACAAGTTCGGCTACACAGTGCAACTGTCGCGCGTCGAGTACACGTTCGGCACGAACGAACCCTTCGAATCGCAAACTCTTGGGGAGGGCGTGATGAGGGTCCGAGAGTTGATCTGGTTGCCGATCCGTGTGGTGTGGGCAGTGGTCAAGGCCTGCGCTATTCCCGCCGCGGTGACGGCGCTCGCCTGGTGGCTGCTGCCCGACAGTTGGGCCAAGTGGGCCACGATCGCCATGCTCGTGTGGGCGGCCATCGTCGTCGTGCTCATCGCAGCCAAGGTGTCCGGGCATCTGCGCTCTCTGCAGCGCGGCCCGTTCTACATCCGCAGCCTGGACAACGACTGGATGTAGCCCCGCACCCAGCGCTGGGCGGTTGGCGCGGCGGCCAGAACGTGCAGCGTGCTGTCGCGTTAACGGCGAGGGTCCAGCTCGATCGGCCGTTCACCGTGCGAAGGCGCGAGTTCGCATCTGACGCAACACGGGACCCCCTACTGGCACCGTCGCAAGTTCGACAGTCGCCAATCCTCTGGTCAGGCCGGATTCGTTGTGTGCCTAGCCGTGCGCGGACGACCCTCTCGGCGCTGACTGCGACTTGGGCCAGTGGTCACTCTGACGGTGGAGCTGGGAAAACAATATAAGTCGGGGCATGTGGCCGCGTGACGAGCGGGCCTGACCGACCGGACCATCCGCTTGGCAACAGGAGCTGGCTTAGTCGATGAGGGCGTCGGCCAGCGCGCGCCACTCCGCGTGGGGAATGGCGTTTGGATTTGTCGGCTGTACGACGAGCACGACCTGGTCGGCGCCCGCGTCGAGGTGGCGTCTCACGCGGGCGGCGACGGTGTCGATGTCGCCCCAGGCGACCAGCTCGTCGAGCAGGTGGTCGCTCGGCCCGGCGATGTCCTCGTCGGTGAAGCCCATTCGGCGTAGATTCTGCGGGTAGCCGCCGACCTGGATCAGGGAACTGATCGGTTCGCGGATTGTGTTCCTGGCCAACTCCGGGTTGCTTTCGAGGACGACGTACTCCATGACGGCCAGGGTTGCGTTGTCGCCGAGGATCTGCCGGGCCTGCGCGGTGTAGTCCGGGGTGACCAGCAGCGGCAGCGCACCGGCGGCGCGGTCGCGGGCCAGCTCCAGCATCCGCGGGCCCAGCGCCGACAGCATGCGGGCGCTGGCCGGGACTGGTGGGTCGGCGGCGTCCAGGCTGTCGAGGTAAGTGTTCATGGTGCGTAGCGGGCGGTCGCCGTGCGCTCCGCCGAGCCCGGTGATCAGCCGTGCCGGGTCGGTGGCCTCGAGGTCGCGCCGTAACGCGACCACGTTCTCGGAGGCGTATACCTGGGCGGGGATGATCGCGCTGCCGACGGGGATCGTCTCGGTCGCTCGGATGACGTCCCGCAGTGGGTCCAGGGTCGTCAGCTGTCCGCCGGTGATCCAGATCGTCGAGTAGCCGAGGTTCTCCAGCATGGCGGCATCGTCTAGGTGGCCGCCGTGGGCCCGCACGTCCAGGGTCACGCCGACAGGTCCAAGGTCGCCTAGATCGAGCCGCGTCATCTGCCAACACCTTCCACGGTGGGAGTCCTTGCTGCGCGACCGCGACGTTAGTAGCTGAACCTAACTTGAGGTCAACCAGCCTGTGCGGCGTCCTTTCGTCCGGAAAACACCCAACTCAGCCGTTGCGCTGGACAACACCGACGTGCGGTGACTGGTACGCAAGGGGCCCGAACTGGGCGAACAGTTCGTGGCCGACGTGATCGAATCCGACGACTAACGACCGGCCTGCGAGGGATCGACACGGACCGGCCTGGCTCCGATGCCTGGACCTGATCTTGCCATCGCCAAGGGGGCCAGCGACGCCGCCTGCGCCTTCCTCACACTCACCTGCTACAAGAAACTCCGAAAGCAGCCACATGAGACAAGCTCCAAGCACGTCTCGTGTGATCGCCTGCTGCGTAGCGCTGCCAGCCGACTCCAGCCTGGGCGGCGATGGTTTCGACGGACGTCGGGCAGTAGCCGAGCATGCTGGCGATGACCGCCGGTGGCGCTTGCTGCAGCAGGTCGCGGATGGCTCTGGTGCGGCCGTCGAGGTTGGGGATGCCGAGGCGGTGCAGGCGCAGTCGCAGCGAGGCCGGGTGGATGGGTTGCCCGGCGCGGCGGCCGGGAAACAGCAGGGTGCTGTCGCGGTTGGTGGCGGTAGTCCGGTTCGACCTGGTGGCGATGTGCTCGAGCAACACGTCAGAGAACGGTGGGATGACCGGGACGGGCTGGCCGCCGAGGTGCAGCAGGACGTTGCCGTCATTGAGTTCGACCTCAGCCATGGTCAGGCGGGCGATCTTGATGAGTGGTTGGGCGTAGAGCAGGATCAGCAGCGCGACCACGCGGTCTTGCAGCGGAATAGTGCGGTCGTCGTGGACACGGCGGATCAGGGCCAGCCGTTGGGCCTGGCTGATCGGCGTGGCCGCGGTGCGCAGGACCGGTGGGAGCCGGAGCCGTCGGGTGAGCTGCTGTCGGATGGCCCAGTTCAGGAAAGGGCGCAGCAGGTCCTGGTCCGCGCGGTTGGCGGTGGCGTACCAGCGGTCAATGTCGGCCTGGGTGCACTCGGCGAGACAGCGGTTCTGTGTGGCGAGGCCGGTAAGGAACGCGGCGGCCTGACGCAGTTGACAACGGGCGTTGGCGTTGCGGTACGGGCCAATCGCGACTTGTCGCGCCGTGTCGCGCAGGTGTCGCAGGACGTGCCAGGTGGCGTACTACCGGAGCAGTTGAAGGTGCTACGTCAGCCCGGCCGCCACGGACAGAGCACCCGGCACGCTCGCGCAACGTCACAGCTGGTGACACCGCGTGAGACCTAGGGTTTCTGCGTCATTCTGCGGAATTCTGCGTCATCCACCCCAAGATCACATACAGCACTTATGACCAGCACAAACTGGCCTGAACCAGAGGGCATTCCTTCGTTTCTTCGTAGAGGGCTCACTGAGCGCCAAGGGCTGACCACCTAGTGCTGATGGCAGCACGGAGCAGCCCGGGACTGGTCCCGGGCAGGCTGCCTTAGCGTCACACAGATGAACGAAGGCACTCGGCTGCGTCGGATCAACCCAGCAGGGTTCCTACTCGCGCTGCTGCTGTTCCTGCTGCTGCCATGCATTGCCGTGTCCTGCGATAAACAGGATTCCGGCCCGTCCGGACGAGGCTCGGTCGAGGTCTCATACAACGGGTGGCAGCTGGTCGCCCGCGATCCGAGCGTGGTGATGGACGGCGTGTTCGCGACCTTCCCTGCGGGACAGTTTGTGGAAGAGGCCGAGGTCCCGGTAGGCGTGACTGTCATTGCCGTCGTCATCGTGACCGTGATGGCAGCAGGAGTTGCGACATCCTTGGCACGCAAGCGCCGAGTCCCTGCAGCGATCACTGCCGCTGTGCTCGGTTCCGCGTTGCTCGTGGTGGCCGAAGTGGTGGCCAGCGCTGGATTGGTAAGCGAGGCACGGGACGCCGCGCTCTGGACAAGCTATCTGCCCGAGACTCAAGGCATGGACGTGCAGGCACGGGCTGGCGAGCTGGTTGGGACGCGGATCGGTTTCTGGCTGACGTTGGCCATGCTGCTTGTACTCCTCGCGTTCAACGCTGCGTGGCTCATCAGATCCAGGCGTCAGCGCGGACATGAATAGTGGAGCTGTCCCGCGCAAGCGGGCGGGCGCCAATGGGTTCGCCAATGAGACACAGGCGACGGACGCGAACGGAGCGCCGACAAGGGCAACCCGGGCGCTATAAGCCCAGGTAGAGGACATGTCGATCAGGTATGGGGCCCTCGTAATGCGTAGATCAAGGGTTCGATTCCCTTAACAGTGGAAAAGCTGGGCAGACCAGCGACTACCCCCTGCACGGAGCCCGGTGGTCCGCACGCCGCAGGCACGCGGACCACACACAACCCTCGTCGGCGGATCAAGGCTTGGATCACAAATCGATCAGGATTGGGCAGGACACGCCACGCGACAGCAACATCAACCCTGGCCTTTCATGATCCGTAACGCCGTGTTTTGACGGTGCGGTCGAGGAAGTCGATCAGGGTGCGACGGAGCTCCCACGGTGGTGGTGCGAGTCCGACGAATTCATGGTCGGTGAGGTAGGTGTGGAGTTCAGCGGGCACACCGACGTGGTTGAGCAGGCCGCGCAGTTCGACACTCTGACCGAACGGCACGATGTGGTCAAGGTAGCCATGCTGGGAGAGGGTCGGCGGCGCCGAACTGTCCACATACGACACTGGGCTGGCGGATCTGGCGCGGTCCGGACAGGTGGTTGGGACACATCCGAGCAGATCGGATTCCGGCGATCCGGCGACGTCGTGTTCCTGGCTCAGGCCGTCGGGTAGTGCCTGTTCGTCCATGGTGAGCAGGTCGGTGGGACCGAACCAGTCGACCACGGCCTGGACGCCGCTGGACTGGCCGGTGACGCCGACGGTGCCCTCCAAGCCGGGACGGTCGTGGGTGACGCCGAGCATGGCCGCCAAGTGTCCACCGGCCGACTCTCCCCAAGCGGCCACCCGACCGGGGTCCAGGCCAAACGTGGCCGCGTTGGCACGCAGCCATCGCACGGCGGCCTTCACGTCGTGCAGTTGCGCGGGCCATCGGGCCTGTCCGGTGAGCCGGTAGTCCACACTGGCCACCGCGTAGCCGGCCCGCGTGAGATCGCCAAACCTGGGGAACTCACCCAGTTCCCATGGCATGGGGACGCCGTAGCCCTTGCGGGAGCCGGTTTTCCAGGCGCCGCCGTGGAGGTAGACCACCAGCGGCGCCAGGCGTGCGCCCGTGGGCAGGTAAAGGTCGAGCTTGAGGTCGATGCCGTCGACCGTGGCGTAGGTGATGTCCGGGCGGACCACATCGGCGGCACTCGCCGAAGGCGCCACCGCAAGCAGGGACGCGGCCGCGAGCAGGCAAGCCATAGTTCTCATGCGGACTCCCTGTGTCAGCAGCGCACGGGGGTGGCGTGGGCCGGGTCGAGGGCGTTGAGGACGACCTGGGCGTTGACCGGGTCGTACGCCAGCAGGCCGTGCTCGCTGAAGTCGAATGGGCAGAGGTCCTGGACCACCACGTTGGTGGCGTTCGGCGCGTCCATCAGGCCGCTGGTGTACGGGACGACGGCCTCGTCGAAGCGGGTCAGGATGTTGGTGTAGGTGATGCCGGGCACGGCGACGCCGCCCTCGTTCATCTTCGCGATGAAGTCGGAGCTGGCCAGGAACTGCGGAGCCGAGGCGAACACCAGGTTGGCCGGCACGTCGATGAGACCACCGAGGCCAAGCAGCCGGATCATCCGGACCAGTTTGTCCACGCCGTAGACCGTACTGCCGCGCCAGAGGGGGGTCATCGCGACATAGCGGTTGATCTTGGCGGCGCCGCCAAGGAACTTGGCGTAATAGTTGGGCATCAGGCTGCCCTCGGAGTGTCCGACGATGTCCACTTTGGCCGCGCCGGTGGCGGCCAGCACCCGGTCGATGAAGTGGCCCAACTCGACCGCACTGTCCTCCATGCGGTTGCGGCCGCCGATCTGGTCGAGCGGGAACGGTGTGCCGGGTGGGACGCCGTAGGTCAGCGAGAACACGCAGTAGCCCCGGCCGGCCAGCTGCGGCGACAGCGTCAGCCAGCCGAGCGTTTTGTTGAGGCTGGCGCCGTGGACGAGGACAACGGGGTCGGGGTGCGCCGACGATGGCCGGCAGGACCAGTTGTTGGCGCCGGGTGGTCCGTCGAAGGTGGCGGTCGACGGCTCGCTGGTCGCCCCGGCCGCGGCCGGGGCCGCGGTGGCGAGCAGGCCGCTGGCCAGCAGCAGGCCGGACAGGGCCAAGGTCACTCGTGACATGGGGTGCCTTCCTTCGACATGTAGTGATGACGACCCGGCGACAAGGTCATGATGGTGTGGCCTGGCCAAGGGCGTTGAGCACTTGGCGGGCCTGGTTCTGCGCGCCTAGCACGTTGGGGTGCAACGGAGCGGCCGGCGCGGTCGGGAACAGGCCTTCCATCCACGTCACGCCCGGTGCCTGGCACACGTCATGGCCGATGCTGCTGGTGTAGGTGTCCACGTAGGTGGCCCGGTGGGTGGCGGCCTGCTCGGCCATCACCGTGTTCAGCAGCTTGGCGGTGTCGCGCAGGTAGGGCACGTCACCGGCGGAGATCGGTACCAGCGGCCAGCAGCCGATTCCGGAGTCGGGCAGGATGACCGGGTAGCCGATCAGCAGGACCCTGGCGTGCGGCGAGCGTTGGTGGATGCCGTCCAGAACCACGCCGATCTTCGGCCCGACCGCTCGTACCTTCGCGGCCAACTCGTCGGTGCCGGTGCGGGTGTAGTGGTCCTTGCACGGTGACCCGAATGGCATCAGCACGTCCTTGAGTCCGCACAGGATGACGACCTCGGAGGCGGGCCCCGTCGTTGCCGCCACTGAGAATGCGACGCATGGGACCGTCCTTACTGGGAGTTATTTCGGGTCGCGGTGGCCGAGGACGAAGTCGGTCATCGCCTGGCTGGCCATCTCCGGCTTGCCGTTGTTCTGGATGGGGGCGGCGGCCACGACGTCGATGTGCCGGTAGCCCGGGATGACGACGGCGTCCTTGGGCACGAGCGGCGTTGTCGGGTTGAACACGGCGCTGAGCGGGTCGATCAACGTGAGCGCATCGAGGACCAGGCCGTCGCCTCCGTACACGGTGAGGTGCGGCTTGGTGTTCACGCCCTGCGGATACCGGACGTTGGCGAACTTGCCCCACCGGTTGCCGATGAGGAAGACGTTGTCCGGCATCAGCATGAACGGCAGGTAGTTCTCCAGGTAGGTGGCTGGGCCCTCGAACATGGTGCGGGCGAGGTCGTGGATGTCGGTGACCTCTTTGTCCCGTGTGGTGTACGGGGTGCCGTCTTGCCGCACGCCAGGCGCCTGGTCGTAGCGCCGCCAGGTGTACAGGGCGCGCGGGTCTGTCGGACCGACCTTGGTGCCGCCGGGACCGATCAGGTTGGAGATCAGCGTGCCGATCACCGGGATGCCGGTGACCTGGTCGGGGAGGGGGAAGCTCCTGTCCGCCACGGGACCGCCGCCGAAGCTGCCGAGACCGAGCTGCAGGGCGGAGATGGGCTGCGAGTTGTTGTCCAGCACCGCGCCCAGCAGGGCCTCGTTGGTGTACCGGAACCGGCGCACGTCCGGGATGCCGGTCAGGAACTGCGGGTAGGTGCGGGACAGGAACAGCCTCAGCGTGGTGTCGAGGTTGAAGTTGTGCGGCAGCCGCTGGAACAGCTCGGATTCCCGGTCCGGTTCGAAGTAGGCGGCCAGCCCGATAATGCTGAACAGGTTGTAGATCTCCGGGTTGAGCAGTACGGGGAAGTCCAGGTCCGCTGGCAGGATGCCCAGCTCGATCGCGTTCTCCGGGAACTGGTGCAGGAACCCGGCGTACGCGCCGACCAGGTCGCCGCCGGGCAGCTGGGTCACCCCGAACGGGTCGGTGGCGGTCAGCGTGTCGTCGGCGAAGAACCGGGCGCACTGCTTGTAGCCGGCGTCATCGGTGGTCGCGGGATCGCCGTCGAAGTCCCAGCCGGCGAACAGGCCGGTGAGTAGACCACCGAAGGAGTGCCCGCCACAGGCGAACCTCCGCGCTCGGACAGCGGGCTCCGGGATCGCCTCGGTCATGATCTGGTACTCGTCGGCGATCATCTGCGGCTGGTCGAAATGCTTGAGGAAACGCACTTCGTCACCGCGCGGGAAGCCGGCGAATCGTTTCCCGCCGATGTCCTTGTTGCGGTAGTAGTAGTCGATCGCGACCCGGTAGTCCCTTGCCTTGGCGGCCGCGTCCAGGCCGGTGCGGTCGACCAGGCAGTTGGACCGCCGGCTGATCGCCCAGAACTCCACATGCCTGCCCTGCGCGGCGGCCTTTTCCACGACTTGCCGCGCCCGGCTGTCATAGGACATCGCGCCACCCTGCAGGCCGGGTTGGGCCAGTACCACGGAGTCCGCGTCGGCAGGGTCCGTCGGACCGTCCTTGTGCCGGTAGCGGAGATAGGAGATGTAGTCACACGCCGCGGGGTGGGCGCCGACCGAGGCAGGCAGCGGCGAGAACAGCGTCACATACGACTCGACCACAGCGGAGGCCGGGGCAAACGAGTCGACGACCGTCTCGGTGCGCTGACCGGCCCGAGGCTCCGCGGCCGAGGTCGAGGTCACCGGGATGGCCACGGTCATGCCGGTCAGCACGAGTACTACCGCCGTACCACGGGTGAATCGCTTCATCGCCATCTCCACGGGGGACAATATTTGTGAATCACTGCAAGCGTCCGTTTGAGAGAGTGAGTCGTAAAGATGGCCATTGTCAAGGGCAATGGGGAACTAAGTGAATTAGCGTTACCCTGTAGAGTGAACCTGTGACGACCGATGACCCGACGGCCCCGGCGCGCGGCACCCGGCCACGCAACCGCCGCACACTTGTCCTCGCCGCAGCCACCCGACTGTTCACCCGACGCGGCTTCGACCGGATCGCCATGAGCGACATCGCCGAGGCCGTCGACATCAGGCCATCGGCGCTCTACCGCCACTTCACCGGCAAACAGGACCTCCTACGCGAGGTCCTCACGAGCAGTTTCGCCCCGGTCCTCAGCGAACTATCCACGTTGGACCTGAATGACCGAACCACCGCCCTGCCCCGCCTGGCCGCACTCGCCCTCGACCACCGACACCTCGGAGTGCTCTGGCAACGCGAAGCCCGACACCTGGCACCGACCGACCGCGACACGGTCCGCGACCACGTCCGTCGACTCGGCCGCCATCTCACCCCGCGGATCGAACAGGCACGCCCCGAACTGTCCACACCAGCCGCCGACCTGCTCGCCTGGTCAACCATCGCCGTACTGGACAGCCTCTCCTTCCACCACCTCGAACTCCCCCGCCCCCACTACGACCGTTTCCTGGCCGACCTCGTCGGAGCCGTCCTGGACACCTCGGTACCCGACACCTTCACCCAAGGATCACGCCCACCACGAGACACGCCAGGCCTCACACCACGCTCACGCCGGGAAGCACTGCTCGCCCAGGCCATCCGCATGTTCGCGGAACACGGCTACACCAGCATCGGCATCGACGACATCGCCGCAGCCGTGGGCATCGCCGGACCCAGCATCTACAAACACTTCACCAGCAAACAAGACCTGCTCACCGCCGCTTTCAGCAGAGGAATCGCTCTGCTGTTCGCCAACCTCGCCACCGACCTCAGCCACGCCACCGACCCCACCGACGGACTACACCGCCTGCTGCGCACCTACATCCACACCACCCTGCAACACCACGACCTCGTCCACCTGATGATCACCGAAATGAAACACCTCCCCGACGACGACCGCCGCGCCGCAAAACAAGCACAACACGAATACGTTCGCGAATGGACACACCTGCTGCACACCCTGCCTCCCACAATGGACCCCACCACCGCCCAAATCCGAGTACAGGCCGCGCTCACCGTGGCCAACAACGCCGCCCGCAGCCCACACCTCCGCGACAACCCCGCCATCGCAGTAGTCCTGCACACACTGTGCACCCGCCTGCTGATCCCCACTGACGGCTACCTGGCGAACCACTGATGGCAACGCCAGGAACAACCCGTACTGGCCGTGATGAACACGCCAGCGCCGAATCCGCATCCTCGGTGCGACACCGCATCCAACTACGGGACGGTCGTGTTCGCGCCGGAGATCAGGGGACCAATCCCCGGCGTCCGGATCGTGATTCAGCAGCGCTTCACCGAGCAGGAGGCGACCGAACTGCTCGACGCGATCGGCGGAGAACGACCATGACACCCTGCCAAAACAAAAGATCATTTCCATGGTTTACCCATGATCTATGGATCTTGACGCCACACCGGACGCGAACACACGCGGACAGCGGCGAACGTCCGACACCAGGTCAGACGGCATGTCCGTCGGTGGGTGTCGACCGCCGTCGACCAGCCGCAACATCCGTCCAGTGCGTTCGAGTCGCACCGGGGCACATATAGCATCTACACAAGAGCCTGGCAGGTCAGCGGGGATTTCTCGGGTGATCCGTTCCGCCGCGTGAGCTATCTCCGGTAGCTGGTCGGCAGGCAATTTGATGGTGATCGTCACCTGGTCGCTGTCTTCGTACAGCCGGATGGTGAGCTGGGTGATCTCGAACAACCTGCGGAGCAGCTGCTCGGGCGCGTCGGTGAGGTTGAGCGCGAGGTAGGGCAGGGCATCCAGTAGTTCCATGTCCGCTTTGCGCGGTCGGCTGGGCTCTGTTTCGTCGGCTGCGTCGAGTTGGGCGACAGCGGCCAGCGCGTTCGTCTTCTCGGTCCTACCAAGATCAACGCTCTGAACGAGGATACGGAGCACATTCAGCCGAGGCAACGGACCGACAGCAGCAGGCGAAGATTGCCGAATCCCGCGTCGTAGTTGCCATGCACGTCCACGAGGGCCAACTCCACGCGACGGTGAGTGTCGCCGGGGAGCGACAAACACTCCGGCCTGCCTCCCATGTGCTTCTGCAGTGTGCTGTCAACCCACATCGGGTTGTCCAGTGGATAGGTGCTTCCCTTTTCGATTCCGCCGACGACACCGTCAGGCAGGAACACGAAGGTCGGCGGCGTGTCGTTGACGTGCACCGCGGTCCCGCGAACGAGTGTGGGTGAGGCATCCCCAACCGGAACCAGTGCGACGAGCAGACTCATCGGGACGAACGCGGCCGCTGCCGCAGCCACGTGCGACCAGGGGCGCAGCCATAACCTCGGGCGCGAAGCAGCGTCAGCGAACGCCGCTGCGGCCCGGGTTTCCAGCACAAAGGCGACGAGCACGAAGGCGACACCGATCGGACCTACGATCAGGACCAGCTCCGGAACGACGGCGAACGCCTTCTCGAGAAGGTTCTCCGACGCCCCATCTGTCCGCCAGGCACCGATTCTGTTCAGCAGCGTGACGAGCCAGGAGACCAGGACGACAACGCAGCCGAGGCTGAACAGCAGGGCTGTTCGTGGGCGGGTTGCCGCTCTCCTGACCCCGAACACCAAACCCGTTATGGGAATGATCAGAAGAAGTGCTCCGATCACGTCGGCTACCGCCATCAGCACGTTCTCCTCTTTTAGACACGCCGGAGAACTCTGACCGTCAGAGGACTCCCGGCATGGACAGACAGGCCTCGATACCGTCGAATGACGAGTGCGCCCGTTCCTCGGATAAGACGAACCTTACCCCGTCCGCCGATTTACCGTACACCTCCTGGACCAATGCGTCCGGTGCCACCGAATCACGCTTCGCCGTGACGACGCAAGCCTTCGACGCGGTCGTTGCGGAAAGCTCCTGCCTGCGCATTTCGCCACACGGGGCGTGTCTCGCAAGTAGAACATCACTGGGTGAGGTGATAGTACTGACCCGACGTGAGCTCGCTCCCACAACAGAGCAGACTTCTTGAAACTGCGCTAGGTTTCCCGGTGAGAGGAAATCCGTGCCGTATCGTCCCCACAACGCGTCAGACAGCTTGCCAATCTGTTCTTTCCGCGCACCGCTGTACACCGCTTCCGCAGTGCTGTCGTAGGACTGGCTCGAAACGTATCCGAGGTCGACGACTGCGGACAGTTGATCGAAGGCCGTCACCTCCAACGACCTGTTCTGGGCCTGACCTGGGGCGCTCGGCGTGACTGCGCCGATCGCGCCGTTGATCGCGTTCGTTCTCGCCTCGATCAGCCCCAACCTGGCGCCTGAACTGCATCTTCACAAAAAAGGAGATCACGGTTAGCGTAACGGCGGTTTTTGGTTGCTATGCGGTTGACGGCTTGTCGGGAGAAATTGAACATGTCCGTCGGCCGTCGCGTCGACATTCTTCTCTGACTCACGCAAGGGAGAATTTCGTTGCAAAAAGATCTGCGCGGAACACCGCGGAGAGCCATGCGGATGACCGTCACACTCGGTGCGACTGTTGTGTCGATGATGGCGTTCTCCGTCAGGACGATGCTGCGCGCAACGGTCGCCTGCTCGACGAGAGCGAGGTGATGGTCGCCCAGTTGCCGGACCCGGTCATGCCGGGAAACTCCATCACCTTGGCCTGGGACAAGGACAGGTCCCCGGATTCGCTCCTCTACGCGCACCGCAAGTCGACCGACCCCGACAAGGGCGAAGGGCTGGCGGTCGAACTCCAGATGAGCAAGCCGCAGGCGCCCCCAGGCGCGGCGAGTCCGGATGTCCGGAGTGGATCGGGTTACGAAGCCGCATTCCAGATCACGAACCTGATCCGAGGTGACGAGGGCTGCTCTACCGGTTGGTTCGCCCCGACCTACACCGCGGACAGGGACCACAAGATCGTGTCCTGCTACGAAGTCCTGGAGCTCGACAAGACGCCGATCTTCATCTACAACCGGTGGTCCCCTGTGGACTCCGGCCGACCCCTACTTCTACCCGTTCACCAACGTCAAGACATTGGACTTCGACGTGCGGTCCCGGCCGTGGAAGGGCAAGGAGAACCTGATCTCCCAGCGAGAAACAGATGTACATCGATGTGGCGGGCAAGTACGTCCGGACTCACCCCTTGACCTGTCTGTTCCTGGTTTATCTGTTGGCGCGCAACAGGTTCGAGGTTCTCAGACAGGCATTACACGGGTACATCCGGTGTACAACACCGACCGCATCTCAACACGGCTCAAGGGCCTGAGTCCGGTGCGATACCGGACCCAGACCCTCGCGGCCCAGACCCTCTGTAAGCCAGTCCAACAAACGGGACCAGTTCAGACTTGGCCGGTCACACCTCTTCGTCGTGGTTACACCTCTGCCTTGCGACGGTGGCGGACGACGCCGAAGCCGGCGAGGCCGACCAGGGCGAGGCCTGCCGCCGCGCCGCCGACCACCGGCGACACGACCGGGACCTGCGGCTCTGGGATGTTCGGGCCGCAGGTGACCTTGCCGAACTCGAAGCCGGTGCCCAGGATCTGCGCGGACACCGCCGACACCGTGATCACGCCGTTCTTGCGGACCTGCTTGTTGATCAGGACCTCACCGACGCCGCCCGGCAGCTGGATGCCGGTGTTCGGCGGGGCGTCCACTGGGATGTTCACGTCGAGCAGTGACACGCCCAGCGGGCCGGTCAGCTGCAGCCTGGCACCCGCGAGAGAGGTGGAGCCGGTCAGCACGCCGCCGTCGGCCGTGCACTTCGTGTCGAGCGCGTTCTCGGTGAACTTCAGCTGGCCGACGTTCGGGATGCCGACGGTCAGGGTGGCGTCCGCGGCGTTGATGGCCGCCTGGGACTTGCCTGCCGCCTGGTCACCCGTTGCCGACGCGCCGAGGCCGACCAGGTCGAGTCCGACCACACCCAGCACGTTCACGCTGGGTTGCTTGATTGTGCCGCCAGGCGGGAACTCCTGGACGATCGGGTTGACGATGGTCTGACCGAACAGGTTGCCGGTCAGCAACTCGGCCTTGGAATACGCCTTGCTCTCCGCGGCCAGTGCGGGGCCCGCGCCGATGGCCAACCCGATCGCCGCGATACCGGCCACCGCGAAAGCTCTGCGCACAATGGATGAACGCACGAGATCTCCCTTCGTTCGTTTGCCAGCCGATGCTGTGGGCCGACGCGGAGTGAAGCGAGTGGAGTACGGGCGGTTACCGCCTGGCGGCTACTCATCTACCCCCGTTGGTGTAGCGGGGCCGCGGGTGCCGTCATCGGAGCCGGTCGGCGACATCTACCCCGCGACCGACCGGAAGGGAGACACACATGCGACGGTGCCTGGTAGGAGCCGTAGTCGCGCCGCTCGTGGCCACCTGGCGGGTCGACGGCCCTCAACTGGTGGGTGAGCTGACATGACTGACGTTTCCGAAGCCGTCCGAGTGGCCGTGGCCGAGGCGGTCGGGGTCGAACTCGACGAGGTGACCGGTGACTCCAGGCTGACCGCTGACCTCGGTGCCGAGTCGATCGACCTGCTCGACATGCTGTTCCGGATCGAACGGTCGGTCGGCGCGAAGATCCAGGCCGCCGAGCTGGCCGACTACATCCAGGGCGGCATCCCCGACGAGGAGTTCGGCGACGCGGCCGAGGTCGTGTCGGAGCGCGGGCTTACGCAGCTCAAGCTGGTCATGCCGCAGATCGACGAGTCGGCGCTGGCCGGGCGGCTCAAGGCGGACGGCGTGATGGACCTGTTCACCGTGGACAACCTGCTGCGGCTGGTGCGGTCGCGGCTGGACATGCCGGTCGGGTAGCCGATGCGATTCCACCTCGTCGACCGGATCGACGCAATCGAGCCGTTGCGCATGGTGCTGGCCCGCAAGCTCACCTCGCGCATGGAGGACTTCTGGCGTGACGAGGGCCGTGGGCCGGAGATGCCGGCGCCGCTGGTCCTGGAGTCCCTGTGTCAGGCAGGGAGCTGGCTGGCGTTCGCGTCGACGGGACGGCGGGCGGTGCTGCTTTCGGTTGACGTGGTCGCGTTCCTGGCTCCGGTGCGCCCGGGGGACGTGCTCGGGCTGCGCGGGGTGGTCGAGTCGATTGACGAGGAACGCGCCGCGTTGTCCGGTACCGCGTCGGTTGAAGGTGAGGTCGTGATGCGTGCGGACACGATCCTGTGCGCGTTGCGTCCTGCCGACGAACTGGAGGACGTCGAGGCGCTTGGCCGGATGTATGAGCAGTTGGTGCGAGGTGCGTCGTGAAGCGTGTGGTGATCACGGGGGTCGGCGCGGTGACGCCGTTGGGCAACGATGCCGTGAGCACTTGGCAGGGGTTGCGGGCTGGCCGGAGCGGGATCTCCCGGCTGACGACGTTTGACGCGAGCACGTTTGACGTGCGGATCGCGGGACAGGTGAAGGGAATCCGGTCGGACGCTGCGCTGTTCGGGGTGATGGCCGCGCGCGAGGCGGTGCGGGACGCGGGGAACGGCTGGCAGGAGATCGATCCCTACCGGCGCGGGGTCGCTGTCGGGGCGACCGTGGGACGGCCAGAGTTGCAGGAACTCGTGGACATGTCCGCGGTGGTCGCGGCGGGTGTGTTCCCGGTGCAGGAGCCGGCGGCAGTGCGGCGGCGTGAGCAGAACACCGGGGTCGCGGCGATCGCCGATGTCGCCGGGTGTCGCGGCCCTTTCATCAGTGTCAGCACGGCCTGCGCGGGCGCTGGGCATGCGGTCGGTGAGGCGTTTCGGTTGATCCAGGACGGTGACTGCGGCCTGGTGCTTGCTGGCGGCTTCGACTCGCTGACCTCGTGGCTCGACATCCTTGGTTTCTCCCTGCTGCGCGCGTTGACCAGTGAATACAACTCCGAGCCGGAGCGGGGATCGCGGCCGTTCGATGCCCGACGCTCCGGGTTCGTGGTCGGCGAGGGCGCGGTGGTCGTGATGCTGGAGGACCGCGAGCACGCGCTGGCCCGCGGTGCCCGGATTCAGGCCGAGATCCTCGGGTACGGGTCGACGCTGAACGCGTACCGGATCACCGACTCGCCCCCGGACGGTGGCGGTGCTGTCGCGGCGATGCGGGACGCGGTCGCTGAATCGGGCCTGGCCATCACCGACATCGACTACGTGGCGGCGCACGGCACCGGAACCCCAGGCAACGACGTGAGCGAGACCGCGGCCATCAAGGAGGTGTTCGGTGAGCACGCGTACCGCCTGGCTGTCAGCTCACCGAAGTCGATGACAGGTCATCTGACCTCGGCGGCCGCCGGGGTGAACCTGCTTGCCGCGCTGGGTGCGCTGCGCGAACAGACTGTGCCGCCGACGATCAACCTGGAGCACCCGGACCCGAAGCTGGACCTGGACTACGTGCCGCGTCACGCCAGGAAGCTGCGGGTGCGGGCGGCCATGGTCAACGCGTTCGCGTTCGGCGGCACCAACGTGAGCCTGGTGGTCGCATGACAGCGCTGGACGAGGTGGTGTGGGTCGAGTTGGGTGTGCGGGCACGGGCGATCCGGCGGCTTTCGTCCACTTTGGACGTTTTCGGCACGCATTTCCCCCGGTTCCCGGTGTTTCCAGGGGTGCTCGTGCTGGACGACATGATCGAGGTCGCGCGGCTGGCCGTGGGCCGGTCGTGGGCTCTCGCCGAGGTGAGCCGGGTCCGGTACCGCGGCTATGCCCGACCGGGGGACGAACTGGAGATCGAGGCGGAGGTTGTCAGCGTGGGCGATGATTCCGCGTACTGCCGGGCGGTCGTGCGGATCGGTGCCGTCCAGATCGCCACTGCCAGGGAGATCGTGCTTCGGAGCGTGACACCGTGAGGCGGGTCGTGGTCACCGGAGTCAGCCTGCTCACGGCATTGGGCACGGACACATGGAAGCGCCTGCTGGCAGGCGACAGCGGTATCCGGCCGATCCGGGCGTATGATCCGGGTTCCTTCCGGACCCGGCTGGCGGCCGAGATCGACGACTTCGTTCCGGAGAACTACGCCACCCGCCGCCTGCTGCGCACGACAACCCGGGGAGACCAGCTGGCGATCGCTGGTGCGGCGCTGGCGGTCAGTGATGCCGGGCTCGACGGGTACGAACCGGATCGGACCGGGGTGTTCGTGGGCGGTGGCAAGGAGATCTCCAAGCCCGAGCGCCTGCTCGAAGGCAGTCTCGCGGCCCGTGGGCCCGACGGCGAGGCCGATTTCCACCTGCTCGGCGAGCGGGCCACCTCCGCCTTCTATCCGCTGTACTACGTGGAAGGCCTGCAGTCCGCGGCGCTCTACTACATCTCGCACGCGCACGGGTTCACCGGTCCCAACGCCTACTTTCACGGCGAAAGCGCGGGAGCGATCGGCCGCGCGTTCCGGTCGATCCGGCGGGGCGAGTGCGACGCGGCCGTCGCCGGTGGGTTCGACGACGCGACCTCATGGTGGACCGTGTCCAAAATGGACTCTCAACTGGGTGGTGCGTATCGGCCCTTCGATGTGGACCGGGACGGGCCATTGCTGGGGGAAGGCGCGGCGTTCCTGGTGCTGGAGGAGTTCGACGCCGCCGCGAAGCGCGGTGCCCACGTGTACGCCGAGATCACCGGACACGGCAGCACGTTCGGCCCCACCCGGGCGGGCGCGGCGCTCACGGCGGCGATCAACGCGGCGGGTGGTTGGGCCGCTGACTACGTGGCCGCCGACGGCGCCGCGACCAGGCGCGGTGACGTCAGCGAGGCGATGGCGCTCGCAAGCACCGGAAACCAGTGCGCCAGCAGCGTCAAACCGGCGGTCGGACACCTGCTTGCCGCGGCTGGCGCGGTCAACGCCGCAGTGTGTGCGCTGGCGATTGACCAGGGCGCTGTCCCGCCCACCCTCAATCTCGACAACCCCGACCCGAGATGCCCGCTGGACTGGGTCCCGCGCGAGGCCCGCGCACATCAGGTCCACCGGGCGCTCGCAGTCGCGCGTGGGATGCAGGGCCAGCAGGTCGCGCTGGCCTTCCGCGCGGCGAAGGGAGCTGGACGATGACTCGGGTCATGATCATCGGGGTGGGTGCGCTCACCGCGCTGGGGCCGACGGCCGCGGACCTGTGGACGGGAGCACGTGACGGCCGGGTGGCCATCGGCCCAGTCCATGGCATCCCGAACGCGGAGCTGGGTGGGCAGGTCCGGAACCTGACCGAACGCTCGGATCGTGCGCTCGACCTGGCCATGGTCGCGGCCGACGAGGCGATGGCCGCACTGCCCACGGGCGTCAGCCGGGAGCGGGTCGGGTTTGTCCTCGGCACGTGCAACGCCGGTCTGCTGAGCGCCCGCACCTGGCTTCAGTCCCGTGTAGACGGTGAGGAACCCGATCTGCGCCTGGCGGAGCTGGTCACACCGCAGGGGCTTGCCGAGTCGGTCGCGGCGCGGTTCGGCCTTGGCGGTCCGGTGCTGTCGGTGAGCACGGCATGCGCGTCCGGCGCCAACGCCATCGGGCTCGCCGCCGAGCTGGTGCGGTCCGGCCGGGTGGACGCGATGCTCGCCGGGGGAACGGACGCGTTGTCCGACGTCGTCTTCGCCGGGTTCGCCGCGCTGGAATCGTTGTCTCCCGCGCCCGCTGCTCCCTATTCGGCGACGCGGTCCGGACTGTCACTGGGTGAGGGTGCCGCGATGGTGGTGCTGCTCAGCGACGAGCTCGCGCAGGGACTGCCGGTGCTCGCGGAAGTCGCCGGATACGGGCTGTCCGCCGACGGCCACCACCCGACCGCACCCAGGGAGGACGGTTCCGGGGCCGCCGAGGCCATGCGCGCGGCCATGCGGCACGCGGGGGTGAAACCCGAGGAAGTCGGGTACGTCAACGGGCACGGCACCGGGACGCTGAAGAACGACTCGGCGGAGACCAGGGCGATCCGGCTGGCCCTGGGCGCCGCCGCGGACCAGGTCCTGGTCAGCAGCACCAAGTCGGTCATCGGTCACCTGCTCGGTGCCGCGGGTGCGGCCGAGGCGGTGGTCACGGCCCACGCGGTCGCGCAGGGCATCGCACCGCCGACCGCGGGCTACACCGCACCGGACCCGGGGTGCGACCTGGACTACGTGCCAGGCAACGCCAAGACCTTTCGCGCGGATGCCGCGCTGTCCAACAACTTCGGCTTCGGCGGCGCCAACGCCTCGTTGGTGTTGACCAGGGCGGACCGGCCGCACGGACCGCCGCCACCGGAGCCGGACCGGGTCGTGATCACCGGGGTCGGTCTGCTCGAAGCCGACGAGAGCGGCTATGTCGAGGTCGACGTGGACGCGGTCCTGTCACGACGCGATCGCCGCCGGATCGACCGGCTCGGGCTGCTCAGTGTCGCAGCGGCGTCGATGGCGTTGACCGACGCCGGGTTGCGGGCCGGATGCCGGGACGCCGAGCGGGTCGGTGTGCTCTTCGGGACGGGCCACGGTCCGGTGGATGCCATGCGGCAGTTCGTGACCCCGCTGCTCACTGAGTCGGCGGCGAGCCCGGGGCTGTTCCCGAACACGGTCTACAACCAGACCGCCGGGCACATCGCCGCCAGGCTCGGGCTGCGCGGGCCGACGTCGACGCTCTCGGTCGGTCATGCCACGGACGCGGCGGTCCTGGCATACGCCACGGACCTCCTGGCCACTGGTCACGCCGACACGATTCTCACGGTCGTCGCGGACACCCTGAACGACGACGTCGAACTGGCCTACGCGGGTCTGCTCGGAATCAAGCCGGTCGAGGGTGGTCTCGCGTTCGTCCTGGAGCGCAGGCGTGCGGCGGTCGACCGGGGCGCGGACATCCTCGGCGAGGTGCGGGGGACGGGTTCGGCGTTCGGCCATAGACATGGCATGGAACGGGCCATGCGCGCCGCGCTCGCCGACGCTGATCTTGAACCGGCCGCGATCGGCTCCCTGTGGTTGGCGGCGACCGGCATCAGCCCGCTCGACCGGGCCGAGCTCCGCGCCGTGCGCCGGGTCTTCGACCGGCCACCACCGACGCACCAGGCACTGGGCATGGCCCACGCGCTGCGCGGCGGCGGCGTTGCCATGATCAACAGTTCCACCTTCGGGGGAACCCATCTCAGCGTGATCCTGGAGGCAAACCGATGAGCCTTGCCAGAGAAGGTCTGCACGGCAAGATCGCACTGGTCACCGGCGGGTCCAGGGGCATCGGCGCGGCGACCTGCCGCGCGCTGGCCGCCGCGGGTGCCCGCGTGGTGGTCAACTACCGGGAGTCCAAGGACGCCGCCGCCGACCTGGCCGACGAGATCGGCGGTATCGAGATCATGGCCGACGTCGCCGACCACGACCAGGTCCAGGCCATGGTCGACCAGGTACTCGCCGACCTCGGCGGGCTGGACATCCTGGTCAACAACGCCGGGATCGCGCACGACTCGCTGATCTACGACATGCGACCCGGTGACTGGTCACGGGTGATGGCCACCAACTTCGGCGGCGTGTTCAACGCCACCAGCGCGGTCCTGCCGCACTTCATGGCCAGGGGTGCGGGCGTGATCGTGAACGTGTCGTCGGTGATGGGCGAGCGCGGCTGGATCGGCCAGGCCAACTACGCGGCCTCGAAGGGCGCCATCAACGCGTTCACCCGGGCGTGCGCCATGGAGACCGCGCGGTTCGGGATCCGGGTGAACGCCGTGCTCCCCGGGTTCTGCCCGACTGACCTGGTGGGGGCGTTGCCGGAGAAGGACATCCACAAGCAGATCCCGATGCGCGCGCTGGCCGACCCCGAGCAGGTGGCGTCGGTGATCCGGTTCCTCGCCGGACCCGGCGCCGGGTACGTGACCGGCTCACTGGTCACAGTGGACGGTGGCGCGATGACCGCGCTCGGGCTGGGACGGGCGCGATGACCGACTACGACGCGATCATCGTCGGCAGCGGCCTCGGCGGGTTGTCCGCCGCCGCATACCTTGCCAAGTTCGGCCGCCGGGTGCTGGTCGTGGAGCGTGGTGCGGGGTTCGGTGGCTACGCGCACGCGTTCCGGCACGACGGGCGGTACTTCGACCCGGCCATCCACGTCGTGCCCGGTGCCGGGCCAGGCGGCACAATCGACGTGCTGCTCGACTACCTCGGGGTGCGCGACCAGTGCGAGTTCGTTGAGTCGGACCTGCTGTACCGGGTGGCCATGGGTGCGGACCGGCTGGACGCGCCGTTCGGCACCGAGGCGTTCGTCGAGGCCCACACCAGCATGTTCCCCGGTCAGGCCGAGGGGATTCGTGGGTTCTTCCAGTTGTGCGAGCGGTTTCTCGCCGAGGCGCATCAGCTTCCGCTTCAGCTCTCGGTGCGTGAGCTGGGTGACGCGGTCGATCGGTTCCCCACCTACTTCGCCCACCGAAAATCTACTGTGGACAACGTGCTGAGCCGGTTTGTCAGCGATCCCAGGTGCAAGGCGTTCTGCACAGCGGGGTGGCCGTACATGGGCCTGCCGCCGTCACAGCTGTCGTTCGACCTGTTCGCGCGGTTCCTGTTCACCCAGATGCACGGGCTTTACCACTGCGTCGGCGGGTTCCAGAACCTGGTCGACGCGTTCGTCACCGCCATCGAGAAGAACGGCGGGACCCTGCTGCTCAACACGCACGTCGACCGGATCACGATAGCAGGGGAACAGGTCACCGGGGTCGAGTTCGACGGGGAACGGGTCACCGCGCCGGTCGTGGTGTCCAACGCCGACGCCCGACAGACCCTGGAAGACCTGGTCGGCGTCGACCACCTGCCGGGCACGTACGTCCGCAGGCTGCACTCGCTCACGCCGTCGATGTCCATGTTCACGGTGTACGCGGCCACCACAGCGGAGATCACCGGTGCGCACGAGACGTTTGTGTTCGACAGCCCGGACCACGACGCCACCTACGCCGGATTCCAGGCAGGCAAGGCGCCCGCGACCGTGGTCGCCGCGCCGACGCTGCTGGACTCTTCGCTGGCGCCGCCCCGCGAGCACCTGGTCACGTCCACCGCGCTGGCGCCGTACGACGCGTCGTGGCCGGAGCTCAAACCCGTCCTGCAGGACCGCTACCTCGGCCTGATCGAGCGGGTCTTCCCCGGTTTCCGCGACGGCCTGACCTACGTCCAGAGCGCGACCCCGCTGACTCTGGAGAGATACACGCTCAACCACCGGGGCGCGGCGTACGGCTGGGAGAACACCCCGGCACAGGCCGGGAGCAAGCGGTTGACCTACCGGACCCCGGTCGCCGGGCTCTACCTCGCGGGCCACTGGTCGCAGGCGGCCAGTGCGTTGCGCGTGATCGTGTCGGGAAGCCATGCCGCCCAGGACATCCTGCGAACCGCGGGTGAGCCGGATGTCGGGCCAGTGCTCTGAATGGAGACGTGATGCGAGCCATTGTCGAACGGCTGTGGAACGACGGCGTGGCCGAGCACTTCAGCCACGACGTGGTCGCCCACGTTCCCGAACGCCCGCCACTGCACGGCACCACGGCATTGGTGTCCTATGTGGAGGATTTCCGGACAGCGTTCCCCGACCTGCGACTCCAGGTCGAGGCGACCGTGACCGAGGGCGACGAGGTGGTGCTCCGCGCGAGCATGACCGGCACGCACCTCGGCGACTACGACGGCATCCCCGCCACCGGCAGGCCGGTGCTGATCACCGACCTGGTGTGGCTCTCCCGCAGCCGGGACGAGGTGACGTCGCTGTGGCGGCAGACCAACAACCTGGCCCTGCTGGACCAGCTCGGCATCCTGCCACCGGAGGACGCGAGTCCGATGCGGCAGCTCGGACACACCTTCGCCACCGTCGGACGGCTGGTCGCCATGAAAGCCAAGGAGCACCGGCATGCTTGACTACGACTTCACCGACCAGAAGAAGCTGGTGACTCAGGTGCTGTTGCGGTGCCTGTGGAACACCGACGACCTGGCCGCGCTCGACCAACTCGACGAACTGGCCAGGCCCGACGCGGTGTTCAACGTCGGCAACCGGCCCGCCGTGCGTACGGTCGAGGATTTCAAGGCCACCGTCCGCGCCGCCAAACAGGGGCAGCCCGACCTGGTCTACACGGTCGAGGACATCATCGAAGAGGGCGACCTCGTCGCCGCCAGACTGTCCAATGTGGGCACCAACACCGGTGACCTTGTCGGCCTGTTCCCCGCCACAGGGCGAGTGCTGCGACTGACCGCGTTGCTGATCGTCCAGCTCGACCAGGACGGCCGGATCGTGGAGGTCTGGCAGGAGGGCGACTTCCTCGACATGCTCCGGCAGGCGGGCGTGGTCGCCCCGGCGGGTGCCGGGCCGGTCACCCAGCTCCGGTTCGCCGTGCGCAACGCCGCGCGGGCGCTTGTCGCGAGGGCCCGGTGATCCCGCCGGGCCCGCGTGGGTATCCGGTCGTCGGGGTCGGACCGGACCTGGTGCGTGACCTCGTCGGCACGTTCACCACGGCCTGGCGTGACCATGGCGACATCGTGTCGTTCCCGTTGCCGGGCAAACGCAAGATGATGCTGGTGACCCACCCCGACTACATCAAGCACGTGCTGGAGGACCGGCAGCCGAACTACCCGAAGGACCCGCTGTCGGTCGGCAAGTTCGTGCCGTTCGTCGGCCAGGGGCTGTTCACGTCCAACGGCGACTTCCACTTCCGCCAGCGGCGTCTGGCGCAACCGGCGTTCAGGGGCGCTCGGATAGGCCAGTTCGCCCCGGTGATGGTCTCGTCGACCAGCGAGCAGATCCGGCAATGGCCATCGGGCTCCACTATGGACATCACGTCGGAGATGATGCGGCTCGCGCTGACCATCGTCATGCGCACGTTGTTCGGCGCCGACGTCAGTGCACGTGCCGGAGAGATCGCCGCTGCCGTGCGGACCTGCAACGCGTACGTCAACACCCAGTTGCAGCGGTTCATCGAGTTGCCGCCGTTGCCGACCAGGCCACGGCGGCGGTTCCTCGCGGCCCGCAAACTGCTGGACGAGTTCGTGTACGGCCTGATCGCGTCGAGGAAGCCGGGTGGCGACGACCTGTTGTCGCTGCTGCTGGGCGCGCGTGACGAGAAGACGGGCGAGCGGATGAGCCCGAGGCAGATCCGCGACGAGGTGGTCACGATCTTCCTCGGCGGCTATGAGACCACAGCTCTCTCGCTGGTCTGGACATTCGCACTGCTGTCCCGGCATCCCGAGGTCGAGCAGCGGGCCAGGGCGGAGATCGCCGACGTGATCGGGGATCGCGACCCGACGTCCGACGACCTGCCCCGACTCGGCTATCTGCGCGCGGTGTTCTCCGAGGCGTTGCGGCTGTATCCGTCGGTGTGGACGCTGTCCAGGTCACCGATCGAGGACGACGTGATCGGTGGCTACGACATTCCCCGTGGCGCGCAGGTGTTCATCAGCCCCTACCTGGTGCACCGGCATCCGGAGTTCTGGGACAACCCGGAGGCGTTCGATCCCAGCCGGTTCACCGAGGGTGTCAAGCGGCCTCGCTACGCCTACATCCCGTTCTCCCGTGGGCCAAGGCTGTGCCCGGGTTCGTCCATCGCGTTGCTCGAAGCGCCCCTGGTCATCGCCCGGATTCTGCAGGACTACCGGTTGACCGTGGCACCGGGGCATCTGTGTGAACCGACCTCGAACGTGTTCCTCTATCCCCGCGGCGGAATGCCGATGCGGGTCGAGAAGGTGACGTCATGACACTGCCACCCGGCCCACCCGGGCACCCCGTTTTCGGGTCGTCACTGGGATTCCGGCGTGACCCGCTCGGCACCTTCCTCGCGGGCTGGCGCGACTATGGCGGCCTGGTGCGGTTTCGCGGGCCGTTCACGGTGTTCCTGGTGTCCGATCCGGACCACCTCAAGCACATCCTGGTGGACAACTTCGAGAACTACCCGCATCCGGACCGGTTCGACAGCAAGGTCAGCGTCGCGGTCGGCCGCGGCCTGGTGACGACCAGCGGCGCGGACTGGCGCAGGCAGCGTGACCTGGTCGAACCCGCGTTCCACCGCGCGCACCTCGCAGGGTTCGTCGAGGTGATGGCCAAGCGCAGCGCGATGATGCTGGACCGGTGGGCCGACGGCGGTCAGGTGGACGTACAGGTCGAGATGCAGGGCCTGACCATGGAGATCCTCACCCGGTGCCTGTTCGACGCCGACTGGTCCGACGACGCGGAAGCGGTCGGCCGGGCGGTCCGGACCGAGCTGGAACACCTCAATCGCAAGCTGGTATCGGTCGTCGACCTGCCCGAATGGGTTCCCACCCCGAACAACCGCCGGTTCGTCACGGCTCGCAAGCTGCTGGATCGCCTGGTGTACCGGCTGATCGCCGAGCGAAGGGCCGCCGGGCCCGGCGGCGACGTGCTGTCCATGCTGATGGCCGACATGTCCGACCGGCAGCTGCGGGACCAGGTCAAGACGCTGTTCGTGGCCGGACACGAAACCGCCGCGGCCACCCTCACCTGGGTCTGGTACCTGCTCGGCCGCCACCCAGAGGTGACCAGGCGTGTCCGCGCCGAACTCGACGAGGTCCTGGCGGGCCGTCCGCCGTCCATGTCGGACATCCCGAACCTGAAGTACCTGCGCATGGTGCTGCAGGAGGTGTTGCGGCTCTACCCGCCGCTGTGGCAGGTGCCCCGGATGCCGTTGCGGGACGACGAGATCGGTGGCTACCACGTGCCCGCGGGGTCGTTCCTGTTGCTGAGTACGTACATCGCCCACCGCGACCCGTCCTGTTGGGACAATCCGGAGGGCTTCGACCCGGAGCGCTTCACCCGCCACCGGTCGGCGGGCCGCCCGCGGTACGCGTACCTGCCGTACGCGGGCGGCCCACGGGACTGCGCGGGCATGGCGTTCGCCAACATGGAACTCGCCGTGGTCGTCGCGACCGTGCTGCAGCGGTTCACACTCGAACTGGTGCCAGGGCATCCTGTTGAGCCACAACCGGATCTGGCGTTGCGGGCCAAGTACGGCCTGCCCATGGTGGCGAGGAGGGTGTCGTGAACATCGCACATGTGGTGGGCACCGGCGGATACCTGCCGGGCGAGCCGATCGGGAACGACGAGATCGAACGGCTCGCCGGACCGCTGCCCGACGACGTCCGCGAAGGCCTGTCGATCACTCGCCGCTACTGGATGATCGACCCGGCAACGGGCGAGCACCGCGAGAACAATTCGGACATGGCCTACCAGGCGGCCGTGCGTGCACTGGAATCCGCCGAGATCGACCCGGGCGAGGTGGACCTGCTGATCCTGGCAACCGGAACACCCGACTACCCGCTGCCACCGGTGGTCAACCTGGTGCAGGAACGCCTGGGCATCGTGGAATGCGCGACACTGGAGATCCGCTCCGGCGGCGCGGGCGTGGCGCAGGGCCTGGACATCGCGCGGATGTACCTGGAACGCGGGATCCACAGCACCGCCGTGGTGATCGGCAGCGAGGCGATCTCACCGGTGCTCGCGCCGGTCTTCCTCGGCCGTGACCCGCACACGATCCGGATGCGCGACCGCATGCCGTTGTACATGTTCGGCGACGGCGCGGGCGCGATCGTGCTGCGCGCCAAACCGGAAGGGGCTCCCGGCGGGGTCATCGGCGCGACCATGCGCGCGATCGGCGGCGACCGCAAGCCCGGCATCATCTCGGTCGGCGGTGGCACCCACGCACCGATCCACCGTCAACTCACCGCACGCCGCCTGGTGGACCTGAAGGTCGACGTGGTCGGCGCGGGCGGCTTCACCCCGGTCATGCTCACCAGAGCGGTCACCGAAACCCTGGACGCCTGCATGATCGACTCGGTGGACGTGAGTGTGATCCCGGAAGGCAGCGTCGGCTGGGTGAACGACTCACTGCCGTCCTCGGGACTCGCCAACGCGGGCAAGATCGTCGACAGCCTGACGACCATGGGCGCGGTCGGCAGCGCCGCCGTCCCCCTGTTCCTCGACGACGCCGTACGCGCCGGGATCATTCGCACGGGCCAGCGCGTGATGCTCGTCGGAGTCGAAAGCACCAAGTGGATCTACGCCACCACCGTCATCGACTGGTCATGAGTGGTGGGCTGCTCCAACAGCCCTGTGGGCGGCCAGATGATCCCGTACGACGACAGTACAAAGAACTCGCTGAGCGTGAGTTGGATTTGCAGTCCTATGTGGCGTCTCAACAAACCAGCCAGCGATCTTGGTGAGACCTGCCAGGACGGGGTCTCACCACAAGTTCACCAGCGGCCGTGATGAATGACTCCCCCGCGGCGTTCGACGTCGTTGTCCGAGTCCTGCACCGGTTTCGACTCGTCACTGTGGCCGATCGCGATCGCGCCGATGGGCTCGTGGTCTGCCGGCACGCCGAACGCTTCCCTGAACCGGTCGACCCCGGTGACCTTCAACCCGAAGAACAGCGCGCCGAGCCCTTCATCCACGACCGTCTGCAGTACGAGCAGCGCCGCCATACCCGTGTCGGTGTACCAGTACGGCGCCGCAAACTGCGGCTCCCGACCGTTCAGTCCCTTGTCGGGTCTGGCGTACCTTTCCAGATACGCGTTCTTCACCGCGAAGGGAACGACAAGCACCTGTGCCGTCCGGACCGGGTCAGCGGCAACGTCCACATCCAGTTCCCAGAACCGGGCCAGGTCGTCGCCACGCAGCACGAGGAACGCCTGCCCTTGGGAGAATCCAGCAGACGGCCCGCGCGTGGCGTTGTGCAGTATTCGCTGCAAGCTCTGCTCCGACACCGGCTCCGCGGTAAACCGCCGCACCATACGTCGACGTCGGACCACATCCTGAAACTCCACGCGCACTCCTCATGGCCATTGCCGAGCGTGGGCAGATCATCTCGGCAGCAGGAGCTGCCGTGACTTGGAGACCACGGTGATGCCCAACTCGGCGCGAGTACCCCGACTCGAATGATCATTCTCGCGCTTCACCTTGTGTGTCAATGGTGAGCGGCGCGGTGCCGTCGGCGTAGCGAGATGGCGCCAACCACTGGTTATCGAGGTCGACCTGTCCGACGTGCGACCCGCCACCTTCTTCCTGGATGGCGAGCTGTGCGAGTTCGACGCCGAGGCGATCGCCTTGCTTGATGACGACTACCCCGGGTTGGTCCTCGTCGAGTTCACCGACGCGTACGGTCGCCCGCACCAACTGGTCGGCAAGGTCCCCTCCTTCGGCAACCACGGCGCGGTGACCCCGGACGCGAAATATCCGGTCGCCGTCACCGTTGACGTCGTGGTCGGCGAGTCCGAGGACGGGGTGGCCGCGGTCAGCACCCGCTGACCGCGTTGATCGGCGGGTTTGCGCACGACACCCCAGGTGATCCAGCATGATCACCTGGGGTGTGTCCTGGCAGTCCTAACAGGACTCGGAGTGGCCTCTCACTGGTCGGCCCCGACTGTCCGTCATCCGAGGCAGGATCGAACTGCTTTGATCAGGTTCGCCGCCCGCGGGTCGTCGGGGCGGTAGTTCCACAGGTTCGTCACGTAGCCGAAGCCGACACCGGCATCGGGATCCGCGAAACCGATCGACCCACCGGAGCCCGGATGACCGAAGGACCCCGGGCCGACCATCGGCATCGGATAGCTGGACCGCATGAACCCGAGCGACATGTAGAACGAGCGATCAGCCGGAAGGTTCAACCCCGGCGGCAGTCCGTGCATCGGCGTCTTGTCGGTCTGCACGGCCGTCATCTTCTTGACTGTCAGAGGATTCAGTAGCCGAACCCCGTCGACGCGGCTCACCGTGGCGGCATACATCCGGGCCAACGACCGCGCGTCGCAGAGCATGTTCGCGGCCGGGAACTCCGCCGCCCGCCAGGCACGCGTGCGGAAGTACTCGGTCGTCGGGTCCAGGGCGCCACCAAGTACACCGGCGCGAGCCTGGACCGAACCCGGAGCCCACAGGGCCTGGACCCACGCGGTGACGGTATCCGCGTCCAGCCCGGTCACCTGGATCATCCCGGCGATCAACTCTTCCAGGGTGAACGGCGCCGCGTCCTCGGACCGGGCGACTCGCTTCTCTTCTTTCTCGGGCAGCCCGATCCAGGCGCTCAGTCCGAGCGGACCAGCCACCTCATCGGCGAAGAACCTGCCCAACGACTTGCCGGTGATCCGGCGCACGACCTCGCCGACCAGAAACCCGTACGTGACAGCGTGGTAGACGTGTTCTGTGCCCGGCTTCCACAGCGGCTTCTGTGCCTCCAGTGCCCGAATGACCGGATGCCACGCGCACGCCTGCTCGAACGTCAGCGGTCCGTCGACGATCGGCAGGCCAGCCTGGTGCGACAGCAACCAGCGCACGAGGATCTTCTCCTTGCCTCCTGCGCCGAACTCCGGCCAGTACTTGACCACCGGGGCGTCCAGATCCAGCTCACCACGCTGCGCCAACAGGTGGGCGCAGATCGCGGTGGCGCCCTTCGTCGTGGACGCGACCTGGACGATGGTGTTCCTGCGCCACGGCCGGTTCGCTGCGCGATCGGCGTGGCCGCCCCACAGGTTCACCACAGAACGGCCGCCCACGTAGACGCTGCACGCCGCGCCGATCTCGCCGGGATTCCCTGTGAAGTTCGCGCGGAACGCGTCAGCGACCTTTCCCCAGCCGTGCTCGACACCGTCACCACAATCGCTCACAGACGCGTTGCCGCGGCCAGCGAGGCCAACGAGCGCTCCGGCACCCAGCGCGCCCGTCAACACGGTCCGGCGTCCAACGCGTCCTTGTTCGGGCGTCCCGCTTGTCGCATCTACCATGCTGCAATCCTTTCCGGAATCCAAACGCTTCAGCAGAACACCGTCTTGACGAGCTCGTCCGACGCCCGCGGGAACACCTGTACCGGGTCGATCGCGGCGTCGCCGATGGTTATCGAGGCGGTCATGGTTTTGCGGCCGTCGGGCGTGCTGTACATCAGCGTCCCGTAGCCGTTGACACCGCCGTTGTGGAAATAGACGGTGCCGCCGCAGTCCGGGGCCGCCTCCTGCACGCGCACCCCCAGGCCGAAGCCGTTGGTGTTCGGCTGTGTCCGGCGCATCTCGGCCATCAGCGGGGTCGGCAGGAGCTTGCCGCCCATCAGCGCGGAGAAGAACGTGTGGAGATCCTGGGTGGTCGAGATCATGTCACCGGCGGCGGGTGCCCAGGATGGGTTCTGGCGGGTGACGTCGATCGTCTTCCACTGTCCGGCGTCCTGGTAGCGGTAGTAGGCATGGGCGTGTGGCCCGGGCATCTCCGGCGAGGCGCCCGGCACCACAGTGCCCCGCAGCCCGAGCGGTCGCAGGATCCGCCGCTGCATCTCCTCTGCGTAGGAACGGCCGGTGACGTTCTCGATCAGCAGCCTGGCCAGCGTGTAGTTGGTGTTGGAGTAGCTCCAGCCCGTCCCTGGCTCGAACCGCGCCGGTTTGGACAACGCGAACCGGACCAGTTCCTCCGGCTGGTAGGTGTGGAACCGGTTGTCCACCCACTCCTTACCCGCCCAAACAATCCCGGGCACGACCGTCCCGTCGGGGAAGTACTCGCCGGTGTAGTTGAACACCCCGCTGGTGTGCTGCAGCAGCATCCGGACCGTGATCCGCCGGTCCAGCCCCAACCGGGGCAGGTAGTCGGCGGCCGGGGCGTCCAGTCCGACCTTGCCCTCGGCCACCAGTTGCAGGACCACGGTCGCGGTGAAGGTCTTGGTGTTGCTGCCTATCCGAAACCGGCCGTTCGTCGGTGGCTTCGCCGTCTCGCCCAGCTTGCGCACCCCGGCACTGCCGACCCAGTCACCCCGCGCATCGTGCACACGCATCTGCACTCCGGCGAAACCGGCATCGACGAGCTTCTGGATGGCCCTCTGTAGCTCCGGGCGATCCTGCCTGGCAGCAACCTTCGACACCGGCGTGTCGGCCGCTGTCGCCACTCCAGGTGCGGCCAGCCCTGCCACTAGCGTGACCGCCAACGCCGTGGCCCCCGCTCGCCGGAGCAACTGCGGCACCCGGACAGTCCTGCCATGAAACGCCTTTCGCGGCACCGAAGCCGCCCTACCTGAACTGATCATGCCGCCACAATCACCTCACGCCCTGACACCGAACAGCCACCGCACTGACACCGGCCCTGACACGCTGACACCAACGCGGCACGCTGTGGTTTGTCTCTGCCCTGTCCACACCCAGGCTCCGGCCCCGCGTTTCACCGCGGTTTCATCGCGGTTTTACGATGCTTCTCGGGCGTCGCACGGACAGAAGTGCTCGACGCGATCACGGCCCCGGCCGCAATCGCTGTGACCACCACCAGCGCGGCGAAGGCGATCCCGGTCTGAGCGTCGGGGTGGATGAGCGACTGGCCGCGACCGGCCTGCCAGACCAGGATCGCCATCAGCCCGCAGTAGCCGAAACCAGCCACTCCGACCAGCCGGGAACGGACCTTCTCGTTCCGCAGCCAGGTGTAACGGCCTGCGAGTGCACCGAGGATGACCGTGAGCAACAGCAGTACGTGGATGCCATGCATGCCGACGAAGTGCGGTACCCGCATGTCGCCGCCGGTCACGCTCCAGTTGGTCAGGAACATGCCGGTTCCGTCGGGATCTCCGATGCCGTGCCCGGTGTACATCGTGACCGCTTTGCCGTTGGCGTCGATCACCGTACGCTCTTTGATCCCCTGGGACACGCCCAGCCAGATCGGAACGCTCATGCCGACGATGGCCAGAGTCAGTCCGACTCGCAGCGCCACGGTCTGCGCCCGGTCACCGACTCGCTGGGCGAGCACGAGGATCGCGATGACCAGGTTGAAAACGAGGACCGGCGGGACGCCGTAGGTGAGGATGCCCAGCACCACGGCGTTCACCGGCTCGTCCAGGTCGGTGTTGAAATGGCTGAACGTGCCGCGCGCCGCCTGGAGCGCGATGGCGCCGACGTCGAGAGCCGTGAACACCGCGTGCCCGGTACCAAGCCACCAGCCGAAGCGCTTTGCCTTGTGTAGCTTGGTGAGCAGCCAGGCCAAGGTTGCCCCGTACACCGCGAAGGCGAAGCCGAACTTCAGCGGTTTCACCCACACCGATTCGTTGAGCAGCACACGATCGTCCACGATCAGGCCCACGATCGACACCAGGAACAGGCCCACCATGAACATCGTGCTCGCCATCAGCGGCCGGTGCCATGCGCGCGGGAACGTCGGAACAGACACAGATCTCCCCCATCATGAAAGGCAGAAACGTTTACCGGGTGGGTTCGCGGTTGTAGAGCTTCTTGGCCCAGACATAGCCGCCCAGTGCGATCACCGCGCACCAGATGACGGCGAGCACCGCGCTGTTGCCGATCGGCGTGCCCATCAGCAGCCCGCGCAGGGACTCGATGAACGGGGTGAATGGTTGGTACTCGGCGAACCACTTCAGCCCGGCGGGCATCGAGTCGGTGGGGACGAAGCCGCTGCCGATCATCGGCAGGATCATCAACGGCATCGGCAGGTTGCTGGCCGCGGCAACGCTCTTGGTCACCATGGCCAGCGCGACACACAGCCACGTCAACGCGAACGTGATCATCACGAGCAGGCCGGCCGCGGCGAGCCACTCACCGAACCCCGCGGTGGGCTCGAATCCCACCAGCAAAGCGACACCGACGACGATCGCCATGCTCAGCAGAGTCTGGATCAGACTGCCCAGCACGTGGCCCGTGAGCACCGAGACCCGGGCGATGGCCATGGTGCGGAACCGGGCGACGATGCCCTCGGTCATGTCGGTGGCGACGTTGATCGCTGTGCCCTGAGCCGAGGTGGCGATGGTCATCAGGATGATGCCCGGAGCGACGTAGTTCACGTAGTCGGCCCGGCCGCCCAGTGCCCCGCCGAGGCCGTTGCCGAGCGTGCCGCCGAAAACGTAGACGAACAACAGCAGGAAGATCACCGGAATCCCGGCCGCCATCAGGGTGAGCGCCGGGTAGCGCAGCATGTGCCGCAATTGGCGGCGCAGCATGGTGGCCGAGTCGGTCAGTGCGTGGGAAACGGTGCTCATCGGGCAGGCTCCTGTTCCGCGACCTGGTTGCCCGTCAGGGCGAAGAAGACATCGTCGAGATCGGGAGTGCGCACCTGGAGTTCGTCCACTGTGAGCGAAGCGCTGTCGAGCCAGTCGAGCAGTGCGCGCAACGATCGGACGTCGCCATGGCCGGGGATCTGCAGGGTGAGCGCCTCGTCGTCGCGCGACAACACGTTCATCGTCCGGGCCGCGTGTTCGTAGCCGTCGGCGTCAGCGAACCGCAGGGTGATGTGCCCGCCGCGGACCTGTCGCTTGAGTTCGTCCGCGGTGCCCTGGGCGACTGTTCTTCCCTTGTACAGCACCGCGATCCGGTCGGCGAGTTGGTCGGCTTCCTCCAGGTACTGGGTGGTGAGGAAGATCGTGACGCCGTCCTCGGCCACCAGCGTGCGGATGATCTCCCACATGGTCCGCCTGCTGCGCGGGTCCAGCCCGGTGGTCGGCTCGTCGAGAAAGATCACCCTTGGCCTGCCGACCAGCGTCATGGCGAGGTCGAGGCGTCGCCGCATTCCGCCGGAGTACGTCGAAACCGGTTTGTTCGCCGCGTCCTCCAGATCAAACCGCTGGAGCAGGTCGCCGGCGATCCGCGGCCGGTCCCGGCGGGGCAACCGGTGCAGGTCCGCCATCATCCTCAGGTTCTCCGCACCGGTGAGCAGGCCGTCCACCGCGGAGAACTGGCCGGTGACGCCGATCATGGCGCGGACCGCGTCCGGGTCACGGACCACGTCGTGGCCCACGATCCGCATCTCCCCGGCGTCGGCGCGGATGAGTGTGGACAAGATCTGCACCACGGTGGTCTTGCCCGCACCGTTCGGGCCGAGCAGCGCGAAGATCGACGCCGCGGGGATGTCGAGGTCGATCCCGTCGAGCACAACGTGGTCGCCGTACGCCTTGCGCAGGCCGGTCGCCGTGAGCGCCGGTTGATAGTGGTCGGTAGTCATAGTTTTCATTTCTGCCAGCGGGATCCAGGTCACCAGGCGACAGGGAGCGACTGGACGCCGTAGATGGGTTGGTGGGCGGCACGCATCGGCACTTCCTCCGGCGGCACGGCGAGGTGCAGCGTGGGGAACTGGGCGACCAGCGCCGGGATGGCGATGCGCAGCTGGGTCCGGGCCAGTTGCTGGCCGAGGCACTGGTGAATGCCGTGGAAGAAGGCCAGGTGCCCGGTGGCGTCCCGGTTCAGGTCGAGCGTGTCGGGGTCGGCGAACTTCCGCGGATCCCGGTTGGCGGTCTGTACCGAGATGACGACCGTCTCCCCGGCCTTGATCTCGTGGCCGTCGAGATTCACGTCCTCCAGCGCGGACTTCAGGCTGCTGTGGGCGATGTTCACGTAGCGCAGCAACTCCTCGACGGCCCGCACGGCGATGTCCGGGTCGGCCTGCAGGACGGCGAACTGCTCGGGATGCCGCAGGAGCGCGAAGACGCCGAGGGCGAGCATGTTGGTGGTGGTGTCCAGACCCGCGCCCAGCAGGAAGGTGCCGATCCCGGCCAGTTCCTCGTCGGTCAGATCACTGGCGGTCAGGTCGCTGAGCAGGTCGTCGGTGGGCTCGGCGCGCTTGGCCTTGACCAGTTCCTGCAGATACTCCTGAACTCCGGTGTATGCGCCGTACATCTCCTCCGGTGAGGTGTCCGGTGAGGCCAACACCAACGCGTGCCGTTGGAAGGTCTCGCGGTGGACGTAGGGCACACCGAGCAGTTCGCAGATCATCACCGCGGGAACCGGCTGGGCGAACACTTTCACCAGATCCACCGGCGGCCCCTGCAACGCCATGGCGTCCAAGTGCTCGAGGGTGACCTCCTCGATGCGGTCGGCGAGCAGGCTCATCCGCCTGGTGGTGAACTTGCCGGTGAGCAGCTTGCGGTAACGGGTGTGCTCAGGCGGGTCGATCCCGGTGAGATCCCCGACTGGCGCCGGTGGCAACTCGTCGACACCGGGCAACGGGTAGTGCATCAGCTCGTACCGAGAGCTGAAGCGGCGGTCCGCCAGCACCGCGCGAGCCTCCGCGTGGCCGGTGACCAGCCAGCCCACGTGCCCGTTGGGGAAGGCCAGCCGGGTCACCGGCCGCTGCTCACGCAGCTGCGACAGTTCCTCGGGCGGATCGAAGGGACAGCCTGCGGGGCGTGTCACGGGCAGCGCGGCCACCACGGGTTCAGTCATCTCGGCTCCTTGAAACGACGAATGATCGGTGAAGGTCGTCCGGGTCTTCAGGACACCGTGAACGCTAGGTAGCGTTCAGCGAATTCTCAAACAGAGAATCTCGAACATTCACGATCATCGCTGTTCAAAGCCGTTAAAGTTTTGCAATGAGCCTGCAGTTGAATGCAAAGGAGTCGCCGACCTCTTTGCAATGAGCTCGCTCTGAACGCATACTGGGGCGGCAGTGCCCATCCACCGGACGTCACTGGAGGCGAACCAATGCCAGGAGGCAGGCTGAGTCCCGAGGACCGGCAGGACATCGCGGCCGGGCTGACGGACGGACTCAGCTACGCGGAGATCGCCAAACGCCTTGGCCGTCCAGCGTCGACGATCACCCGTGAGGTCGCCCGCAACGGCGGTGCCCACGGCTACCGGCCCAACCGCGCCCAACAGGCCACAGTGGACCGAGCGCGGCGCGGCAAATCCAGACCCACCACAGCGGCACCGTCGATCGTCGGCACCCCCGGACGCGACCCGGAAACCGTGCGGGCCTTCGAGGACGAGCTCACCACCGTCCTGGTGCTGACCGGGTTCTCACGGATGACGGCCAGGGTGCTCGCCTGCCTCTACACCACCGACACGGGCAGCCTCACCGCGGCCGAACTGGTCCAGCGCCTCCAGGTCAGCCCGGCCTCGATCTCCACCGCGATCGGCACGCTCGAAGAGCAGGAACTCGTGACCCGCCAACGCGACCCCCGCCAGCGGCGCGACCGGTACGTCATCGACGACGACGTCTGGTACCGGGCGATGTTGGCCAGCGCGCGGAGCAACGCGATGCTGGCCGACACCGTCCGGCGAGGCTCCGAGATCCTTGGCACCGTCACACCGGCGGGCCTCCGCCTGCAGGACGTGGGTCATTTCCTGGAACGCGTGTACGAGGAACTGGTCCGCGCGGCCGAACACTGGCGGCAGGTGCACACGAAGGACCCCGACCACGAACGGCTCGCGAACCTCAGCTGACCGACGAACCCATCCCGGTCAGCTGAGCGCTGAGATCCCACAGGCGTTCCACCGAACGCCTGTTCTGCACCTCGGCGGACGTCGGCGCGTGCCGGAGTTGCTCGTTGTAGTAGCCGCCGTTCACCACGCGCATCGTCGACGAACAGAGCCGGGTGACGACCGCGGCGCCTTCACTGGCAGGACGACCGTTGAGGCTGTAGGCGTGCAACAGGTTCGTGGCCAGGATTCCCGGGTGGACACTCACCGCGCTGACGCCGACCGGCCCGAACTCCGGTAGTGCCTTGGCGAACATGGCCATCGCCAGCTTGGACTGGGCGTAGGCCCCACCACGGGAGTAGCGGCCCGACCGGTTGAGGTCCGTCCAGTGGATGTTCGCCCCACGGTGCAGCGTGGACGACAGGTTGACCAGCCTGGCGTGGGTGAGCGACCGTTCGAGCATCATGGTGAGCAGATAGTGCGACAGGTAGTTGACCTGCCACGTCTGCTCGTGACCGTCCTCGGTCAGCGTCTGGCGGTTCTCCCCCGCTGTGGCGGCGTTGTTGACCAGGACATCGATCCGGGAATGCGCGTCGGCGACCAGGTGGGCCATGGTCGCGACTTCGCTGAAGCTGGCGAAGTCCGCCACCGCGAGACGCAACCGCATGGCATCGGCACCGCCCTGCACCATGCGGGCCAGCGCTTCCTCACCACGTTCCAGGGTGCGCGCGTGCACGATGACAACGCACCCTTCCTCGGCGAGCAGACGGGCGGTTTCGTAGCCGACGCCGTCAGTGGCACCGGTGATCAGGACCGTGCGGGCGGGAACAGACATGATCAATCCATTTCGGACGATTGGACAGGGCGCGAAGAAGGCCGGTCAGCAACCGGCCTTGGGATCAGGCGCGCGATCGTCGTCGAAGAATCGGTCAAGCGGTGGGAACGGAGAACGTCCGGTACCCATGGCTGTCACGCGTTTGCCGCGAGGTGCGCTCGCGGTGCGGGCATCATCGGCCAGCGTGCCACTTGTGTCGGCATCTTCGCAGTGAACACCACCTATAGGGCCAAAGCCGGAAACCATACGTCGTCTTGACGGGTTCATGCGCCGGATTGACGCCGCCCCAACGGATACACTGCGTAACCCGGACAAGGGCTCAAGCGCATGGACGCTTGCCGTGATTGGCCTTGCTCTTGCGCCTCGATCGCTTCTTGCGAGCTCGTTTCGACATGTCGGCGTTATCCCCGTTCAGGTGACGTTGGTCAGGCGTTCGCTGAGCTTCCACAGCCGGGCCACAGCCCGGCTGTCCTGGACCCCGGGTCCCGTCGGCGCGGGCAGCCTGTCCTCATAGAAGGCGCCGTTGAGCACGTCGAAGCCCGGCGCACACAGTCGGACGACGGCGTCGACCGCGTTGTAGTTCGGTTCCGCGTCCGGCCCGTGCAGCCGCAGGACATCCCGGTCCGACGTGCCAGGATCGACACACACCGCAGTCATCCCCGTGTCGGCCAACGCCTTCGTGAACATCGCCAACGCCAGCATCGCCTGCGAGTACGCAGCGAGAGGTGTGTACCTCCTGCTCCGGTTGATGTCCGTCCATTGCAGACTTCCCCCTCGGTGCAAAGACGACGACACGTTCACCACCCGCGGGTAGCCCGCATTGGCCAACGCGCTTTCGAGCAGCCGGGTCAGCAGATACTCGGCGAGGTAGTCGACCTGGAACGTGCGCTCGTTGCCGTCCTCGGTGAGCAGCCTGCGCTCGGCTGCCGCTGACCCGGTCGTGTTGACGAGCAGATCCAACTTCGGATGCCGCTCGGTCACCTTCCGCGCCATTCGCTCCACCGAACCCAGGCTCGCGAAATCGGCCACCACCACGTCGAGCCGACCAAGCACCGCGCCTGCCTGGACGAGCCGGACCACGGTCTGCTCACCGGCGGCACTGGTACGCGCGTGGACGACGACAGTCCAGCCTTCCAAAGCCAGGCGCCGAGCGGTGTCGTGGCCGATCCCGTCCTCGGCATCAGTGACCAAGGCCGTCCGAGATGTGTTGTCCAACATGATCCATCCATCAAGATGTGCCGGACACAGGCATACGCCATCGTGTCCGGAAAGAAAGGGGTGACAGGTTCAGCGCGACGGCAACTGATCAGGTGGCTGGTCGTCATGCCGGAGGCCAGTCGGCTCACTCGCGGCACGGCAGGAAATCCCCATGGTGAGGATCCAACCGCACGCCATCATCCGACGACAAGCATCCTTACGGAACCTTTCCGCGATCGTCCTAACAAGACAGACGGCCGCCTTGACGGGATATTGACGTGAGGTATGCCCGTCCGGATCACTGCTGACATCGTTTGCGACGCACCACCCGCTCGCAGGTCCGTCCGGACAAGCGCTAAGTGCTTTGGAGTCTTCTCGCGAGTCCGTCAAGAAGGGACTCCAAACCGAGCTCAAAGGTGTTGTCAGGCGCCGCGTTGTAGTCGTCCGCAGCCGCCTTGCCAAGACGGGCCCGAAGCCTCGGGAACGGCATGGCGATGTCGGTGGCCTGCTTCACCGCGTCACGCAGCAGGGCCTCGACATCACCGCCGTCGCGACCGAGGCGCCTGGTCAGTGACACCGTGGCGGCGGGGCCGACGGCGTTTCCGAGAACGAACATGAAGACCGCAGCGGCCGCCTGATCAGCGTCGTCGTCGACGAATCCCGCCATCTCGTACACGGCAAGGACATGCTCGTCGTAGCGCGCCTTGCCTGCGCCATAAAGCAAGTGGCTGGCCATCGCCTGCACCAACCACGGGTGCCTGATCATCATCGCGTGCAGGCCGGTGGCCATCGCGACGGCGGCGGTCCGCCAGTCGAGCGTGTCGAGATCGGGTAGCTCCACCTCGTCCCAGACGACATCACCTGCGAGCCGGACAAGGTTGTCCTTGCTCGTGACATGCCAGTACACGGCTGTGGCGGCCGACCCGAGCCTGGTGCCCAAGCTGCGCATATTCAGACCATCGAGGCCTTCGGCGTCCAGCAACTCGACGGCGGCACGAACGATCTGATCCTTGGTCAGGGTGTCCCGAGGCATGCCCGCAGCCTAGTTGCACTTAGTTCAAAACGCTCTTGCACTTAGTTCAACAAGCCGTCTAGCCTCCACTTGCACTTAGTTCAACCGCTCGAAGACAAGGAACAGGCCGCTCATGACCAGCGTCGCCGGGATCGTGCAACTGATGCTCGCCGTCACGTTCGTGATCATCCCGATCATCGCCTACCGCCACGGAACGACTGCCCAGCGAGCCGCCGAGACCGAAGTGAAGAACCAGGGCTTCCCCGCGGAAGTCCTGGCCCGACACAGAATTCGATTCGCCGAGTCCGCCACGGAAACGCTGTTCCCCTTCGGGGTCGCGTTATGCCTGGCGACGCTCGCGTTGCTCAATCTGACCGGGACCGAGATCGGTCGAGTCCTGTCGTTGGTGGTTCAACCGCTTTTGTTGATCGGTGGCGGCGTCATCACGGCAGGTCAGATGGCCCCCATTCGATTTGTCGAGTCCGCACTGAGAAAGTCCGGCGACACAGCGATACGGACCATCGACGTGAAGGCGTTCGTCGACGCCGCCAACGCGGCCTTCCCTGCCTACCTCCGCCCCATCATCGTGACCCGATTCGCCCTCGTCACCGGAGGTTCCGTGCTCGTCATCGTCCTACTCGCCCTGCAGTGACAGTACGGGGGAAGGGTGCCGGGCTACTCGATGGCGAGTGCCGCCTCGGCCGGTCGGCCGCGCGTCGCACGCCACGCGGGCAGGAGCGTGGCTCCGAGCGTCAGCAGAACCGTCAGCGCGGCCGTCGACACGTAGATCCACGGGGACCCGGCGGGCAGTACCGAGCCGAGGCGCTTGAGGCTGACCGGCATCAGGATCCCGAGCACGGCAACGGTGCCGAGCGCGATGCCGCTGACAACCAGGATCGCGCCCTCCAAGCCGACCATCCGCATCACCTGACCACGCGTCGAGCCCGCGAGCCGCTGCAGCCCGAACTCCCGCCGCCTCGCCGTCATGCTCGACGCCAGGGTGTTGATCACCGTGATCGCCGCGTACCCCGCGATCATGATCACCATGAGGTAGATCGCGAAGGTGGCGGTCGTCTTCTGGTCCTCGTACTCCTTGAGCAGGACGTCACGGCCAGTCACCGTCAGGCCGCGCTCGGCGGAGGTCACCTCGGTCAGGTCCGCCGCCAACTGTTCGGGGTCGGTGTTCTCGTCAGACTTGACCAGGATTCGCGTCGCGTGTCCCTCGGTGGTGTGAGCTGCCAGGGTGTCGGCGGGGAGCAGCAGGGTGTCGTAGCCGTCCGGGGCGGAGAACAGTGCCGCCACCCGCACGTCGAGAGCGGTGTTGTCTCCCATCCGCAGCGTGATCGTGTCGCCGGTGCCGACGCCCAGCTTCTTGGCGTGCTGGTCCCCGATCGCGATCGTGTCACCGTGCAGACCGGAGATGGTGCCCGCGGTGGCCTTGACCGGTGTGGTGGCGGCGGCGCCCTCGGCGGTGACGCCCTGGAGGGTCCAGCCCTCGTTCATCGGTGAGCTGTCATCCGGTTTCTCGATGAAGCCGACACTGGTGACGTACTCCGAGGCCCCGGCGACGTGCGGCAGGTCGTTGATCCGTTCCACCAGGTCCGCGTCGAAGCGGCCCTGAGTGGTCACCACGGCGTCGGCGACCAGGTTGTCGGCGAAGCCCTGCCGGTCGGCCTCGTCATTCGTTGTCTGGAGGTACAGCATGCCGGTCGACACCGCGGTCAGCAGGATGACCGGCCCCAGCACGGCCGCCATCCGGCTGCTGCGGCCACGTGCGTTGAGCACAGCGAGCTGACCGGTCACACCACCCCATGCGCGCACGGGCCACTGCACGGCAAAGGTTGTGACCTTCGTCAGCACGGGTGCGAGCACGGCCAACCCGATGGCGAGCAGGATCACGGCAGGCGCGGCGGTGGCCGGTGTGAGTGGTCCACTCATCACGGCGATGGTCACGATGGTCAGCGCGATTCCACCGGCCAGGGAGAGCACCGCCAGGAGCAAGCGTCCGCCGCCGATCAGCTTGCCTTCGACAGAGACCTCCGCGAGCGCCTGGGCCGGTTTGACACGCGACGCCCTTCTCCCGGCGCCCAGTGCACCGGCCAAGGCCGCGAGGATCGCCACCGCCATGGCGGCCACGGCCGGGATCCAGCCTTGCCGGAAGGCCAGGCCGTCCGCGGCGATCCCGCGTTCCGCCAGCCGGTCGAACACGAACTCGCCCAGCAACCGGCCCGGGAAGTAGGCCAGTGCGGTGGCGAGCAGGGACAGCAGCAGCGTCTCGCGGAAGATCAGCCTGCGCAGGTGGCGAGGTGTCGCTCCGACGGCTCGCAGCAACGCCAGATCCTTCTGGCGCTGGGCGATCGAAAGGCCGAGCATCGAAGCCACCCCGAAAATGGACACCAGGATCGCGAAGGCGGTGAAGACCCCGGCCAGGGCCATCACGGTGACGCCGCTCGCCTTGGCCTCGCGCAGTTCGGCCTGTCCCCGCTCGTCACCGACCAGGGTGACGGTCCCGCTGGCCAACTCGGCGTCGATTCGCTCCTGGAGTTCGCTGACAACCACGCCCGGCTTGGCCAGCACACCGATCGCGTCGACCGTACCCGGCGGCGGGGCTCCCTCGAAGACGAAGCTCTCGGTCTTTTGTACCCCAGGCAGGGCCGCGATCGTGTCCGCCAGCCCCGCGTCGACACGGACCCGCTCGGGCAGGATCGGAGGTTCGTCGGAGTCGCCGCCGGAGTCGTGGTACTCCTGGTCTCCGGCGACGACGATGTCGGCGGAGCCCATCCGCTGCGGCGGAACAGCCGTGCGGACGCCGGTCTCGATCAGGCCGCCGCAGGCCATCATGATGGCCGCCGCGAAGAACATGGCCAGAAAGGCCGCCACGAACATGCCCGCGCGGAACCGCAGGGTGCGCAGTGCAAGCTGCAACATCAGCGCTGCCCTCCTCGGTTCCCCGCCACCTGCGGGAAGGGGCCTTCGTCGGCGAAGGCCCCCAGGTGGGTCATGTGGTCGGCCACGGATTCAGCGGTCGGCGAGCGCAGCTCACCGGCCAGACGTCCGTCGGCGAGGAACAGGACGCGATCTGCGTACGACGCCGCGATCGGATCATGGGTCACCATCACGATCGTCTGACCGGCCGCCTGCGACGAGTGCCGCAGCAGCCTGAGAATGTCCCGCGCAGTCCTTGAGTCCAGCGCGCCCGTCGGCTCGTCGGCGAAGATGACGGCGGGATCGCTGATCAAGGCCCGAGCGATGGCAACCCGCTGCTGCTGCCCGCCGGACAGCTCCGCCGGACGGTGGTTGCCGCGCTGGGCAAGGCCAACCTGGTCGAGGATGTGCGAAACCATGCCGTGGTCCGGTTTGCGGCCGGCCAGCCGCAGCGGCAACGTCACGTTCTGCCGCACGGTCAGGACCGGCAGCAGGTTGAACGCCTGGAACACGAAGCCGATCCGGTCTCGCCGCAGCTTCGTCAACTCGGTCTCGTTCATCTCGCTGAGCTCGTGCTCCTCGAGCAGAACCGAGCCGGACGTCGGCTGATCGAGCCCGGCCGCGCACTGCAGCAGGGTGCTCTTGCCGGAGCCCGATGGCCCCATGATCGCCGTGAACGTTCCCCTGCCGAACTGTGTCGTCACGTTCTCGAGCGCGACCACCTGGTTGTCGCGCCTTCCGTAGAGCTTGCGGACGGCCGTCAGCCGAATCGCATCGGTGCTGTCTCCGGTGTTCTTCAACGTTTCTTCCTGACGCTTCGGCGTCCGAACCGGTGCCGGACGATTCCGTCACCAACCCTGTCGTCCACCGCGGTGCCACACATCGTTTGCCGAGACCGTCTTCGCCTGGTGCGCGCGGACCAGAACGGACCGCTTCTGGTGCAGACGCACTACACGTGCGTGGCCCACGTGCGGGGGCGGCCATCCCCTACCCTGAACGTGTGTTGCGGTGGTGGCGCGAGGGGACGGTCGTCGCGATAGCGTTCGCGCTCTGCCTGCTCGGAGGCTCGCTGCAGGTCGACGACACGGTGGCGCCACCGCCGACGCTGGCCTACGTCATCGCTGCGGTGTCGTCTGGGATGCTCCTGGCGCGGCACCGCGCGCCCGTGGCCACCGCGATGGCCACGACTGTGTGCGGCATGCTCGTCGCACCGATGGGCCTGTTGCCGACCCCGCTCATGGTGGCCCCCGCCGTCATCTGCGCCTACTCGCTCGCCGTACGCACCGAACGGCGAGTGGTGCTCGCAGTCCTGCTCCCCTCGGCCACGCTGCTGGTCGCCTTGGCCCCCTTCTTCGAAGCCGACTTCTCGTGGGCGGACACAAGCAGACTGGGGACCGTGGCCGCGTCGCCGCTCGTGGCCGCCGTGGTCGGTCGCTCGACGCGGCACCGGCGGGCCTACCTGGCGGTCATGCAGGAGCGGGCACGTCGGGCCGAGGAAAGCCGGGACAGCGAGGCACGCCGGAGGGTGGCCGGGGAACGGATCCGCATCGCCCGCGAGCTGCACGACCTGGTGGCCCACCAGATCACCCTGGCCAACGCGCAGGCCACCGTCGCCGCCCACCTCTTCGACACCCGCCCGGAGCAGACCCGCACGAGCCTGGCGGAACTGGTCAAGACCACCCGCCATGCCCTCGACGAACTGCGGGCCACGGTCGGTCTGCTGCGCCAGCCCGACGACACATCCGCGCTCTCCGATCCGGCGCCCGGCCTGTCACAGGTCCCCACGTTGTTGAGTGCCTTCCGCCGCGCGGGCCTGGAGGTGTCGATGCGCGAGGACGGCACGTCCAGACCGCTGCCACCGGCCGCGGACCTCACCGCCTACCGCATCATCCAAGAGGCCCTGACCAACGTGACCAAGCACGCCGCCACCGGTAGCGCCCAGGTACACCTCGCCTGGAACCGCGACCAGGTGACCGTCACCGTCACCGACGACGGCGGGGGCTCCCGCACACCTCCGGAGCGCCCACCCGGCTACGGTCTGATCGGAATGCGTGAACGGGCTACCGCGGTCGGCGGAACCCTCACCGCGGACGCGCGACCCCAGGGTGGCTTCCTTGTCACCGCCCACCTGCCTCTGCCAGGCGAGGAGACAGCACACCTGCAAAGAGGAATGACGCCGTGACAATCCGAGTTCTCCTCGCCGACGACCAGGCGCTGCTCCGCAGTGCTTTCCGCACTCTCCTCGACAGCGCCGACGACATCACCGTGGTCGGCGAGGCAGGCGACGGCAGGGAAGCGGTGGCCCTGACGCGCGAATTGCGCCCGGACGTGGTGATCACGGACATCCGGATGCCTGGCACGGACGGCCTCACCGCCACCTTGGAGATCTGCGCCGATCCGGATCTGCGTGCCACCCGCATACTGATCCTCACCACGTACGAGACCGACGAGTACATCGCACAAGCCCTGCGCGCAGGGGCCAGCGGCTTCGTCGGCAAGGGGATCCAGGCCCAGGACCTGCTGGACGCCGTGCGCACGATCGCCAACGGCGACACCCTCCTGTCCCCCGCGGCGACCCGCTCCCTGGTGGCCCGTTTCCTCGCCACGCCGGTCGACTCTCCACCACGCCATCCGGAACAACTCGCCGCACTCACCCCGCGCGAACGCGAGATGGTTGCTCTCGTCGCGACCGGCCTGTCCAACATGGAGATCGCTGATCGGTTGTACCTCAGCCCTTTCACCGTCCGCGCCCACGTGCAGCGCGCCATGACCAAGCTGGACGCACGCGACCGCGCGCAACTCGTTGTCATCGCCTACCAGACCGGTCTGGCCCGCGCTGTCCCCAACGGCGGCACCGACCAGATGTGATGGCCAGGTGTTCCCTCATTCAGGCGGTGTCCTCGACGAGCCGAAATCCGACGGCGTACATGAACCGTGGATATTGGCCGTGCCTGCGTCGGCAGCGGGCGAGGTCACCGAACCTCGAGAAGCTGCCGCCCCTGGTGACGCGATAGCGAGGGCGGCCTGTGGTCAGGTCGTCCTCGACGGACTCGCCGCCCGGGTATGGGGCGTAGTCGTCGGCGACGAACTCTTCGACGTTCCCCGCCATGTCGTCGACACCGAACGGGCTTCGGCCCATCGGGTAGATACCGACCGGTGTGGTGGACAGCGGACCGGCCTCGACGGTGTTCGTCGCGTGTTCGTCGAAGGCGTCACCCCACGGATACTCCCGCGGAACCGGCCCGGCAGCGGCGTATTCCCATTCCGCTTCGGTCGGAAGGCGGAAGGAGCGCGCTGTGCGTTCGGACAGCCAGGTTGCGTAGGAGTCCGCGTCCCGCTCGGTGACCGTCCACACAGGATGGTTGGCGCGTTCGTGCGGGTAGGCACCGAACTGCCAGGATGTCGGCGTCGGCCACCGTTCGGTGTCCCGCATGAACCGGAAGTACTCGTAGTTGGTCACCGGATGGCGCATCATTCGAAACGGCCGGATCTCAACCGTGTGCCGCGGGCACTCCTTCACTATCCAGTCGCGTTGCACACCTTGCTGTTCCCACTCGCGTACCACCGCGTCGACAGCTGAGACAGGCAGGCCGATCGGGATCATGCCGCCAGGGATGTCGAGCATCTCGGGGCACTCCGGCCGAATTCGCGGATCACCGGCGAATGCGAGGAGCGTTCCGGCGACGTAGCGCCATGGGAACGACTCCTCGACGCTCTCGGCGATCGTCACGAGCTCTTTGGGCGACTTCGGGGCCAGGGCCTGGTAAACGTCGTCCAGATCGAGGGGCAGACGGGTGACGACCTTGTGCGGCAATCCCATGGCGAGGCGATCGTCGTCGGCGTGCGGGTCGACGCGAACCTCGCCCTCGCCGGTACTCATGCGTGCTCCGCTGGGATTTCGTAGACCTCGCCGTCGTAAGAGCTGGCGAGGAACTGGTTGCGGCCGCTGTGAAACGTCATCGCGGATATGCCCGCGGCCGTCGGGCGGTTGACGGCAATCAGTTCGAGGGTATTCGCGTCGTAGCGCACGATGTGGCCGTCGTAGGTTCCGATGGCGACGATCGTGCCGTCGGATGTGGCGGCAATGCACCTGATCGACCGTTTGATGGGCGGACGAATAGTCCTACAGCCGTGGTCCGCGTCCCAGACCCGCAAAGTCAGGTCACGGCCCACCGTCGCGAATCGGCCGTTGCCGAGGCTCACGCCCCCGTTGGCGACGCGGTCGTGTGCGGTGTTCTCACGGTGTATCTCGGAGAAATCCGCGATTCGATGCCAGGCGATACTCCGGTCGGAGCACGTGGAGAACAGCACCCCGGCGGACACCGCCAGTCCCTTGATCGCGTTCGCGTGCAGTTTCGCGTCGAAAAGATGTTCCAGGGTGTCGCCTGCCCAGCGGAAGATCAGGGCGTCCCCCGAATAGGAGCCGATCGCGAGGTGCTCCTCGCCGTCCTTGATGAAGCTGATCCCACAGTTCAGCGGAGCTGAATGGTGGTGCAGCACGCGACCATCGGTTGCGTCGAAGACGTCTCCCAGCTGCCCGCCGGTGACCAGCGTTCCGTTCGTCGGCGTGATGAAATTGCACAGGCTGCCCATCTCCGCGAGGACACCCCCATCTTTGCGGACCGTGCCTGAGTCGCCGACGGTAATCACGCTGTCTTCCTGGACACACACCCCGTTGATGCCACCGGTGGCCGGGACCATCTCGTCCTGCCATTGTTTCGCTGCGTAATCGTATGTGCGGTAGGTGGCTCCGAAAGTACCGAACACAAGCCGGGATCCTCCGGCGAACGCGCTCGCCCGCGGCCACACGTCGATCGGCAGGGCAGTGGCGTCGACGCACTCGGGTGTGGCCTTCGCCAGGTCCCAGATCCGCATCGTGCCGTCATAGCTGAGCGTCACCAGCAACATTTCGCGTGGATTCAGCAAGAGCCGCTTGATACCTGCTTCGTGCGCGTCGACCGCTGTGGTCTCCGACGCGGACACGATCACGAGCTCACCGAGGTCGTTGCCCGCGTACAGCGTGCCGTCGGGACCGACGATTGCCGCGTCGGTCTGCTCCGCACCACCGAGGTCGACGTCCTCGATCAGTCCACCGGCGGCCAGTGACCATTTCTTGATGTCGCCGTCATCGCTCAGCGAGACGATCTCGTCGTTCGATGTCCACTGCACCGAGACCACGTCGGCCTTGTGCCCTTCGAACGTGCTCAGCAACGTCCCGGAGAAGTCGTACAGGCGAACCTTGAAGTCACGAGCCGCGGTGGCGATCAGTTCCTTTTCCGGGTGGAACGCCGACATCTCCACATCGTCGGCGTGATCGTTGAGCACGGCGATCAGCGAAAGATCTGGGATCGACCACAGCCGCGCGGTGTAGTCGCTCGACGAACTGACCAGGTACCGGCCGTCCGGGCTGAAGACGCAGTTGTTGGCGAGGTGGTCGTGCAGTGACCGTCCCAGCGCCTCACCGGAGGCCTGGTTCCAGAGGATCACCTGGTTGTCGTATCCGGCCGTGGCGACGTAACGATCGCTGTGCGCGGCGATACCACTGATGGGCCCAGAATGCTGAATCAACGATCTTCACTCCCCTGAATGATGTCGTTGTCGAATTGCCATACATCCGCGGCCGTCGGACATCGGTGAAAAACGCTAACATGCCGGTCAGGTGTCTACAACGCCTGGGAATTCCGCGTTCGCGCGTCGACTTGACTTCAACCAAACTTGAAGTATTAACGTCATGAACATGACGTCTTCACAGGTCAAGCAGGGTACGTGGAAAGAGCTCGGTTCGAGCTACCTCGGCGTTTCGAGCGTGATCGGTGGCGGCATCCTCATTGTCGCGCTGAATATCTACGTCGTGGCCAGCCTGCTGCCGACCACGGTCGCGGAGATCGGCGGCGCGGAACTCTACGCGTGGAGCACCAGCCTGTATGTGGTCATGATGGTGATCGGGTCCACCATGGTGAGCCTGTTTCTCACCCGTTCAGGTGGTGCGCGGGCGTACTGGATCGCATTGGGCGCGTTTGCGATCGGATCGGTGATCTGCGGTCTCGCGCCTGTCATGCCGGTCCTGCTTGTCGGGCGGGTTCTGCAGGGATTCGGCGGAGGACTGCTGCACGGGCTGGCATTCGCCATGGTGCGCCGAGTACTTCCGGAGCGCCTCTGGCCGCGCGGCATGGTCCTGATTTCGGGTATGTTCGCGGCGGGCAATTTCATCGGGCCGGCCATCGGCGGCGTGTTCGCGCAGTTCGCGTCCTGGCGTTACGCCTTCGCCCTGATGGCCGTCGCCGCGGTGGCGATCGCGTTGGGTGTGCGGCGTGCTGTGCCGGGTGCCGATCGGACAGATGCCTCCGCGTCGGTGCCGGCGACTTCGTTGCTCATCGCGGCGGTCACGGCGGCGATCAGCGTGGCCGGGATCATGCGGCACGGCTGGCCGATGATCGGCCTCCTCGTCGCGGCTTTCGTTCTGCTCGCGGCATTTCTCGGCGCCGAACGCCGTGCGAAGGTGCGAATCCTGAGCAAGCTCGTGTTCGTCCGCGGCAACCCGCTCAAGTGGCTGTACCTGACGACCGCAATACTCGCGTTCGCGATCGGTACCGAGGCGTTCCTGCCGTTGTTCGGACAGCAACTCGGCGGGATGACACCGGTGGTCGCCGGGTTCTTCGGCGCCACCCTCGCGCTCGGCTGGACGCTGGTGCAGCTCTTCACCTCGGCTGCGCAGCGGCCACTGACGATCCGGCTGTTCCGCCTGTTCGGGCCGCTGGTGCTGGCCGTCGGGCTCGCGCTGTTCGCGATCCTGGTCCGCCAGGACGCGCCGGTCTGGTTGATGATCTTGTGGGCGGCGTCGATGTTCCTGGCGGGCAGCGGTATCGCCATCGCGATGCCGCATCTGGGAGCCGCGACCATGGCGGTGACCGACGATCCCGACGAAGCCACGAAAGCGTCCGCGGGCATCGCCACGGTGTTGAACATCGGCAACGCCTTCGGTGCCGCGTTCGCTGGGGTACTCGTCAACCTCGGCGCTCCTTCGATGCTGAACTCCGCGCGCTATCTCATGTTCGCGTTCGCGGTGGTCTGCGCTTTCGGCACGCTGACCGCGGCTCTCTCGCTACGCACTGCGGCCGACCGCGCGGTCCAGTAGCCGCACTGTGTCCGGTTGGGTCAGGATGAGCTTTCCGATGTGCTCGCCCTTGGCGAACTCGCGAAGAGCGTCTGTCGCGTCGGCGAACGGCCATGTGGTGACCGGCAGCGCCTCGATCTGCCCTGCCATCACCAGGTCCCACACTCGCGACAGCGTCTTCGCGAACCGGTCCGGCCGGCTCCGCATCAGCCCGGACAGATCGACCGCGCAGAACGTCAGTCGCTTGGTGAACGAGTCGAGCTTGAGCAGAGCCCCTCGTTTGATGTCGTACATGCTCAGTTCGACATACCGGCCGTCCTCGTTCAGTACCTCGAGATTTCGCTCCATGGCTTGTCCGGTCAGCGAATTGAGGACCACGTCGACGCCACGGCCCTTCGTCGCCGCCAGGACCTGGGCTGTCCAGTCGTCGCACCGGGAGTCGAACACGTCCGCGATCCCCTTGCGCCGCAACTCGGCGCGCTTGCGTTCAGTCCCGGTCGTGGCGATCACCCGAGCGCCCACCAGATGCGCCACTTGGATCGCCGCGAGTCCGACACCACCGGCGGCAGAGTGGATGAGCGCGGTTTCCCCTTTGTCGAGCCGAGCCAGTTCGACAAGACCGTGCCACGCGGTCGCCGTGACCAGAGGGAGGCTGATGAGCTCGGCCGGGGCCCATCCGAGCGGTGCGTGCCTCGCATGATCCGCGCGTGCCACCACGTGCGACGCGATCGCGCCGCGGGCACACGCGACCACCGAGTCTCCCGGTGAGAATGCCGTGACAGCCGGCCCGACCGACGTCACTGTGCCCACGCATTCGCCGCCGAACGGCTCCGTGCTCCCGTTGTGCACCGCGTACAGGTTCAACGCCTTGATGACGTCGTAGTAGTTGAGCCCCGCGGCCTCGACGGCCACCTCGATCTCGCCCCGGCCGGGAGGGCGTCGGCGCAACTCGCGGTAGCGGACGGCCGACCAGTGGCCGGGGTTCTCGGTGACCAGTTGGAAGGGAAGTGACGGTGTCAATTTCGTACGCCTCACAGCCGCCGGAAGATTCCCACAAGGCAATAGAGTTCATCGCTCCGGTGCAGTCTGTGGACTTCCCGCACCGCGAAGCCGTACTCGCAGATGTACGACGAGAACTCCTTCTCGGTGTAGTCCCGGTACAGCCTGCCCATGCTGTTTCTCATCAGTTCGCCGCCGGTGTCGGTCGCGAACGTCTCGACGGCGAGCACGCCGCCTTGGCGAAGCGCCCGCGCCATCGTGTCGACGAACGGTGCGATTCGATCCGGGTGCTGGTGGTGCCAGCACCCGGTGTCGATGGCCCCGTCGAAGTACCCCTCCGCCAGGTCACCGGCGGCCAGCAGGTCGATGAGGTTGCCGTGCAGGAACGTGGCTCGTGGATACCGTTCCCGTATCTCGTCCCATTCCGGGAAGTCCACAATGTCGACACCCGTCGCAAAGGCCCCGGCGGCAGCCAGGTTGGTGACGTCGGTTCCTCGCCCGCAGCCGATGTCCAGTACACGGGCCCCTTCGATGCTGTCCGCCAAGACGTCGACCACGTATCGGTACGGCGCCCGCACGGTGGGCTCAGCCTTCCACCTGTCCAGGCCGTTCCGGTAGATGCCGGACATCTCCCGGTGCAGCTGTTGTTCGTACTCGGCAGGAGATTCGACCACGTCACGGCCGTCGACGACATCGACGTACATGTCCGGACTGACCCGGCGACGCTCGTTGTTCCGCACCCCGTCACCTTCCACGCTGTAGCACCATGTGCAGCTGTTCAACCTCGGAATCTCCGACGTCGGACATCCCGGGTCACGTCCCGCCCTCGACCGGCCCGGCGAACCGGTGACACGCGGAAACCATCTTGGTCAGCAGATATCCCCGATTGCTGTCGTTGACGAAGAAGCCGGTGGGAAGCACTTCGGGCACCGCTATGCCGTGTTTCGTCAGTTGCTCGACCTTGTCCGGATTGTTCGACAGCAGCCGGACCTGATCGATGCCCAGTGCGATCAGCATCTGCGCCGCTGTCCGGTAGCTGCGCCGGTCCTCCTTGAAGTTCAGGTGGCGGTTCGCGGCGAATGTGTCCAGCCCCAAGGTGTCCTGCACGTGGTAGGCGTCGATCTTGTTGTACAGCCCGATACCGCGGCCTTCCTGCCGCAGGTAGAGCAGGATTCCGCCGTCCCGCGCCAGCGAGTCGATCGCTTCACGCAACTGCGGCCCGCAGTCGCACCTCGCCGAACCGAGCACGTCACCCGTCAGGCATTCGGAGTGCACCCGGACCAGCGGAACTCCCTGGTTTCCAGGAAAGATGACCGCGATATGCTCTTCGTCGGCCGACAGGCCGGTGAAACTGACCACGTCCACGGCCATCGTCTTCTCGCCATTCGCCAGACTGATCGGAACGACAACACATCTGCGGACGCACAGCTCGGGCCGCGTTCCGTTCGAGTCCACACGCGACTCTCGCCTTCGTTCACGTTTACCAGGAGGAGACATCGTTCACCAACACCCCATTTGTGCTTGTGGAACTCATTCTCCGTGCACCATTTCAGTGAAGCAGTTCCCCGCGGCCGAAGCGTCTCGGCACGGACCGATACCCACACCGAGATCTTTGCCGAGACGCCGTGCCGTCGCTATGGAGCCGCGTCAACCGCGCACACGCACGTCAGGACGCCGCCGGTGACGCCGAGCCGAAGCCCTGCCGCCCGTGCCAAGTCGTGCCATTCGCCAAGAGTCCGTTCCCGGCCACCGTGAATGAGCAGCATGTCGATGTCGATGAGCTTGGCATCGTCCCACTGGCTGTCCGGGGAAACGATGTGCTCACAGATGAGCAGCTGCGCGCCGGGGTTCGCACACATCGCCTCGTGTGCCTGTTTGAGCACACCGATGGCGGCACTGTCGTCGAGGGAGTGCAGTGTGTTCTTCAGAATGTACAGATCCGCGTCGGGTAGCCGGTCCGCGAAGAAATCGCCGCCGACCAGATCCACCCGATCCCGGACACCCTTCTGTGCCAGGAAGGTCGCGCCGACCGGCAGCGCCTCCGGGCGGTCGTACAGAATCCCGCGTGCGTGGGGCGCACGATCGAGCAGGTACGCGAGAAACGTGCCCGTGCCGCCACCGATGTCGGCAATCACCCGATATCGGCTCAGGTCCAACTGCTCGGCACAGCGGGTCGCGAGCTCCCAGTCCCGTGCGTGGGCGTCCTGATAGACCAGGTTGTTCGCGTCCGAGTCGCTGTCCAGGTACTCGTAGAACGGCAGACCGAACGCTCGGTCGAACACCGGACTCCCTGTCCGCACGGAGTCCACAACGTGCACATACGCGGCCGCGACGAAACGCCCGACGTACCGGACGGCCGCCAACTGACTGTCCGGCACATCTGACCGCAGAAGGTTGGCCGGGGCGGCGAGTTCGTACGTGCCGGGTTCCTTCTCCCGCAACACACCGACAGAAGCCGCCGCACGAAGGAGACGGCCCAGCGCGCGAGCGTCGCATCCCGCTGAACGCGCGAGATGTTCCACGTCGGCAGGACCATCGGCGAGCAGGTCGGCGATTCCGAGTTCGGCCACAGCGTAGACAACCTGAGCGACGCGGACACCGCCGACAAGAGAGAGCGGTGTGGCCCGCTGCCACCTGTCGGGGTCCGCGAGTGGACGCCCGGACGTCATGAGTAGGCACCACCTTCGCTCAGTTTCAGCGCGAGGCCCTCGACCCCACCCACGGCCTGCTCGTCCTCGTCCGGCCGGGTGGCGCGGATCTCGGCGGCACGTGCCACCTCGTGCTCCGTCTGCCCGACGAAGTGGACGATCTCCTCGTGGTTGGTCGAACCGATGAAGTACTCGGCACCGGTCCGGTAGTAGATGTCCACCGTGTGGTCGCCGGGCCGGATGTCCTCGCCGCGCACGGTTCCCTCACGCAACTTCTCGAGAATGTTCGGGACGTCGTAACGGAGTTCGACCCCGGCACGCACGTAGTAGACATCGCCGAACAAGGTCTCGGTCTCGAGCACTTCCCCCTCGGCGACGCGGCCCGGGCTCACGTAGTAGGGCTGCGTCAGCAGGTCGTACGCGAAGATCTCGTCGAGAACCTCCCGGTTCTCCGCGGTCAGCTGCGGACGCACCGACTCCTTCCACCAACGCGTCAGCAGCTTCCGCGCGGAGTCCTCGCCGTACAGGTACTTGATGGCGTCGCCATACGCGGTGTCGCTGTTCTCCGCTTCCGCGACACAGATCCGCAACGGTTCCGCGGCTTCGTCGTCGGTGCTCTGGATCCACTCGTCGAGGTTCATCAGGACCTGCGACTGGCTCGTGGTGCTCAGTTCCCGCACACCGATCCAGGTGTGCCGGAGCACAGCGTTCTCGGCCATCACACGCGTCCAGAAGAGGAACCGCTTCATCAACCGGTTGTCGGCAAAGCTCATCGTGTTGTTCGAGAGTATGTACTCGAAGTCGTCGACGTTCCCGCGGACCGACATGATCCCGTACTCGGATTTCTTCTCGGAGTAGTCCGTGTTCGGCAGGAGGTGCAAGGGGTAGACCGCGATTCGCGAGACATGCCGCGACAGCCGGTCGTAGCCGTCCATGAACGACTGCACCGTCTCACCGGGCGCGCCCCAGATCAGTTCGGCGTAACAGTCGAGCCCCTCCTGGTTCAGCCATGCCGCCAGCTCTTCCCAGGCGTTCACTTTCATGTTCTTGCGGTTCATCAGCTCGAGCGCGTTGTCGTCCAGTGTCTGCAAAGCCAGTGTGAACGAGCTGCGCAGGTCGTACTTCTTCATCTTGCGGACGATTTCGTAGAACACTTTCGACTTGTTCTTCGCCCAGGACGTCTCGACCGCACGAGGGTAGCCGTATTTCGCCCGTAGCTCGATCATGTCGTCGACAAACTCCGCGTCACTCCGCAACATCCCGAAGTTCGCGTCGCACAGCACGATCGTGTGCACCTTGTGCTGGGCGAAGAGCTCGAGCTCAGCCCTAAGGCGCTCGCGGGAGAAGCTCTGCACGCGTTGCCCGACCGCGCCACCCCAATAGCAGAAAGAACACTTGTACGGGCACCCTCGGTTCGTTTCCATCAGTGCGACGTCGTACCGGAAACGTCCGGCGTCGTCGGTCAGCGGAATCGCTCCGGTCAGGAAGGGGGACGGTATGATGTCCAGGTCGTCGATTCGATCCCTCGGCGGGGTCTCGACAAGGACGGCGTCGCGGTTTCGGTAGCTGATGCCCGCGATGTCGCCGAGGTCGCGCGCCGAGCGTCCCGTCAGGTATGCGTGGACCAGGTCGCGGATCACCATCTCACCCTCGCCGTTGACGACGACGTCGACGTCGGGGTGCAGGCGGAAGGTTCGTTCCGCCTGGTTGGCGACGTGCACTCCGCCGAAGACGACCCAGCCGTCCGGGTTGATCTGCTTGAAGGTCTCGGCGAGCGCGCCGAACTCGCGGAAGTTCCAGCCGAGCACGGAGAACGCCAGTATGTCGGGCGCGCCCGACGCGAACAGGCTGTTCGCCATCCGCATCAGGGTGACACCCCCGTTGTAGTTGTGAATCGAGACGTCGATCTCGCCGACGAGTCGCTCGTCCCCCAGCAGTGACGCTTTGAGGTAGCCTGAAGCAAGCGGCATCGATTCGAGCGGCATATCCCAGACGCCTTGTTGCACGAGGTTGACCGAGATTCGTTCGGATCCCATTACGTCGTGCTCCCCTATCTTTCGTCCACACGTATTCCAGGGCTCACTCACTCAATGCATGGTGAAGTGATCGCACAGATCCGTCAAATCCGGTGGTGAAACGAAAAGATGGGCATGTCGGCTACGCCTCGGCGAGGCTGACAGTCATTCACCGGGCCTGTTTCGCACGCGGTCGGCGCACGCGTCATCGACGCTGTTTTCGGCGCTGCTTCCCCGCTGCGGGACTGTTGTCCGGCGGCCGCTCGGCAGATGTCTCCGGTGGCACCGACTTTCGGTCGGACAAGGCCGCCTCAAGTTCGGTTCGGCCGGATATCAGCAGTTTCTGATACACCCGACTGAGATGTATCTCGACCGTCCGGCTGGTGACATAGAGTATTCCGGCGATCCGGCTGTTCGTTATTCCCTCCGCCGCGAGCAGCGCCACCCGGTATTCGCTGGGGGTGAGCGCGTCGACACCGGTTTCGGTGCTCCGCCGTGGCCGCGCACCGGCTATCCTCAGTTCGCTTCTGGCCCAGTCGGCGAGCACGGTGGCGCCTGCGCGGTCCGCGAGCGACAGAGCCGAGCGCAACCGGTGCCGGGCTTCTTTCGGCCGGTTCGCCTTTCTCAGAACGACACCGAGATCGAACAGCGCGTATGCGAGATCCAGTCGCGCGGACGTGTGCTCGAGGATGTCGACGGCGTCGGTCAGCAGGTGCTCCCGTTCCGTCCCACCAGCGCACATCGCGACTGTGCGGAGCGCTGTCCCGATGTGCGCCGCGATGCCTGCCTGTCTTGCCCTGTCGAGTTCGTCGGCCGCCAGTTCGGCCGCTGGATGGCACCGGCCCGCGCGTACACACACCATGGCGTACGCCGAGCGCCACCGCGCCTCGATCGGGTCGTACGCACCGTACTTCCGCCAGCGGTGAGCACACTGTTCGAGATCTTCCAACGCCGCGTCGAACGCTCCGTACTCCGTGTGCAGAAAGGCGCGTTGGACCAGCAGGCCCGGCGCGCTGGTCACCGGGATCTCGCCGGAGAGACCGGCCCGGTCCATGCACTCCCGCCCGGCGTCGAGTTCGCCGGTTTCCAGGTGCGTGCCGACCAGGCTCGCCGTGGCCAAGCCTGCATAGAGTGATCGCGGCGCGAGAAACCCGGTCGCGTTCAATGCCGAAGTCGCGGCGCGACGTGCCTCCCTCAGGTTTCCCATCTGGAACGCGACAGTGGCGCGTACACTCAGCACGTGCGGCAGAGTCTCAGGCGCCTGTCGTCGGGCGATCCGGTCACATTCCCCCAAAGCCGCTTCGAATTCTCCCGCGTACAGCAGCAACAGCACTGGCGCCAGCAGCGCGTCGACGGTGCTGCACGGGTCCCTGATGAGGGCGCGCTGGGAACAGGTGACCATCGTGTCGCGGTGCCATTCGTGCCGCAGATTGTCCCGGAGAACGAGGTTGACCAGTCCCGCGCGACTTGTCGGCCGGTGTTCCACTGTGTCCGATGTCTGCCCGCGGTCCACTGGCCGCGCAGGCAGGGTTTCCCTGGTGCCCCAGCGCAGGGTCTCGACGAGATACAGCTCATCGTCCAACAGCTGTGCCGACTCGGGATCAACACCCGCCACCTCGTCGATACCGCTGCGCAACACGTCTGCGGCAGTCACGACGTCATCGTCCACGAGATGCGCGTTGGCGAGCTGAATCCGAACCTGCGACCGGCCCGGCAGGTCGGTGGCGTAGCTCAGCGCCTGCGACAGGTAGTGGATGGCCTGCTTCCGGTCGCTGCCCAACATCAACTGCCCAGCCTGCCGGAAGATCTCGACTTTCGAGGCACAGCCGCATCGACGGCCCACGCACAGCAAGGACTCCAGTCCCTCGTCCGGCCGCCCGTCGGACAGGGCCTCGTCCGCGGCCTGGCGAACGACGGCGCACGCCCAGCACGGAAACGCGGTGTGCCGGATGCGCAGCAAGTACCGTGCCACTTCCTGAGCCGGCACGTACTGGTCTCGGAGCAGGGAAGCCGCGCGGAGGTTCCCCTGCTCCCGCTCACTCGGCGCCATCCGTGCCAGTACGGCTCTGCGTATCATCGGCGCGGAAAGCGCGTAGCCCGATTCGGACTCGTGCATCAACCCGGCTTTCCGCAGTGAGTCGAGGACGTCCGCGGTACGCAGCTCGTCGAGTGCGAGGAACTGGGCAACGAGTCGAGCCGACGCGTTCGGCTCCAGAACCGCCACAGCGTTGACGAAGCGCAGCGGGGAGCGTTCGGTACGCCAGTCTCTGGCGGCGATGTCGTCGACTATCTCGGTCACGTCGGCGGCGCACAGGTCCTGCTCGGTCAGGTTCTCCGGATTCGCGTTCCGGAGCACGGACCGCGCCAGCGTCGCCACACACAGCGGATTTCCCGACGTTTGCCGCTGGAACCCGGTGACGACCTCCTCCGAGGGCGGGCGTCCGAACTCCCGGTGAAGCAGGTCCCGCAACTCGCTCCGGTTGAGGTTGGTCAGCACACACCTGTGCAGGAACTGGTTCATGATCACCGAGAACGTCTCCGGATCGCTTCCCCGGTACCCGGATTCACACGTGGCGACAACCGCCGTGGCAAGCCGCTGCGGATCCGTGAGGATGGTGGACAGTTGATCCAGAGTTTCGGGGTGCGCGGCCGACAGGTCGTCCACCAGGAGCACGCGAGGCCGGGTGTCCGGCACGGCGGCGGCGCGGCCATCCTGGCTGGACAACCACGCTGGACGGAGCCCCATACTTCGGGCCTGCCGCGCCGCTTCGGCGAGGGCCGCCGACTTCCCCGAGCCATAAGGGCCCTCGATGAGCAGACTGCCGAACCGCCCGCTCCGCGCGGCTTCAAGACAGTCGGTTATGCACTGCGGCACACTGTCTCGATGGACCACCATGCTTCTCCCAGTTCACGAGCCCCATCGACAATGGCATGACACTGACACGACCGGCGAGCCATACTATCCACATAGGACTAAAGTGTTCCGGTGGCTGCGCGCGTCCACGCACCACCGGGTTCGGTGCGGCCTGAACGTGCTTCTCCGGCATGTCGCCTCGTTCCGGCTACGCCTCGGATACGTCCGTCTGTGTTCTCTCGTCCAGATCGTCGAGCCGAAGCGCTATCCGCCGCCACACCAGTGAGCAGTGGCGTGCCGCGTCGGCGAGAAGCGCCATGCTGTGCGGGGGGAGTCTGTTCAGGAGTTCATCCCAGTCCTGCGGCGGCCGCAGGTGCATGTACAGCAGGCGAAGAATCAACTGCCCTTCCTTGTGGGACCGGAGTGCCGGATCGCGGAGCAGAGTGTGCAGATTCGACGCGTCCTGACATTGCCGAACATCGACACTCAGCTCAAGGTCATCCGGTTCGGCGGCCGGAGGCACTGTCTCGGCCGTCGGCTCGGCCTCGGTGCGGAATCGTTTCGGTACCGGGTTCTCACCCCGGCGGATCCGCTCTCGGACGTCCCCGGCCGTGCCGAGCGATATCTCGGCCTTCTTCGCCACTTCCCGCAACGTCAGATCTGGGTTGTCCCGTATCAGTACGCTGGCGCGCAACCGTCCTTCTGTCGCGTTCAGCGGACGCCGTTTCCCGTCCCGACCGATTCGGCATTTCAACTTCGGATCTTCCGAAGTTGAACGTTGTCTGATCGCGGCGACTGTCTTGTCCGAGATCCCGGCGACGAAAGCGATGGACTGATCGGACCAGTGCGGATGCGAGTCGACGATCCGCGTCGCGGCGGCCATGCGGTCCATTCTGGAGAGCGGCAGCCCGTTGCGGTTGTTCAACCGAACCGAGAGCACGAACGCGTCGGATTCACTGCCGTCGAAGAACTGAACCTCGATGTGTTTCCACCCGTTCCGCACAGCCGCGTGCAACCGGTGCATGCCATCGATGACACGCATCGTCGGACGGTGCACGACGATCGGTACGTCACTGCCGCCCGCTTCGGAGATTCTCCGTATGTGCTCATCGCTCTCGCCGTCGACACGTGGTGAATCGGATGGCAGGAGAACGGCGGTCGGAACCACGACAACCTGCCGATCAGCGAGGCCGTGCGCCACCACGGTCAACTCGGTACCCTCGCCCCGCGCTTTCGAAACCTGTGTTCCCGGAACGTTCGCGTCCAACGCATGAGGTTCTGTACTCAACGCCACCTCCCGAGGCCGTGTCGCAGTACGCGATTCGCGGCGGTTGAAATGTGGCCACGGTCCACGGATGGCGAGTCGGGTGGCAGGAGTCAACTATCCGGTGAGTGCCTTCCCGAGAGCCTCAAGAGGGGTGCGTCGATCTGGGCACCGCGCCCCCGGTGTCCTCGGCCATAACAATCGCCCTCAATAGCACCAAAAAAGTACCGTACGCTGGAAATACTTAGTGTATGTTACAGAAGTAATGCTGTCAACAAGTTGATTGACGATTTGAGAGCGCCACCGGAGTGGGGTCACTGCCGCAGAGAATAGCCACATCCTATCATCCCAGGTCGGACATGGTGTGATACGTAGCCAGCCTTGTCCATTCATGATCGACCACCATGAAGATTTGTCCGAAAAGGACGCAGGGACGCGCGGAGCTGGTTATCGAGACAGTGCAGTCGCGGCTCGGCGCGGTATGGTAACTGTGAATATCGGCAACGGAGCGGAGTTCATTGGAAACTCTGAATCCGAATTGTGTCCTGCCCGTGTCGAAACCTCATCCGAGCCCGTCGGTCGGGGCGATGCTCAGCTTGGCTGCGTGAAATCGTCCTGGTGGTCGGCAGCCCACTGGTCGAACGTGCGGGCCGGTCGACCGAGGATCCGCGCGACCGTCGGGTCCACCGTTCCCGGTTCGGCCGACGCATCCCACGAATGGCCCATCATCATGTCGATGACGAGTTCGGACACATGCTGGGCCATCGACGCCCGCCAGTGGACCGGTGAGACCTCTTCGAACCGGATGTCGCGGCCGATCGCCTTGCCGATCGCTGTGACCTGCTTGATCTTGGTGATCGCCTCGGGACCGGTGAGCACGTATCGCTGCCCCTCGTGACCGTCCTCGGTCAGTGCCTTGACCGCGACCGCCGCGATGTCCGCCTCGTGGATCAGTGCCTGGGCCGCGTTGGGGTAGGTGGTCCGGACCACGCCTTCCTCGGCGATGGAGGACGCCCATTCCAGGGTGTTGGCCGCGAACCCGGTTGGCCGCAGGATGGTCCACTCGAAATTCCCACGCTCGACGGCCTGCTCGATCGCGCGGTGGTGTTCCACGCCGCCCGCTGCGAAGTCTTTCGGGCGGGCAGCTACCTCCGTGGACAGCACCACCACGCGTCGCACCCCGGCTTTCTGGGCCAGGTCCACGAAATCTCCCATGGCGGAGGCTATGGGGACGAGGAACACGCGGTCCACGCCTTTCAGCGCGGCAACTAATGTCTCAGGCTGGGTCAGGTCTCCCCGCACAAGCTGGACGCGTGCGGGCAGGCCCACCGTGCTGAGGTCTCTGGTCGTCAGCGCTCGCACGTCCTGCCCCGCCACCACGAGTTGATCGACAACGTGGCGCCCTGGAAGTCCGGTCGCTCCCGTCACAAGAACTGCCATGCTACTCAGTCCCCTCGCACTTCATCGTGTTGTGCCGGTTGTGTTGTGCTGACCTCGACGCCATGACAGCGGGAACATTGGCACGTCGGCGGGTTTCCTCGCGCTGGTCGATCGGATTCGGGGTAGTGACAGGAATCCGGCTCCGGAGTTATGGTCCCTTTGGCCGGGCTCGGTTTGGCCCTACCCGTGGGTTCATTGTGATAGCACAGTAGTGGCCATGGGTACCACTTTTCCTGCCCGGCTGTTGGTCGCCACCATCACCGATCTGACACCACCAGACGCGCCTCTGTGGTCGAGCAGGCTCCGCAGGGGGTGCGCCGTGTCACGGATGGGCCGCTCGGGGTTCGGCTAGCTTCGCGGTCCGCCAGACGTCGGGCAATGTCACCGTTGCCCACGTGTTGGCCACGTTTTTCGGGCGCTGGGCACCAGGATTCACCGCTGGTTCGCGCCTGGAGACAAGTACGGGTCCGTTGCTGGAGGGGGTTCTGTGCGTCGTTCGGGGGACGGTTCGGTCCTGTCTGTCGGGATGGGTGAGGTGGTGCGCGTGGCCGTTGGTGAGTTGTTGCCAGGCGAGTCGCCGCGGTCAGGTGGTGTGGACGAAGCGCACGTACGGATGTTGGCGGCGGTGGATGTGAGGTTGCCGCCGATTGTGGTGAACCGGCGAAGGATGCGAGTGATCGACGGTGCGCATCGGTTGCAGGCGGCGATAATGCGTGGGGACGACATGATCGAGGTGCGGTTCTTCGAGGGTAGTGACGCGGAAGCGTTTCGGCTCGGCGTGGAGGCAAACGTCAAACATGGCCTGCCGTTGTCATCGGCGGAGCGGGAGGCGGCGGTGGTGCGGATCATCGCTTCGCATCCGGACTGGTCTGATCGTGCGATCGGCGCGTCGACCGGGTTGGCGGGGAGCACGGTGTCTGCTATTCGGCGACGGTCGGCCGTTGTCCTGCCAGAGCCACCCGTACGGGTGGGGCGTGATGGACGTGCGCGTCCCGTGAACAGTGCCGAGGGGCGGCGGCGTGCGAGTCGGGTGATCCTCGAGCGGCCGGGGGCATCGCTGCGCGAGGTCGCCGCCGCCGCGGGGATTTCCACCGGAACCGTGCGCGACGTGCGCGAGCGCCTACGCCGTGGCGAGGACCCGGTACCGAGCCAGCAGCGCGAAGCCGAACGCCGCCAGGCACATCGACCCATTCACCCGCACCGCGCCATAGGTCACCATGGCGGTGCCTTCGAACGAACCGCGCGCACCGGCAACATCGTGTCTACTTTGGACATGCTTAGACGGGACCCGGCACTGCGGTTCAGTGAAACGGGCCGCACCTTGATCCGTTGGCTGCACGAACGCGCTGTCGCACCGGACGATTGGTCGAGTCAACTGGAAGCGATACCGCCACACTGCCTGACCGTGGTCGCCGACCTGATGCGACAGTACGCCGCCGCGTGGCACGAACTCGCCGACACGCTGGAACGCAACCACGCCACCGCATGATCCCAACTCGTTGTTTTCCGTTGAACACTACGAAGGGCCCGGTCAGAGAAGGTAGATCCGGTCGTTGACGCGGGGATGTGTACGGATCAGTTCCTCATCTCTCGGCACTTCGACCATGTGGTTCAGCATCACCTTTCCTCAGCGATCCGTCAAAGACGTGGGATGGTACTGACTGCGCACCGGATCGGTGAGCTCCTCGCCGCAGCGCGGCATGGAGTTACAGTCAAGGCTGTCGGGCGCGGGGACCGCGAAGCCGTCCTGCGTGGTGCTGGTTGGCGGCGCACCGCCAACCAGTCATGTCACTCAACCAATTCTGTACGTGAGCCGGATCAGTAGGAGATGCTCTTCATGGGATGACGGTGGTTCTGGTCGATGATGTTCGCGAAGTCCTCCCAGTAACAGACCGGAATCCGGCTGCCGCCAACGGGTTCGTAGATGCTGATCTGCCAGCTCGGATTGCTGGGATTGAAGTTGAACGCGCGAGCGACGTTGAAGTGTCCGCTCGTGGTTATGCCATACTTGTTGTTGCCCGCGTGCATCACGGCTTGCAGCTGAACAGGTGCCTTGAGCAGGTGAGTGCGGAACAGGTTCTGCCACCTCGCCGTGTCCCATCCGGCGATGCTGACCACCGCGTACGGGCCTACCCCGGTGTCCTTCCAGGTCAGGTGCTCGTTGATGTTGGCGCTGACAGCGGCGATCGCCGTACCGGCCGTCGTCGTGCCGAGTCGCCCGGCCCAAAAATGCTGGTCGAACCCGTTGTCGGGGCTGAGCTCGTTTCCACGACGGGGATCGTTCCACGCGAACGCGACGAACGATGCCGGTCCGCTGTAGTTTCCGCTGATTGCCTTCTGCCCCCGGTTCGGGTCGCCGACTCCACCTTCATGGTGTTCAGCCATCGACCTGACACCGTGATGGCCGACCTGGTGGATCTGACCCGCCGTTTCCGGGAAGCGCTGGACGAGGTCCGACGGCACCGGCTTGCCCGCCGTCACGTAGTCCCACAGCTTGACCTTGCCCAGAGCCTGAATTGCCTCGTCCAGTTCGGCCTTTTCCTGTGAAACGCGTGTCTGACGCGACTGGTTCGCCCAGTTCCGAAGCTGCACGGACAACGGCATGTCGCCCTTGGCCGCCAGTTGGGTGTTGGTCGCCGCCTGCCGGGTCATGGCCGCTTCCGCACCGACCCGGTCGCGTAGTTCGGCCGCGCTGGGAGCATGGTCGACCCAGCCGATGTGCAGGCAGTACGTGCGACCGTCCAACGGAAGGCAACGCACCGCGTTCACAGCCAGATCGGCGTCTGACGTCCCGGCCAGCATTCCGTCCGCCGCCGACGCACCAGCGAATGCATAAGCTGTCGCTCTGAGCTGGTCGGCAATGGACGTTGCCTGCGCACCCGCAGTGGGCGCGAATGCCGACATGGCCATGGGAATACCCAGCGCCATAGCGGCGAATCTTCGTAACTTTGCATGCATGCTGACGACAGCCGTCCTTCCACATGTGGGTCCCCTGCCGGGGCGAAACGCGATCACCGCAGGGAAATCGCATCGAAGCAGCCACACGCCGACGGCAAACTGTTGCCAGTTGACCAACCCCAGCGATGACTAAGTTAGTTCTTAACAGGCATTGCCCGGTGGCACCAGTGTTCAACTGAACACATCGGATGGTTGTACAACGCCGAAAACGCGACGAGGCAAGGGAACGAATAGTGTGTTCAACTGTCGGAACGGGCAGTTGAACACAGCGCACAGAACACAGTGCAGTCACCGACGGCGTGACGATCTCTTCCTCGCGGTTGACGCGTTGTCCGTAATGGACATGCCCGAGTCGGTGCCACGCCGTGATTCATTGCGAAGTCTGGGTATCCACACGCCGTCCGAGCGCATATCGGTCCACCGCGGCGGTCAGTGTCGCGGTGTCGGTGTCGGCGGCCAGCCCGAACACGTATCGCTTGCCGCGAACACCAGGCACTGGAGGCGGCGCGTTCACCACCCGGAAACTCAGCAACTTACCGGACTCGACCGGACGTACCGGGAACACCTCGACCAGCGGCGGCACAGCCCGGTTCGGCGGCACTGTGGTCCTGCCGCCGACCGGCACCACGTGGACACCGGCGATCTGGTCCCATCTCAAGCCGTCCCGCACCTGCTGGCCGCGGGTCCGATGGCCGAACCAGACGCCCTCGGCGTCGAATGCGAGCGTTGGCCGGGCCAGTCCGCGGCTCAGCGCGTACCAGATGACGTACACCAGCATTGCCGTGAACATCACACAGAGGGTGGCGGCGACCATCCGCTCGTCGTCGGACGCCGGTGCCTTCGCCGGACCGCGGGAGTTCACCAGGAACGGGACGGCGGTGCCGTATTTCGCGTACAGGAACGTACAGACCGGGATGGCCAACGTGACGATGCCCGCGAACACCATCACGGTCAGGCCGATGACCTTCTGAAGGAGACTCTGCCGGGGCCGGAGCTCCCGGCGGACGTGCCGAGGCACCCGCACGGCCTCGGCGAGTACTGCGCCAGGGCCGAACCTGCGCGGTAGGGACGTCTGCTTGGCCACGCTCAGGAAGATAGCCGAACATCGCGCACCGAACCGACGACAGACCGACTCCTCCCCCAGCCCACCGAGGCACAGGCCGCCGCTCACCCGCCGCGTGCGCCCAGGGTCTCGCCCCGGACAGGCAGTGATTGCCGTACTCGTCGGGCGTTCCGGTAGAAGCTCGACTGCTCGCAGCTCAATTGCCTGACGTTGGTCAGGCCGGGCCGGAGCGACGGGTTCGGAAACGACACCACGGTGCTGGCCGGGTCGATGCTCTCCATGCCGGTGGGAGTGGCGTGGACCCGGATGGGATCGCTGGTGGCCGCGCACGACGAGTGCGTGTACACCGGTTTGCCGAGCATCACCGGTAGTTGCAGGGTATCCGGCGCGCAATAGGTCCACATGGTGCGGTCGTCGATGTCGACACGGTAAGGGGTCGCGAGACTGGTCAACCCGGCCCCGATCAGCCGCTCGCCCCTGGCGTCCCATTCCCAAGCGTCTCGGGCGATCGCGAGTGTTCGGTCGAGCGGCACACGGGCACGGACCGCCAGTCGCTCGGGCCGGATCGGCTTGCCACTGGCCAACTCGGCCACCGCGGTCCACAGCAGCCGCCAGAAGTCCTTGCCGAAACTTCGGTGATAGGCCGCCACTTGGTCAGCGAAGGCTGCACGGTCCAGCGTGGGCAGGTCGAAGTCGGTCATGGCACGCTCCTGTTGCGGGTCACAGGTCTTCCGGTCCGTGCGCTTGCCGGGTAGTGAGCAGGTCGCCGAAGATTCGCTTGCCGAGTCGTTCGGCCTGCGCCGGCGCCAAAGTCTCGCCGGGAATATGCGGATGCGCCTGGACCCAGGCATCGGCCTGCCCTCGGTCAGTGAACGCGTTGAGGTAGTCGCAGCAGGTCTCCACCGACGGGCCGCCGCCAGGGCGGGCACCGACGAACACCACCGCGGTGGCCGGGTCCCAGGCGAACAGGCCCCGCGCGGCGGTCACTGTGATCGGGGCACCGGTGCTCGGGTCGCTGGTGCTGATCACCGCGTCGGTGCCCAGCATCGGCGGAATGCCCAGGGCGTCGATCACGCACATCGCGAACACCTCCACCCCACTTGCGAGCCGGACCCGGTGGCGGGTCGGCACAGCCGAGAACGGATACGCCACCCGGATCTCCCCGTCACCGCCCAGGCGCACGACATCGGCGGCATGCAGCCGAGCGAGCACCTGCGCGGCCGACGTCTCCAAGTCGGCTGCCGTCCGGTCCAGCTCGCCGGAACCCGGCGGGCAGCCGGTGGCCGCGAACGCGCGCAGGATCGCCCGGTGGGTCGCCCGCTCAACGGGATCCGTCGGGGCCGCCCGTGCCCGCCAGTCACGCGACAGCTCGGCTGCGGGCCCGTCGGCAGTGACCGCGCAGCACTCTCCGGACCCGACAGTCATCGTGGCGCCTTCCTCGCCGGGCTGGCCACTCTGGGGCGTTCGCAGGGCGCGGCGCAACGCCGCGACCGACGGCGCTCCCTGTAGCCGGGCATCCTCGTCGCGGTACAACCGGCAGGACACGCTCGGCGCGAGCGCGGGTTCGGCGAACGGGTCGACTCCGTCCACGAGCAGGGTCGGCGACCCGGTCATGCCCAAGGCAGCCGCCGTGGGCAGATCCTCAACCACCCGGTGCGCGCGCTCGACCGGCACGTAATGGTCGACCAGGACCTCGTCCAGGCGCTGCTCCAGCAACGCCACGTTCGGGCAGGCGGGCACCTGCAGGATCTCCAGCCTCATCACGGTCCCTCTCGATCGTCGTGCAGCCCGTTGTGGGTGTGTTTTGTGGTGTCACGTCGACACTTCGGTGTGATCAGGCCCGACCGGGAGCGAGCTGTGCGGTGATCTCGGGGCGCAGGACATCACGGTGGTAGGTGATGATGTCCAACTGATACATCTGGCGCGCTGGACAAACCCGGCGGCTGGGGTGCGCGGACAGCCAACTGTGAGCGGCGTTGGCGTTGGCGAAGAACGGCATCTGCACGCATAACGAGGCGTCGATCTGCTCCGGCGTCAGGTCGCTGGCCTGGCCGAACACGCGTGGGTCGAGAGCGACCACCGTGTCGACCGGGTCCACAGTGGCTACCAGGTCAGCCCGGTGCACCGGCGGCACGAACTCGACGCGAATCGGCACGCCGGTGGCCGGGCAGGTGTCCTCGACCGTGAACCCGACGTCGAGCACGGACGCTATCTCGAACAGGTCCGGGGCGCAGCCGCTCACCGGGATCCGCCGGTCGCCGATCAACATCGTCCGACGTCGCAAAGCCGCCGGACGGGCCAGGTCGAGGGCGATCACCCCGTCACCGACCTGCGCGGTGAACAGCACGCCGGAGTACTGATCGACCAGCGCGACCGCGTCCTCGACCGACCGGTTGAGGTACGCGGCGAACCGGTCCACCTCAACCGGCCACTCACCCAGACGGGTCAGGCCGATCAGTCCGTACACCACCCAGATCGAGGTACGAAGGGTGTCGTCGGCTTCGCGCCACGCAGCGTCAAACACCTCCACACCGTCAGCGCTGGAGCTGTCGGGTTCGCCGTTCTGCGTGCGGTCAATGGGAGCGCTCATGTCCTTGTCCTGTCCTGGGCGACACGTTGATGCAGCCCACCCTCGACCCGGTACCGCACTACCGAGTCAAGACTCGAGAACCCCTCCGCTGTCCGGCTTGCCCCAGTAGCTGGGTACCGGGTTTACCGTCTCGGTATGCGCACCGCACAAGTCGCCAGGCAGGCCGGGGTGAACACCCAGACCCTGCGCTATTACGAACGCCGCGGGCTGCTGCCCGACCCAGGCCGGACCCACGCCGGCTACCGGATCTACGGCCCTGAGGCCGTGCGTGTCGTGCGGTTCGTCAAGCGCGCCCAGGAACTCGGCTTCACCCTCACCGAAATCGAAGCCCTGCTGCACCTCGCCGACGGCGGCCCGGACAACTGCGACGCCACCAGACAGTTGGCCACCGAGAAAATCACCGAACTGGACAACAAGATCGCCAGCCTGCACGCCATGCGCGCCTCACTCGCCCGACTCGCCGACACCTGCACACGCCCCCGCGCCGACCGCGACTGCCCCCTACTGCACAACCTCGACCCCGCCCACGACACCACACTCAACGAACACCACTCCTGACCCCGTCCCGCGAGGGCGAATATGACATCATAACATCAACAATCATAATATGACTATTCATGGATGGGCGGCCTGTGAAGGCTGGCCCGACTACGATGAAGTGGCGGTTACAGCCATACCGAGGGAGCGCGCAGCCACGATGCAGAGTCCATCCCCGCGACGCTCGCCCCTGGCGATGACTGTGCTTGTGCTCCTCGGCGAGTCCCCCATGCACCCCTACGGCGTGCGGCAGCGGATCCGGGAGTGGGGCAAGGACCAGGTCATCAACGTCTCGCAGCGCAACGCGATCTACCAGATCATCGAACGCCTTGACCGCGACGGCCTGATCGCGGTCAAGAACACCGACCGCGCCGACAATCGCCCCGAGCGGACCGTGTACGAGACCACCGACGCGGGCGCCGCGACCGCCCGCAAATGGATGCTCGAAACACTGTCGACGCCCGTCAACGAGTACCCAGCGTTCCCCGCGGCGCTCGCCCTGCTCAACGCGCTGCCACCAGAGGACACGCGCGAAGCGCTCGAGTCACGCGTCAAAGCCCTTGAAGACAACCTCGCACGCCTCGACGCCGAAACACAGGCAGCCATCGCCGACGACGTCGAACGACTCCACCTCATCGAGGTCGAGTACCAACGTGCGGTGCAGCGAGCCGAACTGACCTGGGTCCGCGCCTTCTTCGAGGACCTGCACACCGGCGCCATCACCTGGCAAGCACCCAGCCAAAGCGAGTAACCGGGACGACCACTCACGCCCCGGCTACTCGCTTTGTGGTGAGCCTGAGCCGTTACGGCGTCGGAGCCAGGTCCCAGCGGACGACGCGGGTGCGAAGACCGAAGCTGGACTACGGGTTGGGCAGGGTGAAGTCGTCCTGGTGGTCGATGGCCCACTGGGCGAAGGTGAAGGCTGGTCGGCCGAGGATTCGGATGAGGGTCGGGTCGACGGTTTCCGGTTCGGCGTCCGCGTGCGCCCAGTGGCCGAGCAGCATGTCGACGATGAATTCGGGCATGTACTGGACCATCAACGCCCGCCACTGCTCCGGTGAGACCTCCTCGAACCGGATCTCGCGGCCGATCGCGCCGCTGATCGCTGTGACCTGGTCGACCTTGGTGATCGCCTCGGGGCCGGTCAGCAGGTATCGCTGTCCGTGATGGCCGGTCTCGGTCAGCGCCCTGACCGCGACCGCCGCGATGTCCGCCTCGTGGATCAAGGCCTGTGCCGCGTGCGGGTACGGGCTGCGGACCACACCTTCCTCGGCGATGGAGGACGCCCATTCCAAGGTGTTGGCCGCGAACCCGGTCGGTCGCAGGACTGTCCACTCGAAACCTCCGCCCTCGACGACCTGTTCCACCGCGCGGTGGTGCTCGACGCTGAACTTGGCGAAGGCCTTGGGGTGGGCGACCACCTCCGAGGAGAACACGACGACCCGTCGCACTCCGGCCGCCTTGGCCGCGTCCACGAATCCGCCTGCGGCATCGGCGACCGGGAACAGATGCACCCGGTCCACACCGTCCAACGCGGCGGACAGCGTCTCGGGCTGAGCCAGGTTTCCCTGAACGACCTGGACCTGCGGCGGCAGACCCACCGTGGTCGGGTCCCTGGTCGTGAGTGCCCGCACGTCCTGCCCCGCAGCCACAAGTTGGCCGACAACATGGCGCCCCACGGTCCCGGTCGCTCCCGTCACCAGAATTGTCATGGTGATCCGATCTCCTCGATTGTGGTTTGTGGTTTGTTCTGTACTCGAATGGACTTCTGTGGCCGTCACACCGGCATGCGGTCCTCCTGTGTGTGCTTGGCTGGTCCCTGCGACGCGCGTGCTCGCGGCAGCAGCGGAGACAACAGCACCGCGAGCACCAGGACGCCGACGTGGTACCAGAGCGTGTTGGACGTGGCGTCGGCGAAGTTTCGCCGGGTGGCGGCCGTGTCCGCCTCGATCACCGTCGTGAGGCCGCTGGTCGGGACCTGGCAACTGACTGGCACGTCGAACGGGTTGGTGGCGTTGGCCCTGTCCACGAAACAGGTCCGGAACTCGGCCGCGATCCGATCGCGCTCCACCACCGAAGTTCCTTGTGCGGCCAGCGCGGTCTTGAGATCCGAAGCGGAACGATCCGCGTGGTCCGGGGCGCCGCCGCCGAGAAACCCGAACAGGATCAGGGAAACGATGCCGACGCCTGCTGCCGCCGCGAACTGGTCGACGGCGTTGAGCACACCGCTGCCAGCCCCGGCGTCGTCAGTCGGGATCTCCAGCAGGACCACGTCCATCAGGCTGGGCAGGACCAGGCCGATCCCGCAGCCGACAACGAACAGGCCGATGCCCAGTTCCCACGGTCGCAGGTCGGTGCCGGACATGCCGATCATCAGGCTCAGCACGGTCATGCCCACCGCCATGACCAGCATTCCCCCGCCGATCAGCACGCGACCCAGGCGTTGCGCGAAGTTCACCGAGACCCCGCCGAGCAAGGCGATCCCGACGAACCACGGCAACATGGTCACCGCCGTCTTCAGCGGCGACCACGCGTAGCCGATCTGGACCAGCCAGATGACGATCAGAGACGCCGAGACCATCACGGTGAACAGCAACAACATCATGATCGTTCCGGCGGAGAACGACCGCAGCCGGAACAGTTTCGTCGGCACCATGGCGTGCTCGCCCCGACGGCGTTCGAACCACGCGAACAGCGCCAGCACCGGCACCGCGGCTATCAGCATGACCAGCATCCAGCTCGGCCAACCGGCCTCCCGACCAGTCTGCAGTGGATACATCAGCAGGCCGGACAGGACCGCGACGAGCAGGAAGCCCACGACGTCCAGGCGAACCCGCTGCGTCGAGCGGGACTCGGGAATCCACAGCGCCGCGCCGACGATGATCAGGATCCCGATCGGGACGTTGATGTAGAAGACAGTCCGCCACCCCAGCCCGAACACGTTCGCCTCGGACAGCAACGCACCCAGCAACGGGCCCACCAACTGCGCGAGGGTGATCGTCAACCCGTAGGCGAGGTACGCCGGTGCCCGACGGGCGGGCGGGAACAACACCTGGATCACCGCGAGGACCTGCGCGGCCATCAGGGCTCCGAAGCCACCCTGGAGCAGCCGGAAGGCGATGAGCGTCTCGGACGACCACGCCAGACCACAGGCCAGTGACATCAGGACGAACCCGGCGGCGCCGATCTGGAAGATCAGCTTGCGGCCGTACATGTCGCCGAGCCTGCCCGCGGGGATCAGCAGCACGGCGAATGCCAGCCCGTATCCGACCAGGACCCATTGCCCCACCGCGTAACTGGCATGCAGGTCCGCCTGAATGGTGGGCACCATGATCATCACGATGCCCACGTCGAGCATGTCCATGAACGTGGCGAACACGACGACGAACAAGCCCAGATAGCTCTGCCGGGTCGGCGTGGCCCTCCCGGTTTCCTCCATTGACTGAGTCATGACCCCTCTGCCCTGCGCGATCTCCGGACACCACCAGCGATGTCATATTATGAACAACCATAATATGACTATCAGTCGACCGTCAACCGAGGATGAAGCAGCGGCAGGAGGGAAGTGCGGCAAGGACCGGGTCGTCGCAGATCCCAGGAGTGGGCGAGTTGTCAGTCCGTCGCGGATCCGTGGATCTCCCCCGCAGGAACAGCAACGGCCTCGATGGGGGACATCTGGGCAGTGAAGTGCCGAAGGGAGGGCGCCGCGTGGGTCAGCCGCATCCCCCGTAGCGTGTCAGCCCGTTTCACCACCCGAACGACGGCGTCCACAACATAATCCAGGTGGCTGCGGGTGTACGTGCGCCGCGGGATCGCCAGCCGGACCAGCTCCAGCACCGCGTGCTCGCCGTAGCTGAGCGCGCCGATCTCCAGCGCCCGGATCCCGGCCTCAAGGTACAGCTCGGCGACGAACGCGTTGCCCGGGAACTGATCCCAAGGAATGTGCGGCAGGATGCGACCGACGTCGAGGTAGATCGCGTGCCCGCCGGGTGGCTGCACGATGGGCACCCCACGCGCGGCCAGCGCGTCGCCCAGATATGCCGTCTCGGAGATTCGGTGGCGTAGATGGTCCTCCGCCACCACCTCGGCCAACCCGACGGCGATCGCCTCCAGATCGCGCCCGGCGAGACCGCCGTAGGTTGGGTAGCCCTCGCCCATGATCAGCATGTTCGTCAGCGTCGGCGCGAGCGAATCATCGTTGGTGCACAGGAACCCGCCGATGTTGACCATGCCGTCCTTCTTGGCCGACATCGTGCACCCGTCGCCCAGCGCGAACATCTCCCGCGCGATCTCCAACGGCGTCCGATCCGCGTACCCCGGCTCCCGCTGCTTGATGAACCAGGCGTTCTCGGCAAACCGGCACGCGTCGAAGTAAAGCGGAATCCCGTGACGGCGGCAGATCTCGTGCACCGCCCGCACGTTGCCCAGCGACACAGGCTGGCCTCCGCCCGCGTTGTTCGTCACAGTCAGCATGACCAGCGGCACCCGCCCGCGACCCACGCGCGAGATCAGTCGCGACAGCGCGCCCACATCAAGGTTGCCCTTGAACGGATGCAGACTGTCCGGATCGGACGATTCGGGGATGCCGAGGTTGGCCGCCTCGGCCCCGGTGTCCTCGACGTTCGCGCGGGTAGTGTCGAAGTGGGCGTTGTTCGGCACGACATCGCCGGGCTGGCACAGCGAGGAGAACAGCAGCCGTTCGGCGGCACGGCCCTGGTGCGTCGGTAGTACGTGCCGGTAGCCGAAGATGTTCCGCACCGCCTGCTCGAAGCGAGTAAAGCTCGGGCTACCCGCGTAACTCTCGTCGCCCCGCATCATGGCGGACCACTGGGCCGTGCTCAGCGCGCCGGTACCGGAGTCTGTCAGCAAGTCGATCACGATCGCCTCGGCGGGCACTGAGAACACGTTGTAGTGCGCGCGCCGCAGATGCTCGGCACGCTCGTCCTTGGTGGTCAAGCGGATCGGCGCCACCGCCGTGATCTTGTATGGCTCCATGAAGCCCACCCTTGTGCCACCAAGGTCCCCTGGGTAGGTCCAAAGCAGATCCAGGCGACCGATCCGTAACTCCAGGGTCCGATTTCCTGCAGCTGGACATCGGACACCGCACTAGGTTGCCGACGCCGTGCACGTACCCGAACAGCCGCGTCTCGATCCGCTCTCCTCCCTGTTCGGCATTGACCCGGTTGAGGATCGCCCACAGTTCGTTCTCGGTGCTGCCTGGGCGTGCACACGCCTCAGCTACCTCGGCAAGAGCGTCTTCGCCTACCAGAATCGACGCACGCATACAGGCGATCTCATCACTGGACTTGATCATGCGTGCCCGCTCGAGGATGTCCTGGGCATAGCGCACCTCAACGCCGACCTCCGCCAGTGCCATCATCTCCGGCACGCTCATGGCGACCCCGGCGGGAAGGTCCTTCTCGTCGACGTTGACGAGGTAGTCGTCGAAGGCACGAATCGGGATGTCAGCGTCGGCCGTGGCGTCCACCAACGACGCCCGGTCCGTGGTTTCGTTACGACGCAACGTAAACGGCTTGACCTCGGCCAATACCCTCGATGGCCACGACACGCCACGCGAACTCCAGCACACCCACCGCCGTGGACGGCCTCATCACCGGATAGGACACCCGTTCCACCTTCAACTCCGGTCGAGTGAACAACGCGGCCTTGCCTCGAACCTGAACCACGACCGGCGCCGCACCGCCCGATGAGCGAGGCAGGTCAACACTAGTCACCACACCGTTCCCTTTCGATCTGTACCACGCGCTTCCGGCGCTGGCTCACAGAAACGCTCCAACGTCGCCACATCCAACGGCCGCTGCCCCCAGCCGGTGAGGATCATGCGCACTCGTCAATCACCGATGCTTCAACACCGCCAGCACAGACGCACCAGACCAACGACAACGTCAGTATTTGTCCACACTCAACCATTCCGCTCCACCAGACCACCCACCCAGCAATACCCTTCCAAAAGGGACAGGTCACGTTGCGATCTCGCTGATTCTCTCACCAAACCAGCACTGCCCTGCCTGATCAGGCACTGTGTGGCGGGATACCGCTGAGCAGCCGGTTCCAGTCAGCGGGCCGTGCCCCAGCATCGGACATCGCAGTATGCGTGCACAAGCACTGGAGATCCAGAGCTGTACAAAGGCCGCTGTCGCAACCTCATCCATCAGTGTCTCTTCTGTCCCAGGGGCTGTCGCGTGAATCGAGAACTGACGGTGGACCTGCGGTGTCGCCCGTGACTGTTCAACTGACAGGACACTGCGGTTGAACCCCACGGTGGGACCTGCCCTTGGGTTTGGATCGGGTTTCAGCGCTGTTCGTGGTCCTCGGCGACGGCCTGCACGATCGTGGCGATCTTCTCGCGCGGGGCGTTGAGGATCGGGATCGACATGTAGATGATGCCTGGGTGCACAACGCCGTCGGCGTCCCGGTCGCTCCTGTTACAGACCTGTCATTGGCGCGGAGGTAGCGAAGCCCATCTGGACCGACCTGCGTGGTCGGCCCAGATGGTGTTTGTTCTGTCAGGCGGCGGCGAGTTTGCTGAGAGTGTCCCAGCCTGCGCCACCTTCGCTGTGGTAGTGGAAGTTGCCGTCGCCAGTGCCGTAGTAGTAGCGGAGTTTGTCTCCGACCACGCCAATAATGTCCGCCTTGCGATCAGCGTTGACATCAGCGACAGCGAGCTTGCTGAGCGCACCCCAGCTTGCGCCGCCCTCGCTGTGGAAATGGAAATTGGCGTCGCCGGTGCCGTAGTAATAGCGCAGTTTATCCCCAACCACGGCAATAATGTCCGCCTTGCCATCGGCGTTGACGTCACCCAGGCTCATTTGGGCGAGCGCGTCCCAACCCGCTCCGCTATCGCTGTGAAAATGAAAGTTGCCGTCACCGGTGCCATAGTAGTAGCGCAGTTTGTCTCCCACCACGCCGATGATGTCCGCCTTGCGATCAGCGTTGACATCAGCGACAGCGAGCTTGCCGAGCGCACCCCAGCCCACACCACCCTCGCTATGGAAATGGAAATTGCCGTCACCGGTACCGTAGTAATAGCGCAGTTTATCCCCAACCACGCCAATAATGTCCGCCTTACCATCGGCGTTGACGTCACCCAGGTCCACTTGGGTAAGGACGTCCCAACCCACACCGCCTTCGCTGTGGAAATGAAAGCCGCCGTCACCGGTACCATAGTAGTAACGCAGTTTATCCCCAACCACGGCAACGATATCCGCCTTGCCATCACCATTCACATCACGCTCGCCAGCGTCGTCAATGATGTTGTTGTAGCGTCTCGGCGTGTATTCGCTGGCGGTCGCGGCCGACCAAACCCGCTCTGTGGTGGGCGAGCCATTCGGCCCCGCTTGCTCCATCACGCGCGGTCTCGTGCGTGCCGCGTCCTCCCATCTGACGAAGATCGACATGTGGACGTCGTATTTGTTCAGGATGTCACCGGGCTGGAGGTCCATGCGGGCGATTTCATGGGACACCAGGTTGATATCTCTGGTGGTGTACGAAATCCGAAGGCCCCACGCCATTGAGACGTACCCGGAGCAGTCCGTTCGATAACTGCCGTACTGGTTGGCATAGCACGCCTGCTGGCTGTACGGGACGCGTGCTTGAATCCAGGTCCGAGCTCTGGCTAAAACCTGACTTCTGGTCATTTGCTGGTTTGTGTACGTGCCACAGTTGAGCAGTGGGCCGATCTCACTCTCGGGAACGACAGGTGTCGCCGACGCGGTCGGGGAGAACGCGGCACACAGAGTGGAAGTGATCGCAACCGTGATGGCGAAAGCTCGCACGCGATCACCAAACCTAAGTTTCATCGTCAACGACTCCTCATTTGGTCACATTTTTCAAGGAACAACCTGGGGTACTGGTCAACCTGCAGTCAGCTATTGACCGAACTGAACTTGATCGAGTCAAGTTCTAACGCAGATGAACCGGCGACGCCAAGGCGTGTGCAACTGCGGGGAGCGTGACCTGTGCACACACTGTTCAAGTGATCGTGAGCCGTCGGCCGACAGTTCGGGCGACGGTGAGGAAGTGGTTCACCAGTTCGGTTTCCTGGTCGGCTCGCCAGGCCATGACGAGGTCCACACTCGCGCTGCCGCCCGCGATCGGCCGGTAGCACACGTCATGTGCGCGCAACGCGCTGACTGAGGCGGGAACCAGTGACACGCCAAGGCCACTGCCGACCAGGGAGGCGGTGGTGGCCATGTGCCTGGTCACCTGCTCGACCCGCGGGGCGAATCCGGCGCTGTGGCACAGAGCGAGCAACAGATCGTGGAACGTCGGGCCAAGGTCGCGACGGAACAGAATGAACGGTTCATCCGCGAGCACGGCCAGATCGACCTCGGTCTCGCCCGCCAAGCGGTGGTCGGCGGGCAGCGCTATCAGAATCGGCTCGGTTGTCAGTACTTCCCCACGAAGGCCGGCTCGCTGCGGTATGGAACGGAGGAAAGCGACTTGGGCTTGACTGGTGCTGAGCGCTTCCACCTGCTCGGCAGTGGTGTGTTCCCGCAGTTCGAGCCGTACCTCGGGAGCCACCCTGCGGTAGGCCCGCAACAGCGGGGGAAGCAGGTGGAAGGCCGCGCTTCCGACATAGACCAGTTGCAGGTAGCCGCTGCGGCCCGCGGCCGCGCTGACCGCGACTTCACGGGCACGGTCCATCTGTGCCAGCACGGCGCGGGCTTCGGTGAGGAACATGTGTCCGGCCGTGGTGAGTGTGACCCGCCGGGTGGTCCGCTCGAGCAGCGGCACCCCGAGATCGGCTTCCAGTTTGCGGATCTGCTGGGACAGCGGCGATTGGGCGACGTGCAGGCGAGCCGCGGCGCGCCCGAAGTGCAGTTCCTCGGCGACGACGACGAACTTGCGCAACAGATGCAGTTCCATGGTCGCATTATGGAAGTTTCCTGTCTTGATTTGAGCGGATTCCTGTCCTGATGACACGCAGTCCGGCGGGCAGAGTGGGAGGTGTGAAACGAGCTGTCTTCAACCGTCACCTGGCGCTGGCGTTGGCACTGGTTCTGGTGTTCGCGGCGACCGCTACAACCGCTACGAACGGCACGAGCGCGGCCACCGCGTCCGAACGGCCCGCTCGGGTGGTCTTCTTCCACATCGACGGTCTGCACGTCGATGCCCCGAGCAAGCTGGGACTGCGCAACTTCCAGCAGTTGTCCGCGCGTGGCACAACAGTGGCGCACTACCAACTGCCAATCCCGTGGCACCCCACCACGAACGGGTACTGGGACATCAGCACCACGTCGTTCCCCAACCCGGTGACCTACGCGGGGACGCTCTTTCTGGAGCGCTGGTCGGAGGAGGAGTACCTCCAGGAGCAGTTCGGCGGCCACCAGGCGCACGTCGCCAACAGCACTGCCTACCGATCGCTCAATCCCGGCTACGACTTCGTCCGGCTCAACCGCGGGGACACCGACGCCGACGTGGTCGCTGTCACCCTCGATCAGGTGCGGCAACACAAGAACCTGGACATGATGCGGGTGGTGTTGCAGGGCACGGGCACCGCGTCTCAGCAGGTGGCCGACGCGCGTGACGGGCAGCCTTGGGCACAGGACATCTGGGCGGACGGCTCGCCGTACATCGATGCCGCGCGCACAGCCGACCGCCTGCTGGGTGAGTTCGTCGCGGGGCTGGAGCGAGCCGGGAAACTCCACGACACTCTGTTGGTCCTGTTGTCCGACGGCCAGGCCGTTTCGGGCTGGCATCCGGTGCAGGCCGAGGATTCCGGACTGGCTCCACTGGTCTTCGTCGGTCCGGGCATCGCCACCGGCAGGACGTTGCCGTATGCCGAAACTCCCGACGTGGCACCGACAGTGGCTGCGGTGATGGGTGTTGCGGCACCCAACGCCGGGGAAGTCGAAACCGGCCGGGTACTGCCGGTCCTGTCCAGGCAGCAGGCAACCGAGGGGCCCGCGCGGAAACTGAAGACGCTGAACGCCCAGATCCGCACACACCTGCGGTTGCGCTCATGGGTACTGCTCAACGCGAGGTCCCATCCGTTGCTGGACACGGCGTACATGCGTACGGAGAATCGGCTTCTCGATCGGCCCGGCGCCCAGTTCTTCGGCATCGAGCGCATTCCCGAGTGGCGGGAAGCCGGATCGATCGACCGAATGCTCGCGGACAACCAGGTCGTGATCTCCTACCTCGAGCAGGCTCTGCGTGATGCCGGTGTCGGCCCGGTCCCGCCGGTCAGGCCGTACTAGGGATCGCGCCGTGGAAGTGGCTGGGTGGCGGGGCCTTCGAGAACGGTGCCGTCGATGTCGAAGCGGGAGCCGTGGCAGGGGCAGTCCCAGCTGCGTTCGGCGCCGTTGAACCGCAACAGGCACCCCAAGTGGGTGCAGCGCAGGGACACCGCGTGCAGTGTCCCGTCCTGGTCGCGGTACACGCCCTTCTTCCCCCGGCCATCTGGTAGCACCCGGGCTGTGTCGACTGGCACACCCTCGGCGTCAGCCGTGTCGGCAGGACCGAGCCGGTCCGCGATGAGGTCTTTCGCGACTTTGGCGTTCTGCCGCAGCAGTGTCGGCACGCTGGAGAGGCTGACGCGGTGCGGGGTGAACAGGTCTGCGTGCGGGTTGTCGGTTGCGGTGATGCGGTCGGCGAGGATCGCCCCTGCGACGGAGCCCATGGCCAAGCCCCACTTGGCGAACCCGGTCGCTACCCACAGCCGTGATCCTCCGGGTAGGTGGGTTCCGACCATCGGCAACGCGTCGTAGGCCTTGGGGTCTTGCGCCGACCACCGATGGGTGATGTCGGCGACGTCGAAATGCTCGTACGCGAAGTCCGCCAGCGTGGCGTACCGACTGGAGTCGACGCCACGCTCCCCCGCGGGATGGCTTTGTCCGCCAATGATCACGTGGTCGCCGTGGCGGCTCAACGACCACGAGGGACTGCCGACGCTGATCGCGAGATCCGCTGGCGGTGCACCGGAACGTAAGCGCGCAGCGACGCAGTAGGACCGTTCGGCTTCGAGGCGCGCGAAGAACAATCCCCTGCCCAGGATCGGATAGTGGGTGGCCACCACTACCTGTCCGGCGGTGACGGTGCCCTCGGCGGTGTGGATTCGGTATGGCGCGGTGGCAGAGACATCAAGCACACGGCTCGTCTCGAACAGCCGACCGCCCTCGGCGACAAACGCGGCCGTGAGGCCGCGCACGTACTTGGCCGGATGCACCAGCAACTGGTCACGCAATCGGACTGCGCCGTAGGTGGGGAACGGCAGGTCAAGCTGATCAGTCCACTCGACAGGCAGTCCAGCATTGCCCGCGGCGTCGCCTTCGGCGCGCACAGTGTCGTGTTCGGCCGCGGTGTAGGCGAACGTCACCGCTGGCGCCCGCTGGGCATCGCAGTCGATCGCGGCAGCCAGTTGTGCGACGAGTTCCACCCCCGCAGTCGCGGCTTCCGCGTAGCTTGCCGCCGCGCCAGGGCCATGTCGGCGTTCGACAGTGGAGTACATAGTGGACTGCAGCGCGGTGACTTTGGCGGTGTTGTTGCCACTCACTCCCGCGCCTGTGCGGTCGGCTTCGAGCATTATCACATCGACGCCTCGACGGACGAGTAGTAGCGCTGTGGTCAGTCCGACGATGCCTCCGCCGATGACCGCCACGGCCGCGTGGTGCTTTCCCGACAGCGACGGATGCGGTGGCGTGATGGGAAGATCACGTAGCCAGAGGGATTGCTCGGCTGTGGTGGTCATCGGCTGTCCTAGGCGACTCGGTGGTGTGACCGGCGGGTGGGATGCCCTCATGAAACCCTTGTGTGAGTTGAATATGCGGTGACAGTTTCAGGCATACCCGCTGACGCTGTTCCGAAACGACGAGGAAACGATGCAAAGCGCACCGGAAAGCGTTGTCCCGTCAGCACGCTCGTCGCCACAAGGGACCGCAACTCGCGCTGTATCTGCAATCAGTGTTTCGTGCCGTTGTCGATTTGACTGCGCAGCTTGGCAATCTGGTCCTGCGCGGCGGCGAGCTCGTCTTCCAGTCCGATGATCCGGGCCGCTGCGGCCAGGGTGTGGCCTTCGTCGAACAGGATGCGAATGCGGACAGCGAGGTGGAGTTGGCGACGGGTGTAGCGGCGATGCCCGCCCTCGGAGCGTTCCGGGCGCAGCAGGCTGGCGGTGTCCAGACTGCGCAGGAACGCCTGCTGAACACCGAGCAGGTCCGCGGCCTGCCCCGTGGTGTAGGCCGGGTAGTCGACATTGTCGAGGTTGCCGAGGTTGTTCGTCAGGGCCACGGGCGACCTTCTCCTCACATACCTGACACGGGTCAGTGTGTTGCGCGCACTCCAGGCTATCTTCGGTGGGCACTTGACACAACCTGCAGTGGTGACTATAAGAAAAGTATCGGCCCGAGACCTGATTGTGCGGCCTGACCGCCGATCCCCAGCCAATTGGTGTGGAAGGAGACTGTGTGATGTTGATGCGTACCGACCCGTTCCGTGAGCTCGACCGGCTGACCCAGCAGTTCTTCGGCGCCAACGGGACGCTTTCCCGGCCCGCGGCGATGCCGATGGACGCCTACCGTGCCGGTGAGGAGTACGTCGTCGCGTTCGACCTGCCCGGCGTGCACCCGGACTCGATCGACCTGGACGTCGAGCAGAACGTGCTGACCGTCAAAGCCGAGCGCCCCGGCCGAGCCGAGGACGGCGCCGAGTACCAGGTCGCCGAGCGGCCCCGCGGGGTGTTCAGCCGACAGTTGTTCCTCGGCGAAGCCCTGGACACCGACAAGATCCAGGCGAGCTACGAAACGGGCGTACTGACCCTGCGGATCCCGGTCGCCGAGCGCGCCAAGCCCCGCAAGATCGCCATCAGCGCCCACAACGACACCAAACAGATCAACGCCTGAGAGCCAGCCTCGCGCGCCCCGGAGACCACCCTGGGTCTCCGGGGCCCGGCGGGACAGCCCAAAGGGAGAGGACGATGCTCGACGAGATCACCGGGCCCCACGGTGCGACGAGGGTGAATGGCGCTCTGACCGATGCCCGCCGCCTGCTCGCCGACACCGAGGCCGCCCTGCGCGACAGGACACTGGACGCCGGAGCGGTATCCGCTGCGGTGAGCGGCACGCACGAGGTCATCAGTGCCCTGACCGGCCTGGTGCAGGCGTTGATGGACCACACTCCCGCCCTGGTCGACCGCCACGGCCCCGACATCAGCACCGAGGTCCTCGCCGACCTGCGAGCGTTGCACGGATGCCTGACCACCGGCGCACTGCTGCTCGCCCCCACACTCGAGGACCTGCACGTCACAGGTACCGAGGTACCCACCCCGGCGGGCTGACTGACTGGGACGACCGAGGACTGTGAGTAGGGAGGCCCGTGACGAGATGGAAATCCGTCGTCAGCCGGGGATGTCGCGGCTGCGTGGATAGGTGTGGCGTTCGCTCAGCGGCCCAGAGCGTTCTCGAGTTGCTTTTTGGTCATCGTGGACCGGCCTTTGATGTTGCGCTTCTTCGCCTCGTTGTACAGCTGGTCGCGCGTGGGTCCGCCGGGTCCCTGACGGTTGCCCGATCGCTTGCCGCCTCGGCGCTGCGGCGACATGTCATCGGTCGAGGACTTGCTGGCCTGGGTGGATTCACCGGACTGCGCGCGGTTCTTGTTCACTGTGCGGGACGCGATCTCCTTGGCTCGTTTGTCGCTCGCGCCGCGCTGTTCGGCTGACGACTTGACGTGCTCGTACTGGCGTTCGCGTTTGTTGCTCCAACTCTTCGGCATCGGTAAACCTCCTCTTAGGACACCTTCACCAACCAAGTACCCCGTCAGGTGGATACTCATGCCTCACGCGCGTGGCACAGTGTCCGACAGGGCCTGCAGCGCGAAAGTCACGTCCAGTGACCCGGGCGCGGGTGCCGGCTGAGCTGGTATCCGACGCAACTCCTCGCCGTAACGGACCAACGCGGCGAAGTCAGCGGGAAACCGGTCGACATCGACACCGAGGAACTCGACATCGACACCTCCCAACCCGTCCCGCCAGCGCGCGGGGCCCGCGATCCCCCGGGATTCCACGCCGTGCGGAAAAAGTCCTATGTGCACCGATCGATACTCGGCGGTGGATGACCGCAGGTAGTCCTGTGTGGCCCGCAGCGCGGACTCGACCGGGAACACAGTCCACAACGGAACCAATCCGGCTTCGATCGTCCTGGTCGGGTCGATCAACAGGAATGATTCGACGAGCAGCCGGTCGGCGGCCGCCCCGGCCTCGGTCAGCCACGTGCGGTGGAGGTCCGCGATCGGACCGGACAACGCGTGGGTGTTCGGATAGCGGACGACGTGGACGGGATGACCGGCTTCAGCACCCAGCCGGGCCACATCGTCCAGCAGCATGGCGTCGAAGCCCCATTCCGCCTCCGGCGCCTCCGCGTCCGGGATGACGCCATGCCTGTCGTAGTCCTCCGGGCGGATGCCCCCTTGCGCGCCCACCTGGAACACGTGCCGCGCGTCGACCGTCGTCACCGGCCACGTCGATTCGTCGGCCAGCACGATGATCGGCGCTCCGGGCTCAAGCCGGTGCAGCAGGAACCGCTCGTAGGCAGTGCCGAGCCGTCGACGCTTCACCCGGAAGTACGCCATCTGACCGATCATCAACCGATCCTGGTTGGCGTCGTGCATGTGATGCAGCGTGATGTCCGGGTTGCGATCCAACAGTCGCGGCGCCACGGACGCCCCGAACTCCAGCGCACGATCGGGCCGCTCGGGATCGTTGCCCTTCCAGCGCACCGGGATCAGCAATGTCTGTGGCAGCCAGGGCATGCCCAACGCCGTCGCCAGGTGCACGGCCGCGCCGTTGGACGAGCCCACCAGCGCCCCTGGATACCGGTGCGCTGGGTAGTGGTCCGTCGCCCAAGCGGCGACAGCGTCCATGTCGATGGCACCAAGCTGGTCGGGTTCGACGCCTTCGGCACCACCGGCCACGGCGTAGAGCCGCTGTCGGAGTGATCGCGGCAGCAGGTTCGCCGTCTTCACGGTGGCCGCGAACAACCGGCTACGACCAACCCGGTCGAAGGGCTGACTGGTGATTCCTCGTGCCGTCGCCGCGAGCATGGCACTGGCCGAGTCGAACGCGGCGATGGCATCGCCCGGTGCGACAGTCACGTCGGTTGCCGTCCTTCCAAGACATCCACCCACACCTGCGGGGCCTGATATGGAAACGCGTGCGGCATGCCCGGTAGCTCGACGACTTGGCCCGGCCGGGCGAGGCGTTCTGCCCATTCGCTGGTGCACAACGGATCCCGCTGGCCGCGGATGACCGTGATCGGGCAGGTCAGCTGACTCACGGTCGCTTCAAGGTCATCGGCCAACATCGAGCGAGTCAACGAGAACAACCGCAACGGACCGGCACGACGCCATTCCGGCGATTGAGTCCGAACCAATGACCGTGGTTCCAACCGGCCGTCTCGTCGCCAGCGCAACACCGCCTTCGGCCATGACCGATACCGTGGATCAATCGTCGGGCTCCCCAGCAACAGCCGGTTCACCAGATCCGGTGCCCGTGCCGCGACATGGGCAGCGACCTGGGTACCGCAGGAATGGCCAACCAGCGTGACCGCCCCGACGTCGCGACGCACCAGCCACTGCGCCATGACCTCAGCGATCTCCGCGACACCCAGTCGTCGACGCGGGTCCTCGCTGTGGCCGAATCCTGGCGGATCAGGCAACCATCCCCGGTAGCCAGCCGCGGCGGCATGGGCCACGCTGCTCCGCAGGTACGCGGAAACACCCAGCCCGGGAAGCACCACAAGCTCCCCACGTTCCGGTTCCCCAGCGGTGAGCGCGTGCACTCTTCCCCACGCTGTCGACGTCATCGTGGGACGCAAGTGAACGTCTGTCTCGTGGCGCGCCAAGAGGGTTCAGCCCTTCCTCGTGACAGTGACCAGACCAGCGGCCGCCACCAGCAGAGCACTACCCGCGATGGCGCCCCGGTGGCGACTGATCCAGTGCTGGACGCTGCTCGCGTGAGCGACATCGTCGAAATCTCCGTGCGCTCCCTGATCAGTACCTGACCGATCGTCAGCCGGTCGCCACAGATTGGCTGGCTGACGCGGGTCACGTCGCACACCGGCCTGTTGAGACGCGTATCCGGTCCGCGCCAGGTAGTGGTCCAGCACGCCCGGCATCACCTTGTCGCCCAGCAAGGTCGCCACTGTGGACATCCCGACCCAGTACTCCCGCCGACGCGGCCGATCAGCCGCCCGCACAATCGCCCGCGCGGCCACCTCAGGCTGATAGATCGGCGGCACCGGTTGCGCTCGCCGCGGCAACCGCGACAACACCCACCCGAACTGTGGCGTGTTCATCGCGGGCAACTGCACCATCGTCACCCGAACACCGGACTTCTCATGCAACAACTCGCACCGCAACGACTCATGGAATCCCTGAATCGCGTGTTTGGCCGCACAATACGCCGACTGCAGCGGAATCCCCCGGTAGGCCAACGCCGACCCCACCTGCACGACCACACCGCGATCCCGTGGCTTCATCCACCGCAACGCGGCCTTGGTCCCGTGCACGTACCCCAGATAGCTGACCTCCATCACCCGCCGGAACTCCGCGGGCTCGATCTCGTCCACCGGAGCGAACACACCGCTGAACGCGTCGTTGACCCACACATCGATCGACCCCAGCTCGTCCTCGACCCGCCGGGCCGCCTCGTCCACCGCTCGGTGATCAGCCACGTCGACCGGAACAACCAGAGCCTGCCCGCCCTCGGCACGGACATCAGCGGCCGCACTGTCCAACCCAGACTGACCACGCGCCAGCAACGCCACCCGGTCGCCACGACGAGCGAACTCACGAGCGGTCGCACGCCCGACACCACCACTGGCCCCCGTGATCACCACGACGTTCGACATGACTGTTCACCCCGCCACCGCTTGATGCTTCGCACAGCGATCAGGTACCCACTCGGCCGAGTCCTCAATACCGCATCGAGGCGATCGGCCCGCGATGAGCAGACGACGCCCGTGTATCTCGTTCTGTGGTTTACGTGAGCGGTTTCCCGCCAGTGACCCCCAGCACCTCTCCGGTCACATAGCTTGATTCCTGCGAGGCGAAGTACACGTACGCCGGTGCCAGCTCAGCGGGTTGAGCGGCTCGCCCGATCGGTGTGTTCGCCCCGAACGAGTCGACTTTCTCCGCGGGCATGGTTGCCGGGATCAACGGAGTCCACACCGGACCTGGTGCCACCGAGTTGACCCGGATTCCCTTGTCGATCAGGTCCTGGGACAGTCCCTTGGTGAAGTTGACGATCCCGGCCTTCGTGACCGCGTAGTCCAGCAGGTTCGGCGACGGCTGGAACGCCTGGATGGACGACGTGTTGATGATGCAGGAGCCAGGTGGCATGTGTGGCACAGCCGCCTTGCACAACCAGAACATCGCGTACAGGTTCGTCTTGAGCACCCGGTCGAACTGCTCGACCGTGATTCCCGACAGGCCGTCGTCCTGCGACATCTGGTAGGCGGCGTTGTTCACCAGGACGTCGATCCGACCGAACTCCGCCACCGCCCGGTCCACCACTCGCCGACATTGCGCCTCGTCCTGGATGTCGCCCGGCACCAGAGCGACCTGACGCCCCGCGTCACGCACGAGGTCCGCGGTCTGCTTCGCGTCTACCTCTTCCTCCTCCAGAAAGGACAGAAGAACATCCGCGCCCTCACGCGCGAACGCCACCGCCACAGCCCTGCCGATCCCGGAATCCCCGCCCGTGATGACTGCCTTGCGGTCCACCAGGCGGCCAGAGCCCCGATAGGACTGCTCACCGTGATCCGGACGTGGTCCCATCTGTTCACCCGTGCCCGGATGGCTCTGCTCCTGGCCGTGCTGACGACCCGGCCGCGGATACTGGAACCTCGGGTCCTGCTGGTCATACTGATCCCGCGCCATCGTGGTCGCCTTCCATCGTCCGCGTTTGCCAAGGTCGTCCTCGATGCAGTCGCACCGAGCTGTGGCTTCGTTTGAACCTTCACCACTTCGGGTAATCGACATGCCCAACCCGATCGGCACATCTCGGGCCCTGCAGGGCAGTACCTTCCTGCAGGGCCCGTGTGCACTCAATCGCGAGCGAGCCGGTTGCGCAGCAGAGCCTTGCCCTGTTCGGCACCCTTGCGGCTGTCGGCTTGCGCCTTGCGGAAGAAGTCAGCGAGTTCCGAATCGCCGTCGCGCTCCGCGTCCTGCACGTAGGTTTCCAGGCGCAGCACATTGCTCAGGCAGGCCTCGGTGAACCAGATGATGTTGTAGTGCTTGTCCTTCGTCCCGGTCACATGGCCGGTCTCGGTGTCCGTCACAATACCTCCACTCTTCATGGCGAGGACTTCACTTCCGAGTACCCAGCACTTCTCAGGTTATTGCGACTCCGCGACACAGCTTTGAACGGCCGCGAAGTCGATCGACGCGAACAGGTGTCCCGTCGGCCTCGGGTTGCGGCGCCGGTAGGCGCTGGCGCTCACTCGCTCGACCGCAGGCGGCTGCGGCACCATCAGTTCCGCCTGCCCGGCAGGAACTCCTGCATCTTCGTCTTCACGCCTTGAACGACGAGATGGAACGCGTTGGGGTCGCCCTTCAGGACCGCCTCCGTCGCCGACTTCATCTGCTCGAAGGTGGCGTGCGGCGGGATCGGTGGGACCTCCGGGTCACAGTGGACGTCCAGCAGCGCGGGCTTGTCCGCGCTGAGCGCCGTGTCCCACGCGGCAGCGAGTTGATCGGGCTGGTCGACCGTGACAGCGGTGAAACCCAGTGACCGGGCGAAACCGGCATAGTCGACCTCGGGCAGACTCTGGGACTCCTCGAACTTCGGTGCGCCGCCCATCGCCCGTAGCTCCCAGGTCACCTGGTTGAGGTCGTTGTTGTGGAACACGCAGATCACACAGCGGGGATCGCTCCACAGGCTCCGGTAGTGGGCGATGGTGATCAGCTCCGCGAGCCCGTTCATCTGCATCGCGCCGTCTCCCACGAGAGCGATCACTGGCCGGTCCGGATGGGCGAACTTCGCGCCGATGGCGTACGGCACCCCGGGCCCCATGGTCGCGAGAGTGCCCGACAGCGACGCCCGGATGTCACCGCGGATACGGAGATTGCGGGCGTACCAGTTGGTGGAGGAGCCTGAGTCCGCTGTGACGATCGCGTTGTCCGGGATGCGCCGGGACAACTCGGACACGACAGCCATCGGGTTCACCGGCTTCGCGTCCAGCGCGGCTTCCCGGTCCACTGTCTCCCACCACGATGCGACGTTCTTCTCGACCTTCTCGCGCCACGACCGATCCGGTTTGCTCGTCAGCTTCGGCAGCAAGGCCCGCAAGGTCGCCGCGCTGTCACCCACCAGGTTGACCTCGGTCGGGTACCGCATCCCGATGAACCTGCCGTCCAGGTCGATCTGCACCGCGCGGGCCTGGCCGAACTCCGGCAGGAACTGCGTGTACGGGAAGTTCGACCCGACGATCAGCAGTGTGTCGCAGTCACGCATCAGTTCATAGCTCGGACGGGTGCCGAGCAGTCCGATCGAGCCCGTCACATACGGCAGTTCGTCGGACAGGACATCCTTACCCAACAACGCCTTCGCCACACCAGCGCCGGTGATCTCCGCGACCTGGCGGACCTCCTCCGCCGCACCCCGCGCCCCTTGACCGACCAGCATCGCGACCTTGTGCCCCGCGTTGAGCACATCGGCAGCAGCGGCAACGTCCTCCTCCGCAGGCGCCGACCGGGCCCACGACGTGTGCGGAGGGCTGGACGGTACGTGCTTGAACGCGTGCTGTGGTGGCGAGTACTCCTCCTCCTGCAGGTCCGCCGGGATGATCAGCGCTGTCGGACACCGCGACGACTGTGCGATCCGGATCGCGCGATCCAGGGCGTTGGGCAACTGCTCGGCGACGTTCACCTCGACCAGGTACTCGCTCGCGACGTCCTTGAACAGCGACTGCAGATCGACCTCCTGCTGGTAGCTGCCACCCATCGCGCTGCGCGCGGTCTGCCCGACGATCGCCACCACCGGCACGTGGTCCAACTTCGCGTCGTACAGCCCGTTGAGCAGGTGGATCGCCCCAGGGCCAGACGTCGCCATGCACACCCCGACCTGGCCGCTGAACTTCGCATAGCCGACAGCGGCGAACGCGGCCATCTCCTCGTGCCGAGCCTGCACGAACCGAGGATGGTTGTCCGCCTTCCCGAACGCGGCGACGATCCCGTTGATCCCATCACCCGGATAGGCGAACACCTGCGCCACGCCCCACTCGCGCAGTCGCTGGAGCAGGTGGTCGCCGACCGTCTCTGTCATCAGAACTCCTCATTCGAACGTCCAGTACGCTGCGGATACCCGCCTGGACAGGCCCGTACGCCAACGCCTCCACCACGCCGCATCACGGCGGCGAGCACTTCGTTTGCCGCACTGGCCATCCGGCCGTCGACGTCGCTGCCCGGGTGGTAGGCGGTCACCGCGGCCGCTGCCACCTCGAACCGGTCGAAGACCTCGTCGACGACTCCCAGCAGTCGCGCCAGGCTCAGACCGCCGTCGGCGCTGTACTGATTGGCGATTCCCTCACTCGGGTCGAGGCAGTCGAGATCGATGTGCAGGTACGCGCGGCTCACGCGGGCCCGCAGGTCGTCCAGCGCCGCGGCGAGATCGGTGTCGGCGAACGTGTTCCCTTCCAGGACACGGATACCCGAACGCCGGAAGTCCTCGCGCTGTCCTGGCTCGAAGTCCCTGCCGCCCACGTGGATGACGTGCTCCTCCGCGACTTTGGTGAAGCCGGTGACGCCACGGCGCATCGCCGCCCAGCCGTGACCGGTCATCACCGCGAGCCCCATCGCGTCCAGTGAGCCGGTGCGGCTACGTTCGGATGTGTCGAAGTCCGGGTGCGCGTCGAGCCACACCACCCCGAGGCCGTCACCGCCGCATCCGGCGACCGTGCCGACGCAACTGTTGCAGTCACCCGCAAGGACCAACGGGAACATCTCGTCGTCATGTGCCGCACGCACATCACGCCCAAGCAGGTCCGCCAACTGGAAGACCCTGGCCGCTTCCGGTTGCGCGGGATCGACCGGCCCCACGGTCTCGACCGAGTCGACAAGTTCGCCGACAGCGGCAGAACACGTGCGCAGCAAGTGTTCCGGCCCACATCCGCGGTCGGCATCCCGCCGACCGTCGTGATAGGGCACTGAGATGATCCTCGTACGCCTCACCACGGCCTCCGTACCCGTTCGCGGTATCGAGGGTACCGGCCAGCCGGTGTACCGGCACGACGCCGGCACACCGGACTGGATGATCAGCCTGTCGGACCCATGCGGGTCCACGGGTTCTTCGGATCGTTGGCGTCAGGGACGTTGCCCTTGGTCCAGTACTTGGCCTTCCAGTAGTAGCCCTGGTGGGAGACCACAGTGCGAGTGCTCCCGCTGGGCTCACCGGCCACCGCGGCTGTGCCAGGTCGGCTGCCACTGTTCTTCGGTTCGGCCACGAATCCCGAATACGACTTCAACGAATACGGCTTGCCGCCGTCGGGAACCCCGCCGGAGAACCGGGTTCCGTCCTCGGCGAAGAACTGCCACCACTGACCGTCGCTGGCGTCGCAGTCCCGGACGGTCAGACTGGCCAACAAGGTGTCGGCGCCGAGGCACTGTTCCTTGCCGCTGGTATTGCTCTTCAGCCGGTACCATCCGGCGCCGCCGTCTTCGACGACGTTCCACAGTTGGTTGGTGTTGCCGTCCTGCGAGTCGACGAGGTGCGCGGTCGACCAGCCACCGGGATGGTCGAGCACGTTGCCGCTGTTGACGTCCTGGACCTTCCACTGGTTGCCGACCTTCCACAGCGAGAACGGCGACCAGGCTGGGTTGTAGACCCGGTTGGCGTCCCATCCGTCGGCCTGGCATGCCGCTCCGGTCCCGGGCGGAGGCGCGACGGTGGTGGTGTTCCTGCGCCCGTCCTGGGTGAGACCGAAGTCGACACCCCCGACCTTCATCGTGAAGTTGGCCGGTCCGGTGATCGGCAGGTAGTACTTGATCCCGATGTCCCGCGCCTTGCCCGCGGCGATCTCCTCGCAGTAGCCCAGTTTCACCGTCACCCGGTGGAAGTCGGCGTTCAGCCCACCGACGTTGGGGCCGGTCCGGCCGGGTTTGACCGCGCCCGTCATCTCCTTCCACCCCTCGTCCTTGAGCAACGGCGATGTCGATGTGGGGATGTCGAAGGACAGTTCGGTGCCGGACGGCAACGGCTTGCCGGTGTTGTTGGTGATCCGCAGCTTGGGCTGGATCGGCCACATATCCTCGAGCTTGGTCGGGTAGTCGACCAGTTCGACCCGCACGTCCAACACCTGGTCCGGCAGCTTGGTGGCGCCGCTTCGGGTACTGCCGTACTGGCCAGCACCAGCCAGCTTGTCGTGCAACAGGTTGGTCATGGTGTAGCCCGGTCGGCATTGGCCTGCGGCGGGGCAGTCGTAGTCACCGGCCAGTTCCCAGACCATGGCGCCGCCGATGCCGTTCTGCGCGATGTACTGCGCCTTGACCGAGATCGCCTGTTCGTCCTCTGTGGAAAGGAAGACCTTGTTGTTGCCGTTCCATAGCCATGAGGCCTTCAGGGTGTCGTCCCAGTGCCTGGTGTACCCGCCCACCTGGCCGCTCACGCCGTAGGCGGAGAGGTAGTCCGGGGTGACGCCCCGCTCCAGGTTCTTGGCGTGCCACATCGGGTTGGATCCGGCAAGCACCTCTTTTCCGTTGTCATCGAGGTCGTGCCAGATGTTGTCCATCCCGGAAGCGCCGAGACCGCAGGGTGTCGTGCCGCCCGGACTGCCCGGACCGGTTCCCGGTGGGCACTTGCTCTGGTCAGGCAGGGCCGAGGTGCCCCACAGTCCATTGCCGACGCCACCGCTGACGTTGCCCCACCCTCGGGTGTAGTACGGCACGCCCAGGTTGATCCGTCCCGGGGAGAGCGCTCCCCGGTAGTGGTGATAGGCCCAGTCGGTGTTGAAGTAGCCGGTCTTCTGGTACTCCGGGTTGGCGCCGGAATCGTAGATCCCGCCTGCCGCCAGCTCGTTGTCCCGTCCGTCGTCGTAGAGCGGCGCCTGCGGTCCGACGAAGTGGTTCCAGGTGCCGTGCAGGTCGTAGGTCATCACGTTGGCGAAGTCCAGGTACTGGACCCCGGAGTGTGCCTCCATGCCGCGCACGAGATAGCCCGAACCCGACACCGCCGCGGTGAGCAGGTAGTACCTGCCATCCCCTGCGGTGGCCCGATCCAACTTTTCCCGCAGGGTCTTGAGCAGCGCGGTGTAACCGGCTGTCAGTCCTTTCCTGCGCGGGTTGGCGACGGGCCAGTCCACCGGGTTGCCGGTGTTGGGCAGCGCGGTCGGGTACTCGTAGTCGATGTCGACGCCGTTGAAGCCGTACTGCCGGACGAAGTCGACCGCGGAGTTGGCGAACGTGTCGATCCCGGCCTGGTTCACCGACCCGTCGGCGTTGGTCGCCATGGTGTAGAACCCGCGGGAATCGGCCCAGCCGCCCACCGCGATCAACGTCTTCACCCGGGGCGAGCGGGCATCCCGAGTCCGGTTGAACAGCCGGACAGCGCTGTCCTGCTCCGGTTTGATCGCGATCCGGTTGTCCGCGCCAACATGGGCGAACGAGTAGTTGACGTGGGTGAGCTTGCCCCAGGAGACACTGGATGGCAGGTACTGGTGCCTGCCGTCCTTTCCGGTGCGCCATCCGGTGAAGTAGCCAAGGACACGCCGCTGGTGCGCGGCACCGGTCCGTTCCCGTCCCGCTTCGTCGTAGGCCACGCAGTACGGGGTGTCGACGTTCGCGGTGGTGGTCATCCCGTCCGGTCGGCACCGTTCCTGGTTGCCGCCCGGATTCGCCGCCCACGTGTCACCCGGGCTCGGGTCCGCCGGTGGTGTCGGTCCCGTCAACCCGCCAGTCGGTACCGGGTTGCGCCGGACGATCTCGTCGATGAGTCCGCCGCCGGGGAAGTCCATCATCACGATGCCGGTCCGGGTCAGCCGTTCCTGCCCGCCGAAGTTGCCGGGCCGGTCCGGGTAGAACTCTTGGCACCTGGTGCCCACACCAGTGAGACAGGAGTGGAGGAACTCGTTGACGCCGGTGAAAGCGTCGCCACCACCGGCAACGGAGTACGGGTACGCGAAGGCGCCAGTGCCGCTGGTGAAGTTGACGTAGACGTCCTTGGGCTTGTGGCCGTACTCTTTCTCACCCGGTCGGTTCGCGTCCCAGACGCCATTGGTGCGACGCAGGTGCGCCCGGACCTTCTCCCACTTGTCGTCGATCTGACCGAGGTCGGGTACCTTGTACTCGTTCTGGACGTACTCGTTCTCGCCCCAGGTGTTCCTGTTGAGTTGTTCGAGACCGTAGTCCCCGTAGACGCCGCCGCGGCGTCCGTGGAAGTTCAACACGACGATCTTGCCGCGCACGTCACCCAACGTCGGCGTGGCCGCCTGGGTGTTGGTCGACGGTGTCCAGAACAAGTGCTTCCAGGACTTGCTCGGCCTGGTCTCCTGCTGGTTGCCGGTGTAGGTCCAGCCGTCGAGGTAACCCTTGAGGATCTCGTGTTCGTTGTAGCCGGGCTCGTCGGAGCAGCTGCCCCCCTCGCCGGAGCACTCCATCTTGAGGCTCATCAGCACGGTTTCCCGCGTACCCTCCGGACCGGTGAGGAAGTCCTCGATCCTGGTGAGAACGTCGTCGAACGTGGCCTGCAGCGAGATGGCGCCGTGGTTGATGGTGAACCCGACACCTGACTGCTTGTCCTTGTTGATCCGCAGCCGGACGTCGATCGCGCGCACCCCGGCGGTGAGCTGCCCGGCCAGCGCCGCACTGCTGCTGCCACCCAAATCCTGCTGGGTCCTGGTGATGTCGACGTAGACGCCGCAGGACAGGTCCACGCATGTGGCGAGGGTGTCGTGAGTGCCGGGAACGGACAGGTCAGCCAGGCTGACCTTGTCGTCGACCCGGGACATCCAGTTCTCGTTGTCCTTCGACGCCGTCTCAAGACTGTGGTAGTGCGGCGTCGCGGCAGCGCGCTGGTGCGGATCGTCTGCCTGAGCGGTCCCCACCGGCACAGCCACGCTCAACAGGCCAGCCAACAGCAATGGCGTGAGGACAGCACCCCGCCACCGTCCTGCCGATCTGTTCCGGCCAAGGCCGACAGACTTCACGGATGTCCGTAACAAGTTCAGGACTCCTTCCGGCCCAACCACCCTGGCCGAGCCGTACCAGATCGAAGCAGCGCCTCTCAAAATCCGCTCAACATCCGCACAACGCCGTCACTCCGCCAAACCACGTTGCTGCCATGTGCTGAGGTATTTCATTCCGGTGTCGCACATGACGGTGACGATTGTCGCTCCGGGTCCCAGTTGTTCGGCCAACCGCAGGGCCGCGATGACGTTGGCACCGGTGGATGTTCCGGCGAAGAGTCCGTCCGCCAGAGCGAGTCGGCGGACCATGGCCATCGCGTCGGCGGTGGAGACTCGTTCGATCTGGTCGGCGATGTCCTCTCGCCAGAGCGGCACGACGAAGCCCGCTCCGATCCCGTCGATCTTGTGCGCACCGGTCCGGCCACCCGACAGAACCGGCGACTCCTCCGGCTCGACAGCAACGATCCTGATCCGGTCGTTGTGACGGCGCAGGGTCTCTCCGGTGCCTCGCAGGGACGCGGCGGTCCCCACGCTCTGGACGAAGCCGTCGACCCGGCCGCCGGTCTGAGTCCAGATCTCCTCAGCCATGTCGTGGTAGGCGACCAGTTGGTCGGTGTTGTTCAGCTGGTCGGTCCACACAGCCGCGGTTCTCGCCGCGATGACGCTCGCGGCCGCGATCATGTCTCTGGTCAGCTTCTCGGTCATGCGCCCGTCGTCGCTCGGCACGACCTGCAACCGGGCACCGAGAATCCTCATGTGGTCGAGCTTCTCCTGAGCGAAGGCGTCCGACGTCACGATGTGCAACGGGTACCCCTTCACGGCGCAGACCAGAGCCAGGGACACGCCGGTGCTCCCTCCGGTGTACTCGACCACGCCGCCGTTCGGAGCGAGGCGGCCGTCGGCCTCCGCTGCCTCGACCATGGCCAGTGCCATCCGGTCTTTCATGCTCCCTGTCGGGTTCTCGTTCTCCAGCTTGAGCAGGATCCGGGCGCCGTTGTCGGCAACGATGCCGCGCAGGGGCAACAGTGACGTGTTGCCGATCCGACCGAGAACGCCATCCCGCACCTGCATCACGGTTTCCCTCTTTCGTTTTCTGCCTGCCTGGCGAGTTCGGCTCGATCATCGGCTCCGGGTGATCCCGGTACCAGTTCAGAACTTGAACCACCGCGCGTCTACCATGCCCGGAGTGAACGGGTATGGGCAGTTCTGTGCGGTGGCGCGGGCGTTGGACGTCGTCGGGCAGCGGTGGACTCTGCTGATCGTGCGGGAGCTGTTGCCTGGTGCGGCAACGTTCAGCGACATCCACCGCGGCTTGCCGCGCATCCCCCGGGCGACTCTCTCGTCACGACTGCGGGCCCTTCGCGCCGCCGCGATCGTCGAGGTGGCCGATGGCGGTTACCAGCTCACCGAGGCAGGAACCGCACTGGTGCCGGTGGTGCGGGAACTGGCCAGGTGGGCGTCAGCCACCGACAGCGCCGCCTTGTCCGACGATGATCTCGACACCGCCGCGCTCACCTGGGACATGCAACGCAGGGTCGATCCCGACGCTCTGCCGGAACGCACCGTCGTCCTCGCGATCGAGTTCACCGACCGCAAGCCGACCGACCGAAACTTCTGGCTACACCTGTCCAGGACCGGCGTGAACCTGTGCCGACAGGACACCGGCGCACCCGTCGACATCTGGCTCGCCGCACCCACCGCGGAGGTAACCCAATGGTGGCTGGGTGAGTTGTCGTGGCCGCAGCTACTGCGTCATCCGGGCGTCGCCCTGCACGGCAATCGGGCCCTGCAGCGCCAAATGCACCGCTGGTTCCTGCGCTACGCCTTCACCCGCCACGCACTCAGCCAGACGTGATCTTCCCCGGAGCCCGGACCGGCTCATCGGCCAGCGGGACGCCTGCAGCGAGACGCCCGAGCATGGCGTCCAGCTCGTCGGCGTAGCGCTCGGCGCGCCCGGCGGCCATGCGTGCCCGGACGGCTTGCCGGACGCCCATCAAGATGGCGCTGAACAACAGCACATCGGAGTCGTCGGGCTCCCGCCCCGTCGCGGACCCGATCACCCCGGCGTACTGCTCGATCCCGAACGCGTTGCGCTCACGCAGGATCGCCGCGATGGCGGGCACCGTCCGGGCCAACCCCATGCGGACCTCCTCGAGGTCGCGGGCCTCGTCGTCGAGGGAGGCGAACGAGTCCCGCAGCACGCCGCGCACGGCCTCGAGCAGCGGAGTCCCCTCAGGCACGGCGGCCAACATGTGGCACATCACCGGATCGAAGTCATCGAAGAGGACCACGTCCTCCTTGGTGCCGAAGTACCGGAAGAAGGTGCTGCGGCTGACCTCGGCGGCGGCCGCGATGTCGTCCACCGTCGTCTCGGCGTACCCCTGGTCGCGGAACAGGCGGAGGGCATGACGCTGCAGCTCGGCGCGCGTGCGCTCCTTCTTCCGCTCCCGCAGGCCCACGCGCCGATTGTGACACACGCGGATCTTTTGACACTGAGTCTCAATTGAGATGTAGTATCATTTTTATGGACAGTTTGGTGGTGACCTTCGAGCGGGCGTTGCTGCCGGGGCTGACGCTCGCATGCATGGTGGTGGCGATCGTCAGCAGTCTGGGCGCGCCGTTGATCCCGACCATCGCCGCAGAGAATCAGGTGTCGCTCGCCGAAGCCCAGTGGTCATTGACGATCACGCTGTTGGTGGCTTCAGTTGCCGCCCCGGTGATGGGCCGCCTGGGAGACGGACCCTACCGGCGTCAGGTCTTCTTGCTCTCACTGGTCGCGATGATGCTGGGCGGAGTGCTGGCAGCACTGCCAGTCGGGTTCGAACCGTTCCTGGTCGGGCGTGGCCTGCAGGGTTTGGGGCTCGGGCTGACGCCATTGGCTATCGCGACCGCCCGTGAGGCCCTGCCGCCGGAGCGGATGCGGGCGGGGGTCGCGATGCTCTCGACCACCACTGCGGTGGGCGTGGGCCTCGGCTACCCGGTCACCGGGCTGCTTGCGAAAGCCGGTGGTCTGCACTTGGCCTACTGCTTCGGGGCGGCGATCGCCGCGGCCGCGTTGATCGTCTCGTGGCGCGTCGTCCCCGAGTCTGCGCAGCGCCGCCAAGAGCGACTCGACATCGCCGGTGCTGTGCTGCTCGGCACCGGCTTGGCCGGTCTGTTGCTGGCGCTCAGCAAGGGTGAGAAGTGGGGCTGGGGATCCGGTCCGGTGATCGGGATCCTTGTCGCGGCCGCGGCGGTGCTGGCCGTCTGGGTGTGGTGGGAGCTGCGGGTGGCACACCCGCTGGTGCCCTTGCGGCTACTGGGTGAGCCCGCCGTGTTGACGGCAAGCGTGGCCACCTTGCTGGCCGCTGTCGGGATGTACTTGCTGATCTCCCCGGTGACCACGTTCGTGCAGACGCCGAGCAGCACCGGCTACGGACTGGGTGGCACAGTCATCGTCGCGGGCCTGGTGTTGGTCCCGTTCTCTGCGAGCAGCTACTTGGTAACCCGGTTGGTGCCGTGGCTGGTGCGGCGTACGTCCTACGAGGCGGTCCTGCCGCTGTCCTCAGCCGTGATGCTCGGCAGCATGGTTCTGTTCATCGTGGCCCGCGACAACATCTGGGAAATCGTGGCGGTGATGGCTGTCGCCGGTGTCGGGACCGGGAGCATCTTCGCGGTGATGCCCGGGTACCTCATGCGCGCCGTACCGGCCCACGAGACGAGCAGTGCGATGAGCTTCAACCAGATTCTGCGCACCGTGGGCTACTCCACCGGCGGAGCCCTGGGTGCGGTCCTGCTCCAGGCGCACACCACGCCAGGGGAGAGCTTCCCCGCCAACAGCGGCTACACAGTCGTCGGCGTGGTCGCCTGCGTCGGGTGGGTGCTCACCGCCGCCGCCGCGATCCTGCTGCCGCTGGGCCGACGCAGGCGTACCACCACCTGGAACAGGCCTGTGCGGATTTCCTCGCGAAGCACGGGCGAATTCGAATGACTCCGTTGCCAGGACGGTGAGTCGTGACGCCGAGGCCGCATTCGACCATGGCGATTTGCGACGTGACCGAACGCGCCCAGTGAGCTGAGACCGGGCTGATGCCTGCGGTTCGGCACATCGCCGCCATGGCCGCTCTGTCACGGGAATTCGTCCTCTGTGGACCGGTGCGCGGTTGTGCGGCCCGGCGTTCACCGTGCAGGGCGCTGGTGGGGACAATCTGGCCCTGCACCACGCGGTCGCCCAGGCCCGGCGGGAACCGTCCTGGTCGCCGACCTCGGCGGCGCCGCCTTCGGGCACTGGGGCGAGGTTCTCACCATGGCCAACACCTTAACCACTCATTGCAATCAGCTTACCACCATCAGTAGCCGTTATGACCAATTCGGCTTTCCGGTTCGGCTCCGAACGGACCACTGTGGAGCTCGTCCCTGCTTCGCGCAGGTGTCGTCACCCGGACCTGTCCCGGCCGCCGGGTGCGCACCCATCCCCCTGCATCGAAGCGGTGATGTGCCCCGCGGCTCCTGCATGGCCGCGGGCGGCCGGGAAGGGAGTCGAACATGCGACAGCGCATACCCCGGGCATTCGCCGGGCTTGTCGCCGCACTGACGGGCGCGGCGATGCTCATCGCACCGACCGCGGCGTCGGCGGGCGAAGTGCCGATCAACCAGCTGGTACAGGAACAGAACCAGTGGTGCTGGGCCGCAAGCGGACTGACCATCGCCAAGGTCCACGGCAAGGGAAACGTCAGCCAGAACGACTTCTGCGCACTGGGCCGCGGCTACCCGAAGGGCACACCCTGCCCGAACCAGCCCGGCTATCTCCAGTGGGTCCAGAAAGCCTTCCGCTCGCTCGGCCTGAGCGCAGGTCAAGTGAGTTCCCCGCCGTCCTTCCAGACGGTGTCGAGTGAGATCGACGCGGGACGGCCGATCGAGACGGGCATCTACTGGACCGCCGGTGGCGGTCATGCGCAGGTGATCTACGGGTACGACGCGCAGCAAACGCTCTCCTACGGCGACCCCTGGCCGTCGAGCCCGCGCTACAGCGAAATGAGCTACCGCTCGTACGTCAGCAATGGTCAGTTCCGGTGGGGCGAGGCGCTCTACGGGGCGGGGGCATGAGGAGGCCGATGATGACCAGTCGACACACCACCCTGGGCGTCCGCGTCCTGATCGGGTCCGCCACAGCGGGCCTCGCGCTGCTGATCACCGGTGGCACAGCAGCGGCGAGCCCGGTGGCCGACGTACCATCCACTTCGGACGTGACAGCGGCCGAACAGGTGGCGGCGGCTCCGGAAACAACCACGAGGCTGGGGAGTTTCTTCGTCAACCTCGACAAGAAGTCGGCAGGCCAGCTCATCAAGGGCGCGCCGGACGCCCAGGCAGCGTTGGCGAAGGCGCCGCACGTGACCGGGCCCGCGCGCCCGGTCTACTCGCTCACGCCGGACTTCGCACGCTCGGCGGACGCCCCCGTGGCTTCGTTCGCGTACATGGCAGTGCCTGTCAGGTCCACGAGCGGCCAGGACGCGTCGATCCTGCTCACACGCGAGGGATCAGGCTGGTCGATCCACCAGATCACCTCCGGCACCGAGGCAGCCACTCTGCCCTCGTCGGTGAACAGCGGCACCGTGTTCACCGAGCCACAGATCAACGCGTGGTACCAGCTGGCTGGTGACCGTGTGCTGCCCCTGAACGAGCCCGCGACATCGTCGATCGGCAAGGACGGCACGAGTCTGGCGAAGTACCAGGAGTTGGTGCACAGCCGTTACGCCGACAAGCTTCCCGGCTCGGACTACCAACGCCAGCACATGCTCGGCGGCTACAACGCCAGCCCGCTGCCCCCGGCCGACGGCGATGACGTGACGTCGCCTCTGCTGATCGCCCTGGCCGGTACCGGGCTCGCCGGTGCCGCCACTGTGGTCGCCCTTCGGCGTCGTACGCAGCCGAAGAACTGACCCGTTCGGGTCCCCGGAAGGCTCTTTCGGGGACCCGAAACCATTCCTACGCGTGGAACCTCGTCGTTTCACCGAGTTCCGCACGCCCGACGGTGATCTGGTTGACCGGCGCGGAGTCGAGGGCATAACCGAAGGAGATGCCGAACAGCACCTTGCCGTCCCGGATTCCCAGTGACTCACGCACCGCGTCCCCGTAGAAACCCAGCAAACCCTGGGGGCAGCTGGCGACGCCGTAGGCCGTCATCGCCAGGAGCAGCGTCTGTCCGTACATTCCCACGTCCGCGGACATCCGGGCGTCCGCATTGGACGGCGCGAACACCAGGGCGACGTGGGGAGCGCCGTAGAACCGCAGGCTCTCGGCATTGTGGGCGTCGCGTGCTTCCCGGTTGCCACGACTGATGCCCAGCGCCCCGTACATCGCCTCGCCGAAATCCTCGCGCCGACGCCGGTGCACCTCGTTGTACAGCTCCTCCCGGTAAGGGAAGTCCACGGTGAGGCGGCTCTGCGCGTGCGCATCCAGCAGGGCGCTGCTCAGATGATCGCGCGCCGCTCCACTGACCACTTCGACCTTCCATGGCTGCGTGTTCGAGTTCGACGGAGAGGCGCTCGCCAACGAGAAGATCGCACGCACCGTCTCGTCCGGGACGGGATCCGGCCGGAAGGACCGGACGGCTCGGCGGCCGCGGATCAGCTTCTCGGCGTGTTCGGGCAAGTCGTTCGTGATCACAGCTCTCCTCACCACTATGTAAACGGAAGCGTTTACCCAACACTGCGCAAGTTACCACGACGGAGGCGGCTTAGGTAAACGGTCCTGTACACTTTGGGAGTGGAGACAGTCCAGCGTCGGCGAGGTCGAGGCGGGCGTGAGCGCGTTCTCGCTGCGGCCACCACGCTCTTCGAGACACAGGGGATCACCGCGACAGGCATGGAACAGGTCGCGGCCGCCGCACCGGTGTCCAAACGCACCCTGTATGCGCACTTTCCGACCAAGGACGACCTGGTGGTGAGCTACCTCCGGCACCTCGTCGAGTCCGGACGCACGATGGAAGGCGTGCTCGACCGGGAGGATCTCTCCCCTCGAGAGCGACTGCTCGCCCTGTTCACGGTGCCGCACGACGGGGTCCGGCCGATCCGGGGCTGCCCGTTCGTCGACGCGGCGGCAGAGTTCCCGGATCCGCTCAGCCCCGTCCACGAATACGCGGCTGAGCAGAAGCGGCGACTGGCCAGCCGTCTGACCGAGTTGGCGAGCGCACTCGGTGTCGCGGAACCGCACGTCCTCGGCGAACAACTCGCTGTTCTCGCCGACGGCACCGCCAGCCGTTCGATGGTTCTCAACGACACCAACTGCGGCCGATACGCTCGGGCGGCCGCGGAAGCCCTGATCAACGCCGCCACCCCACCGTCGCACATGGCAGACTCGTCAGGTGGAGCTTGATCAACGACTGGTGGACGCCGCGGTCGAGCAGCTGAGGGCCCGATGGCCGCGGGCTGGCCAGCCGGGAGCAGCGGCAGCGATCTATCTGGACAGCGGCGAGATCCTCACAGGTGTCAGCCTCCCCAACTTCAACACCGCTGCAAGGCTGTGCGCGGAAACCGGTCCCTTGTGTCAGGCGTACACGCTTGACCGACGGGTGACCGCGTCGGTGTGCGTGGGGAGGGCAGGCGGCGGCATTCGTGTACTGGCTCCGTGCGGAATATGCCAGGAACGGCTGACACTGTGGGGCCCCGGTGTCGAGGTGGGTGTGGCCGATGACAGCGTTGCCCGCGGCTGGGCCGCCCGCACGCTCGCCGAGGTCAATCCGTTCTATTGGGCGACTTCCTTCAGCAACGACGGCACTTGGCCTCGTGCCTGACGCAGGTCACTTGCGGGCGATGATGAGCAGCCTGTTCTGGGTGGTTTCGAGGCCGCGGTCGGTGTGGTGGTCCAGGAACAACCGGTCAAGCGTTGGCTTGTCGGCCTGGCGGTCGAAGCCGCGGACGGTAGGTGTCTGGTCCAGCAACAACTCCAGGGCTTGCCGGGTGTAGTAGGTCTTCCAGAAGCCGTGGCGCACTTCGACGTCCGCGAAGTGCTCGGCGAGTTCGTCGCGCAGCAGCTGCGCGCGTTCACCTTCGGCGAGATCCGCGAACTGGCCTCGCGGTCCTTGGGAGTCGCTGGCGAAGGCCGATTTGACGTTCCACTTGTCCCGGTCGCCGATCTTCTCGAGGATCGCTGTCCCGCCTGGCCGGAGGATGCGGCTGACCTCGCTCGCGCTGTGCGGGGCGAGCATCACGGTCACCACGTCGCAGGCCTGGTCCTGGATCGGCAGTCTTTCCGCCTGACCGGCCACCACGGTCGTGGTGGCGCTGGCCGCGGCACGGATGTTGCTCAGGGCCTGGGCCAGCATCGTCCGGTTTGGCTCGACGCCCGTCACACGGCGTACCAGTGAGGCGAACCGGAGTGCTTTGAACGCCGTGCCGCAGCCGATATCCACCACGTGGTCGTCCTCGGACACTCTGCTGGTGATCTCTTCGTGCAGGTTCCACGGCAACGGGTCCTGATCGCCTCTGATCAGGGCCGACTCGTACGCCTCGGTGTAGGACACGCTGCGATTGTTCCTCAGCGGACCAGACGGAAGAACGCGCGCAGTTCGTCGACGAACAGGCGTGGCTGCTCGAAGGCGGCGAAGTGGCCGCCTCGGTCGGGTTCGCCCCAGTAGCGGATGTCGGTGTAACGGTTGGCCGCCCAGCGGCGGGATGGCCGGGGCATCTCCTTGGGGAAGATCGAACAGCCGGTAGGCACGGGCACGGTGTCCTCGGTTGCCTTGCTGAACCATTCCCCGACTTCACGGAAGCTTTCCCAGTAGAGCCGCGCGGAGGACGTCGCGGTGCGGGTGAGCCAGTAGAGCGTGATGTTGTCGAGCATCTCGTCGCGGGTCAGGACAGTCTCGGGTCGGCCTCCGCTGTCCGTCCACGAGGCGAACTTCTCCACGACCCACGCGCACAGTCCCGCAGGGGAATCAGTGAGCGCGTAGCCGACCGTTTGCGGCTTGGTCGTCATCTGCTCGGCATAGCCGGACTCGTACACCTCCGCTTGCCGCAGGTCCGCGAGCGCAGCTTCCTCGGCCGGGGTGAGGTTGTCGAAGGTAGCCGGGTCCGGTGCCGCGATTGGTGGCATCACGTGGATTCCCACGAGCTGACCGGTGTCTTGCTGGCCCATGCTCGTGGTGATGCTTGTACCCCAGTCGCTGCCTTGTGCGCCGTACCGTGCGTAACCGAGCCGGGCCATCAACTCCCGCCACGCGGCCGCAATCCGCTGCACTGTCCAGCCGGGTTGTGCTGGGCGGTCGCTGAAGCCGTAGCCGGGCAACGACGGGATCACCACGTGGAAGGCGTCCGCCCGGTCGTCGGGCTGTGTCAGCGGGACAATGGACTTCTCGAACTCGAGCACGGAACCGGGCCAGCCGTGGGTGAGGATGAGTGGCGTCGCGTTCTCGTGCGGGGAGCGGACGTGCAGGAAGTGAATGGCCACGCCGTCGATTTCCGTGCGGAACTGCGGGAACGCGTTCAGACGGCGCTCGGTTGCTCGCCAGTCGTAGCCGGTTTCCCAGTGTTGGCAGAGTTCTCGCAGGTAGGTGAGCGGGACTCCTTGTGACCAGTCGGGGACCGGCTCCGGGTCCGGCCACCTGGTGCGCCGCAGCCGGTCATTCAGGTCGGCCAGCTCAGCGTCGGGAATGTCGATGCGGAACGGAATCATGGGCCTGCTCTCAGGGCGAGTCATGGACGGCCGACTCAGGAAAGGTCAACTCGGCGGACACGGCCACCATGTCGATCTGTGCCATGTTCGTCCGGTGGTACGCGAAGAAGGCGGAACTTTCCTTGCTGTACGCCGTGCACGTCTGCCCAGCGAGGTAGCTGGCGAAGAACTCCTCGAGACTGGAACCGGGGCTGACTCTGGGGTCGCGGCGCACTGATCCTGAGTCGTCCACATAGATGTAGCCGTGCTCGAACATCTCATCACAGCCGAACGCACAGGCAGCCATGATGTTGGCGAGGTTTCGGTGTTCTCCCGGTTCGAGCTCGGACCGGCGTTTGACATGGGCGGCGCGGACGAGTCTGGCGGGAAACGTCCTGCCGCACAGGTTACAGGTGATCTCTGAGGCGCCCGCGAACTTCAGGCTCCGCAGCTGTCTCTGCTCGGCCCGTATGACGACGAGGGCAAGGCGGTTGGGCGGCTCTTCGGGAGCATCCACGGCATCGTCGGCCGCAGGATCGGCGAGGTCCAGTTGGCCGATGACCGGCGCCCCCTGTTTGTTGCCGGACAGCCGCAGACACTCCATCGCGTCCGCCTCGCCGAGCGCGTCCGCACCCACGTCCGCGAAGTGCGCGAGCTCCACGAGGTCGACCCGGTGCGGATACGGCTTGTCGGGCCACACTTGGTGGTTCGACTGGTAAAGCTCACGGACAATCGATCCGACCCAGGCCTCTTTCATCCATGCGTCTCGCCATTCGCCGGTCTGGGCGCGGGGTGACGGGCCGCCACGGGCGAGGACCAGCAGATCACCTTCACGCAGAGAACCTGCGATCGCGTGTCCGTCCTTACGGTCCAGAACCGACGTCTCCCATCCCCAGACGCCCTGCTGGATGCCGATGTCCCAGTTCTTGCCCGCGGATTTCCCGACGTAGACATAACCGACCCGACTCATGTCCCCACCTTTAGCACTGTGCTCCTGCCGACGGGGTAACCAGTACCACGGACGGGTGACAAAACGAGATCAACGGGCATGGTGCCGGAAGAACGCGTTGGTTTCCTCGTCGGTGGAGTACAGGCACACACCACGCATGCCACGGGTCAGCAGGACCTTGTACGTGTTCCGAGCGAAACGGCCGAAGTCCTGGTCATCGCATTTCGCCACCGGGGTGTCCTTCGACTGGTCTGGACGGGAGACCCAGTGGCCACCGCGGATCACCAGGTCCGGGCCGAAGATCACGCCCGCCCACGCGTACTCGAAACCCTGAGCTGTGTATATACAGCCGACCTGACCAAAACCACGAGGATCGGACGCCCACAGCGACGACGTGGGCGCGCCGGGCACGGGCTTGTCCGGCCTGGCGTTCCACGGCCGATGCCAGTCGCCGATCTTCACGTCGGGAACAAGCTCAAGGCCGACGGCGGTTTTTCTGGGATAACTCCACTTCCAGCAGAATCCCGCAGCCATCCGACCGGTGCCGCCGAAATTGTCCATCCGAAGCCGCAGCCATGCTTCCAGGCGCTCCGGCGAGTCCACCGAGTCGACCATGAACTGGTCGTCCGTGTTCCGTACGAGGTCCGACCAGACAACGGGCTGGACGGCTCCGCCAAGACCGAGCAGCCTCAACACCCATTCGTCATACGCCGCCGAGCCGCCGCACCTGAACTGGGCATCGAGGCTCATCGGCACCACGTCGACCCCTTTCGCCGTTGCCACGTCGACGATGTCGGTGAGCGTACCGATCTCCCCCGGCCGGACTGTCTGGTGTGCGTCGAGCAGAAAGACCGGGACCTTCGCCGCGTCGATCAGCTGACTGATCTGGCCGGAGGTGCCGGATCTCCTGTCTCCCCTGACCCGGTGTGCCTCGTCGCACACCAGCACGTCCAGTGAGTCGGGAGTAGCTCTGTCGAACGAGTTGAAATAGGTGAACAGGCGGTTCACACGCTGATGGCTGTCGGTGACTTTCTCGCGCAGTGTCTCGGTGAACGCCTTGGAACCGGTCGCATGGGCCGCAGCTTTCCCGTGCTCGATCAGACGGCTCAGCAAGCTGATCGCGATCACGCTCTTGCCCGAGCCGGGACCGCCCTGCACGACAATGACCTTTTTGCGGTTCCCAACCTGTTCTGAGCCGTCCAGACTGTCCACTGCCTGCCGAACCAGATCGAAGGCGACCTGCTGTGCGTCGAGCAGAATGTAGCTGTCCCGTCCAGCCAGAACTTCTCTGGCGGTGTCGAGTAGTGTGCGCGCCGGTTTGACGGTGGCCAAGCCGAGATCACGGGCTGCCCGTTTTGCTGGGTCCTCGGTTCGCGGGTCACCGTCCAGTAGCGATTTGAGCACACCGACGAACTCCGACCGCTGAGCTCCGGCGTAGCTGGTCCCGAAATCGTCCGGCTTGAAGTCCTGCACCGTTCCGTCTGCGATGTTGTGCAGATAGGCCGTTCCTCGCACCATCTTCGGACGCCGCGCGAAGAGCGGATAGAAATCCACGAGGTGCTGGCAGTAACGGCGCACCTGTTCGCTCGGGTGGAGATCAGGCTGGTCCCGCCACGGGTTCCGGACGAGGCCGTACTCGTCAACCTCCAGGCCGGACCACTGTTTGAGCTCCACCAGTACATAGGACGGCTCTCCGTCCAGCGGATGCACACCGCACAAGATCGCGTCGACACGGTGTGGTGTGTACGGGAGACGATGTTCGAGAATGACATGGACGTGCCCGAGGCCCGCTTCGACGACCAGTTCGAGCAAAGCGGGGATGCTGCGTTTCCACGCACCTATTTCCCCCGACTGGTCGCTCGGACTTCCCGTCGGATTCACATGCTTGATGAGCGCAGTGATCAGGCGGCCATCCCGGTAGGCGTCCAGCAATCGGACAGCTGAGCCCCAAACAGGCTGCACGTACCCCTCCCCAGGGTATGAGTGGCGAACTCGTCGACAGCAGCTTCGGTTCAATTCACACTATCGTGTTACCACGACAGCGTGAACCGGGGCCCATGAACTCACGGAGACGCATTGACACCAGGGAGACATCGACTCGATCGCCGATCGGCCGTCAGCCCGGAATGTCCTCCAATCCCTCGGGCATGGTGCCGTTCGTGGAGATGATGGTTTGACCGGTCAGGTCCACCGTGTCGACACCGCGTGCCACTTCACGCACCAGCGCCGCGTACTTGTCGTCCGCGATGTCACCGGAACACAGTGATCGTCAGATCACGTCGCATGCCCATCACTGTCCACCAGCACCGGACGCCCGCGCAAGACCCGATTGAGCGTTTATGTTGCGGCGTAACGATTTCCGGATTCCGTACGGGAAACATCAGCTGTCGCGAATCCCGTCAACACGATTCGCAGCCGCCCTGTCCACACAGGATTAGTGAACCTTCCGCTGGTAGGTCTCCTTGCAGAGCGGGCGAGTACTTGCTCGCGTTCGGCAACCGACGACCAGTAACGATGCTGCGAGGCAGGCGGTGGTCAGCAGGGCCATGGGGAGGGCGCTGGAGGTGCCGAAGACGCCAACCAGCGGGGAGATCACGCCGCCCAGGAGGAACTGGCCTGCGCCGAGGAGTGCTGATGTGGCGCCTGGAGCGTCTCGGCCGGTGGACTGGGCGGCTGTTGTCACGGCGGGGAAGAACATGCCGAAGGCGGTGATCATCGTGAACAGGCAGGCCCAGGTGACGATCAGTGTTCCGGCGGTGAATGTGAGCAGCGCTGCCAGCACGGCCGACGCGGCCAGTGCTGTGGTGAGGCCGGTGATCAGGAGGCGTGTCACGCCGAAGCGGTCGACCAGTCGTCCGAACAGGACGCTTCCGGTCATGGTGCCCAGTGCGTTGACGCCGTAGATCACGCTCGTCAATGTTGTTGAGGCGCCGTGGATCTCCTGGAACACGAAGGTGGATCCGGCTATGTAGACGAACACCGCCGCGCCGCCGAAGCACAGGCTGAGCACGTGGGCCAGCAGCTCTCTCCTGCGGATCAGGGTGGTCATCGCGGTCAGTGTCGCCGCTGGTTTCGCTGGTGCGCGGCGGGATGGCGGCAGGGATTCCGGGACCCACACGAGCACCGCGAGGATCTGCAGGGCTCCGATCGCCGCGAGCACCACGAAGACCGCACGCCATGTCGCCAGGTTCAGCACCACTCCGCCCAGCATCGGCGCCAGGATCGGGGCTGCCGCGCTGATCGCGCCCAGTGTCGCGAACTTTCGGGCTGCGGCCACGCCGTCGGCGACGTCGGTGATCACGGCTCGTGCGACGACGATGCCTGCTGCTCCGGCTATTCCCTGGCACAGTCTTGCCGCGTTCAGCACTTCGATGGTGGGGGCCGCCGCGCAGACCACCGAGAACGCCGTGAACAGGGCTGTTCCCGCGAGGAGCACTGGTCTGCGTCCCACGGCGTCGCTGACCGGGCCGAGTACCAGTTGGCCGACCACGACACCGATCAGGAACGCGGTCATGGTCAGCTGCGCGGCGGACGGCCGCGTGTCCAGGGAACGTGTCAGTTCTGGCAGGCCTGGGACGTACATGTCGGTCGCGAGGGGCGCGAGGCCGGTCAGCGTTGCCAGCACCACTATCAGGGCAGCGCTGGTGCGTGTTCTCGTTGTGCTCATTGCGGTGCGGCCGCGCCGAGACCTGTCGGGTCCGGGGAGTCCGCGACCGTGGTGAGCAGGTCTGCCGCGACTCTCAGGATGGCGCGCTCGGCGGGGCTCAGCTTGTCCTTGAGCGCCTGCGCGAGCCAGGCGTTGCCGTCTTGGATGTGCTCCGACAACGCCGCACGGCCGTGGTCCGTGATCGCGATCGTCTGCTGGCGGCGGTCGTCCTCGTCACGCGAACGCGTCACGTATCCGGCCACCGCCAGGGCGTTCACTGGGCGCGTCAACGACTGTGGCTGCAGGCCTTCGATCGCGGCCAGCGTGGTCAGCGTCAACGGGCCGCTGTGTCGGAGGTTCGCCAACACCGACGCCCCCAGCCTGGTCAACGCGTCCTCACGGCCTGGCTGTTGTTGGCGCAGCCGCTGCGCCATCCGCGAGACAGCCCACCGCAGCGCCTGCGCCGTCTCCCTGCTGTCGTCATCCACATCTACTAAGCTAAAGCTTAGCTACTTCTCGGGCAATCGGCATAACAAGGAAGTTTAGTTAAGCTTTGGCTTAGTTTGTCATGTAGATGTCTCGGTAACGGGCGAGAGCGCGGTGCGCGGTGAGGACTTCCGCGTCGCCGAGCACAACTGACAGTTGCCAAAGCACGTACACGTCCGACCGAGATTCACCAGACAGGGTCAACGATGTCATGCCCAATGCACACCTAACCAATCGGCATTGCGCGATTAGAGCAACGCCACCGGGAGCCACAGCCCGACGCGTCACACGATCGGCGGAATGAGGTACACGGACCTTGATCGCAGCCGTGCGGGCTGAAATGTTATTTGGTTGGGCGGTGCCAAGTAGACTCGTCGAGGGCGGTACAGTTCCTCGTTCCCGCATCCAATGACGTCAGAGGGGGGCCTGTGACGCGCTCTGGACCAACTTTCGAACTGACCGTACTGGTTCACGATGATGTGCTCGTCCGCGAACGGCTCACTCGTTCGCTCCATACGGACCTTGATGCCACCGAAGGCATTGACGTGCAGTTTTCGGAATCGACGACCGCCGCACCCGCATTGTCCAAGGCAGGTGGCGGATTATGGGACGCTGCTCTGTGGGTGTTCCTCGGATCTGCGACTGGCGCTACCGCGCGAGTGGTGATCGAGGCGGTCAAGGCCTGGTCAGCGAAGGAACGAAACCGCAAGGTCCGGATCAGCGACGGTGACCGCGTCGTCGAGATCAGCGGCAGTATGGACGAGACCCAAGAACGCATCGTCACGAAGTTCCTGGAGAACGGGCAGCCGTGAGCACGCCGTTGCGCAAGCGGGCATTGCTGATCGGGACCGGGACCTACCAGGACGAATCTTTTTCGCCGTTGCCGTGCACGGCGGTGGACACCGCGCAGCTGCGGCAGGTTCTGGCACACCCCGCGATCGGCTCGTTCAGCGAAGTGCGGGTGGTCGTCGACCCGGACGTGAGCACGATGCGTCACGAGATCGGCGCCTTCACCGAATCACTCGGGCCCGAGGACCTCGGCCTGCTGTACATCAGCGGGCACGGCGTCCGGTTGTCCCGGACGACCGGGGAGTTCTTTTTCATCGCCACGGACACCGACGGTCAACGGGTCGAATCGACTGGAGTCGGCGCCAGCTTTGTCAACGAGCAGCTGGAACAAGCCGCCGCGCCGCAGAAGGTCGCGATTCTCGACTGCTGTTCCAGCGGTGGCTACAGTCTCGGCTTCCGAACTCGCGACGCGAAGTCGCAGGAACAACCGGTGGCGCCGATCACGAGCCGCGGTGTCTACGTCCTCTCGTCCTCGGGAGCGGACGAGCGGTCCTACGGCGGCGGCGCCACGCCCGACGGCCCGACTGCGTCGGTGTTCACCGAGGAGCTCGTCGACGCGCTGCGTACCGGACGCGGCGACACCGGCAACGACGGTATCGTGTCCGTGGACGAACTGTTCCACTACGTGAACCAGCGGGTCCGCAAGCGCGATCTGCCGACCCCGCAGACCCCGCTCTTCTCCGCCGACAAGGTCAACACGCGAATCGATCTTGCCCGTAGTTACGCGGGTCCGCCGTTACCAGTCGTGGCAGCCAGCTCACCCAGCCCGCTCGGAACAGCACGCGGATCGGTGGTTGCGGAAAACCACGGCACGGGCGCGTGGGAATCCATGATCGACTACTACCGGCGATGCCTCGACGCCGCGACCTCCGACATGCCGTTGCTGAGCGTCGACCAAGTCGACGAGGGATACGTGTGCCTGCCGGGCACCGAGCGGCTGCTGTCCGGAGACCTGGACGAAACCGGTTCGATCCCGCTTCCGGAGGAAGCAGCCGACTTCGTCGAACAGGGCGTGCAGCAGGAGGCTGTGCTGTGGTACGGCTACCCGGCCGTGGTGCTGATGTCGGAGAAGAACGGCAAGGCCTTACGCGTGCCGCGGTTCGCGCCGATGTTCATCCGTCGCGTGGAAGTCGTCGCGGGCGACGACGGCTTGCGGTTGGAGCCCTTCGGCGAACCGATGCCGCACCGGCAGCTGGCCACGGACCTCCTTGGCGAGCAAGAAGCCCAACGGATGATCGAAACGTATCAGGCGACGTGGACCAGCGGCATGCACAGTCAGATGGTCCAGGAGATCCGGCACTTCCTCATGGAGGAGTTCCATCTCCCCCATGTGCAGGAGCTGGCGCCGCTCGAGCTCGAACCGGGGATCGACACCAGGACTCCGGTCCAGGGCGCTCGCAATGCCGCGGTCCTGTTCCGCGTGGAGCAGACCGACCAGGCGAACGCGCAACTGCTGCGCGACCTGAAGGAGATAGCGGACAACAAGGACAAGATAGGCCAAACGGCACTCGCCGCACTCCTCGGCGGGGCCTCCGAACAGCGAACAGGTCCCACCTGGCATCCGGTAACACCTTTCGCCGCCAACGAGGGCCAAGACGCTGTTCTGCGAGCCGCGATGACCAGGCGGCTGACGGTGGCGACAGGGCCGCCTGGGACCGGCAAGAGCCAACTGGTCGCCAACCTCGCGGCGACGGCTGTGGCGAATGGACAGTCCGTGCTCGTGGCGTCCACGAACAACCGCGCCGTCGACGAGGTGTGGGAGCGATGCCAAGACGTGGTCGTTGGTTCACTGGTGCGGACCGGCAACGTGGATGCCAAGAAGAAGGAACGGGAAACGCTGCGGCAACTGTTCGCGAAGCAGCCATCGGTGGCCAACGTCAGTACGGCGACCGCTCACCTTCTCCACGCCAGCAAGGCACTGGACAGTGCCGTGGTCGAGATGGCAGGCAAAGCGCGGCTGGAGCGTGACCTTCTGCGGTTGGCGGAGGCGAACGAGGCCGTCGCAGCGGATCTGCAGAGCACCCCGGAGTTGTTGCGCGCCCACTTCGCGGCTCGAATCGACCTGGGCGCCCTCGAGTATCGAGCGCGGAAGGCAGCTGCCGCGCGTTTCCTCGGCCGGTGGCGCCGGGCCCGGTTCCTCCGTGGGATCAACTGGACGGGTGAGCCGTCACCAGATCTCTGCACCGCGATCGGCACCTGGGCGAAGATGGACCAGGACTGGCAGAATCTACTTGCCGCAGAAAGCAACCTGCCGAAAGACGAGGCGCAGAAGCGCGCACTCGACGAGCACCATGAGGCAGTGCGCGGGCGATCGAAGACGCTGCTCGCCGCCTCGGTGGCGGCCGGTGTGCAGACAGGGCGGCAACACTTGTCCTCCTTGCTGCAGATTTCGTCCGGAAAGGACTGGTCAGAACTCCGGGCAGTGCTGAAGCACATCAAGGGATGGGCGGTGACCACCCTGAGCGTTCGCCGTTTCCCACCCAGTCCCGCCCTTTTCGACCTGGTCATCGTCGACGAAGCGAGCCAGTGCGCGATCCCGCAGGTACTGCCTGTGTTGTTCCGGGCCAAACGTGCCCTGGTCATTGGCGACCCCATGCAACTGCCGCCGGTGGTGACCCTGCAACCGGCGCAGGAGGCTGAGATCCGCCGCGCTGTCGGAATGAAGGCGAGCTGGCTCGAGGAGCGCCGCGCCACTTACCACCGCCACTCCGCGTTCCACGCCTTCGAGACCGCCGCAGGCGGTGTCAGTCTGCTGCTGGATGAACACTTTCGCTGCCACCCCGCGATCGCCGCGATCGCGAACGACCAGTTCTACGGTGGCCGACTCACCGTCATGACCGATGTCGCCAGCCAGCGGAGGATGTCGCGCCCGGCCGTTATCTGGGCCGACGAACGTGGCACAGCCCGCCGTGCCAGAGGCGGCTCGTGGACCAATGAGCGCGAGGCCAAGAAGGTCGAGGATTCCGTCAAATACCTGCTCGACCAGTTGCCCGGCGATGCCACCATCGGTGTCGTCACGCCGTACAAGCCACAGGCCCGCCTTCTGGCCAACCGGCTGCCGAAGGACGACCGGATCCAGGTCGGGACGGTGCACACCTTCCAAGGCAGTCAACGGGACGTGATCCTGTTCTCCTTGGTGGCGACGAAGGAAATGCCAGCCGGAAGCCGGGCGTGGCTGGCCAATCAGCTGTACCTGTGGAATGTGGCGATCACCCGGGCACGAGCCCACCTCATCGTGGTGGGAGATCGCGGTTTCTGGCGCACTCAGACCGGTGTCGGCCGAGTCCTGGTCGACGCGGCGGCGAACGCGTCGGATCAGCGCGTTGCCGCCGATTCCGAGCTCGACCCCCTTCTCCTGCGGCTGCACGAGCAGTTGAGCGGTCGCGCGGACGCCGAATGCAGCCTGCACGAAGTGGTTTCCGGATACGTCACCGACGCCATGGTGACGGACTCCTCGGGCAAGAGGACCATCCTCCTCGACCGCGGACACGGAAGCCTCGATCCGGCACGCCATCTGCGCCTGCAATACGAGCGGCAGCGCCTCCTGGCGCAATCCGGCCACCCGGCGACGCGGGTACCAGCCTGGCGGTTGTTCGACAGCAGCAGCGGGTCGCCGATACTCCAGGGGGCGCCTCTTGGACAAGGATGACTCCCGCGAAACGGCGTAAGCAGGTGGGCGCTGCGGACGACTGAGCATCGAAGGCCTGTCACTGGGCGCGAAGGATTAGCAGGATGCGCTCGTTGGGACCGTTTGCACTGTCTCGAGTCAGACTGGTTCGCACAGCTCGCGGATGTGTCGTAGGCCGTCGTACACGACACTGGGGGCATGCAGAGCAGGAAGATCGAGTTCACCGGGTCGCAGGGTGAGACGCTGACGGCCCGCCTTGAGCTGCCCGAGGGGGACATCCGGACGTACGCGCTGTTCGCGCACTGCTTCACGTGTGGCCAGGACGCCATCGCCGCCGCACGGATCGCGCGGGCGCTCACCGAGTACGGCATCGCCGTCCTGCGGTTCGACTTCACCGGTCCCGGCGGTTCCGATGGGGACTTCGGCAACACCAACGTCGACGATCTTGTCCACGCCGCCGACTACCTCCGCGTCAACCACGGTCCGGCAACTGTCCTTGTCGGACACTCGCTCGGCGGGTCCGCCGTTCTCGCCGCCGCGCACCGGCTTCCCGAGGTTCGTGCCGTCGCGACCATCGGGGCTCAGTTCCGCGAGGACATCGCCGAGCGGCTCGCCCGGCTCAAGGCCGCCCTGCTGGTACTGCACTCCCCCGTCGACGAGCACGTGGGGATCGACAACGCCCGGCGGATCTTCGGCGCCGCGCACCACCCCAAGTCGTTCGTCGCCCTCGACGGCGCCGACCACCTGCTCACCGACCGGGAGGACGCCGAATACGTGGCCAGTGTCCTGGGCACCTGGGCCACCCGGTACGCCATCAAGCGCGCATTGCCTCCCGAAGGCACGGTCATGGTCGCCGAGAACGGCGATGGCTCTTATGGGCAGCGCATCACTGCGGGCAGGCACACCATCACCGCGGACGAGCCTGTTCCCGTGGGCAACGACAGCGGGCCGACGCCGTACGACCTCTTGTTGGCGGCCTTGGGCGCGTGTACGTCCATGACGTTGCGGATGTACGCCGACCGCAAGCAGATCCCGCTCAAGCACGTCACCGTTCACCTGCACCACTCCCGGGTGCACGCCAAGGACTGCGAGGACTGCGAGACGAAGACCGGCATGGTCGACCTCATCGAGCGCACCATCCACCTCGTCGGCGACCTCGACGACGACCAACGGCAGCGGCTGCTCCAGATCGCCGACAAGTGCCCCGTTCACCGCACGTTGCAGTCCGAGATCGCGATCAGGACGACCTTGTAAGGCGCCACGTGCGGGGTGATGTGCCGTAGGTGCGGGTGAAGGCGCGGCTGAAGGCGGCTTCGGAGGCGTAGCCGACGGTGGTGGCGACGCGGCTGACGGGCTCGTTCGTCGAGTGCAGGAGATGGGCGGCGCGGGTCAGGCGTTGGGTGGTGATGTACGCGCCCGGTGGTTGGCCGAGCAGGGTCGCGAAGCGGGTGGCGAACGCTGATCTGGACAGTGTTGCCAGGCGGGCGAGTTCGTCCACTGACCAGTCGCGTTCCGGGGATTGGTGGATCGCGCTCAACGCCGGGGCCAGTGCCGGGTCCATCGCCGCGGTCAGCCAGCCGGGGCTCGCCGGTTCCTCGGACGCCGCCCAGATTCGCAGTGCCCTGATGAAGAACAGGTCGAGCACCCGGGAGATCATCACGCGCGATCCTGGCATGGGCCGCCGGACCTCGTCGAGCATCAGGTCCAGGCTCATCGGCAGCCAGTTGCCGTCCTGTGTGGAGCCGCAGATCACGATCGCGGGCGGCAGCACCTTCAGCAACGGTGCCGCGACGAAGTCGTCGACGAGGAACTCGCCCGTCACCCACGACGCCGTGTCCACCGGGCGTACGGCGTGCGCGTCGCCTCGGGCCAGCAGGACCAGGTCTCCTCCTTCCAGACGGAGGGATCGTGCGCCTGGCAGGTCTATGTGGACTTTCCCGTTCTCGACGATGTGCAGCTTTCTTGTTCCCGCCGGATGGGCGTGCTGGTGGTCCGAGGTGGTGTGGACCACGTCGCCGCCGTGCAGGTGTATGGCCTGCAACACATCCGAGAGGGCATCTGTTCGCCCGTGGTTTCCCTGGACGACCGCCACCGGGGAAACTGCAAAGTTTTCCGTTTTCTCGGACATGGTCTCGCTTTCCTACCCCACATACCCTGCAGGTGCAGTATGCAGAACAATTGAGGGAGACGATCAACGTATGTCCACCAAACCTGCCGTGGTCCTGGTCCATGGGTTCTGGGGTGGCGCCGCGCACTGGGCGAAGGTCATCATCGAACTGCGCAACCGCGGCTTCGAGCAGATCCACGCGGTGGAGAACCCGCTGACGTCGCTCGCCGACGACGCTGCCCGCACGCAGCAGATGGTCAAGCAGGTCGACGGCCCGGTTCTGCTCGTGGGGCACTCCTACGGCGGCGCAGTCATCACCGAGGCGGGCAACCTGCCCAACGTCGTCGGCCTGGTGTACGTCGCCGCGTTCGCGCCCGACGCCGGTGAGAGCCTTGCCACCGTCAGCGAGGGTTACCCCGCGCCGGGTGGTGCGAACATCGCGCCGGACTCCGACGGCTACCTGTGGATCAAGCAGGACAAGTTCCACGAGAGCTTCAGCCAGGACCTGTCCGACGACGAGTCGTTCGTGATGGCCGTCACCCAGAAGGCCCCGGTCGGCTCGACGTTCGGCGACACGGTCAGCGACCCGGCGTGGCGGCACAAGCCGTCCTGGTACCAGGTCTCGACCGAGGACCGGATGATCGCGCCGGACAACGAGCGCCGGATGGCCGCGAGGCTCGGAGCGCGCGGCACGGTCGAGCTCGCGGCCAGCCACGCCTCGCTGGCCTCGCAGCCGACGGCGATCGCCGACCTGATCGAGCAGGCCGCTCAGTCGTCCTGAACCTTCTCCTTCCCGGTGTAGACCAGGAGATAGGCCAGGACGCTCGCGATCCCGGCTGTGACACAGGCGGTGTCGGCCACCGAGGTGCCGAACAGTTCCACCAACGGTCCGGACCCGGTGACGATGCCGATGGTCTGGCCGAGGGTCACGGCGATTCCGCCGAGCAGGAACACCGCGAGGCAGACACGGGACGCGGTCAGCAGGATTCGTTGCATGGCGGCGGCTTTCATGTCGGGATCCAGAGCACGCCGACGGCCAGCAGGATGCCGGTGACCAGTGTCGGGATCAGGTAGTAGAGCACGACCGGGACGAAGATCCGGACCGGGTTGATCTCCGCGATCCCGGCGGCGACGTAGAGCGGCGCCGCGCCGGGCGGGGAACAGCCCTCCGACGACGCCCAGACGAGAATGGCGGCGAAGGCCACCGCCGGTGGGATTCCGGCGGTGGTCAGCGCGACGAACGCGACCGGCCCGACGGCGGCCACAGTGGACGTCGTGTTGAGCGGCCCGGCGACCACGACGATGATCACGCCGACCACGATCGCGGCGACCACCTGCGGCACGCCGGTCAGCCCGGTCAGGAACGGCGTGAGCTGTTTGCCCAGCCCCAGGGTGTTGAGCACGTTCGACGCGGCGAAGGCCGCGATCATCGTCATCCCGACGAGACCGAGTTTCGGGCTGACGTCGCCGAGCAGTGACCACCACTGGGATCGGCCACGCGGCAGCGCCCTGCGCTCGACGACCAAGCCGACCAGCAGCATCACGACCGGCAGCCAGATCAGCAACGGGATCACGTCGTCCGCGTCCAGTCCCGTCCGGTTGAACACCAGGCTGCCCGAGGCGACGATGATCGGCAGCGCGATGGAAGCCAGTACCACCAGCGAGGGCCAGCCCGCGCGGAACGACGTCCTGAGTGGACGGATATCCGCCTCGGCCATCGCGCCGACACCACGTTTGCGGATGATCGCCGCAGCGATGATCACTCGCATCAGCACCATCCAGATGCCGGTGACGAACATCGCGGCCACGATGTCGCCCGCGCTGAGCACCGGCAGCACGGTCGGCGCGGCGAGCAGAACGAAGAACGCTCCACTGAAGGGAAACGTGGCGCCGACACCGGCGTTGCCGGACAACACCAGCGCCGCCGTCTCCCCGCTTGCCTTCGACCGCTTCATCCAGGGGATGGTGATCGAGCCGATGGTGGCGACGATCGCCGCGCCGTTGTGCGCCACCGCGCCGAAGAGTCCGGACGCGACAGTCGCGGCGTAGGCAGAGCCGCCTCGGCGGCGGCCGAGGACCGAGCTGAGGATGTCGACCATCCTGCCGACCAGGCCCGTTCTGGTCAGCAGTTCGCTGACGAACACGAAGGCCAGTGCGGCGAAGGTGATCTCCGACTTGAGGCCGTCCACCAGGCTCTTCCAGCCGACCGCCAGCGCGTCCGAGCCCGCGAACGCGGCCGTGACCAGGAACCCGACCGCCATCGCCTCACCGATGTTGCGCTTGAGCACCGCGTTCCAGACGATGATGGCGAGGATGAAGGCCCCTAAGGCATAGATCGCGTTCATCACACGCCACCTTCGGCTGGCGTCAGACCGGCCTGCGCGTATGCCTCCTTCGCGGGCTGTCCACACAGGAAGTCGCGCAGCAGCGCAGCCTCTGCCGCCGCGCCTTCGCCGAGCGCGACGGAGAAGTCGCTGTAGTGCTGGACTTCCTCGGGCAACGGTCCGGCTATCCGCGCCTCCGGAACGAACTTGAGCTCACTCATCTGCTGGATGGCGATGTCCGCCCGGCCGTCGACGACGGCGAGCGCGGTGAATCCCTTCTCCACCACTGTCGCTCGGGCGTTGACCTCGGCCGCGATCCCGAGCTGCTCGATCAACGAGGCGAAGTAGATGCCGCTGGCTCCGGTACGCGAGTACGCGACCGAACGCGCCGAGGTGAGCGCCTCACACAGAGCTGGAACTGTTGAGGTGTCGGGAATTTCCGCATCCGGAGCGACAGCGACGCCGACGCCTGTCCTGGCGAGGGGAGCCAGCGGCTGCCCCAGTGTGGCGAGTGTTCCGGTCACCGCGATGATGACGTCCGGCCGGGCGCCTGACTCGATTCGCTTCATCAGGACGGTGGTCGGGTCGAACACGGTGTCCACCGCGATTCCGGTTTCCGCCGTGAACGCGGGAACCAGGGCGTCAACGGCCTTCTTCACCGCCAGTGCACTGAACAAGGTGAGCATGAGGGATTCCGTTCGTCATTGAACAAGGTCCTGCCGTTGCTGCTCAGTCAACGGCCGCGTTGGCATGCCGTGCAGCAGCAGGAAGATCTTGGCTGTGTGTTCGATCTCGTCGAGCACGTCCATGGCCGCGGCGAGATCGGCTCCGGCGATGACCGGTCCGTGATTGCTGAGCAGGATCGCCGGGTGGTCCGCGGCCGCGGTGGCCACGTCGGCGGAGATGCTCTTGTCTCCAGGCGGATAGTACGGAAGCAACGGGAGCTTGCCAACACGCATCGCGAAATACGCTGTCAGCGGCGGGATCGCGTCCGCAGAGTCAAGACCGGCCAAACAGGACACCGCTGACGAGTACACAGAATGCGTGTGCACCACAGCGTTGGCGTCTGGGCGTTGCCGCAGGACGATCGCGTGCAGAAACGCCTCTTTGGACGGTTTCGGGCCGCCGACGTGGTCACCGTTCAGGTCTATGGTGGACAGTTCTCCGGGCAGCAGCGCCCCGAGCGTGCATCCCGTTGGCGTGACAAGGATCTTGTCGTCGACACGGACCGAGACATTGCCGGTGCTGCCATGTGTCAGGCCACGTGTGTACAAGGATCGCGCTGCGGTTACCAGGTTGTCACGTTCACGGATCATGTGGATCTCCCGACGCGGTGACGAGCAGGTCGACTTCGCCGAAGTTGCCGGACTTCAGCAGCAGAGCCAGATCCGGCCGGTCGACCGGACGGATCCACGGCACACCGGTGTCCGCTTCCGCCCCGATCACGCCGCCGGTGACGCCGAGCGCTCCGACAACCGCGCCCGACGTTTCGCCACCGGCCACGATCAGCCGTCGGACACCCCTGCGTACCAGGCCTTCGGCCACCAGACCGGACGCTCGCTCAAGGATCGACGCCGACTCGTCGACACCGAGAACCTCCTGTGTCCGCTCCAGGTCGACCGGGCCCATGGACGAGTAGATCAGTGGCGCCACACCGTCGGGCGGATTGGTGTCGTACCACGCCAACGCCTCGGCGGCGAGCGCGTCCGGATCGGTCTGGATCACCGGATCGAGCCGGTACGCGGGCCTGCCGACCCTGATCATGGCTGCGACCTGCTCGAGTGTGCGCGCCGAACAGCTTCCGGAGATCACAGCGGCAGGGCCGGTCGACGGCTGATTCGCTGACAGGCCCGGCGGTCCCGGCCGTGCGGCGGCGAGACCACGAGCCAGTCCGGCGGCTCCGGCGACCAGCGGCGCGTCCCGCAGTGCCCGGCCGACCAAGGTCAGGTCGTCCTCGTCGATCGCGTCGACGAGGAGATATCTGTCCTTCGTGGATAGTTTTACTGCCAGATCGTCGTTGCGCACGAATTCGAGCGGGAGTACACCAATCGACTCGGCAGTTTGGGCACTCAGGAGTCTCGGCAGGTATGAGTCGCGCATCGGGTTCACCGGGTGGTCCCGCATGTGCGATTCGGCCAGCAGTGTTCCGTCGACGAACAGGTGGCCCTGGTACTGCGTTCGCCGATGGCGTGGCGTGCTGGGCGTCATGGCAACGGTTTCGACCGACAGCGTGTCCGCGAGGGCGTCGAGAACGGGACCGATGTTGCCTTGGGGCGTCGAGTCGAATGTGGAGCAGTACTTGAAGTAGATCTGGTCGCTGCCGTTTCGGCGTAGCCAGTCCAGCGCCGCGAGCGACTGCGCAACCGCTTGCTCGGGCGCGGCCATCCGGGTCTTCAGCGCGACGACCACGGCGTCGTGGTCGGGTAGTTCGGTGGAGACCGGCGGGACTCCGAAGAACAGCAAGGTCCGCAGGCCCTGGGAACGCAGGGCCACGGCGACGTCCGTGCCGCCGGTGTAGTCGTCGGCGATCGTCCCGATCACGTCGTGATCACCTCCCTCAGCTTCACAGCTGCGCTGCGCGGACCGGAGATGACGGGGATATCGAGCACCGGCGCGTGTGGCGTGAGCGAGTACTGAGCCAGCAGCACTGCGTCCACAGAGGACACATAACGGCCGCAGGCATCCGCCATCCTCGCTGGGGATGACACGACACCGGCAGCGTTCGGGTGATCCAGCCTGGCCAGGGTGTCGTGCAGGGCGGGTTCCAGTGACGCGACAACGAGAAGGCGCCGGTAGGCACGTGCTTCCTCGAAAGCCGCTGTGTCGGGCGCCAGCACCGGAACAGGGAAGGATTCCTCGGTGATGAAGCCGTACATCGAACACGTGAGCAGGACAGCGTCGGCAGCGTTGGCGGCATAGCCGATCAGCCGACGCATCCGGTCGGCGAGCGCCGGTGTGACGCCGCCGTGCTGCTGCGCGTCCGGCAGGAGCTTGTCGTCGAGGAGGTTCCACGGATCAGCACCGGGGAACTCCTCGGCCAGCGCGGACACGGCCGGTCCGATCGCCGACGGTGTGGCGCTGATCAGTGCGATCCGGGGAGTCATGGCGCCAACTCCTGGATCCAGCGCAGGCCGGTGACGGTGTCGGCGACCGGCTTGTACTCACACCCGATCCAGCCGTCGTAGCCGCCTCGTGTGAGCGCGTCGAAGACTCCCTGCCACTCGATCTCCCCTGTTCCCGGCTCGCCACGGCCGGGCGGGTCGGCGATCTGGAGGTGGAAGGTCGAGCCGAGGAGTTCGGTCAGTGTGGCCACCAGGTTGTCCTCCATGATCCGGGCGTGGAAGATGTCGACGAGGAGTCCCAGGTGGTCGGCACCGATCGCGTCGACGACGTCCGCCGCCTGCCGGTGACTGTCCACAACGAACCCCGGGTAGCTCTGCACCTCCAGCAGCAGCCGGACACCGCTCCCGCGAGCGCGTTCGACTGCCCACCCGACATTCGCCACGTACTGCGCGAAGGCGCGGTCACGGCTGACGCCGTCCGGCGCGATCCCGCCGACCAGGTGCAGGAACAAGGAACCGAGCTCGGCCGCGTACTCGAGCCCTTGGTCCACTCCTGCACGGAAGTCCTTGTCCAGACACGTGCTGGGCGTGTTGATCAGGACCTGGGTGAGTCCGGCGTCGGCGAGCCACGTCCGCAGCTGGGCAGGGGTGTGGGGATAGGGCACGCCGTACTCGACTCCGGTGAATCCGGCGGCCGCGGCCGCGTCGAACCGTTGCGCGAAGGGCAGTTCGGTGAACAGCCAGGAAAGGTTGGCGTCGAAGCGCATCAGATCACCACACTGTTGACGAGGTTTGCCGGTGTGCGGCCGTGCAGGGCGTCGATCACCTGCTGGGTGGCCATCAGGCTGGACCGCGACCGCGCCTCGGCTGTGGCGCCCGCGATGTGGGCGGTGACCATGACGTTGTCCAAGCCCCGCAACCTGCTGTCGGCGGGCAGCGGCTCCTCGCGGAGGACGTCGAGCGCTGCCCCGGCCACCTCGCCGTTGGCCAGCGCGTCGGCGAGCGCGTCCTCGTCCACCACCTCGCCACGCGCGGTGTTGATCAGGTAGGCCTCCGGCTTCATCGCCCGCAACGCCTCCGCGTCGATCAGGTGCCTGGTCGACGGGTCAAGGAAGATGTGCAGGCTCAGGAAGTCCGACTGCCGCAGCACTTCGTCGAAGCCCACGACCAAAACGCCTTCCTCGAAGACGGGCTCGCGGTCGTAGGCGATGACGCGCATGCCGAGCGCCAGCCCGAGACGGGCCACGGCCCTGCCGATCGAGCCGAGACCAACGACGCCGAGCGTCGCGCCCTCCAGCTCACGGCCGCTGCGCTGCTCCCACCCACCCGCCTGGACGCTCGCGATGTTCCGCGGAATGTGCCTGGCGCAGTTGAGCATCAGGGCCAGCACGTGCTCAGCCACCGACCGGCGGTTGACGCCGGGGGTGTAGGTGACCGCGACTCCGTTGCGGGTGGCGGCCTCGACATCGATGTTGTCGTAGCCGACGCCGCAGCGGCCGATCACCGTCAGCCTCGGGGCAGCGTCGAGCACCTTGGCGGTGAAGGCGTCAGTCCCGGCGACGATCCCGTCGACGTCCGCGACGACCTCGTGCAGTTCCAGTCCCGACGCCGCGCGCCGCGCAGGCGTGGCGAACACCGTCTCGAACCCGGCATCGCCGAGCAGTCGGTCCACACCGCCTCCCGGGGCCAGGTAGGCGGCGGTCACGAGCACTCGCTTGGTCATGTTTCCCCTGATCAACTGTGGTCAGATGTGAATACTATAGGATCGATGTCAATACTATAGTTTCGGTTGCCGCAAGGATGCCCAGGTGAGCCGGATATCTTCGGGGCGACGAAGGAGGGTTGCATGACGTCCCCACGGCGGCAGCCGCTTGCCGACCAGATGTACGAGGTCCTGCTCGGCCAGTTCACCGACGGCAGGTGGACCGCGGGCGAACCGGTGAACATCGGCGCACTGTCCCGTGAGCTCGACGTCAGCCAGACACCCCTGCGCGAAGCCCTCGCCAGGCTCGAACACACCGGCCTGGTGCGCCGCGAGGCACTGAAGGGCTACCGCGTCGCTCCCCTGCTCACCGAGTTCGAGCTGATCAAACTGATGGACGCGCGGCTGGTACTGGAACCGGCGATGACCTACGAGGCAGCACGGCGCACCACCCCGGAGTTCCTCGACGAAGTCCTCAAGGCGGTCGACATGCTGGCCACACTGGACAGCACGGTGTTCAGCGACTACTGGAAAGCCGACGAACGCTTCCACGTGCTGATCGCCAGGCAGGCCGACAACCCGTTCCTGGAGACGGCGTACAAGTCACTCGGCGGGCAGGTGCAGCGGTTCCGCTTCTTCGCCACACTCGGCTCGGCACGGGGCGCTCCCGGGCTGGCGGCTGAGGAGCACCGCGCGGTGCACGCCGCTTTGGTCGCGGGCGATCCGGACTCGGCTTCAGCCGCGATGCGCCAGCACATCGAGAACGCGAAGGCGCGCGTGCTCAGCGACCGCGCCGCCGTCATCAACCAGGCCAACGGCTGACCAGCTTCGTTCAGCCCACGAAACGCCTGCCTTCGGCGTCGAGGTCGGCGACCACCTGGACCACGCTCACCCGCAGGTGATACCTGCTGGTCGCGCCCTCCAGGATGACGAACAAGGAGTCGTCGTCATGGCGGAACACCGTCCGACGCCGCAGCCGCCGCGGGTGGGTCGGGCGGTAGGTCCTGGCCAGCTCGGCCGCGACGGCCCTGGCATGGTCCCGACTGTCCGCCACCTGGATCGGGCCCAGCGCCCACACGTACGCGGCCTGACCGGACTGGCTCTGCTCCACCACCGCGGCCCACTGGCCCGGGATCTGATCCACATCAGAACCCTAGTGAGTGGTGAGCAGTCGTTCCAGCAGCCGCTCTTGGCCGCGCGGAGGCACGCGAGTCTCTGCTCGGCAGTCAATGTGAGTACCGGGCCAACTCGACGCACGAACCGGTGTCGGACTGCGGCGATGCCGGTTCCCTCCTGTCAGTAACCTGCATGCTGCACACGAGAGCCGGGATGGGAGAAGACGAGTGGACCAGATGGAGCGGGCCGGAGACCTCAAGGGCGAACTGGTGAGCTTTGCGTTGTCCGACCGTTTCGGCAGCGCGCTGACCGAACGGATCCTGGACTCCTTTCCCGGCGGAGTCGTCACCGATGAGGCCATGCTCGCCACCGTCATCGAGGATTTCCTGTTCAACCATCGACCCACAGGCGGCGGGGTCGTGGAGCGTTTCGTGGCCGAGCGCACTGACCTGTCGGAGGAGGACAAGACGCTGCTGTTGGGCTGGCTCGACTACGTACAGGGCGTGTTCGAGATCGGTCAACCCCATGGCGAGGACGGGTTCGTCGCTGTCAACCATATCGATGAACTCACCTATCGGGTGCGCTCCAACATGGGGCCGGAAGGCGTCAAAGCCCTGGCTCCCGGGACGATCATGATCGGCGGGATCGTCCCCGTCGGCGACGACTGGATGATCAGCGGGACACCGCTGGCCTACCCCGCTGACGAGGCCGACCAGGTCCTGGCCGGTATCCCCGCGCTCGTCATGAACCACCCGGCACGGGTTTTCCGTAACCCCGAGAAGCTCGCCCAGGCCCGCCGGATACAGGAAGAGCATCGCCAGGCCTTTATCGACCTGCACGGCAGTGACCTGATCGTCATCCCCGGCGCGAAGGTGTACGAGACCCAGATGGCCTCCTACCGCCACGCCTACGAGCAAGCCGGAAGCAAGGCGGGGCCGTGGACCGAGCCGGACCTGCCACCGTTCCCTGAGAAGTTGACCACGGCCGAGACCGTCGCGTTGATCTACGACGCCGAAGACGGCCTGGGCTTCTACGTCGACTACGCCGCTGCCCGCCAAGCCTTCGCCGACCCCGCCCTCATCGTGCGGCGACGCTACCGTGAGGTCATTTCCGGCTACCTCCGCGGCGAAGGCGTCGGCCCTGTCCCGATCCGACGTCTGGTCGCCGAATATGGCCCCGACGCCGCCAGCCGCCTTTTCCAGAAGCTGCTGAAGAAGCCCCGCTTCTCCTGGGGACGCGACGGTGAGGCCCTGCTCCGCAAGTACAAGGCTGACTGGTACGCCCAACCGCCACTGCCTCGCGTCCTACCGGTCACTCCCACTCTCAGCCAACGGTTTCGCGAAGCGAACACTCAAGACATCAACTGAGGCGGGCGCTTTTGACGGAGCGGAGGAACGCGAGTCCCTGCTCGGCGGTCAGTGTGAGCACCGGGCCGGTGGCGTTCTTTGAATCCCGGACGCCGAAACCGGCCTCGGTGCGGGCTAACTCGACGCATTGGCCAACGTCGGCGGAGCGACTGGACTTCCGCCACGTCGCCTCGGTGAAGCCGCTGCTAGTGGTCTTCGGATTCCCTTCCTGATCTGGTCGATCAGCCGACAGGATTCCTTCGGCGGCCTGGCCTGGACTCGGAGGTGGTTCATCACCTGCCGGTACTCCTGAAGCTCGTCGGGCTGTTCGAAGAACAGACCACGCACCCGCGTCTCGACGTACACCAGACCAGCGTCATCCGGAATCGGGAACGTCATCATGGTAAACGGGCCGTGCAGCGCTGAGTAGGGCACGACGTCCCGTGGGATCACCTGCAGCACGACGTTGGGCAGCTTCGCGACGTCCAGCAGGTGAGCGAGCTGGCCCCGCATGATGTCCGGCCCTCCGACCTGTACCTCAAGCACCTGCTGCGATACCACAAGCCACAGATTTGTCGGTGACTCGACGGTGAGCAACTCCTGGCGCCGCTTGCGCAACCGCAGGCGGCGCCGGACTTCGGCCTCGGGAAAGTGTTGGATAGCGCCGCGCAGAATAGCGTCGGCGTAATCGGCGGTCTGAACCAAGCCCATCAGCACCAGCGCGTCGTAGGACTCGATCTGGGTGGCTCCGGCTTCCAAGCCGATGTAGAGATTGAACTGCTCGGGATCGGTCGCTGCGGCTTCGCTGGGTGTTCGTTTGCGGGCGACCGGGAGGATGGCCAACAGCTCGTCCGTGTCCTCCGCCGCCTCGTACAGCTCCAGCAGTCGGACCAGGTCTTCGTCCGGGGGCACGCTGCGCATCACTTCGAAGTGGTAGAGCCGGTTGGCCGCGATGCCGGTTCGCCTGCTTGCTTCTTTCTGGGTCAGCCCGCTGTTCTCGCGGTGTTGGCGGAGTGCGATCCTAACCGCTCATGAGCGCCACACACTGGAGGCGCGCCGATCAAGGAGGCGTCATGTTGATGTTCGCGGCCGCGGGAGTTTCCGACGATGTGCCGATGGTCCTGTCCATGCGCAGGCCAGACGACCAGGCAGTCTCGATTCTGTTCGGCGACGAGCTGATCACGCTTGAGTTCTTCGATGTGGAGAGCCTGGAACGGCTCCGTGACCTCGCTGCCGAGGGCGCTCGGCAGCTGCGCACCGCGATCGAAGTGGAGGCGGTGCGAGGCTCGGGGACAGCAGCGGGATAATCGAGGTGATGGCAGGCGAGGAGAGCACTGGGCCGCAGCCGTTCGCGCACCTGAGCGCGCGGAACGCGGCGTTGTACCGGGATGTGCTGCTGACGTTCACGCGGGCGAGAGACCGTTTCATCGTTCACATGCGGCCCGAGGACATCGCGGGTGAGCTTGGGCGGGCAGGTGACGTCGAGGCGATCGCGGGCTCGCTGCAGCAACTGGTCGAGTGGGGCAATCTGCGTGCCGACCCGGACACGAGCCGGGTGACGAGCGTCGCGGACTTCCACCGGGCGCGTTACCTGTACCAGCTCACGGCGGCCGGTCAGGCGGCTGAGGAGGCGCTTGCCGTCTACGACGAGGCGTTGGGGCGGCGGGGTTCTCTTCAGTCGGTCGCGTTGGAGGACATTGCCGGGCAGTTGCGAGCGCTCGCCGAGATGGCAGGCGCGGCCGACCCGGACCCGGCCAAAGTGCATCTGCTGTTGCTCGCGCTTGCCGAACGGTTCACCGGACTTGCCGACAACGCACAGGCGTTCATGGCCTCGCTGCGACGGGTGATCGACTTCGCCGACGGCGACATGGACGCGTTCATCGCCTACAAGCAACAGTTGATCGACTACATCGACAGGTTCATCGCGGACCTGGCCAACCGGGGCGCCGAGATCGCCACTCTGCTCGGCAGGATGGCACAGGCGGACGTGGAGCACTTGCTCACCATCGCTGCCATGCGCGAGGCCGCGGACGCAGCGCCGGACGCACACGCGACCGCCGTCGAGGCAGGCGTTGCTTCGTGGCGCAACCGGTGGCGGGGCCTGCACGACTGGTTCGTCTCGGCCGACTCCCGTCATCTCTCGCAGGCCAGGTTGCTGCGTGGTGCCGCCGTCATCGCGATCACGCAGCTCATCGACACCGTGGCCACGCTCAACGAACGACGCTCCGGCCGTTCCGACCGTTCGGCGGATTTCCGGACGCTGGCGCGGTGGTTCGCCGAAGCCCCCGACGACGCCGCCGCCCATCGGTTGTGGCGAACCGCTTTCGGCCTGCATTCCGCACGACATCTCACGGTGGACCGGGAAACCATCGCCGCCTGGGACGCGGAACAACCCGCGCCGAGCACACCATGGTCGCTCGCCCCGGGCGTACAGATCAGCCCGCAGTTGCGCCGGACAGGATCCTACGAGCGGCGCGGTCAGCCCAACCGGGTCGTGGACCGTGCCGCGCAACGGCAATACCTCGCAGAACAGGCCGCGCTGGAGTCCGAGCAGGTCGGCGAGGCGCGCCGACGACTGGTCACGCCAGGCCCGATCAGGTTGTCCCAGCTCGGCACGTTGGACACGCGGGCGTTCCGGCTTTTCCTCGGCCTGCTCGGGGACGCGCTGTCGGCCCGCGCGCCGGGCGACACCGACGTACGGACAACCACGAGTGACGGGACCATGGAGATCCGGATGAGCGTCGTCCACGACGGCGGCACTGTCAGTGTGCAGACCGAGGACGGAGTGCTGCACGGACCCGAGCACATCATCGAGATCGTCGACCTCGCCGCCGAGCGACGGACGCAGGCCATCGCGTGACCGCGTTCGCCGACGAAACCCTTGCCCAGCAGCGCAAAGCGATGCGGGCGATCCTGACGAGACCGCTGCTGACCGCGGGCGCCGACGACGAGGTCCTGCGGCTGGTCCGGCGGCACGCCACGCACCTGCAGAACTGGCTGTCCGCCGAGACCGGCTGGCGACTCGTGGTCAACGCCGAGTCCGCACGGCTGTTCAAGATCGCTCCGACCACGGCCGACGACACGCACGCGGCCACCGACGGCAAGGGCAAGCCGCCTTTCGGGCGCAGGCGATATGTGTTGCTGTGCCTGGCTTTGGCCGTACTGGAACGCGCCGACGCGCAGATCACGCTCGGCCGCCTCGCCGAGGGTGTGCTGGCCGCGGCGAGCGAACCCGAACTCACCGCAGCCGGGATGTCCTTCACCCTCGGCAAACGCGACGAACGGTCGGACCTGGTCGCCGCGGTGCGCCTGTTGCTCATGTGGGGCGTGCTGGAGAAAGTCGCCGGGGACGAGGACGCGTACCTCAGTGACAGCGGGGACGTGTTGTACGACGTGCGGCGCCGAGTGCTGGCGGCAATGCTGACCGGAAGCCGCGGCCCTTCGACCATCGCGGCGGACGACCTCGCGGACCGGCTGGACGAGTTGGCCCACGAGGCGGTCGCCGATACCGACGACCTGCGCAACCGCGCGTTGCGCCATCGCCTCACCCGTCGGCTGCTCGATGATCCTGTTGTCTACTACGACGAGTTGACCGACGACGAGCGCGCATACCTCACGGGACAACGCTATGCCATCACGAAACGCATCGAGGACGCCACCGGCCTGGTCACCGAGGTGCGCGCCGAAGGCATCGCGATGGTCGACCCGGAGGACGAACTGACCGACGTGTGGATGCCCGAACAGCGCACCGACGGCCACGTCACGTTGCTCGTCGCCGAACACCTTGCGACGCAGGATGGGCCTGTGCAGCTTGACGCTCTGCGCGCGTACGTCCGGAAGATGGCGCAGGAGCACAAGTCCTTCTGGCGCCGAGGTGTCACCGAGCCGGGCGCGGACGCCGAACTGTTGACCATCGCGCTGGCCAAACTGCGGGCGCTTCGGCTGGTCGAAACCTCCGCCGATGACACAGTGCGGGCACGTCCCGCGATCGGCCGGTACAAGGTGGCCGCGCCCGTCATCCGGGAAAGGAAGGCGAAGTGACGTCACCGGTCCCGCATCGAGATCGATGGCAGCCGCTGCGCGCCGGTCTTGTCGACCTGTTCTACTACGACGTGGAGGAGTTCCACTTCCACGACGGCCGGTTGTTGCTGCGCGGCAACAACGGGACGGGCAAGTCCAAAGTGCTCGCTCTGACGCTGCCGTTCCTGCTCGACGGGGAACTGTCGGCGCACCGCGTCGAACCGGACGGTGACCGCAACAAGCGGATGGAGTGGAACCTGCTGCTCGGCGGGAAGCATCCGCACAACGAGCGTCTCGGCTACACGTGGCTGGAGTTCGGCAGGGCCCTTCCCGACGGCGGCACCGAGTACCGGACGATCGGCTGCGGTATGAAAGCCGTTGCCGGGCGCGGGATCGCGCGGCACTGGTTCTTCGTGACCGACAGGCGCGTCGGCCACGACCTGTCACTGGTCGGCCCGACCAAGGTGGCACTGAGCAGGGAGAAGCTCAAGGATTCGCTCGACGGGCACGGAACGGTGTACGACACGGCCACCGAGTACCGGCGCGCGGTGGACGAGGCGTTGTTCGGGCTGGGCGCACACCGCTACGAGGCGCTCGTCAACCTCCTGATCCAACTGCGGCAACCGCAACTGTCCAAGAAGCCGGACGAGAAACTGCTGTCCCGCGCGCTCACCGAGGCGCTTCCGCCGCTCGACCCCGCGCTGGTCACCACAGTGGCCGAAGCGTTCCGCGGTCTCGACGAGGAGCGCGAGGCGTTGCGCGGTCTCGACGAGGCGAGGTCGGCGGCGGAAGCGTTCCTCACCCATTACCGACGCTACGCCCGAGTCGCGGCCAAACGCCGTGCCGCAGCGCCCCGGCAGACCCACAGCCGCTATGAACAACTCGGCCGGGACATGGGCGAGGCGGACAACGCGCACGACGAGGCCACGCGGGCACTGGAAGAGTCGCAGCGGCTGCTGGGCGAACTGGCCGACGCACGCGTTCACCTGGAAGCCAGGCGGACCGCCCTGCAGGACAGCCCCGAGATGCGCGACGCCGAAGCGCTCAAGCAAGCAGGGGCGGATGCCGAGAAGTTGCGGAAGTTCGCGGAATCCAGGCAACTGGTACACGCGTCAGCCGTGGGCACCGCGCAGCGGCGAGAGAAGCAGGTGACGCAGGCCCGCGAGGCCGCCGAGGTCGACGCGGAAGCCTATGAACGCGACCGAAACGCGGCGGGACATGCCGCGGCGGCCGCGCGTGTCGCCGATGGCCATGCCGTGGTCGTCGCCAACGCCGATGAGCGGGCGGGTGCCGCGCTCGTCGAACGGCAGAGCAAGGCAGTGGGGCGTCTGCAGGAGCTGCTCGATGCGGCGGTCAAAGCCGAGAACGACCTGAGGTCGGCGCGGGCGGACGTGGATCGGATCACCGCCGAGCAGCAGGCCGCAGCCGACCGGATCGCTGACGCGGACCGCGTGACGGTTGAGCGCGGCACCGAACTCGTCGCCGCCTACCGGACTTTCCTCGCCGAGTCGACCCGGCTCGCGGTGTCCGATATGGACGATGTGCTCGCCGCACTGGACGGGTGGGTGGAGACGCTCGACGGGGCCAACCCCGCCGGGGCGGCCATCGACGAAGCAGTCATGCGGGCGACGAACGAACTCGGCCGCAGGCAGGCGGCGATCGAAGCCGGGCAACGCCAGGCCGAGACCGAACGGACGGCCGTCGTCGAGGAGATCGAACGGCTGGAGGCGGGCGGGCACGACGCTCCGCCACTCCCGCACACGCGCGACCAAGGGGTACGCGACGATCGTCCTGGTGCTCCATTGTGGAAGGTTGTCGACTTCGTCGACGGGGTGGCCGACGAGCACCGCGCGGGCCTGGAAGCTGCGCTGGAAGCCGCCGGGATCCTGGACGCCTGGGTCAGCCCGGACGGACAGTTGCGTGCCACGACCGGTGATGTCGTCGTCGTGCCCGGCGACACCGCACCGGCGGGCGGGCTCACCGCCGTTCTCACCCCCGCGGTCGACCGGGCAGACCCCGCGGCAGGCGCGCTCACGGACGACACGGTCACCTCGGTCCTGCTGGCGATCGGGCTGGGACCGGGTTCAGCGACGTGGGTAGCGGTCGACGGCCGGTTCGCCAACGGCGTCCTGCACGGCTCGTGGCACAAGGAGTCGGCCGGTTACATCGGTGAAGGTGCCCGTGAGGCCGCACGCCGTGCCCGCGTCGAGCGGCTGCACGACGAGCTGGCTCTGCTGGGCCAGCGCATTGCCGAACTCGCCGATGCCATGACACGGCTGGTCGCCGACCGGGACGCGCTGGCCGCTGAGCACCGGAAACAGCCGAAGGACAGCCATCTTCGGGAAGCGCACGTCAAGCTCGCGAGCGAGCACGACGCGAAACGGCGCATCGACAGGCGGCTGGGCGATGCCGTTGTCCTGGTTGACGAACGGACCAAGGCGTCGGACAGCATGCACGGTGCGGTGACCGAGTTCGCTGGTGATGTCGGCCTGCCGTCCGATCCGGACGAACTCGCCGTCGTGCGGGCCGCGATCGGCGACTACCGGGTGGCGCTGGCCGCGTTGTGGCCCGCTGCCAGGGCTCTGCGGCGAGCACAGCAGAATCTCGCTGACGCACAACAGGAACTGTTGACCGCTGTGGAAGAACGTGAGCAGGCACTGGAGGTCGCGACCAGCGCACGCGTCGAAGCCGAGGTCGCTACCGAGCGGCACCGGGTCCTTGTCGAGACCGCGGGCGCGGGTGTCGAGGAGCTGTACCGGAAGCTCGACGCGGTCGCTGCCGAACTGGACGAGCGCGACCGGAGGGAGAAGCAGGCACGCGACACGGAACGGATCGCGATCGAGAAACGCGGCAGGGCTGAGGGGCGCCGCGAGGAGCTGCGTGACTCGATCTCGATCGCGGCGGCCGAGCGAGACCAGGCCATCGCCCAGCTGCGTGCCTTCGCCCGGACCGGCCTGCTCGCCACAGCTCTTCCCGAGCTGGACGTCCCCGATCCCACGACTGAGTGGGCGCCCAATCCGGCGGTCGCGCTGGCCCGTGCCATCAACACGGCACTGGACAGTGTCGACGACGCCGACCGGCCATGGGAACTGATCCAGCAACGCGTCTCGAGTGAACACAAACTGCTCACCGACGCGCTGTCCGCGCACGGACATTCCGTCGGGATGGTCGTGCGAGACGGAATCATCGTCGTCGACGTCGTGTTCCAGGCACGTTCGCAGGACATTCCCACGCTGGTGTCCGCGCTGGCGGAGGAAACCGGACAGCGCAAGGCGCTGCTGTCCGCGAAGGAGCGCGAGATACTGGAGAACCACCTGATCAACGAGGTGGCCGGGACGCTGCAGGAACTGATCGTCAACGCCGAGGACCAGGTCCGGGCGATCAACGCCGACCTCGCCGAGCGCCCGACCTCGACCGGCATGCGGCTGCGCCTGCAGTGGCGGACCGCTCGCACCGCTCCCGAGGGGCTCGATCGGGTGCGGGACCGGCTACTGCGGCAGACCGCCGACGCGTGGAGCCTCGCGGACCGCCAGACGGTCGGAGAGTTCCTCCAGGAGCAGATCAACCGGGAACACTCCGAGGACCGCTCGGGCGGCTGGGTGGAGCAGCTGACCCGAGCACTGGACTACAGGTCGTGGCACGAATTCGTGATCCAGCGCCACCAGGACGGGCAGTGGCGCCCGGCGACGGGTCCGGCCTCCGGTGGTGAGCGAGTGCTGGCAGCCTCGGTTCCACTGTTCGCCGCCGCCTCATCGTTCTACTCCTCGTCGGGCAATCCGCACGCCCCGCGGTTGATCGCCCTCGACGAGGCGTTCGCGGGCGTCGACGACGACTCACGTGCGAAGTGCCTCGGCCTGCTGGCCTCGTTCGACCTTGACGTCGTGATGACGAGTGAACGCGAGTGGGGGTGCTACCCCCAGGTCCCCGGCCTGGCCATCGCCCAGCTCGCGCGTCGGGACGGCATCGACGCCGTGCTGGTGACACCGTGGCGGTGGGACGGGCGTGAACGTGTGCGCGCCGATCGGCCGTACCCGGTTCGATGACCGACGACCACGATCGCCTGCACAGGCTGCTCGGTACCTCGGACACCGAGTGGCTGCTTGACCGCCTGCGCAAACGGCTGGCAAGTGGGAAGCCGTTGACCGGGACTGTCACGCTCGCGTCACCGACGCATGATCAGCGGCGTGCCATCGAGCGGCTGCTCGGCAGGCGCGCGGGCGCCGGAACGTCATTGACGGTGTCGCTCGACGACGTGGACGACGTTCTGCGCCGCAGTGGCGCCGCGCCGGATGGGCTGGTCGGCGCTGTCGTGTCGTTGGTCGGGGCTGTGCCGAGGCGTGCGGACGAGATCGCTGCGTGGGCGGCTGTCCTGGCGCCGCTGGACGACCTGGTCGCGCGACGTCCGGAACTGGCGCCGTGGCGTGCCTGGCTCGATGCCACGGGGATCGTGCGCAGGCTCGCACGCGATCCTGTGACGGCGTCGGCACTGGTCACGTCCGCGACTGTGGTTCTCGAACGGCTGCCGTCGGGTGGTGTCGCGCTCGGCAGGCTGGCCGTGGAGACCACCGGCAACGCGCACAACCTGGATGCTGGGCGTCCATTGACGACCGTCGTCCTGTCGGCGGCCAGGGTTCTCGCCGGTGCGGTGCCGGGCGGTGACAACTCGGCGGCCGAACGGCGTGCCGTGTGGGCGGCCGTGGGCGTGCACCTGGACGAGCTGTCGTCGTCCGTGCTGTGCCTCGGGCTCCGCGGCGGGTCAGGGACCACGACCGGCCGGATGCTCGCCATGGCCAGCGAGGACGGCGAGCCGTGCGTGCTGACGTTGCGGCAGCTGACTCGGGACGACATCGATCTCGGGGTCGGCGACGGTCTGGTCTGGATGTGTGAGAACCCGATCGTGCTCGCGTCGGCGGCGGACGAACTCGGGGTCGCCTGCCCTCCGATGGTGTGTGTGAACGGTCAGCCGTCCGTCGCTGTGTGGCGACTACTCGAACTGCTCGCGGCGGGCGGCGCCCGCTTCGCCTACCACGGCGACTTCGACTGGGGCGGCATACGGATCGGCAACACCCTGCGAGAACGGCTGCCGTGGCGGCCGTGGCGGTTCGACGCCCGCGCGTACCAGGCGGTGGACACAACCGGGGCAACACTGACCGGTCGGCCGGTCAGCGCCACCTGGGACAGTGACCTTCGCTCGGCGATGGAACGGCGCGGTGTCCAGGTCGAAGAGGAACTGGTCCTCCCCGAGCTCATCGACGACCTGCGCGGACCCGGCCGACGGTCGATACGCCACCGGTCCCATACGTGTACAGACGGTTAATCCTCTCCTGAAACCAGCAGGTCAGCCGCCATTTGGCGGCTTTCAAGCGGCCGTTCGCCCCATCAAGGTGCATCCTGGTCTGGTACAACACCTCAAACGGGTGAGAACTTCGATGGAACCGCGGCCAGGCGGTGTGCGTCGGAGCGATCGCACGGGGCGTTCGATTCGACTGGGGTGAAAGCCGTCATGCCCAACGGGTTTGGGATAGTTCCTGAGGAGTTGCGCAGCGCCGCGAACAAGATCGGGGACGTGGTAGGCGCAGTCGCCAGTGCTGTCTGGCAGCCGCCGAGCGGTGACTACGGTCATCCGGGCGTTCAGCAGGGCTGGGGCGTGTTCATCGAGGACATGAAGAAACATGTCGATGACCTGAAAACGAAGGCCGATGGTCATGGCGACAACCTGATCACCGCGGCCGGGAAGTACTTGGAAAAGGAAACCGGGGTCGGCGACGTCCTCGGCAAGGTCGGTGACCTCTTCGACGGCGGCGGGGACAGTGGTCTCACCGGCGGCGCGATCGGCATCGTCCCCAACATCTCCGGGCGGCTCGACCCCGGCGGTGGCACTGAGTCAGCTCCGGGCGCCGGCCCGACCGGACCCGGACGGATGGTGTTCTGATGGCTGCCGAACTCGGACAGACGATGGACCCCAGGGCACTCGTCCCCGGGGTACCCGAGGCGATCTCCTCCGACATCAAGGCGCTGGTGGAGAACGTCAAACAGGTCGGCTCGGTCGGCCGTGACCTCGGTTCGGTCGACGTGGTCGAGTGGACCGGCCAGGCCGCGAACAGCTTCCTCGACATGTTCGGCCAGGAACCACCCAAGTGGATGGACGCGGTCGAGAACATGGGGCTGGGCGGCCAGGCGCTCGCCGACTTCGGCGACACGCTGACGTGGGCGCAGGGCGAGGCCCAGCGGGCGATCGAGATGTACACCGAGGCGATGGCAGCGTCCCGCGCCGCCGCCGCGGACGCGCTGACCGCCGCGCAGAACGGCGGCGTCGTCACCCAGTTCACCGACCCGGCCGCGGCCGCGTTCCACGACGCGCAGACCGTCCTGCAGAACGCCCGCGACAAGCTGGCGGAGACCGGCGGCACGATCGCCTCGATGTTCGGCATGCAGGACGACGGGGAAGGCAAGTACTCCAAGCAGGTCGGCCAGGAGCGCGGGTTCGGCGTCGACGGCCACAACCCGAACAAGCCGGGCTGGCACAAGGGGCCGGGCGGCAAGAGCTACAACCGCGAGTTCGGCAGCCAGAACCAGAGCGGCATGGGCGACATGCTCGGCGGCCTGATGACGGGCGCGCTCAAGGAACTGGGCATCGAGATCCCCGAGGGCGAGTGGAAGGCCCAGGCCGAGGCCAAGGTCTGGGGCGCGGAGGCCGAGGGCAAGTTCGACAACGGCACCTTCTCCGGCACTGGCAAGGCCAGCGTCGACGTGCTCGGCGCTGGTGCCGAGGCGCACGCCAAGTGGGGCCCTGACGGGCTGACCGCCGGTGCCAGTGCCGAGGCGTACCTGGCCAAGGCGGGGGCCGAGGGCGAGGTCAAGTGGGGCGACCACGCCAGCGTTTCCGGCAAGGGCGAGGTGTTCGTCGGCGCGAAGGCCGAGGCTGAGGCCAACATCGGCTGGGGCGGCGCGGACGTCAGCGCCGGTGCGTTCGCCGGTGCGCGGGCCGAAGGCGAGATCGGCGCCGAGGTCGGCGGTGTCGGTGCCGGTGTGCACGGTGAGGCCTGGGCAGGCGCGGGGGTTGAAGCCGACGCCCAACTGGGTATGGGTAACGACGGGAAGTTCCACGTCGGCGGATCGTTCGGGATCGGGCTCGGCGTCGGCGGCAAGGTCGGCTTCGACGTGTCGGTCGACCCCGGCGCGGTCGTCGATACGGTGTCCGATGTGGCCGGTTCCGTCGGCGACGGCATCAGCAGCGCGGGCAAGGCGATCGACGAGGGCGTCAGCAAGGCCGCCGGCGGCGTCAAGGACTTCTTCGGACTGTAGTAGAACGGATGGAGATTCAACGGTATGGCAACCACGATCCCGGTGCCGATCGAGTTCTCGCTGCCGGACGGCTGGCGGGCCGCCCCGCCGGATGAGGTCGGTTCGCCCAACGTCGCGTTCGTCGCGCTGAAACCACCGGCCGTCAACGGGTTCACGTCGAACATCACGATCTCCGGCGAGGTCAGGCCGGACGTGCCGCTCGGCCAGATCGCCGACGAGGCAATCGCCAAGCTGCAGACCGAGGTCGCGCAGATGAAGGTGGGCAAACGCAGCGAGGTCGGCACGGCGGACAACCCGGGGCTGACCCAGGCGATCCGGATGCTGATCGTGGCCAACGGCAGGCAGATGGACGTCGCCCAGCTCCAGGTCTTCCTCGGCATGCAGGACGTGCGCAACCCGGAGCAGCAGGCTGTGCTGCACCTCGTGCTGACGGCGGACTCCGACGAGTTCGAGCGCGTGATCAGCGACTTCCAGCAGTTCATCGGCACTGTCCGGCCGGACCAGCGGGCACAGAACACCAGCGGGGGGTACCGATGAGCGAGGAGTGGTCGCAACGCCTCGCGCAGCGGATCCAGGCGATCGACCAGGCCGCCGCCGACAACCGGCAGCGCGCCGAGGCGTACCAGCAGATGGCCGAGGAACTGAAGACGGTCGACGGAACGGCGACGTCACCGGACGGCATGGTGACGGTCGTGGCCGGTGCCGGTGGTTCGGTCCAGTCGATCACGTTCACCGACTCGTTCAAGACCGCGACGCCCGACCTGTTGTCCAAGACGGTGATGCACACCATCGCCAGGGCGCAGGCGGACGCGGCACGGTCGCAGGCCGAGGTGGTCCGACGCGGGCTGGGCGGGTCGGAACTCCTTGACCGGGTGTTGTCGGAGGAGGAGCGGACGTTCGGTGACAAGCCGACGCCCGATCCCGGGGTGCAGGTGCTGCGGCAGGCGCCCGCGTCGACCCGGCCCGGATACGACGACCATGAGGACGGTTTCGACATCTACCAGGGCATGCGCCGTTGAGCGGGCCAGCGATCATCGCGATCGTCGTCGGTGGGCTCATCGTGGTCGGCGGCCTGCTGACGTGGATGATGATCTGGCTGCGCAAGGACTACAAGGAGTCCGTCGAAGGCGTCCTCAACCGCCTGAACGAGGAAGCGCCCAGGCGCGGCTGGCGGTACGAGGAGCGCGAGGACAACTACAACCAGGTGTTCGACGAGGTCCAGCAGTACGCCCCGCTGTCCGCAACGGTGATCGGCTTCGACCGGCAACCGAGCGCCGTGCGAGCGCACGAGGTGGTCACCGGACAGCACCGCGGCAGGCCGTTCCTCTCCGCGCGGTTCTACATCAAGGATCCGACGGACATCAACGGCCCAGGCAGCATGCATGACGAACACGCGATCTGGGTGCGGACCCCGGCGCCGCGGCCGACGCTGGACGTGCGGTCGGTGCCGAGGCTGCAAAGCAGCGTCGGCGGCGCGTTGGGCATGGGCGACCTGCGGATCGGGCACCAGGAGTTCGATGCCCGCTACCAGGTGACCGCGGAGAACGAGCAGTTCGCCCGGGATGTGCTGTCGCCGCAGCTGATCGACTTCCTGCTGACCGACTCGCGCACGTTCCAGGGATTCTGGCTGCGCGGACAGCAGTTGGAGGTGATCGGTGACATCGTTCCCGACCACCGCGATCCGGGGCCGCTCTCAGCCGCGCTGGACCTGCGGTGCGACATCCTCGACCGGATCCCGCAGCAGGTCTGGACATAGCGGATAGCCTCGTTTTCCATGCGGGGCTTACTTCTCACAGCGCTGGCGGCGGTGGCCCTTGTCACCGCCGCCACTTCTGTCTCAGCGGACCAGTCCAGGACACCGCCAACCAGAACCGAGACCGACGTGCAGCGCGTGGTGGCCGACGCGGCCGCCTGCGGCGACTACGGCGTCGAGTGGAACATCGACCTGCACTCGGTGAACTGGACTTTCTTCGACGACAAGGGCCGCCGGGTCAAACTGGTCCAGCACGTCACCGAGGACAACACCGTCCGCAACACGGTGACCGGCCTGACCTTGCCCGACAGCCCGGTCGACTTCGTGCAGACGTCCACGTTCGACGCGGAAACCGGTCAACGCCAGCGGATCTACATCACCGGCACGTCGGTGACCGTGCGCCGCGGCGAGCAACACCTGGTCGACCGGGGCCCGATCGTGCTCGACGGCCAGACCGGCAAGATCCTGTTCGCCGCCGGACCGCACCCGATCCGCGAACTGCTGGACGGCAGCTTCGACATCACACGGGCCCTGCCGGGGTTCTGCGACATCCTGCGCTGACAAGCGCAACCACCCCACTCCCGGTGAACCCTTCTCACCGGGAGTTTTCCTTTGCGCGCCAAAGCAAGCACAAGAGGGCAAGCGGACAGAAGGGCTTGCGGGCAAGCAGCCAAGCGGCGTGCGCGCGAGCGGGCAAGAGGCCTCGCCCGTAAGCGCACGCGTGAGCAAGAGGCCTTGCACGCGAGCGAGTGAGCGAGTGAGCGAGTGAGCGAGTGAGCGAGAAGCCTCGCACGCAAGCGGCCTTGCGCGTAAGCGGCCTTGCGCGCATAGCGCATGGGTGGGGTTCGTGGTTGGTTTCCTCCCGTATGGCCTGGGCGCAGCCATACCACGGCGTGTCGGGAGGTCGGCCTACGCAAACCGACCCGCAGCGCAGGCGATACCGACCTCCCGGCACGCCGTGGTTTCCTCCGGCAGGTCATACGGGAGGGAACCGACCACGCCCTCTTTTTCCAGGCACAGGAAATCACGTGAGCACAGCCAACCGGGTGGACAGACCACGGGTTGGTTTCCCTCTCGGCGGCCTGCCGTCCGGCGAGGACCTTCTTTTTTCTTGTCGCAAAAGAAAAAAGAGATGCCTCGCCGGCGGGCAGGCCTCCAAGAGGGGACACAAAGACCCCTTCGTCTCTCACGCCCGTTCGCTCAACCCACGTGACTTCCCGGGTCGAGTGGGGGGCGCGGGGCGCCCCTCCCGTATGTCCTGCCAAAGGAAACCACGACGTGCCGGGAGGTCGGTATCGCCTCGCGCTGGGCACGCCAGTTTCGTAGGCCGACCTCCCGACACGCCGTGGTATGGCTACGCCCAGGCCATACGGGAGGGACACCCCACGAACCACACCCCTGCGCATTCGCGCGCACGAACCACACCCCTCCGCTTTGCGCGCAGGCCGCATGCCCTGCACACACCATCTACACACGGCCGACCTCCCGCTACACACGGCCGACCTCCCGACTTGTCGGGATCCTGCGCGACTCGCGGGGCCGATGTTCCCGGGTTTTGACCACTAATGGCGTAATACTGCGTCGGTGCTTGTCACTCCGACTGGTCTGGTGATCTCTCCGGGAGACCTTGTCGACCTGCTGGAATGTGAGCACCGCAGCGTTCTCCAGCACGCACTGGCGATGCGTGTCGATGGCGCGCCGCAGCCGCAGGATCCGCAGAACCTCCTGGTCGCCAAGCATGGGCTGGCGCACGAGCAGGCGACGCTGGAGCGGCTGGAGGCCAGGCACGAGGTTGTCAAGGTCGATTTGCCCGCGCCGCAGCCGGAAGCGCTCGCGCGGGCCGCCGAGCAGACCCGGCAGGCGATCGAGTCCGGCGCGGCCGTGATCTACCAGGCGGTCTTCTTCGACGGTTCGTTCTACGGACGCGCGGACTTCCTGATCCGGGACGCCAACGGCGGGTACGAGCCGCACGACACCAAGCTCACCCGGCACGCCAAGCCGTCAGCCGTACTGCAGCTGACCACGTACGCCGCCGCGCTGCGGGAGGCGGGCTATCCGACAGGCCCGGACATGCACCTGGTCCTGGGGGACGGGTCGACGCATTCCTACCGTGTCAGCGATTTCCTGCCGCTGGTGCAGGATCTGCGGGCACGACTGGCCGAGCGGCTGGCCCGACCGGCGCAGCTTCCCGCGCAGTTGTGGGCGGACGAGCGCGCCGCATGCGCGACGTGCAAGTTCAGCACGCACTGCGCGTCCGGACGGGAAGGCGACCGTGACCTGTCGCTGGTCGCCAACATTCGGGCTGACCAGCGGCGCAAGCTCGTCGCCGCGGGCATGTCGACCATTGACGACCTCGCCAACGCGACCGCCATGGACCGGCCGTCCACCATGTCGGCCACCACGTTCCACGGCCTGCGCTCGCAAGCCGCCATCCAGGTCATCCAGGACGACTCCCGCACCCCCGACGACCCGGTCGGCAAGGTGGCCTACGAGGTGCTGTCGGCCGAAGTGCTCGCCGCTTTGCCGCGGCCGTGCGCCGGTGACGTGTTCTTCGACATGGAAGGCGACCCGTTCGCGTTGGCGGGCCAGGGATTGGAGTACCTGTTCGGCGCGGTGACGGTCACCGGTGAGGGCACGGAGGAGTTCCGGCCGTTCTGGGCGCACACCCGCGCGCAGGAGAAGCGCGCGTTCGAGGATTTCGTGGACTTCGCGCTGGAGCGCACAGTCACGCACCCGGGCTCGCACATCTACCACTACGCGCCCTACGAGGTGAACGCGCTCAAGCGCTTGGCGGCGTTGCACGGCACTCGCGAGGAGACCGTGGACACGCTCCTGCGGACAGGCTCGTTGGTCGACCTGTACGCCGTGGTGCGCAAAGGACTCCGGGTATCGCAGCGGTCGTATTCCATCAAGTACCTCGAACCGCTGTACATGCCGGACAAGCGTGACGGTGACGTGGTCAACGCCGTGTCCAGCATCGAGGCGTACGAGGAGTACCTGACGCTGCTGGCGGCCGACGACATCGGCGAAGCCGAGGCGGTGCTCGACGGGATCAAGGACTACAACGAGTACGACTGCGTGTCCACGAACCGGCTGTACCGGTTCCTGTTGCAGGTCCGCGCCGAGGCCGGGATCGAGCCGCACCGGCCGGACGAGTCGGAACTCGACGTGCTGATCAACGAGACCGCCGAGGCCGAGGCCGCGGAGCGCCGGGCCGAACGCGCGGCCCGGATCGCCGCCGTGGTCGACCCGCTGCTGGCCGACCTGCCCGAGGACCCGGCGCAGGCAACGGAGGACGAGCAGGCACGGGCCCTGCTGGCGGCCGCGGTCGGCTATCACCGACGCGAGACCAACCCGGCGTGGTGGGACTTCTTCCGCCAGGTCGGCGCGCCGCTGTCAGACCTGGAATCCGACACTGCCTGCACCGTCCCGGTGTCCGTGCGGGCCGAGGACTGGACTGAGCCCAAGGGCCGGGTGCGCAACGCCAAACGCCTCCTGCACGCCCGGTGCGATCCCGACCGGCCGCACCCATTCGACACGAACGAGCAGGTCCGCGTGCTCTATGCGGGGACACCGGTGAACTGGACGCGCAACGCGAAGGTCGTCGAGTCGAGCGCCGAGACGATCACGCTGGAGGAAAGCTCGAAACCGGACGAGACCTCGCGTGACGTCCCGATCGCGGTGCTGCCCGGCGACCCGGTGAAGCCGCAGCCCAAGGACGAGGCGGTGTACTCGCTGGCCGAGGGCGTCGTCGGGATCCTGCCGATGCTGCCCGCGCACCCCGGTCTCGACCTGCTGCGCCGGTTGCCGCCGCAGACCATCCGCGGTGACCTGCCGCAGGGCGAGGACCTGGTCGCCACGGTGATCCGCGCGGTGGACGCGCTGGACGGCTCGACGCTGGCCGTGCAGGGGCCGCCCGGCGCCGGGAAGACGTACCTGGCCGGGCGGTTGATCGCGCACCTGGTCCGCAAGGGCAAGTCGGTCGCGGTCACCTCCAACAGCCACAAGGCCGTGGAGAACGTGCTCAGCTCCGCGCTGGCCGCCGGACGTGACCTCGGTGTGCCGATTCCGTGCGCGAAACGCGCCAAGGGCATGCCTGCCAAGGACTGCGAGTGGGACCAGCCCAAGGACAACAACTCCTTGGTGCGCTGGCGTTCCGACCAGGGCAGCGGGCACCTGGTCGGCGGCACGGCGTGGACGTTCGCCAACGCCGCCATCCGAGAGCAACGCTTCGACGTGCTGATCATCGACGAGGCCGGGCAGTTCGCGCTGGCCGACGCGCTGGCCGTGTCCACGTGCACCCGCAACCTGGTGCTGCTCGGCGATCCGCAGCAGCTTCCGCAGGTCGTGCAGGGCACGCACCCGGCCGGGGCGGACGCGTCCGCGTTGGGGCACCTGCTCGGTGACGCCGACGTGATCCCGCCGGACCTCGGCTATTTCATGGACCAGACCAGGCGCATGCACCCCGGCGTGTGCGACCCGGTGTCCCGCCTGTCCTACGCGGGGCTGCTGCACGCGCACCCGACCACCGAGAGCAGGCGCGTCGAGGGCATGGAGCCTGGCCTGTACGCGCACTATGTCGATCACAGCCACAACCTCACGAGCTCGCCGGAGGAGGCCGAGGCCGTGGTGGCCGCGGTCACGTCGCTCGTCGGCCGTGCCTGGGTCGACGGTTCGGGCTCGCGGCCGTTGACCGACGCGGACATCCTCGTGGTGGCGCCGTACAACCTCCAGGTCAGGGTGGTGCGCCGGGCACTGGACGACGCCGGGTTCACCGAGGCCAGAGTCGGCACGGTGGACAAGTTCCAGGGCCAGGAAGCTCCGGTGGTGCTCGTCACAATGACGTCGTCGGCCGCGGTGGACCTGCCGCGCGGCCTGGATTTCCTGCTGTCGCGCAACCGGCTGAACGTGGCGCTGTCGCGTGCGCAGGCGTTGGCCGTGCTGATCTGCTCACCCCGGCTCGTGCACGCCGACATCCGGGACGTGGAGCAGATGCGGCTCGTGTCCGGAATGATCGGTTTGCAGCGTGGTGCCCGCCACTGGAAGCCGTGACGCCTCTTTGGTGGCTCTGTGTGGCGGATAAGATGGGGGTCACCGTCCTGAGAAAGGCGTCAAAGCTCCATGACCAGCGATTTCGACGCTGCGCCGGCCAAGTTCACCACACTTGGGCTCACCTTCGACGACGTTCTGCTACTGCCAGCCGAATCCGACGTTGTGCCGAGCGGAGTCGACACCTCGACTCAGGTCTCGCGCAACATCCGACTGCGTGTCCCGCTGCTGTCCGCGGCGATGGACACCGTGACCGAGGCACGGATGGCGATCGCCATGGCCCGCCAGGGCGGCATCGGCATCCTGCAGCGCAACCTTTCGATCGAGGAGCAGGCCAGGCAGGCCGAGACGGTGAAGCGCTCCGAAGCCGGGATGGTCACGGATCCGGTGACGTGCTCCGCCGACGCGACGCTGGCCGAGGTGGACGCGATGTGCGCCCGCTACCGGATCTCCGGTCTGCCGGTCACCGACGAGCACAACAAGCTGATCGGCATCATCACCAACCGCGACATGCGCTTCGAGGTGGACCACACCCGCCCGGTGCACGAGGTGATGACGCAGGGCCCGCTGATCACCGCGCAGGTGGGCGTCTCCGCCGACGTCGCGCTGGGGCTGCTGCGCCGCTACAAGGTGGAGAAGCTGCCGATCGTGGACGCGGACGGCAAACTCCACGGCCTGATCACCGTGAAGGACTTCGTCAAGACCGAGCAGTACCCGCTGTCGACCAAGGACCCGGACGGCAGGCTGCTGTGCGGCGCCGCGGTGGGCGTCGGTGAGGACGGCATCAAGCGCGCGATGGCGTTGGCGGACGCGGGCGTCGACGTGATCATGGTGGACACCGCGCACGGCCATCAGCGCAACGTGACCGAGACCGTCGCCCGCCTGAAGAAGGAACTCGGCGACACCGTGGACATCGTCGGCGGCAACGTCGCGACCCGCGCGGGCGCCCAGGCGCTCGTGGACGCGGGCGCGGACGGCGTGAAGGTCGGCGTCGGCCCCGGCTCCATCTGCACCACGCGCGTCGTCGCCGGTGTCGGCGTCCCGCAGATCACCGCGATCTACGAGGCGGCTCAGGCGTGCCGTCCCGCTGGTGTGCCGGTGATCGGCGACGGCGGCATCCAGTACTCGGGTGACATCGCCAAAGCCATCGCCGCCGGTGCCAGCTCGGTGATGATCGGCAGCCTGCTCGCCGGGACCGCCGAGTCCCCCGGTGAGCTGGTCCTGGTCAACGGCCAGCAGTACAAGACCTATCGCGGGATGGGATCGCTGGGCGCGATGCAGTCGCGTGGCGAGGCCAAGTCGTACTCCAAGGACCGCTACTCCCAGGATGACGTGCTCGCCGAGGACAAGCTTGTGCCCGAGGGCATCGAGGGCCGCACGCCGTTCCGTGGCCCGTTGAAGAACGTGGTGCACCAGCTTGTCGGCGGGCTGCGTGCCGCGATGGGCTACACCGGCTCGCACAGCGTCGCGGAGCTGCAGGACGCGCAGCTGATCCGGATCACCGCGGCGGGCCTGAAGGAAAGCCACCCACACGACGTCACGATGACCGTTGAGGCGCCCAACTACAACGCTCGCTGAGCAGCTGCTGACCCAGAAAGACCCTCGTGAGTGTTTCGGCCGGTTCTAGCCGGACTAAACACTCACGAGGGTTTTTACTGTGTCGGTCCAGCGTTCCAGCAGGGGCAGGTCGTGGGAGATCGCGAGCACACCCGCCCCGGTTTCGCTTTGGTAGTCGCGGATCACCGCGACCAGTGCCGCGGTTGTGGACGCGTCCAGCATGGTCGTCATCTCGTCGCACACCAGATATGCCGGGCGCAGAGCCAAAGCACGTGCCAGGCAGGCGCGTTGCAGTTGGCCGTCGCTGACCTCGTGCGCTCGTCGGCCCAGCAGGTCCTCGGTGAGCGCCACCAGTCCGGCCAGCTCGTCGACTCGTGTGGGGTGGCTGTTGGCGCGGGACGGTTCGGCGATCACCTGGCGCAACGTCAGCCGTGGGTCGACCGACAGCCTGGGTTGCTGGAACAGCACACCGATCCGGATCCGGTGCTGTCGTGGCGCGCCATGACGGAAGCCGGTCACCACCGCTCCGTCGATGCTGACGGTTCCGCTGAACGGCTTGTGCAGCAATGACAGCACTCTGGCCAAGGTGGACTTTCCGCTGCCGCTCGGTCCGGCGAGGCCGATCGTCGCTCCTGGCTCTATGGTCAGGTCGACGTCGGTGATCACCGGGCGCCGAGGGTGGTACCCGGCGGTGATTCCCCGTGCGGTCAGCATGGTCGGTGGCAGGCGACGGCGTGGCCGTGCTGCTCGGTCAACTGTGGACGGTCCGTGCACTCGTCGGCGACGCGGTCGCAGCGCGGCGAGAACGCGCAGCCCGGTGGCAGGTCGGTGAGCAGGGGTGGCAGGCCGGGGATCGGGGTGAACGCGCGGTCCGGCAACGAGTCGACCAGGCCGCGGGCGTAGGGATGCCGTGGCGTGTCCAGGACTTCTGTCGCTGGGCCGATCTCGACCAGGCGTCCCGCGTACATCACGGCGATCCGGTCGGCCACGCGGCGGGCCGCCGCGAGATCGTGGGTGATCAGCAGGACCGCGCGGCCGTCGGTGACGAGCAGGCGCAGTTCGGCGACCAGGGCGTCCACCAGCGCCCGGTCCAGGCCGGTGGTCGGTTCGTCGGCGATGATCAGCCACGGATCACCGGCCAGCGCCAGTGCCGTCGCCACGCGTTGCGCCATCCCACCGGACAGCTGATGCGGGTAGCGGTCCAGATCAGCCGGGGCGAGACCGGCCCGTGCGGCGACCGCGTCAGCGGTCGGGCGCGACTCGACTGGATGCAGGAACCGCAGTGCCTCCTCCAGTTGTGAACGCGCGGTGCGGACCGGCGTGAGATGGGCCGCCGGGCTTTGTGGCACCAGGCCGATCTGCCTGCCGCGCACGTCCCGGCTGAGCACCTCGTCGGCCGCAGTCAACAGGTCCAGCGACCCGAGCATGGCACTGCCCGCGACTTCCGCGTTGCCCGGCAGGAAGCCAAGCAAAGCACTCGCCAGAACCGACTTGCCACAGCCGCTTTCGCCGACCAGTGCGAGGCATTCGCCTGGGGCGATGGTGAAGGACACGTCGCTGACCGCCGCGACGACCGCGTCCGGGAGCGTGAACCGGACGGACACGTCGTCGACAGTGAGGGTCACCATGTCAGCTCCGATCGGCGTCGTGGGTTGAGCCGATCCCGCCACACCCCGCTCAGCCCCGAGATCGCCAGTGTCGCGATCACCAGGACCAGGCCCGGTGCCAGCGACATCCACCAGCCACCGGTCAGCAGCGACCGCCTGGCGTCGTTGATCATGTTGCCGATACTGGCCATGTGCGGTGGCATGCCCAGACCGAGGAACGACAACGCTGTCTCGTGCCACACCGCGTGCGGGACCATCAACGTGGTGGCCAGCAGCACCTGCGGGGCCACGTTGGGCAACAGGTGCCTGGTCATCACACGCAGCCGGGACGACCCGCCCACGATCGCGGCGTCGACGAACGGCCTGCCCCGCAGGGAAAGGATCTCCGAGCGCACGATCCGCGCCGACGAGAGCCAGTGTGTGAGCGCGATCGAGATGACCACGGAGGTCAGGCTCGGGCCCATGACGGCCACGATCACCACACCCAGCAGCAGATGCGGCACCGACGCGACGACGTCGACCAGCCGCATCAGCAGCCGGTCCACCCAGCCGCCCGCCGCACCGGCGAGCACACCGACGAGCGTGCCGAGCAACGTCGACACGACCGCGGCCACGATCCCGACGAGCAACGACACACGCAGGCCGTAGACGGTGCGCAGCAGCACGTCCCGGCCCAGTTCGTCGGTGCCGAACGGGTGTGTGAGGCCCGGCGGGCGGTTGGCCGCCGCGAGGTCCACGAACTGCTGGTTCAGGTTGACCACGAGCGGCACCACGATCACCGCCACGGCCAGCACACCGAGGATGATCGCCGACGACAGCAGCCGGGTTTTCGGTGATCTCGGCGTGGCGGCGACGGCGATCCGTGACCGCGCGACCCGGCGCCACGATGTGTCAGCCATCGAATCCCACCCTCGGATCGGCCAGCGCGTACAGCACGTCCGCGACCAGGTTTCCCAGCAGGACCGCGGCCGTGGCGAGCAGGGTGAGGGCGCCGAGCAGCGCGAAGTCGACGTTCAGTGCCGCGTCCACAGTGGCCTTCGCGATCCCTGGCCACGAGAACACCGTCTCCACCAGCAGCGCTCCACTGATCAGTTCGGGCAGTCGCGCGCCGAGCAGGGTCAGGAACGGCAACAGGGACGTCCGCAGGGCGTGTCCCAACACCACGGTCCGGTCGGGCAGGCCTCGGGCCCGCGCGCCGATGACATAGTCCTGTGTCAGCGCTTCCAGCAGGTTCTGCCGGACGAACAAGGCGAACCACGGCGTCTGGGAGATCGCCAGCACCCCGGCGGGCAGCACCAGGTGCCGCACCACCTGGCCGAGATCGAGCGCTTGGTCGGCGTCGGTGAGCCCGCCGCCCGGTAACCACCGCAACTGCTGGGCGAACAGGAACAACGCCCCGAGGCCCAGCCAGAACACCGGCGCCGCCTCCAGCACGTACGACCCGGAGGTGATCACGCGGTCCAGCCAGCCGCCCTGCCGCCACGCGGCCAGCGTGCCCAGCGCGAGGCCCAGCAGCAACGCCAGCGTGAAGCTGAGCGCCAGCAGCAGCGTCGACCAGCCGAGCCGGTCGCCGATCACCTGGGAAACGGGCTGCTGCAACGACACCGAGTCGCCGAAGTCGCCCGTGACCGCGTGCCCGAGCCAGGCCGCGTACTGGTCGAGCACCGGCTTGTCGACGCCCCAGTTCTCCCGGATCTGGGCGATCCGTTCGGGATCCGCGCCGACGATCCGGACGCCGAAGTACCGCTCGACGGGATCGAACGGCGACGCCTTCGCCAGCAAGAACAGGCCGAAGCTGACGATCAGCAGCACCGGCACGGCGAACGCGAGGCGCCGCAGCACAAGTCTGCCGACGCCACGGCTCACTTCGGCGACCAGTGCTCGAGGTTCCACCAGACGGCGTGGACCATGCCGTGGTCGTGCGGCTCGACCTGTTCCTGGATCCCGTTCCACTTGTCGCGCATGACGTAGGTGTGATCGAGGAAGACGAGGAACGCCCAACCCGGATCGGCCACGAAGGCCTGCTGGAAGTCACGGTAGGACTGCTTGCGCACCACGGGATCGAGGCTCTTGCGTGCGGTGTCCAGCGCTGTGTCGACCTGGGAGTTGTGGTAAAGCGTCATGTTGACGTAGCCTGGTTGTCCACTGTAGCGCGAGTGCAGCAGCGTGTAGGACGCGGTGTCCGGGTCGTACGGGTCGCCGCCGCCCCAGATGGCCGCGGCTTCCTTCTGCCGCTTGAGGATCAGCTCGAACGTGGTCGACTCGACCGGCGCGTCGATCCCCAGCTTGGCCAGGTCGCTGCCGACGGCCAGCGCGAGGTCCTTGCGCAGCGAATCCTCTGCCGGGTAGAGGATCGGCAGCCGTGCGGGCTGTCCGTCCTTGGCGCGCTTGCCGTCCGGTCCGGCACGCCATCCGGCTTCGTCGAGCAGCGCACCGGCCTTGGCCGCGTCGAACTCGAACGTGGCTCCGGAGTCGTACCACTCGTCGAGATACGGTGAGATCGGTGTGGCGGCGGGCTTTCCGGCACCGGCGAGGATGGTGTCGATCATCGCCTGCCGGTTGATGCCGGTGTTGATCGCCACGCGTACCTTGGGCTCGGCGGTGAACGGCAGAGCCGACGGGATACCCAGCCCCCGGTAGTCCGCGGACGGGTTGCGCACCAGGCGGTAGCCCGCCTTGCCGGTGTAGGTCCCGGCCAGTCTCGGTGGCAGGACGGTCGCGTCGAACTCGCCGGAGGCCATCCGGGTCGCCCTGGCGTTGTCGTCGGTGACGTAGACGAATGTGACGGTCTTGATCGCCGGTGCCTTGTCCCAGTGGCCGTCGTTGGCCTTGAGCACCATCCGGTCGCCCTTGCGCCACTGGCTCACGGTGTACGGCCCGGTGCCGATCGGCGCGGTGTTGAACGGCGCCGCGTTGATGTCCATGCCGTCGAACGCCTTGCGCGGCACGATCCCGAGCGTCAGGTACTGGGCGAACGGCGAATAGGCGTACTTGAGCCGGAAGACGACCGTGTTGTCGTCGGGTGCGGTGACCTCGGCCACCGCGTCGTACCGGGACGCGATCGTCGAGTTGACCTTCGGGTCGAGCAGTGACGTGTAGGTGAACACCACGTCTCGCGCGGTCAACGGTGAACCGTCGGAGAACTTGACGCCTTGGCGCAGCGTCGCCGTCCAGGTCAGGCCGTCCGGCGAGGCCTCAGGCAGCCGTTGCGCCAGGCGCGGTGTCAACGCGAGCCGCGCGTCCCTGTCCACCAGGCCGTCGAAGACCTTGGACGCTCCGTCCGGCGCGTACCCGAGGATCGGGTTGAGGTTGTCCGGTTCCTGGCCCGCGCCGATCACGATCCCCGGTGGCCCGGCCGGTCCCTCCCGGGGAACCGAACATCCCGCCACCGCCAGCGCACCCAGCAGGACAAAGCCGACGACCGTTCGCATACGGCCATCGAAACCTAACAGCAAGTATTTGGCAATAAGCCATCAGCCGTGTCCACCTTGCCAGCACCGTGTGTCCACCTTTCCGGCACCATGAAATTCCCCTGGCACATCGGCCAGCCGGTGGCCGATGTGCCCGCACTGCGATTTCACAGTGCCGCAATGGTGGACACGGGGTGCCGGAAAGGTGGACACGGCGCTTGGTCATTCCTTCGGGCGGTCCACGTCGATGCGTTCCTTGCGGACCTTGTCGCGGACCTGCTGCTGCTCAGTCACGTCCTCGGTGCGCATCCTGACCTGCTCGACCGGCACGGACTCCTTGGCGACCACGGGCTTCTCGGCGTGCAGGACGACTTCCTGCTCCTCCTCGCCGATCTTGCTCTTGCCTGCGTTGCGGGGATCGACCGGCTCGCGTTCGATCCGGACCTCCTCGTGCGACACCGGCACGGTGACCTGCTGCTCCTCGGTCACCACGTGCTTGCGCAGGCGGACCCGGCCGGTCTCGACGCGCTGGGTGCCGACCTTCAGCTGTTCCTCGGACCGGGTCATCACCTGGTCGCCCTCGTGGCCGTGCTTGCCGCGCTGGCCCTGTTTGGCTTGCTGGCCCTGCATACCCTGCATACCCTGCTGGCCCTGCTGGCCCTGCATGCCTTGCTGGCCGCGCATGCCGTCGTCGCCGCGCTGCACGGGGATTCCGTAGTAGTCGTAGAGGTTCATGCTCTCCTGTGCGGAAAGCCTGCCGTCCGCGTCGATCCGCGGGGCTTCCTTGATCTTGTCCTTGCCCCAGTTGACGTGCAGCCCGTCGGTCGCCGACTGCGCACCGGCAAGCGGGACGAAGCTCTCCTTGTGCCCGAACAGACCGGTGTGGACCGTGACCCACTCCGGCTGCCTCGATTCGTCGCTGAGGTACACCGTCGCGACTTTGCCGACGCGCTCCCCCTGCGTGTCGTACACCTCGGTGCCCACGAGTTCCTGCGGTCGCATGGTTTCACCTTCCGTGTCTATAAAGGACAACGTTGGGAACTCCACGGTCCACCGGGTCCCGAACACCCGCAAACCGAATCCCGTGCGACCGACCGCCCAGCGACGGGAATCCGCCACGCACAGCGAGAAGAAGACCACTGATGCGAGTGGTTTACCGAGCACAACAGGGGGTATGGAACCGTTACCACGACGACCACTCGGGAAGCCTGTGGGTGACAGCGGAACTCGAACGCGGGTTTCCTCCGGAATTCAGCTCGCGGCGAGCAGATTCACCCCGCGTGAGGACAGTTTGTGCACCGCGGCCCCGTTCGACCGGTGTGTGACCACCAGGCCCGCGTCGCGGAGGATCGTGGTGTGCTGTGAGGCTCCCGCGATGGAGATACCGATCGCCCTGGCCAGTTCGGAGGTGTTCACCCTGGGCGCCTCGGCGATCGCACGCAACACCGACGCCCTCGTCCGGCCGAGCAACGCGCTCAGCGACTCCGGCCGTGGCGCGGAGTGTTGCCCGTCGGCCGGTCCACACCAGCCGAGTTCCCGCTCGACGGGATACACCAGGATCTGCGTGCGGTCCGGGTCGGCGAGGCAGATGGGCGTGCGCCAGCAGAAGAACGACGGCACCAGGACAAGGCCGCGTCCGCCGAGGTGGATGTCGCGGTCGACCGGGTACTCCACCTCCAGCACGGGCGCGTGCCACCGCATCGCCGGGTGCAGCATCGTCAGCATCGTCTCGATCCCGCAGTCCACGGCCAGGTGCGCGCGTTTGTCACGGTCGGCGCGAATGTGCGAGCGAATCGTCTGCCAGTGCGGCTGCAGCACGTCCTCGTGGTAACGGCTGATGCTGGTTCCCAGCTGGCGCATGGTGTCGACGTCGCCGTCAGCGATGCCGACCACCCACGTCGGCAGCGTCGTCTCGGCCGCCAGCCGCCCGATGTCGCCGCGCAGCTCGGTTCTCCCGGTGCTGAGCACGCTGTCCAGCGCCGTGTCCAGGTCCGCGCTGTCCACTGTGGGCGTGAGGAAGTCCGGCGAGTAGCCCTTCGGCCGGGCGAGCGCGGCCAGGACGCCCACCGACGGGCGCAGCGACGCCCGTGCCCGACGCCGCCAGGCGTCGAACATCAGCGAACCGTCCGCCGTCTGCAGCAGGTGGATGCTCAGCAGTACTTCCCACAATGGGTGCGGTTCGGCGCGGACTCTGATCCTGACCAGGTCCTCAGCGGTGAAATGGATGCGCAGCACTCGTCCCCCAGCCACACGAGTAGGTGTGCCGGTGCCCCCCGTTGTCCACCGGCACACCGAACGATATCCAGCGTCCGGCCCGGTGGATATCCACTTGGCGCCAAGTTCGCCGGGACTGGGCGGCCCGCTTGACCTAGATACCCCCTACCCGTATGTTTCCCGCATACCACCACCGGGTATCGAGGGAGGAAGCCGATGTCCGACGACCGCAGGTTCACCCGCGACGGCGCCACTATCGCCTACCAGTACACCGGCAGCGGCAAGCCGCTCGGCTACGCCCACGGGGTGTTCCTCAGCCGGGACGCGGTGCGGCGAATGGGATTGTTCGATTTCGACACACTGTCGACTGGGCGCAGCCTGCTCACGTACGACCAGCGCGGCCATGGCGGGTCCACCGGCCGCCCGGTGGACACCGACTACGGCTTCGCCAACGTCGGACTGGACCTGCTCGGCCTGCTCGACGAGGCCGGTGTGACCGAGCCGATCGACTTCACCGGCTCGTCGTGGGGCGCCGCGACAGCACTGCACGCGGCGGTCATGTCTCCGGAACGGTTCAGCAGCCTCGTGCTGATCATCCCACCGGTGGCGTGGGAGGAGGTGCCGGTCACGGCACGTCAGTGGTACTCCGACACCGCCGACGAGGTCGAACGGCTCGGCGGACCGGCGTGGCGCGCGGCGTGGGCGGCCGCCGACCCGCTGCCGATCTTCGCCGACTACCCCAAGTTCGACCTGACCCCACAGGTCCCCGACGACCTGCTGCCCGCCGTGCTGCGCGGGATCGGCCAGTCCGACCTCCCGCCCCAGGAACTCGTGGCCGACCTGCGGCTGCCGACACTGATCATGACCTGGACGACCGACCCGCTGCACCCGCCCGCCACAGCCGAACGGCTGCACGAGCTGATCCCCGGCTCGCGGCTGCACATCGCGGCATCGGTGCCGCAGATCCAGGAGTGGACCGCGATCACGGCGGACTTCCTCGGCCACCCCGCGCGGTCGTGAGCCCCGCGCGGTCGTGAGCACGGTCAGCCACAGCGCAGATCCTCAAGCCACATCCGCAGCGCGACACGGGCATCCCGCAACGTCCTGGCGTGGTCGCCGAGACCGGTGTGGGAGTGGCCGTTACGCGGGGCGTCCGGGCTCCAGAACTTCGAGAACGCGAGCTTGATGCAGCTTTCGACGGTCGTCGCGTGGCAGAGCAGCAACTCGGCGACTCGTTCCTGCAGCGAGCCGGGCTCGCAGCCCAGGTCGACGGCCAGCAGATGCAGCCGGGCGTACTCGCTGACGATCCGACCGCCACGGCGGGCCACGTCGGCTGGCGGCGCACCGGGCCTGCAGCACTCGGCGATGGTCTCCTCGGCGTTGGGCTGTGCCCTGATGCCCTCGTCGACCAGATCGATCAAGGCCGCCAGCCTGCGGGCCAGATCATTGTCCGGCCGGGCCACCTTGGCCTTGCGCCACATCCCCATGGGCTCCCCACCACCGACGCTGGTGTATGGATGGCACACCCTACCGCGTTCCCGCCGACTTGACCTTGCCGTCGCGTCAAGGTTTTTACTGTGGACATGCGTATCGGGGAACTCGCTGAGCTCGTCGGACTCTCCACCCGGGCGATCCGGCACTACCACCACCGCGGCCTGCTGGCCGAGCCCGAGCGTCGCCCGAACGGCTACCGCGAGTACGGGCTGCGCGACGTCATCCTGCTCGCCCGGATCCGCAGGCTGACCGAGTTGGGGCTGAGCCTGGACGAGGTGCGGGACGCACTGGCCGACAGCGACAGTGGCGACACTGGCGACAGCCGTGACCTGCGGGACATGCTCCTCGCACTGGACGCCGACCTGGCCCGCCAGGAAGCGGCCATCCGTGCGCGCCGCGCCCGGCTCGCCGTGGTGATCGACCAGGCCGACCACCTCCATGACGCCACGATCTCGCCGGAGGTGGCCGGTCTGCTGGCCGAACTGCCCGCCACGGGCACCACGATCGGCGCGTTGGAGCGTGAGCTGTTCGCGTTGCTGGACATGGCACCGGACAGCGCGGAGATCGTCTCCGCACTGCGTGCCCAGGTCGGCGACCCGGCGGCGTACGCGCTCAGCCAGGACGTGGCCCGGCAACTGGAGGACCTGGCCGACGCCGCCGTCGACGACCCGCGCATCTCCCCACTGGCCGCCGTGATCGCCAAGGGGATTCCCGCCGGGCTCGTCACCGCGAAGGTGGACATGGAGCACTCGTTCAGCACGGCCGTGTTCGACTCGATGGCACCGGCGCAGGCCGAGGTGTTCCGCCAGGCGATCCGGCAGGTGGGCGCATGAGACGGATCCTGCTCGCGCAATGGCGTGGCCTGGCGAGCCTCTGGCTGTGGGTCAGGCGCCGCAGGACAGGCGTCGGGCCGCACGACACCGCCATCGGCTACGCCCGTGACCAGGTCCCGACGCTGTTCGTGCTGGCAGGGGCGCTCGCACTGGAGACGTTCGTGGTCGGCTTGCTCGTGCCGTGGTGGTGGATCCACGTGCTCGACGCCCTCGCGGTGCTGCAGGTGCTGGGAGTGGCCGCGGTCATGGTGACCAGGCCGCACGTTCTGACCGGCGACACGCTGGTGCTGCGCACGGGCGTGTTGTCCGAGCTGCGCGTCCCGCTCGTCTCGGTCGCGTCCGCGCGGGCGCACCGCAAGGACCACAATGGACCGTCGATCGAGATCGACGGTGACACGCTGAGCATTGTGATCGGCAACCAGACCGACGTGACGCTTGTGCTGTCCGAGCCGTTGTCCGTCGAGGACAGCACGGTGACCACGATCCGGTTCCGCGCCGACGAACCACGCGAGGCCGTGCGAGCGATCACCGAGGCGTCACGCCAGTTGGCGGCGGATGTCAGCTAAGTGGTGGCGCACCTCGTGTTCGGTGTGCACGGCGACCCACTGGACCGTGGTCTCCACCGGCTCAGGAGAGTTGTAGACCAGCTTGCGTCGCCAGCCCGCCTCGTCGAGACGGTCGAGGACCGTGCAGAACAGCAACGCGGAGTCGATGACCTGGCGGGCGACGGCTTCGGGCTCCTGCTCGTTGTAGCCCTCCCGCTCGACCCGGTCGTCACGGCCCATCGGCGCACAGTCCGGCGTGTCGACACGCTGCGCGAGTAACACGCGTTCCCGTTGCACGAGAAGGACATCGCGGACGTGACTCGAGTACTCCAGCGGCGACCAGACGCCCGTGTCCGGCCTGCGGCGCAGATCCGTGTCGCCTCGCAGGATCCCGGCGATGTCGGCGGCACCGGCACGGATCGCCCGTGCCGCCGCTGGAGATTCGGTCAGGTCGTACGTGAAGCCACACTCCGCGCAGTGATCCATGGCTTCACGCTACCAACTAGCTCAGCGGGTCGAGTGTCATGTATGCCTGCTGCGGGTTCCCGTCGTGCACAAGGGATTCGTGCGCGCCAACGTCGTCGAAGGCGAATCCGTACGCCTTGCCGTCGACCATCTGGGCGTGGATCAGCCGTGCGTAGTGGTTGGTCACGGAGTCCTTGTAGAAGTTCGCGTTGTTCGCGTCCGGCTGGTTGGGGTTGGTGATCAGCGTCGACCGGTTGTACCCGGCGCACAGGGTCCGTGAGATCGGCCCGCGAACCTGGTCGTTCGGCGCGTCCAACAGCTTGTAACAGCCGAAGACACTGTCGGAGTCGGGTTTCTGGAACGACGTGGCGACGCCGCCGGAGGTGTTGGTGAACGTCATCGTGTTGCCGGAGACCCGGCCGAAGTACTTGGTGTTCGGCTGGTTGGCGAACGGCGTCACGGTCAGTGTCCTGGTGGAGTAGTGCGACCAGACGCGGTCGATGTAGTTGCTCATCACGTTGGCGGGCAACGCACCCACTCCGACGCCGTGCCCAGGCGCCAGTGCCCGGATGCCGTTGTTGCGGATCAGGTTGCCCCATCCCTGCGACCGCAGGCCGTTGAACACCGCCGTGTACCCGCCCGGCTTCAGGTGGCCGGTGGTGCGGACCTGGCCGTTCGCCGCCTGCACGCCGACGGCGTACGGCGCGGTGAACATGTCCACCTGCGTGCTGTTGATCCACAGGCCACTGTCGTTGAGCGTGTACTCCGACCAGCTGAACAGGATGTTGACGTTCGGGTCGCTGGGGTTCTGCACGGCGGGCTGCACCAGGCCGCCGGTGGTCAGCTTGAACACCAGCTTCTGGCCGTAGGAGAAGTAGATCCGGCCGGAGAACTTCGGCATCCGGATGGTCCTGGTCTGCCCGTTCGCCGGGCCCGCGATGGACGCGTCCGGCGCGGGTGTCGGCGGGTTCCCGCCCGCGGGCCACGGGTGGAACGTGCCGTTCACGTCCGCCCAGCCCTGCCGTCCGGTCGACAGCTCGGTGCCGAGGTTGTAGACGTACACCGCGTCACTTCGGCCGGAGCTGTTCTTGATCTGCAGGGGAATCGTGGCGGGAACGGCCTGCGCCGCGGGGGCGGGCGCGATCACGCCGGTGGCGATCGATGCCGCCGCGACCAGCGCGGCGAGTGTTTTCCGTTGAGCGAGCACCTGCTTGTCCTCCTCAGGGTCTTCTCCCGGTTGGAGCGTCGGCACCCACTGCAGGGCGGTGTCGTTGGCGACACCGGGCAGGTACTGTTCAGGCGCCGACCTGCGCTTTCTCGTTCGTCAACGTGAGAGCGCTCTCATAGCATCGGTGTGTGTCCGTCGTGTGTCAATGTCCGTTACCGTGCGGTTGCCTCAAGGTCCAGTTGTGGGAGAATCCGACGCTGGGTCCGTGCTTGGGGGAATGACGACGTGCGCATCACCGATGAACTCGACAACCTCCTCCCGCGCAACCTGCCACCGGACGTCGGCGAGTTCACCGGGCGTGACGCGGACGTGGCCACGATCCTGCGGATCGGTGCCCGGCCAGGCAAGCGCGCGGTGGTCGTCTCCGGCTTCGGCGGCGTGGGCAAGTCGGCGCTGGCCATCCACGCCGCGCACCAGCTGACCGGCCAGTTCCCCGACGGCCAGCTGTTCGCCGACCTGCGCGCGGCCACCGGCCGTGACGTGCTCGACCCGCACGAGGTCCTCGGCCGTTTCCTGCAGGCGCTGGGCGTGCCCTCGGCGGACGTCCCCGTCGACACGCTGGAGCGGATCGAGCAGTACCGCTCGGTGACCGCGGACCGAAAGATGATCATCCTGCTGGACAACGCCCACAACGAGCAGCAGGTGCGGCCCCTGCTGCCCGGCGGCGACAACACCCTCGTCGTGATCACCACCCGATCCCGGCTGACCGGACTGGACGGCGCCGAGTCGATCGAGTTGGACTTCCTCGGCAGGGACGCCGCCGTCGACCTGCTCGGCCGGATCATCGGAGCCGACCGGGTGGCCAGCCAGCGCGCGGCGGCCGAGCAGATCGCCGAACTCTGCGGCGGCCTGCCACTGGCCGTCCGCGCGGCTGCGGCGAAGCTGGTGGCCAATCCGGACTGGCCGCTGCGGTCGCTGGTCGTGCGGCTGTCCGACGAGCACCGCAGGCTGGACGAGCTGACCGTCGACGACCTGGCGATCCGCTCCAGTCTCGGGCTGACCTACGCCGAGCTCGACGAGACCCAGCGGCGGGCGTTCCACCTGCTTTCCGTGCTCGACCTGCCGGACTTCGGCTGGTGGCCGGTGGCGCCGCTGCTGGACGTGTCCCCGGCGCGGGCCAGGCAGATCGTCGAGCACCTGGTCGAACTGCGGCTGCTGGAGGTGGCGTGCGCCGACGGGAACGGCCGCGCCCGCTACCGGCTGCACGACCTGGTCCAGCTGTTCGGCGCGGAGCAACACGAGTCCGGCGTCGGCATGCCCGCCGCGGTGGCCCGCACGCTGGCCACGTGGATGGCCCTGATCGACGAGGGCAGCCGCGACCTGCCCCGGGTCACACTGGCCGTGCGACCGGTGACGCTGCCGGAGGTCACCGTGGACCCGGCGCTGATCGAGGACGTGCGCGCGGACCGCGGTGAGTGGCTGCAGGCCGAGTCGGCCGCGGTCGTGCGCATGGTCGAACGCGCCTACGAGCTGCGGATCAACTACAACACCATCGTGTCGCTGGTGTCGCTGCTGGCCACACCGTTCGCCGCGCGCAACCAGTTCGACGAGTGGGAGCGCACCCAGGAGATCGCGGTGGAGGTGACCGGCGCTGTCGGTGACCGCACCGCACAGGCGGTCGCCCTCGCCGGGCTCGGCCAGCTGCACGCCGAAAAGGACGACTTCCCGGCCGCGCTGACCCATTTCCGCAAGTCCGCCACGTTGTCCGCACTGGTCGGCGACGACAGCACGTTCGCGGCCGCGCTCGTCGGCATGGGCAACGTCCACCGTGAGCTCGCCGTGACCGACGCCGCCGCCATCGACCTGGGCACGGCCGCGGTCCTCGGCGAGGAGATCGACCACCTTGGCGTCGTCGCGGCCGCGAACTACGGGCTCGGCGCGGTCAGCCGCGACACGGGTGACATCGCCGCGGCCACGGCCCAGTTCCAGCGCTGTGTCGAGGTGTACCGCAAGGCGGGCGACCGGCGTGGCATCGCGATGTCGCTGCGTGGCCTCAGCCTCTGCCACCGCGCGGTCGGCGAGTACACCGACGCGGCGGATCTGTCCGCCCAGTCAGCGGCCATCCTGGACGAACTCGGCGACGAACTCGGCGCCACCTACGCCCGGCAGTCACTGGCCAAGGCCCTCCTGCGGACCGGCGAGCACGCGCGGGCGGCCGAGATTCTGGCGCAGTGCCTGGAAACGTGCACCCGCAGGCACGACCGGTTCGGTGTCGCGCTGGTGACCCGCACGCTCGGCGAGGTCAGCCTCGCCTCCGGCGATCTGGCCAAGGCCGCGTGGACGCTCGGCACGGCTTTGCCCCTGTGGGCCGAGCTTGACCTGCCGCTGTGGCAGGCCCGCACGCTGCGCGACCTCGCGGCCGCGACCGTCACCGACGACCCGTCCGCCGCCGACGCCCACTGGGCACGCGCCCGAGCGCTGGTCGACGGCACCAAGGCCCGCGAGGTCGGGGAACTCGCGGCCACCTCACCGGCGCAGTGGCTGGCCACAGTCCGCAGACCATGACCGTGCTTCGTTACGGGGTACTCGGCCCGCTCGAAGTCGTCCGCGACGGCCACCGCGTCGCCGTCAACGGTCCCAAGCTGCGAGTGCTGCTGGCCACGTTGCTGCTGCAGGCCAACGCCACGGTGTCGATGGACCAGCTCGGCGAGCGGATGTGGGGCGAGCGGCTGCCCCCGACCGCGCGCAAGAGCATCCAGCTGTACGTGATGCGGCTGCGGCGCATGCTCGGTGACGACTCGCTGATCGAGACCCGCCCGGACGGGTACCTGATCACGGTCCGGCCCGAGCAGGTGGACCTGCTGCGCTTCCGACTGCTGGCCGCGGCGGCGCGCCAGGCGGCCAGGTCCGGTGACCTCGCCGAGGAGCTGGCCAGGCTCGAGGAGGCGCTGGCCTGCTGGCGTGGCCCGGCGCTCAGCGACGTGCCGTCGGAGTCGCTGCAGCGTGAGGCCGTCGCCGAGCTGGCCGAGGACCGGCTGCGGACCGAGGAGCGGCGCATCCAGGTCCACCTCGACCTCGGCAGGCACCGCGAGGTGATCGGCGAGCTGGTCCAGCTGACCAAGGACCATCCGTGGCACGAGCAGTTCTGGGTGCAGCTGATCGAGGCGCTGCACCGCGCCGACCGGATGGCCGACGCGCTGGACACGTACCGCACCGTGCACCGGAGGTTCCGCGACGAGCTGGGCATCGACCCCGGGCCGAGGCTGCAACGAGCCCATCGCACGATCCTGGCCGGTCGCCCCGTCCCGGACGGGGACACGCGGCCCACGGTCACGGCGCCGATCAACCAGCTCCCGGCGGCCCTGCGCGGTTTCGTCGGCCGGGCGGACCTGGTCGCCCGCCTCACCGAGTTGCCGGGGCCGGTCACCGTCGTGTCCGGGCCGCCGGGTGTCGGCAAGACCGCGTTCACGCTGCACGTCGCGCACCAGCTGCGCGGCCGTTTCCCGGACGGCACGCTGTACGTGAACCTGCAGGGCTACGCGACCGATCCGCCGCTGGCTCCCGCGACGGTGCTGACCCGGTTCCTGCGGACGCTCGGCGTCGGCCGTGACGAGATCCCGGCCGATCCGGAAGGCCAGGCGGCGCTGTACCGCAGTGTGCTGACCGGCAGGCGGATGCTGCTCGTGCTCGACAACGCTGTCACTGCCGAGCAGGTCCGTCCGTTGCTGCCCGCCGAGCCGGGCTGTCACGTGCTGATCACCAGCCGCGGCGACCTGCGTGGCCTCGCGGTCAGCCCCGGCGCCGACCACGTGCCGCTGGACGTGCTGACCGAAGTGGAGTCGCGTGCCGTGCTGACCGGTCTGATCGGGACCGATCGGGCCGAGGCGGAGCCGGAGGCGTTGCTGGGGCTGGTGCACGCGTGTGCCCGGCTGCCGCTCGCGTTGCGCATCGCCGGTGCCAACCTCGCGGCCAGTCCACACCGGCGGATCGCCGAGTACGTCACGGAGATGACGGAGTCCGGGCGACTGGCCGAACTCGCGATCGACGGCGACGAGGCGTGCGCCGTGCGGGTCGCGTTCGACCATTCCTATGTGCGGCTCACGGAATCCGACCGGTCACTGTTCCGTCTGCTCGGCCTCGCACCGGGTCCCGACATCGGTGTGCTCGCGGCGGCAGCGCTGGCCGGTGAGTCCCCGGCGGACACCGGCCGAGCGCTTGACCGGTTGGCCGCGGCCGCGTTGCTGCAGCGGGACATCGGCGGGCGCTACCAGTTCCACGACCTGATCCGGGAGTACGCGGTCAGCCAGGAGCCCGAAGAGGACTCACTGGGAGCGTTGACCCGGCTGGCCGATTTCTACCTGCACACGGCGAACTCCGCGGCCCGCCTGCTGTATCCGGCGGCGACCCGGCTGCCTTTGCCCGCCCCGCAGGTGTCCCCTGCCGTGATCACCGAGATGTCCGCGTTGGCGTGGCTGGAGGAGGAGCGCTACAACCTCGTCGCCGTCGTGACGTGGGCCGCGGGGCACGCCGTGCTGCGGCCGTACGCATGGCGTCTGGCCGATGTGCTGCGCGGGTACCTGCAGGCGCGTGGGCATGCCCGGGAGACGCTCACCGGTTTCGAGGCCGCGCTGCGGGCCGCACGGCAGTCCGGTGAACCGGCCGCGCAGATCTCGATGTTGGACGTGCTTGGCGTGATCTGCTTCAACCTCAGCGACTACCAGCGTGCGATCGACTACCACACGCAGGCGCTGTCGGTCGCCGAACAGATCCACGACCTGGACGCGGCCGCGCAGGCGTTGCACAACCTCGGCCGGATCCACCTGCAGCAGGGCAACCCGAAAATCGCCGAGGACTGTCACCGGCAGGCACTGGACGCGAGCCGCCGGACCGGCAATCGCGCCGCGGAGATCCTGGCACTGAACTACATCGGGGTGGCGCACACGTCGTCGGGACACCCGGCGACCGCACTGGACTGGCATGAGCAGTCGCTCGCTGTGAGCCGTTCGACCGGCGGCAAGGCGGCGGCCTTCCGTGCCATGAACGGACTGGGCATCGCGTACTGGCATCTCGGCGAACTCGGCAAAGCCGTGCAACTGCAACGCGAGGTCCTGCGGTACTGCCGGGAAATCGGCGAGCGGTTCGGCGAGCTGACCGCGCTGGTGTGCCTCGCGGAGGTGCAGTGTGACCTCGACGAGTACGACTCCGCGCTCGGGCACGCGGGCAACGCCATCACCCTGAGCACGCAGATCGGCGACCGTCGCGGCGAGGCGGGTGCACTGGAAGTGATCGCGACCGTACACAGTAGACAGGGATCTTTCCTTTCGGCGGTGTCCGGGTACACCGACGCTCTGCGGCTGTCACGGCAGATCGGCTTCCGCTACGGCGAGACTTCCGTCCTCATCGGACTCGCCGGTGCGTATCGCGGCGCCGGGGACGCCGAACTGGCTGTCACCCACAGCGGCCAGGCACTGCTCAAGCTCCGCGCGGGCGGCCAGTTGTTGCTGGAAGCCAAGGCTTTGACGGAACTGGCGCACGCGCAGCTCGCGTTGGGTGCGCGTGACAAGGCGAGCGCGCACATCCGTGAGGCGCTGACCGTGGCTCGGGAACGCGGCCAGCGCCTGACCGTGCAGCGGGCGCTGCGCGTGGCGGAACTCGTGGACGGACAGGCTTAGTACAGGTCTGTTCCTCACCTCGTGGCGCTGGCCAGGAACATCGGCACAGCCGCGAAGAACCGGCCGGTGCGAGCTCGCTCCGCCTGGTCGGCGAGCCAGCCCTGGTCGTCGGTGAAGGCGCCGACGAACGGCAGCATCTGCTTGTCGGCGAGCACCACCGTGTGCACCTCGACCGCGACATCACGGAAACCGTTGTCCAGCAGCAGGTTCCGGTAGCGGCGGGCGACTCGCGGGCTGGGCAGCGTGTCCGCGCGTGCGTGCACGATCCGCCGGGTGAACTCCGGGGTGTCCGAGTCGATCGCGACCAGGTCCCAGTCCTGGCCGAGCAGGACGATCCGGCCGCCGGGAGCCAGCACCCGCCGCGCCTCGGCCACGGCCCGCGCGGGATCGTCCACCGCGTGCAGCACCTTGTCCGCGCGGTAGCCCAGCACGTCGCTCACCGGCAGGTCATAGGCGTCACCGACGTGGAAGTCCGCCGCGTTCTCCGGCCACCGTGCCTTGGCCGCCGCGATCATCTCCGGATCCACGTCGACACCGACGGGGCGCGCGCCGCGCGCGGCCAGTTCGGCCACCGCACGACCCGGCCCGCAGCCGACGTCGACAACCGGTGCGCCGTCAGGCAGGGCGAGCAACTCGTAGGTGCGGGAACGCAGTCGCACCGCGTGCGGCAACGCGTCGACGCGGTCGAGCATGTCGATCAGGGAAGTGGACATGCCGACCATGCTCGGACTTAATGTCGGCATGAAGTCAAGCCAGACGCTGGGCGTCGGCGAGGTCGCCGAGCAGTTCGGCCTCGCGACCCACGTACTGCGGCACTGGGAGTCCATGGGCCTGCTCAAGCCGCGACGGGACGGCGACCGCCGCCGCTACACCGACGGTGACCTCGACCGGATCGCGGTGATCGTGCGGGCCAAGGAGGCCGGTTTCGGCCTCGACGACATCCGCGAGATGATCACGGCGGCGGATCCGGTGCAGCGCAAACAGATCATGCACCGCCACCAGGCTGACCTGGCCGAGCGGATCGCCGCGCTGCAGGCGTCACTGGCCCTGGTCGATGGGGCACTGCGCTGTGATCACGAGGATTTCACGCAGTGCCCCAACTTCCTTGCCGAGATCGGACTGACCCGGTCTAGAAGGCAGCGTTGAGGCACGCCAGCCGGGCACCTGCCGTACCGGCGTGGCCGGGGTCGGTGTGCGTGTGAGACTCGTGCACGACCACGGACGAGGCCTGCCGCCCGGCGAAGCCCCACGGCACCTTGGCCACGGCGATGCCGTTGCCGCCGCGGTCGGTCGTGAAGTCGAGCCAGATCTCGTTGCGGGGGTTGGCGTATGCCGGGTCGACCGACGGCTGCACCGGGTCCTGCTGGTCCTGGAAGTGCGGGCCGGAGTCGGCGGGCGCGGCCCCGCACGGCTTGACGTGCACGTGCGCGCCGTACTGCCGCTGGGGCACCAGGCCCTGCGTGGTGAACAGCACCGTTGTGCCGTGCGGGGTCGAGACTCCCAGCACGGACAGTGTCGCTCCCGACGGCGCGAGCGTCTCGTTGTAGGTCACGCCTTTCGCGTCCGGCGTGTAGGGCTGGATCGTGGAGGACGCCGTGGTCACCCGCAATGATGGGATCTCGGCAGCGGAGCCAGTGCTCCCGGCCAGCAACACGGACGGCACGATGGCAGCCAGCGCCAGGTAACGCATGATCACTCCTCAGAGTTCGGACGTCACTGCCGATAGTGGACCACTGACCGCCGGTACGCCGAACAGCGGGCTGTGTTGTCGACCATCCGGGGTAGGAGAGCGAGGCAAGGATGGAGCCACGGCTGACCGGCCGTGACCAGGAAACGGCCGTGCTGGCCGAGATCCTGGCCGAAGCGGAGTCGGGCACCGGCAGGCTGGTGCTGATCTCCGGCGAGGCGGGCATCGGCAAAACCCGGCTCGCACGGCATGCGTCGGAGGCCGCACAGCGCCTCGGCTTCGCCGTGCTGTCCGGTCAGGCGGACCCGTTGCAGGCCGGGCTGGCGTACTCGCCGATCGTCACGGCGCTGCGGGCCCATCTCGCGTCGTTGCCGACGGACACGAGCACCGAGTTCCTGCGGCGGCTGCCCGACCTCGGCAGGCTGATCACCGACCCACGGCTGCCGAGGCCCGCGCCGGGTGGCGATCCCGCGCTCAACCGGACCCACATGTTCGAGGCGGTCCTGCGGCTGCTGCAGCTCAGCGCACCGCTTGTGCTGGTGGTCGACGACCTGCACTGGGCCGACGACGGCACTATCGAACTCGTCCACTACCTCGGCCACGGCGCCACCGCCGGTCAGATCGTGGTGATCGGCACGTGCCGCACGCCCCAGTCGGGTCAGCGGCTGACCGAACTGGCCGCGCTCGTCCGCCGCAACGGCGCTGAACTGGCACTGCGGCCGCTCACCGGCGCCGATCTGGCGGACCTGCTGCACGACCTGCTCGGTGAGCAGCCGGGGCGCGACCTCCTCGCCGAGATGTCCACGAGGACCAAAGGGGTGCCGTTGTTCGTCACGGCCCTCGCCCCGCACGCCGCGGTCGCCGGTCACGGCCCGCTGCCTGCCATCGTGCGCGATGTCGTGCTGGGCAGGCTCCACACACTGGACGAGCCCGAACGCGCCATGCTCGACCTGATCGCCGTCGCCGGGACGTCGGCGACCGACGAGGTGATCGGTACGACGACCAGGGATCCTGCGCTGCACAGCCTGCTGCGGCAGGGCATCGTCGACGAGCACGTCATCGGGCGGCAGCTGACCTATCGCGTCTCGCACCCGCTGTACGCCGAGGTCGCCTACGCCGAGCTCACCGAGGGCGAACGCCGTCAGCTGCACGCACGCCTCGCCGTGGCGATCGACCACACCACGCCGGACTGCGTGCTCGCCTCCGCACCGCACTACCGGGACGCCGGTGAGTTCGTGGACGCCCAGCGAGCCATCGACGTCTTCACCGCGGCGGGCCGTCGCGCGTTGGGCGTGCTCGCCGCCGCCGAGGCGATCGACTACCTCACCCGGGCGTCGGCGCTGGCCGAGGTCGAGCGGCCGGAGTTCGTGCCGGACCTGATGGACCTGATCGGTTCGGCCCACGTGAGCGCGGGGCACCTGGATCAGGCCGCGGCGATCTGGTCCGAGCTGCTTCGTGGCGCCGACGAGACCGCGCGCCTGCGGCTGCTGCCGCGTCTGGCGATGCTGGAGTCCGAGCGGGGCAACGCCGACGCGGCGCTGGGCCACGCCGACGCGATCTCACGGCTGCGGGGCGAGGCGGATGTCGGCTACGCGACCATGCGGATCCTGCTGTCCTCGCGGCATTTGCCCCTGCCGCTCGCGCGGCGCTCCTACCAGCGCCTGCTCGACGCGTTCGCGGACGCCCCGGACCGGGCGTCGCGGGCCGTCCACGGCACCATCGCCAGTCTGGTGGCACTGCTCGACAACGATTTCCGCACCGCGCACCAGCATCTCACCGTCGCCGAGGAGGACATCCGCGCGAGCGCGGTGGAGATCCCGGAGTTGGCGTTCGGTGCGCACCGCGTCCACAGTGGCGTCTGCCTGGTGCTGGGTGATCTGCCGTCCGCCGCGAAGCTGGCGGCTGAGGCGTCCGCGGCCGACGGGGCGTTCGTCCTGCCGTCGGTGTCGTACACGATGCGGCTGTTGCAGCGCATGGTGCAGTACTTCACCGGTGACGTGGTCGCGACGCTGGCGGCGCTCGACGAGGACATCGACGGCGCCACTCGAACCCACCTCTACCGGCTCACCGCTCGGATGCGGGTGTTCCGCGCGTACCTGCTGGCCGAACTGGGCAGGGTGGACGAGGCGACGCAGAGTATGGCGCTGGCCCGATTACGGCCGTCGGTCAGCGACAACGCGTTGGACTTCGGCTGGGCCAGCGCGGCGGCGATCCACGCACTGCATTCCGGGAAGCCGGACCAGGCGCCGGTGTTCACCCAGGACGGCTTCACGTTCCGCAACCAGGTCATCGGCTGTCTGCGGTTGACCAGCGCCAGTGAGGCGTCGATCGCCGCGAAGGACACCGCGTCGGCCGCCGCCGTCCAATCGGTACTGCACGCGACCAGGCACGACGCGCCCATGCTGACAGCCATCTCCGATCGGCACGACGGGCTGTTGGACGGCGACACCTCGCTGCTGCTCGACGCGGCACGTGGGTTCGAGAAAATGGGCGCTCGCCTGCTCGCCGCCAAGGCCGCGCTCGAAGCAGCCGAACTCGCTCCGGACCGGGAACTGATCCTGCGCTGTCTCGACCAGTTCCAGGCCTCGGGCGTCACACCATGGCTCGACCGGGCCCGGCGACTGGCCCGCTCGCTGGGAATCGTCCATCGCACGGGGACAAGCGCGGGCCCGCTCACCAAGCGGGAGGCCGAGGTCGTCCGGCTCGTCGGCCAGGGACTGTCCAATGCGGACGTGGCGACTCGGCTGTTCCTCAGCGCACGGACCGTCGAAACCCACCTGCGCAACAGCTACCGCAAACTCGGCATCACCTCACGGCTGCGCCTTGCCCAATGGGCCGCACGCAACGAAGGCCACCTTGGTGGCACCTGACGCACCAAAGGCCACCTTCGTTGCACGAGCAGCAGGTGCAGCATGTGCAGCAGCTCGTGCAACAAAGGCCACCTTGGTTGCGGCCCACGCACCGAAGGCCGCCTTGGTTGCACGTGTCAGACGGCGGCTGTGCCGATCAGGCCGTTGCGGGTGACGAGGGCGGCGAGCTGTGACTCGTCGAGGTTCCCGGTGCCGGGCGGGCGGTTGGGCACGACCATGTAGCGGATCTCCGAGTTGGCGTCCCACACCGTGATCTCGACGTCCGGCCGCAGGTCGAGGCCGAACTCGCGGAGCACCTCCCTGGGGGTGCGCACGACTCTGGAGCGGTAGCTCTCGCTCTTGTACCAGGTCGGCGACGGGCCCAGCAGGGCCAGCGGGTAGCACGAGCACAGCGTGCACACCACGACGTTGTGTTCGTTGTCGCTGTTGGCCACCACCTGCAGAACCTGGTCGCGCAGGCCGCGGCCCATGGTCAGGCCGAGTTCCGCCAACGCGGCGTGCGCGTCGGCCAGCAGGAGATCGCGGAACGCCGAGTCGAGCCAGGCACGGGCGACGAGCCGGGCGCCGTTCTCCGGGGACGCGCGGGTGAGGAACGCGGCCAGTGTCTCGTCCAGCGCGCCGGGCAGGACCAGGCCGCGCTGTTCCAGCAGGTGTTCCATCCGGCGGACGCGGGCCGCGATGGGCGCGTCGGAGTGGTCACCAGTCATGGTCGCTCCAGGTAGCTTTCCCACAGGCTCAACGTCACCGTGTGGTCTCCGGCTCCGAACAGTTCGCGGGCGCTGAACCGGACCGCGTAGACCGTCTCCTCCGGCGAGGAGATCCCGCGCGCGATGTCGTCGGGCAGCAGGTGCGCGCCCTGCGCTCGCACGACAGTGCCGACGGCACCGCGTGCGTAGGACGGCAGGCGGGTGTGGTGCGGCGGGTCGACGCTTCTGGCCCTGACCAGCTCACCTGTCGTGAACGGCATCCAGGTCCTCCTCGGTGAACACGCCCTTCTCGATCAGCAGGGTCCGGATCGCCAGGAACCAGCGTTCGTAGTAGGACGCGGCCAGGTACCGGTCGGGTGGGAGGCGTTCGACGGCGTCGCGGAACTCGTCGAGGTGATAGACCTGCCCGCGCAGCAACGCTGTGTTCATGGCGAAGACGTGCGCCTCCCAATCCGAGTGAAAAGGTGGCTCGTCCTGCTCGGCGGAAATCGCGCCGAACCCCTGCATACCGCCGACATCATTGATCCGGCTCATGATCCGATGGTAACTACGGGAACAAGGGCTTCGCGTTCGATCGCCGACGCGTGGGGTAGCCTCACTTCATGGCGGCACGAGCACGGACGAAAGAGGCAGTGACTCTCTCAGCCGTGCTGTGCTTCATTTACTTGATCGCCATCTTCTTCACGGCCACCAGCGGCGACGCGGACGCGCTGTACGCCTGGATCTCCGGGCCCGCAGCTGCGGTGATCGGTCTCGGATTGATTTTCAGGTGCCGCCCGGGCCGCTGAAGGCGGCTAGAGTGTCGCGGTGAGCGAGCACCGTCTCTCCACCTGGGAAAAGCGCACGGAGTGGCCGATGATGGCGCTCGCCGTGACGTTCCTCGCTGCGTACGCGTGGCAGGTGCTGCATGTGAGCGCTCCCGGCCAGGTGCGTCTCGCGCTGGAGATCACGCTGTGGCTGATCTGGCTGGTGTTCGCGGCCGACTACGTGGTGCGGCTGGTGCTGGCCGAGCGGAAACTCCGTTTTGTCTGGCAGCACCTGTTCGATTTGCTCACGGTGGCGCTGCCGATGGTCCGGCAATTGCGTGTGTTGCGGCTCGTCACTGTTTTGCGAGTGCTGAATCGCAAAGCCTCCGGCGCGTTCCGCGGCCGCGTGGTGATTTATGTCGGGATAGTGACGCTGTTGGTGAGTTTCGCGGCGGCACTGGCCGTTCTGGACGCGGAACGGACCCATCCGGACGCCGGGATCAATTCGTTCCCGAAAGCACTGTGGTGGACGCTCACCACGATCTCGACGGTCGGCTACGGCGACGTGTACCCGATCACGTGGGAGGGCAGGCTGGTCGCGGCCAGCCTGATGATCGGCGGCATCGCCCTGCTCGGCGTGATCACCGGCATGATCGCGTCCTGGTTCCTGGAACGCATCCAGCAGACCGAGGACGTGATCCACGCGGAGACCGACGAGCTGCACGTCGAACTGGTCACCCTCCGTGAGGAGGTCCGCAAGCTGCGGGAGCAGGTGGCCGATCAGGAGTCCAGCCCGCCTCGGGCGATGAGCTGACGGACGATCATCTGGTCATACGATCTCTTCGTCCCGCAGCCGCTGGATGTCGTTCGCGCTGTAGCCCAACGTTCCCAGGATGTCGACGGTGTGCTCGCCGACGTCCGGCACCGGGTCCATCCGTGCGGTGATCCCGTCCAGTCTCGCGGGCGGCGGCAGTGCCGTCATCGTCCCGCCGGGAATACCAACGTCCTGCCAGCGTCCGGCGAGTACCGGGTGGTCGAGGAACTCGCTGACCGAGTTGACGCCCGCGTTCGCGATGCCCGCCTTGTCCAACAGTGCCATCACCTCTGCACTGTCGATCTCGCTGAACCGTCGCGCGACAACGGCGTTGACCTCGTCACGGTGTTCGACCCTGGCCGAGCCGGTCGCATAGCGCGGGTCGTCGACGAGTTCGGGGCGGTTGAGGAACTGCTCGCACAACGAGACCCACTCGCGCTCGTTCTGGATGGAGAACAACACGTCCTTGCCGTCGGCGGCCGTGTAGGCGCCGTAGGGCGAGATCGTGGCGTGCTGTGTGCCGACACGAGGTGGTTGCGTTCCGCTGTAACGGGTGTAGTACGCGGGCTGTCCCATCCATTCGGCCAGCGCGTCGAACAGTGTGACGTCCACCGAACGCGCTTTCCCTGTCATGGCGCGGGTGTAGAGCGCGGTGAGGATCCCGGAGTACGCGTACATCCCGGCCGCGATGTCCGCGACGGACACCCCGACCCGGGCCGCGCCCTCCGGCGTCCCGGTCAGCGACACCAGCCCGGTTTGGCACTGCACCAGCAGGTCGTAGGCCTTGCGGTCGGCCCACGGCTCGCTGTAGCCGGAGATCGTGCACGTGATCAGCTTCTCGTAGGTCAGGCTCTGCCTGTCCAGGCCGAGCCTTGTCGCCGCGCCGGGCGCCAGGTTCTGTACGAACACGTCCGCTCCGGCCAGCAGCCGGTGCAGGATCTCCCGGCCCCGAGGGGCCTTCAGGTCGAGCGTGAGCGATTCCTTCGACCGGTTGAGCCAGACGAAGTAGCTGGACTGGCCGTGCACGGTCGTGTCGTAGCGGCGGGCGAAGTCACCGCCGTCCGGCCGTTCCACCTTGATCACCCTGGCGCCGAGGTCGGCCAGTTGCCGTGTCGCGAACGGCGCGGCGACGGCCTGTTCGACGCTGACGACGGTGACACCCGCGAGCGGAAGATCGTTCACACGGCAACTGTAACGGCCACCTTTCAGATGACCTGCGGCCGGTTTTGATACTAGTGGCGTTTGCCGATTCCGCGTGGCATATGGTTGGCGGGTAACGCACTGACTTCGCGCGGAGGAATCGGTGGGCACACGTCGGATGATCGATGGCCGTTATCGACTTGAGGAACAGCTCGGCTCCGGCGGAATGGGCGTGGTCTGGCGGGCGACCGACGAGGATCTTGATCGCGTTGTCGCGCTCAAACGCGCACTTTATGTCGGCGGCACGCATGATCAGAAACGCGCACAACTGCTCAAACGCGAAGCCAGAACTGTCGCGAAAGTGAATCACCCGAACGTGGTGACGCTGTACAACGCGGTGATGTCCGGCGACGAGCTGTGGCTCGTGATGGAGTACCTACCAGCAAGTACGCTGGCCAGCCAGGGTGTCCTGCCCCCTGCCGCCGTCGCACGGGTCGGCGTGCAGCTCGCCGACGCGCTCGACGCGATTCACCGTGCCGGTGTGCTGCATCGCGACGTCAAGCCGAGCAATGTGCTGATGACGGCGGACGGCAGGCCGAAACTGGGCGATTTCGGCGTATCACGAAGTGTCCACAATGATGTCACCATCAGCCGCACGGGCGGACTGGACGGAACACCGGGATATCTCGCGCCCGAGGTGGCACGAGGCGAGGACGCGACCGAGGCATCCGACGTTTTCTCACTCGGCGCCACGCTGTTCGCGGCCGTCGAAGGTGTGCCGCCGGTCGGGAAAGCCGACAATCCGCAAGTATTGGTGTGGCGCGCGGCAACGGGCGATATCAACGAATCGCACGGGCCACTCGGCTCGGTGTTGTCCGCGCTGTTGCACCCCGACCCGCGCAGGCGCCCGACCGCGGCGCGGGCGAAGGAGATGCTGGCGGACGCGGCGAACGGGCTCCGGCAGCGCCCGCGTCGGCTGATGCGAGCGGCGATAGTGCTCGTGCTCGTGGCGACGGGTGTGGTCGTGAACTCCACCTATGAGCCGCGACTGGCCGAGACCACGTTGTCCCCCAAGATCGGTGACCCGCACACGGCCGATCCGTGCGCGTTGCTCGACGCGACCGCGCTCGGCAAGTTCGGCAGCACGGAACTGGACGCGGACTACGGCAACTTCAACCGGTGCGACGTCCTGATCCGGCCGTCGGAGGGGCCCGGCGAGGTGGATGTGCGGCTGGAGTTCGCGGTCGTGCCCCCATCGGGCGAGCCACCGGGCCAGGACACACAGGTCGGGCAACTCCCGGTGATCCGGTACCCCGGCAACGACGGCAAGTGCACCCGTCGGGTGACGCTGCCGGGTGAGCGCTACTCCGTCCCGATCACCACGAAGTTCACCAAGGAACAGTTCCCGGTCGACCTGTGTGCGGTCGCCGACGAGGCTGTGGCGAACGCGGTCACACGACTCCAGCGGAGTACCGTCGCGCGCCGCCAGGTGCAGCCCGTACCGGAGTCGTTGATCAACCTCGACGCGTGTGCCCTGCCGAGCGCGGACGCCCTCTCGCTGTTCCCCGGTGTGGACGCGAACAACCCGCGGCCGCAGTTCGGCGACTGGGAGTGCCAGTGGCTCAGCACGACCACCCGCAGCGTCCTGACCGTCCGGTTCGACCAGCACCGGCCGCTCACGGCGGCCGAGGGCAAGCTGACGCGGATCGCCGGGCGTCCCGCCGCCGTGAAGGAGAACGGCACCTCCGGCCCCAACACGTGCAAGGTCAACGTCGAGTACCGCCAGTACACCGACAACACCGGACGCACGGCCACCGAGGCACTGCACGTGATCGTGCTCAGCGACCAGATCCCGAACAGCCGGATGTGTCAGCTGGCCACCGCGATCGCCGAGCCGATCGCGGCCAAACTGCCTGGGTGAGCCGCTGCGGGGAGGGCTCCCGACGGCATCGGGATAGCGTCGGGCGTCGGAAGGAGCGAAACCCATGACCGAGACGCTCTCGCCTGGGCACAGCAGCCTCGCCCTCGGTGTGCCGCCCGCCCAGCCCGGCACGATCTACGCACTGGCCATCGCGGGCGGGATCGTGTTCGGGCCGCGTGAGGGCCGCACGATCCTGTTCGGCCGCAACCGGCCGGAGGTGCACGTCTGCATCGGCGAGGACGATCGCCGGGTCAGCAGGCAGCACGGCCTGCTCACCCACCAGGCCAGCCAGTGGTGGGTGACCAACACCGGCAAGCTGCCGATCCGGCTGCCGAACTCCTACCTGCTGTTCCCCGACGAGGAGCCGATCCCGCTCGTCGAGGGCTACACACCGGTTTTCGTGCGCGGGACGAGCGGCCGGGAGCACCTGCTTGAGCTGTACGTGACCGGGTCGGACGCGCAGGCCCCGGCGTCACGGCACCTGGATCCGACGCATCCGCCGAAGAACTGGCGGCTCAACCCGACCGAACGGCTGGCGCTGGTCGTGCTCGGGCAGCGTTACCTGTTGCACGAGGCCAGGCCCCAGCCGCTGTCGTGGACGCAGGCGGCCAAGGAACTCGCCATGCTGCAGCCGGATTCCGGGTGGACGGCCAAGAAGGTGGAGCACCTCGTGGTGAAGGTGCGCACGCGGTTGTCCAAGGACGGTGTCGCCGGGCTGACCCGGGAGGAGATCGCCGAGCCGGTCGGCAACTCGTTGAACCACAACCTGATCCAGGAGTTGCTGACCAGCACCACGTTGGTGCCGCCGGACCTGCGCCTGCTCAACCACTCCGACGACTGATCGCCTCGACCACGGCCATCGCGTCCGCGTCGGCGTAGCCGAGCGCCGAGGTCTCACCGAACAACGCCTCGCAGACGTCCATCAGCGGCGCGGGGATGCCCGCTGCCTTGGCTGCGTCCGTGATCAGGCGGGTGTTCATCCACACGTCGTCGATGGCCGCCTGCACCGAGTAGTCACCGGCGAGCAGCTTCGGCGCCTTGACCCGCATGATCGGGCTGGACATCTGCCCGCTCGCGAGCACGTCGACGAACGTGCCGAGGTCGAGGTCCATCCGCCGGGCGAACTCGAAGGACTCGGCCAGCCCGGTCATCGTCGTGACCAGGAAGACGTTGACCGCCAGCTTCATCCGCAGGCCGTTGGGCACGGCGCCGCAGACGACGGTGTCCCGGCACATCGGCGCGATCACCTGCCGGACGACGTCGACCGCGTCGGCGTCTCCGGCGAGCATCGCGACGAGTTCACCGTTCTCGGCCGGGACACGGGATCCGGACACCGGCGCTTCGACGTAACGGCCGCCCGCCGCGACGATGTCGGCTTCGAGGCCTTGGGAGTACGCGGCTTCGGTCGTTCCCATGTGGACGATGATCCGCCCCGCGACCTTGTCGGCGAACTCCGGCGTGCCCCTCGTGAGGACCGCGTCGATCGCGGGTGCGTTGGCCAGCATGAGGATGACCACGTCCGACCGGGCGAAGACGGTCGCCGCGTCCGGCGCCACCTCGGCGCCGGGCAGCGCCGTGGTCTTGTCGGGCGTCCGGTTCCAGACCAGCAGGCGCGTTCCGGCTCGCAGGAGGTTGAGCGCCATGGGCGTGCCCATGACGCCGACTCCGACGAACCCCACTACAGGTGCTTCCACCCGGCCAGTCTGACACCGCGCCTGGCCTGTTTTGGCCCCAGAACAAGGGGCCAATGTCAGTCGGCGATGGCCAGTTCCGGTTCGCGCGCGGTCTGCTTTTCCCTTTCCCGCCTGGCCGATCGTCCGACCAGCAGCAGGAACACCAGTGCCGGTGCCGCGATGATCGCGGCGATCGGTGGCAGTGCGGACAGTCCGGCCGTGTTGATCACCACGCCTCCGAAGATGCCCGAAAGGCCCACGCCCAAGTAGATCCCGGACGCGTTGAGCGACAACAGCAGCCCGCTATTGGCCGGGGACAGCTCGATCAGCCAGTTCTGGATCGGCGGGTTGAACGACCACGTGAACACGCCCCAGATGAACAGCACGATCCCGGCGGACACCGCGGACACCGCGGTCAGCGGCAACGTCGCGAGGATCACGATGAACACGCTCATGATCACCAGTAGCGGTCGCCTGCTGCCGAACTTGTCCGTGACGCGGCCGCCCAGTGTGTTGCCGATGGCGGCGCCGACACCATAGGTGACCAGCAGCATGCTGACTGTGGTTCCGTGCACGTCCGCGATTTCGCCGAGCAGTGGTGCGATGTACGTGAACACGCTCATGGCGGCAAGGCAGCCGAACACGGTGATGGCGAGCACGTACTGGACGCGTCTGTCCGCCGCGATGGTGAACCGGTCGCGGAACTTGACCGTCGGCGGTGCCGCGACGGTCGGGATACCCACTCGTACGGCAACCGCGCCCAGCAGCGACACGGCTGCCACCAGTACGAAGACGCCCTGATAGCCGAGGCTGCCGCCGAGCAGGTTGCCCGCGGGCACGCCGATAACGAGGGAGAACGTGAGCCCGCCGAAGACGATCGCGACCGCCCGTCCCCGATGGTCCGGCGGGTTGAGCGTGGTGGCGACGACAGTGGCGGACGGTGTGTAGATCGCAGCCCCGAGCGCGCTGATCACGCGAGCCACGAGCAGGAGCCAGTAGGAGGGCGCGATCGCGGCGAGGCCGTTTCCGATCGCGCTGACGATCAGGGCGATGACCAGGAGTTTGCGCCGTTCCCAGCGTCCGGTGACGGCGGCGAGCAGAGGTGACGCGATCGCGTAGGCGAGCGCGAAGGCGGTGACGAGTTGCCCGGCTGTCGCGGGCGAGACGTTCAGGTCCCGGCTGATCGCCGGAAGCACTCCAGTGACGATGTACCCGCTCGTGCCGACAGCGAACGCCCCGGCGGCGAGCAGGTAGGTGCGTGGCGACATGTCACTTCCCCAGTTGGCAGCTAATTCGATCCCGATCGTACTACGACTTTCGTCGAACTACGATCGGGATCGAACTTCAATTACGATGGACGTCATGACCGATTTGCCCCACCCAACGCGCGATGAAATCCGCATCGAAGCGGTGCTGCACGCTCTCGCCGATCCGGTGCGGCTGCAGTTGGTCAAAGCTCTGGCCGCGATTCCCGAAGGCGCGGAAGGCATCGCGTGCGGCGCCGTCGAGCTGCCGGTCAGCAAGTCGACGCGAACGCATCACATCCGCACTTTGCGCGAGGCCGGTGTGGTGCGCGTGCGCCCGAAAGGCACCACGCGGTTCACCACCCTGCGCCGCGACGACCTCGACGCTCTCTACCCAGGCATGCTCGACGGCATCCTGCACGCCGAACGTTGAACGAGATCGAGCGCGTCTTCGCCGAGGAGTACGGGCGAGCGGTCGCCGTGCTCGTGCGCGTCTTCGGTGACATCGACATCGCCGAGGAGGCCGTGCAGGACGCGTTCGCCGAGGCGGTCACACGATGGCCGAACACGGGCACGCCACCCAGTCCGGCCGGGTGGATCATCACCACCGCCCGCAACCGCGCGATCGACCGGCTGCGCCGCGAGGCCAACCGGGCGGACAAGCACGCGCAGGCGGCGTTGCTGCACGCCACGGACGAACCGCTCGACAACGGCCCGGTCCACGACGACCAACTGCGGCTGATCTTCACGTGCTGCCACCCGGCGCTGGCCATGGCCGCCCGGGTGGCGTTGACCCTGCGTCTGCTCGGCGGCCTGACCACGGCCGAGATCTCGCGGGCGTTCCTGGTCGGCGAACCGACCATGGCGCAGCGGCTGGTCCGGGCCAAGGGCAAGATCCGCGACGCGCGCATCCCGTACCGGGTGCCGTCCGAGGCGGACCTGCCCGCGCGGCTGAAGTCGGTGCTCGCGGTCGTGTACCTGATTTTCAACGAGGGCTATGCCGCCAGTTCGGGCGACCGGCTGGTCCGCGAAGACCTGTGCGCCAACGCGATCCGGCTCGGCAGGCTGCTGGCCGGGCTGATGCCGAGGGAACCTGAGGTACTCGGGCTGCTCGGCCTGATGTTGCTGATCGAGGCACGCCGACCGGCCCGCACCACTCCCGACGGCCGCCTGGTCCTGCTGGCCGAGCAGGACCGCTCCCGGTGGGACGCGGGGCTGCTGGCCGAGGGCCGCGAGATCGTCCGCGAGTGCCTGCGTCGCGGGCAACCGGGCCCGTACCAGATCCAGGCCGCGATCAACGCCGTGCACAGCGACGACGAGACCGACTGGGCACAGGTCCTCCGGCTCTACGACCAGCTGCTGGAGTTCACGCCGACCCCGGTCGTCGCGCTCAACCGGGCGGTCGCGGTGGCCGAAGTGGACGGTCCGGCCGCCGCGCTTGCCGTCGTCGACGAGCTCGACCTGGCCAGGCTGCACCTGTTCCACGCGATCAGGGCGGACCTGCTGCGCAGGCTCGGCCGCGTCGACGAGGCGGCGCTGGCCTACGGCGCCGCGATCGAACGCGCCGACAACGCACCGGAACGCGACCACCTGCGACGCGCCATGGAAAACCTTCCCGCACGGTGAAAACGCCCGAGGAAATTGACATCCTCGAATTCACCTAAGCAGTTGACCGTTACCTAGGTGACGGCTTGAAGCGCTCGTTCCGTGTGCGGTTTACTGGACCGATGAGCACGCTGGTGTGGAACTATTTGCCAGAGTACGACCTCGAGCGTGACGATATCCTCGACGCGGTCGATACAGTGTTCCGGTCCGGCAGGCTGATCCTCGGAACCAGCGTCCTCCGATTCGAGGAAGAGTACGCTCGCTATCACGGTATGCCGCACTGCGTCGGCGTCGACAATGGCACGAACGCGCTCAAACTGGCATTGCAGGCGCTGGGCGTGGGACCGGGCGACGAGGTCGTCACGGTGTCCAACACGGCCGCGCCGACCGTGGTCGCGATCGACGCCGTCGGAGCGACACCGGTCTTCGCCGACGTCGATCCGGACAGCTACCTGATGGACGTCGCGCACGTCGCCGACGTCATCACCGACCGGACAAGATGCCTGCTCCCGGTCCACTTGTACGGCCAGTGCGCCGACATGACCGGGCTGCGCGAGCTCGCCGCGCAGCATGATCTGAAGATCGTCGAGGACTGCGCGCAGGCGCATGGCGCGCGGCAGGCCGGGCAGATGGCCGGGTCGTTCGGCGACGCGGCCGGGTTCTCGTTCTACCCCACCAAGGTGCTGGGTGGTTACGGCGACGGCGGCGCGGTGATCACGGCGGACGACGACGTGGCCGACAATCTCCGCTGCCTCCGTTATTACGGCATGGCGGAGCGGTACTACGTCGTGAAAACCCCAGGTCACAATTGTCGTCTCGACGAGGTGCAGGCAGAGATCCTGCGGCGCAAACTGCGCAGGCTCGACAATTATGTCGCCGCGAGGCGGGCCGTTGCCGAGCGATACAGGAAGGCGCTCGACGGCACCGATCTGGTTCTTCCGTCCCCGCTTCCCGGAAATGAGCACGTCTATTACCTGTACGTCGTCAGGCACCCGGAACGGGACCGGATCATCGAGGCGATGCACGCGCGCGACATCACGTTGAACGTGAGTTACCGCTGGCCGGTGCACACCATGTCCGGGTTCGCCTGGCTGGGCTGCCCGGTCGGGTCGCTGCCGGTCACCGAGGCGCTGGCCGGGCAGATCTTCTCACTGCCGATGTACCCGTCGCTGCCGTGCGACGTCCAGGACCGGGTGATCGACGCGCTGCTTGAGGTGCTGTGATGCGCACGAGCGGGCTCGCGGTGACCGGCGCGGTGGTGTTCGAGCCCGAGGTATTTCCCGACGAGCGCGGGCTGTTCGTCTCCCCCATGCAGCAGCACGCGTTCGCCGACGTCGCCGGTCTGCCGGTGTTCCCGGTGGCGCAGGCCAGTTTCAGCCGGTCCCGGCGGCACGTCGGCCGCGGTATCCACTTCACCAGGACACCGCCGGGCTGTGCGAAGTTCGTGTACTGCCCGTATGGCAGGGCGCTGGACTTCGTGGTGGACCTGCGGGTCGGGTCGCCGACGTTCGGCCTGTGGGACAGCGTGATCCTGGACGGGAGCGAGCCACGCGGGGTCTACCTGCCGATCGGGGTCGGGCACGCGTTCGTCGCGCTGCAGGACGACACGATCATGTCGTACCTGCTGTCGACCGCGTACCGGCCCGAGTTGGAGTGCGCGATCCTGCTCACCGACTCCGAGATCGGCCTGCCGGTCCCGCCGGAGATCGTGCTGTCCCAGCGTGACCGGGACGCGCCAACGCTCGCCGAGGCGGCGGCTCTGCTGCCCGACCACGCGGATGTGCACGTGCTATGACGCTGCTGCCGGACTGGGATCCGCGGACCCCGGCCATGATCGCCCGTTCGATGCGCCACAGTGGACATTCGGTCGCCGTTCTGCGGCGCTGGTTCGACGAATGCTCGACGCACACCTACACGCACACCAACCAGGTCGGGCTCGGCGAGGTGGACGGCTGGCACACCGATCCGGCGACCGGGGACATCCGCCGCCGGGCCGGCGAGTTCTTCACCGTCACCGGCCTGGCGGTCGACATGCCGGGAGTACGGCGGTGGCGGCAGCCGATCATCGTGCAGCCGGAGGTGGGGGTGCTCGGCATCCTCGTGCGGCGGATGGACGGGGTGCTGCACTGCCTGATGCAGGCCAAGGCCGAACCGGGCAACAGCAACGGCATCGAGCTCTCGCCGACCGTGCAGGCCACCAGGAGCAACTACACGCGCGTGCACGGCGGCAAACCGGTCCCCTACCTTGAGTACTTTGTGGACAGAAGCAGGGTGACTGTGCTCGCGGACGTGCGGCAGTCCGAGCAGGGGTCGTGGTTCCATCGCAAGCGCAACCGCAACATGGTCGTCGAGATCGATCAGGACGTGGAGGTGCTCGACGGCTTCCGCTGGTTGTCGCTCGGCGACGTGCACAGGCTGCTCGCGGCGGACGACATGGTCAACATGGACACCCGGACCGTGCTGTCGTGCCTGCCACTGGCCGGTCCGGTTCGCAGTCTGCACCCGATGGGTGACGTCCTGAGCTGGATCACCGAACGCCGGACCGCCACCGAGATCACCACCCGGCTGGTGCCGCTGAACTCCGTCGGCGACGGGTGGCACCGCGCCTCTGCCGGGATCTCCCACGAGACCGGCCGGTACTTCGACGTGATCGGGGTCGACGTGCTCGCGGGCGGTCGGGAGGTCGGGCACTGGCAGCAGCCGATGCTTCGGCCGCACGGCAACGGCATCGTGGCGTTCCTGCTTCGGGACATCGGTGGCGTCCCGCATGTGCTCGCGCACGCCCGCGTCGAACCTGGTTTCGTCGACGTGGTCGAGCTCGCGCCGACCGTGCAGTGCGCGCCGGAGAACTACGAGTCGTCCGAGCGGCCGTTGTTCCTCGACGAGGTGCTCGGGGCTCGGCCTGTGTTCGCCTCGATGCTGTCGGAGGAGGGCGGCCGGTTCTACCACGCGCGCAACTCCTACCGCGTGGTCCGAACCGACCTCGCCGACGAGCCGCCCGGCTACCGCTGGATCAGTGTCCACCAGTTGGTGGAGCTGTTACGGCACAGCCACTACGTCAACGTCCAGGCTCGGACCATGATCGCTTGTCTGCGGGGGCTGTCTTGACCGCGACGACACGGTCACGCCCGGCCTCCCAGCCTTTGACGTACTCGATCCCGGCACAGCCCGCCCGCGTGATCGCCTCTGTGTACTCCTCGCGCGTGAACAAGGTCATCTCGTGCTTGTCGACGAACGTTGTGATGCCGTCCGTGTCGCCTGTCAGGTAGTGGTAGGTGACGCGGGAGGTTCGGCCTTCGCGGGTGGAATGGGCCAGGCGCAGCACTGTGCGGCCGTCGGCGATGGCCACTGTGTGGTCGAGGTGGCCGCCTTCCCAGTCGTCCGGGTGGAACCACGGGTCGACGATCAGCAGGCCGCCGGGTTCGAGGTGGTCGGCCATCGACCGCGCCGCCGCGCGCAGTTCGCTGACCGAACGCATGTAGCCGATCGAGCTGAACAGGCAGGCGACCACGTCGAAGGTCCGGCCCAAGGTGAAGTTCCGCATGTCCCCCGCGTGCACTCGCAGTCCTTTGGCTGTTGCCTTGGCACGCATGGGGTCTGCGAGTTCCACTCCCTCCGCGTCGAACGCGTGAAGGTGCCTGAGGTGCTCTCCTGTGCCGCAGGCGACGTCGAGCAGGCTCGTCGCGGCCGGGCGCCGGGCGTGGACCAGTGCGGTCAGTGCCTCCGCTTCGGCCTGGTAGTCCTTGCCTCGGCTGGTGTACACCATGTCGTAGACATCTGCGAGCTGCGCGCTGTACGGCTCCATGGTGTTCATGGTGTCATTCCTAGGTATAGGGACATTCCTAGGCAAACTGCGTCATACGGGCGTTCGGTGATCATCCGTAGTGTCCCGATCATGGCGTCCTACGACGTGGTTGTCATCGGCGGCGGTTACTATGGCTGTTTCCTCGCCTATCAGGTCGCCGCGTGGTACCCCAGGAAGTCGGTTGCCGTTCTCGAACGGGCGGATGCTTTGTTCACCAGGGCTTCCGGGACCAACCAGGGGCAGTTGCACCAGGGTTACATGTACAGCGCCGACGTTGCACTGGCCGCCGAGTGTGTTCGCAACCATGCCTTGTTCACCGAGCACTTCCCGGATGCCGTCGGCAATCAGGTCGTGTCTTGCTTCGGGGTGCATCGCGACTCCGAGATCTCCGCCGGTGACTATCGGGCTTTCTGCGCCGATCTCGGGCTGCCGCTGCCTGCCGCTTCCATGCGGTATTTCGGGGGTGACGTGGTCGCTGCGTTTCAGACCGCCGAGCGGACCTTCGACAACGCGCGGCTCGCCGCCATCATCACCGGGCGGTTGGCTGGTGTCGATGTTCGGCTTTCCCATGGTGTCAACCGTGTTGTGCCTCGTGGTGACGGTTCGCACGACTTGGTCATGGCGGACGGGACGGTGATCACGGCTGGTATCGTGTTCAATGCGGCCTTCGCGGACATCAATCCTTTGCATGATCGGTCTTCTTTTCCGCGTGTGCCGATGCGGGCCGAGTTGTTTCTGCACTTCCTTGTCGGTTTGCCGGATGTGTACCGGAATCTCGGGCTTACTGTGATTCGGGGGCAGTTTGCCTCGCTGTTGCCGTGCCGGTCCGGTCATCTGCTTGCCGCCGCTGCGTTTCGCCGATTGGAGACGAGTGATTCTGTCTCGTTGTCGGAACACGTCGATCTTCGGCGGGTCAGCAAGACTCATGCCGAGGCGGTTCGCGAGTGTGCCCGTTATCTTCCGGTGCTGAATGAGGCTGTCTACCGAGGACATGTTGTTGGCACTCGGGTTGCGTTCATCGATGTGCTGACCGGGGAGACTACCAGCCGGGTTACTCCGTTGGTGGATTTCGGTGGGGTTGCTGGGTATCACGTTGTTCTTGGCGGTAAAGTGCCGTGTCTTTTCGAGGCTCTGGAGCCCGTGCTGGCGGTTGTCCGGCGATGAGGGTGGTCGTGCTCGGTGGTACTGGGTGGATCGGGCGTCACGTGTGTGCGGCTTTCGATGATGCGGTGGCCGTGGCTCGCACTACCCCACGGAGTTTGGACCTGAACAGTGCTTCCGTGGCTGATATCGCCAGGGTGTTGCGGTGTGAGCGTGCTGAGGTTGTGGTCAATGCCACTGATTCGCCTAGTTGGGATCGTGGTGTGGCTGAACATCGGACGATCAATGTTTCTGCGGTGCGCCGGATTCTCGACGCTACTGCGCTGCTGCCGTGGCCTGCTCGGGTTGTGCATCTCGGTACTATTCACGAGTACAGTCCTGTGCAGGTGGGTGTCCCTATTGATGAGAGCCATCCTACTTGTCCGGTTGACGCTTATGCCGTGTCCAAATTGGATGGTTCTTCGATGGTGCTTCAGGCTGGGGGTGTTGTTCTCAGGTTGGCCAACGTCTGTGGGCCTTATCCTGCTCCCAACACTTTGCCTGGGCGGTTGTTGCGGGGTGAGGCTTTGACCGTTACCGATGCTGTTCGTGACTTTGTTGATGTTCGCGATGTCGCCAGGGCGGTTGTTGCTTCCGCAGAAATAGCACCGCCTGGCTCCGTTTTCAACGTTGGCTCTGGTACCGCTGTTGCTGTCGCCGATCTCGTTCGGATGTTCCTTGAGGTTTCCGGGCAGCGCTTGGTTACTCGCAGTGGTCGGGTTGGTAGCGCTGGAGGGCCTTGGATTCAGGCTGACATCACTCTTGCTCGGCGGATGCTCGGGTGGGCTCCTTCTGTTGGGCTTCGCGAGTCTTTGCGGGATATGTGGTTGGCGAAGGCTTAGCAGAGGACCGGCCTGCGGGTTGCTGTTTTCCTGGCCAGGCTGGGGAATTTGGCGCTGCGCATGTGGGTGGTGAGTCGCGCTCTGCTCACCAGGGGTTGCTTTGTCGCTGCGCATGTGGATGGCGGGCCGCGCTCTGCCCACCACGGAGTTGCTCGCCGCTGCGCATGTGGAAGCCGGGCCGCGCTCCGCCCACCAGGGCCGCTCGCCGCTGTGCATGTGGATGGTGAGTCACGCTCTGCTCACCAGTGGGCTGCTTGCCGCTGTGCTCGGTTTTGACGGATTACTTCTGATTGCGTCAGCGCTGTTGGTTACGTTGGAGTTCGGTTTCCAGCCTCGGCTTCTGTTCCTGCGCTGGTTGCCCTGTGTTGGTTACGTACCAGCCAGTTCTTCTCCCCAGCGTGTTTGGGGAGAGGGTTGGTTGGTTTTCACGGTGGTCCGTTGGGTGCTCATCCAGCGTGGCTGGTGCTGTGCCGTGCTGGTGCCGTGCTGGTGCCGTGCTGTGCTGTGCTCGGATGCGTTCGCCGGGGTGTCGCGTGGTGTGGGTGGTGGGATGCAACGAAGGCCGCCTTCGTTGCGGCCGGTGCACCGAAGGCCACATTGGTTTCGTGGTTCAGCATCGGGCCATCAGGCTTTTTACTACTTCCAGGGGTGTTGGTTGGCTTTCGATGTCTTCGCGCAGTCTGTCTGCTGCTTCTTGGTGACTGGGGTCTGTCAGGAGTTTTTCTATTGCGTCTGCCGTGTTTTTGTTGTCTGTCAGGTGGATTGCTGCTCCGGTTCTTGCCAGTCTGCCGCCGAACTGGTCGTCCAGGGGTTCGCGGGTGATCACCAGTTGGGTTGTTGCCAGGGCTGCCGCGGTCATTCCTGTGCCTTCTCCGCCGTGGTGGACTATCACGTCGCAGTACGGCAGTACCAGGTTCAGTGGGATCTGGTCCGCTGCGGTCAGGACCAGGATGTCTGCTCCTGCTGCGGCTATTGCTTCGATTGCCTGTCGATATGGGTTTCCTGCCGCGGTGCCCAGTGCGCTTGAGACGACGCCCCAGGTTACGCATACGCGGGGGCGTTTCGTGGGTAGGCGTGGGGCTGCGCCTGGGCCGTTGTGCACTATCCAACGCATGCTGAGGCATGGTCGTTCTGCTCCGATGAACATGCTGGGCGGCATCGTGTCCACGTAGTTCGGGGTTTTTGTTGGTACTTCCAGGCCGAATCGCTGGAAGAGGGCCGTGTGCTCGGTGGACGCGTAGCGTTCTACTCTGAAGACGTCCTGTGTTCCGTGGGTGTAGCGGACGCAGGGGACGTTGGTCAGGGTGGCCGCTATTCTTGCTCCTAGTGCCAGTGTGTCGTGCACTATCAGGTCTGGGCGCCAGTGTTTCGCGAATGCGACCAGGTCGCTGGCCATGGCTTCGGCTACCGCGACTGTGTATCTGCCGAGTACTGCCAGGTAGTGGATCTGTTGTGGGGTCAGTTGGTTGGGGCGCACTGGCCAGGAGGGGGGCCATGGCGGTTGGCCGTAGGCTGTGTTCAGCAGTTCCTCTCGGTCGGCCGGGGTCATCTTCAGTCCACTTCCGACTGTCACCGTGGACAGGCCGGTGTGTGCCATCGCGTCGGCTGACCGGGTTGTTCCTGCCAGTCGGACCTCGTGGCCGCTCACGCGGAACGCCCATGCCAGTGGTACCAGGGGGAACAGGTGTGACTGGCCTCCGGCCACCGCGACGAGTACCCGCATTCCCATCACCCGTTCGCCAGGTCGGCTGCGACCATCGCCGGGGTTGGCTGGCTTTCTATCTCCGCGCGGAGCTTGATCGCCGCTTCGCGGTATGCCACGTCCGACAGCAGTCGGTTCACCGCGTCCGCCACGGTTGCTGCTGTGTCGTAGCGGACTGAGATTCCGACACCGGTCGCGGCGACTCGGCCACCGGCCATGTCTGCCTCGGGGCTGGCCGGGATCACCAGTTGTGGCACGGCTGCTGTGGCTGCGGTCAGCAAGGTTCCGTCGCCGCCCTGGTGGACGATCGCGTCACAGTACGGCAGCACCAGGTGCAGCGGCGCTGCTGAGAGTGCACGCACTGACTTCGGCAGCGGGCCCAGCTTGTCCACCTCCGCGATCGGCGCCGCGATCAGGCACTCCATTCCCAGTGCGGCGATCGTGTCTATCGCCACCCGGAAGGGCCAGGTGCCGGTGGTGCCGACCGAGGCGATCGTGTGCCCCCATGTGACGCAGACCCGTGGCCGTTTGCGGTGTCTCGTCAGTCCCTGCGGTGTGCTTCCCGGTCCGTTGTAGGGGATGTAGCGCATTGGCCGTAGGCGTTGTGCCGTGACCACTCGCATGTTCGGGGGCGTCGGGTCCACTGTGGCGTGTGCGTCGATTGTCTGCGGGACGTGGAAGCGGTCGAACAGGGCCTGGTACTCGGGTAGTGGGTGCGGTCCCGGTTGGGTCAGTTCCAGGCGTTGCGCCGAATCTGTGCCGGACAGGTGGCGGATCGCGGGTACTCCGATCACCTCGGCGGCTACGCGGCCCGCGTAGCTGAACGAGTCGTAGACCACCATGTCCGGTGCCCAGTGCCGGGCGAACGCGACCAGTTCGTCGGTCATCGCCGCCGCCGCGGCCACCAGGTAGCGGCCGACGGACTCCAGGTACGCCAACTGGCGGGTGGTGAGGGTGCTGATGTCCGCGGCCCAGTCCGCCGGCCATGGCTGCTGGGTGAACATCGCGTTGGCCAGTTCGTCGCGCACTCTCGCCGTCACCGCGGGTGATCCGCCGACACTCACGGACGGCAGCCCGGTGTAGGCCATGTCCGGCGCCCACATCGGCGTGCTCGCCAGCCGCACGTCGTGCCCGGCCACGCGGAACGCCCACGCCAGCGGCACCAGCGGATAAATATGCGGCCGCGACCCGAAGACCGTGAACAGAATGCGCACACCGAAACGCTACTCCGCGCGCCGGATTCCCTGAATTCCCGAAATTACCTAGGGACTCAGGTGCCGCGCCGCCCACACTCCGACAACTGCGATTAGCACACCGGCCGCCATGAATATCCCGCCTATCGGAAATAGCCCGGCCAGCCAGGCCGAGGCCGTCACCGACAGCAACATCGCCAGCTGTGTCGCCGGCTGGAGCACACCGCTGACACGGCCGATCAGATGTGCCGGGGCGGCGCGCATGATCAGCGGGCCGACCATCGAGTTCACCGCCGCGACCGGGATGCCGACCAGGAACAGCACGACGATCGCACCGACCGGTTCGCTCATCCGGGAGTACACCACCAGCAGCAGCCCGGCCAGCGTGAATCCGTAGCCGTAGACCCGATGCGCGCGCAGCCGGGGCGCGTACACGGCGGCCAGCCCGGCACCGACCAGCGACCCGAGCCCGAACGCCGTGCCCAGCAGGCCGTACACCTCCACGGGCGCGCCGAGGTTCCTGGTGACGAAGAAGATGTCCAGCGTGTTGATCGCACCGACACCGGCGACCACGGTGACCGTGGTCGTCAGCATGACCTTCAGCCTGCGGTTTCCCGCGAAGAAGACCAGTCCGGCACGCAGTTCGCGCCATACACTGCCCGAGGTCGGCACGCCTGTGCCGCTCGGCAGCGCGCGGACCGCGGCGAACGACACCACGAACATCGCCGCGGTGAACAGCAAGGACCATTCGACGGACGCGACAACCAGCATGCCCGCTGCCAGCGACGGACCGAGAACCGTTGCCAGCGCTGACGTTCCGGCCGTCAGGCTGCCCATCCGCTCGCGGTCCGCGTCCGCGACGACCGTGGCGAGCATGCCGTACCTGGCCGGGTTGAAGAACAACGCGGCCACCGAGCACAACGCCACCACGACGTAGATGGCGGTGAGCTCGGCGGCCGTCGGCAGGCCGATGAGCAGCAGCAACGCCAGGCCAGCGATCAGCGTGGCGCGGACGGCGTCCATCGCGAGCATGGTTCGACGGCGGTCCCAGCGGTCGGAGTAGACACCGCCGATCACGCCGAACAGCAGCACCGGCGCGGTCCGAGCGACGAGCACACCGGCAGCCGCCGCCGGACCCCAGGCCTGGTCACCCGCAGCGACCAGACCGAGCCACAGCATCAGCGCGGTATCGAATATTTCATCGCCGACCAGTGAGACTGCTTGCCCGAGCCACAACCTGCGATAGTCGCGATTGTGCCGCAACGACGGAATTCTCATAATTGTCCAGCCGCAGTGTGAATTCCAGTGTAGCCGGAAAACAGTTTGCGCCGCGAGGGATGAGAATGCTGGGATGGTCGGATGGAACTGTCGATCCTGCTGGCGTTCACGGTCGCTTCGGCCCTGATCAGCCTTGCCCCGGGGCCGGACATGATGTTCATCATCGCCAACGGGATCGCCCGCGGCCGCAAGGCCGGGGTGATCGCCGCGCTCGGGATGTCCACCGGCATCGCCATCCACACCGTCGCCGCTGCCGCGGGCCTCGGCGCGCTGCTGGCCGCAGCGCCCGTCGCGTTGGACGTCATGCGTGTCCTCGGCGCGGTCTTCCTGGTCTACCTGGCGATCAGCACGTGGCGCGCGTCCCGCAGGGCCATCGCCGAGAGCTCGGAAATGCCGGTGCCGCAACGGTCACTGCGCAAGATGTATGTGATGGCCGTGCTCACGAACCTGTCGAACCCGAAGGTGATCCTGTTCTACCTCGCGTTCTTCCCGCAGTTCATCAGCGATCACGGGATGCCGCCGTGGGCGCAGTTCCTCGTTCTCGGCGCGGTCCTGATCTGTGTCGGGCTCGCCGTCGACGCGACCGTCGGGTTCATCTCCGGTGCGCTGTCGGAGTTCCTGGTCCGCCGTCCGGCGATCCGGCGCTGGATGGACCGGGTGTCCGCGGCGATCTTCGGCGCGCTAGCGATCCGCCTGGTCGCCGAGTCCCACTAGCCGTTCGCTCGCCTCCCACAGCCTGGCCGCGAGCTCGGCACTGGTTCGCTTGGGCTCGCGGCGCTTCATCCGGCTGTAGTACGCGCCGTTCACCGTCTCGGGGTCGTCGACGGTGGCCAGATGTACCAACGGTCGCGCGCCTTGCTCCGGTCGCAGGGCCATCCAGAGCACCAGGCGGGCGAATCCCATGTCCCTGAAGAAGTCCGTACTGACCGGACCAGGGTGGAAGCAGCTCGCGGTCACGCTCGTCCCGGCGGTGCGGCGCGCGAGTTCCTGCGTGAACAGGATGTTCGCCAGTTTGCTCGTGCCGTACGCGCTCTGTTTGCCGTACTTCCTCGCGCCGAAGCCGAGATCGTCGAGATCCAGGCGCGCGAACCCATGTGCCGCGCTGGCCGTGGTGATCACCCGCGCCTCGGGAGCCGCTTTCAGCCGGTCCGTCAACAGGTGCGTGAGCAGGAACGGCGCGAGGTGGTTGACCTGGAAGGTGATCTCGTTGCCGTCCGGCGTCATCTTCCTGGTGTCGCTGATCAGCCCCGCGTTGTTCGCCAGGACGTCGATCGTCGGGTAGTCCAGGTCGTCGGCGAGTCTGCGGACGTCGTCGAGCCTCGCGAAGTCCACCGTGTACGGCGTACCGCCGATCTGCCTGGCCACCGCGGTCGTCTTCTCCTTCGACCGGCCGACCACGGCGACGTTCGCGCCGAGACTCGCGAACCTCTTCGCCGCCGCCGCGCCGATCCCGGCGCTGGCACCGGTCACCACCACTGTCCTGCCATCGAGACGTCGCATACCAGAGCTCCTTAACGGATGATGTATCCGGAACCCTATCAGAAAGCGGATTACCTATCCGCCTAGTTCGGCCGCAAGCCGCCCAGCAGCACGGACAGGTACAGGTCACGCCGTTCCGGGTCTCGCCGGACTGCCTGTTCCAGTCCCGACATCAGGTTGAGCAGGTCCTCGGCGGTGACGTCTGTGCGGACGATCCCGGCGGCGTACGCCCGGCTCAGCAGCTCCTCCGTGCCGCCCCGCAGCTCACCTTTGGCCTGCGTGGTCTGTTCCATGACGTCCTCGACCGCCGCGACGATCACCGCCAGCCCGCCGTCGGTCCGCAGTAGGAGGTCCAAAATGGATCTCAGGAGGGTGGCGAAGGCCTCGGCGGGGTCCTCGATCGCCAGCGACTGCTCGGTGATCCGGACCATCGTGGCCAGTTCGTCGCCGACAACCGCCTCAAGCAGGGCGATCGGCGTCGGAAAATGCCGATAGACCGTGCCGACGCCGACACCGGCCTTGCGGGCGATGTCGTTGAGCTGCAACCGGCATCCGTTCGCCAGTTCCTGCCGCGCCACCTCGATCAGCCGTTCCCGGTTGCGCTGCGCGTCGGCTCGCAAGTTCCCCGCCACGCGCCCAGCCTAACCGTGCCGCAACTGCTGCAGTTCCCGTGGCGTGAGCGGGGCACGGTACGCGGCCGTGAGGACATCGTCGATGGTCTTGGCGTCGTTGGTCTCCGCGAGCGTGACGAACCAGTCCACCCCGGCCGGATAGGCCCACTGATAGGACCGCAGCAGCGGATCGGCCCCGCGGTCGGTCAGCACCCGCCCGATGACCTCGTCGGACCAGAACGGCACACACGCCCTGGCGTGCGCAACACAGTCCGCCACGCTCGTGCCGTCGTTGATCGCGATGTGCAACTGAGCACGCACGAGCTGCAAGTAGTGGTCCACCGCGACGTGTGCGATCAGCACCTCGTCCTCCGGCGCGACGAACAGCGGCCACGCCTGAGCCAACCCCTCCAAAAGCATCTGGTGGTCGGCGTGTACGGACAAAACGCGCACCCACGGCACATCCTCGGCCAGGCACCGCGCCGCATAGCTCGCGCTCTGCAGGGCGTGGCCGAGGATCTCGTGCAACGCGAACTGGCGTGCCTGCACGTCGGTGAAGCGCGCGTTGCGCATGTTCAGCCGCAGGCGCGCGTCCTTGCCGGAACCGTCGAGCCAGTAGGACCAGTACGCGTCGACATCGGCCGTCTCGATGGTGAGGTTGTAGTCGGCCGTTGTGCCTGTTGCCTTCCTGACCAACGGTTCGAACTCGACCGCCGCCGTGCGCAAGGCGTCGGGGATCTCCTCGGCCGTGAGATCGTTCTCGGTGTCAAGGAGATCACCGCGTGTGGTCGGGCCCCAGGCAATTCCCAGCCCTGCCATGGCGGCGCGGGCTCGCTCGCCGCGCCAGGCCACGTACTCGTCGGTCCAACCGGTCACCGCACAGCCCTGGGTGCGCTGGACGTACTCACCCAGCGGCAGGCGTTCTCCGAGCAACGCCCCCAGGTAGACCAGGTGGCAGTCGATTCGGCGGGCGAGGTCCTCGTCCGCCGCCTCCTTCAGGCGGCTCAGCTCCTGGTAGGCCTGGACTCGGCCGATGGTGTCGGCTTCGTCCCTGTTGGGGCGGCAGTCGTAGTCGATGACAGGCGGCGCGCCCACCGAGACCTCATGAGCGTCCCATGCAACCAGCACTCGCTCGATCTCGTCACGTGTATTCGTTGACACAACGCAACCCTAGCCACCAGGCGGCCGCAGGAACCCCCGCCACAAGTCGGGCCTGGCCGCGGTGATCAGCCAAGCAACAGCGGGCGGTCTCGCCACGCCAACTGCAGTAGGGTCAGCGCGCTTGCCGACAGACGCGGACTCAATCGCTCGATCGCCTCGCCGGTGAACGGCATGTCGGTCCGACCACCGCTGCCAACGACATGACCTTCGTCGTTGGCGATGACCATGCCCGCGAAAAGCCGATCAAATGCGCGGTCGTCGACAACGGCGACGGTCAACTGGATCGCACCCAGTTCCAGCGGCTCCATGACCAAGCCGTAGTGCCACAGCCGGAGCTCGCCCCGGTCACGCGCACCTTCGAGCGACCGGAACGGTTCGTCGTCGGCATAGTCGATCGAACTCGAGACTGCGCCGTCATGCTCGGGGTTGCCGAGGAACTCCTCGGAGAACTCCCGCATGATGTTGCGCCACAGCGAGAAGTCGTTCCTGATGTCCACTGAGGAAGGCTGGAACTCACCGGCAGGCATCACATGGCAGAGCCCACCGCCGTCCGCGACCTTTCCACCGTCACGTTCATGCAGCACGAAGCGGTGATCACCGGACCGGGATCGCCTGATCGTCAGTGTGCTTATGCCAGGTGACATCAGCAGCTGCCGTGGATCGAAGGGATCACCGATCCCCGCACGCAGTGGAAGGTCGGACCAGTCGGGGACTGACCGGCCCGAACGCAACCAGGCTGACTTGAACTCATGGGCAATGGCCTGTTTGACGTCGAAGACATCGAAGAACGAGGTCGTCCCGAAGGTCAACGACAGTCCACTGTCGCGCGACACGTCCAGAAGCCGATAGCTCACTCGGTTCTCCAGCAATCGTGGGCGAACGAGATCACGCACAGCCCGGCTGTAGCCGGAATACCTGTTACCTTGATCCGTCAACGGCAGCACATGGTCGGACTGTCCATGCCGTGGCGTTGTCTCACGGGTATCGGACCACACGAGACGGACCTCATCGAGCTCGACCGGTTCGTCCGACAACCAACCCGGGCCAGCCAGGACATGCCCGCCCGGGGCGCGGCTGGCGTCGTCGTACAGCCACGCGGCAAGCTCGCTCAGTTCACGCCCGCGCACACCAGGCGCCGACCGGACCTTGAGCCACTCGTCCTGGCTCTGCAAGATTGTCCCGTCAGCTTTTTCCCGTCCGCGACGGCGCTCCACATGCGCGAGTCGTCTCAACTCGTCAAGGCCGCCGTTCGCGCCGAGTGCCCGGTCGATGGCATGCACCAAGGCTTCAGCGGGAAGCCCCTGGCCAGGTCGTTCAGCCATCGAAATGTACTGACGGGTATAGCCTGTCTTCAAGCCGAGCTGCGCATGACTCAACCCAGCCGTCTTACGCAACCGTTTGATCTCGTGTGCCAGCCGTGAGACAGCAGTCACTGGCTCACTGTCCACAGCTTCGTCCTTAGTCACTTCCCACTCCGTGCGACTCGACAGGACGCAAACACGTTCCGTGGTCGATTTGCGTCCTTCTGTGATCGTAGCCGCTCTGGTCACATGTCGGACATGCACGAATCGGCTCTCCTGCCGCCCTACATCACGGCATGGAGCGAAGAACGCGACATTCCTGGCACTCTGGTCATGCGTGCGGGGCGTCTCGCCTACGCGGATGAGCGACCTGGCGATCGAGACGAACACGGAGTGCTCTGGTATCGAACGGCGTCCCGCCAAGGACAGGGACACCCTGACTTCAGGCGCATCCACCCTCAGCGCCAACGTGAAACGATGCGCCGACTGCTGTGCCAAGTCTGCGCAGGCCCAGCCGACCAAACCAACGACGGAATCCTATGGCTGCTGACTGCGGTCTATGACGACGACTGGACTGATTGGCCAGAGAACTGCGCAGTCCACGAACCGCCCATCTGCCGTCGATGCGCACCACGAGCACTGAGGCTCTGTCCGGCGGCCCAGAAAACAGGAGTCCTGATTCGAGCCGGTGAGTATCCGATCGCTGGCGTACGAGGCGCCCTGCACCTCCCGATATGGCCATCACCGCGGCCAGTGAAGCAGGAACTCCTGTCGTTCGATCATCCGGCTATCAGCCTGGTCCGGGCTTCGTGTCTGCTCCGCGAGCTGCACCAGTGCACGGTCACTACGGTGGAGGAACTGGAAAATGGCTAGGACCAGCCTCAGTCTTCCCTTCAACGGCACGAAACTGCGCCACTGGCGCGAACGAGCCGGACTCACCCAACAGGCCCTCGCCGAGAAGTGCGAGCTGTCCCGCTACCAGATCTCTCGTTGGGAAACCGGTGACGCCAAACCGGAACCAGCCTCGCTCAAGCCTCTCGTACGAGGGCTCGCCGTGGTCCTGCCAGATCCGTTCAGCTTGGACGATCTTCTCGACACCAGATCAGGTACCGAACCACGTGGCTGATTCGGCGCTTTCATTGTGCCGGAAAGTGCTTCTCATGGTGCCGGAAAGGTGGACACACCGTGCTGGAGAGGTGGACACGGCTGTCAGGCTCGGGGGAAGGAGGCTGTGAAGACTGCGTGGTCGCCTACGGTCAGTGTGCCGCCGTGGCGGACGGCGATCTCGCGGGCGATGGCCAGGCCGAGTCCTGATCCGCCCGCGTCGCTGTCGCGGGCCTCGTCCAGGCGGGTGAAGCGGTCGAAGACGCGCTCGCGGTCCGCCACCGGGATTCCGGGGCCGTCGTCGGCGACTTCGACGAAGACTCTGTGCTCTGTGGACAGTACGGTTACTGTTACGCGGGAGGCGGCGTGCCGTTCGGCGTTGTCGACGAGGTTACGCAGTAGGCGGTTCAGCTGTTTTGCGTCGCCGGTGACGAAGGCCGGGGCGTCCGCCCGCAGGTCGACTCGGTTCGCGTAGGAATCGGCTACTTCGGACAGATCGACTCGGTCGGTTGGCAGTGGCAGCGCGGAATCCAGGCGTGCCAGCAACAGCAGGTCCTCCGCCAGGTCCTGCAGTCTGCGGGTGTCGATCACGGCGTCACGCACCACGGCGAGCCAGTCGGCGCGGTCGGGGTGGTCCGCGGCCACTTCCAGCACGGTCCGCAGGCTCGCGATCGGGCTGCGTAGCTCGTGTGCCGCGTCCGCCACGAACTGGCGTTGTGCCTCGATCGAGTTCTCCAGGCGGTCGAGCATCTCGTTCAGGGTCACCGCGAGCCGGGAGATCGAGTCCCGTCTTGACGGCACGGGCACGCGCTTGTCCAGTGCCTTGGTGCTGATGTCCGCCGCCTGCATGCGGATCCACTCGACGGGGACCAGCGACCGGGTGGTGGAGAACCACGCCACGAACCCGATCAGGACAAGCGATCCGGGAACACCGGGAAGTAGCACGCTGTCCAAGGCCTCGGTGGGCTCCGGGCCGACTGTCAGCCTCTCGAACACGTAGATGGTCGCGGTGACACCGTGAACCGTCACGCTACGCGCCCATACGTTACCCATGCCTTGGTAGTAGGGAAGCAGATCGCGGAGCCGGTTGAAGGTCTCCTCATCCATGACAACGGTGGCGTATGAGTCGTAGCTACCGGCTGTCTCGCCAGGCCGGGGCCTGTACAGGAACGGACCGTTGTTGCGTTGCTCCGCCTCTGCCATGATCGTGCTGGACTCGACTCTGCCGTCGCTGTACACCACCTCGTAGAGATAGGTACCGACGTCCCCCGGTACCACTGTGGCGGGCTGCCCAGTCGAGATCACCACAGTCAGCGAGTCGAGGGCCTGCCGTGCCGCTTCCATCTCGGCGCCGATCCGGGCGTCGTCCCAGCTCCTCATTTCGCTCCGCAGCCAGACCACACCGCCGATCAGCGGGCCGGACGCGATCAGCGCGGCGGCGATCGCGGCACGGACACCGATCGACATCCGGCCGATCCCGAGTCGCCGCACCGGCACATCGATCCGGCGATCCAACGAGCCCGCCGTTACTTCTGCCGCCTGCCAACGCATCCACTCAACCGGCCGCAGGGCACCTGATGCCGACCCCCACCCCACCAACCCGACGAGCACGGCTGCCACGAACACGCCCGGCCACAGTGTCCAGTCCAACTGGGACAGTGAGATCTCGCCGCGCGGGGCCTTGATGGCGCCAGGCGGGCTGATCGGCTCGGTTGCCTGGTTCATCGCGGTGATCATGACGCTCGTCGCCTGGTCGCCGTCGGTCTTGGCGTGGTCGAAACTGGCGTAGATACTGCCGAGCTCGAGCCGCAGCCAGAACGCACAGGCGGCGAACACGACCAGCGCGATGAGCCCGGCCGCCACCGCGACCCGCGCCCTAGTCGACACGGCCGACCAGCCGGTATCCCATGCCACGCACGGTCTCGATGGTACGCAGTCCGAACGGCTGGTCGATCTTCCGGCGCAACGCGCTGACGTGCACCTCGACGACGTTCACGTCGCCCTCGTAGTGGGCGTCCCACACGTGCTGGAGGATCTCGTCCTTGCTCAGCACCAGGTTCGGCCTGCGTGCGAGGCATTCCAGGATCGCGAACTCGCGCGCGGTCAGGCTGATCACGGTGTCGCCGCGACTGACCCTGCGGCTGCCGGGGTCGACCACGAGATCGTCCACACGCAACTGCGCGGGTGCGGCGTGGCCGCGGCGCAGCAGCGCCCTGATCCTGGCGATCAGCACGACGTAGGAGAACGGCTTGGTCAGGTAGTCGTCCGCGCCGGTGTCCAGGCCCTCGGCCTCGTCGTACTCGCCGTCCTTCGCGGTCAGCATCAGGATCGGGGTGGTCACTCCCGAGCGCCGCAGTTCGGCGCACACGCGGTAGCCGTTCATGCCCGGCAGCATGATGTCCAGCACGATCGCCGAGTACGGCCGCTGCTCGGCCATCCACACCGCGTCCGACCCGTTGTGCACGAGGTCGACGGTGAACGAGTTCGCCTCAAGGCCGCGTTTGAGCGCGGCGGCCAGTCGCCGCTCGTCCTCGACCACCAGGATTCGCATCACCGCACACTCAACCAGAGCGTCCTGTCACTCGCTGAAGCCGTCTTCAGACTGCTTCAGGTTCGCTTCAGCGCGCCCGCCACAGGGTGGGGCGCGTGCTGATCACCCGACTTGCCCGACCCACCTCGGTCACCCTGCGTGCCTGGCCGCTGGCCGTCGTCTTCTTCTGCCTGTACGGCCTGCTGTCGATCGCCAATCATCTCGCGTTCGACACGACCGGGTACGACCTGGGCATCTTCGAGCAGATCGTCCGGTCCTACGCCCAGTTCAAGGTGCCGGTGTCGGAGCTGAGAGGCCCCGGTTTCGTGATGCTGGGTGACCACTTCCACCCCATTCTGGTCACGCTGGCCCCGCTGTACTGGTTCTTCCCCAGTCCGATCACGCTCCTGCTCGCACAGGCCGCCCTGCTCGCGGTCTCGGTCGTGCCGGTCACGCGGACGGCGATGCGGCTGGTCAGCCCGAAGATGGGCCTGGTCATCGGGGTCGCGTACGGCCTGTCCTGGGGACTGCAGACCACAGTGGACTTCGACTTCCACGAGGTCGTGTTCGCCGTGCCGCTGATGGCGTTCGCGATCGAACGGCTGATCCGGCAGGAATGGACGGCCGCGGTGTGCTGGGCGGCGCCGCTGATCCTGGTCAAGGAGGATCTTCCGCTGACGTTCGCGGCGCTCGGCGGCTACCTGGTCCTCAAGGGCCAGCGGCGGCTCGGCGGGTGGGTCGCGGTCGCGGGTGTGGTCAGTTTCCTGGTGATCCTGAAGATCCTGATCCCGGCGATGAACCCGGACGGCGAGTACGCCTTCACCGGCAACCTCGGCCAGGACTTCAGCGTGTGGGACCTGCCCGGCAGGCTGGTCTCGCCGGACCAGAAGCTGTTCCTGCTCGCGGCTGTGTTCGCGCCGACGGCGTTCCTCGCGGTGTTCTCGCCGGTGAGCCTGTTGGCCGTGCCGACGTTGCTGTGGCGGATGGTGTCGGAGAACCCGTCGCACTGGTCGACCGGTTTCCACTACGGCGCGGTGCTGATGCCGATCGTCTACCTCGCGCTCGCCGACACGCTCGGCAACCGGGGCCTGGTCCTGCCAGCCAGGATCCGGCACGTGGTGGTGGTGATCTGCGCGGTGACGTCGTTGGCCGGGATCACCGCCATGCCGTTGAAGAAGGTCGCCGATCCGGCGGTGTGGCAGCCCGACCCCCGGCTCGCCACCGGGAAGCGGCTGATGGAAGCGATCCCGGACAACGCCACTGTGGCCGCGACCAACAACCTGGCGCCTCAGCTGACCGACCGCACGACCGTGCAACTGTTCCCCCATTCGACGACGCGCCGCACCACGGACGCGGAGTGGGTCATGGCCGACACGTTCCTGTCCGGATGGCCTGCGTCGCCCGAGGACACGGCCAAGGAACTGCGCCAGCTGCGGGACAGGAACTACCAGCTCGTCGAGGAGGCCGACGGATTCGTCCTGCTGCACCGCACACCGTGAACCCTTTTCGCGCGTCTGACGGATAACAGGCGACACGTCCAGACGTGGAAAGGTGGTTCATTGAACCCGAATGACGACCGGGATGACGGGGCGATCATCTCCGCATCGCTGCGTCATCCCGACCTGTTCGCCGTGATCTTCGACCGGCACGCGCCGTACGTGCACCGGTACCTGGCGCGGCGCCTCGGCCGGGAAGTGGCCGACGACCTGGTGGCCGAGACCTTCCTGGTCGCGTTCGACAAGCGAAAGCGCTACGACACCGCGCGCACCGACGCGCGGCCGTGGCTGTACGGGATCGCCACGAACCTCGTCGGTCAACACCGGCGCGACGAGGTGAAGCAGTTCAAGCTGCGCAACGCCGTCAGTCCGGAACCTGACGTCGTGTCGCACGCCGAGCGGGTGGTCGCCCAGGTCACCGCGCAGGCGATGAGCCGGTTGCTGCACGCCGCCATGGCCGAGCTGTCCGAGGGGGACCGTGACGTCCTGCTGCTGATCGCGTGGGAGGGGCTGACCTACGACGAGGTGGCCGTGGCGCTGGGCATTCCGATCGGAACAGTCCGATCACGACTGAACAGGGCACGCAAACAGGTGCGGGAAGCACTGGATGTGCCGGACCGGGGGACGACTGCGGAGGAGATCAGGACCCATGGATGAGATGCAGCTGATTCGCGACCTCGGCAGCGACACGCCGTTGGCGACCGCCGAGGAGCTCGCGCCTGCACGAGCACGTCTGCTCACCGCGAGGACACCACGCAGGACCAAGCGATTCGCCGTGTACGGCGGCGCAGTGATCGGGATGGCGGCGGCGATCCTCGCGGCCGTCACCCTGATCCCGCCCGAGCAGAACACCTCCGCGAACGCGGATCCGATCCAGGTGCTGGCGGGTGCCTCCCGCGCCGCGCTGAGCCAGCCGGGGACCGCGCCACGGCCGGACCAGTTCCTGTACACCAAGAGCCAGGAACCTGGCGGTCAATTCCGCGAGGACTGGCACTCGATGGACGGCACGCACGACGGCCTGTACATCGCACCCGGCCACATCGTCAATGGGAAACAACAGCAACAGCGGAAGATGCTGTCGCCTGGATGCCGTGGCGGCCGACAGGCAGTGATCAAGGGCGACAAGGTCATCGCAGGCCAGACCGACCCGTGTGAGCCGTTTCCCGCCTACCTGCCGGATCTGCCGAAGGACGTCGACGGGATGGTCGCCTACCTGAAGAGGACCAGCGGCGAGGAGATCAACTCCATCGGCAAGGACGTCGGGACCATGCTGCAGAGTTCCTACATGGCACCGGAGTCGCGGTCGGCGCTGTTCGGCGCCGTTGGCAGGATTCCCGGCCTGCGCGCGGTCACCGGCGCGAAGGACGCCGCCGGGCGTACCGGAATCCGGATCGAGTGGGATTTCTCCGGGATACCCAGCGGTTTCATCGTCGACGCGTCCACGTACGCGTACCTCGGTGACGAGACGACAGCGCAGCTCGACTACGCCATTGTGGACAAGGTCGAACAGCGGCCGTGATCACTTCTGGCCGATCAGGTCGTTGGTGACGGCCAGCCGTGAGTCGACACCCAGCTTTCGCAGGATCCGGGACACGTGCATCTGCACGGTGCTGCGGGACAGCGAAAGCTGGGTGGCGATGTCCGCGTTCGGCCAGCCCGCCGCGACCAGCCTGGCGATCCGCATCTCCACTTTGGACAGCGGTCCGGCCGGGACGGTGACCGTGCTCAGGCCGAACGGCGCCAGCCGGGACTCGGCGCGGCGGATGTCCCACGCCGCACCGAGTTCGGTGAACACGATGATCGCGTCGTGCAGCGCCTTGCGGGCCTCGTCGATCCTGCGGTCGGCGGCCAACAGGATCGCCGCGTCCTCGGCGGCCATGCCGTGCTCGACCTTGCGGCCGACCACTGCGAAGTGTTTGGCCACGGTCAGCAGCGCGCCGGGGTCCTGCTCGATCAGCCCTCGGCACCACTGCACCGCGGCGGCCGCGCGGGCGGGCCGGACCTCCATCTCGGCCTCCACCTCCGCGGCCCGCAACGCCCGCAGTGCCAGGTCTCGGTCACCGAGGTCCAGTGCCAGCCGGACCAGTTTGGGCAGCCACTGGTGGCGCAGCATCATCCGGGAGTAGTCCTGGTCGAGCATGGGCGCGAGCAGGTCGAGCGCTTCGGCGCTTCGGCCGCGCTGCTCGGCCGCCAGCGCCTGCGCCATCAGCAGGAAGTCGATGTTGTCCCTGGCTTCCGGCGTCGGGTCGGGCAGGTCGGCGACCAGTTTCAGATGCCGTTCCAGGCTGACCGAGTCGTCGCGGTGCACGGCGATCAGCGCGGCGGTGCCGTGCAGCAACCGGATCACGCCGTGCTGGCGCAGCCCGTAGAAGGTGATCTCCGGGCCGTCGCGCATCACCGAGTCCAGATCGGCCAGTGCCTCGTCCCAGCGACCGAGCCAGAAGTAGTGCACGGCCGCGGCGATGTACGGACCGCTCGGCAGGTTCGCCCTGGTGACCAGGTGGCGTGCCGCGTCGAGCGTCTGGCCCGCGTCCTCGAGCCGGTCGAGGTTCTGCAGGGTGAACATCTTGTTGTCGAGGAAGCTCAGCAGCAGATCGGCCAGTTCCGGCCTGCTGGAGATGGCCGCGATCGCGGTGTTGATGTGGTCGAGCGCCTCGGAGTGCCTGCGCAGCATGGACGCGGTCAGCCACAGCGACTGCGACCACTGCCCGATGCCGAAGAAGTCCTTGGCGGTGACGGCCTTGCCCAGCTCGGCCAGTGCGTTCGGCTCGGTCGCGGCCGGGTCGTACAGTCCGCTGCGGATCACCATCACCCGCAGCGCCTGGTGGCGTGCGCGCCACTGCTCCGGCACGTCGGGATCGCTGATCACGTGGTCGAGGGCCTCGATCGCGCGGGCGTTGTCGTGGCCGAGGTAGTCCAGGTAGGCCAGCACCAGGCGCATCTCGGCGGACCGGTTCGGGTCGCTGGTCATCGCGAGCACCGACCGGGCCTGCGCGCCGGGATTGCGGCCGAGCCAGAACAACACGCGGGCCAGCCGGGCGGTCAGCGTCTCCCGCGCGTCGTCTCGCAGGCCGGGGCTGGCGATCGAGCGTTCCAGCAAGTCCGCCGCGTTGGTCGGCGACCGCCGGGCGACCGCGTTGGTGTTGGCCAGCAGCCAGCGCGTCACCCACGCGTCCACTGGCACGCCCGCGCCCTGCAACTGCGCCGCCACCAGGGAAACCGGGGCTCCCGCCTCGTCGAGCGTCTCGGCGGCCTGGCGGTGCAGCGCGATCCGCACGGCCACCGGCATCGCCTCGTACAGGGCGCGGCGCACCAGCGGGTGCCGGAAGGCGAACCGCTGTCCGGCCTCGCGCAGCACGCCCGCGGCCGTGGCCTCCTCGATCGCCCTGATCAGCTCGGACGCCGGGCGCGCCATCACGGTCGCGAGGTCGCCGAGGTCGAACTCGACACCGAGCAGCGCCGCCCAGCGCAGCGCGTCCTTGGTGAGGTTGGCCAGATGGCCGGTCCGCCGGGTGACGACCGAGGCCAGCGTCGGCTGTGCCGTCGTCAGGCCCTCGGTGTCGATGTCGTCGACGTCCGCGATGCCGTCGACGATCGAGATCGCCTCGTCGCGAACCAGCGCGTTCACGATCTCGCGGACGAACGCCGGGTTTCCGGCGGCGCTGTCGGTCAGGCCGAGCAGGGTCGCGCCGGGTTCCGCGCCGAGCAGCCGCCCGGCGAGCTCTGCCGTGCCCGTCTCGTCGAGCGGTTCGAGCGTGTGCAGGTCACCGCCCCATGTGGACACGACCGACCGGAGCTGGTCCAGTTCGGCCCGGCGCGGCAACAGCCGGGCGGAGCCGACGAGCAGCAGCGGCAGTTGCCTGGTCAGCCGGACCAGCCGGTGCCAAACCAGCAGGCTGGCGTCGTCGGACCACTGCATGTCGTCGAGGACCAGCACCACCGGGCCGTCCGCGCAGAGCTGGTCGATCAGGTCGATCAGCAGCTCGACCGCGGTGAGCAGCGGGTCGTCGCCGGATTCGCCCGCGCGCAGGGACTCCGCGACGGCCGCGCGGCGCGGGTCGGCGGAGCGCAGCTCCACGCCGAGGCCGGACGTGATCAGCCCGAGCGGGAACCGCCTGCCGACCTCGTCGCCCGCCGCCCACAGCAGCTGGCCACCCCGGTCGGCCACGTCGCCGAGCGCGGCGGCCAGCAGCGCGGACTTGCCGATTCCGGACTCGCCCTCGACCCAGACGGCCGCGCCCGTGCCGTGCAGCACGTCGACCAGCCGGTTGCGCAGCGCAGAAAGCTTGCTCGACCTGCCCACGAACACGTCCGGTACGGCGATCTTCGCCAGCGACGGCGTCCGGGTCACCGGCACAGTCACGGTCGGCCGCGCGACGATCTCGTCGTGCACGCGGCGCAGGTTCACGCCCGGTTCGATGCCCAGCTGGTCGATCAGGATCTGCTTGGTCTCCTCGTAGACCTCCAGGGCCTCCGGGTCGCGGCCGATCCGGTGCAGCGCGGTCATCAGCAGGCCGCGCAGGCTTTCCCGCAGCGGGTGCGCCCCGGCCAGCCGGTACAGCTCGGTCACCGCGCCGCTCGTGTCACCGGCGGCGAGCATGATCTCGGCCCGGCGTTCCTGCGCGGCCAGTTTCAGCTCGGCCAGGCGTTTGCGGTGCAGCGTCGCGGCCGGTCCCTCGATGCCCGCGAGGGCCTCGCCGTGCCACAACGCCAGTGCCGCGTCCATCGCGGCACGCGCCGCGGTCAGGTCGCGGCGGTTCCACAGCTCGTTCGCGGATTCCCGCAGCCGGTCGAACTCGACGACGTCCAGCTGGCCGTCGCCGAGCTGCAACGAGTAGCCGGAGCCTGCCGAGATCAGGGTCTGCCCGCCGGACCAGCGCGACCGGTCCGGTTCGAGGACGCGCCGCAATCGCGACACATAGGTGTAGAGGCTGCCGCTGGCACCGGTTGGCGGGTTGTCCCCCCAGACCGAGGCGACCAGGTCCTCGCGGGAGACGACGCGGTTGGCTCGCATCGCCAGTGCGGCGAACACCGCGCACTGGCGTCCCGAACCCAGGTCCAGCTGCTCCGCACCCCGCCACGCGCTCACCGTGCCCAGCACCTGGACGCGTAGGGGCTCAATCGGCTCCGCCGCCATCACTCACCCCCGAACCATCGCGAGGATACCGCCTGGTAAGCCTTTACAGCACCGGCCGAACTGTCTATGCATAAGTCTTTAGAAGCACACTATGAAATTCCCTAGTGTGATGGCTTTCACGGATTAAATCACTCAGCGTGACCGCCTGGCCGGTGGTCAACAGGGCAGATCTCCGTGACCAAAAGACGCCGAACAGCTGAAACTCCTTCTCCTCCGCCGGGGAGATGGGCTTCAATACGGTAGCCGTCTGCGCCGGAGAACCGGGTATACCAGGACAATCCGCCGCCCGGGTGACCCCTGTCACCTCCCCCGTCAAGGTTACTTGCGGGTTCGTTCAAATCGCGGCAAGAGTTTATGAAGGCCATTGGCGAAGACTTAATCCCATTCCACAGGGCGAGCAGTCGGGGAAGGCACGATGGAACGGGTAAAGGTCGTCATACAAGCCACCGATCCCATCACCTACGTGGGGCTGTCCAGCTACCTCCAGCAGAGACCGGAGGTGCACGTCGTCGACCAGCGTGACCAGGCTGCTGTGCAGGTGCTGTCGACCGAGCGGGTGGGGCCGGAGGCGTTGGCCCGGCTGCGCACCTCGGCGGCGGACGGTGGGCTGCCGACGGTGCTGATGACCGGCGAGCTCGGTGAGGGGCCGCTGCTCACCCTGGTCGAGTGCCACGTCGTGGCGATACTGCCGAAGAACTCGGTGACCGGTGACCAGTTGGTCGACTGCGTCGTCGCGGCCGCCGCGGGCAACGGTGTGATGCCCCGCGACGTGCTCGGCACGCTGCTCCGCCGGATCAAGGTGCTCCAGCAGGAAGTGCTGGCGCCCAACGGCTTGAGCGCGTCCGGCCTGGAGCCGCGCGAGGTGGACGTGCTGCGGCTGATCGCGGAGGGCTGGGGCACCGAGGAGATCGCCAAGGAGCTGGCCTACTCCGAGCGGACCGTCAAGAACGTCATCTTCAACATGACCAGCAGGCTGCACCTGCGAAACCGGGCGCACGCGGTCGCGTACGCCCTGCGTGCGGGCGTTATCTAGCGACCTCGGCGAGCCTGGCCGACGTGAACTCCAGGTCCCACCTGGCCCCGACGGCCGTGAAGATCGCCGCGGCCTCCGCGAAGGCGACGCGGGCGTCGGCCGGGTGCCCCCGCTCGGCGAACAGCTCGGCGACGTCGCCGAGGGCGGCCGCCAGTTCGATCGGCCTGCCGACCCGCCGGTAGTGCTCGACGGCGACCAGCGCGGGCTCAGGATCACGCGCCAGCAGCGCACGGCAACGGCGCAACGCGCCGAAAGCCCGCGCGGGCACCGGTTCGCGGGCCGCCTCGAACTCGACCACCTCCAAGGCCCGCTCCGCCTTCTCCCAGTCGCCCATCTTCACCGCGATCCGGACGAGGCCGGGCAGCCACTGGTGGCGCAGCATCATCCCGGCGTAGCGCGAGTGCAGGATCGGCGCCAGTTCGGCGTATCCCCTCCGCAGATCACCGACCTGGACCGCGACCAGCGCGCGGGCCGCGAGCAGGAAGTCGAAGCTCTCCCGTTCGGCGTTGGTGGTCACCAGGCAGTGCTCGGCGGCGTCCAGATGCGCCGACGCGTCGATGTGGTTGCCCCGGCGCGCGAAGATCAACGCCGACAGGCCGTGCAGCAGCAGTCTCGCCGGGCCCGCGTCGATCAGACCGGCGTACGTGATCGACGGGCCGTCGCCGACGACCGCGCCGAGCGACTGCAGCGACTCGTCCCACCGGCCACGCCAGTAGTTGTGCACCGCTGTGGTCACGTGCAGGCCGATCGGAATGTCATGAGGTGGGCAGAGTTCGGCCAGCGCGCGCAGTGCCACGTCGGCGTCGTCGAGCCGGTCGAGGTTCTGCAGCGAGTAGATCCTGTTGTCCAACAAGTCGAAGTGCATGCCGGTGTAGGCGGGCTTGCCGTCGACGAACCCGATCGCCTCGTCGATGTGCCGCAGTGCTTCGAGGTGGTCCCGGCGGATGGAGTCAGCCAGCCATCTCGCCTGCAACGCGTGCGCGGCGAGGAAGTCGTCGCCCGCGGCGACCGCGTCCTCGTAGGCCTCCTTCGCGGCGACTTCGCCCGTGTCGACGTCACTCAGGTCGCGCCGCAGGTACGCCAGCAACGCCTTGTGCCGCAACCGCCACGTCTCGGGCAGGGCCGGGTCCGGCGGGACCTCGGTCAACGTGGTGATGGCCTCGGCGCGTCTGCCCTGCCGGTAGACGATCGCCGCGAGCAGCTGCCGCATCTCCGCGCACCGCACCGGGTCCGTGCTCAACGCGAGCGCGTGCCGTGCTTTGGCCTCCGGGTCACGGGACAGCTGGAACAGCACCCGGACCTCGGCCGCCAGCAACACTTCCCTGCGCGGGTCACCGGGTTCGACGGTGTCGATCACCTGGGCCAGCAGCTCGGCCGCGACTCGCGGGGCGCGAACAGTGAGCTCGGCCGCGTGCTCCACCAGCCAGCCCGCCACCCACGGCGCGGTGTCGCCGCCCGCCGTCACCAGCTGCTCGGACACCCGGTGCGGCGGGGCGCCCGCCGCGGCCAGCACCTTCGCGGCCTGGCGGTGCAGCACGCCACGGGTCGGGCCCGCGACGCTGCCGTACACGGTGTCCCGCATCAGCTGGTGTCGAAAGGCGAGCCTCGGGCCGTCCTCGATGAGCACGTTCGCGTTCACCGCGTCCGTCACCGCTCGCACCAGATACCACACCGGACGTTCGGAGACCGCCGCGATGGCGCCGATCGTGGCCTCGGCGCCGAGCATGGCCACCCACACCAGCATCTCTTTTGTGCTGTCGGACAACGACCTCGACGACCACTCGACCGCGGCGGTCAGCGTCCGCGGCGCGTCGTCCGCTTTGGCCTCGTCGACGTAGGCGACGCCGTCGATCGTCTCGATCGCGTCGTCGGCCTGCAACGCGCTCACGACCTCCCGCATGTACAACGGGTTCCCGTCGGCGCGTGCGGTGATCCGGCGCAGCACTCGGCCGGGCCGGGCGCCGACCAGCCCGCTCAGCAGCGTTTCGCTGTCCACAAAGGAAAGCGGGCCGACGTCGACCGACGAACCGCCGCACGCCTCGCTCTCGACGTAACGACGCAGCTCGGCCAGGTCCGCCCGGCCGTGGCCGGTGTTGACCGTGCAGATCAACAGCAACGGCAGGCGTTTCACCGCCTCGCACAGCGTTCGCCATGCCTGCGCGCTGTCCTCGTCCGCCCAGTGCATGTCGTCGATCACGAGCACGAGCGGCCCAGCACGGCATAACCGCTCCACAGTGGTCACCACGGACTCGCCTGCCGGGAGTTTCCGTTCGATGCCCAGGCATTCCAGCATGATCTGCAGCGGGAACCGGCCGGACAGCTCGTCGGCCAGTGTCCAGCCGATCCGCGCCTTGTCCATTCCCTGCAGCGCGGTGCGGATCAGCTCGGACTTGCCGATCCCCGGCTCGCCCTCGATCCAGACGGCGCCGCCGTGGCCGTCGCGTACGCGCGCGATGCGCTGGCCGAGCAGGTCCAGTTCGGTTTCGCGGCCGACGAACGGCCGGATGGGCTCCAGCCCGACCGGGCACGGCATGCTGTGCGGTCTCGGCGCTCGCTGTGGGGCAACGGCCAGGTCCTTGCCCGCCAGGACGTCGGCGTGCACCTGGCGCAGCACCGGCCCCGGCTGGGCGCCCAGTTCGCGGGACAGAGTCGCTCTGGCGTCGTCGAACACCTCCAACGCCTCGGCGTGCCGTCCGCTGCGGGCGAGCGCGATCATCAGCAGCTCTCGCAAGGGTTCTTCCAGCGGGTGGGCCCGCACGAGGGATTCGAGGTCGGCGGCGACCTCGACGTGGTCGCCGAGTTCCATGCGTGCGTTCGAATACGTCTCCACCGCGCGCAGCCACGACTGTTCGAGCCTGGCCCGTTCCTGCTCGACGAACGGTCCCGGCACACCGGCGAAGGCCTCGCCGCGCCACAACACCAGCGCGTCAGCGAGTTTCGCGGTCACCGCCCGGTACTCGCCGCGGGCGGCCAGCGCGGTCGCCTGCTCGCAGAGCTCGTCGAAGAGGGTGACGTCGACCTGGTGGGGATCCACTCGCAACGAATAACCGTTTCCAGCGGACACAATGAGATCGCGCCCCAGCCCGCGCAATGCCCTGCGCAGGCCGGAGATGTACGTGTAGACGCTGCCGTCGGCGCTGGCGGGCGCCGAGGCGCCCCACACCGCGTCGACCAGCTCGGCACGCGACACCGGCTGCCCGGACCGCATCGCGAGTACCACGAAGACAGCCCGTTGCCTGCCGGGCCCGAGCCCGACCTCGACGCCGTCGTCCATCACCCGTACCGGGCCGAGCAACTCGACCCGAGGCAACGTCCGCCGACCCTGTTCCCCCAGTGCACTCGTGTCAATACCGAGAGGCACAAGGCAACCCTACCGCAGCCCAAAGGAACAACTGAGGACCTTTGGGCGTCCGGTGGGCCATTTGTCCACTATGGACATATTCGTTGTTTCGCGCACGGCTGCGGAGTCTTTCGGGCAGGAAATCCCCGCACAACCGCCACCATGGGTAATCCTGTGATCCGCTTTCCCATGACGAGAACGAGCGAATCGCGAAAGTCTCAATGAGTGAGAACTCCCGCTCGGTGCTAATCCGACTGACCCGGCTGGGAGTCCATAGGAAGACCGATGGTCGGCGCCCGACGGACTGGACCTGGATCCCGTCGCCCACGGAGCCGGTTTCGGACAGGTGCACGTCGTCCGCGACGTGGTCGAGGCCGACGAGCAGGTGGCTGACGAGTTGGCTCTGCCCCCCGGGCGATCTTGTCCTGCACATCGGTCGGCTGTTACTGGTGGATCACCGGCCGTGCGGTTTGTTTTCTCGGCATGTTCCTGTTGCTCGGCTTGCTGAGACTCCCGGGGCGCCGAGTGCCATGCGGTGGTTCACCGAGCGCACGGCTCGGGTCGATACGCGGGTTCAGCTTTCCACCGCATCTCCGGCTGAGGCTCGGATGTTGGATCTCAGTCAGGTTCAGCCTATGTTGGCGTGGCACCCGGTTCGCATAGACACCGGTCAAGCATCCCAAGGTTCTCCCGGCAGCCCAAGGTGCGGGGCTCTCCGCGCCATCAAGCTTACGGCCATTCCGCTCCATGTAAAATCGCGCCGCGCTGTGGTTCAGGGGGTAGTCCAGCACAGCAGTTTCCACGTAACTGGACCACAGCAGTCTTCCTTCGAACTATCACCGAGTGTTGTGCAAAATCCCCAAAGCGGCTGGTACGTAACCAACACAGGGCAACCAGCGCTGGTTGTCGGGACCCCGGCTGGGAGTTGCACTCCAACGTAACCAACAGCGCTAAGGTAACCAAAGTAATCCGTCAAAACCGAGCACGGCGGCGAGTAGCCCACTGGTGAGCAGAGCGTGACTCACCACCCACATCCCCAAGCGGCAGCCAACCCAAGCTCACGCTACGGGCGCTCGACAGTGGGTTCGTACATGTCAGCCCAGTGGTACAAGTCAAGCACCCAGTCAAGACCGCTGCTGACGTTTCCCGGCATCCCAGCCGGATCCATCGCGATCGCGTCGATCAGCCAGTCCCAGTCGATCAGCGACATGGCCAGATGATCCCGGTCGGCGAGCACTTCCTTGGCCTGCAACTGGAGTTCCGCGTTGTAGTGGGCCGACGAACGGGCGATGTGCGCTGCCCGAGGAGTGACGTCCGGGGCAACGTGGCGCAGCAAGCTCGACTCGGCCGATGGCGTGTTGTGGATGTACTCGACCAGTCGGTGGTCGCTGTACGGCATGCGGATCTCCACGCCCGCTGCCGTCGCCATCCGTTCCGTGCGATCTATGGCCGTTCGCATTCGTCGTTCGGCTGCGGAGTACCGGTCAGCCGGGCAGTCGAGGTGGCCGCGCAGGTGGGGGCACATCAGCACCGCGCGGTCTGCTCGTGGGTGGAGCGAGCCGCCGAAGACCTCGTCGACCAACGTGCCGGACAGGACCACGGAGGACTCCGCGCCGACTGACGAGAAGAGCAGGTACAGCGTCGCGTCCAGTTCGCCGAATCCCATCGGCATGTCACGGGCCGCGATGACCTTGCGGCGCAACGCCGGATCCGCCAGTGCGGCCATGTCGGCACTCCACGCGCGACGGTCGACTCGGGGCGTCTGTGGGGTCAGCCCGGCGATGACACTGGAGCCGAGATCACCTGTCAGCAGAACACGCGGAGAGCCAGACGCCAACGCACGTAGGATGCCATCGGCCAGCAATGACCGGGTCATGTCGACCGTTTCCTGGACGGAATCCTTGTGTGGCTTGGTTTCCAGGCGCCAGTAGGTGTGGGTCGTGATCCCGGATCGGGACACCGTCACCACCTGTCCCGGCTCCACCGCGTACATTCCCTTCCACAGTGCCCATCTCGGCGACTGCGCGGACGCGACCAGCTCGCGCAGTCCGTTCATGTCGACGATCCTGGGCACCGACTCGTCGGCGAGGATCGACTTCGGTTCCGATCCGAAGAGGACTCCGTCCGGCGTCGGGTAGTAGTACAAAGGCTTGGTGCCGAGGCGATCGCGGACCAGGAGCAGTCTCCGGTCACGCTCGTCCCAGATGGCGAACGCGTACGTCCCTTCGAGCCGCGTGGCCAGATCCGGGCCCCACACGAGATAGTCGCGCAGCACGGCATCGGGATCGTGCATCGGGCCGTCGAGGAACACGGTCACAGCGCCCTGCGTTGCGCTGCTCACGCCGTGGCAGCCTGAGCTGAACGATACACCGCCTGCGATACCTGCCATGTCATCGCGGCCCTGCTGTGCGTTCCAACTGTTCGGCGACCGTGCGCCAAACCCGGGCGCATTCCAGTGCCGCCTGTGCGATCGATCCCCTGGCATGGGGAGGCACGTTGCGTACCAGCACGGCCCACCTGTCGTTGCTCATCGCGTGCACGTCCAGCAGTCGCAACAAGGTTCTGCCGGTTTCGGAGAACCGGAGCGTCGGGTCGGTCCGCAGATAGCGCATGATCGTCACACGGTCGGGCAGTTGCAACGGTTGTGCCACGCCTGTCTGCGACTGTCGTTTCTCGTCTGGCTTCTTGGCGTTGTTGGGTTTTCGGATCGTCGGGTCTTCTCCGCGTTGCAGCCGGGCGCGGACCGCGCGTGCGGTTTCCGGGGAGATGCCCGCCGCTTTGGCTACCTGTCTCAGTGACAGGTTCGGGTTCTGACGCATCAGGTTCATCGCCAGCCTGCGCTTCTCCAGGCTGTTGATCGGTCGGACCCGCCCGTCCTGGCCGATCCGGCTTTCCGGCTGCGGCACTCCGCCGTTGCGGCGGACCTCGCCGATCGTCTTGGCCGACAGGCCGGTCACGCTCGCGATCAGCCGGTCCGACCAATGCGGATGGCTGGTCACGATGCTCTTCGCGGCGGCTTTGCGTTCGGCCAGTGACAGCGGCAGGCCGTGGGCGACGTTCGAGCGCACGGCGAGCACGAACGCGTCGGCTTCGTCGCCGTCGAAGAACCGGACCGCGATCTCCTGCTGGTTGCGGAGTCTGGCTGCCCGCAACCGGTGTACGCCGTCGATCACGCGCATCGTCTCGCGGTGCACGATGATCGGCGGCAACTCGTCCGGTATGTCGGCGAGCGCCCTGACGTGTTCCAGGTTCTCGCCCGCGATCCGGGGCGACCCGGCGACACGCAACACCCTGACCGGGACCCGGACGACCGGGCCCGTGCCGGTGTTCGTTTCGAGGCAGTCGAATTCTTCCCGGGGAAGGCTGACAGCGAAGTTGGTCACCTCGACCTCCAGTCCTCACAGCGAACCTGGTGACCCGCAAGATGTGACTCAGGTTCGCAGTCCCGCTGTCGCGCACACCAGTGACGGGACCATGAGGCCGAAATGACGAGCTGTGTGCCCTTATATGTGTTTTTCACCCCCTAGGGCAACGGGGGTGGGCAGAATTGATTCGATGTGCTGACCACATCGGTCAGAATACGGCCTGACCTGGTGTTTCTCAGCCCTTCGATTTCCCGGCGCGTAGGCCGAGGAAAACGCCCGCACCTGCGAGGACAATGGCACCGGCAATCCAGATCCACACCGGGATTCCGCCGCTGTCCCCACTTTGCTGGGAAGTCGGGGTTGCCGTCACGGTCGTCCCGGCGGCCGCGCTGGCCTCCGACGTGTTCCCCGCCGTCGTCGGCGGGGAACTGGGGGTGGTCGGGGCTGGTGTCGTGGGCGCCTGGGCCGCGACGGTGAGTGTGAACGGCACCTTCCCGCTCACGGGGTCGCCGTCCGCGGAGATGACGCGGTAGCTGATGGTGTACTGCCCGGCCGGTCCGACGGGTGTCACCGGGGCGGTCACCACCGCCGCGTCGACCGTGACCTGGCCGACCGTCCACTGCCCGCCGGGACCGGCGACCGAGATCGCGCCGGGTTCGACCTGCACGGGTTCGCTGAAGGTGAGCTGGACCTGCGTTGGCGGGGCGGCCACGGAGGCGTCCTTCGCGGGAGTGCTGCCCTTCAACTCGGTGTGCGCGAGCGCGGGCACGGCAGTGGACAGCATGGCTGTCGCACCGATCAGCAATGCGGCGGATATACGCCTTGCGAACATGAGGTGGCCCTTCACGGTCACGTAGTCGGTCAACAGCCGACTTTAGTTCCCGCCGAACGTGGTGATGCCCATGACCGCGAACAATTCGTAGGCCACGCTGTCGATGGGCAGCGTGTCCTGTTGGCCCTTGGCCAACACGTCGGCCAGCTGCTCGGCCGACGGTTCGGGCAGTCCGGCCGCGGTCGCCCAGTTCACGATCACCGGCACCGCGTCGGCGATCTTGCCCGGTACGCCGTACGCCCCGGCCATCTCGCCCATCTCGCTGAGGAAGAACCGCTCGTTGAGCACCCAGTGCCAGTCCGGTTCGCCGTCGTCGAAGCCGGTGACCATCACGAATCCGCTGTCCATCACGGTGGCCATCAGGATCGGGAAGCCCATCCGCGTCCACCGGCGTGGGGTCGTCTCCAGTCGTGTCGGGTCTGTCGTGCGATACCCGGACCAGCCCGCACGGAGGTTGTCGCACGACTCCCACCCCGGAGCGGGTTCACCGGTCGGCGCGAAAACCCACGTCGCGGTCAGTCCCATGATCACCTCTCCAGCCGGTTCGCTCGGAGCCTACGACCCCCGCGGTGTGTTACGGCTTGAGGCTGCCCGCCTTGGCCTCCAGGTAGCGCTGCTCGGGGATGCTGCTGGTTCGTTTGGCGGCCAGCAGGTAGGCCTCGCGGGCGGCGGCTGTGTCTCCCGCGAGCTCCAGCAGGTGCGCTCGGACGGCGTCGAGGCGGTGGTGTCCGGCGACGCGGCTGTCATCGTCCAATGTGGCCAGCATGGCCAGACCGGCGGCCGGTCCGTCCACCATGGACCGCGCGATGGCGTGGTTGAGCGTGACCATCGGGTTGGGCTGGATCCGCGAGAGGATCCGGTAGAGCACCAGGATCTGCGGCCAGTCGGTGTCCTCGGAGGTCTGTGCCTCGTCGTGCAGTGCGGCGATCGCGGCCTGCAGCTGGTACGGGCCGACCGGGAACCGGGCCATGGCGTCCTCGACGAGCCGGGTTCCCTCGGCGATCTCGGCCGCGTTCCACAGCGAACGGTCCTGCTCGGCGAGGGGCACGAGCCCGCCGTCCTTTGTGGCGCGCGCGGCCCTGCGCGCGTCGGTGAGCAGCATCAGCGCCAGCAGCCCGGCGACCTCGCCATCGCCGGGCAGCAGCGCGTGCACGGTCCTGGTCAGCCGGATCGCCTCGCCGGTGAGCTCGACGCTCTGCAGGTCAGGGCCGGAGGACGCGGTGTAGCCCTCGTTGAAGATCAGGTAGAGCACGTGCAGGACGACCCGCAGGCGCTCGGCCCACTCCGGCTCGGGAATGCCGGTCGCCTTGATCTTCTGCTTGGCGCGGCTGATCCGCTGGCCCATCGTGGCCTCGGGAACCATGAACGCGCGGGCGATCTGGCCGGTGGTCAGCCCGCCGACGGCCCGCAGGGTGAGCGCCACCTGGGACGACGGCGACAGCTCCGGGTGGCAGCACAGGAACAGCAGTTTCAGCGTGTCGTCACGGTCGTCCGTCTCGGCCGCGACCGCGGGTTCCTGCGCGGCGGCGAGCGTCTCCCGCCTGCGCCTGGCCTGCTCGCTGCGCCACTGGTCGGTCAGCTTGCGCGTGGCGACCGTGACCAGCCAGGCCTTGGGGCTGTCGGGGAGCTCCTCCGCGCGCCACTGGATGCTCGCGGCCAGCAACGCCTCCTGCACGGCGTCCTCGCACGCGTCGAACTGGCTGTGGCGACGTACGAGCATGCCGAGGACCTGCGGCGCCAGGTGGCGCAGCAGGTTCTCGATCTCGTCGATCACATCTCCAGCCCTGCGGAGAACATCACCGGCCGCACCTCGACGCCGAAGCCCTCGAAGCTGGTGTCCGGGATCTGCTTCGCCAGCTCGACGGCACGCTCCTTGTTCTCGCATTCGACCAGGTAGAAGCCGCCCATGAACTCCTTGGCCTCGATGTAGGGGCCGTCGGTGACCACCTGGGAGTCGCCATCGGTCTTCACGACCACACTGTTGGACGGGTCAGCCAGCGCCTGGGTGATGATCATCTCGCCGCTCTCGGTGAGCGCGTCCATGAACGCCTGGTGGCCGTTCATGATCTGGTCGCGCTCCTCGTCGGTCAGCGCGGCCATCGTCGCCTGGTTCACGTGCATGATCAGCAGGAACTTCACGTCGTCACTCCTGTTCCGGCGCCCTGTACGGGCACACTCACGAGTGAGTCGGAGCCCGACGACCGTCCTCGACATCCGCCAGCGACATTATTCCGACCAGTTGCCTCACTCGAAGCGGGACACGTCTCCCGCGCCCGCCCTGACGATCTCCGGCTCGCCCTGGGAGAAGTCGATCACTGTGGTCGGCACTGTGCCGCACTCGCCGGAGTCGATCACGGCGTCGATCACGTTGTCCAGGCGTTCCTTGATCTCCCAGCCCTGGGTCATCGGCTCGTCCTGGTCGGGCAGCAGCAGCGTGCTCGACAGCAGCGGCTCGCCCAACTCGGCCAGCAGGGCCTGGACGACCTGGTGGTCCGGGATGCGCACGCCGACTGTCTTCTTCTTCGGGTGCTGCATGCGGCGCGGGACTTCCTTGGTCGCGGGCAGGATGAACGTGTAGCTGCCCGGCGTCACCGCCTTGATCGCGCGGAACACGTCGTTGTCGACGTACACGAACTGCCCGAGCTGTGCGAAGTCCTGGCACACCAGGGTGAAGTGGTGCCGGTCGTCGAGGTGCCGGATCTGCCGGATCCGGTCGATCCCGTCCCGGTTGCCCAGCTGGCAGCCGAGCGCGAAGCAGGAGTCCGTCGGGTAGGCGATCAGGCCGTCCTGCCGCAACAACTCCACGACCTGTGTGATCGATCGCTTCTGCGGGTTGTCGGGGTGCACGTCGAAATACCTCGCCATGCACCCCAACCTAGTGCATTGTTGATCTGGTCACGCGACGATCCGCATCTGACCCATCATCGCCACCGACGAGTGGTCGACGAAGTGGCAGTGGAACGGGAAGACCCCGGTGTACGGCGCGTCGAACTTGATCAGCAGCCGAACCGTCGCACCGGACGCGATCGACACGGTGTCCTTCGGGAAGGCCTCCCACGGCTCCACCGACCGGCCGTCCCTGTCCAGCACCCGGAACTGCACCACGTGCACATGCAGCGAGTGCGGGATCGGGTCGGGATCCGCGTTGGTGACCTCCCAGATCTCGGTGCTGCCGCGTTTGACCGTGAAGTCTGTCCGGTGCGGATCGTACGGTTTGCCGTTGATCAGGAAGACCAGGTTCTTGAAGTCGAAGCTCAGCACTACTTTCCTGGTGGTCATGACCGGCGCGCCGATCGCGGGCAGCACGCTGAGCTTCTGCGGCACGGAGCTGTCGTCGGTGTCGGGCATGTCCTTGCGGATGCCGTCGACCACCTCGAACCGCATGATCTCGGTGTTCTCCGGCGCCGTGCCCTGCGCGTTGAGGAGGGTGATCGTGCTGCCGCCGCGTGCCCTGCTGAAGTCGACGACGACCTCGACCCGCTCGGCGGGCCAGAGTGAGATCTCGGTGCGGCGCACGGGCCTGGCCAGCAGGCCGCCGTCCGTGGCGATCTGGACGAACTCGGCGCCGTTGCCGAGCCGGAAGGCGAACATGCGCTCGTTGGACGTGTTCACCAGGCGTAACCTGTACTTGCGGCGGCGCACCCGGAGAACCGGCTGCGGGACGCCGTTGACCAGTACCGTGCTGCGGCGCTGGGCGTCGAACATCGCCCACAGCAGCTGCCCGTGGTCGTCGAGTGCCACGTCACGGAACATCAGCGGGATGTCGAACTGCCCGCGGGGCAGCGTCGGCGCCTGCGCCGGGTCCTCGACGAGGTACAGCCCGCACAGTCCTTTGTAGATCTGTTCGGCCTCGAGGTGGTGCGCGTGGTCGTGGTACCACAGGGTGGCGGCCCGCTGGTCGTTCGGATAGTGGTAGATCCGCGAGTTGCCGGGCTGGATCACGTCGAGCGGATGGCCGTCGCTGTCCTGCGGCACGATCCCGCCGTGCAGGTGCACGGCCGACGGCGTCGGCAACCGGTTGGTCACCGCGACCTTGACCGCACGGCCCCGCCTCGCCCGGATGGTCGGCCCGGGGAAGCTGCCGTTGTACGTGATCACCTCGGTCGGCATGCCCGGCAGGATCTCGGCGACGCCCGGCCGTACCGAGATCTCGTAGTAGTCCGTCGACCGGTCGGAGTACACAGGGGACAGTACCGGCGGGATGGGCAGAGCCCTGGTGAACGGCTCGACTGACGGTGGCCTGCCGACCACCGCCGACACCAGACGCTCCGCCGGCAGGGCCAACGCCACGCCACCGGCGGCGCCCAGCTTCAGTGTGCCTCTACGGTTGAGCATCGGCTTACCTCTTTTCTTCTACGGAACGCCGAACAGCGCTGTCCCGGCGACGACGAGTACGAACGTGTACTGCAGCACCGTCATCGCGGCCGCCACTGTCCCGGTGAACAGAATCGCGTTCCCGAGCGTGATCGCGGCGACCGGTACTGTCACCACGGCCGAGGCCACGGAACCCAGGACAGCGAAGGAGAAACGCGCGGAAAGCTGGTCGGGTGAGCGGAAGTACCGGCGGACCAGCCACGCGGAGCCGACGATCACGACGGCGGTCAGGTGTGTCGCCAACATGATCAGGCCCGGGTAGTTCACGACGGCGGATCCGGTCACCGGCGGCGGTGGCAGGTAGGCGGTCTGGTGGTGGCCCGTGGCGGCCAGTGCGTGCCGTGGGACGAAAGCACCTGTGGGCAGGAATCGCGCGTGGTCGCGTAACGCCCAGGCAATCACAGCGGCAGCGGCCAGGGCGAACAGGATGACCGGTACGGCCGCGGGGGCCCTCGTGAGTGGTTTGTCGCCCATGGGGAACAAACCACTCACGACGCGCTTCCCAGCGCGGCTGGTTGGGGTTGTCGTGAGTGGTTTGTTCCGCGCTTGGCTATGCATAATCATGCGACAAACCACTCACGAGGATCGCCACCAACGGCCGCACGGTCTGCGAGGTCTGCCGCCACCATCACCATCCGTGCCATCGCTGTTCACCCCTGCGCTGTCGTGAGTGGACTGGAGACGCGCCTCACCAGTTGGTCGCGCATCCTGGTGGGGATGCCTGGCGCGAACCGTTCGAGGTAGCTCTCGGCGTGCGCGTCCGTGTCGATCACGAACGGCAGGTCGAACACCACCAGCTTGCGGATCGCCAGCAGTGGCAGCGGCGCGCGCAGGGCCTTGAACCGGGCGTTCCACAGGCCCGGCTCGTCGCAGACCGGGTGGAACTGGCCGATCATCAGCCCGTTCGCGACGAACTCGTCCTTGGCCCCGCGTTGTAGTTCGTCCAGTTCGGACGAGTCCGCGTAGTCCAGGTGCGGCAACGCCAGCAGGATCGTCAGCAGTTCCTGGTCGTTCGGGGACAGGTTCTCCGACAGCGCCGAGTACTGGGCACGCAGTCCGTCGATCGCCGCGCTGACGTCCGAAGTGGTCGCCGCCGCCAGGTAGTACAGGCCCTTGCGCAGCGACGGCTGGGTGTACGGGCACACCGGACCACTGCGGCCGAGGTCGGGATGCGCGGTCACCAGGTAGTCACGTGACCACGCGAGTACCTGCCGCACGTGCGGCAGGTACTCCGCTGGGACCTTGCCGTCGTCGACCTCGGCCGCTGTCCAGACCAGTACCGAACTCATTGGGGCTCCCGCCACATCGGCCGCAGGGTGGGGCCGTCCGGGATCTCGATCGCCGTTCCCACCGGTAGGAACCCGTATCGCTGCGCCATCGCCAGCCCGCCGGCCGAACTGGCTTCCAGGTAGGCCGCGACGCGCTCGGAGTCGATTCGCGCGATCAGGTTCTCGAACAGCGCGGTCATCGTTCCGTTCCGCTGGTTCGACGGGCTGACTCCGGCGAACGCGAGGTAGTAGTGCGGGCGGCCGGTCGGGTGGTGCACTGTCTGCAGGCCGGAGATCGTGGCCATCGCTTCCGCTTCCCGGCCGAGGATGTCGGTGAACCGCGTGGCCAGCTCCTCGGCCCGGGTCTCGGTCTCCTCCCAGGCACCCGGCGGCAGGAACAGCAGCGCCGCGTCCCGGTCGGCGTTGGTGTGGACGCCGAGGTAGCGCAACGAGATGTCCAGGTGCTCCCGGAAGAACGCGGGCAGTATCGTCGCCCTGCGGTCGTCGTCGGGGGTGATCCAGCGCGTCAGCGCGTCCTCCTGGAACGCTTCGGCGAGCATCTTGGCCAGTATCTCGGTGTCGGCACTGGAAGCCAGGATCGCAGTCAACGGATTGTCCCTTCAGACTTCGGCGGCGAGTTGTTCGACACGGGCGTGCAGCGTCTCCAGGTAGCCTTCGGCTTCCGGTTTCATCAGGACGCTGCGCAGCACGCGGGCGGAATCGGCGTCACGCGTGACGCGGGGGTGGCGGCGCAGGAACGCGTCGGCGTCGGTGCGCAGCAGGCTCAGGTAGACCGGATCGTCCTCGGCGGCCATGCCCGCGCGCAGCAGCGCGTCGGACCGGGAATCCACAGCGGACAAGTTGCTGCCCGTGGGGAAGTAGGTCACGATGTCCAGTTCCGGCCGCTGGTACAGCGAGAGCTCGTCGGACACCTCGATCCTGGCGGCCCACGCGAGCGCGGCCCGGCGGTTGGCGGCCAGGATCCGGCCGAACCCGTCAGGTGTGAGCGGCAACAGTTGCAGTGTCAGCCACAGGGCCGCCGCGGCGGCACCGGCTCGTGAGCACTCCAGGCTGATCTCGCCCAGGTGCAGGGCCGAGTCGGTGAAGTAGGTGTACGGCGAGTCGTGCGAAAGGTGCCGTCCGGCACGCGGATCGGCGAACAGCACCGCGCCGCATCCGTAGGGCTGGAGGCCGTGCTTGTGCGGGTCCACGGCGACGGAGTCGCAGTCGGCGATCGCCAGCCAGGGCCGGGGATCGAGCCCGACAGTGTCCTCGGCACGGGCGAGCACGCTGTAGAAGCCGCCGTATGCCGCGTCCACGTGTATCCGGGCGCCGTACTTCCGTGCCAGTGCGACGACTTCGTGGACCGGGTCGACCGCGCCGAGGCCGGTCGTACCGGTCGTGACGACCACTGTTCCGACTCGGCCGCTGTGCAGCACGTGGTCCACCGCGTCGAGGTCGAGCCGTCCCAGTGCGTCGACCGGCAGCCGGTGCCCTTGAACGCCCAGCACGTCACACATACGCTCATGCGTGTAGTGACATTCCGAGCTGAACGCGATTCCCTTGCCTGGGTGTGATTGCCTGGCCACGTACAGCGCTTCCAGATTGGCCATCGTCCCGCTGGTGGTGAGATGGCCGGTGTGCGGGCCGAAACCGACCATGTCCGCGAGCACCGTGACGCATTCGCGTTCCATTTCGGTGGTGGCGGGGCCACCTTCCCGCGCGTGGTTGTTCGGGTTGAACCGCATGGCCGTGAGGTAGCCGACGATGGCCGCCGGGTGCGGCGGCTTGACCATCTGGCCTGCGTAGCGGGGATGGAAGAACGGGTAGTTGTCGGCGAGGCGCTTGGTGAACTGTTCGAACACCGCGCCGAACCGCTCGTCGGACACGTGCTGGGACGCGTGTGGCTGCACCGGGCCGAACTGTTCGGCCCAGTCGTCGGCGACGTCAGCCGCGCGGGATAGCCAGTGCCGCAGATCCATGGCTCTGTTGTACCGAGACACCCGCAAGAGCCCCGCAATACAGCCGACGGCCCAGGAGACCTTGTCCCCTGGGCCGTCGCGTGAAACGTTTGCTACGCGGAGAAGTGGGCGATCAGTGCCCAGATCGCGGCAGCGAAGCCGAGTGTGGCGAACCACGCCCTGACGCCGTTCAACCGAACCCAGGGCTCTTCGAACTCCTTGCGCACGGCGGCGATGTCGGCGATCTTGTCCGGCGGGCCGTAGTTGTCGAGCCGGACGTTCATCGGCACGTTGCGGGCGACTGTCACGCCGAAGCAGCCGAGGTAGAGGACCAGGCTCAGCAGGACGGGCAGGAACACCGCGACCGGCTGTCCGATGTAGAGGATCACGGTCAGTATGCCGAACAGCGCCGACCCGATGAACGTCAGGAAGAACCGGGGGTTCTGCACGTCGCGGTTGATCTTCTGCATCACGTCGACGAACGTGCGGTCGTCCGTGCCGCGCAGGCTGACCATCACCGAGATGGAGTACGTGTAGAAGAATCCGGAGACCAGTCCCAACAACAGCGTCGTGACGATCAGCGATGCGGCCCTGACCACATCCATTGCCGTTCCTCCCTGCCAGAAGCCCGAACGATCCCTTTCCCGCGGCGAACAGTATCAGGAACTGCCCGTTTTGAGCGCCTTTGTGGCGCGTCCATGTAGCGCGATGGCGGGCACAAGGGCCAGGAGCGACAACATGCACGCGATCGTGCGCGCTGCGTTGAGGGCGTTCCACGCGCCTTCGTCGAACGCGGCCCGCGCGGCGGCGAAGTCCGCGATCACGGCTGGATCTCCCGCCCCGGCGAGTTTGTCGTTCAATGGTACGTTCCCGCCGATCGTCAACGCGAGCGCGACCACGTAAAGCAGCATGGCAGCGATGATCCAGCGCGCGGCGGCGCGATATCCGGCGCGGTGGTGCACAATCGCGGCGGCGCCGGTGAAGACGAACGCGCCGAGGAACGCGAACATGAACGCGCCGTTCTGCACACCTTCGTTGATCTTCTGCATGGTGACGACGAAAGCCCGGTCGTCGACCTTGCCGAGCGACGGCATGACCAGGATGGCGAAGGCGAAGAAGAACCCGGCCATCAGGCCGACGGTCAGAGTGGCGAGGTACAGCAGCGGAGCGGCGGCCTTGCTGCGGGGCTGGGCCTGCTGACCCGCGCCTTGCTGAGCAAGCATCGGACTCGTCCTTCTCTCTGGTGTGGACTCAATTGGTAGCAGGCGTGTGGCGGCGGCCCGCCCGCCTTCCCTCGATCGGGTGCGCAGTTCACCGGAACGCCGGATCAGCCCAGGTTGACCACCGGCGCGATGAGGCGTTCGTAACGCCACGTCAACACGGTGTTACCGATCAGCCGCACCGGCGGCGGGATCGACACGGCCGCGGCCGCCGCGGCGGTACGTTTGTCGACGCCGTCGAACAACCACGGGAACAGGAACGTTCGCATTCCCGGGCCCGCGCTGCGCATCACCTGGTTCTCGATGTCGAGGTACTGCCGCCGTGTCAGGTCGTCGACGAACACCGGGAAGACGATCGGTTCCTCGGCCGCGAGGTGCTCGAGCAGGATGGCCTGGAACCGTTCGGCGGCCTCGGGCACGGCCTTGGACACTGGGCTCACGTCACCGCGCAGAGCCCTCGACACGTCCGCCATCGACTGGTCGAGTTCGGTGTGGTCGTGGGCGAGTTGCCGCTCCTTGGCCGCGAAATCCGCGACACGTCTGCGCAGTTCGGGAAACAGCACATCATCCTCGGTGCGGTGGTGCCATTCGATCACGTCCCGCAACTGGTCGAACCAGGACGCGACCGGGCCGGAGTTGGCCTGGGTGACGTGTGGCGCGGCCTTGACGATCCGGCGTGCGTCCCGGCGCATCGCCACGTGCATCAACGCGAACCCGTGGATGTGCGTCGGCAGGCCGCCGACGCCGTTCTCCGTGGACATTGTCATCAGGACCAGACTCCCGTCTCCGCGGTTTTCCTGGCGTAGTCGGCGAAATCCCTCGGTTCACGGCCGAGCGCGCGCTGGACGCCGTCGCTGACGTAGGAGTTGCGTCCATCGAGGACTTTCCGGAACATCTCCACGTAGGCGAGCGGCAGGCCGTGTTCCCTGAGCATCTTCCCGTACTCGACGAACGTGACCGGCACGTACCGGACGTCCTTGCCCGCCGCCGCGCCGATCTCGGCTGCCGCGTCGCTGAAGGTCAGCAACCGGGGGCCGGACAGCTCATAGGTCTGGCCGACGTGCTTGTCGTCGGTGAGCGCGGCGAGTGCGACGTCCGCGATGTCCTCCACGTCGACGAACGGCTCAGCCACATCACTGGCGGGCAGTTCGATCACGCCGTGCACGACCGGTTCGTACATGAAGCTCTCGCTGAAGTTCTGGTTGAACCACGCGGCCTGCAAGATCGTCCATTCCGCGCCGCTGTCGCGCACGGCCTGCTCACTCGCGCCCGCGTGCACCTCGTCGCCACGGCCGGACAGCAGCACCAGCCGTCGCACGCCCGCGCTCACCGCGGCGGCGGCGAACTCGCCGATGGTCTCCGCCGCGCCGGGGAACGCGATCTCCGGCGCGTACACGACGTAGGCCTTGTCGACCCCGTCGAGCACCGGTCCCCATGTGGTCCGGTCATCCCATTCGAATCTCGGTTCGGCGGCTGTCCGGGATCCGATCCGCACTTGGACACCGAGCGCGGTCAGCCTCGCCGCCACTCTGCTGCCCGTCTTGCCGGTCCCGCCCAGCACCAACGTCGTCCTGTCACCCATGACACTCCTCTGGCCCGGTCGACAGGTGTCGTCCGGGCCGCTGGTCATCTATGTCCATGCAAGAGTCACGGCACGCGCATGTTCCGTAAGTCGTCGAGTTCGGTCAGCCAGCCGGTCAGGCTGGTGGTGCGCAGCAGCCCGGTCCCGATCAGCAGGCCGCGGTAGCCCTCGGCGAGCAGCCGGTCCGCGTCCTGCGGCCTGGTGATCCCGCTCGCACTGACCGGGCACCGGGTCCCGGTCGCGGCCAGTGTGGGCAGCAGCCGGGCACTGCGCCCGAGGTCACCCGCACCGCGCTCCCGATTCTTGATGTCCTTGTTGTTGACGGCAACCACGCAGTGCTCCGCACTTGGCCCGATACCGGACACTGGGCCGAAGGCGGCATCGATCTCCGCCTCGCCGGTCACTTCGACGAACGGCGTGAGACCCAGTTCCAGGCTGCCCTCGATCAGCGACGGCATGCTGGAGCGCGGTAACAGACCCGCTGTCAACAAGACCGCCGACGCGCCGAGGTCACGTGCCTTCAGCAGTTGGTCGCGTCGGGTGATGAAGTCCTTCTGCAGCACCGGGCGGTCGGTGAGCGACGCGACCTCGCTGAGCATCGAGTCCGTGCCGCCGAACCACCGCCCGGTGACCACGGAAAGACATGGCGCGCCCGCCGCCTCGTACTCGGCGACGATCCCGGCGATCGTGCGATCGCCGAACAGGTCGTCGCCGTGCGGGTCACGCCTCTTGACTTCCATGATCACCGGACGGTCCGCGTTGAGGAGAGCGTGTACGAAGCTCATGCGACCTCCACGTATCGGGCGGTGCGCCAGCCGCGGCTGATGTCGGTGATGTTCTTTCGCTCGAAGTCACCGAAGTGGTTGCGGGCGCCCGTGTCCACGTCGATGCCGTGGAACTGCGGGTGTCGCACGACGGTCTCGTAGTCCGCGCTGTTGTCCGCCGAGATCCCGCCTGCCAGCAGGAACGGCTTGCTGAACGTGGGCACGACGTCGGCGATGTCCTCGGCCTGCAGCCGCTGGCCGGTGCTGCCGATCTGGCCGCTGGCGGTCACCACGTCGAGCAGGAACACGTCGACGCCCGCGCTCTCGTAGGCCTTGATCAGCGGGCGTTCCAGGCATTTGCCGTTCCTCAGGTGCAGCACCTTCACGATCGTCAGGTCCGTCGACACCGACGCCCGCAGCGCGCGGATCATCCCCGGCATCTGGTAGGCGTGCAACTGGATCCAGGAGATGCCGGTCCGGTCGATGATCTGCCGCAGGAGTTCCACATCGGACAGGAAGGTGACGAGTGTCGGTTCGAGGCGACCAGTGGCCCTGGCCGCCTCGGCTAATGTCGTGACTTCGTCGACGGACACCTCGGCGGGCCCGTCGGCGACTCCGTGCCACAGCCCGACCAGGTCCGCGCCCGCGCCCGCGAGCAGTTCGACGTCCGCCTTCGTGGTTGCTCCGCACACCTTCAGCAGTGTGCGATCGGCCTTGTGCCGCTTGAATCCGATCTTCATGACAGCCCCAGCATGGATGCGATGCGGTTGTACTGGATTTCGTTGGTGCCGGAGTAGATCGTGCCCGCGACGGCGTTGCGCACGTCCTTCTCCAGCCCGTACTCGGCCATGTAGCCGTTGCCGCCGAAGATCTGCACCGCGGCGAGACTCGTGTCCACATTGGCCTGGCTGGTCAGCAGCTTCGCGATGGCCATGTCCGTGGTCACGGTCTCGCCGCGGACGAGCTTCTCGGCGGTGTCGTAGAGCCATTTGCGTGCGGTCTCCAGCTTGATCTTCATGTCGACGATCTTGTTGGCGACCGACTGGTAGCTCGCGATCGGTTTGCCGAACTGCTCGCGTTCGCGCGCGTACTCGACGCACCGGTCGAGCCGGTGCTGCATCTCGCCGACGTTGGTGACGAACGAGTACAGGATCTCGCGCTTCATCACATGGTCGAGCACCATGAACCCGCCGCCGACCCGGCCGCAGACCCTGGACGCGGGGACGCGGCAGTCGTCGAAGTACAGTTCGGACAGTGGTGAGGTACGCAGTCCCATCTTCTTGATGGGATTGCCGATCTGCAGGCCCGGCGTGTCCTTCTCGACGAGGAACGCCGTGACGCCGAGCGGGCCGCCGTCCGGGTGGGTCTTGGCGTACACCATGAACAGGTCGGCCACGGGCCCGTTGCTCACGAACGTCTTGCTGCCGTTGAGCACGAACTCGTCGCCGTTCCGCTCGGCCCTGGTGCGCATCCGCAGCGCGTCCGATCCGCCCGCCGGTTCGGTGATCGCGTGTGCGCCGATCGTGTCGCCCGCGATGATCCCCGGCAGGTAGGCGTCCTTCAGCGCGGGTGACCCGAACTTCTCGACGGGAACGCCGACGCTGCAGATGGTCGTGGTGATGGAGAAGGTCAGCCCGCCGTCCCGGCACCCCTCGCCGAGCCCCTCCAGCACGTACATGGTGGTCAGCAGGTCCTGGCCGAGCCCGCCCCACCGCTCGTCGAACGGCAGGCTGAGGATGCCGGACTCGCGGACCAGTTTCCACTTGTCCCACGAGAACTCGGCCGCGGCGTCGTTCTCGACGTGATCGGCGGAGAAGGCCTCGTGCCACGCGGCCAGTCCCTCTCGCAGCTCGACCTGGTCTTCGTTCCAGTCGATCATCACTCAGCCTTCCTGTCGTGAGTGTTTCGTCCGGTTAGAACCACTCGGCTGAACCACTCACGACCCGCCTACCAGCGCGGCTGGGATGAGTGTCGTGAGTGGTCAAGCCGGTTCTAACCGGACGAAACACTCACGAGGCTTCAGTACTCGGAGAACTCGTCGGTGTCGAGGTTGTGGGCTTCTTCGCCCCTCAGTGCCGGGGTGAACATGCACACCAGGCGCAGGTCCTCGTGCGGGCTGGCGACCAGCCAGTGCGGGTCGTGCTTGTCCAGCGCGTACATCACGCCAGGGGTGATCGGGTGGGAGTTGCCCTCGGTGTCGATGACCTCGCCGGAACCCTCGATGCAGTAGCAGGCTTCGAGGTGGTTGCGGTACTCCAGGTGCGACTTGGTGCCCGCGCGGACCAGCGTGTCGGTCAGCGTGTAGCCCATGCCGTCGGCCTCGAGCAGGAACCGGCGGGACAGCCCGTTGCCCCATTCGACGGTCTTCACGTCGTCGATGCTGCGAATGATCATGGTCAACTCCTTAGTCTGCCGAGAGTGTGGGCGGGGTGGACCGACCGGACGAAGTCGGCGAACTCCTTGACGACGTCCCGGCTGTACGCGAGGGCTTCTTCGACCCGCGCCACTCCCGCGGAGCCGACGATCACCGCGTCCGCCCCGAGGGCGTGCACGGTTGTCACGTCTGCCCGCGTCTTGACTCCGAACCCGACGGCGATCGGCACGTGCGTGTCCAACCGCAGTTCGGCGATGGTGCCCGCCAGGTCGGCGTACCCGTCGACCGGAGCGGTACCGCTGCGGCCGTACTGGGCGACCAGGTACAGGTAGGCCGTGGCGTGTTCGGTTGCCTCGGCCATCACCTGCTGGGTGGAGACCTTGTGGTAGCAGGTGGCCACGACCGGCAGGCCCGCGTCCTTGGTGGCCTGGTAGTAACCCGGCCGGACACGTGGCGGGACGGCGTGCAGCAGCAGGCCGTCCGCGCCCGCGTCGGCGATGTCGCCGACGACCTCGGCCATCGGCCTGCTTTTGATCGAGTAGCTCCAGTCGGCGAGCAACGCGATCCGCAGCCGGTGCAGCTTCGGCCGGACGTTCGAGATGAAGGTGAGCACTTCGTCCAGGCCGACACCGAGCGCCAGCGCCCGTTCGTGCGATCGTCGGATCACCGGGCCGTCGGTGACCGAGCCGGGGAACGGCACGGCCAGTTCGAGACAGTCCACTCCGGCGTCGTCGAGCATGAAGACAAGATCCGCCAGTACGTCCAGCGGCGGGTCGCCCGCGTTGAGGAACAACGCGAGTCCCGGCTCGCCGTCGGCTGTCTGGTCGAAGAACTCAGCCATGGGATACCGCCTTGCGTACGAGGGAAAGCCTGCGCTCGTGCGGCGTCCGCATCTTGTCCACAAGGGAACGTGCGGCTCCGCTGACGACCGCGTCCCGCGCGGCGTCGAACGCGGCCGTCCAGTCCTCGATCAGGCCGGTCGCCACGGCGAGCGCGGCGGCGTTGAGGCTGATCGTCTCGGTCACCACCTCGCCTGCCTCGCCGGAGATCACCGCGAGGAAGTGGTCGGCGACACCGTCCAGATCCCGTGCGGGCGCGAGGTCCTCGAACGTGCCCTTGTCCGAGGTGAACCTGCCTGCCCACAGCCGGATCATGCTGGTCTCGTCGTTGGTGTAGATCACGTTGTCGGCGAAACCCAACAGCTCGTCGGCGCCGGAGTCGTTCATGCACAGCCAGACCTTGCGATCCTTGACGGCCGCGGCCAGCCTGCGCAGTTCCGGCTGGGGCGCGTGCACCGAGACGCCGGTGACCTGCGCGGTAACCGGCAACGCGGCCAGGAACGGGCCCAGCGCGTTGACGAACCGGCCGAACGGCTTGAGGCTCAACGGCATGATCAGGCGCGCCATCCGCAGCAGCTCGGTCGGGTACACGAACGGCCCGGCGAACGCGATGCCGTAGGTGTCCAATGTGTCCTCGGTGTGCCGGTACGAACGGGTCAGGCCGACACCGAGCCGTTCCAGCAGGTCGATCGAGCCGACGCTGCTGGTGTACGCGCGTGAGCCGGTCTTGACGACCTTGACGCCCATCGCGGCCGCCACGAACGCCGACGCGGTCGAGATGTTGAACGTCCTCGGGCCACCGCCGGTCCCGACGATGTTGACCGTGCCGGGCCAGTCCGCGGTGACCGGCTCGCGCCGTTCGTTCAACGACGCCAACAGGGAGCGCAACGAGTCGTGGTCGGGCAGCCGGGTGGCCAGTGAGGCCAGCAGGGCGACGGACTCACCTCGGTCGAGGTCGCCCGCGCCCAGCTGGTCCCACAGCGACCGCCAGGTGCCCCGGTCGATGCCAGGGCGGTGGTCGAGCAGGGAAATGATCGCGGGATGCACCGGACGTCAGCTCCCCGCCACCTGGCTGCGCGCGTCGTCGATGAACTCGTCGATCGCCCGCACGCTGCGGAAGTTGTTCGGGTCGAGGTCGGTGTCGTGCACCGACAGCGCGAAGTGGTCCTCCACCCACGCGATCAGCTTGAGCAGACCGAGGCTGTCGATCACACCGTCGGCCAGCAGGTCGTAGTCCACCGCGAGGTCCTCCGGTGCCACGTCGGGCAGGAACTCGTCGATGACGAACTTCTTGATTGCGTCCGCGTTGCTCATGGCGTCCTTCCCTTACTGGTACTCCCGAATGCGTTTCGGTCGACCTTTCCGGTCGATGTCTTCGGCAGCGGCTCGTCGAGGATGTGCATCGTCGACGGGATGGCCGCCTGGGGCAGACGTCGTGCGCAGTGCTGGCGCAGTACGAGACTGTTGAGCTTGCTGCCGTCGGCTCGCCGCACCGCGGACACCAGCCTGCGGCCCGCGATCGGGTCGGGCACAGCGACAACCGCCGCCTCCAGCACCGCGGGATGCTCCAGCAGGACGTGCTCGACCTCGGCGGTGTTGATCGCGACACCCCGCACCTTGACCTGGAAGTCGCTGCGGCCGATCAGGAACACCCTGCCGTCCGCCGCGCGCCTGACCAGGTCGCCCGAGCGGAACCACGGCCGGTCGTCAGCCCCTGTCGGGTGCGGCACGAACTTGTCCGTGTGCCGGGTTCTGTCGAGGTATCCGGCCGCCTGGAACGGTGTGCTCACGTACAGCTCGCCCGTGCCTGGTCCATCGAGGACAGTGCCTTCCGCGGTGAGCACCAGCGTGTGCACTCCCGGCAGCGGTGTGCCGATCGAGACCGGTGGCGGCGCGTCCGCTGCAAGGTGGTGGATGAAACTGTCGTTGGTCTCCGTGCAGCCGTAGATGTTGTGCAGTGCGGCGTTGGGGAACAACCTGGGTAGTTCGGCGAGTGTGCGGTCCGGGATCGCGTCGCCGGTGAACATCACGCGGTCGACGCCCTCCAGCCTGTCCACCGACGGTTGCACGATGTCCAGCAGCAGGCCGAAGAACATCGGGACCGCCTGGATCACGTTGACCTCGTGCCGGACGAGCATGTCCAGCAGGTGCCTGCCGTTGGCGGCGTAGTCCGGGTCGACCAGCACGACCTTGCCGCCGTGCGCGAGGGTGGTCCAGACGTCCAGCAGGCACAGGTCGAAGTTCAGTGGCGCGTAGTTCAGCACGGTCCGGCCCGGCCGGATGTCGAACTCCGCGCCTGCCCACTCGACGAACCGGTCGATTCCTTGCTGGGGCAGCGGGACGATCTTCGGCAGGCCGGTCGAGCCGGACGTGGTGAGCATGAACCGCACATCGTCCACATCGGACGATGTGACCGGATCCGTCGCGACCTCGGGATCCGGCGTGAACTCCGGCTCGCCTTCCGGCGCGACGACCGCGCGGCACCCGGCCTGGGCGAACAGGCTGGTCAGCGCCGAGTTGGCGAGCGCGGGCGACGGCAGCAGGAACCGGCGTCCACTCAGGAACGCGCCGAGCACGAGCGCGACCGCCTGCGGGGACTTCCTGACCAGCAGGCCGATCGGCTCTCCCGGCCGCAGGTCGGCCCACTCCAGCCGGGCCCGTGCCTTGTCGGCCAGTTCGTAGAGTTCGCCGTACGTGGTGACTTCGCCGTGCCAGACCAACGCCGGTGCCCCAGGTCTGCGGCTGACCTGGGTGAGGAACCGCTCACGGAATGGTGTGGTCATCACTCCCCCAGCTCGACCCAGCCGCTTTTGAGAGCGGGACCAGTGGCCGTCCTGCACGAGAACCGGACGAAGTCCTCGTCCTCCTGCAACACGATCTCCAACGGGGACTCGGGCAGCACGGCCGAGGAGAACCGCGCGCCGACACTGCGGACGCGGTCGGCGTCGCCGCCCGCGTATCGGTCGATGACTTCCTCGGTCACGACAGCGAGCACGCTCATCCCGTGTGCGATCACGCCGTGCTCGAAACCAGCTTCCCTGGCCGCGTTGTCGTCCAGGTGAATCGGGTTGAGGTCACCGGAGGCGTACGCGTACCTGGTGACGGTCTCGCGCGCGATCGACCGTGCGACAACGGTCGGCTCTGCTGTGCTGCCCTTGCCGGGATGCGGCGGGAGCTGACCGAAGGTGTCCGGGGCGACCGCGCCGACGAGCATCGCTCCGGTGATCAACTCGGCGAACTGCTCGCCGTCCTCGCCGAGCAGCGCGACCTTCATCGCCACCTGGACGCCTTTCAGGCTCCTGCGGGTGCCGACGACGTCGAGCGCCACGGTGACCGGCTCGTCCGCCCTGAGCGCCCGCCGGACGTGGATCTCCTGCGACAGGTGCACCCGGCCCAGCGGTGCGCCGTCCGCGGTGGCCGCGCCGATCAGCCCGACCGACTCGTCGATCACCGGTGAGGCGAGCACGAACGCGTGCAGCGGGGACGCTTTGCCATCCCCCGCGGCCAGTCCGTTGCGGACAACGGAACGGTAGGTCGCGAGCTCGTCCGCGTCGACCTTGCGGACGGTCCGCGCCGACAGTGTGGGGGTCATACCGGCTTCACCACCAGACAGGCGTTGTGGCCCCCGAACCCGAACGAGTTCGACAGCGCCGGGCCGCCCGCCACCTTGCGTGGACGGCCGTGCACGACGTCGATCCGCATTCCCGGTTCGAGGTGCTCATGGTTTGCGGTTGGCGGCACCACGGACTCGCGCATGGCCATCACCGTGGCGATCAGCTCGACCGAGCCCGCAGCTCCGATCAGGTGCCCGATGACGCCCTTCGTCGAGGTCACCGGCGGGCCGTCCGGCCCGAAGACCTTGTGCAGCGCGACCGCTTCGGCGCGGTCGTTGTGCGGTGTCGAGGTTCCGTGCGCGTTGACGTGCACGATGTCGGGCGCCTCAAGCCCCGCATTGGCGATGGCTTTGGTCATCGCGGCGACCGCGCCCGCGCCGTCGGCCGCGGGCATGGAGAGGTGGAACGCGTCACTGGTCGCCGCGTAGCCCGCGACCTCGGCGTACAGCCGGGCTCCTCGGGCGCGGGCGTCCTCGGCGCGTTCCAGTACGACGAAACCGGCACCCTCGCCCATCACGAACCCGTCGCGGTCCTTGTCGAACGGCCGGGACGCGATCGCCGGGGTGTCGTTGCGGCTCGTGCTGACGGCGTTGAGGTTTCCGAACGCGGCCAGCGTGACCTCGGTCATGATCGACTCGCAGCCACCGGCGAGCACGACGTCGGCCTGACCGGTCTGCAGCAGCATCCGCGCATAGCCGATCGAGTCTGCGCCGCTGGCGCACGTGGAGGCGATGGTCAGCGCCGGTCCGTGCCACCCCAGTTTCATGCTCAGCGCGGCCGCGGCGGCGTTCGGCATGTTTATCAACGGCATCAGCGGGTTGACCTTGGCCGGGCCGCCGATGTGGTAGTTGCGGGTCTCGTCGTCGCTGGTCCGCCTGCCCCCGACGGCGTTGCCGATCACGATCGCGGCGCGGTCGGGGTCCGGCCTCGGCGATCCCGCGTCGGCGTAGGCCTGCAGCGCCGCGGCGACGCCGAACCGCGCGAACGGGTCCAGCCGTCGTGCCTCCTTGGCGCCGAGAACGTCGAGGTGCTCGAACCCGGTGACACGGCAGCCGATGCGGACCTTGTGCTCGTCCAGTCGCATGCCGGTCAGCTCCGCGGCCGTCGAACGGCCCGCGCGCAGCACTGCCCAGAACTCGTCGAGCCGGCATCCCGCCGGCGTGACCACTCCCATCCCGGTGATCACCACGCTGGCCGTCATCTCGGCTCCCTCCTGCTCGCAGGGCAAGTTGTACGTGGGCCGCCGCAAGCGGGGCGCAACACGCACACGGGCATTCCGGACAGCGCCGGGCCGGGTGATCGATTTGCATCCTCGGCAGGCAACCCTTTGAATCGGAGGACGTCTGGATATGCGACTGGGGATCGATACAGAGGTGATGGCATGTTCCGGAAATCGGCAATACTGGCCGTGGCACTGGTTCTGACGAGCTCAGCGTCCGCGGCAGCCGACGAAGGACGATCCGATGTCGTGCTGGAACCGGGCTCTTTCATCCGTGTCCGGGACGGCATCTGGTACGGCGACGACTACGTGGCGTACAACGAGTTCTCCGTCCGGGCGACGGCGGTGGACGGCAACGGCGCCAGTCTCTTCCTGTCACTGCCGCCCCAGGTGCACGTGCTCGAGCACGAGGGAGCCAACTGGACCTGCACGGACGTCGTCGGCGGGATCGAGTGCGTCAACCCGGATCAGGTGGATCCGGGTACGGAGTGGCCGTCGCTGCGGATCCGGATCGATCCGGACTGCGAGCGGACTGTCCGTGACTCGTTCGACGTCTACGACGCCGACCGCGGCCATCGGTTCGGAGTGCCGTTCATCTGCTACCCGACAGGCACATGACCAAGGGGTTACATGTTCGGCAAAGCAGTCGCGGCAACCGCCGCGCTGGGGATCACACTCACCATCGCACCTTCCGCGTCCGCCGCACAGGACGAGCCGCTCGAGCTCTGGTTCGAACCGGTTGCGGCCATCGTCGTGGAGGACGACGGCCTCTGGCGAGGAAGCCCGTTCAGCGGCAACAGCTTCGAGGTGCACGCGAGGGACAACACCGAGTACACCGAGGACGGCGTACACCTCTTCCTCTCGTTGCCGCCTCAGTTGCACGTTTCCGGCTACGACGGAGACCGGTGGAACTGTTGGGATGTCGACGGTGGCATCGAGTGCACCAACCCCGACACCGTCGTGCCGGAGGAGGAATGGCCAGTGCTGACGGTCCGCTTCAACGGCAACGACTGGATCACTGACTCCCTCGACGTGTACGGCCACAACGACACCCTGGGCGATGCCCACTTCGGGGTTCCGTTCGTGATGAGCCAGAGCGGTACGTGACACACGCGCCGGGTGCCCACATCGGGCACCCGGCGTGATCACCTCACGTGACCGGGCATGAGAAACTCATGGTGTAGGGGTAGACGAGCCCATATCGGTCGGCGATCCTCGGACAAGCGTCTGAGGGGGCGCGAATCGCCCAACCGACTGGGGTGGTCGGAAATGCTCATCAGGCTTACGGGTCTCATCACGATCGAACGTGATGACGCCCCGCCCCGGCATTTGTCCAGCGCACAGGCACAGGTCGCGTTCGCGCGGCTGACGCTGGAACGAGCCGGTGGCACGAGCCGCGACCAGCTGGCCGACACGGTGTGGCCGGAGGGTTTACCCGACACGTGGGCGTCCGCGCTGCGCAGCGTTGTCAGCCGGGTCCGTGGATTCGTTGTGGGCGGGGACATCGGCGCGAGCCCGCCGATCATCGCGCAGGGCGGCCGGTATCTGCTCAAGCTTCCCGCCGGGGCACGCGTCGACCTGGAACTCGCCGAAACCGAAGTGGCACAGGCAGGCGAGGCGTTCGCCAGTGGTGACTTCGGCAACGCGGAAAGCCTTGCCGCCGCGGCCGTCGGCACGCTCGAACGGCCGTTCCTGCCCGACCACGAAGGCGAATGGGTCACCGGCGTCCGCGAACGAACCGCCGAACTTCTTGTGTCAGCGCTGGAAACCGCCAGCCTCGCCGCGTCCGCGCGGCACGACGAGCGCAACGCGCTCAGGTTCGCCGACGAGGCCGTCCGTCGTGCGCCGCTGCGTGAAAGCGCGCACCGCTGCCGGATGACAGCGCACGTCGCCGCGGGCAACCGTGCCGAGGCGCTGAAGTCGTACCACGAACTACGAAGGATGCTGGCCGAGGAGCTCGGGATCGATCCGGCGCCGGAAACCCAGGCGGCGTACGCGGAACTGCTCGGCAGCCCGGTCGTCACGGCCGCCAGGCCACGTACGCCCAGGACACAGAGCTCGGCGCCGTTCGTCGGACGGCGGCAGGAACTCGCGCGATTATCGGCAACCTGGGCGCAGGTCGAGGACGGCGCGAGCCACATGGTCCTCGTCACCGGCGAACCGGGCATCGGCAAGACCCGGCTGGTCACCGAACTGGCCAAACGAATCGGTGTCGCGGGCGGTGTGGTGATGTACGGCCGCTGCGACGAGCGGTCCGACGTGCCGTGCCAGGCTTTCGTCGAGGCCGTCAGCGGATTCGTCACGGCCACACCGGCGGACGCGCTGCCGCGACTGGCCAGGGCGACGCTGGGCACGATAGCGAACCCGATGGCGTCCACACGGGCCGATCTGCTGCTGGCGTGCACGGACCTGCTGATCAGAACGGCGTCGGAGCAACCGGTGTACATGGTGCTCGACGATCTGGATCTGGCCGACGACGAGACGTTCACACTGCTGCGGCGCGTCGCCCGGCTGCGGCGGGGAACATCGTTGCTGATCGCGGCGACCGCGGGAGCACATGGACGTCGTCCAACCGCGGCGGATCACTTCGCGTCAGCGGTCCACGACGTCGACCGGGACGGCTGGCTGCGCCGGATCGCGCTGGCGGGGATGGACGACAACGACGTGCGCGCGCTGATCCGCCGGGTGGCGCCGGACACCGAAGGCCTGCCGCAGCCGGACGAGCTGGTCGCCGACACCGCGGGCAACACGTTCCTGCTGCTGGAACTGCTGCGCTGGCACAGCGATCCGGACAGCACCAAACCGCCCCAGCCGTCCGGTGCCGGTGAGTACACGGGCGCACGGCTGGCCGCGATCGACCACAACGCAAGGCAATTGCTGCGCGCAGCGGCCGCGGCGGGCCCGAGCTTCGAGCTCGACCTGGTCGCCGAAGCCGCGGACCTCGCGGACAGCGAGGCGGTCGAAGCGCTGGACACCGCCGTGCACAGGCGTCTCGTCACGGAAATCCCGGGCACCCACGAGTACCGGTTCGTGCACGACATCGTCCGCAGGGCGCTCTACGACCAGGCCAGTGCCGCACGTCGCCGCTGGCTGCACACCCGTCTCGCCGACGCGATCGAACACCGCCGTGCGGGCGAACTGCGCCGATACAGCAGGACGATGGCGCATCACCGCGCGGCCGGTGCAATCCCACACGGGGATCAGCGGGCTGTCCGATGGGGCTGGCGGGCCGCCGCGTGGGCCAGCCAGGACGGTGCCGCGCATGAGGCCGTTCACTTGCACCGCCAGGCATTGCGGCACGTCCCGTCAGCCGATCACGAACTGCGCGCGGAGGCGTTGACCAACCTCGGGCTGGCGCAGCTCGCGGCCGGGGACAGGGAATGCGAGCAGACCCTGCTGGACGGTGCGATCCAGGCGTTGCACAACGGACGGCTGAACATGGCCGCGCAGGCCGCGCTCGGGTTGGCCGACGTGGTCCACGACCAGCCAAGACTGCGCAGCGAGGCCACCGCGCTGATCGAGATGCTCGTCGGCACGACGCCGCCACGGGCGGTGAGCGCGATCGACGACGTCACAGTCGGCCGGTTGCTTGCTCGCCTCGCCAGGCTGGACCGTCCCATCCCCACCACGGCGAAGCCCGCGCTGACCGCGATGTCCCGTGAGCTGCAACTGCTCGAAGGCCCCGCGAACGTGCGGCGCAGGCTGCAACTGGCCGGGGAGATGCTGTCGGTCGCGCAGGCCGCCGGGGACGGCTACGAGGCCGTGATCGCCGCGCACCACCGGGCGATGGCCGCCGAACTGTCCGGCGACGGCGCACAGGCGCTCGCGGACCTTGTCGACGTGGCCGACCAGGCCGGGGAACGGCTCGGCGACGCGTTACTGCTCGACCGTTCGGTCGCGATCGCCGTGACGCAGGGCCGGTTCACGCACGCGGTCGCGATGACCCAGCGGATGCACCAGGTTCCCGACGACACCGACCACCGCATCCACCCGGTGCCGGGCAGTGTGGCCGCACGCCAGCTGCTTGTCGCCAGCTGGTTGCGCGGAAGTACCGGTGACAGCTGGTTCACGAGCGCGAACCAGTCGGCGGAACGTTCACTGGTTTCCCTGATCGAGGGGGAACGTGGGCTTCCTCACCTGACTGTGCGCGCGCTCGCCACCGGCGTCGAACCTCTTCCGTCGGGCGACGAATGGCCGCATGTCGTTGGCCTGCTTGCCCTTGGCGGGTTCGAACTGGGTGATCCGGCCACCGCGGAGGCACTGCGCAAGCTGCTGGAACCCTATGCGGAGCTCAACTGCGGGATCGGCTACCGTACGTTCGTCGGATCGGCGTCATTCCATCTTGGCCGGTTGGCGGTTATCGTTGGAGACTGGGACGACGCGGAGCAGCACCTCACCGCGGCGCTCACCGGGTTCGGCGAACGCCAGGCCCGGCCGTGGACGGCCTTGACACAACTGGCGCTGGCACAGGCGATGGAGGCACGAGGACGCGCAGGGGACCGAAGGCGAGCGGAAACCCTGCGCACGGAGGCGAACTGGACCCTCGCCAGCCTCGACCTGCATCCCCGGTCAGCGTAACCAACGGCCCCCTCGTGAGTGGTTCGGTCACACAACTACCTCACGAGGGGGCTGTTCCTTGCTTTGACTCATCCCCGCCGGTACAGCGACCGGTCGCGTGCCGAGCACCTGCGGGATGTCACCGACCAGGAACACGAAGTCGGGGAAAGCTGGAGAATCGGTCGCACAATCCGTACACGGGCCGAGCCCGACACGGTCGCGCGGGATGACACCCGGAGCTCGTACATGTCGCAAACCTCCGTACCAGCTGGAAGAGTCTCGTGAGTGGTTGGTCCGGTAAGAACCGGCCGAACCACTCACGAGGGGACCTCACGTGATGGAGACGCCGCCGTCGACGCTGATGACCTGCCCGGTGGTGAAGTCGCACTCCAGGAACAGGGCCATGCTGCGGGCGACTTCCTCCGGCGTGCCGAACCTCGGGATCGGCGACTTCTCCCTGATGCCGTCCATGACCGAGTCGGACAGGTCCTTGGTCATGGTCGTCACCATGAAACCGGGTGACAGCGCGTTCACCGTGACACCGCGGCGGCCGCATTCGGCGGCCAGCGTGCGGGTGAACCCGATGACCCCGGCCTTGGACGCGGAGTACGCCGTCTGACCGGCCGAGGCGATCAGGCCGGATGGCGAGACCACGTTGACGATCCGGCCCCAACGCTTGCGCAGCATGTGTCCAACCGCGACGCGCGAGGTGTGGAACGTGCCGATCAGGTTGGTCTCGATCACTTGCCGCCAGTCGTCGGGCGACTGCATCGCCATCAGCCCGTCCTTGCGGATACCGCCGTTGTTGACCAGGATGTCGATCGGTCCCAGCGCGTCGCAGACCTCCTTGTACATCTGGTTGACCGCCTCCCACGAGGCGACGTCACCAGTCACCACGCAGGAGTCGTTCTCCAGCTTGTCCGCCACGGCCTGCGCCCGGTCACGCGACGAGTTGTAGTGCACGGCGACCCGGCACCCCAACGCGTCGAGTTCGATGGCCAGCGCTTGTCCGAGCCCGCCGGACGCGCCGGTCACGAGTGCGACCGGCGAGTCCGGGCGTGCCACGTCCACGAAAGATTTCCGGCTGCTCATGCCGAAACACCGCCCCACTTCAGAAGTGCCGACCCCCACGTCATGCCCGCGCCGAAGCCGGCAAGCAGAACCAGGTCACCGTCTTTGAAGCGGCCATCGTCCAGCGCCTCGCTCATCGCGATGGGCATCGACGCCGACGCGGTGTTGCCGTACTTCCACAGGTTGGTGACCAGCTTCTCCGGCTTGAGCCCGGTGTGGTCGAGGATCGAGTTGATGATCCTGATGTTCGCCTGGTGGGGAACGAAGTGATCGACGTCGTCGACCGTCAGACCGGCCTGTTCGAGCGTGGCACGCACCGAACGGACGGTGAAACGGACCGCGTTGAGGTAGATCTCGTTTCCCTTGATCTCGGAGAAGTGCAGGCCGTCCGCGAACGTGGTCGCGGTGGTGGGCATCCGGCTGCCGCCGGCCTGCACGCGCAGGCTGTCCTGGCGGGATCCGTCCGCGCCGAGGTTCCACGCCAGCACCCAGTCGGTCTCGGTCGGGGTGAGCACGATCGCACCGGCGCCGTCACCGACCAGGATGGACAGGTCACGGTCGACCGGGTTGATCTGCGTCGAGTGGGTGTCCGAGCCGATCAGCAGGATCGGCCGGGGATCCACCTTCATCAGTGCCGCGCCCGTGACCAGGCCGTAGATGAAGCCGGAGCACTCCGCGTTCACGTCGTGCGCGGATCCGGCGATGCCAAGGCCGTGGTGCACGAACGCGGAAGTGGCCGGGGAGAGCTGTTCCGGCGTCGCACTCGCCACGATGAGGTGGGCGATGTCCTTGCCGGTCAGCCCTGCCCGCTCCAACGCCGTGCGGCCCGCGTCGATCGCCAGTGAGGCGGTCGACTGGCCCGGGTCGATCGCCCGGCGCTCGTGGATCCCGCAGCGACTGATGATCCATTCCTCATCGATGTCGAAACGGGCCGCGAGCTCGGTCGTGGTGATTCGGCGCTCGGGTACGGCGATGCCCCACCCGGCGATGTCGAAGCCGTTCACGCTGGGCCTACGCTTTGGCCATGCTGACGAGCTTGGCGTGCACGTCACGCATGGTCGTCGCGTCGTCGATGTCGCTGAACAGCGACTCGTCCGCCCCGATGTCCGGGTACTTGTTCTGGAACCCGTACAGCCACTCCATCAGGTCAAGCGAGTCGATGTCCGAGTTGCGCTGGATCGCGTCGTCCGGACCCAATTCGGCAGCGCCAGAGACGGCCGCCAGCTGGCCGGCCAGCTCTTCAACGGTGGGCAGTTGCATAGCCTCGCTCCTCTCGATCACCCTGCCAGCCACTCCTCGGCGGCGTCAGGGCTGCCGTTCTGACTCGAACTAAACATCGGGCCGCGCAACGAACGCGCAATCCAGGTGTGTCTTGCGCATCTCTTGCGCTGTGCGGGTGTGCTGAGCCCCGAACTCCTTCGTTGCCCTCGCGCGCCAGATGCCTGAGGAGGCAGACCGTGACGAGCACCATCAACCAGAGCGTCAGCACAGGCAAGGGCGGTCGACCGACGCCACACGTGCAGGTCGCCATCATCGGCACCGGTTTCTCCGGCCTCGGCGTGGCGATCCGCTTGCTGCAGAACAAGGTCAAGGACTTCGTGTTGCTGGAGCGGGCCGGTGAGGTCGGCGGCACATGGCGTGACAACACCTACCCGGGCTGCGCGTGCGATGTCGCGTCCGTGTTGTACTCGTACTCCTTCGCCCAGAAGTCCGACTGGAACAGCACGTACGGCACGCGCCAGGAACTGTTCGACTACCTCAAGGACGCGGCCGACCGCTTCGGTGTGCGGCCGTACGTCAAGTTCCACCACGAGGTGCTGGACGCCCGCTGGGACGAGAACACCCGCCGCTGGTACATCCAGACCTCGCAGGGTGACTACACCGCGCAGGTCCTGGTGGCGGGCAGTGGTTACCTCAGCGACCCGGTGATCCCGGACGTCCCCGGCATCGAGGACTTCCATGGCAAGATCATGCACTCGTCCCAGTGGGACCACGAGTACGAGCTCGACGGCCGCAACGTCGCGGTGATCGGCACCGGCGCGTCCGCGATCCAGTTCGTGCCCGCGATCCAGCCGAAGGTCGCGCACATGGACCTCTACCAGCGCAGTGCGCCGTGGGTGGGGCCGAAGCCGGACAAGCCGATCAAGGGCGTGCACGGCTGGGCGCTCAAGCGTGTGCCCGGGTACCGGGCGTTTCGCCGAGGCTGGAACAAGAACGGCCGCGAGATCCTCGCGTTCCTGTTCAAGCGGCCGCCGTTGGCCGAGAAGACCATCCAGGGCATGGCCCAGCGGCACCTGGCCAAGAGCGTGCCCGACGCCGAACTGCGCGCGAAGCTCACGCCGGACTTCGCGGTGGCGTGCAAGCGGTTGCTGTTCTCCAACAAGTGGTACCCGGCGATCCAGCAGGACAACGTGGAGATCGTCGGCGGCGAGATCGCCAAGGTGACCGAGAACGGCGTCGTCGGCTCGGACGGCCGCGAGCGCGCGGTCGACGCGATCATCCTCGGCACCGGCTTCCTGGCGACCAAGCGTCCAATCGCCGAGAAGCTCTCCGGGCGCGGCGGCGTTAAGCTCGCAGACGCCTGGGAGGCTGGCGGGATGAAGGCCTACCGGGGCACGACGGTGGCCGGGTTCCCCAACCTCTTCCTGATGCTCGGACCGAACACGACGCTCGGCCACTCCTCGCAGACGGTGATGATCGAGGCGCAGATCGCCTACGTCGTCGACGCGGTGAAGACGCTGAACAAGCGCGGGCTGTCCAGCGTCGAGGTCAACGCGGACGTGCAGGAGGCGTACAACAAGGAGATCGAGTCCTTGTTGGACGGTTCGGTGTGGGACGCGAAGACCTGCACGAGCTGGTACACCGACTCGACCGGCCGCAACCCGTCCATCTGGCCCGCGAACACACGCAAGTTCACCCGCGGCACCAAGAAGTTCGACCTGGACAGCTACCAGGTGGCGACGCTCGCCGGTGCCGAGACGCACGCCGACGTGAAGGCGTAGCGGAATATCCCAACTGGAGGGGATCGATGGGCAGCAGCGCACACTCCCGGCGCAACATCCTGAGAGGGATCGGTGCCGGTGCGGTTGTGGTCGGCTGGAACGCGGTGACCGGCACGTGGGCCACGGCCGAAACGGCTTCCGTTTCGGGTGTGGTCCCCCTGCCGCCGTTGGACGGCACGCTGGAGACGTCTCCGGCTGTGCTGGACGAGTTCGCAGGAGACTGGGGCGGTTTCGTCACCGCCCGGCCCAAGGCGGTACTGCGGCCCGGTTCGGTGCAGGACGTCGTGAAGATCGTGAACTACGCGCGGGCGAACTGCCTGAAGGTCTCGGTGAACGGCCAGAGCGGCACCGCGGACGACAGGGAATCGCACTCGTTCTGGGGCAACACCTCGGTACCCGGTGGGATCTCGATCGACGCCAAGGGATTCTCGAAGATCCACAGCATCACCGCGACCCACGCCGTCGTCGGCGCGGGCGTGTCACTGCACGAGCTGTCCGCGGCCACGTTGGACCGTGGCCTGATCGTCCCCTCCCAGACGGACTACCTGCGGCTGTCGGTCGGCGGTGTCGCGTCGGTCGGCGGATTCGGCGGAACCGTGCCGAAGTTCGGCCTGTTCTCGGACATGATCGAGGAGATCGAGGTCGTCACCGGCGCGGGCCAGGTGCTGACCGCGTCGCCGTCGGTGCGGCCGGACCTGTTCAACGCCGTGATCAACGGCGCCGGTCAGGTCGCGATCATCACCAAGGCCAAGGTACGGCTGATGAAGGCGCCGCAGCGGGTGCGGATGTTCACCCTGTCGTACACGGATCTGGGCAAGTGGCAGCGGGACCAGGAGTTCCTGCTGCGCGACGGCCGGTTCACCCACCAGGGCGGCGGTTTCTCGCGCAAGCAGGACGACTCCGGCTGGTGGTACCAGCTCGAGGTCGGCTACTACTACACCCCGCCGACGGCTCCGGACGAGACCGCGCTGCTGGCCGGGCTGAGCGACGAGCGTTCGGCGTTGCAGGTGCACGACCACCTGTTCCGCGACTGGACGTTCCGGGTCGACCCGGGCGAGCAGGCGTGGAAGGACGGCGGGTTCTGGGACGGGCCACACCCGTGGCTGCACCTGTTGGTGCCCGCGTCGAAGATCCAGACCTTCGTCCCGTTCGTGTTGTCGGAGTTGAAGATCGAACAGTTGGGCGCGGGATTCACGATCCTGTCGCCGTTCCAGACCGCGAAGGTCACCAGGCCGTTGTTCGCCAAACCGAACGAGCCGGTCGCGTACCTGTGCGACCTGCTGCGGATGCCGCCGCCCGGTGATCCGAACATCCAGTCCTACCTGGCACAGAACCGCCGGTTCTACGAGAAGCTGGTCTCGCTCGGCGGCAAGCGTTACATCATCGGCGCCATCCCCGGGATGACACCGGCGCAGTGGCAACGGCATTTCGGCGCGGCCTGGCCGTTCCTGGTGTCGTCCAAGCGCCGCTACGACCCGGACGGCGTACTCACACCCGGTCAGGGGTTCTTCTCCTGACCAGTCTGGTCCTACTCGCCGTGGGACAACGGGCGGGGGCAGGGCGCCGCTGAAAGGCCCCTGTCCTCGCTCCAGCCAAGCAATTCTAGGAGGTTGGGCCGTGAGCGGCTACGACATCATCGACGAGGCGTTCATCGACACATCGCCCGACCTGGTCTGGCGGGCGCTGGTCGCCGAACTGGGCGGGGCGGCTGGGTTCTGGGTGCCCTTCAACACGTTCGCCGCGACCGGCCCGGCCGACCAGGTGGGCACCGAAGTGAAGTGGACGGTGCACCCCAACGGCGTGGACAAGGGCGGGCCGAGGCTGCGCTTCACCTCGCGGACCACGTTCGTCGACCCGGGCCGCAAGCTCGCGGCCGAGTACTTCGAAGGAGTGTTCCGCGGCACGGTCACGTTCTCGGTCGATCCGGCGAACGGCGGACTGGCCACCCGGATCTCGATCCACTTCCAGGCAGCGCCCCAGGGCATGGCGAAGGTGCTGGCCAAGGTCGCCGACATCGGCGGCAAGCACTCGCAGGGGGCGCAGCTGGCTTTCGCGAACCTCAAAACGAAACTGGGCGGCAGGCACACAGCGAACGGAGTCGCGCGATGAAAGCGACAACCAGCGATGGCGCTTCACTCGCCATTTCCGTGCACGGACCGGAAGACGGGCCAGTCGTCGTGTTCGCACACGGCTGGGCCGCCGGGCGCGGAGTCTGGAATCTCGTGGTGCCGCAGCTCGTCGACGCAGGTCTTCGGGTTGTCACCTACGACCAACGCGGACATGGTGAGTCCACTGTGGGCATATCGCCGGTCGGGATCGCCCGGTTCGCGATGGATCTCGGCGACGTACTGGTCGCGGTGGACGCGCGGGACGCCATCGTGGTCGGGCACTCGGGCGGCGGATTCGCCGCGCTGTGTCACGCGATCACGGACTCGTCCCGGATCGGCGGGCTCGTGCTGCTGGCCACCGCGGCACACGAGCAGAACACGCCGAAGGGCGAGGTCCGGTTGATGGGCAACCCGGTGTTCTCGTTCGCACTTCGACGAGGACCGTTGGGGCGCAAGATGATCAGCAGCACTGTCGGGCCGGACATCTCGCCGGACGCACTGGAGTCCCACCGGGCGCTGTTCGCCGGGACCAACCGCAAGGTCCGCTCCGCGTGCTTCGGCTGCACGTCCGGGATGGACCTTCGACCAGGGCTGGCTTCCGTGTCCGTTCCCGCCCTTGTCCTGCATGGGAACGCCGACGCCGTGATCAAGCCGGAACTGGGCCAGGTGGTCGCGGAAACGCTGCCCAAAGCCGACTTCGAGGAGATCCCCCGCGCCGGGCACATGCTCCCCCTGGAAGCCCCGGACAGCGTCGTGCAGGCGATCCTGAACCTGAAAAACCTCGTGAGTGGTTGGTCCGGTTAGAACCGGATCAACCACTCACGAGGGTTTACCTGGGTTCCCTCGCGGGTACTCGGCCGCAGCTCGGTTTTAGACCGAGTACCCGCGAGGAAGTTCTTTTTTTCTCAGTAGCGGTAGTGGTCCGGCTTGAACGGGCCTTCCACGTCCACGCCGATGTACTCCGCCTGCTCCTTGGTCAGCTTGGTGAGCCGCACGCCCAACGCGTCCAGGTGCAGCCGTGCCACCTTCTCGTCGAGGTGCTTCGGCAGCCGGTAGACGTCCTTCTCGTACTCGCCCGGCTTGGTGAAGAGTTCGATCTGGGCGATCGCCTGGTTGGTGAAGGAGTTCGACATCACGAACGACGGGTGGCCCGTCGCGTTGCCCAGGTTGAGCAGCCTGCCCTCGGACAGCACGATGATCGCGTGCCCGTCGGGGAACTTCCACACGTGCACCTGGGGCTTGATCTCGATCTTCTGGATGCCGTCGATCTTGGCGAGCCCGGCCATGTCGATCTCGTTGTCGAAGTGGCCGACGTTGCCGACGATCGCGTTGTGCTTCATCTTCGCCATCTGCGCGGCCGAGATGATGCCGTAGTTGCCGGTCGTCGTGATGAAGATGTCGCCCTTGTGCACGACGTCGTCCAGTTCGACGACCTCAAGGCCCTCCATCGACGCCTGCAGCGCGCAGATCGGGTCGATCTCGGTGACGACCACACGAGCGCCCTGACCGCGCAGCGACTCCGCCGCGCCCTTGCCGACATCGCCATAGCCGCAGATGACCGCGAGCTTGCCACCGAGCATCACGTCCGTCGCCCGGTTGATCCCGTCGACCAGCGAATGCCGGATTCCGTACTTGTTGTCGAACTTCGACTTCGTCACCGAGTCGTTGACGTTGATCGCCGGGAACAGCAGCTCGCCGTCCTGCGCGAGCTTGTACAGCCGCTTGACGCCGTTGGTCGTTTCCTCGGTCACGCCACGGATCTCGGCCGCCACCTTGGTGAACCGCTTCGGGTCACGGGCCAGGCTGTCCGCCAGTGTCTTGAGGATCAGCCGGTATTCCTCGTTGTCGTCGTCCGTCGGCTGCGGGACCGCGCCCGCGGCCTCGAACTCCACGCCCTTGTGGACCAGCAGTGTCGCGTCGCCACCGTCGTCGACGATCATGTTGGGCGCCTGGCCACCGGAGAACTGGAACAACTGGTCGGTGCACCACCAGTATTCCTCGAGGGATTCACCCTTCCAGGCGAACACGGGGGTGCCCGCCGGTGCTTCCGGGGTTCCGGTCCGGCCGACGACGACCGCAGCGGCGGCGTGGTCCTGCGTGGAGAAGATGTTGCAGGAGACCCAGCGGACCTCCGCGCCGAGGTCGACCAGGGTCTCGATCAGCACGGCGGTCTGGATCGTCATGTGCAACGACCCGGCGACGCGGGCTCCCGCAAGCGGCTGGCGGTCGGCGTACTCACGCCGGATAGCCATCAGACCTGGCATTTCGTGCTCGGCGAGCTCGATCTCCTTACGACCGAAATCCGCGAGCGAAAGATCTTTGACAGCGAATTCGAGACCGTTTACGGTCTTGTGCACAAAACACCTCCTGGTTACAGGAGGCGCCCTTGCAGTCAGTGGTACAGGTCGAGCGTGGCGGACTCCGCAGAGCCCGTTGCAGCGCCTCTCGACCTGAATCCAGGTTGGCAGACGGCCCGCAGGGCTGTCAACCGACGATGAAGTCCGCCATCATCGCCATGTCCTCGTGCTCCAGGTTGTGGCAGTGCATCATGTACCTGCCGCGGTAGCCGTCGAACCGGGCGAGCACCTCGACGGTCTCGTACGGCCGAATGTCCACAGTGTCCTTCCAGCCGGAGTCCCGCTTCTGCGGTCCGCCGCCGCCGCGCTTCACCACCTGGAAGTGTGCGAGGTGCAGGTGCACCGGATGGTGGAAGTCGCTCGTCAGTCGCCACTTCTCCACCGAACCGAGCTTCGGTGTGGCAATCACGTCCCCCGGCTTGTACATCTCGTCGTTGATCGTCCACATGCGAGCGCTGTTGTGTTCCATCGTGGTGCGGAAGTCGAACGTCCGCGTCACGCTCGCGGTCTCGAGCTTCTCGTACTCCGCCAACCGTTCCGGCACGGGAGCGCTCTTCGGACCGGGCCGGGCGACCTTGAACCGCATGACCTGGCCGTCGAGCCGGTCGACCATCGTGACCTCGGTACCGACCGAGTACGCGGAGAAGTCGACCAGCACGTCGAAACGTTCACCCGGCGCGACGATCAAGCTGCTGTGCTCGACCGGCTTCTCCAACAGACCGACGTCACTGCCGATCTGGACGAGGTCCCCGCCCGGGTCGAGCGCGAGTTCGTAGCGGCGGGCGTTGGAGCCGTTGACGATCCGCAGCCGGTAGCGGGTCGCGTCCACATCGAGCACCGGCCACGGCGCGCCGTTGACCAGGATCACGTCACCCATGACGCCGTTGGCGTAGTCCTTTTCCACTCCTGGCCCGGTGGTCAGCGCGGGGTACATCAGGGAGCCGTCCGCGTCGAACGCGCGATCGGCCAGCAGCAGGGGAATGTCGTACTTCTCCCTCGGCAGGTCGAGCTTGTCCTCTTCGGAGTCGCTGACCAGGCACATCCCGGCGAGGCCACGCCACACCTGCGGCGCGGTGTAGTCCATCCGGTGATCGTGGTACCACAGCGTGGCCGCGCGCTGGTTCACGGGATACGTGTATGTCTTGGAGTTCAACGGCTTCACGAGGTCCGTCGGATAGCCGTCGGACTCCGGTGGCGTCACCCCACCGTGCAGGTGCAACGAGGTCGGCGCGCCGAGGTCGTTGCGCAGTTCGACGACCGCCTTGCGATCCCGTCGCAAGTGGAATGTCGGGCCGGGGAAAGTCCCGTCGTATCCCCAGATCCAGGTTTTGACGCCGGGGAGGATCTCCATCTCGGCGTTGCGCTGGATCAGCGTGTAGTACTCCACGCCGCCTTCGACCCGGGTCGGCCGCTTGGGCTGCGGGATCGGCAGCGGCACCGTGAACGGCGTCGGCAACGGACGTTTGCTGCGCAGCAGCCCGTTGTTGCCCGCCTCGGCGGCGACCACGAAACCGGCCGTCCCCAGTACCGCGGCACCGGCCGCCAGACCGAGAAAACCCCGCCGCGTGGTCATGCGGACTCCACACGTGGGGCAGCGGATTCCGCACGGTAGGAGAAGGACAGCATGGTCACCACGATGGCCGCGCCGAACAGCAGGACTCCCAGCGGAATGTGCAGTTCGAGACCGCGGGAGTGGCCGAGGCCGATCTGCGCGCCCGTCGCGGTCAGCGCGACCGCGCCGACCAGGATCAGTCTCGGTGCCCGCAGTGCCAGCGCGGCGACCAGCCACACGATGGACGCGACCCCGACGATCGTGCCGTTGAGTTCGTGCATGTTGAGGAACCCGATGTCCCCGGAGACGAACAGGCCCGCCAGCAACGCCTGGCCGAGCACGGTGACCAGGAACAGCACGCCTGACACGCGCAACACCCATATCCACGGTTTCTTCTTCACGGGTATAGATGCTCGTCGTTGGAGGCGCCTGTGCCATCCGGCCCAGGATGTCTCCTGGCGTACTCCCGTGGATGTACGTGACAGGCCTACGCACCCGTCACATGCCCCCTCTGACGGAGGCTGCCGACCAGGTCGTTGAGCGACGTGGCGAGCTCGGATCGCTGACGCCCGGTCAAGGCCGCGACCAGTGATTCCTCATGTTCGAGCAGGTCACGAACGGTGGACTCGACCAGCTCGTGACCGGCCGGGGTGAGCGTGACGGCGACGGCGCGCCGTGACGCGGTGGACTTGGCGCGGGTCACCAGGCCTGCCTGTTCGGCGCGGGCGACTCGCTGGGAGATGGCCCCGGCTGTGACGAACGTCCGCTCTGCGATCTGCCGGGTGGTCAGTGTGTAGGGCGTGCCCGCGCGGCGCAGCGTGCTGAGCAGGTCGAGCGTCGCGGGCTCCACTCGCAGTCGCCGGAGCGTCCGCATCCGCTCGTCCGCGAGGAGCTTCGCGACCTGCCACAACGGCGTGATGATCTCGATCGAGCCCGCAGCGACGCCGGGCAGTTCCCTGCGCCAGGCCTCGGCGATGGACGCGGCGCTGGTCTCGGCGGGCGTGTCGAACGGGTAGCCATCCCCGGCACCAGTCACCAGGATCCTCCTGTACATTTAGAGCTAAACGTTTAGAGCTAAACATACAGGAGGAGTACCCGTGGCTCGAATCGTGGTCGTGACCGGCGGCAGCAAGGGCATCGGCCGTGCGGTCGCCGAACGCTTCAGCAAGGCAGGGGACGACGTGGTGATCACCGGCCGTGACGAGAACGCCCTGGCGGACACCGCGAAGGCACTCGGCGTCCGCGCGATCCGCTCCGACGTCACCTCGCCCGACGACATCCGCTCGCTGGCCCGGCAGGTCGGCGACCGCGTCGACGTGCTGGTCAACATGGCTGGTGGGAACACCGACTTCCACCGTCCGGCCAGCGACGACACACTCGAAGGCATCGCCGCCGCCTGGCAGGCCAACCTCGACGCCAACCTGCTCGGCACCGTCCTCACCACCACCGCGCTGCTGCCCGCGATCCCCCATGGCGGCGCGATCGTCAACGTCGGATCGATCGCCGCCGAGTACGCCGGATCCTCCTACGGCGCGGCCAAAGCGGCCGTCGCCGCCTGGACAGCGGGCCTGTCGGCGGAGGTCGGGCCGAAGGGTGTCACCGCCAACACGGTATCGCCCGGATACATCGCAGAAACGGAGTTCTTCAACGGGCAGCTCAGCGACGAACGCATCGCCCAGTTGATCGACGCGACACACAACAAGCGCACAGCTGTACCCGACGATGTCGCCGCGATCGTGGAGTTCCTGGCATCACCGGGAGCACGGCACATGACCGGGCAGAACATCCACGTCAACGGCGGCGCGTACACCACCCGTTAGGGAGGAGTGAGGACCAGGCACGCGTTGTGCCCGCCGAACCCGAACGAGTTCGACAGAGCCGGGCCGGGCGTGATCGGGCGTGGGTGGCCGTGCACCACGTCGATCTCCATGCCCGGTTCGAGCTCCTCGTGGTTCGCGGTCGGCGGGACCACGGCGTTCTGGAGCGTCAGCACGGTCGCGATCGCCTCGACGGCCCCCGCCGCGCCGATCAGGTGGCCGATCACGCCCTTGGTCGACGTGACCGGCGGGCCGCCGGGGCCGAAGACCTTCTGCAGGGCGTTGGCCTCGGCACGGTCGTTCAACGGTGTCGACGTGCCGTGCGCGTTCACGTGCACGATGTCCGACGGCTGCAGGCCCGCGTCGGTGATCGCCTGCGACATCGCGGCCACGGCCGAGGAGCCGTCGGGCAACGGCATCGACAGGTGGTACGCGTCCGCCGTGCAGCCGTAGCCCGCCACGATGCCGTGGATCCGTGCGCCTCGGGCCGTGGCGTCCTCCAGGCGTTCCAGGACGACGAATCCCGCGCCCTCGCCCATCACGAAGCCGTCGCGGTCCTTGTCGAACGGCCGCGATGCCCTGTCCGGCGCGTCATGCCGGTTGGACACGGCGTTCAGCTTGCCGAAGGCAGCGAGCGTCAACGGACTGACCGTGGACTCCGCGCCACCGGCGAGCACCACGTCCGCCCGGTTGGCGCGCAGCATCAACACGGCCTGGCCGATCGCGTCCACGCCCGCCGCGCAGGTCGTGGCGATCGTCATCGCGGGCCCACGCCAGCCCAGCTTCATCGCCAGTGTCGCGGCCGCCGCGTTGGGCATGCTCACCAACGGCAGCAACGGGTTCACCCGCTGTGGCCCGAACAGGTAGTAGTTGCGGGCGTCCTTGTCCGTTGTCCGGCGGCCGCCGACGGCGTTGCCCACCACCACGGCGGTCCGGCCCGGGTCGGGTGTCGGCGAACCGGCGTCGGCGAACGCGGTCAGTCCCGCGGACACGCCATACCAGGCGAACGGGTCCATCCGGCGGGCTTCCTTGGCGGTGACCAGGTTCAGGTCGTTGATGCCCCGGACGGCACAGCCGAAGCGCGGCAGGTCGTTCTCGGCCGCGTCCTGGACCTCCAGCGGCGCCGCCACGGACTTCCCGGCGAGCACGGTCGTCCAGAAATCGTCCACTGTGGAGCCAGCCGGGCTGACGACGCCCAGTCCGGTGATCGCGATCATGACAGCAGGCCCGTCTGCCGTGCGGCGCTGACGAACGCGTCGATCGCGAAGTCGATGTCCGCCCGGCTGTGCGCGGCGGTGATGGCGATCCGCAGCCTGGCCAGCCCTGGTGGCACCGCCGGGCTGATCACCGGCAGGCCGATCACGCCCGCCTTGCGCAGCGCGCTCGCGTAGTCCCACGCGTTCTGGTCCGAACCGACGATCAACGGCACGACCGCGGTCTCGCTGTCGGCGGTGTTGAACCCGGCCTGCTTGACGATGTCACGGAACCGGGCCGACTCGCGTTGGGCGTAGGTCACGCGCTCCGGCTCGCGGTCGAGAATCCGCAACGATTCCAGCGCCGCGCCGACCTGGGCGGGGGCGAGCGCCGCGGAGAACAGGAACGGCCGGGCGAACCGCTTGACGTAGTCCATGAACGGCTTCGACCCGACGATCCAGCCGCCGTTGGCCGGGACCGCCTTGGACAGCGTGCCGACCTTGATGTCCGCCTTGACCTTGTACTCGAAGTGCTCCTCGATGCCACGGCCGGTGGCGCCGATCACGCCGAGCGCGTGCGCCTCGTCGACCATCAGCAGCGCGTTGTGCCTGTCGCACACCTCGCGCAGTTCGGGCAGCGGCGCGATGTCGCCGTCCATCGAGTACACGCTGTCGACGATCACCAGGCGCGTCCCGCCCGGCCCGGCCGCCGCCAGCCTGCGGTCCAGGTGGCCGGGGTCGTTGTGCCGGAAACGGGTCAGCGTCGCACCGGCCAGCTGCGCTCCGTCCACAATGGACGCATGGTCGAGCTTGTCGAGGAAGATCGTGTCACCGGGCCCGCACAACGCGCCGATCGTGCCGACGTTGCCCGCGTAGCCGGAGCTGAACACGAGCGCGCTCTCCCTGCCGAGGAAGTGCGCCACCTCCTCTTCGAGCTCCTCGTGCAGCGGGATGGTGCCCGCCAGCGCGCGCACGCCGGGCGTGCCGGTGCCGTACTCGTCGATCGCGGCCTTGGCCGCGGCAATGACACGCGAGTCGCCGTTGAGGCCGATGTAGCCGTAACCGGACATCATCAGCAGGCGCTCGCCGTCGAGCATGACGTACGGGGTGTTGCCGTCCGCTGTGTACGGCACGAAGTTGTTGCGACGACTGGAGTCCCATTCGAGCTGCCTGATCCGCTGGCCGACCGCTTCGATCTTCGGCTCGAGATGCCGCCAGGCTTCCGCTGCGTTCACGTGCGTCTCCTCACCCCGTACCACATTCCTGGTGGACTTCGCTCTACCAGCAGTTCTACGCACGGCCCGCAAGCCCGGCGCAACACGGGAAGAAGGGCGTCTACTATCGGCGGGTGGCTCCGCTGGAAACTGTGAGCCCGGCACAGGAGGTCCTGCGCCGGGTGTTCGGTTACGACACGTTCCGTGGCGAGCAGGAGGCGATCGTCGAGCACGTCGCCGCGGGTGGCGACGCGCTCGTGCTGATGCCGACCGGTGCCGGCAAGTCTCTCTGCTACCAGATCCCCGCGCTGGTCCGGCCGGGTGTCGGGATCGTCGTCTCGCCCCTGATCGCCCTGATGCAGGACCAGGTGGACGCGCTGAACGCGCTCGGGGTGCGTGCGGGATTCCTGAACTCCTCGCAGGACTTCGAGGAACGCAGGCTCACCGAGGCGATGTACCAGGCAGGCGAGCTCGACCTGCTGTACCTCGCGCCGGAACGGCTGCGCGTGCCCGCGACGCTCGAACTGCTCGACCGCGGCCGGATCGCGCTCTTCGCCATCGACGAGGCGCACTGCGTGGCGCAGTGGGGCCACGACTTCCGGCCCGACTACCTCGGGCTCTCCGATCTGCACGAGCGCTGGCCGAACGTGCCCCGGATCGCGCTGACCGCGACGGCGACAAGGGCGACGCACACGGAGATCGCGTCCCGGCTCAACCTGGGCGAGGCACGGCACTTCGTGGCCAGCTTCGACCGGCCCAACATCCAGTACCGGATCGTGTCCAAGGCCGACCCGAAGCGCCAACTGCTCGACCTGCTGCGCACCGAGCACCAGGGTGACGCGGGCATCGTGTACTGCCTGTCCCGCGCGTCGGTGGAGAAGACGGCCGACTTCCTGGTCGCCAACGGCATCCCCGCGGTGCCGTACCACGCCGGCCTGGATTCGCGGGTGCGTGCCGAGAACCAGTCGCGGTTCCTGCGCGAGGACGGCCTGATCGTGGTCGCGACCATCGCGTTCGGGATGGGCATCGACAAGCCGGACGTCCGCTTCGTCGCGCACCTGGACCTGCCGAAATCGGTCGAGGGCTACTACCAGGAGACGGGCCGCGCGGGCCGCGACGGACTGCCGTCGACCGCGTGGCTGGCCTACGGGCTGCAGGACGTGGTGCAGCAGCGCAAGATGATCGACCAGTCCGACGGCGACGACGCACATCGGCGGCGGCAGGGCCAGCACCTGGACGCGATGCTCGGGCTGTGCGAGACCGTCGAGTGCCGCCGGGTCCAACTGCTGGCGTACTTCGGGCAGGAAGGCACGCCGTGCGGCAACTGTGACACGTGTCTGGTGCCGCCGGAGACGTGGGACGGCACGGTCTCCGCGCAGAAACTGCTGTCGACGGTGTTCCGGCTGCACAAGGAGCGTCGGCAGAAGTTCGGCGCCGGGCAGGTGATCGACATCCTGCTTGGCCGCAAGACCGCGAAGGTCATCCAGCACGACCACGACACGCTGACGGTGTTCGGGATCGGCGAGGAACTGTCCGAAAGCGGCTGGCGTGGCGTGGTCCGGCAGATGCTCGCGCAGGGACTGATCGCGGTCGAGGGCGACTACGGCACGTTGGTGATGACCGACGGCAGCGCCGAGGTGTTGCGCAAGGAGCGCACCGTGCTGATGCGCCGCGAACAGGTGACCAAGGCCACGTCCAAGGCCGCCAAGACTGCCAAGAAGGCCGCGGCGGCAGTGGTGGACATGCCCGCGGAAGCTGCCCCGCTGTTCGAGAAGCTCAGGGCGTGGCGCGGTGCGACGGCCAAGGAACAGGGCGTTCCGGCGTACGTGATCTTCCACGACGCAACACTTCGGCAGATCGCGACGTCAACACCCCAGACGCTCGACGAACTCGGCCGGATCAGCGGAGTCGGCGAGAACAAGCTTGCCAAATACGGCCAGCAGGTTCTCGACACGCTGGCGGAGTGAGAACCAGGTCGTGACGGGGTACCCGGGCGCCAGAGGGACGACGCCCGGGAGCCGCCGTATGTTCACGCCGTATGAGCGCAGACAACTCCGTCTGATCGAAGAGTGGTTCGAGCAGGACGACCCGGAACTCGCGCGCACCCTGCGCTCAGGCCCAGTGAAGCAGCCGTCGACGGCGCCGCAGGTGATCCTGCTGGCGGTGGCCGGTGCGCTCGGCATGCTCGGGGTGATCACGGGTGCGGGCATGCTGATCTTCGCCGCACTGGCCTCCGGGGTCACCGCCATCTACCTGGTGTCGGCGCGACGCAAGAAGGACGACGCCTGACGCACGCCGTCAGCCGTCGGTGCGGGTCTGGTCAGCGCGGCCGTCGAGCCTGTCGGCATGCACATTCTGATCTCCGGCGCGGGCATCGCAGGCCCGGCCGTCGCGTTCTGGCTCCAGCGGTACGGCTTCGACACGACCGTGGTGGAACGCGCTCCGAAACTGCGTGTCGACGGTTTCGCGGTCGACTTCCGGGGCTCGGTGCACCTGTCGGTGCTGTCCCGGATGGGCATTCTCGACGACGTCCGCGCGATTCAGACCAACATGGGCGAGCAGACGGTCGTGTCCGCGGCGGGCCAGCCGCTCGCGTCGCTGCCGTCCGAGTTCATGAGCGGTGACGTCGAGGTGCTGCGCGGCGAGCTGAGCGGAGTGCTCCACGAGCACACCAAGGATCACACCGAGTACGTCTTCGGTGACCACATCACCGGCCTGCAGGAGTCCTTGGACGGGGTGTCCGTGGAGTTCGCCAGCGGCACCACGGGCCACTACGACCTGGTCATCGGGGCCGACGGGCTGCATTCCGGGGTGCGGTCGCTTGCGTTCGGCCCGGAGTCGCGGTTCAGCCGGTTCCACGGCTACTACCTCGCCGGTTTCCCGCTGGACGAGTTCCCCGGCCTGGACAACTCCGGGCTGATGTACAACGAACCGGGCCGGGGTGTCATGGTCGGGTCGAACGCCAGGATGACCGATGCGCTGCTCGTGTTCCATTCACGCGACCTCGGGCGCGTGGCCAATCCGAAACAGGTCGTGGCGGACGCGTACGCGAACGTCGGCTGGGAGACGCCCCGGCTGCTGGCCGCGATGGAGCGCACGGACGACCTCTATTTCGACTCCATCAGCACAATCCACATGGATCGCTTCAGCAAGGGCCGCGTGGTACTGCTCGGCGACGCCGGATTCGGCGGGACGTGCGGCGGCATGGGCACGGGCGCGGCGCTCGTCTGTGCCTACGTCCTGGCCGGTGAACTGGCGCGGGCGGACTACCGGACAGCGTTCGCCCGGTACGAGTCACTGGTGCGGCCGTACGTCACCGGCTGCCAGAAGAGCGCAACGCGAGCGGGATCGTTCCTGGCGCCACGAACAAGCGGCCAGATCTGGCGTCGCAACAAGATGTACAGCCTCCTGTCCAAGCCGATGTTGACGAACTTCTTCAACAAGCTCACCACCAAGGCCGCCAGCGCGATCTCGTTGCCGGACTACCGCCTGCCCGCCGACGTGTGACGAGCACCTATGCGAGCATGGCCGGGTGTGGTTCGGGATTCTGGGCCCGGTGCAAGCCCGGGATGTCGAGGGGCGGGCGATCGAGCTCGGCGGGCCGAAGGTCCGCGCGCTGCTCGCGCTGCTGCTGACCGAACCTGGCCGGGTCGTGCCCGCCGAACGGCTGATCGACGGGCTGTACGGCGAGCAGCCACCGGAGGGCGCGGCGAACGCGTTGCAGTCGCAGGTGTCCCGGCTGCGCCGGAGCATCGGGGCGAACCTGGTCGAACTCCACCCCGGCGGCTACCGGCTGACCATCGAACCATCCGATGTGGACGCGGTCGTGTTCGGCGAGCTGGTCGCCGGGGCCGCGACGGCAGGGCCCCAGCGCGCCGAGCGGCTGCTCGCCGAGGCGCTCGCGCTGTGGCGCGGGCCCGCACCGGAGGAGCTGGGGGCGCACCGGCACAGGCTGGAGGAGGCGCGGCTCGCCGCCGTCGAGGACCACATCGAGGCGAAGCTGTCCCTGGGCCATCAGGATCCGGGCGGCGGCCAGGACCTGGTCCCGCAGCTGAGGGAGCTGGTCGCGGAGCATCCACTGCGGGAACGGCTGCGTGCCCAGTTGATGCGGGCGCTGGCCGCGGCCGGGCGGCACGCGGAGGCGCTGACGGCGTTCGAGGACGCCCGGCGCACGCTGGCCGAGGAACTGGGCGCGGACCCGTCACCGCAACTCGCCGCGACACACCTGGAGATCCTCAACGGCGACCAGCCGGAAACCCGCCGGGTTCCCGCGCAGGTGAGCAGCTTCGTCGGCCGCGAGGACGAGCTGGCCCGGCTGGCCGACCTGCTGGACACCAAGCGCTTGGTCACGTTGACCGGTCCCGGTGGGACGGGCAAGACCAGGCTGGCCGTCGAAGCGGTCCGCGACCGCGGCGACGTGTGCTTCATCGAACTCGCCGAGGTCGTCGACGACCTGCCCCAGGTGGTGCTCGCGGCGCTGGGCACACGCGCGAACCGTCCACCGGTGACGCCGGAACAACGCTTGCTGGCCGCGTTGCGCACGAGACCGATTCTGCTCGTGTTCGACAACTGCGAGCACGTCATCGACGCCGCCGCCACACTCGTGACGCGTCTGCTCGCCGCGCTCCCCCAGCTGCGGATCCTGGCCACCAGCAGGGAACCGCTCGGCATCGCGGGCGAGACCATCCTCCCAGTGCCCACATTGGACATCACCGCTTCGGTGCGGCTGTTCACCGAACGGGCAACGGACGTTACCGGAGCAGACGAGGAGATCGCCCGGATCTGCCAGGCACTCGACGGCCTCCCGTTGGCGATCGAGCTGGCCGCCGCCCGCGCCCGGTCACTGCCGATCGCCCAGCTCGCGGCCCGCCTCGACGACCGGTTCACCGTGCTGTCCAAGGGAAACCGCAGCGCGGACGCACGGCACCGCACCCTGCGCGCGGTGGTCGGCTGGAGCTGGGACCTGCTCGACGACGCCGAGCGGGCACTGGCCGCGAAGCTGACGGTGTTCAGCGGCGGCGCCACCCTCGGTGACGCCGAACAGGTCTGCGAACAGCCGGACACCATGACTCTGTTGGCGGGTCTGGTGGACAAGTCGTTGGTCGAGCTGTCCGCGGAGCGCTACCGGATGCTGGAGACCATCCGCGCGTTCTGCGCGGAGCAACTCGGCGACGCGGCCGAGTCGACCAGGCGCAGGCACGCCGAGCACTTCCTGACGTTCGCGGCGGAGGCCAACAGCCACCTGCTGACAGCGGAGCAGTTGCCCTGGCTGGCACGGTTGGATGCCGAACACGACAACCTGCACGCGGCGCTGCGGTGGGCGGTCCACGCCGACACATCGCTGGCGTTTCGACTGGTCGGTGAGCTGTCGACGTACTGGTGGATGCGCGGACGACGGTTCGACGCCGCGAAACTGTGCCGTGATCTGGTCGGCCGCGTCGGCGATGTGCCGCCGGAGGAGATGACTGAGGAGTTCGTGCTGTGCGTGGTGAACACGTTCTCGGACGGCGACACCCGGCAGGCTCACCTGGATGCCTTGCGGCAGTGGGGAATGCGGCGTGACGCACCACCGAGGCACCCGTTCACCACGGTTCTGCTCGCGCCGGTCGTCGGCCCGCCGTCGGATGAGGTCGCGGCCAAGCTGATCGGCGACGACCCGTGGAGCCAGGCACTCGCACCGCTCGGCCGCGCCTTCCAGGACTCCTTCATCGGCGACGTGGACGAGGCCGAGCGGAACTGGCGCGATTCGCTTGCGCGGTTCCGTGCGATCGGCGAGCGCTGGGGGATCATGCAGGCGCTCAGCGAACTCGGCACGATCACCAGCTGGCGCGGCAGGCACGCGGAGGCCGTCGCGATGCTGGACGAGGCGATCGACCTGGTCGGAGCGCTGGGCGCGGCGGAGGATCTCGCCGAGATGCTGACCCGGCGCGGAGACTGCTTCCGCGACGCAGGTGACTTCGCGCGTGCGGCACAGGACTACGAGCGGGTGGTCGCGCTGGCCCAGCGGCTGGCCTCGCCGTCGCTGCGGGCGGGCGCACATCTCGGTCAGGCCGCCACCGCGCGGCTGTCGGGCGCGATCGGCGAGGCGCGACGGCTCGTCGACCTCGCGCTCGACGAGGTCGACGGCGGGTGGTTCGGGCCGGACTGGATCAGGTCGCAGATCCTGATCGAGGCAGGCTGGGTCGCCTGCGCCGAAGGCGACACGGCCGAAGCCTGGGCCCGGCTGTCCGAGGCGCTCGACGACGCTGTCCGGTGGAACCACATGCCACTCGCGGCCGCCGTGGCGGAAGCACTCGCCGGAGTCGCGGTGTCCACAGGCGACCCACGACGGGCCGCCCGACTGCTCGGGATCGGTGTCTCGTTGCGTGGCGTCGCTATCGCCTCGGCACAGGACATCGCCACGGTCACCACCGAGACGACGGCGCTGATCGGACAGTCCGCGTTCGGGTCGGAGTACGCGGCGGGCCGCGAAATGCCCCGCTCGCAAGCGCTTGCGTTCATCCACCCGAGAAACTGATGCCCCGGCGAACGGGACGGGCCATTGACAGGCGGCCGCCCCCGTGTCTGAATTCAAGCCTTAAACAAAGTCGTAACATGTAGCGGACAGGCCAACAGCGACCAGAACCCGCGGCTGGGCATCGTGTACTCGGGCGGCTGACAGGCCTGTGTGAGACTGCTCGGATGGCCGGGACAACTGGCGGCGCTCCGGCCATCCGAGCACCCTACAAAGCTCGATCTGGTGACGGCTACAGGTCGTTGCCGGAGAACGCCTCTGCGACGGTGAGGCTGTCCTCGTAGACGTGGTAGCGGGTAATCAGGCCATTGTCGACGGTGAGGTGCAGCGCGCATCGGGCGATGTAGGCCCTGCCGGTGGTTTTCGCGGTCTGGCGGATCTCGCCGAGTACCACGGCGTCCGGGCCGTCGACGAGGATCCTGGGCGCAAGCCCGCCGCGCTTCTCGGGTACGTGGAACTCGTTGAGCGCGCGGAAATGCTCGGCGACATCCGAACGGGTCGAGCGAGGCCGGATCCACGGCACGGCCGGGTGCCCCTCGGCGGGCCAGTCCAGCTGCCAGTCGACCTTCTCGGCGAACAGTTCGGCGATCCGGTCCGGCTGCCCCGCGGCCAGGTGGGCAAGGAAGTCCGTCACGACGCCACGAGTGGTCGCCTCGGCGCCGGTGAACTGGTAGTCGCACTGGATCCGCCCGTCCTCGCCAAGGACGAGGAACATGTCACCGGCCCAGATGGGTTCACCGCCCGCGGCGGGAACCATGTGCACGGTGAAGGTGACGGCGTTGTGGTGATGCACAGCTTGGTTCGCCGCAACGAAACGGAATCCACCGGTCGCGACGAACTGCTCGTGCGCATCGGCGACACGGGCCTGGATGGCGTCATGCCCGCGGTGGTCGGCGGACTCGGTGAACTCCACGCCGTCCTCGGCCCACAGTGCGATGATGGCCTCGCCGCGGCGAGCGGGGTCGGGCTCGTTCCACACGGCGACGTAGCGGTTGACGAACGTGTCGATGTCGGTGGCGATGGTCATGGTCGGCACGCTAACCATGGTTTCCTGACATCTTCTGTCAGTGGAGCGGAACACACTTCCGGGCATACGCGCGAGCCGTGTCGTGCCCCGTTCATCGGCGGCAGGTCTTGACGGACGACCAGTCGACCGAGCAGCATCAAAGTCATCGGATGACTACCGCGCGATCCGCCACAGTGGGCGGATCCGCTGTTTCGTCACGTCCACCGGACGGGCGAAACATCGGATGTTGCCGCTCAGTGTGACCGGTTCCTGCACCCACTGGAGTGTGTATGCGAACACGACCCAGACCGGCGGTGGCCCTGCTGACCTTAGCCGCCCTGCTCACCGGCACGATCAACGCCGCCGCGGCCGAACCGTCGGCCGCGGCCCCTGGCCCGGTTGTGGTCCCGCTGGACAAGTACTTCGACAACGACGGCATCGACTCCGCGTCGGCCAGGGACGGCAACTTCGACGGCTCCGGCTACACGTTCCCAGCCGAAGGCCTGCCCAGCGGCCGGATTCTCGTCGACGGCGTGCCGTACGCCTTCCCGTCGGCCGCCGCCGGGGCGAAGAACAACATCGTCGCGCTGGGCCAACACGTCGACATGCCACGCGGCCGCTACCACGCCGCGCATCTGCTGGTCGCGGGCAGCTACGGAATGGCGGCCGGAACCGCGACCGTGCACTACGCGGACGGTGGCACCACGACGACGTCCCTCGGCGGACCCGACTGGTACAGCACGTCCGGCCCGGTAGCCGCGTCTTTCCGGTACGGCCCGAACAACAGCACCGACCAGCATCCCGTCGCCATCTCGGCGGCCCAGATCTGGCTGGACGCCAACCGCGAGGCCGTCGGGCTGACCCTGCCCACCACCAAACCGGCGCAGCCCGGCCAGACCAGCCTGCACGTGTTCGCGCTGACAGCGCAGCCCGCGGCCAAGGGCAAGGCACTGGCGCTGCGCGGCGGCCGGTCGACGACGAGACTGCAGCCCGGTGGTGGCCAGGCGATCGAGGCCACCGTCACCAACCTCGGCGACGAGTGGATCACCGAACAGGACGCGGTACGCGTCAGTGCCGAGGTCTTCGGCGCGCGGACGTCCCAGCCCGCCGAGGTCCGCAGGCTGGCACCGGGTGAGGAAGTGCGTGTCCGGATCGGCATCACGCGCACCGGCGCGCCCGTGGACACGGTCGTGAACGGGAAGGTCGTCGCGCGGGGCAAACGACTCACCGCCGAGCAACCGGTCCGGTTCACCCTCGGCGTCACGGACTACGAGGCCACGGACACCTCACTGGCCAGGCACGAATCCCCGTACTGGTTCGACGACGCCAAGTTCGGCATCTTCATCCACTGGGGCGTCTACTCCGTGCCCGCGTGGTCGCCGCCGGGCGAACAGTACGCCGAGTGGTACTGGCGCTGGATGGAGGACAAGAACAACGCGGTCCACGCCTACCACGAGAAGACCTACGGCAAGGACTTCAAGTACGACGACTTCATCCCGCAGTTCACCGCCGAGAAGTACGACCCGAAGGCATGGGCGCAGCTCTTCCAGGCGGCGGGTGCCAAGTACTACGTGCTGACGTCCAAGCACCACGAGGGATTCGCACTGTACGACTCCAAGGTGTCCGGCCGGGACTCCGTCGACCTCGGCCCGAAGCGGGACCTGGTCAAGGAGCTGTTCGACGCGTCCCGCAAGTACACCCCGGAGATGCGCAACGGCCTCTACTTCTCGATGCCGGAGTGGTACAACCCGGACAGCCCGTGGACCGGCCACGGACCGAAGAACCCGTACACCGGCGCGGACGAGCCCTACACCGGCTACCAGTCCGGAAAGGACTTCGTCCGCGACTACCAGGCACCGCAGATGCGCGAGATCGTGCACCAGTACGACCCGGACGTGATCTGGTGTGACATCGGCGGCGCCAACGACAGCCGGACCGTGCTGGCGGACTACTTCAACCGGGCCAAGAACCGGCAGAACCCGAAGGACGTCACGGTCGACGACCGGTGCGGCATCGCGACACACGACTTCACCACCCCGGAGTACGCCACATACCCGGACACCGTGGTGAAGAAGTGGGAAGCCAGCCGAGGCCTCGACCCGCGTTCGTACGGCTACAACAAGGCGACGCCGGACAGCATGTACATGACCGCGAACGAGGTCGTGGACACGCTGGTCGACGTGTCCAGCAAGAACGGCAACTTCCTGCTCGACATCGGCCCGCGCGCGGACGGCACGATCCCCCAGATCATGCAGACGAGGCTGCGGGAGACGGGTGCGTGGCTGCGGACCAACGGCGAGTCGATCTACGGCACGACGTACTGGTCGCGCATGGCCGCGCAGGGGCCGTTGCGGTTCTCGGTCAAACAGAACGAGGCCTTCTACATCACCTCGCTCGAACGGCCGGGCAACCAGGTCGTGGTGGACGCGCCGGTGCCGGTCAAGGACGGCGACAAGGTCACGATGCTCGGCTACAACGGCACACTGAAGTGGACCAGGCAGAACGGCAAGCTGCTGATCGACGTGCCACCGGCCGCACAGGCAGCCGGACAGCACGCCTGGGTCTTCAAAATCGCCTGATCAACCCTCGTGAGTGTTCAGGCCGGTTAGAACTCGCCTAAACACTCACGAGTTCAGTTCGCCGCCTCGATGAGCCAGGACGCCGAGTCGTACTCGACTCCGCGCTCGGTCACGTGGTCCGCCATGTCGGCCTTGAGCGCGGCCACGATCTCGTCGCGACTGGTTGCCTCGTCCATCAGCTTCCTGAACTGGCTGGAGATGAACTCGGCGGCGTCGTCCGGGTCGTCGCCGAAGTACATCGGCCTGGTCAGCCCCGTCTGGCGCACGTCGGTGAACCCGGCCTTGCCCAGCAGGATCCGGACCCGCTCCGGGTCGCTGAGCGAGAACGCGTGCACGCCGTCCGGCGGCGGCTTCGGCAGGTCGCGGCCCGCTGCCAGGATCGTCCGGAATGTACTGATCCACACGTTGGCGTCCATCGGCTGCCATGCCAGCAGGACCAGCCTCCCGCCCGGTTTGAGCGCGCGGCGGATGTTGCCGAGGGCCTCGACCGGGTCTTCGAAGAACATCGCCCCGTTGCGGCTGATCGCGACGTCGAAGTGGGCTTCGGGGAAGTCGTGCACCTGCGCGTCCGCCACCTCGAAGCGAAGACCCTCGATCCCCGCGGACCGCTGCCTGGCCAGGGCGATCATCTGGCCGGAGAGGTCAACCCCCAGTACCTCGCCACCCCGCGTTGCCGCCGCGCGCGTTGTCGTTCCCGTCCCGCACCCGATGTCGAGCACGCTGTCGCCGGGCTGGATCGCAGCCGCGGCGAGGAAGGGCTCCATGTAGTTCGCGATGCCCGCGTCGAGCCGGTCGGCGCGCTCCACCCAGAAGTCGCCCTCGGGCCCGTTCCACGCCTTCCGCTGTTCGACATTGGTTTCGTCCATACCCCTATCGTGGCATGCCGATCTCCAGCAGGTCCTCGACATAACGGCGCAGCGCGACCGGGTCGCCGATCCGGACCGTGCCCGGCGTGGTGATCAACGACAGGATCAGGCGGCAGCACCACTCGACGATCACGCGCGGGTCCATCGCGGGGAACTCGCCGTCCGCAATGGACTGTTTGACCGGCGGGCTGAACAGCTCGATGCCCAGCTCGATCACCGGTTCGGCGTTCACGGTGAACCACGGCAGCACCGCCGACGGCTCCTCACGCAGCGCCTTCTGCAGCAGCGCGTGGCCGCGGGCATAGCCGACGACGAAGACAGTCATGTCCACGAACCGCTCGCGCAGCGAGCTGGACTTGACCACCTCGACCTCGGCCTCCGCGTACATCCTGGCCATGTCGCGCTCCAGCAACGCCATCACGATGGCATCCTGGTCGCCGACGTACTTGTAGACCGTCGGTCGGGACACCCCGGCCCGTTCGGCGATCGCGGCGTGGATCCGGGCACCCGGCGCGCTTTCCAACAGGCACGCCTCGGCGGCTGCCAGAATCCGGGTCTTGAGGTCGTCCGCCATCATCCCAGTTTATCGGGCGAGGTTGACCGTGGACACCCCCCGGGTTTACGTTTATTCAGAAGACGTAAAGGGGTGCGCGATGAGGGACACCGAGCGGGATGCCCAGCGGCTGCTCAACGGATCGGTCCGGCGGTCGTACGACTCCGCTGTGGACATCGACTGGGACGCGCCGCTGGAGGACGGGAAGTACTTCCTGCCACCGCACCTGTCCGCGCTCTACGACACTCCACTGTGGCACCGGATGACGCCGGAGCAGCGGATCGAGCTGTCCCGCCAGGAACTGGCGAACCTGCTCAGCGTCGGCCACTGGTTCGAGAACGTGCTCAACCAGGCGCTGCTGCGGATGATCTTCGAGGCGGACCCGACCGCACGGCACACCCACTACGCGCTGACCGAGATCGGCGACGAGTGCAGGCACATGCTGATGTTCGGCAGGCTGATGGAGAAGATCGACGCGCAGTACTTCCGGCAGTCACGCGCCCAGCTCGCGATCACCCGTGCGTTGCCGGGCCGCCTGCGCGGCCTGAACCTCTGGGTCGGCGCGCTGATCGGCGAGGAGATCTTCGACGTCTGGCAGCGCAAGATCATGGACGACCCCGGCATGCAGCCCACCGTGCGCAGGATGATGCGCATCCACGTCGTCGAGGAGGCCAGGCACATCCAGTGGGCGCGCGAAGGCGTCGCACGGCGGATGCGGTACGCGTCGTGGTGGGAGAAGGAGTCGCTCGGCCGGATGGTCGGCTTCGGCGGCCAGTTCTTCAACGACCAGCTGGTCCACCGCAGGATCTACGGCCGTGCGGGCCTGAACGCCGACGAGGCCTACTGCCAGGCGGCCGCGAACCCGCACTTCCGCAAGGTCAAGCAGGAAGGCTTCGACAAGCTGCGCAGGTTCTTCGAGGAGCAGGGAATCTTTCGCGGCAAGGCACGGGAGCGCTGGCGCCAGGCGGGATTCATCGCATGAAGGTGGCACTGATCGGCCTGCCGGACCGGCTGGCGGGCAAACTGCCCGGCTTCGACGTGGTGCTGCTCGACCGCGAGTCCAGCTGCGAGTTCGACCCGGGCACCGACATGTGGACAGTCACCGCCCGAAACGGCCGGACCACGGCGGCACGGGTGATCGTCACGCCGCAGCCGGTGCGCGGCCCGAACGCGTTCCGGTACGAGGACAACAACTTCCGGTACATCGCGCGGTGCCTGCGGATGATGGGCATGCAGGACGCGCGGCGGATCGAGGTCCAGCCGCACGCGCGGATCTCCTACCGGCGCAAACCCGATCCGCACAACTACATCTTCACGCCGTACGAGAGCGACATCGACGAGACGCACCGCGGCCCGGCCGTGCTGACCGTCGACGGCACGGAGATCGACGTCGACGTGCACCTGATGGGGCACCTGCAGCCGATCGACGGCAGTTTCCGCTGGTACGGCCGGATCACCGGACACCCCGAGGTGGTCGCGCTGCACCAGAGCGGCCGCAACGACGTGCAGATACGGCTACCAGGCGGCAGGGACCGCGCAGGCAAGCTCACCGAGCTGGACCCGTGGGGCAACGTCCGGATCACCGGATCCGGACGTCCGCCGTTCCGCCATCCCTGACTACTTCCCGGCGATGGCACGGACAAGCCGCTCGGCGACCTTCGGGTCGGTGTCCCCGATCTTCAGGTCGAGCTGGACGTCGTCACGCAGGCGCACCGCCACAGTGGACTCGTCGACGTGCGCGGGCCGTCCCACCACCTTCGCGGTGTAGTGCGACTGGTTGGGCTGGCCGTCCACCACCGCGAGGACCAGCGTCGTTCCCGACGGCCGTCGGAGCGTGCACGTCCCCGTCTCGGTGGTCCTGACCGGCTGGAAGCCGAGCGCGTCCTTCGCCGCGGTGCACAGCTGCAACGCCTGCACCGGTTTCGGCAGGTCGGCGAATCCGTCCCGGTCGACCGAGGTGGACGCGAAGTCGACGACGCCGCCGGTGTCCACTTCGGGCATCTCGTCGGTCTCCCGCGCCAGCACCGGGACCAGCTCGTCCAGCAGCTTGCGGACAGTGTCGCCGAGACCGGCCTTGGCCTCGGCGTGCAGGACCGGGGTCCGCTTGGAGTCCGCCCGATAGCCGGTGACCTCGGCGAACCCGACATCGGCGACGACCTTGCCGCTCGTGCTGTACTGGGCCGGACGCCCGCCGATCTGCGCGGTCGGCATGAACTGCGCGGGCACCGGCCTGAGGCTCAGGTCGACCACGACGACGTGCTGGTCGTCGGCGATCCGGCACAAACCCCTGACACCACCGGCATCCCGCTCACGGACAACGCTGTCGACGGCGAGCAGCGCACGCACCCGCTCGTCCGGGAGCGCGTTGCACAGCACCTGCGACGCCGTGCCGGTGTGCACGTAGCTGAGCGCCTCACCACCGGACATCCGCACGACCCGCTCGGGAATGCGTTGTGGTGGCGCTGATCCGGACGACGCGGTACTGCAACCTGCCAGCAGGATCGCGCTTGCGATCAGAACGCGGTACATCGTCCCCTGTTCCTGGGTGAGTTCAACAACAGCCTTCTCGCCGATGCTCTCGTGCCGCTGCGGAAAGACGCGATCGAGTGGAGCGCCGTCGCGCAGCCTCACCCGCGCGTCCCCGTCATCGGTGATCATGACATCGCAGCCTGCGATCTTGTCGTTACACGGTCAGTGGATTGTGGCACACCAGGTTTCGATGGCTTCGACCGTGTTCCGCTTGATGTCGTCAGCAGCGGCGGACACCATGATGGAGTGGGTCGCGATGGCCGCGAGTTCCTTGTCGGGCAAACCGATGACGTCCCGCGCGATGGTGTACTGGGCAGTGACTCCCGCGCCGAACAACAGCGGGTCGTCGGATCCCAGCGCGATCGGGACTCCGGCATCGAGCAGATCCCCGATGGGCAGGGATTCGTAGGACGCTACGCCAAGTGGCGGATACGAGGTCGGGCAAACCTCAAGCGCGACTTGGTTCTCCGCCAGATGACGGACGGCTCGCTCGTCGCGCATGGCGGTCAGGCCGTGGCCGATCCGCCGCGCTCCCAGCTGGTCGACACAGGCCATGACGTGCCACGCGCCCTCGTAGAAACCGCTGTGTGGTGCGGAGATCAGGCCCGCCTCGGTGGCGATCCCGAACGCCTCGGCGAAATCCTTTACGTTGCCACGGCGTTCGTCATTGGACAGGCCGAAACCGATCACCTTGGTATACCGGGTGGCGAGTCGGGCGAGCTCGGTGGCGTGCACGCCGGAACGGGCCCAGCTGGACGTCACGATCAGTCCGCAGGGCCTGCCGTCCATCGCGTCGAGCGCCGCTTCCACGACGGGCTCGTATCCGCCGAGCAGTGGCGCGTACGAGGTGGGGTCGAGCTGGATCTCCAGCCAGGTGCAGCCGTCGGCCGTGTTGTCGTCGATCGCCTCGGTGATCACCCGGTGCAGGTTCTCGGCGGTTCGGATCGCCGATCGTGCCATGTCGTAGCGCGTCTGGAAGGCCTCCCAGGGATGGGGTTCGCCCAGCGGCAACGGAGGCGGCACCGCCAGTCCGTGGACCTCGGCCAGTTCGGCCAGCGTCGTCGGCCGCATCGCTCCGGTCAGGTGCAGGTGCAAGTTGGCTTTGGGAAGCGCTCGAAGGTCGGCCACAGTGGCAGCCTAGGGCCGGTCCACATGAGACCGCGCCGGTGGCCCCGGCGACGAGCGCCGGGGCCACCGAAGGTTTCCCTCATTCCTTCCTGCGCACCGAATACAAGGCCACCGCGGTCGAGCCGAGCGCCAGTACCAGCGCCAAGGCTGATGCTGCCAGCGCCCACCACACCAGCGTCGACGCTTCGCCAGCCGACGAGATCGCCGCAACCGGGCGTGTCTTCGACGAGGCGATGCTCAGCACCGGCGCGGGGAACTCCGTCTGCGCTCCCACGTCGATCCAGCGTGCAATGGCGCCGTCCGAGTAGGTCTGCACCACCTTGAAGGTCAGCTCGTCCACCGAGGGCAGGGGCCCCGCCGTGAGCACGAACGATCCGTACTCGCCTGGTTTGACACCTCCTGATCCCGAGTCGACCGTTGTCCATTCGATCTCGCTGACCACCTGCTTCGGCGTGCCGTGCTGGTGGCTTGACGCCGCTGACTGGTCGTTCGGGACGGTTGTCAGCTGGTAGGTCCAGCCCGGGTGGGGTTGGACCACCACCGACTCGACCAGTTGGGTGGCCGGGAAGGCCACCTTCAGCTTGACGGTGCTCGCGGTCGGGCTCTCCGTCGGAACCCGGAACGCGATCTCCGCGAAGGCACCCTGCACTGCTTCCGCGGAGTGCACGGTCACGTGCGCCACGGCAGGCGGAGAGCTCACCGCGAGCACCGCGGTACCGGCGGCCACCAGGCAGGCGAGGCGGCGCGTCACCGTTCTCACCTCTTCCTTGCTCACAGCGGTGCCGGTGCCGTCGGGCCGGACGGAAGCACACGCAAGATGCCCCACATCCCGGCCTCGGTGAAGGGCTGCCGACCGTCTCCGTAGAGGTAGTCGCCCCGGTTGCGCCCGCCGATCAGTTCGGCCTCCATGGTCTCGCCGCTGGTCAGCGACCTCGCCTGGAGCACTTGTGATCTGCGGTCGGTCGTGCCGTTCCACATGTGTGGCTCCTGTGGGAAGGCGTGGCCGCCGACAGTGAACGTGTGGAACTGGTCCGTCGCGGCTATTCCGACCCGCATGACAACCGGGTCACCCACGATCGTGCGCAACAACGGAGTCGCCGGGTCGCCGTGGCGGGCCGAGGAGAAGGCGTTGCCGAAGTCCGCGGTCGGATTGTCCGGGTTCGTCGTCAGCCCGAGCCTGGTGGTCAGCGGCGCACTGGCGTAGTTGATCTGACTGAACCCCTCGTTGGCCACCGGGGTATTGCCCAGCGCCGTGAACCGGCTGTTCACGCCCGCGCCCGCGACCACGTCCTGATAGGGGAAGATACTTCTCGCGTAGTGCTGATCCGTTGTCCCCATGGTCAGCGCGAACTCACGGAACCTGCCCGCCGACGAGCGGATGATCGCCTGCGTGCTGGTCGCGTTCGCACCAAGTGGGCTGTTGTCAGCGCTGTTGGACCACGTCGATCCCGTCGGCTCGACGATCACCATGCCGTAGGCGCCGTGCCGCAGGGACGAGACACTGCCGAGGTTCTGGAAGATCGCCGTACCCAGCAGTTTGTCGGCCATGAACCGGTACGTCGCCGACTGCCCGGCCGCCACGGTCGTGTCCGGGTTCAACCCGACCGCTGTGCCCGCCGAGGTCTGCGGGTTGTACAGCAGCTTGCCGAGATCGAATCCGGCGCGGGTGCCGCCGTGGCCGGGGCCCGTGGTGATCCCGTTGCGCAGGGTCACCTGGAGGCAGTCGCCCTGGTTCACCCTGAGCACCAGCGGTTCAGTCTTCTTCGTACCCGCACGGATCGCGGCGACGTCGGATGTCAGCGCGTAGATGATGCCGTCCCTGTCGACCGTTGGCGCGGTCGGCAGCGGCTTGGCGAACACGGTCACGTCGTAGCCGCGAACGGGTGCGGCCGCCGGGCACGGGTCCGCGGTCGACGACACCACACCGGGCTGAGTCGCCGGTGGCGGGTTGCCGGAGTTCGGCCGCAGGATCGGGAATCCGGCGCCACTGGGCGGCGCGGTCCGCCCCGGCAACGGCTTCAGATCAGCCTGTGCCTTGTCGTGCACCCGGAAGATGCCCCACGCCCCTGACTCGAAGGCGAAGTTGCGGGTGCTGTAGTACAGATAGTCGCCCGAACCACCGGCGCCGCCGTCCAGCACGTAGTCGAACCGTTCGGAGATCCCGGTCGTGCTGGTGGTGACGAGTTCGCCGTCCGCGTTGAACCGTTCCCGCGCGAACCGGTGGCCCTGCAACCGCAGGCCTTCCACACGTTCGGACAGGCCGATCGTCCTGATCACCACCGGATCCCCGGTGTACGCGCGGAACAGCGGTGTCGACGGATCACCGAACTTCACCGACGAGAACGCGTACGGGTCCACAGCCGTCACTGTCGCATTGGCCGTGTTGTTGCCGGCCGGGTCGTTCGCTCTGCTGACGGCATTCCGGCAGAGGCCGCCGTTGAACTGTCTGCGTTGATCACCTGGCGCGGCCCGTTCACCGAGCGGAGCGGCACGCAGGTTGATGGAACCTTCCTCACACTCCTGCCCCGCGTTGCGGTCCAGCCTGCCAAGGCCCGGGTTGTCCAGCTCCGGCCTACCGCGACGGCCGTTGCCGAGGAACACCATGAACTCCCGGAAGGAGCTGCGAACGCCGCCGCCGACCAGCGCGCTGGTCCTGATGTCGGCGATCGTTCCACTTTGGATCTGCGCGCCGCTGCGCGGGTCGTGGTAGGTCGATCCACGCGGTTCGATGATGTGGGCGGCGAACAGGCCGTGCGCCCACGAATGGATGCCGAGGACGTGGTCGTGCCAGAACACTGTCCCGCTGTCCACATCGGAATACCAGCGCAGCTGGACGAACTCGACACTGACCCGCTCACCGCTGCCGTGCGCCTGGCCGAGGCCGCGGTCGAGCGTCAGCGTGTTCCCGCTGATCGCGGTGATCTTGCGGATCTCGATGTTCGGCCTGCCCGAGCCGACCGCCACCGTGATCCCCGGCCGGAGCCCGGCCGTGCTGGACACCGTCACCCTGGTCGAGCCCGCGGCGGCGGCCGCGGTGGTCGTGCTCGGGGTGCGGGTGTTGTTGTAGATGGACTGCTCGAAGTTGAATCCGGTGATCACGCCGTCGGAGCCCTGCGGGTCGAACTGCACGAAGTGCGTGTGCATGTTCACCTTGGGCTGTTGAGTCGGCTCAAGCTCGCTGGAGAACGTGATCGCGACGCAGTCACCGACATTCGACCTGATCACCAGCGGATCCGGCGACTTCGCGCCGGAGTTCGCATCCGCGATCACCCGGTCCTTGTCCTGGTTGAGAACGAAGATCTGGCCCTTGGGGTCACGCTCCCGCGCGGTCATCTGGATCGGCAGGCTGACGGCTGTGATGTTGTACGTCCGGACCGGCGCGCTGGACGGGCACAACCCGTCCGGTCTCTGCTGGGTCGCGGTGTCACCGAGGTACGGCGTGCCGGAGTGTCCGTTCGGGGCGAACGGCGGCCGGACGCCCAGATGTGGCTTCAGCAAGGGGAACGCCGGTCTGCCGTTGCGTGGGTTGAACATCACCGGTGTTCGCACTCCCGGCGTCGGCGACTCGTAGTTCTGCCACCTCGCCGTGTCGTCGGGTTCGTTCAGCACCAGCGGGGACGACGGTGTTCCGGCTGTCGTCCAGTTCAACACCGTCGCGTCGACCCTGTCAGCGGGCACGCCCTGTGGCGGGAGCTGGCTTTCGGCCAGGTCCTCCACCGCGATCTCGGTGCTCGGGTTGGTCATGCTGCTGCGAGTGACAACCTTCTTGCCTTCGACGGTCTGGCCGATCAGCCCCTGTGACGTCACAGCGGTGGGCGCTGCGGTGCGTCCCGGAATTGTGGCCAGGTCGGGCTGCTGCGTGTCGTGCACTCGCCAGATCGCCCACATACCGGCGATGTAGTGGTGCGCGATGTGGCAGTGGTAGAGGAAGTCGGCCGCTGCTTGCTGGCAGCCGCCCGCGCCGCACTCGTGCCGCAGGTCGTAGGTCTCTGTCGGGCCGACGGTCTGCGAGTCGAGGTTGATGGACGGCTGGTTGTTCGGCGGGAACTTCTGCAGCCCGCTGGCGAAGTTGTTGGGCTCCGCGTTCGGGTTCTGCGGCCACCGGTCTCCGCCGCCGTGCAGGTGGTGCACGTGCAGTTGCTCCCATCCGGCGTGGATCAGCCGGGTCTTGGTCGGTTCACCGAGGTAGGAGCGCGGAATCGGCGTCGCCGGGTCGCCGTTGGGATACGAGCTGTACATCAGCGACTCGGTGGCCTTCAGCGAGACGTCGTCCTCACCTCGCTGCTGGACAAGGAGTTCCAGGCGGCGGAAGAACGGCTCGCTGCGGTAGTTGATCGCACGACTGCCTGGCCGATAGCTGTCAGTCGTGGTGCCGCAGTTGTCGATACCGCCTTCGTCGCGCATCGGCAGCGGTGACCCGTTGCCGTCCGGGTCGTCGAAGCAGTTGGTGTCGCCGCCGTTCTCCCTCGGTGGACGGCGCAACAGGAACATCTCGTCGCCAACCTCGTGGTACATGATCGCGAACTCACGGAACGACGGGCCACTGCCCGGCCGGATGATGGCCGCGAAGCTGTTGAACTTCGGGTCGTTGGTCCGGTCCGCGGCGGTGTCCGGGTCCAGCCACGTCGAGCCCGCGGGCTCGGCGACCAGCGCGCCGAACAGTCCGTGCGCGGTGAGCTGCACCGAATCGCCACCGCTGCGGAACACCTTGGCACCCTCACCCATCAACGGGTCGAGGTAGAACTGGTACTGGTGTGATCCGCCCGGCGGCACCATCACGCTCGCCGGGTTGTTGCCGACGGCCTGTCCGCCCGCGCCACCGGCTGCGTCATAGGCGACGCCTGCCACATCGATGGACACGGCAGGAACGCCACCGGGTTGCGTGGACACCGGAATCGGACCCATGCCCGGGCCGCCTCGCGGTGGCTGGGTCAGTCTGTTGCTGAGGTTGACCACGACGCACTCGCCGAGCCGGGCGCGCATCACCAGCGGCTGGATCGCGTCCTGGCGCAGGCCGTTGGAGACCTTGGCGCCGCGGCCGTCCGAGCCCTCGGCCGCGTTCTGCTTCAACGCGGCTTCCTGCGCCCGGATCTCCGGGACCTTGTCGGCGAGCGCATACATGAACCCGAACGGGTCGTGGTCGCCGAACCGGTTGATCGTGATGTCCACGTTGATCGCGTGGACGTTGTAGGTCCGCTTGGTCGCGGTCGCGCACGAGCCCGCGTCCTCGGTCGGTGGTTGCGCGGCCACGGGCAATGCGGCGACCTGCAACGAGATCAGGGCACCGATCGCGGCGAAGGTGGTCAGCCGGAACGCCAGCGTCCGGCTGGGCCGACCGGCCGGTGGCAGCGAGAAGCCGAGCACCAGGATGCTCACGGCCAGCACCACCGGCTGGACCATGATCAGGCTCTCCAGCCCGGAGTGGGCATGTCCCGCGGTGGGCAACACCAGTACGACCGGTGCCAGCATCGGGACGAACGCGAGGGAGACCAGCGCCGCGGTGAGCACGGCGGAGGTCACGCCCAGCAGGGATCGGGCCTGGCCCGCCAGCCAGACCGCGGCCGCTGCGGCGGGCACGGTGAACACCGCGTCCCGCGCGGCGATGAGCAGATGCTCGTCCAACGCGGCCGCGTGCCGCCACACTGTCACAGCGACGGCGAGCAGGACCGCGAGCAGTACACCGCGCCGGATACCCCACGAGACGCTCGACCGGTCGTTTTCAGACCAGTTCATGTCGTCCGCTCCTTTCAACGGTGGTTCGAATGCGAGGGCGCCACGCCCATCGCGAGGCGAGCCGTCGCACCTTCATGGCGCCATTCGATCCACAACGATGAATGGGGTGGAAGGTCGTAGTAGAGCACCCCGTTCACCGCACTTCCCGGCGCGAGCCTCGGCAGCTCGCCGAATGTGTCGGAATGTGCGGTGACGGGGTCTCCTGCCGACTCGGTTCGCAGGAAGAACTCAGCGTCCGGCTTCATCGGACGCGTTTCGTCTGTCGTGTTGACCACCGTGACCGTCACGGCGACGCGCTGGTTGCCCTCGGCAGGCATACCCGGCATCATCGCCGGCGGCATCTGGTAACCCGGTGCCGTGCCTGACATGTCGTGGTCCATCACGACCCAGCCTGCCTGACCGACCGACGCGGTGAGGCCGTCGATCGTTGCCGAGGAAACGACCTCGGCCGCTGATTCACGCATCGTGCCGAAAAAAGCGCGCACGCCGAAAAAGGCGAGCACGGACGCGGCCACGACGACAAGAGTGATACCGGTCTTTCGTGACATAAGGTGGTCTTTCTGGTTATCATTCTGGCAGCATCAGGTTTCCACCGGCGGCCGATCGCCTGGAATAGGGCGAATCCCCTGAGGGAAAGCACCAACCTAAGTGAAACAGCCCCCCTTCCGCGACGACGTCGGCCGGTGACGGCTGGGCTTCGATCTGGGCGCACAACCGCCGCGCGGCACGCAGGTGCCTGCCCGCGCCGAGCAACTTCTCGGCGGCGGCACGGATCACGTCCGTCCGTGCGGGATCGGTGCGCAGATCCTGGTAGCGCAGGTGCAGTCCGGCGCCGATCGCGGCCAGCCGGTCGGAGGTCAGCGCCTGGTCCGGTTTGGTGGTGATCGCCAACTGGGGAACCGCCAGCGCGGCGGCGGTCAGCGCGGTGCCGTCGCCCGCCTGGTGCACGATCAGCTCGCAGTACGGCAGCAAGTACTGCAACGGCACGGATGTCACGGCTCTGACGTTGTCGGGGCGGTGGGTGAGCAGTGCCAGTTGCTCGGCTGTCGTGGCCAGCACGATGTCCACATCGAGCACGCTCAGTGCGGTGATCGCGTCCCGCAACGGATCCAGCGCGGCCGAACCCTGCGCGAGCACAGCCCTGGCAACGCCGTGGCCCCAGGTCACGCAGATCCTCCTGCGGGACAGCCGAAGCCAGTCAGGCAGCCACGGCGGCACCACACCTGGACCGTTGTACGGGACGTAGCGCATCTCCTGCCACAGTCCGGACACCGGAATCCGTAGCGGCGGCGGTGACGGGTCGATGGTCATGGCGGGCCTGCTCGGCACGGCCGCGCCGAAGCGTTCGAACAGGGCGGCGTACTCGGGCAGCGGTTGCGGTACCGGTGTCACGCGGTTCTCCATCGGCCGCAGCCCGTAGCCGGTGAGGTGCCGAATGCCCGGAACGCCAAGGACGGCGGCGACGACCGCGCCGGCGAACCCGGCGACGTCGTAGACCACGGCGTCGGGCCGCCAGTCCCGCGCGAACGCGACCATGTCGTCCACTGTGGCCCGTGCGGCCCGTGCCGCGTTGCGGCCGAGGAACTCCAACAGTTCACGCTGGTCGCCGGTGAGCAGATGTGTCCTCAGTGGCCAATCGGAGGGAAACCGCTCGTGGGCGTAGAACCGCGCGGTGATCCCCCGTGACGCCACCGCCGGCGGTGCCACGTCACGGCCGACCACCACGGCGGGCAGGCCGGTGTCGTACATCGCCGCGGCCAGCACGGGGGCGCCCGCGATCCGGACCTCGTGGCCCGCGGCACGACACGCCCACGCCAGAGGCACCAACGGATACAGGTGCTGGCGGGCGCTGTGCGGGGTGAACAGGATGCGCACGCATCATCTCCCTACGCAGGCCGGTGGATCGCGCGTTCGCGGCGGTGGGCGCGCCGGTGCCCGATCCGGTCGATCGCGTCGACCACTCGTGCCACGTCCGGGTCGGTCAGTCCGCCCCAGAAAGGCAGGCACAGGATCCGCTCCGCGAGGTCGTCGGCCACCGGGGTGGGCCCGGCGCTGCCGAGTCCCCGTGGCCGGTATCGGCCGGTGAAGTAGGCACGTGAGTGCACGCCGTGGTGTACCAGCTCGGCGCTGAGCACGGGCGCGTTGACCGGTGCGTCGGGCGCGAGCCGGACAGCCATCGCCGCCACGTTCGGCGACGCGCCCGTGCGAAACGGAACCATCCGCAGCCAGTCGATGTGGCCCAGCCCTGCCCGGTACCAGTCACGGACCCTGATCCGCGCGGCGATCTCCTTGTCGGACTCCGCCAGCACGGCCGCGCCCACCGCGGCGTGCAGTTCGCTCATCCGCGCGTTCGTCCCTGCCGCCAGCGCCCCTTCCTTGCCCGCGCCGAAGTTGCGCAGTCGGCGGACCCGGTCGGCCACCGGGACGACGGAGCTCATCACCGCGCCGCCTTCCACCGAGTGCGTCAGCTTCATCGCGTGCAGGCTCAAGGTCGACACATCGCCGTACGACAGCAGCGGACGGTCGCGGTAGCCGATCCCCCAGCAGGTCGCCGCGTCGAACAGCAACGGCACGCCCGCCTTCCCTGCCACCGCGGACAGCGTGTCGATGTCAGCGGGGCAGCCGAACGTGTGTACGGCGAGGATCGCGCAGGTGCGGGGTGTGATCGCCGCCGCGACGGCGTCGGGATCGAGCGTCAGGAACGTGGGCTCGACCTCCACCGCGACCGGTGCACAGCCCGCACGCCGGACCGCTTGGGACACGGCCGGAAACGCGGCGGCTGGGACGATCACCTCGCCCGTCAGGCCAAGTGCGCCGCACGCCAGCTGGATCGCGGTCGTTCCGCTCCCGCACACCGCGAGCTCGGCGATCCCCAGCCTGGCCGACAGCATCCGTTCGAACACGCGGACACGGGCACCGTCGTTGGTCAGCACGCCACTGCGCAGCACCTGTCCCAGTGTGTCGGTGAGTTCGGCCAACGGCGGCAGCACAGGCCGGACCATGACGATCGGATCACTGGACTTGTTCACTCGGCACTCTCCTGTCCTGTCCGGCGAGTGCCACCAGTGCGGGGACGACCGCCGAGGGCGGTGGCTGGGCCGCGATCTCGTCACGCAGGCGGTGCGCCGCGTCCCGGTACGCGTGGTCGGCGAGCAGCTTCTCGACCGCTGTGCTGATCAGCTCGTGTCCCGCGCTGTTGTGCCGCAGCTCCTGGTACCGCAGATGCAGCCCGGCGCCCGCGGCGGCCACCCGGCCGGACGGCACCTCCGCCTCGGGCCTGCGGGTGATCGCCAGTTGCGGCAGGCCTCCCGCAGCCGCGGTCAGCGTGGTGCCGTCGCCGCCCTGATGCACGACCACGTCGCAGTACGGCAGGACGAGGTTCAACGGTGTCGCCTCGACCGGCCGGACCGACGACGGCAGATCACCCAGCTTGGCCAGCTGTTCCGAACTGGCCACGACGACGACGTCCACGTCCAGTCCCGCGACCGCGTCGAGAGTCTGGCGGTACGGTCCCGCTGCCGCGCCACCGAGCGCGCTGGCCATCACGTGCCCCCACGTCACGCACACTCTCGGCCGTCCGTCCGACCGGGCAAGCCACCTCGGCACGCACCCGGAACCGTTGTACGGCAGGTATCTCACGGCATGCCACGGCAACGCGGGCTCAGCGAGGCGCATGCTCGGCGGCACCGGGTCGACGGTCATCGCGGGCTCGGTCACGACGTCGGCAGCGAACCTGGCGAACAGGCGCGAGTAGGCGGGCAACGGGCGATCACCGCGCAACTCCAGCCGCAGCACGGACGACGAGCCGAAGCGGTACCGCACCGCTGGTACACCAAGTACCGCCGCCGCGACCGCGCCCGCGTAGCCCGTGGTCTCGTAGATCACGACATCCGGGCGCCACCACCGGGCGAACGCCACGAGATCGCCCGCCATCGCGTCGGCACCTGCGATGATCGTGTTCCCCAGCCGTTCGAGGTGTTCGCGTTGCCGATCGTTGAGCAGGTGCGTGTTGACCGGCCAGTCGGCGGGCCACGGCTGCTGGCAGTACACCGACGCGACGAACTGCGCTGTCCTGGCCGTCGGCTGGGCCGCCCGGCCCCCGGCGAGCACGATCGGCAGTCCAGTGTGGACGATGTCGTCCGCGATCGAGGCGCCCGCGCACACCCGGACCTCGTGCCCGGCGGCACGACATGCCCAAGCCAGGGGGATGAGCGGGAACACGTGCGGGCGTGCAGCGGCCGAGGTGAACAGCAGACGCATGATGACTCCGCAGAACGATCACGTTGATACGCGGGGAGAAAAAGCGCTGTCGTGACAAGTTCGCCGACCAGCGATCAGGCGAAGTGTAGGAGTAGGCCGGAAAAACCGGACATGGGATGTTTCCCCCAAGGGTTTACCCCTACCCCTAGGTAGGGCAAAGACGTTCTTGTCCCGGCAAGCAAACAGGCGCACACTGTGCCAAACTCCCGGATAGTCACCGTGAACCCGTGGCTGTCGACAACTTCAACTCCGCGTGTACGTGACAGGGTGAGCACGTGCCGCGCGTTATCGCTCCCGTTCCCCTGCAACTGGAGGTGAGCATCTTGACGCGCGCACTTCGCACACCGGTCCCCTCACTGGGAACCGTGCCACCGCACGTACTCGTCAACCGCTGCCCTGACTGGACGGAACCGGTTCACCTTGGCAGCTTCGTCCGGATAGCCGACCGCGAGACCGCAGACCACGACGCGGTCGTCGGGCAGTCCCAGCACAGCCCTGATCACGTCGGGGTATCCGGCCACGCTGAACTGCGGGCAACTGCCCAGTCCACATGCGACCAGGGCGAGCATGACGTTCTGCAGGAACAGCCCCATCTCGAGGAACAGTCCGTGCGGCGCCGGTCCCGGCAGGTGGAAGACCATCTCCACCGGCGCGCCGTAGAACGCGAGGTTGTCCCTCAGGTGGGCGCGCCTCGCCCCCGTGTCGAACCGGTCGATTCCCTTGGCACGCAACACTCCCTCGCCAGCTTCGCGAGCCCGGCTTTCGGTCACCGCGTCGGTCGCCGACGGCCGGTTGACGTAGTCGGCGTGCTGTGCGACGCCTCGGTCGAACTCGGCGCACAACGCGTCTGCGAGGGCCTGCCTGGCGGTCCCGGTCAGCACGGACACCCGCCATGGCTGCCCGTTGCGTGTCGACGGCGCGCACCCGGCCGTGGCGAGCACCCGCTCGAGCAGCGCGCGGGACACTGGTCTATCCACAAAGGAGCGTTTGCAGTGCCTTCGCTCGAGCACACCGGCGAAGGTCTCCCAGGTTTCCGACATGGTTTGGATTGTGGTCACGATGTCCGTCATGTCCAGACCTGATGTGATCCGACCGGGGCGGACGTGCACGCTGGTGGCGTCGCTGACCGGTCCGCCGTCGCGGTCGGCCGAGGAGTTGAGGCTGCTCGACAAGGCAGGCGGCACGCTGGAGGTCAGGGCCGACATCCTTGGCGACATCGATCCGGTGACACTGCGCGACCACGTTTCCGGCGAACTGATCTACAGCCTGCGCAGCATGGGCTCGGGCGGCGTGTACGCGGGTGGCCTGGAGCAGCGCGAACACAGACTGATCGCCGCGGCGCGGCAGTACGACCTGGTCGAACTGGAGCTCGGCAGGGACACCACGCCCCGTGTCCTTGCCGCGATTCCCGCGCACCAGCGGCTTGTCGCGTGGTACGGGTTGAGCGCGGCGGGTGGCGCCAGCGGGATGGATGTCGCCGGACTGCTCGTCAGGTTCAGCCAGATGGCCGAAGTCCCGGCACAGCGGTACTTGCTCGTGACACACGCGGTGACCGCGGAGCACGCGCTCGCGCCGCTGCGGCTGTTGCGTGCCCTCGACAGGACCAACGTCACCGCCTTCAGTGTCGGTGAAACCGGCCTGTGTGGACGGTTGCTGGCGCCGTGGCTCGGCGCACCGACGGTGTACGGGCAGATCGGCGGCCGGTCCGACGACGTACCGTCGATCGACCGGCTGATCCGCGACTATCCGTTCCCCGAGCTGCCTCCGGTGCGGCGGGTGTTCGGCATCGTCGGCCGTTCGGTGAACGGATCGCTGTCTCCCCGGATGCACAACCGCGCCTACCGGTCGATCGGCTACCCCGGCTTGTACCTGCCCATAACCACAAGGGATTTCCTCACCACTTGGCGGTCGCTGACGGCGGGTCTCGCCGAGCTCGGCTTCCCGGTCGACGGCGCGACCATTGTGGCGCCGTACAAGGAGGCCGCGCTGCGGCTGGCCGAGGTGACCAGTGCCGCGGCGGCCGCCGCGGGCGCCGCGAACGTGCTGGTGAGGACCGAGTCCGGCTGGCGGGCACACACCACTGACCCGGTCGGCGTCGTGGGTGCGCTCGGCCGGGCGGGAATCCCGCTCACCGGCACGAAAGCGGCGGTCGTCGGCTGCGGCGGCGCCGGGCGCGGTGCCGCCGCAGGACTGCTGCGGTTCGGCGTGACACCGACGCTGGTCAACCGGGGGCCGGACCGGGGCATGCGGGCTGCCCGGCTGCTCGGCCTCGACTACGTTCCCCTGCAGCGGTTCACACCCTCCGACTACTCGCTGATCGTGCACGCGACACCGGTGCGTGACGAGTTGCTGTTCCCGCTGGGACACCTGGCAGGGGACACGACACTGGTCGACCTGACCTACGGCCGCAGGCCGACCGCGCTGGTGGCCGCCGCCCGCAGGCGACACCTGCGCGTGATCGACGGCTGGGAGGTGCTGCGGATCGAGGTCGCGCGGCAGTTCCGGCTGATGACCGGCCGATCCATGCCGAACCCGCACTCGATGGAGCACCTGCGATGACCGAGCTGCTCACCGGCGTCGTCCCGCTGGCCGACTCGTTCGCCCGCCGAGCGGACAAATACGACCGGACAGCGTCCTTCCCCAGCGAGAACTTCGACGACCTGTTCGCGGCCGGGCTGCACGCGCCGACCGTGCCGGTCTCCCACGGCGGGCTCGGGCTCGGTCCGCACCAGGGCGACGCGCACAGTCTGTGGATGATCACGACGAAGTTCGCGGCCGCCGACCTGTCCTTCGCACGCTGCTGGGAGGGACACACCAATTCGCTGTTGCTGATCGACGCACTGGGCTCACCCACACAGAAGGACCTGTGGTTCGAAGGTGTGGTCCGGCACGGGGAGCGCTGGGTGGCGTGGAGCGGCGAACCACAGGCACCCAAACCGGGCGAGCAGCGGAGCTTCGGCACCACGGTCCAGCGGACCGACGACGGGTGGATCGTCAACGGCAGCAAGGCGTTCGCCACGAGCGCGACCGGTGCCGACTGGGCGATCCTGCTGGTGAACGTCGACGGGCCCGGCGGGGCGCGTGGGTCGGAGCCGGGCGTGCTGATGCTGGCCTGCGAGCTGGCCGACCCGTCGGTGTCGGCCGATCCCTCATGGTGGGACCCGATCGGCATGCGGGCGACGGTGAGCCACCTCGTGCGCTTCGATCAGACATACATCCCTGACAGTCACCGGATCGGACTACCCGGCGACTATCTCCGTCTCGGCCTGCAGTCCGCGTTCGTGCCGCACTACGCGGCGAGTTTCCTCGGCGCGGCCGAGGCCGCCTACGGGTACGCGATCGAGTACGTCCAACGCCAGGGCAAGGCCACCGACCCCTATGTGCAGCACCGGGTCGGGTCGATGGCTGTGGCGATCGAGACGGGTCATCTGCTGCTGCGGCACGTCGCGGACCTGTGGGACCGCGACGCGGGCACGGAGGCGCAGATGGCGGGCACACGGGCACGACACCTGATGGAACACCTCGCACTGGACACAGTGGACAACTGCGTCCGGGCGTGCGGGGCGCGGTGCCTGGTGCGGCCGAGCCCGGTCGAGCGGATCTACCGGGACCTCGCCTTCTACGTGCGGCACGACAACGACGACCACATACTGGCGACGATCGGCCGAGCGGCCTTGGACCAGCCGTACGACGGCTCCTTCTACAAGCCGTAGTCGGTTGGGCCGGGAGTACCTGGTGAGTTCCGGCTAGTCCTAAGCCATTCTTGTCATTTCGACACCGCCGCGACCAGTGACATATTCGGATTGCATACAAAGCGATGCAGTTTTCACAGGCGGCGGGATGGGAACCGCGGTGGCTGAACCGGAGTCCTCCCAGGCCGGCACATGGCTGGTCGGTGTGCCGGCGTGGCTCACCCCAGGATCACGGTCAGCACGCGGGTCCCAGCTTGCTTGGTGGATCGTCTGGAGAGAGGTTGCCTGCCTTTCAGCCGCTTGCGGAAGGCCGGCGACCTTCTCCAGACGAGCACCGATACCCCGGTGGCCCACCGTGCTCGAGCAGGACGAGACGACGCCGGGGAGGTGGGCCCCGACCCGATTACCGGGGCCCACCGCATTTCTCAGCGAACCGGAACCTGAGCGTCCACCATGGACACGTCCAGCTCGCTGGTCCGCACTCGCAGCGCCAGCTGCCACGTCCCTCGCATCGGCACCGTCACCGTCTCGGCGACGAACTGGCCGGGGCCGGTCCGTACCAGCGTCACCGGCATCGGGCCGACCGCGGCGGACGGCAGGCTCAGCTGAGCCGTCACCTCGGGAACATCCCGGTTGATCCCCTTGTCGTCCCGCACGTTCACCACGACCTGGTTCGGCCCGGTCTGCGCGGGCGACAGCCACACCTGCACGTCCCCGCTGTCCTGCATGGCAAGTGCCCGCAGGAACGGCCCGGACACGGCCACCGGCGCGGCGACGCGTGAGTCGATGCCGGTCGGCGGCGTGGCGACGAGGACGGAAGTCAACGCGAGGACGGCAGCCGCTATCCCCGCTTCGGCCCAGACCGACCGTCGCAGTCGGACGATCGCACTCGTCCGGGCCGACCGGGAGGTCCATCCGCCCACCGCGTTGCGGGACATGGCAGCCAGCCACAGCAACAACCCGAACGCCCCGACCTTGAACACCAGCAGGGTCACGTACTGTGAGTCGGAGTCGAGCGAGAAACCGGTCTCGCGCAGGGCCATCACCACTCCGGTCACGGCCAGCACAGCGACGGAGACCATGGCGACCCTGGAGAACCTGGCGACCACGTCACGCGACGACAAGGAACACGTCAGAAGCACGACCAGGCCACCGAGCCACACCGACATCGCGAGGACGTGAACGACATCCAGCAGCACTGCGGCGGCAGCCCAGTCGCCCGCGACAGCGTGGCCGCTCGCGCTCCATGTCACCGCCAGTGCGACAGCGACTACAAGCGGCCACACCAAGCGGAACAGCACGAGTAGCACCAGCCGGGCCAGCAACAGGATGCCGAAGACGCTCCCAGCCGTGTCCGCGATCAGCCCCGGTGAGAACACCGACCACACGGGCGTGCCAGCGGTGTTCGCACCCTGCAACAAGAACATCGCAGCTGACGAGCCCACCGCGGCCCACCACGCCACACCGGTGATCCGGCGGTAGCGGCGGTCCTCCCGTCCTTCCCGCCAGCACAGCATCACGAACACGGCACCGCCGATGACCAGCGCGATCGAGCCGAAGCCGATCCAGCGGGCCAGCCAGAACGCCGCCGCGACAACAGGATCGGCACCAGCCTCGGCACCGCCGCCGACCAGCGGCGCGGCCTGCGCGTCGCCGACGCTGAACACCAGCGCACCGTGAATCGGGTGCGAGTCGACCGATACCACTCGCCAGGACAATGAATAGACACCGTCCGGCAGAGATTGCGCCAACCGCAACCGAACGGAATCGCCATCGGCCTCGGGCTGCCCGTCACCTGTGCGTTTCCCCTGGCCGTTCAGCAGGACGAAGCCGTCACGCACCGGTTTGACCGGCTCGCTGAACCGAAGCAGTACCTCGGTCGGCGCAACCGCCGAATGCCCGCCATTCGACGGTGTCGTGCCGAGCAATTCCGCGTGGGCGAACGCTTGTGGAGTCAGTCCAATGAAGGTGCTCGTCGTGAAAAGTACGACGAGAAGAAGTCCTCGCACATCCGTTCACTCCTCCAGCAAGCCGAGTTCGTGCGCGACGACCAACGCCGCCGCCTTGCGGTGTACCCGCAACTTGCGGAACAGGTTGCCCTGCAAGTTCTCGACGGTACGCACGGAGATCCCCAGCAGCCGCGCGGTCTGTTTGGTGGTGTGTCCCTGCGCGATCGCCGACAGAATCTCCTGTTCACGTGGGGTGAGCGCGAGCTGCCAGCGGCGCCACTCCCCACCGGGCGGGCCGAGCACCGCCCGCGCGTAGGCCGCGCTGATCAGGACGTATCCCGTGTTCGCGGCTTCGACCGCCGGTGCAAGCAGATCGTCGACCAGCGACGCGGGCAGGATGGTGACGCCACTGGCCACGGCCTGGGCCATCAGGTGCTGCTTCGGCTCCTGGCTGACGATCACCACGAGTCCTCTGCCGGTCTGCGTCCGCCAGGTCGTCGGCGGCGGGTCGATCAGCACGGTGACCGCCGCGTCGTCCTTGCTCTCTCCGTCGGCACGCGGTGCGGGCACGGTCTCCCGGTCGAACACGATGATGTGATGCTTGTCGAGCACTTCCCGTGCGCGGTCGGCGATCGGTCCCTCGGTCTTGGCCAGCGCGACGCGCAGCCCAGGTCTTCGTTCCTGTGTCGAGACGTCCATCCGCGGCGTCTGGGCCTGCGCCAGCAGACCGAGCCGGACCGCGCTCGCGGCGGCGTGCGCCTGGTTGTGCACACCGAGCTTGTTGAAGATCCGCTGTTTGTGGTTTTCGACCGTGTGCGGGCTGATTCCCAGTTCCAGCCCGATCTGCCGTGGCGGGTAGCCCGCGCAGACGAGGTAGAGAACTTCCAGTTCCCGCTGGGTGAGCGCGTCCCCGCCGCCGCGTTTCGCCCGCGCTGTCTCGATTGCCGACGACGGTGCCCTGATCGCGGCGAGCAGTGGCTCCAGCCCGCCGGAGTACGGCACCAGTGCGCTCACTCCGGCCTCGTAGGCGCGGATCACGTGCGCGGTCGTCAAAGACTGGTGCAGCCCGATCATTCGCATCAGCCTGCCCGGCGGCAGGAGCAACGAGACCAGCCTCTCGTTGCTCCATCTGGGCGCGTCCGCCTCGAAAAGCGCGACGGTCGGCCGCCGAAGATCGCACAGCTGGATCAGTTCCGGCCCCGACGCCGCGGTGCCGAGCATCGCGATATCGGGCTCGCGAGCAAGGTGCGCCGCAAGCATTTCGCGGAACAAGCGGTTGTGATGTTGCAGTACGACACTGAGAACGGTATCCGCCATGGCCCGACCCCCGGTCCGCTTCCCCCCTCCAGTGATGCGCATCATGACACATGACGTGCTTTGAAGACAGATCGGAACATTCCCACCAATTAGGTGCAGCAAGGGACGGAATGCCGGACAACTATCCTGTTTGATCTTGCCAGGGTGTTTGGCATATCACTTGGTTCAAGGTCGTAATTCGAAAGCCTTTCGCCAAGGAGCCCGCCGCTTTCGCCCGCAGTGCCGGGGACACGGCGAAGGCCGCCTCCCCACAAGGGAAAGGCGGCCTGCACGCGCACTGCGTCAGTGTCCCCTGATCCGCTTGATCGTGTCGCGGTACCAGAGCGCACTCTGTTTCGGTGTACGGACTTGCGTGTCGTAGTCGACGCGGACGATGCCGAACCGCTTCTCGTAGCCGTAGGACCACTCGAAGTTGTCCAGCAACGACCAGGCGAAGTACCCGCGCACGTCGGCCCCCGCCTGACGTGCACGCGCGACCGCGCCGATGTGGGAGTTGAAGTACTCGACACGGTCGAAGTCCCTGACGAACCCGGAAGCGTCCGGCTCGTCCTCGAACGCGGCGCCGTTTTCCGTGATCACCATCGGCAGGCCTGGGTAGTCGCCTGCCAACCTGGTCAGCAGCCTGGTGAACGCGTCCGGCACGATCTCCCATCCCATCGCGGTGACCGGGTGGCCCTGCGGGATGGAACGCTCGACCGGGTTGCCGTCGGCGTCGCGGTCCTTGCCGTCCTCGTCGGTACCGGAGAAGACGTGTCCACTGTAGAAGTTCACGCCGAGCACGTCGATCGGTGCCGAGATCACACTGAGGTCGCCGGGCCGGATCGGGATCCGGATCCCGCGGGCGGCGAGATCCTCGACCACGTCGGCGGGATAACGGCCGTGCACAAGCGGATCCATGTAGATCCGGACGCCGAGCCCGTCGGCACGGCGGGCCGCGGCGACATCGAGCTCCGAGTCCGTCGCGGGATCCGACGTGCCCATGTTCAGCGTGATGCCGAGTTCGATCGGCCGAGCCGCCTCGGCACGCATCCGTTGCGCGGCAAGACCGTGACCGAGCAGGAGGTGGTGCACGGCCGAGATCGCCGCGCCCATGTCCTGGCGGCCGGGCGCCTGACGGCCGTAGGCGTAGCCGAGCATGGCCGAGCACCACGGCTCGTTCAGCGTCGTCCACGTCTGCACGCGATCCTTGAGCTGGTCGAACACCAGCATCGCGTAGTCGGCGAACCGGTACGCGGTGTCCCGCACCGGCCAGCCGCCCTCGTCCTCCAGCTCCTGCGGCAGATCCCAGTGGTACAGCGTGACCCACGGGTCGATGCCCTTGCCGAGCAACTCGTCGACCAGCCGGTCGTAGAACGCCAGGCCCGTGTGGTTGACCGGGCCACGACCGCCCGGCTGCACACGGGGCCACGCCACCGAGAACCGGTACGTGTCCACCCCCAGTGAACGGATCAGCTCGACGTCCTCCGGCATCCGGTGGTAGTGGTCGCAGGCGACGTCCCCGTTGTCGCCCTCGAACACCATTCCCGGTGTGCGGCAGTACGTGTCCCAGATCGAGGGTGTTCGCCCGTCCTCGTCATGTGCTCCTTCGATCTGGTAGGCCGAAGTCGCGACACCCCAGCGGAACGATGACGGCAGCGTGTCGATCGGGTCGTCGCTTTCCTGTGTTCCGGATCGGGTTCCGACAGTTGGCGCGGTTGTATCCATAGGTCTCCCTAGTCAGAACCATTCAGTGGATGGGATGCAGCCAGCAGGCCACCGTGCGCGGCTGTCCGTTGCTCGTGGCACTGGCATGGCTTTCGGGAATGCCGAGCAGCGGCAGGTCGGTCGCACACGGGTCGAAGGCCTTCGGGCAGCGTGGATGGAACGCGCAGCCGGTGGGCATCGCGCGTAGATCCGGCGGAGAGCCGGGGATACCGGTCAGCTCCCTGCGGGGCCCGCGCAGCGCGGGGAACGAATGGAGCAGACCGTCACTGTAAGGGTGCAGTGAGTCCTGGTAGATCTCGGCGGCGGGCGCCTCCTCGACGATCCGGCCGCCGTACATGATCGCGATCCGGTCGGAGAACTCGACCAGCAGCGACAGGTCGTGGGTGATGAACAGCACCGAGAAACCCAGCCGCTCACGCAGATCGATGAGCTGGCCGAGGATCTGGCGCTGGATCACCACGTCGAGCGCGGTGGTCGGCTCGTCCATGATCACGACACGGGGATCGAGCGCGAGTGCCATCCCGATCATCACGCGTTGGCGCATCCCACCGGACAACTGGTGTGGGTACGCCTCCAGCCGGTCGGCCGAGATCCCCACCAGCGCCAGCATCTCCCTCGCACGGGCGAGCCGGGAACGCGGTGTCGAGCGGGGATCGTGCGCCTTGATGACGTCGGTCATCTGGGTGGAGATCTTGTGCACCGGGTTGAGCGAGTTCATCGCGCCCTGGAACACGATCGCGGTCTCCGCCCAGCGGAACGCGCGCAGCTGGGTGTCGGTCATCCGCATGATGTCCGCGGTGTCACCGTTGTCGTTGTGGTAGATGACCTCGCCACCGGCGATCACACCGGGCGGCGGCAGCAGCCTGGTCAGTCCATACGCGAGCGTCGACTTGCCACTGCCGCTCTCACCGGCCAGGCCGAGCACCTCGCCCCGGTGCAGGGTCAGGTTCACGTCCTGGACGGCGTGCACGGCCTCGTCACCGAGTCCATAGTCGACATTGAGGTTCCTGACCTCGAGCACGGCGTCGCTCATGGTGTTTCGTCCTTCCGGACAGCGCCAAGCACGGGGGTGAAGCCGACCCGCATCTTCACGGTGCGCCCGTCGGCCGTCCTGACCTTCGACTTGCCGTTGCCCCGCAGGCGCGGGCTGACGAACTCGTCGATCCCGAAGTTCAGCAGCGCCAGTGCGGTGCCGAGCAGCGCGATGGCTAGACCGGCTGGCACGAACCACCACCACGCGCCCTGAGCGAGCGCTTGCTGGCCCTGTGCCCAGAACAGGATCGTGCCCCAGTTCCAGTTGTCACCGCTGGTGTTCACGCCGATGAAGGCGAGGGTGATCTCGGACGTGACCGCGAAGATGACAGTGCCGATGAAGTTCGACGCGATCACCGCGGCCAGGTTGGGGATGATCTCGAAGATGATGATGCGCCAGGTCTTCTCACCCGTCGCTCTGGCGGCTTCGATGTAGTCCCTGCGCCGCAACGAGAGCGTCTGCGCTCTGAGCACACGGGCGCCCCACGCCCACGACGTCAGCCCGATCACGAGCGCGATCGTGACGTCGGTGGTCTCCGGCAGGACCGACGTGATGATGATGATCAGCGGCAACGCCGGGATCACCAGGAACACGTTGGACAACGCGGACAGGCTCTCCGCACCGGCACCGGAGAGGTAGCCGGACGTCACGCCGACCAGCAACGACAGGATCGTCGCGACCACCCCGGCCAGCAGTCCGACGAGGATCACGCTGCGGGTACCGGAAAGCAGTTGGCTCAGCACGTCCTGGCCGAGGTGCGTCGTGCCGAGCCAGTGCTCGGCGGACGGTCCCTCGATCAGGGCGTTGGACCGCGCCGACGGGTCGTACGGCGAGATGATCGGGCCGATGATCGCCAGCAGGACGAACAGTCCCATCAGCCCGAGCCCGATCGCGGCCTTCGGGTTGGCGACGAACCGCAGCCTGCGCCGCCTGGCAGCGACCGGTGCACTGGCGACCGGCGTCGCCTCCACAACAGACGGTGTGGCCATCGCTCAGCCCTCCCTTCGGGTACGCGGGTCGAGCAGCATGTACGCCAGGTCCGCGACGAAGTTGGCCAGCAGCACGGACAACGTGATGATCAGGAAGATGCCCTGCAGCAACGGGTAGTCCTTGGAGCCGACGGCCTGGAAGAGAATGAGGCCGAGCCCGGGGTAGGAGAACACGATCTCGACGAGCAGTGTGCCGCCGACGATGAAGCCGAGCGACAACGCGAAGCCCGACACGTTGGGCAGCAGCGCGTTGCGGGCGGCGTAACCGATCATCACCCGGCGCTCCGGCAGGCCCTTGGCGTGCGCGACGGTGACGTAGTCCTCGGACGCGACCGTGACCATCATGTTGCGCATGCTCAGGATCCAGCCTGCCATCGAGGAGATCAGGATGGTGATCGCGGGCAGCAGGCTGTGCTGGATCGCACTGCCGATGAACTCCCAGTCCCAGCCGGGCGTCAGGCCGGTGTCGTACCCGTTGGCGGCCGGGAAGAAACTGTCCGGTCCGGTCAGCAACGCGATGGCGATCAGGCCGAGCCAGAAGTACGGAATGGACGACAGGAACGTCGTCACCGGGATCAGTGCGTCGATCCACGACCCGCGCCGCCACCCGGCGAGCGTGCCGAGCGCCGTGCCGATCAGGAAGCCGATCACCGTGGTGATGCCGACGAGACCGAGGGTCCACGGCAGCGCCTGGCCGATCACCTGGCTGACCGGGCTCGGGAAGTTCGTGAACGACAGGCCGAGGTCGCCGCGGAACAGTTGTCCCCAGTACTTGACGTACTGCGAGATCAGGCTCTCGTTCTTGTCCAGTCCGAACAGGACGTACAGCGACTGGATCGACTCGCTGGTCATCTGGCCGCGCGCCTTGTTGATCAGCGACTGCACCGGGTCACCGGGCATCACGCGGGGGATGAAGAAGTTCAGCGTGATCGCGGCCCACGCGGTGAACAGGTAGAAGAAGACTCGTTTGAGGAGATAACTCATGCGTCCTCCCAGCTGTGGGGAAGTCCGTCGCATGAGCCCGGCCCTGTGCTGAATGATTCGCTCGCAGGCTCGCTCATGCGTGCTTCTCCTCGGCGTAGAGCCAGCAGGCCGCGAAGTGCCCGGCACCGTCGCCGATGTCGAACCGCGGCGGCAACTCGGTCCTGCACCGGTCCATCACATGCGGGCAGCGTGGGTGGAACCGGCAACCGGCAGGCGGGTTGATCAGGCTGGGCGGCTCACCGGTCCCACGGTCCTTCTCACTCGTGGCCTGAACGGCGATCCGGTCGGGATCGGGTGCCGAATCGATGAGCAGCCGGGTGTACGGGTGCGCGGGCCGCTGGGTGACAGTCTCACTGTCACCTCCTTCGACGATGCGTCCCGCGTACATCACGATCGTCTCGTCGGCGAAGTACCGTGCCGACGCGATGTCGTGCGTGATGTACAGGATCGCCAGGTTCAGGCGGTCCTTCAGGTCCCGCAGCAGGTTCAGCACACCGAGCCGGATCGACACGTCCAACATGGACACCGGCTCGTCGGCGAGCAGCGCCTCGGGATCCGCACAGAGCGCACGGGCGATCGCCACACGCTGGCGCTGTCCGCCGGACAGTTCGTGCGGGAACTTGTCGACATACCGCTCCGGCGGCGTCAGCTGCACTCTCGTCAGCAGATCCGCCAGCGCCTTCTCCAAGTCCGCCTTGGTCGTGCCCGCCCTGCCGTGGATCTTCAGCGCCCTGGTCAGGTGGTAGCGGACGGTGTGCACCGGGTTCAACGACGCGAACGGGTCCTGGAAGATCATCTGGACCCGCTTGGAGTACGCGCGGAACCGCCTGCCGGACTTCACCGAGACGGGCTCGCCGTGCAGCCTGATCTCGCCGGAGGTCCGGCCGTACAGCTGGGCGAGCAGCCTGGCCACTGTGGACTTCCCCGAGCCGGACTCGCCGACGAGCGCGGTCACCCGGCCGCGCCGCAACGTCAGCGTGACGTCGTCGACCGCCCTGACCACTTTGGTCACCTTGGACAGCACTTCCCTGCCCCGCTTACGGACGGGGAAGTGCTTGGTCAGGCCATCGGCCTCCAACACCACCGCGGTGGTCTCGGAGGCCGACGCCGTCGTACCGCTCGTCGTCATGAGGCCGCTGGCTTGAGGTGCAGGATGATGTCCAGCGCGTTCTCCAGCGTGGGCTGCAGCGGCGCGTACGAGTTCTGCTCGTCCGGCCAGCCGGTCCAGTTCTTCGTCGAGTACTGGCCGCCGACACTGGCCGCGGAGGTGATGACCGCGGGCATCTCGTCGACGAAGATCTTCTGCAGCTCGGCCATGGCCGCCGTGCGCGAGGCCTCGTCGGCGGCGTTCGCGAACGAGTTCAGCGCTGCCGTGGCGGCCGGGTTCTCGTAACGGCCGTAGTTGCCGTTCGTCCCGGCCTGGCCGATCGGCTTGAACAACGCGCCGTCCATGATGGTCTGGTAGATGTCGTACGGCGTGATGCCGTTGTTCGTCCACCGCATCGTGCCCTGGAAGTCACCGGTGTCGATGGCCTTGCCCCAGGCGTCCTGGTTGATCTTGTCGACCGACGCGTCGATCCCGATGCCCTTGAGGTTGTCCTTGATGATCTCCAGGTTGGTCACGTAGTCCGACCAGCCGGACGGCACGATCGTCTTCAGCGTGACCGGCTGGCCGGTCGGGTCCATCAACTTGTCGCCCTGGTAGGTGAAGCCGTTGTCGGTCAGCAGCTTCTTGGCACCGGCGACGTCGACCGTGGCCTTCGTGTCCTTGTACTCGGCCGAGATGAACGGGGTGCCGGTCGGCGTCGGGATACCGGTGATGTTGTCGACCTTCGGGTAGAAGTAGCCCGCTTCGCCCTGGGTGAAGATGTCGTCCCGGTTGACGACCATGTTGGCCGCGCGGCGCAGGAACTTGTTGTCCCACGGCTTGACCTTGGTGTTGAACATCAGGCCGTGGATGCCGAGCACACCGGGGAACCACAGCTTGTAGTTCTTCGGGTCCTTGCTGGTGTAGACCGCCTGCGGGTTCGGGATGAACACGAAGCTCCACTCGGCCTGGCCGGTTGCCAGTGCCGTGGTCTGCGCCTGGTTGTCGGTGTAGGACGTGTAGCGGATCTCCTTGACCGCGGGCGCTTCCTGCCAGTAGCCCTCGCGGGCCACCACGGTGACGGTCTGCGGGGTGAAGGACTTGAGCGTGTACGGACCGCTGCCGATCGGGTTCTTCACCGTCTCGGTCGCGGGCGCGGCGAACGTCGACCACTGGTGCTTCGGCACGACGAACTGCTCGAGGATCTTCTTCTGGTAGACGAACTGCGACGCGTCGAAGCCCAGGGTGACCTGGTTGCCGGACGCGCTGATGTCCTTGAACTTGACGCTGTCGATGTTCAGGCCGGGGTTGTCGCGCAGCAGCTGGAACGTGTAGGCCACGTCGTCGCCGGTCAGCGGCTGCCCGTCGGACCACTTCACGTTGTCACGGATCGTGAGGACGAGCTTGCGGTAGTTGTCCGACCATTCCCACTTGGCCGCCAGCCACGGTTTGGTGTTGTCGCTGGTCCTGACCTCGTTGTACATCACGAGTGGCTCGTAGATGGCCCGCATGTACCCGGACTGCTTGGCCGCCGAGGTGTTCACGAACGGGTTGTTGTTCTCGGTCTGTGGACCGTTGGGCATGCCGACGTTCAGCACACCGGTCGAGCTCTTCGAGCCGCTGGCCCCGCTGTTGCTGCCACTGCAGGCGGCGAGGCTGGCCATCGACAGGATGCCAGCGAGGGCTAAGGCGACAGTGCGCTTGGCTCGCATGGATCCTCCTTCGTGGTCTTGGTTCGGTCGTGGGACTACTCGGGCACAGCAGGGCAACTAAGTGGTTGCGACCACTAGCGATGCTCAACCCGGCATTCGGCGCTGCCGGGGCAGTTCCATCCTGGTCCGTTCCTGGGCGTGGCCTCCATGGACACGCTCTCACGGTCGCCGGTCGCGATCCGGCCAACGGTGTGGAGTCAACCGCGTGTCCGAGGTCACGTCAATAACGGGCAGGTTACGAAATCACCCTAAATTTAAGGCGTAAAGTAATGATCTGTTCTCGTGATCCCGTCACCAGACCCCTCCGCCGGTACCGCCGAAGAGCCAGGAACAGCGCGATCACCGGGAGCACGAAAGCAATGTACCGGTGATCACGGGCGAGGACAGCGAGGCCTCACATCGGCCGGAGTTGTCGCGGGCCAGAAACCCGGTGAATGCGCTACGCGCGGCCGCCGGTGGCCAGCAGCTGCAGGACGGGCAGCGTGGCCGCACCCAGCGCGACCTCCTCGTTTCCCAGCTGCCCGAGCTCGATCTCGGTGTCGGCGACCAGGTACGGCAACGCGTGCCGTTTGACCGTGTCCCGCACGGCGGTGAGCACTGAGGGCCCCAACACCGCCGACACCCACCCGGACAGGACGACTTTGTCCGGATTGAGCATGTTGACCAGGTTGGCGATGCCGATTCCCAGGTACTCCGCGGTCTGCGCGACCACGTGCCGGGCGTCGGGGTCAGCCAGGCCGACCAGTTCGACCATCCGCGACTCGGTGTCCGAAGCGGACAGTGGCTTGCCGTAGCGTGCGAGGATCGCCTCGGCGCCGATGTAGGCCTCAAGGCAGCCGTGTGAGCCGCACCGGCAGGACGCGCCACCGACCTGCACGACCGTGTGTCCCCATTCGGCGGTCGTGGATGTCGCCGCGCGATAGGAATCCGCCCCGGTCGCCACCGCCGCGCCGACGCCGACGCCCAGCAACGCGACGACCGCTCGCGAGGAGTCCCGTCCCGCGCCGCGCCACATCTCGGCCTGACCGAGGGTCCGCGCGCAGTTGTCCACGTAGAGCGGCACGGACACCAACGGGCGCAGCATCGACAGCAACGGCACGCCAGACCAGTTCAACGTCGGCGCGTGGACAAGACCATCCGACAGCACCGCGCCCGGTACACCGACGCCCACTCCCAGCAGGGATGACTGGTCGACCGATGCCGTGACCGACGCGACGCCCCGCACCACCAGGTCGACCACATCGGCGGGGTCGAGTCTGGTCCGCGACATCGGGTAGGTCGCGGTGTCCAGCGTGTTCAGCGTGCAGTCGAAAAGGCCCACCTGAACGTGGGTCTCACCGACGTCCACACCGACCACGCTGCCGTACTCCGGGCGGACCCGCAGCAGCGTCCGCGGTCTGCCGCCGTCGGAGTCCACCGAACCCGCCTCGGCTACCATCCCGTCGTTGATCAGATCGGAGATGACATTGCTGACCGTCGCCGAGCTCAGGCCGGACGCCTGCATGAGCTCGAGCCTGCTGCCCGGTCCGTCGAGGTAGAGCCGCGACAGCAACGTCGATCTGTTGTGTCGGCGCAGGTCACGCGTTGTTTTCTGAGTGGACCGGAGCACCTGGGGATTGTGCCACGGCGGGACATCAGCAGAGACTTGCTTTAGTTGAAAGTTTAATTTATGGCAGGCATTTAGCCTGGTGAGGCATGCTGTTGCCCGGAGAGGAGCACGTCATGGCACCGAAACGCACCACGGTCCGGGACCTGCGCAGGCACAACCGCTCCACGTTGCTCGCCAAGCTGTTCTTCGACGGCCCGCTGAGCAGGCACGAGCTCAGCCAGCTCACCGGACTGAGCGCGGCGACGGTCAGCAACGTCACCGGCGAACTGGTGGAGGACCGGCTGATCATCGAGGCCGGGCTGGTCGAGTCGGACGGCGGGCGGCCGCGCGTGCTGCTGCGGGTGGATCCCCAGTACGGCCACGTGATCGGGATCGACGTCGGCGAGACCGGCGTCAAGGTGGAGCTGTTCGACCTGGCGATGAACCGGCTCGCCGCGGCCGAGCACCCGATGACCTCGCCGAGGCCCGATCCCGGCGAGGTGGTCGAGCAGATCGTCTCCGGTGTCGACGAGGTGCTGCGCGCGTCACGCGTCGAGGAGCACACGGTCCTCGGCATCGGGGTCGGCGTGCCCGGCACGGTCGAGAAGAGCGATCCCGTCGTGGTGCACGCGCAGACGATCGGCTGGGAGGGCGTGGCGCTCGAACAACTGCTGCGCGCGGGCGGGATCACACTGCCGCTGTTCTTCGACAACGGCGCCAAGACGCTCGGCCAGGCGGAGATGTGGTTCGGTGCCGGGCGGGGCGCACGGCACGCCGTGATCGCGTTGATCGGCTCCGGTGTCGGCGCCGCGGTGATCGCGGACGGGGTCACGTACCGCGGGTCCACCAGCAGCGCGGGCGAATGGGGCCACACCACCATCGTCTACGACGGCAGGCAGTGCCGGTGCGGGTCGCACGGGTGCCTTGAGGCGTACGTCGGCGCGGAGGGCATCCTCGACCGCTACCGCAAAGCCCGTGGCGGGCGTGACATCCCCGGCACCGACGAACAGTCCCAGTTGGACGCACTGGTCGCGGCGGCGGTCCGGTCGAAGACCGCGGCGAAGGTGCTGGAGGAGACCGCGGGCTACCTCGGCGCCGGGATCGCCAACCTGATCAACCTGTTCAACCCCGAACGGATCGTGCTCGGCGGCTGGGCCGGGCTGTCCATCGGCGGCCGTCTACTTCCGACAGTCCGCCAGGTGGCCAAGGCACACGCGCTGCGACACCCGTACGGCGTGACGTCGATCGAACTGTGCCAACTCGGCCCGGACGCGGTCGCCGTCGGCGCGGCCACCCTGCCAGTCGCCGCCCTGCTCGACGAGGGCGCCGACCCGAGGGAGAACACCGCAGCGGCGTAACCGACCCGGTCCGGCCCGATGCCCGTCCGGGTATTGCCGCCCTGGTCTAGACCAGCCATACTGCTGGCAACCCTGTCGGTCGTCTTGGTTCATCCAGCGAAAAACTACATCGGGGTACCGCACTCCCCGCGTGAGAACGCTCTCTCGAACCCCTGCACGAGAGGTGACAATGAAGTCCATCCGCCTGTCCGCGCGGCGGACCCGAGTCGTGGCCGCCCTTTCCGCGGCCCTGGTGCTCGGTTCGACGCTGGTCGGCACTGCGCTCAGCACGCAGGCGGCCGTCGTCCCCGCTCCCGGCGCGAGCATCGCCGCGACCACGTTCGCCGACGAGTTCACCGGCCCGGCCGGAACACCGGTCGACGGCAGCAAATGGAACATGGAAGTCGGCGACAACGTCAACAACCACGAGCGGCAGTACTACACGAACCGCTCCAGCAACGCCGCGCTCGACGGCCAGGGCAACCTCGTCATCACCGCGCGCCGCGAGAACCCGGGCAACTACAACTGCTGGTACGGCCGGTGTGAGTACACCTCGGCGCGGCTGAACACGGTCGGCAGGTTCAGCCAGGCCTATGGCCGGTTCGAGACCCGGCTGAAGATGTCGCACGGTCAGGGCATGTGGCCCGCGTTCTGGATGATGGGCACCACCGGCGGCACGTGGCCGAACAACGGCGAGATCGACGTCATGGAGAACGTCGGCTTCGAGCCGAACACCGTGCACGGCACCATCCACGGCCCCGGCTACTCCGGCGCCGACGGCATCGGCGCCGCGTACAACGGCCCGCGCTTCGCCGACGGCTTCCACACGTTCACGCTCGACTGGTCGCCGAACCTGCTGGTCTGGTCCGTCGACGGCCAGGAGTACCAGCGGCGCAGCCCCGCCGACCTCGGCGGACGCCAGTGGGTGTTCAACAACCGGCCGTTCTTCCTGCTGCTGAACCTGGCTGTCGGCGGATACTGGCCAGGCGACCCGAACAGCAGCACACCGATGCCGAACACCCTTGTGGTCGACTACGTCCGCGTCACCGACACGCCAGGCGGCGGTGGCGGCCAGATCACCGGGCTGGCGGGCAAGTGCGTCGACGTCGCGGGCGCCAACTCCGCCAACGGAACCGCTGTGCAGATCTACGACTGCAACGGGACCAACGCCCAACGCTGGACCCGCAGCGGCAACCAGCTGCAAGCGTTGGGAAAGTGCCTGGACGCCGCGAGTGGCGGCACCGCCGACGGCACATTGGTGCAGCTGTGGGACTGCAACGGATCCGGGGCACAGCAGTGGGCCATCAGCGCGGCCAATGACATCGTCAACATCCAGGCCGACAAGTGCCTCGACGTCACCGGCAACAACCCGGCCAACGGCACTCGCCTGCAGCTCTGGGAATGCACCGGCGCAGCCAACCAGAAGTGGAACGCCGCTGTGTGATGTACCGGGCGTGTGAGTGCCGTTCCGGCATATGATCCCGGGGCTCGAACGAAGCACTGGGGGTAGAAGGATGAAACCGCTGGCCGTCCTGGACGCACCGTCCAACCTGGGACTCCGAATGCCCGCACCGGGAGTGGTCCCCGGCTGCTACAAGATGGCAGGAGCACTGCGGGACCAGGGCCTGCTCAATCGGACAGGCGCACGCGACGCCGGGTATGTCGTGCCGCCACGCTATGACATCGCCGGATGGTCGACAGGGCAAGGGCTTTTCAACGCTACGGGGATCTCCGAGTACACAGCGCGACTGGCCGAGCGAGTGGCCGGGCTGCTGGACAACGGGGAATTCCCGGTGTTGCTGGGCGGAGACTGCAGCATCATGCTCGCTCCGCTGCTCACCCTGCGCAAGCGCGGCCGTTATGGACTGGCCTACTTCGACGGCAGCGCGGATTTCCTGCGGGCGAGTCAGGCCGGTCGGATCGGTGCCGCCGCAGCCGAGACGCTGGCGCTGGCCACCGGGCGTGGCCAGGCCGATGTGACCGACATCGACGGGCAGGGACCGTACGTTCAGGACAGTGACATCGTGGTCCTCGGCCACCGCGACGACGACGAGGACGTCCCCAACCTCGCCGAGGCGGAGATCACCGCGTGGACGTCCTCGCAGATCCAGGCGGAGGGACCGGGCTCGGTGGCGGCACGGACGCTGGAAAAGCTGACCAGCCTGGACGGCTTCTGGCTGCACCTGGACGTGGACGTGCTGGACATCGAGGTGATGCCCGCCGCCGACGCCCCGGACCCGGGAGGGCTGCAGTACAACGAGCTCATCGACCTGCTGCGGCCGATGCTGGCCGACGAGAGGTGTGTCGGGGCGAACCTGGCGATCTACGACCCGGACCTGGACCCGGCTGGCCGGTACGCGGCCGAACTGACCGACGCGATCGTCACCGCCTTGGCTCGGTGAGCGGCAGCAGCACTTCGTCCACAATGGCCTGAACGTCCGCCGGGCCGACAGTGCCCTTCTCCAGCGACTCGGCGATCACCAGCTTCGGGCCGACCGCCGCCACGCGCGGGGTGACGCTGCGCGGTTCGGCTTCGCCACGGTCGGCCGCCGCGCGCAGGATGCCCACCAGGATCAGGTGGTGCGGCTGGATGACACGGCGGCGTATCTCGTCGTACAGCTCGGGATGGCTGATTCGCTCGGACAACAGTGGGCGCAGCGCGCGCCCCCGCGGCTCGTCCAGCGCACGGGCCAACTGCCCGAGGATGTCGAGCAGGTCGTCGCGCAGCGCGCCGGTGTCCGGCGCGACGGCCTCGCCGAATCCGGTGGACGGATCGGTCAGCGCGGCCAGCACCAGCTGTTGGGGAGTGGACCAGCGGCGGTAGAGCGACGCCTTGCCGGTTGCGGCGAGCGTCGCGAGCTTGTCGAAGGTGAGATCCGCGAAGCTGGTTCGCGCGAGTTCCGCCAGCGTCACCAGGTAGATCGCCTGGCAAAGGCTGTCACCGCGGCGACGAGTGGCTGTCACCGTCCGGTTATAGCGTAGGGTGGCTTTAGTGCACAAGTTTGTCTCTTATCTCGGGAGCGTCCCATGACCAGCAAGACCGCGTTGACCAACGTCCGTGTCTTCGACGGCAACGAGCTCACCGAGCCGCGCACGGTTGTCATCGACGGCTCGACCATCGGCACGGATACCACTGGCGCGGAACTGCTGGACGCCGAGGGCGCGGTGCTCGTGCCCGGCTTCATCGACGGCCACGTCCACCTGCACGGCCGGGAGAACCTCCAACAGCTCAGCGCGCATGGCGTCACGACCGCGTTGGACATGGCCATCTGGCCCGCGGAACGGCTTGCCGCGCTACGTGGGATCCACGGGCTGACCGACATCCGCAGCGCCGGGCTCCCCGCGATCGGCGAAGGTGGTGTGCACGCGAAGATGTTCGGCCTGCCTGAGGAAGCCATCATGCGCACGGTCGACGAAGCGCGCCGGTTCGTGGCAGCGCGGCTCGCACAGGGTGTGGACTACATCAAGCTGATCGCCGAAGCGCCAGGAGAAGGCGGACCGAACCAAGACGTGCTCAACGAGATAGTCAAGCTGGCACACGAGAACGGCCTGAAGGCGGTCACGCACGTCACCTCGCTGGGCGCGGTGGAGATGGCGTTGCTGTCGGGCACCGACATCATCACTCACGTCCCGGTGGAAGCGCCGTTCGATGAGGATCTCGCCATGCGAGTGGCGAGCGCGGGATGTGTCGCGATACCGACACTCACGATGATGGATGGCGTCCAACGGATCCGCGGCAATCCCGATGGGTTCGCCGCGAACTGCATACCGGGCGTGACCGCGCTGCACGCCGCGGGCGTCACGATCGTGGCGGGCACGGACGCGCATGCGCAGGAAGGCGTACCGAACCCGGTGGCGCACGGCGAAAGCCTCACCCAAGAGCTGGAACACCTTGTCTCAGCCGGTCTGTCCACTGTAGAGGCATTGCGGGCGGCGACAAGCAACCCGGCTGAAGTGTTCGGGCTGACCGACCGCGGCCGGATCGAGCCGGGCATGCGGGCCGACTTGGTACTCCTTGACGGGGATCCGCTCGAGGACATCACGGCCACCCGCCGGATCCGCGCAGTGTGGTGCGCGGGTATCAGGCGCTCGTGAACTGGCCGACCCAGTGGCGTGTTCGGTCCAGGTAGGCGGTTTCCGCGTCCGCGCCGGTCCGGCCGTACGCGCCCTGGTAGGTCAGGTAGCCGTGCCCGGCGGGTGGGTTCGAGCTGGCCGGTTCGATGATCGATCCTTCATGCCATTCGTTGAACGACGTCACCGATACCCATGTCGGCGCGCCGCCGGTGGCCGGGTTGAGCGCGTTGCCCCACTGCCTGTCGTACATGGCGCCGTTGTCGCGGCCGACTGTCGGCGTGGTGTTGCCCGGCACCGCCCGGTCGTCGATGTAGCCGGGCGCCACGGACGGCGCCCACACCATCCCGTTGGCCTTGCAGAAGTCCGACGCGGTCTTCCAGCCAGGCGCGGTTGCTCCGGCGATCCCGTCGTAGGTGTACATCCCGCCGAAGTGCGCGACACGCGACGGGTCGGTTGTCTGCGCCAGCACGATACTGGTCGGCTTGACCTGCTCGATCGGGCTCCAGTCGGCGATCCGCAGGCTTTCGAAGACGTAGAACGCGCCGCGGTTGCCCCACGCCGGTGCGCGGTAGAAGGCCGGACTGCCACCGTACTTCTGGTTGATGTAGCCGATGTCCGCGACCGTGGACTCGGCGGTCCGGCCGGAGTACGGCTCGAGGTGCCATGCGACCTTGATTCCGTGCCGTGCCGCCGACGCCAGCACCGCGGGCGTCACACTGTCCTCATAGGATCCGGGGCCCCACCAGCTCGTCACGATCGTGCCCGCGCCGGACTGCCGGATCATCTGCATGTGCCGGTCGATCACCGCGGTGTCACCGGAGTCGTACGCACCGAGCGTGGGGTGGAAGTTCGCACCGACGTCGTCGGGCGGAGTGTGGCCGCCCTGTTGCCAGTGCCGGTAGGTGCCGTTCACCGACGGGCTTCCGTACCACGGGTAGTAGAAGAGTTGAACGTCGGCCGCAACCGCCTGCGCCACCGGGCCCGCCGACGCCGCAGGCGCATGCAGGACGACGGAGGTGAGCAGGAGGACCAGCAGGCCGACAATGCTTCGCAGGGTTCGCATGTCCGTCCGCCCTCACTGTCCTGGCGCCGTTGCCAGATGCGAGGCATATTAAGTTTAACGCCCTAACTATAGCAAGAGTTCAACGACATCGCGCAAATCTCTGTCTGGGATCGGACATCGCCGCCCGACCGGCCCACCGAGCCCGGAGCACGCCCGATTCGCCGGTGACACAACGAATCGGCGTTACGATCGCCGCCCACCCGACAATTCGCCAGTTGATTATTTGCCGGATTACTCCGTTCGTATGAGCAAAGATCAGGCCCAACGGTGCGCCGGTAACGGCCATATGCCCCTTCCCTATCTACGGATCGCGTGGGGAGCTCGTCAAGGAGCTCAGGAGAGGGAGGACGAATGTCGGCAGGGCCGCAAGTCAGCCCAGAGAGAACCGAATATCCGGCAACCGTGCCGGGTGTCATCCGAGTGCTGCTCGTCGTCGACATGGACCTGTTGCGCGATGCGCTCGTGACACTGCTGTCAGACCAACAGGACATGGAGGTGGTCGCCGATCTCAAGTGCGATGACAACGTGGTGCCGATCGCGGCCCGGATGCGACCCGACGTCACAGTGATCGATGTGGACCAACCGTGCACCCGCGGCCTGACCATGGTTCCGGAGTTACGGTCCCGGTTGCCGCACACCCAGATCGTCGCACTGGCCGCGGCCCGGCCACCCGGTCTGGTCCAGCGTGCGCTGACCGCCGAGGTACTCGGCCTGGTCGACAAGAACGCGTCGGCCGAACGCCTGCTCACCGCGATCCGCGGTGCCGCACGAGGTTCCCAGGTCGTCGACGTCAACCTCGCCGTCGCCGCGCTCGCTGCGGGCCCCAACCCGTTCACCCCCCGTGAGCTGCAGGTACTTCGGTTAGCCGCCGACGGTGCCTCCGGACCGGAGATCGCGACCCGGCTCTCGTTGTCCAAGGGAACCGTGCGGAACTATCTGTCCAAAGTGATGAGCAAGACCTGTGCCCGCACCCGGATCGACGCGATCCGGATCGTGCGTGAGGCGGGATGGTTGTGAGTCCCAGCTCCCCCACAGGTCCCGGTACAGCGATGACCGCTGTACCAAAGAGGTGTGGTCACCGACGGCGGCAGTGACCCCGTCGAGAACCAGGATCCGCTCGGAACGGCGCGCCGAGCTGATCCGATGGGCTACGACGACCAGTGTTCCGCCTCGACGCGCGAACGCCTCCTCGGCCCGTCGTTCGGCCACCGGATCCAGGTGACACGTGGCCTCGTCGAGCACCACGAGCCGGGCCGGGCTCAGATAGGCCCGGACCAATGCGACCAGCTGCCGTTCCCCCGCTGACAGGCCAGTCGGGTCCAGGTGGTCGCCGATCCTCTCGACCAGGTCACGTGCGCCGACAGCGGCCACGGCCTGCGCGATCATGTCGTCCGTCGCGTCCGGCCGCAGATACGTCAGGTTGTCCCGCAGGGAGGCCGTGAACACGTACGCCTCCTGCGGGATCAGCACCCGATCGGCCGCTCCCAGATCCGCGGCGAGCACTCCGCCGTACCGGATCGTGCCCGCGTCCGGCGAGCGCAGCCCGCAGATCAGGCTCGCCAGCGTCGACTTCCCGATCCCGCTGGGGCCGACCACGGCGAGGTGCTCGCCCGCCAGCACGGTCAGGTCGAGGTCGCGCAGAACCGGCTCGGCGTGCGGCCCGTAGGCAAACGTCACGTCCCGCAGGATCAGGTCGTCACCGTCCCTGTCGTGCTGCTGGACGAACTCGACCGGCGGGGACGTTGTCTCGTCGAGGATGCGGCCGAGCGTGACCACGAACCGCAGGCCGCTGCCGCCCACTCCGGCGATCACCGTCTGCAGGGCGGGTTGCAGGCCGGATACGACATACGTCAGGCCACCCATGATCAGACCGGCGGTCAGCCCCTGCCCGACAAGCCACGGCCCGGCGACCAGCAGCACGATCAGCGGCAGCCAGCCGCCGACGGCGAAGCAGAGTGTGCGCAGCGCGGCGACCTTGGCCAACGCGCGCTCGGCGTCGGCCTGGTCCTGGATCGGCCCGGACACCATGGCGGCCGCGTGCGCCTCAGCACCACAGGCCACCACGTCACGTGTCCCGGCCAGCACCGACCCGGCGGTGGCGGCGAGCCGTTCGTCCGCCAGCACGGACGCCCGCTGTTTCGCCGCGGCGAAACCCAGTGTGGCCAGGAATCCTGCGAAGCCCAGCAGGAACGGCGGCAGGATCAGCAGCAGGACGACCGGGGACAGTGACAGCAGGCCGATGAGCACACCGACCAGGGTCACCAGGAAGCCGCGGATGACCACGATCAGACCGGCGTAGGTGTCCCTGACCACCTCGACCTGCCGGGTCAGCCGGGCCAGCGCGCCCGCGTCCGGTTGCCCGGACACGCTTTTGTACAGCGCGCTGCCGACGACCCTGCGGACCAGGTCGTCACGGAAGGGCTCGACGAGTTCGCCGAGCCGCTGGAAGACCTTGCGCGATCCGGCCGAACCGATCAGCGCGGCCACCATCAGTCCGGCCAGCCAGGCGAAGCCGACGACCGGGCGACCGGCGAGGAAGCCGTCGTCGACGGCGTTGGCCACCGCGAGTCCGGACACCGCGGCGGGCACCGCCTCCGGGATCGACCAGCCGATCAACGCGAAGAGCGGCCCGGCACGCAGCGCGGTGACGCCGAACCGGATCTCGCGCTTCACGCTGTTTCCCCGAACGCGGCCCGGTACTGCGGGTCCAGCCAGAGGTTCGTGTGCGGGCCGACCGCGCGGACACGGCCGGATTCCAACCAGACCACCAGGTCCGCGTTGGCCGCGGTGGCGACCCGGTGGGTGACGATGAGCCTGGTGCGCTGGCTGTGGTCGGTGGTCAGTGTCCGGCCGATCTGCATCTCGGTCACCATGTCCAAACTGGACGTCGCGTCGTCCAGGACGAGCAGCCGTTCGGCGTTCCACGCCCGTGCGAGGCCGAGGCGCTGCGCCTCGCCGCCGGACATCGGCGCCTCGGCGAGCGGGGTGTTGTAGCCGAGAGGCAGACGGCTGACGAACTCGTGCGCGTGGGTCGCCTTCGCGGCCGACCGGACACGGTCCGGATCGCGGCCCATGCCGACAGCGTCGGCGACCGTGCCGCCGACCAGCACCGGGCGTTCGAACGCGCAGCCGATCGCGGTGCGCAGTTCCCTGTGCGTCAAGTACTTCAGCGGAACGTCGTCCAGCAGGACCTGACCGTCGGCCGGGTCGGTCAGCCTCGCCGCGACCGCGGCCAGCGTCGACTTGCCCGCGCCGGACCGGCCGACCACCGCGATGGCCTTGCCGCCCGGCAGCGTCAGCGTGACGCGGTCGAGGACCGTGGTTCCTCCCTTGTGGACGGTGACGTTCCTGAACTCCAGCTTTCCCTTGCCGTCGGTGAGCCAGAGGTCTCCGTAGTCGGGCGGCTGGACGTCGAACACCTCGATCGCGCGGGACGCACCGGCCCGCGCCCTGGCCAGACGGCCGAAGACGCCCGTCATGCCACCGAGCCCCGCACCGAGCGCCGCGTACTGCAGCGCGGCGAACAGTTCACCGGGAGTGATGCGGCTGTTGAGCAACGCGAAGCCGCCGACGGCCAACACCGAGACAGTCACGAGCGGGCCGACCACACCGGCCTGCGCGACCGACCGGGAGAGCACGCGCCAGCTCGCCATTCCCTGGTCGTGCAAGGCAGGCAGCTCACGCAGCACACGGCGCTTCTCGTCGTGCAGCGTTCCGGCCGCTGCGATGGTGCGGGCACCGGTGAGGGATTCGGCCAGCCTGGCCGCGATCCGGCCCTGCACCTGCTGGTAGGACGTGATCACGCGGGCAGTCCGGCGGGTGAACGCGCGCAGCACCAACGCGACCAGCCCAACACCGCCGAGAAAGGCGACCGCGAGCCACGGATCGATCACCACGAGCAGGACGAGACTGCCGACAGGAGGCAGCACCGCCATCCACACGGTGACCACCGCGGGACCCGCTTGTGCGGCGTCCACAGCGTTTCCGGACACCCGCGTGACCAGGTCACCGGTTTCGAAGCCGCGGTCGGGGCCCGCGGCGAGCAGGTGTCTGACCAAGCGCTCGCGCAACCACGCGGTGGTGTTCGCGACGCAGGCGACGCCCACGAACGAGTCGACGAGATCGGTGACGACGCCGACCGCGATCAGCAGCCCGGCGACGACCAACCAGGTGGTCACCGCGCCACCGGTGACGATCGCGTCAACGGCTTTGCCGAGCACAGTGGGCAATGCGAGCATGCCGACCGTGCCAACCAGGGCGGATACGCCGATCACCGGAAGCAGACGGCCCCCGTGCCTGGCGATCACGCCAAACGTCGTCACCCACGACTCCTATAGTTGGTGCGCGACTCCGGGGCGAGCGACAGTCGTCCCGGAGTCGCGCGTGCTCAGATGGATCTACCTGAGAACTAGTGGCAGATCAGCAGCGACAGGCCGGAGCTGCCGTCGCACAGGGTGAGGCTCAGGTTGCTCGGGCAGCTGTGGCCGCTGTTGGAGCTGCCACCACCGTGGCCGCCGGTCTGCGGTGCGGCTTCCATGCCCTGCAGGTCGAGAACTGACATCTCGGGTACTCCTTGTCGGGGGTTTTCTAGGAACCCGCACCGGACGGCGCGGGGGTCTGTGGGGCCACGCGGCGCGTGGGCGCCAGCAGCGGCAGGTGGGTTGGTTCTTCGTTCAGCGCCATTCCCACCGCGAGCAGCACACCGGCGGTGCCGGTGGCCAGGTCCATCGAGAGGCGCATCAACGCGGTTCCCGGGAACGCGATCCCGTCGCCGTAGGGCAGCGCGTGCCAAGCCAGGTTGCGGATCTGCTTGGTCACCAACGGGTCCGTGCCCGGCAGCCGCCCAGCCAGGTAGGCGATGATTCCGGCGCGCCCGGTGAACAGCCCCGGCAGGATGTACATCGTGCCCGTCGCGGCCTTCTCGATGCCACGGTTGGCCTCGACGAACTGGTCGTCGTGCCTGCGGGCCAGGTACTCGTCGAGGACGACACCGAGGCCGACCGAGCCGCCGTCGAGGTACGGCATGGTCCGCCAACCCTCGTTGATCTCCAGAACACGGTTCTCCCGCAGGTAACAACGCTTCAGGTCCTGACGCAAAGCGTTGGCAGCGCGGTCGAGGAAGTTCGTGTCGCCGGTGTCATCGTAGGCACGCAACAACAACAGCGCCTGGCCAGCGCGTCCACGGAACAGCCCGGCGTGTGGATACGCCCCGCCGCTGATGCCGGAGTCGTCGGTGTCGTCCGGCCGTTCGGCGATGAGCTCGGCCGCCCGGTGCGCGGCGACGCGCAACGCCGGTTCGCCTGTGCGATCGGCGAAGTGCAACAGGTTGAGGCCCACTCCGGCCAGGCCGGACATCAGGTCGGGCCCGAGCTTCTGCCACTGCTCCTTCAGGCAGATGTCCACAACGTCCAGTGCTTCCTGCCGGTAACCCAGGTGCGCGAGAGTGAACGCGGCGCCGTGCAGGCCGTCGAACAGGCCGATCCGCGAGCCACTGACCGGGTTCGTCGCCCGACTGACCAGCCACTGCTCGTACCGTTCGTCGCGGTGTCCGCCCGCGGTCGACAGGGCGTAGAGGACACCTGCGGCGCCGTAGGCCAGTCCGAGCCCACCGAGGCCGAACACCCTGGGATCACCGGGGAACAGCCGATCATCGCGGTCGGGCGTGGCACTCGCGACGATCGAGCGGACCATCTCGTCGCGCAGTGACGGCCAGCCTGCCGTGTCCGTCGTGATGACCGGACTGGGTGTCGGCGGGGTGTCCGGCGGGACGATCACGTCGACGCCCTTGTCCAGGAACTCCCGCGACACCGGGAAGTACTCGGTGATGATGTCGACGAACTGCCGTGCCTTGACCCGGTGCAGCCCGACCAGGTCCGTCATCGGCAGGAAGAGTGACAGCCGCAGGCACGCCAGCGCGTACAGGTCCATCCCGAACCCGGTGACCGAGCGGGGCGCCATGAACCCGGGGTTGCCGAGACCGGGCCGCACCCCCTCCTCGATCGGCGCCGCGACCTCGTAGTCGAGCAGGGCGATCGTGTCGTCCTCGCGGACGATGATGTTGAACAGGTGCAGGTCGCCGTAGACGATCCCGCGCTCGTGCACGGCTGTCACGGCGTGCTCGACCTGGCGGAAGATCCGCACGGCCCAGTCGGTGAACAGGGCGTGGTCCTCGTCCGTCGCAGCCGGGTTGATCAACGGGTACCGCTTGGTGATCGCCTTGCCCAACACGTCGCCCTGCACGTACTCCATCACCATGAATCGGTGCTCGCCGAGCCAGAACAGGTCATGGACAGCGGGGATGCCGGGGATGCCCGCGAGTCTGCGCAGGATGTTGTGCTCCCGCTCCAGCCTGCGTACGGCGTCGTGGCCCAGCGCGTCCAGTCCGGCGTGTGGTCGGGCTTCCTTGAGCACGACCTGCTCGCCCGTCCTGGTGTCCGTGCCGACGTAGATCCCGCCTCCGTTGGAGAAGTGCACGACGCTGTCGAAGGTGTACGGCAGGTCCTGAACGGTGACGGCGTTACGGGATGCGAGGTGCGGCTCGAGGAAACCGGGCAGCGTGACCCACGGCGGCGTGTAGAAGACCGGACCGCGCCGGTCGGCCACGAGTGTCCCGTCCGGCTGGGCGATCGCGGCGACCAGCTCGCCGTTGTCGTCCACTGTGTACCGGTTGGCGAACGCGCCGTAGCGGACGAACAGCGGGCCCGTCCCCCAGCGCAGGTCGCTGAGGATGTACGGGCTCGGCTCGCCGTCGAGCCGCTCGCCGAGCTCGGTCAGTATCTGTTCGCACTGGACGTCGTCCTGCGGATAGATCGTGACGAGCTTGCCGCTGAAGCCACGCGGAGCGTATTTGGAGAGCCGGGAAATCAATGCGGAGCGTGACCGGAGGAACTTGAACTGGATACCGCGCGGCACGCAGTAGTCGAAAATCCCGTCGATCACGCGTTCGGCGTTGTCCGTTGTCGCCGACGCGTGGATCTTCCATCCCTGCAGAGGGATGTCGCGGGTGCCGGGGTCGAGTACGAACCAGTCGTCCTGCTCGTGGCGCGTCCACCCGTCCGGCAATGGGCGCCGGGCGGTGGTGAACGACTCTCCGGCCGTCTGCTCGGAGTGCATCGCGTCGTAGAACGACGGATCCGCCATGCAGTAGGGCTCGTACTCCTCGTTCATGGCTGCAATCGTTGTTACCAGGGTGCCGAGCGGCATAGTGAGTTCCGTAATCAGTCACCGACGCGCCTGTCACGGGCTACCGGTGCGTTTTTCACATCCGTTCGTACCGACGCGTAACACTCCGATCATCCAGCGCGATGCCCCATTTGACGAACGGGCTGGTCACCAAAGCCCCCCGTGGTGACCAACCCGTTTGTCAGTGACATCAGCCCGCGACGCATCCAGCGCCCGTGGGTGAAAGTCTCGCGGCACGCGCGGCCGGGATATCCCGGCCAGCGTGTCGGCGAAATGGTCACCTGCCGCACAAGCACAATGCCCGAGGTTGGCATGATCGTGCCAACGATTCCCGCCGAGCGGGATAACGCGCGCCGATCGGCGTGATCGTTTATTCGGGCGACACCGCGCTTTCGGGCTGGCACCATCCGGGCACATGGCTCGTCTTCGTGACATCGTCATCGACTGCAGGCATCCGGCATCGCTCGCCCGGTTCTGGGCGGCAGTACTCGACGACTACGAGATAGCTCCGTACGACGACGAGGAGCTGGCCCGGCTGCGCGCCATGGGCATCGACTCCCCCGAAGGCGACCCCAGTGTGCTGGTGCACCGCACGGACGGCACCGGGCCTCGCATCTTCCTCACGCTCGTACCCGAACCCAAGACCGTGAAGAACCGCGTCCACATCGATGTGGACGGCGATCCCACCGCGCTGCTGGCGCTGGGCGCGACGGTCGTGGCGGAGTACGACGATCACCACGTTCTCGCTGACCCGGAAGGAAATGAGTTTTGCGCGTTCCCGTGATCCACGAGCATCCCTTGGCCTACGTGCTCGGTCTCGAAGGTGTGGCTCTGCTGCAGAGCTTCATCGGGGAGCACGACCGTGAGTTCGTCGAGGCCAGGCTCGCGGAGATCCGTGAACTGCTCGCCGACGAGCGGCTGGCGCGTCCGGTCGACGTGACCCCTGTGGCCACAGTGGACGGTTATCGCACCTGGTCGGCGACCTACGACGACCCGGCCAACGCGGCGTTCGCGATCGACGTGCCGATCCTCGAGCGGATACTGGACGACCTGCCCGTCGGCACGGCGCTGGACGCGGCGTGCGGCACCGGCCGGTACGCCGAGATCCTCGCCGAGCGGGGGCACCGGGTGATCGGTGTCGACAGTTCGCCCGACATGCTCGACCTGGCCCGCAAACGCTTGCCGGACAGCGAGTTCCGCGTGGGTGAACTGCACGATCTGCCGATCGGTGACGTCGACCTGATCGTCTGTGGGCTCGCACTGACCCACACGCCCGATCTCGGGCCGATCTTCGCCGAGTTCGCCCGTGTCCTGCGACCGGGCGGGCACCTGGTCGTCGCCGACATCCACCCGGACGGGGTCCTGCGCGGCTCGATCCCGACCGTCCGCGGTCCGAACAACGAGCCGTGCCGACTGGTCACCTACCGCCACTCGATGGGGGACTACCTGCGCGCGGCCCTTGCAGCGGGCCTGGTGCTGCGGGGCTGCGAGGAGCCGAGGTCCGAGGCTGGGCCCGGCCCGAAGGGCGAGGAGGTCGGCCCGTGGGACGTCTGGCCCTGGTCGCTGGCGGCGCTGGTCCCGGAGGCGGCGCATGCCGCGGCAGGCCCGCAGCTGGTCGTCTGGCACTTCCAGCGAGATACCTTGCGCACGATGTAATCGTGCACTATGGTTTCGAGTGTGACCGAACCTGACCCACGCGACCTGCTCCTGCTCGACGAGCAGGCATGCTTCGCGCTGTACGCGGCGTCCAGGGCGGTCACGGACGTGTACCGGCCGCTACTGGCCGAGCTGGACCTCACGTATCCGCAGTACCTGGTGCTGCTGGTGCTGTGGGAGCGCGACAACCAGCCGATCAAGCAGATAGGTGCCGCCCTTCACCTCGACTACGGCACCGTCTCCCCGCTGCTCAAGCGGCTGGAGACGCGTGGGCTCGTACAACGCAGGCGGCAGGCGGGCGACGAGCGAAGCGTCGTGGTGAGCCTGACCGACGAGGGGATCGCGCTGCGCGAACGCGCGCAGGCGATCCCCGCCGCGATCGGGTGCGCCCTGGGTCTGGACAACCAGGCCCGGCTCACGCTCATCACCCTCCTGCGCGGTATCACCGAATCCGCACGAGCCGCCTCCACCGAAACCTCACCCGAAGGAGATCACTGACATGCCAAGCCGCGACGCGACCACCCACTGGGAAGGCGGACTGCAGCAGGGCAAGGGCACCGTCACCCTGGACTCGTCGAACGCCGGGCAGTTCCCGGTGTCCTTCCCGACCCGCGCGGGCAACCCGGACGGCCAGACCAGCCCCGAGGAACTGATCGCCGCGGCCCACTCCTCCTGCCTGGCGATGAACCTGTCCGGCACGCTCGAGCAGGCGGGCCACACGGCCACCAGCCTTGACGTCAGCGCCGAGGTCACACTCGGCCCCGACCCGGCAGGCGGCTTCCGGATCAGCGGGATCGCGATCACGGTGACCGCCAAGGTCGACGGGCTGGACAAGGACACGTTCGCCGAGCTCGCGGCGACCGCCGAGCGCACCTGCCCGGTGACCAAGGCGCTGTCGGGCACCACGATCACGTTGGACGCTTCGCTCGCGCAGTAGCCGGTTCACGGTTACTTTCGGGAGTCATGACGGTCAGCAGACGTAGGCTCCTGTTCGGACTCGGTGCGGCCATGGCCAGTTTCGGCATGGCCGCACCGCCGGACTGGCAGCGGCTGCGCACCCGGCTGGGCGGAGCGCTGCATCTGCCGCAGGATCCGGGCTACGCCACCGCCCGGCAGGGCTTCTTCACGCTCCACGATGGACAGCGCCCGGCCGCGGTCGCCCGCTGTGCGCGTACCGAGGATGTCCAGGCGTGTATCGAGTTCGCGGCGGCCACGCAGACGCCGATCGCCGCGCGCAGCGGCGGGCACAGCTACGCCGGTTACTCCACACGGGACGGAAGCCTCGTCGCCGACGTCCGTGCGCTCTCGGCCGTCCAGGTCAACCGGGACGGCACGGCGACGGTCGGCGCGGGTGCCCAGCTGATCGACGTCTACTCGGCCCTCGCCCGGTCCGGGCGGATGCTGCCGGGCGGGACCTGCCCGTCCGTGGGGATCGCCGGGCTCACGCTCGGTGGCGGACTCGGTGTCACCGCGCGCAAGTACGGCCTGACGTGCGACCGGCTTGTCTCCGCGCGGATTGTCACGTCCGACAGCAAGCTGCGGACCGTCTCCGCCGCGCAGGAACCGGACTTGTTCTGGGCGCTGCGGGGTGGCGGTGGCGGGAACTTCGGCATCGTCACGTCGTTCACGTTCCGCACCGCGCCTGCCGCCGACCTCACGGTGTTCGAACTGGAGTTCCCGGCGGCGGCGCTCGCCGAACTACTCGGCGGCTGGCAGGCCTGGGCCGTTCCCGACGAGGTCTGGTCCAACCTGGACGTTCAGGGGGATGCCCGTGCGACCAGTTGGGTCGCCGGGTGTTTCGTCGGCACCGAGGCACAACTGCGGCCACACCTCGACAACCTGGTGCGGCTCGTCGGCACGCAGCCGATCGTCCGGCGCACCAAGCAGTACGACTACATCGACGCGATGCGGTACTTCGCCGGATGCGCCGAGCTGAGCCAACAGGAGTGCCGCCCGAGCTGGGCGGGCGACAGCGGCCAACTCGACCGAGCGTCCTATGTGTCCACATCACGGATGCTCGGAACGGCCATCCGCGACACCTCGGCGATGGCGGCACTGCTGCGCAGCGCACCGGGCCTGTACACACAGTTCGCCAGCTTCGGCGGCGCCATCGCCCGCGTCGGCGTGGCCGACACCGCGTTCCCGTACCGCAAAAGCCTTGCCAGCATGCAGATCATCCACCCGGTCGACGGCGACGAACACACTGCGCGCCAGGCCATCGGGCATGTCCGTGACGAGGTCGGCAGGCAGTTCGGCCAGACCGGGTACGTCAACTACATCGACCCGCGGATGCCCAACTGGGCACAGGCGTACTACGGGGCCAACCTCACCGGGCTGCGTGCCGTGGCGAAACGCTACGACCCGCAGCGCGTCTTCGCGTTCCCGCAGGGACTGGCTTGACCTCCAGCGTTGTTGAGGTTGGACGCTGGCGTCATGCAGACCGACATCGACGCGATCAAGCAGGTCATCGCCACCCTGGAACACGCGCAGCGCAACGAGCTGCCGGACGAGTTCGTCGCCCTGTTCCGCGAGGACGCCATCTGGACCACCGGCCACGGCAAGCGGCTCACCGGCCGCGACGAGATCTCCGAGTTCACCCACCAGGTCCTGCCGGGAGCGATGCGGGACACGACAGCCGAGTACAAGGTGGTCGACATCCTGTTCATCCGGCCGGACGTGGCCGCGGTCAAGGCACGCGCGCGGTACCTCACGCTGGACGGCGAGCAGATCGGCAACGAGGGCACGCCGTTGTACGTGATGTCGAAGGAGCCCGACGGCTGGAAACTGGTCGCCTGTCAGAACACCGAGGTCCTTGACTTCAAGTGAGGTTGAACTTGCACGATGGCCGCATGCCAATCGCCACCGCCCCCACCCCGCTGTCCCGTGCAACCAATGTGGCCTTCGGCGCGCGAGACGCACCGAAGGCCGCCTTGGTTGCGGCTCTGCGGGGCGGCCGGACGACCAGGCCACCGCCCACAGGGTCGTCTACAGGTCGAAGAAGACTGTCTCGCCCTCGCCCTGCAGCCGGATGTCGAACCGGTACCCGTCGTCGGTAGGCGTGGCGATCAGCGTGTGCCGCCTTGCCGGATCCACACTGGACAGCACGGGATCGTTCGGGTCGTCGGCGAGGTAGATCCGCGTGACGACCCGGTTGAGCAGGCCGCGGGCGAACACCGAGACGTCGATGTGCGGCGCCTGCCCAGGGATCACACCGGGTGGCAGCGTGCGGATCCAGTAGCTGCCGTCGGCTTCGGTCGGGCAGCGGCCGAACGCGCGGAAGTCCTTGCGCAGCGGGCCGGACGGGTCGTCCGGGTGGTCGAAGTGCCCGTCCGGGTCGGCCTGCCACGTCTCGATCAGCGCGTCCGGGACGGTTTCACCGGCGCCGTCGTAGACCGTGCCCACGATCCTGATCGCGCCGGGAGTGCCTTCGGGGACCACACTCGGCCCGTCCGGCCACGGCAGGCCGATGGACAGGAACGGCCCGACAGTTTGTGAGGGTGTCGTCATTCGTCGTCCACCTCTTCCTCGAACGGCGTGGCGTCGCCGCCGCGCAGCACGATGTCGAACGAGTACGCCAGCGCCCAGTTCGGCACGGTCCTCGACATGTCGAACGACGAGATCATCCTGGCACGGGCGGCCGGGTCGGGCACCGAGTTGAAGATCGGGTCCTGGCTGAACAGCGGGTCGTCGGGGAAGTACATCTGGGTGACCAGCCGCTGGGTGAACGACCGGCCGAACACCGAGAAGTGGATGTGCGCGGGCCGCCACGCGTTGTCGTGGTTCTGCCACGGGTAGGCGCCCGGTTTGATGGTGGTGAACGTGTACCGGCCCTCGGCGTCGGTCAGCGTCCGCCCCACGCCGTCGAAGTTCGGGTCGACAGGGCTGGGCCAGCGGTCCCGTGCGTGCTTGTAGCGTCCGCCCGCGTTGGCCTGCCAGATCTCCACCAGCGAGTTCGGCACCGGTTTGCCGACGGTGTCCAGCAACCGGCCGTGCACGATGATCCGCTGCCCTTGCGGCTCACCGGCGTGCTGCACGGTCAGGTCGTTGTCGCGTGCCCCGAGACGGCCCTCGCCCAGCAGCGGGCCGGTGATCTCGGTGAGCTTCTGCGGCAGCAGAACCGGCCGCTGCGACGGGTGCCGCAACGCGGTCGACTTGTACCCAGGGCTGTCCAGAGGTGGCTGGCTGCCGGGCGCGTCGCGCAGATACACGGGAACCTCCTACGGGAACGGCAGGCCGACGTAGTTCTCGGCGAGGCTGGTGGCGGCGGCGGTCGACGAGGCGGTGTACCGCAGTTGGGACAGTTGCAGCCGCTGCTGGAACGGGTCGGCGTCGTGCGCCCGGTGCAGCATGCTGGTCATGAAGTACGAGAAGTGCTCGGCACGCCACACCCTGCGCAGGCACGTGTCCGAATAGGACTCCACGAGGTCGGTCCGGTTGTCCCGCAGCAGCGCCTTGAGCGCGCGGGACAGCACCAGGACGTCGGCGACCGCGAGGTTCATCCCCTTCGCGCCGGTCGGCGGCACGATGTGCGCCGAGTCGCCCGCCAGGAAAAGACGGCCGTGGCGCAACGGCTCGGCCACGAAACTGCGCATCGGCGACAGCAGCCGTTCGAGGATCGGCCCCTCGTGCAACGAGAAACCGCCGTCGGAGACTGCCAGCCGGGCGTGGAGTTCCTCCCAGATCCGCGCGTCCGGCCAGGCGGCGAGCGTGTCGGACGGATCGACCTGCAGGTACAGCCTGGTCACCTCGGGAGTGCGCATGCTGTGCAGCGCGAAGCCGCGCTCGTGGTTGGCGTAGATCAGCTCGTCGTGCGCGGGCGGCGCCTTGACAAGGACACCGAGCCACGCGAACGGGTAGACGTGGTCGTACGCGGTCATGTCGGCGTCCGGGATGGACGGACGGCTGACGCCGTGGAAGCCGTCGCAGCCCGCGATCACGTCCGCCTTGATCTCGTGTGCGGTCCCGTCCGCGCTCTTGTAGGTGACGCGTGGCGCGTCGCCGGTCAGGTCGTGCAGTTCGACGTCGGACACCTCGAACTCGATCTGCGCGCCCGCCTCCAGCCGTGCCGCGATCAGGTCCTTGACGATCTCCTGCTGCCCGTAGACCACAATGGACCGCCCGGTCAGGTCGGTCAGCGCGATCCGGTGGTCCTCGCCGTCGAACCGCAGCGTGATGCCGTGGTGCGGCAGGCCCTCCCGGTCGAGGCGGTCGGCGAGGCCGACCTGGCGCAGCAGTTCGACGGTCGGGTGCTCGCAGACACCAGCCCGGACTCTCTTCTCCACGTAGTCGCGGCTGCGGGCCTCCAGGATCACCGAGTCGATGCCGTCCAGCCAGAGCAGGTGGGACAGCAGCAGCCCGGCGGGACCGGCCCCGACAATGGCCACCTGAGTGCGCATACTCGAAGAGTTACCGAAAATCACCACGTCAGGGACTCTAGTTTCCACTGACCGGAAGGCACACTCGTGCTATGACAGGTGAGTCGGTGTCCAGCCGGGTGTTCCGGCTGCTTGACGCGTTCTCCGAGACCAAGCCCGCGCTGACGCTCTCCGAGCTCAGCGCGCTGGCGGAACTGCCGCTGAGCACGGCCCATCGGCTGGTCAACGAGCTCACCGAGTGGGGCGGGCTGACCCGCGGCGGGGACGGGCGCTACCGCATCGGACTGCGCCTGCTGGCGATCGGATCGCTCTCACCAGGCAGTTTGAGTCTGCGCGAGCGGGCGATGCCGTTCCTGGAGGACCTCTACGAGGCCACCCGCCAGAACGTGCAACTGGCCGTGCGGGACGACCTGGAGACGGTGTACGTCGAACGGATCTCCGCGCGTGGCGCGGTCAGCATCCTGACCAGGGTGGGCAGCCGGATGCCGCTGCACGCGACCGGCGTCGGCCTGATCCTGCTCGCGCACGCCGACGACGACGTGCGCGAACGCGTGTTCGCGCAGCCGCTGGAGCGCTTCACCGAGAAGACGATCTCCACGACCCGGCAGCTGCGCGAGACGCTGGCCACAGCTCGGCGCGACGGGTACGTGGTCAGCGACCGACAGATCGAGATGATCACGCAGTCGATCGCGGCGCCTGTGCGTGACGCGAACAACACCGTCATCGCGGCCCTGTCGATCGTGGTTCCGATCGAGACGGACGCACACACGCTCGTGCCCGCGGTCAGGGCCGCGGGTCACGGAATCTCACGGGCGATGGGCTGGCGGCCTCAGGCCACTCGACACTGAGGCCTGCCTCGGCTCATCCTTCGGTCGTGGTGGCCTGGGCGGCCTGGGTGACACCGTCTTCGGCGTGACCGATCAGCTCGTCGATCTCCAGCTGCCCGAACATTTCGCGCAGCTCATCGAAGATCGGAGTCTCCCCCACAGTCGCGTTTGTCATTGTTCCCCTCTCCCTCCTCACACAGCGTATACATGCGTACCCCCACGCGATGCATAACTGTCACCCGTATGACGTAAACCAAGGCCGTTTCATTCCGGCCTGTTGACGTGACCTACGCCTCATTTATCCAGAACGGTTCATCCTGAAACAATGTTCGAGATGCGAATGCTTGTTCGTACAGCGAACACACAGGCGAGGGCACGGAGTTGAGATGGCGTCAGTGAGCTCATTGGCCGAGGCGATCGCGGACCTGGTGCACGACGGCGACCAGGTCGCGCTGGAAGGTTTCACGCACCTGATCCCCTTCGCGGCCGGGCACGAGATCATCCGGCAGGGGCGCAGGGACCTGACGCTGGTGCGGATGACGCCCGACCTGATCTACGACCAGCTGATCGGCGCGGGCTGCGCCCGGAAGCTGATCTTCTCGTGGGGCGGCAACCCCGGCGTCGGATCGCTGCACCGCTTCCGTGACGCTGTGCAGCACTCCTGGCCGGTGCCACTGGAGATCGAGGAACACAGCCACGCGGGCATGGCCAACCGGTACGCGGCGGGCGCGTCCGGGCTCCCGTTCGCCGTGCTGCGCGGCTACACCGGCACGGACCTGCCGAAACAGACCGACACGATCAAGCCGATCACGTGCCCGTTCACCGGCCAGACCCTCACCGCGGTGCCCGCGCTGAACCCGGACGTGGCGATCGTGCACGCCCAGCGCGCGGACCGGAAGGGGAACGTGCAGCTCTGGGGGATCACCGGGGTGCAGAAGGAAGCCGTGCTCGCGGCGAAGCGATCGCTGGTCACCGTGGAGGAGATCGTCGACGAACTCGAACCGAGGCCGAACGCGGTCACGTTGCCGACCTGGGTGATCACCCGGGTCGCCGAGGTGCCCCACGGGGCGCACCCCTCGTACGCGCACGACTACTACGTCCGCGACAACGACTACTACAAGGCGTGGGACGCCATCGGCCGCGACCGGGACGAGTTCCAGCGCTGGCTCGGGGAAGAGGTTGGCCGATGAACTACACCACTGACGAGATGATGACCGTCGCCGCCGCGCGCGTGCTGCGGGACGGCGTGTCCTGCTTCGTCGGCATCGGACTGCCGAGCACCGCGGCGAACCTGGCCCGCGCGACTCACGCCCCTGACCTGGTGCTGATCTACGAGTCCGGGTGCATCGGCGCGAAACCGGACCGACTGCCGCTGTCCATCGGCGACGGAGTCCTCGCCGAGACGGCGGACTCGCTGGTCAGCGTGCCGGAGATCTTCAACTACTGGCTACAGCCCGGCCGGATCGATGTCGGCTTCCTCGGCGCGGCCCAACTCGACCGGCACGGCAACATCAACACGACCGTGATCGGCGACTACGCCGACCCGAAGGTGCGCCTGCCCGGTGCGGGCGGCGCGCCGGAGATCGCCGCGTCCTGCAGGGAAGTCGTGATCGTCGTCCGGCAGAGCCGCCGGACCTTCCTCGACAAGCTGGACTTCGTCACGTCGGTCGGGCTCGGCGACCGTTCGGCGTTCACCGGCGCGGGACCGGGGATGATCATCACCGATCTCGGGGTGCTGCGGCCGGTCGACGGCGAGTTCACGCTGACCCAGCTGCATCCGGGCGTCGCGGTCACGCAGGCGGTCGAGGCGACCGGCTGGGAGTTGAAGGTCTCCCCGGACCTGACCGAGACCCCACCGCCGACCGACGCCGAGTTGACCGCGTTGCGGAACCTGACAGGCTGAGCCGCGTGTTCGAAGCACTGTTCGGCGCGGACGGCGACCAGGCATGGCTCAATGCCATGGTGGACGCCGAGAAGGCGCTCGCCACCGCGTTGGCCATGGCTGGTGTGATTCCCGAGCAGGCCGCTTCGGAGATCGCCGCCGTGCCTGCCGACTTCGACACAGCCGAGCTGGGCAGGTTGGCCGTCGACGCCGGTAATCCCGTGGTGCCCTTGGTGCGTCAACTGCGGGACCGCGTTTCCGGGGACGCGGCTCGTTTTGTCCACTTCGGAGCGACCAGCCAGGACATCATGGACACCGCCGCGATGCTCGTCGCCAAGAACGCGGTCGCGTCCATGCTGGCCGATGTGGACGCTGCTGCGGACGCGTGTGCCGCGTTGGCGGACGAACACCGCGACACGGTCATGATCGCGCGGACTCTCATGCAACACGCGCTGCCCACGACGTTCGGGCTCAAATGCGCGGGTTGGCTTGTGGCCCTTGACGAAGCCGCCGCGAACCTGCGACGGCTTCGGTTCTCCGCGCAGCTTGGCGGGGCCGTCGGGACTCTGTCGGTGTTCGCTGACACCCGTGTCCCTCGGTTCTTCGCGGCGGAACTGGGCTTGGCCGAGCCGGTGATTCCGTGGCACACCAACCGGACTCGGCTGGGCGAGTTGGCCGGTGCGCTCGGGGTGCTCGCCGGAGTGCTCGGCAAGATCGCTCTCGACGCGACGCTGCTGGCACAGACCGAGGTCGGTGAGGTGGCGGAGTCGTCCGGCGGTGGGTCGTCCACCATGCCGCACAAGCAGAACCCGGTTCGATCCGTGCTGATCACGGCCGTCGCCAAGCAGATCCCGGGGTTGGTGTCGACCATGCTCGCCGCGATGCCGCAGGAGCATGAGCGTGCCGCGGGTGCGTGGCACGCTGAATGGAAAACACTGAATTCAATGTGCGGAATGCTGAGCACAACATGCACGCGCGCCCGAGAGCTGCTGACCGGACTGCGAGTGAACCGCGAGCGGATGCGCGCCAACGTGGACATGACCGGTGGCCTGGTGATGGCCGAGGCAGTCGTGACAGCACTGGCACCGACTCTTGGCCGGGCCGCAGCGTCCGAAGTGGTCACCGAGCTGGCCACGTCCGGACAACCGTTCCGAGCAGCACTCATCGCTGACACACGAATCTCCCTGTCCGAAGAGGACATCGACATGGCATTGGACCCGGCCACATACCTGGGTTCTGCCAACGAGTTCATAGATCGGGCGTTGCGGCGATGAGCGACTTCGTGCAGTCATTGGAACGCGGTCTCGCGGTGATCAGGGCGTTCGACGCGGATCATCCGGAGATGACACTGAGCGACGTCGCCAGAGTCACCGGCCTGACGAGAGCGGCGGCACGCCGTTTCCTGCACACACTGGTGGACCTGGGCTACATGCGCAGCGACGGACGACTGTTCGCGTTGCGCCCCAAGGTCCTCGAGCTGGGCTACTCGTACCTGTCCAGCCTGGGCCTGCCGGACGTGGCCCAGCCCCACCTGGAAAAGCTGGCAGCGGAAGTCCACGAGTCCTGCTCGGTCTCGGTGCTGGACGGCACGGACATCGTCTACGTGGCAAGGGTGCCCACGAAACGGATCATGAAGGTGATGATCGAGATAGGCACTCGTTTCCCGGCCCACGCGGCATCCATGGGCCGAGTCATGCTCGCCGCCCAGGAACCCACCTGGTTGGACAACTTCCTCAGCACCACACCGCTCACCGCCATGACCGAGCGAACAATCACCGACGCCAACGAGCTGCGGTCGGAGTTGTCGCAGGTCAGCGCACAGGGTTGGTGCATGGTCGACGAGGAGCTCGACCGTGGCCTGCGCTCGGTCGCCGCCCCCATCCGCAACCGCGGCAAAGTCGTCGCGGCCGTGAACATCTCCACCCACGTGAGCAGACCGGTCGAGAGCGTGCAGACCGACCTGCTGCCACCACTATTGGCCACTGCCGAGGCGATATCCACGGACCTGACAGCCTCGGGTGGCATACTCGGCAGATAGCCCAGCGCACGAGCTCACGTCAGATGAGCCGGAGAGTCCGCAGGTCTGCGACGTACTTGAGGATCAGCTCCTTCGTGATGTGGGGGATGTCCTGGTCCGGCCCGACCTTGTTGGCCCGCACCGCCGCGCGGAATCGGTCCACCGGTATGCCGCTGACGTTCCCTTCGCCGGGGTGGGCGTACGCGTGCAGCAACGGCAGCAGCGATTGCTGCTTCTGCCGTTCGGGAAGTGCGTGGAGCGCGGTTTCCGTGCGCCGCAACCACTCCTGATAGTCCTCGATCCGGGTGATCGGGTTGCCTGCCTCGACGAGCCAGTCCACGAACAGATCCAACGAGATGCCGTCGTCGTGTGGGTTGAGCACGTTGAAGGTCCGGTAGCCGCTGTTGTTCTGCTCGGTGAGCGTGGTGATGGCCTCGCTGGTGAAGTCGGCGGGAAGTCCGTCGTAGTGCGCGCGCGGCCGGTCGCCACCGGCATTGGCCCGGTAGAACGAACTCGGCGCGATCCCAGTGGTGATCAGGGTGAACAGCAGCCGGGTGAACATGTCGGTCACGTTCAGCTGCCCGGCGAACCGGCTGTGCGCCAGGATCATGTCCGAGCGGAACACCGCGACGGGCAGACCGTAGGCGTCGCTGGCCTCGCGGAGCAGAACCTCACCCGCCCATTTGCTGGTCGCGTAGCCGCTGGCGTACCCCTGGTCGAGTTCGCGAACGGGGCTGGTCTGGCGGATGTCGGAGTCCTCGTCGATGACCGAGGTATGGGCGTCGAGCACGGCGGCGGTCGACAGGTAGGCCACCGGCTTGATCCGGCTGGTCAGTGCCATCCTGATCAGTTCGGCCGTGCCGACCACGTTGGGACCGAACAGTTGTTGGTAGGGCAGCACGTGGTTGACAAGGGCGGCCGGGTGCACGATCAGGTCGACCGTGTCGGCCAGCCGCCGCCAGGTGGATTCGTCAAGGCCGAGGTCCGGCTCGCCGATGTCACCGGCCAGCACCTCCAGGTGTTCGGCGGCGAGTTCGCGGTAGTGGTCGAGCAGATCCGGGTCGCCGCTGTCGAACGCCATGTCGAGCCGCTTGCGGGCGGCCGCCGCGTCGCTGCCGCGGACGACGCAGACGAGTGTGCCGCCGCGTTCGGCCAGTCGTTCCAACCATTCCAAGCACAGGAACCGGCCGAGGTAGCCGTTCGCGCCGGTGAGCAGGACGGTGTGCGCCCGGCCGCTCACTGCGGGCAGCCCGCTGGCGGCGTCCAGCGTGGTGGCGTCGATGAACTTGTCCAGAGTGAGGTCGCTTGCCCTGGCTTGCGTGCTGTCCGCGCCGTGCACGGTGTCGAACGTCGGGCGGGCGACTCCTGGTCGCAGCGCCGCCTCGACGTGGCCGGACAGTCGCTGAAGGTCGTTGGCCGGGCTGACGATCACCCCCACCGGCACCTCCACGCCGACGACCTCCTTGAGGAGGTTGGAGAACGACAGTGCCGACAGCGAGTCGCCGCCGAGGTCGGTGAAGTGCGAATCCGGGCGCGCCACACCGCTGGCGCCGAGCACCGTATCGGCCACCCGCAGGACGATGTCGATCATCGACTGGTCCGTGCCGACCGTGCGCAGTGCACGCAGCTCTTCGGTCTCCCGCTCGGCGATCTCGGTGTACAGCTGCTCCAGCCGACGGCCGTAGCGTTCGGTGAGCCGGGGACGCAGGTTCTTGCGGATCTCGGAGAGCAAACCGTTGGCTGTGCTGAACGGCTCGGTCTCGATCACCAACTCGCGGGGGATCTCATACGAGTTCAGCCCGGCCTCCTTGGCGACCTGGCGCAGTGAGTCGTGCAGCAGCGCGCGAAGCTGGCCGAGATCTCCGGCCACGTGCCTCAGCGCGTCCCCTGTAGGCACGACCACGGCGAGCAGATACGCGCGTTCGCTGTTGCCGTAGACGAAGATCTGCCGGACCAGCGGGCTGGTGACGAACAGTGCCTCCAACCGCGACACGGCCACGAACTCACCCTGCGACAGCTTCAGCACGTTCTTGCTGCGATCGACGTAGACCAGTTCGTCCGGGCCGATCTGGGCCATGATGTCGCCGGTCCGGTAGTACCCGTCGGCGTCGAAGACCTCGGCGGTGACGTCAGGGCGTTTGAAGTAGCCCGGCATGAGCGTCTGGCTCTTGATCAGCAGTTCGCCGCGCGGGTACGGGGCGTCGGTCCCGAAGTAGCCCAGTTCCGGCACGTCGACCAGCTTGTAGTCCAGCACCGGTGGCCGGGCGAGCTTGCGGTCGAACAGGATGGCACCGGCCTCGGTGGAGCCGTAGCCGTCGTGGATCGGCAGATCGAGGCAGGATTCGAGGAAGTCGGCCAGCTCGGCGGACAACGGCGCGGACCCGGTCGTGAACGATGCCACTCGTCCGCCGAGGAGCTTCTCCCGTACTTCCCCGCGCACCTGGGCCGCCACCACCGCACGGTCCGCCCCGTTCACCGCTCGCCGGTTCAGCTCGCTGTGGTAGCGCTCGAACACCATGTCGCAGATACGGGGAACCAGCAGCATTTCCGTGGGGCGAGCCAGTTCGATGTCCTCGAACAACGTGGACAGGTCGCTCCGTGCGGTGAAGTAGCAGGTGCCTCCCGTGCTGAGCGTCGCGGTGAGGGTGCCCCGCCCGGCGACGTGGCTCATAGGCATGTAGTTGATGTTCAGTGAAGGCTGGCCCGCTACCACCGGGATCATGCCGCCAAGCCACATGCTGGCCACCCTGCGCTGAGAGAACATCGCTCCCTTGGGCGTACCTGTGCTGCCAGAGGTGTAGATGATCAACGCAAGCTGGTCGTCGCCCGGTGTCGGCACAGGCGCGGGTGGCAGGGTGCGGTCACGCTCGAGCGCGGCCGCCAGCGTGGTGAGCGTGATCGGTCGACCGGACTCGGTCAACCGCAGCCGGGCGGTCTCCAGCGCCTCACGGTGGTCGTCGATCTCGGGGTGGTAGTCGAACACGACAACACGGCGCACCGTTGTGCTGGCCAGTGCGCAGTCGACCGCGATGGGCAGTTGCTCAAGGCTGGTGGCCAGCAGGCGTGGCTCGACCTCGGCGACGATCGGTGCCAGGTGGTCGACGGACGCGCTGTGCTGCAACGGCACGGTGACTGCGCCAAGCCGTACGCAGGCCAGGTCGATGGTCATGTAGTCCGGGCTGGTGAAACCGAGGGTGCAGACGAACTCGTTGCCGCGCAACGGTGTGTGCGGATCGTGGTACCAGTCGGCCGCGACCGCGCCCGCCCGGTCCCACAGTTCGCGGTAGCTGATCGTGTCGTAACGCGGCAACAGCCGCGACCCCGCACGGCCGGTCACGGGGTCGGCGGTCACGTCCCACGCGCGAGCCGCCAGTGCGGGCCGGTCCGCGTATCCGGTCATCACGGTGGCCACGATCTGGTGCAGCGACAGGTCGGGCTGATGGATCGCCGCACTGACGTCAGCCAACGGTATGGCAGCGCGGACCTGCTGGTCAGTGGCACACAACTCGGCGAAGCGCCGCTCCTGCCGGTCATCCGTGGACATCTTCGATCACCTCCACGATTCGACTAACACCGTTAGCCAACTTGGCTCACAGTGTAAGGTGATCGATGACGCCAGGCAATGATTCGACCACTCCTTGTGATCAGGGAGACATCTAAAAAGGACAGCGATGACGACGGACCGGACCAGCGCCGAGGGACGGACTCCCAACCGCTGGGGCGAGGGACAGCGCTTGCGCGCGGAGATCCTCGCGGCGGCGAGGCGCCTGCTCAGGGAGGGTGGTGCACCGGAGGAGATCAGCCTGCGCGCCATCGCCAGGGAGACCGGTATCGCCGCACCGTCGGTGTACAAGCACTTCCGCGACAAGGCCGAGCTCATGGCGACCGTGCTGGACGAGCTGCACGCCGAGCTGGCCGAAGCGATGTCCGCCGCGGCCCAGTCGGCCCCGGATCCCTGGTCCGCGCTGACGGCCGCGATCGACCTCTACTGGCGGTTCGCGACGCAGCAGCGGCAGCGCTACCAGTTCATGTTCCACATCGGACCAATGCTGTCCGTGGAAGGCTCACAGGTATACGACTCGTTCGGCCGCGTGCTGGAGGTCTGGAAACAGGTGGTGGGCGACTACCTGGCGGACGCGGGCAAGGCAACCCCGCATGACTTCACGGCGCACCTGCTGTGGTCCGGCCTGCACGGACAACTCGGCGTGTGGTGGGGGATCTCCCATGAGGCACCGGAACAGCCCGCACTGGAACTACGCGAAGCGTTGCTCCTGAGCCTCTTCGACCGACGGTGACCACGTTTCTCAGAGGAACCGGATGTCGCTGATCTTCCAGACCTCCCCGGCCTTCACCGCACTCACCAGCAACTGCCCCACACCGGACTCGTGCTTGTCCCCCTTCACAAGCTGGCGGTCCACGAACACCAGCAGCCGTGCCGAATCGGGCCGCAGATCCATCACACCAATGGACCTGACCGCCGTCGTCAGCACCTGCTTGTTCTCCGTGGCCTCCTTCTTGGCCTGCTGGAACTGCGAGTTGTACTGCTCGATCGCCGCGCCAACCAACACGTCCTGAGCGGCAACGGACGTCCGGTCCATCTGACTCGGGTCGTAGGAGAACACTGTCCGCAGAGCCCGCCCGACCTGATCCGTCACGGCGTTGGTCGCGCCCACGTCCACCAGCGCGACGTTCTCCGGCCCACGTGGACGTGCCATCGTGAACCAGACGGTCAAACACACGCACAGCACAATCACACCAGCGAACACACCCGAAGCAGTCGGTTTCACGTCCCGACCACCTCAAGCGAAGCGACCTTCCACCCAGTGGCGGTCCTGATCAGGTCCAAGTCCCAACGACTGACACTGGCGACCGGCTGAGCGCCGTTCTGGCTCACCGACACCGCCACCGCAGCGATCACATTCGCTGTCCCGTTGTAGGTGTTGATGCTTGTCACGGCCGCGCTCACAACCTGTGCGCTGGCAACCGTTTTCGAGGTCAACGCGGTCTGCCGGTCGGCTTCCCTGTTGCGTTGGAGCCTGTCCAGCAACGGGCCTGTCGCCGCCTCACGCCAGCGGTCGAAGTCGGCGTCCAGTCGTTGGTAGTCCACTGTGTTCAGCTCGACCACCTGGCGTTCGCCCACCGCGAGCACGTTGTCCCGCTGCGCCGCCAGGTCCGCGTCCGCGCTGTTCGCCGAGTGCCACCAGCGCCAGCCCGTGAAACCGGCGGCCGCGACAGCGAGCACCGCCACCACAGCAAGGATTCGACCGATCACCCGGGCAAACCTAGCGCCTGGCCGATGTTCTGCAAACCGGCCCCACCCCGGTTGAGACCGAGCACCCCAGGCAGCCGAGGCGCCGTGGTGGGCGTTCCCCCTGGCGAAACCTGCTTGGGGACACCGGCGAACGGCGCGTTCTGCGAGCCGCGCACGCCGATCGGGCTGTTCGGTGGCTCGGCGCAGTAGGCGTTGCGATTCACCGGAACGGGGTCGGTCTGGCTGGCGTTGCGCTGCTTGGTCCCCTCGTAGCCCTTCACACACGGCGGTGGGTCGAAGAAGTTGAGCATGATGCCGAGGTGTCCGGTTCCGTCCGGGGCTGTGCTCGGGGTGAACGCGGAAATCACCGGGTAGGCGACCATGAACTGCTCGATCGCAGCTGTCCGGCTTGTCGTGATCGTCGTGGTGGTCAGCAGGTTCGCGAACACCACCCCCAGGTCCGGCCCTGACGTGCGCAGCACGTCCACCACCTGGTTGGCCACGCCAGGGGTGACCTCGATCAGCTTGCGCAGGTCCGGATCCGAGGTCTTGAGCTGCTCGGAGAGCTTGCGCAGGCCCGAGCTGAACGCGATCAGCTTCTGGGCGTCGGCCTGCTGGCGTTCCAGCACTGTCCGGCCGGTGCTGAGCAGGCTGGTCGTCTGGGGCAGATGCTGGGTCGCGGTGGCCGTGAACTGCCCAGCCGAGTCCAACAGCGACTGCAGGTCCTTGCCCGTCCCGGCGAAGGCGGTGTTCAACTCGTCGACCACGGTCCGCAGCGAGTCCACCGGCACACTCCGCACCAGACTGTCCAGATTGGACAGCATGGTGTCGGTCGCAGGTGGGATGCTCGTGCGGTCCTGGGCAATCACCGACCCGTTGGCCAGGTACGGCTCACCGTCGCGAGTGGGTCGCAGGTCGACGTACTGTTCGCCGATCGCGGACCGGTTGGCCACCACGGCCTTGGTGTCCGCGGGGATCGTGCTCCCGGACTCCAGCACCAGGTCGACGTTCACACCACGGTCGACCAGGTGCAACTCGCCGACCCGTCCCACGGTCACACCACGGTAGGTGACCTCGGCGTTGGTGAAGATCCCGCCCGAGTCGGGCAACTGCACGGTCACCACATACCCGCTGGCGCCGAACAACCGGTCCAGCCCCGCATACCGGGCTCCGGCGTACGTCACGGCCACCACGGCGATCATGACGAACGCGATGATCCTGAACCTGACGCCCCTGGTGAGCATCATCCACCTCCCAGCAGCGTCCCGAGCAACCCGCCGAGCACGCCGCCCTGACCTGGTTGTGGCGTAGCGTTCTTGGGGATCAGATCCGGGATGATCGGCACGGGAATCGGCAACGGCAGCGGGCCGGTGTTGTCACCATACGGCTTGCCAGGTGGCGCCAGCAGGGTCTGCCCCGAGTTGGACAGGTTGTTGATCATCTCGGTGAAGTCGAGGCTGAGCTTCGCGTCCACGTTGAAGTAGTCCCCGCGCACGGCGTTGACCGCGTAGGACGGGTACGGGTAGGTGACCAGGTAGTCCAGTGCGACCGGGAGCTTGTCCCCGGTCTCGACGAGTTTGCGCAGCGTCGGTTCGAGCAGCTTGAGGTCCGCGATCAGATCGGTCTTGCTGCGGTTCACCGTGTCCACGGCGACGTCCGACAACGTGTCCAGCGCGGTGAGCATGCCGGTCAGCTGCCCGCGTTGCTGTTCGAGGACCTTCAACCCGGGCGACAGGTTGTCCAGCGCGTTGGTGAGGTTGCCGGTCTGCCCGACGAGCGTGCCCGACAGCTTGGCCAGACCATCGATCGCCCGCACGATGTTGTCGCGTTGACCGTCCAATGTCGACACCAGCGTCTTCACGTTGGTCAGCAGCTCGCGGATCTGTGTCTCGTTGCCCGAGAGCGCGTTGTTCAGCTCGCCGACGATGGTCCGCAGCTGTTCCACGCCGCCGCCGTTGAGCAGCATCGACAGCGCGCCCAGGACCTCTTCGACCTCGGGATTGCGGTTCGTCCTGGCCAGCGGGACGACCGCGCCGTCGGTCAACTGGCCCTGTGGCGGTTCGCCGACGGGCTGGCGCAGCTGGACGTACTTCTCGCCGAGCAGGCTCGACTGGCGCAGCTCGGCACCGGCGTTCGACGGCAGCGCCACCGAGCCGTTGACCACGAGCGTCACCAGCGCCATCTTGTTGTCCGCAGTGAGCTCGATCTTCGAGACCCGGCCGACGGACACGTCGTTGACCTTCACACTGGCCTGCGGGACGAGATCCAGCACGTCCCCGAACTGCGCGGTGACCTGGAAGGGGTGGTCCCCGACATCCGCGCCGCCCGGCAGCGGGGTGTTGTACAGCCCGCCGAACCCGCCCTCGGTACAACCCGCGAGCACGAGAGCGACCAGAACCACGCCGAGGCGTCTCATTTGCGCAACACCTCAAGCAACGGCACCGGAAGCGGCGGCAGCGTCCCGTTCTGCAGCGCGGTCAGCGTTTCCGCGACGGTCGGCAGCTTCAGCGTGCCGTCCAGCACAGGCGCCAACGATTTGCAGACGTCGCTCAGCGTCGCGGGGATCGCCTTCGGCGTGCCCTGTTCGATCAGGCGGCACACCATCAGGATCGGCGGGTGGGTGAACTCGTTGAGGTCCGCGCGGACACCGATCGAGCCCGACGCCGCGTCGTAGGAGTTGATCAGGTTGGTGGCGCCGACCGGGGCCACGTCCAGGATCTCGGCGATCGCGCCGCGCTGGTCGACCAGCGCCTTGGTCACCCCGGTCAGTTTCTCCACATTGGACGCCAGTAGGTCCTTGTTCTCCGCGACGAACGACTTCACCTCGCCGAGCGAGACCGCGAGCGAACTCAGCGCCTCGCCGACCTCCTCACGGTCGTCGGCGAGGAACGTGCTGACGTCGGCGAGCCGCCCGTAGAACTCGTGCACGGCTTTGTCGTTGTCGGCCAGTGCCTTGGTGAACTTGCTGAGATTGTCCACGGTGGCGAACAGGTTCTCCTTGGAGCCTGCGAGCGTGTTCGCGGCCGCCGCGAGTTGCCGGACCGTGTTGTTGAGGTTCTGCCCGTTGCCTTTCAGCGTTCCCGCCAGCGTGTCCAGCAGGTCGGAGACGGCACCGTCCTTGTTGGCGCCGTTGGGCCCGAGGTCCGTGCTCAGCTTGTTCACGCTGGCGTAGAGGTCGTCCAGTTCGACCGGCATGGCGGTGTCGGCGCGCTGGATGACCGCGCCGGACGCCATCGTCGGGCCGTCGGTGTAGGCGGGCGCCAGCTGCACGTACCGGTCGCTGACCAGCGAGGGCGCGACGATGACCGCTTTCGCCGACGCGGGCACCTGGATGCCGGAGTCCAGCAGCATCTCGACCTTGACCTGCTCGCCCTGCGGCTGGACGTCGACGATCTCGCCAACCGGGACGCCGAGCACGCGGACCGCCGACCCCGAGTACACGCCGACCGTCTTGTCGAAGTACGCCGTCACGCGCATCCCGCTCGGTGCCCGCAGCAGCCACCAGATCCCGCCTGCCAGGACCAGGCCGAGCACACAGGCGATCGCGACCACCCTGGCGGCGTCGAGCTGACGCTGGGTCCGCAGTGTCATCGGCCACCTCCGGAGATCGGCGGCAGGCAGCCGTCCGGGTTGATCGTCAGTCCGTTCGTCTTGCCGGGCCCGAGGTTGATGTACGGCGGCAGCAGCCCGCACAGGTAGCCCTCGAACCAGCGGCCGTTGGCGGTGGTGTTGGTGGAGATCCGGACGAACGGAGCGAGCGCGGCGAGCCCACGGCTCAGGTTGTCCTGGTTGCGTTGCAACATCGCTGTCACCTTCTCCAGCTGTTGCAGGGTGGGTTTGAGCTGGGTCCGGTTGTCGTCGACCAGGCCGCGCAGCTCGTTGGCCAGGTCGCGTGTTCCCCTGAGCAGCTGGTTGATCGCGTCCTTGCGGCGCTGGATCTCGGCGAGCAGAAGGTTTCCGTCGGTGATCAGCTTGACGATCTGGTCGTTGCGGGCGGCCAGCGTGCCGGAGACCTTGCCGGTGTTGGCGAGCAGCTCCGCGAGCGCCTTGTCGCGTGTGGAGATCGTCTTCGACAACGCCGACAGACCGTCGAGCGCGCCGCGCATGTGCTCCGGTGTGTCCTTGAACGTGTCGGAGACCGCCTTGAAGCTCTCCGCCAGCTTCGTCGTGTCGAGGTTGTCCACGGTCTTGCTCAGCTCGCCCAGCGCGGTGTTCACGTCGAACGGTGTGGTGGTGCGCGTGCGGGGAATGGTCTCGCCCGGGTCCTGCGCGCCGGTGCCGCCCGGTTCCAGCGAGAGGTACTTCTCGCCGAGCAGGGTCTTGATGCCGATCGCCGCCTTCGTCTGGTCGCCGAGCCGGACGTCGCGGACCTTGAACCGCACCCGGACCTGGTTGCCCGCGAGCACCACTGTGGACACTTCGCCGACCTTCACACCCGCGATCTGCACCTCGTTGCTGTCGGCGAGCCCCGCCGCCTCGCTGAAGTACGCGGAGTACGTCGTGCCGGTGCCGATGATCGGCAGGTCGTCGGAGAAGAACACCGCCAGGGAGGACAACACGATCAGCGCCAGTGTCGCGGCGCCGACGGTCGCCTGGTTGCGTTCCTTGAGAGGCTTCACTGGCCGCACCTCTCCGGCATCTGGGTCGTCGGCACGGGCAGCAGCGACATCTGCAGGTTCAGCCCGGCGATGCCGACGGTGCCGGACATCCGGCACAGGTAGAAGTTCAGCCAGCTGCCGTAGCTGACCGTACGGGTGAAGGTGTCGGCGCGGTTCTCCAGGCCCTTGAGCATTCCGTCGAGCAGTGGCTCCTGTTTGTTCAGGTTCTCCGACAGCGAGCCGAGCAGTCCGATGTCCTGCTTGAGCGAGGGCCTCGCCTGGCTCAGCAGCCCCGCTGTGGTGTCGGTGAGCGCGCCGAGCGCGGACACAGCCTCACCGATCGGCTGGCGGTCCGCGGACAGGCCCGACACGAGTTGTTGCAGGCTCAGTATCAGGTCCGATACCTGGTCTGTTCGGCCGTTGACCGTGGTGAGGACGTTGTTGAGGTTGTCGACCAGGTCGCCGATCACCTTGTCACGGCCCGCGATGGTGGACGTCAGCGTCGCGGTGTGCCGCAGGATCGCGTCCACCGTTCCGCCCTCGCCCTGCAGGACCTGGATGATCTCGAAGGCGAGCTTGTTGACGTCCTCGGGTTTCAGCGCCTGGAACAACGGCTGGAACCCGTTGAACAGCACGGTCAGGTTCAATGCCGGTTTGGTGCGTTCGACCGGGATCGTGCCGCCCGGGGCCAGCAGGGCGGAGCTGCCGGTTCCGGTGCCGAGCGCCAGGTACCGCTGGCCGACCAGGTTGCGGAACTTGATCGTCGCGGTGGCCGATGCGGGCAGCCGCCTGCCCGCGTCGATGTCGAACCGGACCTCCGCGTACTTGTCGTCGACGACCGACAGCGAGTCGACCGTTCCCACCTTCACCCCGAGGATCCGCACGTCGTCACCGGCCTTCAGGCCGGACGCGTCGGCGAACCGGGCGCGGTAGGCCGACGTCGTGCCGAAGTTGCTGTTCGCGATCGTGGCACCGAGCAGCGCGGTCAACGTGATGGTGACGACCGCGAACACGGCCATCTTGATGATCGGCCCGGCGACGTTCCTCATTCGACAGTCACCTCCGCTCCCCGGTACACCGGCGCCATCAGGAAACTGGTCCACCGGGGCACGTCCTGCGGGCTCATGTGCACCTTCTGTGCCAGCAGCACTGTCACCATGTCCAGCTCCTGCGGTGTGTTCTCCACACCGGCTGCCTGCGGCGAGGTCGACCCGGGGATGATCCCCGTCGCGGCGGAGTTCTTCGGCGGTGGTGGCTTCACCGACCCGTCCCTGATCGGCCCGCCCGGCGGGTACTGCGGGAACACCGCGGGCAGCTTGACCTGTTCGTAGCAGCGTGGGCCGCGCTTGTCGTCGAAGCGCGGAGTGTCCACGCCGGGCAGGTACTTGCCGCGGTTGCCGGTGAACTCCAGCGTCACGCGCATCATGTTCGGGTGCGGCTGGCCCTTGCCGAACGCCGCCTCGGCCGCGGGCACGCGGTCGGCGATCTGGCCGAGCATGCACGGGTACTCCGGCGCGTACCTGGCCAGCACGTCGAGCGTGGGACGGGACGTGACCACCAGGTTGATCAGGTTGTTCTTGTTGACCTGGACGAAGTTGCCGAGGTCGACCGACGCGTTGGTGACCGAGCCGAACAGCTCACGCAGGTTCGCCTGCTCGTCCACGATCGTTCTCGTCGTGGTGGTCAGGTCCGACAGCGCCTGCAGCAGGTCCGGCGCGGCCTGGTTGACGGTTCCGGAAACCGAAGCAAGCGCTTGGATGTCGGCGGTCAGGTCGGGCAGCGACGGGTTGATCTGCTTGAGGTAGTCGTTGAGCTGGACCAGTGTCCGGCCGAGCTGCTCGCCGCGGCCCTGCAGCGCGGTGGAGATCGAGTTCAGCGTCATCGCCAGCTTCTCCGGCTGCACGGCCTGCAGCACCGGCAGTACGTTGTTCAGCACGCGTTCCAGCTCGATCGCCGACGAGCTGCGGTCCTGCGGGATGACCGAGCCCTCGACCAAGCGCTTGGCCTCGGGCTGCGTCGGCACCTGCAGAGCGACATAGCGCTCACCGAACAGCGTCTTGGGCAGCAGGCGGGCGGAGACGTTCGCGGGGATCACGTCGATCTTGTCCGGCTGCAGCGCCAGCCCCAGCTCGGCGTGGTCGCCCATCGCCCGGATCGTGCGGACCTCGCCGACAATCATGCCGCGGACCTTGACGTCCGCGCCCTCGCGCATCTGGTTGCCGACGTTGTCGGTGTTCAGGCTGACCGTCACCACCGGTGTGAAGGCCTTGCGGTACCCGGCAATGGTCAGCGCGAGGAACAGCGCGATGATCACCAGGAACACCAGCCCCAGCAGGTGGTAACGCAGCCGGGCCATCATCCGGATATCCGTACGGTCGTCGTCGATCCCCAGATCGCCAGGCTGAGGAAGAAGTCCAAGATGGACAGCATGACGATCGCGGCGCGCACCGCGCGGCCGACCGCGATGCCGACCCCGGCCGGTCCGCCGGACGCGGTGTAGCCGTAGTAGCAGTGCGTCAGGATCACGACCACGCTGAACACGATCACCTTGAGGAACGACCAGAGCACGTCCTCGGGCGGCAGGAACAGGTGGAAGTAGTGGTCGTAGGTGCCCGCGGACTGGCCGTAGAAGTAGACGGTCACGGCGCGGGAGGCCAGATAGGACGACAGCAGGCCGACCGCGTACAGCGGGATCACCGCGGCGATCCCGGCGAGCACCCTGGTGGTCACCAGGTAGGGCATGCTGGGCACGGCCATCGTCTCGAGCGCGTCGATCTCCTCGGAGATCCGCATCGCGCCCAGCTGCGCGGTGAACCCGCAGCCGACCGTCGCCGACAACGCCAGCCCCGCGGAGAGCGGCGCGACCTCACGGGTGTTGAAGTACGCCGACAGGAAGCCGGTCAGCGCGCCGGTTCCCAGCTGGTTGAGCGACGAATAGCCCTGCAGTCCGACGATCGTGCCGGTGAACAGCGTCATCCCGATCATCACGCCGAGCGTGCCGCCGATGACCGCCAGCGCGCCGGTGCCGAAGCTGACCTCGGTCAGCAGGCGCAGGACCTCCCTGGAGTAGCGCCGCAGCGTGCGCGGCGCCCACAGCAACGCCCTGGTGTAGAAGGACAACTGCCTGCCCAGGCGCTCAAGCCCGTCGAACGGCCGCGCGGCGATGTCGAGGATCGCTCCGCGCGGCTCCTGGTCCCGTGGTCGCACTGCCGTCATCAGAAGCCCTTCGGCGGCACGATCCGCAGGTAGATTCCGGTCAGCACGACGTTGATCAGGAACAGCAACAGGAACGTGATCACCACGGCCTGGTTGACGGCGTCACCGACGCCTTTCGGCCCGGCCGCCGGGTTGAGCCCCCGGTAGGCCGCGATGACACCGGCGACGAACCCGTACAGCAGCGCCTTGATCTCGCTGATCCAGAGGTCCGGCAGTTGTGCGAGCGCGTTGAAGCTGGCGAGATACGCGCCCGGTGTGCCGCCCTGCATGATCACGTTGAAGAAGTAGCCGCCCATCGTGCCGACCACGCTGACCAGGCCGTTGAGCAGCACGGCCACCACCATCGCGGCCAGCACCCTCGGCACGATCAGACGCTGCACGGGTGACACGCCGAGCACTTCCAGCGCGTCGATCTCCTCGCGGATCTTGCGGGCGCCGATGTCCGCGCAGACCGCCGACCCGCCTGCGCCCGCCACCAGCAGCGCCGTGATCAGCGGGCTCGCCTGTTGGACGATCGCCAGTGCGCTGGCCGCGCCGGTGAACGACTGCGCACCGATCTGCTGCGTCAACGAACCGAGTTGCAGCGCGATCACCGCGCCGAACGGGATCGCGACCAGTGCCGTCGGCAGGATCGTGACACTGGCGAAGAACCAGCACTGCTGGATGAACTCGCGGAACTGGAAGGGCCGCTTCGGGATCGACCGCAGCACCTCCCATGCGAGCGTCGAGATCCGGCCAACCTGGCGCAGCGCGGCCACACCTGGTGTCTTCGACCTCTTCGTGGTGGGGGGAGTCATGGTGTTGTCAAAGTAGAGAGTGGGTGGCCGTCGCGCCACCGTCGGCGACGAATTCCGCTCCAGTGGAGTACGAACTCTCGTCGCTGGCCAGGAACACCTGCAGGTCGGCGATCTCCTCGGGTTGTCCGCACCGGCGCAACGGTACTCGCTTGCCCACCCTGGACACATCGACTTCCACGCCGCTGACGGCCTCCCGCACCATCTGGGTGTCGATCACACCCGGGTGAACGGAGTTCACCCGGATGTTCAGGTGGCCGAGTTCCACGGCTGCCGCCTTCGTCATTCCCCGCACAGCGAACTTGCTGGCGGTGTAGGCGATCAGGAACGCCATGCCGCCGAGTCCCTCCACCGACGACACGTTGATGATCGAGCCGCCCCCGGCGTCGGTCAACGCGGGGATCACCGCGCGCATACCGAGGAACGTACCGAGCTGATTGACCTTGATCACCCGTTCGTACTCGTCGACCGTCGTGTCGACAATGGACTTCAGGTGCAGTATTCCGGCGTTGTTCACCAACACGTTCAGTCCGCCGAACTCGACGAGCGTCCGCTCGACCGCGGCGCTCCAGTCCCCTTCGGACGTCACGTCCATGTGTTGGTACACCACCGCGTCGCCGAGTTCGGCGGCGAGTTCCTTGCCCTGCTCGTCGAGGACGTCGGTGATGGTGACCCGCGCGCCCTCCTCGACGAACCGCCGGGCCACGGCGGCTCCCTGGCCGCGCGCGGCCCCGGTGATCAGTGCGACTTTCCCGGCGAGGCGGCCCATCACATCATCGCCTCGGTCAGCGGCATCATCACGGACTTCAGCTCGGTGTAGGCCTCGTAGGCGGCGCGGCCGCCCTCCCTGCCGATGCCGGACTGCCGGTAGCCGCCGAACGGCAGGTGCGGTTCGACCTGGAAGCCGTTGATGCCGATGGAACCGGCGCGCAGCCGTTTCGACACGCGGAACGCCTGCCGGACGTCCTTGGTGTACACGCCCGCGCCGAGGCCGTACTCGGTGTCGTTGGCCAGCCGGACCGCTTCGTCCTCGTCGGAGAACGGCACGACCGCGAGGACCGGGCCGAAGATCTCCTCCCGCGCGATGGTCATCGTGTTGTCGACGTCCGCGAACAGGGCGGGCGCGACGAAGTTGCCGTTGCCGAAGTCGCCATCCAGCCGGTTGCCACCCATGACGAGCCGCGCACCCTCTTCCTGTCCTTTGTGGATGTAACCGAGCACGCGGTCGAGCTGCCGCTCGTTGATCAACGGGCTGGCGAGCACACCGGGATCGAACGGGTCGCCGTAGGACATGTACCCGGCAACGCCCTGCGCGACGGTGAGGAACTCGTCGTAGACGTCCCGGTGGACCAGTGCCCGGCTTTGCGCGACGCAGGCCTGGCCGGACAGGCCCATCGTGACCATGCCCATCGCAGTCGCAGCCGCCAGCGGCACCTCCGCGTCCGGGAACACGATCGCCGGGCTCTTGCCGCCCAGTTCCATGGAAACGCGCTTGAACGTGCCCGCCGACGCCTCGACGATCCGCTTGCCGACCGTGCGGCTGCCGGTGAAGCTGATCTTGTCGACCAGCGGGTGCGTGATCAGTGCCTCGCCGGTCGGGTCGCCGGGCCCGGTCACGACGTTGACCACGCCCTCGGGCAATCCGGCGTCCAGCAACAGCTCGACCATCCTGAGCACGGAGAAGCTCGCGTATTCCGACGGTTTGAGCACGACGGTGCACCCGGCGGCCAACGCGGGGCCGAGTTTCTGCGCGAACAGCAGGAAAGGCGCGTTCCACGGCAGGATCGCGGCGACCACGCCGACCGGCTCGCGGAAGGTCACGGCGAGCTTCTCGCCACCCTGGTAGCCGGGGAACGTCTCGCCGCCCGCCTTGTCGATCCACCCCGCGTGGTGGTCGAAGACGTCCGCGGCGACGGTGACGCTGGCCGCGTAGATGTTGCCGAACGTCTTGGGGACGCCGTTGTCCAGCGCCAGCCGGGAGAGCAGGTCGTCGTTGTTCTCCCGCAGCAGCGCGCTGAACCTGTGCAGCACGCGGATTCGTTCGCTGACCGTGGCGCGGGGCCATGGGCCTTCGTCGAAGGCCTGCCGCGCGGCCTTCACGGCGGCGTCGACGTCCTCGGCTGTGGCGATCGGGAACGAGCCGATCTCCTCGTTGGTCGCGGGGTGCCGGTGTGTCCACGTGGCACCGTCGCCACCGGCCCGCCACTGTCCGCCGACCAGCAGCAGCCCGTCCTTGAGGCCCACGTCGTCGCGGTGCGCGAGCATGCTGAGCGTCATGACACTCCTTCTAGGACAGTGACATCGTTTCGGTGCACGCGAAGGTTTTGTTCGGGTCACGCGTGTCGAAGGCGTTGGTGAGGTCGTCGAAGCTGGTGAACGTCTGCTCGACGGTGGGCGCGGCCATCAGCGCGACCGTCCCGCCGTGCACGACGAACACCTGGCCGCTGATCCTGTCCGCGGCCGGGCTCGCCAGGTGGGCCACGAACTCGCCGACGTGCTCGGGCGCCAGCGGGTCGTCGCCCGCCGGTGCCTCACCGAACACGTCCACGGTCATCGAGGTCCGGGCACGCGGGCAGATCGCGTTCGCCCGGACCCCGTATTTGCCCAACGACCGCGCGCTGGTCAGGGTCAACGCGGTAATCCCCGCCTTGGCGGCGGCATAGTTGGGCTGGCCTCCGGAACCGAGCAGGAACGCCTCGGACGAGGTGTTGACGATCCGTGCGTACACCGGCCCACCGGCCTCTTTGGACTGCGCTCGCCAGTACGCGGCGGCGTTGCGCGACAGCAGGAAATGCCCTCGCAGGTGCACCTTGACGACGAGGTCCCATTCCTCGTCGGACATGCTGAACAGCATCCGGTCGCGGAGCACGCCCGCGTTGTTGACCAGGACGTGCAGCCCGCCGAACCGGTCGATCGCGGTGCCGGTCAACGCGTCCGCGGTGTCTCGTTCGGACACGTCACCCTTGACGAACATGGCCTTGCCGCCGAGTTCCTCGATCTCGGCGACGACGTCGTTCTCGGTGACGTCGCCGAGCACGACGTCCGCGCCCGCCATGGCCAGCGCGATCGCCTCGGCGCGGCCGAGCCCCGCCGCGGCGCCGGTGACCACCGCGACCTTCCCGTCCAGTGCCTTCACGGGCTCACTCCTCATCGAGCGCTGCTGCGTCGCAGCTCACACTAGAATAGGTTCTCAGACGTGACAAGGCCGTCAACCAGGCAAATTGCAGTAAGTACAGGAACAGGTTCTAAAATGAGTGCCAACCTGCTCACCCCGTTCAACGACAGCGCCACAGGCGAAGTGACGCCGATGTCGCCACTTGGTCACCAAGCCGTGAGCGGGCTATGGTGAACTAGAACGTGTTTCACTCCTGGAGGTCGGATGCGGATCACCTACACGCCCGAGCAGGAGGAACTGCGCCGCGAGCTGCGCGAGTACTTCTCGGCGTTGATGACGCCGGAACGCAGGCAGGCGCTCGCGACCGACGGCGGTGAGTACGGCGACGGGGCCGCGTACAAAGAGGTGGTCCGTCAGATGGGCCAGGACGGGTGGCTGGCGCTTGGCTGGCCTGCCGAGTACGGCGGCCAGGGCCGGTCCCCCATGGACCAGCTCATCTTCAACGACGAGGCGGCGATCGCGGGCGCGCCGGTGCCGTTCCTGACCATCAACACCGTCGGGCCGACGATCATGCGGTTCGGCACCCCGGAGCAGCGCGCCCAGTACCTGCCGGGCATCTCGGGCGGGCAGACGCACTTCTCGATCGGCTACTCCGAGCCGGAGGCCGGGACCGACCTGGCGTCGCTGCGCACGCGCGCGGTGCGCGACGGCGAGGACTACGTGATCAACGGCCAGAAGATGTGGACGAGCCTGATCCAGTACGCCGACTACGTCTGGCTGGCCTGCCGCACCGACCCGGACGCGGCCAAGCACAAGGGCCTGTCGATGATCATCGTGCCGACCGGCACGCCAGGCTTCTCGTGGACGCCCGTGCACACCGTGTCCGGCGTGACCACCAGCGCCACCTACTACCAGGACGTGCGGGTACCGGCGACCAACCTGGTCGGCACCGAGAACCAGGGCTGGCCGCTGATCACCAACCAGCTCAACCACGAGCGGGTCGCGCTGACCTCGTCGGCACCGATCCGCAACGCGCTGCGGGACGTGGTCGAGTGGGCGCAGAACACAAAACTGCCCGACGGCAGGCGTGTGATCGACCAGGAATGGGTGCAGCTGCACCTCGCGCGCGTGCACGCGAAAGTCGAGTTCCTCAAGCTGACGAACTGGCGGATCGCCTGGGGCGCCGAGCATTCACCCAAACCGGCCGCCGCGTCCGCCACCAAGATCTTCGGCACCGAGTTCGCCACGGAGGCGTACCGGCTGCTGATGGAGGTGCTCGGCACGAACGCCTACGTGCGCACCGGATCGCGCGGGGAGGTGCTTGGCGGGCGGATCGAGCGACTGCACCGCAGTGCGCTGATCCTGACGTTCGGTGGCGGGACCAACGAGGTGCAGCGCGACATCATCGCGGGCACCGAGCTGAAACTGCCGCTGCACAAACGTTGAGTGGGCACGCTGAAAGGGCACAGATGGACTTCTCGTTCTCCGAGGCGCAGGTCGAACTCGGCAAGCTCACCCGGTCGATCATGGCCGCGCTGACCGACGAGCGCCTGCGAGCGGCCGAGTCCGGCACGGACCGGTTCGACCCCGAACTGTGGGACGCACTGACCAGGGCAGGGATCCTGTCGGTCACCGACTTCGGGCTGCTCGAACACTGCAGTGTGCTGGTCGAGCTGGGCCGCGCGGTCGCACCGGTCCCCTATCTGACGTCCGTCGTCGCCGCGTCGGCGTTGGCGCGGTTCGGTTCGCTGGACGAGCCGGACGCGATCCACACGGCGGCGCTGTCCGACGACGAGGTGTACGCGGAACCGGTCGACAGCGGATGGCGGTTGTCCGGCACCAAGTCCTGTGTACCGGCGGGGGCACTGGCCGCGGTGATCCTCGTCCCGGCGGTGTCACCGGACGGTGTACGGGTATTCGTCGTCAAACCGTCCGAAGTGTCGATCACGCGACAGCGGATCGTGGACAACGACAGCGAGGCCTGGCTGGACTTCCACGACGTACCAGTGGACTCCGCACGGCTGCTCGGCGGCCAGGAGGTACTCGACTGGCTGCTGACGCGGATGACCGTCGGACTGTGCGCGCACCAACTCGGAGTCGCCGAACGCGCGCTGGAACTGACCACCGAGCACGCACGGACACGTGTGCAGTTCGACCGGCCGATCGGATCGTTCCAGGCCGTGGCGCAACGGCTCGCGGACGCCTACGTGGACGTCGAGGCGATCCGGTTGACCTTGTGGCAGGCGGCATGGCGGGTCAGCGAAGGCCTGGCCGCCGACGTCGAAGTGGCCGCGGCGAAGTTCTGGGCAGCCGACGCCGGGCACCGGGTGGCCCACACCGCCGTGCATGTGCACGGAGGCATGGGCATTGACACTGATCACCCGTTGCACCGATATTTCGTTGCCGCGAAACGCAACGAGTTCACGCTCGGCGGCGCCACCGCGCAGTTGCGGACGATCGGCGCCGCGCTCGCGTCAAACCCGGCCTGACGTCAGCGGTTGCGCGCGGACGAGACGTAGGTGGTCGTAGCCTGTCCCAGCGCGAGGATCAGTCCGATCAACGGCATGATCGCGAAGATGACCGGGACCACCGCCAAGGCGTTCTTCATGTCCTCGAACTGGGAGCCGACCACGCCGCCGGTGTCGATGGCCAGGAAGCTGATCAGGTAGTAGGCGCAGATCACCAACTCGAGGATCACGCCGACCAGGTACAGCGCACGGGACGTACCCGACATCAGCTGCACCGCGCCGAAGATCAGCAGAACCAGACCGGCGAGCTGCGCGATGGCGATCAACCACCCGAGCGCCGCTTCACCGCCCTGCACCGACACCGTGCCGAACAACCCGATGAACAGGATGCCGGTGGTGATCAGGGTGATACCGGCCTGGATGAAACCGAGCACCGCGGCACCGGTGACCGATCCCGGCCGGACGCCGGGCTGCTGCCCGTACCCGGGGCCGTAGCCACCCGGCCCACCGGGATACGGCTGCTGTTGAGCCGGGTACATCGGCTGCCCGCCTGGTGGCGTCTGCGGGTAGCCTGACTGCGGTGGCGGGGCGAAGCCCGGAACCGGTGACTGCTGGCCATGCTGTGGTTGCTGGCCGTACTCATTGGACATGCGGCCCTCCTCGGGGCACCGGGGTGACGTCGCCGAGTATGTCGTCAACCCCCGTGTTTTCGTGACGTTTTGGGGCAACTCGACCCCCTTGGCGGCCGATTGGCTGCCCGAACATGCCCTTCCGGGCAGGTCAGCGCCCGCGCGGCAACCACCGGGTGGTGGCTGGGACAAGCGCGAACACCAGCCCGACGGCTGGGCCGATCGTCATCACCACCACCCAGTCGTACGCGCTCGTGGCGTAGGAGTAAGCCAGAGACAACACCAGTTCCGCAACCACGACCACCACGTAGACCCAACGTGTGACGCCGATGAACAGTAACAGCGACCCGATCGCCAGCAACAGGGCGAGCGCAAGCAGCAGCAACTCCGGCATCACGCCAGGCCCCAGCGCCGTGAACAACTGCATGACCGCCCAGGTCACACCGAAGATGACGGCGGCGAGCGCGGAACCGGGCCGCGAGTAGTGGTCGACCATCCAATCCCCCTAGCGCGTGTTTCATATATCCGATCGCGATAGCCGGGCCGGATGCGGTCCCTGACCCCACCGCCGCAACAGCCAAAGACAACCAGTATTCGCGCCGTCGCGGCGGCGACGCCAGGAACCGCCCCGATCCCGACTCTCATCGACCGGACATATGAAACACGCGCTAGTCGCGACCACTATCGCATCAGCGAACTCCGAGGTACCACTTGCTGTCCGGCTGGTGCAGCAGCAGCATCCCGGTCAGCGGCAACGGGATCATGAATGGAAGCGCACCCAGGCCAGCCGGGAAGGCCACCAGCGCGCACACCACCGCGTTCGCCACCTGGAGCCAGAAGACCAACTGGAAGAACACCCGTCCTCGGCCTTTCACGATCAACACACTGGCCACGATGATCAGCACACCGACGACGAGTTGCAGGAGCAGCACGCTCACGTTCGACGGCCCGTTCCGGAACAGTGGGGCGATCATGGCGTACATCAAGGACACGAGGCCGTGCGTCAAACCCAGCGTCGAAGCGACAACGATCTTGGTGGGGCGTCCCATGCCGACCAACAATGGGGTGTTCGCCGCCGTCGGAACAGCGGCTGCCCCGAAGTACACCCTCGTGAACGCCGGTCTCGTCCCGCCTCACAGTCTCCCGAGCCGGGCGAGCGTCTCGTTCGTCTGGGACACCAGATCGGCCATCACCTCGGCGACCGGCCGGACCGCCGACATCCGGCCGACGATCTGACCGACCGGCATCGAGACCACTGCGGGGTCGTTGGCGTGGTTGATCCGGTTGTGTGCCTCGGCGACCAACAGGTTCTGCAACGGCATCGGCAGTGGCTCCGGCGCGTCGTCGGCCGCCCACGCGTCCGTCCACTTCGTCTTCAGCAGACGCGCCGGTTTGCCGGTGTAGATCCGGGTCCGGACCGTGTCACTGGACGACGCTCCCAGCAAAGCCTGTTGCATCGCTGATTCACCCAGTGACTGGGTGTACTCCGCTGTGGTGAGCCAGTACGAGCCCATCCACACACCGTCGGCGCCCAGCGCCATCGCCGCGGCGACCTGACGGCCGCTACCAATCCCGCCAGCCGCGAGCACGGGGACGTCGACCGCGTCGACGATCTCCGGCACAAGCACCATCGTGGCGATCTCACCGGTGTGCCCACCGGCTTCGTAGCCTTGTGCCACCACGATGTCGACGCCGTTGTCGACGTGCCTGCGCGCGTGCTCGGCCTTGCCTGCCAGCGCCGCCACCAGCACTCCGTGTTCGTGGGCGCGGTCGATGATGTCCGCTGGGGGCGAGCCGAGGGCGTTCGCGATCAGCTTCACCGGATGTTCGAGCGCGACGTCCACATGTGAGCGGGCGACCGAATGCAACCAGCCCAGCACTCCGTCCCGGGTCTGGCCACCGATCGGCGGCACACCGAGCCGCTGCAATGTCCGCTCGACGAAATCCTTGTGCCCTGGCGGGATCAGCTTGTCCAGGTCCAGCGCCGCACCCTCGGTCGGGACCTTCGCGGGCATCACGATGTCCACACCGTACGGTTTGCCGTCGGTGTTGGCGTCCATCCAGTCGAGCACCTTGGCGAGGTCGGCCGCGTCGTTGAACCGCACACAGCCAAGAACGCCGAGGCCGCCTGCCCGGCTGATCGCGGCCGCCACATGTTCCGACGGCGTGAATCCGACAATCGGGTGCTCGATCCCGAACGTGTCACACAGCGAAGTCCGCACTATTTCACCACTACCGTCGTGTGTTCCGTTGCCTCGTGTTCCTGCGCGTGCGCCAACGCCCACCGGTAGTCCGGTTTGCCGCTCGGCGAACGTTTGATCTCGTCGACGATCCACAGACTGCGCGGCACCTTGTAGCCCGCGATCTCGTTGCGGGCGTGCGCGTCCAGTTCGGACAGTGTCGGCACTTTGCCTGTCCTTGGCTGCACGACCGCGGCGACGCGTTGCCCGAAGCGGTCGTCCGGCACACCGATCACCAGTGCGTCGAACACGTCGGGGTGCGATTTCAGCGCGCCCTCGACCTCCTCCGGGAAGATCTTCTCCCCGCCGGAGTTCACGCACATGTTGCCGCGCCCCAGCAGCGTGACTGTGCCGTCCTCCTCAACGCGCGCGAAGTCACCAGGCACGACGTAGCGTTTCCCGTCGACCTCGACGAACAACGCCTTGGTCTTGGCCTCGTCCTTGTAGTAGCCCATCGGGATGTGCCCGCCACGCGCGAGCCTGCCGACCACACCCGGCGGGACCCGCTGGTTGTTCTCGTCGATCACGGTGTTGTCCGCGTCGATCTTGACGCGGGGGCCGCCGCGGTGCTCGACTCCCTTCTGCACGATGCTGAGGCCGGAGAAGCCCGCCTCGGACGAGCCGATCGAGTCCGTGATCACCACGTTCGGCAACGCGGCCAGGTACTGATCCTTGACCGATGGCGAGAACAACGCGGCCGTGCTGGCGATCGCGACCACGCAGGACGTGTCGTACTGGCGCTCCTGCAACGCCTCGATCATCGGCCGTGCCATCGCGTCACCGGTGATCATGATGACCTGCGCCTGGTGTTTCTCGATGGTGCGCCAGACATCGTGCGCGTCGAACTGCGGGACGAACACGACTGTGCCGCCGGAGAACAGGCTCTGGAAGGTCGCCCACTGGGTGGCGCCGTGGATCAGCGGCGGGATGGGGAAGCGGACGAGGCTGTACTGCAGACCGGTGTTGGCCTGCTGCCACTCGTCCTCGATCCGGGCACCGGTCATGAAGTCGATACCGCCGCCGAGCACACGCCACACGTCTTCCTGGCGCCACACGACGCCCTTGGGATTTCCCGTGGTGCCGCCGGTGTAGAGGATGTAGGTGTCGTCCGGGCTGCGCGGTTCGAAGTCCCGCTCGGGGTGTCCCTGGCCGAGCGCGGTCTCGTACTCGCAGCCGGAGTAGTCGACGCCCGAGTCGTCGTCAACGACGATAACGTGTTTCAATTTCTCCGTTCTCGCGGCCGCGACCTTCGCCGCGTCGCGCCGCTCGTGCACAAGCGCGACGAGGTCGGCGTCTTCAAAGATGTACCGCAGCTCGCTCGGGACATAGCGGTAGTTGACGTTCACCGCGACCGCGCGCAGTTTGTACGCGGCCAGCATGGTCTCCACGGCCTGGATCGAGTTCCGCGAGTAGACACCCACATGGGAACCCTGGCCGACACCCTGCGCGGCGAGGTGGTGCGCGAGACGATTGGCCCGCTGCTCCAACTCCGCGTAGGTGACCCGGCGCTCGCCGCAGATCGCGGCGATCCGCTCGGGCACGACGTCGACGGCGTGCTCAACGAGATCGGCGATGTTGAAGGTCACCGAGCCAAAGTAGAACATGTTATCGTTCTGGACAATCCCCCGTTCCGGCAGGAAGGGAAGTCGATGGACTGCCTGGTAGAGCGGCAAGGACACGTGCTGATCGTGACCATGAACCGCCCGGAAGCACGAAACGCGCTGTCCGCGGAGATGATGGCGATCATGCGCACAGCCTGGGACGAGGTGGACAACGACGAGTCGATCAGGGCATGCGTCCTGACCGGGGCGGGCGGGGCCTTCTGCGCGGGCGCGGACCTGAAGGCGATGACATCGAGTCACCCTGGCGAGCAGGCGGCGGACTGGGACCTCTCGGTGATCGAACCACTGTTGAAGGGCAGAAGGCTGACCAAGCCCCTGATCGCGGCGGTGGAAGGCCCCGCGATCGCAGGCGGAACCGAGATCCTGCAGGCAACCGACATCCGAGTGGCGGGCGAGAGCGCGAAGTTCGGCGTATCGGAACCAAAATGGGGCCTCTTCCCCCTGGGCGGCTCAGCAGTCCGCCTACCCCGCCAAATCCCGTACACAGTGGCATGCGACCTCCTGCTGACAGGCCGCCACATCACCGCGGCGGAAGCACAGCGAATCGGCCTGATCGGCCACGTGGTGCCCGACGGCACGGCACTGGCGAAGGCGCTGGAGCTCGCCGAGCTGATCTGTGCGAACGGACCACTGGCCGTCCAAGCGATCCTGCGAACAATCCGCGAGACCGAGGCAATGCCCGAGAACGACGCGTTCAAGATCGACGCACGCCTGGGCATGGAGGTCTTCCGCAGCGACGACGCGAAGGAAGGCCCGCGCGCCTTCGCCGAGAAACGCCCTCCCCACTTCCAAGGCCGCTAGCCCCGACGACGTGGGATGCAACGAAGGTGGCCTTTGGTGCAGCCACCGCACCGAAAGCCACCTTGGTTGCCTACGCTGCACTCGCTGTACCTCGCAACAAAGGCCGCCTTGGGTGCGGCCAGTGCACCAAAGGCCACATTGGTTGCGTGTTCTCAGATGCGCTAGGGCAGGTAGGTAGCGCGGAGCTTTCGCTTGTAGAGCTTGCCGTTCGGGTCGCGGGGCAGCTCGTCGACGTAGTCGATGCTGCGTGGCAGCTTGAACTTGGCCAGCCGGGAACGCGCGTACTCCAGCAGTTCGCCGGTCAGCGACTCGTCGGGGACTATCCCGGCAGCGGGCTGGACGACTGCTTTGATCTCCTCGCCCCAGTCCGGGTGCGGCAGGCCGAAGACCGCGATGTCCGCGACCTTGGGATGGATGGCGAGCTCGCCCTCGATCTCCGCGGGATAGATGTTCACCCCACCCGAGATGATCATGTCCGCCTTGCGGTCGTGCAGGTACAGGTACCCGTCCTTGTCGAGATGGCCGACATCGCCGAGGGTGAACAGGTCGCCGACACGTGCGGCCAGCGTCTTCGCCTTGTCCTTGTGGTACTCGAACGTCGACGCGCCCATCTTCATGTACACCAGGCCAGGTTCACCGACTGGCAGGTCGTTCCCGTCATCGTCGAGCACGCGGACGGTCGAGCCTGGCCACGCTTTGCCGACTGATCCCGGTTTGCGCAGCCACTCCTGTGCCGAGATCGACGTGCCGCCGCCTTCCGTGGCCGCGTAGTACTCCACCACCACCGGGCCCCACCAGTCGAGCATTCGCCGTTTCGTCTCCAGTGGACACGGGGCCGCGCCGTGGATCATCACGCGCAGCGATGAGACGTCGTAGCGTGATCGCACGTCCTGCGGCAGGGCCAGCAGCCTGTGGAACTGGGTCGGGACCATGTGACTGTGGGTTACCTTGTGGTTCTGGATCAGCCTCAGCATCTCCTCCGGGTCCCACTTCTCCATCAGGACCACCGTGTGTCCCATTTGGAGTGAGATTCCGGCGAAGTTCAGCACCGCCGTGTGGTACAGCGGCGATCCGCAGATGTGCACGTGGTCGTCGAACGGCTTGATGCCGAAGATCCCGAAGAACCACATCGACGCCGGGGGCACGTCGTCGGGATCGTTGCCGGTCAGTGGGCGGCGCACGCCTTTCGGGCGTCCGGTTGTCCCGGACGTGTAGACCATCGGCGCGCCTGCTGTCCGCTCGGCGGGACGTCCGGGGGCGGCGGTGGCGCCGAGCGAGGCCAACGGCTCGAAGCCGGGGATCTCGCCGACCGAGAACTTCGCGTCGACGGCGCCGCCCGCCTCGATCGCCATGTCGGTGAACCGCGAGTGTGCGATGAAAACCTTCGCGCCACTGTCCTCGATGATGTACGCGACCTCGGGGCCGACCAGGTGCCAGTTCACCGGTACCACGTACAGACCGGTCTGCAGCACGGCGAAGTACAACGCCAGCAGGTCCGCCGAGTTGGGCAACGCCATCACCACCGTGTCACCCGGTGTGAGTCCGAGCGCCTGCAGGCCGCGGCCGTATCGATCCGCCCGCGCGGTCAGCTCGCCGTAGGTCACGACGGCACCGTCCGGGTCGATGACAGCCGGATGATCGGGCAGGTCAGCGGCGATGTTCCAGAGCCCTATCGCGGTCATACCGCGAATCTAGAACGTGTTACATGTCAAGACAAGGCCTTGGCTGTGAGTGTTTGTCAGATGACCGATAACGTGTTTCACTTCTTGGGTGACCACGCTCAGCGCGCCGCTCAACGTCGAGTTCGACTACACCCGGTCACTTGGCCCGGTCCTCGGCAGGTTCATCACCGGCCTGCGTGACCGCCGGATCGAGGGCATCCGGGGCGACGACGGCCGCGTGCACGTCCCCCCGGTCGAGTACGACCCGGTCACCGCGCGGAAGCTCACCGAGTGGGTGGATGTCGCCGCCGCGGGCACGGTCCAGACCTGGACGTGGGTCCCCGAACCCGACGAAGGCCAGCCACTGGCGCGTCCGTTCGCCTGGGCACTGGTCAAACTCGACGGAGCGGACACCGCGATGTTGCACGCCGTCGACGTCCCCAGCGCCGAGGACATCCACACCGGGATGCGCGTACGGGTCCGCTGGGCGACGCAGCCGGTCGGCAGCATGCACGACATCGCCTGCTTCGAACCCGGCGAGGCCGAAGAAACCAAGGCCAGGGAAACCGAAGCCGGACAAGGCGAAGCCGTCACCATGGTCACCACACCCGTCCGGCTGGCCTACACGCACTCCGCGTCATCCGAGGAGACGCGGTACCTCAACGGTTTGCAGGAGGGGCGACTGCTCGGGCAACGCTGCCCTGCGTGCCGGAAGGTCTACATCCCGCCGCGTGGCGCGTGCCCGACCGATGGTGTGCCCACAGTGGACGAGGTCGAGCTGCCGGACCACGGCACCGTCACCACCTTCTGCATCGTCAACGTCCCGTTCCTTGGCCAGCGCATCGCGCCGCCGTACGTCGCCGCGTACGTCCTGCTCGACGGCGCCGACATCGCGTTCCAGCACCTGATCCTCGGCTGCGAAGCCTCGGACGTGCGGATGGGCATGCGTGTCAAGGCGGTCTGGCGGCCGCGCGAGCAGTGGCAGCAGTCGCTGGCCAACATCGACCACTTCGAGCCGAGCGGCGACCCCGACGCGCCGTTCGAGACCTACTCCCAGCACCTGTGAGGCACCGGTGAGAGATGTCGCCGTAGTCGGTTTCGCCCAGGCACCGGCCGTGCGCGAGACGCACGGCACGACCAACGGCGTCGAGATGCTCGTCCCCGTCTTCCGCGAGGTACTCGGCGGCCTTGGGCTGTCCAAATCGGACATCGAGTTCTGGTGCTCCGGCTCGTCGGACTACATCGCGGGCCGTGCTTTCTCGTTCATCGCCGCGGTCGACGCCATCGGCGCGTTCCCGCCGATCAACGAGTCCCATGTGGAGGCCGACGCCGCGTGGGCGTGCTACGAGGCGTGGGTGAAGATCCAGACCGGCGAGGTGGATCTCGCGCTGGTGTACGGATTCGGCAAGTCCTCGGCGGGCAGGCTGCGCCGGGTGATGACCATGCAGCTCGACCCGTACACCGTGGCTCCACTGTGGCCGGACTCGGTCAGCGTCGCCGGTCTGCAGGCACGCGCGGGACTGGACAAGGGGAAGTGGACCGAGCAGCAGATGGCCGACGTGGCGGTCCGCAGCCGCGCCGACGCGAAGGCGAACCCGCTGGCGCAGATCAAGGGCGATTTCACCGCCGACGACCTGCTGGCGCAGCCGTACCTGGCGGATCCGTTGCGCAGGCACGACTGCGCGCCGGTCACCGACGGTGCCGCCGCGCTCGTGCTCGCCGTCGGGGACCGGGCGCGGGAACTGTGCGAGCGCCCGGCATGGATCACCGGCATCGCGCACCGCGTCGACTCCGCGAACCTCGGTGGACGTGATCTGACCACGTCACCGTCGACGGTGGCCGCCGCGAGGGACGCGGGGTTCGACAAGGTCGACGTGGCCGAGCTGCACGCGCCGTTCACGCACCAGGAACTGCTGCTCCGCGGCGAACTCGGGCTCAACGGGTGCACAGTCAACCCCTCCGGCGGGGCGCTGTGCGGCAATCCGATGTTCTCCGCCGGGCTGATCCGGATCGGCGAAGCGGCCCGGCAGGTCAGCAACGGGCAGGCGGACCGTGCGCTCGCGCACGCCACCAGCGGGCCCGCGCTGCAACACAACCTGGTGTGCCTGATGGAGGGACGGGACTGATGGCCGGACAGCTGGCCGCGGTGATCGGGACCGGGCAGACGGACCACACCGCCAAACGCCTGGACGTGTCCATGGCAGGGTTGTGCCGCGAGGCGATCGACCGGGCACTGGCCGACGCGAACGTGGACTGGCCGGACATCGACGCGGTCGTGCTGGGCAAGGCACCGGACATGTTCGAAGGCGTGATGATGCCCGAACTGTTCCTCGCCGACGCCCTCGGCGCGGTCGGCAAACCACTGCTCCGGGTGCACACCGCGGGTTCCGTCGGCGGATCGACCGCGAACGTGGCCGCGACCCTGGTGCAGAGCGGAGTGCACCGCCGGGTGCTCGCGGTGGCCTTCGAGAAGCAGTCCGAGTCCAACGCCATGTGGGCGCTGTCCATCCCCACCCCGTTCACCATGCCGGTGCACGCGGGCGCGGGCGGCTACTTCGCACCGCACGTGCGCTCGTACATCCGCCGATCCGGCGCCCCGGAGCACATCGGTGCGATGGTGGCGGCCAAGGACCGGCGCAACGGGGCGTTGAACCCGCATGCGCACCTCAAGCAACCCGACATCACCGTGGAGTCGGTGCGGGCGTCCAAGATGCTGTGGGATCCGATCCGCTACGACGAGACGTGCCCGTCGTCGGACGGCGCCTGCGCGGTGGTCATCGCCGACGAGAAGGCAGCCGGGCCGGGCGCCGCGTGGATCACCGCGACCGCGATGCGCACCGAGCCGACCACGTTCGCCGGACGCGACCAGGTGAACCCCAGGGCAGGCCGGGACGCGGCCGCCGCGCTGTGGAAGCAGGCGGGCATCGTCGACCCGCTCGGCCAGGTCGACGCCGCCGAGATCTACGTGCCGTTCTCCTGGTTCGAGCCGATGTGGCTGGAGAACCTCGGGTTCACCGGGGCCGGGGACGGCTGGAAGCTCACCGAGGCCGGTGAGACCGAGATCGGCGGGCTGCTGCCGGTCAACCCGTCGGGAGGCGTGTTGTCGTCCAACCCGATCGGAGCGTCCGGGATGATCCGGTTCGCCGAGGCCGCCATGCAGGTGATGGGCCGAGCCGGGGCACACCAGGTCGACGGGGCCCGGGTCGCCCTGGGTCACGCGTACGGCGGAGGTTCGCAGTACTTCGCCATGTGGACAGTGAGCGCGAACAAGCCGAGCTGACGCGGATCACCTGTCCGTGCAGGACCAGTAGATCTTCGCGGTCACCTTGTCACCGTCGTCCGCGCTCCAGTCGGTCAGGGTGATCGAGCCGTTGCCGCTGGCTGCCATGATGATCTCGGACTGTCCGCTCTTGCCCGTGGTGTAGGTCTTCGAGTTGACCTGCAGTGTCGCCTCTTTGAGCAGGTCCGCGTCCGTGTAGGTCGCCGGTCCGCTGTAGGCGATCGGGTCCTCGGTGAAGAAGTTCAGCGTCCGCTCGGAGTTGTTCGCCTTGGGCAGGTTGAGTTTGCCGTTCACACCGGCTGCCCAGTCGGCGCAGCTCTTGTTGTTCAGTTCACTGCGGAACGCCGCGAAGTCGGTCGACAGTGTCTGTCCGCCGATGACCTCGGCCCTGCCACAGATCTCCAACGGCGCGCAGGTGTCGTCCACCTTCGGCACCCCTGTGGACGCGGCCTTCGAGCCGGTCTGCAGCGGCCCCTTCGACGCGGTCGTCGAAGGAGGCGCACTCGCAGTGGCAGGCTTCGAACTGGCTGTGGTGGTCGCGGTTGGCTGTGCGGTGGTGTTCTTACCAGAGCCGCACGCGGCCAGCAGCAGTCCACAAGCGATGCCGAGCAGGATCCTTCGCATGGGTGCAGGATTCCCTGACGGGGCACTCGTGCGAAACGGACCTGAGGGCACACGAAGAGGCAATCCCGATCACACGTAGGTGACCTGGAACTCCTTGAAACCGTTCAGCCACCCTGAGCGCAGCCGCACCGGGTCGGCCGCCTTGGCGATGTTCGGCATGTGCTCGGCGATCGCGTTGAACATCAGGTCGATCTCCAGCCTTGCCAGGTTGGCGCCGATGCAGTAGTGCGCGCCCGTACCGCCGAACCCGAGGTGCGGATTGGGATCGCGGCCGATGTCGAACGTGTACGGGTCGTCGAACACCTCGGGGTCGTAGTTCGCCGAGCTGTAGAAGAGGCCGACGCGCTGTCCCGCCTTGATCTCGACGCCGGACAGCTCGGTGTCCACTGTGGCCGTCCGCTGGAAGACCATCACCGGCGTGGCCCATCGGACGATCTCGTCGGCGGCGGTGGCCGGGCGCTCGGCCTTGAACCGCTCCCACTGCTCCGGGTTGTTCAGGAACGCGTACATGCCGTGGGTGATGGCGTTGCGCGTGGTCTCGTTGCCCGCCACCGCGAGCAGCAGAACGAAGAAGCCGAACTCCTCGGAGGTCAGGCCCGCGCCGTCGATGTCGGCGTTGACCAAAGTGGTCACGATGTCGTGCGCGGGACAGCGTTTGCGCTCCTCGGCCATGTTCCAGGAGTAGCCGAGTAGTTCCGCCGAGGCCAGTTCTGGTTGGGACGCTTCCGGGTCGTCGTAGGAGATCATCCGGTTCGACCAGTCGAACAGCTTGTGCCGGTCGTCCTGCGGCACCCCGAGCAGTTCGGCGATGGCCTGTAAGGGAAGCTCGCACGCGACATCGAGGACGAAGTCGCCGGTCCCCTCCGTGACGGCCGTCTTCACGATCCGTTCGGCGCGGTTGGCGAGCGCGTCGCGCAGGCTGTTGATCGCGCGGGGTGTGAAGCCGCGCTGGATGATCGCGCGAACCTTGGTGTGCTGCGGCGGGTCCATGTTCAGCATGATCAGCCGCTGCGCCTCGATCTTCTCCCTGGTGATGTCGGCGTTGAAGCGGATGATCGCGGTGTTCTCGCTGGCGGAGTAGACCTCCGAGTTGCGGGACACCTCCTTGACGTCCCGGTGCCTGCTGACCACCCAGAAACCGTCGTCGTCGAATCCGCAGTCCCGGTTCGGTGTCGCGTTCCACCACACCGGGGCGGTCTGGCGCAGTTCGGCGAACTCCTCATGCGGGAGCCGCGTGGCGTAAACGTCGGGATCGGTGAAGTCGAAGCCTTCGGGGATCCTGGGTTCGGCCACGTTTTGCCTCCTCGGGTCGTCCCCCACAACGGCGTGGAACACGTTCTACGACCGATTACAGCATACACCGTTAACTCAACGAAAGAGCTGCGCCGCCATCAGTCTTGCTGATGACAGGAACGTGTTCTACTTTCAAGGTCGGTAACCCTCATGGGAGGAGCGTGGCGTGGGCAAGGCAGTGATCGTCGAAGCGGTGCGGACACCGATCGGCAAGCGTGGAGGTTGGCTGGCCGGGCTGCACGCGGCGGAGCTGCTCGGCGCGGCTCAGCGCGCGGTGGTCGAGCGCGCGGGGATCGATCCGGCGTTGGTAGAACAGGTCGCTGGTGGCTGCGTCACCCAGGCGGGTGAGCAGTCGAACAACATCACCCGCACGGGTTGGTTGCACGCCGGTCTGCCGCACACCACGGGGTGCATGACGGTGGACTGCCAGTGCGGATCGGCGCAGCAGTCCATTCATCTGATCACCGGACTCATCGCCACCGGCGCGATCGACATCGGAATCGGCTGCGGTGTCGAGGCGATGAGCCGCGTGCCGCTGCGGTCGAATCTCGGCGTGGACGTGGGAAAACCGCGCCCCGACGACTGGGACGTCGACCTGCCGAACCAGTACGAGGCAGCGGAACGGATCGCCACCCGGCGGGGCTTCGGCCGCGCGGACGTGGACGCGTTCGGTGCGTGGTCCCAGGCGAAAGCACGCAATGCCTGGGATTCGGGGCATTTCACTGCCGAGGTCGTGCCCGTCGGCGACGTCCACAAGGACCAAGGCCTGCGCGACACGACACTGGAAGGCCTCTCCGGCCTGAAACCAGTCATGGACGGCGGAGTGCACACGGCGGGCACGTCGTCGCAGATCTCCGACGGCGCAGCGGCCGTGCTGCTGATGGACGAGGACCGCGCCCGCGCATTGGGACTGCGGCCCCGCGCCCGCATCGTCGCTCAGGCTCTCGTCGGCGCCGAGCCGTACTACCACCTCGACGGCCCGGTGCAGGCGACCGCCCGAGTGCTCGAACGCAGTGGCATGAAGATCGGCGACCTGGACCTGTTCGAGGTCAACGAAGCCTTCGCATCGGTGGTGATGTCGTGGACAAGCGTGCACAATCCGAACACCGACCGCGTCAACGTCAACGGCGGCGCGATCGCCCTCGGCCATCCCGTCGGCAGCACCGGAGCCCGCCTGATCACCACGGCACTGCACGCTCTCGAACAACGCGACGAGACGTGCGCGCTCGTCACGATGTGCGCGGGTGGCGCATTGGCCACCGCGACCATCATCGAACGCCTGTAAACCCTCGTGAGTGTTTAGTCCGGTTAGTGCCGGACTAAACACTCACGAGGTGCCGTAGGGGGGAAGTTGGTGGTTTGCTTGGGCGAGCAGGTCTTTGACCACGGGGGCGAGCTCGGCTGGTGACCAGCGGGTGGGTTTGGTGGCGGTGGGTCCGGGGTGCCAGCCTTCGGCGAGGCAGATCCGCCCACCGTCTACTTCGAACACTCGGCCGGTGATGTCACGGGATTCCGTGCTGCCGAGCCAGACCACCAGCGGCGAGATGTTCTCCGGGGCCATCGTGTCGAACCCGTCGGTCGGGGCCGCCATGGTGGACGCGAACGTCTGCTCGGTCATCCGGGTACGGGCGGCGGGCGCGATCGCGTTCACGGTCACGCCGTAGCGCGCGAGTTCGGCGGATGCCACCAAGGTCAGCCCGACGATGCCCGCTTTGGCCGCGCTGTAGTTTCCCTGGCCGACGCTGCCGAGCAGTCCGGCCCCGGAACTGGTGTTGATCACACGGGCGTCCGGGAGCGCACCGGACTTGGCCACCGCGCGCCAATGCGCGGCCGCGTGGTGCAGAGTGGCGAAGTGGCCCTTGAGGTGCACGCGGACGACCGCGTCCCACTCGTCCTCGGACATGGTCACCAGCATCCGGTCACGCAGGAAACCCGCGTTGTTGACCAGGACGTCCAGCCGACCGAACGCCTGCACGGCCGTCTCGACGAGTCGGGCGGCACCGTCCCACGAGGCCACGTCGTCGGTGTTCGCCACGGCCGAGCCACCGGCGGCCTCGATCTCGGCGACCACGTCGGCGGCAGGCCCGGTGGACGCCCCCGCGCCGTCCAGTCCGACGCCGTAGTCGTTCACGACGACGTGGGCACCTTCGGCCGCGAACGCCAGAGCATGCGCTCGGCCGATACCGCGCGCCGCGCCCGTGACGATGACAACACGGCCAGAACAGAGCTTGCTCAAGGCGTCTCCCTGTTGAAGTAGAGCGGCAACTCACCCCCGCCGTGCACGAGCAGCGTCGCGCCGGTGACGTACGAGGCCAGCGGGGAGGCCAGGAACACCGCGCACGCGCCGACCTCGGCAGGCTCCGCCAACCGCCCCAACGGGACAGCGGCGGCGGCATCGTCGAGGACGTCGGCGAAGGCCTCGCTGGTGATCTCGGTGCGGACCATTCCCACGCCCAGCGAGTTGACCCGGACCTTGGGTGCCCACTCGGCGGCCAGGCTGGCCGCCAGGTTGTTCACCCCCGCCTTGGCGGCGCCGTAGGCGACCGACTGCGGGGCCGGGCGGGATGCGTTGATGCTGCTGATCATCACGATCGAGCCACCGTTGTCCTGCTGTTGCATGACGGTGTTCACGCGCTGCGAGACCAGCAGTGGCGCCACCAGGTTGAGGCGGATGACTGCCTCGTGGAACCGCGGCGAGGCCGTGGCGGTGTCCGCGACCGGCGCGCCGCCCGCGTTGTTCACCAGGACGTCCAGTCGTCCGTAACGGTCGACGATGGACGTGACCATGGCGTCGACCTGTTCGACGTCGCGGACGTCGCATGTGACGAAGTCCGCGACCGGATCCACCGGTGGTGTGCGCCCGCAGATGACCACGGTCGCGCCCGCGGCCTGGAATGCCCGTGTGATACCGAGTCCGACCCCGCGTCCGCCACCGGTCACCAGGACGATCGACCCGTCCAGCGCGAGGTCCACGCCTGACTCCTTCTCATGGGCTCCAGGTCCTGATAAGTTACCAAGCAATCGCTAGGTTAGGAAGAAGGGTCCATGGGGATCACCAGCAACCGGGCGGGTCCCGGCGTCACGCAGGTCACCATCGACTTCCCCCCGGTGAACGCACCGCCGGTCAAGGGCTGGTTCGATCTCGCAGCGGCGATCCGCGCGGCAGGCGAGGATCCGGAAACGCACGTGGTGATCCTTCGTGCCGAGGGCAGAGGTTTCTGCGCGGGCGTCGACATCAAGGAGATGCAACGCGCAGAAGGCCACGACGCGTTGATCGGCGCCAACCGTGGCTGTGCGGCGGCGTTCGCGGCGGTCTACGACTGCGCTGTGCCGGTGATCGCGGCGGTGCAGGGATTCTGTCTCGGCGGCGGCGTCGGCCTCGTCGGAAACAGCGACATCGTGATCGCGTCCGATGATGCCTACTTCGGACTGCCCGAAGTAGACAGAGGCGCACTCGGCGCAGCGACGCATCTGTCCAGACTGGTCCCCCAGCACCTGATGCGGACTCTGTACTACACGGCGAGGAACATCGATGCGGCCCAGTTGCACCACCACGGATCGGTCTACGAGGTCGTGCCGCGCGACGAGCTCGACAAGGCCGCACGAACACTGGCCGACGAGATCGCGGCGAAGGACACGCGAGTGATCCGGCGCGCCAAGGAAGCGATCAACGGGATCGATCCGCAGCCGGTGCACCGCAGCTACCGCTACGAGCAGGGTTTCACCTTCGAACTGAACCTGACCGGCGCCTCGGACGAGGCACGCGACGCTTTCATCAACGGAGCGAAAGATGCGTGACAAGCGGATGACGCCGTCCGACGTGGTGGCGGAACTGTCCGACGGGATGACCGTCGGCATCGGCGGCTGGGGCTCGCGCCGCAAACCCATGGCACTGGTCCGGGCGATACTGGACTCCCCGCTGAAGGACCTGACGATCGTCTCCTACGGCGGCCCGGACGTCGGCCTGCTCGCCGCCGCCGGAAAGATCCGCAAGCTGGTCTTCGGGTTCGTCTCACTCGACACCGTCGCCTACGACCCGTACTTCCAGAAGATCCGCCAGTCAGGCGACCTGGACGTGACCGAACTCGACGAAGGAATGTTCCAGTGTGGACTCCTCGCCGCCGGGCACCGGCTGCCGTTCCTGCCGATCCGCGCCGGGCTCGGCTCGGACGTGATGCGAACCAATCCGGAGTTGCGCACGGTCCGATCGCCCTATGACGACGAGGAACTGGTGGCGATGCCCGCATTGCACCTCGACGCGGCACTGGTGCACCTCAACCGCGCCGACCGGCACGGAAACGCCCAGTACCTCGGCCCGGATCCGTACTTCGACGACTTGTTCTGCCTGGCCGCCAAGCGCCGGTACGTCTCGTGCGAGCAGGTCGTGGACACGTTCGACGGCCCGGTACAAACCTTGCTGTTGAACAGAATGATGGTCGACGGCGTGGTGGAGACGCCCTACGGTGCCCACTTCACCAGTTGCGCGCCGGACTACTCCCGTGACGAGAAGTTCCAGCGGCTCTACGCCGAGGCGGACTGGGATTCCTTCGCCGACCGGTTCCTTACCGGCGGCGAACACGGCTACCAGGAGGCGGTGCGGTCATGGCAGTAACACGGGCCGAGGTGTGCGTCGCCGCGTGTGCGGACCTGTTCGCCGGTGACGGCGAGATCCTGGCCAGTCCCATGGGCCTCGTCCCCAGTCTCGGCGCGAAGCTGGCCAGGCTGACGACCGAGCCGGACCTGCTGCTCTCCGACGGCGAGGCCTACCTGGTGACACCGGACGGACAGGTCGAGGGCTGGATGCCGTACCGCAGGGTGTTCGACGTGGTCGCGCACGGCACCCGGCACGTGGTGATGGGGGCCAACCAGCTCGACCGGTTCGGCAACCAGAACATCTCCGCGATCGGCGACCACGGCAAACCGACCAGGCAGTTGCTCGGCTTCCGCGGCGCGCCCGGCAACACGGTGAACAACAAGACCAGTTACTGGGTCCCCCGGCACAGCAAGCGTGTCCTGGTGGACGCGGTCGATGTGGTCTCCGGCGTCGGCTACGACAAGCAAGGCGGGCCGTTCCACAACATCCACCGCGTGGTCACCAGTCTGGCGGTGTTCGACTTCGGCACACCCGACCGCAGCATGCGGATCGTGTCCGTGCACCCCGGCGTCGACGTCCAGGAGGTCCACGACCAGACCGGATTCGCCTTGCCACACGAGGAACCAGCCGTCACACGGGAGCCGACCGGGCAGGAGCTCGATCTGATCAGGACAGTGCTGGACCCGGACGGCAAACGGGATCGCGAGGTGCGCGTGTGAAGACCGCACTCACGCGACTGGTCGGCGTCGAGCACCCGGTGGTGCAGACCGGCATGGGCTGGGTGGCCGGGCCGAGGCTGGTCGCGGCGAGTGCGGCGGCCGGTGGCCTCGGCATCCTGGCGTCGGCGACGATGACCTACGAGGAACTCGAGAAGGCCATCCAGGAGACCAAAAGTCGGACCGATCGGCCGTTCGGTGTGAACCTCAGGTCGGACGCCGTCGACGCCGAGCAGCGCATCGACCTGCTGATCAGGGAACGGATCCGGGTCGCTTCCTTCGCCAGGGCACCGAAAGCCGAGCTGATCAGGAAGCTGAAGGACGCGGGAACGCTCGTTGTCCCCTCGGTCGGCGCGGTCCGGCACGCCGAGAAGGTCGCGGCCTGGGGCGCGGATGCGGTGATCGCACAAGGCGGCGAAGCGGGCGGGCACACCGGCTCCGTCGCCAGCACATTGCTCATCCCGTCGGTTGTGGACGCGGTCGACATCCCGGTGATCGCGGCTGGTGGCTTCTTCGACGGCCGGGGCCTCGCCGCGGCCCTGTCCTACGGCGCCGCGGGGATCGCGATGGGCACCAGGTTCCTGTTGACGCAGGAAAGCACCGTCCCCGACGAGGTCAAACAGCTCTACCTGAGCAAAGGCCTGGACGGCACGGTGGTGACCAAACGCGTCGACGGCGTGCCGCATCGAGTCCTCAGGACCGATCTGGTCGAGAGACTGGAGAAGTCCGGGCGGTGGCGGAGCCTCCTGCACGCCGTGGCCAACGCGGCGCGGTTCAAGAAGCTGAGCGGGCTGTCCTGGCTGTCGATGGGCCGCGAGGGCTGGTCGATGCGCAAGGACATGCCGCTCGCCCAGGTGATCATGGCCGCGAACACACCGATGCTGCTGCGTGCGGGCCTGGTCGACGGCCGCACCGACGCGGGAGTGCTCGCCGCCGGACAAGTCGTCGGCAGGCTGGACGACCTGCCCACGTGCGCCGACCTGATCAGCAGGACGGTGGCCGAGGCCGAGCGGGTGCTAGCCGAGCTCGGGCAGGCGAGCCTCGTACAGCCAGGCGGTGAATAGGTCGCCGAGTGGGCGGGGCGAATGCCGCTGGGCGTGCGCCATGAAGTCCTCGATGGTCGCTGAGCCGTGCCGGTTGTTCGTCGTCCATTCCCGCAGCATCGCGAAGAACGCGGCGTCGCCCAGCCGCAACCGCAACGCGTGCACGGCAAGCGCTCCACGCTGGTACACCAGGTCGTCGAACATCCGGTCGACGCCGGGGTCCGCGAGCACCAGGTCCTGGGGCAGCCGGGAGATCCTCGCCCACGTCGCCCGCGCCAGCGCGTCGGCCGACTGACCGCCGGACGCCTGCGACCACAGCCATTCCGAGTAGGCGGCGAACCCCTCGTTCAGCCAGATCTGCCGCCAGTCGGCGATGGACACGCTGTTGCCGAACCACTGGTGCGCCAGTTCGTGCGCCACCAGCCGCTCGTAGCCGCGACGGCCGTCGACGTGGTTGGCGCCGAAGATCGACATCCCCTGCGCCTCGATCGGGATGTCCAGGTCGTCGTCGGTGACCACGACGGTGTACGCGCTGAACGGGTACGGCCCGAACATCCGCTCGAACGCGACCATCATCTCGGTCTGACGGCCGAAGTCGTGCGCGTAGCCGTCCATCAGCCGCAGGGGATAGGCCGCGCGCATGGGGACGCGGTCGTCGGCGCGTTCGAGGTACTCGTAGCGTCCGATCTGGACGGAGGCGAGGTAGGTGGCCATCGGTTCGAGCTGCACGTACACCCAGGTTGTGGTGGACGCCGACACCCGGCCGTCGATCAGGTCCCCGTTCGCGACCACGCGGTAGGGCGACCCGGTCGTCACCGCGATCCGGTACGTGGCCTTGTCGCGGGGGTGGTCGTTGCACGGGAACCACGACGGCGCCCCGGTCGGCTGGCTGGCCACCAGCACGCCGTCCTCGAGATGGTCCCAGCCGAGTTCGCCCCAGTGCCTGGTGCGGATCGGCTCGGGATTGCCGACGTACCGCACCTCGACCGTGAACTGTCGCTTGGCCGCCATCCGCGCCTGCACAGTCAGCTTGTGCGCGCGGTGGGCGAACCGGACCGGTTTGCCGTCGACCGCGACCCGGTTCACCCGGAACACGCCGAGGTCCAACGTGAACCGGGTCAGTGCCGTGTTGGCGACCGCGGTGATCTTCGCTCTGCCGGACAGTCTGCCCGCGCCGACCCGGTAGTCCAGTTCCAGGTCGTAGTGTTCAACGCTGTAGCTCGGGTCGCCGTGCTCAGGCAGGTACGGGTCGATCACGACCTGACAGTAGGCCACGCGGAGATCGGATTGCCAAGCCACCTTGTGTCGGCCGGGACACCTTCGCCGCGCATGACGAGCGACGCCGGACCGATCGTGGTGCGGGCGCCGACCTTGGCGCCGGGCAGGATGATCCCGTGCGGGCCGAGGGTCGATCCGTCGTCCATGATCACCTCGGACATGCTCATGATCCGGTCGTGGAACAGGTGCGTCTGCAGCACACAGCCGCGGTTGACACTCACGCCGTCGCCCAGTGAGACCAGGTCCGCCTCAGGCAGCCAGTACGTGTCGAGGTAGACGCCCTTGCCGATCTTCGCGCCCATGGTGCGCAGCCAGCCGGTCAGCAGCGGGGTGCCGGTGGCCGAGCTGATCAGCCATGGCCCGGCGAGCACCTCGACGAACGTGTCGGCCAGCTCGTTGCGCCAGACGAACGAGCTCCACAGCGGATGCTCGACCGCGCGGAACCGCCCGACCAACAGCCACTTCGCGGCCGTGGTCACCGCACACGCGACCACCCCTGCGCCGAACAGCACACCGCCGGACAGCAACGCGGCCACGGCCCAGCCGAACTGGAGGACCAGGCCCTCGAACGCGGCCAACGCGAGCACGGCCAACGCGACACCCGCCATCACCGGGATGACACGGCACAACTCGACCAGCGCACGCGCGAGCACGAGTCGCTTCGCGGGCTCGAACGTCCGGCTGGTGTCTCCCGCAGCAACGGTCCGCCGCAGCTTCATCGGCGGCATACCGAGCCACGACGAACCCGCCTTCGCACGCTTCGGCGTCGCGGACAGCACACCCACCAGACCGCCGTTCGGAACGCGACGTCCAGCGGCGGTCATCCCCGAGTTGCCGAGGAACGCCCGCTTGCCGACACGCGCCTCACCGATCCGCACCCAGCCACCGGCCAGCTCGTAGGTGGCGACCATGGTGTCGTCGGCGAGGAAGGCGCCGTCGCCGATGGTGGTCATCTTCGGGATCGCCAGCACGGTCGACGCCTCGACGCGGCGGCCGACCTTCGCGCCGAGCAGCCGCAGCCACACCGGCGTGAACAGGCTGGCGTACATCGGGAACAGCAGGATCCGGGACAGGTCCATCAACCGCTCGGTCGCCCACGCCTGCCAGCCGATCCGGCTGTGCACGGGGTGGTGGCCCGCCCGCAGCCCGATGCCGAGCAGCCGCACGGACACCAGGATCAACGCGGCGAAGCTGCCCATCGCGGCCAGCGTCGCCAGCGGCACGGCCAGCAGAACGCTCGACAGTCCACCGTCGACGAACGCCGACAGCACCAGCAGACCGGGCACCGCGCCGAGCACCGGGTACATGCCCATCAGCAGCGACGTGATGCCGTACGCGATGACCCAGCGCAGTTTGCGGGGCGCACGCGCCGACGGCCACGACCGGCCGGGCTTGCCCGACTTCACGGCCGGGGCACCGGCCCAGCGCTGACCGGGCCGGACCGCGCCCATCACGGCCGAACCGGGCGCGATCTCGGCACGCTTGCCGACCCGCGCGCCGGGGAACAGCGTGCTGCGCGCGCCGATCACGGCACCCGCGCCGATCCGGATCTTGCCGATGTGCAGGCGGTCGCCGTCCATCCAGTAGCCGCTCAGGTCGACCTCGGGCTCCACCGCGCTCGCCTTGCCGAGCTTGAGCATGCCGGTGACCGGCGGCAGCGAGTGCAGGTCGGCGTCACGGCCGATCCTGGCGCCGAGCGCACGGGCGTAGTACGTGATCCACGGCGCGCCGGACAGGTTCGCGACACCGGACAGCGCGGCGATCCGCTCGGCCGTCCACAGTCGCAGATGGACACCGCCACCACGCTTGTACTTGCCCGGTTTGAGGCCGCGCAGCAGCAGACGGGCGCTGCCCGCCGCGATGCCCAGACGGCCGAGCGGGCTGACGAACAGCAACCAGCCGAGGCCGACCCACCACCACGAGATCGTCGGCGCCCACGAGAACGAGAACACGTTGTTGATCGCGGCGAGCGCGACCAGCCAGCGCACGCCCACGAGCGTCAGCAGCGGGGCCATCAACACGGTCTGCGCCACCGAGAACCCGCGCGGCGTCGGCTCGACGGTCCGGCTCGTGGTCGTCGCGACGCCCAGTTCGTCCAGGCGCTTGGCCATCTGGCCGAGCTTGGAGTTCTGGTAGACGTCACTGACCGACAGGCCCGGGTACTGCCGCCGGACGAGGGACACTAGCTGCGCGGCGCCGAGGCTGCTGCCGCCGCGGGCGAAGAAGTCCTCGTCCATCTTGTCCACGCCGATGCCGAGGATCTCGGTCCACTGCTCGGCGAGCCAGCCCGCCGTGCCGGACAGCCCGGTCGTGACGGTCTTCAGCGGCCACGGCAGGGCGTTGCGGTCGACCTTGCCGGACGTCCGCGTCGGCAGTGTCTCCACGACGGCCAGCAGCGGCACCAGCGCGGCGGGCAGAGCCGTGCGCAGCCGCTTCAGGGCGTCGGCTTCGTTGAAGTCTTCGGCGACGACGTAACCGACGAGAACCTGGTTACCGGCCTTGGTCTTGCGCACGGCGGCAGCGGCACCGGCCACACCGGGCAGCGCCTGCAGGGCCGAGTCGACCTCGCCGAGCTCGATCCGGCGGCCGCCGAGCTTGACCTGCTCGTCGGCCCGGCCGAGGAACAGCAGGCCTTCAGGTTCGGCTTTGACCAGGTCACCGCTGCGGTACGCGCGCTCCCAGCCGAGCGTCTCCTGCGGCGCGAACTTCACCGCGTCCTTCTCGTGGTCCAGGTAGCGGGCCAGGCCGACGCCACCGATCACGAGCTCGCCGACCTCGCCCATCGGCACCGGCTTGCCCTGCTGGTCCACCACGGCCAGGTCCCAGCCGTCCAGCGGCAGGCCGATGCGGACCGGGCCCTCGCCGGTCAACTGCGCGGCACACGCGACGACGGTGGCCTCAGTCGGGCCGTAGGTGTTCCACACCTCGCGGCCCTCGACAGCCAGGCGTTCGGCCAGCTCGGGCGGGCACGCCTCGCCGCCGAAGATCAGCAGCCGGATCTCGTCGAGCGCTTCGACGGGCCACAACGCGGCGAGCGTCGGCACCGTCGACACGACGGTGATCTCGCGCTCCAACAGCCACGGGCCCAGGTCCATGCCGGTGCGGACAAGTGCGCGCGGGGCGGGCACGAGGCACGCGCCGTGCCGCCACGCCAGCCACATCTCCTCGCAGGAGGCGTCGAACGCGACCGACAGCCCGGCCAGCACGCGGTCTTCCGGCCCGATGGGCTCTTCCTGGAGGAACAACCGGGCTTCGGCGTCGACGAACGCGGCGGCGCTGCGGTGGCTGACCGCGACGCCCTTCGGGGTGCCGGTCGAGCCGGAGGTGAAGATGATCCACGCGTCGTCGTCCGGGCCGGGGCCGGTGCCGTACCGCATGGGTGGGCCGAGCGGCCTGATCTCGCCCTGGGACCCGATGACCGCGCAGACCCTGGCCTCGGCCCAGACCAGTTCGGCGCGCTCGTCGGGGTCGTCGGCGTCCACCGGGACGTACGCGGCGCCCGCCATCAGCACCGCGAGGATCGCCAGGTACAGCTCGGCGGTGCCGGACTCGACGCGGATGCCCACGCGGTCGCCGATGCCGATGCCCTCGGCGGCGAGGATGTCGCGCCGGGCCTCGACCTCGGCCATCAGCTGGCGGTAGGTCAGCACGACCGTTCCGTCGTCCAGCGCGGGGGCGTTGGGGTGTTGACGTGCTGTGGTCGTGAGGATGTCGACGAGGGTGCGCTCGGGCGGCGTTGAGCCAACCGAGTACAGGATTGAGGGGTTCTCAACCGGTCCGGAATCAAGCAGTAGCTGACTTTGGTCCAGGACGGTCATCGAACTCCCGACGTCAAGTAGTAGGCCGACCGAGAAGTGTAACGAATCGATGAACTCAAGACGTCCACATGTGGTCGCTATCTCCCGCGTGTCGCGAAGACATCGGATCCCACCCTTATGGATCTAGACAGGGTCACCATGAAGACGGTGTCATTGTGGTGATTGTTGTTTGATTCTGTTGGACATTCAACGGTGAGGTCCGATGACTCTTCAACGCGTAATCGTCTTAACGGCGACAAACCTGCTGGTCGCCGCCTCCCTGTCGCTGCCACAAGCGTCCGCCGCCGTCACTCCGGGTGACGGGCTCGCGCTGACACCGCCCATGGGCTTCAACAACTGGAACTCGACCCACTGCCGGGCCGAGTTCAACGAGGCGATGGTCAAGGGCATCGCCGACATCTTCGTGGCGAAAGGCCTCAAGGACGCGGGCTACCAGTACGTCAACCTGGACGACTGCTGGGCGCTGCCGGAACGCGGCCCCGACGGCAACCTCGTCCCCGATCCCGTGCGGTTCCCCAACGGCATCAAGCACGTGGCCGACTACGTGCACAGCAAAGGCCTGAAGTTCGGCATCTACACCAGCGCGGGCACGAAGACCTGCAGCGACATCGGCTTCCCCGGCGGGCTCGGCCACGAGCAGCAGGACGCCGACCTGTTCGCGTCCTTCGGCGTGGACTACCTGAAGTACGACAACTGCCACAACCAGGGCGTCGACGCCAAGAAGCGCTACATCACCATGCGCGACGCGCTGCGCAGGACCGGCAGACCGATCGTGTACTCGCTGTGCGAGTGGGGCGAGAACAACCCATGGGAATGGGCGTCCGACGTCGGCCACCTGTGGCGCACGACCGGCGACATCAACGACACCTACGGCAGCATGCTCGCCATCGCCAAGCGCAACTGGGCACTGTCCGCCTACGCCAAGCCCGGCAACTGGAACGACCCGGACATGCTCGAAGTCGGCAACGGCGGCATGACCGACACCGAGTACCGGTCACACTTCGGCCTGTGGGCGATCATGGCCGCTCCCCTGCTGATCGGCTCCGACCTGCGCACCGCGACCCCGCAGACGCTGGAGATCATCGGCAACCGCGAGATCATCGCGGTCGACCAGGACCCGCTCGGTGTGCAGGGCAAGCCGATCAAGTCCGAGAACGGCCTGCACGTGCTCGTGAAACCGCTGCGCAACGGCGACAAGGCCGTGCTGCTGTTCAACGAGGGCGAGCAGGCAAGCCGCATCTCGACGTCCGCGACCGAGGTCGGGCTGCCGCGCGCCACCGGCTACAAAGTCCGTGACCTGTGGAAACACACCGACCGACACACCGCGGGAGTCATCTCCGCGACGGTCCCGCCACACGGCAGCGCGATGTTCCGCGTGAGCACGGACCGGCACTGGGTCGCCTACCCACCGGCGGTCGACACCAGTGCCGACACGGCCGCCGCCTATCCCGGAGCGACGCCGATCGTCCGCCCCGGCAAGGACACCGCGGTGACCACTGTGGCCACCAACAACGGCCATGTCCCCGCGGTCCGCCTCACCACCACGCTCACCGCTCCCACCGGGTGGACAGTCCACGCGGACACGCCACCGACAGCGACCTCGCTCCGCACCGGCGACTCCCTGAGTACCCAGTGGACAGTGCAGGCCCCGGCCACCGCGACGAGCGGGCACTATCCGTTACAGGTCAAGGTGCGGTACCAGTTCGGCGCGGAATCCTCGTACGCACTGGACGTGATGGTGCCACCGGCACCGCCGAGCACGGGATTCCTCTCGGACTTCCCGTGGCTGCGCGCCACCAGCGGCTGGGGCCCGGTGGAACGCGACATGAGCAACGGCAGCACCGGGTCCGGCGACGGGCCACCGATCGTGATCGGCGGCGTCACGTACGCCAAGGGCCTCGGGGCGCACGCGCCCAGCGTCGTCGAGTACTACGTGGACGGCCGGTGCGCCTCAGTGGCGGCCGACGTCGGCATGGACGACGGACAAGGCACCAACGGCACCGGGACGTTCGAGATCTGGGCCGACGGGCGCAAGGTCGCCGACAGCGGAGTCATGAACAACCAGACGCCCGCCAAGGCACTGTCGGCCGATGTCACCGGAGCCACTCTCGTCCGGCTGATCACCACCGACGCTGGGGACAACAAGGACTACGACCACACCGACTGGGGCGACGCGCGGATCACCTGCTCGTAGCGGAAACGGACACGTGGCCCGACCGGGATCAGCGCACGGCCGGGCCACACGCGTGTCGGCGCCCCTACACTCGGCGCTGTGACAGCCATCGTCAAACCACGCCATGTCCTGTGTGCCATCGGATCGGGTCTGGACTTCGAGACCGTCGAGGAAGTCACGCGCCGGTTCGGCGGTCCGGAGTTCACGGTGGACCGGGAGTACTTCGAGAACGAAGCGGATCCGCGGATGGTGGACGCGTTCAAGGCCTGTATGGCGGAGGCCAGCTTCGCTGACGCCGACAGGGCGGCGGTCGCCGAGCACGACTCCGTGGCTTACGTGCTGTCGCCGCCGATGACCGCGGACACGTCCGTGGACGTGTCCCGGCGTGTCCTGGCCGTGGCGGAAGCGTTGCTGCGCAACGGTGCCACGGCGGTGAAGAACGAAAGCAACGGGCTCGCGCACGGCAGGGACCGCTGGCTCACCATCGCGGGCCAGCTGGCGGACGCCGACGACGAACTCGGGAAACTCCTGCTGCACAGTGCGTTCGTCAAGCGGCTGATCTCGGACGGCAGCGTGTATTACACCTGCGGCATGCACCTGCTCGGAGCACCGGAGGTCGAGATCGACTACACCGGGGTGACCGGCACGCCGGACGACCGGGCCGATCTGGCCGACGGCATGGCCGTTTACCTGCTGACCGAGGAACGCGCCAGCCGGATCCAGGACGGCGAAGGTTTCCGGCTCAGCCCGGACGCCCCGCGCTGGCTCATGCACCACCACCCGTGCGACCGCTACGAAGACGACGACTTCTTCTACAACCCGTACGGCGCCTGGCGACTGACTCACGCGGGCTGACAACGAAACAGCGGGCAGGCGCCGAGTCGGAGCCTGCCCGCCGTGGTTCACGCCTGATCAGCAGAACGGCAGGCCACCGGGGTTGATGGCCTGCCGCTGTGCTTCATCTCAGATCAGCGGCGACGATCCTTGTTGGCCCGCGCCGAGTTGGTGCAGACCTCGCCGACGTCGACGGTCTGCCCGCGGTCGGCGAACACGTCGGCGATGCCAACGAGCTTGCCGTTGCGGTTGCTACAGGTGAGGGTGTAGGCCTCGCGGGTGCCGTAGGTCGGCGGGATCGGCGAGGAGAACTCGACCCTGCCGTTGCCCCAGTCGTCCGGGTTGGCCGGGTCCACCTGGTCGTAGTTGACCATCACCGCGGTGTAGTTGCCGGGCGGCGGGTCGAACAGGGTTGCCTTCTCCGAGGTCGTGCCGCCGGACGCCGACGACGTGACCAGTTCACCGGCCGCGTTGTAGACGTACAGGTCCCAGTCGGTCTGCGAGTTCGCCCACTGCACGATCACGTCGAACCGGCCGTTGTCCACCTCGGGCAGGCCCTTGACGGTGAACGGCATGCTCTCCGACACCGCGTTGCCCGGGTAGTCGGTGTTCTCCGCGGGCACGCCCGCCGGGTTCGCCAGCGGCACCGCCGCCTGCTTCGGGCCTTGCGGCTCGCGGCCGTAGCGGCCCGCCACGTACGGGCGGGTCGACGGGTTGACCGACCACGCGAACCGGCCGCCGGTCGACGAGTACTTCGAGTCGAGCGTGTCGGTGACGTAGATCGGCGGTTTGGTCGAACCGTCCGGCTGGAGCACCGGCGAGGTCGGCGTCTGGAACGTCTTGTGCAGCTTGAGCTGGTAGCCGCGCGGCGCCGAACCGATCAGCGTCGAGTGTGCCGCCGGGTCGGCCGCGTTGCCGAGCATGTCGAGGAACGCGGCCCGGTTGCCGCCCTTGCCCGCACCGGCCGCGGGCGCGACACCGGTGTACTCGGCCACGACGGCGTTCTGGTACGTCGGGTGGAACCCGGCGCTGTTGATCTCGAAGGTGTAGCCGAGACCGCCTGTGGTCCAGAACGACCAGTCCTCGGTGGTTCCGGTGGTGTCGTACAGGCCCCAGCTCGGGATGCTCCGGTAGCCGTTGCGGGACGCCATCTTGTCGCCCAGTGCCTTGAGCACCGGCTCGTCCAGCGGCGCACGGGTGTCGGCGACGCCCGGCGGACGCAGGATCAGGTTGCCGTAGGTGTGCAGCGTGAGCAGGTTGGTGACCTGACGCTTGGACACGAGGTCACGGATGTTGCGGGTCTCCGGCTCGGAGAACGGCCCTGCGCCGCGGAACGTCTCACTGCTCCAGCCGACACCAGCGCCGGTGCCGCCCCAGAACGTGGCGTAGTTGCGGTTCGGGTCGGTCCCACGGTCCTTGCCACCGGGGTTGGCCTTGCACACGCCGGTGCGGAACTGTGGCGGCGAGTCCGCGGACTGGCAGTTCTTGCGCTTCATCTCGTAGTCGAACCGGGAGAAGTCGCCCTTGGGCTCGGCCTCGCGGGAGATCGAGAAGCCGTCCACGTTCACGACCGGCACGACGATGTTGCGGGTCCTGCCGACCAACGCCTTGATCGCCGGGTCCCGCTGGTAGCCGTTGACCAGCTCGTACGCCCACTCGATGGCGTGTTCGCTGGCCGGCCATTCGCGTGCGTGGTGCACACCGACGGTGACGTTGACCGGCTTGCCGTCGGCGGCGTTGGACACGTCGGTGGCGATCTCGACGCCGGTCACGTCCCGGCCCTCGTTGGAGGCGTGGTTCAGGGTGAACGCCTTGACCAGGTTGGGGTTGCGGCGCGCGAGTTCCTTGATCTCGTACTCGTACTCGTAGAGGTGCCGGTAGCTGGTACGGCCGGACGGCAGGCCCGACGCCTGCGTCCTGGCGGCGTACTCCTGGTCCTTGGCCGCGTCCTCGCGTGCGGACCTCGACAGGTCCGAGACGATCGTGGTGGACCGCAGACCGCTGTCGCGCAACGTCTTGCGGTCGGCATCGTCGGCGAGGACGACCTCGACACCGGTGTCGTCACCCTTCTCGGTGACGTCGAGGCCCAGCGCGAGGAGCTTGCTCTTGTCCGTGCGCGCCGGAGTCTCGACCCGCACGATCTCCGCCCGCTGCGGCTGTTCCGGCCCGCCGGTCGGGGTCCCCTGCGGGGTCAAAGCGAGGAAGTCGATGCCGAGAGTGACCGCACGGCCCGAACCGGCGTACCGGCAGCCCTGTACGACCAACTGCTGGCCCTTCTTGACGAAGCTCTCCGCGAGCTCCCTGCTGCGCAACGCGGACGACGCGGCCACGACCTTGCCGGTCGCCTTGTCGAAGACCGCGAGGTCCCAGTCCCCCTCCGCGCCGTCCCGCGGCGCGAGCCGGGCCTGGATCAGCCCGTCGACAGTCGAGGTGACCTCACGCTGGTCGATCCCCTGTGCCCGCCGTGACTGGACCGCCTGGTGGCAGGCCCGGTTGTTCGACGATTCCGCTCGTAGCACGTTGTCCGCCGCCGTCGCGGACGGGACGGTGACGCCGAAGACCACCAGTCCGGCAGCCCCCAACGCAATCCCCGTCCGTAACGCCAACGGGGATCTGTGTCCTGACCCCATAGGTTCGCACCTCATCTCGCTCCACCCAGCCAACCGGCCGACCTTAAGTCACAGCACACGCCGACGGCGGGGGCCGAAAGTAGGCACTACCCACGGTGGCAAGAAGATGGCACAAAAGGGCACCACGGCACGGCAAGCGCCGCTTCCTCCTACCCGCGCCGCCGGGATGGGTCGCACACGCCGGTGACATCCACTGTCTGTCCTCGGTCGACGAACACGTCCCGGGTGCCGACCAGCTTTCCTGACCGGTCGGCGCACGTCAGCGTGTACGCCTCGCGGGTGCCGTGGACGGGCTGTCGTGGCTGGGCGAACTCGATCCGGCCGGTCCAGTCCTCCGGATTGGCCGGGTCGGCCTGCCTGTGGTTGACGACCGCGAGCGTGTAGTCGCCCGGCACCGGGTCGAACAGGACCGCTCGTTCGTGCAGACCGGTGTGTCTCGGGTCGGTGGACGCACCGCCGACGATCTGACCGTCCTTGTCCAGGACGTACACGTCCCAGTCGCCGTTGACGGTCTTCGACGACACCGTGATCCGCAGTTGCCCGTTGTCGTACCGCGGTAAGCCCTCGATGGTGAAGGGGATCCGTTCGGCCGCCGGGTCGGCCGGGAACCTTGGGTTCACTGGGGGCATGCCGGGCGGGTTCACCAGCTCGAAACCCGGCTGGGCCGGTGCCTGGGGCTGACGGCCGATCCGGTCACCGACGTACGGCCGGGTTGACGGGTTCACCGCCCACTCGAACCGGCCACCCTGCGCCGTCAGCGTGGATTCCAGCCGATCGGTGTAGTAGACCGGCGGCGTCGTGCTGCCGTTCGGTTGGAGCACCGGCGACGTCGGCGTCTGGAACGTCTTGCGGAGCGTGAGCTGGTAGCCGCGAGGCGCGTCACCGGTCACTGTGGAATGCGTCGTCGCGTCCGCGGTGCTGGCCAACATGTCCAGGAACGCACGCCGGTTGCCGCCCTTGCCCGCTCCCGCCGCCGGGGCTGTCCCGGTGTACTCGGCGACCACCGCGTTGGCGTACGCCGGGTGGAAGCTCTCGTGGCCGATCTCGAACGTGAACCCGAACCCGCCCGTCGCCCAGTACGACCAGTCCTCAGTGGCACCGGAGACGTTGTACATCTCCCAGATCCGTTCGCTGCGGTAGCCGTTGCGCGAGGCCATCCTGTCACCGAGCGCCTTGTAGGCGGGTTCGTCGGTCGACGACTGCACATCTGACGTTCCCGGTGGGCGCAGTACGAGGTTGCTGAAGGTGTGCAACGTGATCAGGTTCGTGACCTGGCGAGTGGACACCATGTCCCTGACGTTGCGGGATTCCGGCTCGCTGAAGGGCGCGGAGCCCCGGTAGCCCTCACCGTCCCATCCCGTCTCCGCGCCGACACCGCCCCAGAACCCGCCATAGTTGCGGTTCGGGTCGACGCCACGGCGCCAGCCCGCCGGGTTCGCCGCGCACACACCGGTACGGTATTCCGGCGGCGAGTCCTGAACGCTGCAGTTCTTGCGTTTCCACTCGTAGGCGAACGGATCGCCCTGGTCGCCACGCCGGCCCTCGCGGGAGATGGTGAACCCGTCCGGGTTGACCACGGGCACGATCAGGGTGCGGGTCCTGTCCACCAGCGACCGGATCTCCGGATCGGAGCGGTATCCCCTGACCAGCTCGTACGCCCACTCCACCGCGTGTTCGACCGTGGGCCACTCACGGGCGTGATGCGCGCCCGTCAGGAAGAACACGGGCTTGCCGTCACCGGTGCGCACGGCGTCCTGCGCGATCTCGATGCCGACCACGTCACGGCCCTCGAGCGTCGGGTGCGGGGCGGTGACCGCCTTGGCCAGGGCCGGGTTCAGCCGAGCCAGTTCCTTGAGCTCGTAGTTCACCTCGTACAACGTGCGATAGCTCGTGCGCCCCGAGGGCAGCGCGGACGCCGTGGTGCTCGCCGCGTACACCCGGTCCGCCTCCGCGTACGCCCGCGTTGTCCTGCCGAGATCCGCGTCGACAACCTGGTGCCTCATGCCGCTGCCGCGCAGCTTCTCGCGGTCGGCGTCGCTGTCGAGCAACACGACGACACCCGTCGCGTCCGCCTTCTCGGTGACGTCGAGGCCGAGCCCCAACAGCCGGGCCTTGTCCACCGGCTGCGGCGTTTCCACCCGGACGAGCTCGGCCCGTTCGGCCGGGCCGGTTGGCCGGACAGCAAGGAAATCGAGGCCAAGGGTGACTGTCGTGGCGGATCCGCCATATCGGCACGCCTGCACCACAAGGGCCTGGTCCTTCCGGACGGCTCCCTCGGCCAGCTCCTGGCTGCGCAACGCGCTGGACGCCGCGACAAGGCGGCCGTCCGCTTTGTCGAACACGGCGACATCCCAGTCACCGTCAACGCTTTCCCTCGGTCTCAGCCGCGCATGCACCAGACCGTCTACTGTGGACTTCACGTCCCTGGTGTCGACGCCGGGCGTTCCGGCGGCAAGCAAGGCCGCATGGCAGGGCCGCGCGACGGCTTTGTCCGCACGCAGCACACGTTGTTCGGCAACCGCGACCGGCGGGGTGAGCGCCAGGACTACCAGGCTGGAGACAGCCAGTGCGGTGATTGTTCGCTTCGGTGACCCCATGCTGCGCACCATAGACCGGGCCACCGACAGTTTCGGCTGGTCCGCCGTTCGCCTATGGGTGCCAACGTTTTCGCCTCATCGGGACGTCCACCGCGGCGGCCGCGACCATGCCGGTTGGCCCGCATGGGGCCATCCGGACGCGTTCGTCCTGCCATCCAGAGCAATTGCCACCGGAAGCGAAACCGGCAGGGGTGGTCGGGGCGTCACAATCCTGTTGACTGGTCACGGGAAGAGATTCCTTCTGCCGAGGGGGGCGGATCATGGCCGACACGAACCCGTTGATCGCCGCGCCGCAGAGCGACACGACGGCCGTCACCGGGATCGGAATCGCGGAGTCGGCCCGCGATCTGGCCAACGGCGTGGCCAGCGGCGACTGGGTCGAAGCCGGTCTCGGTGCGATCGGCACCGGGCTGGAAGTGCTGAGCATGGTCATCGACCCGGTTGGCACGGTGGCCTCGCACGGCGTGTCCTGGCTGATCGAACATGCGCAACCACTGAAAGAGGCACTGGACTGGTTCGCCGGTGATCCACCGGTGATCCGCGCCTACTCGGAGACGTGGGGCAACGTCGCCAAAGAGGTCGAAGCGATCGCCGCGGCAACCGCCAACGAGGTGAAGTCGGGAACGGCGGGGTGGACGGGGCAGGCAGGCGACGCGTACCGGAGCAACTCGGCCGAGGTGGCGGACGCGTTGGCCGGAGCGGGCTCGCTGGCCGACGGGATCTCGGCCGGTGTGATGATCATGGGCGAGGTCGTTGCCGCGGTCAGGGAACTCGTCCGTGACCTGGTGGCCGAACTGGTCGGCAAACTGATCACCTGGGCGTTGGAAGCCGTGGCCACGCTCGGGCTGGCCACGCCGTTGATCGTCGCACAGGCGACCACGGCGATCTCGAAGGCGATCACGAAGATCGCCGACTTCGTACGCAAGCTGGTCAAGACGATCGGCAACGTCACCCCGCGGATCCGCAGGATCATCGACAAGCTCGACGAGATCATCGGGAAACTCGCCCGGCTCGGCCGCAAGGCTGACGGCGGCGCGCGTTCCCCGGACGGCGTCACCAGTCCGTCCGGCACCACTTCCCCGTCGGGTACGAAGAGCACGCCGGAAAGCCCGGGACCGTCCAGCACCAAGCCGGACGCGGACACGACCCCGGACGGGACATCACCCGGCGATTCGACGTCCCCGAGTTCGTCGTCGAGCAAGCCGCGCGACAACGACGGATCCATGCGTGACAACGGCGACCCGCGCAAGGACGGCCGGTCCAACGACGGGAAATGCGAGGGCGGCGACCCCATCGACCTGGCCACCGGCGAGATGCTGATGGTGCAGACCGACGTGGAACTGCCCGGTGTGCTGCCGTTGGTGCTGGAGCGGGCGCACATCTCGTCCTACCGGGTCGGGCAGCGGTTCGGACGCACCTGGGCGTCCACACTGGACCAACGGCTGGAGGTCGACAACCACGGCGTCTGGTACGCCGCACCGGACGGCGTGATGCTGTCCTATCCGCTGCCGCCCGCCGACGGCTCGGCGGTCCTGCCCACCGAGGGAGCACGCTGGCCGCTGGCGCGCACCGCGGCAGGCGGATACGTGATCACCCGCCGGGAAAGTGGCCAGGCGCTGCACTTCACGGCGGCGCGGCAAACGGGCCCGATCACGGTGGTGCCGTTGACGGCGATCGTCGACCGCAACGGAAACCGGATCGACTTCGACCGTGCTCCGGACGGCATGCCGACACGGATTCGCCATTCCGGCGGGTACCGGATCATGGTGGACAGCGCGGGCGAACTGGTGACCGGCCTGCGCCTGCTCGGCGGCGACGACACAGCCGAACGCGACGACGTAGTGCTGGTTCGGTACCGCTACGACGAAGCGGGCAGGCTGGCCGAGGTCGTGAACTCGTCCGGTCGGCCGATCCGGTTCGACTACGACTCCACCGGTCGTGTGGTGCGGTGGACGGACCGCAACGGCCAGTGGTACGCGTACCTCTACGACGGGCAAGGGCGCTGCGTCCGTACCGAAGGCTCCGGTGGAGCGCTCACCTGCGCCATCGACTACGACACCAGCAACAGGATCACGAGCTACACCAACTCCTTGGGACACGTCACGCGATACCAGTTCAACGAGGCGTGGCAGCTCGTCCGGGAGACCGACCCGCTCGGCGGGGCCACAGTGTACGAATGGGACCGCTACGACCGGGCTTTGGCGCGTACCGACCCGCTCGGGCGCACAACACGCTGTACCTACGACGACGTCGGCAACCTGACGTCGCTCACGATGCCGGATGGCACGGTCTGCACGGCTGAACACAACCAACTGGGTCAGCCGACTGTGGTGACCGGACCCGACGGCGCGGTGTGGCGTAACGAATATGACCAGCGCGGCAACCTGGTGTCGGTCACCGACCCGGTGGGCGCGGTCACCCGCTATCGCGTCGACCAGCAGGGGCATCCCATCGAGCTGACCAACGCACTGGGCCACACCCGCCGCGTGGAGACCAACGCGGCCGGGTTGGCGGTTGCCGTCACCGATTTCCAGGGAGCGACAACTCGCTACCTGCGGGACCTGTTCGGCCGGATAGCCTCCATTGTGGACCCGCTCGGTGGCGTCACCCGGATGGGGTGGACGGTCGAAGGGAAGCTCATCTCCTGCGCGCTTCCCGACGGGGCGACCGAACAATGGCGTTATGACGGCGAAGGCAACCAGGTCGAGTACGTCGACCCGCTCGGCGAGGTGACCCGGACCGAGACAACGCACTTCGACTTACCCTCAGCGCGTACCGACTCGGACGGGTCACGCCTGGAGTTCGGCTACGACACGGAGTTGCGACTGGTGTCGGTCACGAACTCACAGGGCCAGGTATGGCGCTACACCTACGACGCCGCCGGGAACCTGACCGCCGAGACCGACTTCACCGGCCGAACCTTGTCCTACCGGCACGACGCGGCCGGGCAACTGGTCGAACGCACCACCGGAGCCGGGGACGTGATCACGTTCCAGCTCGACGTACAAGGCAATGTCGTGGGGAAACGCGCAGGTGACGCGGTCACCTCCTACGAGTTCGACGCGGCCGGTCGCCTGCTCCGGGCACTCGGTCCGGACGCGGAGCTGACCTACCAGCGAGACGCACTGGGCCGCGTGACGAGAGAAGCCGTCAACGGCCGCGCGGTCGAGTCAACCTATGACCTGCTCGGTCGCCGCATTCTCCGAACCACACCCACCGGCGTCGACACAGGGTGGGAGTACGACCCGAACGACCAGCCGGTCGCGTTGCACACAGTCGGCCGGACACTCAGGTTCAGCTACGACCTGGCGGGCCGCGAGGTCAGCCGCCAGTGGGGCGCCAACGCGACGCTCGTCCAGAACTGGGACGCCAATCACCGGCTCACCCGCCAAGCCGTCACGGCCGGACAGGCGGCGGTGGTCCAACAACGCGCCTACCACTACCGCGCCGACGGAAGTGTCGTCGGAATCCAGGACCAACTCATCGGTGCCCAGCGCTTCGACCTGGACCGAGCAGGACGGATCACCGCCGTACACGCAACCGACTGGACCGAGCGCTACGCGTACGACGCCAATGGCAACGTCACAGCCGCCGCCTGGCCCGCCACGGAAACCGACGACCAAGGCACCCGCGAGTACACAGGCACAGTGATCAGCCGGGCAGGCCGGGTGCACTACAGACACGACGCCCAGGGGCGAATCGTGTCCCGCCAGCACCACACCCTCTCCGGCCAGCAACGGCTCTGGCAGTACATGTGGGACGTCGACGATCGGCTCATCGGCGTGACCACCCCGGACGGGACTCGATGGCGTTACCTGCATGACCCACTCGGGCGCCGCATCGCCAAACAGCGCCTGGCTGCTGACGGGGAGACGATCGCCGAGGAAACCCTCTTCGCCTGGGACGGCCCCCACCTCGTGGAGCAGACCGCCAGAGGGGCGCAAAGCCCCGAGGTCGTCACCCTGACCTGGGACCGCGACGGGACGAAACCCGTGACCCAAACCGAGCGCAGGACACTGGCCGACGCCCCCCAACACGTCATCGACCAGCGCTTCTACGCGATCGTCACCGACCTGATCGGCACCCCCACCGAACTCGTCTCGGACACCGGCGAGGTGGCGTGGCACTCCCGACGCACCCTCTGGGGAATCACCACAGGGAGCGGAGACACCGACACGCCCCTGCGATTCCCAGGCCAGTACCACGACCCGGAAACCCGGCTGCACTACAACTACTTCCGCCACTACGACCCCAGCACAGCGCTGTATCTGAGCCCGGACCCACTCGGCCTGGAAGCAGGCCCCAACCAGCGTGCCTACGCACCGAACCCGCTGGAGTGGCTGGACTATCTGGGACTGCTGACGTGCAAGCAGAACGCGGCAGAACTCAGGAAGAACATGGCACGTGAAGGACGTCCCGTGGCCCCAGGCCAGGCAGCGGCACACATTGTGCCCTCCGGCGGAAGCAAAGGACATTGGAGCCGGGGTAAACAGAGCAGAGACCTGCTGGACAAGTACGGAGTTGACGTCAACGATGCCGCGAACGGCATTCCCTTGGGGCACCCAACACCCCACAACCTCACTCACCGCGGCCAGTTCTTGCAGCAGCTTCACACTCGCCTGTTCCGGGTCGCGGAGCGGAGCGAGCTCGACGGTCTCGGAGCACGTGCAATTCGCACTCAGCTCCGGCGGGAGCTGCGTAGCATCGGCCGGGAGATCGAGAGCCAGGTCTCAGCGGGTGCTACATACTTGGTGGTGTGATGGCTGACATCCCTCGCAAACCTCTCACGGTGTACCGACTGCTGCCAAGCCTGACTCCGAGCCGGGGCGACTACCGAACGCTGCTCCTCTCCGGTTCACTCAAGAAGATCATTCGCTGGCTACGTTCCGGCTCCCCAGAGGACCGCCCGACCGAGGTCACTGCCGAATGGATGGGCGAGCCACGGTGGCGGAACTTGGAGTTCGCGTCCGGTACTCCCGAAGCACCAATCCTCAGCCGCCGCGTCGCCGACCTGCTTCGCGAGGACTTGGAGACCGCCGGAACCTTCGTGCCCGTACGCATCGACGGCACAGACACCGACGACTACCTCCTCTACCTCGTCGACAAAGTCGTCGACTGCGTCGACACCCGCCGATCATCCAAACCCAAGCGCAACGGCGAGATCAAGAAAACAGTCTTCCGAGCAGACGCCCTGCCGTCCGAACTACCGGCATTCCGAGTGCCTGAGTCTCCCGACTGTGTCCAGTGGAACGGCTGGATGGCAGACCGAATGCTCGATCTCTTGGGCGACGACCTGGCCACGCGGCTGGTCTGGTCCGAGGATCCGACACTCACCCCTCATCACAACCCATGGGGTTTCTGACGGTAGGTTGTTCCACAGTTGGTGGTGTAATGGCTGACATTCCACGCAAACCCCTCTCGGTGTATCGGCTGCTACCGAGCATGTACCCGAGCGTGGAAGAACGCCGATCGCTGGTCCTCCCCCATTCGCTCACGAAGATCATTCGCTGGCAGCGCTACGGCCCCGTTGACGACCGTCCCACTGCGATCACTGCCGAGTGGATCGGTGAGCCAGAGTGGCGAGACTTGGAGTTCACGTTCGGGTATCCCGGTGCGCCGATCGTCAGCCGCCGCGTCGCCGACCTGCTTCGCGAGGACTTGGAGACCGCCGGAACCTTCGTGCCCGTGCGCATCGACGGCACAGACACCGACGACTACCTCCTCTACCTCGTCGACAAAGTCGTCGACTGCGTCGACACCCGCCGATCATCCAAACCCAAGCGCAACGGCGAGATCAAGAAAACGATCTTCCTGGCAGATGCCTTGCCATTCGAACTACCGGCTTTCCGGGTGCCCGAGTCTCCCGCCGTTGTCCAGTGGAACGGCTGGATGGCAGACCGATTGCTTGGCCTCTTCGGCGATGATCTGGCCGCGCGGCTGGTTTGGTCCGCGGATTCGGCGCTCACTCCTCATCACAATCCTTGGGGTTTCTAGCCGAGGCGTTCGATGATGGTCACGTTGGCCTGGCCGCCCCCTTCGCACATTGTCTGGAGGCCGAATCGGCCGCCGGTGCGTTCCAGTTCGTGGAGCAGGGTGGTGAAGAGGCGGGTGCCGGTTGCGCCGATGGGGTGGCCGAGGGCGATGGCGCCGCCGTTGACGTTCACGCGGTCGAGGTCGACCTTGAGTTCCTTCGCCCAGGCCAGGACGACGCTGGCGAATGCCTCGTTGGCCTCGAACAGGTCGATGTCCGAGATGCTCATGCTCGCTCGTTCCAGGGCATGGCGGGTTGCTCGGATGGGTGCGGTCAGCATGTAGATCGGGTCGGCGCCGCGGGCGGACATGTGGTGGACGCGGGCACGTGGGGTGAGCTTGTGGCGTAGGACCATTCGTTCCGATGCGATCAGCACCGCGCTGGCGCCGTCCGAGATCTGGCTGGCCAGCGCCGCTGTCACGTGGCCGTCCGGGCGAAGTGGGGAGAGTTTGGCCATCTTGGCGAGGCTGGTGTCCCGGCGTGGGCCTTCGTCGTGCTCGAAGCCGTCCAGTGGCACGATCTCGCGGGCGAACCGGCCGGACTCCTGTGCTGCCACCGCTTTGCGATGGCTGGCGATGGCGAACTCCTCCATCTCGAACCGGGACAGCTCCCAGCGGGTGGCGATCATGTCCGCCGAGCGGAACTGGTTGATCTCCTCGGCGCCGTAGCGGTGTTCCCAGCCCTGTGAGCCGTGTGTCGGCGTGGGGAAGCCGAACTGCTCGCCGACCACCATCGCCGAGCCGATCGGGACCTGGCTCATGTTCTGCACGCCGCCTGCCACGACCAGGTCGGAACCGCTCATCCCCGCCTGCGCGGCGAAGTGCAGCGCCTGCTGGCTGGACCCGCACTGCCGGTCCACGGTCACGCCCGGCACGTCCTCGGGGAAGCCCGCGGCCAGCCATGCGGTCCTGGCGATGTCACCCGCCTGCGGGCCGAGCGTGTCCACGCAGCCGAAGATCACGTCGTCGACCTCGCCGGGATCGATCGGACTGTTGGAGAACAACGCCTTGATCACGTGCGCTCCGAGGTCGGCCGGGTGCACGCCGGACAGCGCGCCACCGCGCCGCCCGACCGGGGTGCGTACGGCGTCGATGATGTACGCGTCGGACACGGGTGTTCTCCCTTCAGGGGTTGGGGATCACGTCCGGCGAACCGGACGGCGGCGGGTGGAGATGCCGTCGAGCAGGATGCCGAGGTACTGCTCCGCCACGTCCTGTGCGGACAGTTGGCCGCCTGGCCGGTACCAGTGCACGGCGACCCACACGGTGTCCCTGATGAACCGGTACACCAGCTCGACGTCGAGATCGGGCCGGAAGGCACCGGCACGCACGCCCTCCTCGAGCACACCGACCCAGATCTTGCGGAACTCCACGCCCCGCTCGGCGATGTAGTCGAACCGGTCGAACGTCGCGAGGTACTTGGCGTCGTTCTGGTAGATCGCGACCGCGGCGTGCTGCTTGTCGATGCTCTCCAGTGAGGCGACCACGATCGCCTCCAGCGTCACCTTCGGCGGCAGGCCGGATTCCACGATCTGCCGGTAGCGGCCGAACAGGTCGTCGAGAAAGCCGGTCAGTATCTCGTCCACCATGGACTCCTTGGAGTCGAAGTGGTGGTAGAGGCTGCCGGACAGGATGCCCGCGGCGTCCGCGATGTCGCGCACGGTCGTCGCGCGGAACCCGCGCTCGGCGAACATCTCCGCCGCCAGCCGCAGCAGCTCCGCGCGGCGCGCTGACACACCGCCTGGCGCGCCTGACTCCTTCTTCACCTGCGACTCCTCATCATGGGTGCTGACTGCTCACCGACAGCACCTCGCCGGTCATGTACGAGGCGTAGTCGCTGGCCAGGAACACCATCACATTCGCGACCTCCCACGGCTGAGCGGCACGCCCGAAGGCCTCCCGCCCGGCCAGTTCGGTCAGTAACTCCTCGCTGGTCACCTTGGCGAGGAACGGGTGCGCCGCCAGGCTCGGGGCAACAGCGTTGACCCTGATCCCGTGCTCGGCGGCGTCCATCGCCGCGCAGCGGGTGAACGCCATGACACCGGCCTTGGCCGCCGCGTAGTGCGCTTGACCTCGCTGCGCGCGCCAGCCGACCACCGAGGCGTTGTTGACGATGGCTCCACCGTCGCCCTGCTCGACCATGCGCCGCAACGCCGCCCTGGTGCACCGGAAGGTGCCGTTGAGCGTCACGTCCAGCACCTTTCCCCACTCGTCGTCGGTCATGTCCAGCACCGAGCTGGTGCCGCCCAGCCCGGCGTTGTTGATCATCACATCGATCCTGCCGAACGTGCTCGCCGCCCCGTGCACCAAGGCCTGCACCTGGTCCTCGTCGGTCACGTCGCACCGCAGCGCGGCGACCCGGCCGTCGTGCTCGGCCTTCAGCTCGTCCAGCGTCTCGGCCAGCCTGCGCTCGTGGTGGTCGCTGATCACCACGCTTGCGCCCTCTTCGAGACAGCGCCGCGCGGTGGCCGAGCCGATGCCGGTCCCGGCCGCCGCCGTGACCACGACGGTCTTGCCTTCGAGGAGGTTGTGCCCCTCCGGTTGGTTCATGCGCGAGGCTCCTTGGGCAGGCCGAGTACGCGCTCGGCGATGATGGTGCGCTGGATCTCGTCCGAGCCGCCGTAGATCGTGTCCGCGCGGCTGAACAGGAACAGGCGCTGCCACTCGTCGAGGTCCCCGCCGTCGGCGACCATCGACTCCGGACCGCGGACCTGCATGGCGAGCTCGCCGAGCTCACGGTGCCACCGCGCCCACACCAGCTTCGACACCGACGCCTCGTAGCCGGGATCCTCACGCGACAACGTGCGCAGCGCGTGCGCCCGCATCACCTCCAGACCGATCCACGACCGCGCCAGCCGGTGTGCCACGGCCGGGTCGTCGATGGCTCCGTTTCGCTTGGCCAGATCGATCAAGGCGTCCAGTTCACGCCGGAAACCGACCTGTTGTCCCAATGTGGCCACGCCACGCTCGAACGCGAGCGTGGCCATCGCCACGCGCCAGCCGTCGCCGACCTCGCCGACGACCATGTCCCGCGCCGTCCTCGCCCGGTCGAAGAAGACCTCGTTGAACTCCGACGTCCCGGTCAGCTGGCGGATCGGCCGGACCTCGACCCCCGGCTGGCGCATCGGCACCAGCAGGTAGGACAGGCCGTCCCGCCTGCGCGAGCCGGGTTCGGTGCGGGCCAGCACGAAACACCAGTCCGCCTCGTGCGCCAGCGACGTCCACACCTTCTGGCCGCTGATCACCCAGTCGTCACCATCCAGTGTGGCCGTTGTGGACACCGACGCCAGGTCCGATCCGGCACCCGGCTCGGAGTATCCCTGGCACCAGAGTTCCTCGACCGCGGCGATTCTCGGCAGGAACCGGGCCTGTTGTTCCGGTGTGCCGAACGCGATCAGTGTCGGCCCGAGCAGCTCCTCTCCGATGTGGTTGACGCGGGCGGGCGCGTTCGCCGCCGCGTACTCCTCGTGGAAGATCACCTGTTCCCGCGTGCTCGCTCCCCGGCCGCCGTGTTCCACCGGCCAGCCGAGGCAGCTCCAGCCCGCATTCGCCAGCCTGCGGTCCCATTCCCGGCGCTGCTCGTAGTGCTCGTGCTCCCGGCCGGGGCCGCCCGCGCCACGCAGGTTCGCGAACTCTCCCTGGAGATTGTCCGCGAGCCAGGCGCGCAACTGTTGACGGAAGTCGCCGTTCACGTACGCTAGCCTACCAAGCACTTGCTTGAGGAGGTGAGTGTGCGCCGAGAAACCATTCCCACCGCGCTCCTCGAAGCGGCCGAACGCTTCGGCGACGCGGAAGCAGTGGTCGATGGTCAGGTCAGGCTGTCCTTCCGCGAGCTGCACGCCCGCGTGATGGCAGTCGCGTACGGCCTTTCCGCGAGCGGGATCACCCGGGGTGACCGGGTTGCGATCTTCGGACCGAACACGCATCACTGGGTGACGTCAGCACTCGGTGTGCTGTACGCGGGCGCCACGCTGGTGCCGATCAACACCCGCTTCACCACAGCGGAGACCTTGGACGTGGTCAACCGCAGCGGCGCGCGGGGGCTGTTCGTGGCAGGCGAGTTCCTGGGCGTTGACCGGCAAGCCGACCTGCTCGAAGCCGATGCGACACTGGCGTCGAGAGTCCGGATCTTCCGGATGCCCATGACGTGGCCGGAGGCCACGTTCGAGTCGCCGGCCCAGCCGGACGACGTGGCCGACATCCTCTACACGTCAGGCACCACGGGGCGCAGCAAGGGCGCTATGAGCGCGCAGACGCAATCCCTTGCCACGGCACGGGCCTGGGCGGAGCGGACCGAGCTGAGCGCTGCCGACAGATACCTCATCGTGAGCCCTTTCTTCCACAGTTTCGGTTACAAGGCAGGAATTCTGACATGCCTGCTGACGGGGGCGACGATGGTGCCCCAGGCTGTGTTCGACGTCGCCGAGACGATTCGGCTGATCTCATCCGAGAGTATCACCGTCCTGCCGGGCGCGCCGACAATCTTTCAGTCCATTGTGGATAACTTGACAAACCCGGTTCGGTTCCGACTCGCGGTCACCGGCGCGGCGGTCGTCCCGATCGCGCTGGTCGAGCGCATGCAGAAGGAACTGTGCGACACCGTGCTGACCGGATACGGGCTGACCGAATGCCCCGTCGTCACCCTGTGTTCCTCTTCGGACAGTACCGAAACTGTCGCCCGAACGGCCGGACACGCGGCCGCCGGGTGCGAGGTCCGGATCGACCCGACCGGCGAGATCCTCGTCCGCGGCCCGAACGTGATGCTCGGGTACCTCGACGACCCCGCCGCGACGGCCGCGGCCATCGACGACGACGGCTGGCTGCACACCGGTGACATCGGAAACCTTGACACCGAAGGAAACCTGACGATCACCGACCGGATCAAGGACATGTACATCTGCGGCGGCTTCAACGTGTACCCGGCCGAAGTGGAGCAGGCACTGGCGAGGCTGCCCGGTGTCGCCGACGCGGCGGTGATCGGCGTCCCGGACGCGCGCCTCGGCGAGGTCGGCAAGGCGCACATCGTCCGGAAAACCGGCTCCGAGCTGACCGAAGACGACGTGATCCGGTTTTGTCGGACCCTGCTGGCAAACTTCAAAGTCCCCCGGCAGGTGGAGTTCGTCGCGGCGCTGCCGCGCAACCCGTCGGGCAAGGTCCTGAAGCGAGTACTAAGGGGAGAGCCATGAGCGTCGTCCGCTACGAACAGCAAGGCCCGGTCGCGACCATCACGATGAACCGGCCGCAGTACCGCAACGCGCAGAACTCGGCGATGACGTACGCACTGGACGAGGCGTTCGCCCGTGCGGTCGACGACGCCGAGGTAAAGGTGATAGTCCTTGCGGGAGAAGGAAAGCACTTCTCGGCCGGGCACGACATAGGAACGCCGGAGCGGGACGTGGACGTCTCCTTCGAGCGCAAGGCCGTGCTGTGGTGGGATCACGTCGACCGTCCCGGCGGCGACCAGCGCTATGCCAGGGAAATGGAGGTGTACCTGGGAATGTGTCGCCGTTGGCGTGAGATTCCCAAGCCCACCATAGCGATGGTGCAGGGCGCGTGTATCGCGGGCGGGTTGATGCTGGCGTGGGTGTGCGACCTGATCGTCGCGTCCGACGACGCGTTCTTCGCGGATCCCGTTGTGCGAATGGGCATTCCTGGCGTCGAGTACTTCGCGCACCCCTGGGTGCTCGGTCCGCGCGCGGCCAAGGAGGTGCTCTTCACCGGCGACCGGTTCAGTGCGCGACAAGCCCACGACTGGGGGATGGTCAGCAGGGTGGTCCCCCGGGAATCATTGACCGAGGAGACGTTGGCTCTGGCCGGGCGGATCGCCGAGATGCCCCAGTTCGGGCTCGCCCTCGCCAAACGCGCGGTCAACCAGGCGGAGGACCTGATGGGCCTGCGTTCCGGCATGGACTCGGTGTTCGGCCTGCACCACTTCGCGCACGCGCACAACGCCGAGGTCTCCCCGGATTCCCTCGCGGGCATGGACGCCCGCTCGATGAAGGAACGCCACTAGCCCATGGACATCGATCTCGACCCCGCCACCATGGCCTTCCAGGCCGAAGTCCGGTCCTGGCTCGCCGAGAACGCGCCGACCGGCCTCCCGTCGATGGACACCCCCGACGGGTTCGAAGCCCACCGCGCCTGGGAGAGAACGCTTTTCGACGCACGCCTGTCGGTGGTGTCCTGGCCGGAGGAGTTCGGCGGCAGGGACGCGTCACTGCTGCAGTGGGTGATCTTCGAGGAGGAGTACTACGCGGCCGGGGCGCCTGCCCGGGTCAGCCAGAACGGCATCTTCCTGCTGGCGCCGACATTGTTCGCACACGGCACGCCCGAGCAGTGTGCGCGGCTGCTGCCCGCGATGGCCCGCGCGGACCACGTGTGGGCGCAGGCGTGGTCGGAGCCGGAGGCGGGCAGCGATCTCGCCGCGATCCGGGCGTCGGCGCGGAGAACCGACGGCGGATGGCTGCTGACCGGGCAGAAGACGTGGAGCTCCCGAGCGACGTACGCCGACAGTGGTTTCGGGCTGTTCCGGACGTCCGGCGAGCGGCACCGTGGCCTGACGTACTTCATGTTCCCGCTGCGGGCGTCCGGCGTGACCGTGCGGCCGATCGCCCAGCTCGACGGCGAACCGGGTTTCGCCGAGATCTTCCTCGACGAGGTGTTCGTGCCGGACGAGGACGTGATCGGCGAGGTGGACAACGGCTGGAAGGTCGCGATGAGCACGGCCAGCAACGAGCGCGGTCTCTCGCTGCGCAGCCCCGGCCGGTTCCTGGCGTCCGCTCAGCGCCTGGTCGAACTGTGGGAGACAGTGCCCGATCCCGCGTTGCGCGACCGTGTCGTGGACGCGTGGCTCGGGGCGCAGGCGTACAGGCTGTACACGTTCGGCACCGTCACCCGGCTGACGGCCGGTGGCAGCCTGGGCGCGGAGTCCAGTGTGAACAAACTGTTCTGGTCCGATCTGGACATCGCGATCCACGAGACAGCGCTGGATCTGCTCGGCGCCGAGGGCGAGACCGCCGGTGGCTGGCTCGACGGCTACCTGTTCTCGCTCGCAGGCCCGATCTACGCGGGAACCAACGAGATCCAGCGCAATGTCGTAGCCGAACGGATACTGGGGTTGCCCCGATGAGGTTCGCTCTCTCCCCCGAACAAACGCAGTTCGCTGACACGCTCGACGCGCTGCTCGGCAAGTCCGATGTGGCCAGGGCGTGGGCCGCGGGCGATCACGAACCGGGCCTGGCTGTCTGGCGACAGCTGGCGGATCTCGGCGCGACAGCCGTCGCCACCGATGGCGACCCCGTTGACCTGGTCGTGGTCATGGAGGCCATCGGGTATCACGCCCTTCCCGGACCGGCTATCGAGACGGTGGCTGTCCTGCCGGAGCGGCTGGACGGTGCGTTACTGGCGACAGTGGCCATCCCGCCGCATGTGCCGTACGCGGCTGACGCGCACGTGGCCGAGCGCGTGTTCATGGTTCAGGACGGAGTTCTCTTCGCTGCGGTCGCGGGCAGGCGAGTCGATTCCGTTGATCCGTGCCGGGCGTTGTTCGAGGTGAGCGCGACAACCGAGATCGGTCCGCTGACTGAGGCGTTTGATCGCGGTGTGCTCGCGTGCGCCGCGCAGTTGTTGGGAGCAGGGCGGGCGTTGCTGGCGAGGTCTGTCGACTACGTCAAGCAACGCACCCAGTTCGGCAAACCGATCGGCTCGTACCAGGCGGTGAAGCACCATTTGGCGTCGGTCCACGTCGGCCTGGAGCTCGCCCGGCCGATGGTGTACGGCGCCGCGTTGGGCGCGGTGCCAGTCTCGGCGGCGAAGGTCGCCGCGGGCGATGCCGCGTATCGAGCTGCCCGCACGGCCTTACAAGTCCACGGCGCCATCGGCTACACGGCGGAGAACGACCTGAGCCTCTGGATGACCAAGGTCCGGGCATTGCACTCGGCCTGGGGCACCGGGTCAGTCCACCGCGCGAAGGTGCTGGCCGGGCTGGCCTGAGTAACGGTTCGCGGCCTGCCCGACAACAAGTGGGTGTGAGCGAAACGATGGCCAAGCCTGAGCGGCCGCCCGATGTCCGGCGTGATGGCAAGGCGACGGGACTGGCTGCGGAGTTCGAGCAGGTCTACCGCGCGCACGTCCGTGAGGTGACGGCGTACTTCGCGCGGCGGACGGCCGATCCGCAGACGGTGGCCGACCTGACCGCGGAGACGTTCGTGCAGGCGATCACGTCCTTTGGCACGTTCGATCCGGCCAGGGGAAGCCCGCGCGGCTGGTTGTTCGGTATCGCGCGGCGGGTCTTCGCGCAGCACTGCGAGTGGGTCGCTCGCGGCAACGATGTCGCGGTGCGGCTGGCCGGGCGGCGGGAGCTGGATGTCGACGAGGCCGCCGAACTCGTGCTGCGGATCGACGCGGAACGCCAGGGCAAGACGTTGTTCGATGGTATGGCGGCGTTGACGGCTGCCGATCGGGAGGCCGTCGAGCTCGTGGACATCGCTGGGCTTGAGCGTTCGGAAGCCGCTGGGGCGCTCGGCATCTCGTCAGGAGCGTTGCGGATCAGGTTGTTCCGTGCGCGCGCCAAGTTGCGAAAGGTCGTAGGTGAGAGCAATGGGTAAGTTCGAGGAGCAGCTGCTCTCCGATCTGATGCGGGAGCACGGGCCGGAACTGGCCACCGCGCAGCGCCCGACGCGGCGCACCACGAAACCGGGCTGGATCGCGGCAGGTGCCGTCGCGTTGGCCGGTGCGGCGACAGGCGCTGTGCTGCTGTGGCCGACGCAAGCCCCTGCCTCCGCGGTGACCAAGAACAACGACGGCACAGTCACCGTGTCGGTCAACAATCTCAGCTCGGCCGATGACATCAACAAGGAACTGCGGGACAAGCGGGTGCCGATGCGCGTCGACCTCAAGACCCTGATCGAGTGCGGTGGCAGAAGTTCCACCATCGTCATACCGGCGGAGAAGCTCCGGGAGCCGAAACCCCTCAGCGAGGTACTCGCCGAGGGCGTGTCCGGGGAATACAAGCTGGAGCAGGGCGCGGGAGGCGAGCTCACTCTCGTCCCGGGGTGCGATACCAGGAGCACCCCGGGCAAATAGCAGATTCAACGGAGTGCTGAGAGCAACAGCGGGAAGGACCGGTGCAGTTCGCGTTGCCAGTAGGGCCAGGTATGGGTGCCCGGGCCGTAGAAGTCCGTGATGACGCGGACGTGCTTGGCGCGTAGGCGTTCCGCCACTGCGACCGTTTGCAGGCCGAGGAACTGCTCCGATCGGTCGAAGCCCGTGCCGGGTGGGTCGAGCGGGCCTGGTTCGCCGTTGCCGGTGGCCAGGTACACGGGGATTCCGCGCAGTCGCCCGGCGAGGTCGTACGGGTTGTGCGCGGCCCAGATGTGCGCTTGTTTGTCCGGGTCTCCCCACAGGGCCAGCGGGTCGCCGCCGGTCTGCCGGACGAGTCCGGTGACCGCGTCGGTCCCGACCTTGCCCTGGAAGGTCGTGTGGATCAGGCCGCTGTACGAGGCCGCGGCCTTGAAGAACCCGGGATGCCGTGCGGCGTAGGACAAAGCGCCGAAGCCGCCCATGGACAGACCGGCCACCACGCGGTCATGGCCGGACCGGTACCTGCGTTCGAGCAGGCGCCTGAGTTCCTTCAGGTGGAAAGTTTCCCACGCCGGTCCGGTCAGCCAGTCCGAGTAGAACCCGGCCGCTCCGGCTTCCGGCATGACGACGAGGACGTTCGTGTTCGCGGTGAACGCCTCGACATCGGTCTTGTCCGTCCACGAACGGTAACCCGCATTGCCGTCGCAACAACCGTGCAGCAGATACAACGTCGGCCAGTGGCGGTGCGGGGAACGCCGCCAGTCCTTGGGCAGCAACACACGGACGCCGACATCGTGTCCGATGGCCTCGGAACGCACGGTCAACTCCAGCAGTCGTTCGCTGAGTTGCTGTTCGCGCACCACCGTGGCGCCGTCGGTGCTCGCCGCAGCGGGAACACTGATGAGAACACTGAGAAGAAGTACGAAAGACAGCAGCAACCCGCGTAATCGCATCCATGGCCTCCTCGCCCGGTGCCGTGTTTCCAACTTGGCTGGCGGCTTGTTGGCTGTCAACCATGTTGTCTGCTAACGGACATAACGGCTTATGACGTTGTCGCGGCCAAACCTGGCCGAACGCACATCCGGTTGACACAATCGCCGGATTGTCCGGTTCAGGGGAGGCCCAGTGACTTCGTCGTCCGTGGTGACCACGGTGTTCCTGCCGATCGCACTCGGCGTGATCATGCTCGGCCTCGGGATGTCCCTGACTGTTCAGGACTTCAAACGCGTGGCGGCGGTGCCGAAGGCGGCCGCTGTCGCGTTGGCGTGCCAGGTCCTGTTGCTGCCCGCGATCTGTCTCGGCCTGGTCGTGGCGTTCGACATGGCGCCGACGCTCGCGGTCGGGATGATGCTGCTCGCCGCGTCACCGGGTGGCACGACCGCGAACCTGTTCAGCCATCTCGCGGGTGGCGATGTCGCGCTGAACATCTCGTTGACGGCGATCAACGCCGTGATCGCGGTGGTCACGCTGCCGATCGTGGTGAACCTGTCGCTGGCCGGTTTCATGGACGCCGGTGAGGACCTGGGACTGCAGTTCGACAAGATGCTGCAGGTCTTCGCGATCGTGCTGGTGCCGGTGGTGATCGGAATGCTGGTCAGGCACCGGTTCACCGCGTTCGCCGACCGGATGGCCAAGCCGCTCAAGGTGGCCGCGGTCGTGTTCATGGCCGCGACCATCGGCGTCGCGGTGTTCCAGGAACGCGGCAACATCGGCGCCTACGCGCAGTCGGTCGGAGCGATCGCGTTGTTGTTCTGCGTGATCAGCCTGGCCGTCGGGTACGCCGTGCCGCGCCTGTTGAAGGTGGGCCGCCGCCAGGCGATCGCGTCGTCGATGGAGGTCGGTATCCACAACAGCACGCTGGCGATCACGATCGCGCTCAGCCCGGCGCTGCTGAACAACCCGCAGATGGCGGTGCCTGCGGCGGTCTACGGCGTCGTCATGTTCGTCCCTGCGGGTGTCTTCGCGTTCTGGGTGAGCAGGCGCGCCCCGCGTCCCGCGACGGAGAGCACCGCCTCCTGATCACCGGAACCTTGACGCGCTCCTGATCCGCCGTCTAATTTCTATTGGACGAACAGTTTGTTCCGAATTGCGGAATACCGGAGCCGCGTATGTCGGTGCAGATCATCTCGATCCTGGTTCTCGTCGCGGTGTTCGTCCTGGGCACCACGCTGTCGATCAACATGGGCGTGTTGGCGTTCGTCGCCGCGTTCGCCGTCGGCACGCTCGTCGTCGGCAAGTCGACCGATGAGATCATCGGCGGCTTCCCGAGCAATCTCTTCGTGATCCTCGTCGGCGTCACGTACCTGTTCGCCATCGCCAAGAGCAACGGCACGGTGGACTGGCTGGTGAACGCCGCCGTCCGGGTGGTCGGCGGCCGCGTCGTGGCGATCCCGTGGATCATGTTCCTGATCACGGCCGTGCTGACCGCGTTCGGCGCGGTGGTGCCCGCCGCGGTCGCGATCATCGCGCCGGTCGCGATGGGCTTCGCCACCCGCTACCGGATCAGCCCCGTGCTGATGGGCCTGCTGGTGATCAACGGCGCCAGCGCGGGCGGGTTCTCCCCGCTGAGCATCTTCGGCGGGATCACCAACGGCGTGGTGGAGCGCAGCAACCTGCCGGGCAGCCCGATGACCCTGTTCATCGGCTCGTTCGTCTTCAACGTGCTGCTGAGCGTCGTGGTGTTCGTCCTGTTCGGCGGGCGGCAGCTGCTGCGCCAGAAGGTCACCGACGAGGTGGCTCCGGAGTCCGGTCCCGGCACCGTCCACGCGCCTGTCCGGCTGGATCACAACCGGATCCTCACCCTGGTCGGCATCGTCGGTCTCGCGGTCGGCGCGCTGTTCTTCGACCTCGACGTCGGCCTGCTGTCGTTGAGTGTGGTCGCGGTGCTCACGCTCGTGTCGCCGTCGACCACACGCGACGCCGTCAACAAGGTCGCGTGGACGACAGTCCTGCTGATCTGCGGCATCGTGACGTACGTCAGCCTGCTGGAGGACATCGGCACGGTCGACTACCTCGGCCACGGCGTGGCAGGTATCGGCGTGCCGCTGCTCGGCGCGCTGCTGATCTGTCTGATCGGCGCGGCGGTGTCGGCGTTCGCGTCGACCACGGGCATCCTCGGCGCGCTGATCCCCCTGGCTGTGCCGTTCCTGCAGGCCGGGCAGATCGGCGCGATCGGCCTGATCACGGCGCTCGCGCTGTCGTCGTCCGTGGTGGACTCGAGCCCGTTCTCCACCAGTGGGGCGCTCACCGTGGCCAGCGCTCCGCCGGAGTCACGTGAGCTGGTGTTCAAACGGCTGATGGCGTGGGGCTTCACGATGATCGCCGCTGCGCCGCTCGTCACATGGCTCGTTCTCGTTGTTCCGGGTTGGCTGTAGGACATGCCACTCACTGGAATCACGGTGCTCGAGGTCGGCGTGTTCATGGCGGGCCCCTACGCCACCATGCAGCTCGCCGACCTCGGCGCGGAGGTGCTGAAGATCGAGAATCCGGCGGGCGGCGACCCGGTCCGGCAGGCCGGGCCGTTCGTCGACGGCGCCAGCTCGCCGTTCGCCCGGCTCAACCGGAACAAGAAGTCCGTCGCGCTCGATCTGAAGGCGCCGGACGGCCGCGCGGCCTTCCGGCGCCTGGCCGAGGACGCCGACGTGCTCGTGGAGAACCTCCGGCCAGGCGCGTTGCGGTCGCTGCAACTCGGCTACGACACCCTGCGCCACGTGAATCCCGGCCTGATCTACGCCTCGGCGTCCGGCTGGGGCCAGGACGGTCCACTTGCGACGCTGCCAGGCCTGGACATCATGGCGCAGGCACGCAGCGGCCTGATGAGCATCACCGGCTCCCCTGGTGGCCAGCCCGCGAAGGTCGGCGTGCCCGTCTGCGACCTGGTGTGCGGGATGTATGTGGCGATGGCGGTCCTCGCGGCGCTGCACGAGCGCGAGCGCAGCGGCGACGGCCAGTTCATCGACGTGAGCCTGCTGGAATCCGGCGTGTCACTGGCGGTCTGGGAGGCCGGGAAGTACTTCGCCACGGGTGAGGTCGGCGGTCCACTCGGCACCGCGCACCAGAGCCAGGCGCCCTACCAGGCCGTACAGTGCTCGGACGGCTGGCTCACGGTCGGCGCGATCACCGCCAAGGCGTGGCAGGGCCTGTGTGACGTCCTCGGCCTCCGCGCACTCGTCGAGGACGAACGGTTCGCCGACGCGTACCGCCGCAAGAAGAACGTCGACGAGCTGATCGGCCTGATCGAAGAGGCCACGCGGCACAGGACGGTGGCCGAGTTGGTCACCGCGTTGGACAACGCCCAGGTGCCGTGCGCCCCGATCTCGGACTACGGCGACGTGTTCACGGCCGAAGCGCTCACCGAGCGGGACTTCTTCTGGGACGCGCCTGGCGGCGTACGCCAGCTGGGTTCGCCGATGCGGTTCGCCCGCACGCCGACACAACGCAACACGGCTGGACCTGCACTCGGAGCGGACACACGTGCGGCGCTGCTCGCCGTCGGGTACACCAATGACGAAGTGGACGCGTTGCTCGGAGGACAGTCATGAGCGTGGTGGTCGAACAGGACGGTCCGGTTCTCACGGTCGTCTTCAACCGTCCTGACAAGCACAACGCGATGACGTTCGAGATGTACGAACGCCTCACCGAGGCGTGTGAACGTGCCGACAACGACGACGAGATCCGCGCGCTGGTGTTGCGTGGCGCGGGCCGTCAGGCGTTCGTGTCCGGCACCGACATCGCCCAGTTCCAGCAGTTCGAGAGCGGCGAGGACGGGCTCGCCTACGAACAGCGGATCGCGGCGGGGCTCACCCGGCTGGAGGACGTGACCGTGCCGACGGTCGCGGTCATCCACGGCTACTGCGTCGGCGCCGGGATCGCCATCGCGGCCGTGTGTGATCTGCGTGTGGCGGCCACGTCCGCGCGGTTCGGCGTCCCGATCGCCCGCACACTCGGCAACTGCCTGTCGATGAACACGTATTCGCTGCTGGTGCACCACCTTGGGCCGTCACGCACGATGGACATGCTGCTCAGGGCCAAGCTGCTGACCGGCGGTGACGCCAAAGCCGCCGGTTTCGTGCACGAGCTGTGCGGCGACGACGACCTCGACCGGACCGCGGCCGCCGTGGTGGGGACGGTGCTACGGCATTCGCCGCTGAGCATGTGGGCCGCCAAACAGGCCATCGCACGACTGCGCAGGGCCGCCCTGCCGAATGGCGACGACCTCGTCAGCACGGTGTTCGGCAGCGAGGACTTCCACGCAGCCGTTGCCGCCTTCGGCACGAAACGGCCGGTGAACTGGACCGGACGTTAGGGCTTGCGGCCGACGCCACACCAGGCGAGGTGGTACGAGAGCGGATCGAGGTCGACGGGGTTGTCCGGACGCCAGTCCTGCAGGTGCGCGATACCGGGTTCCTGCAGTTCCCAGCCGTCGAACAGGCGCTCCATCTCGGTCTTGCTCCGCGTGTAGAGGCGCGTCGTGGTGTTCTTGTACGCGTCCAGAAACGTCGCCACCTGGTCTTTCTGCTCCTGCGACGCGTCGTCGGACGCCAGGTGGGACAGCACGAGCAGGCTGCCGGGCGCCAGGCGTGAACGGTAGTGCGCGATCAGCTCGGCCGGGTTGTCCTCGTCGCCGATGAAGTGCAGGAGGGCGACCATCTGCAGGCAGACCGGCTTGTCGAAGTCGATCAGCGCACGGGTCTGCGGGTGGTCGAGGATGCCGTCCGGGTTGCGCAGATCCTCCTGGATCATGGTCACCCGGTCGGTGACGTTCTGCTCCTGCAGTTTGATCAGCGAACTCTGCACCGCGATCGTGTTCGAGTCGACGTACACGACGTGCGCGTCCGGGTTGGCGCGCAGGGCGATCTCGTGCACGTTGCCGACGGTCGGCGCACCGGAGCCGATGTCGAGGAACTGGGTGACCCCGGCCGCGGCGGCCTCCTTCACCGCGCGGCGCAGGAACGACCGGTTGTTGCGGGCCAGCGACTTGATCGGCGGCAGGATCTGCTCGACCTGGTCGACGAACGCGCGGTCCACCGCGGTGTTGTGCGAACCGCCGAGGTAGGCGTCGTACACCCGGTCCGGGGATGGCAGCGTCGCGTCGATACCGGCGGCCTCAAGCCAGGCGACCACCGCCATGTCCTGAAACGGCTTCACGTACTCGGACATGTCGCGGCCGGTGGTCATCCGGTCTCCTGTCAGTGAAGGTGTGCCACGGGGTGACGCGCGGACATCGATTCTATCGCCGGAATCAACCGCTCACTTGGCGTCCGAGTCGATCATCAGCTTGCCACCCTGGCGCACGACACGAACCGTGCGGGCCTGGGTGTTGCCAGTGCCGTAGTTCACGTTGTAGGCGATCTGCTCGCCACCGTCGCCGTCCGTCGACGTCCGGTTCGCGCCTCGCCCGCTGACCTGCGGGTACTGCGCCCAGTACGCCTCGAACGCGGCGAAGTCGCCGAAGAGTTGCTGCGCCTTCGCGGTCAGCATCCCCCAGCGCTCCTGGGCCGACTTGTCACCGCTGTAGTAGGCGACAACCGCGAGACCGGCGGACCTCCAGTCGATCGCGCCGCCCTCGTTGCCGACAGCGTTCGACGGCGATGATGGCTTCGGCGGCTCGGTCGGTGGGGGCGTGACCCGTTCTGTCACCGTGGTCTGCGACTGGGTGACTGGCGGTTGTTGCGCCCCCTGGTTGTCGCCCGAGCCTCGCGCGCTGAGCACAGTCGCGATGACGCCACCCAGCACGGCCGCCACGACAATCGCGCCGACGACGGCCGCGACGCGCTTGTTCCTGCCTGGCTGTGGCTGCTTGGGCGGGTTGGCGGGCCGGTGCGGCGGCTGTGGTGGGGGCGGGGGCTTGGGCGGCGCCTGAACCGGGTTGGCCGTCCGGCTTGCCGCAGGAGCGGCCACGGACATGGGCGCGATCAGCGTCTGCTGGACCGGCGCGGGCTTCTTCGCGAGGGCCACCGGCGATGGCAGCGTCTCCTTGGGCACGACCACGGTCGCGCCACCGGCGATCTCGCCGAGCGCGGTGACCAGTTCCGGCATGGTCGGCCGGTCGTCGGGTTCGGGCCTGAGCAGTTCCATCAGCGGTTTGCTCAGCGATCCCGCCTGTTTCGGATCCGGCACCGTTCCCATGGCCACGGCGTACAACTGGGCCAGCGGGTTGTCCTTGAAGCCGTATGGCGGCTGGCCCTCGACAACGTGGTAGAGCGTCGCGCCGAGGGAGAACACGTCCGAGGCCCTGGTCGGGTCCTGGCCCCTGGCCACTTCCGGTGCGAGATAGGCGGGTGTGCCCGCGAGCATGCCGACCGAGGACTGGGTCATCGTGCCGTCGTCGGTCGAGCGGGAGATGCCGAAGTCGGTGATCTTCACCTGACCGGCCTGGTCGATCAGGATGTTGCCCGGCTTGACGTCCCGGTGCACGATCCCGGCCGCGTGCGCGGCGGTCAGCCCGGTGGCCACCTGCATACCGATCTGCGCGGTCTCCTCCGGCGAGAGCGTGCCGCGTTCGGCCAACAGCCCGGCCAGGCTCAGCGACGGCAGGTACTCCATGATCAGGCAGGGATCACCGTCGTGTTCGGCGACGTCGAACAGGGCGATGGCGTTGCGGTGCTGCAGCCGCGCGGCGATCCGGCCTTCGCGCATCGCCCTGCGGCGCGCGTCAGCTGCCTGGCTCTCCGAGAGCCCGGCTCGCATCAGCAGTTGCTTGATAGCAACCGTACGGTCAAGACGCTCATCGCGCGCCTGCCAGACGATTCCCATCGCCCCACTGCCGATGGTGTCCAGCAGCCGGTAGCGACCGGCGACCAGCTGCCCCTTTTCGATGACGACTTCTTTCTTTTCTCCGCGTGCGTGTACCCGACGGCCCCAACCTTATCGAACCCCACCCACGTTCGAGTGAGCTGGCACAGGTCAACGGCTAGCAAACCAAGCGATTGTTTGGTTTGATGAGCGTATGCTGGGCACGGAACACGACGATCTGCGGGACGCCGTGCGGCACATGCTCAGCCGCGCCGACGTCTCGTGGTCAGGGCTGTGCGGACAGATCGGCGTCGCCGGACTGGCCGTTCCGGACGAGTACGGCGGCGCGGGCGCGACGCTGCTCGAAGCCCACGTCGTCCTCGAGGAAACCGGACGAACGCTGGCGCACGTCCCGATGCTGGCCACGGTACTGGCCACACAAGCTTTGCTACTCAGCGGTAACACGACGGTCTGCGCGGACCTCCTACCCGGAATAGTCGACGGCACCACGCCCGCGACCGCGCTGTGGGCGGACTCGATGTCGGACACAGTCCGGTTCGTGCTCGATGGTGACACCGCCGACGTGCTGGTGGTCGCCACGCCCGACGGTCTTTTCCTCGGCGACGCCAAGCACCGCGTGCATACCCCCACGATGGACGAATCCCGGCGACTGGCGACCGTGCACCTGTCCGGCGGAACCAGAATCGGGCCACCCGCGCCCGGATTGAGGGATATCGCCCTGATCGCCCTGAGCGCGGAGCAGGTCGGCGCCGCCCGGCAGTGCCTGGACATGACAGTGGCGTACACGAAGACCCGCGTCCAGTTCGGCAGGCCGATCGGGAGTTTCCAGGCGTTGAAGCACCGGATGGCGGACATGCACGTCCTGGTCGAGACCGCCAGGTCGATCTCCTACGCCGCCGTGGCGGATCCCCGGCTGGCCACGGCCGCCGCGGCGCACTGCGCGGAAACTCTGTCCACTGTGGCTGGTGAGATGATCCAGCTGCACGGCGGGATCGCGATCACATGGGAACACGACGCGCACCGATACTTCAAGCGCGCCCACAACAGCGCGCAGTTGTTCGGCCAGCCGCACGAGCATGTGGCACGGCTGACGGAGGTCATATCCAGTCGTTGTGCTTCGACCACGTGAAGAGGTTGTCCAGCATGGCGTTCGGCTTGCGCTCCGCTTTCGCGTCGGTCGCCGTGTAGCGGCCCCGGTAGAAAAGCAGCGGCTGGGCGTCCCGGCAGGCGCCCAGCTGTCGCACGCGGCCGATGACGACGTAGTGGTCGCCCGCGTCCCGGACTTCCTCGACGTCACAGTCGATCCACGTCAACACGTCGTCAAGGATCGGCGCTCCGCTTGGCGCGGGGCTCCACCCGGCCGACGCGAACTTGTCCGCACCGGCCCGTCCGAACACAGTGGACAGTTCCTGCTGGTCGTCGGCGAGCACGTTCACGCAGAACTTCCCGGTTCGCTCGATCGCCTGCCAGGTGCGGGATCCGCGGCCCGGGCAGAACAGCACGAGCGGCGGGTCCAGTGAGAGCGCGGCGAAGGCCTGACAGGCGAATCCGACCGGGCCCGCGCCGGTGACCACGGTGACCCCGGTGCAGAAGTGCCCGAGCACCTTGCGGAAGTCGACTGTCATCGTCGATGTCACGGTTTCGCGCCCACGCTGAAGTCGTGGCCCCACAGGCTGACCGCCGTGCTTTCGCGTGCGATCCAGTCCTCGTCGTCGACCTGCCGTCCCTCACAGCCGAACTCGACGTCGAAGCCACCCGGTGTCTTCATGTAGAACGACAGCATCAGGTCGTTGACGTGCCTGCCGAGCGTGGCCGACAGCGGCACCTTGCGGCGCAGCGCGCGATCCAGCCCCAGCCCGACGTCGTCGCTGTTCTCCACCTCGACCATCAGGTGCACGATCCCGCTCGGTGTCGGCATCGGCAGGAACGCCAGGCTGTGGTGGCGCGGGTTGCAGCCGAAGAACCGCAGCCACGCGGGTGGCCCGTCCGCCGGGCGGCCGACGAGCTGCGGCGGCAGCCGCATCGAGTCCCTGAGGCGGAATCCGAGCACGTCCCGGTAGAAGCGCAGCGCGGCCTCGTCGTCGTGTGTGGACAGTACGACGTGGCCGAGCCCTTGCTCGGCGGTGACGAACTTGTGGCCGTATGGGCTCACTACCCGGCGGTGTTCCAGTGCGGCACCGTGGAAGACCTCCAGCGTGTTGCCGGACGGGTCGTCGAACCTGATCAGCTCGACCACCCGGCGCTCGGCCAGTTCGGCCGGTGTGCCTTCCTTGTACGGCACGCCCGCCGCGTCCAGGCGGTCGCGGATCTCGTCGAGCCCGGCGGCGTTCTCGGCCTCCCAGCCGGACTGCGCCAACCGGTCCTTCTCGCCGGGGAAGATCACCAGACGCGCGGGGAAGTCGTCCATCCGCAGGTACAACGCGTTCCCGTCACCGCCCTTGCCTTCGACCATGCCGAGCACCTTGAGGCCGTACTCCCGCCACTTCGCCATGTCGGTGGCCTCGATGCGCAGGTAGGCGAGCTGTCGGATCCCCATCACGTGCTCCTGAGGAAGTCGAGGGTGAGCCGGTTGAACTCGGCGAACTGCTCCAGTTGCGCCCAGTGTCCACATCGGCCGAAGACGTGCAGTTGAGCGCGCGGAATGAGTTTCAGCGCCAGCAGTGCCCCGTCGAGCGGGTTCACCCGGTCCTCACGGCCCCAGACCAGCAGGACGCGTTGGCGCAGCCGATAGGCCTCACGCCAGAGCATGCCCTCCTCGAACGTCTCCGGGCTGGTGAACGACCTGCCCATGGACGCCATGGCCCGCAACGACTCCGGGTCCGCTGCGACGCGGTAACGCTCCTCCACCAGCTCGTCGGTGACCAGTGACTGGTCGAACACGAGCGTCCGCAGGAAGTTCCCGAGTTTCTCCTTCGACGGCCCCGGTGGCGCGGCGAACTCGTACAGCCGTTTGATGCCCTCGGTCGGGTCGGGCGCGAACACGTTGACGCCGAGTCCGCCGGGTGCCATCAGCACCAGCCGCCCGGCCCGATCGGGATGGCGCAACGCGAACCGCACGGCCGTCCCGCCGCCCAGCGAGTTGCCGACGAGGTGCACCCGTTCGATCCCCAGGGAATCGAGCAGACCGAGCAACGCGTCCGCGCTGAAGGTGAAGAACTGCCCGGTGATCTCGGGCTTGTCGGAGTGGCCGAACCCGGGCTGGTCGACCAGCAGCGTCCGATGGTGCTCGGCGAACACCTCGAGGTTGCGGCCGAAGTTGCTCCACGCGGACGCGCCCGGCCCGCCGCCGTGCAACATCACGACCGGATCGCCACTGTGTTCTTTTTTTGGCCCCGCCTCGTGGTAGTGCAGCTTGAGGTCCGGGCCCGCCTGCGCGGTCCGTGAGGTGGACTCGAATGTCAGAGCCATGCGTCCTGCACCTTCAGACCGAGTTCCGACTTGCCGTACATGGCGAGCGCGCGTTCCGGGTCGTTGATCGCGTGCACCCGTCCGGCGTGCGCGTCACGCCAGAAGCGCTGGATCGGCGTGCCCGCGTTCAACGCCTTGCCGCCGGAGTTCTCGAACAGCCGGTCCACCGCGCTGATCGCGCGTCCGGTCGCCTTGACCTGGTCGCGCCGGATCCGCATCCGCAGGTCGAACGGGACCTTCTCACCCGCGTTGACGTGCTTGTACGCCGTGCCGATGTTGTACTCCAGTTGCAGCCACGCGGCGTCGATCTCACTGGCCGCTTCGGCGACACGCACCTGTGAGTACGGGTCCTCGGCCGCTTTGGTCCCGTAGGACGCCCGGACACGCTCCTGCATGTACGAGGTGTGTGTTTCGTAGGCGCCGGTGGCCATTCCGATGACGGGGGTGGCGATCGAGTACGAGAAGACCGACGCGAACGGCAGTTTGTAGAGTGGGCTGGTGTTCACTTCCTGGCCGGGGCACACGCACTTGCCGGTGTCCTGGAAGCTCAGCGTCCGGTACTCGGGCACGAACACGTCGTCGACCAGGATGTCGTTGCTGCCGGTACCGCGCAGTCCGACGGTGTCCCACACGTCCTCGATCTTGTAGTCCGAGATCGGCAGCAGGAACGTCCGGAAGTCCACCGGGTTGCCGTCGTCGCCGAGCACCAGCCCGCCGAGGAAGACCCAGGTGGCGTGGTCGCAGCCGGAGGAGAAGCTCCATCGCCCGGTGAACCGGAAGCCGCCGTCGACCGGCGTCGCCCGGCCCATCGGCGCGTACGAGGAGGAGATCCTCGTGTCCTGGTCCTCGCCCCACACGTCCTGCTGGGCCTGTGCGGCGAACAGCCCGAGTTGCCACGGGTGGCAGCCGAGCACCGAGGAGACCCAGCCGGTGGAGCCGCAGGCGCTGGCGATCAGCCGGACCGAGCGGTAGAAGTCCAGCGGGTCGGCCTCCAGGCCGCCGTGCCCGGTCGGCTGGAGGAGCTTGAAGAAGCCGGTCTGGCGCAGCGCGTCGATCGACTCGGCCGGGACCTTGCGCAGGTCCTCGGTCTCCTGGGCGCGTTCTCGCAGCACCGGCAGGAGTTCCCGGACCGCGGCGACGACATCGCTCATGAGCAGCTCCCGAAACTGGAACGTGTTCTCCCTACCGAGCTAGACTAGAACACGTTCCAGTTTCTGTCACGGTGGAACCCGGGCCCGACACGGTGGACAAGGCGGCCCTAACTACTATCGAGGCCCATGTCGCCGGTGTCTCGTGGCCGCAAGAAGAAGACCACCAAGAAAAAGAAGTACCGCTCGATCCCGCCACCCGCGGCCCGATACCAGGACGTGGTGCTGCCGCCTTTCCCCGACCTGCCGCCTTTCGCCGACCTGGCGGAATCGATGCCGGAGTGGTTCTACACCGGCATCACGAACGTGCTCGGCAACGCCGACGTGCTGCTGACGGCGTCCACCGCACGCCAGGTCGAGCAGGCCACCGCCGAACTGCTCGGCGCCGAGTTGCACAGGGCAACCAGCGAACACGAGGACGGCCTGTACTTCTCCGAATGGTTCAAGCACCTCGCGGAAGCGGCGGCGCAAGCAGACCGGGAAACGACCGCGCGCCTGCTCGTCGGCATGACCATGCTCGCGCCCTCCAACCTGAGGACGCACGCCGAGAGCGCACTGGACCGCGTGGCGAAACATCTGCCCGACTGGCTGCGCGACCTCGATGAAATCGAGGCCGTCGGCGACGTCTGGAAGATGGCGGACGTGTACGGCGCGCGGATCGCGCTCATCGCCAGCTACGTCGACTCGGGCGACCTGCCGGGCTGCTACCTGTTCGACATCCAGGCCGACGTCGACCCGATCGCGCTGATCGCGCCCGGTCTGTTCGACGACCTGGACCAGGCCGCCGAGGCGTGGCGAGCGGCCGTCGGCGAAACCGCCATGGGCGCGGAACCCGTTCTCGTGCACTCGCCGGACGATCTGGAGCCGCTCGGCTATCTGCCCACGGGCGACGACATCCTCGGCATCCTCGGCGACGAGACGCGGGCCGCGATGGACAACTGGTTCCGAACCAGTCGCCGCCTTGGCGAACTGGAATGGTCGCTGGACAAGCGCGGAGAACTCCTCATCCCCTCGTCGGGCAGCCTGCACCACGGTTTCGACATCGAACCGCTGGTCACCGAGTTCACCGCCTGGTATCGCGACAAACACGGCGCCGCACCGGACAGCGACGTCGTCCGAGCACTGGCGACCGACTGGGCGATGGGCGTGCTCCCGCAACTCTGGCACTCCGTCTCACCACCGCGCGTCGCAGCCCAGGTCGCCATGTTCGCCGACGACTGGGCGCCGGACAACCCGCTCACCGCTCGGGCCAAGGCCGTGTTCCCCGACTGGGTGCGCTGGAACGGTGAACAGTCCGACCTACCGGAGCACCTGATCGAGCAGGCGGTCGCCTCCGCCGTCAGATAGCCCGAACGGGTGGTACCGGCCAGTAACGAACCATGAGTACGCTCCCTGAGAAAGTGGCGCCGGTCACAGGGAGGCTCACCCATGCGACACGCTTTGGCGCAGTGCCTCGCGTGTGGCTCCCGATGTGTCTACTGCGCTCTGCCGGTCATGCTCACCTGCGGTGACGAGCATCCCGGCTATGGCGTGGTCGAGCAGGTCAACGACCTCGGCGGGCTGCCGGGGCTCGGCCTCGTCCACCGGTTCTGCCGCGACTCTGCGCGATCACGCAGCGCGGCCCGGCGCGGAATTGTCGTCAGACGAGCGTATCTCGGACGTGCCACCGAGCGTTATGAAGCGCATCTGCCAGTGCGGCCTTACGATCGCCTCGGGGTTTGTCCGGGTGACGGACCGCGGTGGCGGATTGCGAAGATGCGGTACGCGTGCAAGGCGTGCCGTTACTACACAGGCTCACACTGACGAGGGTGCTACGTGGTCGTTCGTCTCGTTCTTGGTCTGCTGATGACCGTTGTCGGGCTTGGGTTCGCCGTGCAGCGGATCCTCTGGCTGAACCGGTTGATCCGGTCGGGCCAGCCGGACAACGACCGGTCCGACAATCTGGGCAAACGCGTCGCCGCGCACCTGGCCGAGGTGTTCGGCCAGCGCAAGCTGCTGAAGTGGTCGGTGCCCGGTGTCGCGCACCTGTTCACGTTCTGGGGCTTCGTGATCCTCGCGTCGGTGTACCTCGAGGCGTACGGCGCGCTGTTCTACTCGAAGTTCGCGATCCCCTTCATCGGCCACTGGTCGGTGCTCGGGTTCCTGCAGGACTTCATCGCGGTGATGGTGGCCGTGTCACTGGTGGTCTTCGGGATCCTGCGGATCAGGCAGTCGCCGGAACGCCAGGAGCGCAAGTCCCGGTTCTACGGCTCGCACACCGGTGGCGCGTGGCTCATCCTGGTGATGATCTTCAACGTGGTCTGGACGATGTTCCTGTTCCGCGGCGCGTCCGCGGCGACGGGCAACTTCCCCTACGACGGCGGCGCCTTCGTCTCGCTCGGCGTGGGCAACCTGCTCGAACCGCTCGGCCACGGCACCAACGACGTGATCGAGACGGTCGGCCTGCTGCTGCACATCGGCGTGATGCTCAGCTTCCTGATCATCGTGCTGAACTCCAAGCACCTGCACATCTTCCTCGCACCGGTCAACGTGACGGCCAAGCGCCTGCCGGACGGCCTCGGCCCGCTGCTGCCGATGAAGTCCGACGGAAAGCCGATCGACTTCGAGGACCCGGGCGAGGACGACGTGTTCGGCCGGGGCAAGATCGAGGACTTCACCTGGAAGGGCATGCTGGACTTCGCCACGTGCACGGAGTGCGGGCGCTGCCAGTCCCAGTGTCCCGCGTGGAACACCGGCAAGCCGTTGTCCCCCAAACTGCTGATCATGGACCTGCGCGACCACATGTTCGCGAAGGCGCCGTACCTGATCGAGGGAAAGGAAGCCTCGGACAGCGCGACACCCGAGGTGACCGACCACCCGCACGGCGTGCCGGAGGCTGGCTTCCCCCGCGTGCCCGGTGACCAGGACGGACGACCGCTGGTCGGCACGCTGGAGATGGGCGGCGTGATCGACCCCGAGGTGCTGTGGTCGTGCACGACCTGCGGCGCGTGCGTCGAGCAGTGCCCGGTGGACATCGAGCACGTCGACCACATCGTCGACATGCGCCGCTACCAGGTGATGATCGAGTCGGAGTTCCCGACCGAGCTGGGCACGCTGTTCCGCAATCTGGAGACCAAGGGCAACCCCTGGGGCCAGAACAACAACGAGCGGATGGACTGGGCCAAGGGCCTCGACTTCGAGGTGCCGGTGTTCGACGGCGAACTGGCGTCCGATGTGGAGTATGTGTACTGGATCGGCTGCGCGGGCGCGTTCGACGACAACGCGCGCAAGACCGTCCGTGCCACAGCGGAACTGCTGCACCTGGCCGGTGTGAACTACGTGGTGCTCGGCAAGGAGGAAAGCTGCACGGGCGACCCGGCGCGGCGGTCGGGCAACGAGTTCCTCTTCCAGATGATGGCCCAGCAGACGGTCGAGATGCTCAACGCGGTGTTCGAGGGACGCGAGCCGCTGCAGCGCAAGATCGTGACAACGTGCCCGCACTGCATGAACACGTTGGGCCGCGAGTACCCGCAGCTGGAGGGGCACTACGAGGTCGTGCACCACACGCAGTTGCTGAACCGGCTCGTGCAGGCAGGGAAGCTGACGCCTGTGGCCGCGGCGGATCCGCAGGGACCGGGCGTGACCTACCACGACCCGTGCTACCTCGGCAGGCACAACAAGGTCTACACGCCGCCGCGTGACCTGATCGGGGCAGCGGGCGTCACGCTGACCGAGATGCCACGGCACGCCGACCGCGCGATGTGCTGCGGCGCAGGTGGCGCTCGCATGTGGATGGAGGAGCGGATCGGCAAGCGGGTCAACGAGGAGCGGGTCGACGAGGCCATCGGCACCGGCGCCGACACCGTCGTGACCGGCTGCCCGTTCTGCCGTGTGATGGTCAACGACGGCCTGACCGCGCGGCAGAGCGAAGGGCTCGGCGAAGGCGTCGCGGTGAAGGACGTCTCCCAGCTCCTGCTGGAATCGGTCAAACGTTCCAACGAGAACATCCCCGCCGCGGACTGAGAAACCTTGCCACCGAGGGCCTCGCGAGTTTCGCGGGGCCCTCAGTCCTGCTGGTTGCTGATTCGCACGTCGGCGAGCACGTCGGCCACGAGCTGGTCGTCGACTTCCCTGGCGCTCATGCCTCGGGTCAGGATGCTGAGCATTCGTTCGAGCGCCGCGTTGACCATCTCCGGTTCCCACTCGCCCATCGGGCCCTCGATGGTCAGCATCGAGAAGCCGTGCACCGCTGACCACGCGGTCATTTCGGCCATCGGGCGGTCCTCGGCCGCGAGGTGACCGACCTCCACGAGCTTGTCCAGCCCCTCGACGAGGAAGGTGAAGGGGTCGTCCTCCGGAGCGATCTGTGGGCTGCCGTGCTGGAACACCGTCCGGAACAGCCCTGGTTCCGTTGTGGCGAAATGGATGTAGCCGAGGGCGACGCTGCCGAGCACGCCCATCGCGTGCCGGACCGGGTCGGGACTGACGGGCAGCATGGCCACTCGTTCCCGCATGGCGCCGGTCATCCGCCCCATCGCCAGCCTCTTCGCCGCCTCGATGAGTTTCTCGTGGTTCTCGAAGTGCCGGTACGCCGCCGTCGGCGTGACGCCCACCGCTTTGGCCGCCGCGCGGACCGTCACCGCAGCCGGGCCGCCCTGCTCGGCCAGCTGACCCGCGGCGGCGATCAGGGCGTTGCGGAGGTCGCCATGGTGGTAGCCGCGTTTCGCCTGGCCGGATGCGCTCACAAAAAGGAATGTTGACACCCGTGCACATCCGTGACAAGTTAACGGCCATAAAGTTTGCGGGTGTGCACATCGTGGGGGTTGTTCATGTTCGGGTGGATCGGCCGGTTCGCGACCGGCCATGCCAAGGCGGTGCTGATCGTCACCGTGCTGCTGCTCGGCGGCGCGGGCGCGTTCGGGTTCACCGCGTTCGACAAGCTCAAGGGCGAGGGCTTCAACGACCCGGCGTCCGAGTCGACGCAGGCCGAGGAGCTGGTCAACCGCCATTTCGACGGTGGCGACGAGCTGGTGTTCCTGATCAGCGGACCGGTCGACGACGCGAGTGTCCGCGCTGCGGGCACCAGCCTGACCGACCAGCTCAAGGCCGATCCGAACCTGCGTGACGTTGCCTCGTACTTCAGTACGAACGCCCCGCCGATGCGCTCTGCCGACGGCCAGTACGCGCTGGCCGTCGCGAAGGTCAACGGGAACGCCGAGGTCGAGGACCTGCGTGAACGCTACGACGGCAGGCGCGGGCCGATCGAGGTCACGATCGGCGGCGGCGGGGCCGTCAACACCGACATCACCGACCAGGTCGGCAAGGACCTGCTGGTCGCCGAGGCCATCGCGGTCCCGGTGATCATGATCCTGCTGGTCCTCGCGTTCGGCAGTCTCGTCGCCGCGTTGATCCCGCTGGCCATCGGTGGCATCGCGATCCTCGGCACGTTCGCCGAACTCGCCGCCATCGGGTCGGCCACCGACGTGTCGGTGTTCGCGATCAACCTGACCACAGCGCTCGGGTTCGGCCTGGCCATCGACTACGCCCTGCTGATGGTCAACCGGTTCCGCGAGGAACTGGCCAGCGGGTCCGGCGTCGACACCGCGGTCACCAGGACAGTCAAGACCGCAGGCCGGACCATCTTCTTCAGCGGCCTCGCGGTCACCGCGGCACTCGCCGTGCTGCTCGTCTTCCCGATGTACTTCCTGCGGTCGTTCGGCTACGCCGGGATCGGTGTGGTCGTCATCGCGATGGCCGCCGCACTGTTCGTGCTGCCCGCGATGCTGAAACTCCTCGGGCACCGGATCAACTCGGGCAAGGTGCTCCGGCGCACCCCCAGCACGGACTCGAAGTTCTGGGCCCGGTTCGCCGACCGCACCATGCGCCGCCCGGCCCGTGTCGCCATCCCGGTCGTCATCGTCCTCGCCGTGGCCGCGATTCCGTTGCTGCACGTGAAGTTCGGCTCGCCGGACGACCGTGTCATGACCACGGCGTCGGACACCCGGGTCGTCGGTGACGCCCTGCGGACGCACTTCCCCGACGACGGCTCCCGCGCCGTCGTCGCGATCACCACCGACCCGGTCAACGCCGCCGACTACACCACTCGACTGTCCTCGATGCCAGGAGTGGCACGGGTTTCCGTCAAGCCAGGGGATGGTGCCACGCTGTTCGAGGTCGTCCCGCACGACGGCCCACGGTCCACACAGGCCGAGAACCTCGTGACGGCGATCCGGTCGAGCGGGATGGGCCTCAAGGTCACCGGCGACACGGCCGAGCTGATGGACACCAAGGACGCCATCGGCAGCAGGCTTCCGTTGGCGTTCCTGCTGATCGCGCTGACCACGTTCATCCTGCTGTTCCTGTTCACCGGCAGTGTGCTGCAGCCGATCAGGGCGCTGCTGTTCAACGTCCTCGGCCTGTCGGCCACGATCGGCCTGATGGTCCTGGTGTTCCAGGACGGCTGGCTGTCCGGTTTCCTCGGTTTCACACCGTTGCCGCTGGACACGAGCATGCTCGTGCTGCTGTTCTGCATCACCTTCGGGCTTTCCATGGACTACGAGGTGTTCGTGCTGAGCCGGATCAAGGAGATGCACGACCAGGGCGCGTCACTGCACGACGCGGTCGTCACCGGATTGTCACGGACCAGCAGGCTCATCACCACCGCCGCGGTACTGCTGGCGGTGAGCCTGCTCGCGTTCGGCACCAGCGGCGTCAGCTTCATCCAGCTGTTCGGCATCGGCAGCGGCCTGGCGATCCTGGTCGACGCCACGCTGATCCGCGGCATCCTCGTCCCAGCCGGGATGCGACTGCTCGGCAGGGCCGCATGGTGGTCGCCACGCTTCCTGCGCAGAGTGCACGACCGGGTCGGACTCCAGGAGTCCGAGCGAATCCCTGTCTCCGTGTGACTGGGGGTCTCGTGAGTGTTTTGGCCGGTTCTAACCGGCCAAAACACTCACGAGCTTTGGTAGGCGATGCGCCAGTCGGCGTCGGTGGCTATCCGGTCGAGCAGCTCGTCCAGCGCCATGAACACCTCCCATGGCTCGCCGGGCAACCGCTCGACGACGAGGTTTTCCAGCTCGGGAACGCGCTTGGCCTTCCAGATCTTGTCGGCGAGGCTGACCAGCAGGTCCTCGAACTCGATGCCGGGCTCGGTCCAGGATGCGTGCGTCTGGGCGAACCGGGCCAGCCGCTCCTCGACGCCGTGCTCCAGCAGGAGTTGGTACCCGGCCGGTTCGTGCTGGGACCCGGGGCCGGAGAGCTCTGCGGGGAACAGCACTTTGCCGATGTCATGCGTGGCCGCGCCGAACTGGACCGCCTCGCGGTCGACGGCCACCTCCGGATACCGGGTTTCCAGCCAGTCCAGCAGGTGGCACGCCACATCGTGGACCACACGCAGGTGCGCGACGAGCCTTGACGGCGCGCCCACGTCCGTCAGCAAGGCCGTTGCCCGGTCAGGCAACGGCACCATGCCTCGTTTGAGCGAACTCACCCATCCACTGTAGCCGCGAGATTGATGGCGATGTCGGCGAGTTGATCCTCCTGGCCGCCGACCAGCTTGCGTTTCCCTGCCTGGACAAGAATTTCCGCGCCCGAGACGCCGTAGCGCTCGGCCTGGCGGTACGCGTGCTTGAGGAAGCTGGAGTAGACGCCCGCGTAACCCATCAGCAACGCCATCCGGTCGAGTTTGCACTCGTCGGGCATCGCGGGCAGGACCACGTCCTCGGCCGCGTCGACGATCTTGAAGAAGTCGATGCCGGTCTCGATCCCGAGCTTGTCGCACACGCCGACCAGTGCCTCGGTCGCCGTGTTGCCCGCGCCCGCGCCGAACCGGCGTGCGCTGCCGTCGATCTGCCGTGCCCCGGCGCGGTACGCGATGATCGAGTTGGCGACCGACAGCCCGAGGTTCTCGTGACCGTGGAACCCGACCTCGGCGTCCGCCCCGAGTTCGTCGACCAACGCGGACACCCGGTCGCTGACCTGCTCGAGCACCAGTGCGCCCGCGGAGTCGACCACGTAGACACACTGGCACCCGGCGTCGGCCATGATCCGGCCCTGCTTGGCGATCACCTCGGGCGGCTGGGAGTGCGACATCATCAGGAACCCGACGGTCTCCAGGCCGCGTTCCCGTGCCAGGCCGAAGTGCTGCACCGCGATGTCGGCTTCGGTGCAGTGCGTGGCGATCCGGCAGATCGACGCGCCGTTGTCCTGCGCCACCAGGATGTCGTCCTTCACGCCGACGCCCGGCAGCATCAGGAACGCGACCTTCGCGCGCGTGGCTGTCCGGGCAGCGGCGCTGATCAGGTCCTGTTCCGGTGTTTTGCTGAAGCCGTAGGTGAACGACGAGCCGCCGAGGCCGTCGCCGTGCGTCACCTCGATGACCGGCACCCCGGCCTCGTCCAGCGCGGCCACAATGGACGTCACTTCGTCCATTGTGAACTGGTGGCGCTTATGGTGCGAGCCGTCCCGCAGCGACGTGTCCGTGATCCTCAACATTTGCGATCCTTTCGCCGACTCGCACCGCGGCAGCGGTCATGATGTCCAGGTTTCCGGCGTAGGGCGGCAGGAAGTCACCCGCTCCCTCGACTTCGATGAAGACCGACACCCGCGCGGGCGCGCCGCCATCGGCTGGGTCGAACTGCGGCTCGTTCAGCAGCCGGTAGCCGGGCACGTATGAGGCCACCTCGGCCACCATGGACGCGACCGACGCCGCGATCGCGTCGTGGTCGGCGTCGTCGGGAATCGCGCAGATGATGGTGTCGCGCATGATCATCGGCGGGTCGGCCGGGTTCAGCACGATGATGGCCTTGCCACGTTCGGCACCGCCGATCACCTCGATCCCCCGGCTCGTCGTGCGGGTGAACTCGTCGATGTTCGCCCGCGTGCCCGGCCCTGCCGACACGGACGCCACCGACGCGACGATCTCGGCGTACGCCACCGGAACGACACGGGACACCGACGCGACGATGGGGATCGTGGCCTGGCCGCCGCACGTGATCAGGTTGACGTTCATGGCGTCGCGGTGCTCGTCGAGGTTCACCGGCGGCACGACGTACGGCCCGATCGCCGCAGGAGTAAGGTCGATCGCCCGGATCCCGGCTTCCGCGTAGCGCGGCGCGTTGGCGCGGTGCACGTAGGCCGACGTCGCCTCGAAGACCAGCTTCGGCGGATCGGCGCTGTCCAGCAGCGCGTCCACACCGTCCGATGTGGTCTGCAATCCGAGCGCCGCCGCGCGTTTGAGGCCCTCGCTGTCCGGGTCGATCCCGACCATCCACACCGGATCGAGCACGGAACTGCGCTGGAGCTTGTACAACAGGTCGGTCCCGATGTTGCCGGAACCGACGATCGCCGCCGCAACACCCATCAGACACCCCCGAACGTCAACGAGACTTCACCGAGCCCGGAGAACTCGGCACGGAACGAATCACCGGGCCGCGCGTCGATCGCCCGCGTGCACGACCCGGGCAGCACGATGTGCCCGGCCTTCAGCCGGACGCCGAAACTCGCGACCTTGCCCGCGAGCCACGCCACCGCGGTCACCGGATTGCCGAGCACGGCATCCGACCGGCCCTTGGCGACCTCTTCACCGTTGCGCCACAACACCGCGTCGATATCCCGGACATCCACATCGGACGGCCAGACACGCGCGGCACCGAGCACGAACCCTGCCGACGACGCGTTGTCGGCGATCGTGTCGGGCAGGCTGATCTTCCAGTTCTCGATCCGGCTGTCGATCAGCTCGATCGCGGGCGCCAGGTAGTCGGTGGCTTTCAGGACGTCGTCCTCCGTGCAGCCCTCGCCGGGCAGGTCGGCGCCGAGCACGAACCCGACTTCCACCTCGACTCTCGGGTAGCAGTACCGCCCGGTGTCCACGACGACGTCCTCGGCCAGCGCCATGTCGTCGAGCAGGTGGCCGTAGTCCGGTTCGTCCACGCCCATCATCTGCTGCATCGCCTCGGACGAAAGACCGACCTTGTGGCCGAGCACCGGCCGTGCCCGCCGCCGGATGTTGTGCAGCTGGATCTCGTACGAGTCCACCGCGTCGATCCCGGGATAGTCCACCACCAGGGGTCTGATCGGTGACCGGTCGCGTTCGGCCGCGTACAGCCGGTCCGCCGCGTCGGTGCGTTGGTCAGCCGTGAGCACGTGTCCTCCTCACACTCGCGCTGATGCCCGCTCTCCGGCCGGAGAACACGCAGTCGGCCAGCGACAACCCGCTGACGTAGGAGTTCGAGCAGATCCCGACGGCCGTGCGCCCGGCCGCGTACAGGCCTTCGACCGCCGTGCCGTCCTCGCGGCTGACCGCGCCGGTCTGCTCGTCGACGACGAGGCCGCCGAGCGTGAGCATCGGGCACGGGTACCCCAGGCTCGGCTTGATCGAGATGTCGAGCAGTGAGTACGGCGGCGTGTCCAGTGCCCGGACGAACTCGGCTGGTTTGCCTGCCGGGTCGGGTTTCCCCGCCGCTGCGGCAGCGTTGTGAGCCGCCACGGTCGCGGCCAGCCCGTCCGGGTCGACGCCCGCCCTGCGTGCCACGTCCGCCACAGTGGAGCCGCTGACGCGCTCACGGCCCAGCAGGAACCTGGTCTGCAGCCGGTGAAACCACACGGTCTGCGAACGCAACTGCTTGCGCACGTCGGCGACCAGCGCGCTGTCCACGAACAACCAGCCGCGAGAGCCGTGCTTGGTGACCATGTCATGACCCAGCGCGGCGCCGTAGCGTGACTCGTCACCGATGCGGTCGCCTGACGACGACACGGCGATACTGCCGAGGAACGCACTGGGCGGGCTGATGAACCGCCACGCGGACACCCGGTCCAGGTGCGCGGTCACGCCTCCCGCGTCGACGCCCATCAGGATCCCGGCGCCGTCGTCGGCCACCGTGCCCAGGGCGAGACCTCGCCGGTAGTCGGGCGCGTGTTCACGCATCATCTCCCGGTTGGCCACGAATCCCCCGGCGGCCAGCACCACGCCCCTGCGTGCCTGGACGCGGATGGTCGTCGCGTGCTTGCGTTCCAGCCGCTGGACCCGCCGGTTCAGGGCCTTGCGCAGGAACGGCACGTACAACCCGGGCTTGGCCGCGTACTTGCCGTACAGGCGGTGCCGGTACGCGGCCCATCCGGTGAGCACCGAGCACTCGACACCGATCACCCGGTCGTCGTCGGTGATCAGCTGACGCGCAAAGGTTTGCGTCCTGAGTCGTGCCTGGGCGGTGGCCGCTTCGGCGAGCCGCGCGAAGAACACCTTGCCCGAGGTTCCCTTGCCCTTGGTCCGGTGGCCTCGGGCGGCGGGCGGGGCGGCGTCACGGAACCCGCCCGCCGACTCGCTGCCCGAGTAGTAGAGGTAGTGCTTGTTGCTCGGGTAGGAGGTCTTGTACGGGCAGAGGCTGGCGTCGAACGACACGCCCTGCTTCTCCAGCCAGGCGATCGTGTCCACGCTGGAGTCGACGAACCTCCGCAGCGTCTGCTCGGAGACCACGTCGCCGGTCTCCAACCTCAGGTAGTTCAGCATGGCGTCCGGAGTGTCCGAAATGCCCGCCGTGATCTGCTGCGGCGTGCCGCCGCCCGCGTAGACCACCCCACCGGACATCGCCGTCGCGCCGCCGCCGGTGAACCGGTCAAGCACCAGCACGTCGGCCCCGGCGGACGCCGCCTCGATGGCCGCGCACGCCCCCGCCGCCCCGAAGCCGACGATGACGACGTCGGCGCTGTCATCCCAGCTGGCGTCCCAGTCATGTGGAACACGTTTCTGCACAGTCAGGCACCGCCTCACAGCGTCCGAATCTGGAGACACCATAGCGCCTTGACGGTCATTTCTATAACCTGTTCTAGTATTGGCGTGGAGGTGGAGATGACCGAGCCAGCCGAGTTCGACCTCGTTGTCGTCGGCAGCGGGGCGGCGGGGATGACCGCCGCACTCGCCGCCGCCCGAAACGGGCTGAGCACTGTGGTGCTGGAGAAGGCGCCGACGTACGGCGGCTCGACGGCCCGTTCGGGCGGGGGTGTCTGGATCCCCAACAACCGGGTGATCCTGAACTCCGGCGTGCCCGACACACCGGAGGCGGCCAGCGCGTATCTCGACCACATCGTCGGTGACGTGGTGCCCGCCGAGCTGAAGAAGACCGTGCTGGAGCGCGGGCCGGAGATGCTGGACTTCGTGCTCGCCCACACACCGTTGCGGTTCGCGTGGGTCAAGGACTACGCGGACTACTACCCCGAGGCGCCCGGCGGCATGCCCGGCGGCCGGTCGATCGAGCCGAAGCCGATGCCAGCGAGCCTGGTCGGCGCGCACCTGGCCAAGCTGAACAGGCCTTATCTGGCATCGCCGATGGACGTCGCGGTCACCCAGGCCGACTACCGTTGGCTCAACCTGGTCCGCAGGCATCCCCGTGGCGTACTACGTGCGCTTCGCGTCGGCGCGCGCGGCCTCACGGCCAGACTGCGCAGGCGCAGACTGCTCGCGATGGGCCAAGCGCTTGCTGGTGGCCTGCGGGCCGGGCTGGCGAAGGCCGATGTCCCCGTGTGGCTTGAGACGGCGTTGGTCGATCTGGAGATCACGGATGACCGGGTCACCGGCGTACGCGTTCGCCAGGGCGACAAGGAGTTCGTCGTCTCGGCGCGGCGCGGCGTGCTGCTCGCGTCCGGCGGGTTCGAGCGTAGCGAGGAACTGCGCAAGAAGTACCAGCGCGAACCGATCGGAACAGAGTGGACGGTCGGCGCCAAGGAGAACACCGGCGACGGCATCGAAGCCGGGCTGCGGCTGGGCGCGGCGGTCGATCTGATGGACGACGCGTGGTGGGGCCCGTCGATCCTGCTCACCGGCGGACCGTACTTCTGTCTGGCGGAACGGACGTTGCCCGGCTGCGTCATGGTCAACAGCGAAGGCAAGCGGTTCGTCAACGAGGCAGCGCCCTATGTGGACGCTGTGCACGCCATGTACGGCGACGGCGACGGCCCGGCGAAGAACTTCCCGACCTGGCTGATCGCCGACCAGCGCTACCGCAACCGGTACATGTTCGCCGGGCTGTATCCCGGCCAGCCGTTCCCCGGCCGCTGGTACAAGGCCGGTGTCGTCTTCAAGGCACGAACGCTGGCCGAGCTCGCCGAGCAGATCGAGATCTCGCCGGACGGCCTGACCGACACCGTACGGCGGTTCAACGGCTTCGCCCGCTCCGGGACCGACGGCGACTTCCGGCGCGGCAAGTCCACATACGACAAGTACTACGGGGATCCACGCAACCGCCCCAATCCGTGCCTGGCGCCGCTGGAGGTGGCGCCGTTCTACGCGGTCCGGATCGTACCGGGCGACCTGGGCACCAAGGGCGGGCTGCGGACCGACTCGACAGCCCGTGTCCTGCGTGAGGACGGGTCGATCATCGAAGGCCTCTACGCGGCGGGCAACGCCAGCGCGGCCGTGATGGGCCGCACCTACGCGGGCCCCGGCGCGACCATCGGACCCGCGATGACGTTCGGCTACCTGGCCGCACTCGACATGGCCGCACGAGGGTCTGTGTCGACGCCCCCGTCCGCGATAGCCGGGCCGGATGCGGTCCCTGACGCCACCGCCGAAACGCCCAAAGACAACCAGTATTCGCGGCATTCCGGCGGCGACGCCAGGAACCACCCCGATCCCGGCTCTCATCGAACGGGGACATCGACACAGACCCACCGAAGGGGAGCAAACGGTGACGCGTGACGAGATCAGGACCATCGACGTCGGCGCACCGCCGACCAGGTTCGCCAGGGGCTGGCACTGCATCGGCCTGGCACAGCACTTCAAGGACGGCCAGCCGCACGCGATCGAGGCGTTCGGCACCAAACTCGTGGTGTTCCAGGGCCAGGACGGCGAGCTCAACGTGCTCGACGCGTACTGCAGGCACATGGGCGGTGACCTGAGCCAGGGCACGGTCAAGGGCGACAACATCGCGTGCCCGTTCCACGACTGGCGATGGTCCGGCAAGGGCCGCTGCGTGGAGATCCCGTACGGCAAGCGGGTTCCGTTGCGGGCGCGGACACGGGCGTGGACCACATTGGAGCAGAACGGCCAGTTACTGATCTGGCACGACCCGCAGGGCAACCCGCCGCCGGAGAACGTCTCGATCCCACGGGTGCCCGGCGCCTACGAGGACGGGTGGAGCAACTGGACGTGGGACACCATCCGGATCGAGGGCTCCAACTGCCGCGAGATCATCGACAACATGGTCGACATGGCGCACTTCTACTACATCCACTTCGCCTTCCCGACCTACTTCAAGAACATCTTCGAAGGCCACGTCGCCACCCAGTACCTCAACTCCCGCGGCCGCCCGGACGTGGCCGCGAACGGCAAGCAGAACACCGGCAACTACGCGGGTGAGGACAATCTGCTGCGCTCGGAGGCGTCGTACTACGGCCCGTCGTACATGATCAACTACCTGTGGAACGACTACAAGGGCATCGAGGTCGAGACGGTACTGGTCAACTGCCACTACCCGATCACCCACAACTCGTTCATGCTGCAGTACGGGCTGATCGTCAAGAAGCTGCCCGGCCTCGACGACGAGATGGCCGACAAGGTGGCTGGCAAGTTCGCCCGCAGCTTCAAGGTCGGTTTCCTGCAGGACGTGGAGATCTGGAAGAACAAGACCAGGATCGACAACCCGCTGCTGTGCGAGGAGGACGGCCCGGTCTACCAGCTGCGCCGCTGGTACGAGCAGTTCTACGTGGACGCCGAGGAAGTCAGCGACGACATGACGAGGCGCTTCGAGTTCGAAGTGGACACCACGAAGGCCAACGAGGCGTGGGAGCGCGAGGTCCAGGAGAACCTGGCGCGCCGCAAGGAAGCCGGTGTGTGATGTGGGCCAAGGCTCCGGTCGTCGACGTCTCCGCGCAGACCGCCGCCGACAGGCGCGGTTTCCTCGGTGACGGTCTGCGGCCGGTGGAGTGCACCGCCTGTGGGACGTGTGTGCTGGTCAAGAAAAGCAGTGAGCACCAGACGAGCATCCAGTGGCAGACGTCGACCGAGAACTGCGCGGAGTACGCCGCGCAGAACAAACCGTCGGCGTTGCTGGACACGTGCTCGAAGCTGCGCGCGAGCATCGAATCCGTGGTCGCCGAAGGACTGCTCGAGGTCCCCGATGGCTGACTACCAGCAGGTCGAGGTTGCCGAGGTGATCCAGGAGACGGACGACGCGGTGTCGATAGTGTTCGACGCGAAGCTGGCCTACCGCCCCGGCCAGTTCCTCACGCTCCGGTGCGGGCCGGTGGCCAGGTGCTACTCGCTGTCAAGCTCTCCACATGTCGACGACCGTCCACAAGTGACCGTCAAACGGATTCCGGACGGCTACGGCTCGGCCTGGGTGTGCGACAACGTCCGTGCCGGAACGGTGCTGGACATCCTGCCGCCCGCCGGGATCTTCACGCCGAGTTCGCTGGACGACAACCTGTTGCTGTTCGCGGGCGGCAGCGGGATCACCCCGGTCATCTCCATCGTCAAGTCCGCGCTCGCCCGGGGCAGTGGCCGGGTGGTCCTGGTGTACGCCAACCGGGACGAGTCCTCGGTGATCTTCGCCGCTCGGTTGCGCGAGCTCGCCGACCGGTATCCCGATCGGTTCATGGTGATCCACTGGCTGGAGTCGTTGCAGGGCCTGCCGACACCACGGCACCTCACCGCGCTGCGTCCGTTCACCGGGTTCCAGTCGTTCCTGTGTGGACCTACGCCGTTCATGGACGTCGTCTCGCAGGCGTTGCGCTCGATGGGAGTGCCGCGCGACCGGATCCACGTCGAACGGTTCATCTCGTTGTCCGGCAATCCGTTCGAGGAGACCGTCGAGGAACCGTCGGACGGCGACGAGGCAGTGGTCGAGGTGGACCTGGACGGCGAGCAGCACACGTTCCAGTGGCCGCGCAACAAGAAGCTACTGGACCTGCTGCTGGAGAAGGGAATCGACGCGCCGTACTCGTGCCGGGAGGGCGCGTGCAGCGCGTGTGCGTGTCGGATCGAGCAGGGCGAGGTGAAGATGCTGCAGAACGAGATCCTCGACCAGGAGGACATCGACGACGGCATCGTGCTGGCCTGCCAGTCGCTCCCGGTCACCGACGAAGTCAAGATCACGTACAGCTGAGGAGCACCATGCCCATCGACCCGTCGGCCGCGATCGGCGCCATGGTCGGCGAGACCACGTTCTCATGGACTCAGTCAGATGTCATGCTCTACCACCTCGCGTTGGGCGCGGGCGCGGATCCGATGTCCGATGTGGAGCTCCGGTACACCACCGAGCAGGATCTGCACGTGCTGCCGACGTTCGGTGTGATCGCGCCCAACCTCCGGCAGACCGAGCCGCCCACGGTGTCGTTCCCCGGCGTGGAGATCGACTTGGCGAAGGTGTTGCACGGCCAGCAGGAAATCACCGTGCACAGGCCGCTACCCACCGCGGCGACGGCAGGCGTCCGCACTCGGATCACGGACGTGTTCGACAAGGGCAAGGCGGCGGTGATCGTCCAGGAGTCGGTGGCCGTCGACTCCACGGGAGACCCGTTGTACACCAGCAGGTCCAGCATCTTCGCGCGGGGCGAGGGCGGGTTCGGCGGCGACCGCGGTCCGTCGGCCTCGGTTGGCATGCCCGACCGGGCACCGGACTTCGTGCTGGACACGCCGACTCTGCCGCAACAGGCCCTGCTCTACCGCTTGTGCGGCGACCGCAATCCCCTGCACTCCGATCCGCGGTTCGCCGCCGCGGCCGGATTCCCGAGGCCGATCCTGCACGGCTTGTGCACGTACGGCATCGTCTGCAAGGCGGTGGTCGACGGGGTGCTGGACGGTGATGTCAGCCGAGTCGCCGGGTTCGGCACCCGGTTCGCCGGTGTGGTGTTCCCCGGCGAGACACTGCGCAGCCAGGTCTGGCAGGAGGACAAGCGGTTGCTCGTGACGTGTGCGGTGGGCGACCGCCCGGTCCTCACCGACACCGTGCTCACCCTATGGTGACAGACGGTTTTCTCGCCGGGTCCAGCCAGCGCATCACCTTGGTCAGGTCCTCCGCCGGGACGGCGACGCAGCCCGCGGTCGGTTTTCCGGCGGAAACGTGCAGGAAGAACGCGGAACCCGCGCCAGGCGTGACCGGTCCGCGGTTGTAGTCGATCACCACGGCGTGGTCGTACACGGGACCGGCGGAGACCAACCGCTCGCCCGCGCGCTCGTTGAACGGGCATTTGCCTGGCGGACACCGGAAATGCTTGTTGTATTCGGCGGACTTGACGTCACTGACCCACCAGTCGTGTTCGTCAACCGTGAAGTACGGCAGCCTTGTGCCATTGTTGGGCCGGATCCCGAACGCCTCGGTCAGCCGGAAGGCGCCTGCCGGTGTCCGGGCAAGCCCTTCGTTGGTCTCCCCCACCCCCGCGGTGCCGACAAACACGTCCACCGGGCCGATCTCCCGGCGCCATGCGCCGTTTCCCTTCGCCCAGGCACTGAGTTTCGCCGTGGTGGCGGAATGGTCCGGCGCGGACACGGTGATCACTTGTTCGCTCGCCTCGTCGCTGAGTGCGCGCAGCGCCTCCGGCCCGCTGGTGAACGCGGCCAGCAGCTTCATCTCGTGATCTTCGACTGTCCGCTCCTGCTTTGTCTCGACGGTGGGTGCGAGCGCCGTGAAAGTCCCCACACCCACAACGAGCAAGGCGATGACGACAACGGCAGGCAGGGCAAGACGGCGACGCACGGCCGCCGCACTAGTGGATTCCCTACTCGCTGACTATCAGTCCACTAGTAGGGACTCCGGTGCCCGCGGTGACCAGAACCGGGCCGCCGACCTGATTGCAGGACGTGCCACGGATCTGCCGGACCGCCTCGGCGATCCCGTTCATCCCATGAATGTAGGCCTCACCGAGTTGGCCGCCGTGCGTGTTGACCGGCAACCGGCCGCCGATCTCGATCGCCCCACCGGCGATGAATTCCCTCGCCTCGCCCGGTCCGCAGAAACCCAGTTCCTCCAGCTGAATCAGAACAAACGGGGTGAAATGGTCATACAGCACCGCGGTCGCGATGTCGTCGGGACGCAGCCCGGACTGCGCCCACAGCTGATCGCCGACCACCCGCATCTCCGGGAGTCCGAGCAGGTCGTCGCGGTAATAGGACGTCATCACGAACTGGTCGGGCCCGCTGCCCTGCGCCGCCGCCGCGATCACCGCCGGGCGGTGCGGCAGGTCACGGGCACGTTCGGCGCTCGTCACCACCAACGCCACACCACCGTCGCTTTCCTGGCAGCAGTCGAGCAGGTGCAATGGTTCAACCACCCAGCGCGATGCCTGGTGATCCGCCAACGTGATCGGCTTGCCGTGGAACCACGCGTTCGGGTTGACGGCGGCGTGCCTGCGGTCCGCCACCGCGACGCGGCCGAAGTCCTCCGACGTCGCACCGTAGACATGTTGGTAACGCCGAGCGAACATGGCGACGTCGGCCGCGGGTGTGCCCAGGCCCATCGGATATGCCCACGACGCATCTATCCCGTTGGACGTCGGCGCCGTCGCCGCCGCTGTGGAGACGCGGCCGAAACGCTGTCCCGAACGCTCGTTGAACGCCCGGTAACACACCACGACGTCCGCCACACCGGTCGCCACGGCCATCGCTGCCTGCTGGACAGTCGCACACGCAGCGCCACCGCCGAAGTTGATCCGGCTGAAGAAGCTCAACTGCGGGATGCCCAGCTCCCGGGCGACCGCGATCTCCGAGTTCGTGTCCATCGTGAACGTGACCAAGCCGTCCACATCGGACGCGGCAAGGCCCGCGTCGGCGAGTGCCGCCCTGATCGCCTCCACGGCCAGTCGCAGTTCCGTACGGCCGGACTGCTTGGAGAACTCCGTCGCCCCGATCCCGGCGATCGCGGCCGCACCCGACAAAGTCCTCATGACGCACTCACCCGAACCGTGCCGGTGACGTGATCACCGAGCGAGCACTTGCCCACCACCTGGACAACGGTGTTCTCGCCGTCGGATTCCGCTGTGCCGGAGAACACCAGCGTGTCGCCCGCGTAGCACGGCACGCCAAGACGGATGGCGACACCGCGGACCAGTGCCTGAGGCCCGGCCCAGTCGGTGACGAACCGCTGCACCAGACCGGTCGTGGTGAGGATGTTGAGGAAGATGTCGGCCGAGCCGCGGGCCACGGCCGCGTCCCGGTCATGGTGCACGTCCTGGAAGTCGCGGGTGGCGAGGGCGGTGCTGACCACGAACGTCGCGGTCGTGTCGATCCTGAGTTCCGGCAGCTCGGTCATGGCACGGCCCGCCACACCGGAACGGTCAGCTCACTGTCCACTCGCGACCAGTCGACCGTGACCGGCTGGCCGATCCGGACGTCGTCCGGTGGCACGTCGAGCAACTCCCCGAGCATTCGCACGCCTTCCTCGAGTTCGACCAGTGCGATCACGAAGGGCAGACGCTTGCCCGGCACCGGCGGGTGGTGGTGCACCACGTAGCTGAAGACCGTCCCCCGGCCGGACGCGACGACGTGATCCGGCCGGTCGTTGCCGCAGGCCTGGCAGAACGGCCCTGGTGGATGCCGCAGTTCCAGACAGTCCGGGCAGCGCTGGATCCGCAGCTCCCGTTGGGCCGTGCCCGCCCAGAAGAACTCCGTGTCCTGGTCGACCAGCGGCCGGATCACCGTCCCGGCCTGCTCGGGGGGCCGGAACTTCAGCACGCGGAACATCATCTCGGCGACCGGCTCGTCGTCCACGTACCACGTGCTCAACGTGGTGACGAACCACCCCTCGCCCAGCGCAGTCCGTTTAGGACCGACCACATCGGACAGTCGGGTGGTCACGGACAGCTGCTCGCCGGGCGTGAGGTACCGGTGATAGGTCTGCTCGCAGTTGGTGGCCACGACCGAGGTGTATCCGGCGTCGTCGAGGACCTTGGTCATCGCGCCGAGCGGGTCGTCCGCGTCGCGCACGCCGTCGAGGCCGTACATCGTCCAGACCTGGACCATCGCGGGTGGCGCGACCCCCGGGTACACCGGATTGCGGTCACCCATCGCCTCGGTCCAGTTGTTGATCATCGGCTTGTTCACCGGATCCCTGGCGAACCTCGGCTTGCTCTCACCGAGCGACTTCAGCCGTCGCACCTCGGTCTCAAGGGGATTGCTCATCGGGGCACCCTCGGCAGTCGGAGCCCGGCGGTGGCGATCAGCTCGCGCTGGATCTCGTTCACGCCACCGCCGAAGGTCAGTACCAGGTTGCGTTTCGCCTGAACGTCAAGCCAGCGCACGAGTTCGTCGGTCTCCGGATCGGCCGGGTCGCCGTACCTGCCGACGATCTCCTCCATCAGCCGCCCGATCCGCTGGGTCCGGTCGGACGAGAAGACCTTCGTCGCCGAGGCGTCCGCCACGTCCAGTTCGGACGACGCGACCTGGCCGTTGAGCAGTTCGTTGACCTCCACCACCGCACGGGTCTCGGCCAGTGCTCGCCGCACGTCCGGGCGCGCGAGCAGGTTTCGCTTACGCGCCCACGCGTGCACGCGGTCGAGGAAACCGGCGAGCCTGCCCGCCGGGCCGAGCATGATCCGTTCGTGGTTGAGCTGGGTGGTGATCAGCTTCCAGCCGCCGTTCTCCGCGCCGACAAGCATGTCCGCCGGAACACGCACATCGCTGTAGTAGGTGGCGTTGACGTGGTGGGCGCCGTCGCAGGTGATGATCGGAGTCCACGAGTAGCCCGGCGACCTGGTGTCCAGGATCAGGATGGAGATGCCCTTGTGGCGCGGGGCCTGCGGATCGGTCCGGCAGGCGAGCCAGATGTAGTCGGCGTCGTGCGCGCCGGTGGTGAAGATCTTCTGGCCGTTCACCACGTAGTCGCCGCCGTCGCGGACCGCGGTCGTGCGCAGGGAGGCGAGATCCGTGCCGGACTCCGGCTCGGTGTACCCGATCGCGAAATGCACTTCCCCCGACTCGATCTTCGGGAGGAAACGGTCCTTCTGTGCCGGTGAGCCGAAGGTTTTCAAGGTGGGCCCGACGGTCTGCAGCGTCACGTACGGCAGCGGGATGTCCGCGCGGGCGGCTTCGTTGACGAAGATCTGCCGGTCCACGTCGTTCGTGTCGCGCAGCCAGCCGTCGGATCCCATGCGCCGCACGAGGTCCCGATAGACCGTGCCGTGCCGGTCGGTCATCATCGCGGTGCGCTGTTGCGGCGTGAGCAGATTCTTGAAGTACTCACGCAACTCGTCGCGCAACGCGTGCTGCTCTTCGGTCAGGTCTACGAACACCGTGCCCCCAACTGGTCGAGCCTGTGCTCGGCACCGCCGACGAACCGCACGAGGTCCTTGGCCAGCGAGTAGTAGCGGTGCATCGGATAGGTGATGTCGACGCCGATCCCGCCGTGCAGGTGGTGGCAGGTGTGCATGGCCAGCGGCAGTTCCTCGGCCAGCCAGAAGGCGGCCACGTCCGTGGCCAGTCCGGCGTCACGGTTGGTGTGCAGCCGCCAGATCGCCGACCAGACAGCCAGGTGCAGCGTTCGAGCGGCGACGTACACGTCCGCGATCTGCTGTGCCACGGCCTGGAACGCGGCCAGTGGCTTGCCGAACTGTTCCCGGGTACGGACATGTTCGGCGGTCAGCCGCAGTGCGCCCGCCAGCAGCCCGTCTCCGGCGGCGGCGGCTCCGGCGAGCGCGAACGCCTGCAGGGTTTCGGCATCGCCGAGCCGCTCGCCCCGCACGTCGACCAGGTCGACCGTGTACTCCGGTGTCCCGCTCGACGAGTACGTCCTGGTCAGGGTGACGTCGACGGGATCAACGATGTACACAGTGGAGCCAGCGGTGACGAGGACAGTGGTCGCGTCTTCGGCGTACTGGACGTGTGTCTTGGTTCCGGTCAGGCGGCCGTCATGGGCGGCGACGTGGCCGTCGAGCGCCGCCGTGATCACGCCGGGCTCGGCCAGCAGGCGGTCCTGCTGCTGCGGAGTTCCCATGTGGACGATCGGCAGCACGCCCGTTGCCAGTGTCGCCAGCGCTGGAGTGATCACGCCTGCCTTGCCCACCTCGGTGAGCACCTGGCACGTCTCGATCACGCCAAGACCGTCGCCGCCGAGCCGTTCCGGAACGGACAGCGTCAGCAGCCCGGCCTGGCCAAGGGCTTTCCATGCCTGGTCGGGTTCGCGGCGCAGCACCGCGGCGGCCAGCTCGGCGATCTCGCGCTGTGTGTCGTCGAACGTGAAGTCCACGACCACCTCCTATGCCCTCGGCAGGCCGAGAACTCGTTCCGCGGCAAGGGTCGACAGAATCTGTGTGGTGCCACCGGCGATGCTCAGGCACCGCGTCATCAGGAAGGTGTGGATGGCACCGGCCGCGGTGTCGGCCAGTGCGCCCTCGGCGCCGTACAGCTCGAACGTGGCTTCCGCGACGGCCTGCCGGTGCCGGACGCCGACCAGTTTCCGGATGCTCGGGTCGGTGCCGAACTGGTCCATCAGCGAGACGACCAGGCCGCCCGCGACCAGCTCGCCGAGCTTGTCCGGGTCGGCGCCACGCGTCTCCGCTGTCGCCAGCAGGGTTTCCACCTCGGTCCCGAACGATGACGAACCGCCCATGGCGACCCGTTCGTTGGCGAGCGTCGTCCGAGCGAGTTTCCAGCCGTCGCCCGGCTGCCCGACCACACAGTCGTCCGGTACGAACACGCCGTCCAGGAACACCTCGTAGAACATGGCGTCGCCGGTCATCTCACGCAACGGCCGGATGGTCAGGCCGTCGGAGCGCATGTCCACCAGGAAGTACGTGATGCCCTTGTGCTTGGGCACGTCCGGATCGGTGCGGGCCAGGCAGATCGCCCAGTCGGCCTCGGCCGCCCGTGAGGTCCACACCTTCTGGCCGCGCAGGCGGTAGCCACCGTCCTGTTTGACCGCACGAGTCCGCAGCGCTGCCAGGTCGGAACCTGCCTCGGGTTCGCTGAACAGCTGGCACCACGTGATGTCTCCGCGCAGTGTCGGCCAGATGAACCGGTCCCGCTGCTCGTCGGTGCCGTACCGCAGCACCGTCGGCGCGGCCCACGCCCCGATCACGAGATCAGGCCTGGTCACGCCCTGGCGGCGCAGTTCGTCGGCGATCATCAGTTGACGCTCAGCCGACGCGTCCATGCCGTAGGGCTTGGGCCACTCCGGCACCAGCAAGCCGGTTTCCGCCAGCCGTGCCCGTTGCTGATCCGGCGGGAGCGCGGCCGTCTCGGCGACGAGCCGCCTAGTCTCACTGTCCGCTTCGGACATCGCGCGAACCTGCCGCCGCGCGCCGCCACGGGCGAGTTCCGCGACCTTCCGGCGCCAGTGGGACGTGCCGCCGAACAGCGCCCTGAGCGCCAAAGCCCTGCGCAGGTAGAGGTGGGCGTCGTGCTCCCAGGTGAAGCCGATGCCACCGAGGACCTGGATGCAGTCCTTCGCCGTGCGCACAGCGGCTTCCAACGCCACCGCGCCCGCGACCGCCGCCGCGAGCGGGTGCTCGCCGGGGGCCTCGTCCGCCGCGCGTGCCGCGTCCCACGCCGCCGCGCGCGCCTCCTCGACGCGGCACACCATGTCCGCACACAGGTGCTTCACGGCCTGGAACGAGCCGATCGGTTTGCCGAACTGTTCGCGGACTTTCGCGTACTCCACCGCGGTTGCCAGGCACCAGCCCGCGACACCGACCGCTTCGGCGGCGGCCAGCGTGACCGCGAGTTCCTCGACTCCGCCGGTACAACCGCCGTCGAGCGCCTGGCCTTCGTTGCGGCGTCCCACTTCCGACAGCGGCCGGGAGAAGTCAAGGGCGTCCCGCTGCGTGAGCTCGGCCTCAGCCAGTGTCCAGACGCCGTCCACACGCGTCAGCAGATACGGTGCGTGACCGATGACGGGCTCGCCGGGCCGCAAACCCAGCGCGACTGGTACACCACCCTCGGTCAGCCCCGGCAGGAACTCCCGGGAAACCTGAGAATCTTTCGTACGCGCCAGCAGCAGACCGGCGAGCACGGTCGGCAGCACCGGGCCGGGCACCAACGCCTTCGCGGCGTGCTCAAGGGCCATGGCGACGTCGGCGACCGGGCCTTCGACCATCTCGAACAGCCCGAAATGGGCCAGGTCGGCCCAGTGTTCACGCCAGTGTTTGGCACCGTCGGCGCCACGGACCGTCGGCAGGATGCCCGCGGTCGCGGCCCAGGCGGTGATCGACTCGCCGATGGCGCGCTGCTCGTCGGTGATGGACACTCCGTCATTATAGAACGTGTTTCAGTTCTGAACTCAACCCTGTGATCGAGTAGGATTAGCCGACGCGCGGTACACTGGTACCCGAAATGGAACAGGTTTCAGCAAGGGGACCATCGATGACAGCCACGCCTTCCGGTGCCATCAGCGCCCTCGGCGACGACGAACTCGGCTCCGCCGCACAGCGGGACCGGCGCAAGCGCATCCTGGACGCGACCATCGCACTGGCCACCAAAGGCGGGTACGACGCGGTGCAGATGCGCGCCGTCGCCGAACGGGCCGAAGTGGCGCTCGGCACGCTGTACCGCTACTTCCCCTCCAAGATCCACCTGCTCGTCTCCGGGCTGGCGCGCGAGTTCGAGCGCAACCAGGACCGGATCGAGAAGGGCAGCGTCCCCGGGGAGACCCACTACGACCGGGTCCTGTTCGTCCTGGGCAGGGTCACCCGCGCGATGCAGCGTGAGCCGCACCTGACCGAGGCGATGACGCGGGCCTTCATGTTCGCCGACACCTCGGCGGCGGCCGAGGTCGACCACGTCGGCAAGCTGATGGAGCGGATGTTCACCCGCGCCATGCACGAAGGCGACCCCACCGACGAGGACAAAGCGATCGCCCGCGTGATCGGTGACGTCTGGCTGTCCAATTTGGTCGCCTGGGTCACCCGCCGCGCCTCGGCAACGGACGTGGCAACCCGCCTCGAACTGACCGTCCGCCTCCTCCTGAAGAAGTAAAGCTCGTGAGTGGTTAGTCCGGCTAGAACCGGACTAACCACTCACGAGGTCTTTCAGCCCAGGGTATTCAGCCGAGGGCGCCGCTGACGGAGGCGTGGCCCTTGAGGAGGTTGCGGGCGATGGTGCGGCGCTGGATCTCGTCCGTGCCCTCGTAGATCCGCAGCAGGCGCAGTTCGCGGTACCAGCGCTCGATCGGCAGTTCGCGGGTGTAGCCCATTCCGCCGTGGATCTGCAGGACCCGGTCGACGATCTCGTTGGCCTTCACGCCGCCGTAGAGCTTGGCCATCGACTGGGCCTGGCGCGAGTCCATCTTCTGGTCCACCTGCCAGGCCGCGTGCAGCACCAGCCAGCGCAGCGCCTCGATCTCCACGGCCGAGTCGGCGATCATCCACTGGATCGCCTGGCGCTCGGCGATGGGCAGGCCGAAGGTCTCGCGGGTGCGCGCGTAGTCGATGCCCATCTCCAGCAGGCGTTCGGTCGCGCCGATCGCCCTGGCGGGCAACAGGTAGCGGCCCTGGCCGATCCAGCGCATGGCCAGTTCGAAGCCGCGTCCCTCCTCGCCGAGGATGTTGCGGTGCGGGACGCGCACGTTGTCGAACGTCAGCGCGGCCGGGCCCCACTCGCCCATGGTGGCGATCGGCTGCGACTTCCAGCCCATCTCTCGGTCGGCGAGGAAACAGGTGACCGCGCCCTTGTCCTTGTCCGTCACGGCGAAGACCATGGTGAAGTCGGCTTCGTTGCCGCCGGTGATGAACGTCTTCTCGCCGTTGATGATCCAGTCGTCACCGTCGCGCCTCGCCGTCGCGCGGATCGCTCGCGCGTCGGATCCCGCGCCGGGTTCGGTGATCGCGAAACAGGACTTGCGTTCGCCGGAGATCGTCGGCTTGAGGTAGGTCTCCTTCTGTTCGTCGTTGCCGTAGAACAGGATGTTGTCCGCCGACCCGCCGAACCGGAACTGCACGAAGGAACGGCCGAGTTCGGCTTCGAGCAGCGCCGCCATCACCGCGCCGAGGTTCATGCCGCCGTACTCCTCGGGCGTGAGCACGCCCCAGAAACCGGACTCCTTGGCCTTCAACTGGAGTTCACGCGACTCCGAGGCTTCCAGGCCCGGCTGACCGGACCGCTCGCGGCGCAGTACCTCCGGCTCGAGCGGCATGATCTCCTTGCGCACGAACGTCCGCACCCAGTCACGGACCTCGCGCTGCTCCTCGGTGAGGGAGAAGTCCACCATTGTGCTGCGCCTCCTTGGTCGTTACACGGCCTACAGCCGACGGCCGCCGTCGACGTAGATGGTCTGGCCGGTGATGAACGATGCCTCGTCGTTGACGAGGAACGCGATGGTGTTGGCGATGTCGGCGGGCTGCCCGACCCGGCGGACAGGGGTGATCTCGGCGCTGCGGGCGGCCAGCTCGTCCGGCGTGATGCCGACACGCTCCGCCGTCGCCGCAGTCATCTCGGTGACGATGAAGCCCGGCGCGACCGCGTTGACGTTGATGCCGAACGGGCCGAGTTCGATCGCGAGCGTGCGGGTGAAGCCCTGCAGGCCCATCTTGGCCGTCGAGTAGTTGGCCTGACCGCGGTTGCCGAGCGCGGACACGCTCGACAGGTTGACGATCTTGCCGTACTGCTTGGCCACCATGTGTTTCTGCGCCGCCTTGCTGGCGAGGAACGCACCTTTCAGGTGCACACCGATCACGGTGTCCCAGTCCTGCTCGGTCAGCTTGAACAACAGGTTGTCCTTGGTGACACCGGCGTTGTTGACCAGGATGTCCAGCGAGCCGAACTCCTCGACGGCACGGTCGGCAGCCGCGGTGACCTGCTCGGCGTTGGTGACATCCGCGCCGACGGCGATCGCCCGGCCACCCGCAGCCTCGATCGCGTCGACGGTCGTCTTGCCCGCCGACTCGTCGAGGTCGAGGACGACCACCGCGGCGCCATCCGCCGCGAGCCGCCCGGCCACCGCCGCGCCGATCCCGCGAGCCGCCCCGGTGACCAGGGCCACGCGTCCGTCCAGTGCCGCCATTGCTCAGCCTCCGTAAACCGTACACCGTTAGGTATACTCGAAAGCATAACTCTGGAGGGACGCCAATGCCACGGCCGAGTACGCCGATCCTGAGCCGGGATCGCATCAGGGCCGCCGCGCTGGAGATCATCGACCGCGACGGCCTGCCCGGCCTGTCGATGCGTCGGCTCGCCGCCGAACTCGGTGTCCAGGCACCGTCGCTGTACAGCCATTTCCCCACGAAGGACGCGCTGCTCGACGACGTCTGCGACCAGATGATGTCGGCCGTCGACGTGAGTGATTTCGAGAACTCCGACTGGCAGACCGGGATTCGCACGTGGGCAAGGTCATACCGGGCCGCATTGGCCGCACACCCCAACATCGTGCCGTTCCTCGCCGGTGGTCCAGCCCGCCGTGACTCCGCGCTGCGTGTCGCGGACGCGGTGCACGGCGGGCTGGTCCGCGCGGGCTGGCCACCCAAATTAGCCACCATGATCGGCGCCTCAACCAAATACCTGGTTCTCGGCGCGGCGATCGGGTCGTTCTCACGCGGGTTCGAGGACGATGCCCGCGTCTACAACGACCGCTACCCCAACCTCAGTCAGGCGCACCGATTGGCCGAGCACGCCGACGAGATCGACAAGGGCTCGTTCGAACTGGCCCTTGATTCATTCCTCACAGGACTCGGACTGCTGTACGAGACCGTGGCTACGCCGGGTGGAACTCCGTGAGCCGGTCCGCCTCCGCGGACTTCTCGGTGGCGTCGAGCCAGTGCGGGTAGGTCACGTACACCAACTCCGTGTCCTCTCCTGCCTGGTACAGCACTTCCGTGTTGGCGCGTAGGTAGATCACCTCTCCGGCATGCGCCGTCACCGGACCGTCCGGCCCATCGACAGTGAACTCACCCTTCGTGATGATCAACGCCTCGTCGTAGGTCACCTTCCACGGGTTGCGCTCGCCCTTGCCGTAACGACCGAATCCGACGCTCATCTGCGCGCCACTGCCCTTGTCGAGCACGTCGGCCAGGTGAACCTGCTGGTCGAGGCGCTGGAACCAGACCTTCGCGTCGCCGATGACGAACCGTTCGACTGCTGCCATCCCCAGACTCCTTCGCTAAGTGGAATTTCCTCCACTTAGTTAACTGGAATTTTTTCCACTTGTCCAGTGGTTGGTTAGGCTGCCTGTGTGCTTCCGATCGCCGGGTCCGGCCCGACCGAGCGCGCCGACGCGGCCCGCAACAGGCAGAAGATCCTCCGCGCGGCGGCGAACCTCGTCGCCACGCGAGGAGTCGAGAGCCTGGCACTGGACGAGGTCGCGGCCGAGGCAGGCGTGGGCGTCGGCACGGTCTACCGGCGTTATCCCGACCGTGGCGCGCTCGCACAGGCGCTGCTGGACGCGCAGGAGCGCGAGTTCCAAGAGGCGTTCCTCAGCGGCCCGCCGCCGCTCGGGCCCGGCGCGCCCGCGAAGGAGCGGATCCGCGCGTTCCTGCACGCGTACGTGGACCGGTTGGAAACACAGGGACAGCTACTGATGGTCGCGGAGACCGAAACTCCGTCGGCGCGGTTCATCACCGGCGCCTACCGGTTGCACCACAACCACCTGGTCACGCTGATCGCCCAGGCCGAGCCGGACGTGGACGCGCACTTCCGCGCGGACGCGCTGCTCGCGCCGTTGGCCGCGGCGCAGTTCGTCTACCAGCGCGAGAACGGGATGAGCGTGGACCGGATCAAGGCGGGGTTCGATCAGCTGGTGAGCTGATCCGCCACGGCGAGGATCCGGCGGGCGTTGTCCACGTGCAGGTTCTCGATCATCCGGCCGTCCACAGTGACCACTCCGCGGCCCGCGTTCTCGAAGGCCTCGACCACGCGGCGGGAGTAGTCGATCTCCTCGGCCGTCGGCGAGAAGACCCGGTTGCACGGCTCGACCTGGCCAGGGTGGATCAGCGTCTTGCCGTCGAAGCCGAACCGCTTGCCCTGCAAGCACTCCGCCTCGAAACCTTCGAGATCCTTCACATCGTTGTAGACGCCGTCCAGGATGTCCTTGTCCGCCGCCCGAGCCGCGAGCAGGCACAGCGACAGCCCGGTGAGCAGCGGCGCACGGCCGGGAACGTGGTCCGCGCGCAGTTCCTTGGCCAGGTCGTTGGTGCCCATCACCAGCACCGACAGGCGTTCGCTCGCGGTGGCGATGTCGTGGGCGTGCAGCATCGCGATCGGAGTCTCGACCATCGCCCAGATCGTGGTCTTGTCCGGCGCACCGCCTGCTTCCAGCGCACGTTCGATCGCGTGCACCTCGGCGGCCGAGTTGACCTTCGGCACGACGACGGCGTCCGGTCCGGCCGCCGCGGCCGCACGCAGGTCGTCCGCGTGCCACTGGGTACCGAAACCGTTGACCCGGATAGTGACCTCGCGCTTGCCGTACTCGCCGGACGCGGCCGCCTCGCAGACCCGCCTGCGGGCGTCCACTTTGGAGTCCGGGTGGACCGCGTCCTCCAGGTCGAGGATCAGCGCGTCCGCGGGCAAGGTCTTGGCCTTCTCCAGCGCACGCTCGTTGGCGCCGGGCATGTACAACACGGACCGACGCATCAGGCCTCCTCGGCAGCAGCGTAGGCCTCGGCGAGCTCCGGGTCACGAGCGGCGAGCTGGTCAGCGAGTTCGGCGACCACACGGCACTGCTTCACCGTGGCGTCGTCCTGCATCTTGCCGTCGATCATGACCGTTCCGGTGCCGTCGCCCATTTCCCTGATCACGCGGCGGGCCCACGCCACGTCCTCCGGCGACGGCGAGAAGACCTTCTTGGCGATCTTGATCTGCGCCGGGTGCAGGCTCCACGCGCCGACGCAGCCGAGCAGGAAAGCGTTGCGGAACTGGTCCTCGCAGCCGACCGTGTCGCGGATGTCGCCGAACGGCCCGTAGTACGGCAGGATCCCGTTCGCCGCGCACGCGTCGACCATCCGCGCCACCGTGTAGTGCCACAGGTCCTGCTGGAAGGTCTGCCTGCCCGTCGTGATGTCCTCGCCGACCGGATCCGTGCGCACGAGGTAGCCCGGGTGTCCGCCGCCGACCCTGGTGGTCTTCATCCGCCTGCTGGCCGCGAGGTCCGCCGGGCCGAGTGACATGCCCTGCATCCGGGGCGAGGCCGCGGCGATCTCCTCCACATTGGCCACTCCGGTCGCCGTCTCCAGGATGGCGTGCACCAGAATCGGCCGCTCCAGCCCGGCCTTGGCCTCCAGCTGGGCCAGCAGCCGGTCGACGTAGTGGATGTCCTGCGCGCCCTCCACCTTGGGCACGATCACCACGTCCAGCTTGTGCCCGATCGCCGGGATCAGCGTCAGCAGGTCGTCCAGCGCCCACGGCGAGTCCAGGCTGTTCATCCTGGTCCACAGCTGCGCGTCGCCGAAATCGGTGTTCTTGCCGATCTCGACCAGGCCGTCGCGGGAGACCTCCTTGCGGTCCGCCGGGATCGCGTCCTCCAGGTTGGCCACCAGCACGTCGACCTGCTTGGCCAGGTCGGGCACCTTCGCGGCCATCTTGGGGTTGCCGGGGTCGAAGAAGTGCAGCGCACGCGAAGGGCGGAACGGGATCTCCCGCACCGGCTCCGGCGCACCCAGCGCCAGCGGCCGGAAGAAATCCTTCGGCGAACGCATCCTGACCTCCATGTCCTCGGCTGTAACGGAGGGTATCCCGATGGCCGTCGCTCTGCTCGCGACTCGCGTCACACAAATCGGTTGCCGCTGCGGCCTTCACTCTGCTGAACTGCGGGAAACGCCCCCTGATCCGAGGAGAGCAGTAGTGCGCCTGTCAGCCATGTCCACCAGGCAAGGAATTCACCCCTACCGCAAGGACATGAAGCTTGGCACGCACACTCAACTTGGGGATTCTCGCGCACGTCGACGCCGGTAAGACCAGCCTGACCGAGCGCCTGCTGCAGCTCGGCGGCGTGATCGACGAGGTCGGCAGCGTCGACCGCGGCAGCACCCAGACCGACTCCATGGCGCTGGAGCGGCAACGCGGGATCACCATCAAATCGGCAGTGGTGTCGTTCGTCATCGACGACGTCACGGTCAACCTGATCGACACCCCCGGTCACCCGGACTTCATCGCCGAGGTGGAGCGCTCGCTGAGCGTGCTCGACGGCGCCGTCCTGGTCATCTCCGCCGTGGAAGGCGTGCAGGCGCAGACCCGCGTGCTGATGCGGGCGCTGAAGCGGCTGGCCATCCCCACGGTCATCTTCGTCAACAAGATCGACCGGATGGGAGCACGGCACGGCAGCCTGCTGCGGGAGATCGCCGACCGGCTCACCCTGGCGATCGCACCGGTCGACGGCGACCCGACCGACCTGTTGGCCACAGTGGACGACGCCGTACTGGCCGCGTATCTCGACGGTTCGCTGACGCCGGAACAGGTCCACCAGTCACTGACGGCACAGACACGGCTGGCTCGGGTACACCCGGTGTTCTTCGGGTCGGCGATCACCGGGGCCGGAGTGCCCGCGCTGATGTCCGCGCTCACCGAGTTCCTGCCGTCGGCGGCCGGTGCGCACGACGGACCGGGATCCGGTCTGGTGTTCAAAGTGGAACGCGGGCAGCACGGCGAGAAAATCGCCTACGTCCGGATGTTCTCGGGCACGCTGCGTGTCCGCGACCGCGTGCAGTTCGACGGCAGGGACGGAAAAGTCACGGCGATCAGCGTGTTCGACCGGGGCCCGGCCGTCCGGGCGGACTCGGTCCGCGCCGGTCAGATCGGCAAGGTGTGGGGACTGTCCGAGATCCGGATCGGTGACCAGATCGGCGCGCCGCACACGCACACCGAGCACCACTTCACCCCGCCGACACTGGAAACCGCCGTGGTACCGGACGACCAGGCGCAACGGGGTGCGCTGTACACCGCGCTCACGCAGCTGGCCGAGCAGGATCCGTTGATCAACCTGCGGCAGGACGGCGTGATCTCGTTGTACGGCGAGGTGCAGAAGGAAGTCATCCAGGCGACCTTGCTGAACGACTACGGCCTGGCTGTGTCCTTCGAGGAGACCACGACGATCTGCATCGAACGCGTGGCCGGAATCGGCGAGGCGGTCGAGATCATCAACGAGGGCGACAACCCCTACCTGGCAACAGTCGGACTCCGGGTCGAGCCGGGCACGGGCGTGACGTTCCAGCTGGAGGTCGAACTCGGATCCATGCCGTCGGCCTTCTTCAACGCTGTCGAAGAAGCCGTGTACAAGACACTGCGGGAGGGAGTCAACGGCTGGGAGATCACCGACTGCGCGGTCACCATGACGCATTCCGGTTACTGGGCACGACAAAGCCACTCGCACGGCACGTTCGACAAGTCGATGTCCAGCACAGCGGGCGACTTCCGCAACCTGACCGCGCTCGTGCTGAGGAACGCGCTCAGAAAAGCCGGAACCGTTGTGTACGAACCGATGCACTCCTACCAGCTGGAGATCCCGCCGGACACGCTCGGCGTGGTGCAGCCGGTGCTGGTGCGGCTGCGGGCGTTCCCGCTCAGCTCCACTCCGCGCGGCGACGCCTACCTGCTGGAAGGCGCCATCCCCGCGGTGCGGATCCACGAGCTGGAACGCCTGCTGCCGTCGTTGACCCGTGGCGAAGGCGTGCTGGACTGCGCCTTCGACCGCTACACGGTCATTCGTCAGTGAACACCTTGGTGACGATCTCGCCGTCCGCGGTCAGGTAACCGTGCAGCATGCCGGGCGTGCTGTGCGGCCCGGCGAAAGTCCCTTGGCGGTCCAGGGCGATGACACCGCCCGTGCCGCCAAGGGCAGGCAGGCGCCGAACGACGACCTCATGGGCCGCCTCGGCCAGGCTCCGGCCGCCGAACTCGATCATGGCTGAGATCGTGCCCGCCGCCGCGCCGCGGATGAACACCTCGCCCTGACCGGTCGCGCTGACGGCCGCCGTGTCGTTGCGCGCGTACGTGCCCGCGCCGATGATCGGCGAGTCGCCGACCCGACCGGTCATCTGGTTGGTCGTACCACCGGTGGACGTGGCGGCGGCCAGGTCGCCGTTGCGGTCGACCGCGACCGCGCCGACCGTGCTGTACTCGGCCCGTTCCGGGATCCCCGGATCCTTGGCCTCGTTCCACTGGTCCAGGCGCCGCTGGGTCCAGAAGTAGTCCTGGGTGACGGGCTGCAGGCCGTTGCGTTCCGCGAAACTCTCCGCTCCGTCGCCGCACAGCAGCACATGCGGCGTCCGCTCCATGACCAGCCTGGCCGCCGTGATCGGGTTCCGCACGGTGCGCACGCCCGCGACCGCGCCCGCTGCCATGTCGGTCCCGCGCATGATCGACGCGTCCAGTTCGTGGCTGGCGTCCTCGGTGAACACCGATCCCTTGCCCGCGTTGAAGAACTCGTTGTCCTCAAGGACACGCACGGCCGCTTCGACTGCGTCCAGGCTCGACCCGCCGTCCCGCAGCAGCCGTTCCCCGGCCCGTAACGCGTCCGCGAGCCCGTCCCGATGGGCTTTCTCCAGCTCCGGCGAGGTCTCCTCGCGGATCAGCTTGTTCCCCGCGCCACCGTGCACGGCGATGATGACGTTGTGTGCGTCCGGCTCATAGCTCACCTGCGGCAGAGTAGAGCGTCGGGCGTCCGCCTGGACCCGGCCCGCCCGGTGTATGCGACGCCCGCCACATACTCGTCCGCCGCGCATTGCCCCTTGTAGTGGCCGTACGCGAAGTCACCACCGCCGGGAGCGCGGTTGTCCTGGCGGTCGAACCACAGTGTCCGACCGGCTTTGCCCAACGCGACCGGTGACCGCCCGCACAGCACCGACGACATCGCGGCGCCGCGTACGCCGTAGCCCACGACGTAGTGGTCGGCCGGGCATTGCAGCTTGGTGTAGCCACCCGCCCAGTCAGTGTCCACGAAGGACTCGTCCCGCACGGATCGGTAGGCCGTGGCAGTGGCCGACTCGGCGCAGAGACCGCGGTTCCCGGTGTGGCTCAGCCCGACAAGCTGTTGACCATCGGGGCAGACGCCCTTGCGCGCGCCGGAGTCCCAGTCCGGCAACGCACGCACGGCGCGGGACTGCTGGAAGTCCGCGTGGTCGAGCGTGAGCATCGCCCATCGTTTGGCCGCCTGCGCGGGCTTGGCCGGTGCGTTGACCAGGCGCTTCCACGCCCCCGCGCGCCAGTCGTCACCGTCGTACAGGCCCATCCGTCCACCGGCGGTGTCCCAGTGCAGCAGGGCCCAGCCGTTGCCGCCCCGGTTGGCGTGGAAGCCGACCAGCGGCCAGTACGCGAAGTCCGCGTCGGTCTCGACGAGGTAGTCGACGAACCGCTCGAACCACGCACGGGACTGGGGATCGTTGTTGTCCCTGCCGCCCACACCGAACTCGCTGATCCACACGGGCGCAGTGAAGTGGTTGCCTGTCTCGGCGGCGACGTAGAACGCCTGCCGGTACAGCACTTCCCGCAACTGCTCGGGGCTCAGGTCCTGGTAGCGCGGGTCGTGTGTCTCACCGGCGCCGGTCGCTCCGGTGTGGTTGGGGCCCGTGTAGCCGTAGAAGTGCGCCGAGTACACCAGCTTCCCGGAGTCGACCAGCGTGTGCGAGAGGGTGCGGACCGGTTCGAGCGTCGGGCGGCCGTGTGGGAGACCGTCGGCGGGGATGCCGGTCCAGTTGATGCCCTCCACCATGATCAGCAGGTCCGGGTTTGCCTCGGTGAGGATCCGGTCGCCGAGCAACTGGCTGGCGCGCTGCCAGTCGTGCTGGTTGCCCCAGCCCCAGTTCGGGTCGTCCCAGACCGTGCGCCGCACCTCGTTGTAGAGGTCCGCACCAACCACGCGTTTGTTCGACGCGTACCGGCGGGCCATGAACAGCCAGTCCTCCTCCCACTGCTGGACGGACTGGCTGGTGTTCCACCGTTCGTTGCCGTCGATGCCACAGCACCACCGTGAGGTGTTGGTGTGGTTGTTGAGGATCACCGCGAACCCGCGGTCGGTCAGCCTGCGCACCACGGCGTCGTAGACCTGCAGGGGCGTCTTGCCCCGCAGCGCCTGGTCGACGGGACTGGTCACGGGCGTGGTGTCGTGGATCATCTGGTTGGCGAACGGCAGCCGGACGCTGTTGAGCCCCAGCTCGGCGAAGCCGTCGATGATCGAGTCCAGTGACGTGCGGGTCAGGCCGAGTGGTAGCTGGTCCGACTTCTCCCCGGCGTGGTGGTTCGCCGGGTCGCCGACGTCACCGGATCCCGTCCACGTCCCGCTGGCACCGTGCCAGTTGCCGGATTTGAGCTTGAACCGCGTGCCCGTCGCGTCGACGATGTACCGGCCGCGGGTGCTCAACGGCCCGACCCAGTCGGCCCCTTGAGCCGCGCTGCCCTGTGCTGCACTGCCCTGTGCTGCACTGCCCTGGGGCACAACCACAATCCCGGCCAGCAGGGCGGCCGACAGAATCTGAATGATCCTCACATAACCGGACCGTAGTGGTCCGTCCACGCACTGAGAAGAACGGAACGATTACGAAACGTCCTGAACCAACTGCGTAACCTCGGTGGCGTGGACCGGGTCAGAGCGACATCACAGCGGCTGATCAGGCTGGACGGCCACCTCGGCGCGCTGAACGTGGTCGGGCGGGCGACCCGCGCTCACCAGCAGGCCAGGCGGGAACGCGGCACGAGCAGGGACTGGCAGGCGGCCATGGCCGAACTCGCCGAAGTGACCGGCTGGATCGCGTTCGACGCGGGCAGGCATCGCCTCGCGGCACACGTGAACCGGGAAGCGCTCCAGTTCGCCAGGCTCGCGGGCGACCGCGCCATCGAGCGGCTGATCCTGCTGAACATCAGCCTGCAGGCCGGTTACCTGCACCGGCACAGCGAATCCGTCGCCATCGCCCAGTCGGTCATCGACACGGGCCGGGTTTCCCCGCGTGTCCACGCCATCGCGCTGCTGCGACAAGCCCGCGCCTACTCCCGAAGCGGCAACCGCCGCCCCGCACTACGGGCGTTCGACCACGCGCGCTCGCTGTTCGCCGACGGCGTGTCCGAGCACGACCCAGCGTGGGCCTGGTGGCTCGACGAGCAGGAGATCGACGGCCAGCACGGCGCCGCCTACCTGGAACTGCGCGACCGCCGACGCGGAATCGACCTGCTCCACCACGCCGTCAGCGCGGAACAACCCGGCGCGCCGACCTACCGCACGATCTTCGCCGCACGGCTGCTCGGCGAACTCACTGCCGCGTCCGCGTGGCGCGAGGCCGAAGAAGTCGCCGGTGCACTGGCGGCACGGGCAACCACCATCAGGTCGGCACGAGCGGTGCTGTTGCTCAGGTCAGTGCGCGGGGACGCCGTTCGTGGCGATCCAGCGTTCGACGGAGTACTCGACCAGCGTGATCAGCGTCTGCTTGGTTGACTCGCGATCCCTGGCATCACACCGGACGATCGGCACCCGCGGATCCACGGCCATCGCCTCGCGGACATCCTCGATCTGGTGGTGCAGTTCACCGTCGAAACAGTTCAGGCCGACGATGTACGGCAGGCCGCGCTCCTCGAAGAAGTCCACCGGCGAGAACGAGTCCGCCAGCCGCCGGGAGTCGGTGAGCACCACCGCGCCGATCGCACCCCGGACCAGGTCGTCCCACATGAACCAGAACCGTTGCTGCCCAGGGGTTCCGAACAGGTAGAGGATCAGGTCGGTGTCCAACGAGACACGGCCGAAGTCCATCGCCACCGTCGTCGTCGTCTTGTCGGGGGTGGCGTCGAGGTCGTCGAGACCGATGCTGGCCTCGGTCATCACCGCCTCGGTGGTCAGCGGCATGATCTCGGAGACCGAGCCGACGAAGGTCGTCTTACCGGCCCCGAAACCGCCGGCTACCACGATCTTCACCGACGTCATGGTCGGCACGAGTGCTTGCTGCTGCGCGGTTCTAAAGCCGGCGGAGTCCACCCAAAACCCTTTCCATCAGCGCGAGATGAGATGAACCGCCGGACAGGCCGGTCGTCCGATGGACGACGACCAGTCCGGTCGCGACCATGTCCCCGAGCACGATCTTGGCTACTTGCAAAGGCATGTCCAGTTCCGCGGAGATCTCCGCGACCGACTTCGGCGTACGGCACAGCCTGGCGACCGCGCAGTGCTCGATCTCGGCCGGCCCGTCCTCGGCCATCCCCGCCTGCGTCGTGGAGATCATCGCCTCCACCCGCAGGTCCCCGTCAGCTTTGGTGCGCCCGCCGGTCATCGCGTACGGGCGGACCATGGCCGGGTCGTCGTCCGGCATCTCGACGAGCACCGGCTGTGGCGGTGTCGCGGTCGAGCGCGGCACCGGCGTCGGTTTGACCTCGTTCACCTCACCCGCCCTCCTGCCGAACGTCAGTCCATTCAGGACATCAGCGAAGGTCGGGCCGGGTGGCGCGTCCTCGTGGATCGTCATGCAGTCCTCACACCGCTGCCCCGGTCATCCCCCTTGCGCCCTGCAGGGCCGCACGCAGTTCGGGGGTGAGCATCTGGCCGACCCGGTCGACCAGCATCGTCATCTCGTACGCGATCTGCCCGATGTCACACGTCGGCGCGGCCAGCACAGCGAGCGACGAGCCGTCGCTGATCGACATCAGCAGCAGTATCCCGCGTTCCATCTCGACCACGGTCTCCTTGACCGGCCCGGCCTCGAAACACCGGGACGCCCCGTGCGTCAGGCTGACCAGGCCGGACGAGACCGCGGCGAGCTGGTCGGCCCGGTCGATGGGCAAACGGGCGGACGCGGTGAGCAGCAAGCCGTCGGCGGACACCACCACCGCGTGCGCGACACCGGCGACTCGCTCAGCGAAGTCGTTGACCAGCCAGCCGAACTGGTGCGGCTGGGATTGGGGCGACGTCATGATCGGGTCTCCTGTTGTCCATTCTGGTTTTCGGCCAGGCTGCGCCTGCCGTTGCTCAGTCCGCGCTGAAGCCCGTCCAGCCGGCCCCGAACCTCCTGTGCCCCTCGTTCACCCCGCACCAGTCCCTCACCGAATCCCGGCGGCGAGGCGATGCTCCCGGGTACGAGCTTCTCCCGGGGGACGCGCTGCGGCAAGCCCGCGGACGTGACACCTTCGGGGGACTTCGCAGCCGACTCGGCCGCCTCGAACCCACTGTCGGCCTCGGTGCGAACACTCGACCCCGCAAGCGGGTCCTCGGTACCCGCAAGCGTGTCCTCCGTGCCCACGAGCGTGTCCTCCGTGTAGACACGGGGTGTGCCAGCGTCGGTGCGGCCGCGGGCACGGGACAGACCGCTCTGCAGTCCGCCCAGCCGCTCGCGCAACGCCTCGGCCTCACGCGTGCCGCGGACCTCCGGCGCCGTCGGCTTGGCCTCGGACACGCTGCCCGGCACGAGCTTCTCGCGCGGGACCCGCTGCGGCAGGCCAGCCTTCGTTACCCCGACCGGCGCGTCGGTGACCGCGTTGACGGTCTCGAAACCCTTGTCAGCGGCGAACTTCCAGGTCTCCGTCGGAGCCTCGGCCGGTGGCTTTTCCTGATCGGACCCGACGAACCATGCCGAGATCATCTCGTCGAAGATCGGGGTGGTCTCGTGGATACCGCGCTCAGCTGGTGGCGACAGTGGCGCCGACAGTGGTGTCGGCGCTGCCGCCGTCGACCCGATCGGATCCCACCATCCGGTGGTCACCGCGTCCTGTTCCGCTGTGGCGGCAGGCTGTTCCCCGGTCGCGAACAGGTCGCCGCTGACCGGCTGCTCCGGCTCGGCCGCCGTCCTGTGCACCGGAACGGCGCCGGTCGCCAGCCGGGACACGAGGTCCGAAGTGGATACATTGCGCCCGTTGGTGCGCGTACGGTGCGCGTACGGCTCTTCGTGCTCTCCCGGTGACAGCAGGTCGGCCGGGATGGTCACGGTGGCCCTGATGCCCTGGATGTCCTTGCCGCCGTGCAGCTCCACCTTCACGGTGTGCCTGCTGGCCAGCCTGCCGACGACGAACAGACCCATCCGCCTCGACGCCGACGCGTCGAGCTGGCCGCCCTCGGCCAGCCGGGTGTTGACCTCGGCGATCTCCTCGTCGCGCATGCCGATCCCGCTGTCGAGGACGTCGACCGACACGGTGCCGTCGTCCGCGAGCCTGCTGGCGATCGTCACCTTGGTGTCCGGCGCGGAGAACGCGGTGGCGTTGTCCAGCAACTCGGCCGTCAGCCGGACCAGGTCACGGCCCGCGTAGCCGACGACCATCAGCGCGGGCGGCGGTTGCACGACCACGCGTTGGTACTGCTCGATCTCCGACACCGCCGCACGCAGCAGGTCGGCCAGCTGGACCGGGGCGCCCGCGCGGCGAGCCAGCTCGCTGCCCGACGAGAGGACCATCAGGTTCTCGTTGTTGCGCCGCATCCGGGTCGCGAGGTGGTCCAGCTGGAACAGCGTGGCCAACTGGTCGGGATCCTCCTCGTCGCGTTCGAGGCGGTCGAGCAGGTGCAACTGCCGTTGCACGAGGCCCTGGCTGCGCCGCGAGAGGTTGACGAACACGTCGCCGTAGCTGGCGCGCAGGTGCGCCTGCTCGGCCGCCAGCCGCAACGCCTGGTCCTGCACGGCGTCGAACGCGCGGGCCACCTGGCCGAGCTCGTCCTTCGTGGTCACCGGCACAGGTGCGGCCAGCGGCGGTATCAACGCGCCCGCCCGCAGGCCTGCGACCGCCTCCGGCAGCTTGTGGTTCGCGACCGACAACGCGCTGCGCCGCAGGATCCGCAGGGAGCCGACCAGTTGACGGCCGACGATGACCACGACGGCCGCCGCGAGGAGCACCGCGGCGAACAGCACGACCGAGACGAGCCCGGCCGCGTCGCTCGCCTGGCTCTGCAACCGGGCCGACTCGGCGCTCATCTCACGCGCGAGCACGCCCGCGACAGTCGCCACCGCGCCGGTGGTCAGCTGGGAGCTGGTCTGCCAGTCGTTCACGCTGATCGACAGCGGCGCGGGCCGGATGTCCGGCTGCTGGAGGACCTGTTCGAGCAGCCGGGTCCTCGCCGTCACACCGGCACCGCTGATCGTCTTGTCGTACTCCTGCCGTTGTGCCTGGCTCGCCGACGCCCGGAAGTCGGCGACCCTGGCGTCGAGCCGGTGCTGCGACGCGCGCAGCTCACCGAGCTCGGCGATGGTCAGCGAGCCGCGGGCCAGCCCGGTGGAGACCAGTGCCTGCTGCAGGTAGATCTCCTCACCGGCCAGCTGCAGGTCGTGCAGGGCGCCCGCCGTCCCGGTCAGCGCCGGGTCGGTGATCTCACCGGCCAGCGCCCGGTCGAACCCGAGCAGGACCTCGATCACCTCGGTGTAGCGGGTCAGTGCCGTCCGCGCGTCCAGGCCGGACCTGGTGACCTGCTCACGCACCGTGCCCAGCGGAGTGAGCAGGCCGGCGACCCGGTGCGCGGTGTCCTGCGCGGCAGGCGTGACGAACTGGACCGCCTCGGCCGCCCGGCTCATCGCGGCCCAGTTCACGTCGGTCGCCTGGTACTCCTGGCGCAACTCGGCACCCGGCTGGACGACCCCGGCCACAAGCAGCCGCGCCGACTCGGCCCGCTCCTGTTGCAGACCGCCGATTGTCTTGCCGAGCTGGTCGGACAGCACCACCAGCCGGTCGACCCGGCGATAGGAGTCGGCCCTCGCCACCTGGTCGTGGATCTGCACCGCGCCGAGCGCGACGACGAAGACCAGCGGGACCAGGGTGACCGCGGCGAGCTTGGTGCGCAGGTGCCAGTCCCGCCAGCGCAGCATGCGTGCTCGTCCTGTGCTGGTCACTGTCAAAACACTCCCAATGCGCGCAGTCGCTTACTGCATTGCCTCATCAAAGACGTGGGGTCAATTACTCGCACCGTGCAGACCTACTGTTTCGCAGGGTGTCGGCACCCCCATGAGGAAGTACCGGAGCCCAGATGCTACATGAGAAGAATGATCAATCAATGGTCCGATCGGGGCCATCCCGCAATTCGCTACGGTGAGCATGTGTGAATAGCGACTGTATGCCCCGATCGGGGGAAGTTTGCCATGAGCCGAGCGTCCCAACCGGACCTGCGGACCGTCTGACAGCACCCCCACCGGGCGTCCGACCGGGCCCCGTGAAGTGCATCGCCGCTGTTCACTGCGCCGACACGCGGTGAAACCGCAGGATTCACCCGGAAGTGTGAGTGTCGCCCCTCAGGTACCGCCCCCGCCCGGCCGATGTAGTGATCAGACCGCCCGGAGACCCAGTCGACAAGCCCTAGTGGACACGCCCGAACTTGTGACTACTATGGCGCCGCCGATAGGCGTACCGGGAAGGTACATATGACGCACTGGTCCGGCCGAACCGCTTCGGCCAGCTTTGGCAGAATCGACTCTTCGACAGAAAAAGAAGTACCGGAAGGGCCTGACTTCGTTCTCATTCAGCGGAGTACGGAATTCGCGGAACTGCGTTCGGGGGTGCGCAGGTTCGTGTTCCCGGTGACGTGTCTGTTCTTCGGGTGGTACCTGGGGTTCGTGGTGCTCGCCGCGTACTTCGGCGAGTTCATGAGCCACCGGCTGATCGGCTACGTCAACGTCGGGCTGGTACTCGGCGTGCTCCAGTTCGTCAGCACGCTGCTGATCACCCTGTGGTACCGGCGCTACGCCAGGCGCCGCCTCGACCCGAGAGCCGCCGCGCTGCGCAACTCGGCACTGGGCGACTCAGCGTTGCGCAAGGCGGCGCTGCGGCACGCGCGCTCGCGCACATCCACTATGAGGGAGGCCAACTCGTGAGCCCCGACGTGGGCAGTCCCGTGCTCAACATCGCCGTGTTCGCCCTGTTCGTGCTGGTCACGGTGGTGATCGTGGCGAACGTCAACCGCAGGCAGGCCACGGCCAACGACTACTTCACAGCGGGCGGTGCGTTCGGCGGCGGCAAGAACGGCCTCGCCCTGTCCGGCGACTTCCTGTCGGCCGCGTCGTTCCTCGGCATCGCGGGCGCGATCGCGATCCACGGCTACGACGGGTTCCTCTACTCCATCGGGTTCCTGGTGGCGTGGCTGGTGAACCTGCTGCTGATCGCCGAACTGGTGCGCAACACCGGCCGGTTCACCATGGGCGACGTGCTCTCGTACCGGATGCGGTCCCGGCCGGTCAGGGCCGCGGCGGCCACGTCGACGCTGGTCATCTCGTTCTTCTACATGCTGGCGCAGATGGCGGGCGCCGGTGGCCTCGTCGCGCTGCTGCTCGGTGTGCACGACGGCAAGGGCCAGGCGATCGTGATCACCGTCGTCGGCGTGATCATGATGCTGTACGTGCTGGTCGGCGGCATGCGCGGGACCACGTGGGTGCAGATCATCAAGGCCGCGATCCTGGTGCTGTGCGTGGCGTTGATGACCGTGTTCCTGCTCGGCAAGTTCGGCTTCAACATCTCGGCGCTGCTGCAGCAGGCCGCGGCGAACAACGTCAAGGGCGAGCGGATCCTCAACCCCGGCGGGATGTTCGGCGAGAACGGCACCAGCAAGCTCGACTTCGTCTCGCTGGCGCTGGCGCTGGTTCTCGGCGCGGCCGGGCTGCCCCACGTGCTGATGCGCTTCTACACAGTGCCGAACGCGCTCCAGGCACGGCGATCGGTGATCTGGGCGGTCTGCACGATGACGGTGTTCTACCTGGCGACGCTGATCATCGGGTACGGCGCGTCGGCGCTGGTCGGGTCGCAGCGGATCCTGTCGGCGACCGGCGGCGAGAACTCGGCGGCGCCGCTGCTCGCGTACGAGATCGGCGGAACGCTGCTGCTCGGCATCGTGGCCGCGGTCGCATTCGCCACGATCCTCGCTGTGGTCGCAGGTCTGACGTTGACCGCGTCGGCGTCGTTCGCGCATGACGTGTACGCCAACATCTTCAAACGCGGCCGGGCCAGGCCGGGCACCGAGGTCCGCGTGGCCAGGCTGACCGCCGTGGTGGTCGGCGCGATGGCGATCGTCGGCGGAATCCTTGCCAATGGCCAGAACGTGGCGTTCCTCGTCGGGCTGGCGTTCGCGTTCGCCGCTTCGGCCAACCTGTCCACTTTGCTCTATTCGTTGTTCTGGCGGCGGTTCAACACGAGCGGCACGCTGTGGGGGATGTACGGCGGACTGGTGTCGTGTCTGGCGTTGGTCGCGGTGTCGCCGGTCGTGTCGGGCAGCCCGACGTCGATCTTCCCCGCGCTGAACTTCGCCTTCTTCCCGTTGAGCAACCCGGGAATCGTGTCCATCCCGGCGTCGTTCGTCCTCGGCTTCCTCGGCGCCGTGCTCAGCCGCGACAAGGGCGACGAGCGCAAGCAGGCCGAGATGGAGGTCCGGTCACTGACCGGCATCCGCCCACCCTCGTGAGTGTTTCGGCCGGTTAGAACCGGCCGAAACACTCACGAGGTGTACAGGTGGCCGAGGAACTCGACCATCAGCCGCTCCCGCAACTCGGCGGGAGCGGCGGCCAGCAGCGTGTTGACCGCGGCCATTCCCGCGCTCATGTCCACCGACGCCAGCAGTTCGGCGAACTGGTCACTGGTCAATGTGGACGCTTGGAGCCCGTCGAGCACCGCCGTGTCCACCTCGACCGGTGTGGCGTCGGCGATCGCGGCACGGACGTCGGAGAGAAACAGCTCCTCGTTGCCGTGGTTGGCCGCAGTGACGGTCAGGTGCAGGTTCGCCGGTGAGTTCCGGAACGCGAACTGCGGCTGGACGTACCAGCCGCGCTCCCGCAGCCGGTCGGCCAGCGAGAACAGGTCGATCTCCGACGAGGTCACCGAAAGCAGGGTGGACACGGGGTCACCGAGCACCGTCAGCCCGGCCTGCTCCAGCCCTTCCCGGATCCGCCGCACGGCGGCGAGAGCCCTGCCTGCCAGCTCGAGGTAGCCGTCGTCGCCGATGTGCCTGAGCACGGCCCACGCCGCCGCGATCGGCCCGCCGGAGCGCGTGGACTGCATGGTGGAGTTGAGCATCGTGTAGCCCGGCCAGGCCGCGCTGGCGAAGTACTGCGAGCGTCGCAGTTCCGCGTCCCTGTGCAGCAGGACGGAAGTCCCTTTCGGACAGTACGCGTACTTGTGCAGGTCGACCGAGATGCTCGTGACGCCGTCGACCCGGAAGTCGAACGGCGGCACAGCCACGCCGAGCCGGGCGAAGTACGGCAGCACCCAGCCGCCGATGCACGCATCCACATGACACCGGACGCCTCTTTCCGCTGCCACGGCGGCGATCTCAGCAATTGGGTCGACCACACCATGCGCGTACGACGGCGCGCTCGCGACCACGAGCACGGTCGTGTCGTCGATCGCCGCGCGAATGGCGTCGGGATCAGCCGTGAAATCGTCGCGGACCGGGACGGCGACGGGCCGGACGTTGAAGTAGTGCGCGGCCTTGTGGAACGCGGCATGCGCGGTCACCGGGAACACAATGGACGGACGCTCCACGTCCGGCCTCGCTTCCCGCGCGGCGAGCACAGCCAGCATGCACGACTCGGTCCCACCCGAGGTGACCTGGCCGCAACCGCCGTTGAGCAGCGTCGCCGCGGTCGCGACGATCTCGTTCTCCATCCGCAGCAGGCTGGGGAACGCCGTCGGGTCCAGGCCGTTGGCCGACGACGCGAGCGCGTGTGCCGCGGCGCCGAGTTCGTCGATGCCCGCCAGACCGCTGTCGTAGACGTACGCCATCGTGCGGCCACCGTGCGTCGGCAGGTCACCGGCACGCATCTGGCGTAGTTCGCCCAGCACCTCGTCGGCGGGAATCACACGCGGACCTCCAGCTTCTTCGTCAGCAACGGCAAGGCGGCCACCACGAGAACGACCGGCACGACAGTGAACCCGATCAGTGCCGCCGTGACCGCGCTCTGCGGCTGCGCGGCGGCCGCGTCCGTGCTCGACACGTACCCTCCGGCGGCCAGGATCAGGCCGTAGATCCCCGGGCCGACGGCGAAACCGAGCGTCTCGCCCGCGGTCCACACACCGGAGAACAAACCGGCGCGGCGGACGCCGGTCCGCTGCTCCTCCGCCGTGATCACGTCCGGCAACATCGCCATGGGGAACACCTGCATGCCCGAGTACCCCACCCCGGCGAACGCGGCGAAGACCACGACCACCACGGTCGGCACCGTCTGCGCGGCGACGCAGAGCGCCAACGGCACGGCGAAGATCACCGAGGCGGTGATGAACCCGACGCGCTTGCCGTACCGGATGCCCACGCGCTGCCACAACGGCATCACCAGCAGCGCGGGGCCGACGAAACCGGCGAACAGCAACGGCTGGGTGCCGGTGTCCCGGAGCACCACCCGGGACATGTAGTCGACGCCCGCCAGCATCGTGCTGATCCCGGCCGCCTGGACCACGAACACGACGAGCAGCCGCCGGAACTCCCACGACTGTCGGACCGCCGCGAACAGCACTGAGAACCCGGCGCCCGCGTCCACCTGGCTGCCCGTGGTCACGCTTCGTGTTCCCCGGTACGCCATGACGGTGCCGAACAGCATCAAGGCACCCACAGCGATGCCCATGACCTGGTAGCCGCCGGTGGCGTCGCGGATCGCCGGAGCCCCGGCGCCCGACAGCAGGATCGCCACGGCCAGCACGGCCATCCGCCAGGTCATCAGCCTGGTTCGTTGGTCGTAGTCGGTCGTGATCTCGGCCAGCATGGCCACGTACGGCACCTGGAAGAACGCGTACGCCGTGGCACACAACAGGAACACGACACCGACGTAGGCACCGCCCCCGGCGGGCAGCGCGAACAGGGCGGCGAACAGCACCGCGAGCGCGACCCCGCCGCGCAGCAGCATCGGCTGGCGAGGCCCACGGCGGTCGCTGATCCGCCCGGCGACCGGGTTGAAGACCACGTCCCACGCCTTGGGCAGCAGCACGAGCAGGCCCGCGGTGGCGGCCGGAACGGCCAGCGAATCCGTGAGGTAGGGCAGCAGCAACAGACCGGGCACCGTCGAGAACGAGCCGGTGACCAGCGATCCCAGGCTATATCCGGCGCAGATCCGGCGGCTCACAGTCATGGTTGCGGGATGCTATCCCGGTGTCCCAGTCGATGGACACCCGTTGACCTTGTGTCCCCGGCTTTCCATGCTCGACTCATGACGGTCGTAGGAGTACTCGTCGGCAATCCGAAACCGGCATCACGGACGTTGAAGGCGGCGCTCGCGATCCGAGACGCGCTGGGAGGCACCGAGGGGCCGGTGATCGACCTCGGCGAGTTCGCCACCGAACTGTTCGACTACGGCAGTGTGCGCGTGGAGCGGGCGATCGAGGACGTGCGCAACGTCGATGTGCTCGTGGTGGCCTCGCCGACCTACAAGGCCACGTACACGGGCCTGCTGAAGGCGTTTCTCGACCGGTTCGGCGCGGGTTCGCTGCGCGGCAGGACGGCGGTGCCGCTGCTCGTCGCCGCGAGCGACAAGCACGCGCTGGCCGTGGAGGTGCACCTCAAGCCGGTGCTCGTCGAGATCGGCCTGAGCGTGCCGGGCCCGGGGCTGTTCCTCAACGAGTCCGTGTTCGCCACCGGCCTGGAGGACGCGGTCGCGGCCCTGTTGAAGGACGCCCAGTGAATATCCCCGGGAGCGTGGGCGATCAGCTCAGGCTGGCGCTGCGCCACCACCCGGCCGCGGTCACGATCATCACCGCGCCCGGCCCGGTGGGGCTGACGGTCAGCTCGTTCGGGTCGGTGTCGATGCACCCGCCGCTGGTCGGGTTCTGGATCGGCACGAGCGCGTCGGCCTTCGACGCGCTGACCGCGGCGACACACTTCGCCGTGCACCTGCTGCACGCCGACCACACGGACCTCGCCGACCTGTTCGCCCGCACCAAAGCCGACCGGTTCGGCGGCGACACCCGGTGGGAGACCGACGTGGACGGCGTGCCGCACCTGCTCGACGCCCCGGTCAGGCTGCGCTGCCAGACCGCGCACCGGGTCTCGATCGGCGACCACGTCGGCGTGATCGGGGAGCCGCTGGACATCGAGCACCGCGCGGAAACCCAACCGTTGCTACGTTTCCAGGGCCGCTACACATCCGTGGCCTAAGGGCGGCGTCCTGGCGAAGCTGACCAACGCACGGGACGAGAACGGCGCGGTGCTGTCCGACGTCGAGATCCGGGACCAGGCCGGCGGGCTGATCGCGGCCGGGTTCTCCGCCGTCGGCAGCGCGATGACGTGGATCGTGCACGCGCTCACGGACAATCCGGGCGAATGGGATCGGGCTCGCGAAGAGGTCGTGCGTGTCCTCGGCGACCGGCCACCCACCGGCGAGGACCTGGGACCCGTCGCATTCCGCCTACCGGAAACCCGGCCGAAGCACGGCCTCCACGGACGAGTGACGAGGCTAACTGTGTCGATCCCGTAAGCGGATTTCGTCGCGGGCGGAACGGGACCTATGCTTCCCCGCTGTGATCGACGCCCTCCCGCAGGCGCCAGAGCGCATGAGAGCGTTCCTGGACGACCGCAGGCCACCCACCCCGTGTCTCGTGATCGACCTCCACACGGTGCGGGAAAGCCATACCAGGCTGAGGGAAACACTCCCGGAAGCGCGGATGTACTACGCGGTCAAGGCCAATCCGGCACCGGAGATCATCACACTGCTCGCCGGGCAGGGCTGCGGCTTCGACGTGGCGGGCCGCGAGGAGATCGAACTGTGCCTCGGCCATGGCGCCAGCGCGGAGACGATCTCGTACGGCAACCCGATCAAGAAGGCACGGGACATCGCGTACGCCCACCGGGTCGGTGTGCGCCGCTTCACCTTCGACAGCGAGCCCGATCTCGAGACGATCGCCACCTTCGCGCCGGGTGCCACCGTGTCCTGCCGCATCCTGGTGGACAGCACCGGGTCGCTGACGCCGTTCGGGCACAAGTTCGGGTGTGCGCCCGAGATGGCCGCCCGGCTGCTCGTGCGGGCCGCCGAACTCGGCCTTGACCCCGAGGGCGTGGCCTTCCACGTCGGTTCGCAGCACATGGATCCGACGGCGTGGGAGCCGTGGATCGCTGCCGCGGGCGCTGTCACCCGTACCGTGGCCGACGCGGGCATCCCGCTGCGTGGCCTGAACATCGGCGGTGGTTTCCCCGGCCGGTACCTGGTCGACCCGCCGCCGTTGACCGACTACGCCGACACGATCCGCGCCGCGATCGCCCGGCACTTCGACCACGACGTCGACCTGGCCATCGAGCCGGGCCGGGTGCTGGTCGCCGAGGCCGGGATGATCCGCAGCGAGGTCGTGCTGGTGTCGCGCAAGTCCGACGCCGACACCAGGCGCTGGGTCTACCTGGACATCGGCCGTTACGGCGGGATGGCCGAGACCGAGAACGAGGCGATCGCCTACCGCCTGCAGACCGCGCAGGACCACGAGCCGACCGGGCCGGTGGTCATCGCCGGGCCGTCGTGCGACGGCGATGACGTGCTCTACCAACGGACTGCCTACGAGCTGCCGCTGTCGCTGCGCGCAGGTGACCACGTGGACATCATGAGCACGGGCGCGTACACCCAGAGCTACTCGTCGGTGGCGTTCAACGGGTTCCCGCCGCTGCGGACGTACTTCGTCGGCGGCGCACCGCGTTCCCACGAACCAGGAGACAGCGAGGTCGGCGAGTTCGCCGGGCGGCACGTGCTGGCCGAGTTCGAAGGCGTGTCGGCCGAACTGCTCGACGACGCCACGTTCCTGCGTGAGAGCTTGGAACGCGCGCTGGAGAAGGCGGGCGCGACCGTGTGCGACATGACCTACAAGCAGTTCGAGCCGCAGGGCGTGACCCTGCTGGCGCTGCTGTCGGAGTCGCACGCGTCCATTCACACGTACCCGGAACGGGGTGCGGTGTTCATCGACGTGTTCACCTGCGGCCAGGTCGCCGACCCCGAGCTCGCGGTGAACTTGTTGCGCGACGCGCTCGACCCGGGTGTGTCCAGGATCAGTGTCGTCCACAGAGGACAGGAGAACCGGTGAGGATCGATGAGCCGGTCGGTGCCGGTCTGACTCGGGTGTGGCAGGTCGACGACGTCATCGTCGACACGCGCACGGCGTTTCAGCACCTGGTGATCGGCAGGACCGCGCAGGGCGTTTCGTTGTTCTGCGACAACGAACGGCAGAGCACGGACTTCAGCCAGCTCGTCTACCACGAGGCGCTGATGGTGCCCGCGTTCCTACTCGCCGCGCAGGTCGACCGGGTGCTGATCGTGGGGTCGAGCGAGGGCGTGGCCAGCCAGATGGCGGTGGCCGCGGGTGCGTCGGTGGTCGACCACGTCGACATCGACACCGAGGCCGTCAAGCTCTGCGCGCAGCACCTGCCGTACGGCTACACGCCCGAGGAGCTGGCCGCCGCCGAGCAGGGCGACGGCCCAGTCCGCGTGATGTACGCCGACGGGTACGAGTACATCCGCACGACCGACGAGCGCTACGACATCGTGGTGGTCGACCTGCCCGACGAGCAGGACGACGTGGACGCCCAGCAGAACAGGCTCTACGGCGCCGAGTTCCTGCAGATGTGCAAACGCTTGCTCAAGAACGGTGGAGTGGTCGCCTACCAGGGCGGATGCCCGACGCTCTGGCGCAACTCGACCCTGGTCAAGTGCTGGCGGCGGTTCGAGCAGGTCTTCTCGGCACCGGTCTACTTCGGCTCGGACGAGCACGAGTGGGCGTTCTTCTTCGGTACGGACCTGCCGTCGCCGGTGGAGGCGGTGACATCGATGGTCGCCGCGCTGCCTTCGTCGAAGTACCGCCCGGAGACCATCGACGCGCTGACGCTGCGCGGCTCGACCGTGCCGCCGATCAGCCTGCGCTGAGCTCCCTGGTCACCCGTCGTTCGGCGACGAACGACACGAACGGGATCATCCCGGCGAGCAGGATCAACCCGGTCCTGACGATCGGCCAGCGGGCCTTGAGCCCGAGGTCGACCGTCAGGACCAGGTAGACGACGTACAGGAAGCCATGTACAGGGCCGACGATGGCGCTGTACTGCGGCTGGTCGAACACGTACCGCATGATCATGGCGGCGACCAGCGCGAGCAGGCCGACACCGACGATGTAGGCGAGCACCCGGTAACGGGCCAGCGCGCCCGACAAACCGGGGGCGGCGGCATCGCGGGCCGGGCTCTCCTCGTTGGTGGCGATCGGGTCAGGGGCGGTCATGGGATTCCTTCGCGTTGAGCTCGGCCAGATACTTGTTGTACGCGGCCAGCTCGTCGTCAGGCTCGCCAACACCCTGCGCCTGGGGCCTGCGTGGGACAGGCAGCGGCGGCGGTGGAGGATCGACGGCAGGTCCCGCCCCGGCCCGCACCTCGTCCTCCCGAGCCCGCAACCGCCGAATCCGCCACACCATGAAGGCCGGGAACAACCCGAACAGCGGCCACTGCAGCACGTAACCGAGGTTCTGCCACGATCCGCTGGCCGACTCGTACCGGTTCCACTGCCACCACGCGAGCAGGCACGCACCGGCAAGGCTGACGACGCAGGCCACCACGACAGCCAGCCTGCGGACAATCACCTGGTTGCCACGCACCGCTTGACGCTAACATCCCCACCCTGAGTGACTGCGGTCACCAAGCTGATGGCACCATCTTGCAGTCCCCATAGGACAACCCAGGCCCCGTGTAAGTTGTAGTCGCGGTACCACATGAGCAGAAGGCAGGTTTACGTGGCGGGAAGCCCGACAACTGAGGTCAGTTCCCACGTGGTTGACCTGACCTCATTCCTGCTGGGCGATCTGCGCGCAGGCGAACCACAGGCCAGTGTCGACGCTGCCATCGAATGGGCGCTCGACTACGCCTCCGGCCGCGAGGCCATCATGATTCAGGTACAGGACGAGTAACAAACCCTGTTCCGAACAGCATGCGCTGGATCCACGGTGAAAGGCTGGACTCATGCCAGGCATTCGCTCATTTCTCGGCGATGCCGTCACGCATCGGCTGCCTCGTGATTTCCTCGCCGAGTTCGTTTCCGGAGCGATCACCGAACAGTCGATGCTCTTGCTGCGGGCCAGTGTTCACAGTCAGCGACGTGCGTTGCTGCTCGCAGTCATGAGCCGGTCCTCGTCGCATCCCGAGGCCGCGGAGCTGAGGATGGAGCAGGCTTGGGGCCTGCTCACGGCATTGGACGAACTCGCTCCTGACGTCGTCGAGAGCCTGCTCATGCATCCGTCGACAGGCGTGTGGCTGGTCAGGACACTGCGTGCGCTGCTCGGCAGCGGCGATCTCCAGGAAGCGCACTACCTGCGTTGTGTCGCGGCCGCAGCCGCGATCAGGGCCGGGCATCCCTGCCGACTGCTCGTCCCGGTCATCCACGGCACCGTCTCGCTGCCGACCGTCGGCCATGCGCGAGTTCCGGCGCGTTCGGCGAACGACTTCGCTGAACTGCGCGTCGAACCGGGGGAAACCTCCCTCCATTTCGGCAACGACATCGAGCCGATCCAGATCAGCGTCGGCACGGCGAGTCCGGGATTCCTTCCGGCCCGCCACCACCGGGCCAGCGCGTGCGGCATCGATCTGCGTGTCGAGATCGACGACCACAGTCCGTACCGCGAGTTCGCCAACCCGGACAAACCCGACCCGTTGAGCACGGCCGAGTGGGACGACTGGAACGACCTCTTCGACCGCGCGTGGAACGTGCTCACCCAGCGACACCGAGGTTACGCCGAAGAACTGTCCGCGGGCCTGGTGGCAGTCGCGCCGGTCCGCGGGAAACAGGGCTTCACAGGTTCGTCGTCGAATCCTGCTTTCGGCGCGGTGGCGTTGAGTCCGAAGGAATCCGGTGCCGCCCTCGCCGAAGTCCTGATCCACGAACTGCAGCACTCGAAGCTGAACGCCGTGCTCGAACTCGTCCCACTCCGCCAGGAACACGCGGAGAGATGGTGGTACGCCCCGTGGCGGGCCGATCCTCGGCCGTTGGTCGGCTTGCTCCACGGCATCTACGCCTTCGTGAGTGTTGTGGAGTTCTGGCGCGACCAGCGTCACCACGCGGCTGACGCGAGCACCTCGCCGGAAGGTGACTTCGCGTTCGCCTACCGGCGTCTGCAGGTGCGTACGGCTGTCGACGCCCTCGCGTCCGCGTCAGAGCTGACGGAGGCCGGCGCGCAACTGGTCGCCGCGGTGTCCGACCGTCTGGCGGCATGCGAACGTGACGCGGTGTCCGCCGAGCTCACCGAAACGGTCGCGCTGATCGAAAAGGATCACTGGCTGACGTGGCGGCTGCGACATGTCCAGCCGGACGACGCCTACATCCGGCAGCTCGCCGACGCGTGGCGCGGGAACGAGCGAGCACCAGCAGCACGCACGAAAGGCTTGATCAGGCCCTTCCACCGCAAGCAGTCATCGACCGCTCGCAACGCGTTGCTCAAGGCGGCTGCCACCGATCCCGCGCTGTACAGCAGGCTGACCACGACGGCGGACGCGTCCGACCTCGCGTTCGTGTCGGGCGACTACGAGACGGCCAGGTCTGGCTACCTCAACAGGGTCAGGCTCGCACGCACCGACACGCACGCGTGGGCAGGGCTGGCGCTCACAGCGCCAACGTCCGCCAAGGGCGTTCTGCGGACCAGTCCCGAGACCGTTGTCGATTTGTACGACTGCCTGCTCGGACACCCGGATCCGATCGAGCTGGCGGCCTGGCTGGACAGGGCCGGACAAACCTAGACAAACCTAGAGTTGCATGGTGTCGGTGTCGCAGTCGATCCTGGCCGACTCGAGCGCGGACAACGTCACCGGGTGCTCGCGACCGAGCGCCTTCCGGAAACCCGTCAGCGCATGGGCATGCCGAGCCGCCGCCGCGTCGTGCTTTCCCAGATGGGCGAGGTCGATCGAGAGGTTCAACGCGACGCTCAGCGTGGACGGGTGCTGAGCACCGAGAACACGCGTCGATCTGGCAAGTGTGTCGGTATCGAGGTCACACGCCGCCGCCCACTCACCGACGTCCGCCAGGTTGCTCGCCAAGTTCGTGGCGCTCACCAAGGTGAACGGGTGATCGTCACCAAAGATCTCCCGAAGGGCCGCGCGAGTCCTCTCATCGAGCTCCCTTGCCTCCGCCAGCCTGCCGAGCAGTCGCGACACGACAGCGAGATTGATGGCGGCCACCAGCGTGAACGGATGCCGCTCACCGTGTGTCTCGACGAACAGGCGATGGCTGAGCTCACCCAACTCGCGGGATTCGGGCAGGCTTTTCAGGTACCGCAGATCGATGGACAGACACATCTGCGCGGTGATGGTGTCCAGGTGCCGAGCGCCGTGCAGGCGGCGATAGGTACCGACGCAGGACTCGGAGAGCTCGGCGGCTTTTCGGTAAAGACCGGCTTTTCTCCGTGCCACAGCCAGGTTCCGCATCGCGCCGAGCGTTCGGGGATGATCCTGCCCGATGATCTCCAGCTGCCTGGCCAGGTTCTCCTCCTGGACACGACACGCGCGGATGTGCTCTCCGCACTCCCGCATGTCCATCGCCAACGCGTTCAAGGTCAGGAAGGTGTCGGCGTGGTCCGCACCGAGCACGTCCTTCTTACGCCGCCAGGTGTCCTCGTCCAGCTCACGCGCCTTGAAGAACTCGCCATTGAGCCGAAAACAGGCCGCGAGGTTGTTCGCGTACTGCAGGGTCGCTGGATTGTTCTGACCGAGGACCTGGCACGCCTTGTCGAAAATGGTTCGCTGCATGGTCAGTTCCTCCGAGAACCGCCCCTGCGCTCGCATGCTCGCTCGCAACGTGTTGGCCACACTCAGGAAGAGCTTGTTGTCGTCACCGAACTCGCGCAGGACCGTCTGGAACGTCTCGCGGTTGAGGGCGTCCGCTTCCTCGTAGCGGCCGAGGCGCCACAGCGCGAGTCCGCACTGCCTGGCCATCTCCAACGTGTCCGGGTCAGCCTCGGAGTACACCCGCCGCCACATGACCGTCGTCTGCTGCGCCACGTCGTAAGCGGCTCGATAGTCTCCGCTGCGTACCAGGTACGTCACCAGGTTGATCATCAACTGGCGGACACGCGGATCCTTCACACACGCGACCGCGTCCGACATCATCGCGTGCGGAAGCAGGGCACCGTACAGTCCCCATGTGCGTGGTGAGACCGGGTCGTCGGGATCGTTGAGCACGAGCAGGACATGGACGACGTGTTTGAGCCGCTCCCGTTCCTCCTCGGAGAGCTGGTTCTTGATGACCGCCTGGACCAGCCGGTGGTACTGCAACGTATTGGCTTGCCAGTCCACTTTGGCGAGACCGTAGCGACTGATCTCGAGGATGGCTCTTTCCAGGATGGCGGGTTCGGCCATCGCCTCGGCGAGGGCCTCCGGAGCCGGTGCGTCGAACTCGCCGACGAACAGACTCCGCGGAATGGGTTCCGGTCCGAAGTAGGCACACACCTGCAACAGTTGCAACGCTGCGGGAAACTCGGTGCGCAAGTGGTGCAGCGGTACGCTCCACGCCGCCGCGACCGACCGCATCACGCCGAACTCACCAGGCTCGTCGTCGGGAAGGTCAGTCAGATATCCGTGCAGCAGCTCGAGATACTCGGCGGCGGGCATGCCTGTCCGGGCGCGCCACACGGCGGCCTGGTCGACGGCCAATGGCAGGTCGCCCAACGCCTCGGCCAGCCGATCGGCATCCGCCTCACTGATGTCGCCGCCGATTCGGCGCAGCATCTCGATGCTCTCCTCACGGGTGAAGAGGTCGACTTCGACCACGTTCGCCACGTCGGCCCAGCGCATGTCCCGTGAGGTGACGATGATGTGGCCGGATCCCGTCGGGAAGAAGGGCTGCACGCTGTCCGGGCTACCCGCGTTGTCGAACACCAGCAGCCAGCGATCCAGCGGCTGGCCGAGCCGCAGGCTTTCGCGCACTTCCGTGATCGCGACCTCCGCCGAGCTCGCCGGCAGTCCCAAGCGCTTGGCCAGCTCGACGAAACTCGCCGTGATCTGGGACATCTGCTCGGCCGGGATCCACCAGACCACGTCGTACTCGTCCGCGTGCCGGTAGATGAACTCGATCACGGTCTGCGACTTGCCGACGCCTCCCATACCCTGCAACGCCTCGGGCAGCACGGCAGTCACGCCGGGCGACGCCAGCTTCTCCGCCAGCACCCGCAGCAGGCTGTCGCGGCCGACGAAGTCGCGGTAACGCATCGGGACCGATCCCCAGACCTGTGCCCGGTGGTCGGCATCCGCCGTGGGTGTGTCGGTCGGCTGCTCGAAGCCTCGTGGGGCGCGAGCGAGATCGTTGACGCGGTCGCTGCGGGCGTGAGCCCACAGTCGCGCGCCGCGCAGGTCCCGCCGCAGGCCCGCCGCTCTGGGTGCGTATCTTCCCGACAGTGCACGGAAAACTGCTTCCTGGACACGCAGGTACGGCATCGTGTCCGGGGAGACCTCCGGCAGCGCGGTGCTGTCCGGGTCGTCGACCGCGTCACGGAAGTTCCGCAGGATCGCCACACTCGAGCCCAGGTAGTCGCCGAGCACCCGTGCCACGCGGACAGTGTCTGCCCGCCGGGTTCCCGACAGCAGTTCTTCCCTTACACCGTCGTGGAATTCGAAGACCACCGCGGTCGGGTCGTGCACCGACCGTGTTGTCCTGACCTTGCGCAGCAGATGGCCGAGGAGTACTTCGGCCAACGTGGAAACGTCCGTGTCCGGCAGGAGTTCCCGTTGCACGAAACGCATCATCGCCAGGTTCAGCGGAGCCGCTGCCAGCAGGCCCGCGAGCTGGAACGCCGGGACCGACGCGTATGTCCGGAAACGCATCACCCGGTCGTACGCCGACCGTTTCCCGTCCTTCTCGACCGGATCCACGATTCTCCGCGTGCCGCGGGGGTTCAGCATGACGGCGGTGGTCCACACCGAGGCCGATCCGGATGCCGCGAACAGGTTCGCCCAGCCGGACAGCCACTCCGGCGTCAGTGCGAGGACCGGCACAGGGATCGAGCCGTCGGGCACCTCGTCGTCGAAGATGTCGTGCTCGATCCGGCGCACCCGCAGTTCCCGGTTGGCCACGCCCAAAGCACTGGCCGACAGGCAAACCCGGCGGGGCGACAGCCCGCTCCAGCTCCACAGCCGGGACGGCAGGACGTTGATGATCGCCAACGGCATCCGGCTCGCCCACCGAACAAGCACACGTTCGGCCGAGCCGTCGTGCCACGCGCTGGCGATCGCGTCGGTCATCACCAGGACCAGGCGTCGTCCGGTCGGGTCCACCAGGTGCCGCGTGCTCTGCATCGCACCCGCCGGCCCTTCGACACGCAGGGACAGCTCCGGTGCCGAGCAGTCGACCAGGAGCTTGCGCACGTTGCGGAAGGCACCTTGTTGCTGCATCAGTTGCCTGAACTCGTCGACAGTCTCCCGCCAGACGTCCATCGACGGCGCACTGTCCACAACGAGCACCAGTTCAAAACGCCGCCACGGCGCCGGATCCCAGACGGGCAGCCACATCCCGTCCTGCGCAGCCCTGATGGCTGTCGCTTCCTCGTTGAGTTCGTGCTTCCACGGCGACGGGGACCGTTTCATCAACGGCCGCAACGCCCTCGCCAGTTTCGCCGCCTGCTGCAGCTCCCGGCCCGCGAGTCCGACGCGGGCCGGTGGGCCGGTGAACGCGCTGTCGCCGGACCTGGCGTACCGCGTCGACCACGACAGCTCCGTGTCCGATTCCACCGGTGACACAGTGGGATTCGGTCGATCGGCCGGGATGACGCCGGGTGTGTCCGTTGTGGGCGGGCGAGGGTCCTCAGCCGACGGCTCCAGCGGGTCGGTGTCCTCGTGCTCGCTGATCACCCTGGCCAGCCAGAGCGCGTCCATCATCTCCATCGCGGTCAGGTCACCTGTGCGCAGTCGTGGTGGCCCGGTTTCTTCTCTGGCGGGGTGGTCCCTGGCGGGCTCCTTGGCCGTGCTCATCCGGGCTCCGCTGTCGACAGGGGGTGCCAGATCGCCCGCATCAGCTCGTACCACTCGTCGTCCGGCTGGTACGCGCCGGATGTCGCCAGTTCGATCGCCATGTGCACGGCGTTGAGCAGCTGGTCGGCAGCCAGCCCGCCGACGGCTTCGCTGCGTTCGAGGAACTCGCTGATCAGCCGGGCGACGTCGACTCGTTCCACCACACCGAACTGGGCCGCGACCATCGCGGCCAGCTGGTCGGAGTCCGGCGGACTGAGGTGCAGCTGCAGACATCGGCGCAGGAAGGCCGCGGGGAACTCGCGTTCTCCGTTGCTCGTGATGATGACGACCGGGAAGGCCCGGCACTGCACCCACCCGTCGTTGATCACCGCGCTTCCCCGTTTGTCGTGGGTGAAGACGGTCACCTCGGGCTGCTGTTTGGCGATCCTGACCAGTTCGGGAACCTCGTACTCACCGTCCTCGAAGACGCTCAGCAGGTCGTTCGGCAGGTCGATGTCGCCCTTGTCCAACTCGTCGACCAGCAGCACACGCGGGATCTCGTACGGCAGCAGCGCGGTCCCCAGCGCGCCGAGATGCACGAAGTCACCGATGTCCGGTTCGCGGTCGGGCCGTGACCCCGCCGCCTGGACGCGCCCGATCGCGTCGTAGTTGTACAGCCCCTCAGTCAGCGTGGTCCGGCTGGTGATACCCCACCGCAGGACCGGACCGAGCCCGAGCTCGGTCGCGATCAGGTACGCGAGGCTGGACTTGCCGGTGCCCGGCCTGCCCGTCACCAGCAGTGGCCTGCGCAGGTAGAGCGCCGCGTTCACCATCGAGATCTCGTGCGGTGTCGAGAGATGGCGCCGACCGGTGGCGGCGCCGATCCTGCGTGCGGTCTCCCCGCTGTCGCCGGTCGGCCTCGTGACGACGCCGACACCGGTGAACCGGCGCCACGGCGGTGGTTGCGGCAGCGCCGTGATGGGCGCCGGGGCCGCTTGCCCGGTTCCGCGGTAAATGCGCCAGTCCACGGTCAGTCCACCTCCTCGGGTGGTCCCGGACGTTCCGGGACCACGACCCGTTCGGGGTCGTCCCACAACACCGTCAGGTAACTGCCGACGTGCGGGTTCTGCGTGTCACTTGCGAAGGCATTGGTCCGGACCAGTCGGACCCGGTCGAGCAGCAGCCCGGGGTCCTCGGTGTGCAGCAGTTCCTTCGCGGTCGCGACGAAGTCCTCGAGACCGCAGTTCTCGCGGTGCCACACCATCACCGGGATGCCTGCCCGCAGGCCGACCGCGACCTCGTCGAACGTCGACGGCCCTGCCGCGGGCGGCGCGCCGAGCACCTGCGCGACAACGCCGGACATGCGTTCGAAATAGGAGGTCAGCTGCCGCAGGTTCAGCTCACCGCCCGGTTTGCTCCAAAACCCGGCCTCCGGCGTGAGCACGCCTTTGTCGATGACCCGGTTCTTGAGCTGCTTCCATCGGATGTACCACTGGCGGTGCCATTTGCGGGCCGCCATCCGCTCCAGACTGCGCACACAGACCGGAAAATGGCAGCCCATGGGTTCGGGGAAATCACTCTCCGCCTCCCACTGCCACTGGTCGACGTCGAGGTTGAGCAGTTCCCTCGGCAACACGAACTCGACGCGGATATCCGAGTCGTACGGCGCCCAGTCGCTTTCGACGCCCTCCACGAGCGACGCGACCGCGTGTTTGATGTCGCCGAGCTTGCCGACGAGGTCGGGCCCTCGTTTCGGGTACCACCCTGCGGACAGGTCACGCTGCCGCCAATGCGAAAGCCGATACAGTTCGGTTGTCGGCGCTTCTCGTTGCAACTGGAAGACGATGTACGCGGGCGACACCGGCTGGCCGGATTCGTCCGGGACCCGGCCGGTGATCGTTGTCCGGACAGCGGCCAGCTCGGCGACGATCCCCATCCGCACCGACTGGTCGTCCACCCATCGTCGCAGCTCCACCGCGAGATCCGACCGGACGCGGGCGGCGAGGTGCTCGACGAAGATCAGAGGTTTCGGCACGCCGTCCGGACCGGCGTTGAGCGTTTCCAACGCCAGGAAGACCTCGGAATAAGTGGTCTGCATCCGCAACTGCGGCGCATTCGTCCCCGCGACGAACCGGTAGATCTGTGCGATGTCGGGAACGACGACACCGGACAGCAGACCGAAAAGCTGGCGCCGCTCACTCGGCGACCACGCCTCCAGAGTCGACATCTCGGTGATGATCCGACGTACCTCGGCGATGGCCCGCGTGCCCGGTTCGATCTGTTCGAGAACGAACAACAATGTCGACAACCCGTCCGGCCGATGGTGACAGGTCTCGACGATACTGAACAAATGAGCAGCGCACTGCGGGTGCTCCTCGGCGAGCAGCGGATGCCCCAGCTCGTCGGACACGATTCTGACGACAAGGTTGCGGCCGTTCAAATCGGCAAGGCAGCCAACCCGCAGGAGCGCACGCACCAAGGGCCAAAGAGGTCCGCGTGCCGGTATGACGTCACCGCCCTCCGCCACATCGCCCCCTGAGGAGTCGCCGTTGTCACGGTTATGCGGACAATATTGTGACAGCCATCACCAGATTGCGGTAGCAGGCAAGTCATTCGATCATCGGGACTGTGGCCGAACCGTCGACCCCGTTCGGCGGTTGAGGAACTAGCCGATCAGCCCTGCCGAACATGCCGAACGTACGGCACGATGAAGACGCGGGTTCGATGCTGGTGACAGTCCGGGGAGGTCCGTCCATGACAACGATCTCGACAGCCGATCTCACATCCGAGCTGATCGACTTGACCGCGGTGCCGTTCCGCGAGTTGCGAGGCACCACAAATCCTGAACTGGTATGCGCCGTCCGGCGAGCCGTGACATTGTGTACCGCCAACCGAAACGAGATCCAAGTGCAAGGAGAGGACGGCTGAGTCGACATTCGGGCGGGCAACCATGAACTCCCTGCGGATTCAGCCTGACCGGTTGGCGACACACCAGTTGCCTCGCCAGGCATTCGAAGAGCTGTGTACCGGTGGTGTCACCGAGAGGTTCGTCGCAGCCGTGGAGGCTTCGCAGTACAGCACCAGAAAGCTCCTGTTGCACGGCCTGACCGACTTCTGCGCGGAAAATCCCGCGGTGGTCGGCCCACTCACCGACATCGACACGCTCTGGGGCATCCTCGCGGCAGCCGAAGAACGGGATCCTACCGTGACGTGGGATCTCCTGCTGTATCCGACTGTCGGCGTCTGGCTGACCAGGATCCTGCGGCGGCTGCACGGGCAGGCGACCGGTTCCATCCCGGTGTGGTCGGAACTCGGTTACCTGCACTCGTTGGTCGCCGTCGCGGCGATCAGGGCCGGAGTGCCCTGCCATGTCAGGCTGCCTGTCGTCCACGGCGTCGTCACTCTCCCCGCGATGGGGCAACTCGAACCGCCGATGGTTTTCCCCGCCGGTTTCGCGGAACTGCGCCACACGGCGTCCGAAACGACCATCAGCATCGGCAGGATGGATCCGATGCCGCTCGACTCACCGCACTTCCGCCCGGCGCACCGGCACGTCGCACAGTCACGCGGAGTCCGGATGACAGTGGAGATCAACGACTGCGACCCGTACCGCGAGTTCTCCGAACCGTTGCCGCCGCAACGACTTGACTCGGCGCGGTCCGCCGAGTGGCGGAAGCTGCTTGACGAGGCGTTCGACCTGTTGACGCTCTGGCATCCGGACTTCGCATGGGAACTCTCGGCAGGCCTGCGGATGGTGACGCCGTTGTCCTCCGACGGCATGATCCACGGCGCCTCGTCGTCCGTCGCGATCGGCTGTGTCGCTGTCGCACAGAAACCGTCGGCGACTCTGGTGGCCGAGACACTGGTGCACGAGTTCCAGCATTCCAAGTTGAACGGTCTTCTTGGACTGTTCGACCTGGGACAGCAGGACGACATGTACGCGCCGTGGCGCGACGATCCACGCCCGTTGAGTGGTCTTCTGCACGGTGTGCTGGCATTCCTCAGCGTTGCCGAGTTCTGGCAGGTCCAGCGCGACCTGCTGTCCGACGAGGAGTCGAAGCAGGCGAACTTCACCTTCGCACTCCGGCGCCAGCAGGTCGGCGAGGCGATCTCCGCACTGCGCAACGAACCCGCGCTCACGCGCCTGGGCCGCAGGCTCCTTGAGTCGCTGCGCACCCGGTTCGCGCTCATCGAACGGCAGCCCGTGTCGGCCGCGGTCGCCGCCGCGGTCACCAGGATCACCGACGACCACCGTGCCACCTGGCGCATCCGGCACGTCCGACCCGACCCCGATGACATCGCACAACTGGCGAATGCGTGGCTCGCAGGCGTTCCGCTGACGACGGCACCGCTGAGCCGGGTGGTCGAGAGTGAATGGCCGACGGAGCGTTCCAACCGGGTCGCACTCCTGCAACTGAAGGCGACCGCACCGGAAACCTTTGCCGAGGTGATGCGCCACTCGACGCTGACGCCCGGGGACGCCGCCTATCTGGCCGGTGATCACGTTACCGCCACCGCCATGTACTTGACGAGACTGAGCAACGCTCCCGATGACACAGCCGCCTGGGTCGGGCTTGGCCTCGCCCTGCGGGCTCGTGGAATCGCCGCCGCGACGGCGATACTGACGCACCCCGAGGTGGTCATCGCTGTGCACAGCAAAATCACCACTCTCACCGGCACAGCGCCCGACCCACTCGAACTCGTCAACTGGGTCGGCGCCGGGCTGGTATCCAGCACCGACCACAGTGGACGTCAGTAGGCTAGAGCTGCATCGTGTCCGTGTCGCAGTTCGCCCTGATCGACTGGTCGGCGGCCAGCGTGGCCGGGTGGTCCGGGCCGAGGGTGCTGCGGAACAGGGTGACCGTGGCCGCGTGCAGTTTGGCCGCCTCCTCCTTCTTCCCCAAGGCATCCAGGTCGATGGACAGGTTCAGGGCGACGGCGAGTGTCGACGGGTGCTTCTCGCCGAGTACCTGAATGGAACGATCGCGGGTGTCCACGTCCATCGCGTGCGCGGCGGCCGCGTCCCCCAGTGCGGCAAGGTCACTTGCCAGGTTCGTCGCGCACACCAGGGCGAACGGATGGTCCTTGCCGAAGACCTGGTGCAACGACTCCAGGGTTCGCCGATTCGCGTCCCTGGCCTCGGCCGCGCGCTTCATCAACCGGGTGGTGATCGCCAGGTTGATCGCGGCCACCAGTGTGAACGGATGCTGCTGTCCGTGCGTCTCCACGAAGAGCTGGTAGCTGTGCGCTCCCAGGCTCTCGGACTGCGGAAGATCACCGAGGACGCGCAAGTCGGCTGACAGGCCCATTTCGGCGGTGATGGTGTCGAGGTGCTTGTCGCCGTAGCGGAGACGGTACAGCCGTACACAGTCCTCGGACAGCTCGCGCGCTTCCTGGTGCAGTCCTGCCTTGCGTCGAGAGACTGCCAGATTCCGCATCGCCCCGATCGTGCTCGGGTGATCGTCACCCATGACCGCACGCTGGCGGGTCAGGTTGTATTCCTGGACCCGGCACGCTTCGACGTACTCGCCGCACTCGCGCAGGTCCATCGCAAGGCCGTTCAAGGTGAGGAACGTGGCCCCGTGTTCGTCACCGAGGACGACCTTCTTGCGCTCTCCGGTGTCCTGGTCGACTTCCTTCGCCCGGAAGAACTGGCCGTTCAACCGGAGACTGCCCGCCAGGTTGTTGGCGTAGCGGAGCGTGGCCGGGTCGTCGTCGCCGAGTACGTGCCTCGACTTCTCGACGATGTTCTCCTGCATCTGCAGCTCTTGGACGAATCGTCCCTGAACGCGCAAACCACTGCGCAAGGTGTCCGCGACGCTCAGGTACAGCTCACTGTCCTCGCCGTACGTCTCCTGAACGCGCTTGTACGTCTCCTCGATCAACTCGAACGATTCGTCGTACTCGCCGATTCGCCGAAGCGCGATGCTTCGCTGGGACGCCATCAACAGGGTGTCCTCGTGGGTCTCGCCGAAAGCGAGCGTCCACTGGTCCATCGACTCACGGGCATACGAGAGCGCGACCTGGTAGTCACCGATACTGACCAGGTAGCGGACCAGGTTGATGATCAGCCTGCGTACCCACGCGTCGGACTGGCACTCCACGGCTTTCGACATCGTCGCGTGGGGCAACAGGTCCGCGTAACGCGGCCACGAGTCGGTCGACACCGGGTCGTCCGGGTCGCCGTTGACGAGCAGCACGTGCACCGCGTGCCGCATCTCGCCCTGATCTTTCTCGGACAGCTGGTTCTTCAGAACCGTCTGAACCAACCGGTGCAACTGGATGGTGTTGTTGCGGTGGTCGATCTTGGCGAGGCTGTAGCGGCTGATCTCGCGGATCGCCCGGTTGAGTTTGATGGGATCACGCAGCGCGTTGGCCAGTTCCGGCGGCACGGGAACGGATCGGCCACCGGTGAAGAGGCTTCTCGCGATCGGCTCCGGTCCGAAGAACGCGCAGACCTGGAGCAGTTGCAGCGCGGCCGGGTGTGAGGTGCGCAGTCGGTGCAGCGGAACGTTCCACGCCGCCGCGACCGACCGTTGGTACCCGAGAGCACCGTATTCGGCAGCGCGTTCGTCGCCGAGAAGATCGGTCAGGTGCCGGTCGAGGAGCGTCAGGTACTCATTGACGGGCATGCCCGTCTGACCACGCCATGCCGCGGCCTGCTCGACTGCCAGTGGCAGGTCACCGAGTGCCTCGGCCAGGCGGTCGGCGTCCTCGTCGGTGATCTCGCCACCACGCATGCGGAGCAGGTCGATGCTTTCCTTGCGCGTGAACAGGTCCACCTCGACCGTGCGGGCCACACCGGCCCAGTCCGGGTTTCGCGAGGTGACGATCACATGGCCGGAACTGGCCGGGATGAACGGGCTGACCACGTCCGGGTGTTCGGCGTTGTCGAAGACCAGCAGCCAGCGCTGGTACGGGCTGCCCTTGCGCAGCGCCTCGATGACCTCGGGCCGGGCCGTGTCCGCCGAACTGCTCGGCAGGCCGAGCTTCCTGGCCAGTTCGACGAAGCTGGCGTTGATCTGGGACAACTGCTCCGACGGAATCCACCAGATGATGTCGTACTCGGTGCTGTGCCGATAGATGTACTCGACGACAGTCTGCGACTTGCCGACACCGCCCATCCCGTGCAACGCTTCCGGCAGTACCGCCGTAGCACGGTTGTCCGGCTCGAGCAGTCGTTCCTGCAGTTTGTCGAGTAGTTCCGTCCTGCCGACGAAGTCCGGGTTACGCAATGGCACGTTTCCCCAGATTTGCGGTCGAAGGCCAGCCCCTTGTCGTGGTTCAGTCCTGGGAGTTTCGGAAACACTCATCTCACCCTCCACGGAGGCTGTTCTCATCGACTCGATTCTCCCGCTGCTAATACTTGTGCCACTACGGCTTGACGCTGCATCCTCAGCGCCGGTCTGGGCGAATGCCGGCTCGACACGCTCATGAGATCCCCCATTAGTGTGCTCATTTAACCTGTTCGTGAGCGATCGAGATCGCTTGGTGTACGGGCCTCCGGAAATGGCAGACAAGACTGCGGCCTCGATTTTCAGGTAAGGCATATTCTGGTCTGTCACCACTGGTTGTGGCGCGGTCGCCGGGAAATCGATCGCGTTTCGGAGGCTCTTGAGAATGGGTACGGCCGCACCGAAGGCGTCGCTCACCACTCGGGCAACGCGGACCGTGTCCACGCGAGTGCCCATGGACAGCAGTTCTTCACGGACGCCGTCATAGAATTCGTACGCTATCGCTGCCGGGTCGTCGACCAGGCGAAGCACCGGGGTTTCCTTCACTATTCCGCCGAGCAGGACCTCGGCCACCGTCGACATGTCGGAGCCGTCCAGCATCACTTGTTCGACGAGTCGCATGATCGGCAGGTTCAAGGGCGCCGCCGCCAGGAGGCACGCCAGGTGGAAGGCTCGGGTCGACGCGTAGGTCTTGAACCGCAGCACTCTCTCACGAGCGGCGAGGTAGGGCTCGGCTATCGCCTTGGGATAGGAGGCTTCCACCGGCCAGGCCGGGCTGACGTGGATCGCCGTCGTCTCGGTCGCCCCGCCCGCCACCAGCGTCGCCCAGCCCGCCAGCCACTCCGGGGACATGGCCAGGACAGGGACCGCGATCGCGTCGTGGGGTTCCGGCTCGACGCGCAGCATTCTGTTCGCCGCACCCGGCGTCGGGGACGAGAGGTGCGCCCGATGCGGGGAGAGGCCACCCCAGCTCCACAGCCGGTCGGAGAGCACGTTGACGATGGCTGTGGGCATTCCGGTCGCCAGTTCGGCGATCCGGTGTTCTGCCGCGCCTGTGCGCCATGCCGGTCCGATGGCGTCCGTGATCACCAGGACCACCCGCCGCCCGGTCGGGTCGACGACGTCCCGCCACGACCGCTGCGCGCCCGTGCCGTCCACCGACAGAGTCAGGTCCTTCGGCCGTGAGAAGTCCGTGCGGTAGGTGCGGATCTGGCGGAAGGCGCCGATGTGGCCGAGGATCCCGGTGAACTCGTCGATCGTGTTCCGCCAGATGGCCAGTGTCGGGCTCGAGTCGACAATCAGCATGAGCTCGAATTTTCGCCACGGCGCGGGTTGCCACTCGGGCAGCCAGATCCTCTCCTCAGCCGCCCTGCGGGCGGTCGCCTCCTCGTCGAGCACCTTTCGCCAGGGGGATGGCACGCGCCTTGTCAACGGGCGCAAGGCTTGTTCGATCGCACGGGGATTGCGCAGCGCGGGAACTCCCGGCCATCCCAGTGGTGCCGTTGCTCGCGTGGTGTCCGCCAGCGTTTGGCGAAGCGCTCCCCGTTGACGGGGCGTCCATTGCTCGGCGGCTTCCGGCTGTTTTCGTTTGGGCTGCGCGTTTTCCGGTGGCGCCTCGGGCGTGGACGGCGACCGCTCCGGAGGTTTGCTTTCGGGAATTCTCGGGACGTCGTCCACCGGCGGGATCTCGGCAGGTGGCGCTTCCGGGGGCTCCCGGTAGACGCACCGCACCAGCCACCAGATATCGCGCAGTTCCGACCAGGTCAGGTCGGTTGGCCGTGGCCCTGCCGCCACCTGCCACATCAGGCCGGGCTCCCGGCCTGGTGGCTCGTCGGACGGCAGAGCACTCACGAGTCAGACGCTCCTGCTCTGCAGCGGGTGCCAGATCGCGGACAGCAGCGACGTCCACTCCGGGTCGGTCGGCCGGTGCACGCCCGCGGTGACCAACTCGACGGCCAGGTGGACGGCGTTGAGCAGCTGGTCGGCCGCCAAGCCGCCGTGCTCGTCGCTGCGTTGCAGGAACTCGCTGATCAACCGGGCGACGTCGACGCCTTCGGTCGGGCCGAACTGGGCCGCCACCATCGCACCGAGTTGTTCCTCGTTCGGCGGTTCCAGGTGCAGCTGCAGGCACCGGCGCAGCAGGGCGGGCGGGAACTCCCGCTCTCCGTTGCTGGTGATGATCACTATCGGGAACGACCGGCACTGCACCCGGCCGCCCGTGATCGCCGCAGTGCCGCCCCAGTCGTCGGTCATCACCGTGACCTCCGGCTGCTGCTTGCTGACCCGCACCAGCTCGTCCAGCCGGAACTCGCCTTCCTCGAAGGCGTTCAGCAGATCGTTGGGCAGGTCTATGTCGCCTTTGTCCAACTCATCGACCAGGAGGACACGGGGCAGCTCGTAGGGCAGCAGCGCTGTTCCCAGCGGACCGAGGTGGATGAACTCGCCGATGTCGGGTTCGTCGTGCGGACGCGCGCTGGCGGTCTGCACCCTGCCGATCGCGTCGTAGGAGTAGAGACCGTCCTTGAGCAGCGTGCGCGACGCGATCGGCCAGCGCAGCACCGGGCCCAGCCCGAGCTCGGACGCGATCAGGTAGGCCAGGCTCGACTTGCCGGTGCCCGGACGACCGGTGACCAGCAGCGGCCTGCGCAGGTAGATCGCCGCGTTGACCATCGCGACCTCGTGCTCGGTCGACAAGTGCCTGCGGTTGGCCGCCTGCCCGATCCGGCGTGAGGTCTCACCACCGTCGTCCGACGGCCGCGGCTCCACCCGCCCGGCACCGGGAAACCGCCGCCACGGCGGAGGTTTCGGCAGACTGTCCACCGGCGCGTCGCGAGGCGTGCCCGTCCCGGTGTAGACACGCCAGTCCTGGGTGGTCATGCGGGAACCCCCTCCGGGATGACCATGCGCTCCGGGTCGTCCCACAAGATCGTCAGCTGGCCACCCACGTGCTGCGGGCCGAGACCGTCGGCGTAGGCGTTCGCGCGCACCAGCCGCACCCGGTCGAGCAGATGCCGATCATTGGCCTCGTACAGGATGTTCTCGACCGCCGCCCCGAATTCCTCCGCGTCACAGTCCGACCGGTGCCAGATGATCATCGGTATTCCGGCGCGCAGCGCGATCGATATCTCGTCCGTATAGGTCGTTCCGGCAGGCGGAGAGCTGAGAATCAGGGAGACAACGGCGGGACTGCGCTCGAAATGGGCAACAAGCTCCCGGAGCGCCTGGTGCGCGTTCGACCTGTTCTGATATCCGCCGCCCCGGGTGACGCCGTTGTTCTGGTCGACCTGCGTCTTGAGTTCTTTCCAGCGGATGTACCAGGCGCGATGCCATTTCCGCGCCTTCATTCTCTCCAGTGAGCGGATGGACACGAGAAAACGACAGCCCATGGGCTCGGGGAATCGTGACTCCGTTTCCCACTGCCATTGGTCGACATCCAGGTTCAGCAATTCGGTGGAGAGCAGGAACTCCAGCCTGATCGTCGGCTCGAACTGGGCCCATTCCGACTCGACGGACTCGATGACCTCGGCGACCCGGAATTGCATCTCGGAGAGGGTAGCGGCATGGATGTCGGCACTTCGCTCGGGGTGCCACCCCTCGGTGACGTCGAGTTGTTTCCAGGTCGCGATGCGATAGGCCTCACCGCTCGGACCAGCACGTTCTATCTGGAAGACGACATATCCGTCCGAGCGCTGCGGTGGCTTGCGCACCGCGGTCATCGCGACCTGCTCGCGCAGCTTCACCAACTCGGCCTCCAGGCCCAGTTTCCCGGCCTGACCACTGACCCAGCGCTGCAGCTCGACCGCGAGGTCCAGCCGGACCCTGTTGGCGAGATGTTCAACGAAGACGATCGGTTTCGGTATACCCTGCACGTTTGCGTTGAGCGTCTCCAACGCGCGGAACAGCTCCTGGTAAGTGGTCTGCTCGGGAAGATCGAGTGCGGCCTCACCGGCGACGAACCGGTAGATGTCACCGATATCGGGGATCACCACCCCGCTGAGCAGTGTGAACAGTTGTCTGCGGTCCTCGGGCGAGATCGTGTCGTACACGATCATTTCGCTGATCACCCGTCGAACATCTCCCATGGCGGTCGAGCCCGGCTCGAGACGCTCGAGGACGACAAGGAGCTTCGCCAATCCGTCCGGCCGCTGACGGCACGCGTGGACAAGGCTGAACAGATGTGTCGTGGTCTGCGGGTATTCGTCGACGGTCAGCGGATCACCGAGTTCGTCGCCGAGTATTCTGATCACCAGGTTGCGGCTGCTCAGATCGTTAAGACAACCTACCCTCATCAACGCGCGGACAAGCGGCCAAAGAACGCCGTTGTCGCCGCCGCTGCCGTCCGTCATTCGGAACCTCTCCCCTATCCGATGGCGTGCCGTCCATCATAGGGGCGCTGAGGGCTCTGAATCATTACCCCAGCAGAGGTCAAACCTTATCGTCACCTGCGCTGACTGTGTTTCGCGTACCCGTCGGCAAGACCGAAGACCTTCTGACCATAGGGAACGGAGTTGTTGTAGGACAACACACCCGCCCACCAACCGGCCGGGGAGCCCATGTCACGCCCGCCGACGCAGAGGTAGCGCGCGGCCGCGAGCGCCGCGTCATCGATCTGCTGCGGGTCGCCACGGCCGTCGCCGTTGCCGTCCGATGCCCATTTGGCCCACGTGGACGGGATGAACTGCATCGGACCGACGGCACGGTCCAGCGACGCGTCGCCGTCGTAGCGGCCGCCGTCGGTGTCCGCGATGTGCTGCACACCGGTCGAGCCGTCGAGCGGGACGCCGATGATGGGCTTGGTCGGCCGTCCGTCGTCGCCCAACTGTGCGCCGCCGAACTGTCCGTGGTTGGACTCGATCCGGCCGATCCCGGCCAGCGTCGCCCACGACAGCCGACAGCCCGGGGTCGTCGACCGCAGCACGAGTTCGGCGTTGCCGTACGCGCGCAGAGCGCGCGCCGGAACACCGGACGTACCTGCCACCTGATTGGCCCACGCGACCAGCGGATCCGCGCCCGGAGTCGCCTGCGGGACGCTGTCCGCCACGGGTTCAGGAACAACCGCACCGGGCTGTACCGGCGCGGGCTGGACCTGCAGCGCGGGGATCTCGGTGGTGACCGGCCCGGCTTGCGGGGCGGAGGTGGCCGTCAGCAGCCACACACCACCACCCGCCAGCACGACCACGAGCGTGACCAGGGCAAGGCGCACGAGCAGCCCTCGACGACGATCAACCACCACGTGTTGTCAACGACGAGCCCGGAGCCCCGTTACGTTCCCGATCAGGCGACCCGGATATCAGGCGACACCGTTGCGCTGCTGCCGCTGCAGCCGCGCCACGCACCACGCGGGCGCACTGCCCCGGCGAAGGTGCTCAAGCACCGTCAGCGGCCCCAGCCGACGGCTCAGGTCCGACGGCACCAGGCCTGCCGCGCGGTAGTCCAGCGCGCGCTGGTCCAACGGGCTGATGCCCGCGTCCCACCACTGCTCGGCCTCCGCGAGCCCGCCGACCATCTGCCAGTAGCCCGCCGCCGACGCGACCAGGTCCTGTGGCACACCCGGCAGGCGCTTGCTCATCGCCTCGATGTACCGCGGTTCGGCCGACTGCACGGCCACCCAGGACTTGGCGCCACCCTTGGAGCGCTGACCAGGGATCCCCGGCTGGGAAACGGTTACCGGTCCCTCGGCGAGCCACGTCGTGGCAATCCGATTGATCTCCTCCGCTTCCGCGTCCTGCGAACGCTCTGCAGTCCACTGCCGAACCAAAGCGTCGACCCCGTGGTCGTCGACCATGCGTGCCTCCTGTGGGGGCGATGATCACTCGTTGCCGGAAACCGTAGGGTGGACCGGGGTCAAGAATCCAGAGGTGACTCATCATCAATCTCGCCACCTGGACTTATTCCCCAGAATCCACCCAGACGGTCCAAGATGGATCGCCCTTCGGCGCTACGCGTGACGCAGCGTCATTAAGCGAACAGGCTCTTGACAAACGTGATGATCGCCTCGGCGCCATCACGCAGCCAGCCGAGCACCGTCTGCACCGCGTTGGCAGACTGCGTCGGTTGCGTGATCAGGTAGAACACCAGCAGTGCTACCACTGCCAGCAGCAGTATCTTCTTGACGTTCACCGGCCTTGACTCCGTCCGCTCGCACCCCTCCAGTTCGGCGCCGGACCTGACCCCGGACACAGAACTGACCGCCATCACTCTACGGGGGCAACGCTTCCCCGTGCAGGCGAACACACCCCGTAATCACCCATTCGGGGAAGCCCCTGATCAGCGTAAATTTTACGCTTCGAACACGCATGATTACGCATGGTTTAGGCAGATCGGACCAATGCGGCAAGTCGTCAAGCGACACGCCGAACGGCGGCATCAACGTCACCCGAACCGGCAGGCGGATCCGCGACATCAACTTCATCCCGGCGGACGAGCCACGAGTTCACCGTCCGTCGCGGATCCGGACACACGCCAGACAGCGGGACACGATGAGCCCGGTCACTGTGTTCGGACCACGGACAGTTTGCGCCGCAGGCGTTCGGCGTCCGGATGGCGGAGTTGGTCGAGAATCTCCAACGACTGGCGCATCTCCGACTCACCCCGGTCCGCCGCACCGACGTGGGCACGTGCCTCGGCGAGATGTTCGAGCCCGATGGCCTCCCAGTAGATGTCACCGAGGACGCGGTCCAGCGCGATCGCCCGCGCGTAGTGGGCAATCGCGTCATGGTGCCTGCCGAGGCCGCGTTCGCAGTCACCGATGGTCATCAGCACGTCGGCCTCGCCCTCGAGGTTGTCGTGCGCGACATACGCCGCCAGTGTCTGCTCGCACAGCGTCAGCGCTTCGGCGTAGCGGCCGAGCAAACAGAGCTGATGGCCCACGATGAGCAGAGCTCCCGCGCGACGCATGGGCGCGCCTGTACGGCTGGCCAGCTCCCATTCAAGCCGAGCGTGCGTGAGCGCGGTCGCTGGATCTCCCTTCGCCTCGTAGAGCTTGGCGTAGGAGTAGTGCAGCTGGTGTTCCTCGCTGAGCTCCGGGGAACTGCCGACCAGGCTCATCGCCTCGTTCAGCTGCTCCAGCCCCTCGTCCACACGGCCGAGGCGCGCCAACGCGACCGCGAGGAACTTGCCCGAGTAGATCTGCCCGACGACATCACCCTGGCGCTTCGCCGCAGCGTAGGCCGTGCGGTGCATGGCGGCCCGTTCCTCGCGACGCCCGGTGCGACGCAGGAACACGGTGCACGCCCAGGCGAGCTGCCAGCACAGGTCGGCGCTCCCCTGGTCCGCGGCGAACGTGACCATCGCGCGCAGAGTCGAGTGCTCGGCGGCGAACCAGCCCATCCCATCGGCGTATGTCGTCAGCGGCGGCAGGGCCTCCGGCCTGTCGGGGGCGGTGAACGGCACGTCCTGGTGGGGCAGGATCAACCGGGTGGTCAGCAGCGCCGCTCCCACGTAGTAGACGAGTAGCCGCCGGGCCACCGCTTCTCGCTCCGGATCGTCCTCGGCCAGCTCGTGGGCGTACGCGCGCAACAGATCATGGAACCGGAACCGGCCGTCGTCCTCGGAGATCAGGTTGAGGCGACGCAGTTCGTTGAGGATCGCGCGGGTCGCCGCCCTGCCCGCGCCGGTGATCGCGCAACAGGCGTACACGTCGATGGACGGCCCAGGGTGCAGGCCGAGCATCCGGAACAGCCGTGCTGCCGGGGCCGCGAGCACCTCGTAGGACCACGAGAACACCGCGCGGACGCTGAGATCCGTGTCGCCGAGGTCGAGCGCGTCGAGCCGGTGCCGCTCCTGCCTGATCTCACGAACAAGCTCCGCGATCGGGCCGGTCACGCGGGCGGCGGCGATGCTGAGCGCCAGTGGCAGTCCCGCGCACAGCTCGATCAACTCGTCGGTGGCCGGTGGATCGGCGGCCAGCACCTCCTGCGGCACCCGTCTGGCCAGCAGGGCCCGGCTTTCGGCCGCCGACATGCCGTCAAGGGCCACCCGCCGCGCGCCTTCCCTGACCACCAGGCTGTCCAGCCGGTTGCGACTGGTGATCAGCACCATGGACCCCGGCGAGCCGGGCAGCAGCGGCCGGACCTGGTCCGCTGACCGGGCGTTGTCCAGCACGACCAGCGTCCGCCGGTCGGCCATCAGGCTCCGGAACAGCGCTGCCTTCGTCTCGACGTCGGCGGGCAGGCCCTGCGGGGCGACACCGAGCGCCAGCAGGAAGCCGTGCAGTGCCTGGTCTGCCCGCATCGGCTCGCGCAGGTCGAAACCACGGAGGTTGACGTACAGCTGACCGTCCGGGAACTGGTCCTTCGCCCGGTGCGCCCAGTGCGTGGCCAGAGTCGTCTTGCCGATCCCCGCGCTGCCGTCGATCGCGGTGATGATCACCGTCGAGCCGTCGGCCAGTCCGTCGAGCCGGTCGATCTCCCCGGTGCGGCCAGCGAACTGATAGGTGTCGACCGGGAGTTGGCGGGGCACGGGCCGCTCGGCGGACGCAGGTTCCTGTCGCACGTCGGCGCCCGGCAGGTTGATCCACGCGACCGTGTCGACTTCCTTCGCCGACACACGGAAGCGCTGGTACTCGGCCGCTGCCGGGCCGTGCCAGATCACCTCGTCGAAGAACCAGGCGGACGCGATGATCGCCAGCGGCACGTCGGACCGGGTGTGCATGGCGCGGAACGTGCCGCAGTCCAGCAGCCGGAAGGCCAGGTTGACCGCCCTGCCAACGACACCGTGGTCGTCGTGGTGCACCTCGCCCGCGTGCAGCGCCATCCGCAGCCGGATCCGCGCCTGCGGCGGGTGCACCTGGTTGTGGGTGCGCAGCGCGGCCGTCAGATGACCCGGCAGTGCCTCGGCGAACAGGCTTTTCGGGACGTGCGCGGGAACGACGATCATGATGCCGTCGCCGCGGTCCTCCCGATGGCAGTCGTCCCAGGGGATACCGGCCGCCGTGCAGGCCGATTCGACCGCGCCGTACAGGCCGCGCCTGACTTCGAGCTGGTGTGCGTTCGTTCGCCGGATGTCGCCGAAGCCGACGACGTCGACGACGAGGATGGTCCGGTGCACCGCCGCCATGACGTCAATCTGAGTGCACCGGACGCGCCCGCGTCTACAGTGTGCGGGCGATGATCTCCTTCATGATCTCCGTGGTGCCACCGAAGATGCGCTGGACGCGGGCCGCGGTCCAGGCCTTGGCGATCGGGTACTCGTTCATGTAGCCGTAGCCGCCGAACAGCTGCAGGCAGTTGTCGACGACCTTGCCCAGCCGCTCGGTCGTCCACATCTTGACCATCGCCGCGCCGTTCACGTCCAGCTCGCCCTTGAGGTGCCGGGTGATGGCCTGGTCGAGGAACGCCTTGCTGACCGCGACCTCCGTCGCCGCGTCGGCGAGGACGAACTTGGTGTTCTGGAAGCCGAACAGCGGGCGGCCGAACGCGGTCCGCTCCTTGGTGTACTGGATCGTCTGCTGCACCGCGAGGTCCATCGCCGCGACCGCGGTCACGCCGATCACCAGCCGCTCCTGCGGCAGCTGCTGCATGAGCTGGATGAAGCCCTGGCCTTCCTGCTCACCGAGCAGGTTGTCGGCGGGGATGGTCACGTTGTCGAAGAACAGTTCGGCGGTGTCCTGGCCCTTCATCCCGATCTTGTCGAGCACGCGCCCGCGCCGGAAGCCTTCCGCGCCTTCGGTTTCCACAACGACAAGGGACACACCCGACGCCTTCTCCTCGGGGTTGGTCTTGGCCGCGACGATGATCAGCCCGGCCTGCGCCCCGTTGGTGATGAACGTCTTCGAGCCGTTGACCACGTACTCGTCGCCGGTGCGGATCGCCTTCGTCTTGATGCTCTGCAGGTCCGATCCCGTGCCGGGCTCGGTCATCGCGATCGCGCCGACCAGTTCGCCCGACGCCAGCTTGGGCAGCCAGCGCTGCTTCTGCTCCTCGGTGCCGTACGCCAGCACGTAGTGCGCGACGATTCCGCTGTGGACGGCCACGCCCCACGCGTCGTCACCGGCGCGAGCCTGTTCCTGCAACAGGACGGCCTCGTGTGCGAAGGTGCCGCCGCCACCGCCGTACTCCTCGGGGATGCTCAGGTTGAGCAGGCCGACCTCGCCCGCCTTCGTCCACAGCTCACGGTCCACCTGCTTGGCCTCGGCCCAGCGTTCCTGGTTCGGGATGAGCTCCTTCTCGCAGAACGAGCGGGCGAGCTCACGGAAAGCGATCAGGTCGTCGTTGAGCCAGGTCATCGTTGAACCTCTCCCCGGGAAAAACATTCCATTCGGAAGGTACATGCGTTCAGGACTGCATGTAAAGTGCCGGGCATGTCCACCGAGGCCAGGCCGCGAACCCAGCAGGAGCGCCGCGAGCGCACCAGGAGCGCGCTGCTCGACGCCACCGTCGACTGCCTCGTCGACCTCGGCTACTCCGGCACCACCGTGCACGAGATCTGCCGCCGCGCCGGGCTGTCGCGCGGCGCGCAGCAGCACCACTTCACCACCAAGGCCGAACTGATGGCCGCGGCGGTCGAGCACCTGTTCCGGCGGCTGCGCGAGGAGGTCGGGGGCGCGCTGGTCGCGCCGCCGGGGCCGCGGCGCGTCCAGGAGGCGATCGACCTGCTCTGGCGCGGCTTCTCCGGCAAGCTGTCGACTGCGGCTCTCGAACTGTGGGTGGCCGCGCGGACCGACGACGAACTCCGCCGCTCGATGCTCCCGATCGACCGCGCGCTCGGCCGCTCCACGCTGGAGATCTACCGCGAGGCCGCCGGGGTGGACGTGCCGGACGAGCGGCTGGAGACCCTGTACTGGCTGACCGTGAACCTCACCAGGGGCCTCGCGCTCGACGCGATGATCGGCGGCGACCCGGCCCGCCAGGCACGGCTGCTGGACGAATGGAAGGCCATAGCGGCCTCGGTCTACCACGATGTTGGTCGGCCCGGCCCTCGCTCGGGCCGACCAACACCCTGAAAGACATGGCCGGACACGCACTATGACGCCCGGTGCGAAAGAAATTCGTGTGACCTCGGCCAGTGGCAGGATCTACGGCATGACGGTCATCACCCCGCCGCGCGTGCAGCGGTCACCCTTACGTCTGATCGCGGGCCTGTTATGGCTGGTAGCCGCCGGGCTGGGGGTTGGATCGACGTTCGCCGACGTGCTGCACCGGAGCTATGACCAGGACTTTCGGCTCGAGACCGGGTACTGGGAGACCCGCAGCGCTCCCGCCGAGGCCGAGGCGACCGTCCAGACCACTTACTACGGCATCCCCGTGATCCTGGCCGCGGTCCTGATGGTGCTGGCGTTCCTGGTCGTGCTGCTGACCACCCGGCGCTGGGGTGCGATCGTGGCGGGCGCGTTCGGCACCGGCGTCCTGCTCGACTCGGCCCTCACCTGGTACCTGGGTCTGGCCACCACCGGAACCGCGGAGGACGACCGGTCACAGACCGAGTTGAAGGCCGGGCTGATCCTGGTGACCGTGGCAGCGGTCGTCGCGCTGTTCGCCCTCCTCCTGGCGTTGCTCGAACGCACCCGGCCGGTGTACGCCCCGGTGCCGCACTACGGACCGCCGCCGATGCGGCCCCTGCGGCCCCCACCACCTCGCTGGGAGCCCGAGACGCCCAGCTACGGCGTGCCCATCCACACCGAGCGCGGCCCCGAACAACCGGAGACGCCGAGCTACGGCACACCTGTGCAGTCGGAGAACGCCACCGCCCAGCCGCAGAGCGTGCCGGACACACCTTCGGACACCACCACAGCTTCGGACACCACCGCGATCGAACCGCCGCCCGCCCCGGAGCCCGGCTCGATCTCCCGCAAGCTCGACGGAGATGAAAAGTGACCGCACCGGCCATCTGGCCTGTCGCCCGGCTTCGGCAGATCGGCTCCGGAATCTGGATCCTCGCGGCCGCACTGGCGGTCGGTGGCTCCTTCATGCCGATAATCGAGTACAACAGGTTGTACGACGAGCAGTACAACGCTCGGACGATCACGTACACCCTGTGGGGCAACGGAACCGGCGACAACGACCCGTTCCCGATGTTCGGGGTGCCCGTCATGGTCGGGGCCGCGCTGCTCGCCGTCGCCGGGGTGTTCGGGCTGATCTCGACACGGCTGCACCCGGCGAGCGGTCCGGTGCTGGCCGCCCGTCTGCTCGGCGTCGGTGGAGCGGGACTGCTCGCCGGTTCGCTCACGATCGTGTTCCTGCTGTTCGAGGTCTTCGACAGGCCCGAGAGCACCATTCCCGAGGAGATGCGATCCACCGTCGGGTTCGGCGTCTGGGTGCTGATCGCCACCGCACTGGTCGCGATCGGCGCGATCGTGCTGATGCTCGTGCCGAGACTCGCCAAGCGGGGCGACGAACCGGAGACACCGGCGATGGGCATCCCGGTGGTCCGTGTGCTGGAACCCGAGTACGACGAGGAGCAGACCGAACACACCGAGCAGCACCCCGTTGACCCAAAGGGGTAGACATTAGAGCCGCACGGCGGCCATGGGGAATGATCTGGCTGTGTCCGATTTGGCGGGCGCGTGGCGTGTGCCTGCCGCGTGCCTGGTGCTGGCGTTCGCACTGCTGGCCGCGTCCGGCTGGTGCGTGCTGAGCAGGGCGACGAGCCCGTCCGACGGCACCGTGATCAACATCGGTGATCAGGCGGTGTCGTCCACAGCCGTAGTCATCCGGGAAACCACCGATGATGGGCTGTTTCACGCCGGTGACGAAGTTGTCTCGATCAACGGGGAACCGGTGCGGGACGCGGTGGCCAACGGGATCGGCGGCGAGAGCGCCAAGGCGGGCGACGTCGTGCGCTACGAACTGCGCCGCGACGGGCAGCGGGTCGATGTCGAGAAAACACTGAAACTTTTCCCGATCATGGACGCGGTCGGGAAGAACTGGCCCACTTTGCTTGTCCTGGCGTTGATTCTGATCGTCGCCGCCGGGATCTTCACGGCGCGGCCGACGGATCCGGCCGCACAGGCCGCGCTGCTGAGCTCGGCGCTGAGCTTCATCACCACGAGCGGATCGACGCACTTCCAACTGGAAGCGCTGGATCTCGTGGCGGGCGGCCAGTTCTGGCGGTGGTACACGGGCGAGTTCAGCTTCATGCTGCTGTGGGCGGCGACGCTGCACATGGCGATCGCGTTTCCCGCTGTCTACAACAAGAAGACGTTCCGCAAGCAGGTGATGGCCGGTTATCTCGGCGCGGTGCTCCTCTACGGACTGATGGCGTTGTTCGCGTGGCAGTTCATCAGCGACCCGCTCGGCCGGTTCAGCCTGCTCGGATCACCGGTGCTGCCGGTTCTCTACACCTTTCCCCTGCTGATACTGGGGGCTCTGGTCATCCGCTACCGCACCGCGCAGAACGAGTTGGACCGCAACAGGATGCGCTGGGTCGTCTGGTCGCTCGGCGGCGGCGCGCTGCTGTACTCGGTGTTCTTCGCCGTGCCGGAGGCCCTGGTCGGGCGGACACTGCTGCCGACCGAGCTGCACACGCTGGCGTTCCTGCCCGTGCCGATCGGTGTGGCCGCGGCGATCCTGCGCTACCGGGCGCTGAACATCGAGGTGGTCGTCAGCCGTTCGCTCGTCTACGGCGCGCTGTCGGCGGGCACCATCGGTCTCTACATCGGCCTGGTCAGCCTGCTGTCGCTGCTGTTCCCGCCGTTGGACGAGCTGTGGCAGCAGGCGGCCGCCGCAGCCTGTGTCGCGGTGCTGGTACAGCCGCTGCGGTCCCGATTGCAGGCGTTGATCAACAAACGGCTGTTCGGTGACAGCCACGACCCGTACCGGGTGGTGTCCGCGCTGGCCACGAGGCTGGAGGAGACCAGGACGCCCAGCGAGACACTGCCCGCGTTGGTCGAGACGATCGGCACCGCGCTGCGGCTGCCCTATGTGGCGGTGGAGATCCTCTCCCCGGCCGGGTCGGTGGGCGAACACGTGGCCACGTTCGGCGAACCTACTGGCGAGTTGTTCCGGCTGCCCCTGTCGTACCAGGGCGAGACGGTGGGGCAACTGGCCGTCGCACCCAGGACATCCCGGGAAGTCCTAGGACGCCGGGACCGGCTGGTACTCGCCGAGGTCGCCCGGCACGCCGGTGCTGCGGCCTACACCGCCCGGCTGACCCGGGACCTGCGCCGCAGCCGGGACAACGTCGTGCAGGCCCGCGAGGAGGAACGCCGTCGGCTGCTGCACGACCTGCACGACGGCGTCGGGCCGACGCTGGCGGCGATCTCGCTGGGGCTGCACGCGTGCCGCAAGGCGATCGGGCCCGCGTCCCCCCAGGGTGAGCTGCTCAGCACGTTGCAGGAGGAACTCGACGGAGCGATCAACGAGATCCGTAGGCTGGCACACGGCCTGCGACCACCGGAGCTGGACCGGATCGGCCTGGTAGGCGCCATTCGGGCGTATGCGAAGGCGATCTCCACCCGTGCGGACGATCAGGGCGTGACAATCAAGTTGGACGTACCGATAAGCATGCCGAGGCTGCCGGGAGGCGTGGACGTCGCCGCGTACCGGATCGTGTCCGAGGCGCTGACGAACGTGACCCGTCACGCCGCGGCCCGGTCCTGCGCGGTCCGCCTGTGGGTGGACGACGACCTGCACATCGAGGTCGTCGACGACGGAATCGGGCTGCCCGAGCAGCCGGCAACCGGCGTCGGGTTATGGTCGATGCGCGAGCGGGCGACCGAACTGGGCGGCGACTGTGTCGTGTCAGCGGGCAACGGCGGTGGCACCAAGGTGCGAGCCACGTTGCCGCTGCCGAAGGAAGGCGGGTAAGGGTGATGGATCCGCTCCGGGTCATGGTGGTTGACGATCACCCGCTGTTCCGGTTCGGGCTGTGCACCGTGCTCGCCGACGTCCCCGGGACCGAGGTGGTCGGCGAGGCGGCGACCGGACTGGACTCGGTCTCGGCGGCCAAGGCGCTGCGGCCGGACGTGGTCGTGATGGACCTGCACCTGCCCGACATCAGTGGGATCGAGGCGACCCGGCAGATCGTCACCGAACTGCCCGGCACCGGCGTGCTCGTGCTGACCATGTTCGACGACAGCGAGTCGGTGTTCGCCGCGATGCGCGCGGGCGCACGCGGGTACCTGCTCAAAGGCGCGGGCCAGGACCAGATCGTGCGCGCGGTGCACGGCGTCGGCCGCGGCGAGGCGATCTTCGGGCCGGACATCGCCACCCGGGTGCTCGGCTACTTCAACACCCCGCCGCCCAGCAGCGACCCGGTCTTTCCCGAACTCACCAGTAGGGAACGGGAAGTGCTCGCGCTGATCGCCGAGGGGCACAGCAACGCGACCATCGCGCGTGACCTCTCGCTGAGCCCGAAGACCGTGCGCAACCACGTCTCCAGCATTTTCACCAAGCTGCATGTCGCCGACCGGGCCCAGGCGATCGTGCGTGCCCGCAACGCCGGACTCGGCTGACCTCTCACCGTCCTAAGCAGACTCGTTACGCGTCCCGCGTAACGAGCTGGTCTCGGTTGTGTTTTTCCTTGTCCGACTAGGGCATCCGACTCGGGAAAGATGCCCGACACGGGGATGCCCGGTCGGGCAACAACGGGACATCGGTCCCATGTGGTCGGGACGCCCCTTCGGGCAGGCTGTGTGCAGTCGAAAGTTCAAGACGTGCCGGACGAATTGGGGACGTTCGACACTCCAGCGGGGAGAGAAAAGAAATGCACGAGCAGCGTCGCACTCAGGTCGTCGTCCGAGCCACCGACCCCATTCTGCAGAACGGCGTGCACATGGCCCTGCGGACCCGGCCGGAGGTCTGGCTCGTCGACGAGGACTCGGCGACCCAGGAGGCTGTCGCACTGGTCGTCACGGACAGGTTCGACGAGCGTGGCAGCCAACTGCTGCGCACGCTGCAGGTCCGCGGCTTCACCCGGATCGTGCTGGTCGCGGGCGAGTTGGAGGACGCCGAGGTGCTCACCGCCGTCGAAGGTGGCGTCTGCGCGGTCGCCCGCCGCTCGGAGACCACGCCGGACGTGCTGGTGCGCCTGGTCAAGGCCGCCGCGTCGGGCGAGGGCGCACTGCCGCCGGACATGCTCGGCCGCCTGCTCAACCGGGTCTCCCGGCTGCAGCGGCACGTGCTCGAGCCGCGCGGGCTGCACCTCGCCGGGATCACCAACCGGGAGACCGAGGTGCTCAAGCTCGTCGCGAATGGACTGTCCACAAAGGAGATCGCTGACCAGCTGTGTTACTCGCAGCGCACGGTCAAGAGCATCCTGCACGACGTGACCAACCGCTTCCAGCTGCGCAACCGCTCGCACGCGGTGGCGTACGCGCTTCGCGAAGGCCTGATCTGACTCATCGATGGTGAGAGGAAAAGCCCCGCTCCGGCGGGGCTTTTCGGAAATGGACGACCCAAGTCATGATCACCGAAGTGGACGACGCGCTGTGCAAGCTGTTCGGCAGACAGATGCCGGAGGGCACCGTCGTCCGGCTCGATCCGCCCAAACCGACGTGGCAGACCGAGCGGCCGTCGAACACCATCGATCTGTTCCTGTTCGGCCTGCAGGACGACACCGGTGCGCCACCACAGGGCGAGCCGGTCCGTCGTTGTGAACTGTCCTACCTGGTCACCGCGCGGGCCGAGAAGATCCACGACGAGCACCGGCTGCTCGACCGGGCGCTGCGCACAGCGATGTTCAGCGGCACGCTGCCCGACGACTGCGTGCCGCCATCGCTGGCGGTGACCAAACAGCCCGTGTACCTGAAAATCGCCAACACCGGGCCGGGTTCGCTGTGGACCAGCCTCGGGATGCCCGCGCGGGCCGCGTTCGTGATGAACATCAGCGTGCCGATGCTGCCCGACCCGGTGCCCACCAACGCGCACCGGAATCCCCGGCGGGTGTGGGAGACGCCTTAGATCAACCCGTCCAGTGTGCTGAAGCTCCTGCTGATCAACACGATCGCGCCGATCGAAGCCAGTGTGCCGCCGTTGCGCGAGTACCACTGGTCGGGGTCGACGTGCGGTTCGGGCTCACGGTTGTGCGGGCTGACCTTGACCGCGAGCCGGTAGTCGACCTCGCCGGTGACAACCGCTTGCTCGTACCCGAAGTCGATCACACTGGAGCCGTGGAAGACCATGGTCACCGGGTGCAGGAACGTCGTTCCCCGCTGCGTGAAGTGGTGCCCGGCCGGGCAGGTGACACTCGGCGACTCGGTGTCGAGGCGGCTGACCACGACGCCTTCACTGATCCGGTTGAGCGTGGCGAGGTCGGCGGACGAGAAAGGGCCGTCCACCGTGACCTGGCCGGTCAGGGTCAACTCGAGTTCCACCGCCACATGGCCGATGTCAGCCGTCGCTGCCGCGATCGGCGTATCGGGCAGCGTGTACCGGACCATGACCATCCCTAGGCGCGCGAAAAGACGAGGCGGCATCACGTTATGGCCTCGCCGTCCGGTTGGAGCGGCCCGAAAGGGCAGCACATCGGGCGGGAGGCGTCGGCTCACCAGAACCCATTACACCGCTGAAACACCGTGGCAATACCCAGCGGCAAGCCTGGTCCCATGACCGATACACACACGTGGCGGCTGCGCGTCGAGCTCGACGACTCTCCGGGTGTGCTCGCTCGGGTGACCACCCGGCTGGCCGCCCGCGACTGCAACGTGCTGGCGTTGTCGATCCTGCCCGTGCCATCCGGGGTGGTCGACGAGCTTGTCGTCAAGGCCGCGCCGGACGTGCCACCCGCCGAACTGGTCAGGGAGATCCGCGCCGAAGGGGGCAGATGCCTCGGCATCACCCACGCCGACGTGCGCGACCTGGTCGACCCACCGACCGCCGCGCTGCGCGCGGCCGCGATGGCCTTCGAGGACCCGTGTGCCGCGCCCGAGGCGTTGCGGGTGCTACTCGGGGCCGACTCGGTGAGCTTCGAGTCAGGCGAGCCGGGACAACTGCTGGACGGCGGGCACCGCGCGATCCTCGGGCTCGGGGACGGGGTCACAGTGGCCGCCCGACGCGGCTGGGCGCCGTTCACCGACGTCGAACTGGCCCGCGCGGCCGCGTTCACCGCGATGTTCCAGGACGTCACGGCCGAGGCCGACCCGCCGACGGCCATCGTCACACCGGACGGCGCGGGCATCGTGCTGCGCCGCGGCGACGTCTCCGACCTGGACGCCGTGTCGCAGCTGCACACGCGGTGCTCTGCGCGGACGTTGTTCGCCCGGTACCACTCGGGCGTGCGTACGCTGCCGCGCCGGTTGCTGCACCGGCTGCTCACTCCGCCGCGTGGCAGCACGCTGCTGGCCGTGTGCGGTCGCGAGGTGGTCGGGATCGGACAGTTGATCCGCACCGCGCGGCCCGCGGAGGCCGAGGTGTCGCTACTGATCGAGGACTCGTGGCAGCACAAGGGAATCGGCACCGCGTTGCTGCGCAGGCTGGCCGGGACGGCACGTGCCGAGGGCCACAGCGAGCTGGTCGCCTGGTGCCTGCCGGGCGAATCCGGGTTCGAGCGGACGGCGATGCGCGCCGGGATCCCGTTGTCGGTCCGCACCGAACAGGGGATGCTCCGGATCGGCCTACGAGTGGGTGAGAGCGCTTCCGAGATCATCCGGACGCGCTGACGTCCTCCGCTGTCTCCGCACCTGACCAAGCTACTCTGGCCAGACTCGTGCGGACATGGGAGGAACGCAGGTGGCCAGCCGACCGCTCTCCGGAGCACGTCCAACGCTTGAGGACGTCGCCGCCGTCGCGGGCGTGTCCCGCGCGACCGCGTCACGCGTGCTCAACTCGTCGCCCCGGGTCAGCCCCGAGGCACACGAAGCGGTCACGGCCGCCGCGCTGAAGCTGGGATACCAGCCGAACCAGGCAGCCAGGACGCTCGTGACGAGACGGACCGGCGCGATCGCGATGCTGGTGTCCGAGCCACAGGCGAAGGTCTTCAACGATCCGCACTTCGGCGCACTGGTCCGGGCGGCCGCGAGCGAGCTGGCGAAGATGGACACGCAGTTGGTGCTGATGCTGGGGCTCGGTGAAGGCGCGCATGGCCGGGCCGAACGGTTCCTACGCGGCGGGCACGTGGACGGGGCGCTGCTGTTCTCGCCCCACCAGGACGACCCGTTGCCGTCCACGGTCCGCAAGCTGCACCTGCCGTGTGTGTTCGGCGGACGCCCGTGGGGCTCGCTGCGCGGTCTCTACACGGTCGACAACGACAACGAAGGTGGCGGCTACCTGGCCACCGAGCACCTGCTCGGACTCGGCCGCAGGACGATCGTGTCCGTCACCGGCCCGCTGGACGAGCTCTCGGCGCAGGACCGCCTCGCGGGCTGGGTCCGCGCCATCGGCGCGAGCCCGGACAAGCAGGCACACCTCACCGCGTCGGGCGACTACACGCGCGAGGGTGGCTACCGCGCGATGAACATGCTGCTGCACCGGGTACCCAAGCTCGACGGCGTGTTCGCGGCCAACGACCTGATGGCTGTCGGCTGCCTGAAGGCGTTGCGCGAGGCCGGTCGGCGCGTGCCGGATGACGTGGCCGTTGTCGGTTTCGACGACAACCCGATGGTCGCGCCGCACACCGAGCCGCCGTTGACCACCGTCCGCCAGGACCTCGGCGACCAGGTCCGCAAGATGATCGCCAACCTGACGGTGCTGATCGACGGCGGATCGGTCCGCAAACGGGAAGTGCTCCCCGTGCAACTGGCCCGCCGCGAATCGGCCTGACCACGCTGGCCGACGCCAGCGCCTGTGCAACCAATGTGGCCTTTGGTGCGTTTGGCGCACCAAAGGCCACCTTCGTTGCGCTGGATGCGACACGCCAAAGACCGTCGCCGCCGAGCTGCCCACGCAACCAATGTGGCCTTTGGTGCGTTTGGCGCACCGAAGGCCACATTGGTTGCGTGGGGCAAAGCGCTGGCGGTCGGGGGATGTCGGGCCGCCGCGCCCGGCATCCCCCGACTCGCTCACCCGGAGCATCACCTCGACGCGCCCCGGGAGCTGTGAGAGCGCTCTCACCTTGTCGCGGAACGCGCCCCGTGTCAAGAGCAGCCGACTGGCAGGATGGCCTGGTGCACCTGGACGCGCGCACCACCACCTGGCTCGCCGACGACGTACTCCCTGGCAGGCGCGTCGAGCAGACCCAGCCACTGGCCGGGGGCTATCGGAACCACAACATCCAGCTCGTCACCGACACCGGCGAGAAGTACGTCCTCCGCCGACTGCGCCACGGCACCACGTGCGCCGTCGAAGTTGCACTGGCCAGCCGGGTGGCCGGGACCGTGCCGGTTGCCGAGGTCATCGCCGCCGATCAGGACGGCACCCGACGTCGGCAACATGCTCAGGCTGCCCGACGAGATCACACCGGCCTTCGCCACCGGGTTCACCGAAGGATTCACCGACGCGGGCGGCCACCTCCCCGGGGACTGGCGCCAGCTCAGCCAGGCAGTGGACCTGTTCGCACTGGCGGACTTCCTCACCCGGCCGCCCGACAACCCGTTCTTCGGCAAGGCCGTCACCCTCATGCGGGCCCGCTCGGCGGGATCCTGCTCGCCCTGATCGCAGGCACCAGCGCGGCGAGGACCGCGCCAGCCGAGCCGACGAGCGCGGCGAAGACCGTGAGGTCGAAGTCCAGTCTCTCCAGCAGGATGAGCACGCTCAGCAGCCCGACAACCGCGCCGAACACGCCCACCCACGCCGCCTCGGTGAGCACGCCGTTGAACACCTGCGCACGGCTGGCGCCGAAGCACCGTAACAACGCCACATCCCGTCTCCTTCGACGGACGGTGACCGAAAACGCCTTGTACACCAAGGCTTCCGTCACCACGAACATCGGCAGCAGCCACCAGCCCGACGCACGGGCGACGACCAGCAGGATGAACACTCCGATCGCCACGGCGCAGCACAGCAGCGCGCCCACGCCCATCCGGTAGCCCGCGTGGACCGGGTGCGCCCTCATGGCAGCGCCGCCTGCACGGACTCGATCGTCGGCCTGGTCACCTCACCGGTGATCCGGCCGTCCGACAGGACGTGGACCTGGTCGGCGTGCGCGGCCACGAACGGGTCACTGGTCGCCAGCAGCACCGACTGCCCCAGCTTGCGCACCCACATCCGCAGGAAGCCCAGCAGCGCGGCGGCCTCGCTCCTGCTCAGCTCGGCCGTGGGCTCGTCGGCGAGCACCACGTCCGGCTTGCTCAGAAACGCCCGCGCGCACGCCACCCGCTGCCGCTGCTCGGCCGTGAGTACGACAGGACGGACCCGCAGCAGGGGCGCCAGGCCCAGCAGCTCGACCACGGTGTCGAACCACTGCTTCTCCGGCCGGGTGCCCGCGAGCTCGGGGCCGATCAGGATGTTCTGGCCAACCGACAGCGTGGGGAACAGACTGCAGGTCGCGAACACGAACCCGATCCGGTCGCGCCTCAGCTTGGTCAGCGCCGCGTCACCGAGGCCACTGATCCTGTCTGTTCCTATCCGGACAGTGCCGCGGTCGGGCCGTCGCAGCCCGCCGACGCAGTTGAGCAGCGTCGTTTTTCCCGCGCCCGGTCTGCCCACCACCGCTGTCAGCCGGCCGGCCGGCACGTCGAGATCCACTCCGCGCAGGACCCGCGCACTCACCACGCCGCGAACACTCGCAGCGACCTCGACGGCAACCGACATACTCCAACGCTAGGTGGTGGGGCGGTGACTCGGCATCGGCTTGCAGACGTGTTATGGATCAGACTTCAGTCTGACGCAGCAACTCAGTCGAGCAGGCCACGGTCGTAGGCCATCGCCACGGCCTCGGCCCTGCGGCTCACGCCGAGCTTGGCCATGATCCGCGACAGGTGCACGCTCACCGTCTTCTCGCTGATGTAGAGCTCCTCGCCGACCTGCCGGTTCGTCTGTCCCAACGCGACCAACTGGAGCACCGACTGCTCACGCGGGGTGAACAGGTCGACAGTGTCCCGCGGTCCCTGCCCGTCCTCGGCCAACGACAGCCGCGCGCGGCGGGCCAGCTGGGCCAGCGCGTCCTGCAGTGGCTTGGCGCCCAGCCTGACGGCCACCTTGTTGGCGAGCCTGAGCTGGGTCACGGCCTCGTCCCGGCGGTCGGCTCCCAGCAGCGCCTCGCCGAAGCGCCAGCGCGCGAGCGCCTGGTCGTAGACCACCCCGTAGTCCGCGGCCTCGACGGTCGCGGCCCACGCGGCCGGGTCGTTGGTGCCGTTCAGCCTGGACAGCTCGGCCACGGCACGAGTGCGCCAGAACCGACCGTCCGGGCCGAGGTTGCCGGAGCGAGGCGTGCCGTGCTCGGCGGTCTGTACCGCCAACTCGGCGAACCGCGCACCCTGGGCGAGGATCTCGTCGAGCGGCTCCCCCTTGACCCGCGCACGCACGGCGGCGTCGGCCGTGGCCGCGGTCGCCATCGCCCCCAGCTTGATCCCGACCATCGGCCATTTCCCGCCGACCTTGGCCGCCCAGGTCAGCACCTCGTCCAACCGCTCGATCGCCAGCGCGGGCTTGCCGCGCCACATGGCGGCCTCGGCACCGGCCGAGCCGCACAGCATCGCGATCTGCAGCTCACGCCACTCCGGCCGCAGGCTGGTGAGCGTCCGCTCGACGTCGGCGAGCCGACCGCGGGCGACCGCGACACCCAGCCCGCACGCGGCAAGGCGCGCGGAGATCATGCTCGACACCCGGCCGTGCGGCTGCTCCAACTGCTCGTCCACGACGTCCCAGTCGCCCTTGGCGAACTGGTTGAGCATCTGCAGCACCCGCAGCTCGACACCGAAGTCGCTCCAGGACAGCCCGGTCTTGCGAGCCAGCTCGACGCCCTTGCCCAGCACCGTGGCCGCCTCGTCGAACAGACCGAGCTCGTAGCGGTTGAGGCCGTGGTAGAAGCGTGCGCGCAGGCCGACCGTGACCGCGTCCGCCTCTTTGGCCCGGTCCTTGGCCTCCAGCAGCAGGTTCTGGCTCTTCTCGATCTCGCCGCGTGACTCGACCACGATCGCGAGGGTGGTCAGCGCGTCCGCCTCGGCACCCGTGGCGCCGACCGCCCTGGCGTCCTCGATCGCCAACTCGGCCCGCTCCCGCGCCATCTCCATCTCACCGGAGGCGCGCAGCATCCGCGCGTACACCGCCAACACCCAGGCGCGGGTGTGGCTGGGCGGTAGTTCCGCCGCCTTCGCCCACGCCGCCTCGATCATGGTGCGGGCCTCGTCCTCGCTGCCGTCGATCGCCATCAACGTCTGCGTGAGCCTGCGCCGCACCTCGGCCTGTAGTGCGTGGTCACACTGCTTGTCGGCGGCTTTGACGGCCGAGCGCGCGTAGGCGATCGCCCGTTCCGGTTCGCCGGACGTGCCCGCCGCCCACGAGGCCTTGCGCAGCAACGTCAGTTCGTCGCTGTTGTCCGGCCGGTGCTCCTCGTCGACGGAGTCCCACAACCGCAGCGCCTGCTCCAGATGCCGCAACGCCTCCCCTGGCGCGCCCAGTTGCGACGCTTCCTTCGCGGCCCGCACCGACGCGGCCAAAGCGTCCGACAGTGCGTTGCTTTCCAAGCTGTGGTACGCGAAAGCCGCCGCGTTGCCGCGTTCGTCCAGACGTTCCTTCAGGTAACGGGCGTACGAGGCGTGCAGCCGGACGCGTTCGCCGGGCAGCAGGTCGCCGTACACGGCCTCGCGCATCAACGCGTGCCGGAACGAGTAGTGCACCTGCTCGCCGCCGCTCACGAAGATGTGGTGTTGCACCACTTCGCGCAGCGCTTCCTCAAGCTGGATGTCGTCGAGGTCACCGACCTCGCGCAGGGTGCTGTGCTGCACCCGCCGCCCGGCGACCGAGGAGAGCCGAACCACCTGGTGCGCGGACTCGCTGAGCCGCTCCACTCTGGCCAGCAGGACGTCGGCCAGCGACGCGGGGATGCCGCACTCGTCGTCGCCGATCGCGGCGAGCAGTTCCTCGGCGAAGAAGGCGTTGCCTTCGGACTGGTCGGCGACCTTGCGCGCGGTCTCGTCCTCGATGTTGCCCTCGGCCAGCGCGTCGACGAAGAGGCGGGCCGCGCTCTTGTCGAACGGCGGCAGCTCCAGCCGTTCCACTGCGGGCAGCCGCACCAACTCGGCCAGCAGAGGTCGCAACGGGTGCCTGCGGTGCAGGTCGTCCGTCCGATAAGTACACAGTATGAGCAGCCGCTGCGTGCGCAGCCTGCTCAGCAGGAAGGACAGCAGGCCTCGGGTGGCGCTGTCCGCCCAGTGCAGGTCCTCGATCACCAGCACGACCGAGCTGTCAGTGGACAGGTCGCCGAGCAGCCCGTGCACGGCGTCGAACAGCTGCAGCTGGCCGATGTCCTGCTCGCGTCTCGGCTGCATGCCCTGCACCTTGCCGAGCGCCGGCGCGAAGTTCGGCACGAACCGTTGCGGCTCGGGCACCCTGTCGTCCGGTCCGGACAGCACCAGATCCGGCAGCAACATCCCCAGTGCCGGTCGGGTGAGCACGTCGTCACGGCCCTGTGTGCGCAGTTGCGTGAGCGCTTCGGCGAACGGCAGGTAGGGCAGGCCGGTCTCGCCGAAGTCGACGCACCGCCCGGAGAGCACGGTCGCCCCCTGCTCGACGGCGATCGCGGTGATCTCCTCGACCATCCTTGTCTTACCTATACCGGCGTCCCCGGCGATCAGCACCGCGCCAGCCGTACCCCCAGAGGAACGGCTGAACGCCGCGCGCAGCCGATCTATCTCCCGGCTGCGCGCGACCAACGGAATTCCTGATCCCAACCTCGGCACGTCAGGCATAGTGACACACCTCAGGCCGCGCGGCGTTCACCATTTCCGTCATCAGGCCGGTGTACTCGAAGCCGCTGCCACCAGCGCGGCGGCATCGCCTTGCGGGCCTCGCGCAGGTGCCGCTTGGCGACCAGGTCGCCTCGCCGGTACGCGATCTCCGCCTTGACGGCCTCCGGGGTCCACTCCATCTCACTCACCTCGTTGTCTCGCGATTTCGGTGATGTTGAGATTTGCCGTAAGGGGCCGAAGCGGACATCGGGAGAACCACCACTGTTATGGGTGTGACCCCTTACCAAGAGGGGTAAGGGGTCACACCGGCTGGGTAAGGGCGCCTAAGGCGCAGCATCTTCCCAGCTCAGAGTTCGTGAGCGGAGTGGCAGGGGCAGGACCGGGCCACTCCGCTCACGAAGGTCTAGCAGGTGCCCAGGTCGGTCCACACGTCGTTCGTGCCCGGCTCCTGGCTCTGGGTCCACCACTTGTTACGCCAGTTGTGGCCCTTGTGGGACACCTGCTGGCTGCTGGCGTAGACGGTGCCCGCGGCCCAGGCGGGCGCGGTGCAGGTACCCGGCGGCGGGTCGGTCGGCGGCGGGCCGGTCCCACCACCACCGCGCGGGAAGTCCGTGGTCAGCGCGTAGCTCTTGCCTCCGAAGGTGAGCTTGAAGTTGCCGGGTGTGGCGATCGGCATCTGGTAGACGACCGCGACGTCGACCGAGCCACCCGCCGGGATGGTCTGCCAGCTCGGGATCGTCACCGACACGTGCTGGAAGTCGCCCTTGAACCCACCGACGTTCGGTCCGCTGTGGCCCTTCTGGGTCACCCGAAGGCCGAATCCGGACTGGTCGGTCATGCTGCCGGGTGCGCTCGTGCCGTAGTCGAACTCGAGCACCGCCGAACCGGGGATCGTGGTGGTCGACCGGTTGGTGATCTTCATCTTCGGGTTGATCGGGTAGTTGGCGTCGCCGAGCGCGAAGCCGCTGAACGTGACGCCGACGTCCAGCACGTTCGCCGGGGTGGCGGTGTTGGACTTCGACGCGCCGTACGGGGCCGCGCCGCGCAGGCCGGTGTTGAGCGTGTCGATCAGCGTCGTGCCCATGAAGTACTGGTTCTTGGCCGAGTCGAACGCGTAGTCACCGGACAGCTCCCAGATCATCACGCCGCCGATGCCCTTGTCCGCGACGTACTTCGCCTTGGCGGCGATGGACGTCTCGTCCTCGGTGGACACGAAGACCTTCTTCTGCGCGTTCCACAACCACGGGCTGGTCAGCGTGCTGTTGTAGTTGCGGGTGTAGGTGCCGGTGAGCCGGTCGGTCGGGTCGTTGACCGGGTCGAGGCCGTACGCGGTCAGGTAGTCGCCCTGGATGCCGCGTTCGAGGTTCTTCGCGTGCCACATGGGGTTCACGCCGGACGGGACCTCGGCGCCACCCGCGGTGGAGTCGTGCCAGAGGTTGTCGATCCCGATCGCGCCGTTTCCACAGGGGACCTTCGAGCCGACGCTGGAGCCGGTGCCCGGCGGACACTGCTTCTGGTCGGGTAGTGCGGCCGTGCCCCACAACCCGTTGGTACCACCGTTCACGCCTTGCCAGCCGCGTGTGTAGAACGGCACGCCGATGTTGATCCGGCCCGCGGGCATCGCGCCGCGGAAGTAGTGGTACGCCCAGTCGGTGTTGAGGTAGCCCTGGCCTTCGTACTGCGCGGTCGTGTAGACCTGCCAGAACTTCAACTCGGCGTCGTTGCCGTCGTCGTAGAGCGGGGCGTTCGGCCCGGCGAAGTGGTTCCACGAGCCGTGCAGGTCGTAGGACATCAGGTTGGCGTAGTCGAGGTACTGCGTCACCTGTGAGGTCTCCGAGCCGCGCAGCAGCCAGCCGGACGACGACACCGCGGCGGTCAGCATGTAGTGCTTGCCGTCGGCGACACTCGCCGCGTCCAGTTTGGACCGCAGCGTGCGCATCAGGTTGACGTAGCCGGTCATCTGCTGGCCGCGAGTGGTCTGCGAGATCCAGTAGTCGTCCGGGTTTCCGGCGAAGTTGGCCGACGTGGCGTACTCGTAGTCGATGTCGGCGCCGCTGAACCCGTACTGGCGCAGGAAGGCCACCACCGAGTCGGCGAACGTGTCGATCGTCGCCTGGCTCTGCGCCATCTTGTAGAAACCACCGGACGCGGTGCGGGTGCCGTCCGGGTTGAGGAAGCCGCCGGTCTCCGCCCATCCGCCGATCGAGATCAGCGTTTTGACGTCGGGGTGCTGCTTCTTGTACTTGGTCAGCAGGTTGAAATGTCCCTTGTAGGGCAGCGCGGGATCCATCTCGGCGCCGGGCACGCCCGGCCATTCCATCCCGGTCGCCGGGTTGTTCGCGCCCGCGGGGCCGACCGAGACCTTGTTGTCCGCGCCGACGTGGCCGAACGCGTAGTTCAGGTGCGTGACCTTCGTCCACGGGATGTCACTCGGCAGATAGCGCGGCGAGCCGTCCTTGCCGGTTCGCCAACTGGTGAAGTAGCCGATCACCCGACGGGTGTTGCCGTTCGCCAGCTTCTCGCGGCCCGCCGCGTCGTAGACCGTGCAGTACGGGACTGCCACACCGCTCGTGGTGGCCAGTCCGTCGGGTCTGCAGTCGTCCGCGGCGGCTGCCTGCCGCGCTTGCACCGAGATCGCGAACAGCCCGGCCAGCGCGATCACCAGGCCGATCAACGATAAACGAAACGATGTCACCTTCGACGTCATCTTCGACCTCCGCCAGGGGCAGGGGGTGGCACACGGCCACGACCTGTCGGAAATGTCTTCGACGTTAAGAGGTCCAGACCCGAGGGGCAATAGGTCTGGACCATTGTTCCGCTATGCAGCGCGACCGGGTGTCAGCTCCTGGTCGACTCCAGGAATGCCACCCAACCGCCCGTGCCGAATCGGAGCGCTCCCGCGTCGGGTTTCTTCGAATCGCGAACTCTGGCTCCGGTGTTCGCCAACGCGATCTCCACACAGTCGTTGCCGGCGCCGCTGTAGCTGCTCTTTCGCCACACCGCGCCGACCGGTTCGGAAAGGCTCAAGGCCCTACTCCTCTCGTTGACGGGACAACCTTTCGGCCGCCGTTGAGACCAGTTGCACACTGTCGTCCGGGCTCGCTGCGGACGCTCGCAAATGGTCGAACATCAACGTATACCTTTGGACGTCCGCCTGCTCCTCCAAGTAGACGCCACCCGTTGTGGTGTCCACATAGACGACATCGGGGTCCATCTGTTCGGGAAAACCGAGGATCAGGAAAGGACCCTCCATACTGGAATGCGCGCCCGCGTCGAACGGAACCACCTGGATCGTCACGTGCGGCAGCGTCGCGTGCTCACACAAACGGAGCAACTGTTTGTGCATGACACCGGGCCCGCCGACCATCCTGCGCAGCACCGCCTCGTCGATGATCGCCCAGAAGTTCGGCGGTTCCGAATCGGTCAACAACCGCTGCCGCTCCACCCGCGCGACCACCCTGCGGTCCACTTCGGCCTCCGTCCAGTCCGGCCGGATGGACCGCATCACCGCTCGGGTGTAGTCCTCGGTCTGCAACAAACCGGGCACCAACAAAGCCTGGAAAGCGCGCAGCGAGGAAGCGTCCGATTCCAGACCGACGAAAGCGCCGGTGAAAACCTCGTTATAAGCGTGCCACCAGCCTTTCTTGCGAGCCTCACGTGACAGCTGCACAAGCGCTTCGAGCTGATCGGGCGAGACCTCGTAGAGCTCGAGCAGATCGCGTGCGTCGCGGGGCGTCACGCCGACGTGACCGGTTTCGATCCGGCTGATCTTGGACGCGGAGCACTCGAGTTTCTCGCCGACCTCCTCGATCGTGAGCCGTGCCGCCTCACGCAGTCGGCGCAGTTCGCTGGACAGCCTGCGCCGCCGGACAGTAGGGCTTTGCCCTCGTGCCATCTGCCGCTCCCGAGTGTCACCCGTTCGTGTACTGCAACTTGCAGAATGCGGATTGCCGCCGCAAGCTACTTCCTACCGCCTGCCAGTAGCAGTCGAAGCTCCGCACGGGACACAGAGGGACGTGGTGACGAGTGGTCGTGGTGAACAATTCAATCTTCGGCCACCTGGAGTCATCACTGAACGGCTACCTGACCGATCTCACCCGACGAGGGGAGTCGGCGGACCCGGCGACAGCCACCAGGATCGCGAACAACGAACTCCCGCGTGTCGTCGCCGCCCTGCAAGCCGTGCTTGACGAACACCGTCCGGACGAGCAGGGCCGCTGCCCGAGCTGCCGCAAACGCCTGTTCGGCCGTGCGCCCGCGCCGTGCCGCGCGTACCTGGCGGCGCATCTGTGCCTGCTGGTCACCGAAGACGACCAGCCCTGCAGCGACACCCCCCGGCTCAGCGCACGCTGAGTCACGAAGACGAACCGGTCGGCAGACCGGTTCGACCGGATCGCACGGTCCCTCCCCCGGCCAGACCCCTTCCCCCGGCCGACCTCCCGTGCCTTCCGGTTACCCTCCCCAGCGGGGTCGGGATTTTCGCGCCCCCCGACTGAAGCCCCGGCCCCGCTGGTTCCCACCTCCAGCCGTGTCCACCATCCCGGCACGGTGTGTCCACCTTTCCGGCACACCGAAATTCCCAAGCAGTCCAGGCAGGCCGGAACTCGTGCCGCCGGAGTGCGCATGTCGGTATGCCGGAACGTGCATCTCACCGCGCCGGAATGGTGGACACGCACGGACGGGTGGTCTGGTGATCTTGTGAATGGATCTTGGGGCGTTGCTTCTCACCTGCTGTCACCGGCTCGGGTGTGATCAACTCGACCGGATGAATTTTTTGCATAGCAAGCGTTCTGGCCCCATCATGGACGTTGAGCGGGACGGTACACAAAGGACGATCCGGCCGTACCCGCCCCAGTGCCGACACAGGTCGTGCCGACACGGAGGTCTCACATGATGGCTGGTTCCGGTCTTCGACAACGGGCTCTGCGGGGGCCCTTCCGCCCACGCGGTGGTTTCGGGCGAGCGCGACGCGCGCTCGTGGACCAACCCCGGTTAGCAGCGCACGGCCGCTGACCGTCCAGCACTGTGACCCCGGGTCGGAAGGATCCGGGGAATTCCGCCTCCGCAAGGAAAGAAGATGTCTCGCGTCTCAACCCTGCTCAGGTACGACCTGCCCGCGTCCTTCGTCGTCTTCCTCATCAGCGTGCCGCTGTCACTCGGCATCGCCGCCGCGTCCGGCGCGCCGCTCATCGCCGGGCTGGTCGCCGCCGTCGTCGGTGGGATCATCGCCGGATCGCTTGGCGGTTCGGCGTTTCAGGTCAGCGGCCCGGCCGCGGGCATGACCGTCCTGGTGGCCGGGCTGGTCGGCCAGTACGGCTGGCCCGCGACCGCCGGGATCACCATCGCCGCCGGTGTACTCCAGGTCCTGCTCGGTGTCACGAAGGTCGGCAGGCTGACGCTGTCCCTGTCGCCCGCGGTCGTGCACGGCATGCTCGCCGGGATCGGTGTCACGATCGTCGTCGGGCAGGTCCAGGTGCTGTTCGGTGGTTCCGCCGACAGTGACGTTCTCGCCAGCATCAGCGGTCTGCTGAGCCAGCCGCCAGTGTGGGGCGCTGTCCTCGTCGGTGTCGTCACCATCGCGCTGATGGTGCTGTGGCCGAAGGTGCCGCGCAGCAACGTGCTTCCCGCTCCGCTTGTCGCCGTCATCGTCGCGACCGGAGTCGAGCTCGTGTCCGGATTGGACGTTGCGACCGTCCATCTTCCGGAGAACCCGCTGCAGGGGCTCGCGATTCCGCAGGTGCCCGTCGGTGGTGTCGTCGAGATCGGGTTCGCGGTGATCAGCGTCGCGCTCGTGGCCAGCGTGGGTTCCCTGCTGTCCGCGGTCGCCGTCGACAAGATGCACAACGGCCCCCGCGCCGATCTCGACCGGGAGCTGATCGGCCAGGGCGCGGCGAACGCGGTGTCCGGCGCGCTCGGCGGACTGCCGGTGGCCGGTGTGATCGTGCGCAGTTCCACCAACGTCGCCGCGGGTGCGCGGACCCGCTCGTCGTCGATCCTGCACGGGGTGTGGGTCCTGCTGTTCGTGCTGTTCCTGGCGAACGTGCTCGAACACATCCCGATGGCCGCACTCGCCGGTGTGCTGATCGTGGTCGGTGTCCGCCTTGTCAACGCGGGGCACCTGAAAGACCTGCGGCTGCACGGGGAACTCGCCGTCTACGCCGTCACCGTTCTCGGCGTGGTCCTGCTGGGGCTGCTCGAAGGCGTGGCCATCGGTGTCGCGGTCGCCGTGGTGCGGTCGCTGTACCGGCTCGCGCACACGTCCGTCCGTGTCCAGCAGCAGGACGGGGAATGGCGCGTCGACGTCGGCGGGTCGCTCGTGTTCGTCGGGGTGGGCAAACTCGTCCGCGAACTGCGGCGGATTCCCAGCGGCCAGAAGGTCGTCCTCCAGTTGCACGTCGACTTCATGGACCACGCCGCGTTCGACGCCATCGACGACTGGAAGGCAGGTTACGAGGACCGCGGCGGCCAAGTCGACGTGCTGGAGAAGGACACGTGGTACGGCCGGGCACGCGACGGCGCGCCGGGACGCCGCCGGACGATCCCGTGGGTCGGCCGTTGGACCGACTGGGAGCGCAGGACTTTCCGGATGCCCGAGCCACGGGAGCCGGTGTTCGACGGCGCGCTGGAGTTCGAACGCATGTCGGCGCACCTCGTCCGGCCGTTCCTCGCCGAACTGGCACGCAACGGGCAACGCCCCGAGCAGCTGTTCATCACGTGCGCGGACTCACGCGTGCTGCCGAACCTGATCACCTCAAGCGGGCCAGGTGAACAGTTCTGCGTCCGCAACATCGGCAACCTCGTTCCGGTGCACCCGGAATCCGATGAGGACAGCTCGGTCGGCGCGGCCATCGAGTTCGCGGTCGACGTGCTGAACGTGCCGACGATCGTCGTCTGTGGACACTCACACTGCGGCGCCATGAGGGCGTTGCTGAGCAACACCGCGCAGCCCGGGACCTCGTTGCACTCCTGGCTGCGCAACGCGACGCGCAGCCTGGCCCGTGTCGACGGAACCGACGACGTCGAACTGCTGACGGTGGCGAATGTGGCGCAGCAGTTGGACAACCTGCGGACGTACCCCAGTGTCCGGATGGCCGAGGAGCAGGGCAGGCTGCGGCTGGTCGGGATGTACTTCGACCTCACCGAGGCCAAGCTCTACATCGTCGACCCGGACGACTTCCGCTTGGTCCAACTCGAATCCCTCACCTAACTCTGATCCCGTGCAACCAATGTGGCCTTTGGTGCGTTCAGCGCACCAAAGGCCACATTGGTTGCGAAAAATCAGGGGGTTAGGAGGGGATTTCGTTGCGGTCGGCGCCCCAGAGGGTGTGGAAGGAGCCGTCCTTGTCGACGCGGCGGTAGGTGTGCGCGCCGAAGAAGTCCCGCAGGCCCTGGATGAGCGCGGCGGGCAGGCGCTCGGAACGCAACGCGTCGTAGTACGCCAGAGCGCTGGAGAAACCGGGGACCGGAACGCCCGCGGCCACCGCTGTGGTGACCACGCGGCGCCACGCGTCGGCAGCGTTCTCCACCGCGGACCGGAAGTAGTCGTCCACGAGCAGCGACGGCAGGTCCGGCGTCTTCTCGTACGCCTCACGGATGCGGTTGAGGAACACCGCGCGGATGATGCAGCCGCCGCGCCAGATGGTCGCCATCGCACCGAGGTCGATGTCCCAGTCGTACTGCTCGCTGGCCGCGCGCATCTGGTCGAAGCCCTGGGCGTACGCGACCACCTTGGACGCGTACAGCGCCGCGCGCACGTCGTCGACCAGGTTCTCCGGCACCTGCACCGGAGTGTCCGAAGTGGACGCCAAGGCCGAGCGCTGGTCCACTCGGGCCGAGAGTGACCGCGCGAACACCGCCTCCGCGATCCCGGTCACCGGGATGCCCAGTTCGAGCGCTTCCTGCACGGTCCAGCGGCCGGTGCCCTTCTGCTCGGCCTGGTCGGTGATGATGTCGACGAAGGGCTTGCCCGTCTCGGCGTCGACGTGCCCGAGTACCTCGGCGGTGATCTCGACCAGGTACGACTCCAGGTCACCGGTGTTCCACGTCCGGAACACGTCCGCGATCTGCGCGGGGTTCAGCCCGCCCGCGCGCCGCAGCAGGTCGTAGGACTCCGCGATCAGTTGCATGTCGGCGTACTCGATGCCGTTGTGCACCATCTTCACGAAGTGCCCCGCGCCGTCCGGGCCGACGTGCACGCAGCACGGCTGGCCGTCGACGTTGGCCGCGATGGACTCCAGCACCGGGCCGAGGTGCTTGTAGGACTCGGGGGAACCGCCGGGCATGATGCTCGGGCCGTTGAGCGCGCCTTCCTCACCACCGGAGATACCGGCGCCGACGAAGTGCAGGTTGCGCTCCTTGAGCGCCGCCTCACGCCTGCGGGTGTCGGCGAAGTGCGCGTTGCCGCCGTCGATGATCATGTCGCCGGGTTCCATCAGGTCGGCGAGCTCGTCGATCACCGCGTCGGTCGGGCCGCCCGCCTTGACCATGATGATCACCTGGCGGGGCCGCTGCAGGGACGCGACCAGCTCCGCCGCGGTCTCGGCCGGGACGAATTCGCCCTCGTGGCCGTGCTGCTCGATGAGCGCTTTGGTGCGGGCGTAGGAGCGGTTGTGCACCGCCACCTTGTAGCCGTGCCTGGCGAGGTTGCGTGCCAGGTTGCTGCCCATCGTCGCGAGGCCGGTCACCGCGATGCGGGCCGTACCTTCCGTGCTGTTCGCCATATGTACCAGCCTGCCGTAAAAGCCCGTTCAAGGCTCGCGGTATGTACGACGCAAGCCTAGTCCCGTACGCGCAGTAGGCCCTCTTGGACGACGGTGGCGACCAAAGTGCCGTCCTGCGCGAAGAACCGGCCGGTGGCCAGCCCCCGCCCGCCTGAGGCACTGGGCGATTCGCAGTCGTAGAGGACCCATTCGTCCGCACGGAACGGACGGTGGAACCACATGGCGTGATCGAGGCTCGCGCCGATCACCTTGTCCAACCACCAGTATTTGCCGTGCCGCGCAAGCGGAGCGTCCAGCAACGTCATGTCCGAGGCGTACGCGAGGACACACACGTGCAGCAACGGGTCGTCAGCCAGTTTCCCGTCGGCCCGCATCCACACTTGGCTACGGCCTTCACGTGGGCCTTTCTCGCGCGAGATCCACGGCGGCTCGGTGACGTACCGGATGTCGATGGGGCGCGGTATCGACTTCGTCGGGTCGAGCTTGCCGAAGGCGGCCTCGACCTGCTCCTGGTACGTCGGCAGCGTGTCCGGCGCGGCCACGTCCGGCATCGTGTCGGCGTGTTCCAGGCCCTTCTCGACCAGCTGGAACGACGCGGACAGCGAGAAGATCGCCTTGCCACGCTGGATGGCGACAACTCGTCGGGTGGTGAACGAGCGGCCGTCGCGGATCCGGTCCACTTCGTACACGATCGGCACGCTCGGATCCCCGGGGCGGATGAAGTACGCGTGCAGCGAATGCACGTGCCGCTCCGCCGGGACCGTGCGGCCCGCGGCGATCAGCGCCTGCGCGGCGACCTGCCCGCCGAACACCCTGATCGGGCGGTCGGCGGGGCTGACACCGCGGAAGATGTTCTCCTCGATCACCTCGAGGTCGAGCAGGGCGACCAGCTTGTCGAGCACCGGCTGGCCCGACATGCCCTCCTTGGCGGGAGCCGCCGCGGCGGCCCGCGCGACCTCTGTCATCTCCGGACTCCTATGCGTGGTCTTCTTCCCCCAGGCGGTGTACCCGGATGAGGTTAGTTGACCCCACGGTTCCCGGCGGCGAGCCTGCGACGATCACCACTAGGTCGCCCGGCTGGTAGCGGCCGATGGACAGCATCGAGATGTCCACCTGGCGGACCATCTGGTCGGTCGAGTCGACCCTCGGGACCAGGAAGGTCTCGGTGCCCCAGGTCAGCGTCAACTGGCTGCGCACCTCCTGCTCGGGGGTGAACGCCAGCAGCGGCAGGTGCGTGTGCAGCCGGGCGAGACGGCGCACGGTGTCGCCGGACTGTGTGAACGCCACCAGTGCCTTGGCGTTGAGGCGCTCGCCGATGTCACGGGCCGCGTACGACAGCACGCCACGCTTGGTGCGCGGCACGTGCGTCAGCGGGGGCACCGCTGTGGACTCGGTCTCCACGGCCTCGACGATCCGGGCCATCGTCTCGACGGACTCGATCGGGTAGCGGCCGACGCTCGTCTCGCCGGACAGCATCACCGCGTCGGCGCCGTCGAGGACCGCGTTGGCCACATCGGACGCCTCGGCCCTGGTCGGGCGGGAGTTGCTGATCATCGAGTCGAGCATCTGGGTGGCCACGATGACCGGCTTGGCGTTCTCGCGCGCGATCTGGATCGCCCGCTTCTGCACCAGCGGCACCTGCTCGAGCGGCAGCTCCACGCCCAGGTCACCACGGGCGACCATGATCCCGTCGAAGGCGAGCACGATCGCTTCGAGGTTGTCGACCGCCTCCGGCTTCTCCAGCTTGGCGATCACCGGCAGCCTGCCCCGGCCGACCCGGTCCATCACCTGGTGCACCAGGTCGATGTCGGCGGGCGAGCGGACGAACGACAGTGCGATGAAGTCGACGCCGAGTGACAGCGCGAACTCGAGGTCCTCGATGTCCTTCTCGGACATCGCGGGCACGGAGACGTCCATGCCGGGCAGCGAGAGGCCCTTGTTGTTGCTGACCGGACCGCCTTCGGTGACCTCGCAGACGACGTCCTGGTTGTCGACCTGCCTGACGACCAGGCCCACCTTGCCGTCGTCGACGAGGAGGCGGTCGCCGGGCTTGGCGTCGCGGGCCAGGCCGTCGTACGTGGTGGACACCCGGTCGTGGGTGCCGACGACGTCCTCGACGGTGATCCGGACGATGTCGCCGTTGTTCCACTCGACCGGCCCGTTGGCGAACGTGCCCAGCCGGATCTTCGGTCCCTGCAGGTCAGCCATGATCCCGACGGCGTGCCCCGTCTGGTCGGTCGCTGCACGGACCACGTCGTACACCTGCTTGTGGTCACTGTGGCTGCCGTGGCTGAAATTCATTCTCGCCACGTCCATACCCGCCTCGACCAGTTCGAGGACACGTTCCGGGGTCGAAGTAGCAGGCCCCATGGTACAGACGATCTTCGCGCGTCGGCTCACGTTCGTGCAGCCTAGCCGTTCCATCTGAACCGATGCGGAACTACTACCGAGTAATTTGGTGAACTCGCGGTCAGAAGCCGATCTCCGCCTGCTCGGCGACGGAAAAAGATCCACCGCACTCCACGCAGGTCGCGCGGCCGAACAGGTAGGTCAGACTCTTCGCGACGTCGGGGTGACCGTGGGTGACAGCGTCGTCGTACAGCCTCCGGCGCAGGCCGTCCAGTCCGGTCGGATCGGCCGGGACCAGGTCGGTCCGCTCGGTGTCGTCTTCGAGCGCGTAGTCGTCGATGGTGGCGAAGTACCCGTCACCGCCGATCACGACGAACGACATCGCCGTGCAGTTCGGGCACTCGAGCTCGTACTCCTCGTTGGCCAGGCCCCAGAGCGGCTCGTCGCCCGTGACCTGGCCCTCGAACGCCAGGACGGACTGCACGAGGTAGATGTACTCGGTCCGGTCGGTGATCGACGGCAGGTCGTGTTCGGCCAGTCTGAGCAGGGTGGCGATGGCATCGGCGTGGGCCGCCCGCACGTCGCCGACGTCGTGCGGCCGGTCGTGGGAGCCGACAATGGCCCCCGCGAGCGCCAACGCCTGTGCCCGCTGTTGGCCGGTCGCGCTCGCGGCGATCTCCGCCAGGCGCGGCAGCGCGGCGAAGCTGGCCGAGTAGACGGTGCCCTGGTGGCACAGCGCCGACCAGAGATCGTTCCAGTCCGCGGACGGCTCGGCCGCCACCTGCTCCAGTTTGTCCGGAATGTCCTCTGCGGTTCCGTAGGCGTGCTCCAGCAGCCCCCAATTGGTCATGAGGGGCATCCAACCATCGCTACCGTGCGCGACCAGGGCAATCTGTTTGCGCAGCGGTCAGGGGGCGTTGGGTGGGGCGCCGCGTTCGGCGGGCACGGGCTTCTCCGGCGAGTTCATCCGGACCAGGTAGCCCCATGTGCCTTCCCGGTCGGCCAGGCGGGCGTCGGCGTCGTCGCGGGGATCGCGGATCGCCCAGCCACGCGGCCAGTTGGTCAGGCTGCGGTCGACGTCGACGCGGACCCGGCCGCCGTCGAGCATCGCGGTGGTGGCGAACCACGCCTCGGTGAAGTCCACATTGCCGCCGAACCTGGCTGCCCGCAGGTCCGCGTTGCGGGTGAAGTACGCGCTGCGGAAGCTGCAGTGCGCGGCGAAGTACGCGCCGAGCGCCTCGACGTGCGCGCCGAACCGGACGCCGTTGAACGCCGCGTCCTTGGAGAACGTGGACCCGCTGAAGTCCGCCTCCGCGGCGAACCACGCACCGGCGAACTCGCAGCGCCCGACGAACATCACCGTGCGGAACGACGCCATCGAGCTGAACGCCGCCTGGGAGAAGTCGACCATGCCCGCGAAGACCGTCTTGGTGAACTGCGCGTCGCCGTTGACCTTCATCCCGTTGAAGTCGGCGTCACCGGCGAATCCCGCGCCGGTGAAGTCGACGCCCGCGGCGAACCACGCGGTCTGGAAGTCGGCGCGGCGGCTGACGAACCGCGCGTTGAGGAACCGGACCTGCCCGGAGAACTGGCTGCCGACGAAGGAGATGTCCCCGGCGAAGTGCGCGCGGTCGAACGTGGCCAGCCGCGCACGGCAGGTGTCCAGCCGGAAGTCGATCAGGGTGGCACCGGACAGGTCGAGGTCGACGTCCGGCCAGAACAGCTCCTCCTCGGCCGGGCGCAGGTGCGCGGCGAGGATCCGCTGCGCGGCCACGCGGACACCGCGCTCGGCCACGTCACCGACCAGGTCACCGGCTTGTTCGGGAGGCGCGTACGGCATCCGCAGGTAGGAACAGATCACGTTCACGACGGTCTGCCGGTAGCGCGCGTCGACCTGGGCGAGCCGCTCCAGTCCGTACAGCCCGGCCAGGCGTACCGGCGCCTTCTCCGAACCGAGCTGGTCGGCCGCGCGGGCGTAGGCGTCGGAGCCGCGGCGCTCGACGACGTCGAACTCGTGAGCGGCCGCGGACTGTGACAGCCGCCAGACGTGCCAGGCGGCGATCATCAGCGCGACCGCCAAGCCGGTGAGCAGGCCGAGGCCCACCGCTGTGCTCAGCGAATCCAACGCCGGGCTACCGGTCAGCAGGAAGATCACGACAGTGACGACCGTCAGGCCGAGCACCGGCGCGACGACGACGGCCGCCACTCGCCACCAGGACCACGGGGTGCGTTCCATGCAGGTGATGGTGTCTCAAACACCCGGCCTTCACCACATCGGGTGCACGGATCAGACCGAACGGACGCTGACCCCGACGTGATCCCTGGCCCATTCGTTGAGCGGACGAAGATCACGCCAGGCCTTGCGGACACGGCTGAAACAGTCGCGTTCGTGCAGGAAATCGCCGGGTTCCCAGCTGCGGGCGGCGTACAGCGACTTGTGCTTGAGCAGCTCGATGCGAGGGTGGTCCACGTCATACCCCTTCGGCCTGGTCTTGAGCCGCTCACCGAGGATGTCCCAGCCCGACCGGCGCAGCTTGTTGACCATCTGCTCGAACGCGGGGCCGTGCAGCTGCTCCGCGACCGCGGCGCGGTACCGGGCGATCTGGTCGGACTCGAGGTGGAAGCAGCCGCCGCCGACCCGCAGCCCGGCCGGGCTGATCTCCACGTAGTACGCCCCACCGCCGCGGCCCTGCTCGATCACGCCACCGCAGTGCGTCTTGTACGGAGTCTTGTCCTTGGCGAAGCGCACGTCCCGATACGGCCGGAAGACCTTGGCCGAGCCGAAGTCGCCAGCGAACTCGGTCGAGAGCTCCGCGAGCAACGCCTCCATCGGCGCGCGGACGTCGTTGTTGTAGACGTCGCGGTTGTCCTCCCAGAACGCTTTGGAGTTGTCGGCCACCAGGCCGTCGTAGAAGTCGATGGCGTGCTCGCCAAAACCGGAGAACTTCACCCAGCGAGGGTAGTTCGGTCACGATCAGCGGAATGGCGGGGTGTCGGGTTGTCTGGCGTCCCGCCACATCGGGTACATCCGTGTCCGCGGCTCCGGGCCGAACGGCTTCCCGGTGAACTCGAAGCCGTGCCGTTTGTACAGCGGCGGGCTGAGCCACGAGCTCGCTTCCAGGTACGCGTGTGTGCCGCTGTCGTCGAGAATGGCCAGGTCGTGGGTGAGCAGTTCGCCACCGGCGCCGAGTCGCTGGCTGGTCGGGTGTACCGCGATGAGCTGCAGGTGCATGTGGTCGCCCCGGTCCGGACTGTTCTCGGCCATCAGGGTGGCGAGGTGCCCGAACCTGGCGGTCTCGTCGTCGGCCAGCATGCCGAAGCGATCCGGGGTGTCCTCGTCGTCACCGCTGGGTAGCCAGACTGTCGCGGCGAGCCCGTCGGTCCGCCAGGAGACCATGCCGCCGGATTCGAGGGCGAGCGCGGCGAAGACGCCGAGGAACGCCGGTTGGACCTCCCTGCGGCGCCGGGCGTCGGGAAACAGCCACGTGCTCACCGGGTCGTTCTGGAACGACTCGGCGAGCAGCTCCGAGACCTGTGGCAGATCGCCGGTCGTGGCGGCGTGGATGGTCAACGGACACCCCCTGCGGTACCTATTCCGCCGACTTTGGCGTAAACAGCCGGTTTACTGCTGCGCAACACCAGGCTACGGACAAATCCCGCGATCGCGGCAAGCAGCAGCAGACCGGGCAGGATCCAGCGCAACGGCGAATCCGCGCTGGTGCCAACGAGAACGTCGAAGTTCATGATGATCAGGACGAGGATCACGCCGAGCAGGATCGCGGCAAGTGCGGGCGCGATCACGCGCTGCCACACGGTTTCCGGTCCGTGTCGGCCACGGAAGAACAGGATCACCGAGACCGAGACCATGGTCATGATCAGCACGACTCCGGTCGACGCGGTCACCCCGAGCCACGTGAACAGCTCGAAGATCGGCTCTCGACCGGTAATGGCGAATCCGGCGACGACGAGCAGCGCGATCACCGTCTGAGTCAACGAACCGGCGACGGGCGAACCGTTACGCCGGTTGGTCCGGCCGAGCGCCTCCGGCAGCACACCTTCCCTGCCCAGCGCGAAGAAGTACCGCGCAACGGCGTTGTGGAAACTCAGCAAGGAGGCGAACTGGCTGGTCAGGAACAGCACGTAGGCGACGTCGGTAACCGTGGCGCCCAGGTGCTGACCGCTGATGCCGAAGAACACGCCCGGCCCGTTCTGCTGCGACAACGCCACAACCTCGGAAGGGCCAACCGCCAGAGCCATCGCCAGCGACGACACGGAGTACAAGACCGCCGTGAGTCCAATCGCGACATAGGTGGCCCGCGCGACCGTGCGTGCCGGATCGCGGCATTCCTCACCGTAGGTCGCCGCGCCTTCGAAGCCGGTGAACACCGCGACGGAGAACGCGAAGACCGCGCCGACACCGGTCACGAACAGGTTCGACGGATCCAGCGGGGCAAGCGAATCGCCGCCGGGCGCCGGATTGGCCAGGCCAACCACGTCGATGGCGACGATCGTCACGCATTCAAGGACGAGCACGACACCGAGGACCTTGGCGTTGAGGTCCACCCGCCGCGCACCCAGCACGGCGACAATGGCGAGGATCACCAACGCCCACAGCCACCACGGCGTTTCGATGCCCGTCTTCTGCTTGAGGAAGCCCGCGACAGACCAGCCGAACAGGCCATACACCCCGATCTGGATGCAGTTGTAGGCGAGCACGGCGACGAACGAGACCGCGATCCCCGCCGGTTTCCCGATCCCGTTGGCCACGTAGGGATAGAACGCGCCCGCGTTGGTGATGTGCCTGCTCATGACGCCGTACCCGACCGCGAACAACGCAAGGACAGGCGCCAGCAGGATGAACGAGAGCGGCACACCGACGATCCCGGTGATCGCGTAGGTGGTGGAAATGCCACCGGCGATGGCATAGAGCGGCCCGGATGCCGCGACCACGAAGAAGACGATCTGCGCGACGCCCAGCTTCGGCCTGGCAAGTCCGCGCGTGAAACTTGACGTTGACGCCCCCATGATTCGGTTGTCCTTCCCCGGGACCGGGCTCGACACCATTGGACTCGACCGGGCGGAAGTATAGGATCACGCAGGACGGTTATCCATGGTTCGACCACTTTTCCCACCTACGGCAGCAATCGGCACGGGAGTCAAGGTGCGATTGGGTGACCTGTCTCTGAGCGAGTCCCTGTTCTTCCTCGGCCACGACCCGTTCACCGGGCGTGCGGCAATCCGCCGCGACATCCTCGACATCGGCCTTTCCGCAGCGGCACTGGCAGATCTGCTGTTCGACGAACGAATCACGCTCCGCCACGGAACAGTAGTGCTGACCAGCCGCTACACCACAGGCGAGCCGATCGCGGACCGAACACTGACACAGATCATCGAAGAAAAAGACCAACACGGCGTACGTGACTGGGTCGAGCACATCGCCGAAACGATCTACGACACCGTGGTCGAGAACCTGACAGTGCGGGAACTGGTGATCGCGAAGGAGAAACGCGGGATGTTCCGACATTCCCTTCACTACCAGCCAGTGGATCTTCGCGTCGCCTCAGCACCGCGCGCGACGATCAGGGCCGCCGTGATGGGCAAGGGGCCCTACGGTCTCCCGATCGCGGCGTTGGCGCTGATCGCGTGGGGTGTCGGCATCGACGACATCTGTGAGCCCGAAATGTCACGAAAACATAGTGCGGAGTGGGTCATTCGGGCGAAGAACGCGCTTGTGCATCCGTTGAGCGGATTGATCTCGGGGGCGGAGGCAGCGGTGGCGGCGGCCGTGTACGGCGGCAGGCGTGGCTGAGGAAGCAAGGAAGCACACCGAACCACGCTGGTGGCCCCAACCGGCCATGGCTGTATCCAATACACTCCCCCAACCAGGCTGGGTGGATCAACTGGCTGGTACGTAACCAACACAGGGCAACCAGCGCTGGGACCGCATGCTGCGGCTGGAAGATGAACTCCAACGCAACCAGCAGCGCTGAAATGACCAGCAATACTCGTTAAATCCCACACAGCGGCGAGTAGCCCCTTGGTGAGCGGAGCGTGACTCACCATCCACATCCCAAAGCGCCACTCAGCCCACGCCACCCTCGCCTCAACACCCCGAGCTGTCCGCACGCCGCCCACATGCTTTCTCGTGCAACCAATGTGGCCTTTGGTGCGCGAGACGCACCGAAGGCCGCCTTCGTTGCGCCTCACCAGGCCGAAGCGACACACGGGGCAGCCTCAGGCTGCCGCTGTGCATGTGGATGGTGAGTCACGCTCTGCCCACCAGTGGGCCACCCGCCGCCGTGCCCGGTTTGAACGGATTACCTCTGATTGCGCCAGCGCTGTTGGTTACGTTGGAGTGCAACTCCCAGCCGGGGTCTCGACAACCAGCGCTGGTTGCCCCGTGTTGGTTACGTACCAGCCAGTTGATCTCCCCAGCCTGGTTGGGAACGGGTTTCTTCTTTCTTTCTCTTCCTTGCCTTCTTTTCGTCTTTCAGTCCATATCGGACATCGCCTTCAATGCTTCTGTTCTCAGGACCTTGAGCTTTCGTCGGTCTCGGGACACGAACACCGCGTTGGTCAGCACCACCATGAAACGTTCCTTCTTCGGGGCCAGGTACAGGCTTGTTCCCGTGAACCCGTGGTGGTACGCCACTCCTGGCTCCGGTGCCACTATCCAGCCGAGTCCCCGCCGCGTTCCATCCTGCGCCGCATGCACCTCAAAGCTGTCCCGCACATACGCCCCCAGCGCGGACTCTTCCCGACCGGTCGCGAGAACGCCTTCGGCAAAACGCACCATGTCCACAGCGGTGGAGAACACCCCGGCATGCCCTGCCACGCCTCCCATCAGCGCGGTACTTTCGTCATGCACCACGCCCCAAGTCGGCCGAGTTCCGACCAGTCTTCGCTCGGTCGGCGCGACGTGTTCGTTCGCGGGCAGCGGTCCGTACGATGTCCTGTCCATCTTCCATGGCCGCCAGATTCGTTCTGCGGCGAGGGCGTCCAGACTTTGTCCGGTGATTCGTTCGAGGACTATCCCCAGCAGGATGAATCCTCGGTTTATGTAACGGAGGCTTTCTCCTGGTTGGGTTTCCAGTTGCTCGCGGAGGATGTGTTCGACGAGTGGTGTTCCGGTGCCCAGGTACTCGTCGAAGCGCGTTGCCGATCTCAGGCCTGTGGTGTGGCTCAGCATCTGCCGGATCGTCAGTCCCGAGCCGGGGTGGCTGGATGGGCCGAGGTAGGTGCTCACCGGCTTGTCCAGCTCCAGGTCTCCTTCCGCGACCGCTGTTCCGGTCAGGAACCATGTCATGATCTTGGTCAGTGAGGCCACGTCGTAGCGGGTTTCCGCTGCTGTCGGTGTCACCTCCGCGTAGCCGGGGGCGACTACGCCTTTCGTCAGTGTCCGGGCCTGCGTTGTGTCTCCGACGACAGCCACCGCGCCGGGGGCTCCACCTGCGGCGATGAAGCGGGTGATGGCGTCGTCCAAGCGCGTGGCGGCTGTGTCCGGCCACCTGTCAGTGCGTTCCGGCATGACACCACTATTCCGACCTGGGCTAGCTTGGGCAGCATGGGACAGATCACCACGGTACTGCTGGACGTCGGCGGCATCCTGCTGTTGCCCACCGCCTCGGCCATCCGGGCGGCGCTCGCGCACGCCGGAATCGAACCCACGGACGAACAACTGCACCGCGCGCACTACGCGGCCACAGCCATCATGGACGCGTCAGGCGGTCACGACTACACGCGGTACATAAGGGCCTTACCCGACAGTCTTGGTGTACCCGCGGAGTTCGCTGAGAAGGTCCAGGCGGAGCTGGCGGCGTACCTCGGTGGCGAGCCGTGGCTGCGACGGGCACCGCAGGCCAGGGAGGGCCTGCAACGGATGCTCGACGCGGGCTTCCGGGTCGGCATCGTGTCCAACTCGGTGGGGACTGTCGACCAGATGCTCCGCACGGCGGGAGTCTGCCAAGTAGGTGCGGGCGAACTGATACCGGTTGAGGTGATCATCGACTCGGGTGTTGTCGGCGTGCGCAAACCGGATCCCGCGATCTTCCGCTTCGCCTTGGACCACATGGGCGTCACGGCCGCGGAAACCGCGTACCTCGGCGACACTGCTCGGGCCGATGTGGACGGTTCACGGCTCGCCGGGCTGCGACCCATCCACTTCGATCCGTACGGCGACTGCCCGGACCCCGTCGACGACCACGAGCACCTTCAGCGGCTCGACCGGCTTCCCGAGCTGCTCGCAGGCTGAGCCGGTCATTCCACCTCGGTCAGCTGGTTCAACGCGGCCGCAGCGCGTTCGACGTCCTCCGTCAGCGAACGATCGTCCATTCGGGGGTCGAGGATCGCGTCCATGTGGTCGTAGGCCGAGCGGACCGGCACGTCGACCAGGTCGGCGACGCGCATCCGCAACGCACGCACGGCCGCCACGAGTTCGCAGCCGAGCACGATCCGGTACGCGGCGGCGACCTGCCCTGCCTGGCGCGCGGCCTGCGTGGAGAACGACGCGTGGTCCTCCAGTCCACGTGAGACGATCGCGCTGCCCAGCGTGACCGGCAGAGCCGCCTGGCGGAGCTGGGCGAGCGCGTCGTGGGCGACGTACTCGAGGATCATCACGCCGGAGCTGCCCGGCGGGCCCGCGGCGAGGAACGCGGGCAGGCCCGTCTGTTCCGGTTCCACCAGATCACCCAGCCGTGCGGCGGCGAGCTCGGCCACGTGGTGCACGGTCGCGCGAGCGGTGTCGAGCGCGACGGCGACGTAGGCGGTGTGGAAGTGTGCGTTGTGGTAGACGTCGTTGTCCTGCACTGAGATCATCGGGTTCTCGGTGGACGCGTTGATCTCGGTGGTGAGGACCTTCTCCAGGTACTGCACCGCGTCCAGTGCGGGTCCTTGGACTTGGGGGAACGCTCGCAGCCCGTACGGGTCCTGGATTCTCCTGCCCGGCTTGGGAACCTTCGACATGCCGAGCAGCCGCCGCATCTCCGCGGCGCACTCGACCTGGCCGGGGTGCGGTTTTGCTTCGTGCACAGTGGTCGCGTACGGCTCCGGCGAGCCATCCAGTGCGATGTAGGACAACGCGGCGACGGTATGGCTGGCACGCAACAGTTGCCGGAGCTCGACCGTGACCAGCACGGCCTCGGCCAGTGTGGCGGCGTTGCTGCTCTGGAAGCCCAGGGCCTCACCGACACCGAACCGGACTGGCTCCAGCCCGCCTGTCAGCCAGGGCCTTTCCCCTGCCAGTGTCAACGCTGTCTCGGCCAGCGCCGTCAGGTCGCCGGTGCCGATCGCACCGATCCGGTGCACAGCAGGCAAACTGTTGCTGTTCAACGCGTCCGCGACGGCGAGCAGCAGCCTCGGGTGCACACCGGAACGACCGGCGGCGAGCTGGTTGAGCCGGACCAGCAGCATCGCCCTGACCAGTCCCGGCTGCATCAGGTCTCCGACTCCGCCCGCGTGGCTGCGCATGAGCCGGAGGCTGTCGTCGGCGGTCCCCTCGGTGAGGACTGTCTTGTTCGCGCCGACACCGGTGGTCCGGCCGTAGACGGCACGCCTGGCGATCGCCTCCCGTTGCAGCTTCCACGCTGCCTCGGCGTCGTCCAGTGCCGCCGGGTCCACCCTGACCTGAACGTCACCGGACGTGAACCGGGCAACATCGTCAACGGTCAACGACGCGCCAGTGAGGACAATCTGAGCCATACCCAGATTGTGCGCTGCACGTCAAACGACAGCCAGTGGCAACGCTGTCGGGTGTACCGGGGCGGGCAGGTCGGAGGCTCCCGTGAGGTACGCGTCGACCGCGTTGGCCACCGAGCGGCCCTCGGCGATCGCCCAGACCACAAGGGACGCGCCGCGGTGTGCGTCGCCGCAGACGAACACGCCGGGCGCGGTCGTCTGCCAGTCCGGTCCGCACGACAACGTTCCGCGCTTGGTCAACTGCAGACCGAGACCGTCCAGCAACGGCATGTGCTCGACGCCCTCGAACCCGATCGCCAGCAGCACCAGGTCCGCGGGGATGGTCTCCACCTCGTCGGAAACCGGCGTGACCGAACGCAAACCGGTCGCCGGGTCCTTTTCGACCCGCACTGTCCGCAACGCGACCGAACGGACGTTGCCGTCCTCGTCACCGACGAAACGGTCGACGGCGACGGCGAACCGGCGCTCGCCCGCTTCCTCGTGCGCCGGGTAGGTCCGGAGCACGACCGGCCAGGTCGGCCACGGCGAGCGCGCGTCGTCGCGGGCGTCCGGCGGCTTCGGGTACTGGTCGAGCTGCGTCACGCTCAGCGCGCCCTGGCGGGTGGCCGTGCCGTAGCAGTCCGCGCCCGTGTCGCCACCGCCGATGACCAGTACGTGCTTGCCCACCGCGCTGATCGGCGACGGCCCGTCACCTTCGCGTTCGCGGTTGGCCGGGACCAGGTGGTCCATCGCCAGGTGCACGCCCTTGAGGTCGCGCCCGGGGATGTCCGGCGCGTCCCGGCCGCGCAGCGCGCCGACGGCGAGGACCACGGCGTCGAAGGACTCGCGAAGCTCCTCGACGGACAGTCCGGTCTCCCCGCCGACCTCACAGCCGGTCACGAACTTCGTGCCCTCGGCCCGCAGCTGCGCGAGCCGCCGGTCGAGCACCTTCTTCTCCATCTTGAACTCGGGGATCCCGTAGCGCAGCAACCCACCGAGCCGGTCGTCCCGCTCGAACACGGTGACCTCGTGCCCGGCACGGGTCAGCTGCTGCGCGGCGGCGAGCCCAGCCGGTCCGGAGCCGACCACCGCGACCCGCTTGCCTGAGGACACAGTGGACACACGGGCAGCCACGGTGTTGGTGTCCCACGCGACCTCGGAGATCGTCTCCTCGATCCGCTTGATGGTGACCGAACCGCCGGAGTCCGGCGAGATGGACAGCACGCAGGCCGACTCGCACGGCGCCGGGCACAGCTTCCCGGTGAACTCCGGGAAGTTGTTGGTCGCGTGCAGCCGTTCGCTGGCCAGCTCCCAGTCACCGCGGCGGACCAGGTCGTTCCACTCCGGGATCAGGTTGCCCAGCGGGCAGCCTGCCGTGCCGGAGTGGCAGAACGGGATACCGCAGTCCATGCACCTGGTCGCCTGCTTGCGGACCTGGCTGTCGCGTTCGGACGGTGAGAGGGCCTCGTAGACTTCACGCCAGTCGCCGAGCCGGTCGTCGATCGGTCGCTTCGGCGCGTTCTTGCGGGCATGGGAAAGGAAACCGCTCGGGTCAGCCACGGGACGCCTCCATCACTGCCTCGTCGACGTCACGGCCTTCGGCGCGGGCCAGCCGCATGGCCTCCAGGACTCGCGCGTAGTCGCGCGGCATCACCTTGGTGAACGACACCGAGCGCCGCGTCCAGTCGCCGAGCAGCGACGCCGCGACGGCCGAACCGGTCAGCCTGTGGTGGCGTGTCACGGTTTCCCGCAACCAGTCCAGGTCATCGGCATTGAGCCGCAACAGGTCCACCATCTCGGTGTTCACCAACGCGGGCCGCAGGTCGAGCACGTAGGCGATCCCACCGGACATCCCCGCCGCGAGGTTGCGCCCGGTCGGGCCGAGCACCACGGCACGACCGCCGGTCATGTACTCGAACGCGTGATCGCCGACGCCTTCGGCGACGATCACCGCGCCCGAGTTGCGCACGCCGAACCGTTCACCGACCCGGCCGCGCAAGTGGATCTCGCCCGAGGTGGCGCCGTAGCCGATCACGTTGCCCGCGATCACCTGCGCCTCGGCGGCGAAAAGCGCGTCCGGGTGCGGGCGGACGACGATCCGCCCACCGGACAGGCCCTTGCCGACGTAGTCGTTCGCGTCGCCGACGAGATCGATGGTGATCCCGCGCGGCAGAAAGGCACCGAGCGACTGACCGGCCGAGCCGGTCAGCGTCACGGTGATCGTGTTCTCCGGCAGGCCGTCGCCGCCGTAGCGGCGGGTGACCTCGGAGCCGAGCAGCGTGCCGACCGTGCGGTTGACGTTGCGCACCGGCAGTTCCAGCTTGACCGGGTGCGCGTCTTCCAGCGCCGCCTCGGACAGCTGGATCAGCGTCCGGTCGAGCGCGTGCGCGAGGCCGTGGTCCTGCTCGCGGACCTTGCGGGGAGCGTTGTTGTACGTGTTCGCCGGGACCTCGAACACCGGGGTGAGGTCGAGGCCGTTGGCCTTCCAGTGCTCGACGGCGTCGTCGGTGTCCAACATCTCGGCGTGCCCGACGGCCTCGTCGATAGTCCGGAAACCCAGTTCCGCCAACAGTTCACGGACCTCGTGCGCGATGAAGTGGAAGTAGTTCACCACGTGCTCGGCCTTGCCGGTGTAGCGCTTGCGCAGCACCGGGTTCTGCGTGGCGATGCCGACCGGGCAGGTGTCCAGGTGGCAGACGCGCATCATCACGCAGCCCTCGACGATCAGCGGCGCGGTGGCGAAACCGAACTCCTCGGCACCGAGCAACGCGGCGACCACCACGTCCCTGCCGGTCTTCATCGCGCCGTCCACCTGCACGGTGATCCGGTCGCGCAGACCGTTGAGCATCAACGTCTGGTGAGTCTCGGCGAGGCCGATCTCCCACGGCGTTCCCGCGTGCTTCAACGAGTTCAGCGGGGACGCGCCGGTTCCGCCGTCGTGGCCGGAGATCAGCACGACGTCCGCGTGCGCCTTGGCGACGCCCGCCGCGACCGTGCCGACGCCGAGCTCGCTGACCAGCTTCACGTGGATGCGGGCGCGTTCGTTGGCGTTCTTCAGGTCGTGGATCAGCTGCGCCAGGTCCTCGATCGAGTAGATGTCGTGGTGTGGCGGCGGCGAGATGAGCCCGACGCCCGCCGTGGAGTGCCGTGTCCGGGCGATCCACGGGTACACCTTGTTCGGCGGGAGCTGGCCGCCTTCGCCGGGCTTGGCGCCCTGCGCCATCTTGATCTGGATGTCGTCGGCGTTGACGAGGTACTCGCTGGTGACGCCGAACCGTCCACTCGCGACCTGCTTGATCGCCGACCGGCGCTCGGGGTCGTAGAGGCGCTGCGCGTCCTCGCCGCCCTCGCCGGTGTTGGACCGGCCGCCGATCCGGTTCATCGCGATCGCCATCGTCTCGTGCGCCTCGGCCGAGATAGAGCCGTAGGACATCGCGCCGGTGTTGAACCGCTTGAGGATGGCCTCGATCGGCTCGACCTCGTTCAGCGGGACCGGCGGGCGGTGCCCGGTGCGGAGCCGGAACAGGCCGCGCAGCGCGCCGCCCTCGCGGTTGAGCCGCTCGACCTCGCCGACGTACTCGCGGTACACGTCCTGACGGCCGGTCTTCGTCGCGTGCTGCAACAGGAACACGGTCTCGGGCGTGAACAGGTGCAGCTCGCCCTCGCGGCGGTAGGCGTACTCGCCGCCGCTCTCCAGCCGACGGTGCACGCGGTCGGTCGGGTTCTCCGGGTGGGCGCGGCGATGGCGCAGCGCTGCCTCCTCGGCGATCACGTCCAGCCCGACGCCGCCGAGTTTCGACGAGGTACCGGTGAAGTACTCGGCCAGGACGTCGTTGGCCAGGCCGAGAGCCTCGAAGACCTGGGCGGCGGTGTACGCGCCCACGGTCGAGATGCCCATCTTGGACATGATCTTCAGTACGCCCTTGACCAGGGCGCCGACGTAGTTGCGGATGGCCACCTTCGGCTCGATGCCGGTGACCGCGCCGCCGCTGATCAAGTCCTCGATGGACTCGAACGCCAGGTACGGGTTCACCGCCGCGGCACCGTAGCCCAGCAGCAGGGCGACGTGGTGCACCTCGCGGGCGTCACCGCTCTCCACGACCAGCGCGACCCGCAGCCGCTCCTTGGTGCGCACCAGGTGGTGGTGGACAGCCGAGACAAGCAGCAGCGACGGGATCGGCGCCATCCGGTGGTCGGAGTCCCGGTCGGACAGCACCAGCGTGCGGGCACCGGCCGCGATCGCCTCGGACGCCTCCCGGCGCACCCGTTCGATCGCCTCGGCAAGCGCCGCGCCTCCGCCGTCCACCTCATACAGTCCGGACAGGACGGTGCAGGCGAAGCCGGGCAGGTCGCCGTCGTCGTTGATGTGGATCAGCTTGGCCAGTTCATCGTTGTCGATGACCGGGTAGCGCAGCTGGATGTGCCTGCAGGTGCGCGGACCGGGGTCGAGCAGGTTCTGCTCCGGGCCCATGATCCTGGCCATGGACGTGACCAGTTCCTCGCGGATCGCGTCCAGCGGCGGGTTGGTGACCTGGGCGAAGTTCTGCTTGAAGTAGTCGTAGAGCAGCCTCGGCCGCTTGGACAGGGCCGCGGGCGGCGTGTCCGTGCCCATCGAGCCGATCGGCTCCGCGCCCTTCACCGACATCGGGGTGAGCAGGATCTTGAGCTCTTCCTCGGTGTAGCCGAAGGTCAGCTGGCGGCGCAGCACAGACTCGTGCGTCTGCACGACGTGCTCGCGGTTGGGCAGGTCCGACAGCTCCAGCAGACCGGCGTGCAGCCACTCGTCGTACGGCAGCTCGTTGGCCAGTTCGGACTTGATCTCGTCGTCACCGACGATCCGGCCCGCCTCGGTGTCCACAAGGAACATCCGGCCCGGCTGAAGGCGGCCCTTGGCCACGATCTGGTCCGGCGGCACGTCCAGCACACCGGCCTCGCTGGCGAGCACGACACGGTCGTCCACCGTGCGCCACCAGCGCGCGGGACGCAGGCCGTTGCGGTCCAGGACCGCGCCGACGACAGCGCCGTCGGTGAACGTGACGCAAGCCGGGCCGTCCCACGGCTCCATCACGCTGGCGTGGAACTGGTAGAACGAGCGGCGGGCAGGGTCCATTGTGGCGTGGTTCTCCCACGCCTCCGGGATCATCATCAACACCGCGTGCGGCAGGCTGCGGCCGCCCAGGTGCAGCAGCTCAAGCACCTCGTCGAACGACGCGGAGTCCGAGCCGTCCGGGTCCACGATCGGGTACAACCTGGACAAGTCCCCAGGGATGAGCTCGGATTCGAGCAGCGCCTCACGGGCGCGCATCCGGTTGCGGTTGCCGCGGACGGTGTTGATCTCGCCGTTGTGTGCGACGAACCGGAACGGGTGCGCCAGCGGCCACGACGGGAACGTGTTGGTGGAGAACCGGCTGTGCACCAGCGCGATCGCGCTCTCCAGCCGTTCGTCGACCAGGTCGGTGAAGAACCTCGGCAGCTGCTCGGTGGTCAGCATTCCCTTGTAGACGATCGTCCGCGACGACAGCGACGCGAAGTAGACGCCGTTGCCCGCGACCCTGCTCTCGTGCTCGGCGCGCTTGCGCAGGCAGAACGCCAGCCGGTCGAGCTCGACGCCCGTCGGCACGCGTCCGGCGTCGTCCTCAAGTCCCGCAACGAAAAGCATGGCGAAGTGGGGCATCACCGACCGCGCTGTCGGGCCGACGTCCGCCGCGTCCGGCGCGACGGGGACATCACGCCAGCCCAGCACAGTCAGGTTCTCCTCGGCGGCGATCCGGCCGATCTGCTCGGTCGCGGCGGCCCGTTCGGTCGCATCCGCGGGCAGGAAGGCGATCCCGGCCGCGTACTCACCCGCCTCAGGCAACTCGATGCCTGCCACCGCCCGCAGCAGCCGGTCGGGAAGTTGGACCAGGATTCCGGCGCCGTCGCCGCTGGTCGGTTCCGCCCCGGCAGCGCCGCGGTGTTCCAGGTTCGCCAGTGCTGTCAGCCCGTCCGACACGATGCCGTGCGACCGCCTGCCGAGAATGTCGGCAACCATCGCCACGCCACAGGAATCCACCTCGGTGGTGGGGTCGTACAGGCCCTGGGGACCCGGGATGGCGGAGAAGATCATGAGCAGACCTCCCTCGTCGTCCTCGCGCTCAGGTGTTTCCTTCTTCTGGGCGCGGGACGCCGATGGCCCGCTTGGTTGACGTGACCTTAACAGCCGCGAAACGCAAACAACACTCTTGCGGAGTGAAATCAGCCGGGTCAGGTAACGATTTGACTGATCGGGACGATGTGCCTGCGACCACGGTCGTGCATCGTTCGTCAAGCTCAGCATAACCGACGTTCGGGTTACCGCGAAATACGGCAAACCACCTGGTAGCGTGCCTGTAATGAGCTTCGGACGCCGGTTTTCGACGGCACTTCTGTCACTACTGAGCGTGTTTGCCCTGGTCTCCTGTGCGACCAGGGAGCAACCAGCGGGTGTGCCCGCACCCGCCCAACCGGCCTTTCCGGCGACGCTGAGTGCGCCCGACGGTAAGCAGGTCGTGATCGAACGTCAACCGGCGCGGATCGTGTCGCTGAGTCCGACCGCCACCGAGGTGCTGTTCGCGATCGGCGCGGGCAAGCAGGTGACCGCCGTGGACGACCAGTCGACCTTCCCGGCCGAGGCGCCGCGCACCCAGCTGTCCGGTTTCAAGCCGAACGTCGAGGCGATCACCAAGCAGAATCCCGATCTGGTCGTGGTGGCGAACGACGCGAACGACGTCGTCGGCGGGCTGACGGCGGTGAAGATCCCGGTGTTGTTGTTGCCCACAGCGAAGACGCTCGACGAGGCGTATGCACAGTGGACACTGCTCGGCAAGGCAACCGGCCAGCTCCAGCAGGCCGACGACGTGGTCCGCAAGGTGCGGGACGAGATCAAGAAGACCGTGGACGAGACGCCGCGCAAGTCGCTGAAGTACTACCACGAACTCGGCCCCGACATGTACACGGTGACGTCGGCGACGTTCATCGGCCGGGTGTACGACCAGTTCGGACTCGTGAACGTGGCCGACCCGGCGGACACGCCCGCGGCCGGTGGCTACCCGCAACTCGGTCAGCAAGCCCTCTTCCAGGCCAACCCGGACCTGATCTTCCTTTCGGACACCAAATGCTGCGCCCAGAACGCCGAGACCGTCCGCGCGAGGCCGCAGTGGCAGACGCTGACGGCAGTGCAGAAGAACAACATCGTCGCGCTGGACGACGACATCGCATCCCGGTGGGGGCCGAGGATCACCGAACTGGTCAAGCAGGTGTCGGACGCGGTGAAACGAGCGTCGGCCTGAAGGCTCCCGGCCTGTCCGGCCGTGCGCTGGCCATCGGGGCTGCCGTCTTCGTGTTGACGGCGTTCGGCTCGCTGCTGCTTGGTGTGTCGAACCTGGGGTTCCAGCGAGTGCTGCAGGAGATCTGGGCGCAGGTGACCGGCGGAGTGTCCCCGTTGTCGGAACGGGAAGCCGCGATCCTGTGGTACCTGCGTGCTCCGCGCGTGGTGCTCGCCGCGTTGGTCGGCGGGGCGCTGGCGATCTCGGGCGCGGCGTTCCAGGGCGTGTTCCGCAATCCACTGGCGGATCCGTATCTGCTGGGCGCGGCGGCAGGCGCGGGGCTCGGCGCGACCATCATCGTGGTGAGCGCGCCAACGTGGAGCATCGCGTTGCCGCTGGCCGCGTTCGCCGGAGCTCTCGGCGGCGTGGGACTCACGTGGGCGCTGAGCCAGTCGGCCGGGCGCGGAACAGCGACGCTGCTGTTGGCGGGTGTGGCAGTGGCGTCGTTCCTGACAGCGGTGCAGACGTTCGTGCAGCAGGCGCACATCGACACGATCCAACGCGTGTACTCGTGGATGCTGGGCGGCCTGAACACGACGGGCTGGCGGGAAGTCCTGCTCACGCTGCCGTACATCGCGGTCACGAGCGTGGTGCTGTGGTTGTGCGCGCGCCTGCTCGATGTCCTGACCGTGGGCGACGAGGAAGCCGCTTCGCTGGGGATCAGACCGGCGCGTGTCCGTATGCTCGTGCTGGGCGCGGCTTCGCTGGCGACGGCAGCGGCGGTCTCGGTCGCCGGGCTGATCGGTTTCGTCGGAATCGTTGTGCCCCATGTGGTCCGGTTGCTGGCCGGGGCGAGTTACCGGATCGTGCTGCCCTTGTCGTTGCTGGGCGGTGCGACGTTCCTGATCCTGGCCGACGAGATAGCGCGGACCGTGCTGGCACCGGCGGAACTGCCGATCGGCGTGATCACCGCGTTCACCGGTGCGCCCTTCTTCCTGCTCGTGCTGCGGATGAACAGGTCCTGACATGCTGGAACTGAAAGACGTGGCGGCCGGGTACCGCGGCAGGCCGGTGGTCTCGGAGGTGTCGCTGTCGGTGCCGCGCGGCGGCTGGCTGGCCATCATCGGACCGAACGGCGCCGGGAAGTCCACTCTGCTCAAGGCGATCGCGAACCTGGTTCCCTGCACCGGATCGGTGCTGTGGGAGGGAAAACCGGTACAGGACCTGAGCGCGCGGGAACGCGCGAGGGCATTCGGCTACTCGCCCCAAGTCCCCCTGTTGCCGGACGGCCTGTCGGTGAGTTCCTATGCCCTGTTGGGGCGAACACCGCACCTCGGCACGCTGGCCAGGGAAGGCCCACGAGACTTCGCGGTGGTCAACCAGGTCCTGGAGCGACTGGACCTGTCGGCGCTGGCGGGACGGCGGCTTCGCACACTGTCCGGCGGTGAACGGCAACGAGCGGTCCTGGCACGGGTGCTGGCTCAGCAGACGGGCATCCTGTTGTTGGACGAGCCGACAACAGGCCTGGACATCGGACACGCGCAGGCACTGCTCGACCTCGTCGAAAGGTTGCGGACCGAGGACGGCACGACCGTGGTCTCGACGCTGCACGACCTGACACTGGCGGGCCAGTACGCGGACCAGTTGGCCCTGCTGGACAAGGGAAAGGTCGTGGCGGCCGGGGAACCGGCCGCGGTGCTGGACGCCGAGGTACTCGCCCTGCACTACGACGCGCGGCTGAGTGTGCTGCCCGGCCCGGACGGAACTCCCGTGGTCGTACCGAAACGCCGCTCGGCGGAGCAGTAGATTCGGGTTATGACCGACGCTTTACGGCTGGCCCAGAGTCTCGTCAAACCGGTGGTGCGGGCTGTCATCGTCGACCGGCGGCAGCGCGCCCAGCGGTCCCGGCCGTTGTCCGAGCTGGTCAACGTCACCGTTGTCGACGACTACAAGCGCCGGAAACTCACCCGTGAGATCGACGCCATGTGCGACGCCGTCGGGGAACGGCTGGGGCTGTTCTGCTCCGGCGAGTGGAGCGGGCTGGAGGACGCCGAACGCCAGGTGGTGGTCAAGGCCGTTCTCGACGCGTTCGCCTCCGCCGACCTGTCGGATGACGCGTTCTTCGAGGTCGATGCCGATCCGGTCCGGCTCGCCCGCCGCCTGCGGACATCACTGCGAGGTGCCGAGTCGCTGAGCTCCGCCGGGCAGGCGCTGTACGAGCGGCTGTTGTCCGAGTGCTGCACCATTTACACGCAGATCGCCGTCCATCTCGGGTCGTTCACGCCACGAGGCGTGGCGGAGTCGTTGGCCCGGCTGTCCAAGCTCCGGGGCCAGGTCGAACAGTTGCTGGAGCGCTTGCCTGTCAGGTCGTTGGACGCGCCGACCGGCACCGCGCAGGACGAGGAGTTCCTCCAGCGCTATCTGGCCTACGTCAGCACGGCGCTGGACCACATCGAGCTTTTCGGCGTGCACACGAGAAACTTCCGGCCGCAGACCTCGCTGAGCGTCGCGTACGTCAGCCTGACTGTGTCCACGCATGCCCGGCGCACCAGGCCCGACATCGACATCCCCGACGAGAACCTGCCTGACGTGAGCACGCTCCGCGTCGAGCAAGCGCTTGCCGCGGCTGACCGCACGCTGCTCGTCGGCGAGCCCGGATCCGGCAAGACCACGCTCCTGCAGTGGTTGGCCACCACCGCCGCCCGTGGTGGCTTCAAGGCGGACCTGGCCCACTGGAACGGTGTCGTCCCCTTCTTCGTCAGACTGCGCAGCTACACAGGCACCCAGCTTCCCCAGCCTGAGCAGTACCTGGACAGCATCAGCTGTCCTTTCGGCTCGCTCATGCCGCCGGGGTGGGTTCACCGCGTGCTCTCCGCCGGTCAGGCCCTGTTGTTGGTCGACGGTGTCGACGAGCTTCCCGTGTCCGAGCGCAACGCGGTGCGGGAGTGGATCCGGAACCTCCTACAGACCTACCCCGAGAACCGGGTCGTCATCACCGCTCGGCCGGGCGCCGCCGCTCCTGCCTGGCTACAGCACGAGCAGTTCGCGTCCGCATCACTCGAGCGGATGAGTCCACAGGACATCCGCGAACTCATCGCCTTCTGGCACGCAGCCATCCGCGGCGCCGGGCATCTGCCCTGCGAGGACCATGAACTGCCTGGCTACGAACGTGCGCTACTGGCGAAGCTCGAGACAAGCACTCCGCTGCAGACCCTCGCCACGAATCCGCTGTTGTGCACGCTGCTCTGCGCCCTCAATCTCGATCAACACACCGCCTTGCCGCCCGACCGCATGGGCATCTACGCGGCGGCCCTGGACATGTTGCTGGAACGCCGTGACGTCGAACGGCGCATCCCGGTCCACGACAACGCGTCGCTGACCATCCGCAAGAAGACCCACCTGCTGCAGTACCTGGCCTGGCGGTTGTCGCTCAACAACCGCACGGAACTGACCCGCGACGACGCGGTCAAGCGAGTGACCGAGCGGCTGATGACCTTGTCGCTCCCGACCGACCAGGCTGAGTCCATCTTGGACAGTTTGGTCCAGCGCAGCGGGGTCGTGCGACAACCGGCCGCAGACCGGATCGACTTCGTACACCGAACTTTCCAGGAGTACCTGACCGCCGCCGAAGCCGCGGAGCACGGCGATGTGGGCCTGCTGATCGACCGCGCACATCTCGACGCGTGGCGCGAAACGGTGATCCTCGCGGCGGGCCACGCCAACAAACCAGTACGCCACGAGCTCCTGTCCGGCTTGCTCGACCGTGCGGACGCGGAACCGCGCAATGCCCGCACGCTCCGGCTGCTCACCGCTGCCTGCCTGGAGACTTCCGGCCCCCTGGACGTGGACGTCCGTGCCCGCATCGACGAATGCCTGGCGAGCCTGGTGCCACCACGTCGGTCCAGCGAAGTCCGATCCCTCGCGTCGATCGGCCGCCCCCTGCTGCGGCACGTTCCGCACGACCTGTCGCCCATGACCGAGGCCCAGGCGAAAGCCATGATCAAAACGGTCGCGCTGATCGGCGACGACGAAGCGTTGGAGGTGCTCGCCCGGTTCGCCCGCACCGCGCCCGCCGGTGTCCAGCGGCGGCTGGTCGAGATGGCCATGTACTTCGACCCCGCCCAGTACGCCGACCAGGTCGTCACGCACCTGCACGACTTCATCGAGAGCCCCTTCATCAACAGCAAGTCGGAACTCGCGGCCTGCCGCCAGGTTGACAGCCTCGACCACATCGACATCCTTCAGTTGAGTGTCGACAGCCTGGACACAGTTGTCGGTCTTCCGCCGATCCGCAGGTTGTGGGTGCAGGGCGCGTTCGCGGATCTGACGCCGCTGACTCATCAGCGCGACATCGAGTTCCTTACGCTGTGGGCACGCAACCAGTTGACCGGCCTGGATGTCCTGGCACAGCTGAAGTCGCTGAAACACCTGCTCATCGAACTGAACGGACTGGACGACATCGAGTTCGTCCGCCAGTTGACTGGTCTGGTCGAGCTGAGGCTGGACGGCCTCGGCGAGGTCCAGGACTTCGGCCCACTCACCATGCTGGACAACCTCGCCACGCTCAGCTTGGAAACACCGAGATCCATGCCGTCGCCATGGGAACCGCTGAGCCGCATGCCCAGCCTGAGCCATCTCAAGCTCTTCGGTCGGCACGCTCCGCACGGCGGGCTGCCCCTGCTGGGACAGTCACTGCCTCGGCTGCGAAAACTCTCCTTCATGAACACCTGGTGGTTGCAGGACATCGAACCGCTGACCCTGTTCGAGAGCCTGACCTCGCTGGACCTGAGCCATATCTCCATACCCACCATCGAGCCCCTGCGTGCACTGACTGACCTGGAGACGCTGAGCCTCAGCTGCCGCAAGGTCGACGATCTGTCCGTGCTCTCGGCGCTGCCGAACCTGACCACCCTCTACATCCGCGACGTCATCGTTCGTCTCGATCCCGTCGCACTGAGCAACAGGAACGCGACTGTGTACGTGCCCGACCAGAGGACCGCTCGGCGATGGCGTCAGGTGCCCGGTCAGGCCGCGAGGATCCGCGTTCTCTAACTAGAACGTGTTACAGTTTGCCGATGATCCTCGACCGATTCCGAGTGGACGGGCTCGTCGGCGTGGTGACCGGTGCCGGGAGGGGAATCGGCGCGGCGACCGCGGTCGCGCTCGCCGAGGCCGGTGCCGACGTCGTCATCTCCTCCCGAACCGCTGACCAGCTCAAGGCCGTCGCCGGTCGAATCGAGGCCACCGGCCGACGGGCCAAGATCGTCGAAGCCGACCTCAGCGACCTCGACGCGGTCGCCGGGCTGGCCACCGCCGCGCAGGACGAGTTCGGGCGGCTGGACATCGTGGTCAACAACGTCGGCGGGTCGATGCCCGCGCCGTTCCTGCACACCTCCCCCGCCGCGCTGCGGGAAGCGTTCCACTTCAACGTCGCCACCGCGCACGCGCTGAACCTCGCCGCCGTGCCGCTGATGCTGGAGAACGGCGGCGGGTCGATCGTCAACATCTCCTCAGCCATGGCACGCCTGACCGGACGGGGATTCCTCGCCTACGGCACAGCGAAAGCAGCGCTCTCGCACTACACCCGGCTCGCCGCCGCCGACCTCGCACCTCGGATCCGGGTCAACGCCATCTGCGTCGGGTCCGTCGCCACATCGGCGCTGGACATCGTGCTGCGGAACGACGAGATCCGGTCGAAGATGGAGCAGGCCACCCCACTCGGCGTGGTCGGCGAGCCCGACGACATCGCCGCGGCCGTGCTGTACCTGGCCAGTGCGGCCGGGAAGTTCGTCACCGGCAAGGTGATCGAGGTCGACGGTGGCGCCGAGCGGCCCACCCTCGATCTGGGCTTGGAGGACTTGTGACCTATCGCGTCGTCCAGTGGAGCACGGGCAACGTCGGCCGCCACGCCATCGCGGGCATCGACGCCCGTCCCGACACCGAACTCGCCGGGGTGTGGGTGTCCACCGCGGACAAGGTTGGCAGGGACGCCGGTGAGCTCGCCGGTCTCGGCCGTGAACTCGGTGTCAGGGCGACCGACGACGCGCAGGCGTTGCTGGCGTTGAAACCGGACTGTGTCATCTACACGGCCATGGCCGACGACCGGCTGGCCGAGGCGTTGGACGACCTCGCGACGATCCTCCGCGCCGGGATCAACGTGGTGTCGAGTTCGCCCGTGTTCCTGCAGTTCCCCGACGGCGTGGTGCCCGACGAGGTCACCGGTCCGATCAGGGCCGCCGCGTCCGAAGGACAGGCTTCCCTGTGGGTCAACGGGATCGACCCCGGCTTCGCCAACGACGCGCTCCCGCTCGTGCTCACCGGCATCAGCGAACGGATCGACGAGGTCCGCTGCCAGGAAATCCTGGACTACTCGACGTACGACAACCGCAAGGTCCTGTTCGACATCATGGGTTTCGGCGCAAAACCGGGCGACACCCCGCTGCTGCTGCAGCCCGGTGTGCTCGAACTCGCGTGGGGCAGCGTGGTCCGGCAGATCGCGGCCGGTCTGGACATCCCGCTCGACGAGGTCACCGCCACCCACCAGATCGTGCCCGCACCGGAGACGTTCGAGATCAAGTCGGGCACCATCGAAGCCGGGACAGCTGCCGCGCTTCGGTTCGAGGTCAACGGGAAGGTGGGCGGGAAAGCCGTGTGCGTCCTCGAACACGTCACCCGGCTGCGCGCCGACCTGGCGCCGGACTGGCCACAGCCGATCGGGCACGGCAGCTACCGGGTGATCGTGACGGGCGAGCCGACCATGACACTGGACCTGCAGCTGATGGCCGCGGACGGCGACCACAACACCGCCGGGCTGAAGACAACGGCCATGCGCCTGGTCAACGCCATCCCCGCTGTGGTGCAGGCCCCGCCCGGACTGCTGACCGCGCTCGACCTTCCCCTCATCACCGGCCGTGGTCTCGTGGCACGGTAACGGCGTTACTCGCCGAGGAACTTGCGGGCCGCCTGCATCGCGGTTTCGGCCTCATCGGCTGAGCCGCAGGACAGTTCGAGTTTGCCGCCGTCCTTGGATGTCAGCTTCAGCGTGACTTTCTTGGCGTTGCGGTTGGCGATCAGCCAGTCCTTCACCGACCTGATCAGCGTTCCCGCGGTCGCGCTGGTCAGGATGACGACGACCGCGTCGAGGACGGGCCCCATCTGTTCTTCTTCGATCGGCGCCGACTCGAGCTTCACACGGCCGCGCAGTTCGTCCTCGTCACGCAGCCAGTTCGCCAGCGAGCGCAGGTCGTCATCGGTGCCGTCGACTGTGATCGACGCGTTGTCTACTGCCACAAGGAACACATTAGTGGCCGGAAACGCGAAACAGCCCGGCATCACGCCGGGCTGTTTCCGTTGCCTTGTTCAGTCCTTCTTGGGCTCGGCCTCGGGCTCGTCCTTCTTGTCGCCCTCGTCGTCGTCCTTGGCTTCTGTCGCCGCCGCGGGGACCTTGGCGGTCTCCTCGTCGTCCTTCTTGGCGTCGGAGGACTCGGCTTCCTTGTCCTCGGCGGCTTCCTTTGCCTCTGCTTCGTCTTCCGCGTCCTCGGAGACTTCGATCGGCGCCGGGTCCTGTGGTGTGCCGTCGCCGCGGAGCAGGGCTAGGTCTTCGCGTTCGCCCTTGCTGCGGCCCATGATGAAGTACACGACCGCGCCGATGAAGACCAGGATCGAGACCCACACGTTGATCCGGACACCGAACACGAGCGTGGCGTCGTCGGTGCGCATCAGCTCGATCCACGTGCGGCCCAGGGTGTATCCGGCGACGTAGAGAGCGAACGCGCGGCCGTGGCCGAGGCGCATCTTCTTGTCGACGTAGACCACCAGCAGTGCGACCGCGAGGTTCCACAGCAGCTCGTAGAGGAACGTCGGGTGCACGATCGCGATCGGGGTGTGGTCGACCGCGACGCCGGAGAGCTGGTCGGCGATGCCTGTCTCCGGGTTGACGCGCTGGTAGATCTCCAGGCCCCACGGCAGGGTCGTCGGACCGCCGTAGAGCTCCTGGTTGAAGTAGTTGCCGATCCGGCCGATCGCCTGTGCGACGACGATGCCGGGCGCGACCGCGTCGGCGAACACCGGCAGCGGGATGCCCTTGCGCTTGCAGCCCAGCCAGGCGCCGACGGCACCGAGCGCGATCGCGCCCCAGATGCCGAGTCCGCCCTGCCAGATGTACAGCGCCTCGATCGGGTTCTTGCCCTCGCCGAAGTACCGGTGGTAGTCGGTCATCACGTGGTACAGCCGGCCACCGATCAGGCCGAACGGCACCGCGTACACCGCGATGTCCACGACCTCGCCGGGGCGCCCGCCCCTGGCCTGCAGGCGTTTCTCGCCCCACCAGATCGCCACGATGATCCCGATGATGATGAAGATCGCGTACGCGCGGATCGGGATCGGGCCGATCTCCCACACGCCCCGGTCGGGGCTGGGGATGTTAGCCAGGAAGACTGTCGCACCGGTCACGAGGGCACACGGTAACGCCTCGCCCGAACGGGCCGTATAGCACCCTGGCGAGTGACGGAGTCAGGAGGTCTGACCTGCGGCGACGCGGGAGCGGACACCGTGGGCCAGTTCGTCGGCCAACGTACGGACCTCGGCGACGCCTTCGCCAGCCCTGCTCACGAACGCCGAACCGACGATCACCGCGTCCGCGTAGGCCGCGATCTCGGCCGCCTGCGCGCCGGACCGCACGCCGAGGCCCACGCCAATGGGCATGTCGGTGTGCACGCGGACGCGCTCGACCAGATCCGGCGCCGCGTTGCTGACCGAGTCCCGCGCGCCGGTGACGCCCATGACCGATGCGGCGTAGAGGAATCCGCTCGACTTGGCGACGGTGCGGACGATCCGTTCCTCGGTGGACGCGGGCGCGACCAGGAAGATCCGGTCGAGACCGTGCTCGTCGGACGCGGCGATCCACTCGTCGGCCTCGTCGACGATCAGGTCCGGCGTGATGATGCCCAGGCCACCGGCGGCGGCGAGGTCACGCGCGAACGCGTCCACGCCGTAGCGGTACACCGGGTTCCAGTACGTCATGACGACGGCGTGGCCACCGGCGGAGGCCACCTTCTCCACGACACGGAAGACGTCCCGTACGCGGAATCCGCCGCTCAGCGCCTGCTCGGCGGCCTGCTGGATGGTCGGGCCGTCCATCACCGGGTCGGAGAACGGCAGGCCGACCTCGACGATGTCGCAGCCGGACTCGACCATGGCGGTGAGCACTTCGGCCGAGCCGTCCACCGTCGGGTATCCGGCCGGGAGGTAGCCGACCAGCGCGGCGCGGTTCTCCGCGCGGGTGGCCGCGAACAGCGTGTCGAGCCTGCCCATCAGGAGTCCCCCTCCACCAGGCCGAAGAACGTGGCCGCGGTGTCCATGTCCTTGTCGCCCCTGCCGGACAGGCTCACCAGGATCACGCCGTCCTCGCCCAGTTCCTTGCCGAGCTTGATCGCCCCGGCCAGCGCGTGCGACGACTCGATCGCCGGGATGATGCCCTCGGTGCGCGACAGCAGCTGGAAGGCTTCCATCGCCTCGGCGTCGGTCACCGAGTAGTACTCGGCGCGGCCGGTGTCCTTCAGGTGCGAGTGCTCCGGGCCGACGCCCGGGTAGTCCAGACCGGCCGAGATCGAGTACGCCTCGATGATCTGGCCGTCGTCGTCCTGCAGCAGGTACGAGCGCGAGCCGTGCAGCAGCCCCGGGCTGCCCTCGGACAGCGTGGCGCCGTGCTCACCGGACTCGATGCCGTGCCCGCCGGGCTCGAAGCCGACCAGGCGGACGTCCTTGTCGTCGATGAAACCGTGGAAGATGCCGATCGCGTTGGAGCCGCCGCCGACACACGCGGAGACCGCGTCCGGCAGCCGTCCGGCCTTCTCCAGCATCTGGGCGCGCGCCTCGATGCCGATGATCCGGTGGAAGTTGCGCACCATCAGCGGGAACGGGTGCGAAGCCGCCGCCGTGCCGAGCAGGTAGTGGGTGCTGTCCACGTTGGTCACCCAGTCGCGCAGCGCCTCGTTGATGGCGTCCTTGAGGGTGCGCGAGCCGGTCTTCACCGGGATGACCTCGGCGCCGAGCAGCTTCATCCTGGCCACGTTCAACGCCTGGCGCTCGGTGTCGACCTCGCCCATGTAGACGACGCAGTCGAGGTCCAGCAACGCGCACGCGGTCGCGGTGGCCACGCCGTGCTGGCCGGCGCCGGTCTCCGCGATGACGCGCTTCTTGCCCATCCGTTTGGTGAGCAACGCCTGGCCCAGCACATTGTTGATCTTGTGGGAGCCGGTGTGGTTGAGGTCCTCGCGCTTGAGCCAGATCTGCGCCCCGCCCGCGTGCTTGGCGAACCGGGGCGCCTCGGTCAGCAGCGAGGGACGGCCCGCGTAGTCACGCAGCAGCCGCAGCAGCTCGTCGACGAACTCGGGGTCCGTCCGCGCCTTGTCGTACTCGGCTTCCAGCTCGTCCAGCGCCGGGATCAGCGCCTCCGGGATGAACCGGCCGCCGAACGCGCCGAAGTAGCCGCGCTCGTCCGGGTCGTGCGTGTCGTGTTCGTGCCCGTTCTCGTCGCTCATCGGGACGGCCTTGGGCACGCGGGGTGCGAACCGGCCGTGACCAGCTTGGTCAGCGCCGCCTTGGGGTCGCCGCTGGCCACGAGGCCCTCGCCGACCAGCACCGCGTCGGCACCGGCACCGGCGTACGCCATCAGGTCACCGGGGCCGCGGACACCGGACTCGGCGATCTTGACCGTCTCGAACGGCAGTCCCGGGGCGATCCGGGTGAAGACCTCGCGGTCGACCTGGAGAGTGTGCAGGTCACGGGCGTTGACGCCGATCACGGACGCACCGGCCTCCAGCGCGCGGTCGGCCTCCTCGGCGGTGTGCACCTCCACCAGCGCGGTCATGCCGAGCGACTCGACCCGGTCGAGCAGGCCGACCAACGTGTTCTGCTCCAGCGCCGCCACGATCAACAGCACCAGGTCGGCGCCGTGCAGCCGCGCCTCGTGCACCTGGTACGGGCTGACAACGAAATCCTTGCGCAGCAACGGAACGTCCACCACCGCGCGGACCGCGTCGAAGTCCGCCAGCGAGCCGCCGAAGCGGCGCTGCTCGGTCAGCACGCTGATCACCCGCGCACCGGCTGCCTCATAGTCCTTGGCCAGTTCGGCCGGATCCGGGATGTCGGCCAGGTCGCCCTTGGACGGGCTGCGGCGCTTGACCTCCGCGATCACGCCGACGTCCGAGGAACGCAGCGCGCTCACCGCGTCCTTCGGCGGCGCCACCTTCGCCGCCTGCTCCTTGAGGACCTCAAATGGAAGCCTTGCTTCGCGGGCCGCGAGATCCTCGCGCACACCGTCGATTATCGACTCGAGAACGCTCACCGCGTTTGCCCCTTCCCGCCGCACTGATGCTAACCCCGCGCTGGTTCTCGACAGGGCACCGGGTCGTCCGTGCACACATAGCATGCGCCCGGCGACGCAACGATTGCGCGACAGATCTCACAAAGTAGGGTCGTCCCCCTCGGAGAGGGCACGCCACATCTCCCGCTCACCCGCTGGTTCCTTGGCACTTCTGGCGGAAACCGGCGCCTGGTACTTCGCGCCGAGCCTCGGCATCCGGTGGCCGGAGCGGACCAGCAGCACGCCGCTGCCGACCACCACGAGCCCGCCGAGCAGGGCGAGCCCGCGGGCCGGGAGCCCTTGCGCGTGATCGAAGGCGCCGTTGACCGCGAGCCAACAAGCCGCGAAACCCGTCAGCGCCAACAACACCCCGACCAGCCTGCGTGGCCAGCCGCTGGTGGCCAGCACACCGGCGATACCGGCCAAGTAGATCAACGCCAACGGAACCAGCGCGCTCACCTGTTCGGAACCTGTCAGTTCCGCCGACCACTTCAGCCGCGACGCGCCCCACAACGCGGCCGACGCGACCAGCAGCAGGACCGTCACGATCCATAGTGGACGACTCGGGTTCGGGTGCTCAGCCATTGGCGGCCGGCCTGACCGTCTCGGCCATCGCGATCGCCGACAGCACCGCGCCTGCCTTGTTCTGGCACTCGTCGTCCTCGGCCGCCGGGTTGGAGTCGGCCACGATTCCGGCGCCTGCCTGCACGTATGCCACGCCGTTCTGGACCAGCGCGGTCCGGATGGCGATCGCGGTGTCGGCGTTGCCCGCGAAGTCGAGATAGCCGACCACACCGCCGTAGAGGCCGCGCCGGGTCGGTTCCAGCTGCTCGATCAGCTCCATCGCACGCGGCTTGGGCGCCCCGGACAGTGTTCCGGCCGGGAAACAGGCCGTGACCGCGTCGAACGCCGTCTTGCCTGCCGCGAGCTTGCCGGTCACGGTCGACACGATGTGCATCACGTGGCTGTAGCGCTCGACTCGGAAGAAGTCGACGACGTGCACGGATCCAGGCTCGCATACGCGGCCGAGGTCGTTGCGGCCGAGGTCGACGAGCATCACGTGCTCGGCGCGTTCCTTCTCGTCGGCCAGCAGGTCCTTCTCCAGGATGGCGTCCTCGTCCGCGTCCACCCCGCGCCAGCGCGTGCCCGCGATCGGGTGCGTGGTCACCACGCCGTCCCTGACCGTGACCAGCGCCTCCGGACTGGATCCGACGATGTCGAAGCCGTCCAGCCGCAGCAGGTACATGTACGGGCTCGGGTTGGTGGTCCGCAGGATCCGGTACACGTCCAGCGAGTCCGCCTCGATGGGCATCTCGAACCGTTGCGACACCACGATCTGGAACGCCTCACCGGCCCGGATCGCCTCCTTGGCCGTCTCGACGGCCGCGCCGAACTCCTCGCGGGTCCGGCGGCGGAGGAACTCCGGCTTGGGGCGCTCGAACACCATCGCCGTCGGCGGGGCCGTCGTGTACAGGTCCGCGGACATCCGGTTGAGCCGCTCGACCGCGTCGTCGTAGGCCTCGTCGACCCGCTGGGGCGAGTCGTCCCAGTTCACGGCGTTGGCGATGAGGGTGATCGTGCCTTCGTGGTGATCGAGCGCGGCCAGGTCGGTCGCCATCATCATCACCAGCTCGGGGATGTTGAGGTCGTCCTCGGCCAGCTCGGGCAGCCGTTCCAGGCGCCGGACCGTGTCGTAGCCGATGTAGCCGACCATCCCGCCGGTCAGCGGCGGCAGGCCGGGCAGCGGCTCGGTGTGCAGCAGCCGGAACGTCTCCCGCAGTGCTTCCAGCGGGTCCCCGTTGCCGTTGAGGCCGTCGGGGACCTTGCCGGCCCAGGTGGCCTTGCCGTCCTTGGACGTCAGCCAGGCCGCGCAGTGGGCGCCGACGAACGACCACCGTGACCAAGACCGGCCGTTCTCGGCGGACTCGAGCAGGAAGGTCCCGGTCCGGTCGCCCGCGAGCTTGCGGTACACGCCGACCGGGGTCTCGGCGTCCGCCAGGAGCTTGCGGGTGACCGGAATCACCCGCCGATCGCGGGCGAGGGCGTGAAACTGCTCCCTGGAGGGGCTGATCGCGCCCATCCCGGTGTGCACGGGCAGATCCGATCCGATCACGCTGGCCATACCGGTCATTCTGCCGGGCGGGCCGGACCGCTGACGACGGGGTTTGCCCCCTGCCCTCGAATTCAGCATATGTTGAACAATTTGGTATGTCAGGCGATGATGGGTGACGTGACAACGAGCGCTGAGCAGGACGGGAAACGGCGCGGACGGCGGCCAGCGGGCGCCGACACGAAGAACGCGCTGGTCGAGGCCGCACGAGCGGTGTTCATCGAGCAGGGGTACGAGGGCGCGACGGTCCGTGCGATCGCCAAACGCGCGGGCGTCGACCCGGCGATGGTCAACCACTGGTTCGGTGGCAAGGAGGGCCTGTTCGGCCAGGCCGTGCTGCAACTGCCGGTTGACCCGATCGTGTTCGCCAACGAGATCTCCGACGGCGACGTGAACACCCTCGGCGAGCGGATCGTCCACCGGTTCCTGACGATCTGGGACTCCACCGGAGGCGGCCAGTTCTCCGCGCTGGTGCGCAGCATCGCCAGCCAGGAGATGGCCGTGCAGGGCATGCGGGACATCTTCCTCAAGCAGATCTTCATGCGGGTGGCCGCGAAGACCGGCGCCGACAACGCCATGTTCCGCGCCACCCTGGTCGCCAGCCAGCTGATCGGCATGGGCATGGTGCGTTACGTCACGAAGTTCGAGCCGTTGGCGACCAACGACATCGACACCATGGTCGCCGCGGTCGGCCCGACCATCCAGCGCTACTTCACCGGCGACATCGGCTGAGCCCATCCCCGCGCCTACCCCCGCAACCAAGGCGGCCTTCGTTGCGCGGAACGCACCAAAGGCCACCTTCGTTGCATGGGACGCGACGCGCCAAAAACCGCCTCCGCCGAGCTGTCTCGTGCAACCAAGGTGGCCTTCGTTGCGCTTCCCGCAACCAAGGTGGCCTTCGTTGCACAGGGGGCTAGTGGAGGGGGCGGGGTCTAGTCGGCGAGGAGGATGTCGGCGTCGAAGCAGGTGCGGTCGCCCGTGTGACAGGCCGCGCCTTCCTGGTCGACGACCAGCAGCACGGTGTCCCCGTCGCAGTCCAGCCGGACCTCGTGCACGCGCTGCACATGCCCGGACGTCTCGCCCTTGATCCACAGGCGCTGGCGGCTGCGGGAGAAGTAGGTGCCCTTACGGGTGGTCAGTGTCAGATCGAGGGCCTCGTCGTTCATCCACGCCACCATCAGCACCTCGCCCGTGCCGCGCTGCTGGGCGACCGCGCAGACGAGACCGTCGGAGTTGCGTTTGAGGCGCGCGGCGATCTTCGGGTCGAGGCTCATCGCTGCTCCAGGTAGTCCCGCGCGGGTTCGGTGTTCACCAGCACAGCCGAGTAGAGGTATGCGGCGGTGAGCAGGCCGGACACCGCGCGTACCCACCCCGGCGCGCCGTCGGACAACGCGATCAGCAGGTGGATGAGCGCGAACACGCTGACCACGACGAGCGTGACCACGCGGACGAACCGCAACCGCATGAACAGGCCGACGCACACGGCGACCGCGACGATCCCGGTCCCGATCGGGAGCCGGAGGTTCTCGGTGTCCCACAGCAGCGCGACCACCACGAACAGCACCGCGCCGAGGCCGATGACCGCCAGCGGGACCTTGATCTCAGTCGGCGCGTTCATCGGACCACGATCCCGTCCGCCCGCATGGCGTCCTTGACCTCACCGATCCGCAACTGTCCGAAGTGGAAGACGCTGGCCGCGAGCACGGCGTCCGCTCCCGCAGCGACCGCCGGGGCGAAGTGGGACAGGTCCCCCGCGCCGCCGCTGGCGATCAGCGGCACGTCGACGACCGCGCGGACGCGCTCGATCAGCTCGATGTCGAACCCGGCCTTGGTGCCGTCCGCGTCCATCGAGTTGAGCAGGATCTCGCCGACTCCCAGTTCCTGGCCCTTGGCCGCCCATTCGACTGCGTCGATGCCGGTGCCCTGCTTGCCGCCGTGCGTGGTCACCTCGAAGCCGTCGCCCGCGCGCCGGGCGTCCACCGAGAGCACGATGCACTGGGCACCGAAGCGTTGGGACGCCTCCCGCAGCAACTCGGGCCGCAGGATCCCGGCGGTGTTGATGCTGACCTTGTCGGCGCCCGCGCGCAGCAGCCGGTCGATGTCGTCGACCGTGCGCACGCCGCCGCCGACGGTCAGCGGGATGAAGACCTGCTCGGCCGTGCGGCGGACCACGTCGAAGGTGGTCTCGCGGTCCGATGAGGACGCGGTGACGTCCAGGAAGGTCAGCTCGTCGGCGCCCTCGGCGTCGTAGGCGGCGGCCAGTTCGACCGGGTCACCGGCGTCGACCAGGTCCGTGAAGTTGACGCCCTTGACCACCCGCCCGGCGTCCACATCCAGACACGGGATCACACGTACCGCGACAGCCATGGCGGAAAGACTACGTGGCAGGCTGGAAGGCATGGCACGCGCCGGACGCCGACCCGGGCAGACCGAGACCCGCGAGCTGATCCTCGCCGCGGCCAGGGACCAGTTCGCCGAGCTCGGCTACGACGGTGCCACCATCCGGGGCATCGCGGCGCAGGCAGAGGTGAACCCGGCGCTGGTGCACCACTACTTCGGCTCGAAGGAGCGCGTGTTCGTGGCCGCGCTGCAACTGCCGATCGATCCGGCGGAGGTCGTGCCGAGGCTGGTCGACGGGCCGCGCTCGCAGTTCGGCGAGCGGATCGTGCGGCTGTTCCTGAGCGTGTGGGGCGACCCGGAGACCAGGGCGCCGTTCCTGGCGATGATGCGCACGGTCACCACGAACGAGCAGGCCGCACGGCTGCTCAAGCAGTTCATCGAACGCCAGGTCCTCGCGCCCGTGGCCGCCGGGCTGGGCGTGCCGCAACTGCGACTGGCCGCGGCGGCCTCGCACATGGTCGGCCTCGCCCTGTTCCGCTACGTCATCCAGATCGAGCCGCTGGCGGGTGCGGACGTGGAGGAGGTCGTCGCCACGGTCGCGCCGGTCATCCAGTCCTACGTGGACTCGGGCGACGTCACCGCGTAGCAGATGGTGCCCTTGGCGCCACGGAACAGCTTGCTCATGTAGATCACCAGCCAGCCGCTCGGGCCGTACTTGCGGGCCATCACGCCGCGCATCCGGTCCGTCTCGGCCGCGTCAAGCAACCTCGCCACCCCGGTGATCGGTTCGCTCTTGGGATTGCCGCGCACGTCGCACTCGGCCAGTTCGACGTCCTGGTTGCGGCGCAAACGCTTCACCTTGGCGGAGTCCGCGCGGGTCCAGAAGATCAGCTCGTCGCCGTCGCGGGCCGACCAGACCGGCGTCGGCACCTTGGACCCGTCCTTGCGGAAGGTCGTGACCAGCACGTACTTGCTGTCGGCCAACCTGGCCAGTTCGGCGTCCACACTGGTCAGGTTAGACGGGCCTCAGTGGTTCGTGCGGTTCGGCGGGCAGTTCGACACGGATCTCGTCGCCCGGACGGACCACACCGCCGGTGAGCACGACGGACATCACCCCGGCCTTGCGGATCAGGTTGCCGTCCTCGTCGCGGTCGAGCGTCTCCTTGAGCAGGCCCTTCTGGAAAAGATCGATCTGCGTGCACGGGTTGCGCAGACCGGTCACCTCCACGATCGCCTCGGCGCCGAGGTGCAGCCGGGTACCGGTGGGCAGGCCGAGCAGGTCGATACCGCGCGTGGTCACGTTCTCGCCGATCTGCCCGGCGGCCACGGTGAATCCGGCGGCCTCGAACTCCTCGAACAGCTCGGCGTGGATCAGGTGGACCTGACGCAGGTTGGGCTGGTTCGGGTCGCGGGCGACGCGTGACCGGTGCTTGACGGTCACGCCCTGGTGGACGTCCCCTTCGATGCCCAGCCCTTCGAGCAGCGTGATGCTGTCGGTGTTGGGTTTGGTGAACGTGTACTCCGCGCTGCGGCTCACGGCCGTGATCAGTGGTGTCACTTAGCCCAGAATACCTAAGGTGTACGCCTACGGAGCGTAGCCGCGCCCAGGACCAGCGCCAACAGTGCGCTACCGCCGATGACCACAAGATCCCGCGCCAACGAGCCGGTGAGATCAGCGGACCGGGTGACGTGTGTGAGCGCCTGCACCGCGTAGGACAACGGCATCACGTCCGACAGCCAGTTCAGCAGACCGGCCATTTCGCCACGCGGAACGAACAGTCCACACAAGAGGATCTGTGGCATCACGAACAACGGCATGAACTGCATGGCCTGGAACTCGGTGCGCGCGAAGGCGCTGACGAACAGACCGAGCGCCATCCCGAGCAGCGCGTCGAGCACCGCGATCACCAGCAGGATCCACAGTGGACCGACGATGTCCAGCCCGAGCCACCACAGCGAGACCAGTGTCGCGATCGACACCTGGAACACCGCGACGACGCCGAAAGCCATGGCATACCCGGAAAGCAGGCCGAACTTGCCGATCGGCATGGTCATCAGCCGTTCCAGCGTCCCGCTCGTGCGCTCCCGCAACGTGGTGATCGAGGCGATCATGAACATGATGATGAACGGGAACACGCCGAGCAACGCGGGCGCGGCCCGGCTGAACGCCTGCTCGGAGTTGAACACGAAGCGCAGCAACGCCATCAGCAGCGACGGCAGAAGCAGTAGCATCGCCACCGTACGAGGATCGTGCCTGAGCTGGGCCAGGATCCGGCGTGTAGTGCTCATACGGCTTCCCTGATCAGTTTGAGGAACGCGCGTTCCACGTCGACGGTGTCGGTCCTTGTCCGCAGGCCTTCCGGCGTGTCGTCGGCGAGGATCCGGCCTTCCCGCATGAGCAGCAAACGTTGACAGCGCGCGGCTTCGTCCATCACGTGACTGGAGACCAGCAGCGTCACTCCCCGGGCCGCGAGGCTGTGGAACAGCGCCCACAGCTCCTCACGCAGCACGGGATCGAGGCCGACCGTCGGCTCGTCCAGCACCAGCAGTTCGGGTTTGCCGAGCAGGGCGACGGCCAGGCTCGCCCTGCTGCGCTGCCCGCCGGACAGCTGCCCGACCATCGCTTTGGCGTGGTCGACCAAGCCGACCTCGTCGATCACGCGCCGCACGTCCGAACGCGGCGCCTTGAGCACGGAAGCGAAGTAACGCAACGCTTCCGTGACGGTCAGGTCGCCGTAGAGGGCCGGATTCTGGGTGGCGTAGCCGACGCGGTCACGCAATCCCGGATCGCCCGCGGGCAGGCCGAGCACGGTGACCGTGCCCGACTCGACGATCTGTGCGCCCACGACCGCCCGCATCAAGGTCGACTTGCCGCACCCGCTCGGCCCCAGCAGCCCGGTCACCGACCCGCGCTCGACCCGGAAACCCACCCCGCGCAGCACAGGCCTGCCGCCCCGCCGCACGGTCAGGCCATCGACGTCGACGACCAACGAATTAACCATGTGTTTAATTCTGACCCTGCGGGACCCTCGCGTCAAGCCTCACCAGCGCGACCACGAGCACCGGCGCCAGCAGGGCCACCGCCACATAGGGACTTCCCGTCGACCCGACGGCCGCGACCGCCACCAGGACCGTGCTGGCGATCAGCAGGAGCCGCGGCCTGCGGTCGATGTGCACACCGACGATCCAGATGCCCGCCATCGACGCGGCCCCGAGCAACAGCAGCACCAGGTCCACGTCCCCGCCCGCGTAGTTCAGGAACGGCGCGATGTAGGTGTAGAGCACGTTGTGCGCCAAAACGAACGCCACGACAACGAACAAGGTCGGTGCCACACCAGGAATCGCGAGCGTCCGACGGAACGACACACGCTCCCCGCCCTGGTGCCCGGGGTGGTCGGGAACCATCGCGGCGATCCACACGATCAGCACCGCGGCGATCCCGGAGACGGTCGCGAACGTCACCCGCCAGCCGACCAGGCCACCGAGGAAGGTGCCCGCGGGTACGCCGAGCGACAGCGCGATCGGAATACCGGCCATCACAATGGCCATCGCCTTGCCCTGCTGGCCTTCCGGCGCCAGCCGACGCGCGTACCCGGCGATCAGCGACCACACGATGCCCGCCGCGACTCCGGCGACGAACCGCCCGACCATGGTGAGCGCGTAACTCGACGAGAAGACCGTGACGGTGTTGGCGACCGCGAATCCGATGATCGCTGTCAACAGTAGGGGTTTGCGCCGCCAGTGCGCGGTGAGCAAGTGCAGGGGGATCGCGGCCAGCGCGGTCGCGATGGCGTAGACGGTCACCGACTGGCCCATCGCGGACTCGCTCACAGCCAGGTCGGCGCTCATCCCGGTGAGCAGACCGGCGGGCAGGGCCTCGGTCACAATGGTGATGAAAGCCGCTGTGGTCAACGCGATCAGCGCTCGTAGCGGCAGTTTCCGGTCCACACCGACACACCCAGCCGTCTGCTGCGCTACTACGAGGAACAAGGCCTGATCGTGGCCGATCGCCTGCCGAACGGCTACCGCGACTACGACGAGGGGTACGTCGACCGCGTGCTGCAGATCCGCGGCCTGCTCGACGCGGGCCTGCCGACCAGGATCATCAAGCAGATCCTGCCGTGCCTCAACAAGCCACGCCAGATCCACTTCGACGACGCCCTGCCGGAGACACTGGCCATGCTGGCCGAGGAGCGCGACAAGATGTCCGCCCGGATCTCGTGTCTGACGCGCAACCGGGACGCCATTTCCGAGTACCTGGACGTGGTCAGCCGCACTCCAGCGTCAACCAAGGGTTGACGTCGCACATTTCGTCAACCTACAGTTGACGCATGACGAATCCCGGAACTCCCCGCCTCGGTGAGCTGATCGACGCGGTGGAACAACTGCACCCGGACGGTGACCCGTTGAAGCGGCTGACCGACGCCATGCTGATCGCACAGCACCTCGACGAGATCGCCGACCACCTGATCGGCCACTTCGTCGACCGCGCAAGACATTCCGGTGCGTCGTGGACGGACATCGGACAGAGCATGGGCGTGACCAAGCAGGCAGCGCAGAAGCGCTTCACGTCCAACGCGCCCGAGCAACTGGACATCTCCCAGTTCGCCCGTTTCACCGACAAGGCAAGAGTGGCAACAGTTGCCGCGCAGAAGGAAGCCGAACGGCTGGGGCACGCGGAGATCCTGCCCGGCCACATCCTACTCGGCCTGTTCGCCATACCGGACAACCTGGCGGCGAAGTCGATCATCTCACTGGGCGGCTCGACCGAGACCGTCGTCGACAAGGCCCGCGAGAAGCTCGGGCCAGCGGTCGAGAACCCGCCGACCACACACACCCCGTTCTCCGGCCAGTCCAAAAAGGTCCTCGAGCTGACCGTTCGGGAAGCGTTGCGACTCGGGCACAACTACGTCGGAACCGAGCACATCCTGCTGGGCCTGCTGGCAGTGGGCGACAGCATGATCACCGACACACTCGACGAGTCGGGCGTACCGGTCGACCAGATCGAAACCGCGATTCTCAACGGTTTGCCGCCGCAGACAGGGTGATCCCGCCCGGAGGGACAGATAGCCCGTTCGTGTAATGGCGGGGCCCCGCCGGACACGATGAAATCCGCGGGTGAACATGAAACGCGGTACAGCAAGGATTCGTGGTCTCGCGGCCGAACTGAAGGATCTACGCGCCGAGTCTGGCCTCAACACCCGGGATGCCGCCAAGCGCGTCGGGATGTCGGCAGCGACGCTCAACCGGATGGAACTCGGCAACCGGGTGATCGGCCCCGAGGAGACGTCGGCACTGCTGGCGATCTATGGCGTGACAGGCAAGGAACGAGAACGAGTACTCGCCATGTCAAGGGAGACCGCCCTCCCGGACTGGTGGGTGGCGAGCCGCGCCACCACCCCGAAACATCTCCGCAATTTGATCAGGTTCGAGGCCGAGGCAACCAGGATCATCGATGTCTCCATGCTGCGCATTCCAGGCCTGATGCAGACAGCCGACTACACTCGTGCCCTGATGGCAGCCGCTCAAGTACCAAGCCAGATCGCGGAAAGAAGAATCTCGAACCGCCTCGAACGCCAGCGGGTCCTCACTCGGTTGCAGCCTCCGTACTGCCTCACAATCATCGACGAAGCCGCACTCAGCAGGCCCGTCGGCGGCCCGCGGGTCATGGCCGAGCAACTCCGCCACATCATGGACCTGAGCCGTCTCCGCAACGTCGAAGTCCGCGTCATCCCGTTCGAACGCGGCGCACACACCGGACTAGACGGCTCCTACATCACCCTGGAGTTCGCCAAAGCGCGGCCGCTGATCTTCCTGGAGCACAAGCGGGCAACCGGTTACATAGACGATCCAGGAGATGTGGTCCCGTACCGGCAGGCGACCGATACGCTGATGGAGGCGGCGCTGGACTCACCCGAATCGGTGGATTTCCTGGCCCGAAAGGCAGCCGCCTACGACAAAGGATGAGACAAGATGGATCTTGGAACCACTCGGTGGCGCAAGTCCAGTCACAGCGGTACGCACGAGGACGGTTCGTGTGTCGAAGTCGCCATCGCGGCAGGCTCAGTCGGGATTCGTGACACCAAGAACCGCGCCGCCGGAGCACTGGTCCTCCCCGAGCACACCTGGCACGCCTTGATCCATGCCCTCAACCAGTGAACCACGACCACCTCTGACCGCCGAGCGCTACGAAACGCTCCCGGAAGACGTCTGCCGCCAAGTCGAGATCGTTGACGGAACCATTGTCGTGCAGGCAACTCCGCGCCGCCTGCACCAGCTCATCGCGCGCAGGCTCGCGAACATCCTGGAGGACACCTGCGGTAGCGCATTTGCTGTGGCTACCGATGTGGATCTCCGCCTGCGGGATGTGCCACTGCTCAACCGGCGGCCCGATGTCGTCGTCTACGACTCGGCATTGCCGGACGACGAGGTGCTTCGACCCCAGCACTGCCACCTCGTCGTGGAGGTCATGTCGCCTGGCTCCATCACCGCGGACCAGACCGACAAGCCAGCCGAGTACGCGTCGGCCGGAATCGAGCACTTCTGGCGAATCGAGAACGAAGCCGACGATGCCCCGAAGCTGGCTGTGTTCCGCTACCGACTCGACCCCACAACCGGCGTGTACGCGTCCGCAGGCATGAGCGCGGGCATGATGACCGTCACGGATCCTTTCGCCATGACGGTCGACCTCGGCGATCTCGTCGTGTAAGTCAGCGGGTTGCGGCGAGGGCTTCCGGCAGGGTGAAAGCACCGGCGTACAAGGCCTTGCCGATGATCGCGCCTTCGACGCCGTCCTGCTCCAGCCGGGCAATCGCCACCAGGTCATCCACAGAGGAAACCCCACCGGAAGCGACGATCGGGGCGTCCGTCCGGGCACAGATCTCGCCCAACAGGTCCAGGTTCGGCCCCTGCAACGTGCCGTCCTTGCTCACGTCAGTGACCACGTAACGGCTGCAGCCGTCCCGGTCCAACCGGTCCAGCACGTCCCACAGGTCGCCGCCGTCCTGAGTCCAGCCACGCGCCGCCAACCGGTGCCCGGCCTCAGTGATCCGCACATCCAGACCCACGGCGATCTTGTCGCCGTACTCCGCGATCGCCTGGGCGCACCACTCCGGATCCTCCAGCGCCGCCGTACCCAGGTTCACCCGACGACACCCCGTGGCCAACGCCGCCTTCAACGACTCGTTGTCCCTGATCCCGCCGCCCAACTCCACCTGGATGTCCAGCTCGCCGACCATCCGAGCGATCAGCTCGCGGTTGTTCCCCCGGCCGAAGGCCGCGTCCAGGTCGACCAGATGGATCCACTCCGCGCCGTCACGCTGCCAGGCCAAGGCGGCCTCCAGCGGATCACCGTAACCGGTCTCGGTACCGGCCTCGCCCTGCACGAGGCGGACGGCTTTGCCGTCGACCACGTCGACAGCGGGCAGCAGCGTCAGAGTCACGGCCAAGACTCTACTTGGCCACTTTCGGGCGCCCGATCGCGCCCGATTCCCGCGCCATCGGGCTACGGCAAACTGTTACGTCCACTCTCCATGTGAATTTTTACCGCTATCCGCGTCAAGATCCAATGACCACCATCGGTAATCGCATGCTCGCTCCTCCAACGATTGAGAGTGGATGTACATGCGTTTATCCAGACCATTTGGCCTTGGCAGAATATTGACGACAACGGTAGCCTGCGCCGCTGCGGCTGCCGCCTTCACCGCACCGGCCGCGTCGGCTCAGACAGCCGCCATTCAGTCCGTTTCCGATGCGATTCCGGACAGCTACATCGTGGTGCTGAAAGATAACCGTGTCAGCACCGCGGGCACGCTGACCGCCAGGTACGGCGGCACAGTCACCTCAAGCTGGCACAACGCGCTGAACGGATTCGCCGCGCGGATGAACGCAACGCAGGCCGCCAAGATCGCCGCCGACCCGGCGGTTTCGTATGTTCAGCAAAATGGTCGCGTCACCATTCAGGACTCCCAGCCCAGTCCGCCGTCCTGGGGAATCGACCGAGTTGACCAACGACAGGTCGCCAGGGACAACAGGTACGTTTTCGAAACAGCGGCATCAAACGTCCGCGCCTACGTCATCGACACCGGGATCAGGATTTCGCACACCACTTTCGGTGGCCGCGCGACCTGGGGAACCAACACGGTCGACGCCAACAACACCGATTGCCACGGCCACGGCACGCACGTCGCGGGCACGGTCGGCGGCACCGAGTACGGCGTGGCCAAGAGTGTGAACCTGGTCGCGGTGAAGGTGCTCGACTGCAGCGGTAACGGCTCGTGGGAGGGCGTGATCAGCGGCGTCGACTGGGTGACGCGCAACGCCGTCAAGCCCGCGGTCGCCAACATGAGCCTGGGCGGCGGCGCGAACGCGGCCGTGGACCAGGCCGTTCGCAACTCCATCGGCTCAGGCGTGACCTACGCGGTCGCGTCGGCCAACGCCAACCAGGACGCCTGCAACTGGTCGCCCGCCCGGGTCGCCGAGGCGATCACGGTGAACGCGACCGACACCAACGACCGCCGGGCCGCCTTCTCCAACTGGGGCTCCTGCACCGACATCTTCGCTCCGGGCGTCGGCATCGTCTCGTCGCACCACACCTCCGACACCGCCAGCACCAGCATGCAGGGCACCTCGATGGCCAGCCCGCACGTCGCCGGTGCCGCGGCGCTGTGGCTGGCCGAACATCCTTACGACACACCGGGTCTCGTTGGCGCCGCCCTCGCGGCCAACGCGACGCAGGGTGCCGTCGGTGACCCGGCTGGCTCGCCGAACGCGTTGCTGAACACCCGACTCCCGAGCGGTGTCACCGACCATGACGCGGACTACAACAAGGACAACCGCGACGACCTCGCGCTGAACGGCGTCCCCGGTTGGGGCTCCATCCCGGTCGCGTTCTCGGCGGGCAACGGCAACTTCAACGTCACCAACGCGGGCGTGACGAACTTCGCGGCTTGGTCGGCGTCGCCGGGCGTGCAGATCCTGTCGGGTGACTTCAACGGCGACGGGCGGACCGATTCGGCGCTGACCGGTGTCGGCGGCTGGGCGTCGATCCCGGTGGCCTTCTCCAACGGCGACGGGAACTTCACCATCACCAACGCGGGGGTCGCGAACTTCCCCGGCTGGGCGACCACACCGGGCGTCAAGATCGTCACGGGCGACTTCAACGCCGACGGCAGGACCGACATCGCACTGACCGGTGGCAACGGCTGGGCCTCGATCCCGGTCGCGTTCTCCAACGGCGACGGGAACTTCACCGTCACCAACGCGGGCGTGGCCAACTTCCCGACCTGGGCGTCCAGCCCGAACGTGAAGGTCGTCGCGAAGGACTTCAACGCCGACAACCGCACCGACCTGGCGTTGACCGGCGTGACCGGGTGGGGCTCCATCCCGGTGGCCTTCTCCGTGGGCAACGGCAACTTCAACGTCACCAACGCGGGCGTGCCGAACTTCCCCACCTGGGCGTCGACCCCGAACGTGAAACTGCTGTCGGGTGACTTCAACGCCGACGGCCGGGCCGACCTGGCGTTGACCGGCGTGGCGGGCTGGGGCTCCATCCCGGTGGCCTTCTCGGTCGGCAACGGCACCTTCAACGTCACCAACGCGGGGGTCGCGAACTTCCCCGGCTGGGCGACGACAGCGGGCGTGAAGATCGTGGCCCGTGACCTGAACGCCGACAACCAGGCGGACATCGTGCTGACCGGCGGCCTCGGCTGGGGCTCCATCCCGGTCGCGTTCTCGGCCGGGAACGGCAACTTCAACGTCACCAACGCGGGCGTGGCCAACTTCCCGACCTGGGCTTCGTCGGCCGGTATCGAAATCGTCGCGCGGGACTACAACGGCGACAACCGGATCGACCTGGCATTGACCGGTGTGGCGGGCTGGGCTTCGATCCCGGTGGCGTTCTCGGTCGGCAACGGCACGTTCAACGTGACAAACGCAGGTGTGCCGAACTTCCCGGTCTGGGCGGCCACACCGGGAGCAAGAGTCCTATAGAGACTTGAGCCAGTTCCGAAGCAGGTGCGCTCCGGCGTCGCCGGACTTCTCCGGGTGGAACTGAGTGGCTGACAAGGCGCCGTTCTCCACGGCTGCGACAAAATCGCAGCCGTGGTTCGCCCAGGTGACCAGCGGCGCCGCGAGCGTCTCGGACGGCTGAAGCTCCCACTTGCGCACACCGTACGAGTGGACAAAGTAGAACCTCGTGTCCGCGTCCAAGCCGTCGAACAACGTGGTGTTCTCGGGGGCGCGGACCGTGTTCCATCCCATGTGCGGGACGACATCAGCCTCGAGGCGCTCGACCGTGCCGGGCCACTCGTCGCAGCCCTCGGTCTCCTCGCCGTGCTCGATGCCCCGCGCGAACAAGATCTGCATCCCGACACAGATGCCGAGGACAGGACGGCCGCCCGCGAGGCGCGTGCCGACCGTGCGGTGGCCGTGGACGGACTTCAGGCCCTTCATGCACGCGGCGAACGCCCCGACACCAGGAACGACGAGACCGTCCGCGTTGAGCGCCGCATGGCGGTCAGCCGTGACCTCGACGTCGGCGCCGACGCGCTGAAGCGCACGTTCGACGGAACGAAGGTTCCCCGACCCGTAGTCCAATACGACAACTCGCACGAGGTAGAGGGTACCTGTTGCTCCAAACAGGTTACGGACCAGGAAACGGGCTAACGCGCAGCGCCTGGACTGAGACGCTGGTTACATGTCGGACGAGGCCCTGAGCCTAATCGAAGAAGCCCGCCGATCCGGCCATCGCGAACTCGATCTGAGCAGATTGGGTCTTCGAACGCTACCGCCCGAACTTGCCGAACTCACCAACTTGGCCGAACTCGACCTGGCCAACAACGAACTCACCGAACTGCCGATCTGGTTCGCGCAGCTGAATCGCCTCGCCGCACTCGAACTCCAAGGCAACTTCTTCGAGACGGTGCCCTCGATCATCTCGAACCTCGACAAGCTTGAGATCCTCAACATCAGCGGTTGTCGAGTAATAGCGTTGCCTTCCTGGCTGGCGGGCGTCAGAACTCTTCGGGTCCTGGCCGTGGTTGCCGACGGCCTGCTGGAGGTTCCCGAGTGGATCGGCCAGCTCAGGCAGCTGACCCACCTGTTACTGGGCGAGAACAAACTACACACCCTGCCCACGAGCATTTCGGACCTCACCAATCTGAAACGTCTCACGCTCGACGGGAACCGATTCACCGAACTGCCCGAGAGCATCTGCGGTCTGCGTGGCCTTCGCCATCTGAACATGTCCAGGAACTACCTGACCGCGCTACCGGACGAGGTTCTTGACCTGGCCGCGCTCCAAACCCTGAATCTGCAGGGCAATCGAATCACGTCGTTGCCGGACGTGCTCGCCGACCTCCCTCACCTCGATGAGCTCACGCTGGCCGGTAATCCCCTCGTCAGCCCGCCACCGGAGATCGCAGCAAGCGGCTCCAGGTCCGTCATCGCTTTCCTCAAGGCTCGGCGGCAAGGAGCGAAACCGCTGTGGTTGTCCAAGCTGCTTGTCGTCGGCGAGGGCGGGGTCGGCAAGACCTCGCTGATCAAGGCCCTGGCAGGAACCAAGTACGACCCGGCGGAGTCCTCAACGCACGGCATCAGGATCGTGAACCTGCCGATCCCACACCCGGAACGAACCAATGTCGACATGCGGCTGAACGTGTGGGACTTCGGCGGCCAGGAGATCTACCACGCCACCCACCAGTTCTTCCTCACCAATCGGTCGCTCTTCCTCCTCGTGTGGAACTCGCGGCACGGCTGGGAACAGGGCCGCCTTCGCTACTGGCTCGACATCATCTCCGCGCGTGCGCCGGAATCGCCGATCTTGCTTGTGGTCACGCATGCCGAGGACCGTCCGGTGGACTTCCCATTGGAGGATCTGAAGCGTGAGTATCCCCGGATCATCGCCAGCGCCGCCGTGGACAGCCGGACCCGGCAGGGCATCGACAGGCTGCACGAACTCATCGCCGTTGAGGCGGCCAGCCTGCCCTTGATGGGCGCGGAATGGCCGAAAACGTGGTACCGCGCCGCCGAAGTGCTCTGGGGAACGGCCAAGAACCAGATCACCCCGGACGAGATGTGGCGGCTGATGGCCGCCACAGGTGTCACCGACCCGGTGCAACAGCGATATATCGCGAAAGCAATGCACGAACTCGGCGACATCCTGTACTACAGCGATGATCCCGAGCTCTGCGACACCGTCATTCTCCAGCCGGAATGGGTCAACGGCTACATCAGCAAAGTCCTCGACAGCGACGAGGTCGAAGCCGAGCACGGCCTCCTCACGCGCAGGCATCTCAGTGAACTGTGGCGAGGCCTCGATCCCGGTACTCGCTATCACTTCCTTGGAATGATGGACAAGTACGACCTGTCCTACCGCGTCGACGGGCGGCCCGACGACGTGAGCCTCGTCGTCGAGCGCCTCTCCTGGAATCCGCCGTCCTACCAGGAACTCTGGGACGGCATGGCGGGCCAGCACGAGATCAAGGTCCTGTACCGGCTCAACACCATGCCGCCCGGGATCCCGACGTGGTTCATCGCGCGCTCACACCGGTTCAGCATCAGCAAACACTGGCGTACCGGCGCGGTTCTTCAGCACGGCGAGCAGCTCGCCCTGGTCAGGGCGGACGCGCACCGCAAAACCGTTGAGCTGACTGTCCGGGGACCGTCGCCCGCGGCCTTCTTCTCCATCCTGGACGACGGTCTCAACAGGACACTGGAACGCTTCCCCGGGCTGGAGATCCGACGTGAGGTCCCGTGCCGGTGCGAACCAGACTGCACCGAGCTGTTCAACTACGACAACCTCAGCAAGCGGCTGGCGAAGCCGAAGTACACCATCGAGTGCCACCGCTCCGGTGAGGACGTCGACATCCGCGGTCTCCTGCTCGGTCTTGCTCCGTCCAACCGGGATGTCACCACCATGAGCCTCGCCCAGTTCGAGGAGCGGCTGGTCTCGATCGAGCACAACTCCGAATACAACCAGCGGATTCTCCTGCGCCTGTGGACAGTCGCGCAGACACAGCAGGAGACCCGCTGCCCCAGCGTGTTCGCACTGGTGCAGACCAAGGGAAAGCGGAACTTCGAGCTACGCCTCTACTGCGAGGAACCCGGCCAGTGGCACCGGCTCCCCGAACCGGACGGCTGTTATCCGATCAAGCAGCCCTACGAGTGGGTCCGCAAGTTCGGCCCGCACATGCAGAAGGTGCTGAAGGTCCTCAAGTACACGGCACCGCTCGCCGGGCCGGTCCTCGGCATCACCGTCGACCAGCTCAGCCAGCAGCTCAAGGCCGACTGCGACCTGATGAAGGAACTCGTCAACCGCGCGCCGGACTCGTTGCGCACCGAGGTTCATGACGGTGACGACGTCCCGTCGATGCGGGCCGACAACGACGCTGACTTCCGTGCTCTCGAAGCGATGCTGCTGGAGCTCGACGAGAAACGGATCTGGGGCGGCCTTTCCCGCACCACCACACCGGAAGGCCTGACACATTACCTCTGCGCCGAGCATCGCAAGGCGTATCTACCGTAGAACCACAGGCAACTCCTTCAACCGGCTGCCGACACCGCCGATCACGAGCTGGACAAGGTCCGTGTAGGGCACTGTCAGGCGGGCCGACGGGAAGTCACGCGCCAGAACCGTTCGCACAGCGTGGAGTTCTGCCAGTGCCAGCTGCGCACCGACGCAGTAGTGCGCCCCGGCACCGAATGTCAGGCCGAGACCGGCGAGGTCCACCAGGACCGGCACGCGCGGAGGCAGTCGGACTCCGGCGATCTCGATCGCCTCCGCTGTGAACCGCCACAGGCTGAAGGGGGCGGGTGGGTTCTCCCGCAACGCCTTCTCGACCGGGTCTGGGTCGGATGTGCCGAGGGTTGCCGCGATCACGAAGCCGAGTGCCGCGTCCGTGGTGATCTGGCTGGCCAGGATCAGACCGAACAGGTGGTAGCGCACCTCTTCTTCGGGTGTGCCTGCGAGACGTTCGCGGAGTTCCGCAGCCAGTCCACCGTCCTGAGCCGTTCCGGCGATGTCCATCAACGCTTGGATCGCGGCGACCTGGTCGGTGTACAGAAGCCTGCACGCTTCCATGGCCTTGTCCACGTTCTCCGGCGGGATGGCCATCATGTCGAGCAGGACCGTGAGTGGGAAGCGCACCGTGAAGTCCGCCATCAGGTCGACGACGCCCATATGCGCGGCCAGCAGGTCGTGGGCGATCTCCTCGATTCTGGCCTGCTGTGCGCGGATTCGCTTGCCTGTCAGCAGCGGTGCCTGCGCGCGGCGCAAAACAGCGTGTTCTGGGCCGTCCAATGTGGTCAGGGATGGGCGCTGGGCCGCCGTTGGTTCCAGGCCCGCTGTCAGTGGGTCCCAGTTTTCCGGGGCCATCGCCGGGTCCTTCACTATCCGGGGGTCGGCCAGCACCTGCTTGGCCAGTTCCCCGTCGGTCACGATCCACACCTGGCCGCCCGCTGGCGCGTCCACCGCGACCAGTGGGCCCGCCGCTCGTAGCGCGGCAGGCACCGGGTTGGTCTCCGCCATCCCGCGCTGGGTTGGCGTGAAGGGATCAATCATCGGTTACAACCTTCCCCAGAAAGTAACTTCATCATGAAGTTACCATCTGAGGAAGGTAGGTTGTCAACGATGACGCACGCCGAAAACCCCGAACCCCGTCCTCTGCGCCAGCACTCGGCGCAAGGCGAGATCAGCGAGCATGCCGTGCGGATCCTCGACGGGCTGCGGGCGTTCGGCGCCGACTACACCGACATCACCAACAAGTTCGCCACCTGGCTCGGCCTGCACTCGACCGACGCCGCCGCGCTCGTGGAGATCCTCTACGCCGAGGACCACGGCGCGCCGCTGTCCCCGACACAGCTGAGCGAACGGCTTTCGCTGACCACGGGCGCGACGACGAACCTGCTGAACCGACTCGAACGGCTCGGGCACATCGTGCGCAGCCGTGAACACGCTGACCGGCGGAAAGTGACCATCCGCAGCAGCACACAAATCGAGGAGCCCGCACGCGAGTTCTTCGCCCCGTTCAGCGCACAGCTGGACAGCCTGGTCAGCCGGTACACACCGGAGGAACTGGCCCGGTTCGAGGACTTCCTCGACGGCCTGCGCTCAATCCTGCGAAACCTGTGACGTCAAGCCTCGTGAGTGTTTAGGCCGGTTCTAACTCGCTTAAACACTCACGAGAGGTACTAGAGCATCCAGGCGACTGCGCCGCCGACTGCGAGCGCGGCCAGCACGCCCAGCAGCAGGGCGAAGACCTTTGCTGTCTTCCAGGCCGCGTAGACGCCGCCGAGCAGGAACCCGGCCAGGATCATCAGGCCGATGATCGGCACTTCCTTGGGCACTACAGCACACCCTTCGTCGACGGGACCCCGCTCACCCTAGGGTCTGGCTCGACGGCCGCCCGCAGCGCCCTCGCCACGGCCTTGAACTGCGCCTCGGTGATGTGGTGCGGGTCGCGGCCGTGGATCACGCGGACGTGCAACGCGATCTGCGCGTGGAAGGCCAGCGAGTCGAACACGTGCCGGTTGAGCACGAACGGGTAGTTGTTGCCGATCGTGAAGGTGTTGAACTGCTCGGGCTCGCCGACGTGCACGCAGAACGGGCGACCGGAGACGTCCACCGCCGCGTGTGCCAGCGTCTCGTCCATCGGGATCCAGGCGTCGCCGAACCGGCGGATGCCCGCCTTGTCGCCCAGTGCTTCCCTGATCGCCTGGCCGAGCACGATCGCCACGTCCTCGACCGTGTGGTGCGCGTCGATCTCCACGTCCCCGGTCGCGCGGGCGACCAGGTCGAACGAGCCGTGCGCGCCGAACGCGGTCAGCATGTGGTCGTAGAACGGCACCCCGGTGCCGATGTCGAGTTTGCCGGAGCCGTCCAGGTCGATCTCGACACGCACGGACGACTCACTCGTGGTCCGCTCGACCTTGCCGATCCTGTTCACGCTGCGATCTCCTTACTGGCGGCCAGGAATGCGTCGTTCTCGTCCGGTGTGCCGATGGTGACGCGCAGGTGCCCGGCGATACCGACGTCCCTGACCAGCACGCCACGGTCCAGATAGGACTGCCACGCACCGGGGCCGAACGGTCCGAAAAGGACGAAGTTGGCGTCACTGTGCACCGGCGAATACCCCATTCCGGCAAGGGCTTCGACGACACGGTCGCGTTCGGCGGCGAGTTTGGCGACCGACGCCAGCGTGGCGTCGGCGTGCCGCAGCGCGGCCCGCGCGGCGGCCTGGGTGAGCAACGACAGGTGGTACGGCAAGCGGACCAGCTGCAACGCGTCCACGACAGCGGGCGCGGCGATCAGGTAGCCCAGCCGTCCGCCCGCGAAGGCGAACGCCTTGCTCATCGTCCGGCACACGACCATCCTGTGGCCGAAGTCGTCCAGCAGAGACACCGCGCTCGGCTGGGAGGAGAACTCGGCGTACGCCTCGTCGACCACGACGATCCCCGGCGTGCCCTCGATCAGCACCCGCAGGTCGGCCAGTCCGATCGCCTGCCCGGTCGGGTTGTTCGGGCTGGTCACGAAGGTGATGTCGGGCCGTTTGTCCCGCACGATCGACACCGCCTGCGTGACGTCGAGCGAGAAGTCGTCGCGCCGGGGCGCGGGCACCCATTCGGTCCTCGTGCCCGCGGAGATGATCGGGTGCATCGAGTACGACGGCTCGAACCCGACAGCACTGCGTCCCGGACCGCCGAACGCCTGCAGCAGCTGCTGCAGGATCTCGTTGGACCCGTTGGCGGCCCACAGGTTCTCGAACGTGACCGAGTAGCCCGTGCTCTTGCTGATGTACGCGGCCAGGTCCGCGCGCAGCGCCACGGCGTCCCGGTCCGGGTAGCGGTGCAACTGGCGGGCGGCCTCTTCGACGGCCGCGGTCACGTCCGCCACCAGTTCGGGCGGCGGCGGGTACGGGTTCTCGTTGGTGTTCAACCGGACCGGCACGTCGAGCTGCGGCGCGCCGTACGGTGTGCGGCCGCGCAGGTCGTCGCGCAGCGGCAAGTCCTCGAGTTTGACGTCCTTCATGGCTTCTCGAATCTGGCTGCCACGGCTTGACCGTGCGCGGGCAGGTCCTCGGCGTTGGCAAGCGCGATCACCTTGTCGGCGACGTCTCGCAGCGCGTCCTCGGAGTAGTCCACGACGTGGATGCCCCGCAGGAACGTCTGCACGGACAGACCGGAGGAATGCCTCGCGCAGCCGCCGGTGGGCAGCACGTGGTTCGATCCCGCGCAGTAATCCCCCAGCGACACAGGCGAATACGCGCCGATGAAGATCGCGCCCGCACTGCGGACGCGTGCGGCGACCTCGCGGGCGTCGACGGTCTGGATCTCCAGGTGCTCGGCCGCGTACGAGTCGACAACGGCGATCCCCGTGTCCACATCAGACACCAGGACACAGCCGGACTGCTTGCCGGACAACGCGGTGGTCACGCGCTCGTCGTGCTTGGTCGCGGCGACCTGACGGCGCAGTTCGGCGTCCACCTTGTCCGCCAGCTCCTCCGACGTGGTCACCAGGACGCTGGCGGCCAGCGGGTCGTGCTCGGCCTGGCTGATCAGGTCCGCGGCCACGTGCACCGGGTCGGCGGTGTCGTCGGCCAGGATCGCGATCTCGGTCGGACCGGCCTCGGAGTCGATCCCGATCAGACCGCGGAGCAAGCGCTTGGCCGCGGTCAGGTAGATGTTGCCGGGCCCGGTCACCGTGTCCACAGGCGCGAGTTCGGCACCGTCGGTGTCCGTCCCGCCGTAGGCCAGCAGCGCCACGGCCTGCGCGCCACCGACCGCCCAGACCTCCTCCACGCCGAGCAACGCGCACGCGGCGAGGACAGTCGGGTGCGGCAGGCCACCGAAATCGGCCTGCGGCGGCGAACAGACCACAAGGGACTCGACGCCCGCGGTCTGCGCGGGCACGACGTTCATCACCACGCTGGACGGGTAGACCGCCAGCCCACCGGGCGCGTACAGGCCCACTCGCCGCACCGCGACCCACCGCTCGGTGACCGTCCCACCCGGGACGACCTGCGTAGTGGTGTCCGTGCGGCGCTGGTCGGCGTGCACGAGACGAGCGCGCTTGATGGATTCCAGCAACGCCTCGCGGACCGCCGGGTCGAGCTCCCGTTCGGCTTTGGCCAGTTCGGACGCTGGTACGCGAACAGTTGCCGGGCGGACGCCGTCGAACCGCTCGGTGAACTCCAGCACAGCCTCGACACCGCGATGGTGGACCGCCTCGACCAACGGACGGACGCGGTCGAGCACCACGTCCACGTCCGTCTCAGCCCTGGGGAGGGCGGCCCGCAGTTCGGCGGGCGAGGGCACACGGCCACGCAGATCGATGCGGCTGAGCATGACTCAAGGGTAAAGGTCGGCTCGTCGTGCGCCGAACCTGGCGTGTACGAGATCGGTCCCCAGCCCACCGATCAACAGCCGTTCCTTGGCGTTGCCGAGCAACTGCCGTGTCCACGTGGTGAAACCACCGTCCGCCAGTGACACGTCACCGGCAAGCAGTTCGAAACACGCGTCGACGTAGTAGCCGCGTCCCCTTTCTCTCGAATCATCGAAATCGACCTTGACCTGGGGAAACTCGGCTGCGAGCGGATCGAGGACCTGCTCGGCGAGCGCCTGGCGACGACTCTCGTCGAGCACAGTCACCCGCGCCCGGACGTCGTCCAGGTGATCGAGCAGGCCGACCATGGCGCTCAACTGTGCGCGCAAGCTGTCCGTTTCGAACCGGAACGAGCCCTCGTCCCGGCCCGCGACGGTCAACGCGAGCAGCCGGAAATGTGACGACCATCCCTCGGGAAAAGGCTGCGCACGCACCATCCGGTGGGACGCGCACAGCCGCACCTGCTCCCGTCCCGACCTGCGGACAGCGGACTCCAACGCCAACGCGTTGGTCGAGTCGGCCATCACCTCGGTGCCGCGTGCGGTGCTGACGACCCGGTTCTGGTCCGTGCCAGTCAGCACACTCACGGTGCCGAGCGGGGCTACCGGGGACAGTTCGACCGGCGTGTATCCCTTGGCTCGCAAGGTTTTGAACGCGTGGAGGTCGTAGTCGGCGTGTACCGCGGGGTCCACAGTGGCCGCACTGGTGAAGCGGTCGCGTTTGTACTGCGCCAGAACCTGCGCCGGGGTGAGTTTCGCGGCCTGCCGACGGTGGACTTCGAGCAGCAAGGAGCGCATGTCCGCCGGTGCCAGGTCAGCGAGCAGACCGGCAAGGCCGGGAACACCGGTTGTCCGTTCGATCCGGTCGAGGAGCGTCACCGCATCGACGGTGCCACAGTGAACGTGAGGTCGCGCGCTATTTTCCGGCCACGAGGTTGTCGTAGTACGCCTCTTGGGACGGGTAGTAGTCGTCGAAATCCGGCAACGGCGCGCCGTCGCGGGAGGCGATCAGCATGTCCAGGTAGTACTCCCAGCCGGGCCCGGAACTGCCGACCATGTCGGTGCGTTCGATGTGCTGGACCAGGTTCAGCTCGGTGATCCCGGCCTTGTGCGACAACAGCGCTTCCAGCCGCCACACGCCATGCTCGTCCGTCGTCGAGACGGCCAACCGGACAGGTGCGTCGCACGCGTCGATGTGCATGTCCATCCACGGCTGGCCCTCTTCGTGGACCATCTGCAGCTTGATCGTTTCCCCGGCGCCCGACTGCCCTTCCCACGGCCCGAACCAGCGCGCGGTCCTCGCGGACTCGGTGAGGCTGGCCCAGACGTCGTCGATCGGCGCGCGCAGTGTCCTGGTCAGCACCAGGTCGTATCCCTTATCCGTCGGAACCAGTTTTCCGGTCGGAATCGGCTTCATGGTCAGCTCTCCGTTCGCGTCGGGTGCGGTAGACCTCGGTCTCCAGTGCGTCGAGGCGCTGCTCCCAGGCGGCCGCCGGGGCGGTCATCGCCGCGATCCAGTCGGTCAACACGCCGAACCTGGCCGGATCGAGCGCGTAGACCCGTTGACGCCCCACAGTTTCGTCACGCACCAGGCCGCTCTCACGCAGTACGCGCAGGTGACGGCTGATCGCCGGGCGAGTGATCGCGAAGTGGTCCGCGATCCCGCCCGCGGGCAACGGCCCGGCGCGCAGCAGTTCCAGGATCTGCCTGCGCACCGGGTCGGCGATCGCACCGGCGACGAGGTCCAACACGAGCGGAAGCGTAACCTGTGGGTTACACGTCCGTCAACGCCCGCGCGAAGGCGGCGATCTGCTCCGGCGAGACGAAGTAGTGCGGCGACGCCCGCACCAGCGCGTCGATGCCCCGGCGGGTCATGTCGTACTGGGTGGACGTCGAATAGCTGCAGGACACCGCGATTCCCTTGTCCCACAACCGGTCACGGACCTCCTCAACGGACCGGCCCGCCTTGGCGAAGCTCACGATCCCGCACTGCTCACGGCCGAGGTCGTGCACGCTCACCCCGGGCACCTCGGCCAGCAGGGCCCTGGTCAGCGCCGCGTTCTCGGCGACAGCCGACGCGATGTCCGCCATCCCCAGTTCCAGGGCGTACCTGGCCGCCGCGATCAGGCCCAGCCGATCGGCGACGCCGTACTCCCACAGCTCGAACGCCCGCGCGCCCGGCGACACGGTGAACTTGTCCGGGTGCTCCCACACGGCGGCCTTGCCGTCGATCAGCCGGGGCCGCAGCCCGGACTGGTCCCGGATCACGAGCACGCCCGTCCCCCGTGGGCCGCGCAGCCACTTGCGGCCGGTCCCGGAGACCACGTCCACCCCCAGGTCGGTCGCGTCGACGGGCAACTGGCCGATCGACTGGCAGGCGTCGAGCAGCACCAGCGCGCCAACCTCGTGCGCGGCCTCCACCACGGGTTTGACCGGGTTCACCAGGCCGCCGTTGGTCGGCACGTGGACAAGGGAGACCAGCCGGACGCGGGAATCCAGCAGGCCGCGCAGCGCGTCCACGTCCACCGCGCCCGAGTCGTCGGACGGGATCGGTTCGATCTTGATGCCGAGATTCAGCAGCCCCAGCGCGTTGCTGTGGTACTCGGCCTCGGTGACCAGGACACGGTCACCCGGTGTGAGGGACATCGCGTCGACGGCGGCCAGCCACGACCGGGTCGCGCTGTCGGTGAACGCCACCTCGTGCGGCTCGCAGCCGAGCAGCTCCGCGAGCACGGAGTAGCCCTCTTGCAGGTCGTCCTCACGTTCGGCGGCGGCACGGTAGCCGCCCACCTCGGCCTCACGCCGTAAGTGCGCGTGGACCTCGTCGAGCACCGGCCGCGGTGGCAGCGACGAGCCCGCGTTGTCGAGGAAGATCAGGTCTTGGCAGCCAGGGGTGTCCGCGCGTACCGCGCCCAGATCGATCACGCATCTCAAGCTACCTGGGCTGCCAGCGGGAAAGGTTCCACCAGGCGCCCCAAGTCGCGTCCTGGCTGTCGCCGTCGACCACAGCCTGGTAGCCGGTCCAGTTGCGGCGCAGGACATAGGTGTGTTCGAGGCCGACAAGCGCGACCATGCTCGGCGCCTCGATGTACGTACGCTGCAGCTTGCGGTACTCGGCGACACGCTGCGCCGGGTCGGTCATGCCTCTCGCGGCGGTCAGGGACGCGGTGATGTTGGCGTCCCCGGAGCGCAGCAACGGGTACAGGGCCAGGTCGGGGTCGAACGGGTCGCCAGCGCCGATCACCGACGCCTCGCCCGACGCCACGGCACCCACCCGGGTCTGGATCTTGATGCCCACCGCGTCCGCGTCGGCCGCGACGGCGTTGGCCAGGTCGCGGGCGACCGTGTCACCGGCCGGGTACGTGATCACGAACTGCGCCTGGATTCCGTTCTTGGTCCGGATGCCGTTCGACGCGGCCACCCATCCGCCCGAGTCGAGCAGGGACTTGGCCGTCGGCACGTCGTGTGAGAACTTCGCCGTCGGCTCGTGGAACTCCGCCAGGACAGGTGACACAGGCGTGAACGCCTCGATGCCGTGGCCCGCCAGCGGACCGTCGATCATTCCGCGACGGTTCACCGCGTAGTTCAACGCGAGCCGGATGTGCGCGTCGGCGGTCACGGCGTTGTCCGCGGGCATCTGGATCGCCCGTACGGCCGCGGTGCGCTGACGCAGAACGGCGAACACGTCGGACTGCTCGAACGACTTCGCCTGCGCGGGTGGTAACGCGGCGCTGTCGAGCTTGCCGTCCCGGATGCGCTTGACCCGTGCGTCGTCGTCGGGAATGAACTCGACGGTCACCTTCGAGACCGTGGGAGCGCCGCCGAAGTAGGACGTGTTGGCGCGCAACGTCAAGCTGGCGCCGCGCTGCCAGTTCTCCAGCTGGTACGGCCCGGTGCCGACGGTTTTCAACTCGGTCACCGGCCCTGGTGTCGCCAAGGTCTCGCTCGGCACGATCCCCAACACCAGCAGGTCCAGGAACGGCGCGTACGGCTGCGCCAGGTCGAACCGGACGGTGCTGCCGACCGGCACCGTCCGGGGCGGCGGTACGGCACGGCTGGATGTCGTCGGCGGCACCGTCGTCGTGGTCGTCGTGGGCGGCGGTGTGACGTCGGTGATGCCGGTGATCATGCTGTAGCGGTCACGCAACGGCGAGTTGTACGCGGGATCCAGCAACGCCTGGTACGTGGCGACGACGTCCTTGCCGTCGAGCGCGCTGCCGTCGTGAAACCGCACGTCACCGCGGATCTTCACGGTCCACGACTTGCCGTCGGGCGACGGCGTCGGCATCTCCGCGGCCAACGCCGCGCGAAGCCCCGAGTCGGCCTGATGCTCCAGCAGGCCGTCGTAGACCTGCGCCGCGCCGTTCTTCCCGTAACCAGCCAACGGATGCACGTTGGCAGGCTCGGACGGCACCGCCAGCACAAGCGCGGTGCTGTCCGTGCTGCCGGACGCGGTGGGCGTGGGCGCCGCGGTGCAACCGGCCAGCGCGAGGGCAGTGCAGAGCGCGCCAGAGCTCAACAGGATTCGACGACGGGGCACACTGCACCCTAGCGTCCCTATGAAACAGCCGCCGCGCTTTCCACGGGAGCGAGATCCATCCCGATGTCGACGATGGGCGCGGAGTGCGTGAGACCACCCACAGCCAGGTAGTGCACGCCTGTCTCGGCATACGCCCGCGCGACATCAAGCGTCAGACCGCCGGACGCCTCCAGTTCGGTCCGGCCGCCCGCGGCGTTCGCCCTGCGCACGGCCTCGGCACACTGGTCGGGCGTGAAGTTGTCCAGCAGGACCAGTTCCACGCCGAGGCCGAGGGCCTCGTCGAGTTGGTCGAGCGTGTCCACCTCCACCTCACACGGCAGGTTCGGCGCGTGGTCGCGCGCGGCGGTGAAGGCCGCTGTGATGGAACCGGCGGCGAGCACGTGGTTGTCCTTGATCAGCACGGCGTCGCCGAGGCCGAGCCGGTGGTTGCGGCCGCCGCCCATACGCACCGCGTGCTTCTCCAGCGACCGCATGCCCGGCGTGGTCTTGCGGGTGTCACGGATCACGCAGCCGGTGCCGTCGATCGCGTCCACCCACTGGCGGGTCAGCGTCGCGACGCCGGACAGGTGCGAGACCAGGTTCAACGCCGTGCGCTCCGCCGTGAGCAGGCCGCGCAGCGCGCCACGGACCACCAGGACCGGGTCGCCGGGCACCAGGCGCGTGCCGTCGTCGGCGGCCGTCAGAACGTCCAGGTTCGCCACGCGGCCCTGGAACACCGCCAACGCGACCTCGTTGCCAGCGAGCACACCGGGTTTGCGCGGGGTGATCGCCGCCGTGCCGATCGCGTCAGCGGGGACCGTGGACGCGGTGGTCACGTCCGGGCCGTACCGCAGGTCCTCGGCGAGCGCGCGCTCCACCACGGCCAGTGCGTCGGCCGTCTCCTGTTCGTTCACGCTGCGCTCCTCAGCAGAGTGGGGGCCGCCAGTACAGGCTGGCCGGAGGGGTTGAGCCGGACCGCGAGGCTGTGCTGCCACGCGGCATCACTGTCGGGGAAGTCGGTCCGCACGTGGCAGCCACGGCTTTCCGTGCGTGCCGACGCGGCCGCGATGAGGGCTCGCGCGACCAGGGTCAGCGCCGCGTCCTCGACGCGTTGCCTCGTCCTGAGCACTGTGTCCACAGCGGACACGTCGAGCACCGAGCCGACGACGGCGAGTCCTTCGCCGTCCCTGCCGATCCCGGCGTAGCGGCTCATCACGCGCTGCAGCACGTCCCGGTCGGCGACCGGTGCCGACGGCACGGGCGCGCGCACAGCGGCCCGCGGGTCGGCGAGCAGGCACGCGGCGAGGTCCTGCGCGATCGCCCGTGCGGCACGCGCACCGACCACCAGGCCTTCCAGCAGGCTGTTGGAGGCCAGCCGGTTCGCGCCGTGCAGCCCGGTCCTGGCGACCTCGCCGACCGCGTAGAGCCCGATCACACCGGTCCGTCCGTCCACTGTGGATGCCACGCCGCCGCAGGCGAAGTGCGCGGCGGGCGACACCGGGATCGGGTCGACCGACGGGTCGACGCCGATCGACCGGCAGGCGGCCAGCACGGTCGGGAAGCGCCGCCGGAACTTCTCGGCGTCCAGGTTGGTCGCGTCCAGGTAGACGTGGTCGTCCACGCCGCCCGGTTCCAGCGCCATCCGGCGCGTGATCGCCGCGGACACCACGTCCCGCGGCGCGAGGTCCTCCAGCGGGTGCACGCCCTTCATCACCCGCTCGCCCAGCGCGTCGACGAGCACCGCGCCTTCCCCGCGCACGGCCTCGGTCACCAGCGGGCACCGTCCGCGCGCACCCGGGCCGGTGTACAGGACGGTCGGGTGGAACTGCACGAACTCCACGTCCGCCGCCGGAGCGCCTGCGCGCAACGCCAGCGCCAGCCCGTCGGCCGTCGCGACCTCGGGATTCGACGTCGACTGGTACAGCTGCCCCAAGCCCCCGGTGGCCAGCAGCACCGCGGGCGCGCTCACCACACCGGGCACGCCGTTCGGGTCCAGCACAAGCAACCCGACGACCGCGCCCGTCGCGGTCCGGACCGTGTCGACCGCGATGTGGTTGTCCAGCAACGGCACACGGCCGTCCTGCGCCGCCGAGAGCAGCGCGCGCTCGACCTCCGCGCCTGTCGCGTCGCCGCCCGCGTGCACGACGCGGAACGCGCTGTGCCCGCCTTCCCTGGTCCTGGCCAGCTTGCCGTCCGCGCCGGGGTCGAAGACCGCGCCAAGCGTGCGCAGCCGTGTCACGGCGGTCGCGCCGTCGGCCAGGATCGCGACGACCGCGTCGTTCTCACTGAGGCCAGCGCCCGCTACCAGCGTGTCCTCGACGTGCGCGGCGACCGAGTCGCCGTCGTCGTGCTCGCCCGGCAGCACCACCGCGACACCGCCCTGCGCCCAGCGCGTGTTGCCCGCATTGGCCGCTGCCTTGGTGATGACCAGGACCCGCAGCCCGAGTTCCCTGGCTTCCAGCGCGGCGGTCAGCCCGGCGACGCCGGTCCCGACCACGATCACGTCGGCACGAGCCTCCCAACGCGGGCTCACTCCCCACCGCCGGGCTGGCCGATCTCGATCATCCGCTGCACCGACGCACGCGCACGGGCCGCGGTGTCCTCGTCGACGTGCACCTCGTCCTTGTTCTCCCGCAGGCCGCGCAGCAGGGCGGCGGGAGTGATCATCTTCATGAAACGGCACGACGCCCGGTCGTTGACCGCGCGGAAGTCGATCTCCGGGGCGGCCTTGCGCAGCTGGTGCAGCATGCCGATCTCGGTGGCCACGAGCACCGAGGTCGCGTTGGTCGCCTTGGCCTCCTTGACCATGTCGCCGGTGGAGAGGATCTTCACCTGCTCCGGCGGCACGATCCCCTCGCCCGCGAGGTACAGCGCCGAGGTCGCACAGCCGCACTCCGGGTGCACGAACAGGTCCGCCGACGGGTCCGCCGCGGCGCGTTCGGCCAGCTCAGGACCGTTGATGGCGGCGTGCACGTGGCACTCGCCCGCCCAGACGTGGATGTTGTCCCGGCCGGTGACGCGCCTGACGTGCTGGCCGAGGTACTGGTCCGGGCAGAACAGCACCTCCCGGTCCGCCGGGATGGAGGCGACCACGTCGACCGCGTTCGACGAGGTGCAGCAGATGTCGGTCTCCGCCTTCACCTCGGCCGTGGTGTTCACATAGGACACGACCACCGCGCCGGGGTGCTGCGCCTTCCACTCCCGCAGGTCGGCCGCGGTGATCGAGTCGGCGAGCGAACACCCCGCGCGCTCGTCCGGGATCAGCACGGTCTTGCCTGGCGAGAGGATCTTGGCCGTCTCGGCCATGAAGTGCACGCCGCAGAACACGATCGTGGACGCGCTGCTTTCGGCGGCGATCCGCGACAGCGCCAGCGAGTCACCAGTAAAGTCCGCGATGTCCTGAATCTCGGGAAGCTGGTAGTTGTGCGCGAGCAGGACGGCGTCGCGCTGATCGACCAGGCGCCGTACCTCGTCCCGCCAAACCGCGTCCGGCTCGACCCCGCTGTAAGGAGTCATGATTGCCGTCATCTGGTCCTCCTAGCTCCGGTTTTCCTTTCCCGAGGTTTTCGCCTAAGGATCGAAAACATGCCTGATGCTACCACCGAGCCACCCCTGCTCGGCCATGAGGTTTTGGCCGCAGTCCTGCAAGTGAGAGACGAATCACTCCAGGTCCTGCTGTGGGAACGGGCAAAGGAACCACATCTGGACCGCTGGGCCCTGCCCGGCGGCAGGCTGCGCCTCGACGAGGACATCGAGCGCTCGATCCGGCGCCAGCTGAAGGAAAAAGTCGATGTGAGACAACTCGCACACGTCGAGCAGCTGGCCGTCTTCAGCGCGCCCGACCGCGTGCCGGGACCACGTCTGGTCGCCTCGGCGTTCCTCGGGCTCGTGCCGTCCGACAACGACCCCGAGCTGCCGCCGGACACCCGCTGGCACTCCGTCGACTCCCTGCCCACGACGGCTTTCGACCACGAGGCGATCGTCCGGCGCGCCCAGCACCGGCTGCGTTCGAAGCTGTCGTACACCAACATCGGCTTCGCGCTGGCCCCGCCCGCGTTCACCATGTCTGAGCTGCGGGAGATCTACTCGGCGGCGTTGGGCTACAGCGTGTCGTCGACGAACCTGCAACGGGTGTTGTCCAGGCGTGGACTGCTGGAGCCAACTGGGGAAACGACCAAGCCGGGCCGGGCGGGCGGACGACCCGCAGCGCTGTTCCACTTCACTGTGCGTGGCATGCAGGTCACCGACGAGTTCGCCGTTCTGCGGCCGCCCGCTGCGAAATCCCGGTGATGCCCGTACTTTGATTGGTGTGCCCGAGACACTTCCGCTGTTTCCCCTGCAGACAGTGCTGCTGCCGGGCGCGAACCTGCCTCTGCACGTCTTCGAGCCGCGCTACCGCCAGCTGACCGTCGACCTGGTCACCGGGACCGTGCCGGAGAAGCGCTTCGGCGTGGTCGCGATCAAGGCACCGGTCACCGAGGAGGTCGACAAGGTCGACCAACTGCTGGCAGTCGGGTGCTCGGCGGTGCTGCGGCAGGCCACGCGCCTGTCCGACGGCCGCTACGACATCGTCACCACCGGCGAGAAGCGGTTCCGGCTGCTCGACCTCGACGCGACGAGCGCGCCGTACCTGGTGGGTACGGTCGAGTGGATCCCGGACATCAGGACCCCGTCCGGGCTGGCCGACAAGGTCGCCTCGCTGGCCGACTCGGCACGAGCCGCGTACCGCCGTTACTGCGAAACTGCGTGGGAACGGGGCGACTGGGACGAACCGGCGGCCGACACGGACCCGGCCGACCTGGCACACCTGCTGGCCGCGGACGCCCTGCTGCCCATGGAGGACCGCCAGGCCCTGCTCGAGGAGACCAGGGCGGCCTACAGGCTGCGGATGGTCCACAGGCTGCTCACGCGAGAAGCAGGGATCATCGCGGCGCTGCACGCTGTCCCCGCTCCCGCATCGGCCTTCTCCACCCCCATGAACCTCAACTGACTGCTCGTGAGTGTTTAGGCCGGTTCTAGCCGGACTAAACACTCACGAGGTTTTCTTGGCGGCGGCGCGCATCCCGACGTAGCAGTAGTCCACGCCGTCCACGGTGGCGAACACGACCGGCATCCAGCCTTCGCTGAACGACGGGCCCGCGCCGGTCCCCGCCCACACGCGCTCCGAGACGGGCACCAGATCGGCCTCGATCGGCGGGAACAGATCGCTGTCACCGGCGAAGTTCATCTCGTAGGTCAGGTGCGCCTGCTCGGTGACCGTGATGACCACGCCTTCCCGCTCGTACCTGCCGACGAACGGCGTTATGTCCACTGTGGGCGGTTGCGCGGGCGGGCCGAAGGCGTCCGGCATCCGGACCCCGGCCAGCTCGCGCAGGAGCTCCTGGAACAGCTCGCTGTACAGCTGGCGCGCGCTGCCTCCGTTGGTGGTCAACGCGATCGCCACGCCCACACTCGGCACGACGCGAACGTAGGAGTACTGCCCCACTGCGGCGCCGTCGTGGCCGTAGCCTGGAGTGCCGTCCCAGTCGTACAGCGTCCAACCGAGGCCCCACGCGTCCGCGCTGACCGACCACTTGTCAGGGGTGTCGACCTCGTGACGTTGCATGGCGGCAACCGATTCCGGCGACAGCACGCCCGCTCCCCCGTCCAGATGCGCCTTGGCGAAGCGGACCATGTCACCGGCGGAGGCGATCACCCGGCCACCAGGTCCCATCGAGCGGGGCATCAGGTCCCACTGCGGCGCGGGATCCGGGTCCTTGCCCGCCTCGCCGAGGTGCGACATGGCGACTCGGAAGCTGAGCGCCTCCTCGGCGAACGTCATCGTGTGGGTCAGGCCGAGTGGCCGCAGCAGCCGTTCTTTCAGTGCCTCGTCCCAGCTCTGCCCGGTCAGCACCTCGACGATCCGGCCGAGCACGACGTATCCGACCGTGCTGTAGGACATCGTGCCCGGCGGGCAGTCCAGCTCCACGTTCTTCGCAGCCTGCACGTAGCGGGCGATGGCCTCGTCGCCGCGACCGCCGTCGAAAAGGAAGTCACACGTCAGACCGCTGGTGTGGCTGAGCAACTGCCGGACGGTGATTCGCCTCGTGGCCTCCGGGTCGACCGTGGCGAACTCGGGCAGCACGTCGACGACCAGGTCGTCGACGCCGAGCTTGCCCTCGTCGACCAGTTGCATGATCAGCGTGGCGGTGTAGACCTTGGCGATCGAACCGCTCAGGTACACCGAGTCCGGCGTGGCCTCGACACCAGTTCCCCTGTGCAGCACACCGCTTGCCAGTTCGTGGATCTCGCCGTCGACGAGGATCGCCAGCCCGGCGCCGGGAACGTGGTGCCTCGCGCGCAGGTCGTCGAGCCGGTTCTGCCAGTGGGTGATGTTCACTGTTCTGGTTCCTTTGCTGTGCAGGAGGTTCAGTGGGTGAGGGCGGGCTGCTGCTCGTCCGTGGTGTCGGCGGTCTTCTTGTCCCGCATGACGATCAGGGCGAGCGCGGCGGCGACCAGCACGGCGATCCCGCTGATCACGAAGGTGGTGGACATCGCGTCGGTGAAGGCCGTCTTGGCGGTGTCGGCGAGGCCGGGAACGCGGATGGCGTCACCGAACGAGACAGGTGAACCGGCGGGCATCTCCTTGGCGAAGGCGCCGCTGAGGATGCTGCCCAACGCGGCCACGCCGAGCGCGGCACCCAACTGCTGGATGGTGTCGTTCAGCGCCGAACCGACACCGGCCTGCTCCGGCGGGACCGTGCCCATCAGCGCGGCGATCGCGGCGGGCATCGCCAGGCCGCCACCGCTGCCCAGCACGAACAGGGCCGCACCGATACCGACGAAGCCCGAGTTCGCCGAGAGCGTCGACAGGAAGAAGAACGAGCCCGCGATCACGGCGAGGCCGACCGCCGCCATCAGCCTGTTGCCCAGCTTCTGGCCGAGTGTGGCGCCAAGCCCGTTGAACAGCAGCGAACCGACGGCCATCGGCAGGAACGCGAGACCGGCCTCGGTCGGCGTGAAGCCGAGCACGAACTGCAGGTACTGGGTGACCACGATCATCAGGCCGCCGTTGCCGATCTGCACCAGCGTCAACGAGAAGCTGCCGCCGCTGAAGTTGCGGGCCTTGAACAGCTTGAGCGGGACCATCGGCGACGGCGTGCGCTTCTCCCAGATCACGAACGCGGTCAGGCTCGCGACCGAGAACAGGAACGGGACGAGGACGTTCGGGTCGGTGACCGAGTACTTGGGCAGCTCGATGATCGTCCAGACGAAGGCGGTCATCCCGGCGGCGGACAGCAGCGCGCCCAGCGGGTCCGGCTTCTGCCACGGGCCCTTGGACTCCGGCATCAACACGACGGCGGCGATGATGGCCAGCACGGCGATCGGCACGTTGATCAGGAACACCGCACCCCACCAGAACCACGCGATCAGCGCGCCACCCAGCACCGGTCCGCCGACGAAACCGACAGTCGCGGCGGCGCTCCACACGGCCATGGCCTTGGGGCGTTCCTTGTCGTCGAAGACCGTGATCAGGATGGACAACGTGCTCGGCATGATCAGCGCGCCACCGACACCCATCACCGTCCGCGCGATGATCAGCTGGGCCGGATCGGTGGCGAAGGCCGCCAGCAGGGACGAGGCGCCGAACAGCGCCAGGCCGATGATCATGATCCGGCGGCGGCCGAACCGGTCACCGAGGCTGCCCGAGGTGAGCAGCAGACCGGCGAAAACCAGGATGTAGGAGTCCAGGATCCACTGGATGTCCTGCGCGTCGGCGCCGAGATCGTCGCTCAGTGGCGGTACCGCCACGGTCAGCACCATGTTGTCGATGACCAGCACCAGTGTGCTGAGCACCAGCACCACCAAGATCCACCAGCGGCGTGGGTTCCGCTCCTGCATCCGACTCAGTCCCCTCAGTTGCGTACGTTGTTCCGTCGATGCGCACACTGTACGCACACTGCGAACAGTGTCGCAAGAGCGAACATCGTGCGCTACTGTGAACGCATGCCGAGTGACATTCCGTCCGTGTGGGCCCGCCCGAAGAAGGGCCGCGAACACCCGGCACTGAGCCGGGAGCAGATCGTCAGCGAGGCCATCACCCTGCTGGACACCGAGGGCCTGGACGCGCTGAGCATGCGCAACCTGGGCAAACGCCTCGACGCGGGCGCGACCTCGCTGTATCGGCACGTGGCCAACAAGGACGAGCTGATCGAGCTCGCGATCGACGAGGTACACGGCGAGATCGAGGTGCCGTCAGCCGAGACGGCCGAGTGGCGGGCAGGCGTCACGGCCTGCGCACACAACATGCTGGCGATGATCGACCGGCATCCGTGGATCGCGTCGGTGCTCGGCCAGATCGGGATGTCCTACCTGGGGCCGAACGTGATGCGGATGAGCGACGGCATGCTCGCGCTGTTCGAGAAGGGTGGCTTCAGCCTGGCCGAGAGCGACCACGCACTGCGGGTGGTACAGGCCTACATCATCGGATCCGGGGTCGGTGTGGCCGCCTGGCAGACATCCCTGGCACGCAGCGGCCTGAGCAACGAGGAGTGGATCGAACGGATACAGCCGGTCGTCCTGGCCGCCGCGGCGCCGTTCCCACGGCTCATCGCGGCGTTCGAGGCGGGCGCGCAACCCGCCGAGATCACGTTCAGCGACGGGCTCGAAGCGATGCTCGACGGCCTGACCGCCAGGCGCTCACGCTGACACACGCAACCAATGTGGCCTTCGGTGCACTGGCCGCACCCAAGGCGGCCTTCGGTGCGTCCCACTACCCGAGGCGGCGGCCCAGATCGTCCATGCCGTTCCACGCCGCCAGCACGCCGTACGCCAGCGCTGTGGCCAGCGGCAGCGCCAGGATTCCCCAGACGGACTCCAGCGTCGGCGGGACAGTGACCAGGTCGCCGACGTTGGTCTTTGTTGGCACGTCGTAGATCCAGCCGGTGAACATGCCGGTCATCAACGTGGCCAGGTAGGCGGCGCCCAACGACCCCAGCACGGCCGCGACCATCGTCACCGGCCCGCGTCGCTCCCGCAGGAACCACACGGCGACGCCGACGATCAGCCCGGCACCCAGGCCGAGCAGGACGAACACCGCAAGCGAGTCGAACCGGTGATAGCTCTCAGCGGTCAGCGGGTTCGAGCCGCGCTGCGTGACCTGCTTGAGCTGGCCCGGCGAGAGCTGCGCCCACAGCCACGCCAGCGGCACGCCGACCAGGGTGACCATCGACAGGATGCTGATCGCGGGCAGCAGGTCCGCCTTGACCACGACGCGTGACCTGGGCGGAGGCGGGAGGTAGTACGGCAGGCCGTACGCCGGATACGGCGGAACCTCCGCTGGCGCATTCCGTTGCTGCGCCTCGACGGGCTGTTCCGCCACAGCCAACCTCGCCTTCTCGACTTCCCAGGAAGCCGAGCTTATCCGGTGACCGGCGCCGATGTTGACTCGCCGTGCCGACTACAGCGCGCCGACCACCCGGACGGGGTCACCTGAACGACCATCCGCCGTGCGCACTGCGGGCAGAACCGTGGCGGATCGACCATCGCCAGCCGTTTCCGGCACAGTTCGTGGTCACCGTCGGTGTCGCTCTTGCCGCACCAGCCGCAGTAGGTCACGCCCTCGATTACAGCACCAGTCACCGGACACTCACAGGGTCTCGTTCAGTGCCTTGATGGGCATCTTCAGCTCGGCGAGCATGTCGAGGTCCTGGCTGGCCGGACGGCCGAGGTTGGTCAGGTAGTTGCCGACGATGATCGCGTTGATCCCGCCGAGCATGCCCTTCTCCGCGCCGAGGTCGCCGAGGGTGAGCTCACGGCCGCCCGCGAACCGCAGCATCGTGCGGGGCATGGCCAGCCGGAACGCGGCGACCGTGCGCAGCGCCTCCGGGCCCTCCACGATGGGGTAGTTCTCGTACGGCGTGCCGGGGTTGGGGATGAGGAAGTTCATCGGCACCTCATCCGGCTCCAGCTCGGCGAGCTGCACCGCGAACTCGGCACGCTGCTCGAGCGACTCGCCCATCCCGATGATGCCGCCGGAGCAGACCTCCATGCCCGCCTCGCGGACCATCCGCAGGGTGTCCCAACGCTCGTCCCACGTGTGCGTGGTGACCACGCTCGGGAAGTGCGAGCGGGCCGTCTCGAGGTTGTGGTTGTAGCGGTGGCAGCCCATCTCGACGAGCTCGTCGACCTGCTCCTGGGTGAGCATGCCGAGCGAGCAGGCGATCTGGATGTCGTTGCCGTCCTCGCGGATGGCCTTGATGCCGTCCCTGACTTGGGAGAGCAAACGTTTGTCCGGGCCACGGACCGCGGCAACGATGCAGAACTCGGTCGCACCGGTCGCCAGCGTCTGCCGCGCGGCCTTGACCAGGCCGGGGATGTCCAGCCACGCGGAACGCACCGGCGTGGGGAACCGGCCGGACTGCGAGCAGAAGTGGCAGTCCTCGGGGCAGCCGCCGGTCTTCAGGCTGATGATGCCCTCGACCTCCACCTCGGGGCCGCACCAGCGCATCCGGACCTCGTGTGCGAGACCGAGCAGCTCCTCAAGCCGGTCGTCACCCAGGTTGAGCACCTCGACGAGCTGCTCCTGGGACAGTCCGACCCCGCGCTCAAGCACCTGCTCACGCGCGGTCCCGAGAATGCCGGTCCTCTCAGCTGCCGCCGTCAACGGTCCTCCCTGAAAGCCAGTGGGCTGTTGCGACTGGTCAGTCTGCCTTAGAAAAGCCCTGGCCGTGAGGGACGTAGCTCACTCACGCACATGGTCAGGAGGACTTGTACGTCATGGCGAACTGCTCGGGGTCGAAATCGCCGCCGAACCAGGGCGAAAGCCCGGCACGGGCGACTTCGAGGAACCTGGCCTGATCCAGCGCGCCCGCGCCGTGCGGCAACGCGCCCAGCAGCGGCCCGCCTGCGGCAACCGGCAGGTCCTCCAGGTTGCACCGGGCGGCGAGGTCCGGCTCGGCCGGCCAACTGCCGACCACCACGCCCAGCGACTCGATGCCCCGCCGCAGCAGCACCTCGGCGGTCAGCGCGGTCGCGTTCAGCGTGCCGAGCCCGGCCGGGGCCACGATCAGCACCGGCACACCCATCGCCCACGCCGCGTCCGCGATCGTCGAGCCGTTGCTGTCGAACCGGACAAGCAGGCCGCCCGCGCCCTCGACGACGACCAGGTCGTGGTCCTCGTCCAGCCGGGACGCGGCCTCGGCCACGTCGGCGGGCCCGACCGTCGGCATCCCGCTGCGCCGGGCGGCGGTCTCCGGGGCCAGCGGGTCGGTGTAGCGGACCAGCTCGACCGTGGTCAGGTCGCCAGCGAGCCTGCGGACGGTGTCCAGGTCACCCGTGCCGTCCTCGTTGAGGCCCGCTTGCGCGGGCTTGATCACCGCGACGCGCCTGCCGTCGGCCTTGGCCAACGCGGCAACCGCCGACGTGACGATCGTCTTGCCAACCTCGGTCCCAGTACCGGTGACCACGATCACGCTCACGTCGAACCAGACTACGAGCAGTACCGGCGGTACGACACGCCGGGGCCCGAGAAAGCGCTTACTCCGTGGGCATGGTCACAGACTCGCGGACCATCAACTCGGCGGGCATCCACAGCGTGGTCGGCCCGGTGACGGACTCCACGCCGCTCGCGATCCGCCCGGCCCGCCGCGCTCCCTGGTCGAGCGGCAGCCGCACGGTGGTCAGCGCGGGCACGACGTCGACCGCCGACGGCAGGTCGTCGAAACCCGCGACCGAGATGTCATGGGGGACCCGGATTCCCCGCTGCCTCAGGGCCGCGATCACCCCGAGCGCCATCAGGTCGTTGCCCGCGATGATCGCGGTCACGTCGGCCCCGGCCAGCTCCATCGCGGCGTCGAAACCGGACGCACGGGAGAAATCGCCGTGCACGACCGTGGATGTGCCGATGCCGTGCTCCGCGAGCGCCGAGCGGTGGCCCTTGAGCCGCGCGGTCGTCGTGCTGTTGCCCGACGGCCCGGCCACGTACGCGATCCGCCTGTGCCCCATCGTGATCACGTGTCTTGTCAGTGCACGCGCGCCGCCCTCGTTGTCGAACGCCACACAGGGCACGTCGAGGTCCGGTGGCGCGGGCCGCCCGCACATGACCACCCTGGTCCCGGCGGACAGCGCCTGGCCGATGAGCTTCGCGATGGCCTTCAGGTGATCCGGCTCCTCACGGGTGCCGCCGGTCAGCACCACGCCGCGAACCCGTTGGCGCAACAGCATGCTGATGTACTTCAGCTCGTCGGTCGGCGAGCCCGCCGTGTTGCAGATCACCGCGAGCAGGTCCGCGCTCGCCGCCTCCCACTGCGTCCCGCTGGCCTGGATGGAGAAGAACGGGTCGGAGACGTCGTTGACGATCACACCGATCACTTCGGACGTGGCCGCGGCCAGCGCCCTGGCCGGGCCGTTCACGACGTAGTCGAGCTCACCCAGCGCCCGGTGCACGCGGTCACGCGTGACGGCGGAGACCGGATAGTTGCCGTTCAGCACTCGCGACACGGTTGCGGTGGACACCCCAGCACGCGCCGCGACGTCCGCCAATGTCGCCGCCATCCGGCCACCTCCCAGCACAGCCTATTGACACCCGGTCCGGTGCCTGCCTAGCTTACGCTCATAGTAAGCGCTTTCTACGCAGCGGGATTCCGCGCAGAGGAATCCCGCCGCGAGAGTGTGTTCCACGCCGGGAAAGGGAGACGATGGCGGATCGTAGGCCGGTCGGTATCGCGATGAACGGCATCACCGGGCGGATGGGCCTGCGGCAACACCTGCTGCGGTCGATTCTGGCGATCAGGGAACAGGGCGGCATCCCGATCGGCGACGGCAGCGTGATCTGGCCGGAGCCGATCCTGGTCGGCCGCAACGAGCACAAGGTCAAAGCGATCGCCGACGAGCACGACCTGCAGTGGACGACGAACCTGACCGAGGCACTCGCCACCCCGGGTGTGCAGGTGTACTTCGACTCGCTGGTGACCGGCGAGCGGCAGCGGACCGTGCGGCAGGCGATCGCCGCGGGCAAGCACGTCTACTGCGAGAAGCCGACCGCGTCGAACCTGGCGACCGCACTGGAACTGGCGAGGCTCGCCACGGACGCGGGCGTGAAGAACGGCGTGGTGCAGGACAAGATCTTCCTTCCCGGCCTGCTGAAGCTGAAACGACTGGTGGACGGCGGTTTCTTCGGCCGGATCCTGTCGGTGCGCGGCGAGTTCGGCTACTGGGTCTTCGAAGGCGACTGGCAGCCGATCAACCGGCCGTCGTGGAACTACCGCGCGGAGGAGGACGGCGGGATCATCCTGGACATGTTCTGCCACTGGCAGTACGTGCTCAACCACATCTTCGGCAAACCGCTGACCGTGCAGGCACACGCGGCGACTCACATCCCGGCCCGCTGGAACGAACAGGGCGCCGAGTACAAGGCGACCGCGGACGACGCGGCGTACGGGATCTTCGAACTCGACGGCGGGATCGTCGCTCAGATCAACTCGTCGTGGGCGACGCGGGTGTTCCGCGACGAGCTCGTCGAGTTCCAAGTGGACGGTACGGAGGGCAGCGCGGTGGCCGGACTGCGGCGCTGCCGCGTGCAGCACCGGTCGGCCACCCCGATGCCGGTGTGGAACCCGGACCTGCCGCCGACCGAGGACTTCCGTTCCCAGTGGCAGGAAGTACCGGACAACGCGGTGTTCGACAACGGCTTCAAGACCCAGTGGGAGCTGTTCCTCAAGCACGTGTTGCTGGACACGCCATGGCACTGGGACCTGATGGCCGGCGCGCGGGGCGTACAGCTGGCCGAGCTCGGGTTGCAGTCGACACGGGAAGGCCGTCGTCTGTCCATTCCGGACCTGGAGCTGTGAGTGATCATCGAACTGCCGACCGGCCCGTACACAGTTCGGTCGTCCGGCGGCCACTCCCCCGGACCGGCCCCGCTGAGCCGCCGCCTGCTCGCGGCGGCACACGTGGTCGCGGACCCGTTGGCCGACAACACTCCCGGCGCACCCGCGGCGGTTGACTGGGACGCCACTCTCGCGTACCGCAACCACTTGTGGGAGCACGGTTTCGCCGTCGCCGAAGCGATGGACACCGCACAGCGCGGAATGGGCCTCGACTGGGCGGCGACCCGCGAACTGATCCGCCGCACCGGCGCCGCGGCCGCCGGGCCGTTCGCCTGCGGTGCGGGCACAGACCAGCTGGCGCCCGGTCCGCACACGGTCGACGAGGTGATCGAGGCCTACACCGAGCAGGTGGCGGTGATCGAGGAGACCGGCGGCCAGGTGATCCTGATGGCCAGCCGGGCACTGGCCGCGGCGGCGACCGGGCCCGACGACTACCACCGGGTGTACGGGCACCTGCTGCGCCAGGTGTCGTCACCGGTGATCCTGCACTGGCTCGGGCCGATGTTCGACCCGGCACTGGACGGCTACTGGGGCGCGCCGGACCTGGCCGCGGCAACGGACGTGTTCCTGGAGATCATCAAGTCCCATGCGTCCGCTGTGGACGGTGTGAAGATCTCGCTGCTCGACGCGTCGCGCGAAGTGGCGTTACGCCGCCAGCTCCCCGACGGCGTGCGCTGCTACACGGGCGACGACTTCCACTACCCCGAACTGATCCGGGGAGACACACACGGCTACAGCGACGCGTTGCTCGGGATCTTCGACGCCATCGCGCCAGCGGCAGCCGCCGCCGTCCGCGCGCTGGACAACTCGGACACCGACACGTACGACTCGATCTTCGCCCCGACCGTTGCGCTGTCGCGGCACATCTTCGGCGCGCCGACGTACTACTACAAGACCGGGATCGTGTTCCTGGCCTGGCTGGCCGGGCACCAGACTCATTTCAAGATGGTCGGCGGACTGGAGAGCGCGCGGTCCGTGCCACACCTGGTCGACCTGTTCACACTGGCCGACGCGGCCGGGTTGCTGCCCGATCCGGATCTCGCCGTGCACCGGATGCGTGCTTTCCTGGAGGTGTCGACGTGAGGCTGAGCCTGAACCAGGCCACCACGAGCCAGTGGGACCTGCCTTCGTTCGTGGACGGGTGTGCGCGGGCCGGTCTTACGCAGGTTGGGCTGTGGCGTGGTCCCGTTGACGACTACGGTCTCGAACGCTCGGCCAAACTTGTTCGTGAGGCCGGGCTGACCGTGACTTCGTTGTGCCGCGGTGGTTTCTTCGCCGACCCTGATGCCATTGCCGACAACCGCAAGGCCATTGACTCGGCCGCCGCGCTGGGTACGTCGGTTCTCGTCCTGGTCTCCGGTGGTCTGCCTCCCGGGAGTTCGGACATCGACGGGGCCAGGCAGAACGTGATCGACTCGATCGCGTCGCTCGCTCCTTACGCCGCGGCACAGGGAGTCCAGCTGTCGATCGAGCCGCTGCACCCGATGTTCGCCTCGGACCGCTGTGTCGTGTCCACTTTGGACCAGGCGGTGGACATGGCTCTGCTCTTCCCCGCCGATCAGGTCGGGGTGTGCGTGGACACGTATCACATCTGGTGGGATCCGAACGTGTACTCGGCTGTCTCCCGGGCGGCCGGGCGGATCTCGATCTTCCAGGTGTGCGACTGGGTCACTCCTTTGCCCGAGGGGGTGCTGCTCGGCCGGGGCATGATGGGTGACGGGTGCATCGAGCTCCGGCGGCTGCGCGAGGCCGTGGACGCCACCGGGTACTCCGGCCCGATCGAGGTGGAGATCTTCAACCAGTCGATCTGGGACTCCCCGGCTGACGAGGTGGTGGACCGAGTGATCACCACTTACCGCGAGCACGTCCTCTGACCAGCAGTGACATCACGCTTGGTCTCCTGAATCCAGTGACGATCACCTGGCGGCGTACAGCGCCTGCACGCACCACGACTGGGCGGAGGTCTCCCGGGTGCGCAGGTCGGCAACGAGCCTCAGGGTGTGGTCGTCGTACGCGTATTCGATCGTCGCCTGGGCAACGCCGTCCGTCTCGGTAAGGCCAGTCACGGTTGTCGTGACTTGATGCTTGGGGGGCACCTTGAGCGCCACGTCCTGTGCGTCCGCTTTGGTGCAGGCGATGTTGTCGAGGTCGCCGAGGTCGCCGTTCTCGATGACGGAGGCCAGCTTGTCCGCCAGCGCCGCCGCACCGGTCCGTGGGGTGGGTTGCGTGCTTGTGACGACCGGCTTGCCGACGATCTCGTTTCTGCCGGTGAGCACCAGGATCAGGACGAGCGCGACTATCGCAGCAAGCACGGCACCGCCGATGCCGATGATCAGTCGGGTGTTGTCCTTCTTCGGCGGCGGAAACCCATCACCCTGTTGCGGTCCCTTCATGGTGCTCACCCGGCGGCCACGGCGGCGCACAGGGCTTTGGTGATCAGCGTGAGATCCTCGTCGGACGTGATGTACGGCGGCATGGTGTAGATCAAGTCCCGGAACGGCCGCAGCCACACACCTGTCTCCACGGTCGCCCGGGTGGCGGCGGTGATGTCGACCTGGTGGTCGAGCTGAACCACCCCGATCGCACCGAGCACCCGGACATCGACGACACCGGGCATGTCGAGCGCCGGTTCGAGCCCGGTCAGCAGGGCGTGTTCGATGCGCCGCACTTCGGCGGCCCAGTCGCCTTCGAGAAGCAGGTCGAGCGAGGCGTTGGCGATGGCGGCGGACAGCGGATTGCCCATGAACGTCGGACCGTGCGCGAGCACGGGCAGGTCACCCTGGGATATTCCCTCGGCGATCCGCGTGGTGCACAGTGTCGCGGCCATGGACATGTAGCCGCCGGTCAGCGCCTTTCCGAGGCACATCACGTCCGGGCTGACCGCTGCGTGATCGGCGGCGAACAGTGTTCCGGTACGGCCGAACCCGGTGGCGATCTCGTCGAAGATCAGTAAGACATCGTTGGCAAGGGTGAGTTCGCGCAAAACATGCAGGTAGCGCGGGTCGTGGAAACGCATCCCGCCCGCCCCCTGCACCAGCGGCTCGACGATCACGGCGGCCAGCTCGTCGGCGTGCTGCTCGATCATGTCCGCGAGGGTTGCCACGTACTCGTGGTCGACGCCCGCGTCGAATCCTGGCGGGGGTGTCGGTGCGAAGATCTGCTCCGGTAGGACTCCGCGCCACAGCGTGTGCATTCCGCCGTCCGGGTCGCAGACGCTCATCGGGTGGAACGTGTCGCCGTGGTAGCCGCCGCGCCAGGTGAGCATGCGGCGTTTCTCCGGCCTACCGGTCGAGCGCCAGTACTGCAGGCACATCTTCATCGCGACCTCGACGGAGACCGAGCCCGAGTCGCACAGGAACACGTGCTGCAGCGGCGTCGGCGTGACCTGCACCAGCCGGGACGCGAGTCGCACAGCGGGCTCGTGGGTCAGTCCGCCGAACATCACGTGGCTCATCCGGCCTGCCTGGTCGGCCATGGCCTGGTCGAGTCGGGGGTGCCGGTAGCCGTGGATGGCCGCCCACCATGAGGACATGCCGTCGACAAGGTCACGGCCGTCGGCCAAGTGCAGTCGTACCCCCGACGCCGATTCCACGACGTACGGGTCCCTTGTGCCCGGCATCGGCCCATAGGGATGCCAGACGTGCGCGCGGTCCAACGCGATCAACTCGGCGACGTCCACGGGCTGACACTAGTGCCAATTGGTCACGTCAAGGGACCTATTCCGCCACATCAATCGCGTCAGCCGGGCCGTCAGTCGATCGGGCACGCACGCTAACGTCAGCTGTCATGACCGAGTGGACCGTACTGCACCCGATCATCGACGGCGGCGACCCGGACAACGTTGTTCGCCTGACGCACGACCTGGACGCGGCCGCGCGCAAAACGCTGGCGGAGCCGCTGCGTGCGTATGAGAAGGAGCTGCGGACCGGCACCTTCGTCAGCAAGCGGTTCTGGGGTCCGAGGTTGTGCGCGCTGACGGTCGCAGGTGCGGCTTTGTTGCCGACTGCGTCAAGTGTCGCCGTCTGGATCACGCGCAACGGCCTGCGTGAGGACGAGACCGGTACGGACGTGATCGACCTGGTTGTCGAGGTCCTGCGGGATCGGCGGGTGTCGTGGCTGCCGGATCTGGTCGACCGGCTCGCGTTGCGGCTGCCCTCCGACAAGCTCGACCCGGACCTGCGGCACCTGGTCACGAGTCTCGCAGCGCACACCGGCATCGCGCCGCTGGCCACCGACGGCCTGGTGTACTCGTGGATCGCCACCGGCAACGCCGACACCGGCCGCTCCGCACTGGCTCGCCGCCTGTTCGAAGTAGACGGTGTCGGCACGATGCTTGAGGCAGGCGGCTGGCCGGACCGCCTTGCCTGCGACCCGGCGCTGGACCGGACGATGCTGCTGGAGGGCTGCCTGTTCCGGTTGCGGCGCGGCGGCAAGGCAGCGGACCTCAACGGCTTCCTCCTGCTGCACAAGGCGCTTGCCCCGACCAGGGAGGAAGTCGCCATGCTCGCCGGAGACTACGAGGCGCTGCTGTCGAACTCACACACCCCGGTCGCCGCGATGGCCCGCCACGAACTGCTGCTCACCGCACAGCGGACGGGCCGCTGATCAAGCCATGCAGGCCGGGCCGAGCAGCGCCTTCAGGTCACCCATCAGTGCCGGGTTCGGGTTGACCCGCAGGGTGTCGTCCAGCTTCAGCAGCGTCTTGCGCGAACCGTTGATCAGGCGCAGGTGCACCTCGGTGGTGCCGGGGTGCGTCGACAGGGCTTCCTTCAGCTGGGCGACGATGTCCGGCGTGCACTTCGACGCGGGCATGCTGACGCGGAACGGCTGACTGCCCGCCATCGCTTCGAGGTCGGGCACCACCAGGTCGTTGGCGATCAGCGAGATCCGGTCGTCGCGCTTGGCCACCCTGGCTTTGACCAGCACGATCGCGTCCTCGACCACGCTCATCCCGAGCACCGAGTAGGTCTTCGGGAAGAACAGCGCCTCGATGCCACCGGCGAGGTCCTCCAGCTGGGCCGACGCCCACGGCTCGCCGTTCTTGTTCACCCGGCGCGTCACCGAGGCGAGGATGCCGCCGATGACCACCTGGGCGCCGTCGTTGACCGTGCCTTCCAGGATCGCCGCGATCGGGGTGTCCGACTGCGCGGACAGGATGTGCTCGACGCCGTCGAGCGGGTGCCCGGAGACGTACAGGCCCAGCATCTCCCGTTCGAGCGCGAGCTGGTGCTTGGTCTCCCACGCGTCCTCGGGGACCTTCACGTCGAACACCGACGCCACGTCGTCGTCGGCCGCATCCCCGGCGCCGAACAGGTCGAACTGGCCGACGGCCTCGGCGCGCTTGGTGTCCATGACCGCGTCGATCGCGTCGGTGTGCACCAGGAACAGGCCCTTGCGCGGGTGCTTGAGCGAGTCGAACGCGCCTGCCTTGATCAGCGACTCGACGACCTTCTTGTTGCACGCCTGCGCGTCGACCTTGCGCAGGAAGTCCGAGAAGTCGACGAACGCGCCCTTCTCGTTTCGGGCCTTGATGATCGAGTCGACCACGTTGGCGCCGACGTTGCGGATCGCGCCGAGGCCGAACCGGATGTCGTCGCCGACCGGCGCGAAGTCCCGCGCCGACTCGTTGACGTCCGGCGGCAGCACCGTGATCCCCATCTTGCGGCACTCGGCCAGGTAGATGGCGGCTTTGTCCTTGTCGTCACGCACCGAGGTGAGCAGGCCCGCCATGTACTCGGCGGGGTAGTTCGCCTTGAGGTACGCCGTCCAGTACGACACCAGCCCGTACGCGGCCGAGTGGGCCTTGTTGAACGCGTAGTCGGCGAACGGGACCAGGATCTCCCAGAGGGTCTTGACCGCGTCCTTCGGGTAGCCGTTGTCCAGCATGCCCTTCTCGAACCCGGCGTACTCCTTGTCCAGGATCTCCTTCTTCTTCTTACCCATCGCTCGACGCAGCAGGTCTGCTTGTCCGAGCGTGTACCCGGCGAGCTTCTGGGCGATAGCCATGACCTGCTCCTGATACACGATCAGGCCGTAGGTCGTGCCCAGGATGTCCTCGAGTGCCTCGGCCAGCGCCGGGTGGATCGGCGTGATCTCCTGCTGCTTGTTCTTGCGCAGCGCGTAGTTCGTGTGCGACTTCGCACCCATCGGACCCGGCCGGTACAGCGCGCCGACGGCCGAGATGTCCTCGAAGTTGTCGGGTCGCATCAGGCGCAACAGGTCTCGCATGGGGCCACCATCGAGCTGGAACACGCCGAGCGTGTCGCCCCGGGACAGCAGCTCGTAGGTGGCCTTGTCGTCCAGGGCAAGCGTTTGCAGGTCGACCTGCTGTTTGCCGTTGAGCTCCATGTTGCGCAGGCAGTCGTCGATCACCGTCAGGTTGCGCAGGCCCAGGAAGTCCATCTTCAGCAGGCCCAGCGACTCACACGTGGGGTAGTCGAACTGGGTGATGATCGAACCGTCCTGCGGGCGCTTCCACAGCGGGATCACGTCCAGCAGCGGCTCGGCGCTCAGGATCACCGCACAGGCGTGCACACCGGCGTTGCGGATCAGGCCCTCCAGGCCCTTTCCGGTGTCGATGATCTGCTTGACCTGCGGGTCCTGGTCGTAGAGCGCCCGGATCTCGGTGGCTTCCTTGTACCGCTTGTGGTTCGGGTCGTGGATGCCCGACAGCGGGATGTCCTTGGCCATCACCGCGGGCGGGTACGCCTTCGCGATCCGGTCGGCCACCGCGTAGCCGGGCTGGCCGAACAGCACGCGGGCGGCGTCCTTGATCGCGGCCTTCGCCTTGATCGTGCCGAACGTGATCACCTGGGCGACCTTGTCCTCGCCCCACCGCTCCGTGGTGTACCTGATGACGTCACCGCGCCGACGCTCGTCGAAGTCGATGTCGATATCGGGCGGGGACACACGGTCCGGGTTGAGGAACCGCTCGAAGATCAGCCCGTGGGCCAGCGGGTCGAGGTCCGTGATGCCCATCGCGTAGGCGATGAGCGCGCCCGCGGCCGAACCACGGCCGGGGCCGACGCGGATGCCGTTGGACTTCGCCCAGTTGATCAGGTCCGCGACCACGAGGAAGTACGCCGGGAAGCCCATCTGCAGGATGACGCCGATCTCGAACTCGACCTGCTGCTTGTGCACGTCGTCGACGCCGTCCGGGAAGCGGCGGTGCATGCCTTCCCATACCTGCTGTTTGAAGTACTCGTCCTCGGTCATCCCCTCGGGGATGGGGAAGTTCGGCATCAGGTTACGGGAGGTGAACATGCCTTCCGTGGTGACCTTCTCGGCGATCAGCAGGGTGTTGCGGCACCCCTCCTGCCAGGCGTCGGACGAGTCGATCGCGCGCATCTCGTCCGGCGACTTCAGGTAGTAGCCGGATCCGTCGAACTTGAACCTGGTCGGGTCCTGCATCGTCTTGCCGGTCTGCACGCAGAGCAACGCGTCGTGGGCGTCGCGCTCGTGCTCGTACGTGTAGTGCGAGTCGTTGGTCACGACGAAGGGGATGCCGACCTTCTTGGCCACGTCGAGCAGCTCGCTGCGGACCTTGAGCTCGATGTCGATGCCATGGTTCATGAGCTCGACGTAGAAGTTGTCCTTGCCGTAGATGTCCTGCCACTCGCCCGCGGCCTTCACGGCCTCGTCGAAGTGGCCGAGGCGCAGCCTCGTCTGCACCTCGCCGGACGGGCAGCCGGTGGTGGCCATCAGGCCGTCGGACAGGCTCGCGAGCAGCTCCCTGTCCATCCGCGGCCACTTGCCGAGCTGGCCCTCCATCGAGGCGAGGCTGGCGGCGCGCATCAGGTTGCGCAGGCCGGTGTCGTTCTTCGCCCAGATCGTCTGGTGCGTGTACGCACCGCTACCGGAGACGTCGTCCGATTTCTGCGACGGGTCACCCCAGCGGACCCGGTCCTTCACGTGCCGCGACGCCGGGGCCACGTAGGCCTCGATCCCCAGGATCGGCTTGATGCCCGCGCCCGTCGCCTGCTTGAAGAAGTCGAACACGCCGTTCATGTGGCCGTGGTCGGTGATCGCGACCGAGGTCATGCCGAGTGCCTCGCACTGGGCGAACATGTCCTTCAGCTTCGCCGCTCCGTCGAGCATCGAGTACTCGGTGTGCACATGAAGGTGAGTGAAGGAGTCAGCGGCCACGGGACACTACCCTAGACGCCTCAGATCAAGATCTCACCGATAGGTGTGGCGTGGCGCAAAAACATCATCATAAGCCTGTGCGATTCCAACCTGTGTCCCACGCCGCACTTGTCGATCATGTCGTGTCGTGCATAACCGCAGTGCCCGGCCAGGTCCGGGTCGCGGTGGACGGCGCGGCCGCCGCCCGTCCCGGTGCGCTCGCGGACGCGCTGGTGGACCCGCTGCGGGTGCTCGGCCGTCCGGTGATCCGGGTGCGGGCCGACGACTTCCTGCGGCCCGCGTCGCTGCGCTTCGAGCAGGGCAGGACCGACGAGGAGTCTCGGTACTCGTCCTGGCTGGACGAAGGCGCGCTGCGCCGGGAAGTGCTGGCAGGTGACAAGGTCCTGCCGTCCTTGTGGAACGCGCGGACCGATCGCGCCACCCGTGCCGACTACGTTCCGTTGCCACCCGACGGCGTGGTGGTGGTCGACGGGGAACTGTTGCTGGGGCAGGGATTGCCGTTCGATGTGACAGTGCACCTCTGGCTGTCCCAGGCCGCGCTGGCCCGCCGTACCGAGCCGGACGACGCGTGGAGCCTGCCCGTCCTCGCCCGGTACGACGCCGAAGCAGACCCGCTGACCACGGCGGACGTCGGTGTCCGGTTCGACGATCCGAACCATCCCGCGATGCGAACTACCTAGGGATCTGGCCATCGACACCGCCATGGTCTATACCAATTGATGAGAGTTCCGCACTCCCCTGCACGCGGAGGTTCCATCATGCGCAAAATACTGACCGCGGCCGTCATGGCCGCCATGCTCCTCCCGGTCCAAACCGGGCACGCAGTGACAACGGCGGCGACGGCGACCTCGGTCGCGCCCTACGTGGACATGGGCGCGTGGCCGACGCCCGTACTGTCCACAATGGCCACCCAGGGCAATGCCAAGAGCTTCACCCTCGGCTTCATCACCTCGAACGGCTGCAAGGCGAGCTGGTTCGCCGCCTTCGACCCGCGTACCGGCTGGCAGCGCGACGAGATCGACAAGCTGCGCGCGGCGGGCGGTGACGTGAAGATCTCCTTCGGTGGCGCCTCGGGCATCGAGCTGGCCTACTACTGCACCACACCGGCGACGCTGGCGGCCGAGTACGACGCGGTCGTCAAGGCGTACGCGCTGAAGTACGTCGACTTCGACATCGAGGGCGCCGCCGCGGCCGACCAGGCCACGATCCTGCGCCGCTCGCAGGCGATGAAGATCCTGCAGGACCGCAACCCCGGCCTGAAGATCTCGCTGACGCTGCCGGTGCTGCCGACCGGGCTGACCGCCGACGGCATCAACGTGGTCCAGCAGGCCAAGAACGCCGGTGTCACGCTGGATCTCGTCAATGTGATGGCGATGGACTACTACCAGGGCCCGGCCGACCAGGGCGCCAAGGCGATCGCCGCGGCCAAGTCGACCCAGGCCCAGATGAAAACCGTCCTCGGGATATCGGACGACGCCGCCGCGTGGAAGAAGATCGGCGTGACCCCGATGCTCGGCGTGAACGACTCCCGCAACGAGATCTTCCTGCAGAAGGACGCGCGGGCGTTGGTCAGCTTCGCCTCCTCGGTACACCTGGGCATGCTCTCGACCTGGGAGCAGGGCCGGGATGCCAACGCGTGCACCGGCGCGCTGTACAAGTGCACCAACGTGGCTCAGCAGCCGTACGAGTTCTCCAAGATCTTCGCCGGGTACAACGGCTGAGTCCCGTCCCTCGCCCTCGTGAGTGGTTTGCCGCTGCCATAGGACGAACAAACCACTCACGACACGCTTCCCAGCTCCGCTGGTCGTGTTTTGTCGTGAGTGGTTTGTTCGATATCTGCCATAGGTTATTGCGGCAAACCACTCACGAGGCAGTACAACGGCTGACAAAGTCACCCGAGCAGGGTGCCGTCCTCCTTGCTGTACAGCAGAAGGCGGCCCTGCTCGGGCACGGCCGTGACCGTCGAACCAATCGCCGGTTCGTGCTGTTCGCGGACGGTCAGGCCGAGCAGGCTGCCGTCCGGGCATTCCAGCGTCACCAGGGAGCTCACGCCGAGGTTCTCGATCGTCGACACAACCCCGGTGATCCCCTGTCCGCCGGGTTCCGATGTCAGGTACTCCGGGCGGATGCCGACCGTGACCTTCGTGTCGTCCGGCAGGTCGACGGGCGAGGCCAGCGTGGCTCCGGCCACCGAGAGCCCGCCGTCGTGCACGGCGCCATCCAGGAGGTTCATCGGGGTTGAGCCGATGAAGTTCGCGACGAACGTGTCCGCCGGGCGGCCGAACACCGCACGTGGGCTGCCCAGTTGTCGGATCCGGCCGGACTCCATCACCGCGATCCGGTCGGCCAGCGCGAGCGCCTCGGACTGGTCGTGCGTGACGAAGACCGTGGTCACGCCGATGTCCTTCTGCAGGCGTTTGAGGAACGTCCTCGCCTCCAGCCGCAGCCTTGCGTCCAGGTTGGACAGTGGCTCGTCCAGGAGCAGCACGTCCGCGTCGATCGCGACCGCACGGGCCAGCGCCACCCGCTGCTGCTGGCCGCCGGAGAGCTGGCCGGGCCTGCGTTCCAGCAGGCCACCGAGGCTCAGTCCCTCGGCCGTGCGCTCGGCGACCTCCCGCTGGCGTGCCTTGGACTGTCGGCGGACCTTCAACGGGTACGCGATGTTCTCGGCCACCGTCATGTGCGGGAACAGTGCGTAGTCCTGGAAGACCATCGCGACCTTGCGGCGGCCCGGTTCGACCGAGGTCATGTTCGTGCCGCCGATCGACACCGAGCCCTCGCTGGCCTGTTCGAGGCCCGCGATCGTGCGCAGCAGGGTGGTCTTGCCGCAGCCGGAGGGCCCCAGCAGTGCGAAGAACTCGCCGTCGACGATCTCCAGGTCGAGCGAGTCCACCGCGCGCACCCCGTTGGGATACACAGTGGACAATCCGGCGATACTGACAGTGGCCATCAGCTCTTGATCCCTCCGTGGAACCGGAAGCCGTACCGCTTGCTCACGAACAGGTACAGCAGGACGACCGGGATGGAGTACAGCAGCGAGAACACCGGGATCACGGTCAGGTTGGCGCTGCCGCCCTCGTCGTGCAGGGTGCGCATCAACACCGCGGCGGGCTGGCTCGTGATGTCCCGCAGCAACAGGAACGGCAGCAGGAAGTTGCCCCACGCCTGGACGAACGACCACACCACGATCGTGGCGATCCCCGGCCGCGCGATCGGCAACACCACGTGCAGCAGGATCTGCCGTGGCGACGCGCCGAACACGCGGGCCGATTCCTCGTAGGAGCGCGGGACGGCGTCGACGAAGTCCTTCAGGATGAAGATCGCCGCGGGCAGCATGCCACCCGCGATCACCAGCGCGGTGCCGTACTGCGAGTTGATCAGCCCGAGTTGGTACATCATCACGAAGATCGGCACCATCGCCGCGGTCCCGGTGACCACACTGGACAGCAGCAACAGCACATACAGCAGCACATCCCGGCCGGGAATCCGCACTCGTGACAACGCGTACGCGGCACAGGCGGCGAGTACCGTGGTGACGGCCATCGCCAACCCGCACAGCACCAACGAGTTCACCAACGACATCAGCGTGTACGGGTGGTCGAACGTCGCTGTCACGTTGTCCAGGGTCCAGTCCGGCCAGCGCAGCCCAAGGCCCGGCCTGCTGTCGAACGGAGCACTGGCCAGCCACAGCATCGGGACGGCGAAGAACGCGAGGACCACGGCGAAGAAAACGCTGTAGCCGATCCGCCGCAACACCAGGGAAGTCATCGGCGCCTCCGCAGCAACCGCAGGTACACCAACGCGATCACCAGGTTGACCAGCAACAGCAGGAACGAGATGGCCGACGCGTAGCCGAGCGCTCCCGAACCGAGTGCCTGCTGGTAGATGAACACCGGCAGCGTCTCCGACCGGTGGTCCGGCCCGCCGGACGTCAGCAGGAACGGGGTGAAGTCGTTGGCCGTCCACAGCGTGATCAGCAGGGTGTTGGTCAGCACGTGGCCGCGGATGTGCGGGAACACGACGTCCTTGAGGGTGCTGAACCTGCCCGCGCCGACCATCCGCGCCGTCTCCAACTGCGACGGTGGCACGACATCGAGCGCGGAGGAGTACAGCAACATGGAGAACGCCGTGCCGCGCCACAGGTTGAACACGATCAGGCTCGCCATCGGGTACTGCACGAGCCACGCCGTGCCGGGCGTGTTCAGCAGCGCGTTGAGCGTGCCGCCGTCCCTGTCCAGCACGGCGATCCACAGGTAGGCCACCACCGTGCTCGGCAGGATCCAGGCCAGCAGGACCAGTGCCTCGACCAGTCGCCGCAGCCACCGCCGCGCCCCGCGCAGCGTCCACGCCAGCGCGAACCCGAGGACGTTCTGCCCGAGCAGTGCCGACCCGAACACGAACAGCAGCGTCAGCCACAGCGAGTTGCCGAACAGTGGGTCGCTCAGCGCGCCCGTGACGTTGTCCGCCCCGACGACCTGCGGGTTGACCGACGACGGCCCGGTCAGGGTGTAGTCGGTCAGTCCGATGTAGATGCTCCAGAGCGCGGGGAAGACCAGGAAGATCCCGATCAGCACCAGCGCGGGCGCGACGAACGCCAGTGCCCTGCCGCGGCCGAGGCCCGCCGAGTCGGTGCCGATGCTCGACGCCTCAACTGGTGGCAACGTTGGCCTCGCCGACCGCCTTCACGACTGCCTGCTGGTAGGCCGCCGCGGCCTCGTCCGGGCTTCGGCCCGCGACCACGTCCGCGGTCGCCTGCTGCAGCGCGGCGGAGACCTGGGTGTACTGCGCGAGACCAGGTCGGTACCGGGTGATCGGCAGTACCTCCCTCGCCACGAAGGTGAGCATCGGGTCGTCCTTGAGCACCTCGTCGTTGACGTCGCTGCGCACGGTGATCTGCGGCGTCCCGGCCACCCGTGCCTTCGTCGCGTCGAACGAGTTCATGAACTGCAGCAGCTCCCACGCCTGGCGCGGGTACTTGGTGTTCGGGTTGACCACCCGGATCGAACCGCCGGACATGCTGACGGAGTCCTGGCCGCCGACACCGGAACCGGCGCGCTGCGCGGGAATCCGCGCCCAGCCGACGGCGGTGTCCCGGTCGGCCATCTTGGCGACGCCGGTGGCCGGGTTGACCACCGAGCGCCAGAAGTAGTCGCTCTCCAGCAGGATGCCGATCTTGTTGTCGGCGAACTGGGTGAAGGACTTGTCGCGGCCCTTGGCCTCCTGCTGCAGCAGCGGGTCGCCGAGGCCACCGGAGTAGATCTGCTGGTACAGCCCGAGCACGGCCTTGACGTTCGGCGTGGCGCCCTGCCACTTGCCGTTGTCGTACACGGGTTTCCCGGTTCCCACGAGCAGCGGCAGCACGCCCTGCATGGTGGTGGCCTCGGTCATCGCCGTACCCGCGTTGAGCTGGATGGGCACGATCCCGGTGATGACCTGGAGTTTCCGCCCGGCCTGCAGCACGTCCTCCCAGCTGCGCGGCTGCCAGTCGGCGGGCAGCCCGGCCTGCGCGAACAGCTTCTTGTTGAAGTACAGGACACGGCCGTCGGTGCCGACGGGCACGCCGTAGCGTTTGCCCTCGAAGTCACCGAGCGCGGCCACCGCCCCCGGGATCCGCGACCAGCCGTCCCACGCGTCCACTGTGTCCTTGCCGACCAGGTCGGCGAGCGGCTTGGCCTGCCCGGCCTGCGCGAACTCGCCGAGCCAGATCCCGTCGATCTCCTGGATGTCGGCGCCGCCACCGGTCTTCAGGTCGAGCGCCACCTTGGTCTTGTAGTCCTTGTCGTCGGCTCCGTTGCCCTCGAACCGGACCGTGGCGGTGACGCCCTTGGCTTTCTGTGCCTCCACGAACTTCGGGATGACGTGCTCCACAGTCCACTTGGCTGTGGTGGCGTTCTTGCCGCCCGCCAGCGCGTTCGCGCCGATGGTGAGGGTGAACTCCTTGACGTCGGCGTTGCGGCCGCTGTCCTGGTCGGTGGGTCTGCCGACGCATCCGGCCACCAGCAGCAGGGGTAACACGGGGATCAGCAGGGCCCTCAGTCGCGTCATTGCGCCTCCCAGGTGGAACATTCACGAACCCACTGGCCGTTGGGTGGCCGTATCCTCTCCTCAGCGGGTGATCAATGACAAGAGAGCCGACCAGCCCGTTCGGGCGAGAGAGTCACGACCTTGCACGCGCTGATCACAGCGACGGGGTAGCGTTTCCGCCGTGGTGACCCCCGATCCCGTGGACCTGCGGCTGCTGACCCTGCTCGCCGAGATGGGCAGGGCAGCCGTGCACGAGGTCGCCGCCCGGCTGGGAATGGATCCCAGGGAGGCGGCGTCCCGGCTTGTCGCACTGTCCGCCAACGGTTTGCCGCTGGTCGTCGGTGTGGAATGCGACCCGAACGGGATACGCGGCGTGCTCGCGGCCGCGTCGCCGCCGGGCCACCCCCAGCAAGCTCAGCACCCGGTACAAGGAACACCATCGGGTGTGTACCCGCCCAGCGCCTACCCGCAGAGTGCGCCCCAACCCAGCACGTACCCGCCCGGTACCTATCCGGGCCAGGGCCACGGTTACCCGATGGGCCCGCCGTCCGGCGCGAACGCGTACCCGACGGCCCACCCCCAGCAGGCCCCGCACCCGGTGCAGGGCACACCGTCGGGTGTCTACGGCACGCCGTCCGGTGTCTATCCGGCAGCGGGCACGCCATCGGGCGCCTACCCACCACCGCCGCCGCACCAGTCCGGGCCCTACCCGGTTCAGCAGTCCACCCCGTCCGGTGCCTACCCGGTGCACGGCACGCCGTCCGGCCGCTACCAGGGTGCAGTCCAGCAGCCGCCGAGCCAGCCGATTCCCATGCAGTCGCCTGCCGACCCGGTGATGAGCACGTGGGGGCCGCCGCAGTCGTCGTCATGGGCTCGGGGCGACCAGCCAGGCGGCCAAGGTCCGGCACACGCGCAGCAGCAACCGGCCCGTCCGGCGGCGGCGCGGAAGGCGAAGGTCGGCGAGAAGCTGGAGACCGAAGGGCTTGAGGGCGAACACCTGCAGATCCAGTTGGTCGAACTGGTCGACCCGGCGGACTTCCTGTTCACCGCGGCCGGATACCGGCTGCAGGAGGGTGAGCGCTCGGTGGTCGTGCACACCGAGATGGTCAACCGGGGCGGCGTGGCGTTCAACTCACTGCCGGACCTCTACCTGGTCCTGATGACCAAGGACGGGCAGACGGTGTCGAAGGCACCGGTGTCGCTGTCCTCCCGGCCACCACACCGGATCGGGGTGGCGCCGGGAGAGACAGCGGGCGGTCACACGGTCTACGTGCTGCCGGAGAACACCGAGGTCACCGCGATCCGCTGGACCGCGCGGCCCGACGACACCTCACGGGCCCTGACCTGGGAAGTAGTCCTCTGACCGATCAGGACTCGGCACGCAGCCCGTCGAGCGCGGCAGCGAGGTCCTCGGGGTAGTCGCTGGTGTACTCCACCCAGCGGCCGTCGGCCGGGTGCTCGAAGCCGAGGCTGCGGGCGTGCAGCCACTGCCGGGTGATGCCGAGGTGCTTGGCCAGCGCCGGGTCGGCGCCGTAGGTCAGGTCCCCGACGCACGGGTGGCGCAGCGCGGAGAAATGCACCCTGATCTGGTGCGTCCGGCCGGTCTCCAGTTTGACCTCGACCAGCGACGCGGCCCGGAAGGCCTCAAGGACCTGGTAGTGGGTGATGCTCGGCTTGCCGGAGGCGACCACGGCCCACCGGTAGTCGTGCTTGGGGTGACGGTCGATCGGCGCGTCGATGGTGCCGGTCATCGGATCCGGGTGTCCCTGCACGATGGCGTGGTAGGTCTTGTCGACCGTCCGTTCCTTGAACGCACGCTTGAGCACGGTGTAGGCGTGCTCGCTCTTGGCGACGACCATCACGCCGGTGGTGCCGACGTCGAGCCGGTGCACCACGCCCTGCCGCTCGGCCGCGCCCGACGTGGACACCCGCACACCCGCGGCGGCGAGCCCGCCGATCACGGTCGGCCCGCTCCAGCCGGGGCTGGGGTGCGCGGCGACGCCGACCGGCTTGTCCACCACGACGATGTCGTCGTCCTCGAACACGATCCGCAGCCCGTCGACCGGCACCGGGATCATCCGCACCGGCTGCTCCGGGGCAGGCAGCGTCACCTCCAGCATGGTGCCCGCGACCAGCCGGTCGGACTTGCCTGCCTGCCGACCGTCGATGACGACGTCACCGGCCTCGGCGATCGCCGCGACCGTGGTCCTGGACAGCCCGAGCAGCTTGGACAGCCCGGCGTCCACCCGCATGCCGTCCAACCCGTCCGGAACGGGAAGAGTTCGCAGATCACTCATTGGGGGCCGCCTCCTGCTTGGTGCCCTTGGACCGGCGGCCGTCGTACTCGTGACCGAGCAACGACAGGACAACGATCAGAATCCCGCCGACCACGATGCTGGAATCGGCGACGTTGAACACGGGCCAGTACTCACCGTTCGGGCCGAACAGGGACACGAAGTCCACCACGTGCCCGCGCAACGGGCCCGGCGCCCGGAAGAACCGGTCGGTCAGGTTGCCGAGCGCCCCGGCGAGCACCAGTCCGAGGCCGATGGCCCAGCCGCCGGAGCGCAGCTTCGGCAGCAGCCAGATGATCGCGACGACCACACCGATCGCCACGAGCGCGAGCACCCACGTCATCCCGGTCGCGATCGAGAACGCGGCACCGGGATTGCGGACAATCTGCAGGTAGACCAGCCCGCCAAGGACCCGGACAGGTTCCCTGCCCTCCAGTTGCGCCAGCGCGACGACCTTGGTCACCAGGTCGAGCGCGAAGAACACGACAGCCGTGCCCAGCAGGAACGCTGCCTTGCGCGGGGGCGGGGACTCCTCCGGCTCGCTTTCGGTACTCACCTGGTCATTGTCCCTCTCCGCCTCCCCCGTGCTGCCGACCCACCCCCGGAACGGGTCGGCAGCGCGCCCGTCAGGCGCCCGGGTAGGTGCCGAAGGTCCAGACGTTGCCCTCGGGATCGGCGACGACCACGTTGCGTGAGCCGTAGTCGGTGTCGCCGGGTTCCGTGACCACCTTGGCACCGGCGTCGACCGCACGCTGGTACACGCTGTCCACGTCCTGGGTGCAGACGTAGACCCACTGGTGGCCGGGTACGGGCTGCGGGTAGTCCGGGTGGCTGCCGCCGGAGCCGTACATGATCCCGCCGCCCTCGGGCCACTTCGCCTCGGCGTGCGCGATCCGGGTGGCGTCGTTGTCGTCCCGGACGGTCAGCGTCTCGGTGAACCCGAGCACTTCGGTGATGAAGATCCGGGCGGCCTCCGCGTCGGAGTAGATGAGCGTGGTCCACACACCGGGATTGTTGATGTCAGTCATGTCGGTGACTGTGCCGTGTCCTCGTCCGTGAGGTCTTGGAGAAACGGGAGCTCCTCACGGATCCAGGTCGCCGGGGTGCACCCGGCGAACGCACGCCATTCGTTCGTCATGTGCGCCTGGTCGTAGTAGCCCGCCTCGATGGCCGCCTCGGCCAGTGACCGGCCTGCCCGGATGAGGGACGCGCTGTGCTCGAACCGGATCAGCCGAGACACCTGTTTCGGCCCGAGGCCGACTTCCTGGGCGAACCGGGACGTGAAGTGCCGTCTGCTCCAGCCGACCTCGTCGGCGAGGTCGGTGACCGGCCGCACCCCGCGCTCGGTGACCATCCGCCGCCAGGCCCACTGCACCTCGGCGACCAGTGTGACCGGGCGCAGCGCACCGGCGAGTTCGGCGTCGAGCAGCGCGAACCGCGTGGCCCATGACGGCTGCGCGGCCAGCCGCTCCGGCAGCGTGGCCGCCCACCGCACCGGCAGGTCCGCCATGTCGATCGTGTCGGAGGTCAGCTCGGTGGCGGGGACGCCGAGCAGCGCACGCAGCCCGACCGGGTTCAGTTCGAGGTGGATCCCCTGTTGGAAGCTGTCCTGCCGGATCAGCGTCGGCTCGAGGTGCAGCCCGCCGACCGCGGCCTGTACGTGCCGCGTGCCGCCCGGCCCGCCGATCATCCTGATCGGCTCGGCCAGGCTGATGATCAAGGTGACTGTCCCCGACGGCAGGCCACGGTGCACCGGCAGGCTGACGCCGTGCTGGGTGTAGCCGATGTAGCGCCGGACAAGGTGGCGCAGCGCGGGGTGCGGGGCCCGCGCCATGAAGTCCACTTCCGACTCAGCCATCACGTTCCAGCGTAAGCGATGTCAGGCGTACGGGCGGCGGCCGCGCATTGCCTGCCCCACAGGGGGAAGGAACACGAGGACCACCGCGATCAGCCACAGCACCAACGCCAATGCCAGCGCTGCGACGATCTCGCCGCCGTCGTGCGCGAGGACGTAGATGACCGCGTACACGTAGTACAGGACCACGAGCACGCCGAGGCCACCGATCAGCCACCGGGCGAACGCGAGCCTGGCCGCGAGCAGGATCGCCAGCACGGCGAACGTGCACCCGACCGAGATCCCGGTCGAGTAGCCGAAGTCACCGTTGCCGGTGATGTCCTCCGAGAACATCATTCCCGGCACCGCGACGTACATCTCGGGGGTTCTCGATCCCTTGCCGATGGACAGGATCGAGATCACGAGGGTCAACACAGCACACACGGCGAACAACGCCGCCGCGATGTAGGCGGGCGCTGTGCTCGGGCGTGGCGCGTAGCCTCCGTACGTCGGCTGCTGTGGCCAGCCGTAGCCGGGATAGCTCATGGCAGGGAGTATCGGCGATGAGGCCGCTCAGGACAGCCTGAACGGCCGAAACTGTTGTTCAGTCCGTCAGGAACGACGGCAGCGGGCGGATGTCGGCCTCCGGGACCCACCGGCCGTCCTCCAGCCGGTAGTCCAGTGCCGGGCCGTGGGTGACCAGCGTGCGCAGCGCGTGCACGAGACGGTCCACGTGCTCGGCGGTGCTGCCCAGGCCAAGGCTGGCGCGCAGGGCACGCTGCTCGGTCGAGCCGACCTTGGTCAGCAGGCGACGGGTCGCGATGTGGGCGCAGAACGCGCCGTCACGCACGCCGATGCCGTATTCGGCCGACAGCGCGGCGGCGATCAGTCCCGCGTCGTGCCCGGCGATCGTGAAGCTGACGACTCCGACACGGGGGCCGTCGAAGATGCTGAGCTCAGCAAGGCCCGGGATGTCCCGCAGACCGTTGCGCAGGCGGGTGAGCAGGGCGATCTCGTGTGCCTCGATGTCCGCCCAGCGCGCGCTGAGCGTCTTGCACGCCACGGCAAGCGCGTGCACACCGACCACGTTCGGCGATCCGGCCTCGTGCCGCTCCGGCACCGCCGACCAGGCGACGCCGAGCCGGTCGCCCCAGTTCGTCACCTGCTTGGTCGCGCCACCACCGGCCAGGTACGGCTCCGCGGCCTGCAGCCAGTCCGCGCGGCCGACCAGCACACCCGCGCCGAAGGGCGCGTACAGCTTGTGGCCGGACAACACCACGTAGTCGACGTTCCACGACTGGATGTCGATCGGGCGGTGCGGCGCCAACTGGGCCGCGTCCAGCGCCACCCGGGCACCGTGCCTGCGGGCGACCTTGGCCAGCTCCTCGACCGGCCACAGCTCACCGGTCACATTGGACGCTCCGGTGAGCACGACGAGCCGCGGCCCGACCGGTGCGGCGGCCAGTGCCGCGTCCAGCGCGAGCACCGCGTCGCCCGCGGCCGCCGGGGTCTGGATGCGGCGCACCCACGGGCCACGCCACGGAAGCAGCGCGGCGTGGTGCTCGGTGTCGAACAGCACCACCGCGGTCCCCTTGGGCAGCGAGCGGGCCAGGAGGTTGAGCGAGTCCGTGGAGTTGCGGGTGAAGACGACGGTGTCGCGGGTGCGGGCGCCGACGAACTCACGCAGTACGCCGCGGGCACGATCGTAGACCTTGGTGGACACCTGGGAGGCGAAACCCGCGCCCCGGTGCACGCTGGCGTACCAGGGCAGCAGTTCGTCGACGGCGTCCTGCACGCTGCGCAGACACGGCGCGCTCGCGGCATGGTCGAGGTTGGCGTACTGGATCTGCTCGCCCGTGGCGAGCGGGACCGTCAGGCTGGCGCTGACCACCGGCGGCACCTGAACGTGATCTTGAGCAGACTGGCGTTGGCTGGGCAGTGCGAGCGTCATGCTGGCTCTCCGGGCCTCAGGGACCCCACGAGGGTCCGCGCTTGCCCGGCCACGGTGTTGTGGCGGGCCTGGTCCTCACCCGGGGCACCCCACCGCGGTAGGAGGGTTGCCGGCCAGCAAGCCGGGGCTTCGCGCTGGCACTCATGACCTTCGTTTTCGAACATAGCCGACAGGACCCGCTCAACGCGACCCCTCGTGAGTGTTTCGTCCGGTTAGAACCGAGTGGGCCAAACCACTCACGACGGCGGGAACCAGCCCGGCCAAGAAGAACGTCGTGAGTGGTTTGGCCGGTTCTAACCGGACGAAACACTCACGAAGGTCAGTCGCCGTGCTCGCCCTGCCAGCGGGCGTAGCGACCGGCGCGGTCGACCGCGCGGATGCGCCGCTCGGTCGCCGACCGGGCCTGCTCGGTGGTGACCACGAGGATCTGGTCGTGCGCCTGCAGGCGGGTGGTGGACTCGGGCGTGAAGGCCTCGCCACCGCGGGTCACCAGGCTGACGGTGGCGCCGGGTGGGAGACGCAGCTCGGTCAGGTAGACGCCGTGCAGCCGGGAGCCTTCCGGGATCTTGACCTGGAGCAGTTCGGCGCCCAGTTCGTCCAGCGGGGCCGCGTCCACCTCCATCTGCGTGGACTGCGCACCCCTGGTCAGGCCGAGGACCCTGGCGACCAGCGGCAGGGTGCTGCCCTGCACGAGCGTCAGCACGATCACGAGCACGAACACCGCGTCGACCAGCTGACTCGCGCCGGGCAGGCCCACGCTGAGCGGGATCATCGCCAGCACGATCGGGACCGCCCCGCGTAGCCCCGCCCACGACAGGAACACCTGTTCCCGCCATGGCACGCGGAAGGGCTGCGCGGAGAGGAAGACCGACAGCGGGCGGGCCAGCAGCAACAGCACGGCGGCCGCGACGAGGCCGGGGACGACCGCGTCGAGCACGCGGGACGGGGAAGCGAACAGGCCGAGTAGAACGAACAGGCCGATCTGCGACAGCCAGCCAAGGCCTTCGGCGAACGACAGGGTGTCACCGCGGTGCGGCAGCCGCGAGTTGCCGAGGACCAGCCCGGCGACGTAGGTCGCGAGCAGGCCGGACGCGTGGGCCAGCTGCCCGGTGGAGAAGGCGGCGACACACACCGCGACCGTGGCCAGCGGGTAGAGACCCGTGGCAGGCAGCGCGACCCGGCGCAGCGCCAGCGCGCCGAGCCAGCCGAGGCCAAGCCCGATCACCGCACCGGCCGCGAGCTCGTACACCACGAGCAGCGGCGAGACCCAGTCGATCGTCACCGACGTGGACAGCAGCACGACGGCGATGTACGAAGGCGCGTCGTTGAGGCCGGACTCGATCTCGAGCGAGCCGACCACCCGTTTGCTGACTCCCAGACCACGCAGCACGCTGAAGACCGCGGCCGCGTCGGTCGACGCGAGAACGGCGCCCCACAGCGCTGCCAGTTTCCAGTCGAGGCCGAGGATGAAGTGCAAACACGTCGCGGTCACGCCGACACTGACCGTTACGGCCACAGTGGACAGTGCGATGCCGATGCCGAGCGACGGCCGCACGTCCGACCAGCGCGTGGTCAGGCCGCCCTCGGTCAGGATCAGCACCAGGGCGGCCAGCCCGAGCGCCTGGGTGAGCTGGGCGTCGTCGAAGCGGATGCCCAGTCCCGCCTCGCCGAGCGCCACCCCGAGACCGAGGTACATCAGCAGCGACGGGAGGCCGAGCCGAACCGACACCCGGACCGCCAGGACAGCCACGAGCACAACAGCGGCCCCGATTCCCAGGGCGAGAGTCAGCCCGTCCACACGGGCATTGTCGCATCTGTCCTAAGTGCTCAACGCCAGCAGCTCACTGAGCCGTTCGGCGGCATCGGTTGGTGCGGGCGACAGCTCGACAACCTTGTCGCGGCCGCGTTCACCCGCCACAAGCGACACATCCGCCTTCCGCACGCCGAAAACCTTGGCCAGAACGGCACGCAGCCGGTCGTTCGCCTTTCCCTCGACAGCGGGCGCGGCCACCGCGACGATGAGAGCGCTTTCGCCCCATCGGCCGCCGACCCGGTCCTTGCGCGCACCGGGTTTCACCCTGACCGCGAAACGAAAACCCATAAGCCGATTATGTCTTCGCTGATTGTGTCAGGACAACGCGGTTTCGATGATCCTGCGGATCTGCGCGACGATGTCGGCCCGATTCTGTTCGAGGACCGGGTCGGACACCGCGGTCGTGTTGTCCGGCGAGAACTGCAGAACCGGGGTGTGCACGTGACCGCCGGGAAGGGTGAGCTTCAACGCGTCCCGAAGAAGCGTTGTGCGATAGGAGATCTCGTTGGACAGATAGCTTCCGCCGCCACCGGCCCGCGCGGTCGACCCTGGTGTCGGACCGGTCGGCGAGACCACGGGAGTGGTTGTGCCAGGCCGGATCTCGGTGACCGACGTGTTGTCGAACACCGGGAACCGGCCGGTCGACGCGGCCACGATCTTCTCGTACGGCAGAGTCGTCGGCACGAACTCCGGCTGCGGTGTCACCGTGGGAATGCCGGAGGGAATGGGGATTGTCGTGGCACGGCTCGCGTTGTCGTTGTCCAGTCCGGTGTGCCAACGGCCGTTGTAGCGCTCGATGTCTATTCGACCGACACGGCCCTGGCTAACGGTCGTGAACATGTCCAGCTTCGGCATCGCGGACAGGAACGTGCGCTCGACCATCCCCGATTCGAACGGCCCCCACAACACCGGGAACATCGCCGTCCGCACCATCGCCGGGCCGGACTTGGTCCGCAGGATCACGCCGTCGAGCGCCAACGCGGTCGCACCGGACGGGTTGCTGCGCCGAATGTCGCCATCGAGCTGGAACGGGTCGAAGCCGCTGACCAGGACACGCCGGACGGCACGTCCCGGCGGGAAGACGACCAGCTCCTGGCCGCGTGAACTGGTCTCCATCGAGGCGATCAGCTCGGTCCGCGCCGCGTCGGGCAGCGTGAAGGCGGGCTTCCACTGCCGCAGGCTCCTGGTCAGCGTGAGCCGGGCCCAGTAGAGCGGGCGGTCATCGGCCCGCGCGAGGTCGCCACCGGCCGGGCCGCGGCCCTGGACCCGGTCCACGGCCGCCCGCCACAGCGCGAAGCCCTCGGCCTTCACCAGCAGCGCCGCCGCGTGCCGTGACCGCACAGCGCACAGCAGCCGCTCGAACCGGGGCCCGAACCGGTCGAAACCACTGCGGCGCAGCAGCTCACCGGGAACCGCAAGGTCCAGCCTGCGTTCGGACACCGTCGTCGGCGCGGCGGCGTCGAAGCAGTCACCGCTGTCGGTCTGGGCGACCCCCAGCGGAGCGGTGACGATCAGCGATCCGATGACGATTCCGCAGGTCACGGCCTTGCGCAGCAGTGCGTTCACCAGGCGCCTCCTTCAGGTCGCCCTCATGCAACCAGGGCGGACGGCTCCGCCACAGGAGACGAAAGTGTGGATCAGAAGCCGCTGAGGAACGCGGCCGTCACGCTCACCGCCTGCGCGGACGTCTTGCCGTCCTTGACCAGCACCGCGAAGGCCACATCGCCGCGGACTCCGACGAACCAGCCGTGAGCGTTGTCACCCTGGCTCTCGGTCTCCGCTGTCCCGGTCTTGCCGTGGACACCTTTGAACCGCTTGAGCTCCGTCGCCGTGCCCGAGGTCACCACGTCGCCCATCATCGACTGGACCTGGCCGAGTACCGCGGCAGGCGGGGCCTGGTAGCCGGTCAGCACCTGGGTCTGGGCGTCCTTGCGCAGCGTGGGCACGACCGGCTTCTTCGCCGCGACGGTCGCGGCCACCACGGCCATCCCCAGCGGTGAGGCCTGGACCTTGCCCTGGCCGATGCTGTCCTCCACGCGCTGCACGGCGCTGCCCGCGGCCTCGACCTTGCCCAGTTCCGTCTTGAAGCCGGGCATGTCGTAGTCCGCGTTGAGACCGAACTGGCTGGCTGCCTTGCTCAGGCCGTCGGCGGGCAGCTGGCTGGCGATCTGGCCGAAGGTCGTGTTGCACGAGCGGGCGAAGGCCTTGCGCAGGTTCGCACCGGGCACGTCGAAACCGGCGTTCTTGATCTTCCGGCCGCTGATGCTCGCCTCACCCGGGCACTCCACCGCGGACTCCGGGGTCAGGCCCTGCTGCTGGATGGCCGCGGCCGCGGTCACGATCTTGAAGGACGAACCGGGCTGGTAGAGGCCGTTGAGCGCAGTGAGCGCACTCCCAGCCGCCGCGTTCTGTGCCACCGCGAGGATCTCGCCGTTCGACCTGATCGCCACCAGCATGGTCGGCTGGCTGACCTTGTCCACCGCGTTCTGCGCAGCGACGGAGATCTTGCCGTTCAGCGTGGACTTCACGGCCTCGTTCGCCGACTCCGTCGGTTTCGTGCCGAACAGCGGATCGGAGCCCACTTCCTTGCCTGCCGCGTCCACGATCGCCACGTACCGGGTGTCGGTCGTCCCGCCGCCGCTGGCGCCGCCCACGAGCGTCGACATCAGCAGCGGGGAGATCTTGGGATCGGTCGGCTTGGCGGTGGTGCCCTCCCAGAGCGCGATGGGTTGGCCGTCGCCGCCGAGCACTGCGGGCTTGCCCGTCTCGCCGACCTTGCCGACCACCGCGATCGTCTGGCCGGACTGCAGCTTCGGGTGGATCACCGTCTGCGCCCACTTCACGATCCACTTGCTGTCGACCTCGGCCAGCTCCACCGAGGTCTTCCAGGTGTTCGCGCTGGCGACGGTCAGCTTCGCGTCGACAGGTGCGGTGACCGTCTTGGCGCCCTGTGCGGGGCTCGCGGATGTGGCACGGGTGTAGGCGAGTGCCCCCGGAGGAATGTTCTTGTGCAGAGCCGTGATGGCTTCCTGGGTCGCCGCCGGGTTGTCGGCCAGCGCCGCGGCCGTGGCCGCGTCGCCCGAGCCCAGGGCCTTCAGGAAGGAGTCGAGCACCTGACCGGTCGACGGCCCCTTGTTCGCGGTCGTCGGGGCCGCCGGGGCAGCCGTGCCATTGGCCTGCCCCGGATTGCCCTCCGACGACGACGGCCACAGGACCAGGACCCCGGCAACGATGATGGCCACCGCCGCCAGGGCCCCGCCGATCAGGACTACGCGTCTTTTACCTTCAGTCACTACGTCTTACCCCCGTGTTATGGGTCAAACCCACCCCATTGGGAGCATGCCAGAAGTGTCAGCGCAGTGGCACAGGTCTTATTTCTTCGTCACGGCAACCTGGACTTTCACCCCGTCACCGACCGTGCCCTCCTCGGCATCCGGACCAACTGGACCGTAGGACACCTCTTCTGCAAGCGTTTCCGACGCCACGAACGACTCGTGGTGCCGTGCCGCCCGCTCGACCTCCCCGCTGACCTCAAGCACCAACGAGATCCGGTCGGCGACGTCCAGACCAGCCGACCGGCGCGCCTGCTGCACGACCCGGATGAGGTCACGCACAAGCCCTTCGTCCGACAACTCCGGCGTCACGTCCGTGTCCAGCACGACCAGTCCCGAACCACCCGGCAGCGGAGCCGCCACACCATGGTCACCCGTGACCAGACGGCGTTCGTACTCCCCTTCCACCAGTTCGATCCCGGCCGCGACGACCGCGCCCGACTCGGACTGCGACCACTCGCCCGCCTTGACGGCCTTGATCACGGTCTGCACGTCCTTGCCCAGCCGGGGACCGGCCGCGCGCGCGTTCACCACGAGCTCGAAGTGCCCGTGCGCGGCCACATCCGTGGTCAGCTCGACCTGTTTGACGTTGACCTCGTCCTGCAGCAGCTCGGTGAACGGCTCCAGCACGGCGGCGTCCTGCGCCGCGATCACCAGACGCGCCAACGGCAACCGCACGCGCAGCTTGTTCGCCTTGCGCAGCGACAACGCGGCCGACGCGACCTGACGCACCCGGTCCATCCCGGCCACCAACGTGTCGTCGGCGGGCAGCAAGTCCTCCGACGGCCAGTCGGACATGTGCACCGAACGCTCACCGGTCAGCCCGCGCCACACTGTCTCCGCGGTCAACGGCAACAGCGGAGCGGCCAGCCGGCTCACCACCTCCAGCACGGTGTGCAGCGTGTCGATCGCGTCCTGGTCGCCGGACCAGAACCGGTCACGCGAACGCCGCACGTACCAGTTGGTCAGCACCTCCAGGTACTCACGGACCGAGGCACACGCGCCGGAGATGTCGTACGTCTCCAACCCGACGCGCACCGAAGCGGCCAGATCATGCGTCTTGGCAAGGATGTAGCGGTCGAGCACGTGCGTACTGTCGGTCCGCCAGGTCCCCTCCACGCCCTCGGCGTTGGCGTACAACGCGAGGAAGTAGTACGAGTTCCACAGCGGCAGCACCGCTTGCCGGACGGCGTCCCGGATCCCGCGTTCGGTGACGATCAGGTTGCCACCACGCAGGATCGGCGACGCCATCAGGAACCAGCGCATCGCGTCCGAGCCGTCGCGCTCGAACACCTCGTTGACGTCCGGGTAGTTGCGCAGCGACTTGGACATCTTCTGCCCGTCGTCGCCGAGCACGATCCCGTGCGCCATGCAGTTGCGGAACGCGGGCCGGTCGAACAACGCCGTCGCCAGCACGTGCATCAGGTAGAACCAGCCACGCGCCTGGCCGTTGTACTCGACGATGAAGTCGCCGGGGTAGTGGTGGTCGAACCAGTCGGCGTTCTCGAACGGGTAGTGCACCTGGGCGAACGGCATCGATCCCGAGTCGAACCAGCAGTCCAGCACCTCGGGAACGCGGCGCATCATCGACTTGCCGGTCGGGTCGTCCGGGTTGGGCCGCACCAGCTCGTCGATCGTCGGCCGGTGCAGATCCGTTGGCCGGACACCGAAGTCACGTTCGAGCTCGTCCAGCGAACCGTAGACGTCCACCCTCGGGTACTCGGGATTGTCCGAGCGCCACACCGGGATCGGCGAGCCCCAGTACCGGTTTCGCGAGATGCCCCAGTCGATCGCGTTGGCCAGCCACTTGCCGAACTGGCCGTCCTTCACGTGCCCGGGAAACCAGTTGATCTCCTGGTTCAGCTCGACCATGCGGTCACGGAACTGCGTCACCGCGACGAACCACGACGACACGGCACGCTGGATGAGCGGGTTGTCGCAACGCCAGCAGTGCGGGTACGGGTGGTCGTAGGTTTCGTGCCGCAGCAGCAATCCCGCGTCCTTGAGGTCGCGGATGATCACCTTGTTGGCGTCGAACACGTGCATGCCGGCGTAAGGCGGGACCTCGTCGGTGAACTCGCCGTGCGGGTTGACCGGACCGACGACAGTGATACCGGCGGCGTCCGTGACGACCTTGTCCTCTTCACCGTAAGCCGGTGCGATGTGGACGATGCCCGTACCGTCATCGGTGGTGACGTAGGGGGCGGACAGGATCTGGTGCGCGTTCGGCTGCTGCCCCTCGAAGAACGGGAACGGCGGCTTGTACCGGCGGCCGAGAAGCTCACTTCCCTTGTACCGCGCGACGATCCGCTCGGCGGCGTCCTCACCGAGTTCACGCGAGTACGCCGCGACACGCGCCTCGGCGAGGATGTAGCGGTGGCCGTCGTGCTCCACGGTCACGTAGTCGACGTCCGGGTGCACGGCAGCGGCGAGGTTGCTCGGCAGCGTCCACGGCGTGGTCGTCCAGACCAGCACCTCCTCGCCACTGTCCAGCCGCAGGCTGACCGTGACGGCCGGGTCCTGCCGGTCCTTGTAGACCTCGTCCATCTTGGTCTCGGTGTTGGACAGCGGCGTCTCGCAACGCCAGCAGTACCACATCACCTTGAAGCCCTCGTAGACCAAGCCCTTGTCCCACAAGGACTTGAACGCCCAGATGACGCTCTCCATGTAGTCGAGGTCGAGCGTCTTGTAGTCGTTGTCGAAGTCGACCCAGCGGGCCTGCCGGGTGACGTAGTCGCGCCACTCGGAGGTGAAGCGCAGCACCGACTTGCGGCACGCGTCGTTGAACGCGGCGACACCGAACTTCTCGATGTCCGCCTTGGTCTTGAAGCCGAGTTCCTTCTCCGCGGTCACCTCGGCGGGCATGCCGTGGGTGTCCCAGCCGAAGCGGCGCTCGACGTGCTTGCCCTTCATCGTCTGGAAGCGCGGGACGACGTCCTTGACGTAACCGGTCAGCAGGTGGCCGTAGTGCGGCAGGCCGTTGGCGAACGGCGGGCCGTCGTAGAACACGAACTCGTTCGAGCCGTTCTCCCCCGCGGGCCGCGCCTCGACCGACGCGACGAACGTGCGGTCGATCTCCCAGTACTGGAGTACCTCGGCCTCGAGCTTCGGAAAGGACGGCTGGGCGGGCACAGTCGCCTCGCCGCCGTGGGTGGCCTTGGGGTACGGCATGTCCGGATGCCTCTCGCGGTCGTCTGTCCCAAACTGGGGACGACGCGCCAGGCTTTCCTGGCGTACCGCGGTACCACCCCGGTTGCCCGCGCCGCAGTGGTCGACAAACTAGCGTTCGACAAACCGCGGTGCGAACCACTCGTTGACGGCTGTGACGGGCCTACCCGTCCGGTTCTACTGAGGCCCCGCGTGTCATTCGACACACGCGGCCTGTTCTTCCGGAGGCTCCCCGGTGATGGCCGGATCGGTGCCTGTGCTTCCTAGAGTACAAACACCGGCAAACGCGTTGTCAGCGAGCCCTCTGCCGTGCGGCCAGGGTCGAGTCCGGCGCGCAGAGCGAACACGGCGTGAACCCGAGGTCACGTGCTTCGGACACCGGCAGCCCAAGCACGGGACGGCCGCCGAGCCAGGCGCATGAGCGCAGGTGGTAGCGCGGCCGTTCGTCGATCACGACCACTTCGTCCTGCAGCTCGCTGACCACCAGGAGATCGGTGGCGTCCGTGTTCTCCTCCAGCGGCTCGACGTTCTCGTCGAGCACTGGCTGTTGCACGGCTGTCACAGGCTCGGGCGGGGGGACCGAGCCGGGTGGCGGCGGTGGCGTGTCCGTCACCGCTTCCTGGATCGCGGTCACCGGCTCGGGCTGGTTCGTGCCGAACGGCGGCTCGCCGAAGACCGGTGGCTCGAACGCGGGTCCGCGTTCGGCCGTGCCCATGCCCGTGCCCATGCCCGTGTCAGGACCCGAGTCCCGCATCTGCTTCTCGAAGGCCTCGAACGACTCGTCGAAGTCGCTGTCGGAGAGCCGATCGTCGGATGATTCCGACGGCAACAGTGACGACGAGGCTGGTGGCACCCCGACCGAGGACACCGGGGCCAGCGTCGCCGACGTCGACTCGGCGGACGAAGCCGACGGCGGCTCGCGACCGGCAGCCGGGCCGGACTCGAACTCCGGCTCAGGCCTCCGGTCGGTCGCAGGAGTCTCCTGCGACCGACGACGCCTGTTCCGGACCCAGTCGAGTACCAGCAGCACCGCGGCGACCACGCTGATCAGCACGGAGATCCACGCCCACAGCGTGTTGGCCGTGGTCAGCGCCGCGACCAGCAGGCCGAGCGACGCCACCACGAGCAACAGGACCAGATAGAGCATCTTTCAGGTCAGACCGGGCTCAGCCGGCTTCGGCCGCGCGCGGCCCGAACGAGTAACCCTGCTGGCTGGCCGACCGGCTCCCCTCCGACGACGGTGCCGCCGGTGCCCGGTCCTCCAGCTCCCGCAAGGACGACTGCAGCAGAGTCTTCAGGCGCGTTCGGTACTCGCGCTCGAAGGTCCGCAGCGTGTCCAGCTTCTTCTCGAGGGTCATCCGCTCCTGCTGCGCCGAGCCGATCAGCTCGGTGTGCTTGCGCTGTGCATCGCGTTCCAGCGTGGTCGCCTTGTCACGGGCTTCCCTGGTCAGCGTCTCGGCACGGGTCCGCGCGTCGTTCAACATGGTCTCGGCCCGCGTACGGGACTCGTTGATCATGGTGTCGGACTTGGCGCGAGCCTCGGACATCAGCTGCTCGGCCTTGGTACGGGCCTCCGCGAGCATGCCGTCGGACTCGGCCTTGGCCTCACCGGTCAGCCGGTCGGCCATCTCCTGGGCGAGACCGAGCACCTTGGCAGCCTGGACGTGGTGGTCCCCCCCACCAGCGCCCGGGTTCGTCTGCTCCATCGCGCTCGGTGGTGGCACCGGGGTCAAGCGCCGCGAAGGCGGCGGCTCGTCCACAACACGGGTTGGCGGGCCGGAGGAGAGGTTGGCCCTGGCGTCGTCCAGATCCGCACGCGACGCCTCGAGCTGCGCGTCCAGCTGCTCGACCTGCGCACGCAGGTCATTGTTCTCCTCGATCAGCCGGGCAAGCTCTCCCTCGACCAGGTCGAGGAACGCGTCCACCTCGTCCTCGTTGTAGCCCCGCTTCCCAATAGGAGGCTTGCTGAACGCGACGTTATGCACGTCAGCGGGGGTCAACGACATCAGATCACCTCACGCACTCACGGCCTGCGGGCACCCGGGTTCCCCGTCACCCGGGATACACCAGTCGCATCCCGATGAACACGACCAGCAGCAGCACCATAATCGATAAGTCCAGTCCTACGCCCCCGATCCGAACCATCGGGATCAACCGACGGAACAACCGGACCGGAGGGTCCGTCACTGTGTAGATGGTCTCCAGCGCGACCGCAACCCCGCCCGCCGGATGCCACTCCCGGGCGAAAGCCCGGACGAGCTCCACGATGACACGAGCGGTGAGCAGTAGCCAGAACGCGAACAACACGTACCAAACGGCCAGAAGCACTGGTTCCACGCTACAACTCTGCCATTGGTCAGCCCCTGCTGGCGAACCCGCCCTCGGCGAGCCTGCGCCGCTCCTCGGCGCTGACGTCGACGTTGGGCGGTGAGATCAAGAACACTTTGTTGGTGACCTTGTCCATATCGCCTCGCAGGGCGAAAACCAGACCGGCGGCGAAGTCGACGAGACGGCGCGCGTCGGAGTCCTCCAACTCGGTCAGGTTCATGATCACCGGCGTGCCCTCGCGGTAGTGCTCGCCGATGGTCCTGGCCTCGAGATAGCTGGTCGGATGCAGTGTCACGATCCGCCCTTGCGGGGTGGCTGCCGGTACGGACTCCGGCACCGGGCGCAGCCGCCCGGCCGGCTCACGGTGCGGCTCCACCGCGAGCGCGCCGCGCGTCGGCGGCGTGTCCCCAGCCCACGGCGGACGGCCCCTGCCCCGGTCCGCCGGCTGGTAGTCCTGGTCTTCGGCCTCTTCGCGGAAGCCGGAACGGCGCCTACGGCCGGAGCGCTCCGGATACGGAGAGTAGTCATCCTCGACATACTCCGAGCGGTATCCGTCGGCGCGATAGGACGAGTAGCGCTCGTCCTCCGCGTCGTAGTCCTCGTCCTCTGCCGGGACCATCCCGAAGTAGGCCTTCAGCTTCTGCAAAGCACTCATGCCGTTGCCTTCCCTCCGCGACTCCCCGACGTGCGGAACAGCTACCCGATCCACTAATACCCAAAACCGACGGGGACCAGGCCGTGAATCGCACTCACGGTGAGATTAACGGCCGGTCCCCTAGCAGAGCGGTTCCGACACGCACGCAGGTGGACCCGCGCGCGATGGCCGACTCGAGATCGGAGCTCATCCCCGCCGACATCTCGGTCATCGCGGGGTGATCGTTACGGGTCCGTTCGAACACCTTCGCCAGCAGGTCGAAGGCATGATCAGGAGTCCAGTCAACCGGCGCGACGGCCATCAGTCCACTGAGATTCAATTCACTCTTGCGGGCTACCCCGTCGGCCAGGGCCGCGACCTCGTCGACCGGGCACCCGCCGCGCTGTGTGTCCCCGTCCAGCGACACCTGAATGAGGACGTCCAACGGCCCGTTTCGGTCACCCGCTGTCAGCGCGGCGTCCACCGCACGGGCGAGGGCGTCAGCCAGTCGTGGCGAGTCGACCGACTGGACCACCGAGGCCCAGCGGGCCACCGAGCGGGCCTTGTTGCGCTGCAGCTGACCCACCATGTGCCACCGCACATCGACGCCAGAGAGCATTTCACCGACAGTGTGGGACTTCGGCCCGGCTTCCTGATCACGGTTCTCGGCGAGCTGGGTCAACCCGAGCTCGGCGAGCAGAACGGCGTCCGACGCCGGGAACCGTTTGGTCACAGGGAGCAACATCACTTCGTCAGCAGACCGGTTGACCTGCGCACACGCCGCCGCGATCCGATCTTGGACGGCCCGCACCGCCGCAGCGAGCTGCTCACGCCTGTCGCTCATGCCGGATCGACCCAAGTCAGTGCCGCCAATCGCCCAGTGGTCCCTTCTCTGCGGTGACTGAACAGCGAACGGTCCTCGACTGTGCATCGCGGATCGATGCCGATCTTGCCGACCCCGACCGCGGCGAGTTGCTCCCACAGTCCGGCCCGAAGATCCAGACCGGATTTACCGGACCGGGTCCGGCTCGCGCTGCCTGGCAGGTGTTTCTCTACATCAGCCTGCATGTCCGGCGGAACTTCGTAGCACTGGCCGCACACGGACGGGCCGAGCAGAACCTCGACCCGATTCATGCGCGCTCCCGCATCCTTCATCGCCTGCAGTGCCGCGGGCAAGACCCCGACCCGAGCGCCCACCCGGCCCGCGTGGACCGCACCGACGACACCGGCCTCCGGGTCGGCGAGCAACACCGGGACGCAGTCGGCGACAAGCACCGCGACCGCGACACCGGGCTCAGTCGTCACAAGCGCGTCGGTCGCCTCGACTGCCGTAGAACGTGGACCGTCGACGACAGCGACCGTCCGGCCGTGCACCTGTTCCATCCAGACCACATGGTCGTCGGGCAGCTCAAGGTCACGCGCCAGGCGCCGCCGGTTGGCCGCGACCGCCTCGAGATCGTCGCCGACGTGCTCGCCGAGGTTGAAAGAGTCATACGGCTTGGCGGAAACCCCGCCCGCCCGCGTGGTGACAACCCGCCTGATGCGCAAATCCACTCCCCATAAAAAGACTCGTGAGTGGTTAGTCCGGTTCTTACCGGTCTAACCACTCACGAGGATATTCAGGTCAGCGACGCATGAACGGCGGGACGTCCACCTCGTCGTCCGGGTCGTCGGTCACCGGGACCGCGCGACTGGGCAGATGTCCCCGGCCTGTGCCGTCCAGGCCCGTCGCCCTCGGTCCGGGCAGGCTCGTCGGGTTCGACGGCCGCTCGGGCGTACGCGGGGCCGCGTACTGCGTGGGTTGATGGGTGGGCTGGTGGCTCGGTGTGGCCGGTGGGGTGTAGCCGCCGGTCGTCGGCGGCGGTGACGTCACCGGCGGCGCGGGCTGGATCGATGGCGCGGGCTGCGGCCTCTGCTCCGCAGCTGGTTGCGGTGTCGGCCGCGCGACCTGCCCGGCTTCCGCCGCCGCTGTCGGCGGGTTGGCCGGTGTGCGCGACGAAACCATTTGCGGTTCGAGCTTCTTGTGAGTGGGGGCGCCGCTGTCGAAGCCCGCCGCGATCACCGTCACACGGACCTCGTCGCCGAGTGAGTCGTCGATCACCGTACCGAAGATGATGTTGGCTTCCGGGTGCGCCGATTCCTGTACCAGCGAAGCGGCTTCGTTGATCTCGAACAGGCCGAGGTCCGAACCACCCGCGATGGCCAGCAGCACGCCGTGCGCGCCGTCCATCGATGCTTCCAGCAGTGGGGAGTTGATCGCCTTCTGCGCGGCCTGGATCGCTCTGCCCTCACCGCGCGACGAGCCGATGCCCATCAACGCCGATCCGGCGCCGGACATGACGCTCTTCACGTCGGCGAAGTCCAGGTTGATCAGACCGGGCGTGGTGATCAGGTCGGTGATGCCCTGGACACCGGACAGCAGCACCTCGTCCGCCGAGCGGAACGCGTCCATCAGGCTCACGCCGACGTCGCCGAGCTGCAGCAGCCGGTCGTTCGGGATCACGATCAGCGTGTCGCACTCGTTGCGAAGCTCGGTGATGCCCTCTTCGGCCTGCCGCGCACGGCGCTTGCCCTCGAACGAGAACGGCCGCGTCACCACACCGATGGTGAGCGCGCCGAGCTTGCGGGCGACCGAGGCGACCACAGGTGCGCCACCGGTTCCCGTGCCACCGCCCTCTCCGGCGGTGACGAAGACCATGTCCGCGCCCTTGAGGACTTCCTCGATCTCCTCGCGGTGGTCCTCAGCGGCCTTGTGGCCCACCTCCGGGTTGGCACCGGCACCGAGGCCGCGGGTCAGTTCGCGGCCGATGTCGAGCTTGACGTCGGCGTCCGACATCAACAGGGCCTGCGCGTCGGTGTTCACCGCGATGAACTCGACGCCTTTCAGGCCGACTTCGATCATCCGGTTGACAGCGTTGACCCCACCGCCGCCGATACCGACGACCTTGATCACCGCCAAGTAGTTGTGCGGGGGCGTCATCGGTTCCGCCTTCCTCCAGTCATAGGTTCACACGTGGAACTCGCCGTTTTGCGTCCGGCGGCCACGCAAACCCTCAACCTCAACCAGAGATTCAGAGTCATGTCAACCCCGTACGTCCTCAACCGTGGACGGTAAAGACGTATCGTGCTCGGGTCCAGCAGCCACGCCGTGTGTGACGCACCTGATCACCCAGCAGTATCAAACTATCGGGATTTCCGGCAGTTCGTGTCGCGGGCTCGCACTTCATCAAGACACATCACGAGATGGTCGGCAAATCGGGCGCCGCAACGTCGTACACCTTGCCCGGACGGGTCAGCAAAGCCGACAACACCATCGACTTGCGCTGGGAGTCCGACGCGTCGCCCCACTTCACCGCCTGGCCGTCGGCGAGTTTGAGCTGTACGTCACCGGGCGTCTTCGCGGACAACCCGACCACTCGCTGCCGCAGCTGCGGCGGGAGTTGACCGAGCACGTCGACGATGGCACGCGTCGCGGGGTCGCCCGTTCCCAGCGCAGGCGCCTCGATCAGCGGCAGGCCAGGTGGCGCCTGCGGCACGACCGCGTAGTCGACGCCATGCGCGTCGACCATGTGCGCGCCGTCGGCGAGCTTCGCGTACGCGACCGGTTCCCGTTCGCTGACGGTGATCTCGACGGTCCCTGGCCACGACCGCTCCACGCCGACCTTGGCCACCCTCGGCAGCGTGGCGACCCGCCTGGCGATCTCATCGGTGTCGAGGCGGACCAACGGTTTGCCCATCTCCACCGCGGCGACGGCACGGACCTCGTCGGGCGTCAGGCCCTGAGTGCCCTGCACGTCGACCGACCGCGCGCCGAGCACCGGCGTGAAGAACACCACGTACAGCACCGCGAGCACACCGACGAAGGCGAGCAGCACCACCCACCGGCGCACCAACGCCCTGCGTCGGGTCGGCCGCAGCAGTTCCCGCCTTTCCCTGCGCTCGCGAGCCGCCGCGCCCGCACTGCTGACGGGGCGGCGGCTCTCGGGACGCGTGGGACTTGTCATTCGCTGTCCAGCGCGGCAATCAGTTCCGGACCGAGCGAGGTCACGTCACCGGCGCCCATGGTCAGGACCAGGTCACCGTCCTTGGCCAGTCCCGCGACCAGTCCCGGCACCTTGTCGAACGCGGGCTCGTAGTGCACGTGCTCCTTGGCCAGCGGCACGGCCTCAGCGATCAGCGCGCCGCTGACGCCGGGCTCCGGCGCTTCCCGCGCGCCGAACACGTCCAGCACCACGACCTCGTCGGCCAGCGCGAGCGCGTCGCCGAACTCGTTGGCGAACGTGCGCGTGCGCGAGTAGAGGTGTGGCTGGAACACGACAAGCACCCGTCCGCCGTTGGCCGCGGGACGCACAGCGCGAAGCTGCGCGGCGACCTCAGTCGGGTGGTGCGCATAGTCGTCGTACACGCGAACGCCACGGGAACGGCCCTTGAACTCGAACCGCCTGCGCACGCCACCGAACGCGGCGATGCCTTCCAGCAAGCCCTCCAGCGGCGCGCCGAGTTCGAGCCCGGCGAGCAACGCGGCCAGCCCGTTGGCGGCCATGTGCTCGCCCGGCACCGCGATACCGACCTCGATCTCCTTGCCCGCCAGCGAGATCACCGCACGGCCCGCGCCGTCGACCGGGTCGTAGGACAGCAGCTTGGCCGAGTCCGGACCGTCGGCGTTGCGGCCGTAGCGCCGCACCCGCACACCACGCGCCTCCGCGCGCTCGGCGAGCGCCGCCGCGCCGGGGTCGTCCGCGCAGACGATCAGCACGCCGTCCGGGTTCAGCCGATCCACAAAGGATTCGAAGACGGCCGCGTACGCCTCGGGGGTGCCGTGGTGGTCAAGGTGGTCCGCCTCGACGTTGGTCACCACCGCGACCGACGGCGAGAACACCAGGAACGAGCCGTCGCTCTCGTCCGCCTCGGCGACGAAGATCCCGACGTGCGGGCCGTCGGCCGACTCCGGCACCGAGCCCTGGTGCGCGTTCGCGCCGGACTCGTTGAGGTCCCCGCCGATCGCGAAGGACGGGTCGAGCCTGCAGTGCTGCAACGCGACCGTCAGCATCGACGTGGTCGACGTCTTGCCGTGGGTACCGGCGATGCACGCGACGCGGTGACCGACCATCAGACCCGCCAACGCCTCCGAGCGGTGCAGCACGGTGATTCCGCGCCGACGCGCCTCGACCAGCTCCGGGTTGTCCTCCTTGATCGCGGTGGACACCACGACCGCGGTCGGACCGTCCGGCAACAGGTCCAGGTTCGCCGCGGCCTGGCCCACGGCGATCTGCGCGCCCTGGGCGCGCAGCGCCAGCGAGGTGCGCGACTCCTTGGCGTCCGAACCGGACACTCGCAGGCCCCGCGCGAGCAGGATCCTGGCGATGCCGCTCATCCCGGCGCCGCCGATGCCGACCAGGTGTGCCCGTTCCAGCACGGCAGGCGTGTTGATGGTTCCGATCGTCACTTGCCCACCACGTCCAGGACCATCTTGGCCAGCACGTCCGCCGCTGCGCGGTGCCCCGTGCTCTGCGCGGCGGCGCCCATCGCGCTCAGCCTGCGCGGGTTGCTCAGCAGGGGAATCAGAAGCTCCTTGACCTTCTCCGACGTGAGTTCGTCGTCGTTCACCATGAGCGCACCACCGGCGGTGACCACGGGACGGCCGTTGAGCGACTGCTCGCCGTTGCCGATGGGCAACGGCACGAACACCGCGGGCAGTCCGACAGCGGACACCTCAGCGACCGTCATGGCGCCGGACCGGCACAGCACCACGTCGGCAGCGGCGTACGCGAGGTCCATCCGCTCCAGGTACGGCACCGGAACGTACGGCGGCGCTCCCGGGATCTGCTGCACGGCGACGGAGTTCTTCGGGCCGTGTGCGTGCAGCACACCGATCCCGGCCTTGGCGAACTCGCTCGCCAGCGGCGCCACCGCGTTGTTGATCGACTGCGCGCCCTGCGAGCCGCCGAACACCAGCAGTGTCGGGGCGTGCGGGTGCAGGCGGAAGTAGCGACGTGCCTCGTCCCTGAGCGCCCTGCGGTCCAGGTCGGTGATCGACGCGCGCAGCGGGATCCCGATCACCTCGGCGTCCGGGAGCCCCGAGTCCGGCACGGCCGCGGCGACCTTGGCCGCGTAACGCGCACCGACCTTGTTGGCGAGTCCGGAACGGGCGTTGGCCTCGTGCACCACGATCGGCGTGCGGCCGCGTGCGGCCAGGTACGCGGGCAGCGCCACATACCCGCCGAAGCCGACGACGACGTCCGCGCCGACCCGGTCGAGCACGGCACGGGTCTGCTTGATCGCGCGGCGCACGTTCAACGGCAGCTTCAGCAGGTCCATCGTGGGCTTGCGGGGCATCGGCACCGGCGGGATGAACTCCAGCGGGTAGCCGCGCGCCGGAACGATCTTGCCCTCGAGGCCGCGCTGCGTGCCGAGGGCGACGATCCGGGCATCCGGTCGGGCACGCATCACCGCGTCGGCCAACGCGAGTGCCGGTTCGATGTGTCCGGCCGTGCCCCCACCGGCCACCACGACACACGGTCCCTGGTTAATGATGTCCTCCTTCGTCCGCACGGGGATGGCCGGTGCGACCGCGTGCGGAACGACGACGGTGTTCCGTTGCCGGAACGCTGCGACGAGTCCTGCGGCGCTCGTGCAGCTGGCGCTCCGCCGTGCCTGCCCGCCTGGTCGCCGGTTCTCGGCGTCCGGCCGTTCGTGGCGGCGTGGACGGTCGCACCGGTTTGCGCTTCTGCGGCGGGTTGTACACGTCGGGAGCGGGCAGCTTCAAGAGCCGACCGAACCGACCTGGTCCCTGCGAGCGTAGTGCGGCCACGGATTCGGGTTCATGGCGAGCACAGTTAGCGAGGATGCCGAACACGAACATGGTGACGACGACGGAGCTGCCACCGGCGGAAATCATCGGCAGCGTGATGCCCGTGATCGGCAGCAGGCCGACGACGTAGGCGATGTTGATGGCGGCCTGGCCGACCAGCCAGACGGTGATGGTGGCGGCGACCATCCGGATCCACGGGTCGATGTTGCGGGCGGCGATCCGCAGGCCGACCACGGCGAGCATGGCGAACAGCCCGAGCACCAGCGCGCACCCGACGAACCCCAGCTCCTCGCCGATCAGGGCGAAGATGAAGTCGTTGTGCACGTTGGGCAAATACTTGAACTTGGACTGCCCCTGCCCGAGGCCCTGGCCGAACAGGCCACCTTCGGCCAGCGCGAACTTCGCCTGGATCCCCTGCAGTCCCGCGCCGCTCGGGTCGGCCTCCGGGTCGAGGAACGACAGCACACGCGCATTGCGGTATCCCTTGGACACCGACAGCACGACGATGCCCGCGACGCCGCCCACCGCGGCAGCGCCGAACAGCCGCAACGGCGCGCCCGCGAACCACAGCAGCGCGAACAACACGATCACCAACGTGACCGTGCCACCCAGATCCGGCTGCATCATGACCAGCGCGAACATCAGCAACGCGACCGGCACGAGCGGTACAAGCAGATGCCGGTACTGGTGCAGCAGCGCCTTCTTCTGCACCAGCACGTGCGCGCCCCACAGCACGAGCGCGAGCTTGGCCACCTCGATCGGCTGGAACGAGACCGGGCCGACCACGAACCAGCTGCGCGCGCCGTAGAACGTCCGGCCGACGATCAGGACGAGGACGAGCATGCCGAAGCAGACGGCGAGCGCGGGCGCGGAGAACTGGCGCATCACGCGCAGCGGCGTCCGCATCGCGATCCAGAACGCCACCGCGCCGATCGCCACGAACAGCAGCTGCTTCTTGAACACGGTGTACACCGACGGCCCGGCGGTCAGCGAGACCACGGAACTCGCGGACAGCACCATCACGAGGCCGAGCACGGTCAGCAGGCCGAACACCGCGAGGACCAGGTGGAAACTGGCCAGCGGACGGCCGAGCCACGCGGTCAGGAGGGTGAACACGCCGGCGCGCTTGCGCCCTTCCCGCCGGGTCCGTTTGCGGTTCTCGGCCGGTTTGAGGGTGGCTGTCACCGCCGTGCCTCCCCGATTACGCCGATGCCTGGACTGCCTTCGCGACCGCGTCGATGAACGCCTCGCCTCGGTGCACGTAGCTGGAGAACATGTCGTGCGACTTGGCGGCGGGCGCCAGCAGTACGACATCACCAGGGCGTGCGAGATCCCTAGCCGCGCGTACGGCTGCGGTCATGGGCTCATCGTCTCCTGGATTGAGCCGCTTGACGGGGATCTCGGGGGCGTGTCGCCGGATGGCTTGCGCGAATATCTCCTGATCAGCGCCCAGCAGCAGCACACCGCGTAGTCGTGCGGACACGCTCGCGACAAGATCATCGACTTCGGCGCCGTGCAGCTGGCCGCCCGCGATCCAGACGATCGAGTCGTAGGCCTTCAGCGACCCCTCGGCCGCGTGGGTGTTTGTCGCTTTCGAGTCGTTGACGAACCGGACGCCGTCGATCTCGCCGACCAGTTGGACCCGGTGCGGCTGGGGCTCGTAGGTCCGCAGGCCTTCGCGGACTGCTTCCGGGGGCACGCCGTAGGTGCGGGCCAATGCCGCGGCGGCGAGGGCGTTGCTGACGTTGTGCATACCGGAAGGCCGGACTTCGTCAACCGGGCACAGCCGGATCAGTGCCGAGTTGTCCACAGCCGGGGTGGTTGTCCCCAGCTGCTCCTGCACACCTTGATCCTGCCCCTGACCTCGATAGACTGGAGCAGGGACGCCCCCCGGGTTGGGTGGGGGACTGTCTTGGGGGGATGGGCGGGGCGACAGGTCCGCTGGGAGTTCGTCTGGTCGCGTCGGGATTTCCACGAGCCAGCCGTCGTGGATTCCGTAGCGGTTGTTGCCCGTGGGTTCGTGCACGGTGAAGCCGGTTCCGCCGTCGGCCAGTTGGGCTGACCATTCGTCGTCGGCGTTGTGGAGGCGGGTTTTCGCGCCTCGGTAGATCTTGGCCTTGGCCTTGGCGTACTCCTCCATCGAGCCGTGCCACTCGATGTGGTCCTCGGCGAGGTTGAGCACCACGGCGGCGTCCACCGCCAACGAGTCCTGCCAATGCAGTTGGTAGCTGGAGAGTTCGACCGCGAGCACCTCGTAGCCCGCGCGGACCGCGTCGACCACCGGCAGCCCGACGTTTCCGCAGGCCACGGCCTTCGCTCCGGCGGCGCGCAGTATCGATTCCAGCATGCCGACCGTGGTGGTCTTGCCGTCGGTGCCGGTCACCGCGAGCCAGACCTGGCCGGAGGACATCCGCCAGGCGAGTTCGACCTCGCCGATCACCTCGATGCCGCGCTCGGCCGCGGCCACCAGCAGTGGGCTCGTCGGCTTCCAGCCGGGGCTGGTCACGACCAGGTCGGTGCCTTCCGGCGGCGCGGTGAGGCCTGGGCGGGCCAGGTCGCCGAAGTCGGTCAACGCCTCCGCGCGGCCGTCGGTGACCGTCACGTTCGCGCCGAGTTCGACCAGCGCGGTCACGGTCGACCGGCCGGTCACTCCGGCGCCGGCGACCAGGACGTTGCGGCCGCGCAGCGCGTCAGCCCGCGCCACTTGCCGACAGCCATTCGCTGTAGAACAGGCCGAGTCCGAACATCGCGCAGACGCCACCCAGCAGCCAGAACCGAATGATCACCGTGGTTTCCGCCCACCCGGCGAGTTCGAAGTGGTGGTGGAACGGCGCCATCCGGAAGATGCGTTTGCCGGTCGCGCGGAAGATCGCGATCTGCAGGATCACCGACAGCATCTCCACCGCGAAGATGCCGCCGATCACGATCATCAGCAGCTCGGTGCGGGTCATCATGGACAGCCCGGCGACCAGGCCGCCGAGCGCCAGCGACCCGGTGTCGCCCATGAAGATCTTGGCCGGTGCCGCGTTCCACCACAGGAAGCCGATGCACGCGCCCATCGCCGCCGCGGCCACGATCGCCAGGTCGAACGGGTCACGCACGTCGTAGCAGGCGCCGCCGAGGTTGGTCGTGCAGTCGTTGCGCAGCTGCCAGAAGCAGATGACCACGTACGTGCCGAACACCATCGCCGCCGAGCCACCGGCGAGGCCGTCGAGGCCATCGGTGAAGTTCACCGCGTTCGACCACGCGCCGATGATGCCGTAGCAGAACACCACGAAACCGACCGTGCCGAACGAGATGAACGAGATGTCCCTGATGAACGACAGGTTCGGGGACGCCGGGCTGAGGCCGTTCTCGTCGATGAACTGCAGCGCGAGCACCGCGAACGAGACGCCGACGACCAACTGGCCGACCAGCTTCGCCGTCTTGTTCAGCCCCAGGTTGCGCTGCTTGCGGATCTTGATGAAGTCGTCGAGGAAGCCGACGATGCCGAGGCCGGTGGTCAGCATCATCACCAGCCAGCCGGAGGCGGTCGGTCCCTCGTTGCGGTTGAGCAGCAGCATGTTCACGCCGTAGGAGCCGAGGTACCCGGCCCACATGGCGACCATGATCGCCACGCCGCCCATCGTCGGGGTGCCGCGCTTGGACTTGTGGCCCTGCGGCCCCTCCTCGCGGATCTCCTGCCCGAAGCCCTGCCGGGAGAAGATCTTGATCAGGTAGGGCGTGAACAGGATGGAGATCACCAGTGCGATCGCACCGGCGATACCGATACCGATCACAGGGCGTCCTCCTGCAGCAGCGCGTCGGCCACCCGCCACAGCGCCTCGGACTTCGAGGCCTTGACGAGCACGACGTCACCCGGTCGCAATTCGGTCCGCAGCAGCGCCACCGCCGCGTCGACATCCGGCACGAGCACGGATTCCTCTCCCCATGAGCCTTCGAGGTGGGCGCCCTGGTGCATGGCCCGCGCCTGGTCACCCACCACCACGAGCCGATTGATGTCCAACCGGACCACGAGCCGACCGATCTCGTCGTGCGCGGTGACGTGCTCGGCGCCGAGATCGGCCATCGTTCCCAGCACCGCCCAGGTGCGACGGTTTTCCTGCCTGGCTATCTCGGCAACGCTCTTCAACGCCGCCCTCACCGAATCCGGGTTGGCGTTGTACGAGTCGTTCACGACCGTCACGCCGTCAGCGCGGGTCGTGACGTCCATACGGCGCGCGGACACGCGCTTGGCTTGCGACAGTCGCTCGGCGACCTCCGCGGGCGTGGCGCCGAGTTCCAACGCGACAGCGGCGGCGGACAGCGCGTTGCCGACGTGGTGTGGTCCGTGCAGTGCCAGCTTCACGTCGGCGTCGCCTTGCGGTGTCACGAGCCGGAACGACGCCCGCGCTTCGCTGTCCAGCACGACGTTCTCGGCGCGGACATGCGCGTCGGCGCTCTCGCCGACGAGAACGACACGGGCTTTCGTCCGCGGGGCCATCGCCTTCACCAGTGGGTCGTCCGCGTTGAGGATGGCCGCGCCGTCCTCGGGCAGCCCTTCGACGAGTTCGCCCTTGGCCTGCGCGATGCCTTCCCGTGAGCCGAACGCGCCGATGTGCGCGGTGCCGACGTTGAGCACGACACCGATCTTCGGCGGCGCGAGCTCTGCCAGCTCACGCACGTGACCTATCCCGCGGGCAGACAGTTCGAGCACCAGGTTGCGAGTCTTCTCGTCGGCGCGCAGCACGGTCCACGGATGGCCGATCTCGTTGTTGAACGAGCCGGGTGGCGCCACGATCGGCCCCATCGGTTCGAGCACCTGGGCGATCAGGTCCTTGGTCGAGGTCTTGCCGGACGAACCGGTGACGCCGACGATCGTCAGGTCCGGCAACCGGTCGGCGACATAGCGGGCAAGCGCCGCCAATCCGGCGAGGACAGCGGCGCCGGATCCGTCCTTGTCGCCGATCAGCGCGAACGCGCCGCGGTTCGCGTCGGCCACCGGCGGCACGATCACCGCGGGCGCGTCGATCTCGCGGGCCGCCAGGGTGAGGCGTGCCCCGGAGGACCTGGCGAAGTCGTGGCCGTCGACCTTGACCCCCGGCAGCGCCACGAACAGGCCGTCCGGCGTGACCTCGCGGGAGTCGAACTCGACCGTGCCGGTCACGACCACGTCGGGGTCGACGTTGTGCAGCCTGCCACCGACCGCTTCGGCGATCTGCGCAGCGGTCAACGGGATCACAGTGTCACCTCACGGATCGCGGCCGAGAGCTCGTCCCGGTCGGAGAACGGATGCACGACACCGGCGATCTCCTGGCCGGTCTCGTGGCCCTTGCCCGCGACCACGACCGCGTCGCCCGGTTTGGCCTCGGCGACGGCTGCGAGGATCGCGGCACGCCGGTCGCCGATCTCCCGCACCTCGCCACGTCCGGCAATGGCCAGCGCGCCGTCGACCATCGCCTTGCGGATGTCGGCCGGGTCCTCGCTGCGGGGGTTGTCGTCGGTGACGATCAGCAGGTCGCTGCGGGCAGCGGCCTCCTTGCCCATCAGTGGGCGTTTGGCCACGTCACGGTCGCCGCCGCAGCCGAGCACGACGATCACCCGGCCGGTCGTGCGCGCCCTGATCGCGTCCAGCGCGAGCGCGACGGCGGCGGGTTTGTGCGAGTAGTCCACGACCGCGGTGAAGGGCTGGCCCAGCGCGATCCGCTCCATCCGCCCGGGGACCTGGACCTCACCGAGCCCCTTGGCGATCGCGGCGGGCTCGACACCGGCGACCCGCAGGCAGGCCGCGGCCAGCAGCGCGTTGGCGACGTTGAACGTGCCGGGCATCGGCAGCCGGACGGGGATGCGCACGCCCGGCCCGACGATGGTGAAGGTCTGCTCGCCGTCGATCGAGGACGTGATGCCCTCGGCGGTCCATGCGGCGTCGTGCTCGGCGGATACGGTGACGGTGTCGGCCTTGACCAGGCGCGGGCCCCACTCGCCGTCGACGTTGACGATCTCATTGGTCGACCGGCCGTCGAACAGCAGGGACTTGGCCTGGAAGTAGTCCTCCATGTCACGGTGGAAGTCCAGGTGGTCCTGGGAGAGATTGGTGAAGGCACCGACGGAGAACCGTGTGCCACTGACCCGGCCGAGCGACAACGCGTGGCTGGAGACCTCCATGGGAACGTGCGTAACGCCCTTTTCGACCATCACCGCGAACAACGCCTGCAGATCGGGCGCCTCGGGCGTGGTGAACGCACTGGCGAGGCGCTCACCCGCGATCCGCGTCTCCACGGTCCCGACGAGGCCGGTCGTGTTGCCCGCGGCACGCAGGCCCGCGTCCAGCATGTAGGTCGTCGTCGTCTTACCGGACGTGCCGGTCACGCCGAGCACCGACAGGCGCAACGACGGCTCGCCGTAAATCCATGCGGCGATCGACCCAAGCACGCCACGCGGGTCCTTGTGGACAAGCACCGGAACGTCGACGTCCGCCAACAAGCCCGCACCCGTACGGTCGGTGAGGATCGCCACGGCACCAGCCGACACCGCCTCTTTGGCGAATTCGGCACCGTGCACCCGTGCGCCGGGCAACGCGGCGAACAGGTCACCACTCCGCACGTGCTGAGCACGCAAGGTGGCGCCGGTGACCATCCCGTCCAAGTCACCGTGGGCGGGGTGCGCGTCCGCACGGGCCACAAGCGTGGTCAGCGGGACGGGTTCTGTTTTGGCAGGGCGGGGCGGCGCGTTCACAGCCTTGCCCTCGAGCTTCGCGGGCACGCGCGAGAGGCTACCTTCGCCCGTTCGGCCGCCACCCGGCGGTGCACGCACAGAGTCGATCTCCCAGCGTGCTAGGCGACTACATGGCGCTGTACGGGAAGCCCCGGACGTAGTCAGACCGAGTGCACGCGAGGAAACTGCGCCACTGGCGAGCAGGGAACCGCAGCATGTCGGTACCGGGGCTCTTGGAGTCCCGCACGCCCACAACCAGTGCCGACAAATGCACCTCTACACAGGCGTCGCGGGCTCCGCTGACGCTGCTCTTGAACCAGTCGGTGTCACGAGACATGCCACTCCTCCTGCAGCACACGGATGAGCAGCGCTCGTGAATCGGTGGGACTGAGCGCGAGCTCACACACCTTCTCGAACACACCAACTATAGGGAGGGACAGCGCACCTGGCGTCAACTGAAAGCGGCCTCAGTCGAGGCAGAACTCGTTGCCCTCGATGTCCTGCATCACGATGCACGACTCGTCGTAGCCATCGGCACGCAGAGTCTGCACGTGGGTCGCGCCGAGCGCGATCAGCCGTGTGGACTCGGCCTCGAGCGCGGCGAGGCGCTCGTCGCCCACCAGCCCGGTGCCGACACGCACGTCGAGGTGCACCCGGTTCTTGACGACCTTGCCCTCGGGAACGCGCTGGAAGAACAGCCGCGGGCCGACGCCCGTGGGGTCCTTGCAGACGAACGCCGCGCCCTGGCGCTCAGGCGGAAGCGAGCGGTCGAAATCGTCCCACGTCGCAAACCCCTCCGGTGGCGGCGGCACGACGTATCCCAGCACCTCGCACCAGAAACGGGCGACACGCTCAGGATCCGCGCAGTCGAAAGTGACTTGGACCTGCCTGACCAACTCCATCACCCCACCGTCAGTGGCACGATTGGTGCCTGCTCCGCCGACAGCGGCAGGTTGTAGCGCTGTGCCAGGTACGAGGCTATGTCGTGGAACAACGGTGCTGCCGTCTTCCCGAACTCGGCGCCGTAGTAGTCCGGCTTGTCGATCATGATTCCGACGACGAACCGCGGGTTGTCCGCAGGCACAATTCCCGCGAACGTGATCCAGTAGAGCTGATCGCTGTATATCTTCGTCTTCGGGTCGGTCTGCTGTGCGGTTCCAGTTTTTCCGGAGATCTGGAAGCCGGGCAGCGCGGCGGCCACGCCTGTACCGCTCTGCTGATTCGGCGCCTTCTGCACCACCGCTCGGAGCATGTCGCGGACTGTCGTCGCCGTCTGGTCGCTGACCACGCGAACGCCTTCGGGGCGGGGTTCCTCGTGCCGGGTGCTGTCGCGATCAATGGTGGACTTGATGATTCTCGGCGGGACTCGCACACCGTTGTTCGCGATGGTCTGGTACATCCCGGTCATCTGCAACACCGTCATCGACAGGCCCTGCCCGATCGGCAGGTTGCCGAAGGTCGAGCCCGACCACTGCTTGACGTCCGGCACCTGGCCCGCGCTCTCGCCGGGCAGTCCGACTCCGGTTTTCTGGCCGAGCCCGAACTTCTTCAGCATCTCCGCGTAACGGTTCTGGCCGACCTGCTCGGCCAGCAGCAGGGTGCCGACGTTGGAGGACTTGGCGAAGATCCCCGTTGTCGTCATGGTCAGCGTGCCGTGCTTCCACGCGTCCTCGACCGTCCGGTCGGCGACCTTGTGCGAGCCGGGGACGCGGTGGGTGTCCTCGGGTTTGGTGATGCCGTCCTCGATCGCCGCCGACGCGGTCACGACCTTGTTCACCGAACCGGGCTCGTACGGGTTCGACACCGCCGGGTTGCCGGTCACCTGCGGGTTTTTGTACCCGTTGGGGCCCTGCGGGTTCTTCGGGTCGAAGCTCTTGTCGTTGGCCAGCGCGTACACCTCGCTGGTCTTCGCGTCCATCACGACGACCGTGCCGCCGCTCGCGCGGTTCTGCGCGACGTACGCGGCGAGCTTCTGTTGGACGTTGTACTGCACGTCGGCGTCGATCGTCAGCTGGATGTCGGCGCCGTCCTTGGCTTGCCGCACATTGCGTTCCGAGCCGGGGATGACCACGCCTTCCGCGCCTTCCGCGGTGTCGACGGTCTGGCTTCCCGCCTCACCGGCCAGTTCGGCGTCCCGGTCGTTCTCCATCCCGAACAGGCCGTGCACGTTGTGCTTGCTGATCTCGCCGTCGCTGCGCCAGTTCGCGTAGCCGATGATGTTGGACGCCAACGCGCCACCGGGATACTCGCGACGCGACTGCGCCTCGGAGTACACCTCCGGGAACTTCTTGCGGATCTCCCGCTCCTGAGCCGGAAGCACGTCACGCGCCAGCACGGAGTAGCTGTCCGAGCGCAGCTTGGTCAACAGGTCGTTCTCGTCGACCTGGGAACCGAGCACCGCCTTCATCGTCGCGGCGACGTCCTTGATCCGGGTCTCGTAGTCGAGCTTCGGGTTCTTCTCGTACTCCTTCTTCACCGACTTCGGAGTCCAGGCCAGGGTTCGGGTCTCCACGCTGAACGCCAGCTTCACGCCGTTGCGGTCGAGGATGTCGCCGCGTTTGGCCGGGATGGGGATGTTCTTCGCGCGCTGCTTGTCGGCGCGGTCCGACAGCGCCGACGCCTCGATCCCCTGGACCTGGATCAGCTTCACCCCTGCCGCGATCAGCGCCGCGATCAGCACGAACCGGACCGTCACGATCCGCAGGCGGTTGTTGGCAGGCATACGCTTGCGCGTCATCGCCGGACGGCGCGTCTTCGACTTGGGCGGCGGAGACGGTTTACGGGTGGGCTGACGCGTCGGTTTGCCGACCGGCCGGTGTGGCTGCCCCGATCTGCGTGGCGGCGTCGGCTTACGGCGGGGCGGCGTCCAGTCCCCCGCCATCAGCCGTTCCCGCCGGGCGTGTCCGCTGCCGAGGACGGCGGCGGAGTCTCGGACGTGGGCGCGGGAGTGGATGGTGGGGCGGGCGGGGCGGCGGGCTTGGGCTCGCCGACCACGGTCACCTTGCCGTCCGGTCGCACGACCAGCCAAGCCGGGTCGCCCGACGGCGGGATCATGCCCTGCTTGCGGGCCAGTTCGTCCAGCATCGCCGGTGACCCGAGGTTGGTCACCTCGCGTTGCAGCACCTCCACCTGCTCGGCGAGCTCAGTCGCGGCCTTCTTGGCCTTCTCGAGCCGGTACGAGTCCGCGATGGCCTGAGTGGACAGCCACAACGTGACGATCACGCCCGTCACCAGCAACCCCATCACCAGCATCACGAACGACGCACGCGACGCGGGGCCGCGCTCGTGTTTCGGCTTCGTCTGACGCGGCCGCCGCTGGACAGGTTCGGCACCCGCGCGGCCCTCACGCTGGGCACGGCGCGCGTAGGCGCGCTCCGCCGCGGCGGTGCGCGGGCGCCGTTGGGTGCGTTGTGGCGCCTCGGTGGTGTCCGGTGCCGCCGTCTTGGCTTCCGCTTCCGCGGCGGCCTTACGGCGAGACTGCGACGAGCGGTCGCGCGATGACCCGCCGCCTACCCTTGCCGGTGCGGTCACGGCTGTCCCGCCTCTCCGGAATTTCTGCGCTTGGTCACCCTGGGCGCGCACCGTTCTGTTTGGTCACGTACTTGTGGCTGGGTTGCGCCACGTTCCCCTGAGGTGCGGTTGGGAAGCACTTGGCCTGCTGTCACGAGGGGTGTCATGACGCCTCCCTGATCCGTTCCGCTGCCCGCAGCCGTACCGGCGTCGCGCGTGGGTTGTGCTCCATCTCGGTGTCGTCGGCCTGCTCGGCTCCCTTGGTGAGCAGGCGTACCTGCGGGCCGTGGCCCGGCAGCTCAACCGGCAGTCCCTCCGGTGTCGTGGACTTCGCCAGCTCGGCAAAAGCCCGCTTGACCAGCCGGTCCTCCAGTGACTGGTAGGACTCGACGACCATCCGGCCGCCCACCCGCAGTGCGTCGAGAGCGGCGGGCAGCGCACGGCGCAGCACCTCGAGTTCGCCGTTGACCTCGATCCGCAACGCCTGGAACGTGCGCTTGGCCGGGTGTCCGCCCGTCCGGCGGCTGGCCGCGGGCACGGCGGCGTACAGCAGCTCGACCAGTCGTCCGCTGGTGCTGAACGGCTCTCGCTGCCGTTGCGCCACAACGGCCTTGGCGATCTTCCCGGCGAACCGCTCCTCGCCGTAGTCGCGCAGGATCCTGGCGAGGTCGGCGAACTCGTACGTGTTGAGCACGTCCGCCGCGGTGAGCCCGGTGGTCTGGTCCATCCGCATGTCCAGCGGCGCGTCCTTGGCGTACGCGAAACCGCGGTCGGCCTCGTCGAGCTGCATCGACGACACCCCGAGGTCCATCAGCACGCCGTGCAGGCCGGGGATGCCCAGGTCGTCGAGCACGTCCGGCAGTTCGTCGTACACGGCGTGGACGAGGTGGGTCCGGTCGGCGTACGGCTTGAGGCGCTCACCGGCGAGCGCCAGCGCGTTCGGGTCGCGGTCCAGGCCGACGAGAGTCAGTCGGGGGTGGGCGGCGAGCAGCGCCTCGGCGTGGCCGCCGAGGCCGAGCGTGGCGTCCACCAGCACGGCGTCACTGTCGGCCAATGCCGGGGAAAGGAGATCGAGAACCCGATCCAGCAGCACGGGCACGTGCCGCGGGTTCTCGCGCGTCATTGTCTCGACCCCTCTACCAGGTACCGCTCGTATTCGTCTTCAGAGATGAGAGATGCCGTCAGGTCCCAGCCCGGAGAAGCGAACCTGGCGCCGGGGAAGGTGCGCCAGGGTCGATCGCCACCGGGCCGAGGCCTCACGGCATCCCGCGATCCCTCTAGAAGAATCCGGGCAGTACCTCCTCCCGCGCCTGCGCGTAGCTGTCCTCGTGCTCGTCCAGATATGCCTGCCAGGCCTGGGCGTCCCAGATCTCCAGCCGGGTGATCGCGCCGATCACCACGCACTCCTTGGTGAGCTTGGCGTAACGCCGGAGCTCGGGCGCGACCGCGATCCGTCCCTGGCCATCGGGTCGCTGTTCGTCGGTTCCGGCGAACAGGTACCGCTGGTAGGCACGAACCGCCTCGTTCGTCAGTGGGGCGGCGGCGACCTTCCGGGCCATTTCCTCGAACTCCGCACGGGGGAAGACGTAGAGGCAGTGATCCTGACCCTTCGTGACCATCAGGCCCCCCGCGAGGGCATCGCGGAACTTCGCCGGCAGCGTCAGCCTCCCCTTGTCGTCCAGTTTCGGGGTGTGGGTACCGAGGAACATCGGTCCACCACCTCCCCACCGACCCTGCGGACCGGCCATGGGACACCCTGCTGCCCCACTTGCGGCCACAGTACCCCACTTTTCTCCACAGTCAACGCGGATCTGGCGGTGATCGCCCGGTCGATTGACGCGTTTTCGCAGGTGACGCAGGTGGGGGCCAGGTGGGGCGTGGTGGCCGCCCTCCCTCGGGACGGGGATGCCTATCCGCTGTTCAGAAGGTGTTCAGATGTCCACAATGGGCATTGCAGGACCCGGCAACGGTCCAGGTGGGTGGGAGTGGGGAGAGCCGGTCGCGGCCGGGCGGACCGCCCGGTTCGAGTGATGACTGACGGTGATCGTCGGTTTTTGATCACCCGGCGTGAAATGCTCCCGGCGTATGCAACCCCGGCGAAGCGGAAACGTCCATGCTGGGGAGAGCCGCCGCGAAGGAAGTAGTCCCTTTGTCGCCAACTGCCCTGCACGTCGATGGCCACTTGCCGGATACTGGTACCGAGAACGGCAATCCCGGGCGACTTCGCCCTGGTTTGACACCACTCGTGTCAAGCTGTGCAGCCCCTGTTCGCCCAATCGGGCGACCAGGGCGCTGGCATCGCATCGGTGGGATACGGGAGAACACCACCGAGGAGCATCAGGAGGTCGAGTGACGTCTTCTACCCCGCCTGCCGCGCTGCCCGGACATCCGTACGGGGGCAACGGCGCAGGCCCCGACCCCTATGCACCGGCCGCCAACGGCACAAGCCCCAGCCCGACCCCGCGCGCGGGGACAGGCAAGGCGCTCGACGACGTGCACGCCACGGCGCAGCGGATCGCCGCGAACGTCGAGCGGGTACTCGTCGGCAAGCCGGACGTGGTGCGGATCGCGCTGGTCACCCTGCTCGCCGAGGGACACCTGCTCGTCGAGGACGTGCCCGGCGTCGGCAAGACATCGCTGGCCAAGGCGCTGGCCAGGTCCATCGACTGCTCGGTCTCCCGCCTGCAGTTCACCCCGGACCTGCTGCCGAGCGACGTGACCGGCGTGTCCATCTTCAACCGGCAGACCACCAACTTCGAGTTCCGCCCCGGGCCGGTGTTCTCCAACATCGTGATCGGCGACGAGATCAACCGAGCCTCGCCGAAGACCCAGTCCGCACTGCTGGAGTGCATGGAGGAACACCAGGTCACGGTCGACGGCACGACCTACCGGCTGGAGTCGCCGTTCATGGTGATCGCGACCCAGAACCCGATCGAGATGGAGGGCACGTACGCGCTGCCCGAGGCGCAACGCGACCGCTTCACCGCGCGCGTGTCGATCGGCTACCCGGACCCGACCGCCGAACTGGCGATGGTCGACGAGCACGCGGGCCACGACCCGCTCGCCACGCTGCAGCCGGTGTCGGACGCGGCGCACATGCGTGCGCTCATCGAGGCTGTCCGTGGCGTGCACATGGCCCCGGAGATCAGGCGGTACGCGGTCGAGCTCGTCTCGGCGACCCGTCGGCTGCCGGAGATCCGTCTCGGCGCGTCCCCACGCTCGACCCTGCATCTCGTACGCTCCGCACGCGCGCAGGCCGCGCTGTCGGGCCGTGACTTCGTCGTCCCCGACGACATGCACGCGGTGGCCGTGCCCGTGCTGGCACACCGTCTGGTTCTCACCGCGGAGGCACAGGCTTCGCGCCGGTCCCCGGCGGACATGATCCGGGGGTTGTTGCAGCGGGTGCCCGTGCCACAGGGCGTGGACCCAGCCGCGCAATGGATGTCCGACGCGCGCGGGAACAGGCAGTAACGATGGGCGGTCCGCTGGCGGGCATGACCACACGTGGCAGGTGCCTGCTGGCTGCGGGGCTGGCAGCCGCGCTGTGCTCGGTTGTCCTCAACGAGCGGGATCTCCTGCGGGTCTCGGTGTTCGTGATCGCCATGCCGCTGCTGGTGTGCTTCCTGGCCAGCCGGTCCCGTCTCGGCCTGCACACCGAACGACACGTCAACCCGCTGCGGGCGCCTGTCGGCGGCCGCGCCGAGGTGTCGCTCAACGTGTGGAGCACCGGCCGCCTGCCCACGGGTGGCCTGCTGCTGCAGGACGGCGTGCCGTACACGCTCGGCGGCAGGCCTCGGTTCGTCATCGAGCACCTGCCCCGCAACAACGGCGTCCAACTGCGCTACACCGTCGAACCGACGATGCGGGGCGTGCAGCACCTGGGTCCGTTACGCGCCAAGGTGACCGACCCGTTCGGTTTGTCCGAGTTCGACCGTGAGCTGGCCGGGGTGACCCGGCTGATCGTCATCCCGCGCGTGGTACCGCTGATCGGCATGCCCGGCGGGTCGGGGATGGGCGCCGGTGAGGACGGCTCGGTCCGGCTGTCGGCCGGTCAGGGCGAGGACGACGCGGTCGTGCGGCCGTACCGGCAAGGCGACGACCTGCGCAAAGTGCACTGGCGCTCCACGGCGCGGCGCGACGAGATGATGGTCAGGGTCGAGGAGCGTCCGTGGCGCGGCGGCACCACCGTGCTGCTCGACCACCGCGAGCACGCGCACAAGGGCAGCGGCCCCACCTCCAGCATGGAATGGGCGGTGTCGGCGGCCGCCAGCGTCAGCCTGCACCTGTTGCGCAACGGCCACCGCGTTCGCCTGGTGTCGGAGACCGCCAAGTCGATCGGCCCCGAGAGCGCGGACGGCATCCACAGCGACTTCCTCGTGCTCGACGCGCTCGCCGCGCTGCAGGCGTCGCACCAGAAGGAGATCGCGCTGGCCGGTGACCCCGGCCAGGGCCAGGAACTGGTCGCGATCCTCGGGTCGGTCGACCCCGAGTCGATCGACCAGCTGATCCGCTATCGGCCGCGAGCCAGCCGCAGCCTCGCCATCCTGATGGACACCAGGGCGTGGGCGGCGCACGGCGACACCACGGCCGCGGACCCCGACATCGCCGCCGCCCTGCTGAACGCCGCGGGCTGGAGCACTGTCATCGCCAGGCCCGACGTACCGATGCCCCAGGTCTGGAACAACCTCTGCCGCGCGAGCCAAAGCCGCGGCGCGATGCACGTCAGTGGATGGTCCTGAATGGTCTACACGCCCCCGCGGCCGGCGCCCGTGCCGCCGCCAGCGCCACGTCAGATCCGCGGCCCTGAACCGACGGCGAACAACGTCACCCCGATCTTCGCCGCGCTCACCACGTTGTGCGCGTCGACCGCGTTGTCCGGCGTGATCGACGGCGGTGTGTGGCTCGGCCACGCGGCTGTGGCGATCATCGTGGTCGCGGGAAGCGGGATGGCGTTGCGCGCCATGCGTTTCCCGATCCTGCTGGTCGGGCTCGCGCAGTTGTTCGCGTTGATGTGCCTGGTCGTCGCGCTGTTCACGACCGAGGGGGTGCTCGGGTTCCTGCCCGGCCCCGCGGCCGTCGAACAGATAGGTGACGTGCTGCGGGACGCGGTCACGGTGGTGCAGACCGGGGTTCCCCCGGTGGAACCCGCCCTACCGGTCCTCTGTCTCGTGGTGATCGCGATCGGCCTGGTCGCGGTGCTGGTCGATTCGCTCGCGGTGGCCGCGGGCACGCCTGCTGCCAGCGGCCTGGTCCTGCTGTGTGTCTACGCGGTACCGGCCTCGCTGGCCGACGAGATGCTCCCGTGGTGGTCGTTCGTGCTCGGCGCCTCGTCGTACGCCATGCTGCTCGCCGTCGACGGGACGCACAAACACCAGCAGTGGCGCGGCCGCACTGGCCGCTCCGGTGGTGGGAGCAACGCCGGAGCCCCGGTCGCTCTCGTGTCCGTCGCGATGGTGCTCGCGCTGGCGTTCGGTGCGATCTTCACGCCGATCGGCACGATCGGCCAACTGCCCGGCAACGTCGGCGGCGCGGGTGCCGCGTCCGGCGGGTTCGCGCTGAAGGCGTTCACCAGCCTGCGCGGGATGCTCGACCAGAAGGGCAACCACGAGTTGTACCGCGTCCGCGGGTTGTCCGACGACCGGCGCTACCTGCGCTCGTTGACGTTGAAGCAGTTCGACTCCGGTAGCTGGCAAATCGGGGCGGGCATGCCGACGGGGACGCGGCTGACCGGCGAGCTGCCACTGGAACCCGGCCGCAGCCCGAACGGCGCGACGACCAAGGTGGATATCGAACCGATCCTCGCTGACGACAACTGGGCCCCGGTGTACAACTCGCCGAGGCAGATCGAAGGCCTGCCGGGGGACGCGAGCTTCGACGAGCTGAGCGGCACCGTCTACACCCGCAGGACACGCAAGTTCGACCGGTACATCGAGTACGCGGACCTGGCCCAGCCGACCTACGAGCAACTGCGTCAGTCCCCCGCCGCCAACGGCGAGGTCCCGCCGCAGTACACCGAACTGCCGCAGCTGAACTCGCAGATCACGGACCTCGCCAGGAGCCTGACGGCAGGCAAGTCCAGCCAGTGGGACAAGGTGCTCGCGCTGAAGGGCTACTTCTCCCCGGAGAACGGATTCGCCTACCGGACCGACACGGGGAGGCCGACCAGCCAGGACGCGCTGGCCGACTTCCTGTTCCGCGGCAAGGTGGGATTCTGTGAGCAGTACGCGTCGGCCATGGCCGTGCTGGTCCGCGCGGCGGGCATCCCGTCACGGGTGGCCATCGGCTTCACCTCCGGGTACCCGGTGTCGGACTACCGTTCGATCACCACGCAGGACGCGCACGCGTGGGTTGAGGTGTTCTTCCCGCAGTACGGCTGGATCACCGTCGACCCGACACCGTTGGCCGACGGCCGTGCCTACGTCCCGCCGTACATGAACCCGCAATCGTCGCAGCCGGGCCGCGCACCGGACGGCGAGTCCACGGAACGCCCGACGACGGCACCCTCGCAGAGCAGCTCGGCGGCCGCGGCTCCGACCACGAACCCGACCCAGCCTGGCCAGACGGCGACCGACACCGACAACAAGGTGAACTGGACGAGCTACGCGGCCGCCACCGCGGCAGGCGGCGCGACCGTGCTGTCGTTGCTGGTGTTGACCGGTCTCGGCGTGGCCGGACTGGGTCTGACAGGGGCGTCGCTGACGTTGCGCAAACGCCGTCAGAGAACGATCGTGGTGACGGTGGCCAGCGCGTTGTGGCTGCTGGCCGCGGTGTTCGCGGCCGCGATGGTCAGCTGGTGGCTGGCTGTCCCGCTCGGCCTGATCGGCCTCGGTCTCTACCCGGCGCTGACCCGCTACTGGCGACGGCGGGACCGTCTGCACATGGTGGCGGGCGACGGTGCCGACGCGCCCATGGCGGCCTGGGACGAGCTGATGGCGGAGTCGTGGGACCGCGGGTCAGGCGCCCCGGACAGCGACACCATCCGGATGACCGCGCGGCGCCTTGTCCGCGAGCACTCACTGGACGACGAGGGCAAAGAAGGCCTTCGGATGCTGATCGGCGTGCTCGAACGCCTCTGGTACGGCCCCAGCAGCACCGCTGGGGCTGAGCTGCCCGAGGCGCTGAACAAGGTCCGCAGCAGCATGAAACGCAACGCCCCCTTGGCTTTGCGCGCCAAGCTCTGGCCTCGTTCGGTAATGCGTCCACGCACGAAGCCGCGGCCGTCGGCCAAGCCCCGGCCCGGCGGAGCACTCGCCGCCGAACCACCCACGGCCTGAGCGGTGCGCGAGGTTGCCAAGGACGTCTTCTGCGTCGGCGGGACCGACGTCAACTGGGTGCTGGTCCGTGACGGCAGCGATCTCACGCTGATCGACAGCGGATGGCTCGGTGACCGCGACGCGGTGGAGGAGTCGATCCGCGCGATCGGGCACCGGCCGCAGGACGTTCGCGCCATCCTGCTGACCCACGCGCACCTGGATCACATGGGCGCGCTCAACCACATGCACGAACGCTATGGAACACCCGTCTACATGGATCCCGTCGAGGTCCCGCACGCCCGCTCCGGAGAACTGGAGCAAGCGACCCCGACGGACCTGATCGTCCGTGCGTGGCGTCCGGCGGTCCTGGCATGGAGCTACCGGATCATCCGCGCGGGTGCGTTGACGCACCTGCGCATCCCGCACGCGCAGCCGTTCCCCACCGACGGCCCGCTGGATCTGCCCGGCCGTCCCGTCCCGGTGGCCTGCCACGGCCACAGTTCCGGCCACAGCGCCTACCACCTGCCCGACACCGGCGTTGTCGCCAGCGGAGACGCCCTGGTCACCGCGCATCCGACCGCCCGGTCCACCGGTCCGCAACTGCTGCCGTCGTTCTTCTCCCACGCGCCCCGTGCGGCGCTGGCCGCGTTGGACGTCCTCGGCTCGCTGCAGGCCGACATCCTCGTGCCCGGCCACGGCGATCCCTGGCGGGGAGCGTTGTCCGAGGCCGCGGCCACCGCCCGCCGTGCCGCCACGACGGACCTCGCGTGATCTTGCCCATGCGGTGGACCGACTCCGTCGCCATGTACTCAGCGCATGCCAGAGCCACCGCTTGCATCACGATGCTCGCGGTGGCCGAGTCACTTGTCTCAGTGTCGAGTTGTCAGTCTTGCTCGAAGCGCTTGCGGAAGCGCTCCTCCATTCGTTGGGATAGGGAACTCCGACCCGCCGGGCGACTCTTGCTGTCGCCCTCGGCCTGAGCTGCGCCATCGTTGCCCCGCCGGATGGCGGTGAGCGTGATGAGCGCGCCGAAGAACATGACTAGGAAGCCGAGCAGGCTGACGGCGGGAAACCCGCCGAACCAGAAGTCTTGCACGACGACACCCAGCACCAGCAGGGCGACGCCAACCACGAACAATGCGGCACCCTGGAACCGCCGCCTGCGCGACGGCCGCCTTAGGCGCGCACCGCGCACAGTGGAAGCGAACTTGGGGTCTTCGGCATAGAGCGCGCGCTCAATCTGGTCGAGCAGTCGCTGCTCGTGCTCGGAGAGTGGCATCTTTCCTCCTCCGGCACAGCTCTCATGGGCGCCGGGCGTTTGCGGCCGCCGTACCCGGCGGGCGCCCCATCCCTGGGGCGTCACCCCAAGGATACGAGCCCCGCGCCTGCTCGACTACCCGATCCTGCACTCTCCCGCAGGCTCTTGCCAACCCATCGCGACTCAGACGAGGATCTCCGCCGGGCAAGCACACGCAATCGGCGGAGTCGGGGCGGCGTTTGGGCGCGCCTTTTGTGGCGTGTCCTGCACTGATGACAGTCCGTAACCAGCTGTGTCGGACAGGTGGCCCGTGGCCGACCGTCGGGTGAACCTGTCAATTCCGTCAAGTGACCCGCAGCACGCGGTTGGCCCGCACGCCCATGCACGCTTGGGCATGGGTCGTCCCGGAGAAATTGCGCCACAATTGCGTGATCAAAGATTTCGGAGTCCCGCAAGGACCCTTTCCATCATCGTGAGATCCGGCTGGTCACCGGCCGTGTTCTGCGCCCTGTGCACAGTCACCATGCCCGCCGAGGCCATATCGCCGAGTACGACACGCGCGACTCCGAGCGGCAACGACAACAACGCGGCGACTTCGGCGACGGACCGCGCCGCGAGGCAAAGATCGGCGACCGAACGATGGTCATGGGTCATTCGTGTACCAATTCGCGCGAGCGTCGCGCGATTGGTGGAGATCAACGCTTCAATGGGCAGATCGCACGCCGTCTCGGTCCGCCCACCGGTCCACGCGTACGGGCGGACGATCGAACGCGTGCGGTCGACCTCGATCCACTCCGGCTCCGGCTCGACCCGCCGAACGCCGGACTCGGCGACCTGCCGCGGGATGTCCACCGGGTTGTGCACTGGGTTGTCCACTGGGACGTTCGCTGGGCGATACGGCGGCTGCGTTGGTGGTTGAGATGCCGCTGGGCCGAACCGGGCTCCTGTCCGGCCGGTCCCTGGCTTCGCCGTGACCACGGCGCGCTCACCCCTCTCCTCAGCGTGCCCGCCACTCGCGGGCACTTGGCCGAACCGCGCACCAGTGCGCCCGACCTCGGACTTGCTTCGCCGATCAGATCCAGCCACGTGTGTCACGTCCCCCATGCCGGATTTCCGAATAGTCCATCTGAAGAGGAGGCCAAAACGTTAGCCACAAAGTGCGCGCCGAGGGTAACGCCACTGTTTCGCCATCGTTTTATCCCAGTTACTGAAATCGCACTCTCGGCCATCCGGGTGATAAATATGATGGTGTACCAAACTTGCGACAGGCCGAATGCGAACAATTACTCGCTGTTCATGGTGCCGTGCGGTCCGGCCGCGGCTCTGTTTCACCCGAACGGTCGGGTGCCTGCCTGAGCAGCGACGCCGGGCCGATGGCGGCGTGCCCGAACTTCGCCCTGGCCCGGTCGGCCGCCTGATCAGCCTCCCGCCAGCCGTTCTCCGGGGCGTCGAGCAGCAACTGCTCACCACCCTCATGGGTGAGTTGCTCCATCCGCACACCGATCAGCCGAACCGCGCCCGGCGGGGTCTGCTCGACGAGCAACTGGCAGGCGACCTTGAAGATCTCCTGCGTCACATCGGTCGGCACGAGCAGCGTCCGTGACCGGGAGATGGTGGTGAAGTCGGCGAACCGCACCTTGATCGACACCGTCCGGCCACGCAGCCCACGGCCGCGCAGCGCTGTCGCCGTCTTCTCCGACAGCCGCAGCAGCTCGCGCTTGAGCAGCTCACGGTCCCAGTGGTCGACCTCGAACGTCTCCTCGGCGCCGACGGACTTGTCCACCGACTCGGGCTGCACGGCACGGTCGTCGTACCCGTGTGCCAGCGGGTGCAGGTGCTCGGCGAGCGCGTTGCCGATGATCCGGCGCAACCGTGGCAGCGGCGCGGCAGCCACATCGGCGACCCGCTCAAGCCCGACATCAATGAGCCGCTCCGCTGTCTTCTGGCCGACACCCCACAGCGCCGACACCGGCAACGGGTGCAGGAACTCCAGCACCGACGTCTTCGGCACGACGAGCATGCCGTCCGGCTTGCACAGGCCCGAAGCCAGCTTGGCCACGAACTTGGTCGGCGCCACCCCGACCGAACAGGTGATCCCGTGCTCGGCCTCGACCCGCTGGCGGATCAGCTGACCGATCCGGGTCGGGCCCATCCCCATCCGCCGCAGCGCACCGGACACGTCGAGGAACGCCTCGTCCAGGCTGAGCGGCTCGACCAACGGCGTGATGTCGCGGAAGATCCCCAGCACACCCCGGGACGCCTCCTGGTACAGCCCGAACGTCGGCGACACGTACACCGCGTGCGGGCACAGTCGCCGCGCCCGGCTGGTGGGCATCGCCGAGCGCACGCCGTACTTGCGCGCGATGTAGTTGGCCGACGACACGACACCCCGGTTGCCGACCCCACCGACGACCACGGGCTTGTCCTTCAGCTCCGGCCGCTCCCGGATCTCGACCGACGCGTAGAAGGCGTCCATGTCGACGTGCAGGATCGAACAGCCCGTGTCGTCCGGCGCCACGCCCTCCCGCACGACGAACCGCTCAACAAGCCCGCGCGGCAAGTCACCACTGCGACCCATGGATCACCTCCTCTGCGGGGACCCTAACCCCACCCACCGACAGTCCAGCCGTGTCCACCATTCAGACACCCCGAGATGCACTTTCCGACACCCCGAGATGCCCGTGGCCGGGCCGCATGGGGAATTTCGGTGTGCCTCAACGGTGGACACGGCGGGCTCGAATGGTGGACACGGCGGGCAGTTACCGTTGATCCATGTCCCGGTGGCCGAGGAGTGTGTACGAGGTCGGCGACGAGCCGGACGTCAGGTTCTCGCTGGCCAACGAGCGCACCTTCCTGGCCTGGTTGCGGACGTCGCTCGCGCTCATGGCGGCGGGTGTCGGGTTCGCGGCGCTCGGCCCGGCCGGGAACGGGCTCGACCTGGCGGTCGCCGTCGTGTTGCTGGTCACCGGGGTCGCGTGCAGCCTGAGCGCGCTGCAGCACTGGATCGCCTGCGAACGGGCGTTGCGGCTCGGCGAGCCGCTCCCGTCGCCGTGGATGGCGGCGGTGCTGGGTGTCGGGCTGGCGGTCACCGGTGTGCTGGCGGCGATCCTGGTGATCACCCGGTGAGACGGCAGCCGTGGGACCGCGGTTTGCAGGTCGAGCGCACCGCGCTGGCCTGGATGCGGACCTGCCTGGCGCTGGTCGCGGTCGCGCTGATCGCGTTCCGGTTCGCCGCGCACACGAGCCTGCCGACAGCGCTCGCGCTTGGCGCCGTCGTCGTCCCGTTGGCGCTGCTGGCGTTCCGGCTGGCATGGCGCCGCTACCGCACCAGCGACGAGAGCCTGGCTACAGGCAAACGTTTGCCCGACGGCGTGCTGCCCCTCACCGTGACCCTCATAACGGCACTGACCGGCGCACTGGGCCTGGTGTACGTGCTGATCGACCGCTAGCGCTGCAACGAAGGCCGCCTTGGTTGCAGCCAGCGCACCGAAGGCCACATTGGTAGCGGAGTCCAGCGTTAGCGACGGCCGATGGCGTGCAGCCGAGCGGCCACGTCACGCAACGGGGGCGTTGTCGCGGCGGCGAGCTCCAGCTGGGCCAGTGCCTCGGCGGCGCCCGGGTTGCCTTCCAGCACCGAGCCCGGCACCAGGTCGGAGACCACCCCGTGGCCCTGCACGAGCTCAACCGTCAGGCCGCCGTCGACCAGCAGCCTGGTCAGCCTGGCGATGTCGTAGCGACGGGACAGGGTCTCCTCGGCCAGTTGCCCGGCCGGGTCGTCCAGCAGTCTGCGCGCGTCGACCAACCGGCCGGTGATGGCACGGTGCAGGACGGCGGCGTACTGGTTGGCGACGAGCACCGACACCAGCCCGCCGGGCACCGTGGCCCCGGCCATCGCCTCGATCGTGGTCTTCGGGTCGTCGACGACCTCCAGCACACCGTGCGCGAGGACCATGTCGACCGACTCGGGCGTGACGAGCTGGGCGACGGCGTCACTGTCGCCCTGCAGAGCGGTGATGGAGTCGACCACGCCCGCGTCCTGCGCACGCCGGTTCAGCGTGGCGAGCGCGTTCGGGCTCGGGTCGATCACGGTCACGGCACAACCGGCAGCGGCGAGCGGGACAGCCCACACACCACTGCCGCCACCGACGTCGAGCACTCGCGGCGGCGCGCCCGCACGGCGGTCACGCACTGCAGCCAGCTCGGCGTAGAGCACGCGGCGCACGGCATCTGGTCGCATGCTCGAAACCCTAAACGGTGGTCACAGGCTTGCTGGACGGGACCCGAGACGGCGGTGCCGTGAAGCCGTAGGCTTCCACGAGTGCAGACGGTCGCAGTACTGAGCCTCAAGGGCGGTGTCGGCAAAACGACGGTAGTGCTCGGCCTGGCGTCGGCCGCCTTGCGGCGTGGTGCACGGACGCTGGTAGTCGACCTCGACCCGCAGTGCAACGCAACCGCGACGCTCGACCCCGACGAGACCGGGACGACCTTGGCGAACGTGCTGGAGAGTCCCCGGTTGCCCGTGGTCAGGGACGCCATCGCGGCCAGCGCGTGGGGCGACGGTGTGGACGTGCTGGTGGGCTCCGAGGAAGTCGAGGACCTCAACCACCCCAACCCGGGTGCCCGGCGGCTCGGCAACCTCGGCCGCGCGTTGCAGGAGGTCAACAAGTTCATCGAGGACGGTGAACTGCCGTACGAACTGGTGCTGCTGGACTGCCCGCCGTCACTGGGACGGCTCACCCGCTCGGCGCTCGTCGCTGCGGGTGGCGCCCTGCTCGTCACCGAACCGACCTTGTACGCGGTCTCCGGCGCGCAGCGCGCGTTCGACGCCATCGCCGAGACGCGTGAGCAGTACAACCCGGAGCTGACCACGTTGGGCGTGGTGGTCAACCGGGTGCGCCCTCGCTCGTATGAACACCAGTTCCGCATCCAGGAACTTCGGGAGCACTTCGGCTCGCTCGTGCTGCCCGTGGCGTTGCCGGACCGTCTGGCCGTACAGCAGGCGCAGGGCGCGTGCATGCCCATCCACCAGTGGGGCACACCGGGAGCGCGTGAGGTGGCGTTGGCGTTCAACCTCGTCCTGGCGCGTGTGCTTCGCTCCGGTCGGCGTGGACGGCACCACGAGTTCGCGTGGCCCGAGAGCGACGACGACGAAGCGGCTGATGCCTGAGGGCGACACGGTCCTCCAAACCGGCCACAGGCTGCGGCAGGCACTGGCCGGGCACACGCTGACGCGAGGTGAGCTACGTCACCCTCGACTGTCGACGACGGACCTGGCCGGACGAACCGTGGACGGCGTGCGGACGGTCGGCAAGCACATCTTCGTGCGGTTCGACAACGGCCTGAGCCTCCACAATCACCTCCGGATGGACGGTGCCTGGCACGTCCACCGCCCAGGCGCGCGCTGGCGCGTGCCCGCCCACCAGGTGCGGGCCGTCCTGGCGCACCCGACGGCCGAGGCGGTCGGCGTGCGCCTGCACGACATGGAACTCCTGGCCACCGACAAGGAATCCCGGCTCGTCGGCCACCTTGGACCGGACCTGCTCGATCCATCGTGGACGGACGAGCACGCGGAACGGGCCAGGCGCGCGCTCGCCGCCGTCCCGGACCGCGAGATCGGACTGGCCCTGCTCGACCAGCGGGTCATGGCCGGGGTCGGAAACCTCTACAAGGCGGAGATCTGCTTCATGCTCGGCGTGTCGCCGTGGACCCCGGTGTCCGAAGTAGACCTGGCACGCGCGGTGACCCTGAGCCGGGATCTGCTGCGGCGCAACGCCCTGAACCCGCGACGGACCACCACAGGGTCCACTGTGCGCGGACGCGAGCTGTGGGTGTACGAGCAGACCCGCCGGGGGTGCCTGAAATGCGGCGGCCGGATCCGCGTGGCCGACCAGGGCAGCGGGCTGGACGTGCGCAGAACCTGGTACTGCCCGGTCTGCCAACGGCGAACGTAAAAACGTTGGCGCCCGCCTCCGACTCGGCATAAGTTGGATGTACACGAGAGAGGAGGTGGTCCAAAGTTGTATACCAACAGGACACGTGAGGTGGCTGTCCGCTAAGGACCACCATCTGGCTCAAGCCGGCCGCCGAACACGGCAGACGCTGGTCCTCCAGCGCCGTTGACGCGGGCGTAGGTCGGCGAATCCAAAGCAGCCACCGGCCCTCGGGGTTTCTGGGAAGTTCGTCCAATCCCGGACCTCGTGCTCATGCACGAGGAGTCACCCCGAGGGTTTTTTAATGCCCGGAACCCGCCCATCCCACACGGGTGAGCCCCTCCGCGATCCGGTTGCCCACAACTCGCCGGTAACCCTTTGACCAGGACAAATTGCCGCGTAAGCGGGCAAGCGCGTAAGCGGCCGCACGTAAGCGGCCTTGCGCGCATAGCGCATGGGTGGGGTTCGTGGTTGGTTTCCTCCCGTATGGCCTGGGCGAAGCCATACCACGGCGTGTCGGGAGGTCGGCCTACGTTTCTGGCGTGCGCAGCGTGAGGCGGTACCGACCTCCCGGCACGCCGTGGTTTCCTCCGGCAGGACATACGGGAGGAAACCGACCACGCCTCTTTTTCCAGGCACAGGAAATCACGTGAGCAGAGCCAACCGGGTGGACAGACCACGTGTTGGTTCCCTCTCGGAGGCCTGCCGTCCGGCGAGGACACGCAGTTCAAGCCACAAGCCAACTCGAGCGTCGGGAACAAGCCCGACACACCGGGCATCACAGGCTCGTCCCTGAGGCGAAGGGATCATCGGCGAATCCCGTTGTCCACAACTCGCCGGTAGCCCGTTGACCAGGGGTTACTGCCGGTAGACTGGAGCAGGGACGCCCCCGGGTTGGGTGGGGGACTGTCTTATGGGGCATGGAGCCAGGTTTCGGTCACAGTTGGCCAGTCGGTCGCGTGTCACCGGGGGAAAGAGAAAGACACAGATGCCTCGCCGGCGGGCAGGCCTCCAAGAGGGGGACACAAACAACTCTGTTCGCCCAGCCGGTTCGCTTAACCCACGCGGCTTCCTGGGTCTAGTGGGGGCGCGGGGCGCCCCTCCCGTATGTCCTGCCAAAGGAAACCACGACGTGCCGGGAGGTCGGTATCGCCTGCGCTGTGGGTTGGTTTGCGTAGGCCGACCTCCCGACACGCCGTGGTATGGCTGCGCCCAGGCCATACGGGAGGGACACCCCACGAACCACACCCCTGCGCATTCGCGCGCAGGCCGTGCACCCCTGCGCGCACCCGTCCGCTCGCGCGCAGCCAGCATGTCCCTGCGCACATCCCTGCGCTCTTACGCGCGGCGGCCGTCCTCAGCCGCAACCCGCGCCTCCACTCACACTCCCGATTTCCCGACTTCCCGCCTTTGACGTGCCCTGGGTTGGGTGGGGGCATGTCCAGGAGTCAGGATCGGCAGGGCAGCATGTAGGCGTGTACAAGCTGATTCGACGGGCTCTTTTCCGGTTCGGCGGTGGGGACGCCGAGGTCGCGCACCACCGGACCACCTCGATCCTGGCCAAGGCGGCGCCGTTGATCGGGCCGTTGCGGCGGGTGCTGAACGTCGACGCGCCTGTGACGGTGTTCGGGGTGCGGTTTCCCAATCCTGTCGGTCTGGCGGCCGGGATGGACAAGGACGGCACCGCGCTGCATGCCTGGCCCGCGTTGGGGTTCGGGTTCGTGGAGGTCGGCACGGTGACCGCGATCGCACAGCCGGGCAATCCCACGCCGAGGCTGTTCCGGCTGGTCGACAGCGAGGCCATCATCAACCGGATGGGCTTCAACAACGCGGGCGCCGAGGCGCTTGCGGGCCGGTTGTCGAGTGGCCGCAGGCCCAAGGTGCCGCTGGGAATCAGCATCGGCAAGTCGAAGGTCGTCCCGGTCGACAAGGCCGTCGACGACTACCGGACCGCGTTGCGCGCGCTGTACCCGCACGGCGACTACTTCGCTGTGAACGTCAGCTCCCCCAACACCCCCGGGCTTCGCGGGCTGCAGGACCGGACCGCGCTCAGCGAGCTGCTGGCCGAGTTGACGTTGGAATGCAAGGCCTTGGCCGAGCGGGACCGGTCAACGCCGAGGCCGCTGCTCGTGAAGATCGCGCCCGACCTGACCGACGAGGCGATCGCGGAGGTACTGGAGGTCTGCGACGAACACGACATCAGCGGTGTGATCGCGACCAACACCACGCTGGGCCGGGACGGCCTGGCGCCTGCGGACCAGCACCTGGCCGGTGAGGCGGGCGGGCTCAGCGGACGGCCGTTGACCGCGCGGGCGCGTGACGTGGTGGCGTTCGTGTCCAAGCAGACCGGTGGCCAACTGCCGATCATCGGGGTCGGCGGAATTCTTGACACCGACGACGCGACACGCATGTTCGACGCGGGCGCCAGCCTGGTCCAGCTCTACACCGGGTTCATCTACCGTGGCCCCGGGCTCGTGCGGCGGATCAGCGCCACACGCAGGTGACCGTACGTGGAGCTTCGCCAGCCATTCGGCCGACGGATCACCTGATCAGGTGAACTTCGGTCCTCGGTTGTCCCGCCGTGCCCTCAGCCGCCGTACTACGGGATAGAGCACCACGATCACGACCGAGCCCCACGCGACGCCGTGCAGCTCCAGTCCCCAGATCGAAATGGTCAGGTCGCCGACTCCGGCGAGCAGCGCGGCACCCGCGATCATGATCGTCACCGGGTTGGTCAGGTCGACCTTGCTCTGCGCCCAGATCCGCACACCCACCATGCCGAGCAGGCCGAACAGCCCGATCCCGAGGCCGCCGACCACACCGGGCGGCATGGTGTCGACCAGCGCGGTGACCTTCGGGACGAACGCCAGCACCACCGCGCACACCGCGGCCAGCGCGCACGCCGCCGTCGAGAGCACCCGTGTCCCGATCATCAGGCCGGTGTTCGCCGGATAGGCCGTCGTCCCGGTGCCCCCGGCCGCGCCCGCCAGCGCGGTGGAGATGCCGTTGGCGATCAGCGCGTCACCGATGCTGGGATCCAGGTCATGGCCACTGCTGTTCGCGACCGCCTTGACGTGCGCGACCACCTCGGCCACCAGGACCAGGACAACCGGCACGGACAGCACCATCACCGACGGCAGCAGCTCGGGCGCGTGGAACTCGGGCGCACCGAACCACGGCGCGTCGATCAGCGCGTCGATCTTCTTCGACTCGATCCGCCCGGTCGCGATCGCGACAAGCCAGCCGACACCGACGCCGACCAGCACGGCCATCCTGGCGAGCAACCCGCGCGAGAGCACCAGGCACAGCAGGATGACGCCGATGGTGATCGCGCCGATCCCCGGCTGGGCCTGGAACGGATCGGCCGCGTACGGCGCCATGCTCAGCCCGATCAGCAACACGAGCCCACCGGTCACCACCGGTGGCAGCACGGATTCGAGCAGGCGGACACCCAGGGCCTTCACCGCGATCCCGAACACGATCAGGATGCCGCCCGCGACGACGACCGCGCCCAGTTGCGCGGCGATCCCGTGCTGCTTCGCGGCGGCGAGGGGAGCCATGAACGCGACGGACGAGCCGAGGTAGCCCGGCACCCGGTTGCGGGTGACGACCAGGAAGAGAATGGTTCCGATTCCGGAGAACAGCAGCGTGGTCGTCGGCGGCAGGCCGACCGCGGCGGGCACGAAGATCGTGGCGCTGACCATGGCGACGAAATGCTGCGCGCCAAAACCTGCCATGACCGGCCAGCTGAGGCGCTCGCGGGCACCGACCAGCTCACCGTCTCGTACCCGGCGTCCATCGCCGTGTACGGACCACAACATCACTGTCGAGTCCCTTCCCCGCTGAACCTTGCGGGGAATACTGCCACGTCAGGTAGCTGAAGAGGCTACGTGACGCTCCCGTTATCACACGTTTGTCCTAAGGGCCTGGCGCAATCATGCCACCAGGGAGTAACGAAACCACGCAGAGTGATCAACCCTCACCTCAGCCCACGCACCAAAGGCCACCTTCGTTGCACCGCACGCACCAAAGGCCACATTGGTTGCGCGAAACGCACCGAAGGCCACCTTGGTTGCGTTGGGCTTGCGCTAGCGGCGGTCGGGGAAGATTTCGCGCAGGGCGACCGCGAGGCCGTGCAGGCGGTCGGTGGCGTCGGTGAGGGCGTTGTTGTCCGGCCCTCCGGAGGAGCTGGCGGCGACGAGACGACCGGCCGCCGCGATGAGCGTGCCGTAGCCCTCAAGGCCTTCGTCGAGTTGTTCCCGCAGCCGCCGGACACCGTCGGCCAGAGCCGCCTGGTCCGCGGCCGGTGCCATGTCACGCGCACGTTCGACGGCCTGGAGCTCCGCCGCCACTTCGCGCAGTGCGGCCGCGGCCTCCGCGCCCGTCCTGCGGGCTTCGTCGACCGAGTCGGCGGGGACCGCGCTGCGTGGCGAGCTGAGCTGGCGTAACAGGTCGGCCAGTACGCGCTCCGCGTCGCCCAGGCGCTCCATCGGCTCCCGAGCCGCTGACCTGGCCGGAGGCAGCGACGGGGTGGCGGTGGGAAGCGGTGCCCTGTTGAGACGGCGGAGCCGGACACCAGACCGTGCGCCCAGCGCCAGCGAGCCGAGCGCGAACACACCGGCCACGGCGCCCGACAGTACGGCCGTGGCCGCTGTGCCGGTGACGATCACCGCGCCCACCACGCCGAGCAGCAGCGCGAGGAAGATGAAGAACCACATCGCGGCGGCCGTGCGTTTCTTGCGGCGTTCCAGCTTCGCCGCCGGATCCGACCAACGGCTCAGCTGGGACCGCACCTGATCGACGACCGGGCCGCGCAACTGCTTTTCCACCAACTGGCGAAGTTCGAGGAAATCGCCTTTACGCGGCCTGTCCACCGGTCACATCCTTGTCGATTTTCAGTTGCCCTGAGGATTCGCCCGCTGCTCCTGCGCCACGCGCTGCTGGATCTCGGCCTGGATGTTGGCCGCCGGGTTCGCCGCGGCCGCCTGACCGCCGCCCACCTGCTTGGCGGCGCCGCCACCGGCCATCGACGCGCGGATCTGCTCGAGCCGCGACTGGCCCGCCATCTCCGTCGTCGAGGCCTGGACCTCCATCATCCGGCCCTGCACCGAGTTCTGTGCCAGCTCGGCCGAGCCGAGGGCGGTGGAGTACCGCTTCTCGATCTTGTCGCGGACCTCTTCGAGCGACGGCGTGTTGCCGGGCGCGGCCAGCTCGCTCATCTGGTTGAGCGACTTGGAGACCTGCTCCTGCATCTTGGCCTGCTCGAGCTGGCTGAGCAGCTTGGTGCGCTCGGCGAGCTTCTGCTGCAGGACCATCGCGTTGCGCTCGACCGCCTGCTTGGCCTGCGCCGCGGCCTGCAGCGACTGGTCGTGCAGCGTCTTGAGGTCCTCGATGCCCTGCTCAGCCGTGACGAGCTGGGTGGCGAACGACGACGCGGCGTTCTCGAACTGCGTCGCCTTGGCGTCGTCGCCCTTGCCGCGCGCCTCGTCGGCGAGCACGAGCGCCTGCCGGGCCGAGGCCTGCAGCTTCTCCACCTCACCGAGCTGGCGGTTGAGCTTCATCTCCAGCTGGCGCTGGTTGCCGATCACAGCGGCGGCCTGCTGCGAGAGGGCCTGGTGCTGGCGCTGCGCCTCCTCGATGGCCTGCTGGATCTGTACCTTCGGGTCGGCGTGCTCGTCAATCTTGGACGAGAACGACGCCATGAGATACTTCCAGAACTTCACAAAAGGGTTGGCCATCTCCTCCGCCTGCCTTCTTGCGTACTACGGCTGCCCACAGGCAACGACCCGGGTACCTGTCCAGGTTCCATCGTGTCAGGTGCGCGATTGTCGTTCCACCGGGCCCAGGGGTAAATCAGGGATCGCCCCGATCATTCACCACGGGTCAGCCCCGGCACACCGGCTTGACCAGCTTGAGACCTTCGGCACGAAAAACGGCTCCGGCCGGGCTCTCTGATGAGCCCGGCCGGAGTGACGACTGTCTGTCAAGCAGCGAAAACGCTCGCCCTGGCGATGTCGGGACCGATCCGGTGCGACAACGCGGGCTGGATCCGCAGATCCGACAACGTGTCGCCGACCACAGTGTCCAACCCGATGTCGCCCGCACCGAGAAGTTCGTCCGGCACACCCAGCGATCCACCGTCGAGTCCGGTACCGGCCATGCTGGCCGACATGCTCGCCTCGCCACTGCCCGCGCCTGTCGGCGCCGGGGTCTGCTGGGCGGGCTGTTCGGACTGCCGTGCCGATTCGAGCAGCTTCTCCGGGTCGATACCGCTCATGTCGTTGGCGACGTTGTAGAGCAGCTCCGGCATCGGAAGCTCGAGCGCGTCACAGATCGCGGCCAGCAGCTCGCTGGACGCCTCCTTCTGCCCACGCTCCACCTCGGAGAGATACCCGAGGCTGACCCGCGCGGTCCTGGAGACCTCGCGCAGCGTGCGGCGCTGGATCGTGCGGGCATGACGGAGACGGTCACCGATCGCCTCACGCAACAGCACACTCATCGCGCCTCCCTTCACCGGCGGGCCCGTGCCGACAACGTTACCGAGCTTGTACGACATCACGCAGCGACTTGACCCGCCGTACGCCAAGGGCGAACGACTGAGCGTGGCCGGTTGTTCCCCCGTCAGGGTGCCGCCGTCCGACCAGTCAGCAGGTCAACGGCGGCGCGAACGCCCGCGGCGCGCACTTCATGCCGGTCACCGGCGACCGTGATCGTTGACACGTCCACGCCTGCCGGACCGGCGATACCCACATGGACGGTACCCGGAGCGACGCCGTCCTGCGGGTCGGGACCGGCCACCCCGGTCAGCCCGAGGCCCCACGTGGCCGCGCAGCGCTCCCGTGCGCCGGTGGCCAGTTGGGCGGCGACTTCGGTGTCGACCGCGCCACGGGCCGAGAGCAGGTCCGGGTCGACTCCGGCCAGTCCCCACTTGAGGTCGGTGGCGTAGACGACGAAGCCGCCCCGCACCACGGCGCTGGCGCCCGGCACGGCGGTGAGCACAGCCGAGACGAGCCCGGCGGTGAGGGACTCGGCCGTGGCGACCGTCTCCCCGCGCACCCGCATGTCCTGGATCAGTCCGGCGAGCTTGTCCGCCGACACGCCGACCGCGGTCAGCAGTGGGTTCATGCCGCGCGCCGTGCCCGGATGCCCTGGGCGCGCAGCCGCAGGGCACGGAACACGTAGTCCAGTCCGGTCACGACGGTCAGCGCGACGGCCGCGCCCATGATGATCCACTGGACGATGTCGAACACGGGCGGCAGCGGGGCGAGGTAGAAGCCGATCGCGACGACCTGGGTGAACGTCTTGAGCTTGCCGCCGCGGCTGGCCGGGATGACGCCGTAGCGGATCACCCAGAACCGCAGCAGCGTGACACCGATCTCCCTGGCGGCGATCACGATCGTCACCCACCACGGCAGCTCGCCGAGGATGCTCAGGCCGAACAGGGCCGCGCCGGTCAGCGCCTTGTCCGCGATCGGGTCGGCGATCTTGCCGAAGTCGGTGACCAGGCCGTGTCGGCGGGCCAGCCAGCCGTCGAGCTGGTCGGTCAGCGACGCCGCGGCGAAGATGATCGTCGCGGTCAGCCGCCAGCCGAAGGAGTGGCCGCCTTCGGTGAACAGGGCGATCAGGAACACCGGCACCAGGACCAACCTGCTGACGGTGAGGATGTTGGCGATGTTCAGCAGCGGCACCGGCGTCGCGGGGACGACTTCCGGAGCGGGCTCCGGGAGCTGTGTCTCGTGCGACGGGTCGGCGGGCGCGGTGCTCATGTGACGACCTCGAACGCACGGACGATCAGGTCAACACCTTCGGCACCCTCGACTCGGCATCGCACGAAATCACCAACGGCAAGGCCGTCGCCGCCCTCAATCACGCATTCGCCGTCAACCTCGGGCGCCTGATGGGCGGCACGACCAATCACTTCGTCGTCGGCCTGTTCGACCATCACGACGACCTCGTCGCCCACCCGGTCCTCGGCACGCTGCATGGTCAGCTGCTCGACCAGCGCCGAGATCCGCGAGACACGCTCGGCGACGGTGTCGACGTCGTGCTTGTCGTCGAAGCCCGCCGCCTCGGTGCCCTCCTCGTCGGAGTAGCCGAACACGCCGACGGCGTCCATCCGCGCGCCGACCAGGAAGCGCTCGAGCTCGTCGAGGTCCTCCTCGGTCTCGCCGGGGAAGCCGACGATGACGTTGGTCCGGATTCCGGCGTTCGGCGCGAGCGCCCGGATCTGCTCGGTCAGCGCGAGGAAGCTGTCGCAGTCGCCGAACCGGCGCATCCGGCGCAGCACCGTGCCGCTGCCGTGCTGGAAGGACAGGTCGAAGTAGTCGGCTACGCCGGGAGTGGTCGCGATGGTCTTCACCAGGGCTGGGCGTGTCTCAGCGGGCTGCAGGTAGGACACGCGCACGCGCTTGATGCCGTCGACCGCGGCCAGCCGGGTCAGCAGCTTGTCGAGGTGGTCCATGCCACGGCCGAGGTCCTTGCCGTACGAGGTGGAGTTCTCGCTGACCAGGAACAGCTCGCGGGCGCCGTTCTCGCCGAGCCACATCGCCTCGGCGACGATCTCGTCCGGCGTCCTGGACACGAACGCGCCGCGGAACGACGGGATGGCGCAGAACGTGCACCGGCGGTCACACCCGGAGGCGATCTTCAGCGCGGCCACCGGCGAGTCGTCGAGCCGGGTCCGCATCACCCGCGGCCCCCAGCCGTGGCCGGGGACGGCGAGCTCGCTCTCCTGGCGCTGCACCGGCGTGATCGGCAGCAGTGTCCGACGGTCGACCGGCACGTGCGACTCGACCTGTTTGCCGTGCAGCACCTCGTCGAGGCGCTCGGCCAGCTCCGGGTACTCGTCGAAGCCGAGCACAGCGGACGCCTCGGGCATGCTGTCCGCGAGTTCCTTGCCGTACCGCTCGGCCATGCACCCGACCGCGACGACCTTGGCGCCGGTGTCGGCGGCGGCCAGCAGCGTGTCCACCGAGTCCTTCTTGGCCTGTTCGACGAAGCCACACGTGTTCACGACGATCACGTCGGCGTCGTCCGTTTCGGCCAGCTCCCAGCCGCTGCCGGTCAGCCGCCCGGCGAGCTCCTCGGAGTCGACCTCATTACGGGCGCAACCGAGGGTGTGCATGGCGACGCGACGCTTCGCAGTGGGGGAAGACACCGAATCAGGGTAACTGCCCGAGTGAGGAGACTCCGACCACATGCGCGGCGAAGTCGACGCGGAGAGGGGGCAGTTCACAGGTCCGGGGGATAAATTGGGCGGACTCGATGAACAACTTGGTTGGGTACGTGAACGACACGACGGTTGTGCGACGGGCCCGCACCACGGATGTGCGGGCGATGAAGACGGTCATCGACCGTTACGCGGGCAAGGTCCTGCTGACCAAACAGCTGGTCACGCTGTACGAGGACATCCAGGAGTTCTGGGTGGCCGAGCAGGACGGCGAACTGGTCGGCTGCGGCGCGTTGCACGTGCTGTGGGAGGACATCGCCGAGATCCGCACGATCGCCGTGCTGCCGCAGACGCTCGGCACCGGCATCGGACACGCGTTGCTGGAGCGGCTGATCGCGGCGGCGAAAGAGCTCGGGGTGTCGAGGTTGTTCGCGTTGACCTTCGAGGTCCGCTTCTTCGAACGGCACGGTTTCCACCAGATCGAGGGAACACCGGTCAGCCCCGAGGTCTACGAGGAGATGCGCCGCTCGCTCGACCAGGGTGTCGCCGAGTTCCTCGACCTGCCGTACGTCAAGCCGAACACGCTCGGTAACAGCAGGATGGTGCTGGAGCTGTAGCCCGCCGGACGGACACGCATGCGATCCGGATCCTCGTCCATGGGCATGCCCGAGTCGGACGTGGTCGAATTGCGTCATGAGCTCCCTACTGACCAGCCAGGATCTCGAGTTTCTTGCACGCCCGCTGCACGGGTTGCTGTCCGTTGCCGCGGGGCCGGTCCCGCCGCAGCCGAGGCCGGTGTGGTTCGAGGCCACCGCCGAGGGCACGATCCAGCTGTTCACGGGCTCGGACTCGCCCAAAGTGCGGCGGCTGCGCGACGACCCACGTGCCTCGATCGTCGTCGCGGCCCCGGTGGGTGAACGCGAGCACTGGGTGGCGGTCGCCGGTCGCACCACGGTGGAGCCCGACGGAGCACAGGACCTGCGCGACCGGCTGGCCGCCCGCTACTGGGACCTCGACGACCCGGCACGCGCCAAGGAGTTCGCCGCGATGCGGGCCGCGGACCTGGTCCGGATCGTCATCCAGCCGGAAACCGTGCAGCGCTACCAGGGCTGAGCCTCAGCCGACCCACACGAAGTGTTGTGTGACATCGGGTGCGCTGCGGACGTAGTTCAGGGCGTTCTCGGCGTCGGCCAGGGCGTAGTAGTTGCGGCCGTCGGCGGAGACCATGTGCGCGTCCTCGTCCGTGGCCATGCCCCAGCCAATGACTTCAGGGGTGTCGCCGTTGTCGTGCTCGATGACGATGGCGAACAAGCGCGGCGTCCTGGCCACAACGAGAACAGCCGCTTCTTCGCTGAGATCGTTGTCGTCGACGAGTCGCCGCACGCGGTCGTGCTGGTCGGTGGTCATGGTGCACTCCTTGGTCACTCGGGGGGCGTGAGCAGATGACGATGGGCGATCAGCCATACGCGGCAAGGAAAACGACACTGCCGCCGCCTTCCGGTTGAGCATCCCCGGCACCGTCCGTTGCTGTCAGGCCGGTGCAGGTCGAGGATTTCCCGCATCGCCGCAGTCAGACTCCGCAGCTCGACCGCAGGCGTGTCGACCTTGCGGGCCAACGTGTCCAGGCCGTTGAGGCGCACGACCATCGCGTCCCTCAGCACCGCTGCGAGCACGTGTGTCATGGCCACCTCCCACCTTTGAGCGCTCACGTGCGATCATGGATACTCACCAACCGTAACGCGGAGTGCAGCCGGTATGCAATGCACACGATCGGCTGACGCTCCTCGCGGACCAAGGAGGATCGATGGCAGGCGTCCCCACTCGCCGCAAGCGCGCACTCGGAGTGTTTCTGGCCAAACTGCGGGAGCATGCTGACCTCACCCCTGAGGCAGTCGCCAAGCTCCTGCGCAGGAGCGCATCGACGGTGTCACGGATCGAAACCGGCCACACGATGTGCGAGTACTCCAGGCTGACCGCCCTGCTTGGGTTCTACCGAGCCACGCCTCACCAACGAAAACAGGCCGAGGAGTTGTGGGAAGAAGCCCGCCAGGACGCGGCGCTGTTGCAGCACTCGACAGCGATGCCACCGAAGTACCGCGCCTTCCTGAAAGCATGGGATGAGGCGCGCGCCGCGCGGACATTCAGGCAGACGATGGTTCCCGGTCCACTTCAGACACCGGGCTACCGGGCCACGATGTACCAGGTCGCCAGTCGCTTCATCGCATCGCCGAAGGACGTGCAGCGGGATGCGTCGTCGATGGAGCACCGAAAGGAAAGACTTCGCGGGCCTGACGCGTTGGACTACACCGTCCTCCTGGACGAGGCCGTCATTCGCCGAACTGTCGGCGGCCCTGCGATCATGGCTGATCAACTGCGCCACCTGCTGGAACTCGGCCATCGACCCAACATCGAGATCAAGGTGTTCCCGTTCGCAGCCGGTGAGTACGAGGTCATGACAGGTGCGGTGACATGGCTCGGGTTCGCCCAGATTGACTATCCCGATGCTGTGTACCTGGAGTACCCAAGCGGAGGAGAATGGATCGAGAAGGCGGACGATGTCGCCAAGTTCGCCGCGTCAATCGAGGCCAATGCGTCCTTGGCGTTGACAGTCGACGAGTCGGCAGCGCTCATCAGGGACCAGGCCGAACTGCTAGAGCGAGGACGATGAACGGGCACACCGAGTGGCGCACCAGTACATTCAGCGCGCCGAACAACGAATGCGTACAGCTGGCTGTCAGCACCGAAGTCACCCGCGTCCGTGACAGCAAGCGTCCCGAGACAGGCGTGTTGACGTTCGACAGCGAGCAGTTCACCACCTTCCTGACCTCACTCAAACACTGAGGCCCCTCAGGTCACGAAGACCGTGAACGCGGCGGTTCGCACTGTTCCGCCGACGCGGAACTCCAGGAACAGCCTGTGCTCGCCGCGTTCGGCGAAGTTCGCCTGGAAGGTCAGCTCTCCTTCCGGCAGTGCCGTTCCCACTCGTTGCAACGGGTGCAGGTGCGTCACGGAGTGCAGGATCGCGTTGAATCCGGTCAGGTGGCCGTAGGCGCCCAGATGTTCCTCGGGATCCGTCACCGGTGCGCCTGCCGCGTCGGCGATCCGCAGGCGGATTGTCGACGGCTTGCCGACAGGTGGCTGGGCCGCTCCTTCCGGGCGGGTCACGGTGAAGCCGTCCACCGCGGCGCGGGCCTCGGGTTCCTGGAGTGGCACGAAGGTCGTGTCGCCGGGAATGATGAAACCCGTGCCGAGCACGATGGGGTGCAACGGGTCTCGGCCGATGAACTCCGCGTACATCCGGTATGCGCCGCCGTCGGGCACCGACGCTGTCGTGTGCCAGGTGTCTCCGCGCAACTCCGGGTGCACGTGTTGGTACGACTGCATGTCGTCACGGACCACGAAGAAGTGCAGTTGCTTGGTCTGGTTCTCCGGGAAGGTCGTCTCCGGTTTCCCCGACGGCCCGATGATCTGGAACGCGATCGGCATCGCCGCGCCACGTTCCTGCGGTGTCACAACGGGATTGAACCGGAAGCCGTCCTGGTTGTCGCTCAGGCCGTCGCTGTGCGGCACCACCGGCGGTGGCATGTAGTGCGCGGCAGGCGACGGACGAGTCACCACGTAGCCGACGACGCCGAAGACCAGCAGGATCAGGGCAAGCAGGCCCACCCTGGTCGCCCAGTGGATCTCGCGCAACGAACACCTCCAGGGGAAAACGCCGGTCTGACGGAGGGAACCGGCAGGGTGACCCCCTCCGCCAGACCGGCGCTGGTCAGCTGGTGAGGTTGGGCTTCACCAGCACGAGGCCTTGTTCGATACCACTGATCGCCACGGTTCCACTGGCGTAGAACGGGTGCACGTTCCACGCGCCGTTGAATCCCGAGCTGTTGTTGGCCGGGTAGATGTCGAAGAACGCTACTTCGCTCAGCCGATTCTGCGCGATCCCGGTGATGTCCAGGATCCGCAGTCCGGCGCGGTAGCTCGCCTGGTAGCTGTGCTTGCCGATGATGTACTGGTTGTGGTCGGTCGCTTGGATCGTCGGCGAGGTGTACACACCGGTGTTGATCGGGTTGTCCAGGTCCCGCACGTCCCAGATGAACGTCTTGGTGCCGGGCAGGTCGGAGTCGAGTTCGTCGTCGAGCAGCAGGCGTTGGTGGTCATCGGTCAGCCAGCCCTGGTGGCTGTAGCGCGCGCCCGTGTAGCCCTTGCGGGCGATCTGGCGCGGGGCGGACTTCACCGTCACGTCCACCAGGGTCAGTGTGTCGATGTTGTAGTTGAAGCAGATCTCGCGTCCCTGGTAGGTCGTGTCCGGGCCGCGGTAGGTGACGCACTGGTTCTCGTGGACGTACCCGTCGTTGCTGACGCATCCCGCGTTGACAGGGCTCTTCGGGTTGCGCACGTCGACCATGTGCACGCCGCCGTTGCACGTGTTCGACCCCACCGCGTAGATGTAGCCGGTGTCGTTGTTCACGGCCAACGTGTGCGACGGCCCGAAGCCGGTGTACCGCGCGTCGGGCGTGAAGGTCTGTGGCGTGGTGACCGTGCGGAGTCTGGTCAGGTCGAAGACCTGCATGCCGTGACCGCTGATGCTGTCCGCGCCGATGAACGCGTGGTTGGCGTGCACCTTGATGTCACGCCACGAGCTGCTGGTCCCGTTGTGGGACGGCAGGTTCCCGAGGTACTTCGGGCTGGTCGGGGTGGAGATGTCGACGAAGGAGGCCCCGTTGGACCTGCCCATGATCGCGTATTCCTTGCCCGTCTGCGAATCCGTCCAGCCCCACAGGCTGTTGCCCTGACCGCCGCCGATGGTGGACAGCGGCATCACCGAGAGCAGGTCGACGTTCTTGCAGGGGTACTGACTGGCCATGCCGTTCGTGCAGGCCACCGCCGCGGCACCGGCCACAGCGGGCGAACGGTCCGGCGGCTCCAGGTCGGCGGCGAACTTCGCATGGGCCGCACGGCCTTCGGGTGAGTTGGGGTCGTGCGCCGAGGCAGGACTCGACATGATCGCGACGACACCGGCGGCCAGCAGGGCCAATCCGGTCAGCCGTTCCGGAAACCGCATAACTGAACTCCATCCGCGCAGATGCAGGGGACGCGTTGGGCGTTATGACGGTAAATCGCCAACCCACGAACCGGATGGGCCGATCGTCTGATATCACACAGTGTTAATTCACCAGATTTTCCCCATTTCGCCGATATACGGTCATCGGCAGTGCGTCCGGTCGCAGGAAAGCCCTGGCCACCTCCCGCACCCGGTGGCCGGGCGCCGAGCTCAGCAGCCAGTTCTGACTGACGGTGACCAGCGCGGTGGCCAGTTCGACGTTGGCGAAGGACTCCCCGATGCACCGGTGACGGCCCGCGCCGAACGGCAGCAGCACGCCCAACCTCGGCCAGTCGCCCGCCCGCGGATCGAGCCAGCGGTCCGGGTCGAACCGCAGCGGGTCGTCGAACAACGCCGGATCACGGTGCAGCGCGGGCATACTGACCAGCACCTGTGCGCCGGGCTCGACGGTCACGTCACCGAGCCGCACCTGCTCCAGCGCCTTGCGCATCAGCAGCCAGACCGGCGTGTGCCTGCGGACCGTTTCGGCCAGCACTCTGTCCACATAGGCCAGTCTCGGCAGGTCGGCCGCGGTGACCGGCGAACCGCCCAGCACGCTGTCGACCTCGTCGAGCACACGCTGCCGGACGCCGGGATGTGTTGCCAGTTCGTGGAAAGCCCACGAGAGGGTGATCGCGGTGGTGTCGGTCCCGGCCATCAGGATGTGCATCACCTGGGTGCGCACCTCCGCGTCCGTCATCGTCCCGGCGACCAGCGTCGACAACAGGTCGCCGTGGTCGGTCCCGGACTCGCGGTAGGCCCGGACCACGCCGTCGACATTCGCCGTCAGCCGACGCAGCGCGGCGGCGAACCGGCGGTTGCCGGGTGTGGGAATTCGTTCGTACGCCGACGGCACCATTGCGCGTCGGGTGACGCCGTTGAGCACGGGGGCCAGTGAACGGCCGATCTCGGCGACCGCCGCGGTTCCCATATCCGCGCGAAACAATGTTCTCGCGGTGACCGCGAGTGTCAGCCCGGCGATCTGCCGGTCGAGCATGACGACCTGGCCGTCCCGCCACGATTCGGCGAAATGATCTGTCTCCGACCGCATGATGTCGACGTACTCGGCTATTCGATCACGGTGAAACGCGGGCTGCATGATCCGCCGCTGCCGCATGTGCACCGGTTCGTCCGACGTCGCGAGCCCGTCGCCAAGTAATTGTCGAGCCTTGGCAAATATCCGGCCCCTGCCGAACCGGTGCGCGTCGGTGACGAGAACCCGGCGAATCAGCTCGGGTGAATTGATCTGGTACACCCGGACAGGGCCGAGGTAAAAGGCGACCACATCGCCGCAGGCACGCAGTCGCTGGATGAACCCCATCGGGTCACGGGCAATCGCCAGCGCGTGCCCCAGTACCGGCACACGGCCTTCGGCGACTGGCACGGCCGTCACGACTCACCCCCGACGTCGGACCATCAGGGTTTGCGGGCCACCGCCGCGAGCAGCGAGGCGTACGCGGGCAGATCACGGACGAGCTGCAGGTGCTTCTCCGGGCGCCACTGCGACGTGTAGACCACCCCAGGATGCGCCACCCGCAGATCGCCGAGCAAGCCCTCGATCCAGTCCCGTGACCGGGCCACGCCCGCGCTCGACGTGGTCTTCGACAGCTCCACCAGGCCTTTGACCTCCTCGGAGCCCTCCGCGCCGCTGTCGCTGATGTGCGAGAGCACGAGGTGGCTGCCCGGCACGGCCGTCGCCATGTAGCCGTCGACCGTGCGCTTCGCCTCGTCCTCGTCGAGCACGTAGTGCAGGGACGAGGCCATCAGCACGGCGATGGGCTGGTCGAAGTCCAGCAGCGCCGAGGTGACCGGGTGGTCGAGGACGCTGTCGACGTCGCGCATGTCCGCGCCGATCATCTCGACTCCGGGCAGCTCCGAGAGGATCAGGCGGCCGTGCGCGACCGCCACCGGCTCCTGCTCGACGTAGACCACGCGCACGTCCTCGGCGGTCTCCGCCGCGATCTCGTGCACGCTCTTCGCGGTCGGCATCCCCGATCCGAGATCAAGAAACTGCCGAATTCCCTCGGTGGCGCAGAACCGCACCGCACGGCCGAGGAACTGCCGGTTGTGCCGCGCGAGATCACGAACCCATGGCATCCGGTCGACCGCCTGCGCCGCGATGATTCTGTCGACGTCGAAATTCCAGCTCCCGCCGAGCAGATAGTCGTAAACGCGGGCAGGGCTGGCCCGTTCGACGTCGATATCGGGCGGTATCCAGGTGGCGTGATCGATCATCGCCTGCCCACATCCCCTCACGATCAGGAAGGTCGAAATGGAAGGCGTGAACGCTACCGCCGCACCGGGGACAACTGCGAAAAACTACCCGATCGGATGACGCACGCACACACGGAGACCTACCGGAGGTAGCATCCACGCCTCACTTTCGTCACCGATTCGGGAGATGACACCTCCGTGCGACAGAGAAGAACTCTTGTCGGTGTATTGATCTCCGTTCTCGCACTTTCCGGCAGCGCACTCACGGCAACCGCGCCCGCCGCCGCGCAGTCCGCGCGCTGCAGCATGGTCGACGTACCGGTCGTTCTCGCCGTGTTACCGCAGATCGTCCGCGGCCAACAGTGCCTGCCCGCCACCAGCACGCCGACGACCGTGCAACTGCTTGTCCACGGCGGCACGTACAACCGCGCGTACTGGGACATGCCGTACGACGACGGCGCGTACTCCTACCAGCGCGACATGGCCGCCTCGGGCTACGCCACGTTCGCCATCGACCTGCTGGGCTCCGGCGCGAGCTCGCAGCCGCTGAGCACCCTGCTCACCGGGACCACGGCCGCGTCAGTGGTACACCAGGTCGTCACGAAGCTCAGGACCAGTTTCGACAAGGTGATCGTCACCGGCCACTCGATGGGGTCCGGCATCGTCGTGCTGGCCGCCGCGACCTACCGCGACGTCGACGGCGTCGTGCTGACCGGGATGACGCACTCGATGGACCTGTTGGCACTGACCGGGATCTTCGTCGACGGCGTCCGGCCGTCCACGCTGGATCCGGTGCTGTCACGGCGCGGCGGCGACCCCGGCTACGTCACCACGATGCCCGGCACCCGTGGCGTGTTCCACCACCCCGGTGACGCGCTGCCCGGGATCGTGACCGCCGACGAGGAGCACAAGGACCAGGTGCCCGCCACGGTCGTGCCGGACTTGTTGGCGCTGGCGTTCGTCGGGCCGATGTCGACGGGCATCAACGCGCCCGTGCTGATCGCCAACGGCCAGCAGGACACGCTGTTCTGCGCGTACCACTGCGCGGACGAGGACACGCTGTACGCGGCCGAGGCACCGTACTTCAGCCAGGACGCCCAGCTGACCGTGCACCTCACGCCGAACGCGGGACACTCGGTCGCGTTGTCCGAGCACGCCGACGCTCACCGCGCGGCCATCCGTACCTGGATCCAGGGAAGTGTCGATGGCGCTGTCAACGACTGACCAGCCATGACCGCGCCCCGGCCCCACCGCGTCCCGTCGCGAACCAAGGTCGTCCGCCGATGGGCCACCGCGGTCACGGCGAGGACTCACGTTCCGTTGCAGGCCGACGAGCTGCACGAGCGGCTCGCCGGTCTGCTCGACGACCTGCTCGCCACGTTGACCAGCGAGCCGTTCACACCGAAACCGGCGTACGACCTCGCGGTACAACTGACCGAGATGCACTGCGGCACAGCCGAAAGCATTCAGTCCACTATGGATTCCCTTGGTGCCGCGCTCGGCGCCATGCCGGAGCTCGCCGGGCTGCCACGGCGCACCGAGCGGATCTTCGCCACGCTCGGCGCGATGGCGGCCGGATACAGCGACGCGGCCCGGCAGCGGACGTTCTCGCAGCAGGAGGACGTGCACCGGGCGTCGCTGGCCGCGCTCGGCGACATCCACCGCAGGCTCAGGGACGTCTCGGCGGAGTTGGACCAGGTGCTCGACGGGTGCACCACCGGGATCGCGCTGACCAACCAGGACGGCCGGTTCCTGCGCGCCAACGAGGCGCTACGGCACATCCTCGGCTACGAGCAGCGGGAACTCGCCCACCGGACGCTGTTCTCCGTCCTCCCGCCGGAGGACTCGGGGCTGTTCCGTTCCCTGCTCGCCGGTGGCACACGGCACTTCGAACGGACACAACAACTCGTCGGCAAGGACGACGAGGTCTCCTGGACCCGCATGACGTTGACCCGGCCACGCCCGAACGCCTTCGTGCTCGTGTTCGAGGACCGCAGCGAACTGCAGCTGCTGCAGAACCGCATGACGCACATGGCGTTGCACGACATGCTGACCGGGCTGCCCAACCGGCAGTACTTCACCTCGACGCTGGAGACCTCGCTGCCGCGTGGCGTCACCGTGTGTCAACTGGATCTCGACGGGTTCGCCACGCTCACCCGCGGCCTGGGCAAACAGATCGGTGACACCGTGCTCATGCACGTGGCACAGCGGTTGCAGGCCGCGGTGGCCGCCGAGAACACCCTGGTCGCCCGGGTCGGCGCCGACGAGTTCGCGGTGCTGATGCCCCGCACCGAACCGGAGATGATCGTGCGGCACCTGCGGGACGCGTTGCGGCCGCCGATCGAGATCGGCGGCCACCGCATCGTCGTGACGGCCGCCATCGGCGTGGTCAGCGCCACCGGGACCAACCCGGCCGACGTGCTCGACGCGGCCGAACTGGCGCTGGCGCGGGCCCGGAGTCTCGGGCCTGGGCAGTGGTCGCTGTTCGGCCCGGACGACCGGGACCGCGCCATGGCCACCGCCGTGCTGCCGACCGCGTTGCGGGAAGGGCAGGTCAACGTCGCCTACCAGCCACTACACCGGCTGCCCGGCAAGCAGCAGGTCGGGTTCGACGCGGTGCTGTCGTGGGGCGGTCTGTCGCATTGGGACTGTATCGCGCACGCGGAGAGCTGGTTGCTGCGCAAGGTGTGCTCGACCGGTCCGGACCTGCCGGTGCACGTCGGTGTGCGCTCGGCAGACCCCGGTGAGGTCGGCCGGATCACGGCGGAGTCCGGCAGGCCCGCCGACCGGCTGTGCCTGAGCGTGCCCGCGGGTGACCGGCTGTTGCCGTTGGCCGATCTCGGTGTCGGTATCGAGATCCGCGACTTCGACCTCGCCGACATCGCGTTCCTCGAGGCGTTGCCGATCAGGGCGGTCCGGCTCGACCGGCGCCTGCGCCAGCCGGGTGCGTTGACCACGAAGGCGTTGCGGCACGTGCTCGCCGTCGTCCGGTCGGCCGGGGCGTCGGTGATCGTGGACGGCCTGCCGACCTGGCAGGACGCCGAACGCTGGCAGGAACTCGGCGCGGACATCGTCGCCGTGGATCACACGGGCCGGTAGGTGCCGAAATGCCAGTGGTTGCCTTCCAGGTCGCGCGCGGAGTAGTCACGTGAGCCGTAGTCCTGGTCGGTCAGCGGGTAGGTGATCTCGGCTCCCGCCGCCACCGCCCTGTCGTGATGGGCGTCCACATCGGACACGGCGATGTAGATGGTGCACTGGACGTGCCTGAAGTCGTCGTGCGCCGAGAAGGTGTAGTCGTCCGGCGCGGAGTTGAGCATGATGATGCCGTCTTCGTAGCGCAGTTCGGCGTGGGAGACCTTGCCGTCGTCGGTGAGGTTCACCGCCACCTTCTCGAACCCGAAGGCCTCCACCAGCCAGTCGACGGCCTTCACAGCATCGCGGTAACGCAGTGTCGGATAGATCATGACCGGAACGCTAAGCCGGTGCCGGGAGGTCCGCTAGGAAAAATGGGATCTGCGCGGGCACCACCCCGGTGATCAGCTTGAAGTCCCGGTCGAGGTGCGAGTGGTCGTAGTAGCCGCACTCCTGTGCGATGTCCGCGATCGACCGGCCACCCGCGGTCAGCAGCCGCATCGCGTGACGGCATCGCAGCACCCTGGCCAGCGACTTCGGCGGGACGCCGACGTGCGCGCGGAACTGGCCGAGCAGGTAGCGGCGGCTGCAGCCCAGCTCGTCGACGAGCGTGCCGATCGGGATCCGGCCGTCGGTGCCGGTGATCCGCTGCCAGGCGTACTCCACCAGCGGCGGCGGGGCGCGTCCCTCGTCCAGCCAGCGCGGCAGGACGCTGTCCACCAGCGCGAACCGGGACGGCCAGTCCGGCAGCCCGGCCAACTGCTCGATCAGCAGCGCCGCCTTGACGCCGAGCAGGTCCTCCAGTTCGACGACCGACCCGGTGAGCTCGTCGAGCGGCAGGCCGAGCAGGCGGCTGGCGCCGAGCGGGCTGATCATGATCTCGAAGCCGTACTGCTCACCGACGTATTCGGTGTCCGACCACGTGTCGGCGACCGCGGCGACGAAGCTGCTGTGCCGGTGCCCGCCGATCACCTCGATCTTCGGGCCGAAGCTCATGATCAGTGCGACTTCCCCGGTCGGGACCTCCCTGCGGCGCACCGGGACGAACGAGTTCTCCCGGTAGCCGACGTACGTGCGCACCACACCGCGCAGCGGCGCCGCCGGTTGCTGGGTGACCATTTCCCACCAGCCGGTTTCCGAAAAAGACCGGAACACCCGCATGGTGTCTGTCTACCATGTGCCGGGTGGCGGAAATGATCATGCGTGGCCGACGGTTCTGGTATCTCGACACAGGCGAAGGCGTGCCGGTGCTCGCGCTGCACGGCTCGTTCGGCCGGGCGTCAGTGCACGAGCCGCTGGCCGAGATCCTCGGGCCCGGCTACCGCCTGCTTGCCCTTGACCAGCGCGGACACGGCCTGTCCGCGCACGGCGGGCCGTTCGACCGGGAGGCGTTCGTCGAGGACGCGGCCGTGTTCATCGAACAGTTCGGGCCCGCGATCGTGTACGGGCACTCGCTGGGCGGCGTGAACGCCTACCAGCTGGCGGCCCGTCGCCCCGAGCTGGTGCGGGCTCTGATCATCCAGGACATCGGCGCGGTCACCGACCGGCCGGTGGTCGAGCAGCCGGTGCTGGACATCAGCGGCTGGCCGAAACTCACCCGGACCAGGGAGGAGTTCGCCGAGTTCTTCGCCAACACCCCCGCGCCGGAGTACTTCATGGCGAGTGTCGTCCAGACGGCCGAAGGCTGGCGAACGCTCTACGACTACGACGACATGATGGCCGTGCAGCACGGCAACGTCGGCACCTGGTGGGGCGACTGGCTGGGCTCGGCGTGCCCCGCGCTCCTGCTGCACGGCTCGGAGAGTTTCATGCTGCCCGCGGCGCACGCGCAGGAGATGCTCAAGCGCCCGAACACCGAGCTCGTGGAGTTCCCCGGCAGCGGACACTGGCTGCACGACGACGACCCGGCCCGGTTCGCCTCGGCTGTTCGAACCTTCGTGAACGGCTTGCGACCTGACGGGGAATCTTCGCCCCCGGCCAACGAATAGGGGTGGCGCGTGGACCGGATGGCAAGCAAGGTGAGCTGACCAGTCCACAAGGGAGACAGACGTGCCCAACCTGCTCAAGCGCGCCTCAGTCCTCACCGCCAGTGCCGTCACCGCGATCGTGCTCGGCACCGGAACGGCCCACGCGGCCTTGACCCCGACCCAGCTGGCCACCGTGACGGACGACTACTCGTTCTCGAAGTCGTTGTCGCAGTTCACCTCGATCCGCAACAACCGGCCGTACGCAGACCAGTTGGACTGGTCGTCGGACGCCTGTTCGTGGTCACCGGACAAGCCCTTCGGCTTCGACTTCAAACCGGCCTGCCACCGTCACGACTTCGGCTACCGCAACAACAAGCGCCAAGGCCGCTGGAACGCGGACAAGAAACTGCGTGTCGACGACAAGTTCAAGGCTGACATGTACTCGATCTGCGGCGGAAACCTCGCCTGCAAGGGCACAGCGAACGTGTACTACGCCGCCGTGCGCAAGTGGGGCACGTGAGTAACGTGGACGGGTGCTCGAGACAGTCGCGCTGGCCGTCGGCCGCCAAGTAGCCACGCACGCCACCCGAACCTGGCTCGGGCACCGCACAAAGTCGCTCGAACGGCAGTCCTCGCTGGCTGATCTGCTGGCCACCGGGGTGACTGACCAGTTCGCCCGCCGGAAGCTCGCCCGGCAACTGGAGGACATCGGCGACCAGGTCGCTCAGCGGATAACGCCGTTGGCTGGGGAGTTCCCCGGCCTGCCCGACAACGAGAAGGCCGCTGCTCTGGAGGCAGTGGTCTCCTCGTTGTCTTCGCTGGACGACTCTCTGCTGTTCGGCGTGGACCTGGATGGCGTGCGGCTCGCTCGTGCCGTGCGGCAGCCTGTGCGTGACTTGAACGAGTCCGCTCAGGCGTTGTACAACCGCGTTTTGGATGAGACGTGCGTGTGCTTGGTCAGCGTGGTCAAGCATTTGCCCGCTTTCACACCTCGGGCCTTGACCGAGGTGTTGTCGCGGCTCACGCATATCGAGACGGTGTTGGAACAGCTGCCCAGGACCGCGCTCGATTCGCCTGGGGAGTTCACTTCGCGGTACCTGTCGTTCGTCGCTTCGACGCTGGACTCGTTGGAGCTGTTCGGCGTCGATACCAGGCGATACAAGCCGCAGGTCTCGGTGACCGTGGCGTATCTGAGCCTGTCGGTCACGTCCGGTGAGGAGAACCTCCGGGTCGAACACGCGCTCAAGGACAGTTCGCGAACATTGGTCCGGGGCCCGGCTGGTTCGGGCAAGACCACCTTGCTGCAGTGGATCGCGGTCAACGCGGCCCGGCACAGCCTGCCGGAGACACTGGCACGGTGGAACAACAAGGTGCCGTTCCTGATCCGGTTGCGCAGATACCCGGACGGCGACCTGCCGCAACCGCAGGACATGGTCGCCGCCAACGCGGCCCCGATCGCGGGCCAGTCTCCGGAAGCTTGGGCGCACACACTCTTCGACACTGGTGATGCACTGCTGCTGGTTGACGGCGTGGATGAACTGCGGCCGGAGCGCAGGCCCAAGGTCCGCAAGTGGCTGGCCGACCTGCTCACGGCGTTCCCCGGGGTGCACGTGATCGTGACATCCCGGCCGAGTGCCGCAGAACCTCATTGGCTCAAGGACTTCAGGTCATTGGTACTGGAACCGATGACCCCGTCGGATGTCTCGGCCTTCTGCCGCCGCTGGCATGCCGCGATCCGAGAAGGCGACCATCCAGCGGATCTCGATGACTACGAAACCGCGTTGGCCCGGCACCTGGAAAGCCGCCGTCATCTGAGGACACTGGCCTCCAGCCCGTTGTTGTGCGCATTGCTGTGCGCGCTGAACCTGGATCGTCACAAGCAGCTCCCGCCCGACCGGATGAAGCTGTACGAGGCGTCACTGGATCTGTTGCTGGAACGCCGGGATGCGGAACGTGGCGTGCCAGCCGCACAGGACATCCAACTCGACACCAAGGCGAAGGTGACTGTCCTGCAGCACCTCGCGTGGTGGTTGACATTGAACGGTCGCGCGGAGGCCAGTGTCGATGAAGCGGTCATGCAGGTGGAGCGGGCGATCAGCCGGATGCCCGATGTGTCGACGGACGCAGAGCCGACATTGCGGTACCTGCTTGATCGCAGTGGGGTGATCCGGGAGCCGGTGGTCGGCCGAATCGACTTCGTGCACCGGACGTTCCAGGAGTACTTGGCGGGCAAGCAAGCTGCTGAGGAACACCTGACGGATTTCCTGGTCCGCAACGCACACCTGGACCAATGGCGGGAGACAGTGGTGATGGGCGCAGGTCATGCCGCCGTTCCGCTGCGCAACCACTTGCTGAACTCCTTGCTGGACAGGGCAGACCGGGAACAGCGGCATGCGCGACGGCTCAGGTTGGTGGCGGCGGCCTGCCTGGATACCGCGCACACGATCGCACCCGAGGTGATCGACCGGGTCGACGATGCGTTGCAGAATCTGGTGCCACCACGTCGGAAGAACGAGGCACGGTCGTTGTCGCTCGTCGGTGACCGGCTACTGCGCAAACTTCCAACAAGCCTGGACGGACTAACCCCGGCGCAGGCCTCAGCGTCTGTGCGGACCGCAGCCTTCGTCGGTGGCCAGGAAGCCATGCGACTGTTGAGCGGCTACGCCAGCGAGCCACACGATGACGTGCAGCGGGAACTAGCCACAGTGTGGCGATACTTCCCACCCGAGCAGTACGCCGCCGAAGTTCTCGCGGACGCACCGCTGCGCAAAGGTTTCATCGAGGTCAACCAGATCGAGCATGCCATCCATCTCAACCAACTGCGGCACCTGAACAAGGTGAGCATCGACGTCTGCGACGACCGTGAAGTCAGCGATCTCGGCTTCCTCTCCGGAATTGCTCACCTCAACTGGTTCGCGGCAAATATCAGTGGCGCGGTCGATCTGCGGCCGTTGGCCGAGCACCGGGGGCTCATGGGCATCGATCTCTCTCCGAAACACGGTCACCCGGTCGGCCTCGACATCCTGCACCGGTTCGACTCGCTGGTTGTCCTGGCGTTGCCGCTGCCGAACGATATCCGGGATCTGGACCTCGTCCGTGGACTGCCCTCGATCAAGGTGCTGCAACTGCTATCGTGCTATGGACTCGAGGATATGTCTGCTCTCGTCGACATGCCCGCCCTGCAAAGCCTGCTGCTGCGCTGGGCCGATCAGCTGCCGCAGATCCGGTTGCCAGCATCTGTCGCGAACCTCGCGCTATACCTGATCAACGAGCTGACACTGACCGACATCGTACCCGTGCTCCCCCAGCTGCGGCAGCTGTCACTGTACGGGTGTCCAACCGTCGCGGACCTGGCCCCGCTCGCGGAATCCGGCATCGCCAAGCTCGACCTCCTCGACTGCCCGGTCACCGACCTGCGCCCACTGCTGGAGATGCCGTCCCTGCGCGACCTGACCCTGCACACAAGCCAACCTGTGGACTTCAGCCCGCTGACTGACTTCACCAAGCCCTTGCGGATATCCGTGACCGCGGCCCAAGTCGAGCGGATACCACCGCTCGGCTCGAACGTGACCGTGAAAGTCCTCCGCTAGCGAGTCCGCTCCAACAACGCGAACAGGTTCTCCCAGTGACGCTTCTCGCCTTCCTCGTGGTACGACGCCGTATCCGACATCGTGAACCCGTGCGGTGCGCCCTCGTACACCTCTGACCGGTACTTCACGCCAGCCGCGTCCAACGCCGCCTCAAGCACCTTGATCTGCTCGGCGTTCATTGACGGATCCTGGTCGGCGTGGCCGAAGTACACCTCGCCGGTGATGTTCCCGACGCTCAAATGCGGACTGTCGGGGTCGTCAGTCGCCAAGCGACCCGCGTGGAAGCCCGCTGCAGCCTTGATCCGAGACGGATGAGCCGAGATGGCGCGCAGAGCGTTCGTGGCACCCATGCAGTAGCCGACCACGACAACCGGCCCCGCCGCAACGCCTTCCCGCGCCGCGAAGAAGTCCAGATAGGACTCTGTGTCCGCCGCGATCCGCTCCGGCGTCAACTGCTGGATGTTCGGCATGATCTTGCCGAACACCTCGCCGCGCTTGTCCGGGTCCTGCAACGCCGACATGTCGAACTGTGGGCAGCGGCCGCCTCGGTACAGGATGTTCGGCGCCAGCACCGCGTATCCCCGCTCCGCGATCCGGTCGGCCATCTCGAACAGCCTCGTCCGCAGGCCGAACGCGTCCGGGAACAGCAGAACCCCTGGATGCGGGCCGCCTTCCGGGACCACCAGGTATGAATCAGCCGTTCCGTCCTTTGTGGACACATCGACCATCATCTGTTCAAGCTCCCTCACCAGCGAAAGATCACCTTCGTGGCGAGGCTACTCCTCTTCCGACGGCTCCGGCCCGCCTCCGCGAATCGAGAACAGCACCGACTCCAGTTCCTCCGGTTTGACCAGAACCTCCCGTGCCTTCGAGCCTTCCGACGGCCCGACCACACCTCGGCTCTCCAACAGGTCCATCAACCGGCCCGCCTTGGCGAAGCCGACGCGCAGCTTGCGCTGCAGCATCGAGGTCGAGCCGAACTGGGACGTCACGATCAGCTCGGTCGCCTGGAGCAGCACGTCGAGGTCGTCGCCGATGTCGGCGTCGATCTCCTTCTTCTGCCCGCCGCCCGCGTTCGTCACGCCCTCGGTGTACTCCGGCTGCGCCTGGTCCTTGGAGAAGGCGACGACCGCCTGGATCTCCTCGTCGCTGACGTACGCGCCCTGCACACGTTTCGGCTTGGACGTGCCCATCGGCAGGTAGAGCGCGTCGCCCATGCCGATCAGCTTCTCCGCTCCCGGCTGGTCGAGGATCACGCGGGAGTCGATCAGCGACGACGTGGCGAACGCCAGCCGTGACGGCACGTTCGTCTTGATCAGACCCGTCACCACGTCCACCGACGGCCGCTGGGTCGCCAGCACCAGGTGGATACCGGCGGCACGGGCCTTCTGGGTGATCCGGACGATCGCGTCCTCCACGTCCCGCGGCGCGGTCATCATCAGGTCCGCGAGCTCGTCGACGATCGCCAGGATGTAGGGGTACGGCCGGTACTCGCGCTCGCTGCCGGGCGGCGCGGTGATCTCGCCGGACTTCACCTTCTTGTTGAAGTCGTCGATGTGCCGGACCCGGTTGACCTGCATGTCCTGGTAGCGCTGCTCCATCTCCTCGACCAGCCACGCCAACGCCGCCGCGGCCTTCTTCGGCTGCGTGATGATCGGGGTGATCAGGTGCGGGATTCCCTCGTACGGCGTCAGCTCGACCATCTTCGGGTCGATCAGCACCATCCGCACCTCGTCCGGCGTCGCCCTGGCCAGCAGGGACACCAGCAGCGAGTTGACGAAACTGGACTTGCCGGACCCGGTCGAGCCCGCGCACAGCAGGTGCGGCATCTTGGCTAGGTTCGTGGTGACCATGTTGCCTTCGATGTCCTTGCCGAGGCCAACGACCATCGGGTGCGCGTCGTTGACCGCGGTCGGCGAGCGCAGCACGTCGCCGAGGCGGACCATCTCGCGGTCGTTGTTGGGCACCTCGATGCCCACCGCCGACTTCCCGGGGATCGGGGCGAGCAGCAGGATGTTGTCGGTGGCCACCGCGTAGGCGATGTTCTTGGTCAGCGCGGTGATCTTCTCGACCTTCACACCCGGCCCGAGCTCGACCTCGTAGCGGGTCACGGTCGGGCCCCTGGTGAAGCCGGTGACCTGGGCGTCGACGTTGAACTGGTCGAGCACGCCGGAGATCGCCTCGATGATCATGTCGTTGGCCCGGCTGCGGCTCTTCGGGACGTCGCCCTCGGTCAGCAGCGTGGGTGGCGGGAGCTGGTAGTCGCCCTCCACCACGCGCGCCGTGGCCATCGGCAGCTTCTCCTGGACCGCCTGCTTCTTCGCCTTCGGCTCACGCGGCGGTTTGACCGGCTGGGGCTCCTCCACCGGCGCCGGGGGTGGCGGCGGTTCCTCGGCCACCGGCTCGGCCATCGAGGCCTGGCGGCGGCGGGACGGGCGGCGGAGTTTGACCTCGGTGGGCTCGGCGGGCTCGTCCTGCTGCTGCTCCTCGGCGACGTCGTCGGGATCACGGCCGAGCTCGCGCAGCCGGTTCGGGATCTCCCGGATCGGGGTGCCGGTGAACAGCAGGACGCCGTACGCCAGAGCCAGGATGAGCAGCGGCAACGCCACCCACGCCGAGACGCCCTCGGCGAGCAGGCCCCCGGAGACGTAGCCGAGGAATCCGCCGCCGAACATCTGCTCGAGGTTCGTGTCGCCGCCGTTGAGCAGGTGCAGCATCCCGAGCAGCGCGAGCGTCATCAGCAGTGTGCCGATGACCAGCCGCGGCCGGGCGTCCGGCCTGGGATCGGACCGCATCAGCGTGATCCCGACGACGATCAGGACCAGCGGGAACGCCACCGCGGCCGCGCCGATCACCGAACGGACACCGATCTCGACGCTCTTGCCGATCGGACCGGCCGCACGCCACCACACGGCGGCCGCGATGATCACGGCGAGCGCGACATACCCGAACGCCAGGCCGTCACGCCTGTGCGCGGGGTCGAGTTCCTTGGTCCTGCCCAGCGTGCGCGCCAGCCCGCCGACACCCTTCGCCAGCAGGTTCCACGTGCCCTTGACGGCCTTGCCCGCGGTCCCCTTGGACCTGCCCCCTGAGGATTTACCCCGGGCCGCCGGACGGGCCGGGGCAGCCTTCTTCGCCCCCGCAGCGGGCTTCTTGCGTGCGGCGGTGTTTCGTTTGGCGGTTGTCGACCGGCTCGTCGCCATGCGCCCCACGGTAGTCGCTTCACCCGTCTCTGTGGTCTCACCCGTCACAGACCAGCCCAGGTCGCAAGGCGATCACCCGGGCATGCCATGCTCCGACCATGGTTGCGCTGTACCGCGACGGTGACGAGCCGACACGCCGCACGACGCCGCGTTCGCCCATTTCCCCCGTCTGGCGGGGGATGCTGGAGACCAATCGGGGCTTTGTCGCACTCGCGGGCAACCTCGAGGTGACCGGGACCGTGCCGCAGGAGCTGCGCGACGGTCCGCTGGTGTTCGCGCCGAACCACATCGGCGTGTTCGATCCGTTCGTTGTGCTCAAAGCCTGCTACCAGATCGGCATCGCGCCCCAGTTCATGCTCGCGGCGGGCCTGATGGACACGCCGGTCGTGGGCTGGGGCCTGCGGCACGCGGGCGCGCTGCGCGTGGAACGCGGGCAGTCGACGGTGCTGGAGTCCTTCGCCAAGGCCGTCGAGGCGATCAAGGCGGCCAAGGCGCCGCTGCTGGTCTACCCGGAGGGCCGGATCACCCACGAGCGCGGCATGTGGCCGGAGCGGGGCAAGACCGGTGTCGCCAGGATCGCTCTCGCCGCGAACGCCAAGGTGGTCCCGATCTCCCAGTGGGGCGCGCACGAGGCGGCGGTCTGGGGCACCGAGACGGTCAAGGGCTGGTCGGACGTCAAGCCGGTGCTGACGTCGTTCCTGCGCTCGATGACCAGGCGTCCCACGTTCAAGGTGCACTTCGGCGACCCGGTCGACCTGTCGGACCTCTCGACCGACAAGCCGGGCGACGCGGTCCGCGCCCACCGCAGGATCATGCAGGCGATCACCGACAACCTGGTGAACCTGCGCCCGGACGAGCCGGACATGCCCAAGTTCCACGATCCGACCAGGCCGACGGACACCGTGTCGCCGTGGCGTAACTAAGTTATTGATCCCTGCCTGTCTGTGACCGAATACATCGACGCCCGCGTCAGCGCGGGTCGATCATGCGGCCATGGCGCCGTCACCGGACCAGGTCCTGTCCACTTCGGACTTCCAGGTGCTCTGGGAGCGACAGCGGCTCGGCATGATGCCGTCGCCGCTGCGAGTGGCACCGGAGGGGTTCACGCAGGCCGAACGGCACGCGGTCGTGGAACGGGCGCTGAGCACGTTGCAGCGGCACGAGCTGGTCGACCGCCGCGGTCAGGTCGACCGGCACGTCGCCGACCTGCTGCGGCTGCTCGCCCGGCCCGCGCAGGCGATCGACGCGCGTCTCGACATCGGCCGCGAGTACAAGGTCTGGGTGGCGGCGGACGCCAGCCACGCGGCGCTCGGCTGGCAGGACGGTGAGACGGTCACCTTGCGCTCCATCGCGGCCACCGGGCTCGCCGAACGGGCGGTCAGCCTGTTGCCGCAGACAGAAGCGGGTTACGGGCGTTCGGTGTCGGTCCGGGCGCACACGCTGGGCAAGGCGGTCGAGTACGCCGGAAACGACCTGCGCCAGCTGGAGATCGAGTTGCGGCGCGGCGGCGCGGCCCAGTCCGACGCCCACCACTGGGTCGCGATGACCACGGACATCCGGCAACGCGGGCAGTTCCGGGTGCTGGTCAGCGAGCGCGGCAAGCTGACGCCGAGGCCACACGTGCTCAACTGGTGGACCACGGGCAGCGGGCTGTACCTCGCACAGAACCGCACCGCGTCCGACGGTCAGGTCTGGCGTACGGTCGCCCCTGCCGACCATGGTCGTCTCACCGGGCAGCTCGACCGGCTGCTGAGGGGTAGGTAGCCTCCTGCATGGTGGGAAATCAGGCGCACGACCGCCTGTGGGGGACCCACACTGGGTTGAGTGACCACCAATACGGAGACGCTGGTTACCAGCCGTGCCCGGGGGACTGTCCTGGTGCTGGCGGCGTCGGCCTTCTTCGCCACGTCCGGCCCGTTGGCGAAACCGGCGATGGCCGCCGGGTTGTCGCCGCTGCAGGTCGTCAGCGTACGCATCGGGCTGGCCGCGTTACTGCTGGTCATCGGAGTCGCGGTGATCAGGCCCCGGCTGCTGCGGGTGCAGCGGCGGGACTGGCGGGTGATCCTCGGCTTCGGCCTCTTCGGGGTGGCCGGTGCGCAGACCATGTACTTCGCCGCAGTGTCCCAGCTGCCGGTCGGGATCGCCATGCTGCTGGAGTTCATGGCGCCGCTGCTCGTCGCGCTGTGGGTCCGGTTCGTGCGCGGCACCGTCCTGCCCGCCAAGGCGTGGGTGGGGACCGCGGTCGCCTTGGTGGGGCTCGCGATGGTCGCACAGGTCTGGGACGGCGTACGGCTGGACACGATCGGCCTGCTCGCCGGAGTCGCGTCGGCGATGTGCGCGGCCTGCTACTTCCTCATCGGTGAGCATGGCCTGACGGCGATGCACCCGTTGACCATGACGACGTACGGCTCGCTCGTCGGAGCCGTTGTCCTGTGCACCATCACACCGCCGTGGACGCTTCCCGCGGACATCCTCGTCAAGCAGACGCCCATGGGCCCTGTGTGGATTCTCCTGGCCGCGGTCGCCGTCCTCAGCACGACGATCGCGTATTCCATTGGCATGGCGGCACTTAGGCATCTGCCATCCAATGTCGTCAGTGTGTTGTCGTTGGCCGAACCGGTGATCGCCGCCGCCATCGCGTGGGTGTTGCTGAACGAACAGCTCACCGTGGTCCAGATCATCGGCGGTGTCGCCCTACTCGCGGGCGCTTTCGTTGTCCAGCGTGCGTCCACCCCTTTCAGTCAGGTGTTGGACTCACCGGACCACGGCCGACCTTCTGTCGCGTCACAACCCGGCGGCACGCGATGACCAAATGATCCACAGTGGACGATTCGTGCCCTGTGATCCAGATCATGCCGGGCCGGACCGGCGCACGGGAGCCGACGGGCCCCGGCGTGCGTCTCAACCCACGGCAGGACAGGAACTCCACCCCAGGCCTGATGACTTCACCGGCCTGGCACGAGACGCTTTCCCGCACCGAGAACGTGCACATCCACTGGGGGTAGGGCCCGGCCGGAGCAACTCCGGCCGGGCCCTTCCATTACACCGGGATGACTGTTGGCACGATCATCGGACGCCTGCGGTACTTCTCCGCGACCCAGCGGCCGACCACACGGCGGACGATCTGCGCGATGCGGTGCGTGTCTGTGATGCCTTCGGCCTCCGTGCGCGACAACTCCATCTCCACCAACGAGACGACGGCGTCCAACGCCTTGGGGTCGTCGGAGAACCCGCGCCCGGAGATGGTCGGCGGCGCCACGGCCCGGCCGGTGCTGCCCTCCACCGCGACCGTGATCGAGATGAAACCGCCCTCGCCCAACACCAACCGGTCGGACAATGTGGACTCGCCGACGTCGCCGACGGACAGCCCGTCGACGTAGACGTGCCCGACCTCCACCCGACCCACGATCCCGGCGATGCCGTCGACCAGGTCGACCACGACGCCATCCTCAGCCAGCACGACCTGCGCTTCCGGGACGCCCGTGGCGATGGCCAGCGCGGCGTTGGCCCGCAGGTGCCGCCATTCACCGTGCACCGGCATCACGTTGGACGGCCGGACGGCGTTGTACAGGTACAGCAACTCGCCCGCCGACGCGTGCCCGGACACGTGCACCTTCGCGTTGCCCTGGTGGACGACGTGTGCGCCCAGCCGCGCCAGGCCGTTGACCACGCCGAACACGGCGGTCTCGTTGCCGGGGATCAGCGAGCTGGCCAGGACGACCGTGTCACCGGGGCGGATCGAGATCTGCCGGTGGTCGCCGCGGGCCATCCTGGACAGCGCCGACAGCGGCTCGCCCTGGCTGCCGGTGGAGACGAAGAGCACCTCGTTCTCCGGCAGGTCCATCGCCTCGTTCAGGTCGATGGCCAGGTTCTCCGGCATGGTCAGCAGGCCCAACTCGGAGGCGATGCCCATGTTGCGGACCATCGAGCGGCCGACGAACGCCACCCGCCTGCCGTGGTTCACGGCGATGTCCAGCACCTGCTGCACCCGGTGCACGTGGCTGGCGAAACAGGCCACGATCACCCGCTGGGTGGCCCGCGCGATCACGTTGTCGAGCACCGGGCCGATCTCGCGCTCGGGCGTGACGAAGCCGGGGACCTCGGCGTTCGTCGAGTCCACAAGGAACAGGTCGACGCCCTCGTCGCCCAGCTGCGAGAAACCGCCGAGGTCGGTCAGCCTGCCGTCGAGCGGCAGCTGGTCGAGCTTGATGTCGCCGGTGTGCAGCACCAGCCCGGCCGGGGTGCGGATGGCCACCGCCAGCGCGTCCGGGATGGAGTGGTTGACCGCGAAGAACTCCAGGTCGAACGGACCGGCGCTGCGCCGCTCACGCTCGGTCACCTCGACGAGCACGGGGTCCTGGCGGTGTTCCTTGCACTTGGCGGCCAGCAGCGCGAGGGTGAACCTCGAGCCGATCACCGGCAGGTCCGCACGCAGTCTGAGCAGGAACGGGACAGCTCCGATGTGGTCCTCGTGGCCGTGCGTCAGCACGATCCCGTCGATGTCGTCCAGCCGGTCCTCGATGGCGCGGAAGTCCGGCAGGATCAGGTCGACGCCCGGCTGCTGGTCCTCGGGGAACAGCACGCCACAGTCGACGATCAGCAGTCTGCCGTCGAATTCGAAGACCGTCATGTTGCGGCCGACCTCGCCGATTCCACCGAGGGCGACCACGCGGAGCCCGCCCTCGGCCAGCCGCGGCGGGAGGTTCTGCGAGGTTTCGATCACCTACTAACCGTCTCAGATGACGATCGGACGGCGTCAGGCAGTCCGAGCGACACGCCGGAGACGGCCAGATCGGCGGCGATCGCGGCGGTCTGTTCGGTGGTCGCGGGCATGATCGGCAGCCTCGGGTCACCGACGTCGAGGCCACGAAGCCGCAGCGCGGCCTTGACGAACGCCAGGCCGAGGCCGGGACCGGTGCGGCCCATCGCGCGGTTCACGGCCACCAGGCCGCGGTTGTGCGCCAGCGCGCCCGCGACGTCACCGGCCTCGTAGGCGTCGAGCATCAGCCGCAGGCGATCGGCCACGACGTGTCCGATCACACTGGCGAAACCGACGGCGCCGACCGACAGCCACGGCAGGTTCAGCACGTCGTCGCCCGAGTAGTAGGCCAGCTTGGTGTTGGCCATCACGTCACATCCGGCGTTGAGGTCGCCCTTGGCGTCCTTCACCGCGACGATCCTCGGGTGCTCGGCCAGGTGGAACAGCGTGGTCGTCTCGATCTGGGTGACCGCGCGCGGCGGGATGTCGTAGAGCATCACCGGCAGGTCCGTGGCGTCGGCGATCGCGGTGAAGTGCGCGATCAGACCGGCCTGCGACGGCCGCGAGTAGTACGGCGTGACGGCGAGCAACGCGTGCGCACCGGCAACTTCGAGCTTCTTCGCGATCTTCACGCTGTGCGCGGTGTCATAGGTGCTGCCACCGCTGACGATGGTGGCGCGGTCGCCGACGGCCTCGACGACGGCACGGACCAGATCGACCTTCTCGTCGTCGGTCGTGGTCGGCGCTTCACCAGTGGTGCCGTTGAGCACCAGGCCGTCGTTTCCGAGGCTCACCAGGTACGCGGCGAGCTCCTGGGCCTTAGCCAGATCAAGCGCGCCACTCGCGTCGAAGGGCGTGACCATCGCGGTCAGAACTCGGCCGAAGGGGCGGCCGGGAGCAGCGGAAGGACATCTGGTCATGACGCTGAAGGTACCCCCTCCACCTGCGGGGATACGTCGCAGAGTCCCATTGGCGGAAATTCGACGGCGGGTGGCGCTTCCTGCTTTAAAAGCTTCGTTCGGTGCCCTTGATCTCCGCCACAGCGACCTCGTCGCCGGAGAACTCGACCCGCGCCTCGTCCCGGCCGAACGCGTGCAGCAACAGCTCCCCCGGTTCACCCGAAACAGTGACAGCGCTCGGGCCGCGCTTGCCCACGATGGTCTCGCCGTCCGGCTGTCGCAGCAGCACGCCGACCACGCTGCGTTGGTATCCGCGACGGGCCATGATCCTGAGCGTGCGCCACAGCTGGTCCTGGTCGGACTGGCCGAGGGGCCGCGGCTCCCAGCCGGGGACCGCCCGGCGGACGTCCTCGTGGTGGATGAAGTACTCGGCGCCGTTGACCAGCTCGTTGAGCGGCTTGATGGCGAACGGCGACCAGCGGGGCGGACCGGTCCGCACAAGCTCGACCAGCTCGTCCCACGGTTTCGCGGCGAACTCGTCCTGCACGCGCTGGGCACGCGCGGCCAACGCGCTCAGCAGGATCCCGCCTGCCGCGTCCGGACGGCGATCGCGCAGCACCAGGTGCGCGGCCAGGTCCTTGGTCTGCCAGCCTTCGCACAAGGTCGGCGCGTCCGGCCCGACCTCCTCGAACAGGATGCTCAGGCGTTCACGTTCGTCGCTGGCGAGACCCATGTCGCCACCGTACTCAAGAATTCTCCTCCGGGACGATCGAACCAGTCATGGTGGTGTTGTCCTGCGGCCACGCCACGCAGTAGATCGCGCGCTGTGGCGACTTGGCCGACTCCCACGCCTGCTGTGAGGGGACAAGTGCCATCACGTTCATCGGCTTGTCGCCTTTGACCACCGCGTTGGAGGCGTAGTACATCGCGCACGAGCTTTCCGCGAACTTGGCCAGGGCACCGTCCGCCGGGTATGTGGCGGCGGGCGTGCCCTTGTCCTTGTCAGCGAGCCTCATCCCGGTCTTGTACTCCGCGAAGACCTCGGCGCCGTGCTCCTTCTTCTGGCAGTCGAGGATCTCGTCGTACTGCACTTTGTCCGCAGGCGGTGTGGCCAGGCACGACTGACCGGCGTTGAAGTACAGCTCGAGCACCGGGATGTTGCCGCCGTTGCCGTAGGTCAACGTCGGCTGGAGCTTGCCGTTGTCACCGGCGGCCGCGGTCGTGGCGAACAGGCCGCGGCCGAACCAGCCCGCGGTCAGCATCACCACGGCCAGCACCACGGCCAGCGCGATCACCTGCGGTCGGCGGCTTTTGGCCTGCCCGGTCGGCATGGTCGAGCCGGGCAGCTGCGGCAGGACCTGCGCGGTCGGGCCGGTGTTCATCGCCACCTGGGTCGCCTGCCCGAGCAGCGCGCGGACCTGCGGCGCGGTCGGCCTGCCGTCCGGGTTCGAGTTCAGCAGGCCCATGATCAACGAGGCCAGCGGGCCCCGGCAGCGGGTCAGGAACGCGACCTCGTTCATGATCGCCTGGATCGAGGCGGCCGTGGTCTGCCGGTCGTACGCGCCGTAGCCCTCGACCGCGAAGAACAGCGTGGCGCCCAACGACCAGAGGTCCGACGCGGGCACGGCTTCCTGGCCGTGCAGGCGCTCCGGCGACATGTACGTCGGCGAGCCGATCAGCGTGCCGCTGGTGGTCAGCCGCGGGTCGTCGGTGGACTGCGCGATGCCGAAGTCGGTCAGCTTCACCCGGCCGTTGGAGTCGATCATCACGTTGCTGGGCTTGACATCCCGGTGCACGATCCCGGCGCGGTGCGCGGTCTCCAACGCGGACACCAGCTGCACGGCGATCTGCGCGGTGTGCGCCTCGCTCAACGCGCCGCGCTGACGCACGATGTCGGTCAGCGTGGGCGCGTCGATCAGCTCCATCACGATGAACGTGTTGCCCTGCTCCTGCACGACGTCGTACACCGTGACGATCGCGGGATCGTTGAGCCTGCCCGCGGTCCGTGCCTCGCGCAGCACCCGTTCCTCGAAGATGTGCCGTTCCTGCGGGTCGATGCCGTCGGGCAGGTGCAGTTCCTTGATCGCCACCTTGCGGCCGATCGTGCGGTCCTCGGCCAGCCAGACCACGCCCATCCCGCCGCGGCCGATCTCGCGGACGAGGTGGTAGCGCCCGTTGACGACGCGCTGCTGGCCGTAGTACTCGGTCACTGGCTCCTGAGACACGCGGGCACTCTAACTCCCCCGCCGACGCGGCCAGACAAGTTCCCCAAGGTTGCACGAAGGGGCAAAACCCGGTTACTTACCGGCGACAGTGCCGGTCAGTTTGCCACCGTCGGCTTTGGCAACCACGCACAACGCCTTGCGGCGGCGGCTGTCCTCCCACGCGGTCTTGGTCGGCACGAGCGTCCAGAACTTGAACGTGGTGTCCTTGTTGTCGGCCTTCAGCTCGCCGAACGCGCCGACGCAACCGTCCTCGGACTCCTTGAGCAGCTTGTCCTGCCCGGGGTAGTCGCCGGAGTCGTAGTTCAACTGGATCTGCCCGAAGATCTCGGTGTCGTGCGCGTCGGCGCAGTCCAGCAGCGGCTCGTTGAGGTCGAGACCGTTGTAGCACGAGCCTTTCTCGCCGTACTCGACCACGGTGGCGTTGGTGATCTCGCCGTCGTGCCCGTAGGTCCTGGTCTTCTGGAAGGCCTTCGGCCGCGACTGCGCGGGCGCGTCCACCGCTGTTTCCTTGGTCTTCGACGTGGTCTGGTCCGCGGGCTCGTCCTTGGCCTCCGATGTCCCGGGTTCCGCGGGCTTCTGCTCTTCGGATGTGCCGGAAGAGGACCCGGACGCGGTGTTCTTGGACGGACCGATCACACCGGTGAACAGCAGTATGCCGCCGACGACCGAGAGCAGGGCGATGACCGCGACGGCGACCACGAGCCCTCGGCTCTTGCGCGGCAACTGTTTCGTGGTCTCACGGTGTGATCCGGCAAGCTGTGCCCCGGCATGTTGCGGCACGACCAGCTGTGGCGCGGCGGATGTGCGTTGGCGCACCTGGTCGATCAGGTACCTGACCTGGCCGCCGGTCAGCCGGGTCAACGGATCCGGGTCGAGCAGTCCCATGATCAGATCAGCCAACGGGCCGTGTGCCCTGCGCACCACCGCGCGCTCGTTCATGATCGCCTGGATCGAGGCCGGGGTGCTCGGCCGGTCGTACGCGCCGAATCCCTCGGCGGCGTAGAACAGCGTGGCACCCAGCGCCCAGAGATCCGACGCGGGCGACGCGTCCTGCCCGAGCAGCCGTTCCGGCGAGATGTAGGTCGGCGAGCCGATCAGGGTGCCGCTCTGGGTGAGCTTCGAGTCGCCGATGGACTGGGCGATGCCGAAGTCGGTCAGCTTCACCCGGCCGTTCGGCGCGACCATCACGTTGCTGGGCTTGACATCCCGGTGCACGATCCCGGCCGCGTGCGCCGTCTCGAGCGCGGACAGCACCTGCTCGGCGATCGTGAGCACCTGCTCGACCGGCATCGGGCCGTGCTGTTCGACGACCTCGGCGAGGTTCGGCGCCTCGATCAGCTCCATCACGATGAACGTCGAGCCGTGCTCGCGCACGACGTCGTGCACCGTGACGATCCCGGGGTCGCTCAGGCGCCCGGCGGTCCGTGCCTCGCGCAGCACACGTTCCTCGAACACCTGCCGTTCCTGGGGCGCGATGCCCTGCGGCAGATGCAGTTCCTTGACCGCCACACGGCGGCCGATAGTCAGATCCTCAGCCAGCCATACGACGCCCATACCGCCGCGCCCGAGCTCGTCGAGGACGCGGTAGCGACCGGCCCCCAGATGGTCACCTCGTTGCACGCCGGAGACGCTACGGCCGCACGGCGGGGAAACAGGCTCCCCAATGGGCAGCTAAGGGTGCACTTCGTGGCCCGCTTCACGCAGTGCGGACACAGCCCTGTCCAAATCGGCCGCCTTCACGAGGATGTGGTCGGTGTTGTACGTGGACAACGCGTACAACGGGACACCGGCCGCCGCCAGGGATCCGGCCAACGACGCCATGATGCCGGTGAGGGTGAACTCCAGCGGGCCGCGCACGGTCAGCAGCCGCCAACCCTCGTCCACTTTGGCTTCGGCTGGCATCACGCTCGCGAGCGCGACCATCGAGATCTCGTCGGGCGTGCTCGTGATCGAGACGAGGCCGTCCGATGTGGGCAGTGCTGGCAACGAGGTACCCGACGGCAGCTTGGCGATCGCGTAGTCGCCTGCCGGAACGTCGATCGTCAGGCGCCTCATCCTTCGGTGACCAACGGGCTGCTGGCGACCTCGGTGCCGTCGGGCAGTGCCGAGATGGCGAAGTCGCTGAACACGTTGTCGGCGGCCTTCTGCAGCTGGCGCAGACATTCCACGGCCAACGCGCGGATCTCGACGTCGGCGGCCTCACTGGCCCGCATGGCGACGAAGTGCCGCCAGGCGCGGTAGTTGCCGGTCACGACGATCCGGGTCTCGGTGGCGTTCGGCAGCACGGCACGCGCTGCCTGGCGGGCCTGTTTGCGGCGCAGGGTGGCGCTCGGCTCGTCCGCGAACTTCTTCTCCAGCCCGGCCAGCAGCTCGGTGTACGCCTCGACCGCGGCGTCGGCGGCCGCGACGAACTTGGCGTGCAGCTCGGGATCCTCGGCGATCACGTCCGGCTCGACCACGGCGGCGTCACGCTCCGGCACGTACCGCTGGGACAGCTGGGAGTACGAGAAGTGCCTGTGCCGGATCAGCTCGTGGGTCAGCGACCGGGAGATGCCGGTGATGTAGAAGCTCACCGAGCCGTGCTCCAGCACCGAGAGGTGCCCGACCTCCAGGATGTGCCGCAGGTAGCCGGCGTTGGTCGCGGTGGCCGGGTTGGGCTTCTTCCACGACTGGTAGCAGGCACGACCCGCGAACTCGGCGAGCGCCTGGCCGCCGTCGCTGTCGGTCGACCAAGGCACGTCCGCCGGGGGGAAGAACTCCGTCTTGGCGATCAACTGGACCTTGGGATGGACGGTCTCGGTCATGGCACTGAGCCTAACCGGCCCATTTCAGCCTGCCCGCGACCGACGCGTGACACCATCGGTGACGTCACCGCCGCTTGTCATGACGTCACAAATGATGTCATAGTGACGTCATGGATCTCACGCCGTACATCGACTCACTGCGGGAGGACCTCGCCACCACCGCCTCGGCTGGGGACGAGCAGACCCGGCGGGCGGCGGGCGTGTTGTCCGCCGCACTGGAGCCCGCGCTGCGCCTCGCGTTCATGAACGCGCTGTCCGACGCCGCCGCCGAGATCACCGCGGCACTGGACGACCACGTGGTCGAGGTGAAACTGGCGGGCAAGGACGTCCAGGTGGTCGTGACACCGACCAGGACGAAGTCCGAACCCGAGCACGAGCAGACACCGCCGCCCCCACCGCCGGGCGGTGAGAACAGCGCGGAGAACATCAGCCGGATGACGTTGCGGATGTTCGAGCAGATCAAGAGCCAGGCCGAGCAGGCCGCTGCCTCGCAGGGGGTGTCCCTCAACACGTTCGTGTCGCAGGCCGTGCAGGGCGCGCTGCGCCGCAAGTGGTCCGGGCACCACCATCACCAGCCCGGCAAGGACGACGACGGCGGCACCGGATCGTCCCGGGTGCACGGCTGGACGGAGGGAGAATGAGCGACGAGCGAGTGCGCGAGCAGACCTTCGACGTCGACGGGCCGCAGGACATCGAGGTGGTCATCACCGCGGGGGCGGTGGATCTGCTGCTGACTGACGAGCCCGGGGTGACTGTGCGCCTACGGCACCGGCCGGACGCCGCGCCGCCGTGGGCCGAGGGTCTGGCGCAGTTGATGAACCTGTTCTCGTCTGGCACTTCTGGTGAGAGCGCGATCGACCAGACACGCATCGAGCAGAGTGACAGCCGGGTTGTGGTGCGCACACCGGACTGGATGCGCAACGTGCCATTGGGGGTCACCGTTCGCGCGCCTTCTGGTTCGAACGTGGATGTGCGCAGTGGTTCCGGTGATGTGCTGGTTACCGGTGCCGCCGGGCGGTTGTCGGTTCGGACCGGGTCCGGTGAGGTGAAGGTGGACCGCGCGGATGGCGCCGCCACTGTCGTCACCGGTACGGGCGCGGTTCGGTTGGGGCCGATGCTGGGCGGGTTGCAGGCCCGGACCGGGAGTGGGGATGTGGAGGTTTCTTCTGTCGGCGGGACTTCCGCTGCGTTGATCACCGGGTCCGGGGATGTGTGGCTCGGGGCTGTGGCCACTGATGTCACCGCTCGCACCGGGACCGGGGATCTGACTGTTGCCGATGCCGCCACCGGGAAGATCGAGCTGAAAACCGGGTCTGGGGAGATTCGGGTGGGTGTTCGGCAGGGGACTCGGGCCGAGGTGGATCTGGTTTCCGACAGCGGTCAGGCTCGCAGTGAGCTTTCGCTGCGGGATTCCCCGCCTTCCGACGGGGATGTGGCGCTTCGGGTTCGTGGCCGGACTCGTTCCGGTTCCGCCGTGGTGAGCGCTGCTTTCGACGGCTGATGCTGTAACCGGGTGTCGCGCGGAATGCACCAAAGGCCACCTTGGTTGCAGCCAATGCACCAAAGGCCACCTTGGTTGCAGCCAGCGCACCAAAGGCCACCTTGGTTGCGCGTCAGCACGAGGGGGAGAGGGCTTTCCGTTGCTCCGCCACGGAAAGCCCAACCTCTCATCGCACCAGTTTGGCCAGTGGCGCGGCAAGGTCGCCACGCTTGCCGACGGCCACACCGGACAGCCCGAGCCATTCGGCCATCAGGCGTAGCTCCGCCGCCAGCTCGGGAAGTACTCGTACCTTGTCCACTCCGGACTCGGCGAACGCGCCCTGTGCGCGCAGCAGCCCGGCCGCGCGGTCGGCCTTCAGGTCGACACGGGCGACCAGTTCGCCGTCGAGCAGGAACGGGAAGACGTAGTAGCCGTACTCCCGTTTCGGTTCCGGGACGTAGATCTCGATGCGGTAGCGGAAGCCGAAGATCCGTTCCGTCCTGTCCCGTTCCCAGATCAGCGGGTCGAACGGGCACAGTAACGCCCTTCCCCTGACCTGGCGCGGTGTCTTCGCGTCGATGTGCCGATACGCCTTGCGGCTCCAGCCTTCGACCTGCACCGGTACCAGCACACCGTCCTCGATGAGGGACGCGACCACCCTGCGGTTGGCGTCCGGGGCGAGACGGTAGTAGTCACGCAGTTCCGGCTCGGTCGCGACGCCGAGGGCTCGTGCCGAGCGTTCGACCAGATCGCGGGCTGCCTCGTCCGGTGGGACCTGGCGGTTGAGGACCTCCGGCGGCACGACTCGCTCGGTCAGGTCGTAGAGGCGCTCGAAGCTTCGCCGCGTGCCGGTCGTGAGCTCACCGAGGCCGAACAGGTACTCACAGATGTGTTTGACGTCCGAACGGTCCCACCATGTGCCCTTCTGGCGCTTGGCCCCGTCGCCGAGAATCTCGCGTTCCAGCGTGCCCGCGCCGATCGGGCCGAGTTCCTTCACCGCCGAGAGGATCTCCTGGACCAGGCCGGGCGAGCGGTTGGCGATCTGCTCGTAGTGCCGCCACCAGCCCGGACGTTTGCCCAGGTGCAGCAGTGGCCAGTCCTCGACGGGGATCAGGCTGGCCTCGTGCGCCCACTTCTCCACCAGCAGCCGGGGCTTGCGGGCCGAGTGGGACCAGGCCGCGTCGTCGAGCAGCTCCATCGGGTACGCGCCCAGCCTGCTGAACAGCGGCATGTAGTGCGCCCTGACCGCGACGTTCACCGAGTCGAGCTGGATCAGCTGCACACGGGAGAGGAAGCGCAGCAGATGTCGCCGGGACGGCACTGTCGTCGGGCGTGGATCAGTGAACCCCTGAGCGGCCAGCGCGGTGCGCCGGGCGGCGGCCTCGGTCATCGTCAACATAGTGCCCGCATAGTGCCACCCACCCCCGACAAAACCCTCGTGAGTGTTTTCGCCGGTTAGAACCGGAGAAAAGACTCACGAGGCTGACCAGTAGGTTTTCGATATGGCTGAGGCCGCGGTGCGCACCGCTGAACCGGACGACGTCGACCAGATCGCCCACATCCAGGTGGAGACCTGGCGTGCCGCGTACACCTCGCTGCTGCCCGACGAGGTGCTCGCCGGGCTCGACCAGGCCGAGATCGCCGAGGTCTGGCGGGAGACCGTCAAGCAGGGCGACGCCACGGTCCACGTCGCCGTCGAGGGCACGTGGACAGTCGGGTTCTGCGCCGCCGGGCCCGCCCCGGAGGCGGAGATCGCGGACGCGGACGGCAGCCTGCCCGAGGACGCGGCCACTGTTGGTCTGGTGGCGACGCTGCTGGTGGAGCCGCGTTGGGGCAGGCGTGGGCACGGTGGACGGTTGCTGGCGGCGGCCGCCGCTGGGCTGCGCGTGATGGGGAAGTCACGCGGTGTCGTGTGGGTGCCGGAGCACGATGACGTGTCCGTCGCGTTCTACGAGCGGGCCGGGTGGCAGCGAGACGGTATGGTCCGCACCCTTGACGCTGGTGGACGCCCCCTTCGAGAGGTGAGGCTGACCGGAGACCTTGACCTGGTGCTGACCTGATCGTCCTGAAGGACGAGGTCCGCGCACTCGCCGCTGGGCTACCCTGGCCTCGATGGGGATCTCACGCAAGGGACCGGGGATTTGTTCGCAAGCCTGTTGATCGCGGCCGGTGTCGCGTTCAGCTCTGCGCTGATTCCCCTGATCAGCATCGAGGTTTTCGTCCTCGCACTGATCGCGCGTGAACCGCAGATCCCGTGCCTCGCGCTCGGTGCGGTGGTCGCGACCGCCCAGGTGCTCGGCAAGTTGTTGTACTACCTGGCCGCGCGTGGGTCGCTGCGGCTGCCGTCGTTCATGCACCGCAAGGAGAAACCGCTCACCGACCGGCGAATCCGGTGGCAACTGAAGACAAAACGGATTCGCGGCTGGCTGCACCGGATCACCGAGAAGTGTCACAAGCATCCACATTGGATGACCGGGACGTACGGCGTGAGCGCGGTGGTCGGCCTGCCGCCGTTCATGGCGACGACAGTGCTGGCCGGGCTGGCGAAAATGCGGATGAGCACGTTCATCATCGCCGGGTTCGCCGGGCGATGCTTGCGGTTCACTCTGTTGGCCATGTCCCCCGCGTTGCTCGCCGGATGGCTCCTGTGACCTCCGCGAGCCGCTGAACTCCTTCGGCCAGCGCGTGTTCCGGCGCGCCGCCGTACGTCAGGCGGACGTACGAGCCAGGCGGTTCGGCCGCGAACCAGGACCGGCCCGGAGCGATGACGACGTCGTGCGCCTCGGCCGCGTTGGCGAGCACGACATCGTCGAGATCGTCCGGCAACTGTGCCCAGGCGTGCAGTCCGCCGCTCGGCGTGCTCACGCGGAACTCCGGCAACTGTGCGCGCAGCGCGCTCAGCAAAGTATCGCGGCGTGACCGCAACGCGCCCTGTAGCGCGCGCAGATGCCTGCGCCACACGGGCGATGTGACGAGGTCGATCGCGGCTTCCTGCAGTGGCCCGGAAACGTAGAAGTCGTCAAGTGAACGCGCTGTGCGCAACCGGGTCCCGGCCTGGCCGCGGGCACCGATCGCGGCCACGCGCAGACCTGGAGCGGCCACTTTGGTCAACGACCTGACATAGACGACGTGCCCGTCGACGTCCTCGGACGCCAGCGTCGGCGGCGTGGCGCCGTCGATGGTGAACCCGCGCGCCCAGTCGTCCTCGATGAGGAACGCGCCCGCCGCGCGCACGATGGCGAACACCTCCGGCCGTCGCGCCGCGGACAGCACGGCACCGTGCGGGTTCGCGTGCAGCGGTTGGCAGTAGAACAGCCGCGCTCCGGTGCGTTCGAACGCTGTGGCCAGCAGGTCGGGCCGTACGCCATCGGCGTCCGACGGCACAGGAACAACTCGCAACCCGGCGTCTCGTGCGACGGCGATCGCGCCGAGGTACGTGGGCGCCTCCAGGAGCACGGTGTCGCCCGGCTCGGTCAGCCCTCGGAACACCGCTGACAACGCGGGCTGGGCGCCCGCGCAGACCGTCATGTCGCCCGCGCGCAGTTCGCCGCCCGCCTCCCGCGCGAACCACGCGCGCAACTCCTCACGCCCCTCCAGCGGCATACGTCCCCACGCGGCGGGCCGACGCGCGGCACGGCTCAGCGCGGCGCCGAGCGCCTCCACCGGCTGCAGTCCTGGGTCCAGGTAGCCGCTGGTCAGCTGGATGACCTCCGGGCGCGGCACCGCGATCAGGCTGGCCACCAGGTCCTCGCCCGGTCTGGCCGGGCCGAGTGCCACCGACTGCCACGAGAGGTCGGGGACACGCGCCGGTGCGGGCCGGGCGGCGACGAAACTGCCCCGGCCTGGCCGGACCTCCAACAGTCCCTCGCCCGCCACGCGCTGGATCGCCTGCTGGACGGTGACCGGCGACGCCTTGTGCCGGGCCATCAGCGCCCGCACCGAGGGCAGGCGGTCACCTGGTTGAGCTGCGCGGACGAACGACCGGAGATCGTCGATAACGCGCACGGCTGCGTTATCCTCATTCATGAGGGTAGAGAGTAACGTTATCGCTCCGACTCGGGTAACACCCGGACTGGCACTGGGCGCGCTCGGCGTCCTCGGGTTCAGTTTCTCGCTTCCGGCCACGCGGCTCGCCGTCGCCGGACTCGACCCGTGGTTCGTCGCGTTCGGCCGTGCCGCGGCCGCCGGGCTGCTCGCGATCGCCTACCTCGCTTTCGTGCGCGCGCCACGGCCGAGCCGCCGCCAGGTCATGCGGCTGGTGATCGTCGCACTCGGCATCGTGGTGGGCTTCCCACTGTTCACCTCGCTGGCACTGACCACGCAGACGGCCGCGCACGGCGCCGTGGTGATCGCGGGGCTGCCGATGGCCACCGCAGTGTGGGCCGTCGCTCGTGCGGGCGAGCGGCCACGGCGAGGATTCTGGCTGGCCAGCGGCGCGGGATTCGTGGCCGTACTGGGATTCGTCGGCACGACCGGTGCCATGTCCGGCGGTCTCGAGCTGGCCGACCTGTTCCTCCTGATCGCGATCGTGCTGTGTGGCCTGGGTTACGCGGAGGGCGGCGCGCTGGCCCGTGAACTGGGCGGCGCTCGGACGGTGTGCTGGGCCCTGGTCGTGTCGATGCCGGTGACGGTGCCGGTCGCGCTGTTCACCATGGATTTCACCAGGGCGGACGGCACCGTGTGGTTCGGTTTCGCCTACGTGACAGTGATTTCCATGTTCCTCGGGTTCTTCGCCTGGTACGCGGGACTGGCTCGCGGCGGGGTCGCGAAGGTCGGCCAGGTTCAGCTCGCCCAGCCGGTGTTGAACCTGACCTGGTCGGCGTTTCTGCTGCACGAACCGGTGGGCTGGCTGACGGCGGCGGCCGCAGCGGCGGTCCTGACCTGTGTCATCTGGACGCAGCGCAGCCGAGCCTGAGCCACTTGATAACGAACAGATAACGAACGGGCCACGGTTGAACGAGTCAGGCCAACGCGCCCGTATGCCCCTGTGAACGAGGAAATCCCCGACCCGAGCTTTCGCCCGGCACCGAAACACCCAGACCATTTCGGAGCAGTCCCCCGAGCTGCTTCGTGGATCCAACCTGGCCAAAAACCGGGCGGACAAGTCTTTCTCCACAAGAAACAACGAGGTGAGTAGTCGATGGCCCGCAGCACTGGGCGGCACCGCATCTCCCGCCGAACGAAAATCGCCACCGGAGCATTAGGTCTCGCGATCGCAGTCGGCGGCCTAGTCGTGCTTACGACTACCGGCAACGACCCCGACGCCAGCGCCGCAGGGGCCAACAAGTCGCAGTACGTCGACATCACGACCGTCAAACCGAACGTCCAGCAGGTGGGCAACAAGCGCGACGCCTCCAAGGGCACGTTCACCGTCAACTGTGGACGCAACGAGAACGGCCACTTCAACGCCGACAACTTCATCGCGCAGCCGGGCATCAAAATGGGTGCCGAACACCTGCACGACTACGTCGGAAACCTGAGCGCGAACGCCAACTCCAACAACAAGAGCCTGGCCAAGAGCGGAACCACCTGCAAGAACGGTGACAAGTCCGCCTACTTCTGGCCCGTGGTCCGGATCAACACCAAGGACCGGCAGGCCACGGAGAACGGCACCCGTGCCTCCGACGGCAACTGGCAGCGCTACGAGCAGGAACAGCAGGACGCCGCCGTCGAGAAGAACGAGCCGCGCGTCGACTGCAAGGACGTCGCCAGCGAACTGCCGGAGGACCTCCCCGACGAGGTGTCCCCCGCGATCGAGCAGGAGCTGAAGGCGCTCGACACGCAGCGCGAGGAAGCCGACAAGAAGCTGGAAGGCACGAAGAACGCCGACCAGGAAGTCGTCAGCCCGCTGACCGAGCAACGCAAGCAGACCCTGACCAAGCTCAGCCAGACACTGCAGCAGCAGGGCAAGGCCAAGGACCTCAGCCAGCTCGCCCAGTGCGGCATCAAGCAGCCGAACAACGGCGGCGTGACCGACAACGGCGACCAGAACAACGATGTCAACACCGAGGGCACCGACCGGTCGCACCAGCACAAGCCGGGCGACCAGAACCTCGAGATCGGCATCAACAAGGGCACGATCCAGCGCCCGGTCAAGGCCGAGCTGACCTTCCGGGGCAACCCGAACACCAAGATCAAGGCCATGCCGAGGTTCATGCGCATCCTCACCGGTGACGCCAAGGTCTCGACCAACGGCCAGAAGAACGCCCGCAAGGTCTGGACCTGCACCGGCTTCGAGAACAAGGTGCTGCTCGACAAGTACCCGATCTGCCCGCAGAACTCGCAGATCATGCGTATCCACGACTTCCCGAGCTGCTGGGACGGCAAGAACGTCGACTCGGCCAACCACCGGGACCACATCGTGCACCGGGAGGCCAACGGCACCTGCAAGCGCGGGTTCGTGCCCGTTCCCGAGCTGCGGATCAGCCTGACCTACAACATCCCCAGGGACGTCCAGCTCAAGCGCCAGTTCACGCTGGACTCCTTCGCCCAGGAGAAGAACAACCCCGCCTCCGACCACAACGACTTCGCCAACGTGATGTCGGAGTGCATCATGTTCCGCCTGGTCAAGTGCATCAACTCGGGCAAACGCTGCACCGAGTGACCTCACCCCCCTCGTGAGTGTTTTGGCCGGTTAGAACCGGCCAAAACACTCACGAGGTTTTTCTAGGCGAGGGCGAACCGGACTGCCGCTGGTTCGTAGCGGTCACGGGGAACCGCGAACACCGCCGTGCCCCGTTCGCCGTCCCGTTCGGCCGAATACGTGAGAATCCGCCACTCGCCCTCGTCCCACGTGTCCAGGACATCCGAACGCAGTAACGGATACGCCGACTGGTACGCCTGGCTCCTGTGCAGCTGCTGCACCGTCGAGGCTACCGGGATGTGGAACACGGCGTTGCCCAACGGATGCCGCCAGCCGACCTTCAGCCGACGCAGCGGAACCAGCCAGTATCCGTCCAACTCGGCCGACAACAGCACGACCAGAACCGCGGCTGGGAAAGCCGCGTACCAGGCAACGAGTTCACCCGTGACAGCCATGACCGCGAGCAGCGCCGCCCTGGCCAACGCGCGCACGCCGACCGGCGCGAACTTGTCGGACAGGCAGCCACACGACGATTCCGGCTCGGCGACTCGTGCCCACGACAGATACCCGAGCAGGCCGAGGAACCAGGCGAACACCGCCCACTTCCCCACCGGTCCCGCGAGCAGAAGCCCGGCGGCGAGGACGATCTCCACACCGCCGACGATCCGGAACACCGTTGCCACACGGTGCTTTCCCACGATCTTGGCCAGTGCTGACCGCTGGGAACCGCCGCGCAGTTTGAACACGGCGGCCCAGACCAGAACGACCGCGACGACGACGTCCATCACGCCGCCGCGGCGTAGACGGTCGCGATGTCGACCTCGTTGGTGTCCGGCCGCCACGCGCCGATGACCTGCGCGTGCTTGCCGACCTGCAGCAACGACAGGTCGCTGATCGCCGGGGTGCCGTTGTAGACCGCGGCCGACGTACCGGCCACGACGTGGCCGACGATCCGGTGGCCGTGGTGTTCCAGGTGCAGCACGTCACGGTTGATCGCGACGATGTGCGTCTGCAGGTTGACGATGTTGAGCCAGATCGAGTCGGCTGCCAGCACGCCGTCCGGCATCCGCGCGCCTCGGACGTACAGCCCGTCGCCCACTTCGGCCTCGTCGAACGTGGTGTTGCGTAACTTCCAGATGCTGGTGGCGGCGGTCACCTGGATCCGGTGGAAGACCCGGTCCGACCCGGTGACCATCAGCATGGTGCCGTTGATCCCGGTGATCCGGCCCTCGGCGAAGTCCGGGTCGACGGCGTCCGGCTCCAGCATCCACTGGTCTTCCTGGGCGAACGCTGTTTCCGGCGCGAGCGACCCGAGCGCGCTCGCCCCGACGATCGCGGTCGCGCTGCCGAGCACGGCACTGGTCAGGAACTTCCTGCGGCCCAGTGATTCCATCGTGGACACCTCTCTCAGCTGCGGATCGTCACGGGGATGAGCCCGGCGGACAGGCTGCCGAGCCGGGTGAACGCGGCCGGGGTGAAGTCGATCAGCCGGTTGGTCGCGCAGGTGCCGCCGCAGCACCGCTTCTCGCCGCACCACAGGTCGGTCTGCGGTCCGCAGTCCCGAATCGTCACCGCGATTTCACTTGTGCCACACAGGTGTTTGACGAAGAACTGGTGGCCGCAGGTGCGACGCAACAAATCGTTGCCACATTTGTCGGGACGGGTGATGTCGAAACAAGCGTCCGAAGTGTTCGGCCACGCGCAGTGCAGGCTGGCCGACTTGCAGGTGCCACACGCGCCGCCACCGGCCGACGAGCACGGGCCGAACGCGGGTCCACAACAGAACCATGACGCCTCGGATGTCGCCGGGGCCATGACTTCCGCAGGTGGTGATGCCATTTTTGGTCTCGCTCCCTTCGAGGCTCCCCAGAACGCGCGGGATTGTGTTCGTTTCCTCAAACGGAAAAGGGCAAGACGCATCGCGAGCTCGGGAGACCCGAGCTCGCGGCGCTCCTGTCTGGCCCTCATCGCACGATCGTTAGCAGGGTGGGACTTTCGCGCGAACAGACGGGAGTGTGAAATGTTCTGACGAAAGGCACGGTACATCGCCGACTGCTGATCCCAACAGTCGACCGTACAGCGCAGTGGTACCCGCTGGGTGGCCTACTCCCTGCGGGTCAGGGTCGCCCTGTTGAGCAGCGCGGAGAACACCAAAACCGCACCTAGGGCAAGGAGTTGATATTGGCTGCCGCGGGAGTCCTCGAAGGCAAGCAGGATTCCGGCGTTGAGCCAGACGACGAACAGCGAGGCGATAAGCACACCGCCGATCCGGCCGATTCCGCCAGTGATCGCTGTGCCGCCGAGGATCGCGATCGTGATCGCGGGCAACGCCATGCCGTTGCCGACAGTTCCGGCGTCCGGCCGTGCGGAGGCGAACTGCGCCACGGTGATCACAGCGACCACAGCGGACAGCATCCCGGAAAGTACGTAGGCCCGGAATCTGATGCCGACGACAGGAAGTCCGGCGAACTTCGCCGCTGCCTCGTTCGTGCCGACCGCGTACAGCCTGCGGCCGTAGTTCGTGCGATTTGCCAACAACCAAGCCAGTACGGCACACGGCAGCAGGAAAGTGAACACCTGCAACGGAACCTGGCCGACCGTGGTCGTCAGCGAGTGCAGGTCCTGGATCGGTTGAGTCGAGATCGGCGCGTTGTCGTTGCCCACCAGGGCCAGCGAGCTGAACGCGTAGTACGTCGCCAGCGTCGCGATGAGCGCGGGAACTCCGAGCCAGGCGACCAGGAAACCGTTCACGGCGCCGAGTACCGCACCGGCCAGCACCGCGCCGACGATCGCCAGCCAGACCGGCCAGTGCCAGACGCCGACCATGAAGCCGAACGCCATGCCGACCAGGCTGACCATCGCACCGACCGACAGGTCGATCCCGCCGCGGCCGGACACGATCACCAGCAGCTCGGCGATCCCGAGCAGGCACAGCGGGACAACAGACTCCAAAGAGGACAGAAGATAGTCCACATCGTACGGCGCGATCAGGTACCCGTTGGCGCCGAGCACACTCATCCACACCACAAGGATCACGAGCAACGCGACCAGCAACAGAACTCGGTCGGTGACCAACCGTTTCACAGGCGCCGCCTCCTTCGTTCCCGCAGCAGGTCCGCGCCGACCGCGAGCAGGATGAACACCCCGATGAACAACGCGGTCAGCTCACTGCGCCAGCCGAGCAACGTGACCGCGCTGGTGACCGTGCCGACGAGCAGCGCGCCGAGCACCGTCCCCAGTACCGAACCGCGGCCGCCCAGAATGCTCGTCCCGCCGATCACGACCGCCGCGATCACCTGGAGTTCCAGGCCTGTTCCGGCGCTCTGCGCGACGAGACCACCGCCGCCGATCACGCAACAGGCGGCCAGGCCGACCAGGACACCGGTGATCGTGTAGACGCCGACCAAGCGCCTGCTCACCCGGATTCCGGCCAGCCGCGCCGCGGGTGCGTTGCCGCCGATGGCGTACAGGTGTCGCCCGGTCGGCGCGTGTCGCATGTAGAACCACATACCGACGGCCAGAAGAACCGCCAGCAGCCAGGAATGCGGGATGCCGAAGCTGCGCCCGGCCGCGCCACCGCCAAGGAAGTCCAGTGTGCCCGGTACGCCCGCGACTTCCCTGCCCTCGAAGATCTGCAGTGCCACGAACCGGAAGATGTTCAACGTGCCGAAGGTGATGATGATCGCGTGCACCCGGCCGTAGGCGACCAGAACGCCGTTGACCGCGCCGAGCACGCCCCCGACCACAAGGCCGACGAAGACCGCGGGGACGAAGGCCAAACCGCTGTCCCGCAGCATCTTCGCGACCACGACGAGGACGACCGCCAGCGCGCTGCCCACCGAGACGTCGATCCCGCCGGTGACGATCACCGCGGTCATCCCGATCCCGATGATCGTCACGGGCGCCACGGTGGCCAGGATGTTCTGCAGGTTCGAGGCGGCGAAGAACGTGTCCGTGCCGAACCCGAGCACCAGCCACAGGACCGCCAGCACGGCGATGAGGACGACTTCCTGACCTTCGGTCTTGCTCACTCGTCACCCGCCGCGGCCGCGAGCACGTCGGCCTGCGCCGCGCCGTGGGTGAACCGCGCGGTGATCCGGCCGCCCCGGACGACCAGGATCCGGTCGGCCAGCCGCATCACCTCCGGCAGGTCGGACGACACCAGCAGCACGGCGGTGCCGTGCCCGACGATGTCGTCGACCAGGGTGTGGATCTCCTCCTTCGCGCCGACGTCGACGCCCTGGGTCGGTTCCTCCAGGATCAGCACCTCCGGCCGCTCGACCAACTGCCGTGCCAGCACGACCTTCTGCTGGTTGCCGCCGGACAGCGTGGCGATCAGCGCGGACGGCCCCTGTGTCTTGATCCGCATCCGCCCGATGAAGTCCTCGGCCGTCGCGCGTTCCCGCTTTCGCTTCAGCCACAGGCCTTTCAGCGAGGCAATCGAGATGTTGAAGCCCACGCTCTTCGTCGCGAACACGCCCTGCCGCGAGCGGTCGCCCGGCAGCATCGCCGTCTGTCCTTTCCGGACCGTGCCGGAGTCGGCGGGCTCGATGCCGTACACAGCTCGGGCGATCGAGCCCGTGCCGGATCCGACGAGCCCGAACAGCGACACGATCTCACCCGGCCGGACCGCGAAGCTCACGTCCGCGAACCGGTTGCGGCGTTGGAGATCGTCGACCACGAGAACAGCTTCCCCCTGGGGGACAGCGCGTTCTGTGGTGGCGCCGTTGAGCGCGTGCCCGACCATCAGCTCGGCGATCCGCCGTACGGTCAGGTCCTTGGTCGCCTCGCTCGCGACCACGTTGCCGTCACGCAGAACCGTTACCCGGTCGGTGATCTGGGCCAGTTCGTCGAGGCGGTGGCTGACGTAGACGACGCCGACGCCCTGGTCCTTGAGTGCCCTGATGGCACGGAAGAGCGTGTCGATCTCACGGTCGGTCAGGATGGCCGACGGCTCGTCGAGGATCAGCACCTTGGCCTCGTGCGCGAGCGCCTTCGCCACCGAAACAAGCTGTTGCTCGGCAACCGACAGGTCGGCGATGCGGTGTGCGGCAAGCTTCTCGTCGAGGCCGAGACCCCGCAGCAGGTCCCGGGCGCGGCGGTTCTGCTCCGGCCAGTCGACCCGGCCGTGCCTGCGCAGCTCACGGCCGACGAAGACGTTCTCGGCCACGGTGAGTTCGCCGAACAGCTGCGGATCCTGGTACACGGTCGCGATGCCCGCCTTGAGGGCCGCGACCGTGTCCCCTTCCGACAGGTCCTCGCCGTTGAGTTCCGCCGTGCCGTCATCCGGTTTCTCCGCACCCGAGATGACCTTGATCAGGGTGGACTTGCCCGCGCCGTTGGCGCCGACCAGCCCGTGCACCTCACCGGCCCGGACCTGGAAGTCCACGCCCCGCAGGGCGTAGACACCGCCGTAGTGCTTGCGGATCCCGGTGAGCGTGAGCAGTGCGTCAGTAGTCGTAGTCACCGACGTTGTCCTTGGTGAGCTTCAACGGGTCACCCAGCAGCAACGTCTTTCCTTCGTACTTGACGGCCGCGAGCTTGGCGGACACGTTGTTGGTGGCCTGCGGCTGCTCGCCCTTCTTGACCTTCAGGCCCGCCCACGCGGTGAGGTAGCCGAGTTGCTCGACGTCCCACAGGACAGCGGCCGACGACGACCCGTCCTGCAGGTAGGGCTTCATCGAGTTCGGCGTACCGACACCGACCGTGAAGACCTTGCCGATCTTGCCGGACTCCCTGACCGCCTTGGCGACGCCCGGAGCCGACGCGGTGCACTGGCCGATCAGGCCGGTGAGGTCGGGGTGGGCGTTCATCAGGTCCTTGGCCATGGAAACGGCCTTGGCCTCGTCCTCACCGGCGTAGACAGTGTCGACAAGGGTGGCGTTGGGGTATTTCTCGGCCGCGTGGCGCTTCTGGACGTCGATCCACGAGTTGAGGTTGGCGGCGGTCTGGCCGCAGGAGACGATCGCGAACTTGCCCTGCTGGTTCATCGCGGTCATCAGCGAGTCGACCACGGTCCGGCCGATCCCGTCGGCGGTGGCCTGGTTGACGAACATCTCCCTGACGGAGTTGGGCGCGTCGGTGTCGGACGTGAGCACCTTGATGCCCTTGCTCGCGGCGTCGGCGAGAATCGGGACCACGGAGTCCGGGTCGTTGGGCGCGACGACGAGCACGTCGACCTTCTGCTGGATCAGCGACTTGAGGATCTCGGTCTGCGCGCCGGGGTCGGCGGTGGTGCCGCCCTTGTAGATCCAGTCGATGCCGAGGTCCTTCGCGGCCTTCTGACCACCGGTGTTCATCGCCTCGAAGTAGGGAATGCCCTGCAGCTTGGGCACGAACGCGACCTTGACCCGCGCCTGGCTGCCGTCACCGGCCGCAGGCTGATCCTTCTTGCTACACCCGGTCACAACAAGACTGACGCTCAGTAGTACAGCGATGGCAACACGCATGGCCGCTCCCCGTTGAGACGTTTCAATCACGCACAGGGTGAACCTAGCCCTGGGCTATGGCCGGTTCAAGCCCGACCATCCTCAGCGACTATCCCCGAGGACGATCCTTGCTTGAGCAGCGCATCGGCGAGGGCCATGCCCGTGGAGCCGAGGCCGACGACGGTCACCGGATTGTGCGCTGGACACCGTCATCGCGGCCACACCGCCAGCTCACGCGGAACCGTTGCCGCACTGGGCAATATGGCCGATTGCGACCGTCGATAGGGTTTCCCCATGCGCACAAGGGGGATTCTCTGTGGACTAGTCATGTCGTTGGCGCTGACGGCCTGTACCGGCAGCACGCCCCAGCAGCACGCGACCATCGAGGAACTGGGCAAGGCCGTCTCGGCGGCCGTTGCGGCCAAGAAGACCGCACACATCACGATGGAAGGAAAAGACGAGTCACGGGCTTCCGGTGTTCACCGAGTTGGCTCGGCGGACGTTGCCATCACGGTCAACAGCAAGGAACATCGACTGGTTTTCGTGAACGACGACGCGTATGCGAGGCTCCCCGCCGCACTCGCCGCCCAGGCCGGAAAGCCGTGGGCCAGGATCGGTCCCGATCACGCCAACGTGATGTACACAGTGCTGGGTACCCCCTATGGACTGCTGCAGGACGGCAAGGACCTCGGTGTCTCCCTGACGGCCCTGAAAGAGAACGGCCTTCGACTGGGGCCAGTGACGACCACACGAGAGGGCGATGCCGTCCTTACTCGCTACAGCGTCGTCATCGCCGAGGAACCAGACAAGGGCGAAGAAACCCTGAGCGTCGTGATCGACGAGGACGACCTACCGCGCGAAATCACCACCCTGCCCGCAGGAACTTTGCGGTACAGCGCATGGGGAGCACCTGTCGACATTGAGGCACCACCAGCCGACCAGGTGGGCACTCTCCCCGTTTGTGAATTGACGACGTGCGACGGATTCGACTACTGAGGCGTAAGCCCGCACGCACCTGACACTTCGAAACGCGATCTTGACGCACTCCCCCAATCAGACGAGCCCGATGCCCGACGGCCCGGCCGTGCACACCGATGTCGATTGTTTTGTCTGGCATTACGGGACAGCTGAAGACGACATCACTGGACAACGGCAGGATCGGCATCGCCGCACGCGTTACTGGGGATAGATCGATCTCACTTCGAAGCCCACACACCAGTGGAAGAAGGTGCGTCGCCATGTCCGAATTACCCGAATTAGCCGCGCCACCCGCAACGAGTAGGCCCACACTTCCCTCGCTGACCGGAATGCGTTTCGTCGCCGCGCTGACGGTCTTCGGCCTCGGCGCCGTGTACTACCTGTTCGCCGAGCCCAACCCGGCCATATTCGTAGGCTCGTGGTACGCCGCTTCGGCCGGAGTCAGCTACTTCTTCATTCTCAGCGGGTTCATTCTGACCTGGTCAGTACCCGCAGACGACACGACCCGACGATTCTGGCGGCGCCGATTCTTCAAGATCTACCCGAATCACCTGATCACTTTTGTCGTCGCCGTGCTGATCATATCCTTCATGGCGACGGAACACGCCGTCGACAGCTGGATCGCCATACCGAACCTGTTGCTCGTGCAGTCGTTCTTCCCCGGGCTCGATGTCCGCGGCAGTTTCAACGGCGCGGCATGGACGTTGTCGTGTGAGGCGCTGTTCTACTTCCTGTTCCCGTTCCTGCTGCGGATGATCAGGCGTATCCCGCCGAACGCGCTGTGGTGGTGGGCAGGCGGCGTCGCGGCCGTGATCTTCGCTGTTCCCGCCCTGTCCGGGGCGATCGGGCCGGTGCAGCCGCCGCAGTCACCCCTGCTCGGGCTCACCGAGTGGGATTCCTACGTGGTCTACCAGTTCCCGCCGCTGCGGATGCTCGAGTTCGTCTTCGGCATCATCCTGGCCCGTGTCGTGATGACCGGTCAGCGGCTGCCGCTGGGCTTCGGCGGCGCGCTGGCACTGGTGGCCGCCGCGTTCGCGGTCAAGCCGTTGGTCCCGCCCACCTTTGCCACGATCGCGGTCACGGTGGTCCCCCTTGGCCTGCTGATCGCCGCAGGCGCTGCCGCCGACATCGAGAAGAAGCGAACCGGACTGTCCAATCGGGTCATGGTGTGGCTCGGCGAGATCTCGTTCGCGTTCTACCTGTGGCACTTCATGGTGCTGCTACTCGGCTACCATCTGCTCATCCTGGACAACGGGCTGAGCACCGCGGCCATCGCCACTGTCGCGGTCGGCCTGCTCGGCGTCACGATTGTCGTGTCGTGGCTGCAGTTCACGCTGGTCGAGCGACCCATCATGCGCAGGTTCGCCAGGCCACGCCGACAGGCCGCACGCACTGCGAAGCAGACGGCGGACGTGTAGCCGGAATCCCCAGCAGGAGTTGCGACTTTCTCTCTCCCCTTCAACATATAGCGCACCGGGGGCCTTGCGGCAAGACCCGGGTCGTGCTGCAGAATCTCCGGCCGAAGCCATGACCTGCGGAAATCGCGGGAACGGCGACACTCAAGGGGTGTAGGAGAAACTGTGGTTGTGCTGGGTTTCCAAGAGATCGACCAAAGCCAGGTGGCGCTCGTCGGGGGCAAGGGGGCGAACCTCGGCGAGCTTTCACGGATCGACGGCATCCCCGTGCCAGCTGGCTACTGCGTGACGACGGACGCCTTCCGACGGGTCATGGCGGACGTGCCGTCGCTTGAGGACCGGCTCGACCAGTTGTCGCACCTGGCCCCGGACGACCGGGATGCGATCGCTGTGCTCAGCGCGGAAGTTCGCAGCGCCGTCGCCGGGGCTCCCATTCCGGACGACCTGGCGGCGGCGATCACCCGCGCACTCGCCGAGCTGGACGATGAGGCCGCCTATGCTGTCCGATCTAGCGCGACGGCCGAAGACCTGCCGACGGCGTCCTTCGCGGGCCAGCAGGACACGTACTTGAACGTCGTGGGGGCAGCGGCGATCCTCGAACACATCCGGTTGTGCTGGGCTTCGCTTTTCACCGAGCGAGCCGTGGCCTACCGCCTGCGCAACGGTTTCGACCATCGCAAGGTCCACATGGCGGTGGTCGTCCAGCAGATGGTCGTGCCGGAGGCGTCCGGCATCCTGTTCACCGCCGACCCGATCACGTCGAACCGGAGGATCACCAGCGTGGAGGCCAGTTTCGGCCTGGGTGAGGCGCTGGTGTCCGGTCTGGTGAACCCGGACACCTACAAGGTGCGTGACGGCGAGGTCGTCGAGAGGACGATCGCCAGCAAGCTGCTGGCCATCCACGCCTCGCCGGAAGGAGGCACGCGGGAGCAGGCGATCGAGCCGGAATCGCGGCAGCAACCAGCGCTGACCGATGCGCAGGTGGTGCGGCTCGCGCAGCTGGGGAGGCGGATCGAGGCGCACTTCGGCCGTCCTCAGGACATCGAGTGGTGCCTGGCCGACGGTGGTTTCCAGATCGTCCAGAGCAGGCCGATCACCACACTGTTCCCCGTTCCGGAGACCGAGGACCAGGACAACCACATCTACCTGTCCGTCGGTCACCAGCAGATGATGACCGATCCGATGAAGTCCCTCGGTCTGTCGGTCTGGCAGATGACCACGCCCCGGCCGATGGCCGAGGCGGGCGGCAGGCTGTTCGTCGACGTCACCGAGATGGTGGCATCGCAGGCCAGCCGCGACGGGCTGCTGAAGGCCATGGAGTCGGGCGACCCGTTGATGGAGGACGCGCTGCGGACCATCCTCGACCGCAGCGACTTCATCCCGCCGCCGTCACAGGACAACCCCGGCCAGCCGTTCCTCGGTGGCCCGACCGCACCGATCGAAACCGATCCGGCCATCGTCGACGAGCTGATCGCCACCAGCCAGGCATCCCTGGCCGCCGCGCGACGCGACATCCAGGCGTATCACGGAGCGGACCTGTTCGACTTCATCGTGGAAGACTTCAAGGAACTGCGGCGGCTGTTGTTCGACCGGCGAAGCCACCAGGTGTTCATGTCGGCGATGGACGCGGCGTTGTGGATCAACAAGCAGATGCACGGGTGGCTGGGCGAGGACAACGCGGTCGACACCCTCACGCAGTCCGTTCCGAACAACATCACTTCGGAGATGGGACTGGCACTCCTGGACGTCGCGGACGCGATCCGGCCGCATCCGGAAGTGGTGGCGTTCCTGCGGGACGTCAAGGACGAAGGTTTCCTGGACGACCTGCCCAAGCTCACCGGCGGAGTGGAGGCGCGGGACTCGATCCTGGCGTACCTGGGCAAGTACGGCATGCGCTGCGTCGGCGAGATCGACATCACGAGGCCACGCTGGAGCGAACGCCCCTCGGCACTCATCCCCGTGATTCTCGGCAACGTCGAAAACTTCGAGCCCGGCGCCAGCAGGCGGCGTTTCGAGCAGGGGCAACAGGAAGCGTGGGAGAAGGAACAGGAACTGCTGAAGCGCCTGCGGGCTTTGCCTGACGGGGAAGGGAAAGCCGAAGAGACCAAGGCGATGATCGATCGTCTGCGGACCTACATCGGTTATCGGGAGTACCCGAAGTACGGGATGGTCAGCCGCTACTTCATCTACAAGCAAGCCATGCTGGAAGAGGCCTCGCGCCAGGTGCGGGCGGGCGTACTGCGGAAGGCTGAGGACATCTTCCACCTCAGGTTCCAGGAACTCCACGACGTCGTGCGTACAGGCCAGGTCGACAACCAGCTCATCCGGCGGCGCAAGGAGGCGTTCGCCGTCTATCAGGCGCTCACGCCGCCCCGGGTGCTGACATCGGACGGCGAGGCCATCGCCGGGTCGTACCGACGAGAGGACGCGCCAGCCGACGCACTGATCGGCCTCGCGGTTTCCACCGGGATCGTCGAGGGACGCGCCCGCGTCATCCTGGACATGACCGAGGCGGATCTCGAAGCGGATGACATCCTGGTGACCGCGTACACCGATCCCAGTTGGTCGCCTTTGTTCGTCACTATCAAGGGCCTTGTGACAGAGGTGGGCGGGCTGATGACCCATGGCGCGGTGGTCGCTCGGGAGTACGGCTTGCCTGCCGTCGTGGGGGTGGAGAACGCCACCCGGCTGATCCGGGATGGACAGCGGATCCGTGTGAACGGAACGCAGGGGTACGTCGAGATTCTGTCCTAGACGTCGTGTGGAGCCGGGTTGCCGATGGTTGCGGCCCGGCTTCTCCCGTCCAGCAGATCAGCGAGGTCGAATGGCGCGTCCAGCGCGTCGGCCAACCCGAGGACAAGCGGCTTGAGCGAGCCAGGTTCCGGCTTGGCCTCGCCTGTCTCCCACCGGGAAATCTGATACCGCGACAAGCCGCAGACGTCAGCAAGCTTCTGCTGGGTCAGCCCAGCCCGCTCTCGCCACTCGCGCAACCGAGCGCCACTGAATGGCAGGCTGAGGCTCGTCCTTGCCACGCGATCACCTGTCAGTGCCGGGAGTTGCCCACACGATGTGCGGTGTGATGTTCGAACGACTCGGCACATACTTGAGCACGTTCTCCGGCTCTGCGAGCACGAACTGGTTCCTACCATCCACTGTGGTCATGTACGCACCGTCGTCGAGCGTCATGCCCCACGCCACAATCTGCGCGTCGATCTGCTCACCAAACTCCAGCACCACCGCGAACACCCGCGGCGCCTGATCAGCAACCATCTCCGCCATCAGCTTGGTGAACCCGCTGTCACTTGGACGACGATGCGGGCTGACACAAGATCGTTCTTTGTCAGACAAGATGTCCATCTCCTTGAAGACACTCGGTTTCCTCAAAGAGAAGCTATGCGCACCACCACAGACCGAGGGGTACATTTTGTACCTTCACTCGACCGAGTCAGGCAGCGACACCGACACGCCTGCACAACCGTCGGACATCCTCACGCATGCCCGACGGCGGCCGGGCACTCAGATCAAGCAGCATGTCACGGGCGTGACCGTTGTACTTGATCGTTTCGTCGGCAACTCGCTCAGCCGACGAAAGCATCGCGAAGACCGAGGCACGTTCGTCACGCTGATGGTGCCCACGGGCGACTTCGATCAGGTGCCTGCTGCGTCGAGGCAACGATGGAATCGCGTCCGGGTCGAATGAATCGGCCGCGCGCAAGGCTTCACCAGGACGACGCAACTCGACGCCGAGGGTTGTCATGTGCGCGCTCATCACAGCCTGTGAGAAGGAAGTCTGGACGTGGCGGTACTCAGGGCCCAGGCGCAGTGCCATGGCGTTGGCGCGTTCCCAGTGCGCCCATGCCTCACCACGTCGACCACGGCGTGCGTGAACATAGGCGATCTCAGCTTCCAGTGCTCCGCAGATTCCGCGCCAATCATCCGGACAGTCGTCCAGGTACGGCGCCAGTTGCTGAGCGGCGTCAGCAGCCAACTGAACGGCTTCATCCCATCGACCAGCGTCACGTAGCGCCTGCACCATGGCCCAGGCGCCAGCCGCATGGGCGTATGGATCGTCTGCCAATTGAGCCTCGGTCATCGCGCGGTCCGCGACCATCCAGACCAGCTCCGGAGCGGGCTGGTACGCCACGTAGAAATCGACGAGCCGATAGACACCAGCGAGGACGCGATGAGCCTCACGCGCGTTGTCGCTGCTCGCGGCGCGAGCAGCGGTCTGCGCGTCGCGAACAAGATCCGGCAACAGCGCGCCGAGTTGAGTGCGGTGATCGGGGCTGGCGTGGCGGACAGCCCAAGCCTGCTGAAGACGCAGGGCGAGGTGCGTGATGTTCGGTAGTGATGTTCCCGCCGAGGCGATCCGGTAGTCGGTGAGCGCGGCTTGCACAGCCGATAGGGCAGCATGCCTTTGCCCCGCGAAGACACGGACCGGAACAGCGACACTGTCACCGGTCAGGGCAGCGAGATCTTCCAGTTCAAGTGCCTGTGCGATCCGGAGCAGCAGGTCCAACCTCGGTGTCCGCAAGCGGCCGTTCTCCACTGCTTTCAGCCACTCGGCGCTCTTTCCGATAAGGCCCGCCAAAACCGGCCTTGCCATTCCTGCGCGTTCACGGAAGTGCTTGATACGTTGTCCGACCGGCAGGAACGGATCGACGTCAAAGATCATGACTCACCTCATCCACGCGGAGTCCGGTTACCAGACTAACCGCTCAGGACAGGTCGAGTGCCTTACGCACGGCTTCACGGGCGCGACGACGGTCACCGGCGATGTCATAGCCGTGTGCCAGACGGAACCAGGCGCGCCAGTCCTCGGGAGCGGCTTCGACTTCCGCGCGGCGTTGTTCGAACCAGGCGTCGGCTGCTGTGCGGTCTACGCGGCCGGATGGCATTCGGGGCAGATCCGCGGTGTCGGGGAGGGTGCCTTCGTCGGCGAGGCGATTGGCCAGTTGTAACGCGTTCAGCGAACTCACCCGGCAAGCTGTCTACGGACAGGCCGCGAAGTCACTGATCACGTCAATGCTGCAAAGCCTCTGATCCAGGCAACCTTGCCCGCCTTGCTGTCACAATCTCAGCAAGGTGAATCTTCATGCTGTCGTGAGACGCCCAGCAGGTCAGCCAGAACGAATGGCACGTCCAGCACATCGGCCAACCCGAGGACAAGCGGTTTGAGCGATCCAGGCTCCGGCTTGGCGGCACCAGTCTCCCACCGGGAGATCTGATACCGCGACAAGCCGCAGACGACAGCGAGCTTCTGCTGGGTCAGCCCAGCCCGCTCTCGCCACTCACGCAACCGAGCACCGCTGAACGGCAGGCTGAGACTCGTCCTGGCCACCAGATCACCCGTCAGCACCGGGCGTCGCCCACACGATGTGCGGTGTAATGTTGGAACGACTGGGCACATATCTCAGCGCGTTCTCCGCCTCAGCCAACACGAACTGGTTCCTACCGTCCACTGTGGTCATATACGCGCCGCCGTCGAGCGTCATACCCCACGCCACAATCTGCGCATCAGTCTGCTCACCGAACTCCAACACCACCGCGAACACCCGCGGCGCCTGATCGGCGACCATCTCCGCCATCAACTTGTCGAACGCAGGCGACCTTGGCTTGGTACGACGGTCAACACTCGATTGGGCATCGTTGCCGGACATGGTTTGCTCCGAGTCGTTGTCAGGATCAGTACCACGATCGTGCCCACTGAAGCGGTGATTCGGAATGGTCTGCTGTTGCCGCAGTGTTGTCGCCGCGTTGCCACGGTCACAACGCACTATTCTGAATGCGACATTCACGACCAAGGGCATGGTGTCCGATGACAACCGTTCGTCGATGGACTGGCCGCGAAACAAAGGCTCTGCGCGTTGCCATGCGTCTGAGCATCCGCGACTTCGCCGAAGTACTCGGTGTAGGTGCGCGAACGGTCGCTCGCTGGGAATCCAGGGGGTGAGTATCTTGCTCGCACCCGACAGTCAGGGTCTGCTGGACACCACCTTTGCCCGCGCGTCGGATGATGTGCGGAACCGGTTTGTGGAGATCCTGATTCCGGAGACTCCGACCGTGGATTCCGACATACAACTGGCTACCACCAACTCGAACGTTCAGCTTCCAGTGATCATCGATGGCTGTGCCGCGCTCATCCCCGTTGATCTGACCACCGTTGGGATCGCGGGCTTGCTCGATGTCCTCGCGGGCACAAAGCCAGCGAGAAGTGGTGATGTTTGGACGGTCCTCAACCAGGACGAACGCGAACACCTGGCCGCCGCACTCGAAGCACCACGACGTCGCCTCGGCAACTCGATCGTCGAGTACTGCAATCGCCAACTACTCGCGTACATGGCAGACGACGGCAACCAAGGACCAGCCAAGGCAATGCCCGCTGTTCTGAAGCTGGTGACTGTCATTGGACAGAGTGCGCGAGACGTCCGGCCTGACGTGCGTTGCCGACTACTCGCAGTTGCAGCACGGAGTGCTGAATTCGTTGGCTGGCTTTACCGCGACATGCACGACGCGTTGCGTGCTCGCTTCTGGTACGACCGCGCGACCGAGTGGGCGCAAGAAGCGGGCGACATGCCGATGCAAGGCTATGTACTGCTCAAGAGGTCGCAGATGGCCTACGACGAACGCGACGGCGTTCGGGTACTGACGCTTGCTCAGGCAGCCGGGCAAGGACCATGGCGATTACCCGCTCCGGTTGCAGCCGAAGTGACACAACAAGAGGCTCGAGGTCTCGCCATGACTGGCGAGCGATGGCACGTGGTGCAGCAGAAACTCGAGTTGGCTCAGCGCGTGTTGCTGGAAGCCGACGACCATGATCCGGAGTGCCAACTTGGCGCTTACTTCAACGAAGGCACGTGGAAACTGCGCACGGCCAGCTGCTACCTCGATGCGGGAAAACCCCGACTGGCCGCCCAGTTGTACGGTCAAGTACTGCGCGCCGATCTCCTGTCACGACGTGATCGCGCGTACTTCATGGCTCGGATGGCCAGTTCTCTGGCGTTGGCGGGAGAACCAGACGAGGCGGCTGGCGTCGGCATCGAAGCCGCCATGTTGGCGACAGCCACCGCATCGAAGCGAACCAAGCGCGAACTACGAAGAGCACTCACATCGTTGCGGCCGTGGAGCGGCCGAACAGGGCCCCGACAGCTACAGGAGGTGTTGGCGCACTAGGGCTGCGAGATCCATTCGGCTACAGTGCGGATGACGAACGCCTGCCATTCCTGGCTCTGTGGGTTCGAGTACTGCGGATCGTCATGCACGGCAAAGCCGTGCTGAGCTCCCTCGATTTCCACCAGGTCGTGTACAGCTCGCAGTTGTCGCACCGCTGCACGTGAAGCGTCAATCGACACGAAGGTGTCCCTTGTGCCGTGGACGATGAGCGTCGGGGCTTGGATCTCGCCGAGAACAAGACTTGGCCTGATCCAGAACACCTCGTTGAGCATGGCCCGGCCTTGTTTCACAGTCGGCGAGTGCCTAAGGTAGCCGTTCTCTTGGAGCCGTCGAGCGGCATCCTCGTCCAAGTTGTCGTTCGACCAGTACGGTTTCTGCTCGATATAGCGGCTCTTGTAGTCGAGTTGTGGGTTCAGCAACACCAACCGTGTCAGCTCTTCAGGACGTTTGGCCGCATAGTAGGCGCAGAGCCCACCTCCGAAACTGGCACCTAGCAAACTGATCGCCGACGCGCCCGTGGCTTCTCGCACGTGCGCCAACGCGACGCGGATGTCGTTGAGATGCGCTGCGAGCGTTGCCTCTTGCTGCGCGCCTTCACTGATGCCGTGGCCACGCAAGTCGTATCGCAGTGTTGCCACGCCCGCTTCGCCGAGACCTGCGGCGAGGCGCGTGAAGAAACCGCCCTCTTCGCGAGTGACACCGCCACCGTGCACGAACACGACAGCGTGCTTCGTCGAACCACCTGGCAGCACCAATGTGCCATTCAACCGGAAGCCATCGAGCGTACGGAACGTTGTGTTCGTACTCTGCAGAGGCACCGGAACTCCTATGACAGGTCGAGGGCCTTACGCATGGCTTCACGGGCGCGACGGCGGTCACCGGCGATGTCGTAGCCGTGTGCCAGACGGAACCAGGCGCGCCAGTCCTCGGGAGCGGCTTCGACTTCGGCGCGGCGTTGTTCGAACCAGGCGTCGGCTGCTGTGCGGTCTACGCGGCCGGATGGCATTCGGGGCAGATCCGCGGTGTCGGGGAGGGTGCCTTCGTCGGCGAGGCGGTTGGCCAGTTGTTCTGTGCGGAGGCCGAATCGGATCGAGGTCACCGTCACCCAGACGCCGATCAACGGCAGCAGCAGGACACCTACGCCCAGGCCGATTCCTACCGGGTCCCCTGTTTTGATCAGGGCAACCGCTCGCCCGGACAGCAACACGAAGTACACCACCAGCACTGCCGAGAGCAGCAGCGCTGTTGTCCGGGCGGACAGCCTCATAGGTCCATCAGCTTGTCCAGGCCGACGAGCAGGCCCTGGTGGTTCACGATCGAACGCACCGCCAGCACCACCCCTGGCATGAACGAGTTCCTGTCCATGGAGTCGTGGCGGATCGTCAGGGTTTCGCCTTCGCCGCCGAACAGGACTTCCTGGTGGGCGATCAGGCCGGACAACCGTACCGAGTGGACACGGACGTCGTCGACCAACGCTCCCCGTGCGCCGTCCGGGTCGTGCGTTGTCGCGTCCGGGGATGAGCCCAGGCCCGCTGCTGCCCTGGCCGCGCCGATCAGGCGGGCGGTGTGGGCCGCTGTTCCCGATGGGGCGTCGGCTTTACGAGGGTGGTGGAGTTCGATGATCTCCACCGACTCGTAGTACTTCGCCGCCAGTTGCGCGAACCGCATGGACAGCACCGCGCCGATCGCGAAGTTCGGCGCCACCAGCACGCCCACCTTCGGTGCCGAGGACAGCCACGACGACACGGTTTCCAGGCGGTCCGCCGAGAAGCCCGATGTGCCCACGACACAGTGGATTCCGTTCTCCACCGCGAAACGGACGTTGTCCATCACCACGTCCGGGTGGGTGAAGTCCACGATCACGTCGGCGCCGACGACGTCCGACAGCGAGTCGCCGACGTCGACCTTCGCGACAACCTCCATGCCGTCCGCCGCGTCCACCGCGCGGCAGACCTCGGCGCCCATCCGCCCCTGCGCGCCGAGCACGCCAACGCGGATCGTCATCCCATCACCTCGTGAACCTCGACCGGCACGTCGTCGACGTGATCGTACGGGCCGACCACCGCCGCCGCGATCGGCCGGGACAGCAGTTCCTTGGCCAGCAGGGCGATGTCTCCGCCGGTCACCGCATCGATCCGGCCGAGCGTCTCGCCGACGGTCAGGTAGTCGCCGTACGTCAGCTCGCCCTTCCCGATCCGGGACATGCGGGAACTGGTGTCCTCCAGGCCAAGCACGAGACCACCGCGCAGCTGTCCCTTGCCACGGGCCACTTCCGCGTCCGACAGGCCGTCCCGCGCCACCTGCGCGAGCACCTCGCGGATCACCGACGCGGTCTCGCCGAGCCGGTCGGGCTGCACACCCGCGTACACCGACAGGTGCCCGGTGTCCGAATAGGACGCGACGGACGAGTAGACCTGGTAGGCCAGGCCACGCTTCTCGCGAACCTCCTGGAACAGCCGGGAACTCATCCCGCCGCCCAGCGCCGCGTTCAGCACGCCCAGCGTGAACCTGCGCTCGTCGTGCCGGTCCAGCGCACGCACACCGAGCATCAGGTGCGTCTGCTCCGTGTCCTCCGTGTGCAGGACAAGGCGAGGCGCGGACGGAATGCGAGCGCGCCCCTTGCGGGGAGCGATCGGAGTGACGTCGCCGACCAGGCGGGCCTTGAGAGCCTTACGCACCAAGCGGAGAACATCCGTGTGCTTGATGTTCCCCGCGACGGCGAAGACCATCCGCGGCAGCGTGTAACGGCGCTTGTAGAAGTTGTACAGCGCGTTGCGGCTCAGCTCGGTGATGGACTTCTCGCTGCCCAGCACCGGACGGCCCAGGGTGTGATCCGGCAGCAGCGCCGCGCAGAACGCGTCGTGCAGCAGGTCTTCCGGGTCGTCGTCGCGCATCGCGATCTCTTCGAGCACGACGCTGCGCTCGGTTTCCATGTCCCGCTCGGTGCACAACGCCTCGAACACCACGTCGCACACCAGGTCGATCGCCAACGGCAGGTCCTCGTCGAGGACGTGCGCGTAGTAGCAGGTGTGTTCCTTCGCCGTGAACGCGTTCAGCTCGCCGCCGACCGCGTCGATCTCCTCGGCGATCTGCATCGCACTACGCCGGGAGGTGCTCTTGAAGAGCAGGTGCTCCAGGTAGTGCGCGGCCCCGGCGACGCCCGCCTGTTCGTCACGGGACCCGACCCCGACCCACATGCCGACCGAGGCCGACCGCACGCCGGGCACGTGCTCGGTCACCACCCGCAGGCCACCGGGCAACAAGGTCCGGCGGACCTCACCTGCCCCGGTGCGTTCCAACGTGCGAGTGGTGCCGGGCTTCTGCTGCAGTAAGCCGCGGGCCGGGCCCGCGGCTTGCGAACTGCGAACCATCACGTGGTCGCGGGCTCCTCTGCCGATACGTTGCTGTTGTCGTCGTTCGCCGTGGCCTCGTCGGCCTTCTTCTCGGCGTCCTCTTCCTTCACCAGCACCAGGCTGATCTTGCCGCGCGAGTCGATGTCCGCGATCTCGACGCGGAGCTTGTCGCCGACCTTGACGACGTCCTCGACCTTGCCGATGCGCTTGCCGTTGCCCAGCTTGGAGATGTGCACCAGGCCGTCCTTGCCCGGCAGCAGGGAGACGAACGCGCCGAAGGCGGCGGTCTTGACGACCGTGCCGAGGAAACGCTCGCCGACCTTCGGCAGCTGCGGGTTGGCGATGGAGTTGATCTTGGCGATCGCTGCCTCGGCCGACGGGCCGTCCGCCGCACCGACGTAGATCGTGCCGTCGTCCTCGATCGAGATGTCGGCGCCGGTCTCCTCGGTGATCGAGTTGATCATCTTGCCCTTCGGGCCGATGACCTCGCCGATCTTGTCGACCGGGATCTTCACGCTGGTCACGCGCGGCGCGAAGGGGCTCATCTCGTCCGGCTTGTCGATCGCCTCGGCGATCACCTCGAGGATGGTCAGCCGGGCGTCGTACGCCTGCTTCAGCGCGGCGGCCAGCACCTCGGACGGGATGCCGTCGAGCTTCGTGTCCAGCTGCAGCGCGGTCACGAAGTCCTTGGTACCGGCGACCTTGAAGTCCATGTCGCCGAACGCGTCCTCGGCGCCGAGGATGTCGGTCAGCGCCACGTACTCGGTCTTGCCGTCGACCTCGTCGGACACCAGGCCCATCGCGATACCCGCGACCGGGGCCTTCAGCGGCACACCGGCGTTGAGCAGCGACAGGGTGGACGCGCAGACCGAGCCCATCGAGGTGGAACCGTTGGAGCCCAACGCCTCCGACACCTGACGCAGCGCGTACGGGAACTCGTCCCGCTTGGGCAGCACCGGCATGAGCGCACGCTCGGCGAGCGCGCCGTGGCCGATCTCGCGGCGCTTGGGCGAGCCGACGCGACCGGTCTCACCGGTCGAGTACGGCGGGAAGTTGTAGTGGTGCAGGTAGCGCTTGTGGGTCTCCGGCGACAGCGAGTCGATCTGCTGTTCCATCCGCAGCATGTTCAGCGTGGTGACACCCAGGATCTGGGTCTCGCCGCGCTCGAACAGCGCCGAACCGTGCGCCCGCGGGATCACGGCGACCTCGGCGGAGAGCTGGCGGATGTCGGTGAGGCCACGGCCGTCGATGCGGACCTTGTCACGCAGGATCCGCTGGCGGACCAGCTTCTTGTTCAGCGACCGGAAGGCAGCGCCGAGCTCCTTCTCACGGCCTTCGAACTCCTCGCGCTCGCCGACCATCTCCAGCACACCGGCCTTGATGTCGTCGATCGCGGCCTCGCGCTCCTGCTTGCCCGCGATGGTCAGCGCCTCGCTCAGCTTCTCCGACGCGGCGGCCTCGACGGCCTCGTAGGCGTCCGGCTGGTAGGCCGGGAACACCGGGAACTCGCCGGTGGCCTTCGCGGCCCGGTCGGCCAGCTCCTGCTGCGCGACGCACAGTGCGCGCAGGAACGGCTTGGCGGCCTCGAGGCCCTCGGCCACGATCTGCTCGGTCGGCGCGGTGCCGCCCTCGCCGATCAGGTCGATCACGTTGTCGGTGGCCTCGGCCTCGACCATCATGATGGCCACGTCGTCACCGACGTTGCGGCCCGCGACGACCATGTCGAACACGGCGGTCTTGAGCTGCTCGTAGGTCGGGAACGCGATCCACTGGCCCTCTACGAGCGCCACGCGCACAGCACCGACCGGGCCGGAGAACGGCAGGCCGGCGAGCTGGGTGGAGGCGGACGCGGCGTTGATCGCCACGACGTCGTACAGGTCCTGCGGGGCCAGGCTCATCACCGTGACGACGACCTGGATCTCGTTGCGCAGACCGTCGACGAACGACGGGCGCAGCGGACGGTCGATCAGGCGGCAGGCCAGGATGGCGTCGGTGGAGGGACGGCCCTCACGGCGGAAGAACGCGCCGGGAATGCGGCCGACGGAGTACATCCGCTCCTCGACGTCCACCGTCAGCGGGAAGAAGTCGAAGTGCTCCTTCGGGTGCTTCGAGGCGGTGGTCGCCGACAGCAGCATGGTCTCCTCGTCGAGGTAGGCCACGACGCTGCCCGCTGCCTGCTTGGCGATGCGACCGGTCTCAAAACGGACCGTGCGCGTGCCGTACTTGCCGTTGTCGATCACGGCAGTGGTCTCGTGGACCCCAGCTTCCTGGGAGTCAGTCATGTAGTTGTTTCTCCTCGTTTTCACGGGCCCGCGGTCGGAACTTCCGCCGTCGACGCGGTGTGGACGAGGCCGGTCTTCGATCGAAGCCCCCGGGTTCCTCTTTCCTACCCGGGAGCCACTACCGAGGACCGGCGCAGATACTGCCCCGTCCGCTAAGCCCTTGTTCCCTTGTCAAATGTTCGGAGGGGGAGCAGCCCCGTTGGCCGCTCCCCCTCCCGAGCTCACCTGCGGAGGCCGAGACGCTGGATCAGCGTCCGGTACCGCTGGATGTCCACCTTGGCCACGTAGTTGAGCAACCGGCGGCGGCGCCCCACCAGCAGCAGCAGGCCGCGGCGGGAGTGGTGGTCGTGCTTGTGCTCCTGAAGGTGCCGGGTCAGGTCGCTGATCCGCTTGGTCAGCAGCGCGACCTGCGCCTCGGGTGATCCGGTGTCCGAGTCGTGCAAGCCGTACTCGCCGAGGATCGTCTTCTTCTGGTCGGTGGTCAGCGCCACGCGTGTTCTCCTTGTTCTGTTCTCTGTCCCGTGAGGACGCCTCGTGATGAGGCGTTAGTCGGTACCAGCCGCCACGGACCACAGCAGGACCCAACTACGAAGGGTATCAGGACCGATGCGCACGCAGGCACCCGAGCGGGCACCACACGCTCGGATCAGGCAGTTCACCACTGAGAGTTCATTCTACTGAATCGACGCCATCGAACGCTCGTGCTTATTTCCCGAGTTCGTCGGCGAGGCGCGCCAGTTGGCCCGGCACCCGACAGGCCCGGGGCCAGGCTGGCCGCCGAGTAGCCGTGGGGGTTACCCGGGTCGTCCGTCGTCGCAGCGTGCGGCAGGCTTGGTGACATGTTCACCAGACGCACGGGAGCCGAGGTGCTCTATGTGCTGGCCTGCCTGCCGCTCTCCCTGGTCGGCCTGGTGCTCATGCTCGTGCCGCTGGTCGTCGGCACGGCTTTGTCGATCACGTTCATCGGGCTGCCACTGGCCGCGCTGGGTGTGCTGATCGCACGCGGCCTCGGCAACACCTATCGCTCGATGGCCGGTTCGCTGCTGAAGCTGAAGGTCGACAAACCGGGACCGCCCAAGCCGAGGCGCGGCGTCATCCCCGCGGTGCTGCTCGACGGCGTGAGCTGGCGCGCGGTGTTCTACGTCCTGCTCAAGGCCCCGCTCGGGCTGGCCACGTTCGTGCTGAGTGGGATGTTCTGGATCTATGGCCTGTTCATGGTCACGCACGTCACGTACTGGTTCACGCTGCGGGTGAAGCTCGGCCTGCCGCTCGTCAACTTCAAGGTCGACACCTGGCCCAACGCCATCGCCCTCGCCGTGTTCGGTGTGCTCCTGCTGCTGGCCGCGCCGTGGGTGACGCGCGGCCTCGTGTTCGTCGACCGCCTGATGATCCAGGGGTTCCTCGCGCCGACGACGCTGTCGCAGCGCGTGCGTGACCTTGAGGAGACGCGGGCGCACGCGGTCGACGACGCGGCCGCGCGGCTGCGTCAGATCGAGCGTGACCTGCACGACGGCACTCAGGCGCGGATGGTGGCGTTGGCCATGCACCTCGGCATGGTCAAGGAGGAGCTGGAAGGCGACCCCGACCTGGCGATGACCAGGAAACTGGTCGACCTCGCGCACGTCAACGCCAAGGAGGCCCTGGTCGAGGTGCGTGACCTGGCCAGGGGCATCCACCCGGCCGCGTTGGACAAGGGCCTGGACGCGGCACTGGCCACGCTGGCCTCGCGCAGCCCGATCCCCGTCGAGCTGTCGGTGACGCTGGACGAGCGTCCGCCGCAGGCGGTCGAGATGATCGCGTACTTCTGCACGGCCGAGCTGCTGACGAACATCGCCAAGCACTCGCAGGCCACCAACGCCTCGGTGGCGATCACCGGGCCGGGGCCGCGGATCGTGGTGTCCGACAACGGGATCGGCGGCGCGTCGGTGAAACCGGGCGCCGGGCTGGCCGGACTGCGTGAACGAGTGGCCACAGTGGATGGGACAGTGACAGTCAGCAGCCCGCCGGGAGGACCGACGCAGGTCGTGATCTCATTTCCGGTATGAGGATCGTCATCGCCGAGGACAGTGCCGTGCTGCGGGACGGCTTGTCGCTGCTGTTGAGCACGCGTGGCCACGAGGTGGTCGCGACCGTCAGCACCGGCGAGGACCTCACGGGCGCGGTCGCCGAACACATCCCGGACATCGCCGTGGTCGACGTGCGGATGCCGCCGAGTTTCACCGACGAGGGCATCCGCGCCGCGCTGGCCGTCCGCAAGGCACACCCCTCGGTCGGCCTGCTCGTGTTCTCCCAGCACATCGAGACCCGGTACGCCTCGGAGCTGCTGGCAGGCGGCGCTCGGGGCGTCGGCTACCTGCTGAAGGACCGCGTGGCCGACGTCCGTGACTTCCTCTCCGCGTGCGAGCAGATCGCGGCGGGCGGAACCGTGCTGGATCCCGAGGTCGTGACGCAGGTCCTCGGCGCCAGCAGGCGGTCGCAGGACCTGTCCGCGCTCACCGCGCGCGAGCGCGAGGTACTCGGGCTGATGGCCGAAGGCCGGACGAACACGGCCATCGCCAAGACGTTGTTCATCAGCGAGGGCTCGGTCGAGAAACACATCAGCAGCATCTTCACCAAACTCGGCCTGCCGCCGTCGGAAACGGACCACCGGCGTGTCCTGGCTGTCCTGCGCCACCTCTCAGGCTGACCGACAATGTCCGGATGACGGACAAGGCACGGGCTGGTGCGCTGATCCTGGTCGCGGTCCTGCAGGTCGCCGCCGGTGTGGTCGGCGGTGTCGGTCTGTGGGGCGAGTCCGTTGGTGTGGTCGCGAATTCGTATCCCACGTTGCTGTTGCCCGGCGGTGCCGCGTTCACCATCTGGTCGTTGATCTACGTCGCGTTCGGTGCGCTGGCGGTCCGGCAGGCGTTGCCGGAGCAGCGAAACCGTGACGTGCACCGGCGCACCGGCTGGTGGCTGGTCGCCGCTGGTGTGCTGAACGCGGCATGGGTGCTGCTGTTCACGAACCGGCTGATCCTGTTGGCACAGTTGATGATTGTCGCGCTCCTGGCCTGTCTGCTCGGGGCTGCGTTGCGGTTGCAGCCCGCTGACGGCTGGGCGGACAGGCTGCTGCTGCACATCCCGGTGATGGTGTACCTGGGATGGGTCGCCGTCGCCACTGTGGCGGGGCGCGGCCACGACGGCAGCGGCGTTCAGCGCCGCGCCAGGTACCGCCGCCGCGATCGTTGTGCTGTTGCTGACGGGTGTCGTCGCGGCTCTTGCCGTGTTGCGCCTGCCCGCGGTGATCGGCTTCGCCGCCGCTGTGTGCTGGGCGCTGGCCTGGATCGCCGCGAACACACCGACGACCGGGGTTCTGGTGGCCGCGTTGGTGGCGATCTGCACAGTCGTGGGCGCCGCCGCCGTGCGCATCGAGCGCCGGGCCGACCGGTCCACCATCGCGTGGGGTTGACAGCGTATATGCCTTTGTAGCTATATTGCCCGTATGGCATCTATCTTCGAGGTGCTCGCCGAGCCTCGTCGCCGGGAGATCCTCGCCCTGCTGCGCACGGGCGAACGCCCCGTCAACGACCTGGTCGACCGGTTGCGGCTGACCCAGCCGACCGTGTCGAAGCACCTGAAAGTGCTGCGCGGCGCCGGGCTGGTCGACGTGCGCCAGGACGCCCAGCGCCGGTGGTATCGGCTGCGGCTCGAACCGCTCACCGAGCTCGACGCCTGGCTGGAGCCCTACCGGCGGCTGTGGACGTCCAGTTTGGACGCCCTCGAACAACACCTGGACACGATGGAGGACTGACGTGACCGAACATGCGACGCTAAGCACGATCGACGGCAAGCCGACGCTGCGTTTCGAGCGCAGGCTCCGGCACGCGCCCACGAAGGTGTGGCGGGCCGTCACCGACCCGGCCGAGCTGGTCAACTGGTTCCCCGCCGCGGTCGAGGCCGAACTGCGGCCGGGGGCGCCGATGCGGTTCACCTTCCCCGACGAGGCCGTGGTGGACGGCGCGTGGACGGGTGAGGTGCTGGAGGTCGACGAGCCCAAGGTCTTCATGTACCGCTGGAACCTCGACGTGCTGCGGTTCGAGCTGATCCCGGACGGCAACGGCTGCCTGCTTGTCTTCACCCAGACGGTCGGCGGCGGCGGGACCGGCCTGCTCGGCGCCGGGCGCACTGCCGCGGGCTGGGACGAGTGCCTCGACGCCATGCAGGCCCAACTCGACGGCGTGACGCCCGAGAAGAGCCCACAGGCGGGTACCAACTGGCTGAGCCGGGCGGAAGGCTACATCGAGCAGTTCGGGCTCGGCGAAGGCACGGTTCATCCGGTGGATGGCGGTGTTGAGCTGCGTTTCGTCCGTGATCTGGTGTGGAAACCGCTGGATGTGGTGTGGGCGTTCCTGGTCAAGGACGCGGCGCTGACCGACGAGCCGCCGCTGCGCGCGACCAACGGCCACGTCCCGGCCGGGCGCCTGGTCAAGGCGGAGGCACCGCACACGCTGGAGTACGAGTGGCTGCATGACGGTTCGCCCGCGGGCACCGTCCGGTGGGTGTTCGCCTCAGACCCGGAGCTGGGCATCCGCGTCGAACTGACCCAATCCGTGCCCTCCGCCCGGACCGAACACCAGGCGGAGTGGCTGGCCGCGTGGCAGGTGCACCTGGAGGTGTTGTTCGCCGGGCTGCACGGCGTCGACCGCTGCCCGTGGCCCGCGGACCGAGTCGCGGAACTGACCAAGCGCTACGAGAATCGACAGTAGAACCTTGGAGGGTGCGGATGCGGTGTGTCGTCTTCGGTGCGACCGGCTACATCGGCGGGCGGCTGATTCCCCAGTTGCTCGACGCGGGCCACGAGGTGCGGGCCGTGGCACGGGATCCCGGCAAACTCGCTGAGGTTCCGTGGCGTGAGCACGCGGAGATCGTGCGCGGAGACGTCACCGATCCGGCGAGTGTCGCCGAGGCCGTGCAGGACCAGCAGGTCGTCTACTACCTGGTGCATTCGTTGCACCAGAGCGATTTCGTCGACGTGGACCGGGCCGCCGCCGACACCGTGGCCAAGGCCGCCGCGCAGGCGGCCGTCGAGCGGATCGTCTACCTCGGCGGGATCACGCCGGACGGTGACCTGTCGCCGCATCTGGCCTCCCGCAAGGAAGTCGGCGAGATCCTGCTCGCGTCCGGCGTGCCGACCGCCGTGCTGCGGGCCGCGATCATCATCGGTTCCGGGTCGGCCAGCTTCGAGATGCTACGCTACCTGACCGAACGCCTGCCCGCCATGGTCACCCCGCGCTGGGTGCACAACCGGATCCAGCCGATCGCGGTCCGGGACGTGCTGCACTACCTGACCCGCGCGGCCACGCTGCCGCCGGAGGTCGACGGCGGCTTCGACATCGGCGGCCCGGACGTGTTGTCCTATCTGGACATGATGCGCCGGTACGCCGTCGTCGCCGGGCTGCACCGACGTGTCGTGGTGCCGGTTCCCGTACTGACGCCGTGGCTGTCGGCCCAGTGGGTCAACCTGGTCACGCCGGTGCCGCGCAGCATCGCGGTGCCGTTGATCGAATCACTGGTGCACGAGGTGGTCCGCCGCGACCACGACATAGACGAGCACATCCCGCCGCCGTCCGAGGGCCTTGTGCACGTCGAGCACGCGATCGAACTGGCACTGGCCAAGATCCGCGACGCCGACGTGCCCACCCGCTGGTCGGACGCGGGCGCGCCGAGTGATCCGCTGCCGACGGACCCCGAGTGGTCCGGCGGCAGCGTCTACACCGACGTCAGGGAAACCAGGACCAGCGCCGACCCGAGGACACTGTGGTCGGTGATCGAGTCCATCGGCGGTGAACACGGCTGGTACTCGTTCCCGCTGGCCTGGTCGGTGCGCGGCTGGATCGACCGGCTCTCCGGCGGCGCCGGGCTGCGCCGAGGCCGCAAGGATCCGCGTCGGCTGCACGTGGGCGAGGCGCTGGACTGGTGGCGCGTCGAGCACCTGGAACGGCCGCACATGCTGCGGCTGCGAGCCGAAATGCGTGTCCCGGGGCGTGCGTGGCTGGAACTGTCGGTCGTACCGGACGGCGACGGTGCCACCTACCGGCAGCGGGCGATCTTCGAGCCGCACGGCCTCGCCGGGCACCTGTACTGGAAGTCGATCGCGCCCTTCCACGGCGTCATCTTCGGCGGAATGTCCCGCAACATCACCGGAGCAGCAGAACAACCCTCGTGAGTGTTTCGGCCGGTTCTAACCGGCCGAAACACTCACGAGGGTGGACCTGCGGGTTCAGTGCTGCGCGGTGGAACGGTTGCGCAGGCGGCTCAGCCGATGCAGGCCTCGCGGCTTGGGTTCGTCTGTCGTCGCCGTGGTCTGCTCGTCGGTCGTCGCGACCGTCTGCGGCTGTTGCGCCGGAACCGGGTCCGTGACCGGTTCCCGGGCAGCGACCGCCTCCGGTTCGGTCTCCACGACCTTGCGCCGCAACGGCATGATCGCGATCAGCAGACCGAGCACAGCGATACCGAGGTGCAGCCAGTTGTCCGCGACGTTGATGTTCAGTGGGTTACCCAGCTCGGACACCGGGTTGGTGGACGTCAGCCCGACCAGCATCAGGCCCCACACCACCAGCAGCCCGTACCCGGCGAACAGCACCCAGCCGTAGAGCCGCGCGGTGGCCGACGTCAACGCCAGCAGCACACCGACGAAACCGAACAGCAGGTGTATCACGTTGTGCAGCGGGTTGATCGCGAAGATCCCCCACAGCATCGTGTGCCCCTGCCCGGCGAAGTCGTTGAAGCCGGTGTACACGAATCCGATGACGCCCAGCGCGAGGAACGCCAACCCGACGAGTCCGGCCAGCACCTGGGTGGGCTGTAGGCGTGCCCGTACTGACTCAGCCATGACCAACTCCCTGGGGATATGGATGTCCCCAGGAGAGTTCCCGGCAAATCAGACGGCAAACCCGAACCGGTCGACGACGGTGTACTCGTAGCGCCGGTCCGCGCCGAGCAGCACCACCTCGCCGATCGTCCACTCGGGACTTGAGTACGGCAGGTCCAGCGGGTCGCCGTGCCCGATGGTCAGGTGCGGGTGCCAGTCGTGGCGGTCGTTGAACCGCAGCGCCGCGCCGAGCGCGTTGAACGCCGGGTCCACACGGGACACGCCGATCCACAGCGTGTTGCCGAAGTTGCCCGCATCGGTCAGCGACACCTTCGGCGCCACAAGGCCTTGCATGCGTTCACGGACCCACGGCACTCGGGTCGCGGGGTCGTCCTCGCCGTAGTAGCCGAGCGTGATGTGCCAGCTGTCCCTCGGCACCCAGTCCGTGTGGTCCGTTCCGTCGAGTGCCACGGCCAGCTTGTCCAGCACGTCGGGCGGCGGGATCGCCGCGGTGAACAGCCTCACGCGAGCGCACCGGCCCGTCGCAGCACCTCGGCCAACGCCGGGTAACGGCCGTCCAGCAGCCGTGCGGCCTCGGTCAGCTCGTCAGCACTCGCCGCGCGACGCAGCAGCGCCAGCACCGCCCGGTCCGCCCTGCCCGGGTCGACCGGCAGCATGTCCCGGCTCACCGTCGGCTTGGAGTCCCTGACGTCCTCGAGCGCCTTCTGCAGCGCCTCCTTGCGGCCGGACGCGACCTCCGGGGTGAGCACCTTGCGTTCGAGCATGATCAGCCTGGCCAGCACGGACGGGTTGCCGATCTTGGCGCGCCTGCCGCTCATCACCTGGCTGAGCATGGGCGCGCTGATGCCCAGCACGTCGGCGAGGTTCGCCTGCGAGACGTCGAACGCCACCACGAGCCGCCGGACACGGTCGCCAAGCGGCTCGCCGTACCACTGTTTCTGCAGCTCCAGGTTCCGCTGGACGATCTTCTGGTCCTCCACCTTTGCCCCTCGTCGCAGGTTGGTTCCCCTGCATCTTGCCAGGCCAGAGCCCCCAGCGAGGCGATTTGCCGACATCATGCGGTCACGGGCGGCCCAGTACCTCCCGCGCCTTGGCCACGTCGGCGTGCATCTGGTCCAGCAACGCCTCGACAGTGTCGTACCGCTCCATCGGCCGCAACCGCTCGACGAAGTCGAGCCCGACACGCTGGCCGTAGAAGTCCTCGTCGACGTCGAGAACGAACGCCTCGACCCGGCGTTCCCGGCCGGAGAAGGTCGGGTTGGTGCCCACCGAGACCGCGGCCATCCGCGGCGGCGTACCGCTGCTGCCCAGCGAGGTGAACCAGCAGGCGTAGACACCGTCGGCGGGAACCGCCGTGTACCTGGGCGTCGACAGGTTGGCCGTCGGGAATCCCAGTTGGTGACCGCGGCGATCACCCCGCACCACGATGCCCTCAAGGCGGTGCGGCCTGCCGAGCGCCGCCTCCGCGGCGACCACGTCACCAGCGTCCACACAGGCCCGGATGTACGTCGAGGAGAACGTGATCTCCCCGTTCGTGGCGGACGTGAGCAGCTTCGCGCCCTCGGCGCTGAAGCCGAACCGGTGACCGAGGTTGGCCAGCAGTTCGATGTCCCCCTGCGCCTTGTTGCCGAACCGGAAGTTCTCGCCGACCACGACAGCCGACGCGTGCAGGCGGTCGACCAGCACCTCGTGGACGAACTCGTCACCCGGCATCTTGGACAGCTCGACGGTGAACGGCAGCACGCAGAACACGTCCACGCCCAACTGCTCGACCAGCTCGGCCTTGCGACGCAGCGTGGTCAGCTGCGCCGGGTGACTGCCCGGTCGTACGACCTCGGAAGGATGAGGGTCGAACGTGACGACCACGCTGGGCACGTCTCGTTGGCCGGCTAACTCGACCGCACGTTCGATCAGCGCCTGGTGCCCCCGGTGCACGCCATCGAACACGCCGATGGTGGCAACGCATCGCCCCCAACCGCCCGGAATATGTTCCAACCCGCGCCATCGTTGCACGGACCCGAGCCTACGTGGTCCAGGGGCATTTATCCCGCAGGGGCGAGCACGACTATGGGCCTCGCCACAGCGCCATCGTCGGTCGCCAGGGCGAGGACGTGCCCGTCCGGGTCGAACACGCCGTAGGTCCCCTGCACACCGGCGGCCGGGATCTTCTGGCCGTAACGCAGGGCGGCGGTCTGCCGTTCGTCGACGTCGTGGCGTTGGAAGGCGGTCGCGACCGAGGAGTCCAGGTCGAGCGACAGGCCGGGGCTCTCCTCGAGCTGATCGAGGGTGCGCGCGACCCGCAGGTCGAACGGGCCGACCCTGGTCCGGCGCAGGGCCGCCAAGTGCCCACCGACGCCGAGGTCGGCACCGAGATCACGAGCCAGCGCACGCACGTACGTACCGGACGAGCAGTCCACCATCGCGTCGATCTCGACCACGGCGTCCACACGCCGGATGGACAGCACGTCGAAGCGGCTGACGGTGACCGGGCGGGCGGGGATCTCGACCTGCTCGCCCTCACGGACCCGCGCGTACGCCCGTTTCCCGTCGATCTTGACGGCGCTGACCGAGCTGGGGACCTGCATGATGTCGCCGGTGAGCTTGGCTATCCCGGTGTGGATCGCCTCGTCGGTGACGGCGGAGGCATCCATTTCGGACAACACCTCGCCCTCGGCGTCGTCGGTGGTGGTGGACGCGCCGAGCCGGATCGTGCCCAGGTAGACCTTGGTGTCCATGGCCAGGTGGCCGAGCAGCTTGGTGGCCCGCTCCACACCGAGGACGAGCACACCGGTCGCCATCGGGTCGAGGGTTCCGGCGTGGCCGACCTTGCGGGTGCCGAGGATCCGGCGAACCTTGGCGACGACGTCATGCGAGGTCATACCCGGTGCCTTGTCGACGACGACAAGACCGGGCGGGACAGCTGGGCGTTTCACGGACACAGCGGGAATCCTCGCATTCGCCGGGCAGGACGCGAAAAGGTATGCCGCAGTTGCCGCCCGGGTTGGGTCAGTCGAGCTGGCTCCACATCCAGCGTGCCCGCTTGGCGAGGTCGGGCCGGTTGCCGGAGTCGATGAAGTCCCGAGACGTGGTCTGCCACTCGTCGGTGCTGAACGGAGACCGTTCGTGCAGGTCGAGGTCGAACAGCCGGAGCTGGCACTCCAGCATCACTTCGACGTCTTCGGCAAGACGTTGTGGCAGCTTGCCGAACACCTGCAGCAACCGCTCGTCGGCGACAGGATCGCGGCCGAGAAAGGCCGTGAGGCACCGGATGGCCGAAGCCCTCATCTTCGGATAGGCCAGCAGTTCGCTTGGCGGGCGCTCGCGCAACACCTCTGCGACCACGTCGGCCGGAATGCCGGTATCGACCCGCATCCGGTCGATGACGATTTCGAAGTGAGGCGGGCCAAGTACGCGTCCGCACCAGCGGTACACCTCCACACGTTCGGCCAGGGTTGTTTCCCCGGCATGCGGCAGCAACGCCTTGAGCACCATGTGTCCGACTGCGCGGAAGCCGGGCTTCTGCCACTGCACGTACAGATTGACCTGGTCACCGAGATACTCCCGCAATGGCTGCAGGAGATGTGCGAGGTGGTCGTCACCCGGGCTGCAGAGGAAGTTCTGCCGCCTGGCGACGGTCTCCTCTCTGTGCCAGGTCCACCACGCGACTGGCGCGGAGTCGCTGTCCTCCAGTGGGCTGAGATCGTCGGGTTTCGACCATCCCGGGTCAACCACCGCAGGCCATTCACCACTCACGCCGAGTTCGATGTCTCGTTCACCGTCGTGCCATACCCGGCGCAGCGCCAGCGTCATCACGATCGGGTAGTAGTCCAGTTGCGAGCGCCAGAGCAACGCAGTCCGCATCCACCGCACGACGACATTGTCGCGACTGCCGAACAACTGGCTGCCGCGCACCTCGCCCAGCAACACAGTGATCAGGATGACCAGGTTCACGCTGTAGGCGGCGTGCCTGTACGGCACTGGCAGGACCTGCGGCTGATAGCGGCGGTCTTCCCTGCGCGTGTCGTGTGCCGATTGGAACAGCCGGATGAGCACCGATGCCACATTCTTGCGCTCGTCGACCGGCAACTGCGTAGTCATCTGCCCCAGGAACTTCACCACCGGCGTGCGTGAGGTGAGCGGAGCGAAGGACAACAGCGTGTACAGGCCCGTGTCGTCGACCTTGCCTCGGTCGAGAAAGCTCATCTCGGCGACATGCGCCTTGGCCGCCAGCACACGGGTCTCGTGCCACACCATTCTGGCTACCAGGTACTCCCCGAAGGTGGCATGCAGGAACTCATAGGTCTCGACACGTTTCTCCGCCTGCCGAGCGCTGGCTCGGTGGATGAAGAAGAAACTTCCGATTGCCAGTTCGGCCCCGCTGAGCTTCAACCGCATGCCCTGCGAGGCCGTGCTTTCATCCGCCGAGCCGAACGCGGCCAGATCCTTGTCCAATGCCTCACCGGAAATCCATTGTCTTCCCCGGTTGAACATCGCGAATGCCACTACCGACAGCCGTTTCAGCTCCTGCTCGGCCCGGCGGCTCAACTCGGCGTCCGGGAATCCCGCTCCGGCCTTCGCGACTTCCCGATGCGCGAACCGCAACAGCAGCCGCTCATACAACGCGCTGTGACTGATGCCCTCCTGACCGCGCAACGCGTTTCCGTCCGCGTCGTAGAGCGCGAGCATGAGCAACAGCAGCGGTTGTCCGGCCAGTTCGGGGTATCGCAGGACTGTGTCTGCGTCCAGTGGCGCGATCCGGTCGTTCTCGCTGTTCCACGTCCGCGTCCACAGTCGGACCTGGTCGTCGCTGAACGGTTCCAGGCGCAGCGCGAGTGTCTCGTCGGGGAACCGCGCGAGATCGGCGACGGCCGTCCTGGTCGTCACGATGGCTGCGACCGGACGTCCCTGATCCGCTTCCCGCTTCTGGAAGGCGCTGATCCGGGTCAGGTAGTCGGTCTGGTGCACCCGGGTGGCCTGGAGCAGTTCGTCGAAACCGTCGAACAGGATCACCGGCATCGCATCGCCAGCGGCCTGTGCCAGTTCCGGCCATTCGACACGCTCGCCTGTCGCACGGCGGATGGCGTGTTCGATCTGGTCCTGCACGTCAGCTTCCGCCGGAACATCCCGCAGCACCACTCGAACCGGCATGAAATCACTCGCCGGGAGCCGCGCGGACAACACCTTCGTCAGCATCGACTTGCCGGAACCCGGCTGTCCCAACACGATCAGCGGAGCACGGGTCGCGGGCGAAGATGTCAGGTGGCCGACGAGGAACCGCTGGATGTCGTCGGCGGCCTCGACTTCGTCCCACCACGACTCGTGGCCCGGTGTCCCGCCGTCGGCCACCCACCGGACTCGGTAGCGCGGGTTGATGTACGCCTGTTCCACCGTCGGAATCCGGAATTCCTGTGCTGTCCCGTCGGAAACGAGAATGGGCTCGGCCAACAGCGCGCGATGGGCGCGGGCCATCGCCTGCCGTCGGCCATCCGGGGAACGACCGGCCACGACCTTCGCCAGCATCTGTTCCAGACCAGCGAGGCCGACCTTCACCTCGTTTCGGGTGGCCTGGTGGTCGATCAGGTTCGCCCAGCACGCCACTTCCGGAAAGTCGACAACCAACCGCCGGAAAAGATCCTCATATCGGGCAACGGCACGCAGCGGCAGCATGCCCAGCTGCGCTCGGAATTTGTCCCTGCCCACCTCGTCGATTGCGTCCCAGGCGGAAAAGCCCCGGACGAACTCGTCCAGTCGGGCAGCCATCCCGAAATAACCGGAATGGATGAGTCTGAGGTTGGAGTCGTAGGACCGGGACGGGAGCGGCAGTGTGGCAGGGTCCCGCAGCCACCGGCCAATTGGATCGGCCTGGACCGGACCGTGCAACAGCAGTTCGTCGTCCGCGTCCAGTTTCAGCCTGAAGGGCAGGTCGAACTCGCCGAGTGCCTCGAAGAACGCGGTCGTCACGATCACCGTGTGGGCAGCCTCGATCCGCTGTGTGCGGGCGAATCTGCGCAGGCTGCGCCGGTTCTCCGACAACGAGCCGAGCAGTTCGTGGCACAGCCGGACGAAGTCCGACTTCGCGTCGAACCACCCGAGCACGTCCTCGAACCCGACCGCTCCACCAAGCAACAGACCGCTTGTGACCTTGTCCAATGTCGCGATCAGCTTGTTCTGTTTGCCGCCGAGGAGAACCGCCACATCGCGATAGCTGACTGTCCGCACCGGAGTACTCGATCCCGTGCGCACCATGGGTGTCAAGGCGTGTCACTTGTTCAGCGTATTCGCCTGACATGCCATGGAATTCGTGATCGATCAGTCGGAGCAAACGGAATCGTACCCGGGAAAGTCACTCCCTACCGTCCAGAGGCACAAAGACACTGATCACAGAGACAAGGGCAGATGGCTACACCGACTTCTCCGAACTATCACGGCCGCCAGCTCCTGCGTGAGCTCAAGCGGATGCGTGAACTCGCCGACATGACCCAGGACGAGGCGGGTAGAAGGCTGCATCTGGCGCTGCAGAAGCTCAGCCGGATCGAGAACGGCCAGCTGCCGGGTTACCACGAACTCCGGGCGATGCTTCGCGTCTACGGCGTTCCCCGGCAGGACTGGGACGGACCGCTCGAGCTGTGGGAGCTGGCCCGTGAACGGGGCTGGTGGCGCGATTTCGGCCTGAAGGACTCCGGCTACGTGTGCATGGAGCATGAGGCCGCGCGCCTGTTCGAGTTCCACCTCGGTGTGCTGCCGCCGCTCATGCAGACCGAGCGGTACGCCCTCGCCAGCCTGCAGCACAAGGGCGATCCCGAGACAGCGGTGAGTATCCGGCTACGGCGTCAGCAGCGCCTGCTCGGCGATGCTCCGCTGGCCGTGCACTCGTTGATCCACGAACCGGTGCTGCACCAGGGAGTCGACCGTGAGCAGTTGCGGCTGCTGGTCGAACGGGCGCAGATGGCGAACGTGACGCTGCAGGTCGTGCCGCAGTCGGCCGGGTTGCACGGCGGGCTGGACGGGACGGTGATGCTGCTGTCGTTCACCGACCCGAACGAGCCGGACATCGTGTTCACCGAGTCGCCGCTCGGGCTCGCGCAGTCGCAGGAGCCGACCGTGACGGGGATCCTCAGCCGTCAGCTCGACCGGCTGGCCGGGCTCGCGCTGCCGCCCGACGACTCGGTGGACACCATCAAGGCGTTGATCTGGTGACTGTCAGGTCACGCTGAGAGCGGCCGAGTCCCATCGGCGCTGACGGATCCGGACCGGGACCTGTTCGCCGCGCGCCTGCGCGGCGAACACCTCGGCCCTGGCGCGCCGCCACCACACGGCGGTACGCCAGATCCCCAGCGTCGTCAGCACACCCGACACCAGCATCGCGTACGTGAACGAGTCCGTGACGTCCAGGACCAGGCCAATGCCCAGTGCGGCGAGGGTTGTCGCGAGAAACCCGCCGACGTTGACCACGCCGCTCGCGGTGCCCACACGCGACAGTGGGTTGTAGTCACGCGCGATCGCGAAACCAATGGCCGACAGCGGCAGACCGAACGACAGCACCGCGAAGACGATCCCCACCAGCACCGGCGGCATCGGGCCGATCAGCAGGACCGACCACAGGCCGACCGCGACGACCAGGTATCCGGCGACCATCGTCATCCGCAGCTCCGGCTTGCGGCCGATCACCGCGCCGATCATCGGCCCGCTGACGATCGTCACGATCACCATCACGCCGAGCACCGCGCTGGCGACCGGTTCGGAAAACCCGTGCGCGCGAACCAGATACGGAAATCCCCACAGCAGGGCCAGCACGGCAGGCAGCTGCATGGTGGCGAAGTGCACCCAGAAACCCAGTCGTGTCCCGGGAATCCGCCACGTCTCCCGCACACCCAGCGCCACCTCGCGGATCCGCGCCGCCTCGGCACGCGGCGCCGGGCCGTCCGGGGTGTCCTTCAGTCGGGCCACGACCAGCGCGTACCCGCCGGTCACCAGGCCGGTGACCAGGAACGTCGCCAGCCAGCCCGCGTTGTGCAGCAACAACGTCAGCGGCACGGTCGCCGCCAGGTTGCCGAGGCCACCGAGGGCGGCGGTCAACGAGACCACGAGGGAGTACTGGCGCGCGGAGAAGTGCGCCGAGGCCAGGCGCAGCAGGCTGATGAACGTCATCGCGTCGCCGAGCCCCAGCACGGCACGGGCGGCCAGGCCGAGCGGGTACGAGGTCGCGACCGCGAACAGCACCTGCCCGGCGCCCATCAGCAGCGCTGCCGCCGTGAGGATTCTGCGCGGGCCGAACCGGTCGACCAGCAGACCGGTCGGGACCTGCATCGAGGCATACACCAGCAGCTGCAGCACGGAGAACGTGCCGAGTGCCGCCGGGCCGACGCCGAACCTGGTGGTCGCTTCGAGGCTGGCCACTCCGAGCGAGCCGCGATGGAAAACCGCCGCCATGTAGACGACCACTGCCATTGCCCAGACCAACCACGCCTTGGAGGCGGCGCGCACAAGGACCCCTCTCCGGTCAATTGGATAGCAACCTGATGCTAACGAACCGCTCCCACCACTGCCCACCTGCCGGAACGTGTGCGCAACAGCACAGTGACCAGGCGGATCAGCATGAACGCGACCAGTCCCGTCCAGATCCCGGACAGTCCCCAGTCGAACGCCATCGACAACCAGATGAACGGCAGGAAGCCAACAATCGCCGCCAGCAGGGTGGCGTTCCGCATGAACGCCGCGTCACCCGCGCCGAGCAGCACGCCGTCGAGCGCGAACACCACGCCACAGACCGGTTGCAGCGCCACGAAGAACCACCACGCGTTCGGGATCTCGGCGAGCACCTGCGCGTCCGGTGTGAACACTCGTGGCAGCACTGTGGACAGTGCGGCGAACGCCACACCCAGCAGCGACCCGAACACCAGCCCGTAGCCGGTGACCTGCCAGGCGACCTTGTGCGCCTGGCGCTCGTCCTCCTTGCCCAGCGCCTCGCCAACCAGTGACTGCGCCGCAATGGCGAGCGAGTCGAGCACCAGCGCGAGGAAGGTCCACAGTTGCAGCACCACCTGGTGGGCGCCGACCGCCGCGGTGGAGGTGTGCGCGGCGACCGTGGTGGCCGAGACGAAACAGGCCTGGAACGCCAGGCTGCGCACCACCAGGTCACGGCCGAGGCCGAGCTGCGCGCGCATCATCGGCAGATGCGGCCGCAGCGGAACCCGTTCGACGATCAGGGCCCGAACGAACATCGACGCGGAGACCACCTGCGCGACGACGTTGGCGATCGCGGAGCCCTCAAGGCCCCAGTCGGCGACGTGCACCAGGATCGGGCAGAGCAGGGCGGACAGTCCGTTGCCCGCCAGTACGTAGCGCAGCGGGCGGGCCGTGTCCTGGACTCCGCGCATCCAGCCGTTGCCCGCCATGGTGATCAGGATGAACGGCACACCCAGCAGGGCGATCCGCAGCCAGCCGACCGCCGCGTCCGCGACCTCCGGCGAGCCGGACAGCAGCTCGGCGATCGGCCGCGCCAGCAGCTGCCCGGCGACCACCAGCACCAGACCGACCGAGACGGCCAGCCACGTCGCCTGCACACCTTCAGCGACAGCGTCCGCTCGCCTGCCCGCGCCGTGTAATCGCGAGACACGGGCCGTGGTGCCGTAGGACAGGAAGGTCATCTGGGTCGAGACCTGCGCGAGGACGATGGCCGCCACCGACAGACCGGCCAGGGGAACGGCGCCCAGATGACCGACCACGGCCGTGTCGACCAGCAGGTACAGCGGCTCGGCCGCCAGCACGCCCAACGCGGGGACGGCAAGCGAGAGCAAGCGCCTGAGCGGCGTCACGAGCATCCCCCTGGGTAAGGTGTGGAATCTGGATTGACCCCTGACAGGGTAGATGTAAGGACCGCCTGTGGACAATGCTGATTACATGGATGTGGCCCTGCGCGTGGCCAATGCCACGCTGACGGACGTCGCCGCACTCCAGGAAGCACTGCACGACCAACCGTGGTGGGCGACGCGGCTGACCGCCGACGACCTGACCGCCCTGCGCCCGGTGGCCGAGGGCCTGCGCACAGCGCTGGCCGCCGCCGTCGCGGACAGCACGTCCGGTGTCCGCGTCGCGGTGAACGCGCTGTTGGAGGCCTATCCCCTACGGCCGCGGCTGTCGGCGGGACACGACAACGAACCGCACTGGCACATCCATGTCGCCGACCCGGACGAGCCGCCCGCGACCGAGGTCGCCGCGGCCGCGGCATGGGGAATCGCGCAGGGTGTCGTGCGGTACGGCCTGTCCCGTTGGGGCCAGTGCGCGGACGCGAACTGCGACAACTACTTCCTGGACACGTCGACCAACCGGGCGAAACGGTACTGCTCGTCACGCTGCGCCAACCGGGTGCACGTCGCCGCACACCGCTCTCGCCAGCGCTCAGTCGACCTGGACGCCTAGGCTAGGCGGGTGAGCGATCTCGACGGCGCGGTGGAGCTGCTTCAGTCGGCCACCGATGTGACCTTGCTGGCCCATGTGAACCCGGACGCCGACGCGCTGGGCAGCGCGCTCGCGCTCGGACTGGCGCTGCACCGCCGTGGCGCCCGTGTCCGAGTGTCGTTCGGTTCACCCGACACCGTGCCGGAGACGCTGCGTCCACTGGACTACGCGGGCCTGCTCGTCCCCGCCGACGAGGTCCCCGAGGCCGCGCCCCTGCTGGTCGCGCTGGACACGGCCAGCATCAACCGGCTGGGCAAACTCGCCGACCGCGTGGCCAAGACGGTCGCCGCTGGTGGGCAGGTCCTCGTCGTGGACCACCACGCCTCGAACACCCGGTTCGGCACCCACCACGTGGTGGACGAGAACGCGGTGGCGACCGCCGCGCTGGTGGCGACCCTGCTGGACGCGCTCGGCGTGGAACTGGACGCGGAGCTGGCCAACTGCGTCTACGCCGGAATTGTCACCGACTCCGGCTCGTTCCGCCGTGCCACACCGGAAACCCACCAGCTCGCGGCCCGGCTGCTCGCTGCGGGTGTCGACCCGGACAAGACCGCGCGCGAGCTGATGGAGGAGCACCCGTTCGCGTTCCTGCCGATGCTCTCGACTGTGCTCAGCCGCGCGAAACTGGACACGACCGCGATGGGCGGGCGCGGTGTCGTGTACACGTACGTGACGCTTGAGGACTCCGCGGACGTCCGGCCGGAGGAGGTCGAGTCGGTCGTCGAGATCGTCCGGTCGGCCAAGGAGGCGGAAGTCGCGGCGGTGTTCAAGGAGATGCGGCCGCTGGTCTGGACGGTCTCGCTGCGCTCGGTGTCCGATGTGGACGTCAGAGACGTCGCGGTCGCGCTGGGCGGCGGCGGTCACCGCAGGGCCGCCGGGTACACGGCGGAAGGGCCGGTCGATGCGGCAATCGAGACACTGCTGGCTACCCTGCCCGACTGATCCGCTCGCCGACGAACCTCAACACCTCGGGCAGCACACGAGTCCAGTACGCGTTGTCGTGTGCGCCGGGGGTGATCGATGATGTGACCGGATGAGCCTGGTTGACAAAGGCTTTGGCCACGGTGATGAACGGATCGCTTGCCCCGCACCAGACGCCGAGCGGCACACCGGCGATCTCGTCGATGTGCCGAAGCGGCTCGTTGGCCTCCCAGTGTTTCTGGTCGGCGAAGACACGCTTGGACTTGGCCGTCGGCCAGTCCCTGAACAGCGCGGGGCTGATGGCGGCGACGGCCTTGAGGTCACGGCGGCTGCGCGCGAACCGCAGCGACCCGAACGCGCCCATGGAGATGCCGAAGGCGGCCTTGATCGGGCCGAGTTCGTTCAGCAGCATGCCCTGCGGGTTGTCGCCGGGTTTGCCGTCGACCCAATAGGATTCGGTGCCGCCGTCGACGGAGATGACCGCGAACGGCGCACCCCCCGCGCGGACGAGGTCAGTGAGGAACTTCTCGACACCGAGGGCAACCATCCAGTTCGCGTCGCCGCCCCTGCCGTGCAGGGCAACGCATCTGGGCAGATCATCAGGGTTGTGCCCGTCCGGCGCCATCGTGATCACCGTGACCTCGCGGCCCCGCGCCTTGGACATGAGCTTGACCGGCCCGGGTTTCGCCGTCCACGTGGTCGCACCGCCCGAAGTGGACGTTCCCGACGGTGGCGGAACCTGAACCGCCCCAGGCTTGTCATCTCCCGACAGGGTGGCAATCGCCGCCGCACCAGCGCCGACGACCGCCACCCCGGCCCCGCCAAGGATCGCTGTACGTCTGGTAACCGCCACTCGGCCACGCTACCGGGAAGCGACAGCGACCGTCCCGGTCTCGAGCAAGGTCTTGAGGTCGGAAAGCAGCTCCGGCCACCCGCCGGTCTGCGGCAACTGACCGCTGATGGCCTTGAACATCATGCTGTCCGGCTCGAAGTCGTCGTGGATGACAGTGAGTTTGACCTGGCGGTCGGTCGGCTCGAGCAGGAAGGTCACCTTGGACCGGCGTTCCTTGCCGTGCTCGGCGAACTCCTCCTCCGACCAGCCGAAGAACTCGGCGTGCATCGGCTGGAAGTGGTGCCAGCTGTAGGACAGACGGCTGTACGGGTCGGCCTCCAGCACGACCTGGCCGTGGTCCTCCGCGGGCCCACCCTCCTCGTACTGCATGTCGACCCGTGAACCGACCTGCCAGTCAGACACGAGCGCCAGCCCACCCCAGTACTGCCTGGTGAACTCCGGCTCGGTGAGCGCCTGCCACAGCTTCTCCGCAGAGGTGCTGACGTAGGTCGTGTAGACGAACTCGGGCTTTTCCATCGCGTGCTGCTCCAATGCTGTCTTCAGGTTGGCGAGCGCATGGACGCGGCCGCTGTGGTACTGGTTGATCCAGCGTTCAGCGATCGCGTTGATGGGCTCGGCGTTGAGGTAGTGCAACTTCTCCCTGCCCCGCCGGACAGTGGTGACCAGGTTGGCGCTGATCAGGATCGCCAGGTGCTTGCTGACCGACTGACGGGCCATGTCCAGTTCGCCGCACAGCTCGCGCAGGGTCTGCCCGGAGCGGCCGTTCAGGCTGTCCAGCAGCCGTCTACGACCCGGATCAGCCAGCGCCCGGAACACCGCGTCCATACCCTCACCTCACATACGCAGCCGTTTGGCTGCCCATTACGATAGGCAGCCAGACGGCTGCATGTCAAGACTGTCGGTGCGGCCAGCTAGCGTGACCGTCGTGCCATCGACCTGGGAGCAGTCACTGAGCTCCCTGCTCAGCCCGGCAGCCGAGCAGGGCGGCGCCCCGCTGGGCATCGAGCTGACGCTGGCGACGGAGCCGTTGCTGTCCCGCGCCCGCGGCCCGGCGCCGACCGTCTTCGCGAAACTGGTGCGGCAGGGCCGCAGCGGCTGGGTCAGCGGCGGGCTCACCTGGGGCAGGCTGAACCCGTTCGAGGGCTACCAGGACGACCACGTCCGGATCCTGCGCGAGCTGTACGCGCTCTACAAGGCACAGGACGTGATCCCGCGCGACGAGAAGGTCATCGACCTCGCCCGGTTCGACACGCGGCACCTGTGGACCCTGCTGGACGAGGCGCTCCAAGCCGGTGTCGCCCTCGTCAACGCCGACTACCACCCCGCTGAGCTGTGCCTGGACGTCACCGGCGACGACGGCCTGCTCGTCACCCCGGTCATCCGTGTGGCGGGGCAGGGCGAGGTGGCGGCCGTCCGGTTTCTCGGTGCGGGGCACGGGCTTGTCCACGTCAGCCGCGAGGAGCTCGACGAGACCGGATCGGCCGACGAATGCCGGATCGGGCTGGCGAAGCTGGCCAAGCCCGCGCCGGAGTCCTTGCAGGACATGGTCATCGGCGAGCACAAGCTGCGCGTTCCGCCAGCGGAGAAAGCCCGGTTCGTCACCCGCTACTACCCCAGGCTGCGGCACACGGCGGAGTTCGTCTCCACGGACGGTTCGTTCACCCCGCCGAGCATCTCCCGCCCCGTGCTGCGGCTGAACGCGTCCTACCGGGACGATCACGAACTTGAGCTGGACTGGGAATGGCTCTACCGGATCGAGGGCACGGAGCTGCGGGCGCCGCTGGACGCCGAACCCGAGGCCTACCGGGACACCGAGTCCGAACGCGGGATCCTCGCCCGTCTCGGGCGTGATCCGGCCGCCGCGACTCTGCGGGACGTGGAAACCATGCGGTTCACCACCGAGGAGCTGCCGCAGCTGGACGAACTGGCGGACGTCGAGGTCGAGATCATCGGCGTGCGGCCGGACTACCGCGAGGCGGGCACGGTCCGAATCGGCCTGTCGACAGAGGAGATCCCGGGCAAGACGGACTGGTTCGACCTGACCGTGACGATCACCGTGGACGGCCGGGCCGTGCCGTTCATGGACGTCTTCCTGGCGTTGACCAGGGACGAGCAGTACCTGCTGTTGCCGGACGGCGCCTACTTCTCCTTGCAGAAGCCGGAACTGCGGGCGTTGCACAGGTTGATCGTCGAGGCCCGCGGGCTGCTCGACCAGAGGAGCGATTCGTTGCAGCTCAGCCGGTTCCAGGCCGGACTGTGGGACGAGCTGGCGAACGTAGGCGTGGTCGACCGCCAGGCCACGGCGTGGCGGCGGCAGGTCCGCGGACTGCTGGACGAGGTGCCGGAGTACGACGTTCCCGAGTCCCTCGACGCCGAGCTGCGGCCCTACCAGCTCGACGGATTCCGCTGGCTGGCCTTCCTGTGGGACAACGACCTCGGCGGGATCCTCGCCGACGACATGGGCCTCGGCAAGACGCTGCAGACGCTCGCCCTGATCAGCCACGCGGCCGCCGACAAGCCGTTCCTCGTGGTGGCGCCGACCAGCGTGGTGTCGACGTGGCAGACGGAGGCAGCCAGGTTCGCGCCGGGCCTGCGTGTCGTGTCCATCTCGGACACATTGCGGCACAAGGACCTCCCGGCGATGATCGACGGGGCAGACATAGTGCTGACGTCGTACACGTTGATGCGACTGGACATCGACCGTTACGCGAAGGTCGAGTGGGCCGGGATGGTGATGGACGAGGCCCAGGTGGTCAAGAACCACCAGTCGAAGGTGCACCAGTGCGCCAGGCGGATGCCCGCCCCGTTCAAGCTGGCGATCACGGGGACGCCGATGGAGAACAACCTGATGGAGTTGTGGTCGCTGCTGTCGATCACGGCGCCGGGCCTGTTCCCCAGTCCGGTCCGGTTCCAGCAGTACTACGCCAGGCGGATCGAACGCGTCGGCGATCCCGGACTGCTGGCACAGTTGCGTCGCAGGATCAGGCCATTGGTGAAACGCAGAACCAAGGACCAGGTAGCGCGTGACCTGCCGAGCAAGCAGGAACAGGTGCTCGAGGTCGAGCTGCATCCCAAGCACCGAAAGGTCTACCAGACCCACCTGCAACGAGAACGCCTGCGCATCCTCGGCATGGTCAGGGACATGAACGCCAACCGGTTCACCATCTTCCGGTCACTGACCATGCTCCGACAGCTGAGCCTGCACCCAGCGCTGATCGACGACGACCACCGGGATCTGCCGTGCGCCAAGATCGACGCACTGCTCGACCAAGTGCGTGACGTCGTCGCAGGTGGCCACCGCGCGCTGGTGTTCAGCCAGTTCACCAGCTTCCTGGAGATCGTGCGGTCAAGACTGGACGTGCCCTACTGCTACCTGGACGGAACAACCCGCGACCGAGGCAAAGTGGTGCAGCAGTTCAAGGACGGCACCGCACCCGTGTTCCTGATCAGCCTCAAAGCCGGTGGCTTCGGCCTCAACCTGACCGAGGCCGACTACTGCTTCCTACTGGACCCATGGTGGAACCCAGCAACGGAGGCACAGGCAGTCGACCGCACACACCGAATCGGCCAGTCCCGCACAGTGATGGTCTACCGCCTGATCGCGAAGGACACCATCGAGCAAAAGGTGATGGCGTTGAAGAAGCGAAAAGCCGAGCTGTTCGCGAGCGTCCTCGACGAAGGCGACATGTTCGGCGCAAGCCTGAACGCAGACGACATCAGAGAACTGCTCTCCTGAAAGACAACCGACGCCCTACCCAGCACAGCACAGCCGAAACCGGCGGCCAAGTCGGCCTGTTCCCGTACACAGACGATGTCGCACGTGACCACGCCAAGATAACCGCAGCAGGCAACCGCTGGGACCCCTCCAGCCGAAGAAGAAGAAGAAGAAGAAGAAGCGAGCCAGCGCGTGTCGCGCGAAAGCCCAGGCCTCCGCGCAAAGCAAGCGCAAGTGGGCACGCGCGCAAAGGCCTTGCGCGTAAAGCAGCGCAGGTGGGCACGCGAACAAGAGGCCTTGGGAGTAAAGCAGCGCAAGTGGGCACGCGCGTAAGAGGCCTTGCGCGCATAGCGCATGAGGGTGGTTCGTGGTTGGTTTCCTCCCGTATGGCCTGGGCGCAGCCATACCACGGCGTGTCGGGAGGTCGGCCCACGAAACTGGCGTGCCCAGCGCGAGGCGGTACCGATCTCCCGGCACGTCGTGGTTTCCTCCGGCAGGACATACGGGAGGGAACCGACCACGCCTCTCTACCACTGGACCCGGGAAGTCACGTGAGCAGAGCCAACCGGGTGGACAGACCACGGGTTGGTTTCCCTCTCGGCGGCCTGCCGTCCGGCGAGGACTTCTTTCTTTTCTTTCCCCCGCAGACACGTGAGCGCGGCCGTCTCGTGACTGCAGCCGCCGCGTGACTGCAGCCGACATGTGACTGCAGCCGTCTCGGGGCTGGCGCTGTCGCGTGACTGCCGCCGACATGTGACTGGCGCTGTTGCGGGCTGGCGCTACCGCCGAAGGCCCGCCACAGGGACGAGATCGGGATGCCCGGCGCGTCGGGCTAGCTCCCGACACTCGAGTTCGCTCGTAGCACGACAAGCATGTCCTCGCCGGACGGCAGGCCTCCAAGAGGGGACACAACAAACACTTCGTTTCTCGCGCCCGTTCGCTTAACCCACGCAACTTCCCGGGCCTAGTGATAGAGAGGCGTGGGGCGCCCCTCCCGTATGACCTGCCAAAGGAAACCACGACGCGCCGGGAGATCGGTATCGCCTCGCGCCGGGCACGCCAGTTTCGTAGGCCGACCTCCCGACACGCCGTGGTATGGCTGCGCCCAGGCCATACGGGAGGGACACCCCACGAACCACACCCCTGTGCATTCGCGCGGAGAGGTGTGGTTTGCACAGGCGTGCGTTTTGCTTGTGCAGGCCTGGCGACGACGTCGTCGCTGGAGCGGGCTCGGCTCTGCTCGGCTCTGCTCGGCTCAGCTCGGGTGATTCCGGCGGAACCCCTGGGGCAGGGCAAGGCAGGGCAGGGCAGGGCAGGGCAGGTTGGGGCTGAGCTGAGCTGGGCTGGGTGGGTTAGGGGGTGGGGACTTTGGGGGTGGTGGGGAGGGGGTCGTTGAACTGGGTTCGGTAGAGCTCCGCGTAGCGGCCTTCGGCGGCGAGGAGTTGTTGGTGAGTGCCGCGTTCGATCACGCGGCCTGCTTCGACGACGAGGATCAGGTCGGCTGCTCGGACTGTGGACAGGCGGTGGGCGATGACCAGTGCTGTTCGGCCTGCCAGGGCTTCTACCAGTGCTTCCTGGACCGCTGCTTCCGAGGAGGAGTCCAGGTGGGCGGTTGCCTCGTCGAGGATCACCACGCGGGGTTTGGCGAGCAGGAGCCTTGCGATGGTCAGCCGTTGGCGTTCGCCGCCGGAGAGGCGGTATCCGCGTTCGCCGACGATCGTGTCGAGTTGGTCCGGCAGGGAGCGGACCAGGTCGGCGAGGCGGGCTCGGGTCAGTGAGTCCCAGATTTCCTCGTCGGTCGCGGTCGGGTTGGCCAGGCGCAGGTTGGCCCCGATCGACTCGTGGAACAGGTGGCCGTCCTGGGTCACCAGGCCCATGGTGTCCCGGATGGACGTGAACGACAGGTCCTTCACGTCCACTCCGGCCAGTCGGATCGCACCGGAGTCCGCGTCGTAGAGCCTTGGCGCGAGTGAGGCGATGGTCGACTTGCCCGCGCCGGACGAACCGACCAGCGCGACCAGTTGCCCCGGTTCGGCGCGGAACGAGATGCCGTGCAGCACCTGCTCACCGCCGCGCGTGTCGAGCGCCGACACGGCCTCGAGGGAGGCGAGGGACACCTTGTCCGCTGCCGGGTACGCGAAGTTGACGTTGTCGAACTCGACCGAGACCGGGCCCTCCGGCACCGTCTTGGCGTTCGGCTTCTCCTTGATCAACGGCGGGAGGTCGAGCACCTCGAAGACCCGCTCGAAGCTGACCAGCGCGGTCATCACGTCCACACGCGCGTTGGCCAGGCCGGTGAGCGGCTGGTACAGCCTGGTCAGCAGCAACGCGAGAGTCACCACTGTGCCCGCGTCCAGCTGCCCTTCCAGCGACAGGTATCCGCCGAGGCCGTACACCAGCGCCAACGCCAGCGCGGACACCAGCGACAGGGCTGTCATGAACAGCCACTGGTTCACCGCTGTCCGCACGCCGATGTCCCGCACCCTGCGCGCCCGCCTGCCGAACTCGTTCGACTCGTCCTGGGGACGGCCGAACAGCTTGATCAGCGTGGCGCCCGGCGCTGAGAAGCGCTCGGTCATCTGCGTCGTCATCCCCGCGTTGTGGTCGGCCGCCTCGCGTTCGAGACCCGCGAGCCTGCGGCCCATCCGCCGGGCGGGCAGGTAGAACACCGGCAGCATGATCAACGCCAGTAACGTGATCTGCCACGACAGCGCGATCATCACGATCAACGTCAGCACCAGCGCGATGATGTTGTTGGTGACCATGGACAGCGTCATCGTGAACGCCCGCTGCGCGGCGATCACGTCGTTGTTCAGCCTGCTGACCAGCGCGCCCGTTCTCGTTCTGGTGAAGAAGGCGACCGGCATGCGCTGCACGTGGTCGAACACCGACTGCCGCAGCCGCAGGATGAGCTCCTCGCCGACGCTCGCCGACCGCCAGCGCTCGATCATGCCGACCACCGCGTCGACGACCGCGATCGCGGCGATCACCAGCGCGAGGGTGACGACGATGCTGCTGCCTTCCTTGTTCATGATCGCGTCGACGACCCGGCCCGCGATCACCGGCGTGGCAACGGCGAGCACTGCGGAGACGGCGCTGAGCAGCAGCAGTGCGATGACGGCACCGCGCAGCGGCCGAGCGAACCGGATGATCCGGCGGACGGTCTCCCGTCTGACTCGTTTGCCTCCTTCCTGCATGGCACTCTCCAGCGCCATCCAGGACGAGAAGTTCAGGTCCACGGTGCTCTCCCCAAGCCAGTGTCGGACGTGTGTTCCCCAGTCTGAGACCTCAAGCACTGTCGAGGTCAACTCACACGATGCGCAGACCGTAGCGGTGGACTACGACATTCCGGGAAAGCCGCAGGTGACGGGCCCGTTCTCCGGTCCGCCTCGCCGAAAGATAAGCTTCCTCGCCCGCACCACACCCGACCGCCAGCACTGCGCAGGAGACGATGGCCCGCTACGCACTACTAGTCCTCCCTGCGATGAACCGGGTCTACGCCGAGTCGTCGATCGGGCTCACCATCGCCGAGCTGGGCGTGTTCGACCAGGCCGTGCTGGGGAACAAGCTCGCCGACATCGCCGAGACGCGGATCGGCGGGGTGCCGTACATCGCGTTCGACGCGGACGAGTTGACCGCGAAGGACGCCGACTACCTGGCGAACATGTCGACCGTCTACGCGCTGTTCCGGCAGGAGGGCCGTCTGCTCGAACCGGTCGAACTGCGACCGCTGGACAAGTTCGACGACGACCTGATCACCATCCAGAAGTACCAGGGCAAGACCAACGAGCACTTCACCAAACTGCTGCTGAACGTCACCCTGCTCGCCTCCGCGCGCGCGAACGAGATGCTCGAGCACCGGTTCAGGGTGCTGGACCCGTTGTGCGGCAGGGGAACCACGCTCAACCAAGCGCTGATGTACGGCTACCACACGGCCGGGCTGGACATCGACACCAAGGACTTCGAGGCGTACTCGACGTTCCTGCAGACGTGGCTGAAGCGCAAACGGCTCAAGCACGAGGCGGAAGTAACCCGGATTCGCCGTGAGCACAAGAACATCGGCAAACGGCTGCACGTCTCCGTCGGCGTCACCAAGGAAAGCTACAAAGCGGGCGACGCGCTGGACCTGACGTACATCAACGGCGACACAACGAAAGCAGCCGAGTTCTACAAGTCAGGCAGCTTCGACCTGATCGTCGCCGACGCGCCCTACGGCGTGCAGCACGGCAGCCGCACCCAGCAGGAAGGCCTGCTCCGCAGCCCGCTCGACCTGGTCGAAGCGGCCGCGCCCGGCTGGGCCAAGCTGCTCAAACCCGGTGGGGCGCTGGGGATTTCGTGGAACACGAACGTCGCACGCCGGGACGACGTGGCCGACGTCCTCGCGGGCGCCGGGCTCGAACCGGTAGAAACCGGCCCGTACCTGGACCTGAAGCACCGGGTCGACCAGGCGATCATCCGGGACATCGTGGTCGCCCGCCGCCGATAACCTGTGCAACCAATGTGGCCTTTGGTGCGTTTGGCGCACCAAAGGCCACATTGGTTGCTCGGAAAAATCAGTCTTCGGGGTCGGATTCGCGGGGCGGCCGGTAGGGGTCGGCCTCGCCCGCGGGCTTGGCGCCGTTCGCGATCCGCGCGACCTCCTCGTCGGCTTCCTTGACCTTGGCGAGCAGGTCGTCGAGCCGACGGGCGTCCTCGGGGATCGTGTCGGCTTGGAACGTCAGCGTCGGCGTGAACCGGACGCCGGTACCTTGACCGACGAGGGAACGGAGCACCCCCTTGGCACTCTCGAGCGCCAAGGCCGCGCCTGTGGTGTCCGGCGGGGCGTTGAGCGAATCCCCGAAGACCGTGTAGAACACGGTCGCGTCCTGCAGGTCACCGGTCAGCTTGACGTCGGTGATGGTCACCAGCGTCAGCCGGGGGTCCTTGACCTCGTGTTCCAGTGCGGACGCCACGATTTGCTTGATCCGCTTCGCAAGTTTGCGGGCGCGGGCCGGGTCGGCCACGGCGCTCCCCTCCTCAATCGTCAATAAAACTACTCGTCCTCCGGACCGATCAGACGGTGCCGGGCGGAGAGCAGCTGTAGTTCGGGACGGCCGGTCACGAGCCGTTCGCACGCACTGAGCAGCTCACGCACGTGCGAGGCGTCCGGTGCCACCGCAGCGACCCCGATCAGGGCACGGCGGTGCAGGTCGAGATGCCCGGCCTCGGCCACGCTGACCTCGAACTTGCGCCGCAGCTCCGCGACGACCGGACGGACGACCGACCGTTTCTCTTTGAGCGAATGAACGTCACCGAGCAGGATGTCCAGCTCGAGCGCACCGACGTACAACAGGCATCACCATGGGGACTTTGTCGGGAAGAAACCCGTGTGGGGCCTGGGGACCCAGGCCCCACACGGAATGGCAATCAGCCGCGCGGCTTCTCGCGCATCTCGAAGGTCTCAATGACGTCGTCGACACGGAGATCCGAGTACGACCCGAGCGTGAGACCACACTCGTAGCCCTCGCGGACCTCGGTCACGTCGTCCTTGAACCGACGCAGCGAGCTGACCGGGAGGCTCTCCTGGATCACCTTGCTGTCGCGGATCAACCTGGCCTTGGCGTTGCGCCGGATCTCGCCGGACATCACCAGGCAACCGGCGATCGTGCCGAACTTGGAGGACTTGAACACGTCGCGCACTTCCGCGCGGCCGAGCTCGATCTCCTCGTACTCCGGCTTGAGCATGCCCTTGAGGGCCTGCTCGATCTCGTCGATCGCCTGGTAGATCACCGAGTAGTAGCGGACGTCGATACCTTCGCGGGTGGCCTGCTCGGCCACCTTCGCCTCGGCCCGCACGTTGAAGCCGAGGATGATCGCGCCGGACGCGATCGCCAGGTCGACGTTCGCCTTGGTGATGCCACCGACACCGCGGTCGATGACCCGCACCTGGACCTCGTCGCCGACCTCGATCTTCATCAGCGCGTCCTCGAGTGCCTCGACGGTACCCGAGTTGTCGCCCTTGATGATCAAGGTGAGCTCGCCGGTCTCCTTCAGCGCCGAGTCCAGGTCCTCAAGCGAGTACCGCTTGAACTTCGCGGCGTTCTGCGCGTTGCGGGTCCTGGCCGAGCGGCGCTCGGCGATCTGCCGTGCCACCCGGTCCTCGTCCACCACGAGGAACGTGTCACCGGCACCCGGCACCGACGTGAAGCCGATGACCTGGACCGGCCGCGACGGCGTTGCCACCGTGACGTCATCGTTGTACTCGTCGACCATCCGGCGCACGCGGCCGTACGCGTCACCGGCGACGATCGAGTCACCGACGCGCAGCGAACCACGCTGGACCAGGACGGTCGCGACAGGGCCGCGGCCACGGTCGAGGTGGGCCTCGATCGCGACACCCTGGGCTTCCATGTTCGGGTTGGCCCGCAGGTCCAGCGCCGCGTCCGCGGTCAGCAGGATCGCGTCGAGCAGACCCTCGATGTTGATGTTCTGCCTGGCCGAGATGTCCACGAACATGGTCTCGCCGCCGTACTCCTCGGCGACCAGGCCGTACTCGGTGAGCTGCTGGCGGACCTTGGCGGGGTTGGCCCCCTCCTTGTCGATCTTGTTCACCGCGACCACGATCGGCACGTTGGCCGCCTGGGCGTGGTTGATCGCCTCCACCGTCTGCGGCATCACACCGTCGTCCGCCGCGACCACGATCACCGCGATGTCCGTGGCCTGCGCACCACGAGCACGCATGGCGGTGAACGCCTCGTGACCCGGGGTGTCGATGAAGGTGATCAGGCGCTCTTTGCCCTCGAGCGACGCGGCCACCTGGTAGGCACCGATGTGCTGGGTGATACCGCCCGCTTCGCCAGCGATCACGTTGGCCTTGCGGATGGTGTCCAGCAGTCGGGTCTTACCGTGGTCGACGTGACCCATGACGGTCACGACCGGCGGCCGTGCCTCCAGTGCCTCTTCGCCACCGGTGGACTCGCCGTAGGAGATGTCGAAGGACTCGAGGAGCTCGCGGTCCTCCTCCTCCGGGCTGACGACCTGAACCTTGTAGTTCATCTCGGTGCCGAGGATCTCCAGGAGCTCCTCGGAGACCGACTGGGTCGCCGTGACCATCTCACCGAGGTGGAACAGCACCTGCACCAGCGAGGCCGGGTTGGCGTTGATCTTCTCGGCGAAGTCGGTCAGCGAGGCACCGCGCGGCAGCCGGATGGTCTCCCCGCTGCCCTTGGGCAGCCGGACACCGCCGACGCTCGGCGCCTGCATGTTGTCCATGTACTCCTGGCGCTTCTGGCGCTTGGACTTGCGACCGCGGCGCGAGGGACCACCGGGACGGCCGAACGCGCCCGCGGCACCGCCGCGACCGCCACCACCACCGGGACGGCCACCGCCACCGCGGAAACCGCCACCACCGGCCGGAGCACCGCCGCCACCGCCACCGGGGCCACCGCCACCGGGACGGAAACCGCCGCCACCGCCACCGCCGCCACCGGGACGGAAGCCACCGCCTCCGCCACCACCGCCTCCGCCGCGGAAGCCACCGCCTCCGCCGCCGCCACCACCGGGACGGCCACCGCCGCCACCGCCGGGGCCACCACGGCCGCCGCCACCGCCACCGGGACCACCACGGCCACCGCCGCCACCGGGACCACCGGCGGGCCGCTGCGGACGCGGCGGCATCATGCCCGGGTTCGGGCGCGGAGGCATGTTGCCCGGGCTCGGCCTGGGGCCTGCCGGACGGTCACCGCGATCACCGCGCGGCGGGCGGTCCTGACGGTCGCCACCCGGACGGGGGCCACGCTCGGGACGGTCGCCGCCTTGGCCACCGCCACCAGGGCGAGGTCCGGACGGACGAGGCGCGGGAGCGCCGCCGCCGACACCGAACGGGTTGTTGCCCGGACGCGGCGCACGCGGACCAGGCTTGGGCGACTGCGTACGCGGCGGAACGGTGCCACCGCCGCCGCCGCCACCCTGCTGAGCGGGCTGCTGCCTCGGGCCTGGACGCGGAGACTTGCTCGACTGCCCCTCGTTGCGGGAGTCGTTGCGGGAGTCTGTCCTCGCGGCGGCTGGCCTCTGCTGCTGCTGAGGCTGTTGCTGCTGCGGAGACTGCTGCTGCGGCGCTTGCTGTTGCTGTTGCGGCGCCTGCTGCGGCTGCTGCTTCGGACCAGGCCTCGGCCCTGGCTTCATGCCGGGGCTCTGTGCCTGTCCCTGTGGCGCCTGTCCCTGTGGCTTGACAGCGGGTGCCTGGAACGGCGTCGACGTGCTCGCGGCCGCCGGAGCGGGCTGCTGCTGTGCCGGCTTCGAGGCCGGCGGTTTGTCGGCAGGCGGGGCGGACGGCGCGGCTGCCGGGGCAGCGCTCGCCGCGGCCGCTGGGGCCTGCTGCTGGGGCTTGGGAGCCGGTTTCGGTGCCGGCGGGCCGGGCCTCGGGCCCGGCTTGGCGCCGCCTGGCTTGGCGCCCTTGGCGTCGCCCGACTTCGGGTACGAATCCCTCAGCCTGCGCGCCACCGGCGCCTCCACGGTGGAGGACGCCGACTTCACGTACTCACCGAGATCGGCGAGCTTCGTGAGTACTTCTTTACTCGTGACACCGAGCTCTTTTGCGAGCTCGTGCACGCGGGCCTTGCCTGCCACTGCTCTCCTCACTGGGGAGGCCGGCGGCAAAAGTACCCGCTCGACCTCGTCCTACCGTCGCACGTTCATGGTGTCGGCTTCACGGCTGACTCATGACGGGTCGACCTGCTTCCTGTGTCCGGCTAGACCAGAGATCTGGTCTTCTGTCGGTCGGGCCGCCTCGGGCCCGATCTGGGCTCGTACCGCATCGGTGTCGAGCACCCCCTGGACGCGCAGCGCCCTGGGGAACGCCTTCTTCCGCTCGGCGGAGTCCAGGCACGCCAGAACGGGGTGCACCCAAGCGCCCCTCCCAGCGTGCCGCCGCCGCGGATCGGGTACGAGCTTCCCGTCCTCGGCGACCACGCGCAGTAATTCCTCGGCCGATGCCCTGGTTCGGCAGCCCACACACGTCCGGATCGGGCCATGCCCTTCCGGGGGACCCTCTCGACGTGCGGGAACCGGCCCTCGACGACGACCTGTCAAGATTCTACCTACTACCGCCTACTCAGCCGAACCCGATGTCGGTCCAGCCGCGTTCGCGGCAGTCTCGGCGTCGCTACGGATGTCGATACGCCACCCGGTCAGCCGAGCGGCGAGCCTTGCGTTTTGCCCTTCCTTACCTATCGCGAGCGACAGCTGGAAGTCCGGCACGACCACCCGTGCGGTCTTCGCGCGCTCGTCGACCACCCGCACGGAGACAACCTTCGCAGGTGAGAGGGCATTCCCGACGAACGTGGCCGGATCTTCGGAGAAGTCGATGATGTCGATCTTCTCACCGGCCAGCTCGCTCATCACATTTCGGACTCGAGCGCCCATCGGTCCGATACACGCGCCCTTGGCGTTGACTCCGGCGACTGTGGAGCGCACCGCGATCTTGGATCTGTGTCCTGCCTCACGTGCGACGGCCGGGATCTCGACGGTGCCGTCGGCGATCTCTGGGACCTCGAGCGCGAACAGCCTGCGCACCAGGTTCGGGTGCGTCCGTGACAGCGTGATCTGCGGGCCGCGGGCACCGCGCGTGACGCCGAGGACGTAGCACTTGATCCGCACACCGTGCTCGTAGCGCTCGCCCGGCACCTGCTCGGCCTGCGGCAGCACGCCCTCGGTGTCACCGACTTGGACCACGACCATGCCCCGCGAGTTCGCCCGCGCGTCGCGCTGCACGACGCCCGCGACGATCTCGCCTTCCTTGGCGGCGAACTCGCCGAAGGTCTTCTCGTGCTCGGCGTCCCGCAGGCGCTGCAGGATGACCTGGCGCGCGGTGGTCGCCGCGATCCGGCCGAAGCCCTCCGGGGTGTCGTCCCACTCCTCGACGACCTCACCGGCCGGGCCGAGCTGCTGGGCGAGCACGCGGACCACGCCGGTCCGCTTGTCGATGTCGATCTTGGCGTGCGGAACGTGCCCGTCGGTGTGCTTGTACGCGGTGAGCAGTGCCGTCTCGATGGCCTCGATCACCGTCTCGAATGGAATGTCCTTGTCGCGCTCGATGGCGCGCAGAGCGGCGATGTCGACGTTCACCGTTCCCCCTCCTGGCTCCCGTTTTCCTCGCCCAGCCGGGCCAACTCCTCCGGCGGTGGTTGCTTGAACTCGATCTCGACCACGGCGTGCTCGACGGCGTCGAACGGCACCTGCCGCAGCTCGCTGCCGACCAGCATCTGCACGTCGTCCTCGCCGGTCTCGCCGACGCGGCCGGTGAACGTCTCCTCGGCGGTGCGCACCTTCACCAGGCGCAGCCGCGCCCGCCGCCAGTGCCTCGGCTTGGTCAGCGGCCTGTCCAGCCCCGGCGAGGTCACTTCCAGGGTGTACGGGCCGCCCAGCACGTGGTCGTGCTCGTCGAGCACGACCGCCAGCGAGCGGCTGACGCTCGCGACCTGGTCGAGCTCGATGCCGTTCTCGGCGTCGACCACCACTTTGAGCAGGCTGCGACGACCGGCGCGCTGAACGTCGAGCTGTTCGAGCTCGAAGCCCGCCGCGCCAACGGCGTCCCGCACGACGGGCTCCAGCGCCGCCCCGAGATCACCTTGCTGGTTCGCCACGTTCCGCCGCTCCTGTTCTGGATGATGGTCTCGATCGATCGAGTGTGTAGCGCCCAGCGTATCTCGTCCAGCGGAGGCCGCCTGCCAGCCGTTCGACGGGCTGGCAGGATGGCCCCTTGTGAAGAGCGTTTCCCGGCGTGCCCTGCTGGCGGTGTTGGCCGTCCCGCTGGTGCCAGCCTGTACCGCGGAGCCCAAGCAGCCACCGCCGCCGGATCCGTTGGCAGCGTTGGCCGAACAGGCTCGCAAGGACGCCGCCGCGGCGACCGCGCTGGCCCAGTCCGCACCGGATCTCGCCGCCAGCGCGGGCGAGGTCGCGAAGGCGCGCACGGCGCACGCGGCAGCGTTGCAGGCCGAAGTGGACCGGGAGCGCCCGCCGAAGACCACCGCGTCCGCGCCGCCGTCGTCGACCACAGCCGCGGCTCCCGCCCCCGCGACGAAGCAGAAGATGGTCGAGGCGTTGAAGGCGGCCGAGAAGCAGGCGGGCGAACTCGTCCCGTCGGTGTCCCGTTACCGGGCCGGGTTGCTGGGATCGATCGCAGCCGGGTGCGCGAGCCTGCGTGAGGTGATCTGATGACTCAGCCGACCACGACGTCCAGCGCTGTGGCGAAGACCGTCCCCGCCGACTCGGTCGACGCGGTGCAGCAGGCGCTGGGCGCCGAGCACGGGGCGATCTGGACCTACGGCCTGGTCAGCGCGTTCCTGCCGAGTTCGTTCAACGCACCGCTGAACGAGGGCGTGACCACCCACCGGGCCCGCCGTGACGCGATAGAGCGGGCGCTGACGGCGGGCAATGCCACGCCGAAACCAGCCGAGGCCGCCTACGTGCCGCCGCAGCCCGTGAGCGACCAGGCCTCAAGCCTCGCCGTCCTGGCGATCGCCGAGTCGGACGCGGCCGTGGCATGGCGGTCGGTGCTGGAACACACCGACGACGTCGATCTGCGCAAGACCGCGCTGGAGGCGCTGACGAGCTCCGCGGTCCGCGCGACGAGGTGGCGCAAGGCGGCGGGCGCACATCCCGCGACACCGGCGATGCCGGGGCTACCGGCTAGTTCTTGATCTCGTTGGCCTTGGCCAGCGCGTCCTGGGAGATGTCGTCGAGCTTGATCTCGTCCTCTTTCTTGCCGTTCTCGAAGTCCGACTCGACGATGATCACGTCGTTGCCGTCGATCTTGTTGGCGAACCCGTTGTTCTTGGACAGCGACTTCAGCCCCGGCACCTTCACGCGGCCTTCCCTGACCAGGTCGTTGACGTTGCCGGTGTTGTCGGCCTCGGTCATCTGCAGCAACTGCTGTGCCTCGGCGGGGGTGCGCATCCGGACGACGGCCACCGAGGTGTAGGCCTTTCGGCCGTCAACCGTGAGGACATAGAGCTCGCGGGTCAGTTGGACGCACGGGTTCTTCTCGAAGAACTTCTTGACGTCGTTGTACGAGGCGTTCACGCAGTTGCTGTCGCGCACCGGCTGGGCCACCTGCTCGTGCTTGACGAACTCGTACTTCGTCTTCGGCTTGGTGGTGCCACCGGTGTCGTCCGACGAGGAGGTCGTGTTGCCGCCCTGCTGGATCAGCCACCACAGCATGCCCGACACCACCGCGACGAGTACCAGTCCCAGGCCCTTGAGCACGTACTCACGGGTCTTGTTCTTCCCCGGCTCGGGCGAGCGCCGCGGCGCCGGGGGTGACGGCACTCGCGGAATGCGTGTGGTCTGGTCCGGGCTGGGGTACTGACCCGGGCGGTATGGATCGGACACGACACGCACGGTACCCAGTCGGTCAGCCCCGCAGTGTCGCCAGTACCGATTCGATATCTCCGGCTGTGTTGTACAGATGGCAGGCAAGGCGGACCCGACCTGCGCGAACGCTGGATCTCACGCCCGAAGCGGAGAGTTTCTCCGCCGCGTCGGGGATGTCGAGCGAGACGATCGCGGATCCCTTCGGCGCCAACCCGAGCGCGACCAGCAGCCCGTCGGCGAGGCCGACGCAGTGGTCCCTGACCGCCTCGATGTCCAGCGAGGCGAGCCACGGCACCACGATCGCGGCGGTCAGCTGCGAGAACCACACCGGCGAGAGGTCGAGCCTGCGCGCGTCACCCGCCAGCCGCAAGGGAAGCCCGTACACCGTCGTCCACGGGTCGTCGCCCGCGTACCAGTTCGCCGCGATGGGAACGGTGCGCTCCAACGTTTCCGGCTTCACCGCGAGCCACGCGGCTCCGCGCGGTGACATCAACCATTTGTAGCAGGCACCGATGACCCAGTCGGCCCAGTCGACGCGTAGCGGCAGCCAGCCTGCCGCCTGCGTGACGTCCAGCAGGACCTGTGTTCCGGACGCGGCGGCCGCCTGGCGTAACAATTCGAGATCGACCACCGCGCCGTCGGCGGACTGCACGACACTCACCGCGACGAGGTCGAACCGGTCCACATGGGACGGTAGGTCGTCGATTCCGATCTCGGTCACCGTGATCCCGCGATGTGCCTGCGCGGCAAAGGGAAACGTGACACTGGTGAACTCACCGCCGACGGTGAGCACTCTCGTGCCGTCCGGGACACTCGCCGCGACCAGGCCGACGAGCTGGGAAACACTTGCGCCGGAGGCGATCCTGCTTTCGTCGACGCCGATCAGGGAGCCCCACGCCTTGCGGGCGAGCCGCACGTCGGCGTCGAAGTCCGGCGCGCTGTCCGCACCGGACTGCCAGCGCCGGACCGCGTCGGCCAGTCCGTCGACCGCTACTTTCGGTGGGATCCCGATACTCGCCGTGTTGAAATACCCGGCGGGAACATCGAATGACTGGCCGAATGCGATGCGCACGGACAGGACGTTACCCGGCATGATCCCGGATATGTACAGCCAGGAATTTGAAATCAGGACCGGCTCGCGGGAAGTCGTGCACGATCTGACCGAGACGTGTGCGGGTTTTCTCCGCCGTGCCGACGCCTCCGACGGCCTGCTGCACATCTGGGTTCCGCACGCGACGGCGGGACTCGCCGTGATCGAGACGGGCGCGGGCAGTGACGACGACCTGCTCACCGCCCTGGGGGACCTGCTGCCCAAGGACAACAGGTGGCAGCACCGGCACGGCTCGCCGGGGCACGGGCGCGACCACGTTCTGCCCGCCTTCCTGCCGCCTTACGCGAGTGTGCCGGTGCTGGACGGCCGGATGGCACTGGGTACGTGGCAGTCGATGTGCCTGGTCGACACCAACGTGGACAACCCGGTCCGGAATGTCCGCCTCAGTTTCCTGCCCGGCTGAAAAGAACGGCCGGAAAATCACCATTCATTGAAAACAGGCGCCGCACCGGCACGCCTGTTAGGCGTTGGCGGTCACGACGAGCTACCGTTAGGTGTGGTTCTGCGACGGTCGACTCGGCTCCTGGTGGCGCTCGGCGTCGTCGCGGTCCTGCTGGTCGCCGGTGGTATCGCGGCTGCCTCGCTGCTCGGCCGCAAGGGTGAGGTCCCGACGGAGCCCTACGGCGAACCGGCGGGCGCGGCGCCGCACGACTCATGGCAGGCGGTGTCCGACACCGAGGCGAAGCTGACCTTCGAGGTGCCGCCGGACTGGGAGCTCGCCGACGACGACGAGTCGCTCACCACGTCCAACGGCGTCAAACTCGGTCACCTCGCCGACTGGGGCCGCTACACGTGCCAGGGCGGGGAGTACGGGCGCGCGTTCGCCGCGAGCGGCGTGGCCCAGCCAGACCGCAAACCCGGGAAAGCCGCCGCCGAACTCGCCGCCGCCGTGGCCGCCGACCAGTACAGCGACGGTCACCGAACCGCGGCCGTCAACGTTGGCAAGCCGCAGTCGCTCGCGGTGGACGGCGCACAGGGAGCGATGGTCCGCGCCGAGGCCGCCCTGCCCCAGGTCGACGAGACGGACGAGTGCACGAGCAGCAAGGGCACCATCACCGTGGTCGCGTTGACCACCGCCGCGGGCAACTCGGTGCTGGTGATCGCCGCCGACTCCGTGCCGGGGCCGGATCAGCCGACACCGCTGGCCGACCCGGCCCGGCTGGAAGCGATCGTCAAGAGCTTGCGGGTTGTTGCTTAGGCTCGTGCCTGGCCACCAACGCTCTGAGTGCCGCGATCTCTGTCGCGAGCGCCGTTCGGCCGGTCTCGGTGATGCTCACCCATGTTCGTGGCCTTCGTCCTTCGTAGCCCTTCTCGATGTCGAGCAGCCCGGCTTCGTTGAGCACGGTGATGTGCCGTGAGAGGTTGCCGCCGGTCAGGTCCAGCGCCTCGCGCAGGTAGCTGAACTCGACCCGTTCGGACTCCGCGGCGATGGTCAGTATGCCGAGCCGATGCCGTTGGTGCACAACGTCGTTGAGGCCGTTCGTCGGGTGCTCACTCATGTGCCTTGCCCTGCCTGGTAAGCGTTGACGACAGTCTGCCGGTCGACGTCGCTGTGCTGGTCGCGCAGGAATACCGGAACGGCAAGGGGCCTGCCCGTGTTGCCGTCGAGCCGCGGCGCGAACCTGATGGTGGACAACGGAAGCAAGCCTGTCTTCGCCGCACTTGACCGGAACGTCCACGCCACGCTCACCTGGGAGCTCAACCGCGCGACTCCCGCACGGCTCGCACTTGCCTCAAGGCGGTACTCACCTTCCTCCTGCGGGATCTCGAATCCACCGGCTCCCGGGCTGTCGTTCTCGCCGATCACGACAGTTGCCGCGACGGTCGAGGTCGAGCGTGATGTCGTTGGTCAGGTCCAGGTTCGGATACGTCAGGAAGTCAACCGGTTACCGCGAGATGCGGACAGTAAAAATCACCGGCTACGCGACACGCGGAAGGAGTCGCCCGATCGTGTCACTATGGGCGGGTGGGTAACAGAACGCTCGTACTGTGGGATATCGACCTCACCCTCGTCGACCTGACCGGCATCGGTCGCGAGTGGTACACCGCCGCGCTGGCCAACACGCTGGGGCTCGCCCTGGCACACGAGCCCGCCTTCGCCGGCCGCACCGAGCGGGCGATCACCCACGAACTGCTGTCCGCACACGGCGCGCAGGCGACCGAGGAGGAGATCCAGGCGATCTTCACCGAGCTGATCACGATCGCCGAGGCCGAGCGGCACGTCATGCACGAGCGCGGCCACGTGCTGCCCGGCGTGCCCGAGGCAGTCGCCGCGCTCGCCGAGTTCGACCACGTGGTGCAGTCGCTGGTAACCGGCAACCTGGTCGAGGTCTCGCACGTCAAGCTGGCCCCGTTCGGCCTGCTCGACCACATCGACCTGGAGATCGGCGGCTACGGCTCGCTGTCGGCCGAGCGCAGCGACCTGGTCTCGGCCGCGATGGACCTGGCCGGGCGCAAACACGGCGGGTTCGAGCCGGAATCGGTCGTGGTCATCGGCGACACGCCACACGACGTGCGGGCCGCGCTGCACCACGGCGCCTTCGCGATCGGCGTCGGCACCGGCAGGTACAGCCTGACCTCGCTGCGTGAGGCCGGGGCGCACGTCGTGTTCCGTGACCTGTCCGACACCGAGAAAGTACTTTCGGCCGTTCTTGACAGAGAGCTACCCGACGGCCACTAGTCTCATCCCCGTGAGTGCTCCAGGTGGGGGATACAAAGGCCTCGGCTACTACGACGACAAGCCGCAGGCGAAGAAGCCAACCGGCCTGATCGTGGCGGTGGTTGTCGCCGCCGTGGTCGTGGTCGGCCTGGTCGCGGCGCTGGTGATCGTCCGCCCGACCACCGCCGTGACCGGCGAGGCACTGCCCATGGCCGACGCGACCACGAAGTCGTCGACGGGCAAGCCGAAGCCGTCCGACAACCCGCTCTCGCCGCAGGCGACCGGTGCGCCGAAGGTCCCCGGCTGGAAGCCGATCCCGATCAACAACGGCAGAGAGCTGAAGACGACCAAGGCGTACGACGTGCCACCGAAGTGGGAGCCGATGACGTCCGCGGCCGTGTTCGGCCAACCGCCGAGCACGTTCTCGCTGTTCGTGCCCGCCGTCTTCATGCGGGGCTTCTGCCCGGAGTCGCCGAACTCGTTCCGTGCCATCGCGGGCCTGGCGAGCATGAAGAACGAGGGCGACACGCCGACGCAGGCGATCGCGGCCGCACAGCGGGTCGGCGACGCCGTGTACACCACGAAGGCGGGTGTGAAGCCCAAGATCACGATGGGACAGCCCCAGCCGGTCACCATCGACCAGGACAAGAAGGCCGTCGCGGTGTCCGCCACGATAGCCATCACCCCTGGCCCCGAGGACAAGTGCCCGACGACCACTGCCGCCGTCAGCGTCGCTGTCATCGAGTCGAAGACGACCGATCAGACCAACATCATCATCGCGGCCATCGGCGACCAGGGCGTGCCCGACGCGGTCGCCGCCGCGGACTTCGACAAGGTCATCACCAGCATGCACCCGGCCAACTAGACCCTCACACTGGAAAGCCCCGGGCCGCTTCGGCCGGGGCTTTCCCGTCTCAGTCCTGGTCGCCTCAGCCGCGGACCAGCTGCGTGAGGTGGTCGAGGATCTCGCCGACCGCGATCTCCTCGCGGTCGCCGCTCCTGCGGTCCTTGACCTCCACCACGCCACCGGCCAGGCCACGGCCGACCACCACGATCGTCGGGACGCCGATCAGCTCCGCGTCCGCGAACTTCACGCCTGGCGACGCCTTCCGGTCGTCCAGCAGGACCGTCACGCCCGCTTGGTCGAGGTCCGCCGCCAGCTTCTCGGCGTACTCCCGGATGGTGTCGTCCTTGCCCGCCATCACGATGTGCAGGTCGAAGGGGCTGACGTTGCGCGGCCAGACGAGGCCCTTGTCGTCGTTGTACTGCTCGGCGATCACGGCGACCGCGCGGGAGACACCGACGCCGTAGGAGCCCATCGTGATGCGGATCGGCTTGGAGTCCGGGCCGAGTGCGTCCAGCTGGAAGGCGTCCGCGTACTTGCGGCCCAGCTGGAAGATGTGGCCGATCTCGATACCGCGCGCCGCGACCAGCGTGCCCTTGCCGTCCGGTGCCGGGTCGCCCTCCCTGACCTCCGCGGCCTCGATCGTGCCGTCCGGTGTGAAGTCCCGGCCGCACACCAGGTCCACCACGTGGTGGTCGGCCTTGTCGGCACCGGTCACCCACGACGTGCCGCGCACGACACGCGGGTCGACCAGGTAGCGCACGCCGTTTGCGGCCAGCGCGCCCGGACCGATGTACCCCTTCACCAGGAACGGGTTCGTGGCGAAGTCCTTCTCCTCCAGCAGCGAGACCTCAGCCGGTTCCAGCGCGGCTTCGAGGCGCTTCATGTCGACCTCGCGGTCGCCGGGAACGCCGACCGCCACCAGTGTCCAGTCCTGCACACCGGGCTGCCTGATCTTGAGCAGCACGTTCTTCAACGTGTCGGCGGCGGTGAACTTCCTGTCCAGCCCGGCGGCGTTGAGGAAGTCCACGAGCGTCTCGATCGTCGGCGTGTTCGGCGTGTGGTGCACCTGCGCGGCGGGCTTGTCCTCGATGGACTGCTCCGGCGGCGCGGGCGTGACCACTGCCTCGACGTTCGCCGCGTAGTCCGAGGCCGTGCTGCGGACGTAGGTGTCCTCACCGGACGCGGCGACCGCGAGGAACTCCTCGGACGCCGAGCCACCCATCGCGCCGGACGTGGCCTTCACGATGACGTACTCCATGCCGAGCCGGTCGAACGTCCTGATGTAGGCGTCCCGGTGCAGCTGGTAGGCGCGTGCCAGGCCTTCGTCGTCGAGGTCGAAGGAGTACGAGTCCTTCATGACGAACTCGCGGCCACGCAGGATGCCCGCGCGGGGCCGCGCCTCGTCGCGGTACTTGGTCTGGATCTGGTACAGGACGACCGGGTAGTCCTTGTACGAGTTGTACTCGCCCTTCACGGTGAGCGCGAAAAGCTCCTCGTGGGTGGGGCCGAGCAGGTAGTCGGCGCCCTTGCGGTCCTTGAGCCGGAACAGGTTGGGGCCGTACTCGGTCCACCGGTTGGTCGCCTCGTAGGGCTCGCGGGGCAGCAGGGCGGGGAACTGGATCTCCTGCGCGCCGATCGCGTCCATCTCCTCGCGGACGATGGTCTCGACCTTGCGCAGCACCCGCATGCCCAGCGGCAGCCAGGAGTAACCACCCGGGGCCACCCGGCGGACGTAGCCGGCACGTACCAGCAGCTTGTGGCTGGGTACTTCGGCGTCCGCCGGATCCTCGCGCAAGGTGCGCAGGAACAGCGACGACATCCTGGTGATCACGGCAACTCCTCAAGGCGACTGTGCGAAAGAGCGTAGTGAACGCCTTCGGCCGCTTCCCACCGTGTCAGACCACCCGGTCGTTGCCCCCGTCGACCGGCACCTGCGCGCCGGTCGTGAACGCGAACGTCGACGAGCACATCTCGGCGACCAGCCTGCCCACTCCCGCGCTGGTCACCTCGGTCTTCAGCAGGTTGCGGCGCTTGTAGTCGCCGACGGACACGCCGTAGTGCGCGGCCCGCTGCGCCAGCACCTCCGCCGTCCACAGGCCGGTGTCGAAAACGGCGTCAGGATGGACCGTGTTCACCCGGATGCCGTCCGGGGCCCATTCCAGTGCCGCGACCCTGGCCAACTGCGTCACGGCCGCCTTGGACGCGGAGTACGCCGCCGCGCCGGGCCCTGGGGCGGGCACGTTCTTCGACGCGATCACCACCACCCGGCCGCCGTTGGGCGCCAGCTTCAGGAACGGGTGCACCTGGGTGAACAGCTCCGCGATCGCGTCGGTGTTCACCGCGAGCGTCCGCCGCCAGGTCGCCTGGTCCAGCTTCGCGATGTCCGTGTTGCCCGGGAACACGCCCGCGGACGGGACGACCATGTCGACGCCGCCGAACCGGTCGACGCCCTGCGCAATCGCTTGCCTGACCGCGTCCGGATCGGTGACGTCCACCCGCAGGCCCAGGTAGTCGGCGCTGCTCTCGGACGCGGTGAGGTCCAGCCCGATGACACTGGCGCCCTTGGCACGCAGGGCCTGCGCGCACGCCTTGCCGATGCCCGACGCGGCGCCGGTGACCAGCGCCACCTCGCCGGTGAACTCGGCCGGTGCGCCCGCCAGCCTGAGCTTCGCCTGTTCGAGCTCCCAGTACTCGACGTCGAACAGGTCCCGTTCGCCCAGCGCCCGGTAGCTGCCGATCCGCTCGGCGTTCTCGATGATCCGGATCGTGTGCCGGTAGATGTCCGCCGCGATGTCCGCGTCCTTGGCCCGTTTGCCGATCGTCAGCATGCCCAGTTCCGGGTCGAGGATCACCCGGGGCTGCGGGTCCAGCATCACCAGCCCGTCGGTGGTGTTGCGGTCGAAGTACTCGCGGTAGTCCGCGCGGAAGCCCTCGATGCCCCGGCCGACCAGCGGGACGCGTTTGGTCCGGATGATGTGGTCCGGGGTGGCCGGGCCGCGCGTGGCCACGTCGGCGAGGTCGGGCCGGGCGACGAACGCCATCGTCTCCGGATCCGCGTGCCTGCTGACGATCATCGGGCCGATGTCCTTGCGGATGGCGGCGATCGTGAGCGGGTCGACCAGCACGGGCTCGGCGGCACCCGCCGCACCCGCACCGATGTACGCCTCGGCCGTGGTGACCAGTTCGATGTGCCGGTCGTAGGCGTCCTTGGCCGTCTCACCGAACGTGAACAGGCCGTGGTTCATCAGCACCACGCCGACGATGTCGTCCGTCAGGTGCTCGTCGAACAGTTCGGCGGCCGTGCGGGCGAGCGCGAAACCGGGCATCACGTACGGGACGACGACGACCTTGTCCCCGTAGACCTCCTTGACCAACGGTTCGCTCTGGTTGGTCAGCGTGATCACCGCGTCGGCGTGGCTGTGCAGCACCGAGGTGTGTGGCAGGACCACGTGTAGGAGCGTTTCCACACTGGGATCCGGCGCTTTCGCGTCAAGCAGCGCGCAACGCAGCTCGTTCATCATCCGACTGTCCGGCAGGTGTCGGAGCTTGACCAGCTCCCGCAACCGGTCCATCCGCAGCGGCGCGAAGCCCGGCCGTTCGATGCTCGCCAGGTCCCAGCCGCTTCCCTTGACGTACAGGACTTCCACCGGCTCGCCGGTGATGTCCTCGACGGTCGCCTTGACCGAGGTGTTGCCGCCGCCGTGCAGCACGAGGTCCGGCTCCGCACCGAGCAGACGCGACGCCCGCACGCAGTCGTCGAGCGGATCCTGGTCGTCCAGCGGCTCCGGATACGTTTCAGCCCAACGGTTTCGCATCGATGATCCGTTCGTCGGTGATGATCGCGGTGACCAGGTCGGCCGGGGTGACGTCGAACGCGAAGTTGAGGGCGCCGCTGCCGTCGGGGGTGTGGTCGCCGAGGATCTCGGCGGCGTCCCTGATCTCGATCTCCACCGACGCGCCGTCCGGTGTGGCCATGTCGATGGTGGACTCCGGCGCGGCGACCAGGAACGGGATGTTCGCCCGCGCCGCCGCGAGGGCGAGCGGATACGTGCCGATCTTGTTGACCACGTCCCCGTTCGCCGCGATCCGGTCGGCACCGACGACCACAGCCTGCACCAGTCCCCTGGCCAGGACGGTCGGGCCCGCGGAGTCCACGACGACGGTGTGCTCGATGCCCATCTGCTGTAGTTCCCACGCGGTCAGGCGTGCGCCCTGCAGCAGCGGCCGTGTCTCGTCCAGGTACACGTGGTCCAACGCGGCACGCTCCTGGAGCGCCCTGACAACTCCGAGCGCGGTCCCCCACTCAACGCAGGCGAGCGCTCCGGCGTTGCAGTGGGTGTGCACGTTGACGCGCTGCCCCACGTTGTCGATCAGCCATTGCGCGCCCCGGCGGCCCAGGTCCCTGTTGCGTCGGATGTCGTCTTCGAGGACGTGCCGGGCCGTCTCGACCATGGCCTGCGTTCCTTGGTCGAGCTTGGCGAGAACCTGGTTGACACCCCAGGACAGGTTCACCGCGGTCGGCCGTGCCTTGCTGATCTTCTCGGCCTCGGCCAGCACGTCGTCGCCGTTGCACGCGGCCAGCGCGACCCCGAGGGCACCGGCGACGCCCAACGCGGGCGCGCCGCGTACTGCCAGGCGCTTGATCGCGTCGACGAGTTCGTCGACCGTGCCGATCTCGACGAACTCGAGAGTGCCGGGGAGGAGGGTCTGGTCGATCAGGACAATTCGCTCATTCTTCCAGTCGATCGTCCGCATGACCTCCAGCTTTCCAGTTTTTGTCGGTGCACGGGTCTAGCTTGCGGGGTATGCACTTGAAGATGATCACCATCGACTGCGCCGACCCCCGTGAGCTGGCGAAGTTCTGGACGGCGACACTCGGCACCACGGTGGCCAACGACTACGAGGGCTACTTCGTGATGCTGGCGCCGTGGGACGAGTCGGGCGTCTCGCTCGGCCTGCAGCGCGCGCAGCACGAACTCGGCGGCAAGAACAGGGTCCATCTCGACCTGCACACCGCGGACCGGGCGGTGGAGGTCGACCGGCTGATCGGGCTGGGCGCCACGATCGTGGACGAGCAGAAGGTGCCGGGGCTGGCGTGGACCGTGCTGGCCGACCCGGCTGGGAACGTGTTCTGCGTGGCCGGGGAGGAGCACTGACGTAAACTCCGCGGTCGTGCTCGTGCTGCTTCCGCCGTCGGAGACCAAGGCCGAGGGCGGCAACGGCCCCGCGCTCGACCTGGCCGCGTTGTCCTTCCCCGAACTGGAGCCCGTCCGGGAGAAGCTGGTGTCGGCGCTGGCCGACCTCGCCGCCGACGTGCCCGCCAGCCTGGCCGCGCTCGGGCTGTCCGAGCGCCAGTCGGGCGAGGTGGCGCGCAACGCCGCGGTGCGGTCGTCGCCGACGATGCCCGCCTTGTCGCGGTATACCGGCGTGCTCTACGACGCGTTGGACGTCGCGGGCATGAAACCGGCCGAACACAGGCGTGCCACCGGGCGGTTGGCCGTCGCGTCCGCGTTGTTCGGTCTGGTGCGCGCGGACGATCTCGTACCCGCGTATCGCCTGTCGGCGTCGAGCACGATTCCCGGTACCGGTCCGCTCGGCGCGCTGTGGCGGCCGGTTCTTGAGCCTGTTCTCGCCGGGCTCACGGGTCTGGTTGTCGACATGCGTTCCGGGCCGTATGCCGGGTTGGCCAAGATTCCCGGCGCGGTGACGGTTCGTGTCGTGAGTGAGGAGACCGGCGGGCGCAGGCTCGCGGTGACGCATTTCAACAAGGCGCACAAAGGCAAACTGGCACGGGCGCTGGCGTGTGCGCCCGGCGAACCGGACACCCTCCGCAAGATGACAACCGTTGCGGCCAAAGCGGATCTCCGGCTCGAACAGACCGGGCCGAACGCGCTCGAACTGGTGATCTGAGCAGGTACTGTCGCACCGTGAAATCGCGTGTTCCGGTTGTGCGCGTCCACCCGGAACTGGTTCACCGGAAAGGCCCGGAGTTCGCTACGTCACAGCCGGGACTAATCGGTTCGAAGCGCGGGTTGGCCTTCAGGTAAGCTGATCAGTACTAGGAGCGGCCACACTGGCCGCGGAACTCCCCAATCCATGCGGCGCATCCGTGCGCCGGGCTCGTCCGGCTGGAAATACCTGCTCGGGACGTGCCACTTCCCGAGAGGTCTTCGTGTCACCGAAGTTCGACCAGTTGGGCCTGCCCCAGCCATTGCTCACCGCCCTCCTCGAGGCCGGAATCGCCGAACCATTCCCCATCCAGTCAGCCACCCTGCCCGACGCACTCGCGGGCAAGGACGTGCTCGGCCGGGCTCAGACCGGCTCGGGCAAGACCCTTGCCTTCGGTCTGGCTCTGCTGTCGCAACTGGATGGTGGGCGCGCCAAGCCCAAGCGGCCGCGTGCGCTCATCCTTGTCCCGACGCGGGAACTGGCCCTGCAGGTCAGTGACGCGCTGTCGCCGCTCGCTCGCGCGCTCGGCCTGTGGTGCCGTGCGGCAGTCGGCGGAATGTCCTTCGTCAAGCAGGCGGAGGCGTTGCGCCGTGGTGTCGATCTGCTGATCGCCACACCGGGACGACTGTCCGACCACGTCCGCCAGGGCACGGTCACCCTGCACGACATCCGGTACACCGCGATCGACGAAGCGGACCAGATGGCGGACATGGGCTTCCTGCCGCAGGTCCGCGAGATCATGGACCAGACCGACCCGACCGGTCAGCGCCTGCTGTTCTCGGCCACCCTCGACGGTGACGTGGACCAGCTGATCAGGCAGTACATGAAGAACCCGGTCACCCACTCGGTCGCGCCCGCGACCGCCAGCGTGACCACAATGGACCACCACGTGCTGCAGGTCTCCCGCGAGGACAAGCCTGCCGTGGTCGCCGAGATGGCCGCCCGCGAAGGTCGCACGATCATGTTCGTGCGCACCAAGCACCACGTGGACCGGCTCGCCACCCGCCTGCGCTCGATCGGCGTCAACGCGGGCGCGCTGCACGGCGGCAAGGCTCAGGGCGCGCGCACGCGCGTGCTCGCCGAGTTCAAGGACGGCCACACGCCCGTGCTGATCGCGACGGACGTGGCCGCCCGCGGCATCCACGTCGACGACATCAGCCTGGTCGTGCACGTCGACCCGCCCGCAGACTCCAAGGACTACCTGCACCGCGCGGGCCGCACGGCACGTGCGGGCCAGTCCGGCACGGTCGTCACGCTGATCACGCCCGATCAGCGCAACACTGTCCGCCGGATGACCGAACGCGCGGGTGTGCGCGCTCGTAGTCTCCGTGTCCGCCCTGGTGACGCTGAGCTGATCCGCATCACCGGTGCCCGCACGCCCAGTGGCGAGCCGGTTCCGGAGCGTGTGATCGAGGCTCGCCGTCCCAAGGGCCCCCGTTCCGGCGGGTTCAAGGGCAGCGGCGGCGGTCCCCGCAAGTTCTCGGGTGAGCGGAAGTTCTCCGGCGAGCGCAAGTTCGCCGGTGGCGACCGCAAGCGCGAAGGCTCCACTCAGGGCGGCAACCGTCCGTTCCGCGGCAAGCGTGACGGCAACCGCGGCACCGGCCGCAAGGTCGGCGCCGAGTAGGACAGAGTAAGACAGACACAAAGGGGAGCCCCGGCCGTGCGTGGCCGGGGCTCCCTTGCGTTCCAGGCTCAGCCCAGTTCGGACAGGCCCGCGACCGGGCCGAAGACGATGATCGCCGGTGGCCGGATCCCGGCGGCGCGGACGTCGTCAGCGACTGCGTCCAAAGTGGACCTCACCACGCGTTGAGTTCGGGTGGTCGCCTCCTGGATGACCGCGGCGGGGGTGTCGGCCGGACGGCCGCCCGCGAGCAGCGCCGCGGCGAACTCGCCGATCCGCTCCACCCCCATCAGCAGCACGATCGTCCCGGTCAGCCGGGCAATCGCCGACCAGTCCACAAGGGACGAATCCGCGCCCGGTCCGACGTGTCCGGAGACCACCACGACCTCGTGCGCCACGCCCCGGTGCGTGACCGGGACACCGGCCACCGCGGGGGCCGCGAACGCCGACGTCACGCCGGGAACGACGGTGACCGGGACACCCGCCTTGGCGCACGCGATCACCTCCTCGAAGCCGCGGCCGAAGACGTATGGATCGCCCCCTTTCAGGCGAACCACGAACTTCCCGGCCAGCGCGTTCTCCACCAGGGTCTGGTTGATGAAGTCCTGGCTCGCCGCGCGCCCGTACGGGATCTTCGCCGCGTCGACCACCTCCACCTGAGGTGGCAGTTCGTCCAGCAGTTCACGAGGCGCAAGCCGGTCTGCCACAACGACATCCGCGCGCGACAGCAACCGGCGGCCGCGAACGGTGATCAGGTCGGGATCGCCGGGGCCGCCGCCGACCAGCGCGACACCGGGCAGTTCCGTGGCCGCCGGGCGTGCCTCGATCCGACCGGAGCGCAGCGCGTCGAGCAGTTCGTCGCGCACCGCGCCCGAGCGCCGGTACTCACCGCCCGCGAGCACGCCGACGAGCAGACCATCGTGGTCACCCACCGCGGGCGTGACCGCGCTCCCCTCGGTGCCCGCGTCGGCACGTACACAGAACACACGGACCTCTTCGGCCTCCGCCGAGACCGCCGCGTTGACGTCCGAACCAGACGCACAACTCACCACGTACCAGGCGTCGACGAGGTCGCCGTGCTGATACGGCCGCTGGTGCCAGGTGATCTCGCCGTTGTCCGCCATCGCCTGGACGGCCGGTGTCGCCTCCGGCGCCACCACCTCGACCTGCGCGCCAGCGGACACGAGACGGGGAAGACGGCGCTGCGCGACCGTGCCCGCCCCGATGACGACAACCCGGCGACCGGCCAGTGACAGCCCGGCCAGATAGTGCGGCTCGTTGTGCATGCCGGACAGCATGCCCTGGTCAACCGGATGACACGCGTCACCACGGCCGTCGAATTCGTCACAACCACCCGCTAATGTGCGCGAAGTGAGCAACGACTTCGACACGCGCACCCTGCCGCTGCGAAACGGCAGCATCGCGACCCTGGTGCGGGTGCCGGCCGACGGCACGGCGCGCGGCGCGATTCTCTACGTGCACGGGTTCGCCGACTACTTCTTCCAGCGGCACGTCGCCGAGCACTTCACCGAGCAGGGATACGACTTCTACGCCGTCGACCTGCGCCACAGCGGACGCTCACTGCGCGAGGGCGACCTCCCGCACTTCATCCTCGACCTCAGCCTGTACTACGAGGAACTGGACGCGGCCGCCGAGATGGTCCGAGGGGACGGCCACACACGCTTCACCGTAATGGGGCATTCCACCGGCGGCCTGATCACGCCGTTGTGGCTGGACGCCCGCAAGGACCTCCCGGTCGACGGGCTCGTGCTCAACAGCCCGTGGTTCGAGCTGGCCGAGCCGTGGCCCGCCAGGACCGTCGGCACGGTCCTGATCAAGTCGTTCGGCCTCTTCTTCTCGAAGCTGGAGTTGCGCAAGGGACTCGGCGGCGTATACGGCCAGAGCATCCACAAGGGCCACCACGGCGAGTGGGAGTTCGACCTCAAACTCAAGCCGCTCAACGCGTTCCCCGTGCTGATGGGCTGGCTGCGGGCGGTCCGGATCGGCCAGGCCAGGTTGCAGGCCGGGCTGGACATCCGAGTTCCCGTGCTGGTCATGCACTCCGGCCGCAGCCTGCTGCACACCAAGGAGTGGACACCGGCCGCGATGACCGCCGACACCGTCCTCGACGTCGCCGACATGGTGAAATTCGCGCCGAAGCTCGGCCGGGACGTCACTGTCGTGGCGATCCCCGACGGCCTGCACGACCTGTTCCTGTCCGCCGAGCCAGCCCGGACCAAGGCGCTGACCGAGGTTGACGCCTGGCTGGCCAGTCAATCGTCATAACCGATCGCTCCCAAGCGTTTGGTTGGTCAGACTAGACCAAGCCGTGTGCTATTCTTGGCACATGAGCACGCAGGTGAACGTCTACGAAGCGAAGACACGCCTTTCCCAACTGCTTGACCAGGCAGTACAGGGTGAAGACGTGATCATCGCACGCAACGGCACCCCGATCGCCCGCCTTGTTCCGGTCCAGCGCCCTGCGGTTCGCCGCCAGCCTGGCGCATGGAAGGGCAAGGGATGGATCGCGCCAGACTTCGACGAGACACCCGAGGAACTCATCGAGCTCTTCTACTCGGGCGACCCGGCCGAACCGAACTCATGATCCTTCTCGACACACATGTACTGCTGTGGTGGCTGTTCGACGATCCGCGCCTCACTCCCGGCGTCACCAACCTGCTCATGTCGAGCGAGGGTGTCAACGTGTCGCCAGTGAGCGCGTTCGAGATCGCCACCAAGCAAGCGCTCGGCAAACTCGAAGCACCCGACGATCTGGAAGCGCAGGTCGAGCGGTCCGGGTTCACCGAGCTGCCGGTCACTATCCGACACGGCGTCGAAGCAGGCCAACTGCCGTTGCATCACAAGGATCCCTTTGACCGGTTGCTGATTGCTCAGGCACGGTGCGAGGGTCTGACGCTGGTGACCGCGGATCGGGATATCGCCGCCTACGACGTGCCGATCCTGCCTGCCAAGTGACTTATCGCTTGCGCAGGCGCAGCGAGGTCCAACTGCCGTCCGACGTCCAGCCGCCGTCGACCGGAAGCGCGACACCGTTGATGTATCCGGACAGCGCGGGGTCGGCCAGGAACGCCACGGCCGAGGCGATGTCACCGGGCGCGGCGAAGCGTCCCATCGGGACCTGGCCGACGATGTCGTCGTCGGTGTAGCCGCCGCTGGCCTGGTCGGCCACGTCCATCTCGGTCTTGACCCACGCCGGGCAGACGGCGTTGACCCGCACTCCCCTGCCGCCCCACTCCGCCGCGAGAGTCCTGGTCAGCCCGATCAGACCGTGCTTGCTGGTGGTGTACGCGGCACGGTCGGAGAATCCCCGCAGACCGGCGACCGAGGCGATGTTCACGATCGAGCCCGCACCCGCGGCCAGCATGTCCCTGCCGAACTCCTGGCTGAGCAGGAACGGACCGGTCAGGTTCACCTCGAGCACCCTGCGCCACTGCTCGACGGTCGTGTCCTCCGCAGGCTGAAGCAGCGATACGCCCGCGTTGTTCACGAGCACGTCGACCCGGCCGAACTCGGCACGGACCTGCTGCGCCAGCGCGGCCACATCCGACGGATCGCTGACATCCCCGGCTATCGCGAGCGCGCCGGGTTCTTCGGGTTTCCGCAGGTCGGTGCGTACGGTCGCGTAGCCGCGTTCGGCCAGTGTCCGGGCTACCTCCAGGCCGATTCCTTGCGCGGCGCCGGTGATCACGGCGACAGGTTTGATCATGAGTTCATCCAAGCAGCTTTGTCCAGCCTGATTCGCCGGGTGTTGGGGTATACGTCACCGGCCCGGATTAGTCTCGTTTACTCGTTGCGACTGACCTTGCACCCACCGCGAACGGATGTGTTCACCAGTGGAACGTCGAGACTTCTTAAGAGTGGGAGTTGTCGGAGCCGCTGCCGCCGCGTTCGGCGGAGCGTCCTGGCATGACGCCTTCGCCGCCACCGCACAGCCCGGACCGAGCCCCTACGGGCCGTTGCAGGCGGCAGACACGAACGGCCTGATGCTGCCCAGTGGATTCACCAGCCGAGTGGTCGCGCGCACCGGGCAGCGTGTCGCGGGCACGTCCTACACATGGCATCCGGCGCCGGACGGCGGGGCTTGTTTCGCCGACGGGACCGGATGGATCTACACCTCCAACAGCGAGGTCGCCATCACGGGCGGCGTCGGGTCGATCAAGTTCGACAGTGGCGGCAACATCGTCGGGGCCTACCGCACGTTGTCGGCGACGAACGTGAACTGCGCGGGCGGGGCAACTCCGTGGAACACGTGGCTGTCCTGTGAAGAGGTTGATCGGGGCTATGTGTATGAGACCGATCCGTGGGGCGTGAAGGCCGCGGTTCGCCACCCGGCCATGGGGCGGTTCAAGCACGAGGCCTGTGCCGCCGATCCTGACCGGAAGGTCGTCTACCTGACCGAGGACGTCTCGGATGGCTGCTTCTACCGGTTCATCCCCACCACGTGGGGCGACCTGTCCGCGGGCAGGCTCGAAGTGATGGTCGGCGCCACGTCGCAGACCAGCGGTCCGGTTACGTGGCAACAGGTTCCGGATCCGGACGGCAGCCCGACCGCGACTCGCAGCCAGGTCTCCGGCGCCAAACGGTTCAACGGCGGCGAGGGATGTTATTACGCCGCCGGGGTTTGCTGGTTCACCACCAAGGGCGACAACCGAGTGTGGGCCTATGACGCGGTGAACAGCTCGATCAGCTTGACCTACGACGATTCGCTGGTCAGCCCGGGGACTCCGCCGTTGACCGGCGTCGACAACGTCACCCGGTCGAGCGGCGGCGATCTCTTCGTCGCCGAGGACGGCGGCAACATGGAGATCTGCATCATCACCCCGAACGCCATTGTCGCCCCGTTCCTGCGGATCACCGGGCAGAGCGGCTCCGAGATCACCGGCCCTGCCTTCTCCCCCAACGGAAAGCGGCTGTACTTCTCGTCCCAGCGCGGGACTTCCGGCAGCAGCAGCGGCGGGATCACCTACGAGGTGACCGGACCGTTCCGGGCCTAGCTCTGCTCCGCTGCATGGGGTTCTGGTGTGCAACCAATGTGGCCTTTGGTGCGTTTCGCGCACCGAAGGCCGCCTTGGTTGCGGCCAGCACAGCTATGCCGGGCGCAGGTCGAACGGGACTGCGAGCTTTCCGCCGAACCGCTCGCCCGCCTGCGTCGCCGCCTGCCGGAGGAAGGTGTCCGCATCGGACATCGGGCCCTCGCCGAGGCCGTGGAGATAGGCGCGGTGCGCCTCAAGGGAGGCGACTCCCCTGTCCAAGCTGGATTCCACGTTCACCGCGTGTGTCGCTTCCGGTGTCCCGGCCACCGCCACCCAGCGGACGCCGTTCCACGGTTCCAGGCCCAGTTCCGGGAAGATCCAGCGGTTGCCCGCGTCGCCGACCGCGTCGAGCAGGGCTTCGCCGACGTTGCGGTGGTCCGGGGAGTTGCGGGCGCCGCCCGGCCACGACGGGCCGTAGTGCAGGGTGACCACCAGGTCCGGCCGGTGCCTGCGGATCGCCGCCGCCAGGTCCCTGCGCAGTGGGAGGCCGTACTCGATCACGCCGTCCCTGTGGTCCAGGAACTCCACTTCGGACACACCGACGATCCTGGCTGCCTCGATCTGCTCGCGTTCCCGCAGCAGGCCGCAGTCCTGCGGGGATATTCCGTCGATCCCTGCCTCACCTCGGCTGGCGAGGACGTAGCCGAACGTCTTGCCCTCGTCCACCCACTGGGCGATCGCCGCCGAGGCGCCGTATTCCAGGTCGTCCGGGTGTGCCACGACCGCGAGGCCACGCTCCCAGTCGGTGGGCATCGGCGCGTAGTCCGCCATGGTCAGCCGGTCCGACGGGGCCGCTGAGGCTGCGTGCGCGTTGTCTTCTTGCCGGTGGTTTTCGTGCCCGTGGTTTTCGAGCCCGCTGTCCTTGTCCCCGCCGGTTTCGGGGTCGCTGCCTTCGCCGTCGTCTTCGCGGTGTTCTTCACTGGCTGCTTCGCGGCCGCCTTCGCCGCCGCCGCGGGTGTTGCCGCGGGCTTCTTCGCCTGTGCTGTCACGGATTTCGTGGCTGTGCTGGCCGCTGCCGCTGCTTTCGGCTGCGGGACGGGCTTCTTCGCCGGTTGGGGCACCACAGCCGTGACCCGTTGGGGTTTCTCGGACTGCTCGGGTTCCTCGGCTGGTTTTTCCTGAGCGGTGGCCGTGACCGAACGGTTGGCGTCCGCGCGCCAACTGGACCGGCTGCGCGTGCGGGACCAGCGGGCCACGCTTTCCGGACGGCGGGGCGTCTCGCCCGCTGCCGGGCGGGTCTTGCCCGCGCGTACCGCGCCGCCGACCACGAACAGGGTGTGGCGCCAGAGCCGGTGCTGTTTCACCGTCGCGACGAGTTCGCCGATCGTCGTGCGGACGACGATCTCGTCCGGCCAGCTCACCTTGTACGCGGCCAGGACGGGCGTCGTGTCGTCGTAACCGCCCGCGCGCAGGGCATCCGCGAGTTCCGCCGCGCGTGCCGCCGGGACGAGGACCGCCATCGTGGTGCCGAACTGGGCGAATTCCTTGATCTGCGTCAGGTCGGGCATGCCGGTGGTTTCCTGGCCTGCCATGATCACCGAGTCCGCGAAGTCCGGCTCGGTCAGCGAGACACCGACCGACACCGCCGCGGCCGACATCGGCGAGACTCCGGCGACGACGTCGGCGGGCAGTCCGACCCGCGCGCAGACGTCCAACTGCGCCCGCAGGCCGCTCCAGGTGGCCGGGTCGCCGGGGAACAGACGGGCCACGCGGAGCTTGTCCCGTACCGCCCGCCGGTAGACCTCGACGATCTCGTCGTCGGTGTGCCGGGCCAGGTCGATCAGTTCGGCCTCGGGTTTCGCGTTCTCACGCACCCATCCGGCATCGATGATGCTCGGTGTCCACACCACCACGTCGGCCTCGCCGATCCGGCGAGCGCCTCGAACGGTGATCAGATCCGTGGCCCCCGGACCCGCTCCGACAAAGCTGATTCCTGCGCTCACCCGGCGACCGTACCGTGACGCTTCCCACCTCCCTTGCTCACCCCAGGCACTTGCGATGCGACACTCCCGTGTGTGACAGCAACGGGCGAGCAGGTCTTCGACTGGATCGACGCACGCGCGGACGAGCGCCGCCGAGCGGGTCTGACCAGGCAACTCCGCCCGCGCAGGGCCGACGACGCACTGCTCGACCTCGCCGGGAACGACTACCTGGGTCTCAGCAGGGACAAGCGGGTGAGCGGCGCCGCGGCGGCTGCGGCGCTGCGTTGGGGCGCGGGATCGACCGCGTCGCGGTTGGTCACGGGGACGACCGAACTGCACATCGAACTGGAGCACGCGCTCGCGTCCTTCTGTGGCGCGCAAGCGGCTTTGGTGTTCTCGTCCGGTTTCGCGGCGAACCTCGGGGCGATCACCGCGCTGTCCGGAAAAGGTTCGGCAATCGTTACCGACGCCCACATCCACGCGTCCCTGATCGACGGCTGCCGTCTCTCACGTGCGGATATCGCCGTTATGGACCACGGCGACACGCAAGCGACCAAGCGTGCGCTGGCGACCCGCCGCACCGAGCACGCGTTGGTCGTCACCGATTCGGTGTTCTCAGTAGACGGAGACCTCGCGCCGCTGCCCACGCTCGCCGAGGCGTGCCGTGAGCACAACGCGGGTCTGCTCATCGACGACGCCCACGGTTTCGGTGTTCTCGGTGACGGTGGCCGAGGCGCGGTCGCGGAAGCCGGGCTGATCAAGGAACCGAACGTGATCACCACCATCACGTTGTCGAAATCCCTTGGCGCGCAAGGCGGCGCCGTGCTCGGACCGCGCCGCGTGATCCGTCATCTGATGGAGACCGCGCGCACGTTCATCTTCGACACCGGCCTCGCACCGGCCAGTGCGGCGGCGGCGCTGGCCGCGCTGAACGCGCTCAAGGAGGAGCCCCAGCGGGCCGAGCGAGTGCGGGACAACGCGATGACGTTGGCGATGCGCTTGCGGGAAGCCGGTTTCCGGGTCTCCAAGCCGGACGCCGCGGTGATCTCGGTGCAGGCACCGACCCCGGCGTCCGCCTACGAGTGGTCCGAGGAGTGCCGCTCCGCCGGGGTGTGGGTCGGTTGCTTCCGGCCGCCGTCGGTGCCGGACAAGATCGCGCGGCTGCGGCTGACCGCACGCGCGGACCTCACCGAGTCCGACATCGACAAGGCCATCGACGTGATCGTCCGCTGCGCCCCACCGGACGCCGCTCAGAGGTGAGTGGCGTAGTAGCCGAGTGAACGGTTGTACCGGGGCAGGTGCTTGGCCAACGCGGCCAGCGCCAGCCCGGCGGCCTCCCGTTCCCTGCCGGTGTCGATCAGGGCCAGCGCCAGGAACGCGTCCAGCGCGTCGTCCAGCGTCGCCACTGACTCGTCCGGGTCCACCTGCCCGCGTTCGGCGCTGAGCAACGCCACGCTTTCCTCGGGACGACCGAGGTTGCGCAGCGTGCTGGCCAACTGGATCAAGGCGCGGCGCCGCCGGTAGCCGCTCAGGCCGGAGTCGAGCGCCTTGCGGTAGAGCGGCTCGGCCCGCTCGGGCAGTCCGGTCGAGTCGTTCGCGCACGCCAGCTCGAACGCACCGACCGGGCTGTCCGGCGGCAGCTCGCCCACCAGGGCCTCGATTCGGGCCCTGAACTCGGCTTCGTCGTGGTCCTCCAGCGTCGCCCAGAGCGCGGCGACGCGGTTCTCCCAGTCCTCAGTGGTGATCACCCGCCCAAGGGTGCCAGTCGCGTTGGCGACTTGAGCTGCTGCATCAGCTCCGGGTAGTAGGACATCACGCGGGTGTAGACGCCCGGCTTGTTCGGCAGCCCGCAGCCCTCGCCCCACGAGGAGATCCCGAGCAGTCGCCCGTGTGCGACCAGTGGGCCGCCGGAGTCGCCCTGGCAGCCGTCTATCCCACCTTGGGAGTAACCCGCGCACACCATGGCGTCCGCGTTGTACTTGGTGAACGACTCCTTGCAGCTCGAGTCGGACACGATCGGCACGTCCGCCTTGAGCAGGTACTGCGAGGTCTGCCCGCCCGAGGCCGTCCGGCCCCAGCCGAGAATGGTCGCCTTGGTGTCCGGCTCGTAGGCCCACTCGTCGTCGGACGTGGCGATCGGCAGCGGTGCGTACTTGGTGATCCGCTTGCCCAGCGTGAGCACTGCGGCGTCGTTGCCGACCAGCGCGTCGGTGTACTTGGGGTGCACCCAGATCGCCTTCACCGGCACCATCACACCTGCGGAGGTGCTCTTCTTGTCGTCACGCCCGGCGACCACGAAGACCTCGGTCGGTGTCTGGCCTTTGACGCAGTGCGCGGCCGTGATGACCTTCTCCTGCGTGGCCAGCGTGCCACCGCAGAACTGGAAGCCGTCGGGCTGCGCGAGGTAGACGGCGAACGGGTAGTCCTGCGTGCTCGCCCTTTCACCGCCGACGATCCGGACGTCGGCTGACGCGGGCACAGCGGCCGCGACCAGACCGGCGAGGAGGCACACCACCGCCAGCGCGCGGCCGACTCTGAGTTTGTCCCCCATGGCGTGCTCCCTCCGACTCCGAAATGAGACGGGGTCAACGGTATGTGAGAAGTGATCAACGCGCTGTCACTGAATCGGGTGGACTTGACTCGTGATTAGCTGGAGGGGTGCGGAGATTGTTGCTGATCTTGTTGCTGGTGGCCGGATGCAGTGCGCAACCTGCCGCGCAGCCGTCTGCGCCACCACCGACGACAACCACGACGACGGCCCAGACATCAACGGCCACAACGCAATCAGCGCCGAAAACGACATCACCGCCGACCACCCCGGCCACACCGGTCTGGGAGGTCGGGCGCACTCCGCTGCCGAAACGGGCCGACGGGTTCGGCGAGATCCGGCCGACACCGCCCGAACTGGTGAATCGGTCATTGCCGACAAAGGACGTCCTACCGCCACCGGCGGACGGCACGTACAAATCCACCATCGTGCCCATCCCGCCCGAAGTCCTCGCCCGCAGCACCTGGCAGGCAAGCTGCCCCGTCGGCAAGGACGACCTGCGGTATCTGACGATGTCGTTCTGGGGCTTCGACGGCCGCCCGCACACCGGCGAGATGATCGTGAACACCAAGGTCGCCCAGCAGGTCACGGGCGTGTTCGCGAAGCTCTACGAAGCGAAGTTCCCGCTCGAGGAGATGCGGGTGACCGCGCCTGCCGAGCTCGACGCGCCACCGACCGGCGACGGCAACTCCACGGCCGCGTTCGTCTGCAGGCCCGCCCGCGGCCAGACGAGCTGGTCGGCGCACGCGTACGGCCTCGCGGTCGACCTCAACCCGTTCTGCAACCCGTACAGCAAAGGCGAGCTCGTGTTGCCCGAGCTCGCCTCTGCCTACCTGGACCGGGGGAGAGTCCGGCCAGGGATGATCCGGGCCGGTGACACCGCCGAGCGGGCGTTCGCCTCGATCGGCTGGACCTGGGGCGGCACGTGGCGCACGCCCAAGGACCTGATGCATTTCTCGTCTACGGGTACCTGACGGTTACTTCTTGTCGCCGCCGCCGTTGTTGCCGCCGTTGTCGTCGTCGTTGTTCTGGTCGTCCGACGGGCGGCGGCGGAAGCCGCTGAAGACCTTGTCCGCGACACCGGACAGCGCGCCGCCGACGTCGCTGAAGACCTTCACCAGCGGGTCGGTGGAGCTGTTCCACGAGTCCTTGTAGGACTTCGCGGCCCCTTGGATGTCCTCGTTCAGCGGGTTGCCGTCGTCCTGGGCGTCCCGGCGCTTGTACTCGCCGGTGAGGATGGCGCGGTATTCCTCCGATGCCGCCCAGCGCTGCAACTGCGAGGCACGCACGACCGCGAACGGGTGCGTCTCCTGCTCGACGGCCAGCAGCTTGATGATGCTGTCGCGGATGTCCTCGACGTCCTCGTACTCCTTGGCCTGCTCGAGGAACGCCGGGATGTCGATCTGCGACAGGTCGGTGGCACCGGCGAAGTACATGTGCGCCCGCAGCGCCGCCTGCGGGTCCTGGCCGACCAGCAGACCGGCCCGGTCACAGCTCAGCTCGGCCTTGCGCTGCCACTCGTACAGCGCCGCGATCACCGCGCGCAGCCCGATCACACCGAGCGGCACCCACGCGACGGAGCGCTGCAGCTTGAGCAGCCGGTCGAGCAGCGTCAGCAGCACCGCGTGCCCGGACAGCACGTGCCCCATCTCGTGCCCGATGACAAAGCGCAGCGCCTCGGTGTCGAGCAGCTCGACCATGCCGGACGAGATGACGATGAACGGCTCGTCGATGCCCCTGGTCTGGGCGAACACCCGCGGGTCGCGGGCGATGTACAGCTTGGGAACGGTCTCGAGGTCGAGGATCTCGGCCGCCTCGTTGCGGACCCGGTCGATGACCGGGTACTGCGACGGGCCGACCCGCACGAAGGAAGCTACCGCCATCAAACGCTCAGCCCGCTCGTTGAACAGACCGTTGAGCGTCTTGAGCACGTCGGCCACGCCGGGCACAGCGCGCAGCGTGGCCATGGCCCCCTTGTCGGCGGGGTGTTCGTAGGCGCGTGGACTGATCCCGGGGAATCGGACGCGCGGTGACGACTGTTGGACGTCGGACTCAGTCACGGTGGTAAACCTCTCCCTGTGGTTAACGCCAACGTACGCGGAAACGGACACCAAGGTGGCCGACTGGACCGCATACCCGGCAAAGACCAGGGTTGTCCCTGACAGTCACATCAGTGAGCCCACTACCGGAGGTAGAGCAACATGAGCCTGGAGCGCCCTGTCACGCCCGACCCGTACGACCTGCTGCCCACAGTACGGTCGTTCACGGCGTCGTCGAGCGACGTGACCGGCGGCCAGCAGCTTGGCGAGGCACAGGTGTTCGACGGCGGCAACACCTCTCCCCAGCTGAGCTGGTCGGGTTTCCCGTCGGACACCAAGAGCTTCGTGGTGACCTGTTTCGACCCGGACGCGCCGACCCCGTCGGGTTTCTGGCACTGGCTGGCGATCGACCTGCCCGTCTCGGTGACCTCGCTGGACACCGGTGCCGGCGAGAGCGACGCCACGCTGCCGGAAGGCGCGTTCCACACGCGCAACGACTTCGGCAACCACAAGTTCGACGGTGCCGCGCCGCCCGCCGGTGACCAGGTGCACCGGTACTTCTTCGTCGTGCACGCCGTCGACCAGGAGAAGCTGGGCGTCGACGAGAGCGCGTCAGCCGCGTACGTGAGCTTCAACCTGGCGTTCCACACGCTGGCGCGAGCGATCATCGTGCCCACCTACCAGCACTGAAAGCCTCGTGAGTGTTTAGGCCGGTTCTAACTGGCCTAAACACTCACGAGGGTTTAGCTGGGAACATCTCTCGGTGGGGTGCTGTTGACTGTCACCGTGCGGACCTTTGATCTGGTGATAGTCGGTACCGGCTCCGGCAACTCCATCCTTGACCAGCGGTTCAGGGACTGGAATGTGGCCATTGTGGAGAAGGGCACGTTCGGTGGCACGTGCCTGAACGTCGGCTGCATCCCGACGAAGATGTTCGTGCACACCGCGGACCTGGCCGCCACGCCTGCCGCGAGCTCGCGGCTCGGTGTCGACGAGACGCTGGACGGCGTGCGCTGGACCGACATCCGCGACCGGATCTTCGGCCGGATCGACCCGATCGCCGCCGGTGGCCGCGAGTACCGCCGCAACCACGAGGACAACGCCAACGTCACCGTCTACGAGGGCGTCGGCCGGTTCACCGCGCCCAAGGTCCTTGAGGTGACGCTGCCGGACGGCACCCGCGAGACCATCACCGCCCCGAAGTTCGTGCTGGCCGCGGGCGGCCGCGTGGTCGCCCCGGACGTGCCGGGCCTTGCCGACGTCGGCTACGAGACCAGCGACACGATCATGCGACTGGACGCGTTGCCCAGGAAGCTGACCATCCTCGGCAGCGGTTTCATCGCCGCCGAGTTCGCGCACGTGTTCTCCTCCTACGGCGTCGACGTCACGGTGGTCGCCCGTTCCGGCGCGCTGTTGCGCAGCGAGGACGACGAGCTCTCGCAGCGGTTCACCGAGGTGGCCGCGGCGCGGTGGGACGTGCGGCTGGACCGCAAGACCGTCCGCGCCGAACGGGACGGCGCGGTGGTGCGGCTGCACCTGGAAGGTCCGTCCGGCGCCGAGACCGTCGAATCCGACGTACTGCTGGTGGCGGTCGGGCGCACGCCGAACTCCGACATCCTGGACACCACCGCCGGTGGCATCGCGACCGGGCCGACCGGACACGTCGTCGTCGACGACTTCCAACAGACCACAGTGGACGGCGTGTACGCGCTCGGCGACCTCAGCTCGCCCTACGAGCTCAAGCACGTGGCCAACCACGAGGCCCGGATCGTGCAGCACAACCTCCTGAACCCGGAGGACCTCCACAAAGCCGACCACCGGTTCGTGCCGCACGCGGTGTTCACCTCGCCGCAGATCGCCTCGGTCGGCCTGACCGAGCGGGAGGCCGCGGCGAGCAACCAGCGCTATGTGGTGGCCGTGCAGAACTACTCGGACATCGCCTACGGCTGGGCGATGGAGGACACGACCGGGTTCGTGAAGCTGCTGGCCGACCCGGCCACCGGGCAGCTGCTCGGCGCGCACATCATGGGCCCGCAGGCGGCCAGCGTGATCCAGCCGTTGATCCAGGCGATGAGCTTCGGCCTGCCCGCGCACGAGATGGCACGCGGGCAGTACTGGATACACCCGGGCATGCCGGAGGTCGTGGAGAACGCGCTGCTCAAGCTCGATTTGGCGTAAAGCAGTCAACCTTCCGGCGCACCCCGGCGTGTAACGGATCGACACCATGTAGTCGATCAACTCCGGGGAGTGCCATAACGTGTGGGGCTGGGTACGCAGGACCGTCTACTTCCTGGTCTTCCTGTCGATCGCCGCGCCGCTGGTCGCGTTCCGCCACAGCTACTCGTTATGGGAGGTGCCCGACCCGGCGCAGATCGCGGCCAGTCAGAACCAGACGATCACGTTGTACTTCTCCGACGGCAGGACCGAGCTGGCCCGGATCTCGCCGAAGAGCGGCAACCGGTCGTCGGTCCGGTTCCAGGACATCCCGGAGCACGTGCAGCGGGCAGTGCTGGCGGCCGAGGACAACTCGTACTGGGACAACTCGGGATTCGACCTCACCGGCATCGTGCGCGCGGTGTGGAACAACGTGACCGGGGCGTCCGGCGGCGGCTCGACCATCACGCAGCAGTACGTCAAGAAGGCGACCGGCAACGAGCAGCAGTCCTTCGAACGCAAGTGGCGCGAACTGGTGCTCGCCAAGAAGATGGCCGACACGTTCGACAAGAGGGACCTGCTCACCGCGTACCTCAACACCGTCTACTTCGGACGCGGCGCAAACGGTATCCAGGCCGCCGCGCAGGCGTACTTCGGCAAGAACGTGCAGCAGCTCACCGTGTCCGAGGCGGCGCTGCTGGCCGGGGTGATCCAGCGACCGACGTACTGGGACCCGGATGTGGACAGGGAGAACGCCGAGCGGCGGTGGAACTTCGTGCTGGACCAGATGAGCGGGCAGGGCTGGCTGGCCGACCGTGCCTCGCTGAGGTTCCCGGCCACGTTGCCGCGGGACGCGTCGCCGAGCTCGGCGCGGACGCAGATCCAGAACCAGGTCCTCGCCGAACTGGAGGAGCTCGCCGATCTGCGCAGGGACGAACTGCACCAACGCGGATACCGCGTGGTCACCACGATCGGCCGGGACACCCAGACCAGCGCCGAACAGGCGATGGCGACGGTGATGGCCGGTCAGCCCGCCACCCTGCGCGCGTCCGTCGTGTCCATCGATCCCCAGTCCGGCGGTGTGCTGGCGTATCACGGCGGCGGCAACGGAGTCGGCCTGGACTACGCGCAGTCCCCGCAGGAAGGCGGGACCACGTTCGGCACGTTCGTGGCGGTCGCCGCCCTGCGCTCGGGTTACCGGCTGGATACTCCGCTGGACGGCGGTTCGTCGCGGATGGTCGACGGCATTCCGTTCCAGAACCCAGCCGGTGTGCGGTGTTCACCGTGCGATGTGCGCGCTTCCCTGCACCTCCAGGTGAACACCGCGTCGGCAGCGCTGGCGTCCAAGGTGGGCACGGATGCGGTCGCCGACGCCGCGTACGAGCTGGGCATCCCCCGTGAACTGCGTGGCAGGCCGACGCTGACCGAGGCCGCGGGCAAGGTTCCCGACACCCGGATCGCCGTCGGCGCTGGCACGACACGGGTCCGCACGATCGACATGGCTCGCGCGTACGCCACGCTGGCCGCCGACGGCGTCCGCACCAACGCACACTTCGTCAACCGGGTCGAGGACATCGAGGGCCACGTCCGCTACAACGCGAAGCTTTCGCTGGCGCAGGCGATCGCGCCGAAGATCGCGGGCATGGTGACGTCCAGCCTGTTCTCGACTCCGCTGGCCAACGGGCAGAGCGCTGTCATCCGGCCGGGCACACGGTCGTACGGCGACGAGGGCGCCACGGCGAAGGCCTGGATGACGGGGTACACCAAGGACATCGCGACCGCGGTGTGGATCGGCGCCGACAAGATCATGCCGTTGAAGAACAAGGAGGGCAAGGACATAACGGCGCTCGGCGAACCCGCCACGATCTGGCGCGCGGTGATGGAGGCACATCGGGGTGACCACGTCCGCATCTCGCAGACTCCCGACCCGGCCGCCCGACCCAGCCCACCGACCAAGTAGCTGTGCGGGCCCCCGACAGCCCGCACAGCACAGGCAACCAGTGGATCAGTGCCCGATGGTGCTGTTGGTGATCAGCTGCTGCAGCGGGTTTCCGACCGGGGCGTTGGTGCAGTTGCCCATCTTGACGTCGTTCGGCACGTCGTTGAGACCGTCGACGAACACACCGCTGCCGCACATCTGGACCGGCAGCACACTGACGTTGCTGACCAGCGGTGCGTCACCGTCGAAACCGCTGAGCACGTCCTCGTCGCGATCCGCGTACGCGGTGCCCGCCTGGCACAGCAAAGCCGCCATTGCGGCACCCAGCACAATAAAACGCTTCTTCGCAGGCATGAGAAACCTTTCACAAACGACAACAGAGCCGGATCGGGGAAATCACGACCCGCAACGCGGGAAAACAGTACCGATCCCGTGGTCACAACCAAAACAACTCGGCCACTGTTCACTCGACTGGGAAACTGCGCACACGCTTCGTGACACACGTTCTGGGGAAATGCGAACACGACCGGCGAGCACGTCACCGTATCGTGTAACGCGAACGGGACCGGCCACCCGGTCCCGTTCGTCGACACGCAGTCTGGTATGCGTTTGTCAGCCGTTGTTGGTGACCACGACAGTGTTGCCGTTGCCGTTGTTGGTCACCGACGTCGAGTTGCTGTCGCTGTTGTTGGCAACAACAGTCGTGCTGTTGCCAGCACCGCTGTTGCCGACAGACGTGCTGTTGTTGTTGCTGTTGTTGTTGCTCACCACCGTGGTGGAGCCGCTGGCGTGGGCGTTGGACACCGCAGTGTCGTTGCCGTTGCTGGCGGTGTTGCTCACCACCGTCGTGGTGTGGTCGGCGGCGCTGTTGTCCACCGCCGTGTTGTTGTGGTTGGACGACTGGTTGCTCACCACGGCCGTGTTGTGGTTGGCATCGTCGTTGTCGACCGCGGTGTTGTTGTGGTTCGAGTGGTCGTTGCCGACCACCACGTCGTTGTGGTTGGCATGATCGTTTGCCACGGCCGTGTCGTTGCCGTTGGCATGCGAATTGCTGACCGACGTGTTGTTGTCGTCCGCATGATCATTCGCCACGGCCGAGTTGTTGCCGTTGGCGTGCGTGTTGCCGACGTACGCCGAGTTGTGGTCGGCGTGATCATTTGCGACGGCCGCGTTGTTGTGGTCGGCGTGGCTGTTGGCGACTTCGGTCGAGTTCGCGTTCGCGTGATCATTTCCGACAGCGGTGTCGTTGTGGTCGGCGTGGCTGTTGCCCACCACGGTCGTGTTGGCGTCCGCGTGCTGGTTCTCGACCGCCGTGTTGTTGTGGTTGGCGTGCGAGTTGACAACCTTGATCTTGTCGGCGTCGGCGAGCAGGTTCGAGACCTTGACGTTGTTCGCGTTGCCCATCAGGTTGCTTGCCACGACATCGTTGTGCCCCGGGTTATCGGCGAGTGTCGCCGCATGGGCAGTGCCCACCATGCCGGGCATAGCCAATGCGCCAATCAGAACAGCTCGCGCCGCCCATCGATTGATGATCACCGAATGCTCCTTGTGTTCTCGATTTCACCAGTGGCGCTCTGCCACCGCCAAGCGCCCCACTTGAAGGTAGCCCCTATTCAGGCGCACGGTCGGGTGGATTACCCCACCCACAGGTGATTTCACAGAAACCGCAGTTCATGTCATTTTCACGGGATTCACGACCGGAAACCACCGGCCGACGAGATCACATCATTCACACGCAAGGGCGCTGGCGACCGCCCGTTCGGCGCAACCGGCCACGCACGTCGAGTCATATGTGGAACATGCAATATGGCCATGCCGCAATACAAAGTCCGGCGGCCACAAGTGCGTGGCCGCCGGACGAGGCTTGGTCGTTCCCCGGTTTCGCGCGTCATCCCATGAGCTGGTCGATCGCCCGGTAGATGCGCTTCTCGGACACCGCGTACGCGGTCTTGATCGACTGCGCGAAATAGCTGAGCCGCAGTTCCTCGATCATCCAGCGGATCCGGCGGGCCTCGACGCTGTCGGGCAGCTCGCGGTAGGCCTGCCACACGTCCTGCGCGCTCTGGGCCCACTCCAGGTCACGGTCGGGGCGTTCGGGCAGCTTGTCGAGCCTGAGCTCGGCTCCGCGCAGGTAGCGGACGAGGCTGGGCAGCTGGTCGTAGCCGGTCGCGGTGACGAAGCCGCGATACACCAGCCGCGCCACCTGCTGGCGGATGTCCTGCAGCGATGGCTCCAGCCGTGCGCCACCGGCAGAGGACAGCCTGGTCTGCAGCGAGTTGTACACCGCCAGCGCGCCCTGCACGTGGTTGACCGCTTCCAGGACAGTCGGGTTGAGCTGCGCGCGTACCTTGTCCTGCAACGCCTTGAACCCGTCCGCCGTCCAGGCGACGCCCCCCGCGTCGGAGACGATCTTGTCCACCGCGCAGGCTATGCAGTCGTCGAAGAAGTCCTGCATGTCGCGATGCGGGTTGGCCGACAGGGCCAGCTTCGCGGTGTTGCTCATCCGCCCGAGGACGTACTTCAGCGGGGAAGCCGTGTTCAGCAACAACAATCGCCTGGTACCGCGCCACATCGACGTCCGCTGCTCGGCCTCTGTCTCGAACATCCGCACATCGACCGACGTCCCCGCGTCGACCAGCGCGGGATAGGCGGTCACGATGAAGCCGTGCTGCTCCTGCTTGAGCATCTTCGGCAGCGTGCCGATGTCCCAGGTGCTCAGGCCCTTGCGCTCGATCTCGCCCGCCGCCGACGACAGCGTCTCGCGCATCTTGGGCTGCAGCTTGCGCTTGATGTCGCCGAGGTCCTTGCCCTCGGCGAGGAGCTTGCGGCTTTCGTCCACGACCCGGTACGTCACCCGAAGGTGGTCGGGGAGCTTGGTCAGGTCCCAGTCGTCGCGGGCCACCGCGATCCCGGACAACGCCTTGATCTCGCGTTCCACCACGTCCAGCAGGTGCTGCTCGCCCAGTTCGGGGATCCGGTGCAGGATCGCCTTCGCCCAGTCCGGCGCGGGCACGAAGTTGCGGCGCACCTGTTTGGGCAGTGACTTCAGCAGCGAGGTGATGATCTCCTCGCGCAGTCCCGGGACCTGCCAGGCGAACCCGTCCGCGCTGACCTGGTTGAGCACCGGCAACGGGATGTGCGCGGTGACGCCGTCGTCCCTGCGTCCCGGTTCGAACTGGTAGGACAGTCGCATCGTGAGACCGTCGCGTTTCCAGTCGTCCGGGTAGGACTGCGCGGTCACGGTCTTCGCGTTGGCGTTGAGCAACATCTCGGTCGGGAACGTCAGCAGGTCCGGCTGCTCGCCACGGGTCTTCTTCCACCACGAGTCGAAGTGCCGACCCGACACGACGTCCTTGCCGATCCGCTTGTCGTAGAAGTCGAACAGCGTCTCGTCGTCGACGAGCAGGTCACGCCGACGCGCCCGGTTCTCCAGCTCCTCGACCTCGGTCAGCAGCTTGCGGTTGTCGTGGAAGAACTTGTGCCGTGTCCCCCAGTCGCCCTCGACCAGCGCGCTGCGGATGAACATCTCCCTGGACAGCTCGGGGTCGATCCGGCCGTAGTTGACCTTCCGGTTCGTCACGATCGGGATGCCGTACAGCGTCACGCGTTCGGTCGCCATCACGGCGCCCTGCCTGCGTTCCCAGTGGGGTTCGCTGTGGACGCGCTTGACCAGGTGCCCGGCGAGCGGCTCGACCCAGTCCGGTTCGATCCTCGCCGCGATCCGGCCCCACAGCCGGGACGTCTCCACCAGTTCCGCGGCCATCACCCACTGCGGCGGCTTCTTGAACAGCGCCGAACCGGGGAACACCGCGAACCGGGCGCCCCGCGCGCCGATGTAGTCGTTCTTCTGCGGGTCACGCAACCCCACGTGCGACAGCAGGCCCGCGAGCAGCGACTGGTGCACGCGGATCGCGTCGACCTCGCCGTCCACGGGTTTCGGCTTGACGTCCATCACCTGGCGCAGCTGCGAATAGATGTCCTGCCACTCGCGGACACGCAGGTAGTTGAGGAACTCGGCCTTGCACAGCCTGCGGAACCGGTTGCCGGACAGCTCTTTCTGCTTGTCCCGCAGGTACTCCCACAGGTTGAGGTACGACAGGAAGTCCGAGGTCTTGTCCACGAACCGCGCGTGCGACTGCTGCGCCTGCTCCTGCTTGTCCTGCGGCCGCTCCCTCGGGTCCTGGATGGACAGGGCGGCGGCGATCACCATCACCTCATGGACGCAGCCGTTGCGGTCGGCAGCGAGCACCATCCGCGCCAGCCTCGGGTCGACGGGCAGCTGCGCGAGCTTGCGGCCCAGCTGGGTCAGCCCCGCGTGGTCCACCGCGGAGTCCAGCGCGCCGAGCTCCTGCAGCAGGTTCACGCCGTCGGCGATGTTGCGCTTGTCCGGCGGGTCGATGAACGGGAACGCCGCGATGTCGCCGAGGTTGGCCGCTGTCATCTGCAGGATGACCGAGGCGAGGTTGGTGCGCAGGATCTCCGGGTCGGTGAACTCCGGCCGCGCGTCGAAGTCGTCCTCGGCGTAGAGCCGGACGCAGATGCCGTCGGAGACACGGCCGCAGCGGCCTTTGCGCTGGTTGGCCGACGCCTGGGAGACCGCCTCGATGGGCAGCCGCTGGACCTTCAACCGGTTGCTGTACCGGGAGATCCGCGCGGTCCCCGGGTCGATCACGTACTTGATGCCCGGCACTGTCAACGACGTCTCGGCCACGTTGGTGGCGAGCACGATCCGTCTGCCGCGGTGCGACTGGAACACGCGGTGCTGCTCGGCGAACGACAGCCGGGCGTACAGCGGGAGGATCTCGGTGTTCTTCAGGTCCTGCTTCGTCAGCGCTTCGGCGGTGTCGCGGATCTCGCGTTCGCCGCTGAGGAACACCAGGATGTCGCCGGGCCCCTCGGCGGCGAGCTCGTCGACCGCGTCCAGGATCGCCTGGGTCTGGTCGCGGTCCTCGTCGGCGTGCGGGTCGTCCGGGTCGATGATCGGCCGGTAGCGGACCTCGACCGGGTACGTCCGGCCGGAGACCTCCACGATCGGCGCGTCGCCGAAATGCCGGGAGAACCGCTCAGGGTCGATCGTCGCCGACGTGATGATCACCTTCAGGTCGGGCCGCCGCGGCAACAGCTGCTTGACGTACCCGAGGATGAAGTCGATGTTGAGGCTGCGCTCGTGCGCCTCGTCGATGATCAGCGTGTCGTACTGGGACAGCATCCGGTCCGACTGGATCTCGGCGAGCAGGATGCCGTCGGTCATCAGTTTGACGGCGGTGCTGTCGCTGATCTGGTCGTTGAACCGGACCTTGTAGCCGACCGTCGCACCGAGCTCGATGCCGAGTTCCTCGGCGATGCGCTCGGCGACCGTGCGGGCGGCCAGTCTGCGCGGCTGGGTGTGGCCGATCGTGCCGCGGATGCCGCGGCCGAGCTCCAGGCAGATCTTCGGCAACTGGGTGGTCTTGCCCGAGCCGGTCTCCCCGGCGACGATCACCACCTGGTGGTCGCGGACCGCGGCGAGGATGTCGTCGCGCCGCTGGCTGACCGGCAGCTCGTCCGGGTAGGTGATCTCGGGCATGGCCGAGCGCCGCGCGTCGACCTTCAGCTCGGCGGCGGTGACGTCGGCGGCTATCTGCTCCAGCGCGGCCTGGCGGGCTTCCGGCGTGCGGGCCTTGCGGACGCCTTCGAGCCTGCGGCCGAGCCTGCGCTCGTCCCGCATGGTCAGCGCAGGCAGCCGCTGCGCCAAATCGGCGAGCGTTGATTCCTGTGGTGGGGTTCCCATCTCGACTACCAGGATAAGCAACGGCCGCGATCAGCACCCGCGGATTAAAAACCGACCGGCCCTACGCGAAACACAGGATGAGATGGCAGTCTGTTCATTCGACGAAACATCGTCGTGACCACTACAACAGACGTAGGATGTTTGGTTGTCCAAACATCTTGTGGGGAGGATGACACCGTGCCGTTGGCCACGACCCGGCGTGCCGGGCTTGTCGACCAGGTGATCGACCAGATGCGCAGTGCGATCACCACGGGCGAGTGGCGGGTTGGCGAACGAATCCCCACCGAGCCCGAGCTCGTGACCGCTCTGGGCGTCGGACGCAACACCGTTCGCGAGGCCGTTCGAGCCCTCGCCCACGCCGGACTGCTCGAAGTACGCCAAGGTGACGGCACCTTCGTGCGCGCCACCAGTGAACTGTCCGGTGCCGTACGCAGGCTGTGCGGTCCCGAACTGCGCGATGTCCTGGAAGTACGCCGAACGCTCGAGGTGGAAGGCGCCCGCCTCGCGGCCACCAACCGGACCGAAGCCCAGCTGGAACAGCTCACCCGCCTGCTCGAGATGCGCGACGAGGCCGCCTCCGCCATGAAGTGGGCCAAGTTCGTGCAGTTCGACGCGGACTTCCACCACCTCGTGGTCGTCGCGTCGCACAACAAGCTGCTGGCCGAGCTGCACTCCGGGCTGACCGAAGTGATCAAGGCGAGCATCGAGGCGCTCGACGAGTCACAGCCTGCCGACTCGCCCAAGCTCGACCACCACGGCCTGGTGTACGCCATCCGCGACCGCGACGCCGAGCGCGCCGTGCGCGAGGCTGGCGGCTTTCTGGCCGAGGCACTGAGCTACCTCGCCGACAACCCCGCCTGACCCGACCGGCCCGAATGCCCCCAAGTGGCGTTGGGGGCATCCGGACGCGGCAACGCGATCGACCGTTCGGGGTACTACGGAAGTGTGAGGATCTCCGCGCCGGACTCGGTCACCACGATGGTGTGCTCGAACTGGGCCGTCCAGCTCTTGTCCTTGGTGGTGACGGTCCAGCCGTCGTCCCAGATGTCGTAGTCGATGCCGCCGAGCGTGATCATCGGCTCGATGGTGAAGGTCATCCCCACCTCGATCTCGGTCTGCACCGACGGCTCCTCGTAGTGCAGGATCACCAGCCCGCTGTGGAACGAGCGACCGATGCCGTGCCCGGTGAAGTCCCTGACCACGCCGTAGTCGAAGCGCTTGGCGTACGACTCGATGACGCGGCCGATCACGTTCAACGCCCGCCCGGGACGGACAGCCTTGATCGCACGCATGGTCGCCTCGTGCGTGCGCTCGACGAGCAGCCGGTTCTCCTCGGCGACGTCACCGGCGAGGAACGTGGCGTTCGTGTCGCCGTGCACACCGCCGATGAACGCCGTGACATCGATGTTGACGATGTCGCCGTCCTCGATCACCGTCGAGTCCGGGATGCCGTGGCAGATCACCTCGTTCAGCGAGGTGCAGCAGGACTTCGGGAACTTCCGGTAGCCGAGCGTCGACGGGTAGGCGGCGTGGTCGAGCAGGAACTCGTGCACGACCGCGTCGATGTCGTCGGTGGTGGCGCCCGGTTTGACGGCCTTGCCGCCCTCCTGCAACGCCTGCGCGGCGATCCGGGACGCCACCCGCATGGCCTCGATCACCTCGGGGCTCTGCACGTACGTCGGGTCGGTGTTGCGCGCCGGAGCGGGCTTGTCGACGTACTCAGGCCGAGGGATGGTGACGGGGACTGCGCGGCGCGGACTCTGCTCGCCGGTAGTCAGTGGGGCGCGTACGGGGGCCATACCCCAACTCTAGGAGATACCCCGAAGGAACCTGTCAGTCGCTTCGACAGCCGGAGCGGACGCGCCCGCGTCGGTCACCAGCACGGCGAACGCCAGATCGCCCTGATATCCGGCGAACCAGCCGTGCGAGTGCGTGCCGTCGCCGAACTGCGCGGTCCCGGTCTTGCCCCGGACATCGGGAAGTTGGCTGAGCGAACCGGCGTTCGTGGTGACGACCTCGCGCATCATGCCGCGCACCGAGTCCAGTACGGGCGCGGCCAACGGCTGCGGCTGCGCGTCCGTCTTCGTGGGGCTGTCGCGGAACAGAGTGGCCTTCGGCACAATCCCGCTCGCGGCCGTCGACGCCATCACGGCCAGCCCGAACGGCGACGCCAGCACCTTGCCCTGGCCGAAGCCGTCCTCCGCGCGCTCGACCAGCTCGTTCGCCGGAGGAACGGAACCAGTGACCGTGGTCACGCCGGGAATCACGTAGTCCACGCCGATGCCGTACTGCCTGGCCGTGTTGGTCAGCGTGTCCGGCGCCATCTCCGAGGCCAGCTTGGCGAAGGTCGTGTTGCACGAGAACGCGAACGCGGACCGAAGCGGGATGGTCCCCTTGTCGAAGCCGTTGTTGTTCGGGATCGCCCGAGGGCCGATCGTGATCGAGCCGGGGCACGGCGACGGCGTGTCCGCTGTCACAGTTCCACCCTGCAGCGCCGCCGTGGCCGTCACGATCTTGAACGTCGACCCGGCCGGGTAACGGCCGGTCAGCGCGACCGAGCCCTCGGCGTCGGCAGGCGCGTTCTGCGCGACCGCCAGCAGTTCCCCGCTGGACGGCTTGATCGCCACGATCGCGGCGACCTGGGGCACCGAGTCGATGGCGGCCTCGGCGGCCGCCTGGATCTTGCGGCTGAGCGTGACGTGCACCGCGGTGCCTGCCTCGGCGTCCTTGACGAAGATCTCCTCCACCTCGCCACCGGCGGCGTTGAGCGTCACCACCCGGAACCCGGGTTTGCCGGTGACCTGGCCCTCCACCTGTTTGCGGATGGTCGGCAGCAACTGGGTGGCGAGGTTCTTGTCCACTGGCAGCAGCCGGGTGCCCGCGCTGAACCGCACTCCCTGCAGCTCGTAGATCTGCGCCTTCGCTGCCTGGTAGTCCGCGTCCCGCAACGACACCACGGTGTGGGACTGGCCCTTGGGGGTCTTGGCGGCACCGTCCATGATCGACTGTTGGGTGATCGCCGGGTCGACCTTGCCGAGCGCGGCGGCCAACGCCCCGGCGACGCCCGCGACGTCACCGGCCTTCGCCGGATCCAGCAGGACCGAGACCACCCGCTCGGGCGCGAGCACCGGGGTGCCGTCCCGGTCGAGCACCGGCGCCTGCACTGCGTCCAGGTCGCGGACACCGATGGTCTGCGCGACACCGAGCTTGGGGTGCAGCGCCGACGGCGCCCAGTGCACACGCCAGGAGTCGTTGTCCGGGCGCAGTTCCATCTCGCCGTCGAACGTCCAGTGCCGTTCGCGGCCGAGGTCCCAGTCCGCGGTGAACCGGACCTTGACCGATTTGTCCTCCATCTCGGTCGACCCGGTGACCTCGTTGCGGATCCCCGCGGGCTTGAGCGCGCCGCGGACGTTGTCCAGCAAGGTCTTCGCGGAGTCGACGGAGTCGGTCCGACCGGCGGCGGCCGCGGTGTCACCGCCCGCCAGCGCGGTCAGGAACTCACCGGCGACGTCCTCCGCACTCGGATCCGACCCGAACAGCCCGCACCCTGCGACAGGCAGGACCAGCAAGAGTGCCGCGACAATCCCGGTTCGTCTCACTCGGCGCAGTATGCCCGTTGACGCGCTCCCCGACTTGCCTGCCCCGAGGATGGTGCTTCCTGCTTCATCGCCTCGTGCTTCCCGGAGGGAGGTCCTACCGGGGCTCCACCGGCGTTTAGCCTCTCCGCCCGCCCGGCGGCGAGGTGGTTGAGTGCTGCGTTGTAGTCCCGATCGTGCACCACAGCGCACTCCGGACACCTCCACACACGCACCTTCAGCGGCATCACGTCCATCAGATGCCCACAGCTTGAGCATGTCTTCGACCCAGGAAACCAGCGGGACACCTTCGTCACAGTGCGTCCGAACCGTTCGGCCTTCTCCTCCAACAACCGCACGAACTGACTCCACCCCGCATCGTGAATGGCCCGCGCCAACCTGCGGTTACGCGCCATCCCCACAATGTTCAGGTCCTCCACGTAGACCACTTGGTTCTCGCGGAGCAGCGTGAGGGCCTGCTTGTGGTGATAGTCCCGTCGAGCGCGAGCAACCTTGCCATGCTGCACAGCGACCTTGCGCTGGGTCTTCGCCCGGTTGGCGCTCCCGTGCACACGCCGGGCCTTCTCCCGCTCCAATCGACCGAGCTTGCGCTGTTTGCGGTGCAGATACTTCGGATTCCCGATATCCGTCCGTCCACCAGCGGTGTCGGCCACCGTCGCCAGCCGGGCAATCCCGAGATCCACACCAGCTTCCTGCCCGATCACGGGCAGCGGGGTCGGTTCGACTTCCACCACGAAGCTGGCGTAGTGGTGGCCATCCGGTTCACGGATGACCGTGACCGACGACGGCGAGCACGGCAACTGCCGTGACCACCGCACCACCACGTCCCCGATCTTGGCCAGATACAACCGGCCGTTCGATCGGATCGAAAAGCCGTTGCGGGTGAACCGCATCGACTGCCGATTGTCCTTGCGGGACTTGAACCTCGGCCTGCCGACCTTTCGCCCCGTCCGTTTCCCTGTCGCTGAGTCGAAAAAGTTCGCGAACGCCTGGTGTGCGTCCCGTACGGACTGGACCAGCACCACCGACGCGACCTCGGACAACCACATCCGTTCGGTCCTCAGTTTGGCCTCGGTGATCACTCGCCGCTGCACCTCGGTTGGCGTGATCTTCTCCCCAGCCCGATACGCCTCATCCCGACAGCGCAAAGCATCGTTGAACACCATCCGAGCACACCCAAAGGTGCGCGCCAGCATGGCCCGCTGAGCCTCGCTGGGCTCGATCCGGTAGCGATACCTGACATGCACGACGATCATCAAACCAGCAACAACCCACCACCGACGGACTTCAAACGGCGTGTCGTCGTAATATTATTCAGCATTATCGAACGCTTGTTTGGTTCTGTCAGAAGAGGACCGTGGCGTAGCACCCGACCTGACTGAAGCCGATCCGCTGGTAAGCGGCGCGGGCGGGCGCGTTGAACGAGTTCACGTACAGGCTCGCGGTCCGGTTCATGCCCTTCACCAGGCGTTCCACCACGGCCGCCGTACCGGCCGTTCCCATCCCGCCGCCACGGCGGTCCGGGTGCACCCAGACACCCTGGATCTGGCCGACCGTCTTGGACAGCGCGCCGATCTCGGCCTTGAAGACCACCTCGCCGCCCTCGAACCGGGCGAACGCGCGGCCGCCCGCGATCAACTCGGCCACCCGCGCCCGGTACCCGGCGCCGCCGTCGCCCACTCGCGGGTCGACGCCGACCTCCTCGATGAACATCGAGATCGCCGCGGGCAGATAGCGGTCCAGTTCGTCCGGGCGGACCGGGCGGACCAGCGGATCCGGCTTGACCAGCGATGTGCCGCCGATCGCCATCAGCGGCTGCTCGGAGCGCACCTCGCGCGGCGGCCCCCACTCCGGTTCGAGCTCGGCCCACATGCCGAGCACCTGCTCGGCAGGGCCGACCAGCGACGAGCACATCCGCCTGCGGCGCAGTGCCCGGTCAGCGAAGCACCGCAAAGCGGCCTTGTTGCCGCGCAACGGGATCAGGTTCGGGCCGACGTAGCAGAGGCCGTCGAGCCTGCCGTTGCGCATCGGCCGGACGTCGGCTCCCCACAGTTCACCGCCGAGCCGCCAGGCGTCCAGCCCAGCGGCCTCCACCCGGGCCGCCACCATGCAGCACGCGACCGGATCGGCGGCCAGCACGGCCCGCACTGCCATGCCGTCTCGTTCGTCGAGTAACCGCGCGGAAGCCATCCGAAGCACCCGCTAAGCGTGCCAGATGGAGCCCCGAATCGAGGAGTCCGAATAGTCAGGACACCGATACGACGGGTGAGCCTGCTTCCTCCGGGTCCATGTCCTCGGCGATCCGCATGGCTTCTTCGATCAGCGTCTCGACGATCTGGTGCTCCGGCACGGTCTTGATGACCTTGCCCTTGACGAAGATCTGGCCCTTGCCGTTGCCGGACGCGACACCGAGGTCCGCCTCGCGCGCCTCACCGGGGCCGTTGACGACACAGCCCATCACGGCGACACGCAGCGGGATCTCCATGCCCTCCAGACCGGCTGTGACCTCGTCGGCGAGCTTGTAGACGTCGACCTGGGCGCGGCCGCAGGACGGGCAGGAGACGATCTCCAGCTTGCGTGGCCGCAGGTTCAGCGACTGCAGGATCTGCGTGCCGACCTTGACCTCCTCGACCGGAGGCGCGGACAGCGAGACGCGGATCGTGTCGCCGATGCCCTGGCGCAGCAGCGCCCCGAACGCGACCGCGGACTTGATCGTGCCCTGGAACGCCGGACCGGCCTCGGTCACGCCGAGGTGCAACGGGTAGTCACAGGACTCGGCCAGCAGTTCGTAGGCCCGGACCATCACGACCGGGTCGTTGTGCTTGACCGAGATCTTGATGTCGTGGAAGTCGTGCTCGGCGAACAGCGACGCCTCCCACAGCGCCGACTCGACCAGCGCCTCCGGCGTGGCCTTGCCGTACTTGGCCAGCAGCCGGGGGTCCAGCGAGCCCGCGTTCACGCCGATCCGGATCGGCGTGCCGTGGTCGCGGGCCGCCGCCGCGATCTCCTTGACCTTGTCGTCGAACTTCTTGATGTTGCCGGGGTTCACCCGGACCGCGGCACACCCGGCCTCGATCGCGGCGAACACGTACTTCGGCTGGAAGTGGATGTCCGCGATCACCGGGATCTGCGACTTGCGCGCGATCGCGGGCAGCGCCTCCGCGTCGTCCTGCGTCGGGCACGCCACCCGCACGATGTCGCAACCCGACGCGGTCAGCTCCGCGATCTGCTGGAGCGTCGCGTTCACGTCCGCGGTCACCGTCGTGGTCATCGACTGGACCGACACCGGGAACTCGCTGCCCACACCGACCGAACCGACCATCAACTGCCGGGTCTTGCGACGGTCCGACAGCACCGGCGGCGGTAGCGACGGCATGCCGAGCAGCACTTCGCCGCTGGTCATGAGATCTCCTCGTGAGCTAGTTGAGCCTGATCGGGTTGACGATGTCGGCGGTGATCGTGAGCAGCATCACCGCTCCACCGAGGAACACCACCACCATGGTGACGGCCATCAGTTTCGAGTAGTCCACGGGGCCACCCGGCGGCTTGCCGCGCAGCTTGCGCAGCCAGTTGCGGATCTTCTCGTAGACGATCACCGCTATGTGTCCCCCGTCCAGCGGCAACAGCGGCAGCAGGTTGAACACGCCGATGAAGAAGTTGAGGCTCGCCAGGAGCAGCAAGACCACGTCCCACAGGCCACGCTCAACAGCGTCACCACCGAGAATACTCGCGCCGACGACGCTGACCGGCGTGTCGGGATCGCGTTCTCCGCCACCTATGGCGCGCACCACAGCCGGGATGCGCTCGGGGAACCGGATCAGGCCTTCCCAGGTCTTGACGAACATGTCACCGGTGAACGTGACCGAGCCGCCGATCGCGTCCCACGCGTTGTACTCGAAGACCCCGGTCCGCAGCACGCCGATGCTGCCCTGGGCCTGCAGCGAGCGCTGGCCTTCCTTGTTCTCGACCAGTCGCTGTGCGACGGTCACGTCCACAGTGAACGTCTGCTCGGTGCCGTCGCGGTCGACGGTGATCTGCTGTGGACCGGACAGCGGCTTCAACGTGGTCCGCAGATCGGTGAAGGTCGGCGTCTCCTTGCCGTTCACCGCGACGATCAGGTCACCGGCGCGCAGCCCGGCGACCGCCGCCGGGCCCTGGTCGCCGACCTGGCACAGCGGGCGCGGCTTCTTCGGGTCCATGTCGATGGTGTCACTTTGGACACACGCCGTGCTGGCCACGACCGGCTTGTCCACCAGGTTCGGCAGGCCCATGGTCACGGCGAGCAGGTAGAGGATGATGAAACCGAGGAGGAAGTGGGTCACCGACCCGGCGACCATCACGATCACGCGCTTCCACGCCGGGTAGCGCCACATCGCGCGCTTCTCCTCGTCCGGCGTGAGTTCGTCCATCGCGGTCATGCCCGCGATGTCGCAGAACCCGCCGCCGGGGATGGCCTTCAGGCCGTACTCGGTCTCACCCCGGCGGAACGAGAAGATCTTCGGACCGAAGCCGATGAAGTAGCGGCGCACTTTCATGCCGAACCACTTGGCGGTCATCATGTGCCCGGCCTCGTGCAGCGCGACCGAAAGGCCGATGCCGAGCGCGAACAGCACGACCCCGATGAAGAAGATCACGCTCAGTTCCTTCCCAGAATTTCCCGGGCACGTGTTCTTGCCCACTGCTCGGCGGCGAGCACCTCGTCGACACTGCCCGGCTCGTCGCGCCAGGAGTCCGCCTCGCCCAATACTCGACCAACAGTCTCCACGATGGAGGTGAAGCCGACGTTCAGGTCGACGAACGCCTGGACGGCCTCCTCGTTGGCCGCGTTGTAGATAGCCGGGTGGCAGCCGCCCGCCTCGCCCGCCTGGCGCGCCAGCCGGACGGCCGGGAACACGTCGTTGTCCAGCGGTTCGAAGGTCCACTGGGCGGCCTTGTCCCACGTGCAGGGCGTGGCCGAACCGGCGAGCCGCTCCGGCCAGCCGAGCGCCAGCGAGATCGGCAGGCGCATGTCCGGCGGGCTGGCCTGGGCCAGCGTCGAGCCGTCGCTGAACGTGACCATCGAGTGGATGATCGACTGCGGGTGCACCACCACGTCGATCCGGTCGTAGGGCACACCGAAGAGCAGGTGCGCCTCGATCACCTCGAGGCCCTTGTTGACCAGCGTCGCCGAGTTGATCGTGATCACCGGGCCCATCGACCAGGTCGGGTGGGCCATCGCGGCATCAGGGGTGACGTCTTTGAGCTCGTCGGCGCCGCGGCCGCGGAACGGGCCGCCGGACGCCGTCACCACCAGCCGGTCGACCTCCTCGGCCCGGCCGCCGCGCAGGCACTGCGCGAGCGCCGAGTGCTCCGAGTCGACCGGCACGATCTGGCCGGGTTTGGCCGCCTTGAGCACCAGCGCACCGCCCGCGATCAGCGACTCCTTGTTCGCCAGCGCCAGCCGCGCGCCGGTGGCCAGCGAGTGCAGCGTCGGCTCGAGGCCGCGGGAGCCGGTGATCCCGTTGAGGACCACGTCGGCGGGCACGTACTCGATCAGGTCGAGCACCGCGCGGGGGCCGGTGAACAGCCGCACGCCGTGGTTCTCCGGGCCCAGGTCCAGATCAGCGGGTACGTCGGTCAGGGCGACGGCCTTGACCCCGAAGTCGCGGGCCTGCCTGGCCACCAGGTCCGGGTTCGCCCCGCCCGCCGCGAGGCCGACGACCTGGAACATGTCCGGGTTGGCCGCGATCACCTCGAGGGCCTGCGTGCCGATCGAGCCGGTGGAACCGAGCAGGAGTACTGAACGAGTGTTTGCGGACATCTCGCTCATTGTCCCGGACCGGACCTGAGGAGTCCTCCAGAGGGCCATGTGGGACGATTGAGGCCGGTACGCAGCATGATCGAGGAGGGGACATGGCGAAAGCCGAGAAGGCTCCGGCACACACCGTCAGCCCGGAGGACGAGCCGTCGGCCGAGTGGGGCTGGCACGGCAGCTTCCCCCTTGGCATGCGCGTGGGCGGCTGGTTCACCGCCGCTGCGATGTTCTTCTTTCTGATCGGCAACCACACCGGCCGCACCGAGGACCTCTGGCTGATCGGGACCGGCGTCGGCCTGATCATCCTGCTGGTGATCGACCAGGTCCGCCGCCGCACCTCGTGGCGCCGCTGAGGTTCCCGGTCGACGCCGCCTAGCTCCGCGCCACGAGCTCGTAGATGATCCTCGTGCCGTAGGGCGCCAGCAGCACGTTGCGGCCGACGGCGCCGAGCGCGGACACCGGCCATCCGGTGGCGAACAGCTCGGTGGCGTTCGCCGATGTGCCGAACGACTTGGCGAACCGGGTGGTCGGCACGTCACTGGCCGGGTCACGAGGGCCCGGATAGCCGCTGACCTGGATCGTTGTCGTCGTCCCGCGCTGGGTGTCCACCCGGACGAACGCGGGCGCGGGCACCCGGTTGGCCACCGCGTGCACCACGACGTCGTCCCCGGCCGCGGCGATCTGCCTGCGGCCCAGTTCCAGTGCGCACGGGCCCACGCCGTCGATCTCGGCGTTGACCTCGGGGACCGAGACCATCATCCGGCCGCGTGAGTCCAGGATCTGCAGCCCGCCCTCCGGGGTGCTGACGGCGAACCTCCCGCCGGTGAGTCCGGCGGTCGAGGCGCGGGTGGCGATCTCGGTCGTCGCCAACGGCACCACCGTCGCGTCGAGCACTTTGCCGTCGCGCATCGCGTCGATCCGCCACACCCTGCTCTGCACGGCGTCCAGCAGGACAGGCGTGCCGCCGTCGAAGGTGAGCGCGCTGAACTGCGCGGTGTTCCACGCGGCCACTCCGTCGGCGAGGCGCTGGCCGTTCTGGTCCTTCACGCGGGTGGAGTCCTGGTCGGTCGGTGCCTTGATCGCCCTGAGGTCGACCGCGCGGGCACCGGCGACCTGGACGATCCGCACCGGTCGCGACAGCCTGCCGTCCGACGGCCGCTTCCCGGGATTCGCGGGCAGCAGCCAGATCTCCCCGCCGCGCAGCGTGATCCCGCCGACCGCGCCGGTGGTGTCGCGGCCCTGCAGCCGCAGCTTCTCGGAGATGTCGCCGGGAACCGGGTCGTCGTTGGTGGAGAACGGGGCCAGATTGGGATCCCACACCACTTCGACGACGCCGTCCGTGCGCACACGCAGGATCCGCAACGTTTCGCCCCACCGGCCCGCCGTGTCGTCCGCGATGCGCGGGTTGACCGTCGGGGCGTACTCGCGGGCGACGAAGTAGACCGTGCCGTCCGGCGCCGACGTCAACGCCTCGACGTGACCGATGCTTGTGGACTGTCCCTGCGCGGGTCCACTGGGGACATCCGAGCCACCGTTGCCTGCCACCATCCGCACTGTGCCACGGGGTTGCTCGGTCAACGGCGGCGCGGCCTCGACTCGGCAACCGCGCCGCTCGCCGTACTTCGTCGCCACGACACCGGAAAGGTCGGCGAGATCCTGGTCGACAGTGCCGCGCCGGTCGTCGTACCCGGTGATCTCGATTCCGATGTGGACAGGACGGCCACCGCACGTGATGGCCAGTGTGACGGTGGGCGCCGAATTGCTCCCGGTTCGCAGCGGGTTTCCCAGTGGCGCGCTGGCCGACCGCTCCTGCGCGACCTGCATGGCTGTCGTGGTTCTCGCGACGACGGCGGCCTGGTCGGCGTCGATCCGGAGCGTCGCAACGGATTTTCGCGTCTCCTCGGCAAGCACGTCGCACTGCAGGCTGTCGACGTTGACGGTGGCGGACACCTCGCCGACCGTCGTGAGGTTCTCCTCGGCGCGCGCGGTGAGATGGGCGAGCGCCACGCGTGGCAGCAGGGCGCAGATCTCCGGCCCCTGCGCGGTGACCGGTTCGGTGTTCAACGGCTGTGTTCCGGTTCGTTCCATCGCCGTGCAGGCGGCAAGGCCGAACACGCACGTCGCTCCCAGAATCCCCACCCGAATGCGCACGCGACCGATGTTCCCCCAGACGTCGGAGAGTGGCTGGTCTTTATGCCTCAGCCGCAAGTCCCACCATTCGGACGACGTTGCGTTCATTCGCATTCATGAATGAACTGGTTGGGCACGGTTCACAACGACCTCACGACAGGACCAGGACATGTCCGTCACCGATGAACTGCTCGCCAACAACGCCCGTTATGCCGAAACCTTCCAAGGCCCGCTGCCGCTGCCGCCCGCCAAGCACGTGGCGATCCTGGCCTGCATGGACGCCAGGATCAACGTCTACGGAGCGCTCGGCCTCAACGAGGGGGAGGCGCACGTCATTCGCAACGCGGGCGGTGTGGTGACCGAGGACGAGATCCGCTCGTTGGCGATCAGCCAACGATTGCTCGGCACCAGGGAGATCATTCTGATCCACCACACCGACTGCGGCATGCTGACGTTCACCGATGACGGCTTCAAACAGTCGATCTTGGAAGACGTCGGCGTGAAGCCGCCGTGGGCGGCCGAGGCATTCCCGGACGTGGAAGACGACGTGCGCCAATCCCTCACACGAATCAGGAACAGCCCGTTCATCCCGGTGAAGGATTCGGTGCGCGGTTTCGTCTTCGACGTCGCCACCGGCAAACTCGACGAGGTCGACTAGAGAATTTTGTTGATCTCTTCCGCGGACCGGCCGACCACGGTGGTGCCGTCGTCCGCGGTGATGATCGGCCGCTGGATCAGGATCGGGTGGGCGACCATCGCCTCGATCCAGCGGTCGCGCTCATGGGGCCACGTCGACAGGCCGAGCTCCTTGGCGATCTTCTCCTGCGTGCGCGCGACATCCCACGGCTCAAGCCCCAGTCTGGTCAGCACGTCGTCGAGCTCCTTCGCCGTCGGCGGATCCTCGAGATAGCGCCGGACCGTGTACTCGCTTCCGGCCTCGTCCAGCATCTTCACCGCTGACCGGCACTTGGAGCACGCCGGATTCACCCAGATCTCCACCAGCCCACGGTACTGCCCTTACGGTGTTGCGGGTGACCACGACAGCGGCGGCCGGTAGCGAGACGGGGAACCGCTATCCGGCGAACTTCGATGCGTACCACCTCACCAAGGACCCGTTGGTAGCCGTGGTCGCGGACGGCATGGGAGACGGGCCCGGCAGCGCGATGGCCGGGCGGACCACTGTGGACATCATGGCGGCGGCCACGCCGACGGTCACGGGGCTTCGCGACGCGGTCGCGCGAGCGCACCAACAGGTACGCGCGTTCGGCGGGCAGATCGACGAGCTCGCCGGGTGCACGCTCACCGCGTTGGCGCAGTCCGACGACGGTTTCCTGGTCGTCCAGATCGGGGATTCACGGCTGTACCGGCTGCGCGCGGGCCTGCTCGAGCTGCTGACCGTCGACCACACGATGGCATGGCTCGGTGCCGTCAACGGATGGTTCCCGTTCGATTCGCCGCATGCCGCGACCGCGCGCTACCAGCTCACCCGCTACATCGGACACCCCGGCGCGCCGTCGCCGGACGTCCTGCACGTCGACCCGCTGCCGGGTGACGTGCTCATGCTCTGCACGGACGGCGTCGCCGAGCAGGTCCCGTACCACCGGATCCTGGAGATCCTCGGCTCTGGTGCGAGCCCGTCGTCGATGGTTCGGGACCTGCTGGCGCATGCCGATGCCGCGGGCGGCAACGACAACGCGACCGCGATCGTCGTTCAGGTCAGCAGTACGCCCTGACCCTGCGGATGTTCACCGGCAGCGCGGGCTTGCCGTCGGTCGTTCCCGGCGGTTCGACGCCACCGGCGGCCACCTTGTCCACTGCGGACAGTCCGGACTGCCCGACCGTCCCGAAGATCGTGTAGTTCGGGCGCAGCGCCGAGTCGCCGTACACCAGGAAGAACTGGCTGCCGTTGGTGTTCGGTCCCGCGTTGGCCATCGCGAGCACGCCGCGCGCGTAGACCTTGCGCTCGCCGGTCGGGTCGGTCGGCGCGGGCGGCAGGCCGGTGGGCAGCTCGTCCTTGTAGCGGTAGCCGGGGCTGCCCTCACCGGTGCCGGACGGGTCGCCGCACTGCAGCACCTTCAGCGTCGGGTAGCTGGTCAGCCGATGACAGGACGTGAAGTCGTAGAACCGGTGCCGCGCCAGGTGCAGGAAGCTCTGCACGGTGCAGGGCGCTTTGGCGCGGTCGAGCGTGAGGTTGATCTTGCCCTGGTTGGTCGGCAGGTCCACGCGCACGGTGCCGTGTGACGGCGTCCTGCGGGGGTCCGGGGGTAACGGCACCGGCCGCGAGGCCGGCTCCTCGGGGGTTTTCGTGTACTGGCAGGGGCCGTGTGTCGTGTCGGGAGCGGTGGCTGCCGCCACCCCCGGCACGAACACCGACACAGTCGCGATGACCCCGGCCACGATGATCGAACGGACCACGTTGTCCTCCCTGTTGGGTTCCGGCGGGGAGTGTAAGGGCGTTTGTGCTTGTGGCAGCTCCTCCGTTCGTAGGGCTGTGCCACACTGGTGGAGCTATGACCGCTCTGCCTCTCGTCTTCGACGCGCCCAAGCGTGGCCTGCCGCCGCGCCACCTAGCTGACCTCACCGCCGCCGAACGTCGGGAAGCGGTCGTCGCACTTGGTGAGAAACCGTTCCGCGCCAATCAACTGTCGCACCACTACTTCGCACGGCTGACCGCCGATCCGTCGGCGATGACGGACATCCCGGCCGAGACACGCCAGCGCCTGACTGACGAACTTCTGCCACCTCTGCTGACAGTCGTACGTCACGTGCAATGCGACGACGGTTCCACGCGCAAGACGCTGTGGCGCGCCCACGACGGCACGCTCCTCGAGAGCGTGCTGATGCGCTACCCGGACCGCACGACGCTCTGTGTCTCCAGCCAGGCGGGCTGTGGCATGGCGTGCCCGTTCTGCGCGACCGGCCAAGGCGGCCTGCAGCGCAACATGTCGACGGCGGAGATCGTCGACCAGGTCCGCCACGGCGCGGCGGCGATGCGCGACGGCGACCTGACCGGCGGCCCGGGACGGCTGTCCAACATCGTCTTCATGGGCATGGGTGAGCCGCTGGCGAACTACAAGCGTGTGGTCGCGGCCGTCCGACGAATCTGCGACCCATCCCCGGAAGGCCTGGGCATCTCCCAACGCTCAGTCACCGTGTCCACCGTCGGCCTGGTCCCCGCGATCCGCAAACTCACCGAGGAAGGCCTCCAGGTCCGCCTCGCAGTGTCCTTGCACACGCCTGACGACGAACTGCGCGACACCCTCGTACCCGTCAACACCCGGTGGAAAGTCACCGAGGTCCTGGAAGCCGCACGGGCCTACGCGGAGAAGACCGGCCGCCGGGTGTCGATCGAATACGCGCTGATCAGGGACATCAACGACCAGCCGTGGCGCGCCGACCTACTCGGCAAACTCCTACGCCGCCATCTCGGCCAGTTCGCCCACGTCAACGTCATCCCGCTGAACCCGACACCGGGCTCGAAATGGGACGCCTCCCCCAAACCGGTCGAAACCGAGTTCGTCCGCCGCGTCAACGCCGCCGGAGTCGCCTGCACCGTCCGTGACACACGCGGACAGGAGATCGCCGCCGCCTGCGGCCAACTCGCCGCCGAAGGCTGAGGTCAGCAAGGCCAGCGCTCGCACGCACCCAGATGTGTGCAGATGTGTGCAGATGTGCCACAATCGGTCTGTGACGGTCGGGCTGTGGTGGGACGACGAGAACGCGGAGCACATCCGGGAACGATCTGTCCGATATCCGGGCGCGCCATGGGCATCGATCCCGCTTGGACGCTGGAGGCAGCAGCCGACCCTCAAAGGATCACTCGGGAGCCAGACCCGAAGAGTCGACGGGGTTATATCCGTGTCATCGGTTTCGCACCATCGGCTGGATTCGTTGTCACTGTGATCATCAATCTCATTGATCATTCCGGGGTGACAGCGTGGAGGACAAGTGGCGCCGATCTGCGGGCATACCGCGCAGGCTCTCCGGAAAAGGACGGCACAGCATGAATGACACCGTCAAGGACCAGACGCTCACCGCGATCAGAGAAGAGATCGCCACCATGCGAAAAGCCGCAGAGGCCGAGCAGGATCCCGCGAAGCGGGACCGGCTCCTGCAACATGCGCAGATTCGCGAGGAGGTCGCGGAGGAAGAAGCTGAGGCGATTGCGACCGAGGTAGCCGAGAACCAGCAGTCGGCTCTTTCGGTACGGATACCCACAGCCTTGATGGCGATGCTCAAGGCTCGCGCCGAGGCGGAACACATTTCCACATCCGCTCTGGCGAGGAGGCTGCTCACCGACGCATTGCAAGAGCCGAACGCCCAGACACTGACCGTCGAGCAGGTGGAACAGATCGCTCGGCGCGTCTACCGCGAATCCGCGTAGTCGCCGTTCCTCTTCCCACTTCAACGTATAGCGGACTGGGGGGCTTGCGGCAAGACCCCCCTCGTCCCGCAGAATCTCCCAGCCAACCGCCTTGACGTGGGGAAATGGGGATTCAGAGTGCGTGCGCTGTTGACGACGTGGGGAACGCGCGGGGATGTCGAGCCGCTGGTGGGGCTCGCGGTGGGGTTGCGGGAACTCGGTGCGGAGGCGCGGGTGGCCGCGCCGCCGGATGAGGATCTCGAGGCGTTGCTGGCGCGCGTCGGTGTGCCGTTGGTGCCGCTTGGGCCGACGGTGCGCTCAGTGGTCGCCAACCCGAAGCCGCCGACCGCGAAGGACGCGTTCCGGCTCGCGCCCGAGTTGGTCGCCGCGCGGTTCGACACGCTCACCGTGGCGGCCGAGGGGTGTGACGTGCTGCTGGCGACCGGGCTGATGCCCGCCGGTGTGCGGGACGTGGCCGACAAGCTGGGCATCCACTACGTGTACGGGTGTTGTCAGCTCACCGGGTTGCCGTCGCAGCATTTCTCGCCGGGGGCACGGCCGGGCACGCCGTCCCCCGAGGGCGAGACGGACAAGCGTGTGCTGTGGGAGCAAGACGCGCAGAGGGTGAACGGCCTGTACCGCGAGGCGGTCAACACCCATCGGGCGGCGATCGGTCTGCCGCCGGTGGACAACGTCCGCGACTACGTCTTCACCGACCAGCCGTGGTTGGCGGCGGACGCGACGCTGTGTCCGTCGGAGGGCATGACGGACCTCGACCTCGTGCAGACCGGGGCGTGGATCCTGCCTGACGACCGGCCGCTCTCCCGTGAACTGGAGTCGTTCCTCGACGCTGGCGAGCCGCCGGTGTACGTGGGATTCGGCAGCATGGCATCGCACGCTCCGAAGGACGTCGCGCGGGTGGCCACCGAGGCCGTTCGCGCCCAGGGACGCCGTGTCCTGCTCGCCAGTGGCTGGGCTGGCCTGGCCCAGGTCGACGACGCCACCGACAGTTTCGTCGTCGGCGAGGTCAACCAGCAGGCGCTGTTTCGCAGGGTGGCCGCTGTCGTGCACCACGGCGGCGCGGGCACGACCACGACGGCGGCCCGTGCTGGCGCACCTCAGGTGGTGGTGCCCCAGATCGCGGACCAGCCGTACTGGGCTGACCGGGTCGCAGAGTTGGGTATCGGGGTGGCACACGACGGCCCGACACCGACCGTCGAGTCGTTGTCCACCGCGCTCACCACGGTCCTGGCAGCCGAGACCCAAGCGCGAGCCAAGGCCGTGGCGGGCATGGTCCGGGCCGACGGCGCGACGGTGGCGGCGAAGCTGCTGATCGAACGCTCGTAACCAGTAGTGGACCTGCTCACCGCAGCGTGGTGAGCAGATCCACCGCAGCTGATGGGTCGCCTGTGCGGTCGAGCAGGGCGCGTTCGATCTCGCGCACCTTCGTGGCGACGCGCTTGTGCGTGGACCGGCCGCGAGGGCTCAGGTAGACGCGGACTTTGCGGCGGTCGTCAGTGTCCACTTCGCGATAGACGACTGCCGTGGTGACCAGCTTGTCGACGACTCTGGTCAGCGTCGGGCCGGTCGCGGTCGTGTGGTCGGCCAACGCGGCCATGGTCAGACCTCGGCGGGTGGCCAGTGCCTCGATGACCAGCCACTGGTCGATGGTGAGCCCTTCCGGCCGCAGCACGCTCTCGACCTGGGCGGTCAGTGTGTGGGCCGCGCGAGTCAGCAGTTGGGTGAGCGGCTCCGCGACCGTGGGGCCTGTGCTGCGGTCGGGCATCCCTGCTCTTCCCTCGGCTTGCGGAAACCGGTCCCGGTTGAAAGACTTCCAAATGAAAGCATATCCGAGCGCGGAGCCCCCATGGCAGTCGCCACAACCGCCGAGGACCGTCGGGACGCCTGGCGGGTCGCGATGGTCATTCCGCTCCAGGGCCCCGCCGGGCTGTTCGGGCCGTCCTGCGAGGCGATCGCCGAGCTCGCCGCGCACGAACTCAACGCCGAGAGTGGTGTGCTGGGCCGTGAGGTCTCACTGGAGATCGTGGACGGCGGAGCCGCGCCGGGAGTGGTCGCCGCCCGGCTGCGTGAGCTGATCACCGCCGAACGGGTCCACGCGGTCAGCGGCTGGCACATCTCGTCGGTCCGCAACGCGCTGGCGCCGGTGGTCGCCGAACGGATCCCGTACGCGTACACCCCGCTGTACGAAGGCGGCGAACGCAGGCCGGGCATCTTCTGCTGCGGCGAGACCCCTCGGTTGCAGATCGCTCCGGGGCTGGCCTGGTTGCGCGACAACCTGGGCGCGCGGAGCTGGTTCATCGTCGGCGACGACTACGTCTGGCCGCGCGAGTCCGGTGTGGCGGTCCGAACGTTCGCCCGCGAGCTGGGGCTGCACATCGCCGGTGAGGCGTACGTCGAGCTCGGCGGGGACGTGGCCGACCTGGTCGCCAAGGCCGATGTGTCCGGTTGCGACGGTGTGCTGATGCTGCTCGTCGGCCAGGACGCGGTGGAGTTCAACCGGCGGTTCGCCCGCCGCGGCCTGCACGAGCGGATGCTGCGGTTCAGCCCGCTGATGGAGGAGAACATGCTGCTGGCCAGCGGGCTGGCGGCGACAAGCAACCTGTTCGTCGCCGCCGCGTACTTCCGTTCGCTGGTCAACGCCGACGCGATGGACCTGCTCAGCCGGTACGTCAGCCTGCACGGCCCGGACGCGCCCGCGCTGAACAACGCGGCGGAATCCTGCTACGAAGGCCTGCACACGCTGGCGGCGCTGGCCGAGCGCGCGGGCACGACGCGGGTACCGGCCCTGAACGCCGCCATCGACGGCTTCGCCTACCACGGGCCGAGAGGCACCATCGAGTTCCACGGCCAGCAGGCGGCCCAGCACGTGCACCTGGCCGTGGCGGACGGCTACGACTTCACCGTCATCACCCGGCTGTAGTCCCCGGCAGGTTGACACCTTGCCCTCGTCGCGCTTCCCTATTACTTTCATCTGAAATTATTCCATCTGGGCACAACTGGAGGCCACCGATGGGGAACGTCGGCCTGCTCTACGTGGGGGCCGTGCTGCTCGTCAACGGCCTGATGCTGCTCGGGCGCGTGCCGCCGCGCGCGGCCGCTCCGCTGAACCTGTTCGTCGGCGGGCTGCAGTGCGTCACGCCGACCGTGCTGATCATCCAGGCGGGCGGGAACGCCGACGCGATCCTCGGCGCCTCCGGGCTGTTCCTGTTCGGCTTCACCTACCTGTACGTCGGCATCACCAACCTGGCCGACCTCGACCCGTCAGGGCTCGGCTGGTTCTCGCTGTTCGTGGCTGGGGCCGCGGTGGTGTACGCGGGGATTTCGTTCTGGCGCACCGGAGATCCGGTCTTCGGCGTGATCTGGCTCGTCTGGGCGCTGCTGTGGACACTGTTCTTCCTCGTCCTCGGCCTGCGGATCGAGCGGCTGACCACCTTCACCGGGTGGGCGGTCACCCTGCTGAGCCTGCCGACCTGCGCGGTTCCGGCGTTCCTCGCGATGACCGGCGGGCTGCGTCCGGACACGGCCGCCGGGTGGTTGTCCGCCGGGATCGCGATCGCACTGCTCGCACTGGCCGCGGTACTCAGCCGCCGCACGCCCGAACCGGAGTCTGAAAGTCCTTCCGAGACAAGGAGAGTCAATGCGACACGGTGACATCTCGGCCAGCCCCGACACCGTCGGCGTCGCGGTCGTCAACTACAAGATGCCGCGGCTGCACACCCGCGAGCAGGTGCTGAGCAACGCTCGGGCGATCGCCGACATGCTGGTCGGCATGAAGCGCGGGCTGCCCGGCATGGACCTGGTGATCTTCCCGGAGTACTCGACGCACGGGATCATGTACGACACCGAGGAGATGTTCGCGACGGCGTCCGCGATCCCCGGCGAGGAAACCGAGATCTTCGGCGCCGCATGCCGCGAGGCGCGCACGTGGGGCGTGTTCTCGCTCACCGGCGAGCGGCACGAGGACCACCCGAACAAACCGCCGTACAACACGTTGGTGCTCATCAACGACCGCGGCGAGATCGTCCAGAAGTACCGCAAGATCCTGCCGTGGTGCCCGATCGAGGGCTGGTACCCCGGCGACAGCACCTACGTCACCGACGGTCCCAAAGGGATGAAGATCTCCCTGATCATCTGCGACGACGGGAACTACCCGGAGATCTGGCGCGACTGCGCGATGAAGGGCGCCGAGCTGATCGTGCGCTGCCAGGGCTACATGTACCCGGCCAAGGACCAGCAGGTGCTCATGGCCAAGGCGATGGCGTGGTCCAACAACTGCTACGTCGCGGTGGCCAACGCGGCCGGGTTCGACGGCGTGTACTCGTACTTCGGCCACTCCTCGATCATCGGCTTCGACGGGCGCACGCTCGGCGAGACCGGCGAGGAGGAGTACGGCATCCAGTTCGCCCAGTTGTCGGTGTCGGCGATCCGGGACGCACGGGTCCATGACCAGTCGCAGAACCACCTGTTCAAGCTGCTGCACCGGGGCTACTCCGGTGTGCACGCGGCGGGCGACGGCGACAAGGGCGTCGCCGAGTGCCCGTTCGACTTCTACAAGCTCTGGGTCACCGACCCGCGCAAGGCCCAGGAACAGGTCGAGGCGATCACCCGGCCCACCATCGGCGTGGCCGACTGCCCGGTCGGTGACCTGCCGGTCGAGCGCTGAACAGGACGAACACCCGGTATCGCCGGGCCGGTCGCTGATCGGGTGTCCCCCACACGATTGAATACGGCACAGGCGCCTGACTGTGGGAGCCGGGAGATCGGAGGGCGACATGGCCGACGCGACACGGGACGTCGAGAAGATCTACTCCACCGAAGAGGTGGTCGCGAAGCTGCGCAGGCTCGCGGACGCCCTCGAGTCGGAAACCCCGTTCCGCATCCAGATCGCGGGTGAGCGCATCCGCGTCCCGAAGCGCGCGGAGTTCTCCATCGAGCACGAGCGGGGCGACGGCGAGGAAGAGATCGAGTTCCAGCTCAAGTGGACGATCGAAGAGGATGACGACGAGGACGGCGACAACGTCGTCTGACCTCGTGCAACCAAGGTGGCCTTTGGTGCGGTTCCCGCACCAAAGGCCACATTGGTTGCACGAGGTTTGGGGTGCAACCAATGTGGCCTTCGTTGCGTTTCGCGCACCGAAGGCCACCTTGGTTGCGGCCAGCGCACCGAAGGCCACCTTGGTTGCGGCCAGCGCACCGAAGGCCACCTTGGTTGCGGCCAGCGCACCGAAGGCCACCTTGGTTGCGTGTGTCAGCGCGAGCGCGGGAACCGGTCGCGCGCGGTTTCCGGACGGTCGAAGTCGTCCGCCGCCAACGTCTTCGCGGTCACCGCGGGCACGTCCGCCCAGCGACGCAGGGCCGCTGTCGCCACGTCACGGTTGGCTGGCGTCAGCGCCGCGATGTTCGCACTGTGGTTGGCCCCAGGTGCCGAGTAGAGGTAGGAGTCCTTCCTGCTCGGCACGAACTGCTCGGCGCTCCACGGATCGTTGTCGCCGTAGACGAACAGCATCTGGCTCGACTGGCTGCGGACCCACAGGTCGATGTCGATCATCGGCCGCGGGTCGTGGCGCACCGACCGCAGTGCGGGCGGCAGGTTCGATTTCGCGCTGTAGAAGGACGCCGGGTAGTTCGCCACGTCCCGCAGGTGCTCGGTCCGCAGCGACGCCCAGCCGAGCTGCGTCGCCGACTGGTAGTAGTACGGCACGAACGGCGTCAGGCCCTTGTCGGTGTAGAAGCCCCAGTCGGCGGTGTCGTTGAACCAGGTGAAGAGCTCGTCCGTGGACACCGTCGTCGCCGGGACCTTCGCGCACTCGGCCTGGGTGAAGTACTGCCAGAAGATCCACACCGTGTCGAGCACGGTCATCTCGAACGCCTTGTCGGCGTTGCCGAGGACCTGGTCGAACGTGTGACCGTTGGCCGCTGCCCACGCCTCGTACTTGGGCACCAGCTCGGACCGCCGTTTCAGCGCCTCGTGCTGAATGTTGTCGAGTGCCTTGCGGCACGCGGGATCGTTGCCGACAGTGGCGAAGAACCTGTCGTACGCCTTGTCCGCGTCGTTGAACCTGTCGTTCGGCGCGACGTACGCGACCACGCCGTCGACGTCACGTGGGTAGAACCGTCGGTGGTAGACCGAGGTCATCCCGCCCTTGCTGGCGCCCGTGGAGATCCACTTCTTCGGGTAGATCCGCTTGAGCACCTCGACGAGCCGGTGGTGGTCGGTGGCGCCCTGCCAGATGTTCAGGTCGTCCCAGTCGGCGGGCTCGGGCCGGGACGGCGTGAAGAACCGCTGCTCCACCGAGATCTGGTTGCCGTCGACCAGTTGCGTCGGCTCCGAACGGAAGGCCGTCGTACGCATGTTGTAGCCACTGGTGTGCAGCACCATCGGACGGTCCGTCGCCTTGTGCAGCAACTGCAACCGCTGCTCGAAGCGGCCTGCCGACGGGCGCCGGTGGTCGACGGGCTGGGAGTAGCTCAGGATGAAGAACCGGTAGCCCGTTGGCGCGGTCGACTCGGAGACCACCGTCAACCCGGGCACCTGTTTGAGGCGCGCCAGGATGTCCTCGTCGGCTGACGCGGCGGGCGCCAGACCGAACGTCAACGCGGTGACCAGCCCGGCCACCCACGCTTTTCGCAGTAACACGTGGCTTCTCCTCACTCCCGGTGACGGACCAGCGCAGTCTGGCACCAACCACGCGGGCCGGGTAACTACGGAAGTCGGAATCTGTCAGAACGACGCCCGAATTCGCCTGTTCGTGTGTCAGGGAGCCGCGAGCGCCTCGGTCGGTGACAACCGGCTGGCCCTGATCGCCGGATACAGCCCGGCGACCACACCGATGAGCATCGTCGCGGCGACACCGCCCCCGGACGCCCAGGCAGGCACAACCGACGGCCAACCTTGGTACGCCGCATACGAAACAGTGACAACCACGCCGAGCAGCAGACCGCCGCACCCACCCAAAGCCGACAACAGCAACGACTCCGCGATGAACTGTAGCCGCACCTGGCCGCGCGTCGCGCCGAGCGACCGCCGCAGGCCGATCTCCGCACGGCGCTCCAGCACGGAGATGACCATGGTGTTGGCCACGCCGACACCGCCGACCAGCAACGCGACCGCGCCGAGACCGAGCAGGAGCCCGTTGAGCGTCTGGTCGGTCGCGTTCTTCGCGGCCAGCGCGTCGGACGGCCGGGACACCGAGACCTCGTTGGGCTTCTCCGGGTTCGCGGTCGCCGCGAGCACCGCCTGCACCGCTTCGACAGCGTCGTCACGCGTTCGCGTGTAGACAGTCGTGGCGTGGCCGTCGAACCGCAGTGCCTGCTCGGCGACCGGCCAGCCGATCAGCGCGGCGGCGTCCAGTTCCGGGGCCAGTGGCACCGGATTCAGCACACCGACCACGGTGAACCACTGTCCGCCGAGGTACACGCGCTCGTCGGTCGCACCAACGCCAAGCCGGTCAGCCGCCTTCCGCCCGAGGACAACCGCCGGGTACCGCGCGTTGGCCTGGTTGAGGAAGGCACCGCTGACGAGCGTGGCCCCGACGGTGTCCGGCAGGTCCGGCCGTGCGGCCAGCACCGCGATCCCGCCCGACTCGGCCTGCGGGATCCGGTCGTTGCGGTACACCTTGGCACCGGCCACCTTCCCGGTCGCCGACGTGGCCAGCACCGGCCCGATCCGGTCGATCATGCCGAGTGCCTCGTCCGGCAGGTGGCTCTGCTCACCGAACAGCGACTGCCCCGGGCCGACCGTGAGCAGGTTGGTGCCGAGCGCGGCCAGCTGCCGGTCCAGGTTCTCCCGGCTGGACGTGGAGATCCCGACCACCGAGATCATCGCCGCGATCCCGATCGCGATGCCCAGCGCGGACAGCAGGATCCGCAACGGACGCGCACGCAATCCCGCGCCGCCGACGCGGAACACGTCCCGTACGCCCAACCGGGCGGGCCGCAGGTCACCCATGCCGATCACCGACGATCCGACCGTCACGCATGTCCACCTGGCGCGGCAGCCCGGCCGCGATGTCCCGGTCGTGGGTGATCACCACAACCGTCGTGCCGCCCGCGTTCAGCTCACGCAGCAACGCGATCACGCCCGCACCGGACTGCGTGTCGAGATTCCCGGTCGGCTCGTCGGCGAGCAGCAACGCCGGTTGCCCGACGACCGCGCGGGCGATGGCGACGCGTTGCCGTTCGCCGCCGGACATCTCGTGCGGCCGGTGATCCAGCCGGTGCGCCAAGCCGACCCGCGCCAACGCCTCGCGTGCCCTGCTTCGGCGTTCACGCAACCGCGTTCCGGTGTACAGCAGGCCGTCCGCCACGTTGTCCACAGCCGACACACCAGCGGCGAGGTGGAACTGCTGGAAGACGAATCCCAGCACGCTCGCCCGCAACGCGGACAGCTCACGGTCGGTCAGCGAACGCACGTCGTGGTCGTCCACGCACACTGTCCCGGCACTCGGCCGGTCCAGCGTGCCGATCATGTTGAGCATGGTCGACTTGCCCGACCCGGACGGCCCGACGATCCCCACCAGCTCACCGCGACCGATCGCCACACTCACGTCCCGCAACGCGGCCACACCGCCCGAATACACCCTGCTGACACCACGAAGCTCCGCCACTGGCGTCATGTGGGTACTCCCACAACGGTTCCGGCGTTGATTCCCGGCCCCTTGACCTCCACTTGGCCGTTCGCGAACATGCCCGTCTCGACGGCGACGTACTTGCTGGCGGAGCCGTCGAGCACCTGAACTCCGTAGCCGCCCTCGGCCAACGCGACCAGTGCGCCGACAGGCACCGCGAGCACGTTCTCCCGCTTCTGCGCCACCAGGATCACGTCGACCGGAGCCGAGTCGAGCCTGCCCGCGGCCGCCTGATCCGCGAACGTCACCAGCACGTCGATCGTGCTCGTGGCGGACGTGCCCTGCTGGGCGGGCTGTGCCGTGGCGACACTGCCCACTGACGCGACCGTGCCCGCGACGGCCTTGCCGTCCGGCAGTGTCACGGTCGCCGGGATTCCTTGGCTGACAAGGTGTTGCTTGGCCACGTCCAGCTTGACGGTGACCGTCCTGGTCGTCCCGGTGTACGTCAGCACCTGTCCGTTCGCGGGCGCGCCGACCTTGGCGATGAGCTCGGCGACCCGGATCTCACCCGGCACCACCACGACATCGGTCGTCTTGATCGAGCCGGTCTCGGGTTTGCCGAGGTCCTTCTGCCACCGCCTGACCGCCTTCGCGGTGGCCGAGGTGAACTCGTTGTCGACGGTGAAACCCTTGTACCCCAGCGCCTGCAAGTTCTCCTCGACCAGCTTGACGTCGTTGCCGTCGATCCCGGACTGCACCGTCCGGTACAGCGGAATGCTGCCGTGGAAGGCGGGAACCGATTGGTCGTCGACCGAGTACACGGTCTTGCCCCTGGTGATCACGTCCCCGGCGGCAGGCAGCCACGTCACGGTTGCCTGACCGGTGCTGAGCAGCGGGTTCGGGCTGCCGTAGCCGAGCGTCCCGGCCACCTTCTCGGTGCTGGTCAACGTGGTCTCGGTGACCTTCGCGCTGCTGGGTGGCCGCCCGCCTGCCGGTGGCGGCGCCGGATCCGTTCCGCCGAGCCCGAACGCCGCCACACCCCCAGCTCCCACCACAGCCACCGCCGCACCGAGGCCGACAGCCATTCGGCCGATGCGTTTCATCGGCCGAACCGCCCGGGCATCTTGTCCTTGCACGCCTCCATCGCCTTCTTGAAGGCCGGGCTGCCCCGGTCGACGCCTGCCAGCTTGTCCAGGCCGAGCATCGGGCTGCCGGGGTCCGGGTCCGGGATGTCGATCCCGTTGGCCCGCAGGCAGGTGGTCAGCTCACGCAGTTGGTCGACGAGCTGTGGGTCGATCTTGGACAGGTCCCCGCCACCGGGCAGCAGCGACCTGCAGGCGTCCATGGCCTTCTGGAACGCCGGACTGGTCCGGTCGATCCCCTGGTCACCGACGCTCCCATCGGGATCGGGATCGGGCACATCGACGCCGTTGTCCCGCATGCACTTGGCGAACTGCCGCATCTTCTCATCGGGGTCCCCCGACGCGGCCACGCTGGTCGGCGGCGCGCTGGAGCCGTTGCCGCCTGCCGAGGCGACGTCCTGGCCGGACTTGCCTCCGCTGGCGCACCCGCCGACCAGCACTCCCAGCGCGATCACGGTGACGATCGCTCGCATGGTCCTTCTCCCTCCGTTTCGGATGCGGACCAGCAGAGCAAGGCGGCGATAACCCCGGCGTAACTCGACCGGCGGAGTTAACGGCCGCGTTATGGCCGTCTCACCGATGATGGACTCATGCGAGTTCTGGTGGTCGAGGACGAACCGATCCTCGCGGACGCGGTCGCCGAGTGGCTGCGGCGGGAGGCGTTCGCCGTGGACGTGGCGCATCGCGGGGACGAGGCGCTGGAACGGCTCGCCGTGAACGACTACGACGTGCTCGTGCTGGACCGTGACATCCCTGTCGTGCACGGCGACGAGGTGTGCCGTTCGGTCGCGGGCGGCGAGACCCGGATCCTCATGCTCACCGCCGCGGGCGGGGTGCGTGACCGGGTGGCCGGGCTCGGGCTCGGCGCCGACGACTACCTGCCCAAGCCGTTCGCGTTCGTCGAACTGTCCGCCCGCGTGCACGCGTTGCTGCGCCGGAGCAGGCCCGCGGTGCCGCCGGTGCTGGAGCGGGCGGGCCTGCGGATCGACCCGGGCAGGCGTGAGGTGAGCCGGGACGGTCAACCGATCACGTTGGCCAACAAGGAATTCGCGTTGCTGACCGAGCTCGTCCGCGCCGATGGCTCGGTGGTGTCCACCGAACACCTGCTGGAGAAGGTGTGGGACGAGAACATCGATCCGTTCACCAACGTCGTCCGGGTGACCATGATGAAGCTGCGCCGCAAACTCGGTGAGCCGCCGATCGTGGAGACGCTCCCCGGCGTCGGATACCGGATCCGGTGAACCGCCTGCTGCCCCGCAACTGGACGATCAGGGGCCGTCTGACCGCGCTCTACGGCTCGCTGTTCTTCGCGGCGGGCACGATCCTGCTGGTCGTGGTGTACGTGCTGGTCTGGCAGATCCTGGACCGCACCCAGCCGCAGCTGCCGGACTCCGAGTCGCTCCAGGTGGCACTGGCCCGGATCGGCAAGCTGCCGCTCGGGCCGGGCGGGCAGGAGATCTCGTTGTCCGAACTGGTCGCCACCGTGCGGGAGACGCAGGACCAGCAACGCCGCGACATCCTCGAATCGGTGATCACCCAGGGCGCGATCACGCTCGTCGGCGTCGGGCTGGTCGCCGCTGCCCTCGGGTGGCTGCTGGCCAGGCGCGCGCTGCAGCCCGTGCACCGGATCACCGAGACGGCCAACCGGATCGCGGCTGCGGACGCGGGCCGTGGCCTGCGGGAACGCCTCACGCCCAGCGGCCCGCGCGACGAGGTGACCGAGCTGGCGCGGACGTTCAACACGATGCTGGAACGCCTGGACCGCTCGTTCGACGGGCAGCAGCGGTTCATCGCGAACGCCTCGCACGAGATGCGCACCCCGCTCGCGGTGAAGCGGGCGTTGATCGAGATCACCGTGACCCGTCCCGGCACGTCGAAGGACGCCGTCCGGCTCGGCGAATCGCTGCTGGAGATCAACGCGCGGCACGAGCGGCTGATCGACGGCCTGCTGACGCTGGCCGACAGCGAGAACGAGCTGACCGAACGCATCCCGGTGGACCTGGCGGACCTCGCCGGTCACGTCGTCGAGCAGCTCGCTCCCGCCGCGCGGGACGCAGGCGTCCAGATCCGGACGACCGTGTCGCGGCCCGCGCCCGCCGAGGGCGACGCGATCCTGCTGGAACGGCTGACTCAGAACCTGGTCGAGAACGCGATCCGGCACAACCGTCCCGACGGCTGGCTGTCCGTGACGACAGCAATGGCCGACGGCTGGAGCACGGTCACCGTCAGCAACTCCGGGCCGGTCGTGCGGCCGTACGAGATCGAGGTGCTGTTCCAGCCGTTCCGCCGACTGGAGCGGGAGCGGCTCGCGGGCGAGCGCGGGTTCGGTCTCGGCCTGTCGATCGCCCGTGCGATCAGCAGGGCGCACCAGGGGGACGTCGACGCCGTGCCACGCCCCGACGGCGGTCTCGACGTGACGGTCAAACTGCCTGCTCAGGGCTGACTGACGACACTCTCCGGTCATGGGAGTTGCATCGCGATACGTTCCGATATATCGTTGGCGCATCGGGATAGATCCCGACTGACTCACTAAGGAGAGACATCATGATGCAGCACTCACACGAACCCGAGATGTTCCGCCGCGGCGGACGGCACGAAAGTCGACACGGTGGACGGTCGCGGCGCGGCCCGTTCCCACCCGGGTTCGGCTTCGAGGGCGACTGGGGCCGCGGGCGCGGTTTCGGCCGGGGCCGCGGGCGTGG
>NZ_CDME01000007.1 GCF_000826545.1 Kibdelosporangium sp. MJ126-NF4 | reverse complement strand
CAGATCAGAGATCGAGTCCGCGCCCGCGGCCATCCCCGCCACGATCGTGGTGATCTTCGCGGCGGCGTTCGCCCCGGCGCTGCCGCCCAGCCGCACCAACTCGCCGGCCAGCGCGGGCAGTCCGATGTTCTCCATCAACCGCACCAGTGGCACCAGCCCGGCGTGCGACACGAGATTCGGGTCGTCGAACCTGGCGCGGGTCCTGACGGGGGTATGAGATGATCGCATCCAGCAGATGCCCTCTCACTCGGCTCGTTTTGTTCCGTCGCAAGAACAATCGTCCCAAGTCAGAGGGCATCTGTGTGTCTACGACACGATCAACTCACCAAGATCTTCAGTGGATCCAGGGGTAACGCACCCAAGGTGGCCTTCGTTGCACGAACCGCGCAGACCTGCAGCGCAACGAAGGTGGCCTTGGTTGCGCGAGGAACGCGATGCAACGAAGACGGATCCTTCGTTGCCGAAACGCACCAAAAGCCCCACCTTGGTTGCCCACACTGCACGCACCTGAGGCCTGCCAAATGCTGACCTGGGGCTGCCTGGAGCGGACTCCTACCACCAATGCGGTGCTAGGCGCGCGAGGTCTACCAAAGGCCAAACCCCGTTGCGGCCCACACCACACGACCCAACAACAGAACTGGCGCCGGAAGCCGCCGCACAGGACCAGCCTGGTTCAGGACTGAGCCGAGTGACCTCGAACCTTCGTGTAGAACTCTCGAACGCTGTGCACCAACAAGTCTGGCGCGTCCTGAGCCGCGTAGTGCCCGCCCCGGTCGTACTCGTTCCAGAACACGACGTTGTGATGATGCTCAGAGAAGACCTTGATCGAAGGAAGGTCGCCGGGGAACTGCGCAACCCCAAGCGGAACCGTGCTGGGCTCTGTCACGGGCTCCTCCCGCAAGTGCTCGGCGTAAATTCGAATGGCAGAGCCAGCGGTCCCACTAAGCCAGTGGATCGAGATGTGAGTGAGGATGGAGTCGTTGTCCAGACCGTGCTCGTGCATGGCCTGCGCATTCCACCCCAACAGTCCGACAGGCGAGTCAGCCAGCGCGTGCGCGAGCGTCTGCGGTTGCTGGCCCTGCACGACCCCGTACGCGGCTTCGTTGTCGACGTAGTTCTGAAAGGCATCCCAAGCGGCCTTGTCCTTAGGCCCCAACTGCGCCAGCCACTTCGGGTCGTCGTCCGGCGGCGGATCCCAAGTCTGGGACACGTGCGCGCCGACCAAATGCTCCGGGGCCACACGGCCAAGTTCGACAGATATACCTGAGCCCCAGTCGTTGCCGACCGCGCCGTACCGCTGGTAGCCGAGCCGTCCCATCAAGACCGCCCAAGCGGCAGCGATCCGCCGCGGGCCCCAGCCGACGTCAGTCGTCGGACCAGAGAAACCGAAGCCGGGCAACGACGGCACCACGATGTCGAAGGCGATCGACGGGTCGAGGCCGTGTCCGCGCGGGTCGCTCAGCGGGCCGATCACGTCGAGGTACTCAGCGATCGAGCCGGGCCAGCCATGGCTCAGCACCAACGGCAACGCGTCCGGCTCCGGCGAGCGGACGTGCAGGAAGTGCACGTTCGTCCCGTCAATGGCCGTCGTGTACTGCGGGTGCGCGTTGCACCGGCTTTCCCATACGCGCCAGTCGTAGTGGTCACGCCAGTGCCGAACCAGCTCACGCACCCTGGCAACCGGAACGCCATAGCCGGTATCGCCGCCTTCCGGCTCCGGAGCCCACCGAACCCGGTCGAGCCGGTCACGCAGGTCGGCCAGATCCTCATCGGGAACGTCGATCCGGTACGGCCGGATTTCCTCATAAGTGGTCACGTCATGTCCTCACAGCTGGTGGCGCTACCCAAGGCGTCGTGCCTGGGAGTTCAGGTAGCGCACGTGGTGGATGTTGGAGGCGAGTTGGGCGGCCTTGGCGTAGGCGGCCCGAGCGGCGTCGAGATCTCCCGCCATCTCCAGGAGGTGAGCCCGAGCCGCGTGCAGCCGCCGGTCGTCGGCCAGGCGCGGGTCGTCCAGCGCGTCGAGCAGCGCCAGGCCCGCGGCGGGCCCGTTGGCCATCCCCACGGCGACGGCTTGGCTCAGCCGGACGACAGGGCTGGCGGACACTCGCGTCAGGAGTTGGTAGAGAGCGACGATCTGCGGCCAGTCGGTGGCCTCGGAGCTCGGCGCCTCGTCGTGGATCGCGGCGATGGCGGCCTGCAACTGGTACATGCCGACGTCCCCGCGGGGCAGCGCCCGGGTGATCAGGTCGACGCCGCGCCGGATCGACTCGGTCTTCCACAGCGTCCGGTCCTGCTCGTGCAGGGGAATCAGTTCGCCGTGCCTGCTGAGCCGTGCCGGGGCGCGTGCGTCGGTGAGCAGCATCAGTGCCAGCAGTCCGGTTGCCTCGCTGTCGTCCTGCAGGAGCGCGGCGGTGATCTCGGCCAGCCGGATCGCCTCCGCGACCAGGTCGGGCCGGTGCAGGTCCGGCCCCGACGTCGCCGCGTAGCCCTCGGTGAAGATCAGGTACAGCACGTGCAGGACCGCGTCGAGCCGTTGCGCGCGTTCGGTTTCCGGCGGCATCCGGAACGGCACCCCGCTGTCCTGCACGGTCCGCTTGGCGCGGGAGATCCGCCGGGTCATGCTGGCTTCCGTGGTGAGGAAGGCCCTGGCGATCTCGGCCGTGGTCAGCCCGCCGACCGCGCGCAGCGTCAACGCGATCTGCGACGACGGCGACAGCGACGGGTGACAGCACAGAGTGAGCAGGATCAGCGTGTCGTCGGCGTCGTCCACAGCGGCGTCCGCGGGCGGGCTGGTCCAGTTCCCTGGCAGCGCCCGGCTGGCTGCTGTGGCCTCACGACGCCGCCGGGCCTGCTCGGCGCGCAGCAGGTCGATCAGCTTGCGCGAGGCGACCTGGAGCAGCCAGCCGTGCGGCTGCTCCGGGACGCCGTTGTCGTGCCAGCGCCGCGCGGCGATCAGCAGCGCCTCCTGGACAGCGTCCTCAGCGGAGTCGAAACGGCCGTAGCGCCGCACGAGCGCGCCGAGGACCTGCGGGGCAAGGCGCCGCAGCACGTCCTCGATCGAGTCGTCAGCCATGGTGCCGGTCAGATGTCGTCGGTGTCGTTCTCGCCACCCATGACCGGCCGGATCACCACGCCGCTGTCGGCCAGCCTGCCGGGGGCGGTGGTCAGCTGGACGGCGATCTCGGTGGCCCGGTCGAAGCTGGCACAGTCCACGATCCAGTAACCGGCGATGACCTCCTCCGTCTCGGCGAACGGGCCGTCGGTGACGACCGGCGCGCCGTCGCGCAGGTGGATCCTGCGGGCCAGTACCGGCGCGAGCAGGCCCTGTGTGTCCACCAGTTCCCCGGACGCGGCCAGACCGCCGGTGAATGTGGCGAGGAACTCACCGATCTCGGCCAGGTCCTCGGCGGAGGCGGCGGGGTAGGCGCCGTCCTTCCCGGCGAGCGAGTCGTATTCCTGCTGCGAGCCGTAGGCCAGGATCATGTACTTCATCTGGGGTTCTCCTGTTTCGCTTGGCACCCCGGTGGTGCCATCTGTGCAGAGAACGAAGCCAAGTACCGGGACCGGACATCCGCCCTGCGCCCGATTTGACCTCAATCCCGGTTGAGGTTGCACGCTCGCCACCATGCAGGTCGAGATCTTCGCCGACGTCATCTGTCCCTGGTGCTACATCGGCAAACGCCGGGTAGCCGCTGCCATCGCGGACCTCGCCGATCCGCCGGAGGTGGTGTGGCGCAGCTACCAGCTCGATCCGGAGGCCTCGACGACTCCGGGCGGCACGGCGGACGTGCTCATGGCCCAGTGGTGGGGTGACCGGGCCCCGCAGCGGGTCGCGCAGATCAAGGCGGTCGGCGCGGGTGACGGGCTGGAGATGAACCTGCACACCGCGCGGCCGGTGAACACGTTCGACGCGCACCGGGTGCTGCACCTGGCCGCCGAACACGGTCTGCAGGACCAGACGTGGGAACGGCTGCTGCGCGGTTTCCACACCGAGGGCCGGGACATCGCCGACCCCGGCACCCTCGTCGACCTCGCCACCGAGGCGGGCCTGCCCGCGGACGAAGTGCACAACGTGCTCGACGGCGACGCCCATGCCAGGTCGGTTCGCACCGACCTGGAACGGGCTGTCCACCTGGGGGTGAGCGGTGTTCCGTCGCTGGTGATCGGCGACGGGACACCGTTCTCCGGTGTCCAGCCCGTCGCCGATCTGCGGAAACTGCTCAGCCTTTGAGTTCGCCGTCGGTGTACTCGCCGGGGACCTCGGCCGAGGGGTCCCCATGCAGTTCGTTCTCCCGCCCGCGCAGCTCCACCCGGCGGATCTTGCCGGAGATCGTCTTGGGCAGCTCGGCGAACTCCAGCCGCCGGATCCTCTTGTACGGCGCCAGGTGCTCCCTGGCGAACGCCAGGATGTCGCGCGCGGTCTCCGCCGACGGCGAGAAGCCCGCCGCGAGCACGACGTACGCCTTCGGCACCGCCAGCCGCACCGGGTCGGGCGACGGGACAACGGCCGCCTCGGCGACCGCCGGGTGCTCGATCAGCACGCTCTCCAGCTCGAACGGCGAGATCTTGTAGTCCGACGCTTTGAACACGTCGTCCGCCCGCCCGACATAGGTGATGTAGCCGTCCTCGTCGCGCGCTCCCACGTCACCCGTGTGGTAGTAGCCGTCCCGCATGACCTCGGCGGTGCGTTCCTCGTCGTCGGTGTACCCGGTCATCAGGCCGACCGGGCGGGGATCGAGCACCAGGCAGATCTCGCCCTCGTCGCCCGCCTCGCCGGTCACCGGGTCGACCAGCGCGACGGAGAAGCCGGGCAGCGGACGGCCCATCGCGCCGGGTTTCACGGGCTGGTCGGGGGTGTTGGCGACCTGCACGCTGGTCTCGGTCTGGCCGAACCCGTCCCGGATCGTCACGCCCCACGCCCGGCGGACCTGCTCGATCACCTCGGGGTTGAGCGGCTCCCCCGCGCCGACCACCTTCTTCGGCGGGGTGGCCAGCTGGGTCAGGTCGGCCTGGATCAGCATCCGCCACACCGTCGGCGGCGCGCAGAACGACGTCACGCCGCACCGGTCCATCTGCGCCATCAGCGCGGTCGCGTCGAACCGCGTGTAATTGTGGATGAACACGCACGCGCCTGCGATCCATGGCGCGAACACGTTGCTCCACGCGTGTTTCGCCCATCCCGGCGACGAGATGTTCATGTGCACGTCACCGGGTTCGAGACCGATCCAGTACATCGTGGACAGATGCCCGATCGGGTAGCTGGCGTGCGTGTGCCGCACCAGCTTCGGTTTCGCCGTCGTGCCGGAGGTGAAGTACAGCAACAACGTGTCCGACGCGGCCGTGGGAGCGTCGGGCTCGAACAACTGCGAACCCGATGCCGAGGCGTACGAGACCCAGCCGTCGACTGGCTCCCCCACCGCGATCCGGGTGTAGTCACCCGGCACCGCGTCGAACTTGGCCGCGTCGTCCGAGCGGGCGACCACGTGCTTGACCTGGCCGCGTTCCACGCGGTCACGCAGATCCTCCTCGCCGAGCAAAGTGGACGCGGGGATGAGCACCGCGCCCAGCTTCATCGCCGCGAGGATGGTCTCCCACAGCTCACCCTGGTTGCCCAGCATCAGGATGAGCCGGTCGCCGCGCGCGACACCGAGCGACCGCAACCAGTTGGCGACCAGGTTGGACCGGGCGGACAGCTCGCCGAACGTCCACTTCCGCTCGCTCCCGTCCTCCTCCACGATCCACAGGCCGAGCTGGTCCGACGGCAGCGTGTCGAACCAGTCGAGTGCCCAGTTGAACCACTCGGGCTGGGGCCATCGGAACTCCCGGTATGCGGTCCCGTAGTCGTCCCGATGGGCCAACAGGAAGTCACGCGCGCTGGAGAAGGTCACGGCGGCGATTATTCACCGGAGAAGTCCGGATCGCGACGTTCCAGGAACGCCTGTACCGCTTCACCCAGGTCCTTGCTCGGCAGGAACGCGGCGTTCCAGGCCGAGACGTAGCGCAGCCCGTCGGCGACGCGGGGCGCGCGCTGGTGGTCGAGCACGTCCTTGGTGCCCTGCACGACCAGCGGCGGGTTCTTGGCGATCGACGTGGCCAGCTCGCGCGCCGCGGCCAGCAGCGCGTCCTGGTCCGCGTACACGTCGTTGACCAGGCCGATCTTCTCGGCACGGGCCGCGTCGATGTCCTTGCCGGTGTACGCCAGTTCGCGCAGGTGCCCCTCGCCGATGATCCCGCCGAGGCGCTGCAGGCTGCCGATGTCCGCGACGATCGCGACCCGCACCTCGCGCACGCTGAACAGGGCGTCGGCCGAGGCGAGCCGGATGTCGGCGGCCGAGATCAGGTCGACGCCACCGCCGATGCACCAGCCGGAGATCGCGGCGATCACCGGCTTGCGGCAGTCCGCGACCGCCGTGACCGAGTCCTGCAGCGTGCGGATCTCGTTGAGGAACGTGGTGCGCGGCCCGGCCAGCGCGCTGCCGCCGAGCAGCTCACCCCAGCTGCCCATCATCGCGGGCAGGTCGAGTCCGTAGGAGAAGTGCTTGCCACTGCCGGTGAGCACGATCGCCCGCACGGCCGGGTCAGCGTCCAGCTCGCGGAACAGGATCGGCAGCTCACGCCAGAAATCCGGGCCCATCGCGTTGCCCTTGCCCGGTCCGAGCAGCGTCACCTCGGCGACGTGTCCGGTCTGCTTCACCTGGAGCGATACGAGGTTGTCGGTCATGACCCCATCATTCCCTACTGACCGGTAACAAGGTGAATACCCCATTCGGAGTAACGCATCACCGCGCACCGGATCCGGAAATCACCACTTTGGGTACGTGTCGCCAACATGCCCGGATCGCCCAGTCGTGTCCGGTCACTGCGTGAGACCGTGGCAGCGAAGACCATGTCCGCGTACGTCCAGTCGAGAGGAGCGGCACGACATGACCACACCGCGGCCGATGTCCACGCCGATCTTCGACGAGCTACTGCGCGAGTTCGCCAGCCGGATGGACGAACAGCGGGCGACCCAGCCCGAACAGCCCGAACCAGCGGCGACGGCACAGACCGCACCGACCGGCCAGGCCGGGCACCGCCACAGAGCCGACTGAACAGGCCGACTGAACAGGCCCGGCCGAACGGGCAGAGTTCTGTGCACAGCACGGAGTTCCCGCTGACGGGGTAACCCGCGTCGGTAAGGTCTCCCCTGCCACGGCGTATCACAAACGAGTGACAAGGCGTAACCGCGTGCGCCGTCTGGCCGATTGTCGAGTGGTCGCCAACGGGGAGATGACGTGCCATGGCCGATGATCACGATCCCACGTGGGAGGAAGTCCGGTTCGCCGTCGTGCTCAACGGCGGCGTCAGCCTCGCGGTCTGGATGGGCGGCGTGGTAGTCGAACTGGACAGGCTCACCCGTGCCGCCGACGGATATGGGGACTTGCTGCGCCTGGTCGGCGCCACCGCGCGCGCCGATGTGATCAGCGGGACGTCAGCGGGCGGTATCAACGGCGCCGCACTGGCGCTGGCGCAGGTCAACCCGCGCGCGGACCTCAACAGCCTGCGTGAGCTGTGGGCCGAGCAGGGCAGGATGGATCTGTTGCTGCGCACGCCGTTCAAGGGCGCGCCGGTGTCGCTGCTGAAGGGCGACGAGTTCTTCCTGCCACGGCTCGAGGACGCGATGCGCAGGCTGACCACGCGCTACGAGCCGCGGGAGGTCCAGGCGCGGCCGATGGACCTGCGGATCACGACAACCTTGCTGCAGGGCGTCACGAAGACCACGACGGACGCGCTCGGCCAGCGGCTGACGCAGTCCATCCACCAGGGCAGCTTCCGGTTCCGCCGCGACGACGAGCGTGACCACTTCGCCGACGACGGGCACCTGCCGCCGGACCTGACGCACCAGCTCGCGCTGGCGGCCCGGTCGTCGGCGTCGTTCCCGGTCGCGTTCGAGCCGTCATTCGTGCCGCTGGGCGAGGACTCACCGATGCGGGATGTCGCGTCGTGGGACCGTTCGCAGTACGTGGTCGACGGCGGCGCGCTGGTGAACACGCCGACCCGCGAGGCGCTGGAGGCCATCGACCAGATGCCCGCCGAAGGCCCGACCCGACGCGTGATGCTGCTGGTGTTCCCGCACGCTGCCGCCGCGGGCCCGGAGAAGCCCCCACAGTCCCACGACGAAAAACCCAGCGTCATCGGCGCGGTCCGGTCGATCATGCGGGCGCAGTCCAGCCAGAGCAACCGGACGTTCGTCGACGAGATCGAGAAGTACAACCGCGGCGCGGGTGCCCGGCGCGGCGGGCGGAACGCACTGCTGTCCCGTCTGTCCACATCGGACGAGCCACTCGCCGGGCAGCTGTACTCCCTCGTCGCCACGCTGCACCCGCACTACCGCGACATCCGACTGCGGCGGGCGGCGTGGAAGCTGGCCGAGCGCCAGATGGTGGCCCGCGCCAAGACCGGCGACCCGGACGGCGAGGCGTGGTCGTTCGAGCGGATCAAGGACGCGGTCGAGGTCGCGCACCGCAAGTGGCTCAAGGACAACGGTTCGCTGCCGTACGTGCCGTCCACCGCGCCGCCGGTGAGCATCGGCGAGCTCGGCGCGTCCGGCTGGCCGTGGGACATCACGACCGGCGAACGGATCGCCGCGTCCGCTTTGGACATGCTCAAGCGCCTGGTCTGGGTGATGACCAAGGACTCCGCGATCAACGAGATCCACGCGGCCCGAGCGACCGTGCACGCGGCCCGAGCCCAGCTGCGACGCATGCGCGTGGCGATGCACAAGGCGTGGGAGGACGAGCCGGTCGAGTCGCCGGACGGCGAATGCTGGGAGAACCGGCTGGTCGAGTACAACGCGCGGATGACCGGCGAGGAAGGCACACAGGTCAGGGATCTGGTGCTGCGCACCGCGGCGGCCTTCGGCGCGGGCGCCGAGATCCTCGGCACGGACGACTCCTTGGTCGTGCGCGACCCCGATCTGGCCGCGTGGCGGGATTTCGCGCAGCTGTCGGACGACGACATGGACGCGTCGCTGCCGTCGGACTACCGGTGGCTGTCGCGGTTGCTGGCGCTGGAGGTCGCCACGACGTGCCTGGCCGACGACTCGGACGCGCCGGAGGAACAGCAGGTCGAACTGGCCCAGATCAGCCTGCAGACCCCGAACTCGTTCGCGCGACTGAGCGTCACACCCGACGACAAGGCCGGTGGCTACTCGCTGTCGCGGTTCTCGGGTTTCCTGAAACGGTCGTGGCGCGCCAACGACTGGATCTGGGGCCGGATGGACGCGGCCAGCATGCTGTGCCGGGTGATGCTGGACCCGGCACGGATCAAGCGCGCGGCCGACCTGTCCGGCCGACTGGACACAGTGGACGCGGCAACGATCGTCGACGACCTGGTCAAGCACCTGTTCGGCGGAATGCCCACAGACCAAAGGATCCAGCAGCTGCGCGACGACGCCGTCGCGGAGCTCACGCATGCGCTGGCCGCCGAGCGCGGCGCGGCCCTGCCCGCGACCTGCACATCACTCGCAGACCTGGTGGCGTGGGCGTTGCACATCCAGATCATCATCGAGGAACTGCCGGAACTGCGGCGGGCGATCGCCGCGGACAGCGTGGACGGCGCGAACATCCGGTCGCACGGCGAGCGGTTCGTCAAGCAGTACGCGGGGTTGCTCGATTCGCTCGAAATGCTGCCCGCCGGCAGGCAACTGACACCGGACACAGTGGACCTGGGCATCAAGGCGCTCGATGCGTTCGACCGGGCGGGGATCGGCAGGGAACCGCTCGGCGAGGAGGCCGCCAGCGACCAGATGATCCGTACGGTGGCCACAGCGGCGGCGACCGTGGTGACCCTGGCCGACAGTCCCCAACTCGGCGTGAAGGCCGCCCGCCCGGTGACCAGATCGCTGCGAGGGCTGGCACTGTTGCCGTACTGGGCGGTGTTCGGGCTGACCAAGGGCGGCAGGCTGGCCCGGTTCCTCGGCCAGTTCGGCCTGGCCACCGGCGGCCTGCTGCTGGTGCTGTCGATCTTCGGCGCGCTGCCGGAATGGGCGGAGGCACCGGCCGCGTCCTTCGGCGGCGGAGCGATCCTGGCGGCGTTCGGCTACAGCGCGGTCCGAACCAGCAGCCTGCTCCACGGACTGGTCCTGCTCACACCGATCGTCCCCCTGGTGGCGTACGGGTTGTCGGAGACAGACTCGGCGCAGACCAAGTACGGCCTCACCGGGCTGATCGGCCTCGTGTGTGTCGTGGCCGCGCTGCTGTTGCTCGGCAGCCTGCCGGGCACGAGCCTGACCCCGATGGGCAGCGTGGGCAAGGTGATCACCGGTTTCCCGGCGTGGCTGAAGTCCCGCAACTGGGTGGGCCCGCTGGTGGCGTTGGGCGTGGTCGGCGTCGGCACGCTGATCTGGCTGAGCGGGATACTGGGATTCCTCGACTCGAACGCCGCCCTGGTGCTGTTGGTGACCGCGGGCCTCGTGGCGGTGGCGGGTGTGTTGAGCTACTTCGGCGGACGCGGCCTGCGGACGTGGCACCGGCACCCGGACAAGGGCTGGACGGACCCGGCCACCCGCGACCCGGCGGCAGCGGCGGCAGGATGGGCCGTGGTCTACGGATCGGTGTACGTGCTGGTCGCCATCGGCTTGTCCTTCACGGCACCGGGAACGCCCTTCGCCGCGTCCTGGTGGGCAGCGGCGCCGTGGTGGGCGAAGGCGGGAATGGCCACAGCGATCACCTTCGCCACAGTGCTCCTGCTCGTGGTGCCGTGGTACGTCCCCTGGCGAGCCCGCGCGGCGCTGTACAAGAAGCTCTACGACGAAGCCCAGCACATCCTCTACGGCGAGACATCGATCCGCGAGATCACCGACCGCCTGTGCGCCCGCATAGAGGCACATGGCGTGATCTGCCGTGGCCTGGCCCACAAACCCGGCAACGACAACACCTTCGCCCTGACCCCGGCAGGACGACGCCTCGCGGTCCGAATCCAACGCAAACTGAAGGCGACAGACCGCAAGATCTGACCGACGGTCGGCAATCTCACGCATGGCCACAGAACAGCCAGGCCGCCTAGGTTCAAGCGGTGCTGAACTACGACGTGACCGCAACCTCGACGGCACCCCCGACGGTCGTCTGGAGCCTGCTGGTCGACGCACGCACCTGGCCAGCCTGGTCCGCTGTGGACGAACTGGTCATCGAACGATCCAGCGGCCTCGACCCACAAGGACGCGATCCGGTCGGAGCGGTCCGCGCGTTCCGCACAGGAAGAACGGTAACCGGAGAGCGACTGACCGGACTCACCGAAGAGAAGCAACTGACCTACGAAGACGCCTTCAACAAGGCAATCCACGACTACAAAGCGGTCATCGACCTCACACCCACGCCCAACGGAGGAACAGCCATCCACTGGCACGGCACATACTCCACCCGTTGGGGAATGCGTTGGCTGATGAGAGGTGTCATGCGGCGCGTAATGCAGCGAATGGCCGACGGCCTGGCCGACCATGCAGCGACAACATCAACGAAGTGACTCGCTATCGCCGACGAGGATGCCCGGAAGACGGACGCGGCGACATCGTCAACCGCCTACGATCCCGCGCCAGCCGATCAACCACATGAAGTAACCACGAACCCAGAGGTCCAGTTCTCAATCAGGCTGGGGATGAAACCGGCTGGTACGCAACCAACACAGGGCAACCAGCGCTGGTTGCCGAGACCCCGGCTGGAAACCGAACTCCAACGTAACCAACAGCGCTGACGCAATCAGAGGTAATCCGTTCAAACCGAGCACAGCGGCGGGTGGCCCACTGGTGGGCAGAGCGTGACTCACCATCCACATGCACAGCGGCACCCAACCAGCGGCTCCGTTGCCGTCTCTCCGCGGTGAGTGGCGCAACGGGGGGTGACCATCGGCGCAGCTCTCCCGCGAAGCACCGCAATGTCTACAGGAAATAGCGTCCAGTAGCCCCAAAGCAGCGCCGTGCAGCCAGGGCCGCGTGTGGCGCGAGCAACCAAGTGGCGGAGTTCGATGCGGTTCAGGCAAGGAAGAAAAAGCCTTAGCTGCATGAGCAGCACAGCCAAGGCAGCTCGAGCGCCTCGACTCCCTCACACAACGAACGTCACATTGGGTGTACGGCCATGCAGCGGGAAAGTGGTCTTGGCGCACTCCTCCTCGCGCAACCAAGGTGGCCTTCGGTGCATCCCACGCAACCAAGGCCACCTTGGTTGCACCCCAAACCCCGCGCAACCAAAGCGGCCTTCGGTGCACCAAGCGCAACCAAGGCGGCCTTCGGTGCACGGAACGCACCCCAGGCCACCCCCCGCTACCCCTGGCGCGCCGAATGCACCACCGGCCACCTTCGGTGCGTCGAATGCACCACCGGCCACCTTCGGTGCGTCGAATGCACCACCGGCCACCTTCGGTGCGTCGAATGCACCCAAGGTGGCCTTGGTTGCGTGAGGAGGTTGATGCACCGAAGGCCTTCGATGCCTGAACCGCACCACAAGGGCACCTTGGTTGCCCGCGCCACACGCGGCCCTAGCTGCACGGCGCTGTCCTGGGGCTACAGGGGCGCAATCTCCTTCAGACATTGCGGTGCTTCGCGGGAGAGCTACGCCGATAGTCACCACCGTTGCGCCACTCACCCCGGAGAGACGGCAACGGAGCCGCTGGTTGGGTGCCGCTGTGCATGTGGATGGTGAGCCACGCTCTGCCCACCAACGGGCCACCCGCCGCCGTGCCCGGTTTGAACGGATTACCTCTGATTGCGTCAGCGCTGTTGGTCACGTTGGAACGCGACTACCAGCCGGGGTCTCGGCAACCAGCGCTGGTTGCCCTGTGTTGGTTACGTACCAGCCAGTTTCATCCCCAGCCTGATTCAGTAGACAGACGACGATTCCTAGTGACCAGGAGTCTTCCACTGTCGGAGTTTCTCCGGGTTGCGCACTCCCCAGATGTGCTTGATCCGGTTGCCCACCACGTCGAATGCCGCCACCATCACCGTTGCGCCGTCCTGCTGGCCGACCAGGCCTGGTTGGCCGTTGACCTGACGTTCCAGGATCGTCACCTCGGGAGTTCTGCTGGCGATTTCGACCAGGTACCGGGCGATCCTTTCGGCACCCTCGATCGGGTGCAGCACAGCGGTCACGAGGCCACCGCCGTCTGCGGTCGCGGTGACATCGGGGTCGAGCAGGCCGATCAGTGCCTCGATGTCCTTGGCTTCCCATGCCTGTTTGAACGCCCGGACAACGTCCGCGTGCTGGGCCGGTGGTGCCTGCGCAGGCTGTGACGCGCGGATGCGGCGGCGGGCCGAGGAAGCCAGTTGGCGGCACGCTGTCGGTGCGCGGCCGACGATCTCGGCCACTTCGGCGAATGGGTAGCGGAACACGTCGTGCAGGACGAACGCGACGCGTTCGGCTGGGGTCATCGAGTCGAGCACGACGAGGAAGGCCATGGTGATTGACTCGTCGAGGGTGACCCGGTCGGCTGGGTCGTCGACCGTCTCCGTGTGGTCGGGCAGCGGTTCCGGCAGCCACTCGCCCACGTAGCGCTCTCGCCGGGCGCGGGCCGAGCGGAGTTGGTCGAGGCAGACGCGGCTGGCGACCGTGGTCAGCCAGGCACCGGGCGATTCGATGGCTTGCTGCTCGCGCGACGACATCGCGTACCAGCGGACGTACGTCTCCTGTACGACGTCCTCGGCGTCGGTGAGGGAGCCGAGGAGCCGGTAGGCGAGGTTGATCAGCTGACGCCGCTCGCTCATGATCTCTGTCAGGCCAGTCACCTCCCTATGACGAGACAGCGCCCCGAAATGTGAGCCTCACATTTCACGGGGCCGCGTCGTCGGACTACCGCAAGAGCATCCGACATACGGGAGACAAGCACATGTCCACCACGACCGAGCAAGAAGCCATCCAGTCGCGGCTGCCCGACCCGACACAGTTCTTCCCCGACATGGCCTCGCTGGCCGGGGCGATGAACAAGACCGTCCGCAACGGGTCGATTCCGCCGAGCACCATCGCGCTCGTGCATCTGCGCGGCGGGCAGATCGTCGGCAGCACCTACCACGCCGTCTTCCAGACCCAGCTCCTGCGCAGCACCGGGGCATCGGAGGAACGCATCGCCTCCGTTCCCTCGTGGCGGGATGCTCCTTACTTCACCGAGCCGGAGCGTGTCGCGCTGGAGCTCCTGGAGGCTGTCCTCATCCCCAACCCGATCGGGGAGCGTGTGTCCGACGAGTTGTACGCCAGGGCGTCCGCGCACTACGACGACAAGGAGCTCTGGACGCTCACCTTGGCGATCGCCCAGATCTGCTTCTTCATCCCCGTCGGCCTGATCGCCAAGCCCATCCCCGGCAAGCCGTTCGGGCAGAACTACAGCAAGTGAGACACCGGCCGCCTGGGGATGGGGGTCCCCAGGCGGCCCGCATGTCAGAACCTGAGGTTGGCCAGGTAGTCGAAGCCGGTCTTGGCCGTGGACAGCGGGCTGGTCGGCTCGTCGTGTTCGACGATGAACTCCTCGATGCCCTCGTGCCAGGTGCGGCGGAAGATCTTGCCGAAGTCGATCACGCCCTTGCCCGGGTCGACCATCTGGCCGTCCTTGGTGCGGTCCTTGACGTGGTAGTGCAGGACACGGCCGTAGTTCTCGTAGACGAGCCACACCGGGTCCTCGCCGCCGTGCACCGCCCAGAACAGGTCGATCTCCAGGTGCACGTTGCGGTTCGTCGTCCCACGGGTGATCAGGTCCCAGGGGCGCTGGCCCTCGACCTTCTTGAACTCGTGATCGTGGTTGTGGTAGCCGAGGGACAGACCGGCTTCCCGGACCACCTTTCCCGCCGCCTCCAGACGCGCGACGAAGGACTTCCACTCCGCGACTGTCCCGTGATTCTGGTACGGGTGCACCAGCTTGCGGTTGCCCAGCACCTTCGCGTCGGCGATGAGCTTGTTGATGTCGCCGCCGATGTTGATGTGCGTCGACGGCGCCTCGATGTGGTACTTGTCCAGCAGCGTGCGGAACTCCGCCGCGCTGCGGCCGTAGGTTCCGGCCAGTTCCACGCGGCGGTAGCCGATGTCGGCCAGCGCCGAGAGCGTTCCCTCCAGGTCTTTCTGCAGGGCCGACCGCAGGGTGTAGAGCTGGATACTGATCCTCTCGCGGGGAATCCGCAGCCGGGGACGCGACGACTCGTCCGCCGCCGCCGTTTCCGGTAACGCGACGGCCGCCGCCGCCGCGACACCTGCCGCGGCGGCGCCGCGCAGCATGGACCTACGTGACAGTTCCATGGTGATCCCTTCAGGACTTCTTCGTGCTGAACGCCGCGTCGAAGGCGGCGGCAGGCGGATCGAAAACCAGGTTGCGGATGAACTTCACCGCTTCTTCCGCGCCACGCAGCCGGTCCATCCCCGCGTCCTCCCACTCCACGGAGATCGGCCCGGTGTACTTGATCGCGTTCAGCGCGCGGAAACACTCCTCCCACGGCACGTCACCGTGTCCGGTCGACACGAAGTCCCAGCCGCGCCGGGGATCGGCCCACGCCAGGTGCGAGCCCATCCGGCCGTTGCGGCCGTCGAAGCGCTTCTTGGTGTCCTTGCAGTCCACGTGGTAGATCCGGTCGGCGAAGTCGAGGATGAAGCCGACCGGGTCCAGGTCCTGCCAGACGAAGTGCGACGGGTCCCAGTTCAACCCGAACGCGGGACGATTGTCCACCGCGTCCAGGGTTTTGCGTGTCGTCCAGTAGTCGTACGCGATCTCCGACGGGTGCACCTCGTGCGCGAACCGCACACCTTCGGCGTCGAACACGTCGAGGATCGGGTTCCACCGGTCGGCGAAGTCCTGGTAGCCGTCGTCGATGACCTCCTGTGACACCGGCGGGAACATCGCGACGTACTTCCAGATCTTCGACCCGGTGAAGCCGATCACCGTGTCCACGCCCAGTTTGCGAGCGGCGCGGGCGGTGTCGGCCAGTTCCTTGGCCGCGCGCTGGCGCACGCCCTCGGCGTCACCGTCGCCCCAGATCCTCGTCGGCACGATGGCCTGGTGCCGGAAGTCGATCGGGTCGTCGCAGATCGCCTGGCCGACGAGGTGGTTGGAGATCGCCCACACCTTCAGCCCGTACTGGGAGAGGATCTTGTGCCGACCGGCCACGTAGTCCGGTTCGGACAGTGCGCGGTCCACTTCGAAGTGGTCGCCGGAGCACGCGATTTCGAGGCCGTCGTATCCCCAGCTCGATGCGAGGCGGCACACCTCCTCGAACGGCAGGTCCGCCCACTGCCCGGTGAACAGCGTGATCGGTCGGCTCATCACTATCCTTTCAGAACTTCGGCCAGCGGCCTGATGTCTTGCAAGCCAAGCAACAGCGAGTGGACGTCGGTGGCCGACAGTTTCTCCCGACCGGGATCGCGGCTGTCGGAGCACAGCAGCACCGGCCCGTCCTGCGGCGAGTCCGGCAGCCTGCCGTGCGACCCGCGCACCAGCTTGCCGTCCAGCGGGACGACGTTCATCGCGTACCGCAGGCCCGCCTTCTTCTTCAGCAGGTTCAGCCCCGCCTTGGCCTTCACCAACGGGTCGGCCGGGTTGAAGAACAGCTCGGCCGGGTCGTAGCCGGGCTTGCGGTGGATCTCCACTCCCCTGGCGAAATCCGGGGCGCGGTCGTCGTCAAGCCAGTAGTAGTAAGTGAACCACGCGTCCGGCTCGGCCACCACCACAAGATCACCGGCGCGCGGGTGGTCGAGTTGGTAGCGGGCCTGTTCGACCCGGTCGAGCACCATGTCGACGCCGGGCTGCCGCTCCAGCACGTCCTTCACCCGCGCCAGGTCGCCGTTGTCCTGCACGTACACGTGCGCGACCTGGTGGTCGGCGACGGCGAAGGCACGGGACACCCACGGGTCCAGGTACTCCATACCGTCCTGTGTGTACACCTCCAACAGGCCCTCCGCACGCAGGGTCCGGTTGATGTCCACCGGACGGCTCGCGTCGGTGATCCCGTACTCGCTCAACGCCACCACGGTCGCCCCGGCGGCCTCCGCGTCGCGCAGCAGCGGCGCCAGTGCGGCGTCGATGTCTCGGGCCGCGTTGGCCGCCTGCGGCGAGCCGGGACCGAACCGCTGCAGGTCGTAGTCCAGGTGCGGGACGTACACCAGCAGCAGGTCCGGCTTGTGCCCGGCGAGGATCCGGCGGGAGGCGTCCACGATCCACTTGCTGGACGCGATCGACGCCGTCGGCCCCCAGTACTGGAACAGCGGGAAGCCACCCAGCGCCTCGGTCAGCTCGTCGTGCAGCCGGGCCGGGCGGGTGTAGCAGTCCGGCTCCTTCTTGCCGTCGGCGTAGTAGATCGGCCGTGGCGTCACGGTCAGGTCCGTCGTGGCACCCATGGCATACCACCAGCACACGTTCGCGGCGGTGTAGCCGGGATTGGCCGCTCGTGCGACGTCCCAGATCTTGTCGCCGCCGACGAGTTTGTTGTGCTGCCGCCAGAGGAACACCTCGCCGAGTTCCCTGAAGTACCAGCCGTTGCCGACGATACCGTGCTCGGCTGGCATCTTCCCGGTGAGGAACGTCGACTGCGCACTGCATGTGACCGCGGGCAGCACCGTGCCCAGCTCGGCCTGCCAGCCGCTGTCGGCGATCCGGGAGACGTTCGGCATGTGCCGCAACAGTCGCGGTGTCATCCCGACGATGTCGATGACGACAAGGGGCTTCATGAGACCTCCAAAGTCAGGCGGCCTTCTGCCCAGGCCAACTCTGCTGCTATACCGTCTACCAGATCCTGCCGGTGCCGGTCAGGCAGAACGTTCCACGTGTAGGTCTCCACCTCGACAACCCGGTCACCGGGCACTGTGTTCAGTACCTGGGTCAGCACATCCGTGGTGGAGGCCAAAGGGAGGTCCGGTTCGGCGTGCAGCGGGACGTGGAAGTGCACCCGCCACGGCCCGACGGCCGGTAGCGTCTCCAGCGCCTCGGGCAGGTCGTCGGCCGTCAGGATGGTCCCGCACGGCGCCAGTTCCCGTACCTGGTGCAGGTACCGGGGCTCGGCGAACTCCTCAAGCTCCTCGTACGCGGCTTTCGGGTCCTCCACGTGCAACGCCGCCGAGGCCTGCACCTTGACGATCTCCAGGCCCGCGGCCGTGATCGATCGGACGGTCTCGACCGGGTCCGCGAAGGACACTGCCAGGTGACAGGTGTCCAGGCACAGCCCGATGTACTCGGGATCCACCCGCGGAGCAAGCCATTCCACCGTGTCCGCCACGGTGTCCAGGACGCACCCGGGCTCCGGCTCGACCGCCAGCTTGATCGGCCGTGGCACCGAACGCAGTGTGCGGGTCAGTTCGGCCAATGCGTCCAAGGCGGCCGTGTCGTCCTCCGCTGTCCACGGTTCACGCCAGCCGAGCGGAAGCGTGGAGATGCTGCCGTACGCGGCATCATCCGGCAGCAGGCCGTTGAGAACCGTGACGCAGTCCTGGGTGTACCGCAGGCGCCGCCGGTCGGTCCAGCGTGGCTCGTACACCGCGAGTTTCACGACGTCGTCGTGGAAACCACCGTAGGGGAACGCGTTCATGGTGATCACGTCGAGACCGCGGGCGTCGAGCTCGGCACGGAACTTCCGCAGCTCGTCGGCTGACGACGCCAACCCGGCGGCCACGTCGGCGGCCAGCCACAAACCGAGGCCGAGCCGATCCGCGCCGAGTTTCTCCCGCACCGGCACGGCGTAGGCGTCCAGCTGGCGCAGAATTCCCGGGAGGTCCTCGGCCGGGTGCACGTTCGTGCAGTAGCAGAGCCTGGTCACTGCCGACCACCCCGCAGCACCGAGTTGCCCTGGAACGTCTCCGCCGACGGGGCGAAGCCGGGCAGCTCGTCGAGCACCAGCCGCCCGCTCTGGCCGTAGAAGTCGACCGGGTTCTGCCACAGCACCTTGTCCACATCGGACTCGGTGAACCCGGCTTCGAGCATCCGGAGTGCGGTCTTGTACGTCTTGAGCGGATCCGAGCGGCCCCAGTCGGCCGCGGAGTTCACCAGTACCTTGTCCGTGCCGTACTCCTTGAGGATCGCGACCATCCGGTCCTCGTCCATCTTGGTGTCCGGGTAGATCGAGAATCCCATCCAGCAGCCGGAGTCCTTGACCAGCTTGACCGTCACCTCGTTGAGGTGGTCGACGGCCACGAACTCGGGAGCGATCCCGGACTCGGTGACGACGTCCAGTGTCCGCCGGGTACCGGAGAGCTTGTCGCGGTGCGGGGTGTGCACGAGCGCGGGCAGTTCGTGCTCGACGGCCATCTCCATCTGCCGGGCGAAGGCGGTGTCCTCTTCGGGAGTCATGGAGTCGTAGCCGACCTCACCGACCGCGACCACGCCGTCCTTGGCCAGGTAGCGCGGCAGGATGTCCAACACCGGTGTACACCGCGGATCGTTGGCTTCCTTGGGGTTCAGCGCGATCGTGCAGTGGTGCCGGATGCCGAACTGGGCGGCGCGGAACCGCTCCCACCCGATCAGCGCGTCGAAGTAGTCCTTGAACGAGCCCACGCCGCTGCGGGGCTGGCCGAGCCAGAACGCGGGCTCGACGATGGCACGGACCCCGGCGGCGAACATCGCCTCGTAGTCGTCGGTGGTCCGCGAGGTCATGTGGATGTGCGGGTCGAAGATACGCATCAGCTGACCTCCAGGAGGCGTACTGCGTCGGCAGGGATTTCACGGCCCGCCGCCCTGCGCTCGTCGGCGTAGTCGGCGACCATGCGGAGCAGTTCGGCGTCGGTGCGGCGTTCCACGTCCGCGACCGCGGCCACCGGAACACCGGTGAACAGGCACTTGAGCACGCCGTGCCGCCACGAGTGCTGGTCGAGGTGCTGCCCGGCGAACGGCCCGAGCGCCGCGGCGACCAGCCGGGTGTCGTTGGTCCGCAACGCGTCCTGGACGAGCTCGAGACCTGCGTTGACCGCGGGTGTTGGCAACGATGTCAGTCCACGCAGGACGCCACGGCGTTCCGCGTCGTCGCCGTAGCGGTAGAGCTCGGTGATTTCCTCCGCGAGCTCGACCGGCGTCATGACGTCCGCCAGCGCGGCGAGCAAACGTGTGCGTGCCAGATCGTCCACAGTGCCGTGAATCAGGCCGTGCGGATCGGTTTCCGGCCGCAGGGCCTCGCGGCCGACCTTCCGGCCGACAGCGGGGAAAAGGGAGCGGATGGCAGCCGGTTCGGACCGGATCCGCCGTTCGGCGTCCACCACCCAGGGATGATCCACTTCTCCCGCCCATTCCGTGTCGGAGACGGGCATGGCGGCGGCCAGCGCCGCGAACGCACGGCGGGCGACATCGGGCGCGGCGTGGCTGTGCCTCGGCAGTTCCACGGCGGCGACGCCGCTGTATCCCACCTCGGCGAGCGCGGCCAGGGTGCCCGGCAGGTCGAGCTCGCCCTCGCCGAACTCGAGGTGCTCGTGCACACCTGGCCGCATGTCGTCGAGCTGCACGTTGACCACCAGCCCGGCGGCACGCCGTACGCATTCGGCCGCGTTCACCGGTTCGACCGCGACGCAGTGCCCGACATCGAGCGTGATGCCGAACATCTCGGGTTTGCCCAGCTCGTCCCGCAGAGCCATGGCCTGCGCCAGGTGCTGGACGTACATGCCGGGTTCGGGTTCCAGCCCGATCTTCACCTGCCGACGATCGGCCTCTTCCAGCACCTTCGCGACACCGCTGAGCATCCGCCCGTGCGCGGTCTCGTCGTCCACATCGGACGGCGTGATGCCCGACCAGAACGACACGCAGTCCGCACCGAGGTCCGCGGCGATCCGGATCGCGCGGTGCAGGAAGTCGATCCGCACATCGGTGTCGTCGGACACCAGCGTCGGGTGGTGTTTACGGGCCGGGTCGAGCAGATACCGCGCCCCTGTCTCGACAACACACCGCAGGCCAAGCGTGGACAGCAGACCAGCCACACGAGCGGTCTCCTTGGACACGTCCGGGGAGAACGGGTCGAGGTGATGGTGGTCCAGCGTCAACGCGACCGAGGTGTACCCGAGTTCGGCGATCATCCGCAGCGCGTCGTCCAGCCGGTGGTTGGCGAACCCGTTGGTCCCATAGCCCAGCGAGAAGCTCATGTCGGGCTCACCTTCCTGGCCAGCTTGCGCGCCAACGGCAACGCGGCCGAGAGCAGCCCGGCGCCGAGCAGCGATCCGCGCCGGGCGGCCAGCGCGGCCTGCAACGGGACCATGCCGTGGATGCCCGCCATGGTGGCCTTCCGCACGACCGGGCCGGACGGGTCCCTGGTGGCCGCGAGCTGCGCGGATCCGACGTTGGCCGCGTACATCCCGCTGAAGGCCAACGCCCCCAGCCGGTGCCGCCATGACGCCGACTTGCCGGTCACGGCGGCGGTCGCCGCGGCCGCGGTCGTGGTCAGTGCCGCTTTGGCAACGATGTCAGAAGCGCCATGGACCTCTCCGCGTGACAACGCGGTGAGCCCCAGCGTGTGCCCGGCCATGACCGTGGCGGCGGGCAGTGCCGACCGCGCGCCCCCGGCACCGAGCATCACGTCGAGCCCACGACACAGCGCCATCCCGGCCGGACCAGCCACAGTGGACTTCAACACCAGGTCGTACGCCCAGACAGCCGCGGCGAGGGGCACCGCGGCTTTCAGGGATTTGCCGTAGGCCGCCAGCGCCAGACCGGCGGCGGTCAGCCCACCGGCCACGGCGAGCGCCTGGTTGGGTGAGACACGGCCGGACGGGATCGGGCGTTCGGGTCGCTCATGCGCGTCAAGCGCCCGATCGGACCAGTCGTTGAGCGCCATTCCGGACCAGTAGAAGGCGACTGATGCCAACGGCAGCGCCAGACGCCTGCCCCGCAACGGGTTCCCGGCCGCCGCGGCGCCCGCGAGCGTGTCCCCCAGCACCGATAACGCCGCCGGTGCCCGCACCAACTCCACGTAAGCGTTCGTCACAGGTCAGCCGCCCATTCGGTGAGCATCCGCGTCTGTTCGGCGAACCGGTGTTCGTCGGTTCCCAGTGGATCCTTGAAGAAGAACGCGAGCGCGGGCAGCGCGCCGGTCTGGCCCTTGGCGTGCGCCGCGGCGACGAGCCGGGCGAGGTCGAGCACGAGCGGCGCGGCCAGCGCCGAGTCGTAGCCGTCCCAGGTGAACTGGAGACTCATCTTGGCGCCGAGGAAGCCCTCGAACGACACGTAGTCCCACGCGACCTTGCGCTCGGCCAGGTCGGGCACGTTGTCGATGTGCAGCGGCGCGGCGACGTCCCCGATCAGTGACGCCAGGCCGCGTGCCTTGGACTCGAGTTTGCCCTTGGCCTGCTCGGGGTCGGCAAGGTTGGCGCCGTCGCCACCCCCGAGCAGGTTCGTTCCGGCCCATGACCGGACGTTCAGCGCACGCGCGACGAACATCGGCGCGAGCACAGTGCGCAACAAGGTCTCCCCCGTTTTGCCGTCGGCACCCGCGTACGGCAGGCCCTGGCGACGGGCCAGTTCCACCAGTGCGGGCATCTTGATTCCCGGGGACGGGGTGAAGTCGACATACGGGCTGCCTGCCGACAGGGCCGCGTAGGCGCCGAGCGAGCTCGACGGCAGGACCGTCCGCTGTGGATCGTTCAGTGCCTCGACGAGCAGGTCGAGGTCGTCGTGTTCCCGCAGGGCGGGTACCGGTGGTTCGGTGGAGGTCACGTTGACCACGACCACCCTGGCCAGCGAGTGCCGCTCACGGAAGGCGGTGATGTCCTCGGCCAGCCGGGCGGCCGCGTCGGCCTGCGACCCGCTGTGGGACACCGGGTGGTATCCGCTGCGGAGCTCGGTGTCCACCGCACGCAGCCCGTCGGCCACGGCGGTGAACACCGAGTGGGGAATGAGGCCGGACTCGGCGAGCTGCTCGGCTCGCTTGTCCAGCGGTACCGAAACGATGTCGTGACCACCGACGATGATCTCGTCCCAGGTCGGCAACACCGAATGATCGATGTCCAGCCGTTCGGTGACACACCCGACCGGCCGGACCAGCCCGGCCCGCAAAGCGAGCAGACCGGTGATCGCGGTGGTCGCGACCGAGCCGCGTGCCCCCATCAGCCAGAGTCCGCATCGTTGCCGCATTGGCCTCATCCTCATTTCCCGCGAACGGCCGAGGTGTCCCCGCGTCGTCAAGAACACCTCGGCCGTGGTTCAGCTTCCGGAACTGGCCCTGGGCAGCGCTGGACCGCCCTCGAGCGCGTCGATCACCGCTCGGGCGTCCCTGACCAGGGTGGTCCGGACGTCCGGGTCGGCGACCCTAGCCGGATCATTCGCGAGTTCCACGAACTTTCGCAACTGCTTGACTGCCTTTGCGTCGTCGCCGGCCGCCTCGGCCTTGCGGGCCTTGGACAACTGTCCGGACAGCGTGACAAAAGCGGACAACGACAGCCTGTTGGTCGCCCGGAACCGCGTGATCAGCTGATCGATGTCACGCAACGAGGTCGTCGTCGCGAACGTCAGCTTCTGCTCGGTCCGGTTGCCCGCCTTGTCAAGGGCTGTCACCGAGAGGTTGTGCACACCCAGTGGCAACTGGTGGAGCGAGGTGACCTGGCCGGACTGGACCGGTGTCGTGTTCAGCAGCCCGGTCACCGAGGCGATGCCCGACGTCGCGTCCTCCGCGTGCCACTTGACAACCACGTCCGTGGCGTCTCCGTAGACACGGCCGTCGGCGATACCGGACACCAGCAGGGTCGGCTTGGCCGCGTCGATCAGGATCGTCGCGGCCTTGTCCGGCTCCACGTTGCCGTCCTTGTCGTGCGAGCGGTACAGCAGCGTGTGCTGCCCGTCCCCGGTGACCACGACCGGCTGGGTGTACGGCGTCCAGGCCCCGTTGTCGAGCTTGTACTCCGTTCGTGCCACACCCGAGCCGTCGTCGGTCGCGGCCAGTTCGACCGGGACCTGGCCGGGGTGCCAGCCGCCGGGGTTGGCGAAGGTGGCGACGGTCACCGGCGGTGTCGTCTCCAACGGCTTGATCCGGACGTTGCGGAACGACACGTCGTCACCGTTGCCGTGGTTCTGCAGGCCGACGAAGCCCTGCGTGAGATCCCGGTTGGGGTCCGTCGAGACGAAGTCGTTGATCACGACCCCGTTCAGCAGGACCTGGATCGTCTGGCCGCGAACGACGATCTCGTAGGCGTTCCACTGCCCCGGCGGCTTGAGCGCCGCGTCCCGCTTGGCGATGTCGGCCGACTGGAACGAGTAGACCGACCCGGTCGTGCGGTCCGGTGCGTCGGTCGCGTCGATCTGGATCTCGTAGCCCTGGTTGACCGCGACCCACGGGTCGTTGCCGGGCTCCGGGTAGCCGACGAACACGCCGGAGTTGTCGTCGCCCGCGACCTTCCAGTCCATCCTCAGGCTGTAGGACCCGAACTCCTCCTTGTGCGACAGCAGGCCCATACCACCTTCGGACAGGATCGTGCAGTCGGCCTGCTGGGCGAACCGGCCGGGCCCGGACTGCTTCCAGTTGCCGAGGCTGGCCTGGGTGCCGTCGTAGAGGCTGCGGTACCCGGCCTCCGGCTGTGTCGGCTGGCAGGCGGGTGGTTGCGCCACACCGGCTCCGTCGAACCGCAGGGCGTCCACATCGAACAGTCCGCCCGCCCCGGTGCCCTGGAACACCAGGTACAACGGCTTGGTGCCACCGGGATTCGGCAGCGGTTTGACGGGTAGCTCGGCGTAGTTGTCCCAGCCACCGGTGTTGGCCACGTCGAACGTCTGCAGCACCGGGCCGTCGACCGCGCCCGACCGGACCTCGACCTTCCCGCCCGCGCCACCGGAGGACACCCGCAGCCCCAGACCGGTGATCCCGGTCAGGTTGGTCGGGTTGAACGAGATCCAGTCACCCGGCTCGATGTACCCGACGCGCTTGCCGCCGCTGGCCTGGGCCTGCGCGACGACCTGCACACCGCTCATGGCCGTGAAGTACTCGGCCTGCTTGAGCCTGGGCTGCAGGATGTTCTCGCCCTCACCGAGCAGCGGCGGGACGCTGCCTTTGCCCTTGTCGGTGTAGCGGGCGTTGATCACGCCGAAGATGTTGGCGTCCTCGCCGTGTCCGCCTTCGCCGGGCGTCTCGATCACGCCCTCACAGCCGTATGCCTCGCTCAGCGGGTGGCCGTGGTTGTCGTGCCCGAGGATGTAGCGGACGTGCACCTTGGCGCAGTCGATCTGGCCGTCCTCCGGATCGGTGACCTTGACCTTGAACGGGACCTTGTCGCCGAACTTGAAGAAGCCGCCGTTGGCAGGGGTCTCCACCACGACTGTCGGCGCGGTGTTGCCGACCGTGACGGTCACGTTGGCCACGCCGACCAGGCCGATCGAGTCCGTCACCGCGAGCTTGGCGGTGAACTGGCCTTCCTGGGTGTAGGTGTGGGTCACCGGGCCCGCGGTGGTCGAGTCGACCGTCCCGTCACCTTCGAAGTCCCAGGCGTAGGTGATCGGCTGGCCGTCCGGGTCGTTCGTGCCTGCCGGGTCGAACTTCACCGTCAGCGGGCCCTGGCCGGACGTCCTGTCGGCGGCCAGTTTCACCACCGGCGTGCGGGTGCCCTTGGTGTAGTCGATCCGGTAGACGGCCGACTCCGGCGAGCCGCCGAAGTAGCCGGTGCCGTAGTCCAGCACGTACAGCGCGCCGTCCGGGCCGAACTCGATGTTCATCGGCCGGACCATGTCCATCGAGTTGAAGAACGGCTTGATCTCGCCACGTTCGCCGTTGGCCCCGACGGTGATCTCCTTGATCCAGCCGCGGTCCCACTCGTAGGCGAAGTTCTTCCTGTCGAAGTAGGCGGGGAATTTCGTCTTCGACGGGTTGTTCGCGTCGAAGTGGTAGGTCGGGCCGCCCATCGGTGACTCGGCGCCGCTGCCGAACTCCGGCACCGAACCGTCGTCATAGGGAATCCACGCCGGTTGTACCGGTGGCAGGTCAACCAGACCGGTGTTGCGCGGACTCTCGTTCTTCGGCGCCGCGCAGTTGAACGCCGAGCCGGACTGGCCGGTCGCGAAGTTGTAGTCGATGAACGGCTGGTTGTCCCCGACGCAGTACGGCCAGCCGAAGTTGCCCGGCCCCTTGATCAGGTTGAACTCGACGATGCCACCGGGGCCGCGGGCCGGGTTGGCCGCACCGGCGTCCGGACCGTAGTCGCCGAGGTGGATCCAGCCGGTCTGCTTGTCCACCGCGAACCGGAACGGGTTGCGGAAGCCCATCGCGTAGATCTCCGGCCGGGTCTTCTCGGTGCCCGGCGCGAACAGGTTGCCCGCCGGGATCGAGTACGAGCCGTCGGCGTTGACCTTGATCCGCAGGATCTTGCCGCGCAGGTCGTTGGTGTTACCCGAGGTGCGTTGCGCGTCGTAGCCGGGGTTGCGCTCGGAACGCTCGTCGATCGGCGTGAAACCGTCGCTGGCGAACGGGTTCGAGTCGTCGCCCGTGCTCATCAGCAGGTTGCCCTGAGCGTCGAAGTCGATCTCGCCGCCGACGTGGCAGCACAGTCCGCGCGTCGCCGGAGTGGCCAGGATCTTCTGCTCCGAGGCCAGGTCCAGCATCCCGTTGTCGCCGAGCTTGAAGCGCGACAACTGGTTGTTCCCGTCGAACGGCGCGAAGTCCGCAGGGGTGCCGTTGTTGGGCGCGTCACCGGCCGGGGTGTTCAACGGTGGCGCGTAGTAGATGTAGACCCATTTGTTGGTCGCGAAGTCCGGGTCGACCGCGACGCCCTGCAGTCCGTCCTCGTCGTGGTTGTAGACGGGGATCTTGCCGATCTGCTTGGTGGTCGCGTCCGGCGTGGTCAGGAACACCGTTCCGTCACGGGACGTGTGGATCACACGGCGGTCCGGCAGCACCGCGAGCGCGATCGGCTCGCCCGTCTTCTCCTCGCCCTTGGCCAGGGTGATCTGGTCGAAGTCGGAGTCGACCGGCTGCTCGTCCGGGCCCGGCGAGCAGTTGCCCGGCAGCACACCGGCGGCGTACTTGATCCCGCCGACCAGGTGCTTGCGGAACGCGTCCTCGGAGTACGACTCCTTGGTGTGGCCGCCACCCGTGTACCACGAGCGGCCGCGGTTGGTGTTGTGGCACCAGGAGATCGGGTGGTCACCCATCGCGCCGTCGCCGGGCTGGTAGCTCTTCTCGTCCAAAGTAGCCAGTACTTTGACGTTGCCGCGCGGGTTGGTGCGGTAGTTGTACCACTCGTCGGTGCGGACCCACTTGTTGGGCACACCGGCGGTCGACGGGTGCGAGTGGTCCTCCACGTCGACCGTCGCCTGCTGGATCTGCGGGTGTGACTTGAAGTAGGCGCCGACGAGCTCGCCGTACCACGGCCAGTCGTATTCGGTGTCCGACGCGGCGTGCACGCCCACGTAGCCGCCGCCGTCGTTGACGTAACGCTCGAAAGCCGCCTGTTGGTCGGCGTTGAGCACGTCACCTGTGGTCGACAGCCAGACCACGGCGGCGTACTGGTCGAGGTTCTGGTCGGTGAACGCCCCCGCGTCCTCCGTGCTGAACACCTCGAACTTGTTCTCCAGCCCCAGTTGCTGGATCGCGGCGATGCCGTCGGGGATCGAGTCGTGGCGGAAGCCCGCCGTCTTGGAGAAGACCAGGATGTGCGGCTGGTCGGGGTGTGCGGCAGCGGGCAGGGCGTTCGCCACCCCCAGACCTGTGGTGAGTGCCACAGCCGCGGCGCATGCGCGCCAGCCTAAGCGTTTGTGGATTCCGGCGCCTTTGATCGGTCCCACTTGGTAAGTTCTCCTTGCTCGCAGCGGTTGCGTGACCGTGAGAGGGAAGCACTACCTCCTTTCCGGCTGTGGGCGACGACGCTGCCCGTTCGGGCTGCACCCCGTTCGGGCAGCGTCCGTACTGCTCAGGAAATCGACGTCCAGCGGGAGTCGTTGCCCGCGCTGGCTTCCACCGCGCCGAGGACCTGCTGCACCTGCAGGCCGTCGGCGAAGCTCGGCGCCGGGTCGGTGCCGTCGCCGATGTGGGTGAGGAAATCGAACACCTCGTGGGTGAACGTGTGTTCATAACCGATGATGTGGCCGGGTGGCCACCAGGCACCCACGTACGGGTGGGTCGCCTCGGTGATCAGGATCCGCCGGAACCCGGCGGACTCGTCGGCGATCTCACCGTCGTAGTACGACAGTTCGTTCATCGACTCGAAGTCGAACGCCAGGCTGCCCTTCTCCCCGTTGACCTCCAGGCGCATCGAGTTCTTGCGCCCCAGCGCGAACCGGGTCGCCTCGTAGGAGGCCATCGTGCCGGAGGCGAACTTCCCGATGAACAACGCGGTGTCGTCCACCGTGACGTCGTCGAGCCTGCCGTCCGGGTCGCCCGCGATCGGTCGCTTGTGGACGAACGTCTCGGTCAGCGCGGACACACCGGTCAGATGCTCGCCGAGGACGAACTGCGACGCGTCGATGATGTGCGCGCCGATGTCGCCGAGCGCGCCCGAGCCCGCTTCCTCCTTGCGCAGCCGCCACGCCATCGGCGCGTTCGGATCCGACAGCCAGTCCTGCAGGTACTGCGCGCGCACGTGCCGGATCTTGCCCAGCGTGCCGTCGGCGATCATCCGGCGCGCCACGGCGAGCGCGGGCACCCGGCGGTAGTTGAACGCCACCATCGAGCGCTGGCCCTTGGCCGACGCGGCGGCAGCGGCGTCGGCCATCTCCTTGGCTTCCTCGACCGTGTTGGCCAGCGGCTTCTCGCACAGCACGTGCTTGCCCGCGGCGAGCGCGGCGAGCGCGATGTCCTTGTGCGAGTCGCCCGGTGTGCAGATGTCCACGATCTGCACGTCGTCGCGGGCGATCAGCGCCCGCCAGTCCGTCTCGACGTTCTCCCAGCCGAGCTTGGCCGCGGCGGCCTTCGTGCGGTCGAGGTCCCGACCGCCGAGTGCGGCCAGCCGCGGCGCCTGCGGCACGTCGAAGAAGTGGTGCACGGTGCGCCATGCGTGCGAATGGACCCTCCCCATGAAGGCGTGGCCCACCATGCCGACGCCGATAGTCCCGTCGCCTGCGTTGCTCATCGATCACCCTTCCTTGCCATAAAACGGCTTACACACCCCGGTCAAGCGCCTGTCAGGAGTCGAACGCCACGTCGGCGTACTGGGCGGCGTTCTCCTTGGTGACCACCGCCGAGTACGTGGTGATGAGCGCCGGGATCTCGTGCTCGGCCAGATCCCCCATCCCCTTGGCCTGGCCGAGCAGCCGTGCCAGCGCGATCGCCGACGACGACATCGACGGGCTGTAGAGCACCGTCGCCTTGATCACGTCGGAGTCCGCCTTGATCTTGTCGATCATGTTCCGCGACCCGGCGCCGCCGACCATGATGAACTCCTTGCGGTTGGCCGCGCTGATCGCGGCCATCACGCCGATGCCCTGGTCGTCGTCGTGGTTCCACAACGCGTCCAGCTTCGGCGCGGCCTGCAGCAGGTTCGCCGTCGCCTTCTCGCCGGTCTCGACGGTGAACTCGGCGGCCTGCCGCGGACCGACCTGGAAACCGGCCTTGGCCAAGGCGTCCTTGAAACCGCGGCTGCGGTCCTGGGTCAGCGGCAGCGAGTCGATACCGGCGATCTCACCGATGATCGGGTTGCTGACGCCCTTCTTCTTCATCTCCGCGGCGATGTACGCGCCCGCGTTGACGCCCATCCGGTAGTTGTCGCCGCCGATCCACGTCCGGTACGCCAGCGGCGTGTCGAAGATCCGGTCGAGGTTGATCACCGGGATGCCCTTGTCCATCGCGGACTGGCCGACCGAGGTGAGCTGCTTGCCGTCCATCGGCAGGATCACCAGGACGTCGACCTTCTGGTTGATCAGCGTCTCGACCTGTGCGATCTGCTGGCTGGCGTCGTTGGTGCCCTCGGTGGCCTTCAGCGTCACGTCGGACTTGAACTTCTCGGCCTGTGCCTTGGCGTTCTTGGTGATCGCGGCGATCCAGCCGTGGTCGGCAGCCGGGGCCGAGAACCCGATGGTCACCATCTTGCCCGCTTTGGCGTTGTCGCCCTGGCCCCCGGCGACGTTCGCGCCACCGGTGGCCTGCGCGGCAGGCGGTGTGTTGGACGTGCAGCCGGTGAGTAAGGCACCCGCGCCCACGGCAGCTCCGCCGATCAGGAACCCGCGGCGGGCAAGGGAGGTAGGCAGGTCGGTCATCATTGATCTCCTGTTTTCGGCTCGTGAGTGTTTGGTCCGGTTAGAACCGGCCGAAACACTCACGAGGGTGTTTACGTGGTGGCGCGGGCCTTGTTGGTGCGGAACTGCAGGAGGACGGCGATCACGATGATCGCGCCCTTGGCGATGTTCTGGACTTCGGTCGGCAGGTTGTTCTGCACGAAGATGTTGGTGATCAACGTGAAGATCAGCACGCCGATCAGGGTGCCGACCATCGTGCCCCGGCCACCGGTGAGCGCGGTGCCACCGATGACCACCGCGGCGATCGCGTCCAGTTCGTAGAACATGCCGTTGGTCGACGAACCGGCCGTGGTCCGCGCGGCCAGCATCACGGCCGTGAGACCGGCGAGCAGACCGGCGAAGCCGTACACCATGGCGATGTGCCGCTTGACGTTGATGCCCGCCAGCCGCGTCGCCTCCGGGTTGCCGCCGACTGCGAACGTGCGGCGGCCGAACGTGGTGCGGTTGAGCAGGACCCAGCCCGCGACCACCACGATCGCCAGGATCCACACCAGGCTCGGCACACCGAGGAACTGGCCTCGGAAGAACGTGAGGAAGTCCTGGTCACGCACGACCTGGGTCTGTTTGTTGCTCAGGTACTCGGCGAGGCCCCTGGCGGAGATGTACATCGCCAGGGTCGCGATGAACGGCACCATCCGGCCGTAGGCGATCAGCACACCGTTGAGCAGACCGGCACCGAGGCCGACCAACAGACCGGTGACGACCATGACGAACGGCCCGTAGGACTGGGTGGCCAGCGTCGTCATCCAGACACTCGCCAGGCCGACCACCGATCCGACCGACAGGTCGATCCCGCCGGAGATGATCACGAACGTCATGCCGACGGCGACGACGCCGGACGGTGCCGCCAGCCGCAGGATCGTGTCGAGGTTGCTCCCGGTGAGGAAGTTGTCGCTGGTCACCGACCCGATGACGATCAAAAGGACGAGCACGCCGAACAGGCTGGCCAGCCGCAGATCCAGGCCAAGCCCTCGCTTCGCACGCGGTGCCGGGCTGTCCGGCACTTCGGTGTCCCGCTTCGCCGCGGGTTCCAACTGGGTCACGCCGCACTTCCCTCCATCACCATGTCCAACACGTCCGCCTCGGTCAGCTCGTCGGCGGGCGCCTCATGGATCACCCGTCCATCGCGCAGCACCAGCACCCGGTCGGCCAGACCGAGCACCTCGGGCATCTCGCTGGAGACCAGCACCAGCGCCACACCGTCCGCGGCCAGTTCCCGGATCAACCGGTACAGCTCCGCCCGTGCGCCCACGTCAACACCACGGGTCGGTTCGTCGAGCAGCAGCACCCGGCAGCCGTGCACGAGCCACCGCGCGACAACGGCTTTCTGCTGGTTGCCACCGGAAAGCGTGCTGACGTTGCGGCGCGGGTCGGCCGGGCGCAGGTCCAGGTCCTCCAGCTTGGCGCGGGAGTCCCTGAGTTCTCCTGCCCGGTCGGTGAACCCGAAGCTGCTGTAGGAACGCATGCTCGCCAGGGTCACGTTCTGCGCCACCGACATGTCCATCAGCAGCGCCTGGCTCTTGCGCTCCTCGGGCGCGAGCCCGACGCCCGCGTCCACCGCCGAGCGCACGTCGCCGTTGCGCAGCTTCTTGCCGTTGACGGTGACCGTGCCGCTGCCTGCCTTGCGGGCACCGAAGATCGTCTCGAGGATCTCGCTGCGGCCCGCGCCGACCAGTCCGGCGATGCCGAGGATCTCCCCCGCGCGCACAGTGAAGTTCACGTCGGCGAACTCGTTGTCCCTGCTGAGTTTCTCGACCTTCAGCACCTCGTTGGAGGCGTCCACGGTGGACTCCGCACGCGTCGGGTACACCGTTTCGACGCGCTTGCCGGACATCAGCGCGACCAGCTCGGAGGTCGGGGTGTCCGCGGCGAGGTCGCGCGCCACCGTCCTGCCGTCCTTGATCACGGTCACCCGGTGGCCGATCTCGCGGATCTCCTCGAGCCGGTGGGAGATGTAGACGACCGCGACGCCTGCCGCGGTCAGGTCGGCGACCACGCGGAACAGGTTGGTGACCTCGTCGGCGGCCAGCGCGGCCGTCGGCTCGTCCATCACGATCAGCCTGGCGTCGTGTGCCAGCGCCCGCGCCATCGACACCAATTGCTGGCCCGCCGCGGACAGGTCGCCGACTTCGCGCTCCGGCGGGATCTCCGGGTGGCCGAGGCGCTTGAGCAGCGCGGTGGCCTGCTTGCGGGCCTGCCTGTCCTTGGTGAACCCCCACCTGGCCCGCTCGTGGCCGAGGAAGATGTTGTCCGCGACGGACAGGCCCGGGATCAGGTCGAGTTCCTGGTACATCGTGGCCACGCCCATCCGCAGCGCGGCGACCGGTGTCGACAGCGTGGTCTTCGTGCCCTGCCAGAGGATGTCGCCCTCGTCCGGCTGGTGTGCCCCGGCGAGCACCTTGATCAGGGTGGACTTGCCCGCGCCGTTCTGGCCGAGCAGGCAGTGCACCTCCCCTGCGCGGACCGTCAGGTCGACGCCGTCGAGCGCACGAACTCCCGGGAACGTCTTGACGATCCCGGTCATCTGCAGCAGAGCTGTACTCGCTTCGGCGGTCAAGCGGGTGCCTCCGTTTTTTCACTTCGTTCCGGAACCTGGGTCGGGTCGTCGAAGACCCGGCTCAGCGCGGCCAACGCACCACCGGTTCGCGCGGCGGTGAAACCGAGCTCCGAGCCGACCACGCGCACGCCACCGGTCTCGGCGACCACTGCCCTGGCCGCCACCTCGATCCGTGCCGGTTCGATCAGCCAGTCCGGCAGAGCCGCGAAGTAGCCGCCGAGCACGACGACGGCCGGGCTCAGCACGTTGACCACAATGGACACTCCGACGCCGAGTGCGGCGCCGATCTGGTGCAGGGCGCCGAGCGTGCGCTGATCGCCGTGCTCGGCCCGTGAGCGGATGATCGCCATCCGCTCCTCGATCGGAACGCTGGGATCCGACACCGGGTCACCCGGCGCGGCCAGCGCGTGGAACAACGCGGCCAGCCCGACCTGGGTCTCCCAGCAGCCGCGCCGTCCGCACGAGCACTGGGGGCCCATCGGGTCCATGGACATGTGGCCGACCTCGCCCGCGTACCCGATCGAGCCGCGGACCAGGCGGCCACCGGCGACCACACCGGCGCCGATGCCGAAGTCACCCGTGACGTAGACGAGATCAGGGGTCCCGCGCATGCCACCGGCCTCGTACTCGGCGGTCGCGGACAGGTTCGCGTCGTTGTCGACCGAGATCTTCTCCAGCGGGAACCCGAGCCGCCCGGCGAGGCCGTCCGCCACCGGCGCCTCGCGCCAGCGCAGCCGGGGCGAGAGGCGCACGACGCCCTGCGCGGTGTCGACCAGGCCGGGGATCGACACGGTGATCCCCGCCGGATACGCGCCCATGACGTCGGCGAGTTCGGCGTCCGCGACCTCGGCGAGCTTGTCGATGGTCCGGTCGACCCCCGCGGACAGCACGTCGAAGGCGACCTGCCGGTCGGCGACGACGGTGCCGGTGGTGTCCACGGAGGTCACGGCCAGGTGGTCGACGCCGATCTCCAGCCCGATGCCGCGGACGCCGTCGGAGTCCAACTCGACGATCTGGCCCGGCCTGCCCTGCCCACCGGCGGCGACACCACCCGCGCGAACGAGTCCGCGTGCGGTCAGCTCGGCCACCAGCGTCGACACGGTCGCCTTGCTCAGGCCGGACAGCACCGCCAGTTGCGCCCTGGACAGGCCACCCTGCTCCCTGAGCACACGGATGACCCAGGCGAGGTTCGCCCGGCGCAACGCGGCGCGGTCGGTCGGCTGCTCCGGCATGACCGGCACACCAGCTCCACTTCGTTGGGTAACTAGCCGAACTAAGGTGGTCCAGCTCACAGGTAACCCTGAGTTCTGGGGTACTTGTATCGCAATCCGCCAAAAGCGCCAATACTTCCGGCGACCTTTTGCTCAGCTCCGACAAAAGTAGGGCGAGTCTAGCGTGAAGTCACCAGGAGTTGAACCCTTTGTTCATCCCGTGACCCAAACACGGTTTCGAGCGCCACCAAGCGCTCACAAGGGATGATGGGCACCCATCCCTCGCGAAGAACAAGGAGACAGGTGCTTCGGACGAACGTTGCTCAGGCCAGCGGGCCGCGCTTGACGCCGTCGATGAAGGCGGCGAACCCGCCGCGAGAGAACATCAGGATCGGGCTGCCATCGCCCAGCTTGCTGTCCCGCACCGCCATGACGGTGGGGTCGGGGGTAGCGCCAACCTCAACACATTGACCTTGGGTGGCCGAACAGGAGGACTTGCGCCACGAACCAACCTCGACACACTCGCCGCTGGTCGCCGATCGGGAGGACTTTCGCCACTCCCACGTGTATGTCATTCCAACTCCTTCCGCACCTTTCGAATAGCCGAAAGCGAGTGTGCCTCGGAGAGTGCGGTCTCCAACAGGCGATCCTCGACAACGCTGTACTCGTCGATCTCCTCTACGTCGTCGCGATACCGGCTGCCGATCCGGTCTTCCACGTGGACAACGCCCGGATCACGCTCGAGGGGGAACTGCAGGAACGTGAACGACCCGTGCAGCCCTGGATGCACCCCAGCCTTGAACGGCAACACCCTGATGGTGACGTTCGGGCGCTTCGCGACTAGCACAGCGAGCGGCTGACAAGGCCACGAACGCAGCGGCACTCGTACAAACTTCCCTCCAGGCCACTCTCGACGCGATCGCGGAGGCCGAGGAAGCCACCGAGGCCGCGGGCGAGGCCGCCGCGGCAGCGGCCCGCTCTGCCGCACATTCTTCTCACTTCGCTTGAACCTGCGGCGGACCTCGACAGGTAAGAGAAGTATCAGCGTGAGAAGGTGGGATTGGTGAAGGTCACCCGAATCGCCTACGGCAAGAACCTCAACTCCGGGAAGTATGGCCAGCTTGCCGAGCAGACGCGCCGTCTTGGACAGCACACGCCGCGCTCAAGCTGGACACCTGGACTACCGACCCGTATTTGTCACGGAAGATGCGCCAGCACTGGAACCGGGGCATCTCCCGGATGGGGAACCAGATCGTGGTACGCGCCGACCAGTACCGGACCTGGATTCTGTCCGAAGGCGGGAATGCCTGGCTCGCGGTGTGCTGCCGAACCCTCGGCAAGCGCTCAGGGGACCGGCTTCACTGCACGCGGCGCGGGGGCGTATGGCAGGCAGACCATGCGGCTGCGATCAACGTCCTGGAACGAGACAGCGACCCTGACATCGCCCTGTTCACCCCGCATGCGCGGGTCAAGCAGATCATCCAGGAACGGGCCGATCGCCACCGGACGAGACTGACCGTCCAGGACTCCAGCATTCCGATGCGGAGAGCGAATTATCCGATTCGAGCACGACGCTCAATGAGTAGGAAGCAGACTCGGTGCCAGACACTTGGGGGGACCAGGCGTTCGAAGCGTTCTTCACCAGCCAGGCACACCGGCTGCGCAGGCTCGCGTACGCGATGTGCGGCGACTGGCACCTGGCCGAGGACCTCGTCCAGGCCGCCTTCGTCCGGATGTACCCGCGCTGGCACCGGATAAGACCGGAGACAGCCGCCGCCTACGCCAACAAGGTCCTGCTCAACCTGTTCCTCAGCGGCGTGCCCAAGCGCAAGCGTGAACAGGTGATGGAATCGTTCCCGGACACGCAGGCACCCGAGGGCCGCAGCAGCGACGAGCGGCTGGACATGGCCGCGGCGCTCGCGGCGCTGCCGCCCAAGCGGCGGGCGATGGTCGTCCTCCGGTTCATGGAGGACCTGTCCATCAGCGAGGTCGCGCAGTTGACAGGAACGGCCGAGGGAACGGTCAAGAGCCAGACGTCGAGAGCGGTCGAGTCGTTGCGGGTCGCACTGGGACTGCCGGAAGGAGCTGACGAAGATGCGGGAATTGCGTTCTGAGCTGGAGGCGTACGCCGCCAAGGACGAACCGCCGATGCGGCTGGCGTTCGACGACGTGATGACCGTGGCCAAGCGCCGACGTCAGCGGCGGCGCTCCACGGTGGTAGCCACCGGTGTCGCGGTGGTGGCCGCCGTCGGCATCGCGGTGCCGACCTTGCTGGTGACGCCGAGCTCGCCTACCGGAGCCGCCTCGTCGTCAGTGGCCGACTGCATGTCCGAACCCGAGCGGGCCCTGCAGTTGGCGTGTGTGGCGCGGGTAAGCGTGCAGCCACACCTCGGATCACTGAAGCTCGAGTCACCGAGGCTGGACGCGCAGCGGCTCCAGGTGACCCCGGTGCAACAGCCGCAGAGCAACACCGCCGTCGACGCACTCGCACCGATCGAGCACATCGAACTGCCGGTGTCCGACGGCAAGGAGGTGGTGGGCATAGTCACCGTGCAGATCAGCCGTGACCAACCGGGAGCCTGTCCCGAATTCTGCACACCGCTGCCCTCCACTGAAGGGCGGCAGCTCTTCCTGAGCCGGACCCCGCCGGAAAACCCGGCGGTCATCGCCTACTCCGACGGCTACCGGGTACTCGTCCGGTCGAACCGGCACGACCGTGCGGACGCGGTGAGTCGCGGCAAATTCACCCCGCTGTTGACCGTGGACGCGATGATCCAGATCGCCACCACGCCGGAGCTACGCCCCTGACACAGGTTTCGTCTGCTGGTGGGTACCTTTCACTACCGTGGTGGTGAGTCATGTCGAGCAGGCCCTGAGCTATCTTGATCAAGCACAGGGTCCCTGTGACATCGATGTGGTCGACGTGGCCGTCGACCTGTGCCGTCAGGTGGCGGACTCGGCGCCGCAGGACGACGTCGACCGGGCGGTTCACCTGCACAACCTCAGTCTCGCGTTGCGGCTGAGGTTCGAACGCGCCGGGCTGACCGAGGATCTCGAGTGCGCGATCGCCACCAGCCGCCGGGCGTTGGACACGGCGACGGTCGGCGACCCGAACATCAGCTCCTACCGGCACAACCTCGGACTGTCGTTGTGGCTGCGGTTCCGGCGCACCAGCCGCCGTGAGGACCTGGCCGAAGCGATCGGCGTGGCACGCCGGGGCATGGCGGGCGGCGAACCCGGCCGGACGTTGTGCCTGGCTGTGCTCGGTGTGGCGCTGCACAGCCGGTACCGGCTGTCGGGCAGCAAACCGGATCTGGACGAGTCGATCTCGCTGATCCGGTCGGCCGCCACCCAGCCCGCGCTGCTGTCCGACCTGGCCACCGCCCTGCTGGCCCGGTTCGCGGCCGGCGGCGACCCGGCCGATCTCGACGAGGCGATCGCCGCCGGGCTGACGGCGGCCGACGCGTTCCCCGCGGGGTACTCCGACTGGGTACGCGCCGTGTCCGGATTGTGCACTTCTTTCCGTGTTCGCTTCGAACACGCCCGCAATCGGTCCGACTTGGACCGTTCCATTGCCTACGGCCGAGCCGCGGTCGACGCCGACCCCAGCGCCGTCACGCTCGGCGAACTCGCGGTGTCGCTGAAGGCGCAACACGCGGCCACGGGCTCCCCCGCCGACCGGGACGCCGCGTTGCACACAGCGCAGGCCGCCGTCGAAGCGTCACCCCATGACGACCCGGCGCGGGCCGACCATCTGTACACGCTGGGGTCCGTGCTGCTGAGCCGGTACTCGGAGGTGGGGGATCCCGCCGACCTCAACGACGCGATCAGCCTGATCCGGTCCGCGGCGGGCGCGGCACGCACCAACCGGCCAGGCATGCTGGCCGAGTTGACAGGCGCGCTGCGCACCCGGTTCGAGCGGACCGGCGCACTGGCCGACCTGGACGAGGCGATCGCGACCGGCTGGGAGGCCGTCGCCACGACCTCGGCGAACCACACGCACCTGAGCACGCTCGCCCAGGCCCTGCTGCGCCGCCACGGGCGGACCGGCTCCCCTGCCGACCTCGACCAGGCCCTCACGCTCGCCCGCGAGGCGCACGCTGTCGTCCCGCTGACCGAACGCACCATTGTGTCCAATGTGGTCGGTCAGGTGCTGATCACCCGGTACCGCCGGTCCGGTTCCGCGGGCGACCTCGACGGCGCGATCAGCGCGTTCCGCGGCGCGGCGGCCCCGGCACTCGGCCCGGCACTGCTGGAACGCTACCGGCTGCGCGGAATCCGGGCCGACCTCGACGAGGCGCTCGAACTGACCGAGGCCGCGGCGGACCCGCTCGACGCGCGCTCACTGGCCGACCTGGCCACGGTGCTGCGGGAGGTCTCCGACCTCGACGAGGTGATCTCGTTCAGCCGCGCGGCGGTCCAGTCCACCGACGCCGACGATCCCGAACTGGCGTCCCGGCTGTCGAACCTGGGCAACCTGCTGCTCGACGCGGGCGAGCAGGACGAGGCGTTCACCCGGTTCGTCGAGGCCGCGTCGGTTCCGCTGGCCCAGACGTCCACTGTGGTCGAGTCGTGCTGGGCGGCCGCGTCGCTGATCGCCAAGGCCAGCCCGGGACGCGCGGCGAACCTGCTGGAGACGGCCGTCCGGGTGGCCGCGCTGTCGCCCGTGCAGCAGGAGGACCTGACGATCGAGGCCGCGTCGCTGGCGCTGGCGGCGGGATCGCCGGGCCGCGCGCTGAGCCTGCTGGAACTCGGCAGGGGCGGACGGCTGAGCCAGGCGCTCGGCACCCGTGGCGACGTGGTGGACCTGCGGGCCGAGTACCCGGAGTTCGCCAGGCAGTTCATCGACCTGCGTGACCAACTCGGCGTGCCTGCCGACCCGCTGTGCCCGTCGCGGGCCGACCGGGCGGGTCTCGCGGCCTCGTTCGACGAGACACTGGCCGCGATCAGGGCACTGCCGGGGTTCTCGACGTTCCTGCTGCCGGTGGAAGTGGACCTGTCGGCCGCGTCGGACGGGCCGATCGCGGTGCTGAACGTCAGCCGCTACCGCGGCGACGCCATCCTGGTCACCCCCTCGGGTGTCACGTCCGTCGCGCTGCCACGGCTGACCGCACGCGCGATCGAGTCGCGCGCCGAAGAACTCCACGCGGCGGTGGAATCGTCCAACCAGGAGCAGATGCACGCGGTCCTCGAGTGGCTGTGGGAGGTCGCCGCCGCGCCGGTGCTGGCCGCACTGGGGTTCAAGGGCATGCCCCGAGGGGAATGGCCGAGGATGTGGTGGGTCACCCACGGAGCGTTGAACCGCCTGCCGATCCACGCGGCCGGGTACCACTACGCACGGGGCGAGTCCGTGCTGGACCGCGTCGTTTCCTCGTACACGCCGACGATCCAGGCACTCGGCCACGCCAGGGACTGGGCGCAGCCGGTCGCGGTGTCCGACGCGCTGGTGGTGGCCACGCTCCCGCACGCGGTCGCCGAGGCCGAAGCCGTGCGCCAGCGCGTGCCGAACTCGACGCTGCTGATCAACACCGAGGGCACCCCGGCGGCGCACTGGCCGACACGAGGCGCCGTCCTGTCCCATGTGGACGAATGCCCGATCGTGCACTTCGCCTGCCGAGGCACGGGAACCTCACTGATACTGGCCGACGATCCACTTCGGATCGCCAGCCTGGTCCCATTGCAGCTGACCAGGGCCCGCCTGGCGTACCTGTCGGCGTGCACGGCGGCGCCGGACGCGGACGAACCCGTGCACCTGCCCGCCGCCTTCCAGCTCGCCGGATACCCGCACGTGGTCGGCACGCTGTGGGAGGTCACCGACTCGGTGGCATCGTTCATCGCCGGGGACTTCTACAGCGGGATGGCGACCACCACCGACTCGGCGCGAGCACTGCACCAGGCCATCCGGGGCATCCGCACCGACATCCCACACCTGCCGTCGATGTGGGCCGCCTACCTGCACCACGGCGCGTAACGTAACCCGGTCCACCACCCCCGGTCCGCTCAGCACCCGGTCCGCGTGCACCCGCGAGCGCCCGGGTGAGCGGACCGGGGGTCAGCGGGCCCGGGGCGTGTGTGATAGTCCTTCACTTGTGGGTGCGGTTCAATGTAGGGGTGACAGTGCAAGCCGCAGCCTCCACACCCCGGGTCGAGACCAGGCAGCAGTCCCAGTTGCTGGCGCTGCTTCGGGACGAGGGCCCGCTGGCCAAGGTCGAACTGGGCGAGCGGCTCGAACTTCCCCGCGCGCGGCTGGCCACCGAGATCGCGAAGCTGTTCGAATGGCACCTCGTCGAGTCCGGCGGCCCGGCGGCCAGCCGGGGCGGCAGACGGTCCACGCTCGTGAAACTCGCCGATGACCTGCGTTTTCTGTCCGCGGATATCGGTGCGACGTCCATTGGTGTCGCTGTCACGGACGCGCGCTGCGAGGTGCTGGCGCACGTCGTGGAGGACTACGACATCCGCAAGGGCCCGGTGTCGGTGCTCGAACGGCTGACCCAGCTGTCGGGCAAGGTGCTCGCCGAGGTGACCGGGCGGGTGATCGGCGCGGGCGTCGGCCTGCCGGGACCGGTGAGCTTCCGCGACGGCATGCCGGTGGCGCCGCCGATCATGCCCGGCTGGGACCGCTTCCCCGTACGCGACCGGTTGGCCAGTGCGTGGGGCTGCCCGGTGACGGTCGACAACGATGTGAACGTGATGGCTCTCGGCGAGCGGCACGCCGGTGTCGCGAGGTCGTTGAACGAGCTCATCTTCGTCAAGGTCGGCACCGGTATCGGCTGCGGCATCGTCCTCGGTGGACGGGTGTACCGGGGTGTGGCCGGTACGGCGGGCGACATCGGACACATCAAGCTGGACGACTACGGCCCGGCCTGCGCGTGCGGCGAGGTGGGCTGCCTCGAGGCGTACTTCGGTGGCGCCGCGCTGGCTCGGGACGCGTTGACGCTCGCGCGCAGCGGCCGCTCGACGTTCCTTGCCGACCTGCTGGCCCAACACGGCGAGCTGACCGCGCAGGACGTGGCCTCGGCCGCCGGTTCAGGGGACTTCGCCGCCGCCAACCTGGTCAGGGAAGGCGGGCGGCGACTGGGCCACGTGGTCGCGTCGCTGGTCAGCTTCCTCAACCCGGGGATGGTCGTGATCGGCGGCGGTGTCTCCCGGCTGGGCCACCAACTGCTCGCGGAGGTGCGCAGCGCGGTGTACCGCCGGTCGCTGCCGCTGGCCACCGGGAACCTGCCGATCGTGCTGTCGGAACTGGGCGACCAGGCAGGCGTGATCGGTGCCGCGTGGTCGGCGACCGATCACGCCTTCGCCGCTACCGGGTCGGGATCAGTGGGCTGATCCGTCCGGTGCCCGCGGGCGCCGGGTCTGGCTCGCAGTACGTGTCACGTGCGGGCAAAGCCCCTGTCTCCAGGTAGTTGTGCACCGCGCGGACCGCGCACGACGGCGTCGACGGGTCGTACGCGCCGTGGTTGCCGGTGTTGACCGTGACCATCTTGGCCCGTGGCCCGAGCGCGCTGCGCATGCCCAGCGCGCCGACATGCGGCGTGGCCGGGTCACGCAGGGTCTGCACGATCAGGACGTTGGCCGGGCCCTTGCCGGTGACCTTCACCGGCGGCTCGACCGGGTCCGGCCAGAACGCGCACGGCCAGATGTTCGTGCCCGTCCCGTTCCACAGCGGGAACAGCTCCCGGTTGACCGAGACCTCGCGCTGGTAGTGCCGGGGGTCTCGCGGCCAGCGGGCATCGTTGCAGAGCACCGTCAGCTGCGACGCCCGCAGGTTGTCCTCCGGCACGGTCGGCGCGTCCGCACTCGTCGATGGCGCCACGGCCGTCTGTGGCACAGCGCCGCTGGCCGGGAGCACACCTCGATCCGCGAGCAGCCACAGTTCGGCCTGCAACGGGAACTGCGCCGTGTGGTAGGACCAGCCGAACACGGCGACGCGGAAGACGTCACCGTTGATCGGCCCGGCCTGCGGGTGCACCACCGGTTTCTCGTTCAGCTTCGCCACCAGCTCGAAGAACTTCCTGCGGATCTCGGCCGGTGTCGCGCCGAGCTTCAAGGTGTCGTTACGCTCGGCCAGCCACTGGGCGATGTCGGGGAACCGCAACTCGAAGGCGTGGTCCCACAACGCCCACTGGTCGTGCCACACCCTGTTGGGATCCACATTGGAGTCGATGACGACCCGGTCGCTGCGGTCGGCGAACATCGTGGCGTAGACAGCACCGAGGTAGCTGCCGTACGAGCCGCTGTTGTAGGAGATCTTCTTCTCCCCCAACGCGATCCGGAACTGGTCCATGTCACGCGCGGTGTTCGCGGTGGTCATGTACCGCAGGTTCGGGCCACCGTTGGCCACGCAGTCCCGCGCCAGGCCCTTGGCGAACTCCACGTTCCTGTCGATCGAACCGTCCGCCGCGGGAACGGGGAAGTACCGGTCGGCCGGGTATCCCGCCAAGGTGCGGCCGCACGTGACCGGCGCGCTGTAGCCCACCCCGCGCGGGTCGATGCTGACGAGGTCGTAACGGTCCAGCACCTCCTGCGGATACAGCTTCGCGTACGCGGCGGGCAGGTGCAGGCTCGGGCCACCCGGCCCGCCCGCGTTGTGCATCAACACCCCTCGCCGCAGGCCCGGCTTGGCCGTCGGCAGTTTCGAGACCAGCACATCGATCGTGCGGCCCTTCGGGTCCCGGTAGTCGACCGGGACCGTCAGGGTCGCGCAGCTCATCCTCGGGTCGTCCGGCAGGCCGAACAGCGGCGGCGGACACTTGCCCCATGTCAGCGCCGGTCGGCCCGGGTCGGCGTTCGCCTGCGGCGCGACCACCGCGGCCAGCATCGCGGCGGCGGCGACCACCAGAAATGATCTTCGCATCGCTCTCCCCTCGTGGCGGAACCCGGTCTGGGTACCGCCTCGGGGAGAACCTATGGCGGGCGTCGGGGCCGTCACATCCTTCGCGCGAACGACCCGGTGTCATACACGGAGATCACGATTGTCATCCCGGTGGCGCAGCTCGTGTGCCTCGCGTTCCATGTCGTGCGAGAACGGCATGGCCCGATCGGTGTCCGCCTCGACCAGGTCGAAGTTGACCATCGACGCGGTCGTCGAGCCCTCACCGGCCGAGCTGATCAGGTTGGCCATCGGGTTGCCGACGTTGCCCGCCACCCACAGACCGGGCACGTTGGTCCGGCCGTTCGCCTGCGTCAGCGCGGGGTCATAGCCCAGTGGCCGCAGGAAGTCGTCCCTGGGCACGAACTTCGGCCTCAGGAACAACGCTTCCCTTGGCACGCGACGGCCGTCGGTCATCTCGACACCGCGCAGCCGGTCGTCGGCGACCGCCAGTCCCCGCACGGTGCCCTCGACGATCCGGATGCCACGCGCCGTCAGCCGCGCGCGCTCGGGAATGTCCGACGAGGCCGTGAAAAGGACCACGTCGGACGACCACTGCCGCAGCAGCAGCGCGTGGTGCGGGTCGTGCAGCACGCCGATCGGCCGGTCGGCGAACTCGTAGCCGTGGCAGTACGGGCAGGCGATGACGTCCTTTCCCCACCGCTGGGCCAGACCGGGGATGTCCGGCAGTTCGTCGCGCAGCCCGGTGGCCGCGATCACACGGCGCGCCTTCAGGTTCGTGCCGTCGGCGAGGTCCACAGTGAACCCGCGCCAGACCGCGGTCACCACACCGGGGACGAACTGGCCGCCGTATCCCTCGACCTCCTTTCGCCCGAGGGCGAGCAGTTCTTCCGGTGGGACACCGTCTCTGGTCAGGAAGCCGTGCGAGTGCGCGGCGGGAGCGTTGCGCGGCTGGCCGGAGTCGACGACGGCGACCGAACGGCGGGCCCTGGTCAGCACCAGTGCAGCGGAGAGACCGGCCGCACCGGCCCCGACAACAACAACGTCATAGTCATAGGTGGTCATGCCGCCGAGGATGCCGACGAGGGTGCCGGACTGACAACTTTTGTTGCCGGTTTCGCAACACCGAGCGCAGACTGGGCCCATGGACCTCGCCAAGACCCTCTCCGACGTCGGGCCACGTCTGAAACACGTGCGCACCGAACGCGGTGTCACCCTCTCCGACCTGTCCACGACCACCGGCATCTCGAAGAGCACCCTGTCGCGACTGGAGTCCGGCCAGCGCAAACCGAGCCTCGAACTACTGCTGCCGATCGCGCAGGCCCACCAGGTGCCGCTGGACGAACTCGTCGGCGCGCCCGAGGTCGGCGACCCCCGGGTGCGGCTCAAGCCGCGCCGAGTGCGCCAGTATGACGGCAACTACGCCACTGTCCTGCCGCTGACCAGGCAACCGGGCAGGCTGCAGGCGTACAAGATGATCCTCGAGGGCGAGCGCGTGCCCAACCAGGTCACGCACGAAGGGTACGAGTGGCTGTACGTCCTGTCCGGTCAGGTGCGGATGCTGCTGGCGGACAAGGATCTCGTACTCAGGCCGGGCGAGGTGGTCGAGTTCGACACGCGGCTGCCGCACTGGTTCGGCAGCGCGGACGGCCGTCCTGCCGAGATCCTCAGCTTGTTCGGCAAACAAGGCGAGAAAATGCATGTCAGGGCCCGGCCGAAGCAGTAGAACGCTCATCAGCGTGACAACTTCAAAAGCATGACTCCGGCAGTCTTGTGGCAGTAATGTACTCGCGAGTAGGTTGATTTCACGAACCCCGAGGAGTGCGATTTTTCGGCAAGGGAGATCGACCTATGCTCAGACCCGTCCTCGTCGGCGCGATCGCACTGACGGCCACGCTGCTCGGTGCAGGCACCGCCGCCGCCGACCCTGTCTTCACCTATGACATCACCAAGGGCACGTCGACCATCAAGAAGCTGAACTCGTCGCTGGCGCTGGGCCCCGGCGGGCTCATCGTCGACCTGGAGGGGGCGACCGGCCGGTTCACCGCGGACATGAACCTGCCGCCCGCGAAGGGCAGCTTCAAGATCTTCGGGATCTTCCCGACCACAGCGACCGTCACATTCGAGCAGGTCGGCAAGGTGACCGGCACGCTCACCGACGGTGTGGTCGCCGCACACACCGACGTCACGATCAGGCTCAGCGACGTGAAGGCGATCGGCCTGCCGCTGTTCGTCGGCGAGAACTGCCACACCGCGAAACCCGCGACCATAGACCTGGACTCGGCGCCCGAATTCAATCCGCTTGAGGGCGGCGACCTTGTCGCCAAGCCGTACACAATTCCGGAGTTCACCGACTGCGGCCTTTCGACCCTGATGCTGAACGGCCTCATCCCCGGCCCGGACAACACACTGCAGCTCACTCTCGCCATTAAGTGGTAGCAGGGTGTGACAATGCCGCGTTGGCGTCTCCCGACGACACCAACGCGGCATTTGCATTTCCTTCGGCCGATGACCGGGTAGCGCTTCACTGCCCAAAGCCACCCACCAGCGAGGCCAAGCAGGACGAGCCTTTAGCGAAGAACGGGCAAGACGGCAACCATCGCCACCGTCCTGCCGTTGACAAGGCGACCGGGCGGGCTACCGGTGTTCACGATGATCCTCAATTGGCAAACAAGGCGAGAAAATGCATGTTCACGCTAGACCCAAGGCCTGGAACGCTCATCTGCATGATGATTTCACAGGCGAGCCGACTACTACCTTGCGACGCTAACATACTCACGAGTAGGTTGAATTCGCGAACCCAAGGAGTGCGATTTCGGCAAAGGAGCTCGACCTATGCTCAGACCCGTCATCATCGGCGCGATCGCAACATTGACGGCCGCACTGCTCGGCGCAGGCACCGCCGCCGCCGACCCGATCTTCACTTACGACATCACCAAGGGCACGTCGACCATCAAGAAGCTGAACTCGTCGCTGGCGCTCGGCCCCGGCTCGCTGATCACCGACCTCGAAGGTGCGACCGGCCGGTTCAACGCCACCATGTCGCTACCGCCTGCCCACGGGGAGTTCAAGGTCATCGGCCTGCTGCCGACCACCGCGACCGTCTCGTTCGAGCAGAGTGGCCCGATCCCCGGCACGATCACCGACGGTGTCGTCGCCGCGCACTCCGACGTGATCATCAGGCTGAGCGACGTGAAGGTGGGGGGTCTGCCGGCGTTCGTCGGTGAGAACTGCCGCACCAAGACGCCTGCGTCCATCGACCTCGACTCGGCTCCGGAGTTCAATCCGCTGGAGGGCGGCGACCTTGTCGCCAAGCCGTACACAATTCCGGAGTTCACCGACTGCGGCCTTTCGACCCTGATGCTGAACGGCCTCATCCCCGGCCCGGACAACACACTGCAGCTCACCCTCGCCATTAAGTGGTAGTAGGGCGCGGACAATGCCTCGTTGGCGTCACCCCGACGGCGCCAACGAGGCATTTTGTCTATTCTGTTCAGCGGGTCAGCGGGGAATCAGCGAGACAATCCGCCACGAGCCGTCCTGCTTTTCCGCGGTGATGCTCAGCGCGGCGGCGGACCCGCTGGTCTTGCCGGTGTCGACACGGGTGGCGACCTGGTCGAGGAACACCAGCAGCTCGGCGCGGTCACCGTCGATCGACTTCACGCCGGTCGTGGTCACCCGCGTGGCCAGGACCAGCTTCTGGGCGGGCGCCTCGGCACGGACCTGCTGGATGAGCTTGTCGTACTCGCCGACCGCGGACCCGGCCAGCACGTCATGCGCGACGTTCGGGTCGACCTTGTCGTAGCTGAACGAGAAGATCTTCTCCAGCCCGGCCTTCACCTGGCCGTTCACCTCGGTCATCGCCTGGGTGTCGACGCCTGGTTCGCCGCCGGAGGACGCCTTCACCGTGAAGAACACACCGGCACCGGCCAGCACCGCCGCCACGATCACCAACACGAACGGCCACCTCGGCCGCGGCGGGCCCGGTTCGTCGAGTTCGTCGTAGGTCAGGTCCGTGCTGTCCGACTGGATCGGCCCCACAAAATCAGGTCCTGGGAAATCAGCCGCGGTGGCGTCGACGGGCCGCTCGGTCTCCGTCGCCGGGCGTGGCCGGTTGTGCCCGGCCACCTTAACCTTGCGAGTCGGTCGCTGCTGCTTCACGCTCATTGCGCCCCCACCTCCACTGCCCGCAGCGAACTGAGTTTCCAGCCGGACTCGGTCCGGCTCAGCCCGGCCTCGAACCGGTTGCGCCGCACCGACGACTCACCGCCCTGTGGCGTCACGGTGATCTCGACGGCCGCGATGACCTGTGCGTTCTGCTGGTCGAGGTCGGTCACCGCAGCGTCGACGACCTTGCCGACGGTGGTGGACTTGCCGTCCTCAAGCCGTTTGCGGCTGTCGTCGCGGCTCTGCAGCAGGCTGTCGCGCAGCGTGCCGGTCGAGGACCCCAGCCACCGGTCGAGGCCCTCGTCGATGTGCTGGAAGTCCAATGTGGTCAGGTTGGCGATGCCCTGCTCCCCCACGCGCAGCACCTCCTGCCGGGTGTCGGTGGCCGCGTCGGCGGCGTCGGCCGAGCGCAGCCACATCCAGCCGGACCAGCCGGCGAACACGGCCGCGACGGCCACCAGGACGATTGCGAACACCTTCACCGGCTACCTCCGAGAACCTCGGTGAGCGTTGTCGGCCCCTGCGGTGCGGGGCTGAGCGCCACCATCGGCGGCGAGTTGGGCACGGGCCCGCCCTTGGGCACGTTCTGCGATCCACGCACCGAACTGGAACTGCCGTACGGCAGCGCGCAGCGTGCGTTCGAGTTGAACGGCGTGGGGCCAGCGTCCTTGCCCGGGTGGTACGGCGTGCTCTCGTACCCCTTGCGGCAGGGCGGTGGATTGTTGAAGTTCAGGATCAACGCCGTGTTCGCTTCCCCGTTCGGGCCGATCACGCGGTACCCGTCGGCGACCGCCTTCGGGTAGATGGCCAGCAACTGCTCGAACGCGGGCCCGCGGGTGGCGAAGATCTGCGCCGGCGTGAGCAGATTCGCCAACACCACCCCGAGTTCCGAGCCCGACTCCCGCAGCAGACCGCTGACCTCGCCCGACACCCCCGGCGTCGCCTTGATCAGGCTGCGCAGGTCACCGTCGGACTTCTTGAGCTGGTCCGCCAGCAACCGCGCGTCCTCGCTGAACCCGGTGATCGATGCCGACAGGTCCTGCTGCGTGAGCAGCACCGTGCCGCTGTCGGTGATCAGGTCCTTCGTCTGGGGCATGTACTGCTTGGCCGTCTGCACGAAGTCGGCCTGGTTGTCCAGCAACGCCTGCAGGTCGGCGCCGCGGCCGCGGAACGCGTCGCTGAGCTCGTCCACCACGGTCTGCAGCGACCCGATCGGCACCGACTTGACCAGACCGTCCAGATCGGACAGCACGGTCTGCACTGGCATCGGCAGGTGCACGCCGGTGATCACCGCCCCCTCCCGCAGGAAGGGACCGTTGTCGCGGCGGGGCCGCAGGTCGATGTACTGCTCACCGACCGCCGAGCGGTTCGCCACGACCGCGACCAGGTCGTCGGGGATGTCCGGGCCGCCCGGTTCCAGCCTGAGCTCGGCCTCGATGCCGTCGTCGGTCAGCCGCATCGGCCCGACCCTGCCGACCCGGACACCGCGGTAGGTGACCTCGGAGTTGGTGAACAGCCCGCCGGACTCCGGCATCTTCGCGGTGACGGCCATCCCCCGCCCGCCGAAGATCTGGTCGAGACCGGCGTAGCTGGCGCCGACGTAGCTCACACCGGCCAGTGCGATCACCACGAAGATCGCCACCTGCAGCTTGATCCGGCGAGTCAGCATCAGCGGCCTCCTGGTGTGCCGACGGGTGGGTCCATGGGCCGCAGTGGCACGGCGGGCGCCTCCGGATCGGTGGGCGGCACGGACAGCTCGATGAAGACGTTCAGGTAGTCGCCCTTGATCGCCTGAGCGGCCTTGTCGGTGAACGGATACGTCAGCAGCAGTTCGAAGGACTGCGGCAGCTTCTCCCCCGCCGCGGCGAGCCCGCGCAGCGTGGGCGCGAGCGCCTTGAAGTCGGCGACGATGTCGTCCTTGGACTTGTTCACCGTGTCCACGGCGACTTTCGACAGCTTGTCCAGTGAGCCAAGCAACCCGACGAGTTGCTGGCGCTGCTGGCTGAGCACGTCGACACCCGGCCCGAGGTCCTTGAGCACGCCGGTGATCCGGCCGCGTTGCCCGGCCACTGTCCCGGCGAGCCGGTTGAGGCTGGTCAGCGCCCTGGTGATCTCGGTGCGGTGGCCGTCGAGCTCGGCGACGAACTTGTCCATGTTGGACAACAGGTCGCGCAGGCCCTGCTCGTTGCCGTCCAGCGCGTTGTTGACCTCGCGGGCGATCTGCTGGAACTGGCCGACACCGCCGCCGTTGAGCAACAGCGACAACGCGCCGAAGACCTCTTCGATCTCGGCGTTGCGGTTGGTGCGTTCCACCGGGATCACGGCGTTGTCGGCGAGCTTGCCCGCCGGTGCGGAGGGCACGCGCAGTTCCACGAACTTCTCACCGAGCAGGCTCGACTGGCGGACCGAGGCCAACGCGTTGGCGGGCAGCGCCACGTCGCTGTTGACCAGCAGGACCGCCTCGGCTGTCCAGCCATCCTCAGCGACGTCGATCGAATCGACCCGGCCGACCGGCACGTCGTTGACCTTCACACCGGACTGCGGCACCAGGTCGAGCACGTCAGCGAACTGCACACGCACGCGGTACGGGTTGTCGCCGAGATCGGCGCCACCGGGCAGCGGCAGGTTGTAGACGCCGTTGAACCCACCCGCGCCGCATCCGGCCATCAGGAGCATCACCGCCGCCAGGATGAGCGTGCGCATCAGCGGCCTCCCGCGCTGTACTGCTGTCCCATCGCGGGCAGCGGCAGTGGTGGCCCGTCGCCCTGTGTGCTGGGCTTGAGCTCAAGGCACTTCTGTTGCGGAGACGTCACCGCACCGGCGTTCGGCGTGAGGTTGCACGCGACCATCGACCCGGGGTCGTAGTACTCCAGCAGGTTGGTGCGTGACTCCAGCGCGCCGGTCGCCGGGTTGATCGCCTCTTGCAGGTTCTTCGCCGCGTTCGGCGCCGCGTCCACCGCCTCGGCCAGCGACTTGCGCTGGTCGACGAGCACCTTCGTGATCCCGGTCAGCCGGTCCACGTTGGACTTCAACGCGGCCCGGTTGTCCTTGATGAACCCACGCACCTGCTCCAGCGCGGTGGCGAGTTCGGCCAGCGCACCACCGAGGTCGGCGCGGTCGGCGGCCAGCGACGCGGACACGTCCCGCAGCTGGTTGGTGAACTTCTTCACCGTGCCGTCGTTGCGCGCCAGCATGGTCGTGAACTTCTGCAGGCCCTCGATCGTGCCGAACAGCTGGTCCTTCGCGCCGGCGAGGGTGCGGGACGCCTCGGCGAACTGCCTGATCGTGTCGCCGATCAGCGCACCGTTGCCCTTGGTGTTCGCGGCCATCACGTCCAGTAGCCTGGACAGTTCGCCCTTGGAGTTGGCGCCGTCCGGGCCGAGCGCGGTCGACAGCTGGCTCAGGCTCTTGTACAGGTCGTCCAGTTCCACCGGGGTGATGGTCCGTTCGACCGGGATCACCGTGCCCGACTGCATCTGCGCGCCACCGGCGTAGGCGGGAGCCAGCTGGACGAACCGGTCGCTGACCAGGCTGGGTGCGACCACGACGGCGGACGCGTTCGCCGGGATCGCCCGGTCGGAGTCGACCGACAGCTCCACCTTCACCTGCTTGCCGACGGGGGTGACCGTGTCGACTGTGCCGACCGGGATGCCGAGCACCCGGACCGTTGAGCCCTCGTAGAGCCCGACGGCGGTGGCGAAGTACGCGGTGATCTTGGTGCCGCCGGACGGCCGGAACACCAGGTAGGTCACCGCGGTGAGGGCAAGCGCGACCACGGAGATGATGGTCAGAGCTCTCAGTCCCCGTGTCATTTCGCCCCCTTCGGCGGGATGCAGTTCCCGTTGGCCGGGTCGGTGTCCGGTGGCGAGCCGACCGGCGCGATCAGGCCGCACACGTACATGTCCAACCACCTGCCGTTGCCGCCCGCGTTGCCGAGCATCCGGTAGTACGGACCGGCCAACTGCAGGCTCCGGTTCAAGTTGTCCTGGTTGCGTTGCAGGATCGCGTTGACGCGGTCCAGCTGTTCCAGCGCGGGCCGCAGCGTGGCCGTGTTGTCGGCGACCAGACCCGAGAGCTGCGCGGCGAGTTCACGGGTGCCCTTGAGCAACGAGCTGATCGCGTCCCGCCGCTTGTGGATCTCGCCGAGCAGCAGTTCGCCGTCCTTGAGCAGCTTCTCCACCTCCGCGTCGCGGTCGGCGAAGGTCTTGCTGATCTCGTGGGTGTTGGCGAACAGCTTGGCCAGTTCCTGGTCACGGGTGGAGATCGTCTTCGACAGCGCGGAGAGGCCTTGCAGTGCCGAGCGGATCTCCTGCGGCGAGTCGGCGAACGTGTCGGCCAGCACCCCGAGCGACTCGGCGAGTTTGTTCGTGTCGATCTCGGTGACCGTGGTGGCCAGCTTGTCGAAGACCTGGTTGATGTCGTACGGCGACGCGGTGCGGCCGAGCGGGATCGGCTTGTCCGGGTCCTGTTCGGCGTTGCCGAGCGGGTCGACCGCGAGGTACTTGGAGCCGAGCAGGGTCTTGATCCGGATCGCCACCGTGCTCTGGTCGCCGACCCACGCGTCCCTGACCCGGAACCGCACCCTGACGTGGTCGCCTTCCAGGTCGACGTCCTTGACCGTGCCGATCTTCACGCCCGCGGCGCGCACCTCGGTGCCGGAGATCAGCCCGGCCGCCTCGGTGAACTGCGCGGTGTACGTCCGGCCGCCGCCGATGATCGGCAGGTCGTCCGAGTAGAACGCGGTGAGCCCGATCAGGCTCAGCACCACGATGCTGACCAGCCCGATGACCGCCTGGTTTCGTTCCTGGAAGGACCTCATCACTTGCACCTCGGCTGGGTCACGGGAATCCCGCCTGCGAACGGCATCGGCATCGGTGTCGTGGTCTGCGCGGAGCACAGGAACGTGTTCAGCCACGAGCCGTAGCTGACTGTGCGGCCGATGCTCTCCATCTTCACCGGCAGGTTGCGCAGCGCCTGGTCGACGACCTTCTCGTTGTCCGCGATGTTCTTCGCCACCTGGCCGAGCCCGACGATGCTGTCCTTGAGCGGCGCGCGGCCCTCCTCCAGCAGCCCCGCGGTCGCCCCGGCCAGTTCGTCGAGCGAGCTGATCGCCTGGCCGATCGGCTGGCGGTCCTTGGCGAAGCCGGTCACGAACTGCTGCAGGGTGGTGAGCAGGCTGCCGAGTTCGTCGCTGTGCGCGTTCACGGTGTCGAGCACGTTGTTGAGGTTGCCGATCACCTCGCCGATCACCTGGTCCTTCTCGGCCAGCGTGGACGTCAGCGACGCGGTGTGCCGCAACAGGTTCTCCACGGTGCCGCCCTCACCCTGCAGCACCTGGACGATCTCGTTCGAGAGCTTGTTGACGTCGTCCGGCGACAGCGCCTGGAACAGCGGTTTGAACCCGTTGAACAACACGGTCAGGTCGAGCGCGGGCTTGGTACGCTGCAACGGGATCTCCGAACCGGGGCTGAGGACGTCGTTGAGCGGGCCGACACCGCGATCCAGCGAGATGTAGCGCTGGCCGATCATGTTGCGGTACTTGATGGTCGCGGTGACCGACGTCGGCAGCTTGCGCCGGGCGTCGACGGTGAACGCCACCGTGGCCACGCGCCTGTCCACCAGGTCGATGGTTTCGACCTGGCCGACGCGCACACCGGCGATCCGGACGTCGTCGCCGACCGACAACGACGTCACGTCCGAGAACCTGGCCGTGTAGTCGTAGGACGGCCGCAGGTCGATGTTCGCGATGGTCAGCCCGAGCAGGCCGGTCGACGCGACCGTGACGATCGCGAACACGATCACCTTGATCAGTGGTGCGAGCAGTCCCCTCATCGCACGGTCACCTCCGCACCGCGGTACAGCGGCCCGACGAGCAGGCTGCCCCACGCGGGCATGTCAGGAGCAATCGTGTCGAGCATGTCGCGCTCGGCCGGTGAGTTCGGCAACGACTCCACCGCGGCGGGTTTGAACTTCGGGGCGTCGTGGCCGTAGCAGCGCGGCCCCAGCTTGTCGGTGTACCTCGGGTCGTCGCGGCCGGGCACGTACTTGCCGCGATCCTCGAGGACCTTGAGGTCCACGTGCAGTCCACCGCCCCCGAAAGCCTTGTCCACCCTCGGTTTGAAGTCCGCGACCGCGGTCAACATGCACGCGTACTGCGGCGCGTACTTGGCCAGCAGGTCAAGGGTCCCCCTGCTCTCGTCGGACAGCGAGATGATGTTTTCCTTGTTCACTGTCAGGAACTTCGCCATGTCCGTACCGGCGGTGCCGAGCGTCGAGTACAACGTGAGCAGCGAGTTGCGCTGGTCCACAATGGTCTTGCTGGTGACCGTGAAGTCCGTCAGCGCCTGCAGGAAGTCACTGGCCGCGGCGTTGTAGGTGTCCGCGACCGAGGCGAACCGGGAGATGTCCTCCTTGATCTGGGGCAGCTGCGGGTTCAGCTCGCCGACGTACTGTCCGACTTGGACGAGCGTGTCGCCGAGCTTCTCGCCGCGGCCGTCGAGTGCCTGCGAGAGCGCGGTGAGCATCTCGGACAGCTTCTCCGGCCGGACGGACTGCAGCAGCGGCAGCAGGTTGTTGAGGACCTGCTCCATCTCGACAGTGGCGGCGGACCGGTCGTGCCTGATCTCGTCGCCGCCCGCCAGCTTGCCGTTCGGGTGCTCCGGCATGGTCAGGCTGACGTAGCGTTCGCCGAACAGTGTCTTGGGCAGCAGTCGCGCCGCCACGTTCGCCGGGATCCGCTCGATCGTCTGGGGATCCATCTTCAGCGTGAGCACCGCGCCGCCGCCGTGGCTTTCCACCGAGCGGACCTTGCCGACATTGATACCGCGCAGTTTCACGTCCGCGTCGGCCTGCATCTGGTTGCCGACCTGGCTGGTGCGCAGCGTCACCGTGGGGTCGTCGGAGAACGCGTCGGCGTAGATCGCCACGGTCAGCGCGAGGAAACTCGCCACGATCACGACGTAGACCAGCCCCAGCAGGCGCATGCTGGTCAGCTGGTGCCGTTCCTTGCTCATCCCGCGATCCTCACCGTCGTTTCGGTGCCCCAGATGGCCAGGCTGAGGAAGAAGTCCAGGATGCTGATCGTCACGATCGACCAGCGCACCGCCCGGCCGACCGCGAGGCCGACACCGGCGGGTCCGCCGGAGGCGCGGTAGCCGTAGTAGCAGTGCGCGAGGATCACCGCGACACTGAAGACGATCACTTTGAGGAACGACCAGAGCACGTCTTCCGGCGGCAGGAAGAGCGTGAAGTAGTGGTCGTAGGTGCCGGCGGACTGCTCGTAGAACTCGACGGTGATCGTGCGCGCCGCCAGGTACGAGGTGAGCAGGCCGATCACGTACAGCGGGATGATCGCGATGAACCCGGCGATCACCCGGCAGGTCACCAAGTACGGCAGGCTCGGCACACCCATCGTCTCCAGCGCGTCGATCTCCTCCGAGATGCGCATCGCGCCGAGCTGCGCGGTGAACCCGGCGCCGACCGTGGCCGACAGGGCGAGCCCGGCGACCAGCGGCGCGATCTCACGGGTGTTGAAGTACGCGGACAGGAAGCCCGCGAACGCCGACGTGCCGACCTGGTTGAGCGCGGAGAATCCCTGCAGGCCGACGACCGTGCCGGTGAACACCGACATGCCCACCATGACGCCGATCGTGCCGCCGATCACCGCCAGCGCGCCGCTGCCGAAGCTGACCTCGGACAACAGCCGGACGATCTCGCGCAGGTAGCGCCGGGACGCGCGCGGGATCCACAGCAACGCCTTGGCGTAGAAGGAAAGCTGGTCACCCAGTTTCCCGAACGTGTCGAGTTGGCGTTCCATCACCATCGCTACAGCCCCTTCCGCGGAATGACCTGCAGGTAAATGGTGGTCAGCACGAAGTTGAGGAAGAACAGCAGCAGGAACGTGATGACCACGGCCTGGTTGACCGCGTCACCGACGCCCTTCGGACCGCCCTTCGGGTTGAGCCCGCGGTAGGCGGCGACCACACCGGCGACGAAACCGAACAGCACGGCCTTGATCTCGCTGATCCACAGGTCCGGTAGCTGCGCGAGCGCGGAGAACGTGGCCAGGTAGGCACCCGGTGTGCCGCCCTGCAGGATCACGTTGAAGAAGTAGCCGCCGAGCACGCCGACCACGCTGACCATTCCGTTGAGCAGCACGCAGATCAGGATCGACGCGTACACGCGGGGCACGACGAGGCGCTGGATCGGCGAGACCGCCAGCACCTCCATCGCGTCGATCTCCTCGCGGATCTTGCGTGAGCCGAGGTCCGCGCACATCGCCGAGCCACCGGCGCCCGCGATCAGCAGCGCGGTGATGATCGGGCTCGCCTGCTGGATCACCGCGAGCACGCTCGCCGAACCGGTGAACGACTGCGCGCCGATCTGCTTGGTCAGCGACCCGAGCTGCAGCGCGATCACGCCGCCGAAGGGGATGGCGACGAGCGCGGCGGGCAGGATCGTCACCGAGATGATGAACCAGCACTGCTGGACGAACTCGCGGAACTGGAACGGCCGCCGGAAGGTCATCCGGAACACTTCCAGTGCCAGCGAACAGAGCTTGCCGACCTCACGCAGCCCGGCGAGACCGCGGGCGGCGAACTGTGGCGTTGCCATGTCTAGCGCCTCCTCGGCAGCGCAGGCACGCACGGCTGGTCCGGCGGGTCGCACGTGTGCAGTTCGCTGAACGTGAGCTTGAGGTGGTTGCCGGGGCCGGAGATCAGGCCGGTCAGCAACGGGTCGAGGTTCTCCTTGGCACCGCAGCCCTTGTACGGCGGGATGGTGACGTCGGCCTCCATGGTGCCGCCCATGAAGGTGTCCCAGTGCTCCAGGTCGGACTTCAGGTCGATCACGACCGGCTCGGCGGTCCGGCAGTTCGGGCCGACGTCCAGCGGGGTGCCGTTCACCTTCGCGTCGCTCAGCGCCAGGAAGGCCTTCGCGGTTCCCTTGAAGATGTTGAACCGGAGCCTGCCTTCCGCCGGGCCGTCCGGGATGACGGTGACCTTCGCGGTCGTCGGCACGAAGCCGAACGTCACGAACGAGCCCGTGGCGGGCGGCCACAACAGGTCGCCTTTGATCGCGCCACAGTCGATCTGTTCGCCGTTGGGATCGACCTCCCACCAGAAGAACACCTTCGATGCCAGGTAACCGGGCCCGAAGTCGATGTAGGACTTGAGCTTGCGCACGTCGGCGCGCCCGGTCAGGTCGTAGTACGCGTAGAAGGCGTACGCCTCGGGCGGGATTTCCTTGCAGTACTGCGGGTCCTCCGCCAGTTGACGCTGGCGCCGGCTCGTCTTGTCACGCCCCGCGGTCGGCGGCTGGGTTCCCTGCGGCCGTTGCGAGGGCACGCCCGGTGCCGACGACGTCTGCCCGCTGGTCGGGGCGGTCGGCTTCGGAGCGGAAACCGTCGTGGGGAGCGGGTTGAGGACCGCGACCGATCCGAGTGCGGTGTCCTGCCCCGGGGCCAGCTCGCACGGCGCCGGGAGTATCTCCTTCGTGGGCTCCTCCCGCGTCGTGGCCTGGGCGAGCAGCATCTCCAGCGCACCGAGGGTGAGCACGACCTTGCCGGGCTTGTCGGTCTTGACCTCCACAATGGACTTCAACGACTGCTCGACCGAAAGGTCACTGTCCTGTTCGGGCAGTGCGGTCTGCGGCAGCGGTCCACGGGTTGCCAGCGTCCTGTCGCCGGACTTGAGCTGGACGCCCAACAGTCCCGCCAGCGAGATGACCTGCTTCTCCCTGAGCGCTTTGATTGTCTCGGCGGAGAAGGTGACCTTGAGCTTGACATCGCTTGGGCGCACCGGGGTTCCGGTCTGCACCGACACGGGCAGCTTCAGCGACAGCTCAGCCGCGATCGCCTGCCTACCGACCAGCTCGAAGTCGCACGTCGCGCGGATCGCCTTCACGACCTGGGTTTCCGTCGCGGCCGGATCGCCTCCGGCCGCGGTGACCAATGTCGGTGGCGCGGCGATGGTCACCGCCGCGAGCATCACGGCCAGACCGGCGCGTTTTCGGTGCGACAAGGTGACTCCTGTGTTGGAACACTGACGGGCTGAGCGGCGTGTCCACCCCGGGCACGGAACGCTCGGGGTGGACACGCCGCCGTTGTCGATCAGCTGAAGACGATCGAGCCGAGCCCCGGGTCCTGACCGGGGTTCAGCGTGCAGGGGGCGTCGAACGTGCCAAGGTCGGTCGGCGTGCCGTCCGCCTTGAGCGGGGTGTACGTGCCGATCAACCCAGGACCGGCACCAAGAGCGAGCGTTCCGGCGGCACCGACGGTGACGCTGGGAACGTTGAGAGCGATGTTGGCTGTCAGCTCACCAGAAGCAGGCACGGACGCGGACGGAACCGTGCCGGGGATGCCGATGGCGATCGACGTACCGTTGTACGCGTTGGTGACGTCGGCCACGGCCTTGCCCCCAACCGTTGCCGCACTGTGGTTGCGCAGCGCGTCCACTACCGACGACGGCAGCGTCGCGGCGATCGTCGCCGTCGGCTGCACACGGGTGTTCACTGTTCCCGTTGCCGGAATCGTGCCCTGGACCCTGCCCGAGACGTTCACCGCGCCGACCTCGGGGAAGGTGCAGCTGTAGGTCAACGTCTTGTCAAATGGCTGCGATGGCGTTGTCCCCGTCGATGGCGGGGCGACATCGCTGCCGGTGACAGGAACCGAGGCCAACGAGCGGTCCTGCGGTGGCGTGGTCACCTTCACCGTGCACGGAACGTTCAGAATGCCGAGCGCTGTCGGCGTTCCGTCTGCCTTGCGAGTGTCGACTTTGGCGTTGAAAACGGCACCGGCCGCAAGGCTGACAGTGCCTGCCTTGTACACGATCAAACTCGGAGTCGGACCGGAAATGTCGACCGGCATCGTCTGGCCTTGAGGCGGCACAGTTTGCTTCGCGACTTTCAGGCCCGGAATTCCGATTGTCATGTTTTTGCTGTCATATGCAGCGTCCACATCCGCGGTGGCAGTACCCTCGGTTGTGGCAGTCTGGAACGACCGCAACGCATTCACGATATTCGCGTTCAAGGTTGCGGTGATCCTGAGATCACTATTGACGATTCGACCACCGGTTGTACCGGCGTCGGGAATCGTGATCTTCACGGTCGCGCTGACATCCTGCTGGCCGACCAGCGGGAAGGCGCATCTGTATGTGAGGTCCTTGGTCACCTCTCCTAACGTGGTGGCTGCCTGTGCGCTGGACACGAACGCTCCAGCAGCCAATGCAGCGACGGCAACGACGGCGGCACTGCGTCTCATTTACCTACCTCCTCGGGCTCTCGTCGACAGGGCGAACGAGAACAGGTGGCTTTGATTCACGCGGCAGACCTACCGCCGAGTAGGTTACTTCGGTTGACTCACGGGTAACAAGAGGTTGTCAGACAACCTGATCGACTCCATGAAACTTGTCACCCCGTTACGGAAATCACAAGACCCACTTGTCACCGCCCTGCGTGCGGGTGAAATTGGAGTAGACCAGCGCCAGCCGTTCAGACCATGGTTGTCGCCCGGAAGACAGCATGGTGTACCGAACTTGTCACCTGGGTGACAACTGTGCGGCCGCCCATCCGAATGGGCTTCACGACCTGCGACGGCGTCCAGTGAGCCGTTGACAGCAAAGGTTGCGTCAAAATATAGTGCGCGAGTTACAAATCTTGGGCGATATCACCGACGATACGACAGGTTTCTGTTGCCGCTCAAAGGACGACGCCGTGACTGAGACGGGTGCCCGCAGGACCACGACCGTGCCTCCGCAGCGCCTGGACACCTTACTGCCGCCGCGGACCGCGGCAGCCTCCACGCGCGTCTGGGCCACTCTGCCCCGCGAACTGGCGACGATGTTCCGGCCGCGCGCCAACGACGTGGCCATCGCCATCGTGCAGGAGATCCGACGGTCCATCCCGGAGTATGCGCGACTGCTCGAAGGCCCGTTCGGCACGATCGTGACCGGCGGCGTCGAGGAGGCGATCTCGCAGTTCATCGACCGGCTCGCCGACCCGTCGACGCCCCGCGAGGACCGCGCGAAACTGTTCCGGCACCTGGGCAGGCTCGAGGTCGCGCAGGGACGCAGTGTGGACACGCTGCAGAGCGCGTACCGGATCGGCGCGCGCGTGGCGTGGCGCCGGATCGCGGAATTCGGCCAGTCGGTGAACCTTCCGACGGTGACGATCTGCCATCTCGCCGAGGCCGTCTTCGACTACGTCGACGAGATCTCCGTGCTGTCGCTGGAGGGTTTCGCCTCGGCGCAGGCACGGGCGGCGGGCGCGCTGGAGCGCAGGCGCAGGCGACTGCTGGAACTGCTGCTGTCCGAACCGCCCGTCTCGTCGCAGAGCATCACCGAACTCGCCGCGTCGGCGGCATGGGCGGTGCCCGAGCACGTCGTGGTCGTCGCGCTGGAACGCCGCGAAGGCGACTTCGACCTGCCGTCGTTCGACGAGTGCGTCCTCGAGGACTTCGAAGCGGCCGAGCCGTGCCTGCTGATGGCAGCCGACCACGAACAGCTGCGGTCGCTGCGTGAGCAGTTGCCCGGCTGGCGGGCCGTGATCGGGCCGCGGGTCGCGCTGTCGGAGGCCCCGACGTCGTTGCGGCTGGCCAGGCGCGCGCTGTCGTACGTCAACCGTGGCCTGCTGCCCGACGAGCCGGTGCTCTGGAGCAAGGACCACCTGTCCACGTTGTGGCTGCTCAGCGACGAGTTCCTGGCACGGGAGCTGGCCGAGCGGACGCTGCGACCGCTGGCCGGGCTGACGGTCAAACAACGGGCTCGGCTGAGTGAGACCCTGCTGGCCTGGCTGGAGACCAGCGGCAGCGCGCCGGAGATCGCGGGCAGGCTGAACGTGCACCCACAGACCGTGCGCTACCGCCTGCACCAGCTGGAGGCGTTGTTCGGCGACCGGCTCACCGATCCCGACGACCGCTTTCGGATGGAGATCTCGTTGCGGGCCATGCGGTTGCTCGGGTCCGACTGAGCAGCTCGGCCAGCGTTCCCATCGCGGATTCCAGCTGGTCGGCCGTCAGGTAGGGCGCCGGGCCGAACCGGAGGTACTCGCCCCGGCTGTCGGTCAGCACGCCCCGCTCCGCGAGCTGCGCCCGCAGCCGCTGTGCGTCCGGCGTGCGCAGCGCCAGGAAGCCACCGAAGTTCTCCAGCGGGTCACGGTCACGGGTGATCACGTCGTCCGGTGCGCCGATCCGGTCGAACAGCGACGCGAGCAGACCGACCTGGTCCAGCGCGACCTGACGCAGTACGTCCGGTGTCAGTCCCTGCTCGGCGAAGAAGTCGAACACCCTGGCGCCGCGGTAGTGGCTGGCCGGGTCGTAGGTCGATCCCGCGAACCTGGCACTGCCGAGCGGGTAGCCGACACTGCCGTCGTGGTGCCCGGCCAGCTCCGCGAATTCCGCGTACCAGCCCGTGATCACGGGCCGTAGCGTGTCGGCGTGCGGCGGCAGACGCATAAAGCAGTTTCCTTCACCCAACTGGAGGTACTTGTAGCCGCCGCCGACTACCCACGCGTGTGGAATTTCCGCGCAGGAGAACGGGACCGGGCCAAGCGCGTGGTAAGCGTCCACAAGCAACTCGACGCCCCGCCGGTGGCAGGCGTCGGCGAGGAGGCCCAGCCCCGGCACGATTCTGGATGTCTCGAACAGGACAGCCGACACGAGCACCGCGCTGGTCCGTCCGTCGATCGCGTCGGCCATCCGCTCGGCCAGCGTGTCCGCTGGTGCCGACGGCAGGCGCACCACCTCGACGCCCTCCTCGGCCAGTCTGCCGAGCTGACGGCGAAGGGTGTGGAATTCACCGTCCGATGTGATCAGTCGCGGCCGTGCCGACAGGTCCACAGCGGACAGAAAGCGCAGGACGAGCTCGTGTGTGTTCTGCCCGAGCGCGATCGGCGCGTCGGGGTCGCTGAGGAACAGCCGGAAGCCGTCGCGCACCCGGTCCGCCTTGGCGAACGCCCTCGCCCACTTCTCGTCGACGTGCTGGGCGGCATCGTAGAAGGCTTCGATCTGGCCTTCCAGAGCCACATCCGGCCACGCCTGGTGAGAGTGTCCGGTCAGTAGAAGCCGATCCATCACTCTGAAGGATGAATAGTGTGGCGCGAGCCGCGCGGCGTGGTAACTCACAGTTCACTCCGGACAGCCCACAGGTCGGGGAACACCGGCGAGAACAGCGTTGTCCGCAGGTAGTCCGCTCCGGCCGAGCCGCCGGTGCCGACCTTGTGGCCGATCACCCGTTCCACCATCTTGACGTGCCGGTACCGCCATTCCTGCACGCCCTCGTCCAGATCGACCAGCCGCTCGCAGATCTGCGCCTCCCCCGCGTCGTCCTGGTAGACGCGCAACAGGACCTGCTGCAGCTCCGGCGACGGCTCGACCGGCGCGGACACGTCACGGTGCAGGCACTTGGCCGGGACGTCGTAGTCGTGCAGCGACAGGTAGGTCATGAACGAGTCGAAAAGGGACGGTCGGTTCATCGCGGCCTCGATCCGGTCGCGCTGCCCGCCGGGCGGGTAGTGCCTGAACACACGGGCGTCCCGTCGGCCGAGTACTGCTTCCACCTCACGGAACTGGGCCGACTGGAAGCCGCTGGACGCGTCCAGTCGGGCGCGGAAGCTGGTGAACTGGCGTGGTGTCATGGTTTCCAGCACGTCGATCTGCGCGACCACGACCTTGAGGATGGTCAGCGACCGCCGCAGGGTGTGCAGCGCGTGCGCGGTCTCGCCGTTGGACAGCACTTGTTGCGCGCGGGCGAATTCGTGCAGCAATTGTTTGAACCACAGTTCGTACACCTGGTGGATGACGATGAAGAGCATCTCGTCGTGTTCGTCCGAGCGTGGCCGCTGCGCACCGAGTATCTCGTCCAATGCCAAATAGGATGAGTACGTCAGTGCAGCGTGGTTGTCGGTCAAGGCCGCATCACCTCGTCGAAATGGCGCATCGCCGCTGGGGCGAGCGCGGTGTAGAGATCGTGGAACAACCGCACGGCGTCCGCGCGGTGCGCGGGCGGCGCGACCAGGCACGACGGCAATTCCGGATCAACGAATGGAAACTGCCGGAACTGGTGGGTCACCCTGGTTCTGAGCAGCAGTGCCTCCCGGTCGGAGAGCCTGCCGGGATCGTGGCCGCCGAACTGTTCGACGAAGGCCTGGTAGCGCGCCGCGAGGTCGTCGAGGTCCCACACCCGGTTGACGAACGAGCCGAAGTCGAGCGAGGCGGCCGGGCTGCCCAGCAGCACGCCCGCGTACCGCTCGACGCCGAGGTCCCGCAGCAGGACCGCGACCTCGCGTTCCCGGTCGTGCGGCGCGATCCACGTGCCGTCCTGCGCCGGGCCGAACCCCAGGAAGCGCAGCCTGCGCACCAGCCTGGTGCGGGCGACCTTCTCGTCCTCGGGGATCGCGTGCCACAGCACCGTCCACTGTGTCCGTCCAGTGGAGGCCCGTTCAGCGGGGATCGGTTCTGTGACGCCGCGGCCCAGCGCGAAGATCCGGGTGTCGCCCTCCTCGAACACGGCGGCGCTGCGCGGCGTGACGGTGTAGTGCACCAGCCGCCCGTCCTTCACCTTGGCCAGCAGTTGCCTGCGCACCAGCCTGGTCAGCGCCACCCTGGCCGCTCCGGCGGAGAAGCCGAAGTCGCCGAGCAGTTCGACGAGACCACCCGACCACGCCTGCCGTTCGCGCGGCTGCAGGTGCGCGCCGAGCAGCGTCATCACCAGGTCCTGTGGCGCCTCGGGCATGCCGCGAGCATAGTTGACTGTGCAGCTCGGTCAACCGTAAAGTTTCGCGGGTGCTCTACTTCGCCGAGCTGACCTCACCGCAGGTCGCCGGGCTGTTGACGGCACCGCGACGGCCGGTGCTCCTGCTACCGGTCGGCGCGATCGAGCCGCACGGTCCGCATGCGCCCCTCAACACCGACCCGATGATCTCCATCGGCGTGTGCGAACGGGTCGCGCAGCGACTCGCCGACCACCCGTCGGTCCGTGCCCTGATCCTGCCGCCGCTGCCCTACGGCGTGACCCGCTACGCGTCCGCGTTCCCCGGCGCCGTGCACGTCAGCGAGGAGACGCTGTACGCGATCGTCACTGACGTCTGCGCGTCGCTGACCAGTCAGGGCTTCCGCGAGATCGTCGTGGTGAACAACCACTTCGAGCCCGAGCACGTGGCCACGCTGCGCCGGGCGACCAGCGCGGCCGGTGTCGGGTATCTCGACCTGGTCCGCCGGGCGAACGCGGCACGGCTGACGCCGGAGTTCCGGTCCGGCTCGTGCCACGCGGGGCAGTACGAGACGTCCCTGGTGCTGGCGTCCCGCCCGGACCTCGTCGACCGGGAGCGGATGGCCGAGTTGCCCGAGGTCCGAGTGGACATGCCGTCGGCGATGGCGGGCGGGCAGAAGGACTTCGTCGCGATGGGTATGGACGAGGCGTACTGCGGCTCGCCCGCGGCAGCCACCGCCGAGGAGGGCGAGCAGACCTACTCCGTGCTGGTGGACATGGTGCTCGAACTCATCGAGGGGGCCTGATGCAGTACGCCGACATCCCGGAGACGTTCAACATCACGTCCTACTTCGTCGACCGCAATCCCCCTGAGCGCACCGCGTTGCTCACCGCGTCGGGGCCTGTCACGTACGGCGAGCTCGCCGTGTTGACCAACAAGATGGGCAACGCCTTGCTCGAACGCGGTGTGCGCCAAGGCGATCGTGTCCTGCTCGCGTTGAGCGACAGTGTGGACTTCGTGGCGGCCTGGTACGGCGCGCAGAAGATCGGCGCCGTCACCGCCGAGGTGTACACCTATCTCCAAGTCAAGGACTACCAGTACTTCCTGGACTACGTGCGGCCCTCGGTCGTGCTCACGGACGCCACCACGGCCGACAAACTCCGCGAGGCGGGCGCGCAGAACCTCGTCGTGCTCTCCTCGGAGTTCACCGACGGCGCGTCGCCCACGTTGACCGCCGCGCCGACGACCAAGGACGACGTGGCGATCTGGAAGTTCACCACCGGCAGCACGGGGGCGCCGAAGGCCTGCGTGCTCACCGGGCGCAGCCCGCTGCTGAGCTTCGACTGGTACGCCCGCGGAGTGCTGGACATGCGGCCGGACGACGTAGTCCTGCCCGTGCCGAAGCTGTTCTTCGGGTACGCGCGGGATCTCGCCGCGCTGTTCCCGTTCGGAGTCGGCGCCGCGGGGATCGTCTTCCCGGAACGCAGCACAGTGGAAACGCTGTTCGAGCTGATCGCCCGGCACCGGCCGACGATCCTGGTGAACGTGCCGACCATGATGAGCGCGATGGTGTCGCATCCGAGTGCGTCCGAACAGGACTTCAGTTCGCTGCGGCTGTGCACGTCCGCCGGTGAGGCGCTGCCCGGCGAGCTGTACCGCCGGTGGATGGACACGTTCGGCGTCGAGGTGGTCGACGGGATCGGCTCGTCGGAGGCGTACCACATCTATCTGTCCAACCGGCCCGGCCAGTCCCGGCAGGGCAGCCTCGGCCAGGTCGTCCCCGGCTACCGGGCACGCGTGGTCGACCTGGACGGCGAACCGGTGCCGGACGGCGAGCCGGGCAGGCTGGAGGTCACCGGCGAGACCGTGGCGCTGGAGTACTGGCAGGCGCCGGAGAAGTCCGCCGAGACGTTCCCCCGCCCGCACACCGTGCTGTCCGGCGACCTGGTCACCCGGGACGCCGACGGGTTCTTCCACTACCAGGGACGAGTCGACGACCTGCTGAAGGTGGGCGGTGTCTGGGTGGCGCCCGCGGAGATCGAGAACTGCCTGCTGGCGCACGAGGCCGTGGTCGAATGCGCGGTGGTCGGCTACCAGGAGAACGGGCTGACCCGACCGCGCGCGTTCGTCGTCACCGCTGCCGAGATCACCGCGACGCAGCTGCAGGACTTCGTCCGGTCCCGACTGGCCCCGCACAAGTATCCGCGGGACGTGCGATTCGTGTCCGTGCTGCCGAAAACCGCGTCGGGCAAGCTGGATCGCCGTGCACTGAAAGGAGCGAACTGATGGTTTTCCGGGCGAGCGCACGGATCACGCAGGACTGGGAGCACTTCGGGTTCACTGTGGCCGACGGGGTGGCGACGGTGACGTTCTCCCGGCCGGAGAAGCTGAACGCGCTCACCTTCGACGTGTACGCCGACCTGCGCGACCTGGTGGCCGAACTGCCGCACCGGGGTGACGCGCGCGTACTGGTGATCGCCGGTGAGGGCAGGGGATTCTGCTCGGGCGGGGACGTCGAGGAGATCATCGGCGAGCTGCAGAAGATGGAACCCGCGCAGCTGCTGGAGTTCACCAGGATGACCGGCGCGGTGGTGAAGGCGCTGCGGGAGTGCCCGCTGCCGGTGATCGCGTCGGTGAACGGCATCGCGGCGGGCGCGGGCTCGGTGATCGCGCTGGCCAGCGACTTCCGGCTGCTCGCGCAGTCGGCGTCCTTCGCGTTCCTGTTCACCAAGGTCGGCCTCGCCGGAGCCGACATGGGCTCGGCGTACCTGCTGCCCCGCCTCGTGGGCCTCGGCCGCGCGACGGAACTGCTGATGCTGGGCGACAAGGTCGACGCGGCCACCGCGTCGTCGATCGGCCTGGCCAGCAAGGTCGTGGCCGACTCCGCGCTGGCTGACGAGACAGCAGCGCTGGCCACCCGACTCGCGTCCGGCCCGGCACTGGCCTACTCGGCCACGAAGGTCCTGCTCACCCGCGAACTGGACATGGACCTCGGCTCGGCGATCGAGCTGGAGGCCATCACCCAGGCGCTCCTGATGAAGTCCGACGACCACGCGGAGTTCTACACGGCGTGGACCGAGGGCCGCAAACCACGCTGGACGGGCCGTTGAGAAAGCCAGCCTCCCTCCTTGCCGCCGCGGCACACAACAACGCCGACTGGTGCGCGTCGATCTGCCGGTCCCACAGCATTCCGTACAGCTTCGGCGACACGGTGTGGCACAGCGCCGGTCGCACGCCGCTGTACTACCCGGACGCCGTCACCCTGCGCCCCGACGCGGCGCCGAGCGACTTCCTGCCTGAGATAGACACGTCACCCGGGTGTTCGATCAAGGACAGTTTCGCCGTTCACGACCTCACCTCCCACGGCTTCACCGAACTGTTCACCGCCCAGTGGATCCACCGCCCTGCAGGACTTCGCGCACCGGCGCCGCCTGCCCTGCGCGCCGTGCGGGTCGCCACGGCCGCGGAGCTTCGCGCTTGGCAGATCGCGTGGCACGGCGGGGACAAGCCCCCGGACGTCTTCCGACCACCGCTGCTCGTCGACCCGTCCGTTCTGGTGCTGTCCCTTCACCAGGACGAGGATCTCGCCGGGGGTGTCGTGCTGAGCCGCGGTTCGGGGCTGGTCGGCCTTTCCAACCTCTTCGCGGTCGGCGGCGGCGACGGTGCCGCTGTCTGGTCATCAGCGATCACCGCGGCCGCGGTTCATTTCCCCGGTCTTTCCATCGTCGGTTACGACTGCGAGGACGGCCTCGCGCACGCGCTCGGCAGCGGCTTCGTCGAGCTCGGTCCTCTCCGCGTCTGGTTGCGCGAATCCTGATGAATTCCCCCGGTGTTCGGTGAACTCGACATCCGATGAAAACAATGACCGGGGCGACGATTCCAGCCAACGATGACACCGAGTAGCCGCGTCCACATGGCGGGACAGGTAACGATCCACACTGGACTGTATTTGTCCGCGATGCGAACACGCGATCGGCTGTCTGCGTTGATATTCAAGCGGCAAGACCTGTCCTGACAGGACTGGATCGATGCCGTTCAGTCCACTGTGGCCCAGCACACGCAATCACCCACTGTTGCCGGACGTGTTCGACTGGTTAGCATCGCCGCGTACGCTTTCCCCGTATGAATTACTCGTGAACACGGTTCGACCAATTCCCCTCCTCGATTGGCCGACTGATTTCGCGTGCGCTTTTCCTACCATTTTCCTTCCTGTCCGTCTCCCCCGCCTGCACAGGGAAGAGTGATGAGAATGTCCAAGTTCACCAAGTCCGTCGCGGTCGTCGTCGCCTCGGGCGTGCTCGGCCTCGGCACCGCGTCGATCGCCCAGGCCGCGACCACCCCCGAGGTCCCGGTCGTCGCGATCGAGAACCAGGAGCAGGTCGCCGCCGCGCTGCGGGAGATCGTCACCGTCGAGAACATCGACGCGCTGCTGGCGCAGGTCAACGACGCCGCCACGGTGCAGGAGCTGACCGTCGCGCGCGCGGAACTGGTCAGTGCCAAGCAGAACCGTGACATCTACTACGACTTGTTCTTGATCCTGTGGAAGGTCGGCAAGCCGGTCATCGTCGCCTTGCTGCGCCACGGTGGCCCGCTCATCGGCAAGCTCGTCGGTGTGATCCCCGACCTGCTCGCCGGTATCCCGATCGCGGGTGTCATCGCGGGCCCGATCACCGCGGCCGTGCTGAAGCCGGTCGGCGAGCTGATCGCGACCGGCCTGCCCGCACTGGCCGACCTGATCGAGCAGATCAACATCGACGGTGTGTCCCAGGCCGAAGGCGAGCAGCGCATCGTCGCCCACCTGGCGAGCACCGGCCTGCCCGCCGAGTCCGCCGCCGTGTTCGGCAAGGCGCTGGGTCTGCTGGTCGGCTGAGTTCTCGACCACCGAGGGGCCGGACCGCGCGCCCGGCTCCTCGGTTCCTACTTGCCGCTAGCCAGGCACCGCTAGTCAGGCAGGATTCGGGCAGCGGCAACAGTGACGTTGGCGCTGCTCGTCTTCGGCGCCGCCAGCTCCACCCGGCCGCCCAGTTCCCGTGCGGTCAGCAGGGCCGCCGCTTCGGCCACGCTCGCCGTTCCGACCTCGACTCGTGCGGTGGCGCTGGGATTGGGGACGTCCACACCGGCGAGTTCGGCGGCGCTGTGGATGGTCAGCGGTGGGGCGAATCCGCCGTCTTCGCCGTGCCAGAATCCCCAGTCCGCCACGGCGTCCTGGATCCCGGCCTCGTCGGCCTTCACGTCCACCGTCGCGAAGGAGCGGACCGCGCGCGGGTCAAGCTCGTGTTCGGATTCCAGCAAAGCCAGCGCCGCCGCGACCGCTTCCTGTGTCACGCCTCGGCTTGAGCCGACACCGACCACCAGCGTCTTGGGGATCAGCCGCAGCACCTTTCCCTTGCGCAGGAACTTGGGCAGCCGGTCGTCGATCAGAACTGTCCACTCTGTACCGTAGTTGTCCGGCTGGAGGTTCGGCGGCAGGTCCGGCAGGTCGAAGCCGAGCGGGTTGAGCAGGCGGATCTCCTCGCCTGCCAGCACGGCCGCGCCGCACTCGACGATGTCGCCGTCGATCGCCGTGTCCAGCGCCTCGACGATCTCGTCCAGCGGCGAGGCGCCGACGTAGTCCGATGTGGGGACGGCGGTCGCGCCGAGCGCGTCAGCGATCTCTCCGGCGAGAACGTTGCTCGAACTGGTCAACGCGACGACATAACCCTGGTGGACGCAGACGATCCCCGGGTCGTCACGCTGGCTTGTCAGCAGTGGCGCGACAAGCCGGACGGCCGCGCCGACACCCATGAACAACACGGCCGATCCGAGCGACGGCCACAGCCGCCGCAGGCCCGGCTTCACCGGTCCGTCCACCAGAACCGAATCGGGTCCCAGTGTCAGCGAAGCGGCCGCTTTCCTACCTTCAGCCGTCGCCGCGAACAGACCGATCAACGCACGCCCCAAACCACAGTCACCGGATCAACAGCTGCCAGACGTGTCGCGCCGTCGGAGTGCTCGGCCAACCGCGCGGCGGTCAGCTGGCAGCCGTGAACACGATAGTCTGCCGCCTGCAACGCCTGCCGAGTCGGGGCCACACGGTCGATCGACGCCAGCGCGACCACGACACGGGACGCCTCGACGGTCGTGCAGGCACGGACAACTGCCTCGCCACCACCGCCGATGAACACGGCGTCCGGCTTCGGCAGTCCACTGATCGCGGCGAGCAACTCGGCCTCGACGACCCGGACATCCACGCCGTACTTGCTGGAGTTCGCGAGAATCCGCACGCACTGCATGGGATCCCGCTCGACGGCGAGCACGGCGGCGCCGAGCCGCGCGCACTCCACGGCCATCGCACCCGAGCCCGAGCCGACGTCCCACACGAGCGTTCCCGGCGCGGGAGCGATGCGCGCCAACGCGATCGCGCGCAGCTCGGCGGAGCTCACCATGCCGTCGCGGTGCGCGAAGTCGTCCTCCGGGAGCGCCCAGCCGCCGGTGAGTGGCTGCGCACCGGCGATCCAGCCGCGCGGCGGGACCTTCTCCGCCTCCGCGAGGCACAGCACAACGCTGGTGTCGCGCCAGGTCCGCGTCGACGCCTCCCCCGCATCCACAGTGGACACTTTCTCGTCCGGTCCGCCCAGGTCCTCGGCCACCACGAGCGTCCGCCGCCAGTCGCGCAGCTCCCGCGCCAGCTCAGCGGGCCCCATCCCGAGCACAGCCACCGCGGGACGCGCGCGGCAGACGTTCACCGCACGCCCAGCGTCCGCGCCGTGCGCGTTCACCACGACGACGTCGTCCGAGGGGCGTCCGACCGCGGCCAGCAGCCGCTGCACACTCGACACGGCGGGCAGCACGGTCAGGCGTACGTTGTTCTCTCTGAGGGTGCGGACCACGCCGAAAAATCCCGGGTCGCCGTCCGCGAGCACGACCGCGTGTGCCGCGACAGTCAGATCTGTCACGAGTGTCTCGATCGACTCCAGCTCGACCGTGCGGGCTCTGTCCGGCGCGTGCGCGTCCAGGTGCCGCCGCAGGCCGACCACCAGGTCAGCCTCGTCGAGCACGGCCGAGGCGCCCGCAGGCAGCGTCTTGCCGTCGACCCCGATCACCGTCACCGTCATCCGCCAGCCCACCCCATCTCATGAGAGCCGACGCATACACTGCCACATCGGTCTCAGCGGGTCGCGGCGGCGACGAACCGGGCGATCGCCCCCGGGTTGGTGACGGGGTGAGTGTGCAGGTAGGAAGCATGTACCTGGCCTGACACGAAGCCTTCCCGCACCACGGAGCCCTCCCGGTCACGCCAGATCCACGCCGGTTTCGCGCCATGCACGGGGTGCACCACTGTGCGGTGGAACTCGTGCCCGGTCCACCGCGTGCCCTCGGTGCACAGCGGTGAGTCAGTGGCCGCGACGGCGTCCCGGTAGCCCAGGGACAGCGATGTCGTCATCTCGGCCGTCGCGTCCAGCACACCGCACATCGGATGCCCGTCCAGGCTTTTGACCAGGAACAACAGGCCGCCACACTCGGCGTGGACAGGCCCATGGAACTCCGCGACCGCACGACGCAGTGGCTCGTTGGCCGACAGCGCCTCGGCGTGTTGCTCGGGAAACCCACCTGGCAGGACGAGACCGCGCGTCCCCTCGGGCAGCGTGGAGTCGTGCAGCGGGTCGAACACCGCCACCTGCGCACCGGCCGCCGCCAGCAGTTCGGCGTGCTCGGCGTAGCCGAACGTGAACGCCGGTCCCCCGGCGATGGCGATCACCGGCCGCCCAGCCTCAGCTATGTCGGGTTCCCACGGCGTACCGGGCAGCGGCCCGGCCGAACGGGCGACGGCCGTGACCTCGTCCAGGTCGACGCCGCCCGCCACGAGGTGCGCCATGGAGTCGATCACCCGAACGGCCTCCGGGCCGTGCTCGGCGGCGGTCACCAGGCCAAGATGCCGGGACGGCACATGCAGGTGCTCGTCGCGGCGCAGCGCGCCGAGCAGCGGCAACCCGACTTCCTCACACGCGGTGGCGAGGATGGACGCGTGGTACGCGGAGCCGACGCGGTTGGCGATCACCCCGGCGACCCTGATCGACGTGTCGAACGCGCGGAAGCCGTGCACCAGCGCGGCCATGCTGCGGGCCTGGCCCCACGCGTCGACCACCAGGATCACCGGGGCGTCCAGCAGCTTGGCGATGTGCGCGGTCGAGCCGAAGTCCGAAGCCGGGTCGCGGCCGTCGAACATGCCCATCACGCCTTCGATCACCGCGATGTCCGCACCAGCCGAGCCGCGCAGGAAAAGTGGCGCGACGGTGGACTCGCCGACCATGACCGGGTCGAGATTGCGGCCGGGCCTGCCCGCGGCGAGCGTGTGATAGCCGGGGTCGATGTAGTCGGGGCCGACCTTGAAAGGAGCAACCTTGTCGCCGCGCCGTCGCAGTGCGGCCATCAGCCCGGTCGCCACGGTCGTCTTGCCGCAGCCGGACGCCGGAGCCGCGATGACTACACGAGGAATCACTACTTCCCGACCAGGGTGAGGAAGGTCTGCCACGAGGCGTTGTCCACGGCGAAGCCGGGGGCTAACCGGTTCTTGGTATCCCTGACCTGAACGGAGCCGGACGTGATCCGCACCTCGACACAGCCCTCATCGTTACTGCCGCTAAAGCTGCTCTTGAACCAACCAGTGTCCACGGTCAAGCCTCCTCCAACTCAGTGATCAACCGCTTGGAGTCCCGCACACTCAACGAAAGCTCCCAGATCCGTTCGAAAGCTCGTCGCAGTGCTGCGATATCCGATAGTTCATCGTAGTAAGTCGAAGGCCCGTGGACAGCGGACGACCATCCCAGTGGCGCGGTGCCATCGCCGAAGCCGAAGATCAGCAGTCCCTTCCCGCGCGCCGGGTTGCCGTAGACGTCGTTGGGCAGCACGCGGATGGCAAGGTCCTCACGCCGGTACAGCAAGCTGAGCATGTGCCTGAGTTGTCCGCGCATGATGTCCGGCTGGCCCATGTTTGCGTGCAACGCTTCCTTGGCCACGACATACCGCAACTTCTTGGGTTCAGCCGAGTTCCACATCTTTTCCAGCCGCCGCAACCGGAACTTCAGCCGATCTTCGCCCTCCGGGTTCCCCTTCTCCCACCAGACGCCGTCACCCTCCTCGAGCACCGCCCGCGCGTACTCGACCGATTGCAGCGGCCCGGGAATGATTCCGGACTCATACCAGCTGATCTCGGTCGCCTTGGCCTCCAGGTCGGCGAACCGGTCATAGGCGTCCGGCAGAGTGTCCACATAGGCCCGGCGCTGGGCTCGTTTCCGCGCTTGCACACCAAGTTCAAGGACGGTTTGCCGCTCGGCACCGTGCACGCCGTAGCAGTCGAGCAACGCGTCGAGGTCTTCGGTGCTCGCGGTACTGGTGCCGTCCTCCACCGCAACGATCTTCGTCCTGGCCTTGCCGATCGCCACCGCGGCCACGTCCTGTGTCCGACCGGCCTGCTCTCGCAACCGCCGCAAGGTCAGGCCGAGCTGTCGTCGCTCGGCCGTCGGGCGAGCCTGCCCCACGCGCCACCTCCTTGACCTGGATCTTGGGCCAAGTCTGCCAGTCGGCAACCATCACTCGATCAGGTCGTATCCAAACCTGTTCGGTATAGGTAATCTTTCCGCGAAACCACTCCGGTAAAGATGAAAGAAGGATCATGTCTCTCTACCGCCAGTCCAGTGTTTGTGTCGAGTCCTGGGTGGAACTGGGCACCGACACCCCGATGAAGTACGAGGTCGACTCGGCGAACGAGTCCGCCACCCTGTTCTTCGGCGGCCGCAACGAGTACGTGTTGCGACTGAGCCGCAACAATCTCGCTCAGGTGCTTGAACTGGGCGGTCGGGCCGCCGCCGAACTCGCCTCGGCCACGCCCGACCACGACTGAGCCTGATTGTTCGGTGCTGTGCGTCCGATCGGGTGAGCGCGCCGTATCCGGCACAGCCAACTCCGCACAATGGCGGGATCGGCCCAGCTGCCGATCGGTACAACTTGGCCCAACACACCAACAGCGGCACTCCGCGGAGGTCGGCATGGTGGGGTCCGCAGCAGCCGTGCATCGCACGATCATCGCCGTGGACCCGGACAAGAGCAGCCGAGTCTTGCCTGACCACGGCGAATCACCACTCGATACCCCGCTGACCCTTTTGCCCGTCGTCCATCGGGTGCTTGACCTTCGTCATGGTCACGACCATGTCGGCGGCGTCGATCAGGGCCTGCGGCGCGTGCCGCCCAGTGATCACGACGTGCTGATGGCCCGGCCGATCCCGTAACGCCGTCACAACCTCGCCCACATCCACCCAGCCCCAGTGCATCGGGTACGTGAATTCATCGAGCACGTAGAAACCGTGCTGCTCGGCGGCGAGCCTGCGGGAGATCTCACGCCAGCCCTCCAGCGCAGCGGCCGCGTGGTCGTCCTCGGTGCCCGCTTTACGGCTCCAAGACCAGCCTTCCCCCATCTTGTGCCACTCGACGGCGCCGCCCTCGCCGGTCTGCTCGTGCACCTTGCCGAGCGCCTTGAAAGCGTTCTCCTCACCCACCTTCCACTTGGCAGACTTGACGAACTGGAACACGCCAATCGACCACCCCTGGTTCCATCCACGCAGCGCCAACCCAAACGCAGCGGTGGACTTACCCCGCATCTCCCCGGTGTGCAGCACCAGCAGCGGCCGATTGCGGCGCTGCCGCGTGGTCAGGCCGTCCTGCGGGACCGCTGCCGGTTTTCCCTGTGGCACGCCGTTCTCCTTAGAGGTTCCAAAACACTGAGTTGGTGGTGGGAATGATTCCGCCGCGGGCGGCGGGCGGAATCCACGTAGTCCGGCGGCGTGAACCACGCAACGCCATCGGCCAGCGCCACCTCCCACTCGCTGCGGTGAACGAGCCGGTGGTGAACTCCACAGAGGAGGGTGAGATTCCCGAGAGCGGTCGGCCCACCACGCAGCCACGATTGCACATGGTGACTGTGGCACACACTGGCAGGCCGGTCACACCCCGGAAAGGTGCACCCACGATCCCGAAGCACCAAGCCCCGCCGTATATGCGCGGGTACGACATACGCCGGGACCGCGACATCCAAGGGCCTTGACTCGCCGTCCATCACAGCGGGCAGCACGTGCGCGTCACACGCGATCCTTCTGGCCTCACCCGCCGTCAGCCGAGTCCCGGGCAATACCCGGTCTTCGACCGACCGCATCAGCTCGTCCATCGAGATCGTGAACGCGACCTCGGTCTTGAACCCATTTGTTGTGGTCAGGTCAGGGCAGTTCGCGGCCTTCTGCAACACGTCGGCAAGCGCATCCCCGCCCCGCTCGGCGTGCCCGCGCGTGTCACCCGACTCGAGTTTCTCGAACGGCGCAAGCAAACCTTCGAACAAGGCGGCGGTCTCGGCATCCAGCCGCCCCTTGAACTCCATCCGACCGTCCCTGAACACATGCCGCCGCAGCTCCCGCTCCGGCCGCCCAGGCTCATCCTCGTTGGGCGGCACCCCGTCGGGGTCGATGATGTCCCGCACCCAGCGCTCGCCATACCGCGCCAACGCGTTCGGATCATCCTCGGCAGCCCGCTCGACCATCAGTTCCTCGGCCAGCGCAACCTTCTCCGGCTCCACATGCCCCAGACTGGCGACGAACTTCCGAATGACCTCAACCTGCCCGACCCCGACCTCGCCAGCAGCAAGTTTCCCAGCAGTCAAAGGAAGCGAAGCCTCAACCACAGCACCACTCGGAGCCTTCACATCATGGAGAGCGGCCGCATGCGCCAACCGCTGAGTGGCCTCACCACGCGAAATGTTCTGAGTATGCACCAGCAGCGCAGCAGTGTTGCTATAGCCCAACGACACGGCGACGCCACGAGAATCCGCCTCAGACAACAGATCCAGGTGTTCAGCGTAGGCACGACGAAGCCGTTCCTCGGACGCGGTCAACCGCGAGACCAGCTCCCGATCGCTGACCCGCCAGAGAGAAACGGCAACCTGACTCATACCTCCAAGATACGCCCGCAGAACATGAAAGTCCTTGGCCCTAAACCCATTCACCCGATAGAGATCAAGAAAGGTCAGAAACCCAGTGATACCACCAAAAAACACAAAATAACTGCACAACAACCCACACCAGGTCGGAGAGCAAGGGGCGGTGATCCGCCGACAAAAACCAACCCCAGCGAAACCGATACGGATCACCGCCATAACAGAAGGCGCGTCAGCGCACACGAAGCCTTCGTGCTCCCTTCCTCCCGTATGGCCTGGGCGCAGCCACACCACGGCGTGTCGGGAGGTCGGCCTACGCAAACCAACCCACAGCGCAGGCGATACCGACCTCCCGGCACGCCGTGGTTTCCTCCGGCAGGCCATATGGGAGGAAGGGAGCACGGCCCCCTCTCCTTCTGGTGGTCTGCCCGTCCGGCGAGGACACCATCTTTGAAACCCAGCAAGGGAATTTCATGGTGCCACAAAGGAGGACACGGCGTGCGGGAAAGGAGGACACGGCGTCTCAGGCTGCTCGCGCTGCCCGGACAACGCCGGAAACCTGCTCGGCCGACAGCTCGGCCAACCGAAGGCACGTCCCGCCCAGCACCTCGGCCAACCGAGACGCAAGACCCAGCCGAACGTACCCCTGCTCGCAGTCGACCACGATGTTCGCGATACCGTCCGCCGCAAGCAACCTGGCCGCGCGCAGAGCATCGTCCATCGGGTCACGCCCGCCCGCAGTCTGCGTCGCCCGCCCGTCAGTCAGCAGCACCAGCAACGGACGTCGTCGCGGATCACGAAGCCGTTCGGCGGCAAGCACTCGGCGCACCCGCAACAGTCCGTCGGCCAGTGGAGTGCGCCCACCCGTACGCAATCCCCTCAGCCGAGCCGCAGCAGCATCCACAGAGGATGTGGGCGGAAGCGTGACCTCCGCCGAGGTGCCTCGAAAGGTCACCACACCAACCTTGTCCCGCCGCTGATACGCGTCACGAAGCAATGACAGCACAGCGCCTGTCACAGCGGACATGCGTTTACGCGCGGCCATCGAACCAGAAGCGTCCACACAGAACAGAACGAGATTGCTTTCCTTGCCCTCGCGGACAGCCGTCCGCACGTCCTGCGAACGCAGCACCAGACCGGTTCCCACTCGGCCGCGCGCGGACTGGTGCGGAGCGGCGGCCGACAGCGTTCCCACCAGATGCAGACCGTGTCCTTCCACGGTAGACGGCCGAACGATGTGACCGTTGCGGGCGGCGGCACGAGACCGACGTCCCGGTGCGCCCTCACCGATCCCGGGGACCTCCAGCAGCCGTGCCCGGAACGCGGGCGCAGGCGGCACAGGCGGCTGATCGCCACCAGCCGGACCACCCTGAGGTTGCTGCTGCTCGGCATTGTGCGGAGTTTCCCCGCCGTCACCGCCCCCATCAGGGCCACCGTCGTCCGGGCTGTCAGGGCCGTCCGGGTCATCCTCGGGCGGCTGCTCCTGCTCGGCGGCGTCCTGCAAGGCGTCCTGCAACTGCTGCTCGTCAATTCCAGGCTCGTCGAAGGGATCGCGCCTGCGCCGGTGCGGCAATGCCAGCCGCACAGCGACCTCGACGTCGTCCGCGTTGACAGCGTCGGCACCGCGCCACGCGGCGTGCGCAATGGCCGTGCGGGCCACCACGAGGTCGGCGCGCATGCCGTCCACCTCGAACGACGCACACACCGAGGCGATCCGGCGCAGCTCCGTATCCGGCAGGGCGACGTTCGGCAACGCGGTGCGCGCCTTGACGATCTGCTCGGCGAGCTCCGCGTCCGCCGCGGTCCACCGCGCCGCGAAACCAGCCGGGTTGGCCTCGTACGCCAGCCTGCGCCGAATCACCTCGGTGCGCACCGCGACATCGCGGGACGACACCACGTGCACGGTCAGCCCGAACCGGTCCAGCAGCTGCGGGCGCAGCTCGCCCTCCTCCGGGTTCATCGTCCCGACCAGCAGGAAGCTCGCGGCGTGGGAGATCGACACGCCTTCCCGCTCGACGTGCGCGCGGCCCATCGCGGCCGCGTCCAGCAGCAGGTCGACCAAGTGGTCGTGCAGCAGGTTGACCTCGTCGACGTAGAGGACTCCCCGGTGCGCCGCCGCGAGCAATCCGGGCTGGTACGCCCGGACGCCCTCAGTCAGCGCTCGTTCCAGGTCCAGCGAACCGGCGAGCCGGTCCTCAGTCGCCCCGACCGGCAGTTCGACCAGGCGCGCCGGACGCTGGTCGGCGCCGTCGTGCGGGGCGTCGGGGCACGCGGGATCGGGGTTGGCCGGGTCGCAGGCGAACCGGCAGCCCGGCACGACGTCGACCTCGGGCAGCAAGGCGGCCAGCGCACGCACGATCGTGGACTTCGCGGTCCCCTTCTCGCCTCTGACCAGCACTCCCCCGATCCCCGGGTGTACCGCGTTGAGCAGCAGTGCCATCCGTAGGTCGTCGTGTCCGACGATGGCAGAGAACGGGAAGCGCACGGCGCGATCCTTCCCCGGGTGTCCACGCCCGAAGTCGAGGCCACAGGCACGCGGCCGCGTGCCCGAGTGCGGGCGGAGTGTCTGGCTCCCGGGCATGACGCCCGGTCACAGTGGCGGGACCGCACCGGAATCGCACCGGATTTCCTCCGCATTCGCACCGCGGGCCATCGTCGCATCTCGCGTGCCGGATCCCCAACTAGTCGGCGCCGCGAGACAGCGCGCTCGGCCACCAGATCCTGCGACCGATCTGCAGCGTCATCGCGGGCACCAGCAGCGACCGGACGATCAACGTGTCCAGTAACACACCGAACGCCACCAGGAACGCCATCTGCACCAGTGTCACCATCGGCAGCAGGGCCAGCGCCCCGAACGTCGCCGCGAGCACGACACCGGCCGACGTGATCACCCCGCCGGTGACCGCGAGTCCCTTGAGTGTGCCGCGCCGGGTGCCCAGTTGCCGCGCCTCCTCACGGACCCGGGTCATCAGGAAGATGTTGTAGTCGATGCCCAGCGCGACCAGGAACACGAACGCGAGCATCGGCAGGCTCGGGTCGGAGTTGGCGAAGTCGAAGACGTTGTTGAACACCAGCGCACCGACCCCGAGCGTGGCGGCGTAGGACACCGCGACGGTCAGCGTGAGCAGCACGGGCGCGACCAACGACCGCAACAGCAGGGCCAGGACCAGCAGAATCACCACGAGAACGACCGGGATGATCAGCCCGAGGTCGCGCACGGACGTGTCGTGGATGTCCAGGAACTCCGCGGTCATCCCGCCGACCAGCGCCTGCGCGCCGGGGAGTGCGTGTACGGCCGCACGCAGCCGTTCGACTGTCTCCTGGGCCGCGGTGGACGACGGGTCGTCGTTCAGCGTCGCGTCCAGGACCACCAGACCGTCGACCACCTTGGGCTGCTGCGCGACCGCGGCGACACCCGGCACCAAGCGTGCCGTGTCGGCGACCCGGTTGGCGTGGTCGGCTCGGGTGACGATCGACGCGGGCATACCCGTGCCCGCCGGGAAGTGCTGGGCGTAGACCTCCATACCGCGGATGGACTCGGTCTTCGTGGTGAACGAGTCGGACAGCTGAAGGCCGTCGGCCTTGAACTGCGGCACGAACGCGACCGCGCCGAGCAGCAGCAACGCGGTCCCGGCGCCGATCAGACGCGGTCGCTTGCCGACGCCGTTGGCGACCTTCGCCCACAGGCCCCTGGTCTCGGTGCCCTCCGTGCCGGGCATCGGACGGAACGGCCAGAACGCGCCTCTGCCGAGCAACATCAGCATCGCCGGGAGGAACGTCAGCGCGGTGACCAGCGCGGCGGCGATACCGATCGCTGCGACCGGGCCGAGGCTCTTGTTGCTGTTCAGGTCGGACAGCAGCAGGCACAGCAGGCCGAGGATCACGGTGACCGCGGAGGCCAGCAACGGTTCCAGACACGCGCGCCAACTCACCCGCATGGCCTCGTAGGGGTTCTCACGCCTGCGCAGTTCCTCGCGGTAGCGGGACACCAGCAGCAGCGCGTAGTCCGTGGCGGCGCCGAGCACGAGGACCATCAGGATGCCCTGGCTCTGCCCGTTGAGGGTGATCACGTCGGCGTCGGTGAGGAAGTAGACCGCCATCGACGCGGTGGTGAGCGCGAACCCGCCGGACAGCAACACGACCAACGGCAGCAGCGGACTGCGGTAGATCAGGATCAGAATCACGACGACAACGGCGATCGTCACCCACAACAGCAGGCCGTCGATGTCCCCGAACGCCTCGGAGAAGTCCGCGGAGATCCCGGCGGGACCGGTGACGTGCGCGGACAGCCCGCTGGGCACGCCCGCGACGGCGACCTGCCGCAGTGCCTTGGTGACGTCCCCGACCTTGTCGTCGAGCGCGCCGGGCAGTGCCACGACGATCTGCTCGGCCTTGCCGTCCTTCGACGGGATCACCGGTGAGACCCGTCCGGTAATGCCACCGGCCTTGTCGAGGTCGGGGGACGTGAACCGGCCGATCTCGGCGGCCCGTGCCGCGATGAACTCCTTGTCGGCGCTGGTCAGGTCGCCTGTCCGCGCGAACACGATCAGCGCGGGAACATCCGCGTTCTCCTCGAACCGCGCGGCCAGCTCGTGCACCTTGGTCGCCTCGGCGGACTTGGGCAGGAACGCCGCGTTGGAGTCCTCCAGCACCTCACTGAGCTTGCCCTGGTAGGTGCTGCCGATGGCGCCGATCACCAGCCACACGATCACCAGCAACGCGGGCAGCAACCAGCGCCACCGTCTCGTCCTGACCCGGTTTTCCGGTGCGGGCGGCGGAATTGGGCGTGCGGTGTCCACAGGTGTGGCCATGACGGAGCTGTCCCCCTGATGCTTTCGGGTAGTCGGCGGCGATGCCTCGATGACACGGCGAAGTGTGTCGGCATCCGACATATCAGGGCATCCGGAACGAACCCTGATAAAACCCTGATGGGGCAAGCCCTACCCGTCCAGTTGGGACGTCCCCCCGGTTGGTAGTTTCCCCACTATGACTCGCGCGTTCAGGTTTGGTGTCAACATGGGTTTCGTCGGCGACCGCCCCGAGTGGATCGCCAAGAGCCGCCGGGCCGAGCAGCTCGGCTATGACGTGATCCTCGTCCCGGACCACCTGGGCATGCCCGCGCCGTTCCCCACACTGTCACTGATCGCGGAACACACCACCCGGCCGCGCCTGGGGACGTTCGTGCTCAACGCGGGATTCTGGAACCCGGTCCTGCTCGCCAGGGACGCGTTGACGCTGAACACGTACTCGCAGGGCAGGCTGGAGCTCGGCCTGGGCGCGGGTTATGTCCGCGAGGAGTTCGAAGAAGCCGGTCTCGACTGGCCCAGCGCGGGCGAACGCGTGACGCACCTGATCGACACGGTCCACAAAATCCGTGCCGAGAGCGAGAAACTCGGCCAGTCACTGCCCATCGTGGTCGGTGGCCACGGCGACCGGGTGCTGCGACTGGCCGCCGAGCACGCTGACACCGTGGCCTTCGCCGGGCTGAAGGCGGTTCCCAGCGGCAACTCGCCACTCACGTTCATCACCGCGGACGAACTGGACGAGCGAGTGACGTTCGTGCGGGAGGCCGCCGCTGGCCGTGACTACGAGTCGAACCTGCTGATCTCGAACGTGGTCGTGACCGACGACCGGCGCGGCACGATTGACGCGCTCCGGCAGGATTTCGGGCTGGATGTCAGCACGGACTTCCTGATGGAGGTTCCGGGATGGCTGGTGGGCACGCACGAGGAGATCGCCGAGCAGGTGCGGACGTTGCGCGAGCGGTTCGGGATCACCTACGTGACCGTGCTCGAACCGGCCATCGAGGCGTTCGGGCCCGTCATCCAGCTGTTGCGCTGATCTCCCGCTGCTAGGTTCTCACCATGACTCGCGCGTTTCGGTTCGGCGTCGTCATTCTCGCTGTCGGTGACCGCTCCGAGTGGATCGCGAAGAGCAGACGAGCCGAGGAACTCGGCTACGACGTGATCCTCGTGGCCGACCACCTGGGCAGGCCTGCGCCCTTCCCGTCGCTCTCGCTCACCGCCGAGCACACCTCCCGCCCGCGGCTGGGAACACTCGTGCTCAACACCGGGTTCTGGAACCCGGTCGTGCTCGCCAGGGACGTGCACACTCTGAACACGTACTCGCAGGGCAGGCTGGAGTTGGGGCTCGGCGCCGGTTATGTGAGGTGGGAGTTCGAGGAAGCCGGGCTGGGCTGGCCCAGCATGAGCGAGCGCCTCGCCCGTCTGACCGACACGATCCACACGATCCGCGCCGCCGGGGAGAAACTCGGCCAGTCCGTGCCGATCCTCATCGGCGGCAACGGAAACCGTGTGCTGCGACTGGCCGCCGAGCATGCCGACACCGTAGCGTTCGCCGGGATGAAAGTGGTCCAGGAGCTCACTCCCCCGCTCACGTTCATCGGCGCCGACGAACTCGACGACCGTGTCGCGTTCGTGCGGGAAGCCGCGGCGGGCCGCGACTACGAGTCCAGCCTGCTGATCCAGAACGTGGTCGTGACCGATGACCGGCGCAGCGGCGTCGACCGGATCCGCGGCCGGTACACCCTCGATGTCAGCACGGATTTCCTGCTGGACGTCCCGGCGCTGCTGACCGGAACGCCCGAGGAGATCGTCGCGCAGGTGCATGCGTTGCGCGACCGGTTCGGGATCACCTACGTCACCGTGCTCGATTCAAGCCTGGAGGCGTTCGGCCAGATCATCCCCCTCCTGAAAACCTCGTGAGTGTTTAGTCCGGTTAGAACCGGCCTAAACACTCACGAGGGTTGTTTAGGGGAGGCGCCAGTTCTGCGCGGCGGTCCCGTTGCAGTCGTAGATCTGCAGCTGGATCCCGTTGGCGGAGTTGCTGTTGGGCACGTCGAGGCACCGGCCGGACGGTGAGTTGACCAAGGAGCCGTTGGGCCGCGGCCACCACTGCTGCGCACCGGTTCCGTTGCAGTCGTACAACTGGACCTTGGTGCCGTTGTCCCGTTTGCTGCCGGACACGTCCAGGCAGCGCCCCGCAGCGCGCAGGGTGCCGTCGGACGCCGTGGTCCACTGCTGCGCGACTGAACTGTTGCAGTCCCACAACCGGACCACGGAACCGTTGGACTGCGGCGGGTTGGCGTCCATGCACTTGCTCGCGAGACCGGTGACCGAACCCGTCTTCGGCGTGACCGGGCCGACGTCGAACGACGGCGGAGCGTCAGCGGGCGCGCTGCCCCACGCGGTGTTCGGGCTCGTGCCCAGTGTGTAGTCCAGCGTCCCGCCGTTGGCCACAAAGGACTCCGTGAGCCACGCCCTCGACGACGCCTGGCCGTTGACCTTGAGGCTCTGCACGTACTTCGCGCTGTCCGAGGCGCCGGGGGCGTTGATCGTGATCGTCTTGCCGTTGCCCCTGGTGATCGTGACGCTCGGGAACTGCGGGCTGGCCAGCACGAGCTCTGAGCGGCCCGGTGCCTGCGGGTACATCCCCAGCGCGGCCCACACCGCCCACGAGGACATCTGTCCCAGGTCGTCGTTGCCGACGATGCCCTCCGGAAGCGGCTTGAACAACGTTGTCAGCGCACGCCGGACGACGTCCTGGGTCTTGTGCGGCACGCCCGCGTAGGCGTACGCCCACGGAGTGTTGAGCGTCGGCTCGTTGCCGAGATAGGCCATGTTCTTGGTCGGCCCCGCGTTCAGCTCGGTGAAGAACGAGTCCAACCTGGACACCACGGCTGCGTTGCCGCCCATCGCGTCGAACAGGCCACGGTGGTTGTAGGGCACCATCCACGCGTACTGGCCGCCGTTGCCCTCAACGAACTCGTTCTGCTGCGTGGGACTGAATCCCGGGAACGACGTGTCGGTGTTGCGCGGCTGGAGGTACTTGTTGCCCGACTCGAACAGGTTGCGCCAGTTCTGGGCGCGCCGCAGGAAGTTCTCGGCCGTCGCGGTGTCGCCGAGCCGCGCGGCGAACTGGGAGATGGCGAAGTCGGCGCTGGTGTACTCCAACGTCGTCGACGCCGAGCCCCACACGTCCGGCAGGCCGGTCGGGACGTAGCCGTACTGGTTGTACTGCAGCCAGCCTGGCCGCTGCCGGACATCGTTGACACCCGCGACGATCCGGCGCAGTCCGTCGGCCGTGTCGAAGCTCGTCGCGCCGAACGCGTGCATGGTGGCGACGATGGCCGACACCGGATCACCGTTCATCACACCGGTACCGCCGTTGGCGACCGTCCAGCGGTCGAAGTACCCGCCGTATTTGGCCTGGTCGACCGCGGACTGCGCGATGTCGGCCGCTTCCGCCGGGGCTATCAGCGCGATCAGTGCCACCTGGGAGCGGTAGACGTCCCAGCCGGAGAAGTTGGCGTACTGCGCACGTCCGCTTGGCGCGGTGTGCACCTGCTTGTCGAAGCCGGTGTACTTGCCGTCCACGTCGCTGAACACGTTGGGGTGCAACAACGAGTGGTAGAGCGCGGTGTAGAACGTCCGCAGTTGCGCGTCGGTTCCGCCGCCGACGTTGATCCGGCCGAGCAGCGCGTTCCACGCGTCGCGGGTGCCTGTCCTGATCTCGTCGAAGCTCCTGGTGCCCTGTTCGGCGCCGAGGTTGGCCTTGGCGCCGTCGAGGCTGACGAACGAGATGCCGACCCGCGCGTTGACCGTGGTGGCGTTGAAGGACACGAACGCCGAGGCCGCCAGTGGCGCGACGTCGCTCGTGACGGCCGGGCCCTTGCGGGTCTCCGGGCCGTTCTTCGGCTGCGCCGGAACGCTGCCGGTGCCGGTGCCCTCGATCGACTTGCGGCTCTCGTCGACCTTGCCGTCCGCACCCGCGACACCGGATGTCGCGAAGGGAGTGTCGAACACGACGTGGAAGTGGATCCGGTACCGGTTGCCCGTGCCGCAGAACCCGCCGCCGTCGGTGTAGCCGGACAACGTGTTGGTGCCCATGGTGATCGAGCCGCTGGCCGAGTTGAACGCCTTCGCCGCGTCCACCGACAGCGACGCCCGCTGTCCGGCCGGGTAGGTGAACCGGGCCATGCCCGTGCGGGTGGTCGTGGTCAGTTCGGTGCGCAGTCCGTTGTCGAACTTCACCGAGTAGTAGCCCGGTGAAGCGGACTCGTTGGCGTGCGAGAACGTGTAGTTGCCGACCGGGCTCGTGCCGAGCGCGGGCATGAACGGGATGTTGCCGAAGTCGCTGCAGCCGGGGCCGGAGATGTGCGTCAGGCTGAAGCCTTTGATCCGGTTGTCGTCGTAGTGGTAGCCACCGTGCTGGTGCAGCACGGTGTCCGGGCTCCACTGCATCATCCCGAACGGCGCGTCCGCGCCGGGGAAGGTGTTGCCTGCGCCCCCGCCGTGTCCGAAGTCCGGGCCACCGGGTTTGGTGCCGACGAACGGGTTGACGTACTGGGCTGGGTCACTCACTGCCACTCTGGCGGGTGCGGCGGCGGCTGGCACGGCGGCGAACGTGAGCGCCGCCGCGAAGCCCAAGGCCGCGGCGAATACACGCATGGCGTCTCCTGCAGGATGGAGGTGACAACGTTGTCAACGCCATTTTCGCACCCAACAGGGCACTGAGGACACCACCGCTCGGCTCAACCCCGCCGCGGGGCGCGTCAGGTCTCGCGCAACGAAGGTGGCCTTTGGTGCGCCTCATGCACCAAAGGCCACATTGGTTGCAGGAAGCAGCTCAGATGGGAGCGCCCGGTGGGAGTACGGGAAGGCCGACAGGCGCGCCGTCCGCCAGCAGGCGGCGAAGGACCTCGGTGTCCATGTGCTCGGCGACCAGATCGCCGAGCAGGTCGAGCTGCGCCTCACGGGCGGCGGCGAAGGAGGTGCCCGCCGCTGGCCGGAAACCTGTCCGTCCCGCGTGGCCCGCGGCCCAGTCCAGCAGCGCCCGGCGGGGTTCGTCGTTTTCCAGCAGGCCGTGCCAGTGCGTGCCCGCGGCCGCGCCACTCAGCACACCTTCCGGCGTCCCGTCCGGCAGCCTGACGAGGCCCTCGTCGGGCTGGTCGACCACGGTGCCGTGGTGGATCTCGTACCCCGAAGCGGGATGGCCGAAGGCGAACCCGTCCGGGCGACGCAGGATCTTGTCGCGCTGGAACTCGATCTCCACGTCGAGCAGGCCGAGTCCGGACACCGGCCCGGCCATGGATTCATACGAATCGGTGATCTTGGTGCCCAGCATCTGGAAGCCCCCGCAGATCCCGAGCACCGGCATGCCCCGCCGCGCGTGCTCGCCGATCGCGTCGGCGAGCCCGTTGCGCCGCAACCAGTCCAGGTCGTGCACGGTCGCCTTCGAGCCGGGCAGGACGACCAGGTCGGCGTCCGCCAGACGGGACGGCTCGGTCACGAACCGGACCGACACACCCGGTTCACAGGCCAGCGCCTCCACGTCGGTGCCGTTGGAGATCCGGGGCAACCGCACGACGGCCACCCGCAGCCACTGCTCCCCCACCGGCGGCTGCGGCCTGCCCACGACGCCGTCGGCCGTGTAGGACAGCGAATCCTCCGCGTCCAGCCACAGGTCCACATTCCACGGAAGGACCCCGAGCACACGGCGCCCGGTGAGGCCGTACAGCTGGTCGAGACCCGGCCGCAGCAGCTCGGGATCGCCGCGGAACTTGTTGATCACAAAGCCTGAAACAAGCGCTTGGTCTGCCGCCGACAGCAGCGCCACGGTGCCGTAGAGGTGGGCGAAGACACCGCCGCGGTCGATGTCGCCGACAACGATGACGGGCAGGTCGGCGGCTCTGGCCAGCCCCATGTTCGCGATGTCGTCGCGGCGCAGGTTGATCTCCGTCGGCGAGCCCGCGCCCTCGCAGACCACGACGTCGTACTCGGCCCGCAGGCCCTCCAAAGTGGAGAGGACGGTCTGGAACAGCTCGGGTTTGCGGTCCCGATAGGACAACGCGGACGTCTGCCCGATCGCCTTGCCGAGCAGGACGACCTGCGAGGTGCGGTCGCCGCCCGGCTTGAGCAGGACAGGATTGAACCGGACACTCGGGGCAAGCCCGGCAGCGGCGGCCTGCAGCGCCTGCGCCCGGCCGATCTCGCCACCCTCCGGCGTGACGACGGAGTTGTTGGACATGTTCTGTGCCTTGAACGGCGCGACACGCACACCCTGGCGCGCCAGCCACCGGCACAGGCCCGCGACCAGCACACTCTTGCCGGCGTCGGACGACGTACCGGCCACCAACAGGCCTCCGCTCACCCGGCGAACCCTATCGGGATAGTGTCTTGACGCCCCTGGAGCACGCACGGTCGAACACGTGTTCTAGGATGTGATACCCCCTCCACGTGACCACGAAAGGACCAGGATGACCGCTCCAACCGCCGAGGCGGCTAGCGCTCCCGGTGACGAGGAGGTGCCTGCCTCGACCACCGAAGAGGGCACCGAAGCGACTGCGGAGGAGACTCCAGTGGCAGAGGAGAAGCCCAAGCGCGCCGCTCGCACCAAGAGCACCGCGAAGAAGACCCGGACTGTCGAGCTGACACTGACGGTGACGGGCACGCTCGACGGCGCCTGGCAGGCAGACCTGATGCACGGCACGAGCCGTGTCGTGCAGGGCCTCACCATTCCGGCCGCCGCGGTCTCCAAGGCCGCGCAGGAGCTGCACCCGGAGATCGCCGAAAAGATCGACGAGGTGATCAACGCCGCCCGCGAGCAGCACGAGTCGCGGCTCCGTGAGCTCGAGGAAGAGATGGCCAAGGTCAAGCAGGCCCTCGCCGACCTCGGCGACGACGCCTGACAACACCACCTCCGCCGCCGGCGTGTCCCTCGGGGCACGCCGGCGGTGGCATGTGTTGGTGACGTTCACTGTGGCTCAGTGGAGGGTCACCCCGGGACCCGACACCACCGCCGCCAGTGGACGATCGGCTCAACAGCCAGCATGGCGACAGCGATCGCAACGGCCCACACGAGCAATCAGTGGTGGCGATGTCGACCAACCACGGCCGCCGAGTCAGCTCCCGGCTTTCGCCTTGGCGACGATCGGCCAGGCCTCACCGTCGTTCATGGATCCGGTGAGAATGGCGTCGATCAGCCCGGGGTAGCGCGCGTCCAGGTCGTCGCGTCGCAGGGTGACCAGATTTTCCCTGCCCGACGGCCGTTGCCAGATCACGCCGCTCTCCCGCAACACACGCCAGTGATGCGTCATCGTCGACTTCGACGTCACGTCGAGGACGGACAGCACGCTGCCGCAGTTGTGCTCACCGCCGCCGTCAAGCACCCGCACGACGCCGAGTCGCAACGGATTCCCCAGTGCCAACAGGACATTCTCGATTCTGATCTGGTCGCGGTCGGGGTGCAGGAACTTCACAGTCCCACTGTAGCTCGACAGTTCGACATTGGGACGGTTTCGTTCGCCACGGCTTGCCAGATGCTACGACTGTACGTAATTATACGTACTAACGTACCACTGGGAGGGGCACTGTTCATGTCCACGTCCATCGCGCCGCCAGGAGCCACGCCAAGCGGCACACAGCCGCGGCTGGGGTGGGTCCTGACACTGCTGGCGCTGGCACAGCTGATCTATGGACTCGACCTCAACATCGTCTACGTCGCGTTACCCGACATAGGCGCGGATCTGGGTTTCCCCGGGCAGACGCAACAGCTGGTGGTCAGTGCTTATGTCGTCTTCGCCGGTGGTTTCCTGCTGTTGGGCGGGCGCGCGGCCGACCTGCTCGGCCGTCGCCGGATCTTCGTGCTCGCCCTGGCCCTCTACGCCGTGTCCTCGCTGGCCGGTGGACTGGCAGGCAACTCCGTCGTGATCATCATCGCCCGCGCCGTTCAGGGCATCGGTGGAGCGTTGTTGTTGCCGTCGACGCTCGCGCTGATCAACACGCTCTTCGAGGAGGGCCCCAAGCGCAACCGCGCACTGGCAGTCTGGGGCGGTGCCGGAGCCAGCGGCCTGACCATCGGCGCACTGCTGGGCGGCGTGCTCACCGAGAACCTGACCTGGCGTTCGGTGTTCTTCGTCAACGTTCCGCTGGCGGGCCTTGTCGCGCTCGCCGCGCTGTTCGTCATCCCGGCGGACGCGGCCAGGACAGGCAGGCGCAAGTTCGACCTCGGCGGCGCACTCACCGCGACGGCGGGCGTCACCCTGCTCGTCTTCGGTCTCGTCCAAGGACCGGAGATCGGCTGGGGCGACCCGGTGGTGCTCGGCGCGTTCGCGGTCGCCCTGATCATGCTGGCGATCTTCGTCGTGATCGAGCTGCGCAACGACGACCCGCTGATGCCGTTCCGGCTGTTCCGCAACCGAAGTCTCGGCGTCGGCATCACCGTCATCTTCATCTACATGGGCACATTCGGTGTGCTGCCGTACTTCCTGACAGTCCTGATGCAGGGCGTGCACGGCTACACCGCGTTGCAGACCGGCCTCGCGTTCCTCATCCCCTCACTGGCCATCGCAACAGGAACCCAACTCGGGGAGCGGTTCACCACCCGGCTCGGCACTCGCCAGACGCTGCTGATCGGACATGTGATCGCAGTGGTGGGGACGGCCGCGCTCGCCCTGGGATTCGACGCCGACGCGGGATACCCGGAACTCGTCGCCGGACTCGTGATCTCCGGTGTGGGACAGGGAATCGTGTGGACGGCGATGTGGATCACCGTCGCAACGGGCACGGCGGCCCACGAGCAGGGCGTGGCGAACGGCATCGCCTCCACCAGCTTGAACATCGGCAACGCCATCGGTCTCGCACTGTTCACCGCCATCGCGACCGCGGCGACGACAGCCAGCGGCACAGGCCAAGTCGCCGACGCCACCGCACGAGCCGACGGGCAGTTCCTCGTGGTGATCCTGACAGCGGCCGGAATGATGGTCGGCCTGCTCGTCTCGTTGCTGCTACGGAGGATGCCCGGCTCGGCACCTGCCCCGGTCACAGCCGAAGCACGCGCTGGCTGACCGCCGTAGCCTGGTCGGCTGGGCCTGACAGCACAGCCCAGTCGACCCGGGGCCATGCCGTACGCACTGGTCATCCGGACTGCGACTGCGGAAGGTTCAGCCTGTGCTGGATCGTGTCGAAGAAGGCAGTCTTGGCGATGGTGTACCGGTCGAAGTTCTTGTCGCCACCATGTGCCTCGGCCAACCGCAGCTTCGTACGTTCGTACTCCGAGCGCAGGGCCGGGTCGGCACGTAGCAAGTCCCGAAACCGTGTCGTGTAGTGCCACCAAGGAGAATCGAGCTGGCGGACGTGCAGGATCGCGTACTGCCCGGGATCAGCCGAAGCGAAAAGCCGTTTCTCCCAGAAGCTCCCCGCGCCGCGAGGATTGTCGCGCAGCACGCCCGGCGCCTCGGGAGCGATCTTGGCCACGTCGACGAAACCGGCGCGGGCCACCGCGTCCTCGATTCCGCCGATGTCGTCGAGTGACGGCACGCCGATCTGCATGTCGACGATCGGTTTCGCGGCCAGCCCTGGCACCGAGGTCGAGCCGATGTGGTCCCACGCGTAGTCGGGCCTGGCCACGAACCGAGCCAGCCGCCGCATCAGCCGATCCGCCGTCACAGCCCACACCGGGTTGTACGCCTCAAGCCGAGGCGCACCAAACCGGGCGATCATCCCCTCGGACAGGTTTCGAACCATCGGCGACAGCCTGGTTTCCCACACCTCGTCCATGTCCTTTATGGACGATACAGTCGTGTCGGCGGACTCGGACTCCTGCCCGACGGCGATCACCAGGCACGCGTCGGCAACGTCTGACCACGTGATACCTGGATACTGCTTCGCCGGTTCCGCTCCGATCAGCCCGACTTTCACGAGCTGGCCCGCCAGCGGCGCACCTCACCGTCTTCGAGTTCCACTGAACCGAGCTTACGCATGTACAACAAGTGCGCGCCAGTTTCGGCGACCGCGCTGCGGCGCATGATGCCGCGTACGTTCTCCCAGCCGCGAGACCAGGTCAGCTTCTCGGTGATCTCCCATGTCGTGGAGTCGCCGTTGGAACGCAGCACCTCGGTGATCTCGTCGCAGCGTTCCCGGTGGTGTTCGATCAACGCCAGCGTCCGACTGGCCACGCCATGGAAGCGGTACTCGTGCGCGGGCAGGACTTCCACGTCGTTGTACGCGGCGATTCGCTCCAGCGACGCCACATAGCTGGCCAGCGGGTTCTCGTCGCCGACGACCATTCCGATGTTCGGGCTGATCCGCGGCAGCACGTGGTCACCGGTCAGCAGCACTCCCCTGTCCTCGTCGTACAGGCAGATGTGCCCTGGCGTGTGGCCCGGGGTCCACACCGCGCGCATCGTTCGTGCGCCGTGCGGCACGACGTCGCCGTCTGCCAGCAGGATGTCCGGCATCGCCAGGTCCATGAACGGTTTCATGGCTTCGCTGCTGAACTCCAGCTTCGCCGCCACGTCCGTCGGCACGCCGGAGGACCGCAGCCAGTCGCGGTCGAACGACGGCGCGGTGGTTTCGGCCATCCGGGCGGGCAGCACTTCGCGCTCCGCCGGGTGCATCGCGATCCACGCGCCGGATTCCTCTTTCACCCGCGCGCTCAGGCCGTGGTGGTCCGCGTGCATGTGCGTGACCACTACTCCGACCACATCGGACATCGACGCACCGGCCGCCGCCAGGCCCGCCGCCAGCCCGTCCCAGCTCTCCGGGGCGAACCAGCCCGGGTCGACGACAAGGACACCCTCGTCAGCGATCGAGAGATACGTGTTCGTGTACCGCAACGGGTTGTGCGGGATCGGCACCGGAATCGACCACAGGTCGTCCCTGACGCGCTCGACCGGCGGGATCTCCTTGCGCTTCCACGCTTCCCACTGTCCTTGTGCACTGGGCTCGGCCGCAACAGTGCTCATGCGACGATTTCCGCGAGTACGCGCAACGTCGGCACATCCGTGTTGACCAACAGGGTCGTGATCACGCTTTCCCGCCACGCGCCGAGTTCGTCGGTGATCTTGGCCAGCGGCCCGATCAGCGCGATGTCCTCGACCATCCTGGTCGGCACCGCCGCGATCGCCTCGGCCTTGTGGCCGTCGAGGTAGAGATCCTGGATCTTGTGGCACTCGGCCTCGTAGCCGAGCCGGACGAACACGTCGAAGTGGAAGTTCGCCCCCTTCGCGCCCATTCCGCCGATGTACAGCGCGAGCATCGGACGCACCCAGTCGGCGGCCTGCTCCACGTCGTCGTTGACGATCACCGGCACGGTCGCGGGCACGTCGAACGTGTCCCAGTCGCGGCGGGCGTTCGGCTTGTCGAAGCCGTTCTGCAGCGCTGTGCGGAAGAAGTCGTTGCCGCGTGGTGAGAAGAACATCGGCAGCCAGCCGTCGGCGATCTCGGCGGCCAGTGCGACGTTCTTGGGCCCCTCGGCGGCGAGGTAGATCGGGATGTCGGTCCGAAGTGGATGCACCGTGGACTTCAGCGGCTTGCCGAGCCCGGTGCCGCCCTGGTAGGGCAGCTGGAAGAACTCGCCGGAGTGCTCGACGCGCTCCCGCGCCACGACCTTGCGGACGATCTCGATGTACTCGCGGGTGCGCGCCAGCGGCTTCGGGTACGCCTGCCCGTACCAGCCCTCGACGACCTGCGGTCCGGACGCGCCGATCCCCAGCGCGAACCGCCCACCGGAGAGGTAGTCCAGCGTCAACGCGGCCATCGCGGTGGCAGTGGGCGTCCGCGCGGACAGCTGCAGGATGTTCGTGCCGAGCCGGACGTTCTTGGTCTTCGAGCCCCACCACGCCAACGGCGTCAGGCAGTCGGAGCCGTAGGCCTCCGCCGTCCAGATCGAGTCAAGACCGAGCCGGTCGGCCTCGGCGATGACATCCTCGATGCCAGCCGGTGGCCCCGACGACCAGTAGCCGGTGTGGATTCCGAGCTTCACACGCGTCTCCCCACTACTCAACTTCTTGACTAATCATATCCGTGAGTATGCTTACCACAAGAGACGGGAGACACATGGCACTACGGCACGCACTGCTGGCAGCGTTGCTGGACCGCGAACTGAGCGGCTACCAGCTGAGCAAGCTGTTCGACCTCGCGGCGTCCTCCTTCTGGCACGCCTCCTCCCAGCAGCTCTACGCCGAACTGGCCAAACTCGAAGCGGACGGCCTGCTCACCGGCCACGAAGTGATCCAGCAAGGCCGCCCGAACAAGCGCGTGTTCGCCCTCACCGACTCCGGCCGCGACGAGCTGGCCAGGTACACCAGCACCCCGACGAAACCCGTCTCGATCCGCGACGACCTGATGGTGAAGGCCTACGCCGAACACGCGGCCGACCCCAGCGCGTTGATCAAGCAACTGGACGAGCGCGCCGCCCAGTCGCGCGCCAAGGACGAATTCCTCGAAGCCCAGCTCGCCAGGCTGCGCGACGGCAAGTCCGAGGAGGAACACCTGGCCTCGGCCGAGAACATCGGCCCGTACCTGGCGGGGACGCGCGGCCGGATGTACCTCAAGGACGAGATCGCGTGGTGTGAGTGGGCCGCCGAAGTCCTGCGAAGTCGTTCCTGACTCCTCAGTTGTGCAGCACTGGCCAGGCAGCGGCCGGGTCGCAGTGCGCGGGACAGGCCAGGATGTACACCTCGTTGCCGAGGAGCAGGAGGACCGGATCGTCGCCGTCCGTGCCGGGTATGCGGGCGAAGTCGAAGTTCTCCTCCAGCTCGCAGAGGTACTCCATCTCGATACCGCAGCAGCATCGGAATCGTTCCGCTTCCTGGATCCAGCTGGGTACGCCGCCGATCTTGAACTCCCGCCGACCAGCGACGCTGCCATCCCTGCGGTGGTGGATCTGTTCCTCGTCCCGGCGCACGGTGAGCCGATGTGACACGAGATGCCGGTCCGCGTCGGCAGTCGGCTCGCCCGTGCGGCAGATCAGGATGCGCCATGACGCATGGCCTGGCGGGTGCACCATTTCCGGGTCCGCCCAGAACCGCTCCGGCAACTGTCGCGTGTACTCGCCTTGGTCGACGATGTCCTCGTTGTGCGCCGGACACTGGAAGACCAGCAGGTGGTCGCCGCCGAACGACGGGATGTCCCCGGGGATGTCCAGTTGGAAGAACAGCATCATCCGCTCACCGCAGGTGCACTCCGGCCACGGCTGGTCCGGCGGCAGGATCGGCGAGCCCGCGATCGTGTTGCGATCACCGGGTTCGGCCGATCCTGCCTGGACTTCCACGAGGTACATCGGTAAGTCGGGTGTGGTCACCCGGGCAGATTAGTTGATCACGACATCGGCGAGGCGGCCGATCTGGTCGATGTCCGGTGACCAGCAGTAGAGCATCACTTCGTCGGCGCCGAGATCGGTGAACGCACGGATCGCGTCATCCACCTGCTTCGGCGTGGTCAGCAGGCGGCTGAGCGTCCATTCCGCGTCTTCGCCGTAGTAGTCCACGATCGCGCGGCGAGCGGCGTCCACTGTGTCTTGCGGACCGACGGCGACGTTGACCTGGGCAACGAGCCGGGGCGAGCCGGAGCGGCCCGCCTCGGCCCAGGATGTGCGGACTGTGTCGAAGAGTTGGCCGCACCACTGCGCGGGCGCGGCGGCCAGGAACCCGTCGCCCCAGCGGGCGACGCGGGCCAGTGCGGCCGGTTTGAACCCGCCGAACAGCACCTCGGGGCCACCGGGACGAGTCGGCGCCGGACCGATCCGACCGACGCCGTCCGCCAACGGCGAACCGGCCCAGATGCGGCGCATCTCGACCATCTGGCGGTCGAGGAGACGGCCACGGGTCTTGAGGTCCGTGCCCGCGGCGTGGTGGTCGTCCGCGCGGCCACCGACGCCGAGGCCGAGGGTGAACCTGCCGCCGGAGATCCGGTCGAGCGTGGCGGCCTGCTTGGCCAGCAACGCGGTCGACCTCAGCGGCGCGAGCAGCACCTCGGTCTGCACGCGGATCCGTGTGGTGGCACCGGCGATGGCGGCGAGCGTGACCAGCGGCTCGGGGTTGTCGTAGACGAGACGGTCGAGCAGGCCGAGCGTGGAGTAGGGGCCGTCGTCGGCGCGACGGGCCCAGTCGAGCAGGAGATCGGGGTCGGCAATGGGCAGACCAAGACCAACGTTCGTCACAGGAAGATCCTTTTCAGAGGGCGTGTTTCAGCACTGCCGCCCCTCTGGCGCCTGACCAGGTGTTGCTCTGCATCTGCGGCATACATCCGGCAGAGCGTGATCGTTAGAGTGCCCCCAGCATAACGGGCAGGTGGAAGCGGTTTTCACCGACACGGGGAATTCTGGCAACAAACCCCACCCGAACGACGGTTGTCGCTCAACATCACGTCCACGCAGGATCTTGCGACGTCCCGCCATTCGGAGCAGGAGGCCCTGCGTGATTCGTCGTAGATTGCCCGTGGCGTTGGCCCTAGCGGTCACGTTCAGCTTTGTCGTACTCACTCCGAGTACGGCAGGCCCGTCGTCGAGCGCACCCCAGCGCACCTCGGCCGAATACCTGGTCGAAGGGGCGAAAACCAGCAAGCAACGCAGCCGGATCGCCGCGACCGGCGCCGCGGTGACCTACGCCGAGCACGGTGTCGTCGGCATCACCGCGACGCCCGACGAGGTCGAGCAGATCAAACGGCTCGGCTTCACCGTGCGCCAACAGGCTGCCCCGACGCAGCCGGACACGGTCACGTTCGACTTCCCGCCCGCCGACTCGAAGTACCACAACTTCGCTGAGCTCACCGCGGAAGTGGACGCCGCTGCCAAGGCCTATCCGTCGATCGTGTCCAAGCAGGTGATCGGCAAGTCCCACGAGGGCCGCGACCTGATCGCGATCAAGATCTCCGACAACGTGGCCACCGACGAGAACGAGCCCGAGGTGCTGTTCACCGCGCACCAGCACGCGCGCGAGCACCTGACCAAGGAGATGGCGCTCTACCTGCTCAGGCAGCTGACCACGGGCTACGGCTCCGACCAGCGGGTCACCAACATCGTGAACTCGCGGGAGGTCTGGCTGCTGCCCGACCTCAACCCGGACGGCGGCGAGTACGACATCGCGACCGGCTCGTACCGGTCGTGGCGCAAGAACCGGCAGCCGAACTCGGGCACGTCCAACGTGGGCACCGACCTCAACCGCAACTGGGCCTTCAAGTGGGGCTGCTGCAACGGCTCGTCCGGCAGCACGGGCAGTGAGACCTACCGCGGCTCGGCGGCCGAGTCCGCGACCGAGGTCAAGGCGTTCGCCAACTTCGTGCGCAGCCGCAACGTCGGCGGGGTTCAGCAGATCAGGACCGGCATCGACTTCCACACCTACAGCGAGCTGATCCTCTGGCCGTACGGCTACACAGCCGCGGATACCGCGCCGGGCATGACCGCGGACGACGCGGCGACGTTCGCCAAGATCGGCCGTGACATGGCCGCCACCAACAACTACACGCCCGAGCAGTCGTCCGACCTGTACGTCACGGACGGCTCGATCGACGACTGGCTGTGGGGCGACCAGAAGATCTTCGGCTACACCTTCGAGATGTACCCGACGGGCGCGGGCGGCGGCGGTTTCTACCCGCCCGACGAGGTGATCGACCGCGAGACGGCCCGCAACAAGGAGGCCGTGCTGAAGCTGCTGGAACTGTCGGACTGCCCGTACCGGGCGATCGGCAAGCAGGCCCAGTACTGCGGTAGCTGAGGGTCACCTCCTTTTCCGCGCACGTGGGATTAACCGGCATCCCAGTGACGTCCATTACCAGGGAAAAGGCCACTTTTGCCGGTTTGCCGGGCTAGTGGCCTTTTCACCCCGTTGGTCCGTTCGGGCGACAGACTTGCACCGATCGGCGGGACGATGCTACTCATCGGTAGATATGCGATCCGACAGCGTTGAGACGCGAACGGTCGTGCGCCATCCACCTGCGAGGGTTTGGGAGGTGATCAGCGACCCCGAGTTGTACCCGCGGTATGTCCGTGGACTCAGTTGGTGTGAGCGCTTGACACAGCACCACGGCCGGGGAGCGCGCTACCTGGTCCGCGCCGGGTTCGACGACGAGGTCGAGATCACCATGTTCCGACAGGCCGAGCACCTGGCCTGGTCCAGCATGCAACGCCAGACACATCGGCTGTCGGTCATGCTCAAACCCGCCCCCCGCGGCGGCACCGAGATCAACATCCTGCTCACGCTGCTGCTCGCGGATCAGAACGGAAACACCGTGCGCCGCAACGTCGACGAGGCGCTCGAGCGGCTGCGCGACCACCTCGACGGCAGGCCCGTCGCACTGCCACCCATTCCCCGTGATCCCGCCACCGCGCGCGGCTCGATGCTCAGCATCGCGCGGACGCTGGCCAAAGCGGGCGCGCTGGCACCGGGGCGGCCGGACCGGATGCTGCGGCAGATGGCACAGCTGGCCAAGTGGGGCGCCACGGTCGCCGGTGGCTACCAGGCCTCCGCTGTGCGCATCCCGAACGAGGTCTCCTACCACGACGAGTTGACGTCCCACACGTTCGCCGAGGTGGAGGAGCGAACGAACCGGATGGCCAACCTGCTGGCCAAGTACTGGGTGACGGAGGGCTCGCGGGTCGCGCTGATGTGCCGCAACCACGGCACGATGCTGGAGGCGTTCATCGCGTGCGGCAAGCTCGGCGCGGACGTCCTGCTGATGAACACCGGACTGGCCGCGGCCCAGATCGCCGAGGTGATCCGCCAGCACCGGCCGACGTTGCTGATGGTCGACGACGAGTTCGCCGGTCTGACCACGTACCTGCCGCCCAACCTGCCCCGCATCCGCACGTGGGCGGAGCCGTTCGGGCGCGGGCCGAACGTCGAGGAACTGATCGCGCACGGCACCCCGGACAGGATCACGCCACCGAAGAAGCCGGGCAAGATCGTGGTGCTGACCTCGGGCACGTCCGGCACGCCGAAAGGCGCGAAACGGCCGACCCCGCGTGGCCTGGGCAACGCGGCGGCGGTGCTGTCGCGCATTCCGTTGCGCGCCGGGGAGAAAATGCTCGTCGCCGCGCCGATGTTCCACACGTGGGGGCTGGCCGCGGTCCAACTCGGCATGCCGCTGCGCTCGACTTTGGTGCTGCAGCGCCGGTTTCACCCGCAGTCGGCGTTGCAGGCGATCGAGGAGCACAAGTGCACGTCGATGTTCGCGGTGCCGATCATGTTGCAGCGCATGGTGGACCTGCCGAAAGCGGTGCGCGAACGGTACGACACGTCGTCACTGCGCGTCGTCGCCAGCAGCGGGTCGGCCCTGCCGGGACGGCTGGCCGAGAAGTTCATGGACGCGTTCGGTGACATCCTCTACAACCTCTACGGCTCAACCGAGGTGTCGTGGGGCACGGTCGCCGATCCGAGGGATCTGCGCGCGGCGCCGACGACCGCGGGCATGCCTCCGCTCGGGACGCGGATCGCGATCCTCCAGGGTGCGGGAGTCCCCACTCCGCCCGGTGTGATCGGGCGGATCTTCGTCGGCAACGACATGTTGTTCGACGGCTACACCAACGGCGCGAACCTCGCGTTGAGACACTCCCTGATGGACACAGGCGACCGCGGCTACCTCGATGCCGACGGTCGCCTGTTCGTTGAGGGCCGTGACGACGAGATGATCGTGTCCGGCGGCGAGAACGTCTTCCCCGGTCCGGTCGAGGAAGCGCTGACCGCGCTCCCCCAGGTGCTGGAGGCGGCGGTGGTCGGCGTGCCGGACTACGAGTACGGCCAGCGGCTGGCCGCGTACCTCGTGCTCAGGCCGGGCGCGCAGTTGGACGCGGACTTCGTGCGCCGGTACGTGCAGGAGCGGCTGGCGCGGTTCGCCGTGCCCCGTGACGTGGTGTTCGTCGAGGATCTGCCGCGCAACGCGACGGGCAAGGTACTCAGGCAGATCCTCGAGGACGGCCACTGGTAGTACCGGTTCACCGCCGAATCACCATTGACGTATTGGTCTAGTCCACTCTACGTTGAAGTGGTTCGACCACACCGCCGGCCAGGCGCGGGCTCCGCGGTTCCCTGCTGGGTGCGGTGCGCACAGCGCATCGCGTCACCTTCGGAGAACTCATGTCCAAGTCTCCACGGCGCAAGCTCCTCGCTTTCGTCAGCGCGCTGGTCACGGCTTTGGCCGTGGTGATCGTCTCCCCATCCGCGACAGCGCCCGCCGAGGCCGCGCCGAACGGCAACGTGCTCGGCTACTTCGCACAGTGGGGCGTCTACCAGCGCAATTACCACGTCAAGAACATCAAGACCAGTGGTGCGGCAACCAAACTGACGCACATCAACTACGCCTTCGGCAACGTCGTCAACGGCCAGTGCGTGCTCGGCGACACCTACGCCGACTACGACAGGTTCTACGACGCTTCGTCCAGTGTGGACGGCGTGGCCGACACGTGGGACGCCGGTGCGCTGCGCGGCAACTTCAACCAGCTCAAGAAGCTCAAGAAGCTGCACCCGCAGATCAAGGTGATCTTCTCGTTCGGCGGCTGGACCTGGTCGGGCGGTTTCGGCCAGGCCGCGCAGAACCCGACGGCGTTCGCCAACTCCTGCTACAACCTGATCAACGACGCACGCTGGGCAGGCGTGTTCGACGGGATCGACATCGACTGGGAGTACCCCAACGCGTGCGGCCTGACCTGCGACACCAGCGGGCCGGAGTCGCTGACGAAGCTGGCACAGGCGCTGCGCGCCAAGTTCGGTTCCAAACTGGTCACCGCCGCGATCACGGCCGACGCGTCGGCCGGTGGCAAGATCGACAAGGCGAACTACGCGTCCGCCGCGCAGTACTTCGACTGGTACAACGTGATGACGTACGACTTCTTCGGCGCGTGGGCCCCGCAGGGCCCGACCGCACCGCACTCGCCGCTGACCGCGTACACCGGCATCCCGCAGGCCGGGTTCAACACCGCCGAGGCCATCGCCAAACTGAAGGCCAAGGGCGTGCCGTCCAGCAAACTGTGGATCGGCATCGGCTTCTACGGCCGCGGCTGGACCGGCGTGACGCAGGCGACGCCAGGTGGCACCGCGACCGGTGCCGCGCCGGGAACCTACGAGGCCGGTATCGAGGACTACAAGGTCCTCAAGACCCGGTGCCCGTCCACCGGGACGATCGCCGGGACCGCGTACGCCAAGTGCGGGTCCCAGTGGTGGAGCTACGACACGCCGTCGACCATCGCCGGGAAGATGAGCTGGGCCAAGAGCCAGGGCCTTGGCGGCTCCTTCTTCTGGGAGCTGTCCGGTGACACCACAGGCGGTGAACTCGTCACCGCGATGAAGAACGGCTGACCGGGGAGACCAGGGCACGGTACCTCCAGCCGCGCCCCTGGTCGGCAAAAGAAGCCGGGCGGACCGCTTGTCCGCCCGGCTTCGAAACTGCTACCGCAAGGAAGTACTCAGGCAGCGGTGCTGGCCGCACACAGCCTGCGGGCTGTGGCGACGACCGCGTACGCCGAGGGAAGCATCTGGTGTGGCTTGGGCTCGTTGATCCAGCGCCATCCCCCGTCGCCGGACTCGGTCGGCACGACCGTGTACGCGCCCGCCCCCGCGTGGCGTACCTCGTGCCCGTCCAGCCCGTCCACGACGTCCCCACGCATCATGGTCGCGGCCTGGGTGAGGAAAGTCCACCGCCCGCCATCCGGGTGGACGATGACCGGGCCTGCCAGCATGGCGATGCCCAGTTGCCGATGCACCTGATCCGCCAGGTCGGCAGGCATGGTGATCGCGTCGAGTACCTGACCGAGGGCCACGGCCAGCTGGCGCTGACCGACCTGGACGGCCACCGGCCAGCCGAAGTTTTCCTCGTAGTGGGCTCGGGCCGCGGCCAGCTCACGCAGCCAGGCCGGAGCCGGTTGAGTCATCGTTGTCATTACAGATCCCCTATACCCCTGTCTTCGCCTGTTGCTCCATTCGAGCGATCCCCGTATCGCCTGCCCCCATCGTACGTCACCAAACGTGACGCCTGACACAGGAATAGGCCCCCTAACCAGAGTTAGGGGGCCTTGCGGCAAAGGGGGGTGCGAATCCGCAGGTCAGCGGTCTATGATGCGCCGACTTGTGCGACACGCCGAACGCGACGCTCGGTGAGAGCGCCGAAAAGCAGTCCAATCCCGGCCCACAGGATCAGTTGGGTGCCCAGAGAGGCGATCCGGAAGTTCCACAACAGGCTTGCCGGGAATCCGCCGGGCACTTCGTTGATCTTGGGCAGCAGCGCCGCGGCCACGGCAAGCACCACGACGTAGCCGAGCACACCGACGAGCGCCGAGTTCCAGCCACCGAGGCGCGGTTGGAGCCGGCGGGCCAGCACGGTCGCCACGATCGCGACGACGACCGAGATCAGCACCAGCACGAAGTACCAGGTGGTCCGTTCGTCGATGGTGTCGGGACGGCCGACCGCCGGAGGGTTGGCCGGGTATTTCAGGAACGGCACGAAGAACACGGTCAGGAACGCCCCGACGCCCAGCACACCGGCGGTCGCACGGGCGCCGATGTTGCCGATCCGGCCGTAGGCGAAGGCGAAGGCCAACGCGAACAGCCCACCGAACGCGAGACCGTAGATGCCCGTCGCCACCGCGAGGCCCGCTGTGCTCTGCACGCCCCGGCTGACGAGTTCCTCTTCCGCCGCATCGTGCTCGTGTCCGGCCTGTGTCTCCGAACCGGGGGCTGGCGCGGCCTGGGATTCCTCGATCGCGATGGCGTTGTCGACCTGCGGTTCACCGAAGATCGACGCGAAGGCGAACGCGAGCACGGCGGCGAACAGTCCGGCGAGCATGCCCCGGACAAGAAGGTTTCCGATTTTCATGGGTCGGCCGCGCTCGCTCAGTGGCAAGGGAAGCCGAGCAGGTGGCGTCCGTCGTGGACAAACTCGTGCATGAGGTTGTCCGGTCCGGCGATGACGGCACCCTGTGCGCTGCCGACGAAGTAGAGCAGGAACAACGCGACGATCGCGAAGAACACCGCCCACGGCAGGATCGTTCGGATGGGAATGCGGATGGGAACCGGTACGGAAATTGCTTCGGTAGTCACCGGTGTGACCTCCTCGGGCTGACGCGACCCCTGGGGCTTTCGTGGCCGCCGGAGTGTCTGACTTGCGGATGGGTTACCCGCATACAGTGGCGCGACCGTGCCGGATTCTCACCGGCTTACTCCGACGAATGGCCAGAGGACCGTAGGCAGGAGCCAGAGATCGTGTCAACGCCAGGAGAGGCTGCTCACCCGAATGCCTCCACGAAGGTCGTGTTGATCAGTCACGCCCCCACGGCCGCGACTCGTGGTACGACATTTCCCGACGACGAATCGCTGGAACGACCAGGCGAAACACTGGCAGTACAGCTGGGGCGGTGCACCCGGTTCGGCCTCGGACCCGAGCGGCGCTGCCGTCAGACCGCGACGGCACTCGGCTGGCATGACGCCGTCGTCGAACCGGCGCTGGCCGATCTGGACTTCGGCCGGTGGCGCGGACGTCCCCTCGGCGAGATCACGGACTTCTCGTGGCTGGCCGATCCCTCGGCGGCACCGCACGGCGGCGAGTCCGTACAGGACGTGCTGACCCGCGTCGGCGAATGGCTCGAAGGGTTGCGCGGCACCGGGGAACGCGTCGCCGCGGTGACGCATCCGGCGGTCGCGCGCGCGGCGGTCGTACACGCGTTGAACGCACCGGTGCAGGCGTTCTGGCGAATCGACGTCGCTCCCCTGTCGGTCACGCGCCTGACCAACTCGGGGCCGAACTGGACCTTGCGGGAAACCGGCCACGCGGTGAATCGGTAACCAACTCTAGGCCGTTGGGTGGTCAAGGATTTACCATCGGGGCGTTCGCTCACCCACTGCGCTGTCGTTCTGGGAGTTTGCCGTGGACAGCTCCGACATGGCGTTCCGCGTGCTCGGCCCCTTGGAGGTCGGTGTCGGCGGGCATCCGGCCGCACTCGGCGGGCGGAAACCGAGGATGCTGCTGGCCACGTTGCTGCTTGAACCCAACACCACGGTCGGTGTGGACACACTGGTCGACGTTCTGTGGCCCGGTTCGCCGCCCCGGTCGGCCGTTGCGAATGTCCGCACTTACGCGCACGCCCTCCGGGCGGAGATCGGCGCGCGAGTGTGCACCAGACCCGGCGGCTACCAGGTCTGCCTCGACCCGGCCGAGCTCGACATGACCACGTTCGAGGCCAGGGCACGCGACGGCGACCTGGCCGGGGCCTCTGCGCTGTGGCGCGGTCCCGCGCTGTCGGATCTGCCGCGCAGCCCGGTGTGGGAGCCGACGCTGGCCCGGCTGGAGGAGTTGCGGCTGTCGGTGATCGAACGCAGCCCGGTCGTGCCCATCGCCGACTTGCGTGGCCTGCTCGCCGAGCACCCGTTGCGTGAGGAGCTCTGGCGGCGGCTCGTCCAGGCGCTGCACGGCGCGGGACGGCCCGCCGAGGCCCTGCGGGCCTACCGGGAGGCCGAACGCGTACTGGCTGAGGAACTGGGCACGCTGCCGGGGCCGCGACTGCGTACCGCCCGCGAGGAGATCCAGTCGAGCGTCTTCCCGGTCTGCCAGCTGCCGCTCGCCATCCCCGACTTCACCGGTCGCGCGGACATCGTCGACGACGTCGAACGCCACCTCGCCACCAGGCCGTCGGCGGTCGTGCTGACCGGACCACCGGGCGCCGGTAAGTCCACTATGGCCGTCCATATCGGACACAGAATCGCCTCGTCCTTTCCGGACGGACAGCTGCACGTGCGCCTCGGTGACCGCGATCCGGCCGACGTGCTCCTGTGCTTACTGAAGTCGTTGGGAGTCAACGACATCCCGGAGACGCTCGACGAACGGGCAGCGCGGTACCGGTCGGTTCTTGCGCGTCGCGAGATTCTGGTGGTGCTCGACGACGCGGCCGACGCGGCACAGGCCATGCCGCTGCTGCCGGGGTCGGGCCGGTCCGCGGTGGTGGTCACCAGCCGGATGTGGCTGCCGGAGCTGACCGGCGCCGTCACCGTCCACATCGGCGAGCTGGCCGACGCCGAGGCGCACGAACTGCTGACACGGGTGGCCGGACCGGGCCGGGTCGCTGCCGAACCCGTTCAGGCGCTGGAAATCCTGCGGGCGTGCGGCAACCTGCCGCTGGCCGTCCGGGTCGCCGGAACCAAGATCGCCACGCGGCGGTCCGTCCCGCTGCGCGTGACGGCACAGCGGCTGGCGGACGAACGCGGCAGGCTCGATGAGCTGACCGCCGGAAGCCTGGCCGTGCGGACCAGCGTCACCGACAGCTACCTCCGGCTGTCCCCGACCGCGGCACGGGCGTTCCGGTTCGCGGGCATGCTCGGCCCGGTGTCGTTCCCCGGCTGGGCGCTCGCGGCCGTGCTGGGACAGCCGGACGCCGACGACATCGCGGACACTCTGGTCAATGCCAACCTGTTCGCCGCATCAGTGGACACAATCGGCACAGTCCGGTACCGGATGCCCGACCTGTTCCGGTGTTACGCAACAGAACGACTGTCCGGTGAGTCCCGTCGTGAATTACAGACCGCCGCGCGCCGGGTGCTCGACGGCTACCTCGCGCGGGCGGCACACGCGGCCGCACGCATGCCGGTCGCTTTCTTCGGAGTCCTTCCACCCCACGAGAACGCCCTGATCAGCGCGGGTGATCCGGCCGCGTGGTTCGACGCGGAGATGCCGTCGATCTCGGCGGTGCTCGACCTTGCCGAGCGCCTGCACCTGCAGCGGCACGCCTGGCGGATCCCCGCCATGGCCGCGCCCTACTTCGACCTTCGGGGCAGGCACGGGGATTGGCAGCGTTCGCACGAGATCGCGCTGCGGGGCGCCAGGGACGCCGGCGACCGGCACGGCGAGGCGATCATCCTCCGCAACCAGGGACAGGTCGCACTCTACCGGGACCACTACGCCGACGCCGAGGCCTCCACCCGTCAGGCACTGCGGCTGTTCACCGAGGCCGGGGACGACACCGGGATCGGCATCGCGCACGCCGGAATCGGCACGACGTCCCGGATCCACGGCGACTACCCGGCAGCGCTCGGCCACCACCGGCGTGCCCTGCGCGTGTTCGTCCGCGCGGGAAAGCCGCACCTCGAAGCGGCCGCGAGGATCGCCGTCGGCACGGTTCTGCTTGCCCAGCAACGGCTTGCCGAGGCCGACCGGTGGCTGACCGGCGCGCGGGAACTGTCCGCGCGGATCGGCGACCGGCACCGCGAGGCACACGCCCTGCAGCGGCTGGCGGGCCTGCGCGAGCCCGCACAGGCCCTGGACCACCTGACCGAGGCGACCGAGACGTTCCAGCACCTTGGCGACGACCACTGCGCCGCGTACGCGCGACAGCACACTGGGGAGTTGTTCCTGCGTACCGGGGATCGCGCGCGGGCAAGGGATCTGCTGACCGAGTCGCTGGCGGCCCACCTGCGCAGCGGTGACGACAGCTCGGCCGCCGAGGTGTCCCGGTTGCTGGTCGAGCTGGCCTGAGACATGCCGGAAAACGCATACCGGTGTTACCGGCGGTAGGTCGCGACCGTGACCAGCTCCAATGAGGACTGACCGATCATTGGACACCCCCTGAGTTCAGGCCGCAGGGAGATCAACAGTATCTTGTGGCGCCATGGCGGGCGTTGAGGAAATCAAAGCTGGGATCGCGATGGCCAACGAGAAGTCGCAGAGTGGGATCGCGGCGATCACCCAGGCTTCCATGCAGCTGGACGAGGCACGCAACGCACTGCTTTCCGCGACGCAAGGCAGCAGCCAGTCCGATGTGACCCAGGCGCAGAGCCTGCTCACCGAGGCACTGCAGACGCTGGAGGGCGCGGCGACCGCGATCCAGGCCAGCATCTCCTCGGCCGAGGGTTACGCGAGCAGGCTTTGACGATCTCGGAGTTGGCCGGTGCGCTGCGTGAGGTGAGCCTCACTCTGGAACAAGCCCGCGCGACGACGAGGTCGGCGGTTCCGTTACTGGCCGAATCGAGATCCACTCTGGTGGCGGTACGCAGGGACCCGAACGGGTATGACCCTGTCGAACTGGATCACGCGATGGCAGAGTTGTCGGTGGCAGCGGACCTGATCACCCGTGCCCGTCAGTCGATCCTGGACTACTTGCTGAGGCTGTAGATGTTGGGCAAAGGCGAACGCCGGCAGCGCGCACTGGACGCGCTCGACGAGTTGCGCAAGGCACTGCGGCTCGCGCTCGGCGCAGCCAAAGCCAGTCGCCAGAACGCACAGACCACGAAGGACCAGCTGGAGTTCGAACAGAAGATCATCAACATCGGACTGTCGGCCGCGCGCCTTGACCCCGAGATCACCGAGCTGCGCGGCCAGCCCGCGCTGGCCAGGACCTGGGACAGGGTGATCGCCGAACGCGACGAGCTCTACCAGGGCTGGCACCCGGAAGGCCCTGGCAGGCTGCGCGCGGTCGTCGCCGAGGCGGCTCCCGGCGCGGCCGGGAAACCGTGGCCGGACTGGCTGAACAGGGGCGTCGGCGCGGACCCCGGCGGCAGCGCACCGGCGATGTGGCGGGTCGGCACGGCCGTGGTGGAGCAGGCGCCGAGGGAGGACGAGTTCCCGGTGGCGATCCCCCTGCTCGACCGGGCGCACCTGCGCGTGAACTCGGCCCAGGACGGTCGGTCCGTTGTGGACTCATTGGTCGAGACGTTGCTGCTGCGGCTGATGAGCTACTTCCGGCCCGGTCTTGTCAAGGTCCACCTGTGGGACATCGGGCACCTGACCGGATCGCTGCCCAACCTGCAGCCGCTCACGGCGGCGGGTTTACTCACCGTCCACGACCCGACCAGGCTGGACGACCTGCTCGCCGACATGGCCGGGCACATCCGCCGCGTGCACGCGGCGGCGATGCGCGAAGGCGAGACGTCGTTGCGGTCGGTCTGCGTCGCCAAGGGGGAGCGCGTCGAGCCGTGGCGCGTCGTCGTGCTGTTCGGCAACGGCGAGCGCCTGCCCGACGAGCAGCAACGTGAGCTGCAACGCGTGGCGCGGACCGGGATCGACGCGGGCGTGAGCCTGATCTGCGTCGACGTGCCGCTGTCGGCGAACAGTCCACTGGAGACGATCGCGTTCACCGACTCGCGGCACGCGACCACGAGCATGACCGGTCCCGGTGTCCGGTTCCGTCCGGACGACGCGCCGGACGGCAGCCTGGCCAGCCGTGCCGCCACCGCGATCGCGCAGGACCTCGTCGCCCGTCGCGGCAAGCCTCGGACGTTCGACGATTTACTGCCGGACCAACTGGGCACGCTCAGCTCGCGCGACGAGCTGCGTGCGCCCGTCGGTTTCGCCGACGGTGTGCCCGTCGAACTGGTGCTGGGCGACGCGACACCGCACGCGTTGATCGCCGGGCCCAGCGGGTCGGGCAAGACGAACTTCCTGTACGCGATGCTCGGCGGGTTCGCCGCGCGGTACGCGCCCAGCGAGCTGGAACTGTATCTGTTGGACTTCAAGGAAGGTGTGTCGTTCGCGGGGCTGGCACCCGGCCGCAAGGACCCGAGCTGGCTGCCGCAGGCGCGGCTGGTCGGCGTGAACGTCAACACCGACCGCGAGTTCGGCCTCGCGCTGCTGCGGTTCCTGACCGAGGAACTGGCGCGCCGGGCCGAGGCGGCCAAACACCACGAGGTCACCAAGCTCGCGGAGTTGCGGGAAGCCGACCCGGACGGGCACTGGCCGCGGATCGTCGCGGTGATCGACGAGTTCCAGGCGTTGTTCGGCGGCCGGGACCGGATCACGCAGCAGGCCACCGCGCTGCTGGAGGACGTGGCGCGCCGGGGCCGTTCGCAGGGCATCCACCTGGTGCTGGCCAGCCAGGACATCGCGGGTATCGAGGCGTTCTGGGGCAAACCGGCGGTGTTCGAGCAGTGCACGCTGCGGATCGCCATGCCCAAGGCCAAGCGGGTGCTGTCGGAGACCAACAACGCGGCCTTCAGCCTGCCGCGCTGGCACGCGGTGATCAACCACGACTCCGGTGTGCCGCACGGCAACCAGGTCGCGCACGTGCCGGACGCCTCGGCGAAGGGCACGTTCGACCGGCTCCAGGCCCGGCTGTGGGAGACGGGGACGACCTCGGCCCCTCGGCTTTTCGACGGCGCGCACCAGCCGCTGCTCGGGTCCGCGATGGACTTCGCCGAGCCGTCGGGGCCGCTGCTCGGCCAGATCATCAACGTCGGCTGCCGTGCCGCGACGATGGAGCTGGACGCGGTGCCCGGCCGCAACCTCGCGGTGGTCGGGACGGCGACGGCGGACGCGTTGTCGGTCATGGAGAGCGTGGCGTTCTCACTGGCACGCAAGCACTCTCCCGGCGAGTGCGACTTCAGTATCTGGTGTTCCGTTCCCGCGCTGCAGGAACGCGTCACCCGGCTGGCGAAGATCCTCACCGCCATCGGCCACTCGGTGGACCACCGGACCGGCGAGGAGATCGCCAAGCTCGTGCCCGTGTCCGGCGAACGGCCGCGCTACATCCTGTTCTTCGCGGTGGACGCGGCGCACCAGTGGCTGGAACGCAAGGAACCACCGGCGATGCGCAGCGGACTGGACGACCTGCGGGCGTTGCTGAAGAACGGCCCGGCCAACCACGTGCACACGTTCGGCTGGTGGCGCGGAACCGGACGGCTCAAGGACACCCTCGGCTTCGGCGGTGTCGACGACATCGGCGCGTGGGTGGCACTGGACGTGCAGGGATCCGAGCTGAACTCGCTCGCCGCCGGCCAGGTCATCGACTGGTCACCCCGGCCGAAACGGGCGATCTTCTTCGACAAGTCGACGCACAGCACACCGGACGTGATCATCCCCTTCGACACCGTGGAATCGGCATGAACCAGGATCCCGTGGCGCGGTACAAGGAAATACTGGACGTCACCCGGCAGGCGGCGCAGCAGCTGGCCGAGCGGGAACGGCGGCGCAGGGTGACCGTGGTCACCGAGATCACCGCGGCCAACCGCGCCATCACGGCGGCCACCGAGCAGGAAGAGCAGGTGCGCAAGGAGATCAGCGGCTGGTGGCGGCAGGTCGCCGCCCGGATGGACGGCGTGCCGTGGATCAGTCCCGGCAAACCACCCGAGCCGGACCCAGCCGGGCGGCCGGACCGCCTCGACGAGTACATCGCCGAGATCGAACCCGCCACCAACACCTTCACCTCGGTCCTGCGCAAAGCCGTCTGGCCGAAGAAGCTTCCCTGAAAGCACTGTCAACCACACACAACGCAGCCCCCGCACTGTGCACACCACGCACAGCACGAGGGCTGTCACACAACCAGGTCAGCAGCTTCCGCAGCAGCCACACCCAGGACCGGTACACGAACTGCAACCACAGTGGTTCATGCCTACTCCTTTGCTCGCCTCTGCCCGTCCGTTCGACGGTGCCACCAGCCCGCCCAGCCGTCGTACCGCCGACTGAGTGAGACATAGTGGCGTAGCGATGTGTGAATCTCCCGCATCACCGGCTCAGTCGCAGCGTCAGGATCTGGAACGGCCGCAGCGACACCGGAATGCCTGCCGCGGTCGTCTCGGCATCTGCGAGCGGCCGCTCCAACAGGTCGGTGACCTTGGCCGAGGACACGGGGAAACTGGTCCTCAGCACAGCGGAGGCCCGGCCGCCGAGAGCCTCGTAGAGGCGGACGACCACGTCACCGGACTGGTCGTCGGCGAGCTTCACGGCCTCGACGGTGACAGCGTCACTGTCCACTGTGATCAGTGGTTCCGGGGCCGCGCCGCCCTGGACGTGCCGGACGGGCAGGTTCAGGGCGTAGCCCTCGCCGACGGCGTCCGAGATGGACGCGTCCGGCAGCAGCGCGTACGTCAGCACGTGCTTTCCCTGGTCTGCGTGGGGATCTGGGCAGCGGGGCGCGCGGACCAGGCTCAGGCGGACGGTGGTTGTGGTTGTGCCGTCGTCGTTCGAGGCTCGGCTGATGTCGTGGCCGTAGGTCGAGTCGTTCAGTACCGCGACGCCGTAGCCGGGTTCGGCCACGTGCACCCAGCGGTGGGCGTAGATCTCGAAGCGGGCCGCGTCCCAGCTGGTGTTCGTGTGCGTCGGCCGGTGGACGTGGCCGAACTGGATCTCCGCCGCCGACCGGTCGGCGTGCACGTCGATCGGGAACGCCGCCTTGAGGATCTTCTCCGACTCGTGCCAGTCGATCTCGGTTCGGATGTCCACCCGGCGGCTGCCCGCCCGGACGCTGATCACCTGAATGATCCGCGAGGACCCGAACGACCGCACGATCTCGATCGCGCCCTGTGCGCCGGAGTCGAGCACGGTGATCGAGTCCACGCCGGTCAGGTCGGTGTGCCTGCGCCGGTAGTGCGCGTCGATGTCCCACGCGTCCCAGAAGTTCGGCAGGTCCGGGTGCAGCTGCAGCAGGTTGCCCGGCCCGGCGAGCACCTCACGACCGAACGTCACGACCGAGGTGAGCAGGCCGTTGTCGTCGAGCTCGACCCTGACCACGCCGTTGTCCAGCGAGCGTTCCGTGACGGCAACCGGTGCCGCACCCACGTCGGCCACGACCGCGCCACCAGAGGCGGGTACGGACGTGACCACGCCGTTGACGACCTCGGTACGGGCCCGCGGGCTGGTGTTGAAGACCAGCACGTTCCGCCCCTCGCCCGCCAGGGAGGAGAGGGCGGCGTCGGTGATCGCGTTGAGCTCAGCGGCGACGGCGGCGTACTTGGCCTCGGCTTCCTTGTGCACCCACGCGATCGAGCTGCCCGGCAGGATGTCGTGGAACTGGTGCAGCAGAACGACTTTCCACAGCCGGTCAAAGGCAACGTAGGGGTAGTCGAAGTCACCGGCGACCGCGGCGGCCGTTGCCCACAGCTCGGCTTCGCGCAACAGGTGCTCGCTGCGGCGGTTGCCCGCCTTCGTGCGGGCCTGCGAGGTGTACGTGGCCCGGTGCAGCTCCAGGTACATCTCGCCGGACCAGACCGGCGCGTCCGGGTATTCCGCGTGTGCCTTGGCGAAGAACTCGTGTGGCTTCTCGATCACGACCTTGGCCGTGCCTTCGAGGTCCTTCAGGCGGCGGGCGCGTTCGAGCATCTCGCGGGTCGGTCCGCCGCCGCCGTCGCCGTACCCGAACGGCACGAGCGAGGTCGTGCCGCGCCCCTTCTCCTGGTAGTTGGCGACGGCGTAGGCCATCTCCCTGCCGGAGAACTCGGAGTTGTACGTGTCCACCGGCGGCAGGTGCGTGAACACGCGTGTCCCGTCGATGCCTTCCCACCAGAAGGTGTGGTGGGGCATCTTGTTGGTCTGGTTCCACGACATCTTCTGGGTCAGGAACCAGCGGGCTCCGGCCAGCCGGGCCAGTTGCGGGAACGCGGCGGTGTAGCCGAACGAGTCGGGCAGCCACACCTCTTCGCACTCGTGGCCGAACTCGTCGAGGAAGAACCGCTTGCCGTGCACCAGTTGCCGGGCCAATGCCTCGCCGCCGGGCAGGTTCGCGTCGGACTCGACCCACATCCCGCCGACCGGCGCCCACTGGCCGGACTTCACGGCCGCGGCGATCCGTTCGAAGACGACCGGCTGGTGCTCCTTGACCCACGCGTACTGCTGCGCCTGCGAACACGCGAAGATGAACTCCGGGTATTCCTGCGCCAACGCGGTGACAGTCGCAAACGTGCGCGCGGTCTTGCGGATCGTCTCGCGCTGCGGCCACAACCACGCGCTGTCGATGTGCGCGTGGCCCACCGCGGACAGCGTGTGCGCGCTGGCGTGCGCCGGGCGGGAGAGCACCTCGACGAGCTCGGCCCGCGCGGCCGCCGCCGTGCCCGAAACATCCGCGACGTCGATCGCGTCCAGCGCACGCTCCAGCGCGCGCAGGATCTCGTGCCGCCGGGGGTCCGAAGTGGACAGCTCGGCCATCAGCTGGCTGAGCACCTCGATGTCGAGCTGCAGGTGCCAGACGTCCTCGTCGAGCAGCCGTACGTCGGCCGCCACGAAGGTGTAGAGCGGGTCCTTGCCCGCTGTTTCCTTGTCCCCCATCGGCGTCGGCTGCATGCCCCCGGCCAGCACGTCCGGGTTGGCCGCCGCCTCGATGAGCAGGCCGACGTCCGCACCGGTCAGCGCAACGTGGTCGTTGCGCGGGGCGATGCCCTTGATCGGACGGCCGTTCAGGTCGTGCGCGAGCGCCTCGGCCTGGAACCCGGCCTGGGCCCTGGTGAAGCCGAGGTCGATGACGGCTTCGGCACGCTGGCCACGCCACTCGTCGGGAACCGTGCCGCGCACGCGGAACCAACTGGTCGACCAGGGCGCGCCCCATCGCTGCCCCACCTCGAACGGCTCGTAGTCCGCGGCGAGTGCCTCGGCCACCGGCACCGGCTCGTCCGGCACGTGCCAGACCTCGATCTCCAGCGGAACAGACCCGGCGTACTTGGCTGGTTCGATGCGCGTGGTGAGCATCCGAGCCAGCCGCTCCTCGACCAGCCGCCGATCATCGTGCACAGGTGACCTCCCGGTATCCGGCTTCGAGATCGACCGTATACCGAGGTTTCACCGAAAGTCAGCCGATGTTGTGTACTTCTGACGAGTGGCCGTCACTCCGCCCACGGCAGCGGATGCCGCTCGTCCGAGCCGGGCACGGTGGCGAATCCCCCTGCCGACATGCTGACCAGCGCCTCGGCCGGGCCGTCGACGACGCGCACTTGGCGCATCTCGCCCGCCGGGACAATGGCGGCTTGTCCGGTGCGGACAATTTTCGCGCCACCATCCACAACGAACTCGATCGAGCCGCTGAGCGTCACCCAGACCTGCTCGCGGTCGATGGCGTGCACCGGTCCCTGGGTACCCGCCTGCATGCTCACTTTCCACACGCTGAGTTCCCTGCTGCCCAGTCCGGGCGTGGCCAGGCTGGCCATCGTGGCGTTCGGCGTCTGGGTCGTCCGCGCGGACCCCACAACGATCATCGGTTTCTCCCCCTCGACGAGCTTGTCAGGTAGCTTTACTCACTATTGAGTAAAGCTACCTGACTCACGTGTGTCAAGATAGGCGGCGTGACCGAGGACCCACTGGCCCGGACCGAGCTCACGTTTCTGCTCGGCATGGGCTTCCAGCTCGTTCTGCGGGAGTTCGTCGCGCGGCTGCGGGCCGCGGGATACCAGGATCTCAGGCCGATCCACGGCGCTGTGTTCCAGGCGCTGCGCAAGTCCGGCATGACCGGGACCGAACTGGCCGACCGGCTGGGTGTGACCAAGCAGGCGGCGGGCCAGATCGTCGACGAACTGGAGGAGAAGGAGTACCTCACGCGCAGACCGCACCCGGACGGCGGCAGGCGCAAGCTGATCGTGCTGACCGACAAGGCGACACGGCACCTGACCGTGGCCGGGCGGATCCTGCACGGGCTGGAGGCGGAACTGGCCGGGCAGGTCAACTTCACCGGACTGCGCGGCGAGCTGACCAAGCTGATCCGGACCATGTCCGGCCCGGAGCTGCCCGCGCTACGGCCGGTCTGGTGAGCGGCCGGTCACCCCGATCCCCTCGCCCGCGAGGACATCGACATCGGTGAACCCGTTGGCCCGCAGTACTTGCACGATCACCGGCGTGACACGGTCGACACCGGTCGGGCCGTCGCCGTAGAGGATGTGCAGAATCCCGCCTGGCCGCAACGCGTTGCGCAGCACGGCCAGTTCACTCGCCGGGTCGGTGGCGACCCAGAACACGTTGACGTTGACGCAGAAGGCCTTGTCGAAACTGCTGTCCGGCACGTCGAGGTCGCCGAGTGCGCACTGCCGCACCGCGAGCCGTCCGGCGTCCACATGCGACGCGTTGCGCTCGGCCGTGCGCCTGGCCGCGACCGGTGACCGGTCGACTGCCAGCAGCCGCCCCGTGGCCAGCCGCTCGCAGACCAGGGCCGCGGCCACACCGGGACCGCAGCCGATCTCCATGATGTGTTCGGCCGGGCCGGGATCGACGACCTCCACGGCCCAGCGCACCCGGTCGGGGACCTTCACACGGGAAGGCTTACCACGTCCGCCAGCACGACACCGGGTTCGGTGAGCCGCGCCCGCGACGGGCTGTCGTAGACCACGAGCAGTTCGTTGTCCGGCAGCAGCGCGATTCCCTCCGCGTGGTCGTCGCCTTCGCCGTACGGCAGGTCCAGCACGAGCTCCAACTCGTCACGGTGCACGACGTCCGCGGTCCTGAGGTCGGCGGCGTCACGCCAGCGGTAGATCCGCACCGGCCCGTCCAGGTCCATCGACGGTCCGGCGAGAATCAGCAGGTCGTCGCCGTGCACACACAGGTCCCGCACGCCCAGACCGTCGACGTCGAGGAAGTGTTTGACGTACCGGTCGCCGTCGAGCTTCTCCAGCTCCAGTTCGTTGCCGTCGGCCCTCGGCGCCAGCTGCAGGATCACCGCCCAGCCGCGCAGCACCGGGCCGCGCAGGCCCAGGAAGACCCGCTCCTGCCCCGGTTCACCGGCGGCCGCGATGCCCTCGATGTCCAACCCGTTGTCCTTGCCCGGAATGGCGAGGAACGGCGCTAGGTGGTCGTCGTCTTCGAGCAGGTCGATCAGGCCGGGGCTGCCCAGCGCGGCGCTGGTGTGGCCCTCGCTGGTGCGCGCCACCGGCTCGTCGTCCTCGATCGCCAGCCGGGCGAGCACCCGGCGCGACGGCTCGGAGCTGACACTCGCCAGCCGCTTGGCCGACTTGGCGTCCGAGTGTTCACGCTTGAGCTTCTTGCGCTTCGCGCTGTGCGACCCGACCGCCCAGAGGTAGGGGCCGACGCGGGTGAGGCCCTCGACATCGACCTCTTCGTCTGCCTGTCCGGGCAGCTTGATCACGTCCGGTAGCGGGAACGTCACGTGTTCGGCGTACTCCGTGGGACGGCCGATCTCGTCCGCGGTCAGCCGCTCGACGGTCGCGGTCTCGTCACCCGCGATCCACAGATACCGGCCGTCACTGCGGACCGCGGACAGGTTGACGTGCGTCTGCGCCTCGACAGCGCCGGATTCGAACCGCAGCCGGACCTGGCGATTGACGGTCATATGCCCCTCTTGTCACTGCTTGTCGCTGGAGCGCTCACTGCTGCGCGTCGATGATGAAGACCTGGTTGGGACCGTCCTCGCGGTAGCGACGCGCACGCGCCTCAGCCCGTTTTAGCACGCGTTTGCGGACCAACGCCCGTGTCGGCGGGAACAAAAGGGCGATCGCCAGTACGTCGCTGACGAACCCGGGCAGCACGACCAGGATCCCGGCGACGGCGATCAGCACGCCGTCGAGCATCTCGCCCTGCGGCGGCTGCCCGGACCGGACCTTGGACTGGAACGCCGTCAGCGCCCGCATCCCCTCGCGGCGCAGCAGCACGACACCCAGCACCGTGGCCACGACGACCAGCAGGATCGTCGGCAGCACACCGATCGCCGAGCCGATCAGCACCAGTACGGTGATCTCGACGGCCATGGCCAGCAACAACAGGATCAAAACGGGCATACCCGTTCAACGTCCGAGGCGGCCGAAAGACTCCCGGTTGGCGTCGTCAATCACCTCAAGGATGAATTCACCCACCTGCCTGGGGCTTGTCAGATCGTGGACACGCACACCGAACGTGTCCAGGGCGTAGCGCACGGCATCGTCCTTGGAAATGACCTCGCCGGTCGCGGCGGTGCAGTGCAGGCGTGGCGGATTGGTGACACGCGCGTCCACCGCGTGCACCGGCGGCAGCGGCTTGCACGGCGGCGTGGTGGACAGGCACTGCTCGGCGTACGAGCGGTAGTAGCCGTTGAGCTGGTCGAGATTCCACTGCCGCAGCCTGTCCGGCTCCGGATCGAGCCCGAGCGTGGCAGGCGCGGCCCCCCGTACGGTTATTCCTTTGTCCAGCAACAACTTCCACATCACCGGGTTGACGTCGAAGCCGCGGCCGACGGTGAACCTCCTGCCGCTGTGCGACGCGATCGGCCGGATCTCGGTGACGGGCTTGGTGATGTCCTGCGGGGCGACGAAGACACCGTTCATGGTGTGCGGGATGTGCGGCTGACGTTTCACCAGCGCACGCCCGGCCGTCACAGCGTTGCCGAGCAGGTGCAGCGCACGCAACCGGGCTGGGTCCGCCGTCGCGATCGCGACGAAGTCGATGTCGCTGACCTCGGGGTGCCACGCGCCGAGCGCGGCCGAGCCGACCAGGTAGAAGCCGCTGATCCGGCCGGGCAGCAGCCGATCGGCGACCGCGAGGTAACGGTGGACGATCTTGTCGATCACCCAGCCGACCCTATCTGGTTCAGGATGGACGTGTCCGTGATCCTGTGGTCGGCGGCGAGCAGCGCGATCTTGGACAGGATCACGCTGAGCACGTCGTCGCCGTCGAACGGCAGCATCACCTTCTTGCCCATGCCGCTCCTCGGCACGATGCACAGGTAGCGGTCACCGGGCTGGATGAGGATGTTCGCCGACCCGAGGTGGATCTTGTAGTCGGCGAGTCTGCCGTGTACCAGCACGTGCCGGTCGGCCAACTCGACCCGGCCCGCGACGCTCAGCTTGGGCAGGATCCGGGCGAGCACCTCGCGGCGGATCTGGGCGCGGGCGGTGAGCTCGCCGAAGGACACCTGGTGCCAGTAGCCCAGATGTGGGTCGTCGCCGCGATCGGCCCAGTTCGGGTCCAGTGCGATCGAGGCGACACCGACGAACAGGTCCACGTCCCGCATCGCCTCGCAGAACACCAACGGCGGCACCTCGTCCAGCGGGAGCGGCGTTTTCGCCCGGCCAGCGGTGCGGTGGAACCACACCCTGTCGGTGGTGCACAGGTTCGGCGACCCATCCTGGACCTGGTCCACGGCGAAGTGCGTGAACACGGCGGTGATGCCCGCGTCGCGGAACTCCCGCCGGGCGTGGCCCTCGTAGCCGCCGTCGTACGGGCCGAGGTAGTTGGCGCCCCAGCCGCGTTCCTTGAACAACGCGAAGGCCTGGTTGTAGTGCAGCACGTGCGCGGCGAACCGGTTGGAGTACGTGCCGGTCCCACGCTCGGCGTCGGTGAGGAGGTAGACCTCGCGGTAGGCCTGTTTGAAGGGCTGCCGCAGCTCGTGGTCGACCAGCCAGTCCCGCCAGGCCGTCACCTCGTCGAGGCTCGCGCGCGCTGGATGCCACAGCCGAACCGGACCGTCGGCCGGGAGGTCGGCGTCCGCGCCGAGCTTGGTCACGTCGCCGAAACGCCACAGCAGGCGCGCCGCTATCCGGCCGGTGATCGGGTGGTCGAGGTAGTACCGGCGCCAGTCGGCCATGTCCCAGCCGCGGTCCTCCGCGAACAGGCCTTCCACGCGGCGGCGTTCCTGCGCCACCAGTCGGCGCAGCTCAGTCACCCGGCGCTTGATCGCGTTGACGTCCGTGGTCTCGGCTTCCGCTGGTGGCTTCTTCCCCCAGTCCGTGGGGCCGCGCCAGGCGACGGTGACCGACAGGTCCGCGGTGAGCGTCGCGCGAGCCGTGACCGAGCCGCTCGTGAACTCGACTGCGCCATCCTCGCCGAGGCCACCGTCGTCGACCATGCGCTCCAGCACCTGACTCGGTGAGAGTCCTTGTGCCGCACCGGCATCGGTCAACGCGGCCGCTATTCTTTTGCGGACCCCGTTGTCCCGCGTCTTCGCGTCCAAAGCGGACAGTTCACGGACGGCGCCGAGCCTGCCGAGCGCGTAGATCGCAGCGTTCCGCACCTTCTGGCTTTCAATGTTCCCCGAACGCGTCGCGATCGCCGACAAGGCAGGCACCACCCATGACGCGGCCTGCGAGGTGGTCGCCCACAGCGCGGCCCGGACGAGGTCGCCGTTGCCGTCCTTGAGCACCACGTCGTAGTAGCCGTTGACGACCAGCGGTGGCGCGTCGACGAGCCGCTCGACCAGCAGTCGCAGTACCGCCACGGCGGACTCGGACTCCAGCAGACGTGCGGTCTCCGATGCCCAGCCCTTGGTTGGTTTGCTGCCGGTCGCACTCGCCAGCTGGCTCAGCACCATGGCCGCCGCCTCGGTGTCGTGCGACCCGTCGGTCAGACGCGGCAGCACAGCCTCCGCCCAGCCGTCGCCCCGGGCGATCACCGACAGGTCAAGCCCCTCGACCGGCAGCATCTTGCGCAGCCGCGCCCGAAGCGAACTGCCTTCGGAGGCGAGGGACTGGTCCCCGGCGATGAAGTCGATCATCGCACGGGCCGCGTCGCTCGCCGCCTCGTCCGTGATCACCGGCCCGAACCGTTGACGCAGCATCACTTCCGCGATCCGCAACGGCACAACGGCCTGCCAGTTCCGCACAGCTCGCACAGCGGTACGAGCCGCCAGCAACGCGTCGTCGTCGGTCACCGACAACGGCCGACGCAGCAACCCCGCCACCGACTCCCGCAGAGCCCAGCCGGACAGCCCCGTAGTCCCGACGAACATCCGCACAGTCAGCATGAGCATGGACCCGAGCCGTTCCGGCGACAGCTCCGCGACCCTCTCGTCAGGCCACCAGTGCGGACCGTGCTCACCCCGGAACACGAGGTCACCGGCCCGGTCCTGATGTTCCTGCCACTCGGCGCGGTCATCCTCCGACAAGCTGGACCAGCCTGACAAAACTCACCTCATCGCTTTCGGCCAACGTCAGCTCCTCGTCGAGGTCCTCGACTTGCCGGTCACCGACGAACACGAAGAAACCGTTGTGCGCGAACGAGTGGAGCGCCACCTTGGCCTGCTTCTCCCAGTCGAGCACGCGCGGTTTGCGCAGCTGGTAGCCGTTCAGCTGCCATTCGGCGTCGGCCGGGGCCACGAGGCCGTTGAACCTCTCGACCGGATTCGCGTTGAACCGCGCGACTTCCTCCCGCACGCGGTGGCGGATCAGGTCCCTGAGTGTCACCGGATTGGGCACGTCTTCCAGCAGGACACGGGCTGTCTGTGTGCCCGCGGGTGTCGCGTCGGTGACGACGACGTTCATCCCCATGCGGGCCAGTATGTCAGTGGCCTCTCGTCATGTCCTGGGATTGCGGGATCATGCCTCAGCCGCAACCACCCCCAGCCAGGTCATCTCGACCCAGACCTGCGGGCCGCTGCACACTGTCGACGACGTGATCCCGGGGACGTCCACTGACGGCACAGCGGTGGGCGGCGAGTCGGACACCACGCTCACCGTGACCGAATCCCCTGTTCCCACAACGGTGACACGGGCCATGCTGGCCGCTGTCAGCAGCATCGCCACGGCCGGTTCGGTCAGCGCCCGGCGGGCGTCGGACGGCACGGCCGGGCGGTCCCCGCGTTCGGCGAACCGGACCGACACTCCGTTTCGTTCGGCCAGTTCGATGCAGCCACGCAGTTCGTGCAACAACGGATCGGACGCGCCTTCCGCGAACAGCCGCCGCATCCTGGCCGCGTCCAGCGAACACCGGCGGCGCACAGCCGAGGCGCCGGGATCGAGTTCGCCGGAGGCCAGGCCCGCCAGCAGCGGCGCGGTCGTGTCGGCGACCACGGCGTAGCGTTCCTTGCGGTCGTTGTGTAGTTGGTCGGCCACCGCTTCCGAGGTGCGCAGTTCCTCTTCGTCACGGGCGATGCGTGCCGCCGACACCGCGATACCGCGCAGCACGGTCGCGATCATGCCGACGGCCATTTGGTATGCCAACACCACCACGGTGGCGTTCACCGCGCCCGCGACGGTCACCGCGCTGGTGCCGCCGACAGCCACATGGACGAACGTCATCGTGTACTGGAGGACGACCACGCTGACGAAGACCAGCGCGCGTTCGTCCAGCAACAGCAGGGCCAGTGACCACGCCACATCACCTTCCGACCAGTGCGCTATCCCCAGCCGTCGTTCCGGCAGCACGGTCAGGGTGGCCAGCACCGACACGGCGAACACCAGCACCACCAGCGGCCACCGCCACGGGATCCGGGCGGCCCCGCGCCAGGTGGACAACCCGGCCCACACCGAGACGAACGTGCCGACGCCGAGCGTGAGGTACTGCGCCGCGACCGACGTGTACGCGTCCGTACTGCTGAGCAGTTTCGGCAGGTCCAGGCCGTAGAGGATGACCAGGTTCATCGCCACCAGCGCCCAGCGCAGGCCGCGCACGAACCGGGTGGCGATGATGTCGGCGTCACCGCCGCTGGATCCGCCGACGGTCACCGGGCTTTCCAGGCGCACGGTGGTGCCGTGTCCCGGCTGGCTGGTGACGGCGGCGTTCCCGCCGATGCGGGACATCCGCTCGACGAGCGAGCGCGCCACGCCGTAGCGGTTGTCCGGAACGCTGGTGGCGTCGAATCCGCGGCCGTTGTCGACGACGTCGACGGTGACGGTGTCGCCGTCGCGGCGCACCCGCACCTCGGCCTCGCCGACCTCGGCGTGCCGGACCACGTTTGTCAGCGCTTCCCTTGTGCCACGGGACAAGGCGATAGCGACGACGGCGGGAACGGTCAGCGTGCGCGGCGCCTGCCAGCGGATCGCCAGCGGGGTGCGGTCGCTGACTCCGCGCAGCATGTCCAGCAGGTCGACCTGACCGGCCGGGATGTCCTCCCTGCCGCGGATCACCTCCAGGTCACGCGCGGCCTGCTCGGACAGCCAACGTTCCGGCTGTGCCACCACGCCCGCGCCGACCATCAGCAGCGTCGCGGAGGCCGTGTCGTGCAACGCCGCGAGATACTCCCGTTCGTCGTCACGCCGGGCCGACGCGACGGCCGCCTGCATGCGCAGCTGTTCGTTGCGGGCCACCAGCCGGTCGGCGCTGCGCGCCCCGCGTCGGACGAACCGGTACAGGGCAAAGGAAAGGGCCGCCTCCATGACCATCCAGAGCTGGACCGGAACGGTCGCGGCCCACTCCCCCGGTGTGGCCAGTGCCCCGCCTGCCAGGTACGCGCCCATGATCACCGCCGTGGCTGCCGCGAGGGCGCTCCCGCCGATCTGCCACGGGTAGGCCACCACCGTGATCTCGGCGGCCACCAGGACCCAGGTCATGGCCGAGGAGGTCTCGGGAGTGGCGGTCCACACCTGGCTCAGGCAGACCGCGCACACCACCGTGACGTCCGCGACGGTCAGCACGATGCCGCCGCCACGGAGTCTCCGGTAGGCGTACCAGGCGTTCCAGCCGTTGAGTGCGAACACGACGACGGCCGCGACCACGGGCCGCGGCGCCGGTTCCAGCAGCAGGGAAACCAGGCTGGCCATGGCGACCACGACCAGCCTCAGTCCGAGGGCGTACCGCAGGCCCGTCCTGAGCAGTTCCCGTTCCGCGGACCCCATTGATTCCCCGCGTGCACTACTTCTCCGCACCCGCAGACGGTAGTCACAACTCCCGTTCCTCCGGGTGGGTATTTCTGCCGCCGGTCAGGCGTGTTCCAGCGCCACGCGGGGCAGGCGTCGCACGAGGGGACGCGGCAGCCACCACGCCGCCGAACCGAACAGCCGCATCACCGCGGGCACGATCAGGCACCGGATCACGACCGCGTCGAGCAGGACGGCGACCGCGAGGCCGAGGCCGAACTGCTGCAGCATCCGGTCCGGGCTGAACAGGAACGCGCCGAACACCACGATCATGATCGCGGCCGCGGCGGTGATCACGCCGCCGGTGCCCGCCATGCCCTCGCGGACGGCGTGTGCCGCGTCGCCGGTCCTGCGCCACTCCTCGTGCATCCTGGACAGCAGGAACACCTCGTAGTCCATGGACAGGCCGAACACGATCGCGAAGATCAGCACGGGCACGAACGCCTCGACCGGTCCCGACTGGACGCCGAACAGGCCATCTCCGAACACCAGGGTGACCACGCCCATGGCCGCGCCGATGCTGAGCAGGTTGAGCACGGCGGCCTTGAGCGGGATCAGGATCGACCGGAACACCACCATCAGCAGCAGCGCCGAGAGGCCGACCACGACCAGTACGAACAACGGCAACCGGTCGCTGACCGCCTCGGCGTAGTCGTCGGCCGCGGCCGTGGCGCCGCCGACCAGGAACGTGCTGCCGGACAACGTGGGCAGGACGTCGGTGCGCAGCCGGGTGACCAGGTCGTGGGTCGCCTCGTCCTGCGGCGCGCTCGTCGGGTAGAGCATGACCACGGTCCCGTTCGGGGTCTGCTGCGGTGGCAGGACTTTGGCCACGCCAGGCGTGTCGGCCAGCACCTGCGGCAGCCCCGGCTGCTGCTCGCCACGGGCCACGACGACCAGCGGACCGTTGAAGCCGGGGCCGAATCCCTTCGCCAGCAGGTCGTACGCCTGGCGGCTGGTCGAACTCGACGCCTCGGTCCCCGCATCGGCGAAGCCCAGGCGCATCCCCAACGCGGGCAGCGACAACGCGGCCAGCGCAGCGACGGCGAGCACCAGCGCGGGCCACGGACGGCGCTGGATCCCCGCCGCCCACGCTCGCCAGCGGTCGCCGTGCGGCTTGTGCGCCCTGCGCCGCACCGCTTTCTCGATTCGCTTGCCCAGCAGGGACAGCAGAGCGGGCAGCAGCGTCAAGGAGGCGACCAGTGTCAACAGGACGGTCAGTGTCACGGCCAGTGCGAGCCCCTGCAACGAGCCGAGCCCGAGTGCCAACAGCCCCAGCAACGCGATGATCACCGTGGCCCCGGCGAACAGCACCGACCTGCCCGCCGTGTCCAGTGCCCTGGTGGCGGCCGTGTCACGGTCGCGGCCCGCGAGCAACTCGCTGCGGTACCGGGCGAAGATCAGCAGCGCGTAGTCGACGCCGACACCGAGCCCGACCAGGATCATCACCGGCGGGGCGTAGTCGGGCAGGTCGACCAGGTGCGAGGCCAGGATGATGATCCCGACCGTGGTGCCGACCGCGAACACCGCGGTGATCAGCGGAAGGCCCGCGGCCAGCAGCGAGCCGAACATCAGCACCAGGATCACCAGTGCGGCCAGCATCCCGGCGCCCTCCGCGCCACCGCCCGCTGTTTCCTCGGCGCCCCGGACGAGTTCGCCGCCGAGTTCCACGCGCAGATCCGTGGATTGGGCGGTGTCGATGACGCGGCGCACGTCCTCCACCGGGACGCCTTTCGCGTCCAGTGCGACGGTCGCGAACGCGATACCGTCACCTGCCTGCGGTTCCCCGACGGTGGCGACGTGCGGCAGGCCGCGGAGCTTGTCCAGCACGGCCGGGAACTTCGCCAGGTCACCCTCGGCGACGACCTGGATCGTGTCGACCGACTCACGGCCCTGGAACATGTCGGCGACCTGCTGGGACTCGGTCCCCGGCATGGTGTGGTCGTTGTGGTAGTCGCTGCCGACCGCCTGGGAGGCGAACGTGATCCCGGCCAGCGCCACCACCCAGAGGATCACGGCGAGCCAGCGGTGCCGTCGCGACCAACCCGCCAGCCGTTCGAAGCGGCTGAGTTTCTGTGTGTTCACGCCGCAAAGAGTCGGCTACACACCAGGTTGTGGTCGTCACGCCGAAGCGGGCACTGCGCGTACCACCGGAGTTGTTCCCTACTGGCGATCCCTTACATCCCGGGTTGACATCCACCCAGGCGTGATCATCGCCGACTCGTAGGCGAGGACGACGAGCTGCGCGCGGTCGCGGACGTCCAGTTTGGTCATGATCCGACTGACGTGTGTCTTCGAGGTCGCCGGGCTGAGCACGAGTTTCGCGGCGATCTCGTCGTTGGACAGGCCCGCGGCGACGAGGATCATCACCTCCCGTTCGCGCTCGGTCAGCGAGTTCAGCCGTGGACTGGGCGACGGCCGGTCGACGCGGCCCGCGAACTCGGCGATCAGCCTGCGGGTCACGGTCGGGGCGAGCAGCGCGTCTCCCCTGGCGACCACACGCACGGCGTGGATGAGTTCCATCGGCTCGGTGTCCTTGACCAGGAAACCGCTCGCCCCGGCACGCAGGGCGCCGTAGACGTAGTCGTCGAGGTCGAACGTGGTCAGGATGATCACCCTGGCGGCTGAGTGCTTGACGAGCTCGCGGGTGGCGGCCAGCCCGTCCAGTTCGGGCATGCGGATGTCCATCAGCACGACATCCGGTTTGACCGCGCGGGTCCGCGCGACGGCCTCGGTGCCGTTGGCGGCCTCGGCGACCACGTCGATGTCGTCCTCGCCGTCCAGAATGGACTTGAATCCGGCGCGGACGAGCCGCTGGTCGTCGGCGAGCAGGACCGTGATCACCGTTCGCCCCCGATTGGCAGGCGCGCCGAGACCCGCGTTCCGGTGGCGTCACCGTCGACGGTGAGCTCGCCGCCGACCGACCGGGCCCGTTCGGTCATTCCCCTGATCCCGTTGCCCACGGTCACTTCCCCGCCGCGTCCGTCGTCGTCGACCTGCACCCGCATGTCCTTGTCGCCGTAGTGGATCCGCACGGTCACCGTCCGCGCGGACGCGTGCCTGGTCACGTTGGTCAATGCCTCCTGGATGATCCGGTACGCGGCCAGGTCGACCTCGGCGGGCACCGGCCGCGTCTCGCCGTCGACAGTCACCGCCAGCCCGGTCGCCCTGGTCCGCTCGACAAGGTCACCGAGCTGGCCGAGGCCGGGCGGGGCGGTCGGCGCCTGTTCGTCGACCTGACGCAACATCCCGAGCGTGGCTCGGAGTTCCACCAGCGCGTCCTTGCTTGCCTGTTTGATCGCGGTCAGCGCCTCGGTTTCCTGGCCTCGGCGGTGCAACGCGGCACTGGACTGCACGTTGATCAGGGAGATGTTGTGCGCGAGGACGTCGTGCAGTTCCCGAGCGATCCGCAGCCGTTCGTCCGATGTGGCCCGTTTCTCGGCCTCGGCGACCAGCGCCCGCCTGCTGTGGCTCACCTCCCCCAGGGCGATCACCGCGACCAGCCATCCCACGAGCATGAACATCGCGATGTTGTCCAGATGCCGGGTCGGGCTGGCCGCCTCTCCCAACACGATCCCGGCCATCGCGACTGCCGCGATCGCGATCGCGACGAGGAGCCGTCCGGTCGCGGCGACGGAGTACAGCGCGATGACGAAGGTCGCCAGCAGCGGTCCGGCGCTGCCCGTGAAGGGGTAGTAGATCCCACAGCCGACCATGGTGCCGATGGCGACCCACACCGGGAACCGCCGCCGGAAGACCAGCGTCGCACATGTCAGTACCATCAGGACAAGTCCGGGCAGGGTGAGCGGTTCCTCGAGCGCACAGCACGTCCGCTGGGTCAGCACCGGCTGCAGGAGCGTCAGCACGAGGACGCTGGCCAGCACCACGCCTGCCCACAGCGCGTCCTTTGTCCACCTCACACAGGGAGTGTCCCATTCCCCGGCGCCGCGTGTGGTGACTTACCGTGATCCCGGCTGGGGGTTAGCGGCGGGGTTCGAGTCAACTGGCGGTTCGCCGGAGTACGACTGGGCCGCCGATCAGGGCGGGAACGCAGCCTGCCAACGTCAGCCCGAAAATGACCCAGGTCCAGATGTCCACATGGAGCTGTGTGAACGGGGTGGCCCAGACCCCGAGGAACGCAGGGGCGCCGATCAGGTGGACCACGCTGAAGCCGATCAGGATCGCCGCACCGGCGAAGGGTGTCACGAACGCGGCGCGTCGATCGCGGCGCAGGATCAGGAACAAGGCCACGGCGTTGGGCACGTAGACAATCATGTTGGCCAGCAACAACGGCAGCGGGATCGAGTAGTTCCACGCCACCGCCTGGCGGACGTGATCGAGGTCGTGCAGGACCATCAACACCAGCATCAGCACGTTGGCGACGGTGAGCCGACGAACGTCTCGAGTGGCCAGTTCGGGTCCGCCCTTGCGAAGCGGTCCTCGTGTGTCTGCGCCCATCACAGCCTCCCCGATGAGGTGGATCCTGCGGCGTCTTGAGTACAGCAGTTTCTATGACAGTTTACATAGAAGCTGTGGCCGAGGTCTCCTCCGCTCCGGGTCATTAAAGCCGTAGGGCTACGGATAGCTACCTTGATTGATTCCCCACGCTCTCCCGCAGATGCTCGGTCAGTCGGCCACACCGTGTACCTGCGCACGGTGAACCGCTCACGCGAGGAGCACTGATGCGAAACAGACGAGCTTGGCTTGGCGGCCTCTCCGGGTTGGCCATCGCGCTGTCGGCGCTGGTCCCCGGCGTGTCGTCGGCCGAGTCCCCGCCGTCGGCTGTCAACCCGACCGACACGGCCCCCGAACCCGGCGACGGCGGCCCGCACACCCAGATCGTCGGCGGCGAGAAGGCCTTCGTCAAAGACAATCCGTTCATCATCGCGATGCTGCGCGAAGGCGGCGCCCGCCCGATGGGCCAGACCTGCACCGCCGCAGTGGTCGCGAAGCGCGTCATAGTGACCGCGTCGCACTGCAAGGACGGCGAGGGCGCGAAGTCGATGTACTACGGCTCCGACGACCTGACCGTCGCGGGCAGCGGAACCAAGATCGCGGTCAAGGAATACCTCCAGCACCCGAACTACCGGCCGCCGAACGGCTGGCAGACCGGCTGGGATGTCGGCATCGTGGTCACCGAGACCGACATTCCGGTACCGGCGGGCTACCAGTACCCGCGCGTCGCCGGATCGGGCGACTCGGCATTGACCCGGCCGGGCAAGAACGCACTGCTGCTCGGCTACGGCCGTGTGCGTGACGGCGAGAACGAGTTCGGCCACCTCAAGAAGGTGGCGAGCTACCCGATCGTCAACGGCAGCAACACGTGTGGCTCGTTCGGTTCGTTCAACGGCGACTACATGGTCTGCGGTGGCTACCAGGACGGCCACGACGGCATCTGCCAGGGCGACAGTGGCGGCCCGATGTTGGTGGACGGCGTGGTCGTCGGCGTCGCCTCCTGGGTGAAGGTCGGCTGCGGCAGTTATGGCGCATGGGGCCGGTTGACCAACCAGATGGGTGACTGGGCGAACGAGCAGATCAAGAAGTACGGCGACCCGGGCGAGCCAGGATCGCCGACGGCGTCGTTCACGGCGAACTGTTCCACCAGTGAGCCGTCGTGTTCGTTCGACGCCTCGGGATCGAGCGACCCGAACGGGTCGATCTCCTCGTACGCCTGGAAGTTCGGTGACGACCAGACCGGAACCGGTGCGACACCGTCACACACCTACAGCCAAGCCGGAACCTACACGGTTGAGTTGACAGTGACCGACAACGAGGGCAAGACCGACACCGAGACCAAACAAGTCACCGCAGGCAAACAACAAGGACAAGCACCAAGGGCAGCGTTCACCGTGCAATGCCAATGGGACAACTGCACCTTCAACGGCACCGGCTCCACCGACCCGGACAACGACATCGCGTCCTACAACTGGGCGTACGGCGACGGCACCAACGGAACCGGAGCGACCTCGTCCCACAAGTACCCCAACAAGCAAGCCACCTACACAGCCGAGCTGAAAGTGACCGACCAAGCCGGAAACACCCACAACACCAGCAAACAGGTCCAGTGCTTCAGCGTCGGCAGCCAAGCCTTCTGCTTCGGCCAGTGACCTGACCACAGCATCGGCAGGGCCCGCGTCACACGACGCGGGCCCTGCCGTTCCACCACGAGTAGTTGACCGGTCAGTCAAGTGGGCGCTAGCGTGCGGGGCATGGCGCCGCAGAGCCAGCCGGTCGTGTCGCGGGACCGGATTGTCCGGTCGGCCGCGAAGTTGTTCCTGACCCGCAGTTACACGTCGGTCGGGATCAGCGACCTGTGTGCCGCCGCCGACGTGCACAAGGGCAGCTTCTACCACTTCTTCCCGTCGAAGGCCGAGCTGGCCAAGGCGGTGGTCGACCTGCACGCAACCCAGTTCGACAAGCGCTTCGACGAGGCCGAGGACCAGGGGATCTACGCAGTCGCGGGTGCGGTCGCGCACGTGCAGAGCGCGTTCGAGGACAAGTTCGGACGGATCGTCGGGTGTCCGTTCGGAAACCTCGCTGCCGAGTTGTCGACCACCGACGACGAGCTGCGAGCCCACGTCGCCGAGGTCTTCGACCGGTGGGAGGCGCGGCTCGTCGACGCGTGCGAGCGGGCCGAGTTGCGCGACGGCGTGGATCCCCGTCAGCTGGCGCGGCTGGTTCTCGCCCAGATCCAGGGCCAGATCCTGATCGCCAAGGTGCGGCTGCGGTCCTCCGGGGAGATCGCCGACGGCGTCCGCGCGTTGATCAGCGCCCACCTGAAGGAGCCGGGATGACGCACACAGAAGTCGACTTCCACTTCGACCCGATGTGCCCGTTCGCCTACCAGACCTCGGTGTGGATCCGGGACGTGCGCGACCAACTCGGCATCACGGTCAACTGGCGCTTCTTCAGCCTGGAGGAGGTCAACCGGTTCGACGGCAAGAAACACCCGTGGGAGCGGGAGTGGTCCTACGGCTGGTCGCTGATGCGGATCGGCGCGTTGCTGCGCAGGCAAAGCATGGACCTGCTGGACACGTGGTACGCCCGCATCGGCGAGGCGCTGCACGCCCGCGGCGAGAAACCGCACGATCCGGCCGTGGCCAGGCAGTTGCTCGACGATCCAGCCGTGCTCGACAAGGCGATCAACGACCCGACCACCCATGACGAGGTCAAAGCCGACCACCAGCGCGTGATCGACGCGGGCGGTTTCGGTGTCCCCACACTGTTCTTCGCCCCAGAGTTCGCCGCAGAACAGGTGCTGTTCGGTCCTGTCCTGGTCAACCCGCCACGCGGCGAGGACGCGCTGAAGCTGTGGAACGTGGTGACCGGAATGGCGGACCTGCCCCACGTCTACGAACTGCAACGCCCCAAGTCACCGGCCGACCTGCAGCTGATCGCGGAGAACCTGCAGCCGTACCTCGGCGGCCGGGACTGGGTCAGCGTGAACCGTGGCGAGATCATAGATTTCTCTGGAGGAACAGCATGAGCAAGGCGCAGACGGTGCAGGCCCTCGTCGACGAGTGGTCCTCGATCGACAAGCTGCTCGCGGAGCTGACAGTCGAGCAGTGGACCGCGCCGACGTCACTGCCCGGCTGGTCGGTACAGGACAACATCGCCCACATCATCGGCACCGAACTCGGCCTCACGGGCGAACAGCCGCCGCTGGACGAAGCCGTGCGCGACCTTCCCCACGTACGCAACGAGATCGGCGCGATCAACGAGTGCTGGGTGCAGTGGATGCGGCCCCAGTCCCCCGCCGAGGTGCACCGCCGTTTCCGCGAGATCACCGCGACCCGGGCGGAAGCACTGACCGCGATGTCCGAAGAGGACTTCTTCGCGCCGTCGTGGACACCGGCAGGTCAGGGCACGTACGCCCGGTTCATGCGGATCCGCCTGTTCGACTGCTGGATGCACGAGCAGGACATCCGGGAGACGCTGGACCGGCCCGGCAACGAGTCGGGGCCGTGCGCCGAGCTCTCGTTCGACGAGATCACGGCGGCACTCGGCTTCATCGTCGGCAAGAAGGCCAACGCAGCACAGGGAACGTCGGTCACGATCGACCTGACAGGCCCGGTCACCCGACAGATCCACGTCCAGGTCGACGGACGCGCCGCCGTCGTGGACGAACTGCCGGGCCCGGCAACCGCGACGCTGACCATGCCGTCGACCGTGTTCACGCGAGTCGCAGGTGGACGAATCCCGGCCGAGGCCGGTTTCGCCCGCGCAAAAACACAAGGCGACAAGGAGCTGGCCGAGCGGGTGGCGTTCGCGTTGCCGTTCACGATCTGACGGCCGCTCAGCAGGTGGCGAGCATCTGGGCGAGTCCGGCGCGCTCTTTCTCGTCCACTGTCAGCTTGTAGGCGGCCTTCACGGCGACGTAGTTCTTCGCATACGTGCACCAGTACGCCTTCGTCGGCGGCTTCCACGTCGCCGGGTCCTGGTCGCCTTTCGACCTGTTCGACGTCGCCGTCACCGCGAACAGCTGCGGGTTGTTCAGGTCGTTCGCGAACTGCTTGCGTTGCTCGTCCGTCCAGCGTGCCGCCCCGGACCGCCAGGCTTCGGCGAGTGGCACCATGTGTTGTCCGTACCTGACTTGCACTGCCGTTGACATCCGTGACGAGCCCTCCATCGCCGTGTCGCACCCGTGGACGTTACTGTTATCCGTACTCTACAGGAGTGCCGTTGACAGCGGTGACATGTCGGAGAAGAGAAATGGCGTTCAAGCAGCGGGTAGCTACCCAGCAGGGGCCGACATGGACCGTGCTGGGGGCCGACTACCGGGTGGTCGAGCCGGTTGAGCGGTATCTGGAATACCTGCGCTCGACGGACAGTTCGCCGAACACGATCAAGAACTACGCCAAGGGTCTGGAGCTATGGTGGACGTTCCTGGAGCGACGCGGCCAGCGGTGGGACACCATCGGCATCACGGACGTCGGGACATTCGTCGGGCAGGTTCGGCAAGGCCGAGCGGGGTCCGAGGTGGTGCCGTTGGAGGTCAGTGATCCAGCGGCCGATTCAACGGTGGCGGTGCGGGTTCGGGCGGTGATGAGCTTCTACCGGTATCACGCCGCCCGCGGTGTCGAGATGGCTGCGGGGTTGTACGAGACGGTCCGTGCCCGACCGGGCCGGTATCTGCCATTCCTGGAGCACGTGGCCCGCAAGCAGGGGAGACAGCGCAGCACAGTGTCCATGAGGGTTCGGGCCAAGCCCGTGCCCGTGTTGCTGCCTGGGCAGATGACGGCGTTGCGCATAGCCGAGGCGAAGTGGGATACCGACCTCGGGACGTGGGTAGGTGAATTGCGCTACCGCCTGTTGTGGACGCTCCTGGAGGAGACCGGGTTGCGGCTGGGTGAAGCACTCGGGTTGCAACACCGGGACTGGAGGACCGGGACCGGCACCACCGCCATGATCGAGGTCGTCTACCGCGACGATCATCCACACGGGTTGCGCGCCAAGAGTGGCTACCGGCGGGTACACATCGGCTCGGAACTGGACCGACTGTACGGCGACTACGTATGGGCGCTGTGTGAACTGGGCGCTGATGTGGTGCTGGAGGATTGGGACAGTGCCTACATCTTCTGCAATATCCATCGGGGCGAGCAGTTCGCACCGCTGCGCGGTGAGAGCGTCTACAAGCACCTCGGTTCCATGAAGAAGCGGGTGCCCGGCTTGCCGACGGAGATGACGCCGCACTGGTACCGGCACACCCACGCCACGGCTTTGCTGCTGGCCGGGACCCCGATGCACGTGGTCAGCCGGAGGCTCGGTCACTCCGACATCCAAACAACGATCAACAAATATGCGCACGTCACCGAGGACGCCGAACTACGCGCCTGCGCTGACTGGAAACGAATCACCGATTCCTGGGGAGTTCCTGTTGACGACGCCGAGTGAGTTCATTCCGGTCCTGGTCACCGCGCGATCGGCCAAGCGGACGGACCGGCGTGATCCTCGCCTCCCGGTCGCGCACCTGTTCAGTGAGGACAAAGCCCGGCGGCTGTGGGAGGCCGTGCCCGATCCGTATCGGCTGGATCACTTCGACTCCGCGAACATGCCGCCTCTGTACGACCAAGCGTTCGTCGGCCACTATTCGCGCAGCGCGGACCGTGTGGTAAAAGCGGTGACTCTGCGGGACCTGCCGACCCCGATGATCTGGGAGTTGTGTTGGTTTATCCACCAAGAGGTCATCAATGGCGGCATGATCGATCGCCTCAGATTCGGGGCACTTCGCCAGGTGTTGCTTAACGCTCTCCGGCATGGATCGGCCCAGGCTCGTGCCGCCCGATCAGTCACCGCGCTGACCCCGGACGACTGGCTCAAGCATGCGCGCCGGGGGCTGATGCACCTCACCCCCGCGACCCGGAAGTTCTACGAGCAACACACGCGAGGAGCCCTCAAACGTTGCCAGGACCGGTTGGCCCACGCCTATCATGACGGCCAATGGTGGCAACTCGACGTGTGGAATCCGGCAATGGATACGCGGATTCCGGTACGTGAGCACGAACCGAACGGTCGGCACGTCACCAACTTCAGCCGTCTGAACACCGAATGGCTCCGTGAGGGTGCGAAGTGGTGGCTGGGAATCGCGCTTTCCTCCGGCCAGTACACCTGGTCAACTCTCAAGACCCGTGTCGACTCGTTGAAGTGGTTGGAACGCTACATCGACCAGATCGGCTGCGCCGGGCCGCAACTAGTCGCTGACCCGCATGAGCTACGCCCATGGGTGCGGGGCTTTCTGGAGACGGTGCGCCAGCATCGTGTCGTAACTGGCCCGACGAAAGGCAAGCCGTTGGGCATGGTGGTACGCCGCCAGATCAACAACACCGTGGAGGCGTTCTACCGGTTCATGTACGACCACCGGGAGGAGGCAGCGACCGCGCTGGCCGAGCCGCGGTGGCGGCTGCTCGAACCGCACTATTGCGCGATCATCCCTCTCGAGTACAAACCCCGCAGGGTCAACAAGCTCTCCGACGACCTGGTGCTGGAAGACGAAGTCGTCTCGCAGATCGCGGCCGGTTCCGGTGCATTGGCCGCTCCCAAGAGCGAGGGCGGGATCGGTGACATTCAGGCGTTTCACGCGTTGATGCTGCTGCTGCGCACAGGGCGTCGGCTGCACGAAATCCTGTTGATGGACTTCGACCCGCTCAAGCCTCTGCTCTCCCGCCACGGGCACGGCGAGGATGAGGGTGACGAATTCGTGGCCAGGATGACCTACCAGTTGACCAAAACCTCCGATGGCCCCGCCCCCAGCATTCCGGTAGACGCCGAGATCGTGCAGATTGTCCGCGCCCAGCAGCAGTGGGCACAACAGTTCATGGTTGATCAAGGCGCCCCCGAGGGAACTATCCCGCAGTACCTGTTTCTCCGCACCCGAGGCAATAGGTTGGGCAAACTTCCCTACTCCGCAGGCACCCTGCCTGGGCGGCTGCGAGTCTTGACCGAGCTGCTGTCGGTCACCGATAGCGTGGGCCGACCAGTGGCAATCTCCAAGACCCACCGCTTCCGGCACACTCGCGCCACCAGTCTGATCAACGCCGGGGTCCCCATTCACGTGGTCATGCGGTACCTGGGACATATCACTCCGACCATGACCCTGCATTACGCCAAAACCCTGGCCGAAACCGCCGAGCGGGAGTTCCTGCGGTTCAAGAAGGTCACGGCCGACGGACGACAGGCGGCCATCGACCCCAGCGACCTCTACGATCTGCTGGCCTTGCAGAAGCGAGCCGACCGGGTGCTGCCCAACGGCTGGTGCATGTTGCCGCCCAAGCAGGTCTGCACGAAGGGCAACGCTTGTCTGAGCTGTGAAAAGTGGGTCACCGACCAATCTCACCGTGACGAATTGGTCAGACAGCTGGACCAGACGGAGGCATTGGTCGACCAGCGGCAGACCCAGTTTGCCGCCCGTTATGGAGAACCGATGGGTGAGGACAACGTCTGGCTGGCCGGACGGCTGGCGGAGACCACCGCGCTGCGCAAGGTCTTGGTCGCCTTGGATCAGGTGGCCGTCCTCGACGGAGACCAGATGCGGGCTGTTCGCGGAGCTGGTGTCCCCGACCGGCCTGAATCGACCCCTGAGCAGTCGCGGGGGAACATCGCATGAGCCCTGTTCCGGAGCACCTACGTCAGGCCGCCCACGCACGCACCCAGCAGGCAGAAGCGCGAGCGCAGAGCGCGCTGAAGAACATGACCAAAGCCGGCGAAACGATCAACTTCACGACTGTCGCCCGCAAAGCGCAGGTCAGCACCGACTTCCTCTACAACCACCCGACGCTGCGGTCTCAGATCGAACGCCACCGCACCAAGCACAATCCGACCCGCCAGCCCCAGCCGACAGAGGACGACACCACCTCGACCTCAGCCGCGGTGCGGGCGCTGAGCGCCAAACTCACCGAACAACGACAAGTGCACCAGAAGGAAGTCACCGCACTGCGCAAGGCCCTGGAGGTCGCACAAGGCGAGAACCTGGAACTACGCCGTCGCCTGGCCAAATACGAACCCGACTAAATGGGTGCCGGTTCGGTCAGTAATCGACGGCGGCTTCAATCAGGTGCGCGGGCTGGGCGTCGGCGGGCTGGGCATGTTGGAGAACGAGGTCTCGGTAGGACAGGCCCACGACGGGATGTCCGGTGATGTCGAGCTGCTGCTCGGTCTGTTCCAGCAGCCCGGCTGCCCGCTCCGGGTCGATGTCGATGACCTCGGTCTCGAGGAACGTCCCGACCCCGGTGACCGTGTCGAGGTTGACGATCACCTGCGGATGGTGCGGGTGCCGGTACATGGCCCGGGTCTTCTCGACCCGCGCCAGCGGGATCATGCCGATCGCGGTGAGGAGCCGGTGCGCGGCCTCGGCTTGGTCGATATCACGCAGGGCGACGTTGGTTTCCTGTTTGGCGATCACGTCATCGGCGCTGTGCGTAACGGTGGTGGACGCTGGTTTGTAGGTGATCTCGGCGAAGCCGTCCCTTTGCCGCACCCGTAGGCACTCCACGGTCGTCAGGTAGTCGCGGTCCGGCCTGCTGTAGTAGGTGTCGATCTCGGTGACCGAGCCGTCCGCGTGGTAGCCCAACTCGACCAGCCGTGCCCGCAGCAGCGTTTCGCTGGTGCCGGACAGTTCGCGTTTCCGCTCGACCTCGATCAGGCTCATGGCGGCCGATTATCCCTTCGAGTTGATGGCCGAGTAGACGCGGGCGAGGTTGGGCTTGCCGCAGAAGCCGTGGACCGCTTCCCACGCCTGGCCGAGGGTGTCCGCGTCGGCCAGCGGGATGTTCTGGAACAGCACCAGCTGCTTGGCGTCGATGAGCGGGTTCGCCAGCCGTTTGCGGAGGAACCTGTTGTAGTAGTTGCGTTCCCGCAGGAGGATGTCACTGTCGAGCACAGGCATCAGGACGGTCTCGTACCCGGGAGAGGCTTGGGCGGAATGCACGGCGAACGCGGTGAGCAGTTCGTCGATGGTCAGGTAGGCGTAGGTTTCCCTGCCCTCCCGCACCAGCCAGGACGACCACACCTCGGTGCACGCGGTGTCCCTGCGTTCCGCAGCGGCGAGGAACGCGGTCAGCGCGACATCGGTTACCTCGTCGAAGATGTCGCCGTCGATGGTGTGGTGGTCGGCGTACGGTTCGCTCACCGCGCGCAGCATCGCCTTCTGCGACGGAGACAGCCAGTCCGCGGTGGTGAGCGTGTAGTGCACCCGCTTGTGCCCGGTGCGGAAGTCGATCCAGTCACCGGCGAGCTGTCCGTCCAGGATCGGGGTGAAACCTAGGGCGCCGGAGCGCCACACGTGGTCCCGGAACGTGATGTAGTGCCGTTGCAGCTCCCGCAGCACCCCGACCGGGGCGGTGACGAACGCGCAGGTCGTCGAGTCCAGTTCGGGCAGGGGCACGATCCGGGAGTTCTGGCGGGCCAGGATCTCGTCGGCGGCGTGGTGGTACGGATGGGTCCCGTCGGTGAGGTACTGGGGCAGGAACATGCGCAGGAACTGCAACCACGCGTGCGCGTCGTAGGAGTGAATGACCCGTTCGTGCAGCGAGGGGCCTGCCACCGCGTACACGTCCCGGTAGACGAAGAACCCGTTGGGGCGCAGCACGGTGGGCAGGGTCCGCATCATCGTGTGCAGGCCGCTGTAGCCGCCGCCGTAGGAGTACACCTCGTGCAGCAGGGCCGACGCGCTGATCACATCCACCGGGTCGGTCACCACGGTGCCGATGTCCTGGGCGAACCCCTGGGTGACGGTGCAGGTGCCGATCTGGTTGAACCGCTCGACCGCCTGCGCGAGGGACTGTGAGGCCACCCCGGGTGCCTCGATCAGCGTGAGGTGCACGGTCATGCCTGGGTCGGGGTCACGGGCCAGTTCGGCGGCCAGGAAGCTGACCGCCGCCCCACCGCCGGGGCCGACCTCGACCACCCGGGCGGGACTGTCCGGTATCCGGCTGAGGGCACGGTGCACCAGCAGCGCTTTCTCCGCGCCGTGCGCGTTGGCCGCCACGTCCAGATACCCGGGTGCGGACTTGTGTTCCCGGGCGAAGCGGGACAGGTCCACCACGTCGTTACCGCTCACCCTCACCGCCCCCGTCAGCGTCTGCGTCGGCGCGCAGGATCGGGCTGTTCCGCGTGCGGTGTGCCCAGTCGTCGTTCTCGGTGCACACGATCACGTAGCGGGGTCGTCGGTGTCCCGGTAGATGCCGACCACTGGGGACAGCTCGCCCTTGCCAGGCAACACCACCAGGTCACCGAGCCGGACCCGGTCCGCAGGTGTCGGGAACAGGCGGCCCGCCACGACACGCGGGTCACGCACCTCGATGACCGGTTCACCGTCCAGCTCGATCTCTGCTGCGGTGCGCTGCGTCCCGTCGTGCTCGTACACGCCCAGTGGGCCGTCCGGCCGCCGGGCGTGGTCCGGGTTCCAGGTCCAGACCTGGCCGTGCCGGTCCAGCAACCGCTGGGGCCGCCTGGTGTCGGATACCGAGTTCACGACGACCCCCAGGACGCCGCGACCGGCGGTACCGCGTGCTGGCCGTCGAGACTCGAGACCCGGTCGTGCTCCAGCACCAGGCTGGCGGTCACGGTGTGCATCGTGTCCCCCTTCATGCGTGTGGTTCGGCTCCGTGGCGAACGTGCCGTTGCGAAGTGGTCCCGGACCGACGCGGCGGCCCCGCGACCACTGGGTTCAATGTCCGTAACCAGCCGGGATGTGCCGCCGCGTCAGCGGCACATCCCGGCCACCTCACCGTCGAGCAGGGCTGGCCTGGACAGGATGGGAACAGGCCCGCGTCAGCCCAGGGTGAGGATTTCCTCCTTCAGCGGGTGGCTAGCTCGCGCCGCCCGGCCGTTCGAACGGCTGCGTCATCTTCGGCGCGGTCGGCGGCTTCTGCGCCTGTGGCGTCGCGGGAGTTCCGCTCATCACGTCGTAGAGCTCGCGGGCGAATTCCGGGGTGGAGGTATACACCGTCGGGGTCACGCCGCATCGGGCTGTCGCGGCGCGGCTGGTGATCCCGGCGTCGTACAGCACGCCACTGATCTTGATCACCAGAGGGCCGCCGCTGTCGCCGTAGCACGATCCGCTGGTGCCGTTGACGGTGGCGACACACACCTCGCGGGCGGTGATCCCAGCCGGGTCGCAGTTGCGCGGGTTGGCGACCGTGGTCTTCAACTCGCGCACCAGGGTGGGCACCGGGCCAACACCGTCGGCCCGGTTGACGCCCCAGCCCAGAACGAACACCTCGTCGCCCTGCTTGGCCTTGCGGGGAGCCAGCGGCAACTCGTAGGCGTCGATGTACTCCGACGCCTCCAGCAGGGCGATGTCATCGACCTCGGAGCCGGGCGTGGTCGCCCAACTCCAGTTCGGGTGCACCCATTTCACGCGGACCTGGGCGACGATGCCGCCGGAGTCCTTGTTGGTGGACCCGACCCGGACCCAGAACTTCTTGTCCTTGCTCGGGATGAGCAGGCTCTGGGCGTCGGTCTGGAACTGTCCTGCCAGTTTCTCCACCGACGCTTCCGGAGGCGGGTCGGTCACGCAGTGTGCCGCGGTCCGCAGGTGGATGCCGTCCAGCAGCGTCGCGCCACAGGTGTGCCACGCTTCGCGTCCGTAGGACGGCGCGTCGTACTTCAGTGAGACGAGCGCGCCAGCCGGGTAGTTCTGCGTGGGCGGATTACCGCCGATGACGTTGGGCTGCACGCCGCCAGATGCGTCGCTGGCCGCGGCCGTTGCGGGCACCAACATGGCGACTGCCGCCGCGGCCAGGCCCACCAGAGAACCGAACTGTCGCCAGCGTGGCCGGGCGTTCCGAGGTGAGTCCACCTCGGACGGTCGTTGCTTCACGATCTTGGTTCGTCCTTTCTGTTTCGTTCCAACACAATCCCCGGACAGCGACACGGCGCCGCCCGGTGACGACTGGGGAGAGAGCGCTCTGCTTCCCATCAGGGTTCTTCGGTGCGGACGACGGACGCGCCGTCGCCGCCGACCGGTTCGTGAGCAACCGCCTGGGAGGGATGCCCGAGGTTGTACTGGTACAGCAGCGCGGTGCCCGACAGGCTCAACCGCAGCTGCTGGTCAAGGTGGCCGCGCCTGTGCAGGACACACAAGGCGGCGAACACACCCGGGTCCAGGTCGCGGTCGTCGTAGCGGCACGGCATCCCGTTCACCGCCACGACCTCGTTGCGGCTGGCCAGTTGCAACGCCACGTGCCGCTCCTCGGTGTAGCCATGGTCCCGGGTCCCGTTCACCGGACGTCGCCCGGGTCGGCGTGGGCAGGCGCCCGATCCACCTCGGCCTGGGCTTCGGTGTGGTGGGCGTGGTCGTGCTGGAATCCGGCCAGGAGGCCGGTCCCGGTCAAGGTCAACCGCACCGGCCACATGCCCGCCCCAGTGCCGGACGGGGGAAGGTGCGCCGCGAGGTAGCCGTGGCCCTGTAGCGCGAGCAGCGACGCGAACACGCCCGACTCCAGGGCCTCGCCCTCGCGGTGGCGCAGCATCCCGTCGACGGCCACGATCCCGCCGTGGCTGGTCAACCGCAGCGCCTCGTACCGGTCGGGGGTGTACCCGAACACACCCACCGCGGTCGCCTGCTCAGACATCACGGGAAGTCCCTTCCATAGGTGGTGAACTGTTCGGGGTCGATACGCGGTAGCGGCTGGGTGTCCGCCACGGCCCGGTAGTAGGGCCGTGTGCGGTCCGCCCGGAGTGGCGCCAGGTTCGGGAACGGCACGGTCGGCAAGTCCAGGAAGATCAGCTCGGTGGCCGGTTCCCCAGGCGGTTCCGGCACGGCGGCCTCAGCCCGCCGCCACCACCGGCGCCGGTGTCTCGACCGGTATCGGTGGCGGGGCTGTTTACCGGGCACCGGCCGATCCGATCCCGGCAGGCAGCAGACCCTGGTGATGGAACGTCACTCGCGGGGCCTCCTGCCTGCCGGGACTCTCGGTGAGGGGAACGGACCCGGGCCTCGGCGCAGGGGCTGGGTCCGGTCAGCCCTCCGCGTCCACGGCCGGTGGGCCATCGCCGTCGTCGGCGGTGGGCCGCTGGTCGGCCTCGTCGCCCTCGCCGGTGTCGCTGGTGTCGACCGGCGGGACCGAGGTTGCGGGATCAGTCATCTGTTCACCTCCTTCCGTCGTGTGTGAGGTGGTGGGCAGGTCGCGGGCCGGGCCGAAACCGGGCGCTCCGGGCACGCAGCTCAGCCAGGCGGGACCGGATGTCGTCGATCCGGCACCGTGCCCGCCTGCGGTGCTCCCGCCAGGCGCGCAGGCCGTAGCCGACACCGACCAACACGGATATGGCCAGCAGGAACAGGGCGATCACGGCGAACACGGCCCCGATCCACGACATCACCGGCCTCCTTGCTGGGGTTCTGCCGGGCGGGCTGGAGGTGGTCACGGCCCGCCCGGCAGGAACTCGGGGTGACTTTCTGTGTCACAGGCAAGTCGTGGCGGAGCAGGGAGCCCAGAGCGGGAACCACGCGGTTTCGTGGTGCGGATGTGGCACTGGCCGGGATGACCAGCATCGACCGTCGTCCGCTACGGTGAGTTGGCTCACACTCTCGTGGGAGGATGGCGTTATGGCCAAGCGAGCACGGCTCGCTCGAACCCGCAAGGCCGCGGGGCTCACTCAGGAGCAGTTCGCTGCGAAGCTGAACGTGGATCGGACCACCGTGATTCGGTGGGAGGCCGGGCAGCACGACCCATTGCCGTATATGCAGCCAAAGATGGCGGGCCTGCTGCACGTGTCGCAGGCGGAGCTGCGCGACCTGCTCCGGCCGCCGCTGACGCAGGTGACGGAGCTGACGCCTACCGGGGTGTCCGGCGGGCCTGGTGGGCTCGCCCTGCCGCAGGGAGGGCTGTGGGTGCCGGTGGTGGCTGACGGCCAACCCGGGTTCCTGCCGCTGGACGCCACCGCGTTGCCTGGCGGACGCGGCGCGGATCAGGTGCGGTCGTTGCCGACCGATCCTGGGCCAGACGTGGGGGATCGAGACCACACGCTTCGCGCGGTGGTGGAGTTGTCAGGAGAAGACTTGAAGCGACGGAACTTCCTTGCAGGGACCGCGTTCACGGCGGCGGCGTTCGCGGAACCGGCGCTGTTCGCGATGACCGCGCCACCAGCCGGCGACGCGGCGCGCGAGTCAGGCGGTACCCGGATCGGCATGACCGACGTGCAGATCCTGGCCGACAACCTCGCGCACCTGCGGCGCATGGACTTTCGCTACGGGTCGGGCCGGATGCGGGAACGCGCCGTGCAGTACCTGCATCATGAGGCGACCAGGCTGCTGGGCGGCAGCTACTCGGACGCGACCGGGCGGGCGTTGTTGACCGCGGTGGCGCAGTGCGCCCGGATGGCGGCCTCCATGGCCGCCGACACCGGCCTGCACACCCTCGCGCAGCGCTACTACATCCAGGCGCTCAACCTGGCGATCGAGGCCGGGAACCGGCTATTCGCGGCGACCATGCTGTCCGACATGGCCCGGCAGGTGATCCAGAACGCCACCCGCCAGCAGGACGCCCGCCAGGCCGCGAGCCTGGCCAGGTCCGGCATGACCATGGCCGGGAAGGCGACCCCGACACTGGCGGCCCAGTTGCACGCGGTGGAGGCACGGGCACACGCGTTGAGCCGCGACAGCAGCGCGGTCCGGCTGGCCGTGGCCGACGCCGAGACCCGTTACGACCGGTACCGGCCTGACGAGGAACCACAGTGGCTGGGGTTTTACACCGAGGCGGAACTCGCCGCCGACCTCGGCCGGGCGCTGCGGGACATCGGCGAGTCAGACCGAGCCACACGCCTGTTGTCGCGCACTCTGGACGGGTACGAGCCGTGGCGGGTGCGGTCGCGCTGCTTTGTCCAGACCGACCTCGCCGCCGCCTATCTGGTCCACGACGAGCACGACCGCGCCGTGGCCGTGACCCGGGACGCGTTGGCCACCGCTAGCGAGGTCAACTCCCGCCGTGCCGTCAACCGCATCGAGGGGCTTCAGCGGCGGATGGGTTCCCTCGATTCAGCCGTCCTGGCGCGGTTGGATGAGGAGATCGCCGAGTTCCTACGCCGAGCCCGCGAAGATGAGGACGTCACCGCATGACCAGCCACAGCCTGGACCTGGACGCGGCCCGCGTCTACGCCATCCCCATGACCACCCGATTCCGAGGCATCACACTCCGGGAAGGGATGCTCGTCCCGGGGCCTGTGGGGTGGGGCGAGTTCTGTCCATTCGCCGAGTACGACGACCGGGAAGCGGCCGGTTGGCTGGCCACCGCGGTCGAGGCCGCCACCCTCGGCTGGCCCAAGCCTGTGCGGGACCGGGTGCCGATCAACTGCACCGTCCCCGCCGTCAGTCCCGACCGTGCCCATCAGATCGTGACCGGCTCCGGATGTCGCACGGCGAAGGTCAAGGTCGCCGACCACCCCGACTCGCTCGCCGAAGACCTCGCCCGCCTGGAAGCGGTCCGCGACGCCCTCGGCCCGTCCGGGCACGTCCGGGTTGACGCCAACGGCCTGTGGGACACCGACACCGCGATCTCCGTGATTCCGCAGCTCGACAAAGCCGCTGGCGGGTTGCAGTACGTCGAGCAACCCTGCCGCACCATCGAGGAACTGGCCACTGTCCGCAAGCGGGTGGACGTGCGGATCGCCGCCGACGAGTCCATCCGCCGGGCCGAGGACCCGATGCGGGTCGCGGTCGCCGGAGCCGCCGACGTCGCGATCATTAAATGCACCCCGCTCGGCGGCGTGCGCCGCTCATTGGAGGTGGCCCAGGCCGCTGGCCTCCCGTGCGTGGTGTCCTCCGCACTGGAGACGTCCGTGGGCTTGGCCGCGCAACTCGCCCTGGCCGGAGCGCTGCCCGACCTGGACTTCGCCTGCGGCCTGGGCACCCTGTCCCTGCTGACGGGCGACGTCGTGCCAGGCACAGAGTCGTTGCGGCCGATCGACGGGTTCCTCCCTGTACCACGTACACCGCCCGCGCCCGACCCAGCCCTACTGGACACCTACGAACCGCACGACCCGCAGCGGCTGGCATGGTGGCGCGACCGGCTCGCCCGCGTCCACACCGAACTGGACCGCCGAGAGGTGTAGCGACCATGAACGACTGCCCGGATTGTGAGGCGTTGGGCGCCCCGTGCTGCGTGGCCCACGGTCAGGCCCCTGGCGGCGCGGGGCGGCGCGGTCGGTCGGTGGAGGGCTGGACCCGGTTCGATTCAGACACCATCCTCATCAACGATTCCGGCACCGCTCACATACCTGGCGCATGTGGCCATCTGTCCGAGTCCGAGATCCAACCACCCGTGTGGGGCTGGATCGCCGAACCTGGCCCCGACACGTGGCACCAGCTCGGCAAGGCCAAGCCTGCCCGAGCCACCGGTGGGAACACAAAACTGGCCGCGATTCGCCGGTGCGACGCCTGCTCGCGTCGCCTCGACTGATCAGCCCGCGTTGGCGACCGCCGAGTGTTCAGCGGGTGCGGCGCGGGTTGCCGTAGTCGGGTTCGCCGGTGATCGGGTTGATGTACCGGATTTCCAGGCCGAGCATTCTCGTAGGCGGGAACGCCCGATAGACCGCGAACGGCATGATATCCCCAGCGAATCCCTCCCGTGTGTTGCAACTGCCGCAGAGGTAGCCGCGGACAAGGCCAGTGTCGTGGTCGTGATCCTCCATCAGCGGCATCACGTTCCAGCACAACGCGCACGCACCCTTGTGCCACCGGAGAAGCCTCGCCCTTGGCCCGTCATGGAGGGCGACGTACTGCTCTCTGGTCATGCCGTCGGCCGCGTGGTGTGCGTGTTCGATGTGTTCCGGGATGACCAGTGGTGGGATCTCGGGAGCCCACTGGAGGTAGGCCGGGACCACGAGCAGCGGCCGCTGCGGCACTGCGCCGTCCCGCCAGGCTTCCTCCCACCGGGTGAGCCGTTGCTCCGGCGTGGGGAGCATGGAGTCTATCTCGGCCTCGCGCCGTTTGTGTTCTGCTCGTTCCTCGTCGGTCATGTGGTGTTGGCAGCCACCACTAATGCCTTTGCTCGCGCGGCACGGGACACCCTGTTTGGTTGGACGGCCGCATTGCCATGGCCTGAGTCCATCCTCAATGAGCACCGGCCAGGTACTGTCACGACGCTCACCATCGACCACGAGTGCAACACTATCGCCCTTTTCGCACTCGCTGATCAGCTCCGTACCGGTGCCTGGGGCATCTCGATCCGATGCCCGCATGGCGGCCGATGATCGCTGAGTGTTCGATTAACGATCGTTGGCCGAACGAACACCCAGCCTGGCCCGGCCGGCGTTTCACCAGGAACCAGTGTTCGGAAACCCGTTCGTCTACTAGGCCGTGTTTCGAAGTCATAGCCACTCGTTGATCGCGGCGATGTGGATGGTGGCTTCGTAGCGGACGGCGAGCTTGTCGTACCGGGTGGCGACGGCGCGGTTGCGTTTGAGGCGGTTGATGCCGCACTCGACGGCGTGGCGTTGCTTGTAGATCTCCGGGTCGAAGGCTGGTGGGCGCCCACCGGCACGGCCTTTGTTCTTGCGGTTGCGGATCTGGTCGGTCTTCTCCGGGATGGTGCACCGGATACCCCGGCCCCGTAGGTAGGCCCGGTTCGCCCGGGATCCGTAAGCCTTGTCCGCCAGTGCTCGGTCCGGCCGGGTGCGAGGGCGGCCACCGCCGATGCGAGCGACGTGGATACGGCCCAGCACTACCTGGAACTGGGGCGAGTCGCCGCGCTGTCCGGCGGACAGGACCAGGGAGAGCGGCTTCTGGGCCTGCTCGGTGGCCAGATGCAGCTTGGTGGTCCACCCGCCCCGCGACTTCCCCAGCGCGTGATCAGCCGGCTCCGGGTCTCCTACCCCGCCGGGTGGTTCCTTCTGAGCTTCCCCTTTTTACGCGCTCCAGCGGCATGCTGGTGCGCGCGGGCGATGGTCGAGTCGACACTGACATCCCAGGTGATCAACCCGTCGGCGTCGGCCAAGGCCTGTAACCGTGCCAGGATCACCGCCCACACCCCGGCCCGCTGCCAACGGCGAAACAGCCCATAGACCGCCTGCCACGACCCATACACCGCCGGCACATCACGCCACGGTGTGCCAGCACGGGTCCGCCAGCGGATCCCGTCGATGAGCTGCCGCTTGGTCCATGTCGGCGGACGCCCCGACTTCTTCCCGACAGGCAGCAGCGCCTCGAGCACCGCCCACTGCACGTCGGTCAGGTCGAACCGCCCCGTCACCGCTACGCTGGACACGAGGTCTCCGGTGTCTTGATCGTCTTGGTCGATGATCGATCTACCGGAGACCTCTTCCTATCTGATCAACGACACGCCGACACAACCCTCATCCGAACAAAGTTCGCTGCTCAGAACTTCGAAACACGGCCTAGGTAGGGTCACCACCGGTTGTCGAACACGTTACCGAACGCTCCGGAGTGATCATGGCACTGGTCGGGCTCGTACGGGTCAGCACGACCAAGCAGGAGACCCAACGCCAGCACGACGACCTCGACCCGATCTGCGTCAAGGTGTTCCAGGAGAAGATCAGCGGCAAACTCAAGGTCGCCGACCGCCCCGGCCTGCGGGCCGCGCTGGACTACATGCGCCCCGGCGACATGCTCACCGTCCAGGAGGCCGACCGCATCGGCCGTAACCTCGTAGAGGGCCTGATCGTGCTCAACGACCTGTTCGAGCAAGGCGTCGCGGTCAAGATCCTCGAAGGCATCGCCGCCGGGGAACACACCGACCGCAGCCTGATCCTCGACCTGGCGCTCGCGCTGGCTGAGGACCGCCGCCGCGACATCGCCCGCAAAACCCCGCGACGGCCTCGAATCCGCCGCCCGGCGCGGACGCAAAGGCGACGCCCTCGCGTGGTCGACGACGACAAACGCCGCGCGATCCTGGCCCGCCGCACCGAAGGCCAATCCCTCCGCGAGATCGCCCGCGGTGTCGGGATCAGCCTCGCCGTGGTGCACGGCGTCGTGAAGTCCGACGAGACCACCGAACATGGGAAGAACGGAACCTCTTCCACAGCAACTTAAGCGGAGAGCACCGGCAATCTCGCGGGCCAAAGTGTAAATCCGTCTCCTAACGGAGGATGTGCAGCCGCTGCCGCGACCGCGGACACGATGTCGCGGTATCGTGTCGGGGCGAGACCGCGCGGGAGCCATCCTCATCCCAGAGTGGCCCCCGCGCGTGATCTCAGATGAGGCCGTGCCGGTGTGCCTGAATGGCGAGCGAGAGCACCAGCACAGCCAGGATCAAGAGTTCATGGACGGCGACGTCGGTCCGTGGACTCTTTTTCCTTCTCCTGCGCATGTTTCCTCCCTTCGATAACTCAGCTCCCCACTTGCGGGGGAGCCTCGGAGACGCGCGTCTCCGAGCTGAGGAGAGAGGAACCCGTTGCGCGAACAGAGGATGCGCGAGACGGCGGACTACTCGCCGTCGCCCTCTTCGGCTGGTTCGCCGGGCTGTCGCGTTGATCGTCGGACGGCGGCCCTGCGGCGCTTACGGCGGGACTGAGCGGTGGCGGCGCTGTTCCGCGCGGCATTGAGGTAGGCGCGAGCCAACTCTTCCAACTGGGCATGGTCGGCCATCCGGGCGCGAACATGAGGATCAGCGCTGCCCTCAGGAGAACCGGGCTCACGCTTCCAGCGGGCGTGGGCGGCCACCCGCGCGGCCCATTGCTGGTGGGGATAGACGCCTCTGGGCACAACGAGCCTCCGCAAGATCCACAGGGATGCTCGGCCACGGGTCGCCAGACAGCTCTTGATCAAGCCCGCCGACAGCGCGCCGACGAGGCTGACCAGGACCGTATCGCATGCGGTGTTCCACTCGCCATGCGATCGCCATCATGCGGCACGATCAGGTGATTCGACGCGACTCGCACGCGACACGGTGACCCGATCGCAAAGTCTGCCAGCCTCTCGTGGCACATCATGCTCGACATGATCATCTTGACTTTCGCCGGACCAAACCGGTGATCGTGTCCCGCGTCGGAGCGGCGCTGCTGCGGATCGCGGTGGGGCTGTACCTGGTCGTGCACTATTGCGTCGTGGGCTGGCTGACGCTCGACTTGGTGACCCGGCAGCTCGGATTCTTCTCCGCCAGACTGCTCACCATTGGTGGTGTCGAGGTCAGGCTGTCATGGCTGATCGCCGGCCTGGCCTTCCTGTTCGCGGTCGGGTGCCACCTGGCCTGCGTGTGCGTCCAGGGGTCGCCGTAGTATCCGCCGAAAATCGGGCGGATATGCCGTTGACCTGTGGTGATCCGGCCCGGCGGGGCGCGTTCGTGGGTGTGTGAGTTCGGAGCAGCGGTGGCGGAACCGCTCGGTCACCAGCTCGAAGTCGTCCGTGCTGTGGGGTGTTGCCGTCGTAGTACGGCGCCGCCGGGTGGGTGGACGTCGATCTGTACGTTTCCGGCCTGGGGCTCTCGGGGCTGGAGGTCGGCGTGGCGACGCAGGTGTTCGCGGACGAGGAGTTGGAGCGTCTGCGGGAGTTCCCGGAGATCGGCCGGGACGAGCTGGCTCGGTTCTTCACGTTGTCGCCGGCGGATCTGGCGTTCGTTGATCCTGGTCGTGGGCGTGGTGCGCCGGATCGTCTGGGGCTGGCGGTGACGTTGTGCACGTTGCCGTGGCTGGGTTTCGTGCCGGACAAGATCAAGGCGGCGCCGCCGGTCGCGGTGGTCCGGCTCGCTGAGCAGCTTGGGCTCGATCCGGGTGCGTTGCGGTTGTACGGCAAGCGCGCGAAGACGCGGACGGATCATCTGCGGCTGGTCGCGCAGTACTCGTCGTGGCGGTTGCCGACCACGTTGGAGCTCAAGGAGCTCGACGAGTTTCTGCTGGCGCGGGCGATGGAGCACGACTCGCCGACGTTGTTGTTCCGGCTGGCGTGCGAGTACCTGATCTCGGCGAAGGTGCTGCGGCCGGGCCCGGTGACGGTCGTGGAACGCGTGGCGCACGCCCGTGTGGAGGCGCAGCGGGAGACCTTCGATCGGTTGGCGCACGAGTTCACCGACGTCCGTTGCGCGGCGCTGGACGGGCTGCTCGTGGTGGACCCGGAGTTGAAGACGTCCCGGTTGCGGTGGTTGTCGACCGGGCCGGTGGAGGCCTCGCCGTCGGCGGTGCGCGCCGAGGTGGAGAAGCTGGAGTTCCTGCGGAGTCTGGGCGCGGACAAGCTCGACTTGTCGGTGCTGCCGGCGGAACGGCGCCGGTTCCTGGCCACGGTCGGTCGCCGGTTGACCGGGCAGGCGCTGGAACGCCGGGATCCGCAGCGGCGGTATCCGATCCTGCTGACGTTGCTGGCGCAGTCCGCGGTCGAGGTGCTCGACGAGGTGGTGCAGCTGTTCGACCAGGCGATCTCGGCGCGGGAGGGCAAGGCCGAACGCAAGATGCGCGACGCGCTGGCCGAACGGGGCAAGGCCGGAGAGGACCGCCAGGCGCTGCTGGACGCGATCCTGTCCATCGTCGGCGACCCGGCCGTGGCGGACGAGGATGTCGGTGCGCTGATCCGGGGCGAGCGGATCGGCTGGGAGCGCCTGCGCGCGGCGCAGGCCACCGCCCTGCCGCGGTTGCCGCGCGATCACGGGCACCTCGCCGCGCTGGACGGCTCGTACGGGTACCTGCGGCAGTTCATCCCACAGGTGCTCGCGGCCGTGGAGTTCGCAGGTGGCACCGCGGCGGCGGATCTGCTCGCGGCGGTGGACGTCCTGCGGGAGCTCAACGCCACCGGTGCGCGTCGCGTGCCGCCTGGTGCGCCGGATGGGTTCGTGCCGGCGCGGTGGCGCGGCTACCTCGACACCGCGCTGAAGTCGGGCAACAGCAACGCCTACCGGCACTACTGGGAGCTGTGTGTGCTGCTGGCGCTGCGTGACGGCCTGCGCTCGGGGGACGTGTTCGTGCCGGGCTCGCGCCGCTACTCCGACCCGGCTGCCTACCTGCTCACCCCTGCGAAGTGGGCTGACCATCGTGTCGAGTTCTGCCGGCTGGTCGGCAAACCCGCTGACCCGGCCCGTGCCCTGGCTCAGGCCACCGACGAGCTCGACGAGGCCCTCGACGGCCTGGAACAGGTTCTCGCGACTGGTGACGGCCCGGTGCGCCTGGACGAGGACGGCGACCTGGTGATCTCACCGCTGTCGGCGGAGGACATCCCGGCCGAGGCGGTGGCGCTGAAAGCGGAGCTGACGGAGATGCTGCCGTTCGCGCCGATCGTGTCGCTGCTGATCGAGATGGACAAACGCACCGACTTCCTGGACTGCTTCACCCATGCCAGCGGCAAGCAGGCCCGGTCCCCGGAGCTCAAGCGCAACCTGATCGCGGTGCTGCTCGCGCACTCCACCAACCTGGGTTTGACGCGGATGGCGGAGGCCTGCGGGATCTCCTACGACATGCTCGCGTGGACGTCGGAGTGGTACGTGCGGGAGGAGACGCTGCGGGCGGCGAACCTGGCGATCATCGGTTACCACCAGCGGTTGCCGCTGACGCCGGTGTTCGGCACTGGCACGCTGTCCTCCAGCGACGGACAGCGGTTCCCCACGCGCGGCAAGTCGGTCACGGCGAGGCCGATGACCAGGTATTTCGCGAACGAGGGCCTGTCGACGTACACGCACGTCACCGACCAGCACACCACCTACGGCACAAAGATCATCGTGGCTACCAAACGCGAGGCGCACTACGTGCTCGACGAGATCCTCGGCAACGCCACCGTTCTCCGGGATTCGTCAGTCTGTCGCGTGATGTTGCATAGAGCGACCGCGTGTCCGGTCCTGCGATGGTTCTCTGGGGGTGTAGCTCTGTGGCTCCTTGTTGCTGATCAAGAAGGAGTAGAGGTACAGGGTGCGAGCGTTCAGAGTCCGGATGCCCTCGGGCAGTCGTTATTGGACAGTGATCGACGATAAGCTGTGTGTCGAGCCGGTGGCCGACGGGTTCCTGCGGGAGTTGCGGTTCGGGCGGGACCGGGCCGAGTCGACGACCAAGGCGTACGCCGGTGGTATCGCGTTGTTCTTCCGCTGGTGTCTGCGCACTGGCCGGGATTGGACGACAGCGGCTGCGGACATGGGCTTGTTCATGACCTGGCTGAAGTACGCCCCGGCCGCCGACGGCAAGGTGGTGTCGGGTCCGGGATCCATGCCCGTGCGCGGCGACAGTCGAATCAACCGAGTACTCGTTGCTGTGCGCGGATTCCTGTCCTTCGCTGTGGCAAACAAGGAAGCGCCACAGTGGGTACTCGGGGTGATCTACGAGTTGGCCGACACCCGCGATCTGCCATTGGAGGCGCAGAGCGAGGATGGCGGGCCGTTCTACCGGATGCGCGCCCGACACCACCTCAAAGAACGCGAGACGCGAGTGGACCGGGCGAGCGACGAGGAGATCGTCGCCTTGTTCGCGGCCTGCCGGTCAGCTCGGGACCGGCTGATCGTCCTGCTGTTGTCGCGTGCTGGGCTGCGGCGCAGCGAGACGGCGGGGTTGCGGCGCAGCGATCTGCACCTGTTGCCGGACAATCGTTCCATGGACTGCGACGTCGAGGGGGCACATGCGCATGTGATCCGTCGGGAGAACGTCAACGGTGCCTGGGCGAAGTCACGGCGCTCCCGTGCGGTCCCAGTGGACTTCCTGGTGGTTCAGGCCATCGACCAGTACTTGATAGAGCGGCAGCAGTGTTCGGCCGCGGCCAGGAGCGATTTCCTGCTGGTCAACTTGTTCCGGCCGCCGCTGGGCAGCCCGATGCCTCCGGACGCGATCAACGAACTGTTCGAGGCGTTGTGCGTCCGGGCCAGCTTGGACCGGCCCGTTACGCCGCATATGTGTCGACACGCTTTTGGCAGCAATCTCGCCGACTCCGGTGCGCTGCTGGATGAGATCCAGCGGTTGCTGGGACACAGCAACGTGGCGTCCTCGCAGCCCTACCTGCATCCCAGTGCTTCTCGGCTGCGCGCTGCGGTGGATCGGGTGCCCACACCCCGCGCGTTGGCCGAGGAGGTCGCCCGATGAAGACGGCTCTGGCCCCGCTCCGAGGCCCCGAGGTAAGCGACGACATTACTGCCAGGTTGTGGGAGGTGATCGATCCCGCCTTCCTGGAGGTGATCGCCTGGGACTACGACCGGAGGATCGTGACCTTTCCGCAGGCCCATCCCCGGCTTGGATGGAATGCCTGCGCAGTGCTGGGATGCACCAAGCTCACCACGTTGAGCAGCAAGATCTGCGCCACCTGCACTCGCCGCTGGAAAGCGACCGGCGGCCAGCCGCTGGAGGAGTTTGTCGCGGTCGTCAAGCGTGAGTGGCACGCGATCGGCATCGGCGACTGCGTCGTGCCTGGGTGTCTGCGGCCCTGGACGACCTCGGCCGCCCAGCTCTGCCTCACCCATGAAGCCCATCGGAAGCGGGCCAGCCAGACCCTGCCGGTGTTCTTGCTGACGCCAGGGCTGACCGGGTTTCCCGCTTTCGGGCCCTGTCTGGTCGCCGCGTGCACCCGGACACGCATGGGCTACAAGCCCTCCTACTGCCAAAGTCACCTCCACCGCTGGAACGCCACCCGCCGAGCCGATCTCGCCACGGATGAACTTCTCTGGCGCCGCACTACCTATGCGGTCGCCGAGAACAACCTCGTCAGCCTGCGTGGGCTGCCTGACCGGGTCGTGGCCGAGGTGCTCTACGGCTTGCAACAGCGCACCCACCACGATGTCGTGACCAAGCACCACGAGCTGCGGCCCTTCGTTGACCGCGTGCGGCAGGCCCAGGTCGGCTCACTGGACGAGCTGGACCCGACAGTGTTGTCGGCGATTGATCGGCGGCTGCGCACGACGATGGCGAACTACGCCTACCTGGCCTGCGCCACACCGGAAAGCGAGCGCCACAAGGACATCTGGAACGCGGCCGTGTTCGGTCACTCTGGGACACTGCGCTTCACCGAGATCAGCCAGCCGTGGTTGCGTGAGGCCGCCAAGCGCTGGACCTTCGACACCCTGCCCCGTCGCCGCGGCGCCAATGTCAGCATGACCGTCCGGTTCCGGCTCAACGCCCTGGCGCAACTGTCCACCAGCCTGCGCCTGCAACGCGACGACCACGGCCTCCACGTCGCCGAACTCAGCCGAGTCGATATCACCGCGTTTACCAACCGCATGGGTTACCTCGTTGACCAAGGCGAACTCACGCCAGGGGTCAGGGCCGAACAGGCCCGTGCTCTGCGGCAAGTCATGACCCGGATGCGGACGATGGGCTTTGTTGTTACATGGACACCTCTTGTCCCACTTGCCCCACTGGCACCAGGAGTCGACCGGTTGCGTGGGGATCGGGTGGGACTGATCCGGAGGTGTTTGTGCGGGTACGGCAGCAGCATGGCGAGGATGGCTCATACCGAGTCGACTTGCTGGACGAGGGCGACGAGCCGGTCGAAGTCGTGTCAGGATTCCTGCGGTTCCTGGCGGCCCGGGACTGCTCGCCCAACACGCTCGTCTCGTATGCCTACGATCTCCGCCATCTGTGGCGGTTCTTCGACCGTGACGGCCTGAGCTGGCAGGAGTTCGCTCCCCGGCACTCGATCGCGTTGCTGGAGTACCTGCGGTTGGTGCCCTCACGCCGGCCTCGGCAGCGGATGACCTTGACGGTCGTGGTCGACGCCGACGGCCCAGCGACCAAACTGGCCGCAACCACGGTAAACCGAATTCTCGCCGCAGTCGCCTCCTTCTACGAGTACGTCATCATGGCCGGGATGTTCGATCGGCTGAATCCGATCGAGAAACGCCCGGACCCGGCGCTGCAACGGGTCTCCGAGCGGCATCGCCCGTTCATGAGCGGCGCCAGCCGACAACGACCGATCCGCCGCGCGGTCCGGGTCAAGACGGTCCAGCGGGTTCCGCGTCCGCTGAGCGAAGCCCAGGTCCAGGCACTGCTGGCGCAGTTGCGACGCCTGCGTGACCGCGTGATCGTGTTGCTGATGCTCCAAGGAGGTCTACGTCCCGGGGAGGTCCTCGGCCTGCACTTGGAAGACATCGCCTACGGACGACGGCGGGTGGTCGTGCGTCACCGCGACGACCATCCGAAGGGCGCGCGCTCCAAGTCCCGCTACGAGCGGGTGGTCGACCTCCACGAAGCCGAGACCCTGGCCACGCTCAGCGCGTACGTGATGGACGAGCGTCCCACCGACGCCGACAGTCCGCTGGTGTTCCTGATCGGCGGTCGCGGCACCCGGCGGCTGGAGGCACTGAGCTACGACGGGCTGGTGAAGATGTTTACCAGGGCCACCACCCGGGCCGGGATCCGCACGCCGTGGGTGACCCCGCATGCCTGCCGACACACCCACGCCACCGCGATGTGGGAGGGCGGCATGCGGGAGCTGACCTTGCAGAAACGGCTTGGCCACGCCTCCCCAGAGTCCACTCGGATCTACACCCGCGTCTCTGATCCGGCTGTGGTCGCCGATTACAACCAGGCGCTGGGCGGCCAAGGCACCAACGATAGCGAACAGCGCTGATGGCCCGGCCGGTCTCGGCCGCCGCACTCGCGGCGACCTCGGCGACACCGGCGGGACGCCCTCGACGCCGACACTGCCCCGAGTCCGAGTACCTCAACTACGTGCGCGGCCAGGACATCCACCCCGGCTACCGCAACCAGAAGATCCGGTACTTCCGTGCGTTCAAGGCCGCCTGGCCGAAGATGGCGGGCTGGTTCGGCGCTTCGCTGGTCGAGCGCGTCGGTCGGTTGCCGGGGCAGACGCAGAAGACCGCGTCCTACCCGATCTCGTTCCACGCCCGCCCCTACTTGTTGTTTCTTGGCCTCAACGGTTACGTCACCTTCGACTACGCGTGGATGTTCGGCGCCGAGCAGATCCGGGTCGACGATGCCGCCACGGCGCTCGGGATCGACCTGGGCACCGGCGAGCTGATCGAGGAAGCTGTCACCCTTGGCTACAACCCCGGCTCAGCACGGCAGGCGATGAGGTGGACGGCCGGGCGGATCGCGCTGCACACAGGCATTCAGCACGTCAGTGAGATCACCGACGACCACATCACCGAGGCACTGGAGGCCATCCGGCTGTTCAGTGAACGTGATGACCTGGCCTACTTTTATCCCTCGGCGCAGAACTTCCGCGACAACGCCGCCAAGCAGTGGATCACGCACCTGCATCAGCTGCAGGTGGTGCTGTTCCACCGCGGTCAGGTCGCCACGCAGCCGCGCAAGCTGATGCCGTCCTGGAAGCCACAACTGGTTCTGCCACAACAGATGCAGGCGGTTGCGGACAAGTGGCTGGCGGCCCGGCGGCTGACCGACGCACCGGCCACGGTGGAGAAGCTGGAGATCGCCATCCGCAGGTTCGGCGAGTGGCTCGCCGAACACGAGCCTCAGATCGTCTGCTACGCCGACGTCACCCGGGATCATTGCCTGGCCTGGGCCGAGTCCCTCGCCGAGGAACCGACCGAGAAGACCGGCAAGCCGCTGGGCGCGGTCACCCGGATCCAGCGCATCTCCGGGCTGTCACAGATGTTCCGTGACACCGCGGCCTGGGAATACGCCGACGTTCCCGGGTATGCGCCCATCACCTCGCGCGACGCGCCCAAGCTGCCGCGACGGATTCCCCGGTTCATCCCCGATCACGAACTCGACCTGGTGATGCCCGTCATCAACGCGATCACCTGCCCGTTTCAGCGGGCGGCGCTGCTGATCGCGCGCTGGTCAGGAGCCCGCAGGGACGAGATCCGGCATCTGCCGCTGGACTGCCTGGACCACTACCCGGACGGGACACCACGGCTGCGGCTGCCCGGCCGCAAGACCTACAAGGAGCGGGTCGTTCCCCTCCACCAGGACGCCGGGGACGCTCTGCAGAGGCTCATCGACCTGCGCAAGGACGGCCCCGACCGGCCGTTCGTCGACGAGCGCACCGGCGAACAGGTCCGCTACCTGTTCATGGACCACGGCAAGCTGCTGTCGCTCTACTACCTGTTCAACACCCCGATTCAGCAGGCATGCGAGGAGACTGGGCTGGTCGTCCCGGGCGGACGACGAGGCGGCACGGGCGTCCGCGGCACGATCAGCGCCCACAGATTCCGGCACACGGTCGGCACCCAGCTCGCCGAACGCGGTGCCAAGCTGCACACCATCATGAAGGTGCTGGGCCACTCCTCGGTCTCCATGGCGCTGGTCTACGCCCAGATCAGCGACCGCGAGGTCCTGCGCGACTACAAGTCCATCCTCGCGCCCGGCGCTGTGATCGCCGGTCCTGCCGCGCTCGACCTGAAATCCGGTGTTCTGCCCGACGAGGCCGTGCACTGGCTGAAGACCAACTTCTTCAAGACCGAACTGGAGCTCGGCCACTGCCTACGTCTCCCGGCGGAAGGGCCCTGCGAGTGCGACCTCTACTTGTCCTGCGCCAAGTTCGTCACCACCGGCGAGTACGCCCCGCGGCTGCGTGCCCGACTGGACGTCGAGCAGCAACTCGTCCAAGACGCCAACGAACGCGGGTGGGCCCGCGAGGCCGAACGGCACACCGCCATCGCTCGACGCCTCACCTGCCTGCTCACCGACCTCGGCGAGGCCAACGCGCCCGAGGCGCCCGATCCCGTCGGCACCAAGGAGAACGGTCTGCCCACGGAGACTGGAGATCAACTTGACTTGTCCACATAATCACGCTGGTCAACTTCGGACTGTTCGACCTGCTCGGGATGCAGCTCTCGCCCCGCATCCGGGACCTCGGGAAGATCACCCTGTACCGGGCGGGGTCGCGGGCGCAGACCGAGGCGCTGTTCCCGCGCACCGGGCCGCTGCTCACGCGCAAGCTGAACCTCGACCTGATCGCCGAGCACTACGACGACCTGCTCAGGCTCGCGGGGTCGCTGAAGTTCGGGCACGCCACCGCGTCGCTGCTGGTGGGCAAGCTATCCGCGTCGGGACGGCAGAACGCGCTCGCCGGGGCGCTCAAGGAGTACGGGGCGATGCGGCGCACCATCTATGCCGCCCTTATGTGGAATCGGATTTGTCAAGTTTGTCGGTTCTGGACGGGTGTGATGGTTGGTTGGGCATCGAGTGCGGCGAGGACATGGGCAACGCTTCCTGCTGCATCAGCGGTGCCTAACTCGTGGCCGTCAGAGGTTGTGATGAGGTAGCGGCCGTCGTCGAGCGGTGTGACCCAGGGGCATCCGCCGCTGTGTGGGTAGCCGGGTGTCTGACTGAAGCCGAGGGTGTCCATGCTGGTGAAGGGGAACAGGGCGCGTAGTCGCGGTTCGCGTATGGCGGTGGCGATGAACGAGTTCAGGCGAAGCAACTGCGGGGCGTTCTTGGGGTTGTCGAGGTACTGCTGCCAGGTGAACTCGGCTGCTTCGCCGCGTTCGTGGGCTTCGGCTAACGGGCTGAAGTGCACGAACGGCCATTCGGAGTTCAGGGTGCGTACTGGTGAGCCGGACTGCCAGATACGTATCGCGCCAGCCACTGCCCGTAGGTCGGCGGTGTTGCCGCTGGCCATGTGCACTCGTGCGGCCCAGAACTCCATGGTGAACACGCGCTCGAGGATGCCCATCACCACACTGGTGTGGCGATGGGCATCCTCGACCCGCGCGCCGACGAATCGCCAGCCGGGCGCGTCGCGTGCCGGAAGCGCGGTCAACTGATGCCCCAGATGGTTGAACTCGCGTTGGAGCGCTATCTGCAGGCTGGTGGCCTCAGCGATGTCGGGATAGAGCACGGGGTCCGGACGCGCGGGGCCTCGGTGTCCGGCAGTCGCGTCAACGTCGTTCACCTGGAAAGTGTGCCACCAGGCATCGTCACTGCGTCGAGCGTGCTGGTCGTGATCATCCGTTCTTGCCCGGGTTGACCTCGACGATGGGCAGCAAGGTGGCGGTCGCTGGAACACCGATCTCGCGCGGGGTGGTCCCGGCTGGTGTGGGGACGTCGGTCAGTCGTTCCAGGAGCCTGTCCAGTGCGTCCTGGCCTTCATCGACTGCCGCTTGTTCGTCGTCGGTCAGTGGGATGTTGGCCAGCATACGTTGCAGATTATCCTTGGCCTCCAACAGTTGTCCCTTAGACGATGCCTTCGGAGTGTAGAAATCGCAGCGAGCGCAGGCCATCCGATGTGGACACTGCTCGAAGAACGTGTAGGTGCAATAGCCATGTCCGAGGTCGAAGTACTGCCAGGCTTCGCCGGCGGCGGCCTGACCAGAGGTGACAGCGTCGCGGTCAACCAGCACCTCGATGGTGCGGACGTTGCGGGCGAAGTAGCCAGCATCGTTGTAGGCCCTGGCCAGTGTGTTCGGGGTGATCTTCGCGTAGTGCTGCGTCGCCTCTGGACTTCGGTGACCGAGCCAAGCCTGCAGCTCGAACAGCGTCATCGGCTCCTTGGCGTTGTAGAGCTGGCTGGCGATCGTGGACCGGGCGCGGTGGCTGGTGATGTTGCCCCGGACGTCGGTGGTGGGAACTCCGGCCTTGCGGCAGAGCGACGGGATGACCGCGGTGTTGATGTAGGTATTGGCGAGGCGTTTGGCGCGGTGGGCGAACAGGAAGTCCACCTGCTCGCCGGTCTTGCGGTCGAGCATCTTCGGCTGCGCAGGCCGGACGGCCTGCCATGCCTCGATTGCCTTGCCCAGCAAGGGGTCGACGGGTTTGGTGAAGGCGGTGCCGGTCTTGTGGGTGGGGATGTCGAGCAGGCAAACGGCATCTTGTGCCAACACGTCGTCTGAGTCGCCGGGAATCGGTGCCCCGTCGTGTTGCCACCGGATGCAGCCCAGGCGCAGGCGGGCGATCTCGTTACTGCGCAGGCCGCCGAACAGCCACGTCAGCGTGACGGCTCGGATGAGCTCGATCGGGTAGCACAAGCCGTAGCTGTTGGTCGGGAAGTCCTCGGGCTCGGCGTTGAGCCCGGCCCAGAGCAGCTTCGCCCAGATGTCGTCGGCAATCACCCTGGGGTTCGGCCCGATCAACGCCATGACGCTCCGGGGTGTGGACAGCGCGCGAACGGGGTCGAACCGGCGCGGGATCCAGCCCCACTCCTGGCAGTCCCGGAAGAACGTCCTGGTCGCCGTGAGGTAGCCGGCCTTGGTGCGAGGCGACAGCGGTGTGCCGCCGCGTTTGTCAACCCCTGCCCGCCGCTGGACGTAATCGCCGACGCTCATCCGGTCCAGCGCCGCGACCCAGGAGGCGCAGGTCTCGCGGGTCCACTGGTCTGGCTCGGCGATGTCGGGGTGCTCGGCGGCCAGCCAACGGCCCGCCTTGGCCACGATCGAGCGGAACATCCCTCGGACTTTCGACGTGAGCGTCGAGGTGTCATGCCAGCGTTCCAGCATCGCGACCCACGGCTCCGGAACGCCTTCGAGCTCGGGCATCACGGCATGGACTGGTTTGGGCGGCGGATCCGAGTGACCGAGCGCAGCGATCGCCCGGTGGACGCCGTGCAGGTGGCCGCGCCGTGATTTGGCTGTGAGCGCAGGGTTCTCGCGGACTCGCAGCAGGGCGTCGGTGGTCATGTCTTGCAGCAGCGGGCTGCGGTTGAGCAGCATGATCTGGACCAGCACGGTGCGAAACTGGCCGAACGCCCCGTTGGACGGGTGGTAACCCCAGCCCTGGAGAGTGCCCGCCACCTGGGCGATCGTGTCCTCGACCGGCTCCTGGCCGAACACGCGCCAGGCCAGTGAGCGGCGAAAGAACTTCCCGATGCGGTGGAAGTCGGTGAAGCCGCCGAGTAGGTAGGCGAACGCGGCCACGTAGGGCCGGACCGTGCCATCGATCCATCCGGGCCACGCGGCCTCGAACTGGATGTGGTCAGGACCGATGAGGCGCAGCCAGTCGTCTGCGGACCAAGCCCAGAACGATGTGTTCTCGTCCAGGCAGCGGCGCAGGACCAGGCCGACGGCGTCGGTGACCGATCGCCGGTGCGCGGGCGTGTCCGGGCACCATCGCAGCGCAGCTCGCGCGTCGTCCAAGGGCCGGAGCAGTCGAGCGATCGCCTTCCACTCGACCCGGTCGGGGTCGTAGCCGCGTCGTCGACGGACCTGCCAGTCCAGAGCAGTCAGCGCCGCGTGTTCTTGCTCAGTGAGCCCGCGCCGACGGTCGTACCGACCCAGGTCAATAGGCCACGGCCAGGCGGGAACTGCGGCCGTCGTGGTGGCGACCGCAGGGGATGTCGCGGTCACTGCTTGGTCGCCTCCGGCCCCTGTTCGCCGAGGCGGGAGAGCATCCGCACCCGCCAGCCGTGGATCTGCTCCATCCCACGGTTGAGCTTGTCGGCCAAGTCGCGGCCGGACAGATGGATGTAGGTGAGTGTGGACTCGGTGTTGCGATGACCGGCGAAGGTGGCGATCGCGTGCAACTCCCATCCCATCCGGGCCAGGTCGGTCAAACACAAGTGCCGGGTAGTGTGGGTGGAGAAGCGCGGGACATCCGCGTCGACGGCGATCCTGCGGACAACTTTCGACCAGGTCCACAGGCTCAGCGGCTGGGCGTGGTTGCGGCGGGACTCCGACAGGAACAGCGGGCCACGCGCCCTGCTGATCGTGGCACGGTGCGCGAGGTAGCCCGACAGCAGCACTCCAGTCGGAGCCGAGTACGGCACGACGCGCTCCAGCCGGTTCTTCGTCGTCTCCGCCCGCACCCGCAGTGTTCGGTGGGCCGGGTCGAGGTCGTCCGTGCGCAGCGAGCACAGCTCCTCGCGGCGCAAGGCGGCGTCGTAGGCCAGCGCGAGCATCACCCGGTTGCGGATCGGCTCTTTCGCCGCGACAGCAAGGATTTCCGCCCATTCTTGCTCGGCAGGGATCCACGGCAGCTTGGTCAACCTGGGCACGAGCCCGCGCTGATGCGCGCCCCGGCTGCGGCCAGGTGTGTACCGGCCCCGTCCGACCGGGTTCGACTCACGCAGGCCCTCCTCCATGAGGTAGTCGTAGTACAGCCTGACCGGGACCAATCGCTGCTGGATGGTGGCATTGGCCAGGCCCACGCCGGAGTCGATGGACACGACATTCGCACCCCGGCGGCTGGGCCGCGAGGTCAGCTCACGCACATAGACGGCGACATGGGCTCGGTTCGCGATGACCGGGTCGACGCCCTCACGGTCGCACATCACCAGGTACTCGGCCAGGCCGCGGGCGTAGGCGTCGATCGTTCGTGGCGCTCGCCCGAGATCGGTCCACACCCGCAGCCACTCGGCCGCCCGCTCGTGTCGGCCGAGCACCGGCCACTTCTCGTCCAGCACCACCGTGCCCAACGCATCTCCTTAGTTCGTGGTCTTGCGGTAGGAAGATGATCATCCCCACCGTCAGATTCCACGTAACTAATAGCAAGCTGCTGCGAACCGAAGCACTGAGCCTCACCACATCGGGAGACAACCATGCCTGACGAGGAGTTCATGTCGCCGATGGTCACCCGTGTACTCGCTGACCTGCACGAGGTCGAACTGGACGAACAGGTGCTGAGCAACGCGCGCGCGGAACTGATGGTCGCAGTCGCCGCCGCGACGACCGTGACTGCGAGGCCGCCGCAGCGGCATTGGGGACGGTGGGTGGCGGCGGCTGCTGTCGTGGCCGCGATCGTCTCAGGTGTGCTGATTGTCCGGACGTTCACCGACACGCCGGTCGCGGCATCCGCTGCCGGGGAAGTGCTCGTCAAGGCCGCCGACCAGATCACCAACGTGGACCCGGTGCTCAAGCCAGGTCAGTTCCTGTACTCGCGGCAAATCGGGTGGCACACGACCGGCGCCCACTCCAGCAGTGGCAAGTCCTACAGCTACTTGGCCGAGACGACAACCGAGATCTGGACACCAGCCGATGTCAAACAGGAGTGGCTCGGCCGGTTCACGACCACCGGCCAGCGCAAGTGGGTCGACGGCACCGAGGCGGAGGCCAGGGCGAATGGCGTCGACATCGACCACCCGCTCACCATCCCCGACGGAGAAGTACGGGCACCGTGCGGTGACTTCACCGCCGTTATGGAGAAACGCAAGCCCTGTGAGAACTTCGGTGGCTGGGTCGGCGGTACGACACCGGAGTTCTTCGCCAAGCTGCCGACTGATCCGCGGGAACTGTACGACCTGATGCGCAAGGAAACCGCAGGCAAGGGGCCGCACCCTGACGTGGAAATGCTGGTATACGCCCAGAACGTGCTCGGCAACGCGCATGCGCCCGCGAAAGCGCGTGCTGTGTTCTACCGCGCGCTGGCCCTGATGCCATCGTTGCGCATCACAGACAAAGTATCCGTCCTGGACGACCAGGTCGGCATCGCGCTCGGGGTGGAAGGCAACGACAAGGAGTACAACAAACCGGTACGCAAGGAGTTCGTCGTGGACTCGGCTACCGGCCGGTACATCGGGTCACGGGACTGGTACGACGGGCAGCTCACGAGTACCAACTCGATGCGCACGGCCGTTGTGGACGGCATGGGCAAGCAACCGTCCTGAGTGGTCACTCACGTACCGGGCACGTCCGGTCACCCCGCTGTGGGTGGCCGGACGTCATGCACACGTCCCGCTATCTCGAGTCGAACTACGTCGTCACCGGCCTGGCGCCGGGCTCGTACCAAGTGCGGCTGTACTTCATGGACTGGTATTTCCAACGTGTCGGCGAACGGGTCTTCGACGTGGCTGTCAACGGCGCCAAGGTGCTGACCGACTTCGACATCATCGGCTACGCGGTCTCCCGCGGTGCTGACGTCTGTCCTTGCCGCCGGGTTCCGGGTCAGCTGATGGTGACCTTGGTGTCGTCGATGTAGTAGTGCTTGAAGTCCGCGCCGGTGGTTGAGGACAGCTTGATGGCCTGGGAGACACAGACCTGGCCGCGCGAGTCCGGGGTCACCGTGGCCTGGTAGCGGTAGTTGTACCAGCCTGGGCCCTCGGCGTGCCCGCTCCGCCATCGGGGTCCAGGCGGGGATCGGTGACGCAGTCGGTTCCGGCGTGTGCCAGGACCGCGAACGTTCCCCCCGCTGCCACCTTCGTAGTCCGGGCTCCACAACCAGAACGACAGGTTGACCCGCACCGGCGTGGTCCTGCCCGTGTTGAACCGGCGGTCGAGGTAGGCCAGACCGCAGTCGTGCGGGCTTCTCATTTGAAGTCGACGCTCTGCGCGCCGGTGCGAGGCTTGTCGCCGGAACGCAGGACTGCCGAGTCGTGTGGTCCATCGCAGTCTGGTGCCCCAGCGGTCTCGTCGGTCTTGGGCGCCCAGGCCTCGAAACCGCTCTCATAGCCGAATTCGTAGGTGCCGCCCGTCGTTTCCGCAGTGGCGACCGGCGCTGCCAGCGCCGCGGCCGCGGTGCCTCTTTGTCCCAGTGGTGGCGCGAAAGGCTCGACAGTCGCGTTCCCTTGATCACGTCGGTCGATCACGGAAGACTGCCGGGGCGCGGAAACCGGTTTCAAGGGGCGAAGGCGACCGGGAATCCGCCACAGGCACGATCACGACGAGGGAGAACGTCATGATCAACCCGATGTCAAGACGGAAGATGCTCACCGGCGCGGCACTGGCGACCGGAGCAGTGGCCGGGATACTCGCGAACCCGGCGGGCGCGGGGGCGAACACCGTGCCGAAGCTGATCATCGACACGGACATGTTCGCGGACGTGGACGACGCGGGAGCGCTGGCCATCGCCAACGCGGCCCACCAGGCAGGCGATGTCCGGCTGCTCGCAGTGGTGGTGAACACGCCGAGCCGGTGGGGAGCGCCTGCGGCCTCCGCGATCAACACCTACTACGGCCACGGTCATGTCCCCGTGGGTACGCGCAAACCGGTGGATGATTCCGTCGCCGAACTCAACTACGCACAACACCTCGCCCAGCACTTTCCCAACGGCTTGGGCGACGGCGAGCGTGCGCCAGAGGCGATTTCGCTCTACCGCCGTGTGCTCGCCGGCCAGTCCGACCGCAGCGTGACGATCGCGTCTGTCGGCCTGGCGACCAACCTCGCCGCGCTGCTGGCCTCCGGACCCGACTCGCGCAGCCGGTTGACCGGGCGTGAACTGGTGGCACGCAAGGTCACGCGGCTGGTGGTGATGGGCGGACAGTACCCGTCGGGCGAGGAGTTCAACTTCGTCCAGGACGCACCGGCCACCCAACACATGGTGGCCGAATGGCCAACCAGGATGATCTTCAACGGATTCGAGATCGGCGACACGGTGTACACGGGCGCACGGTTGGTCGAAACACCGGAGGACAACCCGGTGCGGGCGGCGTACCGGATCTACGTCGGCGAGGGCAACAACCGCAACAGCTGGGATCTCACCGCCGTGCACTACGCCATCTACGGCGCCTCCGGCTTGTACCGGCTTTCCGGTCCGGGCAGCAACGAGATCGCCGCCAACGGGGCGAACACCTGGCGCGACACGCCGGTGAAGGACCAGTACTACCACGTGAAAACAGCGTCCGACGACACGATTGCCGGACGGCTGAACCGGCTGCTGATCCGGCCGCGCCGGTAGCGCGAAACCGGCCCTTCACCCGCGTGGGCAGGTGAAGGGCTGGTTCTTCCGCAATCGTTAGCGGGGTCTGACCTCGGTGTACAGCGCCCGTCCTGCCACGTGCATCACCCGTTGTGGGGAATGCCCGTTACCTGACGACGTGACCGGCGTTACGTGAAGTGGGCACGCAGCGGAGCGTGACCACTGGTACCAACGGAGGTGCTGTGGTGAGTGGGGTCCGGTGGCGCGCGAGTCGGTTGGCGATGGCGCTGATGCTGGCGGTTGTTCCCCTCACCGGGGTACCGGTCGCCGCGGGGGCCAGCGGACCCGGGGACACCGACGTGTCCAGGGCCGAGTGCGGGCCGGGGTCGGCACCGGAGACCGGGCTTCAGGGCCAGGTGCCGCTGGCCGACCGGCGCAGCGGGCGCAGCCAGCAGGGCGGGTACCGGTGCAACCTGGATCTGGTCGGCCAGTTCCAGGGCCAGGGCCAGGCCACCATCGGCGCGTCCTACGGCCACTGCCAGTACCTCGGCACGGTGGTGACCAGCACGCTGCTCGCCAAGCACCGCGGGGTCAACGTGATCGACTTCGCCGATCCGGCCAACCCGAAGCTCACCACGTCACTGGCCAGCCCCGCGATGCTCGGTGGCACGTGGGAAACCCTCAAGGTGCACCAGGAACGCGGGCTGTTGGCCGCGGTGTCGGTCGGTGCGGGCAACGGAGGCATCTTCTTCTCGGTCTACGACGTCAAGACCGACTGCGCGCATCCCCGGTTGCTCAACAGTGTCGCCGGAACGGACCTGACGCTGCCGATGTTCATCCCCGGTGCGCACGAGGGCGGCTGGGCGCCCGACGGCCGCACCTACTGGGTCACCGGCGTGGTGGGCGGGACGATCACCGCGATCGACGTGGTCAACCCGGCCCGGCCCCGGGTGGTGTACTCCGGCATCGTCGGTCTGACCCATCACGGGTTCGGCGTGAGTGACGACGGCAACCGCATCTACGTCGCCAGCATCGCCCCGGCCGGGATCACCGTGTTCGACTCGAGCGACATCCAGCGCCGGTCGCTGTTCCCGATGCTGCGCCAGGTTTCCAGCCTGTCCTGGACCGACGGCCTGATCAGCCAGCACGTCATCCCGTTCACCGTGGGTGGCAGGCCCCATCTGGTCGTCGAGGACGAGTTCGCGTCCGGTGGGGTGCGGATCATCGACATCGCCGACGAGCGGGCGCCGCGGATCGTGCGACGGCTCAAGCTGGAGATCAACCGCCCGGAGAACGTCTCGGTCAGGGCCGCCGACACCGCGAGCAACGGGATCTTCGGCTACGAGGCGCACTACTGCTCGCTCGACCGGCGAACCGACCCGACCGCGCTGGCGTGTGGCTGGACCCAGTCCGGAGTGCGGGTCTTCGACGTCCGCGACCTGAACCACCCCAGGGAGATCGCGTACTTCAACCCGCCGGGCCAGGCAGCCAAACGGGGTCAGCTGGCGAACTCCGCGCACGTCACGTCCACACTGGGCAGTCCGGTGTCGGACTTCGTCAACGGCAACTTCGGAACGCCGCCCTACGTGGGGATAGTCGACCTGACCGCCGACTGGTGTATGTCACCGCCGCGGTTCGACGGCAACAAGTTGTGGGTGGCCTGCGACGACAACGGCGCGCTCGCACTGCGCTTCGCCAACGGCGCCTATCCGCTGTCATGAGCCCAGCCGTGCGCAGGAGGGTGTTCCTCGCCATTTCCGCCGTGGTCCTCGTCGGCATCGGCGTGGTGGGTGGCGTGCTGCTGACACCTGCACCGGAACTGGAAGGCCACCCGGTGGATGTCGCGTTCAGCCAGGACATGATCGTGCACCACCAGCAGGCCGTGGACATGGCCGAGCTCGTCCGCGACCGTGCCGCACCGCAGGTCGCCGCGATCGCCGTGGGCATCGCGGCAGGCCAACGCAAGGAGATCGGCCTGTTCCAAGGCTGGTTGTCACTGTGGAACGCGCCCCAGGTCACGAGCGGCGGCCATCATGATCACGGCGGCGCCCCGATGCCGGGAATGGCCTCGATCCCGGACCTGCACCGGCTGGCGGACGCGACCGGGAACGACCTGGACATCTGGTTCCTGCAACTGATGGTGCGACACCACCAGGGCGGCGCCCGGATGGCCGAGTCCGCAGCGCAGACCGCGCACCAGCCCCAGGTCCGAGCCATGGCCAAGGTCATCGCCGCCGACCAGCAACGCGAAATCGCCACCATGACCGGACTCCTGACCAGCCTCGGCCACGCCCCGCTGCCTGCCGCCCAGTAGCGCAGGGTCGTACCGGAGCAGGAGGGCGGGCTCCTCCGGAGGTCGGGCAGAACACGGCCCGAAGCAGGATACGGCGACGCGACGGCGGCGGCAGTCTCAGTGTCACCGGCGCCCGGTTCGAGGCGCGATGAACACTTCCCGGAGACTCACCGCGATGATCTGGTCCCGATCCCGTTCCAAGACGATCCTTGCCGTCAGGTTGGTGATCGCAGCCGTGTTCCTCTTCTACGGCAGCGTGAAACTGCTTGGTGGGCAGTACTTCTACGACTACACGGAACTCAGCTTCAGCAAACCGGCCAAGGACGGCACTTCCCTGGTGTGGGCCTTCTACGGCTACTCGGACTTCTACGGCCGGTTCACCGGTCTGTTCGAGTTCGTCCCGGCCGTGCTGCTGTTGTTCAGGAAGACCACCTTCGTCGCCGCGGGCGCCTTGTTCGCGGTGGGGCTCAACATCACGGTGATGGACTTCGCGTTCGGCTACCCGTTCGTCAAGTACCTCGCCGCGTTGTACACGATCCTGTGCGCTGCGCTGGTGGTCTACGACCGCGCCAAACTGCGTGCCGTGTTCGGTGATCCCGCCGACCAACTGTCCTCCGCCGGACAGGGGAACTAGACGTGGTGGGTACCGCCGTGGTGGTCGGTTCCGGCCCCAACGGCCTTGCGGGCGCGGTGGAGTTGGCCAGGAACGGCATGCGGGTGACCGTGCTGGAGGCGTCGGACCGCATCGGTGGCGGCACTCGGACCACCGAGAAACTGGTGGACGGTACGTTGCACGACGAATGCTCCGCCGTACACCCGATGGCTGCCCTGTCACCGTTCCTGCGTGGCCTGGAGCTTGAGCGGTACGGCCTGCGCTGGCTGCACCCCGCGGCGCTGCTCGCACACCCTCTCGACGACGGCGAGTGTGGTGTGCTGCGCAGATCCGTTGAGGAGACCGCTTCCGGCTTCACACGCGCGGACGGCAGACGCTGGCAGCAGGTCTTCGGAGCGTTGGCGCAGAACATCGACACCACCGCTCACGATCTGCTCGGCCCCTTTACGCGGTGGCCTGGCCATCCCGTGCGCTTGGCCCAGTTCGGCTTGCGTGCCGCGCCGCCCGCGACACTGCTGTCGCGTGCCTGGCGTGCTCCGGCCGTGCGCGGCTTGTTCCTCGGTGCTGCGGCACACATCATGCACGATCTGCGTGCCCCGATGACGTCCTCGGTTGCCACCATGCTGATCGCGGCAGGGCATCGTTTCGGCTGGCCGGTGGCCGAGGGCGGATCACGGGCGATCAGCGACGCACTGGCCGCGTTGCTGGAGACCTTGGGCGGGCGAGTGATCACCGGTCAGCGAGTCACATCGCTGCGCGATTTCCCCGACGCGGACGTTGTCCTGCTTGACACCGCGCCCGCAGCCGCCGCCGACATCGTCGGTCACGCGCTTCCTCGCCGTGTCGATCGTGCCTACCGGCGCTGGCGGCACGGACCGTCCGCGTTCAAGGTCGACTTCGTGGTGCGGGAAGGCGTGCCGTGGAAGAACGAACTCTGCGGGCAGGCGGGCACAGTCCACTTGGGTGGTTCCCCCGCCGACGTTGTGCGCGGTGCTCGGGATGTGTCCCGTGGCGTGTTGCCGGAGTCGCTGTTTGTCCTTGTAGGACAGCAGTATGTGGCGGATCCGAGCCGCTCTGCGGGGGACGCGCATCCCGTGTGGGCCTATGCGCACGTGCCACACGGCTACACCGGCGACGCGACGCCGCTCATCGTCGAACAGATCGAACGGTTCGCTCCGGGCTTCTCCGCGCGGGTCATCGCCAGTTCCAGCAAGGACACAGAAGCGATTCACTCGGCAAACGCCAATTTCGTCGGAGGTGACATCCTCACCGGCGGCAACGATCTCCGCCAACTCCTTCTGCGCCCTCGGCCCGCCCTGGATCCTTACTACACCGGTGTTCCGGGCGTGTACCTGTGTTCCGCCGCTACACCACCAGGCGCAGGCGTGCACGGTATGAACGGCTACCACGCTGCAAGACGCGCACTGGCAGGGCTCACGACGGACAGGTAAGTCGTTCATGCTCTGTGGCGTGTTGTGGGTGCTGACATCAGCGCAGGTCCAAGGCGAACCAGCCGCAGCCGAGTCCCGCCGAGATCCTCAAGCTTCCTCGCCATCGAGTCCCGATAAGGCGACCCGGTGCGGACGGGGCTTCGGCTGCGTGTCCGTCATTCCTCCCGGTGCTTGAGGACGAGCGGGAGGAAGAGTTCGTCGACGATCGACTGGATGCGTGCGGGCTCCAGGGGTTTGAGGGTCATCAGCAAGTCGTGACGCACCAGGTCGTATGGCATGGCGAGCACCGCGGCGGGGATCCGGTCCAGGTCGATCTCGCCGCGGTCGTGGGCGCGCTGGTAGATGGTCCGGATGCGGGCGAGCCGTTGGTCGCCGAAGATCCGGTCGCGCACCTGGACGGGGGTGTTCCCGGTGCCGGTGAACAGCCCCGCGAAGACCGAGGCCGCAGCGATGGCGAAGAAGGCGGCGCGGGCCTTGCCCATGCCGGTCAGTGCGGCGAGGAGGTCACCGCGCAGGGTGCCGGTGTCGGGGAGGTCGACCGGGTGGCTGCTGCGGTAGTGGTCCAGTGCGGCGAGGACGAGCTGGTCCTTGTTGGCCCAGCGGCGGTACAGCACGGCGATGCCGGTGCTGGCGCGGGCGGCGACGGACTCCATGGTCAGTTTCGCGAAGCCGACCTCGACCAGTTCGTCCCAGGCCGCGTCCAGCAGCGCGCCCTCGAGCTCGGGTCCGCGTCGGCGTTGACGCGTGGGCCCGTCGGCAGGTGTGGTCACAGCTCTCACTATAAGGAAGGTTTGCCTTTCGTAGTGAACCGTCCTACTCTCGTAAGAGAGGGATTCAACTCTTAACGGGAGTGAGACATGAGTACCGCGACGGGCGAGCGTTCCACCTTCTTCGTCGACCCGAGGATGAACTCGATGACCCGGTCGATGCTCGGGCGGGTGTACACCGGCGCGGCGGATGCCGGTGAGACGTTGACGACGATCGATCGCATCACCGACGGCGACTACGCCTCGTGGGTACGGGAGTGGGAGGCGACGGCTGATCGCATCGCCGCGATCGGTGACGACTGCCTGCGTCGAGGTCGCCGGGTGAGCGGTCGCAACGCCCTGCTGCGCGCTGCGACGTACTACGCGGTGTGTGTCCTGATGGTCGATGGGTGTGACGAGCCGGAGACCGTGCTGGCGCGGACGTTCGCCGCGTACCGCCGGTGCTGGGAGCAGTACCTCGGCCTGCTGGACAACCCGCCCGAGCGGCTCGACATCCCCTACGAGGGCGCGACGATGCCCGGCTGGTTCTTCGCCGCCGCCGGTGACGGTCCGAAGCCGCCGCTGGTGATCGCCAACGGCGCCGACGGCGCGTCGAGCCACCTGTGGCCCGGCTACGGCTCCGAGGCGACGGCGCGTGGCTACAACGTCGTCGTGTTCGACGGGCCCGGCCAGCAGCGCATGCTGTTCGAGCGGGGCATCCCGTTCCGCCCCGACTGGGAGCACGTCATCACACCGGTCGTCGACGCGGCGCTGAGCCGTCCGGATGTCGATCCGGAGCGACTCGCCTTCTACGCCGTCAGCCAAGGGGGCTACTGGGGGCCGCGCGCCCTGGCGTTCGAGCATCGCTTCGCGGCCGCGGTGATCGACGGCGGCGTGGTCGACGTGTCCGCGGCGTGGCACGCCATGCTGTCGCCCGAGCTGAGGGCGATGCTCGACGACGGCGAGCGTGACCGGTTCAACGCGGCGGCGGACCTCGCCCCGGCGAACGCCCGGCGGATCTTCGCCTGGCGGGCCAAACCATACGGGTGCCCGAGCCTCTTCGACACGTTTCTCGAAGCCCGGCGCTACCGGATCACGCCGGAGCTCGCCGCGGGGATCACGACACCGGTGCTCATCGCCGATCCCGACAACGAGAGGTATTTCGCCGGTCAGCCCCAGCGCCTGTACGACATGCTCCCTGGCGAGAAGGAGCTCGTCCGCTTCACCGAGGCCGAAGGAGCCGCCGGGCACTGTCAGCCGATGGCCAGGGCCCTTGCCGCCCAGCGGTTCTTCGACTTCATCGACCATCACGTTCGCTGAGTGCGCGGCGGCGTCAGGAAGGTTCGAGGATTTGGGCCAGCGTGGCGGTGTCACGGAGGTAGCGCTCGTAGGGGAAGCCTGCTTCGAGCAGGGCGTTGCGCAGCTCGTCGTGGAGGGGCTTCCCCTGGTCGTGGAAGGCCTTGCTGCCGGTTTCGGTGAGGCTGACCAGGCGTCGCCGCGCGTGTTCGGGATCGGTGCGGATCTGCACGTACCCGGCCGCTTCCAGGGGCCGCAGTGCGCGGCTGATCGCCGGGTCGGACACCGACAACGCCTGTGCCAGTTGGTGTTGGGTCGCCGGTTGGATCTCTTCCACTGTCCCCAGTAGCCGCATCTGGCTGTAACTCAGACCACTCGGGTCGCCGTCGCGCTGCCGCGCGGCCTCTCCGAGCAGGTACACCACGCGATGCAGCAAGTCTGCGAGTCCATCGTCCACGGGGGAAGCATACCTGAATGTTGACTAGTTAATATTAACCATGCAAGACTCGATGCCATGGACATGATCTCCTACCTCGCACAGACCTCATTCCCGCTGATCTGGCTGCTGATCGCGGTCGTCGGCGCGTCGATTCGCACCAGGCACAGCCCTTCCCGGCAGGCGGCACTGGAAACGTGGCAGCGGTGGTGGGCCGTTGCCGTACTCGGTTGCGGGAGCCTGTGGCTCGTGATCGCGTTCCTCGCCGTCCCCGATGTGATGGCCACCGCGATCGGCTTCGCTCGGACGCCGTTCCAGTTCGAGATCGCCTTCGCCAACCTCGGGCTGGCCGTCATGGGCTTCCGCGCCGCGTCGCCCGCGGCCACGGCGAGGGAGCGCATCACCATCGGCCTCGGCGCGGGCATGTTCCTCTGGGGCGCGATCATCGGCCACGTCTACCAGTGGTTCGCCAACGGCGACCACGCACCAGGAAACACCGGCGGAATCCTGATCTACGACCTGCTCGCCCCCGCGGTCATGATCATCCTTGCCCGCCGCGCCCAGCGACTGTCCACAGTCGAACAGCCCAGCACCGCGGCCCTCGTCTGACGGCCCTGTCCTCCGGGAAGGAAACCAGCGGCCATGACCGCGCATGGCGCGGCGACGACAGCGTTCGCGGCGCCGCACCGTCCACATGACATACGACACGTGACATGGCGGGAAGTCGCCATCGGTGCCCGGCGGGAAAAGATCCGGATCGCCAGCGCGAGAGGTAGATTTTGGTTATGCACAACAACGTCCCGCCGTTGCGTTGGGAAGCCGATGTGGTGATCGTCGGCGGTGCAGTCGCCGGTGCCAGCACAGCACACGCGCTCGCCACACTGGGAGTGTCGTCGATCGTGCTGGAACGCACAGCGAACTTCCCGGAACTCAACCGCGGCGACATCCTTCAACCGCTGTCGTTGGGGCTGCTCGACAAGTGGGGCGTGCTGCGCCAGATCACGGCGATGGGTGGCTACGACCTGGCGGCGTCGGGTTTCCATCACCGTGTCCACGGTTTCCTGGGTGAGTGGGGTTTCGCGGATCTCGCCATGGCACATCCACACCAGACTGTGTTGCGGCACACAAACCTGCACCGCGCCCTGTATGCGGCTTTTGCCGATCATGGCGGGCTTGTGTCGGTTCACCGTGGCGCGCAGGTGTCGTCGCCGCTGTTCGACGACAGCGGTGACGTGATGCGCGGGGTCGCGGGCACGATCGGGGGCGAGCCGTTCGAGGCTCTTGGCAAGGTCGTCGTTGCGGCCGACGGCCCCTCGTCGCGGCTGCGCCGGTCCGCGGGCATCCAGTTCGAGCAGCGCCATACCTACGATTTCGAGTACATGATGCCCACGTGTCCTCGCCCGGACGTTCCGGAGCTCGAACACCGCACCATGCGTTACGTCGGCGCGGACGGGCTCACGATGCTCATCCCGCTCGACGGTGGCACCGAGGTGCGGGTACCGCTCCAGATCCCGATTGCCGAGGAGAGCTACTGGCGTTCCCTTGCCCCGCAGGACTTGTGGCGGCGGATGGTGCAGCGTGCCCCGGTGCTCGAAGGCGTTCCCGCGCAGATCGAGGGCGGCATGCACACCTACCGCATCCACCTCAGCCACGCGGAACGTTACGTCAAGGGCAACCTCTGCCTGGTCGGCGATGCCGCGCACGTCGTTCCGCCGACGCTGGGGCAGGGGATGAACATGGCCATGCTCGACGCGGACGTGCTGGCCGCCGTCATCCGGCGCGGCCTGGACGACTCCGCGAGCAGCCTGGATCTCTACGACGAGGTGCGCCGCCCGGCGAACGAGATCGTGCTGGCCTCGTCGCACGAACAGACCCTGGCACAGTCCGCGACCGGCCCCGAGGTGGACGAGCACGTACTGCGGGACTTCGCGTGGCTGGCCGATCCCGCGCGCCGCCGCGAGGTCGCCGAACGCGTCGCGGGCTTCTACAACAAGACCGCCGAACAACTCGGGATCCTCGACGCCCCCGGGGGCGGTCGCCAGTGACCACTGTCGACAGCCGCGGTGCGCTGGTCGCGGCGCGAATCGACCGGCTACCGGCGTCCAGACTGGCGGTCCGGGCACGGCTGGTGATCGGCGCGGTCACGTTCTTCGACGGCTTCGACCAGCTCCTGATCGCCTACGCGCTGCCCGCGTTGCGTGCTCAGTACCATTTGGACACCGCCGCCATCACGTTCACCATCACCGTAGGTTCGGTGGGCATGCTGATCGGCGCGTTGCTCACGGGCAGGCTGGCCGACCGCTTCGGGCGAGTGCCGGTCGTCGCGTGCTGCCTGGTGCTGTACTCCTTGAGCAGCCTGTTCGCCGCGCTCGCGCCGAGTATCGAGTGGTTGCAGGCAGCTCGTTTCCTGCAGGGTATGGGAATCGGCGGCGAGGTGCTCGTGGCGGCCACCTACATCAGCGAGATCATCGGCCCGAAAACGCGGGGGAGGTTCGTTCTGCTCTACGAACTGGCCTTCGTCGCCGGGCTGGCGATGGCGTCACTGGTCTCGGCATGGGTGGTGCCGTCGTTCGGCTGGCGGGTCCTGTTCGCAGTGGGCGCGTTGCCGATACTGCTCGCGATCGCGTTGCGGACCGTCCCCGAATCGCCGCGGTGGCTGGCCGCGCGCGGCCGCCACGACGAGGCCGAAGCAGCGGTGGGCCGGTTCGAAGCCGTGGCGCGCAAGCAGTTCGGCACGCTGCCGGACGTCGTGCCATCGCCGTCGGTGACCGTCGACGATCGCGCGAGCGTGCTGGATCTGTTCCGTGGCCGGTATTTTCGCCGCACGGTCGTGGTGTCGGTACTGTGGTTCGTCTCGTTCCTGGTGAACTACGGCCTGTCCTCGTGGCTTCCGACGATCTACACGAGCGTGTTCCACCTTGACGTGCACACCTCGCTGGTCTACAGCATGGTCACCACTGTCGCCGGGCTCGTGGGCAGCATCGTGATCGCCACCACCGTCGACAGGTTCGGCCGACGGACCGGGCTCATCGTGGGTCTGCTCGGCGGGGCCGTGATCCTGGGAATGGCCGCGCTGGCCGCGCCCACGACAGGTCTGGGCGTGATGGTGTTCGTGTCGTCGGCCGCGGTCTTCGTGTTCGCCGTGAACCTGGCCCTGAACCTCTACGGGCCCGAGTTGTATCCGACGCGGTCACGCGCGGCGGGGGCGAGCATTGGTGGCGTGTTCGCGAGGCTCGGTGTGATCGTCGGGCCGATCATCACCGGGCTCGCGGTCGGCGCGAACGGTGGCGTCGCGCCGGTGTTCGCGGTGCTGGCCGTGGCGTGTGCCATCGGGTGCGCCACTGTCGCGCTGTTCGGTGTCGAAACCGCGCGCCGACCACTTGAAGCCCTGTCGCCCTGACGTTGATCGGGTGATGTGTACCCTGTCCCACCGTGACGCGTGTGCTCACGAGTAAGCGGGACCGCGTGATTCCCGCCCGGGTGTTCCGGATCGTGGCGGTGGTGGGTGCGATCGCGTTCGTCACCTATGTTGCCCTGGTCATCCAGAGTCCGGGGACTCGGGCGCACCAGCTCGACCTGAACGCCTATCGGATCGGCGGTCTGCGGGCGCTGCACGGCATACCGCTTTATGACACCCCGCTGACCGGCCACATCCGGGGCGGCAACGAGTTCGTGTATCCGCCTTTCGCGGCGGTGCTGTTCATTCCGCTGGCGGCTTTGGACGGTGTGCTGTTCACCCTCGTCGGCACGATGATCAACGCGGCTGTGCTGGTCGGCGTGATCTGGTTGGCTCTCAGCCTGCTCGGTTACCGGCGTGATTCCCGGACGGCGTGGTTCGCCGTGTTCGCCGCGTGCGCGTTGCTGTACTGCGAGCCCATCCGGCAGACAGTGATCTACGGGCAGATCAACCTGGTTCTGCTCGCGTTCGTGCTGGTCGACCTGGCGCTGCCGGACCGGGTGCGGTGGAAGGGTGTGTTGATCGGCGTCGCCGCCGGGATCAAGCTCACCCCCCTGTTTTTTGTGGTCTACCTGCTGGTGATGCGGCGTTGGCGCGCGGCGGCGACGGCCGGTGCCACGTTCGCGGGCATGGCCCTGCTGGGGTGGCTGCTGCTGCCCCGCGATTCGGTGACGTTCTGGACAAGCGCGGTGTTTGATCCGTCCAGGGTCGGTCCCGCGGACATGGCGCCCAACCAGACACTGTGCGGGATGCTGGCCCGTCTCATGGGCGTCGGATCGGAGCAGCGCCTGCTCTGGCTGGTGCTCGCCGCCGTGATAGCGGTCACCGGTCTGATCCTCGCGAGGCGGCTCAGTCTGACCGGTCGTGAACTGCCCGCGATCGTGTTGTGCGGACTGGTGTCCACACTCGTGTCGCCCGTCAGCTGGCCGCATCACTGGGTGTGGCTCGGTCTGCTGGCGGTCTATCTGCTGCACCTGTCACTGCGGCGGGGTGCGGTGCTCGAACGGTGGGCGCTCGGAGTGACGCTGGCGGTCACGCTGGGCGGTGTGCTCGGGATCATCGACTACCAGGTGCCGACGCTGCTGGCCGTCCCTGACTGGGCGCATCTCGGGATCATCTACCGGAACGCGTACATCTGGCTGACGCTCGGCCTCCTCGTCGCGGTGTACCTGCGGCTGCGCTCGGCCAACCCGAACCGCGGCACGACGTCGACATCCACTCCTTGACCAGCCAAGTGCGGTGGTGACCATCGCCACGGCCGCACTGATCACCGGTGGTGGCTGGCATTAGGTTGCTCCTGTGACAACGGAGAATTCGCCCGAGGCCAGACCGCGACCCGGTCGGCCAAGGCCCGCCGCCGCCCTCGCCACCACTGTGGTCTTCGCGGGGTTCATCGCGGTGCTCGGCCTGTTCCCCGGCCTGTACATCGGTGGCGGCAGTGTGCCCATCGTGCTGCAGAACGCCGGACCGCTGCTCGCGGGCGTCGTCCTCGGCGCGCGGCGCGCCACCGCCGCGGTCGTGCTGTTCCTCGCGTTGACCGCTATCGGGCTCCCGCTGCTGTCCGGCGGGCGGGCTGGTCTTGGGCCGTTCCTCGGTCCGAGTGGTGGTTTCCTGCTCGGCTGGATCCTCTCGGCACTGGTCGCGGGCGCGATCGTGACCCGGCTCAAGCGCACCGGCCTGCCGGTTCTGCTGCTCGCGGCCGTGCTCGGCCTGCTCGTCGACTACGCCGTCGGCGTGCCGTACCTGGCCTTCTACCTGGGCGATCTGCGGGCTGCCGTGGTGCAGTCGCTGGTCTTCCTCCCCGGCGACGCGGCCAAGGTCGTGGCCGTCGCGCTCATCGCCTCCGTGCTGCACCGTGCGTTGCCGGGCAGGCTCCTGGGCTCGGCGAACCGGGCGGGCTGATCCCCATGCAGTGTCCACCGATCGTGGGTGGGGGCGCGGTTGCGCTTCCGTTGCTGAAGCGGGCACACGGCGCCGCCCGCTGGCTCGCCGCTCGGGGGATCGGTGAGGATGCGCGTGTCGCGGTCGATGCACCGGACGCACTGGCCTGGCTGCTCGGGGCGGACCTGGTCGGCGCCGCCACGCTCGTCGTCGAGCCCGGCTGGGCCGAGCGGGAACGCGCGGCGGTACTGGCCGATGTGGCACCGGATCTGGTGGTGTCCGGGAGCCCGGATCCGGTGAGTGAAGGAGTGACTCCCGCGGGTGACGGCCGGACCTGGTTCCTGCTGCCGACGACGTCCGGCAGCAGCGGCAGGCCGAAGGTCCTCGCCCGCACCAGGGACTCCTGGCTGGACAGCTTCGCCGCGCTCGGCCGGATGGACGGGCCGGTGCTGGTTCCCGGGCCGCTCAGCTCGTCGCTTTTCCTGTTCGGCGCGCTGCACGCGTTGTGGTGTGGCCAGGACGTCCGGCTCCTGCCGCGCTGGAGCCCGGCCGCGGCCGTCGAAGCCGCTCGGCACGCGACATCGGTGCACTTGGTCCCGGCGATGCTGACGAGCCTGCTGGCCGTCCTGGACCGGCATCCGGAAGCCCGGCGTGACTGTGCGTTGCGGACGATTGTCTGCGGCGGCGCGCACATCGGCCAGGCGACGCGCACCCGGCTCGCCGAACTGCTGCCGGATGCCGAACTGGTTGCGTACTACGGATCGGCGGAACACTCGTTGATCGCGGTCGACCGCGGCGGTGCCGGTCTGCGCCCGGTCGACGGCGTCGGCCTGGACATCCGTGACGGGATCCTGTGGGTCGACTCGCCGCTGGCCCACAGCGCCCGGCTGATCGACGGCGTCGCCCATGATGTCCATAAAGGATGGTCCACGGTCGGCGACCGGGTCTCGTTCGACGGTGACGCGCTCGTGGTGCACGGCAGAGCAGCGGCGATGGTGTCCAGTGGCGGGAAACTGGTCTCCGCGGAAGAGGTCGAAACGGTGCTGCGCACGGTCCCGGGTGTCTCGGACGTCCTCGTCGTCGGGACGCCACACCGGACACTGGGCTCCCTCGTCACCGCGATAGTCGAAACGTCATCGGAGACCCCCAACCTCGTGCGCGAACTGCGCACGGCCGCCCGCGGCGGCCTCGAATCCGGGAAACGCCCCCGGAAGTGGCTGGCGGTGCGGGAACTGCCGCGCACCGCGTCGGGCAAACCCGCCCGCGCCACGGTCGCCGCGATGCTGCTGGACGGCACCTTGACCGCGGAGCCGCTGGGATGACCGAGCGCATCCCGGTGATCGTCGCGGCACGACGGACACCGATCGGCACCGCGGGCGGCGCACTGCGCCGGTTCCCTGTCGACGAACTCGTCGCACCGGTCCTGCGCGCGGCGCTCACCGACGCCAGTATGGACACTGTGGACGATGTCATCCTCGGCAACACTTTCGGCCCCGGCGGAAATCCCGCCAGGGTCGGCGCGTTGCGGGCCGGACTGGGGGACAGCGTGCCCGGGGCGACGATCGACCGGCAGTGCGCCAGTGGGCTGGCGGCGATCACCATGGCGGCCGCGCTGATCCGCGCGGGTGAGGGTGAGGCGTACCTCGCCGGTGGTGTCGAAAGCGCCTCCACCGCGCCCTACCGCATGTGGCGGCCGGACTCCGCGACCGAGCCACCGCGGCCGTACACCCGAGCGCCCTTCTCTCCGGCGGACATCGGCGACCCGGACATGGGGCCCGCCGCCGACCTCGTCGCGGCCGAGGCAGGGATTTCCCGCGAGCGCCAGGACGCGTTCGCCGCACGCAGCCACGCGCGGGCGTGCGAGGCGCAGCGCACCGGCATCTTCGACGCGGAACTCGTACCGCTCGGGGGCGTGGAGCGCGACGAGCGCCCGCGTCCCCGGTTCACGGCCGAACGTCTCGCCCGGTTCCGGCCCGCGTTCACCGAAGACGGCACGGCCACCGCCGCGAACTCGTGCGGGATCAGCGACGGCGCGGCGGTGGTGCTGGTCACCAGTGAGGCGGTCCGCGGGCGGCTCGGTCTTCCAGGGCTCCGGCTGGTCGGCTCGGCGACCTCGGCCGTCGACCCCAACCGGCTCGGGCTGGGCGCGGTGCCCGCGATGAGAAAAGTCCTCGACCGGGCACCGGACACCGTGGAGTTCAACGAAGCCTTCGCGGGCCAGGCACTGGCCTGCCTGGACGCAGTCGGGATCGACGAGCGCATCGTGAGCCCCGGCGGTGGTGCGATCGCGCTGGGACACCCGTGGGGCGCTTCGGGCGCGGTGCTCGTCGTGAGACTGTTCAGCACGCTGATTCGCCACCGCGCCGGGAACCGCGGCCTGGCGGCGCTGTCCGCGGGTGGCGGTGTGGGTGTGGCGACCATGTGGGAGGCCGTGCCGTGATCGAGTTCGACGGCCTCGGCCACAGCTACGGCGACCGTCGGGTGCTCACCGGGGTGACTCTGCGGTTGCCGGAACGCCGGGTCGCGTTCGTCGGCGCGAACGGCTCCGGCAAGTCGACACTGGCCAGGACGATCAACGGGCTGGTACACCCGAGCGAAGGGCGAACACTGGTCGACGGGCTCGACCCGGCTCGCGACGGACGGGCAGTGCGGCGGCGGGTCGGTTTCGTGTTCAGCAATCCGGACAGCCAGATCGTCATGCCGACCGCGGGCGAGGATGTCGCGTTCTCCCTGCGCCGCACCAACCTGTCCAAAAAGGAACGGGCGGCGCGTGCGGCCGAACTGCTCGCCGACTTCGGCCTCGGCGGGTACGCCGACCATCCGGCGCACTACCTTTCCGGCGGCCAGAAGCAGCTGCTCGCGCTGTGCGCGATGCTGGTGACCGAACCGGACGTGCTGGTCTGCGACGAGCCGACGACACTGCTGGACCTGCGCAACAAGCGCCAGTTCGTGCACCGGCTCGAAGCGCTGCCCCAGCAGATCGTCCTGGTCACCCACGACCTCGACCTGCTTGAGCGGTTCGACCGTGTGATCGTTCTGGACGACGGCCACGTGGTGGCCGACGACCAGCCGGAAGCGGCGCTGCGCCACTACCGGAAGCTGATCGGGTGACCGGCGGTTACCAGCCCGGTGCGAGCCCGCTGCACCGGACGCCGACGGGCGTGAAGTTCGCCGGGATGCTCGTGTTCGCGACCGGCGTGTTCCTTCTGCGGCCCCCGATCTGGGTCGGTGGTGCATGTCTGCTCGTGCTGGCCGGATACGTCATCGCTCGGCTGCCGTTGCGGTACTCCTTGCGGGTTTTCCGTTCGCTGGCCCTGTTCACGCTGCCGCTGTTCGCGGTGCAGTGGTGGTTGGTGAGCCTGGACGCGGCGTGGTTGGTGTGCCTGCGACTCGTGGCCGCGGTGGGCGTGGCGAACCTGTTCACGGCCACCACTCGTGTCGACGACGTCATCTCGGCGATCGAACGCGCCGCCACGCCACTGCGCCGGTTCGGTGTCCGTCCGGACCGGCTGGGCCTGCTGGCCGGGCTGACGGTGCAGGCGGTGAGCACGCTTTCCCTGATCGCCGCGCAGGTTCGCGAGGCGGCCAAGGCACGCGGCGCGGACCGTTCGGTGATCGCGTTCGCGGTGCCGTTCCTGGTTCGTACGCTGCGGCACGCCGACGACCTCGGCGAGGCATTGGCCGCCCGCGGCGAGGGCGACCGCGACTGAGCCTGGTTGATTGGTATTTCTATACCACCGGTGCTACGGTGCCGGTATAGAAATACCAACACGTGAGGTTCTCATGATCGAACTGAAGACGCCTGCGGAGATCGAACGCATGCACGTGGCCGGGCGTTTCGTCGCCGAGGTGCTTTCCGAGGTCGGCAGGCTCGCCGACGTGGGCGTCAACCTCATGGACCTGGAGCACCACGTTCGCGACATGATCAAACAGCGCGGAGCGGAGTCGTGCTACTGGGACTACGCGCCGTCCTTCGGCAGGGGCCCGTTCCGCAACGTCATCTGCCTGTCGGTCAACGACGCAGTCCTGCACGGAATGCCGCACGACTACACGCTGCGCGACGGAGACGTGCTCAGCGCGGACCTCGCGGTCGGCATCGACGGCTGGGTGGCCGACTCCGCGCGCACGGTCATCGTGGGAACCGCGGCCGAGGAGGACCGGCGGATTGTCCGCGCCACCGAGGAAGCGTTGGCGGCAGCGATCGAGGTGGCGCGTCCGGGCAATCGCCTCGGTGACATCTCCGCGGCGATCTGGGCGGTGGCCAGCGCCTACGGCTATCCGGTGAACGACGAGTTCGGCGGCCACGGCATCGGCCGCACCATGCACGAAGGACCGCACGTATCGAACATCGGCAAGGCAGGACGCGGCCTGAGGCTCAAGCCAGGCCTGACTCTCGCGCTCGAACCCTGGTTCGCCCGAACAACCGACCGCGTCGTCTACGACGCCGACGGCTGGACCATCCGATCGGCGGACGGCTCACGCACAGCCCATTCCGAACACACGGTGGCCATCACCGAGGACGCCCCCTTGGTGCTCACCCGCCGTGAACAGGAGAACGCAGGCTGATCCCGCCATTCGACTCACCACAAAGGACGCCTGGTCAGCGGTCGATGACAGGTCTGGTCGGCCAGTAGCGTTGCCGCCACTTTTCGCGATCTTCCTGGTCTTCGCGCCAAATGCCGTGCGTGGCGAAGTTGGTGTACATGTCCTCGGCCATGTTCTCCACGATGCCGAGCCGGTCCAGTGTGGCCACCCAGGTTGCGGGGAGCCCGGCGGTGCCGTGCCGGGCGCCGAGCAGGGCGCCGGTGATGGCTCCGGTCAGCGGGCGGTTGCCGGAGTGGCTCACCGCCAGCAGGAGGGCGGTTGCCGGGTCGTAGTCGCGTTTCGCCGCGGCGAGCAGTGCTCGGGACAGGACTGACTCGGCTGACCGACCGTCGCCCAGGCTGTTGAGCTGGTCCTCGTCGTCCGCGCCACGGTCCGTGCGCATGTCCAGGATCGTCTGGGCCATGGCGTCGGGGGACTCCTCGCTGCCAGCGAGACCTTCCAGCGGGACGCGGACCGGCCACCGGAATTCGTGATGCATCATCTTGTACTGCACCTCGACCAGCGTGCCGATGCTGCTCGACGCGTCATGGTCCCCGGCTGCACGACAGAGCGACCAGGCCACATGGACACCGAAGTTCGCGTCGGCGCCGACTCGGCCGTTGCATGCCGACGTGGCGGGCAGTGCGGCGGTGAGCAGACCGGCGGGCTCGGTCAGCGGCGGCAGTTCGTCGCCGAGCACGGCCGTCAGCCAGCTGGGTTCCCCATCAACAGGCAGCGACGTGGGTACGTCACCTTCGTAGTCGTAGAAGCAGCGGAGCACCGCCACTGACTGAGCCAGCATGCGATGGGTCAGATCACCCCAGTGCAGCGGCACACCGTCCGGATGCTGCCCGGTTTCCGCGAGCAGGCCCAACGCCTCGCCGAGCGCGAAACCGACGTACGCGCCGGACATCGCGAAAGCAGAGAAGACGCTGTACGGCGCCTGTTCGCTGAACTTGCCGAAGTTCCACGGCCGGGGTCGCAGCGAGCCGTCTTTGTCGTACCGCTCGATCAACCCCACCGACCGCGGATCCTCCGGCCAGGTCTCCGGCCTGCCCGCGCGGCGCAACTCCAGGTTGCTGCGCCAGATATGCGCGGCTTGGCCGTAAGCGCGTGCTTCGGATACCGAGAAACCCCAGCCGTCGGCGCGAGCCTCGCGAGCCGCCCGGTTCAGATCCCCGCAGCTGACGTCTGGTTCCAGTTCGGGTAGTACCAGTTCGGTCGGCTCGATCTCCGGGGTGTCCAGTGCCTGGGTGCCGAACAGTTCCTCGGTACTGATCGACACGTTGGAAAGCTTGACCCCCACCGTGATCAGCACAGAGTGACGCGGATTCGCTGTGCGGCGCCATACTTTGAGCTGAGTGCGCACCACCCGGGAGTACAGGCTGCGTACCTTGTCCAGCGAACCTGCCACCGGAACGGTCACCGCGTCCTCCTGGCCGCCTGACTCCGCGGGCAGGTACACCTCGCAGTCCAGCACGTGCTGCAGGAAGATCTCGTGGGTGATCCACCGGCTGCGGTAGTAGCTGACGAGCAGCTCAAGCCGATTGGCGGGGCGGCGGTGCCCTCTCCAGCTGTGGCTCTCAACGTAGTCGGGGTTCGGCCGGGCGGGACCGTTGGGCAGCCACCTGGCGTTCAACGGCACCCGCTCCCAGCGCAGGATGGCGCTGGTCGGCGTGGGCACGCCGGGCACGGCCAGCTCGTCCCATTCGGTGTCGACGACGGGGACTTCCTCGTACTCGATCTCGGACATGGTCACTCCAGATCACCCACGGGATACCGCGCCAGCCAGTCATCCGACCGGGTGACCGGCGGCGGCGTGCGGTCGAACTGCCAGACGGCGTCGGAGGCGATGTTCTCGATCAGCGCACGGAACTCCAGCGGTTCACGCAGTTCAGCCGGTAGACCAGGCAGTCCGGTGCGGGCGCCGAGGAACGCGCCGACGAGTGCCCCGGTCAGCGCGCTGCGGCCGGAGTGGTTCACGGCGCGCCGCAGCGCGGCCGCGGGCCGGTTCTCGAACCCGGTGATCGCGGCGAACGCCCTGCCGAGCACCGACATCGCCGAGCGGCCGTCCCCGATGTGCTCCGGGTCCCGGTAACCCGCCTGCCCGGCGGTGAAATCCGGCATCGACTCGGCCACCATGGCGCGGATCTCGTCCGACGTGGCGCCTGGCTCGTCAGCCGCGAGCCGCTCCCGGCTGATCAGCCAGGCAGGTGCGCTGAAGCTGTCCTTGGTCAGCATTTCCTGGAACACCGTGGCCAGGTAGGCCGCTGCGGTCAGGTCCGTCTCGTCGCGGTACAGCACGCCACCGGCCAGCCGGGCCGCCCTGGCCGCCGATCCGGTCTCCGCACCGGCCAGCGTCAAAGCCGCGGGCAGCGCGGCCAAAAGCACTCCCGCGCCCCGGATCAGCGGCTGCGGCGTGCCCACCACCAGCGCACGGGCCGCGGCGAACTCCGCCGGATCCGGATCCCGACGGCGACGCAGCTCATCGATGTTCGCCAGCAGGCCGTCCGCTTTCGGCCACGTGATCCCCTGGGTGTTCACCCAACGGCACCACGCGTGGCTGACTGCCCGGCGCAGGGCCAGTTCCCCGGTCGGGCGGCCCCGGTACGGGCTGCGGATCACGCCTTCGGTGAGGAACAGCAACTGCTGGGTCAACGGTCCGATCCGGCCGGGTCGGCTGTAGGGCTTGCCGTACCCGTTGATGCCGCTTGTCCCGTGTTCCTCGTGGATCTGCGCCAGCGTCAGGTTGTCCACTGCGGAGCCGAGCGCCTCACCGATCGCGAACCCGACGTAGGCGCCGACGACGCGGTGCCAGCCGTACCGGACCTCCTCGGTGGGCTCCAGGTGGTACTTCCCGAACGTGTCGATCACGGGGTACACGCTGCCGTCGGCGCGGTATCGGTTGGTGCGGGCCATCAGTCGTGACGGGGGATTCGCGTCCGGCTGCTTGAGCCAGTTGAGGGCTCGTACCGTGTCGCAGCACTCCTGGAAGGTCAGTTCGTAGCCGCGGCGCCGGGCAGCTGGCCCCGCCTGCGGCGGCATCCGCTCGGGCACCGGCAGTCCCGCCTCCGCCGCGGTGCGCTCCGCGAGCTCGTCCAGTTCGGGGACCAGTTCGTCCACCATGGCGGTCTCGTGGATCCGCGGCGCCCGGCGGGGGAGCACCGCCAGGCTGTCTGCCAGTTCCCGTTTGGTGACGGCGACTTCGGTCCACCCGATGTTGAGCAGATAGGTGGTGTCGTGGTCCGGTGTGTTCTCGAACAGGGTGGCCATGTCGTAGTGGAGATACGCCTGGGCGTCCGGCGGCAGGTGCCGGGTGGCGCTGAACACCCGAAGTTCTTTGCGGGCCTGGCTGAACTGCCGCAGGTGTAGTTCGTGCGGGGCGCTGGCCTCGATGTACACCTCGGACTCGGTCAGCCCGGCGAGGAACTTGTCCCGTTCGATCCAGTCCTGGTGTGCGAACAGCGTGAGCGTCTCGAACTGGTTCTCCGGTGCGGGGAAACCGCGCTGCAGCGGCCCCGGGCGGTAGTCGGGATTGACCCGGTAACCCACCTGGTTTCCCTCGGCGTCCAGTTGCCGCCAGCCGTGGACGGCCGTGCGGGGCACACCGAGCCGCCCCAGTCCGGAGTCCGCGTAGTACGGGTCGACGTCCTCCTGTTCGGCGGGCTGCCCCGGCAGGCGCACCGGAACACTGATGCCACCGGAATGCGGGTGTGCGAACCGCAACTCCCCGCTTGGTTCCCGCACAACGATCGCCGGTGGCGGGAAGATCTGCTTCCCGATGTCGGCCCGGTCCAGGTAGGCGACCGAGTTGTACGGCACGTACCAGCCTTCGGGGTTGCGGATCACGTGAGCGGGATCCGCCCGCACCATGTTGCCCGGCGCGGCCCGGTTCAACTCGCCGAGCCAGGCGTTGACCCTGGCGACCGCCTCAGCCGCGTCCACTACCTCATCCTTCCCCATCGTTCGGCACCTGGATGTCGGGCCCGGAGTTCACTCGTAGAGGTCCCGCATGCGGCGTAGGTCGTCCACGCCGCCGAGCCAGTCGTCGTACGCGGCGGACGCTTTGCCCTCAGCGGCGCGGTCTTCGGCTGTGGGTCGGTACCACTGCAGGCCGGTGCGCATGGTGAGGAGGTCGACGATGTAGGCGGAGATGTCCACTGAGGCATGCTCGCCCAGGCCCCTGCCCGGTGTGCGGAAGCCTCTTTCGGTGACGTAGCCGTCGAGTTTGACGACCGACTTGCGGTTGATGCCACGCTCGTCGGTCAGACGGAGTTCGAGGCCGAGCACGGTGGCTACTCGGGGATAGTGGTTCTTCGGTCGTTCGACTTCGGTGAAGGCGCAGTTCAGTGCCCGGCCGACGCGCGCGGCCACTTCGTCCTTCGTCTCGGTGGTGTCCGCGCGTACGTCGAGATGGAGAACCTGTCGCTTCACGTGCTTTCCCTCTGAGATCTTTTCGTAGCTCGCGTTGGTGGGGTTTTCGGTTACCGGTCTGGGAATTCTTTTTCCTCGTCGATGGTTGTTTGTGGTCCTGCTCCGCCGAGCCAGTCATCGTACGCACCAGCTTCTTTTTGTTCGGCGGCGTAGTCTTCTGTGGTGGGTCGGTACCAGTGCAGGCCGGTGCGGATGGTGAGCAGGTCGACGATGTAGGCGCTGATGTCCACCCGGTCGTACTCGACCTGGTCGCTGCCGTCCGGGGCGTAGAGGAAGCCGTCCTCGGCTACGTCACCGACGAGTTTCGCCACCTTCTTGCGGCCTGTTCCACGCACTCGCACCAGCGAGAGTTTGAGGCCGAGTGCATAGGCGACCTGGGCGCGCCGACGTTGGAACTCACCTCTGGTGAAGGTGCAGTCCAGTGCCTGTCCGACATGTGCGGCCATGTGTTCCATGGTCTCGCTGGTATCCGTGCGTACATCGATGTAGACCTCTTGTCGTTTCACTCGACACCCCTTTCTTTTGGTGGCTGGAAGTGCGTGCCGGGTGCCCATCGATATCGTAGTCGGGTCACCAGGGCTGCTCCTCGCGGAGGGCGATCACCGATTCCTCAATTCCCCGAACATGGGGGAAGGCGTCCTTGAGTGCTTGTCCGATCAGCTTTCCGAGGCGGACGATTTCTGGAGGATTCTTGCTGTCCGGCATGATCTTTCCACTCTTGACCAGCGCCGGGAATGTGGCCGCGACCGCGTCGAATGTTCCCCGGTCGGCCACCACGTACAGGTCGACGTCAAAGTCGTTGGGGTCGAACCGGGTTTTACCCTTGTGCGGGCCGCGCCAGCCCGTCTTCATGCTGCCGATGTAGCCGATCGTGTGGTCGTGGTAGGTGAATCCGGCGATGACCTCGTTGATCGTGGCCTGGGTCTTCCGGAACGAAGCTTCCCACGCTGCGGCGCCCTCCCGATCGATCGTGCCTGCCACCGTGCCTTCGGCGAGAGCTGGCACACCGGTGGTGGCGGCGAATGCGGCCAGGTCGTTCACAAGGTCGTCGGCCTTGGCGTTCAACTCCCGAATCACGTTCTCGGCATGAGCCCTCCCGTCCGGAGGCAGCACGAACTCGTCCTCCTTGTCCTCGAAGAGGTCATCCCAGAGATCCTTGAACTGCTTGGTCTGTTCGGATTGGAGGTCCTTGATGGTGCTCGCGTACGTGGACTCGTACCGAGCACGGATGGCGGGGTCGGCTACGTGGAGCATGTAGCTGCGGAAATTGTCGATCGCGACCCAGGCTCGACGGAATTCCGGTGTGCCGGGCAGTTCACCGGCGTATCCGTTCGCGACTTCGGTGGCAGTGGTGTTGTCGAGGCCGAGGGCATCCTGGACGGCGGCGGCAGCCGCGCCGATGTCAGGTTGTCTGCGGGGCTCAGGACGAGATTCGAAGCGGTCGACCGCGCGAGCCAGCCGGTGCACCGCCGCACGGGCCTCGAACATCGCCTTGACCGACGGTGGCACCGGCGGGCCGCCGTTGCGGGCGTAGGTCTCGGCGAAAGCCGTGCGGAGTTGGGTGATCTCGTCGCGGGACAGGCCGTACTCGAAGCCGAAGTGGCCGATGCGCTGGTCGAACAGGGCGAAGTCACGGGCGGGTGAGCCGATGGGCGCGCCTGTGGCGTTCATGGACTGGTGCAGCGTGGGGGCGTCGATCAGGGAGGTGCCCTCGGTCGCGTCCCACAGGAAGTTACCGAGGTGGGCGTCGCCGTGGGCGAGGCCTGCCGGGCCGGGATCGGCCATCGCCGCGTCGAGCGTGCTGTCCAGTGCCGTGCGGATCTGGTCGAGGTCGATGCCGAGCCGGTCCAGGATCGGGCGCCGGGCTTCCAGTCGGTCGAGGTGCTCACGGATCGCGTCCGCGTGCGGGGTGAGGTAGTCCGGTGACGCCGGGCGGTCATTGTCGCCGCGGTTGTTGTCGCTGCGGTTGTTGTCACGATGTAGCTCGGCCATGCCGTCGGCGACTCCGACCACCGCGTTGCGCAGGTTGGTCAGTGCGCCGTCGCGATCCCACGCCAGTGGCACCCGGCGCAACAGCGTGTCGACGGAGTCGCCGGGCGCCAGTGAGGAGAACAGCACGCCGCGCCGTTCTCCGTCCGGGCCGTGCACTGTGGCGACCGCGAGGACGTCGGGCACGCCGAAGCGAGTGAGTTCGGCGTTGTGGAGTCGGTCGGCGGCCGACAGTTCACGCGCGAACTCGGCCCCGTCAGGCACGATCTTGACGACGCCGACCGGCTCACCGTCCACAGTGACCCGGTACACCGGGCGTTCCTCGCGGACTCGGCCATCGCGGCCGCCGACTGGTTCCAGCGTCACATCGCCGTCGAAGACCGACCCGGCCAGTGCGCGGATCGAGGCTTCCGACGAGTCCGGCAGGGTGGGCAGGCTGTTGAGCAGAGCGGCCGCGGCGTCGGGGGCGACCTCGCCGGTGTCGGTCCGGGTCTGCGCCGCTGCCGCACGGGCCGCGTCGACCGACGCGGACTGGGGTGATTCGGGGGCGGAACCGTAACCGACCGGCTGCGGTTCGTTCTGTGGTGCGGTGCTGGGGCGTTCGGTCGGCCCGGGTGTATCGGGACTGGTAGTGCCTTCGTGCGCTTGGACTCCCGTCGCGGTGCGTTCGGCGACCTGGGCCATGTCGACGGGGAGCAGGTCCAGCCGCAGCGGCGGGTGGGGCAGGTTCATCAGGCTGCGAGTCTGCGGGTCGAGGAAGGCCACGCCGTGCGGGGTGTTGGCGACGATCGCGACATGGCCGCGTGTCTCGCCGGACGCGTCCACGTACTGCACGCCGATCACCGCTTGCGTGCCGAGCGGGGCGTCGCGCATCGCGCGGATCACGCTGTCGTAGTCGTCGTGCTGCTCGAACCTGCCGCCCAGCGCGTCCTGGATGCGGTCCAGGGTTCCCAGTTCGTGCAACCGTTCCGGCGTAACGGGATCGGCTGTGGCGTCGATGCCCAACTGTCGCTGCATGTAGGCGACGACGCCGTTGCCGCAGTTGGTCTGGTAGCCGTTCGCCCAGGCGTCCTGGTCGAAGTAGTGCGGGTTGACCGCCGCCAGTTCCGGGTGGCATTCCGCCACGTACCTGGCGTCCTGGTTCCCGTTCGCCGTGTCCGCGTGGATCGCTGGTTCGCTCGGCGGGTTCGTCGAATGGGCAAGGGGTGACCAGTCGTGGCGCCCCGCGGGCTGCGCCTCGAACCGCGCAGTGGACATTCCCGCGCCGGGCTCCGGGACACCCGCGTAGCTGACCGGTGGTTGGTCGCCGTTGAGGCGGTCGGTGATCGAGATGGTCGGTGCGGGTGCTGCCCCGGGCGGCGACTGCGGCCTCTCGGGCTGCGTGGGCCCGTCGAGCCTCCGGCTGAGTGCGGACGGTTCGCTGTCCGTCCTGGCAGTTGGGCTTTCCGCAAGGACCGGGCTGTCACCGGTGTGGTACGGCAACGACCGGACCGCCCAGGTCTGATCGGGGAGCTTGGCGAGCCGGTTGCGTGCCGGGTCGATCAACGCGACCCCGTGTTCGGTGCTGAGCGCGAGCAGCACCGAGTGCTTCTGAGTGGGTGGCGGGCCTGGATCGAGGTGATCGATCGACAGCGCGGTGCGGGACCCCACTGGTTGGTCGCGCGCGCTGTCCACGGCGTCAGCGAGAGAACCATGCCCGGTCCACGCACCGCCGAGCCGGGCTTGCAGGGCTTCGCGTTGTACTGCGGGGTCGTGCAGGGGATGACCGTCCGGGCGGGGATCGGCGACCGCCTGGGAATTGTGCGTCACCCGGTCTTCGAAGGCCAGCAGCGACTCGGCGCCGTTGGACTGGTACGCCGGGTCGGTGTCGTAGAACTTCCGGTTGATGCCTTCCAGGCGCGGGGCGATCTCGTCCAGCAGGCGTTGCTGCCGTGCCGGGCTGCCATTCGCCTCTTCCTCAGCGACCGTGTCGTGATGCAACGCCGATGTCGGCAGCACGGCCGATGGCCGGTTGATCGAGCCCCATCCGGCCGTCGGCTTGTAGCGCTTGTCCTCCTTGGGCTTCTTGTCCTTGGCGGAGTCGGTTTCCTTCCCCGCGTTCAGTTTGTCCGGGTTCAATATGTCGTTGATATAGCTGGACCGCACGGCGTCCGTCGCCTTCGTCCGGGCGCGCTGCTCCTCGATGCGCTGGTCGACGGCGTCCGGGGAAAGCCACTGGGGATGGCCAGGGGTGATTTCCTCCGCGTGGATGACCCACTTGGTCCCGCCCGATTGGACCTCGCCTTTCCGGTCGACGGTGTCCGGCAACTGGACGAGTTCCTTGTGGGTCACCAGTAGCTGGACACGCGGCTTGGACAGCACCTCGCGTTCGTGCGGCTTGGAGGACAGGCCCTCGATGTCGCGGCCGGTGCGGGACATGACGTGCAACTCGACCGTTGGCTTCTTCGTCAATGTGTCCTGGTGATCGGCGGTCACCTTGGACGTGCTCATGAATCCCGGCTCGACGTAGACGCCATCTTTGGGGAACTGGTCGGCCAGCATCCTGGCGACGTCCGAGCCTTCCCCCTCGCCCATGAACCGGACTGTCCGCCCGACGTACGGCGGTAGTTGGTTCAAGCCCGAGACGAGCGTTTTGGCGTAACCGATCTGCTGGTCCAGACCCTCGCCCGTGCGGAAAGCCCGGTTGAGATTCCCGAAGCCCTCGCTGTGGGTGTAGGTGCGCACCGCGACGGCACCGAGATCGGTCATGTGGGCGAAGTCGGGGTTGTTGTCGCGTGCGTTGAGCGCCAGACGGTAGATCTGGCCGTGCCGGAGTTCGCCACGGTCCCGGACCTGGCTGTTGATCAGCGTTTCCCGCATGAGGCGGTAGTTCGCGGGGTCTTCGGTGCGGTAGTTCGGGTCGCTCAGGAACGACTCGTCCGGACGCTCGGCTGGTTGTGGGTGGTCGGCTGGTTGTGGGTGGTCGGTCGGTTCCGGAGGCTCGGTCGGTTCCGGGTGGTTCTGCTGTGAGTCGTGTTGGTTCGTGTCAGACGGATGGAATCCGCCGTCTGCCCGGAGCTGGTCCGGCGAACGCGTGTCTCCTCGCCATAGCGTTTTCTTGTCGCGGCCCCAGTCAAGGAAGCCGCGCCGCTCGGTGTTGTCCGCGCCGTACCTCGACTTGTCGGTGTCGGACAGGGCCACCGGTGGCCGACCTGCCTGTTGTCGCGGTTGGCCTGGGTTGTGGCTCTGGTGTTGCTGGTCGTGCGGCTGTTGGTCGGGACGGCCGTGCGGGTCGCTTTGGTGCGGTGTGTGACGCGGCTGCCCGGCGGGATCGCGCGGCGGCGGGTTGTTCATCGGCTGCCGACGGTCCGCTTGCTGTCCATTGTGGATGGGGCCGCGCTCGGACCGCTGGTCGTGAGCGGGCGGTCTCGGACCGCTCGTCGGCGACGGATTGCCTTGCGGCGCGGGGATGGCTGGTGGAGTTGGTCGACCACTCCGCTGCCCGGACGTGCCCTGCTGGCCGTGGCCCGCAGGTGGACGCTGTTGGTGTGGGTCGTGTCCGGATTGGCCAGGCTGCGGGTTGCTTTGCGGCGTTGGGCGGCCGCTTTGCTGGCCATGGTGTGCGAGCGGCGGCTGCTGACCCGGCGGGCGTGCACCCTCACCCGGTGGCCTGGCCTGGACATTCCCTGGCATGCCCGGCGAACGGGTGCCGGGCTGATTCGGGACTGGGCCAGGACGCGCACCGCCGGACTCGGCATTCGCCGCACCTCGCTGCACAGGCGGAACATTCGAACGAGGTGGCGGGCTCGTGAGTCCCCCGCCTTGCTGGCCAGGGGAAGCTTTCTGTCGGGCTGGTGGGTGCGTGGCGCCGGAGCCACTGTGCCCCAGTGGCCCACTGGCTGGGCGGGCTGGTGGTTGGCCAGGTGCTTGGTTGGCTGGTGGGCGCGTGGCGCTGGAGCCGCTGGTTCCCGGTGGAGCGCTCTGTCGCGCTGATTGTTGGCCAGGTGTCTGGTCGGTTGTTGGTGGGCGTGTGGGAGCGGAACCGCTGTGCCCCAGGGGAGTGCTCTGTCGCGCTGAGGGTTGGCCGAGTGTTTGGTTGGCTGGTGGGCGTGCGGTGCCGGAACCGCTGAGCCCCGGCGGTGGGCTGGTTTGTCGGGCTGGGGGTTGGCCGAGTGTTTGGTTGGCTGGTGGGCGTGCGGTGCCGGAACCGCTGAGCCCCGGCGGTGGGCTGGCTTGCCTGGACGTGGGTTCGGCGGGCCGCTGTGTCAGGTTGTTGAAGCCGCCTGGCCTTGGCGTATTGGTCGGGCCAGCCGTGGCACCGGGCATGTTCGACCGGGCCGGACCGTTGCCGCCGCCGTTGCTGCCGCCGGTACGGGATGCCGGGTTGTCCAGGCCGTTGCCGGACTGGCGCATCTTGGCTGCGTTCGCCTGTTCGGTGTCGCGGACTGCCTGCGCGGTCTGTTTTACCTTCTGCCCGCTGTTCTCCGCCGCTGTGGCCGCGCGTTCGGCTCCCTCGCGCGCTGTCTTCAGTGCCTCGTCGGCTTTGACCATTGCCGCTTGGCCGAACACTCCGGCGCTGTCCGCCGAGGCACCCAGGTTGAGCTTGGCGCTGAGATCGCGGAACTGGCTGCTCCGGTCGGCGAAGCGGGTACCGACTGACTCGACGGCATCGGGATCCATGCTGGAGCCCCGGCCAGGCGCCACCCCTGGCGTTCCGGTCCCGCCGCCCCCGTGTGTCGACGGCCCGCTGCTGCCGGACGAACCGCCGTGCTTACGCGCCATCAGTCACTGGCCCCGAAGGCGGTGACGATCCTGGACCCGAACTCCCGCATCCCCTCGCCGGGCGTCTGCACCTACTACCGCCTGTATCCGTCTGGCCGATCGACAGGGCACAGGATGTCACAAGCGTTCCGCCGCCACCGCGAGAACGGAGAGACAGCCTGCTCAGCTCCAGACGTAGAAGTGCATCCGGCGGGAGCTCGTGGCCGCGACTGTCCCGTTAGGACGAATGACCTCGGCGACGCCGCTGCTGCGTTCGTCGTGGCTGCCGAAGAACGGCACGCTGTCCGGACGGACGTCCACCACGTTCTGCTCGTTCGCGCCTCGGCAGGTCAGCGGTACGGTGGCCGATCCCGTCGCGTTGGGGCGGCTGGGCTTGACCGAGGTGAGTCGCACCTTCAGTGTCCAGCCGCGCTCGCCCGTCGGGCAGTTCACGTCGACGTAGGCGGTCGCCCTGCCGCCGGAGATGTAGGAATCGTCGTGCAGCCACGCCGTTTCGGCTGCTTGGGCAGGGAGGGCCGCGGTGACGAGGAATCCGGCCGTGAACACAACCACGAGTGATCGCATGTCCGCACAGTAGCCGGACGAGCTCGTGGCGGACATCCGTCATAGGGCGGATCGGTGGCCTCTGAAAGGACCTCGGGACCGCGTTCACACGCGGATGATGCGCTTTCCTCGACCGTGACCGGCGAAGGCGGCAGGCGCGTCCGCCAACGGATGTACCGAGCCGACGAGCACCCGTATGCGGCCTTGCCGGACCCGCTGCGCCAGTTCGGCCAGCCGGGCCCGGTCCGGTTCGACGACGAAGAAGATCGCCCGGCCGTCGCGCGGGCGGACCTTCGGCGGCTCGGCGATGGTGACCAGCGTGCCACCGGCACGGACCACCCCGGCCGAGCGTTCGAGGACCTCCCCGCCGAGCACGTCCAGTACCAGATCGACTTCGCCGACGTCGGCCAGCCGATCGGCTCGTAGGGCGACAAAGGAATCGGCACCGAGGCCGAGCACCAGGTCACGGTCGTCGGCACGGCCGGTGCCGATGACTCGTGCCCCCGCTTCATGCGCGAGTTGCACCGCGATCGAGCCGACGCCGCCTGCCGCGCCGTGGATCAGGACTGTCTGTCCGGGCTCGAGTCGGCCGTGGTCGAACAGTGCCTGCCACGCGGTCAGACCGGAGATCGGCAGTGCCGCGCCGACCGTGTGGTCGATGTCCGCGGGCAGTGGTGCGAGGTTGCGGGCTTCCACAGCCGTGTACTCGGCGAGCGTCCCGTCCCGGGTCCAGTCGGCGACGCCGAACACGCGTTGCCCGATGGTGAGACCGGTGGTGCCGTAGCCGAGTTCGGTCACGACGCCGGACAACTCGTGCCCCGGCACGCTTGGAGTCCGGTCTCGTCCCGCGCGGTCCGTCCATGTGCCGGGCCAGTCGAGCTCGCCTGGCGTGAATCCCGCCGCGTGCACGCGAACGATCACGTCGTTCTCCGCTGCGTGCGGGTGAGGGCGGTCGGTCAGGGACAGACCGTTGAGACCGGCGGCGCGGTCCTGGACGATGATGGCTCTCACAACGAGTCCTTGGTGTGCTGGCGTGCGCTGGGATGGCGGAGGTGGTCGCGTTCGACGATCTCGTGCGGCTCGAGCATGGTGATCATGTCCACGCCGGGCGCGCACAGGCACACGGCCAGAAACCTGCTCCATGTCCCCGGTTCGAGATTGGCGACCTGGTAGTGCACCACGTCTCCGCCCGGCTCCCAGAACGCCTCGCCCGCCTTGATCTCGCGCGGTGCCTCGCCTTCGAGCTCGAACAGGATCCGTCCTTCTAGCACGTAGCCGAAGACCGGCCCGCTGTGCCGGTGCGGCCCCGGTCCCGCGTCGGCAGGTGGGAGTTCGACGAGCTGGGTCATCGCGTGTGCGCCATCGGGAATCGGCGGTGGGGTGACGCACAGCAGGTCGGAGACCTTCGTGTTTCCGGCAGCCAACATGTCTGCGACGCTAGCCCGGTTCCGGCCGGATACCTGGGGCCACTTGGCGTCCCCGCGCTGGGGCCACTTCACCGGAGCAGGCTCACCAGCGCGTCCAGCGCTCCGGACCAGGCGCTGGGTGACGGTGCGGCGAACCCGACAACCACGCCGTCCCGGTCCGACACGGACTCCGGATGCCGGAAGAAGTCGAGCGGTTCGACAGCCAACCGCTTCCAGGCGACCTGACGCGAGACCGGCCGGTCCTGCCGTGCAGGGAATTCGAGGAGCACGTGCAACCCGGCGGGCATTCCGCTGACCGAGGAAGCAGTCGAGGTCCGTGCGACCGCGTCGACCAACTGCCCGCGCCGCTGCCGATACCGTGAACGCATCGCACGAATGTGCCGGTCGTAGGCTCCCGATTCGATGAACTCCGCCATCGCCAACTGGTTGGCGAAGCCCACGGTCTCCGCCATCTCGCCGACCTGCCCGGCGACCATGTCGACCATGTGGTCCGGGAGGACAAGCCAGCCGAGACGCAGTCCCGGCGCGAGCGACTTGCTCGCAGTGCCCAGGTAGATCACGTGATCGTGGTCCAGCCCCTGCAGAGCTCCCACGGGCGCGCGGTCGTAGCGGAACTCGCCGTCGTAGTCGTCCTCGATGACGACCGCGCCCCGCCTGCGCGCCCAGTCGACCACCGCCGCACGCCTGTCCGGATGCAACGCCACGCCCAACGGGAACTGGTGCGAGGGAGTCAACAACACCGCACCCACATCCGGCAGCCGATCGAGTACCGAGATGTCGGCGCCGTCGGTGTCGACCGGGATCGGTGGAGTTCCCCGACCGGCCTTCGCCAGTGCCATGCGCTGGGTCGCGAGGCCGAATTCCTCGACCGCCACGTCCCGTACCCCCAACTCCGCGAGAGCACCGGCCACAAGGCTCAGTCCTTGCGCCGCTCCGCTGCACACGACGATGTTGTCCGCTCGGGCACGCACCCCTCGCGCCCTCGTCAGGTACCCGGCCAGTGCTTCACGCAACTCCACTCTGCCCGCCGGGTGGGCGTATCCGAACGCGTCGAAGGGGGCGGCGGAGACCGCCCGCTTCATCGCGCGGGCCCATTCCTCTCGCGGGAACGACGACAAGTCCGGATACCCGGGCCGCAGATCGTGCACCGGGCGCGGCTGCGGTCGCACCAGACGTCGTCGAGTCCGGACACGCACAAGTTCCGCCGCGCGCCGGGACACCTCGGTTCCCGAGCCGTGGCGTGCGGTGAGCCACCCTTCGCTGACCAGCTCCGAATAGACCCGCACCACCGTGTTGCGTCCCACTCCGAGGTCCGCGGCCAGGGCGCGGCTGGAGGGAAGACGGGTGCCTGGCAGCAGTCGACCGGCGCGGATCGCCTCCCGGAAGGCGTCCATCAGACTGGTTCGTCCACGCCCGCCCAACGGTGCCAGATGCAGGTCCAGGCCAGCTGCCCGGGAACCGCCGTCAGCCGGTCGATCACGCACAGCTGCCAACGGTACAGGTGGGTCAGCGTCAGCCGGTGGAGGCCGGATTCACCTCACTGCGGGGAATCGTGCCCTGCACACCCCATTTGGCCAGTATTTTCTGGTAGGTCCCGTCGTCCATCAGCGCCTGGACCGCGCCCTGGACCGCTTTGGCGTAGTCGCCTTTGCCCTTCGGCAGTACCAGACCGTAGGGCGCCGTGTTGTAGACGTGGCCGATCTGTTCCAGCGTGTCGCCCGTCTGTTTGATCATGTAGTCGACGATCGGGGAGTCGGCGAACATCGCGTGTACTCGTTTGGAGCTCAGCGCCAGGTTCGCGTCGGTCTGGTTCTGGAACTGCTGGACGTTGACCTCCCGCAGGCCCGCCGACTTGCACTTCTCGCCGCGGGCAGTGAGATCCTCCACGGCAAGGGTGCCCTTCTGTACCGCCACGTTCTTGCCGCACAGCGTGTCCAGTGTGAGCTTGTCCGGGTTGCCCTTCGCGGTCGCGCCCGATATGCCCGCGCTGAGGTACGACACCATGTCGACCTCCTTGATCCGGTCCGCGTTGATCGTGAACGAGGACATCGCTGCCTCGTACCGGCCTGCCTTCACGCCCGGGATGATGCCGTCGAAGCTGGAGTTCTCGAACTCGACCCGCACGCCCAGTTTCTGGCCGATGGCCCTGCCGAGGTCCACGTCCATACCGAGGACCTGGCCGTTCTCCACGAACTCGGTCGGCGGGTTGGTCTGGTCCTGGCCGACGAGGATCCTGCCGTCCTGCTTGATGTCGTCGGGCACCATGGCCGCCAGCTTGTCGTCCTTGGCAGGCATGGGGATCACCACCTGGGTTTGTGACGCTTTCTGGTCGTTCACCGTCCCGCAGGCGGCGCCCAGCGTCGCCAGAGCCAGCGCGGGGATCGTGGCCAGCATCCTGTGTTTCACTCCCACAAGCTAGTGCTACTCAGCGGGTTCGTTCGTAGTGGCGGCGTGTTGTGGCGCGGCGCGCTGGCTGAGGGGGTCGGCGGGCAGTTCGCCGCGTGAGCCGGTGGCGTCGGCAATGCCCAGGCATTCGTCGCCGCGGAACACGGCGAGTTCGTAGTGCACGGCGTCGGCGTCGAAGGAGCTGACGGAGAGGCCGATCTCGTAGTCGCCGGGATAGGTCACTTCGCCGGAGTACTGGACCCGGTACGACCATGCGGGCAGGTCCGGCACTCCGCTGTCGGTTCCGATCGTCTGGATGGTGAACGCCGCGATGGCTTCGTCGTACCAAGTGGCCAGCGCGATGTAGTTGACGTGATGGTTCATGTCGACGTCGCCGATGCGCGAGCGCAGCGGGAAGAAGTGCGCGTAGCGGTCTCGTCGTGGGCGTTCGGCACCCGGGCGGGGCATGGCGGCCTGATCCGATTCGGGCGCCCGCAGGTCGGTGAGGTCCGCGATCAGTTCGTCGGGCAGGGTGAGTGGGCCGGCGGCGCCGCCGAGCACCACGGTCGCCTCTCCGCTGCCCACCTGTTTGCCGTCGGCGAAGATCGAGTGCTCGTAGCTGAACGACGACCGCCCGATGCGACGGATACCGGTGTGCACCTCGACAGTGGTCACCGCCGGGCCGACGGGTGCGAGCCTGTCGACGCCCTGGCTGACGAGCAGGATCTGGAAACGTTCGAATCGCCCCTCGGTCACGAGTCGTTCGAAACGACGCAGCCTGATCCGCAGCCGGACGTCCTCAAGCCAGCGAATCATCCCGATCGTTCCCGCCGAGTTGTCCCGGCCGCGATCAGCCTGGCGAATCCGGACATCGGTCCGCGCCGGAAGTACTGAAACGCCGTTCTCGATCATGGTTCCGATGATAACCACGACGTATCCGGAATTGCGACTCATTGCCCGTATGGTCAGCGCGAAGTGCCATTTCGGGCAAGTGTGGCCATTATCTGCCAACCGGTCGAGGTGTCCTGTTTGTCGGGGCGTACCGGCATTCTTTTCTTGTGCCAGAATGTGATCACGGGGTTTCTCGATCGGGTGTGAGGGTAGGTTTCCGATGGGCAGAGTTGTTGTTGTCGGTGGCGGAATCACCGGGTTGTCGACGGCGATGATGCTGGCCAGGGACGGCTTGGAGGTCGTCGTCCTCGACCAGGGCGGCGAGGCGGTTCCGAACTCCCCCGCGGCGGCCTGGTCGAGCTGGACCCGGCGCGGAATCAGCCAGTTTCACCAGGCGCACCTGCTCAGTCCCCGGGGCTACCGGATTCTTCGGGAGCATGTACCCGAAGCGCTGGACGTCATGCTTGAAGCCGGGGCGAGCAGGTTCAACTTCCTCTCGGTGCAGCCGTCCCGGATCAAGGACCGTGCGCCACGCCCAGGCGACGACAGGTTCGACACCCTCGCCGTTCGCCGCCCCGTCCTGGAGTACGCGATGGCGAGCTGCGCTCGCCGGTCGGTCGCCATCCGGCGGGGCGTCGACGTGACCGGGCTGATCGCTGAAACGTCCACTGTAGACGGAATACCTCGGGTGGCCGGTGTGCGCACGTCTGCCGGGGAGGACATCGGCGCGGACCTCGTTGTCGATGCCTCGGGTCGCCGGACACGTCTGCCGGACTGGCTCGGGGACCTGGGCGCCCGGCCGCCGTACGAGAAGACCGAGGACGCCAGAACCGCGTACTACACGCGGTTCTTCCACTCGCGCGACGGGGAAATCCCGGAGATGCCCGACGGTGGGCTTGGCCACCTGTTCGACAGCTATTCGATCGTCACCGTGCCGGGGGACCGGGGGTACTGGTCGTTGACCGTCGTGGTGTCGTCGGCCGATCAGGAACTGAAGGAGTTGCGCCACGTCGACAAGTGGACGGACCTGATTCGAGCCTGCGCTGATCACGCGCATCTGCTGGCGGGCGAGGCCGACGGCGGGATACGTGTCATAGGTGGCAACACAGAACGGCTCCGCCGGTTCGTTGTGGACGGCAGGCCGGTGGCGACCGGAGTGCTCGCGGTCGGCGACTCGGTGGCGATGACGAATCCCACGTATGGGCGCGGGATGAGCATGGGGCTCATCCAGGCGGTCGGCACCGCCGAGACTGTGCGGGACCACCTGGACGATCCGGTCAAGCTGGCCATGGAACACGACGCCATGCTGACGGAGCGGATGATTCCCTGCTATCGCGACACCGTTCAGATGAGCCGGGGCCGCGCGGACCAGATCGACGCGTCGATCAACGGCCGTCCCCCGCAAGTACCTGCCCATGGCACGGACCCGTTGTATGACCTGCTTGTGGCCAGTGGCCACGACGCGGACTTCTTCCGCGTCTTCGCGGAGAACGCGATGCTGTTGACTCCGTTCGAGGAACTGCTCGCCCGCCCAGGGCTGGTCGAGCGTGCCGCGGCCGCGGCGAAAGGCCGGGAGATGCCGGTTCCGCCTGGGCCCTCGCGCCCGGAGTTGCTCAGGATGCTGGCCGACTGACCCCGATCCCGACTCTCATCGACCGGACATATGAAACACGCGCTAGTCGAGTAGACCGGCGTGGTGGGCGAGGATCGCGGCCTGCACGCGGTTGGTCAGCGAGAGCTTGCCGAGGATCCGGCTGACGTGGGTCTTCACGGTGGCTTCGCTGAGGTGGAGGTGGGCGGCGATGTCGGTGTTGGCCATGCCGCGGGCGATCGCGGTGAGTACTTCACGTTCCTTGGTCGTCAGTACTTCGAGCCGGCGGTTGGCGTTGACCTTGCGGCCGTTGTCGGGGTCGGTGAACCGGTCGAGCAGTCGGCGGGTGATCTTCGGGGAGAGCATGGCGTCGCCCGCCGCAGCGCTGCGGACCGCGGTGAGCATCTCGGTTGCCGTGGCGTCCTTGAGGAGAAAGCCGACGGCTCCGTTGCGCAGCGCGGTGTGCACGTACTCGTCGAGGTCGAAAGTGGTCAGTACCACCACCTTGGGCGGATTGGGCAACTGCCGGAGCTGCCGGGTGGCCGCGAGCCCGTCCGCGCGGGGCATGCGGATGTCCATCAGGACCACGTCCGGTCGCGTCGACCGGGCCAGGCTGACCGCCTCGGCTCCGTCAGCGGCCTCGCCGATGATGGTGATGTCGTCCGCGGCATCGAGGATGGTGCGCAGCATGGTGCGCACCATCCACTCGTCGTCGGTGACGAGCACGCGGATCATCGGCTCTGCTCAGGGGAGAGCGGCACGGTGGCCTCGACGAGGAATCCGCCGTCCGGAGTGGACTGCGTGGTCAGATCGCCGCCGACGAGCCTGATCCGTTCGGCGATGCCGATCAGGCCGTGTCCACCGCCGGGGAGCTGACGGGCTCCGGCATCAGTACCGGCTCGGTTCGCCACGGTGAGGCGCAGCCCGTCCGGCTCCCTCCGCACCCGGACGTGGGTCTTGGCGTTGCCCACGTGCTTGCGCACGTTGGTGAGTGCCTCCTGAACGACGCGGTACAGCGCGTGCTCCACCAACGTCGGCGGCTTGGTCCCCGTCGTGCCCACCAACTCCAACGTGACCGGCATACCGAGGTCGCGGGACTGGTCCACCAGGCCGACGAGGTCAGCCAGGCCCGGTTCCGGCCGGAGCGGCGCCGCACCGCCCGGCCCGGTGTCGTCCCGCAACACCTCAACCAACGAACGCAGTTCGTCGAGCGCGTCCCGTCCGATCGCCCCGATCTGCCTGGCGAACGTGTTGGCGTCGCGGCCGTCCACGGCTTCGAGCGCGGTGGCGTGCAGCACCATGAGTGACACCCTGTGAGTGACGACGTCGTGCATGTCGCGGGCGATCTGGTTGCGTTCCGCACTGCGCGCCTGCCTGATCCGCAGGTCCTGATCCCGTTCAGCGCGTTCGGCCCGTTCACGCATCTCGGCGATCAGTTCGCGGCGGGTGCCGACGTACAGGCCCAGCAGCGCGGGAGCCACGCACACAGCCACGCTTACCGGCAGGCTTGCGTCGAGTCCGCCGAGCCACCAGATCGGCACCCCGACGATCCCGAGTGTAGCCAGCGTGGTCGCCGTGGTGATCCGCCAGGAGCGGTGGCGCTCGGCCACCGTGTACTGCGCGACCACGACCGCGACGATCCCGGACAGCACCACCCAGCCCGCCAGTGCGACGGCCACGAACGGCAACGGCCAGCGTCGACGCCACCACGCCGTGGCCCCCAGGAGTACCGTGGCCGGGAGCCACACCCACATCGGCGGCAGCCAGTCGAGGTAGCCGTAGATGGATCCCGCGACCACGGGTGGCGTCGTGCCCGCCGCGCAGCCGACCGCCACCACACAGTCGACCATCCGGCCGGTGCGTGTGGTGGGCCGGTCCAACGTCCACATGGGGATCAACCTAACCACCATCGCCGCGCCGGGCATCAGTGGAAAGTTGTACCCGCCGGGGCACGGAACTACATCCATTGGCGTCCGGTTCTCGCCGTTGTGCCGACGTGGCGGGACAGTCTTCGTCGCCACGCTGAAGGTATGAAGGCAGTACTGAAAACGACCCTGTCGACGATGACGCCACGGGCGCGGCCACGGTCCTGGCAGGTCGGCTTCGCGGCGTTCTCCGCGGCCACCGCGCTGGTCCTGTTCCCCGGCGAAGACGCGGTTCTCCCGTCCATCCGGACGATGGGCGTGGTCGGCTATGCGCTGGCGGTCGCGATCTCCGTTGGATGCGCCGTCGCGCTGCCCCGGGTGGGCGCCAGACGGCTGCTCATCGGGTTCCACTTCGCGTTCGTCCCGTTGCAGTTCCTGTTCGCCTTCCCGAGTCCTGTACCGAACCTCGGGATGGTGCTGTCGGTGCTGATCCTGGTCGGGCTGAGGCCGCGGGTTCCCCGGCTGTCGCCCCGTGCCAGGAAGATCTGGCTCACGCTGCACGTCGGCATCAGCGTCGGCTGGCTTGGTCTGTCCTTGGGGATGGTCACCCTCGCCCTCACCGGGCTGCTGGCCGAGACGCACGCGGTGCGGCACGGCGCCTACGAGATCTTCCACATCTTCGACCTCGCGATCGTGATCCCCAGCGTGGTGCTGACGATCATCACGGGGCTGGTGGTCGCGCTCGGCACACCATGGGGGCTGGCCGAGCACTGGTGGGTGCTGGTGAAGTTCGTGATCTCGCTGAGCATCCCCGCCGCGGCGGCGGTGGAGAGTCGGTGGGTCACCGAGTTGGTCGCACGCACCGCTGATCCGGCCGGTGAGCCGGGCACACTCGGCGTGTCGCTTGCCGCCGTTGTGGGTGGCTTCGCTGTGCTGTTGTGGACCGCGACGACGTTGTCGGTGGTCAAGCCGTGGGGCCGGACCCGGTGGGGACGCCGGGAGTTGGCGGCGCGACGGCTGGTATCCCCACCGGGAACCGGCGTCACCATTGCTGACCGGCAGTCGATCGCCGAGGGCACGATCGCCCTCGCGCTGAAACCGGCAGGCGACGACAGCCTGCGGGCGTGGGAGCCCGGTGCGCACATCGATGTCGTGTTGCCCTCCGGGCGGGTTCGCCAGTACTCGCTCTCCGGCGATCCGGCAGAACCGGACACCTACCGGATCGCGGTGTTGCGCGAGCCCGAAGGCCGGGGCGGCTCCGTTGAACTCCATCAACTGGCTGTGGGCACTCGGCTCACGACCCATGGGCCTCGCAACAACTTCCGGCTCGCCGACGCCCCGGCGTTCCTGTTCGTCGCAGGCGGGATCGGCATCACCCCGTTCCTGCCGATGATCAACCGGCTCGCCACCACCGACACGCACTGGCAGTTGATCTACCGGGGCCGGTCCCGTGACCGGATGGCGTTCGCCGACATGCTCACCGCGACCTATCCCGATCACGTGCGGTTGCTCCCCGCGGACACTCACCCCCGGCCTGATCTCGCCGCCGTGCTGCGCACGGCCCTGCCCGGCACCGCCGTTTACTGCTGCGGACCGGAAGGACTGATCGACGCCGTGACCGTCGCCATGCCCACGGAGTGTCCACACGGAACACTTCACGTCGAGCGGTTCGCCGCCAGGTCGAGAACCGGTTCCGAACCCAACAAGCCGTTCGACGCAGAACTGCGGCGTAGCAAGGTCACTGTGCGGGTGTCCGCGGACCGTACCCTGTTGGCCGCCATCCAGGAAGTCAACCCCGCGCTGCCGTCCTCCTGCGTCGACGGGCTTTGCGGCAGCTGCGTCACACCGGTCCTCGCCGGTACCCCCGATCACCGCGACGACGTGCTGCAGCCCCATGAGCGGGACCGTACCGACCTCATCTACCCCTGCGTTTCCCGAGCCCATGGCCAACGCCTCGTGCTCGACGCCTGACCTCTCCCGGACAAGGACAACGGATATGCCCATCTTCGATCGCCGACAGCTGCTCCGCGCCACCGCACTGGGAACGGCACTCACCGCAGGCGTCTCAGTGTCGGCCGCCGCGCAGCCTGATGACTCCTCGGCGGATCCGGCGCGACTGCCCAACGGCCCGCTCGTCGGGACGTGGCGTGCCACGGTAAGCCGAAGCGACGACGACGAAGTCGCTGTCTTCGCCTTCATACCCGGCGGGATCTTCACCTCGTTCGCCGACGGCATTCACATCTCCGCCGGCCGTTGGACGATGACCGGCAGGAACACCTTCGCGTTCTCCCTGTGGCAGATCCTGCCGGTTGACCTCGAAGGGCTCCCGCAGCGGTATCACGGCGAGGTCCAGGCGATGCACGAAGGCCGGGTCGACGGCGACACACTGACCACGGAGGGCACCGGACGGCGGATCGATCGGAACGGCGCGGAGGTCGGCCGCGGCCGGGTCCGTGTTCACGCCACCCGATTCGGCATGGACCTGTTCTGACGCCGCGAGCTGAGGTGCCATAGGAATTCCCTATGGCACCTGCTGGTATTTCGTCTTTGCCTCTCGTTGTTTTCTCGACGTACCGTGAAACAGCTCGACGATGTGCGCATCCGCGATGTCTCTGGAGAATCGCGCTAGGAAGCGGGTGCGAAGAAGTCCGACTTGTGCCAGGTTTCCTGGCGCAGGAGTTCGAGCAGGGCCTTCTCCGCCGGGCCTGCGCCGTGCCGGAGCGCGGCGACGACGGGCTGGGACACGATCGGGAACACCGGGCGCGCAAGGTGCTCGTAACCGTGGGGCACCGCGGAGGCGGGGACGAGCGTCACACCCAGCCCGTCGGCGGCCCAGCGCACGGCTGTTGTCGTCTGGGACACGCGGGCGATCGTGGTCGGAGTCAGCTCGTTGTCCCGCATCACATCCCGCAGTACGCCGTCGAGCGCGCTGTCGCGGTCGAACCGCACCCACGGCTCACCGTCCAGTTCGCGTAGCTTGACCTGGTCCTCGGCGAGCAGCCGGTGCCCGGCGCCGAGAACCACGACGAACTCCTCGTCACCGAGGTGGTGCGCGTCTGCGGCGTCCTCCTCACACGGCTCGGCCACCAGGGCGATGTCCACGACGCCCCGGCGCCCCAGCCGCTCCAGCTCGGCGGGGTTGGGCTCCTCGAAGACGGTGACCTCCAGCCGGGGGAAGCGGCGGCGCAGCGCACCGAGCGCGCCCGGCAGCTGCCGTGTGCCCAGGCCCATCTGCGCCGCGACCACCAGTTCGCCCACCAGTTCGTCGGCACCGGCCCGCGCCGTCGCCCGCGCCCGTCGGGACGCGCTCACCGCGACTTCCGCCTCCCGCAGGAACGCGCGACCGACCTTGGTGGGCACCAGTCCGGTCGGTGTGCGGGTGAACAGCTTCACACCGAGTTCCCGCTCCAGGCCGCGGATCTGCTGGGACACCGACGGTTGAGCGACGTGCAGCAGCTCCGCCGCCGCCGTCACCGACCCCTCCTCGGCAACGGCCAGGGCGTACTCGTACTGGCGAAGGCTCATCGGATCCCATCCCTCCCTGCGGTGTACCCGTTGCCAGGGTATGTGACCCGTCGGCGACGATAGTGGCCGTGACGGACCTGCGGATGACCAAGCTGACCGACCCCACCGACCAGGTGGCGTGGTTGTCCGAGGATCCCGACGACACCGGGGGGAGCGCAAGAGCGCAGGGTGTGTGGTGTGCGCGTGCAATGCGCATGGGTGTGGTTCGTGGGGTGTCCCTCCCGTATGGCCTGGGCGTAGCCATACCATGGCGTGTCGGGAGGTCGGCCTACGAAACTGGCGTGCCCGGCGCGAGGCGGTACCGATCTCCCGGCACGTCGTGGTTTCCTTTGGCAGGTCATACGGGAGGGGCGCCCCGCGCCCCCACTTGACCCGGGAAGTCACGTGGGTTGAGCGAACCGGCTGGGCGAACAGAGTTGTTTGTGTCCCCCTCTTGGAGGCCTGCCCGCCGGCGAGGCATCTTTTCTTTTCTCTCCCCCGCAAACACGTGAGCCCGGCCATCGCGTGTGTGTGCAGCCGCCACTCTGTGTGCTGTTACCGCCGAAAGCCCGCTTCAGGGACGTGATTGTGATGCCCGGTGTGTCGAGCTTGTTCCCGACGCTCGAGTTGGCTTGTGGCTTGAACTGCATGTCCTCGCCGGACGGCAGGCCTCCGAGAGGGACACCAACCCGTGGTCTGCCCACCCGGTTGGCTCAGCCCGCGTGACTTCCCGGGTCCAGTGGTAGAGAGGCGTGGTCGGTTCCCTCCCGTATGACCTGCCGGAGGAAACCACGACGTGCCGGGAGGTCGGTACCGCCTCGCGCTGGGCACGCCAGTCGCGTAGGCCGACCTCCCGACACGCCATGGTATGGCTGCGCCCAGGCCATACGGGAGGAAACCAACCACGAACCCCACCCATGCGCTCACGCGCAAGACCTCTCGCCCGCTTGCCCGCTTTCGCGCAAGGCCGCTTTCGCGCAAGGCCGCTTTCGCGCAAGGCCGCTTACGTGCAAGGCCGCTTACGTGCAAGGCCGCTTTCGCGCTTGCTCTCTTGCGCTTGCTTTGCGCGCAAAGCCCGAATTTGACGGAACCCCTGCCCCGGCCCCGGGTGGTCCCGGCTGCGCTGGGCGGAACTGGCCGGTCGAATGGGTTTCACGCTGGGCGAGGACCGGCCGGTGCCGCCGTGCCATCGGTGGTTCCCGGTCTCCGGCTGGCCGGTCACCATCCACCCGCCGACCGAGGGATCGCTGGACGAGACCAGCCTGCGGGTGTTGCTCGAGGTCCTGACCCAACACTCCCGACCTGGAGTGCTACGCCTTCTACGCCGCCGTGCCCATGGGGGAGTTCGACAACCGGACGCTGCTGCGCGGACCGCTCGACGCCGTACCGGAACTTGTCGCGGAGATGTCGACGACACCGTCGAACCTCTGGCCCGCTGACCGCTCCTGGTTCGTCTACACCGACTGGGATCTCTGGGCGACCAGGATCAGTGGGCCGCCGGAGTTGATCGCCGCGGTCACCGCCCACTCCGAGCTGGAAACCACAAGGTGGAGCAACGCGCGCCCTACGATCCAGTGATGACGCCGACACCCTCGGACCATGCCGTCAACCAGTACGCCAGCACGACCAACAACCTCACCGCGCGCATCGCGCTGCACGCCTACGGCACCAACCCGCAGGATTGGTACTCCTGGCTCGATGAACGGCTCCCTGTGACCGGTCAGGTCCTGGAGGTCGGTGCTGGTACCGGCAAACTGTGGACGCACGTCAACCACCTCGCGCGCGAGCTCAGTCTGACCCTGACCGACTTCTCGCCCGCGATGTGCGCGCGGCTGCGGGCCATCCCTGGCGCTGTCGTCCGGCAGTGCGACGCGGCCGAGTTGCCATTTGCCGACGCCAGCTTCGACACCGTCGTGGCCAACCACATGCTCTACCACCTTGACGACCCCGCCGCCGCGCTGCGGGAGTTCGCCCGCGTGCTGCGCACCGGCGGGCAGGTGGCGATCGCCGTCAACGGAGCCAGCCATCTCGCCGAGGTGGACGCCATCGGCCCGGCCATTGGTCGGCCCGACCTGGCGATGGCCACTGGCCAGAACGACGTCTCCGCCGAGACGGCGCCCGCCCTGATTGCCCGTTTCCTCACCGACGTTGTCGTCGAGCGCTACCCCTGCGACCTTGACATTCCCACTGCGGAACCGGTTCTGGCGTACCTGGACAGCTTCGCCAGCGAGCCGCTCACCGCACGGCAGCGGTCAGCCGCCCGCGATCTCATCCAGGCGAAGATCGATGCGGAGGGCGGATTCCGCGTCGGGAAGCACACTGTGCTGATCACAGCACGCGGTAGGTCACGTGCGTGACCGCGGTCGCGGCTCGTGACGTTACCTGCTCGAGTTTCAGCGGCGGGACGCCTTCGAACAGTCGGGTGCCCGCGCCGAGCGTGAGTGGCACGATGTGCAGGCGCAGTTCGTCGATCAGGCCTGCGGCGAGGTACTGGTTGATGGTGGTCGCGCCGCCGTGGATCGCGACATCGCCGTCCCCGGCCGCCGCGCGGGCCTGTGTCAGTGCTGACTCGATTCCGTCGGTGACGAAGTAGTACGTGGTGCCGCCGTCCATGGGTTGCGGATCGCGTGCGTGGTGGGTGAGTACGAAGACCGGGCCGTGGAACGGTGGGTTGTCGCCCCACCAGCCGTTCCACGGCCGGTCCCACTCGCCACGCACAGGGCCGAACATGTTGCGCCCCATGATGAAGGCGTCGGCGGCGGCTATCTGGTCGATCTCGGCCCTGTTCTCGTCGGGTGTGTCGAACATCCAGGCGTGCAGCTTGTCGCCGCTGCCGTCGCTGCCGTCGTCGCCGAACGGGCGTTCCTCGGTCTGGTTGAGTCCGGCCGAGTATCCGTCGGCCGAGATCGAGAGATCGCAGGTCACCCTGCCTGTACGTGCGGTCATTGCTCAGTCCTCCTGCTGGTGGTCTGCCTTCGCGCCCATACAGACTCACGGGACGGCGGAAACTCATCACGCCCCCTCCTGGCCACCTCCCAACGGCGGGCCGCCGACCGGTGTCCACTGCGACCACCCACCACTCGGTACGAGCTGGTAGCGGCCGAACAGTGAGCTGTTCGGTGTGCCGACCACGATCTCCATCCGGCCGTCGGTGTTCACGCCGAACCCGGATCCGGACGATCCCGTGCCGAAGTTCTCCCACGCCGACCAGCCGGATCCGTTCTGCCAGCGGTGCTCCATGGTGGTTTCGGTGGTGGCGAACACTTCCATGCGGCCGTCGGCGTTACGTCCGATGTGGATCCTGGCGTGCGGCGGCCCGCCGAAGTCGGTCCAGTCCGACCACGGTCCCGACGGGCCTTCCTGGCTCCGCCGTGCGGTCGCACGCTCGCCGCCCGCGACCAGTTCGAGGCCGCCGTCAGGTCGGCGGTTGAGCGCCAGGTGCGTGCCGCCGGGCACTGTGCCGAACGTCGTGAACTCGGCCCATCCGCCGCTGGGCACGTCCTGCCTGCGTCGGTACACCGTCCCGTTGGCCGAGGCGATCACGTCGAGCCTGCCGCTGGCGTCCCGCCCGGTGGCGATCACCGAGTCCGCTGGTCCGCCAAAGGGCTCCCACCCGGCCCAGGCACCGCCCGGCCCGGTCTGCCACCGGTGATAGAGGCCCACCGGCCCGCTTGCGAAGACCTCCAGCCGTCCGTCGGCGTTCTGCGCGACGGTCAGGTCGTGCGCGGCCGTACCGAAGTTCTCCCAGCCCTGCCACACGTTCGGCGCCGACTGCGCCCGGCGGTCCACCCGGCCTTCCCCGGACGCGAACAGCTCCAGTCGCCCGTCGACGTTGCGTGCGGCGGACAGGGCCGCCGATTTCGGTCCGCCGAACGGATACCACTCCGACCACGGCCCGTTGCGTACGGTCTGATACCGCCCCCACACCTGGTCCCGCCCTCCGGCGAAGGCCTCCTGGCGTCCGTCCACACCGGACACGATCAGCACTCGGCCGCTCGGGTCCGAACTGGCCTCAACCGCGTACTGCTGGCTGCCGTTGCCGAAGTCGAGAGCGGCCAGCCACACACCACGCTGGTCCCAGCCCGCGTGGCTGATCCACCACCGGCCACCGGCGTCGACCACCTCGGCCGCGTGGCTGAACACGTGTCCGGCGAGCCGGTCGACGGAGAAGTGGAACGGGTCCGAGCCGCGGAACACGTCGGTGCCCGCGTATCCGCCGCGTGGTCCGATGAACAGGTGCCACGCGCCGTTGGCGTACACCACGAACGGCGATTCGGTGTTTCCGCCACCGAAACCGGTTGTCGGATCCGTGAACGCGATCGACCGGTCACTCCAGTGCACCAGGTCCGTGCTGGTGCGGACGGCAACCACATGGTTCCCGCCGTTCGGGTCGCTGGTCGCGGTGTAGTACATGACCCACTGATCGCCGATACGCACCACGTACGGATCACGTGCGACCGCGCCGTCACGGAAAAGTGGCCCGCCAGGGTGCCGGGTCCACGTGTACAGGTCCGTGGACGTGGCCAGGTTGATCGCGTGCTTGGTCGGGTCAGCGCCGCCACCGGCGTAGAACATGTAGTACGTCGACCCGTTCCTGATCACGTGCGGCGCCCACAGGTGGGTCTCGCCGTACGCGGGGTCGACGGACAGCGCGGGCGGGCGTTTCGTCCACGGCCCGTTCAGGCTCGGCGCGGTCGCGTGTGCGAAGGTGTCCTCGTCTTCGGGGTTCGCCGGTTCGGCGTGGGTGATGCCGAACAGGTGCCAGGTGCCCCGCGTGTCCTGGACGAACGTGTGGTCGTTGATGTACCAGGGATGTGTCCCACCCACGGTCGGGTCGTAGATCTGGACGAACGGCATCGCGCCGACCTGCCCGGATGTCGCGGCGTGGCTCGTGTCGGCCACGGCGAACAGCGCCGCCCCGACGAGGGCGACGACTGTCCACAGTGTTGTGAATCGGCGCATGGCTAGACGCCTCCCGGTCCGGAGCCGTTCAGCCATGCCCAGTCCGACCAGGTGGAGAATCCGGTCTGCCACTTGTGGTAGACGCCTGTGCTGTTTGTTCCGAACACCTCGATGCGGCCGTCGGCGTTGGTGCTCGCGCCGATCTCCGAACCGCCGGTGCCGAACGTCTCCCAGTCCGAATACGGTGCGTTCGGTTGCGTCTGCCAGGCATGGCTCGCGGTGCTCCCGTTGATGGCGAACACTTCCACCCGGCCGTCGACCGACCGCGACGTGACCAGTTCGGCATTGGCGATCCCCCCGGTCGCGGCCCAGTCGGACCACGCGGTCGGACTGGTCTGCCACTTGTGGAACACACCGTTCGGATTGGACGCGAACACCTCCAGCCGACCGTCCGTGTTGTGGTTGACGGTGACGTCGTGCCCGCCGCCGCCGAAGTTCTCCCACGATGACCAGCCGCCGTTGACCGCGGTCTGCCACAGGTGCTGGAACGTCGTGTCCGACAAGGCGAACACCTCCAGTCGGCCGTCGGGCGCGTTCTCCATGGCGAGCCGGGAGTTGGCCGGACCGCCGAAGGTGCCTTCCCAGGTGCTCCAGCCGCCGCTGGGCGCGGTTTGCCAGCGGTGGAACACGCCGTCGTTGTTCGACGCCATCACTTCGATGCGGCCGTCGGCGTTGGTGCCCGCCGCGACTCGGTATCCGCCGCCGCCGAAGTTCTCCCAGCCGGACCAGGTCCCACTCGGTGCGGTCTGCCACATGTGCTCGAAAGTGCTGTCCGACAGAGCGAACAGCTCCAACCGGCCGTCCGCGTTCGACGCCACAGCGAGTTGCGCGCTGCGCGGCCCGCGCAGGAACTCCCACGTCGACCAGTCGCCGTTCACCGCGAGCTGCCACGAGTGGTAGACACCGTCGGTGCCAGCCGCGAACGTCTCCAACCGGCCGTCCGCGGACCTGCCGGACACCACACGACCGGAGGCGTACGGATGCGGCCGGGTGCTGGTGTCCTCGATGATCTTGTTGTAGCGCAACGCCTTGTAGTCGCCGTTGGGATGACCGTCGAGACTGGCGTTGTTGATGTTCGCGCGCAGGTGCCGCACCGGCGTCGAACCGAAGGAATAGTAGGAGAATCCGCCCTGGTCGTCCTCCCACTTGTGGAAGAGCAGAACGTGGTCGTAGAACGAGTTGAGAATGTCTCCCGGGCGCAGCTGGTCCCTGGCGATCTCGTGTGAGTAGCCCGGGAGTCCCTGTGTCGACGGGTTGGCGTTGAGGTGCCACGCCATCGACACGTATCCGGAACAGTCACGGCGGTAGTTGTAATCCCCGCCGGGACCGGGGGAGAACCCGCCCTGGTCGTACGGGCCGGGTTGGTTGTCCACCCAGTACTGGGCACGCCAGATCACCTCGCTGCGGGTGATCGGGCCGCCGCGGTCGGAGGACTCTGCGGCTGCTGGAATGGCGATGGCTGGAACGACGGCGACAGCGAACACCAGGACGATCAGCGACAGGAACACTCTGAGAGATCTCATGAGAGCCCCTACGCCTTGCGGAGCCGGGCGATGATGCCGTCGAGGTCGGCCCGCATCATGTAGTCGCGGACGAAGTGGCCGCCGGGCTCCTCGTGCGCCTCGTACGGGATACCTGCCTGGTCCAGCACCGCGCGGAACTCGCGCTGCCCGGCCAGCACCTGGGTCTCGTTGGCCTGGTCGAACCAGTTGACCGGGTCGGGGCTGGTACCGGCGACCAGGAAGACGCGCTTGTTGCGGTAGCTCTCGATGCGTTGGACGGGGTTGTCGGCCGTGACCCTGGCCTCGTCCCACGGCACGCCGTAGACCGTGCCGCCGCCCAGGTCCAGTGCCGCCGAGCTGAGGTTGGCCCAGTGCACGACCAAGCCGTTGTCGCGGCGGAGACTGGCCGGGCCGGAATGGGAGCTGACCGAGGCGAAGTGGCCGAAGTACTTGGCGGCGTACTTCAACGCGCCGAAGCCGCCCATCGAGAACCCGGCGACCGCGCGGCCGTCGTACTCCGCGAAGGTGCGGAAGTTCGCCTCGACCCACGGCAGCAACTGGCCGATGTGGAAGTTCTCCCAGTTGCGGGGGCCCACGTTGGTCGTGACCGGGTTGCCGTACCAGCCCGCGTGCCCGCCGTCGGGCATCACGACGATGATCGGCTTGCCCGCGGTCCAGTCCCGGATGCCCAGCCGGTCGAAGGTGATGAAGTCCTGGTCGTTGCCGCCGCCGTGGAACAGGTACAGCACGGGGTACGTGCGACCGCTGTTGTGGTAGTCGTCGGGCAGCAGGACGTTGACGGCCGGGTTCCAGCCGATCTGGTCGGTGGCGAACCGGTAGTACCACATCCGGGGGTCGCTCTCGTTGCGGTCGACGATCGTCAGCCCGAAGCCGTTGCCGGTCGCGTGGGCTGTGCCCGCGGTGGCGACGCTGCCGAGTGCCATCGCCGCGCTGAGCCCTCCGGCTGCTTTCAGCATGCTCCGACGGCTGTGGTGTTGCTCGTTCACATGGTCCTCCCTGATCCGGTTACCGCATGTCACCGTGATGGTGCAGTGACGGTCCGTAGTGAGGCAAGGACTTGGGGCCGGACATAAATGGCCGGTGCGCCGTGGCCGTCCGCGTTCGGCTGGATACGGTCCGTTTTGGCGTCGCGAACAACGGTCGACGATTTTGTCACAAGGGTGAACATGTCTCGCACGTTCGCGTGAAATCGGCGACTCCCTGCGATGATCCCGGGTCGCAGTGGTGTTACCTATGAGTAGACATGAGGAACACTCGGCATACGAGAAGAGGTCAGCCATGACCAATCCGCACACCACAGTGCGTGCCACGATCCCGTTCGGTTTGCGGATCCACGCCGCCGAGGCTGCGGCGACGATCCGGGCCGACCTGTGCTACGACACGCGTGACCCGTACGCGGTGACTGCCGAGTTCCACACCGGCCGCAAAGCGGTGCACTGGACTTTCGCCAGAAGTCTGCTGGCGGACGGCCTGATCGCCGCCGCGGGCCTGGGTGATATGCGGATCGCCCCCGCCGTCGATCCCACGCTGGTGGTGTTCGAGCTGTCCGCGCCCGGCGGCACTGCCACGCTCGAGGCAGCAGCGGACGACCTCGCCGACTTCCTCGACCGGACCTACGAGCACATCCCGCCCAGCCAGGAACACGCCTGGTTCGACTTCGACCACGAACTGAGCAAGCTCGCCTAGGCCCAGTTGGAGCAGGACACGACCTCGAATCCCCGGCTGGGGAAGACCGCGTCCATGAAGAAGTCGTGCATGGCCGTGTCGCTGTCGGCGCAACCGTCCCGCAGCACGGTCACCTGGTAGCCGCGGTCCGCCGCGTCGTAGCACGTGGCGGCCACCATCGCGCTGGTCGCGACTCCGGCGATCGCGAGAGCGTCGACCCCGCGGGCACGGAGCACCAGGTCGAGATCCGTCCCGGCGAACGCGCTGGCACGGCGTTTCAGCACGACGACGTCCTCGTCGGCGACCGGCAGATCGACCTCGGTGCTGGCCGATCCCTCGTGGAACGTGTCCCCGGCCTCGTGGAACGACTTGACCATCTCGTTGCCCGGCGGCAGGTCAGCCCCATTGCCGCGCATCGCGAAGCGGACGAACACGACAAGAGCCCCGGCCGCACGGGCGCGGGGGAGCAGTTCGGTGAGCGGCGGGACTACCTGCCTGGTGAACGGGTAGCCGCTCGTGATGCCCCGCTGGACGTCACCGATGATCAGTGCGGTGGCCATGACGGATTCCCCCCCACGGTGATCGCGATGGCTGACTGTGCACAGGTGACGTTACGGGATGCACCGAAGGCCGCCTTGGTTGCGACCAGCGCACCGAAGGCCACATTGGTTGCGCGAGCGGGACCTCGGCACTACGAGCTGATGGGTCGATTGCCGGGTTCGGGATCGGCCTGGAGGGCTGCGCCGAGTGCGGCGGCCAGCCAGCCGAGGTCGTGGGCGCGGCGGCGTTGGGTGTCGGTCATGCGGCCTCGTGCGTGGCCGTTGAGTGACCAGCTGGCGCGTTGTGCTTCGGCGAGCCAGCCGCGGACGTGCTGGCCGAGTGGGCTGTCGGAGGTGACCTGGACCGGTTTGGTCGCGGCGAGGGCGTCTTCGAGTCCTGGGGTGTCGGTCAGGCTGTGCAGGGCGGTGAGTCGTCGCACTTCGTCGACGGCGTTGACCGGGCCGGTGTGGTGGGGGCGACCGGCGGGTGGTTTGCGTGCCTGGCTGAACCATTTCTCGAACTGGGCGCTGGTCAGTGGGCCGGTGAGGACCTCGAACGTGGGCAGGGCTCCGGTGAGCCGTTCGGTGAGTCGCAGGCTGCGGGCGGTGTCGTCGTCGAACATGTCGTCGTCGAACTCGCCTTCTTCGTCTTCGGTGACGGTGAAGCCGACGTCGAGCATCTGGGGCAGCAGCCGGTCGGGGTCGGCGCCGTGCCGGTTGGTGGGGAAGGTGGGGTCGAACTCGGTGATCAGTTCGCCGTCGACGGCGTATCCGAAGCGGGGAGAGGCGTAGTCGTGGCGCAGCACGGACACGGCTTCGGTCCCGAGTGACAGGGCGGTGATCAGGCCGCTGCCGGTGAATCCGCTGGGCTCGAACAGGACGGTCCAGTCGCCGAGCGCCACTGCCGAGGCCATGTCGGGGAAGCCGTCGTCGAAGTTGTGCAGGTCCCCGATCTCGGTCAGTGTGCGTGTGTCGATGGTGTCGGGGTAGCCGCCCATTCGCCGTAAGGCCTCGGTGGCGTCGACCTCCTTGACGAACGTGAGGCAGAAGATCTCACCAAGGAACGGGTACACACCGGGGTACGCGTCCGCCCAGGAAAGATCATCTTTGGTGGTCATCGAACCTCCGTCGACTCGCGGTGGGGCCTGGCGCCCTGACAGTGTGCCACCACCCAATCGGGTGCTGTCGTCCTACACCGGACGCCGCCTAGGGTGAGCCGCTTCCCGTGGTTGTGAACAGTTTCCCCCGCATCGTTCGCCATGGAGGTCGTCACCATGCGGTTATTCCACAATGGACTCAATTCGGCCGTGATCCGACGTTCTCGTGCCATCGTGCTCGCCGCGGTGGCGCTCGGATTCCTGATCACACCCTTGTCGGTCGATGCGGACCCGTCTGCTTCCTGTGCGGACAAGTACTTCCCGGTCCAGCTCGGCCAGGTCCCGCAAACCGTGTACGGCAAGCTCTGCGTCCCTGCGAACGGGGCGAACACAGTCCAGGTGCTGATCCCTGGCGGGACGTACAACAGCAGCTACTGGGATATCGCCTACAGTCCGGAAACCAGGTCCTACCGTCGCGCGATGAACATCGCCGGATACGCCACTCTGGCCATCGATCGCCTTGGCACGGGCCGAAGTTCGACGCCGTTGAGTACGCTGCTGACCACCGTCACCGAGGCCGACGTCGTGCACCAGGTGATCCAGCAGCTGCGCCTCGCAACCGTGGAGCCGCGGTTCGGCAAGGTCATCCTGGCGGGCCACTCGTTCGGCTCGGGGATGGCCATCATCGAGGCGGCGACATTCCACGACGTGGACGCCGTTCTGGTCACGGGTCTGGCGCACAGGATCAACATCGGCGGGACGATCCCGGTGTTCGCCGCGACCCATCCGGTGGCCCTCGATCCCCAGTTCGCGGGCAGCGGCCACGACCCCGGCTACATGACCACAGTCCCCGGCACCCGCTACGACATCTTCCACACACCGGGCCCGAGAACGGCCGAGGCCATCGCCCACGACGAGGCCACAAAGGACACATCGGTGTACTCGCAGGCCGTCGACCTGTTCTCGATCGGCGTCATCTCGCCGTACTCCGCCCTGATCGACAAACCCGTGATGATCGCACTGGGCCAGGACACCGTCTTCTGCGGACTGCTGGCCACCGACTGCTCGTCCGGGGACAGGATCATCCGCACCGAATCGCTGTACTACTCAGCGGCCGCGAGCCTGAACGCCTACGCACTGCGCGGCTACGGACATGCCATCAACTACGCACCCAACGCCCGCGACTACTTCGCCGCGGTCGAGCAGTGGGCTGACCACATGGTCGGCACGTGACTGTGTCAGATGCGGATGTCGTTGCGGGAGGCCGCCTTGAGCTTGCGGCAGACCTTGGCGACATACTCCTCCACTGTGCGCCGCGAGATGAACAGGGCTTGGGCTATCTCCCGGTTGGTGTGACCACTGGCCACGAGACGAGCGACGTCCTGTTCCCGAGGAGACAATTCGTCGCCGTAGCCGCGTCGCCCTCTGTGCGACGGGGTTGGCACGCCGATGCTGCGAATGCTGTGACGGCAGCGGGCGGCGTCAACGGTGGCGCCGAGAGAGTCGTAGGTCTCGGCGAGTGAGGCGAGCTCCGTGGTGTCGGGCGGTGACTCGTGGGTGGCTTGTTCGGCGAGTTGGGTCGCGCGGTAGGCCAGCCCGAGTTTCCGGTGTAGGTCGATCGCCGTCTGGTAGAGCCGTCGGGCTTCGTGGTGGGTGGCCAGTCGGGCTTGGCATGCTGTCAGTGCCGCCTGGGCGTAAGGGGCGTCGGTGCCTGTCAGCCCGTCGGTCATCTCCGCGACGAGCCGGTGCGCGTCGGCGGCACGCTCGTCGGCCAGGTAACAGTCGACGGCTTGGGGCACCACATCGCCTGCCCACATCCACGCTCCTTTGCCGCGGATCAGGGTCACACCGCGCTCCGCGTGTTTCACGGCCGCGGCGGTCTCGCCTCGGCCGAGCAGCAAGCCCGCGGTGCCACCGGCCGCGGCGATCTGCACGGGGATGGTCGCGTGCGGACCCGACGCCGTCCGGAATCCCCGTTCGGCCTGTGTCCAGTCGCCTCGCGCGGTCGCGAGCCAGGCTGCTGCCAGGTTCAACTCGGTGATCAACGGCGGCAGGTGCGCGTACGTCCTGAGCAGTTCGGCGATCCGCTCGTCGAGTCCCGACCAGTGCCCGGTGAGCCAGTCGAGCCGGACCGCGGTGGCCTCGGCGGTTCCGATCACGTACGGTGCGCCGATCCGAGCGGCGAGAGTCAGCCCGGTACGCAGGAAAGCACGTGCGCGCTGGTAATGGCCGATCCATGTGCAGGCGTCCGCCAGGTTGCAGTGCGCGCGGGCCAGGTGGCTGATCTCGTCCGGCTCGGTCGTTTCGGCGGGGGAAGGTAACCGTTCGGCGCGCTGCCAGGTGCTCGGGTCGCCCATGAGCAGTCTGCCGCCGAGCGTGGTGGCCAGCACGGCGGTGCGCAGGGCCCGGCTGGGCAGGTGGTCGAGGAGGTCCTCCACCTGGTCGAGCCAGGCCTGGTGTTCGGAGATGGGCGCGGTGCAGAGGTACGGCACGGCCAGGACCGCCATTCCGCGCGCGATCCGCTCCGGCCGGTCACCCAACAGGTCGATGGCGTGCGCGATCTCCGCCCTGGCGCGGTCGCCCTCGCCGGTTTCGCGCAGCAGCAACAAACCGAACCACAGGTGCACGTCGCCCCGGACGTCGGAGGCCAGCCGCGGGTCGGACAGCAGGTCTTGCACGCGCGTCAGCACCGCCGGATTGTGCAGCCCGGTCAGCGCGTTGCCGCACAGCTTGGCCGCCAACCGGTTCACGTCCTGCGGGCGCACGTCCCGGTCCGCGATCATCTCGCAGAGCAGGTCGATCGCGGCGGGGACGTCACGGGCCTCGGCCGCGGCGTCGGCGGCCAGTTCGCTGTACCGCAGCCATTCGTCTGCCATGCCGACTGCTTTGGCGTGGGCCGCCAACCGGGCCAGGGGTTTGCGGTCGAGTTGGGACAACACCCGCACGGCCCGTGTGTGCAGTTCGTTGCGCCACGGACCGGGCAGTGACTCACGGACCGCGCGGGCCGCCAGGGGATGGCGAAACGCGTAGTGGTTCGCCGAGTGTTCGACCAGGACTGACGACGTGACGAGCGTGACCATCTGGTCCACGTCCGCTCCGCCCGCGACCGCGCCGAGGGTGTCGATCGATTCCGCGACACCGAGCACCGCCGCCGCCTCGGCGATCGACCGCGCGGCGGCGGGCAGGCTCCGCAGGCGTTCCTGGGCCGTCTCCCGCACCAGCACGGGCACATCGATCTCGGCCAGCACGCGCCGTGCGTCGGCCACGCGCACGTCTCGCTCCGGATCGGGCAGTGCTCGGACCGTTTCCTCGACCAGGTAAGGGATACCGGCTGTCTCGTGCAGTACGGCCGCGACGAACTGGTCGGACGCGAGCGCGGCTCCCAGCATGCCGTCGATCAGGGCACGCACACCTTCGGCGTCCAGCGGACTCAGCGTGAGCTGGACCCTCGCCATCCCAGCAGGAAAGCGGATGGCATGACCGAGCGGGGACAGCTCGGGGAGGTCCTCGGGCCGGTAGGTGGCCACGACCGACAGTTCCGGCGGAGGGTCGGCGAGGAGGAAGCGCAGCACCTGTCGGGTTCGCACGTCCGCCCAGTGCAGGTCGTCGAGCACGAGCACCGTGGGTCCCAGCGCGCGCAGCAGTTGCCGGATCGCCCGGAAGGTCCGGTGCCGTTCGGCTTCCGGATCGCCCAACGACCTCGGCGCCGCGGGCAACCGGTCGGCGAGTTCGGGCAGGTGGTCGCGCAGCGCCCCGGTCACCGCTCCCGGATCGCGCAGCCGGTCTCCACATTGGCTGAGACAGTCCAGGAGTACGCCGTAGGGAAAAGGATCGGGTAGCGGCTGGCAGGAGGCCATGGCCACGTGTCCACGCCCGGTGGCGGCGAGTTCGGACACCAGCCGGGTCTTGCCGATCCCCGCCTCCCCGGCCACGAATGCCACCGCCGGGGGACGGGCGATCGTGGCGCGCAGGGCCGCCAGTTCCGCGTCCCTGCCGATCAACGACTGGCAACCACCAGCACCCATCGTCGCTCCCGCCGGTTCGTTGTTCCCACGACAGTGATCGAAGGGTAGCCCCGTGGCGCAATCCCGTACCCCTTACGGGTCTTTACCACGGTTGTTCCTCCTCTCCGGACGCCGAATGGTGGTGGCTGAGCAGCCGTCGTCTCCTCGGACGGTCGCTCACTCCCTGCGAGATGGAGGAAGACGATGCACAGGACGCGAGGGATAGCGAGCCTGGTGGCCGCAGCCGCGGTCTTGGTGACCACTGCGGCGGGCGTCGCGACGGCCCAGCCCGAAGCCGCTGTCGTACAAGCCCGTGAGCACGTCGCCGGGCGCTACATCGTGGTTCTCAAGGACGGTGCCCGCGCCGCCGCCGACGGACACGCGACCACGCTCACCCAGCGCTACGGCGGCCTCGTGGCCGACACCTACGCGGCGACACTGAACGGTTTCACGGTTCGCGACCTGTCCGAGCGGCAGGCGAGGCAGCTTGCCGCCGACCCGTCGGTCAAGGCCGTCCACCAGGACGGCACATCCCGGGCGGTCGCCGGTGAACAACCGAATCCGCCGTCGTGGGGCCTTGACCAGATCGACCAGCGGACCACCAGCCTCGACAAGAAGTACACCTACCCGAACACGGCGGACAACGTGACCGCCTACGTCGTCGACTCCGGTGTGCACATCCAGCACACCGAGTTCGAAGGCCGTGCCCGCCACGGGTACGACTTCATCGACAACGACAACGACGCCAGTGACTGCTTCTGGCACGGTACGCACGTGGCGGGCACCATCGCGGGCAAAACCGTTGGTGTCGCCAAGAAGGCCAAGGTTGTCGCCGTCCGTTCGCTGGGCTGCGGCGGTTCCGGGCCTGACTCGGCGACGGTCAGCGGCCTGGAATGGGTGGCCAAGAACGGCGTGAAGCCGGGCGTGGTGAACCTCAGCCTCGTCATGGACACCGTCGGTGTCGGCGACGAGCAGGTCAAAGCCTTGGTGGCCAAGGGCTTCGTCGTCGCGGTCGCGGCGGGCAACAACGGTCAGGACGCGTGCACGGCCAGCCCGGGGCGCACACCGGAGGCGTTCACGGTCGGCTGGATCAACCAAGGTGGCAGCCGCAGCGGCAACTACGGCACGTGCGTCGACCTGTTCGCACCGGGCGGCAACATCTACTCCACCGACCACACTGGTGGCTACCGCACCGGCAGCGGAACGTCCATGGCCTCCCCGCACGGCGCGGGCGCGTCGGCGCTGTACCTGGGCGCGAACCCGGGGGCGACGCCACAGCAGGTCCGGGACGCGTTGGTGGACAACGCCACCCCGAACCTGGTGACCAGCCCGGGAGCGGGCTCGCCGAACAAGCTGCTCTACGTCGGGTTCATCGGCGGCGTCCCGTCCAAGTGCGGTGTGAAGAACAACGACGACGACGTGTCCATTCCGGACGCGGGATCGGCCGTCGGCACCAGCGTCACCCAGGATTCCTGCGACGGCAAGGCGTCCGCGGCTCTCGCGGTCAGGGTGGACATCGACCACGGCTACACCGGTGACCTCGCCGTCGACCTGGTCGGCCCGAGTGGCGCGACCTACCCGCTCAAGCGCTCGGGCGGCGTCGGCGAGGCAGGCGGCGTGCACCAGGCCTTCACGGTGGACGCCTCGCGCGAGGACGCCAACGGCACGTGGCGGCTGTCGGTCCGCGATGTCTACCGGTTCGACACCGGCACCCTGACCGGCTGGTCGATCACCTTCTGATGTGGACAGTCACACCTTCTCGACCCTGCAGTGAAGGAGCATGATGAGAACACCACGTTTGATCACGGCGCTGTGCGTGGCGCTGGCCGCGCTGGCGCTACCGGCGGCGGCGTCCGCGGGCGCCGAACCGTCCGGCCGGATCAGCACCGCCGCCACCCCGACCGACCAGCTCAACCCCGGCGACGCCGGAACCAGGGTGGTCAACGGCCAGCGCACGACGGTCAAGGAGAACCCGTTCGTCATCGCGGGCCTGCGCGCGGGCGGCGGCGGACCGCAGGGGCAGTCCTGCACGGCCTCGGTCGTCGGCAAGCGCAAGATCATCACCGCGGCGCACTGCATGATCGATGTCGGCGGCGCCAAGAGCTACATCTACGGCGACGACGACCTCAACACCGCCGGTGACGAGACCTTCCGCACCAACGTCGCCTCCTACAAGGTCCACCCGCGCTACACCGGCCCGAACTCCTGGCAGAACGGCTACGACGTCGCGGTGATCACCACCGCCGACGACCTGCCCGTGCCGGAGAACCAGTGGGCCAAGGTGGCGGGCTCCGGTGACAGCGCGCTCACCCAGCCGGGCAAGTCCGGCACCGCCTTCGGTTACGGCAGGACGTCGTCCAGTGGCGGGTCGGGCGCGCTCCACAAGGTCACGATGCCGGTCAACGACGCCGCCAACTGCCAGGTCTTCAACGTCCGCGTGAACCCGGACGTGATGGTGTGCATCGGGTACGACGACGGCCGCGTCGCCACCTGCAGCGGCGACAGCGGCGGACCGTACATTGTGGACGGAGTGATCGTCGGCGTCGTGTCGTGGGGCGCGAGCGGATGCGACCGCTACAGCATCATGGGACGGCTGACCAACGAGATGGGCGACTGGGCCCGCGGCGAGATCGGCGGCGGGCAGCCCGGCGACGGCAAGTTCACGGTGGCCCTGTCGCCGTCGTCCGGCAAGGCCGAGCCCGGCAAGCACATCTCGACGAGCGTCACCACCAAGGCCGGTGACCAGGGCGCGGAGAAGCTGGACCTCGCCGCCACCGGCCTGCCCAGCGGCGCGGCCGCCACCTTCCAGCCCACGTCGATCACCTCCGGCGACGTCGCCAAGCTCACCATCGAGACGGCGTCGAGCACTCCGAAGGGCACCTACAAGATCACTGTCACCGCCAAGGGGACATCCGGCGCCAAGACCGCCGACTACACCCTGACGGTCGGCGACGGCGGATCCACCGAAGGCCCGAAGCCCTCCGCCACACCGAACTCGAGCACTGTCTCGCCTGGCGGGTTCGCCAACACGACGATCACCGTCACCGGCGGCACGGGCACGATCAGCCTCGGCGCCCAGGGCCTTCCGTTCACGCCGATGTTCATGCCGTCGACCGTCAACCCGGGCGGCACCTCGAAGATGACTGTCGCCGCCCCGTTCCAGTCCGGCACCTACAAGATCACCGTCACCGCCACGGACAGCGCGGGCAAGACCGGAACCACCGACTACACCCTCACCGTTCAGTAATCCCGCAGGCCGGTGCCCAGGGGAGCCCGTGGCCGTCGAACCGGTCACGGGCTCCGAGCACGTTCACTCGTTCTGGAACGGCCGTACCTCGACCTTCCGGTTGCAGTGCTTCGAGCCCTCGGCGGCGAGCTTGAGCGCCACGTCGAGGTCGGGGGCCTCGATGATCCAGAAGCCCGCGAGGTACTCCTTCGACTCGACGAACGGCCCGTCGGTGACCAGCCCGGCCCCGCTCCGGTTGTCGATGACGGTGGCCGTGTCGGGCAACCCGAGCCCACCGGCGAAGACCCAGTGGCCCTCCGCCCGGAGCCGGTCGTTGAACACGTCGGTCGCAGCGTGCTCGTCCGGGGTGGCGGTTCCGGCCCCGTCGTCGATCACGGAAACCAGGTACTGCATCTGAAGATCATCTCCTGTGACTCGGGCACCCCTCGTGGGCGGCCACTCATTACCACTACGAACGGCCCGCGCCCGATCCGACACCGACGCGGACCCTGGCGTGAGTAGCGAGGTCGTTACCTGCCGCGTGGCGGTGCGCACGTTACGCCCATCGCGCAACATGCCGCCGCGGCGATGAGCACCAAGGGGTATCCGGCCGAGTCGAGCAGGGCGCCTGCCGTCACGGGTCCGATGACGGTGCCGATGGTCAGTGCCGTGTTGATCGCGGCCAGACCGGCCGACGGGCGCTCAGCGAAAACGCCCGAGCTCCACAGCCCATGGGCCGCAACGGTCGCGGCGTAGCTGGCACCGAACAACACCGCGGCGATCACGACCACCAGCGGCCGCGCGGTCCCGACACCGAGCAACAGCAGAGCGGCCGCGAGCAGCGCCACGCTGATCAGATAACCAGTGCGTAGTCCGAGGCGGTGGAAGACGTTCCCGCTCAGCGAGGCGAGCAGGCTGGCCGCGCCGCACACGGCGTAGACGATCCGAGCCGAAGTGGGGGAGATACCGGCCTCTCGCATGGCGTCCACACTGAACGCCCACCAGACCGAACTGCCGAGGCCGGTCAGCACAGCCGACCCGAGCAGCGGACCGGATCTGGGGCAGACGAACCACGACCAGCTCAGCCGGACCGGGTGGCTGGTGACCGCACCGCGAGACGGGAGGCGGCGCACCGCGAGAAAACCCACGCCGACGGACAACGCGACGAACACCAGCCAGGCGACCCGCCAGCTCTGCCCGGCGACGACAGCGATCGGACCGGCGAGAGCGACGCCCCATCCAGAGCCAGAACTGATCGTCGACCACGCGAGCGCACGCCGTGCCCGTGGCACCTCGGCGTCGACAACGTCGGCGTACGGGGGAAACGCCAGGCCCGCGGCGGCACCGGCCACCACAACACCTGTCGCCAGCAGCAACACGCCGTCCGCAACGGCGACCAGGGTCATTCCGGTCGCAGCCAACCCTGCCGCCGCACCCACGGCCCACCGTGGTCCGAGCCGCACGGTCAGCCAGACCACCAGGAAGTTCGCCGCCAGGTACGACAGATACGCGCCGGACGAGATCAGCCCCGCGGTGTCGGCGCCGATCCGCAGCTCCGCCTGCATGTCGGGCAGCAGCAGGCCGTAACCGTAGCGGGCGAGGCCGAAGGTGATCGCGATCATCGCCGCGCCGGGCAGCACTATCCGGCCAATGCCTGGCGCCGTGCGATCCCGGACCGCCAACTCACCCATAGGGATCGTCCTCGGACACGGTGTGTTCGAGCGGACACTGCCTTTCCTGGGCGGCGCAGGCGTCCCGGTCGCACAACCGGCACACCCGCAGCGCGGGCAACCGCGTCTCGGCAAGCCCCGAGACCACTTTGTCCAGCAACGACTCAAGCTGATCGCGTTCCTGGGCCGACAACACGCTCAACGCGGCGGTCAGCACGGCTTGTCTGGATCCCAGCACTCGTCGCGCCCGCGCACGGCCGGAGCGGGTCAATCGCACGTGGCGGCTGCGCGCGTCCTGTCCCGTCGTGCGCGTGGCCCATCCGGCCGCCACCAGGCGATCGACCAGCCTTGTCCCGCCGGAACTGGTCAGCCCCAGTACGTCGCCGAGCCACCGCACCGACCGGTCCGGGTGGGCCAGCAGCGTCACCAACGCCGCACGCTCGGAACCCGGCATCGCCGCCGCGCCGTCGATATCCGCGTCGAGCAGGTGGTCGGCGAGCGCCAACGACTGCGCGCCAAGCAGATTCTCCAACCGGCTCATCGGACCATCATCCATTAGTTGACTGACTCAGGCAAATTTAGGACGACGAACCCTCGGCGGACGCGGGCCGGTCGCCGCAGGGCGATCACAGGACGAGCGTGAGCTTGCCGCCGGGCCGACGGGACTGGCTGAGCTTGGCAGCCTCGTGGATCTGGTCGAGGGGGTAGGTGCGGGCGACCGATACGGCCAGGACGCCTTCACCGGCCAGCCGGGCGAACTCGTCCAGCCGGTCGTAGCGCATGTCGATGTGGGTGATCCGGGCACCCAACTCGGCCGCGGCGGCGAAGTCGGAGACGGTGAGGACGCGGTCGGGGTCCCCAGTCAGCGTGATGAGGGTCGGCAGTGCGCCACCGGCCGGGCTGGTCTGGTCGGGACGGTCGATCCGGCCGCCGGTCGGGGCCGTGTCCAGGGCACGGTCGACGCGGCCTCCGGCCAGAGCGGCGACACGTTCGGCCATGCCGTCCCTGTAGCTGGTCACCTGGGCGCCGATCTCTTCCAGGGCGGCGGCCCGTGCGGGCCCGGCGGTGGCGATCACCCGGATACCCCGGTGCAATGCGAGGCGCACCGCGGCCTCGCCGACGGTGGAGCCCGCGCCGTGGACGAGCAGCAACTCACCCGGCTGGACGCCGAGGTCGTCGAGCGCGTGCCACGCCGTCTCGGCCGCCATCGGCAGCGCGGCGGCCTGCTCGGCGGTGACGCCCTCGGGAATGCGCGCCCACGCTGCCATCAGCGCGTACTCGGCGGCCCCGGCCGTCGGGCCGTCGAAGGTCGCCGGGCCGAACACGCCGTCGCCGATCTCGACGCCGGTGACGCTTTCACCGAGCGCGTCGACGGTGCCCGCGACCTCGAACCCGAGCCCACGCGGCAGCGGTGGCAACCGGTCGGCGAGGAGGCCGTCGACCACCGCCCAGTCGCCCGGGTTCAGGCCGCACGCCCGCACGGCGATCCGGATCTGGCCGGGTCCCGGCTCCGGTTTCGGGACGTCACGGAGCACGATCACGTCCGGGGAACCGAATTGGTCGAACTGGAGAGCCTTCATGACGATCTCCTGTGTGATGACAGCATCTGTTGTCATCGACCCTAGCAGTGCGACGACAGCCTCTGCTGTCATCCTGGTGGCTATGCCGAGATGGGAGTCCGACGCACAGGGCCGCCTCGAGCGCGCGGCGCTCGAGCTGTTCGAAACGCAGGGATTCGAGCGCACCACGGTCGCGCAGATCGCGCGTACCGCCGGTCTGACCGAGCGCTCCTTCTACCGCTACTTCCCCGACAAGCGGGAAGTCCTCTTCGCTGGCAGCGAGCTCGAGGCCCACCTCGTCGCCCAGGTCGAGGCGGCCGCCCCGGGCCACACGCCGTTCGAGGCGCTGCTGACCGCGCTGGGAACCGCCGACAAGGTCTTTCCCTCGCGCGAGTTCCTGCTGCGCCGCGTCGGAGTGATCGCCGCCAGCCCAGCACTGGCCGAACGCGACCTGATCAAGCTCGCCGACATCGCCGACGCACTGGCGCGGGCGCTCGAGCGCCGGGGCGTCGAGCCCGGCGAGGCACGCTTCATCATCGACGTGGCGATCGCGATCTCCCGGCGTGCCACGTCCCGCTGGCTGGTCGACCCGGCCGCGACCTTGTCCGAGCTCATCGCCCAGGCCGCCGTCGAGTTGCGCGAGGCGGTCACCCCGCGAGCCCCGACTGTCCGCTGAGCACGGTTGCTCGTACCAGCTATTGGCCCTTGCTCATGCGCAGGATCAAGGCGACGGCGTCCTCCGAGTGGACTCCTGGAGTCAGAACTTCCTGGAGAAGCAGGCCACGAATCGCGGCGATGGTGACGGTGGCCATGGTCAGCGCTTCCTTGGTGTCGTGGCCTTCGCGTTCCGCGAGCGAGGCCAGCATCCTGGTCAGGTCGTCGAGCGAGTCGATGAACTCACGGAAATCCTCCGGCCGGTACGCGGCCAGTCCTACGACGTGAAAGAAGCCGCGGACACGCGACAGCTGCTCCGGGTGGGTGTAGACCCGCCAGATCGCCACGACGAGGTCGTCGAAGGTGCCCTGCCGGGCGTCCTCGAAAAGCACCTCGTTGTCACGAGATCGCTGTGCCTTGAGGATGGCTGCCAGGACACCCGAGAGTGACCCGAAGTGGTATCGCAGGAGCGCGTGGCTGGTCTCGGTCCGGGCAGCGATCTCACGGAGCGACACCTCCGGTGCGGGAAGGGCCTCGTCGAAGACGTCGAGAAGCCGGGCAAGGAGACGCTCGCGCGCGTCGCCCTTGCGTTCCGTGCTTGACAAGATCACTCCCTTGGTTTATCCATTGGAAAAGATAGACGGACGGCGTCGTGGTGGTCCACACATGGTCGCAGTCGGCCCGCAACAGCGGAGGGAACGACTCGTGGGACGTTTTCAGGTAGTCGGCGCGGCGGTCGTCGACGGGTCGGGTCGCGACCCCGTCGACGTCGACGTCACGATCGAAGACGGGCATATCACCCAGCTCGGTGCCGCCAGCGCACCCGGCGAGCGCCTCGATGCCGGGGGACTGACGATGACGCCCGGCCTGATCGACGCGCACGTTCACCTGGGCTTGTCGAGCCCGATCCAGCCGCTGTTCTCGTTTCGGTTCAGTGCCGCCGAGATCGCGGCGGACATCTTCGCCACGGCCGGTGCGACGCTCGATGCCGGTTTCACGACCGTTCGGGACACCGGCGGGATCGACGGCGGCGTCGTCACCACGATCGCGAAGGGCAAGGTCAGGGGACCGCGCGTGCTGTCGTGCGGACCGGTTCAGTGCCAGACCGGTGGGCACGGCTACTACGGAGCCGACTGGGAACCCACCGAGCTGTGGAGCAGCCATCACATCCCGGGTCTGTGCGCCCTGTCCATGATGTCGGGCAACGCGGACGAGCTGCGTGGCAACGTGCGCGAGGCCTTCCGTCGTGGAGCCTCCTTCCTGAAGCTCTGTGTGACCGGCGGAGTGGTCGGCGCTCACGACCGGCTGACCGACACCCAGTTCACCGTGGAAGAGATCGCCGTCGCTGTTCAGGAAGCCGCGGCACGGGGCACGTACGTGACGGTTCACGCCCACAACAACGAAGGCATCCGGAACGCGGTCGAGGCTGGGGTGCGCTGTGTCGAGCACGGCACCGACCTCGATGAGTCCACGGCCACCCTGATGGCCGCTCGCGAGGTTGCCCTTGTGCCCACGTTCGCTGTCGTCGAGCAACTGCTGCACGACACCGCTGGAGCAGGACTCGGCGAGTCGACTCGCGATCGTGTGACGGGTGTTCGTGAGCGGATGACCGAGGCGCTTGCCGTCGCCAAGGGGGCCGGAGTGCGGATCGGGCTGGGTTCCGATCTCATCGGTCCGGCTCAGGACCGTCGAGGCGAAGAGCTCACGTTGCGCGCGGAGCACGAGACGCCGATGGAAGCCCTCGTGGCGGCCACGAGGACCAACGCCGAGATCCTTGGCCTGTCCGGCCAGGTGGGCGTCATCGCTCCCGGCATGCAGGCAGACCTCGTGCTCTGGAACGGCAACCCGCTCGAAGATCCGAAGCTCTTCGCCGACCCCGCCAATGCCGTCGTCGTCGTCCAAGCCGGACACGTTGTGAAGGACCTGCGATGAGTGCCATGTGGCAAGGCTGCCTCGCCGACACCGACTACTTCGAGATGCTTTCCAGCGGTGGGCATGACTACGGAATCTGGGTCACCACGCCACCGCACTACGACCCCGCCACGACGCAAGCGCCTGTCGTGTATGTGCTCGACGGCAACTGGGCCGTGGGCATGACAGCTCCGCTCGTCGTCACCCAGACAGACCCCATCCAACAAATCCAGCCCTACATCCAAGTCAGCGTCGGCTACGCGGGCGAGGAAGCACAGCACTGGGCACGGCTGCGCAACAGAGACCTCGTGCCACCCGGCGAGCCCATCTCCACCGAGTTCATCGATGCCGTGGAGATGGGAGTCCAAACGGGCAGGATGACGCGCGAGGAAGCCGACGCCTACCTCGCCGAACTACGCGACACCCGCGCCGATGCGTTCCTGAGCTTCCTCACCGCGGAACTGCACCCGCGGATCGAACGCGACTACGGCACAGCCGCGAGCGGTCACGGCCTTTTCGGCTACTCCTACGGCGGACTGTTCAGTCTCTACACCTGGCTCACCGGCAGCACGCTCTTCGAGAGCATCGGAGCGGGCAGCCCCGGCGTTGCCAGTGCGGACAGCCAGATATTCGCCCAGCTCCGAGAGATGGGTGACAGCCAGCACGCCGCCAAGCTGCACGTCACCTTCAATGACCGAGAGCTGCTCGGAGACCTGGCCATCTACCAGAACATCACGAAGAACACGGCCACTCTCCTGCACAGCCTCACCTCCCGCGGCGGAGCGGTCACCAGCGCGGTCCTGCGCGAAACGCACGTGACTGGCCTGCAGGCCTCGTTCCTCAGCTACCTCCGGACCTGCCGTGCCCTGTAAGCGCGAACGCCGCTCACCGTCCCAGCGCCCGCGAAGAAGCGCGCGCGTGCACCCACCAGGCGAGCGGAAGTGCGATCAGCACCACCGCCTGGATCGCGAGCAACGCCGCAACGATGCCCCAACGGTCTGCCACCAGACCGGCTCCCAGCGCGACCAGCGCGTAGAGCACGCTGCCGAGCAGCGCCGCAAGCGAGCCCATCGTCGCGCGTTTCCGGTCGGTGAACTCGCGCTGCAGCAACGTCTGCTGGGCGATTGTCGACATGCCGTAGGCCGGTGACCCCAGCAGCACGGGCGAAAACACCGTCGGCTTGACCAACGCCACGAGGTTCGCCACGTTGTCGAACAGCTCACCGAACAGCAGAGTGCGGGCCGCGCCCACCCGGCCGATCACCCAACCACTGACGCGGAAACCGACGAAGGCCACGCCATGGCCGAAGGTGCGCCACAGGCCCAACGCCCAGAGCGGCCACAGTCCTGCCACGAAAGCAGGCGACAACTGGGCCGCGCTTTCGCCGCTGTAACGAAGCGCCGACACCAGAGTCATCCGGCGGAGCACCGGATTACGGCGGATACCGCGCAGGGCCGATCCGAGATGCGCCAGCACGTTCGACTCCAGCGGGCCGTGCACCCGCGGTTCCCGGACCCGCAAGGCGACGAGCACGCACAGCACCTGCGGCACGACCGACAGCACGACCACCATACGCAGCGACCACGCGCCAGCGACCACGCCACCGATGGGTGCCGCCAGTGCGAGCGCGATCTGGAACATCGAGTTCACCCGGCCCGAGTGCCGGGGGAACTCCTCCTCCCGACCGGCTTCGAGCAACGTGTCGTAGAGCAGAGCCTCGTTGTTGCCGCTCCACAGTGCGGTCGCCAATCCCTCCAGCACGACAGCTGCCAGGAGAAGGCCGTAGCCCGAAGCACCGGCGTAACCGAGATGGGCGGCCACCATGACAACGGCACCGGCGATCATCGTGCCGCGTCGGCCGAGGCGGTCGGAGAGCACCCCGGCAGGGACTTCGAACGCTGCCGAAGACAGCATCTTCACCGCCAGGAGGCTGGCGGCAGCGGTGTACGAGCCGGTGACCTGCGCGAAGTAGATGACCATGATCGGCCCGTACATGCGGAAGTCGCCGAGGAAGTTGAACCAGCTCAGCAGGCGGACATTCCGGTGAACAGTCTGAGAAGAATGACGAGCGGACACAGCAGAACTCCCGAAAGGCGAACGGAGACGCCAAACAGCGCCAAGGGCCGGTGACACGTGTCACCTCGCCCCGGCGACCGGGATGTGTGCTGACTTCTGCTGCTACACGCGCGGCGTTACAAGCCTGCGACTGCGGTCGCCAAGGGGCGAACGGAAGCTCCGGTCGTCGTCGTGGATATCAGTGCTCCTCAGTTCCCCAGGCGGACGGGATTCCGCAACAGCCTCAACCTAGCGACCGAGGGACCGATCTGGCCACCGGATTTCGGACCCAACCCAGCACCCAGGACACGTCTACCTGCACAAACTCTGCGAAGCTAGGCCGAACGGGTTACGGTCAGGATCACGTGGGGCCTGTGGTCGGGAGGTGATCGGGATGGCCGCCGACCGTGCGGATGCCCAATCGCTGGTGCCGGAGTGGATCTCGCCGATGCTGGCCAAACCGGACGGTGGCAGGTTGCGTTCCGGTCCGGAGTGGACCTACGAGTACAAACTGGACGGCTATCGGGCGTGTATGCAGGTCGCGCCGGACGAAACCACGGTGCTCACCAGCCGCAACGGCATCATCTTCACGAACGAGTTCCCCTCGTTGACCGGCGTGCTCGCCCCCGCCCTGGAGGGCCGATCCGCAGTGCTGGACGGCGAGATCGTGGTCTACAACGAGGCGGGGCAGGTCGATTTCGGTGCGTTGCAGGAGCGCCGCGGCCGCTACCGCGGACACGTCAAGCTCACCCGCGACGGCGCACCATTCGAGGACGTCGACGTCCGTTTCCTGGCGTTCGACCTGGTGCGCCTGGGCGACGAAAGCCTGTTGGACGCGCCCTACGACGAGCGCCGGGCACTGCTGGAACGGTTGCCGATGCCTGACCCGTACCGGGTCGCGGTGGTGCCCGCGTTCACCTTCGACGCGCTGGCGGCCGACCGGATCACCCCCGAGAAGCTGCTGGACCGGGTGGCGCGAGCCGGACACGAAGGACTCATCACCAAACTGCGGACCTCGACCTACGCGCCGGGGCAGCGCTCGGACTCGTGGCTGAAGCACGCGTTGACGCAAACCCAGGAAGTGATCATCTGCGGCTGGCGGCCGGGTCAGTCCCGGCTCGCTGGGACGCTCGGTGGCCTGCTGTTGGGAGCTCACCACCCGGACACTGGAAACCTCGTCTACATCGGGGACGTGGGCACCGGGTTCTCCGAGCGCGCCCGCAAGGAACTGCAGGCGCGGCTGCAACCCCTCGAACGCCGAACGCATCCCTTCGCTGAGACACCGCCGCCTGACGACGTCCGCCGTGCTCGGTGGGTGGAACCTGTGGTGGTCGGCGAGGTCGTCTACCGACAGTTCACCCGAGGCGCGGGACGTCTCCGGCACACCGCCTGGCGCGGTCTGCGCGAGGACAAGACCCCAGCGGACGTCATCGCCCCCACCAGTCAGCACGTGCCGCCCACCTCACCGCCGCTGACACGCTCGACGCCGACTGTGCCGTCACCGAACCGGAAAGTTCTCGTACAGGCGGGAAAACGGCGGCTTACCTTGTCCAATCTGGACAAGGTGCTGTACCCGGCGACTGGGTTCACCAAGGGCGCGGTCATTCGCTATTACACCTTGGTCGCTCCAGTGCTGCTCCCGCATGTCACGGGCAGGCCGATCACCACAATCAGATTCCCCGACGGTATCGAGGGACAGCGGTTTTTCGAAAAGAATGTCCCACGTGGCGCCCCCGAATGGCTCTCGACCGTGCGGCTGCCCAGCAGCGGATCCCGCGGCAGCGGCGACGTCATCGAGTACGCGCTGTTCGACGAACTGGCCGCAGTGGTCTGGGCGGCCAACCTCGCCGCTTTGGAACTACACGTCCCCCAGTGGACGATAGGCGCCAGCGGTCAGCGGCGGATGCCCGATCGATTGGTGTTCGACCTCGACCCGGGGCCGGGCGCGTCGATTGTCGAGTGCGCGCGGGTGGCCGAGCGGCTGCACGCCGTCCTCGTCGACGACGGCCTGACTCCGGTGGCAAAGACCAGCGGCTCGAAAGGACTGCAGGTCTATGCCAGCGTGCGGACCCGCACACCGGACCGCACGTCGACCTACGCGAAAGCCATCGCGCACCGGCTCGCCACCGAGACACCGGACCTGGTCACCGCGAAAATGACCAAGTCCCTGCGCCCCGGGAAAGTGTTCATCGACTGGTCCCAGAACAGTCCCTCGAAGACAACCGTGGCGCCGTACTCGCTGCGCGGTCGGGACCATCCCACTGTGTCGACTCCGATCACCTGGGACGAGGCCCGGGCGTGCGCCCGACCGGCCGATCTCGTGTTCACCGCCGACCAGGTCCTCGACCGGGTAGGCGAGTTCGGTGACCTGTTCGCGGTGCTCGCCACCACCCAGGCCGTCCTCCCGCGCAGCTGACCACTGGTTGACACCCGCGGCAGTGGACGGGAATGATCAGCGCACAAGTGAATCCAAAGTCAGCGCCGTGGTGGTAGGTGGGTGCGCTGGCGTGTTCGTCTCGTCGCGAACACGCCTGACACCCCGGAGGTCAAGTGTCCCACCATCATCCTGACATCGATGTTGTCGTGATCGGCGCCGGTATGGCTGGTCTCGTGTGCGCCCATCGCCTCCGTCGTCGCGGAGTTGAAGTCCTTCTCCTTGAAGCCTGTCATCAAGTTGGTGGCCGCACGGTCGGCATCGAGGTCGACAGCGAGACTGTCGACCTCGGTGGCCAGTTCATCGGACCGGGTCAGGACCAGGTGTACGCACTGGCCGCGGAGCTCGGTGTGGCCACCTTCCCCACGCACACGGCGGGCGCGAACGTGCTCGAGACCGAGACCGGACAGTTGCGAAGGTTTCGTGGCATGGTGCCAAAACTCAACCCGTTGACGCTGCTGGATGTCGCGCAGGCCCAGGCTCGCCTTGACCGGCTCGCCCGCACCGTCGACACCGAAGCACCGTGGCGTAGCCCGAATGCGACCGCGCTCGACGGGCAAACCCTGCAGTCCTGGATCGACCGTACCGCAAGGACTCGGGGCGGACACCGATTCCTCGCCCGTGCCTGCCAGGCTATCTGGGCCTGTGAACCGAGTGAACTGTCGCTGTTGCACGCCCTGTTCTATGTGAAGGCCGGTGGCGGCCTGTCGGCGTTGACCGACTTCGAAGGCGGCGCGCAACAAGACCGGTTGGACGGCGGGGCATACGGTCTCGCCACCAAGCTCGCTGAGCAGCTGGGCACTGCCCTGCGGCTCAATGCACCGGTTCGACGGATCGAGCACGGCGATTCCGGTGTCGTGGTGACCGTCGACGACGGAGCCGCGTGGCGGGCCGGTCACGCGGTGGTCGCGGTTGCTCCCCCGCTCGCGGCCCGGATCGCCTACCATCCACCGCTACCGGCCGCACGCGACAACCTGCTGCAGCGACTGCCCATGGGCAGCGTGATCAAATGCGTCGCCACATATCCAGAACCGTTCTGGCGGCTGGCGGGTCTCAGCGGCGCCGCCCTCAGTCTGCGCGGCCCGATCGCACTGACCGTCGACAGCAGCCCGCAGTCCGGCCGACGCGGCGTACTGATCGGCTTCGTCAACGGCGCAACCGCCCGAAACCTCGCCACCCACTCTTCTGCCGACCGCCGGGCACTCCTTCTCGACGCCTTGGCCCGCCTGTTCGGGCCGCAGGCCGCAACACCAGTGAACTTCGTCGAACGAAACTGGAACGAGGAAACGTTCACCCGGGGCGCCTACTCGGCGGTGTTCCCACCGGGCGCCTGGACTCAACTCGGCCCCGCACTGCGCACACCTGTCGGCCGAATCCATTGGGCAGGAACAGAAACCTCGCCACGCTGGTACGGCTACATCGAGGGTGCGGTGCGATCGGGCGAAGCCGCAGCGGATGCGGTCGCACGGGCCATCCACACCGAATCGGCACACGCTCGCCCTTCGTAGCGGCGCACCGCAGTCAAGTTCAGCGAAGCCGGAGAAGGTCTGCCGCTACTTCAAATCATCGACCGATGTCATGACAGCGACTCTCTCACAGGCGAACGCACTGCCACGCCGCCGACCCGGCTGCCCGGGGCACGTCCGTCCACTTTGGCATGCCCGAAATGCGCTCGACTGCTGGGCGAGTCAACGCGGACAGGTCCCTACCGGGCATCTCCTCGTTGGAGACCATGGAGCCATGTGGTCACCGCCGAAGGCGAGCGGAACAGCAAGACCCTGGGACCCTGCGGATCGGCATGCCACTGCCGCATTCGCTGCTGCTTGCGCTTGAAGGACTTGAAGTGCCACACGATGATGGAGTCCGTCGAACACAGCGACTTGATCGACTCGCGGTTACCGTTGCAAACACGCGCTCGAGTTACCACCCGCATCGCGCTTCGCCTGACCAGGCGTCCCAGCGACACCCATCGCGGAAAGTCGAGACATATCACGAGGTCGGCTGCAGCTAGGGGGATGTCACGCCATGCGCCGTACGCCGTGTCGAGCACCCACTCACTTCGGCCGCAGATCGCCGCGATCCGTGCGCGCTGGACCTCGGCCGGAACCTGAACCCAGCCGGGTTCCCACGTCAGATCATCAACCGAGTACCACGGCAGCCCCAAGCGCTTGCCGATCCGCCCGGCGAGTGTCGTCTTGCCGGAGCCGGTCACGCCATAGACCAGGATCCTTGTAGGGCTGGCAGGTGTCGGAGTCACGGCACGAGATTACCCAGTGCCAAATTACCCAGTGCCAAATTACCCAGTGCCAAGCGAGAGCACGCCGAGGCCGTCGGGGTGCGGTTCATCGACTACACCGCTGGGGACGTCGTCGCCGTGGCACGCGACCGATCCTTGATATGTGACTGTTTAGTCACATATACTCCTCCTTGTGCTCAGAACCGATGTCCACGCAAAGGAGTCCGCGACGTGATCAGGCGAGGTTTGGCTTTGCTGCTCATCGTCGGCGGTCTGATGGCCGGGGTGACGACCGCCGGGACGGCGTCTCTTCCAGGCTGGCGCGACCTGTCCGGCAGCATCGACGGTGCCCGATACCTGATCAAGGTGCCGCAGCGGTGGAACGGGACGCTGATGTTGTTCAGCCACCCGTATTACACCGAGGACATCAAGGAGGGGATCGGGCTGGCCAACCGGCCGGAAACGGAGAAATGGCTGCTTGACCACGGCTACGCGCTGGCAGCTTCGGACTTCACCGGCCGCTATGGCTTCGCGGTCGAGCAAGGCATGAAGGACCAGATCGCACTGCTGGACTTCTTCACCAAGAACGTCGGCACACCGCGTCGCACGATCGCGACCGGTTCGTCGATGGGCGCGGGGATCAGCACTCTCTTGGTCGAGCGGTATCCACAGCGGTTCGCGGGCGCGGCGGCGATGTGCGGCCCGTTGGATCTCTACGGCACGTGGAACGTGATGCTGGACGTCAACTTCGCCGTCAGGACGCTGCTCGCCGAACCGGGGCAGGAGATCGACCTCGTCCGGCCGCGTGACCCGCGGGCCAGCACGGACGCGTTGCTGCAGGCGGTCGGGAAGGCCCAGACCACCCCCGAGGGCAGGGCGAAGCTGGCGCTGGTCGGCGCGATCGGCAACGTGATCAGCTGGAACTCGGCCGTCCAGGCCAGGCCGACCGAACTGGCCGCCCGACTGAACCAGCAGGCGGCCCTCATCGAGGGCGCACACGTGTACACGTTCGGCCCGAACGGCCGTGCGGACCTCGAACGCCGCGTCGGGGGGAATCCGTCGTGGAACGTGGGCGTGGACTACACGCGGCAACTGGCCCGGTCGACCGAACGTGATCTCGTGCAGCAGGCCTATCAGGCCGCGCCCGGCGCGTCGCTGCACGCCGACCTGGCCGCGCTCGCGGCGGCACCCCGAATCGCGCCGGACCCGAACGCAGTGTCCTCTATGTACCGCAACATTGTCGCGAGGGGTACGGCGCCCACGCCGGTGATCACCTTGCACAACACCGGCGACGGTGGCGCGCTGCCGGAGAACGAACGGTGGTACGCCTCGCGGGTCGACGACCCGAACCGCCTGCGGCAGGTGTACTCCGACCGTGGCAGTCACTGCGCGTTCACCGCAGCCGAGGAGATCGTGGTGCTGCGGAGCCTGCTCACCCGCATCGACACCGGCCGTTGGCCGGGCACGAGCCCGGGCCGGTTGAACACCGAAGCGGGGCGCTTCGGTCCGAAGTACCACAACGTGTACGACTACCCACATGGCGATGTGGCCGTGGTGCCCTCGTTCGTCGAGTTCCGGCCGTCGAACCACCCGCGCCCCACCCCGTAGACGTCGATCGGCCCGCGCGGGGGACAGGTGAAACTTTGTGCTGGGCAGCGGGGTCTGGGCTGGTTACGATCGGAGGACTTCCTTGGCCGCCGGAGGATTCCATGACACTGCCCCGATTCCGTTGCCTGCTCGGGTTGTTCCTGGTCTTCTGGCTCGTTGTCCCGCCTGCCGCCCAGGCCCGTGTTCCCGCGCCGCTCGGCGGTGGGAGTCCGTTGGAGACCGGTAGTTCATACCGGTGCACTGCCGGGTTTGCCGCGGTGGGTGGCAGTACCGGCTATTTGATCGCCAGTACCGCTTGTGGCAGGCCCGGTGACACTGTTCGCAGTGCGGGCCGTGTGGTCGGTGTGGTTTCCGGGGCGCCGACTCCGCCGACCGGCGCGATTGTCATCCGGGTGACCAACACCGTCGACTGGCGGTTGGTCGGGTCGATCCCGCCCGTGGACAGTCGGGTGACGGTCACCGGTTCGGTTGAGGCGCCGGTGGGTGCCTCGGTGTGCAAGTACGGTGCGACCAGTGGCTGGCGGTGTGGGGTGATTCAGGGCAAGAACCAGACGGTCACCTTTCCTGAAGGTTCTTTGCACGGCCTGACCCGGACGAATGTCTGTGCGGAGCCCGGTGACACCGGTGGGCCGTTCGTCAGTGGCACGCAGGCGCAGGGTGTGCTGGTCGGCGCCACCGGGAACTGCACCAGCGGCGGCACTTCCTACTTCCTGCCGGTCAACCGGGTTCTGGCCACCTATGGCCTGACCATTCTCGCCGGAACCGGGACGGCCTGACCGGCTGCCAACTCGTCACGACGTGAACACCGGGGCGAAGGCCGCGCGAATGTCCGCGTCTGTCGGTTCGGCGAGCAGCCGGTCGCTGTCACCGAAGAGGGTGATGGTGGGCGGGCAGACCGCGCCGCCGATCTCCACTCTGGTGTCGATCACGAGGTTGCCGGTCCGCAACTCGTAGGCCTTGACGGGATACGCCATCTTGCTGAACGTCACGTTCCGCACCCGGCCGTCATCCTCGGCCCGATATCGACACGTCCGGATCGGGGCACCGGAGTCCCGTTGGCCGATGCAGACGACCAGCACGGCCTGAGTGTTGTCCGCTCGCCATTCGGCGGGCAGCCTCGCGATGTCCTCATCACCGATGTCGCCGGGGTGGTGGATGACCGCGCGGTTCGTGGCTCCCTTCGTGTACGGGGCCGCGGCGCTGTAGATCGCCGGTGTCTTGCAGTAGTTCTCGCCCAGGGCGACGAGGTTTCTGAGTTCCAGTGCCTGGGTGGCCTGCTTGACGCCTTCCTGCGCCTTGGCGGTGAGCTCGTGGCCGGGATACTGGTCCAGTAGTTGCTGGTAACGCGCCTTCGCTGCGGTCCAGTCACTGCTGCCGGCCCGCTCCTCCCCGCAGCTGACGAGTGCTGCCGGTGCGACCTTCGGCACGACATCAGCCGACCGGTCGAGCAGGTTGTTGCTCGGCGGCCGTTGCCGCAGCCAGTCGGTGAGTTCGGCGATATCGCAGGGAGTGCGGCCGGACAGGCTGCCGAGGAAACGGTCGAGGACAGTGCCGACCATCCTGTCGTGGCCGGGCAGGTCGGTGAGCACCGCGCTGAGTTCGTGGTAACTCGACTCCAAGCCACTGGCGTCACGTGCCGATGCCGCGTTGGTGAGCTCCGTCCCGGTCTCCCGCAAGCGGGCGCACGCCTGGGCGGTCCGCTCACTGCGAACCGCCATCGGGCCGTCCACGACGTAGTGGCCGAACCACACTTTGTCCACAGCGGACTGCGCTTTCCCGCAGTCTCCGCTGTCGCGTGCCTCGGTGATGGCGTTCTCGACGCGTGCCGCGTCGAAGCGCACGTACCCGATGCCCACCAGCACCGGAACCGTGATGAGCAGGGCGATCGCCCTCGGCCGTCGCACAGCTGCCGGTTGGGCCGGTTTCCCCGCGAGATGCCACCCGTGCGTGATGAGAGCAGCCCACCACACCAGGAAGAGAACCTCGAACCACACTCCCGGCACCGCGGTCCCGAGCAGCACCCCCAGCGCGATCGTGACCAGCGCTGTGACGGCCGCCCACGCCCGCCGCCCCAGCAACAGATACCCGACGCCCAGCAGGGAGGCGTTGCCGATGGCGACCGCCAGCCGGTCGTGTCGCACCAGCTCCGGCTCCGGCATCGATTCCGGCTGTGGCTCAGGCGTCGGGTAGTACATGCGCCCATCGTCACCTGCCCCGCTGGGAGCGGTCCCGAAACCGGCACTGGCCTCCGCTGTGCACACTACTGCGCTATGCGTGGTAGTGTTCGCCGCGTAAGACTGGAGGGTGGAGTGGAGATCAGTCAACTGCTCAAAGGCGTGCTCGATCTCGCCGTTCTCGCAGTGCTGCGGGAAGAGGACGGGTATGGCTACGACGTCCTGCGAAGACTTCGGATGGCGGGGCTGGACGAAGTGGGGGATGCCTCCGTGTACGGGACGCTGCGTCGCATGTACAAGGCCGGTTTGCTCACTTCGTATGTGGTGCCCAGTGAAGAGGGGCCGCACCGCAAGTACTACAGCCTGAACGAGACAGGCAGGCTCCGGCTGGCGGAGTCAGGAAAGACCTGGCTGAGTTTCGCTTCGACGATGAACTTGCTTTTGGGAGAGGCAGCATGAGTGACAAGCCGACCGCGGTGCGGGTGTATCTGGCGCGTGTCCGCACCTCGCTCGCCGACCTGCCTTCGAGCGAGGTCGAGGAGATCCTTGAGGACGTTCGTCCACACCTGGCCGAACTGGAGGCGGAGGTGGGGCCGGGCGCCCGGGTCGATGCCCTGATCGAACGGCTGGGCACGCCGGAGAGCTACGCCGCGGAACTCCGTGCGTCCGGCGGCTACCCGCCAGCCTCGGAAACGACCGTGACCACGGTCAAGAAGCCGGTGACGGGCCGCGTTCAACCGCGGATCGCGTTGTGGGGACTGGTGCTGTGCACCATCTGGGCAGGACTGGTGGCCTTCATGGCGGGGACCATGCTCGACCCGGACGTGCTGCTGTACCTGTCATGGCTGTCTCCACTGTTCGTGCTCAGCGTCGTGCTGTTGCTGCGCGTCGACGTGGCGCAGGTTATGGCACTGCCGGAGATGAAGTGGCTGTCGGCGGCTCTGGACCGGGCGCGGGAGAGGGGGAACACGGCGAAGACGATGCGGTTCCTCGGAACGCTGAAGCCCGCGTGGTGGGTCGTGTGCGCGGTTGTGCTTGTGGCGTTCGGGTTGTTGCTGATGGCTCGGCATCGCCAGGCTGTGCTGCTGCTGCCGTTCCTGATCGGCGTCGGTGTGGCCGCGGTGTGGGCCGGGCAACGGGTGCACGGTAACCGGCGTCTGCTGTGGATGGTCGCCCCGGTGTCGGCGGTCGTGGTCGGTGGGCTGTTCGGCGGTTTCGGCGCAACAGTGGGCCTGGCCGGTGACAGGACGCCCTATCAGACCTCGATGCCGTACGTCTCGATGTCGGACCAGTACGGCAACAAGCAACTGCGCTATGGCAACGCCGAGGTGGACAACATCTACGCGTTCGACGCCGAGGGCAAGCCGCTGACGGACGTCTACCTCTACGACGAGAAGGGGCAACCGATCGCACTGACCCGCTACGGTTGCCACACGCCGAACGGCGGCAAGGACAATATCGGCGAGGACAACCGGTTCCCGCGTCCCCGGGTCGAGATGACTCAGGAGCCCGGCGCGCCGGGAAGCTACACTCCATACCAGTCGGTGTGCCGCGAGACCACCGGTGTGCCGTTCAGCGCGGCGATCCCCAAGGCATCACCGTCTCCCACGCCGCCGTCGGCGTCTTCGTCCCCGTCGGCGTCCCCGTCGTCGCCGGTGAGTCCGACGCCGACGAAGTGAGGACGTGGACGCCAGGAGCAGCGATCGGGGGCTGCTCCTGGCGTCCGCTCGTCCGGGATTACGGGGCGAGCGTGAACTCCAGGATGGAGCCGGGATTGGCCAGTGCGGTGGTGGGCACGCCGTCGGCGTCCTTGGCCCTGCCCGAACTGTCAGTGGCGACGTAGACCGTCCTGCCGTCCGGGCTGACCGCGGTGTCCCGGTATCGGTTGACGGTTCGCCACATCGGCCGGACGGAGGTCACCTTCGTGCCGTCGTGGTTGAGCACCAGTTGGTACACGGTGCCTTCCTTCAGGGTGGGCATCAGCAGGCTTCGGCCCGTGTGGTCGAGGCTTGAGGGCGCGACGGTCGGCCAGCAGAGGTAGTACAGGTTGTCCTTCGCGCATTTCTCGTCGGTGAAGTCGTGGTCGCTGGGCACGGTGTGGAAGGTTTTGATCGGCGCGACGAACGTGCCCTGCCATTCGGATTCCTTGGTTTGCGGTACTGATGGCGGGATCACGTCGCCATAGACCAACTCAGCGCAGTCCGGGGCGGCGGACCAGTTCCCGTACACGTAGGCGTTGTCGTCGCGGTAACCCGCCACATGGGGCCAGCCGTAGTCCTTGCCCCGGTTGATGACGTTGACCTCGTCGTCGGTCTTGTGTCCGTGTTCGCTGGAGTACAGGGTGCCGGTCGGGCCGAACACCAGACCTTGCGGATTGCGGTGTCCGTAGCTGTGGACGTGGCTGCGGACTCCGTCCAGCACGGGATTGTCCATCGGAATCGAGCCGTCCAACTCCAGCCGCAGTACCTTGCCGCTGTAGGCTGTCCAGTTCCGCGCCCGTACCTCGTCCGCGGTCGGGAGTTGTTGCGCCCGGATGGGTTTGCACTTCTCATTGCCCTGGTTCGCGCTTTGGTCGCCGACCGTGAAGTACAGCTTTCGGTCGGGCCCGAACGTCAGGCGTCCTGCCTGGTGCTCGATTTCGCCGGGCAGACCGGTGATCACGTCGGTGGCGTCATGTAACCGGCCGTCCGCGTTGGTGAACCGGACGATCTTGGTCTTGCGTTCCAGCACCGTCCCCGGGTCGGCGTCGTAGGTGTAGGCCACGAAGACGTGCGGACTCGCCGGATGCAGCGCCATCCCGAGAACTCCGTCCTGTCCCCAGTCGGTGTGCACGGCATCGGCAACAGTCGCCGCTGTGTGCTGTTGCCCTGTCCTGGGGTTGATCCGCAGCACGCGATGTCCGGTTCGCTCGGTGGCCCAGAGGAATCCGTCCTGGCCGATAGCGATCTCGTACGGATTTCCCAGCCCCGTGGTGACAACGCGGAAGCTGCTTTCCGCGGCTGTTGCCGAGAGGGGAGTTGCTGCCATGGCCGCGAGTGCCGCTGTCAGTAACAGTACAGGTGTTCGCATGATCCCTGTGGTACCAGAACGATCAGGTGTGCACCAGCCGCACTAGTGCATGGGACCGCTACTGGCTTTGTCCACTGTGTGACCGCGAGAAACTGGGATCGCTACCACACGCGGTCGCCGTCCGCCGAAATGGAGGACGAGGTAGTGTCGCGCTACGGCAGGGACGAACACGTACGTGGGCGACAGCTCCCAGCAACCCGAGCACTGAGCCGCTCCCGGAAGGTACAACACATGGATGAGATCACTCGCCGGGCACTGCTCGCGGGCGGTGCCGCGGTCACCATCACCGCCGCCGCGGGCGCCGTTGGCTCGGCGCCCGCACACGCGGATGTCGCACCGCCCGGCTCGGTGTCCTATCCGGTCGCCGACATCACGCCGCCGGACCAGAAGATGAACTGGACGCCCGACGCTGACCGGGCCGCACTGCTCGTGCACGACATGCAGCACTACTTCGTCAAGGTCTTCGCCGGGAACAAGGAGCCGTACCTTCAGCTGATCGGCAACATCCGTCGGTTGCTCGACGCGGCACACGCCGCGAAGATCCCGGTGCTCTACTCCGGACAGCCCGGCGGTATGACCCGTGCCCAGCGCGGGCTCGGGTACGACATCAACGGCCCCGGGATGCCCGACGACGACAAGGAGCGCGCGGTCGTCGCACCGATCAAGCCGTCCGATTCGGACACGTTCGTCACCAAGTGGCGTGACAACGCTTTCCACAGCACGAATCTGGAGCAGCTCGTTCGCTGGCACCGCCGCGATCAGCTCATCGTCTGCGGCATCTACGCGTTCACCGGCGTCACGGTCACCTCCGCGCACGCGTACTGGAACGACATCCAGCCGTTCATCATCTCCGACGCGGTGGCGGACCTCACCGCCCAACGGCACAAGGACGCCCTCGCCTGGGGCGCCGCACGTACCTCCCGGATCCTCACTACCGACGCGGCACTGGAAGCCATCACAGCGTGACCAACGGCAAGTGAGATCTAGGCGTCGGCGCTCTCACCCAGTGCTGTTTTGACGGCATCCTTCGTGCTGTTGGACAAGCCGTCGAGCAGTTTCCGGATCTGCTCGGCGGTGAGGTCGATCTGGGTCGGCTCGTCGCTGATCGCGGACATGACAGCGAGCTGGTTCTGCGTTGCCTCGCTGTTGTCGAGCGCGATCGCGGCTTCGATCCGGGCGGTGGCGTTCGCTGCCTGCCATGCGGCGTAGTTGGTCCACATGACCCAGTCGCGGGCCTGGACGGTGGTGATCTTGCCGTCCGGTGCGGTGAACGTGAGGTTCTCGGTCCAGGACAAGGTGTCCTCCTCGCTGATCTGTCCCCCTGCGACGCGGGGGATGATGATGTTCCTGGTCTGGTCGATACGGGGTCCGCCCGGGCAGACCTTTCCGGCGGCCTTCGTCCATGCGCTCGGCGCGCCGAACATCGCGTGCCAGCCGATTCCCGATCCTGTTGTCGTGGCGATCTGCCTGCGAGGAATCCCGTGCGTGGTGCAGCACCAGTCGACGGCGCGCAGCAACGTTGCCACCTGCGCGGGCGTCCACGGGATGATCTGTCGGTTGTCCCACGACTCGAAGCTGATCGCGAACGCGTTGGCGTCCCTGTTGGCGAACGCGGACCACTCGGTGTCGACGTACTGTTCGAGCTCACCGTTCGGTCCGATGTAGAAGTGCGAGTCGTCACCGACGCCTGAGAAGTAGCCGAACAGGCTCGACGCCGACGACACGGCCGTGTGCAGGATGACCGCACGCGGCTTGATCCTCGACCGCTTCTTGTTGATGGGTTTGTGGACAGCGAAAGGGCACCAGGCCATGCGGCCACCTCCGTACCGGGCAGTGCTCGACTGGTCTGTGGTCCATCCGACATGGACCTTCGGGTTGTCAGGCCACAGTGGACTGATGGGTGCTGCACGGAAGGAGATTCCCCAGCGCTGTCGACGGTTCCAGGCCCAGCTCGTCGAGCAACATCCGGCGGCACTGCTCGTACTGGTGCAGGGCGGCGCCCTGGTTGCCCGCGCCGAGATGCGCGTTGATCAGCGCTCGATGTGCGCTCTCCCGCAACGGTTCCGCGCGTACCGCGGCGAGCCCCGCGGCGACGGCCTCCCCGTGTCGCCCCGCAGCGGTCAGGCGCTCGGACATCGCCTCCAGCGCGTGCATCCGGAGTTGGTGGTACTGCTCCTGTTCCACCAACACCCATTCGTTGTCCGACCAGTCCGGCAACAGGTCCGCCGAAAGGTCGGTCCTGGTCTGCGTTGTCAGGATGCCGTCGCAGGAGCAGGAGTGATCGAGCAGCTGGTATGCCCGTGTCATGGCTTCGTGGATGTCGATCTTTATGTGCTCGGCTATCGACATTTCGTGTACTGACGCGTCGATCACGTGGTGCCCTGTGCGCGTCGCCCGCCACAGCGACGATCTGAGGTTCGCACTGGCCCGGGACATCGTGTTCTCCGGCCACAGCGTGCCCGCCACGTACGCCCGGGTTCTGGGTCTGTCCTGCAGTGCCAGAAAGGCGACGAGCCGTTGCGCGCTCGATGCGATCGGCACCCGTTGCTGGCCGACGGACAACGCGAATCCTTTGAGCAGCCGCAGTGTGATGACCTGTTTGACCTCTACGCTCATCGATCCCCCCCGGGCGATGTCGGAGTCCCTGTGATCCACCGGTCGATCCAGATCCCTCGGGAACCCATGTTACGAGAAACCCTTGGTATGTGTGGATCTTCACCATTTCGGCCGCACCCGGCAGCTCGCCGGTTTCGGTCGATGGCGAAATGTGGTTGGGTCCGTCAACAACCTAGGACCGGGGCGTCTCGACGCCGTCACGGCGGCGTCACCGCAGCGTCACCGCCCTGTCCCATCAGCTCGTCCAGCCATGCCTGGACCGCGGCGAGGACGTCCTCGACCTCACTCACCGCGCGCGGGGAACTTTGGTGCGGCCCGATGGACGGCAGGACACGCACGCGAAGTCGGTACGGTGGACTGTCCTCCACCCATGCCCGGAGGATCAGTGTTCCGGTGCGCTCGGGTAATGCTTCCACGACGGGAAAGAATGCCCCAACAGGCATCACCTTCGCGTTGTCGTCGTGTGTCCGTTCCCGTCGTGGGTCGACGGGGAACGAAGTGGTGACGCCCATGTGATGCTTCGGACGCGGACGGAGAACGCAGGGGCTGTCACTCTTTGGCCCGCACGCGGTCGAGCGCGTTGCGGGGGAGGATTTGTCATGGGTGACTTCGGCGTCATCGCCGACGTCTCGACGATCATCACGGAGTCGCTGACGCTGGCGCTGAACGGGCTGAGCCCGCCAGGCGAACAGCAGCCGATCGCGGAACTGCACGACCTGTCCGAACCGGTCCAGGTCAACATGCCCAAGCTCACCGTGTTCCTGTACGAGGTCGCCGAGGACCCGACATCGCGCAACCGGCCACCGGTGCGATCCCAGCCGCCCGCGCCGCTGACCACCCGCAAACCGCCGATGGCCCTGCTGCTGCGCTACCTCATCACGCCGTGGGGCGGCGACCAGGTGACACAGCACCGGATGCTCGGCAGAGCACTGCAGCTGTTCTACGACGACGCGATCCTCGACGGCACGCAGCTGACCGGAAGCCTTGCGGGCACGCCGGATTCGCTGCACGTGACGCTGACGTCGCTCACTCTCGACCAGAAGTCCTGGGTCTGGTACGCGATCCAGAAGCCCTACCGGGTCTCGCTGAACTACGAGGTCCGCGTGGTCAACCTGGACGCCGTCGCCGAGGTGGCGGTCCGACCGGTGCGGAGCCGGATCATCGACGGGGTGGCGGCACCGTGAGTTCCTTCATGCCGGTGGAAAGATCCACGCTCACCAGCCCGGCCTGGTTCATCCCGTTCGACGACCACAACCGGCGCGTGCGCTCGGCGGGCGTGACAGTCCATTTGGACCGCCACGACAACGGTGTGTGGGTACCGCAGGATGCCACACCGGTGCGCACGCCCAGCGGCGCGCTGGCGTTTCCGGGACTGGGCAAGCGTGCGCAACCGGGGACTGCTCAGCCGCAACGACACCGCGCCCGGTTCGCGGCAGCCGGGTACCAGCCGCTGTACCCGGCTGAGGACCAGCCGTTCTCAGCCGACCTGATCGGTGTCGAGTTCCTGGTACATCCGCACAACGACACGAATCCGCCCGCCGTGCGCGCCGAGCCGCGGCTGGTCCGGCTGCTACCGGCCGTGTCCTTCTCCTATTCGCCTGGGACTCGCACGGTCCGGGGCGTCGTGGTCGACGCGACCACGAAGGCGCCGGTCGGCAACGCGCTCGTGGCGGCACGCGGCCTGACATTCCACGACCGGACGCCATGGCAAGAACGCACTTTGTCGGACGCCACCGGCGCTTTCCGGCTGGCCCTGCGGTGGGACGGCGAACGGGCGGGCGGCGAAGCCGTCGAGGAGACGTTCCGGCTGAGCGCCGTCCAGCGATCGAACCGGACCGGGACGGTGCTGGTGCGGCTACCCCAGGACGCCGGGATCCGGCACGTCATCGAGATCAGCGAGCAGTGAGGAAAGCGAGGAGCCAGCCATGCCCGAGTATCTGAGCCCCGGGGTCTACGTCGAGGAGATCGACGCGGGGCCGCGGCCGATCGCGGGGGTGAGCACCAGCACGGCGGGCATGGCCGGGGTCACCCTGCGCGGCCCGTCAGCCGGAAAACCCAAGCTGGTCACGAACTTCCTTGAGTTCCAGCGCACGTTCGGCGGGTTCGTCCCCGAGCCGGAGCCGACGCTGCGCGACAAGTGGGCCCAGAACCCGTCCGAGGGCGGCCGGTGGTGGCTGTTCCCCCTGGCGGTCAAGGGCTTCTTCGACAACGGCGGCCAACGGCTGTACGTCAAGCGGGTCGTCGCCAAGGACGCGACGGCGTCGACCGGTGCGCTGGGCAGTGGCCTGGTCAGCACGATTGTCAAGGACGCCGCCAAGGACGCGACACGGCTGGACCTCAGTCACCTGATCGGCTTCACGGGTACCGGGCAGCCGATCACGATCGTGCGCGGGGACGACAACCAGGAGATCCACACCAACGCGAAGATCGCCGCCTACGACGCCGTCAACCGCCGGATCGACCTCGACCAGCCGTTGCCTGCCGAGGTCAGGGCCGCCCGTGGGGACTATGTGCAGGTCGGCGATCGTGACACGACCGAGACGTTGAAGTTCAGCGCCACCAGCCCGGGTGCGTGGGGCAAGGGCGTCCAGGTCCGCGTCAGTCCGATGGTCGGTGCCACACTGCCGGTGCTCGCGGATCCGCAGCAGCTCGAGCAGTTCGTCACCCGGCTGGCGGCGAAGGCGGACAAGGACAGCCCGACGGTCGAGGTCGTCGAGGTCGCCGGGTTGGTCGCGGGCGCGGGCTGGGTCCAGATCGGCCCCCGGGTCTTCAAGGTCACCGCGGGCACGCCCGCGGAAGGCAAGGTGACGCTCACCTTCGACCAAGGCACGAAGCACGCCGCATGGGACAAGGACCTGACAGTGCGCCGCGTGCGGACCGCGAATCCGCCGAATTCGGAGAACACTCTGCGGATCGGTGGCGCGAGCAGGCTGTACGTCGGCGCGGTCGTGCAGTTGGACAACGCGAACAAGCTGAACGTTCTGCGGGTCCAGTCAGTCCAGTTGGACGTGGTCACGTTCGACGTGCCCGTGCCCGATGACGTGCTGGAGACCGATCGGCTCTACCTCATCGAGGCCCGTGCCGAGGTCCGGTTCACCGATCCCGGCGGCACCACGGTCACCGAGTCGTTCGGCAACCTGCGACTGACCGGCACCGGCCCGTCCACTGTGGTGGCAGCGCTGGCGGCCCGTTCGCAGCTGGTCCGCGCGGAGGCGCTGCCCGGGCTGTCGGACGACCCCGCGAAGTTCCCGGCGCCCAAGGCCGGGGCGTGGCTGACGCTGGCGGACGGCGGAGCCGACGGGTACGACACGCTGAGCGTCGACGACTTCGTCGGCGTGGACGGCGGCAGCGGCCAACGCACCGGGATCACCGCGCTGGAGGACATCGACGAGATCGCGGTCTGCGCGGTCCCCGGCGTGTGGTCCGGCACGGTCGAGTCGGCACTGGTGACGCACTGCGAGCTGCTCAAGGACCGGTTCGCGGTCCTCGACCCGCGCGACGGGCTGGACATCGAAAGCATCCAGACCTTCCGGGAGAAGTTCGACACCAAGTACGCCGCGCTCTACTACCCGTGGCTGGTCACCCGCGACCCGTTGACGGGCTCGAACGTCGAGGTCCCGCCGTCCGGGCACATGGCGGGCATCTACGCCCGCACGGACGTCGAACGCGGCGTGCACAAGGCACCGGCGAACGTGGTGATCCGGGGCATCCTGCCGGTCGACGGCCTCGCCCAGGACGTCACGAAACGCCACCAGGACCTGTTGAACCCCAAGGGGATCAACGCGCTGCGGTTCTTCCCCGGCCTCGGCCAGCGGGTGTGGGGCGCGCGCACGCTGTCGTCGGACAGCTCGTGGAAGTACGTCAACGTCCGCAGGCTGTTCCTGTTCGTCGAGGAGTCGATCGACGAGGGCACCCAGTGGGTGGTGTTCGAGCCGAACGACGAGGCGCTGTGGGCACTGGTCCGCCAGACGGTGACGAACTTCCTGACCACGGTCTGGCGCAGCGGCGCACTGGCCGGAACCACCGCGGACGAGGCGTTCTTCGTCGCCTGCGACCGCACCACGATGACCGAGGACGACCTGGCCAACGGCAGGCTCATCTGCGTGATCGGCATCGCGCCGGTCTTCCCGGCCGAGTTCGTGATCTTCCGGATCCAGCAGAAGACCCGCGAGACCCAGCTCGCCTGACCCTTTGAAGGAGAGGCAAGACGATGCCGCCCGTGACACGGGACGATCCCTACGCGTCCTACAACTTCCAGGTCATCGTGACCAACGTCAGCGACGACGGGGTGGCGGTGAGCGGGTCCTTCACCGAGGCCAGCGGGCTGGAGATGGAGGTCCCGCCGATCGAGTACCGCACCGGCAGCGAGGACATCACGGTCCGCAAGATCCCCGGGCTGAAGAAGTTCACCAACATCACCCTCAAACGTGGCATCACCGGCCACGTCGGCTTCTTCAACTGGGTGCTCGAGGCGCTCAACGGCAAGGTCCGCCGCAGCTCGGGCTCGATCGTGCTGCTGGACGAGAACCGGCAGGAGACCATGCGGTGGAACTTCGACCGGGGCTGGCCGACCAAGTACACCGGCCCGACGCTCGCGGCGACCAAGAACGAGATCGCGATGGAGACGCTGGTCATCTGCGTCGAGAGCCTGTTGATCGACGTCTGACATGACCACTACCGGCGAAGCCCTCCCTGGCGTGACGTTGACGTTTGTGCCGCGCGACTCCGACGAGGAGCCGTTGCGCACGGACGTGGCCGCGTTCCTCGGCCGCACCCGCCGTGGCCCGGTGGGAACACCGGTCCGGGTGGAGAGCTGGAACGATGTCGTGGGCGCGTTCGGGCAACCGGATGGCACGGCCGCGACGCCGTACGCGTTGCGCGGGTTCTTCGAGAACGGCGGCCGTACCGCGTGGGTGCTGCGTGTCTGCGGCCCGGCCTCGACCGCGAGTGCACTGTGGACACCACAGTACCGGGTGGTCGCCGCGAGCCAGGGGGTGTGGGCGAATGGCGGCAAGATCGCGATTCGCTACCAGTCCAGCTCGGTGGCTGGTCCGGCGGTGGTCAGCGTGCGGGTCATGATTCCCGGTGAACCCGTGGAGACTTTCGCAGGCATACCGCCCGCGGACGTCGTCTCGCGGCTGGCCGCGTCGCAGCTGATTCGGATCCTGCCGGTAGGGCCACCCCCGGCACGCCGCGACGAGCGTCCCCTCCCAGGGGAACCCCCATTTTTCACGGTAGCGGAGGGGTCTGACAGTTCTGGGCCGATCTCGAGGTCGTGGGACCTCACGCTGGCCGGGGGTTCCGATGCCGCGCCCAGTGGAGCGGAGTACTCGGCGGCGGTGCGGGCGCAGGGCGACTTGCCGGAGCCCGCGCTGGTGGCGTTGCCGGACCTCGGCACGGACCTGACCGGGGACACGCAGGGCGACCTGATCCGTGAGCTGATGACGAGCGCGTCGACGGTTCTCGACCGGCTCGTGGTGCTGGACGTGCCGCCCGGTCTGTCCTCAGTGGACAAAGCCGTGGACTGGGCGCACTCGTTGGCGCCCGGCGACAACGCGTTGCTGGGCACGGCGGCGGTCTACCATCCCGGCCTGCGCGTACCCGACGCGCGCGGGCTGCGCACGGTCCCGGCGTCCGGGCACGTGCTCGGGGTGATCGCGCGGCTGGACGCGGAGCGGGGCGCGCACCACACACCGGCCAACGCGGTGATACTGGACGCTGTCGACCTGGCCGTCGAATTCCCGGAACCCCAACAGGTCCGGCTGTTCGAAGCGGGCGTCAACCTCGTCCGGTGCTCCCGGGGCCGCGGGCTGCTGGTGTGGGGCGGCCGGACGTTGTCGCTCGACCCACGGACCCGGTTCATCGCGCACCGCAGGCTGGTGCACCTGCTTGTCCGGGCGATTCGGCGGGCCGCGGGGCCGCTGGTGTTCGACGTCAACTCGCCCGAGTTGCGGCTGACTCTGGTCCGGGCGCTGACATCCGTCCTGCTGGCCGCGTTCCGGGCGGGCGCGCTGGCCGGGGCCCGCGCCGAGCAGGCGTTCCGTGTCGTCTGCGACGAGTCCAACAACCCGCCGGAGCAGGATCCCGGACTTGTCGTGTGTGAGATCGAGGTCGCGCCTGCGGCCCCGATGGAGTTCATCAAGCTGCGCCTGGTGCTCGGCCAGGACCGCGGCCTGGAGGTGATCGAGGCGTGACGCTCGATCCGCTGCCCAAGTACCGGTTCATCGTGACACTCGACCCGGGCGACGCGTACCTGCCTGCCGCACAGGCGGTGTTGCTGCCCCTGGTGGCCTCGGCGGGATTCCAGGAAGTGACCGGCCTCAGTGGACAGCTGGAGGTGACGAGCTACGCCGAGGGCGGACGCAACGACACCACACACCAGCTTCCGGTGCGGCACAAGTGGAACGCGATCACACTGAAGCGCGGCATCGTGCGCGACCCCGGCCTGTGGTCGTGGTATCAGGCCGGGTTGGCCGACTCGCTCGGCGCACGCAGGGACGGTGCGGTGATCCTGCTCAGCCCGGACGGTATCCCCGCGGCCGCGTGGGCGTTCCACGGCGGACTCGCGGCGAAGTGGACCGGCCCGGACCTGCACGCCGAGCAGAACGCGATCGCCATCGAGCAGTTGGAGATCGCGCACGAAGGGCTCACGAAGGTCCTGATCTGACAGGAGGTGACCGACATGCCGAAAGTGACCATTCACAACCTCGAAGTCAAGTTCCAAGTGGACGGCAACGACGGTGCCGTGTTCACCCGCCTGTTCAACACGCACATCAAGGCGTGGTCCCGGTTGTACGAACAGGAATGCGATCGGGCCAAGCAGAGCGAAAGCGACCGGAAGCTGGTCGACAGGGAGGGCCCGCTGTGAGCATCACGCCCGTGTCGCTGGCCCGGCAGGGCGCGGCACTCGCTCGGCTGGAGATCGTCCGGCCGGAGATCAAGGACGACACGAAGCGTCGGATCCCGCTGCGGTTCAACCCGACCGACTACAAGCTGAGCAAGTCCAACACGTTCGCCGAAGTCGCCATCCCCGGCCTGGACACACCGCCGCTGCAGTACGTCCGCGGCGGCACCGAGACGCTCACCGTGCAGGCACTGGTGGACACGTCCGACACACTGGAGAACGTCCGGGTCAAGTACGTCAACGCCATCCGCAACCTGATGCGGCCCGACAGTCGCGAACACGCCCCGCCGATCGTCCGGTTTGTCTGGGACGAAGCCGTGTTCACCGGCGTCATGGAGAAGGTCGACGTGAACTACCAGCTGTTCCGGCCGGACGGCGTTCCGTTGCGGGCACAGCTGGACCTGTCGCTCAAGGAGTACCGCCCGGCTGCCGTGCAGGTCGCGGAGTCGCCACGCTCATCGCCCACCGTCGAGAAAAGCTACGTCGTCCGCCGAGGAGACACACTCAGCAGCATCTCCGCGGCCGTCTACCGTCGGCCCGACGCGTGGCGGGAACTGGCCCGCGCCAACGGGATCACCGATCCGCGTGACCTGCTTCCCGGTCGGGTGCTGACTGTGCCCAGGTTGTCGTGATGACCGGTCCCGCGCCGGAGGTCGCGTCCCCCGACCGCTACGCCCCCGATTTCGAGGTGCACATCGAGGGCCTACGGGTGGATCCGACCACCAAGAACGACATCATCGACATCAAGGTGCACCGCGACATCGAGGAGATGTCCGGTTTCGACCTCGAACTGAACAACTGGGACGACCGCACACTGAAGTTCAAACACAGCGACTCGCCCGAGCTGCAACTCGGCGCCAGGGTCTCCGTGCAACTCGGCTACGCGGACAAGCTGCTGACCGTCGCCACGGGCACGATCAGCACACTGGCCCCGAAGTTCCCCGACGCGGCCTCACCGACGGTGGCGATCGGCGGCGTCGACGGGCTGATCAGGCTCAAGGACCGCAAACCGGCCGAGAACGAGGAGAAGATCTACCGCGGCCTGACCGACTGGGAGATCGCGCAGAAGATCGCCCAGCGCAACCAGATGCGGATCGAGGTCACCAAGGAGGGCCCGACGCACGACCGGGTGGTGCAGAAGAACCAGGACGACGCCAGTTTCCTGATGGAACGCGCCAAGCGGCTGGACTTCGACTGCTACATCCTGCCCGACCCGAAGACCGGCGAGGACACGCTGTACTTCATCAAACCCACCGACGGCCGCGACGGCCGCCCGATCAGGGTGTACCGGCTCGCCTACGCGCCGGGCCTGACCACGGGCCCGACCGCGTTGCCGGACGGCCTGATCCCGAACCTGATCGACTTCACGCCGACGCTCACCGTGTCCAAACAGGTCAGCAAGGTCACCGTGCGCGGCTGGGATCCCCGCACCAAACAGCCGATCGCGTTCACCGCGACCGCGGAGAACCTGCCTGCCGGGCAGAACACCGCCGACGGGCAGAGCGGGCCCCAGGTCGCGGAAAGCACCCTCGGCGGACGGCAGGAAGTGCTGATCGACGCGCCGGTCACCAGCGACCAGGAGGCCCGCGAACTGGCCATCAGCCTGCTGCGGGAACGGGCCTACGACTTCATCACGGCCACCGGCCGCGTCGCCGGGCTGCCGGAACTGCGGCCGGGCGACAACCTGGAGATCTACGGCCTCGGCAAACGGTTCTCCGGCACGTACTTCGTCAAACGCGTCGAGCACGCGTTGAACGCCAGCGGGTTCTTCACGACCTTCACCGGACGACGGATCCACCAGGGGGACAGGACATGACGAGGGCGGTGCCGCGATCCCGCTCGGCGGACCAGCGCTACTACGGCGTGGTCGAGGCGATCGTGGTGGAGAACGAAGGCGACGACGAAGGCCGGATCAAGGTGAAGTTCCCGTGGTTCGACGGCAGCTCGGTGACCGACTGGTGCCGGGTCAGCCAGCTCTACGCGGGCGGCGGCTACGGCTCGGTGTTCGTGCCGGAGAAGGAAGACGAGGTGCTCGTCGCGTTCGTGCACGGCGACATGCGTTTCCCGATCATCCTCGGCGGACTCTACAACGGCGTCGACAAGCCGCCGACCGCGCGAACGGACGGCCGTGACCAGAAGATGATCCGGACCCGGCACGGCCACGAGGTCCTGCTGGACGACACATCCGGCAAAGCCGCTGTGCGCGTGAAGTCGGCGGCCGGGCATGTGCTCGAAATGGACGACGAGGGCAAGGCCATCAAGATCACGGCCGCCGCGGGCGGCAGTGTGACCGTGACCGCCGACGGCGAGATCAAGCTCACCGCGCCCAAGGTGACCATCGAGTCGCCGAGCATCGATCTGGGCGGTGGGGCCACCGAGCCGCTCGTGCTCGGCAACGCGTTGCTGCAGGCCTTCAACGCGCACACGCATCCGTCCGCCTCCGGACCGACCGGGCCGCCGGTTCCGCCACTGACGCCGACCGTGCTGGCCAAGAAGGCGAGGACGGTATGAACGCCGACTTCCTCGGCACCGGCTGGCGTTTCCCGATCCTGCCCGACGAGGCGGGGCGGCTCGGCTACGCCGTCGGCGAGCAGAGCATCGAGCACTGCCTGCGCGCATTGCTGCTCACCGGCACCGGCGACCGTGTCATGCGGCCGGATTTCGGCACGCGAGCACAGGAATCGGTGTTCGCGCCCGGCAGCGTGCAGAACCTGCGCGACCTGGAGAACTCGATCGCCGAGGCGGTCCGAACCTACGAGCCACGTGTGGAGCTCGACGAGGTCCGCGCGGAAGCCGATCCGACGGACGAAACGCGGATCACCGTCACCGTCGTGTATCGGATCCGGCGCAGCAACACCAAGGCGAACCTCGTGTTTCCCTTCTACGCGGGCCTGACGGGGAGCACACCATGACTCTGCCCGCGCCCCAGTTGGACGACTTGACCTGGGCCGACATGATGGCGGCGATCCGCCGCCGGATCCCGGCCGAATCCGGCGGCACGTGGACGCTGCACGCCCCGTCCGATCCGGGTGTCACGCTGCTGGAGTTGTTCGCGTACTTGCTGGAACAGCGTCTGTACTGGCTCGATCAGGTGCCGGACGCGCTCGTGGTCGCGATCCTGCGGCTGCTCGGGTTGGAGACACCGCGGCCCGCGCAGGCCGCGACCACCGTGTTGCAGCTGATCGCCCAGCCGGACGCCATGCCGGTTGTTCCCGCGGGCACGGTGATGTCTCGGGATCCGTTGGGAGTTGTCACGTTCACGCTCAACGAGGACGTCACTGTCCATCCGCTGGACGGCGAGGTCACGGTGTGGACGGATCGGGACCGCACAGCGGATCTCCGGGCCCGCCGCGGAGTGTCGCTGCTGGCCAGCGACGGCTCCGCGGCGGAGGCCCGGTTCACATTGCCACTCGTCCCCGGGCACGCCGCGAACGGCTACCTCTCGCTGCTGGTCGAACTCGACACCGCGTTGCCGCCGTCGTGGTCGCCGCACGCTGTGTCGTGCATCGGCGCGCCCGCCGAGCTGACGTGGTCGTACTTCCGGCCCGGCTCGGACACCGCGACTGAGTTCGAGGACGTCGAGGACGGTACCGGCGGGCTGCGGCGGTCCGGGATCGTCCGGCTGCGGCCGCCTGCCGGATGGACCACCGAGGACCGCGGGCTGCTCGTGTCCACTCCCTCGGCGACATTCAGCGCGCCGCCCCGGCTGCTTCAGCTGGCAGTCAACGTCTCCGCCGCGCGCAACCTGGAACGGCGCACGGCCGACCCAGTGGCCCAGACCAGGCACTGGCTGCGGCTGCCCGGCCAGCACCTCTTCCCGCCGGACGCGGCCGACCGGCTGGTGTCGGCCGAGTTGACGCTGGACAACTGGAAGTGGACGCAGGTGCCGGACTTCACCTTCGGCGCGGCCGCCGACCGGATCTTCGTCCTGGACCGGGCCGAAGGCGCGCTGGTGTTCGGCGACGGCCTGACCGGGCGTATTCCCCTTCGTGCCGACAGCGGCACGGTCGAGTACGTGATCGGCGGCGGCCGGGCCGGAAACGGCGGCATGACCGGGAACTGGCTCCCCACGGAGGATGTGGGCACCCCGCTCGTGGGGACGAACCTCGTACAGGCCGAGGGCGGCACGGATCCGGAGACGGTCGCCGAAGCCCGAGACCGCGCCGCCGGTGCGTTGGGCGAGGTGACTCGCGCTGTCACCGCCGCGGACTACGTGACCCTCGCCGAGACGACTCCGGGAGTCACGGTCGCCCGTGCCTACGCGTCGCTCGGTGAACACCCGGGCTTCGCCTGCACGCCGGTGCCCGGTGCGGTGACCGTCCACATCGTCCCCTCGGTGCCCCGGGACTTCTCCAGTACGGACTTCGTCGTGGCACCCCGGCCAGATCCGGCCATGGTGTGTGCCGTCGCCGCCAGGCTCAACGAGGCGCGGCTGCTGACCTCCGAAGTGTTCGTGCGTGGCCCGGCGTACCGGGACGTGACGCTGCGAGTCGATCTCTCCGGCAGCCCGGCCGACCGCACACGAGTGTCCTCAGTGGTCACTCTGGCCCTGCGCCGGTATCTCGACCCGCTCGTCGGCGGGGACGACCGGACGGGCTGGCCGTTCGGCGAACCGCTGCGGCCGTCGGCCTTGCTGCGGGCCGCGCAGCGCGCGCTCGGCGACCTCGCTGATGTCACCGCGGTCGCGATCGGACTCGACGGGCCTGCCGAGGAGTGCCGGGACGTGCCGTTGCGGGCAGGGGAACTGCCGGTGGTGCGGTCGGTCCGGACACGGGTCGTGCCCGCGGTCGAGCAGGCGGAGGGACTGACGTGACCAGTGACGTGTGGTGGGAACGGGACAGTGACACCGTTGGGGATACTGAAGGCCGGATCGTCCCCGGTCCCGGGCCGACCGGTGGCCAGCCTGAACTGGTCGAGGCCACGCGGGAAGCGGTCCGCTCGGACGTGCGCGGCCGGATCCCCGGCTACACACCGGACTGGTCGAACCCGGACCGGCAGGACGCGGGCGTCGCACTCGTCCGGCTGTTCGGCACCCAGGTCGAGCCGGTCCTCACCCGGGTCAACCGGCTGCCGGAGAAGGTGCTGGCCGAGCACCTGCGCACCGCCGGTGTCCGGCGTGGACCGGCCAGTGCGGCCGCCGCGCTGCTCGAATTCCGCGTGACGCCGCCGGACGGCTCCTCGGTGCTCGTTCCCGCCGGTTTCCAGACCGCGGCCAACACCCCGGCCGGTCAGGTGATCTACGAGACGGACACGGACCTCTACGCCACTCCGGCCACCCTCGGCGCGATCGTCGTGCAGGAATCGGGTTCGCTGAACCCGGTTGGCTTGGGGCAGGCCGGGCCTGGCCGCCCGTTCGCGCCGTTCGGCCGTGCGCCGGAGCCGGGCAACAGCCTGTGGATCGGCCTGGCCGGGACAGCGAGCCCGTATCCGCAACTGTTGCTGGGCATCGTGGTCGTGGCCGCTCCGCCCGCCCCCGTCGACGGGGGAGCGCTGGCGCCTGCTCCGTTGCTGCGCTGGGACGTGCTGGACGGCAACCGGATCGTGCCTGCCGAAGTGGTCAGGGACGAGACACAGGGACTGCGGACGAGCGGGACCGTGGTGCTGCGAGTGCCCCGCTCGTGGGCGCCGGGCAGGCCACCGAGCTCCCGGCCGGGACCGGCGATGCGCTGGCTGCGGCTGCAGATCGCGCACGGCACCTTCACCGGGCCACCGCCCACGTTCGCCGGGCTGCGGCTCAACATGGTCGAGGCCACGGCCGCCCGGACCATCCGGAACGAGCCGCTGCAGCCGATCCAGGACCCGAGCGCGACCAGCAGGCGACGGATGCGGCTGAGCCAGGTCCCGATCCTGGCTGACAGCCTGGTGATCGAGGTCGACGACGATCCGGGGGCTGATGTCTTCGGTACGGCCACCCCCGGTTCGTCCCGGTGGGCGGAAGTCGACAGCCTGGCCGGATTCGGCGCCGACGATCGCGTGTTCGTCGTCGACCACGCCACCGGCGAGGTCACCTTCGGCGACGGCGTCAACGGAGCCGCTGTTCCGCCGGGATTCCGCAACGTTCGTGCCGTGCGATACCGCGTGGGCGGCGGTAAGGCCGGAGCCGTGCGCGCAGGAGCGGTCAACAGTGTCGTCACGGCACTGCCGTTCATCATCGGCGTCACGAACCCATTCCCTGCCTCGGGCGGCCGAGACCCCGAGCCCGACGCGGATGCGATGCGCCGTGGCGTGGGCGAACTGCGGTCCCGAGGCCGGGCCGTGGCACCAGCCGACTACGGCCTGATGGCCCTGCGCGCTCCGGGCGCGGCCGTCGCCCGCGCGCACGGCGTACCCGGGCTGCACCCGGAGTTCGCAGGCAAGCCGATCCCCGGTGTGGTGGGCGTTCTCGTCGTGCCGCCCGCCGACGACAGCGGCGGGCCGCCGGTGCCGACAGCGGCGACTCTGCGTGCCGTGGCGGACTTCCTGACCAGGGAGGTGGCACCGGCCGGGATCACCGTGGTGGCGGCGCCCGTGCGGTACCGAACGGTCAACGTGGAGGCGTGGGTCACGCTCGACCCGGATCTCGACCGGTCCGTTGTCCTTGCCAGTGCCGGTGACGCGCTGACGACCTATCTGGATCCGCTGCGTGGCGGGGAGAACGGCGCGGGCTGGCCGTTCGGCGGCGCGCTGCGGCACACACCGCTCGTGCGGCGGCTGCTCTCGGTGGTCGGAGTCCTCGCGGTGTCCCAGCTTTCGCTCACGGTCGACGGTGTCCGGCTGCCGCCGTGCACGGATCACGCCATCCCACCGAACACCCTCGTCTGGCCCGGACGTCCATTGCTCATCCCGGTCGGAGGCCCGTCATGACCTGTGCGCCGACACCCGGCACGTTCCGCCTGCTCGACGCGTACGTCGGCTGGGACCAGGACGAGGTGCGGGACATCGTCGGGTTCGCCGACCCGGACGGCATCCGGCTCGCGCACCCCGGCGCCGCACCGGAAGGCCCGACCCGGAGCCAGTTGCTGCCCTGGTTCCCGGACTCCTGCCTCGCACCGGGCTGCCAACGCTGCGTGTGGTTCCTGATCGCCGGATCCCGCCTGCTACGCCGAGACACCTGCGCCGACTCCTGGACCCCCGTCTTCCCGTGCAACGAAGGCCACATTGGGTGCGCTGAGCGCAACAAAGGCCACATTGGTTGCACGGAAGACGAGGTGGGGGCGACCGCTGTGGCGGCGCGCGGGCATCGGCTTGCCGTCGTGTGCTCCGATCGTGTGCTGGTGTGGCGCAACGAGGGTGAGCAACTCGCCGGAGTGATCAGGGCCCGTGACGCGAGTTTCGTGGCCCTCGCTCCGGACGACGAGGTCCTGGTGGCCAGGTGGGGCAGTGCGGATCTGCGCAGGTTCACCTCGGGCGGCCGTCGGCTCGGCGTCATCCGGACCGGCGTCACCGGTGAGATCGTCGGCCTGATCACCGGGCCCCGCCGCAGCATCTGGCTACTCACCGACGAGGACACCCGGCTGCAGATCCACGTCAGCGAGCACGGCGGTCCGTTCAGGACGGCGACGCTCGACGAACTCGCCGCGGCTGTCCCGGCGAGCGCGTTGGTCTCCGTCAGCGACGAAGGATTCTGCCTGCGGGAGAACGGCCATGACGGGCCCGTGACGTCCTGCTACACCTGGGAAGGCGAGCCTCGCGAGGCCGAACCACCACTGCGCGACCAGTACGTCCTGGACGGCTCGATGGTGACGACTCAGATCGACAGCGGAATCTCCCGATGCCGCTGGCACCGCGTCCGGCTGGACGTGGACCTGCCTCCCGGCACAGCCGTGACGGTCGGGATCGTGGTGTCGGAAAACAGTGAGTTCGAGGACAGCGACTGGCAGACGGCCCCACCCGGCACCACGGACTTCCTCGTCGACCAGCCGCCCGGCCAGTACCTCACGCTGCGGCTCACGCTGACCGGCGACGGCTCGGCCACCCCCGTGCTCCGCCGGATCCGACTGGACTTCCCCCGGGTGACCAGCGCAGACCTGCTGCCGCCCGCGTACCGGCAGGACCCGGTGGCCGACGACTTCACCGAGCGGTTCCTGTCGCTGTTCGACGCCACCATGGCCGAGATCGACCGGGTGATCGAGCGGTATCCCGCGCTGCTCGATCCGGCCGGTGTGCCCGACCGGGTACTGCCGTGGCTGGCCGGTCTGCTGGGCCTGTCGTTCGAAGCCGGATGGGACGCCGAGACACGGCGTGCCCTCGTCGCCGCGGCTCCGATGCTCTACCGGCGCCGCGGAACACCATGGGCGGTCAAGGAAGCGGCGAGAATCGTGTTCGGTGTCTGCCCGGTGATCGAGGAGCTGGCCGCCGACCGCCGTTGGGCCCACACCGGCGGCTCCGGTCCGGGACTGGGATCCGTGCGGCTGTTCGGACGCTCGTCGTCGCGGTTCCGGATCGGTGGCTCCAGCCTCGGCGGCGCCCCGCTGCGCACGTTCGGCAACCCGGACACTGATCCGCTCACCGCGCACGCACACCGTTTCCGCGTGCTGCTGCCTGCCGGGGCAGCGGACGAGCAGGCGTTGCGGCGGCTGGTCGAACGGCAGGCACCCGCGCACACAGTGGGTTCGGTGCGTGTCGGCGGTTCGGGATTCGTGGTCGGCTCACGGTCGACGGTCGGTGTGGACACGGCGTTCGTTCCGTTGCCACCACCAGTGTTGGGCGGCGACCGCCCGTTGCGGCTGGGCCGCGACGGCGTGCTGCGGCCCGGGCCAAGAGGACAGCGCCGCGGGGTGAGCGTCGGAGTGGTCTCCGCCGTGGGCGTGCACACGCAGATGTCTTGAGAGGACAAGGGGAGATGACTGAAACACACACGGAGACCACGGACACAGCGGCGGCGGGCTTCGACATGCCACCGCTGCGCAGACTGAGGTACTTCCACGGCCAGATGCTCAGCGCCAGGGACTTCCAGCGTGAGCAGGAGTACTTCCGCGAGAAGCTGAAGTTGCGGATGCGCTGCCTGCTCGGCTACGGCGTCGTGTGCGGCCTGAAGGTGAAACCGGTCCACCACCACGACGAAGCCGAGGCCGAGACACCGACCGACACCGACACGGACGCTGGCACGGATGCCGAGCGTCGGCGGCGCAAGGCGAAGATCCGGATCACGTCAGGGCTCGGCGTCGACTGCGACGGCAACGAAGTCGTCGTCCGCGACGGCTGCGTGATCGACCTGTACAGCGCGCTGCCGGAAGACGAGCGTGACAAAACCACGGTCTGGGTCGGCGTCGAGTACTGCGAGCGCGCCGTGGAGCCCACACGTGCCGTGTACAACGACGGCTGCGCGGACGACTCCGACTGCGAGTTCGGCTTCACCGAGGAGAGCTACGCGATCCGCGTCACCGGGTGCGAGCCGCCGCGCGACGAGCGCTGCGACACGTGCTGCTCACGGTGTGAGCACAAGGTGTTGTGGCTGGCCAGGATCGACGACGTCGACTTCCACCAGCCACTGCGGTCCGACCAGATCCACATGAACATCCGGCGCCCGTTCGGCAGGTACGTGCCGACCGTGATCACGGGAGTCAACTGGATCCATGGCCACACGTACAGTGTGGACGAGGCGAAAGCGTTGCTGGGCACGCAGAACGAGGACGGCGGCCTGGTCGTCCGGTTCTCCGGCGACATCCGGGTCGACTCGCTGCAACCCGGCGTCGTCGAGATCCAGGTGATCGAGGGCGGCGCCGGTCGCAACGCCTCCACCTGGTACATGGGCGGCAAGTTCGAGGAGCCCGGCGAGACCGACCACGAGTTCACCCAGGACTTCCGGTACCGGCAGACCACCCGCGAAGTGCTGCAGGACGGCGACCGGGTGCTGGTGACGATCCGGGCGGCGTTCATCCTCGACCGCTGCTGCCGCCCGGTCGACGGAACGAACGTCGGCGGCAAGGTCCCCTACCTCGAACCGGTGACCGACGAGTCGGCCCAGCAGGAACAGGAACAGCACCGCCGGGGCTGTGAGCTTCCGCCGTCCGGGATCGGGCCGTGGACATCGGGCACCGGCGCGGGCGGGGATGTCTTCGAGAGCTGGTTCTTTGTGAAGGAGCGCTGATCATGCGAACAGACTGCGGATGTGGCTGCGGCGGGACGTCGGCCCGGCCGTCGGCGTTCGTGCGGCCCCGCTTCTTCGCGGGCCAGTTGCTCACCGAGGACGACCTCGGGCTGCTGGTCGAGTACACGACGGGCAAGTCCCGGCTGCACAACAGGAACCTGTCCGGGCCGGGCGTGGTGTGCGGGCTGGAGGTCAGCTGCGACCCGTGCGGTGGCGGCAAGGTCGTGGTGCACGCCGGGCACGCACTGGACTGCGCGGGCAACGACATCGTGCTCAACTGCAAGGAACAGGTCGACGTCCAGGCGTTGCTGCGTGAGCTGCGGGTCAGCTCGCTCGGCGTGGACTGCGGCGACCCGTGCGACGACGAGGGCTCGCGCCGCTACGGCCTTTTCGTGCGGTACGAGGAACTGTCGGTCGACCCGGTCGCACCGTACGCCACCGAGGAGCCGTGTCCCACGCCGGGATGCGTGCCGTCTCGGATCCGTGAGGCGTTCCGATTCGTGGTCAAATGCGACGACACCGACGACCACCGGCACAACCCGGGCACCCGGCTGCTGGCGAGCCTGGGCGACAAACGCAAGTACACGCCCGTGCGTGACCTTGGCCAGCGCTTCGGGTTCTACACCGACGCGATGTTCGCGGCCACGCTCCACTCGGGCCGGACGTTCCAGTTCGACAGCACGGACGCCCTGCGGTACGCCACCAGCGTCGAGTGGCTTCAGAAATCGGGAGACGGCACACCGGCGCCGTCCGCGGCTCGCGAGATGACCGAGCACGTGCGTGCGCTGGCCAGCGCCATCGCCCGGTACGACACCTACGCCCCGGCGGGGCAGCAGAAGCTGGTCGCGGACCACAAGCTGAGCCCGGTCGAGGAGGCCCGTGCCCTGCTGGGGCGGGCCTGCGAACGGCTGGCCGGTACCGACAACGAGACGGTGTGGCCGAACGCGCTGCGCCGCTCGATCGCCCGCGCGGTCGTCACGGAGACCAAAGCCCGCGTTGTGCCGACCGGCGGCGATCCGTCGTCGCCGCTTGAGGTGCGGCTGGTCGCGCAGGGCACGCCGCTGAGCGCGGCGCTGCAGGTCGAGTTCCGGTCGGACCTCGGCCAGATCAGGGAGTGGCTGCTCGGACGGCTGGAACGGTCGGGCACGCTGGCGGACTGTTCGCTGCGTGGTGCGGTGGCGCAGATCAACGTGCCGCAGCTGCTGCCGTCGCCGGAGCCGGACAGCGGCCTGAAGCTCACGATCGCCGAGCTGCACCAGATCGCCGAGGCATCGGCGCGGCTGACCATCGCGGTGCGCCGATTCGTCACCGACGCCGCGTGCTCCACCCTGAACCCGCCCTGCGTCGACTGCGCTGACACCGACGTCCTGCTGGCCAGCCTCGAGTTCGACGACTGCGATGTCGTGCGCGTCTGCACGGCGACCAGGGAACAGGTGCTGCCGGGCGGATCGCAGTACGGCGAATGGCTGCCCAAGCTGTACCGGCTTCGGGAGCTCGCCGCGCGCGTGTGCTGCAAGCCCACGCCCGAGTTCAGAACACCGACGTTCCCCGGCGAGGACCCGTTGGCACGTCCGTACTCCGACGCGGTGCTCAAGGACTGGCCGCAGACCGGTGACCTGGCCGAGATGCTGCAGCTGCTGCTCACGCCCGCGCCCGGCGAGACCCAGCCCAAGGCGTTGCACGAGCAGGTCTACACGACACCGAGCGAAGTGACGGACAGCCTGCACGAGCTGGCCGCGTTGCGCACTCAGGTGACGGAGCTGACGGCCGCGCTGGAAGGGCTCAGGACACAGCTCGGGACGGCACAGGAGCAGGTGACCGAGGTCCGCGGGGCGCTGCCGGACCGGTTGGAGTCGCGGCTGGAGGAGCTGGAGAGCGGTCCGGGCCAGGAGGAAGCGAAACCCGCCGCCCGGCGGCCGAGGGCACCGCGTGGCCAGAAGTCCGGTGAGCAGACATGACCGGGCCGTTGCGACCCACGTTCCTCGAAGGCCAGATCCTCGCCGCCGCCGACCTCACGGCCACCGTGGCGTATGCGCGTGCCGGGGCCGCCCGGCACGCGCGGCACCTGCACGACTGGGGCATCGCCGAAGGTCTGGAGCTGGTCACGGAGAACCGGACGGACCCGGCGACCAACGTCCGGTATGTCGAGGTGACCGTGTCGGCGGGGCTCGCGATCGACGGCACCGGCCGGGAAGTGCTCGTGCCGGAGCCGGTCGTGCTGCGGGAGAGCGACTTCGAGCAGGTCAACGGCGCGGACATGGACACGAACTCGCCTTATCCGCTGTTCCTCACCGCTGTCGACCGTGATCCTCCCGCCCGACCGCCGCAGGAGTCGTGCGCCGGGGCGGGCGGGCAGACCAGGGTGGAGGAGTCGTACCAGATCTTTTTCGGACGTCTGGGCGACGAACTGCTGGTCGCCGACCAGCAGCCGCCGTCCGTGGCCGCGGCACCGGCCGAACCGCCGGTGCGGTGGCTCATCCTGCTCGGCTATGTGCAATGGACAGGAGGCCATTTCACCGCTGTGTCGGCGAAAGCACGCGGTGTCGGGCCACGATATGCCGGTGTGCGTGCCGACAGCGTGTCCGCGCGGTCCGGAACCTTGGCGCTGCGGACCAAACCCGCGGTGCAGGAGGGACAGCCTGCTGTCGTGCTGTCCGGTGGCGAGCAGCCTAGCCTGGTTTTCGGTCTGTACAAGGGCAACGGGGCAATCTCACCGTTGATGACCATGGCGGCCAACGGGAACCTGTCCATCGCGGGCAGCTTCTCCGGCCGTATCTCGGCGGGCAGTGTGTTTGTCGCGACCGGCACCGCCACCGACGGGATGCTGCTGCCGTTGCCGACGGGCGTGACGCCGGATCAGGTCGCCGACGGCCAGGTGGTGTTGCACGTCCAGGTGTCCGCCCGAGCCTCGGCCACGTCCGAGGTGTTCGTCGTGCGACATCCCGTCGAGGTCACTGTGGACGGTGACCGGCGGGTGCGGTGCCGGGTGCGGACGTACGACCTCTCGACCTCACCGCCCGGGTTCTCCGAAGGACCGGGCGCTGTCGACTTCCTGGTGCTGGCAACGGTCCCGCCGACGAACGGAGGTGGCTGAGGATGAGCCTGTCCGTGGTGTACGTGAAGGAGTTCAACCACGTCGTCGGAGCCCTGTCGCTGACCGGCGCCAGCCCGCCGACGTCCGTGGCCGCGCTCGTCGGCGACGAACTGCCGTTGCGGTTGGCGCTGGACAGCGGCCGGTCCGCGGCCCTTCCGCTGAGTGAAAGCCAACTCGGTGTGGCAGCTGCCGCAGACGAGCCCGGTGTGTTCACCGACGCACTGGCCTTCGGGGTCGAACTGGACGACACGAAGAAACCCAAACCGGTCCTGGTGCGGCTGAAGGCGTGGCAGGACGCGCTGACGCTGACCGCTGCGGGCCTGGCCATCAAGGTGCCCGCACCGGTCGGCGAGGTGACCAAGGTGCTCGCCCTGATCTCCGACGGCCAGGACATCCACACACTGGTCGGCGAGATCCCAGCCGGGACACAGGACACCACGCTGCCGGTGGCCGTCGGCTCCGGTGAGCACGCGCTGCTCGTCCTGGTGGCGGGCTTCGCGGGCAGGCTCGAAACGGCGAAGCTGCCATGAGCACGCCCACCGCGCAGGTCATCGACGAGATCATCGTGCGCGACTGCACGGTGACCGTGACCCGGCGCGGTGGGTGGAGCTGGGGCCCTGATCCCCATGGGCTCATCCAGTTGGTCGTGAACGAACTGCCGGACCTGCTGGGGGCCGAGTTCGCCGGGTACCTCACCGAGGACGGCCCGGACGTGGAGATCACCGAGCCGGTGACTGTCACGGTCCGGCTCGGTTCAGGGCAGTGGTTCGGCAGCAGCGGCCCACCCGCCGAAGTCGTCATGTCGCCCGTGTCGGCCGCCTCGGTGGAGGTGGTCGCGGCGGGCGACGAACAGCCGTCCGGCAGCGCCGAGTCCTTCATGGAGTCGTTCGCGGCTGTGTCCCCGGCGGATGTCCGGTCGGTGGGCGCGTTGTTCGCCGAACTGGCCCAGCGCGACGATCTGGAGCCGTTGCTGGCCTTGTTGCCTGAGGAGTCCTTGCGGGTCTTCCTGCGCTCACTGGCTCGGGAATCGTCTGCTGTGGTCAGTCAGGTGGCCGAGGAGCTGGCCCGCCGTCATGGCGCGGAACTCGCCGACCACGGTGGCACGGAACTGGCTTCCGGTGCCGATGTGGAACGGTTCCTGGAATCCCTTCCCACGCCCGTTCCGGCGGATCACCCCGTTGCTGCCCAGCCGGTCTCGGTGCGAGCCGCTCGGGGCGAGACCGAGGTCGGCTCAGTGCTGCCGTTCCTGCTCGCCGGGCCGCTGGCGCGGATCGGGTATCTGGACGCGATCGGCCCGGCTCTCGACGGTCTCGACATGGCCGAGGAGGCTCCTCTTTTCGCTGCTGCATTGGCGTACAAGGTGTTGGGTGCCGTTGCCAGGGGCTGGCGGCGTACTCCGGAGGACAACGCCTCGGCTGCCGCGTTCGCCGGGCTGGACTCGGTGCCGGACCTGACCGATTTCGCCCGGCAGGTGCGGCCCGCTCTGCCTGTGCTGGACGCCGTGCTGGCGTTGTCCTTGTGCCGTGGTCATGACCCCGGTGAACCGCTCGTGATCATGGGCGTGGGCGGCCGGTTGCTGCTCGTCGACGCGCTGGGCACGTTCCCGGTCGCGTGGTCGTCGGATGTGGCCGGTCTGCTTGCGCACTGGGAGGGATGCGGTCGGCCTTCCGTGCTCGTTCGAGGTTCGCTACCCGCCGGGTGCATGCGCGACCTGGCGGCGGCGGGCGTGTCCTTCGTGACCGATGTCCGTCCACTTCGGGGTGATCCGGTGTCGCGGCTGCCGTGGCGATCTCCACTGTGGACCTGCGGATCACCTGACTCGCGGCTCGTCGCGGCGGCGTCCGGCCATGCTGCCCGTGTCGATTCGGTTGTCCAGGCACTGGTTGTCGAACGCCGCGCGGTGCCGCTCGCCCAGGACGCGTCGCTGGAGCGCAGCGTGACGTTGGCCGCGTCGGTCGGGCTGGGCATGATCGCGTGGACTCTCTGGCATGCGCGGGAAACGCCCGATCCTGTGCTGGCACTGTCCCGTTTCGCGGACCTCTCCGCTGTGGTCCGGTACGGCGCTGATGCCGTACAGGTCCGGATTCCGTTGGGGCGGCGGCATTCGGACCTGCTGCGCGGTGGGCTGTTGGCGGATGTTCCCGATGTCGTCTGGCTGGGTGGCCGGACCCTGACCTTCTCGGGTGGATGACGATGAGCGAACTGGCGATGGAGCACCTGCGGATCCGGCTGGTGGGCGTGCACCAGGCGTTGCGCGCCGCGGTCGAACGACAGGCGCAGGTCGCGGCGCTGCTCACCCGGCCCGACCTGACGTCGTTCTGCGTCACCGACGAGCAGGTCGGCATCCTGCTGGACGAGGTCGAGACCTTCGCGGGCAATCTCGGTGTCCCGGAGGACTCGGCAGAGCCCGAACCGGAGGCGGAACGGGACCTGCGACGGCATGCCGCGGCCAAGGGCGTGACACTGCCGTTGGACGCGCTCGCCACGCGGTACGGCCTGTCGCGCGCCGATCAGGACGCTCTGCTGCTGGTAGCCGCGCCAGAGCTGGACCGCGGCTACGAGCGGATCTACGCGTACATTGTGGACAACCTGAACCGTCGGATCCCCTGCATGGAACTGCTGTTGGCTGTCTGCGCCTCGCCTGCGGACCGCCTGGCCCGGCGTCGTGCGCTCGGCCTGGCCGGGCCGCTGCGCCGGTTCGGGCTGCTTCGGTCCTATGGTGAGGCTCCGGTCGAGCTCGCGCAGGAACTGGTACTGGGGCCGGGTGTGTTCGACTTCCTGCTCGGGTGGGGCGGGGACGCCGGTCTGGTGGGATTCGATCCCGGCGAGGTCGCGGCGCCGTCAATGCTCACGCCGCACCTGTCGTCGGACCGGCTCACACGGCTCGGGCACGCGTTGGCGGCAGGCGAGATCGACCTGGTGGGACTGTGGGGCTGTCCGGCCGACAGTCAGCTGGACGCGGTACAGGCGTTGTGTCGTGTCGCGGGAAAGCCGTTGCGGGGCGTGACTTCCGACATCGAGGGTGATCTTCGTTCGGCGGCCGCGCTGGACGCGGTGCTGTGGATTCCGGCTGACGCGCTTCGGGAGTCCTCGGAGCTGGTGTTCGCGGCTTTGCTGCGGTCTCGTGTGCCCGTGTGCCTGACAGGGCTCAATCCCTGGCGGCCTTTCGGCGTGCTGGCCGTCCGGTCCTATGCCGAGATGACCATGCCTGCTCCGGACCTGGGGGACCGGCGTGCGATGTGGTCGGCGGCTTTGCCGGACTTGAACGGTCCCTTGCTTGAGGACCTGGCCGTCCGGTACCGGATGAGCGGCGGTGAGCTCCGAGCCGTGGCCTCAGTCGCCTCCGCAGGAGCCCGGCTGTCCGGCGACGGGCGGTCCGACCACGTCGAGCCCGCCATCGCGACCGTGACCCGCGGCCGCAGCGGCAGCGGCGTGCAGGCAATCGTGCCTCGCCGAACCGTCGAAGACCTGGTACTGCCCGACGCGCAGTTCAGCCAGATCATGGAGATCGCTTCGGCTTTCCGCGCGTGGCCCAGGATCGCCGAAACCTGGGGATTCGCCCGTCGGACGACGCACGGTGGCGTGAAGGCGTTGTTCACCGGTGAACCGGGGACGGGAAAGACGTTGTCGGCGGAGATCGTCACCGGCATGCTCGGCCTGGAACTGCTCAAGGTCGACCTGGCCCAGGTCGTCTCGAAATGGGTGGGGGAGACCGAGAAGAACATGGAGGCGGCGTTCAGACAAGCGGAAGACAGTCACGCAGTGTTGCTGTTCGACGAAGCCGACGCCCTGTTCGGCAAACGCGGCGACGTGCGCCACGGGACAGACAGGTATGCGAACCTGGAAGTCGGGTACCTGTTGCAGCGCCTGGAAGCCAGTGACGGGCTGATCATCCTGACCAGCAACCTCAAGGAGAACATCGACCCGGCCTTCACCCGCCGGTTCCACTTCGTGGTCCACTTCCCCCGGCCAGGAGTGTCCGAGCGGCTGCGGCTCTGGCAACTCGCGTTCCCACCCGAAGCGCCGATGGCCGCGGACGTCGACCTGGAAGTGCTGGCCCGTCTCGACATGACCGGCGCGGGCATCTCCGCCGCCGCCCGCACCGCGGCACTGTCCGCCGCGGACGCCGGTGGCGACTCCATCGCCATGCGCCACATCGTGCGCGGCGTCGCCCGCCAGTTCCAACGCGAGGCCCGGCTTCTCCGCCCGTCAGAACTCGGCTCGCACGCTCCTCTGCTCACCGACACCAACTGACCGGAGCGACCATGACCGAACTTCTCCCGCCCCAGCGCCCACCCGCCCCAGCCGTGACAGCCCAGGAACTCCGCACCACTGCCGCCGCAGACAAGGGCACAACACCGCTGGTGCTCGTGCCTGCCGTGGTGGGCAACGCCCAAACCGCCAAGACCATGGACAGCAAAACCGTTCCCGCTGCTCAGCCCACTCTTTCCGCGGGGCAGGATCAGGCGGGCAATGCTGCCGTGGCGGGCGCCGCCATGCGCATGATCCCCATGGCATTGCCCAAAAAAGAATCACGCCCTGGTCGCTGAGGCCGGACAACCACCAAGAAGCTCGGGATATTTGATTCCTGTTGTCGGTGTGAGTGCTCTCCTGTCACGGTCCAGTCGATCTCGGTGTACGTTGTCCGCGGTGCGGGTCTTGATTTTCCGCTCCGACGTTGTCGCCGAGGGGAGTCTTCGTGGCGGGCGAGAAGATCGACTTTATCTATTGTGAAGGCTGGGATCCGGTTGCCCGCGCGGTAGCAGGGCCACTCCGAGCTGCGGAGGCCTCCGAGCGTGACCGATCCGGCGAACAGTATGCGGTCCTGCTGTTCTCGGATGGGAAGCCGCAGGCTCTGATCGAGGTGTCGTGGCTACATCACGTGTGCCTGATCTGGGGTTTCGACGAACACCTTCGCCGCTTGATCAAACGTGACTTCCGGCGAGTGGATGGTGGGCGACTCGTTCTCGTCGAAGAAGTCGAATGGCAGTACGCGGATCAGGGGCAGGGCGAGTTCGACCCGGCCGCGTCGCGCAAGATCTCCCGCACTCACTACCCGGATAGTGGCATAACGGTGACCACTGACCACGGTGAACGCACCATGGAAGTGTCTGCCGAGGCACTCGGGGTCTCCGCTCCGGAGTTCGGCGACTGGAGGGCATTGCTCTTTACTGGTGATGTCACGCCGGACGCGAAGGCAGCTGATAACGCAGCGTCCGACGATCCGCTCGGCATGTTGGCGCGTATGTTCGGCGACGGAGATGTCTGGCGGCTGAAGCCGCTGTTGCCGCAGCACATGGCCGGTCTCCGGCTGGTGCACAGTGGTCAACCACCACCTGATGTCGCAGTGGTTCCCTTCAGGGAGCCGCTGTGGCGGCCACCTGTGCCGATGCGACCCGATCCGCAGGTCGTCAGTCTGAATGAGCCTGAGCGCTCTATGGTCGTGGGTGGGGAGCGAGTCGTAATCAAGCCGCACACCATCGGGCGGCTGCGGATGCCGACTGGACGTATCGTCGCGTGCGCTCCGGACGACTACTTCGCCGCGGATCGAGAGCCTTACACCGTAACGGTTTCTCCGGGAGAATACGACTTCGTCGTCAACGTGGCCCGGGGGACGGAGGGAATCGGCATGGATCCGCGGGTGGCGGCGGCTGGTGTCCTGATCCGCGACGAACCGGTGGAATCCTGGGAGCTTGCCCTCCTGCCCAGCGAGGATCCACGGCTGTTGCGGGATGGAGAAGCCTTTTGTTTCGACGTTGACGGCGGCATGGCCTGCTTTGCCGACGCCGCAGCGATACCTCGGATCGCCGGCTTCTTCCCTGTTGATGAGAACCCGCTCAGCGCGACCGTCATTCCGGACGCGGCGACGGCAGAGTTCGATGATGAGGTGTCCGGCGCGAACTTGCTGGCCTTTGCCAGTGGCTGGGGAGACGGATGCTATCCGGTGTGGATAGGTCGAACCGCTGGTGGTGCGGCTGGGGCGTTCGTCGCTGACATGCGGCTCTTCGCGGAGTGAGACGTCACGGATCCCTGGAGCTTCGATCGTCAGGGCGGCGGAATGTTGTTGTCGATCGTCCACGTGGAGCCCGGTTTGGCCACCGTGTTCATCGGGCCGGCAGTGGCCGTGATCGAGATCGAGATCGTCGACTTGAGCAGGTAGTACCCGAGCCCACGCAAGACGTGTTGGTGTTGCGCGGAAGTGCGTGGCGGCCCACCCAGCGCGGCGTTGATCTCGGAACCGTCTGGTCGGTGCGTCTTCGCAAGTTCGAACAATGTCTGGGCAGCATCTGGTCCGGAGGGTGGGAAAGTGGCCGCGAGCCACGTCTGAAAGGCGGCCGTGCCGGAGAACTGGTGGTGAACCTGCACGGTATAGACCACGCGATTGGACACGTCGCCGGTGTAGATGAAGTCGGCGACTTGCCGCTCCGGTGCCTTCATCGCTGTGTTCGCCGTCAAGACGATCGGCGAAAGGTTTCTGCGATCGGAGCCCGATCCGCCGAGGTTCTTCGCGAGCAGATGGCCACGCTCGATCGTGCCGAGTCCGGGAATGGTGATCCCGGGGACGTAACCGCTGGCACCACTGCCCTTCTTCGCGGAAGCGCGGCTCAGTGGATTGCCGGAGTAACCGGTGGCTCTGCCGTATCCATCAAGAGGTGACGGCACCGGGTTGTGGTCAGGGCGAGTGAAGTCCAGTCCTGGGATCTGGAACTTGACGCCGATGTCCCGGATCAGCTCACTGAGGTCGTTCAATCCATCGTCCAGCTTCCGGTCACGCGCCGCGGAGGGAGGTGCTCCCATATAGTCCGCGATGACCTTCCTTGCCCGGACTTCGACGTTGTCCAAAGCTTTGTTCAGACCGTTGCCTCGGTCGACTCTGCTTGGCTCTCCGGATCGCAACTCCTCGCCTGCCAACTGGCGGAGCACTTTCACCTTCGTGTTGATGAGACCGAAGCCGTCGCTCGCCATAAGAAGCGTCAGACGCTTGCGGCTTGCACGCGCTCGAAGAGTGTGTGATTCGGTACCCACCGACGTGCGCCGGTCGACGACGCGAGTCTTGTCCTTGGTGGAGTCCTTGTCCTTGGTTTTTGGCGGGTCCTTCCGGGGAGCTTTCGATGGTTTGCGCGGCTTGTCGTCCTTGCGCTTGGTGGGGCGGCGTGGCTTCTTCGGGCGCTTGGGCTTGTCGCGGTCCTTCTTGCGCTTGGATTTCCTGGTGGGGTCGGGCTTCTTCTTGTCGGGCTTGGCCTTCGACTTGGGCAGGGCGCGCTTGATGAGGGCGATGATCTTGTCGATCACGGCGTCGATCGCGCGGCCGACGGGGCGGGAGATGGTCTGGATGATCTGCCTGACCTTGGCTGCAAGGCCGCCGAGGCCCAGCAGGGTGGCGAGGAAGCCGAGCAGCACCGGGATGGCACGGACCAGTGCGCGTTCGATCAGGCCGGGTACGCCGCCGCCGCTACCTCGAGCGATGGCGATGACGGCGTCGAGCACGGCGTTCACGAAGTCGAAGATCTGCCGGGCCTGGGTGACGACGAACCTGATGATGTCGATGATCAGTTTCACCGCGCGCACGAAGGCCGACGCGGGATTCAGCAGCGAGATGATCCACGTGATACCGGCGATGATGATCGCGGGTTTGGCGTACTCGATCACCTTGTCGATCAGTTGCTTGCGCAGGTCGCCGACGCGGGTCTTCAGGTCGTTCCACATCCCGGCCACGCCTTGCTTGCGGACCTGGGCGACGAGGGGTACCGCTCCTTCCGCGGCTTCGGCGGCTTTCGGGGGCAGTCGGCGAGTGATGCGGGCCCAGATCGCCGCCGGGGTCAGGCCCAGGATGCCTGCGAGCATCGTGAGCACGCCTCGGGTGTCGAACTTCGCGGGCAGTTGCAGTCCCGCTTCCGCTGCCCGGCCGACCAGCCACGACAGGATGCCCTGCGGCAGGTGGGTGCCGATGTTCGCCATGAACTGACGCAGACCCGCGCCGACCGCCCGCACGAGGTTGCCGAGGAAGCCGATCGGGTCCTTGACGATCCCCTCCGCTGCCTGCGCGGCCTTCGCGAGGATCGTGCGAAGCATGCGCATCAGCTCGAGGATCGTGTTGATCACGGCCTTCACCGCGTCGATCGCCTTCGCTATCAGGCCTTTGTTCTTCTCCTTCTCCGCCGCTATCTCGTCGTCGACGGACTTCAGCGCGTCCGTGTACTTCGTGGCCAGGGTGTCGACGAGCTCTGTTCCCTTGTCGTCGACCGACTGGGTCAGTGAGTCGAACTGGTCGGCGAAGCCCGCGGCCGCCTCCTTGCCGATCGACTGCAGGTCCGTCGGCAGCTTCTTGACCTCGGCCTGCAGCTCGTCGCGGCCCTTGGCGATCCGGGCCTTCGCTTTGGTGAGCTCCCGACCGATCGTGTCCGCCACGGCAGAGATCACGTGCCGCATGTTGGCGATGTAGTTGTCACGGGCCTCGTCGAAGATCTTGTCCGCCTCCGCGGGCAGGCCCGTGAACCTGTCGTCGAGCCAGCGCGCCCAGCCCCACGCGCCGCTGTAGCGCTCGTCCTTGTACGCCTCCATTTTCCGCTTGTGTTCGTCGGTGAACTCGTCGCGCGCCTTCTTCTCGCCTTCGGTGAACTCCTTGTCCACCGTCTTGTCCAGGGCCGACAGGATGCCTTCGACCTCGGTCTTCATCGTGTCGAAGACCTTCTGCAGCAACGCGGTGACCTGGGCGCGCTTGTCCTCGTCCTTGCCCTTCGCGCCGGACTTGCCCGAGCCGACCTGCTGCCCGATGTTGACTCGCTTGGCGGCCATCGCGTTCATCGCCGCCGTGCCGAGCTTCTTGGCCTGCGCGGTGGTTTGCTTCAACTGCGCTGATTCGTTCTGACGCAGTTCGCCCGGCGCCGTCTCGGAGTGCTGCTCGGCGGTCTTCTTCTCGTCCAGCGCCTTGGTGAACTGCGGCTCGTTCGACTTCTTCAGCTGGGTCTCAGTGACGTGCGCGTCCGCCATTTCCTGGTTGACCCGCGCGGGTCCGGCGGACATGTCGGTGGCTGACGGCGGCAGTCGGTCCGGTGCGGCGTTGGCAGGGTTCGGTGTGCCCGGCGCGCCCGGCGGGCGGTCCGGGGCCATCGGCACAACCTGTTTGGTCACGGCGACCGACGTGTCCGGTGGCGCTGCCGTGGTGGCGGAGATCTGCTCGGCGGAGTCCGACTTGCCCTCGCCGACCCGGCCCTGCACGTCCGCCTTGATCTCCGCCGGTTTGCCGGAGTCGGCGAACTTGTCGGCCTCGTCGAGGTTCTTCGGTGCCTTGCGCGCGATCGCGTCCTCGACCGCCTTGACGAACGCGGCCTTGTCGAACTCCTTCGGCTTGGCCTCGTTCATCTTCTCGGCGTTGGCGGTCTTGCCCTGTGCCTGCTCGTCGTCCTTCGGCGGGAGGGCCGCGTCCTGCGCGGACGACGCCTCTGCGCGTGGCGGCGGATGCGACGACGCCACGCCACGCTTCTTACGCTGGACGTCCTTCTTCAGCGAGGCGAACTTCGGGTCCCGGTCGGGTCCGCGCTTCCCCTGCCCTCCGGCGGCGGCCCCTTCCTCCGGTGGGGTCTGCTGCCGCGGTTTGTCCTCAGGCTTGCCCTTGGCGCGTTGGGCCGCCGCCACCGCGCTGTTGCCGACCGCGTTCTGCCCGGCGGACTGGAAACGTTCCAGGACGGCCGGTTTCGACCCCGCCCGCAGCGCCGCCGACGCGGCGGCGTTGGACTGCGGCAGCGAAAGAGGGCCCGCTTTGGGCGCGGGTGGCGGCTTCTTCCCCAGGACACGGGTGGGCCTCGTCGTCACCTGGGGCCGTGTCGCAAGGCCCTTGGGCGGCGGTGGCATCGGACAGACCCCTCCTGCGGATGTCCGGCGATATCTCGCAGGAAGGGTCCCAATCGGGACGTCTCAACGCCGTCCCCACACCGTCGCCGGAGCGTCGTCGGCCGATGTCGAGCGGTAACATGATCACCGGTCGAAGCATGTCTGCAACGGATGTTGCCGGGGGAGCGATGGAACAGGGCCACACCCACGCAGCGGACGGCACACGCCTGGCCTGGCAGCGAGCCGGGACCGGGCGGCCGTTGGTACTGCTGGCGGGGCAAGCGAACAACCACACGTGGTGGGATCGGGCGCGAGGGGACTTCTCGGGCAGCACCATCACGATGGACTACCGGGGCACCGGCGCCAGTGACAAACCCGACGTGCCGTACTCCACGCGAGGATTCGCGGACGACGTGATCGCGGTGCTGGACACCCTGGGCATCGACCAGGCCGATCTGTACGGCACGTCCATGGGCGGGCGAACGGCGCAGTGGGTCGCCGCGTTGTACCCGCAGCGCGTACGGCGTCTGGTGCTCGGCTGCACGTCACCAGGTGGTGTGCACGGTTTTGAGCGGACCAATGACGTCCGTCGGGCGCTCATGGGACCTGATTCCCGGCAGGTGCTCGTGGACCTGATGTACACGCCCGCCTGGCGTGCCGACAATCCCGGCCCGTACACCATCCTGGGCGACCCGAACATGCCACCGCACGCCGTCCGAGGGCATCTCGTGGCCAGCAATGAGCACGATGCGTGGGATGTGCTCGACCGGATCACTACGCCCACGCTCGTCCTGCACGGCGAGGACGACATGCTGACTCCGGCGGCGAACGTGCCGGTCCTGGCCGAGCGCATTCCACACGCGACAACGCACGTCTTCCCGGGCGCTCGGCACGCCTACTTCGATGAATGCCGTCCACAAGCGAGCCTCATGGTCGAGGCATTCCTGGCCTGAGCCGGTTCGCCTCCTCGGCGATGCGTGCCGAACGTGCACTGCGTCGGTGTGGAGGCGACGGCATGTCTGTGGCTGCCTAAGGCTTGCGGATGGAGTGGCGGTGCCGGAACGTGTCCTGCGGGTCCCAGCGGGCCTTCGTCCGTTGTAGACGGGGGTAGTTTCCCTTGAAGTACAACGTGTGCCACGGGACGCCCGAGGTGTTCCAGTTCGGATCGGACAGGTCCGCGTCCGGGTAGTTGATGTAGCAGCCGTCACTGTGCTCGCCGGGCACGGGCACACCACCGGTTTCAGCGTACAGGTCACGGTAGAACTCGCGTACCCACGTGATGTTCGCGGCGTCCTCGTCCGGTGTGGACCAGAAGGACTGCAGCAGCAGCTTGAAGGTGCTGTCTCGTTGGGCGACGGCGGTCGCTGTCGAGTCGGTCGCCGCGATCGCTCCGCCGTAGGAGAAGCCCACGAGCATCGCGTTCGGGTTGGTCACGTCCGGCCGCGTGAGATAGCGGTACGCGGTGGCCAGTTGCTCGTCCGGTATCTCGCTGCGGACGTAGGCCGACTTGTGTTCGGCCCTCAGTGTCGGGTCGGTCAGGACTGGTGTGTTCGTGCCGAGTAATCGAGTGGCCGCCAGCCAGGGCAGTCTCCTGGGGCGGGCCAGCCCCGGCATGGGGCCGAACTCACCGGCCGAGCTGGTGAGTTCTTTCGCCGGGGTGTCGCCGAGTACCGCGTCGAGGTACTTGGCCAACGCGCGCTCGGCGTCCGGTGCGGCCGCGTCGATCTGTGCCATCAGGCCGATTGTGTTGTTGCGGCGGTGGTTCATCATCAGCACGCTCGACAGCGGCGGTGCGCCGGGCCCGCGGTTCTGGTAGTGCCAGCGGGCGTAGTTGCCGAAGATGCGCGTGAACCGCTGTTCGTCCAGTTCTGCCCACGGCACGGCCAGTGCCACGAGCAGCACCTCCTGCGGCGGGCGCACGAGTGGCGCCTTGGTGCCGGGTGAGCGGAACAGGAATCGCGTCACCACGCCGAACGAGCCGCCGCCGCCACCGGTGTGTGCCCAGAACAAGTCGGCCTCGGCGCCGGTGGAGTCACGGGTGACCACCAGCGAGCGGGGCCTGGTGCCGTCGGCGACCACGACCTCGACGCCGTACAGGTGGTCCACGGTCAGGCCGTCTCGTCGTGACAACAGGCCGTAGCCGCCGCCGGTGACGTGTCCGCCCGCGCCGACCGAGTAACAGAGGCCGCCCGGGATCGTCACGCCCCAGTTGCGGTACAGCCGTTCGTAGACGTCCTGCAGTTTTGCGCCCGCGCCGACGGAGAACGCCTCGTGGTCGGCGTCGTAGTCCACGGAGGACAGCAGGGAAAGGTCCATCAGGACGTCGACGCCGTCGTGGTGGACGAAGTCCTCGAAGCAGTGCCCGCCGCTGCGCAGGGACACCTGTTTGCCGCCTGCCATCGCGGTGGACAGCACGCTGACGACCTGGTCGGTGGTGTGCGGCAGGCTGACGTAGTCGGGTTTGGCCGTGTAGCGCTGGTTCATGCCCCGTGTGAGGTCCAGGTAGCGCGGATCCGTGGGGCTGACGGTGACCGGCTCGGTGACCGCGTCGGCTTGCGCGGTCGTGAGCGCGGTCATGCCTAACGCCGCGGCGCCGCCGAACAGGACCGAGCGGCGCGACGGTGGGGTGGGGACGGACAAGTTCTCTCCCAGTTGCGGTGAAACGAAAAGAAGGTGGCCGGGACGAGGCGCGCCGTCCCGGCCACCGCTCACAGGTCGCTGCAGAGCTTGCCGCCAAGCCCCCAGTGGTCCTTCTCGACGTCGGTCACGATCACCATCACCGCCGACTCCGGGCACTTCGCGTACTTCGCGACTGTCCCGGTGATCTCCGCGACGAAATCGCGGCGCTCCGACTCGGTCGCGCCCGGCCACCAATTGACCCGTACCAGCGGCATCAGCTCGTCACCTCTTCCGGTTGCTTCCGATTCGCGACGTCACGACGGTCGAGCCCGACCGAGCACAGCGCCAGCAGGAGCGAACCGACAGCCAGTGCGGCGCCGATCCAGCTCGGCGAGAGCAGGCCGAGCCCGGCGCTGATGCCCAGACCGCCGACCCACGGGCCGAGCGCGTTGCCGACGTTGAACGCCGACACGTTGGTGGTGCTGGCCAGCGTCGGCGCGCCTTCGGTCTCGTTCATCACCCGTGTCTGCAGTGCCGGGTTGATCAGGAAGCTGCCGACACCGAACAGGAACAGTGTCACCACCATCGCCGGTTTGCTTTCCGCGGTCAGGGAGAACACCCCCAGCATCGCCGCGAGCAGGAGCAGGCCGATGCACAGCGTGCCCATCAGCGACCGGTCGGCGAACTTGCCGCCGAGCATGCTGCCGAGGAAGGTGCCGACGCCGAACAGGGCAAGCAGCGGTGGGACGAGTCCCTCGGCGAACCCGGTGACGTCCATCAGCAGTGGTGTGATGTAGGTGAAGGCGGTGTAGAGCGCGGCCTGGCTGAGCGTGGTGGTGCCGAGCGCGAGCCAGACCTTCGGGTTGCGGAAGGCGGCCAGTTCGTGGCGGATCCCCAGGTGACCGGCTCGTGGCTGGCTCGGCACCAGCAGGATGACGCCGATCAGGTCGATCACACCGAGCACGGCGATCGCCCAGAACGTCGTCCGCCAGCCGAAGTTCTGGCCGATGAAGGTTCCCAGCGGCACACCGGCGATCGTCGCCACGGTGAGACCGCCGAACATGATCGCGATCGCTCGGGCGCGGCGCTCCGGCCCGACCAGGTTCGACGCGACCACCGCACCGATACCGAAGAACGAGCCGTGCGCCACGGCTGTGACCACCCGCGCCACCATCAGCACGCCGAACGTCGGCGCCATGGCGGCGACCGCCTCACCGACGATGAACACGACAAGCAGCACGATCAGCGCTGTCTTGCGCGGCACGCGCGTGGTGGCTGCCGTGATCAGCGGCGCGCCGACGACGACGCCGAGGGCGAACAGCGAGATGAGCAGGCCCGCCTGCGGCAGCGACGTCTCGAAGGCCGCCGCCAGCTCGGGCAGCAGGCCCGCGATCATGAACTCGGTCGTGCCCAGACTGAACACCGTGAGCCCGAGCACGAACAGTGCGATGGGCATGAGTCACTCCCCGTACTGGAAAGGTCAGGAATTGTTCGACGAGAGCACGGAGAGGGCCGCTGCCGCGATCTTGGCGTCCTCCGTCCAATGTGCACCGGAGACACCGACGGCGCCGACTCGTTCGCCGTCGACCACGATCGGCAGACCGCCGCCCATCGTGACGAGACGGTCGATCGCGGTCGGCGCCCCGGCACCCAGCACCGGGTCGGCCTGCAGCACCTCGGACCACTTCTCGGTCGGCATCCCGGTCGACGCCGACGTGTACGCCTTGTCCTGCGCCACCTGCACGGCGACCAGCGAGGCGCCGTCCTGGCGCAGGAACGCCTTCAGCACGCCGCTTTCGTCAACGACCGCGACGGCGAAACGCTTGTCGGTCGCCTTACCGGCCTCGTCGGCCGCGCGGACGATCTCCCAGGCCAGTTCGTCGCTGATGGACAGTCGCTGCTGCACGTGAGGCATGAGCTGGACTCCTTACCTAATCTGGACCGATCGGTAAACATGATTCTGACAATTCGCCAAGCGCTTGTCGGCGGCTTTTCTTGCATAGGTCTGAAACAGAACGGTCGCCGTCGCGGTGGCACCGTTTCTGCGCTTTCCGGCCGAGCACATAATTGATTGGCTGTTCCATATTCGGTACGCTGCCGACTGTGCCTCGTGTCCGCGAGTTCGATACCGACGAAGTGGCCCAGAAGGCGATGGAAGTCTTCTGGCGTCAGGGATATGAAGCCACCTCGATCCAGGATCTCACTGACGCGACGGGTCTCGGCCGTGGCTCGTTGTACGCGGCGTTCGGCAGCAAACACGGGCTCTACCAACAGGCCCTACAACGTTATGTCCGGCTGACCACCGACACCTTCCGCGAGGCGCTGATGCAGCGGGTGCCGATCCGGGAGTTGATCAGGGATCTGCTGCTCGAACGGATCGACGACGCGCTCAAAGTGCCCGGCCGCCCCGGCTGTCTGCTGGTGATGGCCATCAACGAGCGGGTGCCGCACGACGAGGTCACCAACCGGATCGTCCGCGACGCGATCGCCGCGCTGCACGACTCCTTCCACAGCACGCTGCACCTGGCCCGCAGCATGGGCGAGCTGCCGCCGGACGTCGACATCCCCGCGATATCGAACTTCCTGGTCACCACGATCCAGGGACTGCGCGTGATGAGTGCCGTCACCGAGGACCCGGTCATGCTCGGCCAGGTCGTGGACACCGCGCTGAAGGTCATACCCGACCAGCTCACTTCCTGACAGCGCGGATCATGCCGTGCACGTGGATCATGTCCGGCGGCATCGTCGAGATGTCCTGCTGGAGCGTGGACACGACCTCGAACCCGGCCTCGGCCAGCCACTGCGAGTACGTCGACATCTGCTGCGGGCCGCCTTCGCCCATCGTGCAGCCGATGAAGTACGCGGGGAAGAAGTCGACCGACACCGAGCTCGTCAGGTCCTCCGGGTAGACCGGCGCGAGAACGAAGAGCTCACCGCCGGGCTGTAGCGCGTCGTGCACGGCGTTGAAGATCCGCAGCACGTTCTCGCGGTCGAACATGCCGAGGAAGTGTTTGATCATCACGACGTCGAAGCCGGTGGGCAGGCCTTTGAACACGTCGCCGCCGATGAACGAGCAGTGTTCCGTCTCGCCGTGCGCGCGGAAGTTCTCCAGCGCGGCGGCTTCCTTCTCCGGGAAGTCGAAGCACGCGACCGTGACGTTCTGCTCGGGTTTGTACTTGCGGGTCAGTATCGCGCCGAGGCCGGTGTTCCCGGCCACGTCCAGCACCTTCGCGCCCGCGGGCACCTCGAAGTTGCCGAAGAACCACTCGTCGATGGCGCCGGTGACCGAGTCCATCGACCCGCCCCACGCGGTGCGCAGATCCTCGTGGCGGGCAGTCGCCTCGTACAGGGTGCCCTCGAAGCCGTACAGCTCACGCAGGCCGACCAGGCTGCCGGTCTTGACGCTTTCGGTCAGGTAGAACAGTTGCCGCAGGCAGACGACCTTGATCATCGTGTACCACTTGAGGACCCGGGCCATGTCCACGTCCGCGGGCAGGCTCAGCCCGTCGAGCGCGTACGTCCCGGTCTCCTTGTCGAACGAGATGAGCTCGTCCTTCACCGGCAGGAACAGCAGTTGCTGGATGGCGGCCTCGGTGCCGCCCACCGACTCCGCGATCTCGCGCGCGGTCATGCGGGGGTTGTCCCGCAACAGGTCGACGATGCCGAGTTCGAAGCAGCTCAACACGTTCATGAACCGCGTCGGACCGACCAGGTAGTCCCGGAGCGTGGTCAGCACGCTCGCGGTCTTCGGGTCCCATGTGGTCATCGCGGCTCGTCCTCACTCATCCGGTTGTCTTGTGACACCAGCGCATCGCACACCCGGACCACGGTATTCGCGGACCGGGCGCGGATCGCTCCGGATGTTGCTGACTTGGCGAACTAGCTCCCCGTGACCACGGCGTGCGCGGGCATCGCTGTGCGCCGGTAGGGCGCCACCTTCCTGAACTCGTCACGAATGAGGTGGTCCAGCACGGTTTCGCGGACGTCGGACGGCAGTTTCGGGCTCACCGTCGACGGGCCGACCGACAGGATCGACTGGTACGCCTTCTCGGTGCACGCGCCGCTCCCCGCGACGAAATCCGCCTTGGGGAACGTGGTGTTCAGCCTGCGTACGGCGGACTCCGGGGTGTCCGCGACGATCACGTCGCACAGTCCCTTGCTGGCCAGCGCGACCAGCGTCACGCCGTCCGAGCCCCGGCCGAAGCAGTACTCGATCAGTTCACCTTCGCCACCGGCACGGAACCGGGTCGGCGTCATCCCGAGGATGTCGGGCGCTGCCTCGTAGAAGCGGCCGTTGGAGTTGAAGCCCGCGTTGTAGAACGCGTCGGTGACGGTCGCCGCCCGCGACAGCTCCGCGCGGACCCGGCGCGCCCGGCTCGAGGCCAGGTAGGAGTGCGGCGTGATCCGCGTGACCTTCTTGAACAGCCGATGAAAATGGAACCGGCTCAGCCCGGCGTTCGCGGCGAGATCGTCGAGGCTCGGTGGGTCCGCGTGCCCGCGTTCGATGTCCCTGCACGCCTCGACGACCAGTTCCAGGTTTCTGACCAGCATCGTTTCATTCACGGCTACCCACACACCTCGCACTCCGCCTGGCAGGAACGCGCGCACTCGCCGTCCCCGGTGCCGATTGCCTCGATAACGCCGTTCACGTACGTGTTACCACCTGTACTTGTCGACGACCGGACCTGTCGGTCCGGCAATCACATTCCCGCGTGATGGACGACGTATCAACCCCCTCATGTGCGGGTGCCGCCGGGCGGTGGCACCCACTTGATCCGTCGGGATCCGCCTCTCCACGCTACGGTAATCCGATTCGGCCCTGAACAGGCAGCTCGGTATTGTTTCAGTGTTTCCACTGGGTGGAATGTCCGGTTCTTGGGAGAGTTCGGCGGTGGTGCCCGATAATGGGCCCCACCGACATCCCGATCGGGCAGTCCGTCCGGGGGTGCGCCCGTTCGACCTGGTCACCGGCGCTTCTGCCGGTCACTTCCGGCCCGTGGTCGCCCCCATCGCTCGGCGGTCCGCGATCTTCGCTCCGACCTGTTCCCTGTTGCCGGTGACTCATGAGTAATTCCTGTTCAGTGGGACGGGCCATTTTTCTGAATCAGTTCAGTCAAAATTGATTGTTACTCCATCTGTGTGACGATACCGCGTGATGTGACAAACAAACTGACTGGTGCGCCCAACTGGATGCCTGTAGTACTCTGTCGTGGGATGACCCTACAGAGATCGATGGTGTGCTCTGCAAGGAAGATCGGAAGTTTCTCCAGCTCGGGGATTTCTTCTCGGTATTTCACTTTTCTCGGGGGAACCGTGAGTCAGATAAAGCAGTTGACACTGACCGATGAGGTTCACGGCGCGATTGTCCGTGCCGACGACTTCGTCTTCTATCCACTCGACTGGGGCCGCATCGCGGAACCGGTCGGACCGCAGATGGGCGCACGGAAGGTCACGCTGCTCGTCATCGAGGTCGCACCGGAGAAGGTGTGGCGGCTCGGCTGGGCGCTGGAGGAAGAGAACGTGGCCGTCGTCCATGCCGGTTCCGGCACGGGTGACGTGACCGGGCACCGGGCCGAGCTCGCCCGCGGCAGCGCGCTGTACTCGCCGACCGGCCGCACGCTCGAACTCGCGGCAGGCAGCGAGGGCATGACCGCCTACGTGTGGCGAACCCGTCTCGAGGGTGGCGAACCGGTGGGCACCAGTCCCCGGCTGACCAGTGCCCTTGGCAACGACGAACACCAGCTGAACGGGTTCCTCGGCACCGGCGAGAGGTCGGCCGACGAGACGCCCGCGCTGGTGAACCTGGTGTTCTGGCCGGGAACCGGCAGTGCCCGGCTGTGTCTCCACTGTGGAATCCACGATCCCGGCAAGACCTTCAACATCCACCAGCACCCGCAGAGCGAGGAGGCCTTCTTCGCCTTCGAGGGCGAGGGGCAGGTCTACCTCGTCGACAGCTGGCACGACTTCAAGGCCGGAGACGTCTTCTTCGCCGCGGCCGGGGTACTGCACGGCACTCGCAACCCCTCGCCAACGGGAGAGCGTTTCGCCGTCTGCGGCGGCCCGACTCCGTTCGACGCCACCCTGTACGCCCGCGGGGGCGTGTCCTCCCAGGTGGTGTAGCCCATGTGTCGGATATACGGACACCTGGGCGGGACCATGTCCCACCACCACCTGCGTACTGTCTCGGCGTTGCAACGGCACGGCGGGCCTGATGCCCGGTTCATCGAGGCGGGCGACGGCTGGGCGATCGGCACCAACCGGCTGGCCATCATGGACCTGGCAGGCGGACGGCAGCCCTACCAGTTGGGCAACGACATCAAAGTCGTGTTCAACGGCGAGATCTACAACCACGACGAGCTCCGCCATGACCTGAGGGCGGACGGGTACGTCTTCCCGGACCACTGCGACGGCAACGTCCTTCCCGCGCTCTACCACCGCTATGGCCACAAGTTCGTCGACCACCTCGACGGGATGTACGCCATCGCGGTGCTCGACCTGCGCGACGAGCCCAAGCTCGTGCTGTCCACTGACGACGCGGGCATGAAACCGCTCTACTACCACTGGAACCAGACGCGGCGCGAGCTGTGTTTCTCGTCCGAGTTACCTGCCTTGCTCAGTGTTCCCGGCGTCCGGTGGGAACTGTGGGACGAGGGGCTCGACAGTTACCTCACGACCAAGACGCCGTTCGGCGAACGCACCATGTTCGACAGCATCTGGGTGCTTCCCCGCGCCGCCACGGCGGTCTTCACCCCCACGGCGGGGCTGACGGTCGAGCGGCGCGGCGGGCACGAGTCGATCCCCGAGTTCGCCGGGAATCTCGACATGGCGGGTGAGGCAGTGCGGGACAGTCTGCGCACCGAGACGCACCGGCTCGCACTGGCCGACGTGGCGATCTCCACGATCACCAGCGGTGGCCTCGACTCCAGCCTGGTCACCGCGCTGCTCGCGGAGAAGGTGCCGCACGTGCACGCGTTCAACATCGCCTACACCGGTGACTGGCCGTTCGACGAGAAGCGCTACGCCCGCGAGGTCGCGAAGCTCAGCGGCGCGACCTACCACCAGATCGAAGCGGACCCGGCGACCTTTCCCGACCTGCTAGGCGACGTCGTGTGGCACCTCGGGCAACCGAACGCCGATCCGATCACACTCAGCACCTACCTGCTGTTCCAAGGGATACACGACGCCGGGTTCAAGGTGACGTTGTCCGGGGACGCCGCCGACGAGATCTTCGGTGGCTACAACCGGATACGCGACGCGCTGACCGGCGGCACGGACTGGGCGGACGGCTACGTCGAAGCGCTCGCGGCGGTACCCGCACCGCTGCGTGACCGTCTCTACACGACTGAGTACCGGGATCTGCTGCGGCGAAACGGAACCGAGGCAGACCGGATCACACGGCGGTTGCGTGACGCGCCCAACCGGCTCGCCGCGATCACCGAGTTCGAAGTGGACGAGCGGCTGCCCGCGTACCACCTGCGTCGAGTCGACCACCTGAGCATGGCCCATTCCGTCGAGGTCAGACTCCCGTACTGCCAGCGCGAGCTGACCAGGCTGGCCCGGCGGCTGCCGGAGGAGTTACGGGTGCGGGACAAGGAGGTCAAACGCGCTCTGTTCTCGGCCGCGCGCGGGCTCGTCCCGATCTCGGTGCTCAACCGCCCCAAGCAACCGTTCACGTTGCCGATCACGCCGATGCTCGCGGCGGACCAGCCGCTGTACGCCTACGCCCGCGATGTCCTTTCCACGGACGGAATTCGCCACGACGGGCAGCTCGACCCCCAGGCTGTCACCGCGCTGCTCGACGCGCAGGCGGCCCGCCCGGACGACACATCCGCGCTGGCGATCTGGTCACTGCTCATCCACCGAATCTGGGTCGAGCAGATCACCAGTGGCAGTGCCGGAAGGAAGGCGGCTTGATGCTCGCCCATGTCGCACACGCGCACGGCGCGCCGAGCTCAACGATGGTGCTGCCGGCCGAACGATTCCCCACCGACGAGGAAGGGCTCGCCGAGGCGCTCGCCGACGGCGTGGCCTGGTTGGCAAGGCACAACCTGTCCGAGATCACCAAGATCGCGCTGATCTCCGTCTCCGACCACCCGCTGTTCGACCTGGACTACCGGTTCGTCCAGGTGATCCCCGGCAGCCCGGTGCGGTTCGACTTCCGCGGCAGCTGTGGCCACTCCGTGCTGGCGTCGGCGGTCGTGGCCGGTCGTCTCGGGTGGATCAGCAGACTGGCTCCCGAGCAACGCATCCGGGTGCGCGTGCTCAACAACGGTGACCACGTTGTGTGCGAAGTGGACGAGTCGGTCCGCAGCGGGATCAAGTTCACTGCGCACTTCCTCAACCACCCGGAGGTCCCGCTCAGCGAACTGCTGCCCTTCGGGGAACCGACCAGCGACTTACCGTACGACGGCGGGATGATCCGGGCCAGCGCTGTCTCGGTCGGCAACCCGTACGTGTTCCTGTCCGGGTACGACCTCGGGATCACCACGTCCCGTCAGCTGTTCGCGGCCGGACGGTCGTTGTTCGGCACGCTCACCGCGATCCGCCGCTCCGCCGCCCGGCAGTACGGCTACTCGCCGGAAGGAGCGTTCCCCAAAGTGGCCGTTGTGTTGCCGGACAGCGACAACTGCCTCGCTGTGCGCGCGGTGTCGGTACCGTCGTGGCATCCGACGCTCGCACTGACCGGCGCGGTCTGCCTCGCCGCGGCTCGGCACGTCCGGGGCACCATCCCGTTCGGGCTGGCCGGTGCCGACGAGCCCGACGTCCGCACGCCGCTGACGATCCGCACCGCGGGCGGGGTCGTCACGGCCACCGCGGAGGTATCCGGCTACGACCCCGACAGCAAGCTGTTCTGGGTCAGTGTGCCGGAGAAGTCAGTCACGTTCACCGGCGCCCTCGCCATCGACTCGTTCGACGCTCACGTCCTGAAGGAGGACTCGTGCCTGCTCTCGAGCTGACCCAAGGTCCATCCGCCATGGACCGAACCGGTTTCGACGCTCTGCTTGGGACGCTCGCGAAGCACGCCGCGCACGCCGACAACGCCGGTCGGCCCGCTGCGGAAGCCCTTGGCGCGTTAAGGAACTCGCCGATACCGGGCCTGGTCGTTCCGCAGCGCTACGGTGGCGCCGGTGCGGACTCGCTTGACGTGAACCGCACGGTGGCCGAGATCGCCAGGCACGATCCGTCCACCGCGATCATCGCGTTCCAGCACATGGCCGTGTGCAGCCGAATCGTCGAGTGGGGCACCGACGCCCAGCGTGAGGAGTTGCTGCCGAAGCTCGCGTCCGGCGAATGGTTGGCCGCGTCGGCCTGGAGCGAGTCCGGTGCGGGTGCGGCGAAGAAGAACCTCGCCACGACCGCGGACGAACGCCCGGACGGCAGCTGGCTGATCAACGGCGGCAAGGCGTTCACCACCGGCGCCGGGATCACCGACATCTACCTCATCCTCACCCAGAGCACCCCGGTGTCCGAAACGGACACGCAGACGTACGGGTCGAGCGGCCAGAGCTTCTTCCTCGTACTCGCCGACAACCCGGGAATCGAACCCGACCTGAGCCTCGACCTGGTGGGCATGCGGGCGTCGGCGACCGGCTTCGTCGAACTGCGCAACTGCGTAGTCGGCCCGGAGGCCCTGCTCGGACCGAGGGACACGGCGAGCACGATCATCGCGGGAGTGCGGCAGTCCGGCGCCACTCTCGGCGCGGTGTCGGTCGGTATCGCCGAAGCGGCGTGGGACATCGGTTTCCAGGCCGCACGACGGAAGGCCATGTTGGACTCGCAGGCTGTCCGGCACCGCCTGGTCGACCTGCGCTCGCAGGTGGAGTCCGCGCGGGCGATCGTGGAACAGGCAGGCAGGCGGGAAGCGGATGATCCCGGCGAGGTCACGCTGCACAGCAAGATCCTCGCGTCGCAGATTGCCGAACACGTGGTCGCGGTCGTGGCGCGGCTGCTGGGCAGCTCCGGGTACGTCGTGGATCACCCGATCAACCGGATGGCGCGCGACGCCCGTGCGGTGGCGCTGATGGGACCGACCAACGACCTGTGCCGCGAACTGGTAAGCATGCCATGGGAAGCGTGACCGCGTTCGACGTCGTCGTCCGCGGCGGCCAGGTCGTCGGCCCGGACGGTGTGCGTCCGGCGGATGTCGCCGTCGTGAACGGAGTGATCGCCGACGTGCTGCCCGTGGGCAGTTCCGTCTCGGGTGTCAAGGAGATCGACGCCACCGGCCGGTTCGTCCTGCCCGGACTGATCGACTCACACGTGCACTTCCGGACGCCCGGCCTGACCGCCAAGGAGGACTGGCCGCACGCGTCCCGCGCGGCGGTCGCGAGCGGCGTCACCACGGTGTTCGACATGCCGAACACCCGACCGGCGACGTTCACCCCGGCCGACGTGCACGCCAAGGACGCCGAGGTGCGCGGCACCAGCCTGGTGGACTACCGCTTCCACGCGGGAGTCGACCCGGACGCGGTCGGGACGCTCAGGGAGTTCACGTCCACGGAGGCGTCGACAGCCAAGGCGTTCCTCACCGGCCACCACACCGCCCCACATGTTCTGCGCGACCCGGCACGGCTCGACGAGTTGTTCGTCCTGGCGAAACAGCGGGGACTGAGGCTGCTGTTCCACGCCGAGGACGACGACGTGTTCGCGTTGCTGGACAGCTGGCGAGGCGCCCCCAGAGTCCACCGGGACTACGAGTCCTACCGGCCGCGCAGCGGGGGAATCGTCGCGGTGGCGAAGCTGATCGAGTTGGCGCGCAGGCACGGCACCGCGGTGCACGTGCTGCACGTGTCCAGCCGGGAGGAAGCCGACCTGCTGACCGCGGCCGGTGCGACCGGCCTGCCGGTCACCTGGGAGGTCACCGGGCACCACCTGTCGTTCACCGCGGCCGACACCGTCCACTACGGATCCCGGATCCGGCTGAGCCCGGCGATCCGCGACCAGGCCGACCAGGATCGGCTGTGGTCGGCGGTCATCAACGGCGAAGTGTCCACAGTGGGCAGTGATCACGCGCCGCACGCCTTCGCCGACAAGGTGCTCGACGTGCCGGACGCCCCGCCGGGGCTGCCCGGCGTGCAGGAGCTGTTCCCCTGTCTGTACACCGGGCTGCGACGCCGGGTCCCGGACGCGGAGCCGGGGGAGTTGCTGCGGATCGTCACCCGGCTGATGGCGGCGGAACCGGCTCGGCTGTTCGGCGTCGCCCACCGCAAGGGGGCCGTCGCGCCGGGGCTCGACGCGGACCTCGTGCTGTTCGACCCGGCCGTGAACTGGTCCTTCGGCCAAGGGGACGTCCAGGCCAAGTGCGGCTGGTCGGCGTACGCGGGCTGGATGTTCACCGGCCGCGTCGAACGGACGATTCGCCGTGGCCGCACCGTGTACCGGTGTGACGGCGGCCGGGCCGTGTTCGGCGATCCGGACGGGGAATGGCTGGTTGCGGCATCCGACCCGCTCGAGGCAGGTCGATGAGTGCGTCCACAGGCGGAGAAAGAGGAGTAGCCCATGTTTGACCTGCCAACCCGTTCCGGCCCACCGCCGAAGGTCCGCGGGCCGGTGCCGCACGGCCAGCTCGACCAGATCCCGCCGACCATCCTGCAGGAGGAGATCTGGCAGCGGATGCGCTCACTGTCCGGCGTGTACGTGGCGCCGACGCACGTGCCCTATCCGGAGGCCAGGGCGATCCACCTGGCGCCGGAGTTCGGCACCGGCCCGGATGACGCCTTCATCAAGCTCAGCCGGGAGTTCGCACACCTGCATCCCCTGCAGGACGGCAGCCTGCACATGACGCTCCCGGCCACCGTGAAGAAGGTGGTGACCGAGGCGGGCTGGGGCGTCCCGCATCCGATCCAGAACACGCAACTGCTCTTCGGCCCACGCGACCGCGACGAGATCGAAGTGGTGTGGCAGGTGCTGCTGAAGTCCTACACGTACGCCCGAGGACGACACATCGACTGATCCACTGTCACCTGGTCCTGAACCGGAGCACGAACGAAACCGGGCGCCGGGATCGGCCACACTGCCGATCCCGACGCCCGGGGTGATCTACCGTTCAGGTCAGCGCAGCTGCCACGTACCGTCCGGTTTCTCCACCTTGTGCGTGTAACTGAATCCGAGCTCGACCTTGCCGTCGATGCCTGCCTTCACCTTGCCTTTCAGCTTGTTCAAGTCCAACGGTATCGAGAGGCCACCGCTGACCGTGACGCCCTGGTTGCCGAGAGTCTGCGACTTGGAGATCGACCCGCCGATGCCGAAGGCCTTGGCGCCCAACTCCATGTACGAGGACCACGAGCTCAACTCGTCCGCTCTGAACGACGAGTTTCGGAACTTGTAGGCTACTTTCGCCCCGCCCGACACACCGATGCCCGCGCCTGCCTTGAAGGTGACCGTCTGCGTGCCGTCATCCCAGTCGCAGACCTGCCCACCGGCGCCGGGACCGGAGCCCACGCTGGCACTGAGACATTCACCGGTGGCGACGAAGTCGTACATGTAGTAGGTCGAGATGTCGACGAGGCCGTCCAACTGGTTGGCCATCCTGAACAGTTCCATACCGGTCTGGCGGTTCGCCTCGATTCGCTTGCGGTCCCGCTCGAAGTCCGCCGAGGTGAAGTACTGGCAGCTTCCCGTGTACCGCGCGCATTCGCTGGGCCGGACCGGGGATCCGTCGCCCTTGGTCGGTACTCCTCTCGGTGTCGACGCCTCGGCACGGCACGAGTACTTGCACGAGCCGTTGGTCGGGTACCCCTGTCGGGCCAGTGCCTCCTGTTGCTTCTGGTACTGCGCGGGTGTGGACATCTGACCGGTGTTGCCGTTGACCCCAGCGTTGGCGCAGATCGTCCAGTCCTCGTAGCACTCGGGGACGCGCTTGCCGTCGGGGTCGCTGAAGGTGGCCGGGCTGTTGCGGGCGTAGCCGTAGGCGGTGAAGGCCTGCGGGTCCTTCGAGTCCAGCAACGGGTCCACCGATATGAACCGGCCGATGTTCGCGTCGTAGTTGCGGGCCCCGAGCCGGGTCTGGTTCCCGCCCTGTTCCGCGCCGCCGACGAAACCACGGGCCGTCGGCCAGGTGATGGAATTGGTTTCCCGTGCCTTGCCGTACGGGTCGAACCGGCGCTTGGTCGGCGCCAGGGTGGCCGCGTTGACCGAAAGGGTGTCGGTGCCGTGCTGGTCGGAGAACAGATAGGTGAGCCCAGCAGCGGACCGTGCGGCGACGCCCTTGCCTCCCTGGTCGTAGTAACGGGTTGCCGTGACCTTGCCCGTGGAGTCGGCACGCAGCCAGGTGTTGCCGATGTACGCGGTCGCCCCGGTGTCATCCCGGCTGACCAGGAGGTTTCCGTCCGCGGAGTAGAGGTGCCGCGTCTTGGTCGTCCCGGCGGTGACCGACTCGATGTCTCCCTCGGCGTTCCAGTCGAGCGTTTCACCGGGCCTGCCGGTGGTCTGCCCGATCTCGCCGTAGGAGTACGAGTCGGTCTTGGTCCCGGTCACCACGGACTGCAGGGCGTGCGGCTTGGGCGTGCCCGGCTCCGGATAGTTGTACGTGCTGACCGTGTCAGCAGCACCGGACAGCCCGTGCCGTGTCAACGAACGACGGTTACCCGCAGTGTCGTGGGTGTAGGTGTTCCAGTACGGATACGGCCCGCCCACGGAACTGCCCGGACTGCCGCAGGTCTCAGCCGTCGTGGTCCACACGTTGGTGAGCCTGCGCTGGCCGTCGTAGCCGAAGCACTGGACGTCCGCAGCGGCCTCACCGCCCATCCGGTCGGCGATACGGATCACGTTGCCCGCGTCGTCCTGGGTGTAGTCGGTGTTCTGTACCACCACGCCGTTGGCGCTGTTCTTGGTGATCAGCGACCGCGTCACCCGGCGCGTCATGTCGTCGTAGTACAAGCTCTGCCACACCGACTGACCTGACTGGTCCCCGAACTGGTACAGGGAGGGCTCGCCGAAGTCCGTGTAGTCGGTGCGGACGACGTAGTTCGCCAGTCCCTTGGTTCCTGACGGGAGACCGAGGTTGTTGTAGGAGTAGGTGAGCGTCTCGTCCCTGAGGTCACCCATCTTCGGCATGGTCACGGTGTCCGGACTGCCGTCGACCTTGTACGTCCTGCCGATCGTGTACCGGCCCGCCAGCCCTGGCTGTGAGTCCGGGATGACGACCGTAGACCCGGTCGGCAGCCCGGCCTCGTTGTAGCCGGTGAACTCCTCGGTGTACGTGTCCTGCCCGGAGTAGCGGGTTGCTGACGCCTGCAGCCCCTTGCCGCCGGGCGCGGTGTCGTAGGTCCACGAGTTGAGCAGCTGACCGGTGTCGGAGTCCAGCCGCTCCTCGATCTTGCGGCCCGTCTCGTCATAGCGGTACACGACGGTCTTGCCGCGAGCGTCCGTCCTGGTGCGGATCTTCCCGGCGTTGTCGTACGTGGACTTGGTTGTTCCCGCGTCCGGGTCGATCCGCTCGCGTTCCTTGCCTTGCAGGTCGTAGGAGTACTTCCACACGTTGCCAGCCGGGTCGGTGATCGACTTGCGCTCCCCACCGGGGGTGTAGGTGTACTTGGTGGTGTCGTAGGTCGCGGTCAGCGTGTTGCCGTGGTGCTGGCGCAACTCCTTGACCTTGCCGTGCGCGTCGAGGATCTTGGTCTGCGCCGTGCCACCGGCCGGTGTGCTGGTCCTGACCTGGTCACCGACGTACTCCGTTGTGGTGACCCAATTCTCCTTGCCACTGCTCAGTTTGGACTGTCTTGTCGCGCGGGCGAGGCCGTCGAAGGTGGACCGGGTCTGCGCGGGCACCTTGTCGTCGTCGACCTTGATCAGGGCTGGTCCTGGAGCGGACATCGCGCTGTAGGCGTCGTTGGACTTGGACACCAGACCGCGCGAGTCGTAGTAGGTGTCGGTAACCACCCGGTTGTTGTCCAGCGTCGGCGCCTGGGTCTGTCTCGGCCGCATGAAACCGTCGAACAACGCGTAGGTGACCACGTAGTTCCCTTTGGCCCTGAGCGACTCGGTCCGGACGGAGCTGGCGGCGTCACCGCGGACCGAGTAGTCGTAACGTGTGGTCGGTCCTTCACCGGCGTCCTTGTTGCGGCCCGGCTTCCACACGCCGGTTGTCCGGCCCAAGCCGTCATACGCGATCGACACCTTGCGGTTGTTCTGGTCCACAACGGTCAACGGCTTGTCCCACGCGGACGCGTAGGTGGTCGTCGTGCTGAAGTTCTTCGGGTCGGTGACGACTCCGCTCACCGGCAGACCCGTCTCCGGGGTGTACTTGGTGGTTGTCCTGGCACCCAGGGCATCCAGGGACACCAGCACGCGACCGTAGCGGTCGTACTCGGTCGTGGCGGTGTTGGTGTACACCGCCTTTCCGTTCTGGTAGTCCGACAACGACTCGACTCGGGTCACGAGCCCCCGTGTCGGCGCAGAACCGAGGTCCTCGACCTTGTTCTTGCCGTCGAGGTAGGTGCGGACGTCGGAGACCACGTCGGTCGGGCGGTTCACCTCCGCCCCACACGGCACGCTCGTCGTTTCCACCCGCGCCACTGTGCCGATGAAGTTCGTGCCCACGTTGTTGGCGTACGTGGTGGCGACGCACTTCTCGTCACCGGTCACGTCGATGTCACCGGCGTCGGCCTGCTTCTCCACGTTGCCGAAGCTGTCGAATGTGGACTTCGACTCCACCGTCCGCCACGGCTTGGCGCCGGGCATGGCAGTGCGGGTGATGGTCTTCTCCGTCTTGACCATGTACGCCTCGCGCTCGCCACCTGACGTGGTGAGACGCGACCACGGCTCGGTGATCTCGGAGGACGTCACCGCGCCTTTGTTGCCGTTGCGCGTGATGGTCTCACGCGTCATACCGGTCAATGGCTTCCTGTCATCGGCCTTGACCGCGCGCGAGTCGGTGACCTGTGTCTTGCGGGTGGTCTCGTCCTTGTCGTTGGCGCGGTCGTCGTACAGGCCGCGGTAGAAGAGGTATTCCTTCTCCGACTGCGTTTCCTTGTCGTCGCCGGTCCGCTCGACCACGCGCTCGTAGCCCCGCCAGTTCGACCACGTCCGTGCGTCCTTCGGCGTCAACGGATCGGTGGTGTACGCCCAGGCCGGGGCGCCCTGGTACTCGTAGAAGACTTTCTGCTCGGCGGTGGCGCCGACCCGGTCCTGCTGCAGGGTCGAGGTCACGATGTAGCGAGCGAACCAGTCGTCCACCGGGCCTGACTGCTCAGGCACCCATCGCACCGGGTAGCAGCGCTGCTTGTTGTCGTACTTGGTCGCGGGTTTGGTGGCGCAGTCATGGTCGAGGTAGTTGATCGTGACGTGGCCGCCGGACTCGTTGAGGATGCCGCCGATCCGGGGCTTGTCCAGCGGTAGCAGGCCGTCGATGCTCGTGTTGACCCGGTTGGGCTTCATGACAGCCTCGAACGTGGTCGGCGGACCGGCCGCCGCCGTGCCGACGAGGCCGTCCCGCTTCACCGAGTTCAGCCACAGTCCCGGGCTGGTCTTGTCGGGCGGCGCGGGATAGTTCTGGTCGAGTGTCCACCTGGTCACGTCGGTGTACTCGTTGTTCGGTGCGAGCACCTGGGTGGTGACCGAGGCCAAGCGCTTGGTCGTCCAGAACGACGGGCTCTTCTTGTCCGAACACGACGCCGTCGTGCATTCCTGGTCCCATGGCACGTCCGGCCAGGCGTCGGGCTTCTTCGACGAGCAGTCCGTGTTCTTCACACAGCGGTCGGCGGTGTCGAACAGGACCCGGGCGGACGCCTTGCCCGGCACGTCGCCGCGGCTTCCGTACTCGACGCGGCGGAGTGTTCCACCTCGGGTGTAGTCCACCTTGGTGGCGCCCATGTTGTAGCCGTAGGCGTTGGTTTCCTTCTCGTAGAAGTACCGCATCACGTTGCCGTGCCGGTCGACGACCTTGTCGAGGTTCCAGCGGTAGGCCTGGGTGCAGTATTCCTGTGTGCAGGCACCGGTCGGGTCCTTGCCGCGCACCGGCACGGTCCAGGTCGACTGCGAGTCCGGTTCAGCGCCGTAGAAGTACTGGGTCCCGTCGGTCGTGATGGCCTGCCAGTACTCGCCGTTGTCGTCGCCGTTCCCGATGCCGGTCAACCGGTTGATGATGGTGCCGTCGTCAGTGGTCAGGCGCCAGCCTTTGTCCCCCATGACGATCTCACCGGACCGGCTGCCCAGCGAGAACGACGCGTTGTCCAGGCCCCAGCACTGGTCACCGGTCTTCGGGTTGCCGGACTCGGTGTCCGTCGCACACGTCTTGTAGCGCCGCTCGATCGAGCCCGGCCACAGGGACCAGCCCTCACCGACCCACGACGGCTGGTTGTTGGTCGACGCGGTGTGCCCGTCCACGGCACTGCTCGAGTACGTGGCGGTCAGGTCCGGCACCAGCCCACCGGGCACCGGCGGCACCTGCATCGGGTACGTGGTGGAGAAGTCGCCGTTCTGCTTGGACACCTCCCACGTGCTCGACGGGGACAGCGACGTGGCCTTGTAGTCGCCGTTGCCGCCGGACGGCCCTGCTGTCACGGCCAGCAGCCTGCCGGACCGTGCGGCGGGTACGTCCGCGCTCAGGTGCGCCGCCTTGACGTCGTTGCGCGTGGGCAACTCGGTGCCGGTACGGCATTCCGGCTTGTCCGGTGTGGACAGCGCGCAGTCCGGCACGTCGACGATCCGCAGCCGCGCGGCCCAGTCCCCGCCGAACGAGTCGCGGAAGCCCTGGTAGTCCACGTCGACGCCGACCTGGCCGTCGGACTGGCCGTCGGCGGGCCGCACGCTGAACAGCATGCCCTGGACACCGGCACGCTCGGTGGCAGTGTGGTCGAGCACCTCGACCTTGACCTTCGGTGGCGCCTGGCCCTTGGCGGGCCTGCGGACCGACACCGGCATGGTGCCTGCCCTGCGTGCCTGCGCCTGCGGCTCGACCTCGGCGGCCGCGGCCGCAGGCCAGTTCACCGTCCGGTGGCCGACCAGTTCCGGCCCGCGGACCGGGGGCCGGACGTCCGGCTGCACCAGTGTCGCGTCGAGCCGCTTGTTCTCCGGGGCGTCCGACACGTCGGCGATCCTGAAGCCGAGGTCGACGAGCACCCCGGCGGCAAGCACAGCGCACGTGGCGACCACCACCGCGCGTCTCTTTCTCATTCCTGCGGGAAGATTCCCCATGATCGTCCTCCGTGGACTCATGACTGCTTCGGGGGCAACGGGAAAACGGCTGTCGTGTAGCCGAGGGTCTGTTCCGGGGTCAGTCCTTCGCAGTCGGCTTCGAGGGAGTCGAGCCGGTCTCCCTCGGAGGTGCGGCACCGCTGGAGCCGTCCGCTGACACCGCTGCCTTCGCCGGGATCCTTCGGCCAGATCCCACCGACCGGGCCGACGACGGTCGCGCCTTCGCACTTCGTGTCGAGCGAGGAGAAGTAGTCCGTCCCCTTCAGACAGTTCGTCAGCGTGGTGGTGCCCGCGGTCCCGGCTGTCGGGACGAAGCCCAGCGGTCCCTCCGGCATGTACCTGCCCGGCAGCCCGGCCGTGGAACTCGCGTGATCCCACGGCGCGGACGTTGCGGCGTACCGGATGAGAACCGACGCGGCGACAGTGTGCCCGAGGAAGCCCTCGACCTTGGCGCCCTCACAGGCGGGATCGTTGGAGTCGAAGTGGTCCCCGTTGCCCGGCAGCCATGGGCCGTTACAGCGGTACAGCGGTTGCGTGGCGACCCCGGCAGGCGGGTTCCGGTAGACCCGGCCCAGCACTCCCAGGAACCGCTGCCCCTCGCAGTCGGGTTCCATCGAGGTCATCACCTCGCTGAGGCCGAGGTCGCACTTGTAGAGCAGCCGGGTGTCCGCCGCGTTCTCGGGCGCGGGCAGGCCGAGGCTCCGTTCCAGGTGATACCCCGCGGGCATCGCGCGGTTGCCGGTGGAGCGCTCGCCACTGTGCGCCGTCCAGCGGGTGAACTGGGAGGCGTACAGGCTCGGCTGCTCCGGCCGGGTGCTGGCGTCCTGCTGGATCTGGTCCTCGGTGCGGACACCGACGTAGGTCCGGACCTGGTCGATTTCCCCGACCCAGGTGTCCGACGGGCGTTTGTCGTAGCGGTCCTGGCCGATCAGCAGGTTGCCGGACGTCATCCTCGGCAGCGCGCCCGGCGGGATGTCGGTCGAGCGCACCAGCACACCGTCGACGTACAACCGGATCTGCCGCGCGGCGAGGTCGTAGACACCGGCGAGCGCGGCCCATTCGTTTGCCCGCGCCGGGTTCGGCGACGCGGCGGCACCGCCGCCCACCACCGCGAAGGACCAGCCCTTCGTTTCCGGCCAGTACATCAGGTAGAAGCCGCTGCCGGTGTTGCCGTCCTGGTCGGTCGCGTCCTGGCTGACCGCGGCCCGCACCCCGTGTTCGGTGGACCTGAGGCGAACGTGGGCTGTCACGGTGAAGCTGCCGTCGGTACGCACACCGGGACGGCCGGTGTCGATCGCGCCACTGCCGTCGAACGACGCCGCACCGGGGCCGACCCGGCCCTGTGTCCACGACACACCGTTGGCCAGTACGCCGGTGCGGCCGTTGGCGGACAGATCCTCGGTGCGGGTGCCTTTGCCTTCTTCGAAGCCCCATTCACCGTCCAGCACGGTCGGTGTGGTGGCCAGCGAGTGCACCTCGCTGAGGATCAGCTGGTTGCCCTCGTTGCGATCGACCGCGGACGGCAGTCTGGTGTAGAGCTTCACGTCGTCGAGCGCGCCGACCCAGTATCTGCCGTAGCTCCCGCTGCTCTTGCTCCTGCCCAGCTGCACGCTGCCTTGCGCGTCCCAGACAGTCTTGTGGTCGGCGCGACCGGTGAACTCACCGTTGACGTACAGCCGGAGTTCACCGCCGTTGCCGCGGTCGGCCATGCCCAGCAGGTGCGTCCACACTCCCGGTACCGCGGGTCTGCTGGAGATCGCCCGGTCCAGCGTGCCGCCGTCGGACTGCGGCAGCGTGAACTCGAACGCCTTGCTTTCTCCGTTGTAGCCCAGCGAGAAGCCACTGGAGGAGTTGCCGTCCTGGCTCACCGCGACACGGGTGGTCCCGTCCGCGTTGTCGAGCTTCACCCACGCCGACACGGCGAACGTCTGGTCGGTGAGGATGCCCCTACCACCGTCGGTGGAGACGTAGCCGCTGCCGTTGAGTTTCAGCGCGTCACCGATCCGGCCTGTCGTCCAGGTCGCCCCGCCCGCCAGTGGACCGCTGTGCTTGCCGTACTGCTCGGCAGCCGTGGCGTCGGTGCGGTGGCCGTCGAGGTTCCAGTACGCGACCGGCGGCTTGCCCTGGCCCACGAAGAAGTGGAGTCGCACTTCGTCGCCGAGGTTGCGTGCCCGGTCGGCACTGCGCACCCACAGGTCGAAGGGGCCTTCCTTGGACGGGGTGATCTCGGCCACGGACTTTCCGCCGAGCTTGTCGGCGGCCACGAACTGCGGCGTCGGTGATTCGCTTGTCCGGTAGTAGAACCCGGGCACGTCAGCGGTTCCGTTGGCCTCGAAGGAGAAGGCGCCGGTCTGCCCGGCCGAGCCACTCACCGTGCCGTCCTCAGTCGCCGGGTCGTACGGCTTGTACAAGGACGAGATGACCTTCGGCGGGCCCGGTTTGCTCGTGTCGAACGCCACCACACACCACGGCGACGCGTCCCCATCGACCCTGCCGTCACCGGAGACGACTCGCCAGGCGAACTTCTCACCGTCCTTGCCGACCACGCCATCCGGCAGTCTCATCGACACCACGCTGCCCGAGGACTGCATCGGACTCGAGACCCAGGACGCCACGTCGTCGCTGCCGACCTTCTTCCACTCGAACCGGCCCTCGACGCTGTCGCCGTCCGGGTCGCTGACCGTGGCATGCAGGATCGGCTTCGTTGTGTTCGTCGCGATCTCGCCGTCACACGGCAGGTTCGGCGTCAACGGCGAGTCGATGTACATCCCTTCAGCGGGGTTGGGTGGCGTGTTGTACGTCACCTCCAACGACGCGGCGGGGCTGAACTTCTTCCACGCGGTCGCGTCAACTTCGTCGGTCCGCACCCGGAGCGTCGTCGTGTCCCACCCGGCCCAGACGGACGCGCGGACGGCGCCGACGATGTCGAAGCCCTCCCACTGCGACGCACATTGCAGGACACCGTTGCTGTCCACCCACCCGTGCGAGAAGTCGCGCCACGCGTCGTTCGGTCCGTCGGGCTGGTTGAGCCACGTGGTTCCGGCACCGATCGCCGCGGTGCGGTCGATCCAGACCCGGCGCGCGCCGCAAGTGGACGACCACAGGTTGTTCAGGTTGAGGCCCGCGCTGATGATCTCCTTGCCGCGCAGGTCGCCGGTGTTGAACTGGAAGTAGGTCCGCGCCTTGACAGTCGGCACCTCCCAGGGCGAGTACCCGACTTTGGCGAGGTTGTCGCCGTCGCCGTACCAGTACGACTGCCCCTGGTAGTGCGCCGGAGTGCCGTACACCAGCGCCCACGCCGGGTTGTGAGCGGCCCAGCCCGGGTCGATCTCGACGGGGAACTTCACCGCCGGGTCCGACAACAGCTTCTGGTCCGGCTTGAGCACGAGCCGATCGGCACCAACGTCGACGCCGAGTGTCGAGCGCCGCTGCGCGGTCGAGCGCTCCGACGGCGCCGGGCCGCTCTCCGCGTCCCACATGATCGGTGGCGGGGCGACGAACGCCTGCTTGCCCGCGGAGTTCCTGACCTCGATGGCGCCGGTGTCCGCCTTGCCGAACGTCAGCCCGGCGCCCTTGAGTCCGAACTGGACCTCCCGGAGCGCGGGGTTGGCGGCGGCCGCGGCCGACTTCACGATCAGTGAGTGGGTGAACCCCTCAGGCTTCGCGCGGACCCGGAGGTCCACATCGGGCAGTACGTTCGGATAGGTGGCCACGTCCTTGTCGAGCACCGGCCGGGGAAGCGGAGCGGACCAGCTCAACGCCATCTCCTCGCCGGGCTTGCCGGGAGTGCTCATCCGTACCAGGGGAGCGGTGCCCCCGGCGGACAGCACGACCGGCACGGCCGCGGCCTTCGGGCGGACACCGTCCGGGTCCGCGCGCAACGCGGTGTCGACGGGAACCCAGTTGTCCCCCTGCTTGGCGCGCACCGGCTGCGCGTGTTGCTGCCAGGTCCGGGTTCCGTCCGGGTTGGCGAAGACGCGGGTGGTCTCCGTCGTCAGTCGCGGTATCTCTTCCCGTTGCCCTGTGGTGCGCGCTTTCTCCTGCGGGCTCTGCGTTTGCGACGCCGGAGCCGGTGCGAGCGGAGCGCTCGGCGCTCCGGTCGCGGACCCGTGAACCAGACCCAGCCCGAGGGCCGTCGTGGCAATAGTTCCGAATAATCGGCTGGCGCGAGCGCGCCGTCTGACACTCACAGTGCCTCCAAAGCAATCCCCAGTTTTGCCGAGATCACGATGGCAGCAAACATCCTCGCTGTACAGACACATGGTGGATTTCCCACAGCTGAAAACTGTCATTGACGCTTATCCGCTTCAGATTAAGAGTTTCGACTGGACTACGACCGGGAGCGTGCCCATAAAGGCCAGTCCGCACAATTGTGTGCCTATTGAGTGAATTTCACGGGCGACAGCGGTGACAAAGGGCCGGAACATCACGCGATTTCTCGTAGCGGAACGCGAAATGATCCGCTGGTCCTGCCGACCCGGTCAGGGACATCCCGCATGGCTCAGGTAGCGCTTTCGCACCTACCGTGGATAGCGTGTCCCGACGTTTACTGCTGCTGATCGTGGGCGCGGCCGCCGTGTTGCTGGTGCCGTGGACGATCTACCTGGCCGCTGTGCTGCCCGACCATCACAGGATCGGTGAGTGGCGGCTGGCCTGGGTCGGGTTCGACATCGCCTTGCTGTGCTGCTTCGCCGTGGCCGCGTGGCTGGGGCTGCGCCGACGGCGGGCCGCCGTGCCGGTGCTGGCCGCCACGTCCGCGCTGCTGTTGTGCGACGCGTGGTTCGACGTGGTGTTCGACTGGTCGAGTCACGACCGGTGGACGAGTGTGCTGATGGCGGTGTGCGCGGAAGTGCCGATGGCGGTGGTTCTGGCGTGGCAGGCCAAGATCCTGCTCACCGGGGGCATGCCGTCGCGCCGGTTGGACGCGCGGGACATCGAGATCAACAGCGACGAGTCGTACCGGGAGTTGACGCGTGCGCTCAACAGCATCGCCCCGGCCACCGCCGACGACCTGGCGACGGTGCTCGGCCTGCCGGGCAAGGAGGTCGCCGCGAAGCTGGCCACGCTCGCCAAGGCCGGGCACGTCCGCAAGGGCAGGGACGGCCGCTGGCATGGGGCGTCGCTGAACCTCGAGCAGCCCGACCCCGCCGAGACCGACGAGCGGATGGCCGCGTACCTGGAGCAGAAGTACCAGAACGAACTAGGGCTGCTGACGTGGGCGGCCCGCAACCGCACCGAATTCGGGCCGTGGGCCACAGGCAGCCGCGCGGTCGTCCACCTGTCCGAGACCGACCTGGCACGGTTCGACGCCGAATACAACGACCTGCTCACCCGGTACTGCCTGCTGCACAACAAACCCGGGCCGGGCACGCGGGAACTGGCGCTCAGGTTCTACGCGTTCCCGTTTCCGCAGGACCTTCCCAGCCGGTGACCGCCCGCATGCCGAAGGAAGTCCCTTAGTATTCCCGTCCATGAGGGGAATCAACGGCCTGGTCGCGATTGTGGTGGCGTTGAGCGCGGGATGTACGACTGTTGTGGGAACGCCTGTCCCGCCGACAGTGTCGTCCGCGCCCGCCAAACCGGTCGAGGTGCGGGTGGTGGTCGACGCGTCGCCGGAGATCAGACTTCGGGACCGTGCCGGTGAGGAGTACGCGCTGGGGCCGGTCGAGATGAAGCTCGAACGGTTCGCCAAGGCGTTCGTCCAGGCCAACCCGCACGGCGTCGACTTCGTCATCAACCTGGAACTTCCCGGTGACCTCGCCACCAGGTTCGGCGAGCTGACCCAGGCCAACCTCAACAAACGGCTGGCGATGGTGGTGGACGGGACAGTCGTGTTCGCGCCGCAGATCATCGGCCCGATCCCCGGCGGTCAGGTTCAGGTCCAGCACCGTTTCACCAAGCAGGAGGCGACCGACCTGCTCGACGCGATCGGCGGAGAACGCCGCTGACGGATTCGCGGCCCATGACACGTCCTTTGCGGAATCCGGTGTCGGCCGAAGCCTCGGCCGACACCGGATCAGCACGCGGCTGCCGCCGGACGGCTTCGACTGAGGACATGCGCGCTGGCGTCGGTGATCAGCCGTACCTGCAGCGAACCGCACACGCACCGAGTCCACATCGTCTGTCCATCGGGGGTGACGTGCCGGGACAGGACGGCGAAGGGCTCGCCGTCCGGCCAGGCGCAGTACGGGCACCGGGTGTTCATAGACCCAGGATGAGCGTTCTGATCGTGTAGGTCCACGTTGACTTTGTGAACGATATTGTGAAGCATCAGCTACATGATTGATCTGCGTCGACTGCATGTGCTGCGCGCTGTGTCGCACCACGGCACGATCACCGCCGCAGCCAGGTCACTGCACTTCACCACCTCCGCTGCCTCTCAGCAGATCCGCCAGCTGGCGAGGGAACTGGGGGTGGACCTGCTGGAACCGCACGGTCGCCGCGTGCGACTCACCTCGGCTGCGCGTACCTTGCTCGCCCACGCGGACGCCATCGAGGCACGCTGGGAGCAGGCCGAGATCGACCTGCGTGCCGTCGGTGACGAACCCGCCGGGCTGTTGCGCCTGTGCGCTTTTCCGTCGGCGGTGTCGATGCTGCTCGCGCCTCTTGTCGTGCGACTGCGGGCGCAGTATCCGAAACTCACCATGCAGGTCCGCGAAGACGAACAACTGGCCGCGTTCGACCTGCTGTTCAACGGCGAGACGGACCTGGCCATCGTCGAGGCGATGCCCGGCAACCCACCGGTGGGCGACGCGCGGTTCGATCAGCGGCCGCTGCTGGACGACGTGTTCGACCTCGTGGTGCCCACGTCCCACGATCTCGCCGGGCGCGGGGACATCGCCATGGTCGAGACGGCGGAGCTGGAGTGGATCATTCCGACCACCGCGAACACCTGTCGGGAGCACATTCTCACCGCGTGCGGAGCAGCCGGGTTCGCGCCGAACGTCGTCCACACCATCCTGGAATGGAACGCCATCGCCAACATGGTGGCGAACGGGCTGGGCGTGTGCCTGGTGCCGCGGCTCGCGCATCTGCCGCCGCACCTGCCGATCGTCCGCGTTCCGTTGCGGGGAAACCCCAGGCCTGTCCGAAAGTTGCTGACCTGCACCCGAGCGGGCAGCGCGCGGCATCCCGCAGTCTCCGCCGCCATCGCGGAACTACACCGCGCGGCCCAGGACGCGCCAGTACGCGGCCCCCGACTCACCTGACCGTTGCCACGGCAACAGCCGGATGAGTCGGGGGCCGCGTCATCCTGGACTAGACACGCAACTCGGTATTGCCGTTGTAGAACATGCATTCCCCGCTGGGGAAGTACAGGATTCGCATCGCTTCACACGCCCCTGCCTGCTCGTCTCCGGTTCCGGCCCACCTTCCGACAACGGTGTAGGGCAACGGAGCGGCCGAAACCGGTCCGGCGCGCCACGAGAAAGGGCTCCGGGCACCTGGTCTGCCCCAAATACTCGAATGCGGTTTGGGCGGCGGTGATGTCACATGATCACACCGGTTCCCCACGAATCACGGTTGTGGGCCTCGCCGGGAAAGAGCCACCAGTGCTCGAGACTGTCCGAGTGGCCTCGGGCGAAGACGGTGAGCTCGATGCCGTACACCACGGCGACCGGCTGGCTGGTGACCTGGTCGCCCCACGAGTCACGGTGGTTGACCAGTTCGCCCGGAGGCAGCCACCAGTGCTGCAGGGTGCCGTCGGTGCCTTGGGCGAAGACCGTCAGCTCGCCGTTGAAGATCGTGGCGCTCGGGCTGCTTGCCACGCCGCCGCCCCATGAGTCACGGTGGTTGACCGACTCGCCTGGTGGCAGCCACCAGTGTTGGAGCGAACTGTCTGTGCCGCGGGCGAATACCGTCAATTGTCCGTTGTGGATGACCACGGTCGGATTGTCGGTGATTCCGGTGCCCCAGGAGTCGCGCTGGTTCGCCGATCCGGCTCGGAGCCACCAGTGTTGCAGCGAGCTGTCGGTGCCTCGGGCGAACACGGTCAGCTCGCCGTTGTTGGCCACCGCTGTCGGGTCGCCTGCCACACCCGTGCCCCAGGAGTCCTGCTGGACGTCGGTGCCCGGCCTGATCCACCAGTGCCGCAGCGAACCATCGTCTCCTCGGGCGAACACCGTGAGCTCGCCGTTGAACACCACCGCGGTGGGATCACCGGCCACGCCCGCGCCCCAGGAATCCCGCCGCACAACGGATTCGCCTCGCGGCAACCACCAGTGCTGCAGCGAACCGTCCGTGCCACGGGCGAACACGGTCAACTCGCCGTTGTAGACGACCGCGACCGGCTTGCCCGCGACGCCGCCGCCCCACGAATCACGGCTGTTGGCCTGCCCGGCCCGCAGCCACCAGTGGTGCAGGCTGTTGTCCGTGCTGCGGGCGAAGAAGGCCAGTTCGCCGTCGTGCACCACTGACGACGACGCGGCGGACCATGACGCTGGTGGCTGTGCGGCGTCCTCCAGTACGAAGCCACCGCCCCAGGAGTCCCGGCCGCCTGGCTGGCCCGCGCGCAGCCACCAGTGCTGCAGGCTGTCCTGGTAGCCGCGGGCGAACACCGCGATCTCACCGTTGTACACCGTGGCGACGGGCTGGCTGGTGATCCCGCCGCCCCACGAGTCCCGCTTGTTGACCACTTCACCGCGCGGCAGCCACCAGTGCTCCAAGCTGTCGCTGAGGCCTCGCGCGTACACTGTCAGCTCGTCGTTGTACACCAGTGCTGTCGGGCTGCTGGTGACGCCACTGCCCCAGGAGTCGCGGTTGTGTGCCTGCCCAGGCAGCAACCACCAGTGCTGCAGGGTGTCGTAGTAGCCACGTGCGAAGACAGTCAGTTGTCCGTTGTGGACAAGTGCCGACGGGTTGCCGGTCACCTCGGAGCCCCAGGAATCCTGGTTGTTCGCCTGGCCCGGCCGCAGCCACCAGTGCTGGAGGCTGTCGTCGTTGCCACGGGCGAACACGGTGAGCTCGCCGTTGAACTCCAGCGCGGTGGGATCACCTGCGACTCCGCCGCCCCAGGAGTCGCGGTTGTGGGCTTGGCCGGGCAGCAGCCACCAGTGCTGCAGCGAACCGTCGGTACCGCGGGCGAATACCGTGAGTTGTCCGTTGTAGACGATTGCTGTCGGGTCGCCGGACAGGCCACCGCCCCAGGAGTCACGCCTGGCCACGGTTTCCCCGCGCGGCAGCCACCAGTGCTGCAACGAGCCGTCGGTACCGCGAGCGAACACGGTGAGCTCGCCGTTGAAGTCCACGGCGACGGGCTTGCCCGCGACGCCACCGCCCCACGAGTCGCGGTTGTTCGCCGAGCCGGGCCGGATCCACCAGTGTTGCAGGCTGTCGTCCGTGCCGCGGCCGAAGAACGTGAGCTCGTTGTTGTGGACGACCGCGGACGAGGAGTTCGCCCATGACACCGGCTTCGGTGGGTCGACCGGTGGTTTGTCCTCGCCCCAGATCAGGTCCGCGATGATCACGCCGTCGCGTTCCTGCTTGCCGTAGGCGTCCGGGACGCCTGACCGCTGGACCCGCTGGCACACGTCGCCGATCTTCTTGGTCCGCCACGAGCCGTCCTTGTAGAAGTTCAGCATGACGCCCAGGAACGAGTTTGTCGCGTGCGGCGGGTTCATGATCTCTGCCGGGGTGCCCCAGCCCTGGCTGGGGCGCTGCTGGAACAGGCCGAGCGAGTCACGGTCGCCGTAGCGGACGTTGCGGACCGTCGACTCGACGATCACGGTGGTGATCGCGATCGCAGCGGCGCGGCGTTCCGGCAGCCGGGACTTGACTGCCTGGACGACCACCCGGGCGCACGAAGCCCGGTAGGCGTCGAACTTGCCGCGCATGGTGCCCGTCAACGGCGCGGCGTTGAGCCGCCTGGCCAGTTCGGTGTCGGCGGGCTGCGGACTGCCGCTCGGGTCGCATGCGGCGAGGTCGTCCGCGGCCACGAACACGTCGGGGTCGGACAGATGCGGTGTCTGCTGGGCGAAAGCGGGTGTGCCCACGATCAGCAAAGCCGTGATCACCCCGGTCAACAACCTGTATCTCATGGTCAGCACGGTGCCGGTGGTGTCTGCAAACGGCCTGAACGTGTCGTTCAGGCCGTTTGTAGGACGCCTTGGGACGGTCTGCGGGACAAGGTGACGAGAGGGAGAAGTGATGTCCCGAAGACTGCTGCCCAGAGTGCTTGTCGGTGTTGTCGCCGCAGCGCTCTCACTGGGAGGGGTGGCTACCCCTGCCAACGCGCAACCAGCTACACCGGATCGGGGTGAGGCTGAGATCCAGACGAATCACGTGGCCCCGGAAAGCCTTCGGACGATCACCAGGAGCGAGGTGATCACCCGTGCCAAAAGCTGGCTGATACCGTCGGTTCCCTATTCCCAGGACTACAAGAAGCCGCACAGCAACCAGTACGGCACCTACCGCAGGGACTGTTCCGGGTACGTGTCGATGACCTGGGGACTGCCCGGGATTCCCGAGCACGTCTATGGCGGGCAGAACACCCAGGGGCTGGCGAGCCTGAGCCACCGGATCGGCAAGGACGAACTCAAGACCGGCGATGCGCTGATCGACATCCTGGGCACCAACGAGACCCGGCATGTGGCGCTGTTCGAGAAGTGGGCGAACGCGGAGCGCACCCATTACTGGGCGTACGAGCAGGCCGGGGGAACCGGAACGATCCACCGCAAGATCCGCTACCCATACGACCAAACGCCCAACGAGTACAACCCCTACCGGTTCCGCAACGTCGTGGACGACCCCTCCGAGGAGCCGCCGCCGGAGCCGCCGAAGCCGGTGTCGTGGACAGGCACGTCCTCCTCGGTGTCGTACAACGGCGAACTGACGTTCTTCGCGCGCGGCACCGACAACAGCCTCCAGCACTGGTGGTTGCGGGCCGGGCAGGCCACCAGCAGGGATTCGTGGGGTGGCGGTGTCGCGGGCAGGCCCGTCGCGGTCATGTTCAACGACGAGCTGACGGTGTTCGCGCGTGGCACGGACGGCTCCCTGCAGCATTGGTGGCTGCCCAAGGGCGAGTCCGTCGTGCGACGGGACAGTTGGGGCGGCGGAGTGGCCGGTGACCCCACCGTGACCGTCTACAACGGGCAGTTGACGGTGTTCGCGCGTGGCACGGACGGCAGCCTCCAGCACTGGTGGCTGGCACCTGGCCAAGCAAACAACCGGGACTCGTGGGGCGGCGGTGTGACCGGCGACCCGACCGCGGTCGAGTTCAACGGCGAGTTGACCGTGTTCGCCCGTGGTACGGACAACAGCTTGCAGCACTGGTGGCTGCGGCCAGGCCAGGCGAACAGCCGTGACTCGTGGGGTGGCGGTGTGGCCAGCAATCCGGCGGTTGTGGTCCACAATGGCCAGTTGACGGTGTTCGCTCGTGGTACCGACGACAGCCTGCAGCACTGGTGGTTGGCACCAGGCCAGGCGCACAACCGGGACTCGTGGGGCAACGGTGTGATCAGCAGCCCGACGGCACTGGTGTACAACGACGAACTCACGGTCTTCGCCAGAGGGCAGCAGGACAGCCTGCAACACTGGTGGCTGCCCAAGGGCGACCCGGTCAACCGGCGGGACTCGTGGGGCAACGGCGTGACCAGCCAGCCGATCGCGACCGTGTTCAACGGCGAGTTGACCGTGTTCGCCCGCGGCTACGGCAGCAGCCTGGAGCACTGGTGGATCAGGCCCGGCGAGATGACCAGCCGGGACTCGTGGGGCGCCGGAGTGATCATCGACGACGCCGCACAGCCACCGGCCGCGTGGACCGCGGCCTCGTCCGTGGTGAACCACGACGGTGAGCTGACGTTCTTCGGCCGGGGCACCGACGGCAGCCTGCAGCACTGGTGGTTGTTGCCGGGCGAGTCGGTCAACCGGCGGGACTCGTGGGGCGATGGGATCGCGGGCAAGCCGGTCGCCTTGCAGTTCAACGGCGAGCTGACGGTGTTCGCGCGTGGCACGGACGGCAGCTTGCAACACTGGTGGCTGCCCAAGGGGGAGAGCGTGTTCCGCCGGGACTCGTGGGGAGGCGGCCTGGCCGGTGACCCGACTGCGGTCGTCTACAACGGACAGTTGACCGTGTTCGCCCGTGGCGCCGACGGTTCACTGCAGCACTGGTGGCTGTCGCCGGGCCAGGCGAGCAACCGGGATTCGTGGGGTGGCGGCGTCGCCGGTGATCCCACTGCGGTCGAGTACAACGGTGAGCTGACTGTCTTCGCTCGTGGTACTGACAATTCCTTGCAGCACTGGTGGTTGCGAGCCGGTGAGGCGAACAAGCGGGATTCGTGGGGAGACGGAATCGCCGGTGACCCCACCGCGCTGGTGTACAACGGCGAACTGACCGTCTTCGCCCGCACCACCGGCAACAGCCTGCGGCACTGGTGGTACGTCCACGAACGTGGCGGCCACTTCGACTCCTGGGGCGACGGCGTCGCCGGTGACCCGAGCGCGACGGTGTACAACGGTGAGCTGACCGTGTTCGCCCGCGGTACCGACGGTTCGCTGCAACACTGGTGGCTGCTGCCGGGCCAGTCGAACAACCGGGACTCGTGGGGCGACGGCGTCGCGGGCGACCCGACCTCGACCATCCACAATGGCCAGTTGACCGTCTTCGCGAGAAGTACCGACAACAGCCTGCACCACTGGTGGCTGACGCCCGGCCAGGCACACAGCCGGGACTCGTGGGGCGGTGGATACGCCGACTGACACACGGCTCAGGCCTCGCGGACGCGCGCAAGCCAGTCCGCGGGGCTCAGCCCTGCCAGTTCACCTGCCTCGCGGGCGCCGGTCTGCCGGAACAGGTCCGTCGCCGTCGCCCAGTGCGCCGCGGAGCCGGTCGCGGCTGCCAGGTCACGCAGCGTCCTGGCCTGCCAGATCGGCAGATCGAGTTGTTCCCAGCCCCGCAGCGCCGCGCCGAGCTGCTCGGCCGCGAGCACTGTCGACCCGGCGGCGAGCAGCGCCTCGCCGATCGTACGACGGACCAGCGCGATGCCGAACCGGTCGCGTTGCCGGGAGCAGACCTCGAGGCAGTCCCGCAGGATCCGGTTGGCCTGTTCCGGATCGCCCTGCCGGATCAGCGTCTTCGCCAGCGACTGCCGGGCGTACGCGGCCCCCAGCTCGTCGTGCGAGCCCACCAGGATGTCGTGGGCCCGCCTGCTCAACGCCGCCGACTCGGCCAGCTCACCCGAAGCGCGGTGCACCAGGCCGAGGCCGCGGATGGCCAACGCCTCGCCCCTCGGATCGCGGAGGTCCCGATAGGACTCGACACAGCGGCCCAACAGCTCACGGGCCGAACCGAGGTCACCGTGATCCCGGTCGAGGCAGCCAAGTCCGTACATCGCCGCCGCCAGCGCCGACGGTTCCCCGATCCGCTCGGCCAAAAGCAGCGCGCGGCCGAGCACCGCGCGTGCGTCGGCGACCTGCCCGCGGTCGCGGTGCACGGTGCCGATCCCGACCAGGGCCACCATTTCGATCCGCTCGTCGGCCAATCCCAGCGCCTGGTTCAGGTAGCGCATCGCGGTGTCGAAGTCGTCCCGCTCGTAGCTCAGCTGCCCCAGTCCGACCAGCACGATCGCCTCCGCCTGGCTGTTGCCGCTGGCACGCGCGGCCGCCAACGCCACCGCGTGTGTTCGCTCCCACCCGTCGAACTCGTTGCGTGCCGAGAAAGGGGACGACAGCAGGTTGGCGGCCAGGGCTGTGGTCATCTCGTCCACCCCGAGCTGATGAGCGCGTTCCACTGTCCGCACGACCGCGACAGTCTCGGATCTCAGCCACTCCACCGGATTGCGCGTCACCTCGTCGACAAGGCCAGCGTCGACGTCCCCCGCGTGCACCAGTGCGGGAGCGAGCCGCAGCGTCACCTGGGGCAATCGTTTGGCGCCCGCGTCGAGCAGAGCCATCCAGGTGGCCAGCAGCCGACGCACCGCGGCGGTCACCTCGGCATCGGTCTCGTGCCTGTTCGCGTGTTCCGCGGCGAACAGCCGGACCAGGTCGTGGAAGCGGTAGCGGGGACGGCCGAGCGGGTCGATCCCGGCGACCTCCACCAGCCTGCGGTCGGCCAGGCCCTCCACGATCTCCTCGGCGTCGTCCGCCGTCACCCCGGCGAGCGGGGACACCACCCACGACCCGAAGTCCGGCAGGTCGAGCACGGCAAGCAGGTGAAACGCCCGCAACTGCGACCCGGTGAGCTCGCGGTACCCGACCCCCAGGCTGGCCCGGACCGCGAGGTCGCCCGCGGCCAGCTCGTCCAGCCGCCGGTGCTCGTCGGACAGCCTGCTGACCAACGTGCTCGCCCGCCAGTGCGGTCGTTCCAGCAGCTTGCAGGCCGCGATCCGGATGGCCAAAGGGATCCCGCCGCACAGCAGCGCGACCGCCTCCGCCGCCTGCCGGTCGCCGGACACCGTTGCGGCTCCGGCAATCCGGCCGAGCATCTCCACGGAAGCATGCGGGGACAACACGTCGAGCTCGATCATGGTGGCGCCCGGCAGGCTGCCCAGTCGTCTGCGACTGGTGACGATCACCAGGCAGCCGGGCGCCGCCGGGACGAGATCACCGAGCCGGTGACCGGCTTTGGCGTCGTCGAGCACGATGATCATCCTGCGGTCGGCCACCGCCATTCGGTACAGCTCGACGCGTTCGTCCAGCCTGCTGGGAAGTTCGTTGCCGGGAGTGCCCAGTGCGCGCAGGAACCGGCCGAGCACGTCGCCGAGCCCGGCGTCGGACGCCGACCGGAGATCGGCGTACAGCTGACCGTCGGGATACGCGTCCCGCAACAGATGAGCGGCGTGGACTGCCAGTGCGGACTTGCCCGTTCCGGCGATGCCCGAGACAACCGCGACGGGCGTGGTGGTGCCGCCTGTCTCGCGTCCGAGTCGCATGATCAGATCCAGCTCCCTGGCACGTCCGGTGAAGTCGGCCGTGTCCGGTGGCAGTTGGTTGGGAGGCCTGGACGCGGGGCTCCGCACGGCGACGGGCACTGTGTCCACAGTGCCGCGCAGGATCCGCTCGTGTAACTCACGCAGGTCCGGTCCGGGTTCGATACCCAGTTGCGCGACGACCTGGTCGCGACCCTGCCGGTAGACGCTCAGCGCCTCGGCCTGTCGTCCGGTGTGGTACAGCGCCCGCATCAGCAGCCCGCGGACACCGTCCCGCAACGGATGCCGATCGGACAGTGCGGTGAGAGCGGGCAGCAGCGTGTCGGCGAGCCCCAGTTCCAGCGCGCTGTGCGCGCGGCCCTCCTCAGCCACCAGCCGCAGTTCGGCCAGGCCCGCCCGGTAGGTCTCGGCGAACCGGGACGTGATCCCGTCGAGCGCCGTTCCGCGCCACAACGCCAGCGCTTGGTCGAAACGCGCCATGGCCGTGGTGTGCTCGCCCGCGCTTTGGGCGTCCTTCGCCAGGCGAACCAGGTCGCGAAAGGCCTCCACGTCGTTGTCGTCCGGCTGGACGTCGAGCAGGTAGCCGGGAGCCTTGGTGACCAGCACAGAGCCAAGGTGCCCGAGACGTCTGCGCAACGCCGAGACGTAGGTGTGCACCGAGGCGACCGCGGAGTCCGGAGCCTCCTCGTCCCACACCAGGTCGACCAGCCGGTTCACCGGGATGACCCGACGCGGCTCCACCAGCAACGCGGCGAGCAACGTCCTCGGTTTCGTGCCACCGAGCCGGATCTCACCAACCTCGATCGGCCCGAGCACTCGGAACAGCAAACGGACCACCCCCTGTCAGTCGCGCAACGCGCTCAGCGTCGCGCGGCGCCCATTCGCTCACATCCCTCTCGGGTACTACTCCGCTCCACCTGCGGGTTGCCGGGCCCCATCAAAGTCGGAAGGTCGGCTTGTGCGCGCCAGCGCAGGGGTGTGCCGTGTGCGGTCTGCGCGCCAGCGCAAGAGCGCAAGGTGTGTGGTGTGCGCGCCAGCGCAGGGGTGTGGTTCGTGGGGTGTCCCTCCCGTATGGCCTGGGCGAAGCCATACCACGGCGTGTCGGGAGGTCGGCCTACGAAACTGGCGTGCCCGGCGCGAGGCGATACCGATCTCCCGGCACGTCGTGGTTTCCTTTGGCAGGTCGTACGGGAGGGGCGCCCCGCGCCCCCACTAGACCCGGGAAATCACGTGGGTTAAGGGAACCGGTGTGGGGAACGAAGGGGTCTTTGTGTCCCCTCTTGGAGGCCTGCCCGTCGGCGAGGCATCTCTTTTTTCTTTTGCGACAAGAAGAAAGAAGGTCCTCGCCGGACGGCAGGCCTCCAAGAGGGAAACCAACCCGTGGTCTGCCCACCCGGTTGGCTCTGCTCACGTGATTTCCCGGGTCCAGTGGTAGAGAGGCGTGGTCGGTTCCCTCCCGTATGTCCTGCCGGAGGAAACCACGGCGTGCCGGGAGGTCGGTATCGCCTCGCGCTGGGCACGCCAGTTTCGTAGGCCGACCTCCCGACACGCCGTGGTATGGCTGCGCCCAGGCCATACGGGAGGAAACCAACCACGAACCCCACCTTTGCGCTTGCGCGCAAGGCTTGCGCTTGCGCTTGCGGTTGTGTGCAAAGCCCGACTTTGACGGAACCCCTGGGTCTGGAGCTGGGTGGGTGCCGTTGAGCCGTCATGACGCTACTGAACGTGGCTTGCAGCGGACTTGCAGAGATTCACTGGGGCAGCAGCGTGGTGACGAGCGTGTCTGTGAGCCAGTTCTCGTAGTCGTCGTAGGACCAGCCCGCGTCCACGACAAGGCTGTCGTGCACGTCAACGCTCGTCAGGGCTACCACGATGTCGACGGCTCGCGGGACGACTGGGCGGCCGGTGCTGCGGATGCGCTCGAGGAACATCTCCGCGCCGAGGCGGTGTCGGCGCTGGCCTTCGGCTTGGGTGGCGGCGATGTCGGGACTGACCGCCGCGCCCGAACGCAGGATGGTCACGATGTCGCCGCAGCGTTCCCGTACCTGGCGGGTGATTCGGGCGAATACGCCGAGCAGTTGCTCGGGGTCGGTCACGTCGGCGGTCTGTTCGAGCAGGTCAAGGATACCGGCTTCGTCGTCGAGCAGGTCGACCAGGCCGGTCAGCACACCGGCTTTGGAGCCGAAGTGCGCGTAGAGGGTCTGGGGAGCGACGCCCGCGTGCGCGGCGATCGCCCTGATCGACGTGCGCGCGTAGCCGTTCTCGGCGAAGAGTGTGCGTGCCGCGGTGAGGATCGTGCGCAGGGTCAGCGCTTCTCGCCGGTCTCGCAGACGCACGATGCCGGGCAGGTCCGCTGGCATGTATCCTCCGTTTAGAACGTTGTTCTAACTTCTAGTACATAATTCTAACATCAGAGGTAGGGATGGTCATGGCGAACAAGATCACCGACAGGCTGGCACAGGCGTGGAACGACGGCGACGGTGCCGCGTGGGCGGCGTGCTTCACCGAGGACGCGGACTTCGTCGACGTGCTCGGGCGGCTGACCCGGGGCCGTGCCGAGATCTCGACGGCGGCCGAGCAGATCCTGGGCACGATCTACCAGGGCAGCCACCTGGAGTTCCAGGTGCTGTCCACGCGGGAGCTCGGCGATGGCCTGGTGTTGGCGCACACCACATCGATGCTGCGGGTGCCCGGCGGACCGCGTGCCGGGGACACCGCCGCGTCGCAGACGATGCTGATCCGCGGCGAGCTGATCGTGGCGTTCCACAACACGGTCCAGATCTCGATAGCGGAGTTCATCGGACAGGGCTGAACCTGGCTTACGCCGTCGGCTGCCGCAGTTCTGCCAGGGCCCGGACGCGGTCGGAGACGAAGGCGTACAGCCGGTCCAGGCCGATCTCGATCTGCTCCGGTGTCACCACGCTCGCCGACAGTCGAAGCTGGCGCTCGCCGCCGGAGGACCCGTAGAAATGCGACATCGGCGTCCACAACACGCCGTATCGCTTCGCGGACTGCTCAAGGAGTTGATCGTCCACGTCGAACGGAACGGTCACCACGACGAAGAAACCGCCGGCCGGTACGTTCCAGCTGACGTCGTCGCGCAGCGGGCCTTCGCCGAATCGTGCGGCCAGTCCCGCGATGATCTGGGTGACGTTGCGTTCGTAGTGCTCGCGGGTGGCCTCGTTGCTGGGGACGAGGCTGCCGTCGCCCGCGAGGAGCCTGCCGCCGATGACCGCCTGTGCGATCGGCGAGGTGTTCACCGTCAGCATGCTCTTGATCTTGGACAGTTCGTCGGCCAGCAGGGTGATGGTCCCGTTGGCGTCGCGAACTCGTTGGTCCGCCACGACATAGCCGACTCGGGCGCCGGGAACGGCCGACTTGGCGAACGACCCGAGATACACCACGCGGCGACGGTCGTCCAACGCCTTGAGCGTGGGCGTCCGGTGGTCGCCGAAGTGGAACAGGCCGTAGGGATTGTCCTCCAACAGCAGAATATCCTCCTGCTCGGCGACGTCGAGGAGTCGTCGCCGGGTGGCGAGGTCCATGCTGACCCCGGACGGATTGGCGAAGTCGGGCATCACGTAGCACGCGCGCGGCCGTTGCCCGGCTTGCCTCGCGGTCCTGATCTGCCGGGTCAGGTCGTCGAAATCGACTCCCGTGGGACCGCTGCGAACGGGCGTCACCGGCAGGTCCACCAGCCGGGCGGCCCCGGTCAGCCCGACATAGGTCGGCGACACCGCGAGCACCACGTCCGAGCTGTCCCTGCGCAGGGCGCGCAGCACGAGGACCATCGCCTCCTGACACCCCACGGTGACCACGATGGCCTCCGGATCCACGGTCATACCCTCGTCGACAGCCAGGTTCCGGGCGACCAGGTCGTGCACGATCCCTTTGGTGCGGCCGTACTGGAGAACGGTCCTGCGCACGTCGGCCGCGCTGCGTCCCTGGGTCCGTTCCAGGTGGTCGCAGAACCTGCGCAGGTCCTCGTGCACCTGCTCCAGGTCGAAGAAGGTCTCGACCGGCCTGCCCGCCGCGAACGACAGCGCGTCCGGATAGCGCTCGGCCACCTCGTTGAGGAAGTTCATCGAGGTCAGGCTCGGATCCTGCAGCGCATCGCACAGCAGCGAGGCCACCAGGTCGTACTTAGTCATCGTCTCCCCTGGAATGTTCGCAGTTCACGAGCCCGCGCAAGGCTTTCGCAGCCGGTCAGGACCAGTGCCTCGGCCAGTTCCCGCCGCATTGCCGACAGGACGCTGCCGACCCCGGCCGCGCCGTCCCAGGCAAGCCCCCACAACACCGGGCGGCCGACCAGGACACCACTGGCCCCGAGAACGAGCGCGCGCAGGACGTCGATCCCCGAGCGGATGCCGCTGTCCAGCAGCACTTCACAGCCACCGGCCACCGCCTCCACGACAGCCGGTAGCGCCTCGACACTGGCGGGTGCGCCGTCGAACTGGCGGCCACCGTGGTTGGAGACAACCACCGCGTCCACTCCGGACTCCACCGCTCGCCGCGCGTCCCGTGGGTCGAGAACTCCCTTGAGGACGATCGGCAGCCGCGTCACGCCACGCAGCCACTCGATGTCCGACCAGTCCTGTGCCTGGCGGGAGATCGAGTTCGTGTGCGCCGCGATGGCCGACCCGGCGGCGACCCGCGTGCGAGCCTGGTTGGCATCGGCCAGGTGCACGGGCGCCACGGACTCGGGAAGGACGAACTCGTTGCGTTCGTCGCGGCGGCGTGAACCCAGCACTGGAACGTCCACAGTGGCCATGATCGCCCGGCAGCCCGCGCCCTCGGCCCGGCGCACCAGGTCGGCGAGTCGGTCGCGGTCGGTCAGCCAGTAGACCTGGAACCACAGCGCCGCACCGGAGTCGGCGACTTCCTCGACCGGGCAACTGCTCATCGTGCTGAGCACGAAGGGAACTCCGGCCTGTGCCGCGGCGTCGGCGGCTTCCCGTTCACCGCCGGGATGCATCAGCTTCTGGTACGCCATCGGCGCCACCGCCACGGGCATCGACGCAGGGGTGCCGACGAGCTCAGTCGACATGCGACAGTCCTGCACGCCTGCCAGAACTCGGGGCAGAACCGTGATGTCGTCGAGCGCCGTCCGGTTGCGCGCGAGGGCCCGTTCGTCCCCGCTGCCGCCGTCGACGAAATCCCGGACCTCACGGGAAAGGGCAGCGGCGGCGAGCTGTTCGATGTCGGCCAGGCACAACGGAGTTCCGGACGCTGCCATGGCTATTCGCCGACCCGATCCACGGCTTCGTACAGGGCCTTGATGTTGCCGCTGCCGAAGAGTTGGGCACCGGCTCGTTCGATCACCTCGAAGAAGAGGGTGGCCCGGGGATGCACGGACCGGGTGAAGATCTGGAACAGCTGACCGGCGTGGTCCTCGTCGCCGAGGATGTTGAGGGCGTTGAGGGTGTCGACGTCGTGGCGACTGGCGGGCAGCCGAGCGGGCAGCGCGCGGTAGTAGGACTCGGGTGTGGTGAGGAACTCGACGTCGGCGTCGCGCATGAGGGTGACCGACCGGACGATGTCCGCGCTGGCGAAGGCGATGTGCTGGACGCCGGAACCGCCGTGGTCCTTGAGGAACGTGTCGATCTGGCCGGGGTCGAGATCGGTGTCCGGTTCGATCAGGGTCAGCGTGACGTCACCGGCGGAGTTGCGGACGACCTCGGAGTTCATCGCCTGGGTGCCGACCAGGATCCGTTCGGCGAACACGACGTGGAAGCCCAGTACCTGCCGGTAGAACTCGACCGTGTCCTTGAGCGTCCCGGCTTCGAGGCACACCGCCAGGTGGTCCACTTCGGACAGGCCCATGCCTGCCCCGGCACCCGTGCCGGGGCGTGCGGTGAACCCGGGCAGGTGCCGCCCGTCCACGTCCGCCGAGCGTTCGACAAAGGTGTGGACGACGTCGCCGAAGCCCTCGATGGCGGCGGTGGTGACGCCGTCGGCGGAGGCCGGGCCTGCGATCGGTCGCGCGCCACGGGCGACGGCGTGCTCGAAGGCGGCGGCCGCGTCGGGGACCGACAGTGCGATGTCGGCGATGCCGTCACCGTGGCGGGTGGTGTAGACGGCGGCCGGGTGGTCCTCGGCGTGGGCCTGTGTGAGGACAAGGCGGACACGGTCGCGGCCGACGCAGACCGAGGTGGCCGAGCTGTCCGTGCGTTCGGCGTAGACGGTGAAGCCGTAGCCGCGTTCGAGGGCGGCGGCGGTCGCGTGGACGTCGGTGACGTGGTAGCACACGTGGTCGAGGCCGGTGTTCATCGGTACTGCTCCAGTTCTTCCGCCAGGCGGTGCAGGAAACGGTCCGGGTGGTCGATGTGGTGGAAGTGGCCGCCGGGCAGGGTGTGCCTGGTCGTGCCCACAGTGGACAGTTCGGTCCACGCGTCCAGCTCGCCGCTGGTGACCAACGGGTCGGCGTCGCCGCCGAACGCCACCAACGGGACCGGCAACGGTTCGCCGGTATGCCGGTAGTCGTCACACGCCACCAGGTCGGCGCGGATGCCGGGCAGGACGTCGGCCAGCAGCCTCGGGTGTCGCAGGTGCGCCTGCCCGATGCCGCCGATCCCGGTGAGGAAATCGACGAGGTCGTCGTCGGTCATCGGCCGCACCGACGGCCGTGTCGGCGTGATGTGCGGCGCTGCCGTCCCGGACACCACCACTGCCAGTGGGGCGGCGTCACGCAACAGCACCGCTGTCTCCCACGCGACGAGCGCACCCATGCTGTGTCCGAAAAGGATAGTTGGTGCCCGGTCGGCGAGCAGCACGTCGGCGACCGCGGCGGCCACCTCACGCACTCCACGCGGGTGTTCGCGCCAGCGTTCCTCCCGACCTGGCGGCCGCACCGCCAGTACCGGCGTGGTCTCGGCGAACACCGGAGCCCACGCCGCGTAGGTTCCCGCGCTGCCGCCCGCGTGCGGAAAGCACACCAGGCGGGGCAGGTGGGCGCGTGGGGACTGGCCGAAGTCGTGCAGCCACAGGTCGCGGGTCATCGCACACCGGTGAGGGTGACGAGGAACGCCAGCAGCGCGGCGGGTGTCGGGTAGTCGCGCACCACCGGGTACGGCAGCGTCTCCGCCACCAGGAACTCCAGCCGCTCGTGCAGTTCGGCCCCGCTGACCGACTCCATGCCCTGATCGCGGAACGGCATGTCGTGCACCACTTCGGCGCCGGGCACGCCGAGCACAGTGCCGATCTCCTCACACAACAGGCGATCCAGCTCGGTCGCGCGTTGGTCGGGAGCGAACTGTTCGAGCAGGGCCGTCAACGGCGTCGAGCCGTCCATCGAGGAAGCGACGGCCCGTAGGCGCACCGTGCCGTACCGCCGCCAACCGTCGGCTGTGCGCCCGCGCACCTGTACGACGGAGTCGTCGGTGGTGAACAGCACTTGGCGGAGCAGGTCGGGTGCGGGCCGGGGGAGCGGCTCGTCGAGCTCCACCGAGTCCGCTTCGAGGTTCTGGCCCAGGTCCGCGGCGGCGGCGACGGCCAACCCGGCCACGAACTTCTCGTCGGTGTCGTCCGTGCCCGGCCCGCCGGTGCCCTGCCACAAGTGGGTCGACTCGCGGTCGCCCAGTTCGATGTGGGTGCCGAGCAGGGTGTGCTCGACCGGTCCCGCCGCACGGGTCTCTATCCAGTACCGCTGGTCGTGCCGCCATGGGTACGTGGGCACGTCCACGTGCCTGCCGTCGGGGATCACCTTGGCCCAGTCGGGGGAGAGGCCCCGGTTGTGCAGGGCTCCCAGCAGCCGCAGCAGTGACTCGCGTTCGTCTCGGTCACGTCGGCCGGTGGCCGCGACCAGGGACTCGTCCGCGTCGGCTGCCGCCAGGACGCGGCGCAGGGGGCTGATGAGCACGGGATGCGGGCCGAGTTCGACGAACACGCGGTGCCCGTCGGCGACAGCCGCCTCGACGGCGTGCGCGAACCGCACCGGCTCGCGGAGGTTGCGCACCCAGTAGTCGGTGTCGGCGCTCTCACCGTCCACAGCGACACCGTCTACAGTGGAGTACCAGGTGACCTTGGCGCGACGCGGTTCCAGTTCGCCGAGGCCCGCGCGCAGGTCGTCGAGCACCGGATCGACCAGTGGGCTGTGCGAGGACGCGTCGATCTCCACCCAGTTGTGGTCGACACCGTCGCGGGCGAGGTCGGCGGCGAGCTCGGTGAGCGCGTCCCGATCGCCGCTGAGCACCACCTCGCCCGGTGCGGAGTACGCCGCCACGGCGACCCGGTCGCTGTACGCGGCGGCGCGCTCGGCGGCCAGTTCGACCACCAGCATCGCGCCGGTGCCCGCGGTACGCGCCAACAGCCGAGACCGCAGGCAGATCACCCGCACCGCGTCCGCCAGCGGCAGAACACCGGCGACGCACGCGGCGGCGACCTCGCCCATGCTGTGCCCGAGCACCGCGGCGGGCCGGATCCCGGCGTGCGCGAGCCAACGGGCGTAGGCCACCTGCACGGCGAAGATCATCGGTTGGGCGCGGCCAGGGTCGCGTTCGACAGTGTCGGCGTCGCGCAGCCGCTCCAGCAGGCTGAACCCGGCCTCGGCGGCGATGAGCGGTTCGAGCGCGTTGAGCGCGGCGGCGAACACCGGCTCGGTGCGCAGCAGGTCACGGCCCATGCCCACCCATTGCCCGCCCTGGCCGCCGAAGCACAGGACGACACCGTGTCCGGCCAGGTCGGCCCGGCCGTGCTCGACCGGGGAGGCGCGGTTCGCGGCGAAGTCGGCCAGCGCCCGCGCCAACTCGGCCCGGTCCGCGCCCGCCACGGCCAGCCGCTCGGTCAGGTGCGGACGCCGCCGCACAGTCGTGAACGACAGGTCGCTCAGTGCCGCGGGCCCGGCGACAGCCTCGGCGAGCCGATCGGCGTAGCGCGTCAGCGCGGCCCTGTCCTTGGCGGAGAGCAGCAGCAGGTGCGGGCCGTCCGACTCGGGGCTGGGATCTGCGGACTTGGGAGCCTCTTCGAGGACTACGTGGGCGTTGGCGCCGCCGAAGCCAAACGAGCTGACGCCCGCGCGCAGCGGCCGGTCGCGCTCGGCAAGCCGTACGGGTTTGTCCGCCACCAGCAGCCCGGTTCCCGCGAAGTCGATGTCCGGGTTGGGCACGTGCTGGTGCAGGGTGGCCGGGACGGTGCGGTGCACCAGGGCCAACACGGCCTTGATCAGCCCGACGATGCCCGCCGCGCCCTCGGTGTGCCCGATGTTCGACTTGACCGAGCCGATCACCAGCGGCTCGTCGCGGCCCTCGCCCAGCACCTCGCCCAGCGCCCTTGCTTCCATCTGGTCGCCGAGGCTGGTGCCGGTGCCGTGCGCCTCGACGAAGTCAACCTCGCCGGGAGCGATCCCAGAGCTGTGATAAACGGCACGGAGCAACGCGGCCTGGGTGGCCGGGTTGGGCGACATGAGGCCGTTGGTGCGTCCGTCGTGGCGCACCGCACTGCCACGGATCACCGCCAGCACTGGATCGCCGTCGGCGAGCGCACGGTCCAGTGGCTTGAGCACGACCGCGGCCACGCCCTCGGCCCGCACGTACCCGTCGGCGGCGGCGTCGAAGGTCTTGCAGCGGCCGTCGGCGGCCAGCACCCCGGCCTTGCTGAAGTTGATGAAGATGCCCGGTTCCAGCACCAGATTGGTGCCCCCGGCGACCGCCATCGCGCACTCGCCCCGGCGCAGCGCCGCCACCGCCAGGTGCACGGCCGTCAGCGACGACGAGCACGCGGTGTCGACCGCGAGGCTGGGACCGTCGAGGTCGAACGCGTAGGAGACCCGGTTCGCGATGATCGAGTTCGCCGCGCCCGTCCCGGTGAACGCGTCGACCGCCGCCGGGTCGCGGAACAGCAGATGGGCGTAGTCATCGGTGCAGACGCCGACGAACACACCAGTGTCGCTGCCGTGGAACGCCGCCACCGACAAGCCTGCCCGTTCGACCGCCTCCCACACGACCTCAAGCAACAGTCGCTGCTGGGGGTCCATGGTCGACGCCTCACGCGCGGAGATGCCGAAGAACCCGGCGTCGAACCGGTCGACAGAGTCGAGAAACCCGCCCCACTTGCTGGTGGTCTTGCCAGGGACAGCCGAGTCGGGGTGGTGGTAGGCGCTGACGTCCCACCGGTCGGCGGGGACCTCGGTGATCGCGTCACGGCCGTCGATCAGCAGATCCCAGAACCGCTCGGGCGAGTCCACGCCGCCGGGCAGGCGACAGCCGATGCCGATCACCGCGATGGGCGTGTCCGCGTCCGGCGCGGGTTGTGCGCGCGGGCGCTCGGGCACGGGCGCGCTGAGGTGCCGCACCAGGGCGTCCACAGTCGGGTGCTCCCAGAACACGTACGGCGGCAACGGCCTGCCCAGGCGCTCCGCGAGCTCGCCCGCGATACGCACGCCGTCGGCGGACGTCAGGCCCAACGAGGCGAACGGGGCACCGCGGTCGACCGCGTCCGCGCTGCCGCCGGTGCACTCGGCGACCCGGCCGAGCAGCCAGCTCACCCAGTCGGGGCTCACGCGGTCACCACACGCAGCTCACCGGCGAGGTAGCGGGCACGGCAGTCCCGGCGCTGGATCTTGCCGCTGGTGGTCCTCGGCGCGGTGCGGCGCCGTACGAACACCACCTCGTGCACGCCGACGCCGTGTTCGGCGGAGATCTCCGCGCGTACTCCGGCCGTCAGCTCGTCCAGCGTTCCGCGTCGGGTGGTGTGGTCGAGTTCCACGACGACCACGAGATGTTCCCGATCGTCGACGTCGACACCGAAGGCGATCGCCGTCTCCACACCGCGGTCGCCGAACGCGCGCTCGACGGTGGACTCGACGTCCTGCGGGTGGTGGTTGCGGCCGTCGACGATGACCAGGTCCTTGAGCCTGCCCGCGACGTAGACGGCCCCACCGTTGAGGAAACCGAGGTCGCCGGTGCGCAGGAACGGGCCTTCGCCCGTGTCGGCGAGCCCGGGTTTGACGATCACGGCGCCGAACGTTTCCGCCGTGGCGGAGCGGTGGCCGTGGTAGCCGTCGGCGATGATCGGGCCGCGTACCCACACCTCGCCGACCTCGTCCTCGGCGGACTCCGTGGCGGTGGCCGGGTCGACGATCCTGATGTCCATGTCGGTGACCGGAGTCCCGCAGCAGACCACGTCCGCTGCACCCGGCGAGCCCGGGTCGACGACGAGTACTTTGCCCGCGCCCAACGCCTCCCGGTCGACTGTCAGCGCGGGAACCGGCGCGATCGTGTCCTTGGTGCTGATCACGAGAGTGGCCTCGGCGAGCCCGTAGGCGGGCCGGGTGGTGCCCGGCCGCAGTCCGTGCCGGGCGAACGCCTCGTCGAAGGCGGTGACGGTCGCGCCCCGCACGGGCTCGGCGCCGTTCATCAACACCCGAATGCCCGACAGGTCAAGGCCCTGGGTGTCGGCGGCGCGTTCGACGCACAGCTCGTAGCCGAAATTCGGGGCGCCCATGAGGGTTGCGCGGTGTTCGGTGGCCAGGCGCAGCCACCGGGCCGGGTCGGCCAGGAACGACATCGGTGACATGTGGACGGTCGCGGCGCCGAGCACCAGTGGCACGACGGTCATCGCGATGAGACCGAAGTCATGGAACAGCGGTAGCCAGCTCACCACGACGTCGTCGGAGTCCAGTTGGTACGCCTCGGCCAGTTGGGCCGATTGGACGAGCAGGTTGGCGTCGGAGACGCGGACACCGCGCGGTGTGCCGGTGGAGCCCGATGTGTACTGCAGGTAGGCAGGGCCGTCGTCGACCGGCGGTTCACGCCAGTCCCGCGCCAGGTCGAGCGGGACATTGTCGACGGTCGACACCAGTGGTGGCAGAGGTTCCGGATACATGTCGGCCCATGCACGCACAGCACTCAACCGTGCGGTGGACGTGAGCACGGCGGCGGCCGAGGCGTCGGCGGCCATCCCGTCCAGACGGTCGTGACGGCGGTGTGCTTCCGGGGGAAACGCCGGTACGGCGACCACTCCGGCGTAGCGGCAACCCAGGAACGCCACCACGTAGTCCAGGCCAGACGGCAAAAGGATCAGCGCCCGGTCGCCCGGCGAGAGATCTTCGGCCAGCCTGGCCGCGACCGCCCTCGCGCGCGTGTCGAGATCGCCGTAGGTGAACCACTCGGTGTCGGAACCTGTGTCGTAGTCGACAAAGCCGAACGCGCGGGCCAGCGGGTCACGCGCGGCGTGTGCCCGTACCGCCTCGGCGACAGTCCGGTTCTGCCCAGGGAGGTTCGCCACCAGGACGCCCTTCGTTCGGGTCGCGGACAGCCTGGGACAGGGCGCACGAGTACGGCGGCCGTTTTCGTGATCCCCCAGGAGCCCGCTCGGCAACTTCCGGGACCGACTGTACACGCTCCCAGAGGTTCCACTCGGGCCTTGTTTTCGCGACATCGAGATGCTTAGGGTTGTCACGAGGGTGGAAGAAGACGCTGGGGTGTCTACGGGTGCCGCGCCGCGCAGTCGCCGTGAGCGTGCACATGGGGGAGCAGGGGGAGTTTGTCGATGCGTGCTGGCTTGCCGTTGTCCGCTGCGCAGCAAGGGATTTGGTTCGCGCAGCGCCTGGTGGGCGACAGCGCCGTCTTCGCGGTCAGCGGGCATGTGGAGATCCGCGGCGAGCTCGACGTCGCGCTGTTCGAACGCGCCGCCCGGTACGTCCTTGACGCGGCGCAGGCACTGCACGTCAGGTTCGTATCCACTGTGGATGGTGAACTCGAACAGCGTTCGCACCCGCCGGTGTGGTATGGGTTGCGCTATCAGGAGTCCACAGAGGCCGAGGCGTTCGACTGGATGCGCGCGGAACTCGCCCGTTCGGTGGATTTGACCGATGGTCCCATGTTTGCCGTCGCGCTGGTGCGGACGGCGCCGGACGCGTACCTGTTCTCGTTGCGGGGGCATCACATTGTCCTCGACGCGTTCGCATTCGGTTTGCTTGTCGGCAAGATCGCCGACACCTACACCGCGCTCGTCGCCGGAGCGGAGCCGCCGCCGACCGGATTCGCTTCCTTGGCAGAGTTCGTCGCCGACGACCGGGCCTACCGGGATTCCCCGCAGTACGAACGGGATCGCGAGTACTGGCGGCAGCGCTTCGCCGACGACCCCGACCTGCTCGCCCTGCCTGACCGTCGGGTGGCGTCGTGGGCCGAGGCGGTCCGCGATGTCTCGGTGCTGGATCCGCAGATCGTCGCCCGGCTTGACGCGGTGGCCGATGGCATGCGCACCACCAGAGCCACGGTGCTCACCGCCGCCGTAAGTGCGTATCTGGCCCGCCGTCGCGGTGTCCGCGAGCTCGTGCTCGGTTTTCCGGTTACCGGGAGGCGCGGCGCGCTCGGTCAGTCCACGCCGGGCATGGCGTCCAACGTGCTGCCGCTGCGGATCTCGGTTCGTCCCGACCAGACTTTCGGCGACCTGGCCCGCCAGGTGCGCGGTGAACTCAGCGCACTGGTGCGCCACCAACGTTTCCGCGGCGAGGACGTGCGCGCCGCGGTGGGTGTCCCGACGCAGACCCGGCGGCTGTTCGGCCCCGCGGTCAACATCCTCCCGGTCGACCGGGAACTGTGCTTCGGGCCACACCCGGCGCGGATCCACCCCGGGTCCAGCGGCCCGGTCGACGACCTGATGATCACCGTCGGCGGAGCGGCCGACCCGGGCGCGCTGCGGATCGCCTTCGAGGGCAACCCGTTGGCCCACACCGCCGACGAAGTCGCCGCCCTGCGTGCGGGATTCACCGGATTCCTGGCCTCCCTGCTCATAAATCCCGACGCCCCGATCGGCGCCACCGGTCTGTCCACCGCGCCTCCGCAGGCCGTGCCCATCATCACACCATTGCCGGACACCACAACCCTGCCCGCGCTGTTCGCCGCCCAAGTGGACCGCACCCCGGACGCCACCGCCGTCGTGCACACGGGCCAACGGCTGACCTACCGCGAGCTCGACGAGTGGGCAAACCGGTTGGCCCACAAGCTGATCGAACGCGGAGCCGCGCCGGAGCGGCTGGTCGCGCTCGTGCTGCCACGCTCGGTCGAGCAGGTCGTCGCCATCCTCGCCGTGCTCAAGTCCGGCGCCGCGTACCTGCCGATCGACGAACAAACACCGCCCGCGCGGGTCGCCACGATGGTGGCGGACGCCCGCCCGGTCACCACTATCGACACCACCGCCGACGTGCGGGCCGACGGGTACCCGGTGCACGCGCCGTTGGTGCGGCTGCGATCCGCGCACCCCGCGTACGTGATCTTCACCTCAGGGTCCACCGGAACACCCAAGGGAGTGGTGATCGCGCACGGCGCCGTGGCGCGGTTGTTCCGCCACTTCGACTTCGGCCCCGACGAGGTGTGGACCTTGTTCCACTCCTACGCTTTCGACTTCTCCGTCTGGGAACTGTTCGGCGCGCTGCTGCACGGCGGCAGGCTGGTCGTCGTCCCGCGAGAGGTTTCGCGCGACGCACGGGCGTTGCGCGCGCTGCTGGCGTCCGAACAGGTCACCATGCTCAACCAGACGCCGTCAGCGTTCGCCGAACTCGACCTGGCCGACCGGGATGGCACGGACGCGCCGCTGGCGCTGCGGCACGTCGTTTTCGGCGGCGAGGCGCTCGCCGCCGCCACGCTCACCGGGTGGTACTCCCGGCACCCCGTCGACGCGCCGCTGCTGACCAACATGTACGGCATCACCGAGACCACGGTGCACGTCACCCGGCTCGACCTAGATGGCGCTCGACCGGGCAGTCCCATCGGTGAGCCGTTGCCGGACCTGGCGGCGCACGTCCTCGACGACGCGCTGCACCCGGTACCGCCCGGGATGACAGGTGAGCTGTACGTGTCGGGCGCCGGGCTGGCCCGCGGCTACCTCGGCCGTCCGGGGCTCACCGCGAGCCGGTTCGTCGCCTGCCCGTTCGGCGCGCCGGGCGAGCGGATGTACCGCACCGGCGACCGCGTGCGTGCCACCGCCGACGGCTTCGAATACGAGGGCCGGGCCGACGATCAGGTCAAGGTCCGCGGTTTCCGTGTCGAACTCGGTGAGATCGAGGCTGTCCTCGGCGCGTACCCGCTTGTCGAGCGAGTCGTGGTGGTGTCGCGCGGTGGCCGTCTCGTCGCGTATGTCGTGCCCGAGGATCCCGATGAGTCCGATGGTATCGTCGAGAAGCTGCGCGCCCACGCGGAGCAGGCGGTTCCCGCCTACATGGTGCCGTCGGCCATCGTGGTGCTTGCCGCGCTCCCGTTGACCCGCAACGGAAAGCTTGATCGGGCCGCGCTGCCCGATCCCGAGGCGGGCCCGGTCGGCCGGGCACCGGCCACCGAGACCGAATTGGTCCTATGTGGACTGTTCGCCGATGTGCTCGGCGTGCCCCATGTCGGTGTGGACGACGACTTCTTCGTGCTGGGCGGCCATTCACTGCTGGCCACTCGGCTGCTCGGCCGGATCAAAGCCGAACTGGGCGCCGAGGTCGGTCTCGACGTCGTGTTCGACCACCCGACTCCTGCGAGCCTCGCCGCCCGGCTCGGCGGGGCTCGTGCCGCGGTTGCCGCGCCGCGTCCGATGCCAAGGCCACAACGGGTGCCGCTGTCGTTCGCCCAGCGCAGGCTGTGGTTCCTCGAACGGGTCGAGTCCACCGGCTCGGCCTACCACATCCCGCTCGCCGTACACCTCACCGGCGAACTCGACGTGGCGGCGCTGCGTGCCGCGCTCGGCGACGTCGTAGCCCGCCACGAAACACTGCGCACAGTCTTCGCCGAGAACGAAAGTGAACCGTGGCAACGAGTGCTGCCCACGGCAGCGGTCGAGATGGCAGTCATCGCGGCCACGGAGGACGATCTCGACGAGCGGATGCGAGCCGCGGTCACCGCCCAGTTCGACCTCACCAGCGAACCGCCGTTGCGCGCGGCGCTGTACGTAGTCGAACCCGGCGACGCCGTGTTGTTGCTTGTGCTGCACCACATCGCGGGCGACGGCTGGTCGTTGGTGCCGCTGGCTCGCGACCTGTCCGCCGCCTACGCCGCCCGGCTGGCCGGTCGCCCGCCGCGCCTGCCCGAGCTGCCCGTGCAGTACGTCGACCACACGCTGTGGCAGCGTGAACTGCTCGGCGACGAGTCCGATCCCGACAGCCTCGCCGGGCGTCAGCTGGCGCACTGGACCGCCGCGCTGGACGGCCTGCCGGAGGAGATCCGCCTGCCGGTGGACCACGTCAGGCCCCGGACGGCCGCGCACCGCGGCGGTGTCGTGCCGATCCCGTTCGACGCCGACCTGCACCGGGCGCTGCTCGACCTCGGCCGTGCGCACAGGGCAACGGTCTTCATGGTGCTGCACGCCGGGCTTACGGCCCTGCTCACCCGGTTCGGCGCCGGTCACGACATCCCGGTCGGCACAGCTGTCGCCGGTCGCGGCGAGCGGGAACTCGACGACCTGGTCGGCTTCTTCGTCAACACCCTGGTGCTGCGTACGGACACCGCGGGCGACCCCACGTTCGCCGAACTGCTCGACCGGGTGCGCGAGCGCGACCTCGCCGCCTTCGCCCGCCAGACGTTCCCGTTCGAGCGGCTGGTCGAGGTGCTCAACCCGGGCCGCAAGGCCCACCGGCAACCGCTGTTCCAGGTTTTCCTCGTTCTGCAGAACAACCAGGAAGCGAAGCTGGACCTGCCCGGGCTGCGCTCGCGGGTCCGGCAGGTGCACCCGGGTGGCGCCAAGTTCGACCTGTCGTTCAGTTTCACCGAGCTGTGGGACGCGGACGGCGCTCCCGCCGGGCTCACCGGCTACGCCGAGTACAGCGCCGAGCTGTTCGAACCCGAGACGGTACGACGGCTCACCGAGGCCCTGCGCGCCCTGCTGACCGCCGCCGTGGCCGCCCCCGACCGGCGGCTCGGTGAGTTCGACCTGCTCGGCCCCGCCGACACCGCGCGGGTGCTGCGCGAGTGGAACGACACCGGCCCGGCCACGCCGATCGGCACCATCCCCGGCCTGTTCGAGGCCCAGGTGCGGCGCACTCCCGACTGGCCCGCCGTGCGGTGCGACGGCGTGGAACTGACCTACGCCGAGCTCGACGCCACCGCGAACCGGCTTGCCCGCGCCCTGATCGCGCGGGGAACCGGCCCGGAAGACCTCGTCGCGTTGCGGCTGCCCCGCTCGATCAACCTGGTCGTCGCGATGTTGGCCGTCCTCAAGGCTGGTGCCGCCTACCTGCCCATCGATCCGGACTACCCGGCCGAGCGCGTCGCCGCCATGGTCGAGGACGCCCAGCCGTCGCTGCTGATCACCCCGGTGGAGTTCGCCGAACTCGCCGTGGCCGACCACCCCGACCACTCCGTCAGCGACGACGAGCGCCGTGTTCCGCTGCGGCCGCAGCACCCGGCGTACGTCATCTACACGTCGGGTTCCACCGGCCGCCCCAAGGGCGTCGTGGTCACTCACACCGGTCTCACCAGCCTGCGTGACGCGCATCAACGCTCCGGATTCGGCCCACGGGAGCGGGTGCTGCAGTTCGCCTCGGCGAGCTTCGACGCGGCACTGTGGGAGTTCTGCGCCTTGCTCTCCGGCGCCTGCCTGGTGGCGGCCACGTCGGAACGAGTGCGCCCGGGTTCGCCGCTGGCCGCGCTGGTTGCCGAGGAAGGAATCACCCACCTGACCGTGCCGCCGGGCGCGCTGGAGGTCATGTCCCCGGACGACCTGCCCTCGGTGCGGGCCATCGTCGTCGCGGGCGAGGCCGTGACCGGCGCTGTGGTCGACGCGTGGTCACCCGGACGGCACTTCGTCAACGGCTACGGTCCGACCGAGACCACGGTCGCCGCAGCCGTCAGCGAGCCGTTGTCGGGCGCGGGGCGTCCCCCGATCGGACGGCCGCTGGCCGGGTTGCGCGCCTACGTCCTCGATGAGCGGCTCCGGCCGCTGCCGATCGGCGTGCCGGGTGAGCTGTACGTGGCGGGCGCTGGCCTGGCGCGCGGCTACCTCGGCCGCCCGGCGCTGACCACCGAGCGGTTCGTCGCCTGCCCGTTCGACGAGCCGGGGCAGCGGATGTACCGCACCGGCGACCTCGCGCGCTGGCGCGCCGACGGGGTGTTGGAGTTCGCGGGCCGCGCCGACGACCAGGTCAAGGTCCGTGGGCACCGCGTCGAACCGGGTGAGGTCGAGGCCGCGCTGGCCGCCCGGCCCGGCGTGGGCGGTGCCGCCGTCGTTGCCCGTGAGGGCGCTCTCGTCGCGTACGTGGTCCCTGACAAGACTGCCGCCACCACGGTCGGCGACGACCTGGTCGGTGACTGGACCACGGTGATCGACGACCAGTACACCGCCCCAGACGTGGCCCCGCTGGGTACCGACTTCGGCGGCTGGACCGACTCGATCGACGGCACCCCGATCCCGCTCGACGAGATGCGGGCGTGGCGCGAGGCCGCCGTGGAGCGCATCCGCGCGTTGAACCCGCGGCGGGTGCTCGAACTCGGCGTCGGTACCGGCCTGGTGCTGTCCGAAGTGGCCCCGTGGTGCGCCGAGTACTGGGGCACTGACCTGTCCGCTCCCGTGATCGACACCCTGCGTACCCAGGTGGAGCGCGACGAGCGCCTGTGCGACCGGGTGCGGCTGCTGGCCCAGCCCGCGCACGTGTTCGACGACCTGCCCCGCGGCCACTTCGACGTCATCGTGCTCAACTCGGTCGTCCAGTACTTCCCCGACCTCGACTACCTCGACCGTGTCGTCCGCGGCGCCGCGGAACTGCTCGCCGACGGCGGCGCGCTCTACCTCGGCGACGTGCGCAACCTCCGGCTGCTGCGCCACTTGCGTGAGCGTGTGCAGCGGGCCCGCGTCGATGCCGGTGTCGATGCCGAGCGGCTGGCCCGGCTGGTCGACCACGACGTGCTCACCGAACACGAACTGCTCGTGGATCCGGACTACTTCACCGGGCTGGACGCGTTGTTCCCCACTGTTGACATCCGGCTCAAGCGTGGCCGCGACCGCAACGAGCTCAGCGACTACCGTTACGAGGTCGTCCTGAGTCGCGCGCCAGCCCCCGACCTCGCCGCGGTCACCGAGATGGAGTGGGACGGCGATCTCGGCGTTGTGGCCGGGGAACTGCGGATCACCGGCGTGCCCAACGCGCGGCTGGGTGGGGACGCTCCGCACCCTGAGGACTTCCACGAACTCGCCCACCGCTTGGGTATGCGCGCGCTGGTGACGTGGTCCGGTGACGCCGCGCTGGACATCGTGTTCACCACCGACCAAGCCCCTGTGCTGTCCCGTGTCTACCGCGCCGCTGGGATTCGGGGGCCGCTCGCCAACGACCCCAAGCGCGCCCGCCTGGCCGCGACCCTGCCCGCCGAGCTGCGGTCGGCGCTGTCGCGGACGTTGCCCGCCTACCTGGTGCCCTCGGTGTTCGTGGTGCTCGACGCGTTCCCGCTCACCCCCAACGGCAAGGTCGACCGGCGCGCGCTGCCCGTCGCCGACTGGGGACCGGTCACCGGCCGCGGCCCGCGTGACGCCCGCGAGGAAGTCCTCTGTGGACTGTTCGCCGACGTGCTCGGCGTGGCCAGGGTGTCCATCGACGACGACTTCTTCACCCTCGGCGGACATTCACTGCTGGCGACCCGACTGGTCGCCCGGTGCCGCGCCGAGTTGGGTGTGGAGATCCCGTTGGCGTCGGTGTTCGAGACACCGACGGTCGCGGGCCTCGTCGCCGACCTCGCGGCCGCCGACACCGCCCGCCCGCCGCTGCGGCCGTGGACCCGGCCCGCTCGGATACCGCTGTCCTCAGCACAGCGCAGGCTCTGGTTCCTCGACCGGCTGCAAGGCGGCGGAGCCGTCTACGCGATGCCGATCGTGCTCCGGCTGCGCGGCGACCTCGACATCGACGCGTTGCGGGCCGCGCTCGCTGATCTGCTCGAACGGCACGAGTCGCTGCGCACCGCCTTCGTCGACCACGACGGCGAACCCGCGCAGGAAGTACGTCCTGCTGTTGTCGACCTGCCGGTCTCCGATGTCACCGAAGACGTGCTGGGCGAACGGGTGCGGGCCGCGATCACCGCGGGCTTCGACCTGGGCACCGGGCCGGTGCGGGTCGAGCTGTTCCGACTCGGGCCCGCCGACCACGTGCTGGCGCTGCTGGTGCACCACAGCGCGGGCGACGGCTGGTCGATGGCGCCGCTGGCTCGTGACCTGAGCGTCGCCTACGCCGCCCGCCGCGACGGACAGGCCCCGGAATGGACGCCGCTGCCGGTGCAGTACGCCGACTACGCGCTCTGGCAACGAGAACTGCTCGGCGACGAGGACCGGCCGGACAGTCTCGCCCGCCGCCAGCTCGACCACTGGACCACCACGCTGGCCGAGTTGCCCGCCGAACTGCCGCTGCCCACCGACCGGCCTCGCCCGGCTTCGGCGAGCCATCGTGGCGGCCGGGTCCCGGTCGAGTGGGACGCCCGGCTGCACGCCGAGATCACCGCGCTGGCCAAGCAAACCAGGACGACTCCGTTCATGGTCGTGCACGCCGCCCTCGCGGCGCTGCTGTCCGGGATCGGTGCAGGAACGGACATCCCGGTCGGCACCCCGGTCGCCGGTCGCGTCGACGAGGCGCTCGACGACCTGGTCGGCTTCTTCACCAACACCCTGGTCCTGCGAACCGACACCAGTGGCGTGCCCACTTTCCGCGCCCTGCTCGACCGGGTGCGGGAGACCGACCTCGCCGCGTTCGCCCACCAGGACGTGCCGTTCGAGCGACTGGTCGAGGTGCTCAACCCGCCCCGCTCGCTGGCCAGGCACCCGCTGTTCCAGGTGCTGCTCACGTTCCAGAACACCCCGGAGCCAGCGCTGCGGCTGCCCGGCCTCACCGCCCGGCTCGAACGGCTCGACCTCGACACCGCCAAGTTCGACCTCTCGCTCAACCTGCGCGAACGCCACGACGGCGGCGGCCTGGCCGGGATCGTCGGTTACCTGGAGTACAGCGCGGACCTGTTCGACCACGGCACCGTCGAGACGCTCACCCGTCGTCTGCATCGGCTGCTGACGGCCGTGCTCGCCGAGCCGGACGTCCCGGTGGCCGTAGTCGACCTGCTTGACCTCAGCGAACAAGACCGGCTGCGGCGGTGGAACGACACCACCGCGCCCGTTCCTGCCGTCACGGTGCCCGACCTGCTTGCCGCGCAAGCCGCCCGCACCCCCGACGCGGTGGCCTTGCGCCACGGCGCCGAAACGGTGACCTACCGCGACCTGCACTGCCGTGCCCGAGCTGTTGCCGCCCAGGTGATCGCGGCGGGAGTCGGACCGGAAGACCTGGTCGCGGTGTCGCTGCCGCCATCTCCGGCATTGCTGGTCGCCTTGCTCGGGGTGCTGGAGGCCGGGGCCGCTTACGTGCCGGTCGATCCCGGCTACCCGGCCGAGCGGATCGAGTTGCTGTTGCGCGACACGCGCCCGGCCTTGATGGTCACTGGATCGGATGCTCCGGTTGAGCTGGTGCCTGATGTTCGCCCGACTCTGGTGGTCACTGAGCGAGACACTCCCGGCGACTCGGATGCCCCGCTCACCCGGCGGCGGCCGCTGCGTCCGGAACACCCGGCGTACGTGATCCACACGTCCGGCTCCACCGGCGGCCCCAAGGGCGTCGTGGTCGAGCACCGCGGCCTGGTGAACTACCTGACCTGGGCGGCGAGCAGCTACCCGAGCGCACGCGGGACCACGCTGCTGCACTCGTCGGTGTCGTTCGACCTCACCGTCACGGCATTGTTCGTCCCGCTCGTCGCCGGTGGCACCGTCGTCATCGGCGCGCTGTCCGACGATGCCGACCCGCCCGTCCCGGCACCGTCGCTGCTGAAGGCGACTCCTTCGCATTTGCCGTCGCTGGAAGCGCTCCCGACCACGTTCTCGCCGACCGAGGACCTGCTCCTCGCGGGCGAGGCACTGTCGGGCGACGCGCTGGCCACCTGGCGCCGAAACCACCCGGATGTGGTGGTGCGCAACGTCTACGGCCCGACTGAGACCACGGTCAGCGCGACCGAGTACCGCCTCGAACCCGGCGCGGATCTGCCGCGTGGCACAGTGCCGATCGGGCTTCCGCTGGCCAACACCCGCGCCCACGTGCTCGGTCCGGGCCTGCGTCCGGTCCCGCCTGGCGTGGTGGGGGAGTTGTACCTGGCTGGGCACGGTGTCGCGCGCGGCTATCTGCACAGGCCGGGACTGACCGCGGCCAGGTTCGTCGCCGACCCGTTCGGCGCTCCGGGCGCGCGGATGTACCGCACCGGCGACCTGGTGCGCCGCCGTACTGACGGAGTGCTGGAGTTCGCGGGCCGCGCCGACGACCAGGTCAAGGTCCGTGGTCACCGCGTCGAGCCCGGCGAGATCGCCGCTGCCCTGCGCGAGCGGCCGGACGTGGACCGGTGCGTGGTCGTGGTGCGCGAGGACAAACCCGGCGACCGGCGCCTGGTCGCCTACGCCACACCATCCACAGTGGACATCTCCGAGCTGCGTGCGCACGCGGCGGCCACCCTGCCCGCGCACCTGGTGCCGTCGGCGTTCGTCACGCTCGACACGCTTCCGTTGACTCCCAACGGAAAGATCGACCGCACGGCGCTGCCCGCGCCGATCCGCGAGGCCGTCGCCGACGAGCGTGAACTCACCCAGCACGAGCAGGTCCTGCGCACCTTGTTCGCCGAGGTGCTTGGCGTCGAACCCGGCGTGGACGACGACTTCTTCGCGTTGGGCGGCCATTCGCTGCTCGCCACCCGGGTGGTGTCACGGATCCGCGCCGAACTCGGCGTGGAGGTCCCGCTCGGCGCCCTGTTCAACGCGCCGACTGTCGCGGGCATGGCGACCCGCCTCAGCAGCGGCGAACGAGTTCGTCCCGCTGTGCGGCCGGTCGAGCCCCGGCCGTCGCTGCCGCCGCTGTCGTATGCGCAGCGCCGCTTGTGGTTCCTCGACAGGCTGCGCGCGGGCGGGACGTACACCATGCCCGCCGCGCTGCGGCTCACCGGGACGCTCGACGTGGCCGCGTTGCGCGCCGCCCTGCAGGACGTCGTCGGCCGCCATGAGCCCCTGCGCACCACCTTCCCCGACCGGGACGGCGAGCCCTACCAGGCGCTGCTGGCCGATCCGGAGGTCGAGTTGTCCGTGCGGGACGGGTCCGTCGCGGACCTGCCCGCGCTGATCGCCGCCGAGTCGGCCGCGTTCGACCTGTCGACGGACATCCCGCTGCGCGCCCGGCTGGTCCGTCTTGCCGCCGACGAGCACGTGCTTGTCCTTGTGCTGCACCACATCGCCGCCGACGGCTGGTCGACCGCGCCGCTGGCCCGTGACCTGGTCAACGCCTACTCCGCGAGAATCGCCGGTTCGGCTCCGCAGTGGACTCCGCTGCCCGTGTCCTATGTGGATTACACGCTGTGGCAGCATGAACTGCTCGGCCCAGGTGGGATCGCCGCCGACCAGGAAGCGTACTGGGCGCGGACCCTCGCGGGCCTGCCCGGCGAGATCACGCTGCCCGCCGACCGGATCCGGCCCGCTGTCGCCAGCCACCGCGGCGGACAGGTTCCCCTGTCGTGGGACGCCCTGGTGCACCAGCGGCTGCGTGAGGTGGCGCGGGAAACCGGCACGACGGTGTTCATGGTCGTGCACGCCGCCGTCGCCGCTCTGCTCACCGGACTGGGCGCGGGCACCGACATCCCCATCGGAACTCCGATCGCGGGCCGCGTCGACGCCGCACTCGACGACCTCGTCGGGTTCTTCACCAACACCCTCGTGCTGCGCACCGACACCTCCGGCGCGGTGAGCTTCCGCGAACTGCTCACGCGGGTCCGCACGGCGGACCTGGCTGCCTACGCCCACCAGGACGTGCCGTTCGAGCGGGTCGTCGAGATCGTCAACCCGGCGCGGTCACAGGCACGGCACCCGCTGTTCCAGGTGCTGCTGGCGTTCCAGAACGACCAGGGCCCCGGCCTTGAGCTGCCCGGACTGTCGCTGCGCGCCGAGCCGGTCGAACTCGACCAGGCCCGGTTCGACCTGTCGTTCGGCCTGCGTGAACGCGCCGACGCCGTCGAAGGCATCCTCGAGTACAGCGCCGACCTGTTCGACCGCGCCACCGCCGAGCGCCTCGCCGCTCGCTTCGCCGCGCTGCTGCGCGCCGTGCTCGCTGAGCCTGACCGGCCGATCACCCGCGGCGACCTGCTACTGCCTGGCGAGCAACCGGGGTGGCATGGCGCGTCAGTCGAGCCCGCGACGCTGCCCGCGATGTTCGCCGAGCAGGTGGCGCGCACCCCGCACGCGCTCGCCGTCATCCACGACGACGGCAACCGCACCTACGCCGAGCTCGACGACGCGTCCACCCGCGTCGCGCAGCTGCTGGCCGCGCGTGGCGCGGGGCCGGAAGTGGTGGTGGCGCTGGCCATTCCGCGCTCGCCGGAGCTGATCGTCGCCGCGCTCGGCGTCCTCAAGGCCGGTGCCGCCTACCTGGCTCTCGACCTCGACCTCCCGGCCGCCCGGACCGGCTTCCTGCTCGACGACGCGGCGCCGCTGGGCGTGCTCACCGTCGCAGGCGCCGCCGACCGACTTCCCGAGGGCATCACCCGGTGGCGGCTCGACGACCCGGCGCTGTCCGACGACGTCCCGGTGTCCGGCCCGTTGGTCGACCACCCGGCCTACGTCGTCTACACCTCCGGTTCCACCGGCACGCCGAAGGGCGTGCTGGTCACTCATCGCGGCCTCGCCGGGCTGGCCGCCGCGCACCGCGAGACGCTCGGCGTCGACACGGGCGCGCGGCTGCTGCAGTTCGCGTCGCTCAGCTTCGACGCCTCCGCCTGCGAACTGGCCACCGCGCTGACCTCGGGCGCCGCACTGGTGGTGGCCAAGCCGGAACAGCGCGCGGGCGAGGAGTTCGTTCGCTTCGTCACCCGGCACGCCGTCACGCACGCGATGCTGCCGCCCGCGTTCGTCGCGACGCTCGATCCGGCGCGGTGGCCATCCCTGCGGGGGCTGCTCACCGGCGGCGAGACGTGCCCGCCGGACGTCGTGGCCGCCTGGTCGGACCGGGTGACCATGCTCAACGCCTACGGCCCCACCGAAACCACGGTCTGTGCCACGTTGAGCGAGCCGCTGTCCGGGCCGGTTGTCGCGCCGCTCGGTTCGCCGATCTCCGGTGCCCGGGTGTACGTGCTCGGCTCAGGTTTGCGTCCGGTCCCACCCGGTGTGGTCGGGGAGCTGTACGTGGCCGGTGCCGGGCTCGCCCGCGGCTATCTCGACCGGGGCGCGCTGACCGCCGAGCGGTTCGTCGCTGACCCGTTCGGCCCGCCGGGTTCGCGCATGTACCGCACCGGCGACCTCGCCCGCCGAGGTGCCGACGGCGAGTTGGAGTTCGCCGGGCGCGCCGACGACCAGGTGAAGCTGCGCGGTTTCCGGATCGAGCTCGGCGAGGTGGAGGCCGTGCTGGGCAAGCATTCCGGCGTCGCCCGCTGTGCCGTGATCGTGCGTGAGGACCGGCCGGGCGACCGCAGGCTCGTCGGCTACGTGATCGCCGAGCCGGGCGGCGGTGTGGATGTCGGAGAGCTGCGCACGCACATGGCCGACACCTTGCCCGCGTACGCGGTGCCGTCGGCGATCGTGCTCGTGCCGGACATCCCGCTCACCGCCAACGGCAAGGTCGACCGGGAACGGCTGCCAGCCCCGGAGGCCGGTCCCGTCCGGCGGGCGCCGTCGACCTGGCGCGAAGAAGTCCTGTGTGGACTGTTCGCCGAGGTTCTCGGGCTCGCCCAGGTCGGCGTGGACGACGGTTTCTTCGACCTGGGCGGGCATTCGCTGCTGGCCACCCGGCTGGTCAACCGCGCGAGGACCGAGCTGGGCGTGGAGATCCCGCTGTCGGCCGTGTTCGACCACCCCACCGTGGCCGGACTGCTCGCCGAGACCACCGCACCCGCCAGGCCACCGCTGGTGGCGCGTGAGCGGCCCGCGCTGCCGCCACTGTCGTCGGCGCAGCGCAGGATGTGGTTCCTGGAGCGGCTCAGCGAGGACCGTGCCGTCTACGCCATGCCGGTGCCGCTGCGGCTCGTCGGAGAGCTCGACCGCGCTGCCTTGCGTGCGGCTCTGCGTGACGTGCTCACCCGGCACGAGGCGCTGCGCACGGTCTTCGCCGAACGCGACGGAACGGTCGGACAGTTGGTCCTCGACCCGACCGAGGTCGACCTGCCGGTGTACCCGGTCACCGAGGACGCGCTCCACGAGCGGCTGCGCGCCGAAGCCACCGCGCCGTTCGACCTGACCGCCCGGATCCCGTTGCGGGCCGCGCTGTTCGAGCTCACCCCCACCGATCACGTTCTGCTGCTGTCGGTGCACCACAGCGCCGCTGACGGCTGGTCCATGGCGCCGCTGATCACCGACCTCGCCGACGCCTACACCGCCCGCGTCCACGGGCACGCGCCCGACTGGGCGCCGCTGCCGGTGCAGTACATCGACTACACGCTCTGGCAACGTGACCTGCTCGGCGACGAGTCCACATCAGACAGTGTTGCCGCCGGGCAGGCCGCCTACTGGCGCGCGGCACTCGACGGGTCGCCCGTCGAACTGGTCCTGCCCGTGGACCGCACCCGCCCCGCCGTCTCCGGCCACCACGGCGGACGCCTGCCGCTGGCCTGGGCGCCGGAGGTGCGCGAGGGCGTTGCCGAGTTGGCCGCCCGCACCGGAACCAGCCCGTTCATGGTGGTGCACGCGGCGCTCGCGGCCGTGCTGACCCGTTTCGGCGGCGGCGAGGACATCCCCATCGGCACGCCCGTCGCCGGGCGGCTCGACGAGGCCGTCGACGGTCTCGTCGGCTCGTTCGCCAACACTCTCGTGCTGCGCCTGGACACCTCGGGCGACCCGTCGTTCACCGAGCTGCTCACGCGGGCCCGAGCTGTCGACCTCGGCGCGTTCGCCCACCAGGACCTGCCGTTCGAGCGGCTGGTCGAACTGCTCAACCCGGTCCGCTCCACCGCGCGGCACCCGCTGTTCCAAGTGCTGCTGGCGTTCCAGAACACGCCCGAACCGGAGGCGGAACTGCCCGGTCTCACCGTGCGGCCCGTCCCGTTCGACACCGGCGTGGCCAAGTTCGACCTCGCGTTCAGCCTGCGCGAGAACACCGACGGCATCGGCGGCATGGTCGAGTACAGCGCCGAGCTGTTCGACCAGGCCACCATCGAGTCCATAGTGGACTCTCTGGAACTGGTGCTGCGCGCGGTCGTTGCCGACCCGGACCAGTCGATCGGCCGGATCGACCTCGGTGGCGGCCCGGCCGAGGGGCCCGGGATCGTCCATACCGGGGACCGCGATGTGGCCGCCGTGTTCGCGGCGGTCGCCGTCGCCCGTGCGGACGCCGTCGCCGTCCGCTCCGGCGAACAGACACTCACCTACGCCGAACTCGACGCCCGCGCCAACCAGGTGGCGCATCGGCTCAGCCAACTCGGTGTCGGTCCGGAACAGCGGGTCGCGGTGCTGCTCGACCGCGGCCTGGACCTGATCGCCACCCTGCTTGGTGTGCTCAAGGCAGGCGCGGCGTACCTGCCGCTGCACCCCGGGCACCCGCCGGAGCGGATGCGGCGGATCGTCGCCGACGCGGCCGCGGGCGTGTTGGTCACCGACTCGGCTTGGCGGCGGCGCGGTGTCCCGCCGGTAGCGCGTGTCCTGGTCGTCGACGAGGAGGATCTCTCCACGCTGCCTGACACCGCGCCCGGTATGCCCGTCGCCGGGGACGCGCTGGCGTACGTCATGCACACCTCGGGATCCACGGGCGAACCCAAGGGCATCGCGATCTCCCACAGCGCGCTGCTGGACCTGGCCCTCGACCCGGGCTGGGACCGTGGTCCCGGCGACCGGGTGCTGATGCACGCCCCGTACGCGTTCGACATCTCCGACTACGAGATCTGGGTCCCGCTGCTGACCGGCGGCGAGATCGTCCTCGCCCCGCCCGGTGAGCTCGACCTGGCCGAGCTCAAGCGGATCATCGTCGACGCGGGCGTCACGGCGGTGCACTTCACCGCCGGCCTGTTCGCCGCCGTGGCCGCCGACCTGGCCGACGCGCTCGGCGGTGTCCGCGAGGTGCTGACCGGCGGCGACATCGTGCCGGTCGCCCCCGTCGAGGCCCTGCTGCGCGCCTGCCCGCACCTGGTGGTGCGCCACCTCTACGGGCCCACCGAGATCACCTTGTGCGCCACCGCGCACCGCGTCGCCGCCACCGACCGGCTCGGCGAACGGGTACCGCTCGGCGGGCCCACCGCGGGCACCCGGCTGCACGTGCTCGACCGCGGCCTGCTGCCCGTCCCGCCCGGTGCTGTGGGTGAGCTCTACATCGGCGGCACCGGACTGGCGCGTGGCTACCTCGACCGTTCGGGTCTGACCGCCGAACGGTTCGTCGCCGACCCGTCCGGGCCGCCCGGGGCGCGGATGTACCGCACCGGCGACCTCGTCCGCCGTCGCGGCGGCCTGCTGGAGTTCGTCGGCCGCGCCGACGACCAGGTCAAGGTGCGCGGTTTCCGTGTCGAGCCGGGCGAAGTGGAGACCGTGCTCGGCAGGCACCCGGCGGTGGCGGCCTGTGCCGTGGTGGTCCGCGAGGATCGCCCCGGCGAGCGGCGCCTGGTCGGCTACGTCGTCCCCGGACCGTCCGGTGTGGACATCACAGCCCTCCGTGAGCACCTGTCCGGCGTGCTGCCGGACTACCTCGTCCCAGCCACGCTCGTCGAGATCGGCGAACTTCCGTTGACTGGCAACGGAAAGCTCGACCGTGCCGCGCTGCCCGCGCCGTCACGCCCCACCGGTGCCACCCGTGTACCGGGCGGCCCGGCCGAGGAACTGCTGTGCCGGATCATCGGTGAGGTCCTCGGGTTCGCCCCGGACGAGCCGGTCGACCCGGACGCCACGTTCTTCGCACTCGGCGGCGACAGCATCGGCTCCGTCCAACTGGTGAGCAAGGCCCGTGCGGCGGGTCTGCTGCTGGCCCCGAAGGACGTGTTCCAGCTCGGCAGCGCGGCCCGCTTGGCCGTCGCTGCGACGGCCGTGCCGCAGGACGAGGCCGGTCCCGAGGACGGCGTCGGCGACGTGCCGCTCACGCCTGTGCTGCTCGACGTGCTGGCTCGCGGGCCGCTGCCCGCCGACCTGCACCAGTCGGTGCTGCTGCAGGCCCCAGCCGGGCTCACCACCGACGCCCTCGTCGCAGCGCTGCGGACGCTCGTGGACCACCACGACCTGCTCCGCTCCCGTTTCACCGACGGCGTCCTCACCGTCGACCCGCCCGGAACCGTGCCGGTGGACGAACTTCTGCGCCGGGTGGCGGGCATCGGCCCCGAGGTGATCACCACGGCCGCACGGGACGCCGTCGCCGACCTGGACCCGGCCAGCGGTGTCGTGCTGCGCGCGGTGTGGTTCGACGCGGGCCTCACTACTCCGGGACGGCTGCTGCTGGTCGTCCACCACGTGGCGGTCGACGCGGTCTCCTGGTCGGTCCTCATCGAGGATCTGCGCGCCGCCGCCGGAGCAGGAAACCTCACCCCGGTCAGCGCCACGTTCCGCCGGTGGGCGACCGCGCTCACTGCGCACGCCCGGACCGTCCACACCGAACTCGACCACTGGCGACGCGTGCTCGCGGACCCACCACCGCAGTACGGCCGCCGCCGTGTGGCGGCAGGCGACAACGCCGCCGACACCGAAACCGTGCGGATCACCTTGTCCGCCAACGACACCGCGGCCATCACCCGCACACTGCCCCAGCTCTACGGCGTCGGCGTCGACGACATCCTGCTCACCGCGCTCGCCGTCGCCGTACGCGAATGGGCAGGCGAGGGACCGGTGATCGTCGACGTCGAAGGCCACGGCCGCAACGAACCAGTCGGCGGAGTCGACCCGCACCGCGCGGTCGGCTGGTTCACCACCGTCCACCCGGTCCGGCTCGACCCCGGCCCCTACGGCGTGCCCGACCCGGGCCAGGTGCTCAAGGCGGTCAAGGAACAACTCCGCGCCACCCCCGGCCACGGACTCGGCTACGGCCTGCTGCGGCACCTGAATCCCGACACCGCGCCGCTGCTGGCCGCCCACCCGGACCCGGAGATCGGGTTCAACTACGCGGGCCGCGTCGGCCAGGCCGCCACCGGGGACTGGGCCATGGCAGGCGAAGCGGGTGAACTCGCCGCCACGCCCACCGGTCCGCTGCGGCACGTGCTGGAGGCCACCGCGCTGACCTGGGCAGGCGGCGCCGAACCGCGGCTGCGCCTGGCCCTGACCTGGCCACCGCGGCTGATCGACACCGACCGCGCCCATTTCTTGGCGCAGCTGTGGGAGCAGTCCCTGAAGACACTCGCCCGGCACGCGGGCGAGACAGGCGCCGGTGGTGCCACACCGTCCGACTTCGTCCTGCTCGAACTCGACCAGGACGACATCGACCAGCTCGAACGCGAACTCGCCGAGGAGGGGACACCGTGACGCGGGCCCGCATTGAGGACATGCTGCCCCTGACACCGCTGCAGCAGGGCTTCCTGTTCCACGCGCTGTACGACGACACTGCCCGTGACGCCCAGCAGGCCGGGGGCCCGGACGTCTACCACCTGCAGCTGGAGTTCGCCCTGCGGGGCACGGTCGACGTGGCGGCGTTGCGGGGCGCGTTGGACGCGGTGCTGCGCAGGCACGCGAACCTGCGCGCCGGGTTCCGCCAGATCCGCAACGGCGACACCGTCCAGGTGGTCCTCGCCGAGGTGCCGGTGCCGTTGCGCGAGGTCGACCTCACGCACCAGCCCGAGACCGCGCTGGCCGACCTGCTGGCTGCCGACCGTGCCGAACGTTTCGACTTCACCCGGCCGCCGCTGCTCCGCGCCACCCTGGTCCACCTGGGACCCGACGACCACCGGTTCGTGCTGACCAGCCACCACATCCTGCTCGACGGCTGGTCGGTGCCGCTGCTGCTGAACGAGCTGTTCACCGCCTACGCCCAGCGCGGCGCGCACACCCTCGGCCCCGTCGCTCCCTACCGCGACTACCTCACCTGGCTCGCCGGTCGTGAGGAGGAGAAAACCAAGGCTGCGTGGCGTGACCACCTGGCAGGCATCGACGAACCGACGCTGCTGGCCCCCGCGGGCGCCAGCCGGGAGACCGTCGTCCCCGAGGAACTGACCGTCGACCTCGACGAGGCCACCACCACCGGGCTCGCCGACACCGCCCGACGCCTGGGCCTCACCCTCAACACCGTCGTCCAGGGCGCGTGGGCGCTGCTGCTGTCCCGGCTCACCGGCCGCTCCGACATCGTGTTCGGCACCACCGTGTCCGGCCGTCCACCCGAACTGCCCGGGGTGGACACGATGATCGGCCTGTTCGCCAACACCGTGCCGGTGCGGCTGCGCGTCAACGCCGCCGAGTCGTTCGCGACGCTGTTCACCCGCCTGCAGCACGACCGCGCCGCCCTCACCGAGCACGACCACATCGGACTCGGCGAACTGCAGCGGCTCGCCGGATCCGGCGGCGAACTGTTCGACGCGCTCTACGTCTACGAGAACTACCCGGCGCCACGCGGACTGTTGGACGACGCGGACGCGGTGCCGGAGTTCGGTGGCCTGCGGGTCACCGACATGGCCGGGCGTGCCTCGGCGCACTACCCGAGCACCATCACCGTCCTGCCCGGCCAGGCGCTGCGGCTGCGGTTCACCTACCGCCCCGACCTGTTCAGCGAGGACCAGGTGCGTGGGTGGGCCCGGCGGCTGCGTCGGGTGATCGAGGCCATCGTCACCGACGCAGACCAGCCTGTCGGCCGGGTCGACGTGCTCGACGACGCCGAGCGGACCCTGCTCGCCGAGTGGACGGCCACCGACACCCCGCTGCCGGACACCCGCTGGCCGGAGCTGTTCGCCCAGCAGGTCGAGCGCGTCCCCGACCAGCCCGCCCTGGTCTCCGGCGACTTCAAGTTGACGTACGCCGAACTCGACGAGCGCACGAACCGGATCGCCCGCCAGTTGGTGGCCGACGGGATTGGCCCGGAGTCGGTGGTCGCGCTCGCCCTCGGCCTGTCCACCGACATGGTCATCGCCGTGTTGGCCGTGCTCAAAGCAGGCGCGGCGTACCTGCCGGTGGAGCCGAGCCTGCCCGCCGAACGGATCCGGACCATCCTCGAGACCGCCGCGCCCGCGCTGATCATCACCACCGCAGACCGCGAGGTTCCGGCGTCGGGTGTCCCGAGCCGCCACTTCGACGACCTCGCCGCGGCCGAACACCCGGGCACCGCGCTCACCGACGCGGACCGGATCCGGCCGCTGCACAGTGCCAACCCGGCGTACCTGATCTTCACCTCCGGCTCGACCGGAACCCCGAAGGGCGTGCTCACCTCGCACGAAAGCCTGTGCAACGTGCTGCTCGGGATGGGCGCCCGGATGGGGATCACCGACGGCGAACGGCTGCTGGCGCTGGCCGCGACCGGGTTCGACATGTCGGTCTTCGAGATGCTCGCCCCACTGGTCGCGGGCGCGACCGTGGTGGTCGCCCCGCCGGGAACGGCACGCGACCCGCTGCGACTGGCCGACACCCTGCACCGCAACGAGATCACTGTCCTGGCCGCGACTCCGTCGCTGTGGCAGGGCGTTCTCGGCGCCGGGGTCACGCTCCCGCCCGGCCTGCGGCTGCAACTGGCGGGTGAGCTGTTCGGCGAGAAACTCGTCCAGGGGCTTCAGGCCCAGGGCGCGCGGGTCGGCAACCTCTACGGCCTCACCGAGGTCTCGGTGTACTCCACTCTCGCCGACCTGCCCGAACCGTTCACCGGCCGCGCGACCGTCGGCACCCCGATCAGCAACACCCGGCTGCACGTGCTCGGCCCCGGCCTGGTGCCCACGATCCCCGGTGTCCCCGGCGAGCTCTACATCGGCGGGATCGGCCCCGGCCGCGGCTTCGTCGGCCGCCCAGGGCAGACGGCGACACGTTTCGTCGCCGACCCGTTCGGGCCGCCAGGGGCGCGGCTGTTTCGCACCGGCGACCTGGTCCGCTGGAGCGACGACGGCGAACTGGTCTTCCTCGGCCGCGTCGACCTGCAGGTCAAGGTCAACGGCTTCCGGGTCGAACTCGGCGAGATCGACACCGTCCTCGGCACGCACCCCTCGGTCGCCCGCAGCGTCGTCGTGGTCTCCGGCGAGACCGGCGACGCCAGGCTGGTCGCCTACGTCGTGCCCGCCGACGGCCCGGTAGACCAAGCGGACCTGCGTGCGCACCTGCGCCGCTCGCTGCCCGACTACATGGTCCCGCCGATCATCGTCGAACTGGAAGCGTTGCCGCTCAACGCCAACGGCAAGCTCGACCGTGCGGCCCTGCCCGCCCCCGTCGTCACCGGCCGCGCCGACGGCCGCGGCCCGAGGACACCGCGCGAGGAGGTCCTGTGTGGACTGTTTGCCGAAGTGCTCGGGCTGGAACGGGTCGGGCTCGACGACGACTTCTTCGACCTCGGTGGCCACTCGGCGCTGGCGATCCGCCTTGTCAACCGGATCCGCGCCGAACTGGGTGGCGGCACGTCGATCCGCAGCGTGTTCGAAGCGCCGACGGTGGCGGCGCTGGCCGCGCGGCTGCACCGCCACGACGACCCGTTCGACACGCTGATCCGGTTGCGCGCGGGCCGTTCGACGCCGTACTTCCTGGTGCACCCCGCCGCCGGTCTCGGTTGGTGCTACTCGGGATTCATCACCCGCGTCGGCCGCGACAACCCGGTGTACGCCCTGCAAGCGGCGGGCCTGTCCGGCGAGGGGGAACTGCCCGACAGCATCCCGGAAATGGCCGCCGCCTACCTCGCGCGCGTTCGCGAGGTCTGGCCGTCCGGCCCCTACCGGCTGATCGGCTGGTCCTTCGGCGGTCTGGTCGCCCACGAGATGGCCACCCAGCTGCAACGCGACGGCGCCGAGGTCGAACTGCTCGGATTCCTCGACTCGACCCCGGCCCCGGAGGACATCGTGGAGTCCGGCGCCGACCTCGAACAGGAGATCCTCTCCGCGCTGCTGGTCGAGATCGGCCTCGAACCGGCCACCGGAGGTGACCTGGCCGCCGGGGAGGTCGCCGCGCTGCTGCGCGAGCACGACGGGCCGCTGGCCGGGCTCGGCGAGGACGGCATCGCCGCGATCAAACGCGTCACCCGCAACAACTTGCGCGTGGCACGGGAGTTCCAGCCGTCGGTGTTCCGCGGCGGCGCGCTGGCGTTCCGGGCTGCCCGGCACGGGCCGAACCACCCGCGTGCGGTGGTCGAGTGGGCCCCGTTCGTCACCGGGCCGGTCGACGAACACGAGGTCGACTGCCTGCACCTGGAGATGACCGGCGCGGTCGCGCTGGACGCCATCGGCGACGTGCTCCGCAAGTGGTGATCACACAGTCCGGCCCTGACCTGCGCCTGGCCGGGGACGCGATCGCCGTGTGGGCTGCGGCGCGGCGGCCACGCAGCGCCGAGTTCCCGTACCGCCCGGTTCTCGACTACTACCAGTGCACCGGACGCACCGCGGCCGATCCGGAACTCGCCGCCCGGCTGCGCGGCACCTTGGCACGCCTGGAGCAGGCCAGGCACCTGGCGCCATGGACGTCCCCGGAGGACTGGCTGCTGCTGCGGTGGTTGCGTGCGGCGGCGTTGGACCGCGGGATGACCTACGACGACTACACCGGGCACGACCTGCTCGCCGTGGTGGACTCCGCGGCGGGCGGCACTGAGGACGGACTGGTCGCCGCCCTGCTGGTCGACCTGGCCGTGCGCGAGTTCGCCCACGCCGAGGACGCCACCGCGCGCGGCCGGGTCAGTGCCGTGCTGCGCGCGGTGACCCGGCTGGACGACTTCGCCCCGGTGGGGCCGCGCGGTGCCACCGCCGTCGCCGACCTGGCCGCTGCGCTCGACCGGCGTGACCCGGCCCGCCTGCGCGACGCCGTCGCGGGCGTCGCCGCGGTCACCGACGCCGAGACGGCCCCGCTGGCCCGCCGTGCGGTGGACGTCACGCTGATGCCGATGACCGCACTGCACGACGAGGTCATGTTCCTGCGCTGCATCCAGCTGTTCGAGCGGCTGTTCGTCCAGGTCGTGCGGGGAGTACTGGAGGCGACCGACGCCGTGCGGCGCGACCGCGTCGACGAGGCCGTCGTGCTGCTCGACGCGGCCAGCCGGGCGCTGGGCGGGGCCGCCTCGCCGCTGTACCGGGTGCTCACCACCATGCCGCCCGACTCGTTCGCGGTGATCCGGGCGCACACCCACGGCGCGAGCGCGATCCAGTCCCGCTCCTACCGGCTGGTCGAGCGGGCGACGGCGGCCAGGGCCGACGAGGGCGGCAGCCTCCCGGACTGGGTCGTCGACACCACGCTGCAGGAGGAGTTCCTGGTCGGAGCCGACCGCAGGCCCGCGGGGGACACCCGGCGGCTGGAGCACGCCATGCGGCGGCTGGACAGCCGGTGGCGTGCGATGAAGCGCACCCACTGGGGAGTCACCCTCAAGATCATCGGGACCGCTCCCGGCACCGGCGGCACCACCGGCGCCGACTACCTGCGTGCCGCCGCGGAGGTCCCGCTGTTCCCGCTGCTGGGGGAGGGGGACCGGTGACGGGTGTCGGGTGCGGGAGGGCCGAAGTGGCCTCGATACAGTGGGCCGTCAGCGTGCTCACCACCGGGGAAGGTGACTGTGTCGGTCAACACCGGATTGTCGAACCTGAGCGACTGGTCGTTCACCACGGCGACAGCCATCTACATCGTCGCCATGGTGCTGTCGGTCGTGTCCAGCGCACTGGCGCGGACCGCGGTCCCGGCGCGGGCCGCCGTGGGCGCCTCAGACGGCCCGATCGGTCTGCGGGAGCGGCCACAGCGCACCACCTCGGACCGGCTCACCCGCATGTCGGTCGCCCTGACACTCCTGGGAGTGCTGCTACACCTGGCGTCGATCGCCACCCGCGGCCTGGCGACCTCCCGCTGGCCGCTGGGCAACATGTACGAGTACGTCATGTTCACGACCTTCGTCGCGGTCGTGGTGTGGCTGGTGCTGCTGACCAAGTTCCCGGTGCAGCGCATGACGGTGTGGGTGCTGATGCCCGTCACCGGCCTGATGGTGCTCGCGGGCAAGGTGTTCTACGCCCAGGCCGCCCCGGTACAGCCCGCGCTGCAGTCGTACTGGCTGATCATCCACGTCACCACGGCCTCGGCGGCGACCGGCGCGCTCATCGCACCCGGTGTGGCCAGCGCGCTCTACCTGATCCGCAGGGCCAACGAGCGCTCCGGGCGGTTCGCCACGCTCGCGCCGAAGCTGCCTTCGGCCGACCTGCTCGACCGGGTGGCGTACCGCATCACGATCATCGGCTTCCCGCTCTACACCTTCGCGGTCATCTGTGGCGGCATCTGGGCCGAGGCGGCCTGGGGCCGCTTCTGGGGCTGGGACCCCAAGGAGGTCTGCTCGTTCGTGGCGTGGGTCGTCTACGCCGCGTACCTGCACGCCCGCGCCACGGCGGGCTGGAGCGCCCGCCGCGCCGCCGTGATCAACCTGATCGCGCTCGGGGTGCTGCTGTTCAACCTGACGTTCATCAACCTGGTGGTGTCCGGCCTGCACTCGTACGCGGGCGTGGACTAGCGGGTCCGCGTCGGACCTCGACACCAGGCCGGTCCTGGGGGAGAGGTCCGAAGTGCCCAACCAAGTAACGCTGCCCGCCATCGAGTTCGTCGACCGGGAGGCACAGCGGATCCGGGTGCGCCGGGTGGCGAACACCGGGATGTCCGCCGAGTTCAAGGATCGACTGGCCGAACGCCGGGAACGGCTGGCCAAGCAGTTGGCCGCCGAGCAGTCCGGGACCCGCTACCTGCCGGTCCTGTCCGTGCTCGCCCCGGTGATGACCCAGTCCGAGGGCGAGATCACCTACCCCGGCGACCCGATGTGCCTGTACTCGGCGCTGAGCGTCGCCGTGCACCACGCCGTGCACGACGCGGGGCCGTTGGAGTCCGCCGAGCACTACAACGACCTGGCTCCCGAGTGGACCAAGTTCCCGGACACCGCCTACCGGCTCGCCGCCGGGCAGGAGGGCTACCGCCCCTACGGCACCGACCCGAACACCGACCAGACGGTCTACGACCCGAGGGTATGGGACAACGCGTCGCGGGCCCGGTGGCGGCGCAGCATCGCCGAGGTGCGGCCCGCTGTGGTGCTGATCAGCAGCGTGTCCCCGGCGCACCGCTACGCGTTGGAGTTGGCGGCGCTGGCCAAGGCCGAACTGCCCGGGGTGTACGTGATCCTCGGCGGGCGGCACGTCGACGAGACGATCACCGCCGTGCCCGGACGTGACATGGTGGTCACCGCCCCGAGCAGCACTCTCACCGTCATGGCCGACGGCCGGGTGCCGCGAGTGGTCGACGCGCTGGTTCGCGGCGAGGCCTACCACTCGCTGGACCTGCTGTTACGCGCCGTGTCCCTGGCCACCGACCTCGACACCCGGGTGGTCGACCCCAGCCTGGTCGGCGCCTGCGTCGAGGAGTTGAACCGGGCCGAGGGGCCAGCGGACGGCCGCTCGCTGATCGTGCTCACCTCCGCCGAGGAGACCTGGGCGTACCCGCAGGAGGGGCGTCCGATCGACCTGACCGCCCTGCCCTCGCCCTACGAGGCCTTCGCCATCCGCTCCCGGTTCCCGATCTTCCTGGACGCCGCCGGGGAGGTGCAGCGCACCGCGCATGTAATGGTTTCCAATGCGTGCCCTTACAGCTGCAACTTCTGTTCCGAGACGGCCAAGCTTTCCGGTGGGCTCAAACGGTTCTCCCGCACCAGCGCCGGGGTGGAGAGGGTCTGCGAGTACGTCCGCTACGGCGCCGAGTCGCTGTTCTTCGACGACTCGGTGTTCTGGAGCGGCAACTTCCGCGACATCAAGGCGTTCTGCGCGGAACTGTCGGCCGTGCGCGACGGCGACGACAGTGACGACAGTGACGACCGGGGTCTGCTGCCCGGTCCGGGAGACCGGGAGCGGATGCGGGCACTGCAGTGGGGCGCCCAGCTCACCGTCGACACCATCGCCGCCCTGCGCGGCCCGGAGGAGGCGGCCTCCGTGCTCGACGCGATGCGCGAGGCGGGATGCACCTACGTCTACATCGGCATCGAGTCGATGTCCACCCAGGTGATGGACAAGATCCACAAGAACCTGCGCCGTGACGAGATACGCGGCTGGGCCGGGAAAGTACGCGCGGCGGTGGGTCTGGTGAAGGCCGCGGGGCTGCGCGTCGGCACGTCCGTCCTGTTCGGACTCGACGGGGAGACCAGGTCGAGCATCGACGAGACCATCGACGGGGTCGGCGCCCTGATCGACGACGGGCTGATCGACCTGGCCAGCCCCAACGTGCTCACCTACCACCCGGCGACCCCGATCACCCGCATCCACGGCATGGTCGACAAGCTCGACTACCACTCGCCCAACGTCGACAACCGCGCGCCGTACATCTACTTCGAGGAGGCGTTTCCCGGGGTGGTGTCCACCGAGCTCACCGAGGACGACCTGTGGTACATCCACGAACAGACCGAGCGGCGGTGGGGTGGCACGCGCAACCAGAGCGCGGTGCCGGAGGAACAGGTGGGCCAATGAGCGCGGTGTCCGTACGCGATGGGGAGAAGTGGGCGTCCGCTCCGCCCGGTGTGCTGCCCGCGTGGGTGGCCGACATGGACTTCCCGGTGGCTCCGGCGATCCGGCGTGCCCTGATCCGGCGGATCGACACCGACCTTGGCTACCCGGCCTGGTACGACAAGTCCGACGGCGGCCCGCTCGGCGAGGTGTTCGCCCAGCGGATGCTCGCCCGCCACGGCTTCGCCGCCAACCCCGGACACACGCGGCTGTTCACCGACGTCAACCAGGCCATTCAGGTCGTGCTGCACCTGGGCACCGGGCCGGGTTCGCCGGTGGCGGTGCACGTGCCCGCGTGCCCGCCGTTCCTCGAGGTGCTCGACCGGCTTGACCGGCCCGCCCGGCCGGTGCCGTTCCGGCTGGTCGACGGCTCGTGGGACCCCGACATCGACCGGCTCGCCGACGAGGTGCGCGCCGGGTGCCGGGCGCTGTTGCTGGTCAACCCGCACAACCCGACCGGCCGGGTGTTCCGCCGTGCCGAACTCGCCGAGATCGGCCGTCTCGCGGTGGAATGGGATCTGCTGGTGGTCGCCGACGAGGTGCACGCCGAGCTTACCCACGACGACCACCGGCACATCCCGTTCGCGTCCCTGTCGGACGAGGTCGCCGCCCACACGGTGACGATCACGTCCGGCAGCAAGGCGTTCAACCTCGCGGGCGCCCGCTGCGCGGTCGCGCATATCGGCCCGTCCCGCCTGCGGGCCGCCGTCGACGCGCACCGCGGTCTGCTGCTGGGCCAGGTCGGTGCTCTCGGCGTCGCCGCGCTGCACGCCGCCTGGACCGAATGCGACGACTGGCTGACCGAAGTGCGGGCGGTGCTCGCCGACAACCGCCGCCGGGTACTGGCCGGGCTGCCCGACGGGATCACCCACGTCGCCCCCGAGGCCACCTACCTGTCGTGGTTGGACTGCCGCCCGCTCGGTCTCGGCGCCGACCCCGCCGCGTTCTTCCAGACCGAAGCGAAAGTCATGCTGTTCCGCGGCACCGACTTCGGTCCCGGTGGTAACGGGTTCGCCCGGCTCAACTTCGCCACCTCGCCGGACCTGCTCGACGAGATCCTGCACCGGATGCGCACAGCGCTCCACGACACCGGAAAGGCACGCGCATGACCAACCCGTTCGATGACGACGACGCCCAGTACCTCGTGCTCACCAACGACGAGGGACAACACTCGCTGTGGCCCGCTTTCGCCGAGGTCCCCGACGGTTGGACGGTCGCCGCCGACACTCGTTCCCGTGCCGACGCTCTCGCCTTCGTCGAGCGGAACTGGACCGACATGCGCCCGGCGAGCCTGCGTGCCGCGATGCAGCGGGACAGCGCCTGACCAGCCTGGCTGTGCCGTGCAACCAATGTGGCCTTTGGTGCGTTTGGCCTGGATTCACCGTTGATCTTGGGTTGTGATCTTGGTGGTGGGTGGTTGTGGTGGTGGGCCAGTGGTTTCGGTGTGAGGCGTGCCGGGGTCGCTGGTCTGT
>NZ_CDME01000006.1:31062-778747 GCF_000826545.1 Kibdelosporangium sp. MJ126-NF4 | reverse complement strand
GCACGCACTGCCCTGGGCCCGTGCTGAGCAGCACATCACGCTGGAGAAAGCGCATGGCCGGATCGAACACCGCGCCCTGCGACTCCTCCCCGCCCCGGACAGCATTGGTTTCCCTGGCACCGCACAGGTTTTCCGGATCACCCGCGACCGCACCGACCGCGCCACCGGCACACACGAAAGCCACACCTGGGTCGGTGTCACCAGCCTCCCCGCCCACCTGGCCGACCCGGCCCGGATCGCGGCCCTGCTGCGCGGGCACTGGCAGATCGAAAACAGACTGCACTGGGTCCGCGACACCGCCTACCGCGAAGACGCGTCCCGGGTCCGCACCGGCACCGCACCCCGCGCCATGGCCACCCTGCGCAACCTCGCCATCAGCGCCTTACGCCTCACCGGCGCCACCAACATCGCCCAAGCACTACGCGCCATGAGCCGAGACATCACCCGACCCCTCACACTCCTCGGAATCCCCACCACCAACCGACTTTGACGGAGCCCTGACCCAACCCGGGGGGCGTCCCTGCTCCAGTCTACCGGCAATAACCCCTGGTCAACGGGTTACCGACGAGTTGTGGACAACGGGATTCGCCGATGATCCCTTCGCCTCAGGGACGTCTGTGTGGGGTCCCTGCGGGGCTGTCAGGCGCCGGGTGGGAAACGCGGTGGTTCGGCCGAGCCGCCCGCGGTCGGCGGGACGCCGTTGATGATTCGCGGCGTCGACGGGCTCGACCACTTGGCCTCGGCGTCGGAGTGCCTGCCGGACTTGTCGGTCTGCCAGCTCAGTTTCTTGTTGCTCGACGCCGCTGCCTCGGCCTGCTCGCGCTTGGCCAGTTCCTCCTGCAGTTGGCGCAGCAGGTCGCGTTCCTGGTCGTTGAGGTCGCTGTCCTCGAAGGTGTCCTTCGCCGACACCGCTGATGGCGTCGGGGTCGGGGTTGGTCTCTTCGGCTGCGTGACCGGCTCCGGCTCGTCGAGCGGGGTGACCTGGCGCAGGCTCGGCTGGTCGAAGTTGGGCCGCTCCGGGCGGACTGCCGGTTCGGGCGCGATGGTCACCACGGGGTCCGGGACCGGGTCGACGACGGGGTCGATCACCGGATCTGTCACCGGGTCGAGGACGTTCGTGGTCTCTTTCGGCGTCGGGTTCGGGGCCTTGCTCGGCGACGCGGGCGCCGGGTCCATCTCGGGGATCCAGCTGCTGGTCGCGGGCTGCTCCTCGGACGTGACCGGCGGGGCGACGTCTTCCTTCCACGTTTCCCGCTGTTGGCCCCACGTCCGCCTTGGCGGTTCCGCGGCAGGGGCCTGCTGCTCCTCGACCGGGGCGCCGTCGAACGAGACCCGCCGGGCCTGCTGCATGCCCTGGCGGTGGTACTCGGTCAGCGGCGAGTTGTCCCGCAGCACCTCGACCGCCGCGCGGATTCCGGCGCGGCGCAGCGCGTGCTCGATCCGGTACGCCGTCGCGGGCGGGAAGCCGCGGGGGCCGATCTCGACGAGGACGATCCGGTGCGGCACCGGCCCGGCCACCGCTCCTGCCGGGGTGGTCCGCCAGACACACCACAGCGCGCGCACGTCCGGCAACACCTCGAGGACTCTGTGCACGGCCTCGCTCACGCCCACCTCGGCGCCGCCGATCTGGGAGTCCACCAGTCCGGGGTGGAACCTGTGCACCGGCGGGCGTGCCCTGCCGTCGTCCACCTTCAGCTGCTGGATCAGGGTCGTGTCGCAGTTCGCCTCGGCGAACATCGCCTCGAGGTCCCGGCGTTCCACCGGCGACAGCGGGAGCCGCCCGGCCACCAGGCAGCCGCCGATCAGTTCCAGCGAACGGTCCAGCTCCGCCGAGGCCAGCAGCTCGCGGGCGTCGGTGAGGGCGTCGTCGTCCAACCTGCCCGCCAGGCCCAGCAAGAGGTCATGGACACGGATCGGGAGCGCAACGCGGTCGGCGACCTGGGTCACGACTTGACTCCATTCCGGCTGATCGAGCAGGGACGTCAGCTCGGGACCAGATGGCCCCCTTCTGCCGCCCCCATGGCCAACGGCACCGATGCAGCCAGTGCCGCCTGGTGGTACCGAGGAAGCAGGATGCCCCTCGGGATCACCTCGACGCTCGGCTCGTGCTCGCCAAGCGCCCGCAGTACCCGCTGCAACTCGCCTGCGAGCCGCGCGGGCTGCGTGGTCGCGGTCACCAGGACGACGCGTGTGGCCGCGCCACCACCCGTTCGTGGCAGCCGCCATGTCCCGCGAACCTCACCGATGTCGGTGCGGTCCCGGACTATCGCCCCGAGGACTACGCCCGCAGAGTCACCCATGCTCACCCATTCGGGCGACTCCGACGTGAATGTGTAGTCGACCTCAGCGATTTCGTCTACCCATGGCAGCGCGTTCAGCCGCTCAGGATCAGCGCCTGCGGGCCGCAACGCGTTCGTGAGCAGGCGAGACTCCTCGGCTGTGAGCCCGACACGCTCTCGCAGAAGAGTGAGCGGCAACGTCCGCGCGAGCGCGGTCACGGCACCAGCGGCGAGCCAGTCGCGGAACCGCCAGAGCTGACGGTCGGGCAGTCGACCGGCCAGCCGCAGCAGTAGCTCGTGGCAGTCCGACTCGGCGTAGCTGTCCATTGCTCTCCTCCCAGGTGGCGGGGCTCAGCCCACCTCGAAGATCACTTCGACCTCGACAGGCGAGCCGAGCGGGAGCTCAGCCACCCCGACGGCGGCACGGGCGTGCCTGCCCGCGTCCCCGAACACCTCGCCGAACAGCTCCGACGCGCCGTTGACCACGGCGGGGATCGCGGTGAACCCCTCCGCGGCCGCGACGAAACCGCCGACCTTGACCACCCGGGTCACAGCGTCGATCCCGACCAGGCTGTGCACGGCGGCGAGTGCGTTCAACGCGCAGGTCCGGGCGTGTGCCTTGGCTTCCTCCGGGCTGATCTCGGCGCCGACCTTGCCGGTCGCGGCCAGAGCGCCCTCGATGAACGGCAGCTGCCCGGAGACGTACACGTGCGATCCCGACTGCGTCGCCGGGACGTAGGCGGCCAGCGGAGCGGCCACCGTGGGAAGCTCGATCCCCAGCTCAGCGAGCCGTGCTGACCAGGTCATGCCTTCGGCCGCTTCAGGAAGGCGACGAGCTGCTCGCCCGTCGGCCCCGGCTGCACCGACACGAGCTCCCAGCCGTCCTCGCCCCACTGGTCGAGGATCTGCTTGGTGGCGTGCGTCAGCAGCGGAACGGTGGCGTATTCCCACTTGGTCATGTGCCGGAGACTATCCGGTGTCGCTTCGTGATCGTCTCCGGCAGCCGGGTAGCGTCGAGAAATGGAGACCTGGCGAGTCATCGCTGGCGTGCTGATCGGCTTCGGTGGGCTGATACTCGTGCTGCTCGCGATGGCACAGACCCGTGATCGCAAGGGGGCGACCAACTCGACGGTCGCGCTGGCCGGTGCCATCTCACTGACGGTCGTCGTGTTGCTCTGCGTGTTGTCACTGACGGTGCTGCCCGGCCCGGTCGTGTGGGGCATCGTGGCGGCCGTCGGAGTCGTCAACACAGTGCTCTTGCTCACGAGCTGACACGTGGCGGGAGCACACCGTTAATCCGACATTTACGCTGGACCAGTGACCACCCCTGTCGTTGGTTGGACCGATCACGTGGCCAGAGCACGGCTGCACGTGGTGACCGGCAAGGGCGGGACCGGAAAGACCACCGTGGCCGCCGCGCTCGCGATCGCGCTGGCGACCGGTGGCAAACGAGTTCTGCTCGCCGAGGTCGAGGGCCGCCAGGGCATCGCCCAGCTCTTCGACACCCAGCCGCTGCCCTACGACGAGCAGCGGATCGCGTCCGCGCCCGGCGGCGGCGAGGTCCGCGCGCTGCACGTGGACGCCGAGGCGGCGCTGCTGGACTACCTGTCGATGTTCTACAACCTCGGCATCGCCGGGCGGACCCTGCGCCGGATGGGCGCGATCGACTTCGCCACCACGCTCGCGCCGGGGCTTCGTGACGTGCTGCTGACCGGCAAGATCAAGGAGACGGTCGGGCGGACCGGCGACAACGGGCGGCACGTGTACGACGCGGTCGTCCTCGACGCGCCGCCGACCGGCCGGATCGTGAAGTTCCTCGACGTCACCAGGGCCATGGCCGACCTGGCGAAGGTCGGGCCGATCAAGGGCCAGAGCGAGGGCGTCGTCCGGCTGTTGCACTCCGACGACACCGCGGTGCACCTGGTCACGCTGCTGGAGGAGATGCCCGTCCGCGAGACGCTCGAAGCCGTCGCCGAACTGGACGGCGCCGACCTGCGTCCTGGCGCCGTGATCGTCAACCGGGTCCGTCCGCCGAGGCTGCCCGCCCGCTCGGTCACCTCGGCGGCGGGCGGCCGGGTCGACGCCTCGCGGGTACGGGCCGGGCTGGTCGCCGCCGGGCTCGACCTCGACGGTGCCGTGCTCGATGGCCTGGTCGCCGAGACGGTCGAGCACGCGATCCGTGTCCAGGCCGAGAGCGCCGCGCGCGAGCAGCTGGCCGAGAGCGACCTGCCTGCCCTGGAGCTGCCGGACCTGACGGACGGGATCGATATGGCCGCGCTGTACGAACTGGCGGAGATCATGGTCGAACAGGGGGTCAGGTGACCACACCGGCTCTGAAGACCGACGAGCTGATCGACGACCCGTCGACCAAGGTGATCGTGTGCTGCGGGTCGGGTGGCGTCGGCAAGACCACGACGGCCGCCGCGCTCGCCGTCCGCGCGGCCGAACGCGGCCGCCGGACCGTCGTGCTGACGATCGACCCGGCCCGCAGGCTCGCGCAGGCGCTCGGCCTGCCCGAGCTGAGCAACCAGCCGCGCAAGGTGCGGATCGACGGCTTCGAGCCCGCCGGTGAGCTCTCGGCGATGATGCTGGACATGCGTCGCACGTTCGACGACATGGTGCACTCGCACGCCGGGCCGCAGAAGGCCAAGGAAGTGCTGGCCAACCCGTTCTACCGGACCATCTCCAGCTCGTTCTCCGGCACGCAGGAGTACATGGCGATGGAGAAGCTCGGCCAGCTCGCCGCGGACGGCGAGTGGGACCTGATCATCGTCGACACCCCGCCGAGCCGGTCGGCGCTGGACTTCCTCGACGCGCCGCAGCGGCTGTCCACCGCGCTGGACGGCCGGATGATCAAACTGCTGGCCGGTCCGGCCAAGGCGGGCGGCTGGGGGCTGCGCAAGATCGTCGGCGCCGGGTTCTCGCTGTTCGCGAAGGCCGTGTCGACGATCGTCGGCGGGCAGCTGCTCAACGACGCGTCCGCGTTCGTGCAGGCCTTCGACAGCATGTTCGGCGGGTTCCGGGAACGCGCGACCCGTACCTACGAGCTGCTGCGATCGGGCGGCACGGCGTTCCTGGTGGTCGCGGCGCCCGAGCCGGACGCGCTGCGGGAGGCGAGTTACTTCGTCGAGCGACTGGCGGGTGAGTCCATGCCGCTCGCCGGGCTCGTGGTGAACAGGACGCATCCGCTGCTGGCCGACCTGCCAGGGCCGAAGGCCCTCGCGGCCGCGGAGACGCTGGAGCGCAGCGGCGAGTCGCCGCTGGCCGCGGCGGTGCTCCGGCTGCACGCCGACCGGGTCTCGATCGCCGACCGGGAACGTCGCCTGGTCGCCCGGTTCACCAAGGCGCACCACGGCGTCCCGGTGACCCGCGTGCCCGCCATGCCATCGGACGTGCATGACCTGGCGGGCCTACGGCAGATCGGCGAACAGCTCAGCGAGGGCTGAGCGGTCTAGCCGACGCGGGCGTCTTCTTCCTCGGGTGCGTGCTCGCGGCGCGCGTTGTCCAGCAGCTCACGCCACGATCCGACGTCGGGCCTGCGGCGCAGCAGCGCGCGGCGTTCCCGTTCGGTCATCCCACCCCAGACGCCGAACTCGATTCTGTTGTCGAGCGCCTCGGCGAGGCATTCGGTGCGCACCGGGCATGCCACGCATACCAGTTTCGCCTTGCGCTGCTCCGCGCCTCGCACGAAGAGCTCGTCCGGATCGTCACCGCGACACGCCGCGTTGACGCGCCAGTCCTGTGGTTTGTTGGGTTGCTGATACATCTCCCCCAGCTCCTACCGTCGTGTCCATTGCCCGAAGCCCCCCGGCTCCAGCTGCCTGTCGTGACAAGATTGACGACGTTCGAACGCCCCCGGTTCCACCCCACTTTCGTTTGACTACTCGCACACGGGCGCTCAGAAGTCAATGCGATTGGCGTAGCGTAGCCAGCGGTTCGAACGGGCTAATGGGTACCCTGACCTTCGTGCGCTTCACGAACGGTGTGTTCAAGATGCTCAGCCTCTGCCTGCTGGCAGGCGTGCTGCTGGCCGGGATGCTGTTTCCCGTGGTCGGAGCGCTAGGTGTGGCGTCCAACAGGGCCAGTGACACCATCGACAGCGCGCAGGCGGAAATGGTCGAGGTGCCGCCCGCGCTGATCAGCAAGATGACCGCGGCCGACGGGCAGCAGATCGCCACGCTGTACGACCAGTACCGGATCCCGGTCACGGCCGAGCAGATCGCGCCGGTCATGCGCGAGGCGCTCATGTCGATCGAGGACCGGCGGTTCTACGAGCACCACGGAGTGGACTGGAAAGGGACATTCCGTGCCGCCCTGAGCACGAGCGGTGGCAACCAGCAGGGTGGTTCGACGCTCACCCAGCAATACGTGAAGAACTATTTGATCAACGTCGTCTACCGGAACAACAAGACCGAGCAGGCCAAGGCGCAGGAGCCGACAATCGCGCGAAAGCTGCGCGAGGCGCGGATCGCGCTGCAGCTCGAGCAGAAGATGTCCAAGGAAGACATCATCACCGGTTACCTGAACGTTGTGGAATTTTCCAACTCCATTTACGGCATCGGCGCGGCCGCGTCGACGTACTTCGGCACGACGGCGGACAAGCTGACCCTGCCGCAGGCGGCGATGCTCGCCGGGATGGTGCAGAACCCGACGTTGTTCAACCCGTGGCAGCGCGGCCCGCAGGCGCTCAACCGCCGCAACATCGTGCTCGACACGATGGTCGAGACCGGCAGGCTGACCAGGGCCGACGCCGAAGCCGCCAAGCAGACCCCGCTCGGCGTGGCCGAGGAGCCGAAGAAGCCGTCGAAGAACTGCAACGGCGCGGGCCCCGAGGCGGGCTTCTTCTGCCAGTACGTCGTGGAGTACCTGGAGAAGCTGGGCTTCACCCAGGACCAGCTGGCCATCGGCGGCTACACGATCAAGACCAGCCTCGACCTCAACGCCACCTCGCTGGCCAAGCAGGCCGCGATGGCCCAGGTGCCCAAGACGACGGACGGTATCGCCAACGTGATGGCGATCGTCAAGCCCGGTAAGGAAAAGCACCAGGTCGTCGCGCTCGTGTCCAACCGCGACTACGGGCAGGACGCGTCCAAGGGGCAGACGCAGTACCCGCAGCCGTACGGCATCGAGAACAAGTTCGGCACCGGCTCCATCTACAAGATCTTCACCGCGGCCGCAGCCCTGGAAAAGGGCATGGGCATCAACTCGATCATCGAAACGCCGACCAACTACACGTCGCGGCTGTTCACCGGTGGCAGCGAGAAGAGCTGCCCCAAGACCGAGAAGCCCAACGACGGCAACACCCGCTGGTACTGCCTCGGCAACGCGGGCGACAGCTACCCCGAGCGGATGACGCTGCAGCAGGGACTCGCCACGTCGCCGAACACCGGGTTCGTCCGGCTGGAGGAGATGCTCGGCAGCACCGACCCGGTGGTGGACATGCTGGTCCGGCTGGGCATGCGGGACACGATGGCGTCCAACATGAGCGGCAAGCCCGCCAAGCCCGGCGAGGAGACCCAGGCCCAGCACTTCAGGAGCAAGCCGGGCAACCCCGGCAACGCGTCGCTGACGCTGGGCCCGAGCCCGATGAGCCCGCTTGAGCTGGCCAACGTGGCCGCCACGCTGATGAGCGGTGGCGTGTGGTGCCCGCCGTCGCCGATCGTGGAGATCATCGACCGCCATGGCAACCCGGTGGACATGAAGGGCAAGGAGCAGCCCTGCGAGCAGGCAGTCGCCGAGCCGCTGGCCAACACGCTGGTGACTGGCCTGAGCAAGGACGACCTGCCAGGTGGCACGGCGAACGCCGCCGCCAGGGCCAACGGCTGGACCCGGCCGATGCTGGGCAAGACCGGAACGACACAGGACTACAAGTCAGCGGGATTCGTCGGAGCCGTCCCGCAGTACGCGGCCGCCGCGCTGACCTTCGCCGACGGCAACCGACCTCGCGGGATCAACGTCCACGTCAACCCGCCGCGACTGGCCGACACCGGCAACATCTACGGCGGCACGATCCCGGCCCGCACCTGGTTCGCGGCAATGAAACCGCTGCTGGGCAACGAACCCGAACTCCCACTGCCGCCGACAGACCCGAGGTACGTCGACGGCGGGCCGGAGACGAGGGTGCCGGACGTGGTCGGCAAGACCCAGGAAGAAGCGACGAACATCCTGCAGGGCGCGGGGTACACGGTGGCCGTGGTCCAACGTGACGACAGCCGCCGCAAAGGCACAGTCGTGAACCAAACCCCGCGCGGGACGAAACTGCCCGGCGGCACGATCACGATCTACGTGTCCACCGGTGTCGCGCCCCAGCAACACGAGACGCCGTCGAACACGGCACCACCGCCCGGCGGTGAGACTCCCGGCGGCACCCCGCCCAGCGGTGGCGGCGGCCCAGGCCAGGATCCCGGCGGTACAGGCGGCGACCCCGGCGGCGGATAACCCCCCGAACACGACAGAAGCCCACAGGCAGACCCTGCCTGTGGGCTTCTGTCGTACAGGCGCTAGTTGCCGAGCCGGGCCTTCACGGCCGTGGCGACCCGGCCGCCCTCGGCGCGGCCCGCGACCTTGGCGTTGGCGGCCTTCATGACCAGGCCCATCTGCTTGGGCGACAGGTCACCGCCGACCTGCGCGCTGACCTCGGTGACAGCCTGACTGACCAGGTCGGCGAGCTCGTCGTCGGACAGCTGGGCGGGCAGGTACTCCGCGATGACCTCGGCCTCGGCGCGTTCGGCAGCCGCCTGGTCGGCGCGACCGGCGGACTCGAAGGCCTCAGCGGCCTCCTTGCGCTTCTTGGTCTCACGGGTGAGCACGCGCTGGACTTCCTCGTCGGTCAGTTCGCGCGCTTCCTTGCCGGCCACCTCTTCGGTGCTGACGGCCGCGAGCACCATCCGCAGGGTGCCCAGGCGGGCCGTGTCCTTGGCCTTCAGCGCGACAATCATGTCCGACTTCAACTTGTCCTTCAGCTCAGCCATGGTGGGAACGTTACCGCCGACACCCATCCCAGCGGCGGCTGCCACCGACCGCGGCAACAGCCGTACCCTCGGAGGTGTGAGCACGTTGGGCCGAATCGCGTTGGCAACGACAGCAGCAGGAGCGGCAGCGGTCGCGTACGGAGCGGGGATCGAAAGGCGGCTATGGACACTGCGCCAAGCCACCCTGCCGGTACTCGGCGAAGGCGCACGCCCGCTGAGAATCCTGCACATATCGGACATCCACATGCTTCCCGGGCAGAAGTCGAAACAACGCTGGATAGCGGCACTCGACGCACTCGAACCCGACCTGGTCGTCAACACCGGCGACAACCTCGCGCACAAGCAAGCCGTCCCCGCGGTCGTCCGCGCGCTGGGGCCGCTGATGCAGCGGCCAGGCATCTTCATCTTCGGCAGCAACGACTACTTCGCCCCCAAGCCGAAGAACCCGGCAAGGTACCTGCTGCCCAGCGCGAAGAAGAAGCGCATCCACGGCATCTCCCTGCCATGGCGAGACCTCCGCGCGGCCATGATCGAACGCGGCTGGCACGACCTCACCCACGTCCGCCGCATCGTGAGCGTGGACGGCAGGAACATCGCGGTGGCGGGCGTCGACGACCCTCACCTGCGCCGCGACCGCTACACCGAGATCGCGGGCCGCCCAGACCCCACAGCGGCACTGCGACTGGGCATCACCCACTCACCGGAACCACGCGTGCTCGACGCGTTCGCCAACGACGGCTACGACCTCGTCCTCGCGGGCCACACCCACGGCGGCCAACTCCGAATCCCCGGCTACGGCGCCATCGTCACCAACTGTGACCTGGACCGCTCACGCGCCCGCGGCGCCTCCCGCTGGGGCAGCCACACGTGGCTGCACGTCTCCGCCGGGCTCGGCACATCGCCCTACGCCCCCGTCCGCTTCGCCTGCCCGCCCGAAGCCAGCCTGCTGACCCTCGTACCCAGGGCGAACGGCGGCGAAGCAGCAAAAACCAATACCCGTTTCGGAGCCAGGGCAGACGTCCGCTAGAGTATCCCCAGCAAGACAAGCCGGGGTGTGGCGCAGCTTGGTAGCGCGCTTCGTTCGGGACGAAGAGGTCGTGGGTTCGAATCCCGCCACCCCGACGCTGGTCAGAGCCCGTCCACTGCAGAGTGGACGGGCTCTTTCCATGCCCTGTCAGACAACAGGGCTGCGTGTTCGCTTCCGTCACCGACTGCGTGACACGGCACTACTGGGCCGGGACGTTAGCGCTTGGGGGCGCTGACTGTCCACGTGGCTGACCGGGGACTGCGATCCGGACGAACGGGCTGCCCGGCCTTCCCCTTGGGCAGAGTTCGTTCTCAAGGCGGCCACCTCGTGAACGCTCGGATCGTGGTGGGTGGGCAAAGCGGGATAGTACGTTTCGGTGTCCTTTCGCAGAAATTGCTTCACGACTAGCGAGGCCCCTTGGACTACTGCTCCGACACCTCCCACATACTGGTTGAGCACACCAGCGCTTGAGGCGCCATATAGTGCGGCCCCCGCCATATTGAGGACACCGTTTCCGGCCCGCAGATAGTTGGGCTGTGGATGGTTTTCCTCTGGGTGACGGTAGATCTGGTATGCGCGGTTTATTTCCGTGGCCGTCTGGTTCAGTCCATCCAGAGCACCCAAGGCAACGCCTGCGCCATAGGTTTGGACGTGTCCTGTCGCGGTGCCGACACCCTGGATTACCGGAGACAGTCCGTTCAGACCTGCTTCGATTATCCGCTCTCGGTTCTTCCATGCCCAGTCGTAGGTCTTCGCCGCTGCTTGGGCGATCGTCGCGTTGTCAGGTAAGGATACCCGGGCGGGGCTTTCTGCGGGCATTTCCTCGTCGTAAGATGCTTCACCAGTCCTTCCACTGCATGACGAACGGGCCGACTCGTGGACAGCATCGCTGATATCCAGTTCGGCCTCACTGCGCGGGCTTTGAGGCTCGCTCATCCCGTCGGCGAAATTCTGCATATCGTTCCCCTTGATCACCTTGGCGCGCTATCTCTCGGTACAACGATGTGGCAGGTCGGTCAGTTTGGTTCCATATGAGCCTTTAATACGACACTTGCTTTTATATGCGCCTTTGATACGACAGCAGCACAGGAGCATGCCCAAAGGTGCAGGTCCGTAGTGGGGCGGCCACTGTGGGTGGTCGCGAGGGGCGGCCGCGCACGAGCCGGGGTGTGAAGGGCCCAAAGACCTGAGGTGGCATCGGTTTCAGAGAGTGAAATAACCCGAAAGAGTGAAGGTTGAGGGTTCAACTCACAGTGGGTAACAGGCATGCTGATCAACGCGAGTAGACCACGAGCGTCCAACACGGGGCGTTCCGCGAGGGAAGGACCCGGTCATGAGTAGCCTCTCGACACTCACACCCGGCTTCTGGCCGCACGCCGTGCGTGCTCTCACTGTCGCTGTTTCCGCTTCTCTTCTCGTACTTCTCGGGTTTGTTGTTCCTTTTTGGATCGTTCTGGTCGTTGGTTTCGTCCTTGTCGCCGTCGTGCGCGCGGTTCGCGCTCTCCGGGCGGCCGAGCGGAAGGTTGATCAGATCCTTGCCGAGGAGCTTGCCCCGAATGGCCCTGTGTGGTGATTACCGCCGGTCATTGATTCGGCGTGTCAACGAAACCGGTGGGGCCATGAGGCAGGATCGGTGGGGTGACGAAGCATCCCGCAGCAGAGGAGCCGGAGCACCTGTTCACCGACGCGGACGCGGACGCGCGGTGGCGGGCCAGGTTCCGGGCCGCCCGAGTAAGCCTGCCCGAGTGGGCCCGTGACGCGCCTGACCGCAATGTGTACACCTCCAACGCCAGCGGGGTGTGGGAGACATATGCGTGGGACCGGCTGACAGGCAACCACCGGCAGGTCACCGACCGCCCCAATGGCACGTACAACTCCACTATCAGCCCCGACGGCGAGCACATCTGGTGGTTCGCCGACACCGATGGCGACGAGTTCGGCAGCTGGGTGACCGAGCCGTTCGCCGGGCGGCCCGTCGACACCGAGCCCCCCGCCGCGATCGCCGAGGTTCCGCGTGGCTACCCGGCCGGAGTCGAGATCGGGCAGTCGATCACCGCGATCGGGATCTCCAACGACGACGGCACCACCATCGTCGTCTCCCGTGACGGGCAGCCCGGTCAGGTCATCTACGCGAACGAGCACGACGCGGGTGTGGCAGCGCTGTCGCGTGACGAGCAGTACCTGGCCATCGAGCACTCCGAACACGGCGACAACCGGCACACGGCGTTGCGCGTGGTCACCACCACCGGTGAGAAGGTCGCCGATAAGTGGGACGGCAAAGGCAAAGGCCTCGACGCCATCGGGTTCAGCCCGGTCGGCGGCGATCCGCGCCTGCTCGTCCTGCACGAGCGGCACGGCCGCGAGGAACTGCTGATCTGGGACGTCACCGCCGACACCGAGACCGAGATCCGGCTCTCCCTGCCGGGCGAACTGTCCGCCGCCTGGTACCCGGACGGCCGCTCGCTCCTGGTCAGCCACACCCACCAGGCACGCAACACGCTGCACCGCTACGAGATCGAGACCGATTCGCTGTCTCTTTTGGACACTCCTGCCGGGACAGTCGGTGCCGCAGGAGTCCGTCCCGACGGGACGATCGAGTACTCGTGGTCGTCCGGGGCCGAACCGCCGATGATCCGCGCGCTGCACGTGGACGGCACCGACCGTGTCCTGTTGACGCCGCCAGGCGACAGGGCGCCGGGATCAGTCGTCCTCACGGACGTCTTCGTGCCAGGCGAGGGCGGTGATGTGCACGCGCTGATCGCGCGGCCGCAGGACGCGCCGGACGGCCCGTTGCCCACGGTCTTCAGCCTGCACGGCGGGCCGCACTCGGCCGACGAGGACAGGTTCTCCGCGTACCGCGCCACATGGGTCGACGCCGGATTCGCCGTCGTGCACGTGAACTACCGGGGCTCGACCGGGTACGGCTCCGCGTGGCGCGACGCCATCGAGGGACGCCCTGGCCTCACCGAGTTGGCGGATGTCGCGGCCGTGCACAAATGGGCGGTCAGCACGGGCCTCGCCGACCCGGACAAGTGCGTTGTCGCGGGCGCTTCGTGGGGCGGCTACCTGAGCCTGCTCGCCGCGGGAACCCAGCCGGACAAGTGGGCCGTGGCAGTCGGCGGCGTGCCGGTGGCCGACTACCTGGCCGCGTACGAGGACGAGATGGAGCCGCTGCGGGCGTTCGACCGCGCGTTGTTCGGCGGTTCCCCGGAGGACCTGCCGGACCTGTACCGGGAATGCTCGCCGATGACGTACGTCGACCAGGTACGGGCGCCGATCCTGGTCTGGGCCGGCGAGAACGACCCGCGCTGCCCGATCCGGCAGATCGACAACTACCTGGACCGGCTCGCCGAGCGGGGCGCGAAGTACGAGGAGTTCCGCTACGACGCCGGGCACGGCTCGCTCGTGGTGTCCGAGATGGTCAAGCAGGTCGGCATCGAGGTGTACTTCGTGCTGCGGATGCTCGGCATGCGCTGAGCAGACAGATCAGGCGGCGGACATGGAGCTGTCCCCCGCGCGTACCTCCCTGCAAAGCACGCGCGCGGGACAGCTATAAATCGGAGTCAGGCCTGCTGGGCCTGCCACATCCAGTGGGCCTGCTCCACGTCCTGCGCGATGGCGATCAACAGGTCCTGCGTCACCAGATCGGACTTGTCGGTCTCGTCGATCCGCCCGCGCAGGCGCTTGACCAGCGCCTCAAGCGTGCCGACGATCGCGGCCACGGTCTTGTCGTCGGACACCCAGCCGTCCGGGTACTCCGGCAGGCCGGAACTCTCGACCACTGTGCGCGCCTTGCCGTTCGGCGACACACCGATGGCGTTGGCTCGTTCCGCGACCTCGTCGACGTACTTCCTCGCCGTCGACACCAGTTCGTCGAGTTGCGTGTGGACACTGCGGAAGTTCTTGCCGACCACGTTCCAGTGTGCCTGCTTGGCGATCAACGACAGGTCGACAAGGTCGACAAGGGTCGCCTGCAGTACGGCACCGGTGGTCTTCTTGTCCGCCTCCGGCAGCGGACTGGTGATCGGGGACTTGCTCACTGCTCATCGCCTCCTCACCAGAAGACTTACCCGGTGTCTGTGGGGTCAAACCGTGGCGCTCACGGTGACTTCGATGTTCCCGCGAGTGGCGTGCGAATACGGGCAGATCTGGTGTGCCGCCGCGACCAGCTGGTCGGCTTGGCCCTGCTCAAGGCCGGGAAGGTGGGCGACGAGGGTGACCGACAGCACAAACCGGCCGCCGTCGTCCTTGTTGAGCGTCACCGACGCCGTCACGGTCGTCTCGCCGACCTCGACCTTGACCTGGCGGGCGGCCACGCGCAGCGCGCTGTGGAAGCACGCCGAGTACCCGGCGGCGAACAGCTGCTCCGGGTTGGTGTGCGCACCGCCGGGACCACCCATTTCCTTCGGTGTGGCCAGCTGCTCGTCGATCACGCCGTCCGACGAGACCACCTCACCGTTGCGACCATCCCCTGTGGACGTTGCCTCGGCGGTGTACAGCGCTTGTGCCATGGGATCCCTCGTTTCAGGTCGAGTCCTGCCGACAGGGCCAACGCTACGCGTCAGTGTCCTAACGCGAACTCCGCGACCTGACGCCCGATCGTGCGCAGCGTGGTGGCCACCGACTCGCTCGAACACTCGCCCGCGTCCTCGAAGCGCACCTCGGCTGAGTTGATCGCGGCACCGAGCGGCGTCGGCCAGCCGCGCAGCGCGTGCACGATCGACCGCAGCGATGTGAGCGTCGTGACGGCCGCCTGCCAGCCCTGGGCCGCGGCCACGCAGCCGACCGCCCGGCCGTCCAGGTACACGCGCTCGTCGGTCCGGGTGTCCTCGATGTAGTCCAGGGCGTTCTTGATCAGGCCGGAGATCGTCCCGTGGTAGCCGGGCGAGACGAGCACGACACCGTCGGCGTCGCGGATGTTCTCCACGAGTCTGCGCGCCGCCTCGGAGCGTTCGGGCACGGCCGGGTCGTAGAACGGCAGGACCAGGTCGTCGCCGGTGATCACCGTGGTCCTGGCACCCAGATCCTCCGCTCCGGCCAGTGCGACCCGCAGTGCTCGCTCGGACTGGGAGTTCGTCCGCAGGGAACCACCGATCCCCACCACATGTATGGCCACTCCTCGAGCTTAGGACTTCAAGTTCGGTTGAGTTCCAGTCCCGGCCGGTAACTTACCGGCAGTAAGATCGAGCGATGCCGCTCTCGTCGAAGTCAATGATGATCACCGCGCAGGGCGTGGCACTGCGCACCCTGTACCGCCTGCCCCTGCGAATCCGCAGGCTGCTGGCAGGTCCGCCGGTCCGGATCGACGGCCAGGAACTGGCGCTGGACGCCCAACTGCTGCTGCGCGCCCGCGAGCTGGCCGGGATGCCGTCGCTGTTCGGCGGCGACCCGGTGCGGGCACGCCGCGCATTGGACGAAAGCGCTGGTCTCGTGGACGGTCCGCGGATCGGCCCGATGGACACACGGGATCTGACGATCGGGGCAATCCCCGCGCGGCTGTACACGCCAACTGGCCTGCCCGAGGGCTCGCCGCTGCTGGTGTTCTTCCACGGCGGCGGGTTCGTGATCGGCAGCGTCAAGTCGCACGACACCGTCTGCCGCTTCCTGGCCAAGTACGCCAGGGTGCGTGTGCTGTCGGTGGACTACCGGCTCGCACCTGAGCACCGTTTCCCCCACGGCGTCGAGGACGCGGTCGCGGCGTTCAAGTACGCGCACGCCAACGCACGGGAGTTGGGGGCGGACCCGTCGTCGATCGCGGTGGGAGGCGACAGTGCGGGCGGGAACCTCGCGACCGTGGTCGCCCAGGTGACCACGCGGGAAGGCGGCCCGAAGCCCGCGTTCCAACTGCTGCTCTACCCGACGACGGACGGGACGCGAGCGACCCGGTCGAAGGAGCTGTTCGCCGAGGGCTTCTTCCTGAGCCAGGCGGACATCGACTGGGTCGGCGAGCAGTACCCGGCGACCGAGCAGGACAAGACGGACCCGCGGTACTCACCGGCGCTGGCGCCCGACCTGTCCGGCCTTCCGCCGGTGTACCTCGCGACGGCCGGGTTCGACCCGCTGCGGGACGAGGGCGAGCTGTACGCGGCGCTGCTGCGGGAAGCCGGTGTGCCCGTCGTGCTGTCCCGGCACGAGGACCTGATCCACGGCTACGCCAGTTTCCTTGCTGTTGGAACTCGTTTTCGAGAAGCGATGTACGAGGCCGCCGGAGTTTTGCGGTCGGCCCTGGAAATGCGGGCGAAGGAATCGGTGTCCGAATAGCCGAAATGTCCGGCGCCGCACAAACGCGCCGGACATTCGAATCGGCTGAATCAGGGGGCGGGCACCGGCACCGGCAGCGGCGGCACAGGCAGCGGCACCGGGACGGGCAGTCCACCGAGCAGGCTGCCGACGATGTCCATCAGTGTCGCCAGTAGCGAGGTCAGCAGCGCGGTCACGCCGGACAGCAGGTCGAGGCCGGGCAGTCCCTTGGCCGTGCCGTCCGGGATCGAGGCGAGCTTTCCGGCTAGTTCGTTGGTCATGTCGCTGGCCTTGACCGAGTTGTCACGGGTCTCCGCCCGTGTCGCCCAGGCCTCCGATCTGGTCACCAGTGCGTCGAGCACCCCGTCCAGCTCACGGACGTTGCCCTTCAGCACGGCCACGTCGCCGGCCTCGTGCGCCGACTTCAGCTGGTCGTGCAGCCGCTGGACAGTCTTGGCGGCCACCTCGGGGTTGGCCGTCGCGGTCCATCCGGAGCCGTGCCAGTCGTCGGCGTAGGCACCGCCCGTCATCGCGATCATGCTGCCGATCACGATGACAGCTAGCTTTTTGACGAATCCCATTCTCATTCTCGACTCCTCCCCCCGCTCAAATGATGACCAAGCCAACAATGAGCGGATTCCGCTAGTACCGGAACATAGTCACCAGCTCACAGCAGGCGCGCCAGAGTTCTTTGGCAACGTCGCATTCGACGGTTTACCGCAGGTAGTCGAATTACCGGCGTTGATCAACTAGTTCCGACCCTTGCCGGTGCTAACGACCTGGCCCCGGTCACCGTCCGGTGCCGGACACGGTGAGCTCACGGACGTCAACCAGCCACGACGGAGCGAACCTTCACCCGAGTGAGTGAATCTCAGGACATCGCCCCGATACGACGAACGGCAGCCGCGGGGTCACTGACCTGCCTGACAGTGCGGACAGAGGCCCCAGAACACCACCTCGGCCTCGTCGATGACGAAGCCGGCCAGGTCCGACGGCGACAGGCAGGGCGCCGGGCCGATCACGCAGTCGACGTCCTCGGCACGGCCGCACTGGCGGCAGACGAGGTGATGGTGGTTGTCCCCGATCCGCGTCTCGTAGCGGGCCGGGGACCCCGCCGGTTCGATCCGGCGCACCAGGTTGGACGCCGTGAACACGTTCAGCACGTCGTACACAGCCTGGGTGGACACCGATCCGAGCACCTCGCGCACCCCGCCCGCGACCTGGTCCGCGGTCGAGTGCGGGCGTTCGCTCAGCAGGGCGAGGACCGCCAGCCGCGGCGCGGTCACACGCAGCCCCGTCGCCCGCAACTGCGCGAGCAACCGGTCGCGATCCGGGGTGGTCGGTGTCGCCATCGCTCTCCTCACCGCACAATCTGGAACAAGTCAAGAAGATGACTCCGACAAGCGACGGGCCATGGTCGCTTTGTCCTCCCAGGGTGACCCACCGGGAGCTGGTCTAGACCTCGTCCATTCGTGTGACAGTTCACGCGGACGGCGGTTCACATTCACCGGATGTGTCCGGATGCGTCCGGAGCAGGCCCGGATCGTCCCGGGCGGCCTCGATCCACGCGGAAACTCGGTTGCCGCGCCGGGTGGTCAGATGATCCCCTGACTGTTCGTGGAGCGCTATCGACGGCTGCTGGCGATACCCGGTGTCCGCACGTTGCTGGTGCTGATGTTCTTCGCGAGGATCCCGCCGTCCGCGACATCGATGGCGCTCACCCTGCACGTCGCCATCGGCCTCGGCCACGGCTACGGCGCCGCCGGACTGGTCGGCGGCGCGGCCACCGTCGGCATCGGCATCGGGGCGCCGCTGTCCGGCCGGATCATCGACCGGTACGGCCTGCGCACCATGCTGGTGATCACCACCATCGGCGAGTCCGCGTTCTGGCTGACCGCGCCGCTGATGCCGTTCCCCGTACTGCTGGTGATGGGATTCGTCGGCGGCATGTTCGCCGTGCAGACGATGTCGATCGGCCGCCAGGCGATCGCCGCGCTGGTGCCGGAGAACCATCGCCGCGCGGCCTACTCGTTCGACTCGATCTCCGTCGAACTCAGCTTCATGATCGGCCCGCTCGCCGCGGTCGCGCTGGCCACCCAGGTCTCCACGTCGACCAGCCTGCGGGTGATCGCGGTCGGGTTCATGGTCGTCGGGATCGCGCTGTTCGTCGTCAACCCGCCGATGCGCGGCAAGGCGGAGGTCGTCGGCGAACGACCGGCCCGGCGGGAGTGGCTCAACGGCAGGCTGGTGGCGGTGCTGCTGGTCGGCGCGGGCGCGGTCTTCGTGCTGGCGGGCGCCGAGGTGACCCTCGTGGCCGTGCTGCGCGCCCACGGCGAGGTCGGATGGGCAGGCGTGGCGACGGTCATCCTGTGCGTGGCGTCGGTCGTGGGCGGGCTCGTGCACGGAGCCGTGCGGAAATCACTGCCACAGGTTGTGTTGATGGCACTGCTCGGCACGCTGACACTGCCGGTGCTGTTCGCGGACGGCACCACCTGGTGGATTGTCGCGCTCGCACTCGCGCCTGCCAGCGCGATGTGCGCACCGACCATCGCGGCCACGGGCGAGGAAGTCAGTCGCCTCGTTCCCGTGGTCGTGCGCGGGGAAGCGACGGGGCTGCAGAGCACAGCGTTCACCTTCGGGGCGGCGCTGGGCTCACCGGTGATCGGATTCGTTGTGGACCACAGCGGATCACCGGGCTGGGGCTTCGTCGGCGCCGGTGCCGGCGGACTGATCGTCGCCGCGTGTGCGGCGATGCTCATCCGCCGGTCACCGGCACCCGTTCAGCCGACGAGCGCCTCGGCGATCTCGTAGGTGTTGAGGGCCGCGCCCTTGCGGAGGTTGTCGCCGCAGACGAAGAAGTCGAGCGTGTTCGGGAAGTCCAACGCCTGACGGACGCGGCCGACGTAGGTCGGATCGCCGCCGACGACGTCCGCCGGGGTCGGGAACTTCCCGGACGCCGGGTCGTCGATCAGCACGACAGAAGGCTGCGCCTCGAACACCTCGTGCGCCTCGGCGACCGTCACCGGGTTGGCGAAGGTCGCGTGCACGGCCAGGGAGTGCGTGGTGACCACCGGGACACGGACACAGGTCGCGGAGACCTTCAGGTCCGGGATGCCCATGATCTTGCGGGCCTCGTTGCGGACCTTCAGCTCCTCGCTGGCCCAGCCGTCCTCCTTGAGCGACCCGGCCCACGGCACCACGTTCATCGCGAGCGGTGCGGGGAACGGCGAGTCGGCTGTCAGCCCGGCGGCTTCGAGCGCCTCGGCCACGTCGCCAGCGCGGTTGCCGACCTGCTTGCCTGCCACGGCCTCCAACTCGGCGTAGAGCCGGTCGATTCCGGACTGGCCCGCACCCGAAGCTGCCTGGTAGGACGCCACCACCAACTCGGTCAACTGGAACTTGCGGTGCAGCGCGCCGACCGCGGCCATCATCGACAGCGTCGTGCAGTTCGGGTTCGAGATGATCCCGCGCGGCCGGTCGTGGATCTTGGCCACGTTCACCTCGGGCACCACCAGCGGCACGTCCGGGTCCATCCGGAACGCGCCGGAGTTGTCCACCGCGATCGCGCCGCGCTGCGCCGCGATCGGCGCCCACTGCGCCGAGATCTCGTCCGGCACGTCGAACATCGCCACGTCGACGCCGTCGAACGCCTCGGGGGAGATCTCGATGACCGTCAGCTCCTTGCCGCGCACGGTCATCTTCTTGCCCGCCGAACGCGCGGACGCGATCAGCCGGACCTCGCCCCACGGGAAGTCGGGGCGGTTGTTCATGATGTCGATCATCACGCCGCCCACGGCGCCGGTCGCGCCGACGAGAGCAAGAACCGGTGCCATCAGCGACCACTCCCCGCGTACACCACGGCCTCTTCGTCGCCGCCGAGCTCGAACGCCTCGTGGATCGCGCGCACCGCGGCGTCCAGCTCGGTGTCCCTGATCAGCACCGAGATCCGGATCTCGGAGGTGTTGATGATCTCGATGTTCACCCCGGCCCGCGCCAGCGCCTCGCAGAACGTCGCCGTCACACCGGGGTGCGAGCGCATGCCCGCGCCGACCAGCGAGACCTTGCCGATGTGGTCGTCGTAGAGCACCTGCTCGAAGCCCAGTTCGGCGCGGACCTTCTCGAGCGCGGCGACCGCGGTCGGGCCGTTGGACTTGGACAGCGTGAACGTGATGTCGGTGCGGCCGGTGTGGGTGGACGACACGTTCTGCAGCACCATGTCGATGTCCACGTTGATGTCGGCGATCACCCGGAAGATGGCGGACGCGACACCGAGCTTGTCCGGCACACCGACCACAGTGATCTTCGCTTCGGAACGGTCGTGTGCGACGCCTGTGATCATCGCTTGTTCCACGGAGAGCTCCTCGATCGACCCGGTCACCACCGTGCCGGGCTTCTGGTTGAACGACGACCGGACCCGGACCGGCACCCCGTACCGGCGGGCGTATTCGACACAGCGCAGCATGAGCACCTTGGCGCCGCTCGCCGCCATCTCCAGCATCTCCTCGTAGGTGATGCGGTCCAGATGGCGGGCGTTGGGCACGATCCGCGGATCGGCGGTGAACACGCCGTCGACGTCGGTGTAGATCTCGCAGACGTCGGCGTTGAGGGCGGCCGCCAGCGCCACCGCCGTGGTGTCCGTGCCGCCACGGCCGAGCGTGGTGATCTCGTTGGTGCCCTGGCTGACGCCCTGGAACCCGGCCACGATCGCGATGGCGCCGTCGTCGAGCGCCTCCTGGATCCGGCTCGGGGTGACGTCGATGATGCGGGCGTTGCCGTGCGCCGCCGTGGTGATCACGCCTGCCTGCGAGCCGGTGTACGACCGGGCCTCGAGTCCTTGCGCGTGAATGGCCATGGCCAGCAGCGACATGGAGATCCGCTCACCGGACGTGAGCAGCATGTCCAGTTCGCGGGCGGGCGGCACCGGCGCGACCTGGCCGGCCAGGTCGAGTAGTTCGTCGGTCGTGTCCCCCATCGCGGAGACCGCGACCACGACGTCGTTGCCCGCTTTTCTGGTGGCCACGATCCGCTCGGCGACCCGCTTGATCCGGTCGGCGTTCTCCACTGAGGAACCGCCGTATTTCTGGACGACGAGCGCCACGCAGCTCAACCCTCTCCTCAATCGCTTCAGACCACGTCACGGTGAGCCTACCTGCGCCTGGTAGCGGCTTTCGGTGCTCGTGTGGTGCCGCCCACTCGCCCCGCCAACCTTTAGCCTGGTCGCGTGTCCACAACGGAGGTGACTCGGCAACCGGTGACGACCTCGGCGGATGAGCAACAGCCACCGCGCAGACCGTGGACCGCGCGCAGAGTCGCCTACCTGCTCGCTCCCGGACTGATCTATCTGGGGATCCGCGAGTTCGGACTGCTCGTACTCGCGTGGATGAGCTTCCAGACGCGGTTCCCGATGGGCCAGGCGCTCACCTCGTGGGACGCGGACTGGTACCTCGGCATCGCGGCAGGCGGCTACGACAACGTGCCCGCCCGGCTGGTCGACGCCTACAGCCAGCGCAATCCGGAGACACCGCTGGCGTTCTTCCCCGGCTACCCGAAGCTGATCAACTACCTGGCCGTGCCCCTCGGCAGCACCTCCGGCGCACGGCTGTTCGTGGCGTTCGCCATCACCATCGTCGCCGGGGTCTTCTGCGCGTACGCGCTGGCCAGGATCGGCAGGCGGGTGCCGGGCGGCTCCAGCAAGGTCGGCCTGATCCTGGTCGCGCTGTTCGCGGCGGCGCCGATGAGTGTCGTGCTGGTCATGCCGTACTCGGAGGCGCTGTTCTGCGCGTTCGCCGCGTGGTCGCTGGTCGGGGTGCTGGAACGCAACTGGCTGCTCGCCGGGCTCGCCTGTGCCTGCGCCGGTCTGGTCCGGCCGACCGCCGCCGCGCTGGTGCTCGCGGTCGGGCTGGCCACGCTGGTCGCCGTGATCAAACGCCAGGACGGCTGGCGGCCGTGGGTCGGCGGCCTGCTGGTGCCGCTCGGCTTCGTCGGCTACCTGGGCTGGGTGGCCACCAGGACCGGGGAGCTGCTCGGGTACTTCAAGCTGCAGGACCGCGGCTGGGACTCGCGCTTCGACGGCGGTATCGCCACCGCGAGGTTCATGGTGGACTCGCTGAGCAGGCAGCTGTCGGTGTTCGAAGGCGTGACGATCGTGGTGATCATCGCGGCGGTCGCGCTCGTGGTGATCGGGTTCCGGATGAAGATGCCGTGGCCGCTGATGGTCTACGCGCTCGGCGTGCTGGTCATGGACCTCGGCTCGAACGGCCTGATGGCGTCGAAGGCCAGGCTGCTGATGCCCGCGTTCGTCCTGCTGATCCCGATCGCGATCGGCCTGGCCAGACGGCAGACCGCTACGGTCTTGGCCACGCTGACCGGACTGGCCGTGGTCACGTCCTGGTTCGGCGCCTACTCGCTGACGGTGTGGAGCTGGGCGATCTGATGCATCCGTTGATGAAGGACCGGTGGAGCCCGCGGTGGCTCGACGCCGACGCGGTGGTCACCGACGAGCAGTTGCGGGCAATGTTGGAGGCCGCGCGCTGGGCACCGTCGTACGGCAACTCCCAGCCCGCGCGTTACCTCGTGGGCCGACGTGGCGACTCGACGTACGAGCGCCTCTTCGAGGTGCTCAGCCAACGCAACCAGAGCTGGGCGAAGCGGTCCGCGGTGCTGATGCTGGGTATCGCGATGACCGTCAACGAGAAGGGCACGCTGCCGCTCTCGGAGTACGGCCTCGGCCTGGCGACGGAGAACCTGGTGCTGCAGGCCGTGGCCGAGGGCCTGGTCGCGCACCAGATGGGCGGATTCAACGCGGAGGGCGCGCGGATCCTGTTCGAGCTGCCGCCGGAGGCGCGGCCGGTGGTGGCGATCGCGGTGGGCAAGCTCGGCGACCGCGACTCGGTCCCCGCGGATCTCCGAGACCGGGAGCTCGCACCTCGCAAGCGGCTCCCGCTCTCGGAGATCGCCTTCACCGGCGAGTGGGGAAAACCGGTCTTCTGACGTTCTTACAGCTGGGCGGCGATCGTGGTCTGGTAGGTGGCGATCCGGCCGTACACGCCCGGGTACCCGGCCAGTGCGCAGCCACGTCCCCACGAGGTGTCACCGATCAGCTTGCCGCCCGCGATCAGCGGTCCGCCCGAGTCTCCCTGGCACGTGTCCACGCCGCCGTTGGGCAGGCCCGCGCACACCATCGCCGACGCGATGAACGAGGTGCCGTACGCGCTGGCGCAGGTCGAGTCCGAGGTCAGCGGGACCGTCGCCTTGAGCAGGTAACGGGAGGCCGAACCGCCGGAACTGGTCGTGCCCCAGCCGAGGATGGTGGACTGGGTGCCCGCCGCGTACAGGGCGGTGTCCTGCGTGGTGGCCAGCGGCAGGTACGGACCGGCCAGGCTGGTGCCGAGGGTCAGCACCGACACGTCGAAACCGCGGGTGGCGGAGGTGTAGCTCGGGTGGACCCAGATCTTGGTCACCCTCGCGACGGTGCCCGCCGTGCTCTGCTTGTCCTCACGGCCCCACACGACATAGGTGTTCGACGGGCTACGACTGACCGTGCAGTGTGCCGCCGTGACCACCTTGGTCGCGCTGACGAGCGTGCCACCGCAGAACTGCCCGCTGCCGGTGGAGCCACTCGCCAGGTAAACGGTGTACTTGTGGTCGTTGATGCTGGCCCGGGTGCCACCAACGATCATCGGTGAGACGTCCGCTGATGCCACGGACACGGACGACAGTGTCGCCGCCACGGTCGCTAACGCGACGAGGCAGGCGCGCACCAGGCGGGGCAGGGTAGCCGCCATGGGTGTCTCCAATCTCTCGAGTGCCCTCGGCGAGGGAACTGATCCATGAGTAATCGGACAGCCACCGGCCGTGCAACCGCTGATCGGTTCATGACGTTGCCAGAGGGATTGCTACACTGTCGTTGGACCTCGTGCGGTGTCCATCTCGTGAACCTCCCCAGGGCCGGAAGGCAGCAAGGATAAGCGGGCTCTGACAGGTGCACGGGGTCCGCTTTCCTCTCCCGACCCCTGCTCGGTTGCTTCGCAACCTTCGCCGGGTCGGAAAGTCCCATTTCTGGGGGCCGAGCCCCCAGACCCCCACGGTGCGAGCTCCTCTCGACCCAGCGCTGGGTGCGTTGAGGTTCGACCAGCTTGTCTGTGTCTGGTTGGTCCTGGCGCCGGGATTGTCGGTGGGCTTGGGTAGGGTCTTTCTCGTGGCGCTCGCCCTTTACCGCAAGTACCGTCCGGCGACCTTCGCTGAGGTGGTCGGTCAGGAGCACGTCACCGAGCCGTTGCGTGTGGCGCTCTCGGCCGGTCGGGTCAATCACGCTTATCTGTTCTCCGGGCCTCGTGGCTGTGGGAAGACTTCCAGCGCGCGGATCATGGCCAGGTCGCTCAACTGCGTGCAGGGGCCCACTCCGGATCCCTGCGGGGAGTGTGAGTCGTGCATATCGCTGGCTCCCAACGGCCCCGGCAGTGTCGATGTGGTCGAGTTGGACGCGGCGAGTCACGGTGGTGTGGACGACACGCGTGAGCTGCGGGACCGGGCGTTCTTCGCGCCCGCCATCTCGAAGTACCGCATCTTCATCATCGACGAGGCCCACATGGTCACCACGCAGGGTTTCAACGCCCTGCTGAAGATCGTGGAGGAGCCGCCTGAGCACCTCATCTTCATCTTCGCCACCACCGAGCCGGACAAGGTGCTCACCACCATCCGCTCGCGGACGCACCACTACCCGTTCCGGCTGATCCCGCCGGGCATCATGCGGGAACTGCTGGAGCGCAACTGCGCCGCCGAGGGTGTCACGGTCGACCCGACGGTGTTCCCGCTGGTGATCCGCGCGGGTGGCGGGTCGGCGCGGGACACGCAGTCCGTGATGGACCAGTTGTTGTCCGGTGCCGGTCCGAACGGCGTGACGTACGAGCGCGCGGTGTCGCTGCTGGGTGTGACGGACATCGCGCTGATCAACGACATGGTCGACGGGTTGGCGACGGGCAACGCGTCGGCCGTGTACGGCACGATCGAGCGTCTTGTCGACGCCGGTCACGATCCGCGCCGGTTCGCCTCGGATCTGCTCGACCGGTTGCGTGACCTCGTTCTGCTCAGTGCCGTCCCGGATGCGGGGGCTCGGGGGCTGGTGAACGTTCCCGGTGACGAGTTGTCGCTGATGTCCGCGCAGGCCGACCGGCTCGGCCCGGCCACGCTGTCCCGGTTCGCCGAGATCGTCCACACCGGACTCATCGAGATGCGGGGCGCGACGTCGCCCCGGCTGGTGCTGGAGCTGCTGTCCGCGCGGATGCTCCTGCCCGCAGCGGTGCCGAGCGATCCCGCGCTCGATTCCGCTGTGCTGCAACGGCTTGAACAGTTGGAGAGGCGCGCGTCGGTCGCGCCGGTCGCCGCTGCCGCGGTCCCCGCGCTGGCCCAGCAGGCGCCCGCGCCGACTCAGGCGCCCCCGCCTGCCGCTCCTCCGGTGCAGCAGCCTCCGTCACGGCAGGCCGCGCCCGAACCGGCCCCCGTCGCGGCTCCTCCGGTACAGCAGGCGCCCCCGCCCGCTGCCGCCGCGCCGCCCGCGGAACCGGGTGCGATGGATGCCGCCGCGGTCCGCAGGATCTGGCCGGAGCTGCTCGCGGAGGTGCGTCGACTGCCGGGCGGCCGCAGCACCGAGGCGATGCTGACCAACGCGACCGTGCAGAGCGTCGACGGCGACACGGTCGTCATCGCGCACCCGGCGGCCCCGCTGGCGAGGCGGTTGGCGGAAGCCCGGAACGTGGATTTGGTCAGCACGGCGTTGGCCAACGTGATCGGCGGCAAGTGGCGGGTCACGTGCGTGCACGGCAGTGCCACAGCCGCGCCGCAGGTGGCGCAGGCCGCACCGCAGCCACGCCCGCAGCCGACGCGCCCGAGCCAGGCGGCGGCTCCCCCGCCGCCACAGCGCCAGGCCTCGCGTCCGGCCACCGACCACGACGACATCCCGCCGCCGCCGGAGCCGCCCGAGCCCGACGACCCTCTCCCGCCCCCCGTCCCCCCTGCTCCGCCGAAGACCGCGGAGGAGGAAGAGGAGGAGATGCTCGAGGAGGCTTCGCACAAGCCGAGCGAGGGCGAGCGGATCGTGGCACGGGATCCGGAGGAAGTGGCGATCGAGCTGCTGACGCAGGAGTTGGGCGCAAAAAAGATCTAGGGCCTAGGCCAGGTAACCGAGGATCGCGGTGGCGATGGCCTCGGCGTAGCGCTGGCGTCCCTGCGGGCTGGACAGTACGGCTGCTTCGTCGGCGTTGCGCATGTTTCCGCATTCGACCAGTGCCGACGGGCGTTCCGAGAGGTTCAGTCCGCCGAGGTCGGCGCGGGGCGACAGGCCGTTGGTGCCGATGTAGGTGGACGTCGCGAATCCCGCTGTGCGCAGGCCGTCCCGCAGTGTCGTGGCGAGTTTCTTCGTCGGTTCATCCTGCGCGTCGTTCAGTGGCGGGGCCGAGTAGGCGATGTGGAAGCCGTGTGCGCCAGGGGAAGTGGAGCCGTCGGCGTGAATGGACACCACGGCCGCGGCGCCGGACTGGTTGCCGATCGCGGCGCGCTTGTCCACGCACGGGCCGACACCGCTGTCGTTGTCCCTGGTCATCACGACCTTGACTCCCTTGGCGGCCAACAGTTCCCGCACCCGCACGGAGACGTCCCACGTGAACGCGTGCTCGGTGTAACCCGCGTTGGTCGACGTTCCGGTTGTGTTGCAGGCCTTTGTCTGACCGCGCCCGGCCGGGACCTTCTTGTTGATCTCGGCCGGGTTGGCCGAGTTGCCGCCGTTGTGCCCGGGGTCGATGACCACGACTTTGCCCGTCGCCGCCACCGGCGCTTGGGTGGCGGGCGGTTGTGTGGCAGGCGGTGACGCACTCGGCGGCGGGGTCGACGGGATTGGCTTGGCCGGAGTGTCCGAACTCGGTGGGTTCGAGGCGGCTGTCGGGAGCGTTGTCTGTGCCGTGGGCGTGCCCGCCTCGGTCGTCCCGCACGCGGCGAGGAAGACCACTGCGGCAGCGAGAGTGAAACAGGCGCGGCGGGGCGAGGACGTCACACCATGAGACTAGTCTTGACATTGCAAGCCAGGACGCGAACTCAAGGAGCTGCGGTGCAACCCGGACCCGGCGGAATGCCCAACATTCAGGACATCCTGCAGCAGGCTCAGGCCATGCAGGAGAAGCTCGCGTCCGCTCAGCAGGAGCTCGAGGACGTCGAGGTGACCGGCACGGCAGGCGGCGGGATGGTGACCGCGACGGTCTCCGGCGCCGGTGAGCTGACCGCGCTGACCATCGACCCGAAGGTGGTCGACCCCGAGGACACCGAGACCCTGTCGGACCTGGTCATCGCCGCCGTCAGGGACGCGAACCGGAACGCGCAGAAGCTGGCCGAGGAGAAGATGGGCGGCCTGGCCGGTGGCTTCGGCGGCGCGCTCGGGCTGCCTGGTTTCTGATGTACGAAGGCCCGGTACAGGACCTGATCGACGAGCTCGGCCGGCTGCCGGGCGTCGGTCCGAAGAGCGCGCAGCGGATCGCCTTCCACCTGTTGGCCGCGGAGCCCGCGGACATCGCCCGGCTGCAGGACGCGCTGCAGAAGGTCAAGGAAGGCGTCGTGTTCTGCGACGTCTGCGGCAACGTCTCCGAGCAGGTGACGTGCCGCATCTGCCGCGACGCACGGCGCGACCCGCAGAAGGTGTGCGTGGTCGAGGAACCGAAGGACGTGCTGGCGATCGAGCGGACCCGTGAGTTCAAGGGCCGCTACCACGTACTCGGCGGCGCGCTGGACCCGTTGTCCGGGATCGGCCCCGACCAGTTGCGGATCCGCCAGCTGCTCGGCCGGATCGGCGAGCAGGACGTGTCCGAGGTGATCCTGGCGACCGACCCGAACACCGAGGGCGAGGCCACCGCCACGTACCTGATCCGGCTGCTGCGTGACTTCCCCGGGTTGACCGTGACCAGGCTGGCCTCCGGCCTGCCGATGGGCGGCGACCTCGAGTTCGCCGACGAGTTGACGTTGACCCGCGCGCTGTCCGGACGTCGTGCGGTCTGACGACATCACCGATGTCACCGATGTCGTCACTGCTGTTCTGGCGGCGCCGCCGAGGCTCGGCGGCGTCCGCCTGGTCGCGGTCGACGGCCCATCCGGTTCGGGCAAGTCCACGCTCGCCCGCCAAGTCGTCGAGCGACTCGGTGCTCAATCACTCGGCGCCACGCTGATCTCCACCGACGAGTTCGCGACGTGGGAGAACCCGGTCGCCTGGTGGCCGCGCCTCGAAGAAGGCGTCCTGCTGCCGTTCGCCGAGAACCGCCCCGGCCGGTACCAACGAGTGCGCTGGGTGAACGACATCCCGCGGCCGGGCGACTGGATCACCGTCGACGTTCCGGACGTTCTGGTTCTGGAAGGGGTTTCGGCCGGGCGAACCGCGGTCGACGCCCGGCTTTCCTGCCTCGTTTGGGTGGAATTAGCCGATGTGTCCGCTCGACTGACACGCTCTGTCACCCGCGATGGTGAGAGATACCGCACAGAACTGTTGCGTTGGCAGCGGTTTGAGACGGGGTGGTTCAAAGTCGACAATCCGGCGGCTCGCGCGGGCCTGAAATTTCACACTGCGTAATCGCGCGCATGTGGATGCGTGTTTTTTGGGAAACGACGTGGCCCGATTGTGACCTCCGGTGGTTCGGACAGCAGGGTTGACCGACTAGATTCGGCGACCACACAGTGAGACCCGGACAACATCCGGACGGTTTCCTAGGGAGTGCGTGATGGCTTACCCGCGATCCGCGCGTCCAGTGCAGCTCGCTGCATCAGACGCGTCGCGGCGACCGCTTCGAGTCACCGGCGTTGACCGTTCGACCCGCACTCCGATCTCGTGACCGCGCCACTCGAAGCCTCCCCCGGATCGGCCGAGGCCCCGCCGGAGGCAGCGCTCGCAGGGATGGGCAAGAAGGCCATCCAGGGGCGGTCGCTCGGGCAGATCGCGTGGATGCGTCTCAAGCGCGACAAGGTCGCGATGGTCAGTGGCGTACTGATCGTGGTGATGATCATCGCCGCGCTCGCCGCACTGCTGCTCGACCGGGCGTTCGGCGTGATCGACCCGAACACCTTCCACCAAGACCTGGTGGACCCCGACCAGGGCATCCCGGTCGATCCGCTCGGCGGAATCAGCCTGGAGCACCCGTTCGGTGTCGAGCCGGTCAACGGCCGGGACCTGCTCACCCGGATCTTCGCCGGGTCGTGGATCTCGCTGCTGATCGGGTTCGCGGCCACCCTGGTGTCCGTCGTGATCGGCACGATCATGGGTGTCATCGCCGGGTACTTCCGCGGCTGGGTGGACACGGTGATCAGCCGTCTGATGGACGTGTTCCTCGCGTTCCCCCTGTTGCTGTTCGCCATCGCGCTGGTCGGTGTGGTGCCGCAGAACGCGTTCGGCCTCGGCCGCGACGGGTCGCGGATCTTCGTGTTGATCTTCGTGATCGGGTTCTTCAGCTGGCCGTACATCGGCCGGATCATCCGGGCGCAGACGCTGTCCTTGCGGGAACGCGAGTTCGTCGACGCGTCACGCAGCCTCGGCGCACGGGCGCCGCACGTGATGTTCAAGGAACTGCTGCCCAACCTGGTCGCGCCGATCCTGGTCTACTCGACGCTGCTGATCCCGACGAACATCCTGTTCGAGGCGGCGCTGTCATTCCTTGGTGTCGGTATCCAGCCACCCTCGGCGACCTGGGGCACGATGCTGTCCGAGGCGTCCAAGTGGTACCAGGTCGACGCGTGGTTCATGGTCTTCCCGGGTTTGGCCATCTTCATCACGGTGTTGGCCTTCAACCTCTTCGGAGACGGACTGCGTGACGCACTGGACCCGCGAGCGCGTTAGCCATCGGATAAGCCGCCGTACCGGTGGCTGCTAGCAACCTAAAAGGGGTGCAACTGTAGATGAGGAAACAACGCACGGTCACGATGGTTGCCGCGGGCGCGGCAATCGTCATGACTCTCTCCGCGTGTGGCAGCGGAGGGGGCAACAAGGGGGGCAACAACAACAACAGCTCCTCGGCCAGCGGCCCCAACGCGGCCATCGGCAAGGTCTTCAACCCTTCTGACAAGAAGGGCGGCACGCTGCGGATGGCGCACTCCGCGGACTGGGACTCCCTCGACCCCGGCGACATGTACTACGCGTTCGAGTGGAACTTCGTCCGGCTCTACGGCCGCTCGCTGATGATGTTCGCGTCCGCGCCCGGCCAGGACGGCGCCAAGCTGGTGCCCGACCTCGCCGAGGCCAAGGGCACGCCGAGCGAGGACCTGAAGACCTGGACGTACAAGATCCGCAAGGGCGTCAAGTTCGACGACGGCTCGGTCGTCACGTCGAAGGACGTCAAGTACGCGGTCGCGCGGTCGCTGGACAGCGAGACCTTCCCCAACGGCCCGACGTACTTCAACGAGTTCCTCGACCTGCAGGGCTACACGTCGGCCTACAAGGACACCGACCCGGACAAGATGGGCCTGAAGGCCATCGAGACGCCGGATGACAACACCATCGTGTTCAAGCTGTCGAAGCCGTTCGCGGACTTCGACTACCTCGCGATGCAGCCGGAGACGATCCCGGTGCCGAGGGCCAAGGACACCGGTACGAAGTACAAGGAGAAGGTCGTCTCGACCGGCCCCTACAAGTTCGAGTCGAACGAGCTCGGCAAGAGCTTCTCGCTGACCCGCAACGAGCACTGGGACCAGTCGACGGACCCGAACCGCAAGGCACTGCCGGACAAGATCACGATGCAGCTGAACGTCAACGCGGAGGACCTCGACAACCGGCTGCTCAACGGTGGTCTGGACGTCGATGTGTTCGGCAGCGGCGTGCAGCCCGCGGCGCAGGCCAAGATCCTCGCGGACCCGAACCTGAAGAACGCCTCGGACAACCCGCTGGGTGCGCGCATCTGGTACACCAACATCAACGGTGACGTGGCCCCACTCAACAACGTGGAGTGCCGCAAGGCGATCCAGTACGCCGCGGACAAGACCGGCTACCAGCGCGCCTACGGTGGCAACACCGGTGGCGAGATCGCGACCAGCCTGATGCCGCCGATCATCCCCGGCTCGGAGAAGATCAACCTGTACCCGAGCAAGGACAACACCGGTGACCTCGACAAGGCCAAGGAAGCGCTGAACAAGTGCGGTCAGCCGCAGGGCTTCGAGACCACCATCGCCTACCGGTCCGAGCGTCCGAAGGAGAAGGCGACCGCCGAGTCGCTGCAGCAGTCCCTCGGCCGGGTCGGCATCAAGCTGAACATCCGGGGTTTCCCGGTCGGTGACTACGCCAAGCTGTACGCCGGCAACGTCCAGTTCTCCAAGTCCAACGGCCTCGGCATGTTGGTCTACGGCTGGGCCGCCGACTGGCCGACCGGCTTCGGCTTCCTCAAGCAGGTCACCGACAGCCGCAACATCAAGCCCAACGGCAACACCAACTTCACGGTGAACGACCCGAAGGTGGACGCGGCGATCGACAAGGCGATGGTCGAGAAGGACCAGTCGGCACGTGAGAAGGCATGGGTTGAGGTCGACCGGGCCGTCATGGAGTCCGGCTTCGCACTGCCCGGTGTGGTCGCCAAGGGTCTGTACTACCGGCCGAAGAACCTGACCAACGTGTTCATCACGGACGGTTTCTCGGAGTACGACTACCTCGCCCTGGGCGTCTCGGGCTGAGTTGGACCAGCGACCAGTAAAAGGTAGGTGAAGGCAGCTGGTGGCCGGGGCGCGCGTTGAGCGTCCCGGCCACCGAGGCCGAGTACGGTGTTCGCTTACATCATCCGAAGGCTGATCGGGGCAGTGATCCTGCTCTTCGTCGTCAGCCTGGTCACTTTCTCGATCTTCTTCCTCGTCCCCCGGCTCGCCGGTGCGTCCGTCGAGGACATGGCGTCGCGGTACGTCGGCAAATCCGCCGACCAGGCGCAGATCCACGCGATGGCGGAGAAGCTCGGGTTCACCGACCCGCTGCTGACGCAGTACGGGCGGTTTGTCTCGGCCATCTTCGTCGGCGCCGACTACGACACCGGTCCGACGACGGTGCACTGCCCGGCGCCCTGTCTAGGCTATTCCTTCATCAACCAGAACCCGGTCTGGCCGGATCTGGTCGACCGGATGGGCGTGACGATCTCGCTGGCCCTCGGTGCCGCCGTGATCTGGCTGTTCTTCGGCATCAGCACTGGTGTGGTGTCGGCGTTGCGCCGCGGCACGATCTTCGACCGGGCCGCGATGGGTGTCGCGCTGGCCGGGGTGTCGCTGCCGATCTTCTTCACCGGCCTGCTGTCGCTGACGATCTTCAGCTACGGCCTCGGCTGGACCGTGCAGGGTGGTACGTACGTCAACTTCGGCGACAACCCACTGGCGTGGGCGGGTGCGCTGATCCTGCCGTGGATCACGCTGGCGTTCCTGAACGCGGCCGGGTACGCCCGGCTGACCAGGGCGACCATGCTGGAGACGATGAACGAGGACTTCATCCGCACCGCGCGGGCGAAGGGCCTCAACGAACGGACCGTGGTCGTCAAGCACGGCCTGCGTTCCGTGCTCACCCCGATCCTCACGATCTTCGGTCTCGACCTGGGCATCCTGCTCGGCGGCGCGGTGCTCACCGAGAGCACGTACTCGCTGCCCGGCCTCGGCAAGTACGCCATTGACGCGATCGTGAACAACGACCTTCCGAAGGTGCTGGGCGTGACGCTGGTCGGCGCGACCTTCATCGTCATCGCGAACCTGGTCGTTGACCTGTTGTACGCCGTCGTCGACCCGAGGGTGAAGTACTCGTGAAACATTCCCAAGAGGACTTGCTGGCAGGCGGCGCGGCCCGCCCGTCGAACCGTCCGGACGAGGCTTTCCTGCAGGTTCGGGACCTGAGGGTGCACTTCCCGACCGACGACGGCATCGTCAAGTCGGTGGACGGGCTGACGTTCTCGCTCGAGCGGGGCAAGACCCTCGGCATCGTCGGCGAGTCCGGCTCCGGCAAGAGCGTGACCAGCCTGTCGATCATGGGCCTGCACAAGAAGGGCACCGCGGACATCTCCGGCCAGATCCTGCTGGACGGCCAGGACCTGGTCACCGCCACGTCGGAGCACGTGCGGGCGTTGCGCGGCAAGCGGATGGCGATGATCTTCCAGGACCCGCTGACCGCGATGCACCCGTACTACACGGTCGGTGCGCAGATCATCGAGGCCTACCGGGTGCACCACAACGTGTCCAAGTCGGTGGCCAAGAAGCACGCGGTCGAGATGCTCGACCGCGTCGGCATCCCGCAGCCGGACAAGCGCGTGGACGACTACCCGCACCAGTTCTCCGGCGGTATGCGCCAGCGCGCGATGATCGCGATGGCGCTGTCATGCGACCCGGAGCTGCTGATCGCGGACGAGCCGACCACCGCGCTCGACGTGACCGTGCAGGCGCAGATCCTCGACCTGATCGTGGACCTGCAGAAGGACTTCAACTCCGCGGTCGTCATCATCACCCACGACCTCGGCGTGGTCGCCGAGCTGGCCGACGACATCATGGTGATGTACGCGGGCCGCTCGGTGGAGTACGGCAGCGCGCGCGAGGTCTTCTCCGCGCCGCAGCACCCCTACACCTGGGGTCTGCTCGGCTCGATGCCCCGGCTGGACCGGGAACGCACCGAGCGGCTGCAGCCGATCAAGGGCACACCGCCCAGCCTGATCAACGTGCCGGAAGGCTGCCCGTTCAACCCGCGCTGTGCCTTCGCGGGGCTCAACGGCGACCTCTCCACCACCGAGCGCCCGGAGTTCAGGGAAGTGAGCCCCGGCCACCACATCGCGTGCCACCTGTCCGGCGAGCAGCGCCAGCACCTGTGGACCACCGAGATCAAGCCGAAGTTGTGAGCTGATGAGTGAACTGACCACCTCCCCCACCAAAACCGAGACGCTGCTGCAAGCGAGCGGTCTGCAGAAGTACTTCCCGATCCGCAAGGGCCTGCTGCAGCGCGTCAAGGGCAACGTGCAGGCCGTGGACGGGCTGGACTTCTCGGTGCAGAAGGGCGAGACGCTCTCGCTGGTCGGCGAGTCCGGCTGTGGCAAGACCACGACGGGGCGGCTGCTGACCCGGTTGCTCGAACCGACCGCGGGCAAGGTCGTCTTCGAGGGCCAGGACATCACGCACATGTCGCAGGCGGCCATGCGCCCGCTGCGCCGGGACGTGCAGATGATCTTCCAGGACCCGTACTCGTCGCTGAACCCGCGGCACACCGTGGGCGCGATCGTCGGCGCGCCGTTCAACCTGCAGAAGGTCAAGCCCGAGAAGGGCGTCAAGAAGTCCGTCCAGGAGCTGCTGGAACTGGTCGGCCTGAACCCCGAGCACTACAACCGCTACCCGCACGAGTTCTCCGGCGGCCAGCGGCAGCGCATCGGGATCGCCCGCACGCTCGCGCTGAAGCCGAAGCTGATCATCGCCGACGAGCCGGTGTCCGCTCTGGACGTCTCGATCCAGGCGCAGGTGGTGAACCTGCTCGAGGATCTGCAGAACGAGCTCGACCTGACGTACGTGATGATCGCGCACGACCTGTCGGTGGTGCGGCACGTGTCCGACCGGGTCGCGGTGATGTACCTCGGCAAGATCGTCGAGCTGGCCGACCGGACCAGCCTGTACGAGAAGCCGATGCACCCGTACACCGTGGCGCTGCTGTCCGCGGTGCCGGTGCCGGACCCGGAGCGCAAGGCCAAGCGGGAGCGGATCCGGTTGAAGGGTGACGTGCCGTCGCCGATCAACCCGCCGTCCGGCTGCCGGTTCCACACGCGCTGCTGGAAGGCACAGGAGATCTGCAAGACCCAGGAGCCCCAGCTGGTCGAGCTGGCCCCCGGCCGTCAGGCCGCGTGCCACTTCCCGGAGAACACCGGGTCGCAGACCATCGCCGTGATCTGAAACTTCCCAGCGTCAGCTTCGTGAGTGTTTGATCCGGTTCTAACCGGACCAAACACTCACGAGGTTGAGGTGCGGATTGTCAGGGTTACTGGCAGGATTTTGCGCCGGGTGTCCGGTTTTTGTCCGGCCAGCAGGTCGTGCAGCATCACGATCATCTGCCGGACCTGTTCCTCCGGTTCCTGGTGTACCGAGGTCAGCGGCGGGTCCGTGACCGGCGCCAGCGACGGGTTGTCGTCGAATCCCACGACCGCGACGTCCTCGGGCACTCGTCTGCCCGCTTTCCGCAACGCGTGCAGCGCTCCGATCGCCATCGGGTCGCTCGCGGCGAACACGGCGTCGAGGTCCGACTCGCGCTCCAGCAGCGTGGCCATCGCCCTTTCGCCGCCGGCCTGCGTGAAGTCGCCGTCCTCGGCCAGGCCGTTGACCGATATCCCTTGCTTGGCAAGGGTTTCCCGCCAGCCGGTGACCCGGTCGACGGCCGCCGGGTGACTGGACGGACCGGCGATGGTGACAATTTTCTTGCGCCCCAGGTGAAGCAGGTGTTCGACCGCCAGCCGCGCACCCGTGACGTTGTCGTAGTCCACCGAGTACAGATCAGCGCTCGAATGACTCGGCCGTCCACCGAAGACAACCGGGACCCGCAACTGTTTCAGTGCGATCGGCAGGGGATCTCCCCTGTGCGGCGCGAACACCAGCGCGCCGTCGACGTGCCCGCCGTCGAGGAAGCCCATCGTGCGGGGGATGTCGTCCGGCGCGTCGACGAACATCACCAGCATCTGACTGCCCCGCCCGGCGAGTTCGCGGAACGCGGCGCGCATCACGATCAGGAAGTAGGGGTCCTCGAGCACCTTGGCCTCGGGCTCGGACAGCACCAGCGCGACCGCCCCGGTCCGCCTGGTGACGAGCGACCGGGCCGCCTGGTTCGGGGAGTAGCCGAGATCACGCGCCGCGAGCAGCACCGCCTCCCGTGTCTTCGAGCTGACGTACATCTCCGCGTTCAGCGCGCGCGACGCTGTCGAGCGGGAAACGCCCGCGTGTGACGCGACGTCCTCGAGCGTCGGACGGTCCTCGGTTGCCACCATCTGCAGAGCATAGGGCAGATAGGTCGAAAGATACTGTTGTGGAAAGCCCTGGTCACGAGAAGATCTCCACATTATGGAGTTGGGACAGGGGCATTTGAAGACGATCATCGCGGTGGCTGAGTGCGGCAGTATCGGCAGGGCGGCCGTCCGCCTCGGCCAGAGCCAGCCGGCCGTCAGCGGCAACGTCAGGCGGATCGAGAAGTACTTCGGCGGGGCGTTGTTCCACCGGTCGGCCACCGGCGTACGGACCACGCCACTGGGCGACTGGGTGCTGGTGAAGGCCCGCACACTGGCCGCCGACATGGAGCAGTTGGTGTCCTCGGCCCGCACTGTGGCGGGCGGGACCGACGGGCTGACCGTCGCGGGCCAGCCGTGCGCCACGATGGTGGCGCTGATCCCGCTGCTGCCCCGCGAGGCCGAGGTGCGGGTGGACCATTCGGCCGGGTGGCTGCTCCAGCAGCTGGCGGACGACGCGGTGGACGTCTGCGTGCTGACCGAACCCGCCGGGGCCGAACTGCCCGTACCGGACGGCGTGCACAGGAAGGTGCTCGCCCGCGAGCCGTGTCCGGTCGGGCTGTCGGCGGAGCATCCGTTGGCGGGCAGGGAAACCGTCGAACTCACCGACCTCGCCGAAGACGACTGGGTGGACAACCCGTTCAGCGACAGCGGTCTGCGCTCAGCCTGCCGCCGCGCCGGGTTCGAGCCGCGCGTCCGGTACTGGATCGCCGACCCCGGGGTGTACTGGCCCCTCGTCCGTTCCGGTCGCGCTGTCGGCTTGTTCACCGGGGCGACACATGCCCGCCATGGCGTTGTTTTCCGTTCACTGCAAGGAGATCCGTTGGCCAGGCGGATCGTCCTGTACTGGCGCGACCGGGCGGCGGGACACGCGGCCTTGATCCAGCGGTTAACCGGCGTTACTATGATCAACGGCACAGAAAGCCCTTACTAGACGGCTATCTGGAGATTCAGGCATCGCCTTTGCCTATGGGCACATGTTTCCTCCCGATCGGCGGAACCGTCCGGTCTTCGGCGCGGCTAGCTTCTGCGGCATGTTGAACAGACGAAGACTGTTGATGACCAGCGCGGTCGCCCTGGCCGGTGGCGTCACCATCGGCTGGAACGTGCTGGTCGCCAACGCGGACCAGGAATTCGACGAGACCTACGAGGGCCGCCGGATCAACGGCCGCGCGGACATGTTGTTCATCGACGGCGACCTCGTGCACGTGATGCGCAACGGCGACGGCACGTACACCACGTCGATCAACCACTACGAGTCGTTCACGTCGTTGCGCGAGGCGGCAAAACGGGCGGTCGACACGCTCGGCGGCCTGCGTCCGGTCTCACACGCGCACTGAAACGGGGGAGCACCAATGGGGGTTCGCAAGAACCAGCAGAACCTGACGGCGGGCGAGAAGACCCGCCTCGTGGACGCCATGCTGGCGATGAAACGCTCAGGAGCGTACGACTCCTTTGTCCGCCAGCACATCGAACGGCTCAACGGCGACAGCGACAACGGCACCAGGATCGGCCACCGTTCGCCGTCCTTCCTTCCGTGGCACCGCAAGTACCTGATCGAGTTCGAACGGGCGCTGCAGGCCGTCGACTCGACGGTCAGCCTGCCGTACTGGGACTGGACCACCGCGGGCGCCCGATCCACCTTGTGGGCAACGGACTTCATGGGCCCGGACGGCAGCCGGACCCAGAACGGCCGGGTCACCGGCGGTCCCTTCACCGGCACGAACTGGCCGCTGTCGGTCCGCAGCGACTCGGCCGGGTACCTGCGGCGCAGCCTCGGCTCCGGCGGGGTCACACTGCCGACAGCCGGCGATGTCCGGACTGTCCTCGGCATCAGGACATACGACACCGCGCCGTGGAACAGCACGTCTTCGGGCAGCTTCCGCAACAGCATGGAGGGCTTCCGCGGCCCGAACCTGCACAACCGGGTGCACGTGTGGGTGAACGGCACCATGGCAGGCGCGGGATCACCGAATGATCCGGTGTTCTGGCTGCATCACTGCCATGTGGACAAGCTGTGGTCGGACTGGCAGGCCGGAAACGGCAGGGCGAACTACGTTCCGGTCTCCGGCACCGCCGACGTCGTGGACATCGACGAGCCGATGGAGCCGTGGGGCGACGTGACACCGAGGGACATGTTCGACCACACGGCCGTCTACACGTACGAGTAATCCGACGGAATCGGTCAAGTCACAACGCTGTGCAATGACTCGCACACAGGGTGTTTTCCGTTGTACGCCAATAGGTTGACACGAGCATCAACGGGTAACACGAAGGTGGATAACGGCGATTTATGGGCCAAGCGTCCAGCCCGGACGCCTTCCCCACGGGAGTCGCCCATGAGCGCCGTGATCCGGCCGCCTGAGGCCGCAACGCCGATCTTCCGCAACGGGTTCGCCACGACCGCACTGGCGCTGGGCATCGTCGGCGTCGGGTTTGGACTGACCGTCCTGTTCGGCCTGCTCGCGGCCGTGTTCGGGGCGCTCGCTGTGCTGTTCGGAATCGTCGGCGTCGTGCGGGCCCGCAAGGGCCGAGCCACCGATGGCGGGATGGCCGCCATCGGTGTCGTCGCCGGTCTGATCGCGGTGGCACTCGGGATTGCGGGCATGGTGTCCATGCCCGACCAACCCGACTCGCTGAGTTCTACCGGTTTGCTCGGTTGATCGCGGACACGACGGCACGCAGCGAGGCCGTCACGATCGACGAGTCGACGCCGACGCCCCACAGCACCCTGTCTCCCACGGCGCATTCCACATAGGCAGCGGCGCGTGCGTCGTCGCCCGCGGTGAGCGCGTGCTCGGTGTAGTCCAGGACGCGGACGTCGTAGCCCACGCTCGCCAGCGCGTCGACGAACGCCGCGATCGGGCCGTTGCCATTGCCGGTGACCTCGTGCGCGTCCCCTTCGACGTGCACGACCGCGGAGATCTCGTCGTGGCCGTTGCCGTCGTCGGCCAGCCGGTGCCGCTGCAACGTCAGCGGTGCCGTCGCCGTCAGGAACTCGGTCGCGAACATGTCCCACATCTGGGCCGGGCTGACCTCGCCGCCTTCGGTGTCGGTCATCCGCTGCACCACGCCGGAGAACTCGATCTGCAGCCTGCGCGGCAGTTCCAGCTGGTGCTCGGTCTTCATCACGTAGGCGACGCCGCCCTTGCCGGACTGCGAGTTCACCCGGATCACGGCCTCGTACGTGCGGCCGACGTCCTTCGGGTCGATCGGCAGGTACGGGACCTCCCACTCGAACTGGTCGACCGGGGTGCCCGCCTTGTCGGCCGCGTCGCGCAGCGCGTCGAGGCCCTTGTTGATCGCGTCCTGGTGGCTGCCGGAGAACGCGGTGAACACCAGGTCACCGCCGTAGGGGTGACGTTCGGGTACCGGCAACTGGTTGCAGTACTCGACCGTCCGCCGGACCTCGTCGATGTCGGAGAAGTCGATCTGCGGGTCGATGCCCTGGCTGAACATGTTCATGCCCAGCGTGACCAGGCAGACGTTGCCGGTGCGCTCGCCGTTGCCGAAGAGACACCCCTCGATGCGGTCCGCACCGGCCTGGTAGCCCAGTTCGGCCGCGGCCACACCGGTGCCGCGGTCGTTGTGCGGGTGCAGCGACAGGATCACCGAGTCGCGGCGCTCCAGGTTGCGGTGCATCCATTCGATGGAGTCCGCGTACACGTTGGGCGTGGCCATCTCCACGGTCGCGGGCAGGTTCAGGATCGCCGGGCGCTGTGGCGTCGGTTTCCAGATCTCGGTGACCGCGTTGCAGACCTCGGCCGCGTAGGACAGTTCCGTGCCGGTGTAGGACTCCGGCGAGTACTGGAAGCGGAAGTCCGTGTCGGTGTACTTGTCGGCCAGTTCGACGACCATCTCCGCGGCCGAGGTGGCGATCTTCTTGATGCCTTCGCGCTCCTCGCGGAACACCACGCGGCGCTGCAGGATCGAGGTGGAGTTGTAGATGTGGACGATCGCCTTGCTCACGCCCTGCAGCGCTTCGAACGTCCGCTCGATCAGTTCGGGACGGCACTGCGACAGCACCTGGATGCGGACGTCGTCGGGGACCGCGCCCTCGGTGATGATCTCGCGGACGAAGTCGAAGTCCGTCTGGCTGGCCGCCGGGAAGCCGACCTCGATCTCCTTGTAGCCCATCTTGACCAGCAGGTCGAACATCCGCCGCTTGCGGGCGGGCGACATCGGGTCGATCAGCGCCTGGTTGCCGTCCCGCAGGTCGACCGCGCACCACAGTGGGGCCTGGGTGATCCTGCGGTCCGGCCAGGTGCGGTCGGTCAGCGTGACGTCCTCGACCAGTTCGGCGAACGGCCGGTAGCGGTGCACCGGCATCGACGAGCCGAGCTGGGCGTTCCACTCCGGCTGACCGGCGGGCGCGGGCCGCGCCGGTTTGCGGATGCGGGACGTGCGAAAGTCGGGATTCGTGGTCATCGAAAGGGTCTCCAGCTTCACGAGCGGACGACCGGCGGCAACACTGAGCTCCGCGGCGGGGAGCCGGTCAAGAAGGTCAGGCCCCGTCGCGGCAGCGAAGCAGGAGAGATCGAGCCACGGCCCCACACTAGCGAGCCGACCCCGGTGTCCGGAAACCGGGCGTCCCACATGCTGGGCGAACGGGTTACTCCGAACGGCAGCGTTTCGCGGCGCGCACCGAGGTCAACCCAGAGATATGACAACTCGCAGATGGCATGTCTCGAGCGGACGGGGGACGGCGGCTCGGATCGTGTTCGGAGTCACGGCGATCTTCGCGCTGATCGAAGCCGTGTACATCCTGTTGATCGTGCTCGGCGCGAACACCGCGAACGGGTTCTTCACGTTCATCCAGTCGCTCGCGGAGCCGCTCGCGCTGTTCTTCCCCGGCCTGTTCGCCACCGGGAACTACAACCTCGACGTGATCCTCAACTACGGCCTCGCGGCGGTGTTCTGGCTGGTCATCGGCTCAATCATCGCCCGGATCATCGGCCGATAACAGTTTGTTACTCAGAAGTAGCCAAAGCTGCCGGGCCATGCCAGACTCCGAGGCATGGCCCAGCATGCCGAATCCAAAGGCTCGCCGGAGAGCTCAGGCGTCACGCGGGGACAGGTGGTCGGCGTCATCGCCGCCGTGGTCAGGTGGGTCGGCCTGCTCTGCACGCTGATCCTGGTGATCCACGTGCTGCTGACCGTCGGCAGTGCCAACCCGGCCAACGGGATCACGAGCTTCTTCGCCGACCTCGCCGAACCGATCGCGCTCGGCTTCAAGGACCTGTTCACGCCGAGCGACCCCAAGCTGCACGTGTTGGTCAACTACGGCATCGCGGCGCTGTTCTGGCTGATCGTGTCCAGTGTGGTCGCCAGGATCATCCGCCGCTTCGCCTAGCCGCACAGCCGTAGAGGAACGCGGGCACGACGTCGGCCGCGATCCGCTCGAAGTCCTTGGCCGCCAACGGTCCGTCCTTGTCCCGCCCTCTGGTGCGCGCGGTCGCCCACAGCAGCACGCTGAAGTGGTGCGCGGCGAACTGCGCGTCCGGGAAGTCCAGCAATCCCTTGTCCCGCAGCTGTTCGAAGCGAACGGCCAGTGCGCGTTGGACGCGCCACGGACCCGCTTCGCGCCAGCCGCGGTAGATCTCCGCCGGGAAGTGCTCCCGCTCGGCGTCCATCCGCCGGGTGATCGCGAAGTGGTCGTCGAACTCCGGCTGCGGCTGGTCCCACTCCATGGCCAGGCCGCGCAGGGCCGCCTCCACGTCGGTGATGTCGGTGACGTCGGCCAGGTTCCGTTCGATGATCGCCTCGTGCACCTCGGCGACCTGGCGCGAACTGGCCAGCAGCACCTCGGCGAACAGGTGCTCCTTGTTGTCGAAGTGGTTGTAGATCGTTCTGGTCGAGACACCGGCGTCGGCCGCGATCACGTCGATGCTCGCGGTCAGGTAGCCGACCCTGCCGAACACCGCCCTCGATGCCCGCACGATCGCGTCGTACTTCGCGTTTCGCCTGGTCACAGTCGTCCTGTCAGCAAAGTTACAACCTTCGTTTTACTAAATTGCCATGCACGTTGTACTTTACCTTCATGACTGAGATGAAGCTCGCCGTGATCGTGGGCAGCGTCCGTGAGGGCCGCCGCGGGCCGCTGATCGCGGACTGGTTCACCGACCGCGCCACTCGACACGGCCAGTTCGATGTACAGGTGATCGACCTCGCCGACGTACCTTTGCCGTTGGTGCTGCCCGCCGAGCCGCCCGCGCTCACAGAGCCGACAAGGTCCGACGAACTGCAGGCGGTGACGGAAGTGCTGGCCTCGGCGGACGCGTTCGTCGTCGTCACGCCCGAGTACAACCACAGCTTCCCGGCTTCCCTCAAGGCGTTCGTCGACTGGCACTGGAGCCAGTGGCGCGCGAAGCCGATCGGGTTCGTGTCGTACGGGGCAGCCGGCGGCGGGCTGCGTGCGGTCGAGCAGCTCAGGCTGGTGTTCGCCGAACTGCACGCGCCGACCATGCGGGACCAGGTCAGCTTTCACCGGTACTGGACGGAGTTCAGCGAGGACGGCAAGCCGATCGACGCCGAAACCCACAACGGCGACGCCAAACTCATGCTCGACCAACTGGCGTGGTGGGGCACCGCCTTGCGCAACGCGCGAACTGTCATGCCTTACGCCGTCTAGAGCTGGGCGATGTTGGCGGCCTCGTCCGGATCCGGCTCGCTGACACCGAGAAACGCCTTCGTCACCTCGACAGCGACGTCCGGTGCGAGCCGTTTCAGGCTCATGGCAAGGACATTCGCGTCGTTCCACTTGCGCGCGCCCTCGGCGATCCACGCGTCCCACGCCAGCGCGGCCCGCACACCGGGGACCTTGTTGGCGGCGATGGCGGTGCCCGTGCCGGTCCAGCACATCACGATGCCGAAGTCCGCGTCGCCGTCGACAACGGCCTGGCCCACCGCCGCGCCGAGCTGGGGCCACGATTCGCCGTGAGCGGGCCGGATCACCTCGTGCTCGGCCGTGAGGTGGTCGAGCACGGCCCTGGTGGTGTCGTTCTCGTCGTCCGCCGCGAACGCGATCCGCATGGCCGGAACAGTACCTCTACAAGTCCCCCGTGCCGGTGACACAGCGAGGGCCCGGCGCATGCCGGGCCCCCGTTGGCGTGGATCAGGCCTCGAAGATCAGGCGGCGAACAACGCGGCCAGCGTCCCGCCGAACATCGTGGCGGACGCGGCAGGCAGGCCGCTGCTGACGAGGTGGTTGGTCAGGGTCTGCTTGGCCTCCGCCTGGTCGACGCCCTCGATCTCGATCGACTCGATCAGGTCGGCCAGGATCGGCGCGCCCTTCTCGATCAGGAAGGCGATCGGCGGCGCCAGGAGCACGACGATCGGGGTGAACGCGTTGAGACCCGGGATCAGCGGGACGATGACGGGCAGGGCCGCGACGAACGCGGCGGCGATCGGACCGCCGAAGCGGATCCCGGCCACGATGATCGGCTGCGCGAACTTCGCGAACTTCTTCAGCTCGGCGATGATGTCGATGTCCTGCGCGGCCGGGGCGGCCAGCGCGTCACGGGCCTCGGTCAGCTGCTGCACCGTTGCGGGGTCCTTGACCCGCGTCAGCAGCTCGTCGACGTTCGCCGGGGTGACGATCTGGCGCAGGACAGCGAGTTTGGTCTCGGCCTGGGCGACGGCGGCCGGTGTGGCGGGAGGCGCTTCGGCCGAGGCGGTCGCGGCCGGGCCGAAGCCGAGGGTGAGCGCACTGGCGGCAACCGTGGCCGCAACGACCTTCTGGAATCTCGAGATCGCCATGAATTCTTCTCCCTTGCAGGCGGGAATCCTCGAAAAAACGCAGGGTTGATCGTCGGCCGACTGTCGGGGAATCGGCCGGGCGAAATTCAACGATCGTTTGAACGAAGATCACTTACTGCGGAGTAGCTAACCAGCGGGACACGACCGACGACAGTGGGTGATCACGTGTCGTGGGACACAGCGCCTAGTGCGAGCCGATCAGTTCCTCGCGAGCGAGGACATCGCTGCTCAGCATGATGTGCAGCTTTCGATCGCCTGCTTGCATGACATGCATGTACCCGGGCGAAACCTCCATGACGTACCCGAGCACGGGGCCTTTGGTGGTGTCGATTTTCTCCAGCGGAACCCACGGTGTCCGCACCACGGCGGCGGCGCACAGCAACGCGACCACCGCGATTACGCCAACCCGGCGCACCGCGAAACCAACAGCCTCGCCAAGTCGCCCGGTCCGGTGCACGCGGACAAGCCACCCGAGCAGAGCGGTGAGCACGACCGAGGAAATCGGCAGCCACCAGGCGTGATTGGTGACCGTGTATGCCACGGTCGCGGCGATCAGCAGCACGATCACCAGCCACTCACCTTGCCGAGCGCCCTGTTCCCCCGCCCGAAACACCCGCGCTGTGCTCAGCGGAAGCAGCACGGCCAGCACCACGCCGCCGACGACCGAGTCGGCCATCACCGTGCCGACCGAGATGGCGATCCCGTCGTGCAGATCGAGAGTGTGCACCACGGCGAAAGCGGTGTGCCAGTCGTAGTCGGTCACCGCGAACAACCGCAGCAGCAGAAACAACACGGCAGCGGCACCGAGGTTGATCCCCGTCCGCAGCGACTCGGACTTCGCGGCTTCCTGATCCATCCGCGTATTCCACCAAGCCATCCGACGCGCGGCTCGGTGAGACTCCGGCGCTGGTCGAATCGACTGGCCAGCTCCTGCCCGACTGCCAGCCGAACGGTGTCGAGACAGCCACGCTCCGTGTGCACAGGCCATCTGCGCACGTCGTCGGCACTGCGACCACCGCTGGGACCACCCGTTTTGGGAGGTCAGGACCACATCCGGTACTCTCTCCGACGGAGGATTCGCATAGTGGCCTAGTGCGCACGATTGGAAATCGTGTTGGGTGTGATAGCCCTCAGGGGTTCAAATCCCCTATCCTCCGCCGTTGGACAGCGGGAACGCCGGTCACGCGAGGACGTGTGTGACCGGCGTTTCTGCTGTTCGCCTCAGTCCGCGTCACAGGTGGCGTCAGGATGGCGTCTCATGACGAGCTGAAGTACAGCGGGTTTGTCCTCGGACTCATGTTTCCCGGTACAGGGTGAAGGACATCCTGATCGACTCTGTCGTGCCTACGGCGATGTTGTTCGAGGTGACACCACCGAGGTACCGCGGTATGGAACTGGTGTAGTCGCAGCCTCGCTCGCGAGTGTAGAAACCCACCTGTGGGTAGGTATCGTTTGCCGGTACGGTCCAGGTGATCTCCGGGCCGGAAACGGTGTAGGTCGAGGACCCGGACACCACGCCCCCTGCTCGAATAATCGTGGTCACGGCCGTTCCGTCAGCATAGAACCGGACTTTCACGGGACTACTTCTCCCCGCAACGTAACTGTCCACGACGGATCCGCTGTAGTTGCGGTTGGAGATGTCCGCCAGTGCCTGGCCGCAGCCGGAGTTGTCCGCTTTCGCCGAGGAGTTCGTCACTACCAGCGCACCGATGACCGCCAACAAGGCCATGACGGTGAACACCGCCGCGCGTCGGGTCACCATTGATGCCGACATATCTGATCCTCTTTTCCTGTATCGTCGGATCAAGAGCATCGAAAATTGGTTGCACAGCACCGGAGAGTACGATCGAATACCCGCGTGTAGCGGTGGCTGACCGTTCTCCTCCACAGTTGGCAACGCACTAACCACTATGGACCTGAGCCGCGTCGCGAGACTCCACTGAATGCATGAGGGACGCGCCACCATAGGGTGGTCCCAGTTTCACAAGGCGTTGCGGGATCCGCAAAAGATGTCAACCACTGACAGGGATTTGTCTCCTGCCAAAAAGACGTCCTTCGGCACACGAAAAGTGACAGCTTGACCCGTACTGTATTCTTTTCGCCACGAAAAATAAAAACGCCGGGGCCGCTGGCCCCGGCGTACTGTTTTCAGTCTTCGTCGTCCGGTTTCGCGTGATCCGCCACTCCTGGATGGGGGTCACGGGACAGGTCCACCAGTGGGTGGGGGCCGTCCGCGTCGTCCGGCAGCGCGTGGCTTGGCTTTCGCTCAGCCACGGTTTCCTTTTTGTCCGAAGTCATCCACGCCTCCTCTTCGTGTCAAATGGACACTACCCATGGGAGGTGCGAACCTGCTCGATGAGGTCCAGCAGATCGAGCAGGGCATCCAGCCAGTCGTCGCCCGTGCTCGGCCGCAGTCGGACCACCTGCGGGTCGTGGTCGCTGGCCTGACCGGCGAATTCCGCGTTGACGTGAACCACGTCATAGTTCACTCCGCGCGGCGCCCTGCTGGTCAGTGTGTGATCCAACACCTGCGAATTTCCTTCGAACACGTAGGTGTAGCGCTCGTTCACCGGCAGGGTGTCGATCAGGGCGCGGACCGCGCCGCCTCGGGTCAGTTCGGCCAGTGCCGGTGAGAACTGGTAGTCGTTCAGGTCCCCGGCGAGCACGATGTTCGCCTTGCGGTCGACGGCGAGCACGCTGTCGACGAATCCGCGCAGCGCGATCGCCTGCTTGATCCGCTGCTGCTCGCTCACCCGGCTCGGCGGCTGGAAGCGGCCGTGCACGGACTGGTCGCCGCCCTTGGAGTTGAAGTGGTTCGCCACCACGAAGACCTTGCGGCCCTGGAAGACGAACTCGCCCGCCAGCGGCTTGCGTGACCTGGTCCACGCCTCGTTGGCCGGATCGATCCGGCCAGGGGACACCGACAGTGCCGCCTTGCGGTGCTGGGCGGTCACCTGGACCGGCGTGGTCGCGTCACCGCCAGGGCGATCCACAAAGGACACGCGCTTCGGGTTGAAGAGGAACGCCACCCGGATGTTGCCGCCCGGTTCGCCGCCGTCGGTGTTGTTCACCGGGTCGATCTGACGCCATTCGTAGCGCGGGCCGCCCTTGGCGACGATCGCGTCGGTGAACTTCCGCAGCGTCTGGTCCGCCGACACCGTTCCGTCGTTCGTCGCGCCGTTGTCGTCCTGGATCTCTTCGAGCGCCACGACGTCCGGGCTCGCGAGGTTGGCCACGATCCCCTCGGCCAACCGGTCGAACTTGGTCTGGTCGTCGCCCGGGTCGAGGTTCTCCACGTTGTACGTGCCGATCGCGAGTTCGCCGCTGCGCTGCTTGCGGGTCTTCTCCGGCTGCAAGCCGCCGCTCGCGATCTCGCCGAGCGTGGTTGCCTGCAGGGTGTAGCCGCCGAAGTTGGTGTAATCCAGGGGCCCCTCGGTCAGACCTGCCAGCTTGTCGTTCACGTTCGCCTGCGGGAACGGCCGCTGCGAGAACGGGATCAGCGACATCACCTTCAACCGGCCGGGGTTCGGCTGGTCGTAGCCGGTGTACAGGGTTCCGCCGCGTGCCGTCGGGTTCTCGCCCGGCCGCACGGTCACGTAGAACTCGTTGAACTCGGTCGTCGGCCCGACGACGCGCACATCGGACACGGTCACGCGCATGCTCTCGCGTGACTCGTAGTAGTCCAATGTGTACTCAGCAGGCCTGAGTTCGAGCGTGTCGATGTTGCCGCCGGTCGGGGCGTAGGCCGCCGGGAGCGATCCCAGAGTTTCCGCCTGCGGCAAGGCATTGCCCGCCGACGAGACTGTCCACGTCGCGCCGATCAGCTCGGTCAGCGACTGGAACGTCGAGTTGGCGTCGTCGTTCGGCAGCGCCTCCTTCACCGTCGCGGCCACCACGACCGCGTCGCCGACCTTCACGTTCGGCGTCGCCGAACCGGTCAGCACGAAAAGGCCTTCGCTGGTGCGCGGATCGGCGTCCGGCGCGGTGTCCTGGAACCAGAACCCGCGCTGCGAACCGAAAGCGCGGATCGCGGTGACCACACCGGGCACGTCGGCGACCTTCTTGCCCGCCAACGGCGACACTCGGGTGACGCCCTGGATGTCGTGGATCTTCGCGGAAACCGGTGGAGTCCCGCCGCCCGGTCCTTGGCCTGCCGCGTTGAGCGGGCTCGGCGTGCCGGTCGCGAAGTCGACCGAGTTGTTGTCCGTGTCGGTGCGGTTCACGCGGGCCGACGACGTCCCGTTGGCCGTTGCCGACGCGGGCGCGGTCTCACGGACAGTAGCGTTGCCGTAGCCGACCAAGTCATGAATTCGGGTGTCGGCCGCGCAGTCCGCAGCGGTCAGACACGTCAGTGGCTCGGTGCCCCGCACCAGTGCGACCGTGCCCGCGCCCGCGGCCATCGCGATCGAGCCCACCGCGTCCGGCGTGGGCAGCTCGAGCGTTCCGCCCGCTCCCTTGGCCTCGCTGACCAGGTACGTCTTTCCCGGTTGGACACTGCCCGCCAGGGCGGTGGCCTGCCAACGGCTGGACGCGCTCGGCACCGCGGGCAGGTACTGCACGCTCCAGCCCGACAGCGGGACCGGCGCGGCCCCGACGTTCGCCAGCTCGACGAAATCCTGGGTCAGCGTGGCACCGGAGTTGCCGCCACCGCCGTAGACCTCGCCGATCAGGACGTCCTGGCTCGGCGCGGCGCTCGCGGCCGGGACCGCGACGAGCACGGTGAACCCGACGGACGCCGCCACGGCGAGACCGCGTAAGGATGAGGTCACGCTCTGTCCTCCCTCGTGAAACCAACCGGGGCATCGTCCCCCGGCCGAGTGAACGAAGGAAGTACGTGGAGGCAACTGTTAACATGGGCTCTCCCGCCGCCTGGGTAGTGAAGACCAGGAGGCAGTTCTATGCGCCATACGCAGCGCATTCTGACGACTCTGACTGTCATGGCAACGGCGGTGGCATTGGCCCCGGCTGTCCAGGCAGCGCAGTCGTTCTCGGTCATGACGACGGCCACCGAGGTCGCGTCGCGATCCGACCGCAGACCGGTCGCGGGCGGCATCCACGACGCCACAGCGGGGAAGACGTTCATCTCGTGGTCCGGAAAGGACGCGGACACCTACGTCCAGGCCTACGACCACCGTGCCAGGACCTGGTCGGCGCCGACGTTCGTCGCCAAGGGCGAGTCCGACTCACACAACTACCCGACGATGGTCCAGGCCAACGACGGGCACGTGCTGCTGGTGCGGGGCATGCACAACACCGCGACGGTGATCAGCCGCTCGGCCAGGCCGCACTCGATCGACGGGGACTGGTCAACCTACGAGGTCGACGCGGGCAAGGCTGCCAGCTACCCGATGCCTTTCAAGGCGTTCGACGGCACACTTTTCGTGTTCTACCGCGAGACAACGCGTGACATCGACAAGGTCACGCCGACCGACACCAGGCCGATGAAGTACCTGGTGTCCAAGGACAACGGGCGCACCTGGCGCAACTCGGTCGAGCTGACCGGCAAACCGTTCGCGATCGGCTCGACCGCGCGGCCGGACAACATGAACGAGATCTACATCGGCCAGTTACGTCAGGATCCGCTGACCGGACTGGTGCACATCGTGTACACGCTGGCGGGCGGCGGGCCGACTCAGCACGTGCACGACTTCTACCACCGCAACATGTACTACGCGGTCTTCAACCCGTACACCCTGCACTTCTACTCGGCGAACTGGCGCGACCTCGGCTACGACATCGACGACGCCGACCAGGAAACACACCTGAAGGTCGCCGAGACGCCGCTGGAGCGCCCGACCGGGACGCTGAAGTCACCGGACTACATCCAGCAGGTCGGCGGCAGCGTCGGCAGGCCGTTCCTGCTGTGGTTCACGTTCGACAACACGACAGGCAAGCCGGTGAACCAGGCGAGCGTGTGGAACGGGCGCCAATGGGAGACCCGGCAGGTCGCCTCGGGTGTGCGGACGAGGGAGATCGAGCCGGTCGGCGCGGCGACCTGGCGCGTGTACGCGACCAGGGACGGCCAGCCGAACATCGAGACGTACCTGACGACACTCGGCAGAGAGTGGCGTGCGGAGACCGTCATCCCGACGCGCAAGCCGGTTCAGCGCGTCGAGGTGATCGGCGGCTTCCGTGACCCGGCACGGATCTTGGCCAGCGGCGCGTCGAGCGCCCGTGACGTGGCCATCGCGGACGGTGACATCTACGTGGCGGGCCGGTAGAAACGGCGAGGCCCCGCCGGTCCGACCGGCGGGGCCTCGCTGGTGTTCAGATGGATCAGCCGATCAGGCGCGAACCCTGCCAGCCGGAGCCGACCTCGGTGACGTTCCAGACCTCGGCGTTGCCGTCGTAGGCGAACTCGACCAGCTGGCCGCCGGTGGCGACGACCACGAAGTGGTTCACGTCGATGCCCGCGAGCATGCGGACGTCGCTCAGGTTCAGGTTGATGAACTCGGCGCGGTGGAAGCCGGTGCTGTTCTTGACCCACTCGGCGGTGGCGCCGGAGTCGTTGATCTCGATGAAGTCGACGATCTCCTCGCCACCGGCGTTACCGGTGAGGCCACCGATCAGCCGCGCGGGCTGCCAGCCGGAACCGATGTTGGTCTCCTGCAGACCGGCGCCGGTGAAGCGCCACAGCGACAACGTGCCGCTCTGCTTGACCTCGATGAACCGGTCGGACGCGATGCCGGAGATCAGCCGCGTGGGGCTCCAGCCAGTGCCAACGCCCTGCTCGGTGAAGAAGCTGCCGTTCCAGGTCCACAGTGACAGGTTGTCGTTGCCCTTGAGCTCAAGAAGCAGGTTCTCCGACAGCGCCGTGATCTGCTTGGTGTTGTTCCAGCCATTGCCGCGGACCTGGCGGTCGTAGGAGCCGGCGGAACGGGTCCAGTAGTTCAGCTCACCGTAGGCGTTGATCTCGTAGAACGCGTTGGTTCCACTGGTCCGCTGCGCCTCGAACCCCTGGCTGACCAGGCTGCGGTCGCCGTTGGACACCGGCTTGCCGAAGTCCTGCTCCGCTGCGGAGCCGTTGCCCGCAGCGCCGATGAGAACGGCCACAGCCGCACCGACAACGGCGGCCATCTTGAAAAGTCGCACTGGTAGGTCCCCTTTGTGAAGTGGCCACTGTGGCCAGGTCACATGGTCAGGTCTCGACGGCGCAACGGACAACACTCTTGCGCCAGAGCGGAAACGTCCGGCCTGGCGACGGTCGCCAGGCCGGACGTGTGCCTCTACATGGGACGGTTCCCAGGCTCGATCAGCCGATCAGGCGGGTACCGGTCCAGCCCTGGCCGCGCTTGGCCGGGACGTACTCGTTGTTGATGGCGGAGAACTCGACCAGGTCGCCGTTGTTCGCGATGACCAGGAAGTGGTCGAAGTCCGTGCCGACGATCAGCCGGGCCTGGGTGAAGTCCGACTGGGCGAAGGCGTTCTCCTTGAGGTTGGCACCACCGTCGAGGAAGTCGTACCACTCGGACAGCTTGCCGTTGGCCTTGATCTCGAGGAAGTCGATGTCGTCCTTGCCCGCGATGGTGCGGGTGTTGTGCCAGCCGTTACCGATCACCCAGCGGGTCAGGCCGTTGTTCGCCTCGAACTGCCACAGCACCAGCTCGCCGGACAGGTTGATCTCCAGGAAGCGGTTCGGCGCGATCCCGGTGATCACCTTGGCGTTGTTCCAGCCGGTGCCGACGGCCGCCTCGACGTAGGCGCCGCCGTTCCAGGTCCACTTCGACAGCCGGTTGTCGCCCTTGATCTCGACGAAGGTGTCCGCGTCGAGGCTGGTGATCTGGCGGGTGTTCTCCCAGCCCCAGCCGCGGACCTGGTTGCCGAAGGTCTGGTCCGCGCGGGTCCAGCGAACCAGCTGGCCCGCGTTGTTGACCTCCAGGAAGGAGTGGCCGTCGGTGCTCTGGATACCGGCGTCCCGGCCCCGGTCCTTCTTCGCGTCCGCCACCGCGTCCGACTGCAGCGGCTTGGTGAAGTCGGACGGAGCCGCCGAGCTCGCCCCCGCGATACCGATGAACATGGCGGCGGTCGCACCGATGGTGGCTGCCGCCTTGATGATTCTCACTTGTAGATCTCCCCTAATATTCGTCGGCCGCGTTCGGCCAACAACATGATCTTCCAATATTGGTCTAGTCCACAACACTGTTGCACCACAGTGAAAACATGGATTCGGGTGCGCGCAACGGCGAGGGTCTCGCCCATCCGGCGAGACCCTCGCGTTTGTTCGGTTTCTACGGTTGCGTGACTCAGCCGATCAGACGGCTGTTGTCCCAGCCCTGACCGACCTGGCGGCCGATCCAGGCGTTCTGGGCCTCGTCGACGGCGAACTCCCACAGCGTGCCGTCATCCGGGACGATCAGGAAGTGCAACGGGTCCGTGCCCACGATCAGCCGCACGTCGGAGAAGTCGGCCTTGTCGCCGAACGAGAACTCCTCCAGCTGGCTCACCGTGCCGTACCAGTTGGAGACGGCGCCCTTGGCCGTCTTGACCTCGATGAAGTCGACGATGTGGTCCTCGGGGCCACCGAGGCCCGCGATCAGCCGGGTGGCCTCCCAGCCGACGCCGATGTGCCACGGCGCCAGCGCGGTGCCGTCGAACGTCCACTGGACGAGCTGGCCGTCGTTCTTGATCTCCAGGAACCGGTTGTCGTCGATCCCGGTCAGCAGCCGGGTCGGCGTCCAGTTGGTGCCGACGTTCTGCTCGACGAGACCGCTGCCGGTCCATGTCCAGCGCGACAGGTTGTAGTTCGCCTTGAGCTCGATGAAGACGTTCTCACTGAGAACTGCGATCTGGCGGGTGTGCGCCTCGTCCCAGCCCGAGCCGCGCACCTGGCCGGAGAAGCTGTCACCGGAGCGGGTCCAGTAGACCAACTGGCCCTGCTTGTTGACCTCCCAGAACGAGTGGCCGCTTGTCCGCTGGGCGGAGAACCCGCTGCCCTGCTTGTCAGGCGCCTTGCCGAACGTCCCGCTGTGGTCACTCGGTGCGGCCGACCCGGTGCCCGCGGCACCGAGGAACATGGCCGCGGCGACACCAAGGGTCGCCGCCACCTTCGCAAGCTTCACTGAAAATCCTCCCCGTTGAGTGGTGGCCAGATCAGGCCGATTCGACGTCGTCCGCCACCGGAAGGCAGCGGACAACCGCTTGTGCCGCAAAGGAAAACCCGGACAGAGTCGGGTGAGTGCGCCGTACCGCCACGACGCTCCACAAGAGATGGTCAGACGGACTCCACATGAGACAGCTTGATCAGCCGACCGATCCCGTCATGGTCGGTTGGCTCGATGAGTCGCACTGTCCCCCCTCCGCCTCCCTGCCGAGCAGCACGGCACAAGCGTCTCGCGGTGCGCCACACTACCGCCACACCGTTGCGCCACAGCGGAAATGTCAGCCGATCAGCTTAGTCCCACTCCATCCGTTGCCGCGCTGGACCTTCACGTAGCCCAGTTCCGGGTCGAGGCTGTACTCGAACAGGTCCCCGGCGGGCTGGTCGATGACGAGGAAGTGGTCGAGGTCGATCCCGGCGATCAGCCGGACGTCGGAGAGGTCGAGGCCGTCGTGGTGGACCTCCTGCACGCCCTGGCCCCAGCCGAAGTCGTACCAGTCCGACAGCCCGCCGGTGCCCTTGACCTCCATGAAGTTGATGTTGCCCTTGCCCGCGATCAGCCGGGTGTTCTGCCATTCGGAGCCGATCACCACGGCGCTCAGCTGGTTGGCCGGGCTGAACTCCCACAGCACGAGCTGACCGGCGGTGTTGATCTCGACGAACCGGTTGAACGCGATCCCGGCGATCAGCCTGGCGGGCTGCCAGCCCTGGCCGACGACCGTCTCGGTGTAGAACGCGCCGTTCCAGGTCCACTTCGACAGCCGGTAGTCCGGCTTGATCTCCACGAAGCTGTTCGCGTCCAGGCTGGTGATCGCGTGTGTCTGGCCCCAGTCGGTGCCGCACTGCGTCGGCGTGAAGGTGTCGCCTGCCCTGGTCCACCGGACCAACTGACCAGCCGCGTTGACCTCCATGAACGTGTACCCGCTCGTCGACTGGACGCCGCCCTGGTCCTGCCCCGTTACAGCCACCTTCACTTGCTCGGTTGTCATAGCAGCCGTCCCCTCTGCTCCGTTCGGCCGTATAGCGGCAACATCGCCGCGGGAGCCGGAAACATCACGTCGACAAGGCGAAGGCGGCCGCATCGTGTCCAAACCTTGTTCGCGATGCAACACCTGGAGCCCGCTCGGACACGAACCGGGTGGAAACCGTTGGCACGATCGGGACATGACACATCACACTTCTCATCTCGAGCGGAAACACTCCGGTCATGTTCGGCGATGTACACAAGGGAGGGGGAGTCTGCGTTCCATGGCAACCCATGAGTGGACGAGACGTCTTGAGGGGAAGGGGTGGCTTCGCACTGGGGGTGACCAGGGTGCTGAGGGTCTTTTTCACGACCGCTGACCTGATCCACACGCGGGTGGCCGCGTCGGCGGATCCGTTCTGGGAGATGGTTCTCAGCCGTCGTCGGCTGTTCGAACAGGACACTGCGCTGGTACTGAGACCGTGGATCGAACAGACCCGGCCGCAGTCCGGCTCGACCATGCTGCGGCCAGGACTGGTCGCATTGGCGGGGTTGAGCCCGCGAGGACCGTACTTCCCGGACTTCATGACACCGGCGCAGTCCGCGGAGGGCTTCGACGCCGGGATGGCAGCCGTGCTCGACACGCCACCGGCGCGGTTGAGCGCGGAGATCAACCAGCTGGCCGCGACCAGCGAGGTACCCAGTTGGGTACGCAGAGTGGCGGACGGTGATCGGGAAGTCATCGCCTCAGTGGCCAGTTCCCTGCGCGCCTACTACGAAGCGGCGATCAAGCCGATGGACCAGCAGATCCAATCCAGAGTGGACGCCGACAGGCAACGGCGTGGGCGTGACCTGCTCGACGGCGGCATCGACCAGTTGCTCGCCGGGTTCGGGCCGACCATGCGGTGGAAGGCGCCGGTGCTCGAGGTCGACTACCCGGTGCGGCGTGACCTCCACCTCAACGGCCGGGGACTGCGGCTGGTGCCGTCGTTCTTCTGCCGTGGTTTGCCGGTCGCGTTGGCGGATCCCGATCTGACACCGACGCTCGTCTACCCGATCGACCACGACACGCACTGGGAGATCGCGGGCAACAAGGGCCTGGCCGACCTACTCGGCAACACCAGGGCAACAGTCCTGCACTCGGTGGACGGTGGCGCAACCACCACAGAACTGGCCCGCCGGGTGACGACTTCGCTCGCGTCGGTCAGCCGACACACCGCGGTACTGCGGGAAGCCGGTCTGATCGAGACCCAGCGCCGCGGCGCAGCGGTCCTGCACACCCTCACCCCACTGGGCGAATCACTGCTGTCCAACGACAACAAGCGGTCGTTCGCCCCTTCACTACTCACCGCCTAGACCGCTAACGGCAGGCAACCCTCCACCTAGAACTTCAGGCGATCTGGTCCACTCTTTGGCGGATCAGATCGCCTGCGAGGGGTCCCCAAGGTCGGGAGGCGACCCAAGGGGGGTTTGGGGGCGAAGCCCCCATCCGCGGGGGGTTTGGGGGGTCGCCCCCCAAAATGACTCCAGCCGACGAGGTCCACGCTTTCCGTGGACACACGTCGGCTGAGGCTGGCGGTAGCGGTGGGATTTGAACCCACGGAGGGCGTGAACCCTCACACGCTTTCGAGGCGTGCTCCTTAGGCCGCTCGGACACGCTACCGCCGGAGAGCTTACCGGATGGCTTGGTCCGACTTGCCAGGACGCCCCTGGTTTCGAGCGAGGGTCTGACCGGGTCACTTCTTGTCGTCGTCGAGGGCGTCCTTGGCGTCCTTCGCCGCGCCCGCTGCCTTGTCGCGGACGTCGTGTCCGGCTTCCTTGACCTCGCCCTTGAGCTGGTCGCGTTTGCCCGCCGCTTCCAGTTCCTCGTTGTCGGTCAGCTGGCCGACCTTTTCCTTGCCTTTGCCGACCAACTGTTCTGCCTTGTCCTTGATCTTGTCGAAGCCGCTCATGTCCAAGGAGTGCCCACCAGACGGAGCAACACACCGTAATGTGATCTGGGTCACTCTCGCTGGGTGTGGAAGAACTCCGTCATCAGGGCTGCGGCCTCGTTCTCCAGCACGCCACCGACGACTTCGGGCCGGTGGTTGAGCCGCCGGTCCCTGATCACGTCCCACAACGATCCCGCCGCACCCGTCCTCGGCTCCCATGCGCCGAACACCACTCGCTCGATCCGGGCGAGTACCAGCGCACCTGCGCACATGGTGCACGGTTCGACCGTCACGACCAGGGTGCAGCCGGTCAGCCGCCAGCTGTCGCCCCGCTCGCGGGCGGCCGCGCGCAGGGCGAGGATCTCCGCGTGCGCCGTCGGGTCGCCGAGGGCTTCCCGTGCGTTGCAGGCTCTGGCCAGCTCCGTGCCGAACGGGTCGAGCACGATCGCGCCGATCGGCACGTCGCCCGTCCTGGTGGCCTGGGCCGCCACGGCGAGCGCGGACGTCATCAGTTCGTCGTCGGTCACTGCTGGATGCGGTCGAGCAGGGTGCTGAACTCCCCGGCGAACCCGCAGCGCTGGGCGATCATCTGCAGCTGCTGGTCCGGGTAGAGGTCCACCTCGCCCGTGATCACCTGCAGCTCGGGCGCGGGCAGCCCGAGGTCGGCGAGGATGTCCAGCGAGCCCTCCGGCCACAGCTCGTCGTCCTCCTCGTCGGGTGGATCGACGCGCAGCAGGTCGAGCGCGTCCGCCGCGACGTCGTAGTCCAACGCGGCCGCCGCGTCCGACAGCAGCAACGACATACCGCCTGGACTCGGCCTGATCAGCAGGAAGAACTCGTCGTCGACGGCCAGCATGCCGAACACCGCGCCGGTGGAGCGGATCTTGCGCAGTTCGGTGATGGCCGAGTCGAGTTCACGCAGGGCACCTTCGGCCATGGAGTCGCACCGCCACTTGCCGTCCTCCCGGACGACCGCTACGGCGAAGCCGGCGACTGGCTCCTGGAGAGACATGTGCACACCGTATTCCGGTTGGCGTTCACCCGGAAGAACCAGCACCCATCGGCGCGCCCACGATGTCACTATCAAGGACATGAACGCCTCACGTTCGAACTCGTCACCGACTGTTTCCGCATTGGCAACCGACCCGAGGTTCGCCGGCCTTGTCGAAGCGGCACGTGCACTGCAACCGCGCACGGTGGCGTTGCGCCGCAAGATCCACATGCACCCCGAGCAGGGGCTGCGGCTGCCCAAGACGCAGGCGGCGGTGGTGCACGCGCTGGACGGGCTCGGTCTGCACGTGATGACCGGCAAGTCGTGCAGTTCGGTGATCGCCGTGCTCAACGGCGGGCAGCCCGGTCCGACCGTGTTGCTGCGGGGTGACATGGACGCGCTCCCCCTCCAGGAGGACAGCGGACTGACGTACTCCTCCGAAGTGGACGGTTCGATGCACGCCTGCGGCCACGACACGCACACAGCGATGCTCGTGTCCGCCGCGCGGCTGCTGTGCTCGCGCAAGGAGGCGCTGGCCGGGCGGGTGGTGTTCATGTTCCAGCCCGGCGAGGAGGGCCACCACGGTGCGAGGTACATGATCGAGGAGGGTGTGCTCGACGCGGGCGGGCGGCCGATCGAACGCGCCTTCGCGCTGCACATCACCGCGACGGACACGTCCGGCGTGATCCGCAGCAAGGCGGGCCCGATGCTGGCCGCCGCGGACACCTTCGTCATCCGGGTCACCGGTCGTGGCGGGCACGGCGCGCTTCCGCACAACGCGATGGACCCGGTCCCCGCCGCCGCGGCCATGGTCGGCGCCCTGCAGACCATGGTGACCAGGCAGATCAGCGTGTTCGAGCCGGTCGTGGTGACCGTCGGGCGGATCACCGCGGGCACGACGTCCAACATCATCCCGGAGTCGGCTGAGCTCGAGGGCACGTTCCGGTCGCTGTCCGAGGCGAGCCGGACCAAGGTCCGCGAGGAACTGCCCAAGCTGTGCCACCACATCGCCGCGGCGTACGGCTGCAGCGCGGAGGTCGACCTGATCCAGGGCTACCCGGTGACGGTCAACGACGACATGATCGGGCCGCACGTGGTCGGCCTCGCGGGCGCGGTTCTCGGTCAGCGGCACGCCGCACCGATGCCGAACCCGATGATGGGCGCGGAGGACTTCTCCTACGTGTTGCAGAAAGTTCCCGGTGCGTTCGCTTTCCTCGGCGCGTGCCCGCCCGGTGTCGAGCCTGCCGACGCCGACCCGAACCACTCCAACCGCGTGCATTTCGACGAATCCGCGCTCGCCAACGGAGTGGCGATGTATGCGGCGTTCGCACTGGACACCCTCCGATAGATCTCGTCAGACTGTGGTCGTGCGGCCACGATCCGTGGCCGTGTCTCGGTCCTCGTAGGGCAGGATGTGGGACGTGCGGCCAGTGTGCGTGATCGGACTAGGGCTCGTCGGCGGATCGCTGCTGCGCGCGGCGCGCGAGTCGGGCAGGCAGGTGTGGGGCTTCACCGCGTCCGTCGAGGATGCCGAAGCCGCCACAATGGACGGCTTCGCTGTCGAGTCCGCAGTGGAGGACGCGCTACGGCTGGCTGCCCAGCGGGACGCGATCGTGGTGATCGCGGTTCCGTTGCCCGCAGTGCAGAAGACGCTGACGGCGGTCGCGGCCCACGCGCCGGAGTGTGTGCTGACGGACGTGGTGAGCGTGAAGGCCCCTGTCGAGATGGCTGTGCGCCAGACCGCTTCCCGCGCCCGCTACGTCGGTGGGCACCCGATGGCCGGTACGACCTCGTCCGGATGGGCGGCCGGGTCCGCTGACTTGTTCAAGGGCGCGTCCTGGGTGCTGACCGTGGAGGACGAGACCGACGCGGACGCGTGGCGTGCGGTGGCCGAGCTTGTTCTGGACTGCGGTGCGCAGATCGTGCCCGCGAGTGCGGCGGGGCATGACGATGCTGTCGCCCGGATCTCGCACCTGCCGCACCTGCTGGCCGCCGTGCTCGCTTCGGTCGGCGCCGATGGCGGCAACCTCTCGCTGGCGTTGGCCGCGGGTTCGTACTCCGACGGGACGCGTGTCGCCGGGACGCGCCCGGAACTGGTCCGCGCGATGTGTGAAGGCAACCGGGGGCCGTTGCTCGACGCCGTCGACGACGCGCTGGGCAGGCTCGGTGCGGCGCGGGGGGCGTTGGCGTCGACGGGTTCGCTCAAGGCGACGGTGGAGGCCGGGCATCGGGGCTGGCAGGCGTCCCAGGATCACCGCGACGCGCCGCGCAGGCCAGGCCGGATCGACCTGACCGCGCCCGGTGCTCGCGACGCTCTGCTCACGCTCGGCGAACACGGCGGCCGGGTCGTCGGTCTCGACGGGCATTTCGCACTGACCGCGTAGCAACCTGGTTCGGTATCGACCAGGCAACGAAAGTGTGAAGCAGGGCACATTCCCGCCTAGCTTGAGCGGGTGGAGCGTCGTCTGTTGCACCGGGCCGGATACATGGCCGGTGGCCTGGTAGTGGTCGCCGGGGCCGTGATCGCACTGCGTGCCGCCGACACGCGGACCGATGGGGAGCCACCGCCGCCACCGGTCCAGACCACCGTCAAGGAGTTCGTCGACGACAGTGCGCTGGCGCCGAAACCCGGTGCGCGGCCGGAGAAACCGAGTGGTCTGCTGGTGGTGGGCGGACCGCACCGATTACAGGTGACCTGGGCCGCCAAGGCGCCAGGTTACGACGTGCGATTACGGGGCGAGGGCGGCGTGGTCCGCGACCGGCTGGTCGCCGACAACGCCGTGCAGTTCGACGGCCTGGACGACAAGGTCGACTACCAGGTCGAGGTACGGGCCGTTGACGCCTTCGGACAGCGGTCGGAGCCGTCGACCGCACGCGAACGGCCATCAGCGCAACGCCCGGACGAGAGCCGGTACGCGCTGGTCGACCACTTCGACGGCACGGTGGTACCCGACCCGGCGCGCTGGCGGCTGGCGAACAACGCGGCGTGCGCGCGGATGTCCCGCGGCGACGGGGACGACGCCCGCCGACTGGTGATCAGCGCGGCGTGCGGCAGTGAGTCACTGGCGCTTCGGTCACGAACTCCGTTGCAGCTCAAGGACATCGGTGGCGAACTCGGCCGCGTGATGATCGAGACCGACGCTCCGGCCCGCGACGGCCAACTGCTGTTCGACCTCGTGCCAGGACCGGTCGACCTGATCGACAGCACACTCCCGCCGGGGACACTGCGGGTGAAGATCACACCGGAGTCGGTCACCCTGCCCGGCGCCGAACCGGTCATGATCACGCGCCGGACCAACCTCAGTTCCCGCTGGGAACTCGTCATGCGGACCGACGGCCTGTCGTTGTGGCGTGACGGGGCCAAAGTCGCGGGCAGCGCACACGTGCCGCTGTGGACGTCCGCGACGGCGTTGTTCGGTTTCGTCGGGCCGCCCAACGGGTTGAGCTACGTGGGTATCGACGCGATCGGGCTGTCCAGCGCCGAGACGCCCGCGTTCGTCGCACCGCCTCGGATCACCGCGACCAACCCCGGCAAGGAGCCGAAGACCGAGCTGATGACGGGTGTCCTCGGCGGGCAGTTGCGGCTGACTGTCCGCACGACGCTGCGGGAGCCCATGACACCGTTCACCGTCGAGGTCGCGGGGCGGATCTTCCCGGCGCGGCCCGCTGTCGACGGGCTCGTGTTCACGCCGAGTTTCCGATTCCCGCTCGTCGCCGACCTGCCCGCCGACGGCCTCGTGCTGTCCGGTGACCGCAGGGAACTGCGGATCACCGTCCGCGGCGCCACCCCGACAGTCTCCCCCGTCGTGCAGCACGTCGACCTGGACCTGATCCCGGACCCGGCGAGCAGGCCGTCGCCCGACCAGGCCGAACCCGCGCCGGGCCCGGCCGCCCGGCCGCCGCTGACGCTCGCGACGCTGCGCACGACCTTCCTGGACGCGTCCGGCCACGCGGTCAGTGACAACCGGTTCGTGTCGCGGGGCAGAGTGGTGCTCGAGATCGCGGCGGACGGCGCGGAGACACAGGGCGGGCTCGCCGGGATCGAGGTGTTCATCGACACCAAGCGGGTGGCGGGCATCCCGACTGCGGTGGACGGCCCCGCCGTCACCGGTCAGTGGCGGATCGCGCTCAACAGCGGCGCGTTCGCGTCGGGGCCGCACAACCTCGAAGTCAAGGCGATCAGCACCGACCCGAACGTCGCTCCCGGCTACACGACGGCGACCTGGTCCGTGCCGAACTAGACCCGTCGAGCCAGCCGGGGGTACTCGATCACAAAGCCGGAGCTGTCCACTGTGACGTCGGCGGTGAACGACTCGTCGGCGTAGGTGATCACCGAGCTGTCCTCGCCGACGGACACCGTGGTGTACGTCTGGTGGGAGACCCGGACCGACAGGTCCGGCAGCGAGACGTACACGACCGGCAGTTCGTGCCGCGCGGACTCGCGGTGCAGGCCGAGCCTGCGGATCGGCAGGGAGTTGAACAGCACCGCCCCCGCGACGTCCACTTCCAGCGCACCGCCGAACGTCGAGCGTTCGGTGCCCTGGCCGCGGTCGACGAGCCAGGTGCCGTCCTCGGTGCGGCTGACCGAGATCTGGCGCTCCTCCTCGGCCGTGGTCGCCCGGATCAGCAGGCGGCTGAACCCGCCGGACTGGTCCGTCGCGGCCTCGTAGGACGCGCTGTACGCCTCGTCGTCGGCCGTGGCCGCCGCGATCAGTCGGCCGGACGCGCGTAAGCGGTTGTCGGCGACGAGCAGGCGGACCGACTCCAGCCTGGCGGAGTCGATGCCCTGCCAGGTCAGGATGAGGGGCTTGCGCGTGAGCGTTGTCGTCACGCGTTGTCCTGCTTGGGCTTGTCCGGATTGTCCTGGTCATCCTGCTTGGGCTTGTCCGGAATCATGTCCTGGATCTTGTCGACGACCGAGTCGACCTTGTCCTCGTGCCCGAACTTCTTCTTGGCGAACTCGCCCGCCTTCTCGACGCCGCCCTCGATCTTCTCGCCGTGCTGCTTGACGAGGTCCTGCGCCTTGTTCTTGAGCTCGTCGAAGTTAATACCCATGTTCATCTCCCTTTACAGGCCCGTCTCGCAGGCTACCGTTCGCGACGCACCGGCTGCAGCAGCCGCCGGACGATCTGTCCACCCGTCCGGGTATACCAGTCCGGTCCGCGCAGCGTGGCCAGCACCGACACCAGCTCGGTGACCAGGCGTGTCAGCCGGTCGACGTCGGGCATCGGCATCCGCTGCGGCGGGCGTTCCTCCCTGATCGACGCACCGGCCTCGGCAACCGCGTCGGTCAGCGTCTCGATCGCGTCGGGCTCGATCGGCTCGGCACCGCGCTGGATCCCGACGGCCAGTCCGGTCACCGCGTCGGCGGCGCGTTCGAGCGTGACGATCACCGGCCACCACGCGGCGGCCTGCAGCCCGGCGGCGGACGGTTCGACGACGGCCTGCTGGAAGGCGTTACGCAGGTCGGACAGCTCACGGTAGGTGTCCCTGCGCAGCTTCACCCGGTTGTCCGAACCGGACAGACCGTGCTCGATGTACGCGCTGAGCGACTCCAATGTGCTCAGCAACTGGGTGCCGACCCGTGGCCGCAGGCTGCCCGGCCACAGCAGGTAGCCGAACACGAGCACGATCGCGCAGCCGAGTGCGGTGTCGACGAGCCTGGCCCCGACCAGGCCCCAGTCGCTGGTGTGCGCCAGGTCGAGTTGGACGATCACCAGCGGCGTGACGAACGTCGAGAACATGCCGTAGTTGCGGTCGCGGCCGTACGGCAACGCCCCCGCGATCAGCGCGACCAGCAGGACGAGCACCCAGCCACGCGGGTCGAAGGCGAGCACAAGCGCACCGAGCAGCACGCCCAGCAGCGTGCCGAGGCCCCGCAGGACCGCGCGCCCGAACACCGACCCGAAGTCCGGCTTGAGCACAATGGCGACCGTCAGCGCGACCCAGTACGGGTATTCCAGCTTCAACACCCAGCCGACGAACTCGGCCACGGCCATGCACAACATCAGGCGCGCCGCGTGCGACCACGCGACCCTGCCAGCGAAGACCGTCTCCAGCCGTTCGCGGAACGGCACGTGGTCCTCGGGATCGCGGTGGTCGCGTTTGCCGGTCGGCGAGGAGAGCCCCTCCAACCCGGCGCGCAACGCGGCGTGGCCTCGGGTGGGCTCGTCGAACTCCGGCGCCTGGGGCAGCGGCCCGTCCAGCCGGATCGCCTCGGCGACCGCGGTCATGTGCAGGACGACCTCAGCGGGCGGCTGGCGTCCGACGTTCACCAGCGCGACGCTCGCCTCCACAACGGGCGTGGTGTCCGCCAGGAGTGTCATCAGCCTGCGGTACGCCTGGTCACGCCCGGACAGGCGGGAACGGGCCGTCAGGAGGGCGTCGTAGGCGTTGTTGAGGGCCGTGGTGAGGTCACGCCTGGCCGTGCGCGCACCCGCTGTTCCCGACGCGGCGAGCATCACGGCGATCTCGTCGTAGACCTCGGCGACCGCGGCCCGTTCCGGACCTGTCGCCTTGAACGGCCACGCGGCCAGCGCGAACATCCACACCACACCGGTACCGGCGAGGAACCACAGCGTGGCGAAGATCGTGTCCCTCGGCTGCCCCGCGCCGAGCGCGGCGAACACCAGCATCTGCAGTGCGGCGAGCGAGGCGATGTTGCCGCTGGCACTGATCAGCGCCGAGATCCCGGCGAGGCCGACGATGACCGCGGCCGACCACCAGCCGTGCCCACCGGCGAGGCTGCCGAGGAAGAACCCGATCGCACCGCCGACCGCGGCCCAGCCGATCCGTTTCGCGCGGTAGCGGTAGGGGCCGTCGGCGTCGGCGAGGGTCGCGCACAGCGCACCCATCGAGACGATCACGCCGACGTCGAGCCTGCCGAGGGCCAGTCCGATCGCGATCGGCCCGGTGATCGCGATCGCCGCCCTGGTGATCCGCCGCCACGGCACCGGCAGCGTCACCGGCCTGACAAGTTGGACGAGCCAATGTGGAGCGGCGACGCGCTTGCTCTCCACAGTCGACTTGGCCACAAGACCATCTAAACAAAGCCAGGCCCGGTGGACTTGCCACCGGGCCCGGCTTGATTGCTACTTATGTCACGCGCGGCGGCGACGACGCTGGAAGACCAGCACACCCACACCGCCACCGACGAGCACGACACCGATGATGATCGGCATCAGCACCGAGGCACCGGTGTTGGCCAGCTCGTTGTCGGCGGCCTTGGGCTGCGGCTTCGGGGCCTCGGTCGGCGAGGTGGTCGGCGCGGTCGCAGTGGCCCACTCGGCGGCACCCGGTGCGGACAGCCGGACCTTCTCGGACTTGGCCAGGATCAGCGACTGCGACGGCTTCTTGTCGTCCTTGGAGATGAACAGGCGACCGAGGGAGAACTCGGTGTCGCCGGACACGGTGAAGTCGACCTTGCCGGTGGCCAGCGTCGACGGCACCTTCAGGTAGAACTCGTACTTGTCCAGCTGCTGGATCTTCGCGGCGACGTCGGCCTTCGGCAGTTCCTTGCCGTCCTTGTCGCTGAAGATGACACCGTCGGGCAGCTTGGCGGCGATGCTCACGCCGCTCGCCGACGTGGTGACCACGAACGGGCCGATCAGGGTGCCAGGCTTGCCGCTGAGCTTGTTCGGCTCCAGCTTGAGCACCGGCTTCGGCTCGGTCGAGATGCCCTCACCGGCGTTCTTGGTCAGGTAGTCATAGACGGCGAAGACGTCTTTCTTGTCTGCCTTCGCGTGCTCCTTCGGGTCCTTGGGAGCCAGGACGTCCTTGAGCTTGCGGTTGTCGCTGAAGGACCAGACAGCGGCCTGTGTGCCCGCGACGGCCTCGGCCTCGCTCAGCCCGCCTTCGAACTCGGCGCCGACCCTCTTGGCCAGGTCCGCGACCTTCACCTGGGGGAAGCCGTTATGCAGCACCCAGTTGATCTTGGGGCTGTTCTTGTGGAAGGCCGAGTCCTTCTTTGGGTGTTTGTTCCAGTCCGCCTCGACGTAACCGGGGCCCTGGTCGTCGATGCGTTGCTCGATGTCGACGCAGTAGGTCTGGACCGAGTCGCTCTTCTCACCGTCCAGCTTCAGACCGATGAGCTTGGTGGCGACCTCCATGTCCTTGGCCCCGGACATCACCACCAAGGGCCCCTTGGTGTCGGCTTCCGTGTTGATCTTGCCGGTTACCGCACCCGTGGCGGACGCGGGCGTCACCGACGCCATCAAGGCCGTGACCGTCACACCGGCAAGCGCGGCGCCGACGCGCAGCTTGTTCACCCGACTCACGTTTGGTGCTCCTCATTTTTCGGTTAGTGCCCCAGCTACCCCGTGTACTTCTTGCAGTCACTCGCTGAACACACGCTTTCCCTGGGTCCCTCTAACGGGTGGTGCGAGCAACTACTGGCGTACCTCTACCGATCAGCGCCGTGACTCTATCCAGGGTGTAAAGGCCCTGTGATACCGGGTTGTGTTTACCGCGTCACCCATTCGGTGACGACCTGGTCAAGCACTGTGAGCGGGAGCGGCCCACTACCGATGACAAGATCGTGGAAGGTCCGGATGTCGAACCGGGACCCGAGCGCCTTTTCCGCGGCCGCCCTGATCCGCTGGATCTCCAACCTGCCGACCATGTAGGACAGCGCCTGGCCCGGGTAGGCGATGTAGCGGTCGACCTCGGTGACGATCTCCAACTGCGGCATGGGCACGTTCTCGGTCATGTAGTCGATCGCCCGCTGCCGTGACCAGCCCTTCGCGTGCAGGCCGGTGTCCACGACCAACCGCCCCGCCCTGGTCGCGTCGAGCGCGAGCATGCCCAGCCTGGCGATGTCGCCGGTGTACAGGCCCATCTCGTCCGCGAGCCGTTCGCAGTACAGGCCCCAGCCCTCGACATACGAGTTCACGTCCGCCAACCGGCGCAACAACGGAAGGTTGTCAAGCTCGCCCGCGATGGTCAGCTGGAAGTGGTGTCCGGGAACGGCCTCGTGGTACGCCGTTGCTTCGGAGATGTGTTTGTAACGCTCTCCCGGCTGATATGTATTGGTGAAATATGTACCGGGGCGCCGACCGTCCAGCGACGGCTGCATGTAATAGGCCATAGGCGCGCCCGGTGCCTCCGCGGGCGGAACCGGTTCGACCCGGCAACTGTGCGAAGGCAGCCGCCCGAACCATTTCGGCGCCTCGGTCTCGGCCCGTTCGATCGCGGCACGCGCCGCCGAGATCATCTCCTCTTCGGAGCTCCAGCGCAGCGCGGGATCGTCACGCAGCCTCGCGAAGATCTCCTGGACGTCCTTGGTGGCGAAAACTCGCGAACCGATCTCGGCGAACTCCTCGAACAGCGAGTCGATCAGGTCGAGGCCGGTCTCGTGCAGTTCGTCGGCCGTCCGGTCGGTGGTGGTGTGCACCCTCGACAGCCGCCCGTAGAGCTGGTCGCCGTCGGGCAGCCAGGTCAGGCCCGGCTTGTCGGCCGGGCGGCCGTGCCCGGCGATCTCGTCGGCCAGCACGGCGCGGTACTCGGCGAACGCGGGACGGACGACCTCGTCGAGGATCCGGTCGCGTTCGGCCGTGAAGGACTCTCGAACCTCGGCGGGCGGCTGCGGCCTGCGCAGCGCGTCGTTGTCCGCGCCCGCGCCGAGGTAGCGGTCGAGGTGGGCGACCGCGGCCTGCACGAGATGCGCGACCGGCACACGACCGGCGGCGACGCCTTCACGGTGGCGGTTGGCGTACTCCGCGAGGTAGCCCGGCAGGGCACGCAGCCTGGTCAGGTAGTCCGCGGCCTGCTGCTCGGTCTGCAGCCCGGTCATCGGCAGCATCGTCAGCAGGCCGGAGGCGGGGGCGATGAACAGGTCCGTGATCGTGTACTCGGCCATCTTCGAGTCGATCCGGTCGACCGCGGCCTGCGCCTGCTGGGACACCACGGCCAGGGTGATCGCGTCGGAGGCGGGCACGTCCGCCTTGTCGATCGAGTCGGCCCGCGTGGCGATGTCCAGCGCCTGGCGCCGGGTGGTCTCGTCCGCCGCCGCGGACGGATCACCGATCAGCGCGTCATAGCCCGGGATGCCGTGCAGTGATGCGCCGATCGGCGCGCGGTCGAAGCCCAGCCGGATCAGTTCGTCCGCCAGCGCGTCGGCCTGGCTCGAAGGGGTCGTCATGACCCCAAACTAGTCACTGAGTCCCCACTCGCGACGCAGCTCGATCCGGCGCTTCTGCCACTCCAGCATCGTCTCGGGCAGTCGCTCGTGGAGGAAGGCGTAGAACTCGAGCGTCTCCCGCCAGCGCAGCCCGGCGGGCGTGTTCTCGCCGAGTGCTGCCATGCCGTCGCGCATGGTCGGCTCCCAGCGGTGGATCAGCTGCTCGCGCCGGGTGACCACGTCGTACCAGAGGTCGTTCTTGACGACGTAGTGGTCGCGCCGGGAACCGGGCTCACGCTCGCGCTCGACCATGTTGGCCTGAGTGAGGTAACGCACAGCGCCGGAGATGGCCGCCGGGCTGACCTGCAGCACCTCCGCCATGTCGGTGGCGGTCATCCGGCCGGAGTCCTGACACAGCAGCGCCACGAAGACCCGGGCGGCCATCCGTTGCATCCCGGCGTCGGCCAGGTGCCCGGCGTACCGCTCGATGAACCGGACGACGGCGGCCGGGTCTCGCTGTGTCTGCTGCTCCTCGCTCACCGCGACATCCTCTCCCGAACTTGGTTGCTACAGGTAAGTTTATACACTTTCTTAACTTCACGATTTTGTGAAATCACTGTAACTTCTGAGTCATGACACACGCGATATCCGTGTCCGGCCTGGTGAAGACGTTCGGCCGGACGCGCGCGCTCGACGGTCTCGACCTGACCGTGAGCGAGGGGGAGGTGCACGGCTTCCTGGGCCCGAACGGCGCGGGCAAGTCGACCACCATCCGTGTTCTGCTGGGCCTGCTGCGCGCTGACGCGGGCACCGCCCGGCTGCTCGGCGGCGATCCGTGGGGGCAGGCCGCCGAACTGCACCGCCGTCTGGCCTACGTGCCCGGCGACGTCACACTCTGGCCGACGCTCTCCGGCGGCGAGGTCATCGACCTGCTGGGCAGGCTGCGGGGCGGCCTCGACCCGAAGCGCAAAGCCGTGCTGCTCGAGCGCTTCGAACTCGACCCCACCAAGAAGGGGCGCACCTACTCCAAGGGCAACCGGCAGAAGGTCGCGCTCGTCGCGGCGCTGTCGTCGGATGTCGAACTGCTGGTGCTGGACGAGCCGACATCGGGCTTCGACCCGTTGATGGAGGCGATGTTCCGCGAATCCATCGAGGAGGAGAAGCAACGCAACCGGACCGTGTTGCTGTCCAGCCACATCCTCTCCGAGGTCGAGGCGCTGTGCGACCGGGTGAGCATCATCCGCAACGGCCGCACGGTGGAGACGGGAACGCTCGCCCAGCTGCGGCACCTGACCAGGACGTCGATCCAGGCCGAGTTGGCGGCCGAGCCGAGCGGCTTCGCCGAACTGCCGGGCGTGCACGACTTCCAGGGCCGCGACGGCCACGTCAAGTTCGAGGTGGACACCGCACAGCTCGACGCGGCGCTCAAGCACCTGACCTCGTTCGGCGTGCGGTCGCTGACCAGCCAGCCGCCGACGCTCGAAGAGCTGTTCCTCCGCCACTACGAGGATGACCTCAAATGAACACCCTGACAGGCACCGGCTCGCTGATCAGGCTGGCGCTGCGGCTCGACCGGGTCCGGCTGCCGATCTGGATCCTGGTCACCGTCGGCCTGGTGCTGGCGACCGCGACGTCGGTCGCGGACCTGTATCCCGACGAGGCCTCCCGCAGGCAGATCGCGGCCACGATCGGCAGCAACCCGGCGATGAGCGCGATCTACGGCTCGGTCTACGACACGTCACTCGGCGCCGTCGTGATGTGGCGACTGGCGATCGTCGGCGCGCTGATGGTCACGTTGATGAGCATCCTGACGGTCAACCGGCACACCCGTCAGGACGAGGAAGCCGGTCGGCTGGAACTGATCGGTGCGACAGTGGTCGGCAGGCACGCGCCGATGGCGGCCGCGCTGATCGTCGCGACAGGCGCGAACATCCTGGTGGCGCTGGTGATCTCGGCCGGTCTCGCCGGGCAGGGCCTGCCAGGCGGCGGGTCGTTCCTCGCCGGTTTCGCCTTCGGCGCACTGGGAATCGCGTTCGCGGCGGTGGCGGCCGCCGCCGCGCAGCTCGCCGAGAGCGCCAGGACGGTCACCGGGATCGCGGCACTTGTCCTCGCGGTCGCGTTCGTGCTGCGGCTGATCGGTGACGCGAGCTCGGCGTCGTGGCTGAGCTGGATCTCCCCGATCGGCTGGTTGCAACAGACGCATGCTTACGCCGAGAACCGTTGGTGGACACTGGTTCTGCTGCTTGCCGTGGCTGTCGTGCTTGTGGGCGTGGCGTTCGGTCTCGGCAGCAGGCGTGACCACGGCGCCGGGCTGATCCGGCCACGGCCGGGTCCACCGGAGGCGAGCGCGTCGCTGAGCGGGCCGTTCGGGCTGGCATGGCGGCTGCACCGGTGGTCGATGGCCGGTTGGCTGGCCGGATTCCTGGTGCTGGGCCTGATGTTCGGCGCGATCGCCAACAGCGCGACGGACCTGGTGAAGGACAACCCGCAGGTCGCCAAGATCGTCGAGCAGATGGGCGGTCAGTCCGCGTTGATCGACGCGTTCATGTCCGCGATCCTCGGCATCATCGCCCTGGTCGCCTCGATCTACGCGGTGCAGGCGACACTGCGGCTGCGTTCCGAGGAGACCGCTGTCCGGGCCGAACCTGTGCTGGCCACGGGTGTCAGCCGGTGGCGGTGGGCGTTGAGCCACTTGGTGTTCGCGGTGATCGGCGCGGCCGTGATGCTGGTGGTGGCCGGTTTCGCCATGGGACTGGCGTACGGCGTCTCGGTCGGCGACGTCGGTGGACAGCTCGGCGACGTCATGGAAGCGGCGCTGGTGCAACTGCCCGCGACTCTGGTCGTGGCCGGGATCGCCATGGCGCTGTTCGGTTTGGCGCCGCGGTACGTGATCGGCAGTTGGGCTGCGTTGACGGTCTTCTGGCTGCTCGGCCAGCTCGGCCCGATGCTGCGGGTGCCGCAGTGGCTGATGGACGTCTCACCGTTCACGCACGTGCCGAAGCTGCTCAGCGATGTCAGCGCGGCACCGCTGGTGTGGTTGTCGGTGGTGGCCGTCGCGCTGATGGCCGCGGGCCTCGCCGGTTTCCGGCGGCGGGACATCGGCTGATGGACAACGAAACGGGTGAGCCGCGCGGGGGCGGCTCACCCGTTTCGTTGTGTCAGGGCCGGGTCAGGCGACAGCCGCCCGGGTCAGCGGTGGCCCGATATGTGGTGTTCCATATCGAGCCCCAACTGGCCACCCGGCCGAGGCCGTCCGCGTCACCAGGCTCCCAACGGTCTGCCCCCGGCAAATACCGGTACCACCGCAGGGCTGGATACGTGTCGTGCTTGCTGCCGAGGGCGTAGAGAATGTCGCCGCCCGGCGAGAAGATGTTGGTAAACACGTTCCAGCCAACACCAGCCGACTTGTTGCGCTGAGTCCATTGCCTGGCTGCGTGGTCGTAGACGAAGCGGAACATCTCGCCGGCAGAGTTGCGGGCGTAGAGCACGCCGTTGCCCGCCCCCGTGATCGACGTGTAGTTCTGCCAACCGGTGTCCAGTAGGTCCCCGCCGGCGTTCACCCACGTTCGAGTGGTGTCGTTCCATACATAAGACCGCAGCTCACCAACAGCGTTGATCGCATAAACGCGGCCCTCCGAGTCCACCGTCATCGTGGATGGGAACTCCATCTGGCGCGTCCAGCCGTTTCCAACCCGCTCGCCGCCGGCAAGCGCCGCGCCGTTGCGGCGCCACAGCCTCAAGTCGCCGTTCGCAAAGGGGTCCGAAGCGTTGACCTTCTTGTGGACCTCCCACAGCAGACCGTTGCCACCGGCATACACCCCGCCAAGCCAGTTCGGCCCGTACGAGTCGAGGTTGGTGTCCGGGCTCCAGCCTTTCGCTGCCCAGTCGCCACCGACTTTGTCTCGCCACAGAGTGCCACCGCGGTTGGTGAACATGTCGATCTCGCCGTCACATTCGATGTTCAAATCGGGGATCTGCTGGCGGATCCAGTCGTGGATGTCGTCCACCCGGACTTCCGTCGACTCATCGCGTGTCTCGGTGACGCCGAGGCAGCCATGCTGCCAGGACGGACCGTGAATGGCGACCAACTCCAGGGATCCGTTGTTGTCACGGAAGGCCGGGCCGCCCGCATCACCCCTGCACGTGCTGGCGTTTCCGGAGACCGTCAAGCTCGTAGGGTTGATCGCCTTGACCGAGACGTCAGCGGCGTGAGCCTGCTTGGGGATCCACTCGGTGCTCGTCCGGCCAGTGCCGACAATCTTGAGCGACTGCCCCTGTACCGGCGGCGTTGTGGCGATTTTCGCAGCAGGCCCCACCGGATCGCTGGCCCTGGCCAACACGAGATCGCGGTCCCTGCGCGGGACGAGCTCGTCGATGTACGTGTAGGAACTCTGCACCTTCCCGGCGGGACGCGCCGCGCCCATGTAGGCAGCGTCGTCGACAATGCTGTCGAGCTTGTAGAGACCAGCGGGCAGGCTCTGCCACTGCGCCGGGTTGTCCGCGAAACAACTGGCCGACGAGAGGATCCAGTACGTCGAGACGACCACGCCGGTGCACTCGTGCTGCTTTTGCTTGTTGGTGTCGGCCTTCTCGATCGAGATTCGCACGACCGACGCGGCTGGACCCTCTATCCCAGTGACCGGAGTGCCACCACCGATAGCCGACGCTGGGACCGCAGTCAAGGTCATCGCCGCACCGCCGGCCAGAACCGCCGCCAGGGTACGGCGCGAGATGCTGTTCATCGCGTGGATCTCCTCACTGCGGGGTGGCGGCCCTTATCTGAAGAAGGGTCTCCGGCGGGTTGCCTGGACCCGCTCCCTCACCGACCGGCGTCCAGGCGTTCTTCTCGATCGCGTAGACCTTGGACTGGTTGTTCACCGTGAGCGTCGCCTCTACGTCCTTTTCGTCACCCTTGATCGTGTAGACGCTGGGAATCTCCATGGCGATGTAGTTCACCATCGGGTACCGACTTCCCCAGTAGATGGTTCTTGCCTTGAAACAGATCCGCCCCTTTTCCGTGCTGCGGACCTCGATAAGGCCAGTTGGTCCACAGTCAACCAGCACGATACTGCCGTCGCCGCCGATCAGCTTGATACCACGTTGAGCAAGGATCTGCGCCGCACCTGGATATGTTGTGTCTTCCACTGTATGCGGTGGTGTTTCCTCAGGAGCTGCGGCGAGCACCACTTCTACTGTCGCGCCGCCATTCATCGGAGCGACCATTATAGGAGCGGCAAGCGCCACTGCGACAACAGCAGCAGCCGTGACCATTGTCGGCAATAGTCGACGGTGGACACGCATATAATCTCCCCTTTCCATGCCGTCGATTCAGGTTTCACTTGAGAACGCGCTAGATCGCCGTCACATCTCGACACCGATGCGCGGAAAGTCTTCTAAAGAGCGTCGATTCTCTCATTACGACATTCGAGTGAAAAGGCCATGAAGCCCGGCTTGACCTGGCTAATCGATCACACAAGGCAGCCCGCAGTTTCCTGATAGCAATTCGAACGTAGCGGCCGTCAAACAGGTACAGGTACCGCCGTTTGCCGTCTTTGAGACTGAGACGATCAGCCTCCGCCCAGTCCAAATGGTTCGAAAGAGATGGCACGCTTGTCATGCCGACTCATAACAGTGTACGTTCCAAACTTGGAGCGCTGTGGATCATTACCGCAACGCCTTGTCTGCTCATGCCCTGAACACCATCTTCGTTCGAAAGTTCTGGGATCCGGGGGTCACATGTAATGGCGAGAATCCGTGCTGCCTTATCCGCGTTTTTGGCGACGGCATTAGTCGCTGGGCTGGTCACTGAGGTTCCGTCGGCCATCGCAACGGCGGAGGGTCCGGCCAGCGAGCGCCGTCAAGTAGTCAACCTGCTGAAGACTGGCGGCCCTGACATGACCAAGGCGGCCAAGGCCGCCTTGCTGGGCACAAACGACGATATCCGACAGTTTCTCCAAACCGGTCAACAGCTGGCGAGCGAACGCGATCTACGCGTCCAGGTCACCCTCGTGCTCAGCGCGGGCGGCCGGGTGGTTCGCCAGGCCGCGCAGAAGGCCCTCAACGGCACCGTGGCCGACCTGCGGACCTTCCTTGACTCAGGGTGGAAGCTGCCGTGGGAGGAGGACCTGCGGATCCAGGTCACCCAGACCATGGCCGCGGGCGGGCCGAAGGTGAAAGCCGCCGCGCAGCGGGCTTTGGACGGCACACCGGACGCCTTGCTCGTCTTCCTGCAGTCCGAGCAACAGAAGGCTCAGGACGACGACGACACCATTCGCACTGTTCAACTGCTGTCCGGCGGCGGACCTGAAGTTCGCAAGGCCGCGCAGCGTGCGCTGGACGGGACGATCGAGGACGTCCGCGAGTTCCTTCGCCTCGGCTATCAGGCAGCGGCTGCTCGAGACCAGGAAGTGATCTCGGTATCGCAGCTGGCCGACCTGGCCAGGAGCGCGACAGCACGCGCTGTCGCGGAAACTCAGTCGGCCAAGGAAGCCGCCGACCGTGCGGTACACGCCGCGCAATTGGCGAAGGAGGCTGCCGCCAAGGCAGCTGAGGAAACCAGGTTGGCCAAGGATTCGGCCATACGCGCGGCGGAAGCAGCTGGTCGAGCCGCAGACGCCGCGAAGCGGGCGGCACAGGCCGCGCAGACCGCACTGTCCGCGGCTGCTGTCGCCAACGAAGCCGCTCGCATCGCGGCAAACGCAGCGAGCCAAGCCGCTACCGCGGCCGCCTTGGCAGGCGAGGCCGCTTCACGTGCGAACAAGGCGGCACAGGCAGCCCATGCGGACAAAGGCCAGGCGGCGCAAGCCGAACAGGCTGCCAAGGATGCCAAGGCCGTCGCAGAGGGCGCCAAGATGGCCGCCCAGGCAGCACAGGCAGCAGGGCAGGCAGCACAGGCGGCCGGCGCGGCCGCTGTCGCCGCCGCACGGGCGGGTCAAGAAGCCATCGCGGCGTCGAACGCTGCCAAACAAGCGGGTGGCTACGCCAAAGAAGCAGGCGCCAAGGCAGACGAAGCAGAACGTGCCGCTGCCAATGCCAAACGAGCGGCGGACGAGGCGACCCGCGCGGCGAACGTGGTGCAGGCCATCGCCAACGAGGCAGCGGCTGCGGCGTTCGAGGCTCGTGACGCCGCGAACCAGGCCGCTGTCCATGCTGAGAATGCCGCTGCCCAGGCGGACAACGCCTTCAGACATGCTGGAGAGGCCGCAGGCCAGGCAGACATCGCGGCACAACACGCCGCGCGGGCACAGCAGGCCTCCGACGAAGCCAGCCGCGCGTCGGACAAGGCCCGTCGAATCAGCGAGATCACACGCAAGACCGACACCGAACGGCTCGTCGCGCAACAGGCTCAGGCCGTCGCCGACGCCGACCAGGCACTGCTGGCCGAGGAGGAACGCAAGGCAAGGCAGGACTGGGAAGCGGGCGAACAAGCCAAGCTGGAAGCCGAGACAGCTCGGCTGATCGCCGAGGCACGCAATCCAGCGACACCCCCGGAAGTAGTGATCGCCAACGGCCGCAAGGTATCCGCACGTCTGGTCTTCACCGGTGGCGCGTGGCTCAAGACGGCAGCCGAGGATGCGCTGGCAGGTACCGAGGCGGATGTCAAGGAGTTCATCCATATCGGACTGGACAACGCGACCGAGTCCGACGACCGCGCCAGCGTCAGCTACATCGCCGACTCCACCACGGTGCCCGCGATGCGGCAGGCGGCGATCACCGCGTTGAACGGTTCCTGGACACAGGTCAAGCAGTTCCTGGACATCGGGCAGCACGAGATCAGAGCCGATGAGTACCGCATCAAGGTCGTCCAACTGCTCAACGGCGCTGGGCCACGCGTCAAGGCAGCCGGTAACGCCGCGCTGAACAACGGCAGCGTCCAGGCACTACGTGACTTTCTGAAGACCGGTCACCCCGCCGCGCAAGAGGAAGACGACCGCGTCACAGTCACGCAGATGCTCAGCGCGGGCGGGCCTGAGGTCAAGGCCGTCGCGCAGGCCGCGTTGTCCGGCCCAGCCACGTACCTGCGGGACTTCCTGCAGACCAAGGTGCACACGGCTCGTCAACGTGACGCTGACACAGCCTCCCATGTCGCCAACATCAACACCTATCTCGCGGGCGCGGCCATGTCGGCTGCCGAGGCGAAGATCAGCGCGGCGCAGGCGTTGGAGGCAGCGGCGATCGCCCGTGGCGCGGCACAGGAAGCCGCACAGTGGGCGCAGGCCGCGCGCGACAGCGCCACCCAGGCGCAGCAGTACGCCGAACAGGCCAGGAACTCCGCGACCCAGGCGCAACAATCCGCTGACCAGGCCGCACAATCCGCGAAGATCGCACAGGAGGCCGCGGCAACAGCGCAAGCATCCGCACAGGCAGCCGCCAAGTCATCCGCACAGGCACAGGCGTCCGCCGAGAAGGCTCGTGCCTACGCCGACGAGGCCTACGCGGCGGCGGAGCGTGCGCGCGCGGACGCGATTGCCGCTGGAAAGAGCGCAGCGGAGGCCGCGAAGGCGGCGGCCGATGCCGCCAGGATCGCTGCCGACAAACTCCGTCAAGAGCAGGAACAACGACGGCAGGAGGATGACCAGCGCAAGCAGGACCTGGCCAATGGCGGCGGATCACCACCGACGGGCGACGACCCTGACTACGACGAAGAACCGCTGACCAGCGACGAGGACGTACTGCGGGACGCCGAGGGTGACGAGGAAGCCGCCAACTACCGCAACGCTCAGCGGGACCAGGGCAGGGACATCCTGGACTTCGTCATAGAGCAGGGCGGCCAGGTGTTCCTCGACCTGGTCGGGTGGCCGGACGCGAAGAAGTGCTTCACCGAAGGCGACATCGGCGGCTGCATCTGGACCCTCGTCAACCTGCTCGGCCCGCTCAAACTGCTGAAGGCCGCGCTCAAACTGCCCGAAATCGGTTCCGCTCTCTTCAAGATCGTCCGTGGCATCGGTCCGTTCCGGCATGCCGTCGCCGCGGCGAGATCCACCGTTCAGCGACTGCGCGGGATCATCGAGGACGTTTTCCAGATGATCAGGAGGCCGTGCGCGCCGAACAGCTTCACAGCGGACACGCCTGTGCTGATGGCGGACGGGACTCGCAAGCCGATCAAGGGCGTTCACGTCGGCGACCGCGTACTCGCCTCGGATCCGCAGACCGGTGTGACCGAGGGGCGTCCGGTCCTGGATGTCATCACCGGGAGCGGCAGCAAGAACCTGATCACCATCTCGGTGCCGGGCGGTCAGGTCGAGTCGACCAGCGAGCACCCGTTCTGGGTGGTTGATCCCGGCGAGTGGAAACTCGCCAAGGAGATCAAGCCGACCGACAAGCTGCGGCTCCCCGACGGCCACTACGTCACTGTCACGGCAACGCATCCGTGGACGGACGTTCGTGACGTCTACAACCTGACGGTCGACGGCATTCACACCTTCTACGTTGTCGCGGGCGCCGACGCCCTACTGGTCCACAACTCCGGTGGAGCCAAGGTCTGCGCGCTGGGTCAAGCGGGTGAGCAGGCTGCCAACATCACGAAGAACACCACCACCTACGTCGTCAACGGCCGCAGGCGCATCCCGGATGAGTTCAACGTGGACATGAAGCGGGTCAGTGAGGTCAAGAACGTCCGGTACCAGCGACTGACCAGACAGTTGCGCGACTATCTCGACCTCGCGCAAGCACAGAACCCGCCGTACATGTTCAGGTTGGTCGTGCGGGTCGGCAACGGCACGACGCTCTCGAAGCCGTTGAAGCGGGAGATTGCGGCAGGCCGGATTATCCTGTCGAGGTTGATCCCGTGATCGAGGAGAGATCGTCATCTCCGGTGTGACGCCAGAGCACCAGGCCGCCCAGATCCGGCGGTACTACGAAGAGCTGTCCAGGCCCCGCCGACGCGGGGCCTGGACCCGTAGCGAAGGCATGACGCACAGGGAAATCGTCGAGCGGGTGGTCAACGACGATGTCGAGCGGGATGCCGAGGACTCGCGACTCACAGGTGCGCAGCGGGACTACCACCAGGCCGCGTCCGGCGTTCTGGCCGATCTCGCCCGGCTTGGCCTTCCCGTGCAGGTGGTTCAGCACCTCTATCAGTTGGAGCTGAACTTCGGACCGCCGGTCGGAAGGAAACGGATCGACTACCGCGTAGCGGTACCGGCGCTGGTGGACTGGCTGCCCAGGGTGAGCTACCCGCCGCTGGCGCTCGACATCCTGAACGCGGTGTCGTACGGCTTCGCCAAGCCACTGGCCCGGCCGGTGCTCGTACCCCTCTTCCGCGACACCCCGCAGGACTCACCGTTCACCAACGTGGTCATGCGAGGACGGTTGGGACTCGTGCTCGGTGCCTTCACTGATCCATCGGTGTCCGACGAATACATCGAGATCGCGCTTGATCGCGGCCAGGGTGAGGGCCGGGCCGGGATCGTGGCGCAGCTGCCGAAGACCAAGGACGAACGTGTCCCCGATGTCTTGCTCGGGCTGCTCGACGACCCGACCGTCGCTCCCGCCGCCATCGAGGCGTTGGGGCGGATCAGGCACTTGCCTGCGAAGCCGCACCTGGAGCGTGCGCTGCACAGCGAGGACTGGAATGTGCGGACACAGGCCAAGAAGGCGTTGAAGCGGCTCGGCTGAGCCGGTGGTTTTGTGTGGGGGGACGGACGCACGGGTCCGTCCCCCACCAGCACCCCACACATGTTGCTCCACACACCCGCCGTGCCGGGCAGCGTCCTCGCGAGGACTCGAACCTCGGACCTCGGCGTTCGTAGCGCCGCGCTCTGTCCAGCTGAGCTACGAGGACGGAAAAAAGAAAAGAGCCGCCGAATCGGGAACCCGATCGGCGGCTCTCGCACGCTGAGCTATTCCCTCAGCGTGGAGAGCCATCCTGACCTGCGCGGAAGCACATGTCACGGTCGTCTTCCGCGGAACGCCAAGCGTTCATTTCGCTTCCCTCCTTCCTGTCGTTGACAGGGATTACTATGACGCATTCCCTCGGGCCGGTCCAACGATTATTCGCGTCCTTCCCCGGCGCGGCCGGGCTGGACCGGGCCGCCGGTGGTCCGTAGTGTCTGTAACGGATGAAAACGTATTCATCCGATGTATCTCTTGACGTGAGACCGAACGCATGGCCATGATCCTGCGTGGTGATGTGACTGGCGTCACGCGGCGTCGGCGGGCCGTGAGGAGAGCCATGAGGACGAAGCTGTTACTGGTCGTCAGCTGCTGCACCGCACTGTTAGCCACCTCCTGCGGTGCTCCGGAGCTGAAACAGCCCGTTGCGCAGCAGCAACAGCAGACTGGCGGCGCGCAACCGGTCGCCAGGCCCAGCCAGCCGGTCAGGCTCACGATCGCCGACGTGGCCGGAAACCTGCAGCTCACCCAGAAGGCCATCGAGACGTTCCGGGACGAGCACAAGGACCTCGTCGCGAGCGTCGAGTTCACCCGGTCGACGGCACCGGAACTGCCCGGCAAGATCGACGCGCAGCAGAAGGCGGGCCGCGTCGAGATCGACATGGTGCTCACCGGCACCGACGCGCTCGCCGCCGGTGCGTCGAAAGGCCTGTGGGAGAAGGCAGCCGACAACGCCAGGCCGGTGCTCGGCGATTTCGAGTCGGCGCTGCTTGAACCCGCGCAGCGGATGCAGAAACTGGCCGACGGCAACGGGATCGTCGTGGTCTACTACCCGTCCGGCCCGCTGGTCGAGTACAACCCGGCGAAGGTGCCCAGCCCGCCGAGGACCGCGCAGGAACTGCTCGAGTGGGCCAGGGCCAATCCGAACAAGCTGATGTACGCCCGCCCTGCCAACTCCGGGCCCGGCCGGACCTTCCTGATGGGCCTGCCCTACCTGCTCGGGGACAGCAACCCGAAGGACCCGACGGCCGGGTGGGACAAGACCTGGGCGTATCTCGCCGAACTCGGCAAACACATCGAGTACTACCCGTCCGGCACGTCCGCGGTGATGAAGGAACTCGCACAGGGCACCAGGGACATCGTGGTGTCCACCACCGGGTGGGACATCAACCCGCGTGCGCTGGGCCAGGTGCCCAAGGAGATGAGAACCGCCGCGCTGCAAGGCTTCCACTGGGTCGCCGACGCGCAGTACATGGCCGTGCCCAAGGGCGTGTCGCCGGAGAAGCGGTACGTGCTCTACGAGCTGATGAAGTACATGCACACCAAGCAGGCGCAGGCGCAGACCTACGACCAGGGCTACTTCTACCCGGGACCGGCGGTCAAGGACGTGCCGCTGTCGATGGCACCGGCCGAGTCACAGCAGACCATCGCCGAGTTCGGCCGCCCGGAGTACGAGTCGCTGATCGCAGGCAATCCGATCGAGACCCCGTTGGACGCCACCACCATGGTCGCGGCGTTCGAGCGGTGGGACAGGGAGATCGGCGCGAGCAAGGTGCGCAAGTAGTGCCGCTCACCGAACTCGAACTGGACGGCGTCAGCAGGAGCTTCGGCTCCGTCGCCGCGCTGGACGGGCTGAGCCTCACCATCGCCGGGGGCGAGTTCGTCGCGCTTCTCGGGCCGTCCGGCTGCGGGAAGTCGACCGCGTTGAACTGCCTCGCCGGGCTGTTGCCGTTGACGGGCGGTCGAATCACGCTCGACGGCGAACGCGTGGACACCACTCCCGCCGAACGCCGGGGCTTCGGCATGGTGTTCCAGAACTACGCGCTGTTCCCCCACCTCTCGGTCGAACGCAATGTCGCTTTCGGACTGAGGATGCGCGGTGTCGCCAAGGACGAGATCCGTACGCGGGTCCGCGAGGCGCTGGAACTGGTCCATCTCGACCACCTGGCCCGTTCGCACCCCGGCCAGCTCTCCGGCGGGCAGCAGCAGCGCGTGGCCATCGCGCGGGCGGTCGTGCTCCGGCCGCCGCTGATCCTGATGGACGAACCGTTGTCCAATTTGGACGCAAAGCTGCGCACGGAGATGCGCACCGAGATCAAACGGCTGCACCAGGAGCTCGGGCTGACCACCGTCTACGTCACGCACGACCAGGAGGAAGCGCTGTCGCTCGCCGACCGGCTGGTGCTGATGAAGGACGGCCGTGTGCTGCAGATCGGCACCCCGCAGGAGCTGTACGCCAGGCCGGGCACACCGTTCGTCGCCGACTTCATGGGGTTACGCAACCGGATCCCCGGTACCGGCTCGTTCACGTTCGCCGACGCCACCTGGACCAGCACGGCGCGGGTCGAGGGACCGTCGGTGGCGATGTGCCGACCCGACGATCTGCGCGCGGACGTCACACGGAACACCATCGAGGTCACCGTGGAGGTCGTGGAGTACCACGGCCGCCAGTTCCTGCTCGAAGTCCGGACCGCGTCCGGGCTCGCGCTGCACGCCGTCTCCCCGGACGCGCTGGCACCGGGTGATCGGGTGAAAGTCGGTGTCGCGCCGGACCGGCTGCTGGTGTTCGCGTCATGACCGCCGTGGCTCTGCGGCTCCGGTTGGCCGAGCGCGGTGTCGACCTGCGACTGCTGTTGCTGGCGCCCGCGGTGCTCGTCGTGCTGGCGCTGTTCGTCTACCCGTTCGTGTTCGGCGTCCAGCTTTCCCTTTCACCGCAACGGTTCGCCAACCCGTTCGACAACTACCGGGCGTTCTTCGCCGACCCATACTACTCCAGCAGCCTGGCCAACACGGTCGCGATCGCGGTGCCCGCGACGTTCGTCAACGTGACCGCCGCCGTGCCGATCGCGGTCCGGATGCGACGGGCGTTCCGTGGCCGCCGCCTGCTGGCCGCCGCGCTGGTGGTCCCGGTCAGTCTCGGCACGGTGTTCCTGGCGGACGGCATGCTCAACGTGCTCGGCCCGTCCGGGTGGCTGAACAAGGCCTTGCTCGGTCTGGGGCTGGTCGACGATCCGGTCCGGTTCACCCACAACTGGCTTGGCGTGTTCCTTTCCCTGGTGGTCAGCGGGTTTCCGTTCGCGTTCCTGCTGATGCTGGCGTACGCGTCCGGTATCGACCCGTCGCTGGAGTCGGCCGCCGCGACGCTCGGCGCCTCGCGGGGGCAACGGTTCCGGTACGTGATCCTCCCGTTGCTGCTGCCCGGCGCGGCCGTCACGCTCTGCCTGAACTTCGTGATGGCGTTCTCGGTGTTCCCGTCCGCGGTCCTGTTGGGCGACCCGTCCGGCTCGTCACGGGTGCTCGCGTTGATCGCCTACCAGGAGGCGCAGGAACGGCTTGACCCGTCGATGGGTTCGGCCGTGGCGATGCTGCTCGCCGCCGCGCAACTGGTGTTCGTCGTGCTCGTGCTCGGCGCGCGCTCGCTGCTGTATCGGGGCCCGGCCTCAGGAGGCAAAGGATGAACCGGCGGATCGTCCTGTCCCCCAGCGCGTGGCTGACGTGGTTCGGCGTCGCGGTGTTCCTCGTGTTCGTGCTGGCGTTGGTCGTCGCGGTGTTCGTCAGCTCGTTCGGCACGGTCTGGCTGGGCACCTGGCTGCCGGACGGGTTCACGTTCCGCTGGTGGGACCAGACGTGGACGGAGTTCGGGCTGGGCAGCACCCTGCTGGTGACCGTCGAGGTCGCGGTGCTGGTGGTGGTGTTCTCGGTGCTGCTCGGGGTTCCCGCCGCCTACGTGCTGGCCCGGCTGGACTTCCCCGGCAAGAAGGTGGTCAGCCTGCTGTTGTTGCTGCCACTGCTGGTTCCGCCGATCACGTACGGCATCCCGTTGGCCACATTGTTGTACGAATGGGGCCTCGGCGGCAGCATGGCCGGTGTCGTGCTGGCCAATCTGGTGCCGTCACTGCCTTTCGTGGTGCTGACCATGACCCCGTTCGTCGAACAGGTCGACCGGCGCGTCGAGGATGCCGCGCGCACACTCGGCGCGGGCACCGGCAGGATCATGGTCAGCGTGCTCGGTCCGTTGCTGCTGCCCGGAATCCTCGCCGGTGCCGTGATGGTCCTCGTCCGCACGGTCGGCATGTTCGAGCTGACGTTCCTGACCTCGGGCGCGGACAGCGAGACGCTCGTGGTCGCGCTGTACGCGGCCAAGAGCGGCGCGGGGATCCGCGCCGATCAGACCGTCGACGCGATCGCCGTGGTGTACATGCTTTCCACGGTGTTGCTGTTGCTCGTGGCCCTGCGGTTCGTCAATCCGACGCAGCTCGTGACGCGGGTGAAGCAGGAGCAGGCCGGTTAGCGCCGGGCCACGGTTCGAATCGCGGCCCGTCCGCCTGCAGCTTCTCCACGTGTTCCTCGGTGCGGTAGACGGTCAGCCCACGTGCCTTGTAGTTGTGCAACGCCTGGGCGCTGTCCAGGGTGTTGGTGCGCAGCCAGACCCTGGTCGTGCCGGGAGGAGCCCATGCCGCCTGCAGCACACGGGTCAGCAGGTAGCCGCCGAGCCCTCGCCCCATGAACGACGGCACCAGCCCGAAGTTCTCGATCTCCACGTCCCCGCCGTCGCGCCGGGTGATCTCGGCGTACCCGGCGGGCGTGCCACGGGCCCACAACACCCATGTCTCGTGGCCGGGTTCGGTCAGCCAGTCCATCCACCGCTGCCAGTCCCAGTCCACCCGGTGTGCCCAGTACCAGTCGCTGCCGACCGCGCCGTAGAGATAGCGGTTGAATTCCGGTGACGGCTCGAGCGCCTGCTCGAACCGCACGTCGACGTCCGGCTCTTTGGCAGGTTTGACCTGGTCCGGGCTTGTCTGTTCGAGGTAGTACCTGGTCGCTAGCACGGCAACCAGTCCAACACAGATCGATCATCGTGGCACGCGGTTTGCGCCGTCCCACGGTCCCCTGGCCACGCCGTCCTTGTCCGACCGTTCCTCCTGCTCGGTCCGGTACGGCACGAATCCGCGCGCCTCGTAGTTGCGCAGCGCGTGCGGGCCGTCCAGGCTGCAGGTGTTCAGCAGAACCCTTGTGGTGCCCTCGATCGCCCACGCCCGCCGGACCACCTCGGTCAACAGGTGTCCGCCGAGTCCTCGGCCGATGAACGACGGCAGCAGGCCGAAGTTCTCGATCTCCACGTCGTTGTCCACGGCCCGCAGCACGGCGTAACCGGCCGGGGTGCCCCGCACCCACAGCGCCCACAGTTCGACGCCCGGCCGGGAGGCGTGTGCCTCCCACTGGTCCCAGTTCCAGTCCCGGCGGCCGTTCCAGAGCCAGTCGCCGCCGACCGACAGGTAGAAGTAGCGGTGGAACTCCGGCGAGGTCTCCTCGGCCCGCACGACTCGCACGTCGCCGTCGGGCACAGCAGCGGGCTTCAGGTCGTCCGGGCTGGTCTGCTGAACATAGGTGATGGTCACGAGCACAGTGCCCAGTTCATCACGACCCTGAAAGACTCGTGAGTGGTTGGTCCGGTTCTTACCGGACCAACCACTCACGAGGGTTTTCAGGCTCCGGACAGTGACCAGACCGCGTGGGCCATCACGTCGGTGTGCCGGTCGAGCGAGGTGGCGTTGATGTTGCTGGTGGTGTCACAGGCCTGGTGGTAGCAGCGGTCGAACGCGACATTCGCCGTGCCGCCCCACTTCTGGGCCTGCGCCGCGGTCTTGCGGACCTCGGCACCACTGAACGTGCCGCCGACCGGGATGCCCGCGCGGGCGAACGCGGCGTGGTCGGACCGGCCGCCGACGCTGGTCAGCTCGGTGGGCACGCTCTTGGCCGCGAACCCGGCTTCGAGCACGCTCTGGATCGCCGCCGAGCCGCTGGGCTGGCCGGACGCCGAGTACACGAAGTAGGCGGGGTTGGGCGAACCGGTCATGTCGAAGTTGACGTAGGCCTTGATCACCGCGCGCTGTGCCGCGGTCAGGCTGTTGACGTAGGCCGTCGACCCGATCAGGCCGAGCTCCTCAGCACCCCACCAGCCGAAACGCAACTGCTTGGTGGGACGGAGGTTCTGGCGTGAAACGGTCAGCGCGACCTCGAGCAGGCCGGCGGAGCCGGAGCCGTTGTCGTTGATGCCGGGGCCGCGGCTGACGCTGTCGAGGTGGCCGCCCGACATGATGACGTTGTTGGCGTCACCGAAGGGCCAGGTGGCGATCAGGTTGAAGCCGGTGGCGCCGCTTGCGGTGAACTGGTGGATCGTCGTCTGGTATCCGGCAGCGTCCAATTTGGACTTGACGTAGTCCAGTGACGCGCGGAAACCCGGCCTGCCGTGCGCGCGGTTGCCGCCGTTGGCCGTGGCGATCCGCTGGAACTCCGACAGGTGGGCCTGCACACTGGCGACCGGGATGTCCGGCGCGGCCAGCACTGCCTGCGCCTGGGCCGGGGTCACGACCAGGCCGGCGGCGAGCAGCAGGGGTGCGAGGAGTTTCATGATTCCTCCTGAATGTGCCGTTTTGCAGGGGGATGGGACGGCATGTCTTATTCAGGGGTACGCATGGGTCCGCGCGGTACCCGCCGGAAGTTGGTCGCGCACCCAGGTGTCGAACCTGGCTTCCCAGGAATATGAGCCCCGGGTGGCCGCCGGACCGTGCGCGCTGTGGCTATACCGCTCCCGCGCCAGGATTCGAACCTGGCCTTACCGATTAACAGTCGGTCGTGCTGCCGCTGACACCACGCGGGAAAAACAAAAGCCGCCCAGTCGCAAGCGACGGGCGGCTCCCTGCCTTGAGGTGACGTTTCAGACCGTCACGGCGGGGAACCACCACTGTGCATGCGATTGCGCTTCTGCATGAGTCGAGCGTCGCACGCCGGTCAACGAGATTTCCCGTCGAACCTGTGGACAACCCTGTGGATGAGTGCCCCAACCTGTGGATAACCGACCTCGCGGCCGCAGGCCGGAGCCGGGTACGGTGTGGATGACCGCCGAACTGGTCCCCTGTGGGCAACCGACTCACCCCCTTGGGGCCTCCACAGCTTCACCCGATCGGCCCAAAATGGCTTGGACCTGGGGATACAACGTCGGCTGAGTCGCCGAGACGGCAATCCTGTTCAACTGTGGTTCACGCGACTCACCTGACGCCCTACCATGCGTATCCATTGTGGGGGCCGGGAGAGGAGCAGCCCAGGGTGCCGAAGAGAGTCAACGACCTGTTCAACCTGGAGAACGTCAAGCGCGCCATGCGCGACAAGGCGATCAGCGTGGTCGACCAGGTCGTCGCGCGCTACCACCGGGAACAGGCTGAGCACATCGCTCGTCTGGAGCGGCAGGTCACCGAACTGCGCGAGCAGCTCCGCGACGAGATCGTGCACCAGGGCGAGCGCACCCGTGAGCGGGTGCTGGAGTTCGAGATCCGGCACCGCAGGGACATCCCCTTCGCCGCCGACCACGAGGCAGCGCAGGAGAGCGCCCGGTTCGTGCACGACAACATGCCGACCAAGCAGGCCTACCCGCACGCGCACGCCACGCTGGAACACGCGTTGTCGCTGGCTCCACGCGGCGGGCTGGCGCTGGAGTTCGGCGTGTGGCAGGGCACCACGCTGAAGATCATCGCCACCGAGCGGGAGGGCGAGGGCGTCTACGGCTTCGACTCGTTCGAAGGCCTGCCGGAGGACTGGCGCAGCGGCTTCCAGGCCGGTCACTTCACCGTCGAGGGCCTGCCCGACGTGCCCGGCGCCGACCTGATCGTCGGCTGGTTCGACGACACGCTGCCCGGCTTCCTCGACGAACACCAGGGCGTCGTGGACTTCCTGCACGTCGACGGGGATCTCTACAGCTCGGCGAAAACCGTGCTCGACCTGGTCGGGCCGCGGCTGCGCGAGGGCAGCGTGATCCTGTTCGACGAGTTCTTCAACTTCCCCGGCTGGCAGAACCACGAGTACAAGGCGTGGCAGGAATACGTCGAACGCACCGGCGTCGAGTTCACGTACGAGGGCTACACCTGGAACAACGAGCAGGTCATCGCGAAGGTGACCAAACCGGGCAAACACTGAGGCAACCCACAGCCGCCTGGCCGCGTTCCCACTGGGGACGCGGCCAGTTCGTTGTGTCCCGGGGCCGAATACCGCGTCGTCAGTCCCATAACTACACTTCGTTCCTGTTCGCAGCCGGGGGAACGACGCTGCTGATGGCGAGCCGAGCGCGCAAATGATCGAGAGGGCAGACCGTTGACTAACGGGAGTACGGCCGCTGACGTGCGACCGGACGTAGGCGCCACCGGACGGTCCGTCCCCGAGTGGCTGTGGGTCATCGGTATCGGCCTGGTCGGCGCGCTGGTCTTCCTGATCCCCTACCTGCAGAACCCGTACTTCTACTACATCGGCGACAACCCCGAGTCGTTCGTGCCGAACTGGTACCACTACGGCCAGCAGCTGCTCAGCGGCGTCTGGCCGACGATCGACTCGGCGGGCTGGTACGGCGGCAACTACATCGGCGAGGCCGCCGCGTCCACGTGGAATCCGGTCCTCGTGGTCAGCTACCTCGTCGTCGCGCAGTTCAACAGCCTGACGGCGGCCGCCGCCTTCGTGATGGTCCTGCACCTGGCGCTGCTCGCGATGGGTGCCTACCTGCTGATTCGCGAGTACGGCGGCACGCGCGTGCCGGCGACGGTGTTCGCGCTGGCCGTGCCGCTGAGCGGCTTCACCCTGTACTACGAGGCCTCCGGCTGGCCCGCCGGTCTGTCCGCGTTCGTGTGGGTCACCTGGTTCTGGTGGGGTGCGCGACGGTTCGCCCGCGGTGTGTCCTCCCCGCTGCTGCCGTTCCTGCTCGGTGCCATGGCGATGACCATCGGCAACCCGTACGCGGCGCTCGGCATGATCATCGTGCTGTTCGCGCTCTCGGTCGAGCTGCTGGTCCGCAAGAACGTCCGGACGTTCGTCCAGCTGGCCATCATGGGCGCGTGCGTCGGCTCGGTCGCCGTGCTGGTGTTCTTCCCGCTGCTCGGCGCGATGTCGGTGACGTCACGCCAGGAGTTGGCGATGATCGCCAACGACACGTTCATGGTGCCCGGCGTCGGCGACCTGATCACGTCGAGCTCGCCGAGCTACCTGCCGCGGATCACCAACTGGAACGGTCAGGTCCGCGAGAACCTGCCGTCCACCTACTTCGTCTGGTTCGCCCTCCCGCTGCTGCCGTGGCTGCGCTGGCGCAGCCTGCTCACGCCGTCCCGCTCGCTGATCAGCGTCGGCGTGATCGGCGGGATCTACGCGATCCTGACCTTCGGGCCGTCGAACCTGTGGCTGTTCCGCTGGCCGATCCGGCTGATCGAGTACCTGTACCTGGCCATCGCCGTGGTGCTCGCGGTCGTGCTGTCGAAGGGCCTGGCCAAGGACCACGTCCGCAACCGGGTCCTCGCGACGATCGGCATCGTCGGCGTCGGCGCGTACCTGGCCGCCGCGGTCCGGCCCGCGTACTACCAGATGCACGCCGTCGCGACCGTGCTCGTGCTGCTGTTCTTCTTCGCCGCGCTGTACGCGTACAACAAGCGCGGCTGGCTCGCGATGGGCGCGGTGCTGATCGTCGGCACCATCGGCATCGCCACGTACCAGACCAACCGCATCCCGTACCCGGGCGTCGCCGTCGGCCCGTCGATCGTGCCCGCGAGCAACGTCGACAAGGTCAAGTCGGGGACCGCCACCTACAAGGGCGCGTACCTCCAGCTCGCGTCGCAGGGCCTGGTCAAGGGCACCAGCGAGCAGGACGACGGCGAGGTCATGTTCGGCAACCTGTCCGTGCTGACCGGCCACGAGTCGGTCACCCGGTACAGCGGGATCGGCTTCACCGAGTTCACCAACGCGCTGTGCATGGACTACAAGGGCTCGGTCTGCCCGGAGGCGTACAAGAACGCGTTCCGCCCGCTGCCGGACTCGAAGATCCCGCTGATCGACGCGATGCGCGTGCAGACGCTCGTCCTGCAGGACGCGCTGTTCCCGGACGTGGTGCGCAACCCGCCGCCGAAGGGCTGGAGCGTGGCGCTGCGCGGGGACGGGCGCACGGTGTGGACGCGCGACGCGCCCCTGCCATACCCGGGCCGCGTATCCTGGGCGTCACGTGGCGTCACGGTGGCTTCGTCCACCGCGAAACCCGCCACCGAGCAGGTCAAATTCAATGCGCCCGCCGGGGGCGGAACGCTGGTATTCGCTCGCCTTGACTGGCCCGGGTACAGCGCCACAATCGACGGCAGGACGGCCGAGGTCCGCAACGGGGACGCCGGTCTGATCACTGTCGACGTGCCCGCCGGTGAGCACACGCTCGCGTTGGACTACGCGACGCCCGGACTGCGGCTTGGCGTGGTACTGGTGTCGGGTGCCACGCTGGTGGTGCTGATCCAGACGTTCTGGTGGTGGCGGACTGTCCGCCGCAACCGGCGCCGCGACGATGCGGCACCGACTGACAAATCGGGTGGTGACATCGCCGATGCCACCACGGAGATGTCCCCGGTCCTGACGCACGCGGGACCACACGACGAGAAGATCTGAGGAGCAGGAAACCGCATGCCGACCCAGCAGGAGCAGAAGGTGGCCAAGCCCCAGAAAGCAGGCGGCTCCCAACCGAGCATCCGCGGCGTAGTCCAGCGAATCCTGTTCGCCTCCCCCAGCCCGCAAGCCCCGAACGAGCTGTACTCGCTCGGTGTCGTCGGTGCCGTTCGGCCCGAGCGGCACCGGGTGGTCGTGGAGCCGGACGCCCGGCTGACCACGAACACGTACTTCGGTCGGCTGCCCGCCAGCTACCTGCAGCGCTGGACCCAGATCCGGGAGCTGGAGGCGGTGTTCCGGGTACGTGGCTCCGGCCGGCTGGAGATCCACGCCTCGGACCAGGAGGGCGAGCCGCGGATCCTGTCGACCGTCGAGGTCAGCACGCCGACCGAGCAGGAGGTCCGGCTGAAGGTCAGCCTCGACCGGTTCATGGACGGCGGCTCGATCTGGGTCGAGGCCGTGACCACGGCCGAGGAGCTGACGATCGAGGACTGCCGCTGGGTGGTCGGCGAGCCGCTGCGCGACCGGCTGACCTCGGTGGTGATCTGCACGTTCAACCGTGCCGACGACTGCCTGAACACCATGCGCGCGCTCGGTGAGGACACCGAGCTGCTCGCGGCGCTCGAGAACGTGTACGTGGTCGACCAGGGCAACGACACGGTGCAGAGCCGTGAGGACTTCGACAAGGTCGTGGCCCTGTTCGACGGCAAGCTGCGCTACCTGCGGCAGCCGAACCTCGGCGGCGCCGGTGGTTTCACCCGGGGCATGTTCGAGATCAGCGGCGTCGGCGGCAAGCACGCCAACGTCCTGCTGATGGACGACGACGTGCTGCTGGAGCCGGAGACGGTCCTGCGCATGTCCTCGTTCGCCAACAACGCGACCGACCCGGTCATCGTCGGCGGCCACATGCTGTACCTGTACCACCCGAACCGCCTGCACATCGGCGCGGAGACCACGGACCTCGCGCTGCTCAAGCCGGGTGTGCCGGTCGCGGGCGCGGTGCACAACGTGGACCTGACCAAGGAACTGCCGCACCGCCGCGTGACGGCCGGGTACAACGCGTGGTGGTCCTGCCTGATCCCGGCCGAGGTGATCGAGCGCTGTGGCCTGCCGCTGCCGATGTTCTTCCAGTGGGACGACATCGAGTACGGCACCCGCGCGGGCAGGCACGGCTTCGCGACGGTGACGTTGCCCGGCGCTGCCGTGTGGCACGCCGACTTCGCGTGGAAGGACTGGGACGACTGGGCCCGGTACTTCAGCCTGCGCAACTCGCTGATCACGTCCGCCATGCACTTCGACGGCTTCGACGGCAAGACGGCGGCAAAGGTGCTGGCCAAGCAGCTCGCCGAGTACCTCGTGTCGATGCAGTACGGCATGGCCGCGACCCTGCTGAAGGCCCTCGAGGACTTCCTGACCGGCCCGTCGGTGCTGGCCGACGGCGGTGTGGCGGCCGCGGCGCACATCCGCAAGCTGCGCAACGAGTACCCGGACACGCACCGCAAGCAGCCGGCCGACCTGCAGGTCGACGGGGCCGCGACGCTGCCGATCATCGACGACCCGGGCAACCCGTCGCTGCCGAAGGCCGTGATGGTCAAGCGCGTGCTCAACATCCTCACCGGCCGCAACGGTGGCACGGCGCAGATCATGGCCCGTGACGCCAAGTGGTGGCACGTGTCGCTGTTCAAGTCGGTGATCGTCACGGACTCCGCGCAGGACGCGTTCCGCGTGCGCCAGTTCGACCGTGACGTCGTCGTCGACCTCGCCAAGCGCGGCACGAAGATGCTGGCCCGGCTGGCCAAGGAAGGCCAGGAGGCCCGCGAGGAGTGGCGCGGCGCCATGGGCGAGCTGACCACGCGCGAGAACTGGAACCGCCTTTTCAAGTCCTGACACACGTCAGCGAAAAGCCGGGTCGGACGATTCCGACCCGGCTTTTCTTTTCTCAGTCGACGCAGGGAATGGGACTGGGTGGCGCCGCCGGAGTCGGCGCAGTCTCGGATTGCGGCGGCGGGGGCGGGGATTGCGCGGGCGGGGCCGCCTTTGCCGAGTTGCCTGACTGCTTGCCTGACTGGGGATTCACGATCTGGGCGACCGCGGCGCGGACTTTGCGAACGTCCACAATGTTGCGGCTTTCGCCGTCCACTGTTTCGGTGTGCTCGATCGGCAGGGTCTGGTAGTTCATCCGGCCACCGGTCAGGTTCGACAGGCGCAGGGCGAAGTCGAACAGGTCGATGCCCTCGTCGACGACCACGTTCTGCTTGGCCACATCGACGAGACCGGGCAGCGCCGACGCGCCCTGGCCGCGGACCTTCGTCATCACGGACGCGATGAAGGCCTGCTGGCGGCGAGTGCGATCAAGATCACCGTTGTGCAGACCATGCCGTTGCCGGACGAAGGCCAGCGCCTGCGAGGCGGTGAGCGTCTGCCTGCCCGCCACCAGGTTCGCGCCGGAGTACGGGTCCTGGGTCGCCTTGTTCACGCAGACCTCGATGCCGCCGAGCGCACCGGCCAGGTAGTAGAACCCGGCGAGGCTCACCTCCGCCATGTGGTCGATCGGCACGTCGAGGAACGCCCGCACCGTCTCGATCTGGGCGCGGCGACCGGCTTCCCTGCCCTGGTACTCCAGTTCGCGCGCGTTCTGCAGCCCCTGCGCGCGCAGCCTGGTCTCCTCCTCGATCTTGGCGCGGCCGTACGCCTCCTTGATCTTCCCCTTGACCGGACCGCTGGGTATACCGAGCAAGTCGACGAAGTTATCGCGTGGGACAGACAACGCGGAGGCCTGTGAACCGTCGTTGGGGATATGCAACAACATCAACGTGTTGGCGTTGTACCCGCCCCGGTCGCTCTCGCCCGCCTGCAACTGGGTCAGCACGGCGTCCGGCAACGGTTCGCCGTTGAGGTCAAGGCGCGTGGTCAGACCCATCACCAGGATGTTCACCGCGTCGGCAGACCGGGGCGTGTCCGGCGCGATCGCCTTCGACCTCCGCACTCCGTCGTCCAGATCGCGGTACGTGGCCCACGCCACGCCCGCCGTGACCATCAGCACGACTGAGACGAGAATCCAAGTGGTCCGGACCACTACGAGTGCGGGTACCCGCAACCTCCCCATGCATCGATGTTACGCGAGCGGCCGCTCGCGCTATATCCTCAGCGGAGTCCGATCTAGCGTGTGGGACGGCAGTGGTGGGGGAAACACCGGTTCATCCGCGTGTGCCAGTGGAAGTACCGGCAGTAGCGGCCATTGCCATGCTCACTGTCTTCGTCGGCATGGGCTTGATCACCGATGGCGACGCGGTCGGCTGGGTTTTCGGGCTGTGGGCCGTGATCGGCGCGGGCGTCGCAGCGGCGCTCGTCCGGCCGGTCGGCCTCTGGGTCGTGGTGCCCGCTCCGCCGATCGTTCTGCTGATCGCGGTGGCGATCCGCACTCTGTGGCGCAGGCAACCTGTTTGGCACAGCCTGAAAGAGGTTGTCGCCGAGTTCGCACCACCGTACCTTCACGGATTCCCGTGGCTCGCGGCCGCCATCGGTGTCGGCATCGGCGTGGCGGTCCTCCGCGTCGTGCGGCGCTGAAAGTTCATTTGACTGCGTTGATTTTACTGGGGGAAACATGCAGGACACCGACAAGCCGGTGTTCGCCTCGACCAGCCTTGGCCGCCGGTTCGTCCGGCTGGCCAGCCGGCTGCTGGCGATCGGTATGGTCGTGCTCGCGATCGTGCTGGTCGCGTCCACGCTCGGTTCCGTTCACGACACGGCAACGTCATGGCACGTCATCGTTCCGAGGTAGGCCGGATCCCCTGGGCGCACTGGATCACGTTGGGTGTGGCGGTTCTGCTGCTGATCGGCACACTGATGATCCACGCGTACAGCGTGACGGCCTCGCCACAGTCCGAGACCAAACCCGCCAACGGAACCACCGGTGTCACGGACAACACAGTGGCGCTGGTGATCCACGGCGGCCCCAATCCGAAGTGGACGCCACGGATCCTCGACGCGCTGCGCGACCGGCACGCCCACGCCACGTTCATGCTGGTTGGCACGCGGGTGAACGAGCACCCGGAGCTCGTCAGGCGGATGCTGGACGAGGGCCACGACATCGGCATCACCGGGTTCCGGCCGGGTGACGTCACGCGGTTGCCCGGCTGGCAGCGCGATCTGGAACTCTCGCTCGCCCAGCAGGCGCTGGCGTCGGCCGCCGGTGTCCACACGCGACTCTTCGGCCGTGAGTCCGGCCAGGCGGAGAGCGTGCTGAACACTGTGCGCGACGACGGCTACGTCGCCGTCGAGCCGACCACGGACGCCTTGTCGCTGCCATGGGGTGACCTGTCGGCACTCTCCGCGATCGCCCAACGCGGCACAGTGATCAGGATGGACGACACCGGCAGCGTCACCGTGGACGAGGTGACCGGCCTGCTGTCCACAATGTCCACTCGTGGCCACCGGTTCGCGAACCTCTCCGACGCGCTGCTGCTGCCCCGCCCGCACGAGGAGATCGGGCTGGCCAGTCTGGTCACCGCGCAGGTGACGGCCGCCGCACAGAACTACGGTGGCGTGCTCGTCGTCCTGCTGAACACGTTGATCATCATCGCCGCGTTGCTGGCCGCGCTGCGCGCGTTGCTGCAGCTCGGCCTGGCGAACACCGCGCGGCGCCTGGCCAGGGAACGCGAGGCGAATCCCCCGCCGTGGTACTCGCCGCCGGTGACGGTCATCGTGCCCGCGTACAACGAGTCCGCCAACATCGAGGCCACCGTCCAGTCCCTGCTGGCCAACACGCACATGGCCGACGTCGAGGTGATCGTGGTCGACGACGGCTCTACCGACGGGACAGCCGAACTCGTGCTGGCACTGGGACTGCCGGGCGTCCAGGTGATCCGCCAGCGCAACGCGGGCAAGTCCGCCGCGTTGAACACCGGTGTCGCGCACGCCACCCACGACATCCTCATCCTGGTCGACGGGGACACGGTGTTCGAACCGGAGACGATCGGCCACCTGGTGCAGCCGATGGTGGACGAGAATGTGGGAGCGGTTGCAGGCAACACCAAGGTGGCCAACCGCCGCAGCCTGTTGGGCCGTTGGCAGCACCTGGAGTACTGCGCAGGATCCAATTTGGACAGGCAGATCCTGAACGCTCTGCAGTGCATCCCGACCGTGCCGGGCGCGATCGGGGCGTTCCGCCGAGCGGCGCTGCGGCAGGTCGGCGGGATCAGCTCGCAGACCCTTGCCGAGGACACCGACCTGACCATCGCCATCACCCGCGCGGGCTGGCGTGTGACGTACACGCCCGACGCGCGGGCGTGGACCGAGGTTCCCGCGACGCTCGGTGCGCTGTACCGCCAGCGCTACCGCTGGTCGTTCGGGACGTTCCAGTCGATGTGGAAACACCGCGCCAGCTGGCGTGACCGGGGCGCGGCCGGGCGGATCGGCCGCTACGGACTGATCTACCTGCTCGCGTTCCAACTGCTGCTGCCGCTGCTCGGCCCGGCGATGGACGTGTTCGTGCTGTACGGCATGTTCATCGCGGACGCGCCACACGCGATCCCGATCTGGCTGCTGTTCCTGGCGATCCAGACGGCGGGCGCCGGGTATGCCCTCTATCTGGACGGCGAGTCGCTGCGTCCATTGTGGGGACTGCCACTGCAGCAGGTGGCGTACCGGCAGCTGACCTACCTGGTGGTGATCCAGTCGGTGGTCACCGCGCTGCACGGCGCGCAGCTGAAGTGGCAGAGCAACGCTCGTTCCGGCCAGGCGGCGCGTCTGCTGACCTACACGGCGAAACCACAGCCGAAACCACAACCGCCGCGCCCTTCGCCGGTGCCGCGGAAACTGCCGAAAATCGAGGGAAACGCGGAGATCACCATCGAGATCCCCCGAGTACCGCGAGTACCACAGTGATTTCACTGTCGGAAACCGCCGAGCAGGTCGACCGGGAGCAGCTCGGTGAGATCGGCGATTCCCGCGTCGGACTCCGTGGCCAGCCGCGATGCCTGTGCGTCGATCATCGCCTCGAAGGTCTTGCGCGCGCTCCGGCCGTTTCCGAAGTTCTCATCCCGTGGCATCACGGTGAAGTACTCGGTGAGCGCCACCGCGCAGCCAGGGCCGAGCGTGTACTGGTGCCTGCGGCACAAGTGCCCGACGATGGTGACCAGTTCCTCCGGCGAGTAGTCGGCGAACTCGATCGTCTTGCTGAACCGGGAGGACAGGCCGGGGTTGGCGTTGAGGAACCGGACCATCTCGGCCGAGTAGCCAGCCACGATCACCACCAGGTCGCTGCGGTGGTCCTCCATCAGTTTGACCAGTGTGTCCACCGCCTCCCTGCCGAAGTCCGGGCCGGATCCGCCTTCCTGGGTGGTCAGCGAGTACGCCTCGTCGATGAACAGCACTCCGCCGAGCGCCCGCGTGACCGCCTCGGTGGTCTTGATCGCCGTCGCGCCGATGTACTGGGCGACCAGGTCCGCGCGGGCGACCTCGACCATGTGCCCTTCGCGCAGGACGCCCAGTTCGGCCAGTATCTCGCCGTAGTACCGGGCGACCGTGGTCTTGCCGGTGCCCGGGTTGCCCGCGAACACCAGGTGACGGCTCATCGGCGGTGCGGGCAGGCCCATCTCCTCTCTTCGTCTGGCGATCCGGTTCAGGTTCACCAGCGAGGTCACGTCCTGCTTGACCCCGGCCAGACCGATCAGCTCGTGCAACGCGTGCAGCGCGCCGCCAGTGACGCCGTCCCGCTTCGGGTTCTCCGATGCGGGCTCTTGTTCCTGTTGGTCCCCGTTGCCGGTGATGGTGGTGTTGTCCGTGCGTGTCTTGGCGTCCGGTTCAGCCACCAGGCCGGGGCCGGTGTTCCCGATCAACGCGCAGCCGTCGAGTTCAGCAGTCGCCCTGTCGGCCGCGTGCACTCCCGGTCCACTGGACGCAGTGACCGTGCATTCCCACATCATGACGCTCGCGTCGGCGCTCACCCTGACGCCCTCCGCACCCGCACCAGTGACCTTCACGCTCCTCAGCACCACCGCCGCTTTGTCCACGACGGACACGCCAGCGCCGCCGACGTCGGTGATCTCGCAGCCGTCGATGCGCACCTTGGCCGACGTGGACAACTGCAGCCCCACCTCGGCACAGCGCTGGATCCGCACGTCGCTCACGTCGACGGCGGCCGACTCGGTGAGCGCGATCGCCGGTCTGGCCAGACCGGTCAGTTCGCAGTCCTCGACGTGCCCGCTCGACCGGCCGGTGGCGAACACGCCGTTGCCACCCGCGTCCCGCAGCACACAGCGGCGCAACGTCGCGTTCCCGGCCTCGGCCAGCACCAACGCCGACGTGACAAGGTCCGCGAACACGCAGTCCTCGGCGACACTGAGGGCCGTCGACGTCACGGTCAGCCCAGCCCCACCAGGGCTGACGACCTTGCAGCCACGCAGCGCCAGCGATCCGGTCTCACGGGCCAGCAGCGCGGTCCAGCCGTGCCCGGTGACCGTGCAGTTGTCCACCGCGAGCTGGCCGCTGACGACGTCCACCGCGGGCAGTTCGCCGTCGGTGCCAGTCAGCGTCAGCCCGCTCAACGTGGCCGCGGATCCGGTGCTGCTGACCACACTGCCCGCACCGCCAAGAACCTCCACCTCACCTTCGGCGTGCACGGTGACAACCTTGTCCAGCACCAGGTTCTCCCGGTACCGGCCCGGCCGCACAGTGATCACCCAGCCCGCGCGTGCGGCGGCGAGCGCGGCGGTGATCGTCCGGTGGTCACCGGTTCCCTCCGCACAGACCGTGAGCACCTGCCGCGACATCACACTGTCCTTCCTGGCCGAGGTGAAGCTCTCAGTCCACATGGGCGGTCTGGACGACAGTGACCTTGCGCCTGCGGTCGATGTACTGCGCCCGCCCGGTCGGCAGCTGGCGTGGCTTGACGTCACCGAGGAACGCGCCTTCGTCCTTGGGGCACGAGAACAGCAGCGCCGGGCAGGACAGGTCCCACAGTCCGCGGAACGCCGGGTCGAACATCGCGCGGGACGCCGAGGACGTGCTCCGCGTGACGATCATGTGGAAGCCGATCTCCGCACCGAGCGGCAGCAGGTCCAGCAACGGCTCCAACGGGCTGCCACCACCGGCCAGCAGCTCGTAGTCGTCGACCAGGAAGTACAGCCGGGTGCCCGACCACCAGTCCCGTTTACGCAGCTGCTCGGGACCGACGTCGGAGCCGGGCAGCCGCGGCCGGATCGTCGCGTCGATCGCGCCGACCAGCTCAGCCAGTGCCTGGCTGCTCACCGCGCTGCCGACCAGGTACTCCGGCGGCACCTGTTCCGGCAGCTCCCGCCGGGTGTCGGCGACCACGATCTTGGCCTCGTCCTGGCCGAACCGGGCGGTGATCGCGGCCAGGATCAGCCGGAGGAAGTTGGACTTCCCACTTTCGGTGTCACCGAACACCATCAGGTGCGGACTGGTCCGAAAGTCCAGCCACAGCGTGGAAAGCCGCGCCTCGTCCCAGCCCATCGGTACCCGCAGGTCCCCTTCGGCCTCGGGCAGGTCGGCCACTGGCAGCCGCGGCGGCAGCAGCCGGACCGGCGTCGCGGCAGGCACGTTCGCCTCGGCCACCGCCGCGACCAGATCGGCCACACCGCCCGCGAGCGAGTCGGGCGCGCCGACGCCGTCGATCCGTGGCAGGCCGGTGAGGAAGTGCTGCTGGTCGGTCGTGATACCGCGGCCGGGCCGCTCGTGTGGCACGCCCTTCGCGGCCCGTGCGTTGATCTCGGAGTCGGTCGGGTCACCCAGCCGCAGTTCGAACCGTGAACCGAGGAAGTCCCGCAGCCACGGCCGCATCTCCATCCAGCGCGCGTTCGCGATCACCAGGTGCAGGCCGTAGGACAGGCCACGCGAGGCGATCTCCGCGATCGCGTTCTCCAGGTCCTCGAACTCCTGGTGCAGGGTGAACCAGCCGTCGATGACCAGGAACACGTCACCGTGCGGATCGTCGACCCGGCCCGCGGCCCGCAGTTGCCGGTAGGTGTCCATGGAGTCGATGCCGAGTTCACCGAATCGGTGTTCCCGCTGCGCCAGCAGCACCAGCATCTCCGAGACCGTGCGGGTGACCAGGTCCCGGTTGAGCCGGGTGGCGACGCTGCCGACGTGCGGCAGGCCGGTCAGCGCGCCGAGGCCGCCACCGCCGAAGTCCAGGCAGTAGAACTGCACCTGCCTGGCGGAATGCGTCAGTGCCAGCGAACAGATCAACGTCCGCAGCAGGGTGCTCTTGCCGCTGCGCGTGCCGCCGACGATCCCGACGTGGCCACGTGCTCCGCTCAGGTCGGCGATCAGCAGGTCACGCCGCTGCTGCGCGGGCAGGTCGACCACGCCGACCGGGACTCGCAGGAAGTCCGCGGGCAGCTGGTCGGCGACGCCGTAGCCGAACGTCTCGTCCGGTCGCATCGGTGGCAGCAACTCGTCCAGAGTGGGCGGTGTCTCCAGCGGCGGCAGCCAGACCCGGTGCGCGGCGGGACCACTGCCCTCCAGCTTGCCGATCATGATCTCCAGCAGGCTTTCGTTCGTCGGCGGATCCTCTTCCTGCATCGGGTTCGCCGCGATCGTGCGGACGGCGGGTGCCACGTACTCGGTCCCGAACGCGACCAGCTGCGACTCGATCTGCTGCTTGCTCACGCGATCCCGCCGCGCGCGATAGGTTCCGGACACGTAGGCGGCCTTGAACCGGGTCAGTGTCTGGGTGTCCGAACGCAGATAGCCGTTGCCGGGACTGGACGGCAGCTCGTAGGCGTCACCGACCCCGATCACCGCGCGGGAGTCCATCACCGAGAAGGTGCGCAGCCCGATCCGGTAGGACAGGTGGCTCTCGATCAGGTGGATCCGGCCCGCGTCCAGCCGCTGCGACGCGAGCAGCAGGTGCACCGCGAGGCTCCGGCCGAGCCGTCCGATCATGGCGAACGTCTCGACGAAATCGGGTTTGCTCGTCAGCAACTCGCTGAACTCGTCGACCACCACGAACAGCGTCGGGATCGGGTCGAGCCGCGTGCCGCCGCGGCGCGCCTTCTCGTAGTCCCGTACCGAACTGTAGTTGCCCGCCGTTCGAAGCAGTTCCTGTCGCCGCATCAACTCACCGGTCAGCGCGTCCTGCATCCGGTCGACCAGTTCCAGTTCGTCCTCGAGGTTGGTGATCACCGCCGAGGTGTGCGGCAGGCGGTCAAGACCGAGGAAGGTCGCACCACCCTTGAAGTCGGTGAGCACGAAGTTCAACGACTCCGACGAATGCGTGGCCGCCAGGGCGATCACGAGCGTGCGCAGCAACTCGCTCTTGCCGGAACCCGTCGCGCCGATGACCATGCCGTGCGGGCCCATGCCGTCCTCGGCGGACTCCTTGATGTCCAACTCGACCGGCGAGCCGTCCTCGGCCACACCGACCGGGACCCGCAGCCGCGCCCACGGCGAGTGCTTCTTCCACGCCAGCTGGGGATCGAAGTCCCGCGCGTCGTTGATCCCCAGCAACGTGGTCAGGTCGAAGTCCGACGAGAGCGAGTCACCCGCGTCGACCGACGATCCCATCCGCAGCGGAGCGAGCGTCCTGGCCACGGCGTCCGTCCTGGCCGGGCTGAGGGAGTCCGCCACGCACAGCGGGTCGCTGATCTCCTTGCCGGTCCGGTCGAACCGGACAGTCCGGAGCCTGCCGTCCTCGGCGTGCAGCCGCAGGACGTGGCGCCCGCCCTTCCATGGCAGGCATTCGGCCACGTCGACGATCACGCAACCGGCGTAACCACCGCCGGTGAACCGGTGCCCCGCCGGGACTGTCACACCGTCCAGCAGCACCACGACGTAGCTGCCGGACACGGTCGCGTTCGGTTCGAACCGGGGCCTGCCCGCGAACTCCTCGCCGCCCAGCAGCCGTTCCAGCGTGCCGATGTCCGAGCAGACCAGACGGACCTGCCCGGTGGCGTCGTTGGCGTCGGGATGCTGGGCGTGCGGCAGCCATTTCACCCAGTCCCAGTGCGGCAGACGGGATTGCGCCGCGCACACCGCGATCTGCAGTTCGCCCGGCGCGTGCAGGGTCGCCAACTGTGCGAGGATCGCGCGGACGAGGCCGTGGATCATCTCCTCGTCGCCGCGCAACTGCACGCGTGAGAAGCCAGGCAGGTACGCGCCGATCGGGGCGCGGCTGATGTTGCGGTACGCCCGGATGAACCGGCGCAGCGCACCGGCCGAGAGTGGTTCCAGGTCCTCGACCGGTTTCGTCTGCGGTGGTGCGATCCGCACCGCGAACCGCTGCTGGCCGACGCCGAGCCGGACCTCGGCGAAGTCCGGGTGGGTCGGTCGCCTTTCCCACAGCCGGGCCGAAAGCGCGATCGGCCACAGTGCCTGCGGGTCCGGGTGGTTCCAGCCCAACGCTTCCCGCTGCTGGCCGATCATCCTGCGGACCTGCTTGCGCAACTGGCCGAGGTAGCGCAGATAGTCGCGGCGCTCGCCGCGCATCCGGTGCTTGCGCTGGGAGCTGGACTGCGCCAACTGCCCGACCATCATCGCGATGGTGGACACCGCGATCATCCCACCGGCGAGGTAGGCGAGACCGCCGGACGAGGGATTGGCGAACAGCAGCACCATCGCACCGGACGACACCGCCATCGGCAGGTACATCAACAGCATCGCAGCACCGGCGGGCTGCGGCTCCGGAATGGACGGTGGCTCCTGCAGATCGAGCTGGCCCTCCGGCATCGCCGGGGGCTTGCGTCGGCTCGGCCGTCGAAAGAGCGTCGTGCTCACGGGGTGGTCTCCTGGCGTGGGGGGTTTCCCTGCGGTTAGCCGACGGGGCCGGATGGGGTACTAGCTTCCGCCGTGTGATCGCTACTCGCCAGGGATCCCTGCCAGGTGGCCGGGCCTGATGGACCTCAACAATGCCAGACAAGAGCTGGCCAGGGTAAGGGTGGTCGGCCAGAATTCCCGGATCGACGTGGCACTGCCCGCGCAGGTGGCGCTGACCGAGCTGATGCCGGTCCTGCTCGGCCAACTCGACGGTGTTGGACTCCACGGTGCCGGACTCGAGTCCGGCCTCGCCGAGTCCGGGCTGGCGCACGGCGGCTGGGTGCTGCAACGGCTGGGCGGCGCACCGCTCGACGAGGATTCCACCCCGGCCGAACTCGGCCTGCGGGACGGCGAACTGGTGTTCCTGCGGGCACGCGGCGACGAGATGCCGACCGTGGACTACGACGACCAGGCCGACGCCATCGCCGACCAGATCCGCGGCCGTGCCGACCGTTGGCGTCCCGGGATGACCCGCTGGGCACTGCGCGCGACCGCGACCGTGAGCCTGCTCACCGGCCTCGGCTGTCTGTTGCTGCCCGGTCAGGAACTCAGCCGCGCGATCGCCGCGGGATCCGCCGCCGTGCTGCTGATCGCGCTGGCGACCGTGCTGGCGCGGGCAGGCAGGGACACCGTGGTCGCGACCATGCTCGGGCTGGGGGCCGCGAGTTACGCGGCGCTGGCGGGCTGGTTGCTGCCCCAGTTGGCGGATGTGCCACCGGGCTCCGCCATGCCGAACGCGGCGTGTGCCGTACTGGCCGCCACCACCACAGTCGCGATGGTGCTGACTGGAGTCGCCGACGCGGCACTGATCTTCGTGCCGCTGCTCCTGCTGCTGGGGGTTGGTGTCGCCGGTTCGGCGATCAAGCTGGTGACCGAGCTGACCGTGGTCGAGTCCACCGCGATCACCCTGGTACTGGTGCTGATCATCGGCGCGTTCCTGCCGATGCTCTCGTTCCGGCTCGCCGGGCTTTCCCTGCCACAGCTGCCGACCGGGCCGGAGAACCTCGGCGACGACATCGAGCCGATCCCGGCGACGGTCATGATCGACCGAGCGGCGACGGCCGACCGGTACTACAGCGCCTTCGGTTCAGCCTTGGCCGTGGCCGCCACCGGTTGCCTGGTGGTGCTGGGCCTCGGCGACGGCTGGGCCTCGGTCACGTTGTGCGTTGTCGTGTGCGTGCTCCTGCTGCTGCGCATACGCAATCTCGGCGGCGCGTGGCAGCGAGCGGCCTTCGTCACCCCCGCGATGGCCGGGCTGGTCACCCTGACCCTGCACTGGGCGTCGAATCTGGCGCCGCTGACCAGAACAATCAGCCTGCCTCTGCTGTTGGCGGGAGTGACCGCCGCACTGCTGACCGGTGCCGCGCTGATACCCGGCAAGCGGTTGCGTCCGCTGTGGGGCCGCGCCGCCGACCTGCTCGAACCGCTGTGCGCCTTGGCCACTGTCCCCCTGATGCTTGCCGTGCTCGACGTCTACGCCGCCGTCCGGGCCTGGGCGAGCTGAGGCCGCCGTGCAGTCCAAAAAGGATCAGCTGCAGGCACACTTCTTCGTGGTCAGCAGGACGGTCTCCGCACTGCAGCGGGCCAACGCCGACGCGCCGGAGACAGCCAACCGGCGCAGCAACTTCGGGCTGGTCGGCGGGATACTGGTCGGCCTGCTGTTGATCGCCGGGTTCGCGGTGTTCGGCCTGATCTCGCCGGGCGGACAGAAGTCGTGGCGCGAGCCGGGCACGATCATTGTCGAGGAGGACACCGGCGCCCGGTACCTCTACCTGGACGGCGAGTTGCGGCCGGTGCAGAACTTCGCGTCCGCGAAACTGCTGGTGCAGAACGGCACCGTTCGCACAGTGGCGGCCAGTTCACTCGCTGGGGTACGGCACGGACCACCGATCGGCATTCCCGGCGCGCCGGACTCGTTGCCGGTTCCGGGAAACGACCCGTGGATGGTCTGCGCATCGTCCGGAGTGGACTCGAAGGGCATTGCCCGCGCGATGGTCGTGCTGGGCATCGGCGAGGGCCATGTGGTCCGCCCGATCGACGACCAACACGCACTGCTGGTGAAGGCCGGAGACGCGTTACACCTGGTGTGGCGGGGCCGCCGGTTCGCGTTCACCGACCCGGCGCAGGTCGGCTCGCTCGGCTACGCTGGCCAGACTCCCTTCGTGGTGGACGGCGCCTGGCTCAGCTCCGTTCCCAAGGGACAGGACCTGGTTCCGCCCGCGGTTGCCGACCGCGGTTCCCCCGGACCGGCGGTCGACGGCAACGCCACCGTGGCCGGGCAACTGTTCGCCGGAGACAATCCGGGCAGTGGCCAACGTGAGTACTACGTGATGCGTGCCGACGGGCTTTCCCCCTTGTCCCGTACCGATCTCGCACTGCTGCGTGGACACGCGGAGACCAAGAAGGCCTATCCGGACGGGAAAGTCGTGGAGAGGCAGTTGTCGTCGGCGGCACTGGCCACCGCCCCGCGTTCGAAGACCTCCTCGGTGACGGCCGGTTTTCCGGCCAAACCGCCCGAACTCGACCAGGCAACAGAAGGCGGACCGCTGCCCTGCCTGCGTTTCGAGATCGGCCCGGCCGCCGGACCGGAGACCCAGTTGGTACTCGGCGACCGAAGCCTGTTCGACGCGGTGCAGGCCGACGGCCGGGGTGTGGGCGGCGAGGCCGACGCGGTGAAGGTGCGCCCGTCCAGCGGACTGCTGGCGCGTGCGTTGCCCGCGCCCGGCGTGACCGGCGGGTCGCTGTACCTGATCACGGACCTCAACGTGAAGTTCCCCGTTCCCACGCCCGAGGTCGCCGGTTCGCTCGGCCTGTCGGCGGATTCCGCGGTCGCGGTGCCGACCTTGTTGCTGGCACTGATTCCCACCGGTCCCCCACTGGATCCGGTTGCGGCACAGCAGACCCAACCGATCACCGGGAAACCGGGGCCCGGCCGGTGAGGGGAAGCCCTAGAACCAACGCCACGACGGAGTGCGAACGCCGTCGGGGCGATGGAATGAACACCGCAACGACGAAAGTCCCTGCCCCGAAAGGAGGGTTCGGATGACATCGCCGAACCGCACCCGTCTCGATCCGGCCATGATGGCCAAGCACACCGCCATCCTTCAGGAAGGCGGGTCCACCCTCGGCACCACCGGCAAACAGGTTGCCGCCGACATGCAACAGCTCGTCAGCCTCTGCTCCGGTGACTTCCACATGGCGTTCAACAACGCGATGATCGAGTGGAACGCCGGTCTGAACAAGGCCACCCAGGCGTTGGCCGAGATCCAGCAGGCGCTGACGAACACCAGCACGGGAATCCAGCAGCAGTCGGCCGCTTCGGCCGGATCGGCCAATCAGGTCACCGGCATGCTGCCGAACGTCAACTCCGGCGGCTGAGACCAGCTCGCCCCGACCATCCAGCTCACCAGCGAAGGAAGGCTGTGGACCATGCCCAACAGCGGTGGACCCACCACGTACAACTACCCGGAGATGGAACGGGTGGGCAGCAGGCTGTCGACTCACGCCGGGACCGTCGAGACCACGCTCGGCCAGGTCACCAACTCGGTGAACCAGCTCGTCAGCGGCGACGGCTTCGGCGGTAAGGCAGAGGGGCAGTACGCACCGGTGCAGCAGAAGTGGAACCAGGGCGTCGACCAGATGCACGCCGCGCTCACCAAGGCGCGCAGCGTGCTCGCCCAGGCCGGAGTCGACATGAACGGCGCGGACGTCTACAAGTAGCCGACCGTGGCCTCGACCGGCTCAAGGCAAGGAGGGTGAAGCAATGCAGGCAGAGTCGGACGTCACCTCCGTCAACGAGAACGTCCCCGGGCTCGGTGAGGCCATCGCCGGACTGGACCAGGGACTGGTCGCCGCACACGGCGTGGTCAACTCCATTCAGGTCCAGCCAGGCAACTTCCCGGCCGCGCAGCGGTTGAAGTCCGCTGTGCAGCAGTGCGCGCAGTCCACCGTGCAGAAGCTGTCCGCCGACGCCACCGCGTTGCGCGTGATGGGCGGCAAGGTCGTGACGGCGTACAAGGGAATCAAGAACCAGGATGGGGCGAACGCGGCAACGGTCGACACCATCGACTGGCAGAACCCGAATGCCTGACGACAACGAGGAAACGAGCTTCAACGCCACCAGGCTGGAAGCCAACGGCAAGAAGATCGCCTCGTCGACGGACTTCAGCGGCGGCAAGGGCATGCTCCGCCAGTTGCAGCTCAGGGCGGGCGATTTCCCTGCCGCCAGGGAGTACGCGACCTACGTCCGGACCGAGATGGGCAAGCTGGCGAGCAACCTGGAGAACCTGAGCCGGGCAGTCCAGCAGATCGGTATGGCGGTCACCAAAGCTTCGCGGGAACTGGCGGTCGTGGAGAAGGACAACGTCCGGAAGTCGGATGCCATCAACGAGCTCGCGGTGAAGGTCGACCAGATGATGGCCAAGCAGCCGGTCGCTGATCCCGGTGGCGGCAGCGCCGACGCGGCACCGTTGACGCCACTCAACCAGCCGCCCAATACGGAGAAGGATCCGCCCAAGCGGCACGTGGATGCCGGTCATTCGCCGGGCGGCTGAGGCAGGACCACAATGAACTCGACGTGGAGGTGTTGGCCCCGTGCCGGGCGTGAATGACAGCGGGGACTTCAGTTCCTACTCAGTGCAGCAGATCGCTCAGGCGTTGCAGGCGGGCAGCCCGGACACGTTGTGGGCGGATGCCAACCGGGTCAAGACCGCTCGTGACGAGCTGGCGACTCAGCTCGCCACCCTGAAGACGCTGGTGACCGACACCCGGTCGGACTGGAAAGGCCAGGCCGCCAAGACTTTCGAGCAGGTGGCCGGACGGACGGTCAAGAACGGCGAAGCCTTCCTCGAGGCGTTGGACGCCCCACAGGAGTGGGGGCTGAGCATCGGCAAGGCCGGTGACGCACTGCGCCGGACCCACGAGAAGTACAACACGCTGGTCACGCAGTACACCGCAGGCAACGTGTTCAACGAACAGGGTTTCCTCTCCGAAGCCCGGCCGATGATGACCGAACTGGCCAGGGCCTACGACAGCAGCAAGTCGGGCCTCACGCCGCAGCCCGCGCCCGTCAACACGGCGCAGCCCCCCGGTGCGGCGACCGATCCGAACCTGCAAAAAGTGCTGGACACGTTGAACCCGAACAAGAACGGCGAAAAGCCACCGGACGGCACGACACCACCGGACGGCGAGAAGCCACCGAAAGCTGATGACGCCGCAGGCCCAGACGCGGCTGGTGGCGCTGGGGGCGGCGGTGAAGGTGCTGGCGCCGGAGGCAGTGGTGCCGGGGGCGGGGATGAAGCTGGTGGTGGCGCCGGCGGCGGAGCGCCACCACCTCCCCCACTGGACACGGGCGGCGGCGGTGCCGGTGGTGGCGCGGGTGGAGGTGCCGGAGGTGGCGCTGGCGGTGGTCCGGGTGGCATCGATCCGAGCACCGGGCTCGACAGTGCCAATCCGGGCGGCGGAGGTGGCCCGGGTGCTGGCCCTGGTGGCAGTCCACCACCGAAGTTGCCGGACGTCACTCCGCCGAAGATGACGCCACCGCCCCCGTTCATGCCTGTGCCGACCAGCCCGCTGACGTCATGGAAGCCGAACGAGCCAAGGCTGACATCGCCAACGACCACGCCGACCAAACTGTCGCCCACGACGCTGGGAGGTGGCGGCGGCGGGTCGAAAGGTCCTGGTGGCATCGGTATCGGCAGTGGCCCCGGTGGTGGTCTCGGCAGCGGGATCGGCGGCGGGCCTGGTGGCCCCGGCGGCCGGGGCTCGGTCGCACCGGGCCTGGTCACGCCGGGCCTGGGCGAGCCGGGCGGTGCCATGCCGGTGAAGCCCGGTCCTGCCGCAGGCGGTCCTGGTCAGCAGGGCATGGGCGGCGGCATGTACCCACCGGGCGCGGGCGGTGCCGGAGCCGGGATGGGGCAACAGAACAACGAACGGGAACGGCACACCTGGCTGTCCGAGGACGAGGAAGTGTGGGGCGCCGGCGCCGGGACCTCGGCGGCGATGCTCGGCCGCGCCGTTGACAACGACGACGAGCACTACTGACGTCTTTGAGGAGCAAAGATGCCCACCATCGAACAAGTGAACACGATGTTGTCCGCAGGCGTTCCCGGTTCGCTGACGACAGCCGCGGACAACTTCCAGCTGGCCGCCGAAGCGTTGGACGAAGCCGGAGCCGGTCTCGCGCAGACCTCCGACAGTCTGCGTGACAACTGGAAGGGCAAGGCGCACAACGCCTTTCAGAACGCGGCTGCGGCCAGGCGGACGCAGTTGGCCACCGACAGCGAGCAGACCGCTCAGTATCCGCCGCCGCTGCGGGACGCGGCGGCGATGCTGAAGTGGGGCAAGAGTGAGATCACCCGACTGCTGGGCCTGATGAACGCCGAGATCGCGGCTGTCCCACCGGATGCCGTCAACGCCGCCGCGCTGATCGCCGCGATCCACGCGAAGTACGACGGACTGGCGACCGAGGTCCTGGAAAAGGTCAGCAGCGCGTTCGAGACCGCTGCCAGCGCGCTCACGGCTGGTGGCGGCGCCAAGTCCGCGTCGGACGACGAAGGCACTGAGGATGATGCCGCTGCCGACGAGAACGAGGTCTCCGAGAACACTGCCGCCCCGGACGGCGAAGGTGACGAGGAAGACGTCAAGAACCTCAATGCTCAGGGGCTCGACGGCGGCGGTTCACCGCTCGGCGACAGCCCCGGCGGCACGGATGCCAACAGTGCCAGCGATTCCGGTGGTGGCACCGAAGCGCCCGACGCGGTGGTCGGCAAGCCCCCGTACGACCCGTCGACCGATCTGAACTGGGCCAAGACCCCGAACAGTCCGACCTCACCGCCGTCGCTCACACCACCGCCGCTGACCTCTCCACCCAGCCACACCCCGTCAGGGGCAACACCGTTCATGCCGATGATGCCCGGGTTGACCACACCACCTGGCTCCGGCCCCAGTACCCAGGCGACCGGCTACGACGCGAGCAAGGCGTACAGCAACAGCGGCAAAGGTGGGAACGGCCCGACCGTGCTCGGCAAGAGCGGTGGCAGTGGGATGTCGACCACCGGCGGTCACTGGGGCGGCAACGGGCTGAGCAGCAACCTGAGCCCCACGGGTGCCGAAGTCGTGGGCCGCACGACTGCCGTCCCCGCCGGAGCAGGAGGCCCGGGCAGCGTTGCAGGCGGCGGTATGCCGTTCATGGGCGCGGGCGCCATGGGTGCGGGCGCCGCCCCTGATCGAGGCGAGCGGCAGCGCAAGCCGGGCCTCGGAGAAGAAGACGCGTGGGACGTCGTGGGCGACGCCACCCCGGCGATGCTCGGCAAGGAGGAGTGATGACCGGCTTCGGCGGTGACGAACTTCGTGCGGTGGCAGCGGAAATCGCCGAGCACCAGGCGAAGGCCGACGCACTCGGCAAGCAGCTGACCGAAATGACGGTGACCGTGACCGCGCCGAGTCGCTCGGTTTCGGTCACCGTCAATGGGCTGGGCGCGGTGACTTCGGTCGGTTTCCCGACCAAGACCTACCGCACCATGGCCCCTGCCGAGCTCGGCGACCTGATCACCAGGACCATCGAGAAGGCCCGAGCCGAGGGCCTGGCCAAGGCCGAGGCGGAGGCCGCGATCCCCACCGTGCCCGGGTTTTCCCACACCGACAGCATGTCCGGCAAGGTGGACCTCAAGGCGATGCTGGCACCGGTCCTGGCCGAGTTCGGCGATGCGCTGGCCAACTGGCCTGCCCCGGTGCAGGAGAAGGATTCCCATGGGCGCTGACTCGACTTCCTACGAAGCGGACGTGGTCAAGTCGGGAGCGACGGGTTTCCCGGAAGCCGTCGCGCACCTCCGCGACGTCACCAACGCCCTTGAACTGGCGCACAACGCCAAGAAGGACAGTGCTGGCAATGACGACACCGGCCAGGCCTTCAAGGCGAAGTACGACGACGCGGCGGCAGTCACGTTGAAACAAGTCAAGACGACCGCGCGCAACATCTCGACGGTCGGGAACTCCGCGGTGAACGCGGTGAACACCATGAGCGCCGTCGATCGCGACAGCGCGACGAACACGTCGCAGATCAACAGCTGACCCATGGCGATTCTCCCTGAGGGTGCCCAGGTTCTCCTGCTCGTGCTCACCGGCAGCCGGTGGCCGGAGGGCGACGAGGGAGGCCTCAGGGAGCTGGGCAAGGCGTGGACGGACTGGGCGGAGGCGCTCGACACCGTACTCGACAAGGCCGCCGCCGCGTCCGGCAAAACCGCGTCGGGACTGCACTCCGGCAATACCGCGGACGGTTTCCGCGACACCACCGCCAAGGAGTTCAAGAGCGACGACGCCCCACTGGTCCAACTGTCGAAGGCGGCACGGCAGCTGGCCAGTCTGTGCAACAACACCGCCACCCAGGTCGAGTACGCCAAACGCTCGATCATCGCGGGCCTGATCGCACTCGCCGCCTCGTTCCTGGCCTCCTACGCGGCCGGGCCGTTCGCACTCCTGATCCAACAGGCCATTCTCACCGTCGCCAAGCTGATCGTCTCGCAGTTCCTGCGATGGCTGTTCACCAAGGTCATGATGTTCCTGGCCCAACTCGCCATCGAGATCACGATCGAGGTCCTCCTCGGCGTCCTGTCCGAGGTCGCGGTGCAGGCCAGCCAGATCATCGAAGGCCACCGGGACGGTTTCGACAACGACGCGATCGCCAATGCCGCGCGGAGTGGCGTGCTCTCGGGCGCGGGTTCCGTTGTGGTGGGCAAGGCACTGGGCAAGGTCGGCGACGTGGTCAAGAACAGCCCGCTCGGCAAGGCGGCGTCGAAGACTGTCAACCAGGTCGTCGAGAACAAACTCGGCAAGGCCGCCGCCGAGAACCTGGGCAAGGCCGCCAAAGGAACCGGGGAAGTGCTCGAAGAGGCGATTTCCGAGGGAGCGGGCGAACTCTTCGCCAGCGCAGTCGAGTACGCGATCGACCCGGAGAACAACCCGTTCAACCCGTTCGCCGGTTCGGCAGGCGCGATCGGCGGCGGCGCGATGACCTTGGGACGCAAAGGTGCCTCGGCCGTGCATCGCCGCTTCACAGGAGGAAACGGCGACCAGAACACCGCACCCGGGTCGACCGGGACAGGCGGCTCGGCAACCACACCGACAAGCACTCCGGCCAACGCTCAGGCAACGGCACCAGCCGACACACCGACAACCACACCGGCCAACGCTCAGGCGACCACACCGGCCGACACCTCGGCCGACACACCGGCGAACGCTCAGGCCAACACCTCGGCCAACACTCAGCCGACCGCACCGGCGAACACTCAGGCGACCACCTCGGCGAACGCTCAGCCGACCACTTCTGCCAACACTCAGGCGACCACACCGGCATCCGGCACATCCCGAGCACAGGCCGCCACTCCGGCCTCGGTGCAAACGTCGAGCCCGGCGGCACCCGCCTCAGCGCCCGCCGCCTCGGCACCTGCCACTGTCTCGCCAAGTACTTCGGCACCTGCCGCCGCGACTGCGGCACCGGGAGCAGCGGCGTCCGGGTCCTCTCCGGCGAACCAGACGCCCGGCCATGCCCCAGGCAGCCAGTCCAGCACGGCGAACGGCACGGCACCCGCGGCCTCGACGTCCATGAGCCACACATCCGCCGCGGCCAACGCCGGTAGTCAAACCGCCTCCGGACAGAGTGCGAACTCACCTGGTACCGCGGTCAAGGCTCCGGCCGCTCCGGCCGGTGGCATAGCCTCTCCCAGTACCGCTGCCCCGACATCGAGCGCGGCGCCGATGTCCACCACAACGAGCTCCGCCAGCGGGACACCGACGACTGAGGCCCCGGGCGCCACCGCCCGCGCGACCAGCACGGCTCCACCGGCCGCCACCACGTCCAGTACCGCTCCCGCGACCACGTCCGCCCCTCAAGGCTCCCCTTCGGACACCTCAGGTTCGGGGACACGCCACCCGGCCACCTCGGTTACGCGATCCCCGGCCGCACCGAGCACGGGAGCCCTGGCGACGTCAAGTGGTCAGCCGACACCGAGCGGACCCACCAACGAGGATCCCGTACGGGTGGACACCGACAGCCGGGATCAACGGTCCACAACAGACAGTTCAGTCGGCGTTACGGGCGCGGTCCTCATTCCGACGCCGCCACCGATGCCGCCTCCGGCCGTCCGTCGTCCCTCCTGGCCGGACGTCCGCACTCCGTTCGACACCGTGCGTTCCCAGGACGACCCGGAGACGCAGTCCGACGAGTACGGCTCGGACGACAACGATTCCGTCGTCACCATCTCACCGGCCATGCTCCGGCCGGACCCCGCGGTCCTGCCGTCCGCACCCGCGCCAGTGTCACAACCGGCCCGACCGGGCGTACCCGCGGCGAGCTGGATCGACAAGCCCGTTGACGACCCGGCGTGGCGGCGCAGTCCGGCGGAAACGGCGGACTGGTTCGAACCGGACAACCCACTGCACTCCTCGGAGTGGGAACACCTGCGTGCCTCGGTCGCTCCGGCAACCATCGACACCGAGTTCACCCAGGTACAGCGCGGTTCGACGGTCAAGGACATCAAGGCGACAAGAGGGCTTGTCCGTTTCGACATCCGGCGGATTCATGTACGTCCGGGCAAGTGGGTCAAGGAATTCACGGTCCGGATCGAGCTGAACCCTGGCTGGTACGCCCCTGCCGAAGTGGACCGGGTCAAGGCCGAGGCGATCCGCGGTGTCAACCGGGTCTTCAACCAGGGCAACCGGTTGCCGAGCAAGGACCAGCTGCACGTCCGGCTGGAGTTCACCGATGATCCCGACGCCGCACACGCCATGGTCGTGCTCGCCCCCGCCGGGTACCGAAGCGACCAGCTCACCTGGCAGGTCGACGCGACCGGGCCGATCCTCGCCCACGAGATCGGCCATTTCCTCGGCCTGAACGACCATTACTTCGACGAGAACACCATCTTCCAGAACCACGAGCCCGGTGCCCGGCGCAAGGACGGGACCGAGATCGGCCATCGGGTGTTCCACGGCCCCGGAGTGATGACCGGAAGCGGAGTCCGTGCCGTCGCGCGGCTGGTTCCGCGTGACGCCTGGACGTTGGAACAAGTGCTGGCCAGTCAGTGGCATGACAAGGTGCCCCAGCCCTCACCGCCTGCGCCTTCCGGGCCGTCGATGTTCGAGCGGGCCGCCGCCGGTGACATCTTCGCCTTGATACAGCTGGCCCGGGACGGACACGTCGCCTCACTGGACGCACTGACCGAACAGGCAGGGCGCGGGTCGCCACTGGCACAGGCCGGTTTGCTCGACATCGCCTCGCAGGGTGACGCGCACGCGGCGGCCGCGTTGGCCCGTGTCGGGATCAACTCGAGTCATCCCATGCTGGACGGGCTGACCCCGGTGGAATGGCTTGCCGAACGGGCGTACCGCCCCGAGATGTACACGGACAACGAACTGCAGCACAGCGAGCACCACGATCTGTTGGTGGAGCTGGCCGACAAGGACGACTTCCGTCCAGCGCTGCACCAGCTCCTGCTCCGTGGTGATTCCCGCGCGTTCAGCGTGATCGCCGACAAGCAGGATGCCCGCTGGCTCACCGAGCTCGCGTTGCGCCACGACACCGCGATGTGGGAGCTGTACCAACGCGATGGCCTGCCAGCGGTGCTGGAACTGCTCGACTGGCACGACAGCCCGGTGGCCCGCGAGGTGCTCCGGACGCTGGCGGCGAAGGACGACGCGGACGCACTGGACGCACTGGACGCACTGGCCAGCAGGGCCGACATCGAGTCGCTTGGCTTGCTGGTACAGAGCAACTACAGCGTCCCTGCGGCACGGGCACTGGCCGAACTGGCCGTCAGCAACAACAACGACGCTCTCGACATGGTCTTCCGCAAGCTTCCGGTGCATGCGCTGCGACTCGGCCTGCATGTCGACCAGCTCGGCTCCGGGCAACTGGCCGACACGGTCTACCTCGGCGCACTGCACCAGAAGGCGACAGGCACGGACGCCGCCGCCCGCGAAGCGCGGGACGTGCTGACAATGCTGGCCGCCAGGACCCGCCTGCCGTCCCCCTTTCCGCCGCCACCGACCACTCCCCTACCCCCGCCGCCGGTTACGTCCACCTCGACCCCACGACCATCGGCTCCGCCGTCGACTGTGCGCGACACACCGGTGCGACCAGCGTCGCCCGAAGCTGCCGCCGAACGTCAGCCGTCCACACCGGACGAGATCCAGGCCGGACTGCCGTTCTACCTCAAGGAGAACAGGGCGTCCGGACTGAGCAAACAGACCGGTCCGCTGGTGAGCGACGACGTCGACAGGACAATCAAGGACGTCTTCGGCCCCACCGCGAAGGTCGACGGAATCGACATGCTGCCCGACATGATCAGGAACGGCATCCTCGACTTCGTCGGCCAAGGCCGGACGTTCGCCGTGACCGTCGACGGCAAGCCGGACGAGCTGCATGTCGTGACGGAACTCGACTGGTCAGGGGCGACCGAGGACGTCGACGCGAAACCGGAACCGCTGGACACTGAGGCCAAGAACAAAACCGAGAACAAGCAGAAAACCGAGAACGACACCACCGGGGGCCTGCCGGTCAACCTGAACGTCACGGCCGTCCCACCGCTGGTGGTGGCGTTGGCCGCGGAGCTCCCTGCCAATCCGACGATAGGCACCACTCGGGAGGTGACCCAGCAGAACCGGGTCCAGTACAAGATCTCCCGCGCGGGGACGACGGACGTGACAGTCCCGGTCAGGATCGTCCTCACCAGGCGTGGATCCGCTGACGGGACAGCAACCGGTGGCTCAGCCAGCGGAACTGTGCCGCTGCGGGTGCCGACCGGGCTCGGTGCGACTCCCGGACCGGCGACCGGTGAGGCACATCCGAGCGCCTTCACCCTCGAAGCGATCTTCGTCAACAAGGAAGCCTTCGGCACAGGCGAAACCGCCACCACACCAGCCTTGTTCGACACAATCGCCGCAGCGTTGCCGCACCGGGTGACCAAGATCGGAACCTCCGGTCGTGCGGTGCTGCACGACTTCCTGTCCGACTCGGTCCTCAAGACCAATCACGCCAAGATGGTGGCCGCGAACAAGGAGAACAAGCAACAGCGCGCGGCCCGTTCGGAGGCACTTCTCGGCAAGGGAGACGGCGGCCGGTGGGATATCTTCCCCGCGCGCCAGGCGGTGGAAACATGGCTGGTACCGAAGAAGATCCAGGAACTCGCCCACGAGGGCGTCCAGGACAGTTCCGTCGACTTCACCAGTACGCTCGTCACCAGGACCGAGAACAAGGACACCCTGACGAACAAGCGACAACTCGTTGTTTCGGGGGGTGCGGGTGTCCTCGCTGGTGTCGGCCCTGTCAAGGGTGGCGTCGTCATCAACGCGTCGGGCACCGTCGGCAGCGAGCACACCCAGGAGCACAACCACGTATCCGTGGGCACGCAGAAGGTCACCGTCGCCGGACCGATGCGACGCCTCCTCGCCACCTATGACCTCCACTACCGCGGTCCTGGTGGCGAAACACAGACGGTCGAGGACGCGGTGAGCGCTGTCCTGTGGACACCGCCGACCACCACCGCGCCGCAACCGGACGCGCCGAGAAGCCACTACGCCCCGGCACACCTCGAAGCAGGCGTGGCCATCGGGCAGGACGTCCAGGTCGAAGGTCTGACCAACAGCGACGAGATCTACGACGTCGTCTACCAGGCGCTGCGCAAGGTGGCGGCACGCAGGTGGTATCACCCCAGCCGCAAGGAGTTCCTCAACCAGTTCGGCGACACGCAACTAGCCATCGACATCTTCACCTGGGCTTCGAAGGTGCTCAGGGGCGACGTCGACGCCGAGTTCACCGCGACCCTGTCCAAGGGCATCACCCCGTCGAGGGCACAGAACCTCGAACGCGGCGACACCCTGCGGTCGACGCTGTCCGACCAGCACCTGCGCATGCTGGCCGATCGGATGCTCACCGTCGGACTGCGGTTCCCGTTGGTCAAGAAGTCGACTCTGTTCGACTACACGACGACCTTGGTGCTCCACGGCACACTCACGAACATCCAGGACGGCGACCTGCTCGCCGGTGACAAGATCACCAGGACGGACAAGCGTAAGACCAGGAGCGGTACGGCACAGGCCAACACCCGCTCGCTGGCGGTGAGTGCGAGTGCCACCGGACGAGTCATCAGCGCGGTGACCGGCACCTTCACCCTGAAACACACCTGGACGGCCACTGCGGGCAGCCAGATCGGATCTGAGAACGAGGGCGCCGTGCACCAGACCCACGGCGACCACCTCGATGTGGACGGCACGCCCGGGTCGCAGCCCCAGCGGGAGTTCTTCGCTGATCTGACCGTCACGGCGACGCAGTACTCCTTCGCCCGGCTGCACACCGAGGCCAGGCGGGTGCTCCCCGGCTTGCGCCGCGAGCTCCGAATCCCCCGTACCGAAGCACGGCAACTCGAGCCCGTCACCACGCGTCTGCGCATGCTGGTGCCCGAGATCCTGGTCGACGCGGGCGGAACAAGCCTGAGCAAGGACAAGGTGGATCTGGGCGGCGACAAGCCGCGGTCGATCGCCGACCTCGCGCCCACATCCCGGACACTGGACACGATCAGGGTCAGTGCCTCGACCGTCTCGGAAAACCTGCTGGCCGCCGCGCTGACAACAGTGCACCAGGTCACCGGTGACCCGGCGATGAACGCGCCCGGCGGGGTCATCGCGACCCGCTTGGCCGGACTGCTGGCCCCGGACGCGCTCAACACCAATCCGCGCCTGTTCACCAAGCCCATCACGGCCCGCGGCCTGCACTACGGTAGGCGAACGGCCGACACGGTCGCTGCCGTGGGGATCAAGCTGGTCCCGTCCGGTGTCGAGGTCCTGGACCTCACGGAGTACCAGAAACACAAGATCTCCTCCCGCAGCACCACGAAGGTCTCCAATTCCCGCGGCACTGAGAACGCGGGCTCCCACGGCACCGTCACCGCCAACTTCGGGCCCACGGTTTCCTGGACACGCGGCGGAGTGTCCGGTACCCCGGCGTCGGCAGGCGGCTCGTTGACCCCGTGGACCAACGCCAGAGGCAAGACCGACAAGCTCGAAACGAAGGTGGTGGAGAAGAAAACCCTTGCCAAGGAAGCGGAGCAGCGCCACCTGGTGAAGCTGAGCGTCGACGCCATAGTGGTCGCCGAGGCACGCTTCCGGAGCAACCTCGTCAACCGCTACCAACTGGGCACCCCGGCACCAGCGGCCGTCGACAGCGAGACGATCCGGCTGCCGGACTCGATGCTGGCCTGGGTCACCGACGAGGAACTGGCCGAGATACGGGAGGTGGTGGCGGCCAGAGACGCGCAGGTCGCCCGGTCCTCGAACCAGGAGGCCGCACCGCCTGTGCCGACAGGCCAGCCGACCGAACCAGTGGAACCCCGGATCGCGCCGCCGTCGTCGACGACGGTGGGTGAGAAGCCGTCGGTGGGGGTCGGCATGGCCACCACACCGATCGATCTGACCGAGCTACTGCCGAAGCTGCGCGAGAAAGTGGTCGACGGGCTGACCAGGACGGCGGAGAGTCAGCTGCGGCTCAGCACGCTGCGCACGTTCGCGTCCCGGCCGAGCAGGTTCTTCGAGAATCCGGCGCAGCTGTCCGCCTCGTGGCGCAGGGAGAAGGCCGCGAAGCTGGGTGCGGACGCTGCGAGCCGACTTCTGCCCCAGTCCATGGTGGACACAACGCACGACAACTGGGGCGCGGTCACCGAATTCTTGTCCAATGTAGATCGTTCGATGACCGACGCGCTCAACGGCAACGTCCTCAAGCCGCTGCGGCTGGAGGACCGGTTCACCGGCAGGACCTACACGTTGTGGGTCGAAGGCACTCTGGTCTCGCCGCTGACGTTGACCGGCATCAGCCACGCCGGGGAGATCAGCACCGAGGGCAGAGTGGTCGTCTCCCGCATTCAGGAGAAGGTCGTCAAACTCACCAGCCTCGTCGGCCAGCTCGGCTTTCGCGGCGGCGGAAAGCAGGCCGGACCGGCGCCCGCGGCCGACCGGGGCCCCGCGTCCGGCGGCGCGGCCACCGGCGCGGACTTCACCGCGAACATCAATGTCAGCAGCAAGACCTCGACGACGAAGCGCGAACCCGAGCGCAGGCTCGGCGCGACCGCGGCGGGGCCGCTGGCGGTGTACCGAGGGCGGATGAAGTTCGCTGTCTGGCTTGAGCGGCACGGCGAGGTCGTCGGCAAGAGCACCGCCACCAACGACAACAAGGTGACCGCCTACCGTGACGTGTCGATCCAGCGAATGGTCGGGGACACGTTGCCGGAACCCGGCGACGAGAAGTACGGCCGGACTCAGCAGAGGCCGAACTTCCCGGAAAACCCCGATGTGCAGGCGTCCCCCAGTCAGTTGCACGAATGGCATGGTTCGCCCGACCATGTCAGCCGCGACCAACTCGGCGTCTACTTTCATCCCGAGCACTACTTCGGCGACGTCAGCAAGCTCGTCGACGCCGCGGCCGAGACACTGACCAGGGCCGGGGCGAAGGTCACTGGCCAGGCCGAGCGGATGCTTGCCGCGACCATCACCGCGTCGCTGGTCAAGGGCGCTGTGCCCGCGATGATGGAGGACCACGGGTTCCCGGTGCCACTGCCGCTGCCCCTGTCGGTGTTGAGCGTGCTGGGGCTGTCGACCCACCACGAGCTGGATCTGCATCTGCGCTTGAGCAATCCCAGGTTCGCGTCGGTGAGCGCCGGGGTGACGCTGACCGAGAAGACCAAGGATTTGCTGGAGCGGAAAGAAAAACTGGTCTCCGGCAACGAGGCAGCCATCAACGCGATCGCACCTGCGGTCACCGCGGGGCTCGACCAGGCGCCGGGCAGGACACAGAACTTCGGTGGGTTCACCATCACCTCGACCAATGACATCCCGCTCACCAGGACCAACCCGGCGCGCTCGCTGATCCGCGAGGCCAAGGACACCGACCACAAGAAGACCGAGCTGGCGAAAGCCGACGACAAGGCCGACTCCGACAATCTGACCCAGGTACTGCTGTTCGACGCGGAGTTCATGTTCGTCGCCCGGCCGGTCGGCCGCAGCACCGAAGGAACCACGGTCAGCACGGTCGAAGTGCGAAGTGGTTACGGAATTCGCCTGTTGGATGGCAAGGCCGCCGAACTGGTTGGTTCCTTGCCCGACGAACTCAAGGACGCCGCGAAGGACCTCGCGGCCAAAGGCACGCAGTGGCGCACGTCAGAAGCGACACGCAAGGCCAAAGAGACAGCACAGACCGTCACGCCGGAGGACGTCGCCAAGGCGAAGGCCGCCGAGCAAGCCTGGCTGGAGTCGGAAAGAGCCCTCGACGAACTGCACAGGCGGCATCAGGTGCCAGGCGGAGGCCCACAACCGCTGCGACTGGACTTCGAACCAGGGTTCTCCTCGCTCGACCTGGATTTCGCCACCTACCAGTCCGATCCGGCGACGGACGAGGCCGTCGAGACTGTCGAGCTCGTCGACATGGCGGACGTCCGGCACAGCAGTCGTGCCGGTACCTCGGACAGGTCCGATGTGGAGGTCGAACCGGCCGAGTTCGGCCGGACGGCCGAGGTGGTGGACCAGTGGCGTGCCGACGCGGGCATGGTCGACCTGCTCCCGCCGCCGTCGGCGGCTGCCGAGCCTGTTCCGCAGCAGCCTCCCCGCAACTGGGGTGTCAGGCCCCGGTCGACCTGGCCGCCGGACCCGTGGCCGGAGTTCGGACTCGTGCCGGTCCAGGTCACCTCGACCATCCCGCCGCACCGGAATCTCAGGAGAACACCCCATGGCCCTGGAATCGTCTGACCTCGCCGCCCTGCACGAGGTGCTACTCGGGCTGGCCGGGCGGATCCCGGACGAGGCACTGGTTCAGTGCCGTACCTGGCTGGCAGCCGACGAACTCGAACCGCTGGCCCGGACGCTGGTCTACCTCACCGTCACCCAGCCCGTGCCACTGATGGACGACGAGTTGGGGACGTTGCTCGCACTCGCCCACCCGTACGGCATGGACGACAGCCTGGACGGCGCGTTCTCACTGGTGCCCTACCTTCCCGGCCCGGCCTATGCCTTCCAGGCCGTCGAAGCCGCGGAGCCGCGACGGCAGCTGGTGTACACCGACGACCCGATCGTGACGGCCGCGATCGTCGCTCTGGAGGCCCAGCCGCAGGCGACTGGCATGTGGGTGGCCATGCGGGATCCGCTGGCGGGCGCGCAGTGGCCGCCGTCCAGACGGGTGTTCGTCGTCCAGGTGTCCGGCGACGCGGCCGCTGTGGCCGGACGGTTACAGGCCGCGTTGCGGGCCGCGGGTGAGCAGGTCCCGATGGTCGAGTGCTACCAGTCCGGCACCGATGTGCCGCAGTACCACTTGCTGGCCCGCCGGTACGGCTGTCTTGTGTGGACCAGGGAGCCGCGGCTGGATGTGCTGGTCGCCAACGGTTACGCTCCCGGTGGCGAGCAGCGGAGGTTGGCTGCGGACCGCAGCGGACCGGTACTGTCCTACTTGGACGCTGGTGCCGAGTTGCTCGGTTTCGTCGAACCGGTTCTCGACATGGTTGAGCCCAGTCGTGGTGTCGTCGTGCCCGGCGGGTATCGCACCGACGGCGTGTGGACGTGGCCGGAAACCGCCTCCTACTACCTCAACCGGTACGGCATCGCCCCGGACGCCGACCTGCTGACGCACATCGATCGCGGCGGCGCGGCAGAACCGCCGGACGACGTGGCGTGTGAGATGGCGGCCACCGCCGTGCTGCACCCGAAGACGGAGGTGAAACCGCTGTGGGTCGACGCGTAAGGCTCACCACGCTGACCGCCGTGGCCGTGCTCGTCCTGGGCGTCGCGCCACCTGCCACCGCGGGTGTCGACGTACCGAAACAGCCGAATTCCAGCGCCAACGAGTGCTCACCGCCGCCGGTCGCGGTGGCGCACACCATTCCGTGGGCCCAGAAACGTCTCGCCCCCGAACGGGTCTGGCCGCTGACCAAGGGTGCCGGAGTGACTGTCGCGGTGCTGGACACCGGCACCGACGGAAACGTGCCCCAGCTCGCGGGTGCGGTGTTGCCTGGCTTCGACGCGGTGGCCGGGCGTGGTACCGCCAACGACGACTGTTTCGGGCACGGCACGTTCGTCACCGGGATCATCGCCGCCCGGCCGCACCCGGCGACGCCGTTCGTCGGGATCGCGCCGGAGGCGACGATCCTGCCGATCCGGTCGGCCAAGGACGACAACGGCGCGTCGTCGCAGATGGCCGCCGCGTTGCGGGCCGCCGCGGACCGGGGTGCCAAGGTGGCCAACATCTCCTCCAGCGCGACCTATCCCAGTGCGGAGCTCGAACAGGCCGTGAAGTACGCGCAGGGACGTGACGTCCTGATCGTCGCGGCGGCCGCGAACAAGAACACCGAAGGCAACCCCAAGCCGTATCCGGCTTCCTACGATGGGGTACTGGCCGTCGGAGCGATCGGCCGCGACGGGGCCAGGGCCGAGTTCTCCCAGACCGGCGCGTTCGTCGGGCTGGTCGCGCCGGGAGTCGACATCGTCAGCACCGGCACTCGCGGACCCGGTCACTGGCAGGGGCCAGGGACGAGCTACGCGGCGCCGTTCGTCACCGGGGTCGCCGCGCTGGTGCGGGCCTACTATCCGAAGTTGACCGCTGTGCAGGTGATGCACCGCCTTGAGGTCACCGCAGACCATCCGGCCGCGCAGTTGCCCGATGAGCAGTACGGCTGGGGCGTGGTCAATCCGTACAGCGCGATCCAGGCCGTCCTGCCGGAGGAACGTCCCGGCCACGAGATCGTCGTCACCGCACGCGGTCCGGTGCCGATCACTGTCGTGCAGCCGCCGGACACCTCCGCCCGTGACCTGCTGCTGATCGGCATCGCATCCGCGACCGTGCTGATCTCACTCGCGGTGCTCGCCGCGCGTTTCGCGCCACTCGGTCGACGGCGTCGCTGGCATCCCGCCCGTGCCACCCGTGACGGCTCATAACGCCAGTGGTCACGACCGCTGGTGCGGGAAAACCCGCCGATCATCGTCGGCGGACCGGTTGGGCGTATCGCCTGCCTAGGCTTTGGCGCACGTCAGCCCGTCTGGAGAGCAGAAGCGCATGCCAGCCCAGGAGCAGGAGCACGTCCCCGTGCGCATCCCGCCGCAGGACCAGCGCGAACCAGGGACACTGTGGACCGAGCAGGTCGGCGGCTGTCTGCTGATCTGCTCGGCGGACGAGCCGACCGAGGGTCCGGCGGCGCTGGCCGCCGCGCTGCCGTGGGAGCCGGACGGACATGTCGTGCTGGTCGCCACCGCGATCCGCGACGAGCGGCTCTGGCAGCACCTGCGGGTGGTGGTCGCCTCACTGGTCGAGCAGGGCTCGGCGCGCGTCCGGCTGGTCGCCTCGCTGACGAAGGCCGCGCTGGCACGGCTGCAGTCGATCGCCGACACCTTCGCCGTCGAGGTCATCGCTCCGTCCGGCCCGATGGTGATGCTGCCCGGCGGCATGTGTTTTGTCGCTTCCGAAGCGGGCTGGCACTGCCTGCGACCACAGATGGAGCCGCTGCCGCTCGGCCCCCGGTATCCCCGCCCGGACTGGGACAGCGGCACCGACCTGACCGGGGTGGCATCGGCCACCGTGTCGGTACAGAGCGTGCCCGCCGGGTTGCTGCTGCGTCCGGCGGGCAACGCGCCGGTTGCCGCCGACGATCTGGCCTACGCCGTCCCGCCCGATCCGGCCCGGCTCAGCCTCCTGCTCGGCCGTCTTGGCGACATCCCGTTGGCACTGGACAAGATCGCCGACGTGGTCGCGTTGCTGCCCACGCAACTGCGGTCCTCCTTGCGCCTGGTGCCCTACGGCCGCGAGGCTTTCCTGCCCGCGCGGCTGCTGGCGCGGGAGTTCGATGTGGACGTGCTGGCCTGCGCCGGTCTGCCGGTCCGTGCCCGTGACGGCAGCGAACAGGTCGTGGTGCCCGCCGATGCCGAGCAGGCCGCACACCGGCCGGTTGTCCGTGCGTTGCGCTTCCCGGCAGGCGGTGCCGGGCCCGAGGTCGTCGACCACCTGGTGCCGACGGGCTGGCTGCAGCCCCGGGCCGAAGGCGGGTACCGGCTTTCCGAACAGTTCGCGGTGCTGATCGTCCCGGCCGGGCTTGCGGTGCTGTCCGACAAGGCCGCCGGGAACGAGGCTGTCGTCGAGGCGCTGGACCGAGTGCCCGCGCACGGCGGCGAAACCGCTGTCCTGCTGGGCGAGCCTGGGCAGTTGGTGGTCAACCAGGTGTGGATCCTGTTGTCCCGCTTGCTCACCCAACTGCGACCGCACACCGGTGGGGCGCTGCGCGTGTGCTGTCTCGGCCTGCTCGACGCGGCGAGCCGGGCAGCGTCGGCGGCCATCGCGCAGGCACACGGCATCGCGTTCGACGTCATCGACGTCCCCGTGCTCGTGGCCGAGCCTCGGCTCCATCACGAGCACGTAATCGTGGCTGCGCGCCCCGACTCCGAATCCACTACGCAGGGCACACCGGTCCATCAGCCGGAACCAGTGGACTCCGAGCCGGTCGGCTCACCGGATCCGGCCGCGACACCGGACCCGGCTGGGCAGGCGCCAGCCGACCCGCCGTCGGTCGCGCCACAAGTGGTGGCGCGACCGGCGGCCCCACCGCGGCCGCTACCGACAATGTCCACCACGTCCCCCACGTCCCCGACGGCCACACCTGTCCGGCCGTCGACCGCCGAGCCACCTGAGCCGGTGGTGGTCGAGCCATTGGCGGACCGGCACAGCACACCGGCCGAACGCGCGGCCTTCGCGCGCGCCGCCGGAGCGCACTACGAGACGGCGTCGGCCAGGGTCCGTGCGGTCATGGCGGTCACCCCGGCGCTGCGGGCCCGTGACGCCGAAGCGACCAAGGACGACTGCGTTGCCGTGGCGATCCACCTCGCCGACGAAGCCTCCGACGGGTTCGGGCTGGACCGCGTGGCCGCGAAACTCCGTGGCAGCGACGATTCACTGCCGGACGGCTACCTCGCGTGCCTGATGTCCGGGACGCGGCGGCTGCCCTCCTATCGCGGCGCTGCCTTCCTCGGCTCCGACCCGCAAGCGCGTGTCGACGCCTACGCCGAGGGAATGTCGTTGCTGGAACCCGGTTTCCTCACCGGATCGGCGAACGCGGACGTGGCCTTCGACGCGCCGGTGGAGTACGCGGTGTGGTGCACCCACGCCTACCGGCCGGGCCAGCTGGCGCCCGCGCCGCTGCCCACCGAGGTGCTGCTGCCCGCCGGGACTTGGTTCCGGGTGGTCGGCCTGCGGCCGGGCCGCGTGTTGCTGCGCCAGGTGACCGTTCGCGCCGAGCCGGACCCGGTGACCGCTCTCGACGACACCGATCTTCGGGTCGCGGACGCGTTGTCGCACCTGCTCGACGCCAAAGACCAGCTGGACGACCTCGTCCGGCCTTCCGCCGCGCACCGCTCCCGGTGCCGGATCGGCCTGTCGCCCGACGGGGCCCGATACCGGACACGGTGAGTCCGCAAAGACGATCAGCCTGGAGGAACCCCGTGCAAACTCCCCGTCCCGGTCCCGGCGACCTCTTTCCGGAGGTGACCCCGGCGGTGGTGCTCCCCGGCGAGAATCTCGACCCGCCCGCGACCCCCGCGCCGCCTGTGTCGTCCGGTCCTTCGTCCTCGGACGAAGGACCGGACCCGGCCACGGTGGTCAACGCGCCGGTCGTGCTGCCGGGATCAGCCGCCGATTCCCCGGACGAACCCAGCGAGGACACCGACAAGGACACCGACGAGCCCCAACCGGCCCCGTTCCCGCTGCGGCCACCGCTGCTGACGCGGCTGGGGCATCGCCGGGCGTTGGTGAGCCTCGCGGTGGCCGCCGGTCTCGCGCTGGCCACGTTGCCGCTGGTGCTCGGGGGCAACGACAAACACTCGCTCGGTGACGCGCTCGCCTCGAACAACGGCAACGGCCCGTCCTTCGGCACGGTGAACGTGGCCGAGCAGGACCCGGTGCAGATGTCACTGGTCCCGCCGCCACCACCCGGAACAGACCAGCCCGCCGGGCCCGGCACAGCCAACCCGGTGGTCAACCAGCCCGCCACCGGTGGCGGCGGTACGCCCAAGGGAGGAGCGGCCGATTCTCGCGGTGGGGGTGGCGGCGCACCTCCACCTCCACCGCCGCCTGCCAACAACAAACCCCCGGCCCCCGCGCCACCCGCCCCTGCTCCGCCACCACCGCCTCCGGCAGCGGCCCGTACCACGTACTCCGCCGTCGCGGGCCCCGGCTGCGGCGGGTTCAAGAAGATCGGCGCGTACAGCGACGGCAACAAAGGCTGGTACGACGTCGGTAGCGGCGGCTGGGGCCAGGATGGCTGCTCCAGCGGCTTCACGGCCGTCCCGATGTTCGGTGACCGCAACAAGGACGACCCCACCGCGTCCGTGCTCTGGTCCTTCGGCACCGGCGCGGTGTCGTCCGGCAGCTGCGCGGTGAGCGTGTTCGTTCCCTCCGGTGGCAAGGATTCCGCCGGTGCTCCGGCGTTCTACACCGTCGAGGGCGGCGGCAGCGGCAGTTTCTCGATCAACCAGCGCGACAACCAGGGCGCGTGGGTGGACCGCGGGCCTTTCCGGTTCTCCGGCAACTCGATCGCGATCCGGCTGCACACCCGTGGCGAGGACCCGAACAGGGAGCACCTCGGCGCGTCCGCCGTCCGCGTGACCTGTTCCTGATCACCGACGAACACAAGAATGGCCTCCCGGGACGAACCCGGGAGGCCATTCGTGGCAACGAGGGTGAATCAGTGCGTGTGATCGGCGGTCGACCCGGGGGCGCCGCTGCCACGACGGAGGGCGTCAATGGCCTTCGACAGCCGTCCCGCGATCACCACACTGCGTTGCCTTGGCGCCACCCAGCCGGTTTCGTGCGGCCACGGCGGTGTCAGCCGCGATGAGGGCTGGGGGTTCCCCATCGGCAGGCCAGCTTCTGTCATGGCCCCTCCTTGCGCATCGGCCCCGAAACTGATCTGGCAGGTGAATTTCTATCCGCCACAGCCGGTCCGTGGCACCGCGCCGCGATAAGTTTGGGAACTCCCCTTACGAACTAATGGTTGCGACCACCAGCTCGGCCGTTCAGCCTGCCGTCGGCGTGCGCGGCGGTCAGTTCCACCCTGGTGCGGCAGCCGGTCTTGGTGAACAGCTGGGTCAGGTAGCTTTCCACGGTTTTCTCGCTCACCCCGAGCACCGCCGCGATCTGCCGGTTGGTCTTTCCCTCGGCGACCAGCCGCACCAGGTCCAGTTCCACCACCGACAGTTCGGAACGGGCCTGCCGGTTGCGCGGCACCGGCAGACCGCGTTCCTTGAGCGCCGCGGCCGCGGCAGCCCTGCCGGGCGGTGCCTTGAGCACGCGGTGCAACTCGTGGGACTCCCGCAGCAACTGCTCGGGTTCGATGCCGAGGCGCCCGGCGATCAGCGTGGCGCTGGCCAGCACCGGAGTCCGGCCGAGCGCACGGGCCAGCCTGAGCAGTTCGGCGGCCGCCGTGACGTCACCGGACAGCACAGCGGATGCCCGCAGCAGCAGTATCCCGGACTCGCGGGAGGCCAACCGGGCGTGCAGCCGTTCGGCCTCGTCACGCCACACTTTCAGCCGTGCCTCGTCCTTCTCGGCCGCGGCCATGTCGATCACCCTGCCCAGCAACGGTTCCAGGCCGCCGACGTAGCCGAGCGAACGGGCCCGCCGGTAGGCGTTCTCGCCCACCTCGAGCGCTTGGGCGTTCTTGCCCGCGAAGCGCAGTGTCCCGCACCGGGCCCAGCTGACGATATGTCCAAAGAGGACTGTATCGTCCGCGGTGGCGAGCCAGTCCTGCGCGCGTCGCAGATCCCCGCGCCTCGCGTGGATTTCCGCCGCCAGCGCGCGGACGAGGGACGGCACCCACGCGCCGTCCGGCTCCGGCTCGACCCGGCACCTGCGGGCCTGTCGCAGCGCCTCGTCCCATTCACCGGAGACGAACAGGGCCTGCACGATCTGGTATCGCCGCAGCACACAACGTTCGCTGCGGCCGTGGACCGTGCCGGACCACAGGTCCCGCAACCGGGACAGGTCGCCGGTGCTGACGGCTTCGCGGACGTCCTCCGGGTCCGGTCTTTCCACGTCGGTGTACTCGGCGTTGTCGAGGCACTTCCGCCACATCTCGGCGAAGCTTTCGCCGCTGCCCGCCACTCCGTGGTACCAGAGAGCGCTGAGTTGGGCGGTTTCCCGGTACTCGCGGATCGGCGAAGCCCACTGCAGTTCGGTGATCAGCCGGTGTGCCTCGGCGAAGTCCTCGGTGTGCATGGCGACGTTGAACCGGGGCCCGGCACTGGGTACACCCAACCGGTCCAGTCGCGCCACGGTGTCCGCGGTCGTGCGGACCAACTCGCGCACCCGGTTGTCGTGCACCAGCGCCAACGACCGCCACACCAGCAGCACCCGCGTCCGCAGCTCGCCCTCCTGGGGCGGCATCAGGGGCAGTACCCGGGTCAGCAGCTCCGCGGCCTCGGCGAACCAACCGTGGTGGCACAGGATGGGCGGCAACGCGTCGAGCACGTCCAGCCAGGCCGGGTTGTCCGGGTCGAGCATGTCGAACGCGGCGAGGCACCAGCCGATCGCCCGGCCCGGCTCGGTCAGCAACGCCCGGCGCGCGGTGCTCAGCAGTTGGTCGGCCACTTCGACCCCACCGGCCAGGTCCGCGGCCTCGGCGAGGTGGTCGGCGAGCCGGTACTCGTCGACGTCCCGGCCGTCGGCCAGCTCCGCCAGCCGGACCTTCGCCACCGCCGCGTGCACCGCGCGCCGCAACTGCGGGTCCGCCGCCCTGGTCAGTCCCTGCCGCACCGCGGGCACCGCGAACCGCAGTTCGTGCTCGTGGTTGTCCAACACGCCCAAGTCGTGCAGTTCGGACACGACCTGGTGCAGCGGAGCCGGTTCGACGCCACAGACTTCTGCGACGACAGCGAGGTCACATCGCTTGAACCACCCCAACACTCCGAGGGCCGCGCTCGCCGGACCGCGGGCGGACCCGTACAGCCGGTGCCCGTCCGGCAGCACCAGCGGCGTTTCCGGGTCGATCAGCTGGGCGTGGTCGTCGACGACGGCGATCCGACCGTCCGCGATCACCTGGTCGATCAGCGCGAGCACGACACCCGGCAGGCTGTGGGCCGGGCCGAGCGCGTCGGTCACCGCCTGGACGAGGTCGTCGTCTGTCCGGCAGTTCAGCCGCTGTGCGAGCAACCGCCCGATCTCCGGCGCGGTCAGGCCCGCGGGGGTGAGCACCAGGTCCGCGGTGGCGGCGAGGTCGGCCACGGTGCCGGTGGCGGATTCGTCGCTCACCAGCAACAGTCGGGCGCCGACGGCCCGCAGCTGGTCGACGAGCAGGCAGAGCAGCGACAGCGTACGGGGATCGGCTCGGTCGAGGTCGTCGATCAGCAGCCGGGGCGTGCGGGCCGGGCCGAGCGCGCGGACCGCGGCGGTCAGCTCGTGGGCCAACGCCACCTGGTAGGCGTCCGGGTCGCGCAGCGCCAGTTGGTAGATCTGCGGCACAGCGGTCAAGGCCCGTGTCAGACCGGGCCGCGTGCCCTGGGTGAGCAGGTACTGCAACAGCCTGCCGATCACCGGCAGTTCGCCGTCGGCTTCGTCGTGACCGCAGCAGACCACCGGTTTGCCCAGTACGCGCAACCGGTCCGCGAGGTCGGCCACCATCCGGCTGCGGCCGGATCCCGTCGCGCCCCGCACATACACGAGCCCGCCACCGGGGGTGTCGGCTGCCAGCAGGTCGACCGCGTCCGCCAAGTGGTCCTCGCCAGCCAAAGTGGCCACGAACTGGGAAGTCTTCACCGTTTCTCCCGGTGGGTGACAGACGGCCGTATTCCTGATCTATGCCTTACAGTTGCGGCGAGCGGACACGGAGGAAGCTTGCACCCGGTGGGCAGGACCGATCAACTCGCCTCGATCACTGAAGGCTCCACAGTGGTCGAAAGTTGTGTCGTAGTGACCGGTCCCACAGGAATTGGCCGCAGCGCCCTGCTCGCCGCGGCGCACACCCGACTTACCGGACAGGGACGCCGATCGGTGCTCATCCGGGCGTACGAACATCAGGCTACAGCCAATTATGGCCTTCTCTACCAGGCATTACGAGCGATCGCGGGCCCCGCAGCGGCACCGTTGCTCGATCCGTTGCTCGAACAGGTGTCCAGGGCGTCGGCCGTGGGCGCGAACGCGGCCGAGCTGGCCGAGAGAGTCGCTTCCACGCTGCGCAAGGACCTCGCCGCGCATGGCCCACTGACCATTCTCATCGATGACGTGCAGAACGCCGACGCGGCCACCATCGGCCTGACTCCCGTGCTGCGAGGCCTGATCCCAGCGGGGTTGCGCATAGTGCTCGCGGTTCGCGTACCGCCGAGCCCCGCGCCACCGCCCGCCGTGCTCGACGCGTTGACCGCCACCGAATCGGACATTCAGATAGTCCTGCCAGGACTGTCCAAACAGGACGTCGGTCGGATGCTGGCTTCGACGCTGGACGCGACTCCGGAGGCGGAGCTGACCGAGCGGGTGTTCCTGCGTACCGACGGCAACCCGCTCGCGGTGCTGACCGCGGTGGAAGGCCTGGTGGGCAACGGTGTGTTGCGGGTGGTGGATCGACAGGCTTTCCTGCTGCGCCCGCATCCCCGGGCGATCATCCCGCACAATCACAAGGTTGTGCCGTCCGCAACGCACGTGCTCCTGCGTGAGGTCCGGGCGGCGGGACCGGTGGCCTGGCGGGTGGCGAGCGCACTCGCGGTGCTGCAGCCACTCGGCGCGGCAGCGGTCGGTCTGATCGCCGAGTCCGGGCTGGCCGGGCCGTCGGACGTGACAGCGGGCCTGCGGGCCCTGGCCGACCACGGTGTGCTCGGTGAAACACCGGGCGGTTCTCCGGCGCTGCGTCCGCCGTTGGTCGCCGACCTGCTGCGCGGCCAACTCGGTCCACTCGACTGCGAGCAGGTGCACGCCACGGCGGCCCGCGCGATCCTCGACGGCCGCGTCGACCCACCGGACCCGGATTTCCTGCCGGACTGCCTGGCCGCGGCCGGGAGTTCGTCGGTGGATCCCGCCGTGGCGGGCAAGCTGCTGCTGGCGGCGGCGGAGCGGGTGGTCTCCCGCGACAACCAGCGAGCGGCCCGCTGGAGTGGCGCGGCGGTGGCGTTGCTGACCGGGCCGGACCGCGAGAAAGCGGATCACCTGCACGCACACGTGTGCCTGGTGGCCGGGCGGGCGGACGAGGCAGCGGCCTTGGCCCGCAAGGCTTTGACCGAGGCGGTGGTCACCGGTGACCGCAAGCCGGAGCACCTGTGGCAGCTGACCGCGGTCCTGGTCCGCGGCCTGTGCGGCAGTGGCGACCGGGCGGCGTTGGTGGAGTTCGCCGCCGGGGGCTGGGACAACCTGCCCGCGCCACCGCACTGGCGGTCGATCGCCAGGGCGATGTCCCTGCTGCAACTGGGCCGTTCCGCGGACATGTTGGCGGAGGTCACCCGGTCAAGGCCGCAGTGGTCGGCCGACCCGGTGGTGCGGGCGTCCGGGGAGGTGGCGCTGGCGGCGGCGTTGATCGGCACCGGCCAGCGGGACGAGTTCGACGCGGCGGTGCTGGGCCGTGCGGACAACGTGGCCGGAGTGGCCCGTCTGACGTTGGAGAACTCCCACCTGCAGCACGCTCTTGGCCGGATCCTCTTCGGCGACGCGGACTACGCGAGCCGGACGCTCGCGGCGGCCGGTCTGTCCGAAACGGACATAGAGTTCGGCATCCGCCTGGAGTACGACTTCCAGCGCGGGGACTGGGAGCACGCACTGGCGGTGGCCCGCCGCAGACAGGCTGACTGGGGCACCAGGCCACCGCCGTTCACGATGGCCCAACTGCGCACGGTCCCGCCTCGGATCCTGGCGTTCCGCGGCCGGTTCGCGGCAGCACGCCAGTGGCTGGCGATGGGCGCGGACGACCTGATCGACGGCGGCCAGATGGCTCTGGCCGAGTCACTGGTGGACATGATGCTCGGCGACCACGAACCAGCGATCGCCCGCCTGCGCGATGTGGTGCGGTGCTGCCAGACCGGGGGAAGACCGCTCCTGCTCGGCGAGGCCCTCCTGGCCCTGGTGGAGGCCTACCGCAAAGCCGACGACCACGAAGCCGCCATGGCAGCTCAGGAGGAACTGGAGCGAGTGGCCGACGACCAGCGCTTCGACCGAGTGGACCTGCACAGGCTGTTGGGACGGGCCCTGGTCCACGGCGACGGCCCCCACGTGGCAGCCGCCCTCAAACTCGCGGATGACAGAGGCCAACCCTGCGAAACAGCAATGGCCTACTTCCTGACAGCTCCGCACACCCCCAAACCAGCGGACGCGCTGAACCGCGCCTACTCCCTCTTCGGCGACCTGGACGCCCTGGCCTGCAGAGCGATGGTCAGAACGGCAATGCGCGAACAAGGGGTCACCATCCCCGGCAGAACGGAAGCGGCGGACGAGACAAACCGCTACCTCGCCTACCTGATAGCCGACGGTTTCGGAAACCGCCAGATAGCCACCCTTCTCGGTACCAGTCAAAAAGGAGTGGAAGGCCGAATAACTCGCCTGCTGGCCGCGATAAACCTCCGCTCAAGAGTGGAACTGGCAACAGCGGTCCTCAACGGCGCAACCCCGTGGACGTGAGTGTCTCCCCGGCCGGGAAGCCGGGAAAACACTCACGTACGGACGTCAGCCTCGGGTGATAACGCCACAGGCAATCCGCCCACCCGCGTCACCAGTGGCCTGGGTCGCGGCATCCGGCCCGCCTGGGGCGTACCGGACGGGGATGTGTGCGAAGTTGTCGGGCAGCGCGTGAATGATGATGGCGCTGCCGTCGGCGTCGAACAGCGCCGCGGCACTGAGATCGTCGTTCTCCGTGGTGGTGATGGCTGTTCCGTCGGCAGACACGCGTAGCGAAGGCAGATCACCGGTGTGATCGCCGTGCGTGGTACCGCCGAGGTTGAGGTGCCCACCGGCCGTCAGAAACGGGACAACCGCGCCGTTCGGGTCGGTGGAGTTCGGGTCACAGACACCGACGGCATGGATGTGGAAGCCGTGGAAACCGGTCGAGATCCCGCTCAGCCGACCACTGAGGACAATCTTCCTGTTGTTGATGTCGAATCGGATCGTACCGAGAACAGCACCGGTAACACTGCGAACAGTAGTCCGGCCAATGCCGGCGGCATCTGTCGCGTCGGCCGACGCGACAGCAGGTGTGACAGCAGCAAGAAGAACAAAACCAACTAGGGCTCGGGAAAACCTGGATTGACGCATGACGCCTCCTAACACCCCAAGTCCTACCAAACCCCCCATCCCCGCAGGCATAGCAAGTTACCCCTAGTCCACCTTATTTGGTAAAGAAGCAACATTTGTCAAGGGATCCCTTCGGCCTTTCGTTGTCCTCACTTCGGAAAAAACGAAAACGCTCACGCTGTACGTGTGGTGGCGGCATGTCAGGGGCCGTGTCAGCCCGGTGGCCGTCCGCTGTCAGGACGGCGGGCGATCGTGGTTCCCGTGATCAGGTCATCGATCACCTCAGCCCGACCGAACCGCCAGGAGAGCACGATGCAGAAGTTCGACACCCCCGCCCCGATCTCCGCCGTCCTGGACATCCCAGCGGGAAGCGTCCAGTTCATCGCCGCGGACCGAGCCGACACCGTGGTCGAGATCCTGCCCACGGACGCCTCGAAGGCCCGAGACGTGAAAGCGGTGGAGCAGACCACAGTGGAGTACGCGGACGGCGTCCTGCGAATCCACACCTCCGCCAAGAACCAGTACTTCGGCCCCTCCGGCTCCCTGGAGGTCACCGTCCACCTGCCCACCGACTCACGCGTGGAAGCCAAAGCAGCCAGCGCCAAGCTGCGCAGCGCAGGCCGCCTCGGCGACATCACCTTCGACGGCGCATACAGCCAAATCAAGATCGACAAAGCCGCAGCCGTCAACCTCACGGCGGTCGACGGCGACGTGGAAGTAGCCCACCTGAACGGCCCCGCCCAGATCACCACCACAAGGGGCGACATCAAGATCACCGAAGCCGTGCGCGGCAAGGTCGTGCTGAGCACCCAGTCCGGCGCCATCTCGGTGGGCGCAGCCCCAGGAGTCTCAGCAACCCTGGACGCAGGAACCTCCTACGGCCGAATCACCAACACCCTGAAAAACGCGGAAGGACCGACCGCCAACCTCAACATCCACGCAACCACCGCCCACGGCAACATCACCGCCCACAGCCTGTAAACCACCAGCCCAGCACAGGTGGTACAGCCGGAAAAGGAAAGTGCCCATGGTGTGCCGGTGACAACGACAGCCTTCGCGCGGTCGTCAGTCACGGCATGTCATGAGCGTGATCCTCACCGAAGGTTTCCCGTAGGCGGTTCTCCTGCTCGGTGGAAAGGTTGGTGAACACCAACTCGGGCTGTTCGGACCGGAATGACGTTCGGATCCTGTCCAGCACGGCGTCGGAGCTGAGAATGAACAGGGCGGAGGTACCCGGCACGATGTCGCCGCGGAGCCTGTCGATCAGGTCGTTGCTGATTCCGACGTCGGTCAGCGCGCCGGAGAGCGCTCCAATCGCCGCGCCGACTGCCGCGCCCAGCAGGGGGATGAAGAAGATCAGGCCGAACAGCATGCCCCAGAACGCGCCGCCGAGTGCGCCAGTGCCGGTGATGTCGTGCAGCTGCCGTGTTCTGGGCTTGTTGGCGCCCGGCCGCCACGAGACGGTGGCCGCGTCGTGCACCGTGATCAGGTCGTCATGGGAGAGTCGCGACAGGATGTTCGCGGCGCGGTCGGCTCCGTCGGGACTGGTGAATCGCCATACTGTCAGGGTGGTCATGCCGTGTCCGTTCGTTCGGTCCGTTTGTTGTGTCTGGTCAGTGCCGTTGCCCAGCTCGCACGGGGATCGGTGTCCACAAGCAACGCCATGACGAGCAAGGTCGTCGGTACCGCGAGCAGGGCGCCGAGTGGGCCGAGCACCCATGCCCAGAACACCAGTGCCATAAAGGTCATCACCGGTGACAGGCCGATGCTGTCGCCGACGTATATCGGCTGGATCACGGACTGCACCAGGAAATTGAGTGCCCAGTAGATCAGGATGACGATCAGCATCAGTTTCCATCCACCGACCAGCAGTGCGAGAACCGCGGGCGGGATCACCCCCATCAGGAAGCCGATGTTGGGGATGTAGTTGGTCACGAAGGACAACAGCCCCCACAGCAGGGACAACGGTATGCCCAGTAGCGCGAGGGCGATCACGTCGAGAACCGCGATGGCCAGACCGAACACGGTGGTCACGGCCAGATAGCGGCGGGTTCGGATGGTGAACGTGCGCAGCGCGTGTGTCACCTGTGGACGTTCGGCGGCGATGTCGGCGAGCCGGGTGTCCACGCTGATTGCCTCGATGCTGAGGAACAGCAGCAGGGCGAGGAGGAACACCAGACTCGTGGTGAGGCCGGTGAGGTCGCTGATGATCGATCCGACATAGGGCGCGATCTTGCCGAAATCCAGTGTTGCCAGTGCGTCGCGGACCTGCTCCGGGGTGACTCCCATTCCCTGCAGCGCACGGGTGATGTCCGCGAGGATGCCGTCGAAGCGATCGGCGTACCGTGGCAAGGTCGTCGTCAACTGGGCCAGCGACACGAATGTCACCACAGCAAAGGTGATCAACGTGCCGTAGACGAGCACGACGAGGACCAGTGTCGCCGCCCACGAGGGAAAGCCCACGCGCCTGAGCCATCGGTGGACTGGGCTGACCGCGATCACGATGACGAGAGCGAGCAGGACCGGAGCCGCCAGCCAGGCGATCGACTTCAGTCCGGCGACCGTGATCACGGTCGCCGCCGCGCCGAGGAGCAGGATCAGAGCGCGCGGCAGCGGTGCTGTCACAGCAGTTCGTCCGTCGCATCCCGACCGTGGACGACGATCGCCCAGATCACCAGGATGGACAGGGCGATCACGATCGTGGACCACACGGGATAGGCGGAGACGAACGTGATCTGGGCGATGGCGTTCACCGAGGCGACCGCGACCGCGACGACCCGTGCCCACACCGCCCCGGTGAGCAGGGCGAACCCCGCCGACATCACCAGGACGCCGATCAGCAGGTGCACCCATCCCCATGTGGTCAGGTCGAGGATGAGCAGGTCGTCGCCGTTGGTCACGTAGAACGCCCGGTTGAGCAACGCCACGAGGCCCTCGACGGCGTTGAAGATTCCGGTGAGCACCATGATGATGGCGGCGAACCACATCCAGCCGGACCAGATGGTGATTCGGCTGTCCGCACGTTGTTTGGCGTGGTCGATCATCGAGTCTCCCTAGGAACGGACGGGTGGGCGGTCGAGGTAGCGGCGCAGGACGAGGTGCACCTCGGGGCCGGACAGCGGCAGGATGCGGCTGCCGAGCAAGTGCTCGACCGGGAATCGCAGGAACCAGCCGACAGCGTGCGTGAACGCGGTGCCCGCGGGGTGCTCCACCGTGCGAGCCCACATGTACGGCTCGTCGGCGATCACTGCCACCCGGTGCTTCGGCAGGTAGATGTTGGTGGCACTGACGCTGCCCGCCGCGGCGGGCAGCAGCCTGAGCGTGACACCGGACAGTGTCAGCACGCATTCCCTGTCGACCACCAGATTGGGCGGTACCTCCGAGTGGTCGCGAGCCGGACGGCCCGCCGCGAGGATCACGACATTGCCCAGTTTCGCGTCGTTGTGGTCGGCGAACGCGGTCGTGCCCCGGCAGTTGGCTGTGGGGTGGTGTGGGTAGACGATGGTGGTGACCGGGTCACCGGACAGATCGGCGATGTGCCTGCTGATGGCTCTGCCGTGCTGTGGACTGGTTCCGGTGTTGATCAGGATGAGGCCGTCCGGCCCCGAGATCACCACGCTGTTGAGCGTCCGGCCGACGGTGGACCGCAGGACCCAGATCGGCAGGTCCGCCACCTGGCGAACGGACAGGCGTGGCTTGCCGTGCGTGGTCGTGGCCGAGTCTTGGGATGGTGACATCTGCTTGCTCCGATGCGATCAGATACCGGCCGTGGTGTGGATGTGCCGCAGCGCCGTCCACAGTTCACCTGCCGCGCGCCCGGTGCCGGAGTCCCCGACAGTGTCTACTTCAGACTTGACATGCCGTACCAGTTCGGCCGCCAGCGCGTTGAGGTTGGTGTTCGTCCGCCTGCACGCGTCCTGGAGCAGCAGCCAGGCCATGGTGTGATCGGTCCGGCACGTGGCCATCACCACGCCTTTCGCCTGTTCGATGACATCTCGGCGGTGCAGTGCCGTCAGTACTCGGCTGGTGCGCTGGTCGGTTCCGGAGAACGACGAGAGTACGGCCACGTCCGCGGTGACGAGCCGCTCATAACGGGCCATGGTGTCCAACACGTTGTCGTTCGGAGTCTCACCGAGGTACGTGGTCACGACGATCAGCCCACTGTCGTCCTGCAGGCCGGGCAACGCCGCGACGCCGTTCACCTTCGACAGAAGACGAGCGTGCTGGGGATACAGTGCACTTGTTCGTGACAGGTCAAGGGCAGGCCACCTCTTGTCACGCCAGATGTTGTCGCTGATCACCGGACCGTCGGTAGTGGCGGCGTCCCGAGTGGGACCTGCCCGAAGGTGTTCCTGGATGTTCTGCAAGGTGATTCCGACGCCGTACGTGGCGTAGACGACCGGGCACTCGTCGCGGAACGCGATGATGTCCGCGCCCAGCAACCACGGCATTTCCTGTGCCATCCCGGCCAGTACGTCCGACATGAGATCTTCGATGCGCACCTGGGTCACTTCCATGGATCCTCCTCGATGTCCTGGCGACAAGGACGAATGTCCCGCAGTGCGAGCAGGTCGCGCGTCACCCGCAGTGGATGAGCGGCCTGGCAGCACGAGATGACGGACAAGTGGGCCGAAGATCCGGATCAGCTCGATCGGCGCGCAGATCAGCGAACCGGCGAACGACCGTCCGGAATCGCACGTGGACTCTCGATGTGGTGCCGCGGTCATCGGTATGAGCGCTATGACGAGTCCGACGAGAAAGAGCCTTCGTCGTCTTCGCCTCCCGCCGGGTTCGCGAGACATCTCGACGCCTCCTTCGATTGCCTGACGACATGATCACCGGACCGGCTGCGGGATCTCCTCCTCCGATCCGGGTGAGTCGCGGCCGTGATTCACCCCGGCAGAACGATTCGCGTTCGCCTGCCGCGCCCTAGCGTCGGTGACCCCGACCATGAGGAGGACGGATGGGGATGACAGTCGGAGGTGCCGCGTTCCTCGGCATCGGGTCGATGGTGGGCGCCGGAATCTTCGCGTTGCTCGGCGAAGCCGGTGCGATTGCCGGTTCCGCTGCCTGGCTTTCGTTCCTGCTCGCCGGTGTGATCGCCCTGCTGCAGGGATACGCGGTGGCCAAGCTCGGTGCGCGATATCCCTCTTCCGGCGGGATAGTCACCTATCTGCACAAAGGTTTCGGCCGCAGCCACATCACGTCGGTGGTGTCGTGGCTGTTGTACTTCGCGGCGTTGATCGTGACCGCGATGGTGGCGGTGTCGTTCGGGCACTACGGATCGGCCCTGCTGTTCGGTGGATCGCCCGGCTGGGCCAAAGCGCTGACCACGGTCGTGGTCGTCGCGGCCGCGGTGGTCAACATCGCGGGTGCCAAGTCCATCGAGCGCCTGCAGACGGCGATCGTGGTGGTGATGCTTGCCGTCCTGGCGGTGTTCATCGCGGTGACGTTCGCCAACCTCGACCCGGGGCTGCTCGCGCCGTCGTCCTATCCCTCCGCGACGCACATCGTGTCCAGCGTGGCGTTGACGTTCTTCGCATACCTCGGGTTCGCCGTGGTCAGCTTCACCGGTGGGGAGCTGCGGGACCCCGCTCGTGCCCTGCCGCGGGCCATGTACCTGTCCCTCGGGATCACGACCCTGTTGTACGTACTGATCGCCATCGGCGTCTTCGGAACCCTGACCGTGCCACAGGTCATCGAGAACGGGGAAACCGCCTTGGCTGTGGCGGCCGAACCATCCTTGGGGACAGCCGGATTCGTGTTGGTGACGATCGTCGCGATGCTCGGGACATCGTCGTCGGTGAACGCGAACCTGTTCGCCGCCATGGGGTCGACCGCGGAGCTGGCCGGATCGGGCACGTTCCCGAAGGTGTTCGGGAGTCGCGCACGTGTCGGTGGCACCCGGGGTCTGGTCATCTCGGTGGTGGTGGCCCTGCTGATGGCCAACCTGATCGACCTGACCGCGATCGCGTCGCTGGGCAGCGCGGTCGCGTTGGTGATCTTCCTGGTGACGTCCGTTGCCGCGTTCCGGCTGAGGGCGCAGACCCGCTCGCGGACATGGCCGCTCATCGTGGGAATCGTGCTCACGGCCGGTGTGCTCGTCGTGTTCGGGGTACAGACCGCCCGGACGGAGCCCGCGACCCTGGTGGCGATGATCGCCGTGTTCGCGTTGGCTGTCGGCGTGGACCTCGTGTGGCGGGTGATCCGGCCAACTCACCCGTGACGGACGAGTCGCGACGCCCGGATCATCGTGATTCTGGCCCCATGCAGAGACACGCGTGGATCTCCTGGATCGCATTGGCCCTGATGACAACGAGTTCGGTGGCGAGTTTGCGGCCGTCACCGACAATGGCCGTGTACGGCCTCGCTTGTGTCCTGCTGTACCTGATCCCCGCGATCGTCTTCCTGCTCCCCACTTCGCTCGTGTCCGCCGAACTGGCATCGGGCTGGCGCGGCGGCGTCTACAACTGGGTCGCAAGGGGAATCTCGAAACCGATGGGGTTCCTTGCGGTCTGGTGCCAGTTCGCGATGACGATCTTCTACTACCCGAGCCTGCTGGCCTATGTGGCGAGCACACTGGCCTACGTCATCAACCCGTCGTTGGCCGGCAACGGCTTGTGGACGGCGGCGGTCATTGTCGTGGCGTACTGGTCGGGAGTCTGGATCTCGTCACGGGGAACGAAAGGCGTCGCGGGCCTGGCCAGTGGCGGCCTGATCATCGGCACGTTGCTGCCCGGCGCGCTCCTGGTCGTGCTCGGAATCGTGTTCCTTGGCCAGGGCAACGCTTCCGCCGCGCCGATGACCACGGACAACCTCCTGCCGGCGTGGGCAGGCCTCGCGAGCCTGGTCCTGATCGTCAACAACTTCCTCTCGTACTCGGGCATGGAGATGAACGCCGTGCACGTGTCGTCCTTGCGGGATCCCGCCAAACAGTTCCCTCGGGCGATGTTCCTGTCGATGGCGCTCGTGCTGGTGATCTTCATCCTGCCCGCGCTGGCGATCAGCTGGGTCGTGCCCGCAGACGAGTTGTCGCTCACCGCGGGCGTGATGCAGGCGTTCGACGTGGTTTTCGCGCAGTTCGGCTGGCAGGTGCTGACCCCGGTCATCGGGATCATGCTGGTCACTGCCTCGCTGGGCGGCATGCTGACCTGGCTGGCCGGTCCGTCCAAAGGGCTGCTGATGATCTCCCGTCAGGAGGGCTATCTCCCGCCTTTCCTGCAGCGGATGAACAAACACGGCGTGCAGAGCAACATCCTGGTCGCGCAGGGCCTGATCACCACAGTGATCGCACTGCTGTACGCGTTCATCCCGGACGTCTCCAGCGCGTACTGGATCTTCTCGGTGATCACGACCCAGGTCTACCTGATCATGTACCTGCTGATGTTCGTGGCGGCTGTCAGGTTGCGCCGCAAGGAACCCGATCACCCCCGCGGCTTCCGGGCACCGATGCTCACCGCGCTCTGCGGCATGGGCTTCGCCGCGTCACTGGCGGCACTGCTCGTCGGCTTCATCCCGCCGTCACAGTTCGGCGGCGGGAACGTGGGCACGTACCTCCTGATCGTCGCGGGCGGTGCGCTCGGGCTCGGTGTCGTCGTGCCGCTGGTGTTCTACAAAGCTCGCAAACCCTCATGGAAACAACCGGAGGTCGAAGCGTCGTGATGGAGTTGCGCAACCGAATAGCCGGCCTGATGTCGCCGGCGTGGATGGATCTCGAAGAACTCGTGGCGATCCGCTCCGTCGCGGGTTCGTCACCGGCGGAGTGCGAGCGCGCGGCCGAGTGGGTCGTGCGGGGGTTCACGGATGTCGGGTTCGCGGACGCTCGTACCGAGCAGACGTCCGACGGAAGCCTGGCGGTGGTCGGCTCGCGGGACTGCGGCGACCCCGACGCGCCCACGGTGTTGCTCTACGCGCACTACGACGTGCAACCCGCGCTGGACGAGAACGCCTGGCACACCCCGCCGTTCGCACTGACCCGCGGGAACGGCCGTTGGTACGGTCGCGGAGCCGCAGACTGCAAGGGCAACATTGTCATGCACCTGACGGCCCTGCGCGCGTTGGACCACCTGCCGGTCAATCTCAAGATCGTGGTCGAAGGAGCCGAGGAACGGGGCACGGACGGGCTCGCGACCCTGGTCCGCGACAAGCCCGAGCTCGTCCACGCGGACGCGATCCTGGTGTGCGACACAGGGAATGCCGCCGTCGGACATCCAGCCGTGACAGTCAGCCTGCGCGGCATGGTGAACGTCGTCGTCACGGTGAGGACCATGGCCGCGGCACTGCACTCGGGCATGTTCGGCGGTCCCGCTCCGGACGCGTTGGCCGCGCTCATCGCGGTACTGGCGACGCTGCGCGACGACCAGGGCAACACTGTCGTGCCCGGACTCGACCGCGACCAGCAATGGTTGGGCGAGCCGTACCCGGTTGACCGGTTCCGCTCCGACGCTGGTGTGCTCGACGACGTCACGTTGCTCGGTGATGGTGGCGTTGCCGACATGCTGTGGGCACGTCCGGCTGTCACTGTGCTTGGCATCGACTGTCCGCCGGTGACCGGATCGGCCGCCGCGATCGTGCCGGAAGCCTCGGCGCGCCTGAACCTGCGCATACCGCCGGACGTGGATGCGGAAACCGCGGCGAACGCACTCGTCGATCACCTGCACGCCAGCGCCCCATGGGGAGCGCGTGTCGCGGTCGAGACCGAGGCCGTCGGAACGCCGTTCCGAACCGCGCAGGACGGACCGGCTCACCGGGCCATGGCCACAGCGATGCTTGAGGCGTACGGACGACCGGCTGTGCAGCTCGGCCAAGGTGGATCCATCCCGCTGTGCACGGCGTTGGCCGAGGCCAGTCCGGACGCCGAGTTGATCCTCATGGGGGTCGAAGAGCCGCAGGCGCTCATCCACGCGCCGAACGAAAGCGTGGACCCCGGTGAGATCGCGCGAATGGCATTGGTCGAGGCGCTGTTTCTGTCCCACTACCCGAGGAGCCAGGCATGAACGGCTACCCGATGATCGCCGACCATGGTCTGATCGGTGACCTGCAGACCGCCGCCCTGGTGAGCGCCGATGGCGCCATCGACTGGTACTGCTGCCCCAGGTTCGACTCGCCGAGTGTGTTCGGCGCGCTGCTCGACCGCGAGCAGGGCGGGCACTGCCTGGTCCGGCCGGTTGGCGACGACTACCGGGTGAAACAGCTGTATCTGCCGGACACGGCCGTGCTCATCACGAGATTCATGACCGAATCCGGCACGGGTGAACTCGTCGACTTCATGCCACCCGCGTCACGCACCCATGCCACCGACAACCACCGTCTGGTCCGCATGGTGCGCTGCGTCCGTGGCCAGATCGAGTTCGAAGTCGAGGTCGCGCCGCGTTTCGACTACGGCCGTCAATCCCACAGGACGCACCTGACCGACGACGGCGCCGTGTTCGACAGCGGGACCCTCACCCTGACCTTGCACTCGGTGCGAGAGCCGGGCGACAAGCGGCTGGCCGCGATCCGTGTCGGCGACGACAACGCCGTACGCGGACGAATCGCGTTGTCCACGGGGGAGGTGCGTGGGTTCGTGCTCGAGTCCGCCGCTGACGTGCAGCCCAGGGCCATTCGGCCGGCCGAGATCGAGGACCTCTGCCGGGACACTGCCCGGTTCTGGCGATCCTGGCTGGATCAGTCGACCTACCAGGGCCGGTGGCGTGAGATGGTGCACCGCTCGGCGATGACGCTGAAACTGATGACATACGCGCCGACCGGTGCCATGGTCGCCGCGCCGACGGCCGGTCTGCCCGAGCAGATCGGCGGCCTGCGCAACTGGGACTACCGCTACACCTGGGTCAGGGACGCGTCGTTCGCGGTGTACTCGTTGCTGAGCTTGGGCTTCACCGAGGAGGCCAGGGACTTCAGCCGCTGGCTGGCCGACCGTTACCAGGACAAGGACAGTCCCCTCCAGGTCATGTACCGGGTCGACGGCACGGCCGAGCTGACCGAACACACGCTCGACCACTGGGCGGGCTACCGCGGCTCGTGGCCGGTGCGGATCGGCAACGACGCCGCGGGCCAGCTCCAGCTCGACATCTACGGGGAACTGTTCGACAGCGTCTACCAGGCGCACCGGCTCGGTCTGCCCATCGGCCACCAGGGCTGGGAGGCGCTTACCGGGGTGCTCGACTGGCTCGGCGAGAACTGGGACCAGCCCGAGGAGGGCATCTGGGAGACCCGAGGCGGACGCGCCGACTTCACCTACGGCAGGCTGATGAGCTGGGTGGCCTTCGACCGCGGCATCCGGCTGTCCGAGGCTCTCCGCCGACCGGCGCAGTCTGGCCGGTGGCGGTCGCACCGCGACCGGATCTACCGGCAGATCTGGGAACGCGGCTGGCATCCTGGCCGCCGCGCGTTCGTCCAACGCTACGACTCGGACGTGCTCGACTCGTCGTTGCTCCGGATGGCCCAGGTCGGTTTCATCGCGGCACGTGACCCGAAGTGGTTCTCCACCCTCACCGCGATGGAGGAGGAGCTGGTCGTCGACAGCCTCGTCTACCGCTACGACCCCAGCGCGGCACCAGACGGCCTACGGGGCTCCGAGGGCACGTTCTCGCTGTGCACGTTCGCCTACGTCAACGCACTGGCCATGGCCGGATACGTGGACAAAGCACGGCTGGTCTTCGAGAAGATGCTCACCTACAGCACGCATCTTGGGCTGTACGCCGAGGAGATCGGCCCGACCGGTGAACAACTGGGCAACTTCCCGCAGGCGTTCACCCACCTCTCCCTGATCGACGCCGCGATCTCCCTTGATCAGGCGCTGGACGGCATCGATCCGCAGTGGACCTGACGGTGCAATCACCCATCGCGGACGAGGTGCGCCGGATCCCTGGCTGCTAGACAAGTGGACTTTCGAGTCGGGGACGACGAACCAGGCAGACAGCATCGGGAGAAGCATGCAGCTGACGGGGTCAAGAGGCCAATCCGACAGACCAGGCAACTGTCCGGGCGACAGGCCGGTGCCCGCCGCGCGGATCAGCATCCCTGACATCCCGCCCACCACGTTGATCCGCGACCGGCTCCACGTCCTGCTCGACGCAGCGGTTTTCGACAGCGACGCCACCTCACCGGTGACGGTCGTCTGCGCGCCCGCGGGCGCGGGGAAGACAACGATGCTCGCCGCGTGGGCACGGCAACACGTCGAACGCAGGAAAGCACGGGTGGCATGGGTTTCGGTGGACTGCGAGGACAACGACCCAGCGGTACTGTGGTCGGTCGTCCGCAAGGCACTACGCGAAAGCTGTTCAGGTAGATGGGACGACCTGCCACTACCGCGCGGCGGCGGGGCCACCGGACTTGTCAACGCGATCGTCGCGGAGCTGGAACAGGTGCCCGAGCCGGTGGTCCTCATCATCGACGGTGTGCACGAGATCCAGTCCAATGCGGCCATCCGCACGTTGAACCTGCTGCTGCGCGACTTACCCGCACCGCTGCGAGTCGTGCTGGCGGCCCGGTTTCTTCCGCCGTTCGTCTTTCCGAGGCTGCGGCTGGAGAACCGGGTGCGGGAGATCGGGCCGGACGAGCTCACGTTCACCCCGGAGGAGGCCCGCCTTCTCTGTGCCAAGGAAGGCATCACACTGACGCCGGTGGGGCTCACGGCATTGATGGAACGAACCGAAGGATGGGCCGCGGGGCTGCGGTTCGCCTTGTTGAGCATCTCGGACTCGGCATCACTGCAGATCACGGGGGACGACCGGGTGGTGGCCGACTACCTGCTCAGGGAGGTGTTCGCCCGGCAACCGGAGGAGACACAGCAGTTCATGCTGGCGACGGGCGTCTGCACGGTGTTCACCGCCGAGCTGGCGGTCGAGCTGTCCGGGTTGGAGAACGCCGGGCAGATCATCGATCTGCTGGAGCGCACGAGCATCCTGACGTCAGCGGCCGACGAGGCGCCGCGCAAGTTTCGTTACCACCCGCTGTTGCGCGGCTATCTGCGTGCGGAACTCGGTCGCCGCCGGTTCTGGGCGCTGGGGCGGCAGCACCGGATAGCCGCGGCGTGGCTGGTCGCCAACGGCGATCCGCTGCGATCGCTGGAGCACAGCGTGAACGCGGGTGATCACGAGTTGGCCGCTCGTCTCGTTGCCAAGTTCGGCCTTGAGCACATCCTCAAAGGACAATCGGTGCGGCTGTGGCGGATCCTGCAGAACGCGCCGGAGCAAATGCTCAACCGGCCGTCGGTCGCACTGGTGGCGACTGCGGCGGCGCTGGATCTCGGTGACGTGGCCGCCGCTGATCGGTGGCTGCGCCGAATCGGCAAATCGGTCTATCCACTACGGACGCATCGGCTCAAAGCGCTGCACGCCACCGTTCAGCTCCGGCGTTCACGACTGTGCGGTGGCATCGATACGGCACTGACCGAGTTGCGGGCCACACACGCGGGCCACACCGGAGATTTCGACCTCGACCTGTTCGCCACGTTCAACCGTGGCGTGGCGGAAGCGTGGCTTGGTCGGCATCGCACGGCCGAAACGGCATTGCGCCGGGCGCTCAACATGGCCATCAGCGAACAACGCGACGCCGTGGCGCTGGAGTGCCACACCCATCTGGCCGCGGTCACGGCCGTGCACGGCGACCTGTCGGGAATGGACCGCCAGTTGTCCACCGCGCTGGCGTTCGCCAACTCGCGGGGCTGGGCCGAGAGTTTCCTGGGAGCGTACGCGTACACACTGTTCGGAGTCGTGGCATACGAGAGGCTGGACGACGACAAAGCGCATCACCTCGCCGCACTGGCAGCCGACTTGCTGCCAGTCCGCACCGACGCCACCATCGAGCTGTGTGCGCACACGCTCCGCGCGGTGACAGCGTTCGACACCGATACTGATCCGCACGAGGTGGTGGCCACTCTCCGGCGACACTGGCAAAGCATGGCAGGGCAGGATATTTCGCCCGCGCTGGTGGCATACGCGGCACCTGCGCGGCAACGGATGGCACTGCGAGTGGGCGAGCTCGCGTGGGCCGTGGAGGTGCTCGACGAGGTCGAGCGGATCGGCATCCGATGCGGTGAGCAGGATTTGTTGCGCGCCGTCCACCAAGCCCACAAGGGCAAGCTGGGATCGCCAAGGCGGATTCTCGCGCCGGTTCTCGCCGGGCGGACGCGTACCGTCGTGGCGTCGACGGTTATCGAGGCCTGGTTGCTGGAAGCACACCTCGCGGACCGTGCGGAGGACAACCAACGGGCACACGAGGCACTCTGCCAGGCGCTCACGCTCGCGGCACCCCACGACGTCCGGAGGCCGTTCCGCGACGCCGGACATTCCGTCCGCGCCCTGCTGGCACGAGGCGCCGGGCGTTTCGGCAGACTGGAGACGTTCGCGACCACCGTGCGCGAAGCACTCCCGGTCCGCGTGCCTGATCTGGCCGACGGACTCACCGAGCGGGAACAGGCCCTGCTCGCCGAACTTCCCTCGATGAGAACGGTCGAGGAGATCGCGCGGAACCTGTTCGTCTCGGTGAACACGATCAAGACACACCTTCGTGGGATCTACCGGAAGCTCGGCGTCCGGCATCGGCGTGACGCCATCTCCGTCGCACGCGAACGTGGCCTGCTCTGACAGTCCCAAGGAAAGGCGGTGGCCTGGTCCGGTGCAGAGGTGCCGGACCAAGGTCACCACGCCGCCACCGATTCGAGGTCGGCACGGGACACGCCCGCACCGCGCCGAACGCCCGCAGCCCAGGAGACGCACGAAAGAAAAACAACCAGCGCTGAGCCAAGAGAAGCCGCACCGTGCCGAACGCCCGCAGCCCAGGGGACGCAGGAAAGAAAAGCAACCGGCGCTGGGTCGAGAGAAGCCGCACCGTGGGGGGCTTGGGGGGCTCGGCCCCCCAAAATGAAAAGGACGACCCGGCGAGACCGCGAAGCGATCGAGCAGGGTCGCCCTGAGGACGTGCACCCGAAGGGATTCGAACCCCTAACCTTCTGATCAGGTGTCCACTGTGTCCAGTAGTTGCCATTAGCTGCTGATACTTAGCTCTGCCTGCGACATTAGCAAAAGCGAATGCCCACCAATGATGGTCATTTGTCGTTGGTTACAGTCGAATACTGGCAATAAATCGGCATTCGTCGTTGCGCAGCAACGCTTCTACCCACAAGGGGGGCTTCCTCCCTCTGCCCCCTCACCCCGGCACGATGCCGTCCATCACAGGAAGCCGCTGCTGCGACGTCCCGCACGCTCACGCCCGGCCACGCAAGCTCGCAGCAGCGGCTTCCTGTGATAGGCATCGTTCGTGCCGGGGTGAGGGGGCAGAGGGAGCTAGGAAGCCTCCCGGACGCAAGACGGCCATGCCAGGCGCACCTGCTGGTCGCCCACGCCGCCCCCCTCATCCTGGTACGCCACCCGGCGAGGGAAGGCATCTTCGGCGGTGTTTCCCGTGGCCCTGGCATACCTCGTCGAATCGGCGCCCGCAGGGGACCGGCCGCCAGGCCGCACGCCCCTGCGGGAGTGCGCCGATTCGAGGCGGTGCGTATGCCTGCGGGCGCCCAACGGGCGCCCGCCTTGAACAAGTAAGGAAACTTTGAACACGCTAGTCGCGTCCGGGACACAAAGGACGGAGCCCTGACCTTCCGGCTGGGGCTCCGTCGGATGATGTGGTCTAGTCCGCCCCAGTGCCGCCCGGATCGTGCGACGGCGGTACGGCGCGTGGGTCGGCCACCGGCGGGAAGTCCGCGCCACACTGGTAGCAGTGCCCGTAGTAGAACGGCAGGCCGGTATAGCCGCACTGTGGGCACCCGCCTGGTCGAGCTGGCACAGTCTCGCCCCAGTCGGTGATAATCTCCGGTAGGGGTTGTTCGTCCTCGCTCATGTCTACTTCGGCCTATCCATCAGGTATCGGAACTCGTAGCGGTCGCTCACGAAGACAATATCTGCTGCCTCTAGCGGGACGAGGTCATCCTGACCTTCCTGGCAGCCTCGAACAGTCTGCTGCACCTGCACTACAGCCACACCTTCCGGGATGATGAGTTCGTTTACCTCGGCGGGGTCGGGCTGGCGGACCACCATCCTCTCTTCTACCTGTTCGACAGCCCAACCGATGGAGGCGAAGCGGGCGTTCAGTCCACTTTCGGCGTGTGGCCCTTCGTGCGGCAACTCGATGGTGGTACCGCCCGTGATGGCGAACGGTTCCCACGAGGTAGACATGCTGACTGGACGGTTGTCGGCGAAGATCCGGTAGGTGGTCTGGACGACGGTGTCTCCGACGCTGATGTCGAGTCGCCTTGCGACTACGTCACTCGCCGGTATCACGGTGGTGTGATGCTGCGCGCTGGGTGTCAGCCCTGCTCGTTCCGCTTCGTGAAGGTACGTGCGGCGTTTTTGCTCCCAGTAGCGGTGAGGAATCAGGCGGATGAGCCTGTCGAGCTGCGCAACGTACGTGGCTTTCCCTGCCACACCATAGACAACGCCTTCGCTCTTGAGGAGGTTCAGCGCGGTCTTGGCCGTCATCATGCTGACCCGGTACTCCTTGCAGAGTGCGGGAGCGCTTGGGACGGAGTCTCCCGGGCGCAGGATGCCTGCGCTGATCCGATCCCGGATCTCAGCTGCGATCTTGACGTATTGGGGTCGCTTGCTGCTGTCGGTGCCTGTCATGGCCTGTCGTCCTTACTCCATCTGAGTGACACACTAGGTATCACTTGACATACCTTGGTCTGCGTAAGCATACTAGGTATGCGAGATCAAGTCAGGTTACCAGAGGCATCGAGACCAGGGAGTTACCGTGCTGAAGAACATCCCAGTGTTGCTGGAGGGCTACAAGGTCGTGGTGACGGAGGACCCGACGGTCAAGACGTACGAGGACAACGGCAAGACGGTGGTGTCGACGGACTACAGCGGCGCACAGCTCTACGTGGTGAGCGTGTTTGTGAAACCGCTGCCGAACCCGGAGACCGGCAGGGCCGGTAAGGGTGTGGAGGTCAAGGTGACCCTGGAGACGGACCCGGGCGATGACATCCGTGAGGGTTCTCGCGTCGAGCTGATCAACCCGCGTGTGTCGCACTGGGAGAACGAGCGCGGATCCGGTTTGTCCTGGAAGGCAACCGGTTTGAAGCCGGTGACCGCACAGTCCGCTGCTGCGTAGGGGGCTGTGATGTTCGTCGTGGATAAGTTCAACAACCTTCGCCGCTTCTGCACGGTACGGGGTGACACGCGGAGTCGCCGGTGGCAGGTGTACCGCGCGATGAGCGGGTCCCGCTACCTGGTGCGAAACCTGGACACAGGGTTGTTTCGGGCAGTGGTCCACAGTGACATGACGTCTTTGTACTGACAGTTCCCGCTCTGCCCTAGCTGGTAGGCAGTCCCGTTCGAGTCGGGCCACGAGCACGTAGTCAGTCCCGTTCCGTCCTTGTATGTGGTCGGCGGTCTGTTCGAGTCAGACCGGAGCGTGTGGCTTTGTTGTTTGAGCATTTGAATTCCATAGTGGATAGACCCATGCCTGAACCCGACACTTTGTAAGCAGTTCTGTCACTGCCGTTACGGCAGTACGAGAGAACACGGAGGGAGGTGTTGAGGATGAGTCGGAGTCTCGTGTATGAGGTGCATCCGGCAATTGAAGGCAGCATGCAGCCCGTCACGGTGGGAAACCGGCGGGTCGGGTGTCTCGTGGATGAACCGGGTGACCTGTGGATCGGTATCCGCGAACCTGCGTGGATTCAGCGAGAGTTCCGCGCGGAGACTCGCATTGGAGCGCTTGCGCAGTTCGCCGAGTGGTTCGAGTCGCACCTGCCTCCGGGGGCAGTCGAGAACTGGGAGTCGTGGAACGGTGAGACGGTGTGACACCTGATTGGGGTGAGACGTGGGTTTGCGAATTCGAGAGTCTCAGATGGACAGTGATGACACGGAGCATTATGCGTGGCGAACGTCCGAAGGATGGAACGTCACCTGGTTGCCTGACCGGGTTCTGAGCAGGAACGAAGCGGTGACAGCGATGTCCATCGCGGAAGTGTGCGCGCGTAACCCGGACATTGCCGACGAGATTTGGCGGCACGTGTGGATGTGGCTGGACGAGCTTGGGCTGACCAGTGGCGACTTTCTTGACCGACTCTTTTAGGAGGTGTGGAGGGTGACCACTCGGAAGAGTAAGCCCTGTCGACGGATGCGGGACCGGACATGGAGGAGGACGGGAGGATGACGGCGCGGAGGGTGAACCCGACGAGGGTTTCACGTCGGCTGGTGTCACTGCTGGACAACAGGATCGCTGACCTGACCACCAGCGTGGACGCGGGGAAGACTGCGGAGTTCCATGCGGGTTTGGTGCACGGCCTACGCCTGGCCCGTCAGACGATCAGCAAGGGGTGACGAGTATGGCAGTGAAGACTGTGCGGGTTCCTGCACCAGAGCGGTTCGTACAACTGATCGAGGCGATGAACCGTGTACAGGAGTCATTGGATGAGTGCGATGCGCTGATCAGGCGGATGCGCCCGGTGAAGGCGAACTACCGGATGACGTCCCGAGAGGAGATGCAGAACATCCGCCGTGCGGCACAGGGCGAGTTGGATGATATGCGCGCTACCGCGAAGAAGTATGAGGCCGAGTTGATCGCACAGGAATGGAGGCCGTGACGTGTTCGGTGTGCAGCTGGAGGAGACACTGCTGCAGCTCGATGAGTCGATGCTGGCTCTCAAAGCGATGATGGAGGATATCCCGATTCGCCGGGGTGGGTTCCAGGGAGATCACAAGGCGTTGACGCAGAAGACGGCGCGGCTGGCTGTGGAGATGGCGGAGAACGGCGCGGCGTTCCGGATGGACTACTAGCTGAGTCGACGACTGACAGAACGGCCACGTACTCAAAGGACGGGTACGTGGCCGTTCTGCTGTGCAAGGGAAGGGAGATGAGGACATGGCGAAGGTCAGGATTAAGCGGGAGGGCGCCAAACGGGACAGTAAACGGCGTCAGGGTGTCGAGTTTCGGGCGTTGAAGTGGGCTGTGCGGCACCCGGGTGTCATGTCTGTGCCGGTGTCCGCGGCTACGGCGGTCAGCACGCTTGGTGCAGAAACGGTGGGCGTGTACGGGGCGTGGCTGGCGGGCGGCGCTGCTGCAGCGTCGTTGTGTTGGCGACGGGCGGCGCCCGGGTCGTTTGACCACTATGCGGCGCCGGTGTTGCGTGCGTGCCGTAGGCGGTGGCTGTCGTATGTGGGGTCACGGTGGAACAAGGCCATGGCTGCGTGTGACCTGACCAAAAAGGACAGCCGGACAGGTGCGACGCTGTACCCCCGGGTGGTCAAGGTGCGTGCGTACTCACCCGCAGTGGACACGCTGATCGTGCGGATGGCACGGGGTCAGTCCAGGCGGTCATTTGAGGATCGGCTGCCTGAGTTGGCGGACACGCTGTTGGTTGAGCGGATCGCAGTAGAGCGGATCAAGCCGGGCTACGTGGGTCTGGTGGTACAGCGTGAAGAGGTGTTTACGGAGACGATCCCTGCTCCGGAGATGCCCGAGGATTCCGACGCGGTGGACCTGGCCCGTGTGTACATCGGGGACACCGAGTACGACACCGATTTGACGGTCTCCCCAGCGGGTCAGCACATCCTCATCGTCGGCGAAACCGGGTCGGGGAAGAACTCGATCCCGGCAGGCATCCTACGAGGCCTCGCACCGCTGATCAGAGACGGTCTTGTGCGGCTGTGGATCGCGGACCCGAAACAGTCCGAGTTCGCCTGGGCTCGGCCAATCGCGTACCGCTACGCCTGCAAGATGGAGACTGGGGATGACGATGCGGAGCTGTCGATCCCCGGCATGATCGGGCAGTACCGCAAGCACATGGAAGACCGACAGGAACAGCTCGCGGCGACCGGTGGCCGCAAGCTGGTGCTCTCACGCGAGGCGCCGTTGGATCTGCTGATCCTGGATGAGATCGGCGCCATGTTGGGCTACTCGTCGTCGACGGGGCGGAACTTCCTCGCGAAAGACCTGGCGGTGATCCTGACGCAGTCACGGGCGACGCTGGGCAGGACGATCGCTTTGGTGCAAGAACCGACCAAGGATGTCGTTCCCATCCGGGACCTGTTCACGTGGCGGATCGCGCTGCGGGTGACCACAAGCGCGCAAGTGGACATGGCACTCGGCGAGAACGCCCGGCTGCGTGGCGCGTTGGCGGACGAGATTCCATCAGATCCGTCTACAGCGGGGATCGGTTACGTGATCCGGGAGAAGTCCCGTGTCCCCATGCAGGTACGTGCGGCGTTCGTGACAGATCAAGAGCTGCAGGAGCTGGTGACATTCGTCCTCGACGGACGATCAGAGGGAACTCACTTGAAGGTGGTGGCGTGATGAGGATCGGGAACTTTGTTCGGCTGCTGGTGGCGGTGGCCGTGATCTGGACGTCCGCGCAACTGGTGGACGTGTCGGCAGACCCCAACGCGTTCGTGGTCTACAGCCTGTTCATCGTGGCGGTGCTGTTCAGTTCGATCATGCGCACGAACAAAGAAAGGAAGGGCATCTGATGAGCGCGTGCGGCATCGACACCTTGGCGACGCAGGGAAGTCTGCGCGTCGTGGCCACGTTGGCATGGGACTTCGCGGTGTACGTGGACACCTGCCGCGCGTGTGACGGTGAAGGTTTCCTGGCGTGCCGCACGGGCGGTGAGATCTGCTCGGTGTGCTGTGGCGACGGCTTGGCGGCGGAGTGCGTGGACTGCGAAGGACGAGGCGACGCAGGCGGCACCGACTCGATCGGACGGTGTTTGCCGTGCGACACCTGTGACGGTCTGGGACAGACATCGTGATATCGGGAGCGGCTCTGTGGACGGATGAGGACGAACCCGAGAGAGGAAGTCTCTTCATGTGGCGTATTGGATTCCGACTGTGGACAGCGTGGCAGTACGTTCGCCTGGCTGTCCCAGGGGGCGCGTTGACCGTGCTGGTGTACCTCGGCCAAGGAGCCAGCGTGCTGTTCTGGCTGTTGCTGGTCGGCACTGGCGCGATGCTGCTCGGTGCTCGGGTGGTGTTCGTCAGGTTGGACAGACAGGAGCCGCGGCTTCCGAGGGCCTCGCTGCGTCGGTGGTCACGATGATCGGCCGCCCGATCGTCCCGACGTGGCTGGGTGAGGGTGACCGGCTACGCGCACAAGTGGCCCTCTCGCACAGCATGGGTGGCTTCCGCGCGGTCACTCGGTGGTTCTCGTCAGGCTTCACGTGCGAGGACTACGTGCAGTGGCGCAAGCTCTCCCAGCAGGACGTGGAGATGATGGCGCGGCTGCACGACGAGCAGTACCTGTACCTGAGCTTCGACCACCCGAACAACCCGATCACGGTAGACGGTGAAGCGTTCGACCTGACCTACGTGGACCTGACCAACTTCGGTAGCTGGCTGCTGAGGGCCCTGATCGACGAGCTGTACCCGAGGCCCGGCACCACGGAGACCTGACCGTGGCCACCCAGTCATCCACAGTGGACTTACTGGAGCGACTGGACAAGGACGGAACCGAGCACGCGAAGACCGTCCTGTCCGAGACCCTCGGGGGCCTGCGCGCGGTCACGCCGTGGCTGACTTCCGGGTTCACGATCAACGGCCGCACCAGCTGGGAGCGGGTCGGCCCGAACGATCTGGAGGTCACCACGCTGCTGCTGGATACCGGGTTGCTGGCGCTGGGCCACGCTCACCCGGACAACCCCGTCCGAATCGATGGCGACCCAGCGGACTTGGTGTACCTGGAACTCACCCGTAGCGGCTGCGATCTGCTGCGGAGTTTGAACGCTGACCTGCCTGCGGACGTCATGCGCAACCCGGAGTCCCGGGCGGTGTTCCTGGAGGGTGGGCCTCGGGATCACCAGTGGTGGCCGTACCGGGAGTGGCTGGCGGTACGGGACGCTAGCCGCCGTGACGGTGACGCTCTCACGGACCCGTGGGGCTGCAGCCGCTGTTACCTGCCCACGTACCGCCTGACTGTGAACACGGACCCGGTTCGGTTTCCCCTTCGCAAGGGGCACGCACGGGTCTGGGAGTACGTCCCGCCCGCCCAATGGGCTCGGTGGGGCAAGGAATACCGCACCCCTGAGGAGAATCCCTAGGACGAGGAGTGATCATGCGTACCCGCAAACACGACGAGCACCAAACCAGCCTGTTCGCTGACACACCCAACGCTTCGCTGCCCCGCCCGGCGACCGGCCCGACCCCCGCACCCAGCAAGGGCAAGGCACGCAAGTCCCGACCGTCTACAGCGGACGTTGGGATGCAGGTTCTGAGCGACATCCGGGAACATAAACTCGGCCTGCTCGATGACACCGACCGGGTTGTGGTGTTCGAGGACAACGATCGCGTTCGTGTCGCGCTGGATGAGGACACCGTCCTGCACCTGATGTCGCAAGGCTACGTGACCCGTAGCCAGCAGGGTGAGGTGATCAGCTGCAAGTGGGGCGTGCGCACCAAACCGGTCACGCCGCTGCGACTGAGCACTCGGGGCCTGGCCCTACTCCACCGTTGGAGCGTCTTGAAACCCCTGTAACCAACCCGCCGGTTCCCACCGGAGAGACGAGGAGGTCTGTGTCATGTTCGGAAAGGACACCACGCCGTCCAGCCCGGACAACGCCGGGCGGACCCGCGCCGTGGTCAAGCTCGAAGCGGCGCTGCGCGAGTCCCGCCGTCTGCAGCGGCTGCTGACTGACCCGTTGTTGGTGGCGGTACGCGCGGAACGCCTGCGGGTCTCGGTCACGGGCTGCTTGTGGTTCTTCCTGGCCTGCGGCTTGGGGTTTACTGCAGCTGGGGTGCAAGCGTTCCTCGCGGACGGCTACACCGTGGCGGACCCGCAGTGGTGGGCGGCGTGGCTGGTCGAGCCCTGCTTCGCAGGCATCCTGATTACCGTCCTGCGGTGGGAGGCGAACATCCTCGCGTGGGGATCTGAGGTTGCCGCCCGGGTCGTGGGTCGGTTGAAGGGCCTGCTGATGTTCGCCACGCTGGTGATGAATGTGGTCCCGACTCTGTGGCCACCAGGCGGGCACCCGGTGAATCCGGGCAATGTGTTCGTTCACCTGATCATTCCGGTGATCGTGTACCTGATCGCTGAGGTGATCCCCGAGGTGCAGCGAACCTGCACGCACGTCAAACAGACAGCAGCCGCAATGACTTCCCCGGAGATACCGGAGGACAGCGGACCGGCCGTGACAGCAGCCGTACCGGGAGCGACTGCGCCCGCCAGGGTGCCTCGGGTGAAGCTACCTCCTGCGGTGCTTACCCAGATCCGCAACGCGCTCGATATCGCACGTAGGCAGGATCGCGTGCCCACTGTGGAGGACATCACCCGCGTGGTGTCCCTTCCGGACATTACGGCTCGGCAACTGCTGGCGGACTTGACCCGCCCGATGAACGGGCACACCGCACCCGACTAGAGCACCCCCGTACAACGGCACCCGGGACACGCACCGAGCACGGTGTCCCGGGTGTCTCGCTGCGTGAAGGAGGACACCGCGATGGCGCTGACACTGGACGATCGCATCACCGACCGGATCAAGTCGGCGGACTACCGGGACTGGCGCGCTACCATGGAACGTCTGGGCGGCTGCGCTCGACCGATCCACCTGACTGGCAGCTACTCCCTTGTGGACGGAACAACCGGACACCTGCTGCACGAACACGACGGCCGTGTCCTCGTGCCGTGCGGGAACCGCCGCGCGTCAGTCTGCTTGACCTGCTCCGACCGGTACGCGGCGGACGCGTTCCACCTCGTCCGGGCTGGTCTCTCAGGCGGGAGCAAGGGCGTGCCGGAGACGGTGACGGGCCACCCGAGGCTGTTCGTCACGCTGACTGCACCGTCGTTCGGGACTGTCCACAATCGAGCGTTGACCAGGTCGGGCAAGGTACGTCGCTGCCCGTGCGGGCAGGCGCATCACCAGTACGACACCCGAGTTGGTTCCCCAGTCGACCCTGAGGGGTACGACTACGTGGGTTCGGTGCTGTGGCAGGCACATACCGGCAAGCTTTGGGCGGAGTTCACCAGGCGGGTACTGCGGGCCTGTGCCCGGCTGGCAGGCCTGACTGTCCGTGAACTGCGGGACGTGGTCCGGCTGTCCTACGGCAAGGTCGCCGAGTACCAGATCCGAGGCCTGATCCACTTCCACGCGGTGGTGCGCCTCGACGGCCCGGACGGCCCCGACACCGCTCCCCCGTCGTGGGCTACGGCGGAGTTGCTCACCGAGGCTGTTCAGGTGGCCACAGTGGACAGTGAGGTCACCACTCACCGCCCGGACGGACAGCCGCTACAGCTGGCGTGGGGTACACAGCTGGACATCCGCCCTATCTCCGCCGTCGACATTGACGATGAGGCAGGCGGCATCAGCGAACCGAAACTCGCTGCCTACGTGGCCAAGTACGCCACCAAAGGCACAGGCAAGTCCGACTCGCCCGACCGGCCGATCCGCTCCCAGCTGGACATTGACCACCTGCGAGTGAGCGAGCATTACCGGCGCATCATCCAAACCGCGTGGGACCTCGGCGGACTCGCGGAGTACGAGAAGCTCAAGCTGCGCCACTGGGCGCACATGTTGGCTTTTCGGGGCCACTTCTTGACCAAGAGTCGCTCGTACTCCACCACATTCCGTCAGATCCGGGAGGACCGCCGTGGCTTCCGGCTTCGCCAACTGCTTACCGCCGCTGACTTGGACCCGGACACCACGCTACTGATCAACGATTGGAGTTTCGCGAGTGCGGGGCACCGCAACGATGCGGAAGCCGAACTCGCAGCAGGTATCGCCGAACGCGTCCGTCTACAGCGGACACACCAGTACTGGAAGGAGCACGACTATGACACAGCAGCAGCCGCGTAGCAAGAACCTGGAGACACCGACGCTGTGGGGACCTGAGGAAGTCGGACAGTTCCTCAAGGTGCCCACACAGACGGTGTACCAGTGGCGCAGCAGGGGGTACGGACCGACGGGTACCAAAGTCGGGAAACACGTCAGGTACGTGCGGACCGAGGTCATCGAGTGGTTCTACGCGCAACTGCCGAAGGTCAGCTGATGGGGCGCCTGGCGCTCGGGCTCGGCGAAGCGGGCGAGATCAAAGTCCGGAAGCACGACGGGTACCACGTGGCACGCTGCCATTACAGGCGCCACGACGGCACCTATGTGGACATCCGCAGACGGCGCCGCACCGCCGACCGGGCTCGTCAGGCTGTCCGGGATGCGATCAAGCGCATCACCCGAACGCGTCCGGGCGCGGACCTGACACTCGACACCCGATTCGAGGTCGCGGCGAGGCGATGGCTGGAGGAGTACCGGAAGGACGCAGAAGCGGGGGTCTACTCACTGACCACTGTAGACACTTACAGTGATCACCTCCGCAACCACGTGCTACCCGTCCTGGGCAGTCTCGCTATCCGGGACGTCACCACCCCAGTGATCAACAAGCTGTGTCAGAGCAACCTGAGGAAGCACAGTCTCAGCCTCGCCCGGCACACCAAAACGATCGCGATGAACGTGATGACCTTCCTCGTACAGGAAGGCGTCCTCGAAGCCAACCCAGCAAAGGAGATCGCGCCTCTCATCGAGAAGCGCGCCAAGACCAAGCGCAAGGTTCCTTCCGCGCTGACGAGTGGCCAGGTCCTAGACCTGCTGTCCAGACTGGACGCGGACGAGGAAGCGGCCATCCGGGACCTGCCTGACCTGGTCCGGTTCTTTATCGCGACCGGGGAGCGTGTCGGTGAGGCCCTCGGCGCGCACTGGGCCGACTTCGACAGCGGCGCGAAGGCTCTCCGGATGGAAGGGAACATCATCCAGGCGCGCGGCGTGGGTGCCGTCCGAAACGAGGGCAAATCCGAGACGGCACAGCGGACCATCCCGCTGCCTGACTGGTGCGTCTGGATGCTGCAGGAACGGCGTGAGAAGCTCGGGGTGATCGACCCGGACACGCCGATTTTCACGAATACCCGAGGCGGCTACGTCAACGCGTCCAACCTCAACAACAGGTACTGGATACCGTTCCGTAAGCGGGCAGGCTACCCGGAGCTGACCTGGCACACGTTGCGCAAGACGGTCGCTACGCTGCTCGACCAGGCGGGGCTGAGTGCACGGCAGATCGCGGACATCCTCGGCCACGCTCACCCGTCGATGACCCAGAACGTCTACATGGGCCGCAACCAGGTGGACCGATCGGGTGCGCAGGCCCTGGAACTCGTCGTTTCCGGCTGAGGACGGGTCCCGGGAAAACTGGCCGTAAACCGGCAACGGCCCTGTCAAGATCACCCGGCGGGGCTGTGACCTGCGTGAATGGTGCACCCGAAGGGATTCGAACCCCTAACCTTCTGATCCGTAGTCAGATGCTCTATCCGTTGAGCTACGGGTGCTTGTTCAGTTGTCGTTCAGCCGTGGCCGAACGTCTTGCGGAGGCTCCGGGATTTGAACCCGGGAGGGGTGTTATCCCCAACCGCATTAGCAGTGCGGCGCCATAGACCAGACTAGGCGAAGCCTCCCGGGGCCCTCGGCCGCTTCGTCGAAAACTGTACTACAGGGTCCCGTGGGGGTCGTGCAGCCACCCCCTCATTCGTCCTTCCGTGCCAGTGCGACGAAGGGGTCCAGTGCGGCGGGGTTGGCGAGGGCGTCCCTGCTCACGGCCTTGTCGGGGTCTGCTCCTGCGAGGATCTTCTTGACCGGGACCTCGCATTTCTTGCCGTTGAGGGTCCTCGGGACCTCGGTGACCTGGATGAACTTGTTGGGCACGTGCCGGGGTGAGAGGGCTGTCCTGAGCTCGGCTTTCAGGCGGGGTTCGAGGTCGGCCAATGTTGTCGCGGGGGTGAGGACGAGGAAGCAGAGCAGTTCGCCTTCGGGGTGGCCGACTGCCGTGGTGTCGATCACAAGGGAGTCCGCGACCTCCGGGTAGCTCTCCACCACGCGGTAGAACTCGCTGGTGCCCATCCGGACTCCGCCTCTGTTCAGGGTGGAGTCGCTGCGGCCGTAGATCACGGCTGAGCCGCGCTGGGTGATCCTGATCCAGTCGCCGTGTCGCCAGATGCCGGGGTACTGCTCGAAGTAGGACGATGCCAGTTTTTCGCCGTCCGGGTCGTTCCAGAACGACACGGGCATCGACGGCATCGGCTGGGTGATCACGAGTTCGCCGACTTCGTCGATCACTTCCTTGCCGTCGTCGTCGTACGCCGCCACCGCCGCTCCGAGTGCCCGGCAGGACAGTTCGCCGAGCCAGACGGGGACTTCGGGGGCTGCTGCGACGAACGCCGTGCAGAGGTCGGTTCCGCCGGAGACGGAGCAGATCTGGACGTCAGCGCCGATTTCGTCGACGAGCCAGCGGAAGCCTTCGGGTGTCAGCGGGGCGCCGGTCGCGCCGATCGCGCGCAGTGCGGTGAGGTCGTACAGGGCCGCCGGTTTGATGTCCTTTTTCAGACAGGACTGGATGTACGGCGCGGAGGTGCCGAAGTAGGTGACCTGGTGTTGTTCGGCCAGCCGCCACAGCACCGTGAGGTCCGGGTGGCCGGGGTTCCCGTCGTAGAGCACGATCGTGCAGCCGACCATCAGGCCGGAGACGAGGAAGTTCCACATCATCCAGCCGGTGGTGGTGAACCAGAAGAACCGCTCGCCTGGTCCGAGGTCGCTCTGCAGGGCGAGCATTTTGAGGTGTTCGACCACGATTCCGCCGTGGCCCTGCACGATTCCCTTCGGCAGGCCGGTCGTGCCTGACGAGTACAGCACCCACAGCGGGTGGTCGAACGGCACCGCCTCGAACTCCAGCGCCGCCTGTGTCTCCAGCAGCGTCGACCACGGCACGGTGTCCGGCAGGGTGGCGTCGTTGTCGAGGTAGTCGATCAGGATGGTGGCGCGCAGGCTGGGGATGTCCGCGCGGAGGGTGTCGATCGTGGGGCGGATGTCGAACGAGCGGCCGCCGTAGACGTAGCCGTTCACGGCGACCAGCACGACCGGCTCGATCTGGGTGAACCGGTCGGCGATCGCGCGTGGCCCGAAGTCCGGGGAGCAGGACGACCAGGTCGCGCCGAGGCTGGCGGTGGCGAGGAAGGCCACCAGCGTTTCCGGGCTGTTGGGCGCGAGCGCGACCACCCGGTCGCCGCGTTTCACACCCAGTGACACCAGTGCGGCCCGGATGGCCGCGACCTGGGTGCGCAGTTTCCCGTAGGTCAGGTGCGCCGCTTTGCCGTCCTCGCGGTGGAAGACCACGGCGAGGTCGTCGGCCGGTTGTCCGGTGAGTGCCTGCTCGGCGTAGTTCAGCGTCGCGCCGGGGAACCAGGTGGCGCCGGGCATCTCGGCGGAGCCGAGCACCTCGGTGGGCGGCGAGTGGAAGATCACTCCGAGGAACTCGGCCAGCGCGCCCCAGAAGCCCGCCAGGTCCGTGGTCGACCAGCGCCACAACGCGTCGTAGTCGGGCAGGTCGAGATCACGGTTGGCACGCAACCAGGCACGGAACTCCGCCAGCCGGGTCTCGGCGGCGGGGTCCGGCTGCCACAGCAACTCTGGGGTGGTCATGCCCTTTCTTAGCTCATGGCCGCCCCGGAAACCACCTACCGCAGGTGCGCGTCGAACCAGTTGAGGGTCCTGTGCCACGCCTCGGTCGCGGCCCCGGGGTCGGAGTCGAACCGGTGCCCGGCGCCCGGGTAGCGGATGACGTTGGTGGCCACGCCCGCGCCGACCGACGCGTCCCGCAGCTTCTCCACCTCGCTGGGGTCGATCACGTCGTCCTGGTCGCCGTAGATGCCCAGCCACGGGCACTTCAGGTCGCCCGCGATCTCCACGAGCGGCGGTAAGGCGGCGGAGATGGGCTGGACGATGCCTGCCGCGCCGACGCTCACGGCCGCGCCGATGGACCGTTTGGCGGCGACCACCATGGCCGCGGTGGCGCCGAGGTCGAAACCGACCACGCCCATCAGGTCGGCGGTGATGCCACGCTCGGCGAGCACGGCGAAGGCGATGTCGGTGTCGGCGAGCACCGAGTCGCCGGTGAGCTGTCTGACCTGTTCTTCCTGCGGCAACGCCTCGTGATAGAGGTGTGGGGCCACCGCGAGCCACCCTTCGGCGGCGAGCGAGCTTGCCAGCAGGCGCACTGTGTCGGTGACGCCGCCGGCCTCGTGCAGAACCACCAGGCCGCCGCGGATCACCTGTTCCGGCTCGGCGACGGTCAGCACTGCCGACCGGCCGTCCTTGAGCCGGAACTCCTCCGTGCGTGTTTCGGTCATGGCTCCACCCAATCACGTAGGGGTGAACATCAGTCAACGTGACCAAACAGACGAGCCAATCACGATAGACCGTCCAGCAAGGGCCCGGAATATCGCCTCCCGAGTCCAAACTGTGCCGCCGCGGCGGGGGTGGTCGAGCTACCGTTTCGGGTGTGCGTGAACCCGAAGTGATCAACGTCCGGCCGAGGGCCGATCTGGCCGGCCTGCCGCCCTACGTGCCTGGTAGGACGATCCCCGGCGCGATCAAGCTGGCCAGCAACGAGGTCCCGGCCGGGCCGTTGCCGAGTGTGGCCGAGGCGATCGCGGACGCGGCCCTGCAGGCCCACCGCTACCCCGACACCGGCGCGGCCGAGCTGACCTCGCGGCTGGCAGCCAAACTCGGTGTGCCCGAGACGCAGATCTCGGTCGGCTGTGGCTCGGTCAGCCTGTGCCAGCTGCTGATCCAGTCCACCTGCACCGAGCGCGACGAGGTGATTTTCGGCTGGCGGTCGTTCGAGGCGTACCCGATCGTGACGCAGATCGTCGGCGCGCAGCAGGTCCGCGTGCCGTTGACCGGCGACCACGCCCTCGACCTCGACGCGATGGCCGCCGCGATCACCGACCGGACGCGGCTGGTGTTCGTGTGCTCGCCGAACAACCCGACCGGGACGCTCGTGCGCAAGGCCGAGCTGGACCGGTTCCTCGACTCCGTGCCGCCGAACGTGCTGGTGGTGCTGGACGAGGCGTACTTCGAGTTCGTCACCGACCCGGAGGCGATCAACGGCGTCGACTACGTCCGCGAACGCGAGAACATCGCGGTGCTGCGCACGTTCTCCAAGGCGTACGGCTTGGCCGGTCTGCGAGTCGGGTACTGCGCGGCGTCGGAGGAAATCACCTCCACTGTTCGTAAGGTCTATCTGCCATTCAGCGTCAACCACCTCGCCCAAGCGGCCGCCATCGCGTCACTCGATGCGGAGCAGGAGCTGTTCGAGCGGGTGCGCGAAATCAGGAACGAGCGTGTCCGCGTGCGCGACGAGCTGATCGCCGCGGGCTTCGAGGTGCCGGAGACGCAGGCGAACTTCGTGTGGCTGCCGCTGGGCGAGCGGACGGCCGAGTTCAACGAGCACTGCATGGAGAACAAGATCGTGGTGCGCGCGTTCGCCGGTGACGGCGCGCGGGTGACGGTCAGCACCGCCGAGGAGAACGACGCTTTCCTCGCGGCGGCGAAGTCGTTCAGTCGATAAGCAGCTTCGTCACGGCGACCAGCCCGACCACGACGATCACCCCGCGCAGCACCGTCGGCGGCAGCCTCCGGCCGATCTTGGCTCCGAGGATGCCGCCGACGGTCGAGCCTGCCGCGATCAGCAGCACGACCTGCCAGTCGATCTCCGCGATCGCCACGAAGACGATGCCCGCGACCAGGTTGACGCCCGCGGTGAGCACGTTCTTGAGCGCGTTGAGCCGTTGCAGCCGTTCGTCGATCAGGATGCCGAGCATGCCGACGAGCAGAACGCCCTGTGCGGCGCCGAAGTAGCCGCCGTAGATGCCCGCGCCGAACGTCGCGGCGACAGCACCCGCGCCGCCGTGCTCCTTGCGTTCCATCGAAGCGAGTTTGCGCGACAGCCACGGCTGCAGCACGACCAGGAGCAACGCGATCACGATCAGGATCGGGACGGCCGTCTCGAACACGTCCGGGTGCAGCACGAGCAGGAGCAACGCGCCGATGACGCCGCCGAGCATCGACGCCCCGCCCAGGCGAAGCAAACGCTTGCGCTGCCCGGTGAGTTCGCTGCGGTAGCCGAACGCCCCGGTGATGCCCCCCGGCACCAGCCCGATGCTGTTGGACGCGTTGGCCACCACCGGCGGATAGCCGAGCGCGAGCAGCACCGGAAAGGTGATCAGCGTTCCGGAGCCGACCACCGTGTTGATCGCACCGGCGCACACGCCCGCCACCGCGACCAGGCTTGCCTCGAGGGGAGTCATCGCGGGGGATGGTTACACGTGACTAGGACTTTCGAGTGGCCGAGGTCGTGGAGATCACCGAAGATGGCCCCAGACATACACGGAGAGTGACTATCGGGAAGTGATCTGCATGCGTGCGTCGATCGCTGCTGTGGGCGTGATCACGCTCGCTGCGGCACTGACCAGCCCGGCCACCGCCGCGCCCGGCCCCGGAAAGATCGGCACCGCGGAGCGGGTGGTCGATTACCGCGGCCACGAACTGACTGTGCCCGCCGACTGGCCGGTGATCGACCTGACGGCCGATCCGACCCAGTGCGTCCGGTTCGACCGCAACGCGGTCTACCTCGGCAAACCCGGGCCTGACCAGCGCTGCGAGGCCCGGACCGGCCCGACCACGGACGCGGTGCTGATCGAGCCCGTCGGCGAGCGGACCAGGGTAACCGTGAGCGGCGAGAAGTACGCGGCGCTGGCCACCCGGGTCGACGAGGCGAGCGAGGCGGCCAAGGTCCGCAGCGTCCAGCCCGGCGTCTACTCAGGACTGGGCTTCGACGCGTGCGCGGCACCGTCGCAGCAGGCGATGGACGCGTGGCTCGGCTCACAGTTCCGGGCGGTCGGCGTGTACATCGGCGGGATCCACCGCGCCTGCGCACAGCCCAACCTCACGCCCGCGTGGGTCGGCGCCCAGGTCAAGAAGGGCTGGCGGCTGATCCCGACCTACGTCGGCCTGCAGGCGCCCTGCACCTCGTTCCGCAACCGGATCGACCTCGACCTGAACACCGCGCGCAGGCAGGGGCGTGAGGCGGCGGTGGACGGCATCGCACTGGCCTCGAAGCTCGGGATGGACCCGGGAACCGTGATCTACAACGACATGGAGGCGTACAACATCGGCGACGGGCCGTGCAGCGCCGCCGTGATGGCGTTCCTCAGCGGCTGGTCCGACCAGCTGCGTGAGCGCAACTACCGCTCGGGCGTGTACAGCAGCGCGAGCTCGGGGATCACCGATCTGGTCCGCAACCACGACAACCGGGCGTACAGCAGGCCGGACCACGTCTGGTTCGCCTGGTGGAACGGTCAGGCGAATGTGGACGGTGGCCGGTTCCTGCCCGCCGGGCGCTGGGCGGGCCAGCGGATCCACCAGTTCCTCGGCGGCCACGACGAGTCGTACAACGGCGTCACGATCAACATCGACAGCAATACCCTCGAGGTCAAGTAGTCCGGTACGTGACGAAGTCGCACAGCGCGAAAAGCGCCTCGCGCGCGGGAATCGCGGGCAGGTCGCTGAGGATGTCCTTGGCGCGCTGGGCGTGCCGGTCCGCTTCCTGCCTGGCCTGGTCGAGGCCCGGTGACGCGCGCAGGACGCCGAGCACCCGGGCACGGCGTTCGTCGTCGGTGATCGGCTCGGCGACCAGGTCCGCGATGCTCGGGTCGTGCTCGATGGCGTACAGCACGGGCAGGGTGACGATACCCTCACGCAGGTCCGTGCCCGGCGCCTTGCCGAGTTCGCGTTCGCTCGCCTCGATGTCGAGGATGTCGTCGGAGATCTGGAACGCCATGCCGAGCAGTTCGCCGTACTCCTCCAGCGCGTCGGCCACCCGGCTGTCCGCACCGGCGACCAGTGCGCCGATCCGCGCCGACATGGCGATCAGCGAGGCCGACTTGTCCGACATCACCCGCAGGCAGTACCCGACCGGGTCGCACTGGGCGGGCACGCCGACCGTTTCGGCCATCTGGCCGCGAATCAGTCGGCCGAGCGTACGAATCTGCAGGCGCAGTGCGGTGTCGCCGAGTCCCGCGCCGAGTTCCGCCGCCTTGGCAAGCAGGTAGTCGCCGAGCAGCACGGCGACCGTGTTGCCCCACCTGGTGTTCGCGGTGACGGCGCCGTGCCGCACTCGCGCCTCGTCCATCACGTCGTCGTGGTACAGCGTGGCCACGTGCACCAGCTCGGCCAGAACCGCCGCGTCGAGCACGTTTTCCACGCACGGGTCACCGAATCGCGCGCCGAGCAACACCATCATCGGGCGGAACCGCTTGCCACCGGCTTCGATCAGGTGGGTCGCGGCCTGGCCGACGAACTGGTTGGCCGGGTCCCGCAACGTTTCCCGCAGCCTGGTCTCGACCTGGCCGAGTTGGGCGCGCATGGCCGACGCCAGTTCGGCGTCGACCGCGTCGACGACCGCGCTCGCGGCCCGTGGCCTTGCCCCCGTCGATGTGTTCATGGGTTCACGGTCGCTTCGACCCGGGTCCCGGCACATCGACCGGCGGAGCGAGGGCACTCCCTCGCAGGAGGGAGATCCGCGCGGTAACACTGGGACCCCCGGTGGGGATGTGTCCGGTAGCCGAACCGGTTAGGACAGCTATGGGTGGCAGACCGTGGCACTGGATCGCCGCAGGAGTGGCCGCAGTCGCGGTCTTCGGCGCGGTGCTGGTCAACGACCCGTCGAGCGGCAGCAGTTTCGTCTCCCAGCCGCTCACGACAGTCGAGTATCCGCCCGAGGTCGGCAATCCGATCATCGCGAACCCGACGATGGACGCGACCACGGTGACGCGGACCACAACCGCCCCTCCGCCGCCACCGCCGCCGGTCAAACCGGCTCAGTCGTCGAACAAGCCCCCGGCCAGGACACCGCAGCCCCGGTACGACCCGCCACCACAGACGAGGTGGACCGTCACCGTCCCGCTCCCCGATTTCCCGTGGTACTACCCCGACTGCGAGACCGCGCGGTTCTTCGGCGCGACACCGTTGAGACGCGGCCATCCGAGCTACCGCGACGACCTCGACGACGACCAGGACGGCGCTGCCTGTGATCGTTAGACGTATAGCGGCGCTACCTATGTAACACACTTCGGCGCACCGGCTACAAGCAGGTGTCCGGAGGTGACTGTTGGTATGACAACGGAATCGAAGACAGCGGCGTGGGCGTTGGGCCTTGTCGCCGCGGCCGCGATCTTCCTGACCTTCTTCTTCGAGGACGGCAAACCCCAGTCGGCCGTCCCCGGTGACCTGCCCGGCAAGAGCGCGGTCGCGGCGGACAACCAGCTGCGGCGACTGGGATTCGCCAACATCATGTACCTGTCGGAAATCGGCGGCTCGGCCACCGCACGTCCTGAGTGGACGGTCATTTCGGTCGACGGCGCCGGTCAGACCGTCGGACTGGACGCGTGGATCACCGTCACAGTGCGGTGAACACCGAAGCGAGCACACCGAGCGTCGCCCAGTCCGCGTGCCCGTTGTCGAGGATCTCCCCGTAGGTGCGTACTTCGACGAACGTGCGCTCGGAATCCTCAGCGACACCGTGCGGGCCGGGGTTGTCCCGGACCTGCGCGATCTCGTTCTCGGTCAGCTCGACGCAGAAGACATGCACCCGATGCGCGGACAGTGTGGCAATCACCTGCCGCACCTGGCTTTTGCGCAGTCGCTCCGGCGTGACCGCCAGCCCGGTCTCCTCCGCCAGCTCGTGCACGGCCTGCGCGACCGGCTCCCCCCGCAGCACCCCGCCGCCGGGCAGTTCCCGGACGTACCCGTCCGCCGAACACGACGGCGACCGGAACTCGCGAACCAGCACAACCTCGTTCTCCCGCACGGTCCCACCGGGTCGATAAGCCACAATGGACACGACGTCCGGGCGGCCGAGCACGATCTCGTTGCGCTTCTCCCGGTCCTCCGCCGCGACCCGCATCCGCGCGTGGAACGCCCACAGGAACTCCTTGTGGATCCACAGCAACCGGCCGCCCAGCAGGACGTTCCCAGCTTCCTGCTGCGCGGACAGCCAGTTGTGGAACGTCGGTATCCGCCACGCGCGCAGCGGCACGTACCGTTCTCCGCCGCTGCGGGACGCGCCGTCACCGATCAGGTCGAGCGTCGCCGCGATCGTCTCGGGCAACGTCGACGTCACGCGGGCACCGCGCTGCCTGGCGTGGTGCTGCATGTACCGCACGTGCTGCGCGGTCTCCGGCGCGCCGAGCACCACGCGGCCGGACGACTCGTACCGGCCGAACTCGATGTTCGTGGTCAGCCCCGGCAGCGTGGACATCTCCCTCGGCACCCAGAAGAGGATGCCGTCCGCCGCGTCGAGCCACCGTTCCTCCCAGGCGATCTGGTCGTCGTACGACGGATAACGCGTGCCGTCCGGCGGCTCAGGGACGAACACGACAAGAGTGCCGTCCCGTGTCCATTGGCGCTCGATCTCGGCGAGCGCCTCCGGCCGCCAGCTCGGCACGTCGTCACGGCGAGGTGTCGGTCCCGCGAGGAAGATCGAGGCGACCCACTCGTCCGGCGGCTGCTGACCGGCGTACACGACCTTCATCACGCGGGCTTCCTCGCTACGACCACGCTGTACCCGGCCGTGGTCGGCCGGAGGTGGACATCCTCGAAGCCTACGGGGATGAGGATCTCCGCGAGCTCAGGCGTGGAGTAGCACCTGCCCGCCGTCATCAGCATCATCCGGACCGAGAACTCGGCCGGCCGCAACGGACCCGACTTGGTGTCGTCGAGGTGCATGTCGTGGTCGACGAGCACGCCACCCGGTGGCAGCGCGGCGAACGACGCGGCCGCCAGTCTCCTGACGCCGTCCGCGTCCCAGTCGTGCCACACGTTGGAGTACAGGTGCACGTCGAAGCCGTGCGGCAGCTCGGCGAACATGTCGCCCGCGATCACGTCGACCCGGTCGGACATCCCGCGTGCGGCGATCGACGCCCGGCTGGAGTCCACCACCGACGGCAGGTCGAGCACGGCGGCTGTCGTGCCCGGCAGCGCGTCGACCAGCGAACACGCGTAGATGCCGGAGCTGCCTCCGATGTCGAGAATCCTGTTCGCCTCGACGCTGCCACGCACCGCGTCGGCCAGCGCGGGGCTCAGGTACGTGCCCCTCGCGTTCATCGCGGCCGTGAACATGTCTGCGAAGTCGCCCTCCGACATGCGGCTCAGCCAGTCGTCGCTGCCAGCCTCCCATGCAGCGGGCTGCCCGGTGCGCAGCACCTGCACAGCCGTACGACTTCCGGACCTGCCGCCCACCATGGACGCGTAGTGCCGCAGGTCCACCTCGGCACCGGCCTTCAGGTACCGCGTCGCCGGTTCGGCCACGCGCACAGCGCCGTCCGGCGTGCGTTCCACAAGCCCCAGTGCCGCGAGGTAGGTCAGTGTGACGTCCGCTGCCCGCTCGTTGATCTCGAGCAGGTCGGCGAGTTGCCGTGCGGTCGTCGCCTCCCGCTCGGCCAACCGGGTGAAAATGTCGAACTCGCTCACCACCGCGACGAACAGATCAGCCGCGTAGGTGCTGTTCACCAGACCGACGATGTCGCCGGGGCCCTCAATGGTCATGCATTGATCTTGGCCGCCCTGGCTAGGCCTCCGCAACGCGTGCGGTGACTTCGTCCACCACGCTGGTGCCCGCGCCGACGCGGGACTCCCATTCCCACTTCTCGTTCAGCCGCAGTGTGCCGTCCGGTTTCGTCTCCACCGTGGCGACGCAGTGGCCGGTGTTGGTCTCGCCCGAGGTGTTCAGTTGTGTGTAACGAAAATCGAGCGTGTCGCCGTCGCGGGTGCCGACGAGGTAGCCGCGGCTGATCCGGCCGCCCGAGTACTCGGCCCAGATCTCGCCGTCCTTCTCGTGGTAGGTGAAGAGGGTCGCGGCCTCGACCTCGCCACCGGCCACGTCGTCCGCCGGGCGGAACACCCTGCCGTCCAGATCGCTCACGTTCGCTCCCCTTTGACTGTCCCGAATGCCCGAAAGGGCAGCTCTGACCAAGCCTACCGGCCCGAATGGTCACCCGCCGGAGGCAACGGCGTACTACGTGTGTTTCCCGGCGACAAAGTGAAACGTTTCCGGTGTAGCGACGATTTCTCCACCACATCACAAGATTTGTGCAAGCCCAGTGCGGCATCCTGGTCGTGGACCGAGGGGGGTTCGTATGACTGTCTACATGTTCGCGCACAAACGAATCGAGATCACGCCGACGAAGAACAACGGTGCCAACCCGTGGATGGGCGGTTACTGGTTCTCCGGCAGGGCCAGTCGGCTCTACATCGCCAACCGCAAACTGTACGCCCAGTGCATTGCGATCAAACCGGATTCGGCGCCGCCATTGATCATGGTGCGGCTCGACGTCGTGAGCACACCACCGGTGGTGTTCGACCCGATCCGCGCCCACGTCGTGGCGCAGGGGCACACCGACGCCCAGTCGTTCATGCTGGTGTCCAGCCACACGCACTCGGGACCGGCCGTGCCGCAGTCGCCCGATCCCGTTGTGCAGTTCGGATTACCCGCGTCGAGCGTCGCCCGCATCGACGCGTATGCCAATTGGCTGGTCACCACGGTGAAGCAGCTCATCGACGACACCATGGTCGACCTGGCGGCGCAGACCGACCCGGTGACACTGAAGTACGGCGAAGGCACCACGACTGGACTGCTCGACAACCGGGTCCCCAGCTTCGACGACAAGATCGAGCGCGTACCGGTACTGGCGGGCTACCGCGGCACCACGCCCGCGTTCGTCCTGTTCGGATTCTCGTCGCACCCGGTGAGCCGCAGCGACGATCCCTTCTACGACAGCGACTACCCGGGTGTGGCGACGAAGGTCATCGAGGACTCGCTGAACTGTCCCGCGTTGTTCTTCCTCGGCTGCGCGGGCGACCAGGACCCGTTGATCCGCGGCGGAAACAACGAGACAGTGGCAATGGGCACCGCCGTGGCCAACGCCGCGCTCGCGAAGATCCAAAGTGGACTCCAGACGGTCGACGGCGCCGTCACGCGGTCGATGCAGACGGCCGACTTGCCGCTCGTGGTGAACACGGAAAACGCACAGCAACGGCAATCGCTGATCACGCAGTACCAGGCACGCAGAATCCAGCCGGGTATCGCACCGCAGAACCTGCGGTTCTGTGACGGGATACTGGCCGAGTTGGGCAGCAACACATCGCCGAACACGGTCGCAGTACCGATCCAGTGCTGGAAGTTCGGCACCGACTTCGCGATCATGGGCCTCGGCGGCGAGGTGATCTCCCGCTACGACGCCTTCTTCCGGACCGCCTTCGCCCCGAACCGGCTGTGGGTGATGGGGTACGCCAACGCGGTGCCGTGCTACATCCCGGACGACAAACTGCTGTGGCTGCCGCGTTACGAGTCCGGTTGGACGGAGCAGGACGGACCGAACATCAGCGGGTACGGCACGGCCATGACGACGTACAACTGGCCGGTGCCGATGAAAGCGTCTCCGACCGACAGCCCCATTCCGGTGGCGGGCACCGCCGAGTTCGCGATGCGCACGACCGGTCTCGCGGTCCTGGCCTGATCCGAGCGCTTAGCCTGGAGCGGTGACCGCAGAACCCCGCTGGCTGACCGACGCAGAGTTGCGTTCGTGGCGTGCCTACGTGATCGGCAGCGAGCGGCTGCGCCAGCGCCTGAACGCCGAGTTGCAGGACGGCCACAACCTGCCGCTGGCCGACTACGAGGTGCTCGTGCGCCTGTCGGAGCAGGAGAAGGGCCAGATGCGGATGACCCAGCTGGCCGATGAGGTGGCGCAGTCCAAGAGCAGGCTGTCGCACCAGATATCGCGGATGGAGGCAGTGGGCCTGGTCCGCCGGACCCACTGCCCCAACGACGCACGCGGCGTGCTCGCGGAGATCACCGAAGTGGGCATGGACCACTTACGCACAGCGGCACCGACGCACGTCGACGGCGTCCGCAACCACCTCATCGACCTGATCACGCCCGAGGAACGCGCTGTGCTGGCAACCGTGTTCGAGCGTGTGCTGACCCACCTGGAACAGAGCTGAGGGCATTTCGGCTAGGCTCCTCGGCGGTGGCGTGTCCGAGCGGCCGAAGGAACATGTCTTGAAAACATGAGAGGGTTCACGCCCTCCGTGGGTTCGAATCCCACCGCCACCGCGCTCGACAACGCCGGTCCACAACACACCGTGGACCGGCGTTGTCCTTGTTTGCACAGCATGCCGAGGTCCTGTTCGGACAGTGACGGCCAACTTCACCAGTTCAGGCCCCTTGTGACCGGGGCCACAAAGGTGCATGCTCGGGGGTGGGCGTTACTCCGAACGTGAAGGGCAGGTGGTGCCGTGGCAATGCGCTTACGTCTCGTGGTCGCGCGCTCCCTGCCGCATCCCCGCGGCTGAGCTGAGAGGTATCGGCTCGGTCGTGACTGTGAGCGGCGGGTCCAGCCCGTTCGAACTGTGCGTCGCACGCGTCGACGCGTTGAGCCCCGCTGGGGGCTCCGCGCCAGGCGGGTGAGGGCGTCCGCGACCGAAGACATGTCCATCCGAAACCGGGTGCGGCGCTCAGCAGCGCGCCGCACCCGGCTGTATATCGTTGGCCTCCACACAGCACGGAGGCGACGTGGAATTCAACGACGACGCGGGCTTGGACACCTCGCAGGTCGAGGACATGCGGTCCTCCGGCGGCGGTGGGGGTACCGGTGGCCGTGTTCTGCTCGGCGGCGGCGGGCTCGGCATCGTCGGCCTGATCATCTACCTGGTGATGTCCCAACTCGGTGGGGTCGGCGGGTTCGACGGCAACTCGTCGGCGAGCGGCATCGGTGACGTCGGCAACGGCCAGAAGGTCGACAACGCCAAGCTCTCCGAGCAGTGCCGGACCGGCAAGGACGCCAACACCAAGCACGACTGCGCGCTGGTCGCGGTCATCAACTCGATCCAGGGGTACTGGCAGGACCAGTTCGCCAGGTCAGGTCAGACGTACCGGAAGGCGCCGACGAACTTCTTCAAGGGCGGCGTGCGCACCGCCTGCGGCAGCGCGACCTCCGACGTCGGCCCGTTCTACTGCCCCGGCGACTCCGAGGTCTACATCGACCTGGCGTTCTTCGACCAGCTCAAGACCCAGTTCGGCGCGCAGGGCGGCACGTTCGTCGAGGCCTATGTGATCGCCCACGAGTACGGCCACCACGTGCAGAACCTGCTGGGCATCTCCGACCGGGTCCGCACCCGCCGGGGCCCGGCGTCGGACGCGGTCCGGCTGGAACTGCAGGCGGACTGCTACGCGGGTGTCTGGGCCAAGCACGCGACCACCCAGCCCAGCGTGAACGGCGGCCCGCCGTTGATCAAGGCGATCACTGACGACGACATCCGGCGCGCGCTGGACGCCGCGTCCCGCATCGGTGACGACTTCATCCAGCGTGAACTGGGCGGCGGCAAGGTCGACCAGAGCCAGTTCACGCACGGCACCTCGAAGCAGCGCGAGAAGTGGTTCACGACCGGCATCCGGTCGGGCAACCCGACCGAGTGCGACACGTTCCGCACCAACAACCTCGGCTGAAACACCTCGTGAGTGGTTAGTCCGGTTAGAACCGGACTAACCACTCACGAGGGTTTGTCAGCTGGTTGGGTCGTGGTCGTAGGTTGCCGGGGCCGCGAAGGCTTTGGCCGCCGAGCGGGCCTGGGCTCGCTGGGGCCTCGGGGGCACGCCGTTCACGTCCTCCGTGCTGATGCCGTACGCGGCGACCACGTACGAGATCGCGGTGGCCTGCTTGCCCAGTGCGGTGCGGTTGATGTTGTAGAGGTTGTCGCAGGCCTGGTGGTAGCACTTGTCGTAGGCCACGTTGGCCTGACCGCCCCACTTCGCGGCCTGTGCCGCCGTCTTGATCTTCTCCGCGCCGGTGAACGTGCCACCGGCAGGGATGCCCTGCGCGACGAACTCCGCGTAGTCCGAGCGGGAGTCGAAGTCCGTCCCCTCGGTCTGCACACCCGCAGTGCGGAAGCGGGCCTGCAGCGCCGACTCGATCGCCGCGGAGCCGAGCGGACCGGGGCCCGCGCCGACGTTGTCGGAGTTGTCACCGTCGAACACGAAGTAGGCCGCGTTCGGCGAACCGACCATGTCGAAGTTCAGGTAGAGCGCGATGTCCAGCTGCTGTTCGAAGCTCAGCGACCGGACGTACTGCGTCGAGCCGACCAGGCCGAACTCCTCGGCGCTCCACCAGCCGAACCGGACGGCGTTGTTCACCTTCGGTGACCCGCCGAGCTGCAGCGCGGTCTCGAGCAGGGTCGCCGAGCCACTGCCGTTGTCGTTGATGCCGGGGCCGCTTTCGACGCTGTCCAGGTGCGCGCCCGCCATCACGACGTTGTCCTTGCGCCCGGTCTTGGTCTGGGCGATGACGTTGAAACTCCTGCGCGGCTCTTCCGTTGCCTGCGCGTTGATGGTCACCGACGCGGGTGGTTTCGCGGCGAGTGCCTCGCCCTCGGCCAGCGTGACGCCGACCGTGGGGACCCTGGCGTTGGCCGGGTCGCTGAGCGTTCCGGCCAGCGGCGCCGAGTCGGGAACGTTGTTGTAGATGACCGTGGCGATCGCGCCCGCTTCCGAGGCGACCTGCTGTTTCTGGGCGAACGAGCAGGTACCGCGCTTGATCAGCGCGATCTTGCCCGTGACGTTGACACCCGTGTAGTCGGCTGCCTCACAGCCGGGCGAGTCGTCGACGGGGACGGGCACGAGCGGCGCGGTCAGGCCGCCTGCCGGAGTCGACTTGCTGTACGTGAACATGTGCGTCGGCACCGAGCGGCCGTCCGCGGTCAGCGTCTCGACCTGCGGGACGAAGTAGATGAACGGGAACTCGTGGATCGTGACGTCGAACCCGGCGGCACGCACCTTGTCCGCGATGTAGGTGGCGGACTGCTGGTGGCCCGCGCTGCTCGCGACCCTGGTGCGGCCGTTGCGGTCGGCAAGGCGCTGGAACGCGATCAGATGGCGGTACACACCGTCCACAGTGACGTTGCGTGAGACCTTCTTGGGCAGCGCGTCACCCTGTGCAGCGGCGGTGGCCGGCACGGCGGCGAGCGCGAACCCGACGGTCGCGGTGGCGATGACCGCCGCGAACCGGGTCGTTGCCTTGAGGGGCATGGACATCCCTTCCTGCATGTGGGCCGTCACCCTCCCTCCGCGCAGGTCACCGGTCAAGAGTCGCATGCGAATATGGGCATTATTCAACCGTCGGACGGGTCCAAACCGAGCAAGGAACGACATCCGTCCAGCCCATCGACCTCGAGTGACCACTCCGGACGGACGAACTGCTCCCTGGTCAGCGCGAGCCGGACGTCGATCCCCAACTTGCCCCTGATCGCGATCCGCTCCGTGCCGTTCGGCTGGTAGCCGAGCTTCCTGCTCACGTTGTGTGAAGCCTGGTTGTCACTGAACGCAGCCGACGTCAGCAGGTCCGCACCGAGGTAGTCGAACGCGAACATGACCACGGCGGCCCGCATCTCAGTGCCGTAGCCCCTGCCTTGATACTGCTGCCCGAGCCAGGAACCGGTGTGCACCTCGCGGGTGATCGCGAAGTCCTTGCCGGTCGCGCCCTGCATGCCGACCACCTTGCCGTCCACTCTGGTCAGGAAGTTGACGGTCCAGTCCGACGGGCCCATCGACGCGCGCGTCAACCAGTAGAACTGGGCCCATTCCCGCGGGTGCCGATCGGTCCACGGCACGATGAACGGCATCGTTTCCGGCTCGTGCACACCGCGCTTGGCCACCTCGATCAGCTCGAACAGCCCCGCGTCGTCGTCCGGGCGCAGTTCGAGGCGCGGAGTACGGAGAACGAGGTTTCGCAGTGGCCATGGATCCATAGCCCCGAGGGTATTCACCGACGCGATCGGTTTACCGTGGAGATGTGTATGCAATCGTGGCCCGCGAGCCGGGTGGACCTGACGTACTGGAATGGACCGAGGTACCGGACCCGCAGGCCGGGCCGGGCGAGGTGCTGATCAAGGTCGCGGCGAGCGCCGTGAACCGGGCAGACCTGTTGCAACGCCAGGGTATGTACCCGCCACCGCCGGGTGCGCCGAACATCATCGGCCTGGAGTGCTCCGGCACGATCGCCGCGCTCGGCGACGGCGTGACGGACTGGAAAGTCGGCGACGAGGTCTGTGCCCTGCTCGCAGGCGGCGGCTACGGCGAACTCGTCGCCGTGCCCGCGGCACAGGTCCTGCCGTTGCCCCAGGGAGTCGACCTGGTCACCGCGGCCTCGCTGCCCGAGGTCGCGTGCACGGTCTGGTCCAACGTCGTGCAGCACGCGGGCCTGCGCTCCGGAGAGATCCTGCTCGTACACGGCGGCGCGGGCGGCATCGGGACCCACGCCATCCAGGTCGGCAAGGCACTCGGCGCCACGGTCGCGGTGACCGCGGGATCGGACGAGCGTCTCGCCCGCTGCAGGGAACTCGGCGCGGACATCGCGATCAACTACAAGACGGAGGACTTCGTCGAGGTACTCGGCAAGCGCGGCGCCGACGTGATACTCGACAACATGGGCGCGTCCTATTTGGACAGGAACGTCAAGGCGCTGGCGAACGACGGACGGCTGATGGTGATCGGCTTCCAGGGCGGCCGCAAGGCGGAACTCGACTTCTCCAAACTCCTGCCGAAGCGCGGAAGCCTTGCCGCCCTTGGTCTCCGCGGTCGTCCGGTGTCCGGGAAGGGCAGCAAGGCCGAGGTGGTCGCCGGTGTCCGCGACGGCCTGTGGCCGTTGATCGCCGACGGCAAGGTCAAGCCGATCGTGCACGAGGTGCGGTCGATGCGGGACGCGTCCGGCGCGCACACCGCGTTGGAAAGCGGCGGCGAGGTGTTCGGCAAGCTCATCCTGACACCCTGAGCCAGTACCGGGAATGCCCACGGTGGGCGTTCCCGGTCACTCAGTGGCGTAGTTCTGCCACCGCGTCCACCAACTGGTCGACCTCGCTGGACGTCGTGTAGTGCGCGAGGCCGACACGGACCGCGCCGCCGACCTCGCTGACGCCCAGTGCTGTGAAGACGCCGCTGGGCACGTCGTCGGCGAAGGCGCAGATGCCCCGGTCGGCCAGTGCCACGATCGCGTCGGCGGCCTTCATGTCGCCGATGGTGAACGCCAGCACCGGGACTCTGCGCATGGCGTCGCCGATCACCATCACGTTGCGGATCGCCCGCAGCTCCGAGATCAGCTTGGCCAGCAGCCCGGCCAGATAGCTCTTCGCCGAGCCCATCGAGGTCTGCAGGCGGTCGCGGCGGGTTCCCGTCGCCGCGTCGTCCAGCATCGACAGGTAGTCGACCGAGGCGACCAGGCCCGCCAGCATCGGATACGCGTGCGCTCCCAGCTCAAGGCGGTCCGGGCCGCGTGTGCCCGGGTCGAGTGAGCTCACCGGCAGCCGGTCGAGCAGCTCGGGGTCGGCGAACACGAGCGCGCCGACGGCCGGTCCGCCCCAGGCCGACGCGGACACGGCGATGATGTCCGCGCCCATCGCTTCCATGTCCAGTGGCATGTAGGGCGCCGCTGCCGAGGCGTCGACGACCATCAGCGCGCCGACGCTGTGCGCGATGTCGGCGATCTTGCGGATGTCCGGTCTCGTGCCGACCGCTCCCGACGCCGCCGTGACCGCGACCACCTTCGTGCGGCGGGACATGAGGCTCTCGTACTGCCACGCGGGCAGCTCACAGGTCTCGATGTCGATCTCGCCCCACCGGATGGCCGCGCCCGGCCGCTGCGCCGCGCGCAGCCACGGGGCGATGTTCGCCTGGTGGTCGAGCCGGGACACCGCCACCTCGTCGCCGATCAGCCAGCCGCTGCCGATCGCCTCGGCCAGCCGTTGCAGCATCACGGGCACGTTCGGACCGAGAACCACACCGGCGGGATCACCTCCGACGAGGTCGGCAACCGCTCTGCGGGCGGCGTCCACGATGGCCTCGGCACGCTGTGACGCCGGAAAAGCACCACCAGGTCCGGACACGGGCGCGCGCATGGCTGTGGCAACGGCCATGGCCACCTGTTCCGGCACCTGCATCCCGGCCGATGCGTCCAGGTGGATCCAGCCGTCACCCAGGGCTGGGAACAGCCCACGGATCCGAGCGACGTCGAACGCCATGGCCACACGGTACGGACCGGGCCAAGTGTCGCGACCGCTACCCTCGGGTATGAGTCTTCCGGGGGACACGGACAGCCGCAGGGATGGAACAGATGAGCGAGCCAGGACAGAACGGCAAAGACGACGCGCACCACGTGGTCGTGGTGGGTCCGGACGGTCAGCCGCTCGGCGCCGCCCGCATCCCCGACGGTTCGGAGCAGGGTGAGGCCACCGCCGAGACCATCGGCGACATGGTCGAGCAGCCCGCGAAGGTGATGCGGATCGGCACCATGATCAAGCAGCTGCTCGAGGAGGTCAGGGCGGCTCCGCTGGACGAGGCCAGCCGGACCAGGCTCAAGGACATCCACACGTCCTCGATCAAGGAGCTGGAGGAGGGCCTGGCCCCCGAGCTGCGTGAGGAGCTCAACCGGCTGACCCTGCCGTTCACCGACGGCAGCATCCCGTCCGACGCCGAGCTGCGGATCGCGCAGGCCCAGCTGGTCGGCTGGCTGGAAGGCCTTTTCGCCGGTATCCAGACCGCCTTGTTCGCCCAGCAGATGTCCGCACGGGTGCAGCTGGAGCAAATGCGCCGTGGCGCGTTGCCGCCGGGCCTCGGTGAACAGCAGCAAACACACGACGCCACACGCGGTCAGTACCTCTGAAGCAACTCCGTAGGGGCGCTAAGCGTCCCTAGGGGTGTGCGGGGATGGATCAAAGCTGTCCTGGTCGCAGGCGTTCTCATCGTGTTCCTTGGATCACTCTTCGGGCTGCGTGGCTTCAAGGTGATCGGATACGAGCTCGTCGCGGGCCAGGCCACATTCGATATCAACGGGGTCGTCGGGCCGGACACTGGCTCGACGTGCCCGACCGACAAGCGCTACGTCGACGAGCAGCCCACCGGCCTGCGCGACGACGTGCTGGCGGCGTACCAACAGCTCAAGGCGGAGGCCAAGAAGCAGAACATCGTGCTGTGCCTGCAGGACGGCAAGCGCAGCACGCGCCAGCAGCAGGCCCAGTTCGACGACTACGTCAAGCGCTTCGGCTCGTGGGAACAGGCCCGCAAGTACGCACTGCCGCCCGACGAGTCGATGCACGTGAAAGGCATCGCGATCGACGTCCAGCCGCTGTCGGCGGCCGGGTGGATCGAACGCTCGACCGGGAAACACGGCTGGTGCAGGCGATATGAGAACGAACCATGGCACTTCGAATTCAACCCGGAATACCGGAACGGATGCCCAGCACTGCTACCCCACGCGTAACGGACATACCATGCGTTTCCATGCACGCCAGAGTTGTTCGTCAGCGCGGTGACCGACCGGTCACCGATGGGGTGAATGGTCGCCGGTACCCTCAACAACCGTGCATGCGACGAGCACGATCGACCGACCGATGACGGCGGCAGAAAAACCTCTCAAAAACCCCAGCCGAACCTTCGGCAGGGCCTGGGAGGACATCCGGAGCGGGTTCCGGCAGCGTGACCTGTGGGGTCACCTCGGCTGGCAGGACATCAAGCAGCGGTATCGCCGCTCGGTGATCGGCCCGCTGTGGATCACCCTCAGCATGGCTGTCACCGCAGTGGGCCTTGGCCTGCTGTACTCGCAGTTGCTCGGTGCCCCGATCGGGACGTTCCTGCCGTACCTGACAGTCGGGTTCATCGTCTGGAACTTCATCCTCGGCTGCGTGCTCGAAGGCACCGAAACCTTCATCGCCAACGAGGGCCTGATCAAACACCTGCCCGCACCACTGTCGGTGTATGCGCTGCGCACGGTCTGGCGCCTGACCCTGATGATGGCGCACAACCTGCTGGTCTACGCGATCGTCGTGGCGATCTTCTTCACGGAGCTGTCCACGCCCGGCTACACGATCAGCCCCGGCGGTGTTCCGCAGACCGGCCTGTCCTGGACGATAGTGATGGCCATCCCCGCGTTCTTCGTGCTCGCGGTCAACGGCGTGTGGGTGGCGCTCCTGTTCGGTGTCATCTCGACCCGTTACCGCGACATCCCGCAGGTCATCGGCGCGTTGATCCAGCTCGCGTTCTTCGGCACGCCGATCGTGTGGACCCCCGACCTGCTCACCAGGTTCGGCGGCGGCGACTGGCGACACCTGATCGCCGAGCTCAACCCCTTCTACCATTTCATCCAGATCCTGCGGGCGCCGCTGATCGGCAACACGCAGAGCTGGCACCACTGGGCGGTCGTGGGTGTGGTCACGATCGTCGGCTGGCTCTTGGCACTTGTGGCAATGCGCAACTACCGCGCGCGCGTCCCCTACTGGGTCTGAGTGAGGCAGGACAGCACATGGTCAGCATCGACGTCTGGAACGCCTCGGTCGACTTCCCGATCTTCGACGCCAAGAGCCGCTCGCTGAAGAAGGCGGTACTCGGCAAGGTCGGCGGCACGATCGGCACCGAAAGCCGGATCCCGGTGATCGAGGCCCTCAAGGACATCACCCTCTCGCTCAAGGACGGCGACCGAGTCGCGCTCGTCGGCCACAACGGCGCGGGCAAGTCCACCCTGCTGCGCGTGCTCGCCGGGATCTACGAGCCGATCACCGGTGGTTCGAAGATCGTCGGCAAGATCGCGCCGGTCTTCGACCTCGGCGTCGGCCTCGACCCGGAGATCTCCGGGATCGAGAACATCATGATCCGGGGCCTCTTCCTCGGCATGAGCCGCAAGCAGATGGAAGCGAAGATCGACGACATCGCGGAGTTCAGCGAACTCGGCGACTTCCTGCAGATGCCGCTGCGGGCGTACTCGACGGGTATGCGCGTGCGGCTGGCGCTGGGCATCGTGACCTCGATCGACCCGGAGATCCTGATCCTGGACGAGGGCATCGGCGCGGTGGACGCGGCGTTCATGGACAAGGCCCGCGACCGGCTGACCGACCTGGTGAAGCGCTCCGGCCTGCTGGTGTTCGCGTCGCACTCCGACGACCTGCTGATGGAGCTGTGCAGCTCCGCGATCTGGATGGACGGCGGCCGGATGAAGATGCAGGGCAGCTTGCGTGAGGTCCTGACCGCCTACAAGGGCAGAGATCCGTACGAGAACCTGAGCCAGGAGATGCTCGAGCGCCTCGGCGTGACCCTGGGTGGCGATTCCCGATGAACCCAGCGCTGGGACCGGACTCCGTCGTCGCCGTCGTGGTCACGCGGCACAGGCGTGAGCTGCTCGTGGACTCGCTGAAGATCCTCGGCGCGCAGACCCGCCCGCCGGACCACCTGATCGTCGTCGACAACGGGCCGGACCAGCCGGTCGAGGACCTCGTCAACGCGGCCGCCGTACCGTCGACATACCTGGTCTCGCACCGCAACCTCGGTGGCGCCGGTGGTTTCGCGCTGGGCATCCTGCACGCGCTCGCGATGGGCGCCGAGTGGGTGTGGCTGGCCGACGACGACGGCAGGCCCGCTGACGAGAACGTGCTCGAGGTCCTGCTGAGCGAGGCCAAGAAGCGCGGGCTCGCCGAGATCTCCCCGATGGTCACGAACATCAACACGCCGGAGCAGCTGGCGTTCCCGTTGCGCCGGGGGCTGACCTGGAAGCGGCACACGTCCGAACTGGGCACGGACTTCCTGCCCGGTATCGCCTCGCTGTTCAACGGCGCGCTGTTCCGTGCGTCCACTTTGGACGTTGTCGGTGTGCCGGACTACCGCTTGTTCGTGCGCGGCGACGAGGTCGAGGTGCACCGCAGGCTGGTCCGGTCCGGGCTGCCGTTCGGCACGTCGTTGCGCGTGTCGTACCTGCACCCGGACGGCTCGGACGAGTTCAAGCCGATGCTCGGCGGCCGGTTCCACGCGCAGGACCCGGACAACGAGATCAAGCGCTACTACACGTACCGCAACCGCGGCTACATCCTGTCCCAGCCGGGGATGCGCAAGATCGGCGCGCTCGAGGTCCTGCGGTTCGGCCTGTACTTCCTGACCGTCCGCAAGGACCCCAAGGCGTTCGTCCAGTGGCTCAAGCTCGTCCGCCAGGGCCAACGCGAACGCTTCTTCCGCCACTGACACTGGCCAGACCGAACACCGAGAGCGCGCTGTAGTCGGTCAGAAAAGGCAACAGCTGCACACCGTCCAAAGCGGACGCGAGCGCCAGCAGCACACCCGCGCTGCCGGTGGCGACGTCCATGGACAGCCGGAACAGGTGCGTCCCGGGGAATGCCACATGTCCCTGGTAGGAAACGGCGTGCAGCGCGAGCCAGTCGAGGTGCTGGTCCAGGGCCCGCGAAGCCAGCGGGTCCGGATCGCGCCGCAGCCCGGCCGCGAGCGCGCCGATCAGCCCGGCCCGGCCGAGCATCAGCCCCGGCTGGATCACGAACTCGGCCAGCAGCGCGCGCCGCAGCCTCGGCAGGTCACTCGCCACCGACGCGCCCGGCCACGTGGTCAGCAGTTCCTCCATCGCGATCGCGATGCCCGCACTGCCGACCTCCAGGTACGGCAACATGCTCTGCCGGTCGCGGACCTGCAGTGAACCGTCCGGTGTCCTGGCGCACTCCATCAGGTCGCGGCGGATCGCCAGTTCCGCGTGGTCCAGCCAGCCGCGGTCACGTGTGCGTTCGAAGATCCTGATGAACAGCAGTGCCGGGCCGGACCAGCCGTGCATCAGCCCGGCGCGGCCACGGGCGGGGTTCTCCAGCATGGTGGTCAGCCGGTCGCCGAGTTCGATCGCGTGCCACAGGTGCCCGGCGTCCTGCCTGCTGGCCGCGAGGTGCAGCAGGTTGAGCCCGATCCCGGCGAGCCCGGATCGCATGCCGTGCGCGGTGATCGACGGCAGTTGGGGGTCCACCCTGTCGATGAGCTCGTCGGCTTCGTCGTGGTAGCCGAAGTTGTCGAGGACGTGGATCGTGCCGTGCGCGCCGTCCCAGAATCCCGCCGTCGCGGGCGTGCGCCGACGGACCGCGTCGACGAGCCATTTCTCGTGCATGGGAAACCGGCCGAAGCCGCACACGTCCAACGCGTGCAGCACACCGGCGGCGCCGTGGCCGAATCCGGTGCCACCGACGGCGAACTGCTGGATGTCACCGGGGAACAGGCGGTCGCCGCGGTGTGGCGTGGCACTGGCCAGCACGCCGTCCGCGATTGACCGGCGCACCGACGCCCAGTTGACCTCGGGCTGGTCGATCGGGTTGCGCCTGCGTGCCGAACGGGCCGACCGCGGCCGAAGTTCGGCGAGGACTTCTTCGAGGTAGCCCAACGGGAGGTCGAACCGCTTGCGGACCTGTCGGACGAAGTCGGCGAGCTTGTCCGGCGCCAGGTCGAGCACGGCCGTCATGGGCAGGAACATCCACAGCCGCAACACGGCGAAGGCGTACCGGTCGACTTCGTAGCCGGTCCGGTCGTCCGGCGCGCGGAATCCCGGTGTGCCACCGCCGGGCCTGCGCCGGTCGACCGCGGGGAACGACAGCTCGTAGTCCACAAGGGACACCGAGTCGTCCTCGTCGACGAGGATGTTGCGGTCGTTGATGTCCCCGTACACTAGGCCGCGGCGGTGCACGTCGGAGAGGACGCGCTCGACCCGCGCCAGCAGGGCGAGCACGCGTTCGACGTATCGGCTGCGGTCGGTCTTCGTCAGGTCCCGCTGGGTCAGCGGGTAGTTGCGGGCGAGCCAGCGCGACAGCGGCACGCCGGGCATCGGGCTCAGCAGCAGGACCTCGTTGCCGACCACCGAGATCCGGCCGTGCAACTCGGGCACGCCCGGCACTCCGGCCAGCCGGATCAGGGTGCGGGCCTCGCGGTCGAGCCGGGTGACCGCGTCGGCGCCGTCCTGGTCGAGGCCGGTGTGCGGCCGGGCTTCCTTGAGCACGACCTGACTGCCGTCGCTGCGCCGGTTGGCGAGGTACACACCGCCAGCGTTGGTCTGCTGCAGGACCTTGGTGACCTGGTAGCGGGTCGCCTCACGCGGTTGCTCTGTGTTGACGTACGACTTGAGGAAAACAGGGATTTCGACCCAGTCGGGCACTCCCGGCGGTTCGGGCACCACCTCGCCGTCCGGCCGCTGCAACGCCGGGACGCACACACCACGCGGGTCTGTGATCATACGTTCGACAAATCCACCAAAACGAATGTAAAGCGGACCCTCGCGATACCGGACGTCACCTGGTATGCGCGGCGCCTGCAGACCGGCCAGCCGGGCTGACAAGTCGTCGAGTACGCGTTTCAGATCGTTATTCGCAACCGGGTAAATCGTGATCAATTTCCCACTTGCCGACCGATCGGCATACTTCGCGTTGCGGTTAGCGAAAACGCGGGGCGAGCGCAGGAATTTGAACGGCAGCCGGGCGGACAAGCAGTATGGGCGTACCACTTCGAGCACCGCGGCCGCATCGGCGCCGGTCGCGGCCACGTGCACCTTCCAGCCCTGCATCGGCAGGTCGACACCGTCGGGGAGACAGACGTGCCAGTCGCCGCGGTCGAACCGGCGCCAGTCGGGGCCGCAACCGGAAAGTGTGCTGACCCAGCTTTCAATCGTCTCGATTCCGTAACCATCGGCGTCGTAGAAGTAACGATCCGCGAAACAGAAAGCCTCATAACGCAGATCCATGCCGGCAAGCGCCTCCCCGTCGTCATTTCAGTCATTCGCGCCCGAGAGGAAATAATTTCCGCACGAAACGAACGACAGGTCGATCCGCCGTTCGAGGGTTCAGCCTGCCAATTAGACGACTGCACGCACTTCCTACTGTCGGGTATCCGACAGCGGTCTGTCAGAAAATGACGAAAAGCACCCGATTGCCGCTGGTCACTCCACCGGATGTCGCATTGATCCACGGTCCGGACCGGACTATTGCACGCTACGCACAGTAGTGGATCTACCGAGAGTGTGTCGCCCGATAAGAGGTTCACTCCAATGAAGCTTGACACGGGAGTTAGTGTCCTTGACGTGCACCGCATGTTTCCGATCACCCCGCCGCCCGCCGCCTAGGCGGGGCTGAGCACACGCACCCACACGCGCGGCATGAGCTCGCGTGCGGGGAAACATGCCTGATCGCCCCGCAGAAGAACATACCCATGTTCCTCCTGCGTTGGAGCGTTTTCCTTTGTCTACCAAGCTGTTCTTGATCGTCGCAGGCGTGCTCTGGGGAACCGGCGGCCTGACAGGCGCACTGTTGCAGGACCTGGCGGGCCTGCACCCGCTCGCAGTGGCGGCGTACCGACTGCTGATCGGCGGAACCATCGCGACAGTGGCACTAGTCGGACAAATCCGGCGCCTGAAACTCACGAAGGCAGTGATCCGCAGACTGCTGGCGGCCGGCGGACTGCTGGCGATCTTCCAGGCTAGTTACTTCGGTGGCGTCGCCATGACTTCGGTCAGCCTCGCCACCCTGGTCACGATCGGCAGTTCACCCGTACTCCTCGCGGTGTTCACAGCGATCCGAGCCCGCCGCCTGCCCAGCGCACGCACGTCGTTGTGCATCGTGGCAGCCCTCGCCGGACTGGCACTGCTGGCCGGAACGCCGTCCACCCGGGACACCGGGAGTACGGTGCTGGGAATCCTGATGTGCCTGACCGCGGCAAGCGGGTTCGCGACATTCACAGTGATCAACCGCCGCCCAGTCCTCCCTCCCGGCCCCACGATCTCGTTGGGCCTCCTCCTCGGCGGCCTGTTCCTCCTGCCCATAGCCCTCCCCCTCGGCATGACGCTGCCGATGCAGCCGAACGTCCTCCTCACAGTCACGTTCCTCGGCATAGTCCCCACCGCAGTCGCGTATGGCCTGTATCTGGCCGCTTTGCGCGGGGTGAACGCGGTCGCGGCAGCACTGGCAGCCGTACTGGAACCACTGACCGCGACGGTGCTGTCAGTCCTGTTCTTCGACGAAAGCCTCGGCACCACCGGCCTGATCGGAGCCCTGATGCTGGGTGTCGCGCTGGTCATCAACTATTCCGCCGAGAGCGGATCAGCTGAGGGTGAACCCGAGTTGCCTGCGGGAAAACCCGGTGCTGGAGTGAGTACATGAGCGAGCCCAAGAAGAACGCACTGGTGCTGCACCTGGCCAGCGGCGGTGAACCACTGGTGTACGCGCTGTCGGCAGCGGCCGCGAAGGAACTGACACCCAGGCTCCAAACACTGATGACATCCGGCGCAGTGGACACCCCGGAGTTGGAGGACGGCGCACAGGTAACCATCAACTTCGCCCACGTGGCCACCGCCCACTTCGACGAACTCCCACCCCTGTCAAGGGTCTACGGCAGCGCGGCGAAGAACACCCGAGGCTTCAAAGCCTGACCGGACAGCACCGGAACGAGCGGTCCGTTCGCGCGACGGCAAAAGCGCACGAACGGACCGTTGTCAAATCCAGTTGTCCACAACTCGTCGGTAACCCGTTGACCAGGCCTTATTACCGATAGACTGGAGCAGGGACGCCCCCCGGGTTGGGTGGGGGCATGTCTTCTTGGGGTCGAGTGGGGCAATGCCCTTAGGCGGGTGGGGTTTCCGGCCTGCGCGCGCGAAGCGCAGGGGTGTGGTTCGTGGGGTGTCCCTCCCGTATGGCCTGGGCGTAGCCATACCACGGCGTGTCGGGAGGTCGGCCTACGCAAACCGACCCACAGCGCAGGCCCTACCGATCTCCCGGCACGCCGTGGTTTCCTCCGGCAGGCCATACGGGAGGGGCGCCCCGCGCCCCCTACTCGACCCGGGAAATCACGTGGGCTGAGCCAACCGGCACGAGAAACGAAGAGGTCTTTGTGTCCCCTCTCGGAGGCCTGCCCGCCGGCGAGGCATCTCTTTTCTTTCCCCCGCTGACATGTGAGTGCGGCGATCTCGTGGCTGCGGCTGTCGCGTGGCTGCGGCATCTCGTGGCTGAGGCAGCCGGGTGACTGCGGCAGCCGCGTTGCTGCTGCCGCGTGTGTGCAGCCGCCGTGTGTCTGCGGCCATCTCGTGTGCCACCACCACCTGGTTGCAGCCATCTCGTGACCACAGCCGCATGACTGCCACAGCCGCGTGACTACTGCTGGCACCGTGTGTGCGGCCATCGCCGAAGGCCCGCCTCACGGACGTGATTGTGATGCCCGCTGTGTCGGGCTTGTTCCCGGCGCTCGAGTTCGCTCGTGGCTCGAAGAGCAGGTCCTCGCCGGACGGCAGGCCTCCAAGAGGGAAACCAACCCATGGTCTGCCCACCCGGTTGGCTCAGCCCACGTGACTTCCCGGGTCCAGAGGGGCGTGGTCGGTCCCCTCCCGTACGGCCTGCCAGAGGAAACCACGACGTGCCGGGAGATCGGTACCGCCTCGCGCTGCGCACGCCAGTCGCGTAGGCCGACCTCCCGACACGCCATGGTATGGCTACGCCCAGGCCATACGGGAGGAAACCAACCACGAACCCCACCCACGCGCTCACGCGCAAGACCTCCCACCCGCTTGCCCACTTACGCGCAAGACCTCTTACGCGCTTGCCCGCTTGCGCTTGCCGTCTTGCGCTTGCTCTCTTGCGCTTGCTCTCTTGCGCTTGCTCTCTTGCGCTTGCTCTCTTGCGCTTGCTCTCTTGCGCTTGCTCTCTTGCGCTTGCTCTCTTGCGCTTGCTCTCTTGCGCTTGCTCTCTTGCGCTTGCTCTCTTGCGCTTGCTTTGCGCGCAAAGCCCGGCTTTGACGGAACCCTGCCCGGGTTGGGTGGGGGCATGTCTTCTTGGGGCGAGGTGGGCGCAGCTCACTGGGCAGCACCCGGCGCAGTGCCCAGAACGCGATCGAGGTAAGGGTTGCCGAACCGCCCACTGGGATCAACCTTGTCCCGAAGTGCCACGAAATCGCCGAAACGCGGATACCGGCCAGCCAACTCCCCTGCCGACAGGAAGTGGATCTTCCCCCAGTGCGGCCGCCCGTCATGAGCCGCGAGCACAGGCTCGACAGCACGGAACATCGTGTCGTAGTCCTGATCCAGCAGTAGATGAACCGCGATGTAGGCAGTGGCCCGCCCAGTGGCGGTCGACAGCGGCACATCGTCGGCGGCGGTGAAGCGAACCTCCATCGGCATGGGAATCCGATACCCCTGCCGATCAACGAAAGCCCTGAGCTCGGCAAAAGCCGCATGCACAGCCTCGCGCGGCACGGCGTACTCCATCTCGACGAACCGCGCGTCACGGTTGGTGGCGAACACCTTGTAGGACCAGTCAGTCCGAACCGAGGGCGTGATCAGAGACGTGATCAGCTGATTGACCGCCGGAATCGCAGCGGGAACAGCGGTAACCAGCCCCCGCAACGCTTCCAGCGCCGTCTCAGCCGCCGGTGGCAACTCCCCGTCGGTAAGGCCGTCGCCGGACTGCTCAACACCAACAGTCCCCTCATCGAGAGCAAGCCGGGTGTTGCGCTTGGTGTAGACGACCTCCGTGTGCGGGAGCCAGAAGAACTCGAAGTGATCCGAAGACGCCACCGTCTCGTCAAGCCCCTCCAGCGTCTCCGCCAGCGAAGCCGCCTGCTGTTCGGAACGCAGCAGGAAGGCTGGCACGGTCTCCAGAGTCACGGTCGAGATCACGCCGAGCGCGCCGAGGCCGACTTTGGCTGCCTCGAACAACTCCGGGGTCTCGCTGGGAGAAGCGGTGACCAGCGCACCGTCAGCCAGGACGATGTCCATGGCGGCGACCTGGGTCGAGAGGTTGCCGAAACGTTCCCCTGTCCCGTGAGTGGCCGTGGCGATCGCTCCGGTGATGGTCTGCCGGTCGATGTCGCCGAGGTTCGCCAACGCTCGGCCTTGTTCCCACAACGCCTTGTTCAGGTCGTGCAGCGTGGTGCCGCCCCGCACGAGGGCGCGGCCGGTCTTGTTGTCGATCGAGACGATCCCGCTGTGTCCGTGCATCCTCAGATGGGCGTGTGTCGGCTCGGCGATGCCGGTGAACGAGTGTCCGCTGCCCGCCGCCTTCACCCGCCAGCCGCGCTGGGCCGCCGCTGTGACCGCGTCGACGATGTCGTCGGTGTCGCGAACGTCGATGCTGATCCTCGGCGCGGCGTTCTGGTTGCCTGCCCAGTTCTTCCACGTGTTCATGTGTTTCCTCCTTGGGGTGGGGGTGGGGTCAACGAGCGCCGCGGACCGGCAGGGAGAGCAATGTCCCGCCGAGCGCGAGGACTCCGGCCAGCACGTAGAGAGCGCGGTAGCTACCGGCGAGAGCGATCACGGGTGCCGCCATCAACGGGGCGAGAACCTGGGCGATGGTGTTCGACGCGGAAACCACGGCCAGGTCACGAGCACCGTTGCCGCGACTGGGCAACACCTGGGTGATGTGGGCGGTTGCGGCGGAGGTGTACACGCCGAATCCGACGCCGAGCAGGGCCGCCCCGGCGATGGTGGACGGCCAGTGCAGCACGGCGCCGAGCAGCAGACAGCCCGCGGCCATCGTCACACCTGACGCGGCGACAAAAGGCTTGCGCCGCCCGACCCGGTCCGACCACGAACCGCCGACGAGCGCGCCGACGATGCAACACATGCCGAAGACGACGGTCAGCCACAGCATCCCGGCCTCGGCGGGCTCGCCGGAGATCTCCTGGTAGCGCAGTTCGTCGGACAGGTAGTACAGGAAGTACAGCACGGCAGCGGTTGTGCCGAGCATGACCAGGAACCGGCCGACCCACGACAGCGCGAAGTCCCTGTCCGCCAACGCGCTGAACCTCAGACCGTCCAATACGGACACTCGCTTGCCGGTCTGCGCGGTGGTGACCGGTGGTTCGTCGACGAGCACGGCGAACAGCGCGGTCGCCCCTGCCAGCACAGCCGCCAGGATCAGGTAGCCGTCGAAGACGTCGGCGAAGATCGCGGTGACGAGCACCGTGGCGAGCATCGCGCCCAGTGGTTGCGCCAGTCCCAGCAACGCCGAGATGCGACCCCGTTGGTTGACCGGCACCTGGTCGGGGATCAGCGCGCTCAACGCGGACAGCAGCACGGCCAAGGCGGCCTGGGCGACGCAGCACAGCACGAGCACGAGCCAGATCTCGGTTTGGTACGCCAACAGGACCAGGCTCAGCGCCGCCACGGCCGCGCTGCCGACGACCCATGGCCGCCTGCGCCCCCAGCTGGACCGTGTCCGGTCCGACAGCACGCCCGCGATCGGCGCGATCACGCTGGCCACCAGCGATCCGGCCGCGACCACCCAGCCGAGGGCGGCCACCTTGCCCGCCGGGTCGATCTGTTCCAGGTGCCGGGCCACCAGCAGGCCGTTGGGGGCGAGCAGGCCGGTGTGCAGCCCCACCGCGGCGATCAGCACCGCTGCGGAGAACCGGCCGGAGACCGGCCTCACCTGATCCGTGGTACTGCTCATCCCCGACCTCCGCGTCCGTGAAGTTGCCTGCTCACAGCACTTACCCTGGACTTGGTCGAACGACTAAGTCAATCGATCGACTCAGTGCTGTGGATCACCTGGCCCCGGTCAGCGCGAGCCGATATAGTCGGTCGAACGACTAACTTGGAGGTTGTGGATGGCGCATGTGCCCGCCGCGGTTCGTCGCGTGCAGATCATCGAGGCCGCCACCGCGGTCATCGCGCGCGAAGGAGTGGCCGGGGCCAGCACCCGCGTCATCGCCAAAGAAGCGGGCGTGCCGCTGGCCACGCTGCACTACGTGTTCACCACGAAGGACGAAGTGCTGACCGCGGTACTGGAGTCACTGTTCACCCAGGGGCAGAAGGACTTCGAGCGCCTGGTCGACGAACACGTGCTCGCGCCGCGGAGCGAGTCGCTGGCCGAGCTCTTCCAGCGCCTGGTTGGCATCTACTGGACGGCGTTCGAGGCCGAGGAGGCCGTGCACCGCGCGCAGTACGAGCTCAGCCTGTACGCGATGCGCACCCCCGCCGCGGCCCACCTCGGGCGCGCGCTCTACGACTTCTACCTGGCCCGCACCGAGGAGTTCCTCGCCATCGCGAGCGAGAAGTCCGGCGAGACGATCGCCTGCCCGGTGCGGGACCTGGCCCACCTCATCGTCTCCGGGCTCGACGGCGTCATGCTCCAGGCCCTCGTCCACGGCGACCGCGAGCAGGCGCGACGGGGCATGGACAACGTGGCACGGGCCGCCACCGCCCTGGCGACGGCCCGCTGAAACTCAGAGCTGGTAGAGCCGCTGCCAGTTCTCCCGGCTGGTCAGCTCCGGCATCGCGTCCTTGTACTGCTGCTGCACCACGTTGCCCTCCGCCATGAAACGGCGGAGCACGGCCGCGGACTGCTTGCCCAGCTTCATCATCAGCTCACGGTCGTACTTGCGCAGCCGCACGCCCTCCTGCGAGGCGTCGGTGACCGCCACGTTCGCGAACCTCGAGACGTGCCACCAGGTCGCGTCCTCCAGGCTGACCGCGCCGCGTTCCAGCGAGTGCTTGCCCAGCAGCTGGTTGGTGATCTGCTTGAGCAGCTGCACCGGCTTGTTCCTCGGCGACGGGCCCGCGGGGATCAGCGGCAGCTCACCGTTGCGCAGCTCCGGCACGTCCGCCGGGCTGTGCCGGAACGTGTCCGGGTACTGGGCGCGCAGTGCGCGGATCTCGGCGACCACGGCCGCGCCGCCGTCCCGCAGTACCGACGGGCCGACGAGGTAGTCCTCCACTGCCTTCAGCATCGTCGCGGCGAGGCCGTACTGCATCGACAGCAGGTACCGCGTCAGCTGGGCGGCGATCACACGGGCGACACGCTTGGTGTTGAACGGGCTGTGCAGCGCCGCGGTGATCATCGAGTTGCGCAGGTTGAAGTACCGGTGCCAGTCGTCCCAGTCCTTCCACATGAAGTCCGCGTGCCACACGGCCGCGCCCGGCAGCGTCACTGTGGCGAAGCCCGCCGCCTTGGCGCGGTAGCCGTACTCGGCGTCGTCCCACTGGAAGAACACCGGCAGCGGGTAGCCGACCGCCTGCACGATCTCGGTCGGGATCAGGCAGGACCACCAGCCGTTGTAGCCCGCCTCGACACGCCTTTCCTGGCGGTTGGGCCTGCCGGTCTCCGCGTCGACGCCGAGCAGGTCAGCGTTGGACAGCGCGCCTTCGGACACCCGTCCCGCAGCGAGGCCTTCCAGGTCCGCGTACTCCGCGCCGACATGAAGATTGTTGGGGTGCAACAGGTTCAGCATCTGGCCACCGACGATCACCGGGTGCGCGGTGCGGTTGGCGAACGCCGTCAGCCGGATCGCGATGTCCGGTTCCAGCAGCACGTCGTCGTCCATGAACAGGACGTTCGCGTGGTCGGACTGCTTGGCCGCCTCGAACAACCCGCGCGTGAATCCCGCGGCTCCGCCCAGGTTCGGCTGCTGGATGTAGGAGAGCTTCGCGCCGAGTTTCCTCGACACGTCGGCGAACTTCGCACGGGAGTCGACCGTGTCCGTGCCCTGGTCGGCGACGTAGATCGTGTCGAGGACCGACAGCGCTTCCGGGTCGGAGGCCAGTGCTTCCAACGTGTTCAGGCAGTCGTCGGCACGGTTGCAGGTGCAGATGACCACGGACGTCGGGCGCAGGGCCTCCGGTGGCGCTACGGTCCAGCGGACCCCGGACACGGTCAGCGTCTGGCCGACGCCGGTTTCGATGTCCAGCCACAGCGCGCCGCCGTCGATGAACCGGTCGAGCTTGGCGGACAACGTGATCGGCCCGTCGGCGGACACCACGGACGAGGCGACGGTCCGCGAGACGCCTTCGTAGTCCGAGGCGTGCACGGTCACCCGACCGGCGCCGGTGGCGACCAGTTCGATGGACACCTCGCGCACGACGGTCCAGCGCTGCCAGTAGCTCGCCGGGAAGCGGCCGAAGTACGTGTTCATCGACACGGCGGACGACGGCTCGACGGTCACGCTGTCGCGGGAACGCTCGGCTGCCCCGGCGCTGACCTGTGCGTAGAGGTCATCGCTGACCAGTGGCGACGGGCCACCGAACAGCGCGCGCTGGGTGACCAGGCCGGTTGGCCGCGGTGCGCTGCCGTTGGCCTGTGCACGGCTGGTTGTCGTCTTGCCACGGGCCGGTGCGGTTCTACCGGGCATCGCGCCTCAGTCCTCCAGGACGGCTCTACTGCTTGAACACCACGGTCCGCAGCATCACGAAGTTGATCACTGTCGCCGTGCCCTGGGCGATCACCCACGCCACGGTGTGTTCCCACCGGAATTCACCGAGCACCTGCAGCATCAGCGCGTTCACGCCGACGTTCACGAAGAACGTCACGGTGTAGAGCACCAGGAACTTCGTGACCGGCGCGGCACCTCCGCTGGCGTTGAACGTCCAGCGCCGGTTGAGCAGGTAGGCGGTGGTGGTTCCGAGGATGAAGCTTATCGCCTTGGCCAGGTGCACCCACGTGCCCAGCGCGAGCAGGCCCTGGTAGACGCCGTAGTCCACGATCGCGGACAACCCGCCGACCAGGACGAACCGGCCGAGCTGGGTGAGCAGACCCACACTGCGTGCACCGGTGGGAGAGTCTGTGTCCACTGCCGTCACCATGATTCCTCACTGCTCGGCGCCCCAAGCAGTGTAGAAGTCCGCCGTCGGTACGCTGAGCCGGGTGGATCCCGAGTTGCGAACGCTGGTCGGCTGGGGACGCACCGCGCCGAGCGCCGCGCGTGTCGTCACCCCGCGGACCGTCCAGGAAGTCATCGAGTCGCTGCGGCACGTCGACGAGCGCGGTGTCATCGCCCGCGGTCTCGGTCGTGCGTACGGCGACCCTGCACAGAACGCGGGCGGTCTGGTCATCGACGTGACCGGCCTCGACCGAGTCCATTCCATCGACGCGGACGCCGCGGTCGTGGACACCGACGCGGGCGTCAGCCTCGACACGTTGATGCGCAGGCTGCTGCCGTTCGGCCTGTGGCTGCCGGTGCTGCCGGGCACGCGCCAGGTCAGCGTCGGCGGCGCGATCGGCGCGGACATCCACGGCAAGGCGCACCACGTGGAAGGCAGTTTCTGCGAGCACGTCGAGTCGATGGACCTGGTCACCGCGGACGGCCAGGTGCACACGCTCACACAGGACGACGAGCTGTTCTGGGCCACTGCCGGTGGCATGGGCCTGACCGGCGTCGTCGTGCGGGCGAAGCTGAAGCTCAACCGGGTCGAGACGGCGTACTTCAGGGTCGACACCGACCAGATCGACAACCTGGACGAGCTGATGGCCCGCCAGTCGGTCGACGACGAGAAGTACCTGGAGTCGGTGTCGTGGTTCGACTCGACGATCTCCGGCCCGCACCTCGGCCGCGGCATCCTGACCAGGGCCAACCACGCCACGCTCGACGACCTGCCGAAGAAGCTGCGCCGCAACCCGTTGAAGTTCGACGCCCCGCAGCTGCTGACCGTGCCGAACGTCTTCCCGCCGGGAATGCTGAACAAGCTGACCGCGCGGATGTTCTGCGAGCTCTGGTACCGCAAGTCGCCGACGAAACACGGCGCGATCCAGAACATCACGATGTTCCTGCACCCGCTGGACATCGCGGGCGAGTGGAACCGGCTGTACGGGCCGCGCGGTTTCCTGCAGTACCAGTACGTGATCCCGTTCGGCCATGAGGACGCGGTCAAGCGCAGCGTGCAGCTGATGGTCGAGACCGGGCACGTGTCCGCGCTGAACGTGCTCAAGCGCTTCGGCGCGGGCAACCGGGCGCCGCTGTCGTTCCCCCAACCGGGGTGGACTCTGGCTGTCGACTTGCCGGTCCGGCCGGGGCTCGCTGAACTGTGCGCGGAACTCGACGACCTCGTGCTCGGTACCGGTGGCCGGTTGTACCTGGCCAAGGAGTCCAGGGCGACGCCAGAGGGAATCCAGCGGATGTACCCCCGGATCGACGAGTGGCGCAAGGTGCGTGCCGAGGTCGACCCGAACGGAATCTTTGTCTCCGATATGGCCAGAAGGTTGAGGCTCACGTGATCGACGCGGTTGGTAGCCCACAGTCCCTGTTGTTGCTCGGCGGCACCTCCGAGATCGGTCTCGCGGTCGCCGAGCGCTACGCCCGCACCCGCCCGTCGCTGCGGGTCACGCTGGCGGGTCGCCCGTCGGACCGTCTGGACGCGGCCGCGGCGCGGTTGCGTGACGCGGGCGCAACGGTCAGCACGTTGCCGTTCGACGCGCGACAGCCGGACACGCACACCGAGGTGATCGAGAAGGCGTTCGCGGACGGCGACATCGACGTCACGGTCGTGGCGTTCGGTGTCCTCGGCGACCAGGAGGAAGCCTGGACGAACGTGGATGTCGCCCGTGAGCTCGCCGAGATCAACTACGTGGCGGCGGTGACCATCGGTGTGCCGCTGGCCGAGCGTCTGCGCAAGCAGGGGCACGGTTCGCTGGTCGCGTTGTCGTCGGCCGCCGGTGAGCGGGCCCGCCGGTCGAACTTCGTGTACGGCTCGACCAAGGCCGGTTTCGACGCGTTCTACACGGGCCTGACGTACGCGCTGAAGGACCATGGCGTGACCGTCACGGTTGTCCGGCCCGGTTTCGTGCGCACCAAGATGACTGAGGGCCTGAAGCCCGCGCCGCTGTCGCAGACCGCCGACCAGGTGGCCGAGATCATCGTCAACGCCGTGCGCGCGCGTCGCGAGCAGGTGTGGGCGCCCGCCGCGTTCCGTGGCGTGATGTCGATCCTGCGGCACGTGCCACGGCCGATCTTCCGCAAGCTCCCCTTCTAGGAGATTCCGGCCGCCAGGCGGTCGAAGGCACGGTTGACCGCGGCGATGTGGTCGACCGTGACCTCGGCCGCCGGGGTCCCGGCGTGCATCCGGGTGACTCCCTGGGCGTAGACCGCCTGGAACGCGGCCATGACCACGGCCGCAGTCACCTCCGGCGACGGGTCGTCGCTGGTCTCGGCGATCACGGCGGCCAGGCACGCCTCGAGTTCGTCCAGTCCCTCACGCGCCCGCGCCCGCAGCGCGGCGGAGTCCAGCACCGTGCGCCAGAAGGCGACGAAGCTGTCCTGGAACCCGCCAAGCGGGTGTCCCGCCTCGGCCTGTTTCACGAACAGGCGCCGCACGGCCTGAACGGGCGACTCGTCCGCCCCGCGCTCGCGGACGGCTGCGGCGAGCAACTCCTGGGCCTGCGGACCGCGGTCGAAGAAGATGTCCTCCTTGCGCGGGAAGTAGTTGAACACCGTGACCTTCGACACGTCCGCTGCCTCGGCGATCTCGGCGATGGACACGTTGTCGAAGCCGCGTGTCACGAACATCAACGTGGCCACGTCGGCGATGCGCTGCCGCGTCGCCGCCTTCTTCCGCTCCCGCAAAGTTGCCATCACAAAAATATACTCGACAAAATTTTGAGTCGAGTAAAGTTTTAGCCATGACCTACGACGTGATCATCTCCGGAGCCGGGCCGTGCGGCCTGATGCTCGCCTGTGAACTGCGGCTGCACGGACTGTCCGTTGCCGTGCTGGAACGCCTGCCCGAGCCCGATCTGACGATCAAGGCGGGCGCCATCAACATCCCGACCGCCGAGGCCTTCTACCGGCGCGGCCTGCTGCCGCAGATGCAAGCCGCGCAGGAGGAGAACCTGGGGAAGTTCTTCGGCAACCCGTCCGACAACGTGGGCAAGGCGCGGGTCCCACCGAAGTTCGCCGGTCACTTCGCGGCGCTCTGGCTGTCGTCCGACAACCTCAACGCCGACGACCCGGCGTTCGCCGGTCGAGGACCGGCCGGTGACATCGGCTTCATCGTCCAGCAGCAGGTCGAGGCGATCCTGGGCAGGCGGGCCGCCGAACTGGGTGTGGAGATCGGCCGGGGCGTCGAGCTGACCGGGTTCGACGCCGACGACACGGGCGTCACCGTGCAAGCGGGTGAGCGGACATTCCACGCGAGTTGGCTGGTCGGCTGCGACGGCGGCCGCAGCGTGGTGCGCAAGCTGGCAGGCTTCGATTTCCCCGGCACCGACCCGGAGATCACCGGACACCAGGCGATCGTGACGATGGAAGGTCACGAGCAGCTCACCCGCGGCTGGAACACGACAGCGACCGGGATCTACGCCTTCGGCCCGCAGCCCGGCCGGATCCTCACAGTGGAGTTCGACGGCCCACCGATCGACCGCGACGCGAAGATAACCACGCAAGAACTGGAAAACAGCATCCGCGCGGTGTCCGGTGTGGACGTTCGAGTAACCGGGATCGAGTCGGCGACCAGGTTCACCGACAACGCCAGGCAGGCAAGCACGTACCGAATCGGCCGGGTGCTGCTGGCCGGGGACGCGGCGCACGTGCACTCGCCGTTCGGCGGGCAGGGCCTGAACCTGAGCGTCGGCGACGCGGTGAATCTCGGCTGGAAGCTCGCCGCGACCGTGCGCGGCTGGGCGCCCGAGGGCCTGCTGGACTCGTACACCGCCGAACGCCACCCGCTGGGTGCGTGGGTGCTGGAGTGGACTCGCGCCCAGATCGCGTTGATGCGGCCAGACGGGCATGCTCGCGCGCTGCGCAAGGTGGTTGGTGATCTGATCGCCACGAAGGACGCGACCACGTACTTCGCCAAGATGATTTCCGGTGTATGGCAGCACTACGACCTGCCCGGTGATCACCCGCTGATCGGCCGCAGCGCTCCGGACTTGGCGCTCGCCGACGGCACCGCGTTGGCCGACCAGCTGCACGACGGTCGGGGGTTGCTGCTTGATCTCGGCGGCCTGCCCGTCCATGTGGATGTTCCTGCGGATCGGGTGAACGTCGTCAGTACCAAGTGTTCCGATGAGCCGGATCTGCCCGGTCTGCTTGTCCGGCCGGACGGTGTTGTGGTGTGGGCTGGGGGCGATGGTCTGGACGAGGCGTTGCGGACTTGGTTTGGGGTATAGGCCCGTGCAGCAGTCGCGTGGCGTGGTTGGCGGCTCAGGGCTTGCACCTCTGTTCACTTCCCATGGCTCTCTTGCCTTTTGGCTTGACAAGCAGTCCCTCGCCGGGAGGCAGGCCGCCAAAAGGGGAACACAGGATCTCTAGCCGCTGGCCCATCGCTCTAGTGTTTTGTGGGTCGGGGAGGCGGGCGTGTTCCCTTCCGTATGGCCTGCCAGAGGAAACCACAACGCGTCAAGAGGTCGGTATCGCCCGCGCTGCGGGTCGGTTTGCGTGGGCCGACCTCCTGACCCGTCGTGGTTTGGCTGCGCCCAGGCCATACGGAAGGGAACACACCCGAAGACCACCCCTGCGCTAGCGCGCACGCCACCAACACCCCCTGACCGCGCATACGCGCGACCCACACCAGCACCCCGCCTGGTGGCACAACACGTGAACAAGCGCAGCAGCCGACAACACCGTGCGCCCGCACGTCAACGCAGGCATGCGGCCTGCGCGCCAGCGCAGGGGTGTGGTTCGTGGGGTGTCCCTCCCGTATGGCCTGGGCGAAGCCACACCACGGCGTGTCGGGAGGTCGGCCCACGAAACCCAACCCCAAGCGCAGGCCCTACCGACCTCCCGGCACGCCGTGGTTTCCTCCGGCAGGACATACGGGAGGGGCACCCCGCGCCCCCCACTCGACCCAGGAAGCCACGTAGGTTAAGCGAACCGGCTCGGCGAACAGAGTTTGTATGTGTCCCTCTTGGAGGCCTGCCCGCCGGCGAGGCATCTCTTTTATCCCTTTGCTCTGGCCTAGACGATCTCGATCGTCACGCCTGGCAGCGATGGGACCGGGGTTCGCCCGGCCTCCGGGCGGAGTGCCGCGACCACGTCGTCGAGGGCTGAGTCGGGGATGGAGACTGTCAGCACGCCCTCGTCGGTCTCCTCGGCGGCGAACTCGTCTGCGGGCAGGAATCCGACGGCCTGTTCGCCGGACGCGACCAGTAGGCCGTAGCCGAACGGCAACCGGCCGCGCAGTGTGCGGGCGATGCGCTCGCCCACCCGTACGCCGAAGCGGAGGGTTACGCCGTCGCTGGTGTCCCATTGGGCGAGGTCGACCATCAGTTCGCCGCTGTTCGAGCCGTCTCGCTCGACTCCGGTTCTGACTTGCTCGGCCAGTTCCGGGGTCAGCAGTGAGGCGCGGTTGATGTCGGTCACCGCCAGTGGCAGCCGGAGCAGGTCGAGCAGGGACTCGGTGTTCCACTCCGTCGCTGCCTCGTACTCGTCGTGGGTCAGTCCCACGATCTGGAGGAACTGCAGGGAGCCGTTCGGTGTGTCGATCTCGCCGAGTTCGGGGTCGGCGATGAATGCGACTGTGCGGATCAGCGAGTCGGCGTTGTCCGCTGCGATCGGGCCGCCTGCGTCCATGTGGTGGCCTGGGGCGAACCAGTTGCCTGTTCCGAAGACGTAGCGGGCCAGGTTCTGCATCAGGTTCGCCGGCCAGAGCGGCGGCTCGGTTTCCTCGGCCGCGCGGGCCAGCCGGAAGGTGAACTCGAAGCCCCAGCCGGAGACTTCCAGGTCCTCGGATTCCTTCTCGAACAGCTCCGACATGCCGTAGCTCACGTAGTGCCAGTGCGGCGTGGGCTCGGCTCTGGTGTACGCGCTGACGCCGTCGAGCGGGTCCTCCCCGCCCAGTGACCACTTCAGCAGTGTTCCCCAGTGCTGGGGTTTCGCGTCGCCGTGGACCCGCGCGCATGCCTTGTCGATCGCTGCCCAGCCGGGCGCCTCTTCCATGGCGCCGCAGCTTAGATATAAACCGCCAGTGCCAGCGACGCGACCCAGGTGACACCGAGGATCTGCAGCACCCGGTCCTTCAACGCGATGTCCTCCGGCGAACCGGCTGTGCCGCCGTCCACGTCGACCGCGTAGCGCAACACGGCGATGACGAACGGGACCATCGACACCGACGACCACACCGAGTTGTGGTGGTCCTGGCGGATCTCGAACGCCCACAGGCCGTAGGTCATGATCACGACCGCCGCCGACGTCGCCCAGACGAACCGCAGGTAGCTGGCCGAGTACTTGGCCAGCGACGCGCGGATCTTCGCGCCGGTCTTCTCGAACAGCGTGATCTCGGCGTAGCGCTTGCCGGACACCATGAACAGTGAGCCGAACGCCGTCACCAGCAGGAACCACGGCGACAGCGGGATGCCCGCCGCCGCACCGCCCGCGATGGCGCGCATCAGGAAGCCGGAGGCCACGATGCACAGGTCGATCACCGTCTGGTGCTTCAGGCCGAAGCAGTAGCCCAGCTGGACGACCTCGTAGACGCCGATCACCACGGCCAACTGCCAGCTGGCCACGAACGAGACGCCCAGAGCGGCGAGGAACAACACCACCGAGATGACCCACGCGAGCTGGGTCGGCACGATCCCCGCCGCGATCGGCCGGTTGCGCTTCTTGGGGTGTGCCCGGTCTGCTTCTACGTCGAGCGTGTCGTTGACGAAGTAGACCGCCGACGCCGCCAGGCAGAACGCGACGAACGCGATCCCCGCGTCGGCCAGCACCGAGGCCTCGGTGAGCCGCGACGCCGTGAACGGCGCCGCGAGCACCAGGATGTTCTTGATCCACTGGCGTGGTCGTGCGGTCCTGATCAGGCCGCCGACCACGTTGGCGGACGCCTTGGGGGCGGCCGCTTCCTCAGTCGCCTCGTCCACTTTGCCGCCCATGGTGTCCCTTTCGGCCGTTCAGTTTGCGGCGCACGATCCCACCGATCGCGGCACCGAGGACGGAACCGGCCACGACGTCCGTCGGGTAGTGCACTCCGAGCACCATCCTCGACAGGAGCATCGGCGGAACCAGCACTGGTGATAGCCGTTTGCCGGTCAGTCCCCCATATAGGACAGCGGCAGCCGTCGTGGAGGTTGCATGGGCCGACGGAAAACTCAGTTTCGACGGCGTGCCCACGTGCACGGCGACGCTGTCGTGGGCGGGCCGGGTCCGCTTGACGACGCGCTTGACGACGACCGACGCGGCGTGCGCGGCGAACACGGCACCCGTGGCGACCAGCCAGTCCTTGCGGCGGCCGCGGTCGACGGCGGCACCGACCGCGCCGACCGCGAGCCAGCCGAGGCTGTGTTCGCCGAAGAACGACATCCCGCGGGCGACCTTGACGACCGCGGGAGTCGCGATCGCGCCCTGCACCGAGGCGAGGACGGCGATCTCCTTCGAATCAGGCATCAAACGACCCGTCGAGCGGCGCGCCCGTGGTCAGGTGCGGCGCCACCTTGTTGTCGAACGCGCTCAACGCGGAGCCGATGGCCATGTGCATGTCCAGGTACTTGTACGTGCCGAGACGGCCGCCGAAGATGATGTTGCGTTCCTTGGCCTCGCCCTTGATGAGCTCGCGGTAGCTCTCCAGCTTGGCGCGGTCCTCGGGGGTGTTGATCGGGTAGTACGGCTCGTCGTCCTCCTTGGCGAAGCGCGCGTACTCCCGGACGATGACCGTCTTGTCGGTCGGGTAGTTCCGCTCCGGGTGGAAGTGGCGGAACTCCAGGATCCGGGTGAACGGCACGTCCTCGTCGGCGTAGTTCATCACCGAGGTGCCCTGGTAGTCACCCGTGGTCGTGACGACCTCCTGCTCGAGGTCGACCGTGCGCCAGCCGAGACGGCCTTCGGAGTAGTCGAAGTAGCGGTCGACCGGACCGGTGTACACGGTCGGGGTGCCCGCCGGGATCTGGTCGCGGATCTCGAAGTAGTCCACGTTCAGCCGCACCTCGATGTTCGGGTGCTCGGCCATCTTCTCCAGCCACGCGGTGTAGCCGTTCTTCGGCAGACCCTCGTAGGTGTCGTTGAAGTACCGGTTGTCGTAGGTGTAGCGGACCGGCAGGCGCGTGATGATGCTCTCGGACAGGTCCTTCGGGTCCGTCTGCCACTGCTTGGCCGTGTAGTTCTTGATGAACGCCTCGTAGAGCTTCCGGCCGATCAGCGAGATCGCCTTGTCCTCGAGGTTCTGCACGTCCTTGGCGTCGACCTCGGCGGACTGCTCGGCGACCAGCTGGCGCGCCTCGTCCGGGGTGAACGCCCTGCCGAAGAACTGGTTGATCATCGCCAGGTTCATCGGCATCGGGTACACCTGGCCCTGGTGGTTGGTGTACACCCGGTGCTTGTAGTCGGTGAACTCGGTGAACTGGTTCACGTAGTCCCACACGCGCTTGTTGGAGGTGTGGAACAGGTGCGCGCCGTACTTGTGGATCTCGATACCCGTCTCGGGTTCGGGCTCGGAGTAGGCGTTGCCACCGATGTGCGACCGGCGCTCGAGCACCAGCACCCGCTTGTTCAGCTTGGTCGCGGTCTGCTCAGCGACCGTGAGACCGAAGAATCCGGCACCGACGATTACCAGGTCATAGCCATCGAAGTTCACGGGCCCAGAGGGTACCGACTCGATTCCCGCCACCTTCGACCAGCCCCTTTAACCGAGGAAGAACGCCTGCGCAAGCACTGCTTCCTTGCGTGTCGTGGCCCCTGGCGGCCCGCACGCGGCGACAGGCCTCCCCCGCCCGTGCCCGGCCGATCGCCAGGGGCATCCCCCCGAAGCCCCCTCCGGTGTGCTCGCAGGCACACGCCAAAGAGACGTCGCCGGAGGGTGACCGGTTCCGTCCTGTCACTCGAATGGAGTAGCGCGGCCTGTCAGCGCAGCGCGGGCAGCACCTCGGCGGCGATGTCCTCGACCATCTTCTCCGACCCGGCGAAGATCCCGTCGTGCCGCGGCCACGGCACGGTGACGTCGGTGAACCCGAGCGCGTCCGCCCGGCCGAGCACGTCACGGAAGTGCTCGACGCTGGTCAGCACGTACTCCGGCGCGGCGTCCAGGTTCAGGTAGCGATCGACGGTCGCCGGGTTGCGACCGGCCTCGTCGACGACCGAGGCGAACCGCTGGGACACCTCGGCCACTGAGGCCCACCACGAGTCCATCGTCTCGTGGTCCGTCCCGGTCGTCACCCAGCCTGTGCCGAACCGGGCCGCCACGGCCATCGCCTTGGGCCCGTTGGCGGCCACGACGAACGGGATGCGCGGCTTCTGCACACACCCCGGGTAGGACCGGGCGTCGACGGCCTCGTAGTACTCACCGCGCCAACTGGTCCGGTCCTGGCGCAGCAGCAGGTCCAACAACTCGACGAACTCCGAGAAGCGGGCGGCCCTGCTGCGCGGCGGGGGCGTGCCCATCACGGTCGTGTCGTAGCCACCACCGCCCGCACCGACGCCGAGGATGAAGCGGCCGTCTGAGACGTCGTCGACCGCCGTGAGCTCACGGGCGAACGACACCGGGTGCCGGAAGTTCGGTGACGCGACCCACGTGCCGAGGCGGAGTTTCGTGGTGACCATGGCCGCCGCGGTCAACGTGGGGATGGCACCGAACCACGGCCCGTCCACGAGACTGCGCCACCCCAGGTGGTCGAACGTCCAGGCGTGATCGAAGCCGTATTCCTCCGCGGCACGCCATTTGGGCTCAGCGACCCACCAACGGTGTTCGGGGAGGATTTCGATACCAACTCGCACGATGATCGACCGTAGCGCCTTCGGCTATCCGTCGCCCAGCTTACGGCCATTTGGACGCTCGGGAGATCGCGATCACACGCCTCGGTCGGCGCCGCTGGTTCAGGCAGGATGGATCGTGTGGAGAAACCCCTGCTGATCGCGTCGGACGTAGACGGAACCCTGCTGGACGTGACCGAGAAGGTCACCGGCCGAACCAAGGCCGTCGTCAACCGGGTGGTCGCGACAGGGACGCCGTTCCTCCTGGTCAGCGGCCGTCCGCCGCGCTGGATCCCGCCGGTCGCCGAGCAGGCGGACCTCACCGGGTACGCGGTCTGCGCGAACGGCGCGGTGCTCTACGACATCGGCGCGGACCGTGTCGTGTCCGCGCACACGCTCGACCCGGTCCTGCTGAACGACGTCGCGAACGTCCTCAACGAGGTGCTGCCGGGGATGGCGCTGGCGACCGAGCGGCAGAACCCGAACGGCACGCTGGATTCGTTCGTCGGCGAGCGGGACTACATCAGCCCGTGGGGCGACGCGGACAAGCTGGCCAAGCCGCGAGCCGAGGTTCTCGGCCACCCTTCGGTGAAGCTGCTCGTCCGGCACCCGACCATGACCAGTGAGCAGATGGCGGCCGCGACGGTCCCCCTGCTCAAGGACGCCGTCACGCTGACCTTCTCCACCAGCCGCGGCCTGTTGGAGATCTCCAAGATCGGTGTGACCAAGGCAACCGGGCTGGCCGACGCCGCCACGCTGTTCGGCGTCGAGCAGGCCGGTGTGATCGCGTTCGGCGACATGCCCAACGACATCCCGATGCTGTCCTGGGCAGGCCACGGCGTCGCGATGAGCAACGGGCACCCGGAGGTGCTCGCTGTCGCCAACGAGGTCACCGCGGCCAATTCCGACGACGGTGTCGCGCAGGTCCTCGAACGCTGGTTCTAGACGGAAACCGTTGTCAGCCTGGTGAACTCGTGCAGCAGGTCGAAGCCGTCCCAGATGGCGGAGAACGTCAGCGCCGAGCCGAACGGCACGACACGGTCGATTCCCCGGCCCGCGAGCGTGTTCACCAGGGTGATCAGCTCGTCGCGGGAGAACCCGAACACGCTGAGCGTCTGGTCCTTGCGCTGGATCGCGGGCACCAGGTCGGCCAACCGGTCCACTGTGACCTGCGGGAAAGTACCCGTGCCGAGCCATTCCCTCGGCAGGTTCGTCGGCTCGGCCAGCTCGAGGGTGGCCAACGCGTTGCCGTCGAACCGGATCGCGGTCGCCAGGCCGTCCGCGGCCGCGCCGTACGTCGACACGCGCTTCTGCACGGCCATCGCGGGATCGATGACCTCGCCACGCGAAACCAGGACCTCGCTGAGCAACCGGCGGAACTCCTCGCGGCCACGCTCGGCCGCGTCGGAATCGCCGACCCAGAACACCACCCGCGGCGAGGAACACGCGGCCTGGTCGAACCAGTACGAGTCGTTGTAGAACGCGACAGCCGCGTCCTTGCGGGCCTCAGCCGAAGCGGCTTCCCAACCGTCCACAGAGACCACCGCGAAGGACGCGCGGTCCGGGAACGTCAGGTCACGCGCGTGCGGCGCCAACGGCAGCTTGCGGACCTCGTTCACCGACCGGTCGCCGCCCCAGATCACGCGAAGGTCCGCCGCCGCCGAGAACTTCGCGGTGACAGCGTCGTCGCGGTCGTAGGTGACCATTCGCTGCGTCTGCACCACAACGGGGTGCGCGTCGGCCAGCGCCTCGTTCAGCGCGTCCACAACGGCCTCAGCGGCACCGGCCGAGCGCGGCGAGATCCGCACGACGTTCCGGTTGCCCGCCAAGGCCGACAACGCCCACGAGTACACGAAGATCGTGTCCACATTGGCCGGTGGGATGTGGTAGACGAGCCCGCGCGGGAACCGCAGCGTGGACGCGTCGCCGTCGGCCAGGCGCGACAACGCCTTCGCGATCTCGCCCTTGCGCAGGAAGAAACCGAGCGACGCCAGCTCCGGGTAGCGCCGGGCCACCGCGGGCGCCAGCAGCTTGCGCGCGAACGCGGTCAGGAAGGTGATGATCCGCTCGTCGCCGACCTTCAGCGGACCGCCGTCCGGCTCGACGGCCAGTTCGGCGAGCAGCTCGTCGGCCTCGATGTCCGCGCCTGCCGGGAAACGCTGCCGCAACTTCACGCCGCCTGCCCTCCGGAGAAGGTGTCCGAGCAACCTCGAGCCTCGGCGCGAGGCAGCCGCCCGAGCACCGAGAACCGCTTGCCCGGCCAGTCACCGTCGTCGATTCCGTTCAGCACACCGAGGTCCTCGGTCAGCAGGACGTGGCCGGGGTAGGACCGCGGCAGCGTGCTGATCACCTCGATCACGCCCGGCTTGCCGACCGGCTGTTCCTGCCACGTTTCCGGGTCGCGGATCACCACGTCGGCGAAATCGGGGCAGTACAACGAGTTCCCGGACGGTCCTTCGAGGAACACCGTGCCGATCTGCTCGATCATGCCGTAGTAGTTGTGGATCCGGGTCAGTCCGGTGTCCTGCGCGAACCTGCGCCGGAACTCGGCGTTGTCCACCGCCCGGTCGATCAGCTTCTTCCAGCCGCCCGAGTGGACCAGGATCCCGTTGGACAGGTCCAGGTTGTGGTCCTTGGCGACCTCGTAGAGGTACTGCCACACCATGAAGGTGAAGCCGAAGATCAGGAACGGCTCGGAGCCGTGCTTGGCGAGGAACTGCCTGACCGCCTCGACATCCGGCTTGTCGTTCTCGTCGAGCACGTACACGTGGTTGCGCCCGAACGTCGCCATGCCCAGCACACCCGCGCCGCGGGCGGAGAACGACCGGCGGTTCTTGATGATCGAGATGGTGTCGACCATCAGCATCGGCAGCCGCTTGCCACCCAGCACGGTCTGCAGCGTCGCACCCAGCTGACGGGTCTGTGCGCCTGCCGCGTCCTTGTCCAGGTAGATCCGCGACGCGCCGGTCCCGGTCGTCCCGGACGAGGTCAACGTCTTGAACACGTCGGCGTCCGGCACGCTCTTGAGGTCGTGGTTCTTGAACATCCGCACCGGCAGCCACGGCAGATCCGCGACCGAGCCGAACGCACGGCCGCGCTCGATGCCCAGTGCACCGAGGATCCGGTCGTAGGGCTCGCAGTGGGCGCGGTGGTGCTCGGTCAGCTCGGTGAGCTGGGGCAGCAGCGTCGCCTCACGCTGGGCTTGGCTGAGCTCGAACAGCGAGGTCATACCCGGGCCTCCAGGGACCGATAGTCGATCTTGCCACTCGGCAGCAGGGGGAAGTCGTCGGTCTGCCGCACGTCGAAGCCGGTCACGTGCAGGTGCAGCCGCTCGGCCAGCGTCTTGGCCGCGGCCTTGCACGCCTCAGCGTCGGCGTCCTGCAGCCAGACGACCACCTTGTCGCCCGCGGGCACCGCGGCGGCCGGGCCGTATCCCTTCACGACCTGTTCAAGGTCGTCGAGGTTGACCCTATTCCCGAACACCTTGCCGATCCGCTTCAACCGGCCGGTGATGTACAGGTAGCCGTCCTCGTCGAGGTGGCCGAGATCACCGGTGACCAGCACGCCGCCGACATCGTCGCCATTCGCGAGCTCGGCCTCGTTCTCGGCGTAGCCCATCATCACGTTCGGGCCGCGGTAGACGACCTCACCGTCCACACCGGGCTCGGTGACCTCCGTGCCGTCCTCGGCGCGGATGGCGAAGGCACCGCCGGGCAGCGCGGGCCCGGCCGAGCCGAGCTTCTCGGCGAGCCGGTCCGCGGGCACTGTGGACATCCGCGGCGCGGCCTCGGTCTGGCCGTACATCACGAACATCCGCCCGCCGACGGCGCGCATCTTGTCGTTGAACTCGGTGACCAGCTCGACGCGGAGCTTTCCGCCCGCCTGCGTCAAAGTACGCAGGCTCGGGTACTTCGCCGGGTCGAACCGCAGCCGCCGCAACATCTCATAGTGGTAGGGCACACCGGGCAGCGACGTGATCCCGTACTGCTCCACTGCTGTCCAAAATGGACGCGCCATGACGCCGTCGCCCGTCAGCACAATGGTCGCACCGCGCAACAGGTGGCTGTTGAGCACCGAAAGCCCGTAGCTGTAGTGCAGCGGCAGGTTGGTCGCGACGACCTCATCCGAGTCGATCGCCAGCACCTGCGCTATCGCCTCGGCGTTGTGCAGGACCGCGGAACGGCTCAGCCGCACGAGCTTCGGGTTTCCGGTCGAGCCGCTCGTCGGCAGCAGGACGGCCAGATCCGGATGCGGCCTGACACCATCCGCCGAGGTGCGGCCCCACCTGTGGGCCATACCCCCGCGGTAGTCATCCGCGGGTGGCGGCGCGCCGAAGCCGACAATGCCCGCTGGCCGGAACCGCTTGACCAGTCCGGCGAACACGTCCTCGTCCAGTGCCGGGTCGATCATCGCGATGGCCCGGCCTGACTCGAACGCGCCCAGGTACATCAGCACGTCGCGGAAGCTCTGCGACATCCGCGCGAACACCACGCCGTCCGGGAACTCGGACAGTCCCTCGGCGACAGCCGCCACCCGTGCGGACAGGTCCTCGCCGGTGGTCACCTCCCCGCTGGTCGCGTCGACCAGCCGGGCGTCCGGGTGGATGAGCGAGCTCACAGCACGAGTCCGCCGTCGACACCGAGAACCTGCCCGGTGATGAAGGACGCGTCGTCGCTGACCAGGAACCGGATCACCCTGGCGACCTCCTCCGCGCGGCCGAGGCGGCCAAGCGGGGTCTGCTTGGCCCGGTCGGCCAGCACCTCGTCGCTCAGGTCGGCCGTCAGCTGGGTCTCGATCACGCCGGGCGCGACCGCGTTCACCCTGATCCCGTGCCTGCCGAGCTCCTTGGCCGCGGACTTGGCGATGTTGCTCACGGCGGCCTTGGACGCGGCGTACACCGTCTGCCCGGCACTGCCCTGTTCGCCGACGATCGAGGCGAGGACCACGATCGAGCCGGTGCGCTTGCGCATCATCACGCGCGCGGCGGCCTGGACGGTGTGCAGCGTCCCGGCGACGTTGATGCCCAGCGTGCGGTCGACGGCGTCGGCCTTGACCATGCCGAGCAGGCCGCCTTCCATGATCCCGGCGTTGGCGACCGCGATGTCCAGCCTGCCGTGTTCCTTGGCAACGGACCGGACCAGGGAGCTCACCGCGTCGGCGTCGGCGACGTCAAGGCCGAGCCCGGTCCCGCCGAACTCCTCGGCGACCTGCTTGGCGACGGTCTCGTCCCGGCCGGTGATCACCACCGTGGCGCCCGCCTCTGCCAGCGCCTTCGCGGTGGCCAGCCCGATGCCCCGCGTCCCGCCCGTGACCAGGGCCACTCGCTCGGCGAAAATCCCCGTGTTCGAGGTCACTGGGCTCCCATGGTGGTCAGCATGTCCACGGCGACCTTGAAGGAGCTCATGTCGATCACCTGGTCGGTGTCGAACTGCACGTCGAACTCGTCCTCGATGGCCGCGACCAGTGCCATGTGCCCGACCGAGTCCCACTCGTCGATGTCGCGGTACTTCAGGTTCTCGACGTCGAAGTCGGCGTCGAGCTGCATCGCCTCGATGAAGACGGTGCGCAGCCGGTCGTTGAGTGACATGACTCTCCTTCAGTCCTGGGGTGCCCGGTCGGCCCATGCCTTGAGCAGGGCCGCCACCTCGTCCGGCAGACCTGCTGGCAGCTCCGGGTCCTTGCCGGTGAGGAAACCTTGCAGTGCCGCGATGGCCTCGTCGTCACATCCCCTGCGCTGCAGCCCGACGACGTTGATGCCGGAGGTGCGGGCCGGGTTGCCCAGTGTGATGGTGAACGCGCCCACCTCCTTGCGGATCGCGGAGCCGAGGCCGACCATCGCGCCGGGGCCGATCGTGGTGCGCTGGTGCACGACGGTGCCGAGGCCGATGTTCGAGCCCGCCCACACGTGGCAGTGCCCGGCGACCTGCACCGCGCTGGTGAGGATCACGCCGTCGTCGATCGTGCAGTCGTGCGCGACGTGCGCGCGGCCCATCAGGTAGCAGTCGTCGCCGAGCCTGGTCGGCTCGTGCACGCCCTGGTTGACGGTGACGAACTCGCGGATCTTGTTGCCGTCGCCGATCACCACGCCGGGGCCTTCGACCTCGCCGTCCCAGCCGACCGGGTGCGCGCCGCGCAGGTACTCGGCGGGACCGCCGATGCTCACGTGCGGGCCGATCCAGTTGCCGTTGCCGATCCTGGCCGGGCCGACGATGACCGAGTACGGGCCCACGACGTTGTCATCGCCGAGTTCGACACCGTCGCCGATGATCGCGGTGTGATGAATGCGGTTCGCCACTGGATGCAAGTCCTGCCCGGGATGTTGGTCGCCACGCACGTTCCTGCCGCGCAACCCCAGAAACGCGTCCGTGCGGTGACGTAGGCCGGCGAAGGCAACGTGTGGACCCGCGCACTGGAGGCGGGACCGAGACGTCACTGTACCGGACGCCCGACGAGCACCTTGACCGCTCCTGGCCCGGCCAAGGTGCCTGGTAGAAGCGCTTGCGCCGGGTGGGCGGACCTACCGGGACCAGACCCCGACGAAGCTGCCGCAGGTGACCGGCACACCCGTCAGCCTGTCCCTGACCTGTGTGATCACCGGGTCACTGCCTGCCGCGACCGGGTGGTCGACGGGCACCGAGTCCGGCACCGGTTCGCCCGCGCGCATCTGGCCGACCCCGACGGTCTGGAACAGCACCAGATATCCGCCGTCCCGGTTGAGTTCGTCGGCCGCTGCCAGCATTCGCTGCCGCGAGTCGGCGACGAGTTCGAGCGGCAACGGCCAGTCCATCGGAAAGGGATTACGCAGTTTCATGACCGGGTAGACAAATGAATTGTCCGGGAGCACGGCTGTCTTTTTCGCGGGATAACGCCGAACACAGTCCTCGATCTGCGCGACATAGGTGCCGACGCCGGGGCTCGTGCGAATCCCGCTCATTTCCGGCGCAACGGAACCGAGGTCGACACTGAGCCTGTCGTGCGGCAGATCCGCGGCCGGTGCCCTGTCGTGTACGTCGATGAGCGCGCTGCTCGCGGCGGCCAACGCGACAACGCCGACCACTGCCGTCACCACCCTTGGCACGACTCGCACCTCGGGTACAGCCGTGAGCAGGACCTCAAGCGTGGCAAGGACAAGCGTGCCCGCCAGCAGCGCCGGATAGTCGTAGCCCCACGACAGGCTCGCCGAGTAGGCGAGCACGACGAGCAGCAGCGGCCGCCACGGGAAGTGCCTGCCGACCACCGCGTCGAGACCGATGACCGCCACGAAGATCCACGCGATCTGGACCGACCAGAACGGCGGGTACGACAACTCGCTGTCCACAAGTGCTCTGATCGCGAGAGCCGCCCCACCGCCTGCCAGCACGAACCGCAGCCACACCCCGGCCGTGCCGATCCGGTGGCGCCATGGCCACACGACTGCGAGCAGGACCGCGACCGCGAGGACCTCGATGACGGCACGACGCCAGTCGACCTGCCCCAGGTCGAACAGGACCCGGAAATCGGTTTCCCACATGGTGATCAGCGATTCGCCGAACGCCCCTCGCGCACTGGTGAACTGCGTGATCGCGGCACCGAGACCACCGGCGGCCGCGACGACTCCGACGTACAGGATCGGAAACGCGCCGAGGCACAGCACGTCCACCGCGAGCCGCCGCCATGACCTGCGCTGCCCGCGAGCCGCCGGGTGCAGCAACAGCATCAGCAGGCCGATCGGGGCGACGAGCGCGAAGCTTTGCTTGGTCAGCACGGCGAACCCCAGGCAGAACAGTCCGATTCGGCGCTGCCACGCCGAATCCGAACGCAGCCCGGTGTCGATCAGCCACCAGCCCACCGCGCTCAGCATCAGCCCGTCGATGGTGTGCCACGCCATCAGGGTGAACAGGTGCAGGTTGATCAGCGACGCCGACGCGACCAGCAGTGTCCGCAGCGGCCCCCACCGCAGCGGCGACGTCCTGGTCAGCAGCGCGGCGCAGGCGATCGTGAACACGATGATCTCGACCATCGCGATGAAGACCGACGAGACGAACAGCGGCGCCGGACTCAGGAAGTCGACGACGTGCAGGACGGCGGACCCGAGCGGCCGCGCGGACACGATGTCCCGGTGCGGGATCTCGCCGTTCAGCAGCCGCCAGCTGCTCGCCAGGATGAACCCCTGGTCCGCGGGCGTGAAGCCGAATCGGCTGATCCGCGCGACGACCACGGCGGCAAGGCCCAACACCCAGCCGATCTGCAGCGCGAGTCTGTGTAACGGGAAACGACGCCCGACCGGCTGACGATCCCGGGAAATGCGCTCAACGGGCGTGAGCGTGTCCACCATCTGTTACTCCCCCGGGCCGACCACACATGCCGAGCCCTACAGAAAACGTTTCGATTCCTGGAAAAACGCGCGCGAAAGCCACGCGTCGCACAGTCGAGTCACGACGCGTCAGTCAATCCGGATCAACGCAGCACAAAACCTGGCAGTAACACACTGCCGGGACTGCCGGATTTCGATTCGGTTATCGGCTGGGCCGGGCGCGCTCGGGCTCCCGGTCGGCACCGGTTCGAGCCAGGCGCCGATCACGGCCAGGCTGATTGCTCAACAAAGCAAGTAGACCGTGCCGAGCCGGCCGGTCGAGACGCCGAACGGCCCGCGTCCACGCGCTGGGCCTGACGTGTCTGCTTGTGGTGACGCCGGGCGGTGGTCCCTCAATGGAGATGCCACCGCCAGCGACAGCAACGGTTGCCAACGCTTACCCCCTGCGGTCAAGACATGCTTGTCTAAGGGGTATATGGGTCGGGGTACCGAAAAGGTTGCCCGGCCGGAGCCGAAGATCGTCAGACTTCGGCAGGCGTTCGCTTGAACTTCGGCAACAACCAGCCAATCCCGGCCGACAGCGCCTCGCCGACGATGAACATCAGGCGGGAGACCAGTGCGAAGGCCAGCGCCTGCGACGCGGGCAGCGTGCTGGCGAGCACGCCGACCAGGATGGCGTCACGGACACCCGCACCGGACGGCAGGATGAACACGAAGATGCCGCCGAGCAGGCCGACCGAGATGGCACCGATCGTCAGCAGCCAGTCGCGGAAGCTCGGCGAGCCCGCCGACGCGGCCAGGATCCACAGATGCGTGCCGTAGCAGACATACGAGACAACCTGGACACCCAGCAGCTTGCCGACGACGGCGTACCGCAGCTGGTGGTCGAGCGGCGGCTTGCGCAGCAGCTTCAGCACGAGTGAAGTGCCCCACGTCAGCACCTTCGGGTGCAGCGCGACGATGCCGATCGGCAGCAGCGCGAACAGCCACACCGCGTTCGGCGCGTGGTCGAGGACGCTCGGCAGCGACAGCAGCCCGAGCAGCGCCATCGCCACGACCGACACACCCAGCGAGATCAGCGTTCCGACGAAGATCCGGGCCCTGGGCACCCCGGCCTTGCGGCCGAGCTCCATCTGCAGCAGGTACGCCCACACCGAGCCGGGAACGTACTTGCCGAGCGAGCCGACCAGGTAGAACTGGGAGCCGCGGAGGAAGCCGATGGGCTTGCCGAGGTCGTCGACCATGATCTGCCACGCGTACGCGCCGAGGAAGATACCCGCGAGGACGAAGAGCTCGCTGAGCACGACGGCGCTCCACGACAAGGTCTTGAGCGTCGCCCAGACCTCGTTCCAGCTCTTGGCGACCTGCCAGCCGGCGAAACCGATCACCACGACGACCAGCAGACGCCGCGCCCACGCGATCAGGATCTGCTTGGTGGACTTGGCCGGTGGGGCTGTCGGAGCTGCCGCGTCCTGCTGCTTGGCATCGTCCTCGATGCTCGTCATATGGTCTCCGTGCTCGGTTGGCGCCTTGCGCGACGACGGCGATGAGGCCTGGGAAACGCGCCTGTGTGGACTTGGTGTGGACGCTCGCACGGCCGGAAAGGTTGTCAGGTGACCGTCGGGCATCGGCTAGGCCGCTCAAGGGTACAGGCGGGCACCGGACGATCCGGCAACGCCACCTGTTGACGCGCGACCCCACAAGCGGATCTTGGGCGTCGCTGCTCGATCCCGCAAAAGGATCATCGGCTATGTGCAGGTAGCCTGCCAACGAAGTCCGCTCAGGCACGTCCACCAGACCGGGGACGACCAGCCTCAATCGGAAGATGGAGAATGATCCCTATCACCGTGGTCGACGTCGCCGACGCCGAGCCATACGTTCTGGAAGTCCTTCGCTCCGGCGTCATCGCGCAAGGCCCGATGGTCAAGCGTTTCGAGGACGCGTTCGCAGCGGTCGCCGGTGTCGAACACGCGGTCGCAGTGAACAGTGGCACGACCGCGCTGGTCGCCTCCATCGAGGTTCTGGACCTGCAGCCGGGTGACGAGGTGATCACCTCCCCCTTCACCTTCGTCGCGACCCTGAACGCGATCCTCGAGGCAGGCGCGTCCGTGCGGTTCGCCGACATCCGCACCGAGGACTTCAACATCGACCCCGGCGCCGTCGCGGCCGCGGTCGGTCCGCGCACCAAGGTCCTGATGCCGGTGCACCTGTACGGCCAGATGGCCGACATGAACAGCCTCATGCCGCTGGCGGAGCAGCACGGCCTCGCCGTGGTCGAGGACTCCGCCCAGTCGGTCGGCGCGACGCTGGACGGCAAGCCCGCCGGCAGCTTCGGCCTCGGCTGCTTCTCGCTGTACGCGACGAAGAACATCACGACCGCCGAGGGTGGCGTGATCACCACGAACGACGCCACGCTGGCCGACCGCCTGCGTGTGCTGCGCAACCAGGGCATGCGTGCCAGGTACCAGTACGAGATGGCCGGCCACAACTACCGGCTGACCGACCTGCACGCCGCCGTCGGCATCCCGCAGCTGGAGAAGCTGTCGCGGATCAACGAGGCGCGCCAGCGCAACGCCGAGGCGCTGTCCAAGGGCCTCGCCGGGCTGCCGGGTCTGGAACTGCCCGCCGTCCTGCCCGGCCGCACGCACGTGTGGCACCAGTACACCGTGCGGATCACCGAGGACGCCCCGCTCAGCCGGGACGAGTTCTCGGCGAAGCTGCTGGAGAAGGGCGTCGGCAACGGCGTCTACTACCCGAAGGTCGCGTTCGACTACGACTGCTACCGCGAAAACCCCAAGATCACCGCGTCGCTGGCCGACGTCCCGGTCGCCACGAAGGTCGCGCAGCAGGTGCTGTCCCTGCCGGTGCACCCGAAGCTGACCGACGCCGACGTGGACACCGTGGTCGAGACGATCAGGGAGGTGCTGGGCGGATGACCGCACAGCCGAGGATCGCACTGGTCGGCTCGGGCCGGATGGGCTCACTGCACGCCCGCGTGCTCGCCCAGTCGCCGCGCACGAACTTCACCACGCTGATCGAGAAGAACGAGGAAACCGGCCGTTCGGTCGCCGAGAAGTGGGGCGTGAACTGGGTCCCCGAGCTCGACTCGCTCGACGGCATCGACGCCGTGGTGATCGCGGCGGCGACCGAAGCCCACTACGACATCGCCAGGCGTGTGATGGAGCTCGGCAAGCCGCTGCTGGTCGAGAAGCCGCTGACACCGACGTACGCGCAGTCGGAGGAGCTGGTCAAGGAGTCCGAAACACGCGGTTTGCCGCTGGTGTGCGGATTCCTCGAGCGCTTCAACCCGGCCGTGATGACCGCGCGCCAGTTCGTCAGCGACATCGCCCAGATCCACGCGATCCGGCACTCGCCGTTCGTGCCCCGGATCAAGACCGGTGTGGCCACCGACCTGCTGATCCACGACGTCGACCTGGCGATCAGCTTCCTCGGCGAGGTGCCGAACGCGGTGAAGGGCTCCTTCGGCTACTTCCACCAGGAGTCGAGGCAGAACAACTCCGAGGACAGCGCGGACGCCACCATGTCGTTCCCGAACGGTGCACTGGCGACCATCTCGGCGAGCCGGATCAGCCAGCGCAAGGTCCGCCAGCTGCACGTGCTGGAGGTCGACCGGCTGACCGAGATCGACCTGCTGCGCCGAGACATCACCGTCTACCGGCACGTGGAACACGAGCCCGCACGCGACGGCGTCGGCTACAAGCAGCAGACGATCATCGAGATCCCGACCCTGATGCCGGGTGGCGAACCACTGGCCGCCCAGCTCGACCACTTCCTGAACCTGCTGGAAGCAGGCGCCGGATCAAACGAGGTCGTCAAGGAGCGTGCGGCCATCCTGCCCGCGCACCTCGCGATCGAGCAGGCATCCCTGTCGGCGAGCAACGGCCACGGCTGAACCACAGCTCGAACAAGCGCCCGGCCCCAGCGGCCGGGCGCTTTGCCATGTCCAAGGCAGCAGCGGTGATAGTCCACGATGGCCCGAGCATCTGGGGCCTGCGCAACCTGAGCACGTGGCCCGCGCGCCAGCGCAGAGGTGGTCTTCGGGTGTGTTCCCTTCCGTATGGCCTGGGCGCAGCCAAACCACGACGGGTCAGGAGGTCGGCCTACCCAACCCAAGCCACAGCGCAGGCCCTACCGACCTCTTGACCCGTTGTGGTTTCCTCCGGCAGGCCATACGGAAGGGAACACGCCCGCCTCCACCCGACCCACAAAAACACTAGAACGATGAGCCAGCGGCTAGAGATCCTGTGTTCCCCTTTTGGCGGCCTGCCGTCCGGCGAGGACCTGTCTCGAACCCCACCAAACACCAGAGCGACGGACATAGCTCCCGCGAAAGCTTGAAGGCCAAGGACGCGGCGACCAGTCGGGCAACCCAACGGCCCACCGGACACACGAATACGTGACTTTCGGCGCCCCACCCCGCCCCTAGAACAGTCCCCCACCCAACCCGGGGGGCGTCCCTGCTCCAGCCTACAGGCAATAACGCCTGGTCAACGGGTTACTGGCGGGTTGTGGACAACAGGATTCGCCGATGATCCCTTGAGTACGGCCAAGGGGCAGGGTTGGCCCGGAAAATGCCGATGTCGCCTGCACGATAGTGTGCTGACGCCCTCAACCGAGCAGTTTGCCAGGGAGTTCCGATGGCCACCGACCACGCGGTGTCACTCACATACATCGTCCCCGCACACAACAGCACAGCCACGATCGAGGGCATGCTGAAAGAGCTGGCCGACCGGCTCGCCGGGACGAACTCCGAGGTCCTCGTGGTGGAGAACGGCTCGACCGACGGCACCATCGACATGCTGCACAAGCTGGAAGCCGACTGGCAGTCCAACGGCGTCGAGCTGCGTGTGCTGACCAGCAAGAAGGGGCTCGGCAACGCGCTGCGGCTCGGGATCGCCGAGAGCAGGGGCGCGCGGGTCTTCTTCGGCGCCGACGACCTTCCGTTCGGCTTCGACGACCTGGACAAGGCCGAGAAGATCGACCACACCCAGCACAAGGTCGTCATCGGGTCGAAGGCCCACCCGGAGTCCGAGACCGGCCGCGGTGTCCTGCGGGCCATTCTCACCTGGGGTTTCCTCACGCTCCGCTTCATCGTGCTCGGGATGCGCACGCGCGACCCGCAGGGCACGTTCGTCCTCGACGGCGACTGGGTCCGCCAGGTCGGGCCGCGGCTGACCGAGGAGGGCTTCCTGCTCACCACCGAGGTGACCTACCTGGCCGAGCGCAGCGGCATCAGGACCATCGAGGTCCCGGTTCGGCTTCGTGAGTCGCACGGCGAGCACGGCAGCCGGATCCGGATCAGCGACGTCTGGAAGATGGGCCTCGGCCTGCTGACGGTCCGCAGGCGGCACCGCAAGGGCGTTCGCGCGATCGCGCACGCCGCCTAGTGCCACGCTCCGTCGTCGTCGGAGGCGGGATCGTTGGTCTGGCGGTCGCGCGGGAACTGACCGCGCGCGGCAACCAGGTCACGGTGTTGGAGAAGGAAAACCGCTGGGCTGCCCATCAGACGGGCAACAACAGCAACGTGGTGCACGCCGGGCTGTACTACAAGCCCGGCTCGTTCAAGGCCCGGATGTCGGTCGCGGGCAACAAGTCCATCATCACGTTCGCCCGTGAACACGGGGTCGGCGTCGAGGTGTGCGGCAAACTCGTGGTCGCCACGTCGGCGGACGAACTGCCCGCGCTGTACACACTGGAGTCCCGCGCGAAGGCCAATGGCGTTCCCGCCAAGCTGATCTCCCCGGACGAGGCTCGCGAGTACGAGCCGGAAGTCTCCTGTGTGGCCGCGCTTCGCGTGCACAGCACGGCGATCATCGACTTCCCCGGTGTCTGCGCGGCGTTGGTCAGGATGCTCGACGACGCGGGCGCGGATCTGCGACTGTCCACTCCGGCGCTGGGAATCCGACGGGGGCGGCACGGCGGTGTCGAAGTCGCCACCGGCAAGGAAGTCCTGCGCGCGGACACGTTAGTCAACTGCGCCGGGCTGCACAGCGACCGCGTCGCCGAACTGGCCGGGTTGATACCGACGGCACGGATCGTGCCGTTCCGCGGCGAGTACTACGAGCTCAAGCCGGAGCGTCGACGCCTGGTGCGCGGCTTGATCTATCCGGTGCCGGACGCGGCCCTGCCGTTCCTCGGTGTGCACCTCACCCGCATGCTCGACGGCAGTGTGCACGCCGGACCGAACGCTGTGCTTGCCTTGCGGCGCGAGGGTTATCGCTGGCGTGACGTGTCCGTCGGCGACTTGGTGGAGACCGCGCGGTTCCCCGGTTCATGGCGGCTGGCACGCAAGTACGGCCGGACCGGATTGGACGAGGTGCTGCGGTCGTTGTCCCGCAGGCGTTTCGCCGCGAGCCTGGCGAAGCTGGTTCCTGCGGTGCAAGCCGAGGACCTGGTTCGCTGCGCGGCGGGCGTCCGCGCGCAGGCACTGTTGGCGGACGGGTCGATGGTGGACGACTTCCTGATCGAGACCGCGCCGCACCAGGTGCACGTGCTCAACGCACCCTCACCCGCCGCCACCAGTGCGCTGGAGATCGCCCGGCACGTCGCCGACCAGGTCACCCTGAACGCCTAGCGCAGGCTAGCCCCAGCCGAGCTCGTGCAGCCGGTGGTCGTCGATGCCGAAGTGGTGGGCGATCTCGTGCACCACGGTGATCGCGACCTCCTCGACCACGTCGTCCTCGGTGTCACAGATCGCCAGGATCGGCTGCCGGTAGATGCTGATCCGGTCCGGCAGGACACCGCCGTACTCGGACGTCCGCTCGGTCAGCGCGATGCCGTGGTAGAGCCCGAGGATGGACGGTTCCTCCGCGTTGTGCTCCTCGACGAGCACGACGACGTTGTCCATCGCCTTGGCGAACTCGGGGGGCACCAGGTCCAGCGCGTCGCTGACGAGTTCCTCGAACCGTGCCAGCGGCATCTCCACCGGCACGTGGTCACCCGCCGGTGGGCGGCGCGCTGGTGGGCGTGCCGCTGTTGGACGGTGGCGGGGTGTCCGTTGGCGCACCCACGCCCTTGATGCTGCCGCTGATCGGGGCCAGACCGGACTTGTCCTCCAGCGGGGCGCCCACCTTGCACACCGCGCGGTGCGATCCGGCGTCCCAGCTTTCCTGCTTGCGGGTGTCCCACGTGAGCAGGAGCTTCTTGTCCGCCAGGTTCAGGTTGCCGGAGTACTCGCCAGCCAGCTTCGGGCACTGGTCGAGCAGCGCGGTCTGCTGCTGTTCCTCGGAGGGGTAGGCGTCCTTGAACGTGACCGACAGGTCGATCACGCCGACGATCTCGTACGCGTGCTCCTTGTCGCAGGGCACCGGGTCGCCCACGTTCTTGTCGACCAGCGCCAGGCAGGTGCCCGGGTCGTAGACGTCGGACTGGTCCTGGTTCTTGGCCGACTTGGTGGTCGCCACCAGCGCCTTACCGGACGGGGCCGCGCGTTGCAGGCCGCAGCGGAGCTTGCGGTCGCCGTCGCGCCACTGCTCCTCGCTGGGCTTCAGCGCGCCGACGCTGTACTTGCCGAACGGGTCGAGCTTGCCGCCGAGGTACGTGGTCGCGCCGGTGGTGCACTTCTGCTTGGCGATCTCCCGCCAGGCGTCCTCGTTCGGCGTCGGCGCGCTGGCGTTGTACTCGCCGGAGATGTCCACGTCGCCGGTGACCTCGAAAAGGTGGGGCTGCTCACAGTCGATCGGCTTCATGTCCGAACCGTCCGGTTTCCAGGTCAGACAGCTCCCGGCCGGGGCCTCGAAGGCGGCGGCGAGGTTCGCCGCGGTGTTGTCGCTGGCACTGGACCTGCCGGCGCCCGGCCACTTGAAGACCATGCTCATCGTGAGCACGAGCAGCGCGCCAACGAACGCACCGGCCATCACCAGGCGTGTGCTCAAGGTAGGTCCGCCGGAGCGAAACCGTTCGGCGTTCGTCGACATCTACTCCATCATGCCGTACCTGTCGGGGTGGGCGGTTGTGTGTTGCGATCAGGACACTCATCGCCACGCCGCTCCCCGCGTGTCCGGCTGGCGAATGTACTGTCCGCGAGTGGGAGGGCCCGGATGACAGACAACAGGGACGATGGCACCGAGCCGGTCGGCCGGACCGGCGACGACCAGAACCAGCCGGAGCCTGCGGCTGAGTCGAAGCGCGGCGCCATGCGCTACCAGGACGCGGACACGACTACACCGCGTGAGCCGACGCTGGCCGAGAAGCGGGCTATGCGTCGAGCGCTTGAGGAGCAGGAACAGCACGAGCGGACGACGCTCGCCGAGGTGGAGCGCAAGTCGCTGCGCCGTCGCCGGGTGATGATCGGTGCCGGTGTGACCGTCGGCGTCGTCGCGACGGTCGCCGTCTGGTACGCCGCAGCGACTCCGGACGAGGTCACCGCCTACTGCGTGGACGACAGCAGCACAGTGGCCTCGGACGAGAACACCTGCTCGGAGGACTACGTACGCAGCCACGGCGGCTACCACTCGGGAGGGTTCTTCTTCATCCCGATCGGCGGCGGCCAGACCCGCAGTTACCACTACAACTACGGCGGCACGGTCAGCGGTTCCGGCCCCGGCCGCAAGGTGAGCGGCGGGTCGACGGCAGCGCCGGGCAGCGGGACGACGGTCAAGAGCGGCACGTCGGGCAAGACGATCCAGCGCGGTGGCTTCGGCGTCGGCAGCAGCGGAAAAAGCGGAGGAAGCTGAGTTGCACCGCGAATCATCCAAGCCCCGGCCCGACTGGCAGGAGAAGGTCGCCGAGCAGGGGCTGGTGTTCGGCTCGCCCGCACGCGACGGCGCGGGCAACCAGCGCCCGTACTGGGACGAGTCCGTGCACTACGTGTTCGACATCGACGAGATCCTCTCGATCGAGGCGGACGTGGAACTGCTGCACTCGATGTGCCTGGAAGCCGTCGACACGGTGGTGACGACCGAGCGCTACAAGGACTTCGGCATCCCCGAGTGGAGCTGGCCGCACATCGCCGAGTCGTGGCGACGGCACGACCCGCACGTCTACGGCCGGTTCGACCTGCGTTACGACGGCTCAGGCCCGGCCAAGATGCTCGAGTACAACGCGGACACGCCGACGTCGCTGCTGGAGGCAGCGGTGGTGCAGTGGTTCTGGAAGACGGAGGTCTTCCCGGATGACGACCAGTGGAACTCCATCCACGAGAAGCTGGTGGAGCGCTGGAGCGAGATCGGCGACCGGCTGCCGTCCAACGAGGTGCACTTCACCTGGTCGACGGCGGACCCGAGCGGCGAGGACCACGTCACCACGGCGTACCTGCAGGAAACGGCGGCCGAGGGCGGGCTGGACACGGTGGGGCTGGCGATCGAGGAGATCGGCTGGCACTCGCTGCTCAAGCGCTTCGTGGATCTGGAAGAAGCGCCGATGAACGCGATCGTGAAGCTCTACCCGTGGGAATGGGTGGTCGACGAGGAGTTCGGCAAGCGCGCGGTGCAGAGCCTGCCGCAGACGCTGTGGATAGAGCCGCTGTGGAAGATGCTGCTGTCCAACAAGGCGCTACTGGCGATCCTCTGGGAAATGTACCCGGGGCATCCGAACCTGCTGCCCGCGTTCCTCGACCAGCCGGGCCTGCTCACGGAGTACGTGCGCAAGCCGCGCCTCGGCAGGGAGGGCGCGAACATCCAGATCGTGGCGCCGGGCTACGAGACCCAGACCGGCGGCGTGTACGGCCACGAGGGGTACGTCTACCAGGCGTTCGACCCGCTGCCCGAGTTCGACGGCTTCCGGCCCGCGCTGGGCGCGTGGATCGTCGGCGACTCGGCCGCCGGACTGGGCATCAGAGAGACTGCGGGCCTGGTCACGGACGATGGTGCGGCGTTTGTCCCCCATCGCATCCCGGAATCGTGATAATTCACCCACGACAGAAGTCCACATAGGCCGGAGGGGCCCGTGCACACCACCCAGATCCTCGCCCTTGATCCAGAGTTCGGGGCGCAAATCGGCAGGGGCATCGGCGCGATCGCGCTGTACGCGATCGTCGGCCTGATCCTGATCCTGCTCGGCTTCTACGCCATCGACTGGACGACACCGGGCAAGCTGACCGACCTGGTCCGCACCGGAAAGCCGAACGCGGTCGTGATCACATCGGCAGGCCTGGTCAGCATGGCCTTCATCATCGTGCTGGCGATCACCTCATCGGCAAGCGACCTGCTCGCCGGACTGATCACGTCACTGGTCTACGGCCTGCTCGGGATCATCGTCCAGGTGGCGGCGGTCCGAATCCTGGAATGGGCAACCAGGCTCAACATCGGCGAGATCATCCAGTCGGAGAAGTTCAGCCCGGCCAGCGTGGTCGTGGCAGCAGCGCACGTGGCCCTCGGCCTCGTCGTAGCCGTCGCCATCAGCTGACAGTCCACGCGTAAGTGGCCTTGCGCGTAAGCGGGCAAGCGGGAAAGCGGCCTTGCGCGTGAGCGGCCTTGCGCGTGAGCGGCCTTGCGCGCATAGCGCATGGGTGGGGTTCGTGGTTGGTTTCCTCCCGTATGGCCTGGGCGTAGCCATACCACGGCGTGTCGGGAGGTCGGCCTACGCAACCCAACCCCAAGCGCAGGCGATACCGACCTCCCGGCACGCCGTGGTTTCCTCCGGCAGGACATACGGGAGGGAACCAACCACGCCTCTCTCTACCACTGGACCCGGGAAGTCACGTGAGCACAGCCAACCGGGTGAACAGACCACGGGTTGGTTTCCCTCTCGGCGGCCTGCCGTCCGGCGAGGACACGCTCTTCGAGCCACGAGCAAACTCGAGCGTCGGGAACAAGCCCGACACACCGGGCAACACAATCACGTCCCTGAGGCGGGCCTACGGCGATGACCGCACACACGGCGGCGGCGGCAGTAGTCACGCGGCAGCGGCACTCACACGGCGGCTGCACGTCTGTCGGCCGGGCGTCAACGAATTGAGTTCCACCGACGACTAGGCTATTTAGCGTGATTGACCTGAAGACACTGCGCGAAGACCCGGAGGCGGTGCGTGCGTCACAGCGCGCCCGTGGTGAGGATGAGCAGCTGGTGGACCAGTTGCTGTCTGCCGACGAGCGTCGCCGCAGTTCCGTCTCCAGGGCTGACTCGCTGCGGGCCGAGCAGAAGGTTTTCGGCCGTCAGGTGGGCAAGGCCAAGGGTGAGGAGCGCGACGCGCTGCTGACCAAGGGCAAGGAGATGGCTGCCGAGGTCAAGGCTGCCGAGGCCGAGCAGGGTGCGGCGGAGGACGCTGTCGCCAAGCTGCACCGCGTCATCCCCAACCTGGTTCATCCGGCCGCTCCGGTGGGCGGCGAGGACGACTATGTCGTGCTCAAGCACGTCGGTGAGCCGAGGAAGCTCGACTTCGACGCCGCCGATCACCTCGACCTGTTGACCAGGCTCGGTGGGGTGGACATGGAGCGGGGCGCGAAGGTGTCCGGCTCGCGGTTCTACTTCCTCACCGGGGTCGGCGCGCTGTTGCAGCTCTCCCTGCTCAACATGGCCGTGCAGCAGGCGGTGGCCAACGGCTTCCAGTTGATGATCACGCCGTCGCTGGTTCGTCCGGAGATCATGGACGGCACCGGCTATCTCGGCGCGCACTCGACCGAGGTGTATCGCCTCGCCGATGACGACCTCTATCTCGTCGGCACGTCGGAGGTGCCGCTCGCGGGCTATCACTCCGACGAGATCATCGATCTGTCGAAGGGTCCGCGCCGGTACGCGGGCTGGTCGTCGTGCTACCGGCGGGAGGCTGGGTCGTACGGCAAGGACACTCGCGGCATCATCCGCGTGCACCAGTTCGACAAGGTCGAGATGTTCTCCTACTGCAGGCCCGAGGAAGCCGAGGCCGAGCACGACCGGCTGCTCGCGTGGGAAGAGGAGATGCTCGGCAAGATCGAGGTGCCGTATCGGGTGATCGACACCGCCTCGGGTGATCTGGGCACGAGCGCCGCCCGCAAGTTCGACTGCGAGGCGTGGTTCCCGTCGCAGCAGGCCTACCGGGAGCTGACGTCCACGTCGAACACCACGACGTTCCAGGCACGCAGGCTCAACGTGCGCTACCGCGACGAGAACGGCAAGCCGCAGATCGCCGCGACCCTCAACGGCACGCTGGCGACCACCCGCTGGATCGTCGCGATCGTGGAGAACCACCAGCAGGCCGACGGGTCCGTCGTGGTCCCCGAAGCACTGCGGCCGGGTCTCGGCGGTCTTGAGGTCCTCGAACCCAGGGCCTGATCAGGTGCCCCGCAGCAAGCACCAGCCCGATCCCTCCGTGCCGCTGCCCGCGAACCTCAGCGACGCGGCACCGAAGGGCGACGAGCTGCGGGGCATTCTCGAGCGGATGGTCTCGGCCATGCGGCCGGGTGACATGCTGCCGTCCGAACGGGTCCTCGCCGAACACTTCGGCATCGCCAGGATGACCGTCCGGCAGCAGTTGCACCGGCTGGCGACCGACGGGCTGGTGGTCCGGCGGCCCCGTGGCGGGACCTACGTCGCCGAGCCGCCGATCGCGCACGTCGACTTCCTCAAGTCGTACAGCACTTTCGTCCGCGACAGCGGGCACACGCCCGGTGCTGTCGTGTTGTCCGCCGAGGTCGAGGCCGCTTCGGAACGGCTGGCCGCCCGGTTGGAGATCGAACCGGGCGCGCCCGCGTTCCGGCTGGTGCGGATGCGGACCGCCGACGGGATCCCGATGGCGATCGAGCGGACCTACCTTTCCGTCGAGCGGTTCCCCGGCATCGAGGACGTCGACTGGAACGACCGCTCGCTGCACCAGGATCTGCGTGACCGGTGGGGCACGCAGATCCGGCACTCGAAGGCCTACATCTGGGCGGTGTTGCCGGACGCCGACGACGCGAAGCTGCTGCACATCAGCCCGGCCCAGCCGTGTTTCTCGATCGAGGCGACCCCACGGGACGCGTTGGGCAGGGTCATCGAGGGCGGTCGGTCGGTGTATCGCGGCGACCGCTACAACGTGGAGACCTACGTCGGTCCGCCGCCGTGACGTGCGTCTTCGAGCAACTGCAGGCTTCCGTTGACCAGGATCTCGCCCGCGCCCTCGTCGAGGAAGCCCAGCAGCGCTTCCTGGCAGCCCACGCGTAGCCCGTCGGCGTCGGGCACGTAACCGGCGTAGCCGTCGGTGTAGCCGATCACCCTGGTGACCGGGAAGGGGCTCGCTTCCTTGATCCTGAGGCCGAACGAACCGAACAGTTCGACCGGCAGGTGCACCCACGCGATGTGGCCGAGGGTGACGACCGTCAGTGGCAGTTCGAGATCTGCAGGCAGGTCCACGGTGCGCAGGCCGGTGAGGATGCGGACGCCCTCCTGTTTCGTCTGGCTCAGCCGTTGCTCCGGGGAGTCCTCCCGGCCTGTCTGTTCGACATGGGACAGCGCCGTCGTGACGGACAGATCCCGGGTGGGTATCCGCACGGATCTCCGGTACACCCTCGGCGGTTCGGGTGCCACGGGTGTCGTGGTCAGCTGAACCGCCTGCAGGACCGCGCCGACGAGCAGGGCGCCGAGCCTGGCCACTTCGGCGTAGTCCCGGCCCCTGCGGACGAACCGCGGGCTGCTGTCACCGGCCGCGCCCTGCAGGAAGGCCACCACCGGCCGGGCCGGTTCGGCCGCGTGGGGATCGTCGACGGCGGCGAGAGCGCCCGCGAGCAACCGGCGAGCGGCCCCCGGCCAGTCAGCGGACCACGCCAGTTCGCGTGGCCCGAGCACGGTCGGGTGGCAGGCATAGTCGACCAGCACGGCCAATGTCCGTGGCGTGGCGGAGTCACCGCGTGGCCGGGCCACCACCACCCCGGCGCTGGTGTCGTGGGGCCCGTCCTTGTGGTTCCTGTTGCTGCCCAGTCCCGTGACGGACGCGACGCACCACGACAGGTCGACTGGAACGCGCTGGGCGGGCAGATCGGCCACCACGGCCACCACGGCGGCGACCAGGCGTTCGATCAGGGCCTGGTCGCGGTCTCCCGGTATCGCGGGGTGGATGCTCCCGGTCCAGCCCAGCGGCCCGCTGTGCGTGTGGCTCGCGCACACCAGCACGCGGTCCGGCGGTATGCCGACGGCGACGCCCACGGCCTCCGCCAGTCTCCGGGCGAGTGCGGTGTCCACGGCCAGTGCGTCGATGCTGAGCCAGAGCACACCGGGGTCGTCGGCGGTGCTGAGCCAGAACACCGTTGCCTCCAACGGGTCCAGCGTCGCCGTGGCAGGCTTCTCGCCCCGTGCGACATACCCGCCCAACGGGTGGCCGACCGGCGGCGTGACGTCCACTGTGGAACAAGCGAGTAAGAGCCCGTTCATCCCCCACCTCTTTCCTTCGTCGCGATGACAGCGAGGTCGGTGGGAGAGCTGGCGTCACCGGTCAGCACGGCGAGCACCATCGGCAGGCTGAACCCGGCGACGACCTCGACGTCCGCGCGACCGTGCGCGACGGTCGACGCCACGTTCCACGGCGTGCCGCCCTGGATGTCCGCGAGCACGAGCGTCTCGCCGTCGACCAGGGACATCAGCCGTTCCCGCAGGTCGTCCGGGGACTGCCCGGCGAGGAGGCCGAGCGCGGCCAGCCGGGGCTGCGGGCCGAGGATCAGTTCGACCGCGTCGCGCATCCCGTCCGGCAGACCACCGTGTCCGATGAGGACGATCCTGGTCACTTGGCCACCTCCGGCAGTGCCGGGGCGAACCAGCCGAGCCAGCCGAGGGCGACGCCGACCACGGCGACGCCGAGGATCAGCCAGATCGTCTTCAGCCGGAACCTGCGCAGCAGCCAGTAGGTCACCGCGGTGACGACGACCGGCAGCAGGTACGGCAGCAGCGCGTCCAACTGCTCCTGGATCTTCACGGTCTGGGTCGACGGCGTCCCTTGCACCGTGACCGTCTGCTGATAGGTGAGCGTGGTGGCGATCTTGACGATCGACGGGATGAAACCGCCGAGGATCACCAGTCCCAGTATCGTCGCGCCTTCACTGAGCCTGGCCAGTGCGTGCGAGGCCAGCCGTGTGGTCAGTCGCTTTCCCTGCCGGTAGGCGAAGAAGAACTGCCACCGACGGACCAGGAAGTACGGCACCAGCACGCACACCATGGTGAAGACCGGGCCGATCGCGTTGCCCTGCAAGGCCCACGACGCTCCGATGGTGAAGATGATGCTGTTGTAGACCGCCCACGTCAGCGTGTCGCCGATCCCGGCGAGCGGGCCCATCAACGCCACTTTCACACCGGCGGCCGACTTGCGTTCACCCGCTTCCTCCATCGCGATCGCCGAGCCGAGCACCAGTGGGCCGCCGATGATCGGCGACGTGTTGAAGAACTGCAGGTGCCGCTGCAGCGCTTCGGCGTAGTCGGCCCGTTGCGGGTACAGCCGCCGCAGCACTGGTTCGATGGTGTAGCAGAAGCTCAGCCCCTGCATGCGTTCGTAGTTCCAGGAGATCTGGTTTCCCCAGTAGTACCGCCAGAACGACCGGTTGAGGTCGCGCCGGGTCACCTTCCGCTGCACGTCGTCGGCGTCCGGTGTCGGCTCGACCTGTTCCTGTGTGGCCGGTTTTCGCTGCGCTGCCACGAAGATCGCGGCGGCGACCAGCCCGCACAGCGCGATCCCGACCAACGGCATCTTCAGGTACGCGAACAACACGAACCCGGCCACCAGCAGGTACCAGTACCTGCGCACCGGCATCACGTTGAGCAGCAGTGCGAAACCGACCGCGGGCAGCAGCGAGCCCGCCAGTTTCATCCCGTCGACCAGGCCGGGCGGGATGGCGTCGGCGATGTCACGCACCACACCGCTCGTGGCGGCCAGTGCGGCGAGGAACGTCGGGATGGCGCGAACAGCGGCCCACGGCAGGAAACCGGTCCAGTTCATCAGCGCGATGCCCCGGCCGTTGCCTTCCTCGGCGTAGCGATCCGCACGATGGACCCAGAAGACCGGCAGGAACCGGCCGATCGGGTCCAGCGCCGCGAGCAGCAGCGCGGCGGGCAGGCCGATGCCCAACGCGACCGCGACCTGCTGGTCGAACGGGGCCGCCACGGCACTGGCCAGTGCGGTGCCGACGATCGCGCCGGTCTGGTAGTCCGGGATGGTCGCGCCGCCGTACTGGTAGACGCCCAGCGCGGTCAGTTCCAGCGTCGCTCCGACCGCCATGCCCAGCAGTGGCTGGCCGACGATCACCCCGGCCAGGGTGCCCGCGATGAGCGGCCGCCCGGCAAAGACGAGAAACGGCCCGAGCGAGTCGTAGATGCAGAAGACGCTCAGCAGCGTCAGCAGCAGCGCGGTGGTCACATGCCCTTCTTTCCCAGCAGGGACACCACGTCCGAGCCCTTGTCGGTGGGCAGCAACCGGCACACGAAACGGGTGCCCGCCGCGGACAGTTCGCGATACGCGGCCGCCTGTGGCGCGGTGGCCGTCACCCACCTGGTCAGCCGCGTGGACCGCACGCCCGGCAGGGACGCGACGTTGCCGATCACGACCTCGATGACGTCGAGCCCACCCCGCAGGAGCTCGAACGCGTCCTCCGGGTGTTTGGCGATCACCATCACCCGCACGTCGTGATGTGCCTGGCACCAGCCAGGCACGTCCGCGACCTTCAGCACGTCCGTCGGCAGGCCGCGGGCGGCCTGGGGCAACAGCATGCACTGCAGGTCGTCGTCGGCGACCTCGTCGTTGGCGACCACGAGGTGCTCGATGCCCAACTGGGCCGTCCACACCACCGTGACCTGGCCGTGGATCAACCGGTCGTCGATCCGCAGCCGAATCGGCTCACCCATGGTCCGCTGTGCCCTGGCCACGCCGGAACACGCCACCCAGCCAGCGCGCCAGCGCGCCGATCTTTCGCCGTGGTCGCCGCTCGGGCGTCTCGTCCCGGTCCCCGCCGACCGTCCGCCGCCGGTCCCGCTCGGCGTCGGCGAGGATCCACAGCCGGTACAGCTCGCGCACCTCGGCCGAACTGGCGCCGCACACCCTCGCGAACCGTTCGAGCGGCTGGAACTCGATGGGGACGATGGTGCCCGTGCAGTAGCGGTGCAGCGCCGACCGGCTCGCCCCGGCGCGGCGGCCCAACGCCTCGTAACTTCGCCCGGTGCGGCCTTTCAGCACCTGCAGCTGGGCGGCGAGCTGAACCCCTCCGGCGTCGTTGTTGTCCTGCCGGTTCATGACACAGGTTCCCCCCTGTTGAGTCGTCCCGGTTGCCGCCAGACATTACTGGTCTAGCCCAGAAACGCCCTAGGGCCGATCGAGCGAACCCGGTTGCCAGACGTGACGCTCCGTGAGAACCCGAGGCCGCGTCCCTGGGACGTCCCTGGGACGCCGGGATCCCGCAGCGGGCGCGGCAGCCGGTGTCCCGCCGTCCCCCGTCGGTGCGCGGTCGTTGAAACCCCGGCAGCACACCGAAAGACTCTCCGGCATCAACCGGGAACGAGCCAGTGGGAAAGAGCAGAGGAGACAGCAGATGAGCCGCAGTAGTGGGTCCGTCGAGTTCGACTGAGGCGCGCGTCTGGTCCTTGAGGGGGGAGCCAGAGGCCGGGACGTCCTGGGCAGCGTGGCCCAGGACGCCGTCTCAGCCCTTCACGCAGATGACCTGCTTGAGCTTGGCGACGATCTCCACCAGGTCGGACTGGTTGCGGATGACCTCGTCGATGTCCTTGTAGGCCGCCGGGATCTCGTCGACGACGCCGACGTCCTTGCGGCACTCGACACCCGCCGTCTGCGCCGCGAGGTCCTCGGCGCTGAACTTCTTCTTCGCCTTGGTGCGCGACATCCTGCGGCCCGCGCCGTGCGACGCGGACTCGAACGAGTCCGGGTTTCCCAGCCCACGGACGATGTACGAGCCCGTCCCCATCGAGCCGGGGATGATGCCCATGTCGCCGAGGCCCGCCCGGATCGCTCCCTTGCGGGTGACCATCACGTCGGTGTCGAAGTGCGTTTCCTCCGCCACGTAGTTGTGGTGGCAGGAGATCGGCTCCTCGAACGTCACCTGGGGGAACTCGTCCCGCAGGACCGAGCACACCAGACGCAGCATGACCGCGCGGTTGCGGCGCGCGTAGTCCTGCGCCCAGTACAGGTCACGGCGGTACGCCTCCATCTCCGGCGTCCTCGCCAGGAACACCGCCAGGTCGCGGTCCGGCAGCTCGGCGTTGTGCGCCAGGTCGCGGGCGATCGCGATGTGGTGCTGCGCGAGAATGTTGCCGACGCCACGCGAGCCGGAGTGCAGCATCACCCAGACCTGCTGGTCGGTGTCCAGGCAGACCTCGATGAAGTGGTTGCCGCCGCCGAGCGTGCCCATCTGGTGCAGTGCGCGTGCCCGGTCGAAGCCACCGGCCAGTGTGTCGAAACCGCCCCAGAACGTGTCCCAGTCCGCCGCGTCGCGCTGGTCGAACGCGGTCGCCCGGTGCAGCGCGAAACCGACCGGCACGGCCTGCTCGATCTCCGAGCGGATCCGGCCGAGGTCGTCGGGCAGGTCCGAGGCGCGCAGCGAGGTCCGCACGGCCGCCATGCCGCAGCCGATGTCCACACCGACCGCCGCGGGCGAGACCGCGTCCCGCATGGCGATCACGGACCCGACTGTCGCGCCTTTGCCGTAGTGCACGTCCGGCATCACCGCGATGTGCTTGAAGGCCCACGGCAGCGCGGAGATGTTGTGCAGCTGCCGCATGGCGTGCTCCTCGACCTCCTCGGGCCGAGTCCAGAGTCGGATGTCCACGTTCCTGCCGCGGACCACGGTTGCGTTCACGGATTCAGGCTAGGTCAGTACACCAAGCGGATTTCGCCTTCGGTGACAACTCGGTCACGGCGTGAATTACCCCCTAACGCCTCGTATCTGCGGATCGGCCGCTGTCTCTTCTCTTATCGGGGAGGCCCGCGGCGAGGAGGCACGTATGTCCGTAAGTGCGTTGGCGGAACGCGAGGACACGAGGACGCGGAGTGGGGAGCCCGTGGACGAGATCGTGCTCAACGCCGTGGTGGAGGCGGCCGTGTCGGGGGACACGGCCGCCACAGAATGGCTTCTGACGTATGTCCGGCCGCTGGTCCTGCGCTACTGCCAGGCCCGGATCGGCGGGCACCGGACGGCGATCTCGGTCGACGACGTCGCACAGGAAGTGCTGCTTGCGCTGTTCCGGGCGTTGCCCGGGTACCGCAACCAGGGCAGGCCGTTCCTGGCGTTCGTCTACGGCATCGCGGGCCACAAGGTGGCCGACGCCCGGCGCAACGCGGCTCGCGTGTCCGCGGCGCTGTCGGTGCCGGAGATCCCGGACGTGGCGAGCTCGGAGGCGACGCCGGAGCAGCAGGCGCTGCAGTTCGAGCTGACCAGCCGGATGGAACAGTTGCTGCGCAAGGTGTTGTCACCGCGCCAGCACGAGATCCTGGTGCTGCGGCTGGTGGTAGGGCTGTCCGCGGAGGAGGTCGCGGACGTGATGGGCTCGACGCCGGGGGCGATCAGGGTGGCGCAGCACCGGGCGCTGACCCGGCTGCGCAAGGTCGTCACCCGCGACTGACGGGTGGGAACCTCGTCTCGTTGCGGTCGATCTTGGCGTTGGCGGCCTTGACGAGGTCGACGTCCAGCACGTCGGCCAGCCGCACGAGGTAGATCAGGACGTCGGCGATCTCGTCGGAGATGTTCGCGGCGAGATCGGGATCGTCCATGGCGGCGGCGGCCTGCTCGGGCGTGAGCCACTGGAACAGGCTGACCAGCTCGCCTGCCTCACCGGACAGCGCCATCGCCAGGTTCTTCGGCGTGTGGAACTGGTGCCAGTCCCGTGCGGTCGCGAAGTCACGCAGGCGTGCGCTCAGTTCGGTGAGGCTCATGTGCTCAATGGAACACCGGGCAGGCGGTCGCGGTGGCGGCGGCCTTCTTCCTGGCCAGCTTCGCGGTGGCTTCCTCGCGGCGACGGTCCCGGCGGCGCTGCGCCAGCCAGCCGTCCAGTTCGACGATGACCAGGCCGAGGGCCATCAGCAGGACCAGAGTGATACCGACGACCGCTCCGATCCAGGTCAGCACCAGTGCAACCATTGTCTTTCTCCCGTCAGCTCGTTTGCTGACACCAGCTTGGCTCGCGGGCACCCGGTTTCGAATCGGCCGAAGAGCCATCCACAGCCACCGAATGGCCATGACCAGGCAAGACGCAGCTCAGGGCAGCCTCAGGGGCCAGCCGCGGACCGGTTCTGTCGGACCCTCCCGGTAACGTGAAAATCAGGGGTCCCCTGGGGGAATTGCCGGTGTGATGAGGGCTGCCTGAGGAGGGCCCCTGGGCCCTTGAGCGGCGGTGCCAGGGGCCGTGAGCGGCGTACCCGGGAAGTGTGAGCGGCGGTGCCGGGGCGTGCGAGGCGGTCAGGGATCGCGGGCGTGCCCGAGTGGGGGTCAGGGATGTCCCGGTTGGCCGATCGGCCGAGGGACACGCGCCGGTTGACCGAGGCACGCGCGGCCGGGAGGTGCGATGCTTGCGTTTCGTGAGGGTGCCCCCTGTCCAACCACGAACCAGCCGGTGGCTGCTGACCCTGCTAGCCGGATCGTTCCTGATCGACGTGCTGCTCACGGTCGACAACGGCAGAACCGCGCTCGGGGCGTTGCCCGGTGCCGCGCTGCTGGGCCTGTGTGCCCTTCTGGGAGCGCAGAAGCCGGTTCAGGGGGCGGTCGGGGGTTCGTTCGTCCTGTTGGTGTCCACCGCGTTCATCCGGCTCACACACACCTCGCCGGAGTCGATCAGCATCAACGACATCCTGCTGACCGAGGTGGCCGCCGGGGTCGCGCTCGTCGTGCTCGTGGTGTGGCGCACACCTCCGATGACAGCCGCTCTGTGCACGGCGTCGCTGGTGACCGCGACGCTGCTGGCCACGTTCTTCCGGACCGGCAAGTGGTCGTCGATGTCCAGCCTCCGGACGCTCCAGCTGGGGCTGCTGATCCTCGTCGCCGCCGTCATCGTCGGCGTCTACCTGCGTGGGGTCAGCGGGCGGCAGACGGAGACCGAGCTCGGGGCGCTGATCCGCAGGCAGTGGCCGCTGGCCGCCGCGCTCGCGCTGATGATGTTCATCGACCTGCGGCTGGGCGAGGCGCCGAACCAGATCTTCGCGCTCGGTGGCGCGGTCATCGCCTCCGTGTGCGCGTTCTTCGCGCCGCGCGCGCCGGTCACCCTGAGCCTGGCCGCGACGGCCGGGGTCGCGTTGGGCCCGTTCGCGCTGTACGTCGGCGGAATCCTGCCGGGTCGCTCGGCCAATGCCGCGCCGGTGCTGACCGAGATCGCGGCGAGTATGGCGTTGATCGCGTTCACCGTGCGGTGGGCACCGAAATGGCCTGCCGTGTTCTGCACCGCCGCGTTGGCGTTGGCGAACTGGCTGGCGCTGCAACTGCGTTTCCTGATGGACCGCAGCTCGAGCACAGGCCAGGACTTGGGTCTCTACCTGGCCATCCTGCTCGTTGTCGCGGTCGCGACCGGGATGTACTTCCGGTCGCGTGACCGTGAACGCAGTCAGTCCGTCCGGTCCGCTGTGACAGGCGCACAGCAGAGCGAACGGTTGGCGCTGGCACGCGAACTGCACGACGTCGTGGCCCACCACGTGACGGGCATCGTCGTGCAGGCGCAGGCCGCGGCGCTGGTGTCCGGCAAGGACCCGCAGGTGGCTGTGCAGGCGCTGGCGAAGATCGAGACCAGCGGTGTCGAGGCGTTGAAGGCGATGCGTTTCCTGGTGGCCAGCATGCGCGGCTCGAAACCGGCGGGTACGTCCGAGGCGACCGAGCAGGCCACCACGGACCTGACCGCCGACCTGCGGACACTGATCGAGAACTTCAGCGGCCCGAGTGTGCGGCTCAACCTGGACGTGCCGCAGATCGTGCCGCAGGAGGTCGGGAGGTCGGTGCTCCGGCTGGTCCAGGAGTCACTCACCAACGTCGGCAAGCACGCGCTCGGGGCCACCGTCGTCAGCGTCGAGGTGGTCACGTCCTCGTCGGAGATCCACGTCCGAGTGGCCGACAACGGCACAGGACGACGCCAAGATCCCGTCGGCGGGTCAGGCGGCTACGGTCTGGTCGGAATGCGTGAACGCGTCGAGTTGCTCGGTGGGCGGTTCTCCGCCGGCCCGGCGTACCCGGTCGGCTGGCAGGTCGACGCCTGGCTGCCGGTAGAGGAAGGTGAGGACACCCCGTGACGATCCGCGTGCTGATCGCCGACGACCAGGAGATGGTCAGGGCCGGGTTCCGGATGATCCTGGAGACCCAGGAGGACATGAAGGTCGTCGCGGACGTGCCGAACGGCCGCGATGCCGTGGCGAAGGCACAGGAACTGCGCCCGGACGTGTGCCTGCTGGACATCCGCATGCCAGGGATCGACGGGCTCGAGGTAACCAGGATCCTGGCGGGACCGGGAGTGACCGACCCGTTGAAGGTGGTCGTGGTCACCACATTCGACCTCGACGAATACGTGCACACCGCACTCGCCAACGGAGCGAGCGGCTTCCTGCTCAAGGACGCGGGCCCCGCGTTGCTGCTCGAAGCGGTCCGCGCGGCCGTCCGCGGCGACGCGTTGATCTCGCCACAGATCACCGTCCGACTGCTTGAGCACTTCGCAGCACCGGTGAAGTCCGCTCCCACCACGAACGTCACGCTCACCGAGCGGGAGCAGGACGTGGTGCGCTCAGTCGCCCGAGGCCTGACCAACACCGAGATCGGCAACGAGCTGTTCATGTCGCTGTCGACAGTGAAGACGCATTTGGCGGCGGTGCAGTCGAAAATCGACGCGCGCAACCGGGTCGAGGTAGCAGCCTGGGCATGGCGAACCGGGCTGATGAACGGGGCCTAGTCCGCGCAGAAGGTTCATCGGCTGCGCAGAGCGCAACCACAGTCGGGGCACTGGTGGCCCGCGCGCATGCGCACAGTGGTGGTGCTGGTGGGTCGCGCGTATGCGCGGTCAGGGAGTGTTGGTGGCTCGCGCGCCAGCGCAGAGGGGTGCTTCGGGTGTGTTCCCTTCCGTATGGCCTGGGCGCAGCCAAACCACGACGGGTCAGGAGGTCGGCCTACCCAAACCGACCCACAGCGCAGGCGATACCGACCTCTTGACGCGTTGTGGTTTCCTCCGGCAGGCCATACGGAAGGGGATACGCCCGCCTCCACCCGACCCACAAAAACACTAGAACGATGAGCCTATGGCTCTAGATCCTGTGTTCCCCTTTTGGCGGCCTGCCGTCCGGCGAGGACCTGCTTGTCAAGTCTGGCGGCCTGCCTCCCGGCGAGGGACCTGTCTTGAACCCGGCCCGACCCATGGCGTCACGCGACAAACGGCTGCCGAGATGCGCTAGTCGGTGTGCTTCTTCGACTTGAGAGTCACGGTTTCCTTGGGATCGAGCACAGCGCCCGCCTTCGGGACCTGCTCGACCACGACCCAGTTGCGGTCGATGAGCAGCGACCGGTCCCTGCCGGTCGCGTCCTCTTCCTTGAGCTTGTAGAACCCCGCCGCCTGCAAAGTGTCCTGCGCTTCCTGATGGTTCTTGCCGACCACGTCGGGCACCATGTGCCCGCTCGGCGCCTTGGACCCCGGCACGACGGTCTGGCCGATGACAGCCTCGGCCGGAATGGGCGGAGGCGGTGCCTGCGGTGGCGGCGATGAGCACGCAGCGAGCACGAACAGCCCTGCCAGCAGTGCTCTTCGCACGGCAGCCTCCTCATTTCACAGCGGAACCCGAGACCCAGTCGTTCCACGAGGCCGACCAGTCCCCGTAAGTGTCCCAGACCGGGAGCTGTGGTCCGCCGGAATTCGTCACCTCGACGACGTCGCCGAGCCCGAAGTGGTCGAAGAACCACTGCGCGTTGGCCGCGTTGAGGTTGATGCAGCCGTGGGACACGTTCGAACTTCCCTGTGAGCCAACGCTGTTGGGGTTCTCGTGGACGAACTCACCGTCGTTGGAGATGCGTTCGGCGAAGTGCTCCAACGACTTGTACGCCTGCGGGCCGGAGCAGACGCCGTACGTGCACGAGTCCATGGTGTAGTCGCGTTGCTTGTCGGAGATGACGTGTGCGCCGAGGTGTGTCGGGGTGGCGTCCTTGCCCATGCTGATCGGCATCGTCTTGACCAGGTTGCCGTTCTGGAAGATCTGCATCTGCTCGGTGTTGCCGTCCGCCTTGGCCACCCACGCGTCGTGCACCTTCAGGTTCAGGTCGCGGTCGGTCTGGCCGTACGTGCCACCGCCGAGGTCGACGCCGTAGACACCGGCGTGCACCTTGAGGGTGGTGCCCGGCTGCCAGTAGTTCTGCGGCCGGTAGTGCACTTCACGCTTGTTCATCCAGTACCAGCCGCCGGGCTGGGCCGGGGTGGATGTGACGGTCAGGGCCTTCTCGGCCGCTGCCTTGTCGGCGATGTCCTTGTCGAACTTCACCACGATCGGCTGGCCGACACCGACCTCGGTGACGCTCGGCGCCGGAATGAACGACGGAAACGCGGTTGCCTTGGGCGCGAGGGTTTTCACCGTGGACTTCTGCCCGGATTTCTTCCCGTCCGGTGCGACCCCGTCAGCGACGACATCATAGGCCGCGCCATAGGCGAGCACCTCGCTCGAAGTCCAGGAAGTTTTATCATCGGAAAAGGAACCCTTTACCTTTGTCCCTTTGCCCGAATTGGTGACGGTGACGGCGTCGAGAGTGCCGCCGGTCGCGTGCACGACGATCGGCTTGGTCGGCAGGATGTTGTCTCCACCAGGGCCGATCTCAAGCTTCACCTCGTCGGCGGCCGCCGATGGCGACCCGGCCACACCGGGCGCTCCCGGCGCGTTCTCCGCAGTGCACGCGCCCACAACGAGAGCGGTCACCAGAATCGCCGTAGTTACCATCGCTTTGCCTGTGCTTGACATTTTCCCGCCGTTCTCACCAGCCACTCGTTCCACTTAACACGACGTTTCAGTGGCCAGAAAGTTCAGCCCTATCTCGCGGCTCACACCTGTCCGGTTTGATCTGGACGCGTGCAAGGCCGCTGTACAGGCCCACCCGATCAGGTGCTCTGAATTGTCTTCACGCTCAGCTGCTGGCCGGGCGGGGTGCCCGCGCAGCCGGTACCGGCCAGCGGCACGAACACCGACGCGGTCTCCTGCGGCGGGTACACGCGCAGCCCACGGACCTCGGTCGGCTTGCACACCGCCGGGTCGAAGTTGCCGACCTGCACGAACCCGACCGGCGCGGACGCGCTGGCGCCGGGCGCGAGCTTGATCGCGTTGCCCTTGTTGCCGACCCGCACAGCGGCCGGGCCGACCTGGTGGCCGTCGTCACCGGTCACATACGACACCCCGGGGAAGCCCTGGATGGTGCACGGCGCCGATCCGGTGTTGGTGAAGACCAGGTTGCGGTAGACGGTGCCTGCCGCGCCGTCGCCGCCGCTGACACTGAGCTTCAGGCTGGCCGCCTTGCACAGGCCTTCCGCCGCGGCGGGCGCCGACGACGCTGACGGGTCAGGCGCCTCCGACGGTGGTGGTGCCGACATCGACGCCGTCGGTGTCTCGGCGATCGCGCTGGGCGATGCGGACGGACTCGAATCCATGGTGGGAATCTGCGGGGTGGCCACGGGCGCGGGCGTACCGCTGCACGCCGCCAGCAACAGCAGGCTGCTCGCGGCCAGGATGCCGATCTTCGGGACGTTCATGGCGTTCGCCTCCAGCGAGTCATCTTCTGGATGCCCACTGTGAGGACGTACCGAAACCCCTCTTGGTTGCGTGAGAGCTTCACCATACGAACGCGGCTATCCGCTCCTCGCCCCCGTCAAGCACCGTGAGCAGGCCAATTATGTTCATCACGCTGCGAGAACGCGTTCATGCGTCGTTCGTCGAGGCAACGGAGGCTGCTGATCCATGACTGACCTCTCCCGCCGCCGCCTGCTCACCCTGTCCGGCGGTGTCGCCGCCGGATCACTGCTCCCCCCGTCGGTGCACGCCGCCCTGGCCGAGCCGTTCCGGCCCGGCGGTCTCGGCGCGATCGAGCACGTGGTGATCCTGATGCAGGAGAACCGGTCGTTCGACAACTACTTCGGCACGCTCCGTGGGGTGCGTGGCTTCGGTGACCCGTCGGCGCTGAAGGGTGTCTTCGAGCAGTCCGGCGTGCTGCCGTTCTCCGCACGCGAGGCCGCCGAGCGCGCCAACCGTCCGGGCAGTGACATCCAGTACCTCGGTTCGCTCGACCACAGCTGGGACGGCGGCCAGGCCGCGTGGGCCAACGGCTGGAACAACGGCTGGGTCCCGGCCAAGTCGAAGTCCACAATGGCCTACTACGACCGCGCGGACATCCCGTTCCAGTACGAGCTCGCCGAGACGTTCACGCTGTGCGACGCCTACCACTGCTCGGTGTTCGGCCCGACCAACCCGAACCGGCTGTTCATGTGGAGCGGCAACGTCGGCTACGAACCGGGCACGCAGCGCCGCGTTGTGGACAACGACGCCTACGACGAGGACACCCACCCCGGATACTCGTGGACCACGTACGCCGAACGTCTCGAATCCCATGGCGTCACATGGAAAACGTATCAGGAGTGGGACAACTACCAGGACAACGCGCTGGAGTTCTTCGTTCGCTTCAAGGAGATCGCGCGCAAGGCGCTGAAGCCGCTCGGCCTCAAGAGCATGGATCGCTTCTACGCCAACCTTTTCAAAGCCGCACCGGCGGAACGCGACGAACTGCTCAAGCAGCTGGCCGCCGGTGTGCAGACGCTCAACCGGACGGAGCGCTCGCTCTACGACCGGGCGCTGGCCCGGGTGCGGCCCGGTGAGCTGGCCAAGGCGTTCCGCGCGGACGTCGAGTCGGGCAGGCTGCCGAAGGTCTCCTACCTGGTGCCGTCCGCCGCCGACTCCGAGCACCCGTCGGCGTCCTCCCCCGCGGCGAGCGCGAAGCTGACCTACGACGTCCTCGACGCCATCGCCTCGAACCCCCGGGTGTGGGCCAAGACCGCCCTGATCCTCACGTTCGACGAGTTCGACGGCTACTTCGACCACGTGCCGCCGCCCGTCCCGCCCGCCGCGCGCACCGAGGAGTTCGAGGGCGGCAAGCCGATCGGCCTCGGGTTCCGCGTCCCGACGACGGTCGTGTCACCGTGGTCGGTCGGCGGGTACGTCTCGTCGGAGACCTTCGACCACACCTCGGTGATCCAGTTCCTCGAGCGCTGGACGGGCGTGTACGAGCCGAACATCAGCCCGTGGCGCCGGACCGTCTCCGGCGACCTGACCTCGACGTTCGACTTCCGTCACGCGGGCCGCAGGCCCCAGCTGGACAAGCCGGGCCCGGTCCCCGCGCCGGTGCCGCGCTGGACGCCCGCGCCGCCCGCCGAGCAGTCGCTTCCCCAGCAGGAACCGGGCACTCGGCCCGCGCGCCCGGTGCCGTACCGGCCGGAGGCGTGGGCGAAGCTGGAAGGCAGGACGCTCATCCTGACGCTGCGCAACTTCGGCACGCGCAGCGCGCACTTCGCGGTCTACCCGTACGGCAAGGAGTTCGACGCGCCGAAGCACATCGACGTCCTCGGCCTGCAGATCGTGCGGATCCCGTTGCCCGGCAAGGACTACACCATCGAGGTGCACGGCCCCGCGGGCTTCAAGCGCACCTTCACCTCGTGAGTGTTTAGTCCGGTTAGAACCGGACTAAACACTCACGAGTGGGGTAGGTCGACTCCGGTCCACTCGACACAGTTCCAGCCGTCGCCGTTGGCCTCCAGCAGGACGTGACCGGTGTTGGGCAGCACGCCGACGTTGGCGAGCTGACCGGTCACGTTCTCGGCCAGCCATTCGGCGCCGAGCCGGATCATGCCGCCGTGGCTGACCAGCACGACCAGGCAGTCCGGGTCGCTCTGGTGCTTGTCGCGGATCAGCCCGACGGCGCCGAGGAACCGGTCGCGGATCTCCGCGCCGCTCTCCCCGCCGGGCATCCGGGCGTCCAGGTCGTCCTTGGTCCACCGCAGGTAGATCTCGAAGAACTCCTGCAGCGCCGCGTCGTCGGTGCGGCCTTCCAGGTCACCGACGAACACCTCGTGCACGCCTTCGACGACCTGGACCTCCGTGCCGTGCTTGTCGGCGATCGGCGCGGCGGTCTGCTGGGCACGGCTCGCCATGCTCGCGTAGACCGCGACCGGTTTGTCCGGCAGCGTGTTCGCGAAGTCTGCGGCCTGCTGGTGGCCCTCGTCGGTGAGGGGCGCGCCGGGCAGGCTCGTGTCGAGGGCGCGCTTGAGGTTGGACGCGGTCTGACCGTGCCGGACGAGCAACAACCGCATCAGTGGCCCTCCCGGACCTGGGCCACCCAGGCAGCGGCGGCCTCGTAGTCGGCGTCGGTCGCCCGCGGGGGCGCCTGCGACGGGGATTGGTCAGCCTTGGGATACGACCCGAGGAACCGGACCTGCCTGCTTGTCCGGTGCAGCGTGCCCAGTGCATCGGCGAGCCGCTGCTCGGCCACGTGCCCGTCGAGATCCAGGTAGAAGCGGTACTCACCGAACAATCCACGCAACGGCCGGGACTCGATGCGCGTCAGGTTGATCCCGCGCAGAGCCAGTTCGGACAGCGTGGTGGCCAGCGAACCCGGCTCGTCGTGCGCGATCACCACGGCCAGCGACGTGCGGTCGTGGCCGGTGGGCGGCGGCAGGTGGCCGGGCTTGCGCAGCAGCAGGAACCTGGTGACCGCCGTGTCGACGTCGGCCACGTCCGTGGCCAGCTCGACCAGCGGGTAGTGCGTGACGGCGACCGGCGCGGACACCGCAGCGTCGAACTCGCCCTCGTTGACCTGCACCGCCGCGGCCGCCGTCGACGTGGTCGCGACGGGAACCGCGTTGGGCAGGTTCTCGGCGATCCAGTGACGCACCTGGGCGAGCGCGTGCGGATGTGAGGCGACGGTCTTGACGTCCTCGGCTGCGACACCGGGACGCGTCAGGACGGAGAACCGCACCGGCAGGACAGCCTCGCCGACAGCGTGCAGCGGCTCGTCCTCCGCCATGGCGTCCATCGTCGCGGTCACTGCGCCTTCGACCGAGTTCTCCACCGGCACACATCCCGCGTCGACCTCGCCCGCGCGCACCGCGGCGAGCACCAGCGGGACGGTCTCCACCGGGATCAACTCGGCGTCGCCGAACGTGCGCGCGGCCTGTTCGGTGAAGGTCCCGCGCGGGCCGAAATAGGCAATTCGTGACACTGGACAACCATAGGGCACTTGATGGCGGTTCCCGTGCTGTCCCTGGCCTGACATGCTGTTGGTCGTGACCGCCGAATCGGAGGCAAGTACCAAGCGCCTGTCAGGTTCGTATTCGCTGGAGTTGGTGCTGTGCGCGGTTGAGGAGCCGCTCGCGCTCGCGTGGGAGGCGGCGGCGCGTCAGCGCCATGGCATACGCGTGCACCACGGTTCGGTGCTCGACGTCCAGGCACAGGCTGTGGTGAGCCCTGCCAACTCGTACGGCTGGATGCGGGGCGGTGTCGACGCGGTCTACGGGCAGGTGTTCCCGGGCATCGAACAGACGGTGCGCAGCGCGGTGCTGGCGTTCCATGGCGGTGAACTGCCCGTGGGTGAGGCGTTGATCGTGCCGACAGGCGTGCCGATGCCGTCGTGGCTGATCAGTGCGCCGACCATGCGTGAGCCCGGTGAGCGGCTGCCCGAGGACACCGTGCACCCCTATCTCGCCGCGCGGGGCGTGTTCCGGTTATGGCATGAGGGCTATCTCGACGAGGGTGTGCTCATCCGTGACGTCATCCGCACGGTCGCCATTCCCGGGTTGGGAACCGGCGTGGGCGGTGTGACTCCCGAGACGTGCGCACGTCAGGTCATGGCCGCGTGGGACGAGGTGTTCTCACAGGAGTAGCTCCATCTCCAGTTCGTCGCGCAGCGGGATGCCGTGCAGGCCGATCAGCGGGATCTCCGGCTTGATCTCCCGTGCCGCCGCGATCGCGCCGACCCGCAGCTCACGCAACTGGAAGCCGCGCCGCTGGTAGAACCGGATCGCGTCGGTGTTGTCGTTCGTCGTCATCAGGATGATGCGTGTGCAGCTGAGTTCCTTGACGATCGGTGCCATCGCCGCCAGCAACGCCGTTCCGATACCGCCTTCGGTCACGTACGCGTTGAGCGTCACCAATTCGGCCGTGTCGCCCTGCACGTAGTACGTGAGCAAACCGACAACCTCGCTGTCCTGTGAGGCGATTAACCCGGGCAACGCGGACGCGTCGTGCACTCGCCCGTGCCCCACGACAACCCGTGGTGAACCCCAGCTTTGGGTCAGCAGGTCCGCTATGCGTTCCTGGTCGGCGGACTCGACGGGGCGCAGCGTGTACTTCGTCACAGCGCGAGCTTGCCAGCGACCACCTACCGTTAACTACGAGTTTTCCCTGCCTCGGCGAGGAGTGGCGCGATGGCGCGCGTGCGTGACCTGACTCCGTATGTGGAATTGCATCGGGAGCAGTGGCAAGAGCTCCGGAAATCGACGCCGCTGCCGCTGTCGGCAGGTGACCTGACCAGACTCAGAGGACTCAACGACCCGGTCGACCTCAGCGAGGTCGCCGAGGTGTACCTGCCGCTGTCGCGGCTGATCAACCTGCAGGTGCAGGCCCGCCAGCGGCTGTCCGACGCGACCGCGACCTTCCTCGGCGAATCGGAGAAGGTGCCGTTCATCATCGGCGTCGCGGGCAGCGTGGCCGTCGGCAAGTCGACCACGGCACGCGTGTTGCGCGCGCTGCTGGCGCGCTGGCCGGACCACCCGAAGGTCGAACTCGTCACTACGGACGGGTTCCTGTGGCCGCGCGCGGAGTTGCTGCGGCGCGGGATCATGCACCGCAAGGGTTTCCCGGAGAGCTACGACCGCAGGGCGCTGCTGCGGTTCGTCTCGGAGATCAAGTCCGGTGCGCCGGAAGTGCGGGCGCCGGTCTACTCGCACCTGCTCTACGACATCGTGCCCGGCGAGGAGCAGGTGGTCCGCCGCCCGGACATCCTGATCGTCGAAGGCCTGAACGTGCTGCAGCCGGGGCCCCGGCTGACCGTCGCGGACCTGTTCGACTTCTCGATCTTCGTCGACGCGCACACCGAGGACGTGGCGCGCTGGTACGTGGAGCGGTTCCTGACCCTGCGGCACACCGCGTTCGCCAACCCGGAGTCGCACTTCCACCACTACGCCGCGCTGGACGACGACGACGCCAGGCGTGAGGCGATGCAGCTGTGGAGCGGGATCAACGAGCCGAACCTGACGCAGAACATCCTGCCGACGCGTCCGCGCGCCACCCTGGTCCTGCGAAAAGGACCGGATCACAACGTGTGCCGGGTCCGGCTCCGTAAGCTCTAGGCATGACCGTCCGGTTGCTGCTCGTCGATGACCACGAGGTGGTCCGCCGGGGGCTGCGTGACCTGCTCAACGGCGAGAAGGACATCGAGGTCGTCGCCGAAGCGGGCTCGGTCGGCGAAGCGGTGGTCCGCGCCACGGCCAGCAAGCCCGACGTGGCGATCGTGGACGTGCGCCTGCCTGACGGCAACGGTGTCGAGCTGTGCCGGACGCTCCGCGCGTTGCCTGACGGGCCGCGTTGCCTCGTGCTCACGGCGTTCGACGACGAGGAAGCTCTCGTCGGCGCGATCATGGCCGGGGCGTCGGGCTACCTGCTCAAGCAGGTCCGTGGGCACGACCTGGTGAAGGCCGTGCACGAGGTCGCTCAAGGACGGTCGTTGTTGGACCCGGTCACGACCGCGCGCGTGCTCGACCGGATGCGCCGGGCCGCCGACTCGGACGAGCTGAACGCGTTGACCGACCGTGAACGCAAAGTCCTGGAGCTGATCGGCGAGGGCCTGACCAACCGGCAGATCGCCGAACAGCTGTTCCTCGCGGAGAAGACCGTGAAGAACTACGTGACCTCGGTGCTGGCCAAGCTCGGGATGGAACGCCGTACCCAGGCCGCAGCCTGGGTCGCCCGCCGCTCAACGCGCTAGCGGAACCGTCCACGTCACGCTCGTGCCCGTTCGTGCGCTGGACCGCACGTCACAGCGGCCGTTGCCCTGTTCGGCACGTTCCCGCAGGTGGTTGAGGCCGCGTTGGGTGACGCCCGCCGGGATGCCGCAGCCGTTGTCGATCACGTGCAGTTCGAGGTCGTGCTGGGTGACCTTCAGCTGGACGCGGACACTGCTCGCGCCGGAATGCCGCACCACATTGGACAGAGCCTCGCGCAGCGCGGCCCTGGTGTGGTCGGCGACCTCGCCGGGGACGGTCGTGAGATCGCCGACGAGGTCGAGCCGCGGGGTGAACCCGAGCAGCTCGCCCGCGGTCGCGACCTCGGAGCGGACGGTCTCGGCGAGATCCATCGGCTCGGTCGGGTCGGGGTTGAGCAGGGCGCGGACCGTGCCCCGGATCTCGGCGATGGTGGCGTCGAGCTGGTCGACCGCGTCGCCGAGCCGGACGGCATCCGCCTTGGCCAAACGTTTGGCAGGCCGCCTGACCAGCAGATCCAACTGCATCCCGGCGCCGTACAGCCGTTGCACGATCACATCGTGCAGGTTGCGCGCGATCTTCTCCCGCTCCTCCAGCACAGCGACCCGCTGACGCGCGTTGGACCCTTCCGCCAGCACCAACACCAACCCGGCCTGCGCCGCGAACGCCGTCAGAACCTCGACCGTCGGAGGCGTGAACGGTTGCGCACCCCGCCTGCGGTACACGGTCAACGCCCCCAGCCTGCGCTCCCTCGTCCCGAACGGCGCCGCCGCGAACGGCCCGAAACCCCACAGCTCCTTCGGCACGAACGGCGAGGTCCGCGGATCAGACGTGACATCGTCGACCACCATCGGAATCCCACTGCGTGCCACCCGCGCGGCGCTGGACCGCGTCGAGAGCACCAGCCCAACCGGGTTCTCCACCGGGGCCTTGCCGTGCGCGGCCTCCACCGTGAGCCGCCCGTCCTCACCGCGAGCCATCACCAGCCCGAGATCAGCCTCAGCCAACTCGGCGGCGACCTCGACAACCATCGCGAGAACCGCCTCGGGGTCGTCACCGGACAACGCGGCCGTGGCGATCTCAGTCGACGCGGTCAAGGCCCGCGCGGCCAGAGTCGGATCCATGATTGCCAACAAGGCTATGCCACCCGACCGGCATCGACCCGGACAACCAGGTCAGCGACAGCGGCCTCATCCGGCCGATGGGTGACGTGGACAAGCGTGCGGCCCTTGAGCCGCTTCGCCAGACCGTCGAGCACAACCCGAGCGGTGGGCACGTCGAGATGAGCTGTCGGCTCATCGAGAATGACGACATCGGCATCGGGTGCGGCGAGCAACGCCCGCGCCAACGCGAGCCGCTCCGCCTCACCACCGGAAACCATGCCAACAAGACTGTCCAACCGATGTCCCCAATGCGCGAGCCCAGCATCCGCCAACGCCTGAGCAAGCACTTCGTCACTCGCGTCAGGCGCACCGAGCCTGAGGTTCTCACGGATGGTGGTGGAGACAAGCTGCGGCTCCTGCGGGCACCACGCGACCTTGTGTGGAACATGCGCTGTGCCGTTTTCGGCGGGCAGGAAGCCGAGCAACAACGCCAGCAAGGTGGACTTGCCTGAGCCGGACGGTCCGAGCACGGCGACGTGACTGCCCGCGGGGATGGTGAGCGTGACGTCTCGCAGGCTTGGCTCGGCTGCGCCCGGCCAGCGAACATCCACCCCAGTCAGGCGTACCTCCGCTGTCATGGGATGTGGGCTGTGTGGGGTTGGGTGTCGGGTCGGTTCGGGTTGGATCGCGTGGATTCTGGCGTGGGCGGTTTTGAGGGCTTCTCTGTGTTGCCAGGCTGGTGGGAGGAGGGTCAGGGCTTCTGCCAGCGCCAGGGGGAGCAGGGCTAGGACTGGGTTTCCTGTTGTTGCGCCGAATGTCGCGGCCAGGCCGGTGGCGAGGGTGATGAGGCCGGTGGCTGCGCCTGCGCCGAAGGCTTGTGTGCGGGCGCGGCGGGCGAGTTCGGCGTCGGTCTGTCTGAGGTTGGCGCGGCGGTGGGGGGCGGCGGCGAACACGATGAGCTCGGGCGCGGCCTCCAGCAACGTGAGCACGCCCGCGGCGACACGGCGTCGTCCTGAGGCGAGTGCGGTGGTGGCGCGACGCTCCAACAACCCGGCGAGGACAGGCGCGCCGATGCCGCCGAGCAGCACGGCACCAGCGAGGACAATCCCGGCAACCGGGGACAGCACGAACTGAACCGCGACGGCGGCGGTGCACACGACGCACGCGATGATCGGTGGTACGAGCACGCGCGGAGTGAGGTCTCTGACTGTGTCGACGTCGTCCACGAGTCGGCGTAGCCCTTCGCCGCGGGCCAAGCCGGTGGTGCGTGCGGGGCCGAGGGCGACCAGCCGTTGCCACAAGGACACACGCAGGTCTGTGGCGCGGCGGAAGGCGGCGTCGTGGGTGACGAGGCGTTCGAGGTAACGCAGGCCAGCTCGGGCCAGGCCGAATGTCCGGACTCCGACGATCGCCACCATGAGGGTCAGGATCGGTGGCTGGGTGGCGGCCTTCGCGATCAGCCAGGCTGATACCGCTGTCAGCGCGACTCCGCTTGCCAGCGCCAGTGCGCCGATCAGTGCTCCGAGGAGTTCTCGGCGGGTGATTCGGATGCGGACCGGTTTGCTTGGGGTTGAAGGCAAACCAGCGGAGACAACTGTCGAGTGTGGAGCGTCATCTGCCGGGCGGACCTCGCGATGGGTGGCCAGCAGGACGGCCACGCCATCCGACGCGGCCGCGTACACCGCGCGCATCACCAGGCTGGCGGTGGCGCTGTCCAGGTGCGCGGTCGGCTCGTCGAGCAGCAGGACACGTGCGCCCCGCTTGACGCGCAGCAGCGCACGGGCGACCGCGACGCGTTGGCGTTCCCCTGTGGACAGTTCAATGATCTTGCGTGGCAGGAGATGCGCGGCGGCTGCGGATTCCAGGACGGTGCGCATCTCGTCCGTGCTGGGCGAGACGTTGCGGTCGCTCACGGCCAGTCGTAGTTCGTCGGCGACGGTTGTGGCCGCGAAAGCGGGGCGTTGTGGGACCCAGGCCACGATCCGGCGCCACGCGGGCAGGTCGGTCGCGCTGACCACAATGGACCCGGAGGTGGGCTGGACGAAGCCGAGCAAAGCGGCGATGGCGGTGGATTTCCCGCCGCCGCTCGGTTGCGACAGCCGCACGATCTCGCCTGGCCGCAACGAGAACGACAGTCCGTCGGGTGCGAAACCGTCTCGCCGGGCGACGCGCAGGTCGGTGACCTGCACGGTGTCGCCGAAGCGCAGTTCGGCGGGAACTGGGCCGGACAGCGCGCGCACTCGGGCAAGGGCCTCGACGCCGTCCTCGCTGGCGTGGTGCGCCGCTCCGGCCGCGCGCAGCGGGAAGTAGCACTCCGGCGCCAGGATCAGGACGAACAGGCCGACGGCCAGGGTCAGGTCGCCGGAGACAAGTCGCACTCCGATGATCACGGCGACCACCGCGACCGACAGCGTCGCGATCAGTTCCAGCGCCAACGCCGACGAGAATGCCACGCGCAGTGTCGTGAGGGTGGCACGCCGGTGCTGGGCGGAAACCCGGCGTACCGCCTCGGCTTGCCGTTCGGCACGGCGGAAAGCCGTCAGCACGGGTAGCGCCCTGAGCATTTCCAGCAAATGGACCGACAGCCTGGCTGTGGCGTCCGCGGATTCGGCGACCTTGGCAGCGGTGTATTTGCCGATCAGGATCGCGAACAACGGTACGAGGGGCACGGTCAACGCGATCACGACAGCCGCGGGCCAGTCGACGAAAAGGACTGCCACACCGACCGACAAAGGAACAACGGCGGCACTGACCAGTGCGGGCAGGTACACCGTGAAGTACGCGTCGAGCGCGTCGAGCCCCTTGGTGACCAGCACGGTCAACGACGCGGCGCCCTGCGAGGAAATCCACTCGGGGCCACGGGCCAATGACGTGTCGAGAACCTGCGCCCGCAATTCCTCTTTGGCGTCAGCGGCAGCACGAGCGGCGACGACCTGCGTTGCCCAGCTCAACAATGCCCGCGCGATGACCGCGCCGACGAGCACGGCCAGCAAACCGTTTCCGGTCACCACCGACGCCAGTGACCACGCCTGGGCGACCAGGGCCAAGGCCGAGAGGAATCCGAGGACGAAACAGAGGGCCAACGCCCGGCGCGCCGATGCTGGCAGCGCGCCGAGCGGGCCCCTTCCCGACCGGTCCTGGGCGGGATTTCGCCGACCGGGAGAGCTCATGGCACACGCACCGGTGGAATGTGCCTCGTGCCGATTCGTTTGCGGAACACCCAATATGTCCAGCCCTGGTAGACCAGCACCGCCGGTGCGCCGAGCCCGGCGATCCACGTCATCACTTTCAGCGTGTACGGGCTGGACGCCGTCGCCTCGATCGTCAGCGAGAACGCAGAGTCTACAGTGGACGGAACGACGTTCGGGTACAGCGCGCCGAACAGGGCGACAACCGCGCCGACGATGACCAGCGCCATCAGCGCGAAAGCACGGCCCTCGCGCTCGGCGGACAGGAAAACCAGCGCGAGAATCGCCGCGATGACAACCAGTCCGACCACGAGCCACGTCCACGATGAACCGGCACGCATCTGCACGACCAACAGCAAACCCAGCAACGGAAGCAGCGCCACCGGCCCGATTCGCATGGCCAGACGGCGCGCCCGCGACCGTATATCCCCTTCAGTTTTCAACGCCACGAACACGGCCCCGTGCACGAGCGAGAAACCTACGATCGCGAGCGCGCCGAGCAGGGTTTCCCACTGGATCGACGCGAACGGCGACCCGACCCGATTACCGGCCGCGTCAATGGGCAGCCCGAGGACGTTCCACGACAGCAGCAGGCCGACGCCCAGCGCGGGCAGCCAGGAACCGATGACGATCACCCTGTCCCAGTTTCGCCGCCACCGCACCGAATCCACCTTGCCGCGGTACTCGAAGGCCACACCCCGTCCGATCAGTCCGACGAGTACCGCGAGCAAGGGCAGGTACGCGGCGCTCAGCAAGGTCGCGTACCAGCCTGGGAAAGCCGCGAAGGTCGCACCGACGGCCACAATGAGCCACACCTCGTTGCCGTCCCACACCGGGCCGATGGTGTTCACCATCACGCGCCGTTCGGTCTCGTCGCGGGCCAGCACCGGCAGCAGCATTCCGACGCCGAAATCGAAGCCTTCCAGGAACAGGTATCCCAGCCAGAAGAAGGCGATGACCAGAAACCAGACGAGTGCCAGGTCCATTGCAGACTCCTAGTAGGCGAAGGCGAGTTCGTCGGACTTCTGCTGATCCGCCGCCGGTTTGTCCGGTGGCATCACCCCGGCGATTCCGGCTCGGGCGTAACGACGCAACAGGAACACCTCCAGCACGGCCAACGCCGCGTACACGAGCGTCAGCACAATCAACGAGGTCAGCACTTCTCCCGTGGTCAACCCGGAAACGCCACGCGCGGTGAACATCCACACCCCGTCGACACCGGTGGGATTCGGCACGACCACGAACGGCTGGCGTCCCATTTCCGTGAAGATCCAGCCGAAACTGTTGGCGAGGAACGGTGTCGCGATTCCGGCAAGAGCCGCCCGCCGGAACCACGGTGACGTGGGCATCCGCCCGCCGCGGGTCAGCCACAACGCCGCCGCCGCGGCCAAGGCGGCCAACGCCCCGAAGCCGATCATCAACCGGAAGCCCCAGTACGTGACGGGCAGGTTCGGCACGTAGTCGATCGGCTGCCCGGACAGCTCACCGAGCTGCGGGTCGACCGGGTAGAACTCGCCGTACTTGGCCTTGTACTCGGTGACCAGGTCGTCGATACCCTTGACCTCGCTGGAGAAGTCGCTGTGCGCCAAGAAGGACAGCAACGCGGGCACAGTGATCGACTTGACGTCCTCGCAGTCCGGCCGGGTCACGTCGCCGTAGGCGAATATCGAGAACCCGGCGGGCTGTTCGGTGTGGCACAACGCCTCCGCCGCGGCCATCTTCATCGGCTGCTGCTGGAACATCAGCTTGCTCTGGATGTCACCGGTCACCGCGAGCAGCGCGAACGAGACCATCCCGACCACGCCGCCGAGCTTCAGCGAAGCCCGCCACACGGCCTTGTCGGAGTCGCGGCGCGTGAGGTGCCAGATGGCGACGCCGACCAGGAACGCCCCGGCGACGGCGAAGCACCCGATGATCGTGTGCGGGATCGCGGCGAGCGCGGTGTTGTTGGTCAGCAGCGCCCAGATCGAGGTCAGCCGGGGCTTCCCGTCGACCAGTTCGACGCCGACCGGGTGCTGCATCCACGAGTTGGCGGCCAGGATGAAGTACGCCGACGCGACCGTGGCCAGCGAGAACGCCCACGCACATGCCAGGTGGACCTTCTTCGGCAGCTTGTCCCAGCCGAAGATCCACAGTCCGAGGAAGGTGGACTCGACGAAGAACGCGAGCAGCCCCTCCATCGCCAGCGGCGCGCCGAACGCGTCGCCGACGAACCGGGAGTACGCGCTCCAGGACATCCCGAACTGGAACTCCTGCACGATCCCGGTGACCACCCCCATGGCGAAGTTGACCAGCATCAACTTGCCCCAGAACTTGGTCATCTTCAGGTACTTCACGTCACCGGTGCGTACCCATGCCGTCTGCATCCCGGCGACGAGGATCGCGAGACCGATCGTCAGCGGGACCATCAGGAAGTGGTAGACGGTGGTGATGCCGAACTGCCACCGAGCCAGATCGAGAACGTCCACACCACGATCCTGCGGCTGGTGAAGATTTTTCTCTTGGTGCGCTTGTCCCCTCTCACAGGGACTTTGGTCCCGTCGGCTGAGGCGTGGAACACAGCAACATGCAGGGACGACGGCCTCGCCCGATCCGGGAACGATGACCTCATGGCCACGAGACGAACCATCCTGCACGCCTCAGTTGCCGCCGCTGCCCTGGTGCCCGTTTCGGGAACGGCGAACGCCGTCGGCGGCGACTCGATCGAGTCGTTCCTGACCGCGTTTCTGCGGGACAAGACGAATCGCGACCTCGACCGGACGATGAGCTACTTCTCCCGGTCGAGCACGACCTACATCGACGCCGCACTGGGCTGGGCCAACCTGTCCTGGCAGCAGCTGCACGACGCGTTCGCGCAGGCCATGCCCGGCTGGCCGACCGGCGCGCGGTCCTATCCGACCAAGATCGTCGGTCACGGGCAGAGCGCGGTCGTGTTCATGACCGACACCGCCGGGATGTTCGGCCCCGGCGAGATCCGCGCGTTGGGTGCGGTCAACGTGCTGGACGGGAAGATCGTCCGCTGGGTCGACTACTTCAACGGCCGCAACTTCGGCACCGCCGATTTCGAGAAGATGAAACTGCCCGAGGAGCAGTTCCCCGCGGACTTCCGGGAGTCGACCGCGGGCGAGGCGTCACCGCTGGCCCAACGCGTGGCCAACGGTCTCGCGGGCGCGTTGCGGGCGAAGGACGTCCCGGCGGCGGCCGAGTTCTTCGCCGAGGACGCCGTGTTCGAGGATCTGCCGACGCACGTCCAGGTCGTCGGGCACCGCAGCGTGGTCCGGTTCCTCAGCAAGGCGAACCTGCCGTACATCGGCCAGGGCACCCGCGTCCGGCATGTGCTCAACGGCGGTTACGAGTGGACAGCCGAAGGCCCGGTTCGGCGCGGCATCGCGGCGCTCGAACTGGACAGGCAGGGCCTGGTCACCCGGTTCACCGCCCAGTGGGACGGTTCCCGAATCTCGCGTGACGCCCTGATTACGCTGGTGGGAGCAGCAGTCGAGGAGTAGGGGGCTCCGCCGTGCGCACGCGGTTCGCAGTCGCGTCCATCATCGATTCGACTGCGTCCGGCGTGTGGCCGCCGTTCGCGCTGTTGTTCCTGGTCAACGCCCAGCACATGAGCCAGGTCCAGGCCGGGTTGAGTGTGACCGTCGGCAGCCTGATCGGCGTAACCGTCGGCCCGGCGGTCGGGATGCTGCTCGACCGGATCGGTCCGGCCAAGCTGGTGTTCGCGTCCAATGTGGTGCGACTGGCCGGGTTCGCCTACTACCCGCAGACCGACACGATCGCCGAGGCGATCGCGGTCGCGGCCGTGCTGAGCGTCGGGGACCGTCTGTTCTGGACGTCGAACGCCCCTTTCGCGAAGGCCGTCAGCACAGGTGAGCGGGACGTCGAACGGTTGCTCGGCCGTCAGTCGATCGGCCGGTTCGCCGGGTTCGGCCTGGGCTCGGCGCTGATCGGGATCATGCCCGACGTCGCCGACCCGACGATCTACAACGTCGTGAACTACTCGACCGCGGCACTGCTCGGACTCGCCGGAGTGATCATCCTCGGCATCCCGACCCCCGTCGAGGCGAGTACGAAGGCGGGCTGGCCGATCGTCCTGCGCGACCGGCGCTACGTTGCCATCTGCGCGACGCAGGTCCTGTTCTGCCTGGCCAGTGTCGGCAAGTTCGCGGTGTTGCCCCTGGTGGTCGTCAACGTGCTGCACCAGCCGCCGTGGGCGGTGACCGCCGCGATGGTCACCGGGATGGTGGTCTACGTCGTCGCCCAGGAGCCGGTGCTGCGGCTCGCCGAGCGGTTCTCGCGACGCATCGGCATGGTCGTCGCGGCAGGGCTGTTCGCCGCGAGTTTCGCCACTCTCGCGGTCTTCCCGACCGTCGCAGTGATCGTGGTGACGAGTGCGGTGATGTCGGTCGCCGAGTGCTTGTTCAGTCCGCTGTCCACGGCAGCTGCCGCGGACGCGGCACCAAAACAGGCTCAGGGCCGCGCCAGCGCCCTGTTCCAGCTTTCCTGGGGTCTTTCCACCGCGATCGGTCCTGGACTGCTCACAGGCCTGCTGACGCTCGGCACGGCACCGTTGTGGCTGACGCTGGCGGTGATCTCAGCGGCGGCCATACCGGCCGTCATCGCAACGCAACGGCCACCTCGGCAGCCGTCCGCACAACCTGCGGGCCCACAACCTCCGCGTGCAGACGTTCAAAAGTGACCACGCCGACGCTGGCCCGCAGCCCCGACACACCACGCACGGGCGCGGCGATGCCAAACGCACCGGCCTGCAGCTCACCGGACGTGGACACCCACTCGGGCCCCTCGAACGGCAACAGGATGGCCTTGCCGGACGCGCCCTTATGCAGCGAATGACGTGTCCCGACGCGGTAGGCGACGTGATACGCCGTCCACGACGGCTCGACGACGGCGACGGCTTGCGCCTCGTCGCCGTCGGCGACCGTCAGGTGAGCGGTCGCGCCGATCGACTCGGCGAGCTCACGCAACGCGGGCAACGCGGCGTGCCGCAGTTGCGGCAGGACACGCGCGGACAGCCGCAACAGACCTAGGCCGAGGCGTACACGTGAGCCCTCCCGACGCACCAACCCACGTGCCTGCAAAGGCACGAGCAGCCGGTACACCGCCGCGCGGCTGGCGCCGATCGCGGCGGCGAGGTCGCTGATGGTCGGCGCCTCCGACTCGGAGTCGGCGACTGCCTGCAGCAGCGCCAGCCCGCGGTCGAGCGTCAGGGAGCTCTCTTTGCCGTGCACGCCCGGCGAGGTCATGACGCGGGTGACACAGTGCCGACGACCTCCGCGAGCCCGATGACCGAGCCGTCCGGGCCCGGCGCGGTCGCGGTGATCCGCACGGTGTCGTGATCCTCCAGGAACGTTCGCTTCTCGCCGCCGAGCAGCGCGATCTTGTCCCGCCCGCCCCAGCTCATCTCCAGGAAGCAGCCCAGCTGGTCGCGTTCCGGGCCGGACACCGTGCCCGAGGCGAACAGGTCGCCGGGCCGCACGGTCGCGCCGTTCACGGTCATGTGCGCCAGCTGCTGGGCGAACGAGTAGAACATGTTCGCGAACTGCGGCCGGGACACGATCGAGCCGTTCCAGTCGACCTCAAGCAGCAGTTCAAGACCCCATGGCTGGTCCTCGACCAGGTAGTCCAGCACCGGGTGGGTACGCGGCGGCGTGTGCACACGCGCGGCCGAGAACGCGTCGAGCGGAGTGACCCACCCGGAGACGGACGTGGCGAACGACTTGCCGAGGAACGGCCCGAGCGGCTGGTACTCCCACGCCTGGATGTCACGCGCGGACCAGTCGTTGACGAGCACGACGCCGAACACGTGGTCCGCGGCCGACGACACCGGTACACGGCCGGTGACCGGCCCGCCGCAGACGAACCCGACCTCGGCCTCGATGTCCAGCCGCTGCGACGGCCCGAACGTCGGCCCCTGCTGGCCCCGCCGCTGGCCGTGTGGCCGTTCGACGGGCGTGCCCGACACGACGATGGTCCCCGCGCGGCCGTGGTAGCCGACCGGCAGGTGAGTCCAGTTGGGCAGCAACGGATCGTCGTTGGGCCGGAAGATCCGCCCGACGTTCTCGGCGTGGTACTTCGACGAGTAGAAGTCCACGTAGTCGGCGACCGTGAACGGCAGGACCGGGTTGCCCAACGGCACCAGCGCGGCGCCCTTCGGCGTGGCTGATGCCTGCGTGAGCTCGGTCAACCGGGCCCGGACATCCGTCCACGCCTGTCTGCCCGCCGCGAGCAGCGGGTTCAGTGAGTCGGCCGCGACCAGGTCGGCGTGCTCACCGAAGCTTTCGGCGATCGGCCGCAGTGGCAACGCCTGGTCGCCGAGTCGCACCGCGATCTGGCCGTCCACCACGCCGTAGGGCAGCGTCTGCGGACCGAACGGCTGGTCGGCACTGAAGGCCTCGTCCTGAACCCACGTCACAGCAACCCCAGTTGTTCCAAGTCGGCGACCGGCTCGGCCAGCGAGCACGAGCCGTAGGACGCGAAGACACCACGGACCGCGTGCGAGGCCGCCTCGGACAGCTCACTGGCCTCCTTGGCGAGAGCCTCGGAGTCCGTGCTGTTCAGGGCCTCGTGGACGTCCCCGCCGGACAGTGACCGGGAGGTGGCCACGAGCAGGTTGAGGAAGCCGTGGTGGGTGAATCCGGTCTCGTCGTCCGTGTGCCGGACCGCGTTGTGCAGACCGGCCGTTGCCTTGAACGACACGCCACCCGTGCTGACCACCGACAGGAAGTCGGAGATCTCCTCGACGGTCGGGAAGGCCTGCTGGCTCAGCCCGCCGCAGCGCAGCTTGGGCCAGCTGCCGTGTACGGCGACCCTGCGGATGCTCTCCAGCCAGTCCGGGCCGCCTCGGCGCGGCTCGATGACGCGGATGACGTCCTCTGGCACGAACTCGGAGACTCGCTCGAGCCACTGGTCGTCGACGTCGGACGGCGCCGGCATCTCGACCATTCGCAGTGCGAGCAGCTCGGTGCGCGATTCGACGATGGACAGCGCCTTGGGCACGCCACCGAGGCCGGTGTCGATCACCAGGGAGAGTGCTACGGGCTTGACCGGCCGGGCCTTGATCAGCTCGGTGATCAGCTCCGGCAACCGGGACGCCGGACACAGGAAGAGACCCATGACCGCGGCCCGGTTCGACGACCGCATCTCCAGGTGCGCGGCGATCGCGTCGGGCATCGCTGCGTTGCCTGGAGGGAACAGGGCGGCGTCGTCGACAAGCCTCGCGAGCAGGGGCGGAACACCTCGAGGGCCGGGCGGCGGGAGTTCGACTGCGCTTGACACGGCTGACACGCTAGTAGCGTACCGGCAACTGAACAAAAATGTCCGCTATCCGGACACAGGAGTTACCATGCCTTACTACCGAAGCGTGGGTGAAATCCCCCGAAAGAGGCACACCCAGTTCCGCGCACCGGACGGGTCGCTCTACGCCGAAGAGCTGATGGGTGTCGAGGGGTTCTCCAGTGATTCGGCGCTGCTCTACCACCGCCACCTGCCCACGGCGATCGTGGACGCGGTCCAGGTGGCCGACGAGCGAACGACGACCCCGAACCTGCCGCTGAAGCCGAGGCACTTCAAGTCGCAGGAGCTGAAGTGGGACTCCCCCACGGAGGTGGACGCGGTGACGGGCCGCAGGCTGCTGTTCGGCAACGCCGACGTGAAAATCTGTTTCGTCGCGGCGACGCGGCCCTCGCCGCTGTACCGCAACGCGGCCGGGGACGAGCTGCTGTACGTGCAGACCGGCAGCGCGGTGATCGAGACGATCTACGGCTCGCTGGCCGTCGGTGACGGCGACTACGTCGTGATCCCGACGTCCTGCACCTATCGGGTGGTTCCCGGCGACGACCTTCGCTTGTTGGTGCTCGAGGCAACCGGTCACATCGGCCCGCCCAAGCGCTACCTGAGCGCGAAAGGACAGTTCCTCGAGCACTCGCCGTACTGCGAGCGCGACCTGCGCGGCCCCACCGAGCCGCTGCTGGCCGACGGCACGGACGTGGACGTGTTCGTGCGCCACCGCGCTGGCGTCACCAAGTTCACCTATGCCAATCACCCGTTCGACGTGGTCGGCTGGGACGGCTCGCTGTACCCGTGGGCGTTCAACATCCGTGACTTCGAGCCGATCACCGGCCGCGTGCACCAGCCGCCGCCCGTGCACCAGACGTTCGAAGGCCCGAACTTCGTGGTGTGCTCGTTCTGCCCGCGCAAGGTCGACTACCACCCCTTGTCCGTGCCCGTGCCGTACAACCACGCCAACGTGGACTCGGACGAGCTGATGTTCTACGTCGGCGGGAACTACGAGGCCCGCAAGGGCTCGGGCATCGGCCTTGGCTCGTTGTCGCTGCACCCGTCCGGCTGCACGCACGGCCCGCAGCCCGGCGCCGTCGAGGCGTCACTTGGCGCGGAGAAGTTCGACGAGACCGCGGTCATGGTCGACACGTTCCGGCCGTTGGAGCTCGGCGAGGGCGCCGAGTCGTGCGAGGACCCGCGTTACGCCTGGAGCTGGGCACGACGAGGCCCGGACTGGAGCTAACCCTCCCACCGCAGAGCCAGATCGTGGGTCGAGCCGTAGCGGGCGAGCGCGGCCTCGGCTGAGTCGTGCACGCCGAACATGGCGCGCTGGGAGACCGGATCACGGCGGTAGACGATGGCTTCGGTGTCGTCGGCCGTCGTGATCTGCATTCCCCACGCGTAGATCTGGGTGGAGTCGTCGGCCTTGGTGAGCGTGAAGAGTTGTGCGTCCATAAGGCGAATTATCCTGATGGGCAGCCCAGGTTTCCCTTTCCCAACAACGGGTTTCCCAATGTTGGGAAGGCATGGTGAACCATGGACGGATGGCAAATTCAGAGCGTCCTCCATATCTGCGACGGCGCTTGGGCGCGAAGTTCAAACGTATGCGGGAACGGTCCGGTCATACGCTGGTCACGGCGGCGGCGGAGCTGGACAAGACACGCAGTGCGCTGCAACGGATAGAAAGCGGCCAGACCAAAGCGGACGTCCATTTGGCACGTTCGATGATGGACCTCTACGACTGCCGTGACCTGGATCTGGTCGACGAGGTCAGGAGAGCCAACCAACCATCCCTGTACCACTCATACGGCTTCAAAGGCGGCGGTTCATACCTCGACGTCGAGGCCGAGGCGAATCACGTCGACGAGCTGGCCACCCACGCCATCCCCGGCATCCTGCAAACCGACCAGTACATGCGTTCCTTGTTCGGCGCTCACGGCTACAGCGCGAAGAAACATGGCGACTTCAGGGCAGCCCGACATGCTCGCCTCACCTCTGAAGAACACCCCCTCACCTTCACCACGGTGATCGACGAAGCTGTCCTGCTTCGCGAGGTGGGCGGCCTCGATGTCATGCGGCAGCAACTACTCCACATAGCCGCCGCTACCACCCTGCCGACAGTGAAGATCCTCGTCCTGCCTCTGAAGCTCGGCGCCTACCCTGCGATGCCAGGCTCCTTCAACCTGCTCAGGTTCCCGGACCCGGAGTTCCCTGATTACCTCTACATCGAGCATGTCACCGGAACGATTCACACAGAGGACAATGCCGAAGTCAGGAAAGCTAGACTGATATTCCGGAAACTGTTGTCCCTGGCACTCGGCCCTGCCGAGTCGGTAGCGCTGATCGAAAGATTGGCGATGGAGGCGTTCGGTGGATCATCTGACCTGGCGAAAGAGTAGCTACTCCGGCGGCCATGGCGGGGACACGGCCTGCGTCGAGGTCGCTCACACCTCCCCGACCGCGTTTGTTCGTGACTCCAAGAACCCGTCCGCCCCGCACCTCACGTTCCCGTCGCCCTTGTGGAGTGAGTTCCTGCGAACCGTGCGCTGAGGCGTACCGGTTGGCCCCTGCCGATCCGCTGGCGCTTTCCCTACGCCAGATGGGTTGTCTGACGCCGAAACCTGGACGTCGGACAACCATCTCCGGACAATCGGGGGCTGGCCGGAGCACGGGGGGTGCGCTGAGATGCCGCGACCGGAGCGGCCGCTGGAATTCGACGGGACGGTTGTCCCGGAGTTCGCCGCCAACCTGCGGCGACTGCGGGAGAAAGCGGGAAGTCCGCCGTATCGCGAGTTGGCTCGCCGAGCGCACTACTCGTCCGCCACGTTGGCGGATGCCGCAGGCGGTCGGCGGATGCCCAGCCTGGACGTGACACTGGCCTACGTCCGGGCCTGCGGAGGCGACGCCGAGCGCTGGAAACAGGAGTGGCGCGAAGCCACAGCCGAACTGAGTGCCCCGGCTGATCAGGAGATCCTGGAAAATCCGCCCTACGTGGGGTTGTCCTCCTACGGTCCGGACGACGCGGACAGGTTCTGCGGTCGTGACCGGCTCGTTGAGGATCTCCTTGCCCGGTTGGCGAAGCAGCATTTCCTCGCGGTGTTCGGCGCGTCCGGATCCGGGAAATCGTCGGTGCTTCGCGCGGGTTTGACACCGCGGCTGGTCGATTCCCCGGCGACCGCGGTGCTTCTCTTCACACCTGGATCGCAGCCCGTCGAGGAATGCGCGATCCACCTCTCCCGGTTCACCGGCCGTCCGGCCAGTGAGGTGTATCAGGAGCTCGTCGAGGATCCCCGAAACCTGCGTCTCATCGTGCGGCAGGCGCTGGCCGGACAGGCTCCCGACGCGCGGATCGTGCTGATCGTCGACCAGTTCGAGGAACTCTTCACGCAATGCCTCGACGCGGGGCAGCGATCACTGTTCATCACCGCGCTCACGACGGCCGCGCAGGCCCGCTGCCGTGTCGTACTGGGCGTTCGAGCCGACTTCTACTCCCACTGCAGCATGGTTGCCGAGCTGGCGACCGCCATGCGGGACGCCCAGGTCACCGTCGGTCCCCTGACGGAAGAGGAGTTGCGGTCGGCGATCTCGACACCGGCGGTCCGTTCCGGTTGCCGAGTCGAGAGTGCGCTGCTCGCACACCTCGTGGCGCACGCCAACAACCGCGCCGGAACACTGCCGCTGCTGTCGCACGCCCTGCTGGAGACGTGGCGCCGCCGCAGGGGAAGCTTGCTCACGCTGGCTGGGTTCCACGCCGCGGGCGGCATGGACGGGGCGCTCAGCCAGACCGCCGAGAACGTGTTCACCTGGTTCAGTGAGAACCAGCAGCGCCTGGTCAGGAACCTGTTCCAGCGGTTGATCGCGCTCGGTGAGGGCACCGAGGACACCAAACGCCGAGTCCGGGTCGACGAACTCGACAGCGATCCCGACATGGACGTCGTCGTCGACAGACTCGCCCGTGCCCGGCTGGTCGTGGTGGACCAGGACGGCATCGAGATGAGCCATGAAGCGCTGATCCGATCGTGGCCGCGACTGGGCGAATGGCTCGCGGAGGACCGTGCCGGTCTCCGCACTCATCGGCTGCTCACCGAGGCCACGCAAACCTGGGAGTCGCTGGACCACGACCCCGGGACGCTGTACCGCGGAGCGCGCCTGTCCACGGCGCGTGACTGGGCTGCCCACCACGGCGATGTCCTCAACGACCGCGAACGCCGGTTCCTCAACGCCAGCTCGGCCGCCATGACCAGAGCAACGTGGACGCGGCGGGCCCTTGTCGCGCTGGTGGTCGTGTTGGCGTTGATCGCGACCACGGCCGCGATAGTGGCGTTCGAGCAACGAGACGAAGCACGATTCCACCAGCTCGTCGCCGAAGCCGATCGCCTGCGGCGGTCCGACCCCTCGCTGGCGGCTCGGCTCAACCTCGTCGCCCACGGCATGCGCTCCGCCGACAAGGACGTGCAGACCAGACTCCTGTCCACCGAGCAGGACGCGCTCGCCACCTCGCTGGCCGGACACGAAGGCTCGGTGTACTGGACCGCCTTCAGCCCCGACGGGAACACCATCGCCACCGCGGGCCACGACCACACGGTGCGGTTGTGGAACGTGAGTGACCGCCCTCGACCGTTCGGTCCGCCGATCGCCGCGCACACCGGTTACGTCACCTCCGCGGTGTTCAGCCCGGACGGCAGAACCCTCGTGACGGCGGGCGACGACCACACCATCCGGTTCTGGAACGTCACGGATCCCGCCCGGCCACAAGCCGTCGGGTCACCGGTGTTCAGCGACAGCGGCACCATCTACACCGCTGTCTTCAGCCCGGACGGTCGGACCTTGGCCACAGCCAACGACAACCACACCGCTCAACTCTGGGACGTCACGAACGTGACGCACCCGGTGCGGTCCGGGCCTGCGCTGACCGGCCACGCGGATCGGGTGCGCACGGTCGTGTTCAGCGGTGACAGCCGCACTCTCGCGACAGCGGGGAACGACAACACCGTCCGGTTGTGGGATGTGACGGCCCCCGCGACGCCGGTTCCCCTCGGCCAGCCGCTCACCGGGCACAACGACATCGTGCACTCGGTGGCGTTCAGCCCCGACAACAGGACGCTCGCATCCACAAGCAACGACCGGACCGTACGGCTCTGGAACGTCGCCGACCCGGCGCACGCGGCGCCGCTCGGGGTTCCGTTGACCGGCCACACCGGCGACATCTGGCAGGTCGCGTTCAGCCCGGACGGGCGGGTGCTCGGTTCGGCCGGGGACAACGCCGTCCGGCTGTGGAACGTCTCGGACCCGGCCAAGGCCAGGGCGTTGGGTGAGCCGCTCGCCTCGGCCAGCGGCTCGGTGTTCAGCCTCGCTTTCAGCCCCGACGGGCATTTCCTCGCAGTCGGCGGCGACGACGGGACCACCCGCCTCTGGTCACTGCCCGCCACACTCCTGCTGGGCCACGGCGCGGCGGTGACCGGTGCGCAGTTCAACCGGGACGGGCGTCTGCTCGCCACCACGAGCCGCGACGGGACCGTTCGGCTGTGGGACACCCGAGATCCGCAGCGGCCCGTTCCGCTCGGTCCACCACCGTCCGGCCGTCCGGTCTATGTGAGCACAGTGGCGTTCAGTCCGGACGGCCACACCCTTGCTGCCAGCGGCGACGACTTCGTCCAACTGTGGGACGTCGGTGACCCGATACACCCACGTCGACTCGGCGAACCGCTTGTGCTGGGCACGCGCTACGGCAGTCCAGCCGTGTTCAGCCCGGACGGCCGGACACTCGTCACGGGCGACGACGACCAGTCACTCAGGCTGTGGGACGTGACCGGCCCGGCCACTCCGCGCCCGCTCAGCAGAATCCCGTCCGGTCACGGCACGTACGGGAACTCCGTGGTGTTCAGCCCAGACGGCCGCACTCTCGCCACCGCCTCCCACTCCGACCCGGACCTCAAGCTGTGGAACGTCAGCGACCCGGCCACCCCGCGTCTGCTCGGCGAGCCCGTGATCGGCCACACCGCGCCGATCAGATCCATGGATTTCAGTGCCAGTGGCCGATTGCTGGCCACTGGCGCCGACGACCAGACCATCCGGCTGTGGGATGTCACCGATCCGGCCCGGCCCCACCTGCTCGGCGCACCGCTCGTCGGCCACACCGACGGCGTGAGCTCGGTGGTCTTCAGCCCGGACGGCAACACCCTGTTCAGCGGCAGTCCCGACCGAACGCTGCGGCTGTGGGACGTCAGCGATCCGGCGCGTCCGAAACAGTCGGGTTCCCCGATCACCACGGACACCGACGCCACCACCGTCGTCACCGGATCGAGCAACGGTGTCCTGGTCACGGCGGGCGGTGACGGCACGGCACGCGTGTGGACTCTCGACGTGTCCCACGCCGTTCAGCGGATCTGCGCCGACACCTACCACGTCCTGGACCCCGAGCAGTGGCAGCGGCACATCCCACAGTTCTCCTACGCCCCACCGTGCCCGGAATGATTCGTCCGTCTGAGCGAACCAGGAAACCGCGGCGGACTCGGTAACGTCGAAGCCAGGTACAACCGCCCTGGGAGGTGGCGATGTCCGACCCGCTGGCCAACATCGAGCGAATGGTCGACGACTGGGAGCACAACGCGGCCGAGAACGCGACCCGTTACCAGAACATGCAGGCCGAGGTGGAGCGCATCTCGATCACCGAGTCCGCCGCGGACGGGGCCGTGCGCGTGACGGTCGGGCCCAACGGAATCCCGTCGAACGTGCAGATGACCGAGCGCGTGAGCAGGATGCGGCCGGACGAGATCGCGGCAGCGGTGATGGAGGCGATGACCCGCGCGCAAAGCCGTTATCCGGCAGAACTGGCCCGGATCATGGGCGAAACAGTCGGCGACACCCCGACGACACAGCACATCCTGGCCACAGCGGAAGCCGCGTTCCCCGCGACCGAGGAACCGCCACCACCCCCGCAGACCAGAGGCGATGACGACGACGAAGGTTACGGGTCGGTGAGACGCTGATGCCCGACAGCGGCTACGAAGTCCTGACCACGGAACTGACCGCGCACGCCAGCAAAGTCGACGGCCTCGCCGAACGCCTGCAAACCGCGGTCGACGCCGCCCGCCAGGTGACAATGAACAATGACGCGTACGGCGTGATCTGCCAGCCGTTCGCGATGCTGCTGCAGCCGTTCGAGCAAATGGGCGTGAACGCGCTCGCCCAAGGCAGCGACAAGGTGCGCGAGATCGCTGGGACTGTCCGTGACGCGGTGAAGACCTACGACGCCCGCGAAGCCAACCAGACCGCCGCCTTCAAGGGCACCGATGTCTGACCCACTCGTTGCCACAGCGAAAAGCGACACCACAGCGGTAACCGGAATAGGCTGGTCGAATCATCAGTCGAAGCATGCCTCGACCTTTGATCTACTTCTGACCTGCGGTGATCAGAACTGTCGGTGGGTGGCTCTAGAGTCTCATCCGAGATCGAGACTTTGGGGGTCCTGCGGAAATGGATGTCGACGCCGTCCTTGCCATGGCGCCGGACAAGCAGGTCGCGAGCAGCGCGGCCCGGTTGGCGGCGCCTGGTAACTGGAGCGGGCTCGGGTACGACGAGCACGTTCTGTGGGGCCTGTGCAAGGGCAGCGGCAAGAAGCCGTATCAGGTGTGCGTCGACCTGACCGACCGGGCGACCACATGTTCTTGCCCGTCAAGGAAGTTCCCGTGCAAGCACGCTGTCGCCGTGCAGGTTCTGCATGCTCGCGGCAGCGCGCCGAAGGGGGAGGCTCCCGAGTGGGTCAACGAATGGCAGCACAAGCGTGAGGTGCGCAAGGCTCCGAAGCCTGTCGACGATTCCCCTGAGGCTGTGGAGCGTCGCGCCGCTCAGCGGGCCAAAACCGTTGAGGCGCGCGACCTTGCCGTTCAGGGTGGTGTCGCCGGACTGCGGGAGTGGCTGGCCGATGTCGCCCGCCGGGGCGTGGCCGAGTTGGCCGGGCGGGATCGGAGCTGGTGGGAGTCGATCATGCGGCGGATGGTCGACGCGCAGGCACCCGGCCTCGCCAACGCGTTGGAGGAGTTGGCCGCTGTCGTCTTCGCAGGCGGGGCGAACTGGACCGAGCGGGCCGCCGACCGGCTCGGCGGGCTGCATCTGCTGGCCACGCTGGCGGTCAAACCGCCGCCGGAGCTCGCCGACGTCATTCGGATGCGTCTCGGCTACACCGTCACCGAACAGGAAGTCCGTGACCAACCGGGGTGGCAGGACACGTGGGTTGTCCTCCTGCGCAAGGACGAGGACGACGGTCGCGTGCGGACGACCCGTCAGTGGGTGTGGGGCCGGGAACGGCGTGAATGGGTGACGGTCGTTCGTCACGCGGCGGGCGGCGCGATCCCGGGGCCCGCGCTGCCGAATGGTGAGTTCACCGGCTTGTTGCATCCGTATCCCGCGGGTGCGCCGCGGCGGATGGCTGTCGGCGACCGGGATCCGTCCACCGCCGCCCGCCCCGTCGAACTCTCCGAAACCTGGACGGACGCTTTGGCAGGCCTGGAACCCCTTCTCCGCAAAGACCCGTGGCAACGGCTGCATCCGGTCACGTGCAAGCAGGTCCGCTTTGCCGAGGGGCTCGTCGCGGTCGATCTCGACGGTCGCGCGTTGCCGGTCGTCGACGATGTCGCCGCCGACCGCGCTCTCGCTGTGCACGGTGGTCACCCGTTCGACGCCATCGGATTGTGGGACGGCTGGTCGGTCCGGCTCGGCGCGGCCGCCGAACCGGGTGGCGCGCCGGAGGTGGTCTCGTGAGCTGGCCGGAAGCCATCCAGAAGGCCGTCGTCGGCTCGACCGACCCGGAGCGGGCGCTTGCCGACTGTGCCGCGTTCGGCCTGGCCAGGCGTGGTGGGCGGGTCGCTCCCGAAGCCAGCGCCGAGCTGATCCCGCCCGCGCCGAAGGACAACCGGGCCGAGGCGTCGACGCGGGTCGGCGCGATCTTCAGCCAGGTCATGGCCACCGAGGACAACGAGATGCTCCGCGAGTGCTGTCTGGCGCTGGACCGGGCGAACCTTGTTGTCCCCTACCGTCAACTGCCGGACATCCTGGCCGCCGCGTCAGCGCGATCCGTTGTGCGGGACGCGGTTCTGCCCGCGCTCGGCTCGCGTGGCCGGTGGCTCGCGCAGCGCCGGGTCGGCTGGGCGTGGGCCGCGGGTGAGCACCACGAGGACGGCCTCATCGACATCGAGGACGCGCTGGACCTCTCGCCCGTGCAGCGCAAGACTCGGCTTGTCTCGGCCCGCAGACAGGATCCCGCCCGGTTCCGGGCGTACATCGCCGAGCACTGGTCGGAGCTGCGCCGCGTCGACGACCGCAAACTCCTCGTCGCCGCGATGTCCGAAAGCCTCAGTGCCGAGGACGAGCCGGTGCTGGAGCAGGCGCTGGACGACCGGTCGACCAACGTCCGGGAGGAGGCCGTCGCGCTGCTGCGCAAACTCCCCGGCTCGGCGCTGTCCACACGGGCCGAACGGCGGCTACGGGACGGCCTGCTCGAGGACACGGTCGACCTGCACCCGGACGGCCCTTATGAACAGGAGCCGAACCGGGACGAACTGCGTGACTCGCCGATCCGCCGCACCGGGTCCGCGCGGCTGAAGGCCGACGCGGCCAGCGTCTCGCCGGATTTCTGGATCGACTGGCTCGGCCAGAAGGCGCCGCGCAAGCTGCGGCTCAGCACGTGGGGAACCGCGCTGCTGCAGGGCGTCGCGGAGAATCTCGGCGCGGCGACGGATCCCGTCCCGTGGCTGACCGACCTCGCGTCCACGATCAGCTCGACGGCGTTGCTCGACGCGTTGGACAAGCTCCCGGCGCCGACGCTGGCCCGTGTCCTGATCAAGCTCGCGGGATCGTGGGACGCCAACGAACTCGACTACTTCTGCGGTCTGCTCCCCTCGCCATGGCACCCGGACGTGACCAGGGTCGTGTTGGAGCGCTTCGCCGAACTGGCGGACCGCGGCTGGCGCGTCGGCCGCCCGCCGGAAGCCCTGTTACGCCGGGGAGACCTGCGCGTCCTGCACGACCACTGGGCGCGGATAGCCACCCGCTGGCCGGTGCACGGCGCCGAGGAACTCGTCCTGCGGCTGCGAACCGAACTTCACGAAGAGATCGAACGGAGCGGAAACCCGTGACCAACCCGACTGTGCTGCGCCCGAGTGCGGAAACGCAGTACGCCGAAGAACTGGCCGCGCTGGCCGCGAACGACGACAAGCCGCGCCCGCCGAAGTGGAAGCTCTCGCCGCAGGCGGTCGTGCGCTACGTCCTGGGTGGCACGCTGTCCGACGGCACCGTGATCTCGCCCAAGTACGTCGGCGAGCGGCGTCTGGTGGAGGTCGCGGTCGGCACTCTGGTCACCGACCGGGCGTTGCTGCTGGTCGGTGTGCCGGGAACGGCCAAGTCCTGGCTGTCCGAGCACCTCGCGGCCGCGATCAGCGGCGATTCGACGCTGATCGTGCAGGGCACGGCGGGCACGAGCGAGGAGTCGGTCCGCTACGGCTGGAACTACGCGCGGCTGATCTCCGAAGGCCCCAGCGAGGCCGCGTTGGTGCCGAGCCCGGTGATGCGCGCGATGCAGACCGGCGCGGTGGCCCGTATCGAGGAGCTCACCCGGATGCCCGCCGAGGTGCAGGACTCGCTGATCACCATCCTGTCGGAGAAGGCGCTGCCCGTGCCGGAGCTGAACCTGCAGTTCCAGGCCATCCCCGGGTTCACGGTGATCGGGACGGCCAACGACCGTGACCGTGGCGTGAACCAGATGTCCTCCGCGCTCGCCCGGCGGTTCAACACCGTCGTGCTCCCGCCACCGGCCACCGAGGACGCCGAGGTCGAGATCGTCAGCCAGCGCGCCGCCCAGTTGGGACGTGCGCTGGAGCTGCCGTCCGAGCCGCCCGCGCTGGACGAGGTCCGTCGCGTTGTCCGGATCTTCCGCGAACTGCGCAACGGCACCACGGTCGACGGCCGCACACAGGTCAAGAAGCCCAGTGGCAGCCTGTCCACGGCCGAGGCGATCTCGGTGGTGACCAGCGGGATGGCGTTGGCCGCGCATTTCGGCGACGGCAGCCTCGGCGCCGACGAGCTGGCCGCGGGCCTGCTCGGCGCGGTGATCAAGGACCGGGTGTCGGACACCGTGGCCTGGCAGGAGTACCTCGAGGCAGTGGTCAAGGAGCGCAAGGAATGGCGCGACCTCTACCGGGCGTGCCGGGAGCTGGATCCGGCCTGATGAAACCCATTCCCGACCGGGTGACGTTAGTCGGCATCCGGCACCACGGTCCCGGCTCGGCCCGTATGGTCCGTGCCGCGCTCGACGCCGTGCGCCCGCAGGTCGTCCTGGTGGAGGGCCCGCCGGACGCGGACGGGCTGGTGGAGCACGTCGGCGCGCTGATCCCGCCGGTGGCGTTGCTGCTGCACGACGCGGCGGACCCGTCCCAGGCGGCGTTCTGGCCGTTCGCGCGGTTCTCGCCCGAGTGGCAGGCGTTGACGTGGGGCGAGCGGCACAACGTCGACGTGCGCTTCGCGGACCTGCCCGCCGGGATCTCGCTGGCGCGCGAAACCGCCATCGAGGACGTCGAGCGAGTGGTGGTGGACCCGCTCGGTGTGCTCGCCGAAGCGGCTGGGTTCGACGACCCGGAGCGCTGGTGGGAGGACGTGGTCGAGCACTCCAGCGCGGAGCCGACGCAGCTCGCGGCGGCGATCACCGAGGCGATGACGGCGCTGCGCGAGGAGTTCGCGGACACCATCGACCAGCGGACGCTGCAGCGTGAGGCGTGGATGCGCCAGGTCCTGCGCAAGGCGCTGACGGACTACGACGGCCCGATCGTGGTGGTCTGCGGCGCCTGGCACGTCCCGGCCCTGCGTGAACTTCCTGCCGCCAAGGCGGACGCGGACCTGGTCAAAGGCCTGGCGAAGCGGAAGATCGCGGGCAGTTGGGTGCCGTGGAGCCACGGCCGTCTCGCCGCGACGTCCGGCTATGGCGCGGGCGTGGCGTCACCGGGCTGGTACGCCCACCTGTGGGAGTACCCGAACGACACGATCCCGCGTTGGATGGCGCGCACCTCGCACGTGTTGCGCGAGGAGGGGCTGTCCGCGTCCACCGCGAGTGCCGTGGAAGCTGTGCGGCTGGCGGACACGCTCGCCGCGATGCGTGGTCGGCCGTCGCCCGGGTTGTCCGAGGTCAGCGAGGCCGCGTTGGCCGTGCTGTGCGGCGGTGACGATGTCGGGCTGCGGATCGTGCACGACAAGCTCGTCGTCGGTGAGGAGCTGGGGGCTGTCGGCGACGGTGTGCCCCGCTCGCCGCTGGCCACAGACCTGGAGCGGTTGCAGCGCAAGCTGAGGATGCCCGCGGCCGCAGCCGAGAAGAGCATGCGGCTCGACCTGCGGCGGGACATCGACCGTGGCCGGTCTCGGCTGTTGCGTCAGCTGCACGTGCTGGATGTGCGCTGGGGCGAGCCGGACGACACGACCACGCTCGGCACGTTCGCCGAGGCGTGGAAGGTCCAGTGGGATCCCGGTCTTGCCGTCGCGGTCGCGGCGGCCGCTCGGCACGGCGCCACTGTGGAGGGCGCCGCCGAGCATGTGCTGTTGGAGCGGGCCAAGTCCGCCGAGACGGTCGCCGAGGCAGCCGAGGTGCTGCGGGAGTCGGTCGCGTGTGAGCTCGTCAGCGCTGTCACCGCGGCACGGGCCGCGTTGGACCGTTGCGCCGCCGCGGCGACGGACGCGCTCGAGTTGTTGCAGGCGTTGCCCGCGTTGGCGTCGACCGTCCGATATGGATCGGTGCGCGGCACCGACCCCGAGCTGCTCCGGGCGGCCATGCACGGATTGCTCGCGCGTGGGTCCGCTGGTCTCCCGATGGCGTGTCACGGAATCGACGACGCCACAGCCGAAGTCGCTTTGTCGACATTGGACCAGGCGCATGAGGCCGTCGTGCTGGCCGCGGACGAGGAACACTCTGCGGGCTGGTGGGAGGCGTTGCACCGGCTCGTCCGCACGGATCCGCCAGCGCACGGCCTGCCCGCCGGGCGAGCGACGCGGGTGCTGTGGGAGGACGACCGGCTGGACACCGAGGCCGTCGCCATCCGGATGCAGCGAGCCGTGTCAGTCGCCGCTGCCGGAACGTCGTTCGTCGCGGGCTTCCTGCGCGGCTCGGCGGTCCGTCTCGCGGCGGACCCACGGCTGTTGGGCCTGGTCGACGACTGGCTCACCGGGTTGCCGAACGAGGCCTTCGAGGACGCGTTGCCGTTGCTGCGGCGCGCGATCTCCAACTTCTCCGGGCCGGAACGCCGCACGCTGGCCGAACGCGTGGGCAAGGGTGGCGGGTCGGCCGTGTTGGTGGCCGACGACGGTGACCCGGAGCGCACCGCGCGACTCGTCGAGTTCGTCCGTGGGTTGTATGACAGGGCGGGAGCATGACGCCCAAGATCCAACGCGGGCCACGTGGCACCCAACCGCACCTCAGGGGAACGTGGCGCAAGCCAACCACCAGTACGCACCGAACTGAACGGGTGCCAGCCCAAGGTGACCAAGCGCAAAAATTCGGGGAGGCGGAACAGCATGACCGACGAACGCCTGCGCCGGTGGCGGCTGCTGCTGGGGCCGGAGGCCGATCAGCTGTCCGGTCTCGGCGAGGACGATGCCCGTCGTGACAGCGCGTTGACCGCGTTGTACGGCGGCGACAGCGACGGCAAGCGCGGCGCCGGGCTCGGCGCCAGTTCGCCCAAGCTGCACCGCTGGCTCGGTGACGTGCGGACGTACTTCCCGAAGTCCGTCGTGCAGGTCATGCAGCGGGACGCGGTGGAACGCCTCGGCCTGACCAAGCTGCTGCTCGAACCGGAGTTGCTGTCCTCGGTCGAGCCGGACGTGCACCTGGTCGGCACGCTCGTGTCGTTGTCGCACGCGATCCCGGCCCGGACAAGGGAAACAGCGCGAGCGGTGGTCCGCCAGGTGGTCGAGGAGATCGAACGCAAGCTCGCCGACAAGCTGATCGCGGCGGTGACCGGCGCGATCGACCGGTCCCGGCGGACCAGGCGACCCCGGATGTCCGATGTGGACTGGAACGCCACGATCAAGGCCAACCTCCGGCACTACCAACCCGACCAGCGCACGCTCGTGGTGGAAAGCCTGATCGGCTCGCACCGCCAGTCCCGCAGCGCGGCGCTGCGGGACGTGATCCTGCTGGTCGACCAGTCCGGCTCGATGGCCGAGTCCGTGGTGTACTCGGCTGTGTTCGGCGCGACGCTGGCCTCGCTGCGCGCGGTCAGCACCCGCCTTGTCGTGTTCGACACCGAGGTCGTCGACATGACCGAGGAGTTGGACGACCCGGTCGACCTGCTGTTCTCCACCCAACTCGGCGGCGGCACGGACATCAACCGCGCGGTGGCGTACGCCCAGCAGCACATCCGCCGCCCCGCCGACACCGTGGTGGTCCTGATCAGCGACCTCTACGAAGGTGGCGTGGAGGTCGAGTTGCGACGCCGCGTCCGGGAAATGGTCGCCAGCGGCGTGATGGTCGTGGTCCTGCTTGCCCTGTCCGACAGCGGCAAACCGTCCTACGACCACGAACTCGCCGCACAGCTGTCGGCACTGGGCGCCCCGTCCTTCGCCTGCACCCCGGACGCATTCCCTGACCTGCTGGCAACAGCCCTCCGCCGGGAAGACGTGGCGGCCTGGGCGGAACAGGAAGGCATGGCCGTCGGCAAATGACCACCACAGATCTCTCCCTGCCCGGCGGGCAGGTTCTGCACGTCTACGACACCGGCCCGGCCACAGCGCGACACACGGTGTTCTGGCACCACGGCACACCCAACCTCGGCTCACCGCCCACGCCCCTGCTGCCACTGGCCGAAAGCCTGGACGTCCGCTGGGTCTCCTACGACCGGCCCGCCTACGGCACCTCCACACCGGTGCCCGGCCGGACAGTCGGTTCCGCCGCGGAACTGGTCAGCGTGGTCGCGGATGCCCTGGGCATCGACAGGTTCGCGGTGATGGGCCACTCCGGCGGCGGCTCACACGCCGTCGCCACCGCTGCCCAACTGCAGGACCGCGTAGTCGCCGTGGCCGCGTTGGCCACCGTCGCGCCCTTCGACGCGCCCGGCCTCGACTGGTTCGACACGATGGCCGCTGGCAGCGCCGACTCACTGCGCGCAGCCGCAGCCGGACGCGCGGTCAAGGAAAAGTACGAGGCCTCAGCCGAGTTCGACCCGGACATATTCACCCCCGCCGACCATGAAGCGCTGTCCGGCACACAGTCCTGGCTCCACGACGTTGTCGAGCCTGCGATCAAGGCAGGCCCGGACGGCCTGATCGACGACGACCTCGCCTACGTCACCCCATGGGGCTGCGACCCGACACAGATCACCGCCCCCATGCTCCTGCTACACGGCGAGGAAGACCGCCTGATCCCCATAACCCACAGCGAATGGCTCGCCTCCCAGTGCCCGACGGCCGAACTCCGCCGCAGCCCCGGCGACGGCCACATCTCCGTCCTCAACCGCGCGGCCGAAGCTTTCGAATGGCTGGTCACGTCAGCACGGTGGGAGCGAGGCGGGTCAGCTCACTGAGCAGTTGCCGAGCGGCGGGCACGACGGCTCGCTTGGCTGGCAGCCAGACCGCGATCTCGCGGTGTAGCGGTGGGTCCAGGGCGAGCGCGGTGATGTCGTGGCGCCGGTGCGCGGTGAGGGCCAGGCCAGGGAGGATGGCCGCGCCTTGACCGGCCGCCACCATGGCCTGCATCAACACGTAGTCGTCGGTGACCTGGCTGTGCAGAGCAGGACGGACGGACTGCCGTGCGCAATGACGGAGGAACCGTTCCTGACAGACCGGACACCCCGCGATGACCGTGGTGGACTCCAGATCCTGCACGGCGACGGTTTGCCTCGACGCCAGCGGGTGCGCGGAAGGCAACGCGACGAGGACGGGATCACGTCCGAGGATCGTCACTCCCGTATCCAGCGGCGGCTCATCGTGGAAGGTGACCGCCAGGTCGACCGACCCGTCTTCCAGTGCGGCCAGGGCCTCGGGCGGTTCAGCCTGGCGCACATCGACCTGCAGGTCGGATTCCGCGCTGGTGATGGCGTCGACCAGCAGAGTGGCACACGCGGTCGGGAAGGCGGCCACCCGCAGCCGTGGCGCGTGGCCGCGCGTCAAGTCGGCCAAGCAGTCCCGGGCGGCGGTCAACGCGGCGGCGATGTCGGCCGCGTGACCAGCGAGGACGGTTCCGGCTGAGGTGAGCCGGACTCCGCGCCCGTGCCGCTCGACCAGGGTGCGGCCCGCGGACCGTTCCAGTCGCTTCACGTGCTGGCTGATGGCCGGATGCGTCCAGCCGAGCGCACGGGCCGCGGCCGACATGGAGCCGGTGCGTTCGACGAGGTGGAGCACGACGAGGCTCCGTGGGTCGAGGTCGAGCAGTGACCGCATGTCACGAATGCTGACAGGTGCTGTCACGAAATCACACTTTTCCTTTCGGATGCGGTCGCCGACCCTGGGCGTCATGGAACTGATCGGGGTCATCGGCGGGATGAGCTGGGAGTCGACAGCGGAGTACCTGCGCCTCCTGAACGAGGGAACCAGGGCCCGGCTCGGCGGACTGCACTCCGCTCGGCTGCGGGTGGCGACCGTGGACTTCGCGCCGATCGCGCGGATGCAGGCAAACGACGACTGGGCCACCGCGGCAGAGGTACTGGCCCAGGAGGCGCGGTCACTGGAGGCGGCAGGTGCGTCATTCGTGCTCATCGCGACGAACACGATGCACAAGGTCTACGACGAGGTCGCCGATGCCGTCACGATCCCGGTACTGCACCTCGGCGACGTCACCGCCGAGGCAGTCGACGCCACCGGCGTGACGCGCGTGGGGCTGCTCGCCACGAAGTACACAATGGAGCAACCGTTCTACCGCGCCCGGCTCTCGACACACGGGATCCAGACGCTCGTCCCGGACGAAGCGGACCGCCGCACGGTTCAGCGGATCATCTACGACGAGCTGTGCGTCGGACGAGTCGATCCCGCATCCCGCGACCTGTTGCTCGACATCGCCCGGGCACTGGTCGCCGCCGGAGCCGAAGGCATCGTCCTCGGGTGCACCGAGCTCGAACTCAGCATCAGCCAGGAGCACCTCGACGTCCCGGTCTTCGCCACCACCACGCTGCACTGCGAGGCGGCGCTCGATCTCGCCATCTCACCCCACCGGGCCCAAGCGGCAGCTAAGGCGTAGGGCACGGCTCAGTCGGTGGCGATCTTGATGCCGAAGGCGACCAGGATGGTGCCGGTGATGCTGTCCATGACTCTGCGGACCTTGGGGGACGTGAAGAAGCGCTTCAACAGGCCGACCAGGTTGGCCAGGACGGTGAACCACACGGCGGTCACGAGCACGGCGACGGTGGACAGCAGGAGGGTTTCGCCGAGGTGGGGGCTGCCGGGGAGGAACTGGGGCATGAGGGCGACGAAGAACACCGCGCACTTCGGGTTCAGCAGGTTGGTGACCAGGCCTTGCCGGAACGCCACCAGTGGGCGCGTTGCCGACAGGCGGGCGTCGAGCTGGACCTGTTCGCCGCGGCGCCAGGCGCTGACCAGTGCTTTGATGCCGAGGTAGGCCAGGTAGGCGGCGCCGACGAGTTTCACGACTGTGTAGGCGATGGCCGAGGCGGCGAGGAGGCTGGCCACGCCGAGTGCGGCGACGACTGCCCACACGAAGACACCGGTGGCGATTCCCAGGCCCGCGGCTATGCCTGTGCGTTTGCCGGAGACGGCCGCGTGGCGGGTGACGATGACGAAATCCGGTCCTGGCGCCATCGCGGCGAGCAGGACGACGCCCATGAAGGCGAGCACGTGAAGCCCGGTGACCATGGACAGAGCCTAGCCGGAAATAGATCCGATCATCGCAGATTTACAAACGTTTACAACACTTGACGTGACCAGCAGAAGCGCCCTAGTTTCGGTGAAACATCGGAGGTATATCCCGACCTGGGTAGGTGGCAGAGTGGCCGACCTCAACCGACGAACGATTCTCTCCGGCGCGCTGGCGGGCTTTGCGGGTGCCGCGTTCACCTCTCCCGCCGAGGCTTTCGCGCAGCCGACGCACCACACCGGCGTCGACTGGCCGCGGTTTCTCGCCGGTTCGGACCTGATCTGGCGGCGTGTCCCCAAAACCTGGTACGACGGCCCGTTCCTCGGCAACGGTTTTCTCGGCTCCGGCGTCTACGCCGAGCCCGGCCGCAACGCCATCCGCTTCAACGTCCAGCATTCGCAGGTGCAGGACCACCGGCCGGAGTTCGGCTCGCTGTTCGGCCTGGCCAGGCTGCCGATCGGGTACTTCACCCTTGAGCCGGTCGGCACGATCACCGCGCTGGACTGGCGTCTTGACCTGTGGAACGCCGAGCTGCGCGGCACTCTCACCACGTCCGCGGGCAGCATGGCGTTGCGCGCGGTTGTCCACAGTGTCCGGTCGTTGCTCGTTGTCGAGGTCATACCGTCGGCGGGCGAACGCGCGTTCAAGTGGGTTTTCCATCCCGCCAAGGCTGTCAGCCCACGCGCCGATCCCGTGTTCGGCAAGCCGCCGCCCGCCGGGTACACCGAGAACCCGCCTGCCCAACTGCACACCAACGGCGACGTCCGGCTCGCTGTCCAGCCGCTGCACGCAGGCGGCGAGCACGTCACCGCGTGGCGCGAGGTCACGCGCGGCTCCACGCGGACGCTGTACACGTCCGTCGCGTGGTCGCATCCGTCGAAAACCGCTGCGGCCCAGGCGCAACGGGCCGTGCGGACGGTCACCCCGCTGTCCACCCTGGTTCGCGACCACCAGGACTGGTGGCACAGCTACTACCAGCGCAGCTTTATGTCCATTTCGGACTCGCGGCTTCAGGCGTTCTACTGGATCCAGCTGTACAAGGTCGCGTCGGCCGCTCGGCGGGACGCGCCGGTGATGGCCACGTGCGGCCCGTGGCTCGAACCGACGCCATGGCCCGCGACCTGGTGGAACCTGAACGTACAGCTGGAGTACTGGCTGATCCACGGTGCCAACCACCTCGAGTTGGACGCGGTCACGTACGCGCTTGACGCGTTCCGGCAGAACCTGCGCGACCAGGTCGCCGCGCCCTACCGCGCCGACTCCTACGGCATACCCCGCACGACCGACATGAGCCTGCTCAACGGAGCCGGATCAGGCACATCCGGGTTCGCGGTGGGGATTCCGGGCCAGGCCTCGCCGACCCCGGAGGTCGGCAACCTCACGTGGGCGCTGCACAACGTGTGGTTGTCCTACCGGCACACCATGGACCAGCGCATCCTCAACGATGTGCTGGTGCCGTTGCTGCGCGGTGCGATCAGCTACTACCTGCACTTCCTCACCCGCGGTTCGGACGGCAAGCTGCATCTGCCGTTCACGTTCTCCCCTGAGTACGGCGAGAACGCGCCCGACTGCACCTATGACCTGGCGCTGATCCGTTGGGGTTGTGCGACGTTGCTGACGGCCGCGCCGAACGATCCGCTCGCGCCACGGTGGCGCGATGTGCTGGCCACGCTGGCTCCGTACGCCGTCGATGCCAACGGTTACATGATCGGCGCCGGGGTGCCGTTCGCCAAGTCGCACCGGCACTACTCGCACCTGTTGCAGGTCTATCCGCTGTACGAGGTCACCTGGGAACAACCGGCGAACCGGGCGTTGATCGAGACGTCACTGAACCACTGGATCAGTTTCGAGGGCGCGTTGCAGGGCTACAGCTTCACCGGCGCGGCCTCGATCTCCGCGCAGATGCTCCGCGGCGACAAGGCCGCCTTCTACCTCGGCGAACTGCTGCGCCGGTTCGTCCAGCCGAACACGATGTACAAGGAGTCCGGCCCGGTCATCGAAACCCCGCTGTCCGCGGCGCAGTCCGTGCACGACATGCTGTGCCAGAGCTGGGGCGAGGTCGTCCGCGTGTTCCCCGCCGTGCCGTGGCCGGATGTGGCGATCGAGAACTTCCGCACCCAGGGCGCGTTCCTGCTGAGCGCCGAACGCACCGACGGCCGGACGCGCTGGCTGCGCGTGTTCAGCGAAGCGGGCGCGCCATGCGTGATCCGGCACGACATCGCCGGGGAGATCGCGGTCCGGGATTCCTCCGGCCACGACCTCCCGTATCGCCAGATCAGCCCGAACACGGTGGAGATCGGGCTGCCGCGTGGCGCCGAGGCGTTCGTGCACCCGGCCGCCGAGCGGCCCGACTTCACTGTTTCGCCTGTGCCCGCTGCCTCATCCGCGCCGTGGGGCCTGCCCTAGAAACCGGTGGGCGAGGTCATCCGCGACCTCGGCCGCGGTCCGGCTGCCGTCGATGACCATCGTCGGCAGCCCGGTCTCGTCGGCCTGACGCCGCACCTCCGCGTCCCACAGATCGTCCCTGGCGAACCTGTGCGCGAGCGCTTGCTCAAGATCGACGTCACCGTAGTTCGCCGGGCCCGCGCGGGATCGGAGTACCGGTCACGCAACGCCCTGTGCCGGAACTCCGGCGTGGGCAGCAGGAAAACCGCGTGCTCCGGCCGGGCGAGCAACGGCGCGACGTGCTTCGGCAGATTGCCGAAGAAGTCCACCAGCACAACTCGGTCGGTGGACAACGCGAGCAGGTCGTCGACGACGAGGTCGATCGTCTCGCCGTGCAGGCTCGGCATCCCGCGAAAGGTCTCCTCCGGTGTGAGCCGCACACGTTCGTCGTGCGAAAGCCCCGACAACGCGTGGAAGTAGGGATACCGCTCGGGTGTGTATCTCGGCCGCCATCCCTGTTCAGCCCGATCGCCGTCGTAGACCGCGAGGTCGTATCGCTCAGCCAACAGCCGCGTCACCGTGCTCTTGCCCGCACCCGTACCGCCCGCGATCCAACGAACATGCTCCAACCGAGTCGTCACGCATGGCAGTGTGACAAGCGAAAAGTGCGGAAAACAGTCTTTGTTCTGCCCCGCTGACCAGGCCATTATCGGAAAGAGAGGTTACCGCGGGTCCGCTGCGGCGAGGAGACCGGCGAGATGTTCCCGCACCGCGACAAGGTCTGTGATGCGCTTGTCCAGCACGGCGAGCCGTCGCCTGCCTACCTCGACCGCCATCGTCGCTGGGCGGGCGTTCGCCACGTCACCGTCGAGACAGAACCGGAAGTGGTGCACGTCCTCCATGGTCAGCCCGGCGTTCAGGAGGTAGCGGATGTTGGCCACCCTGGTGATCGCGCCAGTGTCGTAGTCGCGGTACCCGTTGGCTTTTCGCCGCGAGCTCAGCAGTCCTTGCTCCTCGTAGAACCGAAGCGCTCGGGTTGTCACACCGGTTTCCTTGGCCAGCTGTCCGATCCGCACGGCGTCATCCGACCACAGCGCCACCGTCCACAGGCACCACCACGCCGGTGGTGAACGCGGCCTCCGGCCGTGCCAGTTGGACAATCCAGAACGCCACTTCCTCGGGCGTGCCGATCCTGCCCAGTGGCACGTACCCGGTCAGTGTGTCCCGCAGTACCTCGGCTTCGGCGGGATCGAGGCCGCGGTGCTCGGAGATGGGCGTCGCGATCGGTCCCGGTGCCACAGCGACGACACGGATCCCCTTCGGGGCGAGTTGCACCGCCCAGCTGCGGGTCAACGATTCCAGCGCGACCTTCGCCGCCGCGTACACCGCCCCGCCGGGGAAGGGCCAGCCTCGTTGGCCGATCGACGTCGTCACGTTGACCACGACACTCACGTGCGGGGTCGCGGCCTGCGTGAGGTACACGGGTGCCAGCAGGTTCGTGGCCAACATCTGTTCGACCTCGGCGCGTTCGTTGTCCTCCTTGACGATGCCCGCGTTGTTCACCAGCACGTCGAGCCGCCCGAAGGTCCCGATGGCGGAGTTCACGACGTGCTCGGCCGCTCCCGGCTCCGAGATGTCGGCGACGAGCGTGCGGATACCCGGTCCTTGGGCCGTCTCGGCCAGCCGGTCCGCTGTCCGCCCGACCACCAGCACGTCCGCGCCCTGCTTGGCGAAGGAGCGCGCGGTCGCCCGGCCGATTCCGGTTCCCCCGCCTGTGACGATCACGGCCTTGCCCTGGAAATCTCTCATGTCCGCCGACCGTAAACATTCACGCCCACGTGAAGGTCAAGCGTGCGGGAGGGACATCACCGTGCCCCGGTCGGGTGACCGTCACTTCCCAAGAACCAGCGTTTCAAGTTAGGCTCCCCTAACTTGGAGGTGACAGTGACCGAGACACCCACACCGGCTGAGCGTGCGCGCACCATCGCCACGCGCGGGGGCAAGGCCACGCTGATGCCGTCCGCCGAAGGCGCCGGGAAAGTCGTCCCACTGACACACCACGTGCACGCGGACGGAGTCGCCAGCGTGCTCGTCGCCCAGAGCAACCCGTTCGTGCAGGCCGCGTGGGCCGCGCCACGGGGTGAGCTCGCGGCGATGCTCGAGCTCGCGGACACCGCGCCTGTTCCGTTGCGGGAGCCGGTTCGGGGTCTGCTGTGGTTCACCGGCTGGGTGCGGGCGCTGTCGGAGGACGAGGCCAGGCGGGCCGCGGTGCTGGTCGCCGAGGAACGTCCGGACCCGCGCCTGCTCGACGTCGGCCACGGCGCCACGATGCTCCAGCTCGTCCCCGCCTCGCTCGTGCTCGCCGACGCCGAAGGCACCCATTCGCTGCGGCTGGAGGAATTCACCGCGGCCACGCCGGACCCGTTCTGCGCCTACGAGGCCGACTGGTTGCGGCACTTGGAACTCGCGCACACCGACGTGGTGTCGCTGCTGGGCCGTCACCTGCCGGACAAGCTGCGTGGCGGGCACATCCGGCCGCTGGGGCTCGACCGGTTCGGGCTGCGGCTGCGGGTCGAAGCCGCCGACGCCGACCATGACGTCCGGCTCGCGTTCGAGCAGCCGGTCACCACGACGACCGAACTGGCGAACGAACTACGCCGCCTGGTCGGCTGCCCCTTCCTGGCCGAAACCCGCAAGGGACACTGAACCGAGTCTCCTCGCCGCGCGTTAGTAACCACTGGCGTGGCCTCTATGGCGAGGAGGCAGTACTGATGATCAGACACAGGCGTCTACTTGCGGTTGCCGCCGCAGTAGGTGCCGTTGTCGCGTTCTCGGCGACCGCGAGCGCTGCGGCACCCCAGGACACAAACGGTTTCGGCGCACGTCACTCCGTGCGCGAGCAGCTCTCCAGCTTCCACGAACACCCGTTGCCGCTGTCCACGACCGGGACCGGCTCGTTCCGGGCGACGCTGAACGAACGCACCCAGGAAATCACCTGGCAGCTCAGCTACGCCGACCTGTCCGGCACCATCACGCAGGCGCACATCCACTTCGGGCACGCGTTCCAGGCAGGCGGGATCAGCGCGTTCCTGTGCACCAACGCGGGCAACGGTCCGGCGGGCACACAGCTGTGCCCGGCGGCTCCGGCGACGATCAGCGGCACACTGCGTGCGGCCGACGTGATCGGCCCTGCGGCACAGGGCATCGCGGCCGGTGAGTTCGCCGAGCTCGCCAGGGCGTTCCGCAGCGGCGTGACGTACGCCAACCTGCACTCGTCGACGTTCCCAGCCGGTGAGATCCGGGCCCAACTCGACCGCTGAGCCCCTCATGTCCTGGGGGAATGCGCGGCGGGTGAGGCCGCGCAGGCGAAGGCGGCGAGTCTCGGCCTCGCCGCCTTCTGCTGGCCGAGAGTCCCGTGGTCCTTCTGGCCGCCCGGATCAGCCGCGACGCCGGGCGTCCAGGACCGCCACCCACCGTTGCCTGGCGTCCTGCTCGCCATGCAGCCAGTCGACGTCCGGCGAGTCGCTCGTGGCGGGTTCGGCGAGCCACCACCCGGTGATCGCGAGCCAGAACCCGTACGGCCTTCCCCGCTGCGCCTCGACCAGCCGTGCCCTGGCCCGTCGAGCACCGGCGAGGTCGCCTTCGACGCATCGGACGAAGATCTCACCGACGTCGGCATACCCCGCACCGCCCAGCGCGGGCCGTGCCTCGTCGAGGTCCGCGAGAACCTGGTCCAGCTGGTCGATTCCGGCTCGCGCGACGGCCGCCGACACCTTCGCCTCGGCCGCACTGACCCTGTTGCCGATCCGTGCGTAGATCGCCGCCGCCTCGCGCGAGTCGGGGTCGTCCCCTGGCGTGGTGAAGCACCGGAGCTCACCGATGGTCCGCAACGTGTGAGCCACCAGTTCAGGTGAACCGATCCGTTCGGACGCGACCAGCCGCTCGGCATACAGGTCCTCGGCCTCGGCGAAGCGACCGAGGATCCACGCGACCCGGCCGTGGATTCCGGTACGCCAGAAATGCTGCAACGGATCGTCGTCGAACTCCCACGTCAGGGCACGCCGCAGACGGCCACAAACCCAGTCGCAACGCCCCAGGGCATGCCGCACGTTCGGTGTGAAGGGGCCACCTCCGTCGGCCACGTCAAGGCGCACCTGTTCGGCCTCGTCCCACTGGCCGGTCTGGTCCAGCATCCACCCGAGCCAATAGCTGGCGAAGTCCCGTCCGACCGGGTCGAGGCGCGCGTCATCGAGGCATGCGCGCAACTCGGCAGCGGTGGCCGCCGGACCGGCCGCATTGCGTCGTCCGACCGCTGCCATGGCGTTCGCCGCGGGCCTCAGCGCGCTGCCCGCCTCGGTGACGCCATCGGTCCAAGCGAGAACTTCCAGCGCACCAAGGGATTGCAGCCGCCCGGCAAGCTCCCACAGCCACGAGGGCAGGGTGCCCACCCGCAGGGCGAGGCCGAACGCCTCCTTGAACAAACCCGGTGAGCAGAGCACCATCGACCGACCCGCTCGCCCCTAGCTCCGGCTCGACCCGGCGCCGGATCTCACCGAGCAGTCGGCTGACCGCCCGCGCCCACTCCCGTTCGGACCACCGGTCCTCGGCAACGTCGCATTCGCGGACCGCGTCACGCAGGGTCTCGTGGATGCTGAAAGCCGCGTGGCCGTCGGAGTGGCGCCGTACGAGCGACCGCCGGATGAACCGGGACAGCGACGAGTCCGGCAACGCGGGGAGACCGGCCAGCAGCATGTTCTCGTCGAACCTGCTCACCAGCGACGCGGTCCGCAGCAGCGAACGCTGATCCCCGTCGAGGTCCCGCATCAGGCGCAGCACGACCTCGGGGAAGGGGTCCCCGAAGTCGTCGGGCGACGGTTGGGTGCCACCCACGGCCAGCTGGGCGAACCGCACCGCGGCGACGTCGAGGTACAGCGGCAGCCCGTCGGCCGCCTCCACGATGACCCGGCGGATGCCGGTCGGAATCGCCGGAACGTCACCCATGAGCAGCCTCCGGCACAGGAAGCGGTCGGCATCCTCGCGCGAGAGCCCGCCGACAAGATGCTGTCGCGGCTCGACTGCGCTGACGGTGTCGGCGAGATAGGGCCAGTGAGCCGGACCTGCCCACTGCATGAACGCGCGACTCTCCTCGTCCCCCCAGCGGAGCCGGTTGCGTCCGGTGATCACAAACAGCGCGTTGGGCATCAGGTACACCAGCCGGGCGAGGAGATCCTCCATGTTCCCCCGGTGCGGGGCACGCTCCTGCAGCCGTTCCCAGGTGTCGAAGAACACGACGAACCGTGGCGTGCTCCCATCGCGAGCGCGGCTTCGCTGGTACTGCGCGAGATCCCAGGCGAGTAGCGAACCGAGGTAGCTCCGCATGGCTGCCGGATCCTCGGTCTCGGTGATCGGTTCGAAGTACGGGCAGTCACGCATCAGACGACGTTCGGTGAGCTGTTGCTTGACGCCGCGGCCGAGCGCGCGACTGGCGGAGGTGAAGATCCCGAGCACACCGCCGGGGCTGTCCAGCAGGTCCTCGATGGCTTCCTTGAGTTGCGTGCCGAGGTCGAGCCGCTGGCCCATCCGACGGACGGCCGTGGCGTTGTTGACCGCGAACTGCAGTGGCACTCCGGGATGCGCTCGCTCCCAGTAGACGGCGAAAGCCAAATCGAACGCGGGCCACTTCGCCTTCCATCGGCCGAGCGACGCCCTCAGTCCCAGCAGGACTCCTTCGAGGTCCGAAGCACCGCCCTCGTCGAAGTCGACCCGGAAAGTGGCACGTTCCTGTCCCTGCGCCACCCCGGTTTCACAACGACTGTCCAATTCCTTGGAGAGGCGGGTCTTGCCGACACCTCCCATTCCGTAGTAAGCGAGCACGTTGCGGCGCGGCGAACGCACGTCCTCCACCATGGCAACCGGATCATCAAGGACATGCGCCGCCATCGAATCAACGAAAGCGTCCAGCTCCGCGGTCCGATTGGTGAAGGTGTTCTGCGCAGATGTCGTCGTGGTCCGCCCGATGGTGAAGAACGCCTCGAGATCCAAAACCAGCCCCTGCCAGTCGCCGACGTACCAGCTGTCAACCAAGACTATCGGCACACGAAACGCATGTGTTCCGCTCATTCTCCGGCGACTTCGGCGTGCCTGTTCGACGAGCAAGGGCGACCACGATGATCAAATATCATATACTCGGCGACCATCCGGATTTGATCAACCTTTTGTTCGGAATACAAACTCCCGATAGATCAACGCATGCCCGGCGCGGTGTACTGGTCTAGTCGGCCAACTCGGGTGGGAAACCGCCGGTGGCGATCGGTCCCCAGCGCTCGATCGTCACCCGGATCAGGCTCTTGTCCTGTGCCCGCATGGCCTGGCGGTACTCGTCCCAGTCCGGGTGCTCGCCCGCGACGCACCGGAAGTACTCGACGAGCGGCTCGACCGCGTCCGGCATGTCGAGCACCTCGGCCTGCCCGTCGACCTGGACGTACGGGCCGTCCCAGTCGTCGGACAACGTGCACAGCGACACGCGTGGGTCGCGGCGCGCGTTGATCGCCTTGGCCCGCCGCGGATAGGTCGAGATCACCACCCGGCCCTCGGTGTCCACGCCGCAGGACACCGGTGACATCTGCGGGCTGCCGTCCGCGCGCCGCGTCACGAGGATCGTGTGATGTCTGGTGCGCAGGAAGTCGACGAGTGCCGCACGGTCCACTTTGTCTTTCGTCGCGATCCGTCGAGCCATGCGCTAACGGTAACGTGCGGACGTGCCGAATCGACTCCGCGCCTGGCTGGCGCCGCAGCACGATCACCAGGTCGTGACCGACCCTGCCGAGCGCCGCGGGATCAAGATCGAGCTGGTCATCGTGTTCACGGTGACGCTCGGCATGCAGGGTGCTCGCTCGTTGCTCAGCCTGGTCGACTCGATGTTGCGGCCGGAGCCGCTGTCGAACCAGAGCGTGGCGCTCAACGTGCCGCAGGCCAAGCTGGACCTGCTGGACCTGCTCAAGCAGCTGCTCAGCGCGACGCAGCTGTTCGGGTGGGGCGCGCTGGGGCTGTACCTGTTGTGGCGTGCGGGAAGCAGGCTCGCGGACGTCGGTGTCGACCGCCGGTTCCTCGGCGGTGACACGCTGCGCGGTATCGGTCTCGCCGCGCTGATCGGCATTCCCGGGCTGGGCCTGTACCTGGTGGCGTACGCGGTCGGGGCCAGCCTCGAGGTCGTGCCGACCACGCTGACCGACACGTGGTGGCGGCCGATCGCGCTGACGATCTCCGCGGCGGGCAACGCATGGGCCGAGGAGGTCCTGGTGATCGGGTATCTGATCACCAGGCTCCGTCAGCTCGGGTTCGGCGAGAACAAGTCACTCGTGATCTCGTCGGTGCTGCGCGGGTCGTACCACCTCTACCAGGGGTTCGGCGGGTTCGTCGGGAACGTCGTGATGGGACTGGTATTCGGGCGGGTGTGGCAGAGGACCAACCGGCTGTGGCCGATGGTCATCGCGCACACCCTGCTGGACGTGGTCGCGTTCGTCGGCTATTCGCTGCTACGAGGGGTTTCCTGGCTGCCATAGCGCATCTTCTCGAAGCCGTTCTCCGCCTCGGCCGGGATACCGGACGCCTCGAACAGCTCACCGACCCGGTCACCGAGTTCGGCCGCGTCCCACCGCCGTCCGCCCGCCTTGATCTCGGCGACCGACGTGAACGGCTGGAAGATCTCGACGCTGTCGCCCTGGACGCCGAACACCTTGCCACTGATGTGGCCCGCGTCCGCCGAGCACAGGTAGGCGACCATCGGCGCGACGTTGTCGGCGTCGAGGAACACGAACTCGCCGCCGGGGTCGCGGGTCTCGTCGTCGACCAGGTCGGTGGTCATCCTGGTCAACGCCATCGGCGCGATCGCGTTCGATGTCACGTCGTAGCGGGCCATCTCGCTGGCCACGATCGCGGCGAAGGTGGCAATCCCCGACTTCGCGGCGCCGTAGTTCACCGCGCCGGGGAACGCCAGCAGCCCGGAAACCGACGTGGTGTGCACGATCCGCCCCGGCCGTCCGCTGGCACGCCAGTAGCGGCACACCGCGCGCGTCGGCACGAACGTGCCGCGCAGGTGCACCCGGATCACCGAGTCCCACTCGTCGTCGGTCATGTTCACGAGTTCGTTCATCCGCAGGATTCCCGCGTTGTTCACCAACGCGTCGAGACGGCCGAACTCCTCGACGGTCGCCGCCACCGTGCGGTCGACGAAGTCGGTGTCGGCGACGTCGCCGGACGCCACGATCGCACGGCCACCGGCCGTGATGATCTCGTCCGCCACGTCGTAGGCCGGGGACGGATCGAACTCGGCCAGCACAACCGAAGCACCCTGGCGTGCGCTTTCGAGCGCCTCGGCGCGGCCGATGCCACGGCCCGCCCCGGTGATGATGACGACCCTGCCGTCGAGAATGCCCATGGCACCGAGATTACGGACTATCCACAATCTCCGGACGGGCCGCGACGTGGTAGCCGGACCGGCCGACGCTGTCGCGCACGAACCGGTCCCAGCTGCCGTCCGCGACCATGGCCCGCAGCGCCTCGGTGACCTGGCCGCGGCGACTGTCGCCTTTGCTCAGTCCGATGCCGTAACGCTCGGTGGAGAACGGTTTCCCGACGACCTTCAGCTTGTCCGGCTGTTCGGCCGCGTAACCGGCCAGTATCACGTCGTCGGTGGTGACCGCGTCGATGTCGCCCTTGAGCAACGCGTCCACGCAATCGCGGTAGGAGCCGCGCTGCTGCAGGGTGACGCTTTTCGCGTACGTCGCCTGCACTTTCTCCGCGGGCGTTGACCCGGACACCGAGCAGAGCCGCCAGTCGCTGTCGTTCAACGCTTCCGGGCCGTCGATGTCCGAGTTGGTCCGGCGCACCAGCAGGCTCTGGCCGGTCACGAAGTACGGCCCGGCGAAGTCCACCCGCTGCTTGCGGGCGTCGGTGATGGAGTACGTGGCGACGACCATGTCCGTCTTGTGCTGTTCGAGCAGGGTCTCGCGGTCGGCCGGGTGCGCCTCGACGAAGGTGATCGCGCGCTTGTCGGTCCCCAGTCTGGCGGCGACGTACTGCGCCACGTCGACGTCAAGGCCGGTGTAGCCGCCGTCCTGGGTGCGAACGCCCAGCCCCGGCTGGTCGAACCGGATTCCGATGGTCATCCGGGGACCGGACGGCGGCTCCTCGCTGCCGCATCCGGCCAGCAGCAGCCCTATCGCCACGCACAGGACGGCACCACGCATGAACTCAGCTCCCCGACCTCGCTGATCCGCCACGGGACCCTACCCGCCAATCAGACGCACAACAAACAACGCACGATTCGGTCGTCTGACGAAATGAATCGCTGTTCTCAACCTCCTTGATCGCATGTTTCCATCAGAAACACTGTCTGGGCACGACGATTTGCATAGCCAGCGACTAGGCTGGGTTCTCGTGACCACAGACGTGCAAGTCCAGGCACAGCCCCGCGTCGACAGCGAGGTGGGCACGCTCCGCTCGGTACTGCTGCACCGGCCGGGCGCCGAACTCAAGCGGCTCACCCCGCGCAACAACGACAAGCTGCTCTTCGACGGTATCCCGTGGGTGGACCGCGCGCAGGCGGAGCACGACGCGTTCGCCGAAGTGCTCCGCGGCCGCGGCGTCGAAGTGATGCTGCTGGCCGACGTGCTGGGCAAGGCCCTGGAGGACGGGCGGGCCAGGACGACCGGCGTGCTGACGGCCGTGGACGAGCGGCGCCTCGGCTACGAGCTCGCCGACTCGCTGCGGTCACATCTGTCCAGCGTGGACGCCAAGACACTGGCGCACGTGCTGACCGCGGGGATGACGTTCGAGGAGCTGCCCGTCGCCGAAGGCGCCTCCCTGGTGCGGCGGATGCACTCGCCGCATGACTTCGCCATCGACCCGTTGCCGAACCTGTTGTTCAGCCGCGACTCGTCGGTGTGGATCGGCGACCGGGTCGCGATCGCGTCGCTGGCGATGCCCGCCCGCGTGCGGGAAACGTCGGTCCTGGACCTGGTGTACGCGTATCACCCACGGTTCCGGCTGTCCGGTCGGGCGTACGGCGCACACTCCGCTCCGGTCGAGGGCGGCGACGTCCTCCTGCTCGCGCCCGGTGTGCTGGCGGTCGGCGTTGGCGAGCGCACCACCCCGGCAGGCGCGGAATCGCTCGCGCGGTCGGCGTTCAACGACGGCCTCGTGCACACCGTGCTGGCCGTGCCGATCGCACAGGACCGCGCGACCATGCACCTGGACACGGTGTGCACGATGGTCGACCGGGACGCGGTCGTGATGTACCCGGCGGTGCGGGACACGTTGGTCGCGTACCCGATGCGGTCCGACGAGTCGGGCGGTGTCGTCGCCTCCGGACCTGTTCCTTTCTTGTCGGCGGCCGCCGAGGCAATGGGAATCGAGCGTCTGCGCGTCATCGACACCGGTTTGGACTCGGTCACCGCGGAGCGCGAGCAATGGGACGACGGCAACAACACTCTGGCGCTGGCGCCGGGCGTTGTCGTGGCTTACGAGCGCAACGTGGAAACCAACGCCAGACTGGCCGAAGCGGGCATCGAAGTCCTCCCCATCAGCGGCTCCGAGCTGGGCTCGGGCCGCGGCGGGCCGCGCTGCATGTCGTGCCCGATCAACCGCGACTCGGTCTGAGAAAATTAGGAATGCCTAACTGAAATTAGGTCGCCCTTATTTTCTGTTAGGCTTTCCTAAACTTTCCCACATTTGGTTGTTTTTCGCCACATAATTTGGTCTCTTTAGGGTGACCGGGTTACCGTGGAATTCATGACCAGCAAGTTCAACCAGCTGCTGCAGCAGCAGATCCGCAACGAGTTCACGGCTTCCCAGCAGTACATCGCCGTCGCGGTGTGGTTCGACGACCAGGACCTCCCGCAGCTGGCGAAGCACTTCTATCACCAGGCGCTGGAAGAGCGTAACCACGCCATGATGATCGTGCAGTACCTGCTGGACAACGACGTGAAGGTGATCATCCCGAGCGTCGAGGACGTCCGCAACGACTTCGCCGAGGCGGTCGAGCTGATCGAGCTCGCCCTCAACCAGGAGCGCCAGGTCACCGACGACATCGTGGCACTGGCGAAGGCGGCCCGCGACGAGGACGACTACAAGGGCGAGCAGTTCATGCAGTGGTTCCTCAAGGAGCAGGTCGAGGAGGTCTCGCAGATGTCCACGCTGCTCAACGTCGTCAAGCGCAGCAACGGCAACCTCTTCGACGTGGAGACCTTCGTGGCCCGCGAGTCCGTCGGCGACGGCGGCTCCGACGCGGGCGCACCCCGCGCCGCGGGCGGCACGCTGTAGCCGAACGCGGCATGTCGTGAGGCCGGACCTGTCCGGCCTCATAGGACTGTCGGTGCCGTGCCGGTGTCGTGTCGCTGTCGCTATCGGCTCACGAGCTTGCGGACGATCGACTCGGCGACCGTGGCTGCCTGGTCGCAGGCGACGTCCGGCTTCTTCTCGACACGGATCTCGACGCTTTGGTCGTCGGTCAGGCCGACGACCAGCCAGCAGTCCTCTTTCCCGACGTTCGCGGCGACTGCGGGTTGTCGCGCGATGGTGCGCGCGACCCCGCTGTCCGACGGCCACTTCGCTTCTCGGCGATAGATCTGCGCGAGCAGGTCCGTCCCGTGGCGAATCATGATGGTCAACTGATTGTCCCGATCGGATTGTTCGGCTCGCAGACAGTACGACACATCAGCGTCGACAAAGGGATCCCGTGTCCTGACATATCCGAGTGACTTTGCCTGGTCGTCGGTGTACAGGTCGCAAGGCTTGTCCCGGAACGTACTCGCATCGACGGCCGGAATCGGGGGACGCAGATTCGGAAGGACCGAACTTCGCGGTGACGGCGGCACGTGTGTCGTGACAGGAGGAGGATCCGGTTTCCCACCGCTGGAACACCCCGTCACAAGAACCATCACGACGGCGCACAACCCCGGACATCGACGCCCAAGCGGTGTCATGCCACGCCCTGCCGCCGCGGTTGAGCCGCTTCTCGATCTCGCTCACCCGTGAACCCTCCGCTTTCCTTTCGACGACGTACTTCTGACGTTCCTCCTCCACGACCGACCCGACAGGGCCCGGGTTGTGCACTGTGTTCGCGAACCGCTCATAGCGGAAATCCGGACTGCGGACATCGCATTGGGGTGACAGCGGCTCGTAGAGGTCGGTTGGCTCCTCCGCACTGACGCGTTGGCCGTTGAACTCGGTGGTGAGCCCGTCGAGGGTCATCCCGAACTGTTGGAAAAGACCATCCGCTTCGCGGCGATAGCTGTCCATCACCTGGTCGGAGTCGTCGCCCTCGATCATTCGCTGTGAGACGTCCTTGCCGATCTGCACGGCGGTTTCCAGCGTCGACGTGAGCATGCTCGCCGGATTCGCGCTGAGGATCCCGGACACGAGGTTGGCGAGCGAGGCCCAGACAAGCTTGGTGTCCTCCTTGTCGGACTCCTCTTTCGCATTTCGGGCGGCCGCTTCGGTGGCCACGATCAACTTGAGGTAGCTGTCGCGAACTTCCGTGGCCAACGCGTAGGCGGCGGCGACGCACTGCACGCCACGGAGCATGCGCAACTGGTGGTCGTCGCAGAAGGTCTTCATCATGCTGACCTGGCGTTTGAACTCGTCCGCAGCCGCCCCGGTCCAGGCACCGAGGTGCCACAGAGTCTGGTCGAAATCAGCGTCGAGTGGGCCGTTGGTACCGACCGCCGCGGCCGCCTTGTGCATTCGCTCGTACTCGTCGGCCAACTTACGCGGGTCAAGGCTCAGGACGATTCGCCAATCGCGATCCACCGCGTCGACGTGTGCTCTCGGATACCCCGAACTGGGCCACTCGTCGTCCTTCAGCCAGACGAAGGTCGCCTGGAGGTGTTGCGCTGCCCGTTCGATCTCGTCATTCGATCTCCACGCAACCATGATCAGATCCGGCCGTCCACGCGCCGGTACACAGCGATAATCTCTCGCAACGCCACGGCGTTCGCTTCCATCACCTCGCTGCCGCGTTGCAAACGCCGCGCCTGGGCGTCACTCCATCCGGCATATGACGAAGTGAACCGATCGACCGCGTCGAAACTGCCGGGCCCGTTGAACCCTTCGTGGGTCCGCAGCGTGCCAATCGGCCCGAGCAGGCGCTGAACAGCACTGGGCAATGAACCAGTCGCGGCTTTCTCGGCCTCGTCGAGGTCGACCTTGAAACCGTTGTTGGTCATGCGTTTCCCTCTCCCCGTGAACCGCACTGTGCGGGGTTTCGACGTGTGGGCGCGTCGATACTTTCCGCAGTCGAGTGAGCACGGTACGAGGTTGAGAGGGGGTTGGGCAGCCGCCGAATCGGTTAACCGACGCAGTCCTGCTGGTTTGCCAGCAGGCTGATCTCGATCACCTTTCCGGCGGCGAAGGTGAACTTGAACTTCGCGTTGGCGTTTCCTGGGACTCGTACCGTGCTTCCGGTGAAGTCGCGGTATGTGGTCTTCACGGTGTCCTGGGGTGCGCCGATCGTGATGCCCTCTGGAGTTGTGACTCCGGAACGGTAAACGAAGGCGGCCACTGTTCCGGATTTCCCGATCCAGATCATTCCGTTTCCCGCTTCGTAGGGCGTGCATCCGTTCGTCGGGCTTTTCGGGGTCTGCGGTGTCCGTCCCGGGGAGGTGGGCTGGGTCACCGGGGGCGACTGGAGCTGGCCGCTTCTCTTGAGTTCCTCTGTGGACGCGCCGAGGTTGATCTTGCCGACTCCGGTCGGTCCCAGCGTCACGGTCTTTTCCGATGACGGTGGTGCCACTGGCCCTTCCACGCCTGGTTTCGCGGTGTTGGAGGTCGTGACGCTTGTCTCCGGCTGTGTCGTCGTGGTCTGGACGCTGGGTTCGAGCGTGTCCGGTGAGGCGCTGATGATGGGCAGGTCCGATGGCCGGGTGGCGATCGGACTGGACTGGGGGGTGGGCTGGGCGAGGATCAGCGCTCCGCCGGTGAGGACGACGGCGCTCAGCACTCCGGCCGCGGACATCGCCATCATTCGACGTCGGCGCACGCGGCGGGCGCCGTCGACGACGTTCGTTTCCGCCTCGGGGGCGACCTTCATGTTCAGGCGGTCGTCCTTGAACAGTCTGTGCAGCTCGTCTTCCAGGTCCATCTCAACACCTCCCCCCGTCCGTTGCCCGCAGGCGGGTCCGCAGGCTCGCCATCGCCTTGCTCGCCTGGCTCTTCACTGTTCCCGTGCTCACGCCGAGCGCCGCGGCGATCTCCGCCTCGGACAGCCCTTCGTAGTAGCGCAGCACTATTACCGCACGTTGCCGTGGTGGCAGTGCGCGCAGCGCCTGCCACAGTGGCTCGTTGTCGAATGGGTCCTGTGCCGCCGCTGCCGCTATGTCTGGCAGGTCGGCGACCAGGTTCTCGCGGCGGGTCCGTCGCCAACGGCTGATGTGCGTGTTGGCCATGGCGCGACGGGCATAGGCGAGCGGGTCACCGGTGTTGCGCACGACACGCGTCCACCGTGACCCGAGTTTCTCCAACACGGTCTGCACCAGGTCTGCAGCGTCATGGGGGTTGCCGGTGAGGGCGTGGCCGTAGCGCAGCAGTCCCGGCAGGGCCGCCTGGACGAACTCGCCAAAGTCATCCACGCCGTAGCTCGCCCCCAGCGTGGGGTTGAGCATTCCCACCGTCACATACAGGACACGCCCCAGCTCGCGCGGGGGTTGCCTCGACTTTCCTCACGGGTTCGCGAGCACCGCGGGCAGCGTGAACGTCCCGTCCGGTCCCGGTGGGAAGTCGATCACGTCGACCACCGCGTCCCGGTTGATCGGGCCGTACACATGGGGGAACCAGGGCCCGTCCGGCGGACCGACGAGCGGGCGCTCCCACCGCACCGGCGCGTCCAGCCGAGCCGGGTCGATCAGCAGCAGCACCACGTCGGTCCGGCCGCTGAACAGCGCGTTCGCCGGCAGGTGCACGGTGCCGAAGTCCGAGCAGTGCACGAATCCCTCGACTTCGAGGGATTCGGCACGGTAGTCGTCGCCCTGTGGTGGCCATTCGGCACGGCCACACATGTGCAGGATCACCGGATCGTGACCTGCCTGCCGATCAGTCCGTCCCTCGCCCGGCGCTCGTCGCTGGTCAGCGGCTTGTCGTTGAGCGCTTCGGCCAGTCGGGCACCGAGCTCGGCGACCGGCTTCTCCCACTCGCGCGAGTGCATCTCGTTGTCCAGGTCCCACACCGGCACCAACAGGCCGTGCGCACGGAACGAGCCCGCGTACTTCGAGCCGTCGCCGAGCGTGAGGCCACCGGCCGCGCTGAGCCGCGCCAGCGCCGCCATCAGCTGCTCCTCCGGCTCCGGGCGCACCCACCGCAGGTAGGCCTTGTCACCGGCGAGGGTCCAGTACGCGGCGTCGCCGACGCGCTGCGTGGGCATGATCGCCTCGTTGGCCCGCTCGAGCGACAGCGCGACCTCGCCGCTCGCCTCGGTGTTCTCCGCGAGCCACCAGTTGAAGTTGTCGTGGATCTCCGGCTCGAACGGCGCGTCCGCGACCAGGAGGTCCTGCAGCCGCTCGGTGCGCTCGTCGTCCTGCGTGACGACGCTCAGCACGTCACCGGGGTTCGCCTCCTGCGTCCACAGGATCGCCCTGGCGACGTCACGGCTGATGTCCAGTGACCGGGTCTGCACCTGCAGCCCGATGAAGGCCGCTTCGGTGTCGTCGCCGCGGACCAGACCGGCGGAAGCCAACGGCAGCACGGTGCCCAGCGTGACGGGACGCTTCGGGTCCGACGTGAGCGGCAGTCGCACGGTCGCGGACGGCACGAACTCGCGCAGCGCGACGAGCTCGCACTCACCGGCCAGCCCTTCGAACGGCCGCGCGACGGCGACCTCGGTGACCCCACCCGGCGCGCCGTGACACGCCTTGTAGCGCTTGCCCGAGCCACACGGGCATGCCTGGCGCGGGTTGATCCCGTCGTCACCGGCACCCGAACGCCGTATTCTCCTGGCCTGCTTCGCCCCGGCGCCCTTGCCCACAACTACTCCCTATCTCGACGGTTCGGTCTTCGGGACCGTACCGCGCAGAACTTCCAAGGTCGCGGCGGGCTTGTTGGTCGCCACGAACCTGACCCCGAGCTGCCTGCACAGCAGGACGTCCTCGGGCTCGTCCACAGTCCAGCAGTACACCGGCCTGCCCGCTCGTTCCACATACGTCGGATCGGCGCGCAGGCGTTCAATCGACGGGCCCGCGTAGTCGCCGATCCGCGGTGTCATCCGGGTACCGCCGAGCATCACGGTGGGCAGCCGGGGCGCGTGCCGCCGGACCCGGCGGACCGCCTGCTGGGAGAACGACATCACCACGACGGGTGAATCGTCCTTGCTGGCCGGTTGGGCCAGGCCGTGCCGGGCGAGCAGGGCGACCAGCTTGGCCTCGACCAGTCCCGAGTACCGGACGGGGTGCTTGGTCTCGACGAACAGCCGGACACCGGGCGTGAGCAGTTCGAGCAACGACTCCAGGCGCAGCACACCCGGTGCGTCGTCGCCCCAGCCCAGGTCGTCGAGCTGGGCGAGCGTCATCGTGCTGACGACGCCACGGCCAGTGGACGTGCGGTCGACACGGCGGTCGTGCACGCAGACAAGCTCGCCGTCACGCGTCAGTCGGACATCGCACTCCAGTCCGGTCGCCCCCTGCTCCAGCGCGAGCTGGTACGCGGCGAGCGTGTGCTCGGCCACGTCCGCGGAGGCGCCTCGGTGCGCGACGACTTCAGTCAACACTCCGTGATCGTCGCACGAGCCGCCTGGCGACCGTGTGAACTACGGCCATACGGTTGCTGACATGCCGTTTGATCCTCAGGACCCCGCATTCGTCGCCGACCCGTACCCGACGTTCGCCGCGCTGCGCCAGCAGGCCCCGGTGCACACCCACCCCGACCTGGGGATCACGGTCGCGGTGTCGCACGCCGCGGCCTCGGAGGTACTGCGCAACCGTGGCCTTGGCCGGATCTGGCACGACGCCACCCCGGTCGAGCAGTTCACGTCGTTCAACCTGCTGCACCGCAATTCGTTGCTGGAGAACGAACCGCCGACGCACACGCGGCTGCGGCGGCTGGTGTCGGCCGCGTTCGGCCGTGGGCACACCGAGCGGCTGCGCCCGTGGGTGGACGAGTTGGCCGGGCGTCTGGTCGACGACCTGAAAGGCGGCGGGGACCTGCTGGCGGCACTGGCTGCGCCGCTGCCGGTCGAGGTGATCGCCGAGTTGCTCGGTGTGCCCGAGGCGGACCGGTCGAAGCTGGTGCCGTGGTCGAACGCGATCGTGAAGATGTACGAGTACGGCCTGTCCGACGAGCTTCGGCGCAAGGCCGAGGACGCGGCGGCCGAGTTCGTGGCCTACCTGCGTGACCTGGCGGCGGATCCCGCGCCGGGCAGTCTGATCGAGGACCTGGTCGCCGCGCACGACGGCGAGAAGCTGGACCTGGACGAGCTAGTGGCCACCGCCGTGCTGTTCCTGATGGCCGGGCACGAGGCGACCGTGAACGTGATCGGCAACGGCGTGGTGGCGTTGATGCGCGACCGGAAGCAGTGGCAGCGGCTGGTGGACGATCCGTCGCTGCTCCCGACGGCGGTGGAGGAACTGATCCGTTACGACGCACCGCTGCAGTTGTTCGAACGCACCGCCACCGAGGAGGTCACGATCGCGGGCCACACTTTGCGGCCGGGCGAGAAGATCGCGGCGCTGCTCGGCGCGGCGGCCCGTGACCCGAAGGTGTTCGACCAGCCGGACACGCTCGACGTGGGCCGCGATCCCAATCCCCACCTGGGTTTCGGCGCCGGGATCCACTACTGCGTCGGTGCCCCGCTGGCGCGCGTGGAGATCATGGCCGCGCTCAGGACGTTGACCACGAAGATGCCCGAGCTGCGGCTGGACGGCGAACTCGAGCGGCGGCCGGAGTTCGTGATCCGCGGCTGGCGCGCGGTCCCCGTGACCGGCTGATCGCTATAGTCCGCCGCTGATGGCAACGACTCCCCCAGCCGCCGCCGAACCCGGTGATGGCTCCGTGCGCGGCAGGGCGATTCGGCTCGGCCTGGTCGGCTCGATCCTGATTCTGGCCGGTGGACTGGGTGCGGGCGCGACACTGCGGCACGATCCGCTGCTGTCCGACACCGTGTTGGGGATGTGGCGTTACGGGCACGGCAGGATGCTCGCGACCGCCGTCCTCTACACAGGAGTCGCGCTGTTGGTCGGGGCGTGGATCATGCTCGCCCGTGCCGTTCAGGCGAACCTGGTCGATGTCGCCGGAGTGTTGCGCGCCGTGGTGGCGTGGACTGTCCCCTTGCTACTGGCCCCGCCGCTGTTCACCGATGATCCGTACAGCTATCTGGCCCAGGGCGCTCTGGCCAACGCGGGATACGACCCCTACACGACAGGGCCTTCGCAACTCTCCGGTCCGCTGCTGGAAAACGTCGCTGAAGTATGGCGCGACTCGCCATCGCCGTACGGCCCGCTGTTCGTTCTGTTGACCAAGGGTGTCGTCACCATCACCGGCACCAACCTGCTGCTCGGCGTGATCCTGATCCGGCTGGTCATGGTCAGTGGCCTGGTGCTGGTCTGCGCTGCCCTGCCTGGTCTGTGCCGCCACCTGGGCGGGCGGCCTGCCTTCGCGCTGTGGCTGGTGGCGGCGAATCCGCTGACCCTGCTGCACCTTGTCGGGGGCGCGCACAACGACTTGCTGATGGTCGGGCTCATGGTGTCCGGGACGTTGTTCGTCCTCAACCGGTCGCACGTCCTCGGATTCGCCCTCGTGGGAACGGCCTTCGCGGTGAAGGCAACCGCTGCGGTGGTCCTGCCGTTTCTGGTATGGGTGTGGATGGCACACCGCAAGGACTCTTCGCGGGTTGGTTCGTTTGCCACAACAGCGGGTCTCGGCGCGGTGATCGTGGCCGCGGTGTTCGGCGGATTCACCCTGCTGGCGGGTGTCGATCTCGGCTGGATCGGCGTGTTGGGCGGGAACGGCGTCGTCGACCTCTGGCTCTCATTGCCCACCGTCATCGGCAAGATCGCCACTTCTCTGCTGGGCCTGTTCGTCGATGTGGACCCGGTCAAGGTCGTCGATATCGTCCGGTTGGGCGGCTGGGTCGTGCTGGCAGGCGTCGCGGGCCGACTGTGGTGGATGTCGCGACACGGCGGGCCGTCAGCGATCCGGAACGCGGCATTCGCCCTACTGGCAACAGTGTTGCTGTCGCCCGTGACGTTCGCCTGGTACTTCGGCTGGCCACTGGCGCTTGCCGCGGCGTTCGCCATCCCGGCGACTCGAACCGCGCTGATCGGCGGACTCTCCGTCTGGCTGGTCCTCTTCACCTTTCCGGACGGCGCCACCGTCCAGAAAAACTGGGGCTTGGTCGCAGTCACCCTCGCGATGTCCGTTTTCGCCTGGACGAAGCTACGGCGCGCGCTGCGAACCGATGTCCTCGGCCCGGCCGCGTCAGGTCACGGTTCGGCCTGAGGCTTGCTTGGCTGTCAGACGCGGAGTTACCTTCCAGTACGTCGTGATCCAGATCACGATTGCCCGGTTTGCCTGGTGCACGGGAGGGCGCGCGGATGCTGACTGTCAGCAATCTGGAAGTCGTCTACGACGACGTCGTCCTGGTCCTGCGCGGGTTGAGCCTCGACGTGCCCGACGGGTCGATCGTGGCCGTGCTGGGCGCGAACGGCGCGGGCAAGACCACGCTACTGCGCGCGGTGACCGGCCTGCTCGGCCCGCACCGGGGCAAGATCACCAAAGGCACGGTCCGATTATCCGGTGACGACATCACCGGTGCCGACCCGGCGCTGATCGTGCGCCGGGGCATCGCCCAGGTCCTCGAAGGAAGACGCGTCTTCGCCGAGATCACGGTGGACGAGAACCTGCGAGCCGGTGCCTACACGCGACGGTCGCGGACCGAGGTCAAAGAGTCCTACGCGCGCGTGCTCGACCTGTTCCCCGTGCTGGCCGATCGCCGCAAGTCCGTTGCCGGGTACCTGTCCGGCGGCGAGCAGCAGATGCTCGCGATCGGCCGCGCGCTGATGGCGTCGCCCCGACTGCTCCTGCTCGACGAGCCCTCGCTCGGTCTGGCGCCACGGCTGGTCGAGCAGGTCCGCGACATCGTCGTGCAGATCAACCAGCAGGGCACGAGCGTGCTGCTGGTCGAACAGAACGCCGTGATGGCGCTGGCGATCGCGAACTTCGGCTACGTGCTGGAGAACGGCAAGGTCGTCAAGGACGGCCCGGCCGCCGAGTTGTTGGCCGACGAGGACATCCGCGAGTTCTACCTGGGTTCCGGCGAGCGGCGGTCGTTCGCCGACGTCAAGAGCTACCGGAGGAGGAAGCGGTGGAGCGCTTGACGCCGTTGCTCGAGGTGCGGGACCTGGTGTTGCGGTTCGGCGGGGTGACCGCACTGGACGGGGTGGGCTTCGACGTCGACGCGGGCGAGCTGTTCGCGATCATCGGGCCGAACGGCGCGGGCAAGACGTCCATCTTCAACTGCCTCAACGGTGTCTACCGCCCACAGCGGGGCACGATCACGCTCGACGGGACCCGGCTGACCGGCAGGCAACCGGCCGCGATCGCGGCTCTCGGGGTGGCGCGGACGTTCCAGAACCTCGGCCTGTTCGAGCACCTGAGCCTGATCGACAATCTGATGTTGGGCCGCCATCACCTGATGCGCACCGGAATCGTGTCCGGGATGCTCTGGTGGGGCCGGGCCAAACGCGAGGAGCTGGCGCACCGCGAGGCCGTCGAGTCGATCATCGAACTGCTCGAACTGGAGTCGTACCGCCGGATGCCCGCCGGGATGTTGCCCTACGGCGTGGCGAAACGGGCCGAACTCGGCCGCGCGCTGGCCATGGAGCCGACGTTGTTGCTGCTGGACGAGCCGGTCGCGGGGATGAACCTCGAGGAGACCGAGGACATGGCGCGCTACCTGACCGAGGTTCGCAGGCAGCTGCCGCTGACGATGATCCTGGTCGAGCACGACATGCGGCTGGTGATGGACCTGGCGACGCAGGTGCTCGCGCTGGACTTCGGCGTGGTGATCGCCTCGGGCACCCCGGCCCAGGTGCAGCACGACCCGCAGGTCATCGAGGCGTATCTGGGCGGTGCGGCATGAGCACGACCCTGCAGCAGTCCGAAGTCGACATATCAACTCTGCCTGCCCGGCTGCTGGAACTGGCAGCGACGCACCCGAAAGACGTCGCCTTGCGGCACAAGCACTGGGGCCGCTGGCGGGAAACCACGTGGGCGGACTACGCCTCGCAGGTGGCACGCACAGCGGCGGGCTTACGCCAGCTCGGCGTGGTCGCGGGGTCGCGAGTGGCCATCCACGCCGAGAACCGCCCGGAATGGGTGATCGCGGACCTGGCCGTACAGGGACTGGGCGCGGTGAGCGTCGGGATCTACCCCACGTCCCCGGCGGCCGAGATCGAGTACCTGCTCGCGCACGCCTCGGTGTCGGTCCTGATCACCGAGGACGAGGAACAGCTGGACAAGGTGCTCGCGGTCCGGGACGCGCTGCCGAACCTGGAGCACGTCGTGGTGATCGACCCGCGAGGCGTGCGAACCGAGGGCATCCTGACGTTCACGGACCTGCTGGCGGACGACGACGGGACCTACCCGGCCGCAGTGTCCTCTTTGGATCCGTCGGCGCCCGCGATCCTCGTCTACACCTCGGGAACGACCGGACCGCCGAAAGGCGCGGTGATCACACACGCGAACCTGGTGGCCTCCGGCCGGACGTTCGTCGACGCGCTCGGCGCGGGCCCGAGGGACGAGGTACTGAGCTACCTGCCGTTGTGCCACATCGCCGAGCGACTGATCTCGGTGATCGACGCGGTGTGGGCCGGGTCGACGGTGAACTTCGGCGAAGGCGGCGAGTCCTTCCCACACGACCTACGGGACGTGCAACCCACGGTGTTTCTGGGCGTGCCCCGCGTCTGGGAGAAGATGATGGCCGGTGTCGAGATCCGAATGTCGGACGCGTCCAGACTGAAACGCCTGGCCTACGGGACGTGCCTGCGGCAGGGGCGGCGGATCGCGCCCCGCCGGATGACCGGCCGCAGCACGCCGCTGGACAAACTCGTGCTCGGCCTCTGCGAAATCCTGGTCTTCCGCCCACTGCGGCGGAAACTCGGCATGTCACGAGTCCGGGTGCCGCTGTCCGGAGCGGCACCGATCGCACCGCGAGTGCTGGAATACCTGTGGGCCATCGGGATCCCCGTCCTCGAAGGCTACGGGCAGACGGAGAACACGGCGATCTGCACCCTGACCCCGGTCGGCGACGTCCGCCTCGGCACGGTAGGCCGCGCGTTGCCCGGCGTCGAAGTGCGCGTCGCCGACGACGGCGAGATCCTCACCCGATCAGCGGGCGTGTTCCACGGCTACCTCAACGACCCGGCGGCAAGCGCGGCGACCGTGGACCCCGACGGCTGGCTGCACACCGGTGACGTGGGAGAACTGTCGGACGACGGCTTCCTGACGATCACCGACCGCAAGAAGGACATCATCATCACGGCAGGGGGCAAGAACATCTCGCCGTCGGAGATCGAGAACCTGCTGAAGGTATCGCCGTACGTCCGGGAAGCCGTGGTGATCGGCGACCGCCGCAAATACCTGACCGCCCTGATCGGCATCGAACTGGACACCGTCGGAAACTGGGCGACCCGACGGGATCTGGCGTACACCACGTACGCCGACCTGTCCGACAAGCCGGAGGTGTACGCGCTGATCCGGACCGTGGTCGGCGCGGCGAACAAGGAGCTGTCCCAAGTCGAGCAGGTGAAGCGATTCCTGTTGATCGGCAAGGAACTCGACCACGAGGACGGTGAGCTGACCGCGACCCAGAAGGTCAAACGCAGCGCGATCGAAAGCCGCTTCCAGGCAGAGATCGAGGCGATGTACTCATGACCGCCTTCCTGCAGAACTGTTTCGCCGGACTGGCGCTCGGCTCGACCTACGCCCTGGTCGCACTGGGCTTCGTGGTGATCTTCAAGTCGACCGGAGTCATCAACTTCGCCCAAGGCGGCCTGCTCGCGCTCGGCGCCTACCTCGGCTACACGTTCTCCACCAACCTGCTGCTCGCGTTCGGCATAGCGATCCTGCTTGCCTGCCTCGCGGCCGCGATCGTCGGAGCCGGTTTCGAGCGGATCGTGTTGCGCCGAATGGTGGGACAACCACCGTTCGCCGTCATCATGACCACCATCGGCCTGCTGTTCGTACTCGAACCCGTGATCACCGCGATCTGGGGATTCGAGAACCTGCAAGTACGCAACCCGTGGAACATCAACACCGTTGAACTCGGCGGGCTGGTGTTCGGCGTCAAGGACCTGTGGACGATCGGCCTCACGGCAGCCGTTGTCGTCGGCTTCTTCGCGTTCTTCAAGTACTCCTCACTCGGCCTGGCCATGCGAGTGACCGCGTTCGACCCGGAAGCCGCGCTGGCGCAAGGCATCAGCGCCAAGAAGGTGTACGCCGTCTCGTGGGCGATCGCCGCCGCGCTGGCGGCGTTGGCCGGTATCGCGATGTCGGCTGGGCCCGGTGGGCTGTCCCCGTCGATCGGTTTCATCGCGTTGGCGGCGTTTCCCGCGATGATCGTCGGCGGGATGGACTCCCCTGCCGGGGCTGTGCTCGGCGGGTTGCTGATCGGGCTGGCCGAGGCGTTGACGCGCGGATACCAGGACCAGGTCTTCTCCTGGGCCGGGGACAACGTCTCCATCATCGTTCCCTACCTGCTGATGATCGTGATCCTGCTGATCCGGCCCTACGGTCTGCTCGGGACGAAAGACGTGAGGCGAGTCTGATGGCCAAGCCCTACCGTGATCTCGTCCGGGACTACCGCCACGACCTGCGTCTTTTCGGTTCGCCCACGGCCAGAGTCGGGCTCGTGGCCATGCTCGTCGGTCTCGCGATGCTGCCGATGGTGGTGCAGGACGACTTCTGGCTCAGTGTCCTCGTCTACGTCGGCATCACGGCCGTCGGCGCGATCGGGCTGAACCTGCTCACTGGCTACTGTGGACAGATCTCGCTCGGGCACGCGTTCTTCATCGGCGCGGGCGCGTACGTCACCGGCTGGGCGGGCAGTGCCTTGCCGCTGTACCTGTGGTTGCCGGTGGCCGCGGTGGCCGGTGGGCTGCTCGGTGCGGTGATCGGGCCGTTCGCGCTGCGGCTGCGAGGGCACTACCTGGCGATCGTCACGCTCGGGCTGGTGTTCGTCGGCGAGCATCTCTGGCGCAACTGGAAGGGCCTGACCGGCGGGAACTCCGGCACGTCGGTGAACGCGCAGGTCAGCATCGGGCCGATCGACTTCAACCGGGTCGAGCTCGCCGGTGAGGTGTACTCGCGCAACCAGGGCTACTTCTGGCTGGTCTGGATCCTGGTCGCGATCGTCGCGCTGCTGGTCAAGAACCTGGTCAGGACCAGGCCGGGGCGGGCGCTGCAGGCCGTGCGCGACCGGGACCAGGCCGCCGAGGTGATCGGGGTGCGGGCGGGCCGGTACAAGATCGGCGCGTTCGTCGTCTCCAGTGCGATCGCGTCGGTCGCGGGCGCGCTGTTCGGCTCCTACCAGCAGTTCGTCAGCCCGGACGAGTGGAACCTGCTGCTGTCCATCCAGTACATCGCGATCGTCATCGTCGGTGGGCTCGGCACGGTGTTCGGGTCGATCCTCGGCGCGGTCTTCGTCGGCGCGTTGCCCGCGTTGATCGACCGGTTCGGCGACGCCATCCCCGGCGTGCGCACCAGCGTCGGCGGTGAGGGGTTCATCAGCGTGTTCGCGTTGAACCAGGCCATCTTCGGGGTGCTGATCGTGCTGTTCCTGGTGCTCGAACCCAGGGGTCTCGCAGGGATCTGGTTGCGGATCAAGGCTTACTTCAAGTCCTGGCCGTTCTCGTATTAGGAGGCGCGACCATGTATCGACGCATCACGTGCGCGTTCGCCGCTTTGCTTCTCGTTGCGGGCTGCGGAGGCGCGGGAAACCAGGCTGGTGGCGGGGCCGGCGGCAGTGCGGGCGCGCCGCCGTCGACCACCGGGTTCGACGGGACCACCATCAAACTCGGTGTGCTGTCACCGTTGTCCGGGCCGGTCGCGGTGATCGGGCTGCCGCTGACCGCGGGCAACAAGATCTGGTTCGACGCGCTCAACCAGCGCGGCGGCGTGGCCGGGAAGTACAAAGTGGAGCTCGTGCAGGAGGACACCCAGTACAAGCCGGACGTGACCGTGCAGCAGTACAACAAGGTGAAGGGCAACGTGGTCGCGTTCACCCAGATCCTCGGCACGGCACCGACGCTGGCGGTGTTGCCGCAGCTGAAGGCCGACAAGGTGCTGGCCGCGCCCGCCTCGCTGGACGCGCTGTGGGTGCGGGAACCGAACCTGTTGCCGGTCGGCGGGCCGTACCAGATCCAGGTGATCAACGCCGTCGACCACTACCTGACCGAGGGCGGCGGCAGCAAGGACTCGAAGGTCTGCAGCATGATCCAGGACGACGTGTACGGCGAGGCCGGGTTGCAGGGCCTGCAGTACGCGGCGCAGAAGTACGGGTTCACCGTCGCCAACACGCAGCGGTACAAGACCGGCACGGAGAACTTCACCGGCCAGCTCCAGGCGTTGGCGGGCGCGGGCTGCCAGATGGTGTTCCTGACCGCGACACCGACCGACGCGGGCAAGATCTGGGGCACGGCGGCGCAGGCGAAGTTCGCGCCGCGCTGGTACGGGCAGTCCCCCTCGTACGCGGCCGCGATGGCCAAGTCCCCGATCACGCCGTACCTGCAGCAGACCACGATCATCGTGTCCGAAGGAACCGAGTGGGGCGACGAGAAGGTCTCCGGCATGAAGGACCTGGTGTCCCGCACCACCCAGTTCGGCCCCGGCCAGCAGCCCGACTACTACCTCGCGTTCGGCTACAACCAGGCCCGCGCGATGACGGCGGTGCTGGAGAAGGCCGTGCAGAACGGGAACCTGTCGCGTGAGGGGATCCTGAACGCACTCAACGGTCTCGGCACGGTGTCGTTCGACGGCCTGACCGACGACTACCAGTACGGCCCGGCCGAGACCCGCAACCCGCCGCGGTCCAGCACGCTGTTCGCCGTCGACCCGTCGAAGCCGTTCGGCCTGCGGACCGTGAAGTACAACACCAGCTCAGAGGCAGCGAAGGGATTCGAGTTCAAGAAGACCAGCTAGCGCCCCACACGCGGTGGTGACGAGCGTGGCGTCGACCTCGTCGCCGCGCAGCAACCACCGCTGCAGCAACCCACGCGCGAGCGCGGCGGCCGACTCGGCCACGCGCTCCGCGTCCTGCTGGGCAATCCCTGTCCCGGCAAGGGCTTCGGCGAGCGCGTCGGCCATGGGGTCGGCGCTCAGCCGCGCGGCCAGCACCGGGTCGTGCAGGATCAACGGAACCAGTTCGGCCTCGAACCGGAACAGCCGTCGCGCGTCCGGGCTGGATCCCATGGCCGCCATGGCTGCGCCGAACCGACGCAGGATCCCGGCCGGGCTGTCGCCGGACAGGTCGGGCTCGAACTCGGCACGGCAGTGGTCGATCGCGGCGACGAACAGCTCGCGCTTGCCGCCGAACGCCGAGTAGACCGCGCCGGTGGTGAGGTCGGCCTTGGCCGCGATCGCCTCGACGGTCGCGGCCCGGTAGCCCTGTGCGGCGATCAGGTCGATGGCCGCGGTGATCAGCGCCCGGCGGTTGCGGTCCTGGGTCTCGGCTCTGCTCGGCACATTGAAATAGTATCACTATCTGGATAGTGTCATTATCTGTGATACCTGATGAGCCTGGATTCCCCGGTCCCGACGAGGTCGCCGCTCGACTGGCCCAGCACGGCACGCCACAGCGGATCGGCACATCCCGGCTGGGCGAGCCGATCACGATGGTCACCATCGGCGACGGCCCGAAGAGTGCACTGGTCTTCGCCGGACCGCATCCCAACGAGCCGATCGGTTTCCTGACCGTGCCCCACCTGGCCGAACACGTCGCCAAGGACGACATGGGCTACACGTGGCACCTGATCGGCTGCGTCGATCCGGACGGTGCCCGGCTGAACGAGAACTGGTACGACGGGCCGCTCGACCGTGAGCGCTACCTGCGCGGGTTCTACCGCCCGCCCCTCGACGAGCAGGTCGAGTGGACATTTCCCGACGGCATGCCGGAAACCCGCGCACTGCGGGACGTGATCGACGAGGTCCGCCCAGACCTGCTCTGCTCACTGCACAACGCCGAACTCGGTGGCACCTTCTACTACATCACCGAGGACCGGCCGGAGCTGGCCGAGCAGCTGGCAGCCCTGCCGACCGGGATCCCGTTGCATGTCGGCGAAGCCGAAATGCCTGGCACGACCATGATCCGGCCGGGTGTGTTCCTCTTCCCCACGCTCGAAGCGGCGAGTCAGCTCGCGTCCGGTATGTCCAGCGTGCACTACGCGCAGCGGTACGGCACGTTCTCGCTGGTGATCGAGGTGCCGATGTGGTCGGATCCGCGCAGCTCCGACGACTCGCCGTCCGGCCGGTCGCGTCGCGACATGTTCGCGGACGTGGCTGGCATGTTCGCGGACGTCGGCCGGATGCCGAACCTGCCACTCGACGCGCTGACCGTACGAGATTCGCCGTTTCTGCGCGCCTATCACGACTTCCGGATCAGCGCGGAGCGGTTCGCGGGCATGCTGCGTTCGCACGAACAGGACGGCGAGGCGACTGTCGCGGAGTGGTTCGGACTTCAGGAAACCGCGCACATGCTGCGGCTTCGGACGTGCGCGATCGGACTGCGGATACTGGACGGCGAGCTCGGTGTGGGCAATCACCGAGCTGCCGTCCGGTCGGCTCGCCGCGCGTTCGACGAGCTGTTCACGCGGTGGCTGGCAGAGGAAAACTCCGTCGCCGAGCCGATTCCGCCGTCCCGACTGGCCCAGGCTCAGCTCGAGGCGATCCTCAGCGCCGCGAAGTCGTAGGCGTCCCAGGCCGCGCGCTGCGCGTCCTCGGGCGCGATCGCGATCCGTGGCTGGGTGTCCCAGATCCTCGTCATCCGCAGAAGGTACTGCGGCCAGCCCGGGTTTCCGTCGCGGACAAACGACGTCCAGGCTCGTTGCATCTGGTTGGACAGCTCCTTCGCCGCGCGTGGATTCGCGTCGTAGGCCCGCTGTCCGCCGGGCACGCCGGTGAAACTCATGGTGCCGAACACGAACGGCAGCTCGGCGGTGTGCACGGCCGGGCCCCAGTCGAACTGGTACACATACGCCTTGGCCCATCGCCGTTGGGCTTCCGCCATCCGGATCGCGGGGACGCGCATGGTCTGGTCGGTGAGCATCGCCAACGCGACGTTCGGTTCACCGCGGTACGGCCGCGAGACCTGGTCGAAGTCGAGCTCGCGCGGGAAGAACGGCCGGTACTCGTCGATCGTGAGATCCGGGGCGCCCGGGTTGAACTGGGCGAAGAACCGCATCTCGTCGCGGTTCGAGCCGACCAGCAGGTCGATGCCCCGAGCGTTGCCCGCCCGCAGTGCGTCGATCACCGGCCGTTTCACGAGTGTGCCGTCGATGTACGGTCCGAAGTAGATTGCGCCGGACATCGCGTTCTCGCCGACCATCTTGGCCTGCAGGCGCAGGACTTCCAGTGTGCTCAGGCCGGTCAGGTCGGCCGCAGGCGTCGGTGTCGCGTGCGTCATGTAGCCGGATCCGCTTTGCAGGATCACCCGCCGGAACAGCCGTTGTGGATTGTCGGTGGCGAGCATCGCGCTGATCGCGAAAGCCCCTTCTGATTCGCCTGCCGCCGTGACATTCCGCGGATCGCCGCCGAACGGTCCGATGTGCCGCTGCACCCATTCCAGTGCGGCCATCTGGTCGCGCAGGAAGTTGTTGCCAGCGCCCAGCAGGCCGAGGCGGTAGTTCGCGGTCACGACCACCGTGCCTTTCCTGGCCAGTTCGGATCCGTCGTACCGGGGTTCGTTCGCGGTGCCGAACCTGGCCGCGCCGCCGTGGAAGAACACCATCACCGGGTGTCTGCCGCCGGTTCGCGGCGCCCAGACGTTCAGCTGCAGGCAGTCTTCGTCCAGGTAGACCTGCTTGTCGTCCGGGTACTCCTCGGAGACGTTGTCACGGAACTGCGGGCAGACCTTGAGTTCGCCCGTTTCCCTGACACTGTCCACGAGCTTCGGTGGTTGTTGCCGGGCCGCGGTGGCGTACTGGATTCCACGATGGACACTGATCGACGTGTCCCCGGATGTTTCACTGTGTGTGGCGGTGACCGGGCTGAGCGCCAACGCGACCGCCAGGAGGATTTTCATCAGCCAAGCTTCGAGCGGCGACGGCGAAACCGGATCGCCGACGAGGACGAATCAGGTCTGGCCCGCGATGACCAGACCGGACTCGTAGGCGAACACCACGGCCTGCGCGCGGTCACGCAGACCGAGCTTGCCCAGCAGGTTGCTGACGTGCGTCTTCACCGTGTGCTCGCTGACGTACAACTCGGCCGCTATCTCCACATTGGACAGGCCACGGGCCAGTTGCCGCAGAGTGTCCCGCTCCCGGTCGGTCAACTCGCCCAACCGCGCGGCCAACGCGGGAACGGCGTGGCCGCGCCGCGACAGGTTCGCAATCAGCCTGCGGGTCACGCTCGGCGCCAGCAACGCGTCACCGGCCGCCACCACACGGATCGCGGTGGCCAGCTCGTCGCGGCGGATGTCCTTGAGCAGGAAGCCACTCGCCCCGGCGGCCAGCGCCGCGTACACGTACTCGTCGATGTCGAACATGGTCAGCACGACGACTTTGGCGCTGGTCTTCGCGCAGATCTCGGCGGTGGCGGCGACTCCGTCCAGCACGGGCATCCGGATGTCCATCAGCACGATGTCCGGGTCGAGTTCGGTCGCGACCCGGATCGCCTCCGCGCCGTCCGCTGCCTCGCCGACCACCCGCATGTCCGGCTGGGCGTCGAGGATCATGGCGAAGCCACCGCGAAACAGGTCCTGGTCGTCGACCACGAGCACACGCAGCACCTGTGCCATCAGATCGGCAGGGTCGCGTGCACGGCGAACCCGGTTCCCCCGGGTCCCGGGCCGGTCCGCAGCGTCCCGCCGCAGGAGGCCACCCGTTCCCGCATGCCCAGCAGCCCGAACCCCTGACCGCCGGACGGTCCACGGCCGTCGTCGACCACATCGACTCCCACAGTCCGCTCCTGCCAGCGAATCCGGACCTGGATCCGCGACGCCGACGCGTGTCGCATGGCGTTGGTCAGCGACTCCTGCACGATCCGGTACACCGCGCCGTCCACCTCGGACGACAACGGCCGCGGCTCGCCGACCACCTCCAGCGACGCGACCCCGGTGACCAGCGACGGCAACTCGGCCACACCAGGCGACCGCAACGCGTGCACCACCTCACGAAGCTGCGCGACCGCCCCGCGGCCGGTGGACGCGATCGCCTCGAACGCCCCGATCGCCCTGTCCGGATCGGACCGGACGACCAACGGTCCGGCCTCGGCCTGCACCACCATCATGCCGACGGAATGTGTGATGACGTCGTGCATCTCACGAGCGATACGCGTCCGCTCACGCGCCGCCGCCGCTGCGGCCTGCGCACGCCGGGCCCTGGTGTTCGTGCCCAGCGCGTAGGCGGCGACATAGGCGATGGCCAGGTAGCGGTAGGTGTTCAGGTCATCGTCACCGGGGATGACCAGCGACACGGTCACACCGACAACGGCCACCGCGACACAGACCAGCCGCCACATCGGCGGACTGGACGCGGCGATGACGTAGATCGCAACCAACGGTCCGGCCGGGACCAGCGGCGCCACGAAGAACGCGGCCATCACCGTCGTCGCAAGCCCGACAACCAGGCCAACCAGCAACGGTTCACGCAACACCCAGTACACGGGCGCGGACGCGAGCACAGCGAGCACGACCGCTTCCCAACCAGACATGAACACGACCGGCACAACAGTCGAGACCATGACGACAGCGGTGAGCAGTAGACGCACGCCCGCCAGTATCTCGCCGCAGGCAGACCCGTCGCCTCGCTCGTGAGGACTAGCCGGACCTCACTCGACCCGCGGGTTGCATCAGCGTGTGGAGCCGAAGGCGCGTGTCGCTCGCAACGGCGGCGCCGGGGCGTCCGCCACCTTGACCACGCGCAGCGGCCGCAAAGTCGCCCGGTCGATGGGGGCCAGCAGCTTCAGGAGCCTGCGAATCAGCAGGATGGTCAGCACCGCGACAGCCGCGCCGAGCAGGTCCGTGACCGTGGCGAGCAGGACACCGTCGGCCTGGGCCTGCACGCCGTCCCGGAACCGCCAGGCGATCGAGCTCGCCATCAGCAGGCCGTCGGCGATCCACAGCCCCCACCACCAGCGGACCAGTGTGCTCGGTTTCGGCCGGGCGTCCGGGTCGCCGCGTTCGGCCGCGTGCTCCAACTCGGCGAACACCGATCCGGCGACCGCGAGGTTGACGCCGGGCAGCAGCATTCCCCAGAAGAACTGCCTGTCGGTGCGGCCGGGACGGTAACCGGCGACCTCGGTGGCCGCCAGCCTGGCGACGTACAGCCACCAGATCGTCAGCCCGGCCACGATCGCCCCGACGGCCAGCGCGAGGATCGACGCGGTGTAGACGAACGCGTCCGACGTGGCCACAACTCCCCTGCTCAACGCTCCGTAGCGGCTGAGCAGCAACAGCACGTACCGCCAGATCTCCGCCGCCGCGGCGGCCGTGGCGAGGCCCGCGAGCAGCCAGAGCATCCCGACCGTGTTCTTGGCGATGTACCGGAGACGGTCGACCGGGGCCATGGCCTCCGGCCGGGCACCGGGCACGGACGTCGGCCACCGCCACGCGACGCTGGGGAAACCCCAACGCGGTGGCGTCGGATACGCGGGCGGCCCGGCGTACGGCCTGCGCCGCCGGTGACCGCCGGACCCGCGCGGGTACGCCCCGGGGGGCGGGGTCGCCACCCAGGTCATCCGCTGCGCTGGCGGTCTGCCCTGGTAGTGCGGGTTTCCCTGGTAATGCGGGTTGCCCCGGTAGTGCGGCTGCACGGTCAGATGACCTGCGGTTCGGCCTGCGACTCGCTGACCATCGTCTTGCCTGCCGACTGCCACGACTGCATGCCACCGTCGACGTTGGTGGCGTCCCAGCCGTTGCCGTTCAGGTACGCCGTCACGCGCGCGGACCGGCCGCCGCTGCGGCAGATCACGTACACGTCCTGGTCGTTGGGCAACTCCTCGAGCCGCCCGGTCAGCTCGCCCATCGGGATGTGCAGCGCGTTCGGGGCGTGGCCCGCGTCCCACTCGTCCTGCTCGCGGACGTCGAGCAGGGTCACGTCGGCGGGCACGTCGTTCACCGTCGCGGACGGCACGTTGGGCATAGACACACCCCAGATGCTGCCACGACCCGCGTGGGACTGCTGTTATGCCTGGTCAGTGCTGGATGGCTTTTTCGGCGCCCACTCCGGTCAGCGCGCGGACCTCCATCTCGGCGTACTTGTCCTCGTCGCGTTCCTTGGACAGGACGGTGCCGAGCCAGCCGAGGAAGAACGAGACCGGGATGGACACGATTCCGGGATTGGCCAGCGGGAACAGGTCGAAGTCCGCGTTCGGGAACATCGCGGTGGCACTGCCGGACACAGCGGGCGAGAACACGATCAGCAGGACACAGACCGCGAGGCCGCCGTAGATGCTCCACAACGCGCCGGAGGTGTTGAACCGTTTCCAGAACAGCGAGTACAGAATGGTCGGCAGGTTCGCCGACGCGGCGACCGCGAACGCCAGCGCGACCAGGAACGCGATGTTCTGGCCGTTGGCCACGATCCCGCCCGCGATGGCCACCGCACCGATCACCAGCGCGGTGATCCTGGCGACCTTGACCTCCTGGTCCTTGTCGTCGACCTTGCCCTTCTTGATCACGTTGGCGTAGACGTCGTGCGCGAACGACGCCGACGCGGTGATCGTCAGCCCCGCGACCACGGCCAGGATCGTCGCGAACGCCACGGCGGCGATGAACCCGAGCAACACCGGGCCGCCGAGCACCTGGGCGAGCAGCGGCGCCGCCGAGTTGACTCCGCCGGGCGCGGCCTTGATCGCGTCCGGGCCGACCAGCGCGCCCGCGCCGTAGCCGAGGACCAGGGTGAACAGGTAGAAGATGCCGATCAGCCAGATCGCCCAGACCACCGAGCGGCGTGCCTCTTTCGCTGTGGGGACGGTGTAGAAGCGCATCAGGATGTGTGGCAGGCCCGCGGTGCCGAGCACCAGGGCGAGCGCCAGCGACAGGAAGTCGAGCTGGGTCAGGCCGGTCTTGCCGTACTGCTTGCCCGGGTCCAGCACGCCCGCGCCGCCCTTCTCGGCGGCACCGCCAAGCAGGGCCGACAGGTTGAACCCGAACCGGGCGAGCACCCACACGGTGATCCCGGCGGCGCCGACGATCAGCAGCGCGGCCTTGATGATCTGCACCCACGTGGTGCCTTTCATGCCGCCGACCAGCACGTACACGATCATGATCAGGCCGACGACGGCGATCACCGCGGCCTGGCCGAGCGGGTTGGTGATGCCGAGCAGCAACGCCACCAGTCCACCGGCACCGGCCATCTGGGCCAGCAGGTAGAAGAAGGACACCGCGAGCGTGGACACCGCGGCGGCCGCCCGGACCGGGCGCTGGCGCATCCGGAACGCCAGCACGTCACCCATCGTGTACTTGCCGGTGTTCCGCAGCAGTTCGGCGACCAGCAGCAACGCCACCAGCCACGCCACCAGGAATCCGATCGAATACAGGAAACCGTCGTAGCCGTTCACCGCGATCGCACCGGCGATCCCCAGGAACGACGCGGCCGACAGATAATCACCGGAAATCGCGATACCGTTCTGCGGTCCGGTGAACGCGCGACCGGCGGCGTAGTAGTCAGCCGCCGTGCGGGTGTTCTTGCTCGCCCGGAACACCACGACCAACGTGACGAGCACGAACGCGCCGAAGATCGAGATATTCAGCGCGGGGCTCGATCCGGCCACTGTCTGGGCGACAATCATGTGTCGGCCCCCTCGATCTCCTCGCGGATCTTCTCCGCCTGCGGATCGAGCTTCCTGTTGGCGTACCGGACGTAGAGCATCGTGATCACGAAAGTGGACACGAACTGGAGAATCCCCAGCACAAGGGCCACGTTGATATTGCCGAACAACCGTGTCGACATGAAGCCGTGCGCGTAGTCGGCCAGCAGCACGTAGACGAGGTACCAGACGAGGAACAGGCCGGTCATCGGGAACACGAACCTGCGGAGTCTGCGCCGCAGTTCGGTGAATTCCGCGGAATCCTGCACTTCACGCCACTTGCCCGCGTCGGGCGGCAGCTGCGATTCAGTGTGTTCTGGTGCGCTCATTTGCCCTCCCCGCATGCCGATTTCGTGATCAGGACACTGTGGGGACCGTAGATACAACTGTCGGTATGAGTAAGACGCCGTTCGGGCACATTCGCTCAGCCTGTTGAGGGATGCGGTGAACGGTCACGCACGGACCTGACCGGCTTCAACGACGGTGACGGCCGTCAGCGAGACGTGCTCTTTCCTCAGCCGTGCCGAACCGGGCCACATCGCGGTCGCGGATGAAGCCGAGCGGGTCGGGCGCGTGCATCCGCAGCAGGGTCCGGCTGGTGTCCGCGGGCTGCCGCCGGTGCGTGGCCTTGCTGACGATGTACACGACGAAGAACGCGATCGGCACGGTGATCAACGCGGGCTGCTTGACGAACGACGGCGCCCAGTCGCCGGTGTACCGGCTCACCACGTCCAGCACGATCGCGCCGATCACCAGCCCGCCACCGACGATCATGCCCGCGCCCGCGCCGACCCAGGTCAGCTTGCGCCACCAGATCCCGAGCAGCAGCACCGGGCAGAAAGTCGACGCGGCCAGCGCGAACGTGACACCGATGCTCAGCGAGACGTCGTTGGGCCGCAGCACCAGCGCCATCGCCAGCGGCACCACCCCGGCGATCAGCGCGGCCCACCGGAAGTCGCGGACGCGGCCGCGCAGCACATCCGTCGACAGCACCCCGGACACGCTCACCACCAGCCCGGACGACGTCGACAGGAACGCCGCGAACGCACCGGCGGCGGTCACCGCGCCGAGGATCTCCCCGGGGATCCCGGGAATGATCTTGGCGGGCAGCGCGGTCACAGCCGCGTCGGTCCGCCCGGTGACCAGCAGCTCCGGCACATAGATCCGCGACAGCGCGCCGAGCAGCAGCGGGAACATGTAGAACAACGCGAGCAGCAGCATCACGTGCAGCGTCGTGCGGCGCGCGGCCTTGCCGTCCGGGTTGGTGTAGAAGCGAACCAGGACGTGCGGCAGCCCCATCGTGCCGAGGAACGTCGCGAAGATCAGCGAATACGTGGTGAACAGGTCACCGGCACCGCCGGACGACGGCGTCATCCAGCTCTCGTTGTCGGCAGGCGCCCCGGCGACGATCGGAACCGCGGTCCCCGCCTTGAACCGCAGTGTCGTGCCCGCGTCGACGGTGACCTCACCGACCTCCGGCTTCCAGTACACGTCGCCGGACGCGGGCGCGCCGTTGACGACACCGTCCGCCCACAGCCACACGGGTTCCTTGATCTGCAGGCGAACCGGCGTGTCCACCCGGACCGTGGTGGCCTCGGTGAACGTCGGCGGTGTCGGCGCGGTCAGCGAGGTCTCGTGCGTCCCGGCGCCGCCCTTGCCGATGAAGATCGCGCACAGGATGAACGTGGGCGCGGCGATCGCGAAAAGCTTGAGCCAGTACTGGAAAGCCTGCACGACGGTGATCGCCCGCATCCCGCCGCCGAACACGTTGAGCACGACGATCGCGATCACGATCACCGGCCCGACCCACTGCGGCACGGGCATGACCCGCGACAGGACGAGCCCGGCGGCCTGCAGCTGGGGAAGCAGGTAGAGGATGCCGATGAAGATCACGAAGACCGTGGCGAGCTTGCGCAGCCCGCCGGAGCCCAGCCGGGCCTCGACGAAGTCCGGCAGCGTGTACGCCCCGGACCGGCGCAGCGGCGCGGCCACGAACAACATCAACGCGAGATACCCGGCAGTGAACCCGATCGGATACCACAGCGCGTCGACGCCGTCCTTGAGGATCAGACCGGCGACGCCGAGGAACGACGCGGCGGACAGGTACTCACCGGAAACAGCGGCAGCATTGCGCCGCGAGCGGACCGTGCGCCGCGCGACGAGAAAGTCCTGAGTCGTGCTGGCCGCCCGTGAGCTGCGGAAACCGACATAGAAGGTCATCACCGCGACCAGCGCTATGCCGGACACGGCCCACAGGTTCAGCTCAACGGCCGTGCCACCCACTGGACAAACCCTTCGGGCTACTTCTCGACCATGTCGACGAAGTCGCGTTCGTGCCGTTCAGCCAGCACGTTGTACCAGTATCCGATACCGAAGAGAACGGGGAACGGGGCGACCCCCAGCAACAGCCACGGCAACCGCACACCGGCCACCGTGACGCCCGCGATCGCGGGGACGAAGAAGAACAGCACCGGCAGCCCCAGGAGCAGGACGGCGGCGAGGGCGGCCAGCCGGACAGCGGTCCAGAACTGGATCCGGATGAACCCGCGAACGAGCTCCTCGCCGTAGCTGGTCTGCTCCTCCAGCTCGACGACCGTGCGCATGACCGTCACCGGCGCACGGGAGTCGGCGAGCACCACGCGTTTGCGCCTCGGCGGCGGACCGGCGGCGGAACCGTTGTCCTGCGGGTCCTTGCCGGACCTGCCCGGCCCGGTCCCGGCCGAGTGCCTGCTCACGACTAACTACCGAAGCCCGAGCGGGGACTGCGGACCAGTTTGTCCTTCAGCTCACGCGTGTGCCGACGACTCACCGGCAGCTCCTTCTCCTCGCTGCCGATCACGACCGTGTAGCCGGACGCGCCCATCCGCAGCTCGGTGATCAGGTTCAACGGCACCAGATACGACCGGTGGATCCGCACGAACCCCACCTTGCCCCAGCGCTCTTCCAGCTGCGCCAACGGAATCCGCACCAGGTGCGAGCCGTCCGTCGTGTAGAGCCGCGCGTAGTCGCCCTGCGCCTCGACCCACCGGACGGACTTGCGCGCCACCAGTTTCGTGGTTCCGGCCAGTTCGACCGGGATCACCTCGTCGTCCCGCTCGTCCTGGACCGCGACGCCACCCGGTGACACACCGGCCGCGGGCAGGTTGTTCAGCCGCAGCTTGGCCAGCACGCGGTCGACCGCCTTGTCCACCCGCGCCTGGTCGTTCAACGGCTTGAGCAGGTAGTCCACCGCGCCGAGCTCGAAGGCGTCCACCGCCTCGTCGCCGCCGACGCCGGTGACGAACACCAGGCAGGGCGGCGGGTTGAACTCGGAGAGCACGCGGCCCATCTCGATGCCGGTCAGCCCCGGCATGTTCAGGTCGCAGAACACCGCGTCGACGGCGGGCATCCCCGCTTTCCTGCGGGTGACGAGCTCCTCGTCGCTGCCGCTGAGCACACGCAGTGCCTCGGCCGCGTCGAAGGCCGTCAGAATCTTGCGAACGTGCCGGTTGCCCTCCAGCCGTTCGGTGATCATCTCTATGCCGGCCTTCTCGTCGTCCACGCAGAGCACGACGAGCCCGGCTGCGCTCTCGTTAGTCACGGTGGGGTGCATCTTGCCTATCGCACCGCCCTGATGTCCATGTTCATCGCTACCGCCACCCTGCCGAGTGAAGTTTGCCCAGCACCAGGATCACAGACCGAAGCGCGACCAGGTAGCTCGTTGTTCGACCGCCCGGATCGCGGCGTCCAGAATCCCGGCCCCGACCGACGACACTCCCGCACCACCGCCGACACCGAGCCTGGCCAGCAGCGGCCGCCGCGGCTCGGCGACCACGACCTCGGCGTCGGGGTACCGCTCCGAGAGCACGCCGCGCAACGTGCCCAGGCTGTCCACCAGGCCGCGTTCGACCGCACCGGGGCCAGTCCACACCTCACCGGAGAACACGTCGTCGTGGTCCTTGCTCAGCCGCCCACCGCGCCGCTCGCTGACCCAGTCGACGAACTGCGTGTGCAACTGCCCCTGGAGCCCGACCAGCCATTCGACATCCTCGGGCTTCTCGACCTGGAACGGGTCGAGCCGCATCTTGTTGGTGCCCGCGGTGTGCACGCGCCGCTCGACACCGACCCGCTCCAGCAGACCCGACAGGCCGAACCCGGCGCTGATCACGCCGATCGAGCCGACCAGCGACGTGCTGTGCGCGTAGATCTCGTCGGCCGCGCACGCCAGCCAGTACCCGCCGGACGCGGCCACGTCCTCGCAGAACGCGATCACCGGCACGTTCTTGCGGGCCGCCAGCTGCCTGATCCGCTCGGCGACCAGCGCCGACTGGGTCGGCGCGCCACCGGGCGAGTTGACCTGCAACGCCACCGCGACCAGCCGGTCGTGGTCGAACGCCCTGGTCAACGCGGACTCGACCGAGTTGAGGTTGATCGACCCGCGGCCGAGTGGCGAGGGGGTCGGCGTGATCACGCCATGCAGCTTGATCACCGCGACGACGGGTTTGCGATCGATCCGGTCACCCAGACCGGGCAATCGGGACACCAGCTTCTCGGTCACGCTCATGCGCACTCTCCGCTGTGGTCGAGTTCGTCGCATGAGCGCGGCCCTGTGTTGAATGATTCGCTCGCAAGCTCGCTCATGGTCAAAACTCTACGGACTCGGCGGCTGAGCGCTGGCGGACGGCGAACCCGGTACCGGCGCGTAGTCGTCGTCCGACTCGGGGTGTGAGTAGTCCGGCAGCGCGGGCCGCACACCGGGGAACGACTTCGGCACGCGCAGGATGACTTTCATCCCCGCGCCCGGCGCGGTCTCCACCATCAGCGCGTACTCGTCACCGAACACCGACCGCATCCGCTGGTTGATGTTGCCGATGCCGACGTGCGAGCCGGTCTTGTGCGCGTCACGCAGGTCCGCGAAGAGGCGGTCCGCGTCCATGCCGACGCCGTCGTCCTCGACGCTGATCAGCGCCTCCGAGCCGTTGTCCTGCGCGATCACGGTGACCGTGCCGCCGCCGGGCTTGCGGGCGATGCCGTGCCGGACCGCGTTCTCCACCAGCGGCTGCAGCACCAGGAACGGCACCACCACCGACAGCACCTCCGGCGCGATCTTGAGCCGGACAGCGAGCCGGTTGCCGTAGCGGGCGCTCTCGATGGTCAGGTACCGGTCGATGTTGCGCAGTTCCTCCGACAGCGTGGTGAAGAACCCGGACGCCCTGAACGAGTACCTGGTGAAGTCCGCGAAGTCCTGCACCAGGTCGCGGGCCTGTTCCGGGTCGGTGCGGATCAGCGAGGAGATCGTGTTCAGCGCGTTGTAGACGAAGTGCGGCGAGATCTGCGCGCGCAGCGCCCGCGCCTCGGCCTGCGCCAGCTGCTGCTTGGCCTCGTCCAGCTTGGCCAGCTCCAGCTGGATGCAGACGAACTTGGCGACCTCGTCGGCCATCCGCATCAGCCGCCCGGAGTTCATCCCACCGACGACGATGAGCGCGCCCTCGACCGTGCCCTCGACGATCAGCGGCACGATGACAGCCGTGCGCATCGGGCAGCTGCCACGCCTGCTGCACGGCAGGCTCTCGTGCTGGATGTGCTCGCGCTGGCCGCGGGAGACCGCGCTGACGATGTGGTCCGCCAGGTCCCGGTAGTGGTGGTTGGCCTGCCCGTCCCACGACAGCAGGGTGCCGTTCGCGTCACTGAGCCCCACCGCCACGCACTTGAGCAGCTCGACCAGGTGTTTCGCGGTCTGGTCGGCCGAGGCCTCGGACAGTCCGCCACGAAGTTCGGGCGCTGCCTTGGACAGGCGCTGGATGGCGTCGAGCTGTGCCTCGTCGACGGACGTGCTCACCCGCCGGGTCCGGCACAGGAAGACGAAGAGTCCGAGGACGGCCAGCGTCGCGATGACGCCGAGCACGACTCGCTCGGTCAGAAACGGGACCACCGGTCAATGCTCTGGTACTGGCATGGCGCAGGCAAGCTCTGGGGCAGTATTAGTAGACATCCGATGAATCCGTGAGGCAGTGTGTCGACTGTGCCGACCGAGCAAGCAACCGGACGAGTCGCGTTGTTCGCGACCTGTCTGACCGACACGTTCTTCCCCGACACCGCGCGTGCGGTGGTCCGGCTGCTGGAACGTCTCGGCTGTTCAGTGGAGTTCCCGCAAGATCAGACGTGCTGCGGGCAGATGCACTTCAACACCGGCTACCGGGCGAAGGCGGTCCCGCTGGCCCGCAACATCGCTTCCGTGTTCGCCGGATACGACGCGGTCGTGGTGCCTTCCGGCTCGTGCGCGGGGATGGTCCGGCACGTGTACCCCGATCTTTCGGTCACTCCGGGCCCGATGTACGAGCTGTCCGAGTTCCTGGTCGACGTGCTCGGAGTCGCGGATGTCGGCGCATATTTCCCCCATCGGGTGACGTATCACCCCACCTGCCACTCGTTGCGGATGCTCGGCGTCGGCGACAAGCCGCTGCGCCTGCTGCGCGCGGTGCGGGGCCTCGACCTGGTCGAGCTGCCCGAGGCCGAGTCCTGCTGCGGGTTCGGCGGGACGTTCGCGCTGAAGAACGCGGACGTGTCGGCGGCGATGCTCGCGGACAAGATGTCGTGTGTCGTGGACACCGGCGCGGACGTGCTCACCGCGGGCGACAACTCCTGTCTGATGCACATCGGCGGTGGATTGTCACGACTTCGAACCGGCGTGCATCCGGTGCATCTGGCCGAGATCCTGGCGAGCACCGAGGAGGAGCCATGGGTGGCACCGCACGCAACCCGGTGACGTGGCTGGGCAGCCCGGCCTTCCCCACCGCGGCGAAGACCGCGCTTGCCGACGACCAGCTGCGCCGCAACCTCCGGCACGCGACGGGACTGATCCGCACCAAACGCGCGGGCGCGGTCACCGAGCTGCCGGACTGGGAACAGCTGCGGCTCTCCGGCGAGGCGATCAAGGACGACGTACTGGCCAACCTGGACACGTACCTGCTGCGGTTCGAGCAGGCCGTGACCGCGCGCGGTGGGGTCGTGCACTGGGCCGCGGACGCCGCCGAGGCCAACGAGATCGTGCTGCGGCTGACCCGCGAGGCGGGTGCGGACGAGGTCGTGAAGATCAAGTCCATGGCCACCATGGAGATCGGGCTGAACGAGGCACTGCTGGCCGGGGGCGTCACGCCGATCGAGACCGACCTGGCCGAGCTGATCGTGCAGCTGGGCAACGACCGGCCGTCACACATCCTGGTGCCCGCGATCCACAAGAACCGCACCGAGATCAGGGACATCTTCAAAGCGACCATGCCCGGCACGGAGGACCTGACCGACGAACCGGTCGAGCTGGCCGCGGCCGCACGGGCGTTCCTGCGCCGGAAGTTCCTGTCGGCCAAGGTCGCGGTGTCCGGCGCGAACTTCGGCGTCGCGGACACCGGGTCGGTGGTGGTCGTCGAGTCCGAGGGCAACGGCCGGATGTGCCTGACCCTGCCGGACACCCTGATCACGGTGATGGGGATCGAGAAGCTCGTGCCCAGCTGGCAGGACCTCGAGGTGTTCCTGCAGTTGCTGCCCCGCTCGTCGACGGCGGAGCGGATGAACCCGTACACGTCGGTCTGGACCGGCGTGACGCCAGGCGACGGTCCGCAGAACTTCCACCTGGTGCTGCTGGACAACGGCCGCACGGACACGTTGGCGTCCACCGTCGGCAGGCAGGCGTTGCGGTGCATCCGCTGCTCGGCGTGCCTGAACGTCTGCCCGGTGTACGAACGAACCGGCGGCCAGGCCTACGGCTCGGTGTACCCGGGCCCGATCGGCGCGATCCTCGCGCCCCAACTCGGCGGCGACATGCACGACAAGCACGCCGCTTCGCTGCCGTTCGCCTCGTCGCTGTGCGGCGCGTGCTTCGAGGTGTGCCCGGTGCGCATCGACATCCCGTCGGTGCTCGTACACCTGCGTGCCGAGGCCGTTGCGGCGAAGCCCCGGTACAGCCCGGAGGCGATCGGCATGGCGGCGATGTCGTGGGTGATGGCCGGGCCGCGCCGATTCCACGCGGCCCAACGCCTTGCCCTCGCCGGGCGGTTGCTCTCGCGCGGCGGGAAGATCCGCAGACTGCCGTTCCCCGGTTCGAAGTGGACGGACAGCCGTGATCTGCCCGCACCCGCGAAGGAGTCGTTCAGTGCCTGGTGGAAGCGGACCCGTGGCTGACTCGCGAGAAGTGGTCCTCAGCCGGATCCGGGCCGCACTCGGCACGCGGCCCACACCGGCCCCGGTGCCGCGCGCCTACGACCGGACGCGGCCGTTCCCTTCGGTGCTCGACCTTTTCGCCGAGCGCGTGGCCGACTACCGGGCGATCGTGCACCGCGTGACCGACCCGTCGGACATGATCCGCTCGACGCTGGCAGGCAAGCGGATCGCCGTGCCGTCCGACGTGCCACCGGACTGGCTGGTGCCGGAGGTGACCTGGCTGCGTGAACCGCTGACCAACGCCGACCTCGACGCCTGCGACGGCGTGCTGACCGGCTGCGCGGTCGGCATCGCCGAGACCGGGACAATCGTGCTGGACGGCGGCGTGGCCCAGGGCAGGCGCGCGCTGACACTGCTGCCCGACTACCACCTGTGCGTCGTACGAGCCGTCCAGGTCACGGGCACTGTGCCGGAGGCGTTGGCACGGCTGGAGCCCACGCGCCCCCTGACGTTCGTCAGCGGCCCGTCCGCGACCAGCGACATCGAGATGGACCGCGTCGAAGGCGTACACGGCCCCCGCACGCTGGAAGTCCTGATCGTCACTTGAGCAGTTTGGACATCCGGCGGTCGGCCAGTGGTTTGCCGTTGGTCTGGCAGGTCGGGCAGTACTGGAGGGACTTGTCGGCGAACGAGACCTCGCGGACCGTGTCGCCACAGACCGGGCATGGCAGGCCGGTGCGGGCGTGTACGCGCAGGCCCGAGCGTTTCTCGCCTTTGAGGCGGGCCGCGGACTGGCCGACTGAGCGGTCCACCGCGTCCTTGAGGACGGACTGCATCGCCTCGTGCAGTCTGGCCAGTGCGCCGTCGCTGAGCTTGCCCGCTGTCGCGTAGGGCGAGAGCTTCGCGGTGTGCAGGATCTCGTCGGAGTAGGCGTTGCCGACTCCGGAGAGCAGGCGCTGGTCGGTGATCGCGTTCTTCAGGCGCTCGGTGCGGCCGGACAGCAGGTTCGCGAGGTCCTCCGCCGACAACGACAACGCGTCCGGGCCGAGCGTCTGGATCTGCGGGATCTGCTGCACGTCGGTCACGATCCAGACCGCGAGGCCCTTCTTGGTGCCCGCCTCGGTCAGGTCGAACCCCGGGCCCTCGCCGGGCGGGCCGAGGTGCACGCGCAACGCCAGCGGGCCCTTGCCGGGTTTCGGCGGCGTGGCGCTGAGGGTGTCCGCCCAGCGCAGCCACCCCGCACGGGCCAGGTGCACGACCAGGTGCAGGCCGTCGCAGTCCATGTCCAGGTACTTGCCGTAGCGTCCGGCGCCGGTCACTGTGCGGCCGTGCAACTCGGTCCACGGGGGCGTCGCGGTCTTGAGCACTTGCAGCGAGGCGACGTCGACCCGGTGGACGGTCCGGCCGACCGCGAACTCACGCAGGTGATGTGCGAGCGCCTCGACCTCAGGTAGTTCTGGCACACGCACAGTCTCGCCCGCGCACGCGGCCCTGTCACTCCAGCCCACCCCTTGCCGCTATCACTATTTGCCATAGTGATAGCGGCAGGCAGCGATGCGGACCTGCTCATCAACGATCTTGTAGACCAGCCGGTGCTCGTCGGTGATCCGACGCGACCAATAGCCCTGAAACCCGTGCTTCAACGGCTCGGGCTTGCCGATCCCTTCGTTGCCGTTGCGACAGATGTCCTTGATCAGGTCGTTGATGCGCTTCAGGACCTTCCGATCCTCGGTCTGCCACCAGATGTAGTCGTTCCAGGACAGTTCGTCCCAAACCAGCTTCATTCAACGAGTTCGTGCTGTGTCCCGCCGCCTGACTCCAGTCGCTCGATGGCAGTGACCAGCCGTCGCGCGTTCTCTGGGCTGCGCAGTAGATAGGCGGTCTCCTTGAGTGACTGGTAGTCGTCAAGGGACACCATCACTACCGGCTCATGCCCCGCGCGCGTGATCACGACCTCTTCTCGGTCATTGACCACAGAGTCGAGGGTCTCGGCGTACTTCGCGCGAGACTCGGAGTAGCTCATGGTTCTCACTAGCACCCTCCCTTCGACGTACAAGATATTGTACGTTGAGAGGAGAAGGTCGGCAAGGCGCTGGAAATTCACTCCACCGGGTGCAGTGGGCCGTCGAAGCTCGGCATCGTGTCACGTTGGATGTCCTTGGCCACTTTCGCGACCTCGGAGCGGACCGTGAACATGCCGCGGACTGTGCCGACCCATTTCTCGACCGGTGCCTCCGGTGTGCCGTCGCCGGTCTCGGCCACCAGCTTCCACGGGCGGCGCAGCGCCCAGCGGGCCGGGAAGAACAGGAAGATCATCAGCAGCGCGAGCACCACCCACGCGGGGACCACCACGTCCTCGGGCATCCTCAGCACCCAGACCAGGCCGAGCACGATGACCAGGAACATCATCACGATGCCGGGGCCGTGCCCACCGCTCACATCGTGCTCGAAATCCTCGGCCGTCGCGGGCCTGCGCCCCCACTCAAGCTCACCACGCACGGTCCACATTCGGCCGTCTGCACCACGTACCAGGCGCGTCATGCCCGCCGCCTCCTCCACCACGACACGTCTGCGTAGGCGCCGATCCACGTTCTGCGGTCGCGCATGCGTCAACGGTACCGCGTCGCGACTAGGCCCAGCGGGTGAAAGTCGATCGTCACTCAGTGCGTCGGCTCGGCCGTGGTCTCCCCGGCTGCGGCCTGCTCCTCGGGAGCGGGCACGTTCTCACTGGTCTGAGCGGAACTCTGGGCCTGGGACTGTGCCGGTCGCTGCCCCGGAGCCGGGGTGAGCCTCGGCGTGGTCTTCGGCGTCTTCGGCGGTGCCTTGGGTGTCGTCTTCGGCGTGGACGTGGATGGCGGCGTGGTCGGGGACGTGCCCTCGTCCTCACCGATGAACGACTGGCCCGTGGTCTCCGAACAGGTCGACTCTTCCGACGGGTCGAGGAACACGCTGGAGCCCGACGTGTCGCCCTCGGTGCCGGTGAGATCCCGCTCCTCACCGGCCGGGGCCGGTTCGTTGCGCAGTTCGAGCTGGGTGTCCCGGTGTCCGACAGTGGGTTGTTGCTGCTGCTTTCCCTGCCCCTGTGCCGCCGTGCCCTCGCCGCCCTTGGGCTCCGGCGCGGTGTTGTACTGGCCGGGCTGTTGCTGCTTGACGCGGCCAGTCCCCGTCGACCGCAGTGACGACGACAGCGATCCCGCCGCAGCCGAGACCTCCGGCAGCGGAGACTCGGTGATCACCAGCTCGGACGGCCCCTGGCCGGTGAACTCCAGCGCGGCCATGACCGCGTCGTCGGCGCCTGGCACGACCGACAGGCCGACGACACCGACCGCGAGGACCGACGACCCGGCCAGTGTCAGTTTGGCCCCGGTGGACGCGACCAGGCCCTTGAGCGTGGCCCAGAGACCGGTCTTGTGCGCCACCAGCCCGCCGAGCACGACCGGGGCGGCCATCATGCCCGCGTAGGACCGCAGGCCCGCGCAGACATCCCGCAGCTCGTCGTGTGTCGACTGACACGACGAACAGCTGAGCAGATGCGCGCGGACCCGGCGCCGTTCGGCGCCCTTGACCGTCCCGGCGGTGTACGCGCCGAGCTTCTCCAGCACCGACCGGCACCCGGTTGACCCGTGGTGCGTGGACAGGTGCGCCTGTAGGTAGGCGGCTCGCAGGCCGCGGCGGGCGCGGCGGGCGAGCGCGGCGGTGGCGTTGGCACTCAGGCCGAAGTTGTCCGCGACCACGGCGGGCCGCTCGCCCTCGACCTCGACCTTCCACAGCACGCTGCGCCAGCGCTCGGGCAGGCTGGTGAACGCCCGTGTGATCAGGTTGCGTTCGTGCGACTGGCCGGACATGTCCGGGTTCGGGCTCGCACGGTGCGAGAGGACCTCGTCGGACACCGGGACGTCCCGGCGCCGTTCGCTCCACTCCCACGCCACCCGCCTGGTGACGATCAGCAGGTAGGAGCGGACGTTGTCGACAGGTCCGGAACCGCGGCGAATCGCCTGCAGCACCCGGAAGAACGCTTCCGCGGTCAGGTCCTCGGCGTCCGCGCGATCAGCCGCCAAACTCCGGGCCAGCCGCCGGACGGCGTCCGCGTGCCGGGAGAACAGCTCGCCGAAGGCGGCGTCCTCTCCGGAGCGCAGTGCGGCCAGGAGTTCGCGGTCTTGGAACGATTCCTCGCCAGTGTCGAGAGCAGGGTTGCCCGTTGCGGTCATCCGGCTAGGTACCTCCCTCCGGATACACGCGAACGTTGAACAACATGCCACATTCGGGCGTCGCCGAGTGTGGGTAGTGTGAAGACTCTTGGTGACATCCGACCATAGATGTGAGCCAGATAACCTGATCAGCTCGGCCATTCGGTCGACTGAACCGCTCATGTGTGGTGCGAATGAACCACACCCGCACGGGGGAGGTCGGGTCGTGGAAAATCCGAGTGCGCAGATGCGGTAGAGTCACCGACAGCTCCCAGGAGCGAACGCGGATGTAGCGCAGCTGGTAGCGCATCACCTTGCCAAGGTGAGGGTCGCGGGTTCGAGTCCCGTCATCCGCTCTCTCAGAGCACGTGTGTCCGCGGACAGCGCGGACCACGTCGCTCGCCATCATTTTGGGGGGATAACCCCCCAAGCCCCCCAGCGTTCAGGCAGAGCCCGGGTCCATTCGGACTCGGGCCGTTTGTCGTAGCCGGGCAGAGGTCATACGGACAGTTGCCTGGTGGTCAATTAGTCCGTTCCGCTTGACCCGATCGGGTTAACCCGATAGAGGTAACTCCGTGCTCGAGACACGAGGCGCACCGTTACGTATGGCCGTGGGGGCGTTCCTGGGAGCTGCCGTCGCGGCCTTGTTCGCTGTCGGAGCCACAACGGGGAACGCGGCCGACCGCGCTCCCCAGAGGCTGGAACACGTGGCCACGGACAGTACGGCCTCGCGGCCACCATCCACCACGAACGCGCCCGCGGCCCCCGACCAGACCTCGCAGAGTTCGTCGTCGAGCACCACGTCCAGCTCGTCGTCCTCGGCCTCGGAGACGCCCCCGGAGAGCACGACGACCACCACGACAACCCAGAAGGTCGTCACCACCACCCAGGAAGTGACGAAGACCACAGACCCGCCACCGGCGCCCACCACCACGACCACACGGCCGCGGCCGACCACCACGACGAAGCCCCCCTGCACGCACCTGCTCTGCTGAGGCGCGGTCAGACGGGCTTGAACGGATCGTGCTCGGTGATCAGCTTGTCGAGCCGGGCCTGGTCGACCCGCTTGGCCACCGAGGTGTCCTCCTGCCGGTCCCTGATGCACTTGGCCAGGGTGAACGCGGAGGTCACGGTATACAGCAGGCCTAAACTCAGGAACGCGCGCATCCAGGGATCGACGGGCAGCACGATGATCCCGACCAGGACGGCGACGGACGCGATCACGAACGACGCGACGGCCTGCGCGAAGAAAGCTGCTGTGTTCTTTGCCATAACCGCAGAGTCCTCGCGCCGTGCCCGGCTGTCTTGAGTACATCTACTCAATGGACCGGTATCGAGACATTGTCGTTAGGAAATGCCCTCAGCGCAGGGTGAACACCACGACATCCGGCAGTTCGGTCCGCGTCACCGGCAGCCCGTCCACCGAACGGACCAGCGACCGGCGGTACGGCGTGCCCTCCACAAGGGACTTGATCACCACCACCCTGCGGACGCCGTACCTGGTCAGTTCCCCGATGCTCCGGCTGCTCGGAAACGCCTTGGTGGCAGCCGACAGGTCGACCCACGACTTCGGGTAATTGCCGGTGTTGCCGTTGGCCAGCACCGGAAACCCGTGGTTGATCGACCAGAGCATCGGGACCGAGTCACCGATGACGTCCATCGGCAGGACGAGCACCGGCCCACGCGGCCCCGAGTCGAGCGCCGCGCTCAGCCCGGCGGGCGGGTCCGGCGGGCGCGCGTACGGCAGCACAGGGGCCGTCTCCAGCAGCACGCCCGCTGTCGGCAGCACCATGACGAGCGCGACCAGTCGCCGTTTCACCGGCGAGACGATCCGCTTCTCGGCCAGTACCTGCGCCAGCCTGGTCACGGCACCGGCGGCGAGCAGGATCAGCAGCAGGCTCGTCCAGAGGATCAGCCTGCCCGGGGTGCGCAACGCGTCCCAGCCGGGCAGGAACCTCCACAGCAGCAGATAGCTGAACGTGCCGTGGAAGAAGCTCGTGCCCAGCGCCAGGATCCCGGTGAGCACCGCGCCGACACCGAGCAGGATCCGCGCGGTCCGCGACCACGCGCTGACCACCAGTCCGATCAGGGCGAACAGGACGAGCACCAGGCCGGGGAAGATCCACTTCTCCCACGGCGCCGGTTCCATCTGCCACGTCCACCGGGTGAACGCGGTGTCGCTCCACAACCAGGAGAGGTGCGACGAGGTCACGAGGCCCTGCGGCGGCGGGGAGAAGTTGTCGAGATCCCGGACGGACCGGGTGAACTGGTAGAGCTCGACAACCCGGCGGTACGGGATCGACATCAGGTACGTGACGGTCAGGAACACCGCCGCGCCGACGCCGTCGGCGATCACCAGCTGACGGGTGACCTGATGACGTTTGCGGACGAGCCACACCGCGATCGCCACACCGACGCCACCCATCACGTAGACGAACGGCATCCCGGTGGCGAAACCGATGGTCACCTGCCACGCCGCGATCAACCACCCGGCCAGCGCCCAGCCCGGCCTGACCGGTTGCGGCCGCGAGGCGTGGCTCAGCGAGAAGCCGTGCCCCCGGGCGAGCGCGAACAGGGCCAGCGCGATTCCGCCCGTCGACAGGATGTTGAGGTGGTGCATGTGCGCGAGGCGCCACGGTGCCCACGCGAACACGAACGCGCCGAACGTGGCCGCGTGCCAGGTGCCGCCGAGTTGGCGCACCAGCCAGTACCCGCCGACGAACGCCAGCGTGCAGGCGAACAGGAACACCAGGTTGTAGCGCAGCAGCGCGCCGCTCTGGTCGTCGCCGCCGATCAGGCTGAACGGCAGGTAGCCAAGCAGGGAGTCGGTGAACGCGAAGTTGTTCTCCGCACCGGAGAAGATGTTTCCTGTCCAGAAGTCGCCACCGTTGAGCAGGAAATGCCGCTGCCAGGCCAACTCCCACGTCTGCAACAGCGGGTCGCCGAGGTCGACCAGGACGGTGGTCCGGGGCGCGCGCACGATCGGCCAGCAGAAGACGACGGCGATCGTCAGCCCGCCGAGGATGACGAGCAGGGGCTCCCTGAGCCGCTTGCCGAGCGGGGTCCTGCGGGGCCGCCGCGGCACGCTGAAGGCGGCGTGCAGGGGGGCGCTGGTCTGTGTGATCAACAATCCCCCTGCTGGACCAACTTTGCCGGGTCCACGCGCCGCGCTGTGGAAACCGCACCGGCAATCCGCACCAAGAATAACGGACCGGCTGGTCCTGCCCGGTCCACTTGCTACCATCGCTGGTGTAGTGCGAATGCAAATTAATCTGCCTGTTCACCAAGTTGCCCGGATCGTCGGCATGACAGAGAGCCCATTTGGGTGACGGCCGCGCACTGTCCGTTGTACAACAGTGGCAAGATTCGCCTGTCACGGTGAACGCATGGCGACCGGAGAGGATCCACCACCGTTCCTTCCCGACAAGGCACCGACCTTGCCGATACGTACATCCGTCCCGGTCGCGCCCCAAGGCGGACGGCTGGGAGCGAGAATCGCCAGATGGCTCCATTGCCGGGATGAAGGGGGCTGACACATGGGTTGGCAGGACGAACTGCAGAGCCTGGACGAGCAGCTGTCCGCGGGGCAGATCCGCGCGGAGGAGTACCGCAAGCGGCGCGACGAACTGCTCGCCGCCGCATCGAGTGGCGCGGTCAGCCTGCGGCGCGTGCACCGGCAGAAGTCACCGTCGATCGCCAACGCCTTCAGCGCCGAGACCAAGCCGGACGTGAACAAGTCCGCGGACGTGACGCAGAAGGTCCCCTCGGGCGCGTGGCAGACCGCCCGGCCGCAGACCCCGCCGACGCCGTCGACGGCGCTGCAGCCCAGCACGCCGCCACCACCCCCGTCGGCCGCGCCCGCACCGTCGGCCCGCTCCTCATCGGCACCGTCGAGCCCGATGATCGGCGCGGAGGTCTTCGGAACGCCGTCGTCGTCCAAGGCGGAGAAGCCGTCGAAGTTCCCGAAGTTCCTCGTGGCCATCGTGGTGCTCGCGCTGGTCGCGGGCGGTGTGTGGTGGTTCGCGTTCCGCGGTGCCCAGGGCGGCGACGGCAACAACGCGGCCCCGCCCGCGGTCACCGGCGGCGAGCTGGCGCTGGAGAAGCTGCCGAACCCGACGGACTCCCAGCTGTCGACGGCGGGTGTGCTCAGCGTCGACCAGGCCCAGACCAACAACCTGATCCGGCCGGACGAGGCCGCCTACCTGAGCGCGACCGACCTGCAGCGGATCTACTTCCGCACGATCGTCGTCGGCAATCTCAGCTACCAGCTCTTCGCGTTCCAGACCCAGACCGACACCGGCGGGACGCGGATCGTGTCCGGTGCGCTCGAACGCGGCAAGCGCGCGAACATGGTTCCGGCCACCATCGACGGCCTGCCCGCGACCGTCACTGTGACGAAGATCCTGGTCGCGGGCGCCGCATACTACGAGGCGGTGTACCCGATCGAGAAGGGCGCCGTGCGGCTGGTCGTCCTGCAGTCCGGGCCGAACAACGAGCGGCAACTGGTCAACGCGATGAAGCGAACGGTCGAGCTGACCACCGCGTCCATCAAGCCGAAATAACCATGCGCAACAATGTGACCCGTTTGAACGATTCTGGAGGGTCGAATGTCCTGGCAGGAAGACCTCAGGCAGCTTGATCAGGCACTTGCGGAGGGGCGGATCCACGCCGACGACTACCGCAAACGCAGGGATCAGCTGCTGGCGACGGCGACGGGCGCCACCACACCGCCCGCGGCCGCCGAGCCTGCCAGCAACCCCTTCCCGGCCCAGCAGCCGCAGCAGCCGCCGAGCAATCCCTTCCCCGCTCAGCAGCCGCAGCAGCCGCCGCCGAGCAATCCGTTCCCGGCACAACAGCCGCCGAGCAACCCCTTCCCGGCCCAGCAGCCGTCGCAGCAGCTGCCGGTGCCGCCGCACCAGGCGGAGGCGACGCAGGTGCACCAGCCGGGGCAGCAGCCGCCCAACAGCGGGCCGTTCCCCACGCCGTTCCGCTGGGAGCCGAGCGCGGGCGGTGCCGAGTCCACCCAGATCGTCGGCCAGCAGCAGAGCGGCAACCCGGAAGTGACCCAGGTGGTCGGCTCGCAGCCCAGCGCGCCCGGCGAGGCCGAGCGGACCCAGATCGTGCGCCCGGTCCACCAGCCGGGCGATCAGCCGGGGATGCCGCAGCAGCACCAGGCGCCGTGGCAGTCGACGCCGCCGAACCCCAACCAGGGCTCGCCGTGGGGCGTCGACGACCAGCCGATGCCGTCGCTGCAGCCGACCTGGCTGGCGCAGGGCCCCGAGGTCTTCGCCGAGGACAAGGGCTCGAAGTTCGGCAAGGGCGCCAAGATCCTCGTCGCACTGGTGCTGGTGATCGGCCTCGGCGTCGGCGCGTACTTCGTGTTCTTCACCGGCAAGGACGAGAACAAGCCCGGCGCCACGACCCCGCCGCCGACCCCGACGGCTGCACCGTCGCCGCCGCCCAAGCCGCGTGACGAGCTGTCCATCGCCGACATGCCGGGCAAGGCCGCGGACTACGCCCAGGTGAAGACGTTCGAGGACGCGAAGAAGGTGAACTTCCTCACGCCCGACGAGGTCCGCATCCTGACCGACGCGGGCGCGGGCAAGGCCCGGCTCGCGGTCTCCGACACACCGGAGGGCGTGAACGCGGCGATCTTCACCACCGCGACCACCTCGGCCGAGACCGCGACCGTCGCCAGGGACAAGCTGGCCGAACAGCAGCTGGTCTACGGCGCGACCGCGATCGAGAGCCCGCCGACCGGCGTGGTCGCGGCGAAGGCCGACAAGAAGGGCCAGACCCCGGCGCTGATCCGCGCGCACTACGCCCACAAGGGCACGCTCGTGCGGATCCAGGTGACCGGCAACGACCTCGTCGCCGTCACGGAGGCGTTCAACGATCTGCTCGCCGAGCAGCTGAAGATCCTGGCCGCGAATGGCTGACTCCCTCGGCGTCGTCGCGTGCACGATCGTCGCGCGCAACTACCTCCCGTTCGCGCGCGTCCTGGCGAAGTCGTACCGGGAACACCACCCGGACCACGAGTTCGTGGTGTTCGTGACCGACGGCGTGCCGGAGGGAGCCAGTGCGGACGGCTACCGGCTGACCGGTCCGGACATGCTGGACATCGACCGGGACGACTACCTGCGGATGGCGACCTCCTACACGGTCGCCGAGCTGGCCGGCGCGGTGAAACCGTTGCTGCTGCGGCAGTTGCTCACCGAGGCCGACGTCGTGATCTCCCTGCACCCGGACATCGAGTTCTTCGCGCCGATGCCCGAGGTGGTGGCCCTCGCGGCACGCGAGGACATCGTGCTGACCCCGCGGTTCCTCAGCCCGCTTCCGCGTGACAACAAGGAACCCACCGAGCAGGCCATCCAGGGCGAGGGCATGTTCGACCTCGGCTTCCTCGCGGTCGGCCGGGGCGCGGGCGGTTTCCTGGACTTCTGGACCGAACGGCTGCGCCAGGACGCGGTCATCGACACGGCCGCGCAGCTGTTCGCCGACCAGCGCTGGGCCGACCAGATCCCCACGCTGTTCCGGCACACGATCGTGCGCGACCCCGGTTTCAACGTCGCCTACTGGAACCTGCACGAGCGGCCGTTGAGCCGGGACGCCGACGGCACGCTGCGCGCGGGCACGCACCCTCTGCGGTTCTTCCACTTCAGCGGCTACCGCCCGGAGGACCCGTGGCTGCTGAGCAGGCACTGCCAGGTCCGGCCGCGGATCCGGCTCTCCGAGCAGCCCGAGGTGGCGCGGCTCTGCGCGACCTACCGGGAATCGTTGCTGGCCAACGGTTACCGCGAGCCGTTGAAGTCCGTCCCCTACGGCTACGACACGTTGGCCGACGGCACGAAGCTGACCATGGCGCTGCGCCGGATGTTCCGGGACGCGTGGCGCGAGGCCGAGCAGCCGGACGCCGAGGAGCTCCGGTTCAAGCGGGCTGTCACCGAGATCCCGCCGCACCCGTTCGGCGACGACAACAGCGCCGGGTTCCAGCGCTGGCTGGCGACGCCGAGTTCGCCGCCCGAGGAGGCGGCCGGGACGAACCGGTTGCTGATGGCTGTCTGGGCCAACCGCGGAGACCTGCAGCGCGCGTTCCCGTGGCCGTGCGGCACCGACGCGGCGGCCTACCGCCAGTGGTGCCGGACGTACGGCGTGCAGGAGAAGGTGGTTCCGAAATGGGCGCTGCCCAGCGAACCCCGTGCCCTGCGGGCGCCGGTCGACGAGTTCGGCGTGAACATCGCCGGGTACCTCACCGCCGAGCTGGGCCTCGGCGAGATGGGCCGGATCATCTCCAAGATGGTCGACCGGGCCGGGATCCCGCTGGTGTCGGTCGTCGAGGAGCACTCGCTGGCCTGCAGCACCGCGTTGGAGCTGCCACCGACCGCGGGCAGGCCGAAGTTCCCGGTGACCATCATGGCCGTCAACGGCGACCAGACCGAGCTGCTGATGGCCAGCTACCCGGAGGTCGGCCACGAGCGGTACCGGATCGGGCTGTGGGCGTGGGAACTCGAGGACTTCCCGACGTGGCAGCACATCGGCTACGACTTCGTCGACGAGATCTGGACGGTCAGCGAGTTCTGCGCCAAGGCCTTCGCCAGGCACACCTCAGTACCGGTGAAGGTGATCCCGGTGCCGGTGCTCGACCCGGGCCTGCCGCCGCGGCAGCCGCGGGCGGCAGGCAAGCCCACGCAGTTCTTCTTCGCGTTCGACTACAACAGCACGGGCCAGCGCAAGAACCCGTGGGGTGTGGTCAAGGCCTTCAAGAAGGCGTTCCAGGGCCGCGCGGACGTCAAACTCGTGATCAAGGCGACCAACGGCCAGCTGCACGCCAAGGCAGTGGAGCGGCTGTTGCACGAGGTCGGCGGCGACCCGCGGATCGAGCTCGTCGAGCGGTACCTCAGCGTCGCCGAACTCAACAAGCTCTACGCGGACAGCGACAGCTACGTGTCACTGCACCGCAGCGAAGGTTTCGGCCTGACCGTCGCCGAGGCGATGATGCGCGGAATGGCGGTCATCTCCACGGACTACTCCAGCACGACGGAGTTCTTCGACGACGAGGTCGGCTGGCCGATCCCGTACAAGATGGTCGAGGTCGGTCCCGGCTGGGCGCCGTACCAGGAGGACGCGCACTGGGCCGATCCCGATCTGGACGCGGCCGCCGCGGCGATGCGCCGGATCGCCGACGACCCGGCCGAAGCGCACCGTCGTGGCCAGGCCGCGCGTGAGTACCTGCTGCGGACCCGCTCGCCGGAGGCGGCGTCGGCGTGGATCACCGAGCAGTTGCGCGAGGCGCACCGGACGTGGCGCGACCGCAAGTCCGACGCCCCCACACAGTCGCTGGCCTCGACCGATCCCGTGCTGCGGCCGTTGGTCGACGCGCGTGAGGCGGTGCGGTGGCGTGCCGAGACGAACGGCCCGTCGCGCCTGCCGCTCGCGCCCGCGATGCGGCGCGTGGTGCTGCGCGTGATCGACCACTACGACGTGCACCAGCGCAAGGTGATGGGTGCGTTGACCGACGGCGTGCAGACGGCGCTCGACCGTCTCAACCGCCGGTTCGTGGACACGACCGACGCCCAGAACATGCGGATCGAACTGCTGGAGAACCAGGTCTCCGACCGGGTCGAGCAGCTCACCGAGCAGCTGGGCAAGGTGGAGCGGATGCTGGACGAACGACTTGCCAGAAGGGAATCGGATGAGCAAGGAGCTTGACAGGGTCCGTGACGCCTGGGAAACCCTCGGCACGTCGGACCCGTACTGGGCGGTGCTCACCGAACACGAGTTCCACGACGGGCAGGCCAAGACCAGGTTCTTCGACAGCGGCCGCGCCGAGATCCGCACCCTGCTCGACGTTCTCGACAAGCACCGCAGGCCCTACGGCGACACGGCGGTCGACTTCGGCTGTGGTGTCGGCCGGTTGAGCTTCGCGCTGGCCGAGCACTTCAAGAACGTCACCGGTGTCGACGTGGCACGGTCGATGATCGAGGAGGCGCGGGCCAGCAACCCGTTCCCCGACCGTGTGCGGTTCGTCCACAACGACGCGGCCACGCTGCCGTTCGACGACGACTCGGTGGACCTGGTGATCAGCGTGATCACGCTGCAGCACATCAGACCCGCGCTGTCGTTGCGCTACCTGCTCGAAATGGCCAGGATCGTGCGGCCGGGCGGGCACCTGCTGTTCCAGATCCCCAGCCACATCCCGGCCGTGCGGCCGATCCCGCCGTGGCACAGCAAGGCGGAGCTGCATGTGCTGGAGGCGCCGTCGTCGCTGCAGGTGGGCGAGAACAGCTACGTCCGGGTCGGCGTCCGCAACGCCAGCGACGGCGAATGGCCGCCGGGACAGCTGCTCAACGCGGGCAACCACTGGCGCCGCAACGGGTTGATGGCGGTCCAGGACGACGGTCGCGACAGCGTCCGCTGCCCGTTGGGGCCGGGCGACCACGCCGAGGCTCTGATCCGGATCAAGGCACCGGCCGAGCCCGGTTCGTACGAGCTGGAAGTCGATGTCGTCCAGGAGTCCGTGGCCTGGTGGGCCGACCGGGGCAGCCAGACGGTGCGAGTTCCCGTTGAGGTCCACGCCGCAGCACCGGCACCGGCTCCCGCTGATGACGTGGACGGCGCACAGGCGCCCGCTCCTGCCGCACCAGCGACCATCGGCGCCATGGAAATGCACGGTGTGCGCAAGGACCTGGTGTGCGCGTTGTTCGAGCAGATCGGCTGCACCGTGCTCGAAGCCACGCCGGACGAGCGCGCGGGCAGCGACTGGGCGAGCTTCTTCTACGCGATCGAAGTCGGCGAATACCGCGCGGACATCAATCACGGCATCTGATCAGCCGGGTCCGGCTAGGGTGGGCTCATGGCGCATACGACGCTGCCTCCGATCCACGAGGCATGGCTGCCACGTGAGCACACCCTGTACCGGCCACGGCACGGTGCGCGGCAGCTCACGGCGATTGTCTGCGCCGTCGTTTTCTTCGGCTTACCCATTTTCTCACTGACTGTGGGAATGCGGCCGCAGGAATTGGAGAACCACCGGCTGGCCGCATTTCCGAATCCGGGTGACGGCTGGTCGTTCTTCACGAACTTCGACGGCTGGGCCAACGACCACCTCGCGTTCCGCAGGGAAGCGATCGACCTGGTCAACGGGATCAGCCGTGGCCTGTTCGGCGAGCCGCCCGCGCTGGGCCGCAGCTCGCAGGCGTCCGGTCCGGTCGCGGGTGTGTCCGGGCCGCAGAGCGGCGACAAACGGCAGATCAACCCGGGTATCACGATCCCGCTGGCGATCGAGGGCCGCGACGGCTGGATGTACTACGGCGACGACGTGGTCAGCCGCTGCAACCAGGTGCGGGACCTGCAGGCGACCGTGGACCAGATCCGCAGGCTGCGCGACGGCGTCAACGCCTCCGGCCGCAAGTTCGTGTTGATCGTCGCGCCGGACAAGTCGACGATCGTGCCGGAGAACCTGCCGAGCACCTACGCGGGCAAGGACTGTCTGCAGAAAGTGAACAGCGAACTGTGGCCGTTGCTCACCGCGGAGAACGGGATCGTCGACCTGCGTGGTGAGCTGGAGGCCCGCGGCAAGCAGATGGGCAAGCCGGTCTACCCGCCACTGGACGGCCACTGGTGGGACGAGGGCGGCATCATCATGGCCCGCAGGCTGGCCGAGGCGATCCACCCGACGATCACCAGGAAATGGGTGACCGCGCCGACGCAGGAGTACTCGGTCCCGTCCGACACCCCGCCGCTGATCGGCCTGTCCGGCACCAACAAGGGCTTCCAGTACTCGCTGAAACCGGACGGCGTGCGCGACCAGACCAGGGCCGTCCCACCGGACTTCAGCACCCCGGTCCAGGTCGGCCACGCCACCGGGCAGGGAACGGTGACCCAGTCGGTCGGCCTGCTCGGCGATTCGTTCACCATCAAGGCGTTGCGCTACCTCGCGGCGTCCTTCGGCGACCTGACCGTGCTGCACTACGGCCAGGTCAACACCGACAGCGGCCGCGCGGCGGGCGAGATGCTCGCGCAGAACGAGGTGGTCGCGATCGAGGTCGTCGAACGCACGATCGCGTCGGGCAACAACCAACTCCTGCAGCCGGGCGTGGTCGACGGCATCGTCCGTGTGCTGAACGCGAACCCGATCCGCAAGTAGCGCGTTCGACAGATTCGGCGAGTGTGTGACGCACGCTACCCTGAAGTTATGGCCAGCATCGGGAAACGTGTGGCACTCCTACGCAAGCTAGCCGGAACCCGCATGACGCAGGAGACGCTCGCGCGGAAGATGAACGTATCGGCGTCCCTGATTCGCGGGGTCGAGCAGGAACGCATTCCGCCATCCCACGATTTTCTGGCGTCCGCCGCACGAGTATTCGGCTTGGGCGTTCAAGACATCACCGGCCAGCATTTCGACGCCTTGACAGCGGCTCACGGGTCCGAACGAACAGCCGTCGCCGGTATGCGAGCGTTGCTGTACGGCGCCAAGGCACTCCACGACGATCCACCCACTCTGGACGTGCTTCGGCAGGATGTATGCAGGTTGCGAGCACTGTCGGACGACGGCAAGTTCTCGGCATTGCTTGACGAGGCACCAGACGTTATTCGGGGGCTGCACGCCCACGAAGGAGAACTTGCGAGCAAGCTTCTCGCCGAGTCGTATGGGGCGGTGGAATACGGTCTGTGCCGGTTTGGCGCCTTCGACCTCGCTGCGCTGGCGATCCGCGAAGGCCGGGACGCCGCATCACACTCCGGCGACCCGCTTGAAGTTGCCGTCGCGGACTACCGGCAAGCACTGCTGCTCATGGGCGAGGGCGCGTACGCGGAGGCTGTTCGCCTCGTCAGCGATGCCCGCCGCGTTGCCGATGAAGCTCAGAAGAACGCTGCGTACTTCTCGGTGCGCGGCGCACTACATCTGCGAAGCGCCATCCTCGCCGCTCGGGGCAGCAATGCCCAGCTCGCAGAAACGCACTTGGCCGAAGCCCTGGACGCTTCACGCTGGTCTGGTAAGGACGATCCATACGGAGTCCTGTTTTCGAAGGCGAACACAGACATTCACCGCGTCTCGGTCGCAGTGGAGCTCGGAAACGGCACGGCGGCGATTCAACACGCCTCTTCGATGAGTCTGCCCAAGCACATGGCCTCATCAAGGTTGGGCCACCTTCATATTGATTGCGCACAAGCATGGCTGCTACACGGAGACGCGGCCAACGCGTTGCAGCGGTTGGAAAAAGCCCGACGAATCGCCCCACAGCTGGTTCGCTACAACAGCAAGGCGCAGACACTCGCCCGCACGATCGCCGCGAACGAGCTTCGCCGGTCTTCCAAAGTCGCGAACTTCGTACGCTGGATGGGCGTGAAGATGTAGCGGCAAACCCACGCCATCGCCTTGTTAGTTCCTTGGCAGTTCAGGAGACATTTCCCACGTAGCGTCACTCCTTGTAACAGGAGGTGACGCAAGTGAGCGTGGCAGCTACCGGGTCGTCGACGAGCGCGGAAGCCACAGTGGAGCGACTGACCGTACGCGGGAAGCTTTACGCACGAGGTGAAGGCGGGCCTGTCCTGACCGGAGCCGAGATTGTCACCTTCGACGACCCCAAGGTCAGGTGGGTGCAGGCATTCAGCCTGGTCCGGCAGTTGCGCGGGTGCACGCTGATCTCGCTCGAAGACCTGATTGGGCACGACTCATGAACCGCGCGCCCGTCGTCGACGAGGTGTTCGAGCCCGCAGCTCTCACGAGTGCAGGCCGCGGAAGACGCGGTACAGCGCGGCCTTCTCCTCGAATCCGATGCCCGGTGTGTCGGTGAGGCGGACTCGGCTGCCGCGCACGACTGCCGAGTCCGCGAACCCGCCGGTTGGCTGGAACTCGCCGGGGTAGGACTCGTTGCCGCCGAGTTTCAGTGCCGCCGCGATGTGCAGGGAGAACTGGTGTCCGCCGTGCGGGACGCATCGGCGCGGGGACCAGCCACGGGCGCGGAGCATGTCCAGGACACGCAGGTATTCGACAAGGCCGTAGCTGAGCACCGGGTCGATCTGGATGATGTCGCGGTCCGGGCGCATCCCGGCGTACCTGAGCAGGTTGCGCGCGTCGGTGTGGGAGAAGAGGTTCTCGCCGGTGGCCAGCGGACCCGGGTATCGCTCGGCGAGTGTGGCGTGCAGTGCGTAGTCGAGTGGGTCGCCGGGCTCCTCGTACCAGAACAGGTTGTACGGCTCGAGTGCGTCGCCGTACCGCAGGGCCGTGTCCAGGTCGAACCGTCCGTTGGCGTCCACGGCCAGCCGGGAACCGTTGCCGCCCAGCACGTCCAGGACTGCCTCGATTCTGCGCAGGTCCTCGGCGAGGTCGGCGCCGCCGATCTTGATTTTCACGACGTCGTAGCCGAGGTCGAGGAAGCCGCGCATCTCGTCCTGGAGTTCACGCAGGCCTTTGCCTGGCGCGTAGTAGCCGCCCGCCGCGTAGACGAACACGTCCTCGTCGGACTCACCGAGGCCGTGGTGGTCGGCGAGCCACCGGTAGAGCGGTTGTCCGGCCAGTTTGGACACCAGGTCGAACAGTGCCATGTCGATCGCGCCGACGGCCACCGGGCGTTCGCCGTGGCCGCCGGGTTTCTCGTTGCGTGTCATCACGTCCCACGCCCGTGCCGGGTCGAAAGTGGACCCGTCGTCGGTCAGCAGGTCGTCCGGTGCCGCGTTGAGCAGGCGGGGAATGATCCTCCTGCGGAGGATCTCGCCGACGCTGTAGCGGCCGTTGGAGGTGAAGCCGTAGCCGACGACCGGGCGGCCGTCGCGGATCACGTCGCTGACCACGGCGACGACCGAGCAGTCCATGTCCTTGAAGCTGATGAACGCGTTGCTGATCGACGAGCTGATCGGCACGCGGGCCTCGTGGATGGCGACGATCTTCGGCACAGTCATGTCTCCTCTGTGGTCCTGGCCGGGCGTTTGCGGCCGATGGTGCGGGCGAGTTGGTCGCGGTCGAGCGCGCCGGGCTCCCACCGGGCGATGGCGATGGTCGCGACCGCGTTGCCCAGCACGTTGGTCATGGCACGCATCAGCGACAGGAATCGTTCGACCGACAGGATCAAAGCCAGGCCCGCGACGGGAATGAAGTGCACGGCGGCGATCAGGTTGGCCAGCGTGATGAAGGCGGATCCGGTGATCCCGGCGGTGCCCTTGGACAGGAACAGGAACACCAGGAACAGCGTGAGCTGCTCGGTGAAGCCGAGCTCGATGCCGTACACCTGCGCGATGAACACGGCCGACATCGGCACGACGACGGCCACACCGTCCAGGTTGAACGAATACCCGGTGGGCACGACCAGCCCGACGACATCGCGTTTGCAGCCGAAGGTCTCCAGCCGTGCCATCAGGTGCGGCATCACGGCCTCGGACGACGACGTGCCCAGCACGATGTACAGCTCCTTGCGCAATGCGCGGATCAGCCGGACCAGCGACACCCCGCACAGCCGGGTGACCGTGCCGAGCACCAGTGTCAGGAAGACGATCAGGGTGGCCAGCGCCAGCCCGACGTACTTCATCAGCGCGGTCAGGGTTTCCGGTCCGTACTTGCCAACGGTGTAGGACACCGCGCCGAACACGCCGATCGGCGCCAGCCGGACGACCATGGCCACGAGCCGGAAGAAGACCTTGCTGAGCTTGCCGCAGGCCCGGTTGATCGGATCGGACACCTGCTTGGGCACGGCGAGCAGGGCGATGGCGAACAGGATGGCGAAGATCAGGATCTGGATGATGTGCCCGGTGGCGAACGCCTGCACCACGTTGTCCGGCACGAGGTCGAGGAGGAACTCCTCGATCGACTTCTCCTTCGCGCCCTCGACGTAGCTGCCGAGGTCCCCGGACGCGCCCGCGGGCGGCGCGACACCGTCTCCCGGGCGGAACAGGTTGATCGCGAGCAGGCCGAGGAGTGTGCCGATGGTGGTGACGATCTCGAAGTAGATGATGGCCTTCAACGCGATCCGGCCGACGGCCTTCATCCCGCCGACCGACACGATCCCGGTCACCACGACCAGGAACACGATCGGCGGGATGACCAGTCGGATCAGTGCGATGAACATGTCGGCCAACGGCTTGAGGTCCTCGGCGACGTGCGGCACGAGCAGGCCGAAGATCGCGGCCGCGATGGCGGCGACCAGTACCTGCATGCCGGTGTTGGCGGCCAGCCGCCGCCACCGTGGTGTGTGTGGTTCGGTTTCGTTCTCGGTCCGGATGCTCATGGCACACCGCGTTTCTGGGGAGTCGATCGGCGTTGACCGTGTCCGTCAGCGGTAGGTCGGTTATGTGGTCACTAGGGTTTTGCGCAGTGCGGCACGGTCGACCTCCAGGCCGAGTCCGGGCCGGTCGGGGATGCTGATGCGGCCGTCGACCGGTCGCGGCGAGTCGGGGAACAGCAGCTCGCCGACCTGGACCATGCCCAGGTGCCATTCGAGGATCCAGCCGTTCATCAGCCCGGCCAGGGTGTGCATGTTGAACAGCGGCCAGCCGCCACCGTGTGCCACGGGCAGGTTGTAGATCTGCGCGAGGTGTGCGGCCTTGCGTGCCTCGGTGAATCCGCCGCAGTAGCAGGCGTTCGGCTGGAGGATGTCGACCGCCTGGCGTTCGACCAGTTCCCGCAGCCGCCACCGGTGGCCTTCCATCTGCCCGGCCGCGAGCGGGATACGGGTGTGCCTCCGCAGGTCCGCCATGGCCCTGGCGTCGTTCTGGTGCACCGGTTCCTCGAACCAGGTGATGGCGCAGTCCTCGATCGCCCGGCAGAGGAACTTCGCGTCCGTGGGCGTGAACAGGTAGTTGGCGTCGATCATGATGTCGACGTCGTCGCCGACGGCCTCCCGCACGACACGGACCCGGGCCGCGTCCTCACGCCAGCCGCCTTCGTCCACGCCGACGACGAGTTTCATGGCCCGGAAGCCCTCGGCGTACTGCAGTCGCGCCGCCTCGGCGAGGGTTTCCCTGTCGTACTGGGGAAAGCCGAACGTAACGTACGTCGGCAGCTCGGTGCGGGCGCCGCCGAGCAGGCTGGCCACCGACCGTCCGGCGTGTTTTCCCTTGATGTCCCACAACGCGATGTCCAGCAGGGACAGCGCGCTGGACACCACGCCGGTCATGGTGCGTGGGTTCAGCTTGCGCCAGACCCGCTCGTGCACGGCCTCGACTTCGAGTGGATCCATCCCGGCGACCACCGGGAGGAAGTGCTCGTGCAGCGCGACGACCACCGCACGGGCGAGGAAGTGGCCGGTCAGCGCGACCCCGGTCAGCCCGGTGTCGGTCTCGACCTCGCAGAACACGAACTCCTTCTGCTCCTCGCGGCCGTATCCGCTCACTTTTCCACTCAGCAGCGGCACATCGATCGACGTCGTGTGCACGCTCGCCCGAATGTCCTTGATCCTCATCCCACTCCTTCGAGGGTTTGACCGGACAGCGTGCCAAGGAGTCTGCGAGCAGAATCGTCAACTGTCAACGATTTGCAATTCGCCGCTCGATAGCTCAGAATGCCCCGCTGGCCACTGTCAACGCCAGGACGCCGGGCCGGATGGTAAATTGTCGACAGTTGACGACCATCGGGCGAAGGTGAGACAACGACCGTGCCGGACCACCCGGAGACGATGACGGCCCTGCAGCAGCGCGTGGCCGAGCGCCAGGCCAGCTCACTGCCCCAGCTGATCGTCGAAGAGCTGGAGAACATGATCATCACCGGCGCGTTGCGGGGCGGCGACCGGATCAACGAGTCGGCGCTGGCGATGCGCCTCGGCGTAAGCCGCGGCCCGGTGCGCGAGGCATGCAGGCACCTGGAACGCAGCAGGCTGGTGGAGTTCCGCGCCAACCGGGGCATGTTCGTCCGCGAGATCTCCGTCGACGAGGCAGCACACCTCTACGACATCCGCGCCAACCTCTTCGGCCTCGCCGGACGACTGGCAGCGGCCCGCACGAGCACGGCGGACGCGGACCGGTTGCGCACCAGAATCGACCAACTGGAAGCAGCGACCAGCAGGGACGACTACTACCCGCTGAACGTCGAACTGCACCGCGCACTGGTGGCGTTGTCGGGAAATGACCGGCTGGTCGAGTTGTACGACACGATCTCCAAGGAACTGCACCTGTTCCGCAGGCACGGCCTCGAACCGGCACCGGCCCGGCACATCTCGAACGACCAGCACAGAACGATCGTCGACCACCTCCAGTCAGGCAACGCCGACCAGGCCGCCCGCCTGATGGAGGACCACATCCTCGCGGGAAAGAACCGAATGCTCGCCGACCACAGCCGCGACTGACTCACCCGATCGGGGATGGCTCACGCGTGTCGGCGGTGTGTTACCCGGGTCACACACTCAACCGGCGCAGCCTCGGAAACGTCATAAGGAGCGTAAGTCCACCACCCCGACGGAGGCCCCATGTGGATGCCAGTCGTGATCGTGGCCCTGGCTACCGCGTTCTTCCTGGGCCGACTGATGCACGCGATGATCAAGCGTCCGCGCAAGAACTAACGCCCGACCGCGTAGACCTGCATGCCACGGGGATTGGCGGCGGCGCACAGCATGCCGTCCGAGGGGTCACGGGAAACCGCTGACATCCGGCCGAGCGACCACGGGCCCGCGTCGGTCACGAGGTGGCCGCGTTCGCGCAGTTCGGCGATGGCCCCGGCGCCGATCCCGGATTCCACGACCAGTTCGCCCGGCTGCCAGTAGCGGGGGAAGAACGAGCTCGGGAACGCGCCCGAGTGCCACGCCGGGGCGTCGATCGCCTCCTGCATGGTCAGTCCCGCGCCGATGTGCGCCAGCCAGAAGCACAACTGCCACTGGTCCTGCTGGTCGCCACCGGGGGTGCCGAACGCGAGCCTTGGTTCGCCGTCGCGCAGCGCCATCGACGGCGACAGGGTGATCCGCGGACGTCGGCCGGGGTGCAGTGAACTGGCGAGATGCCGTTCGAGAGTGAACATCTGCGCGCGTGTGCCCAGGCAGAAGCCCAGCGACGGAATCGTCGGCGAGGACTGCAGCCAGCCGCCGGACGGGGTCGCCGAGATCATGTTCCCCGCCGCGTCCACGACGTCGATGTGCACGGTGTCGCCGCGGACCGTCCCGCTGTTGCCGACTGTCGGCTCACCCAGCGCGCCGGACAGCTCCTCGGCCGGGACGAAGTACGGCACCGCGAACTCCGGCAGCCGCGGCGGCCGGTCGTCGGGTGAACCGGGTCGTAGCTCGAACGACGCGTGGTCGGACACGAGCGCGCGGCGGTTGGTCGCGTAGTCCCGCGACAGCAACGCCGTCAGCGGGACGCCCGGGTCGTCGCCGTACCAGGCTTCCCGGTCCGCGAACGCGAGTTTGGCGCATTCGGCGGCCAGGTGGATCGTCTCGGTCGTCGGTATACCGTCTACATAGGACAATCGGTCGGCGAGGCCTTCCAGCAACCGCAACTGCTGGGCCAGCACCGGCCCCTGGGTCCACGCGCCGCACTTGACCAGCGTCCACTCGCCGAAGTCGACGGTCAGCGCGTCCTCGTAGGACGCCTGCCATGACGCCATGTCCTGGCCGGTCAGCAGCCCGGCGTGGGCGCGGCCCGAGTCGTCGTGGCAGGCGTCGCGGGCGAACGAGTCGATCGCGTCGGCGACGAAACCCTTCGACCAGGCCGCGCGGGCCGCCTCGATCTGCGTTTCCCGGTCCGTACCGGCGTTTTCGGCCTCGGTCAGCAGCCGTTGCCACGTGTCGGCGAGGACCGGGTTGCGAAAACGGCTGCCCGCCGCGGGCGGTCGGCCGCCGGGCATCCATAACGCGGCCGACGTCGGCCAGTGCTCGACGAACAGGTCCGAGACCGTGTCGATGACGTCCGGAATCCTCGGCAGCAACGGAAATCCGTTACGGGCGTAGCCGATGGCACGATCCAACACGTCACGCAGACGTTTGGTTCCATAGTCACGCAACAAGGTCAGCCAGCCGTCCCACGCGCCGGGCACGGTCGCTGCCAACAGCCCGCTACCGGGAACCAGTTCCAGTCCGAGCCCCCGGTAGTGCTCGATCGTCGCGCCTGCCGGTGCGACACCCTGCCCGCATAACACCCGTGGCCGCGCCTGGCCCGCCGCGTGGAGCACCGCGGGCAGTTCGCCGCCGGGGCCGTTCAGATGCGGTTCCACGACCTGCAGCACGAAACCCGCGGCCACTGCCGCGTCGAACGCGTTCCCGCCGTCCTCCAGGATCGCCATTCCCGCCGCCGAGGCGAGCCAGTGGGTGGAAGCCACCATTCCGTGGGTACCGGCCAGCTCGGGACGAGTGGTGAACATAGCCGACTATCTAAGCCGTCGGTTAACGTTCGTTCAAGCGGGCCGCCCGAGGGCACGCCACCGCAGGCCCACCTCGGCCAGTTCGTCCCCGGCGAGCAGGTCGCGGGTGTCGACGACGGTGAAACCGTCCATCAACTCGGCCACCCTGGTCCAGTCCAATGTGCGGAACTCCGGCCACTCGGTCAGCACGACCACCGCGATCGCGCCTTTGACGGCCTCGTAAGGATCATCCACCAGACGCATACCCGGCAGCTCACCCGTGATGGCCGGGTCGTGCGCGGTGATCTCCGCGCCCTCGGCGATCAGCGCGTCCGCGATCCGCAGCGCGGGCGAATCCCGCAGATCGTTGGTGCCCGCCTTGAACGCGAGCCCCAGCAGGCCGATCCGGGCACCGCGGATGGTCCCGTCACACGCCTGCCTGATCCGCTCGACGACGTCCTGCTGCTGGCGGGCGTTCTGGTCGATCGCCGACCGCAGCAGCGCGAAATCGAGCCCCACCGAGTCGGCGACGTGCAGCAACGCGTTGGTGTCCTTGGGCAGGCACGACCCGCCCCAGCCGGGCCCCGGTTTGAGGAACGACCGGCCGATGCGCGGGTCGAGCCCCATGCCCTCGGTCACTTCGCGGACGTCCGCGCCGACCCGGTCGCACAGTTGCGCGATCGCGTTGACGTAGGACAGTTTCACCGCGAGGAAGCAGTTCGCCGCGTACTTGACCATCTCCGCGCTGGCCGCGTCGAGCACGAGCGTCGGTGCCTGCAGCGACGCGTAGAGGTCACCGACCCGTTGTGCCGCTTCGCGGTCGTACGAACCGACGACGATCCGGTCCGGGTGCAGGAAGTCGTCGACCGCACTGCCCTCGCGCAGGAACTCGGGATTCGACACGATCGGCACGCCGACCATGTGCCGCAGGCGGTCCGCGGTGCCGACCGGGACCGTCGACTTGGTCGCGACCGCACACCCGCCCGGCAACAGGTCACCGACCTCGGCCAGCACGGATTCGACCGCGCGCAGGTCAGCGGCACCGTCCGCGCCCATCGGCGTCGGCACGCAGAGGAACAGCACGTCGGTGTCCGGCGAGACGGCGTTCTTCGCGCCCAGCACGAACTCGAGGTTCCCGGCCGCGATGCCACGCCGGACCAGTTCGTCCAGGCCGGGTTCCAGGATGTCGACGTGCCCTTGTCGCAGGTGAGCGACCTTGGCCGAGTCGATGTCCGCGCAGACGACGTGATGTCCGAGCGACGCCAGGCATGCCCCCGTGGTCAGGCCGACATAGCCGGTGCCGACCACTGCGATCCTTCGCTGCAACCGAACCACCCCACATCCTTGTCAGTGGCACGGTCGCAGCCGGAGTTGACCTCCGTCCTAACACCAACTGGCGAGCTCGAATACTCCATGCGACGTACACTTCTGGAACTTCCGGCCCGCTCCGACATAGGGTGCCACCGCATGGAGCACCGACATCTCGGTGAGTCCGGGCTCGTGGTCAGCGCCGTCGGGCTCGGCTGCAACAACCTCGGCAGGCCAGGCACCCCCGCGGAGTCGCTCGCCGGGTCACGGGCCGTCGTCGGCGCCGCGCTCGACGCGGGGATCACGTTCTTCGACGTCGCCGACGTGTACGGCGCCCCACGCGGGCGCAGCGAGGAACTGCTGGGCCAGGCGTTGTCCGGGCGGCGGGACCACGCCGTCATCGCCACCAAGTTCGGCGTGGACATGCAGGGTGGCAACGGGCCGGACTTCGGCGCCCGCGGCTCGCGGCGCTACGTCCGGCGTGCGGTGGAGTCGTCACTGCGCAGGCTCGGCACCGACTGGATCGACCTGTACCAGCTGCACCGCGCGGACCCGAGGACCCCGATCGGTGAGACGCTCGGCGTGCTGTCCGAGCTGATCACCGAGGGCAAGATCCGCTACGCGGGCCTGTGCAACCTGGCGGGCTGGCAGATCGCCGACGCGGCGTGGACCGCGCGCACCCAGCACGTGGCCCAGCCGATCGCCGCGCAGAACCACTACTCGCTGCTGGAACGCGAGGCCGAGCGGGACGTCAACCCGGCCGCCCGGCGGTTCGGGCTCGGTGTGCTGCCGTACTTCCCGCTGGCCAACGGCCTGCTCACGGGCAAGTACAAGCGCAACACGGAACCGCCGCCGGGCTCACGGCTCGGCGGCAGGCGCAAGCTGCTCGCCGACGCGCCGTGGGACCGGATCGAGGGGCTGCGGTCGTTCGCCGACGAGCGTGGCATCTCGATGACCACGCTCGCCCTGTCCTGGCTGACCGCGCAGAACCCGGTCTCGTCGGTCATCGCGGGCGCCACCACGCCCGACCAGGTCGAGGAGAACGCCGCCGCAGTCAAGTGGCGCCCGTCAGCCGACGACCTGGCCTACCTCGACGAGATCTGCCCGCCTGGCCGCCGCTGACACGGTCTGGTCGAGCAGCAGGGCGATCGTCATCGGGCCGACTCCGCCGGGCACCGGGGTGATCAGGCTCGCCTGGTCGACCAGCTGGTCGAAGTCGACGTCGCCGACGTTGCCCTCGTTGTAGCCCGCGTCGATCACCACGGCACCCGGCTTGACGGCGGTGATGAACCTCGGCCTGCCGACCGCGGCGACCACGACGTCCGCGGTCCGAACGATCTCGTCGAGGTTCTCGGTCTTCGAGTGGCAGATGGTGACGGTCGCGTCCCGCGCCAGCAGCAGCATCGCCACCGGCTTGCCCAGGATCGGGCTGCGGCCGACCACGACGGCGTGCTTGCCCCTGAGATCCACCTGGTAGGCGTCCAGCAGCCGAATGATGCCGCCGGGCGTGGCGGAGGCGAACCCGGGCTCACCGAACGCCATGGCCGCGAACGAGTGCATGGTCACGCCGTCGACATCCTTGCCGGGCGCGATCGCCTCGAACGCGGCCCGCTCGTCGATGTGGCCGGGCACGGGGTGCTGCAGCAGGATCCCGTCGACCTCGGGGTCGTCGGAGAGCTTCGTGATCTCGGCGACGAGCTGTTCGGTGGTGGTCTCGGCGGGCAACTCGACCAATCGGGACTCGATCCCGGCCTTCACGCTGCGGTTGCGCTTCATCTTCACGTAGGTGACCGAGGCAGGGTCTTCCCCGACCAGGACGGCCGCGAGACAGGGCTTGCGACCAGTGCGCTGCTGGAACTCGTGGGCGCGCTTCGTGGTCTGCTCGGTGATCTCGCGGGCGACGTCAGTACCGGACATCAAGGCCATACAGCGACTCCGTTGCTCGGAAAAGTCGCCCAGGCGTGCGGCAGATCTCGGTGAGGCCGCTCCCCGGTGGTACTCCACCTCAGCGCCAGTCACGACCCGGTGCCCATGGTAACGGCTCAGGGTCGTGTCAGACCTGAGTCGTAGCGGTGGGTGATTTGAGGAGTCCCTCGGAAGGACATGAACACCGCACTCCCGGCGGACGCGCCCGTGGCCTGCGAAGACAAGAGTAGAAGGCATGTTTGAGGTACTGGCCATCGTGCTCGGGTTCGTAGTGCTCGCCATGCTTGCGGCGGTGCCGCTGGTGTTGTTGATGCACGCAGCGGACCGAAGGCAACCCGTTAAGGACATCACACCGCACGACCCCGCCTGACTGAGCCGGATAGCCTCTCTGGGGTCTACGGCCCAAAGGAGAGCAGGCATGCAGGTCAGCGGTATCGCGGCGGTTGTCACGGGCGGCGCGTCAGGTCTTGGCGGAGCGACCGCGGAGGTACTGGCCAAGCAGGGCGCGAAGGTGTTCGCCCTCGACCTGCCCAGCTCAATCGAGAAAGCGGCCGCGGTCGACGGCGTGACCTACGTCGCCGCCGACGTCACCAACCCGGAGCAGGTCCAGGCGGCAGTGGACCAGGCAACGGCCGAAGCCCCCCTGCGAGTGGCCGTGAACTGCGCGGGCGTGGGCACCGCGGGCCGAATCCTCTCCAAGAAGGGCGTGCACGACCTCGACCTGTACCGCAAGGTCATCGAGGTCAACCTGATCGGCACATTCAACGTGCTCCGCCTGGCCGCCGACACAATCGCGAAAACCGAGGCGGACGACAACGGCCAGCGCGGCGTCATCATCAACACCGCGTCCATCGCGGCCTTCGACGGCCAGATCGGCCAGGCCGCGTACGCCTCCTCGAAGGGCGGAGTGGTCGGCCTGACGCTCCCCGCCGCCCGAGACCTTTCCACCTCGGGCATCCGCGTGATGACCATCGCCCCCGGCATCATCGACACCCCGATGCTCGCCGGAGTCGGCGACGAGTTCCGCGCGGCACTGGCCGAAGGCGTGCCGTTCCCGAAGCGCCTGGGCCTGCCCGCCGAATACGCCAAACTGGCACTGGCGATCATCGACCACGACTACCTGAACGGCGAGGTCATCCGCATGGACGGTGCTCTCCGCATGGCGCCTCGCTAGTCCGAACCGAAGCTTCGTAGCAGGCTGCTGTCACGCCATTGCTGCGCTCACGTGTTTGCGGGGGAAGACAAAAGAGATGCCTCGCCGGCGGGCAGGCCTCCAAGAGGGGGACACAAACAACTCTGTTCGCCGAGCCGGTTCGCTCAGCCCACGTGATTTCCTGGGTCGAGTGGGGGGCGCGGGGCGCCCCTCCCGTATGTCCTGCCGGAGGAAACCACGGCGTGCCGGGAGGTCGGTATCGCCTCGCGCTGGGCCCACCAGTTTCGTAGGCCGACCTCCCAACACGCCGTGGTATGGCTTCGCCCATCCTCACTGCCATACGGGAGGGACACCCCACGAACCACACTCCTGCGCTGGCGCGCAGGCCGCATGCCCCGTTGACGTGCGGGCGCACGGTGTTGTCGGGTGCTGCGCTTGTTCACGTGTCGTGTCACTGGGGACTCATACCCCTTTTCGTCTCGGTGGAGAAAGCTACAGTGTCAGGCCGGTTTGCTGTGTGAATGCACAGGGCAAGTCAAGTCGGTGTAGTTCATGCGGCTGGACAGAGCACGCAGCTCAGTGGTTGCTGGCGGCTCGCGCGCTAGCGCAGGGGTGGTCTTCGGGTGTGTTCCCTTCCGTATGGCCTGGGCGCAGCCAAACCACAACGGGTCAGGAGGTCGGCCTACCCAAACCGACCCACAGCGCAGGCCCTACCGACCTCTTGACCCGTTGTGGTTTCCTCCGGCAGGCCATACGGAAGGGGACACGCCCGCCTCCACCCGACCCACCAATAACTAGAGCGATGGCCAATGGCTCTAGATCCTGTGTTCCCCTTTTGGCGGCCTGCCTCCCGGCGAGGGACCTGCTTGTCCAGCCGAGGAACATCCAGAAAGCCAACAGACCCAAGCAGTCACGCAAGCCTGGCGGTCAGCCACTCGTGAAAGGCGGCGATGTGATGCTCGCTGGGCACCAATACGCCGCCTTTCGCATACGCACGAGAAGACATCCCAAGCTGACAGCGTTCGCACGCGTCGAAATCCTGCAGGTTGACGCGGTGGAACAACTCGACTGACCGAGAAACATCCTTCCCACCAGCCACGACTTCCGAGCTGTAAAGCCAGTCGCACACCACGACGGTCCGGTCCGCCGACATCGGGAACATCCGATGGAAGATCACGTGATCGGGAACCAGGTTGATGAAAACCTGCGGGTTCACCGTGATCGCGTAGTACCTGCGGTCCTGATCCGCGTCCACTCCGCCGAGTTTGTCGAACCCCGCGCTGCCGTCAATAGTGAAGCCCTGTGCCTGCTCGGCGAATGCGGCCCCGTGGCCGACGTAGTACTGCGCGGCGTACCCGTCCGCGAATTCCGGTAGGACCTCGGTGAGCTCGGGATGGATCGTCGCGCAGTGGTAGCATTCCATGAAGTTCTCGATGATCAGTTTCCAGTTCGCCTTGACGTCATAGACGATCCGCCGTCCCACATCAAGGGTGTCCACCTGCCAGTGATCGATCTTCTCCGTCTCGCCGAGGCGGGCACGGGCCGCGCCCAGCACTGTGTCCTCAAAGGACGGCGGCTGGTCGGCGAGGCAGACCCAGGCATAGCCGAGCCATTCCCGCAGGTGCACGGCGATCAGGCCGTACTCGACCCGGTCGATGTCCGGCATCTTCGTCAGGTTCGGCGCCGCGACCAGTTTGCCGTCCAGGCCGTAGGTCCACGCGTGGTATGGGCACTGCAGCTGGCGTCTGGTCTCACCGGCTGGTTCCAGGCAGAGTTTGGCGCCACGATGTCTGCAGACGTTCAGGAACGCGCGCAACTGTCCGTCACGGCCGCGGACGACGAGCACACTTTCCCTGCCCACCTCGGCGGTTTCGAACTTGCCGGGCGTGGCGAGGTCGGCGCAACGGGCGACCGCGAACCACTGTGACTCGAAGACCCGTTCCTGTTCGACGGCGAACACCGACGGATCCGTGTAGAAGTGGCCGGGCAACGTGGCGAGCAGGCTGGGCGGCAGGCTGACAGTCAACTCAACACCCCTTCTTCGAGCAGCTCGCGGCGCCAGCGGCCGAACACACGTGGCTGGTCGACGGCGAGCACGGCAACGGGCCGCGAGGCGCGGCGGTACACGGCGACGAAGGACCCGTCCGGCGAGCCTTCGACAACCTCGACGACGTCACCGTCACGGCGGTGACCGGCGAACTGCAGGCGTGAGCCGTACTGGTCGGACCAGAAGTACGGCACGGAGAACCGTGCGGCGTGCACGCTGGTCCGTCCCAGCAGCGACGCTGCCGCGATCTTGGGTTGCTGCATCGCGTTCGTCCAGTGCTCCAGGCGGATCACCCGGCCCGCGTGGTCGTTGAACGACGACGCGCAGTCCCCCACCGCGACCACGTTCGGGACAGTGGTGAGGCAACGCGCGTCCGTGACCACGCCGCCGTCAACGGCGAGGCCGGAGCCATGGAGCCATTCCACGTTCGGGATCGCGCCGATGCCTACGACCACGGTGTCCGCGCTGATCTCACGGCCGTCCGCGAGCAGCACCGCCCGCACCCGGCCTGTTCCGACCAAAGTGGACACCGGAACGCCGGTGAGCAGCGTGACGCCGTTGCGGGCGTGCAGCTCCGCGCAGGCATGGCCCATCTCGACGCCGAGCGGCCCGGCCATCGGCGTCGGCAGCGTCTCGACGACCGTGACGTCCAGTCCGAGTTGGCGTGCGGTCGAGGCGACCTCCGCGCCGATGAACCCCGCGCCGATCACCACCAGGTTCCCGCCGTGGTCCAACGCCGCCCGCAGAGCGATCGCGTCGTCGAGTGTCCGCAGCGTGTGCACTCCAGTAGGGCCTGGCATGGGCCGGGCGCGGGCGCCGGTCGCCAGGACGACGCCGTCGGTCACGATGCGCTCGCCGGAAGCCAGCACGACCGCCCGTTCGGACGTGTCCAGAGCCGTGGCTGTGCTGCCCAGCCGCCAGTCGACGTCGAGCAGTTTGTCGTCCGGGGTGCCCAGTGCGATGTCGTCGAGCGTCGCCGAACCGTCGAGGAAACCCTTGGACAGCGGTGGGCGGTCGTAGGGCTCGTGCTCCTCGTCGCCGATGACGACGATCCGGCCCGCGAACTCCTGTGCCCTGAGTGCGCGCGCGGCTGAGAGGCCGGCGATCGAGGCGCCGACCACGGTGATCGTGCGCATCAGGTAACTGCCGGGACCGGAACTACGACGACATGGATGTGGCCATCCTGAACCACCACCCGATGGGTGCGGACCGGGACTTTCGCGGGAGGGCCGGTGGGCCTGCCGGTCCGCAGGTCGAAGCACGACGCGTGCAGCGGGCATTCGATGAGACAGCCTTCCAGCCAGCCGTCGGCCAGCGAGGCGTCCTGGTGGGTGCAGGTGTCGTCGATCGCGTACAGCTCGCCGTCCACGTTGAACACGGAGATCGGGGGCTCTCCGTCGAGTCGGACCGCTTCGCCAGGTCGGATGTCACCCAGCGCGCAGACTGGAATCATGCTCAGCCTCCGTTGTGCGATACACAACAAGTCGTACAATGAGCAACAGAGTGAGGCTTCGTCAGGAACGCGTCAAGGGTTCAACCAGGGGAAGTCTGCAACCCCTGAGTAGAGTTGCGACATGGGGAACGAAAAGCCCGCGACTGTCCCAACTCAGTCCACCCCCGTCCAGTCGGTGGACCGCGCGCTGGCGATCCTGGACATCCTCGCCCTCCGGGGGGAGGCCGGGGTCACCGAGATCGCGGCCGAGTTGGACGTGCACAAGTCCACGGCGTTCCGGCTGATCGGCGCACTGGAACAGCGCCGACTGGTCGAACAGGTGGCCGAGCGCGGCAAGTACCGGCTCGGGTTCGGGATCGTCCGGCTCGCCGGTGCCACCACCGCGAGACTCGACCTGCCCAGGGAAAGCCACCCGGTCTGCGAACGGCTCGCGACCGAGTTGGGCGAGACCGTGCACGTCGCCGTGCTGGACTCCGGGCAGGCCACCAACATCACGCAGGTCTACGGCACCGCGGCGGTGACCACGAGGAACTGGATCGGCCAGCGGACACCGCTGCACGCGACGTCCAGCGGGAAGGTCCTGCTGACCTGGGCGACCGAGGACGACCTGACCTCCGCGATGGACACACTGGAGCGCTACACGCCCGCGACGATCACCAGCCGCTCGAAGCTCATCGCCGAGCTGGACATGATCCGCGAACGCGGCTGGAGCAGCACCAACGAGGAACTGGAGATCGGGCTGAACGCGATCGCGGCCCCGGTCAGGGGCGGCAGCGGCGACGTGATCGCCGCGGTCAGCGTGTCCGGCCCCGCCTACCGGCTGACCGTGGAGTCATTCCCTTCGGTGGCCGAGAAACTCTGCTTCGGCGCGGCCGAGATCAGTTCCCGCGTTGGCTATTTCGGCGAGTAGCGACCGGACGATTCGTCGAACCGGTCGAACGCACCCGGCTACCGACATGACCTTCTGTTGCGCTGTACGCGACATGAGACGTGATACGCAACAGTGGCAGCGGCGATTGGCCACCGGGTTCAGCCGCGACTAGCCTGCACATGCTTCGCATTACGAACGGCGTTGAGCAATACGCAACACTTGGAGGCGCGGTGGGCTACGACTACATCATCGTCGGCGGCGGTTCGGCAGGCTGCGCGCTGGCCAACCGGCTGTCGGCGGACCCGGCCACCACCGTGCTCGTGCTGGAGGCGGGCAGGCCGGACTGGATCTGGGACGTCTTCATCCACATGCCCGCCGCGCTGACCATGGTCATCGGCAACCGCTTCTACGACTGGAAGTACCACTCGGAGCCGGAGCCGTTCATGGGCGGCCGCCGCGTCTCGCACGGCCGCGGCAAGGTGCTCGGCGGCTCCAGCAGCATCAACGGCATGATCTTCCAGCGCGGCAACCCGCTCGACCTGGAACGCTGGGCCGCCGACAAGGGCATGCGGGACTGGGACTACGCGCACTGCCTGCCGTACTTCCGCAAGATGGAGAACTGCCTGGCCGGGGGCGACGCGTGGCGCGGTGACGACGGGCCGCTCACGCTGGAACGCGGACCGGCCACCAATCCCCTGTTCGGCGCGTTCTTCCAGGCTGTGCAGCAGGCGGGCTACCCGCTCACCAAGGATGTCAACGGGTTCCAGCAGGAGGGCTTCGCCAAGTTCGACCGCAACATCCGCAAAGGACGGCGGTGGTCCGCGGCACGGGCCTACCTGCACCCGGTGATGAACCGCCCGAACCTGACGGTCAAGTGCTACACCCACGTCGACAAGGTGCTGTTCGACGGCCAACGCGCGACCGGTGTGCAGATCAGCCGGTTCGGCCGGACGAAAGCCGTGCGCGGCAACGAAGTCATCCTGTGTGGCGGCGCGATCAACACGCCACAGCTGCTGCAGCTGTCCGGCATCGGCAACGCGAAGGAACTGCGCGCGCTGGGCATCGACGTGGTCAACGACCTGCCGGGCGTCGGCGAGAACCTGCAGGACCACCTTGAGGTGTACGTGCAGCACGCCTCGAAGAAGCCCGTGTCGCTCAATCCCGCGCTGAAATGGCGCAACCGCCCGCTGATCGGCCTGAAGTGGCTGCTGGCGCGCAAGGGCCCGGCGTCGACCAACCACTTCGAGGGTGGCGGGTTCGCGCGCAGCAACGAGGATGTCGCGTACCCGAACCTGATGTTCCACTTCCTGCCGCTTGCCGTGCGCTACGACGGCTCACAGCCGACCGCGGGCCACGGCTACCAGGTACACATCGGGCCGATGTACTCCGATGTCCGCGGCACGGTGAAGATCAGGTCGACGGATCCGCGCGAGCACCCGGCGCTGCGGTTCAACTACCTGTCCACCGAGCAGGACCGGCGGGAGTGGGTCGAGGCGATCCACGTCGCCAGGAAGATTCTGGCCCAGCCCGCGTTCGCCGAGTTCGACGACGGCGAGATCTCGCCAGGACCCGAGGTGGCGACCGACGACGAGATCCTCGAATGGGTCGCCAAGGACGCGGAAACCGCCTACCACCCGTCGTGCACGGCGAAGATGGGCGTCGACGACATGTCCGTGGTGGATCCGTCGACCATGCGGGTGCACGGTGTCGAGGGCCTGAGCGTGGTGGACGCGTCGGTGTTCCCGTATGTCACCAACGGCAACATCTACGCGCCGGTGATGATGGTGGCGGAGAAGGCGAGCGACCTCATCCTCGGCAACACCCCGCTGCCGCCGTCGGACGCCACCTTCTACCGCCATCACAAGCCGTGACCATCGAGGGCGGCAGCACGATCCAGTCGGTCGACCGGGCGCTGACCGTGCTGCGGCTGCTGGCCCGACACGGCGAGCTGGGCGTCACCGAGATCGCCACCCGGCTGGAGGTACACAAGTCGACGGCGTTCCGCCTGGTCACCACGCTGGAGCAGCACGACCTGGTCGAGCAGCACACCGACCGCGGCAAGTACCGGCTCGGCGTCGGCGTGCTGCAGCTCGCCGGTGCCACCACGGCCAAGCTCGACCTGGTGCAGCGCGCCAAACCGGTGTCGCAGCGGCTCGCCGAGGTGATCGGCGAGACGGTGAACATCACGGTGCTGTCCGGGCATGAGGCGCTGTACGTCGACCAGGTCGCCGGATCGGCCGCGTTGCAGCTGCACAACTGGGTCGGCCAGCGGATCCCGCTGCACGCCACGTCCAACGGCAAGGTGCTGCTGGCGAACGTGTCCGGGGTGCGGTTCGACGAGCTGACCGCCGGGGTGTTGAAACGCTTCACCGACAAGACCGTCACCGACCGGTCGGTGCTGCGTGCCCAGGTCGGCCTGGTCCGTCAACAGGGCTACGCGGTGGCCGTCGACGAGCTCGAAGTCGGGCTCACCGCCGTGGCCGCACCAATCTGCGGCGTCGATGGAACCGTGGTTGGATCGATCAGTGCTTCAGGTCCGGGATTCCGCATCACCCCTGATCACGTGCCGGATGTCGCCAGGAAAGTGGCGGCGGCGGCCCAGGAGGTGTCCCGCCGGTTGGGATGGCATGGCCAGTGAGTAAACCCATCCGCAACGTGGCGCGGTCTTGACTAATGACCTGTCGTCAAAGAATGGTGTTCCATGCACGGAACTCAGGTGCACGATACGCAACAACCGGTCATCTCCGTTCGGAACCTGTGGAAGGTGTTCGGACCCAAGGCCGCGCGAGTCCCCGACTCCGCGGAACTGGGCGCGTTGTCCCGGCGCGAACTGCTGGACCGCACGGGCTGCACGGCGGCGGTGCGTGACATCGATTTCGACGTGGCCCCCGGCGAGGTCTTCGTCGTGATGGGCCTGTCCGGCTCGGGCAAGTCCACTCTGGTGCGCTGCCTGACCAGGCTGATCGAGCCGACCGCAGGCGAGGTGATCTTCGAGGGCGAGGACATCCGGTCGGCCGACCAGAAGCGGCTCAGAGACTTGCGGCGCAACAAGTTCTCCATGGTGTTCCAGCACTTCGGGCTGCTGCCACACCGGTGTGTCTCCGACAACGTGGCCTACGGCCTGGAGATCCGCGGTGTGCCGAAGGCCGAACGGATGAAGCGCGCCCACGAGGTCATCGAACTCGTCGGCCTCGGCGGGTACGAGCTGTCGTATCCCGACCAGCTCTCCGGCGGCATGCAGCAGCGGGTCGGGCTGGCGCGTGCGCTGGCGGGCGACCCGGACGTGCTGCTGTTCGACGAGCCGTTCTCCGCGCTCGACCCGCTGATCCGACGGGACATGCAGAGCGAGGTGATCAGGCTGCACCACGAGGTCGGCAAGACGATGGTGTTCATCACCCACGACCTGTCCGAGGCACTCAAGCTCGGCGACCGCATCCTGATCATGCGCGACGGCGCGCTCGTGCAGATCGGCACCGGGGACGAACTGGTCGCCGCGCCCGCCGACGACTACGTCCGCGACTTCGTCCGGGACGTGCCGCGCGCGAACGTGCTCACCCTGAAGTGGATCATGCGCCCGAAACGGGACGACGACCAGCTCGACGGACCCGAACTGGGCCCGGACGTGATCGTGCGCGAGGCCACACGCAGTGTCCTCGCGGCTGAGAAGCCGGTGAAGGTGGTCAAGGACGGTGAACTGCTCGGCATCGTCGGCGACGAGGAGATCCTGTCGGTCATCGCGGGAGATGGTGACTCCTGATGGTGACGGCGACGAAGTCGACGATGTCCACCAGGCTGCCGAAGATGAACATCGTGGTGCGCAACCGCGGCCGGATCGTCGTCGGCATCTTCGCGGTGTGGTTACTCCTGTGGGTGTTCCTGCGCGGGACGCACACCCTCACCCTCGGCGGCGCCCAGCTCACCCAGGTGCACCACTGGTTCAACGACCTGAACGACGTGATCGGCGCCAACCGTAACTCCAACCCGCTGTTCCTGTACTTCTTCAACTACATCCGGCTGTTCATCGACGAGTTCGTCGTGTTCGTCCAGTCCCTCATCGCGCAGCCGTCGTTCGGGCGGCCGTTGCCGCTGATCGGCTGGCTCGGGGTGGTCGCGCTGGTCGGCTTCGTCTCGTGGGCCGTCGCCAACGTCCGGGTCGCGCTGCTGGCCGCGGCCGGGTTCTTCTTCCTCGGCCTGCAGGGATTGTGGCGCGAGAGCATGGACACGCTCGCGCTGACGCTGGCCGCTGTGATCATCTCGCTGGTGATCGGCATCCCGCTGGGCATCTGGGCCGGTCTGTCCGACCGGTTCCACCGGATGATCACACCAGTGCTGGACTTCATGCAGATCATGCCGTCGTTCGTCTACCTGGCACCGTTGACGTTGTTCTTCCTGATCGGACCGGCGTCGGCGACCATCGCGACACTGATCTACGCGGCCCCACCGGTGATCCGGCTGACCGCGCACGGCATCAGATCCGCGCCACACGACACAGTGGAAGCGAGCGAGTCGCTCGGCTCGACGAAAACCCAGACGCTGACGAAGGTTCTGCTGCCCGCGGCGAAGCGGACCATCGTGCTCGGCGTGAACCAGACGATCATGGCGGCGTTGGCGATGGTCACCATCGCGGCGCTGATCGACGCCCCGGGCCTGGGCAAGACCGTGGTGAAGGCGTTGCAGACGCTCGACGTCGGCACCGCGTTCAACGCCGGTCTGGCCATCGTGGTGATGGCGATCGTGCTCGACCGGGTCACCACCGCCGCGGCGAACCGCGACCGCCGCGATCGTCCACATAGGATCGTCGTACTGGTCGGCGCGGCACTGACGGCGTTCGCGATCTGGTTGTCCTACACCTACGTCTGGGCGGCCGAGTTCGACTCCAACCTGGACATCGGCAGCACGATCGCACTGTGGACCGGTGAGGCGACCACCTGGGTGCAGTCGAACTTCGCACCGCTCACCAACGGCATCAAGGACGTGTTCACCTTGGTGTTGATCGACCCGTTGCAGGCGGTGCTCGCCGGTTCGCCGTGGTGGCTGGTGACGGCGGCGATCGTGGCGATCTCACTGGTTGTCGGCAGTATGCGGGCGGCGATCGTGTCCGCGGTGTGCCTGGTGCTGATCGTGGTGTCCGGCCTGTGGTCGGACAGCATGACCACGCTCGCGTCGACCCTTGTCGCCGCGGTGTTCACAATGGCCATCGGAATCACGGTCGGCGTCTGGATGGGCCGCAGCAACCGGGCGGACCGGGTGATCCGGCCGGTGCTCGACGCGGGCCAGACGATGCCGGTGTTCGTGTACCTGGTGCCGTTCCTGGCGTTGTTCGCGGCCAGCAGGTTCACCGCGATCGCGGCGGCCGTGGTGTACGCGGTGCCGGTGGCGACGAAGATCGTCGCGGACGGCGTCCGCGGCGTGTCGGCGACCACAGTGGAGGCATCGGTAGCGTCCGGGTCGAGTGCCTGGCAGACGATCACTAAGGTTCAGTTGCCAATGTCGGCACGCGCGGTGGCACTCGCCACCAACCAAGGTTTGATCTACGTGCTTTGCATGGTCGTCGTCGGTGGCCTCGTCGGCGCGGGCGCGCTCGGCTACGACGTGGTGGCGGGGTTCTCACAGGGGCAGCTGTACGGCAAGGGGCTCGCAGCCGGTATCGCCATCGTGCTGCTCGGAGTGATGCTCGACCGTCTGACGCAGGCGGCGGCCAACCGCACGCAAAGAGGAGATTCGGTATGAAGAGGACTCTCGGAGTCGCACTCGTCGCGACACTGGCACTGGCCGGGTGCGGCGGTGCGAAGGTCGGTGAGAGCACCGGCGGTGGCAGCGGCGGCTCGAAGACGTGCGGTGAGTTCAAGCTGGCCATCAACCCATGGGTCGGCTATGAGGCCAACGCGGCGGTGATCGCGTACGTGGCGGAGAAGAACCTGGGCTGCCGGGTGACCAAGAAGGACCTGAAGGAAGAGGTGGCCTGGCAGGGCTTCGGCACCGGCGAGGTCGACGCGGTCGTGGAGAACTGGGGCCACGACGACCTGCGCAAGAAGTACATCGACGAGCAGAAGATCGGTGTGTCGGCGGGGTCGACCGGAGTGAAAGGCCAGATCGGCTGGTACGTCCCACCGTGGCTGGCCAAGCAGCACCCGGACATCCTGGACTGGAACAACCTGAACAAGTACGCGGAGATGTTCAAGACCTCGGAGTCCGGCGCGCAGGGCCAACTGCTCGACGGCGACCCGTCGTTCGTGACGAACGACGAGGCACTGGTGAAGAACCTCGGCCTGAACTTCAAGGTGGTCTACGGCGGCAGCGAAACCGCGCTGATCCAGGCGTTCAAGCAGGCAGAGGAGCGCAAGACGCCGCTGATCGGCTACTTCTACTCGCCGCAATGGCTGTTCTCCGAGATAAAACTGGAGAAGGTGAAGCTCCCGGCACACACAACGGGCTGCGACGCGGTGGCGGAGAAGATCGCCTGCGACTACCCGGACTACGACCTGGACAAGATCGTCAGCAAGAAGTTCGCCGACGCGAACGGCCCGGCCTACCAGCTGGTGAAGAACTTCAAGTGGACCAACGACGACCAGAACAGCGTCGCCCGCTGGATCGCGGTCGACAAGATGAGCCCGGACGCGGCGGCCAAGAAGTGGGTGGAGCAGAACCAGGACAAGGTCAAGGCCTGGCTGCCCGCCAGCTGAGGGCACGGGACTCAGCCGAGGAGCTCGCGCAGACGCCGCGCGCATTCTCGTGGGTGCTCGATCTCGACGTGGGTGCGCTCCGCTTCGGCGCGCTCCACGTCGGACAGCAGGGTGCGGGCAGGTGGTTAGGTCAAGGCCGATGAGAGCGCCGATGCTCATGCCGAGCACGAACGCCGGTTCGTCAGTCACCGCGGCGAGCAGCCGATGTACGTCATCGCTGTGCGTCTCGAGGCGTCGACGCACTGCGCACACTCACGCGACGGTTGGCCCCACACGAGTCGTGAGGCGTCAGACCTGTTTCTCCGCCCATTCCGCCCACTCCTGAACGAGGGTGGTGGATCGTAGGCCCCATTCCAGTGCGATGCGGCCGTACTTGCTCTCGTCGTCGTTCTCGTCGCGAATGCTGTCGGCGATCGCGCTCAGTTGCACGTGTGTCTCCGCAGCGAGTTCCGCTTGGCGCCGCAGGTAGGCGACGGCCTGTTCCGGCGGGAGCAGGTTCAGGAAGAAGACGCGCAACAGCATCGCGCTGCGGCGGGGTGGTTCCGGATCGACCTCCGTCATCCAGTGCTGGAGCGCCTCACGCCCCACCGGGGTGATCGCGTACTCCTTGCGCCCCCGTGGCCCCTCAGCCGCTGCTTCGACCAGACCCTCGTCGGCCATCTTGGCCAGTTCCCCGTAGATCTGGCTCTGGGTCGCCGACCAGACGTTGGCTATCGAGCCTTCGAAGCGCTTCAGCAGGTCGTAGCCGCTGGCCGGACCGACTGTCAGCAGGCCGAGCACTGCGTGGCGGAGGCTCATGCCGCCATCTTGACATTCCAGCATTGACATGTCGAATTACGACCTTCTAGGTTTGACATGTCACTACTGGAGGGAGACCCGATATGTCCCTGTACCTCGAAGGCCTGCTCGCACCGGTCGACGACGAGATCGAGGCCGTTGGTCTGCCTGTGACCGGCGAGTTGCCGCCGGAACTGGCCGGCCGCTACTTCCGCAACGGCCCCAATCCCCTGCCGGGCCAGGATCCTGGGCACTGGTTCGCCGGGCACGGGATGATCCACGGTGTCCGGATCGCCGACGGCCGCGCCGAGTGGTACCGCAACCGCTGGGTGCAGACCCGGCGGCTGGCGGGCGACGACTACCTCACCGAGACCGGCCCCGACCGGAAGGCCGTCACCGCCAACACCAACGTGATCAGGCACGCGGACAAGATCTATGCCTTGGTGGAGGCGGGTTTCCCGTACGAGCTGACACCCGAGTTGGACACGGTCGGCCCGTGCGACTTCGGCGGCAGACTGACCACCTCGATGACCGCGCACCCCAAGCAGGATCCGGTCACCGGTGAGCTGCATTTCTTCGGCTACAGCGTCTTCCCGCCGTTCCTGACCTACCACCGGCTCGACGCACGGGGCGAACTGGTCGAGAGCAGGGAGATCGCCGTCCCCGGCCCGACGATGATGCACGACTTCGCGATCACCGAGAACCACGTGATCTGGCTGGACCTGCCGGTGACCTTCGACGCCGAGCGGATCGGCAAGGGCCTGGCCTTCGACTGGAGCGACAGCTACGGCGCGCGGATCGGCGTGATGCCCCGAGGCGGAGACGTGCAGTGGTTCGACGTGGATCCGTGCTACGTCTTCCACGTCGGCAACGCCCATGAGGACCAGGGCCGGATCGTGCTGGACGCGGTCCGGTACACCCGCGACAAGTTCACCTCGACCTGGCGCGAGATCAGTGGCACCACCAACCTGACGGACTTCGCCGTCGGCACCTCGCTGTACCGCTGGATTCTCGACCCGGCGACCGGCAAGGCCACCGAGGAGATGCGCGACGAGCGCAACGTGGAGTTCCCGTCGTTCAACGAGGACCGGCTCGGCCGTCCGAGCCGGTTCCTCTACACGGTCACCGAAACGGCGATCGTCAAGTACGACACGGACACCGGTGGCAACGAGATCAAGGAACTGGGCAAGGCACCGGGTGAGGCCGAGTTCGTCCACAAGCAGAACGCGAAGGGCGAGGACGACGGCTGGCTGATGTCGATCGTGACCGAGCTCGACGGCAGCGGCTCGGAACTGCTGGTGCTGGACGCGCGGACGTTGGAGTTCGCGGCGTCGGTGCGGCTGCCTCGGCGCGTTCCGACGGGCTTCCACGGCAACTGGCTTCCTGACGCTTGACACGAAAGCACCGCCGCGCGAGTCTTGTTGCGCAAGCTGCGCGGTGTTGCGAATAGTGCATACAGGAGGCTGGCGTGGCCGGACCGAAGGTCGTGATCATCGGAGCGGGGGTGGTCGGCGCCGCCCTCGCCGACGAACTGACCACCAAGGGCTGGACCGAGGTCACGGTCGTCGACCAGGGCCCGCTGCCCACGCCCGGCGGATCGTCGTCGCATGCCCCCGGCCTGGTGTTCCAGGCCAACGCGGCCAAGACGATGACCGAACTGGCCCGCTACACGGTCGAGAAGCTGGTCGAGCTCGACTGCTTCCTGCAGGTCGGCGGCCTCGAAATCGCCTGCTCGCCCGAGCGTGAACAGGAGCTGTACCGCAGGCACGGCTGGCTGACGGCGTGGGGCGTCGAGGGCACGGTGCTCGACGCGGACAAGACCCGTGAGCTCTACCCGTTGTTGCGCGAGGACACCGTGCGCGCGGGCCTGTACGTGCCGACCGACGGCATCGCCAAGGCGGTCAAGGCCGTGGAAGTGCAGCTCAACCGCGCCAGGACGCGCGGGGCCACGCTGCTGGAGCGCCACGAGGTGCTCGACATCCGAACCGAGGGCGACCGCGTCACCGGCGTGGTCACCGACAAGGGCGAACTGCCCGCGGACGTCGTGGTCTGCTGCGCCGGGATCTGGGGCCCGAAGATCGCGCGCCTGGTCGGGATGACGTTGCCGCTGGTCCCGCTCGCCCACCAGCTCGCGTGGACCGGCCAGGTCCCGGCCATCGCCGGGCAACTGGCCGAGGCGGTCCGCCCGATCCTGCGCCACCAGGACGCGGACCTGTACTACCGCGACCGGCACGACACGATCGGCATCGGCTTCTACGGCCACCAGCCGATGCCCGTCGACGTGCACGACATCCCCAGCGTGGCCGACGCCGAGGTGATGCCGTCGGTGCTGCCGTTCACCGAGCAGGACTTCGAGGAGGCGTGGTACGAGACCCGCAGGCTGCTGCCGTCGACCGAGGACGCCAAGATCGAGCAGGGCATCAACGGCCTGTTCTCGTTCACCGTCGACGACATGCCACTGCTCGGCGAGTCCCCCACCGTGAGCGGGTTCTGGGTGGCCGAGGCGGTCTGGGTCACGCACTCCGCCGGAGTGGCCAACGCGATGGCCGAGTGGCTCGTCGACGGCTACTGCACTTCCTACGACCTGCACGAATGCGATGTGAACCGGTTCGAGAAGCACCACTTGGCGCCGGACTACGTCAAGGCCCGCGGCTGTCAGAACTTCGTCGAAGTCTACGACATCAAGCACCCGTTGCAGCCGATGCACGCCCCGCGCCCGCTGCGCACCAGCCCGTTCTACCCGCGCCAGAAGGAACTCGGCGCGTACTTCCTCGAAGCCAACGGCTGGGAACGGCCGCAATGGTACGAGTGGAACCTGGATCAACTCCTGGATCGTGACGTGCACAGACCCAATGACTGGGCCCACGAGCACTGGTCGCCGGTCGCGGCCGTGGAAGCGCAGATCACCCGGGAACGCGTGGCGCTCTACGACATGACGGCGTTGAAGCGGCTGATGGTCGAGGGCCGTGGCGCGGCGGACTTCCTGCAGCGGATGACCACGGGTGACGTGCACAAGTCCGTCGGCTCGGTGACGTACTGCCTGCTGCTGGACATCGACGGCGGGATCCGCAGTGACGTGACCGTGGCCAGGCTGGCCACGGACCAGTTCCAGGTGGGCGCCAACGGGAATCTGGACCTGGACTGGTTCACCCGGCACCTGCCCGACGACGTGCACGTCCGCGACATCACCGCGAGCACCTGCTGTCTCGGTGTGTGGGGGCCTCGGGCCCGTGACCTCGTGCAGCCGTTGACCGACATCGACCTGACCGCGTTGAAGTACTTCCGCGCCGCGCAGGGCTACGTCGGCAACGTCCCGGTCACCGCGCTGCGACTGTCCTATGTGGGCGAACTGGGCTGGGAGCTGTACACCGAGGCCGACATGGGCCTCAAACTGTGGGACACGCTCTGGGCGGCCGGTGAGCAGTACGGCCTGATCGCGGGCGGACGAGCGGCCTTCACCAGCCTGCGGCTGGAGAAGGGCTACCGGTCCTTCGGCACGGACATGACCTATGAGCACGATCCGTTCGAGGCGGGTCTCGGGTTCGCGGTGAAACTCGCGAAGGACGAGTTCGTCGGCAAGAGTGCGCTGAAACCGGGCGAGCCGGAGCGCAAGCTCACCTGCCTGACGCTGGACGACACGGTGATGGGCAAGGAGCCGGTGTTCGACGGCGAGACGTGCGTCGGCTACGTGACCAGCGCGGCGTACGGCCACACGATCGGCAAAGGCATCGCGTACGCCTGGTTGCCCGCCGCGCTGAGCACGCCGGGTCAGACCGTCCACATCGGATACTTCGATCGCCGGATCGAGGCGACTGTCACCGAGGAACCTCTGTTCGACCCGAAGATGACCCGGTTGAGGGGATGACGGATGGAGCACCCCGACTGGCTCTGGCGCACACCCGAGCCGAAGAAGTCCTATGACGTCGTCATTGTCGGCGCGGGCGGGCACGGCCTGGCCACCGCCTACTACCTGGCCCGCAACCACGGCATCACGAACGTCGCGGTGCTGGAGAAGGGCTGGCTCGCGGGCGGGAACATGGCCCGCAACACCACGATCATCCGGTCGAACTACCTGTGGGACGAGAGCGCGGGCATCTACGAGCACGCGCTCAAGCTGTGGGAAGGCCTGCGGGAGGACCTGGAGTACGACTTCCTGTTCAGCCAGCGCGGGGTGCTCAACCTGGCGCACACGTTGCAGGACGTCCGTGAGAGCACCCGCCGGGTGAACGCAAACCGGCTCAACGGGATCGATGGCGAGTGGCTGACACCGGACGAGGTGGCCAAGGTCTGCCCGATCGTCAACACCTCGCCGGACGTGCGGTACCCGGTGCTCGGCGGGACGTGGCAGCCGCGCGCCGGGATCGCCAAACACGACTACGTGGCCTGGGCGTTCGCCCGCAAGGCCGACCAGTTCGGCGTGGACCTGATCCAGGGCTGTGAAGTCACCGGGTTCCTCACCGACGGCAACCGCGTCACCGGCGTCGAAACGAATCGCGGCCCGATCCACGCGGGGCGGATCGGGCTGGCGGCCGCAGGACATACCAGCGTGCTCACGTCCACACTGGGCATCCGGCTGCCGCTGCAGAGCCACCCGTTGCAGGCGCTGGTCTCCGAACTGCTGGAACCGGTGCACCCGACTGTGGTGATGTCCAACCACGTGCACGTCTACGTCAGCCAGGCGCACAAGGGCGAACTGGTGATGGGCGCGGGCATCGACTCGTACAACTCGTACGGGCAACGCGGCTCGGTGCACGTGATCGAGCAGCAGATGGCCGCCGCGCTGGAACTGTTCCCGATCTTCGCGCACGCGCACCTGATCCGGACGTGGGGCGGGATCGTGGACGTCACGCCGGACGCGTCGCCGATCATCGGCCGCACCCCAGTGCGGAACCTGTTCGTCAACTGCGGCTGGGGAACGGGCGGGTTCAAGGCGACGCCGGGCGTCGGCTGGGTGTTCGCCCACACGCTCGCGCACGGCGAACCGCATGAGCTCAACAAGCCGTTCACGCTGGAGCGTTTCACGACCGGAGCACTGATCGACGAACACGGCGCCGCCGCAGTCGCACACTGAGGAGACACATGCTGCTGATCAGTTGTCCCTGGTGCGGCGAGCGCGAGGAGACCGAGTTCCACTACGGCGGCCAGGCGTTCGTCGCCTACCCCGCCGACCCCGAGTCGCTGTCGGACGAGGAATGGGCGCAGTACGTGTTCTTCCGTGACAACCCTCGGGGCGACTTCGCCGAACGTTGGGTGCACAGCGCCGGGTGCCGTCGCTGGTTCAACACTGTGCGCAACACCGTGACCAGCGAGTTCCGGTCATGAGGCTGGCTCAGGGCGGCGAGGTCGACCGCACGAAACCGCTCACGTTCACGCTGGACGGCGTCGAGTACACCGGCTTCGAGGGCGACACGCTGGCGTCGGCGATGCTGGCCAACGGTGTCATCCAGGTCGCGCCGTCGCTGTACCGGCAACGGCCGCGCGGCATCTTCTCCGCCGGGATCGAGGAGCCGAACGCGCTCGTGCAGGTCGGCGCCGAGCCGTCGCTTCAGGCGACCATGGTCAGACTGCGCCATGGCCTGGTCGCGCGCACGTTGTCCGGCATCGGCCGACTCACACCAGATCCCGAAGAACACCGGTATGACAAGCGTTTCACGCACACGGATGTCCTGGTGGTCGGCGCGGGCCCGGCTGGGCGGACAGCCGCGAAGACCGCGGCTGTGGATGGCGCCCGGGTCATCCTCGTCGGATTGTCAGACCCCTCCGGTAACGTGAAATTCAGGGGTTCCCCTGGGGGAATTGGTGATGCGGGAGGGGCTGCGCAGTTCCGGTTGCTGACTGGCGCGACAGCGTTCGGCTACTACGACAGCAACTACGTGCTCGTGGCGCACAAGCAGACGCTGTGGCACATCCGGGCGCGCCGGGTGATCCTGGCGACGGGTGCGCACGAGCAGCCGATCGTCTTCGAGAACAACGACCGGCCCGGGATCATGCTGGCCGGTGCGGTCCGCAAGTACATCACCCAGTACGCGGTCCTGCCCGGCCGCAAAGCCGTTGTCTTCACCACGAACGACAGCGCGTACGCGACCGTCGCCGCCCTGACACAGGCCGGTGCGAAGGTGACGGTCGTCGACTCGCGGCCGATCCCGCCGGACCTGGCGCCGAAGGGCGTCGAAGTGATCAGTGGCGTGGTCACCGACACCGAAGGCCACGACAGGATCACCGCCGTCGCCACTGAGGACCGCAGGATCGAGTGCGACCTGCTGGCGGTGTCCGGCGGGTGGCAGCCCGCGGTGCACCTGTTCAGCCAGTCCCGCGGCTCGCTGCGCTGGACCGGGAGCTCGTTCGTCCCGGACACACCGGCCCAGGCCAATCGCGTGGTCGGCGCGGCCAACGGGACCTTCGACACCAGGACGGCGTTGATCGAGGCAGCCGACGCGGGCGTCGAAGCAGCGGCGGCCGTGGGCTATCCCGTTGGCGCTCCATCCCTGCCTGCCGTGCAGGAAAGGGAGATCACCCCGGACAACCCGGTCTGGCTCGTGCCCGGTGATCCGCACACCCAGTTCGTCGACCTGCAACGGGACGCGACGGTCGCGGACATCCGGCGCGCGGTCGGTGCCGGGATGCGTTCGCCGGAGCACGTCAAGCGGTACACGACCATCGGCACCGGCGCCGACCAGGGCCGCACCTCGAACATCCCGGCGCTGGGCGTGATCGCCGACGCGCTCGGCACGACACCGGGCGAACTCGGCACGACGACGTTCCGCGCGCCGTCCGTGCCGGTGTCGTTCGCGTTGATGGCGGGCCGTGACCGCGGCAAGCTGCACGATCCGATCAGGACAACGCCCATTCACTCCTGGCACGTCGCCCACGGCGCCGAGTTCGAGAACGTCGGCCAGTGGAAGCGGCCGTGGTACTACCCGCAGCCCGGTGAGGACATGGAAGCCGCGGTGCTGCGCGAATGCCGTGCGGCCCGGACCGGTGTCGGCATGCAGGACGCGAGCACGCTCGGCAAGATCGACGTGGTCGGGCCGGACGCGGGCGAGTTCCTCAACCGCGTGTACACCAACGCGTTCAAGAAACTGGCGGTCGGTTCGGCGCGGTACGGGATGATGTGCAAGGCCGACGGCATGGTCTTCGACGACGGCGTGACCATGCGCCTGGCCGAGGACCGCTACTACGTGACGACCACAACCGGTGGCGCGGCGAACGTGCTCGACTGGTTCGAGGAGTGGTCGCAGACCGAATGGCCGGAGCTGGACGTGCGGTTCACGTCGGTGACCGAGCAGTGGTCGACGATCGCCGTGGTCGGCCCGAAGTCCCGTGCGGTGATCGGCCTGGTCGCGCCCGGCCTTGACGTGTCCGCCGAGGCCTTCCCGTTCATGACGTTCCGCGAAACGACACTGGTCAACGGGATTCCGGCGCGGATAGCGCGGATCTCGTTCTCCGGTGAACTGGCCTATGAGGTCAACGTGTCCGGCTGGTACGGCCTCGCCGCGTGGGAGGCGATCCTCGCGGAAGGCAAGCCGTACGGCATCACGCCCTACGGCACCGAAACCATGCACGTCCTGCGCGCGGAGAAAGGCTTCCCGATCGTCGGGCAGGACACCGACGGCACGGTCACCCCGCACGACCTGGGGATGTCGTGGATCGTGGCCAAGCAGAAGGACTTCGTGGGCAAACGCTCACTCAGGCGGCCGGACACCGCGCGCCCCGACCGCAAACACCTCGTCGGCCTGCTGCCCGTCGACCCGGCGCAGTTGCTGCCGGAAGGCGCGCAGATGGTCGCGGCGGACGCGGACCTGACCCCGCCGGTGCCGATGGAAGGGCACGTGACCTCGAGCTACCGCAGTGCGGCGCTGGATCGGACGTTCGCGCTGGCGTTGATCCGCAACGGCCGCAACAGGATCGGCGAGACGCTGCTGGCACCGCTGGGCGACCGGGTGATCGAGGCGGTCGTGACCGAGCCGGTGTTCTACGACAAGGAAGGTGCCCGCCGTGACGGTTGAGAACCTGCGTCGAAGCCCCTTGGCGGACTACCCGGGCATCACCGAGATCCCGTTCCTGACCATGGTGAACGTGCGCGTACCGCCGACCAGTGACGCGGCCGCCCGGATCAGCGCCCGGCTCGGCGGCCCGCTGCCCGTGGTGCCGAACTCCGTGGTGGAAGCCGGAAACCGGCACATCCTGTGGCTCGGTCCGGACGAATGGCTGGTCGTGGGTCCGGACGGCGACAGCGAACTGTCCGGCCTGCTGCCCGAAGCCGTCGACGTCTCAGCGAACCGGACGACGATCGAAGTACGCAGCCGTGACCTGCTGGAACACGGCTGCACACTGGACCTGCACCCTCGGGCGTTCCATTCGGGCCGCTGCGCGCAGACCACGATCGCCCGGACACAGGTGATCCTGTGGCAGACCTCGGACGAGCCGGTCTACCGGCTGCTGGTGCGCGGCTCGTTCGCGACCTACCTGGCGGACTGGCTGTCCGACCACTCGTCGGGGACCTGAACGACCGGTAGCACCTCGTCGACGGGCATCCGCGCGGTCCGGTACCGGGCACGACGCCAGGTGATCAGCATGACAAGGAGAACCAGCGCGGGCACGAGCACGTATTTCACCGTCGGGTCGAGCATCGCCAGCAGTTCGGCCGTGTATGTCATCACGACGGTCAGCGCGAGCAGGAGCAGCAGTATCGGAAGGTAGCTGCGGCGCCACTCGGCCAGCATGGAGCGCCCGGTCCGCCACTGGTCGAACCGGCCCGCATCGGCCAGGCGGACCAGTGTGGCCACATCGGGTTTGCCGATCGCGGCCAGCAACAGATCGGGTGCCAGCCGCTGCTCGTACTGCCGCACGTATCGCAGCACGGTCGCGGTGTCCGCGCCTGTCGCGGTCGCGATCCGCTCGGCGGCCTTGGCCTGTCTGCGCTCGCTGCCAGGTGAGCCGCTCATCGCGGTGGCCAGGCTGAGCCCCGCACGCTTGAGCGCTCCCATGCCGCCGAGGTCCGCCGTCAGGCGCACCCCTTCCTTCTCGCCGCCCCAGCCCCAACCCGCCGACACCGCACCCGTGATCGGATAGACGATGCTCGCACGGTCGTTCCAGCCGATGATCACAGCGGCTTTGCCCAGCCGCCGAACCAATCGATAGACCCATTGCGCGGCAACTGAAAGCCCCATCCGGTCACGGGGAACCAGTACGGTCCCCGACTCGACCGGAGCCACCACTCCCGACCCGACGCCGCCCTTGTGCAGCAAAGGCCGGACCTCGTCCACGGCCGCGGGTATCCAAATGATCATCCTGGCTTCAGTCACTGGTGGACCCCCAGTCGCGCTTGTCAGTGCGCGGAGGCTAACCGCCCGGACTTGTGGTGATCTTTCAGCTCGGTGAACGGTCGCTACAAGTCTCCGACGTAGGGGATGTCGTAGACCTCGGGTGCGGACATCCAGTTCCGCAGGGTCATCGTCGCGGTGACGTCGTCCTCGTTGTACTCGATCAGCCGGGTTCGCTGGTCCGGTTTGGCTTCCGCGCCGTCCAGCCCGACCGCGTCGCGGTACCACCGCATCGAGTTCTCGCCGCTGGCCTCCGGGTCGCGCCAGCCGAAGCCCGCGGCCGGGGCGATGATCTTCAGCCCTTTGCCCTGTGCGCACAGGAACTGCTCCTGGACACTGCGGAACAGGTCGAACCAGCCGTCCGAGTCGATGAAGTCCTGGACCTGCGCCTGGGTCGGGATGCCCGGCATGCCCTTGAACCGCCGCGCGGACGCCAGCAGCCACCTGTTCTCGGCGAGCTCGTTGTAGCAGTAGGCGCGGAAGGTCAGGCCACGGGCGCGCGCCCGCAGCCGGACACCCATCAGCCATTCCCAGAACTCGGCGAACGAACGCGCCTCGTCCTTGGTCGGCAACGGATCCCACGTGACGAACGCGCGATACCCCTGCCGCTCACCGACATCGGCGCCGCTGAGCAACACTCCCCACATGTAGGCGCCCGCGTCGCCGAAGCTCTCCATGTCCACGTCGACCTCGACGTCCGCGCGCGGCACGACCACCTCGGGCACGCGGCGAACCATCGTGAGGTCCTTCAGCCACGCCTTGGCCAGCGCGATCGCGTCGTCCGTCGGCAGCCCGACCAGCTGGAGATCCGTCCCCATCGGCTGTTTCGCCAGGTCGTCGACGGTCTGCACGCCCGCGGACCGCAACGTCACCGCGTCCTCGCCGCGGGCCACCAGGCTGACGTCACGTTTCTCCAGCAGCGTCACCTCACACACCGGCCACCACGGGCAGCTGCGGCACTCCAGGATCCGCGACGGCCTGGCCAGCGGCTGGTTGCCGTTGGCAGCCGCGGCCGCCACCGCCAACCGGTCGGAGAACCTGGTGTCGTACTCGGACAACGCCGTCCGCCCGTTGGGCCACGTCGGCGCTTCCAGGTCGTGCCACGCCACCACGTCGGCGTCCAGGCCGATCACGCCGCCGACCGCGCGCCCGGCCGCCGCGTACCCGGAGGCCTGCAGCATCCGCCACGCGTGTGCGAGACGCATCTGGTCACGGGGCTGCGGACGGATCTTGCGCAGCGGGTCCACCCGGCTGCCGGTCGGCAGCGGTTCGCCCAGCGGCGACGTCCGCGCGCCCTGGCCGGGATCGGTGACCTTGTGCCGGACGACCAGCACGGGCACGTAGCCCTTGTCGCTCTTGACCAGCAGGTCGATCGAGCCACGCCGTCCGCCGAGCGGGTCGCGCGGCAACTGGGCGGCCCAGATGAACCGGGCACCGGCGGTCAGCATCGCCAGCGTGGCCTGCTCACGGTCGGTTCCACGCAGGTCGGGACCTGCGGGGATCTCCATCCAGTCCGGGCCGACCAGCCGGGCGACCCGGTCGGCGACCGTGCGGCGGTGCGTCGTCGCGTCCGCCTTGCGCTGCTGACCGGTGGGGTCCGGCGCCGCTCTCGGTACGTCCCGCATGTCCGGATCGTGTTCCAGGTGCACCCGCCGCCGGCATCGATTGACCACACCAGCGTCGAGCAGGACCGAATCCGTCACAGTGAGCACTCTAGGCCGTGTATCGGAGCCTCCGTTCGATGAGAGTCGGGATCGCGGCGGTTTCTGGCGCCGCCGCCGGGACGCCGCGAATACTGGTTGTCTTTGGGTGTTCCGGCGGTGGCGCCAGGGACCGCATCCGGCCCGGCTATCGCGGACGGGGGCTTCGATGCACGGCCTGGGCCAGGCTGCCGACAGCCGAGATGCTGCTGTTGGCACTGACCAGTAGGTTGATACGCATGAGCGCGACGAAGCGAACGCCACGGATCAATCCGCGCAGCGCGAAGAACGTCGTCGCCGTCGCCAAGGTGATCGGCCCCGCGGTCGCTCCGGTGCTGATCCCGTTCGCTGCCAGGGCCGCCGCGTCGCTGCGTTCCTTCAAGGATTCCCGCCGCGCGCACAAGCTCGGTGTGCCCGTCGACGACCTGGCGAAGTTCTCCGGCAGGGGCGGCGCGTTGCACGCGCGGATCGCCGGGCTGGCCGAGGTGCTGCAGGAGCTCAAGGACCGCGGCAAGGACGCCGAGTTCGCCGCCGAGACGTCGGACACACTGGCCAAGCTCGCCTCGGCGATACGCACCGCCGAGCGCATGCCGACCGCGAAGCGCAAGGCCGTGCACAAGGCGGTCGCCGCCGAACTGGACCAGGTGGAGCAACGCCTGCTCCACAAGTTGGGCATCTGACGCGTCCGGTTTCAGTATTCCGGCCGACACGCCATCAGGCGTTGGTTGGTTACGCTCCCACGTGTGAGCAAGCGCCCGGCATCGACACGCAGCGTGGTGCGTGGCTGGACACTGGCCGCCAGTTCGGGCGCGCTCGCGATCGCGGCACACGGGATGGCCGGTGGCGCGACGCCGGACGCGGCCCTCGCCGTGCTGCTGACCATGCTCGTCGCCTGGGCGGGCATCTCGGTCGCGAACCGGTTCGACGGACTGTTGTCAGTGGTCACAGCTCTGGGTTTGGCCCAGGGCGCGATGCACCTCGTGCTCAACTACGCGGTGCCGTCGCACATGGACCACCACGCAGCGGCGGTCGACCCGGTCGTGATGACGGCGACGCACACAGCCGCCACCGCGCTGACCGCGTTGCTGCTCACGAGGGCCGACGCGGCCGTGCACCTGGTCGCGACCGCGATGCGGCTACTGCTCGACCTGGTCAAACCACCTCGGTTCCCGGCCGTCGCCGACTCCACCTATGCACCGGCCGAATCCCCGGACCGGGTCGACCACATCCGCGCCGTGTTGCTGCGCCGCGTGCACGCTCGGCGCGGCCCGCCGGTCCGCTCCTGAAACCCGGCACATCCCTTTCCCTACCCTGCACATTTCAGGAGCAGTCGAACCATGTCCACACATCGATACCTGGCGCGCGGACTCGCCGTCGCGATCGCCACAGGAGCAGCCGTTCTCGCAGGTGGCGGCATCGCCAGCGGACACGTGACGGCCAACGTCACCGAACCGGCCAAGAAAGGCGGTTACTCGAAGATCACCTTCCGGGTGCCGAACGAGGACCCCGCGCAGGGCACCGTCAAGGTGACTCTGCAGTTCCCCAAGGACACCCCGGTGACCGGCGCCCGGCCCAGGCCGCTGCCCGGCTGGACCACCGAGGTCACCAAGGTGGCGCTGGACCCGCCGGTCAAGAACAACAAGGGCGTCGAGATCAAGGAAGCCATCGGCACGATCAGCTGGACCGCGCAGGCCGGGACCAGGATCAACCCTGGCGAGTTCCAGGAGTTCGACATCTCGGCGGGCCCGCTGCCCAACGCCGACCAGTTGGTCATCCCCGCGATCCAGACCTACGACGGCCCCAAGGGCGAGGTCAAGTGGGACGCCCCGCCCGCCGACGGTGCCGAGCCTGCACACCCCGCGCCGGTCGTGAAACTGGCCGCCGCAGGGGCGAGCGAGGACGCACACGGCGGAGCGGGCACGCCCGCCGACACGAAGCCCGCGGCGGACTCGAAGACTGACATGGCCGCGGCCGGGACGGACAACACCGCCCGCTGGATCGGCGGCGTCGGTCTCGTCGTCGGCGCGCTCGGTCTCGGCCTCGGGATCGGCGCCACCCTGCGGGCGAAGAAGGTGACCGCTCGCGGGGGCGATAAGGCATGAGGCGGTTCGCAGCCGCGGCCGTGCTGACCGGCCTGGCGTTCATCGGCATGGCCACCCCGGCTCTCGCGCACAACTCGCTGGTGGACGCCAACCCGAAGGACAAGGCGTCCGTCGAGGTGGGTCCGGACAGCATCAAGCTCACGTTCGACCAGCCGGTCCAGCCCGGCGACGGGATCAACACGATCTCCGTGCTCGGCCCGCAGAACGACCACTGGGAAGCGGCCCCACCGCAGGTGGACAGCACGACGGTGAGCGCACCGGTGCGGCCACTCGGCCCGAGCGGCGAGTACAAGATCGCCTGGCGGATCCTGTCCGCCGACGGTCACCCCGTCCAGGGCCAGCAGTCGTTCACGCTGAGCAAGGCCGGTACCGGCACGCCGCTGCCCTCGGACGAACTGGCCAAGTTCCCCAACGGCGCCGGCACCGCGCAGACCAGCTCCGGCGAGGACAGCGGCGGGATCCCCACGTGGGTGTGGATCGTCGGCGCGGTGCTCGTGCTCGGCGTCGGCATCGTGTTCGCACTCCGGATGGGCGGTAAGGAAGAAGAGGCCTAGTCACTGATGCCTGGCCCCCGGACCACCGCTGCGCCTCGGCTCGGCCTGGTCAGTGCTCTGGTCGCGGCCGCGATCGCCGGTGTCCTCATCGGACTGGCGATCACCGCGACCACGGCACTGCCGGGGCTGCCCGAGCCGGACGCGGTGGTCCGGTACGGCATCCCGCTCGTCCGCGTCATCCTCGACATGGCGGCGGTGGTGACCGTCGGACTTTCCCTGCTGCCCCTGCTGATCGGCTTCGACCGCCCGAAACTCGCCGAGGCCGTGCTGGCCGGGACCCGGCGGGTGACTGTCGCAAGTGCACTGACATGGGCAGTCGCCGCGCTCGTCGCGCTCATCCTGCAGACAGCCGAGCTGCGACTGTCCCAATCGGTCACAGTGGCGGCCGTCTGGGAGTACATCCGGACGGTCGGCGCGGGCAAGGCACTCGTCGCCGTGTTCCTGTTCGCCATGCTGTGCGCGTCCCTCGCCGCGTGGACTGTCCGCAATGGCGAGTCCATCCCGGCCGAACTGCGTGCCGCCGCGGCGTTGTTCACGCTGCTGCCGTTGCCGGTGACCGGTCACGCCACGGACTGGTCGTGGAACGACCTCACCATGGTCTCGATGGAACTGCATGTGCTCGCCGCAGTGGCGTGGACCGGCGGGCTCGGCGCGGTCGTCGTGTTGCTCGCCGCGAACCGCACGCTGTTGGCGCACGCCCTGCCGCGTTTCTCCAAACTGGCCACGATCTGCATCGCGGTGTCCGTGGTGACTGGACTGTTCAACGGGTTCGTCGAACTCGCGCTGACGCCCGATGGCTCACTGTGGCGCAACCTGGTCACCACCGGTTACGGCATGTTGGTGGTGCTCAAGGTCGCGTGTGTCGCGATGCTGGCGTTCTTCGGGGCCAACATCCGTTGGCGGCTGCTGCCCGGGATTCTTCGGCACAAACGGACAGCGTTGGTCGGCTGGGCCACCGCCGAACTGGCGATCATGGGCCTGGCCTTCGGTTTCGCGGTAGTACTGACGCGCGCACCAGTGCTTTAGGTTGCAGCCGTTCGTCGCAAGTGGAAGATTATGTGGCGGCCGTCACTCCCAACCGGAGAGTGCCGCGAGATCCGAAGAGTCGAGCGGTCAGTCCTGCTCGGTGAACTGCGCCGGTTCGTGCGGCCTGCGCAGCTCGGCGAGCCGCTGCATGGTGGCCGCGCCCCGCGTCTCCAGCTCCTTGCGCGAGATCCAGCCCGCAGCGAAGTGCCGGTAGCTCTGCGACAGCATCACGAGCTCGGCGAGGTAGTCCGCGGCACGGCGGCGACTGTCCTCGGGCAATCGGGAGACCAGGGCAAGCTGAGCTTCCACCACTTCGTCCAGCACCTGCGCGGACCGAAGCGCGCGCTTGGCACGCCGACCATCACCGACTGTCCTGCTCAGCAGCCCCAACACCGTGACCAATCACCTCTTGGTGAGTGAAACTCGACAAGATTGTGAACACAGAGTAGCCGAACACCCAGTTGGGTCAACGCCCGGCATCTGTCGAGAAAGGATTCGCTCACGGAGGGCCTGGCGTTACCGCCATTCAGGTGTATCGCACCCACCGGGCACGGGTGTCCCCGCGCCGGAAGTCGTCGAGCCGCCGCATCAGCTCCGGCCGGACCTCGGGGTTGCTGCGCACGCTCGGCAGCACACTCGTGATCAGTTTCAGCTCCCTGACCTCGCGCAACACCCGGAAACCCGTCCACTTCGCCACGTCGAAGCCGTAGGCGTGGACGATCTCGCGGTAGGTCTTCGGGTTCTCGTCGAACCTCGCGACACCGACCGCCACAGGTGTCAGATCCCACTCCGGCGGCCCCAGCGAAGTGGAATCGAAATCACACAACACCGGTCCGCCCGGCGAGGCGATCAGGTTGCCCAGGTGCGCGTCGCCGTGCAGGACGGCGGGCGGCAACTCGAACCGCAGTCCGGACAGCTCCTCCTGCAGACGGTCACAGGTGCCCAGCAGGAACAGGCGGTCGCCGTCCTGGATGTCCTCGGCGTCGTCGATCCGCCTGCGGACGTCGTCCAGCGGGTCCCACACGGGCAGGTCGAACGACGGCGGCGGCAGGCTGTGGATGCGTTTGAGCAGCGCGCCGAGGTCACGCCCGCTGGCCGGGCGGCTGTCTTCGGGCACGACGTCCCAGATGGTCGCCAGGTGTTCACCCGCCCGGATGGGCTGCTCGACCCCGGCGTACAGCCGGACGGCCGGGATGTCGTGCTCGGCGAACCACCCGGCGATCCGGACGACCTTCTCGACCCGGTGCCGCAGACCGCGTGAACCGACGATCCGCACCACGGCGGTGTCACCGGCGAGGCGGTACACCGCGTTGTTGGTGAACCTGAGCAAGGTGGCGCCAGTGGCGTCCAGTCCGATCCGCGCGCAGATGTCGGTCAGCGCGGCGGCCAGGATGTCCCTGCTGAACCGTCCCTCCGAGGTGGCCATCGAAGCGGCTCGGAAACGCTCGGCCTGCTCACGCCTCGGTGTCGAAGTACTTGTTGAGGGCATCGGACAGATCCCGGGCCTGGGTGTTGTTGCGGCGTTTGTCCGCTTCTTGCTTCAGCGGCCGCATCCGGTCCTTGGCGCGGCCCGACGTGAGGTTCTCGGCCAGCTCGACCGCGTTCCGGCCGACCTTGGACCCGTGGTCGATGTCGCCTTCGAGCAGGTGGTTGGTGGCCAGCGCGCTGAGGTTGAACGTCTTGCTGCGGGCCATGTCGTCGCCGTACGCGTCGATCGCGCGCTGCAACGCCGGGATGGCGTACTTCGTGTGCTTGGTGTCGACCTCCTGGGCCAGCACCGTGTGCACCGTGCCGATCATGGCGTGCACGTCGGTCTCGGTGAAGAACTTCACCCAGGTCTCGGCGCCGTCCAGGTCCGCTCGGGCGAACTCGTCCTTGGTCCGGCCGAGCAGCTTCATCGTCTGCTCGCGCTGGCCCATCATCGCGTAGGCCCACGCCTCGTTCGCGCACAGCACGGCCACCGCCAGCTCGGAGCCGGAGTTCTGGGCCGCGATCTGGCCGAGCGAGAAGATCTTGAGCGCGTCGTTCGGCGCGCCGTTGTGCAAGTAGACGCGGCCCATCCGGTACAGGATGTTGGCCACCAGCGGCTCGCTGCGGCCCTCCTTGGCCAGCTCGAGCCCCTTGCCGAAGTGGTTGCGGGCCGAGTCGAGCAGCCCGATGTCGAACGACGTCCACCCTGCGAGGTTGTGCAGGTCAGCCAGTGCGACGTGCAGCCGTTGCTTGACCACGTCCGTCGCCGATGCCCCCAGCATCTGCTGACCCCATGACAGCTGCGCGATCACCGCGTCCCGGCAGGAACCACCGCCGTACTGGTAGTCCAGCGAACGCAACGCCCTGGTGGCGGCCTCCACCTGGCGCACATCGGTCATACCGATCCGTCCGGGCGCCGGAGTCTGGATCGGGTTCGAGACCCACGGCCCGGAGTCCGCGCCGAACACGTTCGCGCCCATGGTGACGGCCGCGGCGTGCGCGAGGAACTTCCGACGCTTCACCGACTCTGCCTCCTCGGGGGTCTGGTCGTCGACTGTCGCGACGACGCGGACCCGTGTCTCCTCGTCATATGCGAGGCCCATGTATCCCCTTGGAACGCCCAGGCCTGCGGCGATCCTCGCGAGTACGTCATAGGCCATGACCTGGCGACCTTTGAGGATCTCCGATACCTCGGACTGCGACTGGCCGGTCTGCGCTGCGATCTGCCGTTGTGAGATGCCGTGCTTGCGCAACAGCCGGTAGACCGAACTGATCTCCCTTGCCGCCAGCGCTGCCCGCATGTCCGGCTTCTCCCAGACATCAGCGGTTACCACAGCGCCTTGTGACCCGGTGGAGTTCACTCGCGCCCCCTTGCAGTCCGTTGGGCGTCAACCGCAGAGTAAACACATTGCGGCAGAGCAGAGAAGTGGTGATCGGCCGGGCTGATCGGTCGGGCCGAAGTCCACTGACCGCTTATCGTGAAACCTTGCCCGATCAGCTCACCATCACCCCACTCGAGTTTGCCACGTACCAATCTAGATTTTGGTAAGCATTCGAGCACGGAGGGAAACTTCGGATCGTGGACCTGGTCGGCTCGACAGTGACATTCCGCCCCCCGGCGGCCTCGCCTGAAGCTCAGGCGGAGTCGCAGGACACCCCTGGCCTCAGAGATCTGAGCGGCAACTACGCAGGTCGCCAGGTGTGGCACATCAGCTGTGGCGATGTCATCAACCGCGATCGCTGTCTCACTGTGCTGGTCAACGACCAGAACAAGGTGGTGCTCGTCGGACCTCCCGGCGAGACCGCTGTCCTGTCAGGCGGCCAGCTCGGCCAGCTGCGGGACGCCCTACGAGAAGCCGCCGAGCAGGCGGAAAGGTGACGGTGACGCTCCCGTGGACGAGATACTCGGCCAGGTTTTGCGCAATGCGGTCTGGGAACGCCTTGACATGCTCTCCGAGCTGGCAACCCGCGCAGACGCTCCGTCCCTGCTGTCCGTGGCCCGATCCGAGCTGCCCCGCCTGACCGAAGGCTGGCGTGCGATGCTCTCGGCCCACGAGCCCGATGAGCGAGGCAACTGCCCGACGTGTTCGTCGCGGTGGCGCCAGCAGAAGGCGCCGTGCTCGGTCTGGCGTGCGGCCTACGAGCACCTGGTCGCCGGTGGGCTCGCTCCCGCAGGTGGCAGGCACGTCCGAAGGGCTACCACCTCCCCGCGCCGTGTGGTGGCCGGCGCCCGATAGACCGGCGGTCCGGTTCGTCCGTCCCCCCGAGCGAGGCGAACCGGACCGTCAACCAAAGGCCCCGCAGGCCGGCGTGCACAACACTCCCCCTCCCCGACATGCGTCGGCCTGCGGCTCCCATTCCCGGTGGCTGCGATTTCACTGCGCGAACTTCGCCGGGAAAACTTTCACTGGGCAAACTTTCACTGGGCAGCGGCCCTGATTCGCGACAGGAACACCCCGGCGAGCAACGTCGCCACCGCGGACGCCGCGAACAACCCTGCGTAACCAAGGACCGCCAGGATTCCGGAAGCCACGAGTGGCGCGAATACCTGCGGCAACGAATTCGCGATATTCACCACGCCGAGATCCTTGGCCCGGTCGGCGGCTGCGGGGAGTAACTGGGTGAGCAGCGCGATCGCGACCGCCCAGTAGACGCCGAACCCGGCGCCGAGCAGCGGTCCGGCGATCAACGACCCCGCCCAGGTCGGCCAGACGACCAGGATCAACGCGGCCGCGGCCATCAGCACGACCGCCACCACCACGTACGGCTTGCGTCGGCCGGACGCGTCGGAGAGTCGCCCGGCCACCAGTGCGCCGATGACCAGCGCGAGCCCGTAGAACGCCATCAGGATCAGCAGCGATCCCTCGGGATCGGCCCGCCCGACCACGTCCTTGAGGAAGAACAGCAGGTAGAACGTGCCGAGCGCGTTGCCGAGGTTGACCATGAAGTGGCAGCCCCACATCCACACGAAGCCCGGGTGTTCGCGTGGCGAGATCCACAGTTGCAGCTTGGTCCTGTGGACGAGCTCTCCCGGCAGCGGCTCGTCCGGTGTGAACAGCACGAACGCGACCGCGCCGAGCAGCACCACGGCGGCGGACGCGAGGTAGCCCGCGACCAGGCCGGTGACGATCGAGGTGACCAGCACCGCGCCGAGCACAGTGCCGAACATCTGGCTGATTCCGATAAAACCACCCGTTTGGGCACGCTGGGCGACCGGCACCCGGTCGGGGATGGCCGAGATGAGGGTGGCCAGCATGGCGTTCAGCCCGACCTGAACCAGGCACCAGCCGAGCACCATCACCACGACATTGCCCGCCGCCGCCAGCACCGCCAGCCCGGCGGCGCCGACGACCGCGCCACCGAGCGTCCACGGGTGGCGCCTGCCGAACCGCGAGGTCGTCCGGTCGGACAACAACCCGGCCACCGGATTCGCGAACACCGCGGCCAACGCGCCGACCCCGGTGACGATCCCGAACACCAGTTCCTTGTTCGCGTGGTCGAGCAGCTCGGCCTGCTGCGGCAGCAGAACCTGGATCGGCGCGTAGAACGCGAGCCACAGCCCGAGGTTGGCGACGAACAGCAGGCTGATCCAGCCCGCCCGGACCCGCTGGGTCGGCTCGGTTAACGCGCTGGTCATCGAGCACCCCTGAGCAGTTCGCGGTACCAGTGGAACGAGTCCTTCGGCGTACGGACAAGGGTGTCGTAGTCGACGTGCACGAGGCCGAACCGCGGCTGGTATCCCTTCGACCATTCGAAGTTGTCCAGCAGCGACCAGACGAAGTAGCCACGCACGTCGACGCCTTCCGCGATCGCTTTCTCCAGCGCGGCAAGGTGTTCGGTGTGGTAGTCGATGCGCTGCCGGTCGTGCACGCCGTCGAAACTGCAGCCGCTCTCGGTGATGTGGATCGGCGGGAGGGCGTCGGCGTAGCGCGCGGCGAAACTGACGAGAAACTGTCGGAGACCGTCGGGGACGACCGGGGAATCGTTGGTGGTCAACGGATATCCCTCGACGGGGCGCAGTTCGAACGGCAACGGGTTGCCGTCACCGGGCTTCGCGACGCCCTGCGGCTCGTAGTAGTTGACGCCGTAGAAGTCCAGTGGCACCTTGATCGCGCTCAGGTCATCGGCGAAACCCGTTGGCAGATAGGGAATTACTTCCTCGGGATACGTTCCGTTGAGCACCGGGTCGGAGTACATCCAGTTGATGACGGCGCCAAGGTGCCGTGCGGCCTCGAGGTCCTCCGCGCTGTCGGCGGCGGGCCAGATCGGACTGTGATTGTTCGCCGTGCCAACAGCTTTCGCACCAGTGGCGCGGAGCGCGGTGACCGCGAGACCGTGCGCGAGGTTCTGGTAGTGGGCGGCGGGCAACGCGTCGAACAGCAGTGCGTGGCCGGGCGCGTACTCGCCGAGTGCGTACCCGAAGAGTGTCTCCACCATCGGTTCGTTGAGCGGGATCCACATCTCCACCCGGTCGCCGAGCCGCTCACCGACGATGGCGGCGTACTCCGCGAACCGTTCGGCAGTGTCCCGAGCGAGCCAACCACCCGCGTCCTCCAACGGCTGTGGCGTGTCCCAGTGGTAGAGCGTCGCCACAGGAGCGATGCCCACCTCGCACAACGCGTCGACGAGGTTGTCGTAGAAATCGAGCCCCTCGACGTTGACCGCACCGCGCCCGGTCGGCTGGATCCGCGGCCACGCGACCGAGAAGCGGTACGCCCCCACACCGAGTTCGGACATCAGGGCGACGTCCTCAGGGAAGCGGTTGTAGTGGTCGCAGGCGATGTCGGCGTTGTCCCCGTTATGGATCTTGCCAGGGGTGGCGCAGAACGTGTCCCAGACCGAAACGCCGCGCCCACCCTCGCGGGTGGCGCCCTCGATCTGGAAGGCGGAGGTCGACACACCCCACAGGAAGCCGTCAGGGAACGCCATCGGCACCTCATCTCCACAGAATGTGAAATTCCTTCGGATAGTAGAGCCGATGTCACTCACGCACCAGCGCCCGATTCACGGCAAGATAGGGGCTGAGCAGAGGAGACACTTGTGACCAGTCCGGCCCCACTGCGGCGCAAGCCGGTACAGCAACGCAGTACGAAACGCGTGGAGCAGATGCTTGAAGCCTGCGCGGCGCTGATCGAAGAGGTCGGCTACGACGGGCTGACAACAACCCTGATCGCAGAACGAGCAGGCGTGGCAGTCGGCTCGCTGTACCAGTTCTTCCCCGACAAGCGCGCCGTGGTCCGCGAGCTGACCAGGCGCAACCTGGAGCACTTCCTGAAAGTCGTCGGCGAACGGTTCGAGACAACCTACGTCGACCACTGGTGGGACGCGGTGGACCTGGCGATCGACATCTACGTCGACATGCACAGGACGATCCCCGGCTTCAGCAAACTGCACTTCGGCGACGTGGTCGACCTCGAACTACTCGACGACGGCGAGGGCAGGCACAACAACGAGGTGGTCTCGGAACGCCTGACGGAGATAGTCGCCTCCAAGGCGGGCCTCCCGGTCGAAGACCTGATCCTGCCGATCACCATCGCCGTCGAAGCCACCGACGGCATCCACAAGCTCGCCTTCCGCCGCGCCCCCAGCGGAGACCAGACCATCATCGACGAAGGCAAATACCTGCTGCGGCAGTACCTGTCGAGCAAGGTCGGCAAGTAACAGCCACCCCTCCCCGAGCCGACGGCACCATCGTCGAATCCGGCTGTCCACAACCGACCAGTAGACCGTTGACCAGGCGTTATTGCCGGTAGACTGGAGCAGGGACGCCCCCCGGGTTGGGTGGGGGACTGTTCTTGGGGTCGAGTGGGGCATGACCTTCGGGTCGGGTGGGGTTCTGGCGTGCGCGCGTAGCGCCGGGGTGTGTGGCCCGCGCGCCAGCGCAGGGGTGTGGTTCGTGGGGTGTCCCTCCCGTATGGCCTGGGCGCAGCCATACCACGGCGTGTCGGGAGGTCGGCCCACGAAACCCAACCCCAAGCGCAGGCCCTACCGACCTCCCGGCACGCCGTGGTTTCCTCCGGCAGGACATACGGGAGGGGCGCCCCGCGCCCCCCACTCGACCCAGGAAGCCACGTGGGCTAAGCGAACCGGCGCGAGAAACGAAGTGTCTGTGGTGTCCCTCTTGGAGGCCTGCCCGCCGGCGAGGCATCTCTGTTTCTGTCCCCCGGCAGACACATGAGCGCGACCATCTCGTGTGTACCCGACTCTGACGGAACCCTGCCGGGTTGGGCGTCAAAGTGCTGGTATCAGCCGAAGTTCACGCCTTCGCCTCGGTAGGTCGGGACTGTTCGTTCTACCCGGTCGCCTCGGATCAGGTGGTACTCCTGGAAACGCTCGGCCAGTTCGCCTGCTTTGGAGTGGCGCATCCAGACGCGGTCGCCGACTTTCAGGTTCTGTGCCGCTCGGCCGCTGACCGGTGTCTGGACTTCGCCTGCTCCTTCAAGGCCAAGGAGTTTCAGGCCTTCCGGCAGGAAGGGTTGGGGCAGGCGGTCCGGTGTTCCTGGTCCTGAGGCGACGTAACCTCCGGCGTACAGGGTGGCGATGCGGGGTGCTGGGCGGCGGACCACTGGGAGTGCGTACAGGGCCGCCGGTCTCGGCGTGAAGCCCCGGTAGCTGTCGAACAACCAGGGGCCGATCAGGCCTGATCCTGCCGCCACTTCGGTGACCGACGGGTCTGCCGAGGTCAGTTCCAGGCTTCCGGTTCCGCCGCCGTTGACGAACTCGAGCTCGGTGACCGCGCGGATGGCGGCTATCGCCGCGCCGCGGCGTTTGATCAGTTCCGGGGCTGAGTGGCGTTGCATCCAGCCGATCACCGCCCCTTTCACCGGGTTTCCCGGTGGGGCGTCGCCGAGTCCGGCGATCTGGCCTTCGTACGACATCACGCCGACCAGGGTGAAGCCCTGGCGGCGGACGATGTCCGCTGCCAGCTTCGCCGCCTGGCGGGCGGTGTGCACCGGGGACCGGCGGGTGCCCACGTAGATCCCTGGCAGGGGACGCCAGGCCGCGTCGAATTCCAGGCAGACGCGAATCGGAGGATGATCGGTGCCAAGAGCCGCGTCGACCAGGTCGAGGTGCGTGGTCGAGTCGGCGATCACCGAGATGACCTGGGCAGCGGCCGGGTCTGCGGCGAGGTCACGGAGTGCGGCATGGTCGGTTGTCGGGTAGGCGACCAGGATGTCGGTGTCCGCCAGCGGCGTGCCCCGCCACTTGCGGGTCAGCCAGAGTGCCTCCCGCAGCGAATACGCCATCACGCCCTGGTAGCCGGGCATCGCCAGCGCGCGTTCCAGCAGGTAGGCGCAGCGGACGGACTTGCTCGCCACCCGGATGGGACTTCCGTTCGCGCGACGCGCGAGCTCGTGCGCGTTGGCGTCGAACGCGTCAAGGTCCACCACGGCGAAGGGCGGGTCGAGCCCCTTGGTGGCGGTGTCCAAGTCGGCCTGCTGGGTCACGTGACCACAGTACGTCGATTCCCGTTGAAATGTGAATAGGATTCACTTACGGTGTGTCGAATACCCCGCCGCAGGAGGCCGAGTGTCGATGACTGCTCTGAAGACCAGCGCCGATGGACAGCTCCGGTGGACGAACTGGGCCCGCAACGAGACCGCGACCCCGGCGACTCTGTCCCGTCCGGCCACTGTCGAGCAGATCAGCGATGCCATCACCGCGGCGACCGCCCAACGCCTTCCGGTCAAGGCACTCGGCGCCGGCCACTCCTTCACCGCCATCGCCTCGGCGCACGGCGGCGCGGCCATCGACCTGTCCTCCTGGTCCGGTGTCGAGTCCGCTGACGTCGCCTCCGGCCTGGTGACGGTCCGGTCCGGAACGACGATCAAGCAGCTCAACGCCGCATTGGACCGTCTCGGGCTGGCGATGGCCAATCTCGGCGACATCGACGCGCAGACGATCTCCGGGGCGATCTCGACCGGGACGCACGGCACCGGTGCCCAGCTCGGCGGGATCGCGACCCAGGTCGTGGCGTTGCAGCTGGTGTTGGCCGACGGGTCTGTTGTCACCTGTTCGGCTGACGAACGGCCGGACCTGTTCAGTGCCGCGCGGGTCGGGCTCGGCGCGCTCGGCGTGATCAGCACCGTGACTCTGCGCTGCGAGCGGTCTTTCTGTCTGCGGGCCGATGAGCGACCGGTTCCGCTGGAAGAAGTGATCGAACGGCTGGACGAGCTGATCATCGGCCACGACCACATGGAATTCTACTGGTTTCCGTACGGTCGCAAGGCTTTAGTAAAACGTAACGACCGGCTACCGCTCGACGCGGCTGCACGACCGCTCAGCCGCGCACGGGAGTTTTTCGAGTACACCGTCATGGAAAACGGCGTGTGGGGCACGATGTGCCGGCTCGGGCGAGCGGTGCCGAGGCTGGTCAGCCCGTTGAACGGGCTCGCGTCCATCGCGTTGTCGCCGCGTACCTACAGCGACGCGTCCCACCGGGTTTTCGTGACTGAACGGAATGTGCGGTTCGTCGAGTCGGAGTACGCGGTGCCCCGCGAGTCTCTGGTTGATGTGCTCACCGAATTGCGGTCGATGGTTCCGACGTTGCCGCATCCGGTGATGATGCCGGTCGAGGTGCGGGTCGCCGCTGCCGACGACATCTGGCTGTCCACGGCCTACCAACGGGATTCCGCGTATTTCGCGATCCACCAGTACCCGGGCATGCCGTATCTGGAGTACTTCGACGCCTTCGAGAGAATCGTCGCGCAGGTTGGCGGGCGCCCGCATTGGGGCAAGATGCACAGCTTGGACGCCGCCGTCCTGCGTGAGCGCTATCCCCGGTTCGAGGATTTCCGCCGGGTGCGCGCCGAGGTCGATCCCGAGCAGGTGTTTCGCAACTCCTATGTGGACCGTGTGCTGGGTTTGACCTGAGTGATCGCGATGTCGATCGGCGTCGGTCCCTTGGTCAGTTCCAGGGTTAGCCCGATGGTGTCGTTGTCGTCGAGCAGTCCGACCAGCACCGCCGCGACCTCTTCGCGGGGGATCTTGCCCGGCGGTACCCGGACGTCGAGGTTGACCAGGCCGGTTGCCGGTTCGTCGGTGAGCTGCGCCGGTCGCAGGATGGTCCAGTCGAGGTCGCGGGAGCGCAGGTCGTCCTCCGCGGCGGCTTTGGCCTTGAGGTAGATGCGGAAGACCTCGTCGACCGTCGGGTCGTCGGCGCGGTCGAGCCCGTACGAACTGATCTGCACCACCCGCCGCACTCCGGCGAGTTCGGCGGCCTGCGCGAAGAGCACCGCAGCGGCGCGGTCGACTGTGTCTTTTCGCTCAGTTCCACTGCCGGGACCGGCTCCTGCCGCGAAGACAGCGGCGTCCGCGCCGGTCAACACCGCCGCAACGTCGTCGGCGGTGGTTTTCTCCAGGTCGAGCACGACTGGTTCGGCACCTGCGGCACGCAGGTCCTCCGCCTGGGCGGGATTGCGGATCAGACCGACCGCTGCATCGCCGCGGGCCGAGAGGAAACGTTCGAGGTACAACGCGATCTTGCCGTGTCCACCGGCGATGACAACTCGCATGTGGGCCAGCGTAGAACGGTTCGGTCAGACCGACAGAACTCGCTCGTAGGCGACTTCGTTGACCCAGCGCGACACCGCGTCGATCCCGGCGGGCACCTTGTCGTTGCGGCCGGGCAGGTCCAGCTCGACGCCGTTGTCCGGGTCGGCGCTGACCACGGCGATGCCGTAGTTGCGGGCCCGCGGCAGGCAGTTGGCCAGGTAGTCGTGGGTGAGCACGACCGAGGAGGGAACGACCATCGCGGTGTCGCCGTAGCGCGCGAACGGAGCCAGCGCGGCGAGCCCGGTCCGCCAGTGCCGCACGACGGCCAGCACACCGACGATCCGCACCGCGGCGGCGGGCACTTGGCCCTGGAACTCGGGCCACACCCACGTCGACACGGTGGCCCTGTCGGTGACTGGCGCCTGGCCGAGACAGATCCGCTCGGCGTGCGCGTCCGGCAGCAGTTCGGCGACGAGGGAGACCCGACGGCCGAGCAGCGTCATCGGCGCGAGAGCCACACCCGGCCAGCCAAGCTGGGCAACGGCGTCGGAGGCGAGTTCGTCGTCAGGGGCTGGAAGGTCGACGACGGACGGAATCGGCAGTGCAGCTGCGTCCTGAGTCACTGCTGTCATGCGCCCTGGAATGCCGGTCACGAAGCCCCGCCTCCTTCGACTCGACCGTGCCCCTGGGTGGTCACGGGCCGAACTGGTACATGGAATTTGGTACCAGCTGAGCAACCCCGAAGGATCCGAGTTCCGACCTACCTGCGACCGACGGCGCCGAGCGCGCGGTGACCGGTCGATGAGCCGCTAACCGACTTCAGCCCCACGATGCCGCCGTCCGGGTGAGAAGAAGATGGGCGGTCACCCACCACAACCACTACCAGTAAAAGTGACCCCCGCCACAATAGAGTGAATGACAAGGGTGTAGTTCCCCGCCCAAAAGGGCCGCCAACCGAACCAATCCCACAAACCCACCCCCAAACCAAAACGCAAACCCCCAAGGTCGTTTCCGACCAACCCCACCATTGCCTTCCAAGCGCAGTCTGTTGACTGTCGGCAGCGAAGCCACATAGCCAGTGGAAACGAGCGGCGAAGCCGATCGGTCGGAGGCGAAGCCGCAATGCTGGTGAAAGCGAAGCGCAACCAGCGCTGGAAGGTGCGGAGCAAGCACCGTGGGGGGTTTGGGGGGCTCGGCCCCCCAATATAATGACGAGACGGCCCGAGCGAAGGTGCGAAGCACCGAGCAGGGGCCGTCAGTCGTCTCGTGGGCGAGGAGGGAGTTGAACCCTCACGTCCTTTCGGACACACGGACCTGAACCGTGCGCGTCTGCCATTCCGCCACTCGCCCTGAAGTGACCGCGGAAGCGTAGCACGGTGTTTGGGGGCAGTTTGCGGGGGGTTGGAACATCCCGGTGTCTCTCGGGCCGCACCCGGATACGATCGGGGAAGGAGCGTACGTGTGGAGGGATGATCTGTGGGCCTCGTGCAGCGCTTCGAGCGCAGGCTCGAAGGCATCGTGGGTAATACCTTCGCGCGTGTGTTCGGTGGCAACGTTGTGCCGCAGGAGGTCGCACAGGCGCTTCAGCGGGAGACCGAGGACAACGTTCGTGAGTTGGCCGGTGGCAGGCTGCTGGCCCCCAACCACTACGTCGTGCAGTTGGGGCAGGCGGACCACGATCGGCTCGCAGTGGATGAGGAACGCATCATCACGCTGCTCACGGACGTCATCTCGGAGAATCTCGTCGAGCACGGGTGGGACACCTACGGTGACGTCGTAGTCTCCCTGGAGCGCTCCGATGCTCTGCACACCGGACAGTTCCGAACACGCTCGTCCGTCGACCCTGACGTAAGCCGACGGCCGGCATCACCTCGCAACGCAGGAGACCGATCCATGAGCCAGCCTCCCGGCTACGGCCAACCGCCTGAGGGTGACCCGTACGGCCAGCAAGGCCAGTACGGATACGGCCAGAACCAATACGGCAACGATCAGAACTACGGCCAGCCTCCGCAGCAGCAGGGCGGATACGACCAGCAGGGGTACGGCCAGCAGGGTTACGGCCAGCAGCAGCAGGGCGGCTACGACCAGGGTTACGGCCAGCAGCAGGGTGGCGGCTACGACCAGGGTTACGGTCAGCAGCCCGGCGGTTACGGCCAGCAGCCCGGCGGGTATGACCAGGGTTACGGCCAGCAGCCGCAGCAAGGTGGCGGCTATGACCAGGGTTACCCTCAGCAAGGCGGCGGTTACGGCGGCCAGCAGGGCTACGACCAGGGTTACGGTCAGCAGCCGGGTGGTTACCCTCAGCAAGGCGGCGGCTACGGCGGCCAGCAGGGTGGCTATGGCCAGCAGGACCCGTACGGTCAGCAGGCCGACCCGTATGGCCAGCAGGGTTATGCGCCGCCTGCCGTGCAGACCGGGCCGCGTCAGCTGTCCGCGAGCCTGCAGTTGGACGACGGGTCGAACCGGACGTACTCGCTGAAGCAGGGCGGGAACGTGGTCGGCCGTGGTCAGGACGCGGACTTCCGGCTGCCCGACACCGGTGTTTCCCGTCGTCACCTCGAGATCACGTGGGATGGCCAGAGTGCCACACTCGCGGACCTCGGTTCGACGAACGGCACCACGGTGAACGGCACTCCGGTGCAGACGTGGCAACTGGCTGACGGCGACGTCATCCGCATCGGTCACTCGTCGCTGGTGTTCCGCACCCAGGGCTGACGTTCAGTCGTTCGCAGGGCTTGAATACAGTCTCTGTATTCAAGCGGTGTCGGCTGCGATTTTTAGGGAGCGGTCACAACACGTGGTGCCAGAGCTGGTGATGCAGCTGACCAGAGCAGGGTTCCTTGTCCTGCTCTGGTTGTTCGTGGTGGCCGCGCTGCGCATTGTCCGTTCGGACTTGTACGCGGCGTCAGGCCTGAAGGTCGGTATACCCGGCTTTCGCCGGGACAAATCCGGCAAGGCGCGGGGCAAGGCGCCCCGGCAACTCGTGGTGACGCACGGCGCACTCTCGGGTACGCGGATCTCGTTGGACGGGCGGCCGATCATGATCGGCCGGGCGGACGACTCGACGCTCGTGATGGACGACGACTACGCGTCGACCAGGCACGCGCGGATCTCGCTGCGCGGTACTGACTGGTATGTCGAGGATCTGGGGTCGACCAACGGGACGTACCTGGATCGAGCGAAGGTGACGGCGCCCATGCGGGTGCCGCTGGGGGTTCCTATCCGCATCGGCAAGACGGTGATCGAGCTGCGCTCATGACCCTTGTCCTCCGATATGCGGCCCGCAGCGACCGGGGCCTGGTGCGTTCGAACAACCAGGACTCCGTGTACGCCGGACCGCGCCTGCTCGCGCTGGCGGACGGGCTGGGGGGACACGCCGCCGGTGAGGTGGCGAGCAAGGTGGTTGTCGGCGCGTTGGCGCCGTTGGACGACGACACGCCCGGTGAGGATCTGCTCGGCCCGCTGCGTGACGCCACGATCGCGGGCAACAACACGATCTCCGACATGGTGTCGACCGATCCCGAGCTCGACGGCATGGGCACGACGTTGACGGCGATGCTGTTCGCCGGGACCCGCATCGGCCTTGTGCACGTCGGCGACTCGCGTGCGTACATGCGCCGCGGCGATCAGTTCTCGCAGATCACGCATGACGACACGTTCGTGCAGTCGTTGATCGACGAGGGCCGGATCACCGAGGAGGAGGCGTCGAGCCATCCGCAGCGGTCGTTGCTGCTGCGTGCGTTGACCGGGCACGACGTCGAGCCGAGCCTGACGGTCCGGGAGGCTCGTGCGGGCGACCGGTATCTGCTGTGCTCCGACGGTCTCTCGTCGGTGGTGAGCTTCGAGACGCTGACCGAGGCGATCGAGATCCCCGAGCCGCAGGCGTGCGCCGACCGGATGATCGACCTGGCCCTGCGGGGTGGCGGTCCGGACAACATCACGGTGATCGTCGCTGACGTGGTCGACGTGGACTACGGCGACGACGACCCGATCGTCGGCGGCGCGGCTGGTGACGGCAGGGAGGATCCGCCTCCGCCGGACTCGTCGGCATCCCGTGCCGCGGCGATGACCGCGGCGTCGCAGCCACGGCCGGAGCCGCGCAAGATCGACCAGCCCGAGCCGGACGACACAAAGGCCAAGGGCCGCAAGCGGTTGAAGGTCACCGCGCTCATCCTCGCCGTGGTGGCGCTGCTCACCGCGGGTGGGTTCACGATCCGGTACTTCGTGCTGCGCAACTACTACGTCGGCGAGGGAACCGGGCAGTTCAAGGGTGAGATCACGATCTTCCAGGGCGTTCCCGGCAGTGTGCTCGGTGTCCCGTTGCAGCGTGAGCTGCAGGGGTCGTGCGACCCGGCGCTGGAGAAGTGCAACAAGCGTTACGTCGACCAACTCGACGAGACGGGCAAGGCCACTGTGCTCAGTGAGAGCAACACCTATGGCAGCCTGAACGAGGCTCGTGAGTTCATCAACCGGCTGCGGACCGAGAACGTGCTCGATCCGTGCCCGGACGCGAGCACACAGCAACAGCAACAACAGAACCAGTCGGCGACGTCCGCGCCGCCGTCAGACCCGGCGAACCCTGATGTGGCGGGCACCATGCCGTCGTCACCGCCGCGTCCTGGCGTGGACTGCCGACCCGAGCACACCAAGGGTGGCGGCGGCTGATGGCGCAACCGGTTCCCGTCGGTGCGGGTCCGGCGACGGCGACCGGGCAGGGCAATCACAGCAACCCCGCGATGCCGCCTGCCGCCCCGACGCGGCGCGGCACGGAGTTGTGGATGCTCGCCTTCGCCGCCGCCCTCGTCACCGGCGCGCTGACGCTGGTCTCGATCAACCAGAAGCAAGAGCTGACGATCCAGGTCCTCTGGTACGGCCTGGCGTTCTTCGCGATGTTCACGATCGCGCACCTCGCGGTGCGGTGGCTGGCGCCGTACGCGGATCCGCTGATCCTGCCGTGCGTGGCGATCCTGCACGGGTTCGGCCTGGTGATGATCTACCGGATCGACCTGGCCAAGTCCGAGCAGGCGATCGCCAAGGCCAAGGAGTACACCGCGGCCGCGCCGAAGCAGGTGATGTGGACGGCGATCTCGCTGGTGTTGTTCCTGGCAGTGCTGTACCTGGTGAAGAACCACCGCGTGCTGGCCAAGTACGGGTACACCGCCGGTCTGGTCGGTCTGTTCGCGCTGGCCCTGCCCGCGATGCTGCCGCGGTCGCTGTCCGAGGCCGGTGGCGCCAAGGTGTGGCTGAAGCTCGGCTTCCTCAACATCCAGCCGGGTGAGTTCGCCAAGATCCTGCTGATGGTGTTCTTCGCCTCGTTCCTGGTGTCCAAGCGTGACCTGTTCATGGTCGCCGGACGCCGGTTTCTCGGGCTGGAGCTGCCGCGGGCGCGCGACCTCGGCCCGATCCTGGTCGCGTGGGGAGTGGCGATCGGCGTCCTGGTCTTCGAGAAGGACCTCGGCACCTCGCTGCTGATCTTCGGCATCGTGCTCGCGATGCTCTACGTGGCGACCGAACGCGTCGCGTGGGTGATCATCGGCCTTGCGCTGTTCATCGGTGGCGCGCTGGTCGCGTTCTCGATGTTCACGCACGTCCAGCAGCGGGTGGCGAACTGGCTGTCGCCGATGGACCCGGTTGTCTACCAGCGGGACGGTGGCAGCTTCCAGATCGCGCAGGGCCTGTTCGGGCTCGGCACCGGCGGGATGGCGGGTACCGGGCTCGGCGCCGGACGGCCGGACATCGTGCCTGCGGCGAACACCGACTTCATCACCGCGGCGATCGGCGAGGAGCTCGGCTTCATCGGCCTGGCCGCGTTGCTGCTGGTGTACATGATCCTGGCCATGCGCGGGCTGCGCAGCGCGGTTGCCGTCCGCGACAGTTTCGGCAAACTGCTCGGCGGAGGCCTCTCGTTCGCCATCGTCATGCAGCTGTTCGTCGTGGTCGGCGGCGTGACGGCGCTGATCCCGATGACGGGTATCACCGCGCCCTTCCTGTCGTACGGTGGTTCGTCGCTGTTGGCGAACTACATCCTGATAGCCCTGCTGCTGCGGATCTCCGACGCCGCGCGGCGGCCACAGACCGGGTCGCGCCCGCGGCCGGTTCAGCAGGCACCAATCGCGGAGGCCAGCACGGTGATGGTGGAGCGGCCGACATGAACACACCTCTTCGCCGGGTCGGCCTGGCCATGCTCGCGATGGTCCTGCTGTTGCTGGGCAACATCACCTACATCCAGATGGTCAAGGCCGACGACTACCGGGCCGACCAGCGCAACCAGCGGGTGCGCTTCGCGGAGTACTCCCGCGAGCGCGGCAAGATCATCACCAGTGACGGCAAGCTGATCGCGTCGGTCACGCCGACCGCCGACTCGCTGCCGTTCCGCCGCCAGTACCCGCTCGGCGCGGCGTTCGCGCCGGTCACCGGGTTCTACTCGATCCGATACGGCCCGTCGGCGCTGGAGCGCACCGAGAAGGAGATCCTGGACGGCTCGGACGACCGGCTGTTCGTGCGCAGGCTGTCGGACCTGATCACCGGCCGCGACCCGCGTGGCGGCAACATCCAGACCACGATCGACTCCCGGGTGCAGCAGGCCGCGTACGACGCGATGACCAACCCGGGAACCGGCAGCGGCTACACCGGTGCGGTCGTCGCGATCCGCCCGCAGACCGGCGAGATCCTCGCGATGGTGTCCACGCCGTCCTACGACCCGAACCCGATGGCCTCGCACAGCGGCGCCGAGCAGGAAGAGGCCAGGACCAAGTACATCGAGGACAAGAGCAGGCCGATGGTCAACCGGGCGATCCAGGACGTCTACCCGCCGGGGTCGACGTTCAAGCTCGTGGTCGCCGCGGCCGCACTGCAGGACGGCATGACCAAGGACGACCAGTTGACCGCGGCGAACACCGTGCAGCTGCCCGGAACCAGGACAGACCTGGAGAACTTCAACAAAGGGCATTGCGGCCCCGCCGACCAGCAGACGGCCTCGCTGGAGACCGCACTCGCGCTGTCGTGCAACACCGCGTTCGCCGAACTGGCCGGCAAGCTCGGCCCGGACAAGCTGCGTGACCAGGCGCGGAAGTTCGGCATCGGCCAGACCGACCTGCAGATCCCTATGGGCGTCGAGGAGTCGCACATCGGCCAGATGCCGGACGCCGGGTCGGTGTACCAGAGCGGGATCGGCCAGCGTGACGTCCGGCTGACGCCGATGCAGGACGCGATGGTCGTCGCGGCGATCGCCAACGGCGGCACGCTGATGCGCCCGCAGCTGGTGCAGAAGGTGCTGGCCCCGGACCTGTCGGAGATGTCGAAGTTCGACGCGGACGAGTTGGGCAAGGCGATGTCGTCGTCCAACGCGACGGTCCTGCGCGACATGATGAAGAAGTCCGAGGAGAACACCAGCGGCAACGGCAAGGTCAAGACGTTGACGATCGCGTCGAAGACCGGGACGGCCGAACACGGCAAGGACCCGAAGGCCACTCCGCCGCACGCTTGGTACGTCGCTTTCGCCCCTGCGGACAACCCTCAGATAGCCGTAGCCGTCATTGTGGAGAGCGGCGGCAACAGAGGGCTCGCGGCGACCGGTGGTTCGGTGGCCGCGTCCGTCGGCCGGGCCGCCATCAACGCGTTGCCGGGAATCGGAGGTAGGTGAGCATGCTGACGTCGGGGCAGCTGCTTGCCGACCGGTACCGGTTGGTGCGGCGCATCGCCGTCGGCGGCATGGGCGAGGTCTGGGAGGCCTCCGACACCCGCCTGGACCGCTCTGTCGCGGTGAAGGTGCTCAAGCCCGAGTTGTGCGGTGACGCCGAGTTCCTGCACCGGTTCCGTACCGAGGCACGGACGATGTCGTCGCTCAACCACCCGGGTATCGCGTCCGTCCACGACTACGGCGAGACGGCGGCGATGCCCGACGGCCCGCAGGACACCGCGTACCTGGTGATGGAGCTCGTCGAAGGCGAGCCGCTGGCGACGATCCTGGCCAGGGAGGGCCGGATCAACGCCGACCGGACGCTGGACATCCTCGAACAGGCCGGTATCGCGCTGCAGGCCGCGCACACCAGCGGCTACGTGCACAGGGACGTCAAACCGGGCAACATCATGATCACCCCGGCCGGGGTGGTGAAGCTGACCGACTTCGGCATCGCCAAGGCCGCCGACGCGGCGCCGGTGACCCGGTCGGGCATGGTGATGGGCACGGCGCACTACATCGCGCCGGAGCAGGCGCTCGGCCACGACGCCGAACCGGCCAGCGATGTGTACTCACTGGCGGTCGTCGGGTACGAGTGCCTTATGGGACACCGCCCCTTCCTGTCGGAGAACGCGGTGACGGTGGCGATGATGCACATCCGCGACATCCCGCCGCCGCTGCCGCCGGACGTACCGCCCGGCGCGCGAGCGGTCATCGACGCGACGCTGGTGAAGGATCCGCGCAAGCGCTACAGCGACGGCGGGGAGTTCGCCGCGGCGGTCGCCGCGGTCCGTGCCGGGCGCCCACTGCCGACGCCGTCGAGCGTGGCGTTGGCCGCGGCGGCGCAGTCGCATCCGGTGGGCCCGGTCAGCCCGGTGAGCCATACGGGCACACATCCGCGCATCGCACCGAGCACTGTGCCCCCGCCGATGGTGCACGGCACCGGCTCGTTTCCGATGCCGCCGCGCCCGCCTCGTCGTACCAGCCGCGTGTGGCTCTGGACACTGCTCGCGTTGCTGCTGGTGGTGTTGGTCGTGCTGGTTGTGTGGGTACTTGTTCCGAAGCTGGCCGGGTCGAGTTCACGCAAGCCGGGCCCGCCCACGTCGGTGTCACCGAGCGCCACGCAGGCAACCCCCGGGGTTACGTTCCCCTCGGACGGACCGGCATATGGTGAGCCGAGTGGGCAGGCGCAGCCAGCCGTGATCCAGCTGAAAGCCGGAGAGCTGCTCGGCCACCCCGCCTCGGAAGTGGTGGAGCGGTTACGGGAGGCTGGTCTGCAACCAGATGTTCGATCGCTACGGTTGTCTGGCGAACCGTCACAGGACCTGCGGACGTGCTATGTGACAGGCGTGAAACCGATCGGACAGGTGGACCACGGGTCGAAGGTGACTGTCGAGTGCGACCCGGACAGACAGCCACCTGGTTGAAAACGGCATGGCGGACCGGCAAGAGCGGGCATGATGGGACCGAGAAGTTGACTAGGAGCGGGACTACGCAGCGATGACGACACCGCGACTGCTCTCCAATCGCTACGAGCTGGGCGAGACGCTCGGCTACGGCGGCATGTCCGAGGTTCACAAAGGCCGTGACGTTCGGCTCGGTCGTGACGTCGCGGTGAAGGTGCTGCGTGCCGACCTGGCACGGGACCCGCAGTTCCAGGAACGCTTCCGGCGCGAGGCCCAGAACGCCGCCGCGCTCAACCACCCCGCGATCGTCGCCGTCTACGACACCGGTGAGACACGCACGGAATACGGTCCGCTGCCGTACATCGTGATGGAGTACGTTGACGGCCGGACCCTGCGCGACATCGTCAAGACCGAGGGACCACTGCCCGGTCAGCGCGCCATGGAGATCATGGCAGACGTCTGCGCGGCGCTCGACTTCTCCCACCGGCACGGCATCATCCACCGTGACGTGAAGCCCGCCAACGTGATGATCACCAAGACCGGTGCGGTCAAGGTGATGGACTTCGGTATCGCCCGCGCGGTGCACGACGGCCAGGCGGCCGTCACGCAGACCGCCGCGGTGATCGGCACCGCCCAGTACCTGTCCCCGGAACAAGCCCGTGGTGAGACTGTCGACGCCCGAAGCGACGTCTACGCGACCGGGTGTGTGCTCTTCGAGCTGCTGACCGGTGAACCGCCGTTCACCGGTGACTCGCCGGTGGCCGTGGCCTACCAGCACGTGCGGGAGGACCCGCGGAAACCGTCGCAGGTCAACAGCAGGGTCAGCCCGCAACTCGACGCGATCGTGCTCAAGGCCATGGCCAAGGGCGCGGCCAACCGGTACCAGTCGGCTGCGGAGATGCGGATGGACATCGTCCGCGTGCTGTCCGGGCAGCGCCCGTCCGCGCCGATGGTGATGACCGAGGACGACCGCACGGCGATGCTCGGCCAGCAGACCCGGATCAACGACACCCCGCGCGGCAGGCACCGGCCGGACTCGATGGCCGACGAGTACGACGGCTTCGACTCGGACGAGGAAGAACGCAGACGCAAGCGCCGCAAGGCGTGGATGACGGCGCTGATCACCTTGCTCGTCGTCGCGGTGATCGTGCTCGGCATCTGGTTGACCACGAAACTGTTGTCCGGCAAGGACACCGGGGCTCAGCAGGTGGAACTGCCGCCGGTGAAGGGCAGCCAGGAGGCCCAGGCCCGCACGACGTTGACCAAGCTGGGATTCAAGGTCAACATCGCCAACGTCCCGTGTGAGCCCGGCCCCAATCAGGCTCCTGCTCCGTGCAAGATCGAGGACGTCGGCAACGTGGTCAACCAGGATCCACTGCCGGGCAAGTACGAGCCGGGCACGACCGTGACGCTGTCCATTGGGCGTAGCGCGAGCGCGGTGCCGGTGCCTGACGTCAAGGGCAAGGACAAGACCGAAGCGGCGAGGCTCCTCACCGAGGCCGGTCTCACGCCCGCGACGGACGAGTCCACTGAGGAGACCTCCGAGCAGAAGCTGGTCGGCAAGGTGGTGAACACCACGCCGCCGATCGGGGTCCAGGTGCAGAAGGGCACGAAGGTCACACTGGTCATCGGCAAGCAGCCTGCCGTGCAGGACGTGCCGAACGTTGTCGGCCAGGACTTCAAGGCGGCCGAGGCCAACTTGAAGAACGAGGGCTTCAACGTCACCCGCAGCGACTCGGACTCCGACCAGCCCAAGGACATCGTGATCGCCCAGAACCCGAAGAAGGCAAGGCCGGGCGCGACGATCACGCTCCAGGTCTCCAAGGGCCCGCAGCAGACGCAGCAGCCGGACCCGAACCAGATCGAGATGCCGAACCTGGTCGGCCAGAACGAGGCCACCGCGAGGCAGCTGCTGCGCAACGCGGGCTGGAACGGCGAGCTCAACGTCCAGCCGGAGAGCACCAACGATCCGAGCAAGCTCGGCCAGGTGGACGAGCAGGACCCGCAGGCGGGGTCGAAGATCGCGAAGAACCAGCGGGTCAACGTCACGATCTTCAGAAGAATCGGGACGAGCGGCGGGAGCTAACCGTGCCGCCCTGCGGTGTGTGATCGATGGTTTTGTATGTTGTTGCCCCGAGATCTCGGCCTGGCGGTACCTGGGCACCGCAGTGTCCGGAAAGGCGGAATGCAATGGTTGGGCGACTTCGCACAGCGGTGGCCGGCTCCGTTGAGGGTCCACGCTGGCCATGACCCTTGCTCTGAAGTACGCGGCACGTAGCGACCGTGGATTACACCGGTCGAACAACGAGGACTCGGTGTATGCCGGGCCGCACCTGCTCGCCATCGCGGACGGGATGGGCGGGCACGCCGCGGGTGAGGTGGCCAGCAAGGTCGTCATCGCCGCGCTCGCGCCCCTCGACGAGGACGTCCCCGGCGACGACCTGCTCGGCAAGTTGCACGAGGCGGTCGTCTCGGGCAACAACACGATCGCCGAACTGGTCGAGCAGGACCCGGACCTGGAGGGCATGGGCACGACGCTGACCGCGATCCTGTTCGGCGGCGGCAGACTCGGCCTGGTGAACATCGGGGACTCCCGCACGTACCTGTTGCGTGACGGGCAGTTCAACCAGATCACCAGGGATGACAGCTTCGTGCAGTCACTGCTGGACGAGGGCCGCATCACCGCGGAGGAGGCGCTCACGCACCCGCAGCGTTCGCTGGTGCTGCGGGCCCTGGTCGGCCACGAGGTGATCGAACCGACCCTCCAGGTCCGCGAGACCAGGACGGGCGACCGGTACCTGCTGTGCTCGGACGGACTGTCGGACGTGGTCGGCACCGAGAAGCTGGCCGAGACCATGAAGATCCCGGATCGCCAGGCGTGCGCGGACAAGATGATCGAGCTCGCACTGCAGGGCGGTGGCCCGGACAACGTGACGGTGATCGTCGCCGACGTGGTCGACGAGGAGCCTCAGGTCACGCAGGCGTTCGAGTCGTCGAGCAACCGCCTGCAGCCGGTCGGCCCGGCCACGCCACCGGCTCGGCAGCCGGTCGCGATGCCCGCGAAGCAGCCGCCACAGGCCACGCTGCAGCAGCCGTCGCCGACGACGAACGGCAAGCCGAAGAAACGGGGCCGCAGGATCGCGATCACCGTGGCGGCGGTCCTGGTGTTGCTCGCGCTGGCGGGCGCCGCGATCCGGTACATCGCCTACACCAACTACTACGTCGGTGTGGGCGACGCCGGGGAGATCTCGGTGTTCCAGGGTGTCCGCGGCACCGTGCTCGGCGTGGAACTGCACCGCAAGGTCGAAGGGTCGTGCGCGCCGGGCGACAACTCGTCGTGCAAGCCGCTGCGGGTCGACGAGCTCGGGACGCCGAACAAGACCAAGGCCAACGAGGGCTTCCCGGTCAACGACCTGGAAACGGCCCGCAAGACGATCTCCACGTGGCGCACCGAGGACCAGAAGGCGGACGACTGCCCGACGCAGCCCACGACCGGCACAGGCACGACAACGACAACCGGGCCAACCGGCGCGCCGTCGTTCCCCGCAGGCGACACCCAGACGTCGCCGAACTGTTAGCCCAGGACGGTTACTCCGAAGCGGTCTGACCCATGGCGGGTCAACGCAGGACGGCGGCCTCGGTCAGGGTCCGCATGCCCCGCTCCAGGTCGGCCACCTTGTTCTCAGCGACAGGGTGGCCGCAGGCCGCGAGCCAGTTGGCCAGCATCCGGTGTCCGCCGTCTGTGAGCACCGATTCGGGGTGGAACTGGACGCCTTCGATCGGCAGTTCGCGGTGGCGCATGCCCATCACGATGCCGGTCTCGGTCCTGCCGGTGACCTCGAACTCGTCCGAGATGGTCTCCGGCAGCACAGTCAGCGAGTGGTAGCGGGTGGCGGTGAACGGGTCGGGCAGACCGGCGAGCACACCGGCACCGGAGTGGTGGACCTGACTGGTCTTGCCGTGCAGCAGCTCCGGCGCGCGGTCAACCGTCGCACCCCACGCCACGCCGATGGCCTGATGCCCGAGACACACGCCCAGAACGGGCACCCGCTGCTCAGCAGCCTGCTTGATCAGCTCGATGCTCCGCCCCGCGCGCTCAGGGGTCCCCGGCCCTGGACTGACCAGCACGCCGTCAACCCCGTCGAGGCCCAGTTCGGGAGAGTCGTTGCGGAGCACGACACATTCCGCACCCAGCTGGGCGAGGTACTGGACCAGGTTGTAGACGAAGCTGTCGTAGTTGTCGACCACCAGTACGCGCATGGCGCCAATGCTATTCGGCCGCGTCGAGACCAAGCGATGATGTTTCCGTCGCGCGCCTGAGTGGACAGCGTTCGCGTGGTCGCCGCCTCATCCTCCGATAAAGTGGTGCGGCCGTACCACTTTGTCCGTACCCTGCACACTGTGCTGATCTTCGATGCGGACGACACCCTGTGGGAGAACAACGTCCTGTTCGAGCGAGTGATCAACGACTTCCTCGACTGGCTGGCCCACCCCACGATGGACAAGGCGGAACTGAGGCCGATCCTGGACGACATCGAGCGCGCGAACATAGCGACCGTCGGCTACGGGACAAAGGCCCTGCTGCGAAACCTCAGCGACACCTTTCTGCACCTCTACCAGCGCGAAGTGACGGACGCGGAGAGCAGGCAGATCGAAGAACTGGCAGTCGCCCTCATCGACCACAAGGTGGAACTGATCAGCGGAGTCCCGGAAACCCTCACGGAGCTGGGCACAAGACACGAAATGCTGATGCTCACCAAGGGCGCGACGGACGAGCAACAGCGCAAGATCGACAGCTCCGGCCTCGCCCACCATTTCAAGAGCATCCACATAGTCCCGGAGAAGGACCCGGAAACCTACCGGAAGCTCACGAAGGACCTGGCACTGGACATCGACACGACCTGGATGATCGGAAACTCGCCGAAATCCGACATCCTGTCGGCAAGAGCGGCGGGAATGAACGCGGTCTTCATCCCCAACATCCACACATGGATATTGGAGGAGGAGGTGCTGGACCCCCAGGACCAGGGGATCCTGCACCTGGAACGCTTCACAGACCTGCCGAACCACTTCTGACGAAACGGTTCGTTCAGCTCACTGCTCGGTGGTCACATTGTTGAACCACAGCTTGGGCTCAAGCCACGGAAAAACAACGAACAACAACAGAGCCACCACGCCGAGAACAAGGATCGTGGCGATAGTGATCCTGACCGCCAACGGCCCGGGAAGCTTGCGCCAGATCCATCCGTACATCAGTCATTCTCCTGCAGCGCTGGCGGCGTCTCGGAACTGCCCGGGTTCTTGGCTTCCTGGTTGGTCAGCACGGCGTGCACGATGAGCCGCTGGGCATCGGAGAACTTCGGGTGGCACGTGGTCAGCGTGAGCAGCGCGGCGCCCGGCTTGGTGCCCGCGGGGGCGTAGGGCACTGGCGAGATCACGCCACCCTGGGAAGGCTTGACGATGTCCCGGCCGAAGACCTTCGAGTAGTCCGCGCCAAGGGGGTTGACCTTCTCGCAGCGGGGACTCTTGGTCCGCAGCGACTCCCACGTCTTGGCCTCGTCCTCCTTGGGCAGCATCCGGTAGACGAACCAGCTGGTCGAGGTTTCGATCACGATTGCGTCACAGGATTGAAGCAGGTCGAGGTCGTTGAAGGGCGCGCCCTTGCCCACTCGGTGCCCGGCGACCGCGAAGTTGCCGTGATCGCCCGGCAGCGCTGTTCCCTTGTAGTGGCCCGGGCCGCTCTCCAGCGTCTTGTCGCTGGTGCCTTCGAGCACTGTGAAGTGAAAATCCGGTCCGAACTTGGGGATGTACAGCTTGGCGAAGCCCTTGCCGTCCTCCAGCTCGGTCTTGTTGGTCCGTTCGCCGCCTTCCACGACGTCCGATCCGGGGTGTCCCCAGCGGTCGTCGAGCGCAGCGGTGGCCTCGCGTTGCTTGCCTGCGGAGAAGAGGTCCGTGATGTAGAGCTCGTAGACCACGAACAGCAGGACCACCATGCCCGCGGTGATCAGCAGTTCGCCGACGTTACGCACCACGTTCCGCGCCCTGTCGGCGGGCTGTGGCGGACGATCACCCAGGTCGCCGTACAGGCGTCCGGAGTCGTTCTCACCCTCGTGAGTTGCCACTCGTACTCCCCTGGTGGTTCGCGAGCCTTTTCGACTACGTTAACGTGTTCACACGGTGGTGGTTGCGGACCTCCGTGCGCCGCCCGTAAACGCACGCATAACGCCAGGCGAGGACACGACGATGCCCAAGTCCAAGGTTCGCAAGAAGAGCGTCTACACGGCGCCAACCAGCGATCGCCGTACCCCGGTGAAGGTGCGTGGGGGCGGCCCTTCGCATCCGCTGTACATCGCCGTCATGCTCGGTGTGATGGTCATCGGGCTTGCCTGGCTCGTGGTCAACTACATCGCGGGGCCGAGCATCCCCTTCATGAACGACCTGGGCAACTGGAACTTCGCGATCGGGTTCGCGCTGATGATCGGTGGCCTGCTGATGACCATGCGGTGGCGCTGACCCCGTTGTTCACCCGGTAGTGGGATGCCAGTATTCCCTCGTTCAGCCCAGCGTTACTGAACCACAAGGATGTAACTCATCCCCAGTGTGGACAACTCTTGTGGATAAGTAGGACGCATCGTCACGTGACGTCACCAAAGACCCCTCATGTCTGGTCACCGCCACCGCTCCTGGTCGCCATCGGCTGGGTCGCGACAGTCGGCGGTGTGGCGTGGGCGGCGCTCTCCGACGACACGGCTGGGCGCATCCTGGTCGGCTTGGCCGCGCTGGTCGCGGCCCTGCTCGCGCTGCACGGCACGCTCGCGCGGCCGCGGCTGGCCGCCGACAGCAACGGCCTGCGGCTGCGCAGGCTCGCGGGCACGCGGCAGTGGAGCTGGGCCGAGGTCAACGTCCGGCTGGTCCGGACCCGCAGGCTCGGCCGCCAGGTGAGCACCCTGGAGCTCGACGCCGAGGACGACCTGGTCGTCCTCGGCTGGCTCGACCTCGGCACGCCCCCTGAGGACGTCGCCGACGCGCTGCGCGACCTACGAACCTGACGAGAAGCACCGCATCTGCGAGTTCGTGTAGACGCACTCCGCCGGGTTCGGGAACTGGTTGCCACGCACCACCGCGAGCCCGACCAGCACCACGACGACGGTCGCCAGGGTGGCGACCTGGACCTTCGTCCGGATCGCCGCCGGTGGGTAGAGCAGTCCCACCCCGACCAGCACGCCGGTGACCAGGCCACCGATGTGGGCGAAGATCGAGATGTTGGCGATCGTGAACGTGAACACCAGGTTCAGCGCGATGATGCCCAGTGCGGGCCCGACCGGCAGCTTCAGCCGGAACACCGCCACCGCCAGCGCACCCATCAGGCCGAAGATGGCGCCGGACGCACCGACCGTGGTCGTCCCCGGGGTGGAGAACAGGTAGACCGCCACGCTGCCGCCGAGCAGCGACACGAGGTAGACGGCGAGGAACCTGATCCGGCCGAACAGCACCTCCAACTCACGGCCGATGATGTACAGCGACACCATGTTCACGATCAGGTGCACGAACCCGAAGTGCAGGAACCCGTTGGTGATCAGCCGCCACCACTCGCCACCGGCGACCGCGGGCGGCCACAGCATGCCGATCTCGAACGAGAACGACGCGTCGTTGCTCTTGACGCTCTGCGCCTGAACGGAGTTCAGCACGAAGATCGCCAGGTTGAGCACAAGCAGAACCGGCATGACGAGCGGTTTGGCGTTCACCTCCGCGCCGGCCACCGTCACCGCGCGGCGCTGCGTTCGCCTGCCCTCGTTCACGCAGTCGACGCACTGGTACCCGACGGAGGCCTCGCGCAGGCACTCCGGGCACGAAGGCCGTTCACACCGAACGCAGCGCAGACCCGTCGGCCGGTCCGGGTGGCGCACGCAGACCTGGTCAGTCACGCTCGATGACCACTCGGTTGATCACGACGTCCTGGACCGGCCGGTCCTCGCCCGCGGTCTCGACGCGGGAGATGGCGTCGACGACGTTGCGCGACTCCTGGTCGGTCACCTCGCCGAAGATCGTGTGCTTGAAGTTCAGGTGTGGCGTCGGCCGGACCGTGATGAAGAACTGCGAGCCGTTCGTGTTCGGCCTGTTGATGTTGGCCATGGCCAGCAGGTACGGCTTGTTGAACTGCACCTCGGCGGTGAACTCGTCCGGCACGGTGAAGCCGGGGCCGCCGCGGCCGGTGCCGGTCGGGTCGCCGCTCTGGATCATGAAGTTGTCGATGATCCGGTGGACAAGGCACCCGTCGTAGTAGGGGCCGGACGTGCCGCCCTGTGCGTTCTGCGGCGAATACTCCTTCGTGCCCTCGGCGAGCCCGACGAAGCTCTTCACGGTTTTCGGGGCGTAGTCGGGGAACAGGGCGATCCGGATGTCACCGAGCGTAGTCTGCAGGGTGGCCGTGACCTTGATCCCGACGAGTGATTCGTTGCTGTCTGCCACGTGTCAATCGTGCCATCCGGAGCGGGAACGGTTCGGAAGGGGCAGTATGGGGAACCTGTCTGTGAAGAGAACTACCCGCGACCCAATGACGAGGTGAAGGCACATGACTCGGGCCCCAGAGGCGGTGGACAAGGCCGTCGACGCGGTCCGCCGGGTTGAGCACAAGCTGGTCGAAAGCGCTGGGGAGGTCGCGACCAAGACCCGCCGAACCCGCCGCAAGCTGGCTCGCAAGGCCAAGGCGACCCGCAAGGACCTGACGAAGTCCGCCAAGAAGGCCAGGACAACGGCCAAGGAGACGGCACAGCAGCTGACCGGCACGGAGACCAAGCGCCGCCGCCGCTGGCCATGGCTGATCGCCCTGCTCGTCGCCGCAGCGGGCACTGTCGTGGTGGTCCGTTCCAAGGCAGGCGCCCAGCAGGAGGAAGAAGAACCTTTCACGCCGGAGCCGCGCACGGAGGACGAGAAGCCGACCCCGACCGACACGGCGAAGCAGCAGGAGAACGGCCGCCCACAACCGGCGAAGACAACACCGCAGCAAAAGAACTGACCTAAGCGAACCCCTGTTCACCCACCCACGAAAACTTCCCGCCGCCAAGCCAGCGCCTCCAGGACAGCCCCCGCCCATCCCAAGGGCGGGGTCCGTCAAAGTCGCGCAGTCGGCCGGTCGCGCGTGGGTGGTGTGCGCAGCGCAGGTTCCGACTGGAGGACGCCCGCCGCACGCAAGAGCGCCAGATAGAGCGCGCGTGCGCAGGGGATGTTCGACGCGCGCGAATGTGCAGGCGCAGCGGCTTGCGGCGTGCGCGCCAGCGCAGGGGTGTGGTTCGTGGGGTGTCCCTCCCGTATGGCCTGGGCGTAGCCATACCATGGCGTGTCGGGAGGTCGGCCTACGCAAACCGACCCACAGCGCAGGCGATACCGATCTCCCGGCACGTCGTGGTTTCCTCCGGCAGGACATACGGGAGGGACGCCCCGCGCCCCCCACTTGACCCAGGAAGTCACGTGGGCTGAGCGAACCGGGCGAGAGACGAAGTGTTTGTGGTGTCCCCTCTTGGAGGCCTGCCCGCCGGCGAGGCATCTCTTTTGTCTTCCCCCGCAAACACAGACACACAACCGGCTGACCCGGGTTTCTAGAGTCCCAGCGTGGAGATGGCCTTTTCAGCGACCTGGCGGGCTTTGATGGACTGCGCCTGGTTGCTGGTCACGATCACCGCCATGGTGTCCTTGGCCACGGCGTAGACCGAGCCCTTGTCCGTGCCGAGCGATCCGCCCTTCCAGCCTGCTGGTGCGCTTGCCGGGTTGGTGGTGTTGATCGGGGCTGCCTCGTCGACCAGGGCCTTGGCGTTCTTCGCCGTCCCGACGTAGATCCGGACGGTCAGCTGGACGTTGCCGTCCGCGCGGTAGAAGAAGCAGGTCGGGTGTGGTTTGTCCGCCGAGACCCTGACCTTGGTGGCGCGCTGGCCGTTGGCCTGCGCGACGAAGGCGCTCTCCAGGTAGGGGCATGGTCCGTCGGCCACGGGCTCCGGGGCCGGTGGTGGCCCTTCCGGCTGGGTCGTCGTCGGCGGGTTCTGTGTGCGCTGCGTAGTCGGGGGTGTTGGCCCGGCGTTGGGGCCGGTCGAGCAGCCGACCAGGCAGCACGCCAGCAGCAGGGCTGAAGTCACTCGCTTCATAGGTGCGCCAGTCAACCAGAACCGATGTGGGCGACGTCGCAGCACCTCACTGAACCTTCTTGATTCGCGCGGCGTAAATGCGTTCGCACCTTGCTAATCCTGCATACGTAAGGGGTATGGATGAACAACGTCCTGAGGCGCAGGGAGGACCTGCTCTCACTGTTTCGGATTGTCGTCGGGTTCCTGTTCGTCTGTCACGGCACCACCAAGCTGTTCGGTGTGCCCGTTGACAAGGTTGTGGCGTTCGGGGCCTGGCCCAACTGGTACGCGGCCGTGATCGAAGTCGTCGCGGGTACCGCCGTCATCCTGGGGATCGGGACCCGGGTGGCCGCGGTGATCTGCTCCGGCGAGATGGCGTACGCGTACTTCTTCAGCCACACCCCGAGGGGGTTGTGGCCGATGGTGAACGGTGGCGAACTCGCCGCGGTCTACAGCTGGACCTTCTTGCTGATCGCGTTCTTCGGACCGGGTGCGTGGACCCTTGCCCGGTTGTGGAACAAGCGGAAGCAGACCGCGACAACCAGCTGAGAGCAGGATCCTGGGTCCTGGCCCGGCGCTGCCAGGACTCAGGTTTCCAGCAGGCGGTCCACCTCGGCCGCGGAGTCGAGCACGATGCAGCGGGAAACCCGTTCCGCCTCGACGGCGTCGCCGCCCGCGATGGCGTCGGCTTCGAGCAGGTGCCATTCCAGCGCCGTGTTCTGCAGGTTCGGCGGAAACAGCCGCAGTTCGGCCCGGCTGTGCAGCACCTCGGTGGTCACCTCGCCGACGTGTACGAACAGGTCGTTGCCGGACGCGACGAACACCAGCCGGTGGAAGTCGATGTCGATCTCGATGAACGCGTGCGGGTCACCGGCGATCGCCTGGTCACGCATCTGGTCGGCCAGTCGCAACAGCTCACCGCGTTGTTCGTCGGACGCGTTCGTGGCGGCCAGGCCCGCGGCGACCGGTTCCACCGCGGCCCGTAACTGGGACATCTGCCTGAGCAGTTCCCGGCGGTCGGCTCCGGCCAGCCGCCAGCGGATCAACTGGGGGTCGAACAGGTTCCACTCGGTGGCGGGCCGGACGATCAGGCCGATCTTGGGTCGGCTGCGCACCATCCGCAACGCCTCCAGGACGCGAACCGCCTCCCTGCCGACCGTCCTCGACACGCCGTACTGCGTGGTCAGCTCGTCGAGACGGAGGATCGTGCCAGAGGGGTACCTGCCGGAGGTCAGCGCGAGGCCGAGCGAGTCCAGCAGGTGCGCGTGCAGGGTCACCGCGACTCCAGGATCCGTTCGGCGACAACGAGGTCGTGCGCGAACGTGACCTTGAGATTGCGCTGCTCACCGGGTACCCAGTGCACCTGGATGTCGGTGAACCGCTCGATACAGGACGCGGTGTCGGTGCCCACGAACCCCTCCTCAGCCGCCTGCTCATAGGCAGCGAGCAGGGGCGCCGCCAGAAAGCCTTGTGGTGTCTGGACCGCGACGAGCTCATCGGTGATCGGCAGGACATGGCCGTCGTCGGTCGCGAGCCCGAGGTCCGCACTGACCATGCCGGGGATCGCGCCGCCGTACTTTCTCGCAGCCCGCAGGACTTCCGCAACAAGATCGGCACTGACGAGCGGGCGGGCACCGTCGTGGATGAGGACAGTGTCGATCTCACCGGCGGAGATCCGGCCGGACAGGTGCCGCAACGCGGCGAGTTCGGAGCCCTGGCGGGTGTCACCACCGGGCACCACGTCGACGTCCATCCCGTCGACGACCTGCTCGACGTGCTCGACGTCCTGCGGCCGTGCGACGAGGACCACCGCACCGATGTCAGGGTGGGAGGCGAACGCATCGAGTGACCACGCCAGGATCGGCCGACCGGCGATCGGCAGGTAGACCTTGTTGATTTCCCGTCCGACACGAGTGCCGGATCCGCCCGCCAAGACCACACCAGCCGCCTGAGTCACGTGCACGATCATCCCCGTTGTTTCACGTTGAACCAAGCGACTGACGGATCTGGGCCAGCAGCTGCGCCACTCGCCGGTCGGCGGGCGCACCCGGCCGGTGGATCGCGTAGTACGGCACCGGCGGCACATCGACGATCCGAACTTTCGGCAGGTCGGTGCGCACACAGCCGTTGACGACCGCGGCGCCGACACCGAGCTCGACGAAATGCAGCATCAGCGGCCAGCCGCCCGCCTCGACCGCGACCTCCCACTCGAAGTCCGCGACCGACCGCAGCCGTTCCAGCGCCACGCGCAACGGCTGCGCGGGCAGCGGCAGCACCATCCGCATCCCGGCGAGCTCCGCCAGCCGGACCTGCTCCCTCCCGGCCAGCGGATGCCCGGGAGCGACCACCAGCACCTGGTCGAAGGTCGCGAGCTTCACTGTGTCCAGGTCGTCGGGCAGCTCGTCCAACACCGACACGCCCAGGTGCGCACGTCCGTCCCGAACCAGCGCCAGCGTCCGCGCCCTGGACGTGGTGAACAGGCGAAGACGCTCGGACTCGCGAGCGATCACGTCTCCGAGCAGGTAGAGGTAGGCGCCCTGCCCGGCCGCGAGCGTGACCCTGCGCTGCTCACCGGACAGTTGTCCGAGGAACTGGTCGAGTTGGTCCGCGCGTTCGCGGGCGAACCGCGCCAGCGCCTCACCTTCGGCGGTCAGCACCAGCCGCCTGCCGTGCCGCATGTACAGCGGATGGCCGACCGCCTCGGCCAGCTTCCGCACCTTGACGTGCAGGGCGGGCTGCGAGATGTGCAGATCGCGCGCGGCGGCGGTGAAGTTCAACCGCTCAGCGAACACCAGGAACGCGGGCAGCGACTCACCGGGAAACATAGTTTCAAACTATAGACAGCGGGACTTCGCTAGTTCAGTTTGAGCATGCGGTCCCGCACGCTGAACGCATGAACAAGGAACCAAGACTCGGCGTGGACTTCGGCCGAGTGATCAACGACGGCGCGTCGCACCCCGGCGGGGACGACACGGTGTTCCTCACCGGATCCGTCGAGGACGCGATGCGCACCCTGGCGATGCCGGACGCGTTCGACACGCTCGCCCGGCTGGTCGAGGTGTTCGACGGCAAGGTCTGGATCGTGTCCAAAGCAGGCGAAAGGACCCAGGAACGCACCTTGCAATGGATGGACCACAACGGTTTCTGGTCGGCGACCGGGATTCCCCGTGCCAACGTTCGGTTCTGCCGAAAACGCCCGGAGAAAGCCGTGCACTGCAGGCAGCTTGGCGTCACACACTTCATTGACGACCGGCGGGACGTGCTGGGCCACCTGCGTGGGCTCGTCGAACACCTCTACCTGTTCGGTGTACAGAAAGCCGGTCCGCCCGAATGGGTTGTCGCCACACCGACCTGGCTGGACGTGGAAACTGCTGTCACTGAAGGAATCGAGGGGGAACCTCGGCCACGAGCCACACGCCGTTCACGGTGAGCCTGAACTCGTGGCCCTCGTCGTGCATGGCTTTCGCCTGCACGGTAAGGATGATCGGCTTTCCCCTTCTGGCGCCGACACGTTCCGCTGTCTCCACATCGGATGACAGGTGGACGTCGTTGCGCGCCATCGGTTTCAATCCCTCGGCACGGATGCGGTCAAGCTTGGCTGCCACCGTCCCGTGGTACAGCTGATCGGGTGGCTGCTGAGCGGCAAGTCCCAGGTCGACAGTGACCGAGTGCCCCTGGTTCGCCCGGATCCTGTTTCCCACCATGGTGAACCGACGCTTGTCGTTGCTCTCCACGACAAGCTCCAGCTCTTCTCGAGTGAGCACGACACCGTGCCGGGCACAGGCCGCCAGCACGTTGTCGACGTCAACCCAGCCGCCTTCGTCCAACACGAGCCCGATGTCGCCGGGCCGGTGTCGCAGGTGCCGTGACAGGAACTTCGACACCCGCACGATGTTCACGCGCGCAGTTCTTTCAGCAACTCCCGCACGCGGTCCATCACGACCTCGGTGACTTCGCGCAGCACGGCGCCGTCGATTTCCTTGTCGCGGTAGGCACTCAGGTCGATCGGCGCGCCGATGACCATGTCGACGGGCTTGCGTGGGAACGGCCGGAACCGCCTGCGCCTGGTGTCGAGGATCTCCCGCGTGCCCCACCGCGCCGCCGGGATCACCGGAACGTCGTTGGCCAGCGCCACTCTCGCGACACCGGTCTTGACGTCCACCGGCCAGCCGTCCGGGTCCATGGTCAGGGTGCCTTCCGGGTACAACACCACGACCCGCCCCATCCGCAACGCGTCGTTCGCGCCGCGCAGGCTGTCCCCGGCCTTGGACGTCCCCCGATACACGGGGATTTGCCCGGCGCCGTCGAGGACACGGCCGAGAAACGGGATGTTCCACAGCGTGTGTTTGGTGAAGAACCGAGGCACCCTGCCCTGTTGGTGGACGTAGATCGCGTCGATGATCGGGTCGATGTACGACGGATGGTTCAGCACAAGCAAAGCCGCGCCCTGCTTGGGCAGATGCTCCACACCTCGAACGGTCCGCCGAGTCAGCGCCCACGTGACTGGATAGAACACCGAGGCGAACAGCCCCACCCAGAATCCACCGCGTTCCCGCACACCAGAACTCTACCTGGCACAAAGTCAACAATGTGGTCGTTCGGGACCACCCCGGAGCAGGACGGCGCCAAGGGCGAGCGCGACCAAACCGGCGACGTCGATCCACGCGATCCGCTCCAGTGCAGCGTTGACCGGCCGGTTCGTGACAGCCAACAGAATGAAGCCACCGAAACTGGCAGCGTTCGAACTGACAGCGGCGGTCCGCAACCGCGGGCGGAACACGGCCGCGAACAAGCCGACGCCCAGGATCGCGAACAGCATGGCCCGATGCCGAAGAAGCACCTCCATGTCCGCCCCGACGATCTCAACGCCATAAGCCGAACGCGCGAACGACACCGACACCGCACCCAGCCCAGGCAGGAGGTTGATCAGCGCGGCCAGCACCAGCAACCCTCGGCCAACCTTCTCTCTACGCACAAGTGCGATCATCGCGTTCGTGGACACCAGGCCGCTTCCAGAAACGTGCTGTCCTGACGAGCCGATCCTGTGGATCGGACAAGGACGGGCGACCTACCTGGGCCCATCCCTGCACCTCGACCCACACTCAGGGTCGGTGCACTGTTTCGCACTGGGACTCGACGGCCCCTTCGAACTCCACGCAGCGGACATCGGCGAACAGCAGGTCCGCAGCGCCTTCATCCCAGCCAGAACCCACCACCAGCTCATCGCGAGAACCGGCCGAATGCTGTTCGACTACTCGGACACCACCGAACCCCGAAACCACATGACGGTCCACACAAAAACCATCGCCTACAACCACCGCGACGAAGAAGCGCTCATCCAAGCCATCAAAACCACACCAAAGCCCCCGCAACACCAACCAACCGCACCAACCAAACCAGACGCCCGTATCCAAACCGCGATGCGCACCCTGCAAACCAACCCGAACCTGAGCGCCCCCACCCTCGCAGCCCAACTACACCTCTCACCATCCCGCTTCCAACACCTCTTCACAGCGAACACAGGCACAACCTTCCGCCGCTACCGCCTCTGGACCCGAATGACCCAAGTAGCGAAAGCCCTCACCACCGGAGCAAACCTGACCAGAGCAGCAACCGAAGCAGGCTTCGCCTCCCCCAACCACTTCAGCGAAACCTTCCACACCATGTTCGGCCTAACCCCAACAACCCTCCTAACAACAGGAACCAAAATAGTCATCCAATCAACCAACAACAACCCAACCTAAGACAATCCAAACCAAACCCACCAAAACCCAACCCCAACCAGCCAACCTAAATCCACCCAAGCCAGCCCGAGCCGAAGCCCAATCCACCCAAGCAACCCCAAAGCACCCAAGAACCCAAGAACCCAGGGACCCCAGAAACGAAAAAAGGGCCCAAGGGCGAAGCCCGGGGCCGAAGAGAAGATCTCTAAAGTGGTGCTGGTGAAAACCGAAGGTGCCCAGCGCTGGTTCGAGAGGAGCTCGCACCGTGGGGGGGTTTGGGGGGCTCGGCCCCCCAAAATGGTGGAGGCCGACCCGGCGAAAGTGCGAAGCACTGAGCAGGGTCAGCCCGAGGCCGTGGAGACGAGGGGAATCGAACCCCTAACCCCTGCCTTGCAAAGGCAGTGCTCTGCCAATTGAGCTACGTCCCCGGGTGGGGCGTCCAGGTCGGCGAGCCCAGTGCTGGACTGGGCCCACCGGCTGGAAGGTCTTTACTTGGCCGCGCCGTTGTTGCCGGCGGGGGCGGTGGCCTCACGCCACAGGTCGGCCTCAGCCTTCGCGGAACGGCTACGGCGGACCACCAGGAAGATGGCACCTGCAACAGCCACCAGTCCGAGAAGCTTCTTCACGTCAGGCCTCCTTCAGGCACATGCTCTGCTTTCCCCAGATTCCCCCACACTACGCGACCCAAGCCGTGCCGCGCAGCGCCCACACTCTGTTCCTGGGGGGCGTGGGGGGCTGGGCCCCCCAAAATTATGACGATCGATGAAGGTTCGCAGCTTGCTGCGAACACAGTTCACCCAATCGATCGTGGGCCCAGGAGGACTTGAACCTCCGACCTCTTCGTTATCAGCGAAGCGCTCTAACCGCCTGAGCTATGGGCCCTTGGGAACGTCGAGAAGACTACCGCATGCCCTCCCACGCCCCAAAACGGGTATCCCCTTTGCTACTCCCGCTCGGCCAAGGTGACCTCCAGGCCTCCGGCGAGGTCGGCGGACACGTTGTAGACGAAGGCAGCGACCGTGGCCAACGCGCTGAACAGCACGATGTTCACCGCACCGATGATCGCCGCGATGCCGAAGACGCGCCCGGCGCTGATCAGGGGTTCGCCCGCGGCGTTCGAGTTGGCCGAGAACAGGTCGTTCGCGGTCCCGTTGACCTTGTCCCAGACGCCCATGCCGTCCAGCACCGCGTAGAGCACGCCGACTGCCACCAGCCAGACGAAGAACAGCGCCACGCCGAGGACCAGCGACAACTTCAGCACCGACCACGGGTCGAACCGCTTGATCTGCAGGTTCGCCCGGCGTGGGCCACGGCCTGGACGGCGCAGCGCGCTGGGCGGCGCTGTGCCCGCGCGTTGGGCCGCTCCCGCCATGCCCGGCACCGCGTTGTTGCTTGTGCCGAGGTTCACAGTTGTCCTGGCCGGTGAGCCCGGCGCGTGCTGCGGTCCGGTCTGGTGCAGACCGACTGGCGGGTACTCGCCGAGCGCACGAGGCGCCGCCGTTCCGGTCACGACCGGGCGGGGCATGTTCACGGTTTTCTCGTCGACCAGGCTTGGCCTGGTCATTTCGTCCGAAGGCTTCGGTGGGGGTTCCGGCTGCGCCGCTGGCTCTGGTTCCGGATCCGCGTACTGGGCGTCACTGGTGACGCGCTGCCATGGCGGCGGCGCGCCGTTCGTGTCCTCCTCGGCCACCACGGGCTGTTTGATGGTGGTCTCGGTCTTCTCACCCTGCCCGTTGGACTGTGCCTCCGGCTGCGCAGCCGGGTCTGAACGGTTAGCCGTGGACACCGTGGACGTCTTGTCGACGTCCACATCCTGCGTCTTGTCCGTTCCCTCGGGGGGTGTCACGAGCTGATCCTCGTCTCCTCGTCGGCGGTGTCCCGCGCTTCACCTAGTCTGCGGGTTGTTCCGTTGACGCGCCGGACGGGTCCGTGGTTGTCTCCTCGGCCGTTTCCTCGCCGTTGGCCTCACCGTTGGACGTGTCCTCGGCGCTGCGGGCGATCGCCACCAGCAGGGTGCCCTCGCCGATGTTCATCAACCGGACGCCCTTGGTCTGCCGTCCCGCTTTGCGGACCTGGTCGGCCGAGGTGCGGATGACCCCACCGGCCGACGTGATGGCGTAGATCTCATCTTGTGCTTCGACGATGAGAGCTCCCACCAGCCTGCCACGCCTGCTGTCGTGCTGGATGGTCAACACCCCCTTGCCGCCGCGGCCTTGCACCGAGTAATCCTCGATCGGCGTCCGTTTGGCGTATCCACCGTCCGTGGCGACCAGGACGAATGTGCCTTCCCTCACAACACCGAGAGTCAGCAGCTCGTCACCGGAGTTGAAGCGCATTCCGAGCACACCGGACGTGGCACGGCCCATCGGCCGCAGCGCCTCTTCGGAGGCGTGGAACCGGATCGACTGGCCGCCCGCGGACACGAGCAGCAGGTCGTCGTCGGACGAGCAGAGCACCGCGCCGACCAGTTCGTCGCCTTCGCGCAGGTTGATGCCGATCAGGCCACCGCTGCGGTTGGAGTCGAAGTCGGTCAGCTTGCTCTTCTTGACCAGACCGTCCTTGGTCGCGAGCACCAGGTACGGCGCGACCTGGTAGTCCTTGATCTGGATGATCTGGGCGATGTGCTCCTCCGGCTGGAACTCCAGGAGGTTGGCCACGTGCTGGCCGCGCGCGTTGCGGCTGGCCTCGGGCAGCTCGTACGCCTTCGCCCGGTAGACCCGGCCCTTGTTGGTGAAGAACAGGATCCAGTCATGGGTCGAGCACACGAAGAAGTGCGCCACGATGTCGTCCTGCTTCAGGCCCGCGCCCTGCACGCCCTTGCCGCCGCGCTTCTGCGCGCGGTACAGGTCTGTCTTGGTGCGCTTCGCGTAGCCGGTGCGCGTGATCGTCACGACCACGTCCTCGACGGCGATCAGGTCTTCGACCGAGACATCCCCGTCGAACGGGATGATCCGGGTACGCCGGTCGTCGCCGTGCTTCTCGACGATCTCCATCAGCTCGTCGCGCACGATGTTGCGCTGGCGCTCCGGCTTGTCCAGGATGTCCTGCAGGTCGGCGATGTAGCGCTCGATCTCGGCCAGCTCGTCGATGATCTTCTGGCGTTCCATCGCGGACAGTCGGCGCAGCTGCAGGTCCAGGATGGCGGTCGCCTGGATCTCGTCGATGTCCAGCAACGCGATCAGGCCGTTGCGGGCCTCCTCGGTCGACTGCGACCGCCGGATCAGGGCGATCACCTCGTCGAGCATGTCCAGCGCCTTGACGTAACCGCGCAGGATGTGGGCCCGCTCCTCCGCCTTGCGCAGGCGGAAGCGGGTGCGCCGGATGATGACCTCGACCTGGTGCTTGACGTAGTGCCGCACGATCTGGTCAAGGCGCAGCGTGCGCGGCACGCCGTCGACCAGCGCCAACATGTTCACGCCGAAGTTGTGCTGCAGCTGGGTGTGCTTGTACAGGTTGTTCAGCACGACCTTGGCGACCGCGTCACGCTTGAGCGTGATCACGATCCGCATGCCGGAGCGCTTGTTGGACTCGTCGGCGATCTCCGAGATGCCCATGACCTTGCCGTCGCGGACGAGCGCGGCCATGTTCTCGATCAGGTTGTCCGGGTTGACCTGATACGGAAGTTCGGTGACGACAAGGATCGTGCGGCCCTTGGCGTCCTCCTCGACCTCGACGACGGCACGCATCCGGACCGAGCCGCGGCCGGTGCGGTACGCGTCCTCGATCCCGGCGGTGCCGAGAATCAGGCCGTGCGTGGGGAAGTCCGGTCCCTTGATGCGGGTCATCAGGGCGGCCAGGGTCTCGTCGTCGGAGGCTTCCCAGTTCTCCAGCGCCCACACGACTCCGTCCGCGACTTCGCGGAGGTTGTGCGGCGGGATGTTGGTCGCCATGCCGACCGCGATGCCGGAACTGCCGTTGATCAACAGGTTCGGCACACGCGACGGCAGGACAACGGGTTCCTGGGTCCGGCCGTCGTAGTTGGGGCGGAAGTCGACGGTGTCTTCCTCGATGTCGGCCAGCATGTGCATGGCCAACGGGGTCAACCGCGCTTCGGTGTACCTCATGGCGGCAGCCGGGTCGTTGCCCGGGGAACCGAAGTTGCCCTGGCCGTCGACCAACGGGTAGCGCAGTGCCCAGCCCTGGGCCAGGCGGACCAGGGTGTCGTAGATGGCCGAGTCACCGTGCGGGTGGTAGTTACCCATCACGTCGCCGACGACGCGCGAGCACTTCACGTACCCGCGGTCCGGGCGGAAACCCGAGTCGAACATCGAGTACAGGACACGGACGTGCACGGGCTTCAAGCCGTCACGGACGTCTGGCAGCGCTCGGCCGACGATGACGCTCATCGCGTAGTCGATGTAGGAGCGCTGCATCTCGTGCTGGATGTCGACCGGCTCGGTGCGGTCGCCTTCCGGCGGCAGAGTCGTCTCGGTCACCTGTGGGACTTCCTTTCGACACCCAGTATGGGCACGCGCGAACAGCTATCTGCGCCAATACCACAGTCTATCTGGCGGGCTCTTTGCACAGCTCAGGAGGCATGGCGAGGTGCGCCACAAACCCCCTATCGGTTGTTTTTCCGGCGGCGCCGCCGGACCTTGTCACGGGAGACCTGCGTGGCCCGCAAGTCGGCGTTCTCCGGTGGAGCCTCCAGTGGCGGCTTGCGCAGTCTCGCCGCCGCCCACCAAGCGGCCGCAGCAGCCACCAACCCATCCAGGAGGCTTGCGGCAGGAAGGATGAAACCACCTGCTGTCGTGCCCCATGGATACCCGACAGGCACGACATCGACGCTGGTCCGGCCACCGCGCGTTTGCGACGGCGTCACCCGTTCCTGGACATTGTGTTCGCCTCTCAACTCCTGTGCCGCGTACACAACTTCCCTGACCGGATCCAGGGCCCCCTCAGACCATCGGACTGTCGCATCGCACTTGTAGACCAGGCCGTAGAAGCGGGTGTCGCAGCTGGATATCTGGGCGGCACCATGCTTCCGAACCTTGCCGGCGGTCCCTGTTCCGTTCCGGAATTCCAGGCCGAGGACGAGCGGCGTGAGAGGTGCGCCAACCAGCACAAAGACGATGAACCCGATGAAAATCGCCAGGGAGTAGCGTGGCTTGCCGACCTTGCTTTGCCCCACCGGCTACTTGTCCTCTTCGTCCCCGCCGCCGGGGTTCAACCGGTCCTTGATCGACTTGGCCCCTTCCTTGGCGACCTTGGTTCCCGGGTGCTCCGCGAACTTGCCTGCGGGCGTCTCGGCCATCCTGTCGACGTAGTCGTTGTATTTCTTGCCCCAGCCCGAGGTGGGCGCGGCACCGGAACGCGTCTGCCGTTCCGTGCGGTCGGCCCAGTTGTGCAGTTGCTGCCTGCGGTCGGACAGCTTGTCCGCGGCACGCTTGAGGTTGTCCGACTTGTCCGCGAACTTCCTTGCGAACTTCGACAGACCCTTGATCAGCTTCGCGAGCTTCTTGCCGATCTTCGCCAGCAAGAGACCGAGGTCGATGAGCACGCTGCTGATGAACACGGCGATCGAGCTGCCGAGGCTGACCACCGAGGTCGCGGCCGCGATCAGCGCCTGGGTGATCACCCGGCTGATGAAGCTCGCGATCATGTCGAAGATCAGGCCGCGAACCGTACCGACCACGACACCGGCGACAGTCACGCCGGACGCGGTGTTCTCGCATTCCTTGGCGATTCCGTCCAGCGCGCCGATGTAGCCCTTCGCGGTGTCGCGGTACGCGAGAGCGCCGTCGCCTCCCCAGGACTCGGTCTTACTCAGCTCCTGCTGATATGCGTCGGCGGACGCGGCGAACTCTTTGGCGATGTTGTTCCAGGTCTGCGCCACCGCGTCGACCGCCTTGGGGTCGCCGGTCAGCAGCTCGAGCGGCTCGCGCAGACATTCGACGTGCTCAAGCAGCCAGCCGACACCCGCCTTGACGATTTCGCCAAGCGGGTTCATGACCATGCCGAGGACGTCGAGCGCCACCGAGGCGCCATCGACCGACAGGGCGAGCGCGTCCCATTCACCTTTCGCGGCGTTGTCGATGCCCTCAACCAGAGAGGGACCAGATTCGCCGAGGCCGAGGCCGGCAAGGTCCTCCGGGCTTTCTTGTTGGGCGATCAGCTTGTTCGGATCACCCATCAGATCTCCTTCATGATGTCGCGGACTCCGGCGTCCACCTCGTCATAGGCGCGCGCAGTCTGCACGAGCTTCTCTCCGAGAGTTGTGCCCAGCTCAGCGGCCTGTTTGGTCACCACCTTTAGTGCACAGCGTTTCGTCCGCTCGACGACGGCAGCCGCGGTAGTCGGACATCCGGACTCGAACGACCGGGTCAGACGTCCAGGAAACGGACGTCCTTGGCGTTTCGGGTGATGAACGAGCGGCGTGCTTCCACGTCCTCGCCCATCAGAACGCTGAACAGTTCGTCGGCCGTGGCCGCGTCGTCCAGGGTGACGTGCCCGAGCACCCGGTGGGCCGGGTCCATCGTGGTCTCCCAGAGCTCGTCGGCGTTCATCTCGCCGAGACCCTTGTACCGCTGGATGTTGTCTTCCTTGCCGAGCTTCTTGCCGTTGGCCAGGCCCTGCTCGATCAGGCCGTCGCGCTCGCGGTCGGAGTAGGCGAACTCCGGCTCGACACCGCGCTGCCACTTGATCTTGTACAGCGGCGGCTGCGCGAGGTACACGTGACCTGATTCGACCAGCGGCCGCATGAAGCGGAACAGCAGTGTCAGCAGCAGCGTGCGGATGTGCTGGCCGTCCACGTCGGCGTCGGCCATCAGCACGATCTTGTGGTACCGCAGCTTCGCCAGGTCGAACTCGTCGTAGATACCGGTGCCCAGTGCGGTGATCAGCGACTGGACTTCGGTGTTCTTGAGTACCCGGTCGATCCGCGCCTTCTCGACGTTGATGATCTTGCCCCGGATCGGCAGGATCGCCTGGAACTTCGAGTCCCGGCCTTCCTTGGCCGAGCCGCCCGCGGAGTCACCCTCCACGATGTAGAGCTCGCACTCCTCCGGGTTGGTCGAGCGGCAGTCCTTGAGCTTGCCGGGCAGGCCGCCGATGTCCAGCGCGCCCTTGCGGCGGACCAGTTCCTTGGCCTTGCGGGCCGCCATCCGGGCCTGTGCCGAGGAGACCGACTTCATCACGATCGTCTTCGCGTCCGCCGGGTTGCTCTCGAACCAGTGCGCGAGCTGCTCGTTGCAGGTCTGCTGCACGAAGGTCTTCGCCTCGGTGTTGCCGAGCTTCTGCTTCGTCTGGCCCTCGAACTGCGGCTCGGCCAGCCTGACCGACACGATCGCGGCGAGACCTTCGCGGACGTCCTCACCGGTGAGGTTGGTGTCCTTCTCCTTGAGCAGCTTCTTGTCCCGCGCGTACACGTTGACCACACGGGTCAGCGCGGCGCGGAAGCCCTCTTCGTGCGTACCGCCCTCGGGCGTGTTGATCGTGTTGGCGAAGGTGTAGACCGACTCGGAGTAGCCGGTGTTCCACTGCATCGCGATCTCGACCTCGATGCCGGTGCCCTTGGCCTCGAACGCGATGACCGACTTGTGGATCGCCTCGCGCGCGTGGTTGATGTGCTTGACGAAGTCCTCGAGACCACCCGGGTAGTGGTAGGTCCGCTCCTTGACGCGGGCGACCTTCCCCTCGGCGTCCTCGGCGGCCTCCTCCTCGGAGACGCGCTCGTCGCGCAGGACGATCGTCAGTCCCTTGTTCAGGAACGCCATTTCCTGCAGGCGGCGGGCGACGGTCTCGGCGTTGTACGTCGTGGTCTCGAAGATCGTGGGGTCGGCCCAGAAGGTGATCGACGTCCCGGTCTCCTCGGTCGCCTCGCCCTGGTGGACCGGCGCGGTCGGCTCGGAGTCGGCGTAGGTCTGCGTCCAGATGTGACCGTCGCGCTTCACGACAGCTTCCAGACGCGTCGACAGCGCGTTCACCACGGAGATACCGACACCGTGCAGACCGCCGGACACCGCGTAGCTGTCACTGTCGAACTTGCCGCCCGCATGCAGCACGGTCATGACGACCTCGAGCGCGGAGCGCTTCTCCTCCAGCTGCTCGGCGACGGGGATGCCGCGGCCGTCGTCGACGACGCGCACGCCACCATCCGCGAGCAGGGTCACCTCGACCTTGGTCGCGTACCCGGCCATCGCCTCGTCGACCGAGTTGTCCACGACCTCCTGGACCAGGTGGTGCAGTCCTCGCTCGCCGGTTGAGCCGATGTACATACCCGGTCGGAGGCGCACGGCTTCCAGACCCTTGAGCACGGAAATGGACTCGGCGCCGTAACTCTTACCGTTCTCGTTGGCTGCCACGGGCGTGGGTTCTCCTCGTCTCGCCGAGGCCTGGACGGGCCTGCTTCTGATCCCCACTGCATCTTACTGGTACAGCTCGCCAGAACCGCCCTTAGGACACCTCTAGATTGCTCACAGACGTCATACCGTGAAGTTCGGCGAGTGAGACCGGCCGAAAGACAGGTTCAGAGGCTCAGGTTAGCCGTAAGTGTCACGTGGCCCACGCCCGGACACATGCCTCGGTCCGTAGCGCCAGCTCGGTGCCGCCGGACCGTGCACCTTGAGCCGTTTGACCACGCCATCACCCACACCCTTGGCGATCTTGGCCAGCAGCTGGCGTTGCAGCAACCGCAACTGTGTCGCCCATGCGGTGGAAGACGCCTGCACGGTCAGCTCGCCGTCACGCAGGGACAGTGGCTTGGCGTGCTCGGCGATCTCCGCACCGACGATGGCGGTCCACCGGCCGAACACCTCACCGTTCGCCAGTTGCCCGGTCCACCCTCGGTCAGCTGCGATTTTACCGAGAAGTGCGCCGAATCTCTGCGGATCGCGGCCATCGGCTCCCGCTCCCGACCAGCGACGACGCTTGCGTGACCCGGTGTGTGGGATCTTGCCCTTCGTGCTCTGCGCCTTGCGCCGGGTGCCCGCTGCCTCCTTGGCGGCCTGCAGGGCGGCTCGGGCGAGGTCCGAGCCACGCAGAGTGCGGTCACCGTCGTTTCCGCCATCCCCCGTTAGAGGGGTCTCACTGGGTGATTTGTCCGACTTATGGGCATTTGGCCCGCTCGCGGTCACTGTGTTATCCACACTATCCACAGAGTTGTCCCCAGTTGTGGGACGGGTCACACCACTAGGGGTGATCTTCGGTCGCTGATCGTCATCCCTCACGACGTACCTCCCCGTCCGTGACCGAGTACCGCGTCCCGATCAGTTCACCGGGCACATCCTCCGCCACCGCGGCCGTGATCAGGACCTGTTCGGCGGCCGCGGCCACTTCGGCGAGTCGCGCCCGGCGGCGCCGGTCCAGCTCGGCGAAGACATCGTCCAACACGAGCACCGGCTCGGCGCCCTCGGCCCGCAACAGCTCGTAGGCCGCCAGCCGCAGCGCCAGCGCGTACGACCATGACTCGCCGTGACTGGCGTATCCCTTCGCCGGTGCCTCACCCAGGACCAGTTCGAGCTCGTCCCGATGCGGTCCGACCAGGCTGACGCCACGCTCCAGTTCCTGCGACCGGTTCGCCGCCATCGCCGCGAGCAGCGCGTCCGACACTGCCTCCGGATCGGCGCGTTCACCACCCGCCACGCCGTACCCCGGTTCGAGGTTCTCGGCGATCGACGACTTGTAGGAGATGGTCGCGGGACTGCCGGAGTCACTGCCCGCGACACCGGCGTACGCGGCCAGCACATGCGGCGCGAGATCCGCGACGAGATCGAGCCGCGCGGCGAGAAGTTGCCCACCGTGGGTCGCGAGGTGCCCGTCCCACACGTCGAGAGTCGCGATGTCGCCCTTGGATCCCGCGCGGCGCGCGGCACCGGACGACTTGAGCAACGCGTTGCGTTGCCGCAGAACTCTTTCGTAGTCCGAGCGGACACCGGCGTACCGCGGCGCACGCAACACGAGCAGCTCGTCGAGGAAGCGGCGGCGCTCACCGGGGTCGCCGCGCACCAGCGCCAGATCCTCCGGCGCGAACAACACAGTGCGCAGAATCCCGAGCACATCACGTGGCCTCGGCACGGGTCCGCGGTTCACGCGCGCGCGATTCGCTTTGCCCGCCGTGATTTCCAGTTCGATCGTGAGCTCACGGCCTTCGTTGACGACCGCGGTGCGCACGACCGCGCGCTGGGCTCCGTGCCGGATCATCGGCGCGTCCGTCGACACCCGGTGTGACCCGAGTGTCGCGGTGTAACCGATCGCTTCGACCAGGTTGGTCTTGCCTTGGCCGTTCGCGCCGACAAGCACGCACGGCCCAGGCTCGAAGGTCAGGTCGGCGTGTTCCCACGAACGGAAGTCGACGACCTGCAGCTGCCGGACGTACACCTACGCCTGCGTGCTGCCGGATCCCGAACTCGGTCCCGCTTTCTGCACCGCGTGCCCGCCGAACTGCGCGCGCAGCGAGGCAACCGCTCGCATCGCGGGCGAATCCGGTTGCCGCGAAGCGAATCGCGCGAACAACGCGGCGGAGATGACCGGCGCGGGCACCGCGTTGTCGATCGCTTCCGCCACGGTCCACCGGCCTTCACCGGAGTCCTCGACGTAGCCGCGGAGGTCGTCGAGCTCGGGGTCGGAGTCGAGTGCGCGCACCAACAGGTCGAGCAACCACGACCGCACAACGGTTCCGCGCTGCCACGCCTTGATCACCGCGGGCACGTTCTCGACGATCTTGGCGGTGTCGAGCAGTTCGAAGCCTTCGGCGTACGCCTGCATCAAGCCGTACTCGATGCCGTTGTGCACCATCTTCGCGTAGTGCCCCGCGCCGATCGGGCCCGCGTGCGCGAAGCCTTCCTCGCGGGGGCCCTCCGGCCGGAGCGTGTCGAAGATCGGCAGCATCCGCTCGACGTTCTCCTCGGCACCGCCGACCATCAGGCCGTAGCCGTTGTCCAGACCCCACACGCCACCGGACACGCCGACATCCAGGTAGTGGATGCCTTTCTCGGCGAGCTTCGCGGCGTTGGCCTGGTCCTCGGTGTACCGCGAGTTGCCGCCGTCGATCACCAGATCGCCTTGCGCCAACAGCGTTCCGAGCTCCTCGACGGTCTGCCTGGTCGGCTCACCGGCAGGGACCATCACCCAGATCGCGCGCGGCGCGTCGAGCTTGCCCACCAGATCGGCGAGCGACTCCGCGTCGGTCACGTCCGGGTTGCGGTCGTAACCGATTACCTCGTGACCGCCTTTGCGAAGGCGTTCGCGCATGTTGAAACCCATTCGGCCAAGGCCGACGAGCCCGAGCTGCACGGTGTTCTCCCCTTGATCAACCCGGCAGGCGCACGGGCATAAGCAGATACAGGTACCCGGCGACGACTTCACCGTTGTCGTCGACGGGCTTGATCAACGCGGGCCGGTTCGGCGTGGTGAACGACAACTCGGCGCGCGCCGTCTGCAGTGCGCCAAGGCCGTCCTGCAAGTAGCCGGGGTTGAACGCGATGGTGACCGTCTCGCCCTCGAACTGCACGGGCAGCTCTTCCTCGGCGCTGCCTTCGTCGTCGCCACCGGCCGACAGCTTGAGGCCGCCGGTGTTGAACTCGAGCCGGACCTGGGTGCCTCGCTCGGCCACCAGCGACACACGCTTGATCGCCTCGACGAGCGGGGACACCTCGATGATCGCGTTCGCTGTCTGCTCGGTCGGCAGCAGCTGGCGGTAACGCGGGAACTCCGCGTCGAGCAACCGGGTGGTCGCCCGACGGCCGGTGCCCGACAGACCGAGCAGACCGTCGCTGGACGACAGCGCGAGCTCGACTGTCTTGCCCGCGGTGCCGAGCGACTTGGCCGCGTCGGCGAGCGTGCGCGCGGGCACGAGCACCGCCGCGTCCTCGACATCGCCGGACGGCTTCCACGTGAACTCGCGCATCGCCAGCCGGAAGCGGTCGGTGGCGACGAGGGTCAGAGTCTCGCCGCTGATCTCGACACGGACACCCGTCAGCATCGGGAGCGTGTCGTCTCGGCCGGCTGCGATCGCGACCTGGGCGACCGCCTGGCCGAACACCTCACCGGCGAGCTCGCCCGCGTGCGGCGGCATCGGCGGCAGCTGGGGGTAGTCCTCGACGGGCATCGTCGGCAGGCTGAACCGCGCACTGCCACAGGTGATCGAGACGCGCGCGCCGTCGACGGCGATCTCGACCGGCTGGTTGGGCAGCGCCTTGGTGATGTCGGCGAGCAGCCGACCGGAGACCAGGGTGCGGCCGCCGTCGGCAATCGTCGCCGGGACACCGACCGTCGCGGACACCTCGTAGTCGAAACCGGAGATGGTCAGTGCTTCGCCTTCGGCGTCCGGCGCGCCTGCGTCAAGCAGGACACCGCCAAGGACGGGGACGGGAGGCCTGGACGGGAGGCTGCGCGCGACCCAGGCGACGGCGTCGGCGAGACCGTCGCGCTCGACGCGGATCTTCATGGAGGTCCTTTCAGACTCGACCTGTTGATCCCCGGAGTGACTCACCTCGAGGTGCAGAGGCTCCAACCGTAGAGCGTGCCGGGCGCTCCCGTCATCCCGGGCCAGACTCGGCGGCTTTTGTCGCGGGCCAGTTGTCCTCAACCATCCACGGCCCCTGTTTTTGTTCTGTTGATTCCTTGAAGAGATGAAAGACAGTGACAGAGATAAGTCCTGTGGGTTGTGTGGATACCCGGTGTCCGCCCAGGTCCAGCGCCGCGTCCGACTGTGGAAGACCACGGCATGTGATCGGTGGATAAACCCGATCGGCGGTGTACAACTCCCGACCGGCCGCCGTCCGTCCACATGATGTGCCAGTTGTCCACAGGCTCATCCCCAGATGTGGGTCGATCCATGCCCAGGGAGTGTGAATGGCGAGAAGTGACGGGAATCGCTCCGTCGGGTGATGCCGGAGACCCTCTCGAGGCCCTCCCGACATGTTTCTGGGCCTGTGGACAACTCTCCACAGGCCCAGAAAAGTTCGCGATCCCGATCCTGCTCGACCGCGTGCCCGTGCACCGAAGATGATCGGTTCTCCGCAGGTCAAAGCGACGCTGACACGCGGAGCGGGCCGATGATCACCCGTACGGCTCGGCAGCGGGCGATCTCCCGGCCGAGCGACTGACGTCCGCAGCCCGATCTGGCGTTTCCCCTGCTCAGGCCCTACTTCGCCGAGCGAGCCCGGCCGCTGTGGATCTGCCCCACATCGGGCGGCCGCAGCGCGCCGAAGCCATTGACGATCATGGTCGATGCTGTGGATGACTCGTCCATCGGGCCTGTTCGAAGCAGGTTTCTCCAGAATCCACACCTGTGGATAACTCCGGTTCGCGGAATCGGGCCGCAGAGCGGCGCTGGCGGGCCTACCTGGGCGTCCAGGCGGGGCGGATGGTGCGCGAGCGCGCGAACTTTTCTGTCGGGGTGGGATGGTCCAGCCGCGACCGCTGGCAGAAAAGTACGGGCGAACCGGCGGGGCGGGGCCGATGGCACCCGGGCCGACCGGTCGCGGCGGGGTGTCCGATTCTTTCTCAGCGGGTGGGTGACTCCAGCCGAGGGGTGCCACAGAAACCCTCGGCCGCTCGCCGCGAGGCGGCTGGGGTGCCCGTCCGGTCGATGGCGAGCCTGGGGCTTTCTGGGGTGCCAGGCGGGCTGGGTCTGGTGGCTCGGCAGAAAGGTTCGCGACGGACTGAGGGGCATCTGGGGCTGGCTTCACCGAGGCTGGTGCGCGTCGGATGGACGGACCGGTGCTCGACTCGGCGAGCAGTCTCCCGCGTGGGTTCAGCGGGCGGTCAGCCGGGACCTGCCGAGCGGACGGTTTCTGTGCGGGACCTCCGGTCGAGCTGATCGGGCGGCGAGAAAATCCTTCCGGGGTCTCATGCCGGGGTGGCGAACGGCCGAAGATCACTGAGCGGCAGGAGCACCTCGTGCGCCAGGCGGGTGTCAGGCGTTTGGGCGCGGCCGGATCGCCGACCAGTCCCTCGTACGCTCCGAAGTTTTTTGGAACAGCGGGTGGCTGAGGTGAAGGGCCTTGGCAGATTCATGTCCGCGTGAGCCGCACAGGTCATGACCCGGCGGGTGCCGTTCGGGGCCGCTGCGGGCGGCCAGCATGCGGCAAGCGTTTGCGTCGGCTGCCGAAGCCCAGATCCGAACTGGTGGGGTGATCGGTCGCGGGACAGACGGTTCGGCCGAAGTTTTCTGGGTGGGTGGTTGGGCCCAGGGGTGGTGCCAGAAAACTCCGGGCTCGACGGTTCGGGGTGGACCGGTCACCCATACCGGGTCTGCAGGCCCGGCACGGCCGTCGTGGCGGGCCGTCCGGCTGCGCGAAAACGGGCAGGCGTGACGCCTGCCCGTTTGCTCAGGCGCCTCAGCCGCGGGCGCGCTGCTTGATCCGGGAGGTGAGCTCCTGGACCTGGTCGTAGGTCCGGCGGCGCTCCGCCATCTCCTTGCGGATCTTCTTCTCCGCGTGCATCACGGTCGTGTGGTCGCGGCCGCCGAAGGTCTGGCCGATCTTCGGCAGGGACAGATCCGTCAGCTCCCGGCACAGGTACATCGAGATCTGCCTCGACTGCGCCAGTGCCTTCGTCTTGCCGGGGCCGCAGAGGTCCTCGATCGTCACGCCGAAGAACTCCGCGGTCACCGCCATGATCGTCGGGGCGCTGATCTCCGGCACCTGCGAGTCCGGGATCAGGTCACGCAGCACGATCTCGGTGAGGCCGAGATCGACCGGCTGGCGGTTGAGCGACGCGAACGCCGTGACGCGGATCAGCGCGCCCTCGAGCTCTCGGATGTTCGCCTCGATCCGGGCCGCGATGAACTCGAGCACCTCGGCGGGGACGTTGAGCCGGTCCTGCGCCGCCTTCTTGCGGAGGATCGCGATTCGCGTCTCCAGTTCCGGCGGCTGGATGTCGGTGATCAGGCCCCACTCGAACCGGGTGCGCAGCCGGTCCTCCAGTGTTTCCAGCCGCTTGGGCGGCCGGTCGCTGGAGACCACGATCTGCTTGTTCGCGTTGTGCAGCGTGTTGAAGGTGTGGAAGAACTCCTCCTGGGTTCCTTCCTTGCCCTCCAGGAACTGGATGTCGTCGACCAGCAGGATGTCGATGTCCCGGTAGCGACGCTGGAAGGCGACCTTCCGGTCGTCACGCAGCGAGTTGATGAAGTCGTTGGTGAACTCCTCGGTGGACACGTACCGCACACGCATGCCGGGGAACAGCCGTTGGGCGTAGTGGCCGACCGCGTGCAGCAGGTGGGTCTTGCCCAGTCCCGACTCCCCCCAGATGAAGAGCGGGTTGTACGCGCGGGCCGGGGCTTCGGCGACGGCGACCGCGGCGGCGTGCGCGAAGCGGTTGGACGCGCCGATCACGAAGGTGTCGAACGTGTACTTCTCGTTCAGCCGGGTCTTGGACGTCTGCGGCTGGGCCGGTGCGGTGAACGGCTGGCCCACTGCGGCGGGCTGCTTGCCGTTGAACGTCGGCCAGACCTCCCTGGCCGCGGCAAGCGCCTCGCCTTCCTCGTCGACCTCGTCGCCGTCGGCGTCCGTGCCGAGGTCGATCTCCGTGACCGGGACCGATCCTGCGATCGGCGCTGAGAGTGGCGCGCTCACGCCAACCGGTTCCACCGGTGCGGCGGGCGGCGCGACGGCAGGGGTCGGTGAGCCGACGGTGTCCACTTTCACAGCGAGGGAAATGCTGCGCCCGAGCCTGCGTGACAGCGCGTCGGTGATCGGTTCGCGCAGTGCGCGTTCGATCGCTTCTTTGGCGAAGTCACTCGGTGCGGCCAGCAGTGCGGTTCCGTCGAGCAGGCCGATCGGCCTGGTCACCCGCATCCAAGCCTGTTGCTGGCGTGACAGGATCCCGGCAGACAGCTCCCTGACGACCTGTTCCCAGACGAGACCAAAGTTGACCTGGTGCTCGGACACCTGGCGGGCTCCCCTCCCCTCGTACTCTCTTGTGAATAGCGGGCGGGCCGCTGCCCGAGGTCACCCGAACCGGAGGGCATCCACAGGGTTGTCCACAACTGTGCACGAAGATACGGCGTACCGCAGCGAAGCCCTAATCGGTTCAACGTACCGAGTGGCGGGACGCGACACGTCGGGGCTCCCACTTCCCCGTGTGACAAACCGGAAGCCGCACGCTAACAAGCGCCGCCCGCACCCACAAGACGTGCCCGTCCCAAGCTCGGCGAGTGGCGGCGTGTCGCGGTCGAACGCCGGAAAGTGGACCCGGATTTGGTCGCCGAACGCAGGGTGCGTACCCTCGAAAGGTCTCCCGCTAGCGTCGGGTGTGTTCTGCGTGCCCTGTCACGTCGCGGGGCCACACCACGTCGCAGACCGGGTCCATCGAGGGCCAACCTCCAGCTGGGGACACGCGACCTCAAGAAAACAGACCGGGAGAACCAAGCCGTGAGCAAGGGCAAGCGCACCTTCCAGCCGAACAACCGTCGTCGCGCCAGGACCCACGGGTTCCGGCTGCGGATGCGTACCCGTGCGGGTCGGGCGATCCTGTCGGCTCGTCGCCGCAAGGGCCGCGCCGAACTGTCGGCCTGACAGGCGGCACGACGCCGTGCTGCCCGCAACCGCCCGGCTCACGCGTAGCGGCGACTTCGCCCAGGTGACCCGGCACGGTCGGCGCGCCGGGCGACCCCGGCTCGTCGTCCACGTGGTGCAGGCAGCGCCGCCGACGGAGCCGTCAACTGAGACCTCGCTGACCCGGACGGGAGATCCCGTCCGGGTTGGCTTCGTTGTAAGTAAGGCAGTGGGCAACTCGGTGGTCCGACACCGGGTTGCCCGCAGGCTGCGCCATCTCGTGGCCGACCGGCTCGGAACTCTCACCCCCGGCAGCACGTTGGTTGTCCGGGCGCTTCCGCCGGCAGCCCGCGCTTCGAGCGCGGATCTCGCCCATGATTTCGATGCGGCTGTCCGGCGGCTCAAGCTGGCGGTGGAACAGTGACTGACCCTTCTCCTGACGAGACCTCGGCTGGCGCGCGGCGCCGAACCGGACCCGTCGCATGGGTTCTGCTGCTACCGATCCATGTGTACCGCAAGGTGATCTCGCCGCTGCTCCCACCCACCTGCCGCTACTACCCCAGTTGCAGCACCTACGCCGTGGAGGCCCTGAAGGTCCACGGCGCCGTCAAGGGATTGTGGCTCGCTGTCTGGCGGGTACTGCGTTGCAACCCTTGGAGCTCGGGGGGAATTGACCCCGTGCCACCCCGTCGTACCCGGCGCACCAAGACCGGGACCCCGGCTCACCACAGTTCCGCCGAGGAGTAGCTCCGTGCTCGATTTCATCAACTACCCGGTGTCCTTCATCCTCTGGTGTTGGCACAAGGTCTTCGGTGCCGTCTTCGGCCCGACCAGTGGCGTCGCCTGGTTGCTGGGAATCGTCTTCCTGACGTTCACCGTCCGCGCGATCCTGATCAAGCCGTTCATCAAGCAGGTCCGCTCCATGCGCAAGATGCAGGAGTTCGCGCCTGAGATCAAGAAGCTTCAGGCCAAGTACAAGAACGACCGGCAGAAGCTGGCGCAGGAGATGCAGAAGCTGCAGTCGCAGCACGGCGTCAACCCGCTGGGCAGCTGCCTGCCGATGCTGCTGCAGATCCCGGTCTTCTTCGGTCTGAACAACGTGCTGCGCGGGTTCGTGCCGAACGCGTCCGGCAACTACTACTTCGGTGCGGACGAGGTCTCGTCGTACCTGCACGCGAACCTGTTCGGCGCTCGCCTGTCGAACTACATCGCGCAGGCGAGCCAGGAGATGACGAGCCTCGGCGGCAACCTCCAGTCCGTCATCATCGTGTCGGCGCCGCTGATGGTCGTCGCCAGCATCGCGACCCACTTCACCGCCAAGCACAACGTGCAGCGGCAGAACCCGGCGACCGCCACCGCGCAGACCGGCATCATGAACAAGATCACCCTCTGGGTGTTCCCGCTCGGTGTGCTCGTGTTCGGTGCCTTCTTCCCGATCGGTCTGCTCATCTACTGGTTGAGCAACAACATGTGGACCCTCGGCCAGCAGTGGCTGATCTACAAGAAGATCGACCGCGAGGAAGAAGAGCAGAAGGCGCAGGTTCAGGAGAAGCGCAGCAATCTCGGTCCGAAGGTCGGCCAGAAGCCGACCCAGCCGAAGAAGCGCCCCACCCCACCGAAGCCCGCGGGCGAGGACGATGCCGAAGGCACCGACGAGACGACGGACACCACGACCGGCAAGGCGAAGCCGGAGAAGAAGTGGCCGGCCAAGCCGTCGTCCGTGCGGCCGACGGACCCGAAGAAGCCCGGCCCGAAGAACGCCTCCGGCAACGGCGGCACCGAAGTTCCCGGTCTGATCTCAGACCGATCCCGTAGCAAGAAGTCAGGCCGGAAGCGTCCGTGACGCGTACCGAGCCTGGAGAGGAGACAACCGTGACGGCAGCCGACACCGACCTCGGGGCCGAGGGCGGGCAGGTCGACAACGACGCCGCCGAGGAGAAGCCAGCGCGGTCCGGGCCCACCGGTGAGGAGTTGCTCGTCCAGGAAGGCGACATCGCCGGGGACTACCTGGAGCGCCTGCTCGACCTGCTCGACTTCGACGGCGACATCGACCTGGACGTCGAAGCCGGTCGGGCCATCGTCAGCATCGACGGTGGCGACGATCTGGAGAAGCTGGTCGGCCCGCGCGGCAACGCGCTGGAGGCGCTGCAGGAGCTCACCCGGCTCGCGGTTCAGCAGGAGACCGGCGTGCGCAGTCGGCTGATGTTGGACATCGCCGGGTGGCGTGCCGAGCGTCGCGAGGAGCTTCGCGACCTTGGCAAGGCCAGCGCGGAGAAGGTAGTCAGCACCGGCGAGAAGGTTCGCCTGCAGCCGATGACGCCGTTCGAGCGCAAGGTCGTGCACGATGCCGTGGCCGCGATCGAGGGTGTGCACAGTGAGAGTGAGGGCGAGGATCCTCGTCGCCGAGTGGTGATTTTCCCGAAGCCCTGACTTCGTCGTCGCTCTATTGAGTGAGTTTGGACGCGGTCCGTCGAAAAGACGGACCGCGTTCTTTTTTTGCCCGCGAGATGTGAGAAGCTGAGCCGGGTCCCCACTCGGCACGTGTTTCACGTGAAACTGCCATTCGGTTGCGGTGAGTCCGGTGGGGCGATGGTTGCCGATCGGCGACAATCGAGCGGACGTGGTTTCACGTGGAACATCGGATGGAGCTCATGACCGACGTGGTGTCCCAGGCGTTCGGTGCCGGTTCGGACCGGGCGACACGGTTCGCCGAACTGCTCGCGGTGCACGGCGTCGAGCGAGGGTTGATCGGTCCACGTGAAGTCGACCGGCTGTGGGATCGGCACCTGTTGAACTCGGTGGCGATCGCCGAGTGTGTCCCGGAGGGGGCGTCCGTTGTCGACGTCGGCTCCGGCGCCGGGTTCCCCGGTATCCCCCTGGCGATCGCTCGGCCGGATCTGGACGTCGTGTTGTTGGAGCCGATGGCACGTCGAGTGGCGTGGCTGGAGGAAGTCGCAGCCAAGCTCGATCTGGATGTCACGGTGGTCCGCGGTCGCGCCGAGGAGAAAGCGGTCCGGCAGGCGCTCGCCAACCGGGACGTCGTGACCGCGCGAGCGGTGGCGCCGATGGGCAAGCTGGCCGGGTGGTGTCTTCCCCTGCTCCGCGGCGGCGGCCGGATGGTCGCGCTCAAGGGGTCGAGCGCCGCTGAGGAGATTGACCGAGATCGGGCCGAGATCGCTCGCGCGGGCGGGGTCGACCCGGAAGTACGGACGTGCGGTGGCGAGTTCCTCGACGAACCCACCACCGTTGTTGTCGTGCGGCGCGCTGAACCGGCTGCCGGGCGCAACCGCAAGCGGCGATAAGGAAGGATCGGACCGAGCATGTTCCACGTGAAACTTGAGACGGTGCCGTGGGCGCCAAGGAGGTGCAGCCACTCGTGAGTCATCCCACGCCGACTGGCGCGGTCAACTGGACGCCGATCGCCGAAGAGGCTGAGCGGGCAGCCAAGCTCCTCCACCCCGACAAGCAGTTCCCCAAGCCGTCGTACCGTCGCGTCTTCACCATCGCCAACCAGAAGGGTGGCGTTGGCAAGACGACCAGTGCGGTGAACCTGGCAGCCGGTCTCGCGATGCACGGGCTCAACGTGCTCGTCATCGACCTCGACCCACAGGGCAACGCCAGCACCGCGCTCGGCGTCGACCGCCGGTCCGGCACGCCGTCCATCTACGAGGTGCTGCTCGGCGAGGTGTCGCTGAAGGACGCATCTCAGGTCAGCGACCAGTCGCCGAACCTGTGGTGTGTACCGGCGACCATAGACCTCGCCGGTGCCGAGATCGAACTGGTCGAGATGCACGCCCGGGAGTCGCGGCTCAAGGCGGCGCTCACCGACGAGGCGTTCAACGAGCTCGGTCCGGACTACGTTTTCATCGACTGCCCGCCGTCGCTCGGTCTGCTCACGGTGAACGCGATGGTCGCCGCGCAGGAAGTGCTGATCCCGATCCAGTGCGAGTACTACGCGCTGGAAGGTCTGAGCCAGCTGTTGAAGAACATCGACCTGGTGCAGAAGCACCTGAACCCGGATCTGGACCTGTCCACGATCCTGCTCACCATGTACGACGGCCGGACCAAGCTCGCCGACCAGGTCAGCGCGGAGGTGCGCCAGCACTTCGGTGACGTGGTCCTGCAGACGGTCATCCCCCGGAACGTGAAGGTGTCCGAAGCGCCGAGCTTCGGGCAGACCGTGCTCGCGTACGACCCGGGTTCACGGGGGGCCATGAGCTACCTCGACGCGTCCCGCGAGGTCGCCGAACGGGGTGCGGCGCGATGAGCAAGCCGGAATCGGCACCTCCGGCACGGAAGGGCGGCCTCGGCCGAGGCCTGGCCGCCCTGATCCCCAGCGGCCCCGAAGCGGACGCGGCCGGTCCGGCCATTCCCCGCCGTCCCGTACCGACTCGCGGCGCACCCGCGCCTGAGCCGGGCGGCGAGGTCGCCGGTGCGGTCTACCGCGAGATCCTCACCTCCTCGATCAAGCCCAACCCGAAGCAGCCGCGCCAGGTCTTCGACGAGGACGCGCTGGCCGAGTTGGAGCACTCGATCCGCGAGTTCGGCCTGATGCAGCCGATCGTGGTCCGGGATCTCGGCGGCGGCTCGTACGAGCTGGTGATGGGTGAACGGCGGTTGCGCGCGTCGCAGCAGGCCGAGCTCGAGAGGATCCCGGCGATCGTCCGGCAGACCGCGGACGACGCGATGCTGCGGGACGCCCTGCTGGAGAACATCCACCGAGTCCAGCTCAACCCGCTCGAAGAGGCGGCGGCGTACCAGCAGCTGCTCGACGAGTTCGAGGTGACGCACGAGGAACTGGCCTCCCGGATCGGGCGCAGCCGCCCGGTCATCACGAACACGATCCGGCTGCTGAAGCTCCCCCTTCCCGTGCAGCGCCGAGTGGCTGCGGGCATCTTGTCCGCAGGGCACGCTCGTGCACTGCTCGGCCTGGAAGACTCGGAGCGCCAGGAGACACTCGCCGCGCAGATCGTGAAGGAAGGCATGTCGGTCCGCGCGACCGAGGAAGCGGTGACGCTGGCGAAGCACGACCAACCGGCCAAACCCAAGGCCGCGCCGCGCAAGCCGATGCACGCCCCCGGCCTCCAGGATCTGGCCGAGCGCCTCTCCGACAAGTTCGACACCCGCGTGAAGGTCGAACTCGGTCAGCGCAAAGGCCGAATCGTGGTCGAGTTCGGGTCCGTGGACGATCTTGAGCGAATCATTGACATAATCAACGAAAATGGGACAAAAGGGATTCGGCAAGAGGACGTGTAACCACCCCAGGTCGTTACGTCACGGTGACGATCCCGAATTGTCCGATTCTGGCGAGGGTGGACCGAGCTCCGGCTCGGCCGCTCAACCCATGAAGAAAGCCCCGGCCAACGCCGGGGCTCTTTACTTGTTTCACGTGAATCATCACCCGCCACTCCCCAGAGATGATCGAGCCCGAACGGCTGCACCGATCACACCACCGGCGGGCCGGGTGTTCCGGCCGCAGGGCCGTCGATCCCAGCGGCAGCTAAGCAGTCGACGGCGGTCAGTAGGCAGAGAAGTTTCGTGTGCCGTTGTTCGGATCAACCGCGGGCGATGGCACGATCAATCAGTTCGGCGTAGATCTCACCCAGCGACCGGCCAGCTGCCTCGGTTGCCATGGGCAGGAGTGAGGTCTCGGTCAGGCCGGGCGACACGTTCACTTCGAGGAAATAGATCGAGCCGTCCTCGGTGACCACCGCGTCGGTCCGGGAGACATCGCGGAGTCCGAGGAGCCGGTGTGCTGACACGGCCAAGTCGGCGACGCCGCGCGCCGCCTTCGCTGGCAGTCGGGCCGGGGTGTGGAAATTGGTGAAGCCCGCCGTGTATCGGGACGTGTAGTCGTAGACCCCGCTCTCGGGGACGATCTCCACCGCGGGCAGGGCGACCGGTCCATCTGCCCCGTCGACGACCGTCACCGCGACCTCGACCCCGGAGATGAACTTCTCCGCAAGCACGGTCTCGCCGTAGGCCAGGCAGTTGACCATCGCGGCGGGCAACTCGGCCGCGTCTCGTACGACCTGGGCGCCGAGTGCCGATCCGCCTTGGTCTGGCTTGAGCATCAGGGGCAGGCCGAGGCGGTGCACCATCGCGTCGAGCACTGCCTGGGCTCCCAGTTCTCGGAAGGTGCTGTGCGGCAGCACCACCCAGTCCGGGGTGAGCAGTCCGGCTCGGGACAGCTCGGCTTTCGCCGTTGGCTTGTCCCAGGCTCGGCGGCATGCGTGGGAGTCCGCTCCGACGAAGGGCAGGCCGAGTATTTCCAGCACGGTCTGCACGGAGCCGTTCTCTCCTTCGCCTCCGTGCAACGCGATCACGACCGCGTCGGGTTTCTGGGCGCTGAGTTTCGTCAGCAGTGAGCCGTCGGTGTCCCACTCGTCGACGGTCAGGCCGACCGATCGCAGGGCGGTGGACAGTCGCCGCCCTGACCGCAGGGATACATCACGCTCGTGCGACAGCCCGCCGGACAGGACGGCAACAGTTCGATCTGACACTCCCGGATTATGCAGTGTCCGGGCTCGGGGTCTGCGGGCCGGACGTGATCCGGCGGGACGTGGGCCCGAAGGTGCGCAGCAGTTCCATCTCCTGCTCCAGCACCACCGCCAGCCGCCGGACCCCCTCACGGATCCGCTCCGGCGTCGGGTAGCAGAACGAGAGCCGCATCTGGCGTGAGCCGAACCGGTCCGCGTAGAAGCCGATGCCCGGCACGTACGCCACCCTGGAGGTGACCGCGCGCGGCTGCATCGCTTTGGTGTCGATGCCTTCCGGGACCGTCATCCAGACGAAGAAACCGCCGTCCGGCTTGGTCCACGTGCAGCCGACCGGCATGTGCTGCTCCAGCGAGGTCAGCAGCGCGTCACGGCGTTCCCGGTACATCGTCTGGAACGACTTGATCTGGCCCTGCCAGTCGTGCGTGGCCAGGTAGCGCGACACGATCAGCTGGGACAGCACCGGCGGCGACAACACGGCCGCTTCCGCTGCCAGGACGAGCTTCTCGCGTACCGCGTGTGGCGCGAGCGCCCAGCCGACCCGCAGGCCGGAGGCGAACGTCTTGGAGAACGACCCGAGGTAGATCACGTTGTCCGCGTCCATCGAGCGCAGCGCCGGGTACGTCTGGCCGTCGAAGCCGAGCAGCCCGTACGGGTTGTCCTCGATCACCAGCACGCCCGCTTTGCGGCAGATGTCCAGGATCTCCGCGCGGCGCGGCACCGCCAGCGTGACACCGGCAGGGTTGTGGAAGTTCGGGATCGTGTAAAGGAACTTGACCCGCTGGCCCTGGGCGGCGGCCGCGGCCAGCGCCTGGCGCAGCGCCTCGGGGACCAGTCCGTCCGAGTCCATCTCCACGTGCACGACCTGCGCCTGGTAGGAGGCGAATGTGCCCAGCGCGCCGACATAGGAGGGCCCCTCGGCGATCACGACGTCGCCGGGGTCGCAGAAGATCCGGGTGACCAGGTCCAGCGCCATCTGGGAGCCGACGGTGACCACGATGTCGTCCGGATGCCCGGTGATCCCCTCAAGGGCCATCACGTCGCAGATCTGCTCACGCAGCGCCGGAACACCGTGCGCGGAGCCGTACTGCAGGGCCACGAGACCGTCGGTGGCGATCAGGCTGGCGACCTCACTGGCGACCGAGTCCAGCGGCAGCGCCGCGAGGTTGGGCATCCCGCCTGCCAACGAGACCACCTCGGGCCTGCTGGCGACGGCGAACAGCGCTCGTACCTCCGACGCGGTCATCCCTTCCGCTCGCGCTGCGTAGCGCTTCAGGTGCGGGTCGAGATTCTGGCCGGTCGAGGGCAGGATCTGATTGCCCTCCGGTTCCTCCGAGTGCATGCGCCACCTCGTTCGTCAGTCAAGCGAGTGTAACTCTGGCCTCTATCAGGTCAGTGTCCTTCCGGCACTTGTCACATCCCCCTATCCTGGAGCCTGGGCCTGTGGTTACCGCATGCCCTTCTCGAGTTCTTCCAACCGAGCGGGCCGGGGAGGTTGGGTGTCGCGACGTGTCGTCGGCATCACGCTGGACAACCTGGAGCACCTCCCCAAGCATTCGCGGGGCTGCGTGTTCTGGGAGCTGGCTCCGCACCTGAAGGACCAGGCTGAGGCCTTCGGGGAGACCGAGTTGGAGAAGGAAGCCTGGGTGTCCAGCCTGTTGCTGGAATGGGGCTCCTGTGGCCGCCTGGTCTACTCCGACAAGCTCCCGGTGGGATTCGCCCTCTACGCCCCGCCCAACGCCGTACCGCGCTCGCTGGCCTTCCCCACGTCCCCGATCAGCCCCGACGCGGTGATGCTGACCGGTTTCCACGTCCTGCCCGAGTTCCGCGGCGGCGGACTCGGCCGGATGCTCATCCAGGCCGTCGCCAAGGACCTCACCCGGCGCGGTGTGAAGGCGATCGAGTCCTTCGGCGACGCCAAGCCGGACGAGGACGAGCCGAGCTGTGTCGTGCCGTCGGAGTTCCTCGCCGCGGTCGGGTTCAAGACCGTCCGGCCGCACGCGAGGTGGCCGCGGCTGCGCCTGGAACTGCGCAGCGCGATCACCTGGAAGGAAGACGTCGAGGCAGCGCTGGAACGTCTGCTGGGCACGGTCACGGTGACCACTGCCAGCCCGGTTTACCAGCGCTGAGCGCGCTGGTCAGCTCTTGGCGAGCTCGTGTCGCATCAGGTCGGCGAAGGTGAACGTGCCCGTCGGCTGGTCGTTCTCGCCGAGCAGGTAGAGCCGCTTGACCGACACCAGGATGCCCTCGGCGACCAGGTCGCGGAACGCCGGATCGGCCAGCCTGGCCCGGTCGCCCCCGTTGGTCAGGTAGCCGAGCTCGACCCGGACCGCGGGGCAGCGGGTCAGCCGCAGCGAATCCCATGTCTTGGCGTGTGTGCGGCAGTTGAGCATGCCGGTGCGCGCGGTCAGCTCACGCTGGATGAACCCGGCGAGCGCCTCGCCGAGAGTGGACGAGTTGTTGAGCACGCTGCCGAAGTAGAAGGTCGCCAGTCCGGCCGCGTGCGGCGAGGTGTTGCGGTCGTTGTGCAGCGAGATGAAGACGTCACTGCCCGCCTCGTTGGCGAAGTGCGCGCGCTGGGCCTCGGTCGGGCACTGGTCCGGCCCGCGGGAGAGCATCGCCTCCATCCCGGTGGCCACCATCCGGCCCTCCAGGCGGCGCGCCAGGTCCCACATCAGGTCCGCTTCGCGGATGCCGTCGACCGTCACACCGGCATCGTCGGCGCCGTGGCCCGGGTCGATCACGATTCGCTTGCCGCGCAGCCGGGGACCGGCGTTGCGGACGCGCTCCTGCTCACGCAGCAGCACCGGACGGCCACCGCTGGCGCGCGGGGACAGGCGGTTGAACGCGCTGATGGTCTCGGCGCCGCACATGCCGTCGACGGTCAGGCCGTAGTCGCGTTGGAACTCGCGCAGCGCGCGCTCGGTCTGCGGGCCGAAGACGCCGTTCGGGCGCCCGGCGTTGTATCCCAGCTGCAGCAGGCGTTCCTGCAGGGCCAGGACGTCGTCGCCGCTCACCGGCGCGGACACCAGGTAGGCGAGCGGGCGGCCGCCCAGACGGTAGGTGGCGTCACGCAGGGCCTGGTAGGTGGCCTGCCCGACGATGCCGTCCGTGATCAGGCCTCGCTGCTGCTGGAATGCGCGAACGGCGTGCTCGACGGCGAGGTCGTACAGCGACGGGTCGCCCGTGCCGTTGGCCGTGGGCAGCAGGCCCAGGCTGGCGAGCGTGGCCCGCACTTCGGCTACAGCCGGTCCGGCGTCACCGGGGCGGAGTTCCCGCATGCACCCCTCACTCAAGTCAGAGTTCGATAAAACCGACGATCCCAAGTTGTGTCGCAGGCTATTGTGCCCCGGCCTGCAGTCCGGCCCCGCTGAGGGTCACGTCCCGCGTCCGGACCTTCACCGGGTCACCCGATCAAGTGTGATGCATGACACGACCCGGGGCCGGACGACTCACAGGAGTAGACGTACCAGCCCCGGGTCGGGGTTGCTCTGACGTGACGTGCGGAATGTCAGGCCACGTAGTCGGCAAGGTCGTTGAGCAGCGCCGCCTTGGGCTTGGCGCCGACGATCTGCTTGACCGGGCGGCCGCCCTGGAAGACGATCATGGTCGGCACGGACATGATCTGGTAGTCCCGCGCCACCTCGGGGTTGGCGTCGATGTCCAGCTTGGCCACGGTGATCTTCTCGGCGTGCTCCGAGGCGATCTCCTCCAGCACCGGCGCGACCATGCGGCACGGCCCGCACCAGGTCGCCCAGAAGTCGACCAGCACCGGCTTGTCGCTCTGCAGCACGTCCTCGGTGAATGACTTGTCAGTAACTGTGACGGGTTTGCCGCTCACGGTCTTCTCCTAGTGTCAGGTGTTGGTCGGGGCGTAGCCGCCGCCGACGAGTTCCGGTGCCTGCTGTGCGTGAGTCTCGCCGTGCTCGGCGAGCCAGCGTTCCGCGTCGATCGCCGCGGCACAGCCCGAGCCCGCGGCGGTGATGGCCTGCCGGTAGGTGTGGTCGACGAGATCGCCCGCAGCGAAGACCCCGTCGAGGTTCGTGTACGTGCTCTGGCCCTTGACCTGCACGTATCCCTCGGCGTCCGCGTCGATCTGGCCGGCGACGAGCTGGGAACGCGGGTCGTGGCCGATCGCCATGAACACACCCGTCACGGCGACGTCCTCGGTCTCGCCCGTCCGGGTGTCCCGCAACCGGGCGCCGGAAACCTTTCCGTCGGTGCCGAGCACCTCGAGCACCTCGGCGTTGAGCCGCCACTTGATCTTCTCGTTGGCCTGTGCCCGCTCCAGCATGATCCGCGAGGCACGGAACTCCTCGCGGCGGTGCACGATCGTCACCGAGTCGGCGAACTTGGTCAGGAAGATGGCCTCCTCCATCGCCGAGTCGCCACCGCCGACCACGATGATGTCGTGGCCGCGGAAGAAGAAGCCGTCACACGTCGCACACGACGACACGCCACGGCCGAGCATCTCCTGCTCACCGGGGACGTGCAGGTAGCGGGGAGCGGCACCCATCGCCAGGATCACGGCTTTCGCCGCGTACCGGACGCCGTTGGCCGTGACGTACTTGACCGGCCCGTCCAGTTCGACCGCCTCGACGTCCTCGGCCTTCAGCTCGGCGCCGAACCGCTCGGCCTGCTCGCGCATCTGCGCCATCAGGTCGGGGCCCATGATGCCGTCGCGGAAACCCGGGTAGTTCTCGACCTCGGTGGTGGTCATCAGCGCACCACCGAACTGGGACCCCTCGAAGATCAAGGGAGACAGTTGTGCGCGGGCCGCGTACACCGCCGCCGTGTATCCCGCCGGGCCTGACCCGACGATGATCAGGTTGCGGACCTCGTCTTGCGCCGCCATCTGCCCTCCGTGAACTTTCCCGCCAGTGACACCTAGGTCAACCGATCGTAGGTGCTGCTTGTTCCGCACCGACCGGGTGACCGGGAGCACGGATTCTGTCACTGACGGGAAATTCGGGGCTACTTCACGCCTGGCTTGTTCGCGAGGGTGTCCGCGTTGCCGGGACCGCAGTTCGGACCGACCGCGAGCAGCCGGAACGTGCCGGGCGGCGTGGACGCGATGACGAACAGCGTGCCTTGCTTGCCGTCGACGGTGACCTGCTTGGCACCGAGCGGTTCGGCGTTCTTGTTGACGTTGTTGGCCTCGAAACAGGCCGCCAGCTTCTGCTTGTCACTGAACGGCCCGTAGTCGTTGCCGCCCTTGGCCGCCTGCAGCTGGTCGGGACCGACGTTCTTCGAGTCGAAGGTCAACGGTCCTGGCGCGGCGACATTGCCGTTGGGGTCGCTGCCACCACCGGGCAGCGCGGCGAACGTGATACCGACAGCCGCGGCTGCCGCGGCGAAGACTCCGATGGCCCAGCCGCGGTTGCGGCGCTTGCGGGCCGCGTCGAGGCTGATGACGGGCGCTGCCTGCTGCTCTGCCTGCTGTGGGGGCGTCTGGGTCTGCTGTGACCGCGCCTGTGATTCGGCGGCGATGGCAGCGTCCAGTTGCGCGGCGAAGTGTGCGGGCATGGGCGGCGCAGGCGCGTCCGCGAACTCACGCAGGTCGGCCTGTGTCGCCTCCAGCGCGGCCAGGATCGCCATGGCCTCCGCGTCCGCGTTGACCTGGGGCCACAGCTCGTCGGCCTGCCGAGGGTCGAGCGCACCCGCCTGGAGGTCGGCGAGCAGGTCGACCGGCCACGGTGGCCCGCCGCTCCCCCGTCCGATGCTCGTCATGTCCCCTCCCACTGACGCCGTGGACGCCCCTCGCGCTTTTCGCTTGCGTCACCTGGGACGTTCGCATCAGCAATCGGGTTCCGCAGATGCCCGAGAACTTTGGCGAGCTTGGCCCGCCCCCTGGCACAGCGGCTCTTCACGGTGCCTTCCGCGATACCGAGCATCTTCGCCGTCTCGGCCACCGAGTAGCCCTCGACGTCGACCAACAGGATGGGGACACGCTGTTCCTCCGACAGTTCGCCGAGTGCGTTCTTCACCACCAGACTGGTCTCCCGGTCGGACATCGCGTCGCCGGGAGTGACCGGCTCGCCCGGTCCGGTCTCCGGCAGTGGCACAGTCGGGCGCGCTTGGCGGCGCCGGACTCGGTCCAGGCACGCGTTCACCACGATCCGGTGCAGCCATGTCGTCACCTGCGACTCCGCCCGGAACGACCCGGCGTTGCGGAAAGCCGAGATGAAGGCCTCCTGCAGCGCGTCGGACGCCTCTTCCGGATCACGCAGAGTACGCAGCGCCACGGCCCACATCCGGTCTCTGTGGCGACGAACGATCTCGCTGAACGCGTGTGGATCCCCTGCGGCATGGGACGCGATCAGCGATGCGTCCGAGCTAGCTGCGGCGGTCACCGGAGCAGCTTATCCGTGGCCGGATCACTGCCCTTTTACTGGGCCTTTCACTGGGCCGTGCGGAACTCGATCTCCCGGATCTGGCTGACGTTCTTGTCGTTCTCGTCCACGGCGAGCTTGGTGATCCACACCAGCACGTACTGGGTCGGCTCGGCGTTCGACAGCGGGATCTCGGTCCTGCCGTCGACCAGTGTGGCCTGGCCGATCAGCTTGGTGTCGTCGAACTTCGCCGTCGGCGACGCCGCCGAGCGGATCTCCACGACCGTGCCCGCGCTGGGCGAGTCGACGGCCACCTGGGCGAGCTTGGCCGCGTCGCGGAAGCTCGCCAGCACGCCGATGCCCGGCTTGAGGGTGGGGAACGGCTTGGAGTACTGGTCGGTCGACCACACCGTGCCCGGCTTGCCATCGATGACCCTGCCGACCTTGGTGGCGCTGTCCTTGTCGCCCTTGACCGAATAGACCTGGACCTTCGTCGGCTTGACCGGCTCGGCGGTGGGCTTCGGTGCGGGCGGCGGGTTGGCCTGCGGCTGGTTGCCGGGATTGCCGCCGGGCGACGGCGGCGCGACCGCGACGGACTGCTGCACCGCGGCGGGCACCGGGTCGCTGCCGAAGAAGCTGATCAGCTGCATGCCGACCCACGCGAGCACGCCGACGGTCGCGACCGTCAACCCGGTCACGCCGATGGCCAGCTTGCGGCGGCGGGCGTCGTCCCTGGGCGGGCGCTTGCTGGTGGTCCAGATCGTGTCCTGGTCGGCCAGCTGGTCGGCGCCCTGCAGCGACGGGAGCAGCTCGGTCCGCTGTTCGAGCAGCTCGGCGCGTTGTGCGATGGATTCGAGCACGGTCAGCAGCGCGGAACTGGTCCGGATGCCGCCGAGTGACGTGTCCGCGATGCTGCGCACGGCCAGATCCGCCAGGTCGTCCGGCACGTCCGGGCGCAGCGCGGCGGGCGAGACCGGGGCGCCCGCACGGTCGCGCGGCGCGTTCGGGATCGTCGGCGGACCGCCCGGCAGCGCCCAGCGTCCGGTCAGCAGCAGGTAGAGGATTGCGCCGAGGCCTTTGACGTCGTCCTGCAGCGAGGACTGTGGCCGCGGACCGGGGAACGCCAGCCGCAGCGAGCCGTCCGGGCCGATCCTGACCCGCTGGGGGTGGTCGACACCCAGCACCAGGCCGGTGTGGTGGGCCGACTCCACAGCGATCGCCAGTGGCTCGAGCAGCCGGGCCGCGGTGCCTGGCGGCAACGGGTGCTCGGCGACCAGGTCCACGAGGTCCGTGCCCTGTGCCCAGTCCGCGACGACCACACCGAGGACGCCTTCGCTCGGGTCGATCCCACTGCCGACGCCGAGCACGTCGAGCACACGGGAGACGCTCGGGCTGGTGAACCGCGCGGCGTGGGCGGCCCGCTCCAACGTGCGGCGGGCGGCGACAGTGGCGTCACGGTCAGTCGGATCGCCGACCAGCACGGTCAAGGCGACATCGCGGCGTAGCTGGCCGTCCTGGGCACGCCACATGTGCGCGTTGCCTCGGATGTCCACACCGAACGGAGCCAGCAGGCGGTAACGGCCATCGCCGATCACCCCACCGGGAAGCAGGTCGCCACCTACCGCGCGAACGCCCTGGACGGTCGCGTCGTGGTCGGTCCTCCTGGTCGTCACCGCACTCTCCCGTCTGACGCGCCACCGATCCGCGCGCAACGGATACCTCGTAGCGAGCCTACGGGAAACCCACGAACCATGATGGGCGCCCAGCTCACCGCCGACGAATCAGACGGGTGATTTTCGCGGTGACCGGCTTGAGCTCGTCGACCTTGAGCATCACCAGCACACCGAACGACACCGCGCCCGCCACGATTCCCTCGATGACCAGGGAAAGTATCGCCCTCGGCTTGGCTGCCTGCGGGAGCACGCCGCCCATCAGCTTGGCCATTCCGAGCCCGGCGGCGACGCCGAGCCCGCCCGCGAAGACTGAGAAAAGCGTCACGCCGACGACCCGCTTGGTCTTCAGGTGACCGAGCCGCAGCCACAGCCACACCTGGCCGAGCACCGCGCCGACGACGTAGCTCAGCGAGTTGACCATCATCACGCCGAGCACCACATGCTCGGGGGCCAGCAGGCCCTCGCACATGTAGAGCAGCGGGATCTTCACCGCGGTCATCACGATCATGATCAGCGTCGGTGTCCTGGCGTCCTTCATCGCGTAGAACACCCGCAGCTGGAGCATCACCAGGGCGTACGGCAGCAGGCCGAACGCCGACACGGCCAGTGCCTCACCCAGCCTGGTCGCCTGTGCCGCGTTGCTGGCGCCGTGGGAGAACAGCACGACGCCGATGGACGCGCCGGTCACGGTGAGCACAGCGGAGATCGGTACGAGGATCACGGCCGACAGGCGGCTGGCGTACGACAGGTCGCCGATCAGCTTGCGATCGTCGCCGTCGGCGGCGGCCCGGCTCAGCCGGGGCATGATCGCGGTCAGCAACGAAACACCGATCACGCCGTACGGCAGCTGCAGCAGCAGCCAGGCGTTGCTGTAGATGGCCGCGCCACCTTCCTCGCCCGCCGTGAGCACGCGGGTGCTGAAGGTCCAGCCGACCTGGCTCACCGCGACGTAACCCATGATCCACAGCGCCAGCCCGCCGAACTCCTTGAACCGCGAGTCGAAGCCCCAGTTCCAGCGGAACTTGAAGCCGATCCGGCGCAGTGCGGAGAGCAGCATCGCCGACTGCACGATGATGCCTGCCGTCACGCCGATGCCGAGAACCAGCAGCTTGACGTCACCCATCTTGACCGGGTCGAGCGAGATCTCGCCCGGCACGATGGCGTAGATCCCGATGGTCACCATGACCACCAGGTTGTTGACCACCGGTGCCCACGCCGTCGGGCCGAACACCTGCTTGGCGTTCAGGATCGCGGTCAGCAGCGCGAACAGGCCGTAGAAGAAGATCTGTGGCAGCAGCAGGTAGGCGAAGGCCGTCACCAGCTCGGGGTTGGACGTGCCGGTCGAGTCGTCCACGTAGAGCTTGGTGATCAGCGGCGCGGCGGCCGTCGCGACGATCGTGCCGACACCCAGCAGCGTCAGGCCCACGGTGAGCAGCCGTTGCGTATACGCCAGGCCGCCGTCCGGATCGTCCTGCGAGCGGACGAGCAACGGCACGACCACGCTCGCCAACACGCCACCGAGCAGCAGCTCGAAGACGATGTTGGGCATCGTGTTGGCGATGGTGAACGAGTCGTTGCGCACGCCGATGGCGAGCGCGGAGGTCAGCATGACCTTCCACAGGAAGCCGGTGATCCGGCTGATCAGGGTGGCGATCGCCATCGATCCGACGGCACGCCCGAACGACCCACGACCCTGTGTCTGAGCTGCCTGTTTCCGGGGTGCCGGGGGTTTTCGGGGTTGGGGTCTGCCGCCGCCAGCGGGGGGCACGGATGTCCTCGCTCTGGTCAAGCCGGTGTGGGCTCCTGGTCCTTGCGCTGCTTGATACGACGGTAGACGCGCCGGGCGGCGAGTAGTACCAGCATGCCACCGGCGATGCTGGTGACGGCGACCGTGATGGTGCCGTAGTTGCCGGACGAGATCTCGATCTCGGTCGTGACACCGAGCCTGGTGCCACCAGGAGTGGTGACCCACACGTCGGCGGTGAACTTGCCCGACCTGAGCAGTTCGACGGGGATGAAGTCGGACGCGCTGCTGCCCGCCGGGATCACCTTCTCCTGCACGGTGCCGGAACGCAGGCCCGCGCTTTCCGAGATCATCAGCTTGACCCGCACGGTCACCGGCAGCTTGTTGCTGATCCGGACCGGGATCGGGCTGTTGGATGACGCGGGGATGATCGGCGGGCCCGGCGGGCCGACCGTCACCAGGTTGCGCAGTTCGTCGAGTTGGCCGACCGCGATGTCCGCCGCCTGCCTGCCGCCTGCGGCGTTGCCGCGCCAGCCACTGGACGTCGCCCGCAGCAGGCCGTTGCGGATCGGGTGAAGCAGCAGTTCCGGGTTCCTCGGGTTGGTGTCGTCGGGCTGCATCGCGCCGAGCACGTCCCGCTGGACCGTGTTGGCCTGCGTGACCTGGCTGATCACCTCGTCGGAGACCTCCGCGGCGATCTCCCGTTCGGGATACTCCAGCGCGGCCGCCGAGCCGTCCGTCGAGTCGGCCAGGTCGGGCAGGGGGCGCGCGGTGGCCAGCCTGTCGGTGAACATCTGGCCGATGGTCTGCAGGTAGACGGTCAGCTCACTGGCCGGTGCCGTCCACCGGCGCGGCGGCGCGACCAGCACCGACTCGTTGGACCGCATCGCACGGAACAGCAGCGCGGCCAGCCCGTTCTGCACCGAGGCCGGGCCGGTCGCCGATGCGGGCCCGACCAGCGCGGACGACGTCAGCTGGTCGATCGGCAGCACCCGGTCGGACTGGCCGAGCGTGAACGGTCCGCGGCCGGTGACGCCCTTCAGCCGCTCCGGGTTGGCCAGGACGGTGGTGGGAGTCAGCCCGCCGATGTCACTCAGCGCACGCTGGTCGATCGCGCCGTCGACCGGCCAGATCACCCCGGACTGCGGTTTGGTCGGCTTCAGCACCGCGTCGACCGCGTCCGTCCCTTGTTTGACGGCGGTCTTGGCGAGATCCGCCGCTCCGGCACGGGACAGCGCGGACAGGTCCGCGTCGGCGTACGGCAGGGCGATCACGCACTGTCCGTTGGTCAGCGAGCGGAGCGTGCTCAGCCAACGCTGGGCGAAGCCCTGGCCCCTGCCGGGCACAGTTCCGTTGCCACCCTGCACCTGGTAACCGCTCCCCATCGACTGCACGGTCTCCAGCAGGTCCCCGTCGACCGCGAAACACAGCGACGACATCAGCGCCGAGTTCTGCCTGGTGGCGATCTCGACCGCGTTGAGCATCCCGTGGAGCCTGCCGCCGACCTGCAGCGAGGAGGCCAGGTCGTCGTCGGCGAGCACCAGTTGCCTGTCGCCGTCACGCTGGCGGACCACCCGGGGGTGGTCGTCGACCAACGGCCACAGCACGGTGATCTTCGGCGACGCGGGGGCGGGCGGGGCGCCGCGGCCGGGCAGCGACAGCACCGGCATCAGCACGTTCAGCCCGGTCAGCCGCTCGGAACCGCCGTACTCCGGCCTGCCGTTGACGTTGACCAGCACCGGGTAGACGCCCGGCTGGTCCAACTCCAACTGGTCGACCGTGTACGTGGCGGTGAAGGTGGCGCTGGTGCCCTTCTCCAGCGACTTGGTGACCGAGGTGAACTTCGGTTTGGCGCCCTCCGCGGCGGGTGGCTGGGTCATCGCTGCCCGCAGCTTGCCCTCGTCGGTCACGGCCTCGCCGCGCTGCAACCGGACCTCGACCTGGTCGATGCGCCGGTCGCCGACGTTGGTCACCTTGCCGGAGATCGTGACCATCGGGGTGTCCGACCGGATCACCCGGGGATTGAGCTGGTCGATCTCCAGGTTCAGGCGCGCCGGGGTGTTGGCGGGCTGCACCCTGGCAAGGCCGATCGGAGCCAGCAACGGCTCCGGAGTCGGCAACTGGGTTGTCTCCAGCGAGGCCGCGGCCAGCGGAGCGGATCCGGCCAGCAGAACACCCGCCGCGACTGCGGCGGCAAGCTTGTGACGGGTTGCGTAGCGCAGCCCACTCATTGTTTTCGACCCTTCGGCGCGTCAAGGCCGTCCGAGAACGACATCTCACCCTCATACGGTGTGTTTGTCGGCTCTGAGAGTAGTTGCCGCGCCTTGCGCACCAACCGGCGCTCGTCCGCGTAGGCCAACCGGTCGTCAAGATCATCGAGCGCGACCCACGCCACCTCGGTCACTTCGGTGTCCTCATCGGACAGTTCGCCGGACAGCGCGGTCAGCAGGAAGTGGTGCACGGTTTTGTGCACCCGCCGGTTCTCCGCCACGAACCAGTAGTCGATCGACCCGAGCGACCGGACCACCGCACCGGTGATCCCGGTCTCCTCCCTGACCTCGCGGACCGCGGTCTGCTCCGGCGTCTCGCCCGCCTCGATGTGCCCCTTCGGCAGTGACCAGAGCAACCGGCCACGGCGGTCCAGCCTGCCGATCACGACGGCGTTGACCTGGTTCTCGTCGATCACCAGTCCCCCGGCTGACGTCTCGTCGACCGTGGTCAGCCGCCTGCCCCGGCGCCTGCCGCGGCGCTGGGATCTGGCGCCGCCCGAACGGCCGGAAGACGGGGACATGAACTCGATCGTAATCGTCTGGCCACGTCAACTAGCCTGATTCGCCGTGTCGACGATGCTGGCCAAGCAGAATGCGGTAGTGGAACTGATGCGTGTCTCCCCGGTCGCGGAAGAGCTGTCCGCCCTGTTCACCAAGGCAGGTCACAGCCTGTTTCTCGTCGGCGGGAGCGTGCGGGACGCGCTGCTGGGCAGGCTCGGAACCGACCTGGACTTCACCACCGACGCCCGGCCGGAGCAGGTCATGCGCCTGGTCTCCGGCTGGGCGGACGCGGTATGGGACATCGGCATCGCCTTCGGCACGGTCGGTGCTACCAAGAACGGCTTGACCTGCGAGATCACCACGTTCCGTGCGGATCAGTACGACGGCGTGACCCGCAACCCCGAGGTCAGGTTCGGCGACTCGATCGAGGACGACCTCAAGCGCAGGGACTTCACCGTCAACGCGATGGCGGTGAACCTGACGACCAAGCAGTTCGTCGACCCGCACGACGGGATGGCCGCACTGGCCGCGAAGGTGCTCGACACCCCGGCGACGCCGGAGGAGTCGTTCGGCGACGACCCGCTGCGGATGATGCGGGCCGCGCGGTTCACCAGCCAGTTGGGCTTCACGGCCGCGCCACGCGTGGTCGAGGCGATGACGCGGATGGCGGAGCAGATCGAGCGGATCACCGCCGAGCGCGTCCAGGTCGAGCTGTCCAAGCTGCTGTGCGGGGCGCACCCGCGGGACGGCGTCGAGCTGCTGGTCGAGTCGGGCCTGGCGGGGTACGTGCTGCCCGAGGTGCCCGCGATGCGGCTGGAGATCGACGAGCACCACCAGCACAAGGACGTGTACCAGCACTCGCTGGTCGTGCTGGAGCAGGCGATCGACCTGGAGGCGGACGGCAGCGAGCCGGACCTGATCCTGCGGCTGGCCGCGCTGCTGCACGACATCGGCAAGCCGGACACGCGGCGGCACCTGCCCGGTGGTGGCGTGAGCTTCCACCACCACGAGGTGGTCGGCGCCAAGATGGTCCGCAAGCGTTTGCGGGCGTTGCGGTACTCGAAGGACATCATCGAGAGCGTCGCCACGCTGGTGTTCCTGCACCTGCGCTTCCACGGCTACGGCAAGGGCGAGTGGACCGACTCGGCGGTCCGCCGGTACGTCACCGACGCCGGTGACCTGCTCGACCGGCTGAACAAGCTGGTCCGCGCGGACTGCACGACCCGCAACCGCCGCAAGGCGCAGGCGCTGCAGCGCTCCTACGACGACCTGGAGACCAGGATCGCCCGGATCGCCGCCGACGAGGACCTGGCCAGGGTCCGGCCGGACCTGGACGGCAACGAGATCATGCGGCTGCTCGACCTCAAGCCGGGTCCGATGGTCGGCAGGGCGTGGAAGTTCCTCAAGGACCTCCGGCTCGACCGCGGCCCGCTCGACCACGACGAGGCCGTGGCCGAACTGCGCCGCTGGGCCGCCGAGCAGCACCTAGACGACGTGGGTGGCGTGGTCCCGGCGGCTGGCGAGGGTGTAGCCGACGACGCCGAGCAGGTAGAGCACGATCGTCGCGACGATTAGGCCGTGGGAGTGGCCGTTGGCGGGGATGACCGCCGCGGCCACTGAGATCGCCGCGACCTGGGTGACGTTGAAGATCGTGTCGTAGAGCGAGAAGACCCGGCCGCGGGACTCGTCGCCGATGTCGGCCTGGATCACCGCGTCCACGCACAGCTTCATCACCTGACCCGCGCCGAACAGCAGGAACGCGGCGCCGAGCATGGTCGGCAGGGTCATCGGCAGGCCCAGCCCGGCCATCCCGGTCGCCACCACCAGCATCGAGCCGATCATCACCGCGTGCCTGCCGAACACCTCGACCAGCTTCGGCGTGACCAGTCCGGCGATGAAGATGCCGACTCCGGCGAACGCGGCGATCTCGCCGAGCCCGGTCAGCCCGGCCTTGAGCCAGCCGAAGTCGGTGAAGTAGTAGCGCATCAGCAGGACGGCCATCAGCAGCGCGATGCCCTGCGACGCCCGGTGCGCGAGCAACGCGACGAACCCGGCGATCACCCGTGGCGCCTGCCATGCCGCCTTCGCCCCGTCCACCAGGCCGCGGGCGACCGCGAGCACAGCTCCGGACGGTTCGTCCACTTCGTCAGGTCCGAGCTTGCCGCGCTGGAACCGGGCCGCGAAGAACACCGCGAGGACCGTGCCGATGATGGCGAAGGACGTGGTGATGCCGGAGCCGAAGTCGTCCTCGCCGAAGACCTTGCGCAGCCCGATCGCGCAGCCGCCACCGATGACGGCGATGACCGAGCCGAGCGTCACGGCGATCGAGTTGGCCTGCACCAGGTTGCGTTCGGGCACGAGGTGCGGCAGCGCGGCCGACAGCCCGGACCCCATGAACCGGGTGACACCCAGTACCAGCAGGGACATCATGAACAGCGGCCCGCTCGGCACCCCGGCGAGCAGCCCGACCGTGGCGAGCAGGATCAGCACGGCCCGCAGCAGGCTGGCGACCATCAGCACCCTGCGGCGGTCCCACCGGTCCAGCAACGCGCCCGCGAACGGGCCGACGAACGAGTACGGCAGCAGCAGCGTGGCGAATCCGGTCGCGATGGTCAGCGGGTCCGCGCCGCGCTCGGGGTTGAAGATCACCGCCCCGGCCAGTCCTGTCTGGAACAGACCGTCCGCCCATTGCGAGGAAAAACGCAGGTAGAGAAGTCGACGAAACTCCCGCAGCGCCAGCAGCCGCCGCAGGGGAACCTTCTGCTTCTCGTCGACCACCGCTGTCACGAGACTCCAGCGTACGCACCACAGGAAACCGACAGCCAACAACAAGTAACCGACCGGATGAATCCGGTCATACCGGCTTGCTGGTTGCAGCGAAACGTGCCCAGCGCTGGGTCGCAGGGAGCTCGCACCGTGGGGGTTTGGGGGCTCGGCCCCCAAAAATGATTCCAGGTGACCCTGCGAGCTGTGGCGAAGCACAGCGAGCAGGGTCACCTGGAGGCTGGGGTCGACGCGCCTGGTCGCCTCTCGGCGGGTGGCGCGACATGGCTCCTGCGTTACCGGTATTCCATGAAGGCTTTGTAATTGAGCCCGGGGGACACAATGACGCGCCGACTTAGCCACTAACGTTACCTGGTGGCCTCGGTGTTCCCGAGGATCATCCGGCGATTTTTTCGAACACGCCCGGGTCTGATGGTGTTCCCGGGGCTGATGGGATCATGTGCGTTGTGCGACCCGACGCTGACGTAGAGCCAGGAACGCTGCTAGTGGCGGCGCCGACCTTGCTCGACGAGAACTTCCGCCGGACGGTGGTCTATGTGATAGATCACCGTCGTGGTGAGGGAACACTCGGCGTCGTGCTCAACCGTCCAAGTGAGGTGCCGGTGCACGACGTGTTACCCGCGTGGGGCGACCACGTCACCGAGCCGCAGTCGTTGTTCGTCGGCGGGCCGGTCGAGCAGAAGACCGCACTGTGCCTCGCGGCTCTGCGCACAGGCGAGGACGCGACCAGTGTCAAGGGCGTGATCAGCGTGCGTGGCCCGGTCGCGCTCGTCGACCTCGACGCCGATCCGGCGGCGCTCACGCCGAAGGTCAAGGGACTGCGGGTGTTCGCCGGGTACGCGGGCTGGGACGTCGACCAGTTGTCCGGTGAGATCGAACGCGGCGACTGGATCGTGGTGCCCGCGCTGCCCAACGACGTGCTGGCCGCACCGGACCAGGACCTGTGGGGACGGGTGCTGCGCCGCCAGGGAATGCCGGTGGCGTTGCTGGCAACGCATCCGGGCGATGTCCGAGTGAACTAACCCCGCAGTTTGGCCACACCGCAGTTGCCGCACGCGCAACCAGCACACCCGGCGGGCAGTTCCGGCTCGGGCTCCGGCACGGCGAGCGCCGCCTTGTGGCCGATGACCCCACCGGCGGAGGCGATCACCAGCATCCCGCCTGTGCTGAGCACAACGGCGACCAGGCCACCGGTCTCCAGGACCATCCAGAGGGCACCGCCGAGGACACCGACCACGCCAGCGACGACCCACGGCAACCCGGCGACCTTGTTGGCGACCCTGAAGGTGTCGGCGTCCCGCATCGACGCTGACGTACGCACGCCCGCGTATCGGTTGAGCGGCAGGCGCTCGCGGAGTCCGAGAATGCCTGTCACGGAAACGGCAAGGCCGATGACAACCAGTACGATTCCGACGATCAGGGATGCGACGTACACAATGCGATGGTAGGTGTCAGGTGGGTGTAACCCAACGGACACCCTCATTGGGTGTGCTTCACGCCATGTCTGCACGTTTAGTCGCGACGGCTGCCGCCGCGATCATCACCACCGGCCTGCTGGCCGCACCCGCGTCCGCTGCGCAGCGCGTACGCCTCATCGGCGAACAGGTCCTGCCGCGTGGCCTGGTGTACGAGGGCACCACGGTCGGTGGTCTGTCCGGGATCGACCGGGATCCGCGTACCGGTGACTACGTTCTCGTCAGCGACGACCGGTCGGGCCTGCAACCGGCACGCTTCTACACCGCGCGCATCGCCGTGAACTCCCAGCGTCTCGGCCCGGTCGAGTTCACCGGCACGCACCCGTTCCGTCAGGCCGACGGGACCACCTACCCCAAGGACTCGGTGGACCCGGAGGAGATCCGCGTCGACCCGTGGACCGGCCGGTACACCTGGTCGCAGGAAGGCGGACGGCCGCCCGCGGCACCCGATCCGTCGATCCGCACCGCCACGCGGGACGGCAGGTTCGTCACCGAACTGCCGTTGCCGAAGAACCTGCACGTCACCTCGACCACGGGCCCAAGGTCGAACCTCGCGCTCGAAGGCCTGACCTACGCCGCCGGTGGCACGCTGGTCGTCAGCGCGGTGGAGGGCCCGCTGGCGGAGGACGGCCCGGTTCCGACCCCGGACAAGGGCGCGCTGTCACGGATCACCGTGCAGACCCGCACCGGGCACCTCCTGGCGCAGTACGCGTACCCGTTGGAGCCGATCTTCGCCCGGCCCGTGCCGCCGACCGCCGCCGCGGACAGCGGTGTCTCCGCGATCGTCGCGGCCGACCCGTTCGACCCGACCAGGTTCCTCGTGGTCGAGCGGACCTTCGTGACCGGTGTCGGCAACAGGATCCGGATCTTCGAGGCGAGCACGCTCGGTGCGAGCAACGTCGCGGACAGGGCGTTGACCGGCGCACGGCCGATGCGCAAGAAGCTGCTCGCCGACCTGTCCGACTTCGGGCTGAGCACTGTGGACAACATCGAGGGCATCACATGGGGACCGGACCTCGGGCGCGGCGAGCGTTCGTTGATCTTGGTCAGCGACGACAACTTCTCCGCTGGTCAGGTCACCCAGATAGTCGCTTTGGCGGTCCGCTATCCTCGATGACATGGGCACGGCCCGCCGACTTCTTCGCTGGCCGCGCTGACCGTCAGGACTGGTTGGCGCGGCGACCCCTCATGCCCGAGACAGGGCTGAGGGGTTTCGCGTTGTTCAGGGCCGAAAATCCAGGAAGGACAAGCGATGAGCGAAAGCGCTGAGGCTGTACCGGCGCACCGCTACACGGCCGCGCTGGCCGGTGGGATCGAGCGGAAGTGGCAGGAGTACTGGCAGGAGCACGGCTCCTACGAGGCGCCCAACCCGGTCGGCCCGCTCGCAGGGCCCGTGCCCGACGACAAGATGTTCGTCCAGGACATGTTCCCCTACCCGTCGGGCGCCGGTCTGCACGTCGGCCACCCGCTGGGCTTCATCGGCACGGACGTCTTCGCCCGCTACCACCGGATGCTGGGCCACAACGTGCTGCACACGATGGGCTTCGACGCGTTCGGCCTGCCCGCCGAGCAGTACGCGATCCGCACCGGGCAGCACCCGCGCAAGACCACCGAGGACAACATCAACACCTACCTGCGGCAGATCCGCAGGCTGGGCCTGGGGCACGACGAGCGGCGCCGGATCTCCACGATCGACCCGGAGTACTACAAGTGGACACAGTGGATCTTCCTGCAGATCTACAACTCCTGGTACGACGAGAAGGCGGGCAAGGCCCGGCCGATCACCGAACTGGTCACCGAGTTCGCGCAGGACAAGCGGCGCACCCCGGACGGCCGCAACTGGTGTGAGCTGACCGTCGCGCAGCAGCAGGAGATCGTCAACTCCTACCGGCTGGTGTACCTGTCGGACGCGCCGGTGAACTGGGTTCCCGGTCTGGGCACGGTCATCTCCAACGAGGAGGTCACCGCGGACGGCCGGTCCGAGCGCGGCAACTTCCCGGTGTTCCGCCGCAACCTGCGGCAGTGGATGATGCGGATCACCGCGTACGCCGACCGGCTGATCGACGACCTGGACCTGCTGGACTGGCCGGACAAGATCAAGTCGATGCAGCGCAACTGGATCGGCCGCTCACACGGCGCCAGGGTGAAGTTCGCCGTTGGTGACGCGGACATCGAGGTCTTCACCACCCGGCCGGACACACTGTTCGGCGCGACCTACATGGTGCTGGCGCCGGAGCACGCGCTGGTCGACTCGATCGCCACCGCCGAGTGGCCGTCCGATGTGGACAGCCGGTGGACTGGCGGCGCGGCGACTCCGGCCGAAGCCGTTGCCGCGTACCGGCGTGCCGCCTCGATGAAGTCCGATCTGGACCGCCAGGAGAACAAGGACAAGACCGGTGTGTTCACCGGCGCGTACGCCACCAACCCGGTCAACGGCGCCAAGATCCCGGTGTTCATCGCCGACTACGTGCTGATGGGCTACGGCACCGGCGCGATCATGGCGGTGCCCGGCCAGGACCAGCGCGACTGGGACTTCGCCACCCTGTTCGGCCTGCCGATCATCCGGACGGTGGCGCCGAGCGAGGGCTTCGACGGCGAGGCGTTCACCGGCGAAGGACCTGCGGTCAACAGTGGTTTCCTGGACGGCATGGCCATCGACGAGGCCAAGAAGACGATCATCGTGTGGCTGGAGGAGCACGGCCACGGTCGCGGCACCATCCAGTACAAGCTGCGGGACTGGCTGTTCTCCCGCCAGCGCTACTGGGGCGAGCCGTTCCCCGTCGTCTACGACGAGGACGGTCAGCCGCACGCGCTGCCCGAGAGCATGCTGCCGATCGAACTGCCCGAGGTGGACGACTACTCCCCGACCACCTTCGACCCGGAGGACGCGGACACCGATCCGTCGCCGCCGCTGTCCCGCGCGACCGACTGGGTGACGGTCGAGCTGGACCTGGGCAACGGCACGAAGACCTACCGCCGCGACACCAACACGATGCCCAACTGGGCCGGGTCGTGCTGGTACCAGCTGCGTTACGTGGACCCGAGCAACAGCGAGCGGTTCGTGGACCCGGCGAACGAGCAGTACTGGCTGGGCCCGCGCACCGAGAAGTTCGGCGCGAACGACCCGGGCGGCGTGGACCTGTACATCGGCGGTGTCGAGCACGCGGTGCTGCACCTGCTGTACTCGCGGTTCTGGCAGAAGGTGCTGTTCGACCTGGGCCACGTCAGCTCGCCCGAGCCGTACCGCAAGCTGTTCAACCAGGGCTACATCCAGGCGTACGCCTACACGGACTCGCGCGGCCAGTTTGTGCCCGCCGCCGAGGTCCTCGAGGAGAACGGCAAGTTCTTCCACGAGGGCCAGGCGGTCAGCCAGTCCTACGGCAAGATGGGCAAGACCGAGCGCAACGTCGTCACCCCGGACGAGATGTGCGAGTCGTACGGCGCGGACACGTTCCGGCTGTACGAGATGTCCATGGGGCCGATGGAGGTCTCCCGTCCGTGGGCGACCAAGGATGTCGTTGGCGCGCACCGGTTCCTGCAGCGGCTGTGGCGCAACGTCGTCGACGAGGTCACCGGCGAGCTGCGGGTCACTTCGGCCGAGCCGACCGAGGCGGACCTGCGTCAGCTGAACAAGGCCATCGCCGGTGTCCGTGAGGACTACAAGGAGATGCGGTTCAACACCGCGGGCGCCAAGCTGATCGAGCTGAACAACCACCTGACCAAGACCTACAGCTCGACCGCGGGCACACCCCGTGCCCTGGTCGAACCGCTGGTGCTGATGCTGGCTCCGCTGGCTCCGCACGTGGCGGAGGAGCTGTGGGCGCGGCTGGGCAAGGACTCGCTGATCCACGGGCCGTTCCCGGTCGCGGACGAGCGCTACCTGGTCGAGGACTCGATCGAGTACCCGGTTCAGGTCAACGGCAAGGTCCGCTCACGTGTGACCGTCGCCGCGGACGCGAGCCAGGACGAGGTGAAGGCGGCCGCGCTGGCCGACGAGAAGATCGCCGCGCTGACCGACGGCAACGAGCCCCGCAAGGTGATCGTGGTCCCCGGCCGCCTGGTCAACATCGTCCTCTGAGCTGAAGCCCACGCAACGAAGGTGGCCTTTGGTGCGCCAGCCGCACCGAAGGCCACCTTGGTTGCACCTCCAACCCCATGCAACCAAGGCCACCTTCGGTGCGGCTGGCGCACCAAAGGTGGCCTTGGTTGCGGCTGAAAGCTATTCGGGAGCTGTCAGGAGCTGCCTGGCGGCGTCCCGCACGTCGGCCTCCGGGTGCTGGCGAAGCTCCCTGAGCAACGTGCGCCAGCCCTCGGGCCAGCCGAAATGCGGCCCGCCGACGGCCAGGACCCGCAACGTCAAGTGTCCGCTGCGCACGCTGCGGGCGGCGGCGAGCATCACGTCGGCGGACCACTGGTACAGGATCGGCCATGGCACGGTGCTCGCCAGCAGTGGGCGGTCCGCCACCAGGTCGTCGACGACGCGTAGGTCGGCGATCGGCTCGGCCTGGTCGGCCGAGTCGGTCCGGATCGTCGTCATCGTCAACCTGACCAGCTCGGGCCGGATCTCGTCGACCTCGGCGAGCACGTCGATCACCCCGGTGACGTAGCCGCGCATGAACTTCCGCCAGCTCGCCATGTGGTAGAGCCGGTCGAAGATCGCCCGCATCCGCTGCAGCGCCGGTCGGTCGCGGTCCGCTTCGGCATCCGGCCCGGTGTGCCGGGCCAACGACCGCAGGAGGTCCAGCACAGCGGTCCCGGCCTCGGGCCGCGGCGCCTGGTGGACCAGTGCGCCGACCGCGTTGCGCCAAGCCGATCGCTCATCGAGGTCTGTGATCGCGTTGCTCAACACCGGGACGGCGTCGGGGTACCACTGCAGCCAGCCACCCAGGCACGACAGGGCTTCCCCGCGCAGTCGGTTGTCGGTGCCGAGCGCGACTTCCCTGATCAGGGCAGCCACTCCCGGCCGGTGTCGTTGCGGCACGGTGTAGGGCTGCACTCGCAACGTCTGCATGGCGACTTCACGCGGCCCGGTCACCGCCGCGCGCAACAACTCCCACGCGCGTGGATCGTCCAACCAGGACAGTGCCTGGAACGTGATCGCCGCGCGGACATCGCGGTGCTGGTTCGGCACGTGCCACGCCTGGTGCAACAGTCCGACCGCGTCCGGCAGGCGGAAGTCACCGACCAGCCGGACGAGCTCCTTGCGAACAGTGACCGGGCCGTCCTGGATGACCAGCATCCCGGCGAGCACGCTCGGCGGGATCCGGCTGGCGCAGCCCCGGATCGTGTACATCGCGGTGAGCTCGGCCTGCCCCCGGTTCGCCGAGAACGCCCGGTCCATCAGGTGCCCGATCGCTTCCACCGGGTCGGGGTGCGACGGCAGCACCGCGATCGCGGCCTGCGCGACCAGTTCGTCCTCCGCCGCGAGATAGCGCACCGCGTTGTGGCCGTGCACGGTCCCCAGTGTCCGGACCGCGGACGCGCGGACCTCGCGTGCGTGATCCGAGTCCGCCAACGCTTCGAGCAGTTCGGCGTACCGGGCTCGCTGCCTCGGCAGCCAGCGGTGGGTCTGCCGCATTCCCAAGGGAATCTGCCGGACCTCGCTCGGCGCGAACCGGCCGTGCGGCGGCTCGGCACCGAACACGATGTCGAGCAGGTCCGTCCTGGTCGACTGGATGACGGCCATCACCTGCGGCAGGAACACCGCACTCGGCTCGATGCCCAGGATCCGCTCGGTCCGCTCGCTGCGCGTGCGGGGATCGGCGAGCAGGTAGCGGACCGCCGAGCGGGCGTCGTCATCGTCGCCGTCCTTGATCGCCGCCCACAACGGTTCGAGCAGGTCAGGCATGTCCCAGGCGCGGCGGCCGAGCGATCCGACGAGGACGAGGGCCGGGTAGTAGATCGTCCAGCCCGCGTGTTCGTCGATGACTGGCTTCAGTGCACGGTAGATCTCGTGCTCCTGGCCGCGCCGCAGCATCCGGTCAAGGCGGCCGAGCGCGGTCCAGCCCTGCCGCTGCCACGTCGCTTCGATGATTCCCAGTACGATCGCGGAATCGTTGTGCACCAGCAGTTTGACGCACAGCCGGAGCAACGCGTCGGTGGAGTCCGACGACAGGTCACGTGCGTTGAACGCGTCCGTGGCGAGCTGTTCGAGTTCCTGCGCCGCACCGAACGCCCGCGGACTGGCCGCGAGCAACGCGCGGAAAGCGTGCAGCCGCACCGGATCCTGGTCCCGTTTTAGCCGGTCGACCAGCCACGGCAGCAGCTCGGCCAGCCGGAAGTCCTTGGCGGCACAGGCGATCAGCAGCTCGTAGCCCCGTTGCCGGTCGGTCGCCTCACCAGCGCGAGTCAGCTCGGCCAGTGTTTCGTGGGCTTCGTCGTACGGCAGGAACTGCGCGAGGTTGTCCGCCTTGTTCTCCTCGCCCTTGGTCAACGCGATCGCACGCATCCGGCGGGCCTCGTCACCGCGGCGCCGCCGAGGTAGCACGCGCAATGTCTGGTTGCCGATGTCCGCGTGGCTCATGTCCTTGTCCGCGTTGACGGCGTCCCAGAACGCCTCACGGCGGGACGGCGGCATGGCACGCAGCACCGGCAGCGTGTTCTGACGGCCGAGCCAGACCAGTTCAGGCGGGTTGGCGTCGGCCAATGCCCGGTATGCGGGCTTGCTCAGCTGGTACGACCGGTTCTGCAGCACGCGGATGAACCGGCTCGCGTCGACCTTCGCCAGGAAGGCGGACTTGGTGTCGGAGAACGGCAGGTGTCCGCTGGGACCGAACTGTTCGATCAGGTCGAGTACCTCGGCCGGGTAGTGCGGAACGAGTTCGTCGACGGCATGGCCGTACCGTCGCCACCAGTCGTCGCGGTTCGCCTCCGGCAACTCCTCGAGCGCCTTGGCCAGCATCAAGTCCGGGTGCCGCTTGGCGATCGAACCGATGGACACGACGTGGGCCAGTGACGGCAGCCACTCCCGCACCACAGCGCTGCTGCAGATCGGGAGCAGCCGAGCGGCCTCCCAGTCGCCGCACGTCTCGTGGACCGTCGGCAGCAACGCGTCGGCCAGCACGGTTGTCCGCTGGGACCTGACCCGACGGAACAGCACACGTCGGACGGCCAACGGCAGGTCGGCGACGAGCCCGGCGACGAACTGGGCGTCGAGCCTGTGCAGGCTCGACGAGGCGGCGACTCGTTTCTGCAGGTCGACGACGCCCGAGGTGAGGCCGCGCCGCAGGGTCGGCAGGTGGTTGACCACCTCGGCCATGTCGATCGCGAGGTAGGGATCCTCGTCCCAGACCGCCGCCAGGTCGGCGTGCGGTGCGCGTTCGATGATCCGGCGACGGCGTTCGGCGTACGACATGGCCGCCATTCTTCAGTCGGCGCTCAGCCCCGCGTCGGCGACCAGGTCGGCGAGCATGATCTCGAAGAAGTTCTCGGTGTTGCTGATCAGCATCGGGAAGTGGCCGAAGACCTCCAGCGCGACCTGGCCGTACAGCCGGACCCAGAACTGCATGATCATGTACGCGGTGCCGATGCTCAGGATGTCGTCCGGCACGTCGACGCCGGTCTGCGCGATCGTCGACAACAGGTCCGCGCGAAAGGCCTGCAGGTCCGCTCGCATGGCCACCGGTACGGCGTCGTCCGGCGGCGGGGTGAGCTGCTTGGAGATCAGCACCTGGCCCGCGACCGACAGGAAGATCCGGCCGAACGGGTCGGCGGACAGGTCGTCGGGGCCGCCCTGTGGCGTGGCGAAGACCATCGAGAACTCGCGTGGGTGATCCAGGGCCCAGCGTCGGAAGCCCCGGCAGATGGTCAGCACCTGCCGCACGGTGTCGCCCTCGGGGACCTGGGCGAGGTCGGCGGTCAGGTCGTCGGCCAGGTCGGCGCAGATGTCCATCCGGACGTGGTGCACCAGGTCCTCGCGCGAGGAGTAGTAGCGGTAGAGAGCCGGTGCGGTGATCCCGAGCTGACGGGCGATCGCGCGCAGCGTGACGGCTTCCGGACCTTCGTTGATCAGCAGTGTTCGGGCCTGCTGCCGGATCTCGCGGTCCGTCGCCGCACGGGCTCGCTCGCGCCGTGTGGGCTCGCTCATGCTTGACTCCATCGTCTTGTAAACACCGTTAACCGACCGTACTCTGGGCCTCAGTGACAGTGAACGGTGTTTACTGAGTTTGACCCGTTCACGCCGACGGTAGTCACGGCAGCCGTCGCGCACCACCGAAACGGGAGGACACAGAAATGTTCAGCAGGTGGGGAATAGTCGCATACCGCCGCCGGTGGAGCGTGCTCGTCGCGGTGATCGTCCTCGCCGTGATCGGTGGACTGTGGGGACTCGGCGTATTCGACCGGATGAAACAGGGCGGCTACTTCGACGAATCCAGCCAGTCCGCCGAGGCCACCCGCGTCGCCGAGCAGGCCCTTGGCCAGCGGGGAAGCGATGTCGTCGTGGTTTACGACGCGGGCGAGGGCAAGACGATCGACGACCCGGCCGTGGCCGTGCGTGTCGTCGACAAGCTCAACACGTTGCCCGCGGACGCTGTCAAACAACGGGTGTCCTACTGGGAAACGAAGAATCCCGCGCTTGCCGACGCCGGAAAACGATACGGCCTTGTGACCATCACGCTCGCGGGTAACGACGAAAGCGCGCGACTGGCCAATTTCGAACGCGTCAAGGACAACTTCGCGGTCGACGGTCTGCGCGACCAGGTCGCGGGCAACATCGCGATGGAGCACACCATGGGCGAACGCACCAAGTCCGACCTGACCATGGCCGAAGCGATCTCCCTGCCTGCCGTGCTCGTGCTGCTGTTGCTGATCTTCGGCAGCGTAGTGGCCGCGTTGCTGCCCGTGCTGGTCGGCGGCCTGGCGATTCTCGGGTCGCTCGGTGTGCTGAACGCCTTGTCGTACGCGGTGGACGTGAACAACTTCGCCATCAACGTGGCCTCGTTGCTCGGCCTCGGCCTGGCCATCGACTACGGGTTGTTCGCCGTCGGGCGGTTCCGTGAGGAACTCGCCGAAGGCCGCAGCACGAGCGAAGCAGTGCGACGCATGGTGGCCACGGCGGGCCGGACCATTGCCTTCTCGGCAACGTTGCTGGTGATCGCGTTGGCCGGGCTGCTGGTGTTCCCGCTCGATTTCCTCAGGTCCATGGCGTACGGCGGGATGTCCGCGGTCGCGATCGCCGCGTTGATGTCGTTGACTCTGCTGCCCGCGATGCTCGGCATTCTCGGCGCACGCGTGGACAAACTGTCCTTGCCGTGGCGGCGGGGCAGTGCCCGCCCCGTCAGCGACCCGCGTGGCCTTGCTCGCCTCGGTCGCGCGGTGATGCGCAGGCCGGTCGTGTTCGCGTTGCCGATCCTCGCTGTGCTGGTGGTTCTGGCTCTGCCGTTCGGCAAGGTCAGCTTCGGCGCGGTGACGGAGAAACAGCTGCCCGCCGACGACCCGACCCGGCAGGCCGTCGAGACCATCAACCAGAACTTCCCCGCCGCGGGCAACAACACCGCCGAGATCGTGGTTCGTGGCAACGCGAACGTCGACCAGTTCGTCTCGCGGGTGAACGAAGTCCCTGGTGTGCGGCAGGCGGCCGTCGTCGCCGGTCGCGACGGGATCGTGCTGATCCGGGCCCAGCTCGACGGTGAACCTGTTGGCGACGCGGCCCGTCAGGCGGTCGGCGGTCTGCGTGCGCTGCCACCGCCGGGTGGTTCGCAGGTGCTGGTCGGCGGCCTGACAGCCGACGTGACCGACGCCAACAAGTCCATTGTGGACAACGCGCCGCTGATGATCGGCATACTGGCCGGTGCGACGCTGGTGCTGATGTTCCTCGCGTTCGGCTCGGTCCTGCTGCCGGTGAAGGCCGTGCTGATGAGCGCGTTGAGCCTGTCGGCGACGTACGGCGTGCTGGTCTTCGTGTTCCAGGACGGTCACGGCGCCGACCTACTGGGCGTCACGCCGGAACCGTTGCAGGCCGGGATGTTCGTGCTGATCGGCGCGGTCGTGTTCGGGCTGTCCACCGACTACGAGACGTTCCTGCTGTCCAGGATGGTCGAGGCACGGCATGCCGGGATGAGCACACCGGACGCGATCCAGACCGGCCTTGTCCGCACCGGCCGGATGATCAGCGCGGCCGCGGTTCTGCTGATCGTCGTCACCGGCGCGTTCGCGTTGTCCGAGCTTTCGATGATGCGCTTTGTCGGAGTGGGAATGATTGTCGCTCTCATTTTGGACGCGACAGTTGTCCGGATGACACTCGTTCCCGCAATCATGCGACTACTCGGAGACACCATTTGGTGGGCGCCGAAGTTCTTGCGACGACTCCAACAACGCGCCGATCTCGGCGAGGCGAGCGATCCGGATATCGGCAACGCGCGAGAGCTCGAGAGGGTTTAGTCCTTGGCGACTTCATTTGTGTGACGTTTGTGCTGAAAGGCTGTTTGTGCTGCTGGCGGTGCCGGTCGCCTTCTGGTCGGCACCGCGGGGCTACACGACCGTGTTCGGCTGGGTAAATGCTGGCGGTGCCGGTCGCCTTCTGGTCGGCACCGCGGGGCTACACGACCGTGTTCGGCTGGGTAAATGCTGGCGGTGCCGGTCGCTCGGGGGGCTACACGACCGACACCGACAGCACAGAAGTCCAGCTTCGCCTTTCGGCGGAACTGAACCCCGACGCCGCGATGATGGTCGCGGCGCGGGCCTTTCCGTCCCCGACGGGTATACACGACGTTCGCTCATATTGTGACATCAACCATCCACTGGGAGCCGCAATCGTTAACAGATGCGCATGACCGCCACGCTGATGCGTGGTTAGGTGTCGCCCGTGGGAGTTGATCTCGGACTTGATCTTATCGTGGTGGGGTCGGCCAATGCCGACCTGGTAGTCGCCGTGCAACGGCGGCCGGGTGCGGGCGAGACCGTGCTCGGTTCGGACACTTCGGTGCTGCCGGGCGGGAAAGGGGCCAACACCGCGGTCGCCGCCGCCCGACTCGGTGCCAAGGTCGCCCTGCTCGGCGCGGTGGGCCAGGACGCCAACGGCGAGTTGTTGCTGGACTCGTTGCGAGCGGCCGGTGTGGACACGTCGCTGGTCAGACGCAGTGACCGGCCATCAGGCGTCGCATACATATTTGTCACGCCGGACGGCGAGAATTCCATTCTGGTCTCGCCGGGAGCCAACAGCGCGCTCGTCGAGGACGATGTCGAACTGGCTGACGCGCGGGTACTTGTCGCGTCGCTGGAAGTGCCGGTGCCGACAGTGGAACACGCCGTCGCGGTGGCCGTAAGCCGCGGAATCCGGCCGATTGTCAACATCTCGCCAATGACCCAGCTGTCCCGGGAAACACTGGACGCGCTCGACCCGGTTGTGGTCAACGAACACGAGGCCGCCGAGTTGCTGGGCAGTGCGGACGCGGATCCGCGCGGCCTGCTTGACCTCGGTCCGCGCTCGGCCGTGGTCACGCTCGGGGCGCGCGGTGCGCTGGTCATCGAGCCAGGCGGCTCTCACCAGGTCGAATCGCCTCGGGTGGCGGCGGTGGACACGACCGGGGCGGGCGACGCGTTCACCGGCGCGCTTGCCGCGCGGCTGGCGCGAGGTTCCGATCTGGTCACCGCGGCGCAACTCGCTGTCAAGGTGGCGGCCATCTCAGTGACCCGTGTGGGTGCCCAGCCTTCCTATCCGACGGCGGACGAAATCAGCGGGTAATGTTCCGGACCATGCTCAGTGGCGTCGGCGTAAGTCCTGGTCGGGCCGCAGGCCCGGTGGTCATCGTTGCGCAACCTGCGGGGGAACCGCCCACAGGGCCGCCGCCGACGGACACCACGGCCGAAGCGGGCCGGATCGCCGCGGCCGCGAACCGTGTCGCGGACGACCTGAACGCGCGTGCGCGAGCCGCGTCCGGTGAGGCCAGGCAGCTGTTGGAGACCACGGCGATGATGGCCGCGGACCCGACACTGGTGACCCAGGCCGAGCAACTCGTCAAGACCAGGAAACTGCCTGCGGCGCGGGCATTCCACGAAGCCGCGGCCGGGTTCGCCGACGCGCTGCGCGCGGCCGGTGGCTACATGGCCGAGCGTGTCCGGGACATCGAGGACGTGCGGGACCGGGTGGTCGCCGACCTGCTGGGCGCCGCCGCGCCGGGCGTTCCCGACCTGAGCGAACCGAGTGTGCTCGTCGCGCGGGACCTCGCGCCCGCCGACACCGCCGGGCTCGACCCGGCGAAGGTGCTCGCGCTGGTCACCGAGGAGGGCGGGCCCACCAGCCACACCGCGATCCTGGCGCGTGCGTTGGGAATCCCCGCTGTGGTCGCCGTTCGTGGCGTGCTCGCGGCACAGCCCGCCCAGCTGATTGTCGACGGATCGACCGGCGCGGTCGAGGTGCCCACCGAACCGGTCACGCCCTTCGCCGCGGAAGCCACCGTCACCGAAACCTGGAACGGCGTGGGCGCGACGGCCGACGGCCTGCGCGTCAAGGTACTGGCGAACGTCGGCTCCGCCAAGGACGCGAAGGCAGCGGTGGACGCGGGCGCGGAGGGCGTCGGTCTGTTCCGCACCGAGTTCTCGTACCTCGACGCGACCGACGAGCCGACCGTCGCGGAGCAGCAGGCCGCGTACTCCGCCGTGCTGGCACCGTTTCACGGGAAACCGATCATCGTCCGCACGCTCGACGCCGGAGCGGACAAGCCGTTGGCGTTCCTCGCTCCCGAACCCGAGCCCAACCCGGCACTGGGCGTGCGCGGTATCCGAGTCTCGCGTGACCGGACCGACGTGCTGGACCGCCAGCTCGCCGCGATCGCCGCGGCGGCAGCGGAAACCGGCGCGGACGTCTCGGTGATGGCACCGATGGTGGCGACGGTCGAGGAAGCCTCGTGGTTCGCCGACCGCGCACACGCCGCGGGCATCGCGCGAGCGGGCGTGATGATCGAGGTCCCGGCGGCGGCCCTCGTCGCCGAGGAGATCTTCGGTGCCGTGGAGTTCGTCAGCATCGGCACCAACGACCTCGCCCAGTACACACTCGCGGCGGACCGCCAACTCGGTGCGGTCGCGACGCTCAACGACCCGTGGCAACCCGCGTTGCTGCGCCTGATCGGCATGATCGGCAAAGCCGCGATCGCCGCGGGCAAACCAGCGGGCGTCTGCGGCGAGGCAGCCGCCGACCCCAACCTCGCGGGAGTCCTCGTCGGCCTCGGAATCAGCAGCCTCTCCATGAACGCCAGCGCGATCCGCCGAGTCGGAGCCGCGTTGGCCAAGCACACCGAGGACGCCTACCGCCAGGTCGCCAGAGCCGCGTTGGTGTCACACACCGCGGCCAACGCCCGCGCAACCGTGCACGCGATGCTGTCCTAAGTCCTAGCCGATCCGGTCGATCTTCAACGGGAACCGGATCTGTACCGGCCCGAGCCGCAGCGCGGCGGGCCGGATGATGGTCAGCGTGCCACCTCGCACCTTGCCGCTGAGTTCGAACTGGGGCCCTGGCATCTGCCCCGACCGCACCTTGTTGACGTAACGGCAGTTCAGCACCTGAAGCAGGGACGCGTCCACGGTCGACTCGGCGGGCAGCAGCAGTTTCACGTGCGCGGCCCGCACGTCGAACTCGACCTTGACCACGGCGTACGGGATCCGCGCCACGGTGAAGTCCAACTCGCACGCGCTCTGGTCGCACTGCACCACCAGTTCGCTCGGCACGTCCCACTGGCCGCGGCGACGCACCTTCGACAACACACTGCGCAGCTCCAGCCGCTGCTCCGGCACGGTGTCCGTGCGCACGAGACCGGGAATGTCGATCAGCACCGCGTTCAGCTCGGAACGAGTCACCGCCGCCAACGCCTTCTCGGTGCGGGCAGTGAAGTCGTCGAGCGAGATCAACGCCTGTGCCAGAGCTTTGTGCAGCAAGCCGACCACGTGTTCACGTTCGCCGTCACTCACCCGGAGCTCGCGGGGATCGGTCACGCGCCGACCCTACTGTCACTCGGCGTCGAGCCCGTGCTCAATGGCATAACGAGCAAGCTCGACGCGGTTGTGCAGCTGAAGTTTGCGCAGCGTTGACTGGACATGGTTCTCCACAGTCCGGTGCGACAGCACGAGCCGGTCGGCGATCTGCCGCGCGGTCATTCCCTTGGCCACCAACCGCAGCACCTCGGTCTCCCGGTCGGTGAGCTTCGGTGCGGCGTCCGCCTCGGCAGGCGCGGCCGCCATCCTGCGGTACTCGCCGAGCACGAGCCCGGCCAGCCCGGCAGTGAACACGGCGTCGCCCTGCGCGGTGCGGGTCACCGCGTCGACGAGCTCCTCGGCCGACGCGGATTTCACCAGGTAGCCCGACGCGCCCGCCTTCACGGCCTCAAGCACGTCACTGTGCGCGCCGCTGGCCGACAGCACCAGCACCCGCGTGCCAGGCAGCTCCTGGACGATCTTGCGAGTCGCGTCCACGCCCGACTCGCTGCCCAGCTGCAGGTCCATCAACACGACATCGGGCGTGACGGTCCGCGCGATCCGGACTGCGGCACCGGCGTCCCCGGCTGTCGCGCGTACGTCGAAGCCGCGTTCGGTCAGGTCACGGGCCACGCCGTCGCGCCACATCGGGTGGTCGTCGACCACCATCACCGAGATCGTCCTGGTGGTCATCGCGCACCTCCCACTCTGTGGCGTCCTTTCCTGCCGTTGGGCTGCCGGGGAATTCTGAGTTCCCACTCGGTTCCCGCGCCCGGGGCGGTCTCCAGGGTGATCGTGCCACCCAGGTCCGCGACACGCCCACGAATGGACCGGGCCACTCCCATCCGGCCGTCGGATTCCGCCTTGTCGAGCCGTCCGGCCGGGATGCCCGCGCCGTCGTCGCGGACGCTGATCACCACCTCGTCACCGAGGTCTTCCAGCAGCACCCAGGCCCGTGCGTCGGCGCCCGCGTGCTTGGCGACGTTCAGCAGCGCCTCGGCCACCAGCGAGGTCAGCTCGGTGATCGTTGTCTCAGGCAGCTGCACGGGCGTACCCGGCACCGAGACCTGTGCGGTCCCAGTTTCCATCACCTGCAGGCGCGGCCGCAGGTCCGCGGTTCCGTCATCGGTCGACTCGGGTGGCGCGGTGGCGACCAGCGACCGCAGCGCGACCTCCTGCTCACCGGCCATCTGGGCCAGCTCAGCCGCCTCACCACCGAGCTCGTTGCCGCGTTTGCGTACTCGTGCCAGCACTTGCAGCACGCTGTCGTGGATGTTGCGTGCCAGTCTTTCCCGTTCGGCGGTCGCCGCCTCGACACGGGCCGCCTGGGCCATGCGTTCCTGCGCACGCCGTGCCGTGACCGACGCGAGCCCGACGATGAAGCCGCTGCCGATGAGTAAAACGCCGTCCCTGGTCACGTCTGTTGTCAGCGCTCCACGCGACAACCCCGTGGAGACCGCGACGATGAGGCCCGCGATCACACCCGCTGTCCGACCGTTCAACACCGCGGCCGCGATCGGCGGTTCGCTCGCCCACACGGTGGTGATCAGGGGTGCGATCTCGGTCATCTGCTGCGGCGACAGGATCCACACCGAGGTGTACATCAACGCACACGTGACCGCCACGTCCGCCCACACCACCGCCACCCGGCGGCCGAACTTCAACAGGTACGCGGTGACGGTGAACATCGTCCACACCGTGATCAGGCCGAGCACAACCCACGCGAGCGAAGGCCGCTGGTAGCGGTCCTCGTGCACGAACACAGCAGCGACCGCGAAGCCGAACGTCACCAACCGCAGGATGGCGACGCTCGACCACAGCGGTGCGGTGACGTCACTCTTTTGCACGGCTTCCCGGCCTCGAGCCGGAGTCGTCCAACACGTCGACGTCGTCGCCGTCGACCTGCCGGTCACGGTCGCTCAGCAGCGACCGGATGCCCGCGTTGAGCACGGCCAGCAGCGGCACGGCCAGCAGCGCGCCGGGGATACCGGCCGCGACCAGGCCCGCGGTGATCGCCAGGACCACGGCCAGCGGGTGCAGCCGCACCGCGCGGCCGAGCAGCCACGGCTGCAGGATGTGACTCTCCAGCTGCATGACCGCGATCACGATGGCCAGCACGATCAGCGACGCGACGAAACCGTTCGCGACCAGCGCGACCAGGACGGCGACCACGCCCGCGATCACGGCACCGATGATCGGGATGAACGCGCCGAGGAACACCAGCGCGGACAACGGCACCACAAGCGGAACGCCCACGATCGCCAGACCGATGCCGATCCCGACCGCGTCGACCACCGCGACAGCCGCCGTCGCCCGTACATAACTGACCAGCGAGGAGAAACTGCGCCGACCGGCCACGTCCACACGCTCACGCACGTTCGCCGGGACACCGCGAACCAGGAACGTCCAGATCCCCTCGCCGTCGTAGAGGAAGAAGATCAGGATGAACAGCGTCAGGATGAACCCGGCGAGCCCCTCGCCGATGCTGGCCGCGGTGGTCAGCGCGCCGGAGGTGATCTCGGCCTGGTTCTTCTTGATCGTCTCGATGATGTTGTCGATGAAGTCGGTGATCTGTTCCTGGCGCAGGTGCATCGGGCCGTCGATCAGCCAGCGCTTGATCGTCTCGAGCGACTCGGCCACCCGGGTCTGCAGCTGCGGCAGACCGGTCGAGAACTCCGAGATCACGAACGTCAGCAGGCCGCCGATCACCGCGAGCCCGGCGATCATCACGATCGCCGCGGCCAGCCCCTTCGGTACCCGCCAGTCGACCATCTTCTGCACACCCGGCGCCATCAGCGCGGCAAGCAGTAAAGCGATGGCCATCGGGATGAGCACGGTCGAGAAGTACCCCGCGACCAGCATCAACCCGTACAGCGCGAGGGCGACGACCGCCAGCCGCCACGACAGCGCGGCGGAGACACGCAACCCTCGCGGCACCACGTTCGTCACTTCGAGCGGGGCCACCGGCCGCTTCTTTGGCTCGCTTGTCACGCGAGTCACGTTATCGGTACGAGGACCCGAAATGGGCAGCTTGGCGGTGCGTCCGCACGAAAGAATCTTGGTGTGTCCCGTTACGAGCTGACTGAGACCGAGCAGCATCTGGCCGACGCCTTCCGCCGTGGCGAACGGATCGACCTCGCTGGTGCGGAGATCCGCGGCCAGGTGCTGGCCGAGCTGCTCGACGGCGGTGAGTCGCCCAGCCTGATCCGGTTGACCGGGGCCCGTGTCACCGAGTACTTCAGCCTGCAGGGCAAGAACGTCCGGCAGGTGATCGACCTGCGCGACTGTGTTTTCGACCACCGGCCCGACCTGCGGATGGCCCGGCTCGTCGGGTTGCGCATGCACGGATGCCGGATGCCCGGTGTGATCGGCCGCAACGTGCGTGTCGAAAGCGACCTGATCCTCGAACCGCGATTCACCTGCGACGGCGCGCTGGACCTGACCGACGCCACCATCGACGGGTCGCTGCGGATGTCCGGCGCCGTGCTGCACGGTCCGTTCCTCGGTGCTCGCCTGCGGATCTCCGGCTCGCTGCAGGCCGTGGTGGTCCGGGTGAACGGTGAGACGCGGCTGTCCGGCGCGAAGATCGGCGGAAACCTCCAGCTCACCGGATCGTGCCTGCTCAACCCGGACGGCATCGCGTTGGACGGCACCGGGATGACAGCGGAAGGCAACCTGCTGGCGGACGCGCGGGGTGGCCGGTTCCGGTCGTCCGGCCGCGTGCTGCTGCGGGGCGCGCACATCTGCGGTGACATGCGGTTCACCGGCGCCGAGTTGACCGCTCCCGGCCGGTCGCCGTTGAACGCCGACAGGATCACTGTCGACGGCAACGTGTTGCTGAACAGAGGGTTCTCGGTCCGGGGCGCGGTTCGGCTGGCAGACGCCCGGATCGGCGGCTACCTGCGGCTCAGCGGCGCCACCCTGGGCTGTGAGCAGACGTTGAACGACGAGAACGGCGACCGTGCCCCGGTCGCGTTGTTCGGTGACGGCATGGAAGTCGGCGGTGACCTGAGCGCGCGGTCCGGGGAGCTGGCCGGTGCGCCGAACGACGCGCCGCTGATCGCGTACGGCCAGGTCCGGCTGCCCGGCGCCAAAGTGGACGGCAGCGCCAGCCTGTCCGGCGCACACCTGCACTGCCCCGGGCGGGACGCGTTGTTCGCCGACCGGTTGAGCATCGGCGAGACGCTGTTTCTTGAAGGCCTCCGGGCGACCGGATCGATCCGGCTGCAGGACAGCAAGATCGGCGCCTCGCTGAACGTGACCGGGTCGACGTTCACCGAACCGAGGCTGCGGGCCGACGGCAGCCGCAAGCCCTCGCTCGACCTGCAGTTCGCCTCGATCGGCCACAACCTGCTGTGCAGCAGGGACGTTGTCGCGGACGGCGGCGTCAGCGCCCGGCTCGCCGAGGTCCGGCACAACGTGCACCTGTCGAACGCGGTGATGGGCGACGGCAGGCCGGACAGCGTCGCCTTCGACGGGTACGGGCTGAAGGCGCACCACCTCGTCATGCGGTTCTCGCCGGAGGAACCGCCGAAGGGCGCGGTCCGGCTCGGCAACGCGCACGTCCGCAAGCTCTCCGACGGCCCCGGTCTGTGGGCTGCCGCGTGCGGGGTGGACGTCGACGACTTCGTGTACGAGTCCATCGAGGCCAACGGCGACGCCACGGTCAAGGACAGACTGGCGTGGCTGCGACAGGTCCAGCCGGACTTCGCGCCGGGGCCCTACGACCACCTGGTGACCGTGTACCGGGACGCGGGTGAGGAGGAGCTCGCCGAGCGGGTGCTGATGGAGAAGCAGCGCAGGCGGCACGCGGAACTCAAGCTGGCCGGCCGGATCTGGGGTTTCCTGCAGGACAAGACGGTCGGCTTCGGGTACCGGCCATGGCTCGCGGTGGTGTGGCTCGCGGTCTTCTGGCTGCTCGGCACGCTCTGGTTCTCGTTCCACCAACTGTCCCATTTGGACAACGACCAGAATCCGGTGTGGAGCCCGGCACTGCTGTCGATGGACCTGCTGCTGCCGATCATCGATCTGGGCCAGGACAAGATGTGGCGGATGGACGGCAACTCCGAATGGGTCTCGGGAGTTCTCATCGCCGCAGGTTGGGTGCTTGCCACCACGGTCGCGGCCGGTGCGACACGGCTGCTGAAACGGACTTGAGCATGTTCACACGATCGGGCGGACTGGTCGCGTCCGGCGTGCGCCACCCCGGTCGGCTTTGGCAGTCTTGCGGTCGCACCCCGTTGGTGACCTTGATGTCGCCGGGGTGCGACCACCATTCGCCAGACCGGAAGACAGGCATAGAACCGTGGACACGGCAAGGACTGAGAGGGCCGCTCGACTGCGGCGCGTCCTCTCACGTGCGGCCGTGCTCGTCGGTGGTGCCGCTGCCGCCTGGTTGCTCTCGACGGCGACCGCGTCGGCCCAATCGTCCGAACAGGACGTGGTCAACCCAGTCGTCGACGCGCTGACCCAGCAGAACCCGCAGCAGGTCAAGGGCTTCGTCGAAGCCGTGTTGCCGAAGCCCGCGCCGCCCGCCGAACTGGAAGAAGTCGGCCAGCGGGTGCAGGGCACGGTCGAGCACGTCACGGCGCAGCTGAGGCTGCCCGCGCCCAGGACCGAGATCGGCGAGGCGACCACGCCCGCCAGGTTGCGCCTGCTGACCGTCGACGACGCCGACGCACAGTCCGCCGTCCGCACAGTTGCCGCCAACCCCCAGCTCGCTCCGGTTCCCTCCGCCGAACCGGAGCGAGTGGCGGCGCACGACGTCCGTCGTGCATCCGTTGCCGAGTCGCCCCGGCATGCCCCGCCGGTCGGCGACACGGCACCGGAACTCCCCGCCCTCCCCCACCTGCCGATGCCGTTGCCGTTGCCCGCACCCGTGGCGCCCGCTGGCGCCTGCACCTCGTGTGGCAACGGTGGATCGAACAATGACGACATGTTCGGCGGCGCGGTCGCGCACACGTGGCCGTTCCCGGGTTCCGGGTTCGCCACCTCCCAGGCGCTGCGCCTGATCTCGCAGCACATCGCCCCGGCTGCTGGTGAGCAGCCCGGCGTCACCCCTGACTGATTTCAGCACGCGCGGCCACCGATAGCGCCCGTGTGCCTATTTGTCGTCGGCTGCGCACTTCCACCCCCAAGACCCGGGTGGTCGCATGCCTTGACGCCTTTGCCGTCCCGGCCACCCGTCCCATCCCCTTGCCACAGAACAAGGACAAAGGAGAGACACCTCGATGCAAACCTGGGCGCGGCGTGGTCTGAAGACCGCGCTGATCACCGGTGGTTTGCTGATGCTCGGTACAGGCATCGCTTCTGCCAATGAGAACGTGAACCCGGATCGACCGGCGTCGCTGTTGGACCCGAAGGTCGCAGTCCCGGTACGGGTGCACGACAACGCACTCGGTACTCCGCTCGGCCAGGTCAACACACCTGCCGTGAACCGCGACGTCGTCGTGAGCAAGGACTCGCTGACCAAGGGCCTGCCGGTCGCCGGCAAGGCAGCGCCTGCCCTCGGCAAAGTGCAGTCCCTGACGAACAAACTGCCGCAGGCACCCAAGCTGCCCGGCGCCCAGCAGGTCAAGCAGCCGCAGACCGGCGCGCTGCACGGCAACACGATCACTCCGCACATCATCGTGCCGATCGAGTTCGCGGGTAACGCGATCGCGGCCGGGGGTGACGCACACGTGAATGCGACATCCAGCGAGACGTACACCAATTACAGTCCTGTATGGACTAATGGCTCGGACAGCGCTCTCGCCGGCAACGTGGTCAACCTCGACTGGGCACTGCCCATCAGGATCAGCGGCAACGCGGTTGCCGCCCTGGGCAACGCGACCACGAAATTCGTGTCCGAGAACACCACCATCTCCGGCGGTGACATCGTCACCGACGGGGCGAACAGCGCGATCGGCGGCAACGTCGTCGACGTGCCGTTCGCCACCCCGGTCAACGTGACCGGGAACGGGGTCGGCGCGGGCGGCATCGCCCAGGCCGACACCGACATGAATGACCAGGCGCACGCGCCTGGCACCATCACCACCAACGGTGACAACGGTGCGATCAGCGGAAACGGCATCGGCGTTCCGCTGGCGCTGCCCGTCGGCGTGCACGGCAACGGCGTGGCCAGCGCCGGTAAAGCCATCATCAACGAGGCCAACATCGTCTCCACCACGGCCGGACAGGGCTTTGGTAAGCGCGCCTCGGCCGGGGACTTCATCGCCACCAGCGGAACGGAGTCGGTCGTGTCCGGCTCCGCGCTGCAGGTCGCGCCCGCGGTTCCCACTGATGTCACGTGCAACACCGCCACGCTGGGCGGCACCGCCCTGTGCGACGGTGCGACGGACGGCATCACCATGGCCGGTGGCTCGAACTCCACCAACGGCGACCAGTCGTTCCTCGGCGGCAACGTGGTAACGCCGTCGGTGGCCGAGCCGGTCCAGGTCTTCGCCAACGCGGTGACCGTCGGTGGAATCTCGAAGGTCACCAACCACCTCAACGCGGACAGCACCCAGGCCGGTGGCGACAGCAACACCAGCGGCAAGGAAGGTGTCGTCGCGGGCAGCATCGTCGACCCGGCCGTCGCCGGTCCGGTCGAGGTGTTCGGCAACGCCGTGTCCTGGGTCGGTACCGCCAAGAGCAAGGCGGCCAACGACACGGTCACCCAGGCCGGTGGCGACGCGAAGTCCTTCGCGGACAGCAGCGTCATCTCCGGTGGCGTGATCAGCTCGGCCGTCGCACTGCCGGTCGAGGTGTTCGCCAACGCCGTGTCGTGGGGCGGCCAGGCCGAGGCGCTGGCGACGGAGAACAAGCTCTCCACTGCCGGTGGCGAGTCGGTCGTTCCCGGCGACAACTCGGTGCTCGGCGCGGGCGCGGTGCGTCCGTCCGTCGCCGGTCCGGTCCAGGTGCTCGGCAACGCCGTGACCCTGGTGGGCAAGGGCAACGCCGAAGCCGTCAACGACGTGGTCACCAAGGCCGGTGGCTACACCGGCACCTCGGGCAACGACAGCATGGGTGGCGGCAACGCCGTGACCCCGACCGTCGGCCTGCCCGCCGAGGTGTTCGGCAACAGCGTCAACGGTGCCGGTCTGACCAACGCCAAGGTCACGGAGACCAAGGTCTCCACCGCCGGTGGCCCGACCAACACCTACGACGACGCCGGTGTGCTGGCGTCCAACGCCGTGACGGCAGACGTGCTCGCCCCGGTGCAGGTGTTCGGCAACGCGGTGGCGGGTGCCGGTATCGCCAAGGCGAGCGCGGTGCACGACACGATGGCCAAGGCCGGTGGCCCGGTCCTCGCCAAGGGCACCGCCGGTGCCGGGTCCGGCAACATCGCCGCTGTTCCGGTGGCCCTGCCTGTGCAGGTCTTCGGTGACGCGGTCGGTGCGGCGGGCAAGGCGACCGCGTGGGCAGTCGGTGACACCGATGCCAAGTCGGGTGGCACCGCCACCACCGACGGCAAGGCCGGAACGATCAACGGCAACGTGGCCTCCGTGCCCGTTGGCGGTGCGGTGCAGTTGCTCGGCAACGCGGTGGGCGCTGCTTCGCTCGTCGACGGTGCCGGTGACAACCACACCGACGTCGTCTCGGGTGGCGACATCCTGACCAACGGCGACGACGGTTCGATCTCGGGCAACGTGCTCGCTGCCGAGCCGATGCCGATCGTTCAGGTCTTCGGTGACGCCGTGGCGGCCGCCGGGCTGGTGAACGGCACTGGCGTCAACGACCTCGGCGTCAACAACGGCGGTGACATCACCACCAGCGGCGACCGTGGCTCGATCTCGGGCAACCTGGCCGACGTGCCGGTCGGCGTCATCGCCCAGGTCTTCGGCGACGCCGTCTCGGCGGGAGGCACCGCTGTCGGTGTCGGCCCGAACGAGACCACCGCCATCACCGGTGGTGACAACATCACCTCCGGCAACGGCGGCAACCTGGCAGGCAACCTGCTGTCCGTGCCTGCCGGTGTCGACGCGCAGATCTTCGGCGACGCCATCTCGGCTGTCGGGCACGCGATCGGCGTCACGCAGAACGACACCACCATGCTCGTCGGTGGTGACGGAACGACCAGCGGCGAGTTCGGGTCGATCTCGGGCAACCTGCTGGCCGTCCCGATCGACGCGACGGTGCAGATCTTCGGCAACGCCATCTCGGCTGCCGGACACGCGATCGGCATCGCGCAGAACAACACCACCGAGTACGTGGGTGGCGAGTACGACACCACCGGTTCGCCGAACACGCTGTCCGGCGTGGAACAGGTGATCCCGATCGGTGCTGTCGTGCAGATCTTCGACATCCCGGTGCCTGTGCTGGCGCACGCCATTGCCGTGGGCCAGAACAACACCGTGATCAAGGTCGACGACACCGCGCCGATCGTCGACCTGCCCATCGGTGGTGGCAGTGGCCTCGCGGCCAACAAGCTGCCCACGCTGCCGAAGGCGGGCTCCCTTCCCGCGTTGCCGAAGGCGGGCTCGCTGCCCGGTTTGTCGAAGGTCGGCTCACTGCCCGCGTTGCCGCAGAAGAAGACCCGCAGCGACCTGCCGGTCGGCCCGCCGTCGGTGAACGGTGTCGGTGTCGCCGGGGGGCTGCCCGGCAAGGCGCCGGTACTGCCGGGCATCAACGTTGTGCCGAAGATCGGTGGCAACAACCTCGGTGGGGTCAACCCGCCGTCGGTCGAGGACTTGACCAGTGGCAAGGCACTGGCTGGTGACGTCACCCAGACGCTGCCGGTGCTGAGCACGACCAAGCTGCTGCCGAAGCTGTGAGCTGAGTAACGGCCGGGGCCCACGCCAGGGCCCCGGCCACCCCGGAATCCCTTCTTTCCCACCCGTAATTCGTTCAAGGAGAATTTTCGTGCGCAAGACCATCCGTCGCGGCGTCCTGGCCAGTGTCATCGCGGCCTGCACTCTCGGTTTCGGCTTCTCCCAGGCGTCCGCCGACACGATGCCGAGTGTGCCCGAGCTGCCGCTGTCGAACCTGGTGGACCTGCCGTCCAACCTGGGCAGTGGCCTGAACGTCGTTCCGAACACGCAGACCCTCCCGGTCCTGTCCGGCCTGCCCGGCCTGTCCGGCTCCGAGCAGCGTTCCGACCTGCCGGTCGCTCCGCCGTCGGTGAACGGTGTCGGTGTCGCCGGGGGGCTGCCCGGCAAGGCGCCGGTACTGCCGGGCATCAACGTTGTGCCGAAGATCGGTGGCAACAACCTCGGTGGGGTCAACCCGCCGTCGGTCGAGGACTTGACCAGTGGCAAGGCACTGACTGGTGACGCCACCCAGAAACTGCCGCTGCTGAGCACGACCAAGCTGCTGCCGCTCTGAACTGAGTATCGGCCATCCCTTTTCTTTTCCCACCTGTGATTCGTTCAAGGAGAATTTTCGTGCGCAAGACCATCCGTCGCGGCGTCCTGATCACTGCCACCGCAGCCTGTGCCCTCGGTTTCGGCCTGGGCCAGGCGTCCGCCACCGGGCTTCCGGGCGTGCCCGAGCTGCCGCTGTCGAACCTGGCGGCTCCGCTGTCCAACCTGGGCAGTGGCGTGACCGCCGCCCCGACCATGCCGACCCTCCCCGGCCTGCCCGGCGAGCAGCGTTCGGACCTGCCGCTGGACACGGGCAACCTCGCTGACATCGCGGGCCTCGGCCAGCTGACCAACCTGACCAACCTGACCGACCTGCTCGGCGGCGCGTCCGGCCTGGCGTCGACCAAGGACCTCGCTCCGACCGACCTGTCCAGCGAACTGCCCACCGGTGACCTGGGCCTCGACCTGATGAAGGGCCTGCCGATCGGCCTCGACCAGCACGCGCTGCCGGGTCTGCCGTCGCTGCCGACCGGCGGCCCCACGACGATCCTGGACGCCGCGCCCACGGTCCTGGGCTCGTCGACCGAAAAGCTGCCGGTCATGGCGCAGATCGACAACAACATCCCGGAGACGCTGGTCCCGAACACCGATGGCGTGTCCGTCTACGGTGTGCCGAAGCCGCAGGTGCCCAACATGGGTACCGCGACGGACGCAGTGAAGCTGCCCACCCCGGAGCCGGTCACCCCTGGCACCACCCACAGCATTGGCCTTCCCCGTGAGCTGCCGCTGGTGTCGGAGCTGGGCCTGGGTTCCGCCGGGTCACTGCCGAGCGGGACCGACCTGCTGAAGGGTGCGGCCCTGCCGACCGAGCTGCCCCAGCTGCCGACGGTCTGACCCGACCAGTCGGTTTCCCTGAGCGGGCCCGAGAGCAACGAAGCTCTCGGGCCCGCTCTGCTGTTTTCCTGGGCTGTTTCCTGGAGCTCAGATCAACGCGGCTTCGGCGCGGAACAGCATCTCGTGCACACGGGCGCTGCCATCGTCTGTGTACCAACCGGTTCTGGCGGCCGTGACCGTCCGGACCCGCTCGACGATCGGTTTCGCGTCACCGTAGGGATGTTCGGCGACGATCGCGACCAGGTCCGGTTCGTACTGGGCGACGGTGTGGTCGTCGCGCATGGTCTGTCGCAACTGGACGGCGACATCGGCGTCGCCGGGCACGAGCACGAGGCTCACCAGCGTGCCGTGTGTCCTGACTCGGGTGAGGGCGAGGCCGAGGCGGTCGAGCAGCAGCTCTCGGCACGGCAACCCGGTGTCGGGGTCGATCAAGCCCTTACCACGCAACACTCCCATGGTCAGTTCCGGCGCGCGCATGCCGACGAGTGTCCATTGTCCACCAAGGACACTCAAGGATCACGGCCGGTGAGTTCTCAATCGAATTGCACGGAACGCTTCGACAGGCCGTACCAGTAGCCGTCGATGGTCGTGGTCGCGTGCTCGTTGCTGTCGATGCTCGCGCCGAGCGCGACGAACAGCGGCGCGAAGTGCTCGGTACGCGGGTGCGCCAGCTGCGCGGCGGGTGCCTTGTGCCCGAAGTCGAGCAGCGCGTCGAAGTCCCGTTCGGTCAGGATCTCCTTGCCCCACGCGTCGAACTCGCTCGACCATCGCGGCGGGGTGACGTCCGTGCCCGCGGCCATGTTCATCTCGCTGAGGTTGTGGGTGAAGAAGCCGCTGCCGATGATCAGCACTCCTTCGTCCCGCAACGGCGCGAGTTTGCGACCGAGGTCCAGCAGGCCGGACGGATCCAGCGTCGGCATCGAGATCTGCAACACCGGGATGTTCGCGTTCGGGTACATCTCCACCAGTGGCACGTACGCGCCGTGGTCCAGCCCGCGTGAGGGCTCGTCCCGCACCGGGGTGCGCGGCGACTGGACGAGTTTGCGGACCTTCGCGGCGAGTTCGGGCGCGCCCGGCGCCGCGTACCGCACACCGTAGTAGCGCTCGGGGAATCCCCAGAAGTCGTAGACCAGCGGCTGAGTCGTGGTCGCGCCGATGGTCAGCGGGGCCTCTTCCCAGTGCGCCGACACCACGAGGATCGCGGTGGGCGTCGACAGGTCGCCGGACCACTGCGCGAGCTGCCGGGTCCAGAGCGGATCATCGGCCAACGGCGGCGCACCGTGGCTGAGGTACAGCACAGGCATCGTGCTCATCGGGCGACTCCAGATGTTGAATATTCAACAACCAGGCTACATCAGGGCATCCGTGTTTGTCGCCACTCGGTCGAGCAGCCGCACCAGGGTGCGGTACTCGTCGACGGAGATTCCGTTGACGACCTTCGCACGGAAGGCGTCCACCCGCTCCGACACGCGGTGATGGGCCTCGCGCCCGGCCTCGGTCAGGTGGTGCTCGCCGCTGATCCATCCCCGGGCTGTCAGGTCATTGACCTGTTCGCGGAAGTCGTCGCCGAACGGCTTGAGCGCGGCGTTGATCTCGGCCTGCGTGTGCGGCCCGGTGGCGATCGTGTTCAGCACCTGCCAGTGCCGCCTGGTCAAGGTCTCGTCGGCCAGCAGCCGGGCGAAGGCGTTCTCCATCGTTTCGTGGATGTGGATCAGGTAGTAGCCGAGAGGTTTCATCGCATCTCCATGTAATAAGACATGTAAATGTAAGATAGCATGTATGGACCCCGTGGTGGCAGTCGAACGAGCGATGGTCGCGATCCGCCGTCGGCAGACCCGGCGCGCGTTGTCCCGGCACCTGCCCATCGACCCGGCGGTTTTCGGCGTGCTCGACGCGGTCGACGACCGAGGGCCGTGTTCGGTCACCGACCTGGCGCCCGCCCTCGGCGTGGACCAGCCCCGGGCGAGCAGACTCGTCGCACGGGCCGTTGAGGAAGGACTGCTCGCCCGTCAGGCCGACCAACAGGACGGCAGGCGCACGCTGGTCACGCTCACGACATCCGGCCAACGCCAGGTCGACGCGGCGCACAACGCACGTCAGCGCGTCTTCTCCGACGCCATGGCTGAGTGGTCACCCGACGAACGTGCCACGTTCGCCCGGCTGCTCACCTCGTTCGTCGACCGCCTGGACCAATACTGAGTTGTGGGGCGGTGACCGCGTAGTCATCCTGGCGGGTATGGAATCAGTGTCGATCAACTCGGTGGCGATCAACAAGGCACTGTGGAACGAGCGTGCGCCCGCACACGCGGCATCTCCGGACTACGGATTCGACCGGTTCGTCGCCGACCCGGCACACCTGAGCTCGGTCGTCCGCTTCGACCAGCCGCGACTGGGCCCGATCGACGGCCTGCGTGGCGTGCACCTGCAGTGCCACATCGGAACCGACACCCTGTCGCTGGCCCGGCTCGGCGCGCGGATGACCGGCCTGGACTTCTCGCCGGTGGCACTGGCCCAGGCCAGGAAGCTGACCGAGGCAGCCGGGGCCGAGATCCCGTTCCACGAAGCCGATGTCCACGACGCCGTGGACGTGCTGGGCGCGGAGTCGTTCGACTTCGTCTACACCGGAATCGGCGCGTTGTGCTGGCTGCCGTCGGCGTCCCGGTGGGCGCGGGTGGTGTCCTCGTTGCTTCGGCCGGGCGGCAGGCTCTTCATCCGCGAGGGCCACCCGATGCTGTGGGGCCTCGACGAGACCGCGCCGACTCCGTACCCGCACTACCCGTACTTCGAGCACGCCGAACCGATGGTCTTCAACGAGGACAGCACATACGTCAGCACGGACGTGAGCTTCGCGCACTGCGCGTCGCACAGCTGGAACCACGGCATCGGCGAGATCATCACCGCCGTACTGGACGCCGGACTGCGCCTCACCCAGTTCGTGGAGCACGACAGCGTGCCGTGGAACGCCGTGCCCGGCCACATGACGAAGGACGAGGCGATCGACGAATACCGCTTCACCGACAAGCCGACCCGCGTTGCCTGCACCTACACGTTGCAGGCGGTCAAGTAGGCAGTCGTGCGTGCCGGAACTTCGTGGCGCTGATCGCGACGGCCTGGGCGACCAGGCCGCCGATCGCGATCCACAACGCGACGCCGACGCCGAGCGTGTCGGCGAGCAGCCCGCCGAGTGGCGCGCCGACCACGATCATCCCGCGGTTGATGGACCGCATGGTCGCGTTCATCCTGCCCTGCAACCGATCCGGCGTGATGGTCTGCCGGTAACCCATCTCGACGGGACTGTCCAGGCCGATCGAGAAACCGAAGACGAACTGGGCACCACCGAGCAGAACCATCCCACTGATCCCGGTGCCCGCGAACGGGATCAGCGCGTACCCGAGCGGTGTCAGCCACCGTCCGGCGATGATCGCGCGACCGACACCCCACTGCCGCTCCGCGCGCGTGGACAGCGAGGCACCGAGCAGCCCGCCCACACCACCCAGGGCGAACGTGACGCCGAGAGCCACCTCGCCGAACCCCAGGGTGCGCAACACGATGATCGGGAAAAGCGTGGCCACCATGCCGTTGAACAGGAACCACACGTGCGAGGTGAGCGCGAGCGGAGCGAGCATCTCGTGCCGGTAAACCCACCGAAGGCCTTCCCGCACCTCCCGTTTCAGATCGGGCCGCAGCCGAGTGACCTGCTCCGGAGTGCGCAGAGTCGTCAGCAGCAGCCCGGAGACGAGAAACGAGACCGCGTCGACCAGGATCGCCCACGGCGCCCCGATCGCCCGAACCAACCACCCCGCAGCGGCCTGCCCAGCTGTCTGCGCGACCGCACTGGTCTGCTCCAGCCGCGCGTTCGCACTGGTCAACGCGGACCGCGGCACCAAACTCGGCAGGAAAGACTGATGCGCGGCGTCGTACAGCAGCGACAAAGCCCCGAACACCACCATCAGACCGATCAACACAGGCACGCTCAACGCACCAGCCACCGCGAGCAACGCCACCACACCCAGCAACACCGCACAAGCCAGATCAACACCAACCAGCACAGGCAACCGCCGATACCGGTCCACAAGAACACCAGCGACCAACCCGAACAACAAATATGGCAACCACCGCGCCGCCGACAGCAACCCCACCTCAGTACCCGACGCCTGCAACGTGACAACAGCCAACGTGGGCAACGCGACCGTGGTCACGTAACTGCCGACAAGGGAAACCGTGTCCGCAGCCCAGAACCTGCCAAACCCCGGATGCACAGCTCGATTCAAGACGACGGCGAGGTCCTGCTTGACGAGGGGGTGCGCCCGAGGCGAACGGACAGGATGAGCAGCACAACCGGGATCACGACGCCGACGGCCAGCACGACGGTTTGGGCGATCGCGTCGGCCTGCGGGACGTGCTCGAGATGGGTGGCGTGGAAGACGAAATGCGGCACCGTGAACATCAGGTTGGCGGCCAACGCGGTACGGACCATGCGGCGTTCCATGCTGATGGCCGCGACCGCGAGTACAAGCGTGTAGGCGAGGGTCGCGGCCCCGACGTCACGCATCAGATGTTCGTTGTACGGCGGCAGCATCGCCACCCACGGATGGTCAGGCGTGGGCGCGTTGTCGTAGAACCAGCGCGGGAACAGTAGTTGTGCCGATCCCGCCAACCCTTGGGAGGCGGCGAGAAAGACCAGGCCGACCCTCAGCCCCAGCCGGATGCCCATCACGACCGCCCTCGATACGACGTGGCCAGCGGGGCCGGATGCGCCGCGAGGTAGTCCTCGAACGTGATCGAGCCCGCCGCGTGGTCGGGTGCCAGGTTGCCGCCGTCCCGGTAGGCCCGGAAAGTCCTGCCGGGCAACCGAACCGGCAGCACCAGTCGTCGACGTCCGGTCGCCAGGGCGAACGCCCGAGCGAAGTCGCAGGCGTGGTGGATGTGCGGCCCGGCGAAGTCGGGTACGCGCCCGCCCGGCTCACCAATGGCGAGTTCGGTGAGCCGGTCGGCCACTTCGCCGACGTCAACCGGTTGGAAGCGGAAGTCGGGGACCGGCATCACCGGTGACCGGGCTGCCTTGGCGAACAGGACGCGCAGGATGTCGTGGAACTGGGTGGCCCGCAGGATCGTGTAGGGCAGGCCGGAGTCCGCGATCGTCCGTTCCGCAGCCATCTTTCCCTGGTAGTAACCCAACGGCACGCGGTCGACGCCGACGATGGAGATGTACGCCAGGTGTGGCCGACCGGCCTGCCGAGCCGCGGCGACCAGCGTCCGCGTGATCCGGGCCTCCGCCCGCCGCCCGAACGCGGTCGCGCAGTGAACGATCACATCCACATCCGCCACTGCTTCCCGGACGCCGTCGCCGGACCGTAGATCCCCAACCGCCCGTTCACAGCCGTCGCCGGGCGTGCGGCTCAGGACCCTCACCTCATGTCCCCTGGTCACCAGTCGGTCGACCACCAGCCGACCGAGCAAACCGGTGCCGCCGGTCACCAAGATCCGATTGTGCACAGCCTCGCTCCTTTCGGGTGTCACCCATCAGGAACCGGCGAGGCCCCCGGAATGTGACAGCCGGACCACCTGCCGCGTCAGGAATCGCAGCTTCGCGGGGTTGGCGACGATCCGCAGCACCGTGATCCGCCCGTCCCCGATCTCGGGCATCACCGCGCCGACGGCGGCCCCACCGGCCGAAACGAGCACCGCGGGTTCGCCGTTGATCTCGAACGCCTCGAGCCGCAGACCCGACGCGAACCGGCTCATCCCACCGCCGAGGTACCGGATGACCCGCTGACGGCCGAGCACCGGGCGACGGGCGGTCGTCACCTTTCCGCCACCGTCGGCCCACGAGCTCACGTCGGCCGCCAGGGCTTGTTCCAGCCCGCTCAGATCACCGTCGCGTGCCGCGGCGAGGAACCGTTCGACCAACCGAGACCGCTCCTGGCGGTCGGAGTCGAACCGTGGCCTGGCTTCCTGGACGCGCTGACGTGCCCGCCGGTGCACCTGACGACAGTTGGCCTCCGACATCGCCATGATCTCGGCGATGTCGCGATGGCTGTAGGCGAACGCCTCACGCAGCACGAACACCGCCCGCTCGGCCGGGGTGAGCCGCTCCAGCAACACCAGGAAGGCGAACGAAACCGACTCACGCTGCTCCACGGTCTCCAACGGACCGAGCACACCGTCCACTGTGATCACCGGCTCCGGCAACCACGGTCCGACGTAGCGCTCTCGCTGGACGCGCGCGGAAGTCAGCCGGTTGAGGGAGAGGTTCGTGACCACCTTCGCCAGCCAGGCGGACGGCGTCGCCACGGTCGGCCGGTCCACGCCACCCCACCGGATGAACGCGTCCTGCACGACATCCTGTGCCTCCTCCGCCGAGCCGAGCAGCCGGTAGGCCAGCCCGAACAACCGTGGCCGCTGCTCCTCGAACTCGGCAAGGACATCCGCGCGCATACCGAGACTCTGCACCACCCCACCGAGGCAGGTTCGGACGTCAGCGGTTTCGTTTGATCATCTTGTGCAGCTCGGCACCGGCGATCAACCGCGTCCCACCGGCGGGATGACTGTGTCGGAGGCTGTGCAGCACCTGTTCGCGGAACTCGGCGCGACTGGTCTCGTCCAGTGCGTCGTGCAGCCATCGATTGCCGTGCGACAGCAGCCACGACCAGTGCGCCTCCGGGCCGCTGATCGGCAACGCCACCTCGGTGTGTTCTCGGTCGACGTACGTGAACCCTGCCTGTTCGGCGCACGCTTCCCACGAGTCCGGAGGGCCAGTCATGCCAGCCGAGCTGCCTTCGGCGACTCTGGTGGCGAACTCGGCCACGATCTGGCCGTAGGCGGCCCACCATCCGCCGTCGGCGCTGGGGCCGGGAACCGACATCGCGAGCAGTCCGCCGGGCTTGAGCACCCGGGCGATCTCAACCAGCGCGGTGCCGGGATCGGGCAGGATGTGGAGCAGGAATCCGCTGAGTACCGCGTCGAAGGACTCGTCCGCCAGGTCCAGCGCCTGCGCGTCCATTACCTGCACGTCAACGTGCGGAAGGGCTTGAGCTCGCAGCCTCGCGGCCATTTCGGGAGAAATGTCGGCCGCGAGCACGGAACCGGTGGAGCCGACGGCGTCGACGGCGGCAGCGGTGACCGCGCCGCGGCCCGAGCCCAGGTCCAACACCCGCGCACCGCGGGGCAGTTCCGCCCAGTCCACCAGCCGTGTGCCGAAGGTGGCGAAGAACGGCACCGCTTGGTCGTAGTCGGGGGCCACCCTGTCGAACAGCTCCGCCAACCCCCTGGAGTGCTCAACCACGGGGCTGGAGTCTGGATGCCGCAGCCGGTTGGTGTCCATCGATTTCCCGCCGACCGGGCCGCGCGTCAGCCGGAGACGCGGGCTTCGATGCCGTCGAGGAGGAAGTCGAGGCCGGCTCGGAAGGTGTGGTCGGCGTCCAGGTGGGGACCGTCGTGGACGAGCGAGGCCAGCGCGGGAAATCGGCCGGTGGCGAAGGTCCGCAGCAGATAGGGCCCGAAGGTGGCCTGCCACTGCTCCTTGTCCATCCCGGAGACGCGCTCGGCGCGCCGCTCGGTGATCTCCCGGCGTACCGCGCCGATCACGTACGCGTTGACCGCGGCCACCGCCGGAACGACAGTGTCCAGGTCGACGCCGACCATCGCGGCCAGCACGGCCTCACTGCTTGCCAGCGTGTTCGGCCCGAGCTGGGGCCGCCCGCCGAGCAGGTCGGCGAGCCATTCGTGCTGGTGAGCGGCCTGCCGGGTGGTTTCGGCAAGGGACCGCAGCACCTCTCGCCAGCTGTCTCCGGTCGGCCGGATCTCGGCGTAGGCCGCGTCGACCATCAGGTCGAGCAACTCCTCCTTGGTGGCGATGTAGCCGTACAGCCGCATCGGTCCGACGTCCAGTGCCGCGGCGACCTTGCGCAGCGACACCGCGTCCAGGCCGTCCGCGTCGGCGAGGTGGATCGCCGCTTGGACGATTCGCTCCCGGCTCAGCGGGGCCGGTACCGGTCGATCCGGTGGCTCCGGCCGCTCCCACACCAACATGCCGAGGACAATACAGCGCGAGGAGTGATACAGTGTATCGACTAATACAGTGAATCGAGGGTAGTGATGACCATCGCCATTGTCGGAGCCGGGTTAGGCGGCTTGGCCCTTGCGCGGGTGCTGCACGTGAACGGCATCGAAGCCGTGGTCTACGAACGTGAATCGTCGCGTGACGCGCGTGGTCAGGGCGGCATGCTCGACATCCACTCGGGGCAGCGTGCGCTGCGCGAGGCCGGTCTGATCGACGAGTTCTACGCGATTGCCCGTGGTGAGGGCCAGGACATGCGGCTTCTGGAGCCGGACGGCACCCTGCTGCTGCAGGAGGACACACCCGAGGACGCCCCGCTTCTGCGACCCGAGGTGGACCGTGCCGATCTGCGCGACCTGCTGCTGGACTCGCTCCCCGAGGGCGCAGTGCGCTGGGGGCATGCCTTCGAATCCGCTGACAACGGTGTGTTGCACTTCGCTGACGGCAGCAGGGCGACGTATGACCTGCTGGTCGGCGCCGACGGCGCGGGCTCCCGTGTCCGTCCACTGCTCACCGACGCTCGACCGGCGCACCTCGGCCAGAACGTCGTCGAGGTCGGTATTCCCGACATCGACCGCACGCACCCCGACCTCGCGGCGATGGTCGGGCGCGGCAGCTACTGGGTGCTCGGCAAGGGACTGTCCCTGGCGGCGCAGCGCAACGGCGACGGCCGCGTCCGCATCGGTGTCAGCTTCTACAACACCGCCGAGGACTGGTTCGCGACCAGCGGGATCCCGTTCGACGACCCAGCCGCCGCCCGGGCGCGGCTGATCGAGCTGCTCCCCGGCTGGGACGCACGGTTCACCGCACTGATCGAGGCCTGCGACGACACGGTCGTGCCGCGGTCGCTCACCGCTCTCCCGGTCGGCCTGACCTGGCCATCGACGCCCAGCGTCACACTGCTCGGCGATGCCGCGCACCTGATGCCGCCGGTGGGGGAAGGCGCCAACATGGCGCTGCTCGACGGCGCCCTGCTCGGCCTCGCACTGGCCGCGCACCCGGGCGACTACCCCGCCGCTGTCAGAGAATACGAAAGCGAGATGTTCGAACGCACCAGCGCTGCCGCCCGGATGTGCGCGGACATCCAGGAACTGCTGATGTCACCGGACGCGGCCCAGAAAATGCTCGCATTCTTCCAACCTGGCTGAAGGTCACCGACCGGGAAACCGGTTTGTCCAGCCCTGGTCAAGCGTGCAGGACGACCTTGATGGCTCCGGCGGCCCGGTCACCCGCCACGCGGAAGGCCGCTGCGGCGTCGTCGAGAGGGAAGCGGTGGGTGATCACCGTCTGCGCGATCTCGGGATTGCCTGCGAGTAATGCTGCGGCTTGCTCGGTGTCGCGGATGCCGTCGTGCCTGCTGTAGGCGATGGAGTGGACGTAGGTGAGTTCCTTGACCAGGCTGACGATGCCCGGGATGGGAACAGTGTGCTGATAGACGCCCAGCAGCACGACGCGACCGCCGGGGCGCGCGAGATCGGCACACCGGGCGAGGCCAGCCTCGCTGCCCGCGGCGTCGATCACGACGTCGTAGGTGCCTGCCACTGAGCCGACTTCCAGGCGGTCCGCCGCAACCCTTTGGTGCTTGTGGCGCACCTCGACATCGACGTCGAAGCCGCGCTGCCGGGCCGTTGCCGCAGCCAGCAGCCCGATGCTGCCGCCGCCGACGACCGCCACCCGCTCCCCCGACTCGAGTGCCGCGCTGCGGACACCGTGCCCGGCCACTGCCGTCGGCTCCACGAGGCAGGCGTCGCGCACGTCGAGACCGGGTGGCAGCGGGACGAGCATGTTCTCGGGAACCGTCACGGCATCGCACATGCCGCCGTCTCGGAATATGCCGAGCGTTCCGTGCTCCGGGGCGGCACACCTCTGGACGTGGCCAGCGCGGCATTGGTCGCACTCTCCGCAGTACACCGTGGGTTCGACGGCGTAGGACTGGCCGTCGACGGTGGTGCCCGCGAACTCGTGGCCATAGGTGTAGCCCTGAACGCCACTCGCCGCGAAGTTGACGTCGGTCCCGCAGACACCCATCGAGGCAATGGCGAGGCGGACCCCGGGCCCTTCCGGCTCGTCGGTCTCGGCCACAACGATGCCCTGATCGGTGTTTCTTACGGCACGCATGGAGCTTCCCTTCCCCTCACTGTTATGCGAACGGCGTTAGCTTAGACTAAGCGATAGATGTTCGCATAGCGCCTATCCTTTGTCTCGTGCACGAACCGACGACGACAGCCGGGGCAGGCGAGCCACCGCCGAAGAGCCCGCAAGGGGCACCGCAGCCGGGAACGGCGGCCTGGTGGCTTGCCCGGGAGGGGGAACCCACACGGCAGCGAAGGCGCAGATCACTGACGCTCGAGGGCATCCTCGACGCGTCCATGGCCTTGCTCGACGCACGCGGAGCCGCTGCGCTGACCATGCGCAACGTCGCCGAGGCGCTCGGCTGCACGCAGGCGTCGCTCTACCGGCACGTGCGCAACCGTGAGGAACTGGTGACCCTGCTTGTCGACCGGGCGGTTACTGTGGCTAGCGCGGTTCCGCCCGACGACGCGGACTGGGCCGAGAAGGCGGCGTGGTCCGCACGCCTGTTCCGCGAGCACCTGCGTCGGCATCCCGGCGTGGCCTCGCTCCTCCGCGGGACCGAGCGGCTCGGTCCGCACTCACTGGCCGGGATGGAATACGCCCTCGACCTGTTCATCGGCGCGGGTCTCAGCCCCAGACTCGCGTCCGCCGCCGCATCGTCGCTGGCCACCTTCGTCACCGGTTCGGTGCACTTCAACCTGGGAATCGACGCGCAGGATCCAGAAGAGCGCAGGCACCGGCGACAGCTGTACCGGTCGCGAGACGCCACGGTCTTTCCACTGCTCGTCCAGCACGCCGACACCCTCGCGGAGGTCGGCAGCGACGACGAGTTCGAAGTCGGCCTGAACGCGTTGTTGACCGGGTTCCGAGCCCTGATCGAGAACGCGGACGTCACACGCGACTAGTGCGGTGTCATGGCTCGTCGTCGGGAGTCAGTGGTGTCACGACCGAACGGCGGAAGTGGTCGAAGATGACCGACGTCCGGACGTCCACGATCTCCTTGCGCTGGGTGAGCCGGTCGAGGATGAAGCCGCTCAGGTGGTCGTTGTCGGCGACGGCGATGTGCAGCAGGAAGTCGTCGCTGCCGGACATGACGAAGACCGACAGCACCTCGGGCAGGCTCGTCACGAAGGCGCGGAAGGACTCGATCACCGCGCGGTCCGGCGGACGCAGCCGCACCGCGACCATCGCCTGCACAGGCCTGCCGATCTTCTTCAGGTCCACGTCGACGCGGTGACCGCGCACGATCCCGCGCCGGGTCAGTTCCCGCACTCGATCCAGGCAGGTCGACTGCGCGATGTGCAGGCGCCGCGCGAGCTCCTTGTTGGTCTGCTTGGCGTCCTCCTGCAGCAGGGTCAGCAACGCCGTATCAAGTTCGTCCATCGGGCCCTCATCGCCGTCGGTAGCGAGCAGAATTCGGCATTCTGCTCACAACACCGAATTTAGCACGGTGTCACCAGGGACCTTTCTGCGCGCTGTTACGGTGATCTTCATGATCATGCGTGCTCGTGCACGCAACCAGGGGGAGCAGATCTTTGTCCATTGTCGAGTCGACCGAACCTGCCGCCACGGTTCCGGAAAGCAGTACCGACCGGCGTCGTCTCGGCCTTTCCATGGCTGCGATCCTCGCCGCCGCGTTGATCTGGAGCAGTTCGTTCGCGGTCACGAAGGTGGCGCTCGCCGAGATCCCGCCGATGACCATCGGCGCCATGCGCTTCGTCCTCGCCGCAGTGATCCTGGGGCTGTTGGTGCACACTCGCCGGGACAAGCGACTGCCCGCACCGCGCCAACGGCTTTTCATCGGTTTCGCGGGTCTTCTCGGCATCACGGTGTACTTCGCGTTGGAGAACGTCGGCGTCGACTGGGCCACTGCTTCCGACGCGACCCTGATCGTCGCCTCCTACCCGATCATCACGCTGGTGCTGGAAATCCTGTTCGGCCGCGCCCGGTTCTCCGTCGTCCGGTTCGTCGGGATGCTGGTGGCGGTCGCCGGGGTGTGGCTGGTCGTGCGCGGCCAGACCGGTAGCGGCGGCGAACACCACCTGTGGGGCGACCTGATCCTGATCGCGGGCGGCGTCATCTGGGCGGTGTACAACCTCGTCGCCCAACGGGACGACTCCGGCGCCTCGCCGATCGTGATCACCTACTACCAGACGCTGGCGGGTGCTGGTGGTTTCGTCCTGCTCGCACTGCTCGAAGCCGACCGGTGGAGCGTGCCGTCCGGCGGAAACCTGGTACGGATCGGCTTCCTCGCGGCACTGTGCTCGGTGGTGGCGTTCCTCCTGTACAACTACGGCCTCCGCCGACTCGAGCCGAGCGTCGCGGTCAACCTGCTCAACATCGTCCCGGTCGCCGGTCTGGGCTGGGCCGTGCTGCTGGCGGGCGAAACCCTCGATCTCCTCCAGGTGCTCGGCGGCGCCGTCGTCATCGTCGGCGTGACGCTGGGCAGCTACCGAAAATCGAACACCCACGCGGCGAAGGACAGGTAATGCCGGAACAAGTCAAGAACAAATGCGCGATCGTGGTCAGCGAAGAGTTGCCAGTGGGCCTGGCGGCCAACGCGGCCAGCGTCCTGTCGATCACCTTGGGACACCGGGTCGACGGGCTCGTAGGCGCCGACGTGAAGGACGCCGACGGCATCGCGCACCCAGGCATCACCTACATGCCGATCCCGATCCTCAACGCCCCGCGCGAAAAGATCGCCACTATCGTGCAGGCCGCAGCCGAAGACGATGAACTGTTCTTCGTGTCCTTCAGCGCGCTCGCCCAAAGCTGCAAGACCTATGACGAGTACATCGACAAAATGGCGGCCACCGCGACCGCCGACCTCGACAGCGTCGCCGTCGGCCTGCACGGCCCGCCAAAGCGAGTCAACCGCCTCGTCGGCTCGCTCCCCCTGCTGCGCTGAATTGCAGGGTCATGGAGAGTTTCGCGCCGGGCGCGGTCTCGTCGGGCGTCACATGCCGAAGCCGGTGAGCAACTCGCCCAGGCCGGCCTTGATGCGCTCGATGCTCATACGGTCGTTGCGACGCTGCTGGGTGAAGAGGCCGGCCGCGAGCGGGGCGAGCAAGGCGTCAGCGAGGAAGTCCGCGTCAGCGCCTGGCTTCGCCTCCGCGACGAGTTTCGCCAGGTGGTTGTGGTGGACGAGGTATGGGCCGGTGCGGTAGCGGCGCTGGGTCGGCATGATCGCCTCTGCCGCGGCCATCAGCGGTCCGTAGATGTCGAGGATGTCTGCGTAGGCGTGTAGGAACGCCCGGATGCGCTCGGCGGGACGGGCGCCGGGCCCGAGCGGGGGCGGCCCGGACGTCATCGCCTGCTGCAGGTGGTTCTCCCGCTCGTTCATCATCGCCTCGACCAGGCCGCCTTGGTCCCTGAAGCGCCGGTACACGGTGCCCACACCGACACCGGCGGCTTTGGCGACCTCGTTCATCGACAGCGATTCGGCACCGCGTGACGCGACGACGTGTTCAGCGGCCGCGAGGATCTTGGCCCGGTTGCGCACGGCGTCGGCCCGTTCGCTCAGCTCGTCCGCGGAGTTGGCCGACATCACCCTTCCTTCCGATCGTCGCAACGGAGTCTAAGGGTTGACAAACGGATAGCTATCCACATACTGAAAACGGATAGCTATCCGGATATCTGGGAGGGCATGATGCTCGACATAGGGCTGCTGGTGATCCGCGTGCCCGCGGGGCTTCTGCTTGCTGGTCACGGCACGCAGAAGTTGTTCGGGTGGTTCGGCGGCGATGGGCTGGCCGCCACCGGCGAGGCGTTTGAGAACCTCGGCTACCGACGCGGCCGGGTGATGGCGGCTGTCGCGGGGTTGACCGAGGTCGCCGCCGGTCTCGGCCTCGCCGTGGGACTGCTGACGCCGCTGGCCGCTGCGGCTGTCATCGGCGTGATGATCAACGCTGCGGCGACGGCGCACCGCGCAAACGGGTTGTGGGCGCAGAACGGCGGCTACGAATACCCACTGGTGGTGGCCGCGCTGGCGGCCGGGGTCGCACTGCACGGGGCGGGCACGTTGTCGGTCGACGCTGTGCTGGGACTCGAGCAGCCCGACACAGTGTGGGCGGGCGCTGCGGTCGGACTCGGAGTCGTGGTCGCCGCAGTCACACTCGGCGCGGCACGCCAACGAAAGCCGCGCACATGACCAAGCTTTTCAAGCGCCGCGCCGATCTGGTGCTCGTGCTGCTGTGCCTCGCGCAGTTCATGGTCATCCTGGATACGACGATCGTGAACGTCGCCCTGCCGTCGATCTCCGCTGATCTCGGGTTCGGATCCGACGCGGACCTGCAGTACGTGATCTCCCTGTACGCCTTGACCTTCGGTGGCGTGCTGATTCTCGCCGGGCGGGTTGCCGATCTGGTCGGGCGGCGGCGCGTGTTCGCCGCTGGCATGCTGATGTTCGCCGCCGCGTCGCTGGCGTGCGGGCTCGCCAGCAACCCTGCGGTATTGCTCGCCGCGCGTGCGGCGCAGGGCGTGGCAAGCGCGATGGTGTCCGCCGCCGCGTTGGCACTGCTCACCACGTTGTTCACCGAAGGCTCCGCTCGCAACCGGGCACTCGGTGTATGGGGCGCCGTTGGTGGAGCGGCTGGCGCGTGCGGGCTGTTGCTGGGCGGCGTGCTGACGCATGCGCTCGGATGGCCATGGGTCTTCTTCATCAACCTGCCGGTCGGGGTGATGGTTGCCGTGGCCGCACCCAGGCTGCTGCCAGCGGACCGACGCGGCGCGACGACCGGTGGACTCGACCTTCCCGGTGCCGTGACCGTGACCGCCGGACTGGCCTTGCTGATCTTCGGACTGACCCGTGGCGAGCAAGAAGGATTCCTCACCCCACCTGTGCTGAGCATGCTCGCCGCCGCGATCGCACTGCTGGTCGCGTTCATCGTGATCGAACGGCACAGGCGCGCACCGCTCGTGGACTTCCGGATTTTCCGGGTGCCGGGAATCGTGGCGGCCAACACGGTCGCCGTACTGCTCACCACGATCGTCGCGTCGAACCTGTTCTTCACCACGCTCTCCGTCCAGCAGATCCTCCGGTTCTCCCCTCTCGAGACCGGTCTGGCGTTCCTACCCAACAGTGTGCTGGTCATCGTCGGCTCGGCATGGGGGTCGAGACTCGTCGGCCGGACCGGACCGGGCACCGTCATCGCCGGGGGATTCGCGGTCCTGACAATCGGGTCGTTGCTGCTTACCGGCATCTCCGAAGCGGGACACTACGTCCGCGACGTCCTTCCCGGTTTCGCACTCACCGGCTTCGGTCTCGGCCTGGCGTTCGTCGCCATCACGATTGCCGCCACGCGTGGGATCGACGGCCGCGACCAGGGACTGGCGTCCGGATTGCTCAACACGGCACAGCAGATCGGCTTCGGCGTCGGCATCGCGGTGGTGGCGGCCGCGGCGGCGAGCTACGCCGACTCGGCCCACGGCGGCCCGGGCGAACGACTCATCGCCGGATACTCCGCGGGATACCTGATCGACGCGATCCTCGCCGCTGTCACCGCGATCATGGCAGTCGTCCTCATGCACCCACCAACGCGCAATCAACCGTGAGTCAGTCACCGAAGCGGTGAGACCCTACAGCTTGCAGGGTCTCGGTTTCGATGACATGTTGATCTTTAGTGATTTCTTGGGTCGCGGGCAGCGGTGGTTCAGCGGCTGCCGAGTTCTCCCTTGGTGAACCCGTGTTTGCGTGCCGTGAGCACAGTGGCGAGTGCAGGGACGAGCAGTGCGAGCGCGACCCAACTCAGCCAGGATGCATCCAATCCGCTGAGGACGAGGCCTCCGATAATGCCACCACCGGCGATTCCGACGTTCCATCCGGTGGTGAGGAGTGCTTGGGCGACATCGCCGGCGTCGCCTGCTGCTTCGGCGACTGCGGTCTGCAGCAGGGTGGAGGTGCCGCCGAACGCGAGCCCCCAGAGCGCTGCGCTGGCGTAGACGAGCGTAGGCACGCCGGAGAAGATGCCGAGCAGCAGCGTGCATGTCGCGAAGAGCACACCCGCGAGGATCATGAGGAGGCGCAGGTGCCGGTGGACGAGCGCTCCGGCGATCCAGATGCTCACCAGCGACACCAGGCCGAAGGTGAGCAGCACGGCGTCGACTTGACCTGCCATGCCGAGCGGCGTGAGGAACGGGGCGATGTAGGTGTAGAGGATGCTGTGGGCGAGCACGAACGTGAGGGTCACGAGGAGCACGGGCGCTACGCCGGGAATGCGGAAGGTACGGGCGAGCGGGAGCCGTGAGCCCTTTGGCTGTCCGGGGAAGTTCGGCACCGCCGCGATGATCCACACGATCAACGCGAGCGTGAAAACGGTCAGGATCCCGAACGCGTATCGCCACTCGACGAGCTTGGCCAGAAGCGCCGCAGCAGGAACTCCGACGGACAGGGCAACGATCGCGCCCGCCATCGCGATCGCCATTGCCTTGCCGCGCTGATGTGAGGGAACCATCCGTACCGCGTACCCGGCCAACAGCGCCCAGAGCAACCCGCCGACGATGCCGCCGAGGAACCGGGCGGCTAGCGTAAATGTGAAGCTCTCGGAGAGCGCGGTGACGGTGTTGGCGATCGCGAATCCTGCGATCGCCACCAGCAGCAGGTGTCGGCGCGGCCAGCCGATCGTCGCCTTGGTGAGCGGGATCGCGGCGAGGATCGCCCCGATCGCGAAGACGGTGACGCTCTGCCCGGCAGCAGTCTCGCTCACACCCAGGTCTCGGCTCATCTCGGGAAGCACCCCGGCGGGCATCGTCTCGGTCAGGAGCGTAATGAACCCGGTGGTGGCCAAGGCCAGAAGACCCGCCAGCGGGAGCCGGGCGTTCGTTGTCGAGCGAGGTGGCAGAGTATCCGGTCGCGTCATAGCCTTATCATCGATGGGTGACATTAGTGTGAAGGTCAATTCGGTGTCCGCCGAGTCACAGAACGCCAGCCACAGAGGGCGAGGAGAGGGATTTGCGGATCGGTGAGCTGTCGACGCGCACGCGGACTCCGATGAGGTTGCTGCGCTACTACGAGGAGCAGGAACTGATCGAGTCAAATCGACTGCCCAACGGATACCGGGACTATGAGGAGTACGTCGTTGACCGGGTTCTCCAGATACGAGGCCTGCTCGATGTAGGGCTGCCCACACGGATCATCAAGCAGATCCTGCCCTGCCTGAACACCCCCCGCACGATCCACATGCCCTACGTCACGCCAGACATGGTCGAAACGCTCGAACGCGAACGCGATCGCATGGCCGAAAAAATCGAATGCCTCACCAAGAACCACCAAGCCATCACCGACTACCTCGACGCCGCACGCCGCGATATCCGAGCCTCCTGACCGATGTCGGGTCTGCTGAGCCTATTGCCAGCCACTCGGTCAGCCTCCGCATCCGCGACCGAACACTCCCGAAACCCGAAATGCTTCATCGAGAAGACCGGGCAGGCGCCGGTCACGCCGCAGCCAGCGGCGAAGCTGTCTTATCTCCCCATGTTCCTGGTCGGTCGTGCCCACGGGAACACCACCTCCACGCGCACCGCGTTGTCATATCCGACATCCGTACGACAACGCTCGTGAGAATCACGACATCAGCCGTGAGACCTGGACCGTCTCAGTTCCGTGGCATTTCTTCAGTGCCGATGGCGCGTTGTTCGACTGCGGCGGCGAACCTCACCCCGCGATACGAGTACTCGGGCCGGTCGGAGTGCTTGAGCCCCACTCGAGCATGGCGTGCAGCACGATGGCCAGGCCGCGCCCGCGTTCGGTGAGTGTGTACGCGACCTGCGCCGGCCAGCCCGGCACGCGGTGCCGGTCGAGGACGTCGGCCTCGGTCAGCTGGGCGAGTCGCTCGGCAAGGACCTTGTCCGACAAGCGAGGCAGGGTCCGGGCGAGCTCGCTGAAGCTACGACGGCCGTGCAGGAGTTCGAGAATCACCAAGGCGGTCCATCGCCTGCGGAGGATCGCAAGAGTGATCTCCACCGGGCACGACTGATCGAAGTCGGCTGCCGGGCCCGGGCAGCTTCGCCTGAGCGCGTCTGCCGCGTCGCTGACTGTTTGGTTAGCCACGGAGGGCCTCCTTAGTGTCCGTGCATGGCCGAGGAGAACGAGAAGACCATGATCGCCGAAACCGTGACACGGCTCTTCCACGCGCTGGACGAGCGCGACTGGGACACGATCATCGCAGTGACGGCGGACCCGGTCGACGTCGACTACCCGTCCAAGCAAGGCGGCCCGGAACAGATCTCCACGAGGGACCTGGTGACCGGTCTGCGGGCGTTCCTCCCCGGGTTCGACGCCACCCAGCACCTAACTGGGGCCGGTTGTCGTCGATCTCGACCCACCGGGCGGGGCGACAGCTCGATTCCACGCCCGGGTAACCCACCTGATCTCCGAGGCCACCGACCCGATCTGGGTGATCGGCTGCCTGTACACCATCAGTCTGCGCCGCCATGACGACGCGTGGAGCGTGTCCTCTTCCCGAGTTCACATGCTCTACGAGGAGGGCAACCACGACCTCGAGAACGTCGCACGGCACCGAGTGGCGCGTTGATTGAGGGCACTGTCCGCTCACGTCGCGTGCTCGTCTCAACCGGATGGCCAATTGGTCATCCGGTGGTCGTCAGAACTGAGAATTGGCCACGGAAACTGAGAACCTACAAGCTGACGCCTAAGCCTGGGCGAGGTCGGCGAACTTCGAGTAGTGCAGCTGGTGGGCCACGGTGATGGTCGCGGTCGGACCGGCACGGTGCTTGGCGATGATCAGGTCGGCCTCACCGGCACGCGGGTCGTCCCGTTCCCACGCGTCCGGGCGGTGGATCAGCACGACCATGTCGGCATCTTGTTCCAGCGAGCCGGATTCACGCAGGTCGGCGAGCATCGGGCGCTTGTCGGTTCGTTGCTCGGGACCACGGTTGAGCTGACTCATCGCGACAACGGGAACCTCGAGCTCCTTGGCCAGGAGCTTGAGCGACCGGGAGAACTCCGAGACTTCCTGCTGGCGGCTCTCCACCCGCTTGCCCGACGTCATCAGCTGCATGTAGTCGAGCACGATCAGCTTCAGGTCGTTGCGCTGCTTGAGCCGCCGGGCCTTCGCCCGGATCTCCATCATCGTCATGTTCGGCGAGTCGTCGACGAACAGTGGCGCCTCGGAGATCTCACTCATCCGTCGCGCCAACCGCGTCCAGTCGTCGTCGGTCATCCGCCCACCACGCATGTCCGCCAGCCGGATCTTCGCTTCGGCCGACAACATGCGCATGACGATCTCGGTCTTGCTCATTTCCAGCGAGAAGATGACACTCGACATCCCGTGCTTGATCGAGCACGACCTGGCCCAGTCCAGTCCCAGTGTCGAGTTGTGCGTCGGGATCATCGACCGGCTGGCGAGATACAGATGGTCGGTGTTGTCCACCTCGACACACCGCACTGGCACGCTCGCAACCGGACGCACATCCACGACGTACCGGGCACGTGGCCGCTGCGGCCGACCTGTCAGCAGCTCCTTGTGCAGCAGGTGCTTGCGCTCCAACCAGAACACTCGGTCCTGCGTGGTGAAGGTCAGTGTGAAGCAGGTCGACGTTTCCGCGGACCGGCCCTTGACCCGCTTGGTCGTTATCCCGCACCGGTAGCCGAGGCTGATGATCAGCTCGTGTGTGTCCTGAGCCAGCCGACGGTTGGTGGAAGTGAACTGCGCCGAACCGCTCGCTGTCACCGTTCCGTCGGTGTCGAGCAGTCCCGCCAGCAGCGCGCGTCGCTGGGATACCGACGCTCGCAGGTAGTCGGCCGGGATGTGCTTGTCGTTGAGCACACCAACAGACCGCAACATTGCGTTGACCGTGCCATGGTGATCTCGGCAGCCCTGGCACTGCCGAAGGCCGCTTGACGGCTTGCCGCAGTCCGGGCACGTCGGCGGCGGCACTGGTGCGGAAACGTGCTGTGCCTTCGCGCCACACGACCTGCCACAGCTGCGGACCTGGCTTGTCTGCGGATAGAACGGCTTGCCGCACACAACGCATTCACGTTCAACGATCTCATGGGTGTCCGGCACGCGGAGTTGGTACAGCATGTTGCCGCGCGGGAACGCGTCGATTCCCTCGCTCTCGATGTACCAGATGATCTCCGGGTCGGCAGTGGCGAACCGAGCGGACGCGGAGTGGCCGTCACCGAGCCATGCACCCAGAACGTACGGGGGCAGTAGCAGCTCACGTTCTGGCAGTTCCAGCGGCTTGGTGTTCGTCACCGAGTGGTTGGCACGGCCATCGGCTGTGGCACAGCGGACCGTCGAGGCCAACTCACGGGTTGTCCGGATCTCAGCTGCGATCCGGCGGTCCCGGCGGGATGCCCGGGTGTCAGTCAGCCATTGGTGTTCGGCGTCGGCAGTGATCACTGTGCCGTCGGAGAACTCGACTTCGTAGCACGGGCGGCTGTGCATCACGTCGGTCGCGGCGACCACTGTGGTCGGCTTGCCGGACGCGTCGAGTAGCTGGTCACCGACCTTGACCTCGCCCATGGTCGTCCAACCGGCCGGGGTGGGCAACGGCGTGTCCAGTGCGAGTGCCTTGCCGACGCCGGGGCGGGCGGCGACGATGATCATCTGGCCGGGGTGCAGGCCGTTGGTGAGGTCGTCGAAGTCCGCGAAGCCGGTGGGGACGCCGAGCGAGGACCCGCCGCGGGAGGAGATGGCGTCGAGCTCGTCCATTGTGGGCTGCAGCAGTTCTTCCAGCGCCACGTAGTCCTCGGTCGTCCGGCGTTCGGTGACCTCGTAGATCGCCGACTGGGCCCGGTCGACGATTTCGTTGACGTCGCTGCCGTCCTGGCCCGCGTAGCCGAGTTGGACGATCTTCGTTCCCGCTTCGACCAGGCGCCGCAGTACCGCTTTCTCCGCGACGATCTCCGCGTAGTAGCCCGCGTTCGCCGCGGTGGGGACGGTGGCGATGAGCGTGTGCAGGTAGGGGGCGCCGCCGATTCGGCGCAGTTCTCCCCGGCGTTCCATCTCCGCCGCGACCGTGATCGGGTCGGCGGGCTCCCCCCGGCTGTAGAGGTCGAGGACGCAGTCGTAGACGCTCTGGTGCGCCGGTTTGTAGAAGTCTCCCGGCCGCAGGACTTCGACCACGTCGGCGATCGCGTCCTTGGACAGCATCATCCCGCCGAGCACCGACTGCTCGGCTGCCTGGTCCTGGGGCGGCTGCCTGTCGAACGCCGGGCTGCCCGACCCACCGTTGTCCGCCGGTGCCGTTCCCCGGTCATCCGTGAGCGCCACCGCGAAGCCCCTCCTCGCTCATATGTTCGAAATCATACCCCTGGCAGCCGTACTGGAGGCGGCTTCGTCAGGGGTGTCCCGATGCACGCTAGAGGTCCCACCCGACGGTCGCCAAACCACGGTTGTGGACAACCTGTGGATGAATGACCACAGCTGACCACAGGTACGGATGGGCCTGTGGGCAAGCTGGGGACAACTGCCGGTATAAGAATCGAAAGCCCAGGTCAGGGCCTGTGTGTGAGATGTGGAAAAACTCGTCGAAACTGCCACGGCGTGTCGCTGCGAAACAGGGTCTTCGGCGTGTCGCCGGGCTGGGTTCACCCCATTGTGGGACTCAACCTGTGGATAGAAGAACCACCCTCCGCCAGTGTCCTGGGGAGGGTGGTTCGACGAAACGCGCGTCAGCTCGCGGCGGTGACTTCCAGCTTCACCGCGACGTTGACATCCGGGTGCAGCCGGACGCTGGCGGTGTGCTTGCCGACGTTCTTGATGTGACCGGCGAGCTCGACACTCCGCTTGTCCAGCTGCGGCCCACCGGCCGCCTTGATCGCCGAGACGATGTCGGTCGTGGTGACCGAACCGAACAGCTTGCCGGAACCGGCCGCCGCCTTCGCCTTGAGCGGGACAGCGCCGAGGCCCTCGAGGGTCGCCTTGATCTCCTTGGCGTGGTCGAGGTCGCGCACCCGGCGGTTGTCCTGTGCCCGGCGGATGGTGCGGACGTTCTTCTCCGCGCCCTTGGTGGCCTGGATCGCCAGGCCACGCGGGAGCAGGTAGTTGCGGCCGTAGCCGTCCTTGACCTCGACGATGTCGCCGGGGCCGCCGAGACCGCTCACATCGGTGGTGAGAATCAGCTTCATCTCAGTGCTCCGATCAGCGCGCGGTCGACGTGTAGGGCAGCAGCGCCATCTCGCGCGAGTTCTTCACCGCGATGGCGACGTCACGCTGGTGCTGGCTGCAGTTGCCAGTCACGCGACGGGCGCGGATCTTGCCGCGGTCGGAGATGAACTTGCGCAGCAGCGCGGTGTCCTTGTAGTCGATCACCGTGTCCACGGCGTCCTTCTTGCAGAACGCGCAGACCTTCTTCTTCGGCTTGCGAATGGGTGGCTTTGCCACGAGAACTACTCCTGAGAGGTCTGGGGGTTAGAAAGGCGGTTCGTCGGAGAAGCCGCCGCCACCGCCACCGCCGCCACCACCCGCCGGAGGCGCGGAGCCCCACGGGTCGTCGGACGGAGGGGCCTGGCGGTTTCCGCCGCCGCCACCGCTGTTGCCGCCGCCACCGCCACCGAATCCACCGCCGCCGCCTTCACCACGGCTGACACGGTTGACCTTCGCGGTCGCGTACTTCAGCGAGGGACCGACCTCGTCGACCTCGAGCTCGATGACGGTTCGCTTCTCGCCCTCACGGGTGTCGTAGGACCGCTGCTTGAGCCTGCCGGTCACCACCACTCGCGCACCGCGGGTGAGGGACTCGGCCACGTTCTCGGCCGCCTGGCGCCAGATGCTGCACCGCATGAACAGTGCTTCGCCGTCTTTCCACTCATTGGTCTGACGGTCGAACATGCGCGGCGTCGAGGCCACCGTGAAGCTGGCAACGGCCGCACCGGACGAGGTGAACCGCAGTTCCGGGTCGGCGGTCAGGTTGCCGACGACCGTGAGGATCGTGTCGCCTGCCATATCGGCTCCCTAGCTGAGGTTGGAGATCAGGCCCGAGCGGCCGGACGCTTCTTGTCGACGCGGCGCAGCACCTTGGTGCGCAGGATCGACTCGGACAGTGAGAGCTGGCGGTCCATCTCTTTCACCGCGTCGGGCTCGGCGTTCACGTCGAGCACCGCGTAGATGCCCTCGGCGTGCTTGTTGATCTCGAACGAGAGCCTGCGCTTGCCCCAGACCTCGACCTTCTCAACCGAACCGCCGGAGTTGCGGATCACGTTGAGGTAGTTCTCCAGCGACGGCTGCACGTTGCGCTCGTCGGTGCTGGGATCGAGGATGATCATTACTTCGTAATGACGCATGAAGACCACTCACCTCCTGTGGACTCGCGGCCATGGTCGTTCCATGGCAGGAGGGTCTACGGCAAGACAGGGTAACAGGACGCTACACACGGCTTTGTCGCGCCGGTCGTTTACGCACCGCAACGCGCCCGATATCGCCCCAGCCCAGCTGGCAAGCAGGCCGAAGCGAAGATGTCGGTTGCGTGGGGCGGGGTGGAAATGACCGGCTTCCGGCGACAAAGCCCGCCCGAGCGGAGCGAGGGCAGTTCTACACCGCTGCTTTGCGCAGGACCCATGTTCGCACGAGAGCAGCGGTCACACCGGACAGCGCGAGCACCGCGAGCAGCACGGACACGTCGATGTCGTTGCGCCCGGACGTGCCTCGGATCGCCTCCGCGTGCCCGGCGGCCTGGACGCCGTCGTTGGGCGGGTTGTCCACACCGAGGATGCCGAACTGCGGGCTGTAGCCGGGCACCCCGGAGCCGTACTTGACGGCGGGCGACGGCGCGTACAGCCCGGCCTGGGCGAACGGGATCGTGCTGTAGTCGGTCATCGGCGAACGGCCGGTGTTCAGGCCGCTCCAGCCGTCCAACGGCCGACCGGCGGGAAGACCGCCGAGCACTGGCAGCGTGGTGGGCTGCTGGGCCACCGGCGGGGTACCGCCGCCCGTGTTGCTGCCACCGTTGCCCGGCTTGCCGGTCTGGCCACCGCCGCCCGGCTTGCCTGTGCCGGGGTTCGTGCCCTTGTTGGCACCGGGGATGAGCGACTTGGCGGCCTCGTTGGCCTGCTGCGCCAGCGCTGCGGTGTTGTCCTGGGCCTGGGCCGCTGCGGTGTTGGCGACCTGCACGGTCACGCCGCACACGCCCGCGAGCGCGTCCTGCACGCCCTTGGCCACGCCGCCGATGATCGGGCCGACCAGCGGGATCTTGGTGAGCTCCTTGATCACGCCGGTGGCGATCTGACCGGCGGTGATGAAGCCGCCGCCGACCGGGACGGCGCCGATCGGGATGGGCGGCAGTGCCGCGAACACCGACCGCACGGTCGGGGTGATCAGGTTCAGCGGGTCGAGCGCCTTGACGATGTTCACGACGGGCTCGAGCACCGCACCGGGTTTGAGCTGGATCGGCGTGCCAGGAGCACCCTGGACGGTGGCCGCGCAGCTGCCGATCACCACGGGAGTCGCCGCGACCGCGGTGCCCCCGCCGAGCAAGCTGCTCGTCAACACGACAATGGCAACCACGAACGCGGCGGCCAGTCGTTTGGCGAGTCGCATATCCAGTCCTCCGTCGTACCGGCGAGTAGCCTCTACGGATTGAAACGACAGTACGCGCCGATGGTGACGCCAACCACCATGAATCACCCACACGTCGGTATCAGTGGCTGGTCCTGGGATCTTCGGCCAGGTGGAGTAGTACGTCACAGGCAGGCCTACCACCGGCTCGTTTGCCAATGAAGGCCGACTACGCTCGCAGGCCATGCGAATAGGTGCCCATGTCCGCGACGACGATCCGCTCGCCGCCGCGCGAGAACGTGGCGCCGAGGTGGTGCAGTTCTTCCTGGCCGATCCGCAGTCCTGGAAGAAGCCGCCTGAGCACCCGCAGGCTGAGGCGCTTAGGGCCACTGACCTCGATGTCTTCGTGCACTCGCCGTACCCGGTGAACATCGCGTCGATGAACAACCGGATCCGTATCCCCTCCCGCAAGACCGTGACGCAGCACGCCGAGGGCGCCGCTGCGATCGGTGCGAAAGGCCTGGTCGTGCACGGTGGGCACGTCACCAGGGGTGAGGATCCGACCGACGGCGTCGACAACTGGCGGAAGTTCTTCGAGCGGCAGGCCAAGGACGGCGGCTTCCCGCTGCCGATCCTGATCGAGAACACCGCGGGCGGCGACAACGCGATGGCCCGCCGGTTCGACATGCTCGCCAGACTGTGGGACGCGGTCGGCGAGTTCGGCGCGGGGTTCTGCCTGGACACGTGCCACGCGTTCGCCGCGGGTGAGGAGCTGGTCGGCATCGTCGACAGGGTCAAGGCGATCACCGGGCGGATCGATCTGGTGCATCTGAACAACTCACGGGACGAGTTCGCCTCGTCACGTGATCGGCACGCGAACATCAGTACTGGCACCATCGACCCCGAGGTGCTCGCGGCGGTGGTCGCCGCGGCCGGGGCCCCGGTCGTGGTCGAGACACCGTCCGACGGCCAGGCGGAGGACATCGCTTTCCTCCGCCAGGCGCTTGGTGGGTGATCCGTGTGAGTCCGGGTCAGGTGTCCGAGGAGGCGGAGAGGTCGGTGGGCCAGCAGGCAGCGGGCGAACCGGCATCCACGGCACGGCTGTCCGGAAAGGTCGTGCGGTTCGGCGGGTTCGCCCTCGCGTTGACGGTGTTCCTGTGCGGTGTGGCCCTGGTGCTCGGGTTCGCCAACAAGGACAGGTGCACCGGCCCGAACTTCGACAAGTGGGGCCGCAGCGAGCCTGAGTACACGCAGCGGGCGCGCAACGACGCCTGCTACTCGGACATCCAGTACCTGTGGGTGGGCCGGGACATCGACAAGCACGTCTTCCCGTACGTGCACGGTGGCATCAACGCCAAGGGTGAGTTGAGCGGCGGCACGGTCGAGTACCCGGTGCTCACCGGCGTGATGATCTGGCTCGGTGCGCTGTTCGCCGACACCGACGCGGGGTTCCTGCTTGGTTCGGCGATCCTGATGGCACCGTTCGGCCTGCTCACCGCGTGGATGCTCGGCAAGCTGTCCCGGTGGCGTGCGTTGCTGTGGAGCATCGGCCCACCGCTTGTGCTGTACGCGTTCCACAACTGGGAACTGCCGGTTGTGCTGTGCGCGGTCGCGGCCGTGTACGTGTTGCACCGCGGCTGGGGCAAGGCCGGTGCGAGTCGACCGTTGATGGAACGCGCGACGTTCGCCTCGGTGCTGCTCGGTCTCGGCTTCGCGTTCAAACTGTATCCGGCGATCTTCGTGATGCCGTTGATGCTGTACGTGCTGACCGGCGGCAGAGCGGGCCGGGAACTGCCGGACGGCAAGCGCTACAACGTCAAGGGCATGGCGCAGGTCGCGTGGGTGGCGCTGCTGACGGCGGTGCTGGTGAACCTGCCGTTCGCACTGGCCGGGTTCGAGGGCTGGAAGGCGTCGTTCACGTTCCAGGGACTGCGGCAGGCCGACATCACCACGAACTCGTTCTGGTTCTGGGGTTTCCGGCCGGAGTCGGATCCGAAGAACGCCGACTTCCAGGACATGGTCACGCTGTGGTCGCCGATCCTGGTGCTCGCCTCGTTCGCGTTGGCGCTGTATCTCGGCTGGCGGCGGTACAAGCAGGACGGGACGTACCCGTGGATCGCGGTGTCCGCCGCGATGCTGTGCGGATTCCTGTTGCTGCACAAGGTCCACTCGCCGCAGTACACGCTGTGGCTGGTGCCGATGTTCGTGCTGCTGCGGATCCATCTCGGCTGGGCGATCTCGTACTACATCGCGGACTTCGCGATGGGTGTCGGGATCTTCAAGTGGTACCACGCGATCGACATCAACAAGGCCACCACGATCTACGACGGGTTCACCGCACAGGCCGTGATGATCGGCGTGTGGGGCAGGGCCGCGCTGCTGGTCGGCCTGTTCGTCGCGTTCCTGAACGCCAGGTCCACCGTGGATGACGATCCGGTGCCGGACGATTTCCTGCCCGGCGTGCGGCGACCCGCGACGCTCAGTTAGGACGGCTGTCTCCCGCACGGCACTTTGTCAGCCGATTGGCGGTGGCCCCGAGATCATCGGGGCGAGCACGTTGATCGAATGAGACGACTGCTGGCTGTGGGCATGGCGGCCACCGCGACGATCGCGCTGGTGGCGACGTCCAGCGGTGCCCAGACTCCTGGTGGGTGGATCGGCACGTGGGCGGCGTCGCCCGCGACGGGTGTGCCCAACACCGACAACGGCTACCCGAACTTCTCCATCCGCAACGTGGTGCACACCAGCGTCGGTGGTGGTGTCGTCCGTGTGCGCCTGTCGAACACGTTCGGCACGAAACCCTTGCAGTTGGGACAGGTCACGGTCGCGGTCGCGGCGGAGCCGAACAGCTCGCGCGCGGTGCCCGGCAGCGTGCGAACGCTGAAGTTCGGCGGTTCGCAGACGGTGACCGTGCCGCCGGGCGCCGAGGTGTTGACCGATCCGACGACGCTGCGTGTGCCGGAGGACTCGGACCTGCTCGTCACGACCTACGTGCCGACGCCGTCCGGCCCGGTCACCTACCACCCGGCTGCGCTGCAGACCTCGTTCTTCAACCGCACGGGCAACTTCACGACAGACGAGTCGGGCACGCCGTACAACGAACAGACCCACGTCTGGCACTACGTCAGCGGAGTCGACGTGCAGGGCTCGCCCGCGACCGCCTCGGTGGTCACGCTCGGCGACTCGATCACCGACGGCGTCGGCTCGACCGCGGGTACGAACCGGCGCTGGCCGGACGTGCTGGCCGACCGTCTGAAGAACTCGCAGCGCAGGCTGGGCGTGATCAACGCCGGGATCAGCGGCAACCGGCTGCTGCTGGACGGCGGCGGCGCCGGTCGCAACGCGCTGGCCCGGCTGGACCAGGACGTGCTGAGCCTCGGCGGGGTGCGGACGCTGATCGTGCTCGAGGGCGTGAACGACCTGCAGCAGACTCCGCACCAGACCGATCCGGCGCAGCTGATCGCCGCCTACAAGCAGATCATCGCGCAGGCGCGGGCTCGCGGGATCCGCGTGGTCGGCGGCACGATCACCCCGTTCAAGGGCTGGGGCGCGTGGAGCGAGACCCTCGAAGCCACCCGGCAGGCGGTGAACACGTTCATCCGGACCGGCGGCGCGTTCGACGGCGTTGTCGACTTCGACGCGGCGGCCCGTGACCCGCAGGACCCGCTGCGGATCAAGCCGGAGTTCGACACCGGCGACCACCTGCACCCCAACGACGCCGGGCTGCGGGCTATGGGCGAATCGGTACCACTCGACCTGCTCTGAGCAGGAACTTGTCGTCGGCCCCGTCGAGTACGCCACCGGCGGGGTCGTCGTCACCGAACTGGCGGACCAGGTCGCGCTCGGGGCGGTAGATCTCGTAGACCACCAGCGCGCACAGGGCGACCACCACGAGGTCACGCACGAGCACCGTGCCGAGGAACCACTCGACCGGCAGGCCTTTGTGGTCGACGCCGAGGTAGTACATCATCCGCGGCACCCAGACCAGTGCGTCGACGGTCATCCACGCCAGCAGGATCTTCCACCGCGGCAGGGCGAGCACGGCGAGCGGGACGAGCCACAGCGAGTACTGCGGGCTCCACACCTTGTTGATCACCAGGAACGCGGCGACCAGCAGGAACCCGAGTTGTGCCAGCCGCGGCCGGGTCGGCGCGGACAGCGCCATCCAGCCGACTGCGGCACACGCGACCAGGAACAGCACCGCGGTCACCGTGTTGAGCACAGTCGGCGGCTGCCATGGGCCGAGCGCTCCGTCGAAGCCCGGCCAGCCGGTGAACTCGGTGATCACGTTGTAGATCGAGTCCGTGTCGGCCGCTCGCGCTGTGTTGCGGCGGAAGAACTCCCACCAACCAGCCGGGTACTGCCACGCGATGGGCACGTTCACCACGAGCCACGCGGCGAGCGCGGCAACGGTCGTTCGTTGCCATTCGCGCAGTTTCCCGGCTCGTAGGCAGAGCACGAACAACGCGCCGAGCAGGAACAAGGGATAGAACTTGGCGGCGGCTCCCAGTCCGATGAGGACACCGGCGAGCACCGGTTTTCGCCGTGCCCACGCCAGGATCCCGGCGGCGGCAGCGGCCGTGGCCAGCGCGTCGAAGTTGGTGAACGCGTGCACCAGAACCAGTGGTGACGCCGCGACGAGCAAGGCGTCCCACGGTCGTCGGCGCGCGGTGCGCATGGTCGCCCAGAGCGTGATGAGCCAGGCCAGCGCCAGCCAGAAGGCTGTGATGTTGAAGTAGATCGCGACCGGGATCGCGGACGCCAGCCCGAGGTCGAGCCAGCCCGCGGTGAGCTTCGCGTTGACCCACTGGAACAGCCCGGTGACCACCGGATACTCCATGTACCGGGTCTGCTGGGTCGGTTTGCCCTCGTCGTCGATCCAGCTCGTCTTGTACGGGAACGTGTCCGGCTTGTCGAGTTGCTCGGCGGTGTACAGCGGGACGACGTCCGAGTAGCACATCGCGATGTACGGCCGCGCGGTCCGCCAGTCGAGTTCGAACTGGCCCTGCTCGTTGGTGTACTGCTGGATGCAGCCCGCCTTGCCGAACCAGCTCACGGTCAGCGCGAGCACACCGATCAGGAACGCGATTCGCAGCGGCGTCCAGAACCACTGTCTGCCGACCTGCGCGTGCTTCCCGAGCGGACCGCCGATGGTCGCCGCCGAGCTCTTGGCCAGCGGTCCGGTACGGGTGGGTGCGACTCGCTCGCTGGGAGCGAGCGAGTCGGTGTCACCGGTTTCTTCGGGCTGCACGCGCGAGATGCTACGTGGCTCGGATCTTGGGGCGCGGGCTAACCATCCGTCCGGAAGTCGTTGTTGGGATCACCGATCGTCGGTGTGGGTCCGCAAGTCGGGCGACCACCACCAGGACAAGGGTAGCCGCCGCCTGGCTGGGTGTTGGTCTTCGTCTTGCTGGATGTGGTGGTCTGGTCGGGTGTATCGGTGGGGGTTTGGGGCTGCGACGGCGGGTTCGAGGTCGTCGAGGTGGTGGGGGTGTTGTTGTTCTTGGTGTTGTCGTCCGTCTGCTTCGTCTCGGTCTGCGCCTGCTGCGGCGACAGGCCGATCGGCACGTACTTACCGAAGTCCGCCTTGGGCTTGCCCTTGAGGTAGGAGTCCATGAACTTCTTCCAGATCTCCGACGGCAGCCCGCTGCCGAAGATGGCCCCTTTTTGCTTGTTGCGCAGCGCCGAGTTGTCGTCCGAGCCGACCCACACGGAGGCGGAGATCTGCGGTGAGTAGCCCACCATCCAGGCCGCGCAGTTGTCCGAGGACTTGGTCTTGTTCGGAACCTCGGCGCAACCGTGCGTACCGGTCTTACCCGCGCAGTCGCGACCCTCGATGCACTTGAACGCGCCGTTCTTGGTGGTGTTGATCACCGGGATCAGCGACTCGGTCACGTTCCTGGCGATCTTGGCGTTCTCAGTGGGGTCGGTCGGGCTGAACGCGGGTTTCGGCGCGCCCATTGACTGGTCACCGTCGTAGATGACGGTGTCGCCGTTGTTCGGGTCGGTCATCTTGGCGACGACGTGCGGGGTCCGCTTGGCGCCGTTGGCGGCGAAGGTCGCGTACGCCCCTGCCATGTCGATCGGCCTGGCCGTGAACCGGCCACCGCCGATGGCGATGTTCAGGTCGAGCGGCTTCTCGAGCGGTGCCTTCTCGCGGCCGATGTTGGCCGGGATGCCCGACTCGATCGCGGCCTTGGCCACGTTGGCAAGACCGGTTGTGTTGAACGCCATGTCGGCGAACACGGTGTTGATCGACTTCTCCATGGCCGTGGCCACCGAGCACCTCTCGCCGCAGCTGTCGTTGCCCTCGGAGTTGTTGATCTTCTTGCTGCCGCCGAACGAGCGCCCTGACCTGCCGTCGTAGGTCTCGCCGAGGCCCTTGCCCTTGTGCAGCAACGCCACCAGGTCGAACGGCTTGAACGACGAACCGGGGTTGTACCAGCCGCGGGTGTAGTCCGTGCCGTTCTTGGCCGAGTTGTAGCCATAGGACGCCACGATCCGGCCGGTGTTGGGATCGACGGCGACAAGTGCCTTGCGGAGGTTCTCCGGCTGGCCGTTCATGACCGAGTCCGCCGCTGCCGCTGCCGCTTCCTGAGCCGCCGGATCGATGGTCAGCTGGATCTTGTAGCCGTTCTTGTTGATCTGCTCTTCCGGGAAGCCTGCGGCCTCCAGCTCGTCCATCGCCTGCTGCCAGATGAACTGCTTCGCCAGGCCCCCTGGCTGAGCGTCACCCTCGGTCTTGGCGGCGACGGGCTCGGGGTAGACGGCGTTTGCCTTCTGCTCCGGCGTCAGCCTGTTGTTCTCGACCAGCTTGCCCATCACGTACTCCCAGCGCGCACGGACGTAGTCCGGGTCTTTGCTGGCTTTGGTGGGAGTCTGGATCACTCCGGCGAGCGTGGCCGCCTCGTACTCGTTGATCTTATCGAGCGGCTTGCCGAAGTACGCCTCCGCTGCGGCGGCGATGCCGTAGGCCCGCTTGCCGAAGTAGATGGTGTTCAGGTAGCCGGTGATGATGTCTTCTTTGCTCTTGGTGTTGGACAGCTTGTACGCGGTGACCAGCTCAAGCGCCTTACGGGTGAGGGTCTTGTCCTCGTTGCCGGTCGCCTTCTTCACGTACTGCTGGGTGATGGTCGAACCACCACCGCCGCCACCGGTGAGGTTGTTCCAGACGGCCCGTGCGATACCGGACAGGTCGAAACCGTCGTTGGTCTCGAACGTGGCGTCCTCCGACGCGTACACCGCGTGCAACACGTGCTTCGGAATGTCCGGGTACTGGACCAGCGTGCGGCGGCCCTTCGGGGCGACCGTCATGAACGGTGAATTGTCGGCGTAGGTGAACGTGACGGTCTTGTCCAGTTGGTTGGCCAGCGTGTTCGGATCCGGCACGTCGACGATCTGGTACGCGATGAAGAACGCGATGATCGGGCCGATCATCGCCAGCGCGAGGAAGACGTAGCTGGTACGCCTGACCCGGCGCCAGATCTTCTTGCGGCGCAGTCGGCGCGCCTCCTCGTCGGAGATCACCGGCTCGCCATACTGGCTGTCAGGGTCCACGTAGTCTTCGGGGTCGTCGAACTCACGGTGGGTGAGCAGCTCCGGCTCGGGGGTGACACGTTCACGCCCGCCGCTGCCACCGACGGCGCTGACCACGTCGGTCGGCTGCTCAGCCGGTGCGCTCTGCGGAACTCGAACAGTCTGTTGACCTGCCGGGGGACGTGACCCCGGTGGTGGCATCGGTTGTCCCGGCCTCGGGCCGCCAGGCGGACGGCCCGGTGGTCGCGGTGGTCCGCCGCGACCACCGGCAGGTTGGCGTTGCCCGGCACGTGGACGCTCGGGAGGCGTCTCGGTCGGCCACTGGGGCTGCTGGGCAGCGGGTGCGTCGTCGTCGAAGGACGGCTTCCAGAACCCAGTGCTCTCCTGGGACTGTTCCTGGCGACGCCCGCGCCTGCCGGCGTCCGGGTCGTCACCCGTGGGCCATTGCGGGTCTCTGTGGTCGTTCACAACTGGGCCTTCCAGACGTCCGCGAGCATGCGGAGCGGTGTGCGACGGGACAAGTGCGTTTGCAACCGCCTCATTCCGCCACTGTCCTCCTGCGTGGCTTGCCGGAACGCAGACCACGCGTTCCCAAGACGTATGACTGCACTAGGTGGTTCCATGAACATGTGCGGCAAACTTCTACCGCATACACGGTGAACTCCTCATAGAGGTTCGCCAGCCTGGTGAGTTCCTCCGGAGCACGTGCGGAACCGGACGCGTGCTTGAGTTCGTCACCGTAGATCCATGACACCAGAGTCAGCGGTTCCTTGCGGCAGACGGGGCACTGCACATCCGTCGGCTGACCGTGGAACTTCGCAGCTCGGAGCAGGTACGGGCTGGCGTCGCAGACCTCAGTGGTGCCCACCCGGCCGGAGTAGACCTCGGCCAGCAGCGCACGGCGCTGCAGCGCATAGTCCACTACCTGACGTTGGGTCCGCACACCGCACAGACTACGGGTCCGGGCATGAGCACCGCTGCGCCGTTCAGCGCAGCCGGTCATCGGAAACCCTCCGACCTGCGGATCGTGCTCCGGGTGTCGATTGCCACAGGCTCATTTCGTTGAAACTGCGTCGATGTATCGAGACGATATAATGAGTCGGTAGGTCCCGAAGTAGTCACCGTGTCCGGGAAGGAGGTCTCGGTGCTGGAGTTCGCCATCCTCGGGCTGCTGCACGAGGCCTCGATGCACGGCTACGAACTGCGCAAACGACTGTTCGACCTGCTCGGCACCCTGCGTACGTTCTCGTACGGATCGCTGTACCCGACTTTGCGCCGGTTGCAACGCGCAGGCTGGATCGTCGAGGAGGAACCGGACGAGAACCGGACGTGGGGCCGCCGCGCCAAGCGGGTTTACAAACTCACCGCGGAGGGCAAGGAACGCTTCGCCGAGCTGCTGGCCGACGCCGGTCCCCAGACTTGGGACGACGAGGGGTTCGGCGTCCACATGGCGTTCTTCTCCCGGACACCCGCCGAAGTCAGGATGCGGATCCTGGAAGGCCGTCGCAGGCGTGTCGAGGAACGCAGGGAAGGCCAGCGCTCCGCGATGACGCGGATGGGCGAGCAGATCGACCGGTACACCCGTGAGCTGCACCGGATGGGATTGGAAAGCAGCGAACGCGAGGTCCGGTGGCTCAACGAGCTGATCGCCGAGGAGCAGCGCGAGCAGGACGGCGGCGCGCTGTGAGGCGGCGGAAAGACCAGTGACGGCAGCTGAAGGCGCCGTCAGCGGAAAAAGGATAAGGAGAACCGGCATGGGCCAAAGCGTGAAAGTGGCCATCGTCGGCGTCGGCAACTGTGCGGCTTCGCTGGTGCAGGGCGTCCACTACTACCGCGACGCCGATCCAGCCACCCGCGTGCCCGGCCTGATGCACGTGCAGTTCGGCGACTACCACGTCCGCGACGTCCAGTTCGTGGCGGCTTTTGACGTGGACGCCAAGAAGGTCGGGCGTGACCTGTCCGAGGCCATCGTGGCCAGCGAGAACAACACCATCAAGATCTGTGATGTGCCCCCGCTCGGGGTGACCGTGCAGCGCGGCCACACTCTCGACGGTCTCGGCGAGTACTACCGCGAGATCATCACCGAGGCCGACGAGGCCCCGGTCGACGTGGTCAAGGTGCTCAGGGAGTCCGGCGTCGACGTGCTCGTGTCCTACCTCCCGGTCGGTTCGGAGGAAGCGGACAAGTTCTACGCCCAGTGCGCCATTGACGCGGGCGTCGCGTTCGTCAACGCGCTGCCGGTGTTCATCGCCTCGGACCCGGAGTGGGCCGAGAAGTTCCGCGCGGCGGGCGTGCCGATCGTCGGCGACGACATCAAGTCCCAGGTCGGCGCGACGATCACGCACCGGGTGATGGCGAAGCTGTTCGAGGACCGCGGGGTGGAGCTGCTGCGGACCTACCAGCTGAACTTCGGCGGAAACATGGACTTCATGAACATGCTGGAGCGAAAGCGCCTGCAGTCCAAGAAGATCTCCAAGACGCAGTCGGTCACCTCGCAGATCCCACACGAGATGGAGAAGGCCGACGTGCACATCGGCCCGTCGGACCACGTGCCGTGGCTGGACGACCGCAAGTGGGCCTACGTCCGCCTCGAGGGCCGCTCCTTCGGCGACACCCCGCTGAACCTGGAGTACAAGCTCGAGGTCTGGGATTCCCCCAACTCGGCGGGCGTGATCATCGACGCGGTCCGTGCGGCCAAGATCGCCAAGGACCGCGGCATCGGTGGCCCGATCCTGTCGGCATCGTCGTACTTCATGAAGTCCCCGCCCGAGCAGTACTCGGACTCGGAGGCATTCGACGCCGTCGAGGCCTTCATCCGCGGAGACGTCGAAGGCTGACATCGATCCGAGAAAGCCGTGATCCCTCGTGAGTGTTTGGTCCGGTTCCAACCGGACCAAACACTCACGAGGAGGTTTCTGCGTCAGTCGCAGATCGAGCCGCGGCGCGGCCAGACCGCGACCACGGACGGCCGAGGCTGGCTGTTTCCGCCGTCCGGCCAGTGCGACAGCGGGTTGTCGGCGCTGGCGCCGGTCAACTCACCGGGGTGCTGCACCGACACGAGCACGAAGTCGTTCTCGATGACCGGCCCGCAGGTCTCCGCGCCCTTCGGCACGGTCAGGAACTGCTTGACCCGGCCGCGGTAGCGGCCCTCGGTCGGCACGGCGAACAGGCCGTCGTTGGACTTCAGCGCGTTGCCGTCGGTGGAGATCCACAGGTTGCCGCGCTTGTCGAAGGCCACGTTGTCCGGGCACGAGATCGGGCTGACCTGGGTCTTGTCGTAGCCACCGAAGTAGGTGTCCGCCGACGACGGGTCACCGCAGACCAGGAACAGCTTCCACGAGAACTTCGTGGCTGTCGGGTCGTTGCCGCGCTCTTCCCACTCCAGCACGTGGCCGTGCTTGTTGTTGACGCGCGGGTTGATCTCGGTCGGGCCTTCCTTGCCCGCCGCGACACCTCGGTCGGTGTTGTTGGTCAGCGCTGCGTAGACGCGGCCGGTCTTCGGGTTCGCCTCGATGTCCTCGGGACGGTCCATCTTGGTCGCGCCGACCTTGTCGGCGGCCAGTCGCGTGAAGACGTAGACCTCCTCGGCGGTGAATCCGTCCACAAAGGACTTGTTGCCGTTGGCGAGCGGGATCCACTCGCCGGTGCCGTCGAACTCGCCGTCCGACGGCAGCTTGCCGGAGCCGTCGATCTCCGACGCCGGGCTGTCGCCGGTGAACTTGGCGACGTACAGCGTGCCGTCGGAGAGCAGCTTCTTGTTCTCCTCGCGGGCGCGCTGGCTGTTGCCGTGCCGGATGCGGCCGTTGGAGACGAACTTGTAGACGTAGTCGAAGCGCTCGTCGTCACCCATGTACGCGACCACACGGCCGTCGCGCGCGACGCGGATCGTGCAGCCCTCGTGCTTGAAACGGCCGAGCGCGGTGTGCTTGACCGGCGTCGAGCGCGGGTCGTGCGGGTCGATCTCGACGATCCAGCCGGACCGGTTGAACTCGTTGGGCTCCTGCGCGATGTCGAAGCGCTTGTCGAACCGCTCCCACTTGCGCGTGCTGGTCTTGCCCGGCTTGCCGTAGCGGGTCACGCGCGGGTCGGTCGACGCGGTGCCGCTGTTGGCGTAGTAGCCGTCGAAGTTCTCCTCGCCGGACAGGATCGTGCCCCACGGGGTCACGCCACCGGCGCAGTTGCCGAACGTGCCGAACACCTTGCGGCCGGTCTTGTCGACCGACGTCTGCAGGTACTTGCTGCCCGCGGCCGGTCCGTCGAACGCGAACTCGGTGGTGACGGTGATCCGGCGGTTGTAGTGCCGGTCCAGCCTCGGCACGAGCTTGCCGGACCAGAAGTCCTTCTCCACCACGACGACCGAGAAGCCGTGTCCGGCCCAGCCGATCCTGACCTGCTCCTCGGTCGGGTTGTCGGCGTTGTAGCCCTTGAACATGAAGGTCTCGGACGTGTACTCGTGGTTCGAGCCCATCAGCCAGCGGTTCCAGCCGAGCGGGACCAGGCCGCAGAAGTCGTTGTTGAAACCGAACTGCTTGGCCTGTGCGGCGGCGGTCTGCTTGTCGAAGTCGAACCTCGGCGCACCGGGCAGCACCGCGTCGCCCCAGCGGATCACGACCGCCTGGTCGTAGCCCTCCGGTGTGACGATCCGGTCCTCGGTGTTCGGCGCGACCGAGTCGAAGTTCAGGCCGTCCCGTCCCGGCCTGCGGCCCTGGGCGTCAACCGCCTGGTCCTTGGTGTCCGGTGCGAACTGGTCCTTGGTGTCGGCTGCGGCCGTGCCGCCGAGTGCGGTGACCCCGGCGCCCGCCGCGGCGAACACCGCGCCCGCCTTGAGCATTCCGCGCCGCCGAACCACATCGCGGACGACGTCACCGAAGTACTCGTTGTCGGAGGTGTTGGGCGCATCGTGGGAACACGCGTTGTTGCAACGATACTGACAGGTGATGGCCTGCCGTCCGTGGTGGTTTTGGGTGAGCAACGGCAGCATGCGGCGGCCATGCTCGGGGCGTGAGGACACGCGAAGCCTCCCGTACGAGGGTCAGTCCGGAACGGCTGAAACGTAAGCGTGACAAGGGTTGATCAGCCGAAATCCAGGTGAACGCAGCGCGAACAGCTGACGCCATCGCACGGGAGAATCGCCTGGTTACCGCACGTTGTCAACTTCTCGGCCCTGAAGGGCTGAGCTTCGGGGCTCGGCGCCGTTCAAGCCGGGTCGCGTTCTCCGTGCACCACTGGATGTGGTGTGCGGGACGCATCCACCCGCTCCCTATAGGAGTGTGGGTGCGGGTGTGTTGACGAACACCCACGCTCGCCGTGCCCTGTCACGGACGTTCACGGCGGCGACGACATCGGCGGGCCCAGCGAGGCCACACCGACGACACGAGAAATGGTCCCGATCCGGCCGGTTGGTGCGTGCCACATGTCCGCACCGGGGACACGTTTGGGAGGTGTAGTGAGCGTCCACTGTCACAGTCGGTACGCCGGCCCTGCGGGCTTTGTAGGTGAGGACCGTGCCGAGGTGGTGGAACGGCCAGGAAGTGTGGGTGGCCCGCTGGTCACGACGAAGCCGAACCCGATCCCGGATACCGCCCAGTTCTTCCAGGGCGATCCCACGACCGGTGCGTTGCGCGACGGCCACCACCTCCTTCCCGATCTTGTGGTTGACATGCTTCGCGTGCCGGGACTCACGTCGGGCACGCCGTTTCAACAGCCGGGTCGCGGACCTCGTCCGCTTCGCCTGCAACTCCCGGCGTTTGCGCGCGTGCCAGCGCCGATACCGGGACAAGCGGCGACCAGAGAAGTTGACGCCGTCACACGTGGTGGCGAGGTTGGCGATGCCACGATCAACACCGATCCAGTCGACAGGGTCGAACGCGTCCGGTTCGGGCACCTCGCACGTCGCGAGCAAGAACCACATCCCGCCCCGGCAGATCAGGTCCGACTCGCCCTGACGGTGTCCGGCCAGCAATTCAAGCTGGTCGGGGTGGCCTGCGAAACGGACGTCTTTCAGGCGGCCGGTGGTGGTCCAGATCGAGACCGTCCGCGCGTCGTGCTGCCAGGACAGCATCCGGTCGTCGAACGGCTGCGCACTGTCCACACGGAACACGACCGGTTTCGACTCCGCCTTCACCCGACGCTTCGACCCGGCACGCCCAAGATTCCCAGCCCGAACGTTCGCGCGCAGCGTCGTATAGGCATCGACGACCTTCTTGATCGTGCGCACCGCGGCCTGCGCACCCAACCCACCAGCCTTCAACCCCGGATACACCAACTTGTGCAGATCGTTGCGGGAAAACACCTTCCGCTCAAACGCCACCACCGACACACGATCAGCAGCCGTATTGCACCCGCGCAGAGTCTCCGCCAACGCCGCCGCCTGCGCGACCGTCGGCAGCAGCTTGACCTGCACCACCAGCTTCACACCTCACATCCTAGAACACCAGTTCGGTCATTCAGCATCGGGGCGAGGCGTCGGCCTCCTCCCGACCGTGAACGGCCGGGTTACCACCGACAGGAGCGCAGATGAACCGATCTTGGCCGGACCGTGCCGCCCCGGCTTCCACACGGCGACCACCGACGGCCGCGGCTGGCTGTCGCCGCCGTCCGGCCAGTGCGACGCGGGCTTGTCGGCGCTCGCGGTGTCGAGCTCACCGGGGTGCTGCACGCAGACCGTGACCAGCCGCTCCTGCACGATCGGCCCGCAGGTCTCCGCGCCCTTCGGCACCGTGAGGAACAGCTTGAGGTTGCCCCGCTGCGGGCCCTCGGTCGGCACCGCGTACAGGCCGTCGTTGATCCCCAGCGCGTTCGCCGAGTCCGAGGAGATCCAGAGGTTGCCGTACTGGTCGAACGCGACGTTGTCCGGGCTGGAGATCGGGCTGACCTGGTCCTTCGGGAAACCGGCGAAGTACGTGTCCGGGTCCTTCGGGTCGCCGCACACCAGGAACAGCCACCACGCGAACCGCGGCGACAACGGGTCGTGCTCGGTCAGTTCGAGGATGTGGCCGTGCTTGTTGTTGTTGCGCGGGTTGATCTCGGTCGCGCTCTCCTTGCCGGGGAGCACACCGCGGTCGACGTTGTTGGACAACGCCACGTAGACCTTGCCGGTCTTCGGGCTGGCCTGCACGTCCTCCGGACGGTCCATTTTGGTCGCGCCTGCCTTGTCGGCGGCCAGCCGCGTGAAGACGTAGACCTCCTCGGCCGTCATCCCCGGCACGAACGAGCGAGTGCCGTCGGCCAACGGGATCCACTCGCCGGTGCCGTCGAACCGCTTGTCGGACGGGAGTTTCCCGGTGCCGTCGATCTCGGCCGCCGGGCTGTTGCCGGTGAACCTGGCGACGTACAACGTGCCCTCGTCGAGCAAGGTCATGTTGTGGCGACGCGCGGCGCGGCTGTTGCCCTTGCGCATCTTGTTCTTGGACACGAACTTGTACAGGTACTCGAAGCGCTCGTCGTCGCCGGAGTACGCGACCACACGCCCGTCACGCGCCACGCGGATGTTGGCGCACTCGTGCTTGAAGCGGCCAAGCGCGGTGTGCTTGACCGGCATGGACTCCGGGTCGTTCGGGTCGAGTTCGATGATGTAGCCGAAGCGGTTGATCTCGTTCGGCTCTTTCAGCATGTCGAACCGCTTGTCGAAGCGTTCCCACTTGCGGGTGCTCGCGCCGGTCGTGACGCCGTAGCGTGCGGACCGCGACTTGACCGGTTCGGCGGTCTGGCCCGCGTTGGCCCAGTACCCGTTGAAGTTCTCCTCGCCGGACAGGATCGTGCCCCACGGCGTGACGCCGCCCGCGCAGTTGTTCAGGGTGCCGAACGCGATGGTGCCGGTCGGGTCGGCGGACGTCCTGAGCAGGTCGCTGCCCGCGGCCGGGCCGGTGATCCGGAACGGCGTGGTCATCGTGATCCGCCGGTTGTACCGGCCGATCACCGGCCTGAGCCTGCCCGACCCGCGGACCTGCTCGACCTCGACGACCGACAGGCCGTGCGCGGCCCAACCGATCCTGACCTGCTCCTCGGTCGGGTTCGCGGCGTCGTAGCCCTTGAACATGAATTTCTCGGACGTGTACTCGTGGTTGGTGACCAGCAGCTGATTGCAGCCCCCGTGATCGCAGCCCCCGTGATCACTGTGCGGCAGTGGCAGCAGCGCGGCGAAGTCGTTGTTGAAGCCGAACTGCTTGGCCTGCGCGGCCGCGGTCTGCTTGTCGAAGTCGAACTCCGGTGCCCCCGGCAGCACCGCGTCACCCCACCGGATGATGATCGCCTGCTCGTAGCCCTCGGGGATGACCACCGCGTCCTGGGTGTTCGGCTGGACGCGGTCGAAGTTCATGCCGGGAATGCCACGTTTGTCGTCTTCCGCGGCGGCTGTGCCGCTGAGCCCGGCCACACCGCTGGTGGCGAACGCGACCACGGCTCCCGCCTTGAGCGCCGACCGCCGGGTGATCACGTCCGTGACGATGTCGCCAAGGTAGCCGTTGCCCGAGGGGTTCGGCGCGTCGTGCGCGCAGGCGTTGCCACAGCGGTACTCACAGGTCACCGCCGCCCGGCTACTGCCGTTGAGCAGGGGCAATGGAATGCGTGGTGGTGAGGTCAAAGCTCCTCCAGTCCGCTCGGGAGGAGATCGACACTAAGCCGGTCGGACCGGAAAGTGAACAACCGATGGTCGCCCGGCGTTCACCTTGTGTTCACTCGCCGTTGAAGAACGGCTCGCCCTTGTCGTTGTACAGCGTGAAGGCTTTCGGCTCCTTGGTCGAGTTCATGTACGCGCCGAACAGGACCACGTCCTGGCCGAACTCCTTGGTGGTCGCCGGTATGAGCTCGTTGCTCTCGGCTCGGCGCAGCATCATCTTGACGGCCGGGGGGCTCATCACGTACAGCCAGACGCCCTTGCTGTTGCCGAGGAACTTGGTCGGCACCTGCCTGCGACCCCACTCGTATCTGCCCGGTTTCGGCTGGTTGAGCGGCATGCAGTCGGCCTCGCCGAAGGTGATCTGGTCGGGCCCGTTGATCTCCGAGCCCTCCATGGCCTGGATCACGCACAGCAGCCGCTGGGCGGGCTTCGTCTCGATGACGTACGCGTACGTGGCCAGATACTTGCCCTTGTCCATCTGCTTGCTGTCGATGGCGGTCGGCTGCGTCACCAGGGTCTCGCCGTTGCGTGGCACGTACTTGATCGCAGGCCTGCCGTCCGGTAGCTGCGGCTGCCGGTCAGTCGTCGGCATCGGCTGGCTGGACGCCTCCGGCAGCGCGCCCGGCTCGACCGGCGCGTTCGCCCGCTGGATGACCACGATCGGGACAGCGATCAGAACCGCCGCCGCCGCAGCCACGGCCGCCATAACGACGGGGCGAAATCGATGTCGACGACTTTTCAGCGCCAACCGGCGCTGCTGTTCGTCCCACGCGCGGTGGCTCGGTGACACCTCCTCGGCCATCGAGGTGAGTGTCGAGCGCAGCCGCTGCTCCAGCTCGTCCATCACCACTCCTCCAGGTGCTTGCGCAAGTTCGTCATCGCGTGTGACGTGGTCGCCTTGACCGTGCCGACCGCGACACCGAGCGTGTCGGCGATCGCCGCCTGGTCGAGGTCCAGCCAATAGCGCAACACCAGAACTTCTCGTTGCCTTCGGGAGAGCTTGCCGAGCGCCTCCCTGATTCGCTTGTGCTCCTGTCGTGCCATCGCGTGCGTCTCGGCGGACAGTTCGTCCAGCATCACATCCGGCGGGGTCTTGCGCACAACACGCAGGTGCCGCAGGCGCGACCGGCTCAGGTTCACCACCATCGCCCGCAGGTACGGCAGTGCTTTGCTGTCGTCGTACAGCGTGTGCCAACGGTCGTGCAGCCGGACGAACGCCTCCTGCGCGATGTTCTCCGGGTCGTCCGCACCAAGCAGGTACGCGAGTCGCTTCATCGCCTCGAAGGACTCGTCGAACAACACAGAGAAGGCAGCCATCGCGTCCATTCTGGACGGCCCGGCATCCGCACCGGCAGCCACCGCTCTCACACCTCTTCCACGTCCGAGGACAGCCGGAGGTTTAGTCGCCTGATCACAGCCGGTCACTCGCTGTGGAGCAACGGCTGGCGTTGCGCGTCGAACACCGTGAACTGCTTCGCCGGTTTCGCCGAGGGCAGGTACGCGTTGAACATCACGATGTCGGCCCCTTCCTGCGGGCGAGTGGACTTCACCCACGGCACGGAGTCGTCTGTGGTCTTCAGCAGCATCTCCGCCGCTGGCCGACTCATCACGTACAGCCAGATGGTGTTGGTGTTGGGTGTCGTGCCATGCCTGCGTCCCCACTCGTACCTGCCCGGTTTCGGCTGGGCCATCGGCATGCAGTTGGGCGCGCCGTAGAGGTGCTGGTCCGGCCCGTTGATCGGGCCGTTCTCCGGAGCGAGGGCGATGCACAACTGCCGGTTGCCGGACGGCTGCTGCGTTACGTACGCGAAGGTGTTCGTCACCGTGTTGCCGGGCTCTGTGTTGCGCTCACTGCTGAGAACCGCGGGCTTGATGACGAGGGTTTCCCCGTTCTGCGGGAGGTACGCGCTCGTCCTGTCCGGGACCTGCGACGGCGCCGGGGGCGGCTCCGACTGGCCGGACGCCACCGGCAGCGAATCGGGCCCGGCGGGCCCGTTCGCCTGCTGGATGAGCGTGACCGGAACGGCGATCAGCGCAACGGCCGCCGCGGCGACGGCGGCCATGACAACGGGCCGAGGACGGCGTCGACCACTTCTCATGGCCAGCCTGCGTTGCAGTTCGGCCCACGCCTGATCGCTGGGCGGCACCTCCGCGGCTATGGAGGTGAGTGTCGAGCGCAGCCGCTGCTCCAGCTCGTCGGTCACCGTTCCTCCAGGTGCTTGCGCAGATTCGTCATCGCGTGTGACGTGGTCGCCTTGACCGTGCCCACGGCGACGCCGAGCGTGTCGGCGATCGCGGCCTGGTCGAGGTCCAGCCAGTAGCGCAACACCAGAACTTCTCGTTGCCTTCGGGAGAGCTTGCCGAGCGCCTCCCTGATTCGCTTGTGCTCCTGTCGTGCCATCGCGTGCGTCTCAGCGGACAGTTCGTCCAGCAGCACGTCGGGCGGGGTCTTGCGCACAACACGGAGGTGTCTGAGTCGCGACCGGCTGAGGTTGACCACCATGGTCCGCAGGTACGGCAGTGCTTTGCTGTCGTCGTACAGGGCTTCCCAGCGGCCGTGCAGCCGGACGAACGCCTCCTGCGCGATGTTCTCCGGGTCATCGGCGCCAAGCAGGTACGCGAGTCGCTTCATCGCCTCGAAGGACTCGTCGAACAGTGTGGAGAAGGCAGCCATCGCGTCCATTCTGGACGGTCTGGTGTCTGGCCCGGCGGCAACCGCTCTCACATCTCCCTTCACGCCGGAGGTCGACCGGGGGTTTAGTGAGCGCTGTCACAACCTACTGTCATGGGTGTGAAGACAGCTTTGGTGACGGGTGCGTCCGGTGGAATCGGGGCGGCGATCGCCCGGCTGCTGGCGCCGACGCACGAGGTGTGGCTCGGCGGCCGCACGATCCCCGACGACCTGCCTGGCATGCCGTGGCCGGTGGACCTGCGGGACACGGACACGTTCGAGCAGCGCACGGCCGAGATCGGCGACCTCGACGTGTTGGTGCACAGCGCGGCCGTCAGCGAGGTCGCGCCGGTGGCGGCCACGTCGTTGCAGACCTGGCGGGACACGTTCGAGGTGAACGTGTTCGCGGTCGTCGAGCTGACCAGGGTGCTGTTGCCCAAGCTCAGGGCCGCCAACGGGCACGTCGTGCTGATCAACTCCGGGGCCGGGATACGGGTCAACGCCACCTGGGGCTCCTACGGCGCGAGCAAGTTCGCGCTGCGGGCGTACGCCGACGCGCTCAGGGCCGAGGAGCCCGACCTGCGGGTGACCTCGGTGTTTCCCGGCCGGACGGCGACCGAGATGCAGCGGAAGGTGCGCGCCACCGAGGGCGGCGCCTACGAGCCGGAGAACTACCTCAAGCCCGAGACGGTCGCCCAGGCCGTGCTCAACGCCATCAACACGCCCGAGGACGGGCACCAGACCGAGGTCGTCATCCGCCAGCGAGCAGCCTCTGTGTGACCGCACCGGCCTTGGCCTGTGCCTCGGCGCGGTCCACCCGGGTCGGCTCGCTGTCCTCGACCACCTTGTCGCCTGCCACCCACACGTCGCGGACCTGACGCGCACCCGCTGCCCAGACCACATTGGACAGCAGTTGCGCGTCCGGCACGTCGACGCCTGCCGAGAACGCGGGCGCGTCGGTGCTGATGTGCACGATGTCGGCCCAGCGGCCCTGCTCGAGCGCCCCGATGTCGTCCCGGCCGACAGCGGCCGCGCCGAACCGGGTCGCCATCAGCAGCACGTCCCTGGCGACCAGCGCGGAGGTGTCCATGGTCGACAGCCGACCGAGCATCGCGGCCAGCCGGACCTCTTCCCACAGGTCCAGGTCGTCGTTGCTGGCGGGGCCGTCCGTGCCGATGCCCACGGTCACCCCGGCCGCGCGCAGGGCGGGAACGCGCGCGATGCCCGAGGCCAGTTTGGCGTTCGACCCGGGACAGTGCGCGACGGCCACGCCGTGCCGCGCGAAGATCGAGATGTCCTCATCGGACAGGTGCACGCAGTGCGCGGCGAGGACCCGGCCGCCGTAGAAACCGAGTGACTCCAGCAACTTCGGCACCGAGCCGTGTGTTGTGCGCTGCGCCGAGTCCTCCAGCGCGGCCTCGGCCACGTGGATGTGCATCAACGCGTCACGTTCGTGCGCCGCCGCCGTGACCTCGGTCAGGATCTCGGGCGTCAGCGTGTACGCCGAGTGTGGGCCGTAGCCGATCTCGATCCGGTCGCCCGGACCGAACCGCAGGCCCTCGGTGTCGATCAGCCTGCTCACGTCGTCGAGCAGCGTCCGCCACTGGAAGCCCGGCGCATCGATGATCCCGCCGGTCAGCACGGCCCGTCCGCCCGTCGCCAGCACCGTTTCGGCGAGTTTGTCCAGGTTGAAGTACATCTCCACGCTCGTGGTCACCCCGGCGCGGAGCATCTCGACCGATCCGAGCAGCATCCCGGCGGCCATGTCCGACGCGCTCAGCTGTGCCTCGGCGGGCCAGATGATCTCCTGCAGCCAGCGCAGCAGCGGCAGGTCGCCGCCCATTCCGCGCAGCACGGTCATCGGGGTGTGCGCGTGCGTGTTCACCAGGCCGGGCACCAGGATCCCGGACAGCTCGGTGACCGGCTCATCGCCGGGCGCGTCGGCGAGCGGTCCGATGTAGCCGATGCGGCCGTCGTCCTCGATGTCCACAACGGCGTCCCGCAGCACCGAACAGTCCGGGTCGCAGGGAAGCACGATCGGGGCACGCAAACGCTGTCGCATGCGGAAACGTTATCCCAGGAATCGGGGCATGTACTTGCCCGGTGCGCGCCGGACCGGCCGTGCTTCCCGTGGCGCGATACTCACTCCCGCTGATCGGAACGAGTGCAGAACCGCCCGGTCGAGCTCCAGCCCGGCACGTTCTCGCCACAGCGACTCGTCGCTCGACGTGTCCAGGCCGAGGTGTTCGGCGATCACCCGGCCGAACCCGTACGCCCGGTCGTCGCCCAGCGCGTCGGCGCCGATCGCCGAGGACGTGTAGATCCCATTGAACACCACCGGGTACTGGACACCGCCGATCGACAACAGCTGCGAGCACGCGCCGACCGCGTGCCAGCGCAGCCCCAGGTCGACGAACCAGCCGAGCTCGGGGTGTTCGAGCGGAACCTCCCGCACGACATCGCGCGGCAACCCGAACAGCCGCACTCCTACCTGCTCGTCACGCACCACGAGCGGCAGCAGGTCGAACGCGCTGCGCGCGGTCGGCGAGCGCCAGCCCATCTTGCGGACCGTCTCGGTGAACGCGACGTGCCTGCGGTCGCCCATCACCTGGCCGTGCTGCGCGTAACCCGCGTAGCGGATCAGCTGCTCGTTGACGATCCGGGCGCTCTCCGGCCCGAAGATGGTCACGGTCGGGCGGACCCGTCCCTTGCTCGCCGCGAGCCGCAGATGCTGCACGCAGCCAGTCGCGACCTCGGTCGCTGTGCGGGCCGTGCGCAGGTCACGCACCAGAAGGCCACGCCACGGCACGCCGTCGGTGTGGACACCGCTGTCGCGCAGGGCGAGCCGCGCGCCGTAGGCCAGTTCCGCACGAGTGTGTTCGTACGTCCCGGTTTCCGCGATCTGCGCGCGGACCTCGCCGAGCCGAGCCCGCACCTGCCCGGCGCGGGGGCGTGCGCCGTGATAGCGGTGCAGGAACTCCTCGGCGGCGACCAAATCAGGTGATAACAGGGCAGTCACGCACTGCTTATCGGCCGAATGCCGCAGTCGACTCAACTACCTGGTCGGGTAGTGCCGCCACCGGACGAACTACAGAGCGTGGGCCCTTTCGAAGATGAGGTCCCGGATGTTGCGGCCTTCGGTGTGCGCCCGCGACTCGAACTTGGTCACCGGCCGCCACTCCGGTCGCGGTGCCCACCCGGAGTACACATTGCGCAACGCCGTCTCGGCCGAGCACACCTCGAGCATGTGCTCGGCGTAGTGCTCCCAGTCGGTCGCCATGTGGAACCGGCCGCCGGGCGCCAGCCGCGACGCCACGAGCGAGACGAAGTCCGGCTGGACGATCCGTCGCTTGTGGTGCCGCTTCTTCGGCCACGGGTCCGGGAAGTACAGCCGCACCTCGGACAAAGTGCCGGGTTCGATGTGCTCGGTGAGCAGGATGACCGCGTCGCCGCGCAGCAGCCGGAGATTGGTCACCCCGAGGTCGGCCGCGCGCATCATCAGCTGGGCCAGCCCGGCCTGGTACACCTCGACGGCCAGGTAGTTCACCTCGGGCGCGGCAGCGGCCAGTTTGGACGTCGTCTCGCCCATCCCCGACCCGATCTCCAGCACGACGGGTGCGGACCGGCCGAACCACGCGGTGGTGTCCACCGGCCCGGCAGCCAGGCCGGAAACGTCCTGGCCGAGCTGCGACCAATGGCGTTCCCACGCCCGTTCCTGGCCGACCGTCATCCGCCCGCCGCGCTGCACATAGCTGACGACAGTGCGCCTGCGTACTTCTTGTTCCACGCCAAGAAGCTACAAAACGCTCTCCCACCGAGCGAGATTGGATCGCAGATCGCCCATTCCGTTCACCGCGAGCGGGGCAGGCGGCTGGCCGGTGGTCAGGTGCACGGGATGGATGTCGAGCCAGCCGGTGTGCCGGTGGGTGAGCACCAGTGTGGTCGGTACGGCGGGCCCGGTGACGCGCCGCTCGGACGGCATGTACTCCCAATAGCCGCTGTCGCCGTCACTGCTCCACGGCACGAAAACCCAGCCAGGACGGGCATCCAGCAGTTTGCCGACCCGGTCCTCCAGCAGGAAACCTTCCGACCGTGAGCTCAGTCCGCCTGTTGCCAACGCCTTCAGCCACCACGGCGCGGCCAGCTGCGGGTCGACTTCGGACGCTGAGGCGTACAGGGCCAACACCTGGTCCTCCGGTGCGCGGTGGACCCACGCGCGCCGCGTCTCGGCTGGTCTGGTCGCGCCGCCGATCGAGGCCAGTGCGGTGTGCGGCTCGATGGCCTGTGACCATTCGAGCTCGATCATCGGTTCTACTCGTAGTTCACGGCGGCCCGTGCCGTTGGTTGGCACGACAGGCTCCGATGGTTCGGTGGTTGCGCTTACCTCAGCGACCGTCAACGTCCACCTCCGATGGTTCGTGACGGGGTATCCACTTTGATCTGAGCGCTAGTCGAACATCGTTGTCCGCGATAAGTGCGGCACCTCACAGCCTCTTAACGTGGTCTTTACCGGGCCGCATGCGCTAGATCGCTTCGTTACATACTTGCAAGCGCGTGCAGTGATCGCAACCGTCCGTGACCAGACCAACAAAGAAACCCGGGCCACCCCCCGACAGGTGACCCGGGCTCTCTTTCCCCCGTTGGCCCCGGCAGATCTCCCGATTGACCCGCCAGGTGGTTCTTTCGTTCAGGCGTCGCGCTTCTTCGCGACGGCAATGGCGATGATCAGCATGACGACCGAGAAGCCGGCGAAGTAGGCCAGCGCACCCCACGGCGGCAGCGTGCTGGTCGACGAACCGGGGCCCATGTCGAACGACCCATCCGGGTTGCCGGTCAGGAACCGGTTGGCGACGTTGAACGGCAGCCACTTGTGGATGTCGGCGCCGACGCTGGGGATCAGCTGGACGAGGTTCTCGGCCACCAGCGAGTACGCCAGCAGCACCGACACGGCGCCCGCGGTCTGCCGGATCAGGATGCCGACGGAGACCGCGACGATCGCGGCGACGAAGGTCACCAGGCCGGTACCGGCGACCTGGCGCCAGTCCGCCTCGCTGTTGAGCGCGAGGTCGGCGTTCGGCTGGATCAGCGTCGCGATGCCGAGCGAGCCGAAGGCCGCCAGCACGCCGAGCACACCCGTGGTCAGCGCGACCACAGTCGTCTTGGCCAGCAGTGCGGACGTCCGGCTCGGCACCGCCTGGAAGGTCGTCTTGATCGTGTTGAAGCGGTACTCGGTGGTCACCGACAGCGTGGCGAGCACGAGGATCACCGCGAGCGCGAAGGTGAACCCGAACTGGGTCACCGGTACCGAGACCTGGCTGCTGCTCGAGGCCGACGCGCTGACCAGTCCGGCGAACCCGACGCTCAGCCCGAGCGCGAGTGCCATGCACCACCACGGCGAGCGGGTGGAGAACAGTTTGATTCGTTCGACAGCGAGCAGAGTCATCGGTTCACATCCACCATCTGGTCAACGGCCTGGGCAAGTTCGGTGTGGTATTCGACGGAGTCGCCGGTCAGCTGCATGAACGCCTCTTCCAGCGATCCGCGCTGCGGGCTCAGCTCGTGCAGCACGACCTGGTTGGCCGCGGCGATCTCACCGATCTGCGCGGCGTCCACACCGGACACGATCAGCGCGTCAGCGTCGTCGCGCAGGGTGGCACCGGTCCCGGTCAGCGCGTCACGCAGCTTGCTCGCCTGCGGGCTGCGCACCTTCACCGTGTTCTCCGTCGCGGCGTGGATGAAGTCCTCAGTGGAACGCTGCGCGATCAGCTTGCCGCGCCCGATCACCACGAGCTCCTGCGCGGTCAGCGACATCTCCGACAGCAGGTGGCTGGAGACCAGCACGGTCCGGCCCTCGTCGGCCAGCCGGTGCAGGAACTTGCGGATCCAGAGGATGCCCTCGGGGTCCAGCCCGTTCACCGGCTCGTCGAACAGCAGGATGCCCGGGTCGCCGAGCAGTGCGCCCGCGATGCCCAGCCGCTGCGACATACCGAGGGAGAACCCGCCCGCGCGCTTCTTGGCCACGGCCGACAGGCCGACCAGGTCGAGCACCTCGTCCACCCGGCGGGTCGGGATCTTGTTGGACACGGCCATCCAGCGCAGGTGCGCGTAGGCCGACCTGTTCGGGTGCACCCACTTGGCGTCCAGCAGCGCGCCGATCTGGCGCAGCGGGTGGTGCAGTTCGCGGTAGTGCTTGCCGTCGATGAGCGCGACGCCCGAGGTCGGGTTGTCCAGGCCGAGCATCATCCGCATGGTGGTGGACTTGCCCGCGCCGTTCGGTCCGAGGAAGCCGGTGACCCGGCCGGGTTGCACAGTGAACGACAGATCGTTGACCGCGAGGGTCTTCCCATACCGCTTGGTGAGGCCCCGTGCCTCGATCATGGTCGCTCCTTTGAGAAGTGGTTCCCGCCTCGATGGGCCAATCGTGTCGCGTACCGGCGTCCGATCGCGTCCTCCCACGGTCCGGAGTTGTCTCCTCCCGTGGGCCCAACTCGGGGTCAGCTCGCAGTCGTAGCGTGGCGGACAATCCGTCCACCCGCGATCCGGGAAGTCCCTGACGTGCCCCGGGGTTCGGAGGTCAGGGTCGACATGATTAATGAATCATGCTTCACTAATGGCGTGGCGAGGCCCCGGACAATCACCGACGAACGGCTGCTCAACGCGGTAGGCGTGGCCATCAGCGCACGCGGACCAGGCTTCACGATCGCGGACGTCGCCGCGGTCGCGGGCGTCTCGGTCGGCACCGTGTCCCAGCGCTTCGGCTCGAAGCACGGTTTGCTCAAGGCCTTGTTCGAGGCAGCGATCGACCAGGTTCGCGCGCAGGTCAGGGCGGCTGCGGACGTACGCGCGGCGATCATGGACGTCTACCGCGAGCTGGACGACCCGGCGACGGCGGCGAACAACCTGGGGCAACTGGCCGCCGACCTGGCCGACCCGCAGTTGCGGGAGGCACACGGCGAGTTCTTCGCGGTCTTCGAGCAGGAACTCGCCGTCCACGTCCGCGGTGTGCCCGGCGCACCGCCGCACGCGGCCCGGATCCTGGTCTGCCTGGCGAACGGAACAGCGATCTCCTGGTCGGTGCGGCCGTCGGGGAGCCTGCTCGACCGCATCGCCGAAGACATCGACGCGGTACTGAAGGGATGGCAGCACAATGGCTGAACTGGTTGCGGTGGTCGCGGGCGCGACCAGGGGCTGCGGCCGCGGGATCGCGGTCGAACTGGGAGCGATCGGCGCGACGGTCTACGTGGCCGGGCGCACCACCCGCACGTCGGCCAGCCCGATGAACCGCCCGGAAACCATTGAGGACACCGCGGAACTGGTCACGAAGGCAGGCGGGCACGGCATCCCGGTCCGCTGCGACTTCACGGTCGCGCAGGACGTCGCCGACCTGCGCTCCCGGCTGACCCGGCTCGACGTGCTGGTGAACGACGTCTGGGGCGGCGACCCGTTCGTCGAGCACAGCACCCCGTTCTGGGAATCCGATGTGGACAAAGCGATAGCGGTGCACCGCAACGGAATGGAAACCCACCTGCGAGCGCTGCACGCCCTGCTGCCGCTGATGGTCAAGCAGGGCAGCGGCCTGGTCGTGGAGGTCACCGACGGCGACGACGAGACCTACCACGGCGTCTCGCTGCCCTACTACCTCGTCAAATCCGGCCTCCGCCGAACAGCACAGGCAATGGGCAGGCAACTGAGCGACCACGGCGTGACAGCACTGGCACTGACTCCCGGATTCATCCGGTCGGAAGCGATGCTCGAAGGCATGGGCGTCACCGAGGACACCTGGCGTGACGCGATCGCGCAGGACATCCACTTCTCGATGGCGGAAACCCCGCACTACATCGGCCGCGCGGTGGCCGCACTGGCCAGCGACCCGCAGGTGAACCGCTGGTCAGGCCAGTCGCTGTCATCCTGGAGTCTGATGCGGGAGTACGGCTTCACCGACCTCGACGGCACCCGGCCCGACTGGGGCCGCTGGTACGCGGACATTTTCGGCCAGGGCCTCGACCCGCACACCGTCAACCCCGACGACTACCGCTGAGCGTGGCGTGAACTAGCCGCTCCCGAGGACAACATGCCGGTCAGGTGAGGCGTGGTAGCGGCGTGAACACTCGAGTCCGATTCGCGATCGGTGTGGTGATCGCGCTCCTGACAGGCAGCGCCCTGCCCGCTGCCGCCGAGGCCAGCGTGGCGGGCGTCGTCATGCGCTCCGGGTACGACCTGGGCGACACCGCGTACACCGACCCTCAGAGCGGCACCGTCAGCGAGGTGCGGGCGGTCGTGCACCACCCGCGGCGGCTGACCGGCAAGCTGCCGTTGATCGTCATGGCGCACGGCTCGTGGTGGGCCTGTGACGTCCAGGCCGCCGACACTTGGCCCTGCCCAGCCGGTTCTCGTCCCTTCCCCAGCTACCGCGGGTACGACTACCTCGGCGCCGAACTGGCGTCACGCGGTTTCGTCGTGGTCTCGATCAGCGTCGACGCCATCAACATGACCTCGTTCGACTACGGCGACCGGGCCCGGCTGATCAACGAGCACCTGCGGTTGTGGCAGCAGCTGGCCGCCACCGGAGGCGGACCGCTGGCCGGTCGCTTCACTGATCCGGACACCGGACGGCCGGTCGCGGCCTCGTTCAAAGGCCACGTCGACATGACACGCGTCGGCACCCTCGGGCATTCCCGCGGCGGCAAGGGAGTCATGTGGCAGGCGTCGGACAAGCACCGCGGCGAATGGCCAGCCGGTGTCCGCGTCCGCGCGGTACTGGGCCTGGCCCCGGTCAAGTTCGACTGGCCGGACGGCGACCACAGCGACACCCTCAGCACCACGGTCCCGTTCACCGCCGTCACCAGCTCCTGCGACGGCGCGGTCGGCGAAGCGGGCCAGCAGTACCTGGACGACATCAAGGGGGTCAACACCGTCACGGACTTCACGGTGTCCCTGCGCAACGCGAACCACAACTACTTCAACACGAACTGGACACCGCCGTTCCAGTTCGGCGAGGACGACAGCACCTGCCCAGCACAGGAGTTGACGCCCGCTCAGCAACAGCGCGCGCTGACCGCCTACGCAGTCGCGTTCTACCGCTACGAGCTCTACGGCGACATCAGCGGACTGCCGACGCTGACCGGCCACCGCCCGCTGCCCGGCGCCACCTCGACAGCGCGGGTGGCCTGGCCGGGCCGAGGGTAGCCACCACCGCATCACCAATTCCCCCAAGGGGATCCCTTGTTTTTCACGTTACCGCAGGGGACTGACAGTTCCGGCGGAAACTAGGCCTCACCTGGGCGAACGAGCCCAGTCTCGTACGCCAGCACGACAGCCTGCACGCGGTCGCGTAGCTCCAGTTTGGCGAGCACGCGACCGACGTGTGTCTTCACGGTCGCCTCGGACAGGAAAAGCTTCCTGGCGATCTCGGTGTTCGACAGGCCCTGAGCCATCAACACGAGCACCTCGCGCTCGCGGTCGGTCAAGGCGTCAAGCACGGAAGCGTCCCGCAACTGCCCACCGGCGGCACCGAGGAACCGGTCGAGCAGCCGCCGGGTCACGCTCGGCGACACCACGGCGTCACCGCTGGCGACCGACCGCAGCGCGGCCACCAGGTGGTCAGGCGGGGTGTCCTTGAGCATGAACCCGCTGGCGCCATTGCGCAGCGCGGTCAGTGCGTACTCGTCCAGGTCGAAGGTCGTCATCACGAGGACTTTCGCCGTCCCCGCCTCCGTGATCAGCTTGGTCGCCTCCACGCCGTCCAGCACCGGCATCCGGACGTCCATCAGCACCACGTCCGGCCGCAGCTGCGCCGCCAGTTTCACGGCCGCCTCGCCGTCACCGGCCTCGCCGACGATCTCCATGTCCGGCTGGGCGCCGAGCACCATGCGGAAGCCGACGCGCATCAGCTCCTGGTCGTCGACCAACACCACTCTGATCATGTTTCCCTAGGTTCCCTGGATTGGTAGTACCGCGTGCACGTGCCATCCTCCGCCTGGCCGCGGACCGGCCTGCAGGGTGCCGCCGAACACGTTCGCCCGCTCCCGCATCCCGATCAGGCCGTTGCCCCCGGAGATCGACACCAGCTCGTTCGGGGTGCCGAAGCCGTCGTCGGTGATGTCCAGCTCGATGTTCTCGCCGATCCGCGCCACGCGCACCACGGCGGACGCCCCCGCGCCCGCGTGCTTGAGCGTGTTCGTCAGCGCCTCCTGCACGATCCGGTAGACGCCCAGCCCGATGCCCGCGGGCAGGCCGTCCAGCTCACCCTTGAGCTTCAGCCGCACCGGCAGGCCGACCAGACGGACGCGTTCGGCGAGGTCGTTGAGCGAGTTCGTGCCCGGCTGCGGGGTGCGTTCGGTCTCGCCGCCGTCCTCCGCGCGCAGCACGCCGAGCAGGCGCCGCAGTTCGGTCAGTGCCTCCCGGCCGGTCGACGAGATCGTCTTGATCGCGCGGGCGGCCAGTTCCGGATTGGTGTGCACGGCGTAGGTCGCGCCATCGGCCTGGACGACCATCACGCTGACCGCGTGCGCCACCACGTCGTGCAGCTCACGGGCGATGCGAGCGCGTTCCTCGGCGACGGCGATCTTGGCCTGCTGGTCGCGCTCGGTTTCCAGCAGCCGCAGCCGCTGCTCGACTTCCGCCTGGTAGGCGCGGCGCGCGCCGACGAACTCGCCCAACGTCCAGTGGAACGCGAACAGCATCAGCATCGCGATACCCGTGATCCACCACTGGTCGGTCTGCGGCTTGATGAGCCAGATCCCCCACAGGACCGTGCCGATCGTGACCCAGACCGCGTAGATCAACGCCTGGCGGCGGCCGACGTAGACGACCATCGTGTACAGCGCGATGCCGACCGCCATGTCCGCGGCCCTGATCGGTAGCAGCGTACGCAGGAGGGCGTCGGTGGTCAGTTGCACGAACGCGGCGAGCAGGACCAGGTAACAGGCCACCATCGGGCGTCGCCTGCGCAGCACGATCGGGCCGATCATGCCGACGTCCACCAGCAGGTAGAGCCAGAGCGGATGGGGGCTGGTCTCGGCGAAGAACGCAGGCAGTTCGAACAGTGCGAGCAACAGGGCCAACAGGCAATCGCCAAACGTCGGATGCTGCCGCATCCACAGGCTCAGCCGTCGCACACGAGCAGCCTAAGCCCGCCGAAGCCCCCGGCGCGTCGAGCCGGAGGCTGAACGGGGTCGCCCTGAAGGCTGACTTCTACGGAGCGAGGTAGGGCGGCGGGGGGTTGGCGGTCGAGGTCGGCGTCGAGTCGATGCTCGGCTCGGGCTGGTGCTCGGTCCGGGTGGTCGTGGTCTGCTGCGGGTGCGCCATCTCCTCAGCCAGCTGCTCCTGGACCTGGTGCTCCTTGATCCTGGCGAGGATGGCGATGGTCACCCCGTGTGCCGCGGCCAGCAGCAGCAGGACGATGCCCAGCCGCAGAATGACACCCTCGGCCTGGGACTCTCCGACATCGACGGTGGAGATCAGCATCAGCAGACCGAGTACCACGAGGTGGAACAGCACGGTGACCAGGCGCGCCATGGACGTGCCCGCACCGGAATCGCCATAGGAACGCTCGAGATACCGCCGCCCGCTCCGGTAGATGATCTGCCCGTCGATGGCCACGAGGATGACACCGACCACGAGGAAGGCGATGTAGCTGTTCGTGTCCATGGCAGCTGGTTACCCCTTAATCACGGGTTTGCAACCGTGCGTCGGGAAGACATGGCACGATTTCTCGCGTGACGACGGCGACCGATCACCAACAGCACCTGGCAGGCCCGCTGTCGGCTGCGGTCGCGCAGTTATGCGTCCGGCTCCAGTCGCAGGTCACGGCCCGTACCGCGGCTGGTTTCCGTGAGGTCCTGCGCCGGTTGTCCGCGCCGCTGCAGGTCGCTGTCGCCGGCCGGATCAAGTCCGGCAAGTCGACTCTCGTCAACGCGCTGATCGGCCGCCGGGTGGCGCCGACCGACGTCGGCGAGTGCACACGGCTGGTGACCAGATTCCAGTACGGCACGGTCGACCGCGTCGAAGTGATCTTCAACGACGGCCGCAAGCAGGTGCTGCCGTTCGACGCGACCGGGATGATCCCGAACACCCTCGACCTGGACTTCGACCAGGTGTCGCACATCGAGGCGTACCTGACCAACGCCGTGCTGCGGGACCTGACGGTCATCGACACGCCCGGCCTCGGCTCGCTGGACGCCGCGTCGGTCGCCAGGACCGAGCAGCTGCTCGGCGCGGCCAAACCGGCGGAGAGCAGCGAGGACGACGAGTCCGGTGACGACCTGGACGACACGTCACGCAACGCCGTCGCGGGCGCCGAAGCCGTGCTCTACGTCGTGACCCAGGGCGTGCGCGCCGACGACCAGCAAGCGCTTGCGGCGTTCACCGCGGCGACCGCGAGCCGTGAGGCCGGTCCGGTGAACGCGATCGCGGTGCTGAACAAGGCGGACACGATCGCGCCCGAGTCCGTGACGGGCGCGGACGGCGATGTCTGGAAGGCCGCGTCCCTGCTGGCCGAGAAGCAGGCGCTCACGCTCAAGCCCCGCGTCGCCGACGTGCTGCCGGTGATCGGACTGCTCGCCGAGACGGCCGAGTCCGGCGGCTTCACCTCGGCCGACGCGGACGCGCTCAAGCAGCTCGCCCAGCTCGACGACGTGACCTGGGAGATGCTGCTGGTCTCGGCCGACATCTTCACCAGCTGGGAGTGTGACGTGCCCAGCGGCACCCGGCTGCGTCTGCTGGAGAAGCTCGACCTGTACGGCATCAGCCAGGCGGTGGACGCGCTGCGGCAGGACCCGGAGCTGACGGCGGGCGCGCTGCGGCGCAAGCTGCTCGACGCCTCCGGCCTGGCGAGCCTGCGCGCCCGGCTCGACGCGGTGTTCCGTGCCCGTGCGGACGGCATCAAGGCCGCCGCCGCGTTGGCGTCGGTGACCGCGCTCGCGCAGGCGTCCGGTGACCTGGGCGAGCGGCAGCGCGTGCACGACGCGATCGAGGTGCTGCTGGCCAAGCCGGAAGCACACGCGTTGCGTCTGCTCGAAGCCCTCACGCTGGTCACGTCCGGCGCGGTGTCGATGCCGGTGGATCTCGCCGAGGAGGTGTTGCGGGTCGGTGGCAGCGCGGATGTCGGCGAGCAGCTCGGCATGAAGGGCCGCCCACAGCAGGAGTTGGTCGCGTACGCGTTGGAACGCGCGGGCTGGTGGCGTTCGTTCGCGTCGTTCGGCGCGACCCCGGCGCAGAGCCGGGTGGCGCACGTCGTGCACCGGGCTTATTTCCTCATCTGGCAGCAGCTTCGTGGCAACTAGAGGTAACTTCGGCCGGACAGCCGTTTCAGCTCGCAGACAGGATGATCTCGTTGGCTTCCCTTTTCCGGCGCACCAAGGCCGACGATGAGACCGGGTCGACGACCGGAGCCGACCCGGCCATCGAAGCCGACTCGACCATCGAAGTGAGCGCCGACATGATCGCGGGCATCGACAACACCGCCGACCAGCCCGCCGAGCAGTCCGAGACGCTCGGCAAGGCGTTGTCCGAGCGGGACACCCTCGTGCAGCTCTGCCTGTACGCGCTCGACCGCGCCCGCAGCCCCGGTGTGGTCGAGCGCCTTGAGGAAGGGCTGCTGGGCATCGGGGTGTCGTCGATCCGCCCGGACGGTGACGTGTTCGACCCGGCGCAGCACGAGGCCGGTGGCACCGTGTCGACGCCGGACGTGACAATGGACGGCGTGGTGGCGGAGACGGAAGTGGTGGGTTTCGCTGATCGCGGGCGGTTGCTGCGCGCGCCGATTGTGACGGTGTACAAGGTGAAGCAGTCGTGACCGCGCCCGCACCGAGTCTGCCGAAGCAGGTCGCCGCACACCGTGAGCAGATGCTGAACCTGCTGCGGGAGGTCTCGCCCGAGTCGGCGGCGTGGGTCGAGGAGCTGCGGGCCCGCCGCAGGAAGCAGCCGACGGTCGTCACTGTCGGCGAGACCAACCGCGGCAAGAGCACGTTGGTCAACGCCCTGCTCGGGCAGCCGGGACTGTCGCCTGTGGACGCTGACGTCGCGACGGCGACGTACCTGGTGTTCGGGCACGCCGAGCAGTGGGAGGCGCGGGCGTGCTACCCGGGCCACCTCGCGCCGATCCAGGTCGACCTCACCAAGCTGATCAACTGGGTGTCGGCCTCGCACGAACTGCCGGAAGGCCAACTGCCGCCACGCTATGTCGAGGTGGACGGCCCGGTGGACCTGCTCGGCAAGATCTCCATCGTGGACACGCCCGGTGTCGGCGGCCTGGACTCGGTGCACGGGGAACTGGCGCTGGAGGCAGCGGCCAGCGCGACGGCGTTGCTGTTCGTGGTCGACGCGTCGGCGCCGTTCACCTCGGGTGAGTTGAACTTCCTGCGCAACGTCGGCGACCGCGTCGAGACCGTGCTGTTCGCGCTGTCCAAAGTGGATCAGTTCCGCGGCTGGCGTCAGGTGCTGGAGGCCGACCAGGAGCTGCTGCGCGAGCACGCGCCCCGGTTCGCCGAGTCGACCTTCCACCCCGTGTCGGCGCGGATGGCCGAGATGGCTAACAAGGCCCCCAACGAGCAGGCCGCCGAGATGCTCAGGGAGAAGTCGGGTCTGTCCGCGCTGTCGGACGCCCTGCAGGAGATGGTGATCGGCAAGGCCGCGATGCTGGCCGAGGCCAACACGATGCGGGCACTGACCACCTCGCTCGACGAGATCAAGGTCCAGCTGAACAACGAGTCCCGAGCGCTGACGACCGGTGCCGACGAGGTCAAGGTGCTCAAGGCGCGCAAGGAGGAGCTGGCCGTCCAGCGCAAGTCGGCCACCCGCGGCTGGCAGGTGAAGATGCGGGGTGAGATCCAGCGAGCCCGGATGGAGAACACCCACGAGGTCAGTCGCGAGATGCGGGACATGCAGACCTGGTTCCGCCAGGCGATCGACGCGGCCGACAAGGAGGCGCTCGCAGCGTTGCCCGGCCAGGTCGACGCGGCGCTGCAACTGGTCTCCCGCCGCGTCAGCACGTCCGTCGGCGCCCGGCTGAACAAGATCGGCGAGACGGTGCTGACCGGCCTGTTCTCCCCGGACGAGCTGGCGATACTGCAGGCCCAGTACGCGCGCGCGGGACAGCCGCCGGTGGTGCTGCGTACGCCGGAGAAACGCCCGGGTACGTCAGAGGACAAGCTGATGGTGATGATGGGCATCTCCGGCGGCGTCGGCCTCGGCAAGCTCGCCACGTTGCCGTTGGGACTGTTCGGCGCGGCCGCAGCGGGAACACTCGGCGTGATCGTCGCCCCGGTGACGATCGTGCTCGGCCTCGGCGCGGGCTGGTGGATCGCCAAGACCCGGCGGCACGCCCAGGGCAAGCAGCACATGAAGACATGGCTGACCGACGCCATCGCCGACGCCCGCTCCACTTTGGACCAGATGGTCGCCGACCAGCTGATCCAGGCCGAGCAGGAACTGTCACTGGCACTGGACGACGCACTCGGCCGACGAATCACCGCCATCGAGAACGAGCTACGCGAGGTCGACAAGGCCATGCGCCTCGACGCGACCGAACGCTCCAAGCGCCTGCAGGCGGTGAACAAACAACTCGCCCAAGTCGAGTCCGGCACCGAGACCGCGAAGGCCCTCCTCAACCGGATCCGCAGCACCAAGGTCAAACCAGCCGCCCCGGCAGCCAGCCCAGCCTGACGAGTTTCATGATGGCGCGACGCATGACTGGCAGTTGACGGCGGCCGGTCATGTGCGGTCCACGATGACGCAGCCGTGCTGTGGCTCCGTCACACGCAGTGCCGGGTACCGGCGGGCGGACATGCGCACACACGGCACGCAAACGGGTGGCTCGGACACGGCCATGGAGTCCGGCCAGTCAACCCAGTCACCGCGGTGATCCTTCAGCAACCAGAGCACACCGTCAGCAGTCCGATCGGCTGGACCGCCACAGACCTGGCACAGCAACCGTCGCATGGCGTGTCTCTGCCGGTACGAGTGGACATCCCCGAATTGTGCCTGAGCAGGCGGTGTGCGCCATTACGTGCGCAACTCTCCGTAGGTGATTGTCGCACTGTGTGTCACATGGGGGTACTACTCTGAGACCGGCAGCACCGACCGGCAGTTAGGTGTGACAGGTGGCGCGGGAGCCAGACTCGATTGTCGAGATGCGGCGGGTCAGAGCACGTGCCGAGTACCTCCGACAGAACCGCTTGGTTGAGGGACAAGCGTGTGGTTCCTTTGGCGGACTGTCGTTGGCTGGCTGGGACTTCGCCGCACCGGCCGACGAGTCGTACGTCGAAATCGTGCGGGAGACCTCCCGGCAGCTGATCCGGCTGGACAGCCTGTGGGGCGGTATCGATGTCGTCGGTCTGGCCAAGCGGGCCTTCCACGTTGTGCGTCAACGCATCAACACCGGTGGCTATCCAACCCGGGTGGAGCGTGACCTGCACGCCGCCGGAGCAGAACTCGCTGAAGTGGCCGGGTGGATCGCTTTTGACGCTGAGCGGCAGGAGTTGGCCACCGAACTGAACCATGAGGCGCTCTACCTTGCCCGGTTGGCCGGAGACCGCGATGTCGAACACCTGACGTTGCTGAACGCCAGCCTGCAGGCCTGGTATCTGCGCCATGAACGCAAGTGCGTCGCGACTGCGCAGACAGTGATCGATGACGGTCGGATCACTTCTCGGGTGCACGCCATGGCGCTGGTTCGTCAGGCGCGGGCGTATTCGCGCATGGGCAATCGTGCGGATGCGTTTCGTACCTTCGGACAGGCACAGTCATTGTTCCTCGATGGTGTGTCCGATCGAGATCCGTCGTGGGCGTGGTGGATCGACGCCCATGAGATCGATGGACACTTCGCAGCGCTTCACACGGATCTAGGCGACCATCGGCGCGGTATCCCCATGCTGTACGACGTGGTTACCAGCAGCAACAAGGAGACTCCCCGCTATCGCGTCGTGCTGGCCGGAAGGCTGCTTGCCGAACTCGTAGCGGTACGGGCATGGCACGACGCTCAGGACATCGCAGGATCTCTTGCGAAGAACACCGCATCCATCGGCTCGGCTCGAGCTATCACGTTGCTGCGGAGCACCGCCGAAGAACTCCACCGAGCCGATGCGCCTGCCACGCTCCGAGACACAATTGATCACGTTATCCACCACGGGTGACAGCAAAACGGCCCCCGGGAGTCCCGGGGGCCGTTATCGCACCTGGCTACGCTGACAGGCGCTGCTTGAGGGCTTCCAGCTCGTCACGCAGTGACGTGGGCAGCTTGTCGCCCATCTTGTCGAACCACTCCTCGATCAGCGGGATCTCCTTCAGCCACTCCTCGGCGTCGACCTTCAGCACCGCTTCCAGGTCCTCGGTCGGTGTGTCGAGGCCTTCGGTGTCGAGGTCGGCGAGGGTGGGCACCCAGCCGATCGGGGTCTCCTGCGCGGCTGCCTTGCCTTCGATGCGCTCGATCGCCCACTTCAGCACGCGCGAGTTCTCGCCGAAGCCCGGCCACAGGAACTGCTTCTCCGAACCGCGGCGGAACCAGTTGACGTAGAAGATCTTCGGCAGCTTGTCCGCGTCCGCCTTCTTGCCCGTCGCGATCCAGTGGGCGAAGTAGTCCGCCGCGTTGTAGCCGATGAACGGCAGCATCGCCATCGGGTCGCGGCGCACGACGCCGACCTTGCCCTTCGCGGCCGCGGTCGTCTCGCTGGAGAGCGTCGCGCCCATGAAGGTGCCGTGGTTCCAGTCGCGGGACTCGGTCACCAGCGGGATGGTGTCCTTGCGGCGGCCGCCGAAGAAGATCGCCGAGATCGGCACGCCCTTCGGGTCGTCCCACTCCGGCGCCAGGATCGGGCACTGCGACATCGGCGTGCAGTACCGCGAGTTCGGGTGGCTGGACGGCTCGTCCGAGTCCGGCGTCCAGTCCTGCTTCTTCCACGACGTCAGGTGCGCGGGCGGCTCGCCCATGCCCTCCCACCAGATGTCGCCGTTGTCGGTCAGCGCCACGTTGGTGAACACGGTGTTGCCGCGCTCGATGGTGCGCATCGCGTTCGGGTTGGTGTGCCAGTCGGTTCCCGGTGCCACGCCGAAGAAGCCCGCCTCCGGGTTGACCGCGTAGAGGCGACCGTCCTCGCCGAACTTCATCCACGCGATGTCGTCGCCGAGCGTCTCGACCTTCCAGCCGGGGATGGTCGGCTCCAGCATCGCCAGGTTCGTCTTGCCGCAGGCGCTCGGGAACGCCGCCGCGACGTAGTAGACCTTGTTCTCCGGCGAGATCAGCTTGAGGATCAGCATGTGCTCGGCCAGCCAGCCCTCGTCGCGGCCGATCACCGAGGCGATCCGCAGCGAGTAGCACTTCTTGCCGAGCAGGGCGTTGCCGCCGTAGCCGGAGCCGTAGCTCCAGATCTCGCGGGTCTCCGGGAAGTGGCTGATGTACTTCGTCTCGTTCGCGGGCCACGCCACGTCCTGCTGGCCGGCGTCGAGTGGCGCGCCGACCGAGTGCAGGCAGGGCACGAAGTCCGCGTCGTCACCGAACTTGGCCAACGCCTTCGAACCCATGCGCGTCATCACGCGCATGGACACGACGACGTACTCCGAGTCGGTGATCTCCACGCCCAGCATGGGTTTCTCGGCCTCGAGCGGGCCCATGCAGAACGGGATCACGTACATCGTGCGGCCACGCATGCTGCCCCGGTAGAGCTCGGTCATGGTGGCCTTCATCTCGGCCGGGTCCGTCCAGTTGTTCGTCGGGCCCGCGTCCTGCGGGTCGACCGAACAGATGAAGGTGCGTTCCTCGACCCTGGCGACGTCGCCAGGATCCGATGCCGCCCAGAACGAGTTCGGTTTCTGCTTCAACGGCGTGAACGTGCCTGCTTCGACCAGTTTCGCGGTGAGCCGGTCCCACTCCTCGTCCGAACCGTCGGCCCACACCACACGGTCCGGCGTGGTCAACTGGGCGACCTCGTGCACCCACTCGAGAAGCCGCTGGTGCGTCGTCGGTGCGGTGTCCAGACCTGGAATGGCCAATGCGGTCATCTCGCCTCGTCTCCTGACTGGGGTTCTTAGTCCGCGACCGGACGCCGTTGTCTCAAGCGCGGGGACTGCGACGTCCTCACCAATGGCTTCGCCCACCCACCGGAGGAGATGGGCGTGCCGTGAAAAGGGATGAAGCGAGGTTAACCAGGTGACGCCCGGTTAAACGACAGCTGGCGTGTGGGTTGCCTCACCGGACCGATAAGGGAATCGATTCAGCACTCGAATGCGCACGTGGGCTTTCCCACACGAGACGGGATCCGCGGGAAATTTTTCGGCGCGCGGAGTTCCCTGATCGGTTCAGGTGATCGGTTCAGAAACCGGCGCCGGTTACGCCGTACTCGTGCGTTCTTTTGCCGCCTGGCGGCAAAAGCGTGTGGCCGCCGCCACTTCTCCGTCAGGTTTCCGTTACGCCACAACTGGTTTCGGGCAGCAAAACAGCCCCTGTCCGATGCGAACAGGGGCCGTGCGTGTCCGTGGTCAGCTCTTGCTGTCGGGGACGTACTTGCCGCTCGAGTCGACGTGGCCCTTCTCGACCTCGGTCCACTCGTCCTCGCCGGTGTGCTGCGAGATCGAGACACTGCCGTCGGACTCGATGACGGTCATCTGGTCGGCCTCGCCGTCACCGTCGGTGTCGGTGAACCCGATGGTGTCGCCGTCGTCGGTCTTCACGACCGCGGTGTCGTTCTTGCCGTCCTCGTTCATGTCCACAGTGGCCTGACCGGCGCTGCGGTCGGCCGACTCTCCCGGAACGTCCACTTTGATCTCGCCGCCGCTGCCGGTCGACGAGCCGCGCGAGTCGGAGCCGGTCGTGTCGGAGCCGGTCGAGTGCGTGTCGGAGCCGGTGGAGTTCGTGTCGACGGGGACCCACTCACCGGAGGCCTCGTCGTAGCGCGCCGCGCCGACGACGTTGCCGTTCTCGTCCATCTCGACCGCGACATCGGCGTCACCGTCGTGGTCGGCGTCGGTGAAGGCGACCTTCGTGCCGTCGTCCCCGGTGACGATCGCGGTGTCGTTCTGACCGTCCTTGTCGATGTCGTAGTTCGTCTCGACTTCGTACTGCTCGCCGTCGACGGTCACGGAGATCTCGCCGTCCTGGCCGCTGCTGTTCGTGCTGTCGTGGTCCGAAGAGTCTTCGTACACCGCGGGCCCCCTGGGGTGAAGTAGGTCTCGTTTTACGGCAGGTTGGACTCACGATAGGCCCAACTGGTTCCCTCCGTCGGGCGACCCGTCAAATCCCCCCTTATCCACAGCCCGTGCGACCCCTGTGACCGATGTGACTAGTGGTGCGCCGAGCTGGAGCCCAGCATGAACCCAGGATGAACCCGGCATCCACGGATTTGTCCACAGCCTGTGGATGGATCTGTGCACAGCCTGGGGACGAGACCTGGTTGAGACCGTCCCGAAACTCAGTTGTCCACACCCACCGGCAACGAGGACCCTGGCCCACACGTCATACAGAGACGAGGAACACACACGAAGGTGGTGTCAGAAAGTGATCGTCGCCGGATTGGCCATGATGGTGCTGGCGCTGGCCGCCTTGTTGATGGTCGTCATGACGTCGGCGGACACGGACCAGAAGCCCGCGAACAACGGCAACGAGCCCGTCGCGCCCGTGCGTGACGGGCTCGGCCCGGCCGTCCTAGTGGTCACGACCGGAAGTCTGTAGCGGGTCTCGACGGCCCAGCTTCCCGCTGACCGCACCGGCCAAAGGCGCCGGTACAACAGCGGTACCGGCCCCTTCGTCCGGCACGCCCAGCGGAAACCTGGATCCGCCGAATACCCCCCACGAACTTCCGATCGCAACCACTAGCCGGGAAGCGAACCCTGGCCTAGGTTGCGCAGCCGGACCTTCACCGGGCGCGCGGCCTCGGCGTAGCAGACCAGGTTGGTGTAGCCGCGATTCCACGACTCGGCGTTGGGCAGTCGCCACGCCGTCGTCACCTCTTTGCTGTCACCGCCGATGTACTTCTTCACCAGCGCGGGGCACCGGGAGTTGGCCGTCCGGTTCATCGTGTCGGTGCTCGGCAGCGGCGCGCCGGGTTTGCCGAGGCTGATCACGCCGGGTATCGCCTCGCCGAGGTGCGGACCGTCGCACGGGCCGCGCCGGACCTTCGCGTCCCGCGACGGCGAGGACACCGAACACGTTTGGAAGCGGACGACCTCGCCCTGCAGCGCTCCTTCGAGCGATCCGGTGCGCTTCAAGGGTTTCTCGTCCGAACCGATCTCGGCGACGGTGCACAGCAGCCACCGCTCGCCCTTGGCCCACTGCTGGTCGTTGGGCCACAGCGGCATCGCGACCAGGTTGGTGGCGTCCATGTCCGGCCCACCGAGGTACTCGGTGAGCTTCTCCCGGCACGGCGGGATCGTGATCGTGGCCGCGGTCGCCTCGTCGGGCATCGTCGTCGCGGTCAGCTTGCCGGTGTTGACCACCTCGGCGTCGTGCAGTTCACCGCAGTCCACGACGATCGCGTTGGCGGTGTCCAGGCACTGGCCCGGCTTCGGGGGATTCGCACCGTACATGTTCGCGGGCACGGTGACACGCCCCGACGACGATGTCGTCGCCGGAGGCGCCTGTGGCGCCGCGGCGGGCTCACAGGCGGTGATGCCGAGCAGGACGGCGCAAACGGCCAGCCCCCAAGCAATCCGCATGACACGACCGTACCGGCGCAGATGCTCTCTGTGACCGTTCGAAGTCACGATTCGGCCACTGCTACGCGCTGGCTGGATCAAGCCACCATCCCGCGCCCGGAATGTAATGCATATGGTGCCTTGTCATGTCTACGATCCGGCGGACGTACTGGCCTGAGCGGGAGTGGGACCTCGATGTCTGAGTCACCTGGCAAGACCGGGTACGGCTTGCGGTGGAACAACTGGAACCTGCTGCTGCTGGTTCCACTGGCCATGCTGATCACGCCGTTGATCAACTTCGATGGCCCGCACCTGTTCGGCATGCCGTTCTTCTACTGGTCGCAGTTCTTGTTCGTGATCGTCGGCGTGGTGTGCGTGTGGATCGTCTACGTCAAGACCAAGGACGAACCGGTCAGCCACCAGCCGGACCGGCTGAGCGTCGACGACCTGGACGAAGGGGACGTCAAGTGAACAACCTGCAGTGGACCGAGATCATCATCTTCGCGGTCCTGTTCCTCGTCGTCACCGTCCTCGGCTTCTTCGCGGCACGCTGGCAGGCCGGCAGCACGCTGGACCACCTGGACGAATGGGGCCTCGGTGGCCGCAAGTTCGGCTCGTGGATCACCTGGTTCCTGGTCGGCGGTGACCTCTACACCGCGTACACGTTCGTCGCGGTGCCCGCGCTGGTGTTCGGCGCCGGTGCGCTGGGGTTCTACGCGCTGCCGTACACCGTGATCCTCTACCCGATCGTCTTCCTGCCGCTGCTGCGCATGTGGTCGGTGTCCCGGGTGCACGGTTACGTCACCCCCGCCGACTACGTCCGCGGCCGGTACGGCTCACGCACGCTGGCGCTGATCATCGCGGTCACCGGGATCGTCGCCACGATGCCGTACATCGCGTTGCAGCTGGTCGGTCTGGAAGCGGTGCTCCGCACCATGGGCTTCAACGGTTCCGGCTTCCTCGGGCACCTGCCGCTGCTGATCGCGTTCGTCGTGCTGGCCGTCTACACCTACCAGTCCGGTCTGCGGGCGCCCGCGCTGATCGCGTTCGTCAAGGACATCCTGATCTACGTGGTCATCCTGGCCGCGGTGATCTACCTGCCGTCGAAGCTCGGCGGCTGGGAGACGATCTTCAACACCGCGCAGGCCAAGTTCGCCGCGACGCCGAACCCCAACGACGGCGTCCTGCTCAGCCCGGCCAACCAGTTGCAGTACGCGACCCTGGCGCTGGGCTCCGCGCTCGCGCTGTTCCTCTACCCGCACTCGCTGACAGGTGCGCTCGCGTCGCGCGGACGTAACGTAATCAAGCGCAACATGGTCGCGCTGCCCGCTTACTCTCTGTTGCTGGGTTTGCTGGCGTTGCTCGGTTTCATGGCCATCCAGGCCGGAGTCAAGCCGATCGTGAACCAGGCGACGGGTCGCCCGGACAGCAACACGATCCCCACCGTCCTGTTCGACCAGCAGTTCCCGTCGTGGTTCGCGGGTATCGCGTTCGCCGCGATCGGCATCGGCGCGCTGGTGCCCGCCGCGATCATGTCGATCGCCGCAGCGAACCTGTGGACCCGCAACATCTACAAGGAGTACGTCAAGAAGGACGCCAGCCCGAAACAGGAGGCCAAGCAGGCCAAGCTCGCGTCGCTGATCGTGAAGTTCGGCGCGGTGCTGTTCATCCTGTTCATCGACCCGCAGTTCTCCATCGACCTGCAGCTGATCGGCGGCGTGATCATCCTGCAGACGCTGCCTGCGGTGGCGATCTCGCTCTACACCCGGTGGTTCCACCGGTGGGCACTGGTCGCGGGCTGGATCGCGGGCATGGCGTGGGGCTTCGCGATGCTCTACGAGATCCCGAACCCGGCCGCGGGCAAGTCGCACTTCGGCGGTTCGGCACTGTCGCTCGGTCAGTTGAGCATCTTCGGCTGGCACCCGTTCAGCGGATCCGCCACCCAGATCTACGTCGGGTTCGTCGCACTGATCGGCAACCTGATCGTCGCGGTGGTGGCGACCTGGATCCTGCGGGCCCGCAACGTGCCCAACGGCGTCGACCAGACGCAGGACGCGGACTACCACGCCGACGAGGGCGACGAGCGCCTGAAGGAGGTCGCCGCGCACTAGCGCGTGTTTCACGACGCGGCCGGTCTGTCCCTTGCGGACAGGTCGGCCGTTGTCGTTACTGGTAACGGATTACTGGTACTGGGTTCGCAGCTCGGTGATGGCCCTCGCGGCGAAGTCGCGCGCCGGTTTGCACGGCGCCAGCCGCGGGTCGGCCGCCTGCCTGCGGTAGACGATCATCAGGATCTGGTCCTGCGCGACGTCGAGCGCCACGCGGCAGGAGGCGATGCCGTCACTGCTCGACCCGGCGGACAGTTGGATCGCGGGGAACTTGTCGATGCCGAGCCAGCGCACGTCGTTGCCGTCGACATCGCCGGAATAGCGACGAAGCCCGCCGTCCGTGCGCGGGATGACGATGATCTCGGCGTTGCCGTTCTCGGCCATCAGGTGACAGCCGGACGTGATCCGGTCGGCGCCGAGCTCGGCGCACACGTCTCTGTTCTGCAACGGGATGTCAGCGGGACGTTCCAGTGGGGACATGGGTAAGTCCCACTGGTCGTCGACCGTGCCGCACCCCGCGAGTAACCCCGTGGCGAGCACCGCCGAACCAATACCTGTGATGGCGCGACCAGGCACGCCTGCCTCCCTCGAAACGGACGATATTTTCCCAGGTGCCCACCAAACCACTGTTCGGCTGGTTAGTCGATGCGGCGTTCGAGTGTGATTTGTTCAACTGCCGGATGCAATTGCGTTGCGCGCATTTTCGACTACGGGTCGTAAAGCTCCTTGCTCCAGGTTTCTCCCGTCTGACCTGGGGCGAAGAGGTCGTGATGCTCGGATTCGACCAACCTGAAACCTCGCTGTTGGTATATCCGCCTTGCCGAGAGCAGCACGTTCATCGTCCACAGTTGAATTGTTCGGTAGCCGACCGAAGTCGCGAACCGAAGGCACTCGTCCACCAATCGGCCGCCGACGCCCATCCCCCGCGCGATTGGTTCAACCAGTAGTAACCGCAACTTCGCCGTGGTGTTGTCCTTGCGTGTGCAGAACACACTGCCGACGCGTTCACCATTGATTTCCGCTATCCAGCCCGCCTCGTACGCCGGATCGTGGTTCTCCGCGTAGTCGGCGACGATCCGTGCGACGAGCGCCTCGTACGGCCTGCCCCACTGGTACTCATGCGCGTAGAGCGCGCCGTTGCGCTCGACGACCCAGCCGAGATCGCCGGGTCGGGGCGGGCGCAGCACAACAGTGTTGTGCCAGGCGTTTTCCGGTGGAGTCCGCTCGATACGCTGCCTGATCACGTCCATCGCCTTGACGATTTCGCGCTGCTCGCCTTCGCCGAGCGGGTCGAGCAGCCGGTGGACCTCGGCCTCGGACCGCTCGTTGAGCATCTTCATGGTCGTCCGGCCCGCGTCGGTCAGCGCGGCGACCTGGCGCCTGCCGTCGGCCGTCGACTTGTCCCGGCTGACCAGGCCGTCGCTGTCGAACCGGGCCAGCAGCCGGGACAGGTAGCCCGCGTCCAGGCCGAGGTCCCGGCGCAACTGGGTGACCTCGGTGCTCTCGCGTTGGCTCAACTCGAACAGCACGCGCGTCTCGGTGAGCGAGTAGGGCGTGTCGTTCAAGCCTTCGGCGAGCACGCCGAGGACACGCGTGTAGAAGCGGTTGAACGCACGGACTGACTGGACGCGCTCGTCCGGAACCATCTTGACCACCTCAACGAATCCTTTGACGCAGTCAAATATATTCGGCCGTCAACCCCGATGATCAGTGCCCGACGATCAGGGCGGCCGCGCCGACGAGCCCGGCCTGGCTGCCCAACTCGGCGGGGACCACGCGCAACGCGTCGACGTAGGACAACCTCGCGTAGTCGTCGAGCGCGCGGCGGATCGGATCCAGTAGCAGGTCACCGGCCTGCGCGATGCCGCCGCCGACCACCGCGAGGTCCAGATCGCACAACGCGGCCGTCGCGGCGATGCCCATGCCGACCGCCCGGCCCGCCCGGTCGAACGCCGACAACGCGATCTCGTCACCGTCCAGTGCCGACGCGGCGAGATGAGCGGCGTCGGCGTCGTCCGGCGCTCGCCATCCCTGCTGCCGGGCCCAGCGGACCACGTGCGGTCCGCCCGCCACGGTTTCCACGCATCCCCTGCCGCCGCAGGTGCAGGACAGACCGTCCGGCTCGACGACGACATGGCCGATATGACCGGCGTTGCCGGTGCGTCCGCCGTAGGGCTTGCCATGCAGGACGAGCCCGCCGCCGACACCGGTCGACACGACGAGGCCGACCAGGAAGTCGGCTCCCCTGCCCGCGCCCATCCAGTGTTCGCCCAGCGCCATGCAGACGCCGTCGCCCGCCAGGCGGACAGGGACACCGAAGGACTCGTGCAGGCGCGCGGTCAGGGGAAAGTCCTGCCAGCACGGCACGTTGATCGGATTGACCGTGCCTTCCGTCGAGTTGACCGGCCCCGCGCAGGCCACGCCCACGCCCTTGATCGTCCGGCCGTCGAGTACTTCCGCCGAAGCATCGAGGGCGGCCCGCCAGGCCTCGTCCGGATCGTGCACCGGAGTTGGCCGGGTGGTGTGGGCGAGGACGTCGCCGTGGTGGTCGATCACACCCGCCGCGATCTTGGTCCCACCGATGTCCAGCGCAAGAACGGTCATGCCCACGCAGGACACCCTAACGAGGGACAACCGGGCGGCACGGTCACTGACCGCCGACCTGCTCCGGACAGTGGAAGACCCCGGGATGCTGCCAGGTCGGGGGTCCGCCAGCATCTCGGGGTCACTGGGAACATCGCCGGTCTGTACCAAGTCGTTACCGACTTCCCGGGTGTGTTCCAGGTCACTCTTTCGAGTTAACTTCTTCGTCTGTTGGGGGCAGGCCGGTCACGGACGGTGTCGGCCTGCCTCGCGCGTCAGCGAAGGTGGTTGGCCTGCTGGTGCTGCGCGATCATGATCAGTTCGTGGCGCATCGCAGGCGTGGCGGCCATGTCGATCGCGCGGTTGACTGCCCGCCGGGTACGGGCCTCGGCGCGGCGGGCACGAATCTTGGCGGTGATGTTCACAGGTACTGCACCCCTTGGGTTGTGTCTCGGTTGCTCTGTACCTATTATGCGCGCCCGCGCCCCTGGATGCACCCGATTATCCGGTGACCTCGGGCACACGCCGATGATTCGTCGGTCAAAGTGGGTACTTGGCCGGACATGTCGTCTTATCCCGCTGTCTACCTGGAGGACTAGAGTCCGTTAGAAGTCACTCCTCACGGCCCAGCAGGAACCGGCCGAAGTGTGGCACGGTGAACGCGATCCGGCCCCGCTCGGCGGAGTACACCAGGCCCTTCTTGATCAGACTGTCCCGCGCGGGCGACAGCGAGGACGGCTTGCGGCCGAGGAAAACGGCGATGTCCGCAGTGCTGACGCCCTCGTCGCGGCCTTCGGTGAGCTCGGCGATCGCTCGCAGGTACTCCCGTTCGGCGGGCGTCGCGCGTTCGTAGCGCGAACCGAAGAAGCCGACCGCCAGCTCCGCCTCCGCCTCCGGCGCGGCCACCTGCACGTCCTCGGCCGTGATCGGATCGCTCGGCGCGGCATCCCACGCGGCCTTGCCGTACGCCTGGATGAAGTACGGATACCCGCCGGACGCCTCGAACAGCGTGTCCAGCGCGTCGGACGTGATGTCCGCGTCCTCGCGGGTCACCGGCGCGAGGATCGCCTGGTGGGCGTCCTCCTGGTCGAGCCGGTCGATCCGGACGTAGCGAAACAGCCGCTCCGAGTACGACTTGCTCGCCGACAGCACAGCGGGCAGGTGCGGCAGTCCCGCGCCGACGACCACCAGCGGCGCCTGGTTCTGCGACAGCTCGTGGCAGGCCGCGCACATCGCCGACACATCATCGGGCAGCAGGTCCTGCATCTCGTCGATCAGCAGCGCCACCCCGGTGCCGACGTCCTGCGCCAGCTCGGCGACGTCGGTGAACAGCTCGACCAGGTCGATCTCGATGTCACCGGAGTCGGCACGGCCGTTGGCCGCGGGCACGTCGATGCCGGGCTGCCAGCGGTCGCGCAGCTTGGCGCCCTCCGGCGCGGCCCGCAGCGCAAACGCTTTCAGCACGCCAAGGACGTACTCGACCCGGTCCGGCGCGCGGTGTCGCACAGCCAGATCCCGCACCGCGCGGTGCAGCGCGGCGGACAACGGCCGCCGCAGGTCCGCGTCGGGGCGGGCCTCGACCTTGCCCGCGCCCCAGCCGCGTTTGAGCGCCATCGACCGCAGCTCACCGAGCAACACGGTCTTGCCGACGCCACGCAGCCCGGTCAGGACAAGGCTGCGTTCCGGCCGTCCTCGGGCGATGCGTTCCAGCACGACTTCGAAGGCGGCGAGTTCCTTGTCCCGACCGGCGAGCTCGGGCGGGCGCTGGCCCGCGCCCGGGGCGAACGGATTGCGTACCGGGTCCATCATCGGAAGGTATCGGCCTGTCTAGCGTTGATCCGATATTCCCGGATACATCCGTACCGCGTGTCGCCCATCGGGCCGTCTACGGCTTTCTAGTGCAGGGGCTAGAAAGCCGTAGACGGAGCTACTCACTTCTCGACGATGGCTGTCACGCCCTGGCCACCGGCCGCGCAGATCGAGATCAGCCCACGGCCCGAGCCGCGCTCGTTGAGCAGCTTGGCCAGGGTCGCGACGATCCGGCCGCCGGTCGCGGCGAACGGGTGCCCGGCCGCCAGTGACGAGCCGTTGACGTTGAGCTTGCTCCGGTCGATCGAGCCGGGCGGCTCGTCCAGGCCGAGCTTCTCCTTGGCGAACGTCGAGTCCTCCCACGCCTTGAGCGTGGCGAGCACCTGCGAGGCGAACGCCTCGTGGATCTCGTAGAAGTCGAAGTCCTGCAACGACACCCCGGCACGGGCCAGCATCCGCGGCACCGCGTACGCCGGTGCCATCAGCAGCCCCTCGCCGCCGTGCACGTAGTCGACGGCCGCCGTCTCGGTGAACGTCAGGTACGCCAGCACCGGCAGCCGCCGTGCCTTCGCCCACTGGTCGGTGGCGAGCAGAACGGTGGAGGCACCGTCGGTCAGCGGTGTCGAGTTGGCCGCGGTCATCGTGCCCTCGGCGCCGCCGAACACCGGCTTCAGCTTCGCGAGCTTCTCGAGCGACGAGTCCGCCCGCAGGGTCTGGTCTCGCTGCAGCCCGAGGTACGGCGTGATGAGGTCGTCGAAGAATCCACGCTCGTAGGCGGCGGCCAGGTTGTGGTGGCTCGCCACGGCGAGTTCGTCCTGGGCGGCCCGCTCGATCGCCCACTCCTTGGCGGTGATCGCGGCGTGGTCACCCATCGACAGCCCGGTGCGCGGCTCGGCGTTGCGCGGGATGTCCGGGATGATGTGGCCGGGCCGCAGCTTGGCCAGCAGCCGCAGCCGCCCGCCGAGTGACTTGGTCCGGTTGAGCTGCAGCAGGATCGCCCGCAGGTCCTCGTGCACACCGATCGGCGCGTCGCTGGTGGTGTCCACGCCGCCCGCGATACCCGCCTCGATCTGGCCGAGGGCGATCTTGTTGGCCACCTGGATGATCGCCTGCAGGCCGGTGCCGCACGCCTGCTGGATGTCGTACGCCGGAGTCTCCGGGGACAGCCGTGAGCCGAGCACGGACTCGCGGGCCAGGTTGAAGTCGCGGCTGTGCTTGAGCACCGCGCCCGCCGCCACCTCGCCGAGCCGCTCGTCCTGCAGTGAGTAGCGGCTGACGAGTCCGTCGAGTGCCGCGGTGAACATGTCCTGGTTCGAAGCGGTGGCGTAAGGGCCGTTCGACCGGGCGAACGGGATCCGGTTACCGCCGATGATCGCGACCCGCTTCAAGCCTCGTGGCGCCATCTCGCCCTCCCATTTAGGTCGTACTGGCCATCCTAACCTACTCCCCAGTAGTATTACCGCGAGTAGGGAGGCGTCACGATGACTGATGGCTACAGCCGATTCGCTCGCTCCAACCCGGGAAAGTTCCTGGTCAAACGACTGGGACTGCCCAACCCGGTGCCGTTGCTGCGGTACCGGCCCGGCCGGCCCGCACTGCCTGGACCAGCGGTTATCGGGTCGGCGAAGGGCGGTCGCCTCGAGGAGCAGATTCGCAAGGTCCTCGGCCAGTCCGGCATCGAGGTCGACGACACAGCCGACCGGCCTGGGGCTTTGGTGTTCGACGCGACCGGCATCGACAGCGCCGAGGGGCTTCGTGAGCTCTACGACTTCTTCCATGCGCGCATCCGGGGCATCGCCCCGTCCGGCCGCGTTGTGGTCCTCGGCACAACGCCGGACGGCTCGAAGGAGTCGATTCCGCAGCGCGCGCTCGAAGGATTCAGCCGGTCCATCGGCAAGGAACTCAAGCGCGGAGCCACCTCGCAGCTGGTCTACGTCGCACCCGGCGCCGAGGACAACATCGAGTCGACCCTGCGGTTCCTGCTGTCGGCCAAGTCCGCCTACGTCGACGGACAGGTGATCCGGGTCGGCGCGGGCACGACCACCCGCCCGGAGAACTGGCTCACACCGTTGGACGGCAAGGTCGCCCTGGTCACCGGCGGCTCACGGGGTATCGGCGCGGCCATTGCCGACGTGCTGGCCCGCGACGGCGCGCACGTCGTCGTCCTCGACATCCCCGCACAGGGCGACGAGCTCTCCGCGGTGGCCAACCGCATCGGCGGATCGGCGCTGCAGCTCGACATCACCGCGCCCGAGGCACCGGCCCGACTTGTGGACTACTTCAAGACCCGGCACGGCGGCATCGACATCGTCGTGCACAACGCGGGCATCACCCGTGACAAGACGATCGCCAACATGACCGACGCCCAGTGGGACTCGGTGCTGTCGGTGAACCTGGCCTGCCAGCTGCGGATCAACGACGCACTGCTCGACGGAGCGCTCAAGCCCGGCGGGCGGATCATCGGTGTCTCGTCGATCGCCGGGATCGCGGGCAACGTCGGCCAGACCAACTACAGCACCAGCAAGGCCGGTGTGATCGGCATGGTCAACGCCTACGCGCCGCTGCTCGCCGAGAAGGGCGGCACGATCAACGCGGTCGCGCCGGGCTTCATCGAGACGAAGATGACGGCTGTGGTGCCGTTCTTCATCAGGGAGGCGGGCCGCCGGATGAACAGCATGTCCCAGAGCGGACTCCCGGTCGACGTCGCCGAGGCCATCGCCTGGTACGCCAGTCCGGCCTCGGGCGGGGTGAACGGCAACGTGGTGCGCGTCTGCGGCCAGAGCCTGATCGGAGCGTGACGCCATGCCGATCGCGCACACTCGTGAACTGGACTCGACGCCGAACCTGACGGTGCTCTTCGGCAAGGCCGCGGTCACCGGGTTCGGCAGGCGGGGCGGCTCATTACCGTCCACTGTGTACACGCGGACCGCCGTCGCGGTCGACCACGAGCACCTGGCCACGTACTCCAAGGTGTGCGGTTTCCGGCTGACCGACCAGCTGCCGGTCACGTACCCGCACATCCTGGGCTTCCCGTTGCAGGTCAAGCTGATGACCGACAGCGACTTCCCGTTCCCGCTGGTCGGCACGGTGCACGTGGCCAACCGGATCACCCAGCTGCGCCCGCTTTACGTCACCGACTCCCCCCAGCTGCGGGTGCACGTCGAGAACCTGCGTGACCACCCCAAGGGCAAGCAGTTCGACGTGATCACCGAGGCACTGCTCGGCGAGGATGTGGTGTGGCACAGCACCAGCACCTACATGCGCCGCAAGGGTTCCGGCGGCTCGTCCGGTGACAAGCAGACCGTGGCCCCCAAGGCTCAGGCGGTGTGGTCCGTGCCGGATGACATTGGCCGCCGGTACGGCGAAGTGTCCGGCGACCGCAACCCGATCCATCTGCATCCGTTGACCGCCAAGCTGTTCGGCTTTCCCCGCGCGATCGCCCACGGCATGTGGACGAAGGCTCGGAGCCTCGCTGCCTTTGAGGGGCGGTTGCCTGAGGCCTACACGGTCGATGTGTCGTTCAAGCTGCCGGTGATGCTGCCGTCCAAGGTTGGCTTCGCCGCCAGCCGTGCCGACGACAGGTGGCACTTCGAGCTGTTCAACGCCCGCAGCGGGAAACCGCACCTGACCGGGGATATCACTGCCTAGCTGCTGCGGGCCTTCTGCTTCGGGATGGATGCACCGGCGCAGAGCAGGCCGATCAGGAACGGGTGGACGGCGCCGCGTTCGATCAGGCCGATGATGCCGATGGGGGTGTCGCCGGCAGTGAAGATCATCGCGAGGTAGAGCGCCATCGAGATCAGGCCGATCACGCCGACCGTGATCAGTGCTCGCCCCATGCGCGCGGAGATGCCGATGCGCTGCCACCGGCGTCCGAGCACGATGGCAAGCGCATTCCCGCCGATGAAGCCAGCAAAGGCTCCCATGCTGTGGTACTCGCCGGTGCCGTTGTCGAGCGCCTCGCCGGATCCGGGATACAGCGCGAGCAGGACGCCGCCGACGGCCAGCAGCGTTGCGGGGATGAGAGTTGCCCAGCGGCGCCTTCCCGTCAGATCGCGCAGCGTGGCCACTCCGGCCAGGATCGTGATCCCGAAGACGAGGAATCCGGTGTTCATCAGCCAGGCCAGGGGCGAGTACATGTACTGCCCGAACAAGGTCGAGGGCCCGTGCACGCCGAGGTTGCTGATGAAGTGGTGCGTGTAGCTGTAGGCGGGGTCGGTCCACGCCGCGGCGGAGATGAACTCCCCGAGCAGGAAGATCGCCGGTCCGGCGATGAGCAACGCCCCCGCCGCTCGCCGCTGTGCCGGTCGGCGCGCGCCGGAGGCGGGCATGTCGTGCTTCTTGGGCCGTGAGTCGGTGGTTTCAGACATGGTTACGCACCTTCCAGTAGCTTCACTTGATTACTTACTACATCGACACTACTTATTTAGTCAATGTAGTTAGTGCTCCGGGGTAGAGTGCGAAACGTGGTGGACGCAGTGACGGCAGGGCGACGTGAACGCAAGAAGGCGGCAACGCGGGCGACGATCCTGGAGGCGGCGACGGAGCTCTTCCTTGCGCGTGGCTTCGACGCGGTGACCGTGCGCGAGATCGCGGACGCGGCTGATGTGTCGCCCAAGACGGTCTTCACGCACTTCCCACACAAGGAGGCGCTTGTCTTCAGTGATGAAGGCGAGCGGCATGAACGCCTGATCGCCGCGGTGAGTGGCCGCGCGGCGGGGACCTCGATCTCGGACGCGCTGAAAGCCCACTACCTGGTCGAGATCGCCGCGCTCGCATCCGAGCCGCAGAGCCGGATCCTTGCCATCATGGAGGGCACCCCGGCGCTGGTCGACTACGCGGAGAAGATGTGGCTGCGCCACGAGGACGCCTTGGTCTCGGCGATCACCGAAGAGTTCGGGCTGGCGGAACCGAGCGAGGAGATCCGCTTCTACGTCCGGTTTGCCCTGCAGATTCAGCTGGTGGCGGTCCGTGAGTCCGATCCGGCGGCAGCCATCGACGCGGGATTCCGCCTCCTCGACCAGGGGTGGGCAGCCAACGGCGGGGCCAAGAGGGATCAGTAGAGCGTCCCGGTTTTACTGTGGCGTGTGACCACTCAGGTGATCGTGCTCAACGGCGGTTCCAGCTCAGGGAAGTCCGGTATCGCTCGTTGCCTGCAGGCGGTGCTGCCGCAGCCGTGGCTGGTCATCGGTGTCGACACGTTGATCGCGGCGATGCCGCCTGGGAAGGCGGGCATCACGTTCGCCGCCGACGGCGGTGTGAGTGTCGGGCCGGAGTTTCACAGGCTGGAAGACGCGTGGATGGCTGGAGTCGCCGAGATGGTCCGCACTGGTGCGCGGGTCGTCATCGACGACGTGTTCCTCGCCGGACCCGCCTCCCAGCAGCGATGGCAGCGGGCGCTGAAAGGGCTGGAAGTGCTGTGGGTCGGCGTTCGCTGTGCCAGTGCGATTGCCGAAGGGCGTGAACTCGCCAGGGGCGACCGGGTCATCGGAATGGCCGCGTCTCAGGCGGACGTGGTCCACCACGGCGTGGTCTACGACCTTGAGGTGGACACGTCCAGCACTGAGGCGTTGGCCTGTGCGCGGGTCGTCGCCGCGCACGTGGGCTGATCAGTCCTGGTCCGATGGCGTCCAGACGTTGCCGTCGACCAGGTCTCCGAAGCCCATCCACACCAGGTTCATCAGCCACGACACCACGATCCGGGTCGGCACCGCCGGGTGGTCGAGCCACCAGTCGGCCAGCGACTCGCTGGCGCCGACCAGCGCGGCGGACATCGCCTCCGTGCTCTTCTGGGCGTGCTCGTCCATGCCCCGCTTGGTGGCTACGCCGACCAGCAGGGCGTCGACCAGTGTGATTGCCCGTGATCGCATCGCCAGTACTTCGTCGCTGAACGGGCCGCCCTGCGAGATGACCTGCCGGTGCAGGACCCGCCAGCTCTCCTTGTTCGCCCCGACGAACTCGAAGAAGGACCGCAGGCCCATCCAGAGCTGCATGTCCGGCGCGACGCTGGCGTCGACGCCGCCGACGATCGCCTCGAGCAGCAGCCCGGCCTCGCGTCGGATGCATGCCGCGAACAGGTCTTCCTTCGAGCCGAGGTAGGCGTAGATCATCGGCTTCGACACGCCCGCGACCTCGGACACTTCGTCCATTGAGGCCTCGTGGTACCCGTGCTGGGAGAACACGCGGACGGCCGCGTCCAGGATCTGTTTCTCCCGGACCTCTCTCGGCAGCCGCTTGACTCGCCTGTCCTCCACGCTCACTGCTCCCACCCCTCCATGCTTGTAGATTGCCATCGTATCTACCCGACCGTATTCTTACTCCGGAGTAGGTAACGAGGAGGCGTTCATGCCCGACCTCAGTGTTGAGGCCATCAGCCAGCTCAGCCCCAGTGAGCTGATCGCGCTGATCGACCAGCTGGAACCCACGACCGAAGGCCTCGCCGAGGTCGACATCGACGAGATCGCGCGGCTGATCGACCCGGCCAAGCTCAAGGGCGACGAGTTCGTTCGGCTGATCAGCGGCCTGCAGCGGCTCTCCGGCGGCAGCGTCGACATCGCCAGGATGGGGCCGCAGACCTTCGCCCGGCTCATCTCGGGCGCGTCGAAGAGCCAGCTCGACGAGGTGCTGTCCCGCCCTGAGCTGCGTGCGCTCATCCTCGGCGAGATCTTCCGCCGGATGACGACGCATCTGCGCAAGGAGAAGGCCCGCAACGTCGACGCGGTGGTGCACTGGCGTTTCTCCGGCGGCGCGGGCGAAGGCGGCTACGACCGCTACGAGACCGTCATCGTCGACGGGGCCTGCACGGTGAACCAGGACATGGCCAACTCCAGCCGGGTCACCATCACCATGCCGCCACAGGACTTCCTGCGCCTGATCACGTCGAACGCCTCCGCGCCCGTCCTGTTCATGACGGGCAAGCTCAAGCTGCGCGGCGACCTGGCGTTCGCGGCGGGCATGCTGAGCATGTTCGACCTGCCGAAACCGTGAAGACCTGGCATCGGCTGGCTGACCAGCCGCAGCTGGGCGTGTTCGACGACTTCGCCCGGTCGATCGACATCGGCAAACTCGACTCCGACCAGTTCGTCCGTCTGATCGAGACGATGGACATGCTCGGCAGGGCCGGGACCGGCGTCGAGCTGTCCGCGTTGAGCACCAGCACGTTCATCCGGATCATCGAACAGGCGTCCGTGGCGCAGCTGGACGCGCTGATGGCACACACAGACCTGAGATCGGTGGTGCTGGCGGAGCTTTTCGCGCGAATGGGCAGGCATGTCCGGCCCGGCGCGCCGGACATGGTGCTGCACTGGCGGTTCACCGGTGGCTGCGAGGCCGGTGGTTATGACCGCTACCAGACCGTCATCGACAACGGGCAGTGCACGTCCGGGATCGTGCAGGACCGGGATCCCCGTGCGACTGTCACCATTGTCCCGTCGGACTTCCTGAAGATCGCGACCGGCAACGCGTCCGCGCCACTGCTGTTCCTGCGCGGCCGGGTGAAGGTCAAGGGCGATATCCCGTGCGTCGCGAGCTTCCCGAACCACTTCGATCTAGTGAGTCCCTGAGCACCGCCACCGCGTCGGCCACCGAGCTGTCCGCCAGGTTGCCGTAGCCCAGTACCAGCGCGGGATCGCCCGGCTGGGTGCGGTACGTGTCGAGGCTGACCAGCTTCAGGCCTTGCGCCGCGGCTCGATCGACCACTTCGGACGCGTCAGAGTCCAGGTGCAGCAACAGATGCAGCCCAGCTGCGGCTCCAGAGACGGCACGCGGGCCAAGCTCCCGCAGCAGCGCGTCGCGTCTGGCGCGGTAGCGCAGCCGTGCCGCACGCAGGTACCGGTGGTACGAGCCCTGTTCGATGAACGTGGCAAGCGCCAACTGGTTGACCACCGACGGCGCGGTGTGGACAGTCCACTGTGGCGGAACGACACACCAGCCGATGCCCAGCGCCGGGCTCAACGTCTTGCTGACCGAACCGAACAACACGACCCGGCGCGGATCCATGCCCTGCACGGTCCCGACCGGTTTGCGGTCGTAGCGGAACTCGGCGTCGTAGTCGTCTTCCAGGATCAGACCGTCGGCTTCCCGTGCCCACGACAGCAAAGCGGCCCGCCGGTCCGGCGTGAGCACGACTCCGGACGGGAACTGGTGGGCGGGCGTCACGATCACCGCGCGCACTCCGGCCGGGATCTGCTCGACACACAGCCCGTCGGCATCGACCGGGACCGGGACAACCTCCAGCCCGGCCTCCTCGGCGGCACGCCACACCCTGGTCCAGCCCGGTTCCTCCACGGCGATCCGGGTGATGCCCGCCGCCAGCAGTGCCTTGCCGACCGCCGTGACGCCGTCGCACACACCGGACGTGATCAGCACGTCGTCGGTGACCGCGCCACGGGTGCGGCGCAGGTACTCGGCCAGGACCGTGCGTAGCCGGGGATGACCGCCGGGCGGCGGCATGCCCAGATCGGTGTGCGGTGCCGCTGACAGTGCGTCACGGACCGCGTCCGCCCAGCGCTTTCGCGGAAACGCGCGCAGGTCAGGCAAGCCAGGCGCGAGGTCGTACCGAGGTACCGGTGGGGCTGGCTTGGGTGGCACGGGTCGCCAGACCTCGTCCGCCCAGCAGTGCACCCGCGTGGCCGAACCGGCCTTGGCCTCCAGATATCCCTCGGCGACCAGTTGTGCGTAGGCCTGCGTGACCACCCACCGTGAGCACTGCAGATCCCCAGCCAGCCGACGGCTCGGCGGCAGCGTTGCGCCCTTGCGCAGCACCCCGTCCCGGATCACGCCACGCAACGCACGGGCAAGCTGTTCAGCGCCCGGACCGGACACGTCCAGCAGAACGTCCCATCCCAAATTGGTCTGCGATCTGCTCACGGAAGTGGACTGTAGTACCGGACCGATCGCTCCTAGGTTGGAAAACATGAAGAGAGTCCGACTCGGTGACCAGACCGTCAGCCAGATCTCGCTCGGCTGCATGACGATGGGGACTCTCACCGACAAGCCGACGTCTGCCCGGATTCTGGACGCGTATCTGGACGCGGGCGGCGATTTCCTGGACACGGCCGACTGCTACGCCTGGTGGCCGTCACCGGAGTTCAGCGGTGGTGAGAGCGAAGAGATGCTCGGTGAGCTGCTGCAAGGCAAGCGGGACAAGGTTTTCCTCGCCACGAAGGTGTCCGCGGCCATCACCGACCTTGCGGCGGCCCACGCGGCACCCAGTGCGGAGCCGTACTACGAAGGCGCGAGTGCCGAGGTGATCCGGCGCGGGATCGACGGGAGCCTGCGCAGGCTGCGCACGGATCACGTTGACCTGTACTACATCCACGTCGACGACATGGCGACTCCGCTGGAGGAGACGCTCCAGGTGCTCGACGAGCTCGTGCGCGCGGGCAAGGTCCGGTACATCGGCTGGAGCAACGTATGGACCTGGCGGCTGGAACGCATCCGTGCGCTGTGCCGGGAGAACGGATGGACCGTCCCCATTGTTGTGCAGCAGCAGTATTCGTACCTCGAACCGCGTTCCGGTGGCAGGAACGTGGCGGGCAAGGACATGGTGGAGTGGTTGTCGCACAACCCGGACGCCCTGCTGGCCGCGTACTCCCCGATCCTGCGCGGCGTCTACGAGGGGCGCCTCGACGCGCCGATCTACCAGCAGTACATCGGCCCGGACACGCAGAAGCGGCTCGACGCCGTCGCGAAGGTCGCGCAGGAGTCGGGCGTGACGGGCAGTCAGGTGGTGCTGGCCTGGCTCCAGCAGTTCCCGCAGATCTCGCCGATTGTCGGGCCGCGCACGTGGGAACATTTTGAGGGGTATGTTCCCGCGTTCGACCTGGAGCTCGCGCCCGAACACCTGGAGTTGTTGGCTCAGTAGCGTTCCGCGTACCGGGTCGGGGTCTCGCCGAACATCCGGCTGAAGTCCCTGGTGAAGTGAGCCTGGTCGGCGTACCCGAGGTCGGCCGCGAGCCCGGCCCAGTCGATCGCCTCGCCCTTGGCCATCCGCTCGGTCACCTCGTGCAGCCGGTAGCGGCGGATCACCCACTTCGGACCCACTCCCACGTGCTCGGCGAACAACCGCTGCAACTGGCGGACAGTCGTGTCGAACTCGTCGGCGAGCACGTCGACCCGCAGGAGCCCGGGTGTCGTGGTGATCCGGTCGACGACCCGCGCGGCCAGTTCGGCCTTCGGGTCCGGCTCGGGCAGGTTGGCCCGCAGGAAGTCCTCGACCTCGGTGATCTCGTACTTCGACGGCGTACCGGTGAACACCTCGGCCGCCGGGATCACCCGGTCGGTGATCGTCGAGACCGCGCGGCCGAGGAACGGCCGGAACATCCCCGGCCGGAACGCGATCCCGAAGACCCGCTGGCAGCCGTCGAGCACCTGGAACACGTGTCCGCTCGACACACCGTTCAGGTTGGCTGTGTCCTCGTGGAACGTCAGGTGCACGTTCGGGTACGGCACGACCAGCTGGCGGTAGGGCTCGCTGTAGTCCCACTCCACCATCCAGTACCTGGCGACGTACGGCGCCAGGTCGGTGGCGGGCTCGGCAAACTCATGGCTCTGGAACTTCCGCCAGGCCAGTTCACGCGGGTCCCGTCGCATCCGTCGCCTTTGTTCAATACACGCGTCGCGGTTCACCATACGGTGATGCGCATGTCTCCACACGAGCTGTTCAAGAACGCGACCGCGCCCGTGATCGACGTCGTCAACGGGATCAAGCCGGACCAGCTCGGCGCGCCGACGCCGTGCAGCGACTACGACGTCAGCAAGCTGATCAACCACCTGCTGTACTGGGGCCCGTCACTGGATGGCGCCGCGCGCAAGGAAATCGTGCCACCGCCGACCGCCCCGGAATCCGAAGTGGACGTCCCGGGTGACTGGCAGCCGAAGCTGGTCGCGCACTTCGAACGGCTCGCCGAGGCGTGGAGCGACCCGGCGGCATGGGAAGGCACCACCCACATGGGCGGCCCGACCGAACTGCCCGCCGCGCTGGTCGGTGGCATGGTCGCCGGTGAGATCGTCGTGCACGGCACCGACCTGGCCCGCGCGACCGGCCAGCCGCTGGAGTTCGACGAGGCCCTGCTTGCCTTCCTGCACAAGGAAGTGGAGGCCAACGTGGAATGGGGTCGCGACATGGGCGTCTACGGGCCGGAAGTACCGGTACCCGCAGACGCCCCGCTGCTGGACCGGATCCTCGGCCTCACCGGCCGGGATCCGAACAGCTTCTAGTACGTGATCGCGATGCTCGGGTCGGCGAGCAGGGCACCGACGTCCGAGAGGAACTCGGAGCCCTGCTGACCGTCGATCACCCGGTGGTCGAAGCTCAGCGACAGCTGGCAGATCTTGCGCGGTACCACCTGGCCGTCGACCACCCAAGGCATGTCCCGGATCGTGCCGAGCGCGAGGATCGCCGACTCGCCGGGATTGATGATCGGCGTCCCGGTGTCCACACCGAACACTCCGATGTTGGTGATGGTGAACGTGCCGTTCGCCATCTCCGCCGGGGTGGTCTTGCCGTCACGGGCCTTGACGGTCAGCGCTTCCAGCGCCTGTGCCAGTTCCCGCAGCGACAACTGGTCCGCGTCGTGGACCTTGGGCACGACGAGGCCCCGAGGGGTGGCCGCGGCGATCCCCAGGTGCACGTACGACTTGTAGACGATCTCGTCGCCCGCCCACAGCGCGTTGATGTCCGGCGTCCGCTTCATCGCCAGTAGGACAGCCTTCGCGGCGAACACCAGTGGCGTCAGCTTCACGTCACGGAACTGCGGGTGGTTCTTCAGCTTCGCCCGCAGTTCCATCATCGGCGTGACGTCGATCGTCATGAACTCGGTGACGTGCGGAGCGGTGAACGCGCTGTCCACCATGGCCTTCGCGGTCGCCTTGCGGACACCACGCACCGGCACCCGGCGTTCCCGCTCAGTCGAGGACACGGCTACAGGCGCTGCCTCGACGGCCGGAGCCGCCGCGCGTTCGACGTCGTCCCGCGTGATGACCTGGCCGTTCACAGCCAGCGAACGCAGGTCCACACCGAGTTCCTTGGCGAGTTTGCGCACCGGCGGTTTGGCCAGCGGAACGTAGCCACCGGCCGGGGCCGCCGCGACCGGTTCCGGTTCCGGCGCTGGTTCCGGTTCCACCACAACCGGAGCAGCCTTCGTCGCCGGGGCCGGGGTCGTCGACGCAGGGGGCGTGGATCCCTTGCGGGCACGGCGTTGCGCCGAGCCGGTCTTCGGGCCGTAGCCGACCAGGCTCTGGATCCGGCCGTCCGCGCTCTCCTCGCCGATCTTGGTCCCGCCGCCCTCCGACGGTGAGTCCGCCGCGGGCTTCGGCTGGCCGCCCGGGTCGATGTCGAACACGATGATCGGAGTGCCGACCGCGACCGTCTCGCCCGGCTTGGCCAGCAGTTCGGTGACCACGCCCTCGTAGGGCGCTGGCAGTTCGACCGCGGCCTTGGAGGTCTCGATCTCCACGAAGATGTCGTTGACCTTCACCTTCGAGCCGACCTGGACGTGCCAGGTCAGGATCTCGGCCTCGACGAGGCCCTCGCCGACGTCGGGAAGGGGGAAGTGCTTGAAGTCAGGCACGGGTCACCACGCCAGCGAACGGTCGACGGCGTCCAGCACGCGGTCAAGGTCGGGCAGGTACTCCTCCTCGACCTTGGACGGCGGGTACGGCGTGTCGAACCCGGTCACCTTCAGCACCGGCGCCTCCAGCGAGTAGAAGCACTCGCGCTGCACCCGGTCGGCGATCTCGGACGCGATCGACACCTCACCCGGCGCCTCGCTGGCCACGACGAGGTGCCCGGTGCGGCGCACCGACTCGAACACCGGGTCCAGGTCCAGCGGGGACAACGTGCGCAGGTCGATCACCTCGAGGTCGTTCCCGTCCTGCGCGGCGGCGGTTGCCGCGTCCAGACAGGTCTTCACCAGCGGGCCGTACGTCGCGATGGTCGCGGTCGTGCCCGGACGCACCACGCGCGAGGCGAACAACGGATACGGCGTCGCGTCCGTGTCGATCTCGGACTTCTCGTGGTAGCGCCGCTTCGGCTCGAAGAAGATCACCGGGTCGTCGGAGTCGATCGCCTGCTGGATCATCCAGTACGCGTCCACCGGGTTCGCACAGGTCACGACCTTGATCCCGGGCATGTGCGCGAAGTACGACTCCGGCGACTCGGAGTGGTGCTCGACCGCGCCGACGCCGCCGCCGAACGGAACCCGGATCACCAGCGGCAGCTTGAGCATGCCCTGCGTCCGGTAGTGCAGCTTGGCGACCTGGCTGGAGATCTGGTCGAACGCGGGGAAGATGAAGCCCTCGAACTGGATCTCGCACACCGGCCGGAAGCCGCGCACGGCCAGGCCGACGGCGGTGCCGACGATGCCCGACTCGGCCAGCGGCGTGTCCAGCACCCGGTGCTCGCCGAAGTCCTTCTGCAGTCCGTCGGTGATCCGGTAGACGCCGCCCATCTTGCCGACGTCCTCGCCCATCACCAGTACCTTCGGGTCGCGCTCCATCGCGGCGCGCAGACCCATGTTGATCGCCTTGCCCATGGTCAGCTTGGTGGGCGCCGCGGGCACAGCCACCTTCTTGTCCATCACTGGTGCCGCCATCAGTGCGCACCTCCCTCGAAACCGGCCAGGTAGTCCACGTACTCGTCGCGCTGCTTGTCCAGCAACGGGTTCCCACCCGCGTAGACCTTGGAGAAGATCCGCTCGGGCGGGGGATCCGGCAGGTTGAAGCAGTACGCGCGCAGCTCGGACGCCAACTGGTCCGCCTCGACCTGCACCTCGTCGAAGAACTCCGGCTCGGCCATGCCGCTGCGCACCAGGTGCACGCGGACGCGCTCGATCGGGTCCTTGAGCTTCCACGCCTCCAACTCGTCCGACAGCCGGTAGCGCGTCGGGTCGTCGGACGTGGTGTGCGCGTCCATCCGGTAGGTGAACGCCTCGATCAGCACGGGACCGTTGCCCGTGCGGCACTCCTCCAGCGCCCAGCGGGACACCGCCAGGCAGGCCAGCACGTCGTTGCCGTCAACGCGGATGCCGGGGAAGCCGTAGCCGCGGGCGCGCTGGTACAGCGGCAGCCTGCTCTGTCGTTCGGTCGGCTCGGAGATCGCCCACTGGTTGTTCTGGCAGTAGAAGACGACCGGGGCGTCGTACACCGCGGCCCACACGAAGCCCTCGTGCACGTCGCCCTGGCTGGTGGCGCCGTCACCGAAGAATGCCATGGTGGCCTCGGCGTCCGGGGCGTCGCCGACCTTGCCGTCGAAGCGCTGGCCCATCGCGTACCCGGTCGCGTTCACGACCTGGTTGCCGATCACGATCGTGTACGGGTGGAACCGGTGTTCCACCGGATCCCACTCGGAGTGCTGCGTGCCACGGAACGTGGCGAGGATCTGCTCCGGCTTGATGCCGCGGCACCAGGCGACGCCGTGCTCGCGGTAGCTGGGAAACGCCATGTCCTGCGGCTTGAGCGCACGGCCCGCGCCGATCTGCGCGGCCTCCTGGCCGAGCAGCGGCACCCAGATGCCGAGCTGGCCCTGGCGCTGCAGCGCGTTGCCCTCACGGTCGGCGCGGCGAACGAGAACCATGTCGCGGTACAGGTCGCGCAGCTGCTCGGCACCGATGTCGTCGACGTACTTGTCGAACTCGGGGCTCGCTACTCGCTCACCCTCCGGCGTCAGGAGCTCCACCAGCTCCGCGCCGCCTTCGTTGGTCGCACGCAAACCCGCGATCACCTGTTCTGGGGTCGGTTTCGCCGCAGTGGCGGCTGGACCGCCTCCCGGCTCAGGGTGCGTCCACTGTTCTGGGGACGACATGCGGCTTTCTCCTCGCGTTCGAGGCCACGGCACCGCTTGTGACGGCGCCTGGCGGCCACTCCGGTCGCGCACCGCCACCTCGGGTGGGAGGCGGACAGCGGCGGTCGGCGTTGACGGCTGTCACATTCCATCCTGGCATGCCAGTACCCGATCTGGTGAGTCCGGCGCGGCCCCGCAATCGTCTCGAAATGGTCCTGAACAGGCAAAATCGTAGGATCACCGATGATCGGGCTGCCTAGCGAGGCCGTCGGTCGCGCACGCCAGAGCACGTTCGGCCGCATCGCTGTCCGCCTTCCGGACGACACCGGACTGGGCAAATGTGATCTGGGCCACGCGGCTGTTCGTGACAGGATCGAGCCGTGCAGCACAACACTCTGAACTCGACCGTCAGCCGGCTCTGGGACGCGGAGATCCTGCCCAGTTTGTCCGAGCTGGTCGCGATTCCCGCGCTGTCGCCCGCTTTCGACCCGGGGTGGGCGGCGAGCGGACACCTGGACGACGCGGCCGCGCACGTCAGCAAGTGGATCACCGCGCGGAACCTGCCCGGTACGACCGTCGAGACCGTGCGGCTGGAAGGCCGGACGCCCCTGGTGATGGTGGACATCCCTGCCACCCCGGGCGCGGAGGACGCGGGCACGGTCCTGCTCTACGGCCACTTGGACAAGCAGCCCCCGGTCGGTGGCTGGGGCGAGGGACTCGACCCGTGGACCCCGGTTCTGCGCGACGGTCGGCTGTACGGACGAGGCGCCGCCGACGACGGCTACGCGGGGTACGCGGCGACGGCCGCCATCGAGGCCGTGCGCGCCGGTGGCGGTTCGCACGCGCGGTGCGTGATCCTGCTGGAGACGAGCGAGGAGTCGGGCAGCCCCGACCTCGCGCCGTACCTCGAACACCTGCGTGACCGTCTCGGCGACGTGACTCTGGTGGTATGCCTGGATTCGGGCGGTAGCGACTACTCGCGGCTGTGGCTGACGACCTCGCTGCGCGGCATGGTCTCGGTGGACGTGACCGTGCGCGTGCTCGACGCGGGCGCGCACTCCGGGCTGTCGAGCGGGATCGTGCCGAGCTCGTTCCGGATCCTGCGCACCCTGCTCGACCGGCTGGAGAACTCGGCGACCGGCGAGATCCTGCTGTCGCCGATGAACGTCGAGATCCCGGCACACCGCGTCGACGAGGCCAGGGTCAGCGCGGCTGCGGCGGCGGGCAAGGTCGGCACGGTCTACCCGCTCGCCGCGGGCACCCGCCCGGTCAGCGACGACGACCTCGAACTGCTGCTGAACAACAGCTGGCGTCCGACGCTGTCGGTGATCGGCGCATCGGGCCTGCCGGAGCCGCTCGACGCGGGCAACGTGCTGCGGCCGTTCACCACGTTGGCGTTGAGCTTCCGCCTCCCGCCGACCGCGGACTCGGCGGCGTCCTACGAGGCACTGAAGACGGCGCTGACCACGGATGTGCCCTACGGCGCGCAGGTCGAGCTGAGCGCGGGCGACCTGGCGGACGGCTGGGACGCGCCGGAGTTGGCGCCGTGGCTGCGGACCACGTTGGACGACGTGAGCAAGACGGTGTTCGACGCGCCGTGGGGCACGGTGGGCCTCGGCGGCTCGATCCCGTTCATGGGCCTGCTGGCCGAGACGTACCCCGCAGCCCAGTTCCTGGTCACGGGAGCGGTCGGCTCGGACAGCAACATCCACGTGCCCGACGAGTGGCTGCACCTCGGCCAGGCCGCGCGCGTGACCACGTCAGTCGCGCACGTCCTGCACGCTCACGCGACCCGCTAACACTTCGCGGCCGAGGTGATCGGCTGCCCGGGTGGTCTCGGGCAGCCGGTAGCGGGCGCTGAGGCTGAGAACGAGGTCGCAGGCGGTGTCAAGGTCGATCAGGTGCCCGACGGAGACGAACACCGGCTTGACCCCGTCCTGCGTGCGCAACGCGCGTCCGACGATCTCGCCGTTGTCCACCAACGGTTCCCAGTCGCCGCGCTGGAGCCCTGGCATCTCGTACCGGCCGAGCGCCTGCTTCCCCACGCCGATCGACGGCAGCCCGGTGACGACCCCGATGTGACAGGCGAGCCCGAACCTGCGCGGGTGCGCCAATCCCTGGCCGTCGCAGACGAGGACATCCGGCTTTGTGCCGAGTTTGTCCAGCGCCGGAAGCAGCGATGGCAACTCACGGAAACCGAACAACCCCGGTACGTAGGGAAAGTCGGCCACGGCCTCGTGCACCGCACTGTCCACAGTCGCCAGCGTCGTCATGTCGACACACACCGCCGCCGCCACAAGCCGGTCCGAACCCGGCGCGTACGCCACGTCCAGCCCGGCCGCGATCCTCGGGGCGAAGCCATCCGGCGCCGTCCGCTCGACCAGATGCGCCATGTCCAGCTGCAACTGGACAGCCTGCTCGATCGTCGGGGCGTTCACGCGGCGTCGAAGGCGTCGAGCGACGCGGGGTCGATGGGGATCGGCTCCCGGTCGCGCAGGAACTCCGGGCGTTTCAGCGTGATCGAGGCGAAGTAGAGGTCGATGAAGATCCCCTTGTCGATGTAGAACCCGGCGCCGCGTTCGAGGAACAGCAGGTACGGCTCGTACGGATCGGGCAGGTCGGGCAGCTCGGCGCCGCCTTTGACGACGTCCCAGTGCACTGCGGCCTCGGCCACCGGACGCGCCGTGAAAGGCTCGAGGTGGTCGTCGACCTCGTTGAGGCGGTCGAGCACATCGGGAGCGGCCCGCAGGTCGGGCGCCACGTACATGCCCAGATCGATGAGCGGCCAGTGCCGCTGGGGTGGGATGTCGTACGCGTGGCTCCAGAGCGCGATCCTGCGCAGGAACTCCCGCATCAGCTTGATCCGGGAGCCGAGGTGGTTGAACCCCATGTCCTGGTTGAAGTCGGCAGCGAGAATACGGCTGAGCGCGGTCATGTCACCACTCTGGGTAGCGCGCGTACCAGGCGGGATCCGCCAACGGCCGCGGGCCGAACTCGACGACGGCGTCCAGGCTGAGGCGCTCGATCACCTCGCGCAGCTCCAGCCCGGACAGCCACGCAGGCGGGATCGCGTCGATCCCCCACGCGGCGCCGAGGATGTTCCCGCAGATCGCGCCGGTCGAGTCGCTGTCACCGGAGTGGTTGACGGCCATCAGCAGGCCTTCGGCCATGTCGTCGGCACACAGGGCCGCGCACACGCCGATGGCCAGCGCCTCCTCGCCGACCCAGCCGCCGCCCAGCTCCGCCGCGATGGTCTCCGGATCGGGCTTGTGCGGCGACAGTTCGACCGCTTTGTCCAGAACCGCCAGTTGTTCCTGGTGGTCGTCCCAGCGGACCAGGTGTTCCCGCGCGACCGCGATCGCGTCCGGCAGGGCCGTGCCCTCCAGCAGCTCGCTGACGATCACCGCCAGCACGCCCGCGGACAGGAAGCCACTGGGATGCCCGTGCGTAAGTGCGGCACTGTCCACCGCGATCGAGAAGATCTCGGCCGGGTCCTCCGACCAGAACGCCGCGGGCGCGGCCCGCATCACGCCGCCGCAGCCCTTCGAGTCGTTGATCCGCCTCGTGGTGGTCGTCGGACTCCCGGACGTCATGAACGCCCGCAACGACGTCAGGCACGTGTTGCCCGGCGCCCGTCGGTGAAACAGCCCCCGGTTGGTGATCAGCCAGCCGTCCGGCTCGGCCGAACGCTGCGCGAACACGCCACCGCAGCGTTCCCACGGCGTGCCCTGCGTGTGGTGCCAGCGCTGGTAGGCGTGCTGCATGACCATCGTCAGGTCCGTCTCGCCGCCCCTTCGCCGCCCCGCGTGCGCCCTGATCAGGCCTTCCAGCGTGAACAGCGTCATCTGGGTGTCGTCGGTGATCTCGCCGGGGCACACCTGCCCGTCGGTGTAGTCCCGCAGCCCCTGCTGGCCGAACCGCTGCCGGATACCGTCGATGTCGTTGAACTCGATCGGCGCGCCGAGCGCGTCGCCGACCGCTCCGGCGAGCATCGTTCCCAGCACTTTCGATGGCGGCAGTGATCGTCGGGTCACTGTACGAATCGTAGGCGACTGGCCCGTCCGGCAAAGCCAATTGGCCGATCGGCCGGGTGGTGACCAGGTCGTAACGGGTGCTTGCTGGGAACCAACGCGGACAAGTGGCAGTATGCGGGCACTTGACCAAGATGAAGGAGTGACCTGTGGCGCTACGGACCAGGCACAAGTTGCTCGCCGTGTTGCCCACGATGGCTTTGGCGACACTGGCGGCCGCGTGTGGAACCGTGCAGGACAACCCCGGCAGCGGCGGTAGTGGGGCGCCCGGCAGCAACAACCCGTCGGTGGAGATCCCGACGGTGAGCAAGGACGAGAAGCTCGCCGCGATGGTGCCCGCCGACCTCAAGGCGGACGGCAAGATCGTGGTCGGACAGGACCAGAGCTACCCGCCGAACGAGTTCGTCCAGGACGGCAAGGTCGTCGGGATGGACATCGACCTCGGCAAGGCGATCGGGCAGAAGCTCGGCGTCGAGCTGGCGTTCGAGAACTCCGCGTTCGACGGGATCATCGCCGGTCTCGCCTCCGGCCGGTACGAGGCCGCGATGTCCTCGTTCACGGTCAACGCCGAGCGCATCCAGCAGGTCGACATGGTCTCCTACTTCACCGCGGGCACATCGGCCGCCGTGCTGAAGGGCAACCCGGACAAGCTGACGCTGGACACGTTGTGCGGCAAGAACGTCGCTGTCCAGAAGGGCACGACCCAGGTCTCGGACCTCGAGGCCAGGCAGGCCAAGTGCAAGCAGGGCGGCCAGCCGGACATCAACGTCCAGCAGTTCCAGAACCAGACCGACGCCAACCTGGCGCTGACCTCGAAGCGGGTCCAGGGGATGGTGGCCGACTCGCCGGTCATCGACTACGCGATCAAGCAGACCGGCGACCAGCTCGAGCAGGTCGGCCAGACCTACGACAGCGCCCCGTACGGGCTCGCGCTGCCCAAGGGCAAGGGCGAGTACTCCAAGGCCGTGCAGGGTGCCATCCAGTCACTGATCGACGACGGGACGTACAAGAAGATCCTGGAGAAGTGGGGCGTGCAGAAGGGCGCGGTCACCAAGTCTGAGGTGAACCCCGCCGCTGCGGGCTGAGCTGGAGATTGTGTTGTCAACCTCAACAGAAGAACGCCGCCCGGAACCCGTCAAGGCGGTTCCGGTGCGGCACGTCGGCCGGTGGATCGGCGGGGCCGTCGTCCTCGGCCTCGCCGCGCTGGCGATCCGCAGCATCATCGTCAACCCGAACTTCCACTGGGAGGTCGTCGGGCCGTACCTGTTCGACACGAGGATCGCCAAGGCACTGCTGACCACGCTGGAGCTGACGCTGTACTCGATGCTCATCGGCATCGTCGGCGGTGTCGTCCTCGCGGTCATGCGGCTCTCGCCCAACCCGGTGCTCAAGGGCGCGGCCGGGGTCTACATCTGGCTCTTCCGCGGCACCCCGCTGATCACGCAGCTGATCTTCTGGGCCAACCTCGGCGCGCTCTACCCGAGCTTCGGGATCGGCATCCCGTTCGGCCCCGAGTTCGTCACGTGGCAGACCAACGTCGCCATCGGCGTGGCCACCGCGTCGGTACTCGGCCTGGGGCTCAACGAGGCCGCGTACATGGCCGAGATCGTCCGCGCCGGCATCTCGTCGGTCGACGAGGGGCAGACCGAGGCGGCGGGCGCGCTGGGCATGACCCGGGGCAAGACGCTGCGCCGGATCGTGCTCCCGCAGGCCATGCGGGTGATCATCCCGCCGACCGGCAACCAGGTGATCTCGATGCTGAAGACCACCTCGCTGGTCGTGGTGATCGGGTACAGCGAGCTGATGGTCGTGGTCGGCCAGATCTACGCGCAGAACTACAAGGTGATCCCGCTGCTGATCGTCGCGGCGATCTGGTACCTGGTCTGCACGAGTGTGCTCACGGTGATCCAGATGCAGATCGAGCGGAAGTTCACCCCCTCGACACCGCGCAACACGGGCTGGGCCAACCGGATGTTCGCATTCCGGTTCGGCGGCGGTAAGGAGCGACCCCTGTGACCGCGATGGTGCAGGCCGAAGGCGTCTGCAAGCGTTTCGGCCGTCTCGAGGTGCTCAAGGGCATCGACCTGGAGGTGCAGCCCGGTGAGGTGATGTGCATCATCGGGCCGTCCGGGTCGGGCAAGTCCACGTTCCTGCGCTGCGTCAACCACTTGGAGAAGGTGGACGCGGGCAGGCTGTCGGTGGACGGCGAACTGGTCGGCTACCGGCAGAAGGGCGACAAGCTCTACGAGCTCAAGGAGAACGAGGTCGCCCGCAAACGCCAGGAGATCGGCATGGTCTTCCAGCGGTTCAACCTCTTCCCGCACATGACCGCGCTGGAGAACGTGACCGAGGCGCCGGTGCAGGTCAAGGGCACGGGCCGGGGCAAGGCCCGCGACCACGGGATGGAACTGCTCGAGCAGGTCGGGCTGGCGGAGAAGGCCAAGAGCTATCCGCGCCAGCTCTCCGGCGGCCAGCAGCAGCGGGTGGCCATCGCCAGGGCGCTGGCCATGCGGCCCAAGCTGATGCTGTTCGACGAGCCGACGTCCGCGCTCGACCCCGAACTGGTCGGCGAGGTGCTCAGCGTGATGCGCGGGCTGGCGGAGAAAGGCATGACCATGGTCGTGGTCACGCACGAGATGGAGTTCGCCCGCGAGGTCGCCGACTCCGTGGTGTTCATGGACGGCGGTGTCGTTGTCGAGGCCGGAAAGCCCGAGGACGTGATCCGTTCGCCCCAGCACGAGCGCACCAAGGCGTTCCTGGCCCGCGTGCTGCACAAGGACTGACTCTTGTGACAGTCAACCGTGGTGGCTCCCCACCGGAGGAGCCACCACAGCGGCGCCTCGACGTGTCCGACCCGAAGCCCGGCAGGTGGGCGCACATGTCCGCGACGGACGTCGTCCGCCGGGTGGTCGAGCCGGACGGCGCGGGCCTGCGGTTCCGTCGCAGGCCCGCCAGCCCGCCCGTGATCGTGGTCGAGGACCGCTTCCTCACCGGCCTGCTGAACCTGCGGGCACTGGAGTTCCCGTACGTGCTGGAGTTCCTCCGGTGCCGGTTCGAGCTCCCGCCGGACCTGCGCCAGGCCAAACTGGCCGGGCTGGAGTTCCGGGACTGCTGGCTGCCCGGCCTGCAGGCCAAGAACATGCGCTGCGACAACGACCTCGTCCTCGCGTCGACCACTGTGGACGGTTCGGCCGTCGACCTCGTCGACACCCAGATCGAGGGATCGCTGAACCTGGCCGACAGCAAGCTCGGCAACGCGGGCGGCCGCGCGCTGCACGCCGACCGGCTGGTGCTCGCCGGTGCGCTGCTGGCCAACAACCTCGTCGCCCGAGGCGAGATCCGGATGCCCGGACTGCGCGCGGGCGGCAACGTGAACTTCTCCGGCGCCGTGCTGGACAACCCGGACGGCTACGCCCTCAACGGGTACGGCATCCACGTCGGCGGAAACCTGTTGTGCGGCATCGACGTCAACTCCGGCGCCCGGTTCTCGTCGACCGGGTGGCTGTTTCTGCCCGCGACCAAGGTGGACAGTGACTTCTCGCTGCGCGGCGCGGAGCTCAACCACGGTGACACGACCGGCAACGAGGTCTCCGGCGACCCGGGATTCGACCTGTCCGCGACGCTGATCGCCGACCGGCTGCGGGTGGAGGGCAACCTCGAACTGGACCGCGGCCTGCGGTCGAACGGGACCATCCGGATAGTCAACGGCGTGATCGGCGGCTCACTTCGACTGTCCAGTGCGGACATCGACGTGTCCGGCGACCAGGAGCCGCCATGGCCGCAGCGCGCGCTGCACCTGGACGGAACGCAGATCAGCGGCGACTTCGACGCACGGTCGATGCGACTGGCCGGGCAGGCGCGCCTCGTCGACGTGGCCATCAGCGGAAACCTGATGCTGGACGGCACGAACCTGCGCAATCCCGACGCCGACGTCATCCTCGGCAGGCGGCTGACCGTCGGCAGCAACCTGGACGGCCGGTTCATCGAGGCGGCAGGCTGCCTTTCGTTCCAGGGCGCGAAAATCGGTGCGAACCTTGACCTGCGCGGCTCCCGGCTGACCGAACCGGGCAAGAACATGCGGACCGGCGCGGTGTCGCCGTCGGTCGACATCCGCGCCGCGACGATCGGCCGTGACCTGATCCTCGCCGCCGGACACCGCCCGTTCGCCGCACACGGCGGCGTCCGGATGCACCGCGCGGAGATCGGCCGTGAAGCCAACTTCGACGGCGCGATCCTCGGCTCCGGCCTCGGCGGGACAGCGTTGAACGCACACGGGATGATCGCGCAGGAACTCGTGCTGACCGTCGGCCAGGCCCCGCGCGGACGCGTGACGCTGCGGCACGCGCGCTGCGCCTCGTTGGCGGACAACGAGAAGTTCTGGGACGGAACAGGACGGATAGACCTGGAGGACTTCCGCTACGAAGCGCTGGCCGTGCCGATCGACGTCAAGGACGACAAGAAAGTCCGTACCCGATTACGGTGGCTGCGCGCCTCGATGCAGGGCCACTACAGCCCCGGACCGTACGACCAGCTCGCGGCCGTGTTCCGGGCGACAGGCAACGAGGAACACGCGGCCACCGTGCTGATCGAGAAGCACCGGTGGCGTTATGCCGCATTCGCCGAGGGAATGCGGGTGCTGTGGCCGGGGGTGCGGCTGTGGAGTTGGCTGCAGCGCTCGATGGTCGGCTACGGCTACCGGCCGACCCGCGCCTTGGTGTGGCTGCTGCTGTGCCTGGTGCTCGGCAGCGTCTGGTTCGCGGTGCGCGGCGAGCCGAACGAGATCAACTCCGACGACACGCTGATCTGGAACCCGGTGCTCTACACCTTGGACCTGATCGTGCCGATCATCGATTTCGGCAACAAGAATCGCTGGCAGGCACCGGGAACCTCACAATGGGTGGCGACCGGTCTGATCGCGACCGGCTGGGTGCTGGCAACCACCGCAGCGGCCGGGCTGACCCGAATGCTCAGACGCAACTAGGGAGCGAGTGTGCGATCCAGTCTGCTGATCATCGACGCTGCCAACGTGGTCGGCTCGGTGCCCGACGGCTGGTGGCGTGACAGGTTCGGCGCGACCGAACGCCTCCGCGACACCCTCGCGGACCTGCCCATCACAGGCGTCGCGGGCGTCGAACCACCCGTGGACGTCGTGATGGTCGTCGAAGGCAAAGCACGCAACGTGCAGTCCTCCGACACGATCCGCGTGATCCCCGCACCCACCACAGGCGACGGCGACGACGCCATCGTGGACCTCGTCCGCGCCGAGCGCGCGGACAGGACCTGCTACGTCGTCACCGCCGACCGAGGCCTGAAAGCCCGCGTCACCGAACTCGGCGCGTCCGTCCTCGGCCCCAGTTCAGTGCGCTAGCGGCGTCGGCTGGTCGACGCGGTCACAAGCAAGTTCTTCGGCGAGAACCGCACGACCGTCTCGAAATCCGGCCCGGTCAGCCGCATCGTCGAGAGAGCGTCGTCGACCTCGACATCCAAGCCCCGCAGAACGGCATAGCGGTGCAGAGCGTTCCGGTGGTCCGGCAGTTGCAGGCGGTCGAGCGCGTCCAGGACCCTCGACATCGACGACCTGTTCGGCGGGGGCAGTTCGAGATCGGGGTGTTCGACCAGGATCGCGATCCGCGATCCGCGGCCGAGATTGCCGTTGTACATGGTCCACGAGCCCGTGACCGCCTTGGCCAACTCGCTCATCATCCACGCGACCCTGACCGGATCGGTCGGCGAACCGGGCAGGTCGGCAAACGGGACCTCGCCGTCGGTGAGCAGCCTGATGCCGTGCTCCGCGCCGTAGTCGCGGGCCTTCTGCGCCAGTTCGACCAGCTCAGGCAGGTAGTCAGCCTCTTCGTTCGCCCAGCTCCACAACCACGACTGCGGCCCAGGCGCAGCCGACCCGAGCACGTGGAACGCGGTGCACTCGAACGTCCGGTCACCGGTGAACCGGAAGCTCGGCGGCTGGAACGTCGCGTCCCACCGGTGTTCGCCGAGCACGGCGATCATGTGCTCCTGGTGCTCGAAGGACATCAGTACGGATTCGTCGAGCAACTCGTCGATCGTTGACACCGGCACAACCGTAGTCAACCAGCTTGTTCCCAGCAGGCGGATCGGTGAAATACCAGGTGCCGGACGTGGCTGTGCTCAACTCAGCATGAGCGCCACGGTTGGAGCGGGGATCGCCCACGTCGGCGATTGCGTGTCCGTGATGTTCTTGGTCGCCAGGACTCCACAGCCGTATTTGCCCTCGACCACTCGCGCTTCGCTTCGCCAGCCTTTCGACACCCATTTGGCCTCGAGTGGGGTCGTGCGTTCCACCGAACCTCCCGCGGGGAGTGGAACAGGCGCGAGGTCGACCTCGTTGCCCGTGCCGGTCCGCACGTAACCGATGGTGTCCGCGCTCATCCAACGGCCTGGTTCCAGATCCTCGATCGCCACTGCCATTGCGGTGGCCAGTGCCATCTCGGTGAGCGTGGGCATCGCTGGTCGAGGCAGCCCCGTCCGCAAGTGGTGGCCCAGCCAGGCCAGGAGCGGATCGGTCAGGTAGAACTTCGACTGTGCGCCCGAGATGCGGGCTCCCACATCCGAGATCTGGTGGCACCACAAGCCAGCGAAGCTGTGCACCAACCTGCTCAGCCGCACGTCGAATGTCTGTGCGCTCGGGTAGCCCAGCTGTTCGGCAGTGCTCCGGCGGTTGAGAGGAGATGTCGAACGATGTTGCAGCTCGGCCAGCAGTCGCGGGATCGAGTCCGGTGCCGCGTCGTGGTCCACGTCCCGGTGTAGCCAGGCCACGAGGTCTTCCATGAACGACCGGCTCACCATTCCGTCCCGCGCGTGTTCGGCGACAGCCCGAGGAAACCCGCCCGACGTCAGGTAGGCCTGCCAGGCCAGATCCAGATCGTTCGCCGCCAGTTCGTGTTCCTCCGCAATGGTTTTGGCTTCCGGACTCTGCAACTGCCATGGCGGGAGCGAGGCTGGCCGGGCAAGTTCCGGGCGAGTGGCCGCCAGCACATCTCGGAAGCGCATCGGAAGCAACAGGCGTGTCCGCCGTTCGGCCGACGAACCGGCGCGCCCTGCCAGCAGATCTCGTTCCACATCTGCGGTGTCGCTCCACGACGAGCCGGTACAGACAACTGTGTCGTCACCGACAAGTGTGTTGTCACGCAGGTACTTGAGTGTCGCGGTCCAGCCGTCGATGCCGGTCACCTCGTCCAGCAGCCAGATCCTCGGACGTGCCTGGCTCTGGTCGACCGACCTGGTGAGATCCCTGCCCAGGACAAGGGAACGACGCAGATCCTTGGCCTGCATTCCGTCGGCGGGCAGGTAGATCACCTGGCGTGGATCCACGTCAGCGCGTCCGCACAGGACAGCCGCCGCGTCCTTCATCGCGACCGACTTGCCCACCCGTCGCGGCCCTCGAAGGAGCACCAGCTTGTCGTCGACAGGGCCCCGTGCGACATCGTCGAGAATGGTCGACCGGTAACCCATGTCGTAGCGCGCCCGGTCTCGAAGCACCCGATCGTGCGCGACCCAAGAGGCCGGGTCGCTGTTCGAAGGTGTCCGCCACCAGGGATTGACCTCGCTCAGCCGACCTCGGATCTCGTCGTCACGCATCAAATGATCTTATCAAAACCAGGGGGGTTATGAACGTGCAGTCACTCAAAAGGGGGGTGGTTTTGATAAGGTCAAATAGATTGGCCCGCACTGTGGACGCTCGGAACAGCGCGGCCTGAGGCAGTGTTGACTGTAGCTGTGACCTCTTCGACCAAGCGCCGCGCCCGGGTCAGGGCACCTGAGCTCGTCGGCCGCGGCTGGCTGAACACCGGTGACAAGGACGTCCGCCTCGCGGACCTGCGCGGCAAGATCGTGCTGCTGGACTTCTGGACGTTCTGCTGCATCAACTGCCTGCACGTGCTCGACGAACTGCGCCCGCTCGAGGAGGACCACGCCGACGTCCTCGTCACGATCGGTGTCCATTCGCCCAAGTTCGTGCACGAGGCGGACGCCGACGCGCTCGCGGCCGCTGTCGAGCGCTACGAGGTCCACCACCCGGTGCTCGACGATCCCGAGCTCACCACGTGGCAGAACTACGCGGTCAAGGCTTGGCCGACGCTCGTGCTGATCGACCCCGAGGGCTATGTGGTGCACCACGCGGCCGGTGAGGGGCACGCGGAGGCGCTCAGCCGCGTGATCCGCGAACTGGTCGCCGAACACGACGCCAAGGGCACGCTGCACCGGGGCGACGGCCCCTACTCCCCGCCGGAGCGCGAGCGCACCGAGCTGCGCTTCCCGTCCAAGGTCGTCGTTACGCCGCAAGGGACTCTGCTCGTCGCCGACGCTGCCAACCACAGCATCGCCGAGCTCGAACCCGACGGTGGGACGCTCGTCCGCCGGATCGGCACAGGCCACAGAGGACGGTCCGACGGGGACGCGCCGAGCTTCGCCGAGCCGTCCGGGATTGCCCTGCTGCCGAACGAGATCGCCGAACGGGCCGGTTACCACGCCGTCGTCGCCGACACCGTCAACCATCTGCTGCGCGGGCTGAACCTGGACACCGGTGTGGTCACCACCGTCGCCGGTACCGGTGAGCAGTGGCGCGACGGGCCCACCGGCGGCCCTGCCGCCGAGATCGACCTGTCGAGCCCGTGGGACGTCGCGTGGTGGGACGGCAAGGTCATCATCGCCATGGCGGGCAACCACACCCTCAGCGCGTTCGACCCCATCGACGGCACCGTGTCCCGCTACGCCGGAACCACCGTCGAAGGACTGCACGACGGCCCGGCCGAGCAGGCGTTCTTCGCACAGACCTCCGGACTGGCCGCGGCCGGTGACCGGTTGTGGCTGGTGGACTCCGAGACGTCCGCGTTGCGCTGGATCGACTCCGGCCACGTCGTGCACACCGCGATCGGCAAGGGCCTCTTCGACTTCGGGCACCGCGACGGCGACAAGGACCAAGCGCTGCTGCAGCACCCCCTGGGTGTCACGCTCCTCGGTGACGGCAGCGTCGCGATCGCGGACACCTACAACGGCGCGATTCGCCGTTACGACCCGGCAACAGGGCAGGTCTCCACGCTCGCCGACGGCATCAAGGAGCCGTCCGGCGCTGCCGTCGTCGACGGCAGGCTCGTGGTCGTCGCCTCGGCGGCGCACCGGCTGGAGTGGCCCATCTCACCGGGCGACAACGAACAGCTGGTCGCGGGCAAGGCGCACCAGGTCAAGCGGCCGCCGACGGTGCTCGCGCCTGGTGAGGTCGAACTCACCGTCGTTTTCCAGCCGCCGCCCGGCCAGAAGCTCGACGAGCGCTACGGCCCGTCGACCAGGCTGGAGATCACTTCGTCACCGCCGGAACTGCTGATCGAAGGCGCCGGGACGGGGACGGCTCTCAGCCGCAGGCTTGTGGTGGCCGACGGCGTCGACATGGGTGTGCTGCATGTTGTGGCACAAGCTGCCAGCTGCGATGACGATCTTGCCATCGAGCACCCCGCATGCCGTCTGACCAGGCAGGACTGGGGTGTCCCGATCCGGGTGGAGCAGGCCGGTCTGGGTCGTTTGCCGCTGATGTTGGGAGGAATGGACGACTGATAAGGTGCCGTGCGCTTTTCGGTCCCATTCGGCGGACAAGTACGATTCTTGATGTGTCCGAACTCAAACTCGAGATCCAGATGCTGCACGACCGTGTGCTCGTGCGGCTCTCGCCCGAGGATGGGGAAAGGCGGAGCACCGGCGGCATCGTCATCCCGGCAACAGCGCAGATGGCCAGGCGACTGTCGTGGGGCGACGTGCTCGGGGTCGGCAACAGCGTCCGGCAGGTCAAGATCGGCGACCGGGTCCTGTTCAACCCCGACGACCAGCTCGAAGTCGAGGTGCAGGCGCAGACCTATCTGGTCATGCGCGAGCGCGACGTGCACGCCATCGCCAGCGAACGCACCGAACACGGAACCGGGCTGTACTTGTAGTCCCGCGGAGGATTGAGCCTTGCCGGAACAGCACCACTGGCCGGAGTCGCACAGCGAACAGACGGATATCCTGCCTGCCGTCCGCGTTCAGCCGACCCCGGCCGCCGACCAGACGGTTGTGCACAACCTGCCTGCGTTCCAGGCGACGTCCGCGTACGACGAGCCGACAGCCCGCTGGGCCGAGGAGCAGCCCGAGGCCGAACCGGCAGCGTCCGCCCGCAAACGCAGGAGCCTGCGCAAGCCCGCTCTCGCGGCGGGCGCGGTGCTCGGCGTGCTCGGTGTCCTTTACCTGGTGGATGTGCTGACCAGCCAGGGCAATGTGCCGCGTGGCGTCACCGTCGCCGGTGTCGAGGTCGGCGGGATGACGCGGACAGCGGCCGAGAAGAAGCTCCGCGAGCAGATCGAGCCACGACTCAACCACCCCGTCCAGCTCAAGGCCGGTGACCTGACCACGGAGTTGGAACCGGCGAAGGCGGGCCTGACCCCGGACTGGGCCAGGACCCTCGACGCGGCCGGTGAGCAGCCGATCAACCCGATCACCAGGCTGACGTCGTTCTTCGGCAACCGCGAGGTCGGCTTCAGCACCCAGACCGACCAGAAGGCGTTGACCACCGCAGTCGATCAGGTCCGCGGCAAGGTCGACCAGGACCCGGTCGAAGGCAGCATCAAGTTCGACGGAGCCACCCCGGCGATCGTGGAGGCCAAGCAGGGCCGCAAACTCGACCAGCAGGCCGCGACCGATCAGATCGTCGCCGACTGGGTGAAGGGCGAGCCGATCGACCTGCCGGTGGCCGTGACCCCGGTGAAGGTCGCGCCCGACGCGGTGAAAGCAGCTTTCGAGCAGGCCAAGATCCTCACGTCCAAGCCGATCGTGCTGAAGGGCGAAGGCAAGGACGCGACGCTCACGCCGCCCCAGATCGCCGCCGCGCTGCGTTTCGAACCCGCGGACAAGGACCTGGTGGCCAAGGTCGACAACGTGAAGGTCACGGAAGCAGCGGGCCCCCAGCTGAAGTCGACGGAAAAAGAAGGCAAGGACGCCACCATCGTCTTCGAAGGCGGCAAGCCGACCGTGCAGCCGTCAGAGGACGGGAAGACGGTCAACTGGGAGCCGAGCCTGGTGCCGTTCGTCGAGACCGCGAAGAAGCAGGACGGCCGCGAACTGAAGCTGCAGTACACGGTCAAACCAGCGAAGGTGACCACCGAGCAGGCCAACGCGCTGGGCGTCAAAGAGGTCATCGGCGAGTTCACCACCAACAACTTCGCAGCGGACTCCGGCGTGAACATCCGCAAGGTGGCGGAGAAGGTCAACGGAGCCATCGTCAAACCGGGCGACACCTTCAGCCTGAACGGTTTCACCGGCCCACGCGGCACAGCACAGGGCTACGTGGAAGCAGGCGCGATCAAGGATGGCGCGCCCAGCCGCGAAGTCGGCGGCGGCATCTCCCAGTTCGCGACGACGCTGTACAACGCGTACTACTTCGCGGGCATGAAGGACGCCGGGCATAAGGAACACAGCTACTACATCAGCCGGTACCCGAAGGCCCGCGAGGCAACGGTCTTCCAGGACCACGCCGGGCACAGCGTGATCGACCTCAAGTTCACCAACGACGCGCAGACCGGCGTGGCGATCCAGACAGCGTGGACCCCAAGCTCCATCACAGTGCGGATCTGGGGAACCAAGCGCTACAACGTCGAATCAGTGATCGGCGCGGACACCCTCCCCACCCCGCCAACGGAAAAAGCCGGTCCGGCCCAGAACTGCAAGCCCAGCAACGGCGCGCCCGGCTTCACCGCGACGAGCACGCGGGTCATCAAGGACCTCAACGGCAAAGAGATCCGCCGGGAGAACCACACCGTGAAGTACAACCCCCAGCCCAAGATCACCTGCCCGACACCTCCGGCCTGATTCCAGCCGTACCCAACGGGCCAATTCGCGCTGACGACAAGGCAAGCGCAGGATGGTCGCGGTCGTTTGTCTGTGTTTGTGGGGGAAAGACAAAGAAAAAGATGCCTCGCCGGCGGGCAGGCCTCCAAGAGGGGACACAACAGACACTTCGTTCGCCGAGCCGGTTCGCTTAACCTACGTGGCTTCCTGGGTCGAGTGGGGGGCGCGGGGTGCCCCTCCCGTATGTCCTGCCGGAGGAAACCACGGCGTGCCGGGAGGTCGGTTGGGCCTGCGCTTGGGGTTGGGTTGCGTGGGCCGACCTCCCGGCACGCCGTGGTGTGGCTTCGCCCAGGCCATACGGGAGGGACACCCCACGAACCACACCCCTGCGCTGGCGCGCAGGCCGCATGCCCCGTTGACGTGCGGGCGCACGGTGTTGTCGGCTGCTGCGCTTGTTCACGTGTTGTGCCACCAGGCGGGGTGCTGGTGTGGGTCGCGCGTATGCGCGGTCAGGGGGTGTTGGTGGCTTGCGCGCTAGCGCGGAGGGGTGCTTCGGGTGTGTTCCCTTCCGTATGGCCTGGGCGCAGCCAAACCACGACGGGTCAGGAGGTCGGCCTACGCAAACCGACCTGCAGCGCGGGCGATACCGACCTCTTGACGCGTTGTGGTTTCCTCTGGCAGGCCATACGGAAGGGGACACGCCCGCCTCCACCCGACCCACAAAGCACTAGAGCGATGGGCCAGCGGCTAGAGATCCTGTGTTCCCCTTTTGGCGGCCTGCCTCCCGGCGAGGGACCTGCTTGTCAAGCCAACAACCTAATAGTCCACTATAGACAGTGTAAAAAAGACAAAAGAGCGGCGATCCCCCGCCAGGGATCGCCGCTCTTTTCCGCCGCGGGAGCGGGGTCCTAGAAAGCAGCCTCGTCCAACTCCATCAGCGAGTTGTCGGCGGCTTCCACGATCTTGCGGCCGGCGGCGAGCTCCGGCAGGACGTTGCGGGCGAAGAACGACGCCACCGCAACCTTGCCCTCGTAGAACGCCTTGTCTTTAGCGGACACCTCGCCGGACAGCGCGCCGAGTGCCACTTCTGCCTGGCGCAGCAGCAGCCACCCGATCAGCAGGTCGCCAGTGGACAGCAGCAACCGGACTGTGTGCTGGCCGACCTTGTTGATGTTCTGCGGGTCCTCCTGCGAGGCTGTCAGGTGGCCGATCAGCGCGCCGATGATGCCCTGGACGTCTTCAAGCGCTTGCTTGAGCGCTGCGCGCTCCTCCTTCAGCCTTCCGTTGCCGCCCTCGGCCGAGAGGAAGTTGTTGATCTCTCCTGCCACGAAGGCCAGTGCCTGGCCCTTGTCGCGGACGATCTTGCGGAAGAAGAAGTCGAGCGACTGGATCGCCGTCGTTCCCTCGTACAGCGAGTCGATCTTGGCGTCCCTGATGTACTGCTCGATCGGGTAGTCCTGCAGGAAGCCCGACCCGCCGAGGATCTGCAGCGACTGGGTCAGCTGCTCGTAGGCTCGCTCCGAGCCGACGCCCTTCACGATCGGCAGCAGCAGGTCGTTGATCCTCGAGTTGAGGTCCGCGTCCTCGCCAAGGGCGATCCGGTCCTGGAACGTCGCGGTGTACAGGTACACCGCGCGCAGGCCCTCCGCGTACGCCTTCTGCAGCATGAGGCTGCGGCGGACCTCGGGGTGGTTCGTGATGGTCACGCGCGGGGCCGCCTTGTTGAGCATGTTCGGCAGGTCCGCGCCCTGCACGCGCTCCTTGGCGTAGTCCAGTGCGTTCAGGTAGCCGGTCGACAGGGTCGCGATCGCCTTCGTGCCCACCATCATCCGGGCGTACTCGATCACCTGGAACATCTGCGCGATGCCGTTGTGCACGTCGCCGAGCAGCCAGCCGACCGCCGGTGTCCCGTGCTGGCCGAAGGTCAGCTCACAGGTGGCCGACGCGTTCAGGCCCATCTTGTGCTCGACGTTGGTCACGTAGGCGCCGTTGCGCTCGCCCCGTTCGCCCGTCTGCGAGTCGAAGTGGAACTTCGGCACCAGGAACAGGCTCAGGCCCTTGGTTCCCGGCCTGGTCTCGATTCCCGGGCCCTCCGGGCGGGCCAGCACCAGGTGCATGATGTTCTCGGTCATGTCCTGGTCGGCCGAGGTGATGAACCGCTTCACGCCGTCCAGGTGCCAGCTGCCGTCCTCCTGGAGCACGGCCTTGGTGCGCGCCGCGCCGACGTCGGAGCCCGCGTCCGGCTCGGTCAGCACCATCGTGGCGCCCCAGCCCTGCTCGATCATCAGCTCGGCCCAGTGCTGCTGCTCTTCGTTGCCGTTGCGGTGCATGACCTCGGCGAAGTTCGGGCCGGCCATGTACATGAAGAGCGCCGGGTTGGCACCGAGGATCAGCTCGGCAGCCGCCCAGGTCACCGACGGCGGGATACCGAGGCCGCCGAGGTCGTTGCTCAGGCCGATCCGGTACCACTCGCCGTCCCACAGCGCCTGGTAGGACTTCTTGAACGACTCGGGGAGCGTCACCGAGAAGGTCTTCGGGTCGTACGTGGTGCCCTGCCGGTCACCCTCGACGAAGGAGTCCGCGAGGGGCCCGACGGCCACCTTGTTCAGCTCGGCCAGCACGCCACGCGCGGTGTCCTCGTCCGACTCCGCGAACGGGCCGGTGCCGAGCCGCTCCTGGACGTTGAACACCTCGAAGAGGTTGAACTCCAGGTCGCGAACGTTGCTCTTGTAGTGGGCCATTGGATCGCTCCCCTGTGTGTCTGCGTTTCCGGGGCAGGCTTGTGCTACTCGCCGGTAACAACAGGATATTACTTGCCGGTAACCTGAGCAAGCGGATCCCGCCGATGTGGTGAAGCAGACGCGCCTTCAGGTCAGTACGGATGGTCTTCCTGATTGACCGTGAGTACTCCGGAACGGAACGCCACCGCAACCGCGTGCGTGCGGTCTCGTGCGGACAGCTTGCGCAGGATGCTCTTCACGTGGGTCCGGACGGTCTCCACCGAGACGTACAGCACCTTGGCGATCGCCTGGTTCTCCAGGCCGTCCGCGATCAGCTGCAGCACCTGGTACTCGCGCCGGGACAGCGGCTGCTGGCCGTGCGTGGTCATCACCGGGCCGCCCTTGCCCTTCGGCGAGCCCAGCGCGGGGGCCAGTGTCGGGTCGATGTAGCGGCGTTCGGCGTGCACCCGCTGGATCGCCTGGATCAGCTGCGGCGGCTCGCTGCGCCGGGAGATCACGCCGTGTACGCCCGCGGCGATCGCGCCCGCGATGTACTGCGTGTTGCGCTGCGTCTCGCGGATCATCAGCAGGACGCCGAGGTCGGAGTCGTTGCCGATCAGCATCCTGGACAGGTGCCAGCGCGGGTCGAGCCCGGAGTCGATGATCACCGCGTGCGGCCGGAAGCGCTCACAGAGCTGCAACGCGGCATGCGGACTGCCCGCCGCGCCGACCCACCGCAGGCCCCGTGTCCGCATCACCAGCGCGGACAGGCCCTCGCGGACGAGCGGAATCGAGTCGACCAAGGCGATACCCAGTCCGCCTTCTGTCGACCGCCCAGTGACAACCGCGCCAGTCGGTCGCACCTGGCGGTGGTCGATGTTGTTCACCATCCGCGCCTCCACGCCAAGTCACTCGTCCGATAGTGCGACGTCGGGCGACCCGAGTAATGACGTTGTAGTCGTCTGTGACCGCCGGTAACACAAAAACTCACCCCCGCGGGGGATAACCTGGGGATGAATCCCGATCCGTGGACCGGAACAGTCGACTGTCGACAGCCGTTGGCCAGGCATGGACATGATGTGGGGCGTGTCACTGCCCGCCCTCGCGGTGCTGCTGGTCGCGATGGCGATCATGGAACTGGTCTGGCGCCGGATCCGCCGGTCGCGCAAGTCCGGCACGCCACTGTCCGGGCTCGCCTTCGACGAGTTCACGGCGTTCCTCCACGGCAGCAAGCGGGTCGAGCTCGATCAGCGCGTGACGCAGTCCCTGATGCGCGAGGAGGAGCAGGACGGCGCGCCGCCGCACCTTGTAGATCTCGACCGCGGCGTCGTGTTCCTCAATCGCCCAGACGGTGACAGCAAGAAGTAGAACACGTTACAGTTGCCCTTCCTGTTGACGCGGGGAAGGACGGCATCGCCATGAAGTTCACGGTCGCCATCGCGCTGAGTCCGCTTGATCAGCTGACCGAGCTGGCGCGTACCGCACAGGAGTGCGGATACTCGGCGATTGCCTTGCCAGACTCGATTTTCTATTCCGAGAAGGTGTCAGAGGACTATCCGTACACACCGGACGGCGCGCGGTTCTGGAACGAGCAGACACCGTGGGTCGACCCGCTCGTCGCCGCAGCGGCGATGGGTGCCGTCACCGATGAGATCAGGTTCTACACGCAGGTACTGAAGCTCGGCCCGCGCAACCCGCTGCTGCTCGCCCGTCAGGTGCAGTCGGTCGCGTGCCTGACCGGCAACCGGTTCGGACTCGGCGTCGGCATCGGCTGGACGCCCGAGGAGTTCGAGTGGTGCGGCGCGCCGTTCGCTGACCGCGGCGCACGCGTCGACGAGGCCATTGACGTGCTGAAACTCGTCCTCGGCGGCGGGATGGTCGAGTACCACGGCGAGTACTTCGACTTCGACAGGCTGCGGATGAGCCCGGCGCCGAGCGAGCCCGTGCCGATCTACGTCGGCGGGCACACCGAGCGCGGGCTGCGCCGGGCCGCGCGCGTCGGCGACGGCTGGACCTCGGCGATGATCAAGTTCGACGACCTGAAGGCCGTCATCGATCGGCTCGCCCAGTTGCGCGCCGAGTACGAGCGGGCCGACGGGCCCTTCGAGATCCAGGCCGTCTGCATCGACCGGTTCGGCGTCGACGGCTACCGCCAGCAGGCCGATATCGGTGTCACGGACGTGCTCGTGGCGCCGTGGGTGTTCTACGGCGTCGGCATGGACGGTGACCTGGCCGCCAAGAAGGACGGCATGAAGCGCTTCGCCGACGAGATCCTGCACAAGATCTGAAAGGGGCTTCGCCGATGACCGCCGTGACCTGGAAGGCCACCGAGACCGAGCATCCGGCCCGCACCGCGTCCCGCCGCTCGATGAGCGCGGTCAGCCGTGGCGCGAAGGACGAATGGGTGGCGTTGTTCGCGCCGGACGCCGTGATCGAGGACCCGGTCGGCGTCTCGCCGATCGACCCGACCGGTCTCGGCCACCACGGCCACGACGCTATCCGGGCTTTCTGGGACAAAACGGTCGCCAACGTCGAGCGGTTCGAGTTCGACATCGACGACTCGTTCGCCGCCGGTGACGAGGTCGCCAACGTCGGCACGATCCACGCCTTCCTGCCCGGTGACATGCGCGTCGCCACCGAGGGCGTGTTCGTCTACCGGGTCGGGGCGGACGGGCTGATCCGGTCGCTGCGCGCGTTTTGGGAGGTGGACCGGGCGATGGGAACTCTACGCAAGGCTAACGATTCACCTACATGAAAGCGAGTCACGAATGTGACTCAGTTGTAGCCGAGACCTTCCCCCGTGCTGTCACGCGTCCGTAAGACGTACGTCACAAGCCGAGCGCTGGACGACGTTGGAGGTGCGATGGTCGCCCTGGACTGGGTAGTCGTTGTCGGGTACTTCTTCGTGATGGTGGCGATCGGCGTCTGGTCGAAAGCCAGAATCACCAACACGAGTGACTTCTTCACCGCGGGCGGCAAGATGCCGTGGTGGCTCTCCGGGATCTCGCACCACATGTCCGGCTACAGCGCCGTCATGTTCGTGGCGTTCGCCGGTGAGGCGTACAAGTACGGCCTGACCGTCTACATCTGGTGGGCGCTGACGATCGGTGTCGGCGTCGGCATCGGTGCCTGGCTGTTCGCTCCGCGCTGGAACCGGTTGAGGTCAAAGCACGGCGTGGCCTCGCCGCTGGAGTACCTGGCCAGGCGCTACAACGTGCCGACCCAGCAGGTGCTGGCGTGGTCCGGCTCGCTGCTCAAGGTCGTCGACATCGCCGCCAAGTGGGCCGCTGTCGCCGTGCTGCTGCGCGGGTTCGCCGGTGTCCCGGTGACGTGGGGAATCATCCTGATCGGCGCGGTCACCATGATCTACTCGGTGATCGGCGGCCTGTGGGCGGACGCGCTCACCGACTTCGGCCAGTTCATCATCCAGGCGGTCGCCGGGTTCGCGATGTTCGGCGCGGTGATCGCCCACTTCGGCGGCGTCTCGTGGATCTGGGACATGTGGGGCCACCTGCCCCCGCAGAACAGCGAGCCGCTGGCCGGGCCGTACACGATCACGTTCTTCCTCGCGCTCTTCCTGATCAAGACGCTCGAGTACAACGGCGGCATGTGGAACCTGGCGCAGCGCTACATGGCCGCGCCGGACGGCTCGGCCGCGCGCCGCTCGGCGGCGTTGTCCAGCGTGTTGTGGCTGGTCTGGCCGCTGGTGCTGTTCCTGCCGATGTGGGCGGCGCCGCTGATCGTGCCCGGTCTCGGCAACGCCGACGACGCGTACGTCGCGATGGGCGTCCAGATGCTGCCCGCCGGACTCGTCGGCCTGGTGCTGGCCGGGTTCTTCTCGCACACCATGGCGATGGTGTCCTCGGACGCCAACGTGATCTCCGCGGTGATCACCCGCGACATGCTGCCGAGGATCTGGAAGGGCATCACCCGGCTCGGTGAGGCCGCTCAGCTGCAGCTGGCCAGGATCACCACGTTCCTGTTCATCGCGGTGAGCATGCTGATCGCGATCAGCACGAGCGGCACCGGCGTGGTGATCAAGATCGTGGTCGACGTGGTCGCGGCGACCGTCGGTGTGATCGGCATCCCGCTCATGCTCGGCCTGCTGCCGTGGTTCCGCCGGTCCGGCCCGCGGGCCGCGCTGTCCGCCGTGCTGCTCGGCCTCGGCGTGTGGGCGGTGCTGTTCATCTCGCAGAAGAGCGGTGTCGCGGTGTCCAAAGAGGCACTGGTCGCATACCCGATCCTGACCTCGACCGTGATCTACGTCCTGGGTGGACTGTTCTTCCCGGAGCGCACCGGCGACCGCGACCAGCTGATCGACACGCTCGAATCGGACGACCCCGCCCCCGAAGTGGCGACGGCGAAGTAAAGCAAGGAGTTGCCAACCGGATTGGCAACGCGGCGCGGGCGGACGGCACGGCTGTCCGCCCACGTCGTCGTGCTGGACCGGATGGACCAGCATCGCAGCGTGCTAATGGTCCAAAGTGGATCGGTTCGTCCGGCGCAACGTTTCGGGGACTAAGACATTTCGCTACCGTGTGGCCGTGGTGGATGATGCACGACCGCGCGACCAGGTGGACCCGCGTGATCTGCGGGTTTCCGACGCCGAGCGGGAGCACGTGGCGGGGCTGCTGAACAAAGCGCTGGCCAGGGGCCTGATCGAGATCGACGGGTTCGCCGACCGGCTCGGCACAGCGATGGCCGCGCGAACCCGCGGCGAGCTGAACGCCGTCATCGTCGACCTGCCCGGTGTCGTCGTCCGGATCGATCCGAACGGCCGTGGTGCATGACCGATCGGGCATGGAACCGTAAGCCGATTTCCCGAGTCACTCTCGCGTACGGGACAGCCGCTGCGGCAACAATGCGACACGCTGGGCCTGTCGTCTGACGCTTTGTGATTGACTCGTGACGGCAAGCATCTAAGGTCCCGTCAGTCGGTAACCGGCGGGGCGTACATAAGGGGTCGGTGAGTGACGGAAGCACCGGGGCGAGTCACGTTCCGCGACGTGTTCGCCGTAGCTGAGTTTCGAGCGCTGTGGTTCGCCGAGGTCCTGTCGATCATCGGCGACCAGATGGCGAGGGTCGCGCTGTCGATCCTGGTCTTCAAGCAGACCGGCTCGGCGACGCTGACCGGCCTGACCTATGCGCTGACCTTCGCTCCGTCGCTGCTTGGCGGCGTCCTGCTGACCGGGCTGGCCGACCGCTTCTCCCGGCGCAACGTGATGATCACGGCGGACGTGCTCAGGGCCGCGCTGATCCTGCTGGTCGCCGTCCCAGGGATGCCCTTCTGGGCGATGTGCGTGCTGGTCGCCTCGGCGACACTGCTCAACCCGCTGTTCAAGGCCTCCCAGCTCGCGACGTTGCCCGACATCCTCAAGGGCGACCGGTTCATCACCGGCATGGCCATCCGCAACATCACCACCCAGGCCGGGCAGATGCTCGGGTTCTTCGGCGGCGGTGTGCTGATCTCCCAGATCGACCCGAGGATCGCGCTGGTGCTCGACGCGGGCACGTTCGTGGTGTCCGCCGTGGTCCTGCGCGTGGGAATGCACAACCGGCCGCCCGCGGCGAGCAAGAAGGACCGGCCGTCGTTCTTCGGCTCGATCAGCCGGGGCAGCAAGGTGGTGTTCGCCGATCCCGGCCTGCGGACGCTGCTGCTGATCACGTGGCTGATGGGCCTGCTGCCGGTCTACGAGGGGATCGCCGCGCCGTACGCCGAGCTGTTCGGTGGTGGCGGCGTAGCCACTGGCCTGATCTTTGCGAGTGACCCTTTGGGCAGCGTTTTGGGCGCTTTCATCTTCACCCGGTGGGTGCCCACGTCCGTCCGGCCACGGCTGCCGGGCCTGTTGTCGCTGGCGGCGGCTGTGCCCCTGTTGCTGTGCTTCCTGCAACCGGGACTCGTCGTCTCGCTGGTCGTTTTCGTACTGTCGGGGGGCATAGGTACTGTGGCGTTGATGCAGGCCACGGCCTCGCTCTCGCTCGCCGTGCCCGACGCGAGCCGGGCGCAGGTGATGGGCCTGTCGAACACCGGCCTGACGACCGTACTGGGCGTCTCGCCTCTGATAGGAGGTGTTGTCACGGACATGACGACGCCGCAGACCACAGTCGCGGTCTTCGGGGCCGCCGGACTGCTGGCAGCGGTCCCGTTGGCGATCGCGTGGCATCGAAGCATCCGGAAGGATCCGGAGCGGTGGGTAAGTCAGTGACACCACACCCACGAAATCGTTCATGACGTTTCAGTGGGTGTGGCCGTCAGCCGCGGCAGGTGGAGGCCTGGCGCGGAGACATCACTGATCCTTGGTGCTGGCCATTAGTGCTCACCTTTCCCTTTGCTGACTATCAGAAAATACACACCTATGGCCCTTGTCGTCAGCCTGCTATCCGGTGGAAACTGTCTGTAAACGGGTAGTTCGCCTAGCGCGACAATGAGGGGTTTTGGGGGACGGATGACTACTGGAGCGGAACCGGCGAGGCGACAATGGGTGCCCGTCCGTGACTGGGCGTTGTGGGAACGCCCCAGTCGCTGGGTTGCCTACACCCTGACGACCGAGGCGCTCACGCTGGCGCTGACGGTCGCCGCGATCGCGTTCATGCCGGTCACCAACCAGCAACTTCTCATGTTCGGCGTGCTCGCGGTACTGGGGGTACTGCAGGCCGAGACGAGCCGCAAGATCGAGCGTGCCCGTCGTTCACTCAACGTCACGCCGCACATCAACATGACGTCGGTCTGGATGCTGCCCGCCATCCTGCTGCTGCCGCCCCAGTTGATCGCCGCGCTGGCCTTCGCCTTCTACCTGCACCTGGGCATCCGCAGCTGGTCGGGGATCCAGCACGTGGCCCCGCACCGCATTATGACGAACGCCACAACAGTAACGCTGACTTGCTTCGTCGCTAGCTGGGTGACGCACGCGTTCTTCGGTGCGAGCCCGCTCGCGGGCGACACCGAGGTGGCCGCCGCGGCCGTGTGCGTCGCGGGGGCGATGTACTTCCTGGTCAACACCGCGATCACCGGTGGCGGTCTGTACCTGGCCGCGCCGGAGAAGGCGAGTGCCAACCGGATCGTCGGTAGCTGGGACGACAACCTGCTGGACATGGCGACCCTGTGCATCGGCGGCATGATGGTCATCGCCCTGGTCAACCAGCCGCTGATGGCGCTGGTCACGTTCGTGCCGATGTTCGTCCTGCAGCGCTCGGTGCTGGCCAAGCAGCTGGAGGAGCTGGCGTCGAAGGACCAGAAGACCGGCCTGCTCAACGCCACCGCGTGGCACCAGCGTGGCATCCAGGAAGTGTCCCGCGCCAGCCGGACCGGCGGCGAGTTCAGCGTGCTGATGATCGACCTGGACTTCTTCAAGAAGATCAACGACACCTACGGCCACCTGGCCGGTGACGACATGCTGATCGCGCTGGCGGACCTGCTCAAGCGCGAGACCCGGTCGCACGACCTGGTCGGCCGCTTCGGTGGCGAGGAGTTCACCGTGCTGCTCAGCGGCGCCTCCGAGCTCGAGGCGGTCATGGCGGCCGAGCGGATCCGCGGCCTGATCACCGAGCTGGTGGTCAGCTCGCAGACCAACGACGGCTCGTCGGTCCTGATCACCGACCGGTCCGCGTCGATCGGTGTCGCGGCGTTCCCCGATGCCGGGCAGACCCTCGACGAGGTGCTCGCCGCGGCGGACGCGGCGGTGTACGTGGCCAAGGAAACCGGACGCAACCGTGTCGTCGGCACGGCCAGTCGCCCGGTCATGGTCACCACTACGGGTTAACTCACGTCTTCAATTATCAGCTCTACGTGACCGCCGTTGCATTACGTGTAACGGCGGTTACTTTTTGTTTTTACCATCCGAGGGTGATTGACATACCATCGGTCATCCAATTCGGCCGAGGTTGCTCTTTGGGGTATGAGATCTTGATGACAATTCACTTCGGCAGGTCGGCGAACAAAATCACCCGGTTGTGACACCCCGCACAGAACCGATCACCAATAGTCGATGATGGTTCCCATGCTCTCCCGGTTCCGCTGGATCGACGGCCACGCCGACGTGTGGGCCGTCTTCCGTGATCCGTCCGCACTTCGTCAGATCGTGGCCGGACTGGCCGAGCCGTACGAGGGCTCCGACGTGACGATGGTCGCGGGCATCGAGTCCCGTGGCTTCCTGCTCGGCGGGGCGGTCGCCGTGGCACTGGGCGTCGGGTTCACCGCGATCAGGAAACGGGGCTCGATCTTCCCCGGGGCGAAGGTGCGGCGCGTGACATCGGTGGACTACCGGGGCAACGAGACCGAGCTGCTGATCCAGCGCGACTCGCTCGGGCCGGGCGACCGGGTGCTCCTCGTGGACGACTGGATCGAGACCGGCAGCCAGGCGGCCGCGGCCCAGTCGATGGTCGCCGAGTGCGGGGCGTCCCTGGTGGGCATCGCCACGATCATCGACGGCCTGACCGGCGAACGCCGCGCCACCCTCCCACCCGTCCACCGGCTCATGCGGCAGGACGAACTACCGCGTTAGGACATCCACGAACGCGGCCCCCACACCGCTCACAGGCGGCCCAACGGGTGCCTTGCCCGTGGCTGTGGCCATGTTGGTGACGTCGTCCGGAGGCGCGGTCATCGTGCACGTGTACTCGGCCTTGTCCTTCAGCTCACCGACCGCCCTGGCACAGTCAGGCGCCACGGCGTCCGCAACGGTCACGTCGGTGAGCGGCACGTCACCCGTGTTGCGGAGACTGACCGTGAACGTGACCGCGTCGCCGGGCTTGTACGGCCCGGCGGTGGTCAGCACGATCGAGATACCCGGATGGATGACGGTGTAGGACGCGTCATCGCCTGCGGTGACCGTCCGCGCGGTGATGTCCGTGCCGGTCACGGTCGCCTTGGTCGTCGTGCCCGTCGCCCCCGCCACCTGCGTGCACGTGTAGGTCTGGGCGTCGCCCGCGCCGAGCTGGCCGACGTCCTTGCCGCAACCGGGAACGTCGTCGACCACGCCAACCGCGGACAGCGGCGTGTCACCCGTGTTCCGGACGGTGATGGTGAACGTGACGGTGTCGCCGTGCCGCACCATGCCCGGCGCTGCGTCCTTGGTGATCTGGACGTTCGGGTGGATCACCTTGACCGGCGCCTGTGCCGTGGCGGTGACGCGCTTGCCGAGCCGGTCGGCCGCGCTCACCTCGGCCACGTTCACGTCATCCGGCAGCGGCGCCGTCGCTGTGCAGGTGAACGTCCCTGGTTCGGGCAGTGTCCGCGCGCAGGCGGGTGTCTTCGCGTCGATGACCTCGACTCCGGTCAACGGGGTGTCACCCGCGTTGCCGACCGTGATGGTGAAGGTGACGGTGTCGCCGACTCGGTACGCGGCTTTGTCAGCCTGCTTGGTCAGCTTGACCGCCGGGTTGAGCACCTCCACCGGCACTGACGCGGCCCCTTCCACCTCACCGATCGCGGTGGTGCCGACGACGGCGACCGTGTGCTGGAAGTCGTCCGGTGGCGCGGCGAGCTGACACGTGACTGCCTGGGACTGTCCGGGGTCGAGCGCGGCGATCTTCGCGCAGTCCGCCCGCACGTCCCGCACCGGCACTCCACCCGAGTTGGTGACCGTGGTCGTGAACGTCACCTGGTCGCCCGGATGCACGGCAGGTTTGTCCGCCGCCACCGACACCTGCAACTCGGGCACGGCGACGGACACCACGACGCTCTGCACGAGGTAGCTGTCACCTGTGGTGGCGAACGCCAGGTCGAGCGTGGTCGCGCCGACCGGGACAGGCGCAGAGATCGTCCGCGTGTCGACACTGAAGTTGTTCGGGCTGCCTTCGGCTTGGGAGACAAAGAAGTTGTCGCCCTGGCTGGTGCCGTTGACCAGGAACCGGTCGCCGCCAAGGCCCCAGTCGCCCTCGTACGCGGTCAAACCGATCCTGGCCTCGGCTGTGGCCGCGCGGAACCCGTTGACCTGCAACGTGGTTGTCTCGTCGCCGGTGTTCTGCCGGACGTGCCCGTCGTACACGAGCACCTGGCGCTTGGCCGCACCCGGCTCGCTGTGCACCAGCAGCAGCGACCAGCCGCCGGTGCAGCCGAAACCTCTGGGAGTCCACACATTCGCCACGGTCACCGGCCCGGTGTTCGTGGCGAAGGCGGCTGTCACATCGGCGGACGCGGAGTACAGCTGGCTCGACCCGCGAAACGTGCCGGGCGCGTCGGTGCGGAACGTCGTGGGCGTGACGTCCGCCGTCGTGGCCCCGACCGTGAGTCGCACCGGCTGGTTCGGACCGCCGGACGGCAGGATCGCGGGCGTGTCGGCCTCCCGCGACTGGCACATCTTCACGGTGGAGTCCGCGAACACACCGGTGTTCCCGCCCCAGCTCAGCCGGGCGTACTCCACCTTGGCCCCGGCGGGCAGCCGTGGCGTCGCGGTGCTGGAGTTGTACGTGGCCGGATCGCTGTCCACATCCGACCACTGCATGAAGAAGTTGTCGTTCACCCGGTCGTTGCCGCGGTTGGCCGCGTCGGCGCAGGCCTGCGGCGTGTTGCCCTCGCCGGTGGTCGGCGCGTTGTCCGCCGCCACCGGACAACGCAGAGAACCGCTGCCAACGCTGAGGAAATCACCGTTGAGGATCTTCGTGTACGCCTGCGTGAACGGCTGCGCCTCGGCAGCGCGCGCGCCGCCTGCCAAGCCTGCCAACAACATCAGCCCGACCAGCACGTGACGCATACCGGCCGAGTCTGTCAGCGAACGCCGCCGCGGACACTGCTTCGGCGGCTACTTCACCCGCTTGTGTCGCGCCTTGTATCCACCCGGTGGAAGTTCATGTACGCCCTTGACGGCGTCGGCCCTCGCTGTCCCTGATAACGCGACCCGGCCTTCTGGGAGCCGTACGGGAACTCGGCGGCACTGGACAGCCGGAGCAGGCACAGCTGCCCGATCTTCATACCGGGCCACAACGTGATCGGCAGGTTGGCGACGTTGGACAGCTCAAGCGTGATGTGCCCGGAGAAACCGGGGTCGATGAAGCCCGCGGTGGAGTGCGTGAGCAGGCCAAGACGGCCGAGCGACGACTTGCCCTCCAACCGCCCGGCGAGATCGTCGGGCAACGTGACCGACTCGTAGGTCGAGCCGAGCACGAACTCACCGGGGTGCAGGACGAACGGGTCCTCACCCTCCTGCTCGACCAGCGACGTCAGCTCATCCTGCTGCTGCGCCGGGTCGATGTGCGTGTACTTGGTGTTGTCGAACACCCGGAAGAACCGGTCAAGGCGTACATCGATACTCGAGGGCTGCAACATGGCCGGGTCGTAGGGCGCAAGCCCCAGCCGTCCCGACTCCAGCTCCTTGGTCAGATCACGATCACTCAGCAGCACGCCCACACCCTAGCTGCGCCCCGGAGCTGATGTTGTGTATGCTCGGTCAGGCGTTCGCGGATGTAGTTCAATGGTAGAACATCAGCTTCCCAAGCTGAATACGCGGGTTCGATTCCCGTCATCCGCTCCAGCTTAGTTTTAGCAGGTCAGAAGGGCTGTCTCCCAGTCTCGGGAGGCAGCCCTTCCGCTTTGCCCACTGCGATGGACCAGGGCAATTGAGACCACGGTCTCGCTACTGTGCCCGGCGGATGATCACTTCGATCACCTGCTTGCGTCGCAGGCTCAGTCCGGCCACCAAGCCGAGGGCCACGCCCGCCGCGACGGGAGCGAACCGCTTCAACAACGGCACCAGCACGAGCGCCGCGCCGTCGAGGGCCTCCGGTTCGGTGGCCGGGGTGGCCGAGGTGGTTGAAGTGGCCGCTGGGCTGTCGAAGGACTTCTCCACGTTCTGCGCGAACTGGTCGATCAGCCGCTGCGACACCTCGCCGATCACGCCACGCCCGAACTGTGCCACCTTGCCGCGAATCATCAGGTCCGTCTCGATCGACACCTTCGAGCCGTCGCCGTCCTGCAGCACGCGTGCTGTCACGTGAGCGTCCGCGTTGCCCTGGCCATGTTGCTCGCGACCGGAGGCCTTCAGGACCGCTGTGCGGGTGGACTCGTCGACCGACAGGAACTTCACCGTTCCCGCGTAGGCGACGCCGAGCGGCCCGACTTTCACCTTCACTTCGCCGGTGTAGGTCGAGTCGTCCACGCGACCGGTCAGTTTGCTGCCGGGCATGCATCCGGCCACCCGCTCCACGTCCAGCAGCGTCGAGAAGACCGTTGCCGGGTCCTGCGCGATGTGGACTTCGTTGGTCAGCTTCATGAGATGTCCATCAATGCCTTACGTTGCCCGCCGTCGACGGGGATGTGAGCGCCGTTGATGAAGCTAGCCCGTGGCGAGGCGAGGAACGCCACCAGTGCCGCGACCTCGTCCGGCTCGCAGATCCGGCCGACCGGGATCGAGCCGGTGGCCAGCTCGTGCGCGCGGTCCTGGCTGACTTTCTTGTCCCTGGCGAAGGCCTTTTCCAGGGTGTCCCAGCGGTCCGTGTTCACTGGGCCGGGGTTGACCGTGTTGATCCGGACGCCGTAGCGGCCGTACTGCTCGGCGATGGACGAGGCGAAGTTGATGTCGGCCGCGTTCGCCACGCCTGCCGTCAGCTCCCAGTAACTCGGCTTCAGGCCGTCGTTTCCGACGACGAGCACGATGGATCCCGAGCCACGCTCGCGCATGTGCGGGATGACCGCGCGCACCGAACGGACGTAGCCCATGAACTTCAGGTTCAGGCTGGACATCCACTGCTCTTCGGTCAGGTCCTCCAGCAGGCCGCCCGGGGAGCTGCCCGCGCACGTGACCAGCGTGTCGATCCGGCCGAAGCGTTCGAGTGTCGCCGCGACGCAGCGTTCGACGTCCTCGGTCCTGCTCATGTCGCCCACCAGTGGCACGACCGACCGGCCGCTCGCCGCGGAGATCTCCTTCGCTGTCGCCTCAAGGGATTCGGCGGTCCGCGCGGTGATCACCACGTCCGCTCCCTCGGCGGCGAGGTGTTCGGCGACGGCCCGGCCGATGCCCTTGCCCGCTCCGGTCACGAAGGCGACTTTGTCCGTCAGCTGCAGGTCCATCGACGACTCCTCACGCAGGGGTTGATATTTGATATACCAGATCTGCTCGCGCTGAGGCGAGGGCTTGTCCGGCCGCCGTCCGTTCGATCATGGTCCCCAGCTGGCAGAGTATCGATTCGGTGCCCGGACTGCCGATCAGTTGTGCGCCGACCGGCAGTCCACCGGTGAGTCCGGCGGGCACCGACAAGGCGGGCAGGCCGGTGATCGAGGCCAGTGCGGTGAACCGGAAGTACATCGACTCCAGTCCCCCGGTGCCGACCGGTGCCGCCGGGATCGGCGTCACCGGAAGCAGGATCGCGTCCAGGTCGTCCGGAAAGGCCCATTCGTCGAACGGGACGACCGGCGAGGACGGCCTGAGGATGTCGACCAGGTGCGGTGACAGCGAATCCCGGTGGGCCCAGTAGAGCGCGCGGGCCTCGGACTGCATCAGCGAGGACGCGGCGAGGCGGGCGTCCGGGATCTCGATCCGCGTGAAGGAGATCTCCGTCAGCGCGGCCATCGCCGACTCCAGCACCGCGCGTACGTCCTCGGCGCAGAACCGAAGGCTGTACCCGACACGCAACGAAGACGGCACAGGCGCGGCCACTCCGCCCATCGCCGTGAACATCCACAGGCAGTCCGCCGCCGTCAACGCGATCGGGCCGACGGTGTCCAGCGACGGCGCCAACGGAGCGATGCCGTCCATCGGCAGAACTCCGTACGTCGGCCGGAGTCCGGCCACTCCGCACAACGCGGCCGGGATGCGGATCGAACCGCCGGTGTCGGTGCCCAACGCGTAGCGGACCGCGCCGACGGCGACCGCGACAGCGGACCCGCCGCTCGAGCCACCAGCGTGCCGGGAACGATCCCAGGGGTTCGCGCATCCTGGTGTCAGCACCGAATACGCCAGCTCCGGCAGGGAAGTCCGGCCGATCGAGGAGCAGCCCGCCTCGGTCAGGCGCTGCCAGACGATCGCGTCCGGAGCGATGTTGTCCTTGACTGCCACCGCGATCCCCTGCGGTGCGTCGGAAACCGACACGAACGCGCCAAGCTCGACAGCCCGCCGCAGCGGGGAGGCCAGGCGTTTGCGGTCGATCTTGCCCATGTGGTTGCGTGGCAGGGAAGCCACTTCGAAGAACTGCTTGGGCACCTTGTACGGCGCCAACAACGACCGGGCGTGCGCCTGAAGGTCAGCGTCGCCGCGAAGCACGACCCACGCGGTGACCTGCTCGCCCCACTGCGGATCCGGCAGCCCGGCAACGGCCGCCGCCTCCACCGCGGGGTGCTCCTCAAGGGCCAGTTCCACTTCACGGGGGTACACGTTCATCCCGCCGGTGATGATCAGCTCCTTGCTCCGCCCCTTGATCACCAGGTGTCCGTTGACGATCTCACCGAGATCGCCGGTGCGAAACCAGCCGTCCGGCGTAAACGGATCGTCCACATCGCCCCAATAGCCCGCGAACACCTGCGGCCCGCGCACCTGGATCTCCTCGTCCACCAGCCGGACGTGCACACCGGGCAACGGGATTCCCACCGTGTCACCGCGTGGCGTGTCGACCGGATTGGACACGTCCAGTCCTGATTCCGTTGTGCCATACCGAACCAGTGGCACGCGCGGCAACCGCTCGGCCAGCGCGGTGCTCAACGGCGCCGAGCCGCAGACGCACAGCCGCAAGCCGGAGAACGCCTCCGGCGTGGACACAAGGCGTGCGTAGATCGTCGGGACCGCGAACAACACGGTCGCCGACCGCATCGACGTGACCAACGCGTCGGAGAACTTCGAGAACAGCCGCGCGGACGACCCGGCGATGAGCGTCGCGTGCACACCGCTGAGTCCGTGCTGGTGGAACAGCGGCAACGCGTGCGTGAGCACGTCGTCGGCCGACCATCGCCACGCCGCCATCGCGGAGCGGATGGACGTCAGGAGGTTGCGGTGGGTCAGCGGAACACCTTTGGGCTTTCCGGTCGTTCCGGACGTGTACGCCAGAACGGCCACGTCATCCGGCCCGCCGACGGGCTCGACAGGATCACCGGACATGGCGTCGAAGTCCGTGAGCGTCAGCGCGGCGCCCGAGTCGGCGACCAGGTGCGCGAGTTCTGACGCGGTGTACGCCGGATTGGCCAGCACGACGACCATGCCCGCGCGCAAAGCTCCCAGGTAGCACCGGACAAAACCCACCGACGACGGGCCGGACAGCACAATCCGTGTCCCGGGCGGGAACCGCGCGGCGAACCAGCCCGCGACCGTGGCGGCTTCGGCGTCGAGCGCTCCGTGCGTGATCTCGACGCCGTCGATGTCCAGCGCGGGTTTGTCCGGGAAGCGCGCGGCACTGGCCTTGGCCAGCAACGGGATCGTCGATGCGCCGAGCGATTGCACATAGGGCAACGGATCCGGTACGTCCGGCAGGTGTGTCCGCCAGGATGTTTCGCTCCACGGAACGCTCATCTCGCCTCCCTGTGCACAAGTTCGCCACTGACAAACAACCATGAGAATGGTTTCGTCGTCAGATTGATCGTTTCGGGGACGAGGCTATGATGAAATATGGTATATCAAATATATCGGAAGGGGCCCCGTGAAGCCAGCGGCGTTCACCTACCACCGCGCGTACGACGTGGGCGACACGGTCGCGCAGCTGGTCGAACTCGGCGAGGACGCCAAGATCCTGGCGGGCGGGCAGAGCCTGGTCGCGATGATGAACTTCCGGCTCGCGCGGCCGAGCGCACTGGTGGACATCACCCGGATCGCCGACCTCGACTACCTGGAGCGGGACGCGAACGGCCTGCGGATCGGCGCGCTGACCCGGCACCGGGCCGTCGAGACGGCGCGGATCGACGGCTTCCGCGTGCTGTCGAGGGCCGCGCGGTGGATCGGCCACTACCCCATCCGCTGCCGTGGCACGTTCGGTGGCAGCATCGCGCACGGTGACGCCACGGCCGAGTGGTGCGTGCTGGCTGTCCTGCTTGAGGCCCGGATCGTCCTGCACGGGCCGAGGGGACGGCGGGAGGTCCCGGCGACCGAGTTCTTCCACGGGTTCTTCATGACCGCCGCGCAGCCGGACGAGATGGTCGTCGAGGTCCGGTTCCCGAAACCGGCACCGCACGCGGCGCTGACCGAGTACTCCCAGCGGCAGGGCGACTTCGCGATCGTCGCCGCGAGCGCGCGCCTCGACCTGGCCGAGGACGAGGTGCTCACGTCCCGGATCGTGCTCGGCGGAGTCGGCCAGCAGCCGGTGGTGGTCGACGTCGACCTGGCCGGTCAACGGGCTGACGAGGAAACCTGGCGCGCGGCGGGTGAAGCGGCCGCGGCTCAGGTCGATCCGCCGTCGGACGGGCACGGCAGCGGCGCGTACCGCAAGAAGCTCACGGCGACGCTCGTGGCGAGGGCGTTGGCGGAGGCGGCGGCATGACGGCGTGGGTCGGGGCCAGGGTTCCCCGCAAGGAGGACCGCCGGATGTTATTGGGGCGCGGGCGGTTCGTCGCCGACATGGCCCGCGCGGGCACGCTGCACGCCGCTTTCGTCCGTAGCCCACACGCCGCGGCGACGATCACCTCGATCGATGTCAGCGCCGCCAAGCGGATCGACGGCGTGCTGGAAGTGCTGACCGGCAAGGACCTTGGTGATCCGTTCCTGCAGTCGGTACTGGAGCGCGACGAGTTCGTCCCGACGAGGATGCCGATGCTGGCCGGCGACCAGGTCCGGTTCGTCGGCGAACCGGTGGCCGTCGTGATCGCCGAGGACGCGTACGCGGCCGAGGACGGTGTCGAGGCGGTCGAGGTCGAGTGGTCGACCGGGCCGGTCGTGATGGATATCGGGAGCGCTCTCAGCGGCACCGTCGAAGTCCACAGTGGAACGGGGAACTGCCTCGTCGACCTGGTCATGTTCGAGGATCCCGCGCTCGACGCGATCTTCGCCGACGCCACGCTGACCGTGTCGGCGACGTTCACCAGCGCCCGGGTTTCCGCGCTGCCCATGGAAGGCCGCGCGACCATGACCGAGTGGGACGATCGCGACAGCCAGGTCGTTGTGCACACCTCCACACAGGTACCGCACCAGTGCCGGTCCGGAATCGCGCAGGCACTGGGCATCCCGGAGCGCGGTGTCCGCGTGATCGCGCCGGATGTCGGCGGCGGGTTCGGCCAGAAATGCGTGGTCAGCCGCGAGGAGGTGGTGCTCGCCGCTGCCGCGATGCGGCTGCGCCGCCCGGTGGTCTGGGTGGAGGACCGGCAGGAGAACCTGACCGCGTCGGTGCACGGCCACGAGCAGGAGTACGACGTCACGGCCGCGTTCGACGCCGACGGCCGGATTCTCGGCCTGGCCGCGGACATCCGCTGTGACATCGGCGCGTACTCGGTCTTCCCGTTCACGTGCGCGGTCGAACCGCTGATGGCCGCGACCGAACTGCCCGGGATCTACAAAGTCCCCGCCTATCGGGCACGCGGAAGGGCATTCGCGACGAACAAAGCACCGACCGCGCCATACCGTGGCGTGTCGCGACCGCAGATCGTGCTGGTCATGGAACGGTTGATGGAGAAGGCGGCCGCGCGCCTGCGCGTCGATCCGCTGCAGATCCGCCGCCGTAACATGATCATGCCTGGTGAGTTCCCCTACACCGGGGTCAACAAGATCACGTACGACGAGGGCAGCTATCTGGAATCCCTCGACCTGACCGAGAAAAAAATCACCGAGGCGGGCTGGTACGCCGAACGCGACCGCCTGCGCGAGCAAGGACTGTTCGCCGGAATCGGTTTCTCCTGTTTCTCGGAGCGAACTGCTTACGGCACGCCGACGATGTCGCAGCGGCGAATGCGGATGACCCCCGGATACGACACCGCGCACGTCCGAATGGACCCGTCCGGCGAAGTCGTCGTGACCACCGGGACATCGGCGCACGGGCAGGGGCATGAAACGACCTTCGCGCAAATCGTCGCAGATCAGCTGGGGATTCACCCCGACCAGGTCCGGCTGCGACAGGGCGATACCGATCTGACGTCGTACGGCTGGGGCACTTTCGGCAGCCGGTCGATCGTGATCGGCGGCGGCGCGGCCCGCAAGGCGGCCGACGCGGTGGCGGCGCGGCTGCGAAAAGTGGCCGCGCACCTGCTGGAGGTCGACGAGGGGGACGTCGAGCTCGCGGACGGCCGCGCGGGCGTGCGCGGTGTGCCGGACGTGTCACTGCCGATCGCCGAACTGGCCAGGGTTGTCCATTTTCAGACACACCTGCTGCCGGTGGAATGTCGATATGGCCTGGAAGCACGGGAAAGCGCGGACCCACCGGGAACCTTCTCGAATGCGTGCCACGCAACGCTCGTTTCGATCGACCCGGAAACCGGGGATATCCGTGCGCGGAAGTTCATGGTCGTGGAAGACTGTGGGGTCATCATCAACCCGTTGGTAGTCGACGGCCAAGTGCGCGGCGGTGTCGCGCAAGGGATAGCGGCCGCGCTCTACGAACGGATCACGTTCGACCAAGAAGGACAGCCGACGAGCGCGACCCTGATGGACTACCTGGTACCGACAGCGACCGAGATCTGCCCGATCGAGATCCACCACCTGGAAACGCCATCCCAGTTCTCTGAGAACGGTTCCAAGGGGATGGGCGAGGGCGGAACGATCGGCGCGCCCGCCGCCGTGCTCAACGCGATCAATGACGCGATGGGTCATCGCGGCGTCGAGTTCGACCACATTCCCGTCTTGCCGGAGGACGTGCTGTCATGAAGGACATCCACCTGATCGCCCTCACGGTCAACGGCGCGGAGCACGAGATCGTGGTCGAGTCCCGGCGCACGCTGGCGGACGTGCTGCGGCACGACCTCGGCTACACCGGCACGCACATCGGCTGTGAACACGGCATCTGCGGTGCCTGCACGGTTCTGCTCGATGGCGAGCCGGTGCGCTCGTGCCTGGTGTTCGGCGTGCAGGCCGACGGCTGCGAAGTCCGCACGGTCGAAGGTCTCGCCGACGGTGAGGAGCTTTCCGACCTGCAGAAAGCGTTCAGCCGGTGCCACGGGTTGCAGTGCGGCTTCTGCACGCCGGGGTTCCTGATGCTGTCCGAGGCGTATCTGTCCGAACAGGACGGTTTGCCCGACGAGTCCGAGGTCCGCGAGGTGATGGCGGCGAATCTCTGCCGTTGCACCGGCTACCAGGGCATCGTCGACGCGGTCAGGCAGGTCGCCGAGGAGCGCGCGGGATGACGTCGATCGGCGAGCGCCTGCCGCGCAAGGAGGATCCACGGCTGTTGCGGGGTCTCGGTCGTTTCGGCGACGACCAGGACCGGCCGGGCCAGCTGTGGATGCGCGTGGTGCGCTCGCCGGTCGCACACGGCCGGATCACCTCGATCCGAAAACCTGGGACCGCTCCCAGCGGCAGTGTGGTCACGGCCGGTGAGCTGCCGCCGGGGCTGCGGATCCCGGTCCGGCTGAAGGTCCAGGGCATCGACCTCGACGAGTTCCTGCAGCCGGTGCTCGCGTCCGACGAGGTCCGCTACGTCGGCGAACCGGTGGCCGTGGTGCTCGCGGACGATCCGTACGCGGCCGAGGACATCGCCGAGGCCGTCGAGGTGGACATCGAGGAACTCCCGGTCACAGTGGACACGGCGAGCGGCACGAAAGCCGCCGAGTTCGACCTGGGCTACGGCGACGTGGAATCCGCGTTCGCACAGGCGGCCCACGTTGTCGGGATCGAGTTCGCCGTCGGCAGGCACAGCGCGGTCCCCTTGGAACCACGGGCATTGCTCGCCGACGTCGACCCGGCGACGGGCGCGCTGCAGATCTTCGGCATGACCAAGGTGCCGGTGTTCAACCGGGGCGTGCTGGCGGGCATGCTCGGCATCGACGAACACCTGATCCACGTGCACGCGATGGACACCGGCGGCGGCTTCGGGGTGCGCGGCGAGTTCTACCCCGAGGACTTCCTGGTGCCGTGGCTGGCGCGGACACTGCGCCGCCCGGTCAAGTGGGTGGAGGACAGAGCCGAGCACCTCGTCGCCGTCAACCACTCCCGCCAGCAGCGCCACGTCATCTCGGCGGCGTTCGACGACAACGGGACACTGCTTGGTCTGAAGGACGACGTGCTGCACGACAACGGCGCGTACGCCAGGACACACGGGATCATCGTGCCCGAGCTGACGCTGGCGATGCTGCCCGGCCCGTACCGCGTTCCGGCGTTCCACGGGCGCATCCGCGTCATGCTGACCAACAAGACTCCTTGCGGTACGTATCGCGCGCCCGGCCGGTTCGAGGGAACCGCGGTGCGTGAGCAGTTGTTCGACGTCGCCGCGGACCGGATGGGCATCGACCGCGTGCTGTTGAGGCGCAGGAACCTGCTCACCGCGGCCGAACTGCCGCACAGCAGGGCGATGAGCACGCTCGGCACGGACGTCGTGCTCGACTCGGGCGACTACGTCGGCCTGCTGGACAAGGCGATGGCGGAGGCCGACCGGCTCGGCTACCAGTCCCAGCTGGAATCGTTGCGGGCCCGGGGTAGTGAGGCACGCGGCAGGCGTGCCGGTCTCGGTGTCGCGATGTTCCTGGAGAAAAGCGGGCTCGGCCCGCAGGACACCGCCGACGTCATCGTCGGCACGTCCGGCGAGGTGCGTGTGCACTCCGGCGGAACCTCGCTCGGCCAAGGAATCGAGACCGTGCTGGCGCAGGTGACCGCGGACGCGCTGGCGGTGGACCCCGCGGTGGTCACGGTGATCAACGGCGACACGGCGTTGCAGCCGTTCGGCGGCGGATCATGGGCCTCCCGGTCCACAGTTGTCGGTGGCAGCGCGGTGCACAAGGCCGCGGTGGCGGTGCGGGAACGCGCGGTCCGGGTGGCCTCCCGGATGCTGGAAGTGTCCGAGGACGACATCGAGGTCGTGGCGGGCGTGCTCGGCGTTCAGGGCGCGCCGGGCGTCAGCGTGTCGTACTCCGATGTTGCGAAGGCATGCAGGCCAGGTAGTCCGTATCTGCGGAAGGACGAGCCCGCCGGGCTGCAGGCGAGGCGCAGGTTCGAGGTCGAGCACATGACCTATCCGTACGGTGTGCACCTCGCACTGGTCGATGTCGACACCGGCACGGGGCACGTCAAGGTGTTGCGCTACCTGGTGGCGTACGAAGTCGGCAGGGCGATCAACCCGACATTGGTCGAGGGTCAGCTACTCGGTGGTGTCGCACAAGGGGTTGGTGGCGCTTTGCTGGAGGAGTTCCGGTACGACGATGCCGGACAACCACAGGCGGTGACGTTCATGGACTACCAGTTGCCGACCGCGGCCGAACTGCCGCGGATCGACATCCTGGTGGTCCAGGACGCTCCGGCACCGGGAAATCCCCTTGGGGTGAAGGGGGCCGGTGAAGGAGGACTGACCGCGGCCGGCGCGTCGATCGCGGGGGCGATCAGGGACGCGCTGGGCCTCACCGGTCCGGTGGGGCGTTTGCCGATGACCGCGGAGCGGGTGCGCGGTCTGATTGAGGAGGGGATATGACGGAGTCCGTACACCCGGCGTTGAACTATGTCAGCAAGACCGACATGGTGGTCGCGCTGATCCGCGAGTTGATCATCACTGGAGAACTGGCCGCGGGCAAGCAACTCAGGCAGCGGGATCTCGCCGCGCGGTTCCACGTCAGCCAGACGCCCGTGCGGGAGGCGATGCGCAGACTGGAGTCCGAAGGCCTTGTGGTCGGGGACGCGCACCGCGGCTTCACGGTCGTGGAAGCCGATTCGGGATCGACCGAGGAGAACTTCCTGATCCGCGCGGCGCTGGAGTCGCTCGGCGCGGCGCTGGCCGCGCCGAAGATCGACGCGGCCGGGATCGCCAAACTGACCGACCTGAACGAGCGGATGCGCGCGCTCCCCGAGAACGACCCGACCTACCCGGATCTCAACCGGGAGTTCCACTTCACGCTCTACGAGTACTCCCACAGTCCGCTGCTGCTGTCGCTGATGCGCCTGCTGTGGCAGGCACTGCACGGCGGTCCCCGCGTCGCACGCGGCCGCGCCGAGTCGATCGACCAGCACGAGCTGATCGTCGACGCGCTGCGGCGAGGCGACGCCGAGGCGGCGCGCAAGGTCACGTACGAACACATCATGGGCGCGATGCCGCTCGACTGAACCGGGTAATGGGAGGGCTTTGTGGCACGGATCGAGACCGACGACGGGGTGTTGCTGCACACGGAGGTGACCGGGACCGGTTTCCCCCTGCTGTTCGTGCACGAGTTCGCGGGCGACCATCGCAGCTGGGAACCACAGGTGCGGTACTTCTCCAACACCCACCGCTGCGTCACGTATTCGGCCCGCGGTTATCCGCCGTCCGACGTCCCGACCGACCCGGAGGCGTACTCCCAGGAGCGTGCGGTCAAGGACGCGGTCGCTGTCCTCGACGGACTGGGCGTCGACAAGGCACACGTGGTCGGCCTGTCCATGGGCGGCTTCACGGCGTTGCATCTGGTGCTGCGGCACCCGGAGCGGGTCGCGTCGGCGGTCGTCGCGGGCGCGGGCTATGGCGCGCAACCCGAGAAACAGGAGGGATTCCGCGCCGAGTGTCACGCGACGGCGGACTCGTTCGAGCACAAGGGCGCCGCGGAGGTGGCCACGACGTACGCGGTCGGCCCGGCTCGCGTGCAGTTGCAGAACAAAAACCCGCGTGGCTGGGCGGAATTCGCCGACGCGCTGGCCGGGCACTCCTCGATCGGTTCGGCGTTGACGATGCGTGGCGTGCAGGCGTCACGGCCGTCGTTGTACGCGCTCCGCGACGAGCTGGCGCGGATCTCCACGCCGGTGCTGATCGTGGTCGGCGACGAGGACGACGGCTGTCTTGAGCCGGACCTGATGCTCAAGCGGGCCATTCCCACGTCCGGCCTTGCCGTGCTGCCGCAGACCGGTCACACGGCCAACCTCGAGGAGCCGGACCTGTTCAACTCCACAGTGGACAGATTCGTCCGTGCTGTCGACCGCGGCGCGTGGCGGGCGCGCGATCCGCGGTCACTCACCGGCGCCACCATGTAGTCGCTGTGGTTTCGTGCCGTGCAGTTCGACGCCATAGCGCGCCAGCACCTTGGCGCGCAGGTCAGGATCGTTGCGCGGCACGGGTTCCAGGAAGATCTCGGTCAGGTCGGCGAACTCGGCGCGCAGGTCGGCCTCGATCCGCACACAGGCGCGTTCCAGGTCGGCCGCGCCCAGGTTGTCGTCGAAGTCGAGCCGGGCGCAGACCAGCACGCTGTCGGTGCCGGTGGTCATCGTCAGCAGGTCGACGACCGCCTCGACCTCCGGCGTCTCCCGCAGCCGCCTGCCCACGGCGCGGACGAGGACGGGGTCGGCCTGGCGGCCGATCAGCAGGCCCCGGTTGGTCCGGCTGAGCAGGTACGCCACCACGGCGAGCAGCAGACCGATCAGGACCGACGCGATGCCGTCCGCCAGTTGCGAGCCGGTCAGTTGGTGTAGCCCGATCCCGGCGAACGCGATCAGCAGGCCGACCAACGCGGCACTGTCCTCGAACAGGACCGTTTTGCTGGTCGGGTCGTCGCTGTGCCGCAGGTACTCGACCATCGTGCGGTTCTCGGCCTTGGCGTTGCGCCGGGTCTGGCGCACGGCCTGCGTCCACGACACCGTCTCCAGCGCGAACGCCAGCGCCAGTACGACGTACGCGAGAAGTGGCGACTCCTGCTCGACCGGTTCGCCGAAGATCGCGGAGAAGCCCTCGTAGAACGAGAACACGGCACCGGACACGAAGATCGACACCGCCGCGAGCAGGGACCAGAAGTAGCGTTCCTTGCCGTAGCCGAACGGATGGGCGCGGTCGGCCGGTCGCGCGGACGTGCGCAACGCGGTCAGCAGCAACGCCTCGGTGAACGTGTCGGCGACCGAGTGCGCCGCTTCGGCGAGCATCGCGGCCGATCCGGTGATCAGCCCGGCGATCGCCTTCATGATCGCGATCGCCAGGTTGACCAGCAGTGCCAGCACAACCGTGAGCGTGCTCTCGCCGCCTGGTTTGTCCTCTTTGGTCTCACTCACAACGTGGCCGGTGTCGCGCGGTGCATGCCCATCAGTGTGGCGGTCGGGGCATGCCCGTGCACGACCGACCTCCGACGATCATCGCGGACACGGGCAGGGGCCATTGTGTCGACAGCTGTGTTGACAGCGGCGGTAACGTCGGAAATACGACTGAAATCACAAGGGGGCTGGGGTTGTGATCAAGATTGTCGTTGTCCAGCAGAGCGCGTGGGACATTCCGATGGATTCGATGCCGCTCGCTGCCGGGTACCTGAAAGCGATCATCGAGTCCGATTCCGATCTTGCCGGATCCGCCGGTGTCGATATCTGCAACTTCCGGGGCGGGATGTCGCTGACGGAGATGGCGGCGCGACTGTTCACCGGTGTCGTCCCGGATATGCTCGCCTTCTCGGTTCTCGGCTGGAACTATCGGAACTTCCTGTGCCTCGCGGAGACCTACAAACAGATCAATCCACGCGGTGTCGTGGTGTTCGGCGGCAACCACGTCGCCTATCAGGCCGGTCGGGTGTTCCGCGAGTCGGCCGCGGTCGACCTGGTGGTGGACGGCGAAGGTGAGCTCACGTTCCGTGACCTGGTCGGCAGGCTCGCCGACAGTCCACACGCGCCGGACTTCACCGGGATCGCCGGACTGTCGCATCGCGATCGCGACGGTGCGGCCTGCCAGTCCGGCGATCGCGAACGGGTGTCCGACCTGGACATCCTCCCGTCGCCGCTGCTCACCGGTGCGGTGCCGCTGACAGGCGACGACGGCCGGTTCCGCTACGAGTTCGCCCTGCTGGAGACCAACCGGGGCTGCCCGTACAAGTGCGCGTTCTGTTACTGGGGCGGCGCGGTCGGGCAGCGTGTCCGGGCGTTCTCCCGTGCTCGGCTCGCCGCTGAACTGGACCTGCTCGGACGCAACCAGGTGCACACCGTGTTCCTCTGCGACGCGAACTTCGGCATGCTCGAAGCGGACGAACAATTCGTCGACGATCTCGTGGCTACGCGCGAGCGATACGGCTATCCGCGGGCGCTGGAAGCGAACTGGGCGAAGAACAAGTCGGCCCGTTTCCATTCGATCGTGCGCACGCTGAAGCGGCAGGGCTTCAAGAGTTCGTTCACCCTCGCGCTGCAGACGCTGACCGACGAGGCACTGATCGACATGAACCGCAGGAACATGCGGCTGAACCAGTGGGAGGATCTGGTCGACTGGCTCAACGAGGAAGATCTCGAGTGCTATGCGGAGTTGATCTGGGGGACGCCTGGGGACACTCCGGAACAATTCCTGGCCGGTTATGACAAGCTGGCGGAAAGGGTGCCGAGAATCGCGGTCTACCCGCTGTTGCTGCTGCCGAACACGGCCTACGTCGAACGCAGGGACCTGCACGGCTTCCTGACCGTCCGCGGCCAGCACGACGACTTCGAGTACGTGCTGGCCAGCCGCAGTGCCGGGCTGCCGGAACACCTGCGGATGCAGCGGTTCATGTACCTGGCCCGGATCCTCGGCGAGAACCAGTACTTCAAACGACTCTGGGCACCGGCCCGGCTGCTCGGCGGTCTCAGCCAGTCGCGGATCGTGCTGAGCCTGCTGGACTGGTTGGACGCCTCGGCGGATCCGGCCGTGGCCGCGTTCCGCGAGTCGTTCCCGGTGCTGGCGGAATCGCCCGCGGTGGCCCGCGGACACCGGATGCTGTACGAGAACCCGCTGATCGACGCCGAGATCGAGCGCTGGTGGCGGACCGTCGTCGTGTCCCAGTGGCCAGCCCCGTGGCGGGAGTTCGGCGAGGCGCTGTACCGGTTCGAGCGCCTGTGCCGCCCGGTCTACGCAGGCGGGGCCACATCGGCGGGCGACGGGTGGCATGAGCGCGACGGCGAGTACGTCAGCGACCCGGTTGTCTTCCCGTACGCGATGCAGGACGTGCTGGACGCGTTGCCGAATCCGCCTGTGCAGCAGGAAACGGCCTACCGGTTCACCGCTCCACACGGCTTCTACGACCACCTGGACAACCACGAGACCGGCGCACACTACTTCGCCACGGCCACCGTCGTGTCAGAGCACGAGCTGACTGCCACCGGATGACCGGGTACCTGCCTGCGTTGGCGGGAGTCGCTGTCGTGCACCTGGTGGCCACTGCCATTCCGGGGCCGAACGTCCTGCTGGTGATGCGCGCGGCCATGACACGGTCGCGCGCGGACGGGCTGGCGGTGACCGCAGGCATCGCCATCAGCGACGTCGTGTGGGCGGTGACCGCGATCGTCGGCCTGACCGCGCTGTTCGCCAGCGTCGCCTGGCTCACCACATCCGTGCAGGTCCTGGGCGGCGGTTACCTGGTGTACGTGGGCATCCGCACCTGGCAGGCCGCGCGCACGCACGCCGTGCCAGTCGGCAATCCGACGGGCGGCTCGTTCGTCACCGGGCTGGTGACCAACCTGACGAATCCCAAGTCCGCGGTCTTCTTCGGCAGTGTCTTCGCCACCACGCTGCCACTCGGGGCGCCGCCCTGGGTCTGGTTCACGGTGGTGGGCATCATCGCGGTCAACGCGGTGTGGTTCCACTACCTGCTGGCTGTGCTGTTCTCACTGGCCTCGGCCCGCCGCGTGTACGAACGGGCCAAGGCCTGGTGCGACCGAGTGCTCGGCGGACTGCTGTCCTCGCTCGGCGCCTACTTCATCATCGTGGCGTGGCGAGAATCTGCATGAACATCGGCAGCCTGCGCCACCGCTCACTCAGCCGACTGTAGGAACGCTGTCACCAGGTTTCCTACAGATCCAGGAGCTCAATGGGATCGAACGACATCGCGAACGGCTCATCCATCTCGAACCGCTCCCCGGCCGATGCGTTGGCGATCAGCTGGTACCCGTCGTCGGTAAGCCGCCACAGCCGAACTGACGCTTGCTCTTCAACCAGGCTGACTTCGCCGGTCATGTAATAGGGGATCTTCGCTGCTGCGCAGAGGGCAGGCTTGTCGATCCGATCCCGAAACCGGCTGGATGGCGACACGAACTCCCCGACCACGACGGCATCCGCCGCATCGACCCATACTCCACCGACAGGTGAGCGCACGACCGCGAAGTCAGGCTGAATCCACTTCTGGAGTTCGAACCGAAGATTCACTGTCGTGTACACGCGCAAACCCGCGGCGCGCACGGCCGGCTTGACCAACGTCCGCAGCTCATCAGCCGCGTAGACGTTCGGGCCTGCTTCGTAGGGGCTCAAGATCAGCTTTCCGTCGACACATTCGTACTTGGCCGGCGGCGCCCCTTCGATTGGTAGGTAACGCTCAGCGAGGTCGGTGGTCCAGATGCCGTAGAGATCCACTAAGGGATCGAAGGACTCAGCCCTACTCGCCTCGGCGAACATGGGGATCATCTCCTCGATCATGTGTTCTAGGTTACCCGTCTCCCGAGGTCAACGCTCCTACACGATCAGGTCGTTGACAAGTCCTGCCTCGCTGGTTCCGGTTCGGGTGCTGGTTCCGGCTTGGGCTCGGGCTTGGGCAGGCCGCGTTTCACGGCGGTCAGCAGCAGTTGCGACACGTCCACGACCTCCACGTGCTCGCCCGCCATGCCGTCGCTCTTGCGTTGGGTGAGGCCGTCGTTGAGCATCACGCGGCAGAACGGGCAGCCGGTGGCGATCTTCGTCGGCGCTGTGCCGAGTGCCTCGTCCACGCGGGCCACGTTGATGCGCTTGCCGATCCGCTCCTCCATCCACATCCGGGCGCCACCGGCGCCGCAGCACATGGACTTGTCGGCGTGCCGGGGCATCTCGCGCATGGACACGCCGGAGGACTCGATCAGCTCACGCGGTGCCTCGTAGACCTTGTTGTGACGGCCCAGGTAGCACGGGTCGTGGTAGGTGACGTCCTCGGCGATCTGGGCGACCGGCGTCAGCCTGCGCTCACGCACCAGGCGGTTGAGCAACTGCGTGTGGTGCACGACCTCGAACGTGCCGCCGAGCTCCGGGTACTCGTTGCCCAGCGTGTTGAAGCAGTGTGCGCACGTCGCCACGATCTTCTTGACCTTGCGGTCCTCGAAGACGCTGTTCAGCACTTCCACGTTCTGCTGCGCCAGCATCTGGAACAGGAACTCGTTGCCCGCGCGCCGGGCCGGGTCGCCGGTGCAGGCCTCCTCCGAACCGAGCACCACGTACTGCACACCCGCGATGTGCAGCAGTTCCGCGACCGCCCTGGTGGTCTTCTTCGCCTTGTCCTCGAAGGCACCGGCGCAGCCGACCCAGAACAGGTACTCGAAGTCCTGGCTGCCGTCGAACACCGGGACCTCGAAGTCCAGGTCCTCGGTCCACTGCAACCGGTCCTTGGCGTTCTGGCCCCACGGGTTGCCCTTGTTCTCCAGGTTCTTGAACATCCCGTTCAGCTCGGCGGGGAAGTTCGACTCGATCAGCACCTGGTAGCGGCGCATGTCGACGATGTGGTCGACGTGCTCGATGTCCACCGGGCACTGCTCGACGCACGCGCCACAGGTCGTGCACGACCACAGTGCGTCCGGGTCGATGACGTCGCCGACGAGCGCCTTCTCCGACTCGGCCAGCGCCAGCACGTCGATGCCCGCGTGCGACTCCAGGCCGATCTCGTCACCGGCCATGTCCCGGCGACCACCGGCGAGCAGGTACGGCGCCTTGGCGTACGCGTGGTCCCGCAGCTGTGTGATGACCATCTTGGGGGACAAAGGCTTCTCGGTGTTCCACGCCGGGCACTGGGACTGGCAGCGGCCACACTCGGTGCACGTGGTGAAGTCCAGCCAGCCCTTCCAGGAGAAGTCCTCGACCTTGCCTGCGCCGAAGACGTCCTTCTCCGGGTCGGCCTCCTCGAAGTCCAGCGGCTTGCCGCCGCTCATCATCGGCTTCAGCGCGCCGAGCGCGGTGCCTTCCTCGCGCTTGAAGTAGATGTTGAAGAACGCGGTGAACCGGTGCCACGCCACACCCATGGTCTTGTTCAGCGAGATCACGATCAGCCAGATCATCGCGGAGAAGATCTTCATCGCGGCGAAGACCGAGACCAGCGCGGGCGCGGCAGGCAGCACCGAGCCGACCAGCTTGGAGACCGGCGCCGACCAGGTCGGCACGTCGAAGTAGCCCGCCGCGTACTTGGCGGCGCGGATGCCCATCACGCCGAGGCCCTCGACCAGCACGATCGCCTCGACGAAGTACGCGCGGCCCATCCGGGAGCCCATGAACCGTGACTGGCGGCCCTTGTACCTCGGGTGGTTGCTCTGCCGGATGTAGATCAGGCCGAGGATGCCGAGCACGGTGGACAGCCCGAGCAACTCGACGAACAGGTTGTACAGGCCCCAGTGCCCGATCACCGGCAGGTCCCAGCTGGGCACGAACACCTCGCCGTACGCGGCGACGACGCTCAGGATCAGCCCGCCGAACCCGGCCATGATGAACCAGTGCAGGACCCCGATGTGGCTCCATTTGAGCATCCGGGTGTGCCCGAGGACCTCTTTGAGCATCACGGCCATGCGACGGCCGAACGGGCCGTTGCGTGTGGAGTCCGGCTGGCCCAGCCGGATGGTGGCCAGCATGCTTCGCACCGTCATGGTCGTCATGACGATCGCGACCACGGTCAGCACCGCGCAAAGGATGCCGAGGATCAGCCCCAAGCCTGTCATGACGGCGACGGTAACGGGGGTTACTCGCGAGTAACCAGTCTGGCGTGATCTGGATCGCTTAAAATCGCCTGGTATTGGGACGATCGTCCAGTTAGTTTGGCGATATGCCTCCATACCTGCTCCTCGCGATCGCCATCGTCGGTGAAGTGGCGGCCACGACGGCGCTGAAGCTGTCCGAGAACTTCTCGAAACTCGTGCCGTCCGTCGTGGTGGTCGTGGGGTACCTGGTCGCCTTCGGGCTACTCGCCAAGCTGCTCAAGGACGGGTTCCCGGTCGGTGTCGCGTACGCGGTCTGGGCCGCGACGGGCATCGCCGTGGTCGCGCTCATCGGGGCGGTGTTCTTCGCCGAGCCCTTCAACTGGACGATGGCAGGCGGGCTGCTGTTGATCATCGGCGGTGTCGTGCTGCTGGAACTCGGGAGGGCGCACTGATCACGCAACCGGACGGCCGCAAGGCCAGGGGCGACCGGCGCAGGCAGGAACTGGTCGAGGCGACACTGCGGGTGATCGAACGCGACGGCGTCGCCGGTGTGACACACCGGACGGTCGCCAAGGAGGCGGGCGTGCCGACGGCGTCGACCACTTACCACTTCGCCAGCCTCGAGGACCTCCTCACCGCCACGCTCACGTGGTGCGCGGACGGGTTCACCACCGCCGTGCGCGACCTGGTCGAGCGGGCCAGGATCAGGGGAAGTCAGGGTGCCCGTGAGGTGGCCGAGATGATCGTCGAGGCGCTCGGCCCGCAGCGCGGCCGGACCATGGCCGAGTACGAGCTCTACCTGTTCGCCGCGCGCAGACCGGCGCTGCGCCCGGCCGCCCGGCTCTGGCTGGACGTGCTGACGAGCCTCGTGCAGCACGACGACGAGGTCGCGTTCCGCGCGTTCCTCGCCGGGATGGACGGACTGCTCATGCAGGGCCTGATCGACGACGAGCCGCCGACGGTCGCCGACCTCGAACCGGTGGTCTCCTACCTCATGCGACCCTCAAAACCCTGAACTTCACCGGCCAGGGCTCAGCCCTGATGGCGTACTCGCCCCGAGCCGAAAAGCTTTGGGGCATGAGAACAACAGTCGTCGCCCTCGCGACCGTCGCCGCCGTCGGACTGACCGTCGTCCCCGCACAGGCCGCCACCCTGCCGCCGCCCAACGACTCGGCGCTGAAGTCGGCGCTGTCGGGCTTACCCGACGCCGACGCGACGGGCGCACTGGTCCGGATCACCGGCTCCAAGGGGTTCTGGCAGGGCACGGCAGGTGTCCACGACTACGACATGGGCGGCCCGGTCCGGCCGGAGGGCCGGTTCCGGATCGGCAGCATCACCAAGATCTTCACCGCGGTGCTGGTGCTGAAACTGGCCGACCGCGGCGAGGTCGACCTCACCCAGCCGGTGCAGCGCTACCTGCCGGGCGTGCTGCCCGCCGGCTACCCGCCGATCCCGGTGTACACCCTGCTCGACCACACCGCCGGGCTGCCGCACGTGAACATCCCGAAGATGAGCGACCCGCAGTGGGTCGTCGAGCACCGCTTCGACAACTGGACTCCCCGCCAGGTCCTCGCCACCGTCATCAAGCAGCCGATGGTGTTCGCGCCGGGCACCGCCCAGCGGTACAGCAACTCGAACTACATCGTCGCCGGGATGCTCGCCGAGCAGGTCACCGGCAAGTCCTACGCCCGCCTGGTGCGGGAGATGATCGCCGAGCCGCTGTGCCTGCGCAGCACCTACTACCCCGAGGCCGACCCGCGGCTGCCCAACCCGACCGCGCGCGGGTACTTCACCGTGAACGGCAAACTCATCGACGTCACCGAGATGAACCAGTCCATCCCGTGGGCCGCGGGCGGGATGATCTCCACCGCGTCCGAGTTGGACACGTTCATCACCGCGCTGCTCCGCGGCCGACTGGTCGCCCCCAACTCGATGACCAGGCTTTTCACCGTGCCGGGCGTGTCGAACCACGACACCGGCAAACCGGCGAACTACAGCCAGGGCCTGGAGAGCGAGACGGTGAACGGCGTGACCGTCTGGGGCAAGACCGGCACGCGCTACGGCTATGCCAGCGGCGTGTTCGCGACTCGTCCACTGCCAGGCGAGGAGCCGGAACGCAAGCTCGTGTACTCGGTCAACGCGACCGACAAGTCCACCACCGGGCCGGGTGAACGCATTCGTCGGATCGCCGACGCCGCCACGCGCTGAGGAATTCACCTCACGCGGGTAGTTTCGCTGGTGTGATGGGACTGCCGGATGCGATCAAGGCCCTGCTGTTCGACCTCGACGGAGTGCTCACCGGCACCGCCGAGCTGCACAAACAGGCGTGGAAGCGAACATTCGACGACTTCCTCACCGGTCGGGAGGGGCAGCCGCCGTTCACCGAGCAGGACTATCTGGACCATGTGGACGGCAGGCCGCGCGCCGACGGGGTACGCACGTTCCTCGCGTCGCGCGGCATCGTCCTGCCGGAAGGCGAGCCGGACGACCCGCCGTCGGCCGAGACGGTCAACGGCGTCGGCAACCGGAAGAACGAACTCCTGTTGTCGATCATCGAGACCGAGGGCGTCCGGCCGTATCCCGGCTCACGCCGGTACATCGAGGCGGCAAAGCAGGCCGGACTGAAGATCGGTGTGGTGACGTCGTCGGCGAACGGCGAGGCGGTGCTGGCCGCGGCGGACCTGAGCAAGTTCGTCGAGGCCAGGGTGGACGGTCTGACCATCGCGGCACAGGGACTGCGCGGCAAACCAGCGCCGGACTCGTTCCTGGCGGGTGCCACGGCTTTGGGCGTGTCCGCTGCGGAGACGGCGGTGTTCGAGGACGCGCTGTCCGGCGTCAAGGCAGGGCGGGACGGCAAGTTCGGGTTCGTCGTCGGGGTCGACCGGGCCAACCAGGCCGACGCGTTGCGGGCGCACGGCGCCGACGTGGTGGTCGAGGACCTCGCCGAGCTGCTGGAGACCCGATGACGACGCCGAACTACGAGATCTCGCCGTGGCAGCTGCGCTGGCGCGGGCTCGACCTGGATGCCATGCGCCGCACGGAATCCACGTTCGCCCTCGCCAACGGCCACATCGGACTGCGCGGCACGTTCGAGGAAGGTGAGCCGCGTGGCCTGCCCGGCACGTACCTCAACGGCTTCCACGAGCAGCGCAAGCTGCCGTACGCCGAGGCGGGATACGGTTTCCCCGAGGACGGGCAGACGGTCGTCAACGTCACCGACGGCAAGATCATCCGGCTGCTCGTCGAGGACGAACCGCTGGACATGCGCTACGGCAACGCACTGGAGCACGAGCGCGTCCTCGACTTCCGGTCGGGCACGCTGCGCCGCCGCACCGAGTGGGAGTCGCCGACCGGCCGCCGGGTCCGGATCACCTCCGAGCGGCTGGTGTCGTTCACCCAGCGCGCGATCGCGGCGATCCGCTACACAGTGGAGCCACTGGACGACGAGATCCAGCTGGTCGTCCAGTCCGACCTGCTGGCCAACGAGCCCGTGCTGTCCCGGACCGACGACCCGAGGGTCGCGGCCGCGCTGGACAAACCGCTGGTCGGCGACCACGCGTCGGCCACGGACTACCGGGCCGTGCTCGCACACCACACGCGCTGGTCCGGCCTGCGGATGGCCGCCGCGATGGACCACGAGGTCAGCTGCGACGAGGACAACGTCCGCACGGAGATGACCGTCGAGGAGGACCTCGCCCGGCTGACCGTCGCGGCCGACGTCCCCCAGGGCGGCAAACTGACACTGACCAAGTACCTCGCCTACGGCTGGTCGAGCAAGCGCTCGTCGCCCGCGTTGCGCGCGCAGGTGGAGGCGGCGCTGGTCGGCGCGTTGCAGACCGGCTGGGACGGCCTGCTCGCCGAGCAGCGGGAGTTCCTCGACGAATTCTGGGACACCGCGGACATCGAGCTCGAAGGCGACGCCGAACTGCAGCAGGCCGTCCGGTTCGCGCTGTTCCACGTCCTGCAGGCGGGGGCGAGAGGCGAGTCGCGGGCGATCCCCGCCAAGGGGCTGACCGGCCCCGGCTACGACGGGCATGCCTTCTGGGACACCGAATCCTTCGTCCTGCCGGTGCTGACCTACACCATCCCGGACGCGGCACGCGACGCGCTGCGCTGGCGTCACTCCACTTTGGACAAAGCGCGGGACCGGGCGAAGACGTTGGGCCAGAAGGGCGCGGCGTTCCCCTGGCGGTCGATCAACGGCGACGAGTGCTCCGGCTACTGGCCCGCTGGCACGGCCGCGTTCCACATCAACGCCGACATCGCCGACGCGGTGGCGCGCTACCTGCGCGCCACACAGGACGAACCGTTCCGCGACGAGTGCGCGCTGGAGCTGCTCGTGGAGACGGCACGGCTGTGGATGAGCCTCGGCCACCACGACAACCACGGCACCTTCCGGATCGACGGTGTCACCGGCCCGGACGAGTACACCGCCATTGTGGACAACAACGTCTACACCAACCTGATGGCGCGGCGGAACCTGCGCGCGGCCGCCGAGATCGCCGAGGCCAACCCGTCGCTCGCCCGCGAGTTCGATGTGGACACCGAGGAGGCGTCGCGCTGGCGTGACGCGGCGGACGCCATGCTCGTGTTGTACGACAAGGACCTCCAGGTCCACCCGCAGTCGGAGTGCTTCACCAGCCACGCCCGTTGGGACTTCCACAACACCCCGGCCGAGGCGTACCCGATGTTGCTGAACTACCCGTACTTCGACCTGTACCGCAAGCAGGTCGTGAAGCAGGCCGACCTGGTGCTGGCCCTGCACGTGTGCGGCGACGAGTTCACGGCCGAGGAGAAGGCCCGTGACTTCGCCTACTACGAGGCCGTGACCGTCCGCGACTCGTCGTTGTCGGCCTGCACCCAGGCGGTGGTCGCCGCCGAGGTCGGCCACCTCGAACTGGCGTACGACTACTTCGCCGAGGCCGCGCTGACGGACCTGCACGACCTGCACGACAACGTCCAGAACGGACTGCACATCGCCTCGCTCGCCGGGTCGTGGCTCGCGGTCGTCGCCGGGTTCGGCGGAATGCGCGACCACCACGGGAAACTGACGTTCGCACCGCGCCTGCCACCGGAGCTGACCAGGATCGCGTTCCGGATGTCGTTCCGCGGCAGCAAGATCGGCGTGGAGATCAGGCCGGAACGGGTGGCCTACCGGCTGTATTCGGGCGATCCGCTACCCCTGTCGCACCACGGCAAGGCGTTCACTCTCGGCAGCGAGCCGGTCATCCTGCCCATCCCGGCGCCACACGCCCTTACAGCCGTCCACCAGCCACACGGGCGTGCTCCCGTTCGCCGCCGTCCCAGATAGGACATACATCCTCCCGGCGACCAACGCCCACGCTGACTCGCCACAGGTTCAGCACACCCACGCTGGCTTGGTCGCGCCGGTCGTTGACGCCACGCAACACGCCCGACATCGCCCCAGCCCGGCTGGCGAGCAGGCCGGAGCGAAGATGTCGGTCGCGTGGGGCGTGGTGGCAATGACCGGCTTCCGGCGACCAAGCCCGTCCGAGCGAAGCGAGGACAATCAAACACTGAGCCGAACGGGGGTAGGGCTGGCACCAAGGTGCGAACGCAAGCCAACTCCAGCGCGCCACGCTCCCCTGACGCGTAGCTTCCTTGCTGACAGTCCACTCAGGGTCGGTGACCCGGGTCGGCTCCGGGTGGTCCCGGATGCCGCCGGGTCGTCGGCTCAATAGGTTTCGGACTGTTGATTTTCGCAAAGGTCGGCCCGATGGGGAGCAGGAGATGGACATGTCTCGTCGTGTTGTGCTGGGGGTCTGCGCGATCGGCGTGGGGACGCTTCTGTTGTCCGGGTGTGACGGGTTCCAGGTGGCGTCCACGGAGTTCAGCGATACCACGGACCTCGCACAGAAGGTCGCCGCGGTGCGGATCGACAACGGTTCGGGGGCCGTGCGGATCCGGCAGGGGGCTTCGGCGTCGGTGAAGCGGACCGTCTCCTACCGCGGCCAGAACAAGCCCGGGCAGTCCCATCGGGTCGACGGGGACACCCTGATGCTCAACAAGTGTGACCAGAACAACTGCTCGATCGACTACGAGGTCACGTTGCCGGTGGCGGCCAAGGTCCTGGGGGAGGTCGGGTCGGGCGAGATCGAGGTCACCGGCATGGCCGACGTGGGGGTGCGGTCCGGGTCCGGGGACATCCGTGTCAGGGATGTCCCCGGACCGGTCACCGTCAAGGTCAGCTCCGGCCGCGCCGAGCTGACCAACCTCGGCCAGTCGGCCGTGGTCGAAGCCGGGTCCGGCGAGGTCGTGGTGACCGGTGCCAAGGGCGACGTCACGATCCAGGCCCGCTCCGGTGGGACCACCGCGACCGGGATCGAGGGCAAGGCGTCGATCGAGAGCTCGTCCGGTGACGTCCGGCTCGACATGGTCACGGCGCAGAGCGCGAAGGTGACCGCGCAGAGTGGAGCCATCGCTGTGACGGTTCCGCGTGGTCAGGCGTACAAGACCGACGTGAAGACCAGCAGCGGTGGGAAGACGATCAACATCGACACCAGCATGTCGTCGAATCACGTGCTCGACCTTGAGGCGAGCAGCGGCGACATCCAGGTCGACTACCGCTAGTCGAGGTGCCGGGAACAATCTCCCGGCCCCGCTCGTTGGCCTGTCAGGAAGGTTGAGCGGACTCCGCTCAAGTCTGATTTGACCGGCGAGGATCACCCGGAGCAGACTTGAGCCATCCACGCTCAAGGGCGAAGCAACACTACCGGGAGGATTCCATGGCGCGAGCGGTCGGCATCGACCTGGGGACGACCAACTCCGTCGTCGCCGTTCTCGAAGGCGGTGAACCGACGGTCATCGCCAACTCCGAGGGTTCGCGGACGACTCCGTCCATCGTCGCCTTCGCCAAGAACGGTGAGGTGCTCGTCGGCCAGCCGGCGAAGAACCAGGCGGTCACCAACGTTGACCGCACCATCCGTTCGGTCAAGCGGCACGTGGGCAGTGGCTGGAAGACCGACGAGATCGACGGCAAGACCTACACGGCGCAGGAGATCAGCGCGCGTGTGCTGCAGAAGCTCAAGCGGGACGCCGAGTCCTACCTGGGCGAGCCGATCACCGACGCGGTGATCACCGTCCCCGCGTACTTCGAGGACGCACAGCGGCAGGCCACCAAGGAAGCCGGTCAGATCGCGGGCCTGAACGTGCTGCGGATCGTGAACGAGCCGACCGCGGCGGCGCTGGCCTACGGCCTGGACAAGGGCGAGAAGGAACAGACCATTCTGGTCTTCGACCTCGGTGGCGGCACCTTCGACGTCTCGCTGCTGGAGATCGGCGACGGTGTCGTCGAGGTCCGCGCGACCAGCGGTGACAACCACCTCGGTGGCGACGACTGGGACCAGCGGATCGTCGACTGGCTGGTGGAGAAGTTCAAGCAGTCCAGCGGCATCGACCTGACCAAGGACAAGATGGCGCTGCAGCGCATCCGCGAGGCGGCCGAGAAGGCGAAGATCGAGCTGTCCAGCTCGACCAGTGCGGGCATCAACCTGCCGTACATCACGGTCGACTCGGACAAGAACCCGCTGTTCCTCGACGAGACCCTGACCCGCGCGGAGTTCCAGCGGATCACCTCCGACCTGCTGGACCGCACCCGTGCGCCGTTCCACAACGTGATCAAGGACGCTGGGGTCAACCTCGGCGACATCGACCACATCGTGCTCGTCGGCGGTTCGACGCGGATGCCCGCGGTCACCGAGCTCGTCAAGGAGCTGACCGGCGGCAAGGAGCCCAACAAGGGCGTCAACCCGGACGAGGTCGTGGCCGTCGGTGCCGCGCTGCAGGCCGGTGTGCTCAAGGGTGAGGTCAAGGACGTCCTGCTGCTGGACGTGACCCCGCTGTCGCTGGGCATCGAGACCAAGGGTGGCGTGTTCACCAAGCTGATCGAGCGCAACACCACCATCCCGACCAAGCGCTCGGAGATCTTCTCCACCGCGGACGACAACCAGACCACGGTCGGCATCCAGGTCTTCCAGGGTGAGCGCGAGTTCGCCGTGCACAACAAGAAGCTGGGCACGTTCGACCTGACCGGTCTGCCCCCGGCTCCGCGTGGCGTCCCGCAGATCGAGGTCACCTTCGACATCGACGCGAACGGCATCGTGCACGTGTCCGCCAAGGACCTCGGCACCGGCAAGGAACAGTCGATGACCATCACGGGCGGCTCGGCGCTGCCCAAGGAGGACATCGACCGGATGGTCAAGGACGCCGAGGCGCACGCGGAGGAGGACAAGCTCCGCCGCGAGGAGGCCGAGGTCCGCAACCAGGCCGAGACGCTCGTCTACACGACCGAGAAGTTCCTCAAGGACAACGACGAGAAGATCCCGTCCGACGCCAAGGACAAGGTCAACGCGGCCATCGCGGAGGCAACCGAGGCGCTCAAGGGCGAGGACACGGCCAAGATCAAGGCCGCGGTCGAGAAGCTGTCGCAGGAGTCGCAGGCCATGGGCGCGGCGATGTACGCCACCGCCAACGCGGCCGGTGGCGGCGAGGGTCAGCCCGGCGGTGGCGCCGGTGCCACGCCGCCGAAGGACGATGTTGTTGACGCCGAGATCGTCGACGAGGACGAGAAGAAGTGACTGACCAGGGACCGCACGACAACAGCAACTCCGCTGACGTCGACCAGTCTGGGGAGCCACGAGTGGTGGTGCGCGACCGTCGCCGGATCGACCCGGAGACCGGCCAGGTCAAGACCGTGACCGAGGAGGTGCCCGTCGACGAGGCGGGCGCCCCCGAGGGCGGCAGGCACGCGGCGTCCGACGCCGCCGCCGGTGACTCGGTGCCGGAGGTCGAAGGCGAGATCGTCGAGGAGACCGCCGCGGGGATCGTGACCGAGGAGGTCTCGCTCAAGACCCAGCTCGAAGAGCGCACCAAGGACCTGCAGCGGCTGCAGGCCGAGTACGCCAACTACCGCAAGCGGGTGGACCGCGACCGCGAAAGCGTGGTCACGGGCGCCAAGGCGTCGGTGGTCAACGAGCTGCTCGCGGTGCTCGACGACCTGGAGCGGGCGGCCGCGCACGGCGACCTGACCGGCGCGTTCAAGGCGGTGGCGGACAAGCTGACCGCCACGTTGCAGCGCGTCGGGCTCGAGCCGTTCGGGCACGAGAACGAACCGTTCGACCCGGCCGTGCACGAGGCCGTCCAGCACGACACGTCCCCGGATGTGCCGGGCCCGACCGTGACCGCGGTGCTGCGCCGCGGCTACCGGATCGGCGAGCGGACACTGCGTCCCGCGCTGGTGGCCGTGACCGACCACGAGCCGGGCGCACCGGCCAAGGCGCAGGCGCAGGAATGGGTCGAGCCCGCGCAGGACAAGACAGATGGCGATCCGGCGGACCGGAACTGAGCTGCAGAAGGGAGGGGACGTCCGGTGAGCGCGAGGGACTGGATCGACAAGGACTTCTACCGTGAGCTGGGCGTCTCGTCCAGCGCGACGGACGCCGACATCAAGAAGGCCTACCGCAAGCTGGCCAGGGAGCTGCACCCGGACGCCAACCCCGGCAACGCCGAGGCCGAGTCGCGGTTCAAGGCGGTGTCCGAGGCGTATGGCGTGATCGGTGACCCCGAGAAGCGCAAGCAGTACGACGAGGCCCGCCGACTGTTCGGCGGCGGGCTGCGTGGGTTCGGTGGTGGCGGCGGCGGTGCCGGTGGCGCGGGCGGTTTCGACGTCGGCGACATCTTCGGTGGCGCCAACCCACAGGGCGCGGGCAGCGGCTTCAGCGGCCTCGGTGACATCCTCGGCGGCCTGTTCGGCAGGCGCGGCCAGGGATCCGCCGCGGGCAGGCCACGCCGTGGCGCGGACGTGGATACCGAGGTGCGCATCGACTTCCTCGAAGCGGTCCGCGGTGCGACTGTCCCTTTGCGACTGTCCAGCCCGTCCACGTGTGGCACGTGCAACGGCAACGGTGCCCGGCCGGGCACCACCCCACGCACCTGTCCGACGTGCAACGGCGCGGGCCTGAACACGCGCAGCCAGGGCGCTTTCGCCTTCAGCGAGCCGTGCCGTGACTGCCGCGGCACCGGCCGCATCGTCGACGACCCGTGCCCGGAGTGCGGCGGCGACGGCGTGAGCACCAAGAGCCGGACCCTGACCGTCCGCATCCCGCCGGGGGTGGAGGACGACCAGAAGATCCGGCTGGCCGAACAGGGCGAGCCCGGCCAGAACGGCGGGCACGCCGGTGACCTGTACGTCCGCGTGCACGTCACCCCGCACGCCATCTTCGGCCGGTCGGACAACGACGTGACCATCACCGTGCCGGTCACGTTCCAGGAACTGGCGCTCGGCACCACGCTGACCGTGCCCACGTTGGACGGCAAGGTTTCCTTGCGCGTCGCGCCGGGCACGGCCAACGGTCGGGTGTTCCGAGTCCGGGGCAAGGGTGTCGTCAAGCGCGACGGTGTCGCAGGAGACTTGCTGGTCACCGTGCAGGTGTCGGTGCCGAGCAAGCTGTCCGACGAGGCACAGGCAGCGCTGGAGGAGTACACGAAGGCCACGTCGGGCGAGGACCCGCGGCCTGAGCTGACTGCCATGCTGAAGCAGAGGAGCGACTAGTGGCTCGTCTCGAACCGGTGCCGGCCTTCTCGACGGCCCAGCTTCCCGCTGGCCGCGCCGCAGAAAGGCACTGGTACAACCCGGTACAAGCCCCTTCCTGCGGCACGCCCAGCGGAAACCTGGATCCGCCGAATAAGACCAGCACCGGTCCGAGACGAGCCACCCGATGATGCCCTCGTTTCCCAGCGGTGTCCCCTTCCCGGCCAACGCCGACGAGGACACCCCGATCTTCGTGATCTCGGTGGCCGCCCAACTGTCCGGCCTGCACGCGCAGACCCTGCGCAGCTACGACCGCCAGGGTCTGGTCTCCCCAGGCCGGACCTCCGGCGGTGGCCGCCGGTACTCGATGCGCGACATCGCGGTGCTGCGTGAGGTGCAACGACTCTCCCAGGAGGAGGGCGTGAACCTCGCGGGCATCAAGCGGATCATCCACCTGGAGAACCAGGTGACCGCGCTGCAGGCACGCGTCGAGGAACTCGTCCACGAACTGGCTGCTGCGTACACGGCGGCCGAGCAGGCGGCAGCGGCAGTGCACGCGTCGTACCGGCACGAACTGGTCCCGGTCCACAAGCCGAGAACGGCTCTGGTGGTCTGGAAACCGCAGCCCAGGCGGTTCTGACCGCTCAGTCCAGGGTGAACGGGTCGTAGGTGATGTGGTCCAGTGGCGTGCCCGCGACGAGCATGCGCGACACCGTCGACCTGATCATCGCGGGTGAGCCGCTGACCAGCACGTCCCGGTCGGCCCACGCCCCGTAGCGGGTGACGACGTCGGCCAGTGTGCCGTGCTCGACGCCGGTGGCGTCCGGTTCGGATTCCAGCACCGGGACAACGGTGAGCCACGGGTTGGTGCCCGCCAGTTGCTGCAGGTTCTTCAGGTCGTACAGGTCGGACAGCACGCGTCCGCCGTAGAAGAGGTGGACACGCGGGTTCTCGCCCCACTGGCACAGCTCGTCGATGATCGCCCGCATGGGAGCGAGACCCGTTCCGCCGGCGACCATGACTAAGTCTCGGGTGTTCTCCCTGTCGACCCGCATCCGGCCGAGCGGTGGCCCGAGCCGCCAGGTCTCGCCGACCTGGGTGTGCCCGACGATGGCGCGGCTGACCCAGCCGCCGTCGACGGTCCTGATGTGGAAGTCGATGGTCCCGTCCTCGCGTGCCGCGTTGGCGGGCGAGAGGTAGCGCCACAGCCGTGGCCGGTGCGGGGTCTCCACGCTGACGTACTGGCCGGGCGTGTACGGCACCGGGTGGTCCGTCTGCACGGTCACCACTGCCAGGTCCATGCCGATGCGGTGGTGGCTGACGACCGCCGCCGGGTACCAGGCGGGCCCGTCGTCGGCGTTGGCGGAGTCGAGCATCGCGCGCGCCATGATCGTGTAGGCCTCGGCCCACGCCCGCTCGATCTCGTCGGACCAGGCCTTGCCGGAGAACTTCTTCACTCCCGCGATCAGCGCCGTGCCCACAGCCTCGTAGTGGGAGCTGATCACACCGAACTTGCGGTGGTCGCGGCCGAGCTGGTGGAGGAACGGGGTCAGGTCGTCCGGCCGGTCGACCAGTTGCACGATGTGCACCAAGGCGCGCAGCAGCCGGGAACGCTGGACCTCCATGTTCGCGGGGAACATCTCCCGCGCGTTCGGTGACAGGCTGAACAGCATCCCGTAGAAGAACTTGGCGACCTCGTCGGCCTTCGGCTCGACGACCGCGAAGCTCTCCCTGATCAGCCGTACCATCGCGGTCGCGCCCGACGCGGCGTCGGTCGACCTCGAGGATGCCGGGTGTGGGGATTTCGGGTATTGCGGTATCGGACTCACTACAGCGTTTGCGGTCATGGTCGGGGCACGGACTCCAACCTCTGGCTCAGACGTCTTGATGGGCGTCACGGTCTTCTCATGCATCCATCCCCCGACAGGGTTGGACAGTAACCCGATTCTCGTGGGATGTCCGCCTTGATGCCACTTTCGTGTACTCGTGTGTGACGGAAAGTTCTCCGCGTTCCCTCTTCTGGTGGACAACCGATAGACGGACTGGGCGCTCGACGCCTGATATGAAACTGTTACGCGCGTGCCTTCCGCAACCCCGACCCCCACCGGCACCGCCGATGCGCACCTGTTGGATCTCGAGCTGGCGGAGCCCCCACCCCGGCCGCGGCCCAACCTGGCTGTCGTCGGGACCGAAGTGCCGGAGCCCCTGACCGATCCGCTCGCCGACCCGTTCACTGACACCGAGTCGGCCGACCTGCCCGGATCCCGGGGCGAGCACCTGCTGCAATGCGCGTACGGCAGCCGGGAGCGGGCCAGGAAGTTCTACGACAACCAGCTGCTCGACCACCTCAACGAGGCGATGATCGAGTTCGTCGGCCGGATGGAGATGGCCTTCGTGGCCAGCGCGGACGCCAAGGGCGAGTGCGACTCCTCGTTCCGCGCGGGCCCGCCGGGCTTCCTGCGGGTGCTCGACGCCCGGCACATCGCCTACCCGGAGTACCGGGGCAACGGCGTGCACGCCAGCCTCGGCAACGTCAGTGAGAACCCGCACCTGGCCATCCTGATGGTCGACTTCGTCCGCGATCTGATCGGCCTGCACGTCAACGGCAGTGCCCGGGTCGTCGAGGACGCCGACATGCGTGTGCACCACCCCGACCTGCCCGCCGAGATCGAACGCGGCCGCGCACCCGAGCGCTGGGTCGTGATCGAGGTGGAGGAGGCCTACGTGCACTGCCGCAAGCACATCCCCCAGCTGCGACCGGTGGACCAGTCCCGCGACTGGGGCACGGACGACACCCGCCGCAAGGGCGGCGACTACTTCGAGGCCAAGGCCTCCCAGCGAACCGCACGTCAGGTGGTGCACACTTCTGCGCAGTGAACAGCACGAGTGCCGATCCGGACGGCGGCGACCGGGAGTCCGCGACCCACGCGTTGGAGCGTGAGCTGTCCGTGCTGTTCGGCCGGGCCCGCAGCGTCTCACTGAGCCTGGCCGCCCGAATCCACCCGGAACTGGACGCGGCCTGCTACGCCCTGCTGCTGCACCTCGGCGACATCGGCCCGGTGCGCGCGGCCGACGTGGTGGAACGCACCGGCCTGGACAAGTCGACGATCAGCCGCCAGATCGCCCGCCTGGAAGAACTCGACCTGGTCGAACGCGTCGCGGACCCGCACGACGGCCGCGCCCGCCTCGTCCAGCTGACCGACACGGGCACCCAACGCCTGGACACAGTGCGCTCAGACCGCCGCGCCCGGCTGCACGCGATCCTCGACAGCTGGCCGACGGACGAGATCACCACGTTCTCGACGTTGTTGGCCAAGCTCAACCACGACATCTGACCCGGGTTGGACCCGGAGCGCTGATATAGTTGTATTGGACAACAAAACGGTGGGGGTGCGGCGATGCGGCCAACTTCCGAGGACTACATCGGCCTACTGCGACAGGTTCGCGTGCTGATGGAGATCCAACACGCCGTCACCATGCGCAGCTGGGAGGAGACACGGCTGCAGCCGGGCGCGGGCAAGCTGCTCGCGGAACTGTCCTACCGGGGCGAGTCGCGTGTGTCCGATCTCGCCGGGCAGCGTTTCGTCGACGCTTCCGTGGTCAGCCGCCAGGCCGCCCAGTTGGAGAAGCTCGGTCTGATCGCTCGCCGTCCCGCGCCGGAGGACCGGCGGGCGGCGTTGCTGAGCGTGACCGAGGAGGGCGAGCGGGTGCTCGACCAGTGGCGCCAACGGCAGGCCGACGCGACGGCCGAGGCACTGAGTGACTGGGACGCCGGGTCGGTGACCGCCGCGACCGAGTACCTCGCCCGGATCAACGCGGACTTCCGGGCCCGGCTGTCCGGCTGAGATCACCCGCCGAGAAACCGGTTCCACCCGGACGGCCGCTTGCTGATCCCCTGCTCACGACGGTTGTCCACCCTGCTGTGGATAGCGACCTGCGGTTTGTGGACAACTGGGCACTTTGTGTGGACAACCACGTTGGTACATGTGAGTGAATCTGAGTTGAGCGGAACAGACTCAACTTTTCTGACGTTAGGCATGATGACGGCTTCTGCGGAAAGCTGGCACCAGGGCATCACACGCGTACTGAGGTGAGGGATGGACGCTTTCAACCCGACCACGAAGACCCAGCAGGCGGTCTCCGCCGCGGTTCAGGCGGCCACGGTCGCCGGGAACCCGGACGTCTCGCCGGCGCACCTGCTCGCCGCTCTGCTCGCCCAGGGCGACGGCCTGACCGCGCCGCTGTTGACGGCGGTCGGAGCGGACCACCGGGTGATCGGCAAGGAACTGGAGAAGGTCCTCTCGGGCCTGCCCGCGGCGACCGGCGCGACCGTGTCGCAGCCGAACCTGAACGCCGAGGCGGCCCGGTCGCTGTCGCAGGCGCAGAAGCTCGCGACCGAGATGGGCGACGAGTACGTCTCCACCGAGCACATCCTGTACGGCCTCGCCTACGAACGCGGCGCGGTCGGCGAACTGCTGCGCAGGCACGGCGCCACCGCCGAGGCGCTCAGGGACGCGTTCACCAAGGTCCGCGGGTCCGCCAGGGTGACCAGCCCCGACCCCGAGGGCACCTACCAGGCCTTGGAGAAGTACGGCGTCGACCTCACCGAACGCGCGCGCAAGGGCGAGCTCGACCCGGTGATCGGCCGGGACGCCGAGATCCGCCGTGTCGTGCAGGTGCTTTCCCGCCGTACCAAGAACAACCCGGTGCTGATCGGTGAGCCCGGTGTCGGCAAGACCGCCATCGTCGAAGGCCTCGCCCAGCGGATCATCGCCGGTGACGTGCCGGAGTCGTTGCGCGGCAAGCGAGTCGTCGCTCTCGACCTCGGCTCGATGGTCGCCGGTGCGAAGTTCCGCGGTGAGTTCGAGGAGCGGCTCAAGGCCGTGCTCAAGGAGATCACCGACTCCGCCGGCCAGGTCGTCACGTTCATCGACGAGCTGCACACCATCGTCGGCGCGGGCGCGACCGGCGAGGGCGCGATGGACGCGGGCAACATGATCAAGCCGATGCTGGCCCGCGGCGAGCTGCGGATGGTCGGCGCGACCACCTTGGACGAGTACCGCGAGCACATCGAGAAGGACGCCGCGCTGGAGCGCCGGTTCCAACAGGTGCTCGTCGGCGAGCCGTCGGCCGAGGACACCATCGGCATCCTGCGTGGCCTCAAGGAACGCTACGAGGTGCACCACGGTGTCCGGATCACCGACGCCGCGTTGGTGTCCGCCGCCACGCTGTCGGATCGCTACATCACCGCCCGGTTCCTGCCGGACAAGGCGATCGACCTGATCGACGAGGCCGCGTCCCGGCTGCGGATGGAGATCGACTCCCGCCCGGTCGAGATCGACGAGGTCGAGCGGGCCGTGCGGCGCCTCGAGATCGAGGAGATGGCGCTGGCCAAGGAGGAGGACCCGGCCTCCAAGCAGCGGCTGGCCGCGCTGCGCGCCGAACTGGCCGAGAAGCGCGAGGCACTGTCCGCGTTGACCGCGCGGTGGCAGAACGAGAAAGGCTCGATCGAGAAGGTCCGCAACCTCAAGGAGGAGCTGGAGCACCTGCGTGGTGAGGCCGATCGGGCCGAGCGCGACGGTGACCTCGCGAAGGCCTCCGAGCTGCGCTACGGCCGGATCCCCGGCCTGGAGAAGCAGTTCGCGGCGGCGACCGAGTCGACGAGGTCCGAGTCGGTGATGCTCAAGGAGGAAGTCGGCCCTGACGACGTCGCCGAGGTCGTGTCGGCGTGGACCGGGATCCCGGCAGGCCGGATGCTGGAGGGCGAGACCGCCAAGCTGTTGCGGATGGAACTGGAGCTGGGCAGGCGGGTCGTCGGCCAGGCCGAGGCCGTGCGCGTGGTCTCCGACGCGGTCCGCCGCACCAGGGCCGGTGTCGCCGACCCGGACCGCCCGACCGGCTCGTTCCTGTTCCTCGGCCCGACCGGTGTCGGCAAGACCGAGCTGGCCAAGGCGCTCGCGGAGTTCCTGTTCGACGACGAGCGGGCGATGATCCGCATCGACATGAGCGAGTACGCCGAGAAGCACTCGGTGGCGCGGCTGGTCGGCGCGCCTCCCGGCTACGTCGGCTACGACCAGGGCGGGCAGCTCACCGAGTCGGTGCGGCGGCGGCCGTACAGCGTGGTCCTGCTCGACGAGGTCGAGAAGGCGCACCCGGACGTGTTCGACGTGCTGCTGCAGGTGCTCGACGACGGCAGGCTGACCGACGGCCAGGGCCGCACGGTCGACTTCCGCAACACGATCCTGGTGCTGACCTCCAACCTCGGCTCGCAGGTGATCGCCGACGCGACGCTGACCGAGCTGCAGCGCAAGGACGCGGTGCTGGCGGTGGTGCAGCGGCAGTTCAAGCCGGAGTTCCTCAACCGGCTCGACGACATCGTGGTCTTCCACCAGCTGGCCACCGAGGAGCTGACCTCGATCGTGGACATCCAGGTCGAGCGGCTCGCCCACCGGCTGGCCCAGCGCAGGCTGACCCTCGAGGTCACACCGGCGGCGCGGGACTGGTTGGCGCTCAACGGGTTCGACCCGGTGTACGGCGCGCGGCCGTTGCGCCGCTTGGTTTCGTCGGCGATCGGCGACCAGCTGGCGAAGAAGTTGCTGGCCGGTGAGATCACCGACGGCGACATGGTCAAGGTGGACACCTCCAACGACACGTCCGCCTTGGTCGTAGCGCGCGCCGAATGATCCGTGGCGGGGATGTCCGCTAGTCTCTGACTGGTGGGCATCTCCGCGTGGGTGTGGTTCGCCGTTGCCGCTGTGGCGGCTGTCGGTGGAGCCGCGCTGCTCGCCCGGGACCGTGCCGTCCGCACATCGCGCAACCGTGAGCGGCGCAGGTGGGCCGCCTTACGTGGCTGGCAGTTCACCGAGACCGACAACGTCCTGCCGACCCAGTGGGACGGCGGCGCGCTGGCGTACTACGGCGGCGGGATCGCCAGGGACGTGGTGGCCGGTTCGACCTTCACCGCGGACGGCAGGCGCCGCGTCTACATCTACGACCTGGACAACGCCGGCCGCGTCAGCGCGGTGATCGTCGCGGTGCAGTGCCGCCGCAAGCACGAGGTCGTGGTGGAGCTGTGGCTGCCGAGCGTGCCGTTCGAGCAGGAGCACATGCCCGAGCTGCTCGGCCCGGTCGGCCAGCGGTACGCCTTCGTCTCCGACCTGGCCAAAGCCCGAGCCCTGATCACGCCCGACCTGGTCGACGCGGCCGAGGAGATCGGCCCGGACGTGATGGTCGCCTGGATCGAGGACGGCTGGGTGCTGGCGGCCGCGCCCGTCAACGCCAATCCCTCCCGGCTGGAGCGCCTGCTGCGCAGCCTCGGTGAGGTGGCCGACGTGGTGGATCCGTTCGAGGACGACGAGCCGTCGTCGTCGGATGGCACGGCTCAACTCCCACCGGGACGGCACGGCCAGTAGTTTGGCCGCATGCCCACAGCTCTAGTCACCGGCGCCACGGCTGGCATCGGCAACGCTTTCGTGCACCGCCTGGCCTCGGACGGCTACGACGTCGTGCTCGTGGCTCGCACCGAGCCCCGGCTGCACGAGGTGGCCGCACAGGTCAGGGAGAAGTACGGCGTCAAGGCCGAGGTGCTGGCCGCCGACCTGTCCCGGCACGAGGGCAGGCTCGCCGTGGAGCGGCGCCTCACCGACGGCGACCCGATCGACCTCCTGGTGAACAACGCCGGTTTCGGCACGCGCGGGCGGTTCGAGGACGTCTCCGTCGACTGGATGCAAGGCCAGTTGGACGTGAACGTCACCAGCGTGCTCCGGCTGACCAGGGCGGTGCTGCCCGGCATGCTCGAGCGCGGCCACGGCGCGGTGGTCAACGTGTCCAGCATCGCGGGCTTCTTCCCCGCCACCGGCCCGACCTACGGCGCGACCAAGTCCTATGTGACGGCGTTCTCCGAGGGGATCGGGGCGTCGCTGAAGGGCACGGGTGTGCGTGTGATGGCACTGGTCCCCGGGTTCACGCGGACCGAGTTCCACGACCGGGCGGGCGACGAGAAGCAGCCGTTCCCGGACTTCATGTGGCTGACGGCCGATCAGGTCGTGAACGAGTGCATGACCGACCTCGCGCACGGCCGGATTCGCTCAATTCCCGGCTGGAAGTACAAGTTCCTGGTAGGGATAACCCGGCTGGTGCCGCACGGCGTGCTGCGCAAGCTGGAGGCCGGTCTCGGCCGAGGTCGTACGTGAAAGGAAACCGCAGATGAGCCAACCGCCCGGCTGGTACCCCGAGCAGCCCGGTTCCACGGTGCTGCGCTGGTGGGACGGTCAGCAGTGGACCAACAACACCCAGCAGAAGCACGACGCCAGCTCGTGGGAGCTGGAACTGGACGGGCAGCCCGACCCCAACCGAGTGCGCCACCAGGTCCAGGAGGCCGGAGGTGCCGCGACGGCACAGGGTGGCGGGACGCTGTTCACCGAGCCGGTGCTCGTGGTGAACCAGAAGACCAAGCTGATCGAGATGTCCAACGAGTACATGGTCTTCGACCAGAACGGCCGCCAGTTGGGGGCGGTCGTGCAGGTCGGCCAGAGCGCGCTGAAGAAGGCGGTGCGCTTCCTCTCCAGCTACGACCAGTTCATGACGCACAAGCTGGAGGTGCGCGATCTCACCGGCCAGCCGGTGCTGCGGCTGACCAGGCCCGCGAAGGTCTTCAAGTCCCGGATCATCGTCGAGCACGGCAACGGCCAGCCGATCGGCGAGATCATCCAGGAGAACATGATCGGGAAGATCAACTTCGCGTTCGTCGTCAACGGCCAGCAGGTCGGCGGCATCCGCGGCGAGAACTGGCGCGCGTGGAACTTCATGATCCACGACCACACCGGCCAGGAGATCGCCCGGATCACCAAGACCTGGGAAGGTTTCGCCAGGACGATGTTCACCACGGCGGACAACTACGTCGTGCAGATCCACCGCCAGCTGCAGAACCCGATCGCCAGTCTGGTCGTCGCCGCCGGGCTCGCCGTCGACACGGCGCTGAAGCAGGACGATCGCGGCCTCGGCTGAGCCGAGACTGCTCGGTGTGACACTTGGCACGGTCGTGCCCCGAGCCGGGGCCGTCGCCGGTGAGTTTCCGACCGCGAGCTGGTCATCACTGCGGCACCGATCCGGGCACGCGCTCAGCATCGCTGGTCACCGGACGGGCCGAGTTGCCACTCCGAAGGAGCCACCGTGCGCAAGATCGTGTTCCACATGCAGACCACGCTCGACAACCGCATCGCCAACGCCGACGGCGGATTCTGGGAGCCGTTCCCCTGGGGCGAGGAGGAAACGGCCTACATCGCCCACCTGTTCGGCGAAGCCGACACGTGGGCGATGGGCCGGACCACCTACGACGCGATCGTCCCGTACTGGGACACGGTCGCCGCCGGGGAAGTTCCTCCGGACGCGCCGACCATCACCGCGGCCGACCGCGAGTTCGCCGCTGCGCAGAAGAAGCTGACCAAGGTTGTTTTCTCCACCACCCTCCAGCCGGATTCGAAGCGTGTCGTGCTCCGGGGTGACCTCGTCGAGGAGCTCACCACCCTGAAGCGGCAGGACGGGAAGAACATCCTGTTGTCCTGCGGCCCGACGACCCTCTCGCCGATCGCCACCGCCGGGCTGGTCGACGAGTACCTGCTGGCCGTGAGCCCGGTGGTGCTCGCCGACGGGCCGCGAGTGTTCGAGGGAATCTCGAAGGATCTCCCGCTGGAGCTCGCCGACTCGAAGGTCTTCGACGGCGGAGCCGTGGTTCTCCGGTATCGAGCGATCCCGAGCTGGTCTCGTTCTACGCTCGGACCGGCTTGAGGCGACCAAGCCTGTCCGAGCGGAGCGAGGACAATAGGCACTGTGCTTGTTGATCAGAACGCCAAATCCGAACTCGCAAGGCTCATCACCGAACTGGCTGTTGTCCGTGGCCGTGTGACGCTCTCGTCCGGCAAGGAGGCCGACTACTACGTCGACCTTCGCCGGGCGACGCTGCAGCACGCCGCCGCTCCCCTGATCGGCAAGCTGCTGCGCCAGCTCACCGCCGACTGGGACTACGTGGCCGCCGGTGGTCTCACGCTCGGTGCCGACCCGGTCGCGTGCGCGATGATGCACGCCGCCGCGGCGCAGGGGGACGTGCTCGACGCGTTCGTCGTCCGCAAGTCCGCCAAGGGGCACGGGATGCAGCGGCGGATCGAGGGCATCGAGGTCGCCGGGCAGCGTGTGCTCGCGGTCGAGGACACCTCGACCACCGGCGGCAGCGTGCTGACCGCCGTCGAGGCGCTGCGCGAGGCCGGGGCCGACGTCACCGGTGTGGTCACCGTGGTGGACCGGGCCACTGGCGCCAAGGAGGCCATCGAGGCCGCGGGCTTGCGGTACCGCTACCTGCTGAGTCTCGACGACCTGGGTTTGTAAAGGGGTGCTGGCTGCCCACTTTTCGGAGTGGGCAGCCCCACTACCTGCGTGAACAGTTGCTTTCCACGCCTTGTCACGGCCAGACTTGGCGGTAAGGGGAGAACTTGCAGGGTGGTGATGGCGGTGGACGCGTTCCTGGCCGATGTGACCGTTGTGGTGCATTTCGCCGCGTTGATCTTCATCGGTCTCGGCGGGTTTCTCGCCTGGCGCTGGCCGAAGATCATCTTTGTGCACGTCTTCTTCGCCGCGTGGGGCGTCGCGGTCAACGTCATCCCGTGGCTGCCGTGCCCGCTGACGGCGTTGGAGGACTACTTCCGCCACCGGCAGGGTCTCGGGTCGCTGCCCGGCGGTTTCAACGAGTACTACATCTACGACGACCTGGTCCCGCGTAACCTCTTGCCGATGGTGGCAGTGCTGGCGATCGTGACGCTCGTCGTGTCCTATGTCGGTGTGTACGTCCGGTGGCGTGACCAGGTCAAAGTGAACGCGTGACCGGACCGACGGAGTGGGTGTTCGGCGAGCCTGTCGGCGTCGGTCCGTGGGAAGGTCCGTTGCCGGACGATGCCAGGTACGACCCGGAGTTGCTGGCCGACGGGGACAAGCGCAACGTCGTGGACGCGTACCGCTACTGGCGGCGTGCGGCGGTCATCGCCGACCTCGACACCCGACGGCACGATTTTCACGTCGCGATCGAGAACTTGCAGCACGACCACAACATCGGCACAGTCGTGCGGACCGCGAACGCGTTTCTGGCCAAGGCGGTGCACATCGTCGGCAGGCGGCGGTGGAACCGCAGGGGTGCCATGGTCACTGACCGTTACCAGCACGTGGTGCACCACCCGGACGTGGCATCGTTGGTCGAGTTCGCGAAAGCCGAGGACCTGGCACTGGTCGGGGTGGACAACACACCGGGCGCGCACCGGCTTGAGACTGTCAAACTTCCCCGGCACTGCGTGCTGCTGTTCGGTCAGGAGGGCCCTGGCCTCACCGAACAGGCCCGCGAGGCGGCGAGCATGACGGTGTCGATCGCCCAGTTCGGCTCGACCCGGTCGATCAACGCCGGGGTCGCCGCCGGTGTGGTGATGCACTCATGGATCCGTGACCACGCCGACCTGGATTCCGCCTGGTGATGGATTAATTCCCCCAAGTGGGGCACGTACCACGCTGAGGGGTACCTCGGGACCGATCCAGATACCACCATGGGCCATATGGCCAGAGAGCTCGTCGCCACCGCCCGCTTGTGGGCGGCGCGCGCCGCGGTGTCGGAGTTGGGTGTGCACGCCAGGCACCTGCGCCGGCTGTGGGCGCGCCCTGGCACGTTGCTCGCCGTCGACGGGTGGCCACCCACTCGTGGCGAGCGGTTGTTCGGCAAGTGGAACTACTTCGCCCAGGCGCACCTGATCGACTGCCTGGTCGACGCCCAGGAGCGCAACCCGACGGCCATCCGCGCGACCTCGATCGCCCGGATCGTGCGCAGCGTGCGTCTGCGGCACGGCCGCCGATGGGTGGACGAGGACTACGGCGACGCGGCGTGGCTCGGCCTGGCGCTGATGCGCGCGTCGCAGTACACGCCGGTGAAGATCGCGGTCCGGGACATCGTGCGTGGCCTGCGCGGGGCGTGGACCGACCACGCGGGCGGCGGCCTGTGGTCCCGGTCGGACGAGAACCTCAAGAGCGTCAGGGTGAACGGCCCGGCGACGATCCTGCTGGCCCGTTGCGGCGACCGGATCGACATGCAGCGCGCGCGGGCGATCGCGGAGTGGATGGAGGACACGCTGCTCGACGAGATCACCGGGTTGATCTGGGTCGGGCTGCACGTGAACCTCGACGGCGAGATCCGCGAGACGATCAAGGAGGCGTACACCTACATCCAGGGCGTCTACCTGGGCGTCTGCCTGGAACTGGCGGCCGGTGACCCGGTGTGGGCCGAGCGCGCCGAGCGCACGATCATCGCGGTGTCCGAGCACCTGGCCAACAACGGCGTGCTGCGGGGCCAGGGCGGTGACGACGGCGGCATCTACACCGGCATCCTGGCGCGGTACCTGGCGTTGGCCGCGCTCCGGCTGCCCGCGCTGACCGGAGCCTCGGCGACCGGGATGGCCGCCAGCCACGTCGCCGAACGCCTTGTCCTGACGAGCGCGGCGGCGGCCTGGCGCAACCGTGCCGTCGCCAGGGGCGGCCCCCTCTACGGCCAGGACTGGACGATTCCGTCCCGTGTGCCCCGATCACCGCGGCACCGGATCGCGGAGCGCGAGCTGTCGTCCCAACTGGGCGGCTGGATGGTGCTCGAAGCAGCGGCCCTGTTGGAGAGAAGTCACTAGTCTGGCCGTATGGGTGTTGTGATCGTCACCGGCGGCAGCCGGGGTATCGGCGCCGCGATCTGCCGGGTGGTGGCCAAGGCCGGGCATCAGGTCGTCGTGAACTACGTCGGCAACGCGGCCGCCGCGAACGCGGTCGCGAAGGACACCGGCGGCCTCGCGGTCAGGGCGAACGTCGCCGATGAGGCTGATGTCGTCCGGCTGTTCGACGCGGCGGCCGAACTCGGCCCGGTGACCGGCCTCGTCTGCAACGCGGGCATCACCGGCAACACGATCGCCAGGCTGGACGAGCAGGAAGTCGCGACCGTGCGCGACGTGCTCGAGGTGAACGTGGTCGGAACCTTCCTGTGCGACCGCGAGGCCGTCCGCCGGATGTCCACCAGGCACAGCGGTTCCGGTGGCGTGATCGTCAACATCTCCTCCACCGCAGCGCAACGAGGCTCACCCGGTGAATGGGTTCATTACGCGGCAAGCAAAGCGGCCGTGGAGACGTTGACGAAAGGCCTCGCGTTGGAGGTCGCCAACGAAGGCATCCGGGTCAACTGCGTCGCACCCGGCATCATCGAGACCGAGATGCACGGGGCCGCGGGCGCGCCGGACCGCGTGGCCAGGACGGCGCCGCTGGTCCCGATGCGGCGCGGCGGCCAGCCCGAGGAGATCGCGGACGGCGTGATGTGGCTGCTGTCGGACGCGGCGTCGTTCGTGACCGGGTCGATCGTGACGATCAGCGGCGGCCGCTAGTGGCAGTCATGTTCGAGCAGGATCTGGTGCGTGCCCTGCTGGCGGATCAGCATCCGGATCTGGCGCACCTCGAACTCCGGGACGTCAACGGAGGCTGGGGCAACCAGGTATGGCGCTTGGGCGAGGACATGGCCGTGCGTCTGCCGCGCACCGAGGACGCGCCCGCTCTGCTGCGCACCGAACAGAAGTGGTTGCCGGTGTTGGCGGACCGTCTGCCGCTGCCCACGCCCACACCGGTGCGCATTGGCGCACCGTCGAGCCTGTTCGAGCACACCTGGACGATCGCGCGCTGGGTCGAGGGCGACCCGGCTGACCACGCGCCGATCACCCGCGTCGACGCGGCCGAGATCCTCGCGGAGTTCCTTGTCGCGTTGCATGTCCCGGCGCCCGCCGATGCCCCGGCCAATCCTGACCGCGGCGTCCCCCTGGCCGGACTGCGGGCAGGAACCGACAGGTGGTTCGAGGTCATCGCCGACTACCCGAGCGCCGACAGGGCGCGGGAGGTCTGGGAGAAGGCCCTGGCAGCGCCCGTCTGGCACGGCGCGCCGCTCTGGCTGCACGGTGACCTGCATCCGGCGAACGTGGTCGTCCGGGACGGGACGCTCGCCGGGGTGATCGACTTCGGCGACATGTGCGCGGGCGATCCCGCGACCGATCTGTCCGCCGCGTGGATCCTGTTGCCCGCGGGCGCGGCCAGTCGGTTCTTCGACGCGTACGGGCAGGCCGACGAAGCGACCATCACCCGGGCCCGTGGCTGGGCCGTGCTGCGCGCCCTCGGCCTGATCTGGATCGGACGCAACGGCAGGCTCGGTCTGCCAGGGGGCAAACCGACCTGGGAACCAGCGGGCTACGCCACGCTCGACCGGGTTACCAGCGTGCGCGCCTCGTGAGTGTTTTGGCCGGTTAGAACCGGCCTTACCGCTCACGACACTCTTACCGGCGTGCTGGTTCGCATCGTCGTGAGCGGTAAGGCCGAGCGGTTCTAACCGGCCAAAACACTCACGACAGGCAACCGCAGGAATTGCGGTGCATCAATGTCGGCTGCAACCGGGTGGTGGTCGCTTGGCGGGACGGGTCGGCGATCCGGTTGAGCAGCATCCGCACCGCGGTCCGGCCGATTTCCGCGATCGGCTGCGCCATGGTGGTGATCGGCGGATCGATCAGATCGGCCCATTCGACGTCGTCATATCCGACGACCGCGAGTTCCCTGCCGATTTTCAGATCACGTTTCCGTGCCTCGTGCAGAACACCGGACAGCATCACATTGTTGCCCGCGACAACGGCGGTCGGCGGAGCGGCTAAGTCAAGCAACCGGCCGAGTGCGGCCGCCGCCGGTTCCGCCGCGGACTCACCGGACTGCACGAGGCTCTCGTCCCAGCTCAGTCCGGAGCGGCCGAGGCCGAGCCGGTAGCCGAGCACCCGCTCGGACGTCGTGGCCAGGCCCTCGGCGCCGCTGATGATGCCGATCCGCTTGTGCCCGAGTTCCGCGAGGTGCTGCACCAGCGCGGACGTGGAATGCACGTTCTCCGGGCCGACCTGGTCGAAGTCCGTGCCCACGGTCAGCCGGTCGACCAGCACCATCGGGATGCCCAGTTGCTTGAGCTCCGGCAGGACCGTTCCGGCGGCACGCGGCGACGGCGTCAGGATCAGCCCGTCCACCCGGCGTGAGCGCAGCGTGCGGACCGCGGACTGCTCGGTGGCCTGCTCGTCGTGGGTGTCGGTGAGCACGAGCGTGTAGCCCGACTTGGTGGTCTCGTGCTCGATCGCCTGGATCAGTTCGCCGAAGTACGGATTGGCCACGAGGGAGATCGCCACACCCAACGATCGGGTGCCGCCGGTGACCAACGATCGGGCGATGGCGTCACCGGTGTAGCCGGTCCGCTCGATCGCGTCGAGCACCCTGAACTTGGTCTCCGGCGCGACCGCACGCGTGGAGTTGACCACGTGCGACACCGTCGTGATGGAGACGCCCGCCATCTGGGCGACATCCTTCATGGTGACCAAGCGTGTCTCCCTGTGCTCTTTCGCCTGGGACAAAGGCGGCGCCAAGCGTTTGCGCAAACGGTTGCGACAGGCTATGTGAATCATTAACTTCCCCGCAACCAGGCACGCCAGGCTCGCCAGGAGGAAGTCATGGGACGACGTGGTCTCGCCATCATCGCCGCCGGTCTGCTCGCGTTCTCCGCGAGTGGTTGTACCAGCCAGAAGACCGGGAGTGGTGGCCAACCCGCCGATGGCGGCAAGATCAAGGTCGGGCTTGTGACCAAGACCGACTCGAACCCGTACTTCGTGGCACTGCGCGACTCGGCGAAAGCCGAGGCGGAGCGCGCGGGCGCCGAGCTGGTCGCGCTGGCGGGGAAGTTCGACGGCGACAACGAGGGCCAGGTCGCCGCGATCGAGAACCTGGTGCAGCAGGGCGTCAGCACGCTGCTCATCACGCCGAGCAACTCGACCGGCATCCTCGGTGCCATCAAGAAAGCCCGTGACCGGGGTGTTCTGGTGATCGCGCTGGACACCGAGACCGACCCGAAGGACGCCGTCGACGCCACGTTCGCCAGCGACAACACCGAGGCCGGACGTATGCAGGGCACCTACGTCAAGGCCGCGCTCGGCAGCAGGACAGCGAAGGTGATCATGCTCGACGGCACGCCCGGCTCGACCGTGAGCGAGCAGCGCCACAACGGGTTCCTACAGGGTATGGGCCTGAAGAACGGCGACCCGGCGATCGCGGGCGCCGAGGCGACCAACGGTGACCAGAACAAGTCTCAGTCCGCGACTGAGAGCCTGCTGCAGCGCGACGCGTCGTTGAACGCTGTCTACACGCTCAACGAGCCCGCCGCGCGTGGCGCCTATGTGGCACTGCAGGCCAAGGGAATCGCGGCCCAGGTCGTGATCGGTTCGATCGACGGTTCCTGCCAGGGCGTGCAGGACGTCAAGGATGGCAAAGTCGTCGCGACCGTCATGCAGTTCCCGAAGAAAATGGCGGCGCAGGGCGTGCAGGCCGCGATCGAATTCGGCAGGACCAAACAGAAGCCGAGCGGATTCGTGAACACCGGCGTCACTGTGATCACCGACAAGGCCATTTCCGGAATCCAGAGCCAGGACACCGCGTGGGGCCTGCGGAACTGCTGGGGCTGAATCGATGACCACTATCAAGGAGCGCAGTGAATTCATCCTGCGCACCCCGGCGATCGGGCCGGGTATCGCACTGGTCGTGGCGGTGGTGGTCTTCTCCTTCACCACCGACACGTTCCTCAACGTCGACAACCTGTCGCTGGTGGTCCAGCAGTCGCTGGTGATCGGCACGCTCGCGCTCGGCCAGACACTGGTGATCCTGACCAGCGGTATCGACCTGGCCAACGCGGCGATCGCGGTGTTCGCCACCTTGCTGATGGCCAAGCTGACACTGTCGTCGGGCATGCCGGGCATCGTGGCACTGCTGGTCGGGATCGTGGTCGCGGCGGCGATCGGCGCGGTGACCGGCGGGATCGTGACCGGCTTCCGGTTGCCGCCGTTCATCGTCACGCTCGGCCTGCTGACGATCGTGACCGCGGTCAGCCGGATCTACGCCTCCGGCCAGAGCTACCCGGTCCTCGACGACACACTCGGCTTCCTCGGCCAGAAGCAGTACCTGTTCGGCCAGATCGAAGTCACCTACGGCATGGTGCTGATGCTGGTGATGTACATCGGGATCTGGCACGCGCTGACCCGGACCGCGTGGGGCAAGCACGTTTACGCCGTCGGCAACGACCCGGAAGCCGCGCGGCTGTCCGGTATCCACGTCCGCCGCAGCCTGCTCGGCGTGTACACCGTCGCGGGCGTGATCTACGGAATCGCGGCCTGGCAGGCACTGGGTCGCGTTCCCAACGCGGACCCGAACGCGTTCCAGCTCGGCAACCTCGACTCCATCACGGCCGTCGTGATCGGCGGGACGAGCCTGTTCGGCGGGCGTGGCAGCGTGATCGGCACGCTCATCGGCGCGCTGATCGTGGCGGTGCTGCGCAGCGGACTGACCCAGGCCAGGATCGACAACCTGTACCAGGACGTCGCCACGGGTGTGCTCGTGATCGCCGCGGTCGCGGTGGACCGGTTGTCCCGAGGGAGGCAGCGATGACGCCAGTGCTGGAGGCGAAGGGCCTGGTCAAACGATACGGCCGGGTGACGGCGATGGACGGCGCGGACTTCGACCTGAACCCGGGCGAGGTGCTCGCGGTGGTCGGCGACAACGGCGCGGGCAAGTCGACGTTGATCAAAGCCCTGTCGGGAGCGGTGATCCCGGACGAAGGCGCGATCTTCGTCGACGGCGACCTGGCGCACTTCCACGGCCCGCTGGACGCGCGCAAGCACGGCATCGAGACTGTCTACCAGGACCTGGCGCTGGCCCAGGCGCAGGACATCGCCACGAACATGTTCCTCGGCCGGGAGAAACGGCGTCCTGGCCTGCTCGGTTCGGTGTTCCGGCTGCTGGATTCCGGCGGCATGCGCGCCGAGGCCCGGCGGGTGCTCGACGAGCTGGGGATCACCATCAAGTCGATGACGCAGCCGGTGGAAACGTTGTCCGGCGGGCAAAGGCAGGCCGTTGCGGTCGCGCGTGCCGCCGCGTTCGGCACCCGGCTGGTGATCATGGACGAGCCGACCGCCGCGCTCGGGGTGGCCGAGTCGGCGAAGGTGCTCGACCTGATCGGCCGGATCAGGGAACGCGGCCTGCCGGTGGTGCTGATCAGCCACAACATGCCGCATGTCTTCGAGATCGCCGACCGCGTGCACGTCCACCGGCTGGGCCGCCGGGTCGCGGTGGTCTCGCCGAGGACCCATTCGATGAACGAGGTCGTGGGCCTGTTGACCGGCGCGCTGCGGATGGGCGACGACGGAACGATCGACGAGGTGGGCGTGACCACAGGACTCAACCGTTGATCCTCGCCGTCGGTCTGTGCACAGTGGATCTTGTCCAGCGGGTGGACGTTCTGCCTGTGCCGGGCCAGAAAGTGCAGTCCGGCTCGGTCGAGCTGGTCGCGGGCGGCCCGGCGGCGAACGCGGCGATCACCGTCGCCGCGCTCGGCGGCGAGGTCAGGCTGGTGACTGTGCTGGGCGCGCATCCGTTGGCGGACTTGGCAAGACGTGATCTTGAACGGTACGGCGTCGATGTCGTCGACGCGCAGCCGGACCGCGCCGAACCGCCGACGATCAGCGCCGTGTCCGTCCGCGTCGGCGACGGCGAACGCACAGTGGTGTCCCACAACGCTTCCGGCATGGCGGTGGCCGCCCACATCGATGTATCCGATGTGGACACAGTGCTGCTTGACGGGCACCACCCGGCGCTGGCGCTCGCCGCCGCTCGGGCGTCGGCGCCGGTGATCCTGGACGCGGGCAGCCGCAAGGCCGTTTTCGCCCAGCTGCTGCCGATGGTCGACGTCTGCGCGTGCTCGTCGGCGTTCACCGATCCGGTCGACTGCCCGGTGGTGACGCGCACGCACGGACCCGGCCCGGTGCAGTGGTCCGTCGGCTCCGTTCGTGGTGAAGTCCCTGTGCCGCAAGTGGAAGCGAAGGACACCTCGGGCGCGGGCGACGTCTGGCACGGCGCGCTGGCCCTCGCGGTCTCCCGGCTCGGACGCGTGCCGGTGGCCGCCGACATGCCGGACGTGATCCGGTACGCCAACCGCGTCGCCGGGCTGCGGGTACAGCACGAAGGAGCGAGCTGGCGCGATGGACTTCGCTGAACTGGTCGACCGGGCAGGCGCACTGGCCGCACGGGACCGCGTCATGCTCGGCATCTGCGGCGCCCCCGGCGCGGGCAAGTCGACTCTCGCCACCCGGCTTGTCGCCGCGCTCGGCGATCTGGCGGTTTATGTCGGTATGGATGGCTTCCACCTGGCGCAGGCGGAGTTGGCGCGCCTCGGCCGGGCCGAGCGCAAGGGCGCGCTGGACACGTTCGACGGTTCCGGCTACGTGAACTTGCTGAGAAGACTGCGCGACCAGGCCGACGAGGTGGTGTACGCGCCGGAGTTCCGCAGGGAGATCGAGGAACCGGTGGCGTGCGCGGTCCCGGTGTTCCCCGAGACCAGGCTGGTCGTCACCGAGGGCAACTACCTGCTGGTGCCGGACCGGCCGTGGGGCGAGGTGCGCGAACTGCTGGACGAGGTCTGGTTTCTCGGCCTGGACGAGGACGAACGGCACCGCAGGCTGATCGCGCGGCACGAGGCGTTTGGTCGTAGCCCGCAGGAGGCTCGTGACAGAGCGTGGGGATCCGATGAACGCAACGCAAGCGTGATCAATGCTACGGCGGAACGTGCTGATCTCGTGCTACGTGGATAGCGCGGATGTCTCGCGCTGTGGAATGTCCTATAACGGCGTGCTCACGACATCTGACTTGTAGACAGTCGTGCGGCACTATGGCGGAGCGGCCTCCCCCCGATCGCAGTGGCCGCACGAAAGGACGGACCGAGATGCCCACGTTGAGCGGCGTGCATCACATCGCGCTGACCGTGACCGACGTGGATCGCAGCGTCCCCTGGTACGAGCGCGTCCTGGGGTTCAGCGTTGTCGGATCGCGCGAAGAGGACGCACTGGGCGTGCGCAAGGTGTTCCTGCGCGGTCCGGGAGACGGTTTCGCGCTCACCCTGATCCAGCACCCGTACGCGGCGGGCAGCGTGTTCGACGAGAAGAAGCCCGGTCTGGACCACCTGTCGTTCTCGGTGCCCGACGAGGGATGCCTGACCGAGTGGACCAACCGGCTCGACCAGCACGGCGTGATGTACTCGCCGATCACCGAGGAGCACAGCGCCCCTGGCACGTCGGTGGTCGCGCTGCGCGACCCGGACGGCATCCAGTTGGTGCTCTGGGCGGAGAAGCCCTAGAGATCCGAGTTCAGTCGGCCACGGGGACGAGCTCGGTCGGCTTGCGCATCTCCTGGCGGTACCGCCAGACGCCCCACGCAGTCCCGATGACGAAGAACACGACGCCGACGGTGACGGCCGTCGTGATCACCCACGGGTACTGGTTGAGCAGGTTCGCGCCGTAGAAGCCGAGCAGGACCAGAGTCGGCACCCACAGCACCGCGCCGACCGCGGTCGCGGCCATGTACCGGCGCGGGTTCATCGCCGCCGCGCCCGCGATCATCGGTGCGAGAGTGCGGATCCACGGGATCCAGCGCGCCAGCACGATCGCCCAGAATCCGCGCCGGTCAAGGAAGTCACGGGCTTTGGTGAGCTTCTCCGGGGTCAGCACGCGGCCGCCGAGCCGCCCGGTCAGCGAGGTGCCCGCCTTGCGGCCGATGTGGTACCCGAGCTGGTTGCCGACCACGGCGATGACCGTCGCGGCGACCGACAGCGCCCATGCCTCGGCGTCATGGGAACCGTGTTGGGCCAGCACCAGTCCGGCGGTGAACAGCAGCGAGTCGCCCGGCAGGAACAGCCCGACGACGAACGCGCACTCGACGAACACGAAGCCGAGCACGATCAGCCAGACCATCAGCGGGCCGTTGTCAGCTAACCAGCCAACCACGTTCACCTGAGGGAGCGTACGTCAGAGATTGCCCAGCTCACGCGGAAACGAACTCGGCTACGTAACGAATCGCCTGCCTGCCTTCGGGCAGCACATTGGAGAACAGCGGGAAAACGTGCACCTGGCCGGGCCACTCCTGCAGCTCACAGTGGATTTCCGCGCCGCGAAGCGAATCGGCGAGCTGTCGCGAGTCCTCCAGCAGGCACTCGGTGTCACCGACCTGGATCAGCACCGGAGGCCAGCCGGACTTGTCGGCTGTGAGCACGTCGGGCCGTTCCGCGCGGGGGTCGCGGTCGCCGAGGTAGGCCCGGCGGCACTGCTGGATGGCTTGGGGAGCCACGAACGGGTCCCGGCGGTCCTTGTCCCGCCGCACGGCCAGTTCGCCGCTCAGATCGAGCCATGGGGAGAAGAGAACGGCGTGGCCGGGCATCGGCAGGCGGTGCCGCTTCAGGTCGGCCAGCAGGCACGCGGCCAGATGCCCGCCTGCGGAGTCGCCGGACACGACGACCTTGTCCGCCGGGATGCCGCGGTCGACCAGCGTCCGGTAGACCTCGAGGCAGTCGTCCGCGGCGGCCGGATACGGGTGTTCCGGCGCCCGCCGGTAGTCGGGCAGGAACACGGGTCGCTTGGTGCGCCGGGACAGCACGACGGCGAAGCTGCGGTGCGAGCGCGACGACCCGAAGACGAACCCGCCGCCGTGCAGGTGCAGCACGATCCCGTTGGCCACGCTCGCACCCTGCGCCTGCACCCAGACGCCTCGGACGCCGCCGTAACGAGCCGCCCAGGTCCTGGTGCCGCGTGGCAGCCGCCGCAGCCCACCGGAGTCGGCGAACTGGCGGAGCATCCGCAACTGGACGCCACCGAACGCCCACCGGTCCGCCGCGGGTCGCACCCGGCTGGCGAAGAAGCGTTCGAGCCGCGCGCTCTGCACACTCGCTGTCACCGGAACGTCCATGACAGTGATTGTTGACATTTTGTCAACTACGCGCAAGCTCCCCCAGCAAAGCCCACGTCCGCCTGCGGTCCTCCGCCGACGCCATGCTGGCGGTGCTGCTCACCACCACCTCGGTCGCGCCCGCTTCGAAGTAGCGCCGCACCTCGGCCGCGAGCACTTCCTCCGACCCGATCACCACGAGGTCGGCCGCGCGCTCGACACCGGCGAGGTCCAGCATCTTGCGGTAGGACGGGATCGAGTCGTAGAACGCGAACATCTCCCGGGCCTTCGCTCGCATCCCGTCGACATCCGCGGTGACCACGCCGGGAACCATCGCGATCACCTGGCGCGGCTGCCCACCGGCGGCCTTGGTCAGCGGCGGCACGATGTGCCGCTCGATCACCCGGGGTGCGACCAGGAACGGGATCGTGCCGTCGGCCAGTTCCCCGGTGACCCGCAGCGCCTGCGGTCCCATCGCGGCGACCATGACCGGCACCGGATCCGCGCCGGGCACGATGGCGGACAACGGTGTACGCGCCGTCACCGTCTCGCCTTCGAAGTCGACCTCTCCCTCGGTCAGCAACGCGCGCAGCACCGTCAGGTACTCGCGCAACCGCAGGATCGGGCGCTCCCACGTGCCTCCGAACGCCGCCTCTGCCAGCTGGGCTCCGGCCATGCCCACCCCGAGTGTGAACCGGCCGTGCGTGGCGGCCTGCGCGGTCAACGCCTGGTTGGCGATCGGCAGCGGGTGCCTGCCGAAGATCGGCACCACCGACGTGCCGACCTCGATCCCCGGCACCTCCCGGCCCGCCAGCGCGGCCAGCGTGAGCGAGTCCTGGTTGAACAGCTGGCCGAACCAGGCCCTGGCCAGGCCCGCGTCGGCGGCTTCGCGGACCCGGTCGACGTACCAGTCGATCGCGTTCGGCTCGTCGGCGGCATCGTTCGGCGAGAAGGAGACTCCAATGGTCATGCTTGGTCGTAACACGGCGAACTTCGGTGTTTCTTCCCTACGCGGCGACAATTTCGGACGCGACCTCGCGCACGAACGTGCCGATCTGCCGCAAGGCCGCGTTCGCCTCCGGCAGCCACGGCGCGAACCAGTGGAAGACATGCACCTGACCGGGCCAGACCTGCAGATCGCAGTAGCCGCCGGAGCGCCGCAGCGACTCGGCCAGCCGCTCGGAGTCGCCGCGCAGGCATTCGGTGTCGCCGACCTGGATCAGCACCGGCGGCCAGCCGCGCTTGCGCACCTTCAGCACGTCCAGCCGCTGGTTGGACAGCACCGCGTCCCCGGCGTACGCCCGGCCGCACCAGATCGCGTAGTCCGGTGGGACGAACGGATCCCGCAGCATCTGGTCGCGGGACGCCAGTTCGGCGCCGGTCAGGTCGAGGAACGGCGACAGCATCACCGCCGAACTCGGCATCGGCAGCTTCTCGCCCGCGATGTCCGCGAGCAGGCAGGCGGTCAGGTGTCCACCGGCGGAGTCACCGCCGACCACGATCTGCGACGGCTGGTATCCCTCGCTCAACAGCCAGCGGTACGCCGCCAGCGCGTCCTCGGCCGCGGCTGGGAACGGGTGTTCCGGCGCCAGCCGGTAGTCCAGCAGCAGCACTGGAAGCTCGCCCGACGCCGAGATCCGGGCCGCGAGTTGGCGGTGCGTGCGCGGGGATCCGCAGACGAATCCGCCGCCGTGCAGGTACAGCATGATCCGGCCGGAATGCTGGGCCTGCTTCGCCGTGACGAGTTGACCGGGCACGTCACCGGCGGTGACGTTTTTGATTTTCGTGCCGCGTGGCAGCGGGGTGCGGCCCAGCGCGTCGAACGCCTCACGCACGATCCGAAGCGGTGTCGTTCCCGGGCGGACCACGCCGCCGAGCACGCGCAGACTGCGCATCATGGCCAGTGCGAGCACACGGCTCGCCATGCTGGGGGTAGCCGGTAGCTCAACCATGGCGATGCCTCCCCGACGCCTCGTCGACCTTGACGTGACACCCATCACTGTAGATCACGAACGCGCTAGTTCGCTTCCCTCCGAAAGACTTGTTATGGGGATGCCCTCACCAGGCGTTACGGTAAACCTGTGACTCTGGCAGAGCGGCTGAGAGCAGTACTGGGCGCGGACGCGGTGATCACCGACCCCGACGTGACCAGCAGTTACGAGCGGGACATGATGCCGTTGGCGCCCAACGGCTCCCCGCAGGCGGTCGTCCTCCCGTCGACCACTGCCCAGGTCCAGTCCGTTGTCCGGATCTGCGCCGAACTCGGTGTGCCGATCGTGCCGCGCGGCGCGGGCAGCGGGCTTACCGGTGCCGCCAACGCGATCGACGGCTGCGTCACGCTCGTGACCTCCCGGATGAAGGAGATCCTCGAGATCGACGCGGACAACCGGCTCGCGGTCGTCCAGCCGGGTGTGGTGAACCTCGAATTCCGCAACGCGGTGGAGAAGCACGGCCTGTTCTACCCGCCGGACCCCTCCAGCTACGACTGGTGCACGCTCGGTGGCAACATCTCCACCAACGCGGGCGGCCTGTGCTGCGTCAAGTACGGCGTCACCACGGATTCCGTGCTGGGACTGGAAGTAGTGCTCGCCGACGGCGAGGTGCTGCGGACCGGCCGCCGTACCGTCAAGGGCGTCGCGGGCTACGACCTGACGAAGCTGTTCATCGGCAGCGAGGGCACGCTCGGCGTCATCACCGAGATCACGGTCGCGTTGCGCCCCTTGCCACAGGCGCCCGGAACCACGATCGCCGCGTTCTCCACCATCGAGGCCGCGGGCGACGCGGTGACCAGGATCGTGCGTGAGGGCCTGGTGCCGTCGCTGATGGAGATCATGGACGCGTCGTCGATCAGCGCCGCCGAGGAGTACCTGAAGACCGAACTGGGCGCGGGCAAGGGATGCGCGGCGCTGCTGCTGTGCCAGTCGGACGCCGGTGGCGAGGCGGCCATCCGCGAACTCGAAGTGATCGAACAGGTTTGCCACACGGCCGGTGCGGATCTGGCGTACACGACCCATGATCTGGCCGAGGGGCAGATGCTGCTGCAGGCGCGGCGGGTGGTGCTGACCGCGTTGGAGCTCTACGGCACCTGGCTGACCGACGACGTGTGCGTGCCGCGCACCCGGATCGCGGAGCTGCTGACCGGCTGCGAGCGGATCAGCCGGGAGTGCGGGCTGCGGATCGCGGTCGTCGGGCACGCCGGTGATGGCAACATGCACCCGACGATCGTCTACGACGCCTCGTCGGCGGACGAGTTCGCCCGTGCCCGCAAGGCTTTCGACGACATCCTCGAGGTCGGCCTCGCGCTCGGTGGCACGGTCACCGGCGAGCACGGCGTCGGGAAGATCAAGAAGGAGTGGCTGGAACGTGAGATCGGCCCGGTGGGCATGCGCGTCCACCGGGCCGTGAAAGCCGCTCTCGACCCGGGCAACCTGTTCAACCCGGGCTCGATGTTCTAGCCGTCGATCTTCGGGAACACCTGGGTCTCGGCGCCCGCCGCGGCGGCGGCGTGCTTCTTCTCCCTGCGTGCCTTGACCACCTCGATGACGATCGGCACCAGCGAGAGCGCCACGATCAGGATGATCATCGCCTCGATGTTGTTGCGCACGAACTCGATCTTGCCGAGGAAGTGGCCGAGCACGGTCAGCCCGGCCGCCCAGAGCACGCCGCCGATCGCGGAGTAGGTGAAGAACTTCTTCTGGTCCATCTTGCCGACGCCCGCGATCGCGGTGATGAACGTCCGGACAATCGGGACGAATCGGGCCATGATGATGGCGCGCGAGCCGTACTTGTCGAAGAACTCGTGTGTCTTGGCCACGTACTCCTGCTTGAACAGCTTGGAGTCCGGCTTGTTGAACAGCTTCGGCCCCACCCAGCGGCCGATCCAGTAGCCGGTCATGTTGCCGATGAACGCGCACACGGCCAGCAGGGTGCACAACAGCCAGAGCGGCTCGGTGATGATGCCCTTGGAGTTGAACAGTCCGGCCATGAACAGCAGCGAGTCACCGGGCAGGAAGAAGCCAACCAGCAGCCCGCATTCCGCGAAGATGACCAGGCAGAGTCCGACGAGCATGAATCCGCCCAGCCCGGTGAGCAGACCCTCCGCGCTCAGCCAGCTCGGCAGGAACGACATGGTGTTGGTGGTCACGGCCGAACACGGTACCCGGGAAACCTCAGAGGATCGTGAGCAGTCCCATCACGGCACCGCAGGCAACGCCCAACGCGACCGCGACCAGGAGCACTGACCAGCCGCCGAGTCTGCGTCTCGGCGCCTCGTCGGGGAACTCGTCGTCATATTCGTCGTATTCGTCGTCGAGGAATTCGTCGTCGGCCATGGACTGCGTCCGCAGCCGGGCAGCCAGCCCGAGGTCCTCGCCGGACAGCAGGCCGAAGCCGGGCGTCGCGGGCGGACCGTTCACCTGAACGGCCTGGGCTCGCAACGCCTCGGAGATCAGCTGCTCCGGGTCCTTCTCCTTGGCCACGGCCCGAATTTACTTGACCCACTCGCCGCGGGCCATCACACCGGTCGGCCTCAGGTCCGTGTCGAGCAGTACGAAGTCCGCCGTCAGTCCCACGGTCAGCGCCCCGGTGTCCTCGCTCAGCCCGAGCAGCGCGGCCGGTTTCGTCGAGCAGGCCGCGACGGCCTCCCGGACGGTCAGCCCACAGCCGGTGACCAGGTTGCGGAAGGCCGCGTCCATCGTGAGCGTGCTGCCCGCCAGCGAACCGCCGCCCGCGATCCTCGGTACGCCGTCGGTCACCGTGACCTCCAGCCCGCCGACGTCGTACACGCCGTCGCCGACACCGGCGGCCGCGATCGCGTCCGTGATCAGCACGGTCCTGCCGGGCCCGGCGTGCCGCGCGGCCAGCCGCACGACGGTGGGGTGGACGTGCACCAGGTCCACGATCAGCTCGACCGTGATACGTGGGTCGTCCAGCAGCGCGCCAATTGGCCCGGGTTCGCGGTGGTGCAACGGCCGCATTCCGTTGAACAGGTGCGTGGCCACGGTCGCGCCCGCGTCGATCGCGGGCAGCACGGTCGCCACGGTCGCGTCGGTGTGGCCGATCGCGGCGATCACCCCGTTGTCGACCAGTGTGCGGACCGCGTGCACCGCGCCGTCCAGCTCGGGCGCGACGGTGATCATGCTGATCGCACCGTCACCGGCGGCGAGCAGCTTGCGGATCGACGACGGCTCCGGCGGGCACAGGATGGCCGGATCGTGCGCGCCGCAGCGGGCCGCGGACAGGAACGGGCCTTCCAGGTGGATCCCGGCGATCAGCCCGTCGGAGACCAGTTCGGCCAGCGCGGCGACCTGGTTGACCAGTTCGGGGACCGGCCGGGAGACCAGCGAGGCCAGCATGGTCGTGGTGCCGTGTCGGCGGTGGGCCTCGACCGCCGTGCCGATCCGCAGGGGATCGGTGTCGGTGAACGCCTCACCGCCGCCGCCGTGGCAGTGGATGTCGACGAAACCGGGCACGACCCACGCACCGGCCACATCCGTCACCGGCACGCCGGACTGCTCGGGGTACCCCGGGCCCAGCGCGGTGATGGTGCCGTTCTCGACTTCCAGCCACCCGGGATCGAGGACGCCGTCCGGCGTCACGACCTTGCCCCCACTGATCACCAGGTGCGTCATGGTGACGATGATGGGACATGAACCCACGATTGGTCTATACCAACAGGCGAGTGTCACTCGCCCGCATGAGTACGAACGTCCTGCGACAGCGCCAATCGGCCGCTGGGACTACGCAGGACCCGCCATGATCTTCTGCAACGCGTCCAGCGCGCGGGATGCGGTGGACTTCACCGTGCCCTTGGAGATTCCGGCCGCCTCGGCGATCTCGGCTTCGGACAAACCGCCGTAATAGCGCAGAACGAGCACCTCACGCTGCCGTGGCGGCAACTGGGACAGCGCCTGCACGACGGCCTGGTGCTCAGCGGTGAGCATGGCCAGACTCTCGGCGGAACGCGCGTTCACCGCGTGTGGCGGCGTGTAGTCACGGGCGGTCTTGCGGCGGCGCAACACGCTGCGAGACCCGTTCACCACGGCCGTCCGGAGATAGCCGACCGCGGCCGCGCCGTCACGCAGGTTGGCCCAGTGCCGGTGCAGCCCGGTGAAGGCCTCCTGTACCACGTCCTCGGCCGTCGCGGGCTCGTCGACGAGCAACAGGGCCAGCCGGACGAGCCGCATCCGGTGCATGCGGTACAGGTCTTCCAGCGTCAGCCGGGCCGGTGTCTCGGCGATCGAACCGCCGCCGTCGAGCGCGCGCAGGCGGGTGAGCGTGGTCTCCACGCTGCGCTCCGCGTTGTTCTCCGGGCCTGGCCACGTCGGTGTGCCGCCCTGGAACTGCTGCGATGGCTGGTTGCCGCCGAAATTGCCGCCATGACCTGTCACGGGGTTGAGAGTATCGGTCAGCTGTCTTCCTCACAGCGTCCGATCATCAAGAACGTCACGCCATCCCGTTACGATCGGCGCCATGGCTTGGTACACCGCTGACGTCACATACACCACCGACCGCGACAAGCTGACGGCCGTGCGCCCCGCGCACCGCGACTACCTGCGCGGACTCGCTGAGCAGGGCATCGTCCTCGCGGCCGGACCGTGGGCCGACGACCTCGGCGGCTTCGCCGTGTACCAGGTCGAGGACAGGGCCCAATTGGACAAGATCCTCGCCGACGACCCGTACACGACCGAAGGCGTGGCAGCCAGGCGTGACGTGCGGGAGTGGAAGATCACCCTCGGCGCCGGGCTGCCCAAGGCATAGTTAGTACGTCCCGCCGAGTTTGCGGTGGTCCCAGCTGACCACCTTGGTCGGGCGGAACACCAGGCCGACGCGCTTTTCCGCCTGTGCGCGGATGAACTGCGCGGCGGCCGTGACCACCTCGGTGTTGCCTGGCGACATCTTGCCGAGCAGTTCGGTGCCGATCAGCACGATCCGCTCGGTGTCCTCGACGATCTCGACGTCGCACTCCAGCGAGACGCCCTGCAGCTCCTCGTAGGCCACGCCGCTCTCCACCAGGACCGTGGCCTCGGCGAGACGGCGGAGATTCGCCACCTTCTGTGACGTGCCGTACGTCCACGTGGCGATCCCGTCGCCCTCCATGATGTAGAACACCGGCACCAGGTGCGGGCGGTTGTTCGGGCCGACCGTGGCCACGTTGGCCACCCGCCCGGTCTCGAGGTACGCGCGCACCTCGTCGGGCGTCATCTTGATCTCCGCGCGGCGTGACATGAGGCTGATCTAACCGCTTCCCGGCTATTTCCGTGCGTCGAGATCGGCTTGTGCACCCGGTCCGACGATGCTGGCTTCCTTGCTGCCACGCTGGGCGATGTCCTCGATGGCCGCCTTGTCGGCCTTCGGGATCATGCCGCGCGTGGCCAGTTCGACCAGCCGCGGCAGCAGCGCGCGGACCAGCTTGATCGCGCCGACCCAGCCGGGGACGTGGATCGCGCGGGCCCGTTTGGCGATGCCCTCGCTGAGCTGGTCGACCGCGAGCGAGAGCGGGTACGTCTTGGCCGCCAGGCCGGGCGCGTTCGTCCGCAGCGAGCCGAAAACCGGGTGCTTGTCGGCGCTGTTGACCATGTCGGTGGCGATCCACGTCGGGTGCGCGACACCAACGGCCACTCCCAGGTGCCGGACCTCCGCGCGCAGGCTGTTGGCGAACGCCTCCACGCCCGCCTTCGCCGCGCTGTAGGCGGCGTTGCCGGGAATGTGCATGATCGCACCGGCCGACGAGATCACCAGTGCGTAGCCGCGCCGCTCGATCAGGTGCGGCAGGGCGACTCGCACCGTGCGCCAGACGCCCAGTAGGTCCACCTCGATCACCCGCTCGAACGCGTCCCGGTCGATCGAGCGCACGAAGCCGGTCGCCGCGATCCCGGCGTTGGCCACCACGACGTCGATTCCGCCGAAGTGCGCGACCACGCCGTTGACGGCCTGCTCCAGCGAGCCCCAGTCGGTCACGTTGGCTTCCCAGTACGCCGCGTCCGGGCCGCACTCGGCCGCGACCTTCTTCAGCTCCTCCGGCTCGAGGCCGACCAGTGCGAGCTTGGCGCCCTGCGACGCCAGCTGCTTGGCCACGCCCGCGCCGATGCCGCGGGCGGCCCCAGTGATCAGCACGACCTTGCCGTTGACGCTGCGAGCGCTCACTGGGGCCTCCTCACCCTCGGGTCAGATCCGCTCGACCGTACCTCAACCTACTGTCGGTAAGCTACTGCGAGTCAGGAAGCGGCTTCGGTCAGTCCGACCAGCTCATCAGCGGTCAGATCGAGCGTGACGGACCGCAGCAGCGCGGGCAGTTGCTCAGGCGTGCGAGCGCTCGCGATCGGAGCGGTGACGGTCGGCTGCTGCCGCAGCCACGCCAGGGCGACGCTGGCCACCGGCACGTCGTGCGCGGCCGCGATCTCGTCCAGCTTCGCCAGCACGCGCTTGCCCCGCTCGTCGTAGTACTCCGACGCCTTCCCCGCGCGGACGCTGCCGTCGCCGTCACTGTTCCTACTCCGGTACTTGCCCGTCAGGAAGCCTCTGGCCAGGCCGAAGTACGGGAACACGGCGAGGTTCTCCCGTGCCGCGATCGGCGCGTATTCCGACTCGTAGCCCGCGCGTTCGACCAGGTTGTACTGCGGCTGCAACGCCACGTACCGGGCCAGACCGTCCCGATCGGACGCCGCCAGCGACTGGGTGATCCGCTCACCGCTGAGGTTCGACGCGCCGATGTGCCGGACCTTGCCTTCCTTGACCAGGTCGGTGAACGCGCCGAGCGTCTCCTCGACCGCGATCTCCAGGTCGTCGAAGTGCGCCCAGTACAGGTCGATCCGGTCGGTGCCCAACCGTCGCAGCGACGCCTCGGCGGCGGCCTTGATCGTCTTGGCCGACAGGCTCTTGAACTCCGGGTGCGCACCGACCTTGGTGGCCAGCACGATGTCGTCGCGGTTGCCGCGCTCCGCCAGCCACTGGCCGATGACCGTCTCGGACTCACCGCCCACATTGCCCGGTGCCCACGCCGAATAGGAATCAGCCGTGTCCAGGAAGTTGCCCCCGGCTTCGACGTACCGGTCCATGATCTCGAAGGACGTCGCCCTGTCCGCCGTGTACCCGAAGATGTTGGTGCCGAGGGTGAGGGGGAACACATCCAACTCGGTTCCGGGAATGTTCGTCATGGGTCGAACGTAACCCCGTGTGGGTATTTGACGCAGTCGCATATCGAAGGGCGAGACATGCAGCTGGGCAAGGTCGGCATCTGGAGCATGGTCAACCTTTGGGACGGCCGCCCGGAAGCGGCGGCCAACCTTGAGAAACTCGGGTTCGGCACGCTGTGGCTCGGCGGATCGCCCGCTGCCGACCTGCGGGTCGCGGAGGCGGCGCTGGACGTGACCAGCACGCTGGTGGTGGCGACTGGCATCGTGAACGTCTGGGCCACCGAGGCCGCCGATGTGGCCGAGTCGTACCACCGGATCGTGGCCAAGCACCCCGATCGGTTCCTGCTCGGCGTCGGCGCGGGCCACAAGCTGCTCAACACCCGGTACGAGAAGCCGTACACCAAGCTCGTGTCCTACTTGGACGAACTGGACGCCGCCGGTGTGCCCGCGTCCGGCCGTGCACTGGCTGCGTTGGGCCCCAAGGTGTTGACGCTGGCGGCCGAGCGGACCGCAGGCGCGCACCCGTACTTCTCGCCGGTCGAGCACACCCGTGCGGCACGGAAAACGTTGGGCGACGGGCCGTTGCTGGCCCCGGAGGTCGCGGTTGTGCTCGAACCCGACCGCGCGGTGGCCGACCGGATCATCCACGACTACACCACGTTCTACCTGCGGCTCACCAACTACACCAACAACTTGCTCCGGTATGGGTTCACCGAGGAGGACTTCGCCGACGGCGGCAGCGACCGGCTGCTCGGCGCGCTGATCCCGCAGGGCGTCGACAACATCGTCGCCACAGTCGCCGCGCACCACGAGGCCGGTGCCGACCACGTGGACATCCAGGTCCTCACCGCCGACGGATCCCTTGACCCGGAAGCGTTCGAGACTCTCGGCAACGCCCTAACGTGACCTCTGCGGCCGGAACGTGGGGCGTTCGCCGCGGTTGCGGCGTGACCTGAGCCAGGCGAGCCGGTGCTGCGTTTCGGCGTAGTGGTCGGTGATCATCACGCGGGCGGTGTCGAACGAGTGCAGCACCGCCCGGTTCAGCTCCAGCGTGGCCCGGTCCCGCCACAGTGTCCGGTCGGTCGACGTGTCCAGCCCCAGCCGGTCGGCGACCGGCCGGAGCATCGCGTACGCGGACTCGTCCGCGAGACTGCGCGTGCCGATGTCGGTGCCGACGAACCAGGTGTTGAACGGCGCGGCCGGGTAGTCGATCCCGCCGATGCACAGCCGCATGTTCGTGATCACCGGGACGGCTGGCCAGCGCAGCCCGAGCTCGGCGAACCACGGCAGATCCGGGTGCGTCAGCGGCACCTCGTTGACGATTTCGCGGGGAATCCGGTAGGGCTGCGGATCCTGCAGCCCGGTACTGACCACGAGCGGCAGGTGGTCGAAGGCGGTGCGCGGCACGGGTGGCTGCCAGCCGAGCGCCTCGACCGACTCGGTGAAGTCGGCGTTGCGGGCGTCGCCCATCGCCGGGTAACCGGCGTAGCTGACCAGTTGGGCGTTCCAGATCCGCGGTCCGGGCGCGTCCGGCCGGTCCGGCGCGAACACCGTGACCAGCGGCTGGATCTTGCCGCCGGTCGTGGCCAGGCGCAGGTGCTCGAAGCACTGCGCCGCGACGGCCTGTGCCTTGTGGATGCCGCGCAGGTCGCGGACTTTCAGCCGTCGCCACGGCAGGCCACTGGTGCACCAGCCGCTGTCGCGCAGCGCGACCCTGGCGCCGTAGCAAAGCTCCTCGTTCGTGTGCCGGTAGGTGCCGGTCTCCGCGATCTCCGCGCGCACCTCGGCCAGCCGGTGGCGCACAGCGCCCGCCTCGGGGTGCGCGTCGTGGAACATCCGCAGGAAGTCCTCCGCCGCGGCGAAGGCGACCGGACCGCCGGTGATCGTTTCGTTATAAAGGGCGGTCACGGGCCAGAAATCTACGTGCGCGGGCGGCATTGTCGACACTGCCAGACGGGTCACCCGCAAGACTCACGCCTTCGAGTGAGTGATGCACCCAGCGTGAGTGTCTCGGCAGGTGGCAGCGGTGGCTTGAGGCCACGATCGGGCTGAACAGGGTGCGGCTCAACTGAATCGATCGCGAAGGCCACTACCACGAAGTTGTCACTGTAGGTGACCATCGATGCTCACCGGTGACCGCCGGTCGGTCCCTCGTAGGATTCGGCTGCACAGGCATCCCAGCCCCGAGGAGGACGAGACCGATGCCCATCGCCACACCCGAGGTCTACGCCGAGATGCTGGACCGGGCGAAGCAGAACGAGTTCGCCTACCCGGCCATCAACGTGACCTCCTCGGAGACGCTCAACGCCGCGCTGCGTGGCTTCGCCGAGGCGCAGAGCGACGGCATCATCCAGGTGTCGACGGGCGGCGCCGAGTTCGCGTCCGGCACCAAGGTCAAGGACATGGTCACCGGCTCGGTCGCACTGGCCGAGTTCGCGCACGTGGTCGCGGACAAGTACCCGGTGAACATCGCGCTGCACACCGACCACTGCCCGAAGGACAAGCTGGACGGCTTCGTCCGCCCGCTGATCGAGATCTCGAAGCAGCGCGTCGCCAACGGGCAGAACCCGCTGTTCCAGTCGCACATGTGGGACGGCTCGGCGGTGCCGCTCGACGAGAACCTGAAGATCGCGGCCGAGCTGCTGGCCCAGGCCGTCGAGGCCAAGATCATCCTCGAGGTCGAGATCGGCGTGGTCGGCGGCGAGGAGGACGGCGTCGCCAACGAGATCAACGACAAGCTCTACACCTCCGAGGACGACTACCTCAAGACGCTCGACGCGCTCGGCGCGGGCGAGCGCGGCCGCTACCTGCTGGCCGCGACCTTCGGCAACGTGCACGGCGTCTACAAGCCGGGCAACGTGAAGCTGCGCCCCGAGGTCCTCAAGCGCGGTCAGGAAGTCGCCGCGCAGAAGCTGGGCCGCCCGGCCGACTCGAAGCCGTTCGAGCTGGTCTTCCACGGCGGCTCCGGCTCGGAGCTCTCGGAGATCCACGAGGCCCTGTCCTACGGCGTGGTGAAGATGAACATCGACACGGACACGCAGTACGCCTTCACCCGGCCGATCGCGGCCCACATGTTCGCCAACTACGACGGCGTGCTGAAGATCGACGGCGAGGTCGGCAACAAGAAGACCTACGACCCGCGCAGCTACCTCAAGAAGGCGGAGACCGCGATGGGCGACCGCATCATCGAGGCCTGCCAGCACCTGAAGTCCGCGGGCCGCATGATCGCAGGCTGACCTTCTCCCGCTCGACCCTGCTCCCGATCGACAACGAGGCCCGCGCCGAACCGGCGCGGGCCTCGTGTTTTCGCTCTGTCAGAGCTGAGGTTCCGCCTCGTACACGACAGTGCTCCGCTCGCCCGCTCGCACCTCGGCGTGGCTCACAGGGCCGCCGTACTTGAGCCACCAGCCTTCTGGGGTCCGCACGCGGGTCTCGTACTGGCCGACAGGCAGGTCCGTGATCGCGAACTCGCCGTTCGCGTCGGTGGTCGCGGACTCGATTCGCTCGATGTCGTACAGACCGACCACGGTCACGCGGACGTTCGCGAGACCTTCGCCAGGGTCCTTGCTGTTGTTCTGGTTGCCGTCGACGTAGCTGTAACCGGTCAGTGTCCCCTTGCCGCCGGGGACAGAGGCACTGGCGTTGGCGTAGTTGTTCGAGTCGTCAGACTCGCCGTTGCTCGCGCTGAAACCGCCTGAGAAAGCGACGTTGCCTGCGTTGAACGACCCATTGGGCACCGTGCCGCGGAGCTTCGCTGTCACGGTTTGACCAGCGGTGATGGTGATTCCCTCGTCGGAAAAGCCGATGCCGCCCCAGTCGGTGACGTCCAGTTCGTTCGAGTTGCCACTGCCCCCCGAGACGATCTTGACGTTCTTGGCGTCGACCTGGCCGATGTTGCGCAGGGTGAACACCACCACGGCGCTGTCGCCCGGTACGTACACGTATCTGTCGAACCGGGTTGCCTGCACGAGCACGTTGGGCTGGTCGGACGCCGCCGACGCGGTGGTGGACACCGCGGGCAGCACGGCCGCCGCGCTGAACGCGGCGATCGCCGCGACACCCCTGACACGAGCGAACTTCGACATGGTTCCCCTCCACGATCGCTGTTGCGCTCAATGTGCCGTCGTGCGCTTGTACATTTCTTCCGACGGCTCAGCGAGGAGCGCAAGCCCTGCGTGTCACCCGTTCGAGCGGGTGAAATTCCTTGTGGCGCACACGGTCGCGGTGAACAGTGCTCGGATGATGTCGAAACGCCTCGTCGCTGTCGTGCTGCTCGCCTGTCTCGCACTGGCCACCCTCGGGGCGCTCGCCAGTCTGCTGGGCTGATTGGATGGGGGCTATGAGCAACCTGCTTGGTCCCGAACCGACGTTGCTGCCCGAGCGTGCCGAGCAGCAGGCCGCCATCGAGTCAGGGAAGGACGCGGCCGAAGTCGCCGCCTCCTGGCCCGACTTCAGCGAGGCCTGGGCCGTGCTCGCCGAACAGGCCCTGGCGAAGGGCGAGCACGTCGCCGCGTACGCCTACGCCCGCACCGGCTACCACCGCGGCCTGGACCAGTTGCGCCGCAACGGCTGGAAGGGTTTCGGCCCGATCCCGTGGAGCCACCGCCCGAACCAGGGATTCCTGCGGGCGCTGGCGGTGTTGGGCAAGGCCGCCAACGCCATCGGCGAGACCGAGGAGTACGACCGGGTCCGCAAGTTCATCGAGGACTCCGACCCGGCCGCGCCCCAGATCTAGAGTCCTAACAGCGGTCGAGCATCGAGCCGAGAGCCGACTTCTCGGCCGAGTTCACCGTCAGCGTCCACTTGTGTTTCGAGCCGATCCACATGCGGGCGTAGGTGCAGTAGTAGGACGTGAGCGGCGGTTTCCACGCGTCGGGTGACTTGTCGCCCTTTTCCTGGTTGACGTTGTCCGTCACGGCGATCAGCTGCGGGCTGGTGAGGTCGTTGGCGAACTGCTGGCGTTTGGCGGTCGTCCACGACTTCGCGCCCGTTCGCCACGCGTTGGCGAGCGGGACGACGTGGTCGATGTCGACGTCCGACGCCGCCGACCAGGTGGCGCCGTCGTACGGGCTGAACCACGTGCCGGACTTGGCGGCGCAGGAAGCGTCGACGACGACGTTGGTTCCGTCGCGCTTGAGCACCTCTTCTCTGGTGTTGCAGGTGCCGGAAACGGTGCTCCAGTGCGGGAAGAGATCACGGCTGTAGCCGGTCATCGATCCGTCCGGGGCCACCGTCAGCGCGTTCAGCTGGGTACGTGCGGTGGATGCGCTGGGGATGCCTGGCGGTGTTGCCCATGCCGCCACTGCCGTTCCGAGCAGCAGGGCGATGACGAGCAGCAGGGTCCGTAAGGCACTTTTGGCGATCATGTCACCTCCGTGTCGTGGGTCACTCGACCGTGACTGACGGAGGTAGCGTGAGCAATACCTTCGGGTGACGCCCTTACGACGGATGCCGTAACTCGACGTCGATGAGCGCCCGCGTCATCCCGCCGGTCCGGTCCGCGATCTCCCCCGCTGAGCAGGGACGATCGTGCTGCAGCCACCACGTGATGGCCTGCACCGCGACCGCGCCGACAACGGTCGGCGTCAAGTCGTTCCCATCTTTCCCAGTCAGGTGATGCACGCTGATCGACGCCGTCTGTCCGGCGCCGTGCTGCTGCGGCTCACACAAGCCCTCTGACCACCCGCAGGTCCGAGGTGTGCCGGTACCAGGTCCAGCGGGAGGTCTGCCGGGGATGCGGCACGCCGTCCTTGACCGGAATCACCGGCAAGCTGCCCAGCTGGAACGCTCGGCCCTTGAACTCGTTGACGCGTTTGCCGAGCAGGCCGCGGCGGATCACGCGGACGACGAGCCCGTTGCGGCCGGTCGGGTCGGGCGTGACTTCGATCGCACTGACCCGGCCGCGCAGCGCGGTCGTGTCGTCGCAGTAACCAACGCCACGTGTTGGCCCGATCTCACCGAGCCCGAGCAGCACGCCACCGGCGTCGTCGCGCAGCAGCGGGATCGGGTCGACGTCACCATGCAGGGCGACTTCGATCGCCTTGCCGGTGTCGGCAGGCAGTTCCCACAGGTCCGCGACCGGGGACGCACCGCTTGGCACGAACCCGACAGCCACCTGGTCCACCAGTTCTTTGCGCAGAATCCGCAGCACGACCGCGGCCAGGTCCGCGTCCGTGCCGGACACCACGAGACGACGCTCGCCGAGGCCCTTGAGCAGGGGATCCACGTCCGTCCGGCCCGGTGTCACGGGCACCGCGCGCACCTCGACGTCATCACGCTCGGTCAACGGCGCCAACCGATCGTGTCCGGCCGAATCGCCGCAGGCCAGTACGAGTGCACCCACGCTGAGCTCCTGGTCTAGTCTCCATTACCGGCATTTCGCACGCCCGAATCCACCTGGAGTTTCACATGCCGGCCATCGTGGTCATCGGCGCCCAATGGGGCGACGAAGGTAAAGGCAAGGCAACCGACCTGTTCGGTGACCGCGTCCAGTGGGTCGTCCGCTACCAAGGCGGCAACAACGCCGGGCACACCGTGGTTCTTCCCGACGGGCAGAACTTCGCGTTGCACCTGATCCCGTCCGGGATCCTCTCGCCGAGCGTGAACAACGTGATCGGCAACGGCGTGGTGGTCGACCCCGGTGTGCTGCTCGACGAGCTGTCCGGGCTGGAGGCACGCGGTGTCGACACCGGCAAGCTGCTGATCTCCGCCGACGCACACCTGATCATGCCGTACCACGTGGCCATCGATAAGGTCACCGAGCGCTACCTCGGCAAGGCCAAGATCGGCACGACCGGCCGCGGGATCGGCCCGTGCTACCAGGACAAGGTGGCCCGCGTCGGCGTGCGCGTGCAGGACCTGCTGGACGAGAAGATCATGCGCCAGAAGGTCGACGCGGCGCTGGACTTCAAGAACCAGGTGCTGGTCAAGGTCTACAACCACCGCGCGCTGGACCCCAACCAGGTCGTGGACACCGTGCTGGAGCAGGGGCAGAAGTTCCTCAGCCGGATCGCCGACACCCGCCTGCTGCTCAACCAGGCGCTGGAGCGCGGTGAGAACGTGCTGCTGGAGGGCTCGCAGGGCACCCTGCTCGACGTCGACCACGGCACGTACCCGTTCGTCACCTCCTCGAACCCGACCTCGGGCGGCGCGTCGGCGGGCTCCGGCATCGGCCCGACCCGGATCACCACGGTGATCGGCATCCTGAAGGCGTACACCACGCGCGTGGGCTCAGGGCCGTTCCCGACCGAGCTGACCGACGAGATGGGCGAGAACCTGCGCAAGCAGGGCGGCGAGTTCGGTGTCACCACCGGGCGTTCGCGCCGCACCGGCTGGTTCGACGCGGTGATCGCGCGCTACGCGGCCAGGGTGAACGGCATCACCGACTACTTCCTCACCAAGCTGGACGTGCTGTCCGGTTTGGACACCGTGCCGATCTGCGTCGGGTACGAAGTGGACGGTCGACGGGTCGGCGACATGCCGATGACGCAGACCGACGTGCACCACGCCATCCCGGTCTACGAGGAGTTGCCGGGCTGGTGGGAGGACATCAGCGAATGCCGTGAGTTCGCCGAGCTCCCGGCGAACGCGCGCGCCTACGTCGAGCGGTTGGAGGAGCTGTCGGGCGCCAGGGTCTCCGCCATCGGCGTCGGCCCCGGCCGTGACCAGACGATCGTGCGGCACGAACTGGTGCGCTGAGAAGACCCGTTCACCATCTGGGAAGCGTTGACCACCGGCTGATCACCTGAGAACACTCGGGGCTCATGAGCTCCGTCGTGGTCGGGTCGGTGACCGCACACCCTGTTGCGGCGCCGCCGAAGAGGCGGCGCCGCGGATTTCCGGACTTACGCAGGTGGATCAGTCCACTCGCGATCCTCATCCTCTGGCAGCTGGCCAGTTCGACCGGAATCCTGCCGCCGGACAAGCTCAGTTCGCCGTGGACCGTGCTCCAGTCGGCCGTCGAACTGATCCGAACGGGCGAACTGGGTGAGGCGTTCGTCGTCTCCTTGCGCCGGGTGGCAGTCGGTTTCGTGCTCGGCGCGGTGATCGGGCTGGTTCTCGGCGCCGCCGCCGGCCTGTCGAAGTGGGGCGAGGCGCTGGTCGACCCGCCCGTGCAGATGCTGCGCACGCTGCCGTTCCTCGGCCTGATCCCGTTGTTCATCCTGTGGTTCGGCATCGGCGAGGAGCCGAAGATCGCACTGGTCACGCTGGGCGTGGCGTTTCCCTTGTACCTCAACGTGCATTCCGGCATCCGGAACACCGAGCCGCAGCTGATCGAGGCCACCACGGCGCTCGGCTTCACCAGGGCCGAGCGGCTCTGGCACGTGGTGCTGCCGTCCGCGCTCCCGCAGACACTCGTCGGCGTCCGGCAGGCACTGGGCATCGCGTGGCTGTCGTTGATCGTCGGCGAGCAGGTCAACGCGGACGCGGGACTCGGCTACCTGATCAACAACGCCAGGGACTTCCTGCGCACCGACGTGATCGTGGTCGGCCTGGTGGTCTACGCGATCCTCGGCCTGGTCACCGACGCGCTGGTGCGGTTGCTGGAGAGAAGGGCACTGCGATGGCGGGCGTGAGGATTCGGGGACTGACCAAGCGGTTCGGCTCGCGGGCGGTGCTGGACGGACTGGACCTGGACATCGCGCCGGGGGAGTTCGTCGCACTGCTGGGGCACAGCGGTTCCGGCAAGTCGACCCTGCTGCGGGTGCTGGCCGGGCTGGACCGTGACGTCGAAGGCGAGGCACGCGTGCACGGCACGGTGTCCGTCGCCTTCCAGCAGCCGCGGCTGTTGCCGTGGCGCAAGGTCTGGCGCAACATCGTTCTCGGTCTGCACCGGCCGGACGTGGGACGCGACCTGGCCTTGCGGGCGTTGGACGAGGTGCGGCTGGCCGACTACGCCGACAAGTGGCCGCGGACGTTGTCCGGTGGCGAGGCGCAGCGCGTTTCCCTTGCCAGGGCGTTGGTCCGCAAGCCGGACCTGCTTCTGCTCGACGAGCCGTTCGCCGCGCTGGACGCGTTGACCAGGCTGGCGATGCACCGGCTGGTGCGTGACCTCTGGCAGGTGCACCAACTCTCGGTGCTGCTGGTCACCCACGACATCGACGAGGCATTGCGGCTGGCGCAACGGATCCTGGTGCTGTCCGACGGCCGGATCGTCAGCGAGTACAGACACGGACCAGGCGTCCGCGCACAGGTTCTTGCTGACCTCGGAGTGAGTGAGAATGCGACTGCGTAACGGAATACTGGCGATCGCACTGATCGGCCTCGCGGCATGCGGCCAGAGCACGCCCGCCGCCTCGAGCAGCCCGCCGCCGCCGGTCAGCGCCGAGGAACTGGCGAAGGTCGTGCTGAAGGTCGGCGACCAGAAGGGCAACTTCAAGACGCTGCTCACCGCAGCGGGCCTGGACAAGGCGCCGTACAGGATCGAATGGGCGACGTTCACCTCCGGCCCGCCGCTGCTGGAGGCGGCCTCCGCCGGGGCGGTCGACGTCGGCGGAGTCGGCAACACACCGCCGATCTTCGCCGCCGCGACGCAGGCGAAGATCGCGGTCGTCAGCGCGGCCAAGGGAAACGTCGAGAGCGACGCTCTGCTGGTGCCCGCCTCCTCCCCGCTGCGCGGGGTCGACGATCTGCGGGGCAAGAACATCGCGGTGGCCAACGGCAGTTCGGCGCACGGTCAGGTCCTGCTGACGCTGAAGAAAGCCGGTTTGTCCACAAAGGACGTCAAGCTGAACTTCCTGCAACCGGCGGACGCGTACGCCGCCTTCACCCAGAACCGCGTGGACGCGTGGGCGATCTGGGATCCCTTCACCGCACAGGCGAAACTGGACGCGGGCGCGCGGGTGCTGACCGACGGCACCGGAGTCGCGAACGGGTACACCTTCCAGGTCGCCGGACGGGCCGCGCTGGCCGACTCCGGCAAGAACGCGGCGATCAAGGACTACGTCACCAGGATCGCCAAGGCACAGAAATGGGCGGACACGCACCGCGAGGACCTGGCCAAGGCGTGGGCGGCGGAGACCGGCCTCGATGTCAAGGTGACCCTCGCGGCGGTCGCGCAGGGTCCCGACCTGCCCGTACCGTTGGACGACGCGGTGGTCACCTCCGAGCAGGAACTCGCTGACGCGTTCACCGAGGACAAAGCCCTGCCGGGCAAGGTGGATTTCGCGAGCTTCGTGGACAAGCGGTACGCGGCCGATCTGGGGAGCGTTCGATGAGCATCACACTGCACTGGTTCCTGCCCACCTCCGGCGACGGCCGGACGATCGTGGAACGCTTCCACGCCAACCGTTCGCTCGGCGCACCGGCGCAACGCCAGCCGGACATCGACTACCTCGCCCAGGTCGCGCGGGCGGCCGAGCACCTCGGCTTCACCGGCGTGCTCACCCCGACCGGGACCTGGTGTGAGGACGCGTGGCTGACCACGGCGGCCCTGATCGCGCACACCTCGAAGCTCAAGTTCCTGGTGGCGTTCCGGCCCGGCGTGATCTCGCCGACGCTGGCCGCCCAGATGGCCGCGACCTACCAGCGGATCTCCCGGGGCCGGTTGCTGCTCAACGTCGTGACCGGCGGCGACTCCATTGAGCAGCAACGCTTCGGCGACTGGCACGACCACGACCAGCGCTACGCCCGCACCGGCGAGTTCCTCGACGTCGTGCGGGGCGTGTGGTCCGGCAAGCCGTTCGACTTCGACGGCGAGCACTACCGCGTGGCCGGTGCGACGTTGCTCGCGCCGCCGGATCCGTTGCCGGACATCTACTTCGGCGGTTCGTCGGCGGCCGCGCTGCCGGTCGCCGCGAAGTCCGCGGACGTGTACCTGACGTGGGGCGAGCCGCCCGCCCAGGTCGCCGCGAAGATCGAGGCTGTGCGCGCGCTGACCGACCGGCCGCTGCGGTTCGGCATCCGGCTGCACACCATTTCGCGTGACACCTCCGAAGAAGCGTGGGCCGAGGCGGCGAAACTGTTCGACGCGCTCGACCCGGCCCAGGTCGCCAAAGCGCAGTCGCAGCTCGCGGTGAGCGAGTCCGTCGGCCAGCGGCGCATGGTCGAGCTGCACAAGGGATCGCTCGACAAGGGCGTGCGCGGCCTGGAGATCCACCCGGGCCTGTGGGCGGGTGTCGGCCTGGTACGCGGTGGCGCGGGCACGGCGCTGGTCGGCAGCCACGCCGAGGTCGCCGACCTGATCGCCGAGTACCACGCGATCGGCATCACCGAGTTCGTCCTGTCCGGCTACCCGCACCTGGAGGAGGCGTACTGGTTCGGTGAGGGCGTCCGGCCGGAGCTGGCCCGCCGGGGTCTACTCGTCCCGGGAGAGCTTGGCCTCCTCAAGGTCTAGCTCCCGCAGCACCCGGCGGAGGACTTCGTCGTCGATCTCGCGCGCGTCGCGGGCGGCGACGAAGACCTCCCGTTCGGCCTCCAGCATCACCCGGCGCAACCGCCGGTGCGCCGCCGCCGGGCTTTCGATCTCCTGGCGGCCGAGTCGTTCCCACGCCGCGTTGCCCCGCATCTCGGCCACGCTGCGCAGCCGTTCCACGATGTACTCCGGTGCGGACTGGTCCTCGATCGCCTCGTCCAGCCGAGTCACCGACACCTCGGCGGCCCGGTGCTGCACCTGCGCCTCGGCCAGCGCGTCGCTCTGCTGCTCCTGGCCACGCACCCCGAGCTTCCTGATCACCCACGGCAACGACAAGCCCTGGATGAGCAGAGTGCCGACGGTGATGACGAACGTGCAGAACACGATCACGTTGCGGCCGGGCATCGAGGGCGGGATCGCCGACGCGGCCGCCAGCGACACCACACCCCGCATCCCGGCCCACGACAGCACGACGACATCCCGCCAGCCTGGGCCGCGCTCGTTCGCCTTGATCCGCTTGGACAAGTACACCGGCACGTAGGCGCCGGGGAACATCCACACGAACCGTACGACGATCGTCACCACGAGCAGCACAACAGCACCGAGAATGACCGGGGCCGAGATGTCCGAGGTGATCACCGACGGCAGCTGCAACCCGATCAGGGCGAACACCAGCGACTCGAGCAACACGTCCGCCGACCGCCACACGGCCGTCTCCTGCAGCCGGGTCGCGTAACCCGCTCTCGGCGCGTTGTGCCCGAGATACAGCCCCGCGACCACCACGGCCAGCACACCGGACGTCTCTACGGACTCAGCCAGCAGATAGGTCCCAAACGGCACGAGCATGCCAAGCGCGCTCTCCAGCACCCCGTCGCCGATCCGCATCCTCGCCGCGTGCACGACGACACCGAGCACGTACCCGATGACAATGCCCCCGACCGCGCTGACCAGGAACATCGTCACGCTGTTGCCGAAGGAGACCGCCGCCTCCCCCGTGGCGGCCGCCAGCGCCACCCGGAACGCGGTCAGCGCAGTAGCGTCGTTGGCCAGACTCTCCCCGGCCAGAATCGTCATGGTCCGCCTCGGCAACCCCAGCTTGCGCCCGATCGTGACAGCAGCGACAGCATCCGGCGGCGCCACCACGGCACCCAGCACGAACGCGGCCGCCAACGACATCCCAGGGATGAGCATGTGAGCGACGAACCCGACAGCGGTCATCGTCGCCAGCACCAGCCCGACCGAAAGAAGCCCGATCGGCCGCAGATTTGCCCGGATGTTGAGATACGAGCTGTCCAGCGCGGCCGAGTACAGCAGCGGCGGAAGCACCAACAGCAGAATCAGGTCGGGCTCGATCTCGAACTTGGGCATGCCGGGGATGAACGCCACGGCAAGCCCGACCGCGACGAGCAAAAGTGGCGCCGACCAGTTGAGCCTGCGCGCGAGCGTCGTGATCGCGAGCGAGCCCACCAGCAGCATGAGCAGGTCAGTTCCGTGCAAGTCCTCACCCCGGGGTGTCATTCCGGTCAGTCCGGCGTTGAATCAAAACATGAGTTGTACGCACCTCGCCGAACTACCACCCGAACCCCAGGCCGACAGCCTGAAAGGCTGCACGGAATGCCTCGCCCTCGGCGAAACCGGCTGGGTCCACCTGCGAAAATGCCTCTCCTGCGGCCACATAGCCTGCTGCGACTCCAGCCCCCATCGCCACGCCACCGCCCACGCCCACGCAGAGAACCACCCAGTGATGCGCTCATGCGAACCGGGAGAGTCCTGGCGCTGGTGCTACCTGGACAACAAACTCGTGTGAACCAATTGCCCACCTACGCACACACCTGTGTGGCCGCACTCCCGCTGGCCTCGCGCACGTGTGGGTCTCGCGTACCGGGGGTCTCGCGCACGTGTGGGTCTCGACTCACCTAAGTGGCTCTGCGCACGTGGGTTCGTGCAGCCAGCCAATGCGCGAGACCCACGGTTCGCGCGACCCCCGGTACGCAAGACCCACAGGTGCGCGAGACCCCCGGTGCGCACAGCCACACAAGTGTGTGCAGCCGTTATTGCTTGTTCTTCCGGGCTTCCACGGCCGTGTCCGTGTTGTCGGTGAACACGCCGTCGACTCCGGTGGCGAAGTATTTCTCGAACTCGCCGAACGCGTTGCCGTACTCCGCTGGGACTGTTGATGAGCGGAAGTCTGCGGGCAGGAAGTTGTTCTCGTTGCGGAACGTGTATGGCACGACCTTCAGTCCGGCCTTGTGGGCGTCCGACACGAGCGAGGTTGGTGCCTTCAGGAAACCGGCTGGGTCTCGCGGGATGATCTGGCTTTTCTCCGGGCCGAGCCAGTCGGCGTACTTGGCCACGTCTCGCAGGCCTGCTGGGCTGATGATGTCCGCGTAGGTGCGGGGGTCGCCCTTGACGATGAAGTCGTATGGTGCTCCTGCCGCGCTGGTCAGTTGTACCAACTGGACCCTGAGTTGGCGGTTGAGCGCCACCAGGTTGGTGACCTCGAAGGACTGCACGACCACCTTCGCGTTCTGGCGGTTGAGGCCGTTTCGGTCCAGTGTGCGCACCAGGCCTGGCTCCAGTGGCTTGCCGATCGACTGGAAGTAGGTCGGGTGCTTGGTCTCCGGTGCGATTCCTATTTCCCTGTGCAGGTCCCGGGACAGGCGCTTGGTCAGGTCGATGACTTCCTGGAAGGTCGGTACTTCGAAGCGCTTGTTGTAGATCGTGTTGCGCTGGCGGATTTCCGGGATGCGCTCGGTCGCGCGCAGTGTCTTCAGCTCCGCCAGGGTGAAGTCCTCGGTGAACCAGCCGGTCAGCGGGGCTCCGTCGATCGTCTTCGTGGTCTTGCGACCGGTGAACTCCGGCCGGGACGCCACGTCCGTCGTGCCGCCGATCTCGTTCTCGTGCCGGGCCACCAGCACTCCGTCCTTGGTGGAGACGAGGTCCGGCTCGATGTAGTCCGCTCCCATCCGGGCCGCCAGCTCGTAGGAGGCCAGGGTGTGTTCGGGGCGGTAGCCGGAGGCTCCTCGGTGGCCGAAGATCAACGGCTTGGCCTGGTCACCTCCGCCGCCGAGCTGCTGCGGGTCCGCCGTGGCCGGGCCGACCATGGCCACCAGCGCGGCCCCTGACAGCGCTAACGCCGCGAGTCGTTTCCCCATCACTTTGCCTCCTTGCTGAACGAAGTGCGTGGACGTTACCTGTGCTTCCTGCACGACCGGCCACGTGTGGATGAACGTTTTCCCTAAGGCACTGCAAAGATCAGTGTGATGCGGACCACCTCAGACGGTAGCGTTCGCCGGGTGGCAACGGAGCAGGTCAGCGTCGACGACATCGTCGGAGCGCACGATGAGGAACGTCCGGCACGGAAGTTATCCCCACGCTGGGAACGGGCGTTGTGGATCGTCGGCGCCGGGGTCGCGCTGCTCGTGCTCAAACAGGTCTTCCTGCCCTTCGACCAGGGCAACCAGTACTACCTGGTGATCTTCCTCGCGGTCACGCTGCCGCTGGTCTTCCTCGCGTACCGGCCCGCCGGGCGCAGTGGCGACGCCGATGACCCCGGAGTGATCGACTGGGTACTGTCCGCGCTCACGCTCGTGGTCGCGCTCTACCCGTTGCTCACCGGCTTCGACGACTTCCTCGACCGGCAGGGCCAGCTGTCGACTGTGGACGTCGTCGCCGGTGCGGTACTCCTGCTGTTGATCCTGGAGGCGACCCGCCGGACGACCGGCCTGATCCTGCCGATCATCTGCCTGGTCTTCCTCGGGTACGCCTACTACGGCGGATTCCTGCCGCAGAGCTGGGCGGTCTCGCACGCGGGCATGAACTTCGACGAGATCATCAGTGCTTTGTACGATCCCAGCAACGGTTTCTACGGCACACCGCTCGACGTCGCCGCCACCTACATCGTGCTGTTCACGATCTACGGCGCTGTGCTGGCCAACTCGGGCGCGGGCAAGTTCTTCGTGGACTTCAGCTTCGCGCTGTTCCGCAAGTCGCGCACCGCGCCCGGCCGGACGACCGCGCTGTCCGGCTTCCTGCTCGGCACGGTGTCCGGTTCGGGCACGGCGACCACGGTCACGCTCGGCGCGATCACCTGGCCCATTCTGAAGAAAGCCGGGTATCCGAAGGAGAACGCCGGTGGGCTGCTGGCTGCGTCCGGGATCGGCGCGATCCTCTCGCCGCCGACACTCGGCGCCGCCGCGTTCATCATCGCCGAATACCTGGAGACGTCGTACCTCACCGTTCTGCTGTGGGCGATCGTGCCGACTCTCCTTTACTACTTGGGGATTGTGTTCGCCGTCGAGGCCGACGCCCGCCGGTTCGGTGCCCACTCGGTCGATGTGGACGCTCCCAAAGCGTGGGCCGTGCTCGCCAAGGGCGGGTATCACTTCGCGTCGCTCGCGATCATCGTGGTGTTCCTGGCGTTGGACATCCCGCCGTTCTCCGCGGTGGTCTACGCGTCCGGTGTCGCTGCGCTGTTCTCGTTGGCAGGCAAGCTTTTCGGTGACGAGGACAAGCGTGCGGCGCTCGTCGCGTGGTTCAAGGAGATCGTGGACTCGCTGTCCGAGGGCATTCGCGGCGCGCTGCCGGTGATCGCGGTGTGTGCCGCGGCGGGCGTGATCACGTCGACGATCACCAAGACCGGCCTCGGGCAGGTGCTCGCGGACGCCTTGGTGAAAGCCGCGAACTCGTTGTCCGACAATCCGACCGTCGTGCTGGCGTTCACGGTTGTGTTCTGCGCGTTGGCTGTCTGCGTGCTCGGTCTCGCCGTTCCGGTCACCGCGTCGTTCATCATCTCGTGGGTGGTGATCGGGCCCGCGCTGATCACGCTCGGTGTGCAGCCCGCTGAGACGGCGATGTTCATCTTCTACTACGCGGTGCTGTCGGAGGTCACGCCGCCGACCGCGCTCGCCGCCGTCGCCGCGTCGGCCATCACCGGTGGTGCCGTGCTCAAGACCATGTGGCAGACATGGAAGTACACGCTGCCCGCGTTCCTCGTACCGCTGGCGTTCGTGCTCACCGACAACGGTTCCGCGTTGCTGTTGCAGCGCCCGTTCCTCGACGTCGTCTGGGTGACGGCCGTGTCCGCGGTCGGGGTGGCCATGCTCGCGGTCGTCACGACCGGCTGGCTGATCGGCCCGGCGCGGATGCCCGTGCGGATCCTGTGTGTCCCGGCGGCCCTGCTGTTGCTGTACCTCCAGCCACTTTCCATCGCGATCGGGGCGGGCTTCGCCGTTGCCGCCGTCGTCGTGCACCTGCTGTTGCGGCAAAAGGACAAGGAGATCGACAGTGTCGACAGTGCGTAAGGCACTCATTGGTGTGGTGGGGATCGCGCTGGTGGCCACCGGCTGCGGTGGCAAACGCGAGGACAACAAGTCCGCGCAGCCACAACCGGGCGGGCAGACCTCGTGTGAGGCGCCCGAGGGGCGCGTCACCATCGCGACCGGCAACGTCGGCGGCGTCTACTACGTCCTCGGCGGCGGGCTGGCCCAGGTGATCAGCAACAACTCCAAGCTGAAGGCGACCGCGGCGGATACCGGCGCGTCCGTGCAGAACATCCAACAGCTGACCGACAAGACCTACGACATCGCGTTCTCCCTCGCCGACACGGCCGCCGACGCCGTGCAGGGCAAGGCCGCGTTCGAGGGCAAGCCACAGCAGGTCCAGGCGCTTGCCCGGATCCACTCCAACTACACGCAGGTCGTCGTGCGCGCCGACAGCGGGATCAACAGCGTCGCGGACTTCCGCGGCAAGCGGATCTCCACCGGTTCGCCGAAGTCCGGCACCGAGGTGATCGCCAACCGCCTGCTGCAGGCGTCCGGCCTGAAGGACAGCGACCTCTCCCCGCAGCGGCTGGCGCTGCGGCAGACCGTCGACGGGATGAAGGAAGGCAAGGTCGACGGGCTGGTGTGGTCCGGCGGCCTGCCCACCCCGGAGATCACGGACCTGACCACGTCCATGGGCGACAAGGTCAAGTTCATCGACATCACCCCGCAGCTCGACGCGCTCAAGCAGCTCAACCCGGTCTACGACCGGGGCACCATCCCGGCCGCGACCTACAAGCAGTCGTCGGATGTGCCGACCATTGTGGTGCCCAACTTCCTTCTGGTCCGCGCCGACTTCCCGGCGGCCAACGCCTGCGCGGTCACCAAGCTGATCTTCGACAAGAAGGCGGACCTGGAGAAGACGCACCCGTCGGCCAAGGAAATCACCAGGGAAACGGCCGTCAAGACCGATCCAGTACCGGTCCACCCGGGTGCCAAGCAGGCCCTCGGGGTGAGCTGAACGGAGCACGGCACCTATCCTTTTCAGTCGTGCGAGTTCTCGTCATCGGGTCCGGGGCCCGAGAGCATGCCCTGGTCCTCGGCCTGTCGCGGGACCCGAAGGTCACCGCGATCGCCTGTGCCCCCGGCAACGCAGGGATAGCCGCCGTCGCCGAGCTGTACGGCGTGGAGGTCGCTGACCCGGCCGACGTCGCCGCGCTGGCCGGAAGATGGAAGGCCGACCTGGTGGTGATCGGCCCCGAGGTCCCGTTGGTCGCGGGCGTCGCCGACGCGGTCCGAGCCGCGGGCTTCCCGTGCTTCGGCCCGTCCGGCGAGGCCGCCCGGATCGAGGGCTCGAAGGCGTTCGCCAAGGACGTGATGGCCGCCGCCGGGGTCGCGACCGCGCACAGCGAGATCGTCGACAACCCGGCCCGGCTGGACGCGGCCCTCCAGCGCTTCGGCCCGACCTACGTGGTCAAGGACGACGGCCTGGCGGCGGGCAAGGGCGTGGTGGTGACGCCCGACCTCGCGACCGCCCGCGCGCACGCGATGACATTGCTGGACGGAGGTCACCCGGTCCTGCTGGAGTCGTTCCTGTCAGGACCGGAGGTTTCCCTGTTCTGCCTGGTCGACGGGCGCACAGTGGTCCCGCTGCTGCCAGCGCAGGACTTCAAGCGCGTCGGCGACGGCGACAGCGGCCCCAACACCGGCGGCATGGGCGCGTACACCCCGCTGCCGTGGGCCGAGGAAGACCTGGTGTCGACGATCGTCGACAAGATCGTCCAGCCGGTCGTCGACGAGATGGCAGGCAGGCAGGTGCCGTTCTCGGGCCTGCTGTACGCGGGGCTGGCGATCACCCCGACCGGCCCGTCGGTGATCGAGTTCAACTGCCGCTTCGGCGACCCCGAGACCCAGGCGGTGCTGGCCATGCTGCGCACCCCACTCGGCGAACTGCTCAACGCGGTGGCCACCGGAACCCTCGCCGACCAGCCCCCACTGGACTGGGCGGAAGGCTCGGCGGTGACCGTGGTCGTGGCGGCCGAGGGCTACCCGGGCAGGCCGAGGACCGGTGACGTGATCACGGGCAGTGAAGCCGAGGGAGTGCTGCACGCGGGCACCCGCAGGCGAGACGACGGTGCGGTCGTGTCCTCCGGCGGACGAGTGCTGTCGGTCGTCGGATTGGGCGACGACCTGGAAGCAGCCCGCCAGGATGCGTACCGTCGAGTCGAGAACCTGCACCTCGCCGGGTCGCACCACCGCACGGACATCGCCCTGCGCGCGGCACGCGGAGAGGTCGCGGTTCCGGCTAGCTGAATCGGGGGAACCGGGTGACCGGTTTCTCCGTCAAACTTCAGGTAGGGGTCTACCAGCGTTGGTAGCCTACGAAACGAGACCGGACGACTACAGAACGTACGGGGGTGCGTGAATGGAAGAGACGACCGGCTCACAGTCGTGGGCGGACGTACTGGCAATTCCGGAAGCCCCGGCGGGCAGCGCGACGATGAAGGTCAACCACGACAACGTGCTCGCCGCAGCGAAGATCATCCAGACCCAGATCGACGCACTGAACGACACCCTTACCCTGCACGGACCGGCACTGGTGGTCGAGCCGACGGCGGATGATCCGGTCAGCCTGGACGCGGCGGAAGCCTGGAACTTCCGATTGGTCCTCGCCGACGATTCCTACGGCGCGCGGATCAACGAATATGTCGAAAGCCTGAACAAGCTGGTCACACAGCTCAAGGACAGCGCAAAGACCTACGGGTTCAACGAGCAGGACATCACAGCCGCCTTCGGCGGGACATCTGTTGCTTAGGCTGGCAGCCATGGCCTTGATCGTTGGCCTTGCCCTCACCGGGTGCACCCAGGCGGAGTCCGGTGAGCCGGTTGCCGCTGGTCAGCAGCCCCCGGCAAGTGGCGCACCACCCGCGAGCGGAAATGCTTCCCTTCCGCCGCGGCCGAAGGACCTGCCGCTCGACGGTGTCGACCCGTGCAAGCTTTTCAGCAAGCCGCAGCTCGATGAGATCAAGGTCAATCGAACGCGGAACCTGGTTCAGGACAATGAAACGAACAAGGGCGCGCCGGTGTGCGCGATGGATGGCGCGGACGGGAACAAGTACTTCACTTTCAGCACCTGGGTGATCACCGGCGAAGGTGTTGAGGTGTGGCTGAACACCACCCGGAACGCGGTTGTCACCCAGGTGAAAGTCGATGGCTTTCCGGCCGTCAGCTACCGGATCAGAGGACCAGGAACATTCCACTGCTGGACCTCGGTCGGTGTCGCCAACGGGCAACAACTGGCGGTCGAATTCAGAGCGACCTCGCGTGGAGCGTTCACCCAGGACCAGATGTGTGCCAAGAGTGAGCAGGCCGCGACCTTGGCCATGCAGACCCTCAAGACCCTGAAGTGAGGAACCGCCATGTCCGGAACCGAGATCGGTGACTACCGATTCGCCGGCTACAGCAACGAGGAACTCGCCGTCATGGTCGACCAGATCCGGCAGGGTCGCGGGTCGGAGAGCATGAACCGCGCGGTGGACGCGCTCACGGCGATCGCCAACGGCCTCAAGCAGACCGACGAGGTGCTGCGCACCGAACTGACCAAGGTCGGCGTCGAGTGGACAGGTGCGTCCAGTGACGACGCCCAGGTCGTGATGACCGACTCCGCCCAGTACGGCGGCGCGGCGACCGGCACGATCACCAGCTCGGCCGGTGCCGTCGGCAGCCAGGGCGACGACTACTCCCGCACCCGCAACTGCGCGCCGGAGTCGAGTGCGCTGCGGGGCGCCAAGGACTACAACGTCGCCGACAAGCTCCTGCTGCACACGACGGACCACTCCCAGGAGGTCCAGCGCACGCAGGCCGCGCGGGCGCAGACCGTCGACACCATGAACAACTACGCCAACGCCAGCAAGTCCAACCTGGGCTCGTACCAGTCGTTGCCGGTTCCGCCGTCGTTGAACCTGGTCGCCGCTCCGCCCGCGAAGGCGGCTACCGGGACGAGCATTTCCAGCGTCGGCGGTGGGCCGTCCACCTTCGCGCCGGGTGGTGGCTCGATCCCCGGGGCGCCGGGTGGCGGTCCCGCTCTCGGTGGCGGCTCGTTCGACGCCACGCACCAGAGCCCGATCGGTGGCGGTCAGCCCGGTTCCGGCCCCGGCGGTGGCTTGCCCGGTCAGCCTGGCCAGCCCGGTGTTCCCGGCAAGATGACCGGCGTCGGGCCGATGCCCGGCGGTGCCGGTGGTCCGTTCACGCCGGGGGCGGCGCAGGGAGTCCCGCCGGTCCGCCCGTACTACGAGGGCATGACCAACGCCGTCGCCGGGATGGTCGGCGGCGCGCAGGGTGGGGCGGCTGTCGGGTCGGTCGCGGACAAGGAGCGGCTCGGATCCCGTCAGGGTGGACAGGGTGGGCCGGGTGCGGCTGGTCGTCCGGCGGGTCCGCCCGGTGGTTCGCGTGGCGCGTCGGCGTTGGGTGGCCTGCCGCCCGAGGAGGCAGCGGCGGCGCGGGCGGCCGAGCGGGTCGGGGCCAAGAGCAAGCCCGGTGCGTCGATGATGCAGCCTGCGGCGGGGACCGCGCAGGGCGAGGAGGACGAGGAGCACGTGCGTAAGTACGGCATCGAAGCCGAGGACGTGTTCGCTGACGGCCGGATGGTCATGCCGTCGGTCCTGGGTGAAGACGACGACGAGTGAGCCTGGTTCTCTCCGCTCAGGAGTTCGATGTCATCTGGGAGAGCGAGCGGCTGCCCGACCGGCATGTCGCGCTCGACGTGCCCAGCCCCGGCAAGACCCACGCCGAACGGGCCGAACTGGTCCGCAAGACGTGGCGTGCGTTGGAGTCACGGGGGCTGGCGCAGTCCGGCCGGGCCGTGCCCGAACTGGTGGACAACCTGGAGATCCTGGCCCACCCACACGTCAGCGTCGACGTGTGGGTCTGGGCGGGACGCGAGGTGAAAGCGTTTGCGGCGGTGGCAGGGCGGCAGGCCCAGCTCGCCGTGGTCGACGAGGGCCAGGTCTGGCTGATCCCGGCGCGGGACTCCGCGCTGGCCGAGTCGGCCGTGTCGGTGGCGGGCGAGCTGATCGCGGGCCGTGGCCGCTCGGTCAGCCTGCCCAACGACGTGGTGACGGCGGCCGACGACGCGTCGCACGCCGACACGAAGAAATTCGTCACCGCGCTGGAGTCCCAAGGCGTCGGATTGTCCGAGGCGCAGACGTTGGCCTCGATGCTGACCGGAATCACCACTCGCGGACAGTTCGGTGCGGAACGACATCAACGCGGCAAGCGAATTGTCCGCGCTGAACGAGTTGTCGCTTTTCACGACACACCGGACGGCCGCTACGTCGACCTGGTCAAGCCAAGCCCGGACGGTCGCCCCTGGTTGACCGTCGCACCGGCCGACAACCAGCGCCTTGCCACGTTTGTGTGGGAATTGCTCGAAGAAATCTGACTTCGCTCTATGGTTGTCGGGAACCAGTGAGGGGTTCTCGGGCGTCACACGTGTGGCGAAGGGTGGGGACGTGGCCGACTACAACATCGAGGCGATCAACAACTGCATGACGACTGTGCAGAACTTCAAACCGAAGTTCGGGCAGATCGCGGATTCGTTCCACAACGTGCCGAGCGACCCCGGTGCGTACGGCGAGTTGCCGAGCTCGGGTGCCGTCTCCGCCGCGGTCGACGAGGTCAACAGGCTGATGCAGGGCGAGTTCGACAAGGCCGAGCAGTTGCTCGACGGGATCGCTCGCGCGTTGGACACGGTGGTGCAGAGCGTGCAGAACGTCGAGCAGCACACCGCCAAGGTCTATTCGGTCTGATTTTGTTGGGGAGGAGCTGAGCGGTGAGCGCAGCGGAGGCGTTGGCGGGTTACCCGGGCGGTGAGGCCGTGGCGGCCGCCGCGCGGAAGGTCGAGAAGGCGAACAGCGGCTCGATCACGGCCGCGGCCCAGCGGCTGACCCAGGCGGGCACGAACGCGGGCGAGCACGGCACGGGCGTGGCCAACTCGGTCAAATCGCTCGACGACGCGTGGCAGGGGGCGTCCGCCGACCAGTTCGTGTCCTACATGGACAGGTTCGCGAAGGCGGGCACGGCCAGTGGTGAGGGCCTGGCCAAGGCGGGCGGCGCGCTGAGCAAGGTGGCCACCGCGATCGAGGACGCCAAGCACTTCGTGTCCACCCGGTGCGAGCAGGCGCTCGGCGAGATCAACCGGATCAAGCAGAACAACCAGGGCGCCGACGCGCCGTCCCTGGACGCGGAGATCCGGCCGGTGACCGCCGCGGCCGCCACGGACATCGAGAACAAGCTCAAGGAGACCGACGAGGCGCTGAAGGCAGCGGCGACGGAGATCAAGGCGGCCGCGAACCCGAGCGCCCGGTTCGCCGACATCCCCGAGGCCGGTAGCCAGCCGTACGTGCCCGGTCCCGGCAAGACGATCGACTGGCAGCCCCAGGCGGCCAAGGACGAGTCGACGAAGACGGCCAGCGCCGACACACCCAGCCAGAGTCAGAGCCAGAGCGGCCAGAGTCAGAGCGGCAGCGGCAACTCCGGCTCCGGCCACAGTGGCAGCGGCAGTGGCGGCGGCAGCCACGGCGGCGGAGGTGCTGGTGCTGGCGGCGGCCTCGGCTCCAGCGGTGGCCCGCCCGCGGGCCCGCCGCCCGGCAACGTCCAGGAGTGGATCAAACAGGCACAGGAGATCCTGCGCGCCAACGGGATCAACGTCAGCGACGCGGACGTGCCGAAGATCTGGGCGATCATCCAGCATGAATCAGCAGGAAATCCTAATGCGATAAACAACTGGGATTCCAACGCCGCGAAGGGCACGCCATCCAAGGGCCTGATGCAGTGCATCGACCCGACGTTCAACAGCTACAAGCTGCCCGGCCACGACGACATCTGGAACCCGGTCGACAACATCTGCGCCGGTGTCAACTACGCGATCTCCCGCTACGGGTCGCTGGACAACGTCCCCGGTATCAAGGCGATGGCAGGCGGCGGCGCCTACCGCGGCTACTGACGGCGATTCTCCGGAGCGGCGCCGAGCTGTTCGGCGTCGCCCGGTGTCGCCGCCATGGCCAGCGGGCTCTTGGCCAGGTCGGCGACCATGTCGAGCGGGTCCTGGGGCTTGGCTCCGGTGAGGATCTCGCGCATCTTGGCGCTCTCGACCGCGACCCGGTGGCTGCGGGCGAACATGGTCTGCTCGTACTCGGCGATGGCGGCCTCGATGTCGTCGGGGTGTGCCGCGAGAGCCTGGGCGAGTTGGGCGCCGTCGTACATGGCGAGGTTGGCGCCTTCGCCGTTCGGGCCCATGGCCAGAGGGCGCACAGGGCGCTGAGACTGCACTGACACCCGTCTCAGAGGAAAAGGACGGACATTGTTTGTCCTTAAGGAGTGTCATGAATTCGCCAGTCACCGCCGCGATGCAGGGCGGTCGGAAAAATCCGATGCCGACATGCGCATATCGGCCAGGTTGACGAGACGTGCCGAAAAGTAATCCTCTCTGGCCAGACGAATTCCGCCGAAAGTCTGATGTGCGGTCTATTCCTCTGCTTCTAGGTTCTCTGTGTTCACAGTGCGAACCCAGGAGGGGTGGTTCATGGCAGGGGCAAGACGGAACCGGCTCGCGTACGCCGGCGTGAGTGCGATGGCGGTGCTCGGTGTCATGGCGGGGTTGGCGCCGGTCGCCACCGCCGCTGTGCCCGCCGGGCTGGCGGAGTTCTACGGCCAGAAGCCGACGTGGGCGCCGTGTGCGGCCGAGGGGGAGCTCGCCGCGCTGCAGTGCGCCACGTTGACGGTGCCGATGAACTACCGCAAGCCGGGCAACGAGCGCATTTCGGTGACGATCAGCAAGCTGCCCGCGAAGGACCCGGCCAAGCGCCGTGGCGTGCTGCTGCTCAACCCGGGCGGTCCCGGTGGCGAGGGCGTCGACCTTCCGCTGGCGTTCGCCGACCGGCCGATCGCGCAGGTATACGACATGATCGGCTTCGACCCGCGCGGCGTGGGGCGGTCGACTCCGCTGGAGTGCGAGGTCAGCCCGCCGATCGCGAACTTCCCGTCACGGCCGACCGACGACCAGTTCGCGGCGTACACCGCGCAGGCACGCAACGACGAGGCCGCCTGCGAGCGGGCCGCCGGTGGTCTGCGGCCGTACATCAACACCCCGAACACCGCTCGCGACATGGACGTGATCCGGGGCGTGCTCGGCGAGAAGAAGATCAATTACTTGGGCTTCTCGTACGGCACCTACCTCGGCGCGGTGTTCGGCAGCCTGTTCCCGGCCAGCCTCGACCGCAACGTGCTGGACTCCTCGGTCAGCCCGGACTGGATCTGGCGCGAGCAGTTCAAGCAGCAGGCCGTGGCCATGAGGCAGAACACCGAGGCGCTGTTCGGCTGGCTCGGCGAGCGCAACTCCGTGTACGGGCTGGGCAAGTCCCAGGCCGAGGTGTTCGCGACCACCGAGGCGCTGGCCGCGAAGCTGGCGACCAAGCCGATCGAGGACCCGGACTTCGGCACCGTGGACCGGACCGTCTACGACGCGCTGGTCGGGTTCTACTCGCGCTACCGCCCGCTGTGGGATGAGCTCGGCCGGATCGTCAAGGCCTTCAAGGCCGCGTCGGACGGCACCCTCGCCGCCGGGTCCGCCGAGGTCAAGGACGCGGGCAAGGCCGCGAAGCTGATGCAGAAGCTGGGCATCGCCGAGACGGTCAACGGCGTGTTCCAGACCGTCACCTGTGAGGCGGACTGGCCGCAGGACCTGCAGATCTACTACAGCGACATGCGGCTGTTCCGTGAGAAGAACCCGTACGGCTACGGCGTGTACCGCGCCGCTCCGACCGAGTGCACCTTCCGCAGCTTCAAGCCCGCGGACAAGGTGACCAACCTCAAGCGCGCCAACTACCCGACCGGACTGGTGATCCAGGCCGAGGGTGACTCGCAGACGCAGTACGACGGCGGCCCGGCGATGGCCACCAGGCTGCGGGACCAGTTGGTGTCGGTGGCCGACGAGGGCACGCACGGCCTCTACAGCCGCAACGCCTGCGCGTCGACCATCGTCGACAAGTACCTCGTCGACGGTGTGCTGCCGGGCAGCCGCGTGACCTGCCCGGGTGACCCGCGGCCGGACATCCCCGCCGACCAGGAGGCCGCCGGTCGTTCCGCGCGTGCTCCGCAGTCGGCGGACGTGACGGACTCGGTGCAGCGCTTCATCTCCGAGAAGCGTTTGGGCAAAGGCGTTTTCTGAGTGATCACATGAGGGTACGTGCGGCGATAGGGTGATTTGTATGGCTCACCGCCCGCTGACAGTCGCCGCACGTGCCCTCGTGCCGCCGTTCCATGTCATGGATGTCCTCGAGGCCGCCAACACACGGCAACGCGCCAAGGGCGATGTGGTGTCGTTGGCGGCCGGGCAACCTTCGGCCCCAGCGTCCGCCCCGGTGCTCGCAGCGGCCGAGAAAGCTTTGCGTGGCAACAAACTCGGCTACACCGAGCAGCTGGGTATCCCGGAGTTGCGGGAAGCCATCGCCGGTCACTACGACCGGAGGTACTCCGTGCGTGTCTCGCCGGAGGACGTGGTCGTCACCACCGGTTCGTCCGGTGGTTTCCTGCTGTCGTTCCTGTCCGCGTTCGACCCCGGTGACCGGGTCGCGCTGGCCCGGCCGGGGTATCCGGCGTACCGCAACATCCTCACCGCGCTGGGCTGTGAGGTCGTCGAGATGGACACCTTCCAGCCGACCGTCGAGCTGCTCGACGGGCTCGGCCCGCTCAAGGGCGTGGTGATCGCCAGCCCGGCCAACCCGACGGGCACGGTCGTCGCGGGCTCGGAGCTGGCGGCGATCGCGGGCTGGTGTGCCGAGCACGGCGTCCAGCTGATCAGCGACGAGATCTACCACGGCATCGACTACGGCCTGACGCCCGCGTCGGCGTGGCAGTACAGCCGCGAAGCCCTGGTGGTGAACTCGTTCTCCAAGTACTTCGCGATGACCGGCTGGCGGCTGGGCTGGCTGCTGGTGCCGCAGCGGCTGCACCGGGCGGTCGAGTGCCTGATCGGCAACTTCAACATCTGCGCACCGGCGATCGCGCAGCACGCAGCCGTCGCCGCGTTCACCGACGAGTCCTACCGCGAGCTCGACGGGCACGTGGAGTCCTACCGGGCGAACCGGGACACCCTGCTCGAAGGGCTGAAACGGCTCGGCATCGACCGGCTCGCGCCCGCCGACGGCGCGTTCTACGTCTACGCCGACATCGAGCACCTCACGCACGACGCGATGAGCTGGTGCCAGCGGCTGCTGGCGGACACCGGACTGGCGATCGTGCCGGGCATCGACTTCGACCCCGAGCACGGTTCGAAGTTCATCCGGCTCAGCTTCGCGGGCGCGCACCACGAGATCGAGGAGGCGTTGCGCAGGCTGGGGGGTTGGGTGAATCCCTGAGCTGGGATATCCGGGTCATTCCCGATGGTCGCCCGACCTGTCCGCTGGTTGACTGGGAACCACGGGTGAGCGCGGTTCGTTCACTTCATGACCCGATTGGGGAGGCTGGACATGTTGGTGAAGATCCTCGGCGCGATCGTCGTGATCTGGCTCGCGTTCATGGTCATCGGCTGGATCTTCTCGGCCTTCAAGTGGCTGTTGATCATCGGCGCGATCGGTGTGGTGGGAACGCTCGCCTACGGTGCGATCAAGCGCTCCCAAATCAAGTCGTAGCTGCTCAGTCGTAGCTACAGAATCCCGGTGGCGGCCAGGTGGGCACGGGCCTCGGCCGCCGAGACCCACAGCTGTGCGTCGATCCCGGCGGCGAGCGCACCGTCGATGTTGACCTGCCGGTCGTCGAAGAACACACAGTCCCGCGGGGCGGCGCCGAGGCGCTCGAGCAGCGTCGCCCACATCTGCGGGTCCGGCTTGGCGATCGCCAGGTCGCCGGAGAAGATCAGGTGCGTGAACGGCCTGGTCCATGCCTCCAGTTCGACCATCCGCCCGAACGCGGACGGCGCGTTGGACAGCAGCGCGAGGCCGTGGCCCGCCGCGGTGATCTCCGCGATCAGGTCCAGAGTGGACTGCCGGGTGGTCATCCAGCCGACTCCGTCGATCTTGGCCAGCTGCGCGGATGTCGGCTCGTCCAACGGTTTCCCGGCGACCGTGGACCAGTAGTCCTGATCGGACATGCCCCGGTCGTACGCCTCGCGGTGCGCCCAGTACGCGGTCTCGAACGCGACCTGCTCGGCCCCCAGCACCTCGGCGAGTTCGGGCAGCGCGGCGGTCCGCTCGCTGATGACCTCGCCGTAGTCGAACACGATCCAGCGCACACTCACTCCTTGTCCAGGCGGTTCAGCACTTCGGTGATGTCGTCGGCGGTGACGTCCCGGTGCGTGATGAACCGGACCCGGCCGTCCATCGGCCCGGCGAGCACGCCGACGTTTTTCAGGCGGGCCAGCGCCTGGTCCAGGTCCGGCACGGTTGCCAACAGGATGTTGGTGTCCGGCATGGCCACGTCCCAGCCGCGCTCACGCAGGCCGTCGGCGAGCGCCGCGGCTTTGGCGTGGTCCTCGGCCAGCGAGTCGATGTTCTCCAGCGCGACCAGCCCGGCCGCGGCCAGCACACCGCCCTGCCGAACGCCGCCGCCCAGCATCTTGCGGGCCCGGCGGGCCTCCGCGACGAACGCGGCCGACCCGGCGACCATCGACCCGACCGGCGCGCCCAGCCCCTTGCTCAGGCAGACCTGCACGGTGTCCACCCCGACGGTCAGCGCGGACGGTGGCAGGCCGAGTTTGACCGCCGCGTTCCAGATCCGGGCGCCGTCCAGATGCACGGCCAAGCCAGCGTCCTTGGCGACGGCCACCAGTTGAGCGTGCTCATCGGGCGAGGTCACGGCTCCGCCCGCCGCGTTGTGCGTGTTCTCCAGGCACAGCAGCTTCGTGTACAGACCGAAGTACGGCTGCGGCCCGCCGATCGCGTTGCGGACCGTCTCGGGCGTCGGCCGTCCTGGACCGCCGTCCCACGGCAGCATCTCCGGCATACCGCCCGCCAACCAGGCCGCGCCGCCCTGTTCGTGCGCGATCACGTGCGACCCGGCCGTGGCGAGGAACCGGTCACCGCGCTTGAGGTGCAGCATCAGCGCGATCAGGTTGCCCATCGAGCCGCTCGGCACCCACAGCGATGCCTCGATGCCGAGCAGCCCGGCGACGGTCTCCTCGAGTTCGGCCATGGTCGGGTCGTGCCCCAGCACGTCGTCGTCGACCTCGGCAGCGGCCATCGCGGCCCGCATCCTGTCGTCCGGTTTGGTGACGGTGTCCGAGCGCAGGTCGATGAACGAGGTGGTGGTCACGGAATCGATCCCACCAATGTGGCGGCCCCGGGGGCAACCCGATTCGGGGTGTGGCGTAGAACTCATCCCGGCGGCGTGCAACCGTGTAGGCGGTTGGGTCCGTCCCCGTAGCAGAAGACGACGAGCGGAGAGAGTCCGCGTGGATCAGCGCGACGAGCAGGAGTTCGCGGAGTACTTCGAGGCTCGGCGAGACGCCGTGCGCCGAACCGCGTACATGCTGTGTGGCGACTGGCACCGTGCGGACGACCTGGCTCAGACCGCGTTCGTCGCGCTGCACCGACGGTGGCGCAAGGTGCGTGACCGAGGCGCATTGGACGCCTACGTCCGCCGGACGGTGGTGCGCGCGATGATCGACGAGTCGCGACGGCCGTGGCGCCGGGAGCGGTTCGTCGAGCAGCTGCCTGAGCCCACGTCGGTGGCTGCCGAGGTCGGTGACACTGTCGCGACGAGGTCCGCGCTGCTCGGCGGCTTGAAACAGGTGCCGCCACGGCAACGTGCGGTGCTTGTGCTGAGGTTCTTGGAGGGCCTGGACGTGGCGGCGACCGCCGAGACGCTCAAGTGCTCCGAGGGCACGGTCAAGAGCCAGACCGCACGCGGGCTGACTGCTTTGCGTGAGGCGCTGGGCGACGCGTTGGACGACCTGCGACCGGCATCGTGAGGAGGTGGATGTAGGTGGACGACAAGAAGCTGGCTGAGCTGTTCAGGGACGCGGTGGGCGACACGCCACCGGCCACCTTCGGCACGGGTGAGGTCCGGACGGCGTCACGCCGTGCGACGGTGAAACGCCGTAACACTGTCGTGGCCGCGTCTGCCCTCGCGTTTGCCCTGGTCGCGGGCGGAACTGTGACAGCTGTCGCCCTTTCGGGTGGAATCGCGGACACAACAGCGGCGAATGCGCCTGCTTCCGGCAGCGGCGGAGCCCGAACCGATGGCACTATGTACAGAGAGGAACCGCCCGCACCGGCCGAAGGACCATCGGTCATGCGGAACGACACGGGCCAACAGGACAACCGGTCGACTGCGCCTAAGCAGGGAGGACAGTCGACTGGTAATGCCGGCACAGCCGGCAGCACCCCGAGTGGGTGCCAGGCGGACCGGGAGCTCGCTGCTGCCCTCGCGGGCGAGCTCCCGGCCGCCCCTGGCAAAGTCGAGGTCGGCGTTCCGTTCAGCTGCCCGCCGGGGAGCAAGGGCGTGGCGTTCACCGTCACCGACGGCAGCAAAGCCGGAGTGGTGTCCGCGGTCCTGCTGCCCAAGGGCACCCAGATCTTCGCGCCGCTGGGCAGCGAGGTCCCCGGCACGGCGAACGCCCAGAGCGAGGCCGCCAGCGGCGCCGCGCTGCACATCGTCAGCCAGCCCGACCAGAACGTGCGGCCCGTCGAGGCGCCCTACACGGACTCCATCGCGAAGATGGCCGTGGACATCGCGCCCCGGTTCTGACGCCCGGTTCTGACGAGGTCCGCACCGAAATCGCGCCACAAGAATTGTGGAAGGGTCACGCCACTACGCTTGGTGGACTATGACAGCCGCGAGCACGCCCAAAGGGGAACGCAGGCGCCAAGCCCTCGTCGAGGCTGCGGCGCAGCTGCTCGCCGAAGGCGGGTTCGACGCGATCCGCCATCGCGCGGTCGCCGAACGGGCCGGGCTGCCGCTCGCGTCGACCACGTACTACTTCGACTCGCTGGACGAGCTGATCACGGCGGCGGTGGTGTACCGGGGCGAGGAGGAGTTCGCCACGGGCTGGGCGCAGCTGGAGCAGGCGCCGCCGAACGCCGGGTTCGAGGTCCTCGTCGAACTCGTGCTCGACCGGCTGCTCGGGCACGAGACGGAGTCCAACGACGCCGAGGCCGTGCTGTCCCGCTACGAACGGCTGGTAGCGACCGGGCGCAGGCCGTACCTCAAGCCCGTGATGGGCACGGACGCGGTCAAGCTGCGGGAACTGCTGTCGGCGATCTTCGCCAAGTGCGGCATGCCGGTCACCGGCGACCGCATCGAGCAGGTGGTCGCCCTGGTGGACGGCGCCGTGCTGAACGCGATCATCGAGATCCACGCCGACCCCCGGGCACGCGCCCGGCAGATGCTTCGGGCGGCGTTCGCCGAATAGCTGTGCAACCTTCGCTTCGGACGGCGCGTGAGGTACGTCGGGAATGCGAAGGGAGCCCATAGTGCGCAAACCCGACGAAGAGAGCTTCCGAGCCTTCGCCGAGAAACACGCGGCGGGACTACGCCGCTGCGCCTACCTGTTCTGTGGCGACTGGCACCTGGCCCAGGACCTGACTCAGAACACGCTGATCAAGATCTACCGGGCGTGGGCCAAGGTGCAGAAGCAGGACAGCCTGCAGAACTACTCGCGCCGGGTGTTGCTGAACACCTGGCTGGACGAGAAGCGCAGGCCGTGGCGACGCAGTGAACTGCGGTACGAGTCCGTACCGGACACACCGGACGTGTCGGCCGATCCGGAGGCCGCCCAGGACCGCTCGTGGGCCAAGGACATGACCCACCGTGCGTTGCTGGAGCTGCCGCCGCGTCAGCGGGCCGCGTTGGTCCTGCGCTACTTCGACGACCTGTCGGTGGTCGAGGCGGCCGCGGTGCTCGGGTGCTCGGAGGGGACCGTGAAGAGCCAGACCGCCCGTGGCCTGGCGACGCTGCGGGAAGTGGTGGAGAACCTGACGGCAGGAAAGCCAGCTAGGAGGGTTGTGTCTTGAGTGAGCAGGAACTGAGGGAGGGCTTGCGGCTGGCCGTGGCCGACGAGCCACCGATGGACTTCGACCTCGACGAGTTGGTGACCACGGCGGAACGGCTGGTGCGCCGCCGCCGTGCCCTGGTCACCGTGGGTGTCAGCACGGCCGCCGTGGCCGTCGTCGCCGTCACGATCCCCGTGGTGCTGGGGATCGGAGGTGGGTCGGTGGAGATCCCGGTGGCCGCGCCGCCGAACCAGTCCCAGACGCCCACCGCGACGGCCACGTACACGGCGGAGCTGCCACCGCCATCGGAGGCTCAGCTGCGGCAGCGTGCCGGTGAGCTGAAGACATACCTGAAAACACAGGTGCCCGCCGTCGTCGCGAATGCGAAGTCGGTGGTCGTCGAGGACTTCGGCGGCGAGGCCACCGGGCAGTTCTCGCCGGGACAGAACTACCTCGACGGGTTCGTGAAGTTCAAGCTCGGAACCGTGTCGACCGCGGTCGCCGTACAGGTCCGCACCGACCAGACCGACGAGCAACAGTGCGGCAACTGCCCGGAACTGCCCCAGCAGGACGGCAGCAAGGTGAAGATCCAGCTGGAGAACGGCGGCACCGGCAACGACTCGGCGATGACCATCCTCACCGCCAGCCACTTCCGCACGGACGGCACCATCACCAAGGTCACCACCTACAACTACGACCCGACCACCCAGGTGAAGCCCGTGTACCAGCAGAACGTGGCGCTCACCCAGGACCAGTTGGTGCGCCTGGCCACTGATCCGGCTGTGCATATCTAGGGGCGCATCGAGGTGACATACGCTGTGTCACCGTGAAGCCGAGTATCCCGAACGTCCTCGCCAGCCGCTACGCCTCGGTCGAGCTGGCCCAGCTGTGGTCGCCCGAGCACAAGGTGATGCTTGAGCGCGAGCTGTGGCTCGCGGTCCTCAAGGCACAGGCCGAGCTGGGGATCGAGGTCCCCGACGGTGTCGTCGCGGACTACGAGCGGGTGCTCGGCGATGTCGACCTCGCGTCGATCGCCGAGCGTGAGCGGGTGACGCGGCACGACGTGAAGGCGCGGATCGAGGAGTTCAACGCGCTGGCCGGGCACGAGCACGTGCACAAGGGCATGACGTCCCGTGACCTGACCGAGAACGTCGAGCAGCTGCAGATCAGGCGGTCGCTCGAACTGATGGCGGCCAGGACGTTGGCCGTGCTCGCCCGACTGGCACGGCTGGCCACCGAACACACCGATCTGGTGATGGCGGGCCGCTCGCACAACGTCGCCGCGCAGGCGACCACGTTGGGCAAGCGGTTCGCCACCGCGGCCGACGAGCTGCTCGTCGCCTTCGAGCGGCTGACGTCGCTGATCGACCGGTATCCGTTGCGCGGCATCAAGGGCCCGGTCGGCACCGCGCAGGACATGCTGGACCTGCTCGGCGGCAACGAGTCCACTCTGGACGACCTTGAGGGCAAGGTCGCCGAGCACCTGGGCTTCCGGCGAGTGTTCACCAGCGTCGGCCAGGTGTACCCGCGCTCGCTCGACTTCGACGTTGTGTCCACTGTGGTCCAGCTGGCCGCTGCGCCCGGCAGCGTCGCCAAGACGATCCGGCTGATGGCCGGGCACGAACTGGTCACCGAGGGCTTCAAACCCGGCCAGGTCGGCTCGTCGGCCATGCCGCACAAGATGAACACGCGTTCCTGCGAGCGGGTCAACGGCTTCGCGGTGATCCTGCGCGGCTACCTGTCGATGGTCGGTGAACTCTCCGGTGACCAGTGGAACGAGGGCGACGTCTCGTGTTCCGTGGTGCGCCGGGTAGCGCTCCCAGACGCCTTCTTCGCCCTGGACGGTCTGTTCCAGACATTCCTGACCGTGCTCGACGAGTTCGGCGCGTACCCGGCTGTGATCGCTCGTGAGCTTGACCGGTACCTGCCGTTCCTTGCCACGACAAAGGTTCTGATGGCCGCTGTGCAGGCGGGCGTCGGCAGGGAAACCGCGCACGAGGCCATCAAGGAGAACGCCGTCGCCGTTGCGCTGGCCATGCGCGAGCAGGGCCAGGCGGACAACGACCTGCTGGACCGGCTCGCCGCCGACGAGCGGATCCCGTTGGACCGACAGCAGTTGGACGCGCTGCTCGCCGACCGGCTCTCGTTCACCGGGGTGGCCGACAGCCAGGTCCGCGCGGTTGTGAAGCGTGTCTCAGAAGTGCTCGACGAGTACCCCGAAGCGGCAGGTTACGCTCCCGCGCCGATCCTTTGACAGCTAGGTTTGGCGGCATGGGGCGTGTTGTCGAACTGATCCGGTACATCGTCAAGGGGTGCGCGGGCGAGTCTCTCGACCGCGGCGTTGTCGGCCCGATGGGGCTCGCCGACGACAGGCTGTTCATGGTCGTCGACCAGAACGGCACGTTCATCACCCAGCGCACCCAGGCGAAGATGGCCGTGGTGCGGCCGACGCTCGGTGACGGGACGCTGAAGCTGGCCGCTCCGGGCTTCGACGACGCCGAGTTCGACATCGTGATCGACGGCGAGCAGTCCGAGGTCGTGCTGCACAAGTGGACCGGCAAAGCGGTCGACCAGGGCACCGGCCCGGCCGAATGGTTCTCGCGGTTCATGGGTGAGCCGGTCCGGCTGGTGCGGGTCCCGCCGGACCTCGAACGGCACTCCAACGGCGTGCTCGGCGGCCTGGTCGGCTTCGCCGACGCGGACGCGCTGCACGTGATCGGTGAGTCCTCGCTGGTGCACCTCAACAGCCGGATCGCCGAGAACGGCGGGCAGGCGCTGCCGATGAACCGGTTCCGGCCCAACGTGGTCGTCAGCGGCTGGGACGAGCCGTACACCGAAGACCGCGTCCGGACGATGACCGTCGGCACGGTCGAGCTGGGCTGGGAGAAGAAGGCGACCCGCTGCGTGGTCCCCACGGTTGACCAGGCGATCGGCCGGAAGGCGGGCCACGAGCCGACCAGGACCTTGGCGGGCTACCGCCGGGTGGAAGGCGGGGTCGCCTTCGGCGCCAAGTTCGCCGTGCTCAGCACGGGCGAACTGGCCGTCGGCGACCCCGTCTCCGTCACCTCATGGATCGACCAGGACTAGCAGGTGCCGCCGATGATGCGCGGCGGGCAGTCGCTGTAGCTGAGGAACAGCGCCACCGCACGGTCGTTGCGCGAGGTCTCGCGGACGATGACCTCGTCGGGCGGGTAGAAGCCGCCGCCGCCCGAACGCGGGTACATCTCGAACGTGTAGCTCCAGATCTTGTGCACGCCCCACATCCAGTCACCGATCGAGCCGTCGGTGATGTAGAGGTCGCTGGATTGCTCCGGCGTGTAGTTGTTCGTCTGGCCCATCTGTTGGCCGAGCGTTCGGAAGGTGCGTTCCTGGTTGGCGTCCAGGCCCGGAGCGGTGTTGGCGGTCGTGTAGCCGTACGGCCACAGGATCAGCTCCGAGTAGGTGTGCCAGTCGATGTGCGTCTTGATCTGCTGCACACCGCCGACCACGCGCGAGGCCACGAAGTCGCGCAGCCGCTGGGTCTCCGGCGCGGAGAACGCCGACGGGCCGCGGTAGGTCTCGCTGCTCGTCGAGCCGCTCGAACCGCCACAGCAGCCCCAGTTGTAGCCCCAGTTGCGGTTCAGGTCGGTGCCCACGTTGGCCGAACCGGCGTTGGGCTGGCGGTTCTTGCGCCATGACCGGTAGGAGCCGGTCGCGATGTCGTACTCGGAACCGTCCGGGTTGATGCTGGTGACGATCCAGATCTCCTTGCCGTTCACCTCGTTGGTGATGGCGGTGTCGGTGCCGTAGCCGTCGGTGTACCTGTTGGCGATCCGCAGGCACATCTCGGGTGTCAGGTGCTCACGGGCGTGTTGCTGGCACGTGAACAGGACCTCGGGCTCCGCTTCGTCGTTCGCCACGTTGTCGCTGATCTTCAGCAGCCACAGGTCCCGGTTCTGGTAGCTCTTGCCGATGCTGGAGAGCCGCGCGATCGTCGGGTGGTCCGCGGCGATCTTCTGCAGCTCCGAGGTCTGCTCGGCGTAGTTGTGGTACATCGAGTCGGCGGGTGGGAAGTCCAGCGTCGTCGCCTGTGGGGTCAGCCGGAATCCCGCGTTCCGCAGCGCCTTGGCCTGGCTCTCGGTGGCGGCGAAGGTGAGTGTGCCGCTGTCGACGCCGTAGATGTCGACGTCGAACCGGCTGATCGCGGTACGGGACTCCGGCGTCGTGTTGCTGACGGTGTAGACGGTGGTCGCCTGGTTCTGGACGACGGCAGCCGTGCTCTGGTCGGGCTGTGCCGATGCCGTGAGCGGCAGGGGCAGCAGGATGGCAGCGCCAAGCGCCGCCGCGGCCAACAGACCGCGACGAGACCTCATGGGCCCTCCCTTTTGGGTACTTATGTGCAGGGTGTCTCGTAGCGTGGGTCGGCTCACCGAGCGTGCGCAAGACGTGTCCGCGCGATTGCCCACGTACGGCCGAAGGGGTGAAGCCCTTTGGCGGCGAACCGATCGTCGGTTCCGGCAATATGGGAACGTGACAGTCGTTCAAGGAGTGCGAAAACGCTACTCGCGGACCGGCCCATGGGTGCTCGACGGCGTGCACCTGACCATCGAACCCGGCGAGACGACCGTCATCGTCGCTGGTAACGGTGTTGGCAAGTCCACATTGCTCCGGATCGTCGCCGACGCGTCGGTGCCGACCGGTGGCCGGGTCACCGGCAGGCCGGACACGGTCGGCTACGTGCCGGAACGAGCGCCCGCCGCGATCCGCATGACAGCGCGGAACTATCTCGCACACGTAGGACGAATGCGCGGCCTGTCAACGCGGGAAACCCGTGTCCGCACGAACGAACTGGCCGAGCGACTGCGGTTGGTGCCGGGGCCGGACGTGCCGATCGCCGCACTGTCCAAAGGCAACGGCCAGAAAGTCGCGGTCATGCAGGCGTTCCTGAAACAGCCGGAACTGCTCGTGGTGGACGAACCGGCAACGGGTCTCGACGCGCCCGCCCGCGCCGAGCTCGCCGCGCTGATGGCACAGGCCGAACAGGACGGTGCGAGGATCCTGTTGAGCGTGCACGAAAGCGCGGTGAGCAACGGTCGGCTTTACCGCCTGCGCGACGGCAGGCTTGTGCCGGAAGCGTTGCGGGGCATGCGAGTCTCGTTGCGCCCGACACGACCTGGTTTGCGTGCCGCTGATCTGGGGGTCGAGGTCCTGCTGGAGGAACCGGGCCGGGTGGTGCTGCGCACCGACGACGCGGACAAGCTCCTGCTCACCGCGCTGGCCGACGGCTGGTCGCTGATCGAGGCGGTGTCATGATGCCCCTGGTCCGCTATCTCGCCGCCGACCTTCTGCGTGGCCAGCGCTGGGCGGCGCCGATGCTGGCCTACCTGGCGATCCTGATGATCATCGGCCCACCGACCGGTCCGGTGCTGCCGACGTACGCGATGGCGTCCGCGGCGCTCGTGCCGATCGGACTGTGGATCACCATCGTGGTGATGCACAACGAGGAGCCGATGCAGGCCGCGATCACCATGTCGATCAACGGCGGCTTCCGCCGGGTGTGGCTGGCCAAGGTCGGCACCGCGCTGCTGTGCACGGGCGTGCTCGGCCTGGTCGCGTTGACCTGGCTGACCGTCACCTCCGGCCAGTTCACGCAGGTCGGTGTGGGTGCCGTGGACTTCGCGATGACGACGCTGGCCGGAGTCGCGTTCGGCACGGTGATCAGCCGTCCGGTGCTGCCCAGGCTCGGCTGGACGATCGTGCTCGGCGTCGGGATCTGCTTCGCGCAGCTGTTCGTCCGTCAGGCGCCGCCGGTGAACGCCCTGATCGACCTGTACGCGGGCGACCACCCGGGCCCGGCCGCAACGGTGTTCCTGATCGCCGCCGAGTCGGTCGTACTGTCGGTCCTGGTCATCGTCCTGGCCCACACGCTGGCAAAACGCCGAGTATGAGTCGGGGTCTAGCGGCGGATCTCGGCGATCGGGTCGCGCTGTCCGACCATCAGCAGCGACGAGGCGAAGCCCTGGTTGACCGCGATCGCCACATGCCCGGCCGAGTCGACGTACACCAGCGCCTCACCGGGCTCGACGTCGTCGAACGTGCGGCCGATGGTCGCGTCGACGGTGTGCATCCCGATCTGGACCTGCACGGACGCGCCCGGCAGCAGCAGCCCGGTCGCGATGATGTCGCGGACCTGCGCGGCCAGCTGGATGTTGCCGAAGTGGTCGACCGACAGCACGTCGGACTGCAGTCGTTGGCTGCCGACCACGACCTTCGGTTCGGGCAGCCGCACCAGCGTCGCCGGGTCGATCTCCGGCCCGAAGTCCGACGGCGGCACACCCAGCGTCAGGTACGCGGCAGCGGGCGCGAAGATGTCCCGGCCGTGGAACGTGTGCGACACCGACGGCAGCCGGTACTCCTCGGCCAGCAGTTCGTGGACCGCCTGCGGTCCGCCGAGCGCTCCGGCCGCGGGCAGCAGCAGCCCGTTGTCCGGGCCGACGAGAACGCCTTCCTCGGTGACGATGAGAATCCCGCGGCGGCTCGTGCCGACACCGGGATCCACCACACCGACGTGCACCGAGGGCGGCAGATACGGCACAACCTGCGCCAGGATGGTCGCGCCGCGCCGCACATCCTGCGGCGGCACGGCGTGCGACACATCTATGACCTGGGCTTTCGGTGCCTTCTGGGCGATGACGCCTCGGCACGCGGCCACGAAGCCGTCAGCCAGCCCGTAGTCCGTGGTCAGCGAAACCCAGTCGAAAGCCATGCCACTTAATACCGTGTTCGGGTCACCGTCTAACGCATGGCTCCCCTTTTCTCACCCGAGAAGCTGCCCACCAGGCTCGCGTAGGAGCCGTCCAGGGCCATCAGTTGGTCGTGATTGCCCAGCTCGACGATGCTTCCGCCGTCCATCACGGCGATCCGGTCGGCGTCCCGAGCGGTGGCGAGCCTATGCGCGATAGCGATAACTGTCCGGCCGGACAGTACAGCGTTCAACGACTTCTCCAGGTTTCTGGACGCCGACGAGTCCAGAAGGGACGTGGCCTCGTCCAGGATCAGGGTGTGCGGGTCGGCGATCACCAAGCGGGCCAAGGCGATCTGTTGGACCATCGAGGGCGGGACGGCCTCGCCGCCCGAGCCGACCACGGTGTCCAGGCCGTCGGGCAACGACTTCGCCCAGTCGGCCGCGTCCACAGTGCGCAGTGCGTCCCACAGCTCGTCGTCGGTCGCCGCGCGCGGCAGCGTCAGGTTCTCCCGCAGCGTCCCGGCGAACACGTGCTGTTCCTGCGTCACCAAGACGATCTCCTTGCGGCGCTTGGCCAACGGCAACGCCGTGACCTCCACACCGCCGATGGTCACCGAGCCGGAGTCGGGTGCGTTGATCCCGGCGAGCAACCGGCCGAGCGTCGACTTGCCCGCACCGGACGGGCCGACGATGACCAGCCGTTCACCCTCCACAATGTCCAGGTCGATGCCGTGCAGCACCGCACGGCCGGGGCTGTACGCGAACTTCGCGCCCCGCACCGCGATGGCCGTGCCCTTCGGCGTGGCCGACTCGTCACCGGGGTCCGGTTTGATCTGCTGCACGCCGAGGATCCGGCGCAGCGCGGCGTTGCCGACCTGCAGTTCGTCCATCCACGTCAGCGCGCTGTTCAACGGTTCGACCAGCGCGCGTGCGTACAGCACGACCGCTGTGATCGCGCCGATCCCGGCGAGGCCCTCCGTGTAGGCGTAACCACCGATCAGCAGGATCGCGGCCAGCGGCAGGATGAACGCCATGTCCAGCCCACCGAGGAACCACGCCCACAACCGGCTGCAGTACCACTCGACGCCGACCGCCTTGTCCACGTTCCGGTCGTTGACCGCCAGTCGCCGCTCACGCAGCCGCAACGCCTCGACGGTTCGTCCGCCGTCGGCTGTCTCGTGGGTGCTGGAGTGCACCTCCGCCCAGTTCGCCAGCGCCTCCTCGTAGCGCGGGATCACCCGGGGCCGGTACCAGCGTGTCGCCACCACCAGCACCGGAACCGCCACCAGCATGCCGAGCGCGACCACCGGTGACGTGATGAGCATCGCCACCGCGGTCAACGCCACGGTCACGGTCGCGATGGTGATCTCCGGCGCCGCCTGCCGCAGGCCCTCGTCCAGCTTGTCCACGTCGGACGTGGCCCGGCTGAGCAGGTCGCCCGTTCCGGCCGACTCCACCGTGGACAGCGGGAGCTTGACGACGTGCTCGACCATGCCCTCGCGGGCCTCGGCCAGCAGCCGCTCACCGAACACCGCGGCCCGGAACTGGGCCTGTCTGTTCAGCACCGCGTGCAGTACCAGCACGCCGACGAAGACCAACGCGATCACGTCGATGTGCGAGGTGGTCGTGCCCTCGGACACCGAGTCGACCAACTCGCCCAGCAGTTGCGGGCTGACCAGGCCGACCAGTGTGGCCGCGCCGAACAGCGACATCATGCCGAGGAACGACCACTTGTTCCTGGCCGCGACCGCCCAGATCCACGTGCGGACAGTGCGCTTGTCCGCCAAGGGAAGTGTTGTCTTCATGGGGCGTGCACCTCGTCCGCGACTCGTGTCCACAACGGACTCTGACTGAACACGACCGTCGTCCGGCCGCGGCGCAGTTCGGCCACCCGCCGGGTGATCCTGGCCTCGGTGTGCGCGTCCACCGCCGACGTCGGTTCGTCGAGCACCAGCACGTCCGCGTCGAAGCTCAACGCACGGGCCAGCAGCATCCGCTGCCGCTGACCACCGGACAGCGTCCGGCCGCGTTCGGCGAGGAACTCCTGCGTGCCGTGTTCGAGACCGTCCACGACATCCATCGCGTCGGCGGCCCACAAGGCAGTGTCCAGTTCGACGGACCTGCCCATGTCAACCTCGTCGGCGAGCGTGCCCGAGAACAACACGTCCTGGTTGTGCGCCACCAGGATCCGATCCCTGACCTCCTCGATGTCGGCTTCCCGCAAGGCGATGTCCCCCGCGCGCACCGGAGCGTCGACGTACCGGCCGAGCCGGTCGGCGAACGCGTCCGACCCGGTCGTGGCGACCACGGTCAGCTTCCCCGCGGCGAAACTGAGCCCGGACTCCTCGTCGTGCAGCCCGAAGGAGCCGGGCGGCAACGGTTTCGGGTGCTCCGGTGACTCGAACGCCGGTTCGAGGTTCAGGATCGTGCAGGCACGGCGGGCCGCGACGATGCTCTCGTTGTAGTGGTGCACCGCTTCGGTGGCGATACTGACCGGGATCACCAGGAACGCGGAAAGACCGTAGAACGCGACCAGTTCGCCGACCGAGATCGTGCCGTCGAGCGCCAGTCGCGCACCCAGCCAGACCACCAGGATGGTGACCAGACCCGGCAGCAGTATCTCGATACCCGAGAGCCACGACTCGATCCGCGCCGCGTTCACCCCGGCCCTGCGCACGCGCTGGCTGGTCGCGGCGAACCGCTCGGTGAACTGCTTCTCCCCACCGATACCACGCAGGATCCGCAGCCCGGAGACGATGTCGGACGCCATCGACGTGGCCGCTCCGACCTCGTCGCGGTGCGCCTCGGTCCGTTTGCGCAACGGGCCAAGCAGCGGAACCAAGCCGAGCGTCGCCACCGGCACACCGATCAGCACGACAAGGCCGAGGACCAGTGTGTTGGACAGCAATGCGACGGCGGCGATGGCGAACGAGATCAGTCCACCGGCCAGTCTGCCGATGACCTCGAGGATGGAGCCGATGCTGTACATGTCGGACGAGCCGACCGCGACGATCTCCCCGGTCTTGATCTTCGACGGCAGCGTCGCACCGATCTTGGTGGCGTGCCGCATGACCGTCTTCTGCATGAGCTCGGCACCGTTGAGCCACGCCCTGTCACCAGTGCGCGTCAACATCAGGGTGCTGAAGGACGACAGGGCACCGAGCGCGAGGATCACGCCGACCCACAGCAGCAGTGCGTCGGTGTTGCGAGGGGCGATGCCCTCGTCGATCGCCGCACCGATCGCCAACGGGGTCAGCGTCAGCGGCGCCATCCACAACATGCCGAACAGCGTCGAGGCGAGTAGTGCTCGCTTCGATGAGCGGATCACCCACCACAGGAACCGCAGCGGGGACCGCGAGTCTGGAGTGAGTCAATAGTTGTGCATGTCGCGCAAGCTACCGGGGCGCGTGTGACCGCCGCTACGGAATTAAACTCTCCCTGTGCCATCGTTGACGGAGTATCCGCAGGTAGCCGCCGGGAAGATTCGTGAGCTGTACGCAGTGGACGACGATCACCTGCTGCTGGTCGCCTCGGACAGGATCTCGGCGTACGACTACGTGCTGCCGACGACGATCCCGGACAAGGGCCGGGTGCTCACCGCGATGAGCGTGTTCTGGTTCGGCCTGCTCGACGGGCCCAACCACCTCGTCGCGTGGGACGACGCCCGGATCCCCGACGAGGTGCGCGGTCGTGCGCTGCTCGTGCGGCGGCTGCGGATGCAGCCGGTCGAGTGCGTCGCCCGCGGCTACCTGACCGGGTCCGGTCTCGTCGACTACCGCAAGACCGGTGGCGTGTGCGGCGTGCCGCTGCCCGCGGGTCTCGGTGAGGCGTCCCAGCTGCCCGAGCCGATCTTCACGCCGACCACCAAGGCCGAGGTCGGTCAGCACGACGAGGCCATCGACTTCGACGCGGTCCGCGCGGCCGTCGGCGACGAGCTCGCCGTGAAGCTGCGCGACACCACGCTGGCCACGTACTCGCAGGCGGCCGAGCACGCGCGCAGCCGGGGCATGATCCTCGCCGACACCAAGTTCGAGTTCGGTCTGGACGAATCGGGCGAGCTCGTGCTCGGCGACGAGGTGCTGACGCCGGATTCGTCCCGGTTCTGGGCGGCCGACGTGTACGAGCCCGGCAAGGTGCAGCCCGCGTTCGACAAGCAGATCGTGCGTGACTGGCTGACCTCGCCCGCGTCGGGCTGGGACCGCTCGTCCGGCGAGGCGCCGCCGGAGCTGCCGTCGGACGTGGTGGCGGCGACCAGGTCCCGCTACATCGAGGCCTACGAGCGGGTGTCCGGAAAGTCCTTTGCGGACTGGTGCTGATCCGGACCCGGTCACTCGTTCGTGAGTTTCACTGAATGGCGTCGGTTCGTTACCGGAATGACGAACCGACGCCATTCTCGTGCGGCGTAATAGTGGTGTGTCCGCGCGCCTGGTGGTCTCCCTGTCCGGAATCGGGATCCGGACCCTGCACCGCTGTGCCGAACTGGCTGGAGAGCTGGACCTTCGGGGGGTCTCGCTCTCGCTGTTGTTCGCGCCACGGCTGGCAGGGGCAGGTCAGCACTCAGTGGTAGTGGACTGGGTGCGGCAGCGGCGCGTTCGGGGAGACGCGCTGCTGCTGCACGGATTCGACCTCACCGACGCGCCGCGCAGGCGTGCCGAGTTCGGCTCGCTGCCCGCGCACGAGGCCGGGCTGCGGCTGACCGCGGCCCGCAGGCTGATGGGCAGGCTCGAGCTCGAGGTCGACGCCTTCGCCCCGCCGCAGTGGGCGGCGTCCCCGGGGACGCTGACAGCGCTGCGGCGCAACGACTTCGCCCTGTGCGCGGACGCGACGAAGATCTACGACCTGCGCACCGACGCTGTCCACAAGGGACGAGTGCACGGCCTGGCCGCGAACGAGCGCGTGGAGACGTGGTCCTGCTTCGCGCTGGTGCTCAGCGTGGCGCGGGCGGCCCGGCGCGGCGGCCTGGTCCGGCTGTCGGTCGACGCGGCCGACCTGGCCAAACCAGGGCCACGGCGGGCGATCCTCGACGCGATCGACATCGCCACCCATCACGGTGCCGAGTCGAGCACGTATCAGACGGCGGTCGTCTCCCCAGGCGTGAGCACGCGGACCTCGGTGTCCTTGGGGCCGAGTTCGGCGAACCGGCTGTAGTACATCTGCGGCACGCTCGCCACGGCCTCGTGGATCGGGATCGCCACGCGTGCCCTGACTACCCGTAGGAAGTCCACGGCCTCGGAGAGCTTCTGCCACGGCGCCGCCGTCGGCACGCCGAGCACGTCGATGGTCTGCTCGGGCCGGTAGAACGAGTCGCCGGGGTGGTAGAAGGCGCCGTCGTCGAGCACGTAGCCGACGTTCGGCGGCACCGGGACCTCCGGGTGGATGATCGCGTGGTTGCCGCCGACCGCGTGCACCTGGGTGCGGCCGATCTTGAAGCGCTCACCGGGTTTCACGGTCCTGGCGGCGAGCCCGGCGTCGACGACGTCGCGCGCGGAGGCCGGGTCGACGATCAGCTGCGCCTTCGGGTTGGCCTTCATCAACTCGACCAGCCGGGGCACGTCCAAGTGGTCGGGGTGCTGGTGGGTGATCAGGACCGCGTCGAGGTGCCGTACCTCCTCGAAGCCCTTCGAGAACACGCCCGGGTCGAACAGCAACCGCTCCGACCCGCTCTCGGCCAGCACACACGAGTGTCCGAAATGGACGAATTGCATCCGCGTTCCTCTCAGCTCGCACCAGACACAAACTCATCCCCCAGCGCACTACGGCTGTAATGGACACTACGCCCGGCACGCCTGCCACTGAGCAGACCAGCGGCTGTGAGAGCTTTCACGTGCTCGGACACCGTGCTCGGTGCTACGCCCAGCCGCCGGGCCAGCGTCGTCGTGCTGGCCGGATCAGCGAGTTCCTGTAACAGCCGTGCCTTGGTCCGGCCGACCACCCCGGCGAGCGGATCGCCGTCCGGCGCGGGCACGTCCTCCCACAGCGTCGCCGCGCCGCGCGCCGGGTACACGAGCGAGGGCTGCCACGGCGGCGTCATCATCACGCCGATTCCACCCGCGAACGCGCTCGGCACCAGCAGCAGGCCGCGTTCGTCCAGGGTCGCCCGCCCGCTGTTGAAGGTGGGCAGCAGCACCCGGCTGCCGTCCAGCTGTACGCCCGGGTGCAGGCCGGTGAGCACGCGCGCGATGCCGCCGGTGCCGAACTGCCTGGTCCGGTAGTGCACGTCGGTGTCGAGCAGGTCCTTGACCGTCGGCCAGAGCGGCTCGATCAGCGCGGCCCAGCACGCTCGCAGGTGCCCGGCCAGCAGGGCCCTGCTCGCGGCGGGGTCGTCGAGCAGTCCGGCGAGGTCGCGTTCGTCCCGTCCCGCCGCGGACATGGTGATCTCCAGCGCGACCTGCTCCGCCGAGGTGCGCATGACCTGGTCGAGCTGCTCGTCGACGCTGGTGTCGGGGTCGGACGGCGGCGGGCTGAGGAAGTCCGGGAAGTACTCGTCGCCGCTGATCAGCGTGACCAGTTCGGGCACGTCGAGGCTGGTCAGTGTCGGCCGGTTGGCGACCGCCCAGCGGGCGTGCGCCGGGGCCCGGCCCGGCCTGGTGAGCAGCCTGATCGCGTTGAGCACCTCTTCGAGCGGCGAGATCGCCAGCCGCACCCGGTGCGCGCCGACCTCGCCGAGCTGGATCTCGATCACCAGCCCACCTTTCGGATATGGCCGAATCATTATCACCCAGTGCTGGTCGGCAGGCAGCGTGGCCACGTGAGTTACGCGCGATGGTCCATTGCCGCCCAGCTGCTCAGACTGCCCGCCATGATGGCGCCACTTGCCTTCGCCCTGATGGCGACCGAAGTGACTGGTTCGTACCGGCTCGGTGGCGTGATGATGGCGGTGTACATCGGTGCCGAGATCGTCGCCGCCGGTCCGGTCGGTCGCCTGCTCGATCGCCTCGGAGTGGCTCGTGGCCTGCGGATCCTGCTCGTGGTCTCGGCTATGGGCTTGTGCGGCTTGGCTTTGGCGAGCGCGTCGCCGGTGTCGACGGTCGTTTTCGTCGTGCTGACCGGGTTCGCGGCCGGTGCGTTGTCCGGTGGGATCCGTGCGCTGCTGCCGAAGTCCGTTCGCTCGGGATTCCTGGAACGTGCGGTCGCGATCGACGCCGTGGTGATCGAGCTCGTCGTGGTCAGCGGACCGCTGGCGGTCGCCCTGCTCGCGCCGCTCGGCGGTAGTGCCCCGGTGCTGGGCATGGCCGCGTCGTATCTGCTCGCGGTGGTGTTCGTGCCGGTGGTTCCCGCTGCGGCACGGGCCAGAGGAGAGCGCCGCCTCCCGCTCGGGCCGATCATGGTGTGGTTGCTGAGCTCGTTCGGTTTCGGGTTCCTGATCAGCACCGTGGAGGTGTCCTCACTGCCGATCGCGCAACGGCTGGGCGGCGGTGCGGGGATCGCCGTGGTGATCATGGCTGTGGTGATCGGCGCGAGCATGGCGGGCGCCGGTGTGTACGCGTGGATCAGTCCTCGTCTCACGAGCGACCGGCGAGCCAGAGCGGCCGTGTTCCTCAGTGTCATGGCTGTCGGCGGAGTGCTCGTGGCCTTCGGAACGTCATGGCCGTTGCTGATCGTCGGGCTGGTGACGGTCGGTGTCTGCGTCGGGCCGTTGAACACGTCGATCTCGATGCACCTCCAGCTGACCTTGCCGGAGGACCGCAAGGCCGAGGGGTTCGGCCTGACGTTCACCGCGCAGTCGGGCGGCTTCGCGCTCGGGTCACTGTCCGTGTCTGCGCTGCCGGTGACCGGAGCGCCGCTGACCGGTTCGGCCGTCGCGCTGGTCGCCGCGTTCGCCGTGGTCAATGCCCGTCGCGACGAGCCTTACTGTCGAGTAACCTCGGCGGTAGGCAACCAGGAGGCGCGCTCATGACCACAGTCGAGCACAAAGTCGAGACGTTCGACTCGCTGAACCCGGCCACTGACGAGATCGTCGGCACGTATCCCGTGCACGCGGAGCAGGACGTGACCGACGCCGTTGCCAGGGCGCGCAACGCGTCCGCGTGGTGGCAGTCGCTCGGGTTCGCCGGTCGCGCGGAACGCCTGCAGCGCTGGAAGGGCATCATCACCCGGCGCGGCGCGCAGTTGGCCGACGTGATCCACCAGGAGACCGGCAAGCCGCACTCGGACGCGATGATCGAGGTCATCCTGGCCGTCGACCACGCGGGCTGGGTCGCGAAGAACGCCAAGAAGGTGCTTGGCCCCAAGCGTCGCCCCGCGGGTCTGCTGATGGCCAACCAGGCGGCGACGGTGGAGTACCAGCCGCTCGGCGTGATCGGCGTGATCGGGCCGTGGAACTACCCGCTCTTCACCCCGATGGGCTCGATCGTCTACGCCCTCGCGGCGGGCAACGCGGTGGTCTTCAAGCCCAGTGAGTACACCCCGGGCGTCGGCAGGTGGCTGGTGGACAGCTTCGCCGAAGCGGTACCGGAGCACCCGGTGTTCCAGTTGGTCACCGGCTACGGCGCGACCGGAGCGGCGCTCTGCCGCGCGGGCGTGGACAAGATCGCCTTCACCGGCTCGGCCCCGACCGGCCGCAAGATCATGGCAGCGGCAGCGGAAACCCTGACCCCGGTCCTGATCGAGGCGGGCGGAAAGGACGCGCTGCTCGTCGACGAGGACGCCGACATCGAGGCGGCGGCGGACGCGGCCGTCTGGGGCGGCATGTCCAACGCGGGCCAGACCTGCGTCGGAGTCGAACGCGTCTACGTGCACGAGAAGGTCTACGACTCCTTCGTGGCCGCGACGGTGGAGAAAGCCAAGCAGGTGCGTGCGGGCTACGACGCCGAGGCCAAGATCGGCCCGATCACGATGCCCGCCCAGCTGGACATCATCCGCAAGCACATCGCCGACGCCATCGCCCGAGGCGGAAAAGCCCTCGTCGGCGGCGTCGACGCGGTCGGCGACCGGTACGTGCAGCCGACGGTCCTGGTGGACGTGCCGGAGGACTCGGTGGCGGTCCGCGACGAGACCTTCGGCCCGACACTGACCATCGCGAAGGTCAAGGACATGGACGAGGCGCTGGTGAAGGCCAACGACTCCCGCTACGGCCTCGGCGCGACGGTGTTCGCCAAACGCCGAGGCATGGAACTGGCCCGCCGCCTGCGCTCAGGCATGACGGCGGTGAACTCGGTGATCAGCTTCGCCGGTATCCCCTCACTGCCCTTCGGCGGCGTCGGCGACTCCGGCTTCGGCCGAATCCACGGCGAGGACGGCCTGAAGGAGTTCACCCGCGCCAAAGCCATCGCCCGCCAACGTTTCCGCGCCCCGATCAACCTGACCACCTTCGCGCGTACGGAGAAAACCGACGCCACAGTGGCCAAGCTGATCACCTTGCTGCACGGCAAACGCAAGTAGGCGACCGGCAAGAAGCCCCAGCTCTCGCGAGAGCCGGGGCTTCGTTCGATTTGCTCGCCAAGGCGGTTCAGAGCGATACAGCCGAACGCAGTCGGCTCAGTGGCTAGCCGGGAGAACGCCGGTTACGCTGGAGCCATGTCACGTACCTTCACGGCCGCTGTCCACCAGGAGGACGACTGGTACGTCGCGCAATGCCTGGAGATCGACGTGGCCAGCCAGGGGCAGAGCATCCAGGAGGCGCTGGCCAACCTGCGTGAGGCCGTTGAGCTGTACCTCGAAGAAGTCGAGGAGCCGCATCCGACAGCCACGCCGTTGGTAACGTCGTTTCAGGTGTCTGGCGCCGCGTGAGCCCTGCACTCGCCGACCTTCCGGTGAAGAAGGTGATCCGTGCGCTGGAATCAATCGGATTCAACCATGCACGTACCAAAGGTAGTCATGCCATATACCAACATGGAGATGGCAGGACAGTAGTGGTGCCGATGCATGGCACAGTAAAGCGTGGAACGCTGGCGTCCATCATTCGGCAAGCTGGATTGACGCCAGCCGAGTTCCTGGCTTTGCTGAACCGATAGCGGTGGGTTGTCGCACCGCAGCGCGACAACCCACCACTTGATCTCAGTGGAACAGGGCTGGGAGTGTGCCCTGCCAGGCGTTGCTCAGCTCTTCCACCGAGAACGTGGCGACGTCCTGGATCTCCAGTGCCTGGGACTCCGGGTCGACGACGCCGAGCTTGCGCCACGGCATCGAGCGGGCCGTGAGCATGTCGGTGAACCGCAGCTCCTCGGTCCGCGGCACGGCCACGATCACACGGCCCGCCGACTCCGAGAACAGCTGCGTGAACGGATCCTGATCATCGGAGAGGAAGATCCGCGCACCGGTCTGGCCGATCAGGCACGCCTCCACGATCGCCTGCGCGAGACCGCCCTCGGCCAGGTCGTGAGCAGCCGAGATCATGCCGTCACGGGAGCCCGCGCGCAGGATGTCGGCGAGCAGCATCTCGTGCTTCAGATCCACGCGGGGCGGTAGGCCGCTCAGCGACCCGTGCACGACGTGCGCCCACTCCGAGCCGCCGAACTCGTCGGACGTGGTTCCCAGCAGCAGCAACGTCTCGCCCGCTTCGGCGCCGATGCCAGTCGGGATGCGGCGGCGGACGTCGTCGATCACGCCGAGCACGCCGACCACCGGGGTCGGCAGGATCGCGGTCGAGCCGGTCTGGTTGTAGAAGCTGACGTTTCCGCCGGTCACCGGGATGCCCAGCTCGACACAGCCGTCCGCGAGGCCGCGCACGGCCTGCTCGAACTGCCACATCACACCGGGATCTTCCGGTGAGCCGAAATTCAGACAGTTCGTCACGGCCACCGGGGTCGCGCCGCTGACGGCCACGTTCCGGTACGCCTCGGCCAGCGCGAGCTGGGCCCCGGTGTACGGGTCCAGCTTGCAGTAGCGGCCGTTGCAGTCCACCGACAGCGCGACACCGCGGCCGCTTGCCTCGTCGATCCGGATCATGCCGGAGTCCGACGGCTGCGACAGCACGGTTCCGCCGCGCACGTACCTGTCGTACTGGTCGGTGACCCAGCCGCGCGAGGAGAGGTTGTGCGAGCCCGCCATCCGCAGCACCAGGTCCCGAAGGTCCGAAGTAGACGGACGGGCCAGGTCGAGCGGCTGCTGCAGCGAGTCCTGCTCGACCGGTCGCTGCACGGGCCGCTGGTAGACCGGGCCCTCGTGGGCGACCGTGCGTGGCGGGACATCCACGACGACCTCGTCGTGCCACGTGATCACGAGCCGACCCGTGTCGGTCACCTCACCGATCTCGGTCGCGGTCACGTCCCACTTGGCGCACACCTTCATGAAGGCGTCCACATCGGATGGTTTGACAACCGCGCACATCCGCTCCTGCGACTCGCTCGACAGGATCTCGGCCGGAGTCATCCCCTTGGCACGCAACGGAACCTGGTCAAGGTTCACGTGCATCCCGCCGTCGCCCGCGCTCGCGAGCTCAGAAGTCGCACACGACAGCCCGGCACCGCCGAGGTCCTGGATGCCGACCACGATGCCCTCGCGGAACAGCTCGAGGCAGCACTCGATCAGCACCTTCTCCGTGAACGGGTCGCCGACCTGCACCGACGGCAGCTTCTTGCGCCCAGCCGTGGTCTCGTCGCCGGAGAACGTGTCCGACGCCAGCACCGACACACCGCCGATGCCGTCAAGGCCGGTCCGCGCCCCGAACAGGATGATCTTGTTGCCGGTCCCCGACGCGTGCGCCAGGTGCAGGTCCTCCACGCGCATCGCGCCCACGCACAGGGCGTTGACCAGCGGGTTGCCCAGGTAGGTCTGGTCGAACACGACCTCGCCGCCGATGTTGGGCAGGCCGAGGCAGTTGCCGTACCCGCCGACACCGGCCACCACACCCGGCAGCACCCGGCGGGTGTCCGGGGCGTCGGCCGGGCCGAAGCGCAGCGAGTCCATCACGGCCAGCGGCCGCGCGCCCATCGCCATGATGTCGCGCACGATCCCGCCGACACCCGTCGCGGCGCCCTGGTAAGGCTCCACATAGGACGGGTGGTTGTGGCTCTCCACCTTGAAGGTGACCGCCCAGCCGTCGCCGATGTCCACCACACCGGCGTTCTCGCCGATCCCGGCGAGCATCTTCGAGCGCATCTGCTCGGTGGTGGTCTTGCCGAAGTAGGCCAGGTGCGTCTTGGAGGACTTGTAGGAGCAGTGCTCGCTCCACATCACCGAGTACATCGCCAGCTCGGCGTCGGTCGGCCGGCGGCCGAGGATCTGGCGGATCCGCTGGTACTCGTCGTCTTTCAGGCCCAGCTCACGGAACGGCTGCGCCGTCTCCGGAGTGGCTTCCGCGTGCTTGACAGTGTCTGTGTTGTCTGCCTTGTCGGCTGTCATGCTTTCACCAGTGCGTCGATGGCGGAAAAGAACATGCCCAGCCCGTCGTCGGACGGTCCGGTCAGCGCGTCGATGGCGTGCTCGGGGTGCGGCATCAGGCCGACCACTCGGCCGCGCGCGTCGGTGATCCCGGCGATGTCGTTGAGCGACCCGTTCGGGTTGCCGCCGACGTACCGGAACACCACCCGGCCCTCGCCTTCCAGCTCGGCCAGGGTCTCACGCTCGGCGACGTAGCCGCCCTCGCCGGACTTCAGCGGGATCAGGATCTCCGCACCCTTGTCGTACCGGGTGCTCCACGCGGTCGAGGTGTTCTCCACCTTCAGCCACTGGTCACGGCAGACGAAGTGCAGCTCGGAGTTGCGCACCAGCGCGCCGGGCAGCAGCCCGGCCTCGCACAGGATCTGGAAACCGTTGCAGATCCCCAGTATCGGCATGCCCTTCGCGGCGGCCTCGATCACCGGGCCCATCACGGGGGCGAACCGGGCGATAGCGCCGCAGCGCAGGTAGTCGCCGTAGGAGAAACCACCGGGGACGATCACCGCGTCCACTCCGCGCAGGTCGGCGTCGGCGTGCCAGAGCGGCACGGCCTCGGCGCCCGCGTACTTCGCGGCGCGGGCCGCGTCCTGGTCGTCGAGTGTGCCGGGGAACGTGATGACACCGATCTTGGCGGTCATCCGTCGATCCTCCGCACGGTGAAGTCCTCGATCACGGTGTTGGCGAGCAGATCGGCGGCGATCTTGGTGAGCGTCTCGTCGTCGATCGAGTCGTCCACCTCCAGCTCGAAGCGCTTGCCTTGGCGAACCTCGGTCACACCCTGGAATCCCAGGCGGGGCAGTGCTTTGGCCACCGCCTGTCCCTGTGGGTCGAGAATCTCCGGCTTGGGCATTACGTCGACGACGACACGGGCCACGGTCGTTAGCTCCCATTGTCAAGAAACATCACAGCGGGTCACGATGGACTTGGGAAGAGTACCTGACCTGGGAGTTTCGCTCTGCGCGAGCAGGCTGGCGAAGCGAGCGCAGTCACAACGAGGATGGATGACATGCGACTTCTCGTTCTCGGTGGGACGGAGTTCCTCGGCTACACGATCGCGGCCGAAGCCGTCCGGCGTGGGCACGACGTGACCTGCGCGGCCAGGGGTAGTGCGAACGGTGCACCGGCCCCGTTGATCAAGCTGGACCGGGACGATCCGGACGGGCTCGCGCCGCTGCGCGGCGAGCGTTTCGACGCCGTGGTCGACGTGGCGAAAATCTCCTACCCGCACGTTCGCCGCGCCCTCGACCAGATCGATGCCGGGCACTGGACGTTCGTCTCGTCGATCAGCGCCTACCGCGAGTTCCGCACCGGCGGCGTGGATGATCCGGTCTTCGACCCGATCATGGAGCACGGCTCGATGCAGACCCCCGACAAGTACGGGGGCATCAAGGTGGCCAGCGAGAACGCGGTGCGGGAGGTCTGGGGCGAGAACGCGTTCATCATCCGAGCCGGTCACATCACCGGCCGCCGTGACGTGGCCGACCGCTTCGGCTACTGGCCCGCCCGGCTGTCCGGTGCCGGGCAGGTGGTGGTGCCGGACGCGCCGGACCAGGCCACGCACCACGTGGATGTCGAGGACCTGACGGACTGGATCGTCGACGGCGTCGAACGTCGTGTTGGCGGCACGTTCAACGCCGCCGGTCTGCCGATCCCGTTCGGCGAACTGCTCGCCCGGATCCAGGCCGTCGCGGGCGGGGACGTCGAACTCGTACCGGTGAGCGAACAGCGGCTGCTGGAACTGGAGGTCCAGCCGTGGTACGGGCCGCGGTCGTTGCCGCTGTGGGTGCCCGGCGAGTCGGTCGAGGGCGCGAACTGGGATGTGCGGCCCGCGATCGACACCGGACTGGAGTTCCGTTCGCTCGAAGAGGCCGCGCTGAACGCGCTGGAGCGCGAGCGTGAGCTGGGGCTGGACCGTGTCCGCAGGGCGGGCCTCACCCGTGGGGAGGAACGTCACATTCTCGACGTGCGGTGAGTGGCAGGATCCACAGCATGCGCGAGACTTTCGACTACATCGTGGTAGGCGCCGGCAGCGCGGGATGTGTGCTGGCCAATCGGCTGACCGAGGACCAGGACGTCCGGGTGCTGCTGCTCGAAGCGGGCGGCGACGACACCGCGGACGAGATCCACATCCCCGCCGCGTTCGCGAACCTGTTCAAGACCAAGTGGGACTGGAACTACGAGACGGTCGAACAGAAGCACATGGGCGACCGCACGGCGTACTGGCCGCGGATGAAAGCTCTCGGCGGCTGCTCGTCGATGAACGCGATGATCTACATCCGCGGCAACCACGCCGACTACGACGCCTGGCGCGACGAGCACGGCGCGACCGGCTGGGGCTGGGACGACGTGTTGCCGTACTTCGTACGCGCGGAACGCAACACGCGTCTCGGCGGGCCGTGGCACGGCAGCGAAGGACCGTTGTTCGTCGAAGACCGCCGCTACACGCACGAACTGTCCAGCGCCTGGGTCCAGGCCGCGGTCGCGTGGGGCATGAAGCCGACCGACGACTTCAACGGAGCCGACCAGGAAGGCGCCGGTCTGTACCAGGTGACGTGCCACAACGGCCGTCGCTGGTCGACGGCGGACGCCTACCTGCGGCCCGCGCTGGTCAGGTCGAACCTGACCGTCCGGACGAACGCGCTGGCCACGCGGGTCGTGATCGAGTCGGGCAAGGCGGTCGGTGTCGAGTACGCGCACAACGGTGACGTCCGCACGACGTACGTCGACCGCGAGGTGCTGCTGTCCGGTGGCGCGATCAACTCGCCGCAACTGCTGATGCTGTCCGGCATCGGCCCGGCGGAACACCTGCGGGAACTGGACATCGACGTCGTCGCGGGCATCGACGCGGTCGGCGAGAACCTGCACGACCACCCGGCCGCCGGGATCATCTACGCCACGCACAAGACGACGGACCTGGTCGACTACGTCAACCCGCGGCGACTGATGCAGTGGCAGCTGGCCGGGCGTGGCCCGCTGTCGTCCAACATCGCCGAGGCGGGCGGCTTCATCCCGACGGCCAACAACCTGCCCGCGCCGGACATGCAGCTCATCGTCGCGCCAACCGTGTTCCACGACAACGGAATGCACGAGCCGACCGTGCGCGGGTTCACCGCAGCGGCCGTGCACGTCGCGCCAAAGAGCCGTGGTCGCCTGCGATTGCGCTCGAACAACCCGCAGTGGCGGCCACTGATCGACCCGGCCTACTACGCCGACCCGTCGGACATGGACGTGATGGTCGCCGGACTGCGGATGCAGCAGGAGATCTGCGAACGCCCGGCGATCGCGCGCTACCTGAGCGGCCCGCACATCCCGCCGTCGCTGCCCAGGACCGACGCCGAACTGGCCGACTTCGTCCGCGAGATCACCCAGACCCTGTACCACCCGGTCGGCACCTGCTCGATCGGCACGGTCGTCGACCCGGCGCTGAAGGTCAACGGCGTCGAAGGACTGCGTGTCGTGGACGCGTCCGTGATGCCGATGGTGCCCCGCGGCAACACCAACGCGCCGTCGATCATGGTCGGCGAGAAGGCAGCCGACCTGATCAGGAACGCGTGAGAACTCCCTCCACGCAACCCCCAGAACAGTCCCCACTCAACCTGGCAGGGTTCCGTCAAAGTCGGGCGGTCGGCTAATCGTGTGGGTGCCGGTTGTGGTTGGGGTGGTGTCGCGGGTTCTGGCTGGAAGACGGCTGTCGCGCGTAGGAGCGCAAGAGCGCAGGGTGTGTGGTGTGCGCGCCAGCGCAGGGGTGTGGTTCGTGGGGTGTCCCTCCCGTATGGCCTGGGCGTAGCCATACCATGGCGTGTCGGGAGGTCGGCCTACGCAAACCGACCCACGGCGCAGGCGGTACCGATCTCCCGGCACGCCGTGGTTTCCTCCGGCAGGACATCCGGGAGGGGCGCCCCGCGCCCCAATGCCACTTAGCTTAAGTTGATCATGTTGTGGTGTTTGTCGATGAGTGTGATGGTGGGTGGCCCGGTGTGTCGGGTGGGTGTGTCGGTGGCGCGTTTGGCTCTGTATTGGGCATGGCGGGTGCGTTTGACCACGCGGGGATAGGTGCGGTGGCGTCGGGGCGGGTTGAGGTTGCGGTGGGTGGTGATGTCGGTCATCACCACCGCGCGGAGGTGGTGTGCGTGTTCAGGGGGAAAACGCCGCCGGGTCATCGACCCGGCGGCGGGCGATCCGCACGGTGCGCAGGAACTTGACCCGGTCAGGGTCGATATCGGCCTCGGTGGCGGCGTGGCAGATCAGGGCGCTGAGCGCGTAGTGGGTGAGCAGGTAGCCGTAGATCTCCTGGCGGACCATGTCCGGGCTTTTCGATCGCAGCACCCGGCCGGGGCCGCGGAGATGGGTCTTGAGCTGCTTGTTGCCGGTCTCGTGTTCCCACCGCTGGTGATAGGCCCGCGCGAGCAGTGGCGCCGGCGCGGCGGCCGGGTCGGTGATCGTGGTGACCAGTCGGACCGTCTCCGGCTCGCCATCAGCATCCACCACGCGGTCGTCCACTGTGTATTCCACGACCCGGACCTCGGTGACCCTGCGAGGATCGAGCGGTTCACCACGACCAGCCGCGTCGGTCAACCGGGCCCGCACCCCCTGATTGTGAGTGGCCGAACTGAACATGATCGACCGATAGGACCCGTCAGGCAACACCTCGAGCACCGGCAGCCGCTGATTGGACCTGGCCCGCCACAACAACTGCGCACCCCCCGCCGAGGCGGCACGCCAATCCGCCCAACCCAAGAAGTTACGATCCGCGATCAGCAACCAGTCCGATTCCACCCGCGGCCACAACTCCCGGGCCAGCACCTGCTCCCCGACCGACGTACCAGCCATCGCCGCGGCCACCACCGCATGCGACCCGCACTCGGAGATCGTGACCACCCGCACCTTGGGAAACGGCGTTCCATGCTCCACCGAACCGCCGTACCCGAACTCCGCGACATTCTCCTCGGTATCCGGCGCGTCCCACTCAAACCCATCGATCGCCATCAACCGCCACGGCCCCAGCCACGCACCCCGCGTCAACTCCCCCGCCACCGGGACGGCCACCGCCTCGAACAACGCCCGCACCGGCTCCGCCCCCAACCGGGCCCGCGCCTGGGCGATCCCACCCGAACTCGGCGGCGACCACACCTCGTCCCAACACCCCCACCCCGCCAACGTCTCCGACAACCGGACCGCGATCTCCTCATAATCATCATCAGCGAACAACGCCATCGCCATCACGAAATACACCACCACATGCGGCGGCAGCTTCCCACCCGAACGCCGGGCCTGCTTCCCCGCCGCGGCGACCGCCTCATCGACCACGTCCCGCGGCACCGACCCGGTCAGCACACCGATCGAAACCCAGTCGGTCAACGAACCACCCGCCACCACACCATTCCGTGCCACAACACCCGATCATCCAGACCAGCCACCCCACCACACCCAACGACACGCCACCACACCATGATCAACTTAAGCTAAGTGGCATTGCCCCGCGCCCCCCACTAGACCCAGGAAGCCACGTGGGCTGAGCGAACCGGGGCGAGAAACGAAGCTCTGTTTGTGTCCCCTCTTGGAGGCCTGCCCGCCGGCGAGGCATCTTTTTCTTTTTGTCTTTCCCCTGCTGACACGTGAGCGCGGCCATCGCGTGTGTGCCGCCGCCACTCTGTGTGCTGTTACCGCCAAAAGCCCGCCTCAGGGACGAGCCTGTGATGCCCACCGTGTCGAGCTTGTTCCCGACGCTCGAGTTCACTGGTGGCTCGAAGAGCGTGTCCTCGCCGGACGGCAGGCCGCCGAGAGGGAAACCAACCCGTGGTCTGTCCACCCGGTTGGCTCTGCTCACGTGACTTCCCGGGTCCAGTGGTAGAGAGGCGTGGTCGGTCCCCTCCCGTACGGCCTGCCAGAGGAAACCACGACGTGCCGGGAGATCGGTACCGCCTCGCGCCGCGCACGCCAGTCGCGTAGGCCGACCTCCCGACACGCCATGGTATGGCTGCGCCCAGGCCATACGGGAGGAAACCAACCACGAACCACCCTCATGCGCTCGCGCGCAAGACCTCCCGGGCACAAGACCTCTCGCCCGCTTGCCCGCTTTCGCGCAAGGCCGCTTACGCGCTTGCCGTCTTGCGCTTGCGCGCTTGCGCGCTTGCTCTCTTGCGCTTGCTTTGCGCGCAAAGCCCGACTTTGACGGAACCCTGCCCCCACACCCACAAGACAGTCCCCCCACCCAACCCGGGGGGCGTCCCTGCTCCAGTCTACCGCCAATAACGCCTGGTCAAAGGGCTACCAGCGAGTTGTGGACAACTGCGTTTGACAATGGTTCCATCGGCTCGCCGGGTCAGGTGCGGACCAAGCCCGTCCCGTCGTCCTTATGGTCGACGATCCACCCGTCGGGCAGCTCGTTCTTCATCTCCAGCGACACTGTCATGCCGTAGGTCTCGGCGGACGCGGCGACCGCGGCTGACATGTCGATGCCGCCGCGGAACGTGCTGTGGTTGAAGTCGATCGGCTGCGCGAACTTGCTGCCGCGCAACACGACCTTGCCGTCGAAGGTCGCCTGCGCCAGCTTGGTCACGCCGTCGAACTTGGATTGCTTGAGGTCGACGAGCTGGTCGGCCTCGAAGTTGGCGAACCAGGCGCGCTTGTGGAACGTGGTGCCCGGCGCGATGAACTTGCCCCAGCTGTGCGCCGCGGTGAACCACGCGTCGCCGAAAATCTCCATGTTGCCGAATGCATTGGCCTCATACAGGTTCACCGACCGTGCGGTCAGCTGGCCGACCACCCGCTCGGAGATGTCGAAGTACTCCAGCGTCGCCCCGGTCAGGTCCAGGTCGTACGTGGGCGCCCGGCCGTCGCCGCTCTCCGGCAGCAGCTCACCGATCAGTCGCTGCGCGGTCAGCCTGACCTGGCGCTCGCGGTCGGCGTCCACCGACTCCTCGACGATCTCGTCGGCGCCACGCAGCCGGGCGTAGTGCGCGTGGTCGAACGGCCTGCGCAGGTACGCGCACAGCACGTCGAGCACGGTCTGCGTGTACTCGGGGCGGCTGCGGGCCAGCCCGGCCAGCGCGTGCATCGCGCCGACCCTGACCTGGTCGGCCTCGTTGCCCAGCAGCTCGATGGACCTGGCGAACCGCTCGTCGGTCGATCGCTCGCGCTCGTGCTGGATCCGCTGCGTCTCCATCTGCTGGCGGGCCTGCTCGACGGTGTGCCGCTGGTCCTCGAGGTCGTGCCTGCGGCGCTCGATGTCCTGGCGGTCCTCGTCGATCTTGCGGCGCTGGTCACTGAGCCACAGCGCGTACAACGCCACGACAGCCGCGGCCGCGAGACCACCTGTCCGGAACGCGTCGCTGAGCGTCGAACCACCATCGAGCAGGATCCATCCCGCGACGGTCGCCGCCAAGCCGACAGCGCCCATGACGGTGCCGACGAGTGCGCGTGCCTGCTGGGTGAACACGACCCCACTGCCGATCATGAGCAGGACGCCGACGATGACCAAGGCCACATGCATCCGCACATTTTGGGGGCATCCGGCCCTGGCCGGTAGGGCCGGATGCAGCAGACTCGGTCAGGACTTGTCGAGAGCCGCGATCTCCTCGCCGGTCAGCACGAGATCAACGGCTGCGGCCGAGTCCTGGATGCTGGCTGGGCGCGACGAACCGGGGATCGGGATGACGGTCGGCGACTTGGCGAGCATCCACGCCAGGCAGACGCGCTGCGGGCTCACCTCGCGCGCCCCGCCGACGGCCGCGAACGCGGCGAACCGGGACCCGAGCTCGCTTGCCTTGCTGATCCCTCCTAGCGGGCTCCACGGCAGGAACGCGATGCCCAGTTCGTCGCACAGTTCGAGCTCCGGCTCGCTGGAGCGGAACGACGGCGAGAACTGGTTCTGCACCGCGGCCAGCCTGCCGCCGAGGATCTCGTTCGCCTGCCTGATCTCGGCCGGGTTGAAGTTCGATACGCCCGCGTACCGGATCTTGCCCGCGTCCAGCAGGTCGCGCACGGCGCCGACCGACTCGGCGATCGGCACGTCCGGGTCGGGCCGGTGGAACTGGTACAGGCCGATCGCCTCGACCCCGAGCCGCTTCAGCGACGCCTCGCACGCCTGCTTGAGGTAGGCCGGGGTGCCGTTGAGGGCCCAGCCGCCGTCGGCGGTGCGGGTGTGCCCGCCCTTGGTCGCGATCAGCACGTCGGACGTGTCGCCGCTGTAGGAGGCGACGGCGGCCGCGATCAGCGACTCGTTGTGCCCGAAGTCGGAGTCGCTCAGGCTGTAGGCGTCCGCCGTGTCGATCAGGGTGACCCCGGCGTCCAGCGCCGCGTGGACCGTGGCGACGGCCTGCTGTTCGTCCGGCCTGCCGTCCACCGACAGCGGCATGCCGCCGAGGCCGATCGCGCTGACCTGCGTGTCGCCGATCCGACGAGTCCGCATGGAAGTTGTCTCCTTCTGCCGTTCGCTGTGTGCCTTCAGCGTGCGCCAACCCGTATTAATCTGTCCAACAGAGGAAACAGATGCCATTGAGCAGAGTGGGTGATTAATCGTGGAACTCCGCCAGCTCGAGTACTTCGTCGCGGTCGCCGACGAATGCCATTTCACCCGCGCGGCCAAGCGGCTGCACGTGGCCCAGTCCGGGCTGTCGGCGGCGATCCGCTCGCTGGAGCGGGAGTTGGGGGCGTCGCTGTTCATCAGAAGTACCCGGCAGGTCGAACTTACGCCCGCGGGCCGTGCGCTGCTCGTCGAAGCGCGCCGGGCGCTGAGCGCCACGGACGCCGCGCGGGACGCTGTGGCGGCCGTGCAGGGCCTCGTCCGGGGCAACCTGGCGGTCGGGACGCTGCAGTGCGTGCACGTGGTGAACGTGCCCCAGGTCCTTGCCCGCTTCCACGCGGCGCATCCGGGCGTGGAGATCCAGTTGCGGCAGGGCGGTTCGCGCCATCTTGTCGATCAGGTACGAGCGGGCCGGTTGGACATTGCCTTGGTGGCACGGCCGTTGCGCCCGGTGGACGATGTGCGGATCCGCCCTTTGGCCAGCGAACCCCTTGTGCTGGCGTGTGGTTTGGAGCATCCGCTGGCCAACCGGATCGCGGTGTCACTGACTGACCTGACCGGTGAGCCGTTTGTGGATTTCCAACAAGACTGGGGGTCGCGCGACCTCGTCGACTCTGTGCTCGCCGAGCGGCGGATCGCCTTCGAGGTCAACGACGTGCACTCGCTGCTCGACCTCGTCCGCTTCGGCCTCGGTGTGGCGCTGGTGCCACAGTCCTTTTCGGTCAAGACCGACCAGGTGCGGTTCGTCGGCGTCGACGGTGCCCTGCCCTCGTGGGACACCGTCGTCGTCACGCCTGAGACGGCCAGTGCCGCGGCGACCGCGCTGCTCGACGCGGTCGCCGCGGCCGGACATGGTCGCGGCTAGCCGTTTGCCAGTGCCTGCAAGCGGTCGTAGGCGCCGTTAAACTGGTTCTGGTCGATCGGGCTGGATGAGTACTGCCAGATCGTGTAGAAGCCCCACGCGTTCGGCAAAGCGCCGGGCGCGGAGGCGTACCTGGCAATCCACAAGGGGTTCGTCGACGAGAAGTCCCCGTTGACACACTGCGACCACCAGCTGGTGCTCGTGTAGATCACCGGGTAACGGCCCGTCCGGGCGTTGTAGCGGTCGCTGAAGGACTTGATCCAGCCGGTCATGGCCGACGGGGACAGCCCGTAACAGGTTGCGCCGTTGGGGTTGTACTCCATGTCGAGCGCGCCGGGCAGCGTCTTGCCGTCACGCGACCAGCCGCCGCCGTTGTTGACGAAGAAGTCCGCCTGCGCCGCGCCGCCGGAGGCCGCGGGCTGGGCGAAGTGGTAGGAACCACGGATCATGCCGACGTTGTAGGAACCGTTGTACTGCTGGGCGAAGTACGGGTTTCGGTAGCCCGTTCCCTCGGTCGCCTTGACGTAGGCGAACCGTTTGCCCTGGCCCCACCAGTGGGCCCAGTCCACATTGCCCTGCCAGCCGCTGACGTCGATGCCGTAGACAACGGCTTGCACGCCGATGTCCTGCGGCACCAGCACCATCTGCTGGTTGCCCTCGTACTTGGCGATCTGGGAGCCCATCGGGTGGTCGTTCTCGGCAACGTACCGGTCGACCTGGTCGATTGTCGTCTCCGGCTGGGCGCTGGCAGGTAACGTGCCGAACAGGAGAACAGAGGCTGACACCACTGCGGTTAGCATGCGGCGGCGGCCCCTTGGGATTGCAGGGATCTTCATGGGGATGCCCTTTCCTTGCCCTCACTAGACGGCTTACTGAAAGTAGCCGCCTGAGTCAGGATTGTGAGCCCATAACTACCCATTTGTCACGCTTTGGTGTGAAAGAATCACTAGGGTTAACCAACTTGACAGTTGCGGGCATGAGTACGTTGCTGTTCAAAGCCGGTAAGGTTGCCTCGGCCGGCCAGTTGGATCGATCGTGCGAGTGCCGAAGGGTGTGGACGGTGGAGAGCCCGAGCTGGCCCGCGGCCGAGGTGTCGGGCGGGTGTGAACACCTCGCTCGGCGCTGGGCTGCGGCCGTCCGGAACACCAGCTATGTCGCGCTGGAGACCGAGGAGATCGTCGAGCGGCTGACCGAGTTCAGCAAGATGCTCGTCGATGCCGCCGGCGCGGACACCTATCCGCAGCAGAGCGTCGAGTGGATCGGCATCGAGCTGGTCCGGATGCGTTTCGCGGAAACAGAATCGCTGGCCGCGTCCATCCGGGTGATAGGCGATGACCTCCCCGCACTGACGGACTCGTCCGAACGGGCGATCCTGCGAATGCCGAAAATTCTGGCCTCGCTCGTGACCGGATTCAACGAGGCGATCAGCGAACGAAATCTGGAAGATCAACAACCGGATTCGGTCCGCGCGGCGGTGATGGACGCCCGCCGCGGCGCACACGCAGCGTTGCGGGCCAGCGAGGCCCGTTTCCAGGCGGTGTTCCACGAAGCGGCCGTCGGCATCGGCATCTGCGACATGCGCGGCAACATGATCGACGCCAACCGCGCACTGTCCGAACTGCTCGGACTGCCACTGTCCGAACTGCGCACGATGAACATCGAGGAGTTCTTCGAGAAGGACATGCCTGCGCGGCTGCGCGAGGAGTACGACGAGGCGCTCCAAGGGCTGCGCGACAACTACCAGGTGGAGCGCCGTTTCCGTCGCCGCGACGGCGTGACACTGCGGACCAACATGAAGGTCTCGGTCGTCCGCGACGAGGCCGGGCGGCCGCAGTACCTGGTCGGGATGATCGAGGACATCACCGAGCGGCACACCCTGCAGCGGCGCCTGCGGCACGAGGCGACGCACGACCCGCTGACCGGCCTGCCGAACCGCGCGCTGTTCCAGGAGCGACTCAACGAAGTCTTCGCGATCGGCGGGGACACCCGGGTCGGTCTCTGCTACATGGACGTCGACGGCTTCAAAGTGATCAACGACAGCCTCGGCCACGACGTCGGCGACCAGCTGCTGGTCGCGGTCGGCTCCCGGCTCGGCGTACTCGTGGACGGTCCCGACCGGATGGTCGCCAGGATGGGCGGCGACGAGTTCGTGGTCCTGGTCCAGGACTGCCCGTCCCTGAAGGACCTGACGCTCCTGGCCGAGAAGATCCTCTCGGCCCTGCGCGAACCAGTGCGCATCGGGGGCCATGACCTGACGGTGTCCGCGAGCATCGGCATCGTCGAGCGTCCGTGTGAAGGCACCACCCCTGCGGACACGATGCGTGACGCGGACGTGACGCTCTACTGGGCCAAATCGGACGGAAAAGACCAATACGCCTGCTTCGACCCGGAGCGAAACGCGCACGAGGTCGCCCGCTTCACCCTGTCGGCAAGGATGCCGGCGGCACTGGAGCGTGAAGAGTTCTATGTGGACTACCAGCCGATCGTCCGCCTGCCCGACGGCGAGCTGCACGGCGTGGAAGCCCTGGTCCGCTGGCGGCACCCGGAGTTCGGCCCACTGGGCCCGGACAGGTTCATCGGACTGGCGGAGGAGACGGGCCTGATCGTCCCGTTGGGACGCTGGGTGCTGAGGACAGCCTGCGTGCAGGCGAAGCAGTGGTGGGACCGCTTCGGCGACGACGCGCCGTACGTGAGCGTCAACCTGGCCGTCCGCCAGTGCCGCGACCCCGGACTGGTCGACGACATCCGCAAGATCCTCGCGGAAACCGGCCTTCCCGCGCACCGCGTTCAGCTCGAGCTCACTGAGAGCGCGATCATGGGCGCGACCGGCGAGCCGCTGGAGATGCTGCGAACCCTGGTGGACCTCGGCCTGACCATCGCGATCGACGACTTCGGCACGGGCTACTCGAACCTGGCGTACCTGCGCGTCCTGCCGGTGCGGACGCTGAAGATCGCGGGATCCTTCCTCGAAGGCCTGCGAGATCCCGGCAACGCGAGCCTGGTCGACACCCAGATCGTCCGAACCCTGGTCTCGTTGGCCCACCTGCTCGGCCTGACCGTGACAGCAGAGGGCGTGGAGACGACCGAGCAAGCCGATCGCCTGCGCCGAATCGGCGCGGACTGCGCCCAGGGCTGGCTCTACGCGAAGTCAGGCCCGCCGGAAGCGATCGAACGCTGGCTCACGGCAGCGACGTCATCCACCTGACGAAAGTGCCTTGCCGAAGTAAAGGAACCTTCGGCAAATCTGGTTGTCCACAACTCGCTGGTAGCCCTTTGACCAGGTGTTATGGGCGGTAGGCTGGAGCAGGGACGCCCCCCGGGTTGGGTGGGGGACTGTCTTGTGGGGTGTGGGGGAAGAGAAACAGAGATGCCTCACCGGCGGGCAGGCCTCCAAGAGGGACACCACAGACCTCTTCGTTTCTCGCGCCGGTTGGCTCAGCTCACGTGATTTCCTGGGTCGAGTGGGGGGCGCGGGGCGCCCCTCCCGTATGACCTGCCAAAGGAAACCACGACGTGCCGGGAGGTCGGTACCGCCTCGCGCCGGGCACGCCAGTTTCGTAGGCCGACCTCCCGACACGCCGTGGTATGGCTGCGCCCAGGCCATACGGGAGGGACACCCCACGAACCACACCCCTGCGCTGGCGCGCAGGCCGCATGCTCATTCGCGCGTCGCACACTCCTGCGCTCACGCGCTACAACTAGCGCTCTTTGCGCGCGGCGGCCGCCCTCCAGTCGAACCTCGGAAGGTTAATCCGATCGTGTGAATGTGCGCCGGGTCAGCCGACCGGCACCTCGGCCAGCAGTTGCGCTGGCACGATCGCGCTCAGTGGGCCGATCGGGTTGACCAGCAGCGGGAAGCCGTTCAGCAGTCGCGCGATCTCGCCGCCGGTGATCTCGCGCCATCCTGGCCAGGCGGCCGGAACATGCTCCTGAACAGTGCAGACAGGCACGAAAACTCGCCCGTCCGGGTCCGGGAACCCGAACAGGTCATGATCTTCGGACGAGCGCGCGTACAGCAGCAGCGTCGACTCCCGCAGCAGCGGCGGCAGGTCGGCGGGGTCGCGGTGACCTGTCCTGATCAGCTGGAGCAGCTCGTCGACCGCGCTTTCCGGGGCTGGCATGCGCAGTGCCTGCGGCGAGGGCCGGTAGCGGTCGTTGGGCTGGAAGTTGTCCTCTATCTCGCCGGTGGCGTCCACCGGGTACGCCCCGACGACGCCCCACGGTGGGACGTCTGCCTCGGCCTCGAACAGCGGATCGATCACGTAGAGCCACGTGTTCGGGTTACTCTTCGCGCTCGCCCGCATCTCGGGCGTGATGTCCGGCGACATTCGGCGATCGTAGGTGTCGTTCCGGACACGCAGCGGAGTGGGGTTCTGTAGCGTGCTGGGGCATGGGGAGTGTTCGGGCGGGGATACTGGCGTTGCTACTGACAGTCACGGCGTGTTCGACCGCTGAACCGGGTTCGCCGACTGCCGCACCCAGTTCTGACATGGGTTCCACCACGTTCACGGAAACCGCCGCGCCGCCGTCGGCCACCACTTCGGCCAAGCCGCAGTCGACGCGGCCGAAGTCGATCGACCTGAAGGCCGTCCCGCCTTGTTCGGTCGTCGAAAAGATCATCGGCGAGCTGGGTTTCGCCGGGCAGAAGCCGTCCGCCAAACCCGCACTTGGTTTCAAGGACTCCGAGGCCTGCCTGGTGAGCGAGATGAAGCGTGGCTTCGGTATGCAGTTGATTCACGCCATGAATTTCAACGCGCTCGAGTACGGCGCGACCGCGGCGGTGTCCAGGCCGGTCACCATGGAGGGTTACCCCGCGCTGGTGCTCGAGGGCAACTACAAGAGCGACTGTTACGTGGCCGTCGACGTGGCTGACAAGCAGATGTTCTACGTGCAGTGGACGGATGACATCCCCGGTACTGATCCGCCCATGAGCGAACTGTGTGCCAACGCCACCAAGGCCGCGGCCGCCGCTATGAAGGTGCTCGTGTCGTCATGATGGATCATCTTGTGAGTCACAAATTCACAGCACAAACTTGTGAGGTTGTGGGAACCACTCCCCAGCCGCTTACATCAGAGCTAAAGTCGTCGCAAACACACAGGCAGATCAGGGAGACGCGCCGTGTTGATAGCTGATGGTGGGGGGTCGTCGGCACCGAGCCCCACAGGTTCGGGGTCGTCGCACACAGTGAAGGTCAACCCGCCCGCGATTCCGGGCGCCCGTGACGCGTTCTTCGAGGCCGCGCGCAAGATCGACGATCTGGTCAAGCAGCTCAGGGCGCTGCCGACGCCGCCATGGGCGAGGGACCCGGTCAGCGCGACCACCGCGTCCAGGTTCGAGACCGGCAACGGCAGTACCGGCCGGATCGCGGCGATCGAGGCGCTGACCAAGTACGGCCAGGAGTTGAAGAACTCCGGTGACGCGCTGCAGTCTGCATACGACCACTACGTGCGCGTCGAGGGAACCAACACCGACCGCTGGCGCGGTAAGGGCTTCGAGGACGTCTGAGGGGGTTTGGCACGATGAACAGCGACATCAGGTGGATGGGCCTTGAGCACAAGGCCATCTTCGAGATGATCAACGCGGGTCCGGGTGCGAACGCCTCCGACGCCCCGGCCGACTTCTGGGGAACCCTGTCGGCGGGTCTGAACGAGATCAGCGCGACCCTGCACCAGAAGCTCGGTGACCTGAACGTGAACTGGGAGGGTGTGTCGGCCGAGCAGGCGCTCTCCGGCATGAGCCCGCTCAAGGAGTGGGCAGGCAAGGCCGAGAGCGGCTCGAACGTGATGAAGTCGTCCTTCGAGCTGCAGGGCAACTACGTCAGCGACGCCCGGCACGAGGTGCCGCCGCCCAAGCAGGTGACCACGCCGGAGCCGTCCGGCTGGCAGATGGTCGGCGCGGGCGCCGCCGCGATGTTCGGCAACCCGGGCCCAGCCGCCGCAGTGGCGTTGCAGGCGGCCGACCACGAGGCGCAGGAGCGCGCGTCGGACGAGGCGGCCCGCAAGGCCGTGCAGGCGATGCAGAAGTACGAGAAGAGCAGCGACTGGAACGCTGACACGCTCGGCAACTTCGAGGAACCGCCGAAGCTCGTCGTCGACACGCCGCCGCCCGCGCCCGGCCTGCACAGCGGCTCGGTCGACAGCAGCGGCATGCACGGCACCACGAGCGTGCACCACAACCAGCAGACGCAGCCCAACGCGGTGCACCACTCGCCGATCGGCTCGCAGTCCGCGCCGTCGCCGAACGTGACGCCGAACCAGCACGTGCCGCAGAACAGCCACACGTCGCCCAACCAGCTCACCCCGATGCAGAACTACTCGACTCCGCCGCAGAACCACCCCGGTCTGCCGCCGAAGGCGCCGATGCAACCGCCGTTCCCGCCGAGCGGAGGCCAGCCCAACCAGTGGGGTGGCGGCCCGTTCGTGTCCGGCGGTGGCCAGTTCGGCGGCGGCCAGGGCCCCGGCACGGGTGGCCGTCCCGGTATCCCCGGTGGCGGCGTCGGCTCCGGTGGCGGCGGCCAGAACTCGAGCGGACGCGGTGGCCTCGGCAACGCGAACGCGGGCTTCGGGCCCAACTCCTCGATGGACGAGGCCCGGCAGGGGCGTCCCGGCGCGGGCGCCGGTCCCGGCGGCAGCAACATGGGCCCCGGTGGCCGTGGTGGCCAGGCCGGAATGGGTCCCGGCGGCGGTGGCCGTCAGGCGGACGGCGAGGACGACACCGAGCACGAGACGCCGGACTACCTGATGGAGACCGAGGACATCTTCGGTGACGAGCGCACGATCGCCCCGTCCGTGATCGGCGAGAAGCCGGAACAGTGATAGATCTGGGCGCTCCAGTGCAACCCCAGCCGATCACCATTTCGGCACTCGAGTTCGACGTCCTGTGGGAGCACCTCGGCTACGAGGACATGCCCCTTGCCGTCAAGGTGCCCTCACCGGGCGCGACGTGGACTGAGCGCAAGCAGTTGGTCGCCCAGGCCTGGACCGAGCTGGAACGGCGCGGCCTCGGCCGGTCGGTCGACCTGAACCCGGCGGTCGAACGCGCCCTCGGGGTGCTGTCCCGGCCGGACCGCGAGGTCGACGGCCGGACATGGCTCGGTCGGAGTGTCCGTTTCCTCGCCGCCGCGCGCGAGGAGGACGCGGTGCTCGCGATCCTGGCGGACGACTTCGTGACGTTCCACAGCGTGCCCGCGCAGTCGCTGGCCAGCGTGGCAACCGGGGTGCTGGCCCCGGTGCCCGCGGGGCCCGGCCAGTCGGTGAACGTCCGCTCGGCGGACTTCGAGACCGCCGCGAACAACGCCGGTGGCACCCAGAAGGGCTTCGAGCAGGCGCTGCGCAACCGCGGGATCAGGGAGGACGACGTCCAGGCGCTGTCAACCATGATCAAGGACGTGGTGGCGACCGGGAACTTCGGCGCGGCAGCGCGGGACAAGTGGGGCAAGCGGCACCGCGCCGAGCGTGTCGTCGCTTTCTTCGACACCGAGGACGGCCGCTACGTCCAGGTCCGCAAACCGTCGGCGGACGGCGGGTGGACCACGATCTCCCCGACCGACACCCGCAGGCTGACCCACCAGGTCGAGCAGCTGCTCGGCGAGATCGTCCGCGAAGCCGAGCGCAGGTAGTGCCCCGTAAACCCGTTGACCCGCACGAACTGCGTTCCGCGATCGCGGCGGTGCTGCCATGGCTCACCGACGAGACAGACGAAACACCCGCACGGCCGATCCTCGCGACGGCCGTGCGGGCCAGTCTGCGCACCCTCGAACAGATCGCCCCTGGGCACACCGTCGAGGTCCGCGTCCCGCCGTTCGCGGCGATCCAGTGCATCCCCGGCCCACGCCACACCCGCGGCACACCGCCGAACGTGATCGAGACTGACCCGCGCACGTGGCTGGAGCTGGCGACCGGCGTGCTCAGCTGGGCTGACGCCATGGCCTCCGCGCGGGTCTCCGCGTCCGGAACCCGAGCGGACATCGGCGCGTACCTCCCGATCGTGCGACACGCGGACCGGTAGACCCCGCCTCAGCCTCTGTCTCGCCAAGAGAAGCGCCACCGACCGCGTCCGCCGAGGTCGAACCGGCGTCATCACTGTCGGTGGTTTTGTGCGCGGGTGTGGTTTTGCTGTCTGCGCTGGCATTGGCTTGTTTGCCTGCTCCGGACGAGCGCAAACACGGTCTCGAAAGTGGGGCGCACCACAGGCGGATGGTCCGAACGGGTGGCAGCGCCATCTACACTGGAGGTCAGCCTGCATTCGTCCCCAGGGAGCGCTTCGCGTGGTCACCGACCAGTCGGACCAGTCAGCCCCCCACGCCGGCACCATCGACGCGGAACCCCGTGAGGAATGCGGGGTATTCGGAGTCTGGGCACCCGGTGAGGAAGTCGCCAAACTCTCCTACTACGGGCTGTACGCGTTGCAGCACCGCGGCCAGGAGGCCGCCGGTATCTCGGTCGCCGACGGTCGGCAGGTCGTCGTGTTCAAGGACTTGGGCCTGGTCAGTCAGGTCTTCGACGAGCAGATCCTGCACTCGCTCAAAGGCCACGTCGCGGTCGGTCACTGCCGGTACTCCACGACCGGCTCGAGCACGTGGGAGAACGCCCAGCCGACGTTTCGCACCACGGCCAGTGGCAAGAGCCTGTCGCTGGGTCACAACGGCAACCTCGTGAACACCGCGGAGCTGCTTGAGCGTTCCGAGCAGGCGGGCATCGCCACCAAGAACGGCGCGACCACCGACTCGGACCTGGTCTGCGGCCTGTTGGCGGCCTACGCGTCCGACATCAGCATCGAGCAGGCGGCGATGGAGCTGCTGCCCACGGTGCGCGGCGCCTTCTGCCTGGTCTTCTCCGACGAGTCGACGCTGTACGCGGCGCGCGACCCGCATGGTGTGCACCCGCTTGTCCTCGGCCGTCTTGAGCGGGGCTGGGTTGTCGCGAGCGAGACCGCCGCGCTGGACATTGTTGGCGCGTCGTTCGTGCGTGAGGTCGAGCCTGGTGAGCTGTTGGCGATCGACGAGAACGGCCTGCGCTCGTCCCGCTTCGCCGTGCCCGAGCCCAAGGGCTGTGTCTTCGAGTACGTCTACCTGGCCAGGCCGGACACCTCGATCTCCGGTCGCAGTGTGCACGCCACCCGGGTGGAGATCGGCCGCAGGCTCGCCGCGGAACACCCGGCCGAGGCTGACCTGGTGATCCCGGTCCCGGAGTCGGGCACGCCCGCCGCGGTCGGCTACGCGCAGGCGTCCGGCATTCCGTACGGCATCGGCCTGGTCAAGAACGCCTACGTCGGCCGGACGTTCATCCAGCCGTCGCAGACCATCCGGCAGCTGGGCATCCGGCTCAAGCTCAACCCGTTGCGCGACGTGATCCGCGGCAAGCGCCTCGTCGTGGTGGACGATTCGATCGTGCGCGGCAACACCCAGCGTGCGCTGGTGCGGATGCTGCGGGAGGCCGGTGCGCTGGAGGTGCACGTCCGGATCGCGTCGCCGCCGGTGAAGTGGCCGTGTTTCTACGGCATCGACTTCGCCTCACGGGCCGAGCTGATCGCCAACGGACTGGACTTCGACGGTGTGCGCCGCTCGGTCGGCGCGGACTCACTGGGCTACATCTCGCTGGAGAGCATGGTCGCCGCGACCGAGCAGCCGCGCAGTCGGCTGTGCGCCGCGTGCTTCGACGGGCACTACCCGATCGCGCTGCCGGGTGAGGACCAGATCGGCAAGCATCTGCTGGAGAGCATGGAGAAGGGTGTCGCCGGGGCGGCAACGCCTGTTCTGGTCAACGGGTACGGTGCCGAGGACGCACTGCAACGCCCCTGAATCTATCTTCTGGGGCTGTGACCCCATGACAAGAGGATGACCGCTCGGTGATGACACCGCACGAGGATGGCTCGACCAAGACCGCGGCGGAGCACATCCAGAAGCTCAAGCCGTGGGCGGAGAAGGCGGACCGGCCGGAGGTGCTGTCCGTAGTCGGCGGGTTCGCCGGGCTGTTCAAGCTCAAGCTCGACCGCTGGCGTGAGCCGGTACTGGCGTCGGCGACCGAGGGCGTCGGCACGAAGATCGCTGTCGCGCAGGCGATGGACCTGCACGACACGATCGGCATGGACCTGGTCGCGATGGTGGTCGACGACCTCGTGGTGTGCGGCGCGGAGCCGTTGTTCCTGGAGAACTACATCGCCACCGGCAAGATCAACCCGGACCGGATCGCCTCGCTGGTCAAGGGAATCTCGGACGGCTGCGTCAAGGCGGGCTGTGCGCTGCTCGGCGGGGAGACCGCGGAGCGGCCCGGCCTGATGCCGGAGGAGGACTACGACATCTCCGCGACCGGCGTCGGCGTGGTCGAGGCGGACAACATCCTTGGTGCGGAACGGGTCCGCCCCGGTGACGTGGTGATCGGGCTGGCGTCGTCCGGCCTGCACTCCAACGGATACTCGTTGGCCCGCAAGGTGTTGCTGGAGATCGCCAGGATGCCGCTGGAGGGGCACGTCGAGGAGTTCGGCCGCACGCTGGGCGAGGAACTGCTTGAGCCGACGCGGATCTACGCACGGGACTGCCTCGCACTGGCGGCGGAGACGGACGTCCGGACGTTCGCGCACGTCACCGGCGGTGGCCTGGTCGCCAACCTCGCCCGCGTGATCCCGCAGGGCCTGACGGCGGTGCTTGACCGGGGCGGGTGGACGCCCGCGCCGGTGTTCGGCCTGATCGGCCGTCGTGGCCGGGTCGAGCGAGACGAGCTCGAACGCACCTTCAACATGGGCATCGGCATGGTGGCGGTGCTCAGCGCTGAGGACGTCGACCGTGCGCTGGCGATCCTGACCGCCCGGCACATGCCGGCGTGGGTGATCGGCGAGGTCGAAGTCGCCGAGGCCGGGAGCCCGCTGACGCTTCTGCGCGGCGACCACCCCCGGTTCTAGCGACCTCCCGGTTCCAGTGACCTCACAGTGATCGATATCCATTCGCATCCGCGATGTGGACGCGTCACACTGGGAACATGGCTGAGAGCTTGTTCGTGACGGGTGCGCTGGTGATACCAGCGGCCGAGTTGCGCGAACGCTTCTCTCGGTCGTCCGGGCCCGGTGGGCAAGGGGTGAACACCACGGACAGCCGAGTGGAGCTGTCCTTCGACGTGGCAACCTCACCGTCCATACCGGACACACTGCGGCAGCGTATCGTCGAACGGCTCGGTCGGCGGCTCGTCGACGGGGTGGTGACAGTCGCGGCCAGCGAGTTCCGCGCGCAACTGGCGAATCGGCAGGCGGCGCGGGAGCGGCTCGCGTCCTTGCTGCGCAGCGCGGCCGAACCGCCGCCGCCCACACGGCGACCGACTCGCAAGAGCCGGGCGCTGAATGAGCGACGGCTGGAGAACAAGCGCCGCCGCAGCGAGACGAAACGCGCCCGCCGCACGTCGTTCAGCGATTGACGATGGCCTCGTAGCTGGCTTGGTCGTGCACGCCCTCGGTGCTGATCAACACCACCACGGCATCCGGCCCGAGCTTCTGCTCGGCAAAGAACGCACGCGCGCCCGCGAGGCTCGCGGCCCCACACTCACCCGCGGCGATGTTCGCCGAGGCGAGGGACCGCATGGCCTCGTGGGTCTGTTCGTCGGTCACGGTGACAGCCGCGTCGATGCCGTTGCGCAGATACGGCCAGGCGTGCACATCCACATCGCCCGCGTTCAAACCCGCCATCCCCGACGGATGCGGCCCGGGAACACGCACAGGCTCCCCGGCCTGCAACGACTCCAGCAGACACGCAGCGGAATCCGGTTCAACCGCGAGAATCCCTGGCCTCGCACCATCAGCGCGGTAGTGCTGCACCACCGTTGACGCGAACACGCCAGCTCCGACAGGCACAACTACCAAGTCCGGCGCGGTGCCAGCCAACTGCTCATCGATCTCGTGCAGGACCGTCCGATAGCCCTGGACCGCCCAGATCGGGGTCATCGAGTCGCCGACATCCTGAGCGAACAACGCCTTCTCGTCCGAAGCCGCCCGCTTCTCCGCCAAGTCGACCGCCAGCGCGTAGTCACCGTCGACGACGTCGACCATCGCCCCCTCGGACCGAATCGCCTCGATCCGCGCAGGAGCCGTACCGGCCGGGATGAAGATGTGCGCGCCGACCCCCAGCACCCTGGCGATGTACGCGACTGCCCGCCCGTGATTACCGGCGGTGGCACTGACCAGCGTGGTCGCCGGATCGACGTCGAGATCGTCCAACGTGCCCGACGTGCCTCCGAGCGCTCGGAAAACAGCCCACGCCGCCCCGAGAACCTTGAACGACGGCAGCCCAGCCCGAACATGCTCGTCCTTCACCAGCACCCGGCCGACACCGAACTCCTTCGCCAGCTCAGGCACCTCGACCAACGGAGTGGCCGCGAACCCGGGCAGCGCCCGATGCAACACCCTCGGATCACCGGCGGCAAGGTCGGACCCGACTGCCTGGTTCGGCTTGGCGGGCTGGTTCGGAGAGCGGGTTTCGGGACCACTCGAGGCCGAGTTTGCGTTCGTGGGCGTTGTGTCCAGGCCGGTGCCGGAGGGCGAGACAGGCGTTGACCAGGTCTTTGCTGCCGGATTCAGGTACATGTCCTGCACTCTACATTCTGAATTCAGTGTTCAGTGTTCAGTGTTTTAAATTCTGTGCGCTGTGTTCTGTGTACAGCGTGTTGTGCACGGAGTGCTGAACACAACACTCTGTATTCAGGCAGTGGTAGGGTGTGGCATGGCGATCACGAAGCGGCCATTGCGGGAGCAGATCCGCGACGAGGTGCTGGAACGGCTGGTCCGTGGCGACTACCCGGTCGGTGAACGGATCAACGAGGGCGACCTCGCCGAGGACCTGGGAGTCAGCCGCACCCCGCTGCGGGAGGCGCTCGCGGGCCTCGCCCAGGAAGGCGTGCTCGACCTCCAGCCCAACCGAGGCTTCTGGCTCCTCCCCCTGACAGTGGAAGAGCTCAAGGAGACCTACCCGATCATCGGCGCCCTCGAAGCGTTCGCCCTGCGTACCTGCGAATACAAAACCCTGGTCAAAAGCGTCCCGAGGCTGAACCAGCTGGCGCAGCGCATGCTCGACGCGAGCCCGTCCGAAGCCCGGTCGATCGACGACCAGTGGCACGACGAACTGCTGAAATCCTGCCCGAACCAACGCCTGATGCGCCTGATCAAAGCCCAGAAGACGGTCGTACACCGCTACGAGTACGCCTACTTCACCAGCCGCAAGCGGATCATGCGAGCGGAAACCCAGCACCGCATGATCGCCAAAGCGATCATGGACAACGACATGGACCGAGCGGCGGGCGAACTGGTCGGCAACTGGACGGTGGACGTGGGAGTGCTCCGCGAGATCGTCGAGAAAAGCTAGATAGCTAGTGCGGTGTCCGTGGACACCGCACTAGATCCAGCGGTAGCGGCGTTCGGGCCGCCCGGTGCCGCCGTAGCGCAAAGTCACCTCGGCCTTGCCGGAGGCGGTGAAGTGTTCGAGGTAACGCCGTGCGGACACCCGGGACAACTCGGTGAGCTGGGCGCATTCCGTGGCGGAGAGGCCGGAAGGATGTTCCCGGAGCACCCGTGAGACCAGCTCGGCGGTCTGTTCGGTGAGGCCTTTCGGGAGCGTCGCCGCTCCACGGGGCCGCGCGCCGAACACCTGGTCCACGTCGGCCTGACCGGCGACGGCGAGCCGGTCGAGTTTCTCGCGCAGTGTCGCGAAGTGCCGTAACTGGTCGAACAGGGCCGAGTACGAGAACGGCTTGATCAGGTAGTGCATGACGCCACCGCGCATGGCCCGGCGCACGGTGTCCACGTCGTTGGCGGCGCTGATCACGATCACGTCCGTGTCGCCCTGACGGGAGCGCAGCTCCCGCAGGACTGTGAGGCCGTCCATGTCGGGCAGGTAGATGTCCAGCAGGACGAGGTCCGGCCGCAACTGCCCGGCCAGGCGCAACGCGTCCGCGCCGGTGTGCGCGACACCGACCACCTCGAAGCCCGGTGTCCGCGCCACATATCCACTGTGGACCTTCGCGACCATGAAGTCGTCGTCGACGACGAGGACCTTGATCATCGCGGCACCATCGCGGTGAACACGGCGCCCCCTTCGTTGTGCACGTCGATCCAGCCCTGCCTGCGGATGCACGTCTGACGCGCCAGTGCGAGCCCGAGCCCGCGCTTTCCGCCTTCCTCCGCGGCCTTCGTGGTGAACCCGTTGCGGAACACCTCGCGGGCGATCTCCGGCGCCACACCCGGTCCGGAATCCCGCACCACGACCCGGATCGCGTCGTCGAGTTCGCTGATGTCCACCTCGATCCACCCGTCCCGAGCGCCGCCCGAACCGGTCACACCCAGCGCGTCGACCGCGTTGTCGACCAGGTTGCCCAGCACGGTCACCAGGTCGGCGGACAGCTCCGAGTCTACTTCGGACAACCGGCTGCCCGCCGACAGCCGCAGGCCGACGCCGTGTTCGGCGGCCACGCTCGCCTTGGCGATCAGCAGCGCGGCCACCGCCGAGTCGTCGATCCGGGCGCTCACCTCGGCGTGCCACTGCTGCTGGGTGGTGGACACCGTGGTGATGAACTGGCGGACCTCGTCGTACTCGCCGAGTTCGATCAGGCCGGAGATCGTGTGCAGCCGGTTGGAGAACTCGTGTGCCTGGGCGCGCAGGGTGTCCGTGGTGTTCTGGGTCGCGGCGAGTTCGTTCTGCAACGCGACCATCTCGGTACGGTCCCGCATGGTCACGACCGAGCCGATCGACTTGTCGTGCAGTGAGATCGGCATCCGGTTCATCGTCAGCACCCGGCCGCGGCGCAGCACGATCTGGTCGGCCCCGGACGCGCGGCCGGTCAGCACGTCCGTCATCCGCTCGTTGAAGTCCAAATCGGACACGGATTTGCCCACGCTGTCGTCCGGGATCGCCAGCAGTGTCCTGGCGTGGTCGTTGACCAGCACGATCCGGTTGCCGCCGTCGATGCCGACCACGCCTTCCCTGATCCCGTGCAGCATCGCCTCGCGCTGCTCGACCAGCGCGGTGATCTCGGCCGGTTCCAGCCCGAGCGTCTGCTTCTTCACCCGCTGGGCCAGCAGCAGCGAGCCGAACACACCGAGCACAGTGGCCAGTCCGAGTGCGGCGAGCGCGTTGCCCGGCGACTCGATGATCCCGGTGAAGAACCCCGGTGTCTGCACGCTCACCGCGACCAGGCCGGTCATCCGCCCGTTGTCAGCCAGCACGGGCACATGCGCGACAAGGAAGTCGTCGACGACGCCGACCCACGACCGCCCGGTGGCGATGGTGCTCGCGCCGATGTCCAGCTTCGAGCCGTTGCGCCCGGGAGTGGTCGCGCTGACCACCGTCAGGTCCGGCAGCGCGAACACGACCTCGTTCGCACCGGACTGGCTGCGCGTGCTCTCCGCGAACGTCGGCAGTTGCGGGTAACGCAGCGGATCGACGAGCGCCCCGGGAATGTCGTCGTCGGCGCCCGGCGCCGTGTTCGTGCCACGCACTGTGGGCGTGGCGGCCAGGTTCTCGGCGGCGAGCAGCATCCGGCGTCCTTCGACGTCCATGAAGTTGTCGCCGGCCTGGATCGCCGAGAACGCCGCGACCGCGGTGAGCAGGGCGATCACGATCACCACCTGCCACGCCAGCAGCTGGCGGGCCAGTGAGCCCTTGACACCCATGCACACCTCCTCGTGAACACAAGGACCGAAACCTTCGATACGCGCCTAAGCGCGACATCACGGTAAACCGCGTGCAACATAAGTCAACGCTGTCGCCGAAGTCACAGAGAGGTGAGGTGTCGCGACGTGCGAGCGAAGACAGGGCTTGCAGTGCTCGGTGCGATCGCCGCCGTGCTGCTGGTTCCCCCGCTGCTGAGTTCCGGCAGCGATGACGACGGGGGCGATCAGGTCCGTGGCCTGCGCGTGCTGGTGCCGAACGCACCGGGTGGCGGGTACGACATCACCGCGCGGCACGCGGCCAAAGCGATCGAGGAAGCCGACCTGGCCCGCCGGATCGAGGTGTTCAACCTGCCCGGCGCGGGTGGCACGGTCGGTCTCGGCCGGATCGTGAACGAACGCGGCAACGGCAAACTCGTGATGTCCATGGGCCTCGGTGTGGTCGGCGCGGTGTACACGAACAAGTCGCCGTCGTCCCTCGCGGACACCACGCCGATCGCCAAGCTGATCGAGGAACCCGACATCGTCGTGGTCAGCAAGGACTCGCCCTACCAGGACATCGGCCAGCTGCTGGCGGCGTGGAAGGCCAATCCCGGCGGGGTGCCCGTCGGCGGCGGGTCCCGCGCGGGCGGCCCGGACCACCTGGCGCCGATGCTGATGGCCAAGGCAGCGGGCATGGACCCGCGGCAGGTGAACTACGTGCCCTTCGACGGCGGCGGTGAGCTGCTGGCGTCGGTGCTCGGCGGCAAGATCGCCTTCGGGGTGTCCGGTATCGGCGAGTACCGCGACCAGATCCAGTCCGGTGACCTCCGGGTCCTCGCCGTGACCAGCAAGGACCGGCTGGCCGGGGTGACCGCGCCGACGCTGATGGAATCGGGGGTGGACGTCCAGTTCACCAACTGGCGCGGCATCGTCGCGCCGCCCGGGATCAGCGCGAACGAGCGCACCAGGCTGGTCAATCTGTTCACGAAGCTGGCCGCGTCCCCGCAGTGGCAGGAAGCGCTCAAGCGCAACGGCTGGACCTCGGCGTTCCAACCCGGTGACGAGTTCGGCCGGTTCCTCGCGGCCGAGAACGACCGGGTCGCGACGACGCTGAAGGAGCTGGGGCTGGTATGAGCGCGCGGGAATCTTCCCCAGAAGTGTCGACAGCAGAGCGCCAGCCCTGGTACCGGGAGTACTCCGAGCTGGGTGTCAGTGTGGTGCTGGCCGTGCTCGGCGTGCTGGTGCTCGTCGACGCGATCAGCATGCCCGCGATCCCGGCCCAGCGGGGCATCGGCCCCGACGTGGCGCCGATCGTGGTGGGTGGCGCGTTGATCCTGGTGGCCGCGTTGCTGGCCAGGGACGTGCTGCGGGGTGGCAGGGGTGAGGCCGAAGGCGGCGAGGACGTCGACCTCGACGCGCCCGGCGACTGGCGGACAGTGTTGTTGCTGGCCGCGGCTTTCCTGGCGAACGTGGTGCTGATCGGACTGGTGGGGTTCCCGGTCTCCGGCGCCGTGCTGTTCTGGGGTGCGGCGTATGCCTTGGGGAGTCGTAACTTCGTGCGTGACCCGCTCGTCGCGGCCGGGCTCTCGCTCGTCACCTACTTTGTGTTCAACGACCTGCTCGGGGTTTCGCTGCCGGGCGGGCCGCTGATGGGAGTGCTGTGATGGGTTCCTTCGCCTCTCTGATGGACGGTTTCGGTACCGCGTTAACCCCGGTCAACCTGATGTACGCGGTGATCGGCGTGCTACTCGGCACGACGATCGGCGTCCTGCCCGGCATCGGCGCGGCGATGGCCGTGGCGTTGCTGCTGCCGATCACGTACGGGCTCGACCCGACGGGCGCGTTCATCATGTTCGCCGGTATCTACTACGGCAGCATGTTCGGTGGTTCGACCACGTCGATCCTGTTGAACACGCCCGGTGAGACCGCGTCGGTGGTCACGGCCATGGAGGGCAATCCCATGGCCAAACGCGGCCGGGGCTCGCAGGCCCTTGCCACAGCGGCGATCGGGCACTTCGTCGGCGGCATTATCGGTACCCTGCTGCTGGTGCTGCTCGCGCCGACGGTCGCCAAGCTGGCGGTCGGCATCGGCGCGCAGGACTTCTTCGCGATCATGTTGCTGGCGTTCATCTCGGTCACGTCGGTGCTCGGCAAGTCACGGATCCGAGGGTTCGCCTCGCTGCTGATCGGCCTGGCGATCGGCCTGATCGGCCTGGACGAGATGACCGGCCAGCAGCGGCTGACCTTCGGATCGCTGCACCTGTCCGACGGGATCGACATCGTCGTGGTCGCGGTCGCGCTGTTCGCGGTCGGCGAGTCCCTGTGGGTGGCCGCGCACCTGCGGCGCATCCAGGCCGAGCCGATCCCGGTCGGCCGCCCGTGGCTGGGCCGCGAAGACGTCAAACGCTCGTGGAAGCCGTGGCTGCGTGGCCCGTTCATCGGATTCCCGTTCGGTGCTATTCCGGCCGGTGGCGCGGAGATTCCGACCTTCCTGTCCTATGTGACCGAACGCAGGCTCTCCAAGAACAAGGACGAATGGGGCAAGGGCGCGATCGAGGGCGTGGCCGGTCCGGAGGCGACGGCGTCCGCGTCGGCGTCCGGAACGCTGACCTCGATGCTGACGCTGGGCCTGCCGACCACGGCGACGGCCGCGGTGATGCTGGCGGCGTTCCAGCAGTACGGCATCCAGCCGGGGCCGCTGCTGTTCGAACGGGAGTCCGGCTTGGTGTGGGCGCTGATCGCGAGCCTGTTCATCGCGCTGGTGCTGCTGCTGGTGCTGAACCTGCCGCTGGCGCCGGTGTGGGCGAAGCTGCTGCGCATTCCGAGGCCGTACCTGTACGCGGGAATTCTGTTCTTCGCCAGCGTGGGCGCGTACGCGGTCAGCGGTGACGTGGTCGACCTGATCGTGCTGTTCGTGATCGGCCTGATCGGCCTGGCGATGCGCCGCTACGGACTGCCGGTGCTTCCCGCGGTGATCGGTGTGATCCTCGGCCCGTCGGCGGAGCAACAACTGCGCCGGGCCCTGCAGATCAGCGACGGCGACGTCGGCGGCCTGGTGAACACGCCGATGACGGTGGTCATCTACATCGCGATCGTGCTGCTGTTGGCGTGGCCGCTGGTCCGCAGGCTGGTCCGCCGTCCGTCCACTCAGGACCGCGAGAAGGCCGGTGTCTGACCGACCGTAACGGCGCAACAGATCGACTCCGCGAAAACGTCCAAGGGGCGGGGCACCACGACCGGTGTCCCGCCCTTTCGACTGAGTGGAGACACTTTTGTCCACGATCATGCGAGCGTTCGGGGTCGCGCTCGTCAGTGCGGCGGTGGTGCTCGGCGCTCCGGTCGTGCACGCCGATCCGGCGGTGAGCGCCGGGAGCATCGACTGGAAGCCCTGCGCGAGCGACGCGACGGCGGAATGCGGCACCCTGCGCCTGCCCATCGACCACGCCGCTCCGGCGGGACCGAAGTTCGATCTCGCCGTGGCACGCCGCAAAGCCACCGACCCGGCGAAGCGAGTGGGCGTCCTGCTGGTCAACCCGGGCGGGCCGGGCAGTTCCGGTGTGGACTTCGTCGTCCGCCTGAACAACTACTTCAGTGCGGACGTGCAGTCCCGCTTCGACATCATCGGCTGGGATCCGCGTGGTGTGGCGTCGAGCCAGCCTGTGCGGTGCTCGTTCGACGATTGGTCGAAGCGGCCGTCGCAGTACCCGGCCACCCAGGCCGAGTTCGACACATTGGTCAAGTACAACCGTGACATGCGGGAGGACTGCCGCAAACGCAGCGGTCCGATCGCCGACCACGCCGACACGGGTGCGACCGCCCAGGACATGGACGCGATCCGGCGGGCGCTGGGCGAGAGGAAAATCAACTACTACGGCCTCTCGTACGGCACGTTGATGGGCCAGCAGTACGCCGAGCGTTACGGCGACAAGATCCGGTCCATGGTCATCGACAGCAACATGGACCACAGCATCGGCACCCGCGCCTTCGCCGCCACCTCGGCACAGACCGCGGAGAGTTCGTTCACCGAGTGGGCGAAGTGGTGCGAGCGCACGGCTTCCTGTGCCCTGCACGGCAGGGATGTCACCAGGTTCTGGGACGACCTGCTGGCGAAGGCCGACCGGGGTGAGGTCCGCGAGGAAGGCTCACCGATCACTGCCAGGGACATCATCTCCCTGGCGAGCGGCGCGTTCTACGGCCCGTACTTCGGCGAGTTCGCCGAATGGCTGTCCCAGTTGGACACGGGCAAGCCCACGCGCCGGATGGCCTTCCGCGAGCAGGAGGAAATCAAACTGCCCTGGCAGGCGGTGTTCTGCGCCGACTACAGCCTGCCAGTGCGCACGTTCGCGGAGTACAAGTCGCTGGTAGCCATCGAGAACGCGGTGGCACCGCACATGCGTGGCGGTGTGATCGGACACGAGTCGATCACCGGGTGCGTCGGGTCGCCGGAGAAGATCAACAACCCGCAGCACCCGTTGACGATCACGAACGCGCCCAAGATCCTCATGGCGAACGCGTTGTACGATCCGGCGACGTCCTACCTGTGGGCCGCCAACGCACACCGCCAGGCCAAGGACAGCACTCTGCTGCTGACCTACGAAGGCTGGGGCCACGGCGTCTACCACCACGGCGAGTGCGTCGGCAAAGCCATCGACGGCTACCTGGCCACGCTGGCAGCGCCACCAGCCCGTTGCGCGGGCGTGCCCGAGACCGGGCAAGTAAGGTCGGACCATGATCGAGGAGTTCGACCTCAACGACCGGGATTCGGGTCCGTACGGGATCACGGCCGGTCCTGACGGCGCGATGTGGTTCACCCAGGTGAAAGCGGCGAAGATCGGCCGCTTTCACGCTGGTGGGCTCCGCGAGTTCGACGTCCGGCCGGACAGTCAGCCGACGGTGATCGTGCCCGGTCCGGACGGCGCCCTGTGGTTCACCGAGTACAAGGGCAACAGGATCGGTCGGATCACGGTCGACGGCGAGTTGAGCGAGTTCGAACTGCCGACGCCGGAGGCGGAGCCGTACGGAATCGCGGCCGGTCCGGACGGCGCGTTGTGGTTCACGGTGATCAACCTCGACAAGATCGGACGAATCACCCCGGACGGCGCGATCACGGAGTTCCCCCTGCCGGTGGCGGGCGCCTTCCCCGGGCACATCACGGCCGGGCCGGACAACGGCCTGTGGTTCTCCCTCAACCAGGCCAACGCGATCGGCCGAATCGACATCGGCGGCGACGTGACGGTCCACCCGCTGCCGACGCAGGCGGCGGCGCCGGTCGGGATCACCGACGGCGGTGACGGCGGCCTCTGGTTCGTGGAAATAGGAGCAGGCCAGGTCGGCCGAATCGCGATCGACGGCCACGTGGACGAGTTCCCGTTGCCGAACAAGGAAAGCCGCCCGCACGCGATCGTCGCAGCGGAAGACGGCACATTGTGGTTCACCGAGTGGGGCGCCAACAAGATCGGCTGCATCACGTTGGCGGGCAAGATCGACGAGTACGACCTGCCCACCCCGAACTCGGAGCCGCACGGAATAGCCATCGCACCGGACGGCGCGGTGTGGGCCGCACTGGAGAACGGAAAGCTGGCCCGGATCACACCGAACTAGTCACTCCAAGCCTCGGCGCACGCCTCGATCCACGACGCGAGGTCAGGCAGTTCGTCAAAGGTGTACAGGGAGTTCTTCGGGCACCCGGGATAGGGCGTGATCTTGTCGAAGGAGTGGTCCGGTGCGAACAGCAGGAGCTCGCCGCTGCGCCTGTGGACCATGGTCACATTGCCGTTGGCCTCGATCGCGACGGCGTAGTAGTCGGCGGGATCGATGGGCACATCCAGCCCTTCGTCCTTCCAGAGCCAGCCGTAGTCACGCAGTGAGTTGGCGACGATCTCCTGTTCGGCGGCGGTGGCAGTGAGGACGTCATCCTGGTTCAGCAGCCAACTGCGCGGTCCTGCGAACTGCTCGACGATCCCACCGCACACAGTCCAGAACAGCCGATGGGTCTGGTGAACCTCCGGCTTGGGCTGGGCTACCGGCTCACACAGCCAGCCGCGCCGTGACTCCGCCGGTCCCCAGGCGAGCAACTCGTACGGCGTGCCCGAGATCGACAACGTGGTGAGCCGCGCGGAGTTCAGCAGCGCGGAGAGCCAGGGCAGACCCTCGACTCCACCCCGCGACCAGGCGGTCTCGTCGGTGACGGTGACGTCGGCGGGATCGGCGAACCACGGCGAGTACTGCAGGAACTGCTCCCAGTCGCGCATGGCCGGATTGTGCCAGAGGTAGCGCCAGGGCCACCAAGGACTCGGGCACTGGCTCGACTGCGTCGACGCCCCGAGCTTGGCAGGCTTTCCCCATCGACCTTCGAGGGAGGAACCCGCAGATGAAGACCCTGTTGAGCGCGGTCATGACGGCGGCACTGGCGGCTGGCGCGGTGGCAGCGGCGGTACCGGCGACGGCACAGCCGGAAACCCAGACCGCACGCCCGGATCTCGACAGCCTGGTGCGGCAGGAGAACTTCCCGGCCGCCCTGCTCACGGTGGAGCGCAACGGGAGGTCCGCGACCTACACCGCGGGGGTGGCCCAGATCGGCAGGCCGCTGCCGCCGCCGCGCAACGGCCGGGTGCGCGCGGGCAGCAACACCAAGTCGTTCGTGGCGGTGGTGGTGATGCAGCTGGTGGCGGAGGGGAAAGTCGAGCTGGACGCGCCGATCGACCGCTACCTGCCGGGGCTGGTGCGCGGCGAGGGCATCGACGGCAATGCGATCAAGGTCCGCCACCTGCTGCAGCACACCTCGGGCATACCGAACTACACGCAGTACATCGGTGCCGTCGGCATCGAGAAGCTCAGGGACGTGTACTTCGACCCGCGGCGGCTGGTGGACATCGCACTGGAGCACCCGGCGAACTTCAAACCGGGCGAGAAGTGGGAGTACAGCAACACCGGCTACGTGCTGCTGGGCCTGATGGTCGAACGCGTGACCGGGCGTCCGATCGCCGAGCAGGTGCAGACCCGCGTGATCGACCGGATCGGCCTGCGGGACACGTACTGGCCGGGCGTCGGTGACCGCACGATCCGCGGCGCGCACCCGCACGGATACGCCCGAGCCCTGAACGGCTCGACGATGGACGTCACGGAGATAGACCCGTCATGGGGCTGGGCGGCCGGGCAGCTGGTGTCGACGCCAGCGGACCTGAACAGCTTCTTCGGCGCTTTGATGAACGGAAAGCTCGTGCCCGCCAAGGAACTCGCCGAGATGAGGAAAACCATCCCGGCGCAGTCCTGGCCAGGCGCCCGATACGGTCTCGGCATCACCAGTACCCCGTTGACCTGCGGCGGACTGTACTGGGGCCACGGCGGCGACATCCCCGGCTTCGAAACCCGAGGCGGCGTAACGGAAGACGGCCGCCGCGCGTCGATAGCGGTCACAGCGATACCAGGCACGGTGAACCCGGACAACGCCGAGCGCAATCACGCGGCGGTACTGGCCACAGTGGACAAGGCACTGTGTCACCCGTGAGTGGGGAAGCCGAGGTCGATGCCTGACTGCCGTGGCCACCGCGAGGTCACGGCCTTGGCCCGCGTGTAGAACTTCACGCCTTCGGCGCCGTGCACGTGCGTGTCGCCGAACAGCGAGTCCTTCCAGCCACCGAACGAGTAGTAGGCCATCGGCACCGGGATCGGCACGTTGATCCCGATCATGCCCACGTGCACACGCCTCTGGTACTCGCGGGCAGCCAAGCCGTCACCTGTGTAGATGGCGGTGCCGTTGCCGTACGGGTTGGCGTTGACCAGTTCCACAGCCGCATCGAAAGTGGGAACGCGAACCACACACAACACAGGGCCGAAGATCTCATCTCGATAGATCGACATTTCCGGGGTCACGTTGTCGAACAGTGTCGGGGCCAACCAGAATCCATCGGGATGCCCGACTGGCGCGAAGCCGCGGCCATCGACGACCAGCGACGCCCCCGCCGAAACCCCAGCATCTACATACGAGGCCACACGATCGCGGTGCACGCCGGTGACCAGCGGGCCCATCTGGGAGGCGGGGTCTGTCCCGGGACCGGTCACCAAAGAGCCTGTCCGAGAGGCGATAGCGGCCACCAGCGGGTCCGCGACATCCCCGACAGCCACCACAACCGAAATAGCCATGCAACGCTCGCCCGCGCTGCCATAGCCAGCCGACACCGCAGCGTCCGCAGCCACGTCAACATCCGCGTCCGGCAGCACGACCATGTGGTTCTTCGCCCCGCCCAACGCCTGCACACGCTTGCCATTGGCGGTTCCCCGCGCATACACGTGCTTGGCAATCGGTGTCGACCCAACGAAAGAAACACCAGCGACGTCGGGGTGGTCCAGCAGCGCGTTCACCGCAGTCGCGTCGCCCTGCAGAACGTTCAGCACACCAGCAGGCAACCCGGCCTCGGTGAACAACTCGGCAAGACGCACAGCCGTCGACGGATCACGCTCGGAAGGCTTCAGCACAAAAGCATTCCCGGCCGCGATCGCCAGCGGGAACATCCACATCGGGACCATGGCGGGAAAGTTGAACGGAGTGATCCCGGCAACGACACCCAGAGGCTCGCGCACCGAGTAGGCATCGACACCCCGCGACACCTGCTCCGAATGCTCACCCTTCAGCAGATGCGGAATCCCGCAGGCGAACTCGACAACCTCCAGCCCACGCTGTACCTCGCCCGCGGCGTCCGAAAGCACCTTCCCGTGCTCGGCCGTGATCAGCGCGGCCAGTTCGTCACGACGGGAGTGCACCAGCTCGCGGAAAGCGAACATGATCCGGCTGCGGGTCGACAGGGACGACTCCGCCCAGTCCCGCGCCGCCTTCACCGAGGACGCCACCGCAAGATCCACATCGGACTGACCGGCCAGCACGACCTTGCGCGCCACGGCACCGGTCGCGGGTTCGAAGACGTCACCGGTGTCGACGGAGGACGCGGTGGTCCTGGCGCCGTCGATGTAGTGCGGGACAAGCTCTGCCATGTCAGCTCCTGGCTCGGGTGGTCGAACGAACGACGAGTGTGGGGTGCAGCAGCTTGCGCACGGGATCGGTGCGCTCGCCACGGACACGTTGCACCAGTGCCTCGCCCGCGAGCCTGCCGATCTCGTGGCGTGGCTGATCGATCGTGGTCAGTGAGATGTGCCGGAGAGCGGCCAGCGACGTGTTGTCGTAGCCGACGACCGACATGTCCTGTGGGACACGCAGCCCGGCCTCTTCCAGTGCGGAGATCGCGCCGACCGCGTTGAAGTCGTTTCCCGCCACCAACGCCGTCGGCAGTGAGCCTTGTTCGAGCAGTTGGCGCACGGCTTTCGCCCCGGCGATATCAGTGTGCTCGCTCGGGATCACGCGCGGTGTCAGGCCATGTCGCTCCATCGCCGTGATGTAGCCGCGACGGCGTTGTGGCGCCTGTGCGCCCGCGCCGCCGTCCAGATGGGCTATCTCGGTGTGGCCCAATGACACCAGGTGGTCCACCGCCAGCCCGGAACCCGTTTCGCCGTCGTCGTTCACGGTGTCCAGAGTGGACAATCGTGACGATCGCGCGACCAGCACTGTCGGTGCCTGAGTCGCTGCCTCGGCCAGAGTCGTGGGCGGCACAACCGGGCTGAGCAGCGCGAGTCCGGCCGGGCGGAACGCCAGCAGGCCGTTGACCGCGCGCTTCTCCCGTGCGGGACTGCGGCCGCCGGTGTTGATGATCAGCTCGAAGCCCTCTGCCTGCGCCACTTCGTCGATGCCGTCGACGACCTCGGCGAAGAACGCGTTGTGCAGGTCCGAGACCATGACACCGAGCACGGTCGACGTCCGGCTGGCCAGCGAACGGGCCATCACGTGCGGCGAGTAGCCCAGCTGTTCGGCCGCGTCGAGCACGGCCTTGCGCCGTTGCTCGCTGACCTTCGGTGAGTCGTTCATGACCAGGGAGACCAGCGCGCGGGACACACCGGCCACCCGGGCGACGTCCTCCATGGTCGGGCGAGTCACAAGGTCCTCCGGGCTGTAACAAGCGGGCAACACGCCCTTGACACGACCTGGCACACGATACAGCATTGGAGCGCTCCAACAAATAGAGCGCTCTAACAAAGACTGGCCCTGACCTGCGGATCCATGGGAGAAGCATGCGTATCGGAGTAGCCGGTGTCGGCCGGATCGGCACGATGCACGCCAGGAACCTGGCCTCGCTCGCCGCGGTCGACGAGGTCCTGCTGTTCGACCCGGTCCCCGGTCGCGCCGCCGAAGTGGCCGCCGGGATCGGAGCGACGGCGGTCGACGACCTGGACGCGCTGCTCACGGCCAGCGACGGCGTGCTGATCGCGACGCCGACCACGACCCACCCGGAGACCATCCGCCGCGCCCTCGCCGCGAAGAAGCCCGCGTTGTGCGAGAAGCCGATCGCGAGCGACTACGCCGAGATGAGCGCGCTGGTCGACGACATCGAGAACGCTGGCGTCGACGTGCTGGTCGGCTTCCAGCGCCGGTTCGACCCGGCGGTCGCCGAGCTGTACCGGCGGATCCGCGCCGGTGAGGTCGGCAAGCTCTACCTGGTCCGGTCGACCGGCAACGACGCCGAGCCGCCTGACTTCGGCTACCTGCCCGCGTCCGGCGGGATCTTCCGCGACCTGCTGATCCACGACCTCGACGCGGTCCCATGGCTGGTCGGCGAGCCGGTGGTGGAGGTGTACGCGTCCGGGTCGGTCCTGGTCGACCAGGCCTTCGCGGACGCCGACGACGTGGACAACGCGGTCGTGATGCTGAAGTTCGCGGGCGGCGCGCACGCCGTGCTCGTCGGCGGTCGGCACGACCCGCTCGGCTACGACCACCGCATCGAAGTGCTGGGCAGCAAGGATTCACTCGCGGTCGGCGTGGACTCCCGCACCCCGCTGACGTCGCTGGAGCCGGACGGCCCGAAGGTCGGCCCGGACGCGTATCCCGGCTTCCCGGAACGGTTCCGCCGTGCCTACCTCAACGAGATGGCCGTGTTCGTGGACGTCGTGGCCGGTCGGATCCAGAACCCGTCCCCGGCGCGGGACAGCCTGACGAGCCTGCGCCTGGCACTGGCGTGTGACGAGTCGCGCCGCTCGGGCGTGCCTGTGACGATCGAGCAGGAGGTGGTCGTGTGAAGCTCGCTGGAGCGCCGATCTCGTGGGGCGTCTGTGAAGTCCCTGGTTGGGGCAGGATGCTCGGCCGGGACACCGTGCTGGGCGAGATGGCCGAACTCGGCCTGACCGCGACCGAACTGGGCCCACCGGACTACCTGCCGACCGACCCGGCTGAGCTGCGCGCCGTGCTGGCCACGCACAGCCTGACGCTGGTCGGCGGCTTTCTGGCCGTGCCCCTGCACGACTCGGCCAGCGTGGCCGAGGCCGAGCGGACCGCGAAGCTGCTGGCAGCCTGTGGCGCCGAGGTGCTGGTGCTGGCCGCCGCGACCGGTCTCGACGGCTACGACGACCGTCCCGCGCTCACCGACTCGCAGTGGGCCACGCTCGTCAGCACTGCGGCTGAGATCCGTGACATCGCCGCCGCACACGGCCTGCGGACCGTGCTGCATCCGCATGTCGGGACGCACGTGGAAACCTTCGCCGAGGTCGAGCGGTTCGTGCGGGACTCGGACCTGGAGCTGTGCCTGGACACCGGGCACCTGATGATCGGCGGCACCGACCCGGTCGCGCTCGCCGAGCGGTACCCGGCACGGATAGGGCACCTGCACCTGAAAGACGTCCGTGCCGACCTCGCGGACAAGGTCCGCGCGGGCGAGCTCGGCTACACCGAAGCGGTCGGGCAGGGCATGTACGTGCCGCTCGGTCAGGGGGACGTGGACATCGAGGCGGTCGTGCGCTTCGTCCACCAAGCGGGCTACGACGGGTGGTACGTCCTCGAACAGGACACCGCCCTGGGCGAGCAGAGCCCGGTCGACACGCCGAAACAGGACACTGCGAGCAGCCTGCGCCACCTCAACCAGATAATCGGCGGTCTTTGACGCCGTTCAGCGAGGAGAGACGATGACGTCCGATCGCTTCCCGAAGTTCAAGTTCGCGGCTGTCGCGGCCGCCGGAGCCCTGGTACTGGCCGCGTGCAGCGGCCCGCAAGGCGACAAACCCGCCGCAGGTGGCGCCGCACCAACCCCCAACAGCGGCGGAAGCCTGCGCGTCGCTGTCGTCACCCACGGCACGTCAGGTGACGCCTTCTGGAACGTGGTGAAGAACGGCTCCGAGGCCGCGGGCAAACAACTCGGCGCCCAGGTCGACTACAAGTCCGACGGCGACCCCGGCGCACAGGCCAAGCTGATCGACAACGCGATCGCCCAGAAGGTCGACGGCATCGTGGTGTCGATGGCCAACCCTGACGCACTGAAGACCGCGATCCAGAACGCGGTCAAAGCGGGCATCCCGGTGGTCACGATCAACTCCGGTGAGGCCAGGAGCGCCGAGTTCGGCGCACTGACGCACGTCGGCCAGAGCGAGACGATCGCCGGTGAGGGAGCGGGCAAGCGCCTGAAGGAAGCCGGAAAGACCAAGCTGCTGTGCGTGATCCACGAAGCCGGGAACATCGGCCAGAACCAGCGCTGTGACGGCGCCAAGAGCGCGTTCGGCAACGTGACCACCCTGCAGGTGGACATCAGCAACCCGACCGACGCCCAGTCCCGCATCAAGGGCGCGGTCCAGGCCGACCCGTCGGTTGACGCGGTCCTGGCGCTGAACTCGCAGGTGGCGGCCGGTGCTGTGACCGCGATCAAGGGCGCGGCCTCGAAGGCGCAGGTGGCCACGTTCGACCTGAACACCGACGTGGTGAACGCGATCAAAGCCGGGGATGTCCTGTTCGCGGTCGACCAGCAGCAGTACGAGCAAGGTTACCTGCCGATTGTGTTCCTCAAGCTGTACAAGGAAAACGCGAACACCGTCGGCGGCGGTCGGCCGGTGCTGACCGGTCCGGGCTTCGTCGACAAGTCCAACGTGGACACCATCGCCCCCTTCGCGGAAAAGGGAACGCGATGACAGCCGCAATACAGGCCACCCAAAGCAAAGGACATGTTCCCTCCCGCCTCAAAGGACATGCCCCCACCCAATCCGGCAGGGTGCCGTCAAGGTCGGGCTGCGCGCGCAAAGCAAGCGCAAGAGAGCAAGCGTGCAAGCGCGTAAGCGGCCTTGCACGTAAGCGGCCTTGCGCGCATAGCGCAAGCGGGTGCTTCGTGGTTGGTTTCCTCCCGTATGGCCTGGGCGAAGCCATACCACGGCGTGTCGGGAGGTCGGCCTACGCAAACCGACCCACAGCGCAGGCGATACCGACCTCCCGGCACGTCGTGGTTTCCTCTGGCAGGCCGTACGGGAGGGAACCGACCACGCCCTCACTGGACCCAGGAAGTCACGTGAGCAGAGCCAACCGGGTGGGCGGGAATGGTTGGTTCCCCTCTTGGCGGCCTGCCGTCCGGCGAGGACCTTCTTTTTCTTGTCACAAAAGAAAAAGAGAAGCCTCGCCGGCGGGCAGGCCGCCAAGAGGGGACACACAGACACTTCGTTTCTCGCGCCAGTTCCCTCGGCCCATGTGTTTTCTGGGTCTGGTGGGGGGCGCGGGGCGCCCCTCCCGTACGGCCTGCCCAAGGGAACCACAGGCTGTCAAGAGGTCGGTAAGGCCTCGCGCTGGGCACGCCAGTTGCGTAGGCCGACCTCCTGACAGCCAGTGGTTGGCTTCGCCCAGGCCATACGGGAGGGACACCCCACGAACCACACCCCTGCGCTCGCGCGCGGGCCGCGTCCCGCTGCGCTTGCGCGCAGGCCGCGCACTCCTGCGTTCGGGCACAGGCAGGAGTTCCCCCGGACTCAAAGGTCATGCCCCCACCCGACCCCAAGAACAGTCCCCCACCCAACCCGGGGGGCGTCCCTGCTCCAGTCTACCGGCAATAACGCCTGGTCAACGGGTTACTGGTGGGTTGTGGACAACGGGATTTGGCAACGGCACCAGCGGCTCGCTCGAGCCGGTCGCTGGGAAAGGGGGTCGGTGACCGGTGAGTGTCGCGGTGCGGAGCCAGCCTGACGAGCGGCTGGCCAAACCCGGGTTATGGGACCGGCTGGTGGTCCGGCCCGAGATCGGCGCCCTGCTTGGGGCGCTGGCTGTTTTCGTCTTCTTCTCGGTTGTCGCTGGTCAGTTTCTCAGCCCGCTCGGCGTCGCCAACTGGCTCGACGACGCGTCCACGCTGGGCATCATGGCGGTCGGTGTCGCCATGCTGATGATCGGCGGCGAGTTCGACCTCTCCGCCGGTGTGATGACCGCGTCGACCGCGCTGGTCACCGCGATCTTCGCGACCCAGGTCGGGTTGAACGTGTGGTTCGCGCTCATTCTTTCGCTGGTGTTCGCGCTCGGTGTCGGCGCGGTCAACGGCTGGCTGGTGATGCGGACCGGCCTGCCGAGCTTCATTGTGACGCTGGGAACCTTCCTCGCGTTGCAGGGACTGAACCTCGGCGTCACGCGGCTGATCACCGGGACCGTGCAGGTGTCCGGGATGCGCTCGACCGATGGCTACGAGTCGGCGGGCTTGCTGTTCGCGTCCACCATCGACATTGGCGGCACCGAGTTCCAGGTGTCCATCCTGTGGTGGGTGCTGTTCGCCGCGGTCGCCGCGTGGGTTCTGGTCCGCACCCGGTTCGGCAACTGGACGTTCGCGGTTGGCGGTTCGTCGCTCAGTTCGCGGGCGGTCGGTGTGCCGGTGGTTCGGACGAAGATCATGCTGTTCATGACGACCGCGTTCGCCGCGTGGGTCGTTGGCTCGATCAACATCCTGCGCAACGCCAGTGTGCAGGCGAATCAGGGCATTGGGCTGGAGTTCCAGTACATCATCGCCGCGGTGATCGGCGGCTGTCTGCTGACCGGTGGGTTCGGTTCCGCGGTTGGTGCGGCGATCGGTGCGCTGATCTTCGGTATGGCACGGCAGGGAATCGTGTACGCGCAGTGGAACAGCGACTGGTTCATGCTGTTCCTCGGCATCATGCTGCTGGCCGCCGTGCTGGTGAACAACACCTTCCGGCGCCGCGCGGAAAGGGTGCGTCGATGATCGAAGTCCGTGACATCGGCAAGACGTACGGCAGTGTCATCGCACTCGCCGATGTGTCCACTGTGGTCAATCCTGGTGAGGTCACCTGTGTGCTCGGCGACAACGGCGCCGGGAAGTCCACGCTGATCAAGATCCTGGCCGGGGTGCACCAGCACGACAAAGGGCAGTTCCTGGTCGAAGGCAACGCGGTCCGGTTCGCCTCGCCGCGTGAGGCGCTCGACAGCGGCATCGCGACGGTCTACCAGGACCTCGCGGTCGTCCCGCTGATGAGCGTGTGGCGGAACTTCTACCTTGGTTCCGAGCCCACGGTCGGCTGGGGTCCGTTGCGGCGGCTCGATCGCAGGAAGGGCAGGGAGACCACCAAGGCCGCGTTGGCCGAGATGGGCATCGACCTGCGTGACGTCGAGCAGCCTGTGGGCACGTTGTCCGGAGGGGAACGGCAGTGTGTGGCGATCGCCCGTGCTGTCCACTTCGGAGCGAAGGTGCTCATCCTCGACGAGCCGACGGCCGCGCTGGGTGTCAAGCAGGCCGGTGTCGTGCTGCGGTACGTCGCCCAGGCCCGTGACCGTGGCCTCGGGGTCGTGCTGATCACGCACAACCCGCACCACGCCTACCCCGTCGGTGACCGGTTCCTGCTGCTCAAGCGTGGCCGCAGCCTCGGCTCGTTCGACAAGGGCGACATCACCATCGAGGAACTCACCCGGCAGATGGCCGGTGGGGCCGAGTTGGAGGCTCTCGAGCACGAACTCCGGGCGGTCGAGAAGTGACCATCGAAGCTCTGACAGTCGGCCGGGTCGGGGTGGACCTCTACCCCGAGCAGAGCGGGGTTCCGCTGGCCGAGGTGCGGACCTTCGCCAAGTCGCTCGGCGGCACCGCGACCAACGTCGCGGTCGCCGCCGCGCGGCTCGGCCGGAAGGCCGCTGTGCTGACCAAGGTCGGGCCGGATGGCTTCGGCGACTACGTCCGGACCGCGTTGACCGGGTTCGGGGTCTCGCCGTCATACGTCGGCACGTCGCCGGACCTGTTGACCCCGGTGGTGTTCTGCGCGCTGGACCCGCCCGAGGACCCGCCGCTGCTGTTCTACCGGCTGCCCACCGCGCCGGATCTCACGCTCACGGACGACGACGTGCCGTGGGATGTCGTGGCCGAAGTGCCTGTGCTGTGGGTGACCGGGACGGGCGTCAGCGCCGAACCGGCCCGCGGTACCCAGCGCAAGATCCTGGAGGCGAGGGGGCACCGGGATCACACCGTGCTGGACATGGACTACCGCCCGATGTTCTGGGCCGACGTGGCCGCCGCGCGCGAGCAGATCTCGTGGATGCTCGACCACGTCACGGTCGCGGTGGGCAACCGGACCGAGGCCGAGGTGGCGGTCGGCACGGCGGACCCGGACGAGGCCGCGCGCCGCATCCTGGACCGTGGCGTCTCGCTCGTGATGATCAAGAAGGGTGCGGACGGCGTGCTGGTGGCGACCCAGGACGGGGCGTGGACCGTGCCGCCGCATCCGATCGACGTGGTCTGCGGGCTCGGCGCCGGTGACGCCTTCGGCGGTGCGCTGGTGCACGGCCTGCTGTCGGGCTGGGAGCCGGTCCGGATCGCCGAGTACGCCAATGTCGCGGGTGCGATCGTCGCGGGTCGGCTGGCCTGTGCCGACGCGATGCCCGCGCGGGACGAGATCGAGGAGCGCCTCAACCGTGATCACTGACCCGCAGTGGGCCGAGCTCCTGCACACCCGTGCGAACAATCCACAGGCTGTGCATAAGCTGTATACAACTCGGTCGCGACGTGCCGCCCTGTTGACCGATCAGGGCACGTTGTTCCTGGTCGCGGCCGATCACACGGCCCGGGGCGCGATGGGCGTGCCCGGCGACCCGAACGCCATGGTCAACCGCCGCACGCTGCTGGAACGCCTGCTCGTCGCGCTGGCGAACCCGGCCGTCGACGGCGTGCTGGGCACCCCGGACATCATCGAGGAACTCCTGCTGCTGGGCGCGCTGCACGACAAGGTCGTCATCGGGTCGATGAACCGGGGCGGCCTGGCCGGAGCCGACTGGGAGATCGACGACCGGTTCACCGCCTACAGCGCCAACGCCGTCGCAGACCTGGGCCTGGACGGCGGCAAGATGCTGCTGCGGATCGTGGACGACGACGCGGGCACCGTCCCGACGCTGCAGGCCTGCGCCGCCGCGGTCACCGCGCTGGCGTCGCGTGGCGTGATGGCCATGGTCGAGCCGCTGCCGTACCGCCGGGTCGACGGCCAGCTCCAGCTGCTCAAGGACGGGCCGTCGCTGGCTCGTGCCGCGACCGTGGCGTCCTCGCTGGGCGAGACGTCGGCGTACACGTGGTTGAAGCTGCCCGCGCCGGACGACCCTGATTTCGTGCTGAACGCCACGACTTTGCCGACGGTCGTGCTGGGTGGTGTTCCTGGTCCGAGCGTCGAGGACGACATCGCCTCGTGGGGCCGTTCGCTCAGTCACCCGGTCGTGCGTGGCCTGGTCGTGGGCCGCGCATTGCTCTACCCGCCCGATGGTGACGTCGCCGGAGCCGTCGAAGCCGCCGCCAACGTCCTGCGTGAAGGAGTGAGGGCATGACTCTGCACCGTCCACTGGGGACTCTCACGGACGGGCCTGATCCCGTCCGGCTGGTGCCGGAGGACGCGGGCTGGACCTACACCGGGCTGCGCGTGCTCACTCTCGCTCCCGGCGAGACCCGGACCGTGGCGACCGGGGAGTTCGAGGCGTTCGTGCTGCCGCTGGCCGGGAGCCTGACCGTCTCGGTCGACGGCGAGGTGTTCGAGCTGGTCGGCCGCGACTCGGTCTTCACGCGGGTCACCGACTTCGCCTACGTGCCACGAGACGCCGAGGTCGCTTTGTCGACAAAGGACGGTTGTGAGGTCGCACTGCCGATGGCCCGCTGCACTCGGCGCCTCGACCCGAAGTACGGCCCGGCGCCGGACATCCCCGTCGAAGTGCGCGGCTCGGGCAACGCCACCCGGCAGGTCACGAACTTCGGCGTGCCCGGAGTCTGGGACCACGCCGACAAGCTCAGCGCGTGCGAACTCATCACTCCGGACGGCAACTGGTCCTCCTACCCGCCGCACAAGCACGACGAGGCCAGCGACTGCGAGGTGGTCAACGAGGAGATCTACTACTTCAGGATCGCCGGACAGGACGGGATCACGCCGTCCCGCGACGGCTTCGGCTTCCACAAGACCTACACCGCCGACGGCTCGATCGACGAGGACGTGGCCGTCCGCGACGGTGACGTTTTCCTGATCCCACGCGGCTACCACGGTCCGTGCGTGGCCGCGCCGGGCTACCCGATGTACTACCTCAACGTCCTCGCCGGGCCCGCCGCCGACCGGTCGATGGCCTTCTGCGACGACCCCGCGCACACCTGGGTACGCCAGTCGTGGGAGAAGCAGGCCGACGACCCGCGCTGCCCGGTGACCTCGGCCGAAGGGAGGGTCCTGCGATGAGGCTGACCACCGCACAGGCCCTGGTCAGGTGGCTTGTGGCACAACGGACTGAGCTGCTCGACGGCACCGAAGCGCCGCTGTTCCCGGCGGTCTACGCCATCTTCGGGCACGGCAACGTGCTCAGCCTCGGTGCCGCCCTGGAGGAACACCGCGCGCAGATCCCGGTGTGGCGCGGCCACACCGAACAGGGCATGGCGCTCGCGGCCGTCGGCTACGCCAAAGCCACGCACCGCCGCCAGGTCGGCGTCGCCACGTCGTCGATCGGGCCCGGCGCGTTGAACATGGTCACCGCCGCCGGTGTCGCCAACGCCAACCGCCTGCCGTTGCTGCTGCTTCCCGGTGACACGTTCGTCAACCGCGCCCCGGACCCTGTGCTGCAACAGATCGAGCCGTTCGGGGACGCGACGGTCAGCGTGAACGACGCCTTCCGGCCGGTCAGCCGCTACTTCGACCGGATCACCCGTCCGGAACAGCTGATCGCCACGCTGCCCCAGGTCGCCCGCGTGCTCACCGACCCGGGCGAGTGCGGCCCGGTGACTCTCGCGCTCCCGCAGGACGTCCAGGCCGAGGCGTTCGACTTCCCGGAGTCACTGTTCGAACCGGTGGTGCACCACGTGCTCCGGCCACGGCCCGACCGGCGGTCGCTCGGCCGCGCCGCCGCGGTGATCAGTGCTTCGCAGCGGCCGCTGCTCGTGCTGGGCGGTGGCGTGCGCTACTCCGGCGCAGCGCAGACCGCGATCGAGTTCGCCGAACGACACAATGTCCCGATCGTCGAGACAACGGCGGGGCGGACGCTGGTGCCGCATGCGCATCCATTGCACGCCGGACCGTTGGGCATCACCGGTTCCGCGTCGGCCAACGCGTTGGCGGCCGAAGCGGACGTCGTGATCGCCGTCGGCACCCGCCTACAGGACTTCACCACCGCTTCGTGGTCAGTGTTCTCTTCGGACGTCAGGCTCGTGACCATCAACGCGGCCCGCTTCGACGCCGTGAAGCACGGTGCGGTCGCCGTTGTCGGGGACGCCCGTGAAGGACTGGAAGAACTGCCACTGCCCGACTGGAACGCGCCGGAGTCGTGGTCCTCGCGCGCCTCCGCCGAACTGGCGAAGTGGGACGCGCACATCTCGGGCCTGCGGTCAGCCGGTGGCCCCCTGCCGACCTACGCCGAGGTCGTCGGGGTCGTCAACGACCTGTCCGGGCCGGACGACTACGTGATGACCGCGTCCGGTGGGCTGCCCGGTGAACTGATCGGCGGCTGGCGCGCGACCGGGGAGCCGACAGCGTCGACAGTGTCGAGTATGGACGTCGAATACGGCTTCTCGTGCATGGGTTACGAGATCGCGGGCGCGTGGGGCGCCGCGATGGCCCGACCGACCGGGGTGGTGACCACGCTGCTCGGTGACGGCTCGTACCTGATGCTCAACTCGGAGTTGTTCTCGGCGGCCTTCGCCGGACACGGTTTCGTCGCGGTCGTCTGCGACAACGACGGATATGCCGTCATCGACCGTCTCCAACGCGGCCAGGGCGGCGCCGGATTCAACAACATGTATTCCGACGCACGCAGCCTGCTGCCCGAACCGCCGCGCGTGGATTTCGCGACCCACGCGGCCGGACTGGGCTGCGCGGTTCTCGTCGCGGACACGGTCAACGACCTTCGGGCCGCCTATGCGAAAGCGCGAGAACACGCTATGTCGGGCGTTCCTGCGGTGGTTGTCATCAGGACCCACCCGAGTTCGTGGACCGAGGCCGGTGCCTGGTGGGAAGTGGGCGTCCCGCAGGTTTCCCACCGCTCGGAAATCGCCGAGGCCCGCGAAGAACAGGACAAAGCAAAAGCAGGCCAAGTACGACACCTGGCCCCCTGATCGCCGTGTCCACCATTCCGACACGCCGAAATGACCTTTCCGGCACCATGAAATTCCCCTACCGGACCCGGTAGGGGAATTTCGATGTGCCGGAAAGGTGGACACACGGTGTCGCAGTGGTGGACACGCCTGTACTGGCCGTCACCATCTCGCCAAGAGGAGGGATCTCGGCACACAGACACCAGGGCAGGCCACTACTAGCGCGCCCTGGTGTCTGTATGCCCAGATTCAGCGACGGTAGTCGTCGTAACCGTCGTCGTAGTCGTCGCTACGTTCCTCTTCTTGGTGGTCACTGGACTCGCCCGACCCTGACAGCTCTCGCTGCAGAGCGTCGAAGTCCGTGTTCCGAGTGCTGTACTTGAGCTCTCGGGCCACCTTCGTCTGCTTGGCCTTCGCCCGGCCGCGCCCCATGGCTCGACCCCCTCGCACAGGGATGGGGCGGCCGGGGGAAACGGCGGCCCCACTCGTCTCGACAACTGATTCCTGACAACTACCGTACCGTGCCGATGGGGTCCGACGCGACGCGGCACCATGTGCCGGTGATGACAGATGAGCCTCGATCGGCCGATCGACCCGTCCCGGCCCACTCATGACAGCATGAAGTAGTGCCTCGTCCGTTCGTCGCCTACCTTCGGGTGTACGAACCGTTGTCGGCTTTTGACACTGAGTTGTCAAATCGGCTACGGAACGTAGTAGAGACCGGTCCTCTTGTGCGTTCGGCTGTCGGCGAACGCGAGCGTGAGATGTGGTTCAGGTCACAACTTTCCGTGCCACCTCGAATGCTTCCGGGCGAGTCGGCCGACGGCAGTCCGACCGCCCGCACGATCAGGGATGTGCTCGTCCTGGACCCGAAGGACGTGCCGGGCGCGGACGCCAAGATCGGCCCGCTCGTCTGCCCGCTGGACGTGATGTCCCGCTCAGCGGCTGCTCTCGTCGGCTTCCTGGCCACCGCCCACCCGGCCCTGCGTGACGCGGCGATCACCGCCTCGCCGGACGCTGTGCGGGCGCGAGCGGCCTCGGTGCTGTCCGAGCAGCCCTCCGGCGCGGTGCACGCGGTGTCCACCACGTGGACAGTCCCGCTGCCGTGGTTTGCCATGTTCGAGTCCGAGCACCGCAGGCTGAGCCTGGCACCGGTGGCGTCACCCGACCGGGAGTGCTCGTGGCGCGCGACGATGGCCGACGCGCAGGCTCGGGTGTCGCGGGCCTATGAGCTCGCGGCGAGCACCTTTGGTGAGCGCGGCCCTGCCAAGGTGTTGGAGGACACAGCCGGGTGGCTGGAGCATTTCGACGGTAGTTCTGCCGTCGAGCTCGACTACGGCGGTCTCGTACAGTTGCTGGACGACGAGCAGCTGCAGGCCGACTCGACGTGTGAGGACGTCAACGCGATCGTGGACGCCCTGGAATCCGGCGACGCCGAAGTCGTCGCCGAGCGGTTCGAACAGCTCAGGGAGTTCTGGGGCGAGCTCGCCATCCGGGAGCGATTCAACTAGCGGTCCACAGGTCTAGAGGTCCTGCTGGTCCTCGCGCACGCGCTCGGCGGCCAGCAGCTCGTCGACCGACGCCTTGCCCTCCCGGTACCGCTTGGCGATCTCGGCGTTGAGCAGGTCCATCACCACCTGGACCTGGCGGCGTCGCTGGGAGACCGACGACTCCTCCTTGGCGTACGTCTGCAGCGCCAGCTCCAGCCGCTGGTCGGGCAGCGAGCTGACGTCGGACAGGTCCGCGTCGGACACCAGCGCCTCGACGTGCCTGCGGTGCGCCTCGGCCCGCGACGGCTCCAGGGTCTGGTAGCGACCCATGCCCATCGCCGGACCGACCGCGTTGTCCGCGAGGATCGTGGCCAGCTGCTCGACGACCGAGGCCGAACCGCCCTCGGTGCGCCGCTTCTGTTCGGCCCGCACGATGTCGATCCGACCGTGCAGCAGCCTGCGCAGGTAGGACAGGTCTGTCTCTTCCTGCGCGGCATCGTCCCGCCGTGCCCGCACCTCGGCCAGGCCGAGCCGGTCAAGGCCCTCGATGTAGTCCGGGTCGAGCACGCGGTCGATGCGTCGGCGCCCACCAGGTCGGACTTCGATCACGGGATCATCCTCCGGCAACAGCGCCTAGACCGCCACATCGGCCAGCCCCTTTTCACCCTTGACCCCCAGCAGTTCACGGACCTGAACGGCTGCCAGCGGCGGCCGCTGGGCGATTCTGGCCAGACCGGCCGCCCTCGCCACTAGTTGTGCGTTGTCCTTGACCCGCTCGCCACGCGCGTAGGAGATGGTGTCCTCCATCCCGACCCGCAAATGGCCGCCCGCGGACAACGAGGCGAGCATTACCGGAAGGGTGCTCCGGCCGATGCCCGTTGCCGAAAACGTCGCGCCATCCGGAATCAGCCGCAGCGCCGACACCAGTGTCTCGGCGTCACCCGGCATTCCGCCGGGCACTCCCATCACCAGATCCACGTGCACGTGACCACCGGCAGGCGGCCCGTACGTGTCGAGCAATCTGTGCAATGAGGCCAGCTGTCCGAGGTCGAAGATCTCGTACTCGGGGACGATCCCGCGCTCCTGCATTCCCTTGTGCAGTTCGACGATGAAATCCCACCTGTTGTGGAACACGTCGTCGCCGAAGTTGACGGTGCCCATGGTGCACGAGGCCGAATCGGGCATGGCGTCCAGAACGCCGAGCCGGTCGGACTCGGGATCGGTCACCGCGCCCCCGGTGGACAACTGGACGATCAGGTTCGTCTCTTCCCGCAAAGCCGTCACAGTGTCCTTGAGACGACCGAGGTCGAGCGTTGGTTGTGCGTCCGCGTCCCGGATGTGCACGTGGATCATGGCCGCGCCGACCCGCTCGCAGTCCTGTGCGGTGCGCACGAGCTCCGCGAGGGTGACCGGCAGGTTCGGCACATCCGACTTGGCGTGCTCGGCCCCCGTCGGCGCCACCGTGATGATCGTGCCTGTCGACTGGGACATGGCGTGATAGTGACACAGCGCCGGGCCGTGTGTCGTCGGGGACCGGCCCCAGAACCCGATTGTTGCAATCGTTCGCCACCTGCCGACCGACGTGGTTGGGCCTGGAAATACACGCTGCTGCGGCTGCGAGAAATTCCCCGAACGAATGGCGGGGCCCATTGGGTCCATTGACCTACCACCGGGGTGGACCGTTCGGCCGATCTGCGTTCACTTCCGCGAAGACTTTCAGCGTTTGTGCTGGTCAGCGCCGCATAGTTCGCGCTCACACGAGTTGGCACCTCCCCGAAAGCAGGAACTTCATGGGCGCAGGAAGATCGGGCCGTCTGGGCCTCGCCGCGTTACTGACAGGTGCGGCACTGGCCGTGCCCGCCGGGGCGCACGCGGCACCTGCCAGTAACGCGGCCAGGCCGCCGATCCGGTTGATCACCGGCGACTTCTATCCACAACCCAGTCAGGCCGCGCCATCCGTGCCGGGCCTTGACGCCAAGTCGGTCGGTGACAACGACCCCACGAGCTACCTCGTCCAGTTCGGCGGCCCGGTGCGCGCGGAGTGGGCTGAGTCACTTCGCGGCACCGGTGCCCAGATAGTGGAATACCTGCCCGACTTCGCCTTCAAAGTCCGGATGACCCCGGCCCAGGCGCGCCGTGCCGGGACACTGGCCGAAGTTCGCTGGGTGGGCCGCTTCCAGCCCGCGTGGAAGGTCGACAGGGCCGCGCGGCAGAAGATCGACAGCGGCAGGCCGGGCGTCTACAAGGTCAGGGCGAGCAACCTGAACACCGCTCGTGTTCAGACCGAGCAGACCGGCGCGGTGGTGACCAGGGCGGCCGACAGCACGCTGCTCGTGGCCGCCGAGCCCAGCCAGGTCACCACAATCGCCGGTCTCGACGACGTCACCTGGGTCGAGGAATTCAAGATTCCGGTCAAGCACAACGAGTCCGCCTCGGGCACGATCATGCGCGGCAACGTCGCCAGCTCACGTGGCTACGACGGCTCCACGCAGACCGTCGCGGTCGCGGACACCGGACTCGGCGGCGGCACGAAGACCACCGCGCACACAGACGTCCCGCAGGACCGGATCACCGCGATCCGCGACTGGCCGTCGGCGTCCGCGGCGGGCTGCTACACCGCCAAACCGGACGGTGCCAAGGACGTCGACAGCGGCCACGGCACCCACACCGCGGTGTCGGTCGTCGGCGGCGGAGACGCGAACGGGCTCGGCAAAGCCGCCGCCTACAAGGCGAAGCTCGTGTTCCAGGCGGTCGAGGACTACGTCGACATGACCGGCTCGTGTGCCGCGCAGTACGCCGACGGCTACTACCTGCTCGGCCTGCCCGACGACCTGACCTCGCTGTTCCAGCAGGCCTACGACGACGGTGCGCGGATCCACTCCAACTCGTGGGGCTCGGACGAGAAGGGCGCGTACACCGAGAACGCACGGCAGGCGGACGCGTTCGCCAACTCCCACAAGGACATGCTGATCACGTTCTCCGCGGGCAACGCGGGCGTGGACGCCAACTCCGACGGCGTGATCGACAACGACTCGATGGGCTCGCCCGCGACCGGCAAGAACGTCCTCGCGGTCGGCGCGTCGGAGAACAAGCGCTCCGGCTGGAGCTGTGACCCGGCGCTGACGTATGTCGCGACAGGCAAGGAAACCGCCACGGTCGGCGGCAAGTCCTGCAAGGATCTCGGTGGCACGCAACCACTTCCCAAGTGGGGCGACTGGTGGCCGGACAACTACCCGGCCGAGCCGCTGAAGTCCGACACGCAGGCGGGCAACGACCAGCAGATGGCCGCGTTCTCCAGCCGCGGCCCCACCGACGACGGCCGGATCAAGCCGGACGTGGTCGCGCCGGGCAGCTGGATCGTCTCCGGCTACTCGGACATGTACCAGCAGCAGTACGACTCGGCGGCCAACCCGCAGAACGGCAAGTACCAGCACGACGGCTACGGCTACCCGGTCGACTCGAAGTACAAGTACTTCTCGGGCACCTCGATGTCCAACCCGCTCGCGGCCGGTGGCGCCGCGGTGATCCGTGACTTCTACCAGAAGAAGTACACGCTCGGCGCCTCCGCCGCGCTGGTCAAGGCAACGATGATCAACAGCGCCGACGACCTGCTCGACGAGAACAACGACGGCGCCGACGACAACGACTTCCCGATCCCGAACGCGCACGAGGGCTGGGGCCGGGTGAACCTGGACCGCGCCACCGACGCGGCCGCGAAGTACGTCGAAGGCGCGGGTTTGTCGACGAACGGCTCGGCCGAGTACAGCTACGCCGTGACCGCGGGCCAGCCGTTGAAGGTCTCGCTGGCGTACACCGACAAGGAAGCCTCGACGACCGCGTCGGTCAGCCTGGTCAACGACCTCGACCTGGAACTGGTCGCGCCGAACGGGACCGTGTACCGCGGCAACGTGTTCGCCGGTGGCTGGAGCCAGACCGGTGGCAGCGCGGACCGGCGCAACAACGTCGAGAACGTGTACGTCCAGAACCCGGCCGAGGGCACGTGGAAGGTCCGCGTGAAGGGTTACAACGTCCCCCAGGGCCCACAGACCTACGCCCTGGTGGCGCGGGCCGCGTTCGGCACCGACCCTGGCCCCGGCCCCGGTCAGCAACTGCTGGCCAACCAGGGCTTCGAGTCCGGCGCCACGGGCTGGACCGGCACCACCGCCTCGATCACCAACAGCACCGCACGGCCCGCGCACGGCGGCGCCTACTACGCGGCGCTCGGCGGAAACGGCTCCACCTCGACGGAGAGCGTGTACCAGCAGATCGCCGTCCCGGCCACAGGGACGCCTTCAGTCTCGTACTGGGTGCGTGTCGACACATCAGAGACCACCACTCGCACCCAGTACGACAAGCTCCAACTCCAGGTGCTGGACTCGTCCGGGACCATGCTCGGCACACTGGCAACACTGTCCAACTTGGACAAGAACAGCTCGTACACGCAGAAGACGCACGACCTCACGGCCTATCGCGGGCAGACGATCCGCGTGCGCTGGCTGGCCAGCGAGGACTCGTCGCTGCAGACCACGTTCGCTGTCGACGACACGGCCCTAACTGTGTCGTAGCGCGGTTTTTCGCAGCCACATCGGCGGCCTGCGCGCAAGAGCGCATGGGTGTGGTTCGTGGGGTGTCCCTCCCGTATGGCCTGGGCGAAGCCAACCACTGGCTGTCAGGAGGTCGGCCTACGCAAATCAACCCACAGCAATGCCGCGTAGTTAGCGTTTTAGCTGGTCGGGCAAGTTGTGGCGAGTTCAAGATCGACAAGGCAACGGGACTCCTTGTAGAACTGGTGATCTTCCACAATCGCCTGTTCAGGAGCCCCGTTGCGTGTCCAGTCTGCCATCGTCTCGATCATGTGCCGTGTCCGGTCGTTCAGTGGACGTGTTCGCCGCTGGCCATCTGGGTGAGCTGACCCAGTATCTGCCAGTCGAACTGGTGGATGACGTGCTGGCCCAGACCAAAACCACACAGCGCCGGTTACGTGACCTGCCCTCCCGGGTCGGGGTGTACTTCCTGCTGGCGCTGGGGTTGTTTCCCGGGCTGGGATACCTCAGGGTCTGGGACAAACTCACCGCCGGACTGCCCGGGACGCGACGTCCGTCGGAGAAGGCCCTGCGCGATCTGCGGCGCCGGTTGGGACCCGCGCCGCTGCGCGCGTTGTTCGACATCCTCGCCGGACCGATAGGCCAACCCAGAACACCGGGAGTGTGTTACCGAGGGCTGCGCACGGTCGCGTTCGATGGGCTGAACTCAGTGAAAGTCCCGGACACCGACCGC
>NZ_CDME01000006.1:0-29903 GCF_000826545.1 Kibdelosporangium sp. MJ126-NF4 | reverse complement strand
CCCCCACCACCACGCCCACCCCGCGACCGAACACCCCAACCCAACACCCGCAGAGCACAGGTCATCCAACTCATGAACACCCAACCCAACCACGCCTGGAACGGCAGACACCTCGCCCAACAACTCGGCATCCCACCCCGACACCTCCTCACCCAACTCGCCGAATGGACACGATGGGGCCACTTCACCAAAACCACCAAAGGCCACTACACCCTCACCCACCCACCCACCTCGACAACACCACCAACCCCCTAACTACGCGGCATTGCAACCCACAGCGCAGGCCCTACCGACCTCTTGACGCGTTGTGGTTTCCTCTGGCAGGCCATACGGAAGGGGACACGCCCGCCACCACCCGACCCACAAAAACACTAGAACGATGAGCCAGCAGCTAGAGATCCTGTGTTCCCCTTTTGGCGGCCTGCCTCCCGGCGAGGACCTGCTTGTCAAGACTGGCGGCCTGCCTCCCGGCGAGGGACATGCTTGTGAAACCCACCAAACACCAGAGCAATTGTTCGAGCGAACATCACCCGAGCGAACTCATCAGGTCTTCCAGCTGTTGCACCAGACGGACGGTGTCGGCGGGAGTGAACGTGCCGCCGCCATCGTCGGGGTGTGCCTGCGCCATGTAGCGCCCGTCTTCGGTGTCCAGCCAGCTCAAGCCAGGCGCACGCGTCTCACGGCCGTTCCTGTCCACTGCGGAGACAACGAAATACCCGGCTCCGGTCCTGACCTTGCGCAGCATCTCCTGCGCCGCGATCAACTGTGCCTGCGACGCGGTCCGAGCCGGGCGCACCTCACGTCCGAAACCCTCACGTTTCTCCTCCGTGGCAACAGGCTTCGCCGTCACGGTAACCGACTGACCATGCCCAGGACGCAGTCTCGGCAGCAGGCTGACCGCGGTTCGTGCCAGTGATTCCGGCCGGACGAACTCGAACCGGAACATCTGGCCTTCCTGGATGACGAGCAGTCCGCGCTCACCGTCGGTGGAAACCCTTGCGTACAAACCGCTTTCGTCGTCCAGTGTGCCCATCACCGCGATCGCCACCCGGTAGCGGGACATCAGTCGCAGGCCGTCCGCGACAGCCGGGTCGAGTTGCTCGCCGCGCACGAGACCTCGCCGGGACAGGTCCGTGAACACCGCCTTGGCGATCCGCACCCTGTCCTCGACGAAGTCGCCGATGCCCGGCAGCTGGAACGGATAACGCCTGCAGTCCACACCGAGCGCCTCGGCGAGGATGTCCACCGCCGCGAGCGACAACGTGAACGACTGGGTCATCCGCCGATCACCGGCGGCATGGTCGGCCTTGTCCCGAACGCACGGTCGCCGTCGAGCATGTAGTTCTGCGCCGCGAGTGCGCCCGGCACGGCGTGGTCGACAGGCTTCGGACCGGCGGCGGCCAGCGGCGCGACGGCGAAACCACCGGCCAGCGGCACCGCGGCCGCGGCTTGGGGGCCGGAATCGTCCCTGACCGCGCTCTCCGGCGGCGTGGCAGGTGCGGATATAGCAGCTGACGCCGACTGGGGCGATGTGCCGTCCTGGGGCGTTCTGGGCATCGGCGCGGCCGTCCCCGCCATCGACGGTGGCGGCGCGAACGCGGGCATCGTGGCCGAGTCGGCCAGTGCCGCGTCGTAGGTGGAGACCACCTCGGCCGCGCGTTGCTGCGCGGCCTGCTGGGCGTTGTAGGCCTGCATGTGCTCGGCGTAGCGGGAGATCCACTGGACCGGGTCGGTCAGCGAGCGCAGTTCCGCGTTGGCCGCGTCCACGTCGAACGCGACCGGCTCGGGCATCGCGTTCCTGGCCGCTGCCAAGGCTTCCGACTGTTTGGCGGCCTGGGTGCCCGCCAGTTCCGCGCCACGGCCCGCGCCGCCGATCCACTGTCCCACGTCCGACATGAACTGCCTGGCCGCGTCGCCCGCGGCGCCCTGCCAGCCGTCACGGCTGCTGCTGATCGCGGTGGCCATGTCGTCGTGGAACTGGCTCAGCTTGGCGCCCGCCTGCTGCCAGCAGGTGGCCATCACGCCGACCTGGTCGGGGTCGACGTTCTCGGTGACCATCGCCTTGAGTGTGGGGTGGTCGATGTTGTCGTACAGCACGCCCTCGGGGACCGGCGCCTGCCGGGTGTCTCCGTCCGCGCACGTCGAGGCCGACTGCGGCGTGACGCTCCCGCGCGCGGCGATCCTGGCGAGCAGGCCGGGCACGCCCAGGTCGGGCTGACCGGTGGTACCCACCGTGCCCAGGTCGTCGATGTAGACGCCGTCGGACTCGTCCGGCATGGCCGCCTCTTCTCGTTATTTGCCGAAAGTCCCCGCGACCGCGTGCTCGTTGCGCCGATAGTTGGCCATCGCCTGCTTGACGCCACTCTCCGCGTCGGAGAGCACGTCGCGCAGCCGGGCGAGCTGGGTCAGGAATCCCTGCTGGTCGGACGCGACCTGCTGGACGAAGGGTGCCATCGCGGCGGCGCCGTAGCTGCCGCCGAGCAGCGGCTGCTGGTCCAGCGTGCCGCCCTGGTCAGCGGTGCCGAGCCAGTCCTGCAGCATCCGGATCACCCGGAGCATGTCCTCGCCGCCGGAATCGCTCACCGAGAACTGCCCTGAGGCCGCGCTCTCCTTGAAGTTGCGCATGTTCTCGAGCATCTGATCCATGGCGTTGCGCGCAGGATCGTTCCACGCCGCGGGAATGGTGGACTTCTCATCCTCGTACATGAGAACCCCTCGGGTAGCGCCGGACCTGACCGCACGGTATCAACCGACCACCCAGCGTGTCCCTATTGACCGCCCAGTTCCACCCACTTGGTCCTTACCTGGAAGCAGTCCGTAACCCCCGCACGCGGCAATTCCAGCCAATCACACCCTCGGCCGTGATCCACACCACAATTATGCCTCGGATGAGTGATCATTCCTCACTACCGGCATTCGGCGTAGTTGGCACTCTGCCAAGCGGATGGATCTTCGTTGCGAACACACAACTCGCGAGGGCCAGTCCGGCACAGATCCACATGAGAGTGTGGATTCCGGACAGGAAGGCCTCGTTGGCCGCGCGCGTGACAGCGGCGGCGGCCTGCGCGTCGGCGCCGGGCGGAATGGGAGCGATCCCTTGTGACACAGCCCTTGCGGTCGCCGCGTCCAGTTCTGCGACACCGGTGGCGTCCGCGAACCGTCCGGTCGCTGTGGACGCGAGCACCGCGCCGAGCACGGACGTGCCGAGCAGTCCGCCGATCTGGTTGGCGGCCTGCTGCACACCGGACACCGCCCCGGCGTCGGACTCGGCCGCGGTGCTCAGCACGGCGTGAATCGCCGCGTTCATCACCATGGCCAGCTCCAGCCCGAGTGCGGCGAAAGGTACCGCCAACCGGGCGTACGAACTGCCCACTTCGCCAGCCCATGACCACCGACGCGATCACAACCCCGATCACCCTGGTGATCACGTGAGTCACGTGATCACGTGCTGCCGTGAGCGGCTGGTGAGCGCAGCGAACCGGGCGTGAAGTGGTAGCGGACAAGGTATGCGCGTGTCTGCCGCTCCGGCACGGTGAGATGCAGGTTCGCGGCGCAGATCGCCGGGTGGGGCGGCTGGTGGCGAGTCGAACCTAGCGGCTCACTGGGCCGGTGGGGCGGACACGCGGTAGCCCTTGGCTGGAACGCAAGCCCTCCCAACCAGGCCGGAAAGCGGGTTGGCGACACACCATCCGATCTGCCTGTTCCAGCCTGGCTGGGAGTTTCCAGCCTGGTTGGGTGGGGAGAATTACCGCGTGTCCGCCTTTGCGACACGGTGAGCCGCTAGGTTCGACTCGCCACCAGCGAACCCACCATCCGCTTCACGCCGCGAACCTGCATCTCACCATGTCGCAAAGGCAGACACGCGCCAGCGTGTCCGCACCCAGCTCACGCCCGGTTCGCTGCGCTCACCAGACGCTCACGGGAGCACGAACCCCACGTGTGCCCGGCACCCATGTGTGCGCGGCACCTACCTATGCGCGGTAGGAAAACGGGCCGCCAGTGCGAACACTGGCGGCCCGTATGGTTTCCCGCGAAACTCAGCCGAAACGGCCGGAGATGTAGTCCTCCGTCGCCTTCTGGCTCGGGTTGGAGAAGATTTTCTCGGTGTCGTCTATCTCGATCAGGCGACCCGGCTGGCCGACGCCGAGCAGGTTGAAGAAGGCCGTCTGGTCGCTCACCCGTGCTGCCTGCTGCATGTTGTGAGTGACGATGACGATCGTGTAGTCCTTCTTCAGCTCGGTGATCAGGTCCTCGATCGCCAGTGTCGAGATCGGGTCCAGTGCCGAGCAGGGCTCGTCCATCAGCAGCACGTCCGGCTGGACCGCGATTGCCCGTGCGATGCAGAGTCGCTGCTGCTGTCCACCGGACAGGCCGCCGCCGGGCTTGGCGAGGCGGTCCTTCACCTCCGCCCAGAGGTTCGCGCCGCGCAGTGCGCGCTCGGCCACCTCGTCGAGCTTCTTCTTGTCCCGCGTGCCTGCCAGCTTCAGTCCCGCCACCACGTTGTCCCGGATGGACATCGTGGGGAACGGGTTCGGGCGCTGGAACACCATGCCGATCGTCCGGCGGACCGACACCGGGTCGACCGCCTGCGCGTAGATGTCCTCGCCGTCCAGCAACACCTCGCCTTCGGCGCGGGCTCCCGGGATCACCTCGTGCATCCGGTTCAGCGACCGCAGCACCGTCGACTTGCCGCAACCGGACGGTCCGATGAAGGCGGTCACGTTCCGCGGCGGCACCGACAGGGTCACGCTGTTCACGGCGTGGAACTTGCCGTAGAACAGGTTCAGGTCTTTGACGTCTATGCGCTTGGCCATGGCCGCCTCACTTCGTCTTCACTGCGGTCAGCCGCGAGATCAAGGTCGCGAGCAGGTTGATCAGGGTGATGATCAGGATCAGGGTCACCGCGGCGCCCCACACCCGGGCCTCGCCGATCTCGTTGGTGGTCAACCGTTCCGTGGTCATGAACAACGGCAGCGACGCCATGTTCCCGGTGAACGGGTCGTAGTTGATGAACTGGGCGTAGCCGACCAGGATCAGCACGGGCGCGGTCTCACCCATGACACGGGCGACTGCCAGCATGATGCCGGTGATGATGCCGGACAGCGCCGTCGGCACGACGATCTTCACGATCGTCTTCCACTTCGGGATGCCCAGCGCGTACGACGCTTCCCGCAACTCGTCCGGGACGATCTTGAGCAGTTCCTCCGTCGTCCGTACGACGACCGGGATCATCAGCAGCACCAACGCCAGTGACACGGCGAACGCGCTGCGCGGCAGCCCGAAGGTGGTCACCCACAGTGCGTAGATGAACAGCGCCGCCACGATGGACGGCACCCCGGACAGGATGTCCACTGTGAACGTGATCCACTTGGCGAGCTTCGAGTTGCGGCCGTACTCGACCAGGAAGATCGCCACCATGATGGCGATCGGCACGGCGACGATCGCGCAGACCAGGCCCTGGATCAGGGTGCCGTAGATGGCGTGGTACGACCCGCCACCCGACTGCCGCCCGGTCAGGCCGGACATCGACTTCTGCCACCAGTCCGCGTTCAGGATATGGCTGAAGCCCTTTTCGATGACCGTCCACAGCAGCCAGACCAGCGGCGCGACCGCGACCACGAACGCGGCACCGACCAGGACGGTCGCTGTCGTGTTCTTCGCCTTGCGGGCGGAGGAGATCTGCTGGAACGCCGGTGCGGTCGCCGGGCGCTGGAGATCGGTGGTGGTCACTCGTACTCCTTCTTCCCGACGATGAACGACCGCGCGATCGCGTTGACGATGAAGGTCAGCAGGAACAGCACGAGACCGGCGGCGATGTACGCGCCCGCGGTGCGCGGGTCGTTGAACTCCGCCGCGGCGCGCGCGATCATCGACGCGATCGTGTCGCCACCGTCGAACAGGCTCCAGCCGAAGGTGGCCCCGGCCGCCTGCGCCAGGATGATCATCACGGCGATGGTCTCGCCGAGCGCACGCCCGAGACCGAGCATCGACGCGCTGATGTACCCGGCCTTGCCGAACGGCAGCACGGTCGTCCTGATCACCTCCCAGCGGGTCGCGCCGAGGGCGAGCGCACCCTCGATCTGCATGGGGGGCGTCCGGTCGAACACCTCACGCGAGATCGCGGTGATGATCGGCAGCACCATCACGGCGAGCACGATGCTCGCGGTGAAGATCGTCTGGCCGATGCTGCGGTCCACGTTTCCGGTGCTGAACGGGAAGAACCAGCCGAACACCGAGTTCAGCCAGCTGGTGAAGGGATCGAGCGCGGGCGCGAGCACGGCCGCGCCCCACAGGCCGTAGATGATCGACGGCACAGCGGCGAGCAGGTCGATGACGTACGCGAACGGCCGAGCCAGCCTGCGCGGCGCGTACTGGGTCAGGAACAGGGCGATGCCCAACGCGATCGGCATCGCGATGATCAGCGCGACGATCGAGCTGTACACCGTGACCAGCAACAGGTCGAGCACACCGAACGAGAGGTTGTTCGGGTCACCGGCGATGAACTCGCGGCTGAAGAGGAAGTTCGCCTTGTTGGCGGCAAGCGACGGGATCGCCTGCGCGAGCAGGAACGCCCCGATCGCCGCGATGATGACGACGATCAGGATGCCGGAGCCCTTGGCGAAGCCGGAGAAGATCCGGTCGCCGGGGCGCACGACGACCTTGGCCGGTTGATCCGCCGATGGCGGCCGAGGATCACTGGGTCGGGGTTCCACCGAAATCGGTGCCTCCGCTGTTGTCTCGGTCGCCGAACCGCCCCGCCGGGCACCGGCAGTGCCGGTGGCGACGGGGCGCGGAGACCTTTTACGGATCTCACTCATGGCGAGTGTGCCAGCCTCGGTCTCGTCAGGCGATCGCCTTGACAGCGGTCAGCAGCTTCTCCTGGAACTCCTGGGGCAGCGGCACGTAACCGGCGTCGGCCAGGCCGGCCTGTGCGCTGGTCGCGGCGACGGTCAGGAACGCCTTCACGGCCTTGGCAGTGTCCGCGTCGTAGCCCTTGGAGCAGACGATCTCGTAGGTGGCGAGGACGAGCGGGTACGAGTTCGCGGCCTTGCTGGCGTACAGGGCCTTCAGGTCGAGCACGAGGTCGTTGCCGGCGCCCTTGATCTTGGCTTCCTTGATCGCGTTGGCCGCGGTCTCACCGGACAGCGTGACGGGGCCCGCGCCACTGTCGATCTTGGCCACGCTCAGCTTCTTGTCCTGCGCGAAGGACCACTCGACGAAGCCGATGGTGCCGTCGGCGGCGGCGACCGTCTCGGCCACACCCGCGGAACCCTGCGCGCTCTGGCCGACCCCGCCGACGAACTTCTTGCCCGCGCCCTTGGTCCACGAGGACGGGGCGGCGGCGGCGAGGTACTGCTGGAAGTTGTCGGTGGTGCCGGACTCACCGTCGCGGAAGATCACCTTGATCGGCTTGGCAGCCAGGGCCTTGCCGCCGTTGGCGGCGGTGATGGCGGCGTCGTCCCACGTCTTGATCGCACCGCTGAAGATCTTGGCGATCACGTCGGGGGTCAGCGTGACGTCGGTGACACCGTCGAGCTTGAACGGCACCGCGACCGGGCCGAACACGAGCGGCAGGTTCCAGGCCGGGTCGCCCTTGCAGCGGGTCTTGGCCGCGTCGGTCTCGGTGCCTTCCTTCAGCGGCGAGTCCGAGCCGCCGATGTCGGCGATGCCACCGTTGAACTGCTTGATGCCGGTGCCGGAACCGGACGGCGTGTAGGCGATCTTCTGCCCGGCGCACTTCTGGCCGTACTGCTGGGCGAACACGTCCATGGCGCCCTTCTGGGCGCTGGACCCCTCGGCGACGAGGCTGTTCTTGCCACCGCAGTCCACCTGGGCACTGCCGGTCGGCGCGGCGGCACCGGAGTTACCACCGCTCTGCGGGGTGTTCTGGTCCGAGCCACACGCCGTGAGCGCGAGCGCGCCGGCGGCGATGAGGCTGATCACGGCACCGTGCCGCTTGATCTTCACCTGGATCCTCCACTTGAGCCGTTTGGCTTGAGCCGTTTGGCGACGAGCCCGCCGCTCGATCCGGGACGCTAAGGAGCCAGACCGAACGGACGACCCTGTAGAGGTGAACGGCAGGTGAACAAGGCACCCATTGTGAGCAGGGCTACCCCATTGGAATGGGCCCGTGACTTTGCCGCGACCTGGCGGTTTGCACAGAGTGATTGAGCGTGCGACTACCGTGCGTACTGCACCCCTGCGTCAAGTAGCCCGAAGCCCAACTTCCGGTAAACAGCGATCGCCGCCGCGTTGTCGCTCTCGACGTAGAGAATCACCCGCGGCAGTCCGAGTCCTCGCAGGTGACGCAGCCCGGCGACGGTCAACGCCCGGCCGAGTCCGCCGCCCTGCGCGTCCGGGTCGACCCCGACGACGTAGACCTCGCCGGTCGAGTCGGGGTGCGTCTTCGTCCAGTGGAAGCCGAGGATCCTGTCCTGCCCGTCGACCGCGAGGAAGAACCCGGCCGGGTCGAACCAGGCTTCCCGCTCGGTGTTCCTGACCTCGTCAGCAGTCAGCCCGCCCTGCTCGGGGTGCCACGAGAAGGCCCGCGCGTTCACCGCGACCATGGCGTCCTCGTCCTGCCCCGGCACGAACGCGCGCAGCCGCACCCCGTCCGGCAGTACGGGCTCGGCGAACTCCTCGGCACCGAAGTCCATCCCCATCCGGTGCAGCTCACGGACTCGCCGGAGGCCGTGCTTCTCGGCCAGCCGGGCAGCGCCGGGATGGTCGCGGTGCGACCAGATCCGCAGCGGCCGGGCACGCTCGGTCACCGCCGCGAACAGTCGCTCGCCAATACCCTGCCTACGGTAACCCGGATGCACGACCAGCTCGGCGACCTCGTTGCCCCACTGGTCACCGGCGGTGTCGACGTGCGCGTAGCCGACCACTCCGTCCTGGACGGCGAGCAGGTGCTCACCGCCGGAGGGCAGGTCGAGACCGGCCTCGTCGGACGCCAGCAGCTCGCGGACTTGCGCCGTCTCCAGCTCGGACAGGGTGGAACGCCAGACGAGTTCGATCACATCTGTTACTGAACCACGTCGAAGCTGATTGATTCCGCCACCGGCGAGGAGGTGCCCGCCTTGGGCGGCTGGACGAACTTGTAGCCGACGTTGCGCACGGTGCCGATCATCTGCTCGTGCTCGATGCCGAGCTTGGCGCGCAGCCGCCGGACGTGCACGTCCACCGTCCTGGTGCCGCCGAAGAAGTCGTAGCCCCAGACCTCCTGCAGCAGCTGGGCGCGGGTGAACACCCGGCCCGCGTGCTGCGCGAGGTACTTCAGCAGCTCGAACTCCTTGTAGGTCAGATCGAGCGGACGGCCGCGCAGCCTGGCCATGTAGGTGGCCTCGTCGATCACCAGCTCGCCGAGCCGGATCGCGCCGTCGCCGTTGCCCTGGCCCGCCGGGCCGCGCGTGGTCAGCAGCCGCAGCCTGGCGTCCACTTCGGCCGGGCCCGCGGTCGGCAGCAGGATCTCGTCGACCCGCCAGTCCGAGGTCACGGCCACCAGGCCGCCCTCGCTGACGATCGCGATCACCGGCGCGGAGTCGCCACCGCTGGTCAGCAGTCGGCACAGGCTCTTGGCGCCCGCGAGGTCGGTCCTGGCGTCGACGAGCACGGCGTCACGTGAACCCGCGTCGAGCAGCGCAGTGACCTCGGGTGGCTGCGTGCGCACGGCGTGCGGGAGCAGCATCAACGAGGAGAGCACCGAACCCGGCTCTGGGTCCGCGGTCAGCAACAGCAGGTCGAGGCTCATGACGGCCACCGTCTCTCTGGGGCAGATTCACGCGGCTACCGAGCAGAATAGCGATCGAGGCCGGAAAATCCCCTGTTCGTAACACACGGTTCACACACGTGGGGCAGGTCACGACCGCGGTGAGCACCCGTTCGACCAGGAAGAACCACCTGGTGGGCGGACATGACACGCACCATATGGGGGACGCCTATCCTGGACTGCGCATCGCGTGGCGTGCGCGGCAGAACCGGATCGCGGCTCGGCTGAACCAGACATGTGCTGACACGTCCAGTAAGGAAACATCGATACAGGTGGTGGCATGACGACAGCGCCGAACGCAGCTCACAACGCCGCGGCGAGTCCGCCGAGGCCGAAGAAGCCGAAGCGATCGAAGACGCGTCCGCTGGTCATCACCCTCGTGATCGTGCTGGCCCTGCTGGTCGGCATCGACTTCGGCGCGGCCGCGGTCGCCGAGTACCAGGTGTCCAAGCGGGCCAAGGCGGCGTTCGAGCTCACCGACGACCCCGCGGTGACCGTGCGCGGCTTCCCGTTCCTGACCCAGGCCCTCGGCGGTGAGTACGACCACATCACGGTCGACGCCAAGGGCGTGCCGATCAAGGACATCCTCAAGGACGTCGAGGTGCACGCGGACCTGCGCGGGGTGCAGGCCCCGCTGTCGGACCTGCTGGCCGGGCGGACCGACTCGATCGCGGTCAAGGAGATCGAGGGCCAGCTGCGGGTCAAGGAGGCGGACTTCAACCGGGCGCTGCAGCAGGCGGGCCAGGGGCGCTTCCGCACCAACGACATCACCAACGTGACGATCGCGCCGGTCAGCGAGAAACGCGTACTGGCCTCGGGCAACTCCGAGGACGAGATGGACGACAAGGCCGACCAGGAAGCGCTCAAGCTGGAGACCGAGGACACCACGGCAGGCGTGCGGATCGGCGCGAAGATCGACATCGCCGGTCAGCCGACCGACATCGCGGTGTACGCGATCGTCTCGCTGCTCAACGCGAAGATCCAGATCACCCCGAAGCGGATCTCGCTGGCCAACTCGATCGGCAACAACCTGATCGCCGACACCCTGCAGAAGCAGTTGCTGCCCCGGTTCGCGCCGCCCCCGCTCGACCCCGGCACGCTGCCCGTGTCGATCACGCCGACGGCGGTGCAGGTCGACCCCGGCTCCATCTCGCTGAAGGGCAAGGCGGAGAACGTGAAGCTGCGAGGCCTCGTGGGATGACCGGTGTCTGGGTGCTGATCGGCACGCTCGCCGTGGCGGGCGTGGTCGGCATCCTCTGGCGCCGCCGACAGGGCCGGGTTCGGACTGCGAAGGGCATCATGCTGCCTGCTGAGCTGCGTGAACTGGTGGATCCGGACAGCCCGGTGACGCTGCTGCAGATCTCGACGACGTTCTGCGCGCCGTGCAGGCACACCCGGATCCTGCTGGCCGACCTGGCCGAGAAGGTGGACGGCCTGCGGCACGTCGACTTCGACGTGACCAACCACCCCGAGGTCGCCTCGTCGCTCGGGGTGCTGTCCACGCCGACCACGCTCGCCGTGGACTCCCGTGGCGTGGAGCTGATGCGCGTCGGCGGCGTGCCCAAACGGGACACGCTGCTCGACGCGCTGCGCCCGCACCTGCGGCACGCCGGGACTGAGCGCGACACGCGCTAGCGGAGCAGGCTCCCCGAACGGGTGGTTTGAGCACTTCCGGGACGTCCCGCCGCGCCCTGCCGTGGCCGTGCCGGTCACGGTCCGGCAGATCGGCCTCCGGCGCTCCACTTTGGAGCGACCGCGTGTTCGCCGACCCGGACACCGAGCGTGAAGCACGGTTGCCGCAGCGTTATCCCTGCCATGGTCAACAGCTAACTTTTCCTTGATGTCGCAGGAAAAGGAGCTGTTGTGAGCAGAGTCGCCGGACTGGTGACAGCCGGGTGTCTCGTCCTGACCGGACTGGTGGCCTCGCCGACCGTCCCGGCCGTCGGCGCGGCCGGTCCGGCCGACGGCACGCTGACCGTCCGGCTGGTTCGGGACGTCAACGGGAACGGCTCGTACGAGCCCGCGCTGGAAGTCGGCGTGCCCGGCGTCCCGGTGACCGTGACCGATCCGGCCGGTGGCACGGCGACCGGCAAGACCGGCCCCGACGGCGTGGTCAAGATCGACCTTGGGCCGGTCTCCGGTGGCCGGTACCGAGTGGACGCGGCGATCCCGTCGACCATGCCACACCTGCGCGCAGCTCCGACCGGCAGCGACAAGCCCGGCGGCCTGTCCGGGCTGACCGAGTTCGTCAGCGGACCGAACCCGTCGATCACCATGGGCGTCTGGAACCCGTCCGGGTACTGCCAGGCCAACCCGGTTCTCGCCACCGCCTGCCAGCGCAACATCTCCAAGGCGGGCAACGACCCCGCGGCCCGTTCGCTGGTGACGTTCCCGTTCACCGCACGCGGCGGCACACCACCGCCGACCGCGATCGCCAAGCAAGCTGACACCGGGTCGGTGTTCGGCCTGGCGTACCGCAAACAGGACAAGCGCCTGTTCAGCGGCGCGTTCGCCAAACGCCTCGCGCCCTACGGCCCCGGCGGGTCCGGCGCGATCTACGCGACCACGCCCGCGGGCACGACATCCCAGTTCGCCACGGTCCCCGGCGCGGGCGTCTCCCAGCACTCCGACGGCCACGACGGCGCGTTCTTCGCCGTGCCGGGCAAGGAAGGCCTCGGCGACCTGGAGATGTCCGAGGACGGGACGGCGCTGTACGCGGTGAACCTGGCCGACCGGAAGCTGTACGTCTTCGACGCCACCGTCCCGGCCGCGTCGGCCCCGGTCGGCTCCTACGACATCCCGGCGTCGGGCTGCGCCAACGCGGCCGACTGGCGGCCGAGTGCGCTCGCCACACAGGACGGGGTGCTGTACGTCGGCGGCGTGTGCGCAGGGCAGGACCTCAAGGCCGTTGTGCTGCCGTTCCAGAAGAGTGCCTTCGGCGGCGCGGTGATCACCAAGAAGCTCGGCGCTCCCTGGCACGCGTGGCTGGACCGTTGGGAGCTCGGCAAGTTCGCCGCGAACGGCGGCGATGTCGCTTACGCACAGCCGTTTCTGGCCAACATGGCCGTGGAGGGCAACGGCGACGTGGTGCTGGCCCTGCGTGACCGGTTCGGTGACCAGCTCGGCCAGCAGACACAGGCACCCAACGGCAACGGCGCGTACAACGCGGTCGTCGCCGGGACGCTGGAGCGTGGGTGCAAGCAGGAGTGCACGAATCCGTTCAAGGACACCAAGGGCGCGATGGGCGCGGTGGCGCTGGTGCCGGGCTCGGCGAAGCTGCCGGTGACCGCGCTCGGCGGTACGACCTGGCTGGACAGGGCCAGTGCCGGGCCGGGCGGCGGCACGTACCAGGTGGGCGACAAGGAGGGCTGGGGCAAGGCCAACAGCCTCGCCGACCTGGAGGCGTTGTGTGACCTGGCGCCGCTGCAGCTGGGCAGCCGTGTCTGGTTCGACGTCGACAAGGACGGCGTCCAGGACGGCAACGAGCCGCCGCTGGAAGGCGTCAAGGTGACCGCCGCGCCGTGCGCCGGTGGCGCGGCACTGCCCGCGCAGACCACCAATGCCAAGGGCGAGTACACGTTCAGCGCCGGGCTCCGCGCGGATACCTGCTACAACCTGAAGTTCGACGTCACCGGCGCGGTGACGTCCGCGATACCGGGCACGCCACCGGGTCCGTCGCTGAAGTGGACGGCGCGGCAGGCGGGCCCGAACCGCGCCGCGGACTCCAATGTGGACCCCGGGACCGGACTGGCCACGGTGACCACGGGCGGCGCGGGCTCGGTGGACACCACGGTCGACGCGGGCCTGACCGCGCCGACCAGCGCACTGGGTGACCTGGTGTGGATGGACAACAACCGCAACGGCATGCAGGACCCCGGCGAACCGGGCGTCCCCGGTGTCACGGTCACCGCGGGCTCCCGCAAGACGGTGACCGGCCCCGACGGCAAGTACCTGCTGGGCGAACTGCCCGACGGCAGCTACGAGGTCTGCTTCTCCGGCTGGCCGACCGGCTACCTGCCCGCTGTGGCCAACGTGGGCTCGGACAACGCCGACTCGGACGCCGACGCGAAGTCCGGCTGCGCGCCGCCGGTCACCGTCGGCCCGGCCAAACGCGAGGACCTCACGGTCGACTTCGGCATCCGGCCGCCGAACAGGCTCGGTGACGTCGTCTGGTCGGACCTCAACCGCAACGGCCTGTTCGACGCGGACGAGCCGCCGGTGCCGGGCGTGACGGTGACCACGGGGTCGCTGACGACCGTGACCGGCGTGGACGGCAAGTACGTGTTCGACAAGCTGCCCGACGGCACGTACACGGTCTGCTTCGACCTGAAGAACCTGCCGTCGGCCTACCTGGACTTCCAGCCGACCCGGCCCGACCAGGGCGGTGACGACGCGCTGGACTCCGACGCCGACCTGGTGAGCGGGTGCTCCGCGCCGGTGACGCTGAACGCGGGCTCGGCGGAGAACCTGTCGGTCGACGCGGGACTGGTGTCGCCGGTGAACCGGATCGGCGACTTCGCCTGGTCGGACCTCAACGGCGACGGCCGCCAGGACCCGGGTGAGCCGGGACTGGCCGGGGTGCAGGTGACCATGGGAGCGCGGCAGGCGATCACGGCCGCGGACGGCAGGTACGTGTTCGAAGGCATGCCGGACGGGAAGTACGTGGTGTGCTTCACCCCGTTCTCCGACTACCAGTTCGTCACCCCGAACACGGGCGACGACGCGAAGAACTCCGACGCGGACCAGAAGTCGGGGTGCGCGCCGGAGGTGACGGTCGGACCGGGCAACCGCACGGTGATGACCGTGGACGCGGGCTTCACCGCGCCCGAGCAGTCGATCGGTGACCTGGTCTGGTCGGACGCGAACCGCAACGGCCTGCTCGACACGGGCGAACCCGGCGTCCCCGGCGTGACCGTGACAGCAGGTGCGCTGAAGGCGACGACCGGAGCGGACGGGAAGTACCTGTTCACGAGGTTGCCGGAGGGCGAGCACACGGTGTGCTTCACCGCACCGGGTGACCTGCAGTTCACCAAGCCGAACGCGGGCGACGACGGCATGGACTCGGACGCCGACCCGGCGTCCGGCTGTGCCGCGCCGGTCCGGCTGGGTCCGGGCAACCGGTCGGTCCACACGGTCGACGCCGGGCTCTCGGCACCGGCGAACCGGATCGGCGACCTGGTCTGGGCGGACACCAACCGCAACGGCCGCTACGACTCCGGCGAGCCGGGCGTGGCGGGCGTGGCCGTGACAGCGGGTTCGCTGAAGACGACGACCGGCGCCGACGGGAAGTACCTGCTGTCGGAGATGCCGGACGGGAAGTACAAGGTGTGCTTCGCGGTCGAGGGCTACAAGCTCGGCGCAGGCGTGGACCAGAGTGGCTGCGCGCCCGAGGTGACCGTCGGACCGGGCAGCCGGTCGGTGTTGACGGTGGACCTCGGTCTGCTGCCACCGCCGAACAAGGTCGGCGACCTGGTCTGGCGCGACACGAACCGCAACGGAGTCCTCGACCAGGGCGAGCCGGGCGTCCCTGGCGTGACGGTGACGACCGGCGCGTTCACGACAGTGACCGGACGGTCGGGCGAGTACCTGTTCCCGGACCTCGGCGACGGCAAGCACGTCGTGTGCTTCACGCTGAAGGACGACCTGCAGCTGACGAAGCCGTTCGCGGGCGCGGCGGACAAGGATTCGAACGCCGACCCGGCGTCGCGGTGCGCACCGCCTGTGACACTGGGGCCGGGCAACCGCGAGGACCTGACGGTGGACGCGGGCCTGATGTCGCCGATGAACCGGATCGGTGGCGTCCTCTGGCTGGACCGCAACCGCAACGGAGCACAGGACGCGGGTGAACAGCCCGCGCCGGGCGTCCAGGTCACCCTCGGCGGCACCCGCCGAACGTCCACAACGGACGCGTCGGGCAGGTACCTGTTCGACGACCTGCCGGACGGCACCCACCAGGTCTGTTTCGGCGGGCACCAGGACTTCACGGCCGCCTGCGCGCCGGACGTGGCACTGGGCGTCGGCAAGCGTGAGGTGCTGCAGGTGAACGCCGGTCTGACGGCCCCGCCGAACCGGATCGGCGACCTCGTCTGGCTGGACGCGAACAGGAACGGCACCCACGACCCGGGCGAGCAGGGCCTGCCGGGCATCGCGGTGTTCGCCGGCGCGACGAAGACGGTGACCGACGCGGCAGGCAAGTACCTGTTCGACGACGTACCGGATGGCGCGTACCGGATCTGCTTCGACGTGCCGAAGAAGTACCTGTTCACCCAGGCGGACGGCTGCGCGGACACCGTGACGGTGGGGCCGGGCAAGCGGTCGGTGCTGTCGGTGGACGCGGGTCTGCGCCCGCCGAACCGCCTCGGCGGCATGGTCTGGCTGGACACCAACGGAAACGGCGTGGCGGAGCCGGACGAGAAACCGGTCACCGGCCACCTGGTGACAGTCGGAACCCACAAGGTCCTCACCGGTCCGGACGGCCGGTACGTGGTCGAGGACCTCCCCGACGGCAGGTACACGGCCTGCTTCGCCCGCTACGGCGAACACCAGGCGGTCGCGGTCGACCCACAGACCTGGTGCACGGCACCGACAAGGCTGTACGCGGACAAGTGGGAGGACCTGGCACTGAACGTCGGCCTGGTCTCCCCGCGAAACCGGATCGGCGACTACGTCTGGCTGGACAGGACGAGAGACGGCCTGCAGGACCCCGGCGAGTCCGGTGCGGCGAACGTGACAGTGATCCTGCAGTCCGCGGACGCGAAGGAGATGCGCAGGGCCGCGACCGACCGAAACGGCCGCTACCTGTTCGACGGCCTGCCCGACGGCAGCTACACGGTGTGCCTGCCGAAGACGGAGCTGAAGGGCTACGTCATCACGGGCAAGGACGCCGGTGAGGACAGCCGGGACTCCGATGTGGACCAGACCAACGGCTGTGGCAAACCGATCACGGTCGGCGTGGTCGCCCGCGAGGTGCTGACCGCGGACATCGGCCTGATGCAACCGAAGGCGCTGGCCAAGACGGGATCGTCGCTCGGCTGGCTGATCACCGGCGGCATCGGGATCCTGGCGATCGGCCTGCTGCTCCTGCTGTCCCGCCGCCGGACCGAATAGACCACCACCGACGCCGGACCCCCGCCGCTCCCGTGCGAGGGCCCGGCACCGCGGGTTCGTTCAGCGCAGGTCAGGCAGGACGTCGAAAGCGCCACCGCCGAGGTGGAAGGTGACGGTGGCCGACTCGGACCGGTCCCCGATGCGTGCGTCGAGACGAACCAGTCGGCCATCACGATCGACCCAGTAGACGAGGCGGCCGCCGTTGTCGATCACGTCGACGTCCACGCCGCCGACGGAATCGGACCGCACCCACCGAGCGTCCCGGACGGCGTCGGGATTCTCGGCACCAAGCCCGGTCAGCAGCACAAGCACAGTGTCGAGCTCAGCGCCCTGCTGCAACGGCCGCAACTGCCAGTCACCGCCCGACCGGACGGCCACCAGCTCTGCGCCCCACTGCAGTTCACCTGCGGAGGCGGCGTCCGAGCGGCCCTCGGTACGCCAGGACACCGAGCCGACCCGGCCGACGAAATCAACCCGGCCGGACAGCAGCAGCACCCCGCCTCCGGTGGGCACCCGGGCCTCCACTGCGGAATAGCGCGCCGAGTAGTTGCCGACACGCACGTGCGCCAGGCGCGCCGACTCCACGTCGGACAGTGCGCGGGGACCACCGCCGCAGGCCGCGAGAACCAGGCATCCCAGAATGACCAACCGCTTCACGCCGAGCGAGGGTAATCACGCGCTGACCTGCGCACGGGGACCGTCACTCGATCGTGTGTCCCAGAGGGTGGACGTCGGTGCTCTGCATTGTGGGACCGAGGTACTCTCCCGACTGTGTATACGTTGCTGACGAGGCGCCGCGCGGTGGACTACTGCCGCGTGCATTCGAGCCTCTGTCCAACAACTCTCTGACCAGGCGATTTCGCGCGCCAATTCCGCGGCGCACCCCCATGCATGCTCCCCCGCGTGAGCGCACAGGTCAGGAGGACACGTGTCCGCAGGCCCATCCGTTGATCCGCGTGGTCCGAGGCTCGCCGCCTGGATCACCACCGTCGTCTTGGCCGTTGTGCTCGCCACGCAGTGGTGGCCGCTGCTGGCCGCGCAGACCGTGGTGTTCGCCATCGGCGCGTTCGCCGGATTGACGTACTCACCGTATTCCTTGATCTACAAGCATCTCGTCGCGCCGCGCCTGTCGCGGACCGACGAGCGAGAGGACGCCGCGCCGCTGCGGTTCGCGCAGGGTGTCGGGTTCGCGTTCGCTGCCGTCGGCACGATCGCGTTCGCCGTCGGTGGAAGCACGGTCGGGATCATCGCGACCGCGTTCGCGCTGGGTGCCGCGTTCCTCAACGCGGCGTTCGGCTTCTGCCTCGGCTGCGAGACCTACCTGCTGCTGCGCAGGTTCACCCCGTCCGCCGGCCGGCAGACACCGGCCTGACCAAACCACCCCTAACACAGAAAGTGAGAGGCGCTCGATGAGCCGCGAAAACGTGCTGGTGTCGGCCCAGTGGGCAGAGGACAACCTCGAGGCGCCGGGGGTGGTGTTCGTCGAGGTAGACGAGGACACCAGCGCATACGAGACCGGGCACATCCCGGGTGCCGTCAAGATCGACTGGAAGAACGAGCTGCAGGACCCGGTCCGCCGCGACTTCGTCGACCGCGCCGGTTTCGAGAAGCTGCTGTCCGCCAAGGGCGTCGGCAACGACGACCTGGTGGTCCTCTACGGCGGCAACAACAACTGGTTCGCCGCGTACGCGTACTGGTACTTCAAGCTGTACGGCCACGACTCGGTGAAGCTGCTCGACGGTGGCCGCAAGAAGTGGGAGCTCGACGGCCGTCCGCTCTCCCAGGACGTCGTCAAGCGCGACGAGACCACCTACAGCGCGCAGGAGCAGAACCTGAAGCTGCGGGCGTTCCGCGACGAGGTCGTCGACGCCATCAACACCAAGAACCTGGTCGACGTGCGTTCGCCGGACGAGTTCAGCGGCAAGCTGCTCGCCCCGGCGCACCTGCCGCAGGAGTCCGCGCAGCGTCCCGGCCACGTGCCCAGCGCGATCAACGTGCCGTGGGCGAAGGCCGCGAACGAGGACGGCACCTTCCGCTCCGACGACGAGCTGCGCGAGATCTACCAGGAAGCCGGGATCGACGAGTCCAAGGCGACCATCGCGTACTGCCGGATCGGTGAGCGCTCGTCGCACACCTGGTTCGCCCTGCACGAGCTGCTCGGCTACGAGGACGTCAAGAACTACGACGGTTCGTGGACCGAGTACGGGTCGCTGGTCGGCGTCCCGGTCGAGACCGGCACTGGCAAGGAGTGAATGTGAGCAGCAGCTGCGGAGCACCGGACCAGGCAGCGCCGATCGCGGGCGCGGCGGGTCAGACTGTTCTGACCGGACGGGTGCTGTCCGGCGAGGCCCCGGTCGGCGGCGCGTTCGTGCGCCTGCTCGACGGCAACGGGGACTTCACCGGTGAGGTCGTGTCCTCGCCGAACGGCGAGTTCCGGTTCTACGCCGCTCCCGGCTCGTGGACGGTGCGTGCCCTGCACCGCACGGGCAACGGCGAGGCGTCGGTCCAGGCAGACGGCCCTGGCGTGCACGAGGTGGCTGTGGCCGTCGCCTGATACGCCCAGATCAGCAACCGGGTAGCCCGTTCGGGCTACCCGGTTTTTTTGTTCGCCGGGTGTGCAACCTCGGCACAACATGGCCGTCTTTAGATGCAGAAGGGCGGCGATGCCGCCCCGATCACTTCTCCTGGGGGAGAAGAAAACACAAAGAAGTCGTTCGTTCATGCTGCCGTTTTCACTCGGTCTTGATCAACGGCAGCTCGGGTCCGCCGAGACAGTAAACAGTTCATGGGGAGGGGATTTGACATGCGCAAGTTCTTGGTTCGCGCTATCGCGGTTGCGGTCTTTTCCGGAGGAATGGCCATCACCACGGGAATCATCGGCGCAGGCACGGCGATGGCATGCGGCGAGGAGAACGAGCGGTCTGACCGGCTCGCGGCCAGCATGCCGCAGGTGAACCCCGGTGACACCGGCCAGCACGTCCTGGCATTGCAGCTGTCGCTGCGCACCGAGGGGTACAAATACCTGAACGGCACCGGCAACTACGTGGGGAACACACTGACCGCCGTCAAGGATTTCCAACAGAAGAACGGCATCAACCCGAGCGGAATCGTCGGCTCGAAGACCTGGCACGCACTGGTCGGCCAACTGCCACCGTCATTGACCGGCAACGGAAACATGACGCCGCCCAACTTCGGAATCACGCCGGGCGAAACCAACAGCGACAAAATGGGCTACCTGTACAACGCGGTGATGCGCATCCACCCGTATCGGATCGACGGCTCCGTCAACGACACCTATGAGGGCGTGGTCCTCGACGCGGTCAAGGACTTCCAGCGCCGCGCCGGGATCAACCCGAGCGGGATCGTCGGCCCCAAGACCTGGGACGCGATGTACGAGGTCATCGCGGCCAGTGGCCAGTGGGGCTGCTGACCACCCTGAACGGGGGAACGAGCGGCCAGGACGTCTGCCACGGCGACCTGGCCGCTCAGGCTGTCGCCAACGGGTGGCGACGCCCGGTTATCCTCAGTCCCGTGGAACTGATTTTCACCTCACTGCTGGTCATCGTGGCGCTCGCGGTCCTCTGGTTCTCGGCTTATGTCGTGTACCGGCTGTTCAGCGACCAGCGCTGATGAGCACCGACAACAGCAGCACCGACAACAGCGACGCCGTGCCGGGGAGTGGTGACGCGGCTGTGCAGGCGGCGCAGGAGCGGGCCAAGCTGACCCGCCACCGCAACGTGCCCCAGTTCGACGACCTGCCGATCCCGGCGGACACGGCGAACCTGCGGGAGGGCCCGAACCTCAACGACGCGCTGCTGGCGTTGCTGCCGCTGGTCGGCGTGTGGCGTGGCGAGGGTGAGGTCGTCTATCCCACATTGGACAAGACTCACAAGTTCGGCCAGCAGATCTCCTTCGCCCACGACGGCAGGCCGTTCCTGGCCTACGAGTCCCGCGCGTGGCTGCTGAACGACGACGGCAGCGTGATCCGTCCCGCTGCCCGTGAGGTCGGCTGGTGGCGTGTCCAGCCGGACGACACGATCGAACTGCTGCTCACGCACGCCACCGGGATCGTCGAGATCTACTACGGCCAGCCGCGCACCCAGACCTCGTGGGAGCTGACGACCGACGCGGTCGTGCGGACGTCGACAGCCAAGGAGGTCGTCGGCGCCAAGCGGCTGTACGGCCTGGTCAACAACGGTGACCTCGCCTACGTCGAGGAGCGCGCGATGGTCGGCCAGGAGCTCCAGCCGCACACCTCTGCTTATCTGACACGCGTCGTCGGCTGACAGGCTGACCCGGTGCCCATGCGCTTGCGGCGGTGCGGTGCGGACGCGGTGCTCGTCGAAGTGGACTCGCTGGACGAGGTCGACGCCGTGCGGGCCGCGCTCGCCGACGCGGACCTTCCCGGCCTGGTCGAGCTGGTTCCGGCGGCCCGGACGGTGCTGGCGGCCTTCCAGCCGGGCTGCGGCGGGCTCGCGCGCCTGCAGCCGGTGCTGGACAAGATCGATCTGTCGGCGCGGACGGTGTCCGAGCCGCGCGAGGTCGTCCTCCCGGTGCACTACGACGGCCCTGACCTGGAGTTGGTCGCGCAGACGGCGGGCACGGACGTGGACGGCGTGGTCGCGTTGCACACGGACGCCCAGTACCGGGTGGCGTTCTGCGGGTTCGCTCCCGGGTTCGGGTATCTGGTCGGCCTGCCGGACGTGTTGCGGCAGCCTCGGTTGGACAACCCGCGCAAACGGGTGCCGCCGGGCTCGGTCGGGATCGCCGGTGAGTTCACCGGCGCGTATCCGACGGCGTCACCGGGTGGCTGGCGGTTGCTCGGCCGCACCGACGCGACGTTGTTCGACTCCCACCGGGACCCCGCCGCGTTGCTCGCGCCGGGTGATCTCGTGCGTTTCGAGGCCGTGTGATGAGGACGCTGACGGTCCTGGCGACCGGTCCGCTGGCGTTGATCCAGGACCTGGGCAGGCCGGGCAACGCGCATCTGGGCGTGCCGCCGTCGGGTGCGCTGGACCAGCCGTCGCTGCGGCTGGCGAACCGGCTGGTGGGCAATCCCGAGGCGGCGGCGGGTATCGAGGCGCTGCTCGGTGGCGTGTCGCTGCGCGCCGAGTCGTCGTGCACGATCGCGGTGACCGGGCCTCGGGTGGATGTCACGGTGTCCGGACACGCGGCGGGCTCGCACGCTCCCGTGCACCTCGCGGCGGGCGACGAGGTCGAGATCGGCACGCCGGAGACCGGTTTGCGGTGCTACATCGGGGTTTCCGGCGGTGTCGAGATACCGGCCGAGCTGGGTTCGCGGGCGACCGACGTGCTGTCGGGCATCGGCCACGAGGCGCTGCGGCCGGGTGACGTACTGCCGCTGGGCACACCTGGCCTGCCGGTCGGCGCCGACGAGGTCGCGCCGCCGCGGGCCACCGACGACCTGGTGATCCCGGTGATCCTCGGCCCGCGGGACGACTGGTTCACCGAACCGGGCCCACAGCTGGCCACGGGCCAGTGGAAGGTCTCCCCGGAGAGCAACCGGGTCGGGGTACGTCTGGTCGGCACGGCGTTGCGCAGACACGCGGAGTACCAGGACGTCGAGCTGGCCAGCGAGGGCCTGGTGACCGGCGCGATCCAGGTGCGCCCGAACGGACTGCCCGTGGTGTTCCTGGCCGACCACCCGACCACCGGCGGCTATCCGGTGATCGGTGTCGTCGCCGCTGTCGGCCTGCCGTGGCTGGCGCAGGCACGGCCGGGTGTCCGCATCCGCTTCCGCCCAATGGGCTAGTGGTCACGACTGGCGACCGTTCCAGCATGCAGAACAACTGGGACAGCTCGTTGTGCCTGGGGTCACATCGCCGCAGTCTGGTCTAGACCACTACGGCGTGAGGAACCCTGCCATGTCTCAAAAACCTCGCTCCACCAGAACCCGCATCGTCACCGCGCTGGCCGCTGTCATGTTGGCCGTGGCCAGTACGGTGTCGTTGAGCGCGCCCGCATATGCCGCGGGCAGCCTGAGAGCGGCGCTCGCCTTGTCTGGCAACGTCGGCACGTACACCGTGACCAACGCGGGCTCGGCCACCGTGACCGGATGGGCGATCAGTTTTGAAGTGCCCTCAGGTGTCACGGTGAGTACCGGCGAACACGCGACCGTGTCGCAAAGCGGCACGTCAGTCACGGTCACCCCGGCGTACTACATCAATTCGCTGGGAGCGGGCCGTTCCACCAACCCCTACAACCCGACCGTCCGGTTCAGCACGGCGACAACGCCGACCAAGTGCCGAGTCGACGACGGCAACTGTGACGGATCGGCGGACACACCGCCGGGCGCGCCGACCAACCTCGCCGCGTCGGTGAAGACGACCAAGACCATCACGTTGACCTGGGGCGCGTCCTCCTCAGGCTCGCTGCCGGTCACCGGCTACGAGGTGTACCGCGGCACCACGCTCGTCGCGTCACCGACGAGCACCACCGCGTCGATCACCGGGCTCACCCCGAACACCGAGTACTCGTTCACCGTCCTCGCAGTGGACCGCAAGGGAACCAAGTCCCCTGCCAGCGCGCCGCTGACCGTCCGCACGAACAACCCGAGCGACGACACGCAGGCGCCGACCGTGCCGGGCAACGTCCGCTCGACCGCGACCGACGCCGGTAGCGCGTCGCTGTCGTGGAGCGCCTCGACCGACAACACCGGCGTGGTGGCCTACGACGTGTACAACGGCGCGAACCTGGCCACGACCGTCACCACGACGGCGGCCAAGGTCACCGGGCTCGCACCGTCCACAAAGTACACATTCACCGTGCGTGCCCGTGACGGCTACGACAACGCTTCAGCCGCGAGCGCTGCCGTGTCCGTGACCACTTCGGACATCGTGTCGGGCTACGCGAAGGTCGCGTACTTCGTGCAGTGGGGCATCTACGGCAGGCAGTACTTCGTGCGCAACCTGCAGACGTCCGGCGCCGCGGGCAAGCTGACGCACCTGCTGTACGCGTTCCAGAACATCGACCCGGTCAACCTGACCTGCCTGTCCGGTGTCACCAAGGGCACCTCGTCCAACCCGCAGGATCCCAACCAGGGTGACGGCGCGGGCGACGCCGAGGCGGACTACTCGCGGCCGTTCGCGGCCGGGCAGTCGGTCGACGGTGTCGCCGACACCGGCTTCGAGCCGTTGCGCGGCAACTTCAACCAGCTCAAGAAACTCAAGAAGCTCAACCCGAACCTGAAGATCCTGGTCTCACTCGGCGGCTGGACCTACTCGAAGTACTTCTCGGACGCGGCGGCCACCGACGCATCCCGCAAGAAGTTCGTGTCGTCCTGTGTCGACACCTGGCTGAAGGGCAACATCAAGCCCTACGGCGGCGCGGGCGGACCGGGCACCGCGGCGGGGATCTTCGACGGGATCGACATCGACTGGGAGTGGCCGGGCAACCCCGACGGACACCCCGGAAACCACTGGAGCCCCAACGACAAGGACAACCTGACCGCGTTGCTGGCCGAGTTCCGCACGCAGATGGACGCGTACGGCGCCACCACCGGCAAGCGCTACGAGCTGCAGGCCTTCACCCCCGCCGACCCGAAGAAGGTCAGCGACGGCTGGGACGTCAGCAAGATCTTCAACTACCTGGACGTGGCCAACGTGCAGGGCTACGACTTCCACGGCTCCGGCAGCGACAACTCGTGGGAGCCCAACCGCACCGGACACCAGGGCAACCTGTACCCGGACGCGGACGACCCGTACTCGTTCAAGTTCAGCGTGGAAGGGGCGATCAACGCCTACACGGACAAGGGCGTGAACCCACGCAAGCTCACACTGGGCCTGGCCTATTACGGCCGAGGCTGGCAGGGCGTGGCCGACGGCGGCAAGAAGGGTGAGTGGCAGAGCGCCACCGGCGGCGCGCCTGGCCAGTTCCCCGAGGAAACCGGCACGAGAGGCTACGGAAACCTGCTGGCCAGCGTGCCCAACTGCACCGTCTACCACGACGAACCCGCGGTGGCGACGTCCTGCTACACCGGCAGCCAGTGGTGGACGTTCGACGACGTCTGGTCGATCCAGAAGAAGACAGCCTGGATCAAGCAGCGCGGACTGCTCGGCGCCATGGCGTGGGAGATGTCCGGTGACCCCGGCCTGTTGACCAACGCGGTCGACGCAGGCCTGAAGTAGAAAAACCTCGTGAGTGTTTTGGCCGGTTAGAACCGGCCAAAACACTCACGAGCTTTACCTCAGTATTCGGAGTCGTAGAGGCGGACCAGCTCGGCGTGCAGCGCCGTGCTGTCGGCCAGCGCGGTTCCGTCGACGGTGTGCACGCGGGTGATCTTGCGGACGCTCGAGGCCAGGAAGATGCCATCGGCCTCGGTCAGTTCCGCCACCCGGAGCGGCTCGACCTTCACCGACCAGCCCTCACGTTCGGCGGCACGGAAGAGGGCGGCCTGCGTCGTGCCCGGCAGGATGCCGATGGTCGCCGGTGGCGTCCGCAGTGTCTTGCCGGACACGGCGATCAGGGTCGAGGTCGGGCCTTCGAGGACGCGGGCGTCCGACGTGGTGAAGATGACCTCCTGCGCGCCACGGCGCTCAGCCTCCCGCAACGCCGCCATGTTCACCGCGTAGGACAAGGTCTTCGCGCCGAGCAGCAACCACGGGGCGCGAGCGGCGGTGTCGACGTCGAAGCCGCGGTCGAGAGTGACCGCGGCGATCCCGTCGGCCCGCTGCCGCCTGACCTTCTCGGCGATCTCCAGGCCGAGCGCGAACCCGGTCGGCGTTCCGTCGCCCCCTTCGACGCCACGCGTGTACACCCATTTGAGTGCCATCTCGGACCCGCCGGACCAGTTGTCGAGCACAGCCTGGGTGGCCCGGTCGAAGTCGGCGCGGGACGGCTCCGGCATGTCGAGCATGGCCGCGGAGCGGACCAGTCGGTCGAAGTGCGGACCCAGCTCACGAGGTTTTCCCGCCACCACCAGCACTGTCTCGAAGATGCCGTCCCCGCGCAGCAGGCCGAGGTCGTCGACACGGATGAGCGGGTGGGTCGGATCGGCGATGGTTCCGTCGAGGAGCGCGAGTACTGGCATGAGGGTGAACCTACTCCCGCATATATTGGGCAGGTGGAGACGACTCGTAAGGAACGGGCGGCGCTCAAGTCCACGCTGCATGAACGCGGCATGCGGATGACGCCGCAGCGGCAACTCGTGCTCGACGCAGTCGTGTCGTTGCAGCACTCCACGCCGGAACAGGTGTGCAGGCATGTCCAGGAGACCACCCCAACGGTCAACATCACGACCATCTACCGCACACTCGACCTGCTGGAACAGTTGGGCCTGGTGCGGCACGCGCACATCGGCCACGGCGCGCCCACCTACTCGGCACACGACCACGAGCACGTACACCTGGTGTGCCACCGGTGCAGCGATGTACAGGAGGTGCCGTGTGAGCTACTCGACGGCCTCGCGGGAACACTGCGCGACCAGTACGGGTTCAAACTTGACGCGAGCCATGTAGCGCTGTCCGGCACGTGTCGAAACTGCATCAACGGGGAGAACAAGTGACGCTGCCGGGAGCTGTGCCGCCGCAGGAGGACAACCCGGACCAGGGGGTGGCCTGGCACTACGGCGACCCGTTCGGCGAGCAACGAGCGGCGGCACGCACCGTGGCGGTCGTGGACAGGTCCAACCGTGAGGTGATCGCGGTCCCCGGGGACGACCGGCTGAGCTGGCTGCACCTGATGATCTCGCAACACGTGAGTGAACTTCCGGAGAACACCGGCACCGAGGCGCTCGTGCTCGACAGCCAGGGCCGCGTGAACGCGCACATGGTGCTCGCCCACCGCGACGGCACCGTCTGGCTGGACACCGAGCAGGGCGCGAAGGCGACAGGTGCCCGTGGCGACGAGCTGGCGCTGCTGGACTACCTCGAGTCGATGAAGTTCTGGTCGAAGGTCGAGCCGCGCGACGCCACCGCCGAGGTCGCGCTGCTGTCCCTGATCGGACCGGACGCGCCGCAGACCCTCGAAGCGGTCGGCCTGTCGGCACCCACCGACACCTACGGCGTGGACGGTGTCGTGCGCAGGATGCCGGGCACCGGAACCACCTTCGACCTGCTCATCCCCCGTGCCGAGCTGACCACGTGGTGGTCGAGGCTCACCGAGGCGGGCGCACGCCCGATGGGCAGCTGGGGCTACGAGGCACTCCGTGTGGAAGCGCTCCGCCCGAGGACCGGCGTGGACACGGACGAGAAGACGATCCCGCACGAGGTCAACTGGGTCCCGTCGGCCGCGCACGTGGCCAAGGGCTGCTACCGGGGCCAGGAAACGGTGTCGAAGGTGCACAACATCGGCCGCCCGCCCCGCCGGATGCTGCTCCTGCACCTGGACGGCTCGGCCGACTCACTGCCGTCCACCGGCGACCCGGTGACCGCGGGCGAGCGAACCGTCGGCCGGGTGGGCACGGTCGCCCAGCACCACGAGCTCGGCCCGATCGCACTGGCGTTGATCAAGCGGTCGATCGGCCCGGAGACGGAGCTGACCGCGGGCGGTGTGGCCGCGTCGATCGACCCGGACTCGATCCCACCCGACACCCCCGGCCTCGGCCGTGAGGCGGCCCGCCGCCTGCACGGCTGACGCCCCGGCCTGCTCCTCCCCAGGTAGGAGGCAGGTCGGCCCGGCTGGCCCTACCGTGACGGAGTGCGACGCGAGATGCTCGGCCGGTGGGTGCTGCCGATCAGGCTGCTTCCCCTGGTGCTGGGGTTCGGCTACATCCTGGTCGTGCCCGGCTCGTTGGCGCCGACGCCGATGGACTGGGCCGTCACGGTCGCCTCGACCCTGCTGATCGGCATCCAGGGCCGCTGGCCGCTGGCGGCCACGCTCGCGCAGGCCGTGCTGGTGGTCGTGGCTGGGCACGCGCAGCTGGGACAGGGTGTGGCCACCATGGTCAGCCTGTTCGCGCTCGGGGAGTTGTCGTGGCGTCGGGGTGGCTGGCAGATGTGGGTGGGTGCCGGTGCGATGCTCGCCGCCAGCATCAGCCGGTCTGTGATCGGCGGGTTCCTCCCGGAGATCTTCGCGGCGGTCGTCACGACCGCGTTGCCTGTGCTGATCGGGATGCATCTGCGGTCGGTGCAGGCGGTCGCGTGGCAGGCGAAGGAGCTTTCGGCGTCCGAGGCGCAGGCCGCGCGAGCCGAGGAACGCACGGCGATCGCGCGGGAACTGCACGACCTGGTCGCCCATCACGTCGCGTCGATGGTGCTGCGGATCGGGGTCGCACGGCACGTGCTGCAGACGGATCCGAAGGTCGCACAGATCCTCGAGGAGGTGCACGCCTCCGGCAACGCGGCCATGGCCGACCTCAGGACACTGGTCACGCTGCTGCGATCGAGCGAGCAGATGCCGACGACGGACCTACTCGCCTCCCTGGACGCGGCGGTCGAGCGGGTCAGGGCGGCCGGGCCGGATGTGGACGCTGTGATCGACCCGGCGGTGGCGGACGTACACGCTGTGCTGCGGCTCGCCGTGCTGCGGGTTGTCCAGGAAGGGCTCACCAACGTGCTGAAACACGCGGGACCGCAGGCGAAGGTCTCGCTGCGGATCGCGAGGACCGACGAGGCCGTCGACGTCCTGCTCCGCGACGTCGGCCGTGGCTGGCCGCAGGCCAGTGAACCGGGACACGGCCTGATCGGGATGCGGGAACGGGTCGAGCTCGTCGGCGGACGGCTGGAGACCGGGCCGGTCGGCGCGGGCTGGCGAGTGCACGCCTGGTTGCCCGCGTGATCCGGGTCCTGATCGCCGACGACCAGGAGCTCATCCGCGCGGGCCTGCGGATGCTCTGCGAGTCCACAGCGGACCTCCTCGTCGTCGGGGAGGCCGGTACCGGCAGGCAGGCGGTCGACCTCGCCGACGAACACGTGCCGGACGTGGTGCTGATGGACCTGCGGATGCCGGGCATGGACGGGATCACCGCCACCCGGCGGATCCTGGACGTCCGGCCGTCGGCCAAGATCCTGGTGCTGACCACGTTCGACGACGACGATCACGTCTTCCGCGCGCTGACCGCGGGAGCGTGCGGTTTCCTCGCCAAGGACATCGCACCGACCGACCTGCTCACCGGGATCAGGAAGGCCGCGGCCGGGGAGAGCCCGTTCAGCCCGGCGGTCCTGCGCAGGCTGGTCGACCGTGCGATGACGGCCAACCAGCCCGAGCCGGTGCGGCACCCGGACCTCACGGGCCGGGAACGGGAAGTGCTCGCCCTGGTCGGCGCGGGCCTGTCGAACGCCGAGATCGGCGAACGCCTGCACGTCGGCGTGACCACGGTGAAGACCCACGTGGGCAACCTGATGACCAAGACCGGCTGCGACAACCGGGTTCGTCTCGCGGTGCTGGCCGTCCGGCTGGGTCTGGTGTCTGCCTGATCGTCCGGCGGCAGAAAACCGTTGCCGCCAGGGTGAACACCGCGTGGCGCGCGCATAGCGCATGGGTGGGGTTCGTGGTTGGTTTCCTCCCGTATGGCCTGGGCGAAGCCATACCACGGCGTGTCGGGAGGTCGGCCTACGCGACCCAACCCCAAGCGCAGGCGATACCGACCTCCCGGCACGCCGTGGTTTCCTCCGGCAGGCCATACGGGAGGGAACCGACCACGCCTCTTTTTCCAGGCACAGGAAATCACGTGAGCAGAGCCAACCGGGTGGACAGACCACGTGTTGGTTTCCCTCTCGGCGGCCTGCCGTCCGGCGAGGACCTTCTTTTTCTTGTCGCAAAAGAAAAGAGATGCCTCGCCAGCGGGCAGGCCGCCAAGAGGGGACACAACAGACACTTCGTTTCTCACGCCCGTTCGCTTAACCCACGCGACTTCCTGGGTCAAGTGGAGGCGTGGGGCGCCCCTCCCGTATGGCCTGCCCAAGGGAACCACAGGCTGTCAAGAGGTCGGTAGGGCCTGCGCTGTGGGTTGCAATGCCGCGTAGTTAGGGGGTTGGTGGTGTTGTCGAGGTGGGTGGGTGGGTGAGGGTGTAGTGGCCTTTGGTGGTTTTGGTGAAGTGGCCCCATCGTGTCCATTCGGCGAGTTGGG
>NZ_CDME01000005.1:46427-295690 GCF_000826545.1 Kibdelosporangium sp. MJ126-NF4 | reverse complement strand
TACGGGTGGCGTGCACCCGGCCTGGCGGTCGGACAGGACAGTGATGGGTCGCCTGCTGCGAACAGGCTCCTATGAGGTCACGGTCGCCGGGCCGGTGCACACCCGATGGCTGCCCCGGCCCAGCCGACAGATCCTGGGAAAGGCACAACAGCCAGCCATACGACGGGTCAGACCCAACCAGGACAACCACCAGATCACATCCTCACGGACGCACACCCATCCTCACTGCCATACGGGAGGGACACCCCACGAACCACACCCCTGCGCTTCGCGCGCAAGCCACACACCCATGCGCTCGCGCGCAAGCCACACACCCATGCGCTCGCGCGCACGCCACACGCCCCTGCGCTCGCGCGCACGCGACATGCGCCTGCACCGCCTCGGTGTCGCCGCTGTCCAGTCCGGCCACCACGTGCCAGTTGATCGGCCCTGCCAACTCGGCGTAGACGTGGACATGGCCGCCGCGCGCATGTCACCAACGCCGTTGGCTCCGGCCGGGTTGCATCAACGTGGCTCGCCGAACCAGCGGACAAGAGCCGGTTCCAGCTCGTCGGGGTCCGCGGCCCAGCACACGTAGCCGTCCGGACGGATGAGCATCGCGTCGGCGCCCTGTCCCACGCTGTCCACCCGGTCTGACCAGAGGTCGGCGACCTTGGCGAACCTGTCGTCCGGGTCGAGCAGAAGCCCGCGTCCGGACCGCAGTAGCTCGTGCACCCGGGTTGAGCCGAGGTCCAGGTCCGGGGCTGCGCGGCCGACGAGTGGATGGGTCTCGGTGCCTGCCATCGGGTAGCGGATGCTCGTACCGGACAGCAGGTCGCCGAGGTGGCGTTGCACCTCTGGCAGTTCCACCATGGAGCGGAAGAGGTCCTTGACCGCCGACACGTCCGGATCGCGGGTGCCCGCCCAGTCCATCAGCAGGCTCTGCGCCCGGACGTTGCGCAGCACGGCGGCCCCGACCGGGTGCCGTTCCGTGTGGTACGTGTCGAGCAGGCTTTCCGGTGCCCAGCCGTGTACGGCCGCGCCGAGCTTCCAGCCGAGGTTGAACGCGTCCTGGATGCCTGTGTTCATGCCCTGGGCACCGATCGGGAGGTGGACGTGGGCCGCGTCCCCTGCCAGGAAGACCCGGCCGTGCCGGTAGTGCGCCACTTGGCGGGACGCGTTGGTGATGCGGCGGGCGTAGCGCAGTTCGAGCAGCTGTACCTGTGGTCCCAGCACGGTGTGCAGGCCCGCACGGAGCTCATCCTCGGTGACCGGCACGTCCCTGGGCAGCGAGGAGGTGCCTGGTCCGCCCAGGACGAGCCGGAACAGTGGCCTGCCCTGCTCATCGGCGCCGAGCGGGAACAACGCCACCCAGTGTCCGTCCGCACTCCAGGTGTGTGACATCGCATGGTCGACGCCGCTCAGCCGCACATCGGAGGAGACCACAGTCGCTGTGCCCGCCCGACCGGGGAACTCGGCTCCCAGCAGGGAACGCGCCACGCTGTGGGCACCGTCGGCCGCCACGAGATAGCGGCAGCGCACAGCCGTACCGGTAGCGAAAGTGGCGGTGACCCCGTTCTCGTCCTGGTCGAGGGCAACCAGTTCGTGGTCTCGCCGAATGTGGATGCCTTGGGTGGCAAGGTGTTGCTCGAGGAATCCTTCGATGGTCACCTGGGGCACGGACCGCCATGGCAGCCGGTGGAGCGCGAAGTCCAGCGAGAACGGCATACCAGCGAAATGACCGGCGCTGATCGGGTAGTTTCCGCTTGCCAGCAACGGTTCCAGCAGACCGCGCTGGTCGAGTGCCTCCAGCGTGCGGGACTGCACGCCACCGGCCTTGGACAACTCGCTGCGTCGCGGCAGCTTGTCGACCAGCACAGTCGACACCCCCGCCAGTCCCAGTTCGTTGGCCACCGCCATCCCGGTTGGGCCAGCGCCGACGACGAGTACCTCGGTGTCCATGGATTCTCCCTGTGGCTGTGTCGATCAGGACGCGGGCAACGCTCCCCCGGTCTGCGCCTCCGGGCCAGAAATCGGCGTTACGGCGTCGGTATCCGACATCAGCTACGCTTGGGCGGTGGAATCCGACTACGATGAGCTGGATCGCCAGTTGGTGCGCGCGCTGCAGATCAACGGACGGGCTCCGTTCAGCACCATCGCCGATGTTCTCGGCGTGTCGGATCGCACTATCGCCCGTCGTTACGCCAAACTGCGGTCCGCCGGTGCGTTGCGGGTGGTCGGCGGGGTCGACCCGACAGCGATGGACGCGGTGCAGTGGTTTCTCCGGGTTCGCTGTGCGCCCGGCGCGGCGAACCCGGTCGCCGAGGCACTGGCCCGGCGCCCGGACACGTCCTGGGTCAGCCTCGCCTCCGGTGGCACCGAGATCATCTGCACGGTACGCACGGAGAACGAAGCCGACAGCGAAGCGCTGCTGTTGGCCAAGCTTCCCCGTACCCCGCGTGTGGAGGGCGTGACCGCGCACTCCGTGCTGCATGTCTTCTACGGCGGTTCGGACAGCCTGGTCGCCAAGCTGGGCTCGCTGGACGAGAAGGCGATCGAGCGACTGCGCCCGCCTCCCGTGACGCATCGGCCGGGACCGGTGCGGCTCGACGACGGCGACCGCAAGCTGTTGGCCACACTGGCTTTCGACGGACGAACCGAGCTCGAACAGCTGGCCTCGGTGACCGGCTGGTCGCCGACGACAGTCCGGCGCCGGATGACGGAGCTACGCGAACGCGGAGTGCTGTACCTGGACATCGACGTCGACAGCGATGTGTTCGGCGTCGGCCCGCGCACCTTGCTGTGGCTCTCGGTCGCGCCCGCGCACCTGGAGGAGGCCGGTGCGGCACTGGCCGGGCATCCCGAGATCGCGTTCGCCGCCGCCACAACCGGACCGACGAACCTGTGCGCGAGTGTGGTGTGCGCGAACCAGCGGGAGCTGTACCGGTACCTGACCACCGGGGTGGCCGCGCTGCCCGCCGTCCGGCACATCGAGACGGCACCCGTGATCAGGACCGTGAAGCGGGCCGCGAACCAGGCCTGATCCTGGCGATCCGGTCGAGCAGCGCCGCGGCCTCGTCGTGGCGCCCGGCCACACGGCACGTCTCGGCGTAGGTGCGCAGGCAGTCGATCTCCAACTGGACCTCGGCCAGTGGTTCCAGCAGTTCGACGGCACGCTGGTGCTGCTCGAGCGCTTGCTCGGGCTGGCCCATGACACGCAGTGCGACACCGAGATAGTTGTGGCACCACGCCTGGTTGTGCCGCAGGTTGTTCTGCTCCGCCAGCCGCAGTGCGTCGTGCAGCGACCGCAGTGACTCCTCGGGATCCTCTGGTGCGAGCGCGACACCGAGGGTGACCAGTCCGGTGATCCGCGCGGCCCCCTCGGCCATGGCGACGGACGCTCTGGCGAGCTCGACGGCCTCGTCACGCTGTCCAAGATGGAGTGTCACCCATCCTTCGAAGGCCAACGCCTGTGACTGTCCGCCGGAATGCCCGGTCTTCTCGAACAGCTCGCGTGCTCGCCGGAAGCAGGTCCGCGCTGTGTCGAGGTCGCCGAGGTCCCGGCGCACGAAGCCGGTCCGCAACGCCAGACCGGCCGCGAGGCTGTCGTCGTCCTGCACACTGTGCCCGGCCAGTTCGTAAGCAGCCAGCGCCTCGGTGAGACGCCCAGCCGCCGCGTGGGCGAAGCCGAGGTCCGAGAGCAATGCGGCGCGCTGCTGGTTCAGGCCAAGCCGGGCTGCGGCCGCCGCGGCGGCGTCGAGCAGGCGCACCTGGTCGTCGGTTCCCCGGCGTCGGAAGAACCAGACTCGCATGGCCTGCGGCAGCTCGGCCACGACCTCGTCGACGCCGAGGCGCACGGCCGCGTCGAAGGCGCTTATGAGGTTGAGGTACTCCAGGTCGAACCAGGCCATGGCGGCGGCCGGGTCACCTGGGGACGGCGTGCCGCGGTGCGGTGACGGGAGCATCTGGTCGTGGGCTACCGCCTGGGCCCGGTAGTGGTTCACGACCCGGCGCAGGGCCGGTTCGGCCAGTGGTTCCTCAGCGGTGGCGAGGTCCGCCGCGTACCGCCGGATCAGGTCGTGCATCCGGTACCGGCCCGGCGCGGGCTCCTGCACCAGGTGGGCGTCGACCAGTTCCTCAAGCACCGCGTCGACCGTGCCGGGCGGCATGTCGGCGAGCACACCCGCCACCGCCGCGTCGAAGTCGTCACCGGGCAGCACACCCAGCAACCGGAACAGGCGGCGCTGGTCCGTGTCGAGTTGCTGCAGCGACATACCGAACACGGCGTCGAACCGGCTGACGTTGCCACGCAGCCGTTCCGCCAGCACTGCCACCGTCCACCCGGGACGGTGGCGAAGCCTCGCGCCCGCCATCCGCAGCGCCAACGGCAGCCCGCCGCATTCCCGCAGCACCTGGCCGACCGCGTCCTGCTCGGCGAGCGGGATCCCGGCGGCCCGGCTGAACAGGTGCGCCGCGTCGTCGTCAGCCAGTGGCGCCAGTGACACCGGCGGCACTCCGTCGAGGCTCACCAGTCGTGTCCGGCTGGTGATCAGGACCGCGGACTTCCCCGCGCCGGGAAGAAGCGGGCGCACCTGCTCCGCGTCGACCGCGTTGTCCAGCACGACAAACGCTCGCCGCCGGGACAGCTCCGACCGCCAGAGCGCCGCGCGTTCGTCGGCACCGGCCGGGGGATGTGTGACGTCCAGCGCGTCCAGCAACCGGCCCAACGCGACCTGGGGCTGCACCGGCTCCTGACCGGGGGTGAAGCCGTGCAGGTCGAGGTAGAGCCCGCCGTCCGGGTACCTCGGGGCGAGCCGGTGGGCGACGTGCACGGCCAGGCTGGTCTTGCCGACGCCCGCCATGCCGTCGACCGCGACCACGCCCGCAGTCCGCAGCAGCTGCTCGACCTGCGCGTACTCCGTCTCGCGGCCGGTGAAGTCCGTCAGGTCCCCCGGCAGGTCGTTGCGGCGCGGGGCGGGCGCGGGCCCGGTCTTGTCCGCCTCGGCCCACATCGCGCGCAGCGGCCGCGGATCGCGGCTCACGGCCCGGCACAGCGCCACCACGGCCTCCCACGGCGGCACGAGCTGACCGTTGAGGTAGCGGGACAGAGACGAGCTGCTCAGGCCGGTCTGGCGGGCGAGGGCGCGCAGGCTGAGCCCACTCAGGTCCTTGATCCGTGCGAGCTGGGCGACCAGTCGCTCCTGCGGGCTCGACACATGCGACACCGTACCTTGTCCCGCTCCAGCCACACCGAACGACGACGCGTTTGCGCAGCTAGACGGCGTTGCGGGTGTCCCACGGTGTCCCACGGGCCGCGCGCGGACCGTGCTGCCGATGGTCGGATCACACCTGTCAGCAACACCGACGACGAAGGAGAATCCCGATGCCGACCGAGCGGATGCCGAACCCGGCGATGCTGATCCCCGGAGCGATGCAGGCACTGATGGACGTCAACAAGGCCATCGCGGACGCCGGGCTGGACGGCAAGCTGCTGGCGTTGAGCCACCTGCGGGCCAGCCAGATCAACGGCTGCGGCCCCTGCGTGGCGGGCGGCGCCCACCAGGCCCAGCGGCAGGGCGCGACCGCGGAGCAGGTCCACGCGGTCGCCGCGTGGCGGGAGACGCCCTGGTTCACCGACGAGGAACGCGCCGCGCTGGCCCTGACCGAGGCCGTGACCCGGCTCGCGGACCGCCCGGACGCGGTGCCGGACCAGGTGTGGGACGTGGCCGCCAAGTACTTCGACCACAAGGAACTGGCCGCGCTGCTGCTGAACATCGCGATCACCAACGCCTTCAACCGTCTCAACGCACCGACCCGCCAGCAAGCGGGCTCCTGGTAGTCCCCCACCTCCTGAAAGGAACAATCCCATGGCAACCACGAAGAACTACGACGGCTTCACCGAGGACGAGCGCGGCGCGATGAAGGAGCGTGCCAAGGAGCTGAAGGCGGGCACCCGGCGCAGCACCAAGGCCGACCCGGAGAACGACGTGCTCGCGAAGATCGCCGAGATGACGGACTCCGACCGCGTGATCGCCGAGAAGCTGCACGCCCTGATCAAGGCCAACGCTCCGGAACTCACCGCGAAACTGTGGTACGGCATGCCCGCGTACGCCCGCAACGGCAAGATCGTGTGTCATTTCCAGCCGTCGACGAAGTTCAAAACGCGGTACGCGACGCTCGGCTTCAGTGACGAGGCCAACCTGGATGACGGCGTGCTGTGGGCGAGCACGTTCGCGGTGGCCGAGATGACGGCCAAAGCCGAGGCGAGGATCGCCGAGCTGGTACGGCAGGCAGTGAGCTGACGCTCAGTCGCAGGCTGATCGGTAGGGCACGTCAGGCAGGTAACGCGCCCACTGCTCGGTGGAAAGGTCACCACCCGCGGCTTTGCACAGGTGATCGGCCGTTCGCCGCGGGTCCAGGTCCCAGAGCCGGACTGTGCCGTCAGTTCCGGCGCTGGCGACCTTCCCGTCCGCGGTGACGGCCACCGCAGTGACCACACCGGTGTGCCCGAGAAGAGTCGCGGTGCGAACAAGGCCGGGTGGATCCCCCATCCGCAGGACCTGAACCGTGTTGTCCACACTGCCCGAGACAATCAGGTCATCGCCCTGCGCGACGGTCAACACTGATCCAGTGTGACCGGTGTACGTGAACGCTTGAGCCACCCGGCCGGACTCGTCCAGAGACAACCAGGCGACCGACTTGTCCGCACCACCGGCCGCGACCAGGCCACGATTGCCGAACGTGACATCCTGGGCGTCCCGCAGGACGCGCGTGACACTCCGTTGCCCTGACACAGCGTCCGACACAACGACTTCTCCATTCCCCGCAGTGGCGAAAAGTCTGCCGTCCGGACCGAAGGAGACCTTGGCTGCTCCCGGCCATGTGGCCGTCGCTCGTGGCGTGACGGGATCCGTCAGGTCCCAGATTCGTGTCTGGCTCTTGTCGGTTGTGGCGAACGTGCGGCCGTCGGCACTGAACGCCACACCGACCGCCCCGCCTTGCAAGGCGGCACGCTGCACAGGTTGGTCCGCCAGGTCGAAGAACTGGACAGCGTTGTCACTGGCGACCGCGAGGACACGGCCATCGGGTGCGTAGGCGATCGACCGAACCGAACCGGCCGCGGACACCTCTTTCGTCCCAGCCGGACTCCACAGGGTCACGTTGCCGCTGGTTTCCCCGACGGCGACGGACGAGCCGCTCGTCGTCATGGCGGTGATGGGGCCGTTGCGGCGCAGTAGGACGCCGGAATCACCGATTCCCTGTGCGCTCAACAGCGCGCTGACAGCGTCGGCTGTCGGGGAGGTGCGCCAGGCCGCGACCGCCAGCAGCATCGACGCACGTGGATCGGAAGCGCGAATCGACTCGGCCTGCTGGGCGATCGTGCCCGCCGTCAGCCGCACCTCCGCGGCGCCCACTTCACTCCCAAGCCTGTCCCACACGGTCACCGTCGCCGCGATGGCCACTGCCGCTGCCAGAGAAAGAACAGCGAGGACGAAGAATGTCAGCTTGCGGCGTACTCTCCTGCGCTGTGCGAAACGGCTTTCGCGCTGGCTTGCCTTGATGAATTCATGTGCCGTGGCCGACAGGTGGACCCGACCGGCGAGCTCCGTCGCGAAACCCGGATGGACGAGCAGGTAGCCACGGTGGCGGTCATTGGCTTCCCAACGATCCGCCTGTTCCCTGAGCTCCTGCACGGACTCCAGGAGCTCCCGTTCCTCGGTGATCCACTGGCGCAGGCGCGGCCATCCGAGGACCGTGTCGTGAATGAGCTCGGCGTAGTCGGAACTCAGTGCCAGCAAACGGCTCGACGTCATCCAGTCCAGCACACGACCGGCCGTCGGCAGGTCGTCGATGCGCGCCCGTCTCCGCCGCACCGTCCCGTCAGCGCTGAACTCCACCAACTGGAGAAGGACCGCCCGCATGATTCTCTGGTCTTCTTCGGACAATCGATCGTAGAGCTGGTCCGCGGTCTGCAGCAGCGTGCTGCGGAACCCGCCGATTTCCTGATATGCCTCGACGGTGAGCACATCACCTCGTCGTCGTGCCCAGATCAGCCGCAAAGTGTGTGCCAGCAGCGGCAACGCGTCCGTCGAAGCATCATCGCTGTCGTCGACACCGAGATCGCTGAGCAGCAGCTCGACAAGCCCTGGTTCGAGGCGCAGCCCTCTGTCCGCGGCGGGCAGGACGATCGCCGCGCGCAACTCCTCCTTGGACATCGGGTCGACATGTACCGCATTGTCTCGAAGAGACTGCCGCACAGCGGGATGGGTTTCGGCGCAACGACCGGAAAAGTCCTCGCGGACAGCGAAGACCACTACGCAGTCATCAGCGATCCTTCCGGTCAGTCTTGTCAGGAACTCCTCTCGGGCCTCTGGCTGCGTGAGCGTGAACAGCTCCTCGAACTGGTCGACGATCAGGACCGATCGGCTTGGCAGACCCAACTCCAGGACTCTGTCGAGTTCCGCGACCGGCTGAGCACCCGGGACAAGCACAGCGTGGGCAATGGATCGCGCCCGTAGCGCCGGGATCAGGCCCGCTCGCAGCATGGAGGACTTGCCGGATCCGGCCTGGCCCACCACGGCAACCAGCTCACCTGGCGGCACGCTCGTCACCTTGTCCAGCAGCCGGGCCACGAGGTGCTCGCGGCCGAAGAAGAAAGACGCGTCCTCGGCGGTGAAGGCGCTCAGCCCAGGGTACGGGCTGGACGGCGCCTGTCTGGGCATCTCGCCTTGGGACGCTTCGTTCGTGGCGAGCACGAGCGAACCGGCATCGCCAGCGGAGTGCCGGACCGGCCGTGCCTGGCCTTCCGCTGGCAGCGCCTGCGACAGGTGCGTGTACACGTCCTCCAACGTGATCGTGGACGGCGCTGCGGGATGGCCGGTGGACAGCAACCTGGTCAGCTCGGTGGTGAACTCGTTGCGGCCGTCGGACAGCGACACGAGTACGTACGCGCCGGGCACAGCGGCTCGGGCACCGATGATGTCCGTCGGAGCGTCTTCCTGGACGGCACAGTCCAGGATCACGACCATCGACCGGGCGCGGCACGCACTGAGCATGTCCTTGACCATCGAGTACGGGACGGCGTCGTACGCCAGCCCGTGCGAATGGTCCTGTGTGGAGTGTGTGGCCAGGTACAGCTCCCCGCTCGGGCTGATCAGCGCGTGGCCCATGTAGTACAGCAGCAGGACATCCGCTGCCTGGTCGGCGGACTCCCTGAGGGTCTGGCCGAACTCGAGCGGGTCGTCCGGGTCGATCAGCGACCGCAGATTCGCCGGATCCAGGCCACACTCGGAGACCAGGACACGGCCGAGTTCGGTCACGGCGTCCGCGACGGACGGCAACGACGGCAAGGAGGACCGGCCGCTGTGCGTACCGTTGCCCACCAGGAGAACACGCGTGTCGATCAGGCTGAGCGCCCCGGGCCGCGTCGTCACCGACGTCACCTCAACCACCCGCCATCATGAGGATGTAGTGGCCTGATGCCACGACCAGCTGCCCGCCCGGCCCGCTTGCCAGCGCGGTCACCGGACGGGGAAAGACTGTGGTGTCGAGAAGATCACCGGATTCCAGGTCCCATGTGCGGATGTCCGATCCGTCAGTGCTGACAGCCACGGCCTTGTCCCACAACCGCATCGTGGTCACCGCGACGACTCGCCCGGAGTGCGCGTGCAGCGGTTCACCGACGACCTGTAGATCGGACAGTCGCCATCGGCGAAGCATGCCATCCTCCCCCGCCGTCACGACAAGCCCGTCAAGGTACTCGACAGCGCTCACTCCGCCCTGGTGCCCCGGCACCGTCGCGATCAGTATGTCGTCGAACAAGTCCCACGCCGAGACCCGGCCGTCGTTTCCTCCGCTGACCGCCACCGTGCGTTCGTAGGCCACCGCGCGGACTCTCCCTGAGCCCATGGCAAACCGATGGGGTGCCGCAGAAGCGAAGTCCCAGCGGATCATGCCACCGTCGGCGGCGCCGGTCACCACGTGGCCGGACTCCGCCACGCCGACTGCCCACACTCGCCCTGAATGGTGCTGCGGCGGGAGGTAGACCTGTTCGGCAGACGGATCCCATTTGGCGACAACACCATTGTCCCCGCCGACGACCACGAACCCGTAACCGCAGGAGACGGCACGGACGCAGGCGTCGATCCTGGCCTTCGCCACCATGTTCCCGTCGAAGTCATGGACCCGCAGCCTGCCGTCACTGTCGCCGCTCACGACGGCCGCGCGCCCGTCGAACACGGTGACATCCACGGACATCACCTTGCTCAGGTGCGCCGCCAGTCGAGACGGCCGCCAGTAGGTTGTCCTGGCCAGGTCTCCGGCGATCTGGTTGTCGCCGTGCAGCGCGGCCTCGATCGCCAGGAGCTGCCGTCGGAGCTCGGGCGAGGCGTCGCGGTGCTGGGCGTACGTGGCGTGATAGATCGTGGCCTGCCGGACCGCGCGCGGAGCGACGGCCGAGTCCAGTTCCGCGACCACCGCCGTGGGATCGGCGTACACCAGGAACTCCGGATCCGCCAGCAGCATGTCCCGCTCGTCCGCGTCCACGGCGTGCTGGATCGCGTGCCGCAGCAGGTACGGTTCGGCGACGTCCCAGCGCAGTGGACCGGTGTCCAGACGGATCGACGCCAGTATCCGGTGCAGCTGGGAGCCGGACCCGCGGAGAGTTTCGACCAGGCTCTGGTGGGACAACCGATAGAGCCGTGTCCCGTCAGTGTCCACAGTGGTACGGACGTAGAACCGCAGTCTTTCCAGTATCCCCTGGATGTCGACCAGTCCCGGCACCAGTCCGCTGATGACGCTCAACGGCATGCCCGTACCGCGTGCGTGCGCCACCGCGCTCAGCACAGCCATCCCGTGTGCCGGACCGTCCTCCAGCACACGCAGGTGCAGGGAAAGCACCTCCAGCAGGGATGTCGGCACTGGCAGGTCGGTTGTGGTGTCGGGATTCCGGGTGGCGTACAGGTGCGCGACCAGGCCCGCCACGAAGAACTCGCCAAGCTCGGCCCGCGGACGGTTCTCGACGAGGTGCCGGGCGATCCTCGCGGCGATCGCTTCACGCGTCCGGCGGCGTTGCGCGCCTCGATGGACGCCACTGGACCGCAGGGTGTCCAGGACGTACCGGACAAGATCGTCGTGCAGGTCGGTCACGAGGATCTCGTCGAGGTCGAGCACCTCCCCGGCGGCGAACAACGCGGCGAACTCCTCCTGCCGACGCAGCCCGACCAGGACGCGAACCGCGGGCACACCGTCGGGCCGACGAGCCGCGGCCAGGACAGCCAGCAGGTCGGTCGCGACCGCGGCTGGCGAGTTCGCCTCGTCCACCGCGTCGACGATGACCACCGGCTGTTCGCTCATGGCGCGCATCGCCGACGCGAGCGTGATCGGCGACCACCGCTGCCCCGGCCGAGGGGACAGTCGCAGCTGGCGGGCGATCGACTCCACCAACTCGGTCACGTCACGCTGACGCGCGTGCACCGCCGCGAGCACGTGACACACCGAGGGGACGTGGTGAACGTGGTGCCAGAGTGTGGATGTCGGTTCGCTCAGCACCGGATGCGCGGCGCAGACCAGCACACCCAGCAACGCGGACTTGCCGCTGCCGGGGCTGCCGGTCACGACGCGCAGATTGCCCGGTTCGGCGTCCGGGGTGCCGTCGATCCAGTCGGCCAGGTGACGCAACAGGGCACCGCGGCCCTGGAAACGGCCGGGCAGTGTCGGCGAGACCGAGGACAGGCGTCCACCGGCACGTCCCACGAAGTGCCGTGCGTCGAGCAGGTCGTCGATGTCCGCGAGCCACGGCCACATCGCCTCGTCCACCTGGCCGGACAGTGACCGTGCGCCTTCGCGGTAGTGGGGGTTGCTGAAGAACGGCAGGTCCGGTTCCGAGCCCAGTTCCACGACCGTGGCGGTGACCCGCTGCTGCATACCGCCTTCGGCCGCTGTCAGCAGCATGACCTGTTTGCGCAGCGCGCGCACGATCGTGCTGAGTGGCACCAGTTCGGTCGACGAGTCGATGTCGAGCCTGCCGTTGACGAGATGGTCGAGGACAACCGTCATGGCCCGGGTGAACCGTCCGCTGTACGCCTCCCGGTCCTCGGCTGACGCGGCCAGCACCCAGGCCCTGCCCAGCCCGTCGGCCGTGCGCAGCTGCCACGGCAGTCGCGTGGCCGTCCCCGAATAGCAGAGGTCGAGCAGGAACAGCGTGTGTGGGCACCGCTCGAACTCCTCGACCAGTTTCAGCCAGCCCTCGACGGCGGTGTCCGGATGATGCCTGCCGTCGCTGCCCAGTGCGTACAACGACCCGGTTCTCCCGCTGAGGTAGCCGTGGCTCAGCACGTGGACGATCAGCGCGTCGTGCGGTCCGCACACCGCTTGCCGGACCGATTCGCCCAGCGAGGCCGCGACCGGCTCATCACTCGTGGGGAGCAGCGAGTATCCCACGGCTTTCAGCGCCGAGCGCATCTCGTCGACCGCTTGGGGGGCGAAGGGCAGCGGCGTCGGATCGTCGATGGCGGGTTCCTCCGTGTCGGATCCACCGAACTCGGAGACAGCGACGACCAACGCCCTTCGCAACGGCGTACCTCCCGGCAGCAACTGAATGGACAATGCTACGCACAGGGAGGAGCGATCGATGACCCGAACGCGAATACTCGGTGTCCACGGCGTCGGCAACTACCAGGCAGGACTGGATCCGGTGGCCGCCTCGGGCCTGCTGACCCGTCGGTGGTCCACGGCGTTGCACAGGAACCTCAGCATGCCAACCGGACTGGACATGTCCGTCGCCTACTACGCGCACCGCCTGTCCCAGGACATCGCGCAAGGCGACGAGGACCTCGCGCACCTGCCCGAGCCGGTCCAGCGGGACATCATCCGCTGGGCCCAGTTCCTCGGCGCGCCCGACGAGACACCGCAGGGCCGGATCACCGCGCCGGTGCGTGCGTTCGTCGAGTGGGTGTCGGCACGGTTCGGGCTGGACAGCCGTCTCGCCAGGAAGTTCATCACGACGTTCTTCCGCGAGGTGCACACCTACTTCGACGACACGCCCCGCCGGACGTCGGCCATCCAGGATGTCGCGGACGCCGTCGAGCGGCACCGGCCGAGCGTGATCCTCGCGCACTCCCTCGGTTCCGTGGTCACCTACGAGGCCCTCACGACACATCCGCACCCGGATGTCGACCTGTTGATCACCCTCGGGTCCCCGCTGGCGATGCCCGACATCGTCCTCGACCGCCTGCGCGCACCCACCGCGTGCCCGCCCGGTGTGGCCCAGTGGATCAACATCGCCGACCCCGGCGACATCATCGCCGTGCCACGCAACGGGATCTCCCGCTCGTTCAGCGGCGTGACGGCCGACATCACCGACAGCATCCACAGCTTCGACTTCCACCGCGCGACCCACTACCTCCAGTGCGGCGCGACCACCGGAGCCCTCGCGGCACGCGTCAACAACGGCCCGTGAGTCGGCGGACGTGGTCAACGGCGTGCCAGACCTCGGTGAACGTCGTGGTGAGCGGGCTGAGGCCGAACCGGATGCCGTCGGGGTTGCGGAAGTCGATGAGCACACCGTTGTCGATCAACGCACGGGAAAGCGTCTCCGCTTCGGCGTGCCGCAGGGTGACGTGCGCGCCGCGCAGCTCGTCGGAACGGGGCGAGGCGAGCGTGAACCCCAGCGGGACCAGCCAGGCGTCGGCGAGCTCGATCGTCCACCGGCCAAGCGCTTGAGCCTTGGCGCGGACGCGGTCGATCCCGGCCTCGGCCACCAGTTTGACGCCCTGCTCCACCCCGGCCATACCGAGGATCGACGGTGTCCCGGACAACGCGCCGCGGATGCCCGGCGCCTGCTCGTACCGGTCGGTCATGCCGAAGATGTCCGCCGCCCCCATCCAGCCGGTGATGGGCTGGGCGAAGTCGCCGTGGTGCCGGGCGTTGACGTAGAGGAACGCGGGCGCTCCCGGCCCCGCGTTGAGGAACTTGTAGGTGCAGCCGACCGCGAAGTCGACGTCGGCGGTGTCCAGTTCGACCGGCAGCGAACCGACGCTGTGGCAGAGGTCCCACACGACGAGCGCGCCGCTGTCGTGCACGATCCCGGTGATCGCGGGCATGTCGGCGATCACCGCGGACCGGTAGTCCACATGGGACAGTACGACCGCCGCGGTGCGGTCGCCGACGGCCGCCGCGACGTCCTCGGGACGCACACCGGCCATCGGATCCGAGTCGATCCACCGGACCGCCAGGCCGAACTGCCCGGCCACGCTCGCGACGATGAACCGGTCGGTCGGGAAGTTCGAGGTGTCCGTGACGATCTCGGTACGCCCCGGACGCAACGCCAACGCTGCCCGAAGCGTCTTGTACAGGCACACCGACGTCGAGTCCGCGATGATCACCTGACCGGCGGCGGCGCCGATGGCGACCGCGCCGAGTTCGTCGCCGATCCGCTCGGGCAGCGCGAGCCAGCCGTCGTCCCACGAGCGGATCAGCCGCGAGCCCCATTCCCGGTGCACGAGTTCGCGCAACCGTTCCGCTGTGGACAGCAGCGGACGACCCAGTGAATTGCCGTCGAGATAGGCGACGACACCGGGATCCTCGATCGGCACGAACCGGTCCCGCAACCCGGCCAGCACGTCCTCGGCGTCGAGTCGACGGGCGTGGTCGAGCGTGATGTTGCCAAGTGCCATGGCGGAAGTGTTCTCGAACCGGCGCACGATCGCACGCACAGGCCCTAGCTGCCCAGCTTGAGCAGCAGCTCGCTGAGCTCGGCGGGCATCGTGATCATGCAGTCGTGGCCGGTCGGCAACTCCCACACTCGCGCCGCGGAACCGTTGGGTTGTACGGCGGGCACTGGCCGTCGGGTGATGCCCTCCGGCCTCGCGCCGACGCAGTGGATGTGCGTGCGCGGGATCGCGTTCGCAGCCGGGTTGTCCAGGCGGACCGGTTGCTGCAGGCAACGTACCGGCTGATCCGAGAGCATCGTGCGCAGCCAGGCGATATCCGCCGGGTCGGTGACTCCGAACAAGCCGAAAGGTGGCGGCTGCTCGGGCAGCGGAGGAATGCGCCAGCCGCTGCCGGAGCTTGCGGCGAGGTCGATCAGACGCTGGGTGACGGGCTGGACGTCGACCGCGGTCTCACCGTCCAGCGGGACCATCGCGTCGAGGTACACCAGCTGCCCGATCCGGTCCGGAACCCGGTTGGCCACAGACGAAATGACCAGTCCCGCGTAGCTGTGCCCCACGAGGACCACGTCGGTGAGGTCCTCATCGGTGATCAGGTCGACGACGTCGTCGACGTGTGTGCCGAGCCCCACCTCGGGGCTGAGCAGATCCGCCTTGTCGCCGTAGCCGGTCAGCGATGGCGCGTGCACCCGGTGCCCGGCCGACTCCAGCAGCGGCACCACCCGCTGCCAGCACCTGCCACTGTGCCAAGCGCCGTGGACCAGCAGAAATGTTGACATGACTGTCCTTTTCCCCGTGCGGCAGCGCACGGGACACTGGCGGTTACTGTTCATAACTCGGTACTGTTTAGGAACCATGACCATGGTGGTGCGTCCGACACCGGTCGGGCAACAAGGCACATTCCGGTGCCCCGGTTCCCGGGAGGTAACCATGACCGCCACAACGGGCAAGCAGCAGCAGGACGACGCGTGCCGGACCCGGGAAGTGCTGAACATCGTCGGGGACAAGTGGTCGCTGCTGGTCGTGCGCCATCTCAGTCAGGGGCCACGCCGGTTCACCGAACTCAAGCGCGGCATCGACGGCATCAGTCAGCGCATGCTCACCGTCACCCTGCGCGCCCTGGAACGCGACGGCATCCTGACCCGGACCGTGCGCAACGTCATGCCGCCGCACGTCAGCTACGAGCTCACCCCGATGGGCAGAACACTCCGTGCCGCCGCCCTGCCCTTGTTGGAGTGGAGCATCACGCATATGACACACATCGACGCCGCCCGCGCCGAATACGACGCGCGCCCGGGGACGTGATCGGAGATCCGCGAGCTTCTGTCCATATCGGACAACAAGCGGCCCGTGAGAGCGTGTCCACCTTCACACAAGGCCGACGACAAGCCCACGAGCACGGTGTTTCGTGTCGTTGGCTCGTTCACCGACGTACGCCGGAGGTCCGGACCGGCCACCTCGGGCATATTCTCGTTGTCATGTGCGCCGAAGTTCCGGTCGCCGATGGCCACACCGCCGGTCCTCACACGGCGGACGGGCTGCGATTGAACAGGTTCGCACAGGTAGGCCGACTGTCCTCGTGCAACACATTGTGGACGCCATGGGTCAACCATCGGGCGCCCTCATACGTCGTTCCCAACGGGTTCGGTTGATGACCGCCGACTCCACCGACATTGTTGACTTCCTCCATGCGGCGGAACGGATCTGAGTGAATGGTCGCCTTCGGTGCTCCTTCCGGGCTCTCCCCACGAGTCCATGTGCTCGGCCCGGTGCGCGCCTGGCTGGGCGACGCCGAGATCAAGCTCGGCAGCGGTGGGCGCCGCGCTGTCCTCAGCATCCTCGCCATGCACGCGAACGAGACCGTCTCCCGGGCGGAGCTGATCGACGGGCTCTGGGGCGACCACCCACCGGCCAAGGCCGTCGGAATTTTGCACACCTACATCCACGACTTGCGCAGAGCGCTTGATCCGCAACGCGGCAAACGAGCCGACTCCACGGTGCTCGCCACAGTTCAGACCAGCTACACGTTGCGGTTGGCTGACGAACAGCTCGACGAGCGGCTCTTCGCAGCCCACCACGAGCAGGCACAACGGCACTGGGCCGCCGGTGACCTCGGCGCCGCGGTCGACGCGCTGGACGCCGCGCTCGCGCTGTGGCAGGGCGAGGCCTTGCACGGCGTGCCCGGACTGTTCGCCGAGACGCAGCGGCCTCGCCTTGAGGAAAGCCGGATCACCGCGGTGGAGCGCCGCAGCGCCCTGCTGTTGCTGCGCGGCGACCACGAGACGGTGGTCAACGAGTTGCCCGAGTTGGTCGCCGCGGCCCCGCTGCGGGAGACCGCGCGAGGGCTGCTGATGGTGGCGTTGAACCAGGCCGGGCGGCGCGCCGAGGCGGTCGAGCTGTACCGGGACACCGAACGGATGCTGGTCGACGAGCAGGGCATCGAGCCGGGACCGGCGCTGCGCCGGATCCACCAGGACATCGTGGCCGGACAGCCGGTGTCGGCGGACGCCATCAACGCGGGCATCTGGACGCCACGACACGGCACCGAGCGCGCGGCCACCCTGTCGGGCACCTCCCGCCCCGCCTCTCCATCTGTCCTGGTCGGCCGGGACAACGACGTCGCTTGGCTGCGCTCGCTGCTGCGCGATCTCCTCGACGGCCGCGGCGACTGTGTCGGCGTGGAGGGCGTGCAGGGCATCGGCAAGACGGCACTGGTCGCCACTGCGTTCGCCGAACCGGACAACGACGCGTACGCGGTCGTCTGGGGCTCGCCGTCCGACACGGTCGACAGCGTCGCCCCCCTCGTCGAGCAGATGTGCGCCACCCGGCCGTTGGTGTTCGTCGTCGACGACCTCCACTCGGCCGACGACAGTGGGTTGCTGGTGTGGCACCGGCTTGCCCAGATGGCCCAACGCCTGCCGCTGCTGTTGCTGGGTGTGTTCCGCAAGCTGCCCGCCCAGCTGCGGCCGGGACGGCTGCAGGGCGCGGTCGACGCGACCGGCGGCCGGGTCAGGACCATCGGACCGCTGGCCTCCGACGAGGTCGTCACGCTCGCCGAGCTCCACCTCGGGGCGCCGTGCGGCCCGAGGCTGCGGGAGTTGCTCGTCGCCGCGGCGGGCAACCCGTCGTTCGTCAACGAGCTGCTCGACACCATGACCAGAGCCCACGCGCTGTGCGTGACCGCGGGAGTCACCGACCTCGACGCCGACCAGGTCGACCCGAGTGACGTGCTGGCCAGCCTCACCCGCGACCGGATCGGCGCGCTCACCTCGGGCACCCAGTCCATCCTGTGCTGGGCGGCCCTGCTCGGCCCGCGATTCGACCTCGGCGACCTCGCGGCGGTGGTGCGTGCGGGCCCCGCCGACCTCGCCACGGCGCTGGAGGAGGCCGTCGGAGCGGGCGTGCTGGACGACAGCGACCAGCGCCTCGCGTTCCGCGACGCCACCCTGCCCCGGACACTGATCGAGGAGCGAGCTCCCGAAGTCAGGGCCGCCCTGCACCGGGACGCGGCCGAGGCGCTGGCCACGGCCGGTGCGGCCGTCGAGCGAATCGCGGCGCAACTGCTCGAGGCGGCCCCGGTCGACTCGTGGACCGTGCGGTGGGTGCTCGACAACATCGAAGCCGTGGCCGCGCTGGACCAGGCCACCGCGCTGGAGTTGCTCGGCCACGCCGTCGCGGGCACCTCGGCGAACAAGGAACACCAGGACGCGCTCGCGCTCTACCGGGTGCGGCTGGCGTTCCGGCTCGGCCAGCGCCCCAGGGCCGAAGCCGAGGCGGTCCTCGCCACGACCGGCGACGCCGAGCTGCGCTGGATCCTCGCCAACCTCGACTACCAGGCGGGCGCTGTCGAGAAGGCCGCCGAGGACCTCCGCGCCGCCGAGAACGACCCGACCGTTCCGATGTACTGGCGCGCCAGGTACGTGTCGCTGCGGGCACAGTTCGAACGCGGCACCGACGACCTCGACGCTGCGCAGCAGGCATCGAGGACCGCCCTGCGCCACGCGATGGACACGTCGGACGCGAAGGCAACGCTGCAGGCGCGCCGAGAGCTGTGGTACTTCGCGACCGTGCGGCGTGACCACCAGGCCGCGCTCGCCCACGCGGAGGCGGCGCTGGACGTCGTCCGGCACAACCCCGACCTCGCCCAGTGGCACCTCAACCTCCTCGACGGCCGCGCCATCTCGCTGCAGAACCTGGACCGGCTCGACGAAGCCACGCACACGCTCACCAGGATGCGCTACATCGGCAGTCGCCTGCAGCCACCCGCCGGACGTCCGCACGTCGCGACCGCCGTGCACGAGTACTGGCTGGGGCACTGGGACGAGGCGCTCGCCCACCTCGACCTCGTCGCGCGCAACGGCGACGCCCAGTTCCACTACCCGAGCGCCCAGTCGCCGCTGTTGCAGCACGGCGTCGCGGCCCTGATCGCCGCCCATCGCGGGGACATGGACCGGTTGCGGGCGCACCTGCGGGCGGTGGAGGCGTATCCCATCGTCACCAACCGGGACCGGGAGTACAGCGACTACCTGGTGGTGGCCCGTGCGTTCGAGGCAGGTATCCGGCTGGGTGACCAGGCGGCGCTCGACGCGGTGGATCCCCTCCTCGACCCGAAGTACGGCAGGGCCACGCTGCGACACCAGTGGTTGCCCCGGATCACGCGGCTCGCGCTGCGGGTCGGCGACCAGAGCCGCGCCGCCGCGGCCTTGCGGGTGTGCGGGATGGAGGCGTCACGGGAGGCGAGCCCGGGCCGTGGACACACCGCGATGCGCTGGTGTCAGGCACTCGTCGACCGGGACCCGGATGGCCTGCTCGACGTGGCGCGGCACCTGCGCGAGGTCGGCAGGCCGGTCGAAATGGCCATCGCTCTGCTGGACGCCGCCGTGGCCCTCGCCGAGCACGACCGGTCCAGCCTCGCCGTGCTCACGTTCGCCGACGCGTCGGCGGTACTGACCGACCTGGGGGCAAGGGCCGACATCGACCACGCCGTGAAACGCCTCCGCGAGCTCGGTGTCAAGAACGTCGACATGTCGGCAGGCCAGCAGACGGTCACCGGGTGGAGCTCGCTGTCCGACCTCGAACGACTGATCGCCGAGCTGTTCGCGGCGGGGACGCCGTATCCCGACATCGCCGCCGATCTCGCGCTGTCCCGCCGGGACGTGCAGGTGCACCTGTCCGGCGTGATGCGCAAGCTGCGTGTTGAGTCCCGTGCCGACCTCGCCGATAGGATCCGCAAGGCACCCAGCAAAGCGAGGCCGTTTCAGCTTCATCGGAAGGAGTGCGGTGGTGGGCCGCCGGCAACAGTCACTACTGGGCGGTTCGCTGCGGGTCGAGGTCCTCGGCCCGATCCGGGCATGGCTGGGTGACACCGAGATCCGACTCGGACCGACCCGGCAACGCGCCGTGTTCGCGGTGCTCGCGCTGCGCCGCAACCACGTGGTGACCAGGGAAGAGCTGATCAGGGCGGTGTGGGGCGACGAGGCGCCGACCACAGCGGACGGCAGCATCCACACGTACATGTCCGGCCTGCGCCGCGTCCTTGAGCCCAACCGGTCCAACCGGGCCGCCAGCACGGTGTTGCCGTCGGTGGCCCCCGGCTATCGGCTCGACCTGGCGCCGGGCGCGCTCGACGCCACGATGTTCGAGGCGCTGTCGGGTGATGCCCGCACGGCGCTCGACAGCGGCGATCCGGCCACCGCGTTGGACACCGCCGACCAGGCACTGGCGCTGTGGCACGGCGAGCCACTGGCCGGGCTGCCCGGCCCGTTCGCGGCGGCCCAGCGGACGCGCCTTGCCGACATCCGGTTCGCCGTGCTGGAAACCCATGCCGAGGCGGGCCTGGCCACCGGACGGCACGCGGAGCTGGTCGCCGAACTCACCCCGCTGGTCACCCAGTACCCGCTGCACGAAGGGCTGCGCGCCCAGCTCATGATCGCGCTGTACCGAAGCGGTCGACAGGCCGACGCCCTCGACCACTTTCGGATAGCGCGGCAGGCACTGGAGAACGAGCTGGACAGCCGACCGGCGGCGCGCCTGGTCGAGATCCACCAGCAGATCCTGCTCAACGATCCGGCACTCGCGCTGCCCGCCGAGTCCGGCGCGGCGCCGTCGGCCGTGGTCAACCGGGCCATCCGGCCACGACAGCGTGCCCGCAGCTTCGTCAACAGGGACAAGGAACTGACCTGGCTGCGCGACGCGCTCGCCGGGCTGGCCGACGGGCGCGGCGGCCTGGTGTGGATCGACGGCGAACCGGGCATCGGCAAGTCGGAGCTGCTCACCACCGGCCTGGCCGAGTTGGACACCGCGGGCGTCCAGGTCGGGTGGGCGGCGGGCGACGAACTGGCGCGGCGCTTCCCGCTCCGGATCATCCTGCACTGCCTGCAGGTCGAGGTGACCTCCGGCGACCCGCGCCGGGTGCGGGTGGCGGAGCTGGCCAACCGGACGCTGGCGCACGGCGACCTGGTCGGCGCCAGCCACAACCTGCCCGCCGTCGTGGACGCGACGGTCGAGCTGGTGCGTCAGCTGTGCGCGGACGGCCCGCTCGCCCTTGTCATCGACGACATGCAGTGGGCCGACGAGTCCAGCATGCTCGTCTGGGACAGGCTGGCGCGGCAGACGGGCGAACTGCCGCTGCTGCTGGTGGCCGCGTGCCGCCCACTGCCGAAGACGCCTGCCCTGGATGCCATGCGGGACACCGTGTCGCGTGAGGGCGGCACGTTCCTGCGGCTCGATCCGTTGTCCGAGATCCAGGTCGGCCAGTTGATGCAGGGACTGCTCAACGCCGTGCCGGGGCCGGGGCTCGGGCAGTTGGCGGCGCGGGCCGCAGGCAACCCGCTCTACGTCGAGGAACTGGTGGACGCTCTGGTCCGGGAGCACGCCGTGCGGGTGGCGTCCGGCACGGCCGACGCGACCCAGGCCGCGCCGACCTCGCTGATCTCGGCCCTCGAGCACCGGCTCGGCTTCCTCTCGCCGGAAGCGCTGGACGTGCTGCGCCGCGCCTCGTTGCTCGGCACGGAGTTCCGCGTCGACGAACTGTCCACAGTGCTCAACCGCAAGCCGACGGAGTTCCTCACCGCCCTCATGGAGGCCGCCACAGCGGGTGTGCTCGTCGCCAACGGCGAGCGCATGGCGTTCCGGCACCCGTTGATCAGGCAGGCGCTCTACGAACGCATGGTCCCCGCACTGCGGGCCGCGCTGCACCGGCAGGCCGCCGAGGCCCTCGACCGCTCCGGCGCGCCGGTCGAGACGATCGCGGGCCAACTCGTCACCGCCTCGTCCACATTGGACTCGTGGGCGGTCTCCTGGGTGCACGAACACGGCGAACGGGTCGCCGCACGCGCCCCTGACATCGGCCGTGAACTGCTCACCAGAGCCGTCGCGGCCTGCGGACCGGCCGACCACAGACTCGACGTGCTGACCACCAGCCTCGCCAGAGTCCGCTACCACCTCAGCGAATCCCCCGAGGACGAGGTCCGCTCGGTCCTCGCGACCACCCGCGACCCCGACCTCACCGGCGAGATGCACTGGATGCTGGCCACCGTGCTCTACCGGCGCGGCATGGAAACACAGGCAGTCACCTCGCTGCGGACAGCCATCGACACAGCCGACATGTCCGACGTCTGGCGTGCGCGCTGCCTCGCCCTGCTGGCCGCGCGGCAACGCACCGCGGGCGACTCGGCGGGCGCGGAGGCGAACGCCTGGAAGGCGATCCGGGACGCGGAACGGGTCAGTGACGCGTTCGCCAAGGCCTACGCGCTCGAGAACCTGTGGCTGCTGCGCTCGATCAGCCGCGACCACGTCGAAGCGCTCCGGTTCGTCGACGAAGCGCTGGCCGTGGTGAGCGCGGCGGGCGCCACGGACTCCACGCTGGCGCACCTGCACGTGAGCCTGTTGGACAACCGGCTTTTCAGCCTGCAGAACCTGGACCGCATCGAGGACGCGGGCACGACCGTCGCCGACGCCGACGAGGTCATGCGGCGCAACCACCTGCCGTCCGGCCGGTGGGTTTCCGCCGCGGTGCACCATTTCTGGACCGGCCAGTGGGATCAGGCAACGGCCGAACTCGCCGACATCGCCACCACGTGGGACCTCGACGTGACGTTCCACGGGCTGCGGGAAAGCGGCCCGATGATGCTGTTGCTGCACGGCGTCGCCAGCCTGATCGCGACCTGCCGCGGCGACAGGGACCAGGCGGGCGCGCATCTCGCCGCGGCGGACGAACTGCCGATGCTCACGTCGGCGGACCGGGAGAACTGCGACTTCCTGCTCGTCGCGGAAGCACTCGCGGCGGAACGGGACGGGCGCGGCGAGGTCGCGCTGATCGCGTTGCGGCCGATCATCGACGAGCACTACTCGCCGATGATGCTGCGCCACCAGTGGCTCCCCGACGTCGTCCGGATCGCACTCGCCGCGGGCCAGCACAGCATCGCCATGCTGGCGCTGGACGTGTGCGCGGCGGAAGCCAGCCGGGAGACAACGCCCGCACGGGCCGCTGCCGCGCTCGTGCGCTGCCGGGGCATGATCAACCAGGCACCGGACGAACTGCTCACCGCGGCCCGGCACTACGAAACGGTCGGCAGACCGGTCGAGCTGGCGCAGACACTGGAGGACGCGGCCGTGCTGCTCGCGGAAACCGGTCGCATGGACGAAGCACGCGCCGCACACGCGAAAGCGATCACGCGCTACGACATGCTCGGAGCCGCGTGGCTCGCACAACGCGCCAACGACCGGCTCACTGCGGCCGGGATCACACCCCGGCCCCAGGACGACGAACGCCCCAAAGCGGGATAAACCGTCAGGCTCCACGGGGTAACCGCGCGGGCCACGACCACTCCGGCGCCCCGGCTGCGGTCGTCTCGTCGGCGGCCGAACCGGCCTCCTGCTCGTCGATGATCCGATCCATCAGGTCGTCGACGACAACGAACCTGTCGTCCATGAGATGTCCTTTCCACCGCTGGGATAGCGCTACAGCACTCCGACACGCCAGGCGAAGGCGACCGCGTGCGCACGGTTGTTGAGGCCATGTCGGCTCATCAGACCGCGGAGGATGTTCTTCACCGTGCGTTCCGAGTACGCGAGTGTGACGGCGACCTCCTCGGTGCTGCATCCGTCGGCAAGCAACCGGAGCACGTCACGCTCCCGAGCGGACAGACCGGACATGGTGAGCCCGTTGGGTTCCAACACGTCCCGCCGCATCCGGTCGAGCTGGGTCAGCAGACTGCCCTGCAGCCACGGCGGCAGGCACGCCGCGCCCTGGCTGACCGCGTGGACCGTGCGCACCAACTCGTCGTCGCTGGTACTGGTCCTCGGCAGCACCGCGGCCATGCCGCACTGGATCGCCGTCAGCAGGCTGTCGACCCGGAAATGGTCGGTGACGAGCACCGACCGCGGCGGCGTCTCCTGCCGTGACGCGGCGCGGGCCTCGCGCAGGAACCGGAAGACCTTCTCGCCGATGGACTCCTCGATCACCACGATCACCTCGGCCTGCCCGATGTCCGCGTCGCCGAGCACGGTCAGCCGGTCGTCGCCGCGCAGAATGCTGGCCGCGCCGAGCGCGGTCATCGGGTCGGCGGCGTGCACGGCGACGGCGATGGCCGCCTCCTTGGCGTTCGCCGACGAGCGCCGTGGATTCACGAGGGAAGTCCGCATCTGGCTCCGCGCATGTCCTTTTCCAGGTCAGCCTGTGTGTCACCGACAACTATGGCCGGGCCGACTTCACGATCGCTTCATGAATCCCGGACAGGCGATCCGAGGGATATCCCTACCCAACCGAGGGGCTCACCCCCTTGTCGGGGCCCGCCGCACCCCGCACGCTGAGACAGTGACAGGCATTGCACGCTGGTTGTCCGCGTGGGACGAATGGCTGCCCCGCCTGCTGCGTGCCCCTGCTCGCGGTGCCGCCGAGCACCGCCGTGGACTCGAGCAGGCACTGCACGACGACGTGGCCATCGGGATGGCCGCGTTGACGTTGAAGCTGGACCTGATCGCCACCTCGACCGTCGATCCCGCGACCGGCGCCGAGATCGACGCCACGCGGGTCGCACTGTGCCGGATCATCGACGACTTGCGCAAGGTGGGGACGAGCATCTACCCGCCGGTGCTGGTCAGCGCCGGGCTGAAGCCCGCGCTGGGGTCCGTGGCCGAGTCGCTCGACCTGCGGTTGCGGCTCGACCTGCCGGCACGCGACCTCGGCGAGGACGCCAAGTCCAGGACCGGTCTCCTGGTCGCCGACCATCTGCATACGCTGTGCCCAGGCACATTCGTAACAGTGCGGGTGCGGGGTAGGAGGTTTGTGCGCGTGCGTATCACGGCGGAGCGTCCCGGCGAGCCGGGCCGACACACACACCGGGCGGTGCTGCGATGCGAGTAGCGATCGCCGAGGACGGTGCGTTGTTCCGCGAGGGGCTCGTGCTGCTGCTTGAGGCGGCGGGACACGAGGTCGTCGGCAACGTCGCCGACGGCAACGCACTGTTCGCCCTCGTCGCGACGGAACAGGTCGACATCGCGATCCTCGACATCCGCATGCCACCGGAGCCCGACGGCGGGCTGACGACCGCGGAACGCATCCGCGCGAACCACCCGGAGATCGGGTTGCTGCTGCTGTCGCACTACGCCGAGACGCACTACCTGATGCGAGTGCTGGAGATCGGCGTCGAACGCATCGGCTACCGGCTCAAGGAACGCATCGCGGGCGTGCGTGTGCTCGCGGACACACTGGACCGGATCGCCAGCGGCGAGATCGTGATCGAACCGGTGCTGGCCAAGCGGCTCGTGGAGGTACCGGCCAAGCGCGCGGACGGGCCGCTGGCCACCTTGAGCGACCGCGAGATCGACGTGCTGCGCCTGATGGCCGAGGGACGAGCCAACAACGGGATCGCCACCGAACTGTTCGTGTCGACGAAGGTGATCGAGAAGCACGTCGCGGCGATCTTCACCAAGCTCAGCCTGCCGGGCGACGCGACCGTGCACCACCGCCGCGTCCTCGCCGTGCTCGCCTACCTACGGGCGACCCACATCGGGGGCGGGTAGTCGTGTCCCCGTACGAAGTGGTGGCGACCACGCCGCCCGACCAGGTTGTCACCGCGCTCGTCCGTGAACTGTCCGACACGGTCGAGGGGCAGGTCGCGTACTGCGTCGCGGAGGCCGACTCGTTGGCCGTCGTCGCGATGTGGCCCGAGCACGGTGGCAATCTCACACCCGGCAATCTCACACCCGGCGATCTCACCCACGAGGTGGCGTGTGCGGAGGTGGCGGGCGGCGGCACGCTGCACGTCGCCGAGCCCCGACGGTGGACTGTCCGGGAACACACCGCGCTCCGGCAGACCGCGGACTGGCTCGGCGTGGTGGTGCGGCTGGAGCAGTTGCGCGGCGAACGCGAACGAGCCGAAGCTCGCGCTCGCAGGCTGCGCAGCGAGGTGACGGCGGGCCGCGCGCGACTGGCCAAGGTCCGGGAGTTGGAGCGACGGCGGCTCGTCCAGGCCGTCACCATGACCACCTTGCGCGACCTCGCCGCAGTACGCGGTCGGCTGCGTGGGCTGTGTGAGACGCCGCGCACGGGCGAGGCCCTGTCCCAGGAGCTCGAAGTGGTGCGGGACGCCTTGGACGACCTGCTCGACGACTTCCGGACGGTCGTGCGTGGGGTGTACCCGGCGATGCTGCCCGATCGGGGGCCGCGTGCCGCGCTCGAGGAACTGGCGGCCACGCTGCCCCGGCCGGTCAGGTTCGACGGCGACCTCGCCAGACGAGCCGACTGGCAGGTCGAGTCCGGGCTGTACCACGCTGTCGCGGCAACGCTGAACGTGTTGACAGGCGCGGAGAGCAGCGCCGAGCCGGTGACCGTCGAGCTCAGCGGCGACCACGTGCCGCGGGTGCGGGTCGGTGCGTCGACCGGACTGTCCGCTGAGGACCTGCGGGCCGCGCTCGAGCACGACGCGGAACGCATCGCCGTGATCGGCGGCCAGATGGAGTGCACCGTGACCGACGGTGGCCCTGAGATGACGGGCACTGGGAAGACCGGCGCTGAGAAGACTGGCACCGCTGAGATCTGGATCCGCGCGGCCCGACGGCCCGAGCCCGCCGACGCGGAGGTCGTGTCACCTCGCTTCGAGCGCAGTGCCCTCTACCGGCAGGTGCGGGATCTGGTGCGACAGGGGCAGGCGGCCGCGGGTGAGGACGGGCCGTACCGGTCTCGTTGGGACGCCGTGGCCGAGCGGCTGACGCAGCCCGCCCGTCTCGCGGTGGTGCGGGATTCGTCAACCAGCACACCGGACGTGGCGCACGCGGTCGCGCTCGGCGTGACCGTCGTCGAGGTCAGCGGACCGGCCGACTGGGCGCTCGCGCGAGATCTGCTCGCCGAGGACGAGCCACACAGCTCGGTCGACGCGGTGCTGTGCCTCGTCACGCCGACGTCCGCCTTCCAGACCACACTGCGGTACGCGCGACAGCGTGTGGAGCTGAGCGAATCCGGGAGCCTAGCTGAGCTGGCGGGCAAGCTCGTCACGTGGGGGCCGGTGATCGCCGCCCGCCGCGCTGTCGTCGCCATCCGCGAGCTGATGTCCGAACTGCCGCCCGACGATCCACTGCGGTGGTCGATCGAGCAGATCGGCGCCGAGGCCCACGAGTTCGCCGAGCTCGACCTGCTCGACGAGTTGGGCCGTGGCGAATCCCGCCTGCTGCGCGGCGGCGGCCCCACGGCCGCCGCGGACGTGACACGACTGCTTGGCGCGCAAGGCAAAGATCCTCGTACCCGGCTCGGCCTGATCGCGGCCGCGGGCGTCGACGAGGTCCATGCGGCGGCACAGGACGCGGTGCGACGGTGGCGGGCACATGCGGAGCGCCCGACGACCGGGGCGCGTGACCGCGCGGCGTGCGAGGTGCTCGTGCGCACCGCGGAGGGTCTACTCAGTAAGGCATGGAACCCGTAACGGTCGTCCCCATCCCCGGTTTGGAGCGGACCGTGATCGTGCCGCCTGCGTCCTCGGCGCGCGCGAACAGGTTGCGCAGACCGGAGTTCGGCACCGCGTCGTCGAAACCGGGGCCAGTGTCGACGACCGCGAACTCGATGCTGTGCCCGCTGTCCCGCACAGCCACCGTGATGTTCGCCCCTGGCGCGTGCTTGTGGGCGTTGTTCACCGCCTCGACACAGGCGAAGTACACAGCGGACTCCGCGACCGGCGAGTAGCGGCGCCGCAGGCCGTCGAGATCGAGCTTGACGTCGTCATGACTCGACAGCTCCGCGGTGAGGCCCGCGGCGAGTCCCTCCGAGGCGAGGACGACAGGCAGGATCCCGGCGGCGGTGTCGACCAGCACGCGCTCGGCGGTGTCCAGCCGGGACAGCAGGTCGGTGAGCCGTTCCCGTGCCGCGTCGCCGTTGTGCTCCACGAGAGCGAGCGCCATCCGCAGGGCCACGAGCTGGTGCTGGGCTCCGTCGTGCAGGTCGCGTTCGAGCGCACGGCGTTCCTGTTCCAGTTCCACCGCCGCCCGCCACCGGTCGTCCAGCAGCTCGCGCGCGTCCACGTCACCGGCCCGGCGCAACCGATCGGTGTCCGTGGTCAGGCGGCGGAGAGCCAACGGAGCGCCGAGCGCGGCCGCGACGGCGGGCAGCGGCCCGGCGGACATCGGGGAGACCGCCAGGATGCCCTGGTGCTCACCGGCGTGGACAACAGATTCGTGCGACCAGGATCCCGCGTCCTCGCCCCACAGGTACCGTTCGGAGGCGACGGTCAGCTCACAGCCGATCGCGCCGGTCTCCGTACCGATCAGGCGAGCCAGTGTCCGCGGATCCGGTGTCTGCCCGGTGTCGGTGAGGTAGGCCGAGATCCCCTCGATGGCTCGTTGTTCCCGTTCGCGCACCCGCCAACGGTAACCCACCGAAACTCCGTAGGACGGCCGAGCGGGCGGCACGTGCAGCGGTGAAGTTTGGTTCAGGGGAATTGGGGCAGAAAAGCTGCCCATCAGTACGTCGGCACCGCCAGGATCCTGGCTTTTGTGAACCGTTTGCGTTGAGCTGGTACACGCCGCCACCATCGGACGGGGTCGTGAGTCTCCACTGTCGCACTCGCGCATGTCCGCGCGTGGCCGCGGAAGTGGCCGATCGAGCAGCGGCACTCTTGGTCTGTCAGCACAGGATCGCCAACAGAGAGACGGAAACATGTGGTACGGGGTGGGGATCGATCTGGGGACCTCGTTCACCGCCGCCGCGGTGAGCGGTGCAGGCAGGACCGTGATGGTGCCACTCAGCCCGGAGATGATCGTTTCGTCGGTGGCGTACCCGGCACCGGACGGCTCACTGCTGACTGGTGGCGCGGCGCTGGCCGCCGCGAACGACCCGGAGAAGGTCGCGCGCAACTTCAAGCGCCGACTCGGCGACCCGACACCACTGGTTCTCGGCGGCTCCGCGTACTCGGCGGCCGTGCTGATGGCGGCGCAGTTGCGCGAGGTGCTCGCCGAGACGACCCGGTTCACCGGTGCGCCGCCGGGATCGGTGACGTTGACCTGCCCGGCGATCTGGGGCCCGTACCGGCGTGAGCACTTCACCGAGGTGCTCCGGCTCGCCGACGTGGCCGACTACCGCCTGATCACCGAGCCGGAGGCGGCGGCGACGCACTACTCCAGCGAACGCAGGCTCGGTGACGGCGAGGTCGTCGCGGTCTACGACCTCGGCGGCGGCACGTTCGACACCACCATCCTGCGGATGTCCGGCGGCGAGATGGAGATTCTCGGCACGCCGGAAGGCATCGAGCACATGGGCGGCATCGACTTCGACGAGACGCTGCTCGCCGACATCGACGACAAACTCGACGGCGCGATCACCGACCTCGACCTCACCGATCCGGCGGCCGCGAAAGCACTCGTCGAGATCCGCGCGATGTGCGTGCGCGCCAAGGAGGACCTGTCGATCGAACCGGACGTGCAGCTCACCGTCCCGCTGCCGTCCGGGCCACGTGAGGTGGTGATCACCCGCCTTGAGCTCAACGACATGATCAGGCCGTCCATCCAGCTGACCGCCGACGCGCTGCGCCGCACGATCGCGTCCGCGGGCCTGCGTGCCGAGGACCTGTCCGCGGTGCTGCTCGCCGGTGGCTCCTCCCGTATCCCGCTGGTTTCCCAGCTGGTGTCCGAGGAGTTCGGCAAGCCGGTCCGGGTCACGCTGCACCCCAAGTTCACCGTCTCCCTCGGCGCCGCCGCCATGGCCACGCGCGAGCCGGTCACCTCGACCGCTGTCGAGCCGACCCGCACACTGGCCACCACGTCGATCACTGGGGCAACTCCCGGGTCGACCGCCACGTCGTCGTGGGACGTGACGCCGCCGTGGACGCCCACACGGCGACCGCAGCTGCCGACGACGACGCGCTCGACGACCGAGGGAGCCACGCCGTCGGAGCCACGCAGGCGATGGCTGATGCCGGGCGTCGCCGCAGCCGCCATCGTGATGCTCGCCGTTGTCACGACGCTGTTCCTCACCCGCACCGGCGGTGAAGCGCAGCAGGCGGCTGGCAGTTCCCCGCTCGCCGCGAGCTCGTCCATCCCCAGCACCGTGCCCAGCACCACGCTGCCAACCACCACGGCGCCCACCACCACACAGCCGACCACCACCACCGGCATGCCGGACGACGGCTCGCCGAAGAGCACCGCGCAGCCGCCACCACCACCGGCCACCGAGCCGACCAAGCCCAGCGGCGGGGCGGCGCTGAAGCTTTTCGAGAACGGCCCGGTCAGTCCCTTCACCGGTTTCATCGCCGACGAAGGCAACTGGGGCGGCACCGAGCTCCAGTCCTCCGCCGCCGCACAGGCCTCCATCACGGCGGCGGCCGACGGGCAAGGCGTTCGGGTGACGTGGAAGGGCGACGCACCGGCCCAGATGTACCTGCAGACGCCACGCAGCCCCAAGGACTTCAGCGCCTACGCGGGCGACGGCGGCGCGCTCGTGTTCACCACCACCATGCACAAGGCCCCGACCGGAGCGGCCTCGCTGCAGGTGCACTGCAGCTACCCGTGCAAGTCACAGCTGAACGTCACGGGCCTGTTCAAGAACCTGCCACCGGAGAAGCCGACCCCGGTCAAGATCCCGCTCTCGTGCTTCACCGCGGCCGGGCTGGACCCGAAGAAGGTCGACACCCCGTTCCTCGTGTACGCCGTCGGCGAGCTCGACGCGACGTTCGCCAACATCCGCTGGGAGAAGAACGTCAAAGACGCGACACCCTGCGCGCAGGTGAAGTAACACCGCACCAGAACCGACCCGCACCGCTCTCCGCGCGGTGCGGGTCTTTTTTGTCTGTGTGGCACCGCTGGGGGATATCCCTACCCGTGAGCGGTGGGGTGTCCCCTTCGGATCAGCGGGTCGGCACCCGTTGCCGAAGGGACAGACCCCGCGATTTCGGCTGCCAGAAGCGAAAGAATTCTCGTGAAAAGGATGCGTTCCGCAAACAATTCTCACGAGGAACGAAGTACCCATGCCGGACAGCACACAGGATCTAGGCCCCGTTCGGGCCCTGCTGCCACGCATTGCCGACAGCGTCCACACCGGACCGTTCCTCGGCCAACCTCGTCTCCTGCTCGTCGATGATCCGGTCAAGCAGATCGTCGACGACGACGTACCTGTCGTTCATGAGATTCCCTTTCCACAAACAAGGAGCCAGCTGTGATGCGGACAGCGATCGGAACCAGCGCCGACGAGCGTGACCGGATTCTGCGGATCGGATACCAGGAGCACGTCCCCGACCTGTTCACCTACGTGTGCAGGTTGGTACGGGGTGACTGGCACCGGGCCGAGGACATCGTCCAGGAGACCTTGCTGCGGTGCTGGTCGAACTACGGCGACCGGGACAGCCAGTCACTGCGGCCATGGCTGTTCCGCGTGGCCCACAACCTCATCATCGACGAGCACCGCAAGGCCGAGGCCCGTCCGCGTGAGCTGGGCCGCGTCGCGCTCGAGGAAACCGCGGTCGAGAACGACCAGATCGACCAGACGCTCACCTCCGTGGTGGTCGCCGAGGCGTTCAAGTCGCTCACCCCCGCCCATCGTGAAGTGCTGTACGAGACCCAGATTCTCGGCAGGACCGTCTTCGAGGCGGCCAAGGTGCTCGGCATCGCCGTGGGAACCGCGAAGTCGCGTGTCTTCTACGCTCTTCGCGCGCTGAAGCTCGCGCTGTACGCCCGCGGCGTCGGCGCCGAGCAGAACGTGTCCGCTGTTCTCGCCGCCCCTCAGGCCGCCTGTGACCAGGCGGCCTGAGGGCCGCAGTGCCATATCAGTTTCCCGCGAAGTCAGTGGGACGATCACTGTACTGGTCGCTGTACTGGTCGACGGGTCGATCAGTGGGGCGGTCCATCGGCCGACGCCGTGCGGTGCCGTTGTCAGTCCATTTCTGCGAGGCACGCATGGTGATGGCTTCGACCTCACGGGCCGCGGCGGCGGAGATGGGGCCCGCGTTGGATTCCTTGTACCAGGGGCGCAGGCGGATCAGCGCGGGCCGGACACCGGTCGCCAGCAGCAGAGCCGTTCCCTTGGGCAGTGCGCGGATCCGGTCCGGTGCGAGCACCGGATCGAGCCGGTAGGACCTGGACCGCGTCGTGCCTTCCTTGCCGTGCGAGTAGCTCATCGTCGAGACGTCGTGCTGTCCGACCAGTTTGGACACCTTCTCGACGAAGTCCGCGTCGTCAAGACCGGCACCGAGAAGTTTGATGGTGGCGGCGCTCCACAGCGCGTCCATCCCGGCGTCGCCCCAGACGCGGCTGCCCTGCCGGTAGCTCTGCAGCAACGTCACGACGTTAATGCCTCGCGAGCCGAGGTGGCTGTACAGGTCCGGCAGGTCGGAGATGCGGCAGACGTTCGCCGCCTCGTCCAGCACGGCCGTCATCGGCGGGTCGAGCCTGCCGCCCATGCGTTCGGCCACCACGACACCTGCTCGCATGGTGGCGTCCGCGATGCCCGCGATCACTCCGGCGGCCGAGCCACCGCCGTCCTTGGACAGCAGGTACAGCGTGTCCTTCCTGGTGACGTGATCCATCGGCCGGTACTCCGGCAGACGGCTCGGCGTCACCCACGCCAGGATCTCCGGATCCAGCAGGCAAGCGACACACTGGCGTGCGGTTTCGTAGATGCCGTCGCGGGTTTCGACCGCGCCGCGGACAGTTCCCTGCAACTGCTCGGACAGGGCGACCATGCGCGCGTCACGCAGCAGGTCGATCGGCGTCCGGTCCGCCGGGTCCGCCAACCACGCGAGAATGTCCGACACGGACGCCCCACCTCGGGCGGCGGCGTGGAACAGTGCGCTGAGCGTGTTCTGCGCGGCTGAGATCCAGAAGTCCTTCTTGGCGGAGTCGTCGTTGACCGACGCGACGAAGTGGCCCGCCAGACGGCGGGAGCCCTCGATGGTCCGGCACTCGTCCAGCATGTTCCACCACATCTCGCGTGGCACGTGGGCGATGCCCTGCGGGTCGAACGTCCACACCCGACCGATCTTCTCGCGCTCCTCGCGGGTCACGGCGTACACATCCGACTTGTTGGACGTCAGCAGGACTGCTCCGGTCGCCCGCAGCACGCGGGGAATCGCGATGCCCGTCGACTTTCCCGCTCGCGGTGCCATCAGATCGAGCTCAACGTCCTCATAGGACGAACGTAGCTCGACACCACTCGGCTCCAGTGCGCCGAGCAGGTTTCCGGAGTCGTCGGGAGTCAGGTGGGCCACGCCTTTGAGCGACGGCCGCAGTTCGCGGGCGCGCGCCGCGGCGTTCTTCGGCGTCATCGCCGCCATCTCACGTTGGGTCGCGAGTCCCTTCGTCTTCGTCTTGCTCCGCCGCATGACGGCACGCACCGCCAGCAAGCCCAGTGCCACCAGCCCGGCGAAGAAGACACAGATACCGGTGACGACAGCGGCCCCGGAGGCGCCCGGCCACAACGCGGCGGGGCCCTGCGACACCATGTCGGCGAACGTCTGCAGGGAGAACGGCGGCGGATCCCACCCGGCCCCGGTGACGAACGCACCGAGCGTTCCACCGAGCCAGATCCCGCCGAACGTGACGGTGGCCAGTGCGGCCACCACCACGATCGCCCACGGAGCCATTTCGGACCCACTCAAGGTCCGGCCGCCGCCGCTCATGCCGCGCCCTCCGACGTGTCGTCGCCCTGTGTGCGCGTGATCCCGGCCCACCGGCGGTTGGTGTCGTGCAGGTGCTTCTCGGTGTCGGTGATCGCGACCCGGATCGGGACGCCCGGCCGACCACCGACCTTGATCAGGAACCGGCCTCGTCCCGGTGGCTCCTCGTGGTCACTCGAGGCCCAGCCGGGCGGCGACGACCACGAGGAGACCAGGTCGATCTCGCGCTGGGAGATACCGATCACCCGGCCGAGGTCCTGCATCTCGGCGCGGGGAAGGCCCGCGCAGACGACCATTCCGGCGCGCTCGACGAAGCCTCGGGCCTTGGCCCGGTCGGCTTCGGTGCCCAGCGCCTCCGCGTCCTTCAGGGTGTGGGTGATCTTGGCGTCACCGAGGCCGAGCGATCGGTTGAGCCGGGTCAACGCGTCGATCCGGTCGACGATGCCGGACGCGGCCCGCAGCGGCCGCCACAGCTCGTCGAGCACGGCGAAGAACCAGCGCCGGGGCATCAGCCCGGCGTCGGCCAGCGCGTGTGAGGCGGCAACCGAGCCGAGCCCGTCCGACCAGGTGGCGAGCATCGCCGCGGCCGTCAGCTGGGTGTCGGACTCACCGATCCGGGAGATGTCGACACAGACCGCTGGGGCGTTGGGATCGATGCGCGTGGAGGTCTCGGAGGCGAACGTGTCACCGAGCGGACCGTCGAGAATTCCCAGCAGTGAGCGGTGAAGCGGGTCGACGGCGGTGCGGTAACGGGCGTCGTCGCCGCGGTCGAGGGTGACCGCGCGGACCCGGTCCGGCCCGTCCCGCAGGACCTCGAGCAGGTCGGGCAGCAGTGGAGCGCGGTTCAGCGGCGTCGAGTCCCGAAGGTGTTGCAGGGCGGCGGACAGCACGGACTGCTCGTGGTCGTCCATCGGGCGGGTCCGGACAACGGAGATGAGCGCGGCGACCATGTTCAGCACACGTCCGTGCGCCTCGGCCGCCAGTGCACGTCCGGCCTGGCCGCCGATCCGGGCCGCCGCCGTGCCCATGGCGCCGGGGTCGAGGATGTTGATCCCACCGACACCCCGTCCGATCGAGATGACCTGCCCGCCCAACGCACGCACGGTGTCCGCGTAGTCCGGCTTGAGGTCGCCGAGCACCAGGGGAACGACACCGGTGGAGGCCAGCCCGAGCAGCATCCGGTTGATCAAAGTGGACTTCCCGAGGCCGGGCATGCCGAGCATGAACAGCGACGGGTTGGAGATGTACCGGGAACGGGCGAACCACGAGATCGGGTCGCCGCACACGGTCGCACCGGTGTACAGGTGTTGACCGAGCGGCACACCCGACATCGGCGCGCCCGAGCCCGCCGCGAACGGCCACAGCCCACACGCCTGCACTGTCGTGGCACGCCACATGGTCGGTGGGTCCATGTGGCCGATCTGGCCACCGCCCGGCCCCGGCCAGCCACGCTGACCTGCCTGCGGCTCCCTGGGGACAACCGGCCGGGCCTGTTTGGTCTTGCGGCTCACATCGCCTCCTGAAGTTCACGGGGAAGCAGAGTGAGCTCCCACGGAAGAATCCCGACGGGCAGGGTGGCGGTGAACGCCGCCGCCTGCATGCGATCCGCCGGGCGGAACGACAACCGGGCGGTCGCCGCCAGGTTGCGGACGCTCACGTTCGCGTCGGGGAGTTCGTCGGCCGAGTCGACGGTGACCGTGACCATGAGCGAGAACTCGACCAGTCCGGCACCCGCGGCCTCCTCGGCCGCGGTCTGCTCGGTGGCCTGGATCTCCGAGGCGGCACGCGCCTGCATCATGCCCTTCCCCGAGGAGGCCATGAACTGGGCGGCGCGCCGGTCGGCCTCGACGATCTTCGCGGACGTCGCCGGGTCGATCGGCCGGTACACCAGGGCAACCCGCTTGCGCCGGGTGTTCGACGACGCCTCCAGCAACGAACCGAGGACGTTCGCCCGGACCGTTCCTCGCGGTGCCAGCGTCAACAGCCAGGTACGGGACACACCGGAGTCGTGCTGGTAGGACTTGACCGTTTCCACGGCCGCGGTCGGGCCCGCGTCGTTCCACTCGAGACCGGTGCTTCCGTACAGGGAACGGACGTTGAGCACCTCACCCGCGACCGCGGGGTCGTAGGCGACCCGGACGACCTCGGCGATGCGCTCGGCCGACAGGGGCGTTGCCGCTCCCCCACCGGCCCCGGCCAGCCCGGCGAGCAGACCGGGAATGCGAATCGCCAGGTCCGTGATCATGTCGTCGTGGTTGGGCTTCCCGTTGTGGGAGATCCCGTAGCTGAGGCTGATGTAGGTGTGCATCTCCGAGGACGCCGACGGATAGGCGTCGACGACCTCCTCCATGACGGCCCGCGCCACCGGCGGCGCGTTCTCATGGATCCGCGGCAACACCTCGTTGGCCAAGCGGGTGCCCGTGTCGGGAGCCGTCTCGACGATGACCGCGGCGCCGCGCAGACCCGGCTCGTGTGCCAGGCGCGCCAACCACTCCCCCCACGAGGCGACCCACATGTCCACCTGGTCGGGGTCGATCAGCGACCCGCCGTCCGGCTCACACCCGAGCACGATGGTGTAGAGCCGTCGGCTCGGGTGGAACAGCACGCCGAACGGCCGGTCGTAGGCGTCGCGCCCTTCGTGCATCTTGACCTGGCTCAGCAGGCCGGGCGGGGAGAATCGGCCACCGGGACGCCGTGACAACGGGCCCGCGACGTACAGGTGCTTTCCCTTTGCCTTGCGCCGCAACCAGCCGACGCGCACGGTGACCAACTGGTACATGTTGCGCCCGTCCTGGGTGCGCAACACCATCGGGCCGAGCACCACGATCAACGGCACCGCGGTGACCAACGCGGCGACCAGCGAGAACAGCGACATCAACAGAACCAGTACGATGCCGCCGAACAGACCGAACGTGCCGACCAGACCGAACGGTCCGAACCCCGCCCGTCGCGGCCTTCGCCAGTTGCCGTAGGTGGGCTGCATGGCAGCAGCGTCCGTGGACATGGTTCTCCTCAACGAAAAGTCGAAAACGAATCACTGGTTGGCGCCGCGTGGGCCGCCGCCGTCGGCGTCGCCTTCGGCGTCCTTGATCGCACCGGCTGCCGTCCTCGGCAAGGCGGACGCGGCATGCACTGCGCCGGAGGCCACAGCTCCCGCGGCCATTCCGACCGGTCCGGCCGCTCTCGCTGCCGCAGGCGCCCCTTGGGTCGCCGGGTTGCCGCCCCCGGTTGCCGGGTTGCCGCCGCCTGACGCCGCTGCGCCGGTGCTGGGCCGCCGGGCACCAGTCGGCAGGCCACCGCCCTGTCCACCGCTTTGGCCACCGCTCTGGCCGCCACCCTGGCCACCACCCTGGCCACCGGACTGTCCGCCGCCCTGTTTGGCTGCGGCCGGTTGCGGGGCAGGCTTGCCGCTTTGACCAGATCCCCCGGAAGGGCCCTTGTTGGAGGCCCCGGTGGCACCGCGAATGCCGTTCTGCGCGAGGCTCACGCCCTTGGTCGCCGCCGCGCCGCCGATCTTCTTCGCACCGGACGCGACCGCACCCATGCCGGGCGACATGCCCCGCTGGTCGCTACCGCCAGAGCCAAGCGCCCCGATGGCAGGAACGATGATCTTCAGCAGTGCGGGCAACGCCACAGCCGCGAGCAGCATCAGGCCGATCCCGCCGAGCTTTCTGTTGACGTCGAAAGTGCTGGAATTGATCATTGTCGCACCGGCGTACATCACCAGAGCGGCCGCCGGTTTGTACAGGATCCAGGCGACCATCCACCCGAGGTGCTTGCGCCACCACCCGACTCCCCAGTCGGTCATCGAGGCGGCGGCCGCCACCGGCAGCGTGCCAAGCAGGACGACCATGACACCGAGGCGGATGTACAGCAGGACCACCTGCACGATCGCCGAGATGAGGAGGAGAAAAGCGAGCACAAGAAGGAGGATGCCCTCGGTCGTGCCGGTGCCGGGTTCGGTGCATCCGATGCCGGTCAGCATCTGCTTCACGGCCGACGAGAAGAGGTGGTTCGCCCAGTTCTCCGCCAGTACCGTGGCGGTCCCGATCACCGCAGTACCCGCGGCCGAGACGAACAGCAGGCGCAGTATGCCTTTCAGGGCTGCTTCACCGGCGTTGCCCTTGCGTTCGTACGCCATCCTGGCGGCCGCGTAGATCAGTGACCCCACGGCGAGGTACACCACGACCCACTGCGTCTTCTGGTCGACGCGCTGCGAGGACCCGATGTCGAGGCCCGGGATCACCCTCGTCATGAGGGCGTAGATACTCATCGCCGCGGTGAGCAACATCTTGGCGATCATGTTGATGATGGCGCCGACGGGGTTGGTCACGAACGACAACAGTTCGGCGATGCCCCCGCCTCCTGAACCCGTACAGTCGGCCATGTCATTCGCTCCACTTCACGAAGATGTCGGTGTTGCGTACCGAGTCCAGATCCGAGTGCAGGTCTCCGACGGTGCCCGGCTGTACCTTCCAGTCCCCGTCACTCCACCGCATGGACACCATCGTCGAACTGAAGGCGGCCATCGAGTTCTTGATGAGCAGCGACACCACGGCCTCGTCCGGCGTGTAGGAGACAATCCTGAACCCGAGGTACGTCGGGACATTCGCGGCCGCCGCTCTCGCGTCCCGGACCGTCGCCCGCTGCGACTCGAAGATGTCCCTGCCCAGACCGGGCACCAACTGCTGGTTGATCACCGTGCGCCAGCCGTCACCGATCAGTTGGGCGGGGATGACGTGCGCGGCCAGCACCGCCCCCATTGGCGTGTGGGCGAAGCAGTAGTTCAACGGCCCGTTCAGCAGTTTCGGACCGGCCGACGGTGACGTCGGGACACGGGTGGCTTCGACGACCCGCCACTGCACATCGGGTGGTGCGGACTTGGGTATGGCGTTGTCGCTGTCGTCGGTGCGGCACCCATCCGGCCTTCCGCCGGCTGCCGTCGACTCGGCACGCAACGGCCCGGAATCCGTTGGCGGCTGTTCGTCACCGCCACTCGTTAACCACGCCACCGCCGCCATGAGGATGGCAGCCACGAGAAAACCGACCGAGAGGACCCAGCTTCGCTGCTTGCGCAACGGCTTGTCATAGTCTTTCGCTCGCCGTCCGAACACGTCTCTCGCCTAGTCGCTAGAAAACGAACTCGACGAGAGGTCCGGCCGTGGCGACGAGGACGCAGCCGGCGAGGACCATGCCGAGCCTGCCCATGTGCTCCGAGCTCTCGCCTCGCTTCACGGAGATGGCCATCATCGAGCCGGTCACCAGCACCCCGGCCACGCCCGCGGCGGTGCCCGCCCACGCGGCGATCCCGAGCACCAGGCTGACCTTGTTCTTGAGTGGGCCGGGGGCGCCCGGCTGGGGGTTGAACACATTGCCTCCGCCCTGGCCCGGTTGCAACGGCTCGGGCGGCTGTTGCTGGAGGAACAAGGAAAAGTGGTCGATCATCGACATGATGCCGTGCATGGCGGACTCCGATGCTCTGGTTGATCTGATGTGGACGTTCACTGAAGGTTGAACGGCCCGAGGAACTCGACGATCGGGCCCGCCGTCGAGGCGAGCACGCAGGACAGGAGCACGATGACGAGGCCCCGCGCGTAACCGGCGCCCTCTCCCGGAACGCCGCGCTGCATCTGTAGCGCCAGCTGGATACCGACGATGATGACACCGCCGACGCCGATCGCCGAGGCACACCATGCGAGGACGTTCAACAGGTACATCCCCGGCCCCGATTCGTCGAATTCGGGCTCAACCGGCATCTCGGGTGGCGGCGTCGGGGGTGGCGGCCCAGCAAGCAAGATGCTGCTGATACTCATAAGGTTTCCCATCAGGCATGCGACCGTGACTGGACAAGGTCGGCGAGCTTCGCCATCTCCTTGGGAGGCTTGGGCGCTGCTTCCCCGGCGCGCCACGCGGGAACCCACGGGACGCGGATGGTGTCGGCCACCGACCGGAGCACTCGGACCCGACGCGCCAGACTGTGTGGCAGGCGACCGGGTGCGTCGGCGACCAGCACGAGGGCGACCAGCACGACACCGTCGGGATGCCGACCAGTGCGCAGTGCGTCGAGTACCTGCGACGCTGCCCGCAGTCCAGCGGCGTTCGTCCGCGCGACAACGATGACCTGACCGGGCTCGCCCGCCGCGAGGTCCGGCCATCGCGTGCCCACGTCACGGCCGCTCAGTGCTTCCGCGAGCGTTGTCGTCCCCGCGCCGCCGTGCGCGCCGAGCCAGCTGATCCCCGGCTGCGGCCCCGCACTCGACAGTCGCGGTGCGATCGGTGGTTGCGAGGGAACTGGCTGCTGCGGGCGAACGGGCGGGTTCTCCCGAAACTGCGGCACGAGGTTCCCGCGCGGCGGCGTACCCGGGTTCCCAGGCAACTGCGGCGCTGGGTTTCCGTGTGGCGGTGTGCCTGGGTTCCCGCGTGGCTGCTGCGGCGCCGGATTCCCACCCGGCGGCATACCCGGGGTCTGGTGCGGCGGCGTCCCAGCCGGACGCTGGTGCGCTGTGACGGGACCGCGGACCCACAGGTCCGCGGCCGACGTCACCATCGCGGCATTCATCGCGGGACGTTCTCCTTCAGCGAGATGGTTTTCGGGCTCCGACCGCGTCGGTGACGACGCGGGGCCCTGTCGAACACGAACGACGGGCCGACGTGGCCGTTTGGTTCATCCGAGTTTCCCTGCGCCGGACTGAACCATCGAGCCCTGTCGAGCCGTCGTGCGCCATATGGGAGCGACACAGCTATGAGTGACAACGAAGGCCAGTCGAAGGGGCCCACGTCGTCCCCGGTGGTCGGGGCGGCCATAGTGGTCGGCGGCGCCGGATGCCTGGCGTCACCTGTCGTGCTCGGCATCGCCGTCATCGTGGTCGTCGTGTGCGCCATCATGGCCACCCTGTTCGCACCATTCATCCTGCTCATCAAGGCCATGGACGCGCTTTTCGGCGACGGCGGCGGCATCCGCCCGGTCGGCGGCCCCGGCGGCGGTCCGGACCCGCAGGCGTACATCAAGGTGGTCAACGGCGACGGCCGGGAGAAGCTCGACGGGACGACGGTGCCCGCGCTGCTGCTCGACCACATCGAGAAGTCGAGCGAACAGTGTGAGGATCTCGGGCCGGTGGTGATCGCCGCCCAGCTCAAGGTCGAGTCCGACTTCAACGTGAAGAAAGTCGGGCCGAACGGCAAGCAGGGCGTCTCGCAGCTCGATCCCGAGGTGTTCAAGAAGTACGGAAAAGACGACGACAAGAACGGCAAGATCTCGCCGCTCGACGCGGCCGACTCGATCATGGCGCAAGGTCGCTACATGTGCGATCTGTTCGAGGAGGTCAAGCCGCTGGCGGACAATGACAATCCCGAGAAGAGCCAGCTGAGCCTCGCACTGGCGTCCTACCACGTCGGGATCGACGCGGTGCGCAGGGCGAAGGGCATCCCGCCCACTGTGGACGCGAACACCTACGTCATGGACGTCCGGGTCCTTTTCCCGCAGTTCATGGGAGTCCTCCCACCGTTGCCGCCGAAGAAGACAACATCGGCACCCGCACCGACAACCACGCAGCCCCCGAGGTAGAGCCCGATGAACGAACAACCAGGTTCCCCCGGCACTTTCCACGTGCTGATCGCCCCGGACAGCACGGCCAAGCTCAACCGCATGCCGCTTCCCCGGAAGCCGGAGTTCATCGAGACCACCGTCCTCGACGAACTGCAGCAGCACGCGCTGGTGCACGGCAGGGCGGTGGACGCGATCGTCGTCGACCACCGGCATGACTGGGTGCTGAGCGTCCGCGTCCAGCCGAACGGCCAGAGCTCTATTGTGGACGGTCCACGTGACGTGTCCACATCAGAGGAAAGCGAGACCGTGGATGACGGCCCGCTCGTCCGGCAGGCGCCGAGGACACCGCTGACCACCCAGTGGGGCACGGGATTCCCGTACGACGACGAGACGGCGCAGTTCCCGACCGTCAGGGCACAGACCGTCGAGGCTACTTGGTGAACATCGTTGGCGTAAACCAAAAGTAGGAGAAGAATGTCACTGAACATCGATCACATCGAAGACGTCGGACAACCGGTGGTGGATTCGCTTCCCCAGGTCGACGAGAAGACCGCGGCCAAGCCGGACACCGCCAAGAACCCGTTTTTCATCCTCTACATGGACGGCCCGGACTACGGCGCCGAACTGGGTCGCCTGGTGGTCTGGGTCAACCGGCTGCTGGTACCGGTCTACTGCCGGGAGACCACTTCACAGGCCCCGTGGTGCGCGGAATGGTGGAAGCACACCGAAGCCGTCGCGCAACTACACGGATTGTGGCTGGCCTGGCAGGAACTGACCGGCGCCGAGGCCGAGCTCACCGGTCCGGCTTCCTGGCACCGAGACTTCCTGACACCGGTTCTGGACACCCTGCGCGATTCGCTGGGGCCGTTCGCGGGATGCAAGGCTGACATGCACCGCGACAAGATGCCGCCCCACGTCGAGTACCCGTAACACCCACGCGGACGCAGGGATCGGTCACTCGCATCGGCCACAGCCAAACCCGGCGCCGTCAGTGAACCCCAAGGCTGATCCGCTCCGTCGTGGTTGCCGGGCGGCACCCGTCCCGGACGGCGTCAAAAGGAGTCAAGCATGTCCTCACCGTACCCATACGACACAAATGACCAATCTTCTTACGGCGCAGCATCGCCAAGACGCGCCGAGGCTCTCGAGAGCGTCGCCGTCAGAAGTGGCACTGCCGCCAGGGCGATCATTTACTTTGATGGCAAGGCGGTGCATACGTCACGCGTGTACCGCAGCGGCGAAGATGCACGTGGAACGCGCTACCAGTACCCCAGGAGGCGTCACAAGAAGAACCAATCGATGCGCATGTCCAAAGATGACGCAGAAACCATGATGTACCATGAACAGTACAAAAAGGCAAAAGAATTAAAGGCAAATATGAGGCGAAGAGGAGAAAGGCTGCCAAAAAGCATTCGGGTCGACGTCGTCACCAATAACCCCACATGCGGGGATGAAAAAATACATCTAAGCCCAGACAAGAACAAAAGCAAAGGGATGACCGAGGACGAGGACGTCAACGGATGCAAGCTTCGGGGCGAGTATTTCAAGGAAGACATGATCGAGGAATTTCCCAGCACCGAAAGCAAAAGCCATCCCGGAGAATTCCACGTCACGATCGCCCTGCATTACGACAAATTTGTGGGCGGCCCCACACGAGAGGCACGCCCCGGACTGGAAGGAACGATAAGGTACGGGCACGAGGATGCCCAACCACGTGAAAGTGACTACACCCGGGACCATCCCGAATTGTTCGCACCGGACGTGCCGACTGGATACTACTCAGCCTATAGCGGGTCCGGCCTGCCGAACAGCATATACACAACGCCGGGCAACATACCGCTCTCGGACCGGTGGTCCCCTACTCTGACGCCCAGTCCGCCTGAATCTCACAATTCTCGCACGCCCAGCCCGCCTGGCCAGACAGAGGCGGTTTCAGCCGTGAGCGACCAGTTCGCCGGTATGTCTGTGAACTACAGCGACTGGACCCCGGCAGCAACGTCACAGTACCCAAACTCGGCAGCAGAAGCCGATCCCCTACAACAACCAGCCGCACCGGCCTCATCCGCGCACGCGGCAATGGGAATGTCTTACGCGGCAGCGGCGGGGACTGGACTCCCGCAACCATCGGCACCGTACCCATCTCAGCATGACAACGCCACATTGTCGGAAGCAGCCGGCCAATCAACACCGGAAGCGCACAATCGAAAAAGTTCGAATGAGAAAGAGACAAAGCCCGCCAAGCACGAGAGTCGCAATAGGAGGCACAAGAGAAGGGGACCGAAATAACAGGAGAAACAAGGCACGCTTTGCAACGATAATGTATGGTCCAGGCCGACTGCCATAGCTCCTTCGTCCGGCCATTTCGCTCAGGTCGGCTCCCTTGACTCGTTCGCCGAGCCAGGGGAGCCGACCTGGATTCAGCGGGTATAGGCAACGGCTCGTACAAATCTGGCACCTACCAGCCGAGCCGGTACCAGCCCGGCTACCACAGGGGAAAGGCTGGTGGGGCTGTCGCACGCGGACGCGGCCCGGCTCCGCGCCTCAAAACCACGTCTATGAGGCACAAGGCATGTAATGGCGGCTGAGTCATCAGTCACGGCGACGGCATGGGCCCGCAGCCCGGGAGCGGAGGATCGGTTCAGGTCGAAACAGCACACAACCGAGAAAGAACGGCAAACAACGCCAAGAAGGCTTGGCTACAGGCGCTCAAGCGAACGCGACGACACGGCGCGCGTACGCTGAAAGCCCCAATCTGCCCCTGGGACCCATCAGGCCTGTTCCGCAACGTGGCGGTGACCAAGTCTCCACGCCGAACGGGTTCCCCGGTTCAGCGACTGAACCGGGGCCGTTCTCATCGTGTGCAGGTGGCGATTTCCTTCCACACCGCCCAAGCCTCCGGGCTACCGGGTTGCAGCCCACGTGAGTGGTGGCTGGATTCCCATTCCTTGCCGTTGTGCAGAACGCGATCGCCTGGAACGTAAGAGGTCTCGGCGTTCCACGCCCTGCTCCGGCACGGCGGCGGAGCGGCGCCGTCGGTGGTGACGAATCCCAGCCGGTTCGGCGAGCTCGCGCCCGCGTTCTGAACCACGCTGGCAGTCGACGCACGCACCAAAGCCTGCTCGACCTGAGCCGGAGTGGCCGCTGGATTGGCGGACAAGTAGATCGCCGCCAGACCAGCACCATGAGGCGCGGCCATCGACGTACCCGACATGACCGCGTCGCCGGTGTCGGTGCTGTGGCTGGCGGAGGTGATCTGTACGCCTGGCGTGAAGAAGTCCACGCAGCTGCCGAAGTCCGCCCAGCTCGGCCGGGTGTCGGTGCGGTCGGTGGCGCTGACGGTGAGTGCTTCCTTCACCAGGGCCGGGGTGAACTGGCAGGCGTCGATGCTGCTGTTGCCCGCTGCCAGTGAGTAGACCAGACCGGTGGCGATCGAGTTGCGTACGGCGTTGTTGAGCGTTTGCTCGTTGCCGGGCGCGCCGATGCTCATGTTGACCACCGCTGGCTTCTTGGCGTTCTTGGTCACCCAGTCGATGCCGCCGGTCATCTGAGCCAGGCTGGCTGTGCCGAAGCACGTGACCACACGCACCGCGACCACGTTGACCGCTTTGGCCACGCCATGGGTGATGCCGCCGATGGATCCGGCGACGTGTGTGCCGTGGCCGTGGCAATCGACGCCGTTGCGTCCGTCGCCGACGGTGTCCGTGCCGACCGACGCGCGGCCGCCGAACTCCTGGTGCCCGGCCCTGATGCCGGTGTCGAGCACGTACGCGGTGACGTTCTCGCCCTTGTTCGGGTACGTGTACTTGGTGTCCAACGGCAGTTCACGCTGGTCGACGCGGTCCAGGCCCCACGACGGCGGGTTGTTCTGCGTGTCCTGCAGGCGCATCACCATGTCTTGTTCGACGTAGGCCACGGACGGGTCCTTGGCCAGCTTGGTCGCCGTGGCGCGGTCCATCTTCGCGGCGAAGCCGTGGATGGCAGCGGTGTAGGTGTGGGTCGTGGTGAAGCGGTGCTGGTCGGCGAGTGTGCGCACGGTGTCGCCGACGGCCTGGCGGGATTCCTTGAGTACCACGATGTAGCTGTCCGCGACCAGTTCACCGGCCGGGACGATGATCGATTGTTCGGGTGCGGCGGAGGCGGGGCCGGTGGCCAGCGTGGTGGCCAGCATGGCCGCCGCGCCGAGGGACGCGAATCGGTGCAGGGTTGGCATGGTCGTTTCCTTCGCGCCGGATCAGGTTTGGGTGAAACGGTCGATGAACGCGCGTTGGTCGACAACGTTGCTGTAGACCACTGTTCCGCCGCAGCCCTGGCCGCCGAGACGGCTGGCCGAGCCGCCGACTCGCCATCCCGTGGCGAGTTTGACCAAGAATGGGCCGCCGGAATCGCCGTAGCAGGCGCCTTTGCCGTTGCTCGCCGCTACGCACAGCTCCCAGTTCGGGTCCACGGTCCGGCAGCCGGAATCCGGGGCGATCGTGGTGTCCAGCTCGCGCAGATCTCTGGGGAAGCACGATGTTCCCGGTTTGCAGGTGGAGCCCCAGCCGAGGACGCGCACCGGTGTTCCGGCCGCCGGGGTGCTGTCGACCAGTGGCAACGGGGCCGCGGTCACCGCGTGGTCCAGCTTGATCAGGGTGAGGTCGGCGGAGCCGGTGACGGTATAGGCGGCTTTGGCCACCTCACCACCGGAGTCGTGGAACTTGCTGCCGACCCGCAGGGTGATCCTGGGATCGCCCTGGATGCAGTGGGTGGCGGTGAGCACCCAGGTGGGTTTGACCAACGTGCCGCCGCAGAACTGGCCGCCGCCTGGGCCGAGCAGTGCGGTCATCCACGGGTAGTCCTCCGACGCGGGCGAACCGTCGATAATGGACGGAGTCACGACGGGTCCGGTCATGGCGACGGCCGGGGCGGCCGTGAATGCCAGCACCATCGCGGTGAGTATGCCGAGCAGGGAACCGGTATGGCAGGGGAATCTGGGGCGCATAGCAGCCTCCTTCGGTGCATTGAAGTGGACTAGACCAACTGCCCGCTGTCAACAGACACCACCGAATCGGCGATATAACGCTTCCCCATTGAATTCCATGAATACCCCGGACGGAATTGCCCGCCAGGGGGCGCGTCCGACGTGGCCGCCGGACGCGCCGATGATCAGACGCCTGTCTTGCGCTGGATCGCCGCGCGCATGATGTCGAGGCCGATCAGGTTGAACGGTCGGCCGAGCGAACGCATCAGCGAGTTCTCGGTCGGCCGGTAGATGCCGCGCCGGTGGTAGTACGCGCCCTGGTAGGTCCCGATGACACCGCCGTCCGGCGAGGTCTTGCCAATGTAGGAGTACCACTTGACGCGCTTCTGGGTCATGGTGGCGCTCGGGTGCACCGACACGTTCGGCTCACGCGGTTCCGAACCGCTGTAGAGGTCGTTGGGGTAGTCGTACTCGTCGGCAAGGCCACCGATCGAGTGGCCGAGTTCGTGGGCCACGATGCCGCCGGACTGGGCGTTGCCGCCAGAGGAGGTGGCCACTGAGCCACCCGCGCCGCCGTACTTGGTGCTGTTGGCCACGACGAGGACCTGGTCGACCTGCGGCGCGGACGCCGCGAACTGCTTGGCTTTGGTCTCGTTCACGCACAGCAGGCGTTCAGTGCCGCCGCACCAGAAGTACGTGTCCAGCGCGGTGTCGCGGCGCACCCCGTTCTTGGGGTTGTTATAGCTGGGTGCTGAGCGTGTTCTGGTGTGTTCTGATCGGTGTGGCGGTGAGGTTGGCGTCAGGTGTTGTTGTTGGCTTCGACGTGAACGCTGCTGGACCACACCGCGTGAGTCCGCTGTAGATGCTCGGATCGTTGGGTCGTAATGGCGAGTCACGTGGCGCCTGTCGGCCTGCCACTGTGACGACCAGGTGTCCACGATCGAGTGAACCCGGATCGAGGTGGTCACCGAGATGTCGGCTTCCGAAAGTTGACGCCTACTGGACGCACGTTCGTCTGACTACCTCGTTCCACGACCAGCTGCGCACCGCCGCTGGGGTGTGAGGATTCAGGCGGTACGAACCAGTTCCCTGATCCGCTGGGCGGAAGCGGGAACCGCCGGGGACGCGATGATCCACTGCTCGGCTTCCGACTCGGTCAGTCCCGCGGGCACGTCGGGCATGTAGGGCGTTCCGTAGACCGGGGTGTCGCGTTCGCTGCGCCAGCTGTCGGCGAGCGTGCCGGTGTCCACTGTGTCGTAGCCCAGCACGTCCAGCAGGTGTGTCACCTCGGCCTTGGCGGCGGGGTGGTCACCGGCGATGGGCAGGGCGCTGCGGTCGGCCGCACCGGCGGGACGGGCGAGCGCGCCCAGGTGGTGGAAGACGATGTTGTTGCAGCCCTTGACGACTTCGGAGTCGGCCAGGTGGCGCTGCAGGAGGGCGCTGGTGGTGAGTTCGCCGCTGTCCAGCTCGGCGATGCGACCGTCGAACTCCGGGTAGTAGTTCGTGGTGTCGAGCACGGTTTTGCCAGCCAGGGCCGTCACGGGCAGCGTGCCGTAGGCGCGCATGGGGATGCTCACCACCACGATGTCGGCGGCCTGCGCGGCCTCGGCGACGGTGGCCGCGGATGCGCGCTCGCCGAGTTCGGTGACGAAGTCGGCGAGCGTTTCCGGTCCTCGGGAGTTGCTCAGCACGACATCCAGGCCCGCGGCGACGGCCAGCCGGGCGAGAGCGCCGCCGAGCATGCCACAGCCGATGAAACCCAGTTTGTTGATCACAAATGCCGCCTTGCCGTTCACGGGCGGCGCACACGCCGTCCATCGGTAACAGTGTTGCCGAATCGTAGGCGTGCCGATCTGGGCGCGCTATTCGACAGGCGGCTTGATCCCTCTTTTGTGCGACGACAAACCAACTATCGGGTCGTGTAGGTGACGCGGGCCACCGGCCATATTTGGCCGGTGGCATGACCTGTCCAACTCTCCGACCCGACTCCATCCTTGACCAGATGTGCGGCCAGGGGCCTGTGCCCCGTCCATCCGGCCGATCAGGCTCGGTTATCCAGAGGGGGTCGAGGGCATGAGTGTCCTCGTGTCGGTTCGTCGTGCGGCGACCACGCGCTTCACGGGCGTGGCTGTTATCGCGGCGTTGCTGGCCATGACGGTTTCCGGTGCTGTTCCGTCGGTGCAGGTGCGTGGGACCGGGCAGGCGACGGGTGCGGACTCGGCGGTGACGGTTCCCGAGCATCCCGAAGGCACGTCGTTCAATCCCAACCAGATCAAGGACATCAAGGCCGCTGATCCGGGTTCCGGGGTGAACCTGATCGGTCCTCCCGCTGCGAACAACGCCGGTGACGCCCGGTTGTCGTATCCGTTGGAGGTACCCAAGGGGCGCGCCGGGCTGGAGCCGAAGCTGGCGGTGGGCTACAACTCCTCGGGCACGAACGGCTGGCTGGGTGTCGGGTGGGACATCAGCGCGCCGACGATCAGCGTGGACACCCGGTGGGGCGTGCCGCGCTACGACGCTGGGCTGGAGACTGAGACCTACGTCCTGAACGGTGAGCAGTTGACGCCGGTGGCGCATCGGGGTGTGTTGCAGAAACGTACGGCGGAGAAGGTGTTCCACGCGCGGGTGGAGAGCCGGTTCGACCGGATCGTGCGGCACGGCGACAGACCGGCCAACTACTGGTGGGAAGTCACCGACAAGCAGGGCACTCGCATGCTGTTCGGTGGGGCGGCCAACACGACGTTGGCCGATGCTGCGGGGCGTGTGGCCACGTGGGCGGTGCGCGAAGTCCGTGACACCAACGACAACGTCATGCGTTATCGCTACGCCACGGTGAGCGACGGCGGGACCGACAAGTCGAAGGTGCCGGGTAGCAACCTGTATCCGCAGCGGATCACGTACACCGGCCGCGGTGATGCCGACGGCCGGTACTCGGTGACGTTCCTGCGTGACCGCGACCGGGGTGAGCCGCGTCGCGCGGACGTGCAGATCGATGCCCGTGGTGGATTCAAGAAGGTGACCGCGGACCTGCTGCGCCGAGTCGAGGTCAAGCTGGACAACAATCTCGTCCGCGCCTACGAGTTGAACTACCGGACCGGCGCGTTCGCCAAGACGCTGCTCACGTCGGTGTCGCAGTTCGGCGAGGACAACAAGCTGTTCAACACCCACACGTTCGACTACTTCGACGATGTCCGGGACAAGGACGGCAACTACAACGGCTTCGCCGACGCGGCCAACTGGGGCATCGCCGACGACGACCTCGGCGTGAACGTCCGCGAGGGTGAGGCGAGCGCGTTGTCGGCGTCCACGTCGGTGGGCGCGGGCGGGCACTTGTATGTCGGGTACAACCCGGTCCTGCCGATCAAGTCGGGCTCGGTGGGTGTGAAGGTCGGGGCCAACGCCGGGATGTCCGACGGGCTGCTCGCGCTCGCTGACGTCAACGGCGACAACCTGCCGGACAAGGTGTTCCGCAAGGACGGCGCGGTGTTCTACCGGCCGAACCTCGCCGTGCCGGGCGGGCAGCCGAAGTTCGGCGACACCGCGATCAAACTGTCCGGCCTGCCGGGTCTCTCCTCGGAGACGACGCTGTCGGGCACGGCCGGTGTGGAGGCCTACGCCGGGGTTTCGGCACAGTTGGATGTCGTGTCGACGATCACGACGTCGGACCGCTACCTCTCCGACGTCAACGGCGACGGGATCACCGACCTGGTGAACAACGGCGGTGTGCTGTTCGGGTATCTGGACGCGAACGGCAACCCGGCCTACAGCGAGGACAGCAAGCAGACGCCAGTACCGGTGGGCGGTGGCACGGCGTCGGGCACGTTCGTGGGCAACCAGCGGGCCGCGTTCGACCGTGCGGTGGAAAGCTCGCCGTTGGTGGACAGCGTGCGCCGGTGGGTCGCGCCCTTCGACGGCACGGTGCGGATCGACGGGCGGGCGCGACTGGTCAAGGACACCTCGCCGCAGCGCGCGGCCTACGACAAGGCCGACGGCGTGCGGGTCACGATCCAGCACAAGGACACCGAGTTGTGGGCGCAGCGGATCGGCCCGAACGACTACATGGAATTCGCTCCCACCGGAGTCGGCGCGATCTCGGTGAAAAAGGGCGACGCGCTCTACTTCCGTACACAGTCCATTTTGGACGGCATGTACGACACGGTGGCGTGGGACCCGACGATCACCTACGCCGGGCAGGCGAGCACGGACGCCAACGGGTTGAGCAACACCGTGTTCCAGGCGTCGAAGGACTTCACCCTGTCCGGCAGGCAGTCACAGGTGACCGCACCGGTGAACGGGACACTGAAGCTGACCGGTGACGTGGTCAAGAGCGCGGCCACCTCCGACGACGTGAGCGTGGTGATCACCCGCAACGGCAAGGACGTGCTGAACACGAAGCTGCCCGCCGCGTCGACCGGTACCACCCCGGTCGACCTGAGCATCCCGGTCGCGGCGAAGGACACCCTGTCCTGGCGGCTGCGGGCCGACTCCACCGTCGACCCCAGCGCGTTGAAATGGGTGCCCCAGGCGCACTACACCCAGGCCGAGGGGGTGGAGACGGTCGTCGACGAGAACGGCAAGCCGACGATCGTCATCAACCCGCCCTACGACTTGGACATGTATCCGGTGTCGGACCAGAAGACGCCGCAGAAGGGGTGGACGGCGGCCCAGACCGGTCAGCTGTTCGTGCAGCCGGCCATCGGCCGTGGGTTGAACACCGACAAACACCATGGGGTGTTCACGGTCAAGAAACGCGGCGGCCAGTTGCTGGCCAAGCAGGTCATCGACTTCCCGAGCGGCTGGGAGTCACCGCCGCCGCAGCAGCGGATGACGGTGCCGGTCACCCAGGGCGACGAGTTGTTCTTCGACTTCGCCACGCAGGAGGCGAACGCGCCTGAGGTGATGAGCGCGGGGGCGTATGTCGGCTACAACCCGTCGTTCCTGCCTCTGACGTCTGCCTCGATATCCGCCTCCGCGGAGCCGGGTGCGTTCGCCCAGCCGTATCGCGGCTGGGGTGTGGTCGGTTACCAGGCGCAGGGTGATCGGGCGACGAAGCCGATCGTGCAGAGCGAACTGGTGCTGGACCAGAGCTTCAAGGATTCACTGCCCAAGGAGCCTAAAGAGGCGGACCTGCCCGCGTTCAAGGAGAACCCGAAGGTTCCCATGCCCAGGCTCGCGGTGTTCGTCCCGCTGCCCGCCCAGGGCCGGTGGGCCGGTGCCGACGACAACACCTGGGTCGCTCCGGGAACCTCGGCCAGTTCCCGGTACGGCACGGACACCATCGACGTGGTCACCGACGCCGACGTGGCCGGGGCGAAAGGCGTGCCCCGGCGGGGCATGAGCCTGCAGATCTCCACCACTCTGGGAGTGGGCCCGGTCGGTGGCAGCGTGGCGGGCGGCATCACCGCCGGTGGCGTCGACTTCCTCGACCTCAACGGTGACAGGTTCCCGGACGTCGTGGGGTCGAACGGGATCCAGTACTCCGACATGGTCGGCGGTCTCGGCGCCACCCGGGGCGAACTGAAGGGGAACGCCCGCGAGTCCGACTCGGTCGCGGTGAGCGTGTCGGCCAGCGCGGGCAGCCCCGCGCGGACGGCCGGAACCGCGAGCGGCACCGACGCGCCCAGCGCGGAGAGCAGCGCGACCACCGCCAGGGCGGGGCTGGAGATGCCCGCACTGGGGATCGGCGGCAACGTCGGCGGCGGCCAGTCGACGACCAAGGTGGACCTGATCGACGTCAACGGCGACAGCCTGCCCGACAAGGTGCAGGCAGACGGGAAGGTCTCGCTCAACCTCGGCTACTCCTTCGCAGAGGCCGAACCATGGCCCGCCGGGCCGGTCAACACCGCGCAGTCCGGCAACATCGGCGTGAACCTCGGAGTCAACCTCGACAACTACGGTTTCGCGGGTGGCGTCTCGGCGACGGTCGGCACGTCGACGACCACGGCCAGCATGACCGACGTCAACGGCGACGGCCTCGCCGACCGGGTCTTCTCCGGCGCCGGGCAGCCGGTCACCGTGGCGATCAACACCGGCAGCGGGTTCACCGCACCGGCCCCGTTCCGCGGCGGTTTCCCCGAGGTCGCGGTGGACCGGAACGCCAGTCTCGGCGGCGGCGTCTACTTCACGTTCGGCTTCTGCGGCGGCATCGGCTGTCTCGTGTTCAACCCCGGCGCGGACGTCTCCACCGGGATCGGCCGCGCCGAGATCGGCCTGCGTGACGTCAACGGCGACGGACTGGCCGACCACGTGAAGTCCACACGGGACAACGAGCTGGTGGTGGCGGCCAACAGGACCGGCCGGACGAACCTGCTGCGTTCGGTGGCCCGGCCGATGGGTGCCCGGATCGACATGGACTACGCCCGCACCGGCAACACACAGGCACAGCCGGAATCCCGCTGGGTGCTGTCCCGCACGAGCATGTTCGACGGCCAGGCGGGGGACGGCCAGGACACGCAGCTCACCACCTATCGCTACGAACAGGGCAAATACGACCGCTTCGAACGCGAGTTCCTCGGGTTCGGCCGCGTCGTCGCCGAGCACCGTGACCCGGGCGCGGGTGACTCGCTCTACCGTTCCGTCACCGACGACTACCGCACCGACAGCCACATCACTCGCGGGTTGCTCGCCCGCTCCCTCAAGTCCGACGGCGCGGGCCGTCCGTTCGAGGAGACCGTCAACACCTACCAGCTCCGCGACGTCGCCGACGGCGGCGCGAGTGTGTTCGCGCAGTTGACCCGAGTGGACAAACGTTTCCACGAGGGCAATGCCACGCCAGGGAAATCCACCTACACCGAGATGTCCTACGACGGGTACGGCAACCTCACCCGTTCGTTCGACGCCGCCGACACAGGCGACGCCGACGACGTGGAGACCACCTACGGGTACAGCGCCACCGACCCGGCCTGCCGGGACCGCAACATCGTCGGCACCCCGAACGTCCTGCGCCAGCGTGGCACCGCCGCCTCGCGGCACCGTGAGTCGACCGTCGACTGCGCGACCGGCGCGGTGCGGCAAGTCCGCGCGTACCTCACCGACACCACCTCGGCCAACACCGACCTGGACTACTTCCCCGACGGGAACCTGAAGTCGGTCACCAATCCGGCCAACGCGACCGGCCAGCGGTACAAGCTGGAGTACGGCTACGACACCGTCGTCGGTGTCCACATCGAGTCCATCGTGGACAGCTTCGGGCTACGCTCCAGCACGACACACAACCTGAAGTACGGGCAGCCGGACCGAACCACGGACCAGAACGGCAAGCAGCTGCTGAGGTCGTATGACAGCGTGGGGCGGCTCGACACGGTCACCGGGCCGTACGAGATCGGCAGCGGCAAGATCACCATCGACTTCGACTACCACCCCGAAGCCACAGTGCCCTTCGCCACCACCCGGCACCTGGACCGCGACGCAGGCGGTGTCCGCGACGACACCATCGACACCGTCACCTTCACCGACGGCCTCAAGCGCGTCCTGCAAACCAAGAAGGACGCCGCTGTGGCCCCCGCGCCGGGCGAGTCGCCACAGCAGGTCATGACCGTGTCCGGCCGCGTGAAGTTCGACTTCGCCGGGCGCACGGTGGAGCAGTACTACCCGGTCACCGAACCCAAGTCCGACACCAACACCACGTTCAACCAGGCGTTCGACACCGTGGCGCCGTCACGGAGTTCCTTCGACGTGCTGGACCGCGCTGTGCGCGTGGTGCTCCCCGACGAGACCACCACCAGCCAGGCGTACGCCTTCGGCCCGGACCGCGCCGGGGTGGTGCGGTTCGAGACGACCTCGACGGACGGCAACGGCAAGCAGCGGCGCACCTACCAGGACGTCCGTGAGCTAACCACCGCGGTCAAGGAGTTCAACCCGGCCGGTGGACAGCCGGTCATCTGGACCAGCTACGACTACGACCCGCTCAAGCAGGTCACCACCATCACCGACGACAAGAACAACGCCACTCGGGTCGAGTACGACGGCCTCGGCCGCCGTACCGTGCTCGACAGCCCCGATGCGGGGCGCAGTGAAACCCGCTACGACCTGGCGAACAACCCTGTCGCCAAGATCACCGCAAACCTGCGGGCCGCGGCCAGACAGGTCGAGTACGACTACGACCACACCCGCCTCAAGGCCGTCCGTTATCCGACCTTCCCTGGCAACAACGTCACCTACACCTACGGCGCGGCCGGTGCCCCTGACAACGCCGCTGGCCGGGTCACCGAGATCCGCGACGCGGCAGGCACTCTCGCCCGCGCCTACGGCCCAATGGGTGAGACAACCCGGGAAACCCGCACGATCAAGGTCGGCGGGCAGGCGGACCGCAGCTACACCACCTCGTGGCGTTTCGACGCGTTCAACCGCGTGCTGCAACTGACCTACCCCGACGGTGAAGTGCTCGGCTACGACTACAACTCCGGCGGCGAGGTCACCCGCGCGACCGGTACCAAGCGCGGCGACAACTACACGTACCTCGCCCGTGTCGACTACGACAAGTTCGGCCAGAAGGTCCTTCAGCAGACCGGCAACGGCGTCCGCACGACGTACAGCTACAACGCCGCCGACCGCAGGCTCGCCACCCTGAACTCGACCCAGCCCAACGGCTCGACGTTCCAGAACCTCGGCTACACCTACGACAAGGTCGGCAACATCACCGCGCTGGCCAACACCGTGCCGCAGGGCGGGACCATCGGCGGGCCGAGCAAGCAGACCTTCGGCTACGACGACCTGTACCAGCTCACCAGCGCCAGCGGCCAGTACACGAACAAGAACAACCAGCAGGACAAGTACACCCTGGCGCTTGGCTACGACTCCATCCACAACACGACGAGCAAGAACCAGAGCCACGAGATCACCGGTCCCGCGCAGTCGCCAGGCGTGACGCGTACGGCGTCATTCGGCCCGATCGAGCCGATCGACGAGGATCCCGCCAACCCGGCTGAGGCCCAGGACAAGACCACCTACGACTACGCGTACACCTACGGCAGCGGGAAACCGCACGCGCCCAACAAGATCGGCCCGATCACCCAGGCCTACGACGCCAACGGCAACGTCACCGACACCACCGCGGACAACGGCAAACGCCGCCAGTTCGTGTGGGACGAGGAGAACCGCCTGGCCTGCAACCAGGACACCGCCACTGCTGTCGTTCCGCAAACCCCGGCAGGCTGCACCGACGCGACGGTCGGCTACGTCTACGACGCCAAGGGAGACCGGGTAGTCAAGAACGGCGACGGCCAGCACCTCTACCCCAACCGCAACTACAGCGAACGCGACGGCACCGGCTACAAACACATCTTCATCGGCGACAACCGGTTGACCACCAAAACGGTCGCGGCCACCGGGCATGAGAACGCCCAGTCGTTCTTCCACGCCGACCATCTCGGTTCGTCCGGTTACGTCACCGACAACCAGGGCAACGTCACCGAGCATCTGGAGTACTTCCCGTTCGGCGAGACGTGGGTGGAGGAACGAGCTGGCCAGAGCGACACGCCGTACCAGTTCACCGGCAAGGAACTCGACAGCGAAACCGGCCTCTACTACCACGGCGCTCGGTACTACAACCCGCGCACACAACTCTGGAACAGCGCGGATCCGGCCCTACCCGAGTACTTGGACTCCAAGCTCGCGGGCGGCATCACCAACCCCCGCAACCTCGCCACCCACACCTACGTCCACAACAACCCGGTCAAACTCACCGACCCCACCGGGAAAAGCCCCACTGACCGCACCCCCGGCGCCGACGCCACGGCGAGGAACATGTTCCCGGATTCGTCCCTGTTCGACGGGAGCCCGAAGAAGAATCTCGGATTCATGGAGCTGACCGACAAGGAGCTCAGCCTGTCCCTGCGCCATGGTCTCAACGCGGACAAGTTGATGCTCCTCAAGGGAGAGGCGCAAACCCGGGCGGGCCAACTCTTCGGCGGTTCCTATGACTACAGCAAGGAGGACGCGCCGCCGGACGGGTCGCTTGGCAACGCGTTCCAGCACGTGTACTGGAGTGCTCTGCTGACGGTGTACTTCAACGCGGACATAGCGAAGGAGTTCACCGACGCCCACGAGATGGTCGCGGGCAACTCCGCGGATGACAAAAAGGATCTCCAGCGAATGGACCTGTACAACAACTGGCTGGGGCGAATCGTCGGCAGCGCGTTCAGCCTCGACCAGCTCCGACGCAGCGTACCCAACGGTCATGGCTATTCCTACTACTACGATCACCAACCCGTCGCCGATGCGGTGATGGCCGTGATCAACGCAGGAAAAGCGGTGATGATCGACCCGAACGACGGCAGCAAGCTCCAGTGGACGGGGCCGAAGTCGTAGTCCCCAGCGCGATTACCCAAACTCCCTTTCGCTGACAACACTGGCCGGGCCGGGTGTGACACCCGGCCCGGCCGTGCAGGTTTAGGCTCGCCGCTCGCTGGATACCCGCGCTCACAGTTCTGTCGTGTCCGCACGTCCTCACCAGCAAACGAGGCACTCATGCAATGCCGAGTCGAACTGCGGGAGCACGCAGTCGTCGTGTCAGCAACCGGAGCCATCGACCTGGCCTCGCAAGCCACCTTCGCCGAGGCGATCCAGGACGCCCTGCGGCAGACGGCGCCGTCCGTGGTGGTCGACCTCGCTGGCGTCACCTTCCTGGCGTCGCCCGGCCTCGCCGTCCTGGTGGAGGCGCAGGAGCAGTCGATGCGCGCCGACAAGGACCTGCAGGTGGCGGTCGGCAACGAGATAGTCGCGCACGCGCTCGAACTGACCGGGCTCGGCCAGGTCCTGTCCCTGGTGCCGGACGTCGAGACGGCATTGGGCCACTGACACCACTCCCCTGTGCCGGGCCCAGAGTTCCGTCGAAGTCGGATTTGCGCGCGAGCAAGAACACGAGGGCAAGTGGGCAAGTGGTCGTGTGCGCAAGCGGGCAAGCGGGCAAGCGGGCAAGCGGGCGAGAGGTCTTGCGCGCATAGCGCATGGGTGGGGTTCGTGGTTGGTTTCCTCCCGTATGGCCTGGGCGAAGCCATACCACGGCGTGTCGGGAGGTCGGCCTACGAAACTGGCGTGCCCGGCGCGAGGCGGTACCGATCTCCCGGCACGTCGTGGTTTCCTCCGGCAGGACATACGGGAGGGAACCGACCACGCCTCTTTTTCCCGGCACAGGAAATCACGTGAGCAGAGCCAACCGGGTGGACAAACCACGTGTTGGTTTCCCTCTCGGAGGCCTGCCGTCCGGCGAGGACCTTCTTTTTTCTTGTCACAAAAGAAAAAGAGATGCCTCGCCGGCGGGCAGGCCTCCAAGAGGGGACACAAACAGAGCTTCGTTTCTCGCCCCGGTTCGCTCAGCCCACGTGACTTCCTGGGTCAAGTGGGGGCGCGGGGCGCCCCTCCCGTATGACCTGCCAAAGGAAACCACGGCGTGCCGGGAGATCGGTACCGCCTGCGCTTGGGGTTGGGTTGGGTAGGCCGACCTCCCGACACGCCGTGGTATGGCTTCGCCCAGGCCATACGGGAGGGACACCCCACGAACCACACCCCTGCGCATTGCGCGCAGCCCGCTGTAGCTGGCTGCACGCTACGTGCTCACTCACACGACACCGTTCGTACGCGGTTGTGGGCCCCGTGTGGGGCTCCCTGGCTGGCAGGGAGCCCACACCGGGGTCAGCGGATCTTGTAGGCGTTGATGATGGTTTGCTCGACGATGCCGCCGTCGCGGTCGACTGCCTTGGCGCGCAACGACACTGTGCCGACGGTGTTGGGATGGTCAAGGACGGCGAGGGCGTTGGAGACGACCGGCACCGCCTGCCAGGTGGCGCCGCTGTCGTAGGACGCCTCGACGGTCAGCGACTGAGGAGGTTGCCCCTGGTCGGTGCCCTGGGACTGGACCGCGACCGGGACCGTCAGCTTCTGTCCCTTCGGTGCCGCGTTGTCGTTGTCCAACGCGGGTGTGTAGCGGACCGTGGAGATCGGTAGCCGGGCGGTACCGGGGCTCGACGTGAACGTCCAGGCGATGGCCACCTTGGTGCTCACGTCCGAGACTCCCTTGTCTGTACGGACACCTTCCACCGCGAGCCGATAGGTCCCCGCGCCTGCGGGCATGTCCAATGAGGCCTCACCCGGTGTGTTCCTCGAGTCGATGAGCTGCCCGTCCCGATAGAGGGCCGTGTTGCCGCTGTCGGTCTGGGACAGTCCCCAGTTCCCCGCGCCGTCTCCGAACAGCGGGGTGAACACTTCGAGCGTGTCGCCCTGCCGGGAAACCCACCTGCCCGGGACCCTGGTCGAGGGCAGCACCGGTCCGAAGACACCGCGGTTGTGCGACTCCTGGTAGATCCGCGCCGCCGGGTACTGCCTCGGTGCGGTGAAGGTCGATGTCTCGGCGCGGTTGCCGTTGATCTGTCGAATTTCGCGGCTCCAGGCCACGTCACGGGTGTAGTACTCGGTTTGTGTGCTGGGCAGCGGTACGCGCTGGTTGAGGGCTGCGGCGAGGCTGATGTGCTCCCCCGACTTCGGGTACGCGGTGACCTGTCGAATCCCGCTCCGACCTGGCAGCGGAGTGCCCAGGTCGACGGTGACCTGTGTCAGGTCGGTCTGCTTGACCACACGGGTGAACCCGGTCGGGAAGTCGGGTACGACCCATGCCAGGCCGTAGAAGTCCCCGTTGTCCGCGGTCCACTGGGAGTGCACCTGGGTGGCCATGTTGCCCGGCGGAAGCGACGGGCCGATCTGCGCGACAAGCACATCGCGCAGATTCGTGGCATCGGAACGCACCCCGGTGTCCCATTTGCGACCGCTTGTGAAGGTGCGTTGCAGCCCCATACTGCCCATCTGCAGGTTCAGCGGTTGCGGAGGGGTGATCGAGATCGGCTTCGCCAGCCGGTAGTCGAAGTCGAGAGTCGTCTCCCTGTCGAGTCTCAGCGACGGGTACACCAGCCATTCCATCTCCCCGGGATGGCTCGACGTGCTTTCCATGGTGTAGTGCCCCTTGCGGAGCCGGATCCTGGTGACGCCGTCGGAGCCGAACGGATCCAGGTAGTCGAGCGTCTCCCGGTCGAGGTCGACAATGGACAGAAAGTAGGACGGCAGCGGGTTGCCGTCGACCGCCGTGTGTTTGATGGTGAGGTTGTAGGACTCCACCTCACGCTCCACCGCCACCGGTGTCCGCGCGGACGCGCCGTTCGCGGTGGCGACCACGGCTCCGGTGAACCGGCCGTCGAGTGTTCCGATCCGCGTGTTCGCGGTGACGGTGGCCTTTGCCTCGCCACTGGCCGGGATGGTGAGCCGGGCGGGGCTGACCGTCACCATGCCCGCCGGGGCGGCTTTGCCGTCCGGTCCGGTCACGTCCGCGGCGAGGTCGACTGTGGCGGCTGCGGATCCCGAGTTGCGGTACGTGACTGCCTGGCTTGTCGGCTGGTCGTCGTCGTGGGGCCATTGCTGCACACCGAAGTTGAGGTTGACCGGTGTGCTGGTGACCGTCTGGGTGATGGCCCGCGCGACGTCGATCCGGCCCGCGCCCTGGTCGAACACGGTCAGCTTGGGGGTGGGTTTGGCCGACGCGACCAACGTTTTCTTGATTTCCTCGCCACGCCAGCCGGTGTGCTGCTGGGCCAGCAGTGCCGCGGCGCCCGCGGTGTGCGGGGTCGCCATGGACGTGCCGGACAGCGCGACATACCCGTCGGCCACTGGTGTGCCTATGTATCCTTCGGTGGCCTGAGCGGCGACGATGTCGGTGCCGGGCGCGGTGACGTCCGGTTTGATCGCGCCGTCACCGACCCGTGGACCACGGTTGGAGAAGCCCGCGATCTCGTCGGCTCGGTCGACCGCGCCGACGGTCAGCGCGGCGTCCGCGCTGCCGGGGCTGCTGATGGTGCGCACGGCGCCGTCCACGTTGCCCGCAGCGATCACGAACAGGGTGCCGCGCTGTGCGGACAGGGTGTTGACGGCCTCTTCCACCGGGTCGACGCCAGGCGTGTCCTCGGAGCCGACACTGATGTTGACCACCCGTGCGCCCTGGTCGACTGCCCACTGGATACCGCTCAAGAGGGTCGATTCGCTGCCGATGCCGCCCGAGTCGAGCACCTTGGCGTCGATGATCTGCGCGTCCGGTGCGACGCCCTTGTACTTGCCACCCGATTTCGCGCCGGTTCCGGCGATGGTCGACGCCACGTGCGTCCCGTGGCCGTTGCGGTCGACCGCGTCGGAGTCCTCGCTGAAGTTCTGTTCGGCGATCTCCCTGCCTGCCAGGTCGGGGTGTGACTGGTCGACGCCGGTGTCCACCACGGCGACCTTCACGCCCGCTCCGGTGTACCCGGCCTGCCAGGCGGCGGGCGCGCCGATCTGCACAACACTCTTGTCCAATGTGGACCTGACTTTTCCGTCCAGCCGGACATGCCGGACCGCGTCGACGCGCGTGAGCGACGACCAGATCGCGCCGGTTTTGGCCGCACTGACGGCCGAGCTGTGCACGCTCGACAGGTCGGCCTTGACCGTGGCGCCCGCCAGGCGGTTCTGGGTTCGTGACGCCTCGGGCGCGTACTTCACGATCAAGGGCAGGGTGGGGCTGTGGGCGTCGTCGTAGCCGAAACGCAGCAGCTGGGTGACGTCGAACAGGCGTTTGTCGAGCTTTCCCTGTCCCAGCAGGGGCAGCGCGTCCCGCGGCACCACGAAACTGTGTCCTTCGCGCTCCTGCGTGATGAACGTCATGGCCTCGCGGCCCTTGGCCGGGACAATCGTCCGCACGGCCGAGTGCGTGTCGTCGACGACCACCCGGTCACCGGTGATCAACGTGACCGACCGCTCCCCCGATACCATGTCGTCCGACTCGGCGGGCGCCGCGTGCGCCACCGGGAAAGCGGTGCAGCACAAGCTCATCGCGAGCGCCCCGGCTGTTAATCGTCCCCTGACGGACAGCACCTGATACCTCCCAGACTTGGTGTCCCCGAAAGGTAGCGGCACAGCTGATCAGCCGACAACCACCGCACGGCCGCGTTGTTCGTCACTTTCCCCGCCACCACAAGGAAAACACGACCAAGAGCGCTCCCAGTCAGCAGCTACCCAGCGCGAACTCGCCGACCGGTGACTCGACGACGTGGTCGATGCCGGTGGCCGCGGCGAAGACATCCGGGGCTCCGGCCTCGACGGCACACGGCGCCAGGCCCATCGCGGTGGCGACGAGGTACATCGTCTGCTGCAACGCGCCGACGTTCTTGAGCGTCAACGCGTAGGCCATGGACTCGTACTTCGCCATGGTCCGGCCGAACCGTGCCGTGATGATGAGGAGTACCTGAGGCGTGGTGCGTTTCCCCATGGCCAGGGTGGCGTGTTCCAGTAGTAGCCGGGCCGCCGCCGGTGTGGCGGGCACACGTTCGAGCCGATGACCGAAGGGGTCGTAGTGGTGGATCCCGTTGTCCAGGCCGGACACCAGTCGCGTGACCGGGTAGATCTCCAGCTCGTGCAGGCCGCCGCCGGACGGGCTGGGCCGCGTGGAGGTCCCGGTCGTCGCGTCCACCGATCGCACATGCGCACACCTGTGGAGAAACTCGCCCAACTGCCGCAGGGTGATGGGGTGCTCGTCGTCGTACTCACGTTGTGAACGGCGGGTTTCCAACGCTCGGGTCATCGAAATGTCCTCGCGGACCAGACGTTCCATGTCGGGCGCGGGCAGAGCGATGGCCTCGCCGCTGAAGGGCTCCCGCCGCGCCGGAAGCGGATCGAACCGCCCGGCCGCCCACTCGGTGGCGCCGAAGCCTCCCTGCCGGGCCAGCCCGTACGGCTGCCGACTCGCGGCGTGGAAAGCCAGTTCGTGCTCACTCCACTGCGCCAGGCGGAACTCACTGTCCTCGGTGGCCGCACTGTCCACCAGGTAACCCTCGCGCCACAGGTCATCCAGCAGGCGCTCGACAACGCTCCGAGAGCCGGGTGCCGACGGCCGCGTGAGTATGCCCATCACAGCCAGCAGTTCAGGTTCGTGGACAAGGACGACGCTGCCGGAAAGCGGTGACGACAACGCCATGTCGTGCGCTTCTCGTCTCAGGGAGGCGAATCTGGACAGCGTCACGGCCCGTGGACGCGTTCCGGTTCGACGCGGGCGACGCGCGCCCGTGGGCCGGACCGTGTACTGAGGACTCTCGCCTTCCAGCACCGTGTGGTAGACCCACTGTCCTGACAGGAGTCGTTCGAGCAACTCCCGTAGCTCACCGTCGTCGCCGACCACAGAGCCCAGTTCGTCGACCGACACCGGGCCAGCCGCGAGGCGCGCCACAGCGGCCTGCTTGCGATCGCTGGCCCGGCCGAGGGAACCGTCGTAGGGCCACGCGACCAGGAACAGCTCGCCATCGTCGGACACCACGCTGCGTACCCCAGGGCGAAGCCCGATCATCTCTGTCACGGCAGTGTCCTTCACCAGCGAATCACCTCTGTCTCCGCGGCGCCACCCTGGGCCACTCACACAGGCGGCCACTGACCGCAGACCGCGCCCGGACGACTGAGACGCAGTGGGTTGCGGTACAGGACCAGGCAGGCGCCGTGAGCCGCGACGATCCCTTCCAGCTCCGCGAGCACCACCGCGTCGGCGGCGGAGATCGTCGCCGGTTCGATCAGCTCACACAACTGGACGGCACCGTGGTCGACACGACCGATCAGGCCACGGCGGTAGCTCATCACCAGATGTCCGGTGGCTGCCTGGAGACGCTCGATGGCCTGCGCGACCGTCTCGGTGGGGACACGGAACTCCGCCCAGTCCAACCGATGCAGCAACGGGCCCGGCAGTTGCGCCAGCCAGGGAAAGGACCTCAGGACGTCCACGGCATCGGTCACAGTTGACCATATTCGCCCACCCGGCGGCCGCCGAGCCAGGTCTGCAACACCTCCGTCTGCCAGAGCGCCCGGCCGGTGTCCAGGGCGAACGGATCCTGGTCGACGAGGATGAAATCGGCGTGCTTGCCCGGTTCCAGTGAGCCGAGCACCCGTTCCTGGTGTGCGGCGTACGCCGCGCTCCACGTGAACGCCCGCAACGCCTCGACCGGAGTCATCCCCTGCGCCGGATACCATCCGCCAGCCGGTTTGCCGTCCCGGTCGGTGCGGGTGACCGCCGCGTGCATCCCGTCGAACGGGTTCTCCGGCGACACCGGGAAGTCCGAGCCCGCCGCGATCACCGTGCCCTGGTCGAGCAGCGTCCGCCAGGCGTACGCACCCGCAATCCGGGCCGCGCCGACCCGGTTCTCGGCCATGTTCATGTCCTCGGTGGCGTGCACGGGTTGCATCGACGCGATCAGGTCGAGGCTGCGCAACCGTGGGATGTCCGACAGGGCGAGCACCTGGGCGTGCTCGATGCGGTGGCGCATCTGGCCGCGCGGGATCCGCTCATAGGTGTCCAGCACCAGCCTGTTGCCGCCGTCCCCGATGGCGTGCACGGCACACTGGTATCCGGCGTCGACGATCCGCCGCATCCGGCTCTCCAACTCCGGCGGGTCGATCTGGAGCAGTCCTTTGCCGCCGCCCGCGTCGCTGTAGGGCTCCAGCAAAGCCGCGCCACGGCTGCCCAGCGCCCCGTCGACGTAGAGCTTGACGGTGCGGATCCGGAGCAGGTCGTCCGCCGCGGAGTCGGTGCGCACAGCGGAACCCACCTCGGTGAACGCGTTCCACGTCAGGAAGGCGTTGACGCGCACGGTCAGCGCGGCGGCCTGCTCGCGCAGGACGACGAGTTCGGCGGAGTCTGTCCCGGCGTCGCTGGCCGACGTGACACCGACCTTGTTCAACCGCTGTTGCGCCGCCTGCAACCGTTCCCGGTGGTCGCGTTCGGTCAGCGGCGGCAGTTTGCCCGCGACCAGGGACATCGCGGCGTCGATGAACGCACCGGTCGGCTGGCCGTCCGGTCCGCGCACGATCTCGCCGCCGGGTGGCGCGGTCGTTCCCGCCGCCACCGCGGCCGCCCGGAGCCCAGCGGTGTTGGTCACGGCCGCGTGGCCGTCGACCCGCACCAGCCACACCGGACGGTCACTGACGACACGGTCCAGGTCGGCGGCGGTCGGCAACCGGCCCAGCCCCCAGATCACCTCGTTCCACCCTCGGCCCAGAACCCATGCCCGGTCCGGGTGTTCACCGGCGTAGCGCCGCAGCGCCGCCAGCGCCTCGTCGAGCGAGCGGGTGCCGGTCAGGTCGAGTTCGGTGGCCTTCGCCCCGAGCCGCCAGATGTGGCCGTGTGCGTCGTGCAGCCCCGGCAGGCAGACCCGGCCCCGGCCGTCGACTCTCCGTGCGCCGTCCGCGTTGCCGGGGTCCAGTGCGGAGACCCGTCCGTCGGCGCTGACCAGCAGGCTGCTGAACCTGCGCACCTGCCCGTCGACGATCGTGTATCCGCGGACGTTGTCGATCAGGACGGGCTCCACCGCGCCCGCCGGGGGCGCCGGGGCGCTGCACGCGGCCAATGATCCCGCCATCAGTCCCATCAGCTTGAGGAACTGCGCCCTGGTCAATCCCGCGCTTGCCGACCCGAAACTGTGGTGCTCACACATGGCGTCCTCCTTGACACCGACCGTGCCGAACGTATTGCCCGACCGGCCCGGTGGTCAATGGAGATCTTTCCTCAGCATGCTAACCTGTAAAATGCATGTTTATGGTTACTCGTAGCACGTCTCTGACCGTACGGGAGTTGTCCCGGGAGACCCGGAGCGACTTCGAAAAGGTGATGGGCGCCAACGGAGGCGCCCGCGGGTGCTGGTGCATGCACTGGCGACTGTCCATCGAGGAATGGATGGTCGGGAAGGGCGAGGGCAACAAGAAGGCGATGCGCACGCTCGCCCAGCGCAGGACCGCACCCGGTGTTGTTGTCTACCAGGCTGATGAGCCGATGGCGTGGTGTTCACTCGGGGCCCGCGACGAGTTCCCGAGGCTGGAGCGCTCACGGCTGCTCGCCCGCGTGGACGATCAACCGGTCTGCGCGATCACGTGCGTCCTCGTCCACCGGAAACACCGAGGTTCCGGCCTGTTGCCGGGCATCCTCGACGCCGTCTGCGACTACGCGGCGGGCGAGGGGTACACGCTCGCCGAGGGCTACCCGATCGAACCCCGCGAGGGGAAACGAGCGGGCGCGGACACGGCGATGACCGGGATCGCCAGCGCCTTCCTCGACGCCGGATTCGTCGAAGTGGCTCGCCCACGCGCGGATCGACCGATCATGCGGCGCGAGCTCGTCGGCGGCTGACGCGGGCCGGTCAGTCGGCGGCGCGTTCGACCTGACGGTGCCGACTGGCCTTCTCCCGGTTCCCGCACGTGCTCATGCTGCACCAGCGGCGACGTCCACCCCGCGAGGAATCCAGGAAGAGCCAGCCGCATCGCCCGCAGGCCCGGATGCGCTCAGCGGGAAGAGTGAACAGCGCCCGCACCGCCAGCAACGACAACACTGCGGGGATCGCGCCGGGAGCGGTCCAGTCCGCGGTGAAACGCTCGAGCGACGGACCGTCCGGCTGAACGTGCTCGGCGCGCACACCCGTTCCCGCGCGTTCGAGCAGGACACCGAACGACTTGCTTGGCACCGCCGCATTTCGCACGACCGCGTCGAACACGGCCCACGCGTGGTCGCGGACAGCCCGCACGTCCGACACGAGGCCGTTCTCGGACACCTGCGGCACCTCGTCGAACAACCCCACGTCGAACAATCCCACCGAGGCGCACCAGCTCACGACGTCCGCGGACGTCTTCAGCAGTTCGCCGTCCTCAGGCGGGTGTTTGCGGTTGAAGACGGTGTTCGTGAGGTCCAGCGCCGGGTGGCCGCCGACGAAGTGGGCGTCCTGCCAGGGAGGCCGGGGCCGGGGCACGCCGAGAGTAACCATTGAACTCACTATATGCGGTTGCCCGGCGGTGGGCCACTCTCTTCCCAGGTCAGGATGCGGTAATGCAGCCCGGTCGACGATTCGTGCCATTCGCCGGTGGAGTCCGGCGGGCGACCCACGTCCGGCGCGTGCGTGTCACCGTCGAAGGGCTCCCGGATCTCGGTGACCACGACCCGGTCCGCGAACGGCAGCGCGGCCCGGTACACAGCCTCACCACCGATCACCCACACGTCCCCGGGCACGGCGGCCAGCGCCTGCGACAGATCCGCGAAGGTCTCCGCGCCCTCCTGTGGGATGCGGGACAGCACGAGGTTGCGCCTGCCGGGCAACGGCCGGAAGCGTGGTGGCAGCGACTCCCACGTGCGGCGGCCCATCAGCACGGTCGCGCCCGCGGTCAGGGCGCGGAAGTGCTTCATGTCCTCCGGCAGGTGCCAGGGCAGCGTGCCGTCACGGCCGATGACGCCGTTGGCCGACTGCGCCCACACCAGCCCGATCACACCGCCACCGGGGCCTTGATGCCGGGGTGCGGGTCGTAGCCGTTGAGATCGATGTGCTCGAAGGTGTAGTCGAACAGGCTGTCCGCGGGCTTCAGGGTCAGTGCGGGGAACGGCCGCGCCTGGCGGGCGAGCTGCGTGCGGACCTGCTCCTCGTGGTTGTCGTAGATGTGGCAGTCGCCCCCGGTCCAGACGAAGTCACCGACGCCAAGCCCCACCTGCTCGGCGATCATGTGCGTCAGCAGCGCGTAGCTCGCGATGTTGAACGGCACGCCGAGGAACAGGTCCGCGCTGCGCTGGTACAGCTGGCAGGAGAGCTTGCCGTCGGCGACGTAGAACTGGAAGAACGCGTGGCACGGCGGCAGCGCCATGCGCGGGATGTCGGCCACGTTCCACGCGGACACGATGATCCGCCGGGAGTCGGGATTCTCGCGCAGTGTGCGCAGCACCTCACTGATCTGGTCGACGTGCCCGCCGTCCGGGGTCGGCCATGAGCGCCACTGCACGCCGTAGACCGGCCCGAGATCACCGTCCGGCGCGGCCCACTCGTCCCAGATCGTGACGCCGTTCTCCCGCAGCCACGTGACGTTCGCGTCACCGCGCAGGAACCACAGCAGCTCGTAGGCGATCGATCGGAAGTGGACTTTCTTCGTCGTGATCAGCGGGAAGCCGTCGGAGAGCCGGTAGCGCAGCTGGTGTCCGAAGATCGACCGCGTGCCGGTGCCGGTGCGGTCCTGCTTGCGGGCACCGGTGTCGAGCACATGACGGAGCAGGTCCTCGTACTGCGTGTCTGGCATGCCCGCGAGCCTAGTGGTTGCGACCGGGAGTTCGTTGGGGGTATTCGGCGGATCCAGGTTTTCGCTGGGCGTGCCGGACGAAGGGGCCGGTACCTCTGTTGTACCGGCCCCTTCGTCCGGTGCGGTCAGCGGGAAGCTGGGCCGTCGAGACCTCCGACAGACTTCCGGTCGTGACCACTACACGAACACCCTCGGGCGACCGCGTCGGAACCGGTGTGGGCGCGTCTGATGGAGTGGGCACGTGCGGGGACGGAAGGCGGGCTTGTACGCGGGTGGTTTCATCGGGCCGTTCGCGGGCGGGATCACCACGACGATGCTGCCCGAGCTGGGGGCGGAGTTCGGCGTGTCGGCCCAGACGGCGTCGGTGTCGCTCACGGCGTACCTGGTTCCGTTCGCGGTGCTGATGTTGTTCTCCGGGACGTTGGGGGCCAGGTGGGGGCCTGAGCGGGCGGTCCGGGTGGCGTATGTCGTCTACGTGGCGGCCTCGGCCGTGTGCGCGTTGTCCGGGAATTTCGGGGTTTTCCTGGGCGCGCGGGCGGTTCAGGGTGCGGCGAACGCGTTCACCACGCCGCTGTTGCTTGCGGCTGTCGCGGCGGCGACTCCGCCTGCGCGGCTCGGGCGTGCGTTGGGGCTGTTCTCGTCTCTGCAGGCCGTCGGTCAGACGAGTGCGCCGCTGCTCGGCGGGCTTGCCGCGGAGGTGCACTGGACGTGGGCGTTCTGGGCTGTCGCCGCGGTGGCTGCCTTGCTTGCGGTGCTGGGGGTTCCGGGGAGCGGCCAGCCCAGCGGGCGAGTGTCGTTGCGGTCCGCGTGGCGGGCGCCGACACTGTGGACAGCGCTGGTGGCGCTGGTGGCGTGGGCGTGTCTCGGAGGACTGTCCTTCTTGGTCGCGTTACGGGCCGAGGACGTGTTCCGTCTCGGCGCGGGTGAGCGCGGGCTGCTGCTGACCGGTTTCGGCGTGATGGGAATCATCAGCGCCCGGTTCGTCGGCCACGGCATCGACCGGATCGGGGCACGCCGGTCCGCGGCGATCGGCGCGCTCGCCGGGGCTGTCGTGGTGGCCGGGATAGGTTTCGTGCCCTCGCCCGTGGCCTTGGGGGCGCTGTGGGCGGTCGGCGGCGTGACGGGGCAGTTGTTGATCGTCAGCCTGAACGCGCTCATGCTGTCCGGTGACGCCGCGAACCGGGCTGGTGCCGTTTCCGTGGTGCAGGCCGGTCGGTTCTTCGGCGGCGCGTTGTCGCCGCCCGTGTTCACCCCGGTGTACCAAGTGCTTCCGGTTGCCGGTTTTCTCGTTCCCGCGATTCTGTTGGCCGTTGTCGCGCCACTGGGCTTGTGGCGAGCCCGACGGAAGTGAACCACCGCTCGGCCGACGAGTACGCTGGTCGGGCACTGTTGCCGAAGTATTCGGATGTCGCCGATGCAGGATCTCACCGCGTTGCTCGCGGCTGATGTCGCCGACCTGTGCCTCCGGGTGGTCGTTGTGCTGGACTGGCATGACGGGCCGCTGGAGGGCATCGCCGAACTGGCTGAACCTGTGGACTACTGGTACTTCCGGCTCCTTGCCGCGCGACCGAGTTCGGCAGATCTCGACGACCGCCTGTACGAGTTCTCGCCACTGCCGGACGACGTGCGGGCGGAACTAGGCCACGTGGCCGGGAAACCTCTGCACTGGCCATTCCACAACCGTCCAGAAGAAACCGCACTGGCCAACCGGTTGACGACATCGGCGTACCGGCCGGAACTGGTGGTCCGGTCCAAGGACTTCCATGAAGTGCTCGGCATCTGGCCGATCGCCAGACACGGGAAGTGACCTGCGGCCGTTCACCGACTGAGCAGCCTGCCTGGAGCGCTGGCCTCGACGACTGCGCCCTATGTCACGAATCCACGCTACCGCTGTACGCGGCCAGAACCCGGCGCCTCAGGCGTTTGCCCATCGGCACAGTCAGCGCCGAGAGATCCTCGAAGCCCAGCCAGAGCGCCATGTCGCCGACCTGCACGTCGGTCATTCCCTCCTCGGAACCAACCCAAGTCACAGCAGTGTTCCGTTGGGAGACAAGCGCCAACTCTCCGCCAGTGACCGCCACCCACACCGGGTAGTCCGCCTGCGGACTACCCGCGGCGATGGTGTCGATCACGGCACGTGCCTGCACGTCACCCTTCGCCTGCAAACCGGCGTCATACCCGGTACCCCCGAGCATCAGCACACTAGCCAGGGGACCGACCACACTGCCCGTGCCAGCAGGGGACTCCGGCCGGTCCACTGGACGGAAGGCCGATGACGGCTGCAACCGGCTGGGCACTACGAGGCTGGGACGCCAGCCGAGATCATCACCGCTGCGAAGTGACTCGGGCACCTTGCGTACACGCCACCACATAGGTCCTCCGAGGTTGTGCTGTTCTCACACCAACCTACCGCAGAACGACCGCTTGGTGATCATGCCGGTGACCTGCGGTCGATTGTCGGTTTGGCATAGGATGCGTTGACACGGGTACATGTGGCGCATGGATCCGATTTCGATCACTCGCTTGTGGGCGTATGGCTGAACTGATGGCTCTGACCGCCGCGGTCTTCTTCGGCCTGGTCCATTTCCTGAGCGGGCTGATGGCGCGGCGTGCGGACAGCTACGCCGTCGCGAGCGTCGGGCAGCTGGGCGGGACCGTTCTGGTGCTCGCGGTCGCCCCGTTCGTCGCCGCCCCGCACGTGGACCTGGCGCCGTTGGGCTGGGGTGCCCTGTCCGGCCTCGGGACTGGAGCGGGGGTGGCGTACCTCTATCGCGGGCTGTCCCGCGGTCACATGAGTACGGTCGTGCCGCTCAGCGATGTCGCCGCTGTCGCTTTGCCGGTTCTGGCAGGCGTCTTTCTGCTCGGCGACCGGCCCGGGGTGTTGGCGTGGGTTGGGATCGCCGTGGCACTTCCGGCGCTGTGGCTGGTGTCCCGGCGTGGACCGGCGGGTACCGCCGCGGGCGCCGCCGATGGTCTGGTCGCCGGGATCGGCTTCGCGTTGCAGTTCGTGGCGATCTCACGGATCGATCCGGCGGCAGGGCTCTGGCCGATCCTCGCCGCCCGGGTGACCGCGTTCGCCACCATCGTTCCGTTGGCGCTCACCGCCAGGGCCACGTTGCGTCTGCCACGACGACTCATCGCACCCGCCTTGGTCGTCGGCGCTCTCGGGTCCGTCGCCATTGTGTTGTACCTCGCGGCCACTCGTCAGCAACTGCTGGCCGTCGCCACGGTGCTGGCCGCGCTGTACCCGGCGGTGCCCGTGCTGCTCGGCGTCATCCTGTTGCGCGAACGCCCGGCTCCAGCTCAACTGGCCGGTCTCGGGGCTGCCGCGGCGGCCATCGCGTTGATCTCGATCGGCTGAACCGGCCACCCAGGCCGAGGAGCGCCCCGCGTCGCCGCGGGGCGCTCACACCGGAACTGTCATGGTGCTACAGCGTGGCTTCCCACGCGGCGAGCGCGCCGCCGGTGACCTGGTTGATCCAGGCCCGGTAGCCCGGCACGCTGTTGTAGAGGCCGGGGCCGTTGAGGCAGTTGGAGCTGTTGTTGCCGGACCGGCTGGTCGCGCCGGTCAGCTCACCGTTCAGGATGGACGGTCCACCGGAGTCGCCATAGCATGCGCTTGTTCCGGGCGCGCCCTGGAAGCAGATCTCCTTGCCAGGCTTGAAATTGGCCGTGCACCTCGAATCGGCGACCCTCGTGCTCTCGACTTCGCGCAGCTGCGGCGAAGCACCGCCGCATCCCGGCGTGCCACAGGTCTGCCCGTGGCCGATGAGCGTGTTGACGGTGCCGACCGCGGGGTGGCTCGCCGCGATCTTCACCGGCTTGGACGTCGCGGCCCTCGACAGCCGCACCACGGCGATGTCGTTCTCGCCGAGGGTGGCGCTGGCCGCGGTGATGAGTTCGCCGCCGGACCCGGTGTTGACCGAACCGATCCTGGCGGAGAAGCCACCGCCGGTCGAGCCTTGCACGCAGTGCCTGGCGGTGACGAGCCACTGCGGGGTGATCAGTGAGGCCCCACAGAAGTGGCGGCCGCTGCGCTGCAGTGACGCGAAGAAGGAATACGGAGTGGTGACGACCCGGCCGCCGATGATGAACGGTTCGGCCTGCGGCCCGGTCTCTTGCTTGGCCATCGACACCGGCCCGATGGCGACTGCCGAGATCACGACGGCAGCCGCGATCGTGGATATTCGTCGGATCCACATGGTTTCTCGACCTCCTACAGAGCAGGGAGTCCGGCAGGGCGGACTTCTGTAGTGCGGTAACAATCGACACCTGACCGTAGTGGCCTGTAATGTGTTCGGGTACCCTCCGTTAGTACCGAACCAGCGCCCCGGTGCTATGCATCCACAGTGGAGCGTTGGACCGCCGCTGTCAGGCGGTCAGAGCCAGCCCACGTTGCGGGCGATGCGAGCCGGTTGTGCGCGCACACGACAGCTTCGACTGCTGTTATGCACCGGATGCCGGGCGCAGCGAGCGCACGACTGGCGTGAGGTAGAGGTCGGCGAGGCGCTGCCGTCCCTCGGGCGAGTCGACCGGGAGCACGGTGTCGGGGGTGATCACCAGCGAGATCACTGTGCGGACAAGGAGTTCTGCGGCGCTGTCGATGTCCTCGTCGGGCAGTGACACCCGGTTGGCGGCGATCTCGGCACGGATGTGCCCGGCCAGCCAGGCACGGGCGGCGGCGATCAGGGTGCCCGCTCCGGTGGTCAGGTGCGGCAGGATCAGCTCGGGCTCGGTGCGCAGCAACCGGCTCAGCAGCCGGTGCCCGCGCAGGAACGTCAGGCCGAACGCCAGGCCCTCGACGAGTTTGGCCTCGGGCGTCGGGTGCGTGGCGATGACCGCTTCCACCTTGGTGAGGAACCGTTTCAACTCGCGCATCAGCAGGGCGTCGAGCAGTTCGTCCTTCTTGGGGAAGTACCGGTAGATCGTCACCCTGGACAGCCGGACCCGTTTGGCCACCTCGTCGATGGTGAAACGGCGCAGCCCGAAGTCCTCGGCCTGCTGCAGCGCGGCACCCATGATCCGCTCGGTCACGTCGTCCTCAGCGACCTCGCTGTCCAGCGCACGCCGAAGCAGATCCGAGCCCAACGCGCCGTCCAGAGTGCCGTCCCGCATGGAGGTGAGTTTACTACTTTACATCCTGACGAACATTGTTACATTCGTACCAGTGTTGCAACGGTGCGACTGGAGGACCAGATGGCTGAGCAGCTCAAGGTCGGTGACCGGGAAACGACCGCGCAGCGGTTGCTGAACGGCACGGCCAAGCGGTTCTACGATCCCGAGGTCGACATCGCCTGGGACGCTCCGCTGGCCGAGGGCAAGTTCTTCATCCCGCCGGTGCTCGTCACGCTGTACGGCACCAGGATGTGGGAGGAGATGACCCACGACCAGCGGGTCGAGCTGTCCCGCCAGGAGTTGATGAACACCGTCAGCGTGGGCATCTGGTTCGAGAACATCCTCAACCAGCTGCTGCTGCGGATGGCGTACAAGCAGGACCCGACCAGTCGGCACGTGCACTACGAACTGGCCGAACTCGCCGAGGAAACCCGGCACATGACCATGTTCGGGATGCTGATCGACAAGGCGGGCGGGCCCGCGTTCCGCAACGACTTCCTGCTGCACCACGGCGGCAAGCTGATCCCACTGATCATCGGCGGCCCGTCGGTGTGGGTCGCCACCCTGGTCGGCGAGGAGATCTTCGACTCGCTGCAGCGCGAGTTCATGAACCACCCGGACCTTCAGCCGTTGGTCAAACAGGTGATGCGCATCCACGTCCTCGAGGAGGCCCGGCACATCCGGTTCGCCCGCGAGGACCTCGTCCGGCGGATGGCGAAGGCACCATGGATCGGCAGGTTCGCCGCGCGGTTCGCCGCCGGGTTCGGCGCATATCTGCTGAAGTCGATCCTGACCAGGCCTGACGTGTACCGCCGGGCGGGGCTCGACCCGCGGCGCGCTCGCCGCGAGATGCGCGGCAACAAGCACCTGCACCACACGTACGCGGTGGCGTTCGAGAAGCTGCGTTCGTTCCTGGACAGCCAGGGCCTGGTCAAGGGCCCGAGCAGGGTGTTCTGGCGGATGGCACGGATCCACCCGGACGGCAAGGGAATCGCAGCCTGAGTGTCATGGACCGGAGTGGATCAGCGGTGCCCACATGTGCGGGGCGTCCGGATGGGACGCACGCAGTTCGAGGCTGATCTCCCGCAGGACCGACGCGGCACGATCGGCGGTGGACGCGTCGCCCAGCCGTTCGTAGAACGAGTCGGCGGCACGGGCGGCCACCGAGTCGGCGACCGGCCACAGGCTCGCGATCACATGCCGGAACCCGGCCAGTTGGAAAGCCGAGGACAGGTGCAGTGCCTCGTCGGGCTGGGCCGGACCGGCCACCGCGGTCGAACACGCTGACAAGTAGGCGAGTTCCGCGTCGGCGAGGCGCAACCGGCTGATCTCCGGCAACGGCAGGATCCGGTCGTACAGGTGCAGTCCACTGCGGGACGGGGTCTCCGGATCCACCATGGCGTGACACGCGAAATGCACCCAGCTGGCAAAAGGCAACGCGGCGAGTACCCCGGTCGTGGTCGCGTCGTGGTCGAGCAGCGGTGGCACCGCGGGCTGCCTGGCGTGCAGTGCCCTCGCCTCGGTCACCGTCCCCGGCAGCTTCCGCAGTCCGGACGTGTGCTCCAGCGCCACAACAAGCTGGCGGCGGCTGTACGCCCGGGGCCGGGCGCGGGCGTGCTCCAGCACGCGCACAGTGGGGGTATAGGAGGACACCACCCTGTCCAACGCGCCTGGTTGCCCGGGATGTCCGGCAGCGTGCAACGGCAACAGACCGGCCATGCCGGTGGGCATCCACCACACCCGGTTCTCCTGTGTCGGGAGTTTCTCCAGGATCGGCGCCACGGCGTGATCCCACAACCAGCCAAGGAGCTCGGTAAGCACACGCGGCGCGTTCCTCCGGAGCGCCAGCGAATCGCCGTGCGTCGCGACGAGCAGGGACACGATGGACGCCCGTAGGGCATCGGGTGTCAGCCCCGGCAGCTTCACCTGTACCGGATCGTTGTCCGCCGTGACAATGACAGCGTCCCCGCGGTGGCTGCCGACGTTGACCAGCACCAGTGCCCCGCCGGTCGCCTCGGGCCACCGCCGTTTCGCGTTCGGCGGCGCCAGGAAGTCGCCGAAACCAGGGAGAGCGCGGATCTCGCCGAGCAGCGCGTCGTGGTCGGCCCACAACCGCCGACGCTCGTTGGTGACGGTGATGTCCTCGCCCTGGTGGCCGGTGTTGAGCCCCTCGCGGATCCCGCGCAGCCGTGCGGCGATGTCCGGGTGCGCGGCCTCGAGATCGGTGAGGTCGCCGCGGGACTGGAGTTGGGCGGCCAGCAGGACCGCACGGCCGGATTCGGCGACCGCCACCGCACCGGCCGGATCGTCGACCGCGCAGTGCGCTTCGACCGCGTCCCCGACCAGACCGGCGTGTCTGGCCAGTCCGTGCTCCTGGTCGGCCCACCCGGATTCACGCGGCGGTACCGACGGCAGCAGCGTCACCGCCTCGTCGAACAACTCCACTGCCAGCCGGTGTTCACCGACGCGGTCGGCCAGCCTGGCCGTCCAGTGGCAGGCGTGGATCCGATCCGACGGGGTCGAGGCGGTGCTCCGCTTCACACGCGCGGCCAGTTCACGCACGGTCGCGCTGTCCGGACATACCTGCGATCCGTCTATTTGGGACCGATACGCGTCGGCGAGGTTGGCCAGCACCATCGCCTGGGCCGGGTGCCCGTCCGGGATCAACGTGCTCGCCTCGGCCAGTGTGCTGACTCCGCGATCCAGATCGTCCGCGGCACCCGCGGTCTCGTACCGGGACAGCAGCGCCGTACCCAGGTTGCTCAGCACAATGGCCCGGTCGCCCTGGCTGTGTGAGGACGCGGCCGCTTCGGTCTTCAGGAGGATCTCACGGTCGAGGTCGTCGGTCCGCCCGGAGTGCCTGTACCGCAGGTGCAACGTGATCCCGAGGTTGGTCAACGCCATCGTCCGGTCGGGATGCCCGGCAGGGGTCGCGGCGAGCACCTCGTCGAACACCTCGACCGCCCGGTCCAGATCGGACGGTGCGCTCAGCCGCTCGTACCGGGTACGCAGGCTGTTGCCGAGGTTGATCAGCACGGGCCTGCGGTCGTCGTCGTCCGGGGCGGCCACGGCCAGCGCCTCGACAGCGGCTTCGATGGCCCGGTCGAGATCCTTCGACACGCCCCGGCGCCGGTATCGCAGGCGCAGACTGGTCCCCAGGTTGGACAGCGTCCACGAACGCCGTTCGGCCGACACCAGCGGGACTGCCTCGGTCATCGCGTCGATGGCCCGGTCGAGATCCGGCAGGTTACCGGAGCTCAAATACCGTGTCCGCAGCGCGAAACCGAGTTTGCCGAGGTACAGTCCCCGGCTCTGGCCGTCGGCCGCTGCCGCCACCGCCTCGGCCTCGGTGTCGATAGCCCGGTCCAGATCCGCCGCGGTGTTCAGCCGTTCGTAGCGGTCCTGCAGGTCGCTGGCCAGGTACGACAGCACAGCCGCCCGGTCGCCGGGTGAACCGGTCGCGGCGGCCTCGGTGTTCGCCTCGATGGCCGATTCCAGGTCTGCCAAGCGGTTGTCGCGCGTGTAGCGGCGGCGGTGGGCGGTGGCGAGGTCGTGCAGCAAGGCGGGTCGATCGCCGTCCGTCATGACCGCGACGGCCGAGGAAGTCGTGTCGATCATGAGGTCGAGGTCCTCGGCCTCGTCCCGCAGTTCGTAGCGCAGCAGGTGGCCGTTGGCCAGTGCGGCCAGCCACTCCCCACGCCGGGGATCGTCCGCCGGGGTGGTGTCGACGAGCTCACGCCGCAGGGCGATCGCGCGTTCCAGATCCTCCGGGTCGCCGTCGCGTTCGTACCGGATCTGCAAGGCACTGGCCAGGTTGCTCAACCGGGAGGCGCGCTTGAGGTCGTCGACGGAGGTGGCGGCCACGGCCTGTTCACCGAACTCCAGCACGTTCGTCAGGTCGTCGGGTTGCTTGGTCTCGTTGTATCGCAACCGGTACATGGTGCTCACGCCGGAGATCATGCGTGTCCGGTCGGGGTGGCCGGGCGGCATGATCCGCAGGGTTCCCAGGTCCAGGTCCAAGGCCCGGTCCAGGTCCGCGTGGTCGTCGGTCTGTTGGTAGCGGTCGAGGTAGTCGCCGCTGAGCGTGGTGCGCTGCGGGATCAGCGTGGAGTGGTCGGGGGGCGTGATGGCCAGTGCCCGTGCCCTGACGTCGATCTCGGTGTCGCGGTCGGCGGGTTGCGCGGTGGCCAGGTAGCGCGATCCGAGGATCTCGCCGAACGCCAGCAGGATGTCCAGCAGGTCCGGGTGGTCCTCCGGGACGGCGTCGATGTTCGCCGCACCGACGAGCGCGGCCTGGTCCAGGTCGGCCACGTCGTGGGTGCGGCGGTATCGGGAGCCGTAGGCGTTGAGGAGGTTGGACAGGTAGGTGGGTCTGCTGGCGTGGTCGGGCGGCGCCAGCCGCACTGCCCTCTCCCCCAGCCACACCATCCGGTCCAGGTCGTCGAGGTCGTCGTGTTGGTGGTACCGGGCGAAGTGTGCGGCGCCGAGGTTGGCGAGCAGTCCGGGCCAGGCGTGGTGGCCGTCGGGAAGTGTGGCCATCGCCTCGGTGCCCGCCGCGACCGCGCGGTCCAGGTCGGCGACGTCGTGCGCGAGCTCGAACCGGGTGGCGTACGCGGTGCACAGGCTGACAAGCGAACCGGGCCGGTTCTGGTGATCGGACTTCAGGCCCAGCTCGATCAGCAGGTCGAGATCGGCGGGCGCGCCCGTGCTCTCAAACCGGTCGTGGCAGGCGCCGACGAGGTTCGGAATCAGCGTTTCCCTGATGGGGTGGCCGGATTCCAGCCCGGCCTCGGCGCGCAGCCCGACCTCGATGACCTGGTCGAGGTCGTCCGGGTCGGCGTCGATCTCATAGCGGGCCTGGTAGGCCGCGGTCAGGCTGGCCAGGAAGACCGGCCGGTCGGGGTGGTCCGGATCCAGCGCGTCGAGCGCGTCGGCGAGGAGGTCGATGGCCGCGTCCAGCAGTACCGGGTCGTTGTCGTCGGCGTCGCCGAACGTCTCCAGCAGTTCGAGGCCGAAGCGGAGTTGATCGTCGGCCACGGCCTCCGGGCCGACCAACGCCCGCAGCGGTTCGGGAACCGACAGCGGATTGTTCGCGACCGGCCTGAGGAACACCAGCGCGCTGGCCATCTCGACCCCGGTCTCCGCGACAGTGGGATCGTTGCCGCGCAAGAACGCCGACAGCCGGGCGTAGTGGAACCAGCCCAACGAGTACCACGCTTGGGCCAGTCGCGACTGCTGGTCGTCGGTGACGTCGTCGAACAACGAATCGGCGGCGACACGTAACTGCTGGGCCAGTGTCGTTGTCTCCTCGCCAAGAACCAGGGCCGGGTCACCGGTTTCCTGGAAGGCGAACAGTCGTTGGTCGAGCTGGTCGAGCAGTTCGTCGAACGACACAGTCACCTACCTTCGCGGACTTCCCGGCACGGTAACAGCGGCCATTTCGGTTCAGGACTGGGCCAGGGCGGCTGCCGTCAGGGTCAGGTGCCGGGTGAGGACTTCGGCTGCCGCGTCCGCGTCTCGCGCGAGCGCGGCCTCCTCCAGCAGGCGGTGCTCGCCGACGTGGTCGCGGTCCGGGGCGCGTTGGCCGGACCAGCGGCGGGCCAGTTCGCTCGCGGTCCACAGCCGGTCGAACGTCTCCAGCAGCACGGGATTCCCGCAGCCGTCCAGCAGCGCGCGGTGGAAGGCGTAGTGCGCCGCCGCCCATGCTTCGCTGTAGTGCGGACCCTCGCCCTCGGCGAACGGTGGCGTGCGCGTCAGCCGGTGATGGGCGGCGCGCACGCGAGCCTCCCAGTCCAGGTCGCCCCGTTCGATCGACAACCGCAGCGTTGTCGGTTCGATGACGCGCCGCGCTTCAGAGACTTGCTGCCACCGCAGGTCGGAGAACATCGGCACCGCGAAGCCGCGGTTCGGCAGCCGGTCCGCCAGTCCTTCGCCCACCAGCCGCAGCAGGGCCTCCCGCACGACAGCGAGGCTGACGCCGATCGCCCCGGCCAGTTCCTGGGGTTTCAGCGGGTCGCCCGGCCCGAACGCGCCCCGCAGGATCTCCGTCCGCAGGTGCTCGTACGCCTGGTCGGACAGCATCTGCTTGGTCGGCGTGGCCTGGCCCATCGCGCCAGTGTAGATCAAAGATCGATCCTTATGAAGTAAATCGATTATATGGCGTGGCTGGTAATGGAGTTGCCGACGTGCGGGGCGCGCCAGCACAGTGATCAAATGGTTCCACCATGCACGATTCGCGACGCGAACAACGACGACTGGCCGCGGATCTGGCCGATCATCCACGACGTCGTCACCGACCAGCGGACCGTCCCCTACGACCCGGCGATGAGCGAGCACCAGGCAAGGCGGATGTGGCTGGTGCCAGCCCCGGCCAGGGTGGTGGTCGCCGCCGCGGGGGAGGAGATTCTCGGTACCGCGAACATGTACGCCAACCGGCCGGGGCCGGGAAAGCACGTCGCGTCCGGCACTCTGATGGTCGCCAGGCAGGCACGCGGCGCGGGCGTCGGCCGTGCGCTCACCGTGGACATGATCGACTGGGCGCGGCGGAGCCAGTTCGCCGCGATCCAGTTCAACGCCGTCGTGGACACGAACGTGAGCGCGGTCCGTCTCTACGAGAGCCTCGGGTTCGTCACGCTCGGCGTCGCTCCCGGGGCGTTTCGCCACCCCGACGAGGGCGACATCGGCCTGCGCATCATGTGGCTCGATCTCTGACCATCGCCGTGACGGCACCCGCGGCCCGCACACCGATGGCGTGCCCGCTGCGGTGCGCGGTGACGTCAAGACAATCGGCGGGAATGCCGGTCAGGGAGAGATCTCCGATCAGGTCCAGCAGCTTGTGCCTGGCCGGTTCGTCCGGGTAGCGGGGTTCGTTGCCGTACCCGTCCGGTCCGATCAGGACGACCGAGTCGATGTCCAGCCCGTGCCCGAGCCCCCGCGCGAGCAGGGCCTGCACCTCGTCGGTCGGGGCGATGGTCCGTGCGCGGGCGATGTCGGTGGCGTAGTCGTCGGGCAGGACGCATTTGACCGTCTGGGCGATGCCGAAACACTCGTAGGTGTAGGCCCAGTGGCCGGTGCCGGGCCGGAGGCGGATCCAGGCGTCCTTGTCGCCGACGACTATCTCCCGGTCCGGCAGGGAGATCTCCTTGGCCGCCAGCGGCTCACTGTCGGCCAGGGCGGCGGCGAAGTCGGCAGCGCTGCCGTCGAGCGCGGGCAGTTCCGGATAGGACAGTTCGACTTCCGCGTCGGTGATCTCCATACCCGACAACGCGCTCATGACGTGTTCGACCGTGGCGATGCCGCCGAGCGTGGTGCGCCTGTCCGTGCCGGTCACCGCGTCCGGTGTCGCCGGGATCCGCGAATCCCCGTGCCGGAAGGCGATACCGTCGCCACCGGGGTGGATGGTCACTCGCACCGGCCGACCCGAGTGCAGGCCCCGGCCGGTCAGCCGGACCTGCCTGGCCGGTGTCCTGCGGCGCACGATCATTCGCCGCGCTCCAGTTTCTCGATCCGCTCGTGCAGGTACGGCAGCCGCGCCACGATCCGCAGGCCCTCGGCCAGTGGGCGCGCCGGGACTCCGTAGTAGGCACCGGGTTCCCTGATGTCCTTCGTCGTCATCGTCCGTGCCGCCAGCGACACTCCGTCCACGACCGTCACGTGGTCCGCGACACCGGTCTGCCCGGCCATCGTCACCCTGTTGCCGAGCACGGCGCTGCCCGCAACAGCGGACTGGCCGCAGATCACCGTGTGGTCGCCGATCCGCGCGTTGTGTCCTATCTGGACCAGGTTGTCGATCTTCACGCCGTCGCCGAGGCTGGTCACACCCGCGGTCGCCCGGTCGACCGCGCTGCCCGCGCCGATCTCGACGTCGTCGCCGAGCACGACACCACCGACGTGTTCGATCTTCCGCTGCGCGTGGCCGTCCCACCGGAAGCCGAACCCGTCGGCGCCCAGCGTCACGTGCGCGTGCACGACACACCGCGCCCCCACCTCGACGTCCTGGTAGAGAACGACGTGGGGATACAGCACCGTGTGTTCGCCGACAGCGCAGTCCTCGCCGACATAGCAGAACGGGAAGACCTTGGCGCCGGCGCCGATCCGCGCACCTCGCTCGACGACAGCGTACGGCCCCACCGACGCGGTGGTGTCCACTTCGGCCGACGGGTCGACGACCGCCGTCGGGTGCACTCCCGGCCGGGTCGGCAACGGGCGGCGGCACAAGGCCAGGAACGCCTCGAACACCGCGCGGGGCCGGTCCGCGACCAGATGCGGCCGGTCCACGCTCAGCCCCGGCGGCACGATCACCGCACCGGCCCTGTGCGCGGTCAACCGGGCGAGATATTTCCGGCTCTCACAGAAAGTCAGGCCATCCGGGTCGTCCGAGTCGACCGGAACCGGCCGCACCACCAGGAAACCGGGATCATCGCCGACTATCGCACCCAGCTGCCCGGCCAGTTCCGCCAACGTCCACCCCATCACCACACCTCCCCACCACCAGACCCACTGCCGGATTGCCGGACTGCCAACGAACCAATCACCCTATCTCCCGATAGAAGGGCGAGATGCCCCGTAGTGACCGCGCGGCAAGGAATTCCGCGAGGCAGGCGACCAACGCCGTGCTGTTGCCGAGCTCCTCCCCCGCTCGCAGCCTGCGAAACGCCGCCCGCAGCGCCGCGTAGTCGTCACCGACGATCCCGGCCCGGCGCAGCCCGATCGCGTTGAGCGCGCGGTGCGTGGCCGGATTGCCGTCCACCGCGGAGAACGGGAGGACATCGCGGTTCACTTTGGCCATCGCGCCGACCATCGCCCTGCGGCCGATCCGAACGTGCTGGTGGACGCCGCTCATTCCGCCGATCACCACGTCGTCCCCCACTGTGACGTGCCCTGCGATCGCGGCCAGTTGGGAGACCACGACACCATCACCGATCCAGCAGTCGTGGCCGATGTGGGTCTGCCCCATGATCAGGCAGTCGGCGCCGATCCTGGTCGGCCGGAGCGGCGTGGTCGCGCGATGGATGACCGCGGCCTCCCGGACGGCGGTGTTGCGGCCGATCTCCACCCACGTCGGGCCACCGGTGAACGACGAGTCCTGTGGCTCACCTCCGATCACCGCGTGCGAATCGATCCGCACACCGTGCGCCAGCCGGACCCCGGCGTGGATCACCGCGTACGGGCCGATCCGGACATCGTCGGCCACATCGGCGGCACTGGACACGACAGCAGTTGGATGAACCCCAACTAAGTCCGCCATCGGCAGATCCTCCCACAGCCAACCGCCACAATGCCGTCAACCGGGAAGAGTGTTCAGAAACCAGAAACAGTGACGTGCGAGTACGCCCCCTGCACGCGCACACCATCGGCCAGGTGGCGGGGACCGAGCCGCCGTTCGTTCGCAGCAGGCACCTTGGTGACCTAAGTGGACGGTCTCGCACTGTGGTGAGTGGAGTGATCGGGTCGTCGGGTGGCCAGAGGTGTGCTCATGGCCCCACGAGGACATGCCCCGATCGGATCACCGACGGACTGTTATGACGAACTGGGATTGCCCCACACGGCCGCGCACTGGACAACCTCAGTGACGTAGGACGAGAACCCTGCCACCGGTACAGCACGCCGCCGGTGTCCCGTCCAGCATACGAAGGAGTGCCTGGTGCACCCTGCACGAAGGCTTGGCAGCCTTGCCCTGATGGCCGCGGCGGGCCTGCTGACGGCGGGGATCGCCGCAGCCGACCAGTCTCCCACCGAGTCGTACGTCACCGAGCCATACAGCGCTGCGCCGCCGCCCGCCACGCTCGATTCGCACGTGACCAAGGCCGGGACAGCGGTGCCCGTCGACCTCTCGCTGCGGTACGGCCAGTCATGGCGTACGGAGATCCGCGCACCGGGGTCCACCTACATCAAGGTGCATTTCGCGTCGCTCAACCTCGTCGACGGCGACTACGTGACCGTGGCCGCTCCGGACCGGCGGGAGGTGCACACCTACTACGGCCAGGACTCCCGTGGATCGGACTACACCACGCACGGCGGCCCCGGTTTCGCGGCGTTGTCGGTCGACGGTGACACCGCGATCGTCACACTGCACGCCACGAGCCCGCGCGACGGCGCCCGGCTGACCCGGCTCGGTCACGGAGTACGGATCAACCAGTACTTCCGCGGATTCGACGAGGCCGAGTCCGCCACGCACAATCCCGGCACCCTCAGCGTGTGCGGAACCGACGCGCGCCGGGACGTGGCCTGCTACCAGACAAGCCATCCCACCGAGTACGCCAGGGCCAACGCCGTCGCCCGTCAACTGCTCAACGGCATCGGCCACTGCACCGCCTGGCGTGTCGGGAACACCAACCGGATGCTGACCAACCAGCACTGCATGGAGAACGCGGCGGACCTGCGAGCCAGTGAGTTCCAGTTCGACTACCAGTGCGCCACCTGCGGCGGCAACAACCCGCGCGCGGGCACCAAGGTCAGCGGACTCGAGCTGATCAGGATCAGCGGACTCAACCAGTTGGACTACGCGTTGTTCAGCGTGAACAACTTCGACCGCGTCCAGCCGTACGGCACGTTGTACCTCGACGCCAGGGAACCGGTCGCGGGTGAACGCGTCTACATCCCCGGTCACGGCGACATCAAGCCGAAGCGGCTGTCGCTGTACGAGGACAGCCAGGGCGGCGCCACCTGCAAGATCGACACGGTGTCCGCGGGCGTCAACACCGGTTACCGGTGCGACACCTCCGGCGGCAACTCCGGCTCGCCGGTGCTCGCGGGCTCGTCGCACAAGGTCATCGCCCTGCACCATCTCGGCGGCTGCCCGAACTGGGGGACGCGGATCAAGCTCGTCCACGACCAGATCAAGAACGACATCGACAACACGGTCCGGTGACAGGATCGGTATCGGCCGATACGCTCACCGTGTGCCGTGGTCACCGGCCGTGCGCGGCGACCAGCGTGGGAGGTGTCCGTGGAATTGGAGATCCGGCACCTGCGAATGCTGGTGACGATCGCCGACGCGGGCAGTGTGACCGCCGCGGCGAAGAAGCTGGGTCTGTCGCAGCCCGCGCTGACCGCGCAGCTGCAGCGGATCGAACGCAGCCTCGGCGGCGTGCTGTTCGCCCGTCGCGCTGACGGGTGCGTGCTGACCTCGTTGGGCATGGACGTGCTGACGCACGCCCGCGCGGTGCTGTACGGCATGCAGAGCATCCGGCAGCGGGTGGAACAGCACGCACAACAGCCCCGGGCGGACATGCCCGTCCGGATCGGTGGCTACTGCGGATTCCTGCACGTCCATGTCGCGCGGTGGGTGGCGCAGTCCTCGTGGGCGACGGGCGTGCGGGTGTGGGAGGAGCTGAATCCCCAGTCCACTGTGGACATGGTGGCCCGCGGTGACCTGGACATGGCCCTGTTCTACGAATGGCCGGGCGGTGAGGTCACGCTGCCTGCCGGGGTGCGCGGCCAGGCCATCTACCCCGACGAGCCGGTCTTCGTGATCGTGGCGCACGACCACCCGCTGGCCAAGCGTGCGAACCTGGCGCTGACGGACGTCGCGGACCACCCATGGGCCGACGAGCCACCCGGGCTGACCCCGTGGTCGGTGTACCGGCAGCAGGTCTGTCACCGCGCCGGGGTCGTGCTGGACCAACAGCACAGTTCGGTCTACGTGCCCACGGTGCACCAACTGGTGTTGGCCAGGCTGGCCGTCGCGCCCGCGATCGCCACGGCCCGCGACCTGCCCGGCCGCATGGTGGTGCGCAGCATGGAGGGCGACCCGATGCGGCAGACGCTGAAGCTGGTGTACCGCACAGACCGGCACATCGCCGCACACATCGAGGAACTGTGCCACCAGATCGTGCTCGCCTACGCGGCACGGGCGCACTGCAGCAAGGCTTTCGGCCATTGGTGGGCCGATCAGGGGCGACATCTCGCGCCGTCGTTCTGAGCCCGGCGCGGCCCGCGCCGCCTGTTCAGCGCCGAGTTCGAGCGATACGTGCAACGCGCCATCAGCCTCGCGTGATTGCGGACAGGAAGTGGCCGCTATGGCCTCTGCTCGCCTTCGACCAGCGTGCGGACTGGCCCGCCATGCCCTCGCTGCTGCGTGTGTTCGTGCCGGACGCCGACGCTGCCTTCACCGCCGCCCTGCGCGCGGGTGCTCGCGAGGTGACCGCTCAGTGGCCGCGTCCACGGTCGCGCCAGCGCCGTCGTCCGCCCGTAGTTGATCAGCGGTTGACGAAGGTGAGGTTGGTCGCGTCGTAGCGGGTGCCCGCGACCTGCTCGGGCGGGGCGGCGGCCTCGATGGCTTCGATGTCCTCTTCGGACAGGTCGACGTGCAGTGCCGCGAGGTTCTCCGCCAGGTACCGCTGCCGCCTCGTGCCGGGGATCGGCACCACGTCCGTGCCCTGGTGCTGCACCCACGCCAGGGCAAGCTGACCGGCGGTGACGCCCTTCGCCGCGGCGAGTTCGTCCAGCCTCGCGACGATCGCCAGGTTGCGTTCGAGGTTGCCGTCGGCGAACCGCGGCTGGCTGCGGCGCACGTCGTTGTCCGCCAACCCGTCGACCGAGCTGTAGCGTCCGGTGAGGAAGCCGCGGCCGAGCGGCGAGAACGGCACAAGGCCGACGCCGAGTTCGCGGCAGACCGGCACGATCTCGGCCTCCAGGTCACGGGTCCACAGTGACCACTCGCTCTGCAACGCGGCGATCGGGTGGACGGCGTGCGCTCGCCGGATCGTCGCCGCACTGGCCTCGGACAGGCCGAGGTGGCGGACTTTCCCGGCCCGCACCAGTTCGGACATCGCGCCGACGGTTTCCTCGATCGGCACCGCCGGATCGACCCGGTGCAGGTAGTACAGGTCGATGTGGTCGACGCCGAGCCTGCGCAACGACGCCTCACACGCCTGCCGCACGTACAGCGCGTCCCCCCGTAGCCGGACCGGCTCGCCGAGACGGTTGGCGAAGCCGAACTTCGTGGCCAGCACCACCTCGTCGCGACGCCCGGTGATGGCCCGCCCGATAAGCTCCTCGTTGTGCCCGGCGCCGTAGTAGTCCGAAGTGTCCAGAAGGGTCACTCCGAGGTCGATGGCGCGGTGCAGTGTCGCGATCGACTGCTCGTCGTCCGTGGTGCCGTAGCCATGGCTCATTCCCATGCACCCCAGGCCCTGCGCGGACACCGCCAGGTCACCCAGGTTCCGGCTCGGCATGTCGTTCATTGTGCTGCTCTCCTGCTGTTCGCGACTGTGTGCCCTCGACGGTAGGTGCTGGAGCGCACTCCAGGTCAAGAACCTCCACCCGGGTCTCCACCTGTGCGCCGATGTGGCTCCACCTGGGACGTCCCTAGCGTCACACCAATGAACTTGCCTTCGCGAAAGCGCCCTTTCGCGGCCCCCACGGAGTACACGCGGCTGCGGACCGAGGATCCGGTCACACGGGGCCGTCTGCCCAGCGGTGACGAGGCCTGGCTGGTCAGCCGCTATCATGACGTACGCGCTGTGTTGTCCGATTCCCGGTTCAGCGTCGACGCCACCCGGCCCGGGTATCCCCGCATGCGCGCCGACACGCGGCCGCCGTCGCGGCGGCGGCCGTTCGTGGACACCGATCCGCCGGAGCACGTGACCTACCGTCGCATGCTCAACGCCGAGTTCACTGTGCGCCGGATCACCGCGATGCGACCGGACATCGAGCGTGTGGTCGACGGCCTGCTGGACGCGATGGTGTCGCGGGGTTCGTCGGCGGACCTGGTGTCCGCGTTCGCGCTTCCCCTGCCGTCACTGGTGATCTGCCGGATGCTTGGCGTCCCGTATGACGATCACGAGTTCTTCGAGTCCCGGACGCGCACCTCGATGTCCGGTGCGTCCACAGCCGAGCAGTCGGCGGCGGCGATGGGAGAACTCTTCGAGTACCTGGAGGCGCTGTTCGCCCAGCGGCAGGAACAACCAGCGGACGACCTGATCAGCAAGCTGGCGACCGGCCCCGTGGCGCAAGGCGCACTGGACCGCGGCGGTGCGGTCGGCATGATCCTGGTGTTGCTGGTCGCCGGGCACGAGACCACCGCGAACATGATCTCGCTCGGGCTGCTCACACTGTTGCGGGACCCCGGGTTGTGCGACGAACTGCGCCGACAGCCGGAGCGGATGCCCATGGTGGTCGAGGAACTGCTTCGGTACCACTCGATCACTGACACGGTGGCGATCCGGGTCGCCCTCGCCGACGTCGAACTCGGCGGGCAGCTGATCAAGGCAGGCGACGGTGTGGTCACGCTCGCGCTGTCGGCCAACCACGACGAGGAGGTCTTCGAGCACCCCGACCGGTTCGACCCGGACCGCGGTGCCCGACACCACCTGGCGTTCGGCTACGGGCCGCACCAGTGCATCGGGCAGAACCTCGCCCGCGCCGAACTGGAGATCGCCTACCGGCGGCTGCTCACCCGGCTGCCGGACCTCCGGGTGGCCGCCGACGTGGACGCGCTGCCGTACAAGTACCCGGCTCAGATCTTCGGTGTGGAAAGGCTGCCCGTCCAATGGTGACCTGGTTGAGAGGACTGGTACTGGACGTCGGGCTGTCGCCGATCGGCTACTACGCGGCCAGGCTGGCCGGGTACGACGACCTGGTGTGCCTGCTCACCGGCACGGCACTGGTGGCGCTGCGGTTCGGCTACCTGGCTGTCCGCCACCGCAGGGCCGACGGGCTGGTCGGGTTCATGCTGGTGATGAACCTGCTCAGCGTCGGCGCATCCGCGCTGGTCGGCGACCCGCGGCTGATCCTGGTCCGCGACCCGCTGATCACCGGGTTGATCGCGCTGTTGTTCCTGGCAACCTGTCGGCTCACCCGACCGGCCATGTACCACGTGGCCAAACGGATGCGCCCAACCGGCACGGACGACTGGGACACGCGGATGGCGGAAGAACCCGCGTTCCGTCGCCCGTACGTGGTGTCCACTGTGGTCTGGGGAGTGGCTCTGCTCGCCGAGTCCGGTGTGCGGGCAGTGCTCATCTACCAGTTGCCGATCCACGTGATGGCCGGGCTGAGCCAGGTGATCGAACTGGCCGTCATCGGCCCGCTGCTGGCGTGGACACTGTGGTTTGGTGCGCGGCGTACCAGTCCACGATCTGCTCGCCGGTGAGGAACACTGCCTCGCCGTGACCCCGGATGTGCTCGAGGGCCAGGTCGAGGTACTTCAGCCGGTGCGGGGCTCCCATGATGTACGGGTGGACGACCAGTGCCATCACCCTGGCCGAGTCGTCCGCGCGTGCGTCGGCGAGGATCTGGTCGAACTGGTCGACCGCCCGCCGCCGGTACTCGTCTGCGGTGTGGTGCTGGATCAGCATCATCGCCACGTCGTTGCACTCCTGGGTGTACGGCACGTTCACGATCGGGCTCGTGCGGGTGCGCAGGCGGGTCGGCTGGTCGTCGAGCACCCAGTCGCACACGTACTCGTAGCCTTCTTCGACGAGCAGGTCAGGTGTCTCCCAGGTCTCGGTGAGCCCGGGGCCGAGCCAGCCTCGGGGGCGCCTGCCGGTCGCCGCCGTGATCGCGTCCCGGGTGCGCTGGATGTCCAGGCGCTCGTCCGGGACCCTCTGCATGTTCCTCTGGGTGTAGCCGTGGCCGAGGAGCTCCCAGCCGCGGTCGGTCGCGGCCTGGGTGATCTGCGGGTAGGCGGCGATCGCCGAGCCGTTGACGGCCAACGCGACCGGGATGTCGTGCCGGTCGATGACGCGCAGCATCCGCCAGAAACCGACGCGGTTGCCGTACTCGTGCCAGGCCCAGTTGGGGACATCGGGTGACGGGACGCCGCCTGCCGGTGGGGTGAGCACGGTTCGGGGCATCGGCTCGGTGTCCGACCACTCCTCGACGTTGACGATCAGCCACACAGCCACGCGTGCCCCGCCGGGCAGGCTCAGTGTCCGTCGGCCGTGGATCGGGTCGTATTCGATGCGTTCAGTCGGTTTCATGGCTCCCGCTTTCGGTGATGGTGACGGACAACGGCCGCAGGCCGTCGATGTCGACGCGGATGACGTCACCGGGGACGACCGCGCCGACCCCTGCCGGTGTCCCGGTGTAGATCAGGTCTCCCGGCATCAGCCGGTAGTCGCCGGACAGGTGGGCGATGATCTCGGCGACGTTCCAGATCATCAGCTCGGTCCCGGTGCGCTGCCGGACCTCGCCGTTGACCGACAGCCGCAACCGCGCCCCCGTGATGTCCGCGCCCTTGGTGATCGGCCCGCACGGCGCCGACGCGTCGAACGCTTTGCCTGCCTCCCAGGAGATCTGTCGATCCCGGCAGGCACGCTGCCGGTCACGGCGGGTCAGGTCGATCCCGGCGGCGTAGCCGAACACGAGATCCGGCGCGCGGTCGACCGGGACGTCCACGCCTTCGGCGCCGATGGCGACCACGAGCTCCCCCTCGAACTGGAAGTCGTGGGTGCGCGGTGGATACGGCACGTGGGCACCGTCGCTGACGACCGCGTCCGTGGGTTTCTGGAAGAAGAACGGGTCGTCGCGTTCGTCGCCTTCCTTCATCTCACGGACGTGGTCGACGTAGTTGCGGCCGACGCAGTACACGCGGCGCACGGGAAATCGTTCGTCCGTACCGTCGACAGGCACGGACACGGTGGCCGGGGCGAACATCATCGGTTCTCTCTTTCGGCTGTGCTGAACAGGATCGGTCGCAGGAACAACGCCAGCAGCGCGCCCACCACCGAGAACCCGGCGATCTGGACCAGTCCGGCGGCCGTCCAGCCCAGCGCGCCGACGAACCGGCTGAACACGTATCCGGCGACCCCGGCGGCGACGTAGACACAGGTGATGAACAGGCCGGAGGCGTGCCCGGCGATCGGCGGCCGCACCGACTTGACCAGCAGACCGGCGAGCACGACGTACCCGCCGCTGCTGGCGAACAGTCCGAACAGGAAGGAGAACGTCGCGTGCCAGGCCGGGCTCGGCGGGCCGAGGAACAGCGCGACAGCGGCCAGCGCCGTCAGGGCGTTCACGAGCACGAGGCAGACGCGGGGATCGAGCCGGTCGGTGAGGTACCCGCCGATCGGCGACGCGAACGCGGCGAGCCCGGACAGTCCGACGGCGAGGCCCGCCTGTCCAGCGGTGAACCCGAGTTCGTCCCGCGCGTAGGTCGCGTACAGGCCGATGTAGGCGAAGTCGGCAAGTCCGAAAAGGACTGTGATCACGGCTAACAACAGCGGGTTGCGGCTTACTGTGGACGCCGCGCCGCCGATGTGGTGCGACTGTGCGTGTTCGCTCGTCGCCTCGCTGAACCGGCGCGGGACGAGGACGATGACCGCCACGGCGACGACCAGGCCGAGCACCCCGAACGCGACCATGGGCACGCGCCACGCGCTCGGCTCGGTGAGCAAGGCGGCCGCGACCAGTGGTCCGACAACGGCTCCCGTCGCGAAGGCCATGTTCACCGCCCCGATCGCCAGGCCACGGTGCCGGGGAAACGCACCGGCGGCCACCGTGATGATCGCCGCGAGCTGCAACGCCTCACCGACACCGGACAGGACACGCCAGACGAGCATGTCGCCGAACCCGGCGCTGGCCACGGTCATGATCGTGGCCAGGGAGAACACGATCGTGCCGACGACGATCAGGACTTTGCGGCCAAGCCGGGCGAGCGCGATCCCGGCGGGGATTCCGGTGATGCCCATGCCCAGCGCGAACATCGTGGCCTGCAGGCCGGACTGGTCGAGGCTGAAGCCGTACTCGGCGGTGACCTCGGGCAGCAGCACGGGAAAGACCATCCGGTCCATCGCGTTCACCGAGTACGCGAGCAGCAGCAGGCCGAACATCGCGATCGCGGCGCCAGGCGCGACCGCACGCGGTCTCACGGCACTGGTGGTCATTGGTGTACCGCCCATTCATCGTTGAACCGGGGGTTGGTCGTGTATCAGTCCCACGCGCCTGCCGCGCGGGCTCGGGCGACGAGGGCGTCCCGTCGCGCGTCAGCCTCGTCGACCGCGGCCTGGGCCGACGGTTGCACGAGCCGACCGTTGTCCAGCAGGACACGGCCGTCGACCATGACCGTGACGATGTCCGTGGCCCGACCTTGCCGGACCAGTGCCTCGGCCAGGTCGCCCGTGGGCAGCAGGTTCGCCGCCGACGCGTTGAGCAGCACCAGATCGGCTCGTTTGCCCGGGGTGATCGAACCGGTCACGTCCTCGATGCCGAGATCCCGTGCCCCAGCGAGCGTCGCCATCTCCAGCAGTTGGCGTGGCGTGACCTTCCCCGCTCCGCAGCGGGCTGTTTCGACAGCCTCCACGGCTCGCAGCGTGGTGAGGACATCGGGAGCCGTCGGCATCGCGAGCGTGTCGGTCGACAACGACACCGGCACACCTGCCGCAATCAGCTCACTGACCAGCGGAAATCCCATCGAGCGCAGCTCGGTGATGGGACTGAGTGACACCCGCGTACCGGTGGCGGCCAACGCGGCGATGTCGTCGGGCGACGCGTGCACGGCGTGCACGACCTGCATGTCAGGCCCCAGCATGCCTTCGTCGGCCAGCCGGGTGAGGCCACAGGAGCGGCAGCCTTCCTCGCGCAGGCACCGGTCGCAGTGCATGGTGATCGGCATGCCCAGTTCGCGCGCGGTCGTCCACTCGGGACGGTAGACCTCGACTGGTGTCCGATATGGACCTCGCAGTGCCACTCCGAAGTCGAGCAGCCCGTCGAGACACCCGGCGGGCCAGCGTTTGAGGAAACGGCGGAGGTCGTCGAGGTCCATCCGCTGGTCCGACGGTGTGGAGTCCCGCGGGCCGTAGGAGAACCGGCCGCGGATCCCGGCGTCGAGCTGGGCCTGGACGTTCACGTCGGCGTCCTCCGGCGAGCGGACGTTGTGGTCCCAGTTGTGCACGGTCGTGATGCCTGCGGTGACCGCCTCGGCGAGCGCGAACCGTGCCGCCCAGTAGAAGTCCTCGACGTCGTGGTGTGGCCCGAGGCCGCGTTTCACCGAGAAGTAGTCGCGGCCGGGTGCGTCGCCGACCGTGCCGCGCAGCAGGCTGTTCCACAGGTGCCAGTGGGTGTCGACGAAGCCGGGCAACGCGATGAGGCCGCTGCCGTCGACCGCCTCGGGGTTGCCCGACGGATCGGTGGTGACGGCGGTGATCACGCCGGATTCCACGGTCACCGTGGCGTTCACGAGGTCGCCGAGGCTGGGATCCATCGTCACCACGGTCAGCCCGGTGATGGTCAGGTCTGTCCGTGCGGGCAGATCGGGTTCAGGAAACATGCCTGCTCACCTCCACGGCGATGATGACGGCCAGGAAAACCCATTCCCCTGGCGTGTGCACCGCTCGCCACCTCTCTCGCTACCCACTCAGTATGCATTGCATGCAATGCATGTCAATGGTCAGATCGACACTTTTGCATGCAATGTATGCTGACCCGGTGAGAGCTCAAGACGCAGCGTCAAGCAGCGCGGACGGCGTGTACACCACGCTGCGCGGTCGCTTCGCCAACGGAGACCTGGCGCCCGGCGAGCGCCTCACCGAGGCCGCACTGGCCCAGGAACTGGGCGTGAGCCGCACGCCTGTCCGTGAAGCCCTCGGACGGCTGCTGACCGACGGTCTGGTCATGCCCGCCGCGCGTGGTGTCGCGGTCGCCTCGCTGAGCAACTCCGAGATCGACCAGATCTACGAACTGCGCGCCGTGCTGGAAGGCCTGGCGGCGGCACACGCGGCACGACAGCAGGCAGCAGGCCTCATCGCCCCCGCCGTGGTCCGCGACCTCCAGGAAGCAGCCAACGAGGTCGAGCGAGCCGTCAAGAACGGCGACGCCAAGCAGTCCGCTCGCGCGAACATGGCCTTCCATCGTGCCTTCGGCGGGATACCGGCGAATCCGTTCCTGTCGGACGCCCTGCACCGCGTGTGGGACAGGATCGCCGTCGCCACCGTGTCCAACCTGTCGGACGCCGACTGGGCCAACACCGTGCTCAGCCAGCACCAGGACATCTGCCGCGCCATCGTCGACGGCGACGAGAGCGCCGCGCGGGACGCGGCGGAGGAACACATCCGCGCCGCCATGCGGATCTACCGCGCCGCGCACTGAACGACGCCCACCTACGCAGTCTTCACCGACGCGAACACGCCGTGGTCCACGGGAAGGTCGACACCGTACTGGTTCGTCGACCGCAGGGAAGCTGTGATGACCGCGTTTCTCCCCCGCCGCCGCAGGCGACAGATCATCTGGGCCGTGACCGCCGTGTCCGCCGTCGCGGCCGCCGCGTTCTCGCTGCCCACCTATCTCACCGGCGACACGTCGGCGAGCCGGATTCCCCTCGACCCGGACATCGCGCTGCACTACCTTTCGATCGTGGTGCACGCCTTACCGGCGAGCCTGCTGCTGGCCATCGGGCCGTTCCAGTTCGCGGCCACACTGCGTGCCCGCCGTCCCGGTCTGCATCGCGTGCTCGGCCGCGTCTACATGGTCAGCGTGGTGGTCGCGGCCGTCGTGGCGATCGTGGCGGCCACCTTCTCCGTCTCCGGGATCTCCGCCCAGATCGCCTTCTACCTGCTGTCCGCGGCATGGATCTACAGTCTCGTCCAGGGATACCGCGCCATCAGGCAGGGCCAGGTGCAGTTGCATCGGATCTGGATGATCCGCAACTACGCGCTCAGCTTCGCCGCCGTCGCGCTGCGGGCGTTCCTCGGCCTCGGTCTGGCGCTGCGGGGGCCGTTCCCCTCACTGACCTTCGCCGACATCTACACCACGAGCGTCTGGAGTTCGATCGTCGTGTGCGCGGTCGTCGCGGAGTACTTCATCATCCAGAAGACCATCACACCGCTGGTGCGCAAGGCGGCGTGAAGAAGTTGACCAGGTTGAGCGTCTCGGTCAACCGAGTTGCACCACACGGTCATGGAACGAAAGCGGTCCGGTGTCTAGCGTCAGGACAGCGAACGGTGGGAAGGGTGCGCGATGGCGGAGAAGCGCAGGGCGAGCGTGCTGGTCATCGGGGCGGGGATGTCCGGTATCTGCATGGCCGCGAAGCTACGACAGGCGGGCATCACCGACGTCACTGTGCTGGAGAAGGCGTCCGACGTCGGCGGCACCTGGCGGGACAACCGCTACCCCGGGCTGGAGTGCGATGTCCCCTCGGCGTTCTACCAGTACTCCTTTGACCGCAACCCGCACTGGTCACGTCTGTTCTCCCATGGACCCGAGATCCACCGGTACCTCAGTGGCGCGGTGGACCGGCTCGGCATCCGGTCGCTGATCCGGTTGAACACCGCCGTGGTCCGCGCGGAGTTCGGAAACCGACAGTGGCATGTGGACACCGATTCCGGCGAACGGCTCACGGCGGACTTCCTGGTCTCCGCCACCGGAGTGCTGCACCACCCGGTGCTGCCGGACATCCCCGGGCTGGACGCGTTCGCCGGGCCGTGGTTCCACTCGGCACGCTGGGACCATTCGGCCGACCTCGCGGGCAAACGGGTGGCGGTGGTCGGCACCGGGTCGACCGGGGCGCAGATCACCACCGCGCTGGCCGGGAAGGTGGCGCACCTGGACCTGTACCAGCGCACCGCGCAGTGGGTGGTGCCGACGCCGAACTGGCGGACCGGGAAGCTCACCCGGTTGCTGCGCGACCGGGTCCCGGCCGCGTCCGCGCTGGAGTACTGGCTGTTCAAGAACGGCTTCGCCTACCTCAGCAAGGCGGTCACCGAACCGGGTCCGCACCGCCGGATGCTCAACCGGATCTGTGAACGGAATCTGCGTACCGTCCGGGATCCGTTGCTGCGCGCGAGGATGACGCCGACCTACGAGCCTGGCTGCAAGCGGATGGTCTTCTCCGGTGGGTTCTACCGGTCGATCCAGAAGCCCGGTGTCGATGTGGTCACCTCGGGCATCGACCGGATCGAGCCGCGCGGCATCGTCACCGACGACAAGGTCATGCACCCGGCCGACGTGCTGGTGCTGGCCACCGGCTTCGACGCACACGCCTACCTGCGCCCCATCGAGCTCATCGGTCCCGGTGGCCGCACCTTGGCAGAGGTGTGGCGGGACGGGCCGTACTCGTACCGGACCGTCGGCCTGCCCGGCTTTCCCAACTTCTTCATGCTGATGGGCCCGAACAGCCCGATCGGCAACTACTCGCTCATCGCGATCGCCGAGGCACAGGCCGAGTTCGCGCTGCGCTGGATCACCGAGTGGCAGCGCGGCCGGTTCCGGACCGCGATGCCCAGCGCCGAAGCCACCACCCGGTTCAACAACCTGGTCCGCGGCGCGCTGCCCAACACCGTGTGGGCAAGCGGATGTGACAGCTGGTACCTCGGCCCGGACGGCACACCCGAACTGTGGCCGTGGAATCCCCGTCGGCACGAGCGGATGCTGGCCCGTGACCACCGCACGGAATACCTGCTGGACGCTGATTCCGTTACGTGATCAGGGCCTGTGTGGGCACGTTCGCGCGGAACGCGGCCGGTGAACTGCCGGTCCACCGGCGGAACGCGCGGGTGAAGGCGCTGGTCTCGGAGAACCCGAGGTGCTTGGCGATCGACTCGACGGAGTCGTCGGTGTCCCGCAAGGCCGTGACCGCGCGCCCGGCGAGCACGTCGTCACGGATCAGGCGCACGGACGTGCCCTCGGCACGCAGTTTGCGGCGCAGTGTCGGCCTGCTGATCGACAGGGCGACGGCCAGGTCCTCGGCGCTGGACTGCCGGTCGCGCGTCAGGTCCTTCTCGATCATCCGGCGTACCCGCACGGCCAGCGGGCCGGTCTCCCGGTAGGGCATCAGCAACCGGGCGGGCGCCTGGTCAAGGAAGTCCAGAATGGACTGTTCGTTCCACTCGATCCTGGCCTCCAGCAACGTCTGCGACACGATGATACGGACCTCGTCGGCCTCCGGCCGGTAGCGCACCCGGTCGCCGAGCAGCAGTGCGACATCCGCAGCGTTCTCCGGTTCGGCGAACGGGAACTCGATGTTCAGCGGGCCGAACGACTTCCCGATCGCCCAACTGGTCACGCGGTTGAGCAGGGACGCGGCGATGATGGTCTTGATGTGCGTCGGCCCGGGATCGGGCACCGGCGCGAACCGCACGACCGGCCGGGGCCCGTCGGTGTCCAGCACGAAGTCGGGGATCCCGGGAATCGACCGGATGAACTGGAAAAGCCGGGTCGCGGCCTCGTGCACCGTGGTCACACTGGACATCGCGTAGCAGAGCAGCCGAAACGTCCCGGCCGGAACCGGCGCGACACCGAATCCCAGCAGGTCGTCACCGGTGGCCGCGCGGGCGGCGTTGTACAACCGGATCGCCTGGTCGTCGCTGATCCGCACGTCTCCGCGCAGGAAGTCCATCGGCGAGACACCGGCGTCGAGCAGAATCCGGCGGACGTCGATGTCACTGCCGAGCACCATGTCGGAGACCGCGAGAACGAAGGACCGGGGGATGGAATGGGTCATCCGGACTGCCTCCGCGGATATCTGGGCGAGACGTGGCGGCGTACGTGCTCCCGTTCGCAGCATCGACCGTGTGAGCGTTTGAGTCAAGCAGGTCGCACCGCGCGGTCATCGAATCACCAGCTGCCGGAGCCTATTTTCGTCGACAGGGAACGACCGGGTGAGCGGCCGAGACAGGGAGATGACCATGGCCGGGAGAGTGTTCGTGATCGGCGTCGGGATGACGAAGTTCGAGAAGCCCGGCCGCCGAGCGGACTGGGACTACCCCCAGATGGCCAAGGAGTCGGGAACCAGGGCGCTCGCGGACGCCGGGATCGCGTACGACAAGGTGCAGCAGGCGTACGCGGGCTACGTGTACGGCGAGTCCTGCAGCGGCCACCGCGCGGTCTACGAGCTCGGGCTGAGCGGGATTCCCATTCACAACGTCAACAGCAACTGCTCCACCGGGTCGAGCGCGTTGTACCTGGCCGCGCAGGCCATTCGGGGCGGCCTGGCGGACTGCGCGCTGGCCATCGGTTTCGAGAAGATGCAGCCCGGGTCGCTCGGCACCACCTACGACGACCGCGAGCAGCCGATGCTCAACCACATGCAGGCGATGGCGGAACTGGCCGAGCTGGCCTTCCCGCCCGCGCCGTGGATGTTCGGCGCCGCCGGGGTCGAGCACAACACGAAGTTCGGCTCGACCACCGAGCACTTCGTGCGGATCGCGGACAAGAACCACCGGCACTCGACGAACAACCCGTACTCCCAGTTCCAGAACGAGTACACGATCGAGCAGATCCGCGACGACAAGATGATCTACGAGCCGGCGCACCTGACCCGGTTGATGTGCTCGCCCACGTCCGACGGATCGGGCGCCGCGGTACTGGCCAGCGAGCGGTTCGTCGACGAGCACGACCTGTCCGGCCAGGCCGTCGAGATCCTCGGCCAGGCACTGGTCACCGACATGCGCTCGACCTTCGACAGCAACTCGCTGCGCAACCTGGTCGGCGCGGACATGGCGGCGACCGCCGCGCGCCAGGTGTACGAGCAGGCGGGCATCGGCCCGGCGGACGTGCAGGTCATCGAGTTGCACGACTGTTTCGCCACCAACGAGTTGATCACCTACGAGGCGCTCGGCCTCGCCGAGGAGGGCGAGGGCCACAAGCTGGTCGACGCGGGCGACACCACCTACGGCGGCCGGTGGGTGGTCAACCCGTCCGGTGGCCTGATCTCCAAGGGCCACCCGCTGGGCGCCACCGGCCTCGCGCAGTGCGCGGAACTGACCTGGCAGGTCCGCGGCCAGGCCGACAAGCGCCAGGTGGACAACGTCGAGCACGCGCTGCAACACAACATCGGGCTGGGCGGCTCCGCGGTGGTCACCGCGTACGGGCGCCCGAGGTAATCCGGAAGTCACCCCGGCGAAGGAGCATGACCATGGGCGTTCTGAAGCAGGAGATCAAGGTCCCGGCGGGCAAACAGCCGCTCTGGAACGTGTTCGCCGACCTGCGGCGGCTGCCGGACTGGCTGACCCTGCACGTCAAGTTCAAGTCCGACGTTCCCGCACTGGACGAGTACACCGAAGGCCTGCGGATCACCCAGGTGATCTCGATGATGGGGATGCCGAACACCATCGAGTGGACCGTCGCCGAGTACTCCGAACAGCAGTCCTGCCGGATCACCGGCACCGGGATGGCCGGGGTGCAGGTGTCCTTCACCTTCTCCGTCGACGAGGCGGACGGCGTCACGGTCGGCAGGCTGGACGCCGAGTTCCAGGGCCAGATCATCGTGGGCGCACTCGGCAAGGCCATCGAGAAGCAGGCGCTCAAGGAACTGCGGGCCTCGCTGAACAAGCTCGCCGACGTGCTGGTCGAAGAAGGCGTGCTCACCGAGGACCAACGTTCCACTGTGCAGATCGACGACCCGGCACCGGTCGGCTGACCGCGACACCGCTGCCACGAAAGGACTGTCATGGGACACCTGGACGGACGGGTCGCCGTCATCTCCGGCGCCGGTCGCGGGATCGGCAGGGAACACGCGCTGCTGTTCGCCAAGGAAGGCGCCAAGGTCGTGGTCAACGACCTCGGCGGCGCCAACGACGGCACGGGTGGCGACGCCGGTCCCGCGCAGGAGGTGGTCGAGGAGATCACCGCCGCAGGGGGTACAGCGGTCGCCAACACCTCGGACATCGCCACATGGGACGGTGCCAGGCAGTTCGTCGACCAGGCCGTCAGCGAGTTCGGCGGGCTGGACATCGTGGTCAACAACGCGGGCATCCTGCGGGACGGCTTCATCGCCGGGCTGGAGGAGTCCCACTGGGACGCGGTGATCGCCGTGCACCTCAAGGGCCACTTCGCCGTACTGCGGCACGCCGCCGGGTACTGGAAGCAGCAGTCGAAGGCCGGGAACCAGCCGACCGCGTCGGTGATCAACACCGCCTCGGCCTCCGGGACGTTGCTGCCCAACGCCGGACAGGTCAACTACGGCGCCGCCAAGGCGGGCATCGCCGCGCTCACCCTGGTCGCCGCCGAGGAACTGGAACGCTACGGCGTGCGCGTCAACGCCATCGCCCCGGTGGCCCGCACGCGCCTCACCCTGGCCACTCCCGGCATGGGCGCGCTGTTCGCCGCCGAGGTCGAGGAAGGCGAGTTCGACGCCTTCTCCCCCGCCAACATCTCGCCACTGGTCGCCCACCTGGCGAGCGAGAAATGCCGTGTCACCGGGCAGGTCTACGCGGTGCAGGGCGGCGCGATCCAGCGGTTGCGCGGCTGGCACGTCGACGGCCAGATCACGTCAGAGGGCCCGTGGGACATCGACGACATCGCGGGCCGCCTGCCCGCCTGATCCTGCACAAGGGAGCACCCGTGGCACGCGACTACGTCCTCGGCATCGGCGTCACCGACGAGCACGCCGACCTGGCCGCGTCCGTGGCGGCGTTCGCCGAACGCCACCTGACGCCCCAGGTCCGGCGTGCGGCGGTGGAAGCCAAGCCGACGCTGCCGGAGTTCTGGAAACCACTGGCGGACCAGGGACTGCTCGGTCTGCACCTGGCCGAACGGTTCGGCGGCCAGGACGGCGGGCTGCTGGAACTGGCTGTGGCGCTTGAGGTCATCGGCCGCAGCGCCGCGCCCGGTCCGTACGTGCCCACGGTGTTGCTGTCCGCGATCCTGTCCCAGGTGGCCGATCCGGCGGCGGAGGCGCTGTTGCCGGGACTGGCCGACGGCTCTGTGCCGGGCGCGGTCGGCTGGGAGTCCGGGCTGACCGGCCGGGCCGACGGCGACGCGATCGTCGTGTCCGGCAGCACCGGCCCGATACTGGGTGCCGATCTGGCCGGGGTGTTGCTGGTGCCGGTCCAGGTGGACGACGCTGTCCGCTGGGTGCTGCTGGATTCCGTTGACGTGCGGGTGAAGCGGGTGTCCCCGGTGGACGTGACCAGGGCGGCGAACCCGGTCGTCGTGGACGACGTGCGCACCGACCGTGTGCTGCGCGACCTGGACAGCGGCACCGTGCACGCGATCGCCGCCGTGGTACTGGGCGCCGAGGCGGTCGGACTGACCTCGTGGTGTGTGCAGACCGCTGCCGAGTACGCGGTCACCCGTGAACAGTTCGGCAGGCTCATCGGCCAGTTCCAGGGCGTCAAACACCGCTGCGCCGCGATGCTCATCGGGTTGGAGAAGGCCCGCGCGGTGGTCTGGGACGCGGCGCAGGCCGTGGACCAGAACGCGGACAACGCCGACTTCGCCACGGCGATCGCCGCCAGCACCGCCCCCGACGTCGCGGTCACCACCGCCCGCGACTGTGTCCAGGTGCTCGGCGGTATCGGTTTCACCTGGGAGCACGACGCGCACCTGTTCTACCGCCGGGCGCTGACGATCCGCGGGCTGCTGGGTCGTTCCCGCGACGCCAGGCAGCGCGTAGCCAGGCTGGCTTTGGACGGCACGACCAGGCCGGTGCACATCCCGCTGCCACCCGAGGCCGAACACCTGCGCGGACCGATCGCGGCGGAACTGGCCGAGATCGCCAAGCTGGCGGGCGAGGCGCAGACGCACGCACTGGGCGACAACGGCTGGGTCATGCCACACCTGCCGAAGCCGTTCGGCCGTGCCGCCGGTCCGGTCGAGCAGTTGGTCATCGCCGAGGAGATCAAGAAGTCCGGCGTGCGGCTGCCCGAACTCGCGCTGGCCGCGTGGCTGATGCCGTCGGTGGCGCAGCACGGCACCGACCAGCAGCGCACCGAGCTGGTGGCGCCGACGCTGCGCGGTGAGATCTTCTGGTGCCAGCTGTTCTCCGAGCCCGGCGCGGGTTCCGACCTGGCCTCGCTGCGCACCGAGGCGGTCAAGGTGGACGGCGGCTGGCAGGTGACCGGGCAGAAGATCTGGACATCGTTCGCCTACATCGCCGAGTGGGGTGTCCTGCTGGCCCGCACCGACAAGTCCGTGCCCAAGCACCAGGGCATCAGCTACTTCGTGGTGCGGATGGACTCCCCCGGCGTCACCGTGCGGCAACTGCGGGAGATGAGCGGCGGCGCGTTGTTCTCCGAGGTGTTCTTCGACAACGTGTTCATCCCGGACAGTGGCCTGATCGGCGAGCCCGGCGAGGGCTGGCAGGTGGCGCGCGGCACGCTGCAACACGAGCGAGTGGCACTGGGCAAGGGCAATCCGATGTACGCCACGGTCAAGGACCTGATCGCGTTCGCTCAGGCGCACGAGGACGCCGACCTCAGCCGCGTGGGCGAGTTGGTGTCCGACAACCAGGCGCTGCAGTTGCTCAACGGCCGCGCGGTGCTCAACCAGCTGCGTGGCGCGGACGCCTCAGCCGCCGCGGCGGTGGGCAAGTTCCTCAACATGGGTTTCGGCCAGCAGGTCGCCGACTTCTGCCACGCCGAACTCGGCGCGTCCGGCCTGGCCGACGAACTGGCCGGGAACAGCGACAAATGGATCGAGCAGACCCTGGCGTCGCGTGCCATGACGATCTACGGCGGCACCACGGAGATCCAGCTCAACGTGATCGGCGAGCGTGTCCTCGGCCTGCCGCGCGATCCGCAGCCGGGCGAGTGACCGTGGCCGCGCTGCTGTCCAGGATCGGCGCCGAGGCACACGCCCTGCGCCGGGCGATCCAGAGTGGACTGATTGGGTTCGTTCCGCCGCAGGCGTTGCCTGCCATCGGCACCGCTGTCCTGGCGTACGGGACGATGGGCAGCGCGTTGTCGGTCGCGGCCGCGCGGTACGGCGGGCACATCGCGGTCCGCGACGAACGCGGCGAGCTCACCTACGCTGAGCTGGAATGGCGCAGCAACGCGGTGGCCAACTACCTGCGCGCGCTGGGTGTCCAGCCGGGCGACGGGGTCGGTGTGCTGGTGCGCAACCATCGTGGCTTCTTCGACGCGGTGTTCGGCGCCGCCAAGTGCGGCGCCAGGGTGATCCTGCTGAACACCGACTTCGCCGGGCCGCAGGTCCGTGAGGTCGGGGAACGTGAGGACATCGCGGTCCTGATCCACGACGAGGAGTACACGCGGTCCCTCGCCGACGTGTCCGTCCGGCTGGGCCGGATCCCGGCATGGCAGGACGATCCGGGCGACGGGTCGCTGGAGTGGATCGTCGCGCGGGGCAATCGGGCTCGCCCGCCGCGCCCGGCCAGGCATCCGAAGATCGTCCTGCTGACCAGCGGCACAACCGGGCTGCCGAAAGGCGCGCAGCGCAGGGATCCGCGGGGACTGGCGGTGGTCGGCGGGCTGATCGACCGGATCCCGTTCCGCACCCGCAGCACGGTGGCGGTGTGCTCGCCGATGTTCCACACGCTCGGCTACGCCGGGGCGGTCCTGGCTTTGGAGTACGGCTCGACATTGTTGCTGCGACGCCGTTTCGACCCCGAGGCGAGCTGGCGTGACCTGCACGACGAGCGGGTGGACACGATGATCGTGGTGCCGGTGATGCTGCGCAGGCTCCTCGACGTCGAACGAGACCGGCCGCCCGCGCTGCGCGTGGTGTTCGTGGCCGGATCACAGCTGGGCAGCGACCTGGCCACCCGGTCACTGCGGCGGCTGGGCCCGGTGGTCTACAACCTCTACGGCTCCACGGAGGTCTCGGCCGCCACCATCGCCACCCCGGACGACCTGCGTGTGGCCCCTGGCAGCGTGGGCAAACCGATCCGTGGCGTGCGGGTGCGGCTGTTCGACGACCACGGCAACGAGGTCCCCACCGGGCAGATCGGCCGGATCTTCGTCGGCGGCCCCGACCAGCTGGACGAGTACACCACCGGGGGCCGCAAGCAGACCCTGCACGGGCTGATGTCCACAGGGGACGTCGGCCGGTTCGACGACGAGGGCAGGCTGTACATCGAGGGCAGGGACGACGACATGATCGTCTCCGGTGGCGAGAACGTGTTCCCCGCGGAGATCGAGGACCTGCTGACCCGGCACCCCGGGATCGTGGAGTGCGCGGTGGTCGGCGTGCCGGACGACACGTTCGGCCAGCGGCTGCGCGCGTTCGTGGTGGCGGGCGATCCGGCGCTGACCGAGGACGATGTCCGTGCGCACGTCAAGGCGAACCTCGCCAGGTTCAAGGTGCCCCGCGACGTGGTCTTCCTCGACGAACTCCCCCGCAATCCGACCGGGAAGGTGCTCAACCGCGTTCTCGTCGCCAGGAAGGAAAACGAGCGATGAAGCCGATCACCGTCGCAGGCAGGCGAGTCCTCATCACCGGCGCGTCGTCGGGCATCGGCCGGGCCACCGCGTTGCTGGTCGCCCGGCGCGGCGGCACAGCGCTGCTGCTGGCCAGACGCGCCGACGAGTTGGACAAGCTGCGCGCCGAGATCGAGGAGTCGGGCGGCAAAGCCGAGTGCTATCCCTGTGATCTCAACGATTTCGAGCAGATCGACCGGGTTGCCGACGAGGTCGGCCGGGTGGATGTGCTGGTGAACAACGCGGGCCGTTCCATCCGTCGCTCGATCCGGCTGAGCCTGGACCGGTTCCACGACTACGACCGCACGATGCGGCTGAACTACTTCGCGCCCCTGCGCCTGATCCTCAAGCTGCTGCCCGGCATGATCGACCGCGGCGAGGGACACGTCGTGAACGTGACCAGTCAGGCGATCCAGGTGCACTCGCCGCGGTTCTCCGCCTACACCGCGTCCAAGGCCGCGCTGGAGCAGTTCGGTCGTTGCGCCAACCGCGAGTTCGGCGCGGACAACATCACTTTCACGTCCGTGCGGATGCCCTTGGTGCGCACGCCGATGATCGCACAGAGCAAGGCCGCCTACCGGGGTATGCCGAGCTGGTCGGCGGACCAGGCGGCGAAGCTGGTGCTGAAGGGGATCCACCGGCGCACCGACGTCGTCTACGGCCCGGCCGGAGTGTTCATCGACCTGGTCGACACGCTGCTGCCCGGAGTGGCCCGGCGCGGCATGCAGTACTACCACCGGTTGTTCCCGGAAACCGCGCCCGAAACCGGGAAGATCACCCAGTGACCATCACTCGGCGACCTCGGCGAGGCCGTCCTTGACCACCACCTCGCCGTCGGCCGTGGTCTCGAAGCGGTAGGTGGTGACGCCGTTGTCGGACTTCTCGCGCCAGATGGTGGTGGTGATGTCCTGGCCCGGCAGCACCGGCTTGGCGAACCGGACCGCCAGCCGCCGCAGCCGGTGCACATCGCCACCGCCGACCTCGGTGAGCACGGCCCACGACGTGAAAGCCATGGTGCACAGGCCATGGGCGATGATCCCCGGCAGCCCGGCGTCCTTGGCGACCTGCTCGTCGAGGTGGATCGGCATCGGATCGCCGGAGGCCGGGCTGTAGCGGAAGGTCTGGTCGTCGTCGACGTGCTGGGTGACCACGGCGACCGGTTGCTGTTCGCGCAGCGCCTCCGGAAAACGGTGCTCCGGCGCCGACTGCCCGACCGCTTCCCCGGTGTCCCTGCCGCGGACGAACAGCGTCACGTGCTGCTCGTTCACCAGCTCGCCGTGCTGGTCGCGGGTCTCCAGCAGGACCACGCCGCTGGTTCCGTTGGGCCTGCCCGCGAAACCGATCATCGCGCCGCGCGAGGTCAGCACGTCACCCGGCTTGATCGGCCGGTGGAACGTGAAGTCCTGTTCGCCGTGCACCACCCGGCCGAACCAGGTCAACGGCACCACGTCCAGCGCGGGCTCGGTCATCGCCTCGAACACCGGGACGACGGCGAACACCGGCCCGGCCACGTCCCCGGCCAGGTGCGCCGCAACCGGGTCGTTGGTGGCCGCGGCGTACTCGGCGATCCGCTCCCTGGTGACCTCGAAGACCTTGTCCTCGGTCCACTTGTCCAGGCCCGCCGCGTCGAACCGTTCCTCGGCTTGCGTCATTGTCCCGCTCCCTGTCCCTGACTCCAACGCTGTCAGGCACGTTAGGGCGCGGGAACCCGGGGCGGCAGGACTCCAGCGCGCAGACCGATTGACCTGAACGGTCAGCGGCTCTGCGTTTCGGCCGACAGGCGGCGCATGACCAGGAGCGCGATGTCGTCCTCCAGCGAGGCCGCCCGTGCCAGCACGGACATCACCCGCGCGGCCACCACCTCGGCCGGTCGGTCGTCGACAATGCCGCACAGCAGGTCCAGGCCGTGGTCCAGCGTCCAGTCACGCCGTTCGACGAGGCCGTCGGTGTACAGGCAGACAACCGATCCCAGCGGGAACTCCATCACCGTGGTGCGGCGCGGCGATTCGAGCCGTACGCCGATCGGCGGATCCGGCGGCAGGTCGAGCAGTCGTGCCGGTTCTCCCGGGACGGCGAGCACGGGCGGCGGGTGCCCGGCCAACGAGATCCGGACCTGGTCGTAGGAGGGCTCGATCACCGCGTACAGGACGGTGGCCATGGCGCCTGGCTCGAAGTGGATCGACTTGCGGTTGAGTTTCTCCAGGACGCCCGCCGGGTCGTCGACGTCGAGCGCGTACGCGCGCAGGGCGCTGCGCAGCCGCCCCATCACGACCGCCGAGGCCAGCCCATGCCCCACGACGTCGCCCATCACGACGCCCCACCGGTCGCCCGGCAGCGCGAACACGTCGTACCAGTCGCCACCGACCCGCAGATCGGTTCCGGGGACGTACCGGGCGGCGAACTCGACTCCGGCAAGTCGGGGCAACCGGGCAGGCAGGAGACTGCGCTGCAACGCCGTGGCCGTGGCTCGTTCCGTCCGGGCCGTCTGGGCCTGCGTGGCCAGGGCCATCCGGTCGGCGGCCATCTGCAGCAGGGTCACGTCCTGCTCGGTGAACCGCCGTTTGGCGAACGTGCCGACGTGCACCACGCCGATCAGTTGGCCCGCCGCGACCATCGGCACTCCCAGCAGGGTGTGCAGCCCTTTCTCCCACAGCAGCGGATTGACCACCGTCGACGAGTCGACGTTCTCGATCACGACAGGACTGCGCTGGGCGGCCACCCGTCCCGCGAAACCCGCTCCCACAGGGACACGCACACCCTGGTGGATCTCCTCGTCGAAACCGGCTGTCGCGGTGGCCACGAGTTGCCCGGACGCGCTGTCGTGCAACAGGACAGTCGCCGTGTCGACGACGAGTTGCTCCCTGATCCGCGCCAGCAGCTCGGCCAGCAGCTTCTCCAGGTCGAGATGTGACAGCGCCGAGTCGGTCACGCTCTCGATCCGCAGCAACTGGTCCTCGGCACCCGTCTCGTCCGCCACCAGGCAACACTAGCCGAGTCGGTGGCCGCCGACGAGCTGTCCCCTGTGGACACTCCGGCCGCCGTGACCGGGGCGGGGGTTTACGCGCGCCGACGCGGGGAAGGCTGCGCGAAGGTAGTTCCGACACAGGCTGGAGGCAGTGGCATGAAAGCGGTGACCTGGCACGGACGGCGGGACGTCCGGGTGGACACGGTGCCCGACCCGGTGATCAAGGACCCCACCGACGTGGTCGTCCGGATCACCTCGTCCGGCATCTGCGGATCCGATCTGCACCTGTACGAGGTGATGGGCCCGTTCATGACCGAGGGCGACATCCTCGGTCACGAACCCATCGGCGTCGTCGAGGAGGTCGGCGGCGACGTCACCGAGCTCAAGGCGGGCGACCGTGTCGTGGTGCCGTTCAACATCTCCTGTGGAACGTGCTTCATGTGCGCCCAGGGCCTGCATTCGCAGTGCGAGACCACCCAGGTCCGCGACCAGGGCATGGGGGCGGCGCTGTTCGGCTACACCAAGCTGTACGGGCAGGTCCCCGGCGGGCAGGCCGAGTACCTGCGCGTGCCGTTCGGCAACACCCTGCCGATCAAGGTCCCGGCCGGACCGGCGGACGACAGATTCGTGTACCTCTCCGACGTGCTTCCCACAGCCTGGCAGGCTGTCCACTACGCCGACGTGCCGAAGGACGGCAGCCTGGTCGTTCTCGGGCTGGGCCCGATCGGTGACATGGCGACGCGGATCGCCCGTCACCATGGTGTGCACCAGGTGATCGGTGTCGACCTCGTGCCGGAACGCCTGGACCGGGCCCAGCGCAACGGCATCGAAACGCTCGACCTCGCGCAGCACAAGAGCGAGCTCGCCGACGTCGTGCGCGGCATGACCAACGGGCGCGGAGCCGACGCCGTGATCGACGCGGTGGGGATGGAGGCACACGGCTCGCCCGTCGCCAAGCTCGCGCACCAGGTCACCGGGCTGCTGCCGGACGCTGTCGCAGCCAGGTTCATGCAGAAGGCGGGCGTCGATCGGCTGAGCGCACTGCACCTCGCGATCGACATCGTCCGGCGTGGTGGCACGATCTCACTCGCCGGTGTCTACGGCGGAATGGCCGATCCGATGCCGATGCTGACGATCTTCGACAAGCAGCTCCAGCTCCGGATGGGGCAGGCCAACGTGAAGCGCTGGGTGGCCGACATCCTGCCGCTGCTCACGGACGACGACCCGCTCGGAGTGGACAGCTTCGCCACCCACCGTCTCCCGCTCACGGGCGCCCCCAGCGCCTACGAGACCTTCCAGAAGAAACAAGCCGGAATGGTGAAGGTCCTCCTGCAGCCGTGATCAGGTCGCCGCGACCCGGATCGTGGCCAGGTCCGGGTCGCCCGCGTCGGGAATGTACATTCCCGCCCGCAGGCCGCTGCGCAGGTAGTCCAGCACGGGCTGGGTGATGACCTCGCCGGGGACCACGGCGGGAACGCCTGGCGGATAAGGGCTGATCGTCTCCGCGGCGATCCGGCCGACCGCCTTGTCCACGTCGACGTGCTCGGCTTCGCCGAAGAACGCGTCCCGTGGCCGAACGGCCTGCTCGAGTTCCAGCTCGCCGGGTTCGGGCAGGTCGACAGGAGGCGTCCGCGGCAGTTGCCCGGCGTGCTTCACCAGGTCCCGCACGGCTGTGACCAGCCGGTGCACGGTGCTTTCGTCGTCGGCCACAGTGATCTGGGCGGCGAACCTCCGGTGGTCCGACAGCCCCACGTCCACATGGTGGTGATCACGCAGCCACTCGTTGGCGACGTAACCCGAGACACCCAGGTCGGTCAGGTCCACAATGACTTTGAGCGGATCGGCGTCGTTCGCACGCCCGGGTCCGACCAGGTCCGCACGGCCGGTCACTCGGATCCCGTCAAGTCCACCGAGGCGCTGTCGCAGCGTGTGCGCGTGCCCCAGCGCCTGGTCGAGCAGGCCATGGCCGTGTTCGACCATCTGGCGCCGCCATCCGTCCAGTGCCGCGTACATCAGCGCGGACGGGCTGGTCGTGTCGAGCAGGTCGGCCCGTGCCTTCAACAGGCGAGGATCCACGCGGTCACCTTGCAGGTGGTACACCGAGCCCTGTTCCAGGCCCGCGCCCATCTTGTGCACGCTGGTCACACACAGATCAGCGTCGGCGTCCATGGCCCAGCTGGGCAGGTCCGGGTGGAACGGCAGGTGCGCACCCCAGGCCTCGTCCACGATGAGCGGGCGATCGTACTGGTGGCAGACCTTCGCGATGTCGCTGATGGACGCGCACGTGCCGTAGTCGGTCGGGGTGATCAGCAGCATGCCCTTCGCGTCCGGTGCCCGGCGGAACGCCGCGGCGACCGCGTCGGTGTCCGGTGGATGGGCCAGGTCCAGTCGCTCGTCCCACCGCGGGTGCACCCAGACTGGCTGGATGCCGCTGATGATCACGCCCGCGATCACCGACTTGTGCGCGTTGCGGGACACCAGGAGTGGCTGTCGCGGTGCGGCGACCGTGATGATGCACGTCTTGACCGACAGCGAACTGCCGCACGTGGAGAAGAACGCGGTGTCCGCTCGTACGGCGTCCGCCATCAGCTTCTCCGCGTCGGCGAGGACGCCCTGCCGCATCGCGCGGTCGTCCAGGCCGTTCATCAGGATGACGTCGGAGGCGAACACGTCCTTGCCCAGCACGTCGAGCGTCCGCGGGTCGGCACCTCGCCCCTGCTTGTGCCCTGGCGGGAGGAACGAAAGGTGCTCACCGTCCCGATAGGACCTCAGTGCTTCCAGGACCGGCGCCCGGGTGTGCTCCACAGCCGATCTCCTCTCCTCCGTTCGGCCCAGTCGACCAGCGGCGGTTACCCCGGAGGGTTCCGGATCTAACGGACGCGTCGGTTGGTTGCCGTCGTGACGGGGTATCTCTCGCGGAGATCGGGGCGGACGGGCACAGGAAGAGCACAACATGGGCAAGCAGCTGACCGTGGGGGTCGAAGAGGAGTTCTTCGTCGTGGACCGTCACGGCCACCTGTCGAGACAAGCGGCGGAAGTCGTGCGGAGCGCGGACGATCGGGACGGCGAGCTGCAGACGGAGTTGACCCGGTCCCAGGCGGAACTGGCCACGGGTGTCTGCCACGGCCACGAGGACCTGCTCGGCCAACTGCGCGCCCTGCGGCACGAGCTCGCCGCGGCCGGTGCGCGCCGGGGGTTGCGGGTGCTGCCCAGCGGTACCGCCCCGCTGGCCGAGTCCGATCTGCCGGGGATCACCCCGAACGCCCGCTACCGGCGCATGGCCGACCACTTCGGCGTGATGATCCACCAGGTCACCACGTGCGGGTGTCACGTGCACGTGGGGATACCGAACGCCGAAGCCGGTGTGCACGTGATCAACCAGGTCCGGCCGTGGCTGCCGGTCCTGCTGGCGCTGACCGCGAACTCGCCTGTCGAAGCCGGAGCCGACACCGGCTACCGCAGCTGGCGCTACCGGAAGTGGACACAGTGGCCGTCCGCCGGTCCCCCTCCGCTGTTCTCGTCACCGGACCACTACGAGTCCATTGTGGAGGGGTACTTGCGGACCGGCTCGATCATCGACCGGGGGATGGTCTACTGGGACATCCGGCTGTCCGAACACCAGCCGACACTGGAGTTCCGGGTCAGTGACGTCGCCGCGACCGCCGAGGAGGCCGCCCTGCTCGCGGTGATCATCCGCGCGCTCACCCATGCCGCGCTGAACACCGCCGAACCACCTCCGGACCTGTCCAACGAGGTGCTCCGGGCCCAGCTCTGGCGCGCCGCGCGGGACGGCCTCACCGGCCAGTGCCCCCATCCCCGGCACGGCTCCCCGGCACCGGCACTCATTGTGCTGAACGACCTGCTGGCTTTCCTCAAGCCCGTCCTGCGCGAGAACAACGACCTGGAATTCGCCCAGGAGCAGAGTGAACGCCTGCGCCGCACGGGCGGTGGAGCGGACCGCCAGCGGCAGGCGTTCGACCGGACCGGCAACGCACAGGACATCGTCGACCTGCTCGCCGTCACCACAACCTGACCTCCGCACGCGACAGCACGTGTTCGACGGCTAAACCCCGGGTACACGAAAGTATGACAAGGATGACTACACGCCGACACGAACCAGCACAAGCCCAGACCGAACACACAGGTGCCGCCGACAAGCAGGACAACCGCAGGACAACCAGAAAGCCCACGATGCCGGACGAAGAATTCGAACCGACCATCGTCCGCGGCCGGGAATGAGCCCGCGGGCCCCGGGGATTTCCTTTGCCCTGGCGCGGGTACCTGGAGCACATGGGTTCGGATGTCCAGGATGCCTTGTTGCGGACTGTCACCAAGGTCGCGAGCGCGCTCCGGCCGACCGGGCTGCCGTTCGCGCTGACCGGCGGCTGCGCCGTGTACGCGCGCGGCGGCCCGGAGACCGAGCACGACGTCGACATCCTGATTCTCGAACAGGATGTGCCGACCGCGGTGAGAGCGTTGGTGGGAGCGGGTTTTCGAGCCGCCGACCCACCTGAGGAGTGGCTGACCAAGGTCTACGACAGTGACCGGCTTGTCGACCTGATCTTCCGCGTGAACGAACGTCCGGTCACGCCGGAGATGCTGGCCGAGGCCGAGAAGATCAAGGTCGGGCCGACCGTGTTGCACGTGCAGAGCGGCACCGACGTGATGGTCGGCAAGCTGCTCTCCCTGGACGTGCACCGCTGCGACCTGGCAGCGTTGCTGCCCGTCGCCCGCGCGTTGCGGGAGCAGATCGACTGGTCCCGTGTCCGCGCCGAGACCGCCGAATCGCCGTACGCCGAGGCGTTTCTGCTGCTGTGCGACCGATTGGCCATCACGAACGAAGGAGGGCGGAGCGATGACCCTGCCGCAGTATCTGGTGGCGCGCCTGCGCAGCACGCTGGCGGAGGATCCCAGAACGGCCGAGCAAGGCGTGCGAGTGACCGTACGGGGTGACCACGTCGTCGTCAGCGGCGACGTGGTCACCGAACAGCGCCGGGCCGAGGTGGCCGAGGTCATCCGGGACGTGGCGCCGGACCTGGTGATCCACAACGATGTCCGCGTGGTCGCCGCGGACGAGCCGACCAGGCGGGAGGAACTGACGTGATCCGGATAGCGGCGGTGGGCGACGTGCACCTCGGCGAAGACGCGCGTGGCCGGTTGCGTCCCGCGTTGGACTCCCTCGGTGAGCACGCCGACATGTTGCTGCTCGCCGGTGACCTGACCAGGCACGGCAGCCTGGACGAGGCGCAGGTGGTCGCGGACGAGTTCAGCGACCTGCCGGTGCCGGTGATCGCCGTGCTCGGCAACCACGACTACCACAGCGACGCCCAGGACGCGATCGCCGACCTGCTGATCGAGCGGGGCATCCGCGTGCTGGAAGGCACCAACACCACGCTCCAGGTAGGACAGTGCTCGGTCGGGATCGGTGGTGTGAAGGGCTTCGGCGGTGGTTTCGCCGGGAAGTCCGGCAGTGTGTTCGGTGAGCAGGAGATGAAGGCGTTCATCCGGCACACCGTGGAGATCGCGGACCGGCTGCGCTCGACGCTGGCCGAACTGGACACCGACATCAGGATCGCGCTGACGCACTACTCACCGGTCGCGGACACCCTGCGGGGCGAACCGCCGGAGATCTTCCCGTTCCTCGGCTGCTACCAGCTGGCCGAGGCGATCGACGCGACCACTGTGGACCTCGCGATCCACGGCCACGCCCACTTCGGCACCGAGCAGGGCGTCACGGCGGGCGGCGTGCGCGTCCGCAACGTCGCCCAGCCGGTGATCGGATCGGCCTTCGCCGTCTACTGCATCGAGCCACGGCGGTAACGAACGCCCGGCACATGACGGTGTGCTGCCGCGTGTGCCCGATCCGCCGAACGGCTGGCACGGCTGGCGGCGAGCGCCACCGCGGCCAGGGCCACCGCCGTGGCGATGTGCAGGATGTTGTCGCCCCAAGTGATGGCCAGCGACATCGTTCCCGTGTTCGCCAACGCGGCGACGACGCCGTAGCCGGACAACAGGGTGAACCCGATGACGACCACCCATGTCAGGGTGGGGAGTTTCTGCAGGACGATGCCGCTGATGACGGCGAACGCGCCCAGCAACAGATGGATGAAGTTCATCGCGGTGTTGACGCCGAAAACGCCCCACACCAGGTCGGGGGTGTTTCCGCCGTAGAACTTGCCGCCCAGGTGGGTCGTGTCGTCGCTGATCGCCACGAATCCGGCGTACGCGAGAACGAGGTAGAACAGGCCCACCGCGATGACGGCGTACCGCATCAGTCTTTGCCTGGTCACACCGATCGGATACCCGATGTCAGGCGGAATACGCCGCGGCTGGGACAAGCGCCTCAGCGAGAAGGCGCTGGACCACGGCAGCCAGATCCGGGTCAACGCCGTCCACCCCGGCGTAACGCTGTCGAGCCAGGCCATCCGGGACGCGTTGGCCGAGGGAACCGATCTGCACCAACGTTTCGTGGACCGCGTGCCGATGCGCCGAGCCGGTGATCCCGCTGACGTCGCCGCCACGGTCGCGTTCCTCGCCAGCTCGGACGCGCGATACCTCAACGGGGTGCACATTCCCGTGGACGGCGGTCTGACCGCGTCGAACGGTCAGACCGACCTGTACCGAATCCAGTCGTACGGGGAGATCAAGATCCCTTACACTCCGCTACGGAAGTGGTTCGCCGTGAGTCCACCGACAGGAGCCGGACGTGTCGTTGCTTCGCCTTGACCGGGCGCCAACCGGGTTGGCCGTGCTCACCGTCGACGCGCCGCCGTTGAACCTCTACACGGCCCAGTTGCAGGACGAACTCCTCGCGGCGATCGGTCAGCTCGAAGCCGAGCCGGCCAGGGCGTTGCTGGTTCGGGCGGAGGGCAGGATCGTCAGTGGCGGTGTCGACGTGTCGCTGTTCGACGCGCAGGCCGACAGCGCACAGGCCAAGCAGTTGTTCGACACGATGCTGGAGCTACCGGAGCGGATCGCCGCGTTGCCGTTTCCCACGGTGTTCGCCGCGCACGCCCTGTGCCTGACGTGGGCCTTCGAGGTCGCGCTGGCCTGTGATCTGCTGGTGGCCGCCGAGCGGGCGCGCTTCGGCCTGGTGGAGAACGTGATCGGCCTGACCCCGACGATGGGCGGCACCCAGCGCCTCGCGGCCCGCGCCGGAGTGGCACGGGCCAAGGAATTCGTGTTCACCGGGGACCGCTACCCGGCCGAGCGGATGCACGCGTGGGGCGTGGTCAACCAGGTACTGCCCGACGAGGGATTCGACGAGGCCGCCCGCGCGTTCGCGACGCGGCTGGCGGCCGGGCCCACCCGCGCGCACGCGGCCACCAAGCAGGTCCTCGCGCGCTACGAGCACGGCGGGGTGGCCGAGGCCAACCAGCACGTCACCACCATCGCGGCGGACCTGTTCACCACGCAGGACCTGCGCGACGGCGTGCGTTCGTTCCTGACTGACGGACCCGGCAAGGCCACGTTCAACGGCCGGTGACGGACAGCGTCAGCGCACGGTGCGCAGTGTGCGGTCCGCGACGGTGACGATGAGGAGCCCAACAGCGACCACGGTGAGCACCAGCGCGAGGTTTCCGAGCCCGCTGTCGGTGGCCTGGTGGCCGTAGGTCGCGGCCAGCACGCTGGTCGACGCGAGCGCGCCGAGGTACTGGGATGTGCGGAACAGCCCGGAAAGGGTGCCGATCCTGTCCTGGGGTGCTTGTGCGTACAGCACAGTCTGGTTCGCCACCGTGCTGAGGCCTTGCCCGACACCGAAAAGAAGCCCGACGGCGACGATGAGACCGATCGCGGTACCCGCCGACATCGGCAACAGCGCCACCGATCCGGCGAGGAGCGCGCCTGCGGTGAGCAACAGCCGGGTACGGACGCTGCCACCCAGCCGCGCACCGAACGCGGACAGCGCCACCGTGGTGACCGACATCGGCAGCATGGCCAGACCGATCGCCGACTCCGGCAGGCCGTGGCTTTGCGCGAGCCACTGGGGATATCCGTAGAGGAACGCGTAGATCACCAGGTAGCCGCAGCCCTGCCGGAGATACGTCATGGTCAGTGGCCGGTTGGCGGCCAGGGCACGGAAGTCCAGGAACGGGTCGCGGACACGCAGTTCCCGCACGACCAGCCCGATGCCCGCGAGCAGACCGGTGCCGAGGAACGCCCACGCCAGCTCACCCGGGCCCATCAGCAACAGCAGCAGCGTGGTGAGGGTCAGCGTGAACAGGCCGATGCCCAGCAGGTCCAACGGCGGCCGCGGACCGCTGCGGGCAGCGTGCTCGTCGGCGGGAAGCCATCGCAGGGTGAGGATCAGCCCGGCCGCCGCGACCGGCACGTTCACGGCGAAGGTCCAGCGCCAGTCGCCCACGCCCACCAGCAGGCTGCCGAGTGTCGGCCCGACGGCCATACTCGCCTGCGTCGAGGTGGCGATCACGGACAACGCCCTCGACGGCGTGGGCAGGTCCAGCGCGGTCGCCCGCGCCCTGAGCATGGCCATCGCGGCAGGGAATCCGGTGGCAGTGCCCAATCCGAGCAGGATCCTGGACGCGAGCAGCACCCCGAAGGTGGGGGCGAACGCGCCGAGCAGTCCTGCCGCGATCACCATGACCAGGCCCGCCGTCAGCACCCGCCGGGCACCCACGGTGTCGACCACCCTGCCCATCACCGGCTGCGCGGCGGCTGTGGTCAGGTACAGCACGGTCACCAGCCACACTGTGTGTGTCGCCCCGACGCCGAGGTCACGCCCGATCGGGACGAGGGTGACCGCGATCATCGAGGAGTTGACCGCGTTGAGCAGCGTGCCGATGACGAGCGGGGTCAGGAACCGTGCGCCGAACGCGGTGGCGGTCGGCGCGGTGGCCGTGGTCATCGCGCGACGGCGGGTTCGCTGGCGGTGGCAGGGACGAAGATGTCGGCACGGGCGATCACCCGCGCCGAGCGGTTGAGCGTGACGCCGGTCAGCTGGCCGTCCGCGTCGATGCCCAACGCGGCCGAGACGACACCCGCCGGGGTACCGATCCGGATCTGCCTGCTCGTGGCGGTGGTGTACTGACGGACCGTGCTGCCGGGCACGGTGGCCGCCGCGGCCACCGCGACCATCGAGGTCAGTCCGATCACCGGGTGCGGGGCGTGCATGGACGCCATCCGCACCGAGATGTCGAACTCCGCGGCGGCGACAGGCTCGCCCGTGGTGGTCGTGTAGTCCCGCGCGGGCCCGACGATGCCGAGTTTCGGGACGGCGTGGTCGATTGGCTCGTCTGGTTTGGACAGTCCCATGCGGACAGCGGCTGCCCGGCGCAGCGGCAGCAGCCCTGGCAACAGCGTGCCGAACTCGGTGACGTCCTCCGTGCCGGTGAGGCCGATCGACGGGGCGTCGAGCAGCGCGGCGGGAGCTCCGGCGTCGACCAGCGTCGCCGGAACGCACACGCTGCCATGGTCGAGCAGGTCGACCGCGCGGCCGGTCGGCAGCAGGGCGTTGGCGCCGACGGGATCGAGGAACTCCAGGCCGACCGCGACACCCGGCAGCGCGACACCGGGCACCACCGCGTCCCCGGTCGGCCGGAACGACGAGCCGGGCGTGGCCACCACGGCGTCGATCCGGGAACCGCTGTTGGTGTTGCGCATGCGCACCCTGGTGTACTCACCACGTGGGCGGACCAGTCCGGAGTGGACCGCGTACAGCCCGACCGCGGTCGCGCAGTTTCCGCAGTTGCTCCCCCACTCCACCCGCTCGACGCCGACTCCCACCTGGGCAAAGGTGTAGTCGATGTCCACTCCGGGCTCATAGGAGTGCGCGACGATCGCGGCCTTCGACGTCGTCGACGTCGCCCCGCCGACCCCGTCGATCTGGCTGCGGTCCCGCGAACCGAACGCGGCGAGGAGCACGTCCTCGAGAGAGGCGCCGCGGCCGTGGATGTCGGCCACGTCGAACAGCCAGCATTTGCTGGTCCCGCCACGCACCAGAGTCCCCGGCACGCTGATCGTTCGGTTTTCCTGCGTGAGCATGCAACACCGTCCACACTAGGAGAAAGTAAGAATTACGGGGCGGTTCGTGGGGTTTCCCAATGCGACCGACCGTAAGGTAAAGACTCGACCAAGTCAACGTAAGGCCCGTTTGCAGACCTTTATTAAGCATTAATGAATCGGACGTTTCGCGAATTCATACAGGTGTGACGACGGCGACACTCTGCGTGATTTTTCTGCGACATAGCTCACGTTCTGGCTGATGAGAGGGCTTCCACGGCGAGCGCCGGAGCGCCTCGCCCGGCACGAGCGGACCGGACCATTCGCGATTCAGAATGCGTAAATCACCCGCCAGAGGGATACGGCGGCCACTTTCACCGGGCGCTGAAAAATTCGACAACGGAATGACCGCGCCGCCTCACATGAAATTAACTCTTTTCCACCGATCTGCCGACAGTTGATCTGCCCACAGCAGAGAAACCGGCGCACGGCGGCCCGTCGGCGGCATCGTCGGGGCATGACCAACGACGAGAGGCAGCCGCTGTTCGACCACCGGCTGCGCGAACGGTTCCTCAGCCAGCGGGTGCTGGTTCTCGACGGCGTGCTCGACGACGACAACGGGACTGTGCTCGCCACCCAGATGCTGTCCCTCGCGAGCGAGGACCCGGACAAGGACATCGCGGTGTGGATCCACTCGCCGGGCGGCTCGGTCCCGTCGATGCTGGCCATTCGGGACGTGATGCGGCTCGTACCGTGTGACGTGGCCACGCTCGCACTGGGACTGGCGTGCAGCGCGGGACAGTTCCTGCTTTCCGCGGGGACACCGGGGAAACGGTTCGCTCTCCCGCACGCCCGGATCCTGATGCACCAGGGCTCGTCCGGGATCAGCGGGTCCGCGGTGGAGGTGGAGGTCCAGGCGGACGACCTGCGGTACACCAGGGACACCGTGCTCGGCCTGATCGCCGAGGACACCGGCCAGCCGATCGAGCGGATCTTCACCGACTCGCTGCACGACCGCTGGTTCACCACCGAGCAGGCGCGCGAGTACGGCTTCATCGACCACGTCGTCGGCAACCTAAGCCAGGTCGTTCCCGTGCGCACACAACGGGTGGGACTCGGCACGACGGCAGGAGCGCGCCCATGAGCACGTACACCATTCCCAACGTCATCACCCGCAGCCCGGCGGGCGAGCGGATCATGGACGTCTACTCGCACCTGCTGTCGAACCGAATCGTCTACCTCGGCACGGCGATCGACTCCGGTGTGGCGAACGCGTTGATCGCCCAGATGCTGCACCTGGAAGCGGACAACCCGGAGCAGGAGATCAACCTGTACATCAACTGCGAAGGCGGCAACCCGGCAGCGATGCTCGCCATCTACGACACGATGCGCTACATCAAGGCGCCGGTAGCCACGACCTGCGTCGGCCAAGCGGTCGCCGCCGGGGCGGTGCTACTGGCAGCGGGCGAGGCCGGACGCCGTGCGGTGCTGCCGCACACGAGAGTGGTGCTGCATCAGCCCGCCGCGCAGGGACGCGGCACCATCCCCGACCTGATCCTGCAGGCCGACGAGGTGGTGCGGGTGCGTACCCAGTTGGAGGAGATCCTCTCGGCACACACCGGCCGAGAAGTCGCCGACCTGCGGCACGACACCGACCGCGACCGTGTCTTCGACGCGATCGGCGCCGTCCACTACGGACTCGCCGACCACGTCCTCGACCACCGGACGCGCTGAGAAAACGGCCTCAAGCGGCCATCAGCACGGGTCCCGCCGGACGACGGCCGACGGCGGGGGCGGGACCCGGCACACGGCGCCGCCGAACGTCGCCAACAATGCCGATGAGCAGGTCGGCCAGCTCGATCCCGAGCGCACCGGTGACCGCGGCGATCATCTCGCTCGACGGCTCCTTGCGACCGCGTTCCATCTCGGACAGGTACTGCGGCGAGATACCGGCGCGCTCCGCGATGTCGACGAGCCTGCCGCCCTGCTCCTCCCGCGCCGCACGCAGATTCCGGCCGAGCACCTCACGCCACAGCGGCTCCGGCTCACGGCCCAGAGCGGCGCGGTTACGGTCGAAAGGAAGAATATCCGCCATAACACCATCCTGGCACCGGAACAGCCCACGAACGCACGAATTCCGCTCCCAGCGGACATCCCGGCCAAACTGAGCAGGGTTCCATCAAAGTCGGGCTGTGCGCGCAAAGCAAGAGCAAGCGCAAGTGGGCAAGCGCGTAAGCGCAAGAGCAAGCGCAAGTGGGCGAGTGGGCGAGTGGGCGAGTGGGCGAGTGGGCGAGTGGGCAGGAGGCCTTGCGCGCAAAGCGCATGGGTGGGGTTCGTGGTTGGTTTCCTCCCGTATGGCCTGGGCGAAGCCATACCACGGCGTGTCGGGAGGTCGGCCTACGCAAACCAACCCACAGCGCAGGCGATACCGACCTCCCGGCACGCCGTGGTTTCCTCCGGCAGGACATACGGGAGGGAACCGACCACGCCTCTCTACCACTGGACCCGGGAAATCACGTGAGCACAGCCAACCGGGTGGACAGACCACGGGTTGGTTTCCCTCTCGGCGGCCTGCCGTCCGGCGAGGACATTCTCTTTGTGCCACGAGCGAACTCGAGCGTCGGGAACAAGCCCGACACACCGGGCATCACAGGCTCGTCCCGGAGGCGGGCCTTCGGCGATGGCCGCACGCACGGTGGCAGCGGGCAGTCACGCGGTGGCAGCACGCATCCGGCAACTGCAGACACGAGATGCAGCAGCCACGCGACGACGGCAGCCACGATCGCCGCACCAGTCACGCGGCAACGGCACACGCGTCCGCCGCACGCACGAAATAGTTGCAGCCGCACAGCGGCAGCACACACGCAGCTGCGGCAGTCACGCGACTGCGGCATGCACGACATGGCCGCAGTCACGCGGCGACTGCAGTCACGCGTCTGCGACAGTCACGCGTCTGCGACAGTCACGCAACTGCGGCAGCACACATGCAGCGGCATGCACGACATGGCCGCAGCCATGCGGCGACTGCAGTCACGCGGCGCCGCGGACACGAGACGGCCGCTGACACGAGATGGCCGCGCTCACGTGTCTGCGTAGGAAAGAAAAGAGACGCCTCGCCGGCGGGCAGGCCTCCAAGAGGGGACACAAACAGAGCTTCGTTCCCCACGCCGGTTCCCTCAGCCCACGTGACTTCCCGGGCCTAGTGATAGAGAGGCGCGGGGCGCCCCTCCCGTATGACCTGCCAAAGGAAACCACGACGTGCCGGGAGGTCGGTACCGCCTACGCTGGGCACGCCAGAAACGTAGGCCGACCTCCCGACACGCCGTGGTATGGCTGCGCCCAGGCCATACGGGAGGGACACCCCACGAACCACACCCCTGCGCTGGCGCGCAGGCCATTTAGGAACCGGCGACCCGCGCAGTTCGTCACCGACTTCCACGTGATCGGCCGAACCTCGACAATCCTCAGTAGACACCGCGCTCCCTCGACACGGACAGGGTCTTGTTGACGAGCGGCGCATCGCCTATCGTATACGATGACTCCGCCTCGCGGCCCGCGCACACTGAGGAAGCGACACGTGACGACCTTCTCCGACACCTCGTCCTGGCTGCCCCTCGACGGACTCGCCCCCGGGTTCGACGCGAACAAGGCCGCCGTGGTCGGCGACCTGGACGGCCGAGCCTTCCTCCTGAACGACGACGACGGCACCCACGCCTGGAGCGCCGGGTTCACCGGATCCCGCGTCGAGTGGAATGGCACGACCGAGACTTGCGAGACCTTCCTCGCCGACGACGATCTCTACTTCGTCCAGTTCCACCGCACAGCCGAGACGCGCGAGGCCGTCTCACTGGTCCTCGACCTGCGTGACGGGCGGGCGCTGGTCATCACGACCCGCATCGGCGACAGCGGCGTTCCCCGCGTCACCCAGGAGTTCCGCGCCGCCACGCTGGATGGCGTGCCGACACGCGGCCAGGCGATGGCACCGAGTACCGCACTCATCGGGCGCCGGGCGATGTGGGTCTACAGCCGGGAGCACGCCTACGAGCACGTCTACCTGAGCCCGCACTGGTACACCTGGCAGTGCCTGGCCGGGCCCGAGCGCGGACTGGCCGACACCGACGAGAACACGGTCTACCAGGTCCGGCCCGGGATCTACGTCTTCACCTGGCGGGAGAAGGTCATCCCGTGCGCGTCGGTGACCATCGCCGACCACCGCAACGCCCGGGAGTTGCGTTCCCACGGCGTTCTCTTCGGGCTCGACGCCTCCGGCGTGAACCCGACCCACTTCACCTTCGGCGCCCACGGACGGCTGCTCAGCACCACGATCCACCCCGACGAGCTGGACCCGGCCACCAGCTGAGCCACAGCGACACGGACAATCGTATATTATTTTTGGGCTTAGGCTGGTTTGCGCCCACGACGGGCACGCTTGTCCACCACCGAGATCGCTGGCGGCAGCGCAGTCAGCCCTGCCTGATCCGGATCCCGAACCCGGAACTGGGCAAGGATTCGCGTCAGGAACACGCGTACACCGCGCTGTGCGCGCAAACGGTGCCGTCCTCGTTGTGTCTGGTGGCGCACCGCGCTGATGAGGCGCAGGGTGTCGCGTCTGCCGACAGGGGCGGCGTTGACGAGCGTGACCCAGCCAATCACCAGGGTGTTCTTGATGTGCGCGCGGATCCTGACGTACTTCACCGTGGACCGATCACGGACCTGCTGCACCACCTCGTCGTAGAACCACGTGGACACGACGACACCGACGTCAGCGGCGCTGGTGGCGAGCTTGTCCTTGAACGCGCGGGCGTCGAGCAGGCGGAAGGCGTGGATCAACGCGGGCGAACTGACACCGTGTGCGTCATAGGTGACCTCGCCCGCGTGCAGCGCGATCCTGACCTGCATGCGCGCTCCCTCACCGTTCGCGGCGTTGTGACGGGCGATCTCGACGGCGAGCGCGGTGGGCAGGCGGGCTGCCGCGAACTCCTTGGGAGTGTGCGCGGGGGCCAGAATCAACACCCCGTCTCCCCTGTCCTCGTGGTAGCACTCGCCCCACAGGATCCCGGCGCGCTGGAAGGCGCGCTGCAGTGCGTGATAGAGGCCGGTGCGGATGGTCAGGTGGTCCCGGTGGGTCCGCCGGGGATGGCTGAACTGGTGGACGTCGACGACGATGATGGTCCGGTGTACCGCGGGCAACCGCGCGACGAGGTCGTTCACCGCGCCACCGCATGGATTTCCTGGGCATCTCGGACGAGGCTCTCCAGTTCGGCAACGGTTCCCGGCTGCCCCGTCAGGTCGCCCTGGATGTACTTGGCGCCGAGGTTCCCTACCTTCTTCCGCAGTTCCGGGGTGCTGATGCCGGGCACAGTGGTCTCCAACTGACGTGCCTTCGCGACCTCGATCAACGTCTCGATCGCGGATCTGCCCTCCGACTGCCGGGTGCCTGGTATCGGCGACAGGTCCGTGACCAGCCGCGGGTCGAGCACGACACCGCTGAGAGTCAGTCCGGTCAGTTGCCGAACTCGGCTGGCGCGTTCGCCGACTCCGTTGACCACCAGGCGAACCCCGGTGCCACCGACGCCGAAGATCTCGCGCCAAGGGCAGACTTCGTGGTCGAACACACTGGTCTCGGGCACGCCGATCTGCAGGAGCTTCGCGGGGAACCGGTAGTGGTTCACCACCGCGTCGAGGTGGGCGACGAGTGCGTCGGTCAGCGGCTGCCGACCGGGCAGATCGATCCGTACGAACGGAGTTCGCGCGGGGAACATCCGGTGCCACCGCGCCACGAGTTCGGCGGCCCGGCTGATCATCCAGAGCCCGGCGGGGGCCGCGAGGCCGAGCGTGTCGGCGACGTCGAGCACATCGCCGATCGGCGCCTGCCACAGCGACGGATAGGTCCACTGCAACGTGGCATGCGAGCCGACGACGCGACCGCTACGGGCCGAACCGATCGGGGTGTGCCGCAACTGCAGGGCATCGACCGCGATGGCCTGCCCCAGTCCCGCCGCGGCCACATAGCGGTGATGGTCCGCGTCCGGGATCGCGGAGTCGACCGCGGTCGCCGGGCGGTGCGGGGCGGCAGCCCTCCGGTTGGCGTCCAGGCAATGCCCCAGCCACTGGATCAGCGAGTCCGCGTCGCCGTGCGGGCGATCGGAGATGGCCGATCCGATGAGCGGGGTGACGAACACAGTCCTGTTTCCGGACAGCACGACCGGCGCCGCCAGCACTTTCCTGAGCAGCCGCACGGCCGGACCGACGGCCGCCCACTGGGCTTGGCCCGCGACCAGGATGCCGATCGTCTCACCGTCCAACTGGGTGATCATCTCGGCCTGGTCGGCGGTGGCCCGTGTCCTGTCCACGAGCACCTGCGCGACCTGTGCGCCGACAGTCGCTCCGAACCGCGTCCTGATGTCGTCCATGCCGTCGAGGTGTACGGCGAACACGCCGACACGTTCGGTGCCCGCTGTGGCCAGCGAGGCAGTCAGGCGCTCGATGAACTGTCGGCGACTGGGCAGGTCGGATGTGCCGTCGTGGCGTTGGGAATGGTCCAGCCATCGCCGCTGCGCACGGTGCTGTGTCACGTCCTCCAGCACGAACGGGATCTCGCCGGGCATGTCCTCGTCGGTGACGGGACGCCCCCAGTGGACCCTGACCCAGACTGGCGTCCCCCGCGGCGGTGTGACCAGCCGGAATTCCTGCGTGGCCGCACCATGGTCGTCGTGTACCGGCGGGTGCGACAACCACTGGACCCGCGGGTCGTCGTCGTGGTCGACCAGGCTCGTCAGGTTCCGGCCGAGGATCTCCACGTCCTCGCCCACCAGACGGCGCAGCGCTCCGTTGGCGGTGGTGACAATCCCGTCGGGATCCATCACGCCCATGGCGACCGGCGCCGTGTGCAGGATTTCCCGGAACCGCGTGTTGATCAGTGTGGCGTGCAGCTCGGCTTCTTTCGCCCGGTGCAACGCCTCGGCCACCTGGTCCTGTCCCTCCAGTGCACGAGCCCGCGTGCCCGCGGCGTACCCCTGGCCGAATCGGGCCAGCACCGGTACCCAGTCCGCGGCCCGGGGTTGTTGTCGCGCCAGCGAGAGGAAGAACTCGGTCAGGAGTTCCAGCGTCCGGCCGAACGCCTCCTCGGTGGTCCGGATGCGCTGTGCCAGTTCATACCCGACCCGGTCCGCCGGTGTGTGGGCCTGTTCGGGAGCGACGACGTGCAAGGTGAGCTCCTGCAGGAACTTCGACAACTCGTCGACGTGGTCCTCCGGTAGGTAGCCCGCGCTGGCGATCGCGTGGCCCCATCGCGTCGTGACCACTTCTAACCGTGTCACCCGCGACAGCGGATCGGGCACTCGTTCACGGGCGGTCGCCGGTCTGGACGCGGGTTGCTGTTCCGCGGCGCGCAACGCGTCCCGTGCACGGAGCCAGTCGATGAACCTGTCGCGGTATTCCGGGTCCGCCTGAGGTTGGGCGTCCACGATCGCGGTGACCGCCTTCCCGAGCCCGGTCAGCGCGCGATCCAACTCCTCGTCGCTGATCGGGCGACGCCACACCTTGAGTCTGGTGGCGAGTCTGGCGGCCCAGCCACGGACATTCCGGATCATCGTGCACCCTCTCCATCGCGATCGTCGTCATCGTCAGCGGATACGGGGGGACCAGGAGCCATGTGGGGTGAGGACAGTTCCGGGACGGCCCGACCAAGTCGCTTCTTCAGTTTCTTTCTCGCCGCTTCGAGTTTCCGTGAAACGGTCCGGATCGAGATATCGAGCCTGTTCGCGATCTGCTCGTGGGTGAGACCGTCGAAACGTGACATGATCAGCACGGACTTCTCGATGTCCGGCAGGAAATCCACTTCCTCCCACAGCTCACGGCACGCGATGTCGGACTCGTCGGTGACCTGGGCAAGGCGCTCCATGATGGCACTGGCCGGATCCAGCATCGGACGCTCTTGGGAGGTTTTCCGCTGATAGTCGAAATACCGGTTGCGCGCAGCGGCGATCACCCAGTTTATGCGATGGTCGTCGTCGGTGAAGGTGTCCCGGATCTCCCACATCTTTGCCAGTACGTCCTGCACGATCGCCTCCACGTCGGCATGACGGTCCAGCAGAAGCACGTGCCGCGCCGCGATCCGGTGGAGTTTCCGGTACATGCGCCTGAATTCGTAGGCGTCGTCTCCCCGAGCAGGGGTGCGGCCGTCAGCCCCATCCGTCACGCCCTGCCGCTCCTCAGGAAATCGATGTTCCGATTCCACCCGATCAAGACTTCCACATCCGGAAGACGGCTCACACACGCCAAACACGCCACAACTTCACCCATTCGTGTACCCGGACGTCCGCCAGTCCTGAGCACACCGCCACGCGGCCACTATCCGTGAAGAGGTGACTCAACGGGTGAGCGGATCCCGCCCCAACCAGCGGAATCGCATGATCTCGCACTCTTATAGACTCGGGAACGGTCAGAAGGGAGCAGCCGTTGGACGACTCCGATCATCCAACCTTTCTACGGCACCCGCACATCGGCAGAATCTACGACTGCATTCTTGGTGGCAGCCTGAATACCCCACTGGACCGGGCGGTGGCGGAAGATCTCAGATCACGAACGCCGACCGTGGTATCCCTGATCAACAGCCAACGACAATTTCTCACCGCGGCCGTCACCCACATGCTCGACCATGGTGTCCGCCAGTTCGTCGACCTCGGATCCGGCCTCCCGACGGCCGGGCACATCCACCACATCGCCCACCGCAGGTCGGCAACGACCGTCTACGTCGACAACGACACCAGCACGGTCGCCCAAGCCGAGATCGTCCTCGACGGCAATCCCCACGCGACGGTACTGCGCGGCGATCTCACCCAGCCCGAGGTCATCGTCGCCAGCATCGACCGGGACACCAGTATCGACCGCGACCAGCCGGTCGGCCTGTTCCTGGTCGGGACACTCGACGTCATCCCCGCACTGACTCGCCCCAGGCCACTGCTGGCCGCATACCGCGAGGCGTTTCCCAACCAGTTCCATCTCGCCATCACGCTGCTCGCGGCAGAACCCAGTGGCAACAAGGAAATCGAGGCCGCCGCCCGCATCTTCGGCGACCTCGGCAGCACCGTCATCGCCCGCCCACGCCGAACTCTGCAAACCTGGCTGTCCAAGACCAGGCCACGCGGAACCGTCCTCGACACGGGGTTCACTCTGCCGCACCGGCCCGAGAACGCGACAGCTGCGGCGATCACGCTCGATTTCGCCGTGGTGCGCTATCCCTGACGGCACTCCAGCCCGTCACGCGAAGGCAGTCAGCATTCCCCCGTCCACAGCGAGAATGTGACCGTAGCAGTCGACCATGCGGGAAAAGATTTGCGTCGCCGCACCAGAACAGCACAATGACGTGCCATGAGCAGTCGGCTACGTGCGCTGGCCCGTGACACCGTGACCATCTCGGAGCAAGGTTCCTACTCGACCGCAGCGGGTACGGTCACGATTGGCGAAGCGGTCACCCGGGCAGTGAGGTCGACCCGGCTGCACCTCCCTGACGATCCTCTGCGTCTCCCCCAGCAGGCCGCCGATTCCCTTCGCGTTGACGTCACGAACGAATCCACTCTCGCGGCGACCCGCCGTCTCGGCGGCACCATGGCCTGTTTGGTCTTCGCATCGGCACGCAATCCCGGCGGCGGTTTCCTCAACGGAGCACAGGCACAGGAGGAGAGTGTCGCGCGCGGCTCCGCGCTCTACCCGTGTCTGCGTGCCGCCGGGGATTTCTACGCCCACCATCGCGCCCACGACGATCTGACCTACAGCGACCGGGTCATCTACTCCCCTGATGTACCCGTGTTCCGCGACGACAAGGGCGCCCTGCTGGCAGAGCCGTACCCAGTTTCGTTCCTCACCGCAGCGGCACCCAACAGAGGCGCGGTGCTACGCACCCAACCCGAACGCGCCAAGGACATTCCCGTCGTGCTGCTGCGACGTGCCACTCGCGTGTTGCACGTCGCAGCAGCGCACGGCCACAAGCGACTAATCCTGGGTGCCTGGGGGTGCGGCGTCTTCGGCAACGAGCCGACCACCGTCGCCGACGTGTTCCTGACCGCACTGCGGAACAACCCTTACTTCGACCACGTCGTCTTCGCTGTCCTCGACCGGCAGGCGGGAACGCCGACCTTGGCGGCCTTCACCAAGACGTTCCGGTAATCCGCTCGAGCTACCTGGCGAGCATCTCGGCTATCTCCGTACGGCCGAAGTGCTCGGCCCAGCTCATGGCGTCACCGTCGAACCGGCCGTCCCGGATGGTCGGGTCCGCGCCCAGGTCGAGCAGCAGGCGGACCATCTCGACGTCGCCGGTCTCGACCGCCGAGTGCAGCGCTGTCTGCCACGGCTGCTCGACGGGCATGTCGCCCCTGGAGCGTGCGTTGACGTCGAAACCGTTGTCCGCCAGGAGTTTCACCGCGTCGTGTCGGCCGAGGGCGGTGGCCCACACCATCAGTCCGGGCCTGGCTTCACGGGCAGCGGCGACGACGTCGGGTGGGGTGGCCGCCACGGCGGTCGCGTCGACGGCGAGCACCGCGGCGATGAACGTCTCGACCGGCTCCAACTCCGGTGTGGGCGCGCCGCGTTCACGCAGGAACCGCGCGAGCTTGCGGTGCCCGTTGCGCTGTGCGAGTCGCACGGGCGTGGTGCCGTCCGGGAACGGGGTGATCACGTCGACACCGTGCTCGGCCAGCAAGGCGACCCGCTGCCGCTGGTTGTGGGTGACGGCCCACTTCAGCAGGGAGCGCAGCTGCTCGGCTGGTGTGTCGATCATGTCGGGCAGTAGGCGCCGCCACGGTCCGCCATCGCCGCGCCCGAGGCCGAATCCCAGCAGCAGGCGCAGGAAGTCGTCCTCCTCGCTGAACATCCGGTTGTAGAGCGTCTGCCCGTCGTTGGGGTCCGCTCCTCGGCTCAGCAGCAGCCGGGCGAGGGGAATCGAGTGCGGGTGCGGCGGCTGGTCGTCCTCACCGCCACCCAGGACACCGGTCAGCACTGTGAAAGGTGTTGGCAGGCCCAGGAAGAACCGCCCGTCGTTGGGATCGGCGCCCGCGTCCAGCAGCAAACGCGCCGAGTTCAGGGTTGCCTCCAGGCCGACGCCGACCGGCCGCGCGTAGGCGAGGTACATCAGCGGCGACCAGTCGTACGGTCCGGACGGTGTGGTGGCGGAGACGCCGGAGGCGAGGTGCTGGCGCACCTGCTCGGCGTCCGCGCAGACGGCCGCGACGGCCAGGTTCGCCGCGGGCAGGTCGGGATGCTGGTCGAGCAGACGCGCCGCCTGCTCGCGCCGGTCCACTTCGTCCTCGGTGAAGTTCAGGCACACCAGGCGGAGGAAACGGTCCGTGAGTGGCTCGTCGCCGGTTGCCTCGGCGAACGACCAGGTGCGGGCGTTGATCGCTTCGACGTGCCGACGCAGCCTCGGCCAGCTGGCGAATCCGTGGCGCCGGGCGAGCTCGCGCTGGGCGTCGCTCAACGTGGCGTCCGGGCCTGCCGCCCGGCGCAACTCCTTGGCCTGCGTGCGGAGCTGGTTCAGGTCTGGGCGTTCAGGCAACGGGATGGTCGACATCGCGACCTCCTTCCATGGCCCCGTGGTCCGCGTTACGGGGTGAAAGGAGGTAGGTGACCGGGGGCACTACCTGCGTCGATGGGCAGGCTCAGCCTTTTCCGCGGACCCGGTGGCGACCCAACTCGCCACCGGCAGGGTATCACCACCGGACAGGTCCTGGATGATGGCCAGCGCTGTGTCGCGGCGGACATCACGGACGCGATAGCGCCGTTCGCCCGCAGCGGTGGCGGCGGTCAGGGTGATCAGGCCGCGTCGCCGTTGGAACGGCGAGGTCGAGCCGCTCCAGCCGATGATCGCTTCCTGATGTAGTGCCGTGGTACGGCGTGCCAAGGTGCCGGAGCGGACGTACAGGTGGCGTGCCCGGATCGTGTGGCCAAGGCTGCGGTAGCTGTCGAAGGCCAACGCGAGCGCGACCGGAACGCCGACAAGTGCCGCCGCCACACCGATCACGGTCAGTCCACAGCAGACAAGTACCGCGGCCGCGATGACGACCGGCCCGAGGCCACGGCTGATCCGGCGGTGCAGCGCGGCCCGGGGATGCCCGGCGAGCGGAACGTCGATGGGCAGACCGAGTACCTGTTCGGCCAGGCGCAGGCCGGTGGCGCGCGGCACTGCCGGGGTGAGGCGGCGTTTGCGACGGTCTTCGTCCACTGTGCCCAGTCCGGTGGCAACGGTCTCGACGCGCGCCGCGCCCGCTGTGCGTTGCAACAACGGCTCTATCAGCTCGACGCCTCGTAGCTGGCGCCGGGCGATCGTGGTGGCCCGGGTGGTGAGCAGTCCTCGGCGTACGTGCAACGCGCCGTCGGCGTGGCGGTCGAGGCGGTAGCCGGTCCAGTTCTCGACGAACGCGCACAGCGACACCACGGTGCCGATCACGACCACAGTCACCAGACCCGCCGTGACACCGAACCACAGCGGGATCTCGGCGAGACGGGACCACAGGATGGCGCCCAGGTCGATCTTCATCTCGTGCAGCACCCGGTACGTGGTGCCCGCCGCTGTGAGCACGGCACCGATGCCCCACACCGACAGCGGCGCGTAACGGATCCAGGAACGGTCGAGCGCCAGCAGCACGCCGTCGTCGCCCACGGCCCCACCCCGGTGGACAAGCAGTTCACGGCGCAACGCGCGGGCGTCGGCCAACCGGAGGCCGTCGAGAGTCAGCCTGGTCTGCGCCACGGACCTGGCGTCACCTGTGCCGATCCGCAGCGTGGCCAGGCCGACAACGCGGTGCAACGGTCCCCTGGTGACGTCGACCGAGGTCACACGGCCCAGCGGAACGCGGTGCACGGTACGGAACACCGCGCCCGCGCGCAGCTCGAACAGGCCACCGACAATCCGGAACCGGGTGGTCAGCAACCGCAGCAGCATGACGCACGCGACGACCGCGGCCGTCACCACGAGCGCGCCGAGCGTGATCAGCAGCTGCAGCGAGCCGACACCGGTCGTGGACACGGCGAGGACAAGCGCGGCGGCGGGTCCGCAGAGGACGGACAGGCCAATCGACAGCAGCCGGGGATCCAGCCGTCGCCACGTGACGGCGCTCACTCCGCCACCCCCGTGGTCGCGGCGGTCGCCGCGGTGAGCTGGTCGACGAGGTCGGTGGCGAACCGGTGGTCCAGGCCGACGATGCGGGCCGAGCCCGCCGTGACCGCCGCCGTCACTGAGACGCCAGTGAGCCCGAACAGCTGCTGGAGGGGCCCACGGACCGTGTCGATGGCCTGCACCCGCGTCAGCGGGACGACCCGCCACCGCTGCCACAGCCAGCCGGAGGCCACGTAGACGGCGTCAGCGGTGACTTCCCAGCGGTGCACCCGCCAGCGCCACCACGGTTCAACAGCGAGCCAGGCCAGCGCGGGCACGGCGAAGGCCACCGTGAGCCAGCCGAACACGGGCCGTGCGGGTGGGAGCAGCGCGAAGAGAACCAGGAGCACACACGGCAGCGGCAGGACGATCAGCGCGGTACGGGTGAACCACCAGCGCACCGCACGAGGGCTGACGCGGTTGCGCGGTGCACGCAGATACACGTTCACGCCCGCACCAGCCGCCACGTCGTCAGGGCGCGGTGCCCGAGGTCGGTGGCCAGCACGACCGAGAGGACCGAGACACTGGCGATCAGGGCTATCCACAACAGACTCATAACTCCCTACGCTAGGAACGGCAGCGGCCCGGCGGTGTCCGTCAGCCGTCGTCATCCGGTGTCAACCGGTAGGTGGACACCAGGGCCTGCCGAGTCTTGATAGGACTGAGATGTGAACGGATCCCAGACCGCCGAGGCGCGCACCCACTGGTTCGCGCTGTGGGACGGCTACCTCGCGGTCGCGTACGGCGTCGTGCTGCTGCTGTTGCTGACCACACCGGGTCCGGCGGCGGGGCGTGCGGTCGCCATGGGCGTGCTCACGCTGCTCGTTGTCTGGTATGCGGCGTTCGGCAGGCGCGCGATCGCGCGGGGCGAACGCGCGGCCCGGTTCGCCGCGGGTCTGCTGGCTGGTTACGCCGTGGCGGTCGTGGCCGACATGACCGCGACGTTCGCCCTGTTCGTCGTGGTGCCGCTGCTGGTGATGAGCCTGCCCCTGCGTGTGGCCATGCCGTTGGTGCTGGTCGCGCACGCGTGGCCGGTGGTGTGGTCGGCGGTGGCGCAGGGAGGGCTCACCGACGATGTGCTCGGCCGGTTGCCGTTCCTGCTGCTGGGGATCGCGTTGGCCACGTTCCTGGGGTTGTTCGTGACGCAGGTGGTGCGGCAGTCACGGCAACGCGCCGAGTTGATCGAGGAACTGCGCCGCAGCCGGGAAGAGCAGACGGCGTTGTCGCGTGAGGCGGGTGTGGCGGCGGAGCGTGAACGCCTGGCGAAGGAGATCCACGACACGTTGGCGCAGAGCCTGACCAGCATCACCACACTGGTGCAGGCCGCCGACGCTCAGCTTGAGGACGCTCCGGAGAACGCGCGTAAGCACCTGCGGCTGGCGCGCCGGGCCGCGGACGAGAGTCTGGCGGAGGCGCGCGCGTTCGTGGCCGCGGGCACCCCACCGCTGTTGAAGGAGCACTCGCTCGCGGAGGCGCTGCGCCGGGCGGCGACCGGCTTCACCGAGCAGTACGGCATCGACGTGGCGGTCGGGATGACGGGCGAGGGCCACGAGGTCCCGACGCGTGCGGCGGTGGTCGTGCTGCGCGCGGTGCAGGAGTCACTGGCGAACGTGGCCAAGCACGCGCGGGGCGCGGACCTGGTCAGGCTGACACTGGAGCTGACCGAGGAGGAGGTTCGCCTGCGGGTCCAGGACAACGGCGCAGGCTTCTCGCCCGGTTCGTCTGGCGGTTCGTCTGCCGACGGGCACGGCCTGCCGGGCATCCGCGCCCGCGCGGCCGAGGCAGGGGGCGAGGCGGAGATCACCAGCGACCCCACCGGCACGACACTGCGCGTGCGGGTCCCCTACTACCTGGCGGCGACATGATCCGCGTACTCGTCACCGACGACCACCCGATTGTCCGAACCGGACTGATCGCAACCCTGGAAACGGTGCCGGACATCGAAGTCGTCGGTGAGGCGGGCTCCGGTGAGGAAGCGGTGGTGCTGGCGAGGGTGCACCGGCCGGACATCGTCCTGCTGGACCTGCGCATGGGCGGCATGGACGGTGCCGACACCACTCGCCAGCTGCGCCAGACCGTCCCGGACACGACGGTGGTCATCGTGACCACGTACGACGACGCGGCCGACATCATGCGGTGCATCGAGGCGGGCGCGGCTGGCTACCTGCTGAAGGGCACCTCGCGGACCGAGTTGATCGACGCCGTCCGCGCAGCGGCCAACGGAGCCACCGTGCTCACACCGTCGCTCGCGCCCGCGCTGTACCGTGCCCGAAGCGCCGACGGGACAACACTGTCGGCTCGGGAGCAGACAGTGCTTCGTCTGGTGGCCAAGGGGATGAGCAATCCCGACATCGCCGCCGAGCTGTTCATCGCCGAGGCGACCGTGAAGACGCACCTGCTGCGGATCTTCAAGAAGCTGGACGTCTCCAGCAGAACCGCGGCCGTGGTGACCGCCACGGAACGCGGCCTGCTGCGCTGACCGCATCGGCCCGGTGGACTACGCGTCCGGACACCGGTTCTGGGACAACGTCACGAACTGTCGTCCGGCTTCTCGGCCAGTGTGGACAGTTCCTTGTACGCGGTGACCGTCGCGCCGATCTCGGCCCAGCGGCGCTTGCGGATGAGCGCGGCTTTCGTGAACACCAGCACGAACAACGCCACCATGGCCAACGTGACGGCGAGCGAGATGTAGAAGCCCTCGCCGTCGGCAGGCTCGAACGAGCGGAACGTGATCCCGAGGCCGAGGAACATGAGGATTCCGAACAGGAACGCCAAGCCGACGTGCTTGTTGAAGCGACGGGCCCAGTACTTGTGCCGTTGCCGCGCGGTGTCGAGGTTGTTGTCGTCCAACGGGTCGAAGCCGTGTTCCCGCGTGATCACCCGGGCGCGTTCGACCACCTGGGGGTGGGCTCGCAGCTCGGCGAGCGACGGCCCTTCCAGGAAAGGACCGTGTCCGGCGTGGACTGTCTCGGCGCCGGGCCGGGCGATGGCCACGGCGTTCATGCCCGCGTCGGAGACCCGTACTCGCCGCCAGCCCGCCGACTCGATCGCCCTCGTGAGCTCCTCCGACGGGATGTCCTGGTAACGGCCGACGTCGAGGATGTACGTCCCGTCCACACCAGCCTGTGCCGAGGTCAGTTCCCTCCGCAACCTGGTCCGTGAGTCCACAATGGGCTGCGGTCGTTCCGCACCGGATTCACCGGCGGACGCGGGCTGTTTGGTGAAGCGCAGCCGCCATTCGCGGCCGACGATCTCCTGGCCGTCGAGCCGCAGCCCCCGTTTGCCGAACGCTTCGACCAGTTCGAGCTTGTCGATCTCCGTGAACCGCATCCAGTCGACGACCAGCTCGGCCCGCCCCGACGCGGACGACAGCACCGTGTCGAGCTCGGCGAGCTGGTGCTTGCGGTGGCGCGGCTTGCCCGTCGAACCGCCCTGTCCCATCAGGGTGAACACGACGAAGATCAGCAGCAGCGGCGGGAAGACCAGGTACGGCGGCAGGTCGAAGATCATCGGTCCGTCCCACCCTCGAACCGCAGCTCCGTCCCGCTGCGTGTGGACGCCGTGCGCTGGTAGCGGTAGCCCTCGGTCTCGCCGAGATCCTTGATCATGTGGACGGACAGCGGGTGGCAGTCCGCCAGATACACCTTCGTCTCATTGCCACGTTCGTTGCCGCGCAACGCGGCACGGACCCGGTGCGCCGCGGACTCCGCGGTCTGCCGTTTCACCCGGACATAGCGCCATATCAGCACCACGTCGGCGACGACGAGCAATCCGACGAAAATGGACGGTCCCATCCCTGTCACTCCGTTCGCCACAACCAGGACAGCGGCGATCAGGGTAGCGAACCGGGTACTCCGGGCGTGGGGGACCGCTGTGCAGTCCCCCACAACACCTCAGTGCAGGGTCACCGGCAGCGTGTGGTGGCCGTTGGAGATGAACGAGTCCGTCGGCCGCAGTTCGGACTCCGGCACGGCCAGTTTGATGTCCGGGAACCGCGTGAACAACGCGGGCAGGGCGATCTCCGCCTCCAGCCGGGCCAGTGGCGCGCCCAGGCAGTAGTGCACCCCGTGCCCGAAGGCCAGGTGCGCCTTCTCCGGGCGGGTGATGTCGTAGACGTCCGCCGTGTCGCCGTAGACGGCCTTGTCCCGGCCCGCGGCCGCGTAGGACGCGAGGATGGCGTCGCCCTTGCGGATGACCACATCGTCCAGTGCGATGTCCTCCACGGCGTACCGCAGCGGGAGGTTCGCCACCGGCGCCTGCCAGCGCAGGGTCTCCTCGATCACCTCGCTCCACGGCACCTCGCCCGACCGCGCCAGCTCCAGCTGGCGGGGATGGGTGAGCAACGCGGTGATCGCGTGGTCCAGCAGGTTCACCGTGGTCTCATGGCCCGCCGAGATGACCAGGATCAGGGTGTCGACCAGTTCCGCCTCCGCCAGGCCGGTGCCGTCGTCCTCCTGGACAGCGATCAGCCCGCTGGTGAGGTCGTCACCCGGTTCGGCCCGCCGCAGCGCGACGAGCTCGTGCATCATCCGGTACAGCTCGTGCTGGTTGGCGACGGCTTCCTCGGCGGTCGCGGTGGTGTCGAAGACACCGTCGACCACCGTGCGCAGTCCGGCCCGCGCGTCGGCCGGAACACCGAACAACCGGCAGATCACCTCGATCGGGATCGGGTAGGCGAATCCCTCGCGAAGATCTACCGGCTGCGGGCTGGTGGCGAGCTCGTCAAGCAGGTCAGCGGTGATCTGCTCGATCTGGGGGCGCAACGCCGCCGTGCGACGGGGCGTGAACGCCTTGGATACCAGGGAACGGAGCCTGCGGTGGTCACCGCCGTACGCGGTGAACATGTTCTGCACCGCGACCCAGAGCAGCAACGGCCACTCCTGCGAGATCTCCCCGTTGACGAATCTGGGCCAGTGCTGCCGGGGATCCTTGGACACCCGTTGGTCGCTGAGCAGGCGACGCAGGGCGTCCTGGCTGGTCACCGACCACGCCACCACCGAGCCAGGGAGCTCAACCAGCGTCGCGGGCCCGAGCTGGGCGAGCCGGGCTCCCTCGGTATGGATGTCGTGTCCGGTCGGATCGATTCTGACTGGCTCTGCGGAACGTTCCATCGGCTTCCTCCAGGTGACTCGTCGAGCGGGACGGGCACGGTAACCGGGGTGAAACGAACAGGGAGCGCGGTCAGCGCACGGTGGAACGGGCCGGGTCGCCAGGTGAGCTGGTCGGCCGGGACGGCGAGGTTCATGTCGGGCAGGCTGTCCAGTAGCTTCTCGATGGCCACCGAGGCGATCAGACGAGCCTGTTGCTGTGCGGGACAGGTGTGCACGCCCGCGCTCCAGGCGAGGTGCGCCCGGTTGCCGGAGCGTTGTCCCGTGACGAGTGCCGGGTCGGTGTTGGCCGCGGCGAAACTCATCACCAACGGCGTGTCGGCCGGTAGCCGCACGCCGCCGAAGTCCATGTCCTGCACGGGATAGCTGGCCGAGTAGTTGGCCATCGGCGGATCCGTCCAGAGCACCTCGTCGAGCGCTTCCTCGACGGGCATGCTGCCACCGGACAGGTCACCGGCGAACCGCTCGTCGGCGAGCAGCAGCCGCACGCCGTTGGCGATCAGGTTCTTCTCCGGCTCGGTGCCCGCGCCCATCAGCAGGACGAGCTGGTGGATCAGTTCCTCGTCGGTCAGCCGGGCCGGGTGGGCCATCATCCACGACGGCATGTCCTGCCCCGGCTTGGCGCGCTTGAGCGCGATCAGCTCGAGCATGCACTGGGTCAGTTCGGCGTTGGCCTTCTCCGGGTCGATCATGTCGAAGATGCCGATCATCCCGGCCACCATCCGGTCGCCCAGTTCGGGCGGGCAGCCGTAGAGGTGGTTGAACATCCGCAGCGGGAGCAGCAACGCGTACTCGGCGAGCAGGTCGACCGCACCGGCCGGGCCGAACGTCTTGATCAGTCCTTCGGCGGTCTTCTCGACGTTCTCGCGCAGGGCGTTCTGATCCACCCTGGCCAGGCTGTCGGTCACCACGCTGCGGTACCGGGCGTGGATCGGGCCGTCGGTGAACAGGCAGTTCGGCCGGTACATCATCATCGGCAGCACCGGGCAGTCCGCGGGCATCGTCTCCTGCCAGCGCCGCGGGTCACGCGGGAACGTGCTGGGGTTGCGCAGCACCTCCAGCGCCGCGTCGTAGGTGACGATCAGGTTCGCGTGGACACCGGGGGCGAGCTCGACCGGCGCGATGGGGCCGTGTGCGCGCAGCGCGGCATAGGTCGCCGCGGGATCGGCGGCGAACTCCGGGCCGTACAACGGCATCCGGCCGTCGTGCGCGGGGCACCCCTGCGGCGGGGCCTGGTCGGCGGAAGGCTGAGTGGTCACGCGTTCTCCTGTACGGGGCGGGTGAGCAGGTACTCGACCAGTGCGATGACCGCGCGGGTGGACGAATCCGGGTCCCTGGCGTCGCAGGTGACCAGCGGGGTCTCCGGGAGCAGGTCGAGCGCGTCGCGCAGCTCGGTGTCCGGGAAGCTGGGTGCGGTGTCGAAGTCGTTGACGGCCACCGCGTACGGCATGCCGAACTCCTCCAGTAACCCCATCACCTCGAACGACTGCTCCAGTCTTCGCGTGTCGGCCAGTACGAGGGCACCGAGCGCGCCGACCGCGAGGTCCTTCCACAGCTGGGTGAACCGCTGCTGGCCGGGCGCGCCGAACAGGTACAGGACCAACTGATCATTCAACGTCAGCCTGCCGAAGTCCAGTGCGACAGTTGTCGTGCTCTTGCCATTGACACCGTTGAGATCGTCGACCAGCGCGCCTGCCTGCGTCATCGTCTCCTCGGTGCGCAACGGCCTGATCTCCGACAACGTGCCGACGAAGGTCGTCTTGCCGACCGCGAAATGCCCGACGATGAGCAGTTTCACGGCAGTCTGCACGGTGGATGGGAGGTAGATGTCCTCAGAGACGGGCGCGGAGGCCATCGAGCACGTCCTTCAACAGCTGCAAGTCTGGTCGGATGGTTCGGGGAAGCGCGGCGTGGGTGGCGATGTGGCCACTGTCGAGCAGGTCGGACAACAGCACTTTGACGACGCTGATCGGCAGCGACAGGTGCGCGGCGACCTCGGCGACCGACAGCGCACCGCCCCGGCACAGCTCCATCAGCCTGCGTTTTTCCGGGGACAGCCCGGAAACCTGCTCGCGGGTGGCCACCACGACGGTCACCACGTCGAAGGTGTTGCGGGTCGGATGGGATCGGCCGCCGGTGACCACGTGCGGCCGGACCAGGGCCCGCTCCCGGCGGTGGGGGGTCATGCCGGGCTGCCGGCGTCCTGCCGCGGCGGGCTGGTGAGTTCCTTGCCCAACCGCTGGACCAGTTCCTGCAACCGGAACGACACCGCCTCCATGTCGACCCGTTCGGTGGCGGACACCGCGAGGTACGCGCCGGTGCCCGCGGCGACAAGGAAGACGTAGCCGCCGGGGAACTCGCTGATCGTCTGCTGCCACCGGGCCGGGGTCTCGCCGCAGAACTCGGCGGTGTTGCGGGCCAGCGCCTGCAGGCCGGACATCGCCGCGGCGTGCCGTTCGGCGTCGTCACGGCCGATGTTGCCCGAGTGGGCCATCAGCAGACCGTCGGCCGAGAGCAGGATCGCGTGCAGTGTCTCGGGCATCTGCATGGCGTTGTCGAGCATCCAGCCCAACTTGTTGGTCGCCGGATCGGTCATGCCTGTGTGTTCCCTTCAGCGACGGTGGGGGACGTGGTCCGGCCGGAGCGGGTGCCCCGCTGCCATGCGCCGAGCCCGGCCGCGATCTGTTCCGAGGGACGGGCCGGAGTGTTCACGGGCGGAGCGGACGACACGGACTGCTCGCCGACCGGTTCCCGGCGTCGCCGCCGGGGCAGCCCGCCGGGCGTGCGCGTCGGCTCGGCATCCGGGACCGAGGGTTGCGGGGCCACTGGTGCCACCGCGGGAGCGGGTGTCGCCGCAGGTGTCGCGGTGGGCACCGATTTGCTGACCCGGGTGAGCAGTTCCGTCGGCAGGAACAGGACCGCGCGCACGCCGCCGTACGGCGACCGGGTGTCCACCGAGACCCGGAACCCGTAGCGGGCCGCGAGCACACCGATGACCGCGAACCCGACCTGGGGCGGATCTCCAAGGCGGTTGATGTCGTTGGCACCGTCGCCTGCCAGCAGTCCGGCGGCCCGGCCGAGTTCCTCCGCGGTCATCCCGACGCCCGCGTCGTCGATCATGATCGCGATCCCGTTGTGCGCCTGCTGGAAGTTGACCTCGACGGCGGTGTTCGGCTGGGAGTGGCGCGCGCCGTTGTCCAGCAGTTCGGCCACGGCGAGCACGACCGGCTCGACGGCACGGCTGACCACCGCGATGTCCGCCTCGATCGGGATGTTCACCCTGAGGTAGTCGCGGATCCGGGAGGTCGCGCCGCGGACCACGTCGGTGAGCGACGACGCGGACCGCTGCTGGCCCGGCCACGAGCCACACAGCACGGCGGTCGCCTGCGCCCTGCGACCGAGCTGGGAGTTCATGTGGTCGATGCGCATCAGACCGGCGAGCACCTCGGCGTCGTCGTGCTTGTCCTGCATGGCCGAGATGGCCACCTGCTGTTCGTTGGCGAGGCTCTGCACCGCGCGCATCATGGACTTGAGCGTCGCCTTGGCCGACTGTTCGCCGCGCGCGGTGGCCTGCTGCACCGAGTCGGTGAACAGGTCGAGCACGCGGCCGTGTGACTCGGCGAACCGCGGGTTCACCGGGCCCGGCACCTCGACCGGCCGGTTGTTCAGCGACTCGACCAGAGCCGGGATCCGCGCGTTGACCAGGTGCGCTTCCTCTGTGGCCCACGTCCGTGTCGCGGATTCGGCCCCGGTGGCCTGTTTGCGCAGTTCCGCGGTGATCCGGCGTTGGCGCACCAGCAAGATCACGGCGACGAGCACAGCGGCCAGCACGAACCAGAACGCCATCGCTAGTGTCTGTTGATCCATCAAATCCTCTGGTGCGGACGGACGGCTTCAGGGAAGCACGCGTTGTCGATCGATGATCTCTATCACGGGCGCCACCACTACTCCAAGCCGATCACTGGGTTTCCCTCCAATGGAGCAGCATCCGGAACGAAGGTTATAACATATGTCCACAGTGGACGCCCTCGACCGCCCATCCGAACAACGGTTTCGACAGGTCAGCGCCCCGCGCGAACAGAACGGCGGCCCGGCCCGGCAAAAGTTGTCCACCGTATGACAACTTTTGCCGGACCGGGCCGCTCAAGTCCCCACCAGGCGAATCGCTCCGATCAGTCGGTCACGGCCGCCAACGCGTTCACCAGGCCGTAGCCGTAGTAGCTGTTGTAGGCCGTCGAGCCGGTGCAGTTGGCCTCATTGGCCGGGCACGCCACCGGCGTGGCCTGTTCGCGCAGCAGCTTGCGCAGTTCCCGCACATCGGCGTTCGGGTGCTTGCTGGCGAGCAGCGCGGCGACACCGACGACGTGCGGTGTGGCCATCGAGGTGCCGCAGGAGCCCTTGTAGCCGTAGCCGCCACCGATCACAGTGGACAGTGGACAGCCCGGGCCTTTCCCGGCGGGCGGGTCGACGTACGGGTCGCCGCCGGGCGCGGTCAGGTAGGTACCGCCCCAGTTGCTGTAGAACGCCCGCACGCCGTCATAGGTGACCGCGGACACGGCGATCGCGTCGGGCAGCTGGGCGGGCAACCGCTTGCAGTGGTTCGGGTCCAGCGGCGTGCCGTCGCGCACCGGCTTGGTGTCGTCCTGGTTTCCGTTGCCAGTCACCGACACGGTGAGCACACCGTTGTTCGTCGAGTACTCCACCGCGCGGCGAACAGCCTCGAACGCCACCGACTCCCCTGGCTTGTTGTCGCAGTAGTGGAGGAACGGGTCGACGTAGAGGCTGTTGTTGGCCACCTTGAAGTGGTTCTTGCCCGACCACATGAAGCCGCACACGGCGGCCTCCGGCATGATCAGGCCGTCGTCGCCGACGATCCGTACCGACGCGAGCCGGACACCGGGAGCGATACCAGTGATCCCACTGCCGTCGTCGGCCGCCGCGATGGTGCCCGCGATGTGGGTGCCGTGCGGGTGGTTGGTCGCGGCCCATGAGGACGGCGTGCCGTCGGCCTTGCCCGACAGGCACCCCACGGATTTGCCCGCGTCCACCGCCGCGGCCAGGTCGGGATGGGACGCGTCGATCCCGTTGTCCATCACGGCGACCGTCACTGTGGCGCTGCCGCGGTTGATCTTGTTGGCCTCTTTGGCCCCGATCATGTCCATGTCCCACTGCTGTCCGCTGAGATCCTCCCCAGCCGAGGCAGCGGATCGGGTCGCGGACGTCAGCGCGGACTTCGTCGGCGGCTTGACGTCCTTGCGCGCACTGTAGGCGCGGTCAGCACCGAGCTTCTCGGCGAAGTCCGTGTTGCGCGAGCTGGCTACCGCGACTCCGATCTCCGGGTAGTAAGCCACCAACTTGCCACACTTGTACGCCATCTCCGTGGCCGGAACCTGGCCAGGAGTGCCCTTTTCGTACAGCACGACGTACGAGTAGGTCGGCGAGACCGTGTCACAGGGAACCGACGGTGGCACCTGCGGGGCCGCCGACGCAGCGGGTGCCACGGCGACGGCGGCGACACCTAACGCCGCCAGCATGGTCAACATTGATCTCATGCGCGGCATGTTAGGGCTTCACAAACAATCGATGCCATGTGTTGGGCGAAAAACAATGAGGAAGTTTCCTAGCGCCAGGCGTCCAGATTGGCCACGACCTTGTCGAACACGGCCCGCTCCGCGGGCTTGGGCGCGTAGCAGACGATCTCGTCGAAGCCGATCTCCCGGTAGCGATCCACAAGCCTGGCAAAGGAATCCTCCGACGCCCACGGCGTGATGGCGCCGTACGCCAGCAGAATCCGGCGCAGTGACGCGGGATTCCGGTCACGCTCCCAGCTCAGCCGTTCCAGCGTGCCGATCCGTTCGATCGACGCGTGGTGGAAATCCTCCTCGGCTGCCGCGCCGGGGAAGGTCACCCACCCGTCGGCGTGCTCGGCGACCACCGTGAGCGCCTTGGGAGCGTTGGCAGCGACGATCAGCGGAACCGAGCCGGAGACCGGAGCGGGCGTCATCGCCGCCTGCTGGTAGGAGTAGTGCGTGCCCTGGTGGTCCCCGACGTCACCGGACAGCAGCCGGTCGACGATCCCGACGAACTCGGCGAGCCGCTCGGCCCGTTCCCGCGCGGTCCACAGTGGAACACCGGACATCCCGTGGTCGGTCGGCCAGACGCCGGACCCGATCCCGAGGTCGAACCGGCCGGTCGACACGTGGTCGAGCGTGACCGCCTGCTTGGCCAGCAGCGTCGGACGCCGGAAAACCATGTTGGCGATCAGCAGGCCGACTCTGATCCGCGTGGTGGTCGCGGCCCACGCGGAGATCAACGTCGGGCCGTCGTGCACCGCGATGGCCGGGTCACGCGGGTTGCGCATGTTGTCGCCCGTCCACAACCCGTCGAATCCGGTGTCCTCGGCGACGGCGGCCCACGTGGCGGCCTCCGGCCAGGTGGCGGGATTGACTTTGAGCCCGAAACGCATGTGATCTCCTCATGGTTGTTCTCCTGACAGCGAAACATGCCCACCGGGCGAGCGAGGTGTCAGTGTGGGACAGTCAGCGCGTCGAACCGGGATGTCCGCACTTCCGGGCGACCCGACGAACGTTCACCGCCAAGTCCCGCGTCGCTCGCGCAGTCCGTCGATGATCAGGTCGAGCCCGGTGTCGAACTCCTCGGCGTACGCGTAACCGGGTTTCAGCGCGCGGTCGACGATCATCTCGGCGAGATGCGGGAACTCCTCGCGGGGCAGCCCTTCCAGGATCGAGCCCGCCACGTCCGCCAGGTCGGCAGGACCTGCGAACGGCAGGCTGAGCTCCTGGAGCGTGAACCCGTAGACGTAGCTGTCCAGCACGGAGAACGCGTGCGCCGCACCGGCGATCGAGAAACCACCTGACCGCAGGCAACCGATGACCGCGTTGTGGTGACGCAGTGTCGCGAGGCCGGGACTGGTCCGTGAGTCCATCAGGCTGACCGCCCACGGGTGACGGGTCAGTGCCTCGCGCAGCGAGAGCGCCCGTTGTCGCATCGCGGTCGGCCAGTCGCTGTCGTCGGACGGGAGTTCGACCTCGCCGAACACGAGGTCGATCATGCCGTCGAGCAGCGCGCTCTTGTTGCGGAAGTGGTAGTACAGCGACATCGCCTCGACGCCGAGCCGCTCGGCGAGCTTGCGCATGCTCGGCGCACCGGCGCCGGTCTCGTCCGCCAGGGCGACCGCTGCGCGCACCACCGACTCCTTGGTCAGCGGGTCACGGCGAGGCTCCGTTGCCACAAGGTTCTCCCTCCGTCCGCTTGACAACCTTACAGTGCAAGGCTGTACCTTACATTGTAAGGGTGATGGTGTCGGCGAGCGAGGAGAAGGCGATGAAGGTGTGCGTTGTGGGGGCGTCCGGGAAGCTGGGCCGCTACATGGTGCAGCACGCGCTGGACCGCGGTTACGAGGTTGTTGGCGTGTGCCGGGACAAGAGCGTGCACAAGCTCGCCGGGTTCGATGGGCGGATGACGGTGATCCCCGGGGCGACCAACGATCCCGCGGTCATCGCGCGGGCGGTGGACGGATGCGACGCCGTGCTCACGGTGCTGGTGCCGTGGGGAGTGCACCACTACGCCTCGGGCACTGCTCAGGCCGTGCTCGACCACGCGCGCCCGGACGCCCGTCTGGTGTTCTCGTGCGGCTGGCACATCAGCCGTGACGGGAAAGACTTGTACAGCAAGAAGTTCAAGGTGTACGAGGCCGTGTTCGGGCGGCTGGCCAAGCTCGCGCGTGTCGTGGACGTCGACGACCAGGTGGAGGCGTGTCGGCGGGTCTTCGCCAGCGACACCAGGTGGACCGTCGTGCGTGGCAGTGATCTGGAGGAGGGTGAAAGCCAGGGCCTGCCGGTGTGGAGCAGGCACGTCGGCGATCCGGTACTGGCGAGCAACCGGACCCGTCGAGTGGACTACGCCCGCTTCATGGTCGAGGCGATCGACGACGACACCCTCATCCACGAGGCACCGGCCATTGTCGGCTGCATGACCCCGTCAGCCCTCGCCCACGCGTGAAAGCACGACGTCGTCCTTGTGCGCGCCGAACTCGGCCGAGCGCGTTTCGGCGGCATGCTCGGCGCGCCGGATCCGGTCGGTCCACACCGCCGTCGCCCCGAACGCCACCTCGGCGAATCCCACCGCGCGGACAGCGTCCGGCAAAGCGGGGTCACCAGCCGCCACCAACCGAACCGGGCTCCCCAGCGCGACACTGAAAGGCGGTACGAAGTACTCGGCCGGAGTCTCAGTGCGCGCGTGCACCAAGGCACCGACCGCGACCGTGGTGCCTTCATTGAGCCGCGCGGTCTGCAGCACAGTCACGCCCGTCGCCAGGTAGCAGCACCGGCCCACCGCGCAGCCCAGGAGCGTCGCGTGCGGGCCGACAAGCACGTGATCGCCAACCTCGACCGGTTGCGGCCCCGCCACAGCGGACGCTCGGAGCACAGCGTGTTCGCTGATGATGCTGTACTCGCCGACCGTCACGCGTGAGCCTTCCGCGTCCAGCACGGCACCGGAGAGGACACGGGCGTGTGCCGCCACTTCCACGTCCCCGATGAGCGTCGCGGTTGGCGCGACGTAGGCGTCGGCGTGCACTCGGGGCACCCGTCCACGGTGTCGAATCAGCATGCCTGGACGCTACGAAGTGGCCAGCGGCGTGGCTGGCGGCTTTCGGCCATCGCGATCGCCGACAACGGCACCGGATCGGCACACCTCCCGAAAGGTCTAGACCTAAGCCGGTCGGCGGACTAGCTTGCTGGGAATGCGAGTGCGTTCCCAGCAAGGTCGTGCACCAGTCCGATTCGCCGTGGCGTTCGCGGCGAGCGTCCTCGTTTCCCTGTCCGGCACGGGAGCTGTCGCCAACGCCGACATGTCCCGGTCAGCGGACCAGCTGTCCCGTGGCTGCGAGTGCGCCACACCGTCGATCGACCGGCTGCAGCAGTGGCTTGCCAGCGGTGAGGGCACGACTGTCCCGGCCACCGGGAGTCTGCTTGTCCGCGAAGGCCACCGGTACGCCGCCAAGGTGCAGTTCCTCAACAACGAGTGGCACGTCGTCGTCCTCTGGCTCGGCAACCAGTTCGAGGCACAGGCTGATCTGTCCACATCGTCCGGGTTCTGGATGACCTACAGCGCCACGGACGATCTCTACGTCCAGTTGCGCCCGGCCTCGCACTGGAGCGGCGGCGACAAGTGGCTCACGCTGGTGCCGTCGACGGGCGGCCAACTGGTCCGGAAGTTCTTCAGCTTCTCCCCCAAGGCATGGACCACCCTGCCCGAACTGGGCACGCCGTCGTACTCGTTCGCCTCCGCGGTCAAGGAGGCACGCGGCCTGGTCTTCGTCGGCAAGACACCGAACAAACTCGACTTCCGCGGCCTGCGGATCGACGGCTACCAGCCGCCCTGCTTGTAAACCTGGCGGGAGCAACGCCACTCGACCGAAGGCAGCAACCAGTGGTTGCGACCGGGAGTTCGTTGGGGGTATTCGGCGGATCCAGGTTTCCGCTGGGCGTGCCGGACGAAGGGGCCGGTACCGGGGTTGTACCGGCGCCTTTGGCCGGTGCGTCCAGCGGGAAGCTGGGCCGTCGAGACCCCCGACAGACTCCCGGTCGTGACCACTGCTACCCGGCCGCGAGCATCAGTTCGCCGACGAAGTCACGGACCTCCGCGTCGGTGACGTCGTCGAACTGCTCGGTCACGGTGATCTCGAAACTGCAGGTCATCGGGTTGGCCGAGCGCCGCACCTGACCGAACACCCACAGCCCGGTCTTCTCGGCGAGCAGCTTCGTGTGCTCGAGCACCCGGTCGGGCTGGGCCGCGAGGTGGACGTGGAACAACGGCGTCTGCGGCGGTTCCGGCACCACCTGCACGCCGGGGATGCCGCCGAGCATCCCGGCCAGAGTCCGCGCCCGGACCAGGAACTCGGGCATCCTCGGCAGCAGTTCGTCAAGGCCGCGCTCACCGGCGACGGCCAGCGGCCACGCCCCCAGGGTGGCACCGCCGAGCCGGTCACGCCAGACCGTGGCGTGCTCGACGAAATCGGCGTCACCGGCCAGCAGCGCGCCGGAGATCCCCATCAGTCCTTTGTAGAGGGATACGTAGACGCTGTCGAACAGTGCCGCGATCTCCGCGTGTGACCGGCCGTAGTACGGCTGCGCCTCCCACAGCCGCGCACCGTCCATATGGGACGCGACGCGATGCTCACGAGTCCAGTCGACCTGGGCGACCAGGTCCTCCCACGCGGGTAACCGCCCGCCGAGGTCACGCTGCGGCAACTCCAGCAGCAGCGCGGCGACCGGCTCGGAGATCGCCTCGAGGTCGGCGAGCGTGATCAGCGAGTGGTAGTCGCCGACCGGCAGACCGGACAGGCCGTGCACGACCTCGTAGCCCCTGTGCTCATGCACTTCCATGTGGCACTGGGGGTGGAACGCGATCGTCCGCGTGCCACGGCGGTCGGCGTGGATGCGCATGGCGACCTGCTGGGCCATCGTGCCGGTCGGGAAGAACGCGGCGGCCGGTTTGCCGAGCAGATCCGCGACACGGCGTTCCAGTCTCGGCACGGCGTCACCTCGTGGCTCCTGGTCCCCGACTCGCGCCCGGAGCAGGTCGAGCACGTGCGCGGGGCGGTGCTTGTTCGTGGTGGCAAGGGACACGGAACGGAGGTCGCCATCGATCGCCATGCGACGACCCTACCTGCCCGGCTGGACTAGACCACTCGGTTTACAACGGGTGCGTACCCGGTAGCCGACCGGAAAGCTCAGCCCGGTCACGTCCGCGACCGCCCTGCGGGCGACCGCCGCGGAGAACTCGATCCGCAGCACGGCTTCCAGGCTCTCGCGATCGTCGAACCGCCACGTGGCCCGCACGTCCCGGCTGTCGAAACCGGCGTCGGCGAAGAACTGTTCGATCTTCACGGGGTCGTAACGGGGAAGATCGGCACGCAGCCAGTCGCCGTACGGGGAACAACGGCCGTCGAGATCGACGATCGCGAGCACGCCGCCCGGCCGCAGGACCCGGTCGGCCTCGGCCAGACCGGGTTCGCAGCCGGGCCCGAAGAAGTACGCCGTTCTGGCGTGTACGACGTCGACACTCGCGTCAGGCAACGGAAGTCGTTGGGCCGCACCAACCATCACATCAACCGACGTCAGGTTCCCGACCCGTTGCCTGGCACGGCGAACCAACGGCTGGTGCGGCTCGACACCGACGACACTGCGTGCGGCCATGGCGAAGCGCGGCAGGTGGAATCCGTCGCCACAGCCAAGATCGAGAACGTCGCGACCGGTCCAATCGCACCGTTCGGCGAGGATCCGCCAGATCTCACCGTCCACATCCTGAGCCTTGTTCTCGATCTCGTAGAGATCCGGCCAATGCCAGATATTCGGGCTCGGCACAACGTCATCGGGCCGGACCGTGGACAGCAAAGCCTCCCGTGCGCGCGAAACGAGACCAGGAATCCATGACCTTGACACCAAAACAGCAAACCACAACGCGTTCTGAAGGCGTATGGTCCGGCGGTGGGCTTTTGAAGTTCGGCCCCTTTTCCCCCTCCGGAGGTCGCCATGCGATTCGGCACACCCTGTTGGATCGATCTCGCCACGACCGACCCGAAGGCCAGCAGGGACTTCTACGGCGGACTCTTCGGCTGGCAGTATCGGGCAAATCCGACAGGCGACTACCTGACCGCGCTCGTCGACGACGTTCCGGCGGCCGGTTTCTACCGCGTTCTCGATTCCGCACAGGCCCCAGCGTGGACGCTTTACCTGGCCGTGTCCGACGCCTCGGCCACTGCTGACCGAATTGTCCGATTGGGTGGGCAGATTCAGATGCCGCCCCAGAATTTCGACGGCCAGGGCTGCCTCATGGTGGCAACAGACCCGGCCGGAGCCACGATCGGCTTCTGGCAGCCTGCGGCACCATGGCCGTTCGCGACCGGAACGAAAGGCGAGTTCGGCTGGGCCGAGCTGAACACATGGGACGGAGACACGGCGGACAAGTTCTTCGTCGACCTGTTCGGCTACCAACTCGAACAGATCGGCGACGGCGAGGAGTTCGACTACACCACGTGGACACTGCCGGGGGACCGCGAGCCGGTCGCCGGGCGGATGCGCTTCGGCGCGGACTTCCCGCCGCACACCCCGCCACACTGGATGATCTACTTCGAAGTCGGGCCGATGCTGGGAACCGACGAGGCGACCGTGCTCGCCGTCCGGCTCGGCGGGCGGCTGCTGTCCGAGCCCGCCGACTCGCCGTTCGGAAGGTTGTCGGTCGTGGAGGACCCGGCCGGGGCAGCCTTCACGTTGATCGACACATCCAACCGAAGCACACCGCACGCGCCTTCCGAGGACGAACTTGGCGCGGCATATGACGATCCGTACGACGACTAACCCCTCGTGAGTGTTTACACGAGTTCCAACACCGATAAACACTCACGAGAGATCAGCTGGGGCTAACTGGGGACGAAGAGGCGCAACAGCAGCCAGGACACCACAGCCGAGGGCAACAGCGAGTCCATCCTGTCCATCAGGCCGCCGTGGCCCGGGAGCAGGTTGCCCATGTCCTTGATGCCGAGGTCGCGCTTGATCAGCGACTCCACCAGGTCGCCGAGCGTCGCGGTCAGCACGATCGCCGCGCCGAACAGCGCACCCTGCCACCACTGCGCGTCCAGCATCAGGCTCAGCGACAGCGAGCCGCCGACCACACCGGCGAGCATCGATCCCGAGAAGCCCTCCCACGACTTCTTCGGACTGATCGTCGGTGCCATCGGGTGCTTGCCGAACGCCACACCGGCCGCGTAGCCGCCTGTGTCGGAGGCGACCACCGCGATCAGGAAGCACAGCACCCGTGCGACGCCGTCGTCCGGGACCACGAGCATCGCCGCGAACGACGCGAACATCGGCACGTACGCCGCCGTGAACACGGATGCCGAGATGTCCCGCAGGTAGTTCTCGGTGCCGCCCCTGAAGCGCCACAGCAGGCACGCCAGGATCGTCACCACGAAGGCCGATATGACACCGTTTCGTTCGAACGGCCATGCCAGCCACACCATGGCCTGACCACCGACGAACACCGGCCAGAACGCGACCTGGATTCCGGCGCTGCGTTTGAGCGCGCCGGACAGCTCGTACGTCGACACGGCGACAGCCAGCGCCACGACGCCGACGAAGATCTCCTTGACGGTCACCAGCGAGACGATGACCGCGGCGCCGAGCAGCAGCCCGACCCCGATGGCGGCGGGCAGGTTGCGGCCGGCCCGGGACTTCTTCGGTGTGTCGTCCCCGGCCGGTTCGCCCGTCTCGGTGCCGGCAGTGCTGCCCATCCCCGTAGTCAACTAGACCTCAAGCAGTTCTGCCTCTTTGTGCTTGACCAGCTCGTCGATCTGCGCGACGTAGCGGTCCGTGACGTTCTGCAGCTCCTTCTCCGCGCGGGCCACGTCGTCCTCGCCCGCTTCGCCGTCCTTGGCGATGCGGTGCAGTTCCTCGTTGGCCTTGCGGCGGATGTTGCGGATCGCCACCTTGGCGTCCTCACCCTTGCCCTTGGCCTGCTTCACCATCTCGCGGCGGCGCTCCTCGGACAGCTGCGGGATCACGATGCGGATGATGGTGCCGTCGTTGCTCGGGTTCACACCGAGGTCGGAGTCCCTGATCGCCTTCTCAATCGTGTTGAGCTGGCTGACGTCGTACGGCTTGACGACGGCCATCCGGGCCTCGGGGATGCTGATCCCAGCGAGCTGGTTCAACGGCGTGGGTGAACCGTAGTATTCGACGACAATGCGCGAGAACATGGTCGGGGTGGCGCGGCCGGTGCGCACTGCCGCAAGGTCCTCCTTGGCGTGCGTCACCGCCTTCTCCATCTTCTCCTCGGCGTCGAGAAGTGTCTCGTCGATCACGGCTGCTCCTTGCTCGTGCCGTTCGTGTGGCTGCGATTTACCAGCGATCCCGCCAGTACGGACAAAACGCTCTAGACCGGAACCGTACTCGCGGGCGTGCTCACCAGCGTGCCGATCCTCTCACCACGCACGGCGCGGGCGATGTTGCCCTCGGTCAGCAGGTTGAACACGACGATCGGCATGTTGTTGTCCATGCACAGGCTGAACGCGGTCGTGTCGGCCACCCGCAGGTCACGCTCAAGCGCCTCACGGTGGGTGATGTGGTCGAACATCTTCGCGTCCGGGGTCGTGCGCGGGTCTGCGTCGTAGACGCCGTCGACGGCCTTGGCCATCAGCACGACCTCGCAGCCGATCTCCAACGCGCGTTGCGCGGCCGTGGTGTCGGTGGAGAAGTACGGCATACCGGTACCGCCACCGAAGATGACCACACGGCCCTTCTCCAGGTGCCGGATCGCGCGGCGCGGGATGTAGGCCTCGGCGACCTGGCTCATCGTGATCGCCGTCTGCACCCTCGTCTCGACACCCTCCGCCTGCTCGAGGAAGTCCTGCAGGGCAAGGCAGTTCATCACGGTGCCGAGCATCGCCATGTAGTCGGCGCGCGCCCGGTCCATACCCCGTTGCTGCAGTTCGGCGCCGCGGAAGAAGTTCCCACCGCCGATCACGATCGCGACCTGGGTGCCCGCCCGGACCACCTCCGCGATCTGCCTTGCCACTGTCTGGACGACATCGGGGTCGACGCCGACGGCACCACCGCCGAACATCTCACCACCGAGTTTCAGCAGCACTCTCCGGAACGGCTTGGGGGCTTCGGTCACATCTCCTCCTGCGGCGTTGCATGCGACGGGCGGGGCCGCGAGCGTCTCATCGACGCGCCCGCGACCCCGCCCATGCTGTCATCGCCCGTTGAACCCGAAATTTCGGGTCAGGCCTGGCCGACCTCGAAGCGGGCGAAGCGGGTGACCGTCACGCCTGCCTCGTCCAGCAGCGCCTTGACGGTCTTCTTGGAGTCGGTGACCGACGGCTGGTCGAGCAGGACGACGTCCTTGAAGAAGCCGTTCACGCGACCCTCGACGATCTTGGGCAGCGCCGCATCCGGCTTGCCCTCCTCGCGCGCGGTCTCCTCGGCGATCCGGCGCTCGTGGGCGACCAGGTCCTCGGGCACCTCGTCACGGGTGACCCACTTGGCCTTCAGCGCGGCGACCTGCATCGCGGCACCGCGAGCGGCGTCGGCGTTGTCGCCCGTGTACTCGACGAGCACACCCACGGCGGGCGGCAGGTCGGCGGAGCGCTTGTGCAGGTAGACCGCGACCGGGCCGTCGAGCACGACGACCTTGGCCAGCTCGAGCTTCTCGCCGATCTTGGCCGACAGCGCCTGCACGGCGTCGGCGACCGACTGGCCGCCGAGGTCGGCGGCCTTCAGCACCTCGACGTCAGCGGGCTTGGTGGCCTTGGCGACCGCCAGGATGCTGTTGGCCAGCTCCTGGAACTCGGTGTTCTTCGCGACGAAGTCCGTCTCGCAGCGCAGCTCGACCATCACGCCGCCGTCCGCGACGACCAGGCCGTTCGCGGTGGCGCGCTCGGCGCGCTTGCCGACGTCCTTCGCACCCTTGATGCGCAGGAACTCGACGGCCTTGTCGAAGTCGCCGTCGGACTCCTCGAGGGCCTTCTTACAGTCCATCATTCCGGCGCCGGTGAGCTTACGCAGCCGCGCGACGTCCGCGGCGGTGTAGTTCGCCATCGTGCGTTTATCCGTCCTCGTTCGGGGTGGTGCCCGCCCCTTCGTGGGGAGCGGGCACCGTGTGCGGAGCTTCGTCAGGATTCGGTCTTGGCCGGGGCTTCACCGGCGTCAGCAGTCGCGCTGACCAGCAGGTCCCGCTCCCACTCCGGCAGCGGCTCGGCGGCCGCACCCGGCTCGGGCTTGTCCTGACCCTCGACCGCGGCACCGTTGCGGCCGGAACGGGCGATCAGACCGGCCGCGGCGGCCTCGGCGACGACCTTGGTCAGCAGCGCGGCCGACCGGATGGCGTCGTCGTTGCCCGGGATCGGGTAGTCGACCTCGTCCGGGTCGCAGTTCGTGTCCAGGATGGCCACGACCGGGATGTTGAGCTTGCGGGCCTCGCCGACGGCGATGTGCTCCTTCTTGGTGTCCACGATCCAGACGGCGCTGGGCACCTTGGCCATGTCGCGGATACCGCCGAGGGTGCGCTCCAGCTTGTCCTTCTCGCGGGTGAGCATCAGGATCTCTTTCTTGGTGAGACCCTGGAAGCCGCCGGTCTGCTCCATCGACTCCAGTTCCTTGAGGCGCTGGAGGCGCTTGTGCACAGTCTGGAAGTTGGTCAGCATTCCGCCGAGCCAGCGCTGGTTGACGAACGGCATGCCGACGCGCTGCGCCTGCTCCGCGATCGCTTCCTGCGCCTGCTTCTTGGTGCCGACGAACAAGATCGACCCACCGTGCGCGACCGTCTCCTTGACGAACTCGAACGCGCGATCGATGTAGGTCAGCGTCTGCTGCAGGTCGATGATGTAGATGCCGTTGCGCTCGGTGAAGATGAAGCGCTTCATCTTCGGGTTCCAGCGGCGGGTCTGGTGCCCGAAGTGCACGCCGGAATCGAGCAACTGCCTCATGGTGACGACGGCCATGGCCGGATTCGCACCTCTTCTGTCGGGCATGCCGGTCTTGAGACAAGGCCGGCACGCTGGTCGGTTCTCGCGGCATACCGGGTGGTCTGCCGCCCTGGTGGCAGTAACGGCGCCCGTACCCACAAGTGGGACCGACGGGCGTCGTAACCGGCAGCTACGACCGGCTAGTACTGGCACGCGAAGTCGCCCCGTGAATACACGGGCCGCGTGAGCAGTGTACGCCGCCGAACAGACAAACCATTAACCGCTCTACCCCCTTGGGAGCGACTTGTCCACAGCCAGCCCTCGATCCACACCCCGGCACCGACCAACTGGCATCCCCGAACGGCCACCGGCAAGCTGGCCTCATGCCCCCATCCGCCCAGCTCACGGCCCTGATCATCACCCTGCTGCTCGCCATCCCGACCGCGGCGGCAGCGCCACCGGCCATCCGAAACCGTCCCCAGTTCGGATGGCCCCTACCGCACCCCCACCAGGTCATTCGACCCTTCATCCCACCACCGACGCCGTACGGCCCCGGCCACCGGGGAATCGACCTGGCAAGCGCCCCCGACCGCCCGGTACTGGCCGCGGGCGACGGCCGAGTGATCCACGCGGGACCAGTGGCCACCAGGCCCCTGATCTCCCTCGAACACCCCGGCGGCCTCCGAACGACCTACGAACCGGTCACCCCCTCGGTCACCCGGGACCAGCACGTCCGCCGGGGAGAAGTCATCGGCCACCTCCTCCCCGGCCACTGCCCCACCCCCTGCCTGCACTGGGGAGCCCACCGAGGCAACACGTACCTGAACCCGCTACGACTGCTGATCTCCGGCAACGTCCGTCTCCTCCCCCAGGCATAGGGAACTCGAGCGGCCGTTCTGATCCGACATCATGGCGTTCATGGCGTTCCTGCAGCTCACGGCAATCATCGTCGATGACTACGACGACGCGATCACCTTCTTCACCCAGGCACTGGGATTCGAGCTGGTCGAGGACACGGCGGCCCGCACCAACGACGGCAGGGCCAAGCGGTGGGTGGTCGTCCGCCCGCAGGGTGCGGAGACCGGGATTCTCCTCGCTCGCGCCGACGGCGAACATCAGGGCGCTGTGATCGGCAACCAGCACGCCGGTCGGGTCGGCTTCTTTCTCCGAGTCGACGACTTCGACGCCAGCTACCAGCGCATGCGCGCCGCCGGAGTCGAGTTCCTGACCGAGCCCCGAACTGAACCCTATGGCCGGGTCGTCGTCTTCCGCGATGTCGCGGGCAACCGCTGGGACCTTCTTGGACCCGCCGAGGATTCCTGATCTCAGTCCCGGGCCGGTTCGTCTCAGTCCCGGGCCTGTTCGCTCGACAGGGCCCGCAAGGAGCTGGCCACGGCGTGGGTCAGGACTTCGCGGGCGCGGTCGAGGGTGATGGAGCCGCTGTGCCAGCGTTCGCTCAGTCCTTCGACCAGGGTGGTGAGGTGTTCGGCCGTCAGGGCTGGGTCTGTTTCCGCGCCGATGGTTCCGCTCTCCTGTGCTTGGCGGATGAGGGCCTCGATGTCGGTGTTCCAGGCCTTTGTTGTTGTGTTCAGCGCTTCGCGGAGGTCGGGGTTGAACACCGCGCTTGCGCGTAGTTCTCCCCAGGCGATGCTGTTCTCGCGGACTTCGTCGGCGTCCTGGAGTTCGAGGAGGAGCATCTGCCGCAGGTGGGTCAGTGGGTCGTCTTCCGCTGTGCTGGCGGGTTCGGTGTAGTTCTCCGCGCGGTGGTTGATGTGTTCCAACGCGGCGTGCAGGATCCCCGCACGATCCTTGAAGTGGTAGTAGATCAACGCTGTGGACACGCCTGCTTCGGCCGCCAGTTTCTCGACCCGCAGGCCGCGGACGCCGTCCTGGGCTATCACGTGGACCGCCGCTTGCAGTATCTGGATTCGACGCTCTGACACGGCACCTCACTGTAGGCGGATGGGCAAGGCTTCCCTGCCTTGGTGGTCACGATCGCAACCACTCAGCCGACCGGCTCCTGCTGGGTCGTGCAGTGGATCCCGCCGCCTCCTGCCGCGATGGCGTCGATCTCGATCTGCACGATCTCCCTGCCGGGGAACAGTCTCGTCAGGGTCGCTTTGGTGGCCGGGTCGGTTTTCGGGTCGCCGAACTGCGGGGCGATCACCGCGCCGTTGCAGACGTAGAAGTTGATGTACCCGGCCGCGAAGTCCTCGCCCGCGTTCTTGGCTCGCAACTCCGTTGGGGCCTCCAGGGTTTCCACTCGCAGGCGACGGCCGTGCACGTCCGTCGCGGCTCGCAGGATCTCGAGGTGGCGCCGGGTGATCTCGTGGTCGTAGCTGTCCGGATCGTTCTCCAGGCCCGCGACGACCACGCCCGGCCCGGCGAAGCGGGCGTAGAAGTCCGTGTGCCCGTCCGTGATGTCGCGTCCGGCGACACCGGGCAGCCAGATCACCTTCCTGATGCCGAGCAGCCGCCCGAGTTCGGCCTCCACGTCGGCCTTCTTCCAGTCACGGTTGCGGTTGCCGTTGAGCACACAGGACTCCGTGATGATCGCGGTGCCCTCGCCGTCGACCTCCAGGCCACCACCTTCGAGGACCAGCTCGGTACCAGCCGACTCCGCACCGGCGCGATCCGTCACGAACCGGGCGACCTTGGCGTCACGGGCGTGTTCCTGTTTGCCGCCCCAGCCGTTGAAGTTGAAGTCCACTCCGGCCTTGACACCGTTACCTTTCACGAACACCGGGCCGGTGTCCCGCATCCACAGGTCGTCGAACTCCGCGGGAACGAGTTCGACGTTCGGCCCGACCAACGCACGCGCCGCGTCGACCTCGCCGGGCCGCACCAGCATCGACACCGGCTCGAAACGGGCGATGGCGGTGGCGATCGTGGCCAGGTTCCGCCGCACCTGCGGCACAAGGCTTGCGCCCCAGATCTTCTCGCTCGCCCCGAAGGCCATCCAGGTGCGCTTGTGCGGTTGTCCCTCCTCGGGCATCAGCCACGACCGTCCCTCCGGGGACGCGGTCGTGGACGCGCCACCAGCAGCCGACGGCGCCGGGTCGCCGTCGCAGGCCGCCACCAGCAGTCCGCCCATCGTGACCAGGCCCGACTGCATGAACCGTCGCCGTCGCATCACGTCATTCCCTTCGCTCCGATACACCGACGGTAAGCCTGACTGAATTTTTAGTCAAACACGGCGACAAGTGTCGCCCCGGGCCACCTGCATGTTCCTGCAGATCACGCACTGCGGCGGGTTTCGAAGGCCGGACGACTGACGAGGACGGCACTCACCGTGCCAGCGACGCGCGACTCAGGCGCAGCCGCGGCGGCTCAGGCGTCGGACTGCTCGACCAGTTTGGCGCGCAGCCTGAGCACCGCGCGGGTGTGCAGCTGGCACACGCGGGACTCGGTCACGCCCAGGACCTTGCCGATCTCGGCGAGGGTCAGGTTCTCGAAGTAGTAGAGGGTGACCACGATCCGGTCACGTTCAGCGAGCTGCTCGATCGCGCCGGCCAACTGCCTGCGGTTGTCCAGGTCGACCAGAGTGGCCACCGGGTCCTCGGCGCCCTCGTCCGGCAACGTCTCGGCCAGTGACGCCGTGCCGCGACCTGCGGCGACGAGCTCGTCGAGCGCGACGACGCTGGTCAGCTGCAGTTGCGCGTAGAGCTCGTGCAGGTCCTTCACGCTGATGTCGAGCTCCGCCGCGAGCTCGGGGTCGGTCGGCTGGCGCTGCAGTTTGGCGCCGAGACGCTCGAGCGCCCGTTCCACCTCGCGCGCCCGGCCACGCACCGATCGTGGGACCCAGTCCTGTTGGCGCAAGTCGTCGAGGATCGCGCCGCGAATGCGCTGCATCGCGTAGGTCTCGAACTTCAGGCCGCGCTCCGGCTCGAACTTGTCGATCGCGTCGACCAGTCCGAAGATGCCGGACTGGATCAGGTCGCCGACGTCGACGTGCGCGGGCAGGCCGGTTCCGACACGACCTGCGACGTACTTGACCAGCGGCGCGTAATGCAGCACGAGGCGGTCGCGCAGCGGATGGTCACGTTCTTTGCCGTACTCGGTCCACAGCGCGACGATGCCGGCTTCGACGTCGTCGGCGGTGCGGTGATCACCTGGCAGGACACCGTTGGTCTGGCCGATGCCGTACGGGGTGTTGGCGCGTCCGTTGGTGCCCGGTGGCCGGGGCTCGGATTCGGGCTCGGGTACGGCCACAGTGCGAGAACCTCTCCCTGTCTTGTCCGATCTCGTTGGATCGGGGGTGACCTGATCCAGCCTGGAGCCGCGCGCCATGCCGTCCAGCTTAGGAGCTTTCCGTGCCCATCTCGCCCCCTAGTGCGCTCAAATTGTCACGGCGAGTCGCACCGTACCGCTGTCCGGTACACGTTTACCGGCTACGACCTGGGGTGGGCCTGGTCGTGCACGGCACGCAGCCGTTCGACTGTCACGTGTGTATACAACTGAGTCGTCGCCAAGGTGGCGTGCCCAAGCAGTTCCTGCACACTACGCAGGTCCGCCCCGCCTTCCAGCAGATGGGTTGCCGCCGTGTGGCGCAGTCCGTGCGGCCCCAGGTCGGGTGCGCCGGGGACCGCCTTGAGCGCGTCGTGCACGATTCGCCGGACGCTGCTTGGCTGCAACCGTCCGCCACGCACACCGATCAGCAGCGAGGGCGGCGAGTGGGCTGAGACCAGATCCGGCCGCCCGTCGGTCAGCCAGTCCCGCACGGCACGCTGCGCGGGCACGCCGAAAGGAACGGTCCTTTCCTTGTCGCCCTTGCCGATCACCCGCACCACCCGAAGATCCATGTCCACGTCGTCGACGTCGAGACCGCACAGCTCGGACACCCGAATCCCGGTGGCGTACAACAGTTCGACGATCACGTGGTCCCGCAGTGCGACGGCATCCCGTTCGGCCGCGCCGGATTGCGACGCCCGCATCAGCTCGTCGGCCTGGTCCTGACGCAGAACCGACGGCAGCGTGCGGTGCGGACGGGGAGCCACCAGCCGCGCACCCGGATCCGAGTCCAGGTGGCCTCGCCGATGCGCCCACGCGGAGAAGGTGCGCGCGGCCGCCGAACGCCGTGCGAGCGTGGTGCGGCCGGTACCGGCCGACCGCTGGGCGGCCAACCACGCCCGGATCCCGGCGAGGTCGAGATTGCCTTGCGCGGGAGGCGATCCCGTGCCGACGACGTCAAGGCCGCGCACGTACCCCAGCAGCGACACCACATCGCCGACGTAGGCGCGGACGGTGTGCGGGGAAAGTCCACGCTCGGCCTTGAGATGGCGTTCGTAGGCGTCCACCGTCCGCTGGTCGGGCGGCGGCAGCTCGGTTCGCACCTTCAGCAGGTCCACCCGGCGGCGGGCAGTCGACGACACAGCGTTCAAGCTGCGTGACCGCAGCTGCCAGGTCAAGTACCGGCCGGTCCGGCGTGTTGGTTCACCCACATGACTCCCACTGGCACCACGCGTGCCGGACTGGGCCGACCGCCAGAAGAAATAGCCCAAAAGGAGCAGTGTGGTGCCCGTTACATCCCTCTTGATCGTCTCGATCCTGCTTAGGCCTGGGGAGAAGAGGAGGAGGGGGAGGTATGACGAGTCCACAAGAGGCCGGTCTGACCGGCCGTTATCTGGTTCTGCTCGAGGACGACGCGGTCGCGGCCGGAGCCAGGGCGATGTCACGGGTCGCGGGCCTGCGAGTGGCCAGCACCGCCGACTTCGCCGGCGCTGCCGACCCGTCGGTGTTTGGCGAGGCGGACGGCCTGATCCTGCACGAACTGGGCGTCGCCGTGGTGACGGCCGCGGAGGACCAGGTGAGCAGGCTCGCGGTCGCGGCGGCCGAAGCCGGTCCGATCTCGATCGTCGAGGCGGAGCGGATCGTGCACGCGATCACCGCGGAGGCACCGGCGCAGCCCGCGGCGGCAGCGGACGAAAGCGTCTTCACGTGGGGCCTGCAGGCAACCCACGCCTCGACATGTGTCACGGACGCGACAGGTGTGCGTGTCGCGGTGCTCGACACCGGATTCGACGTCAAGCACCCGGACTTCGCCGGGCGCAACGTCACAACCAGCTCGTTCGTCCAGGGCGAGGACGTACAGGACGGCCATGGGCACGGCACGCACTGCATCGGCACGGCGTGCGGTCCCCGCAGGCCGTCCGCCGGGCCCGGCTACGGCGTCGCGTGCAACGCTGACATCTACGCGGGCAAGGTGCTGAGCAACCGCGGCTCGGGTTCCGACGGCGGCATCCTGTCCGGGATCTCGTGGGCGATCGCCAACGGGTGCTCGGTGGTGTCGATGTCCCTCGGCGCGGCGACCCAGCCGGGGACACCGCATTCCGTGGTGTTCGAGCAGGCGGCCAGGCGAGCCATGGACCTCGGTACGTTGATCATCGCGGCGACGGGCAACGAGAGCCTGCGCTCGGCGGGCCGCATCGCGCCGGTCGGTCACCCGGCCAACTGCCCATCGATCATGGCGGTCGGCGCGGTGAACGAGGCAGGAGCGGTCGCGGACTTCTCCTGCGGCACGGTGGACGCCATCGGCCAGGTGGACGTCGTCGCCCCCGGCGAGAACGTCTACTCGAGCTGGATCGGCGGAGACCACAAGCGACTGCGCGGCACCAGCATGGCCACACCACACGTGGCAGGCCTCGCCGCACTGATCGCGGCCCAGTACAAAGCCAAGTCCTGGGAACTGTGGGCACGACTGGTGCAGACCGCCAGCCGACTCAAGCTGCCGTCGACGGACGTCGGCGCGGGTCTCGTGCAAGCGCCATGAGCTAGCGTCAGTCTCCTACTGCCTGGGAGGCTGCCGTGCCCAAGATCATGGTCTCCATCGCGGAAGAGAACCTGACGAACATCCCCCGGCTGGTCGAAGATCTACGCCGGGCGGGCATGGCGGTCGACGACGTCCTCGAAGCGCTCGGCACGGTCACCGGCTCGATCACGACCGACGCGGTCGAGAACCTGATGGCCGTGCCCGGAGTCCAAGCAGTCGAATGGCAACGCGACGACCACCGCCCCACCACCTAAGCTCGCCGTCGGCCAACAGTCGCCTGACAGCATGCTGGAGACATGCGCCCGGAACCTGGACAGGTACTGCACTTCTCCGAAGATCCCACGATCAACGTGTTCGTCCCCCACGTGGCGGCGACCGCACGCCAGCAGGACGCATACGTGTGGGCCGTGGACCACGAGCGTGCGCCGGACTACTGGTTCCCGCGAGATTGCCCGCGAGCAATGGCGTGGACGACCTCCAGCACGTCGCCCGCCGACCACGCGCGGATACTCGGACCAGGCGGAGGTGAACGCGTCCACGCGATCGAGTACAAATGGCTGGACCGCATGCGTGCGGTAAAGCTGTACGCATACCGGTTGCCAGCACAGCATTTCCAGCCGTTCGGCAACCCGGAGCCGAGCTCGCACGTCTCGACCTCGGCAGTCAAACCTCTGGGCCCAGCAGAGCCCGTTGGCAACCTCCTCCGTTTGCACGAGAACGCGGGAATCCAACTGCGGATCATGAACAACCTCTGGGAGTTCTGGGATGGGGTCACCGCGAGCAGTCTCGGCTTCAGCGGCATCCGCCTGCGCAACGCCGCTCCACGGCCAACTCAGTGAACCGACGCGAAGAGCGCAGGCAGCCTGCGCGCCAGCGCAGGGGTGTGGTTCGTGGGGTGTCCCTCCCGTATGGCCTGGGCGTAGCCATACCATGGCGTGTCGGGAGGTCGGCCTACGCAAACCGACCCACAGCGCAGGCGATACCGACCTCCCGGCACGTCGTGGTTTCCTTTGGCAGGACATACGGGAGGGGCGCCCCGCGCCCCCCACTCGACCCAGGAAGCCACGTGGGCTGAGCCAACCGGCGCGAGAAACGAAGAGGTCTTTGTGTCCCTCTTGGAGGCCTGCCCGCCGGCGAGGCATCTCTTTTCTTTCCCCCGCTGACACGTGACTGCGGCCATCTCGTGACCACAGCCGCATGACTGCCACAGCCGCGTGACTACTGCTGGCACCGTATGTGCGGCCATCGCCGAAGGCCCGCCTCACGGACGTGATTGTGATGCCCGCCGTGTCCGGCTCGTACCCAACGCTCGAGTTGGCTTGTGGCTCGAAGAGCGTGTCCTCGCCGGACGGCAGGCCTCCAAGAGGGAAACCAACCATTCCTGCCCACCCGGTTGGCTGTGCCCCCGTGACTTCCCGGGTCCAGTGAGGGCGTGGTCGGTTCCCTCCCGTATGACCTGCCGGAGGAAACCACGACGTGCCGGGAGATCGGTATCGCCTGCGCCGTGGGTCGGTTTGCGTAGGCCGACCTCCCGACACGCCATGGTATGGCTTCGCCCAGGCCATACGGGAGGAAACCAACCACGAACCCTACCCATGCGCTATGCGCGCAAGGCCACTTACGCGCAAGGCCACTTACGCGCAAGGCCACTTACGCGCTTGCCGTCTTGCGCTTGCTCTCTCGCACTTGCCGTCTTGCGCTTGCTCTCTCGCGCTTGCTCTCCTGTGCCTGCTCTCCTGTGCTTGCTCTCCTGTGCTTGCTCTCCTGTGCTTGCTCTCCTGTGCTTGCTCTCCTGTGCTTGCTCTCTTGTGCTTGCTTTGCGCGCAAAGCCGACTTTGGCGGGACCCTGGCCGGGAGGGGGCAGGGCTGCCAGTTTCTCTCTCGCCGGTTGGGCGCGTGGATGGCATCGCGCGCTGTCCTCGTGGGTGGCATGACCTCGTGTGTCGTGGGCGCGGTGGACGTGTGCGGTCATCGTGCTGGGGCTGGGGCTGGGGTTGGGGTTGGGGTGGTTGTCGTTGTGGTTGTTTTGAGCCAGCCGGATTCGCTGCGCTGGGCGAGGCCTGTTAGTTCCAGGGCGGGGAGTATTGCGCGGGTTCTGGAGAGTGGCACGCCTGAGACTTCGGCGATTCGCTCGGCGCAGTGTGCTGCACGTGGTTCGAGGGCTTCGTGGACGCGGAGTGCTTCGTTGTCCAGGCCGTCTGTGGGGCGTGTTGCTGTTTCTGGTTTGGTCGCAAGGTCTTCGCCGATGAGACCCACGGATTCGATCACCTCGGCAACGGAACTGACAGCTGTGGCATGCCCTTCTCTCAGGAGGTCGTGGCATCCCATCGACATCGCTGATGTCACTGGGCCGGGGACGGCCATGACCATCCGGCCCAGTGCTGCAGCGGATGCCGCGGTATTGCGAGCGCCGCTGCGTCGGCCCGCTTCGACGACGACTGTGCCTGCGCCCAGTGCGGCGATGATCCTGTTGCGTACGAGGAAGCGGTGCCTGGCTGGGGTCGTGCCCGGCGGGTATTCGGTGATCACGAGGCCTTGGGCGGCGATCCGGTCGATCAGGACGCTGTGTCCGGCCGGATATGCCCGATCGATCCCACACGCCAACACTGCCACCGTGCAACCGCTGGTGCTCAAGGCGCCCTTGTGCGCTGCGCCGTCGATGCCATAGGCGGCACCGGAAACGACCGTCATACCGTGGCTGGCGAGCCCATAGCCCATCTCGGTGGCGACGTGTTCGCCATACGAGGTCGACGCTCTCGCTCCCACGACAGACACCGCGCGTTGCAACGACTCCTCCAGGGACGCGGCGCCGCGCACCCACAGGCCCAACGGCGGGCTTGCCCATGTGAGGCCTCGAGCCGCCGCGTTTGTCAACGGCAGCAAGGGCCACGCGGGCCAGTCTCCGTCCTCGGGAGTGACGAGCCGCGCTCCGGCACGCTCGGCGGCGGCGAGATCCATCGCCGCCGTGTCGATATGTCGTCTCGCCGATGTCTCTGCCTCGACGGAATCCGGCACATCGCCCGTACGCACAGCTTCCGCAGCCGCGGCAACGCCGCGCTCGGCGACAAACCGTCTCAGCGCACAAGCGGGCGGTTCAGCCACTCTCAGCAGATACGCACATGCCAAACGCAGTTCGTCCGCCATCACGTCAAGCCGCCCTTCGATCTCTGAACTCAAGCGCGGCCGCCACATGGTCCGCGTCCGGTTGCTCGACACCTGCCAGGTCTGCCAGCGTCCACGCCACTCGCAGGCACCGATCCGCACCTCGGCCGGTGATCGCGCCGGACCGCAGGCCGCGATCAAGCAGGGCAGTCGCCGTCCGCGGCAAGGCAAACTCCCGCCACAGGGAAGGGCCTGGCACCTCGGCGTTGGTCACCCACCCGTGCTCGTGCCATCGTTGCTTCGCCCGATCTCGTGCCTCCCGGACGCGCGTGCGAACCTGCTCGGTTCGTTCGAGTGTCGACCCGTTCACGGACGACATCGCGATGAGTGGCCTCATTCGGACCCTGAGGTCCACCCGGTCAAGGAACGGGCCGGAGAGCCTCGCGAAGTAGCGACGTCGAGTATTGGGCGGACATGTGCACTCGGTCTCACGCGGCGGAGCACACGGACACGGGTTCGTGGCAAGGATCAACTGGAACCTGGCCGGGTAACGCACCACGCCGTCCCGGCGCGCCAGTCTGATCTCTCCTTCCTCCATGGCAGTACGCAGGGATTCCAGCCTGTCCGCCGCGAACTCACATGCCTCGTCCAGGAACACCACCCCGCAATGAGCGCGGCTGATCGCGCCGGGTTTGGCCAGGCCGACTCCGCCGCCGACCAGAGCGGCCACCGATGTCGTGTGGTGCGGCGCGAAGAAAGGCGGAGTCCTGACCAGAGGCGTCTCCGGCTTCAGCAGACCCGCGACGGAGTGCACCGCTGTCACCTCCAGCGACTGTTCATGGGTGAGCGGTGGGAGCAGGGCGGGCAGTCTGCGTGCGAGCATCGTCTTGCCGGTGCCGGGTGGGCCGACCAACAGCAGATGGTGCCCGCCTGCCGCGGCGACCTCCAACGCCCAGCGTGCTTCGGGCTGGCCGACGACATCTGCCAGATCGGGAAACTGTTCGCGCGCCACGACGTCAGGTTCGCCTGGCGTCTCCAATGCCTCGTCGTCTCCGCGCAGCCATCGCAGCACCTGCTTCAACTCGGTCGCACCCAGCACATCCATCCCGGTCACCAGTGCTGCTTCGCCCAAGGCTGCCTTGGGCACTATCGCCCGCTTGATTCCCGCGCGGCGGGCCGCAAGGAGACAGGGCAGTATTCCCAGCACCTCGCGGATACGGCCGTCCAGCGCGAGTTCGCCGATCAGGACTGTGGTGCGGACTGGTTCGTCGGGGATCGCCCGTGCCGCAGCGAGAATGACGCAGGCGAGGGCGAGGTCGTAGCCCGATCCGGCTTTTCGGACGGCCGCGGGTGAGAGGCCCACGGTGATCTGCCGTTTGGGCCATTCCTCGCCGCTGTTCCTGACCGCGGCGTGGACTCTGTCCTTTGCTTCGTTGAGCGCGGCGTCCGGGAGGCCGACGATCACCATCTTCGGGGTGCCGCCGCCGATGTCCGCTTCGATCTCCACCATTCGGCCGTCCATTCCGAACAGGGCAACCGACCACGCTTGGGCCAGCGACATCAGAACGCGTCCCTGAGGTGGTGGATCCTGGGTTTCTCGGTGGGTGGCCAGGTGATGGCGACGATGTCGAAGCGCAGTTCGCACCAGGGGACGCGGAAGGTCGAGAGCCAGGTGTTGGCCAGTCTGCGGACACGTCTTGCCTTGCGGTCGTCCACGGCTTCCGCCGGGAGGCCGAAGCCTGTGCCCGCGCGGGTTTTCACCTCACAGACGACCACTGTGGAGCCGTCGGTGAGGACAAGGTCCAGTTCGCCGTCGCGGCAGCGCCAGTTCCGGTCGAGCAGCACAAGGCCTTGCCCGGTCAGGTAGGCGACAGCCAGGTCTTCGCCTCTGCGGCCCAGTTCGTGGTGCGGGTTCCGGGTTTTCACAGGGGCTTTCGCTTCCGTCTTCATGGTTTGCCTCCAGGAGCGGTGTGCTTCCAGCTTTCCGTTCCGGTTCGGCGGTGCCCAGTTGGCGGGAGCAGGGCTGTGGACAAGTGGGTGGTTGTGGATGGTGGCGGGATTTGCGATCTTGTGACACGCCGTTATGTCGGTGCGGTGTGGTAGGCGCTCGATTGGCGGGTGTGTCGGCGAGCGGGATGGCACTAGGGTGGGTGACCCGCCGAAGGGAGCCCACCAGGAGAGGAACCCAGTGATGCCTGTCGAGGTGCACCGGACGATCGAAGGCCCGCAGGACGCGCCGGTCCTCGTCCTCTCCGGCTCAGTGGGCAGCAACCTGGACATGTGGCTGCCGCAACGCGAGGCGCTGTCCGACGAGTACCGCGTGATCAGCTACGACCACCGCGGTCACGGCAAGTCACCTGTCCCGCCCGGCCCGTACGAGATCGCGGACCTCGCCGGTGACGTGCTGGCCATGCTCGACCACCTGGAGGTCGAGAAAGCCCACTTCTGCGGACTGTCACTCGGCGGTGCGGTGGGCATGTGGCTCGGGCGGCACCACCCGCACCGGCTCGACCAGCTCGTGGTCGCGTGCACGTCGTCGTGGTTCGGCCCAGCCGAGTTCTGGGCAGAACGGGCCGAGAGCGTCCGGACCGAGGGTATGGAGTGGCTCGCCGAGACCACGCTCGGCCGGTGGTTGACCAAGGACTTCGCCGACGCGGAACAGAAGGCCGCGATCCGCACGATGGTCGCGAACACCCCGCAGGACGGCTACATCAGCGCGTGCTCCGCGCTGGGCGCGTGGGACTTCGCCGACCAGCTCGCCGAGATCCCGACGCCGACGCTGGCGATCGCGGGCGCCGAAGACCCCGCGACACCGCCCGACCACCTGCGGGACATCGCGGCGGCGATCCCGCGCAGCCGCCTCGTCGTCCTCGACGGCGCCGCGCACCTGGCCAACGTCGAGCGCCCGGTCGAGTTCAACGATCTGGTCAGAGCTCACCTGCTCGGCTAGGAACCGAGTCCTTCGTCGGGGAGCCGCAGCTCGGGTTTGTCCAGCTCTTCGACGTTCACGTCCTTGAACGTAATCACCCGGACGTTCTTGACGAACCGAGCCGGCCGGTACATGTCCCAGACCCAGGCGTCGGACATACGTACCTCGAAGTACACCTCGCCGTCCGCGTCCCTGATCTGCACGTCGACCGAATTGGCCAGGTAGAACCGCCGCTCCGTCTCCACCACATAGGAGAACTGGCCGACGATGTCGCGGTACTCCCGGTAGAGCTGCAGCTCCATCTCGGTCTCGTACTTCTCGAGGTCCTCCGCACTCATCCGACCCGAGCTCCTCCTCGTCCTGATTCAGCCCCTTGCCGAGGGGAGCCCCCATTGTGAACCACGTCCGCCGCCGCGACACTCAGCGCCACCCGGCGCGGCGGGCGCAGACCGTGTTTGATGCCTGCGGACGCCACGTTCGAGTACGACCACCGGTGTACCGCGCTGGGACCGTGCTCCCCGAGCGCGGCGTGGTGCCTGCCGGTGATGTAGCCCTTGTGCTCGTCGAAGCCGTAGACCGGTAGCTCCTCGTGCAACTCTCCCATTATCCGGTCCCTGGTCACTTTGGCGAGCACCGAAGCGGCTGCGATACACGCCACAGCCGCGTCGCCCTTGATCACCGCCATGCTCGGCGCGGTGAACCCCGAGACGCGGAAACCGTCGGTGAGCACGTAGCCCGGGTGCATGGTCAGCCGTGCGACCGCCCGGCGCATGCCTTCCAGGTTCGCATATCCCACACCACGACAGTCCACCTCATCAGGTGGGATCACGACAACCGAGTAGTCCAGCGCACGCGCGAGCACGATGTCGTACATCCGGTCGCGCGCCGCCGGTGTCATCAGCTTCGAGTCGTTGAGATCGCCGAACTTCGCCGCGTCACTGGGTTTCAGCACGCACGAGGCCACCACGAGCGGCCCCGCGCACGCACCACGACCGGCTTCGTCGACTCCGGCGACCGGGCCTAGGCCACGACGTTCCAACGCGCTCTGCAGCGCCCAGGTCCCCCCGTCGCGCCGGATGGGAACGCGCGGCGGGCGCAGGCTCATGGTGACCGCCACTGGGCTACTTCCGATCAGATCCCTTGAACGGGCGCACGACCACGCGGCCCAGCCGTCGAGACGTCCACAGCACCGGCCACGCCAGCAGCACACCCGCACCGACCGGCAGGCCCTGCTGCCACGCCGGGGCCAGGCCCAGCGCCTGCGGGTTCGGGTCGGAGATGCCGCCCCACCGGCCCGGCGGCAGGACGATGACCTGTGCCTTGCCGATCACGTCGTCGACAGGGACGACGCCGTTCAGGCCACCGCCGCCCTGCCTGCGCGAGTCGGACGAGTTGTTGCGGTTGTCGCCCATCACCCACAGGTTGCCCGGCGGAACCGTGATCGGTTCGAAGGACTGCTCGCCACCGGGGGCGCCGCCTTCCCAGTACACGTACGGCTCGGTGAGCACCTTGTCGTTGACGTAGACCTTGCCGTCCGCGTCACCGCGCACCGTCTGGCCGCCGACTGCGATCACCCGTTTGACGAAGTCCTTCTCGTCCGGCGGGGCGAGGCCGATCACCGAACCGAGCTGCTCGAGAAAACGCACGAACGAGTTGTCCGACCGCTTTTCGGCGAATTCGTTCTGCACCCACGGCCCCGGGCCCTTGAAGACAACCACGTCTCCGGGCGCCGGGTCGGTGAAGTAGTAGGTGACCTTCTCGACGAGGATCCGGTCGCCCTGGCAGCCCGGGCACCCGTGCAGCGTCTGCTCCATCGAACCCGACGGGATGACGTACACCCTGGCGAGGAACTGCTGGATCAAGAAGACCAGGACCAGAGCCACGACGATCAGGATCGGCAGCTCTTTCCAGAAGGACATCTTCTTCTTTTTGGGCTTCTTGCCTGATTCCGACTCGTCGTCAGAGTCACCCTTGCCGGAACGTCCGCGCCTCGACTCGTAAATACCGGGTTCGGGCGCTTCGGACTTTTCGGATTCCGGTTTGCCGGGGACATCTTCCGGACGTTCGGGATCATCCTCGGGTGCGTTCGAGTGCACGGGATTAACCACGTCGCCAGGTTACGGCAGATGCGGTCGGTCGCGTCACGCGCCCGAAGGAGCGTCGCGCTTCTCCTTGATCTTGGCAGCCTTGCCGCGCAGTTCGCGCAGGTAGTAGAGCTTGGCCCGGCGAACGTCACCGCGCTTGGCAACCTCGATCTTGGCGAGGTTCGGGGAGTGCACCGGGAAGGTGCGCTCGACGCCGACGCCGTAGGAGATCTTGCGAACGGTGAAGGTCTCGCGAATGCCACCGCCCTGGCGACGGATCACGACGCCCTGGAACTCCTGGACACGCGAGCGCGAGCCCTCGATGACGCGGACCTGGACCTTGAGAGTGTCGCCCGGCCGGAAGTCCGGGATGTCGGAACGCAGCGACTGGGCGTCCAGTGCATCCAGGGTGTTCATCGGTTGTCCGTCCTCGTCATCGGGTGTGTTCTTCGTGTCTCCCGGCGGGCGTCACAGACAAGCTGGAGCCAACCTGGGAGGGGGCTTTCTGGCGCGCGTCGGATAGAGGGCCCGACAGCAGCAACCGAGCAAGTATGACAGGTCGTCATGGCGGAGGCGAAATCGCCCCCGTGCGCAGCTGGTCGAGCAGGGCGCGGTCGTGCTTGTCCAGTGCGTCGTCCGAGAGGTGTTCCAGCAGGTCAGGACGGCGTTGGAAGGTGCGCTCGATGGCTCGGTCACGGCGCCAGCGGTCGATCGCGGCGTGGTTGCCGGAGCGCAGGATGTCCGGCACGGCGAACTCGCGCCAGACCTCCGGCCGGGTGTAGCTGGGGCCTTCGAGCAGTCCGTCGGAGAACGAGTCCTGCTCGGCCGACGCCGGGTTGCCCAGCACGCCGGGCAGCAGGCGGGCGACGGCCTCGACCATCACCATGACCGCGACCTCGCCGCCGACGAGCACGTAGTCGCCGATGGAGACCTCGTCCACCGGCATCCGGCGGGCGGCGTCGTCGATCACGCGTTGGTCGATGCCCTCGTAGCGACCACACGCGAACACCAGGCGGGACTCGGTGGCATACGCGCGGGCCATGACCTGTGTGAACGGTTTGCCCGCTGGCGTGGGCACGACCAACCGGGGCGTCTCCCCCGCGCACACGGAGTCCAGGGCGTCGCCCCATATCTGGGGCTTCATGACCATGCCCGGGCCGCCGCCGTACGGGCTGTCGTCGACAGCCTTGTGCACGTCGTGCGTCCAGTCACGCAGGTCATGGACGCGGACGTCCAGCAGGCCCTTGTCGATGGCCTTGCCGAGCAGCGCCGCCCGCAGGGGCGTCAGGTACTCGGGGAAGATCGTGACGACGTCGATGCGCATGGGTCAGTCCAGCAGGCCCTCGGGTGGGTCGAGCACGACACGGCGCCCGGCGATGTCCACCTCGGGGACGATCTCGCGCACGAACGGCACGAGGACCTCACGACCGTCCATGTCCACGGCAAGCAACTCCCCTGCCGCGCTGTGCACGATCTCGCGGACGACACCCACAGCGGTGCCGTCTGTCAGCACAGCCGCGAGCCCTTCGAGCTCGTGGTCGTAGAACTCGTCGGGGTCGCCTGTCGGCAGGAGTGTGTCCGTGTCCGCGAGCAGCAGAGCACCTCGCAGTGACTCCGCGGCGGTCCGGTCCGGTACTTCGTCGAACGTGACGAGCAAACGCTCGCCATGCGTCCGGGTGCTGGCCAGCGTCAACGGTGTGGAGGTCCCGTCGCGCAGCCGCGCGGCCACGACCGAGCCAACAGCGAAACGCTGCTCGGGTGAGTCTGTGCGCACGTCCACGGCAAGTTCACCGCGGAGTCCGTGCGCCTTGGCCACGCGGCCGACGACGACATCCATGGGCGCTAGTGGTCGGTGTCCACCACGTCCACGCGGACACCCCGGCCACCGATCCCGGCCATGACCGTGCGCAGTGCGGTGGCGGTACGGCCACCCCTGCCGATCACTTTGCCGAGATCATCGGGGTGGACGTGAACCTCGAGTGTGCGGCCCCGGCGCGTGGTGACCAGCTCCACCCGGACTTCGTCCGGGTGGTCGACGATCCCGCGCACCAGGTGCTCGAGCGAGTCCGCGAGGAAGCTCACGCGTCTTCCTTGGCGCCCTCATCCGCCTTGGCCTCGTCGGCCTTGGCGTCGGCCTTCTTGCTGCTCTTCTTCTTCGGCGTGGTCGCCTCGGTCACCGGCTCCTCGCCAGCGGCGGCCAGCGCGGCGGCGAACAGCTCCGCCTTGTCCGGCTTGGGCTCCTTGACCTTCAGCGTGCCCTCGGTGCCCGGCAGGCCCTTGAACTTCTGCCAGTCACCGGTGATCTCCAGCAGGTGCTGCACCGGGTCGGTCGGCTGCGCGCCGACGCCCAGCCAGTACTGCGCGCGCTCGGAGTTCACCTCGATGAAGCTCGGCTCCTCCTTGGGCGCGTAGCGACCGATGATCTCGATGGCCTTGCCACTACGGCGGCTGCGCGCGTCGGCGACGATGATGCGGTAGTACGGCGACCGGATCTTTCCGAGACGCTGCAGCTTGATCTTGACTGCCACGGGTTGTGGTACTCCTCGACGTTCTGGTGCTACGGGTGGAACTCGCTGCGACCCGCGTGGGGACACGGGGGCGAGGCCCGAATGGCAGCCATGGCGTGGTGAGAGGGTCCAGCCACAGCGGACAGCCTAGTATTCTGCCAGACGCACCCACGCCGCTCCCAATCACCCCTGTCGCCCACGCAACGAAGGCCGCCTTCGTTGCGTGAGATGCGACGAAGGCCACATTGGTTGCACAGAATCAGGCGGGGGCGAGGGTGACCCCGGCGTTCTCCAGTGCGGTACGGACCGCCTGAGCGTGCTGCACAGCGCCTGGGGTGTCGCCGTGCAGGCACAATGACTCGACGGTCGACGCGTCGACCACCGTCCCGTCCACGGCGATGATCTGGCGGTCTGATGCCAACCGGAGCGCACGTTCGACGACCGCGGCCGTGTCGGTGAGCAACGCACCGGGCTCACGGCGGGACACGAGCGTCCCGGCGGGCGTGTACCCACGGTCGGCGAACGCCTCGCCGACTGTCCGCAACCCGGCCGCCGACGCAGCGGCCAGGAACGAGGAACCAGGCAGGCCGAGAACAGGCAGCTCACCCCACGCCTTGACGCCCGCGACCACGGCGGCCGCTTGTTCCTCATGATGAACAATGGCGTTGTACAACGCGCCGTGCGGCTTCACGTACGCCACGCGCGCTCCCGCGGCCGTGGCGAACGCCGAGAGAGCGCCGATCTGGTACAGCACGTCGTCGGCCAGTTCGACGGGGTCGACGTCGATGAACCGCCTGCCGAACCCTGCCAGGTCCCGATAGGACACCTGCGCGCCGATCGCGACGCCGTGCGACGCGGCCAGCTCGCACACCGAGCGCATCGTGCGCGGGTCGCCCGCGTGGAAACCGCATGCCACGTTCGCCGACGTGACCACGCCGAGCAGGGCCGCGTCGTCGCCGAGAGTCCAGACGCCGAAGCCTTCGCCCAGGTCGCTGTTGAGGTCCATCAGGGATCCATCGCTCCGATCGAGACGAGCAGGACGAGCAACGCGGGCACGAAGTTGTTCACCTGGTGCGCGATGATGCTGGCACCGAGGCGGCCGGTGAACAGCCTGGCCAGGCCGATCGGGATGCCGATCACGATCAGCAACGAGGTGCGCAGCGGTTCGAGGTGGCCGACCGCGAACACGACCGTGCTCAGGCCGAAAACCGCCCAGCGGCCCCACTGGAGGCGTTCGAGCGCGCCCCACAGCAGGCCGCGGAAGATGATCTCCTCGCAGAGCGGGCCGATCAGCGAGCCGTACAGGAACATCGCCACGGCCGCGATGACCGGCAGCGACCTCGATTCGACCAGCGCGCTGAACGCCGACGTGGCGTTGCCCTCGCCGACGACCTTGGTCCACACCATCCCGGCGATCGTGGTCAGCACCAGGCCGATCAGGCCGAACTTCAGCCCGACCCGGAAGTCCTCACGGGAGTACGACCAGCGCAGGTCGATCCGCGGCCCGTTGCCGCGCAGCCGGGTGATCAGCAGCGCCACCCCGGTGGCGATCAGCGTCGGCAGGATCGTGCCGAGCACGATCGTGACGACTCTGATCTGCTGGTTCGACGTGCTCGGTTGCAGGATCGCGGCGATGAACGCGGCCGAGCACAACAGCACGGCCTCGACGAGCAGGAACGCGCCGATTCCCCATTTGTGGCTGCGTAGGTCGCTGTCCTGCGGCACAGACGGCTGCTCCCCCAACGGCTCCGCTGCCATTGTCTCGGGCTCCCGTGGGGGTGGTGGGGTCACGGGCGTCCTCCGATAACCGAACAGGCCGCACCGAGGTGCGCGACCTGTTTGGGAGACTACGGCGAGTCCCGGCGTGTCACCGAGTGATTCGGAGTGTCACCGCACGATTCGACCACGCAAGACAATCCGACTGGGTGATCGCAGCACGCCGAGGTCGGTGCGCGGATCCGCCGAGTAAGCGACGATGTCAGCCGCTGAGCCATCTTCGATACCCGAATAGCCCAACCAGCCACGCGCCGCCCACGATCCGGCGGCCAGCGCGTCCGTCCGGCTCATTCCCGCGCCGTGCAAGGCTTCTATCTCGTCGACCAAACGGCCGTGCGTGATGCCGCCACCGGCGTCCGTCCCCGCGTACACGGGCACGCCCGCCTCGACGGCCGTCCGGACGGTGTCGCGGACCGACGCGTGCAGCCGGAGCATGTGCGCCGCGTATGCCGGGTATTTCGTGGCGTTCGCGGCGAGCTCGGGGAACGTGTCGATGTTGATCAGTGTCGGCACGAGCGCGGTGTTCGCCGCCGCCATGGTGGCGACGGTGTCGGCGGTCAGGCCGGTGCCGTGCTCGATGCAGTCGATCCCGGCCGCGAGCAGGCCGGGGATGGCGTCCTCGCCGAACACGTGCGCGGTCACCCTGGCACCGGCCTGGTGCGCCACGGCGACGGCCTTGGCCAGGGCGTCGTCGGGCCACAGCGGCGCCAGGTCACCCACCGAGCGGTCGATCCAGTCACCGACCAGCTTCACCCAGCCGTCGCCGTACGCGGCCTGCTCGGCGACCGCCTCCGGCAGCTGCTCAGGGTCTTCCAGCTCGACGCCGAGGTAGCGGATATACCGCTTCGGCCTGCTGATGTGTCGTCCCGCCCTGACGATCCGGGGCAGGTCGAGACGCTCCTGCAGCGGCGTGGTGTCGATCGGCGCGCCGCAGTCACGCACCAGCAACGCGCCGGTGTCCCGGTCGACCTCGGCCTGCCCGGCCGCTTCGTCGAGAGTCGGGTTGCCGGACGGCGAGATGCCGATGTGGCAGTGCGCGTCCACCAGGCCCGGGACCAGGAAGCCGCCGTCGACCACGGTTTCCGCGTTCGGCACCGGTGTGAACCGGATCCGGCCGTTGACCACCCACACGTCACGGGTTTCGTCGCCGGGAAGCACGACGCCCCGCAAGTGCAGAGCGGTCACTTGTCCTTCTTCTTCGGGAACTGCAGCTTGGACGGGTCGAAGCCCGGCGGCAGCTGGTCGAGACCCGAGAGACCGGGCGGCAGCTGGTTGAGGCCGGGCGGCATGTGCGAGAGGTCCGGCGCGGCGCCCGCGGGGAAGCCGGGCAGCGCGGGCAGGTTGCCCTTGCCCTTGACCTTGCGGCCCTTCTTGCGGGCGTCCTTCTTGGCCTTGCGGCTCATCCCGCCGCCACCGGCGCCGCCGAAACCGAACCGGCCGGCCATCTGCTGCATCATCTTGCGGGCGTCGAAGAACCTGTTGACCAGGTCGTTGACCTCGGCGACGCGGACACCGGAGCCGGTGGCGATCCTGGCCCGGCGGGAGGCGTTGATGATCTTGGGGTCGGCCCGTTCCGCCGGGGTCATACCGCGGATGATCGCCTGCAGCCGGTCGAGGTGCTTGTCGTCGATGTTGGCGGCGGCCTCTTTCATCTGCGCGCCGCCGGGCAGCATGCCGAGCAGGTTGCCGATCGGGCCCATCTTGCGCACCGCGAGCATCTGCTCGAGGAAGTCCTCCAGCGTCAACTGGCCCGCGGTCAGCTTCTCGGCGGCCTCCTGGGCCTGCTGCTCGTCGAAGACCTTCGTGGCCGACTCGATCAGCGACAGCACGTCACCCATGCCCAGGATGCGGCTGGCCATCCGGTCCGGGTGGAAGGCGTCGAAGTCCTCGAGCTTCTCGCCGTTGGAGGCGAACATGATCGGCTGGCCGGTGACGTGCCGGACCGACAGCGCGGCACCACCGCGGGCGTCACCGTCGAGCTTGGTGAGCACGACACCGGAGAAGCCGACGCCGTCGCGGAACGCCTCGGCCGTGGTGACCGCGTCCTGACCGATCATCGCGTCGACCACGAACAGGGTCTCGTCCGGCTGGACCGCGTCTCGGATGTCCGCCGCCTGCTTCATCAGCTCCTCGTCGACACCGAGACGACCGGCGGTGTCGACGATGACCACGTCGTGCTGGGCGCGTTTGGCCTCGTCGATGGCGCGGCGGGCCACGTCGACCGGGTCGCCGACGCCGTTGCCCGGCTCAGGCGCGTACACGGGAACGCCAGCGCGCTCGCCGACGACCTGGAGCTGCGTGACCGCGTTGGGCCGCTGGAGGTCACACGCCACCAGCATCGGTGCGTGGCTCTGCTCACGCAGCCAGCGGGCTAGCTTGCCCGCGAGCGTGGTCTTACCGGAACCCTGCAGACCGGCGAGCATGATCACGGTCGGCGGGTGCTTGGCGAAGTTCAGCCTGCGGGTCTCGCCGCCGAGGATGCCGACGAGCTCCTCGTTGACGATCTTGACGACCTGCTGCGCCGGGTTCAGTGCCGCGGAGACCTCAGCACCCTTGGCCCGCTCCTTGATCTGCGCGATGAACGCGCGCACGACCGGCAGCGCGACGTCGGCCTCCAGCAGCGCGATGCGGATCTCGCGCGCGGTGGAGTCGATGTCCGCGTCTGTCAGTCGCCCCTTGGAACGCAGGTTCTGCAGGACCGATGTGAGCCGGTCGGAAAGGGTGTCGAACACGGGTACAGCACTCCCCGGCAAGTCGTGGGTATCAGCACCAGCGTAGTCGCGGTTGGATACGTGCGTGGCAAAGGCCAGTGTGTACATCTCAGTGGACGTCGAAGCCGACGGTCCGATCCCCGGTCCCTACTCGATGATCTCGCTCGGTGCGTGCGTGGCCGGGCGGCACGACGGTGACGTGTTCACCGCGTTGGACCCGACGCAACAGACGTTCTACCGCGAGCTGAAGCCGATCAGCACGGAGTTCGTTCCCGAGGCGCTCGCGATCAGCGGGCTGGACCGGGAACGGCTCGCCGAGGACGGCGCCGACCCCGAAGCGGCGATGCGGGACTTCTCGGCGTGGGTGCGGCAGGTGTCCGGGTCGGCGACGGCGGTGTTCACGGCGTACCCGGCGAGCTTCGACTGGATGTTCATGTACTGGTATGTGATCCGCTTCACTGGGTCCAGTCCGTTCGGGCACTCGCGCTGCCTGGACATGAAGACGTACTTCGCGGCGCGCTGGAACCGCCCGGTCAGTGGCGTGGCCAAGGGCACGATGCCCAAGCACCTGCTGTCCAAGCGCAGGCACACGCACAACGCGCTGGACGACGCGATCGAACAAGGTGAGATGTTCGCCAACTTGATGACCGCCACCCCCTAACATTCCGCTCATGCCGCGTTACGCACAGGCGTCGTCCACCAGGCTCGGTACGGGCATGGGTCCGGTGACGCGGGTGGTGCTGCGTGGCTTCGCGTTACTGATCTGGCTGGCCGGTCCCGCGTTGCTGCTGGTCGGCCTGCTCACCGAGGAGCAGGTGCCGAAGATCGCCGGTGGCGTCATGACGCTGCTGGGACTTCCACTCGGCATGTTGGTCTGGCGGACGGTGTCGCGGCACGTCGCCGAGATCCGACGGCTCGACCAGGCCGGTGTCCCGGCGACCGCCGAGGTCGTCGAGGCGCTCCAGGCGGACACGGACGACACGGTGAGCCTGAAGCTGACGCTGCGGATCAGCGGCCCTGGATTCGACGCGTTCGAGGAGACCATCGAGTGCGCCGACGAGCCGGAGTTGCGGGCGGGCGCGCGGCTGACGGCCAAGGTCGACCCGAGCGACCGACTGTTCATGATCATCCGCTGATTCGCCGGTGCCGGGAGCGCTTTCTCGATACGCTGCGCGACCGTGAGAGCACTCGCCGCACTGACCATGATCACCGCAGTCCTGCTCACCGGCTGCTCGAGCAAGCCAGCCAGCGCGCCTGCCGGATACACACAGGGGCCGACCGACCCGCCGTCGCCTCCGCCGGTGCCGACGTCCGTCACCACGCCGAACGACGCCAAGGTGACCAACCCGAGGAAGACCGGCGGCAAGCTCGACTGCGCGCAGGTCACCGACAGCATGGTCAGCCAGGCGGTCGCGGACCCGGTGGCGGTGGACCCGACCAACAAGGTCCCCGGGATGTGCGCCTTCAGGATCCCCAAGAGCGCGGGGCCCAGCGGCGACGGGACCATCACCCTGTCGCTGACCAACGGAACGCTCTGGGACCGGGCAGCCGACCTCGACGGCAACTCCGCCGCGCAGCAGGCCACGGCCTCGTCCGGATCGTGTGACTTGATGGTGGCGCTCAACCAGGGCACGTGGTTGCGCGTCCGGGTGCTGCTCTACGACAACCCCGCCAAGGGCGACGTGTGCACACGGGCCAGGACGTTGGCCAAGAGCGTCATGGACAAGCTGCCGCCGGGTACCGAGGAACCCGTGGACCAGATGCCCTCGCCACAGGCGAGCAGCGTCAAGCGGGCGCCGAAGAAGCTCCCGCTTGCCATCGACCACGCCAAGCTGCTCCCGTTCGCCCAGCTGATCAACACGCTCGGCAAGACCGGTCTCGAGCTCACCCCGTCGGGCGTCGTGACGGTCCCGTCGACCGAGCCGGGTGGCACGCCGGGGTCGGTGTCGGTGATCCACGGGACGTCCGGCGGCACCGAAACGGAGTTCCAGGGCTACACGGCGTACGAGCGCAAGGACGCGGACACCCTCGGCTGCACGTACGCGCTGGCGGTCGCGGAGGACAAGTGGGTGCAGGTGCGGGTCGTGATCATGGACAAGGACCACGGCGACGTCTGCATGAAGACCCGCAGCGTGCTCAAGATCGTGTACGAGCAACTCGAGGACGCCTGACGTTGAGAACCGCCCGGTAAGCCCTACCCCTCGATGGGCCGGCCGGGCGGTTCACGGTCCGAGCAAGCACCCCGCTTTCGCGGCAACCGCCCGGCCCCCGACCGGGCGATCTCCCTCCTGCACCGCGTCCCCTCGCGCTTGCGGGCCTCCTCGTGACAGCCCCAAGACTGCCGCTGCGCGGGGCGTTCCGGCAGCGTGAAGGTCCCCGTATCCGGGTACGTAGGACTACTCAGGCGAGTTAGGTGACAGCCGCTGTGTGGACGGCGGCGGCGAGCTTGTCGCGGTTGGCCGTGGACAACGGGCCGCCGTCTGCCGCGCGTACGCAGAACGAGTCGACGGCGGTGGCGCCGAGAGTGGCCGCGCGAGCCCATTGTACGTCCGCGCCGGACCGTTCCAGCGCTTCCGCGACGCGGTACAGCAGGCCTATGCGGTCGAGGGCGCGTAGTTCGAGTACGACAGCGCCTGGGTAGTCCGTGCCTGCCTCGTCGTCGAACCAGAGCACACGTGGTTCGGGGGCGTCATCCGGTCGCCCGCCGTAGTCGCGTTCCTTGGCGGCGAGTCGTTCGGCCAATGGCAGTTTGCCGGACAGCGCCAGCCCCATCTGCTCACGCAGCAGCGAGGCGTTCGGCAACGAACCGAACCGCGGTGAGGCCGTGAAGCTCTGCACGGAGATGCCCGCGTACGAGTCGACGCTCGCCGCGTGTACTTCCAACGAGTTCAACGCCAGCACACCGGCGGCCTTGGACAGCAGGCCGGGCCGGTCCGGGGCGAAGACCGTGACTGTCACGACCCGGCCGGTCGCCTCCACGTCGACGTCGTGTTTTCCGGACGTGGCAACGGCTTGTGCGCGGGCCCGGTGTGGTGATTCCAGTGGTTGCGGCCGGATGATCGACTCGCCTGCCATCGCGCGGCGGCTGTTGGTGGCCAGTTCGCCGATCAGCGCCGCCTTCCACTCCGTCCACACGCCGGGCCCGGTCGCCAGCGCGTCGGCCTCGGCCAGCGCCTGCAGCAGCTCGAGCAGGACCGGGTCGCCGCCGAGGGTGTCGGCGACGCGCACGACCGTCGCCTCGTCGGTGACGTCCCGCCTGGTCGCGGTGTCCGGCAGGAGCAGGTGGTGGCGGACCATCGCGGACAGCGTGTCGACGTCCTGTTTGGACAGGCCGAGCCGCTCGCCGACCTGGGTCGCCAGTGCCGCGCCGACCTCCGAGTGGTCGGCTCGTCTGCCTTTGCCGATGTCGTGCAGCAGCGCGCCGAGCAGCAACAGGTCGGGCCTGGCCACCCTGGTGACCATCCGGCTGGCGTGCGCGGTGGCCTGCACGAGGTGCCGGTCCACGGTCCACTTGTGCGCCGCGTCCCGGGGCGGCAGGTCACGCACGGCTCCCCATTCCGGGAACAGTCGAGCCCACAAACCTGTGCGGTCCAACGACTCGATGACGTCGATGAGGCCCTCTCCCGCGCCCAGCAACGCGATCAGCTCGTCACGGGTCTGCACCGGCCAGGGGGTGCGGGGTTCCGGCGCGGTCTCGGCGAGCCGCTGCAGCGTGGCCGGTGAGATCTGGTTGCCGGTGCGCGCGGCCGCCGCGGCGACCCGCAGCAGCAACGCGGGATCCTTGTGCGGCTCGGCATCCCTGGCCAAGGTGACCTCGTTGCCGTGCAACACAACGCCTTCGTCGAGCGGTCGGCGTTCCGGGCCACGTCTGAACCTGCCCAACACGCGGCGCGAGCCTTCGGAGACCACGCCCCGCAGAGCGACGTCGAGGGCGTACGCCACCGCGCGCCCCGCCCCGGAAAGCGCTCGTGCCAGGTCGAACCGGTCGCCCTTGTCGAGCACCGCGGCCACCTCGTCGGCGTCCTGTGCCCGCAGGACGTCGTTGGCTCGCCGGGTGACCCGGCGGAACTCGGTCCGCACGTCGAGCAGAAGCCGGTGTGCCTGCTGGACTTCCTCACTCGGACGGTCGGTCAGCTGCGCCACGGCCAACGCGCGCAGCAAGCCGACGTCCCGCAGGCCGCCTCGGCCGTGTTTGAGGTCCGGCTCGACCCAGTGCGCCACTTCACCGCTGCGCTGCCAGCGCGCCCGCGCGTCCTCGGCCAGCGCCGGGACGCGTTTGCGGGCCGTGGTCCGCCAGCGGTCACGGGCGGAGACCGCGAGGCGCTCGGCGACCAGCGGGTCACCGGCGATGAACCGGACGTCGAGCAGCCCAGCCGCCGTCCGCAGGTCACTGTCGGCGACGTCCAGTGCCTCGCCGACGGTGCGCACCGAGTGGTCGAGGCCGATCCCGGAGTTCCACAGTGGATACCACAGCTGTTCGGCCAGTTCGGTCACGGTGCTGCCGCGACCTTCGTGGACCAGCAGCAGGTCGAGATCGGCGTACGGCACCAGTTCGCGCCTGCCGAGGCCGCCGACCGCGACCAGCGCGACTCCCTGGTCGGCGCCGATCCCGGCCTGTGCCGCGTGCGCGGTCAGCCAGAACTCGTGCAGGTCGGTCAGTGCTTCGCGCAGCGCGTCAGGCGAGAGCCTGCGCTGGCCCGTGACCTGTTTGAGCAACCGGTCACGGGCCTGCACAAGGTCAGCTGCTGACGGAACATCCCCCGCGGAAATCCCCCCGTCGCTCACAGCGCGTCGGTGCCGCGTTCCCCGGTTCGCACCCTGACGATGGTGTCCACCGGCGTGACCCAGACCTTGCCGTCACCGATCTTGCCTGTCCGCGCCGCCTCGACGACGGCCTCGACGACCTTGTCCGCGGCGGCGTCGTCGGTGAGCACCTCGATGCGCACCTTCTGCACGAAGTCCACCGCGTACTCGGCACCGCGGTAGACCTCGGTGTGGCCCTTCTGCCTGCCGTAGCCACGGACCTCGCTGACGGTCATGCCGAGCACACCGAGTTGTTCGAGTGCTGCCTTGACGTCGTCAAGCGTGAACGGCTTGATGATCGCGGTTACGAGTTTCATGCCTTGCTCTCCTCAAGGGATGCCGCGGAGTGGGCGCCGGTGGGCTTGGCGGAGTGGCCGAGGCCCGCGCCGCCGCCCAGTCCACCGAAGTCGTACGCGCTTTCGGCGTGCAGCGCCTCGTCGACGCCGGTGACCTCGTCCTCCTTGGACACCCGGAACCCGATGGTGACCTTGATCAGGAAGCCGAGGATGAGCGTGACCACGAAGGAGTACCCGAGTACCGCGCCCGCCGCGATGGCCTGCTTGCCCAGCTGGGCGAAGCCGCCGCCGTAGAACAGGCCGTCCGCGCCCGCGGAGTTCACCGACGTGGTCGAGAACAGGCCGAGCAGCAGCGTGCCCGCGAGCCCGCCGACCAGGTGCACGCCGACGACGTCGAGCGAGTCGTCGAAGCCGAACCTGTACTTCAGGCTCACCGCGAGGGCACACAGCACACCGGCGATCACGCCGATGGCCAACGCGCCGAGCGGGCTGACGAACCCGGCCGCCGGGGTGATCGCCACGAGACCGGCGACCGCGCCGGACGCGGCGCCCAGTGTGGTCGGCTTGCCGTACTTGATCTGCTCGACCAGCAGCCAGCCGATGACAGCGGCGGCCGTGGCGACCGTGGTTGTCGTGAACGCGACCGCGGCGGTCTGGTTGGCCCCCAGCGCGGAACCGGCGTTGAAGCCGTACCAGCCGAACCACAGCAGGCTGGCGCCCAGCAGCACGAACGGCACGTTGTGCGGGCGACCGGCGTCACGCGGCCAGCCGGTGCGCTTGCCGAGCACGATGGCCAGTGCCAGACCGGCGGCACCGGCGTTGATGTGCACCGCCGTCCCGCCCGCGAAGTCCAGTGCCTTGAGCTGGTTGGCGATCCAGCCGCCGATGACCGACCCGTCGGCCGAGGAGAACGCGAAGACCCAGTGCGCGACCGGGAAGTAGACGATCGTGGCCCACAGCCCCGCGAAGATCGTCCACGCCCAGAACTTGGTCCGGTCGGCGATCGCCCCGGAGATCAGCGCGACGGTGATGATCGCGAACATCAGCTGGAACATCGCGAACGCGAGCACCGGGTACTGGTGACCAGCCGGATCCTCTGGTGTGGGGGCGGTGCCGGACACGGCGCCGACCGTCCCTTCGAGCCCCACGTTGTCGAAGTTGCCCACCAGGCCGCCGAACGCGTCGTTGCCGAACGCGAGCGAGTAGCCGTAGAGCACCCACAGAACCCCGACGACGCCGAGCGCGATGAAGTTCATCATGAGCATGTTGAGCACGCTCTTCGAGCGGACCATGCCGCCGTAGAAGAACGCGAGCCCTGGTGTCATCAACATGACCAGGGCGGCACTAGCCAGGATCCAGGCTGTGTCTCCTGCGTTCACTTTGTCCTCCCGTGCTGTGTTTTGCACCGGCAGGATCGATAAGCGGTGTTTCCTGAGATGACACCGCGCGTTTCGCGGCTGTGAACTGTGCGACACCCATTGTTACGTGCGCGTTTCTCCCCTGGTCCACCGCCGAATCGTTACCAATCGGACATCCCGCTTTGTCGGGCGGGCCGCGGCTGGATAGCGTCGTAACACGATGAGCCGAGGTAGAAGCGACGAGAAGACCGGCAAACCGGTGGATTTCCCACCGGTGCCGCTGGGGGCGCTGTGCTGCCCGCACTGCCAGACCCCGTTCATTCAGCACGCACGCGCGCTGCGCTGCAGCACAGGGCACAGTTTCGACCTGGCCAAGCAGGGCTACGTGAACCTGCTCGGGTCGGGCAACGGCGACACCACGCAGATGGTGGCCGCGCGGGACGAGTTCCTGGCAGCGGGACACTACGCGCCGCTGGCGCGGCTGGTGGCCCACGAGGCCGCCCATGACCTGCGCCGGGACGCGCTCGTGGTGGACGCGGGTACCGGTACGGGTTACTACCTTGCGGCGACATTGGCGCGTGCTCGGGCGGCCTCGGGGCTCGGCATGGACACGTCCACGGCCGCGCTGCGCCGGGCGGCCCGCGCGCACCCGGGCATCGGGGCGGTCGCGTGGGACCTGTGGAAGCCGTGGCCGCTGCAGCCGCGGTCCGCCGACGTGATCATGAACATCTTCGCGCCCCGCAACCTGGCCGAATGCCACCGCGTCCTGCGGCCCGACGGCACGCTCGTGGTCGTCACTCCCGACTCGACGCACCTGGCCGAACTGCGCACGTACGTGGACATGCTCGACGTGGACGCGGACAAGCTGACCAGGCTGGACTCGTCGCTGCAGTCGCAGTTCTCGCTGGCCGGGCGGCACGACTGCGAGATCGAGCTGACCCTGGAGCCCGAGGACGTGCACCGGGTCGTCCACATGGGACCCAACGCGTACCACGTGCCGGAGGGAGCGCTCGCGTCGATCCAGCGTGAGGTGACGGTTACCGCCGCGTTTGTGGTCTCGGTCTACCGTAAACAGCCATGATCGAGGTACCGGGGGCGCGGATCGAGGACAGCGAATGGCTGTCCGGCCAGCTGGCGTTGTCGGCGCGGCGCTATCCGCTCGGCGACCGCGTCACGCTGGGGGTGTTGTGGTGGTACTCGGCCAGTTCGGTGTTGTTCGGTCCGGTCGTCGACGGCCGTGACCCGGCGTTGGGCACGGTGACGTTGCTGCTGGAGCCGGACGGGCGGGTGCGAGAAGCCCGGTCGCCGGTCTTCGATGGCGATCCGGCCGGGCGGACCCACGAGATGCTGACGTCCGCGATCGCCTCGGTCGCCAAGGTGAGCGGGGCGCGGGAGCGGCAGCTGTGGGCGATCGCCGCGGACTCGCTGGCAACCCGGATGCTGTGGGCGGGCAGGACGGCCCACACGGCCGAGTTCGCCGCGGCGATCGGCCCCGAGCTGCCCACGCCCCGGTATGTCGACGTCAACGGGCGTCAGGTCGTCCGGCGTGGATCGTGCTGCCTGATCTATCTCGGCTCGTCGTCGGAACCAAAGTGCGTGAGCTGCCCGCGCCAGAAGCCCGCCGACCGGCTGGCTCGGATCTCCCGCCAGGTGGGATGACGGTTCCACGGCGACTACGGTGTGCCGTGTGAGTGAACGGACGTGGGGTTTCCGGACGCGGGCGCTGCATGCCGGTGGGGCACCTGACCCGACCACCGGGGCCAGGGCGGTGCCCATCTACCAGTCGACCAGCTTCGTCTTCGAGGACACCGCCGACGCGGCCAACCTGTTCGCGCTGCAGAAGTACGGCAACGTCTACAGCCGGATCGGCAACCCGACGGTCGCCGCGTTCGAGGAACGGATCGCCAGCCTGGAAGGCGGGATCGGCGCGGTGGCCACCGCCAGCGGGCAGGCCGCCGAATTCCTCACGTTCACCGCGTTGGCCGAGGCTGGCGACCACATCGTGTCCGCCAGCGGCCTCTACGGCGGCACGGTCACCCAGCTCGACGGCACGCTGCGCCGTCTGGGGATCTCCACGACGTTCGTCGACGGGGAGGTCGCCGACTACGCGGCGGCGATCACCGAGAAGACGAAGCTGATCTACACCGAGGTGATCGGCAACCCGTCCGGTGCCATCGCCGACCTGGACGGCCTCGGCGAACTGGCGCGCGAGCACAAGATCCCGCTGGTGGTCGACGCGACGCTCGCGACGCCGTACCTGTGCCGTCCGCTGGAGCACGGCGCCGACATCGTGCTGCACTCGGCGACGAAGTTCCTCGGCGGGCACGGCACGACTCTCGGCGGAGTGATCGTCGAGTCCGGGCGGTTCGACTGGGGCAACGGCAACTTCCCGAGGATGACCGAGGCGGTCCCGTCCTACGGCGGCTTGAAGTACTGGGAGAACTTCGGCGAGTACGCGTTCTGCACACGCCTGCGGGCCGAGCAGCTGCGTGACATCGGCGCTGTGCTCTCGCCGCATTCGGCTTTCCTGCTGCTGCAGGGCGTCGAGACGTTGCCGCAGCGGATGGACGAGCACGTGGCCAACGCGCGGAAAGTGGCGTCCCGGCTGTCCGTCGACGATCGGGTGGCGTGGGTCGGGTACGCGGGCCTGCCGTCGCATCCGCATCACAAACGGGCGCTGAAGTACTTGCCGCAGGGGCCTGGCGCGGTGTTCTCGTTCGGCGTCAAGGGCGGCAGGGCGGCCGGGCGGAGGTTCGTCGAGTCCGTCGAGCTGTTGAGCCACCTGGCCAACGTCGGCGACGCGCGCAGCCTGGTGATCCACCCGGCGTCCACCACGCACCAGCAGTTGTCGGACGAGCAGCTGGCCGCCGCCGGGGTGGGCCCGGACCTGATCCGGCTGTCGGTCGGGCTGGAGGACGTCGACGACATCCTCTGGGACATCGACCAGGCGCTCGCTCAGGCGGTGAAGTCATGACGTGGAGTGGGCCGTCGGCGGCGGGTAGGCGCGCGATCTTGTTGGACACCAAGCGAGTCGCGTTGGTCGGCGCGTCCGCCAACACCGCACGACCGAGCTATTTCGTTGCCACGTACCTGTTGTCGTCGACTCGGTACGAGGTCTCGTTCGTCAACCCACGGCTGGATTCCCTGCTGGGGCATCCGGTTTATCCGTCGCTGGCCGATCTGCCCAAGCCGCCGGACCTGGTGTCGGTGTTCCGCAAGCACGACGACCTGCCCGGCGTGGCCGAGGAGGTCGTCGACGCGGGCGCCCGCACGCTCTGGCTGCAACTGGGGCTGTGGCACGAGCCTGTCGCGCAAAGGGCCGAGGAAGCCGGGCTGAACGTCGTGATGAACCGGTGTGTGAAGATCGAGCACGCCCGGTTCGCGGGCGGCCTGCACCTCGCGGGATTCGACACGGGCGTGATCTCCTCACGCCGCAACACATTCCCCTCGTGAGTGTTTAAGCCGGTTAGAACCGGCCAAAACACTCACGAGCGGTTTGGGTGGGTCAGGCCTTGTGTGCCTTGGCGACGGCGAAGCAGAACAGGCCGTACGCGGCGAATCCGAGCCCGACGACGAACAGCAGCACGGACCCGAAGGTCTGGGCCTGCAAGGTCTTCAGTGCTCCGTCAAGGCCTTGTGCCTGGCCGGGGTCGGCGTTGACGGCGGCGATGCCGACCAGGATCCCGATGATCCCGTACGACAGGCCTTTGGCCGTGTGTCCGGCGACACCGAGCGGTTCGGCGGGTTTCGGCAGCTGCGATCGGTCCAGGTCCTCCAGGAACAGTTTCCTGACGCCTCGGCGGACCGCCACGAAAGCCACACCCAGGATGACGAGCGCGAGGATCCCCACCAGGATCTGGCCGAACGGCTGGGCCATCAGCTTCGCCGTGCCCTCCTGTGTCGTCTGGTTGCTCGACCCGCCGCTCCCGGAACCGCTGGTGAGTTCGATCGTGTAGATGCCGATCGCGGCCGCGACGAAGGCACGGGAACCCGCGCCGAACTTGCGGAGGAAACGTTGGCGTCCCTTCTCCACCCACGTGTACCCGGTGAAGATCATCAGGATCTGCCAGAGCGCGTACGCGATCAGGCCAACCCCCAGCGCCCATAACAGGACCGGGCCGACCGACGTTTCGGTGAGTGACCCGACCGCGCCCTTCTGGTCGGCCTGCTCGGACTCACCGAACGCGACCTGGACGGCCAGCCACGCGACAAGCAGGTGCACCACGCCGTAACAGACCATCCCGAATCGGCCGAGAACCTGCGTTGCCTTGCGCGTGCGAACATTCGTCATGGGGAAGGAATTGACGGTCGAGGGGGCGGGCAAACTACGGCAAACGGTCCTGCCAGCGGGAGACAAGCAGGCCACGGCCCTCGTCGGTGAGCGAGCCCCAGAGCCGCAACCTGGCCATCCCGCCGTCCGGGTAGACGTCCAGCCGGGCCTGCGTGGCCTCGTGCTCGTCGGTCACCCGGAACAGGTGCCTCGTGTCGGGCTGCAGGCGTTCCCGGCTGACCAGTTCGGTCCACTCGCCGGACGCGTCCGCGCAGCTGACGGACGCCCAGCCGGGCGCGTTTCCCTTGAAGTGACTGGTGTCCAGTTCGACCAGCCGGATGATTCCCCTGGCGGCCAGGCGCAGCGACACCCAGTCGTTGCCGTCGTCGCGGCGCCGAGCGGTCTCCCAGCCCTCACCCATCACCGCTGCCGGTCCCGGCGCGATCAGGTTGTTGGGCGACGAGTAGAACTTGTTGCTGCAGTCGGCGATCTCCGCGCCGTTTTCCAGCGCGGCGAGGTCCATGTGGTCGAAGTTCAGGAAGGTCGGGTCCGCGACGGGCGAGCCGTGCACGCGCAGCCGCGCGACGCCCCCGTCGGGGTAGATCGTCAACCGGACGTGGGTGTAGCGGTGGGTGTCGGTGACGTCGAACAGGTTCCGGGTGTCCCCGGCGAGCGGCGAACGCGGGAGCACGGTCGTCCACTCGGTCAGTTCGTCCGGGCTCGGGTATCCCTCGGCGCTGCACGCCTCCACGGACGCGAACGGCGGGTAGTTGCCCGTGAAGAACGCCGTGTCGATCACGACGCCCTTGATCACGCCGGGCATACCGAGCCGGATGATCGCCTGGTCGGAGCCGTCCTCGCGGCGCCGCCTGGTCTCCCAGCCGTCGTAGACCTGGCCCTTGTGGCCGAAGGTGTACGCCTGGAAGACCGGTTCGCTCGCCTTGATCAGGTTCTCGCGCTCGGCGAACAGCTCGTCGTTGGCCCACACCACCGCGCCGCCGAACCGGCGGTTGGCCAGGTCGGGGTTGTCCTGGAAACTCATGCGTCCTCCCTGCCGAGCAGGTCCCCGTGCATCTCCTCGCCGGTGACCTTGATGCCCCGCAGCCACGTGGACACGACCTTTCCGGCCAGCGGCATGCCGTGGTACGCCGTCACGCGGTTGCGGTGGTGCAACTCCTCAGCCCGGACGACGAACGCCTCGTCGGGCGCGAAGACGCAGAAGTCCGCGTCGTAGCCCGGCGCGATCTGGCCTTTGTGCCGCATGCCCGCGAGCTTGGCGGGCCGGTGTGCCATCCACTCGGCGACGTCGAACACCGTATGGCCTCGGCGGCGCGCCTGCGTCCACACGGCAGGCAGGCCGAGCTGCAGCCCGGCGATCCCGCCCCAGGCCTGGCCGAAGTCACCGGTGTCGAAACGTTTCAGTTCGACTGTCGACGGGGAGTGGTCGCTGACGATGAAGTCGATCAGGCCGTCGGCGAGGCCCCGCCAGAGCGCCTCCCGGTTGGCCGCGTCGCGGATCGGCGGGCAGCACTTGAACTGGGTGGCGCCGTCCGGGATCTCCTCGGCGACGAACGTCAGGTAGTGCGGGCAGGTCTCGACGGTCAGCTCGATGCCGTCGCGTTTGGCGTCCGCGATCATCGGCAGCGCCTCGGCGGACGACAGGTGCAGGATGTGCACTCGCGCCCCGGTCTCCCTGGCCAGCGCGATCACCCTGGCGATCGCGGTGTTCTCGGCGGCGGGCGGCCTGGACGCGACGAAGTCGGCGTACTTCGTGCCGCGTGACGGCGTGATCGCCTCCTCGTCCTCGGCGTGCACGATCATCAGGCCGTTGAAGCGGTTCATCTCGGTCAGCGCGGCCTCGAACTCCGCGAAGCTCAGGTGCCCGAACTCGTCGACGCCGGAGTGCAGCAGGAAGCTCTTGAAGCCGAACACACCCGACTCGTGCATCGGCCGCAACTGCCTGAGGTTGCCGGGAACCGCGCCGCCCCAGAAGCCGACGTCGATGTGCAGCCTGCCCTCGGCGGTCTTGCGCTTGACCTCCAGCGCGTCCACGTCGATCGTCGGCGGCAGGCTGTTGAGCGGCATGTCGAGCAACGTCGTCACGCCACCGGCGGCGGCCGCGCGCGTGGCGCTCTTGAAGCCCTCCCACTCGGTGCGGCCGGGGTCGTTGACGTGCACGTGGGTGTCCACGAGGCCGGGGAGCAGCACCTGGTTGGAGCCGAGTTCGATCACCCGGTCGGCGTCCAGTGCGCTGTTCAACGGTTCGACGGCGACGATGCGCCCTTCCCGCACGCCGACAGTCCCCTCGGTCTCGCCAGCCGAGGTGATCATCCTGCGGGCCCGGAACACCAGGTCCAGCACCTGCCACCCTCTTTCCGCTTCGTGAACACTTCTCCGGGCTCTAGTGTGAGCCCCGTGCCCGCCGTCACCCTGCACCGCTTCAACGCGGCCCCGGCCGACGACCTTCGTCCGTTGCTGAGAGATTGTCTCGCGGTGCCTCGCTGGGCCGACGAGGTGCTCGCCTTGAGACCGTTTGCCGATCGTGCGACATTACTGTCCGTCGCAAGGTCCCGCGCAAGCGAACTCAGCAATGACGAGCTTCACCTGGCGATGGCCGCGCATCCACGAATCGGTGAACGCGACGACGGCGACGCGTGGTCACAGGCCGAGCAGTCCGGAGTCGACCAGTCAGTGGGATCACGGCTTGCCGAGGCGAACCGGCGCTACGAGGAGCGGTTCGGCCACATCTACCTCGTTTTCGCCTCCGGGCGCAGCGGCGAGGAGCTGCTCGGGATCCTCCATGAGCGACTCGGCAACGACCCGGCGACGGAGCTGCGGATCGTCAACGGCGAGCTGGCCAAGATCGCGTTGCGCCGTTTGGAGCAGCTGGTGACCTGCGACTAGTCGGGAAAGCGGTCACCGAGGATCAGCCTCGCCCGGGTGATCAGGTCCGGCCGGGTGCGTTCCAGCACCAGCATGTCGACGTGCGCGACCACGTGGTGCAGCGATGGGGCATTGGGAGAGAGTTCCGATCCTCGCTCGGCAACGCGTAGCCAGGCGTCGAGGACGTACTCCGGGATCTTGCGGAACGCCCGGTTCTTGTCCCAGCTCTCGCAGAGCAGCTCGGTCAACGCGATGTCGTCCCCGCCTTTGCCGATCCGCTCGCACAGCAGGATCCACGTACCGATGTTGGACGAGAACTCCGGCAGACTGACCAACTCGGCGACTTCGGCGAACTCCGGTCGCAGTCGGAGGATGTCGACGACCGCCCGGCCCAGTGTGGGGTGCTCACCGGCTCTCCTGGCTTTGAGGATCACGCCGATCAGCGCTGTTTTGACTGTGTCGATGTCAGCCGCTGTGGGATCCAGCAACAAGGTCAACAGCGCGTGTGCGCTCGACTGGCTTCGGCGGTCCAAGCCGCTGAGAAGGCCCAGCGATTCGGGCGCAAAGTCGGCCAGCGGGGTGATGGCGTGGCTGACCAGGTCGTTGTACGTCCGGCAGAGGAAGTTCGCTTCGCGGCGATATGTGTCGGCGATGTCGAAGTCGGTGATGTCGAGGTAGTAGGCCCCCACGACACCCTCGTCGACGATCCAGCCGAGATCGACCGGTGCGATCGCCGGGGCAGGTCCGACACTGATGCTCAGGTCCCGTCGGTTACCTTTCATGAATCGACTGACCTGGAGGGTGTCCAGCAACGTCGACCAATCCGCCTCACTCAGCTGTGACTGCCAGAGCGTGGCGCACCTGCTCCAGCTCCATGCGATCTCCTTGTTCTCGCCGAACAGTTCGGTGCCGGTCACCATCGCTTTCACCATGGCGATCAGCAACACGAGGTTCAGGCTGTACACGGCCTGTCGACCGGCCATCGACTGCCCGATCGGCTCGTAGTCCGCGAAGGCCTGGCTCGGTCGTGGCTGGCGCACGACTGTGAACATGCCGATCAACAGGTCGGCGAGCACGGCGCGGTCCTCGACCGTCAGCTGCGCCGACATGTCCCGCAGAAATCCAATAACTGGTGCGCGCGAACTCAGCGGCGCGAAGGACAGCAACGCGTACAGCTCTGTATCGTCGACGACGGCCGTGAATGTCGGGCGTCGGCTGCTTTCCACCACAGTCATGTTGCGCAGGATCTGCCACGTCGCCCTGGCCACCAGGTATTCGCCGAAGGTCGCGTGCAGGAACTCATAAGTCCGCAGCGTCCGTTCGTCGCGGATCGCCTGTGCCCGTTGGACGAAAAAGAACCGGCCGAGCACGGCCTCGCCCGCGCCCAGTGGCGCCCGCGTCCCTCGCCTGCCCTGCTTACGCGGCAACAAAGCGCCCAAGTCCTCGTCGAGATCCTGTTCCGACACCCACTGCGTGCCACGGTTGAACATCGAAAAGGCCACAATAGACAGTCGTTGCAGCTCCGCCTCCACCGCGTCGGCGATCTCGCCTTCGGAGCGGTGGTCGACGTTCTTCGATACTTCCCTGCGGGCGAACGTGGTCAGCAGCCGCTCGTACAACTCCGCCTCACGGATCAGACCGGAGTTGTGCAGCGCGTTCCCGTCCGCGTCGTAGAGGGCCAGCATCAACAGCAGGAGTGGTTGTTCCGACAGATCCGCATATCTGGCAACGATCCCAGCGGCCAGCGGGCCGAGGCCCTTGTTGGTGAAGTACTGGGCGTTGACACGGTTCCACACACGCAACCACTGCGCGATCTGCGTGTCCTGGAACGGCACCAGCCGGAGTACCGCAGAGTCCTTGGGCGTCGCGGCCCGGTCGGCCACGCTGATCCGGCTGGTCACCACGAACGCGACCGGGCGGCCGAGTTCGGCGCTGTCGCGCTGGAACCGCGCGATCCTGGTCAGGTAGTCCGTCTGGCTGACACCGGTGGCCTGCAACAACTCGTCGAAGCCGTCCAAGACCACCACGGGCAACGCCGCTCCGGCCGAACGGACCAGCGTTGGCCAGTTGACCTGTTCCTGCAACAGTTCCCGCAGGCCGTGCTCGATCTGCTCCCGGATGTCCGTGTCGGCTGGCGTGGTGCGCAACTCCACGCGCAGCACAAGGAAGTCACTCGCGGGCAGGCGAGCCGCGAGAACCTTGGTGAGGACCGACTTTCCCGAACCGGGGTCGCCGAGCACGAGCAAGGGCGCGATCGCCGCGCGCGGCGAGGTGAGGTATCCCGCGAGGAACAGGTGGATGTCGTGGCGCACCGGTTTGCCGTCCCACCACTCCTTGCTGGCGAAGGACGCTCCGGGATCGCTCTCGCACACCTGGTAGTTCGGGTCGACGTAGCACTCGGCGAGCTTCGGGATCGACAGGCCGTCCGGCACCTGGTCCGGCTCGATGATCGAGTGGTTGAGCATGGCCCGGTACCTGCGGGCCAGTTCGGCGCGTCGTTCGCTGGGCGAGTCACCGGTGGTGATCGGTTCGAGTGCCGTTTCGAGCCTGGCCAGTGCGGTGCCCAGGGCTTGGGTCTCGTGGGACTGCCGCCAGTAGGCAACCTCCGGGAAGTCGGCGGCCAGTTGCCGAAACAGCTCCTCGTAACGCCGGACAGCGCGTGGCGGCAGTTTGTCGCCAACGCGGTCGTGCACCAAGCCCTGTCGTGTCTCGTTCAGACTGTCCCAGATGGCCAGCTGGCTGACAGTCTTGCGCAGGTCCACCGCGAATTCGGTATACCAGGTGGTCAGCTCCTCGATGTACCGGTCGTGTGGGAACTCGGGGCCCGGCACCGGCACGGCGGCGTAGAGCATCTCGTCGCCGTAGATCGTCGGGCTCGGCAGGCCGCTCCCGTGCTGTTTGGTCGGCCCGAGGTCCTTGGTTCCCAGGCCCAGTTCGAGCTCGTCGAACGCCTCGAAGAACGCCACCAGCACGATCACCGTGTGCGCGGCGTGCAGGCGCTCAGTGCGGTCGTGGCGGGACAGCCGACGGCCGGAGACCTTGGTGACCAGCTCATGCGACAGCCGGATGAACTCGGCTTTCGCGTCGAACCAGCCGAGCAGGCCCCACAGGTCGACGCCCGAGCCTGCCAGCAGCGCACCGCCGAGAACCTTGTCGAGCGCCGTGACGATCTTGCTTTCCTTGGCGCCCAGCAACTTCACCGCGTCCGCGTAGCTCAGCATGGCCATGGGTCAATCGTGCCGCACGCCGGTGCCCGGCGGCTCAGGCGGACCCGTTCCCGCCGTGGGAACGTTCCCGGACAGCCTTGGTCGGACTCTTTGACATGGCGGCGTTCCCCATCCACTCGTAGTTTGTCGGTGGGGACCGCTACCGTGCCCGGCATCCGACAGATCGATTTCTCTGGGGGTCCCCGTGACCTGGTTCGACACCGATTCCGGCTACCAGGTGCGGCTGGCCGACAACGGCAAGGTCGTGTGCCGCAACCCGAAGGGCAAGGAGCTCACGTCCGTGCCCGCGGCGCTGAAGGACGACGCCCGCGTGGTCCAGCTGCGCCAGCTCGCCGAGTGGCTGACGCGGCACGAGGCGGAGTGCCTCGCCACGGTCGATCGCTGGATGGTCCGTTCCCTGCCGGTGCCGCTGACGGTGCTGACGGAGGTGTGGCCCGACCCGGCGTGGCAGGGAGCGCTGCGTGATCTGGTCGTGGTGGCCGACGACGAGACCGGCTTCCTGCGGGACGCCGACCCGGAGCGTGGGCTCGGGCTGGTCAACCTGGACGGCGACACGGTCCGCCGCACACCGACGGCCGTCACCATCCCGCACCCGGCCCTGCTCGGCGAGGAAACGCTGGACGAGCTGCGCGAGTTCGGCGCGGAACTGGGCGTCGACCAGCAGGTCCAGCAGCTGTACCGGCTGGTCGCGGTCCGCCCGGACGACGTGCCGGAAGGCGCCGACTCGGTCGGCGAGTTCGAGAACGGCAAGTTCGAGCAGCTCCGGTTCGTCCAGGCCCGCTGCCGGACACTCGGCTACCAGGTCCGCGGCGGTTTCGCCGTCCACCCGGTGTACGAGAACGACCAGGTGATCGAGGCGCGCTACTGGATCGGCGAGGGCGACCCGGCCTACGAGACGTACACCGGGGCGCTGACCTGGTGCCTACCTGACGGCACCACCCTGTCCGTACTGGACGTCACCCCGGTCGCCTGGTCGGAGGGCGTCCGGATGGCAGCCACCCTGTTCGACGAGCGCGTGGTGGAGGACGAGGCGGCATGAACGTCATCCAGGCGGGCGGAATCGTTCCCGGTAAGCCCAGCAGAGACGACACCGACCGGTTCTCGGCACGCCGTTACCGGCATCCCGGGCTGCCGGACAGGCCGGTGGTCCGGCTGGTGGCCGACAGCCTCGGCCAGGCCGAGGACCTGACGCTGGAGTACCTGGGCTTCGAGGGCACCGAGCAGATCACCCCGGTGGGCGTCGGACGGCGCCAGGCGCTCGGTTTCCCGGCATGGGCGATCGTCAACGACCCGGGCAACGCGCACCACGCGCTCAACCTGGTCAAGGAGGTCGAGCGGCTGAGCAGGCTGGCGCGGTCCAAGGCGGGCGCGGCCAGGGACGGCTTCACCGAGCTGGCCGCCATGCTCGACCGGTCGGCGCCGCACTTCCTGCCGACCTTCTACGAGCAGGCGGGCAGGATCTACCTCGACCTGGACAGTCCCACGTACGCGGCCACCATGTTCGGCAAGGCGCGGGAGGCCGAGGCCACGCACGGGCTGTCGATCGACGAGGACCGGCAGCGTGAGGTGTTCCTGGAGTTCGCGTTCGCGGGCGCGCTGAACGTGAAGTCGCTGTCCGCGCACGCCAAGGCGCTGGGCGCGCGCACGACGCCCGCCGAGGCGTACACGCAGTTCCGGATGCTGTGTGTGGAGCGCACGAAGGGCGGGCTCGCGCCGTACACCGCGATGGCGGACGACCTGAAGCGGTTGGCCAAGGCGGCGGGCCTGGACGTGGCCGACGAGGAAGCCGGTGTCCTGCGTGACATCCTCGAGTCGGAGTCGATCTGCCGGGCGCCTGCCGGGTTCTGGAAGGCGTACCGCAAGTCGTTGGCGCAGTTGGCGAAGGCCGATACCGAGTTCGCCGAGACGCTGGTCGCCACGGTCCCTGACCTGGTCGAGTGCCATGAGGTCTGGCTGGAGATCCTCGCGGAGTCCGGCGCGACCACAGTGCTGACCGAGACAGGCACCAATCCCGGTTACGGGGCAACGTGGCTGACCGAGGTCGCCGACGTCCGGTCGCGGGCCTGGACCCGCACCCGGTCGCCGCAGCTGCTCGACCTGGCAGGCCGGATGGCCGAGCGGCTACGGGCCGACGGCGAGCCGGTGGCCCTGCTCGAACGCGGTTCGGCCGACGTAGACCTGCTCGACCTCTGTCTCGCCGAGCGGATCCCGGTGGTCGAGCCCGCCGAGCTCGTGCACCTCGACGTGCAGGGCTGGATGACGGACGACCAACCGGGCCGCCGTGATCTCGCGGCCCTCGGCGCGGCGGAGCAGTTCCACGAAGCGCTGACCAACGGCATCCTCCGCCATCTCGACAGCAACCAGCCCCAACTCGCCGAAGCGCTGCTGGAGGTGCCCGGCCTGCGGATGGCGTTGCGGCGCTGGCTGGACGACGCTGCCAAGCGCGTCGGCGATCTCGGCATGGCCGCGTTGCGGATCACGCTGTACAACCTCGGGCAGCTCCGGCACGCCCTGAGCCCGCAGGACGCCGAATGGATCGGCGCGATCGACGTGGCCGGTGCCCTCGCCAAGACGCTGCGCAGCGGTCTGATCGACGAGTACGGCTGGCCCGCGCTCGACGAGGCGATGGCGGAACTCCTCGGCGACAAGCCGCACGGGTTGGGGATTGAGAACCCGGTGACGGTGGCGGGTGAGGCGTGGCCCGCTTTGGTGCTGTACTACGACGAACGCCTGATCGCGGTCGGGCCGGACGGCGTTCTCGCCGAGCACGCCACGCGGATCCCGCAGGACACGCGTGGCCACTTCTACCACTACGTCCGAGCGGCCTATGTGGACGGCAAGTTCCTCGTCCGGTGGAACGGCGCGAACAATCCCGCGTACTGGAGCGACAAGCCGGACAAGATCTTCAACGCGGGCAACGAGAGCGACAGCTGGTTCTACCGCAGGCGACTGGAGTCGTCGATCGCGTTGCCCGGCGGCGGCCGGTTCACCGGCAGGCGAGCGCTGCACCCCGGCGACACCGCCGTCCCGCTCTGCGCCCAGGCGATCAGCGACGGGCACAACTATTGGTCGACGACGTACCGCGAGTGCTATGAGGTGGACCCGGCCACCGGTGCCACCGGGCGCAGCAGCCTGCCCGCTTTCTTCGAGGACTTCTCCGCCGACGGGGCCACGTTGGACGTGAACGTCTCCTGGTTGCATCCGGCTGACTCCCGCAACAGCCCACTCGGAGTCGCGGACGGCATGGTCGGCTGGCGAGTCCGCGAGGAGCAGGACGGCAGCTGGACCGGCCAGGGCATCGACGGCCGAACCGTGCGCTACCAGGGGCAGCACCCGCCGGTCGCGGCGATCCGGTTCCCCGGCAGCGACCAGCTGGTGACCGTGTGCTGGTCCCACTACGACCAGCCGATGCTGGCCACGGAGGACAACGAACTGCTTGCCACACTGAACATCGACAAGTACTGGCCGGAACTGGGGCAGGGCTCGGTGTTGATCCCGCCGGTCGAGTGGTGGCACAACATGCGCGTCCGTGACGAAGCCGGGTCGCTCGCGCTGCGCGCGATCAGCGTCGAACTCGCCGCACGGCTGCTCGCCGAGCCGAAGTCCGAATCCACTGTCGCAGAAGTGCTTCCGCAGATCACCCATCCCGCGCTGGCCGAGGCCGTTCGCGGCGCGATCGCGTTCGCCACCGAGCTGGCCGCCAAGATCGGCAAGATCCGCGAGACCGCCGCACGGAGGCAGGACATCGGCAAGGCCGCCGAAACCACTGTCACCGACGGTGTCCTCAGCGACGCGCTGACCTGGCTCAGGGACGGCCGGGGCTACTCACCGCAGCCCACCACGGCCAGCCCACTGCCCGAACTGTTCGCCGCGATCCCCCGCTGGACAGCCGCCGCCGGGCCGGAGAAGTCCGTTTCCCCGACGCCCAGGGACTGGCCGACCTATGTGGCACACGTCGGCGCTCTGGCGTGGCGGGCCGCGTCACCGTTCGCCACGGAGGACGAGCGCACCGCGCTGGCATTCCTGCTGCGGACCGTCGCCGACGCCGGGATTGTCGACAGTGGACACTACCGGGTGGTCCGGGTGCAGCAGCCGAACCAGGACAACGATCACTACGACCACGTCGTGCGGTTCCTGGAATGCGGTGACGGGAACCTGGTGCTGACCGAAGGCCAGTACGGCGGTCACTGGCTCGCGTTGCAGTACTCGGCGACGCCCGGCCAGTTCGCCCTCCCGCCCGACTGGGTGCTCACCAGCGAGCACCGGCCGAGCACGTTCGGCGCCGACCGGACCACCCGGTTCCTCGACGCGCTGGCCGAGCACGGCCCGCTGGTGTGGAACCCGGGCTGGGTCCCGGATCTGGCGAACCGGACCGGGATGAGCACCGCGGAGGCGACCCTGGTGCTCGCGGGCCTGCCCGGTGTGCAGACCTACCGGCCCGGTGCGAAGGACGCCGAGTTGCGCAAGACGCTCGGCCTGAAGACCGCGGACGCGAAGGCCGCGAAGGAGCGGCTCAAGCAGCTGAGCCACCACACCAGTTTCGACCTGCTGGAGGCGGCCGTCCCGGCCGACCCGGCGACACTGTGGACCGACGGGCCGGACCTCGCGGGCCTGGCCGAGCACTGGGTCGGACTGTTCGGCAAACGGGAGCAGGTGCCTGACGACCTGGTCACGGAGGTCAACCAGGCGATCGTGTCCGCAGGCGTGACCGATGCGCTGACCGGGGTGCTCAACCCGGAGACCTGCTCGTGGCTGCGGGTCGACTCCAAGATAACGGTCAAGGACGACGAGATCGTGATCGCCGACGAGAACGACGGCGGTTTCCGGACCAGACACCTGGCGATGACCAGCCAGGTCCTGCCGTGGCTGGCCTACCACCTGCCGGTCGGGTCGCCGCTGCGCGACAAGCTTTCCGTCTCGGTGGCCGCGATTCGCGATCGGTTGCGCAACAAGGACTTGCTGATGTCCGTGGGCTGGGCGTACGCGTTCGAAGACGTGGGCGCCGTGCTCGGCCGGACCGACAAGAACCCGACATCGTTCGACGTGGACGGTTGGCTGACCGTCCTCAGCAGTGGTAACGCGTACAGCCTCTTCCTCCGCCCCGCCGCCTATCAGCCGAAACACGAGAAGACGCTGCAAGCACTGGAAGCCGTGGCCGGTACCGGCGAGACGTCCGCGGCACTGGATCTGCGCCGGGTGACGAGTGACGAACTGGCCGAGGCGTGTGCGCAGCGCGCGCCGGAAGGCGCTGATCCCGAGGCGTACTTCCAAAACCCCGAGGTGTCCGTGCCGGACCTGGTCGCCGCAGTCGCCGAGAAGCACGGCCTGGACCGCGACTCCGCCGTGCTCTACCTGCAACTGCTGGCGTTGCCGGACCCGACCGACAAGCGGGTGGCCGTGTGGACCGGCTGGAAGGCCGCGCGGTTGAAGAAAGCACGCGCCGTGCTGGCCGAAACCGATCTGGTGCTCACGGCCAAGCGGGCCCGCGCGGGCCGCACACTGTTCCTGCCCGGCGGCTGGTTGGCGCTCAAGGCCCCGCACCTGCCACTGGAGACGTGGAAGGCGCCGCTGTTCGGGCTCGGCAACGACGGCGAAGCGGACGGCGTGATCGTCCCGGCCGGTCCCGTGGCCGAGCTGTTCCGCACGGCGTGGCAGCGAGTCGAATCGGGTGACGCCCCTGCCTACGAAGAGCTGAACACGAAGGGACGGCGATGAACCGCCAGGTCGACCCGCCCGAGGACGCCTACCGTGACGAACTGGAGTTCCTCGCTGAGCACGACCAAGGCGCGCGGCCACCTGGCTGGAAGCTGACGCCACGGGCCGTCGTGACGTTCGTGATGGGCAGCGACGGCGGGAAACTCGGCGGCAAGAAGGCGATCAGCCCGAAGTTCGTCGGCGAGCGGGCGCTGGTCGAACGGGCCGTGATCACGCTCGCCGGGGAACGCGGCCTGCTGCTCGTCGGCGAACCGGGCACGGCGAAGTCGATGCTGTCGGAGCTGTTGTCGGCGGCGGTGTGCGGCAGCAGTCAGCTCGTTGTGCAGGGCACGGCAGGCACAACGGAGGACCAGCTGCGGTACGGCTGGAACTACGCGCTGTTGCTGGCCGAGGGGCCGTCGCCGCGTGCGGTGGTGCCGTCCCCGGTGCTGACCGCGATGCGCACGGGAGCGGTGGCGCGTGTGGAGGAGGTGACCCGCTGCTTGCCGGAGGTGCAGGACTCGCTGGTCTCGATCCTGTCCGACCGCAGGATCGCGGTGCCTGAACTGTCCGGTGAGGACAGTGCGGTGCACGCGTCGCCCGGGTTCACCGTGATCGCCACGGCCAACCTGCGGGACCGGGGTGTTTCGGAGATGTCCGCGGCGCTCAAGCGCCGGTTCAACTTCGAGACAGTCGGCCCGATCGCGGACCTGGCCGCGGAGACGGAACTGGTCCGCAGGCAGGCAAAAGCGGCGCTGGAACGCGCGTCAGCCGAGTACACAGTGGACGACGCGGTGTTGGAGGCGCTGGTCACGGCGTTCCGCGACCTGCGCAGCGGTGTGTCGGTCGAGGGCTGGAGCGTGGAACGGCCGTCGACCGTGATGAGCACGGCGGAAGCGGTGTCGGTGGCGACGTCGCTCGGGTTGTCGGCGGCGTACTTCTCCGGCGACCGGGATCCGGCGTCCCTGCTGCCCGGTCACCTGCTTGGCGTGGTGCGCAAGGACGATCCGGCGGACGCGGCCAGGCTGCTCGGGTACTGGGACGGCGCGGTGCGCAGGCGAGCCGAATCGGGTGCCCGGCTGTGGCGCAGACTGTGGGAACTGCGAGGAGTGCTGGAGTCCTGAGATGCCCTTTGAGTCGGGTGATCCCGCCGACGCAGTCGCCGCGCTGGCGGACTGTCGCACGCCGTACCTGATCGGCGTCCGGCACCACTCGCCCGCGCTCGCCGTGGCCATGCCGGACCTGCTCGCCGCGGCGGACCCGGAGGTGCTGCTGGTCGAACTGCCCACGGAACTCGGCGAGTGGCTGCCGTGGCTGGCCGACGAACGGACCACGGCGCCGGTGGCGCTGGCCGGGTCGTCGCCGGACGGCGGGCGGCTGGCGTTCTACCCGTTCGCCGACTTCTCGCCGGAACTGGCCGCGATCCGCTGGGCACACCGGTCCGGAGTGGAGGTGGTCGCGTTCGACCTGCCGCTGTCCGAACGCGACGGCTACCGCGAGCCCACCGGGCCCGCGGCGGCACCGTTCCAGGCAGCGTTGCGGCGAACCATCAGCGGCCGGGACGGCGAGGACCTGTGGGACCGTCTGGTCGAAGCGCCCGCGCCCGGTCAGTCCGCCGAGGCGGTCCGGCGGGCGGCACTGTCCGTCGGATGGGCGATGCGGCAGGACGCCGGGGACGTCGATCCGTACGACCTGCGCCGGGAGGCGTGGATGCGCCGCCACATCACCCCAGCACGCCGCATGGCAGCGGTGGTTGGCGCGTTCCACGCCAACGCCCTGCTGCCCGGTGCTGGCGCTGCGGCCGACGTGGTCGCGAGTGGCGATGTGGTCACGTCGCTGGTGCCGTATACCTTCGCGCTGCTGGACGAACGGTCCGGATACCCGGCGGGCATCCGGGACCCGGAATGGCAGCAGGCAGTCCTGGAGGCAGGCGGCGACCCGGCCGCCGTGGAGCGCGCCGCAGCCGGTTTCATCGTCCGGATCTGCGCGGGCCTGCGGAAACAAGGCCACCCGGCGGGCCCGGGTGAGGCCAGAGAAGCACTGCGGGTCGCCGTGGACCTGGCGAGCCTGCGCGGCCTGCCCGCACCCGGCCGCGGCGAGGTGATCGAAGCCGTGCAGTCCGTGCTGACACACGCGGAACCGTTGGGACGCGGCCGGATCGTGGCCGGAGTGACCGGTGACGTGCTGGTCGGCTCCCGCTCCGGTGAGCTCGCGCCGGACACCCCGAGCTCCGGCCTGGTCCCGGCCGTCATGGCGCAGCTGGCCGAGCTCAGCCTGCCCGGCCCGAAGGACCTGGGCAAACCCAAGGACCTGCGACTGGACACCTTCCGGTCCCCGATGGACAGGAACCGCCAGGTGGTGCTGCACCGGCTGGAGGTCCTCGGCGTGCCCTACGGCAAGGCGGGCACCACCACCGGTCTCGGCGCTTCCGACGCGTTGACCGCCCGCTGGACCGTGACCTGGACCCCGGCGACCGCAGCCGTGCTGCCCGCAGCCGGACTGTGGGGCGTAACGCTGGAACAAGCCGCCGAGGGACGGCTGCGCGCACACCGGCTCCACGAGGAGGAACAGGGCGGGAGCACCGCCGAGCAGGTGCTGTCCGGGCTACGTGCGGCGATGGACTGCGACCTGGACCCGCTGGTGGCCGACCGGCTCACCGACCTGGCCACGGTACTGCCCGCGTCCGGCACAGTGCGTGAACTGCTGGACGGCCTCACTCTGCTCGACCGCCTGCCCCCTCATGAAACCCTCACCACCACACTGGAAACCGCCGCCGCGGCACAACTCGACGGCATGTCCGGTTCGAACGACCCCACGGACGCCCTCGCCCTCGTCGAACTCGGCCAACGCCAACAAGACCGCGGCACCGGCCTCCGACTGGCCGCCGCGCTGCGACACCTGGCCGACAACGGCTCCCCGCTCATGCAAGGCGCGGCCGGAGCCACACGCGTCCTGCTCGCCCTGGACCCACCCCACACACTCGGCGTCCGTGCGGCGTCATGGCTGGACGCGGCGAGCACCGTCGACACACGCCGTGCGCTTCGCGGGAGACTGACCGGCGTACTGGCCGCGGTCGCCCCGCTGCTGGAAACACCGGAGGCGGTCGGCCCCCTGTTCGACCGAATGGAATCCCTGCCGGACAAGGATTTCCTCGACCGCCTACCAGCACTGCGCGGAGCCTTCACCCACATCGGCCCAGCCGCCCGCGCCCGAGTACTGACCGCCGTCGAAGAACGAACCGGCGAAAAAACCGGCGAGGCAACCATCGACCCGGACCAGCACGCCGCCTGGATAGCAGCAGACCTGGCTGCCCGAGACGCCATCACCGCCAACGCCTTGCCACTGCCCAGCCACACACCTGAGCGCGCCCACCGGGAACCCACCTCTGAAAACGCCCTCTCCGACCCCAACAAACAGTCCCCCACCCAACCCGGGGGGCGTCCCTGCTCCAGTCTACCGGCAATAATGCCTGGTCAGCAGGTTACCGGTGGGTTGTGGACAACTGGATTTGCCGATGGTTCCTTCGGCTCAGCCTCCGCCGATCACCCCCATGGCGCGACCGCGACCGAACTGGCACCCGCATCCGAAACTGAGCTCCCGCCTGCCACACGCTGGCGCCTGGTCCTCGGCCGAAAAGGCGACCGGTCACGCGCGCCCCGATACGCCTCGGCGCTGGACGAGCTCTACGGCGCCGACCGAGGCGAAGGCGCAGCCGACGACGTCGGAGGAGAAGGCGGTGGGCAGGAACAGTCCTTCCCCGGCGTACGCGAGTGGGCGGAGGAACTGGACGCCCTGTTCGGCCCGACGGTCCGGGAAGAAGTGCTGGCCGCGGCTGTGGAGTCCGGCAGGCTGGACGCGGCGATGCACATCGACCCCGACTCCGTGCGACCGTCGATGGCCTTGCTGCACAACGTTCTCTCGCTCACGGGCGGCCTGTCCGAGTCGACGGTGGCCCGGTTGCGGCCGTTGGTCTCCCGGCTGATCGACGAGTTGAGCAAACAGTTGGCCAACCAGCTGCGCCCGGCGCTCACCGGGTTGCGCCTGCCCCGCCCGTCCCGAAGGCCGAACGGCAGTCTCGATCTGAACCGCACTCTGCGGGCGAACCTGGCCACCGCGCGGAGATCGCCCGACGGGCGTGTGCTGGTCGTTCCGGAACGGCCGGTGTTCCGGACCAGAGCGCGGCTGAGCAACGACTGGCGGCTGGTGCTCGTGGTCGATGTGTCGGGCTCGATGGAGGCGTCCACTGTCTGGGCCGCGCTCACCGCGGCCGTGCTTGCCAAGGTTCCGGCGCTCAGTACCCATTTCCTCACGTTCTCCACCGAGGTGATCGACCTGACCGGCCGGGTGGACGATCCGTTGTCGCTGCTGCTGGAGGTCAGGGTGGGCGGCGGGACGCACATCGCCGCCGGGTTGGCGCACGCGCGGACGCTGGTGCGCGTGCCGGAACGCACCATGATCGTCGTGATCAGCGACTTCGAGGAAGGCGGTCCGGTCGGCGCGTTGCTCGGCCAGGTCCGGCATCTGGCTGGGACCGGGGTGAAACTGCTTGGCTGCGCCAGCCTGGACGACCGGGGTACTCCGCGCTACTCGGTGTCGGTCGCGGGTCAACTGGTCGCCGCGGGGATGCCGGTGGCCGCCCTGAGTCCGCAGGAACTCGCTCGGTGGGTGGGTGACCAGGTCCGATGATGACGCTGCCGCCGGTCGCGGCGCCGGTTGTCGCCGAAGTACTGGACCACCTGCCCACCCGGCTGCGTAAACGCCTGGACGCGGCGCTGGACAAGGCCAAGTCGTGGACAGTCGACGACTCCGGCACGGTCGTGGTCGACGAGGACACCCGGCTCACCTTCACCTTGACCGACGGTGTTCTGGCCACAGCGACTGACTTGGTGTGTTCGTGTTTGCTGGCCCCGAAATGTCTGCACCGGGCGATCGCTGTCTCGGTCGCGCCGGTCGGTTCGGGCACGGTGCTGGAGGCGCCGCCCGCCGGAGACGCGCCGCCGGAGATGGAGCTCACGCAGTCCCAGTCCGTGGCGGCGGACCTGTTGTGGCACGCCGGAAGCACGATCGTGCGCGCCGGTGTGTCGGGCAGTGGTGCGGTGGCCAGGGCTGAGCTGCTTCGTGCGGTGCACGTGGCGCGGCTGGCCGGTCTGCATCGGGCTTCCGCCGCCGGGCTGACTGTGGCGGCGAGTCTGCTCGCCGCGCAGACCGGGGATCCCGCCTACCGCCGGGAGGAGCTCACCGGGCAGGTGCACGACCTTCTGGTGGTGTGCCACGGTTTGCGCACGGGCACTGGCGATCTGGCCGCGCTGGTGGGCGTTGCCCGCCGTGCGTACCGTCCGACGGGTTCGCTGCGGCTGTACGGCCTGTGCACCGAAGCCGTGCTGACGGGCTCGGGGTACGCGGGGGTGGTGACTCATCTGGTTGACGCGTTGGGACACTTGTGGACGATCCCGGCGGTCATGCCGGGCGGTGCCGACCAGGTGCGGACGGCGGCGGAGGGCCCGGTCGCGGTCGGCGAATCCGGCCTGTCACACCGGGAACTGTCTCGTGCCGGGTTGTTGTTGCCGTCTGCCAGCGTTTCCGACGACGGGCGGATCGGCGCCGGGACGTCCGCGCGTGCGGTGGCGGCGAGTGGCGTGGCCTGGACTGAGGAGCCGATCGCGCGGCTGTGGGCCGAGCCGGTGGCCGACCAGGCGCGGCGGGCGTTCGACTCGGATGGCCTGGTTTTCCTGACGACCGAGGTGGTCGGCGGTACCGGGTCCGCGCTGCGGGTCACGGCCGATGCGCGCCCGCTGGACCTGGTGGCCGGGTCCGGTGTCGGGTGGGAGAACCTGCGGCTGCTGGCCGGACGGCCGGGTCTGCGGCTGCTCGTGATCGCCCGGCCACTGACCGACCGGCCCGGCACGGCCGTGGCGTTGGCTGTCCGCGGCGACGATCTGCGACTGCCTGATTCCTGGGACGGCCAGGTGAACGTGGATCTCGACCGGCTGCAGCGGGCTCATGTCGGCGACGCCGAGCCGGTGCCGATGGTCGCGGCCGGTGTGTCGTCGCCGGTGGAACCGTTGGACCGCTGGCTGGGCCGGGTGGTCGGCGGTGGCCGGAGCATGCCGGTGACCTCCTCGCCGTCGCCTGATCGGGCGCGGCTGGCCAGTGCGGGCCTGGTCACCGGCGCGAACCTGCTCGGCATGCTGGAGGCCACGGCACGCGACCAGGAACGCGACCTGTTCGGCCGGTTGGTGGCCGACACCGGCGAGGAGTTCACGCGGGCCTGGCTGAGCGCGGCGGTGTACTCCCGCGCGTTCACTCGGTCATCCGCGCTGCGCGCGTGGATCACCGAACAGGAGGACGCCGGGCCGACCGACCGTTCTTCCTGATGGGCGGCCAGTTCTTCGACACTAGTGCGCGTGCCAGTCGTGGACCTGGCCGTCGGCGTTGACGTGGCGGGGGTGCCCGGCTGCCTTGGCCACGGTGGCGGCGACCAGGTGCGCGTAGTCGCTCGCCATCCCGCGCAGCAGCGCGTGCACGGCGTCCTCCACGTCCTTGTCACTGGTCGGGGAATGTCCGAACAGGACACGGTAGTGCGCGAGTGAGGCCACCAGGTCCAGTACGAGGTCACGGCTCACCGTGGGGCGCAGGTCACCGCGCGCGAATGCCGCGTCGATGACCTGCGCCACCGCCGCGCGTGGCGGGTCGAACAGTGTGCGGGTGAACGTTGCCCGCAATGTCTCGTCGGTGTCGCAGTCCGCGTGCAGTGACGCCAGCGCGTCCGGTGGAAGGCGGCGGAACACCGCCAGGTGGAGTTTGATCGCGTCGCACAGGTCGCAGATCGTGCAGTTCGTGTCCGGCGGGCGCAGGTCACCGAGCTTGGCGCCGAGCGCGTCGAGCACCAGCGCGGGCAGGTTCGACCAGCGCCGGTAGAGCGCGGCCTTGTTCGTCCCGGCGCGGCGGGCGATCGCCTCCATCGCCAGGCCCCGGTACCCGACCTCGGACATCAGTGTCAGCGTCGCCTCCCGGGCAGCGTGGTCGATGCCGACGTCCCGGGGGCGGCCAGCTCGGAGTTTGCCGTCACCCACCCGATCAGGATACCTTTTTCATTACGGAACGGCGCGTAATGAAATGGGGATAAGTCGTGACAAGCACGAAAGCACCCGGTTGGGGCGCGTTGCTGACAGGCGGGCACGGGCCGACGGCCGCCACGCTCGGGGGCGGGGTGGGACTGCACGCCGTCAACGTGTACCTGGCGACCACGGTCATGCCGTCAGTCATCGAGGACATCGACGGTGCCCGCCTGTACGCGTGGGCCACCACGATCTTCACCGTCGCGTCGGTGCTGGGATCCGTCCTGGCGTCGACAGTGCTCGACCGGGTCGGCCCACGGGCGGCGTATCGCTGGTCCGCGGCGACGCTGCTCCTCGGCACCGTCGTGTGCGCGCTGGCGCCGACCATGGTGGTTCTCCTTGCGGGACGGGCGCTCCAAGGCCTGGCAGGCGGTCTGTTGTTCGCGCTGTGCTACTCGGTCGTGCGGCTTGTGTTCGAGGAGGAGCTGTGGCCACGAGCGCTGGCCATGATCTCGGCGATGTGGGGCATCGCGACCCTGCTCGGGCCTGCTCTCGGCGGTGTCTGGGCACAGGCGCACCAGTGGCGGGGCGCGTTCTGGACGCTGGTCCCGCTGCTCGCGATCATCGCGGCGTTCGGTGCGGCCAAGCTGCCGGACCGGGCCGGTGATCAGACGGCGTCCCGAGTGCCCTGGGTCGCGCTGGGCCTGCTGACCGCCGCCGTACTGGTGGTTTCCTCGGCGAGCGTGTCCGACCAGGTGAGCGTCAACGTCATCGGGTTGCTCTTGGCGGCCGCGTTGATGGTGCTCTGGGTTCGGCACGAGCGCCGCGCGTCGGTGCGGGTGATGCCCACCGCCACTTTCTCGGCCGACCATCGGCTGCGCCGGATCTACCTCACCATGAGCTTCCTCCTCATCGCTGTCGCGGTCGAGGTGTTCGTCCCGTTCTTCGGCCAACGGCTGCAGGGCCTCAACCCATTGGAGGCCGGGTACCTCGGCGCTGCGATGGCGGCGGGCTGGACGCTCGGGTCGCTCGCGCTCAGCGGCGTGACCAAGCGGCGGACGCTGGTCATCGCCACCTCACCGGCGTTCGTGGTCGTCGGTTTGGTGCTGCTGACCGTGTTCGGCCCGATGCGGTCGTCGTCGGCCGCCGTCGCCCTGACCGTCGGGTTCGGACTGATCCTGGCCGGGTGGGGTGTCGGCGCCGTCTGGCCACACCTGTTCGCCAACGTGATGCGGCTGGCCGGAGACGACGACCAGGGCATCGCGGGATCGTCGTTGACGACCGTGCAGCTCACCGCCATCGCGTTCGGCTCCGCGATCGCGGGCGCGGTCGCCAACACCACCGGGTTCGCCGACCCGGCGACCACGTCATCGGCCGCGCGCTGGCTGTTCGGTGTCTTCCTGATCCCCGCCGTTGCCGCGCTGATCGGCGGGATCCTGGTCAGCCGACCGGACCGACAGGTGGGGCGTCCGAGCTAGTCGAGGACGTCGTCGCGGCGGGTGGCCGTGGGTGTGATGGCCGGATCGACGAACCACTCACGACCGGCCAGGAACCCGAAGATCGGGTCGCACGACGCCGTCACAGGCCACGACGATGACTACTCGGTGGCCTTCCGCGGCAAGGCGTGCCAGGGTGCCGCCGGTCAGCACGGCTTCGTCGTCGGGGTGAGCGTGGAACGCGACGATTGTGGCCATGTTTCGATCATGGCAGAGCGGTCGGCTCTGTCGAGGCGACTCCGGTCGAGCGCAGTACCGGTAGCATGAGACATGCGTTTCTCGCACTCTTCTGAGGTCTGGCGCGACTTTCCCCATCTGGTGCCCGGTGTGCTCGCCGCCGACGGGATCATCCCGGATGTCACCGTCGCCGACCGCCTGGTCCGGTTCCACGACATCGCCCGATCTCGTCTTGCCGAGTCGGCGGAAGGTGAGTTCCCCGAGATCCAGGCGTGGCGGCGGGCCTTCTCGGCGATGGGGCTCAAGCCCACCCAGTACCGGTGCGCCTCGGAGTCGCTGCTGCGGCGGTTCCGCAAGGAGGACGCGCTGCCATCCATCCACCCGCTGATCGACCTGTGCAACGCGGTGTCGCTGGCCTATGCGGTCCCGATCGCGGTGTTCGACGTGGCCAACGTGGCGGAATTCCTGGAAGTGCGCCCAGCCACCGGCACCGAGACGTACGCGACCTTCGCGGGCGGTGAGGAGAACCCGGAGCCAGGTGAGATCGTGTTCGCGGACGCGTCCGGCAGCGCACACGCGCGCCGCTGGACCAACCGCCAGGCCGCCACGTCCGCGATCCGCGACACGACGTCGTCCGTGCTGATCGTGGCCGAGGCCCTGCACGACTCGGCGCGTGCCGACATCGAGGCCGTGGTCGCGTCCCTGGCCGACGAACTGGCCGCGATCTGGCCGACCAGCGCGAAAACCGCGATCCTGTCAGCCGACGAGTCGGTTTTCTCCTACTAGGTGTTCCGGCCGGATGGGCACACGCGTCAGCGCCAGGCCGGTCGCGGCACGGATCGCCGCCACAATCGCCGGAGTGGACGAGATCGTCGGCGGCTCGCCGACGCCCCGCAGCCCGTACGGCGCGTGCGGATCCGGGCGTTCGAGGACGTCGACGATCATCGGGGGCATGTCGAGCACAGTCGGGATCAGGTAGTCGGTGAACGACGGGTTGCGGATCTTGCCGTCGGCCAACTGGATCTCCTCCATCACCGCGAGGCCGAGGCCCTGCGCGGTGCCGCCGTGGATCTGGCCGAGCACCGCCTCCGGGTTGATCGCCTTGCCGACGTCCTGGGCGCACACCAGCTCGACCACTTTCACCAGGCCGAGTTCCACGTCGACATCGACGACCGCCCGGTGCGCGGCGAACGCGTACTGCACGTGCGCGGTGCCCTGGCCGGTTCCCGGGTCGAGTGGATGTGTCGGGCGGTGCCGCCACTCGACGACCTCGTCGATCACGTCCGTGCCGAGCGCCTCGGCGATCCTGCCGCTGTCCAGTGGCCCGTCCATTCGTTGGTACAGGGCGGTACGCACGGCCGCACACGCTGCTCGCAGTGCCCCGCCGGTCACGTACGTCTGGCGTGAGGCGGATGTCGAACCCGCGTCGCCGATGTTCGTGTCCATCGGTTCGACGGTCACCTTCTCGACACCCAACTCGCTGCGTGTGATCTGCTGGAGGACCGTGACCAGGCCTTGGCCGACCTCGGCCGCAGCGGTGTGCACGGACGCCACCGCCTCCCCGCCGATCACCGCCAGCCGGACCCGTACGGTCGAGTAGTCGTCGAAACCGGCCGAGAAACCGACGTTCTTGATGCCGACGCCGTAGCCCACGCCGCGCACAACGCCTTCACCGTGCGTTGTGTTGGACACCCCACCGGGCATGTCAGTCAGCTCGGTTCCCTTGGCGGGCAAAGGTTTGTCGCGGACGAGCGTCAGCAGTTCGGCGACCGGGGCCGCCGAGTCGACGACCTGGCCGGTCGGCATCATGCTGCCTTCGCTCATCGCGTTGCGCAGCCGCAGGTCGACCGGGTCGATGCCCAGCGCGTCGGCCAGTTTGTCCATCTGCGACTCGTACGCGAAAGCCGCCTGCACGGCACCGAATCCCCGCATCGCGCCGCATGGCGGGTTGTTCGTGTAGACGCCCCAGCAGTCCATGGTCACGCTGGGCACCTCATACGGCCCGAATCCCAGTGTGGCCGCGTTGGTCACGACCGCGCCGGTGCTGGACGCGTAGGCGCCACCGTCCAGGTAGATCCGGGACCTGACGTAGACGATCTTGCCGTCCCTGGTGGCTCCGTGCTCGTAGTACAGCCGGGCCGGGTGCCTGTGCACGTGTCCGTAGAACGATTCCTCGCGGTTGTAGACCATCTTCACCGGTTTGCCGACGTGCAGGGCCAGCATGCACGCGTGGACCTGCATCGACAGGTCCTCACGGCCACCGAACGCACCACCGACGCCGGAAAGGGTCAGCCGCACCTTCTCCAGCGGCAGACCGAGCGCCACCGCGATCTGCCGTTGGTCGACGTGCAACCACTGGGTCGCGACGTACAGGTCGACCGAACCGTCCACCGCCGGTACCGCCATGCCGGATTCCGGTCCGAGGAAGGCCTGGTCCTGCATGCCGACTTCGTATTCACCGGAGACCACGACATCGGCGGTGATGTCCTGCGGGCCGCGCCGGATCCGTACGTGTTTCACGACGCTTCCGTTGTGCGCCGCGGCTTCCGTATCGACGAGAGGCTCGAGGATCTCGTAGGAGACCTCGATTCGCTGGCAGGCGCGGTGGGCGGTCTCCGGGTGGTCGGCGGCCACCAGTGCGACGGGTTCGCCTTGGTAGCGGACGACATCCGCGGCCAGTACCGGCTGGTCGGCGTGTTCAAGGCCGTAGAGGTTGGTGCCGGGGACGTCCTCGTGGGTGAGCACGGCATGGACGCCGGGCACTTTCAGCGCTTCGGTGATGTCGATGGCAGTGATCCGCGCGTGCGGATGCGGGCTGCGCACGGTGGCGCCCCACAGCATGTCCTCGTGCCACAGGTCCGAGGCGTACGCGAACTCGCCGCGGACCTTCAGTACGCCGTCGGGGCGTTGCGCGTTCGTCCCGATGCCGCTCTGCGTGGAGACTGCCGTGGTCAACTGATCGCCCTCCTGTGGTACGCGCGCAACACGTCCAGGTGGAGTCCCGTCGCCTGGGTGATCTCCTCGGCCGTGGCCGCACCACAGTCCACACTACGCAACAACGACGCCGAAAGCGCTTGCGCGGTGGCTGGTTCGTCAAGTACGCCGCCCTGCCCGCCGCTCGCCCGCTCGGCGTACGCGGCCAGTCGCCGTGCGTCGCTGTCGAGGCTTTCCCGGTAGTAGCCGAACACGGCCGCGTACCGGGAAACGAGCTGAGCGGGATGCATGTCCCAGCCCTGGAAGAACCCGTGCTCCAACGACCGCCGGACCAGTCCGTAGTGGATACTCCAGGCGGCGAGCACTTTCGGCGTGTCCCCGACCGGAAGCACGTTGCTCGACCCGTCCGAGAGGCGGATTCCCGTTCCGGCCGCGGACACCTGCATCACGTGCCTGGCGAAGTCGCACGCGTGGTGGCCGAGGTGCTGCTGTCCCGCGCCGAGGCCGACGGCCGCCGTGTAGTCGTAGGTCCCGAAGTGCAGGCCGACCACGCGATCACCACCGGCCGCGACGAACGCGGGGATGGCGAGGCGACCGTCGCTGTCCACAATGGCCTGCGTGGTCTCCACCTGGATCTCGAAGGTGAGCGACCCGGTCGGCCAGCCGAGGCGCTGCTCGAACACCGCCAGCAGGTCGGCGAAGACCTCCACCTGCTCGGCCGCGGTGACCTTGGGGAACGTGATCACGAAACCGGGCGGCAGGTCCCGCAGTGTCTCCAGGAAGATGTCCAGCGTCCGGATGCCGCGGTCGCGCAGTGCGGGCGTGTCGAACGACTTGATCCGCAGCCCGGACGAGAACGGCGCGATGCTGTCGGCGTGCCAGCGGGCCAGGCAGCCCGCCGCGTGCCGGGCGTCGTCGTCCTCGGTGCCCGGTGCGCCGTAGCCGTCCTCGAAGTCGATCCGCAGGTCCTCGACCGGCTCGTTGACCAGCTTGGCCTTGACCCGCTCCGTCAGGTCGGGCGAGAGGTCGAAGCCGTGCTCCTCGAAGGCCGCAAGCGCTTGCTCGCCCCAGTCGCGCGGGGTGGTGGGCCCGATCCGGGAGGCGGGCACGTAGCACGTGTGCACCGGCTGGCGCCCGCCGCGACCGCCCGGGTACCGCGCCGCCCGCCGCTCGTCCACTTCGGACAAGCGAGCGGTGAGCGACGCGATCGTCGGTCCGTCGAGCAGCATCAGTCGATCTTCGCGTACGCGGGCAGCGTGAGGAAGTCCACGAAGTCGTCGGCCAGCGCGACCTGGTCGAACAGTTCGGCTGCCGCGTCGAGGTGTGGCAGGCCGTCGAGCTCCTTGCGGGCCTCGGCGAGGACCTCGCGCACGAGGTCGGCGGTCACGGCCGCACCGGTGTCGAGCACGACGCCGTTGCGCACCCACTGCCACACCTGGGCACGGGAGATCTCGGCGGTGGCCGCGTCCTCCATCAGGTTGTGGATCGCCGCGGCACCGTTGCCCGCCAGCCAGGACGCGATGTACCGCACGCCCACGTCGACGGCCGCGCGCAGACCCGCGTCGGTGGCCGAGCCCGGTGTCGCGGCGACGTTCAGCAGGTCGTCCGCGGTCACGGAGACCTCGTCACGGGTCCTGTCCAGCTGGTTGGGCTTGTCGCCCAGCACGCCGTCGAAGACCTCCTGGCAGACCGGGACCAGGTCGGGGTGCGCGACCCACGAGCCGTCGAATCCGTCGCCTGCCTCACGGCTCTTGTCGTCGCGGACCTTGGCCAATGCCTGGGTCGTGATCTCGGGGTCGCGGCGGTTGGGGATGAACGCGGCCATCCCGCCCATCGCGAACGCCCCACGCTTGTGGCACGTGCGCACCAGCAGTTCGGTGTACGAACGCATGAACGGCGCGGTCATGGTGACCGAGTTGCGGTCCGGCAGCACGAAGTCCTTGCCCGCGTCCCGGAAGTACTTGATCACGCTGAACAGGTAGTCCCAGCGGCCCGCGTTCAGGCCGGAGGCGTGGTCGCGCAGCTCGTAGAGGATCTCCTCCATCTCGAACGCGGCCGGGATGGTCTCGATCAGCACGGTCGCCCGGATCGTTCCGTGCGGGATGCCCAGTTCGCGTTGCGCGTGCGTGAACACGTCGTTCCACAGCCGGGCTTCGAGGTGGCTTTCCATCTTGGGCAGGTAGAAGTACGGCCCGCTGCCGCGCTGCAGCAGCTCTTTCGCGTTGTGGAAGAAGTAGAGGCCGAAGTCGACCAGTGCGCCGACCGCTGGCCTGCCGTCGAACTCCAGGTGGCGTTCGTCCAGGTGCCAGCCGCGTGGGCGCATCACGATGGTCGCGTGCCTGCCCGGCTTGAGTTTGTACTCCTTGCCTTCGGGCGTGGTCAGCTCGATTGTCTCGCGCACGGCGTCGTACAGGTTGACCTGGCCGCCGATCACGTTGTCCCAGTGCGGGGTGTTCGCGTCCTCCAGGTCGGCGAGCCACACGCGGGCGCCCGAGTTCAGCGCGTTGATGGCCATCTTGCGTTCGGTCGGGCCGGTGATCTCGACTCGCCGGTCGGTCAGGTCATCCGGTGCATGCGCCACGCGCCAGTCCGCCGACCGCACGTCGGCGGTCTCCGGAAGGAAGTCCAGGCGGCCGGTCCGGGCCGCCTCGGCGCGGCGTTCGGACCGCTTGGCCAGCAGTTCGTCTCGTCGGGCACCGAACGCGCTGTGCAGGCCTTCGAGGAAGGCGCGGGCCTCAGGCGTCAGGATCCGATCAGAATCGGGCAAGAGTGTGCTCCTTTCTTCTGCACTTCGGACTATAATTTCTGGATAGCGGAACTTCAATGTGACGAGGAGACGGCATTGGCCCCAGGGACCAACGGCGGTGTGCAGTCTCTGCAACGCGCTTTCGACCTGCTGGAAGGCCTGGCGGACGCGGGCGGCGAGGCCAGCCTGTCCGAGCTGGCGACGACGTCCGGGCTGCCCATGCCCACCATCCACCGGCTGATCCGCACCCTGGTCGCGCTCGGCTACGTGCGCCAGCACCCCAACCGACGCTACGCGCTGGGCTCGCGGCTGATCCGCCTCGGCGAGAACGCGGGACGGCAGTTCGGCACGTGGGCCCGCCCGCTGCTGGCGGAACTGGTCGACGAGGTCGGCGAGACCGCGAACCTGGCCGTGCTCGAACACGACGAGGTCGTCTACGTCGCCCAGGCGCCGTCCCGGCACTCGATGCGCATGTTCACCGAGGTCGGCCGCCGCCTGCTGCCGCACGGCACGGGTGTCGGCAAGGCGATGCTGTCCCAGATGCCGCCGAACGACGTCCGCGACCTGCTCAGGCGCACCGGAATGCCCGCGTACACACCGAACACGTTCCAGGACCCGGAACTGCTGCTGCGCCACCTCGCCGAGATCGCCAACCGCGGCTACGCCCTCGACGAGAGCGAGCAGGAACTCGGCGTGCGGTGCATCGCCGTGCCCGTCAAGGGAACCCCGAGCCCGGCCGCGATCTCGGTGTCCGGCCCGGAAGGCAGGCTGACCGACGAGATCGTGACCAAGGTCGCCCCGATCGTCCAGCGGATCGCCGAGGCGATCTCCGACACCCTGCACACCCGCTCATCGGGTTGAGCCAACTCCACGCCTGCGCAGCGCGATCGCGGTGACAATGGTGGCGATCAGCCCTCCTGTCCCGGCGATGACAAGCGTGATCCGTGGCGACGTCAGGTCCAGCAGCACTCCACCAGCCACATAGGACAGGGCGGCAGCCGCGCCGATCGCGCCGTACAGATTGCCGAACACGCGGCCCAGCATGTCCGCGGGCACCGTTCGCTGCAGCAGTGTGTTCGCGCCGACGTCCATCGCGGCGATCCCGATCCCGCGCACGGTCTGCATCACGAACGCCGCGGCCACCGCCCACGCGACGCCGCTGAGCAGGTTCCCCGCGCTGCTGACGGCCAGCCCGGCCAGGAACAACGGCACCATCGGCAGCCGCCCCGCACCACGCGCCAGCAAGAGGTACCCGACGAACAAGCCGACACCGACACCGGCCAGCAGCAGCCCGGCCGCGGACTGCCCGCCACCCAGCGAGTCCGTGGCCAGGAACACCAACGCGACATCGTCGACGCCGTTGAACGCCACCACGACGCAGAACCCGACCCCGATCGCCCGAACGACCGGCACCGACACGATGTAGCCGAGACCGGCCTTGGCATCCGCCAGGAACGACGTCCGCTCCCGATCCACGACCGGGGCCAACCGCGGCAGCCGGACCAGAACCAGTGCCGAGATCAGGAACGTGGCCGCGTCGACCAGCAGCACGCCCCGAATTCCCAGCAACGGCAGCAACGCGGCGGCCATCAGCGGACCGACCGCCTCCGCGCCGTTCGTACCGAACCCGAGCCGGGAATTCGCCGCCTCCAGGTCCTTGTCGGGCACCAGCGCGGGCACCGCCGCGCGGGACGCGGGCTGGAACACCTGCCCGGCCACGGATCGCAGCCCGACCAGAACCATCAGCAGCGGCAGGGCGGGCAGCACGAACGCGATCACCGCGACCAGCGCCCCCTGCACCAGGTCGCACACGATCATCACCCGGCGAAGATCGAACCGGTCACTGACTGTGCCTGCCAGCGGAGCCAGCAGCGACGGCGCGAAATCCCCGACCAGCAGCAACAACGCCACCGCCAGCGCCTCGCCGGTCGTGCCGGCCACATGCAGCATGAGGGCCACCAGGCTGAGCGAATCGCCGAGAAACGACACCGACCTGGCACACAACAGCGCCGTGAACGGCCGATTCGAGCGCAACACTGCCCACCCCCACATGTCCGGCTTGGGAAACCTAGCCCTCGCCCGGCTCCCGCGCATGGGAGATTCGGCCAGCCGATGGCAGCGGCGGCGGCGAACGGGCACAGTGAGATCATGGGGATCACCGAGACCACGCCCCGTTGACCGTGGAAGCATTTTTTATATTCACGCACCAGGCGAGAGCCGTAGAATCTCACATCGGATTACTCCGATTACAGCATTGCCTACGCCTTCCCAGTTTTCACAAAGCTTCCCACCTGGACAGACTCGCCAACCTCACGTCGAATTAACACAAGATCACCGTTTTGTGAACAGCTTTGCGGCATTGTGCAAAAGGGTGATCCGGGTTGTGCTTCGCCCCGAGAATTGGGGGTCTGGGGGGTTTGCCTTTTAGCTGGAGGGGCACAACCGAATGATTCGAAGAAGATACCGGCTGGCAGGAGTGGGGATCGCCTTCGCGGTCACTGCCAGCCTGGTCACGATCACCGCGCCGACCGCGGGAGCCGCTGCGGCCCCGGACTGGTCGGCGGCACGGGAGCAGGCCATCCCGGTGCGGACCATCCCGGCGCAGCCGACCGGGCCGGACGCCGCCGAGGAAAAAGCGCTCAGGGCATCGCCGAAGGTCGAATGGCCCAAGCCATCCGTCACCGAGGTCGGCGCACAGCAGCGCAGCAGCACCACACCCGGCCCGATCCGGGTGTCCCGCAAGGAAACCGCCGCGCGGGCAAGCAACGACGTGATCCGCGTCGAAGTGCTCGACAAGCGTCTCGACGGCCCCGCGTTCCGTGTGGCGGGCGCCGGTGACGAGCCGCTGGCGGTCGAGGTCGACTACTCCGGTTTCCGTGACGCCTTCGGCGGCGACTGGGCCAACCGGCTCAAGCTGGCGGTGCTGCCGGACTGTGCCCTGAGCACACCGGACGCCCTTGACTGCCAACCGAAGACGCTCAGCACACGCAACGACGGCAACGGAACGCTCACCGCGGACGTGACGCCGAGCGAGAACCAACTGTTCGCGGTCACCGCGGGCCCGTCCTCGGGCGCCGGTGACTTCCAGGCGTCCTCGCTGTCACCGGGTTCGACGTGGTCCACGGGCGCGTCGTCGGGTGACTTCTCCTGGCAGTACGAGATGGAAGCGCCACCCGCGCTGGACGGGCCCGACCCCGACATGTCGCTGTCGTACTCGTCCGGCTCGGTGGACGCGCACACCTCGGCGACCAACAACCAGCCGAGCTGGGCCGGTGAGGGCTTCGACTTCAACCCCGGCGGCTACATCGAGCGCCGGTACGCCAGCTGTTCCACGGACACCAAGGACAGCAACAACACCAAGAAGACCGGTGACCTGTGCTGGCGCACCGACAACGCCACCCTGCAGCTCAACGGCAGCGGCGGCGAACTCGTCCGTGACGACGCGACCGGCGCGTGGCGGCTGCGCAGCGACGACGGCTCGAAGATCGAGCGCCTGTCCGGCAAGGACAACGGCGACAACAACGGCGAAGCCTGGAAGATCACGACCAAGGACGGCACGCAGTACTTCTTCGGCCTGCACAAGCTCCCCGGCTGGGCCACCGGCAAGGCGACCACGAACTCCACGTGGACCGCGCCGGTGTTCGGCAACCACTCCGGCGAGGACTGCTACAAGGCCGGGTCGTTCGACACCTCGTGGTGCCAGCAGGCGTGGCGGTGGAACCTCGACTACGTCGTGGACGCCAACGGCAACACGATGAGCTACTTCTACAAGACCGAGACCAACAACTACGCCCGCAACATGACCGCCACCAAGGTCAGCAGCTACGTGCGGGACGGCTACCTCGAGCGCATCGACTACGGCCAGAAGGACGGCGAGGTCTACACCAAGCCCGCCGTCGGCCAGGTCGCGTTCACCGTCGCCGACCGGTGCATCCCGGGCACCGAGTGCGTCACCACCAAGCCGCAGAACTGGCCGGACACCCCGTTGGACCAGCAGTGCACCAGCACGACCAACTGCACCAACAAGTACACGCCGACGTTCTGGTCGCAGAAGCGGCTGGCGAAGGTCACCACGAAGGTGTGGAACACGAACACCTTCAAGAACGTCGACGAGTGGACGCTGACCCACACCTTCCCGGCACCGGGTGACGGCACCAGGGCGGGCATGTGGCTGGCGTCGCTCAAGCGGACCGGCCTGGTCGGCGGCACCGCGGCTCTGCCCGAGGTCAACTTCGACGGCGTCCAGATGCCCAACCGGGTGGACGGCATCGAGGGCATCCCGCCGATGAACTGGTGGCGGCTCAAGGCGATCCGCACCGAGACCGGCGGCGAGCTCGCGGTGAACTACCTGCCCAAGGAGTGCGCAGCGCCGGGCAACCTGCCGGTGGAGGACAGCAACGCCAAACGCTGCCACCCGCTGAAGTGGACGCCGGACTCGCTGGACGACCTCGCCAAGGAACGCTTCGACTGGTTCCACAAGTACGTGGTGTCCGACGTGACCGAGAAGGACCTGACCACCGGTCTCGCGCCGCAGGTCACCGAGATGAAGTACGTCGGCACGCCCGCGTGGCACCACGACGAGGAAGACGGCCTGATCCCGGCCGAGCGCAAGTCGTGGTCGCAGTGGCGTGGCTACGACCGCGTCCAGACGCTCAAGGGCCAGGCAGGCGGCGAACGCGAGCAGAACGAGACGCTGTTCTTCCGCGGCATGGACGAGGACAAGACGGCCTCGGGCAGCGTGAAGGACGTCAAGGTCGTCGACTCCAACGGTGTCGCGATCGACGACAGCAACGAACTCGCCGGAGCCGAGCGGGAGAAGATCACCTACGACAAGGCAGGCGGCAAGGTCACCGAACGGTCCATCAGCGACCAGTGGGTGTCCGCGCCGACCGCCACCCGGGTCCGCACCTGGGGAACCACCAAGGCCCGCAAGACCGGTGAGTCCGCGGTCCGGCAGACCGAGGTCCACCCGGACGGCACGCAGTTCAAGTCGGGGGCCAACAACACCTTCGACGACAACGGCCTGCTGATCAGGACCGAGAACCTGCACGACCTGACCAACCCGAACGACGACACGTGCACTCGGTACAGCTACACGCACAACCCGCAGACCTACGTCCTGGACGTGGAGTACCAGGAGGAGACGGTCCGGGTCGCGTGTGACAAGACGCCCAGCCTCCCGGCGGACCTCGTTGACGTCGAGCGTACGTACTACGACGACAACGAGACGCTCGGCGCGGCGCCGGTTCGCGGTGAACCGACCCGTCGTGACGAGCTCAACGGCTGGGCAGGAGGCGCGCCGACGTTCAAGACCGTCGGTCGCACGAAGTACGACACCTACGGTCGTGCCGTCGAGGCGTACGACGTGTTCGGCAAGAAGAGCACGACGAAGTACGAGTCCAGTGTGGGCGGTCCGCTGACCAAGGTCACGACCACCAACCCGCTCGGGCACACGTCGAGCACCGAGTACGAGCCCGCGTGGGGCGAGCCGACCGCGGTCACCGACACCAACGGCAAGCGCACCGAGAAGGTCTTCGACCCGCTCGGCCGCGTGACCAAGTCGTGGCTGCCGGGCCGGGACCGGTCGCAGAGTCCCAGCACCGAACACAGCTACCTGGTGCGCACCAACGGGCCGAACGCGGTCATCAACAAGACGCTGCAGCCCGACGGCCAGTACGTCACCGACATCGACCTGCTCGACGGGCAGATGCGGGAACGGCAGTCGCAGGATCCCGCGCCGGGCGGCGGGCGTGTCGTCACCGACACGATCTACGACTCGCGCGGTCTTGAGATCAAGACGAACGGCCCGTACTACAACGACGCTCCGCCCGGTACTGACGTGGTCACGCCGGACGAGGCGGCGTTGCCCGCACAGACCGTGTTCGAGTACGACGGCCAGGACCGCCTGACGGCTGAGATCTTCAAGGTCGAGGGCGTCGAGAAATGGCGGACCACACACTCGTACTCGGGCAGCCGCTACGACGTCGACCCGCCGGACGGGGCCACCCCGACCAGCAAGATCATGGACGCCGAGGGCAGGCTCGTCGAGCTGCGGCAGTACAAGGGCAAGTCGCCGACCGGGGAGTACGACAGGACGGCGTACACCTACACCCCGCACGGCCAGCTCGAAACCGTCACCGACCCGGCTGGCAACGTGTGGCGGCACGAGTACGACCTGCTCGGCCGCGAGGTCAAGACGACCGACCCGGACCGTGGCGTCACCGAGTTCACCTACGACGACGGTGACCAGGTCGCCACCAAGAAGGACGCCAAGGGCAACGTGTTGGCGTTCGCGTACGACGACATCGGCCGCAACACCGCGATCCACGAGGGATCGCTGTCCGGGCCGAAGCGTGCCGAGTGGACATTCGACAAGCTGCCCGACGGCACCATGGTTCCCGGTGTGTCGGTCTCGTCGACGCGGTACGTCAACGGCAACGCGTACACCCAGACGGTCACGGGTGTCGACGCGGGCAACCGGCCGACCGGGATGAACATCACCATCCCGCAGTCGGAAGGAAAGCTGGCCGGGACGTACAAGTTCTCGACCACCTACCGGCAGGACGGTGACATCGCCACGGCGACGATGCCCGCCGCGGGTGGACTGGCCGAGGAGACGCTGACCTACGGCTACAACAGCCTCGGTCTGCCGACCACGTTGTCCGGCAAGACGTCCTACGTCACCAACACCGCCTACACCCCGTACTCCGAGCCGCAGCAGGTCACGCTGTCCGCGGGCGGCAAGTGGGTCAAGCGGTCCGCCGAGTACGAGATCGGTACCCGACGGCTGCTGCGTACGGTGACCGAGCGCGAGACGCCAGGCCGGATGGTGTCCAACACGCAGTTCACCTACGACCCGGCAGGCAACATCACCCGGATCAACAACCAGCCGGGCGCCGACACCGGGGAACCGGCCGACACCCAGTGTTTCCAGCACGACTACCTGCGCCGGATGACCGGCGCGTGGACACCGCGTGACGGAAACTGTGCCACGCCAGCGAGTTCCGCGGGGCTCGGCGGTCCGGCGCCGTACTGGCACGGCTGGACCTACGACAAGGTCGGCAACCGGACCAGCGAGACCAAGGTGACACCGGACGGCAAGACCACGTCCAGCACCTACTCGTACCCGGAGCCCGGCCAGGCCCGTCCGCACGGCGTGCAGAAGGTGACCACCAACGGGCCGTCGGGCACGAAGGTCGACGACTACGGCTACGACGCGAACGGCAACACCACCGCTCGCAAGGGCCAGACCCTCGAGTGGGACCTCGAAGGCCAGCTGACGAAGGTCACCGAGGGCCAGAAGGTCACGTCGTACCTGTACGACGCGGACGGCGAACGTCTGATCCGCCGTGACAGCAGCGGAACCACGCTGTACCTCGGCACCACCGAGGTCCTGCTCACGCCCGCGGACGTGGCTCAGGGCACGCGGCACTACGTGCACGACGACGAGACCGTCGCGGTCCGCACCGCCGACAACCGGCTGCACTGGTTGGATCCCAACCACGTCGGCACGGCTGAGCTCACGATCGACGAGCAGACGCAGGACGTGACGCGGCGCCGGACCGACCCGTTCGGCTCCGTCCGTGGCGCGGCACCTGCGTCGTGGCCGAGCCAGCAAGGGTTCGTCGGCGGCACGATCGACGCGGACACCGGGCTGACCCAACTCGGTGAACGCGCGTACGACCCGTCCACGGGCAAGTTCATCTCAGCCGACCCGGAGATCGACTACACCGAGCCGCAGCAGATGAACGCGTACGCCTACGCCAACAACAACCCGACCACCTACGCCGATCCCGACGGCCGGTTCTGGGTGATCGTGGCGCGGGTGGTCGCGGTCAAGGTGCTCGTGCCGGTGCTGAAACGGTTCGTCGTGCCGGTGCTCAAACGTGTGATGGTCTGGGTCGGCAAGAAGATCATCAGCGGTCTGGCGTGGCTGGCCAAGAAGATCGGCATCAAGTGGGTGCAGGTGGCCCGCTGGGTGACCGTGATGGTGGTCAAACAGATCCGGATCTGGGTCCCGAAGATCATCAAGAAGATCCAGAAGTCCCGGATCTGGAAAGAAGCGAAGAAGAAGATCGCCAAGTGGATCGGCAAGAAGAACGTCCAGCGGATCAAGAAGGCGATCCAGAAGGTCAAACGCGTCTGGAAGAAGATCAAGGAGAAGATCAAGAAGAAGCGCGAGCAGCCGAAGAAACCGCGCAAGAAGCAGAAGGAGAAGAAGCGCGAACCCACGCCGGAGCTCGTCGCCACCGGCAAGAACACCACGGTCGGGCCGCAGGTGAACCCGAACAGAGCGGGTCGGGACTTCGAGCTCGACGGGGACGACGTGGCCGACCAGTCCGGCAAGTCCAGTCCACTCGGACACTCCACGTTCGACAACGAGGAGGCGCTGGCCAGGCACACCAGCGGCGGTGCGATGTGGCGGCTGCCGCGGGGCACCCAACTGCCGGAGGGCCTCGACTGGGTCAACGACAACGACCCGCCCGGCCACCACACGATCTACGCCACCCGCAAGATGAAGTTCAGCGAGTACAAGGCGAAGATCGAAGGCCTGCCGTGGGAGTATGTGAAGAAGGTCAAGAGCACGAAACCCAAGGGATGACCAGTGGACAAAGCTGACAAGGCGTGGAAAGCGCTTGAGCGTGCCACTGCTTCCTACCGTGAAGCCGGTGACGCGGTGCTGGCGGATGACGACCTCGTGGAGACGCTGCGTGCGATCTTCGCGTCGGGCCGCAGCCACCACACCGCGCTGCGGCTGATCGCGGACCGTGCTCCCGATCGGCCGGAGCTGGTTCAGGCTTTGCTGCCTGAGCTGTTCGAAGCCGCTCTCGGCGAGTCGCCGTACGCGGCTCGGGCTCGGTACATCCTGGCCGGGTTGCGGGCCGACATGCGGGATCCGCAGTTGGAGGCGTTGGCTTCCCGTGAGATCGCGAACCCGGATCCGGATCGGTGGGAGGAGCTGCGTGCTCTTGCCGTGCTGCTGGAGGACGTCGGGCGGTTGGACATCCTCGTGTTCCTGAAGGAAGCGGTCAAGGACTCACCTGAGGAGGCCCTGCGCTGGATAGCAGAGGACTTCCCTCGCTATAGCTAGATTGTCTCGTGAGTGTTTTGGCCGGTTCTAACCGGCCAAAACACTCACGAGGTCTTTAGGGCTCGATTCTCAGGATGTAGCGCTGGTTCGCGGCCCCGGAACACGCCTGCTGCACAACGGCCGTGTTGTTCGCGGTACTGGCGCCGCTCACGGTCACGCACTTGTCGCTGTGCACGATCCTGGGTTGGACCACCACGTCCATTCCGGTGCCGCTGACGTAGTCCAACCGGAACTGCTGGTTGGCCTGGGGCGCGCCGGTCGGTTCACAGGTGTACTGGGTGATTCCCGTGTTGTCCTCCTGCTTCCAGCCGGGGATGTCCAGGCACTTGCCCGCCGCCGTCCTGATCTGGAAGTACGGCGTGCTGCCCACCCGGTCCAGCTCGAACTGCTGGTGTGTGGCCGCTGTGGCACAGTCCTGCTGCTGCAACGGGCCGCCGTCGGCGGTGTTGCCCGATGGGATGCCCGTGCACTTCTCGCTGTGGGCGGGTTGCAGGCGGTGCTTGCGGTTCGGCTCGATGTACACCGCGTCGGCCACGTCCGCGACCGTTCCCTGCCAGTCGGTTCGCTTGTCCGCGAAGGCCGATCCGGTCGAGATGAACGTGTACATCTGGCGTTGGCCGTTGCCCGTGTCGTACAGGGTCGCGATGTCGCCCTTGCCGTCTCCGTTGAAGTCTCCCGCCGCCAGTGCGGACTTCAGCGCGTCGAACGATGTGCTCTCCCAGCCGACCGATGTCGTCCACGTGTTCGTGCCGGAGGTGAACACCTGCATCTGGGTCGAGTTCGCGCCCCGGTTGTACGCGGCGACGATCTCGTCCCTGCCTGTCGTGTCGCCGTTGACGTTCGTGGCCACGAACGTGGCTTTGGAACGGTCGAAGGCCGTGCTTTCCCACTGCGACACCGGGGTTGCGAAGGTTCCGGTGTTCGAGGTGTGCAGCCACAGCTTTGTCTGTGTCGTGCCGGGGGCGCCCCGGAACGCGGCGATGTCGTCGTCGCCGTCACCGTCGAAGTCGCCCGCGACCGGTGTCAGGTGGTTGATGTCCAGGCCGTTGGCGCCGCTGTCCCACTGCTGCGCCGGGGCCGCGAACACACCGCCACTGGACTTGTGGATCCACAGTTTGGTCTGCGCCCCGGCCAGTCCCTGGAACACGGCCAGGTCGTCGTCACCGTCACCGTCGAAGTCCCCTGCCGTGATCCTCAGGTGGGACAGGCGGTAGTCACCGGTCCAGGCCGGTTCGCCCTCCGCGTTGAAGCGGTTGCTGTCCGAGCGCAGCAGGTACAGCCGCACCTTGCGGTCCGGGTCCTCACGCAGCACCGCGATGTCGGTTCGGCCGTCGCCGTCGAAGTCGCCGTTCGCGCTCTTGATCCGGTACATCGGGAAGCCGCCGCTGACGTCGGTGTCCCAGCCGACGTAGCCGGAGGAGAACCCGTTTCCGGTCGACTGGAAGTTCCACGCCGCCGTGCGGCCGTTGCCCTGGTCGAACAGCATCGCGAAGTCCGCGCGGCGGTCGCCGTTGGTGTCCGCGCGCACCGGCTGGCCCGGCACTGTCCGGCTGTTGGCCGTTAGCGTCCATGACGGGCCTGACGGGCTGATGTTGCCTGCCTTGTCGACCGCTCTGACGTACAGCGGGCGGCTGGATTGGTCGTCCCACACGGTGATCGGGATCGTGGCCGTGCCGTTGGCGTCTGCTGCCACCCACATTGTCGTCTTGTCCTGCTGGAAGCCGTAGCGGAATCCGGCGATGTCGGTGTCGGTCCCGCCTCGGCTGAACGTCACGGTGCCGAGTTCACCGACCGAGCGGACCGGTGTGTTGTCCGGGAAGTCCGTTGACGTGATCGTCGGCGGGACCGGGCGGGTGCGGTCGACGGTGAAGTGGCAGCGTGGGGAGTCCGTGCTCGCTGCCAACGGATCCATGATCCTTGCCCGGTAGTTGAAGACCTTCGTCGGTTGGTCCTCCGGCAACACGCCTGCGGCGATCGGGGACCACGCGAACGCCCCGCCGGAGCGGAACAGTGGGCTGTCGACCGTGTGTTTCACGGTGTCGCCGTCGAGGATCTCCAGTCGGCCGCGGACGTTGTCACCGTCCGGATCGGACGCGATCGCCGAGAAGGTCGGCGAGGCAGTGTTGAACGCGGTCGGCGCCGCGGCCGTGCCACACGGGGTGGGTGGGACGGTGGTGAAGTCGATCGGTGCCCGTGGCTTGTTGTTGAACTCGACCACGAGCCTGGCCGTGGCGGGCATGAACTTCTTCCATTGCGCGGCGTCGTTCTCGTTGGCCGCGCGCAGTCCGAACGTCAACGTGCCCGTTCTGGCGTTGGCTGTGTTCTGGACAAGGGTCTTCAACGCGGCCGAGCCGAACTCCATCGGCAGGTCCGGCTGGGTGGTGGTGCAGCCGCCGCCTTCGTTGGCGTTGCCGGAGCGGGTGTCCAGTTTGGTGGTCCACCAGCTCGACGACGTTGTCCAGGTGACCTTGGTGCCTTCGTTGATCGCCTTGGTGTGCCACAGGTCCACCGGTGTCGCCGCGCACGCGCCCGAGTGGTCGAGGGTGACGGCGAACCACGTGTTCAGCACTTGCGCACCGGCGATCGGGGCCGTGTTGACCTGGAAGAACGATCGGTATCGGGAGGTTGGTGACGAGTAGTTCTGGTAGCCGACGCGTGCCGAGTCCCGCTGGGACGTCCAGTACTCGGTGTCCGGGGAGTAGGAGTTCACCGAGGTCCAGCGGTATTGGGTGCCGCTGTAGGACGGGTCGATGTACAGCGGGAAGTTCGTCTCCGGTGCCGTGAGCATTTCGGCGTCCGGTATTACCGTCAGGTCGCCGTCGCCGACTCTCAGTTTCATCGGCTTGTGCTCGATCTCGTGGGGCGCGGTGGATCGTGCGGCTGGCGGGGTGTCCCACATGGTTGGTTGGCCGGATATGAAGACCGTGTTCCCGCTGTCGTCGATGGCTTTGCTCGTGCCGTTCTCGCCTGGGATGATCTTCAGGCCGGATGTTCCGAACTTGATTTCCCTCAGGGCGGGGTTTGCTGCGGCTTCGGCGTTGTGCACGACCAGGACCTGCGAGAATCCGTCCACGTCGGCTTTCACTCGGAGGTCGACGCCCGGCAGCACCTCCTGGTAGGTGGCCGTGTCTCCGGTCAGCTGTGGCTCGGGCAACGCGTTCGGCCATGTCAGCGCCAGCTTCTTGCCGTCTCGTTCCAGTGCCGCGAGTGGTTCTGTTCCGCCGCCGGACAGCCGGATCTTCATCGGGGTGACTTTGGGGCGTACCGTGCCGCCCGGGTCACGGATCAGCGTGGTGTCCACCGGCGCCCAGCCTTCCGGTGTCCGTGCCCGGAACGGCTTGACGAATTCCTCCAGTGTTTTTGTGCCGGAGGGGTTGTGGAGAATCCTCGTTGTTTCCGTGCCGAGGCCGGTCAGTTCAACCGGCGCTTTGTGCCCGGACACACCGGGATTCCGCTGGGCCTGGGCTTGCGGCGCACCTGTCGCCAGGCATGCCAAAGCCAGGGCGCACGCCATGAGGCGTGCGGATCTTCGCGATGTCAAGCGATGTCCCCTTCAGACACGACGGCGGGGACTTTCCGCGGCACCCCCCACGGAACCGTTGTAGCCCAGGCCAGTCTTCCCCGCTTCGGCATCTTCTCAGTTTTATGGCCGGTGGGGTATGGCTTTGCAGGTATGGCTCTCTTGCCTTTTGGCTTTCAAGCAGGTCCCTCGCCGGGAGGCAGGCCGCCAAAAGGGGAACACAGGATCTCTAGCCGCTGGCCCATCGTTCTAGTGCTTTTGTGGGTCGGGTGGAGGCGGGCGTGTTCCCTTCCGTATGGCCTGCCAGAGGAAACCACAACGCGTCAAGAGGTCGGTATCGCCCGCGCTGTGGGTCGGTTTGGGTAGGCCGACCTCCTGACCCGTCGTGGTTTGGCTGCGCCCAGGCCATACGGAAGGGAACACACCCGAAGACCACCTCTGCGCTAGCGCGCGGGCTCCTATGCGCTTGCGCGCGGGCTGCTCTGCACCCCGACTGGACTGTTCTCTGGTGTGCTCAGCCGCCGAGTAGGGCGTCCACGAACGCGCCTGGTTCGAAGGGTGCGAGGTCGTCTGCGCCTTCGCCGAGGCCGACGAGCTTGACTGGGACGCCGAGTTCTCGCTGGACCTGGAACACGATCCCGCCTTTTGCCGTTCCGTCCAGCTTTGTCAGCACGATTCCGGTGACGTCCACCACCTCTGAGAAGACTCGTGCCTGGGTGAGGCCGTTCTGGCCTGTTGTCGCGTCGAGGACGAGCAGTACTTCGTCGATCTTGGTCTGCTTCTCCACTACTCGCTTGACCTTGCCCAGTTCGTCCATCAGGCCGGTCTTGGTGTGCAGGCGGCCTGCCGTGTCTATGAGGACCGCGTCGACTCCGATGTCTGTGCCGCGCTTGACTGCGTCGAAGGCGACTGCGGCTGGGTCTGCGCCTTCCTTGCCGCGTACGACCTCTGCTCCGACGCGGGATGCCCAGGTGGCGAGTTGTTCGGCTGCGGCGGCGCGGAAGGTGTCCGCTGCGCCCAGCAGGACTGTGCGGCCGTCGGCGACCAGGACGCGGGCTAGTTTGCCGGTTGTGGTCGTCTTTCCGGTGCCGTTGACGCCCGCGACGAGCACCACAGCGGGCTTGGAGTCGTGCGGCAGGGCGCGCACCGCGCGGTCCATCTCGGGGTGTAGTGCTTCCACGAGGACTGCGCGCAGCACTGTGCGGGCGTCTGCTGAGGTGCGGACACCTCGTGAGGTCAGTTCGTCACGGAGTTTGGCGATGATCTCCGCTGTGGTTGCCGCGCCCAGGTCTGCCAGGAGCAGGGTGTCCTCTACGTCCGTCCAGGAGTCCTCGTCCAGGTCTCCCGCTCCGAGCAGGCCGAGGAGGCTCTGGCCGAATGTCGAGCGGGAGCGGGCCAGCTTGCCGCGCAGGCGCTCCAACCTGCCTGCCGTCGGCTCGATCTCGTCGAGTTCGGGCTCAGTTGGCTTCTGGTCGGGGACCTTGTGTTCCGGCGTCGACACCTGGTCTTCCGCCGGGGTTGGTTCCAGCGTGTCCGGCAGCGAGATATCTACTATGTCGCGTTTTTCGGAATCTCTGGGCACCGACGCGTCGTCACCGACGCCAGGTTGGCCGTCCACTTCCGTGCGGTCCTCGACCGGGTGCACCGGCGGTTCGACCGTAGCCGTACCGCTCCCGCCGGACGACAGGCTGATCCCGCCGCCCGCCTGGTACTTCGCCCGCTCCTCGACCGGCTTCTTCTCCGTGTCGGTGAGGCTCACCCGGCGGCGCTTCGCCAGCACCAGGCCGGTGATCACCGCCACGGCGATCAGGACCAGGACGACCGCGAGGATCACGATGAGTTCGGTGGACACAGGGCCATCCTCGCATCCACCGCTTCGACAAGCTTCAACGGCTTTTAACTCGTTTAGGTCAAGAGTTCACCACAGGACTTGCGTGATCCCGTTGTGTGGAATACACCACTCCTTCATGGACCATTGCCGGATCGTCGGTCTGATCTCGGGCACGTCGGTGGACGCCATCGACGTGGCCGTGGCCGACATGCGGATCGACGAGGACGGCGTGATCGAGCTGGCGCCGGGCGGCCACACCGAGCTCGGCTATCCGCCGCACCTGCGCGACGAACTGCTCGCGATGGCCTCCCGGGGCACCAGTGCCGAGCAGCTCTGCAAGCTCGACACCCGGATCGGCCAGTCCTTCGCGCACGCCGCCGCCACCGCCATCCGCGAGTTCGGCCCGGCCGACGTGATCGCCTCGCTCGGCCAGACCGTCTACCACTGGGTCGAGGACGGCACCTGTCTCGGCACGCTCCAGTTGGGCCAGCCCGCGTGGATCGCGGAACTGACCGGCCTGCCGGTGATCGCGGACCTGCGGGTGCGTGACGTCGCCGCAGGCGGGCACGGCGCGCCGCTGGCTGGGCTGTTCGACCGGCTCTGGCTGCGCGAGGAGATCGCGCTGAACATCGGCGGAATCGCCAACATCACGCTGTCCAGCGCCGACGGATCCGACACCGCGTTCGACACCGGGCCGGGCAACGCGCTGCTCGACGCGGCCGCCGAGATGCTGACCGGCAAGCCCTTCGACGAGGACGGCTCGCTCGCGCTGGCAGGCACGGTCCGCGAGGACCTGCTCACGCACCTGCTGGCCGACCCGTACTACCTGCTTGACCCGCCGAAGTCGACCGGCAAGGAACACTTCAACATCGGCTACCTCAACGCCGAACTGGCCAAGGTTCCCGAGGTCGGCGCGGCCGACCTGATGGCGACACTGGTCGAACTGACTGCCGTCACGATCGCGCAGGCCTGCGCGGGACCAGGTGAACCGCCCGAGCAGAGCCGCCGTGTCGTCGCCTCGGGCGGCGGGGTCCGCAACCCCGCGCTGATGGCCGCGCTGGCGCGCCGCTTGGACATCGTGACGAGTGATGAACTGGGGATCCCGAGTGACGCCAAGGAGGCTTATCTCACCGCTCTGCTCGGTTTCCTGACATGGCACGGAATCCCGGCCGACCCGCGGACCGGCGCGGGACCGCGACTGCTCGGCAGCATCACGCCGGGCCGCGATCCGTTGCGCATGCCCGCCCCAGCGGCAGACACCGTGAGCAAACTGCGAGTCGTAGACACTGTGGGAGGGTCCGTTGCGCGTACTTGACCTTGTCATCATCGCGATCTTCTTAGTCGGGATGCCGCTGCTGGGTGTGCTGATCGGCGGCAGGCAGAAGTCCGCGGACGACTACTTCGTCGGCGACTCCAAGATCTCCTGGTGGGTGGTGTGCCTCTCGGTGGTCTCGGCCGAGACCTCCACCCTGACCGTGCTGAGCGTGCCGACGGTCGCCTATCTCGCCACGCCCGAGGCGGGCGGGATGACATTCCTGTCCCTCGCGCTCGGCTACGTGATCGGGCGCATCGTCGTGTCGTTCGTGCTGTTGCCCAAGTACATCGCCGGTGACCTGGTCACCGCGTACGCGTTCCTCGGCAAACGGTTCGGCAACGGGATCCAGAGCACCGCGTCGGTGACGTTCCTGTTCACCCGGTTGCTCGCCGACGGCCTGCGGCTGTTCGCCACCGCCATCCCGATCAAGGTCGTACTGGCCGAACTGGGCATGCGGGACGTGAGCTACTGGTGGATCGTGGCCGCGCTCGGTGTCGCGATGGTGGTCTACAGCTACTTCGGCGGTGTCCGCGCGGTCGTCTGGGTCGACGCGATCCAGATGCTCTGGTACATCCTCGGTGCGGCCGTGGTGATCATCGCGCTGGCCAACAAGCTGCCGGACGGCTGGTTCGGCAAGGCCGTCGACGCCGACAAGTTCCAGATCTTCGACGTGTCCTCGCCGCTGCTGAGCAACCAGTACGCGCTGATCACCGCGGTGATCGGCGGCGCGGTGCTGTCGATGTCGTCGCACGGCGCCGACCAGTTGATCGTGCAGCGGCTGATGGCGACGAAGGACGTCAAGGCCAGCCAGAAAGCGCTGATCAGCAGCGGTGTGGTGGTGTTCCTGCAGTTCGCGCTGTTCCTGTTCATCGGCGTGATGCTGTGGGCGTTCTACAGCGGCCAGTCGCCGACGAAGGCACTGGGGCTTGGCAACAACGACGAACTGTTCCCCAACTTCATCATCAGGGAACTGCCGGTCGGCTGGTCCGGCTTCGTGCTGGCCGGGATCCTCGCCGCGGCGCTGAGTTCGTCGCTCGGCGCACTGGCCTCGTCCACGGTCACCGACGTCATCCAGAAGGTCAAGCGGCGCCCGATGACCGACCGGGAAGTGCTCCGCCAAGGTCGCGTGTGGACGTTGGTGTGGGCGGCCATCCTGGTGGTGTTCGCCGGGTTGTTCGCGACGTTCTTCCGGCGCGGCGAGCCGATCGTCGAGCAGGGCCTGTCGATCGCGGGCTTCACGTCCGGCGCGTTGCTCGGCGCGTTCCTGCTCGGCCTGATCTTCCGCAGGTCGAGGCAGGCCGACGCGATCGTGGCGTTCCTGGTGACCGTCGCGGTGATGGCGTTCGTCATCCTCGGGTTCAAGTTCACCAAGGCGACAGGCGCGTTCATCGGCGTCGACTTCGGCAAGCCGACAGCGACGGCAGTCAGCCTCGCCTACCCGTGGTACCCGGTGCTGGGTGTGCTGATCACGCTGGTCGTCGGCGGTCTGCTTTCGTTGCGGCACCGGACACCCGCCGAGACACCGCCCACCGAGGACGACCAGGAGACCGCGAAAGCCGCGTGAAGGTGAACCTCGCCCCTCCTTCCGCACGTCTATTGTGGGAGAACCTTTGGGAGGGGACGACGGCATGACCGGCACCACGCGGGCGCCGCGTAGGCACTACGGCGGCAGGTCGGACGCGCAGCGGCGAGCCGAGCGGCACGAACGCCTGATGGAGGCGGGGCTCGACCTGTTCGGCACCGAAGGCTACGCGGCCACGTCGATCGAGCGGCTGTGCGCGACAGCGAGCGTCTCCACCCGGAACTTCTACGAGGAGTTCCCCGGCCGGGAGGCGCTGCTGGTCGCGTTGCACGACCGGATCACCCAACGGGCCATGGAGAACGCGCTCGCCGCGCTCGCCGGATGCGAGGACGATCCGCTGCGCGAGCGCGTGGAGAAGATGGTGCGGGCGTACATCTCCACGACCTCCAGCGATCCGAAGTGGACGCGACTGGCGTACGTCGAGGTCGTCGGGGTCTCGACCGCGGTGGAACAGCACCGGCTGAACTGGCGGGAACGCATCATCGGGTTCATGGTCGGCGAGGCCGACCGGGCTGTCCGCCGCGGCGAGGCCGCGGCGCGCGACTTCCACCTGACCGCCGTCGCGTTCATCGGCGCGGTGAACGAACTCGTGTACTACTGGTCGATGCACGACCGCTCGTGGCCGCTCGACGACCTGTGCGCAGAGGTCACGCGGCTCGCGATCGCCGCCATCAAGGCGCCTTCCTGAGCGTCAGCAGGATCTCGATCATGCCCTTGTCCTCGATGTCGATACCGGGGATTCCCGGGTCGGGAATGCTGTAGTCGGCGAACGTCACCGGGATGGCGGTCTGCACCTGCACGGTGTCACTGGTGCGGACCGCGCTCAGGTCCACCTCGACAGTTTTGGTGACACCGCGCAAGGTGAGCTGGCCGGACGCTTTGACAGTCACCTTCTGCCCGACGGCAGGCACAGTTCCGAGGTCGGCCTGCCCCTGCAAAGCGAAGGTCGACGTCGGGAACTGGGATACCGACATGATCCGGTTGCGGAACTGCTCGTCCCTGCCGCTCTTGTCGGTCGCCACGGATCCCATGTCCACCGTGACCGTGCCGCTGGTGATCCGGGTACCGCTGAGCGCGACCGTGCCAGTCACCTTGCCTGTCCGGCCCACCGCGGTGGTGTCCTGGCCGAACAGAATCTCCTTCACCCGGTACCCCGCCTGCGACCCCTCCGACACCGCCCAGTTGCCGTCAACCGGGACAGCCGCGCCACCACCCTGCTGCTGGTTCTCCCCCAGCGCCAACTCCTGGGCAGGCGGGTCGGAGAGCACGTTGATGTAGAACCACGGTCCGCCGACGAACGCCAGCAGTCCCAGCGCGATCGCGCCGATCAGCCACGCCTTCCAATGCCGCTTGAATCTGCCCATGCCGGTACAACGCCGCTCGGCGCAGTCCGGTTCAGCGGGCAGCGAATCGACAGGTGACCGACAGGTGACGCCGTTTCCGACGCCGCCCCGCTGGCCAGTTCGCGTTTGTCGCCATACGGTCATACGTGAAGGTTTTTCGCGAGGAGGCGAGGATGCCTGGTCGGACGATACTGCGGCGGCTGCTGGAACAGATGCGCGCCGATCCGGACACCGTCGAAGGCGTCACGGCGGCGGCGCGGGCCAAGTCCGCGCTGGTTGCCGCGTTGCCCCAGCAGGACGTCCAGCGGCACATCGCGGCGCTGTTGGCCGCGGTGTCCTCGGCGTACATCGACGGCGTCGAGCTCAGCGACAACATCCACGTCGCCGACCGGCTCGCTGAGGACCGCGCACTGCAGGGCATCCCGCTCGCGTCGCTGCTGGAGGGCTTCCAGGCGGGCAGGCAGTACGTGATGCAGCAGATCTTCGAACGGACCGCCGTGAGCGACATCGACACCGCCGCGGTCTTCGCCGGTCTGATGGAGCTGGACTCGCTGGCCAACACCCTGCAGAACCGGCTCGTGCACGTCTACCGGGAGACCGAGCTGAGCCTGACCCGCACGACGCACGCCGTGCGGCTGCAGGCACTGCGCCGATTGCTCCACAAAGGACCGACGGGCAACGTCGCCGCGGTCGGCCTCGACCCGCGCAGGCGCTACCACTGCGTCATCGCCGACGTCAGCGCGCCGCGTGAGGCACGCCAGTTCGAGGCCGCGCTGACGACGGCGGATGGATTGTGCGGCATGGTCGACGGGTACCTGTGCGCGGTCAGTGGACGGCTGCCCGAGAAGGACTTCGACATCCTGCTCGTCGCCGCTCCCGCTGTGCCCGCGTCGCAGCTGGATGGCGCGTACCGGCTGTGTCAGACCGCGCTGGTGTCCGCGCGCCGACGGCGGCTGCGTGGACTGCAGCACCTGACTTCGCTCGCCTTGCCGCTCAGCGTGGACACGCATCCGGCGCTAGGGCGGATGCTCGCCGCCGAGCATCTGGCCAGTCTTGACCGGGACGACGAGTTCCACCGGCTGCTGGCCAAGACGGCGTTGACCTATCTCGAACACGGCGGCCGGACCGATCTGGTGGCCGGCGCCCTGCACGTGCACCCGAACACGGTCAAACACCGTCTTCGGCGGATGGCCGAGCTGACGTCGTTCGACCCGGCGCCGAACGGGAACGGCTCGCTCGCGCACGCGCTGCGCTGGTGGTGGGCGTTGCAGTCATGGCTTGCGCCGGTAGCTGACAAGCTCTAGCTCGACGGAGAAGCCGAGCCGCTGGAACATCGTCGACGACGCGTCGTTGTCGATCCGGACGACGGCCGCGGCCTGTGACTTGGCACCGTTCTGGGCGTCCAGTTCGCACAGCAGGCCCTTCACGACACGCCTGCCGACGCCCACCGACCGCATGTCGGGTTCGACGGCCACATAGTCGACCAGGTGCTCGACCTCCTGCGTATAGCCCGCCGCGAAGCCTGCCAGCTTCCCGTCGGCCTGCCGCAGCGCGACGACGACGTGTTTGCCGTGCAACAGCTGCTCCGGCGTGTTGGTCGTGTCGGGGAAACATCGTTTCATCAGCGTGGTGAACTGGTCGTTGAGACTGCCGTCGGCAGGCAGCCGTTCGACCTGGACGCACTCCTGGGTCAGCATGGACCTCAGGTCGGCGCCCTGCAAAGTGAATATCCGGGTGGGGGTCTCCCGCTCGAAGCCGTGCCGACGGGCGAACTCGCCGAGCTCCCGGTGCTCGACGTGGCCGTAGAGGTTCACGTCACGAATGCCTTGCAGGTGTGGCAGCTTGAGCGCGGCGTCGAGCAGCATGTCCGCGGCCGTGTGCCACGCCTGCGGGGTCGCCGGATGACCGGTGGGCACGTCGATGTGCGGCCCGTACAGCCATGCGCGCCCGACGGCTGGATTGACGTCGGTACTGAGCACGCCGCGCAGCGCACCGCTCGACGCGATGGCCAGCACGGCCCCCTGATGCCATTCGGGTTGGACACCGGCCAGCTCGTCGGCGACTTCCTCTTCGGTGTAGCCGAAGAAACCGATGTGGTGCGCGGGATCGGCCTGCAGTCGTGCGACGAGCGTCACAACGGCAGGTAGATCGTCCCGCGTAGCCGGGCGGATTTCTGTCATGACAGAAATCCTGAACTTCCGGACGGCCCCGCGCATCTGGTTTACCGGCTTGTTACTGAACGCCGGTTCATTTATGGTTCACCGGACGAACTTCACGTCCGGGTGACGTGGCGACGGCCCGGCCAGCAGGGGCTGGTGGCGTCCCTTGAGGTACTGGTCGAAGAACGCGGGGACGTAGGCGCGTTGGGCATCGATGGCGGCCTTCGGGTCGACCGTGCCGATGAACCGGCTGTGGTCACCGGGGGTTCGCGGGAACAGCCATTGTCCGTCGGTGAACGTGTAGTGCATGCCCGTGGGAATGTTCAGGTCGAGCATTGGGCCGGTTGACGCGTTCCAGAACGCGCCCCAGTCCGGTTCGGTCAGGTGGTTGCGCGGCTTGCCGAACAGGGGTGGCTGTGCGGGGTTCGATCCTCCGCCCATCATCATGAACGGGCGGTCGACGCCCTTCTCCGGGCGGTTGTAGCCGAACTGGTACCAGCCGTCCAGGTTGATTCCCGCGTTGACGCGCCTGTCCGCCTGCATTACCCGGCCTGCGGTGATTCCGCCGCCGGAGTGGCCGAACATGCCTGTCCGCGACTCGTCCGCCGTCGGGAACCTGCCCAGGTTGTCGATGACGAACCGGGCGTCGTCCTCTCTGGCGTCCATCATCCGCTGTTTGGCCTTCTCCCGTTCCTCCACGGGAACGTCGAAAGCCTTGGCGGGCTTGACTGTTCCGTCGGGGAAGGCGACGGCGGTCTCGTAGGTGTGGTCGATGGTGACCACCACGTAGCCTCGGCTGGCGAGTTCTTCGACCAGGATTGTGCCCAGTGCGCGGGGATTGCCGACTCCTGGGGAGTACAGCACTACCGGGAACTTGCCGGGGAGCGCGGGAGCGTTGGTACGACTGTGGGTGCGGATGGCTTTCCAGTCGGTTGCCAGTCCGGCCGGTGGCCCGGTGGCGGTGTAGTAATCCGCCAGCGCTGGGGCGACATAGGGTGCGCGGCGGCCGAGCGGCAACGCGGGATACCAGACGCTGACCATCAGCTCTCTGGTCTCGCCTGGCACGAACGGGTCCGGACGGCCGTGCTGCACCAGGTGCAACTCTGTCACGCCGATTGGCCGGGGACCGGTTGGTCTGGGCAGGTCGGGCGTCGCCGGTGCCGCTTGCGCGGGTACTGCGCTGGTCAGCGCCAGCAGCGCCACACCGGCGGTGATCAGTTTTCGCATGGGGGCAGCCTGCCGGGAGAACAGGCTGCGCACATCAGGCTGGGGAACGTCAGACCTGGGGATGACTCACGCCGAGTGGTAAGCAGGAGATCGAATACTCGACGAGGCAGGAGCGACCATGACTGTTCGGCCCGCAGTCTCCGAAGACGCGCCCCGGGTGGCGGAACTGATGGCCGAACTCGGACATCCCGGCAGCGAAGTCGAATCGGTCCGCAGGCGGCTGCAGAGGTGGGCCGACTACCCGGACGGCACAGCGCTTGTGTCCGAACGTGACGGGGACATCGTTGGTGTGATCGCGGTGTTGACGACCCCTTTCCTGGAACGCGACGGCAACTGGGGCCGGATCGTCGCGCTCGTGACCACGGAATCCGCCCGTGGCAAGGGAGTCGGCCGGGAGCTGACCACTGCCGCCGAGGAGTTCGCGCGCGACAGGGGCTGCGTGCGGATGGAAGTCACCAGCGCGAACCGCCGTGCCGACGCACACGCCTTCTACCAGCGCATGGGCTATGCGAACTGGGCCGACCGCAGCGCCCGGTTCATCAAGCTGTTCTCCTGAGCGCGCCGGATGTCAACGCCGGGATCACCGTGCCGGTTCTGGTGGACGTCCTAGTCCTTCTTGGTGTTCAGGCGCTGGGAGATCACCTGGGTGACGCCGTCGCCGCGCATGCTCACGCCGTAGAGCGCGTCGGCGATCTCCATGGTCGGCTTCTGGTGCGTGATGATGATCAGCTGCGAGTTCGCCTTGAGCTCCTGCATCAGGCCGATCAGCCTGCGCATGTTGGTGTCGTCCAGCGCCGCCTCGACCTCGTCCATCACGTAGAAGGGCGACGGCCGGGCGCGGAAGATCGCCACCAGCATCGCCACCGCGACCAGTGACTTCTCGCCACCGGACAGCAGCGACAGCCGCTTGATCTTCTTGCCGGGCGGGCGGGCTTCCACGTCCACACCGGTGGTCAGCATGTCGTCCGGGTCGGTCAGCACCATCCGCCCTTCCCCGCCGGGGAACAGCGTGTTGAACACGATCTCGAACTCGCGTGCCACGTCCTCGTAGGCCGACGCGAAGACCTCGAGGATCTTGTCGTCGACCTCCTTCACGACCGTCAGCAGGTCGCGTCGGGTTGCCTTGAGGTCCTCCAGCTGGGTGGAGAGGAAGTGGTACCGCTCCTCCAGCGCCGCGAACTCCTCCAGCGCCAGCGGGTTGACCTTGCCGAGCAGGCTGAGGTCCCGTTCGGCCTTCTTGGCCCGACGCTGCTGGAAGTCCCGGTCGTAGGGCATCGACGGCGGCCGGGTCACGTCCTCGCCGCGTTCCTTCGCTGCCTCGTACTCGGCGATCTCGTTGGCGGGCGGTGGGATCGGGCGGTCCGGGCCGTACTCCACGACCAGGTCGTCCAGTCCCATGCCGAAGTCCTCGGCGATCTTGGTTTCCAGCTGCTCGATCCGCAGCCGCTGCTCCGCGCGCAGCACCTCGTCGCGGTGCACGGCGTCGGTCAGCTTCTCCAGCTCTGTCGACAGTTCACGGACCCGGCCGCGAATGTCGAGCAGCGCCGCCTCACGCTGGGTGCGGCGGGACGCGACCTCGTCACGCGTGGTCGCGGCTCGCTGCAGCGAGATCTCGATGCGTTCGATCGCGAGCTCGCCGCCCTCGACCACGGCGTCAGCCACGCGCTTGCCGTGTTCACGGGCCTGACGGGCGCGCTCGTGCCGCTCGCGGGCCTCTCGTTCCTGGCGTGCGGCCCGGCGGAGACCTTCGGCCTTGCCCGCCACCGCACGGGCTCGTTCCTCCGCCGTGCGCAGGGTCAGGCGGGAGTCCATCTCCTGCTGGCGCGCGGTGTTCAGCTGCGACACGGCCTCGTCACGCACGCGCGAGTCGGGCTCGTCGTCCAGCGGCTGTTCCTGGGCGCCGAGCAGGCGCTCCTCCAGCTCGGCCAGCTTGGTGAGCTGCTCTTCCCTGGTCTGCTCGACCTTGTTGCGCTGGTTGCGGATCCGCTCGACCTCGGCCTGGACCGCCTTGGCCGCCTGGCGCATCCGCGAGATCCGCTCGCCGGAACGCGCCTTGCGGACCTTGACCTCGCTCAACGCTTCCTTGGCCGCGTTGACCTCGTCGCGCCGGGCGTCCTGCTCGGCCCGCGCACCGGCAAGCGCACCCACGGTTTCCGCCAGGCTGTGTTCCACAGTGACGAGCCTGTTGTTGGCCTCGTCGACGGCTGCCTGGACCTCGATCACGCTCTCGCTGCGGCCGGAACCACCCACGGCCCAGTCCGCGCCGAGCAGGTCACCTTCCGTTGTGACAGCACGCAAAAACGGGTGCGCGGCGATGATCTGCCGTGCTGTGCCCAGATCCGAGACGACGACAACGCGGTCAAGGGCTCGTTCCAACGCCGCGCGCAGCGCGGTCGGGCACTGCACCAGGTCCACGGCCCAGCGCGCACCACCGGGCAGGTACGGCCACGTCGAACGGTCCACACTGGACGGCCCGCCGCCGATCATGATCCCGGCACGCCCGGCGTCGTTGTCCCGCAACAAGGACAGCGCGCTGAGCGCGTCGTCGCCACCGGCGACGGCGACCGCGTCGGCGATCGGGCCGAGCGCGGCGGCCAGCGCGACCTCGGCGCCGGGCTGCACAGTCAGCAGCGCGGCGACCGATCCGAGCAGACCGGGCAGCCGGTGTCCGGCGGCCAGCAGCGCGCCCGCGCCGTCCTTGCGGCTCAGGCCAAGGGAAAGCGCGTCGACGCGGGCACGCTGGGAGGCGATCTCCCGCTCGGCAGCGCGTTCGGCCGCCACCAGCTCGTTGACCCGGGCCTTGGCCTGCTCGGACGCGGCGACCGACTGCTCGTGGCGGCGCTGCAACGACTCGTCGTCGGATTCCTCGACGTCGGTCTCCAGCTCGGTCTCGGCCAGTTCGACCGCGGCGACCTCGGCGCGTTCCTCGGCCTCGGCCAGTGTCGTCGACAGCCGCTCGATCTCCTCGGCGGTCGCGCCACTCTTGCTGCGCAACGCCTCGACCTGGCCACCGAGCCTGGCGAGGCCCTCGCGGCGGTCCGCGATCGCCCGCACAGCCGCGATGTGCGCCTTCTCGGCCGCGGCCACCGCGTTCTCCAGCTCGGAACGCCGGGCCAGCGCCTCGGCCAGCGCCTCACGCGCGACCTCGACGCCCTCGGCGAGCTCGACCTCCAGCTCGGCGGCCTCCTCGGCCTCCGCTTCGAGCATTTCGGGATCTTTGCCCTGGTTCTGCCGTTCGCCCGCGTCAGACAGGTGCCTGGCGCGCTCGGCGGCGAGCCGGACCGTGCCGCGCAGCCGTTCGGCCAGCGCGGACAGCCGGTACCAGGCGTCCTGCGCGGCGTTGAGCGCCGGGGCGTCCTCGGCCAGGCTGGCCTCGATCTCGTTCTGCTCGGCCTGCGCGAACTGCAGCGCGCGCTCGGTCTCGCCGCGCTTGGCGCGCACGGTGGCCTCGTCGGCCTCTTCCTTGGCGAGTTCGTGCCGGGCGCTGACCAGGTCGTCGGCGATCAGCCGCAGCCGCGCGTCCCGCAGGTCCATCTGCACGACCTGCGCGCGCCTGGCGATCTCGGCCTGCTTGCCCAGTGGTTTGAGCTGGCGGCGCAGTTCGCCGGTCAGGTCGGTCAGCCGTGTCAGGTTGGCCTGCATCGCGTCCAGCTTGCGCAGCGCTTTTTCCTTGCGCTTGCGGTGCTTGAGCACACCGGCGGCCTCTTCGATGAACGCCCGGCGGCCTTCCGGCTTCGACTCGAGGATCGCGCCGAGCTGCCCCTGCCCGACGATGACGTGCATCTCGCGGCCGATACCGGAGTCCGACAGCAGTTCCTGCACGTCCATCAGGCGGCAGCTGCTGCCGTTGATCTCGTACTCGCTGGCACCGTCACGGAAGATCCGGCGGGTGATCGAGACCTCGGCGTAGTCGATCGGCAGCGCGCCGTCGGCGTTGTCGATGGTCAGTGTCACCTCGGCGCGGCCGAGCGCCTGCCGGGCGCCCGCACCGGCGAAGATGACGTCCTCCATCTTGCCGCCACGCAGCGACTTCGCGCCCTGCTCACCCATCACCCAGCTCAGCGCGTCGAGCACGTTCGACTTGCCGGACCCGTTCGGCCCGACCACACAGGTGATCCCTGGTTCGAAACGCAGCGTCGTCGCCGAGGCGAAGGACTTGAAGCCCTTCAGCGTCAGGCTCTTGAGGTGCACGTAACGGTCGACCTCTCGCGGGAAGCTGGCACGGGTATCCCGCCGAGGGTACCCGGGCAGCACGCGCATCCGGCGCAGGCGGGCTCCCCGCGTCGGGGGACGCGCCGCCGGACCTGCGGTGACGCGCCGGTCAGGGTGCCGGTCAGGGTGACTGCATGCCGACGAGAACGCCGCCGCCCGCCATCACCTCGACGCGGTCGATGTCGCCCAGCTTGATCGAACTGCTGCCAGGGATGGCGCTGATCTCCCGGTAGTAGCCCGCGGACCACTTGCCCGCGACCTCGCTGCTGCCGTCCCTGCTGTGCACGACCAGGTGACAGACCTTCCTACCGGCTGGCACGTCCTGCATCGACACCTTCATCTCGGTGCCCCAGGCACGACCGGTCAGCTCGACGCGCCCGTGCACGCCGGTGGTCGGGTCGATGGCCGACCACGTCACCTCGGTGGCCACGGTGTTGCCGTCCGGGCGAAACATGATCACGCCACCCACCGCGAGCAGGACGACAGCCACCACTGCGACCAGCGTCACACCGCGTTTGCGCCACCAGCCCACCTTCGGCTCGGGCGCCGGTTCGACCGGGGTGAGCACGACCGGCGCGAGCTGCTGCCCCGGCGGCTCGGCAGGCAGGTCGGCCATCGGTTCCGCGGGCCATGAGCGACTGTCGGCCTGCTGGATGGCCTCGAAGTCCTCCGGCGTGACGCGCTGCAGCAGGCCCGGCAGCGGGGCGAGCCTGAGCATCTCGGCGCTGCACTGCGGGCAGGCGTCCAGGTGCCGCTCGAACTCCGGCCGGTCGGCCGGGTCGAGCGCGCCAAGCAGGTAGGCACCGAGCGAAACGGTGTGGCGGCAGGTCATGGCTCGGTCACCCCCCGTTCCTCCAACGCGTCGCGCAGGGCCCGCAACGCGTAGAACGACCGCGATTTGACTGTGCCCGGCGGGATACCGAGCACCGATGCCGCCTCCACCACCGTGCGCCTCCGGAAGAACAGCTCGCCGATCACCGCGCGGTGTTCCTTGCTCAACGCACGCATCGCCTCGGCGATCTGCCAGCTCTGCAGTACCCGGTCGAAGTCGTCATGGGCGTGCGGCAGGTCCTGAGGGGGCAGGGGCACCTCGGTGACCCGGGCACCCTGTCGACGGTAACCGGAGACGATCAGGTTACGGGTCACCGTGTACAACCACGGCCCGGCCTGGTCGACACTCAACGTGTCGGCGTTGCGCCATGCGCGCAACAGCGTCTCCTGCACCATGTCTTCCGCCCGCTGCAGATCGCCGCCGACCGATCGCAGCGCATAGGCCAACAACGGGCGGCGGTACTTGTCATAGAGCTCGCGAATCAGTGCTTCGCGCTGCTCAGGGGTGCTCCCCATGGCATCTATTACGCCGTCTCAGTGTGAGTGGTTCAAGGCAGTTGGGTGAACCTTCGTCAAGTGTCGTACCTCGCGGGCGTCGTTCACCGTTCCACGAAGCCGGTGAGATCCCCGCGAGCTTCCGCCCACCGCTGCACGACCGTGGTCACACGACCGGGCGTACTTCCCGAACGGAGCAGGGCCAGCAACCGCTCGCAGTCGGCTCGCGGGCCTTCCGCGACGACCTCGACCCGGCCGTCACGCAGGTTGCGGGCACCGCCGACCAGGCCGAGTTCGAGCGCCCTCGCCCGCGTCCACCAGCGGAAACCGACTCCTTGTACGTTCCCGTGCACCCATGCGGTCATGCGGACCGTAGGCTGATCGGCGGTTTCTGGCATGCCCCGAATGATCGCAGCCGTCTCGAACGGGTGTCGTTCGGTAGTGGTACGTTTCCGGGCCGTGTCGCTCTGAACGTCCGTTTGGCCGATCAGCGACCGCGGTGAACACCCGAAGGTGACAACACGAGAGCGTGCTTGCGAGGAGGAGCCCCCCGCATGGCCAATACACCCGAGTGGTCCGAGGCCCAGCCCCCGGCTGAGGCAGCGAAGCACGGCGTGAAACGTTCCTACGCGCTGCTCGCGGCCGCCGGTGTCGGCGTCGCGACGGTGTGCGCGGCGCTGGCCAGCTTCGCCGTCGCGGGCGGCGGTGAGGCCCAACCAGGCACCACCCCCCACGTCACGCCGGTGAACGCGCCCCACAGCGCCACCCCTTCGCCCGGCTCGTCGGAGACCTCTCCGGAGACGTCCGCGGCATCCACCTCCGGCACCGAGACGCCGTCCGGGGCGCCGTCCGCGGGCAGCACGCCGTCGAACAAGCCGAGCGCCAACCCGCCGCACCCGACCCAGCCCGGTCAGCCCACCCAGCCTGGTCAGACCAACCAGCCGCCGCCCAATCCCGGCGGTGGTGGCGGTGGCAACCCGCCTTCCCAGCACCCGACGACCACACCGACGCCGGATCCGCCCACGCGGACGAGCGTCACGATTCCGCCGTCGTCCACGACCGCGCCGCCGACGTCGTCCTCCACCACGAGTGGCTGAGATCTGACCGACAGTCTGTAACGTGTCACGCGGCGGTGCCGACAAATAGGGTCCCCCGGACGGGTGTCAACATCACCCGTTAGTGGTACGTTACGCAACCGTGAGTGAAACGCGACCCCGACGCGCCACGATCATGGTAGCCCTCACCGCGCTCGTCGCAGGAGCGGCGACTGCCGGTGTGGTGACCATTCTGGCCCAGCAACCCAGTGGAAACTCGATCGAGGTTCCGATGGCGGTGGGCTATGACGGCGCTGGCAACAAAGCCAGACTGACAGACTTGTCCACGCCCCCCGACGCAGCGGCTTTAGCCGGGCCCGGCGCGTTACCCAGCTCCGGCACCGCCCCAGCCACCACGTCGAGCGGCACACCCAGTCCCACGGCTCCGACGACGTCATCCAGTCCCAAGACGACCAGTTCGGTGGCAACGACACCGCGCCCGAACACCACCAAGCCCACCACCCAGCCCCCTGCTCCCGCGCCACAGCAGCCGAGCCCCGGCCTCGCAGGTGAAGTGGTCGCTCTGGTCAACAAGGAGCGCGACGGCAAGTGTGCCGCGCTCGGCGTGGACGACCGGCTCACCACCTCGGCCCAGAAGCACAGCAGCGACATGGCCGCCCGTAACTACTTCTCGCACACCACGCCCGAGGGCACGAGCTTCGACAAGCGGATCAAGGCCGCCGGTTACCCCAGCCCCGGCGCTGAGAACATCGCGAAGGGCCAGCGCACCGCCAAGCAGGTTATGGACAGCTGGATGAACTCGGACGGTCACCGAACGAACATCCTGAACTGCTCATACAAGAAGATCGGTGTCGGCGTGGACACCAATGGCTTCCTCTGGACTCAGAATTTCGGTTTCTGAAAGAGGTTTTCACTGCCAGGAACAGAATTGACCGATCATGAACAAAGCCGCCGGGATCAGCCGATCCCGGCGGCTTTGCCAGAATGATCATTCCTGGGTGCTGAATCCCCAGGCCTCGAGTGCGGTGGCGACGAACTCACCACCGAGGTCGTTGGCCTGGTCGGCTCGGCCAGGTCTTCGGGCCGGTTGGTCGACGGGGTCCTCGTCGTCGGCCACAGCCTCGATCACCTGGTGGTTCTCCGCGGCCGGATGACGCCAGCCCTGGCCGCACCCATTGGGGCAGGGGTGCTCCATCTCGCGCAGCACCCCATCCGGGCACGGTTGCTGCCACCGCAGCACACCCGCGCCCGCACACATCGGGCACTCACTTGGGTACCTGGCCGACACCGCCACAGGCACGACAATAGTCCTTGCGATTCGGCGCCATTCCCGACCCGAGGCAGACTGGGCACTCATTCACTCTGCTCACCTTCTTCGTCGTCGCTGGCGAACAGGCCCTCCACATATGAAAGAATCTCGGAATGGTCTGGTCCATCGCAACAAAGACCGCCCGATCGTGTGATCACCCGTGACCGGGCCGTTACGGAAGAAGCGGCACCGATGAGTTTCGACGGGACGGTCAGTCCAATCCTCGACCGAACACGACACAGGAGGACACCGCCATGGACCTGGCACGTTCCGCTGACCGGACCGAGATCGCCTACGACCGCGCCGGAAGCGGCCCCGCAGTGGTGCTTGTGGACGCCGCGAGCGGATACCGGGACTTCAACTCGCTGCGGCCGTTGGCCGACCGGCTCGCCGAGGAGGGCTTCACGACCTACACCTATGACCGCCGTGGCCGAGGCCTGAGCTCCGACACGGAGCCGTACGCGGTCGAGCGGGAGATCGAGGACCTGGCGGCGGTGATCGACGCGGCAGGAGGACAGGCGGCGGTCTACGGCTGGTCGTCCGGGGCCCTGCTCGTCATCCGAGCGGCCGCGAGTGGCCTGCCGATCACGCGGCTCGCGGTGTTCGAACCGCCGTACGGCGGCGAGGAAACGCACGACCAGGGCATGGTGGACGAGTTAAAGGCCTTGGTCGCCGCGGGCAAACGCGGGGAGGCGGTCGACATGTTCAACAAGGCCGTCGGCGTCCCCGACGAGATCCTGGCCCAGATGGACCCGATCAAGCCGATGCTGGAGAAGATCGCGCACACCTACGCGTACGACTGGACGATCGCGGGAACGACGACACACGAGCACATCAAGGCCGTCCCGGTGCCCACGCTGGTGCTCGACAGCACGGAGACCGGCAAGGAAATGCACGACGGCGTGGAGGAAGTCGCCCGCCTGATCCCCGACGCGGTGCACAAACGCCTGGACGGCGAGTGGCACGGTGTTCCCACCGAGGTGCTCGCACCGGAGCTGGCCTCGTTCTACAAGAACTGACGCCTGAGGTTCTCGTGAATGGTTTGTCCCTCGCTACCCCAAGGGGTAGCCACCGAACAAACCGCTCACGAAACGCGTCCCAGCCCGGCTGGTTCGGGTTGTCGTGAGCGGTTTGTTCGCCTTAGGGGACAAACCACTCACGAGGAGCACGCTGGAAGCCAACGGCGGTGAGGGGACGGGGTCCCGCCCGCGCTGACACACGCAACCAATGTGGCCTCCGGTGCGCACGCCGCAACCAAGGCGGCCTTCGTTGCACCCACCCAGACCGCGCGACTCAGTGGCTTGTTTCGAACCGGTATCCCATTCCCGGTTCGGTCAGCAGGTGTTTCGGCTGGGAGGGCTGTGGTTCCAGCTTGCGCCGCAACTGTGCGAGATAGACGCGCAGGTAGTGCGTTTCCGCCGCGTAGGCCGGGCCCCAGACCTCCTGCAGCAGTTGTTTCTGCGCCACCAGGCGTCCCTTGTTGCGCACCAGGACCTCCAGTACACCCCACTCCGTCGGCGTCAGGTGCACCTCCGTCCCTTCCTTCAGTACCTTCTTGGCTGCCAGGTCCACGATGAAGGAGCCGGTGTCCACCACCGCTTCCTCCTCGCCCGGACCTGCGACCGTCGAGCGGCGGACCGCCGCGCGCAACCGGGCCAGGAGTTCGTCCATGCCGAACGGCTTTGTCACGTAGTCGTCGGCGCCCGCGTCCAGCGCCTCCACCTTGTCCCCCGAGTCGGTTCGTGCCGAGAGGACGATGATCGGCACGGTTGTCCAGCCCCGCAGGCCCGCGATCACCTCTGTGCCGTCGATGTCCGGCAGGCCGAGGTCCAGCACCACGACGTCCGGCTTGCCCTCGGCCGCCGCGCGCAGCGCCGCCGCTCCGTCGTGGGCGGTGATCACCTGGTATCCGCGTGCCGACAGGTTGATTCGCAACGCGCGGACGATCTGCGGCTCGTCGTCGACCACCAGTACCTTCGTCATGACTTCGCCTCCGGAAGTGAGATCACGACGGTCAGTCCGCCGCCGGGCGTGTCCTCGGCCCTGATCGTGCCACCCATCGCCTCGGTGAATCCCTTCGCCACGGACAGTCCCAGTCCGACACCTGTTCCCCGGTCGCCGAGCCGTTGGAACGGCTGGAAGACCGCGGTCGACGCGCCCTTCGGCAGGCCCGGCCCGTGGTCCACCACCCAGAGTTCGACGTGGTCGCCGTACGCGCTGGCGCGCAGCGCGACCGACGGTTCGTCCACGCTCACGCGTCCGTCGCCGTCCACATCGACATCGCGGCGGGGCACCAGTGTGCCGTGCCGCAACGCGTTGTCCACCACGTTGGCGATCACGCGTTCCAGCAGGCCGACGTCCGCCCTGACCAACGGCAGGCGTTCGTCGACGTCGACAGCTATCCCGTTGCGGCCATCCACACTGGACAGTGCGCGGGCCACGACCTCGTAGTAGCCGACCGACTTCATCCTCGGCTCCACCGCGCCCGTCGCCAGGCGCGAGGAGTCGAGCAGGTTGTCCACGAGCCCGGCGAGCCGGTCCGCCGACTCCTCCACCGTCTCCAGCAGGTCCGCTGTGTCCTGCTCGGACAGTGCCAGGTCCGGCGCGCGCAGGCTGCCGACCGAGGCCTTGATCGAGGTCAGCGGGGTCCGCAGGTCGTGGCCGACGGCCGAGAGCAGGGCCGTGCGCAGCTCGGTGGTCTCCGCACGGCGTTGTGCCTGCGAGGCCTGGTCGGCCATTCGTTGCTGCCGCAGGGCGAGCAAGGCCTGCCCCGCCGCCGCCTCCAGGACACGGCGGTCGTGCGCGGGCAGCGCCCGGCCTCGCAACGCCAGGTGCACGTCGTTCGTGACCGGGATGTCCACGTCGGCGTCGTCCGGTTCGTCACACGGGCTGTCGCCGACGCAGGCCACCCGGTTCCACTCGCCTTCGCGCTTCTCCAGCAACGCCACCGAATGCAGGCCGAAGTTCTCCCTGACCTTGTCCAGCAGCCGGTCCAGTGGCTTGTCGTGCGTCAGCACGGTCCGCGAGTACGACGCCAGCAGCGCGGCCTCGGTACGGGCCCGCGCCGCGAGTTCGGCCCGGCGCGCGGCCCGGTCGACCACGACGGCCACCATCACCGCGACGACGATCATCGCCACGAGCGTGACCACGTTCTGCTGGGCGTCCACGGTCAGTGTGTAGAGCGGCTCGGTGAAGAAGAAGTTCAGCAGGGCCGCGCTGAGGACCGACGCGAACAGCGCGGGCCCGAGGCCGCCGACCAGCGCCACCACGATGGTCGCGAGGAAGTAGTCGATCACGTTCGTCGACAGGATCAGGCTCTGCTGCAGCCACACCCCGATCAACGTGGCCAACCCGGGCAGCACCACCGCCAGCGACCAGCCGATCATCCGGCGCCGCCGGGAAAGCGGGCTGCGCGCCAGCTTCGCCCCCAGCCTGCCGCCGGACTCGGCGTGCGTGACCATGTGCACGTCGATCGCGCCGGAGCGCTGGACCACCGCGGCGCCGATGCCCTCGTCGAACACCCTGGCCAGCCGCGACCGGCGGGAGGTGCCGATGACGAGCTGGGTCGCGTTCACACCGCGGGCGAAGTCGAGCATCGCGGTCGGCACGTCGTCGCCGACGACGGTGTGGAACGTCGCGCCGACGTCGTCGGTCAGCTTGCGGAGCTTGCCGATCGCGCCGGGACTGGCCCCGGCGAGGCCGTCGCCGCGCAGGATGTGCAGCACCATCAGCTCGGCACCGGCGCGGGCCGCGATCCGGCTGCCGCGCCGGATCAGCGTCTCGCTCTCCTTGCCGCCGGTGATGGCGACGACCACGCGTTCCCTGGCCTCCCAGGTTTCGGTGATGTCCTTCTCCGCGCGGTAGCGGCGCAGTGCCACGTCCACCTGGTCGGCCACCCACAGCAGCGCGAGTTCACGCAACGCGGTCAGGTTGCCCGGCCGGAAGTAGTTGGCCAGCGCCGCGTCGATCTTGTGCGCCGGGTAGACGTTGCCGTGCGCGAGCCGTCTGCGCAGCGCCTCCGGTGTGATGTCGATCAGTTCGATCTGCTCGGCCCTGCGCACCACCTCGTCGGGCACGGTTTCCTGCTGGCGTGCCCCGGTGATCCGCTCGACGACGTCGTTGAGGCTCTCCAGGTGCTGGACGTTCACTGTGGACAGCACGTCCACCCCGGCTTCCAACAGCTCCTCGACGTCCTGCCAGCGCTTGGCGTTGCGGCAGCCGGGGATGTTGGTGTGCGCGAGTTCGTCGATCACCGCGACCTCGGGTTTGCGGGCGAGCACGGCGTCGATGTCCAGCTCGTCGAACTGCTTGCCCCGGTGTTCGATGTGCTCACGTGGCATGACCTCGAGGCCGCCGAGCAGTTCGGCGGTCTTGGCCCGGCCGTGGGTCTCGACCAGGCCGACGACCACGTCAGTGCCGCGGTCCCGGCGTCGGTGCGCCTCGCCGAGCATGGCGAAGGTCTTGCCGACACCGGGCGCGGCACCCAGGTAGATCCTCAGCTCACCGCGCCGACGCTTGTAGTCCACGTCGTCAGTGTGCGCTCTCGGGGTGCTCAACCGCGCTTCGTGGCCCGCACGGCCAGGTTGAGCTTGAGCACATTCACCCCGGGCTCAGCGATGCCCTGCGTGGTGTTGTCGCTGATCAGGGCCAGGATCGTGCCGACAGGGACGCCCGTGACCCGCGCGACACGCGGTGCCTGGAGCTGGGCGTAGGCCGGGCTGATCTGTGGGTCGAGTCCGGACGCGGACGCGGTGACCGCGTCGGCGGGGACCTTTGCCGGGTCGACGCCTTCGCGCTGGGCGATCGCGTCCTTGCGTTCCTGCACGACCTTGACGTAGTCCTCGTTGGACGCGCCCTTGTTCGACGCGCCCGAGGAGGACGGGTCGGCCGGGCCGAGCGGGTCCTTGGCCAGCGCCGACGGCCTGGTGTGGAACCAGGGATCGTGGTTCGGGTCCTGGGCCACCGGGTCGACCCCGATCAGCTCGGAGCCGATGTTCTGGCTGTCCTGGGTGACGATCGAGCCCTCGGCGTTGGCCTGGAGGCCGGGGATCCGGGAGACCACCCAGACTCCGAGCGGGTAGAGGATGCCGGTGATGACGGTCAGGACGATCAGGATCCTGAGCCCGGCCCACGTTTGCTTCAGCATTGTTCTGTCACATTCCCGGGATCAGTCGGACGAGCAGGTCGATCAGCCAGATGCCGATGAACGGCGTGATGATCCCGCCGAGGCCGTACACCAGCAGGTTGCGCCGCAACAGCGACCGCGCACTCGCCGGGCGGTAGCGCACACCACGCAACGCCAGCGGGATCAACGCGACGATGATCAACGCGTTGAAGATCACCGCCGAGAGGATCGCCGACGACGGCGAGTGCAACGCCATCACGTTCAGCTTGCCCAGCTGCGGATAGATCCCAGCGAACATGGCAGGCAGGATCGCGAAGTACTTCGCCAGGTCGTTGGCGATGGAGAACGTGGTCAACGCGCCACGCGTGATCAACAACTGCTTGCCGATCTCGACGATCTCGATCAGCTTGGTCGGGTTGGAGTCCAGATCGACCATGTTGCCCGCCTCTTTGGCGGCCATCGTGCCGGTGTTCATCGCCACGCCCACATCGGCCTGCGCGAGCGCGGGCGCGTCGTTGGTGCCGTCACCGGTCATCGCGACCAGCCGCCCGCCCTCCTGCTCCTTCTTGATCAGCGCCATCTTGTCTTCGGGCTTGGCCTCGGCCAGGTAGTCATCAACCCCGGCGTCCTCGGCGATCGCCTTGGCGGTCAACGGGTTGTCGCCCGTGATCATGACCGTCTTGATGCCCATCGCGCGCAGTTCCTCGAACCGCTCCCGCATCCCGGGCTTGACCACGTCCGACAGCCGGATCACACCGCGCACGACGTTGTTCTCGGCGACGACGAGCGGTGTCCCGCCCTCCGAGCTGATCCGGTCGACCGCGGTCTGGACCTCGTCGGGCACCGTGCCACCGCGCTCGATGACCCAGGCGCGCACCGCGCTGGTGGCGCCCTTGCGGACCACTGTCCCGTTCAGGTCGATGCCCGACATCCGGGTCTGCGCGGTGAACGGGACGAACTCGCCCGCCTTCTCGGCGTCCGTCGGCTGCTCGCCCAGACCGTGCTCGGTGGCACACAGTTCGACGATGCTGCGCCCTTCCGGTGTGCCGTCGGCGAGGCTGGACAGCCGCGCCACGCGGGCGAGATCGTCGACTGTGGACTCACCGACCGGGATCAGCTCGGTCGCCCTGCGGTTGCCGAAGGTGATCGTGCCGGTCTTGTCCAGCAGCAACGTGCTCACATCCCCCGCCGCCTCGACCGCACGGCCCGAGGTCGCCAGGACATTGCGCTGCACCAGCCGGTCCATCCCCGCGATCCCGATCGCCGACAGCAACGCGCCGATCGTGGTCGGGATCAGACAGACCAGCAGCGCGGTCAGCACGATCACCGACTGCAGCGACCCGGCGAACCCGGCCATCGGCTGCAACGCGACCACCGCGAGCAGAAAGATGATCGTCAACGTCGACAGCAGGATCGTCAGCGCGATCTCGTTCGGCGTCTTCTGCCGCTGCGCGCCTTCCACCAACGCGATCATCCGGTCCACGAACGACTCACCCGGTTTGGTGGAGATCCTCACCACGATCCGGTCCGACAGCACGGTCGTGCCACCCGTGACCGCGGACCGGTCGCCACCGGACTCGCGGATCACCGGCGCGGACTCACCGGTGATCGCGGACTCGTCCACTGTGGCGATGCCCTCGACCACGTCCCCGTCACCGGGGATGACCTCACCGGCCTCGACCACAACCAGGTCGCCGATCCTCAGCTCGACACCGGGAACGCGTTCCTCGACATCAGGGCTGATCAGCCTGCGCGCGACGGTGTCCTTCTTGGTCCGGCGCAGCGACTCGGCCTGTGCCTTGCCCCGGCCTTCGGCCACCGCCTCGGCCAGGTTCGCGAACAGCACCGTGAACCACAGCCACAACGCTGTCCCGATGGCGAAAACGTTGGGGTCGCCGATCGCGAACACCGTGGCCAGCACGGAACCCACCCACACCACGAACATGACCGGGTTGCGGGCCTGGTGGCGGGGGCTGAGTTTCCGTAGTGCGTCGGGGAAGCTGGAGACGAGCTGCCGGGGATTGAAGACCCCGGCACCCACCCGGCCCGTGTTCTCCACGTGGTGCCGGGTCTCCTCCTCGGGGGTGCGCGTCATGGTGCTGGTCATGCCAATGCCTCTGCGATCGGGCCCAGCGCGAGGGCCGGGATGAAGGTGAGCGCCGCGACGAGGACGACCGTGCCGACGAGCAAGGTCGCGAACAGCGGGCTTGTGGTCGGCAGCGTGCCCGCGGTCTCCGGCACTTTGCGTTGCGACGCAAGCGAACCCGCCAGGCACAGGACGGCGATGATCGGAATGAACCGACCGAACGCCATACACGCCCCCAGCGTGGACTGGAACCAGTCGTTGGTGACCGTGATCCCGCCGAACGCGCTGCCGTTGTTGTTGCTGGCCGAGGTGTAGGCGTACAGCACCTCGGAGAAGCCATGTGCCCCAGGGTTGTTCAACGCGCCCGCGGTGTCCGGCATCAGCAGCGCGGCACCCGTCCCCAGCAGGAGCACGGTCGGCATCGCCAGGATCGCGATCGCCGCGCAGGTGACCTCACGCTTGCCGAGCTTCTTGCCCAGATACTCCGGCGTGCGGCCCACCATCAGCCCCGCCAGGAACATCGCGATGATCGCCATCACCAGGATGCTGTACAGGCCCGTGCCGACACCCCCTGGGCTCAGTTCGCCGAACATCATGTTCAGCAACGTCCCGCCGCCACCAAGACCGCTGAAGCTGTCGTGCATCGAGTTGACCGCACCGGTCGACGTCGCCGTCGTGGAGTTGGCGAACAACGCCGACGCGGCGATGCCGAACCGGACTTCCTTGCCCTCCATGCCGCCTCCGGCGAGCAGGGCGAGCGGGCCGTTCGGGTGCGCCTCGGCCCACCAGATCACCGCGAGCATGCCCGTCCACAGCACGCCCATCACGCTGAGCAGGACCGTGCCCTGCCGCTTGTTGCCGACCAGGACACCGAAGGTCCGGGTCAGGCAGACCGGGATTACCAGGATCAGGAAGATCTCGATCAGGTTCGTCCACGAGTTCGGGTTCTCGAACGGATGCGACGAGTTGGCGTTGAAGATGCCGCCGCCGTTGGTGCCGAGTTCCTTGATCGCCTCCTGCGACGCGGCTGGCGCCAGTGCGATCGTGCTGGAGCTGCCGTCCGGGTTGGTCACTGCCACACCGGACTTCAGGCTCTGCACGACGCCCAGCGCGATCAGCACGATCGCGAAGACGAACGCGAGCGGCAGCAGGATCCGGATCGTGCCGCGGGTCAGGTCCACCCAGAAGTTGCCCAGCCGATCGGTCTTCGACCGGATGAAGCCGCGGATCAGCGTGATCGCCACAGCGAGGCCGACCGCGGCCGACACGAAGTTCTGCACGGTCAGGCCCAGCATCTGGGCCGCGTGCCCCATGGTGGTCTCGGGCACGTACGACTGCCAGTTCGTGTTGGCCACGAAGCTGAACGCCGTGTTGAACGCGACGCCGGGGCTGACCTCACGGCCGAAGTCCCACGGCAGCAACGGCTGCAGCCGCTGGATCAGGTACAGCAGCACCACCGAGACGAACGAGAACGCCAGCACACTGGACGCGTAGGTCTTCCAGTGCTGCTGCGAGTCGGGATCGACCCTGCCGACCTTGTAGACGGCCTTCTCCAGCTTCAGGTGCTTCTCGCTGGTGAACACCCTGGCCATGTAGTCGCCGAGTGGCTTGTACACCAGGCCGAGTGCCAGTAACAGCAGGGCGACCTGCACGAGGCCTGCCCACGTCGGGGACATCAGAACTTCTCCGGTCGGGTCAGCGCGACGAACAGGTAGACGAGCAGGCCAAGAGCCAGCACACCGGCGACGATGTTGGCCAGATCAGACGTTCCGCTCACAACCGCTCCAGCCCGCGCAAGGCCAGCGCCAGTACGGCGAAGATGCTGATCAGCAGCACCGCATAGGCCAGGTCGGCCATGTGTGCGCTCCCATCTCAAGCGACAGGATCACCCCGCTGGTGATCCGGCTGGCTGAAGCGTGCATCCCCCAGGCCGCCCGCCAGGGATCACCTGATGGGGTCTTTATGCGCCCGAACACCGCATTTACGCGATCCTGAGGCTGACGGTCACGCACAGTCCGTCGGTTAGGCCATTCGGGGGATGGATCGGCTAGTGGCCGACGACACAGCGCAATCTTCCGTCAGTGTTGGTGACCGCCGAAACAACCACCGCGCTCACGCCGTCACGCCGGACGATCCGGGGCGACGTTTCGGGCAGGTGTCAGTGTGGGAAAGGGGAAAGAAAAGATGCCTCGCCGGCGGGCAGGCCTCCGAGAGGGGACACAAAGACCTCTTCGTTTCTCGCCCGGTTCGCTCAGCCCACGTGATTTCCTGGGTCGAGTGGGGGGCGCGGGGCGCCCCTCCCGTATGTCCTGCCGGAGGAAACCACGACGTGCCGGGAGGTCGGTATCGCCTGCGCTGTGGGTCGGTTTGCGTGGGCCGACCTCCCGACACGCCGTGGTATGGCTGCGCCCAGGATGCTCCTATGGGTTGTCAAGCGGCGATTGTGGGTGTGGCCTGCTTGGTGAGGTTGGTGAGGTTGGTGAGGTCGGCCATGAGGTGGGGGTAGATTTCGCGGGCGAGGTAGCGTTTGAGGCAGCGGATGAGGTGTTTTTTGGTCATTTTCGTGCCGGGGCGTAGCCGGGTGGTGATGTAGTCGCGGGTGGGGTGGTGGTGGGCTAGGCGGGTCAGCACGATGTAGTAGAGGGTGCTGTTGGCTTGTCGGTCGCCGGCGCGGGAGAGTCGGTGGTGGGAGTGGTTGTTGCCGCTGGAGCAGTCTTGGGGTGCGGTGCCGGTGAGGGCGGCGAACGCGGCTTCGGAGTGGACGCGGTCGGGGTGGTCGCCGGCGGTGAGCAGGAGTTGGGCGGCGTGGCCGGGGCCGACGCCGAACAGGGCGCTGGTGCGGGGTGCGATCCGGGTGAGCAGGGTGTGCAGGCAGCGGGTCAGCTCGGCCAGGCGGGTGTCGTAGTGCTGGATGGTGCGGGCCAGGTCGCCCAGCATCATCCGGGTGGTGGTGGGTGAGTCCAGCAGGCTTTCGGTGAGCTGGGTGGTCGCGTGGGCGCGGGTGTGTCCGCGGGAGTGTTTCGCGGGCAGGGCGGGCGCGGTGAACTCGGCGCAGTGTCCGATCAGGACCTTGGTGGTCATGTCGGTCAGGGTTTCCCGTAGTGCGGGTGGGGC
>NZ_CDME01000005.1:0-46022 GCF_000826545.1 Kibdelosporangium sp. MJ126-NF4 | reverse complement strand
CCCGACCGGGACCACCTGGGTGCCGGTCGAGTCGGTCGTGTGGGTGGACTTCTTCTTCGAGCGCGGGTTTGCCATCCTGGTAGCGCCATCCTGTTCACTGACCAACGGGTACGGGTGGCGTGCACCCGGCCTGGCGGTCGGACAGGACAGTGATGGGTCGCCTGCTGCGAACAGGCTCCTATGAGGTCACGGTCGCCGGGCCGGTGCACACCCGATGGCTGCCCCGGCCCAGCCGACAGATCCTGGGAAAGGCACAACAGCCAGCCATACGACGGGTCAGACCCAACCAGGACAACCACCAGATCACATCCTCACGGACGCACACCCATCCTCACTGCCATACGGGAGGGACACCCCACGAACCACACCCCTGCGCATGCGCGCGAGCCGCAAGCCACACACACCTGCGCTTCGCGCGCGAGCCGCAAACCACACGCCTCTGCGCTTCGCGCACAAGTCACACACCTCTGCGCTTCGCGCGCAAGCCACATGCCTCGCGCATTGGCATTCGCGCGTGTCGCACACCCTGCCACTGGCCTGCCGTCAGCTTCGTGGGTGCACCCGGCAGTTGGTGTGCAGGTATTGGGCCCTTCCGTCAGTGAAGTCGTAGATCGCGACCGTCTGCACGTCCTCCAACGGATCCGTCGACGGCATCAGGAAGTGTGTCTCGCTCACCGCCAGCAGGTCGTACTCGACGCGGTCCGGCTTGCCGAGGAACTCCGCCTGCACCGGGTCGACGGTCAACGCCAGCGACAACCGCCCGTCCACTGCGGACACCTCGTACCGCGCGCCTGGTCGCTCGTAGACGCCGACATACCGGGACAGGTCGAGGTTCAGTGCCGCGTTCGGTTCCGGCAGGTCCGGGATGGTCACCACGCCGAGGTCGGCCAGGATCTCGTTGAACACCACACGGTATAGGCTCTCGCGCGGTCCGCCGTTGGCCAGCATGGTGACGGCGGTGCCCGAGTCGGGCAGCAGCCGCAGCCGGGCGTTCTGGCCGATCGTGCTGCCGTCGGTCGCGTACACGGTCTCGCCGTGCCAGTCGCACACGATTAGGCCCAGCGCCCATTCCGGCCCGAAGAGGTACGGGTCCGGCACGGACACACGCGAACTCATCATCTCCCGGACGCCGTCAGCTGACAGGATGCGCTTTCCGTTCGGCGCGACACCTTCGTTGAGCAGTACGTGTGCCAACGTGAGCACGTCTCGAGTCGTCGAGGTGATGTTGCCGCCTGGGCCGTACGCGCGCGGGAGGTGATCGACCGGTGTGACAATCGGCCCTTCGTCCAGCGACCGGATCAGGTGCCCGGTCGCGGCCCGGGTCTCGTCGACCTGGTCCCACCGGCTGCTCGTGTCGGTGAGACCCATGGGGCCGAAAAGACGGTCCCGCATGATGTCGTCCCAGCTTCGACCGTCGCACACCTCCAGGATGCGCGCGAGAATCGCGTATCCCAGCGCCGCGCTGTACCCGTGCGTCCGTCCCAGCGGGAAGACCTGGGGCGCGTCGGCGATGTTCTCGACCATTCGCTCGTGGACGTCGTCGTCCTCGCCGGGATCGCCGTAGGCTTCCTCGATCCCGTTGGTGTGGCACAGCAGGTGCCGGGGTGTGACTTCGGCGCTCACCCGGGCGTCGGCCACCGCGAAGCTGGGCAGGTACGTCCGCACTGGTTCGTCGAGGCTGACTTCGCCTTCGTCGACAAGTTGCATGAAGGCCAGCGCGGTCCAGGTTTTCGTCATGGAGCCGCACTGGTAGATGGTGTCCGTCGTCGCGGGGTGCCGCGTCCGCGCGCTTTTCACGCCGACCGCGAACTCGGTGACGGCACCGTCGTGCAGCACACCGATCGCGGCACTCGGGATTCCGTACTCGGCAAGCAGGTCGGCGACCCGGGACCGGATTCGGGGCACGTCGATCGTCATCGCGGGAGACCGACCGCGTTCGCGGCGTCCGCTTCGAAGTACTCGGTGGTGGCATAGGCACCGGCGTGCGCCTCGAAGAAGTCCCGGACACTGTCCAGGGAGTCGTGCGTGATGACGTTCACCGCCTTGACCCCGTCCTTGCTCGCGACAGCGAACTTCCACTCGGCGCCCTTGGGCAGCTTGGCGTGCGCCTTCTTCAGGCCGTTCCAGAACTTGTCGCCGTCGGAGACGGTCGACACAGCCAACACGTGCATCATGCTTCTCCTTCGTTTTCGGGTACGGAAAAGCTACGTTGCGTTTCCAACGCCGTCAACGGAGATCGCGGCAAAACACGAGGTCGAACCGTATATCGTTGCAACAGAAATGGCCGAAAACGCAATAGGTCAACCGGGCCGTTGCACTGTACTGTGCGTGAACGCAAAGGAGGTGTGCCCGTGCCAGGCCCCAGGCTGACCGACGAGGACCGCAGGCAGATCGCCGAGTGGCTGACCGACGGTCTCGGATACGCCGAGATCGCCCGCCGCTTGGGGCGGCCGACGTCCACGATCAGCCGCGAGGTCGCACGCAACGGCACACACGGCGACTACCGGGCGGATCAGGCGCAGCAGGCCGCTGGGAACCGCGCCCGCCGACGCAGACGGCACCACCGCGCCGAACCGGCGACCGACGAGGCCGCGCGGACCTTTGTGGACCAGTTCGCGCCCCTGCTCGCCGCGACCGGAATGCCCAGGATGACCGCCCGGGTGTTCGCCTGCCTGCTCATCGCGGACGCCGACGGCCTGACGTCGGCCGACATGGTCGGCCTGCTGCGAGTGAGTCCGGCATCGGTGTCCAAGTCCGTCGGCTACCTCGAGGCCATGGAACTGGTTGTCCGCCAACCGAACTCCACCGGCCGCCGGGAGCGTTACCGCATGGACGGCGACATCTGGCTGCGCGCATGGCAGGCCGACACCGGGGCACACGGAAGGATCGCCACCGCCGCACAGGCAGGCGTGGAGATCTTCGGCGCCGCCACGGCAGCGGGCGCCCGCCTCGAACAGATGGCGCAGTTCTTCGCTCGGCTCAGCGAGCAGATGAGCGACAGCCCTCTCGCGGAAGCCGTCGCGTACGACGCGCTGACAGTGCTCGCCGCCCTGGTGCACGCTGCCCGGCCGCTGACACTGGACACTGTGGCCACCGCACTCGACTGGCCCGAGGACCGCGTCGCCGCCGCTGTCGACGCGATCCAGGCAAAACCGGCGATCGCCGATCCCCTTGCCCTGCACGTGATCGAGCCCGCGACGTACGCGATCGTCGCCCGGCCCGACCGCCTCAGCCACGCCCAGCGGGAAGCACTGCGCCAGCGGGAAGCACGGCGCTGATCCGTTCGAGCGAGGCCTGCGACACAGCTCACCACTTCCGTGATCGACAGGTGAATCGGTGAAGATGCCCGCCACCTGGCGAGACGCTCGCGGTCACCACGCATTCCACACCTGTTAACCCTCTGTAACAACTTTGTCATCCTTGCATGAATTAGTTGTATCAGCTAACTATAGAGATATACGGAACGTACTCAGGAGGTGACACATGTGTGGAATCACCGGTTGGGTCTCCTTTCGGCGAAATCTCACCCAGGACCAAGAAACCATCGACGCGATGACGGAGACCATGGCGTGCCGCGGCCCGGACGCGGTCGGCACGTGGTCCGAACAGCACGTCGCGCTGGGTCACCGTCGGCTCGCCGTGATCGACCTCCCCGGCGGCGCTCAGCCGATGCGTGTCTCGACCCCCGACGGCGACGTGGTGATGGTCTACAGCGGTGAGGCCTACAACTTCACCGAACTGCGGGAGGAACTCGGTGACGAGCCGTTCTTCTCCGACAGCGACACCGAAGTCGTGCTCCGCGGCTACCTCAGGTGGGGTCCGGCGGTCGCCGACCGCCTCAACGGCATGTACGCCTTCGCCATCTGGGACGGTCGCACGAAAGAGCTCGTGATGATCCGCGACCGGATGGGCATCAAGCCGTTCTACTTCTACCCCACCGCGGACGGCGTGCTGTTCGGCTCGGAGCCCAAGGCGATCTTCGCCAACCCGCTGGCCAAGCGCGTGGTCGACGCCAACGGGCTGCGTGAGCTGTTCGGGTTCGTCAAGTCCCCGCGTGACGCCTTCTGGCACGGCATGCAGGAGGTCGAGCCCGGCACGATCGTCACCGTCACCGCCGACGGCATCAGGACCCGCACCTACTGGCGGCTGGAGTCCAAGCAGCACAAGGATTCCGTTGAGGACACCGTGCTGAACGTGCGGGACCTGCTCGACGACATCGTCCGCAGGCAGCTGATCGCGGACGTCCCCCGCTGCGTGTTGCTCTCCGGTGGCCTCGACTCCAGCGCGATCACCGCGCTGGCCGGGCAACAGCTCGACGAGCCGGTCCGGTCGTTCGCCGTCGACTTCACCGGTCAGACGGAGAACTTCCAGCCCGACGAGCTGCGCGCCACCCCGGACACCCCGTACGTGCACGACGTCGCCGACCACGTGAAGACCGACCACACCGACATCGTGCTCGACCACGGCGCGCTGTCGGATCCCGAACTGCGCCGCAAAGTCGTGACCGCGCGGGACATCCCCAGCGGCCTCGGCGACATGGACGCCTCGTTGTACCTGCTGTTCAAGGCGATCCGCGCCAAGTCGACGGTGGCGTTGTCCGGTGAGTCCGCCGACGAGATCTTCGGCGGGTACAAGCAGTTCCACGACCCGGAGATCCAGCGAACGGACTTCTTCCCGTGGCTGATGATCGCCCGCGACATGTTCGCCGAGTCCTCGCTCGCGCCCGGCCTGGCCACGGCGCTGGACCTGCGTTCCTACCTGAACGACACGTACGCCTCCGCGACGGCCGAGGTGGACAGGGTGGACGGCGAGGACGACTTCACGCACCGGATGCGCGTGATGTCCTACCTGCACCTGACCCGGTTCGTGCGGATCCTGCTCGACCGCAAGGACCGGATGTCGATGGCCGTCGGCCTGGAGGTCCGTGTGCCGTTCTGCGACCACCGGCTCGTCGAATACGTCTACAACACGCCGTGGTCGATGAAGACCTACGACGGCAGGGAGAAGAGCCTGCTGCGCGGCGCGGCGAAGGACGTGCTGCCGGAGTCCGTGGTGCAGCGGGTGAAGAGCCCGTACCCGTCCACACAGGACCCGCTGTACCTCGCCGACATCGAACGGCAGGCCAAGGCGATCCCGGCGAACCACCCGGTGTTCTCGCTGATCGACCACGACGCCATCGCCACCGGGCAGCGGCGCACGCTCGAACGGACCCTCGCCCTCGCGACCTGGCTGGACATCTACCAGCCGGAGATGGTGTTCTAACGCCCATGCGGGGCGAAACGTGACAACTGAACAGCAGGCTTTCGACATGGTGATCGCGCTGCACCGGTTGCTCAGAACGCTGCGGCACGCGGTGCGGGACACCACGCTGCAACCGACCCAGGTGCTCGTGCTGTCACAACTGGTCAACGCCGGGCCAATGCGCGTCGGAGAACTGGCCACACGGGTGCCGTGCTCCCAGCCGACGGCGACGGTCGCGGTCGCCGGTCTCGAGTCAACGGGTCACGTCCGCCGGGTCCCCGACCCGGCGGACGGCCGTGCCATCCAGGTCGTGATCACCGACAAGGGCCGCGAGATGCTGTTGTCACTGGCCCACGGCGAGGCACACGAACTCGCCGAACGAATGAACCAGCTCGACCCGGCCGACCAGGACCAGATCCACCAGACCCTGATGCTGCTCGGCAAGCTCGCCACTCCGCGCGACTGACCGGGCTACCGACGGATCTCCAGCGTGGAGACGTCGAGCTCACCGTTGATGACCGACTCGGCGACCGCGCTGATGAACAGGTTCCGCTCCCTGGCGTAGCGCCGCAACGCCTCGAACGCCTGGCTGACGTCCACCTGCAGCCGTTCCGACAACACGCCCTTCGCCTGTTCGATGAGCACCCGGCTGTGCAGCGCCCGCTGCAGCTGTTCGGCGAGCACCTCACCCCGCTGGATCACACGCGCCTGCAACAGGCCGATGGTGGCCACGTCCGCCATCGCCTGCGCGACCCTGAGCGTCCCGTCGGAAAGCAGGCCGGGTTCGGTGCTGAACAGGTTCAACGCGCCGATCGTCTCGGACCGCAACCGCATCGGCAGCGCGTGCACCGCCAGGAAACCGTTCTTCACAGCCAGCTCGGAGAATCCAGGCCACCTCTGCCGACCGGTACGCAGGTCGGGCAGCGTCACCGGCTCCTTCGTCCGGTAGCACTCCGCACAGGGCCCTTCGCTGTGCTGCACTTCGAAGAGTTCCAGCAGGCGCGCCTGCTCACTGGACGCGCCGATCACCTGGAGATCGCCGTGGTGATCTGCGAGCAGGATGCCGGACGCACCCACTTCCAGTGTCGTCACACACTGGTCGGCCAGCAGGTACATGAAGCCGACCGCGTCGAAGTCCGCGACGAGCGTGTCCGCCAGCCGCACGAACGTCTCCGCCAGATTCTCCGCGGGCATAGGCCACCTCTTCGCTTCCGTGGTCTCGTCACGCCGAATGCCACTCATGTCCGCACAGCCACCTCGGTCATCCGGCCTCACCTTCCAGCGCCCCGTCCATCCGCAGCCGCCGGGCCACCACGTCGCGGGCGACCTCGCTGATCGGCCGCCCGGCCGCGAACGAGTAGGCACGCAGTCGGACCAGCGCTTCTTCCATGGTCACCGCCAACTGCACCGACACCATCCCGGTCGCCTGGTGGATCTCGGCCTGGCGCAGGCGGATTCCGTCGCCTGCCCGCTCGCCGCGGCCCGGCGTCAGCTCGTCGAGCACCATGGACAGGATGATGTCGGCGATCACCAGCGCGTCGGCCACCTGCTCTGACGCGAGCGGGCCGAGCCGGGTCCGGTGCAGGAGCAGCACGCCCAGCCGGACAGCTCCGATCCGCAACGGGAACGCGAACACGGCCCCGGCACCGGCGCCCACCGCGGCCGGGGTGAACAACGGCCAGCGTTGCCGACCGGCGTCCGTGTCCAGATCCGCCACCAGCACCGGCGCGGCCGACTGGAAGGCCTCCACGCCCGGTCCTTCGCCCAGCGTGAACTGCGCCGCCTCCAACTGGCCACTGACCTCGTCGGTGGCGTATCTCAGTTCACCGTGTCCTGTGCCGCTCATGAGCGTCAGCCCTGCGCCGCTCGCCTCAACCAGTCGTACTACAGCATCGCAGGCCAGTCGGCTGGACACCACCGCACCGTGCACGGCGGCGTGCTCGGCGAGGTACGCCATGACTCGAACCAGCCGCTCGTCGGGCACACGCACCGCCTTAGTCGGCTGTTCGATGATGACCAGAAGCACGATCCTAGCCTTCAGGGCAGCATCCACCCCCTCGATGGATGCTGCCCTGAGTCCGGGACCGCATCTGTCACGAGGTGACGGCCGCGATCCTGGCGACCAGCTCCCTGGCCCCGACGTGGGAGCCATGTCGTTCCGCGTCCTTCCGCAACGGATTCATGCGGTCGCGGACCCGCACGGAGGACAGGTCGGCGGCGGCGGACAGCGCACGCATGCCGACCTCGACACCCTGATCCACGTCTCCGCCCACGAAGTGGTTCATCGACAGCATGATGAGGCTGAACGCCCGGCTGCGGGCCATCTCGTCGCCGTAGCCCTCGGTGGCCTTCACCAGCACGGGAATGGCGACCCGGACGTGCCGGGAGTCGACCCGGTGTGCGAGTTCGGTGTGGACAGTGCCGACCATGGCCAGCATGTCGTTCCTGGTGAAGAAGCCCGCCCAGGCAGGCACATCCAGACTGGCCAGGTCGAACTTCTCGACGCCGCGCTCGACCATCAGGCGCGCTTCGGCCTCGGCACCCATCGTGGCGTGCGCCCACGCCTCGTTCATCATCAGGATGCTGGTGTCCCGTGCAGAGCCTGTGCCACCGACCCGTTGCCCGGCCTTGAAGAAGTCGAGCGCACCCGCCGGGTTGCCGTGGTGCAGACGGATCCGGCCGAGCCGGTACAGGATGTTGGCGACGAGGGAGTTGTCGAGCCCTCGTCCGGCCAGGATGAGGGCCTGCGCGAACTCCACGTGTGCGCGGTTGACCAGGCCGATGTCGAACACGCCCAGCCCGCGAGACTGTGCAGGTCGGCCATGGCGGTGTGGTGCCGTTCGTCCATGCTGTCGCCACGACGCGACGCACCCTGGGCGCGGTATATGAACGTGAGTACGGCATCCAGGCACGATCCGCCGCCGAAACGGTGATCCAGCGCGCGCAGTCGGCGCGTCTGCTCCTCGATCTGTTCCGCGGGAACGGCGACCACGCTCGACGAAGGCCATGGCTGCTCGGCGTCTGGAACGGATGTGGACATGACAGCCCGGCTCCTCGCGTGGATCGAGGTATCCGCCGGGGTCAGGAGCGGGTCAGTACGCAGCCCCTGATAGTACTCGCGAGTGACGGCCGGATAACCGACCAGACGGGTAGTGCGCGTTCTGTTACACGTGCCGGGGCCGAGGCTGACAGCGGGGGCAGGAGAACGACGAGCGGTTCATGAACGCCTCGCGCATGATCGGCCTGCCGCAGCGGGTGCACGGCTTGCCTTCCTGGCCGTAGACGTTCAGCGAGCGGTCGAAGTACCCGGACTGGCCGTTGATGTTGACGTACAGCGCGTCGAACGACGTCCCGCCGACCGCCAGCGCCTCGTTCATCACCTCGGTGGCCGCGTCGAGCAGTGCCGAGGACTTCGGCGCGGTGAGCCGGTCGGTCGGCCTCGCCCAGTGCAGTTTGACGCGCCAGAGCGCCTCGTCGGCGTAGATGTTGCCGATCCCGGACACGAGCGTCTGGTCGAGCAGCGCCCGTTTGACGTCGGTGTGCTTGCGGCGCATCGCCTTGACCGCAGCAGCCTGGTCGAACGCCGGGTCCATCGGGTCACGGGCTATGTGCGCCACCGGTTCCGGCAGCCGGTCACCGTCCACTTCGACCACATCGGACAGCGCGAGGCCACCGAAGGTGCGCTGGTCGACGAACCGCAGTTCCGGGCCGTCGTCGTCGAAGCGCAGCCGGACCCGTAAGTGCTTCTCGTCGGGGAAACCGGCCGGGCGCACGAGCATCTGACCGCTCATGCCGAGGTGCGCGATCATCGCGTCACCGCCGGACAACTCGACCCAGAGGTACTTGCCACGCCGCCGGGCGGCGTCGATGCGCTGCCCGGCAAGGCGTGACTCGAAGTCAAGAGCGCCAGGCAGATGCCTGCGCACGGCACGCGGGTGCATCACCTCCGCCTTGGTGATCACCCGGCCTGCCGCGTGGTCCGCCAGACCTCGACGGACAACCTCGACCTCGGGAAGTTCAGGCACCGCTCTCGCCGATGCCGTTCTGTGGTGGCAGATGGATCTCGGACAGCTCGCGGTACGCCGCCTCCGCCGCCTTCTGCTCGGCTTCCTTCTTGGTGCGACCGTCACCACTGCCGTAGCTCTGTCCGGCGACCACGACGGTCGCCTTGAACTCCTTGCGGTGGTCCGGTCCTTCCTCCTCGACCCGGTACTCCGGTACGCCGAGCCCGGCCGACGCGCACAGCTCCTGCAGGCTGGTCTTCCAGTCAAGACCGGCACCGCGCCGTGGCGCCTCGTCGAGCAGCTGGTCGAACAGCTTGTGCACGACCTCCCGCGCGACGTCGATGCCTTCCTGCAGGTAGACCGCGCCGATCACGGCTTCGAGCGTGTCGGCGAGAATGCTGGCCTTGTCCCGGCCTCCGGTGAGCTCCTCACCGCGACCGAGCAGCAGGTGCGTGCCCAGACCGCCTGCGCCGAGAGCGCGGGCCACCCGCGCGAGCGCGTGCATGTTCACCACGCTCGCCCGCAACCGGGCCAGCTGGCCCTCGGGCAACTCACTGTGCGTGCGGTACAGGTGATCGGTGATCACCATGCCCAGCACCGAGTCGCCGAGGAACTCAAGCCGCTCGTTGGGTGGCAGGCCGCCGTTCTCGTACGCGTACGAACGATGGGTCAGGGCGAGCTGCAACAAGTCGGCCTCCAGCTGGACGCCGAGCGCGTCCGACAGCGTGCTGGGATCTCCTGCGCCGTTCCGGCCGGCCCTACCTCCCATTGCCCTGTATGCCTCCGCCTTTTCGATCAAGCAGGCTGCGTGACCTGGCGGCCGTTGTACTGGCCGCAGTTCGGGCAGGCGACGTGCTGGGGCTTGGGCTGGCGGCAAGCGCGGTTGCTGCACGGCTCAAGTGGAATCGCAGTGGTCTTCCACTGTGCGCGGCGCGAGCGCGTGTTCGAGCGCGACATCTTCCGCTTGGGAACGGCCACGGCTACTTCTCCTCAGGTCGGTCACTGGAATCCCCGAGCCGCTCTTGCAACGCGGCCCAGCGGGGATCGATTTTCTCATGCCCGTGGTCGGGGCCGAGATCGGCCCACTTCACTCCGCAACCGGGGCACAGCCCGGCGCAGTCGGGCCTGCACAACGGGACCAGGGGCAGCGTGAGCACGACAGCGTCGCGGACCACGGGCTCCAGGTCGATCCGGTCGTCGACGAGGCGCGGGATCTCGTCCTCGTCCGTGGTCTCCTCGGTGGCGCTGTTCGGATACGCGAACAGTTCCGTCAGCTCCACCTCGACCTCGCTGGACAGCGGGTCGAGGCACCGTGCGCATTCGCCTTCGACAGGCGCCGACGCGGTGCCGGAGACCAGTACCCCCTCGACCACCGACTCGAGCAGCACGTCCACCTCGACGACCGCGCCGCGCGGGGCGGCGATGACATCCTCCACGCCAAGCTGCGACTCGAGAGTCACCGCACGGCGGATGGGACGACTGCTACCCGGGCGGCGGCCGAGCTCACGGGTATCGATCACCCACGGGCTGGCGGCGGCGTTCCGGGTGGTGGCCTGCCGATTTTCGGACATGTTTCGACTCGGGTAGGTAGTTGGGGCGGGAAAGGTCAACCCGACAAGCGTACGTGACCGGGAGGCCAGGCGCTAAGTCGGGGCGACTAATGACCGTCGTAGTCGTACGGCGCGACACCGTTGTGCTGCGGCAGCATCCCCTGGACATGCGGATTCGGCGCGTGCACACCGGTGGCCTGGGTGGCACGCAGGTGCGTGCGGCCCTTGCCGACGGTCCGCAGCGTGTGCGCGAGCAGGTCCTCGAACTCGGCGAGTTTTCCGTCCACATAGGCGTCGCACTCGGCACGCTGGCGGTCGGACTCCGCGGCGGTGGCTTCCAGTATCCGGTTGGACTCGACGTGCGCGGCCTGGACGACCTCGGTCTGCGAGACCAGGCGCGCCTGCTCGAGCCTGCCGTCCTCGACGGCGTGCTCGTAGGACTCGCGACCGGCCTGGAGCATGCGTTCGGCCTCGGCGTGCGAACGGCCGACGAGCTCCTCGTACTCGGCGTGGCCCTTCTCGATCTCGCGGTCGGCCTGCTGCTCGGCGTCGCCGATCATGCGCTCGGCGCGCGCACGGGCGTCGGCGAGGATGCGCTCGGCCTCGGCCTGGGCGCTGGCCAGCGTGTTCTCCGCGTCGGAGGTGGCCTTGCTGACCTTGGTCGCGGCCTCGTGCTCGGCCTTGCCGACGATCTCGTCGCGCTTGTCGAGCACGTCCTGCGCGTCGTCGAGTTCGCCGGGGATGGCGTCCCGGATCTCGTCGAGCAGCTCGAGGGAGTCGCCCCGGGGCACGATGCAGTTGGAGGTCATCGGGACGCCCCTGGACTCCTCGATGATCGTGACGAGCTCGTCGAGCGCCTCGAACACCCGGTACACGCTGACTGTCTCCCTCGTCTCCAAACATTTTCCGCCAACCCCAGTCTGCCTGTTGACAAGCGGACTGGGGTGGACTTCGGCGGTGTGTCAGGCGCGAATGTTGACGAGCTTGAAGCTGGCGTAGTGGTCGGCGGTGTAGAAGTACTCGCCCGCGTTGCCGGTGACGATCCGACGCGCGCCGCGCGTCGAGCTTCCCGGGGTCTTGACGGTGTACTCGTGGTAGTACCCGGTCGAGCACAGCGGCAGGATCTTCTCGCGGTTCTGGAAGACGGTGCCGTCCTGTGGGAACGGGTACGGGCCGCCCTTCTGGATGAGGCTCACGGTGTCGGTGGCCTGGCTGGGCAGGGCGGAGAGGTTGACCTTGGTATATCCGGACGTGTCCCCGCACGCGGCCTGGACGGCGACATTCGCTGGGACCTGGCCCGCACCCGCGGGCACTGCGACCCCGACGAGACCGATCACCAGGGCGAACAGGATCTTCACTGTGCGTAGTGTGATGGTGGTCATTCACCAAAAGTAATCAGGTCGAGTGACACCCGGATGAATCATGGACGGCATGTCCATGCAAATCAGGCGAGCTGCGGCGGCGGACGTGCCCTCGATCGTGGAGATGATCGCCAACGACCAGCTCGGTGCGAAACGGGAAAGCCCCGGCGACCCGAGGTACCTGGCGGCCTTCGCGGAGATCGACGCCGACCCCAACCAGCACCTGGTGGTACTGGAGGTGGACGGCGAGGTCGTCGGCACGATGCAGCTGACGTTCACAGCGGGCCTGTCCCGCCTCGGCATGAAGCGGGCGACGATCGAGGCGGTCCGGGTGCACGAGGACCGCCGCGGCGGCGGGCTCGGCCAGCAGCTGATCGAGTGGGCGATCACGGAAGCCGGGCGGCGCGGCTGCGGACTGGTCCAGCTGACCACCGACGCCAGCAGGACGGACGCGCACCGGTTCTACGAGCGGCTCGGCTTCGAGGCCAGTCACGTCGGCATGAAGCTCAAGCTCTGAGCGCGCCTACTCCAAGCCCCAGAACGGCCCGCGCAACCCGGCCTCGGCGAAGTAGGACGCCGCCGACGCCGGTTCCCGACGGACGTACCCGGGCCGCAGGCGACCGGCGTACCAACCGCGCGAAAGCCGCCACAACGTGGCCAGATCCATGACATAGCCGGGTTCACGGCCATCGAGCCACGCCTCGACGCAGCCGGTCGAGCAGAACAGGCGTTGGTTGGCGCAGCTGTGCACGACGTCGTCCCACACCCGGGACACCGGCGTAAGGAAGTGCGCCACCTGGTCGCCCTCGGGCGGGCCGTCCCGGCCGACCACCCAGGCGTGGGGCGTGTCGCAGGCCGGGCAGCGCGTGGCGACCAGGACGTCCGGTTCGGTGTCGAGCAGGTGCGGGATGGCGAACGAGTCCCAGGCGCATCCGCCCCACCACAGGGTTTTCGCGCCCATCACGGAGAAACCGAGTGGGATGGCGGCGAACGGGTGCGCCAGCACGATCACACCGTCGCGCAGGACCAGATCACGCCGGTCGTGCAACGCCCGCAGCGCTTGGCGGACGTCGGCGGGGTCGAAACCGGTGTCAGCCGCCAGGTCCTGTACCGACGGCGCGTCACCTGTACGGGCGAAGTGGGCGTAGACGGCCACACGGACCAAGTCGTTCATGAGGCACAGACTGGTGTCCGCGTGTGCCGCAGGTCTTGAACGCTGGTGCGCCCCCGCAACGAAGGCCGCCTTGGTTGCAGCCAGCGCACCGAAGGCCACATTGGTTGCGTGTGTCAGCGCGAACCTGTCAGGCGCGTTCGGCCAGGCGCTTGAGCAGTTGGTCGTTGATCTGCGCGGGCAGCAGGTGGGACACGTCGCCGCCGTACTTCGCCACTTCCTTGACCAGTGAGCTGGACAGGAAGCTGTACGCCGGGCTGGTCGGCATGAACAGCGTGTCGATTCCCGACAGCTGCTGGTTCATCTGCGCCATCTGCAGTTCGTAGTCGAAGTCGCTGATCGCGCGCATGCCCTTGACGATCGCCTTGATCCCGTGCTTCTCGCAGTAGTGGACCAGTAATCCGTACCAGGAGTCCACTCGTACGTTCGTCAGGTGGCTGGTCACGTCGCGGAGCATCTCGGTGCGCTCCTCGACCGTGAACAGCGTCTGCTTCGACTTGTTGATCATCACGGCGATCACGACCTCGTCGAAGACCTCAGCGGCCCGTTCGATGATGTCGAGGTGCCCGTTGGTGACCGGGTCGTACGAGCCCGGGTAGACCGCCCTCCGCATGGCCCGAAAGTAGCAGCCGAACGGCACCGGCCACTCCTCCCGTGTTGCCAGTCACTCCTCCGGGTGTTCGGCCCCCGGGTGTTCAGCCCAGTGCAGCACGGTGTCGCCGTACTTCTTCCTGCGCATCGCCTCGATCGGGGCAGGCCAGACAGGGTCCTTGGCTCGTACCGACTGCTCCAGCACGATCAGCGCACCCGGCGCGGTCCAGCCGGACAGCGCGGTGACGTCCGCGGTGACATCGAGGTCGTAGGGCGGATCCGCGAGCACGAGGTCGTACGGCGACGGTTCACCGGCGAGGAAGCCTGCCACCTTGCCGGGCACCACCGAGGTACCGGACAGGCCGACCGTGGTGATGTTCGCCCTGAGCACCGACAACGCCGTGCGGTCGGCTTCGACGAACGTGACCGAGGTGGCGCCTCGGGACAGGGCCTCCAGGCCCAGCGCGCCCGACCCGGCGTAGAGGTCCAACACCCGGGCGTTCGAGAGGTCCATCCAGGCCTCGACGGCGCTGAACAGCGCCTCACGCACCCGTTCGGACGTCGGTCTTGTCCCCCGGGGTGGTACGGCCAACCGGCGGCCGCCGACCGTACCTGCCACTATCCGAGTCACCGGGTCATGATCTCACCGGCCGTTGTGGCCGCCTCCGTTGACGTGCAGCACCTGCCCGGTGACGTGTGCCGCGCCGGGTGAGGCCAGGTAGGACACGGCCGCGGCGACGTCGTCGGGCGTGCCGGGACGACCGGAGGGGATCTCTTTGATCAGGAAGTCCCTGCGCTCGTCGGTGAGCGTGTCGTTGAAGAAGTCGGTCCCGACGGTCATGCCTGGTGCCACCACGTTGACGGTGGCACGGCCTGCGAGTTTCTTTGCCAGCTCGACGTTCCAGGTCACGATCGCGGCCTTCGCGGGCCCGTACGAGCCGCCGCCGCGGATGCCCGCGATCGAGCCGATGCTGACGACCCGGCCGTTCTCGGCCAGCCGGGGCAGCAGTGCCTCGGTGACCAGGACCGCGGAGATCACGTTCGACTCGTAGTCGGCCAGCCACAGCCGCTTCAGCGCCGCCAGGTCACCGGCGGGCGCGGCGACGCCCTGGCGGGCCATGTTGGCGCCCGCGTTGTTCACGAGTACGTCGACGGTCCGGGGCAGGTGGTCGAGCGCCGCCTGGACGGCGATCGGATCGGTGGCGTCGAAGACGACGTGCTTCGCGCCGATCTCCGCGGCGGTCGCGGCGAGCACGTCCGGCCTGCGCCCGGTGATCACCACGTCCATCCCGTCGCTGACCAGCCGTGATGCGATCGCGCGGCCGATTCCGGTGCCCGCGCCTGTGACGACAGCAGTCAATGTCATGGGGGCATAATGTTGTTCCGGCGCCGGAGTTGGTCAAGCTTTCACGTACGTGGAAAGTGATCTGGACCAACATCCGCTGGACAAGTGGTTTGTCAACCGCTGAGAGAGCGTAATGTGGCTCTTCCGTCCCAAAGAACGAACCGGGGGTCGTGGGTGTCGCAGGCCGCAGTCCGACAGGCGGAGATTGCTGTCGAGCAGAAGCATGTGGACATTGTCTACGCGCGTCTTGCCGAGATGCGAGTCGAGGCCGCAGAGATGCGTGATCGCGGTGATCGGCTCGCACACGGTGCCGGAACTGAGGCCGTGTTCGAGCAGGCGTCCATGCTCTACGAGCGCGATGTGATGGTCCGGCACGCCAACCGGATCCTCCAGACGCTCGACTCCGAACACGAAGGCCTGGTGTTCGGCCGTCTCGACGACAGCACCGGCGAGACGCTGTACGTCGGCAGGCTCGGCATCCGCGACGCGGACTTCGAGAACCTCGTGACCGACTGGCGCGCGCCCGCCGCCGCCGCGTTCTACCAGGCGACGGCCGAGCAGCCGATGGGTGTGGTGCGCCGCAGGGTGATCCGCTCGTCCGGCCAGCAGGTGGTGGAGATCGACGACGACCTGCTGATGCCCGACGCGCAGCCGGACACCATGCAGGTGATCGGCGAGGGCGCGTTGATGGCGTCGCTGAACCGGGCTCGCAGCGACCAGATGCGCGACATCGTCGCGACCATCCAGAAGGAGCAGGACGAGGCGATCCGAGCGCCGTGGCGCGGCGTCACGGAGATCACCGGAGGGCCCGGCACGGGCAAGACCGCTGTGGCCCTGCACCGCGTGGCGTACCTGCTTTACCGCGACCGCAAGCGCATGGGCAGCGCGGGCGTTCTGGTTCTCGGGCCGTCGACCGCATTCACCTCGTACATCTCGCGTGTGCTGCCGTCGATGGGTGAGGACAGCGTCGAACTGCGGTCGTTGGGCAACCTGCTGGACGGCATCGAGGCGACCCGGATCGACCCGGCGCCGATCGCGGCGATCAAGGGCTCGCTGCGGATGCGGCGCGTGCTGAAGAAGGCGCTGCGGGACACGCCACCGGACGCGCCGACCGGCATGCGCATCACGTACCGCGGCGAAGTGCTCAAGCTCAACGAGCAGGAGTTGGCGAAGGTCCGGCGCAAGGTGCACGGCCTCGGCCGACTACCCAACCGGTCCCGGGTGGACGCGGCGGAGGCGCTGCTGGAAGCGTTGTGGCACAAGGCGGAGAGCTACGACGGCTTCCACGTGACCAAGAAGGACCTGCTGGTCGACCTCGGCGAGCGGATCGACTTCCACCGGTTCGTGGTCGTCTTCTGGCCGGTCCTCACGCCCTTCGAGGTACTCCGCTCCCTCGGTGACCGCACCCGGTTGGCCCGAGCGGCAGGCTCGACGCTGTCGGCCCGGGAGGTCGACCAGCTCGCCGCCTCGTGGCGGCTGACGGACTGGTCGGTCGCGGACGCGGCGTTGCTGGACGAACTGCGCACCCTCATCGGCCCGCCGCCCAAGCGCCGCACCCGCCGCGCGATGCTGGAGGAGCAGCCGGACCCGTCGGGCCGCCGCCGTCCGGAGAACTACGAGGACTACTCGCACATCGTGGTCGACGAGTCACAGGACCTCTCGCCGATGCAGTGGCGGATGATCGCGCGCCGGGGCCAGTACGCGAGCTGGACCCTGGTCGGCGACCCGGTGCAGAGCACATGGCCGGACGTGGCCGAGGCGCAGCAGGCGCGGGACATCGCGCTGGGCAAGCGAACCACGCGCCGCCGTTTCACACTGCGCACGAACTACCGCAACTCGGCGGAGATCTTCAACCTGGCCGCCCGCGTGGTGCGTGACGTGGCAGGGGACGACGAACTCCCCCGTGCGGTCAGGGATACCGGGCTCGAACCAACCGTCGAGGTCGTCGCGCCCTCGTCACTGCCCGGCGCGGTCCGCGGCGCGACAAGGCAACTGCTGGAGCAGGTGGACGGAACGGTCGGCGTGATCGCGTCGATGACGAGCGTCGACGAGATCCGCTCGTGGATGTCCGAAGTGGACGACGACCGGCTGAAGGTCGTCGACGCGATCGAGGCGAAGGGCCTCGAGTACGACGCCGTGGTGCTCGTGGAACCGACCGAGATGGTCACCGAGTCACTGACCGGCCCACGCGCCCTCTACGTCGCCCTCACCCGCGCCACCCAGCGCCTGACCGTGCTGACCACCGACGAGAAATGGCCAGGTTGACCTAATCACGCCACCCAGCCGCCGGTACGCCAGTAATGGCCGTGCTCGCGGCTGAGCAGGTCCTCGTCGACCAGGTAGCGGCGAAGGGTGACGTAGTCGGCCTCACCGCCGTCGCACCACGCGCGCAGGACGACGTCGACCTCTTTCTCGGAGAAGCGGCGGCCGGGTTCGAACGAGGCCGCGATGTGTTCGAGCAGGAGGCGTCTGCGGCCGCGTTTGGCTGGGAACCGGACCAGGTGACCGTCCTGGATGAACGTCCGGAGCACCTTCTCCGCCTGCGGGTCGGCGTACGTGAAGTCGCGCATACCGCAATTGATAACGCGCTGGCAGCGAGCTCGCCAACCGATATAGCCCGATCACCCGCGCCGCAGAGCTCGTGTCACCGCCTCGATGACCGGGGTGAGCTTGCGCAGCTCGGCCTCGTCGGCGGTCGCGCACTCGGTGATCCCGGCGCCGACGACCGGGACCGGGATCCCGTCGATCGCGGCGACCACCTCGGCGATCGTCAGGCCGTCCGGCTCCGGGTAGGTCGCGCCGCCGAACTCGCCGGGGTCGAGAACGTCCAGGTCGACGTGCAGGTAGAGGTATTCGCCGGGGAACGAGTCCGATGTGACCAGCCCACGGTCGATGGCGGCCTGCTCGCCCGCGTCGATCGAGCGGGCGCCGATGAGAACGGCGTTACCCGGCCGCAAGGCCGGGCTCGCCGCGAACTCCGGGTCGCCTTCGCCGAACAACGCACGCAACGCCATGCCGTGGAACGCGCCGGACGGCGAGGTTTCGGGCGTGTTCAGGTCCGGGTGCGCGTCGAACCACGCCACACCAAGGTTCGCGCCGTACCGGAACCGGGCAACGCCGATCGGCACGACGTCCGAGCCGCAGTCGCCGCCGATCGTCAGCACCGGGCCCTGTGGCGCTTCGAGAGCCGCCAGGTGCGCGGTCCGGTTGACGATCAACGCGGCCCGGTTGGCGACGCCGTCCACCGCAGGGGAGTCCTCGGTGGACACAGGCACGACGTGGGGAGTGATCCCGGCGACGTCCCCCGCCAGCCTGCTCAACGCCAGGCAGCCCGCGGGCAGCAGGCGAGCCTTGTCGACCAGTGCACCCTGTCGTTGCGGCACAGCATGAATCCGCATCACACACCACGCTTTCGAATCACGACGAGCAGCCAGACGATGCCGCCGACGAACAGCACGCCGCCGCTGACCAGAATGACGTAGACCCAGTGATCAAGCTCGTCCTCGAACGGCTCGCCCGGCAGGCCCGCCCGGACGAAAGCCCTGGTGGCGACGCGATGGCCGGCTGCCTTGACGACGACACCGCGGATGTCGCCGAGGGGAACCCCACCGCCGGTCGCCCCGCCGATCTCGTCGCGGGAATCGGTGGCTTTGCCGCGGTTGTCCCCGAGCACCCAGACGTGCCCGGGGAGAACTCCCACCCTGTACTTCCGGTTCCGGTGCCTGCCCTCGCCGGTTGCGACGTAGTCCTCGGTGACTGCGTGCTCGTTCACCACGATGCGACGCTGCGACTCGCAGCACTGGACTGTGTCGCCGCCGAGGGCAACGACCCGTCCGACCACCTCGTCGTCGCCCTCCCACGCGGCAGTGGAGAAAACGATCACGTCACCGCGCCGGACCTGGTCTCCGGGAACGCGGCGGACCTGCAGCGTGGCACCGGGCGCGATCGTCGGTGTCATCGACATCGAGGGATCGACGGTCCGCTCGTACGCAACCAGGTTGATCACGAGGGAAGCGATCCCGAGGAGGATGCCGACCATCATCCCGGCCACCGGCAGGAGAATCCCTCGCATCACGCACCGCGCCGTCGAACCGCCACCAGCAGCCAGCCGATCCCGCCGACGAACAGCACGCCACCCACCCCGAGCAGCACGTAAGTCCACTTGTCGAGTTCGTCCTTGAACGGCTCGCCCGCCAAGCCCGCCCGGATGAACGCCGTGGTGCGGATGTCGTTGCCACCCGACCGGACCACGATGCCCTTGATGTCGCCGACCGGAACACCGCCACGGGTCGGACCAGCGATCTCATTGCGGGAATCACGCGAGTTACCACGGTTGTCGCCGAGCACCCAGACCTGCCCCTGCTCAACTTTCGCGGTGTACTTCCAGTTCGGGTGCTCCCCCTCGCCGGTCCCGATGTACTCCTCGGTGATCCCCCGGCCGTTCACCACGATGCGGTACTTCGCCTCGCAGCACTCGATCGTGTCGCCGCCGACTCCCACGACTCGCTTGACCAGGTCGTAGTCCCCGTCCCATGCGGTTGCTGAGAAGACGATCACGTCGCCACGCCGGACCTGGTCGCCGGAAACGTTCCTGACCGACAACCGGTCGCCCCGGCTCAGTGTCGGTTCCATCCCGCCCGCGGGCACGATCACCCTCTGGTAGGCGAACGCGCTGATCGCAAGAGAGGCGACCACGATGAGGGCTCCCACCATCATCACAGCCACCGGAACGAGGATTTTTCGCACTTCACTGCCCCCAGTCGGAAACTGGGGGCAGCCTAGCGCTTCGGCTGCCCGGTCGGGCCGGACAGCCGAAGCGCCCAGTCAGCTCAGGACTATCAGCAGGTCTCCGCCTTCCACCTGCTGCACCGACCCGATCGCCAGCCGCTGTACCTTGCCCGCCTTCGGCGCGGTGATCGCGGCCTCCATCTTCATCGCCTCGATCGTGGCGACCGTGGCACCGGCCTCGACCTCGTCGCCCTCGCCGACAGCGAGCGTGACCACGCCCGCGAACGGCGCGGGCACCTGGTTCTGGTTGCCCTTCTCGGCCTTCTCCGCGACCGGCAGATTGGACGCGATCGACCGGTCCCGCACCGGAATCGGCCGCAGCTGGCCGTTCAGGGTCGCCATCACGGTCCGCATGCCGCGCTCGTCCGCCTCACCGACAGCTTCGAGCTCGATCAGCAGCCGGACACCCTGCTCCAGGTCGACCGGGTACTCCTGCGCGGGCCGCAGGCCGTAGAAGAAGTCCTTGCTCGCCAGCACCGACGTGTCGCCGTACTGCTCGCGGTGCGTGCGGAACTCCTTGGTCGGCCCCGGGAACAGCAGCCTGTTCAGCGTGCCGCGCGGGTCCTTCTCCAGGTCCTTCTTGTCGTCGTCGGTCAGCTCGGTGACGCCCTTCGGCGCCGACCGGCCGCGCAACGCCTTGGTGCGGAACGGTTCCGGCCAGCCACCGGCCGGGTCGCCCAGTTCGCCGTGCAGGAAGCCGATCACCGAGTCCGGGATGTCGAACCGGCCGGGGTCGGCCTCGAACTCCTTCGGGTCGACGCCCGCGCCGACCAGGTGCAGCGCCAGGTCACCGACCACCTTGGACGACGGGGTCACCTTGATCAGGTGGCCGAGCATCCGGTCGGCGGCCGCGTACATCGTCTCGATGTCCTCGAACCGGTCGCCCAGTCCGAGTGCCTTGGCCTGCGTGCGCAGGTTCGACAGCTGCCCGCCGGGGATCTCGTGCAGGTACACCCGGCCGGTCGGGCCGGGCAGACCGGCCTCGAACGGGTAGTACACCCGGCGCACGATCTCCCAGTACGGCTCGAGGTCGGACACCGCCTGCAGGCTCAGCCCGGTCTCCCGCTCGCTGTGGTCGGTCGCGGCCACGATCGCCGAGAGCGACGGCTGGGAGGTCGTGCCGGACATCGACGCGGTCGCGCCGTCCACCGCGTCCACACCGGACTGGATGGCCGCGAGGTACGTCGCGAGCTGGCCACCGGCCGTGTCGTGCGTGTGCAGGTGGACCGGCAGGTCGAACTCCTTGCGCAGCGCGGTGATCAGTTTCGCCGCCGCGGGCGGGCGCAGCAGGCCCGCCATGTCCTTGACCGCGAGCACGTGCGCGCCCGCGCCGACGATCTGCTCGGCGAGCTTGAGGTAGTAGTCCAGTGTGTACAGCTGCTCACCCGGGTCGGACAGGTCGGACGTGTAGCACAGCGACACCTCGGCGACGGCCGTCCCGGTCTCCCGGACGGCGTCGATCGCCGGGCGCATCTGCTCGACGTCGTTGAGCGCGTCGAAGATCCGGAAGATGTCGATCCCGGTCTTCGTCGCCTCCTGGACGAACTTCTGCGTCACCGCCGTCGGGTACGGCGTGTACCCGACGGTGTTGCGGCCGCGCAGCAGCATCTGCGTGCAGATGTTCGGGATGGCCTCGCGGAGTTTCGCCAGCCGCTCCCACGGGTCCTCGGCCAGGAAGCGCAGTGCGACGTCGTAGGTCGCGCCGCCCCAGCACTCGACCGAGAGCAGCTCGGGCATGGTGTGCGCCACGTAGGGCGCCACCGCGAGCAGGTCCTTGCTGCGCACCCTCGTGGCCAGCAGCGACTGGTGTGCGTCGCGGAAGGTCGTGTCGGTGACGCCGACCAGCTTGGCCTCCCGCAGCCAGCGCGCGAATCCCTCAGGCCCGAGCTCGGTCAGCTTCTGCTTCGAGCCTGCGGGCGGGGCGCCGTTGAGCTCGACCTCCGGCAGTTTCTCCGCCGGGTCGACGAACCTCGGCCGCTCGCCGTGTGGCTTGTTGACCGTGACGTCCGCGAGGTAGGACAGCAGTTTCGTGCCGCGGTCGGCGGAGCTGCGCGCGGTCAGCAGGTACGGCCGCTGCTCGATGAAGCTGGTGGTGATCCGGCCCGCGCGGAAGTCCGGGTCGTCCAGAACCGCCTGGAGGAACGGGATGTTGGTGGCCACACCGCGGATCCGGAACTCGGCGACCGCGCGGCGCGCCCTGGCGACGGCCGTCTCCAGGTTGCGGCCCCGGCAGGTCAGCTTGACCAGCATCGAGTCGAAGTGCGCGCTGATCTCGGTACCCGCGAAGGCCGTGCCGCCGTCGAGCCGGATGCCCGCGCCACCGGGTGACCGGTAGGCGCTGATCATCCCGGTGTCCGGGCGGAACCCGTTGGCCGGGTCCTCGGTGGTGATCCGGCACTGCATGGCGAAACCGCGCAGCCGCACGGTGTCCTGGCTCAGCCCGAGGTCCGCGAGCGTCTCACCGGCGGCGATCCGCAGCTGCGACTGGACGAGGTCGACGTCGGTGACCTCTTCGGTGACCGTGTGCTCGACCTGGATGCGGGGGTTCATCTCGATGAAGACGTGGTTGCCCGCCGGGTCGAGTAGGAACTCGACCGTACCGGCGTTGCGGTAGCCGATGTGCTTGGCGAAGTTGACCGCGTCGCCGCAGATCCGCTCGCGCAGCTCCTGGGAGATGTTCGGAGCGGGCGCCAGCTCGATCACCTTCTGGTGGCGGCGCTGCATCGAACAGTCGCGCTCGAACAGGTGCATCACCTCGCCGGTGCCGTCCGCGAGGATCTGCACCTCGATGTGCCGCGGGTCGACAACGGCCTGTTCGAGGAAGACGGTGGCGTCGCCGAACGCCGACTCGGCCTCGCGCATCGCGGCCTCGATCGACTCGCGCAGCACGCTCGCCTGCTCCACCCGGCGCATACCGCGGCCGCCACCACCGGCGACGGCCTTGACGAAGACCGGGAACCCGATCCCGTCGGCCGCGGCGACCAGCTCGTCCACATCGGACGACGGCGGGGACGACTGGAGCACGGGCAGCCCCGCGGCCTTGGCGGCGGCGACCGCCCTGGCCTTGTTGCCGGTCAGCTCCAGCACCTCGGTGGTCGGGCCGACGAAGGTGATCCCGGCCTCGGCGCAGGCGCGCGCCAGGTCGGGATTCTCCGACAGGAAGCCGTAGCCGGGGTACACCGCGTCCGCCCCGGATCGGCGAGCGGCCTTCACGATTTCGTCCACCGACAAGTACGCGCGTACTGGATGGCCTTGCGCACCGATCTGGTACGCCTCGTCGGCCTTCAGTCTGTGCAGCGAATTGCGGTCCTCGTAAGGAAAGACGGCAACCGTTCCGGCGCCAAGCTCATAGCCTGCACGAAACGCCCTGATGGCGATCTCGCCGCGGTTGGCGACGAGTATCTTTCGGAACATCGCCCGGATACCTCCTGGTCGCGCGTGTCGTCCGGAGAACGCTACCGGTCGGAGGCATCCGAGGCACGGCAAGTGGTGACCCATGTCATGCGGGCGTGTCCATCAGGTGGAATCGACCAGGCCGAAGCCACGCGCGTTGGTCAGTGCCTGCGGCCTGTTGCGGGCGCTGAGCTTGGAGAACAGCTGACGCTGTTCGCTTTGGACGGTCTTGATGGCGATCCCGAGCGCCTGCGCGGTCTGCCTGACCGACTCCCCTCTCGCGATGGAGTCGAGGATGTCGCGTTCGCGTTTGGTCAGGTTGCGCGGCGCGTCACCGCCGGGGCTCCTGGACAACTCCCCGGGTAACCGCATACCCAGCCTGCCGACCTCGGCCGTCGCCTGCGTGCGGCTCTGCACGTCCAGCTTGGCGAAGATCCGGCGTTTGTGGTTGGTCACGGTGTGCGGGCTGATGCCCAGTTCCGCGGCGATCTCCGCGGCCGAGCAGCCCGCGCAGATCAGCGCGAGGATCTCCAGTTCGCGTCCGCTCAGGCCGTGTCCGGGGCTCGCGGGTCGCCAGCCGCCTTCGGCGTCGGCCAGCGCGTCTCGCAGTCCCGCGACGCCGAACCGCGTACTGACCAGCCGGTGGACACCAGCGTGGTGCAGGAAGGCGAGACTTCGCGCGTCCAGCGCGCGGTGCAGGCCGACGATCTGGGGTTCGCTGCGAACCGTCCGCAGTTCGCCGACGAACTGCAGCTCGTCGGGATCGGCCGAACGCAGTTCGACCACTGCCGTGTCGGGCGATCTCAGCGCGCAGAGCCGCAGCAGACCATCGCCCGTCGCCGCCGCTCCGGCGACCAGGTATCCGGGTAGTGACGCTATCCAGTTGGCGAGCGCATCCCTCAACAAGCCGTCCACGCAACGCAGGACAACCGTGTGCCGGTAATCCGACATAGTGCGGCCTACTTCCCGCCACGCCGCGTACGGGTGTGGACACAGGGTAAACGACCCGGGTCGGACAGGTCTGAACCATTAGGGCTAATTCGGGCGCCGGGAGTGCCGCCTCACGGACCGCAAGCGCGTCAGTCGACGAGGTGACCACCACTGAGCCATCCGGCCCAAGATCGCTACCACCAGCGGGGCACACCTCACAGGGTGCACGATCGAGGGATTCACTAAAGTGGTGGAATGGCCGTTGCCAACGAGTCCCAGAAGTCCACGTCCGCCTACTTCGATTCCGCGCTGAACGGGTACAACAAGAAGCAGGTGAACGAACGCGTCACCGGGCTCGTCAGCGACCTGAAGGATGCGGCGATCGGCCGCGACGAGGCCAACGCCCGCGTGGCGGAGCTGACAAAAGCCCTGAACTACGCGCAGCAGGAGCTGTCGGACACCAAGGGCCGACTCGAACGGATGGCGACAAACCCCAGCAGCGCCACGGCAATGACCGAGCGCGTGCGCGAGATGATGCGCCTGGCTGAGGAGGAAGTGGCCGAGCTGCGCCGCACCGGCGAGGAACACGTCGCCGAGTTGCGCGCGAAAGCCGACAAGTACAACACGGAAACCCGCTTCGACGCGGACAAGTACGCGGTGAAGATCCGCGACGACGCGGACAAGTACGCGGGAAAGATCCGTGCGAAGGCGGACGCGCTGTCCGGCGAGCTGCAGGCGCAGCACGACGCGAAGATGGCCGAGCTCGACCGCAGGCGCAAGGAGCTCGAAGACAAGTACACCAAGCACAACAACGACCTCGACGTCGAGTTCGACCAGTTGAAGGCGAAGCTGACGGCGGAGCACACCCAACTGATGACCGAGGCCCGCACGGAAGCGGCGAAGATCGTCGCCGAGGCCAAGCGCGCGGCGGAGGCAGTCGACCGCGACGCGGCGGCGGCCCGGGCGAAACTCGACGAGGACGCGACGGCAGCGCGCACGAAGCTGAACGAGGAAACGGCGAAGAAGCTCGCCGACCAGCAAACGGAAGCCGAGCGGGTGGCGGCGGAGACGAAGGCGGGAGCCGAGGAGATAGCGTCGGAGATCCTGACGAAGGCGGAGCAGAAGCAAACCGCGGCGGACACGTCGACCAGGCAGCTCATCTCGCTGCGCGACCAGATCGCGAAACGCCTCGCGGCGACCAACGACGCGGTGCAGGAAGCGATCCGCCACTTCGAGGCAGACGACACCGACCCCGACGTCTCCGACCCCGCCACTTCCGACACCGCCATCTCCGACCAGCCGACCGCGTCGAACCTCACCCCGGCCACGGCTGACACCGCCGACGGCAAGGCAGCCACCGCACCTGCCACCAGCCCAGCGGACCAGAAAACCGCCGCGACAACTCCGACGGCGAGCACCCCGGCCGCGAACAAGCCAGCCGGTGGCAAGCCCGCCGGGAACAAGTCCGCCCCAGGGAACTCGGCGCAGGCCAATTCGGGTTCAGGGAACTCGGCGCAGGGCAATTCGGCGGGTCCGGGCAACTCGTCGGCCACCGCGATCAACCCGGCGGTCGGCAAGATCAACAGGGGCAACTCGGGACAGCCGAACACCCGGCAGACCGGTAACTCCGGCACCAGGAAATCCCCCCAGCGCTAGACCGTGCCGCAAAGCCCCGTCCGCGATAGCCGGGTCGGATGCGGGCCCTGACTCCGACCTTCGGCCGGGGCAGGCTCTCATCGACCGGGTACATGAACACGCGATAGCGGCACGGTGGGCCCGGCTGTCCTGCGCGACCGGCCGGGCCACACCGGTGGTGGCAGGTCGATCACGACCCGTTCCGGGTAGCGGCCACGGCCTGTCCCGCCGAAATGGCCCGGCGCGGGAATCGGTCAGTCGTTGCGGGGTTTGATGAACTCCTCGATCAGCACGGGATACTGCTCCCCACCATGTCCGGCGGCGATCGAGCGGTCGGCCATCGCCTTGATCAACTTGGGCAGTTCGGAGTTGACGCCCACCGCCTCACTCTCCTCGATCAGATGCGCCATCGCCCGCACGTCGGTCTCCAGGGCGGACACCTCGGCAGGGAAGGACCCGCTGTCGACCTGCTTGGCGTAACCAGGCAGCCACGAGGCCACCACGGCAGCGATCTGCTGCGCGAACGGCGCGAAAGTCGTGGCGTCGACACCGGCAGTCCTGAGCATGGCGGTGCCCTGGAGCCAGGCGTTCAGGATGCTCCACATCATGGCCAGCCCGGCGACGTCGTACAGCGACGCCAAGCCGTGGTCCGCACCGAGGTGGACGACACTGCCGAGCGCGTCGAGTGTGGGCTTGTGAGCCGCGAAGTCCGATTGCGGCCCGCTGTGCAGAATCACCGCCTCGGCGGTTCCGATCGCCGAGGGGACGGCCATGATGGCGCCGTCCAGGTAATGGGCGCCGCGCTGCTCGGCCCAGCGGGCGGCGTCCCTGGCCTGGCCGGAACTGCCTGAGGTCAGGTTGACCAACGTCACGCCATCCAGCTCGACATCACCGAGCAGTTCCCGCATGACCTGGTAGTCGGTGACGCAGACGACCGTCAGGGAACCAGACTTGATCGCATCGCCGACAGTGGGCGCCAGCCGAGCGCCGTCGGCCACCAGCAGGTCGGCCTTGGCGGCCGTACGGTTCCACACGGTTGTCGGATGCCCGGCTTTCAGGAACGCACCAGCGAGCGCTTGGCCCATCAGTCCGAGGCCGATGACAGACACGGTTTCGTTGTTGATAGCCGCGTTGTTCATAGCCGCGTTGTTCATGACAGCATCGTCAACGTTGATACCGGTGTGAAGGTCAAGCGAGGTTTCGATGCGGATCGGGGAACTGAGTCATCGGACGGGCGTCAACGCCCACCAGTTGCGCTACTACGAAGCCCAGGGCCTGCTGGACGCAGACCGGGGCGCGAACGGTTACCGCGAGTACGACGAGGACGCCGTGCTGCGGGTGAAGCAGATCCGGCACCTGCTTGGCGCCGGGTTGTCCTCCGAGGACATCGCGTACCTGCTGCCCTGTGCGGTCGGCGAGGCACCGGAGTTGCTGGGGTGTCCTGATTTGCTGGCCGCGATGCGGTCACGGCTGCAGCGACTGGACGATCAGATGGAAAAGCTCGCTCGGTCCCGTCGGGCTCTCGCCGACTACATCGACGCGGCCGAACGTGACGGTGCCGACATGGTCCCCGCCTGACGGTCAGGCTTTCTGCAGGAACTCGGCTCGTTCCGAGTCGATCAGTGTTTCCGCCATCGCCTTCAGGCTCGGCGTCCTGGCGAGGCCGGGATCGTCGTCCACGAGGCGCTGGGCTTCCGCACGTGCTTCGGCGATCATCTCGGCGTCACGCAGCAGCGACAGCATCTTCAACTGGGAGCGCTTGCCAGACTGGGTCGCGCCGAGGATGTCGCCCTCCCTGCGGATCTCCAGGTCCAGCTGGGCGAGCTCGAATCCGTCCACTGTGGAGGCCACGGCGTCCAGGCGCTCCCTCGTCGTCGTGCCGTCCAGTGCCTCGCTCACCAGCAGACAGAGGCCTGGCGCGCTGCCTCGGCCGACTCGGCCGCGTAGCTGGTGGAGCTGGCTGACGCCGAACCGGTCGGCGTCCATGATCACCATCGCGGTGGCGTTCGGCACGTTCACGCCGACCTCGACGACCGTCGTGGCCACGAGCACGTCCACCTCGCCCGCGGCGAACGCGCGCATGGTCGCGTCCTTGTCGTCGGCGGGCATCTTGCCGTGCAGCACCGCGATGCGCAGGCCCTTGAGCGCGCCCGAGGCCAGCATCGGCGCCACTTCCTCGACGGCGAGCGGCTGACGGCGGCCGTCGTCGTTCAGCGGCGGCTCCTCGGCTTCCTCCGCGCCTGCCTCACCGATCCGGGGACACACCACATAGGCCTGGTGGCCTGCGGAGATCTCCTCACGGACCCGTTGCCACACGCGGTCGAGCCACTGTGGTTTCTCCGCCACGGGTACGACGTTCGTCGCGATGGGCGAGCGACCGCGTGGCAACTCGCGCAGCGCGGACGTCTCCAGATCGCCGTACACGGTCATGGCGACCGTGCGGGGAATAGGAGTCGCCGTCATGACCAGCACGTGCGGGCTGGCGCCGTCGACAGCGCGCGTACGCAGCGCGTCACGTTGTTCGACGCCGAACCGGTGCTGCTCGTCCACGACCACGAAGCCCAGGTCGGCGAAGGACACCTTGTCCTGGATCAGCGCGTGCGTGCCGACGACGATCCCCGCCGAGCCGGAGGCCGCGTCCAGCAGCGCCTGTTTACGCGCGGCGGCGGGCAGCGAGCCGGTCAGCAGCGTCAGCCGGGTCGCGTGCTCGGCCGCGCCGAGCTCCCCCGCCTGCGCCAGGTCGCCGAGCATTTCCTGCAACGACCGCGCGTGCTGGGCGGCGAGGACCTCGGTGGGCGCGAGCATCGCAGCCTGCCGTCCCGAATCCACGACCTGCAGCATCGCGCGCAGGGCCACGATCGTCTTGCCGCTGCCGACCTCGCCCTGCAGCAGCCGGTTCATCGGGTGACGGCTGGTCAGGTCGGTCGCGATGGTGGCGCCGACCTCCTGCTGGCCCGCGGTCAGCTCGAACGGCAGCCGCTGGTCGAACGCGTCCAGAATCCCTCCGGAGCGGCGCGCGCACTCCGGCGCGGGACGGGCGGCGGTGGCCTGGCGGCGTAGGGCCAGCGCGAGCTGCACGGCAATGGCCTCGTCCCACTTCAGACGTTTGCGCGCCGCGCTGATGTGCTCCCAGCCGTCGGGCAGGTGGATCGCGCGCAGCGCCGCGTCGAGCGGCATCATGCCCCGGTCCTTGCGCAGGCTGGGCGGCAGCGGGTCGTCCGCACCTTCCCAGACCCCGAGCAGCTGCCGCACGCAGTTGGCGATCTTCCAGGTCGGCATCTTCGCCGCGGCCGGGTAGACCGGGCGCATCTTCTGCAGCTCCGGGTCCTCGTCCTCGGTGAAGATCTCCACTTCGGGATTCTGCAGCTGGAGCTTCTTGTTGAACGTGCCGACCTTGCCCGCGAAGAAGCCCTGAGCGCCGACTTTCAGCTGGTCCTTGTACTTGCCGAGCTGGTTGAAGAACGACATCGTCAGCTTCTGCTTGCCGTCGGTGATCTCCACCTCGGTCCGGGTGCCGTGCCGCTGGCGCATCTGGTGCTTGGTGACCCTGGTGATCTCCGCCTGGATCGTGACGTGTTCGCCGATCTCCAGCCCGGCGATGTCGGTCAGCTCGCCGAACTCGACATACCGACGTGGGTAATGCCGCAACAGATCGCCGACGGTGTGCAGCTCAAGTGCTGTCGCAAGCGCGTCGGCCGACTTCTTGCCCAGGATGGGCTGCAGGCTGTCATCGAAACTCATCGCATCTCACATTAGCGAGCAGGTCTGACACAACTATTCGACACCGAGCTATTCGACCCGAGGCTATTCGACACCGAGCAGGAGCACGCTGTCGCGCTGGCCGCCGCGGTAGGCCACGAACTCGACAGCCGGGTATTCCGTGCGCAGGTGTTTCTCCAGCTCGTCGCTCAGGCCGTCCGGCGCGTCGTGGCCGAGCAGGGCCGTCACCAGCTCGCCGCCCGCGGTCAGCATCCGGTCCACGACCGCGCACGCTCCCCGCACGACCTTCGACGCCTCCACGGGCCCGTGCTCGATCCGCATCACCTCGCCGTCGGCGAAGCCCAGCAGGTCACCGGCGCGGCACGGGCCGATCCACGTGATCGCGTCCTCGCTGGCCGTGGCAAGCTCGCCACGGCGCGTCGCCGCCGCGGCCTCCGCCATCGACACCACGTCGTCGCCCGAGCGCCGGGCCGCGTCGTGCACGGCCAGGGCCGCAAGCGCTTGCACCGGTGACAGGCACGGGATCACCACGACGTCCTGACCACCCGCGACAGCCCTGGCCGCGGCCTCGTCGGCGATGCCCATCAGCTCCTGGTCACCAGGCAGGACGGTGACGTGTGACGCGCCGGTCGACGTGATCAGGTTCAGCAGGTCCCAGACGTTGGGCTCGTCGTCGCCGCCGATCTCCAGCACGAGCGCGCCCTCGGTACGGAACAGAGCCGCGATGCCCGAGCCACGAGCGGGTATGACCACAACCCGCGCGCGACCGAACCGCGATGGCGCGCCCTCGGCGTCAGCGAACCGGGCGACCATGATCCGATGCGGGCGGCCCGCCTCGACACCGGCCTCGATGGCGCCGCCGACGTCGTTGCAGTGCACGTGGACGGTCCACAACCCGTCACCGTCACCGACCACGGACACGCAGTCGCCCAGCTTGGACAACGTCTCACGCAGCAGGGCGGTCGCCTCGTCGGTCGTGGAGTCGAGCAGGTACATGACCTCGTAGCCGAACTCCGTCGACCCGGCCTCACGCGCCGCGAGCGGCGACGGCTGGGAGGTCGAGTACGGCACAACCGGCTCGTCACGTTCGTTCACGACCGTGACCAGGGATTCGAGCAGAATGAGCACGCCACGTCCCCCAGCGTCCACCACACCCGCCTCGGCAAGCACGTCGAGCTGCTGTGGTGTCAGTGACAGTGCCTCGGACGCGGCTCGCGCGGCGGCGGCCGTGACCTCGTGCAACACGTCCGAACGGAGCCGACGCGCCCCGGCCGCGGACGCCGTGAGCACCGTCAGCATCGTTCCCGCGCGTGGCTCGGCGACCGCCTCCGCGGCCAGTTCGGCGGCTCTGACCATGGCTTTCGCCAGGTCGTGCGCGCCTGCCTGGTCGACCGTCCGCAGTGATTCGGCGAGCCCACGCAGCATCTGGGACACGATCACCCCGGAGTTGCCGCGTGCTCCCGCCAACGCGCCCTTGGCGAGGACACCGAGCGCCGCGCCAGCCTCGGAACGCTCGTCGACGGGTGCCCTGAGCAACGCCTCCAGCGCGGCGCGCATGGTGCCGAGCAGGTTGGATCCCGTGTCGCCGTCGGCAACGGGGAAGACGTTGATGCTGTCGATCGCCTCGCGCTGCGCGCTGAGAGTCTGCACACTCACCGCAGCCCAGCGGCGGATCGCGGCGGCGTCCAGAGCCTGCAGCACCGTCCTGTCCTCCCGCCGTCGAGCGTCGTTCGAGTGGGTTCGCGCGAGAGTAACCGCGAACACAACAGCGGTGCGGAGAATGGGGCCGGTTTGTAACCGCCGGACGCGACCCGTTACCCTGTCTGAGTTGCCTGGCTGGCCCGGGCTATCTGCCGTCGGCCTTGATCCGCCGGCAACACCCAGAGGAAAGGACACTGACGTGGCTGCTGTGTGCGACGTCTGCGGTAAGGGGCCTGGCTTCGGCAAGTCGGTCTCGCACTCCCACCGGCGCACCAACCGGCGGTGGAACCCGAACATCCAGACCGTGCACGCCAAGCTTGGCGTTTCGCAGCGCAAGCGGCTGAACGTGTGCACCTCCTGCCTGAAGGCGGGCAAGGTCGTCCGGGGCTGACGCATTCGCTCTTTCAACCGGCCCGGGTGGTCTCGACCACCCGGGCCGGTTCGCGTTCCCGGGCGACCAGCAGCGTGCCGATGCTGATCAGCGTGGCCGCGGCACCGGCGAGCCCCATCGACCATCGCGGCCCGATGCCGGTGACGACAAATCCGGCGATCATCGTGCCCAGCGCGTTGGCTGTTCGCATGACGGAGTCGGTGGCCGCGAAGGCCCGCCCGTGCATGTGTTCCGGAGTGCGCAGCCGCACGAGAGCCTGACGCGCGACGTTCTGCATCCCGTTGGCGAATCCGCCGCAGAGGAATGCGACCACGATCACAGTGGTGTGCGCGAAGACGGCGGGGATGAGGACGGCCAGCCCGAGCGCGGCTCCCGCCCAGCCCAACGTCCGGACCATCGCACGCTGGTCGACGAGCCGTCCGGCCACCCGTGAGCCGAGGATCGACCCGACCATCCACGCCGCGTAAACCCAGCCGATCAGCACGACGCCACCACGCAGGACGTCGGTGATCAGGAAGACGTCGGCGACGTTGATGAGCGCGACGCACAGCGCGACGACAGCGAGACCACCGAGGCTGACGGTGATCACCTTGTCGCGGGCCAGGTGCCGGATACCTGCCATGGCCGCGCCCTTCTTCTCCTTCCCACGCGCACCGCCCTCGGCCCGTGGATCCCGGTCGGTCCGAAGGAACAGCAACAGCAGTGCCTGCACGAGGAAAGTCCCGGCGTCGATCAGAATCGCGTTCCGCCCGCCGACCGCGGTGATCAGCACACCACCGGCGGCCGTGCCGAGGACGTACCCGGTCCACCGGCTGGATGCCAGCCAGGCGAAGCCTTTCGCGATGTCGCCGGGCCCGGCCGTGCGCGGCGCGAGGGTGGCCGCCGCCGGGTCCGCCACCGCCGCGCCGCAGCCGACGAGCAGCGTCGTGATCAGCACCGCCGCGATGTCGTCGATCAGGAACGCCATCGCCAGAGTCGCGACCGCCTGCAGGAACTGGGCCAACTGCATCAACATGCGGTTGGGCAGCCGGTCGACCAGCAGCCCGGCGATCGGTGCGCCGAGTGCCGAGGGCAGTAGCGCGGCAATCATCAACGCGGCCAGTGCGAACGCGCCGTGGTCCTTGAGCTGGACCATCAGCACGAGCCTGCTCAGGCACGTGCCGAAGGCCGAGACCCCCACCCCGGAGACGATCAACGCCAGATCCCGCCGCATCACCCCACGGTATTGACGACCATGGTGTGAAAGGAACCGGCTTTCTCTACCAGCTGAGAACTTCCGCCAAGCTCCTGTCGGCCGCGCTGCCCAGCACCAGGTCCGCCGCACCGAACCTGGCCGGGTCGGTGTGCGGGTTCGGGATCGCGACACACCGCAGCCCAGCGGCCTTGGCCGCGGCGACGCCGTGCGGCGTGTCCTCAAAGGCAATCGCCTGATCCGCCGAGACTTGCAAGCGGCGCAACGCGAGCAGGTACACCGCCGGATCAGGTTTGTGCGCGGCAACCTCGTCACCGCACGCGACAACCTCGAACCGGGACCGATAGCCGGACTGGTCGAGCAGCGGCAGAACCCAGGTGGCGGGCGAACTGCTGGCGATGGCCAACCGCATGCCGTCAGCGGAATCCAGCCATTCCTGGATTCCAGGGTTGAACCGCAGCACCGCGTTCAGCGAATCCCGGTACGCCACACGACGAGCGTGGCTGGACACCCGGTCATAGGCAGAACCGACGGCAGCGGCCAGTGCGGCGTACCTGAGCTCGCTCACGTCTCCGCCGTGGTTGGCGAAGAACGTGGTCACATCGAGCTCAAGACCGTACTGCCGCCACTCGTACTGCCAGCTCTGCAACTGCGTGGACTCGGTGTCCATCAACAGTCCGTCGAAGTCGAAGATCAGCGCAGTAGTCCCCACTGCACTCATTATGCCTGGTCAGGGGAGCTTCCAGTCGACGGGCGACGCACCTTGCTGGACAAGGAGTTCGTTGGCGCGGCTGAACGGGCGCGAACCGAAGAAGCCACCAGCGGCGGACATCGGGCTGGGGTGCGCGGACTCGATGCACGGCAACGGGTCCAACAGCGGCCGGAGGTTACGGGCATTGCGGCCCCACAGGATCGACACCATCGGCTTGTCGCGGGCGGCCAACGCCTTGATCGCCTGCTCGGTCACGTCCTCCCAGCCTTTGCCCTGGTGCGAGTTGGGCTTGCCGGGCATCACCGTCAGCGCCCTGTTGAGCAACAGCACGCCGTTCTCGGTCCACGGCGTCAGGTCGCCGTTGGACGGCTTGGGGTGCCCGAGGTCCTCGCAGTACTCCTTGTAGATGTTGATCAGGCTCTTCGGGATCGGCCGCACGTCGGGCGCCACCGAGAAGGACAGGCCGACGGCGTGCCCGGGAGTCGGGTACGGGTCCTGGCCGACGATCAGCACGCGGACATCGTCGAACGGCTGCTTGAACGCGCGCAGCACGTTCTCCCCGGCGGGCAGGTAGGTGCGGCCCGCGGCGATCTCGGCGCGCAGGAACTCGCCCATCGTGGCGATCCGGTCCGCGACCGGCTCCAGTGCCCGCGCCCAGCCGGGATCCATCACTTCGTTCAGAGGACGTGCCATGCCGCCAGAGGGTAGCCGACCGTAAAAATGCGGCTAGTCCAGGCGTCGGAGCCCGGATTTGTAGATCTTGATGTTCTCCACGTACCGGTCGACGATCATCGCCCACGCCATCGCGGGCACCTCGTGGTTCTCCCGGATCCGGGCGGGAACGCCGAGCGCCATCCGGCGTGCGGGGATGTGTCCGTTGAAGGACATCACCGCGCCCGCGCCGAGCACCGCGCCCTCCTCCACCACCGATCCGTTGAGCAGCACGGAACCCGAGGCGATCAGGCAGTTGTCGGCGACAGTCGCGCCCTCGATGTGCACGTTGTGCCCGACCACGCAGTTGTTGCCGATCACGGTCGGGTGAAATTCCGTGCAGTGCACGATCGTCCCGTCCTGCACGCTGGTCCGTTCGCCGACCTGGATGCTGCCGGAGTCGCCGCGCAGCACGGCCTGCGGCCACACCGAGGCGAACGCCCGCAGCGTCACGTCACCGATGACCGTCGCGTCCGGATGAACGAACGCGTCCGGATGGATGATCGGTTCCTTGTCACCGAGCGCGTAGATCGGCACAGTTCCTCCAAAGTGGACTAAGGCCTAACGCCAGTGTTGCCAGCCGCCGGATCCCTCGTACGGACGGCCGTCCACGGTGACGCCGTCACCACGCCGGACCGTGCCGATGGTGATCCAACCATCCGGAACCTCCGACGGCCCCGGGAAAGTCGCGGCGAGCGCGTGATCCTCACCTCCGGTGAGCACCCAGTGCCGGGGGTCCGCGCCGAGCGCGGTGCCGACGTCGACCAGTCGCTGGTGCACTTCCAGCAGGTCGGTCCGCACGTCGATGGCCACTTCGGAGGCTCTGGAGATGTGCCCGAGGTCGGCGAGCAGCCCGTCGGACACGTCGATCATCGCGGTCGCACCGGCCAGCGCGGCCTGCGCTCCGGCGTCATACGGCGGTTCCGGCGCGCGGTGCGCACTGACGACAGTGACCGGTGAGCGGAACCCCCGGCCCAGCACGGCAAGCCCGGCGGCGGACCACCCGAGCCTGCCGCACACCGCCACGACGTCCCCGGCCAGCGCCCCGGCGCGGGTGATCGCCTCTCGTCCCTGCAGATCCCCCAGCGCAGTGACGGAAATCACCAACGTCTCGGAGCTGACGACGTCCCCGCCGACCACACCGGCCCGCGCCCGCGTGGCTTCCTTCCACATCCCGGCGGTGATCCCGTCGAGCAGTTCCACTGTGGTCTGTGGCGGGCAGGCGAGGCCGACGAGCACCGCGGTGGGCGTCGCGCCCATCGCGGCCACGTCCGCGAGGTTCACCGCGACCGCCTTGTGGCCAACCTGTTCCGGTGTGGACCAGTCCAACCGGAAGTGCACGCCTTCGACGAGCACGTCCGTGCTCGCCACGACGCGCCCGTCGGAGGCGACCACGATGGCCGCGTCGTCACCGGGCCCCAGCAGTGTGCTGGGCGGCTGGGCGCGCCCGCCCGTCAGCCGCTGAATCAGGCTGAACTCGCCCAACTCGGCGACGGTGCCCGCCTGGTCCGGCGTGTCCGATCGCACAAAAGCCTCCGATACCGAATGTTCGGATCACCAAAGATTCCCCGGTTGGGGTACGTTGCTGACCACGTTCCTACCTTGAGCGTTCTTGTCCAGACGAAGGGGCACGCCGGTGGTCCACGCATACATCCTGATCCAGACGGAGGTCGGCAAGGCAGCCGCGGTCGCGGCTGAGATCGCCGGAATACAGGGAGTGACCACTGCCGAGGACGTAACCGGTCCCTACGACGTGATTGTGCGCGCCGAAGCGGACAGCGTCGACCTGCTCGGCCAGCTGGTCGTCGCCCGCATCCAGAACGTCAACGGGATCACGCGGACTCTCACCTGCCCAGTGGTCCACCTTTGACCCATGGTGTAGTAGGGATGTGGACAGGACAAGGGTTGTCATAGCGTCGGGGCTCGCGGTCGCGCTCCTCGCCGGAGTGATCATCGTCAGCCTCGTCTTCGGGTCCGGGAACGACCAAGCAGCACAGGCGACACCGCCACCGGCACCGTTGCGAACCGGTCCGGTGGCACTGGTTCCCGTGCCCGCACCTGCTGCCACGTCAGCGGACTGCGCGGCCCTCGTCCAGAAACTTCCGCAGAGCCTGTCGTCCAACTCTGCCCCACTGACCAAGGCGACGCTGGCCGAGCCCGCTCCACCCGCGTCGGCCGCGTGGAGCGACCAGCGTTCCGATCCTGTCGTGCTGCGCTGTGGCTTGGACAAACCGGCCGAGCTGACGCCGACGTCGCAACTGGGCGTGGTCAACGGTGTGTCCTGGCTGGAGATCCCCAGCGGCGACTCAAGCACCTGGTACCTGGCGGACCGGACGGTGTACGTCGCGATGACCGTTCCGCACAGCGCCGGAACCGGCCCGTTGCAGGAGATCTCCGACCTCATCACCAAGACCCTCGCCAAAAAACCCTCGTGAGTGTTTCGGCCGGTTAGAACCGGCCGAAACACTCACGAGGTTGTTCAGTGCAGGCCTGCGCCGCGGGCCAGTGCGGTGTCGATCAGGGTGCTCACCACGGTTTTGAAGTCGAGGCCGGTGACCGCCCACATCTTCGGGTAGGCCGAACTCGGTGTGCAGCCCGGCATCGTGTTCAGCTCGTTGACCAGCACGTCGCCGTCGTCGGTGACGAAGAAGTCGACGCGGGCCAGGCCCTCGCCGTCCACTGCCTTGAAAGTGCGGACCGACAGCGCGCGGACCTTCTCGATCACCGCGTCGTCGAGCTTGGCCGGGATGTCGAGTTCCAGTGACTCGTCGAGGTACTTGGCCTCGAAGTCGTACCAGTCGCTGGAGGTCCGGACCTCGGCGGGCAGCGACGCCTCGACGCGGCCGTCCGGGAACTCCAGCACACCGCACTCGACCTCACGGCCCGCCACCGCGGCCTCGACGATCACCTTCGGGTCGACCGACCTGGCGAACGCGATCGCGTCGGCCAACTCCGCCCAGTCGGTGACCTTCGTGATGCCGTGCGACGAACCGGCACGGCACGGTTTGACGAACACCGGCAGGCCCAGGCGGTCGCGCTGCTCCTGCGACAGGGTTGGCTCGGTGCGCGTGAGCAGTTCGTAGGGGCCGATCGGCAGGCCCTCGGCGGCCAGCACCCGCTTGGTGAAGGCCTTGTCCATCGAGACGGCACTGGCCAGCACACCGGACCCGACGTACGGGATCCCGGCCATCTCCAGCAGCCCCTGGATGGTGCCGTCCTCGCCGAAGGCACCGTGCAGCATCGGGATGACCACGTCGACGTCGCGGAGGATCTCGCTGGCCCCGGCCTGGTGCAGCTCCACGAAGCGGGGGCCGGAGAGCACCACCTCGGTGCCCGAGGTGACGCTGGGCAGCGCACCTCCCTCGATCGCCAGCGTGGACGCGCCCGGTGCCAGCACCCAGGCGCCTTCCGGCGTGATGCCGACCGGCAGGACGTCGAAACGTTCGGTATCCACAGTGGCGAGCACACTCGCTGCCGACACGCAGCTGATGGCGTGTTCGGTGCTACGGCCGCCGAACACGACGGCGACTCGGATTTTCGGCTCGCTCATGGCGCCCGACCTTACCTGTCCCGGTCCGCCTGCCGGAGCAGGTCTATGAGCTGGGGCAATACCTCCAGCAGCTCGTCACGGGAGCATGCCGCGTAGCCCAACGCGATGCCGTGCCAGCGTGGCCTGCCCGCGTGGTGCCGGGTCAAACCGTCGATCCGGGCGCCGAAATCCTCCGCTTTGACCCGGACGTCCCGTTCGGCGCGGGCCGAGGACAGCGGCACGACGACGTGTGCGCCCGCGTCGTCGCCGAGCACCTCGAACCCGGCTTCCCGCAAGGCATCGACGACGAGCGAGCGCCGCTCGGACAGCTCGCGCCGCAACCTCCGCAGGTGCCTGCCCAGATCGCCGTTGCGGGCGTACTCGACCATCACCCGCTGACCGGCGACCGCGGGCCCGATCCCGGTGCGGTCCCGGTATTCCAGGATCGCGGCGACGACCGACGGCGGCGCGACCATCCAGCCGGTACCCAGCGTCGGCGTCAGGATCTTGCTCGTCGTTCCCAGATGCACCACGACGTCCGGGGCGAGCGCGGCGAGCAACGGCAGCGGCGCCACGTCATAACGCAGTTCGCCGTCGTAGTCGTCCTCGATGACGAGAAAACCGTCACGCCGCGCGCGTTCCACGAGCTGGACCCGACGGCCCGCGGGCATCCGGCCGCCGAGGGGATACTGGTGCGCGGGCGAGCAGTAGACGGCCTTCACCCCGGCGGGCACCGCGTCGATCCGGAATCCCTCGACGTCGACCGGGGCCAGCACGACGTTGAGCCCGGCGGCGGTCATCGCGGCGGCCGCCCGCTGGTACCCGGGTTCCTCGATGGCGACGGTCGAGCCCCGGCCGAGCACCGCGAATGCGAGTTCGGAGACCGCTGAGGACGTTCCGCTGGTGGCCAGCACGCTCTCGTCCTCACCGTCGACCCGCAACCCGCGGTGGCGCAACAGGTGCTCGGCGATGATCGCGCGGTACTCCGGCAGGCCCGCGCGTTCCGGCCGCATCAGCGGCGGCGCGTCGGCCGCGGCACGCCAGGCGCGGCGCCACGCGGCACGGTCGATTCCGCCTGCCCACGGCGATCCTGGCGTGAGGTCGACGAGCGCGGGCTCCGCCGCGCCGCGCTTGGGCCGTGGCACGGTTTCGGGCAGGCTGCCCGGCGGGGCTGTCGTGATGTATGTGCCGGATCCGTGCTTGCCCGCGATCCAGCCTTCGGCGTGCAGCTGTTCGTACGCCGCCGAGGTGACGGTCCGGCTGACCTGCAGACGAGTGGCGAGCGCACGGGTGGAGGGCAGTCGGTCGCCGCTGCGCAGCCGCCCGTCCGCGGCGGCGGTGCGCAGGGCGTCGGCGAGCTGAACGGCCAGCGGCGTGTCAGACTCACGGTCCAACGTGACTGGCGGGGCGGGCGGATCGGCTGCCACGGCTCAATTGGCCTTTCCATTTTCGATGTTTTTGGCCCTTTGATGATGCCACTTTGCCGAAGACACTGGTAGCCGTGACCCGAACTCCACTATCGCCCACACCCCGCAGCACAATCAAACGCGGGAAGAACCGAGCAGTCGCCGACCGGGCCGCACTGGACTCCATCCTCGACGCCGGACTGATCTGCCACCTGTCGGTCGTCATCGACGGCGCGCCCATCGTCCTGCCAACCGGATACGGCCGGGACAAGGACACCTTGTACCTGCACGGCTCAACGGGAGCGCTCAGCCTCCGCAGCGCAGTGGACACAGATATCTGTGTCGCCGTCACGCTCCTCGACGGCATCGTCTACGCCCGGTCGGTGTTCCACTTCTCCGCCAACTACCGCTCAGTGGTGGTGCACGGCCGTGCACGGCTGGTGGAATCCGACGAAGAACGCCTGCACGGGCTGAAGGTGCTCACCGAACACCTGGCCCCCGGCTCATGGGCACACAGCCGTCTGCCCGACGCGAAGGAACTCGCCAAGACACAGGTCCTGGCGCTGTCGTTGGACGAGGCCGCGGTGAAGGTCCGCAGCGGCGACCCCGGCGACGAGCCCGAGGACATCGAGAACGACACCGCGTGGGCGGGAGTCCTCCCGTTGACGCGGCAGTGGGGCGCGCCCGAGCCGAGCAGCGACCTGCCGCCCGGCTGGACAACGCCGGAGCACGTCAGGGATAGGTACGCATCTGGCGCGTAGCCCCGTAGACGTGGATGCTGACCGCCGGGTCGGGGCCCTCGTTGGAAACCTGGTGCACGTAGTGCGGTGCGAACACCCGGGACTGTCCCGGCTGCAGTTCGAGAGTGGCCCCGGTGCGCATGACCTTCTCGGTCAGCACACCCGAGACGATCGTGAACGCACCGGTCGCGCTGCCGTGGTCGTGCAGATCCGTCGACTGCCCCGGCAACCAGCTCATCAACCAGACCTCGTGGTCGTCCGTGCTGTCGAGCAGAGCGGAGAAACGCTCGGCCGGGTCGTACCTCAGCTTGCTCTTCCAACGATCCCGGTCGAGCGCGTACTCGACGGCGATGCGGGCGGGGTGCTTGAGGGCGGGGGCGGCGGCGAGCGCGACGGTGTTCTCAGGTACGGCGAACATGGAAGATCCTCGGGAAAATGGCGCGAATGATGACAGCGGGCCGATCACCGAGGAAGACACAGTGCGCTCGCGACGAGGCCGAGGTCGATGTGACCCCGTCCGTCAGCCATAGCGCGCATCATGCGCACCAGGAAAGCAGCGGAGGGGATGTCCGTCAAATCACGTCCAGGAAGTGGACGGGAGTTCACTCGTCCGCGTTAAATGTGGCAAGCGCCGAAAGGACGTCGGCCACGAGATCGTCGGTGTCCTCGCACCCGGCGGAGAACCGCAGGAACCCCTCCGGCACGGGATCGCCCCACTGCGCGCGCCGGTCGGCTGTGCTGTGCACGCCGCCGAAACTCGTCGCCGCGGTCACCAGCTTCGACGCGGCGATGAACTTCTCCGCTGTGGCGCGTGAGGCGAGGGTGAACGTGAAAACGCCGTTGAACCGGCGCATCTGCTGGGAAGCGACGGTGTGGGACGGGTCCTGAGCCGCCCCGGGCCACCGCAGGTTCGACACCAACGGGTGCCCACGCAGCGCCGAGTGGAGCGCGGACGCGTTCTGCGCCTGCCTGGCCAGCCGCAGATCCAGCGTGGCCAGACCGCGGTGGGCCAGCCATGTCTCGAACGGACCGGGGATCCCGCCGTGCACCGTGCGCGTGTGCCGGATCCGCGCCGCGAGGTCGACGGAACGGCAGGTCACGTGTCCCAGCAGGACATCGCTGTGCCCGGCGAGTGCCTTGCTGTCGCTGGACACGACGATGTCCGCGCCGAGTTCCAACGGCCGCTGCCCGATGGGCGTCGCGGTGGTGTTGTCCACAGCGACAAGGGCGCCTGCCGTGTGCGCCGCCGAGACCAAGGCGGTGATATCGCACACATCCAGGCCCGGGTTGGACGGTGTTTCCAGCAGCACAAGGTCGACGCCCTCGAACGAGGGCCACGGCCCGGTCGTCGGCACCTCGACGACCGTGACAGGCAGGTCGGCTGCCAGCGTGCGGGTCAGGTAGTAACCGTCCGACGGCAGCACGACTTTCCCGGACGCCAGTCCCAGAACCGCCGAGATCGCGGCCATCCCGGAGCCGAAGACCACGCATTCCCCGCCGTCCAGGGCACCGATCGCGGACTCCAGCGCCCGGTAGGTCGGGTTGTCGGCCCGGCCGTACCCATAGGACGGATGCCCCGCGTGGAACCCGGTGGCGAAGACCGGCGATGCGAGCAAAGGAGTTCCCGGCTGGGCGTCGGCCAGACCGCCGTGCACGCAACGGGTCCCGTCACCGAGCTCCGCCCTCTTTCGGGTCATCGCTCCGGCCTGACCTTGCGGCCGATCAGTTCGGCGCCTGCCTCGCGAGGGTCGAGGCCGTCGTGACAGACCCGGTGCACCACCTCGGTGATCGGCATGTCCACACCGTGCCGGACGGCCAGCGCCCTGATGGACGAACAGGACTTCACGCCTTCCGCGACCTGTCCCTGCGTCGCCTCCTGCGCTTCGACCAGGCTCTGGCCACGGCCCAGCCGCTCGCCGAAGGTCCGGTTGCGCGACAACGGCGACGAGCAGGTCGCGACCAGATCCCCCAGCCCGGCAAGGCCCGCGAAGGTCATCGGGTCCGCGCCGAGCGCCATTCCCAGCCGCGAGGTCTCAGCCAGCCCCCGTGTGATCAGTGTGGCCAGTGTGTTGCTGCCGAACCCGAGGCCCGACGCCATCCCGCAGGACAGCGCGATCACGTTCTTGCACGCCCCACCGAGTTCGCAGCCGATCACGTCGGTGTTCGTGTACGGCCGGAAGTACCCGGTCGTGCTCGCGTGCTGCAGGTCGACCGCGCGGTCGTGGTCCTCGCACGCGATCACGGTCGCGGTCGGTTGTTCACGCGCGATCTCCATGGCCAGGTTCGGCCCGGACACCACGGCGACGTGATTCGACGGCACGCCCGCGACTTCCGCGACCACCTCGCTCATCCGCTTGAGCGTGCCCAGTTCCACGCCCTTGGCCAGGCTGACCAGCGTCGCACCGGCGGGAAGCGCCCAGCGGGACAGGTTCACGCGCAGGCTCTGGCTCGGCACGGCGAGCACCACGGCCTCGGCGCCGTCCAGCGCCTCTGCCGGGTCCGATGTAGACGTGAGGTTGTCCGGCAGCCGGACACCGGGCAGGTAGTCCGGGTTCTCGTGCTGCCGGGTCACCGCCTCGGCGACCTCGGGGCGACGGGCCCACAGCACGACGTCCCGGCCCGCGTCGGCCATCACCTTCGCGTAGGTCGTCCCCCACGAACCCGCACCGAGCACTGCGATCCGCGCCAACGACATGTCAGCTCTCCGCCTTCTTCTTCGGGTTGAAGTACCCGGCGGGCGCCTCTTCGTCTCGGATCTCCGCGAGGAGTTTCTTCACGTCGTTCATGATGAGCTCGGTCACCCGGACCAGTGCGGTGTTGGAGGGCGGGTTCTCGCCACGGTACTGCGACAGGTCGACCGGCTCGCCGACGTACGTCGTGACGGTCTTGCGCGGGAACGGACGGAAACGCTTCGTGTACCCGTCGTAGATGTGGTTGGTCCCCCACCGCGCGATCGGCAGCACCGGCACGTCGCTGGTCAGCGCCAGCCGTGCCACACCGGGGAAGGACCGCATCGGCCAGCCCTGCGGGTCCTTGCTGATCGTGCCTTCCGGGTAGATGCACACGATCTTGCCCTCGTTCAGCGCCTTGGTGGCGTCGCGCAGGCTCTCCGCGGCGTTGGACGTACCCCGGTACACCGGGATGGTTCCCGCGCCCGCGATGATCTTTCCGGCCACCGGGATACGGAACAGGCTGTCCTTGGCGAGAAACCGGGGCACCCGCTTGTTGCGGTGCACGAACACCGCGTCGATCACCGGATCGAGGTGCGAGACGTGGTTGAACACCAGGATCGCGCCGCCTTGCCGGGGAATGCGCTCGGCGCCTCGCGTCACCCGCTTACCCAGCCAGGTGAGCGGGTAGAACACCGCCGCGCAGATCTTGACCCAGATCCCATCCTTCTCACGACGCGCCAAGGCTCCTCCTAATGCACTACGGGACCGCACGAGTCTAGGTCTTCGCCCGGCAGCGGCCGTCGCGCCCGGTTTTGATGCAGAATCGTCACGGTGGAGACAGATCTCGTCGTGCCGGTGAAGGCGCTGCCGGACGCCAAGTCGCGGCTGCGCGGTACGGTCGCGCCGGAGGAGCACGCCAACCTGGTGCTCGCCGTGCTTTTGGACACAGTCACCGCCGCCGCCGAAACCGACGGCGTGCGCCGGGTGCTGGTCGTCAGCTCGGACCCGACCGTCGCGGCCGTACTCGCCGCCGAGGGATTCGAGTGCGTGCCGGAGGGCCCCGCCCATGGTCTCAACGAGGCGCTGCGACACGGCGCCGCGCTGCTACGCCAGTCGGACGGTCCCGGACGGCACAACGCGGTACAAATCGGCGCTCTCCAGGCGGATCTGCCCGCGCTGCGGCCCGACGAACTTGCCGCAGCCATCAAATCCGCTGACGGCGGGCGTGCTTTCTGTGCCGACAGGCAGACGACGGGAACCACGCTGTTGCTGTCGGCCGCGGGCCACCCGCTCAACCCGAGCTTCGGCGTCGGTTCGGCGCTGGCACACGCCGCGTCGGGCGCACTCCCGCTCACCGGTGAGTGGCCGTCATTGCGGTGTGACGTGGACACGGCGCAAGACCTCGCCGTGGCACGTGATCTCGGTCTCGGCAGCCGCAGCACGGCGCTACTGTGCGCGATGATTGGTGGGCCGATCGAGTGTTAACCACCTTGTCCACACGGGGACGCGCACTTCTGCGATAAGTGCTGGACAATGGCGTGCTGTGAGCACCGAAAGCAACGACCAGCCGACCACGCCAGCGCCACCGCCCCCGACCCAGCCGGCCAACAACCGCCCGGAACGGAGCGTCCCGTCAGCCCCGCCCGCGGCGACAACAGCCGCCACGGCCATCGACGGACTGCCTGACGACCGGTATTTCAACCGGGAACTGTCCTGGTTGGACTTCAATGCCCGGGTGCTCGCCCTGGCCGAGGACGAGTCGCAGCCGCTGCTCGAACGGGCGAAGTTCCTCGCGATCTTCGCATCCAACCTCGACGAGTTCTACATGGTCCGGGTCGCCGGGCTCAAGCGCCGCAGGGAGACCGGGCTTTCGGTGCGCAGCGCCGACGGGCTGACCCCGCGCGAGCAGTTGGCGTACATCGCCAAGCGCAACCAGGAGCTCGTCGAACAGCAGTCGGCGTCGTTCGAGCAGCGTGTGCGACCGGAGTTGGCGCAGCGCGGGATCCGGATCGTGCGCTGGGCGGAGCTGGAGGAGGACGACAAGCAGCGGCTGCGCGTCTACTTCACCGACCAGGTCTTCCCGGTGCTGACACCGCTCGCGGTCGATCCGGCGCACCCGTTCCCCTACATCTCGGGGCTGTCGCTCAACCTCGCGGTCACCGTGCGGGACCCCGAGGCGGGCACCGAGCGCTTCGCCAGGGTGAAGGTGCCCGACAACGTGCCGAGGCTGCTCCAGGTGCAGTCCAATGGAGACGAATGGAGCGCCACGTTCCTGCCGTTGGAGGACCTGATCGGGGCCCACCTCGGTGAGTTGTTCACCGGAATGGACGTCACCGAGGTGCACGAGTTCCGGGTGACCCGAAACGCGGACCTGGAAGTCGAGGAGGACCGCGACGAGGACCTGCTGCTCGCGTTGGAGCGCGAGCTGGCGCAGCGCCGCTTCGGTCCGCCGGTCCGGCTGGAGATCGCCAGCGACATGAGCGAGCACATGCAGGAGCTGCTGCTGCGTGAGCTGGAAGTGCACCCGAACGACGTCGTGGTCATCAACGGGCTGCTGGACTTGTCGTGCCTGTGGCAGCTGCATGCCGTGGACCGCAAGGACCTCAAGGACGCCCCGTTCGTGCCCGCGACGCACCCGGCGTTCGCCGAGCACGAGACGCCCAAGAGCGTGTTCGCCACGCTGCGGGAGGGCGACGTGCTGGTGCATCACCCGTACGACTCGTTCTCGACGAGTGTGCAACGTTTCATCGAGCAGGCGGCCAGCGACCCGCACGTGCTCGCGATCAAGCAGACGCTCTACCGAACATCGGGTGATTCGCCCATTGTGGACGCGCTGATCGACGCGGCCGAAGCGGGCAAGCAGGTCGTCGCGCTGGTCGAGATCAAGGCGAGGTTCGACGAGCAGGCGAACATCAAGTGGGCGAGGGCACTGGAGAAGGCGGGCGTGCACGTGGTGTACGGCCTGGTCGGGCTCAAGACGCACTGCAAGACCTCGCTCGTGGTGCGCCAGGAGGGATCGACGATCCGCCGGTACTGCCACATCGGGACGGGCAACTACAACCCGAAGACCGCGCGGCTCTACGAGGACATCGGCCTGCTCACAGCCGATCCCGCGATCGGCGCGGACCTCACGGACCTGTTCAACGTGCTGACCGGGTACGCACGGCAGAACACGTACCGCAGCCTTCTGGTGGCGCCGCACGGAATCCGGCGCGGCATCATCGAGCGGATCGAACAGG
>NZ_CDME01000004.1 GCF_000826545.1 Kibdelosporangium sp. MJ126-NF4 | reverse complement strand
TGCTGACATCGTTCTCAATCAGCACCTTGACCACTGTCCAACCCAGACGCTTAGCCAACGCGCGGAGCGTCTTTTCCCGGTCTGCGAACGTCTTGCCGTGCCCGTCCTCGTTCAGATCGTCCGCCTTGAGGTCCGATAACCGCAGGTAGATGATGGCGCGGACGGCTGTAGTTGTGCTCATGATCCGATCCTCCCCGTATATGTGTCATATTACCGTCACCGGTAAGACCGCGCTGGCCGTGCACTGGGCGCACCGCGTCCGTGACCGGTTCCCCGACGGGCAGCTGCACGTGAACCTCCGCGGCTACGACCTGGGCCCGCCGCTGCAGCCCGCGCAGGTGCTCAGCCAGTTCCTGCGCGCGGTCGGCGTGGCCAAGGACGACCTGCCGACCGGTGTGGACGAGAGCGTCGCGATGTACCGGACGTTGTTGTCGGGCAAGCGAATGCTCGTGGTGCTGGACAACGCGGTGAGCGCGGACCAGGTCCGGCCGTTGGTGCCGGTCAGCCCCGGCAGCGTCGTGGTGATCACCAGCCGCGACCGGCTGGACGGGCTGATCGCGATGGACGGCGCCAAACGCGTGGTGCTCGACGTGCTGTCCGAACGGGACGCGGTCGCGTTGCTGCGCCAGATGCTCGGCGACCGCGTGGACCAGGAACCCGCTGCGGCCGCCGCACTGGCCGCGACGTGCGCGTTCCTGCCGCTGGCGTTGCGGATCGCCGCCGCGCACCTCGCGGTCCGGCCCAGCCGGTCCATCGCCGAGCACGTCGGCGCGCTGCGAGCGGGCGACCCGCTCGCGGCCCTGCGGATCGACGGCGACCGGCAGGCGGCGGTGACCGCGGGGTTCGACCTGTCGTACACCGCGCTGAAACCGGACGCGCAACGGCTGTTCCGTTTGCTGGGAATGGTTCCGGGACCGGACGCGTCGGTCGATGCCGCGGTGGCGCTCGCCGGGGACGACATCGGTTCGGCGGACGTCGGGCTGCTGCTGGACCGGCTGGCGGCGGCGCACCTGATCGAGGAGCACACGTCCGGCCGGTACACGTTCCACGACCTGCTGCGCCAGTACGCGTGGGAACGAGCCATCGAGCAGGACAGCACGGCCGAGCGGGAAGCCGCGCTCGACCGGCTCTACGAGTACTACGAGACCACCACGCGCGCGGCGGTGGAACTGTTGTACCCGTACATGATCCGCCTCGAAGGAAGCACGTCCAGGACGTTCGGGCAACACAGCCAGGCGCTGGCGTGGCTGGATCTGGAACGGGCCAACCTGGTGGCCGCGGTGCGCCGGGCCGAAGGCAGGCGCAGCTGGCTGCTGGCCGCCACGGTCCGCAGCTACCTGTACATGCGCGGCCACATCGTCGACCTGTTCGGCGTGTCCCGGCACGCGGTGGCCGTCACCGCCGACGAACCGAAAGCCAGGGCGGCCGCGCTGATCAGCCTCGCCACGGCCTACTACAGCCAGAACCAGTACCCGGACGCGATCCGGCACTACACCGAGGCGCTGGAGCTCAGCCGTGCGGTCGGCTGGGCGACGGGCGAGGCCGCGATGCTCAACAACCTCGGCGCGATCCTGGAGCAGCAGGGTGACCTGGACGGCGCGAACGCCAAGTTCGTCGCGTTGCTGGCGTTCCTGCGCGAGACCGGGCAGCAACAGCAGCTGGAAGGACCGGCGCTGATCAGGGTGGGCAACAACCTGCAGTGCCGGGGCAGTCTGGTCGAGGCGCGGGCCTACTACCAGCAGGCGCTGGAGTTGAGCCGCGAGCTGGGGGAGCAGCACGCCGAGGCCAACGCGTTGCACTTCCTCGGCGGCGTCGAGTACCTGCGTGGCGAACTGGACTCCGCGTTCGACCACGACTCCGAGGCGCTGCGGATCTACCTGTCACTCGGTGGCCGCAACGACCAGGCCAGGGCACGCACCCACCTGGCGAACGTCCACCGCGCGGCGGGCCGGTGCGACGAGGCCATGGCGAACGCACAGGAGGCGTTGGTCCTGGCACAGGAGACGGGCGAGCGCCGTACCGAGACCTGGGCCCGTGGCGCGTTGGCCGCGATCCGTCTCGCGCTGGGTGACGAGGCCGAGGCGGCGGCGGAGTACGAGCGGTCGCTGGCCGTCGCACGGGCGATCGGGGCCCGTTACGAGGAGTGCGAGGCGCTCATCTGCCTGGCGCTGATCCGGCGTGACCCGCAGCTGGCCGACACCGCGCTGGCCGTCGCGGACCGGGTCGGCTACCGGCTACTGGCGCGCCAAGCTCGTGCGGCCGGGGCTGGTGCTGGCGCGGCTGGGGCCGAGCCGGTCGACGCCCGCGCGCCGCGCCATGTCGACGGCCTCGTCGCGGGTGGCGACGCCGAGTTTGTGGAAGATCCCTGACGTGTGGTTGCGGATGGTCTTGGCCGCGAGCGTCAGCCGTTTCGCGATCGCGGGCACCGGCATGCCGCCCACCAGCAGTTCGAGGATCTGCCGTTCCCGCCTGGTCAGGTCGGGGAACACCGCGGGCGGCTCGTTGTACAGCAGCCCGGTGACCATCCCGGCGACGTGCCTGCCGAATACGGCCTGACCTGCGGCGACGTTGTGGATCGCGCGGACGAGGTCGGCCTCGGCGGCGGTCTTGGGCAGGTAGCCCAGCACGCCCGCCCGGATCGCGGCCATCACGGCCGTGTCCTCGTCGGAGTCGGTGAACACCAGGACCGCGGTGTCCGGCGCGCATCGCTGGATCTCCCGGCACGTGGTGACCAGCTCGTGCCGGTCGAAGTCGAGCAGCACCACGTCCGGCTGCCATTTGAGTGTTTCGAACAGTGTGTCGCGGCTCGTCGCGGCTTCCGCGACGATGTGGATGTCGCCGTGTGACGCCAGCAGGGCACGAAGCCCGTCCCTGACCACGGGTGCGCGGTCGGCCAGCACCAGCGTCAACACGAGGACACCACCCCCAGCAGTTTTACTGGTGACACTCTGGCGGATCGAGTTCAGAGTTTGTTCAAATCCTCCGGCGAAACCGGCGCAGCGCCGACACGGTCAGCGAACCGGGGCCGATCACGGCGATCAACAGGAACACCCAGCTGTACAGCGCGGCGGGCTCGCCCATGTTCTGCAACGGCAGCAGCGCGATCTCCTGGTGCATCACGAAGTAGGCGTACGCCATCGTGCCGGACGCCAGCAGCGCGGCGGTCCGTGTGAAGACTCCGGCGCCGACGAGGACCGCGGTGACGGTCTCGATCAGCGAGGCGTAGAACCCCGGCCACGAACCGAACTCGACGCCCGTGCCCGCGCCGTCGATGCCGCCGAAGGCACCGAAGCCCTGCAGGCCGTGGCACAGGAACAGGAAGGCGACGACGACGCGGAACGCGGAGATCGTGACACCGGTCAGCTTGTCCTGCTTCGCGGCAGCAGCGGCGGTGGTGGTGGTCTGGCGGGGGAGGCTCTGGGTGGTCATCGCACTGTCCTCTCGGGTGTCCTTGCTTGCCTGACACCTGAGCGTCGAGCGGCCGACAGCCGGATCGACACGAGCGCGGAAAAGTTTCGGCGAGTTTCCCGCGACGCGAACGGCGGTATCCCCGTCTCCGCCGCCCTGCCTACGCTCCCGCGCGTGACCAGCACCGAACACGGCCGACGCAAGTACGACGAACTCGCCGACAAGTACGAGGAGATCTTCCCGTACGTCGCGGACGTGGGCCAGCTGCTCGTCGACTACGCCCGCCCGGCCGCCGGGGCGCGGGTGCTGGACGTGGGCGCGGGCCGTGGCGCAGTCGCCAGGGCCGCCCTGGCCATCGGGTGCCGGGTGACCGCCGTCGACGCCTCCGCGGGCATGGTCGAACGCCTGGCCCGGGACTACCCCGCCATCGACGCACGCCAGATGGACGCGGGCCGCCTCGACTTCCCCGACGGCTCGTTCGACCTGGTCACGGCCGGGTTCGTGGTGCAGGTCCTGCCGGATCCGGATGTCGCGCTCGCCGAGTTCCGGCGGGTGCTCGCGCCCGGCGGGACGCTCGCGCTGTCACTGGAGAAGCAGACCGTCGGGCGGCTGCGGTGGCTGTTCGAACTGGCGGCGGAGTTCTTCGGCGCGCCCGTGCCCAGCGACGACGAGGAGGAGTCGGGCGCGATGACCGGCAAGCAGCTCAACGCCCTGGTCAAGGCCGCCGGGTTCACCGACCTGGTGACGGACTCCGTGGAGATGCCGGTCCCGATGGCCGATGCGGCGGCGCTGTGGGACTGGCTGACGCCACGTGGCCTCACCGACGCGGTGCACAGGCTGCCAGCCGACCGCGCCGAACAGTTCCACGCCCGCTTCCTCGCCGGAGCGGAACACATGCGGGCGAACGGCGGGATCTCGTTGGACTTCCGTGCCACGCTGCACGCGGCGCGCACGCCGTAAGCTCCCCGCATGCTTGATCAGGCCCTGAACGATCTCGAACGTTCGGTGCGGCACCAGGACGACAGTGCATACGACAGCGCGTACGACAGCGTTTATAACAATGCCATCGCGGCAGTGTGGGACGCGGCGCAGCGCTCCACCCACGGTGAACTGGACGACGCGCTGTCCCGGATAGCGGCCCTGCTCGGTGACCTGCCGGTCGACGCGGCCGGTCGGTTGCCCGTCCTGGGCGGTGCGCTGGTCGAACTCGGCGGGGCGCCGGGGCCGCTGGTCCCGATGATCGTCGCGGGCCTGGTCGACACATTGCGCCGGGCCGGAACCTTGATCGAGACGTGGCCACAGAGCCAGGAGCGCCCGGACTTCGACGGCTCCGCCTATGACGAGACCGTGCGCGTGCTCGCGGGCGTGCACTCCGAGCAGGACGCGCACGCCATCGCTTTCGCGTGGTACGCGCTCGGCGCGTGGAGCGCGCCCGCGATCGCGGTGCTGCAGAACGCCGACGTCCGCGTGGCACTGCCCAACCGGGACGTGCTGACCGAACTGGTCGGCGGGATCGGTCCGTTGCGGGAGGACCTCGGCTTCCTCGTCGAACTGCTCGAGGTGCTCGACAACGAACCGTTCATAGTCCTGCATCGCGCGTCTGGTCAGGGCTATGAACTGACGGTCTCGGGCGTGAGCGGCAACTTCCAGCTCCAGACCTTGCTGGCCGCGACCCTGGTCGGTGCGGAACGCGACGGCCTGATCCCCGGCACGCCACCGGACCCGGTGTGGGTCGCGGCGGCCACCGACGGCGACCCGTCACCGCAGGGTGGCGTCAGCGGCCAGTTCAACCTGGTCGACCACGCCGGGTCGTGGATCTGGGGCGAGGGACGGCCCGCCGACATCCCGCTGCTCGACGGCCACCGGGTGGTGTTGCTGGAGCCGTTGCCGTACCCGCGTTCGTGGAGTCCGGGGCGGCTGTTCGACCGGATGCGCCCTACGGTCCAACTGGACCGGATTCTGCCGTCTGTCGAGGTCGCGACCTGGCTGACCCGTCTCAGCCAATGACTTTGTGTCGGACCTCTGGTCTTTACTGCGCGGGTTAGTGTTGTTGGCGCCGACTGGGGAAGGAGACATGTGGGATGACAGTCGGAACAGAGTCTGTCGACTTCCTGCAGCAGGCTGATCCGTACCGGCGGGAGCTGCTCGCGCACTGCTACCGGATGCTTGGTTCGGTACACGACGCCGAGGACCTCGTACAGGAGACGTACCTCAGGGCGTGGAAGTCCTACGACAAGTTCGAGAACCGGTCCTCGCTGCGGACCTGGCTCTACCGGATCGCCACCAACGTGTGCCTGACCGCGTTGGACGGCCGCGAGCGGCGGCCGTTGCCCGCCGGGCTGGGCAATCCGGACAGCGACCCGTCGGATCCGCTGAACGAGCAGAACGAGGTGCCGTGGCTCGAGCCGTTCCCGGACAGCGACGACCCGGCGTCGATCGTGGCGTCGAAGGAGAGCATCCGGCTGGCACTGATCGCCGCGCTGCAGCACCTGCCGCCCCGGCAGCGGGCCGTGCTGATCCTGCGTGACGTGCTGAAATGGCGTGCCGCCGAGGTCGCCGACGCGCTGGACACCTCGACAGCGGCGGTCAACAGCGTGCTGCAACGTGCTCGTGCTCAGCTCGACCAGGTCGCGCCGAGCGAGGACGGGGTGGTCGAGCCGACCGAGGCCGCGCAGCGCGAGCTGCTGGCGAAGTATGTGGCCGCGTTCGAGGCGAAGAACGTGCCGGAGATCGTCGCCCTGTTCACCCGGGACGCCGTGTTCGACATGCCGCCGTACGCCGTCTGGTACCGAGGCCGGGAGAACATCGGCCGCCACCTTGCTGAGGTGTGCCCGGTTGGCCCGGGGGAGATGCGCCTGGTCCCAGTGTCCGCCAACGGCCAGCCCGCGTTCGGCACCTACTGGCTGCGCGACGGCGTGCACACGCCGTTCAACCTGGTGGTGCTGACGCTGACCGACGACGGCATCTCGCACTCGACATCGTTCTTCGACACCAGCCTGTTCGAGAAGTTCGGGTTACCGCTGGTGCTCACCGATGAGGCCGCGGTCGTGCGCGATGGAGACGACCTCGGTGCGGTTGCCCGCGCCGAGCTTGGCCATCGCGCGTGACAGGTGCACGCTGGCGGTTTTCTGGCTGATGTAGAGCTGCTCGCCGACCTGCCGGTTGGTCATCCCTGAGGCGACGAGCTGCAGGACGGCGAGTTCGCGCGGAGTCAGGTCGCTGCTCGGTTCCGCGATCGGCAGCAGACCGGGCAGCGAGATCCGGCTGCGCCGGGCCAGCTCGACCACGGCCTCGCGCAGTGGCCGCGCGCCCAGCCTGTCCGCGACCTCGTACGCCAGGCTGAGCTGCTCGGTCGCGGAGTCCCGGTCGCCGTCAGTCAGCAGGAGCGTCGCCCACCGCCAGCGAGCGACGGCCCGGTGGTACTCGATCTGCACCGACGGTCCGACGGCCTCTTCCCACAAGCTGCGGTCGTGCTCGCCGCGCAACCGGCTCTGCTCGGCGTCCAACCGTGCCTGGAACACGAGAACCTCGGGGTGTGCCTCCTTGACAGCGCGTCTGCCGTTGTTCTGCTTCGGCATCAGGGCGTCGATCCGTCGCACCAGGTTCTCACCCTCGGCAACGGCCGCGTCCGTTTCGGCCTGGTCGCCACGGCGGCGGGCCTGCTCGGCGATGTCGCACAACGCCCACAGGCCGAAGCACGCGGACAGCACCGCGTCGGTAATGGAAGCCCTGACCAAAGACTCCATGTGGCCGACCACGACTTCGATGTGGCCGACAGCGTCCCGTGGCCTTCCCCGCCACAGCGCGGCTTCCGCCATACCCAGGTTGGCGACCTCGTGGGCCAGCGCGTCCTCGGTCTGGGCCGCCAGATCCTCGGCTGTCTGGTCGAGGGCGGCGAAGTCGCCTTGCCCGGCCAGCACCCACAGTGTCGTCGCGGTGACACGTGTCCTGGCCACGGTCGGCGCGCCGTGGAAGTCCCTGCCCGCCTCCAACGCCCCCGCCCAGTCACCGAGGTGGTAGCGCATGGAGACCCGCTCGCACCTGGCGTCGATACCGGCGAGGCTCCACTCCAGACCCACCTCGGCCGAGCGCCTGGCCACGTCGTCCATGGCGTGCATGCCTTCCGGTTTGCGGCCGTGGATCCACAGCGTGACCGCGGCGTTCTTGCGGGCACGGATCTCCACGTCGAACGCGCCGATCGACGCTGCCCGGTCGGCCGCTGCCCAGCCCATCCGGATGGCCTCCTCGACGTTGCCACTCCATTCGGCGAACACGGCCAGCGTGACCAGCGCGTCGACTTCGACGGCCGCCGCCCCGACCGCCTTGGCGTCGCGGACCGCCCGCTCGGCCCACGTCCTCATGTGGTCGAGGTCGTCGTCCGCCGACCACACCCACGATCGGGCCGCGAGCGCCTGCACCTTGGCCTTGATCACGCTGACCGGCCGGTCGCGCAGCAGCGCCCACGCCTCTTCGACCAGGACCTGGATCTCCGGCCCGCGGTCCTCGAGGCCGATCGACGCGAGCGCCATCAGATACCGGGTCTCGGCCTGCTTCTCCGGGTCGTCCAGCTTGTCGGCCTCGGCCACAGCTGCCTTGGCGTACTCCTCCGCTCGTTCGAGCTCACCGGACGCCATCGCCGCCCGCGCCGCCCAGCACAGCAAGGTCAGCTCGGTGGTCCCGCTCTGCTCGGGGTCGGGGACAACGCTCCACAGTTCGAGTGCCTGTTCGACGTGTCGCAGCTTCTCACCGAGCGCACCCATCTTGCCCGCTTCCTCAGCCGCGCGCACCGACGCGACCAGGGCGCCAGGCAGGTCGTGACTGCAGAAACTGTGGTGCGCGCGCATCGCGTGTGTGGTGACGACACGCGCGTACCCCGCGTGCAGCCGGACTCGTTCGCCCGGCAGCAGGTCGTCGTACACCGCTTCACACAACAGGGCGTGCCGGAAGTTGTATCCGCCGTCCGGTGTGACGAGCACGTTGTGCTGTACCGATTCCCGCAACGCTTCCTCGAGCACGTCGTCGGGGAGTTCGGAGACGGCGGCGAGACTGGCGTGCGTCACCGTCCTGTTGGCGACCGCGGCGGCGCGGACGACTCTGCGCGCGTTCCCGCTCAGCCGCTCGACCCTGGCCAGCAGCAGATCGGCGAGCCCGGCGGGGATCCCGGCGCCGTCGCCGTACGCCGCGGTGAGTTCCTCGCAGAAGAAGGCATTGCCCTCGGAGCGTTCGGCGATCTCGTGGACCGTCGCGGGCGGCAGCGCGCCGTCGGCGAGCGCGTCCACCATGCACACCGCGTCCGCGTAGTCGAACGGCCCAAGCTCGAGGTGCTCCACAGCGGACAGTCGGGACAGCTCGACGAGCAGTGGCCGCAACGGGTGCCTGCGGTGCAGGTCGTCCACCCGGTACGTGCCGACGATCAGGATCCGCTGTGTGTCCAGTCGGGACACGAGGAACAGGATCAGGTCGCGGGTGGAGGCGTCGGCCCAGTGCAGGTCCTCGATCGCCAGCAGCACCGGCGCCTGCTCGGCCAGGTCGGTGAACAGGCCGTGCACCGCGTCGAACAGCCGCAACTGCTCCATGGCCGGGTCGCTGGACTCCTCGTCAGCCGCGACGCCCGGCATCAGCCTGTGCAGCACCGACCGGCGCGCGGCGAGCGCCCGCTGGGGCACGGTGAGCTGGCCGAGTGCCTCGACGAAGGGCAGGTAAGGCAGACCTGCTTTGTCCACGTCGAGGCACCGGCCTGTGAACACGGTGGTACCGCCAGATCGTGCGGCCGCGACAAGCTCGCTGAGCAGTCGCGTTTTCCCAACCCCCGCGTCCCCCGCCACGAGCACCGCCCCTGCCCGGCCGTCGACGGCCGTGGCCAGTGCTGCCCGCAGTCCTGTCAGCTCATCCTCGCGGCCGACCAGCGCGATCCCAGACCCGATACGAGGCACAACGCATGGTGGCACAGTTCGCGTCCCACCTCTCCCCGGTTTTCACGCCGACCGGCACCCCGGCAGGCATGATCGACAACTCGCCAAACTGTCAGACCCCTGGTGTTGAATGAGAATTAGGGGTTCCCCCGATGGTGGGCATTGCCGGTGTGGGTCACCGGGGCGCCAGGGCCCGCCGGGCGGCGCGGCCCGCCAGGTCCCGGTCCGGTGCGCGCTGCCCGGGCTGCGACGCGTGTTTGTCCCGCACTGCTTCCCGCGCGGCCCGTTCGTTGCTGGCGGCGGTCTGGGCGCGTGTCATCTCGTCGGCGGTGTTCCTGAACTGAGTCTCAGCCAATCCCCACATGACTATCAGGATCTTGCTAAGCACCCCCGTGGCGCATTGGGCAACTGAGTGTCAGACGAGCGCCTCGATGAGACGCAGCGCATAAGGCACGTCCGGCAACGTGGCCATCTCGTCCCTAAGACGGGTCGCTGCCTGCCGGTAGGACGGGTCGTCGAGCACTTCGGTCACGGTGTCCCGCACGTCGTCGGGAGTGACCGTGTACGCGTCCAGTGTCCGGCCGAAGCCCAGGTCGGTGCAGCGGTCGGCGTTCACGATCTGGTCGGCGCCGAGCGGAATCAACACCGTCGGCAGGCCGTGCGCGATGGTGCCGGTCATGCTGCCCGAACCGCCGTGCGACACCACCAGGCTGCAGCCGGGCAGCACCTCGTTCTGCGGGATGAACCGCTCGATCCGCACGTGCGAGGGCTGCGGGCCGAACTCGGCCGGGTCGATGTACGGACCGACCGTCACGATCAGCCGCCCAGGCAGCTCACGCAGTCCGGCGAGGACACGCGTGAACAGGTCGCCCGACTCGGTGTTGAAGATCGTGCCGAGGGTGAAGTAGACCGTCGGCTCCTCCGGCTTGGCCTCGGCCACGTCCTGCAGCCGGATGCTGTGCCCGGTCACGGGCAGCGGGAAGTCCGGGTGCCGCAGGCTCGGCGGGAACGGCGAGAGCACCAGGTGACGGCCGAGCATGCCCAGGTTCTCGTCCGGCGGCAGGCCGTGTTCCGCGCGTACCTCGTTCAGGGTGTCCTGCACGACCGCGACGCGCACGAACGAGCCCGAGGCGTTGCTCAGCACGGTCACGTGCGGGATGCCGAGCACCTCGGCGGCGATCATCCCGCCGAAGTCGACCTCGTCGCACAGGATCAGGTCCGGCCGCCAGTCCATCGCGAGCAGGTCGGCGGTCCGCAACCGGGCCGCCCGGTCGGCGAAGCCGTCGCGCAGGCCGTCGTCCTCGGTGTCCTGGTTCGGCTCGATCAACGGCCGCCGGGCGCCGCCGCCGTCGAAGTCGGGGCCGGACTGCCACGCGTCGAACCCGGCGGCCCTGACCGGCTCGACCATGCTCTGCTGGCAGGTCACCCCCACGGTGTGCCCGGCCGCCCGCGCGGCACGGACGATCGGTTCCATCGGCCCCCAATGACCTCGCCCACCGACAAAACTCGACAAGATACGCATTTCCCCAGCCTATGTCGCGTTAGTGCTGTGGATGGGCTGCACCGAAGGCCGCCTTGGTTGCGGCCAGTGCACCGAAGGCCACATTGGTTGCGCGAGCGGGACCCCGGCAAACCGTTCCGCTCACAGCACTAGACAGCCTCAAGCACGAAGAACAGGAAGCACAGGAAGGCCTGCCTGTCCGCGAGTTCGTCGGGGAACCGCTCGCGGGCGCCCGGTGCCGGACGCGGTTCGCTGATCACGGCTGTGCGGAAGCCCGCTGCGGTGAAGGCGTCGGTCATCGCGTGCAGCGGCCGGTGCCAGTACGTGAGCGTGGCCTTCTGCCCGCTGAAGGTGTACTCCTCGGACCATTTGACGGTCGCGAAGTAGTCGGCTCCGGGATCGGCCATCTTGTAGATGATCGGGTGGTTGACGGCCGTGATCAGTCGGCCGCCGGGCCGCAGTACGCGCCGCAGTTCGGCCAGCGGCGCGGCCCAGTCCTCCAGGTAGTGCAGCACCAGTGACACGATCACATCGTCGAACGCGCCGTTGGGATACGGCAGCGGATCGGTCAGGTCGGCGACCTGCAGCGCGGCGTCGGCGCCGAGCCGCTGCCGGGCCAGGTGCACCATCGTGGTGCTGGAGTCGAAGCCGGTCACGACGGCGCCCCGGTCGCGCAACGCCGCGAACAGGGGACCGGAGCCGCAGCCCGCGTCGAGGATCTGCCTGCCTGTCACGTCCCCGGCCAGGTCCAGGATCGCGGGTCGCGTGTAGTAGGCGTTGATCAGGCTGGTCTCGGTTTCGGCCGCATACGCCTCACCGAAGCTGTCGTAGTCGTTGGCTGTGGCCTCGTCGGCGGAACTCGTCGGCATGGCAGGCATGCGATCCATCCTGGCACGCCCTGCCTGTCCCGGGTCGGGGCCGAAGCGACAGGGGCTTGCTTGCGCCGCACTTGGTATGTACTTTCGTGTAAGCGTTTACATAGTAAGCGCTTACCATGCGACGAGGCAGTGGTGGAGTTGTCATGCGTCTCAGGTGTCTGATTGCGACAGTTCCGTTGGTGTTATGTACTGTTCTGGCGCTGCCCGCGCTCGCGGACGAGCTGCCGGTGATCGATCCCATTCCGGAGAAACCGATTACATCGGGCATCGCGCTCACCCTCGACGAGGTGATCACCATGCCGCGTTCCGAGCCGACGCCGCCGGTGACCGACGCGCGCCTGCGCAGGCATGCCCGGATCAACCACCTCGCCGAACTGCCGGACTCCTCCGGCCGGATGGCCGTGCCCGACCTCAACGGCAAGCTCCACCTCGTCAAGGACGGCCGGTCGGCCGAATACCTGGACGTCGGCGCCACCGTCGGGCCGGACTTCTTCAACAACAAGGGGATGGGCAGCGGCTTCGGGTTCGTGGCGTTCCACCCGGACTTCGCGCGCAACGGCCGGTTCTACACGACACACACCGAAGCACGCGACGCGCTGACCACGAAACCCGCCGACTACAACCAGCCGGGCACGATCGTGATCCAGAGCGTGGTGACCGAGTGGACGGCCGACGACCCGAAGGCCGCCACGTTCAGCGGAACCCGCAGGGAGATGCTGCGAATCGGGTTCATCGGGTTCACCCACGCGATCCAGCAGGTCGACTTCGACCCGACCGCGCTGCGCCACCAGGAGGACTACGGCAAGCTGTACATCGCGGTCGGCGACGGCGGCCGGGGCGCCGTCAGCGACGACCCACAGAACCTGGCTCTCCCACACGGCAAACTGATCCGGATCGACCCGGACGGCCGTGACAGCCGCAACGGCAAGTACGGCATCCCGGTCCGCAACCCGTTCGTCGGCAGGCCCGGCGCGATCGGCGAGGTCTACGCGTACGGTTTCCGCGATCCGCACCGCTTCAGCTGGGACACCCTGACCCGCAGGATGTACCTCGGCAGCATCGGTGAGCACGAGATCGAGGCCGTCTACGAGGTCCGCGCGGGCGACAACTTCGGCTGGAGCAACCGCGAAGGGCCGTTCGTCTACAAGCGCTCCGACCGGTGCAACCTCTATCCGTTGCCGGAGAACGACGCTCAGTTCGGCTACGTCTACCCGGTCGCCGCCTACGACCACGACCCGCCACCAGGGTTCCCGTGCACCGCGGACAGCGGCCACGCGATCGTCGGCGGCTTCGTCTACCGCGGCTCGCAGATCCCGCAACTCCGGGGCAAGTACGTCTTCGGTGACCTGGTCGACGGCAAGCTCTTCTACACCAACACGCACGAGATGCGGCGCGGCGGGAAACTCGCCCCGCTGTACCAGCTGTCCGTGACGGACAGTTCGGGCCGCCCGATGACGATGCGGGACTTCGCCGGTGACCGCAGGACCGACATCCGGTTCGGCACGAACGCGGCCGGGGACCTGTTCGTCCTGGCCAAGGCCAACGGGAAGATCTGGAAGGTCACCGGAACCAGGCCGTTGCCGGACGTCTACCCGTCACTGGCGGGGAATCTGGTGGCGCGCTACGACTTCGAGCACCCGGCCACCGGAGACCCGGCGAAGGAAGCCGACAGCGGCCGCTCGGGCACGCCCATCGACCTGGTCAACGGCGGCGCGCAGGCCCGGGTGGCGGACGGCGCCTACCGTGGCAGCCGGTACTCGTTGCAGACCAGGCAGATCAACCCGCTCGTGTCCGGCAACGACGACTGGAAAGCCGGAACGTACTCGGCCACTGGTGTCCCGTCGCTGCGGGCGTTCAACGGCGTGCAGCAGACGACGGTGATGGGCTGGGTCAAGATGACCGGGCAGAACCCGAGCCCGAACTCCAACTCTGCCAACCCGGACGACTTCTACGGCGCCATCGGCATCGCCGGTGTGCTGACGGGCAACTCCGACGGCCACGCGGTGCGCGCGCTGCTGGAACTGATCCAGGTGGACGGTGTGCTGAAGGTCGTGGCGCTGGGCAGGAGAATCGACAGCGGCGCCTCGCAGACCTTCGCGGCCACCGAGGACTGGCGAACGATCCTGCCGCAGGGGCAGTGGGTCTTCCTCGCGGCGACGTTCGACTTCAACACCGGCCGGATGGCGCTGTACAAGAACGGCCAGCCGCTGCCCGGGTCCTCTGTGGTCAGCGGCGACCCGTGGGGCATCGGAACCGGGCAGGGGCCGTATGTCACCTCGCCGACCGATCCGCGCGGAATCAAGATCGGCGGCAGTTTCCCGCAGAACACCAGGGAGGGTAACCCCTGCAACTGCCGGTTCGACAACCTGATGTTCCTCGACCGCGCGCTGGAACCGTGGGAGATCATGAGCCAGTACGCGCTCTCCTCCTCCTAGGGCAGCATCCAACCGAGTACCGCTGTGCTCTGCAGCACCACGAGCACACACATGACGAGCAGGAGGCCGACGCTCCACGGCAGCACCTTGCGCAGCAGTTTGCCTTCCTCACCGGGCAACTGGGCGGCGACGCACGCGATCGCGAGGTTCTGCGGTGAGATCATCTTGCCGAGCACGCCACCGGAACTGTTGGCCGCGGCGAGCAGTTCCGGGGAAAGCCCGGTCCGCTGTGCCGCCGTGACCTGCAGCGCCCCGAACAACGCGTTCGCCGACGTGTCCGAACCGGACACCGCGACCCCGAACCAGCCGAGGACGGGGGAGAAGAACGCCAACGCGGCTCCGGCCCCGGCGACGAGGTAGCCGATGGTTGTCGTCTGCCCCGACAGGTTCATCACGTACGCCAGCGCGAGGACACCGGTCACGGTCAGGATCGCGAACCGGAGCTCATGCACCGTCCTGCCCCACTCGGCGATCGCGTCACGCGCGCTGACGCGGAGCGCGATCGCCGTGACCACACCGGCCACGAGCACCAGTGTTCCGCCCGTGTTCAGCAGGGGAAGCGAGAAGTTGTTGCCGGACAGGAGCTTCCCGGACGAGTCGGCCACGCGCAGTCCGGGCCAGTGGAACACCTGCGTCGCCTTCGCCAGCAGCGCCTTGACAGCGGGGATCTGGCCGATCGCGAAGATGACGATGATGACCAGGTACGGCAGGTAAGCCAGTACGACGTCCTTCCTGGCGTCCACCTGCACCTGCGTCGCCGTCCTCGTGCCGGTGAGGACCTCGTCACGGACCTCCTGCCGCGCGCCCCGGCGCGCGCCGGGAGTCAGCACGAGCGCGGCCACACCCAGCAGCGCGGCGCCGATGTCGGCGAGTTCGGCCGCGACGAAGTTGGAGAACACGAACTGTCCCACCGCGAACGCCACACCGCAGACCAGCGCGGGAACCCACGTCTCCCGCAGTCCCCTGCGCCCGTCGATGATCATCACCAGCAGCAGCGGGACGAACAGGGCCAGCACCGGTGTCTGTCGACCGACCACACTGGACACCACATCCAGGGGCAGCCCGGTGACCTGGGCCAGCGTGATCACCGGTGTGCCCATCGCGCCGAACGCCACCGGCGCCGTGTTCGCGACCAACGCGACCACCGCCGCGCGTACTGGCGAAAACCCCAGTGCCACAAGCATGACCGCGCAGATGGCCACCGGCGCGCCGAAGCCCGCGAGCGCCTCCATCAGGCCACCGAAGCAGAACGCGACCAGCAGCACCTGGATGCGCGGATCGTCGGACACCCCGCCGAACGAGCGGCGCAGCACGTCGAAATGCCGGGTGCGGACGGTCATCCGGTAGATCCACAGTGCGTTCACCACGATCCACAGGATCGGGAAAAGCCCGAACACGGCGCCCTGGGCCGCGCCGGACAGTGCCTGGCCGACGGGCATGCCGAACACCGTGGTGGCGACCAGCAGCGCGACCAGGAGACCGGTGAGCGCCGCGATGTACGCCTTGGTGCGGACGACGCCGAGCAGAACGAAGACCGTGAGCAGCGGGAGCGCCGCCATCAACGCGGAGAGGGCGAGCGACCCGGCCAGTGGTGCTGTCTGTTGTGTGAACATCCACCCTCCCGCCCTGTTGGTTGGTGTCACTCACCTAAGGGAGGTTGGATTGTTTTCGCAAGACAGAAGATGACGTTATGTATTTTCCGCACTACGAAACGCCATCACCGCGGCCCAGGTGGAGTGTGTTCCGCCCTGGGCCGTTGCCGCGCTCGTCGTCGGATCAGGACACGGCGAGATCACGCTCCAATGGCTTCAGCTTCGCGACGAGGTCGTCGAGGAAGGGACGGATCGTCGTGACGTCGTGCGCCGGGCGGATCACGAACTTCGTCAACCCCGCGTCGATGTAGCGTTCGATCAGCTCCTGCGCGGCCTCCCAGCTGTCCGGGATCACCTCCGCCGGGTCGATGTGCGGCTGCCTCGCCCGCGCGGCCTCCAGCAGTCTCGGCGGGATCCCGTCGGTCGCCAGCGCGATGCTGATCCCGTAGTGGTCCGCCTCGATCTCGCGCCCGGCCTGCTGTGCCGCCGTTTCGATCGCCCGGCGGGCGAGACGGGTCTGGCCCGGCGTCAGGAAACTGCCCAGCCACCCGTCCGCCAACCGCCCGGTGCGCTCGAGCCCAGCCTGGGCCGAGCCGCCGAGCCAGATGTCCATCCGCTTGGGGCGCGGGCGGATGGTGGCGTTGTCCAGTGTGTGGAACTTCCCGGTGAAGGTCACACTGTCCTCGGTCAGCAGTCGGCGCACCACCTGCATTGTCTCGTCGAAGAGTGCGCCGCGCTGTCCCCGTGGTGCCGGGAACACCTGCCGTTCCGGTCTGCGCGCCGGTTGCAGTCCAAAGACTGGGAGTACCCGTTTGGGGGCTAGCGCCGCCAGCGATGCCAGTTGTTTGGCGACAAGGACCGGACTGCGTCCCGGCAGCACCGCCACTCCGGTACCCACTTTGAGTTTGCTTGTCCGTGCCAAGGCATACGCCATTGCGACGAACGGGTCGATGTGTTGTTCGAAAACGACCTCGGAGAACCACAGTGAGTCGATGCCCAGTGCTTCAGCGTGATCGATTGCCTCGATGAAATCCTCGTGCGGGCCGAGACCTACCCCGATGCGGACCTTCATGCCTCCCATCATCCGTCTCTCTTGACCGTGCCCGGTAGTCTCCAAGCCAAGGAGGCGACGGGTATGAGGCAGCTTCGTCGGCGCTGTGAGCAACGCCTGCGCGCTTTCGCCGTCCCGCAGCCGTTCGATCTTCCGACCTTCTGTGCCGACGTGGCCGACAAGCGCGGCCGCCGCCTTGAACTCAAACCCATGCCGGGGCTGTCGGCTGCGGCGCCGTGCGGAATGTGGTTGTCGCTGGCCGAAGTCGACTACATCCTCTACGAACCGACCACGTCGAAGCTGCACTCCGAGCACATAGTGCTGCACGAGATCGCGCACATGCTGTGTGATCACCGGCTCGGTATCGACGTTTCCGTACTGCGCAGGCTTTTTCCCACCATCAGCATCGACGTCGTCCGGCGGGTGCTCGGCCGCGTGAACTACGCGACCGAACAGGAGCAGGAGGCCGAGATGCTCGCCTCGATGATCCGCGGCAGCGGCCGGGCCCGGCCGAGGGACGCGCTCGCGCGGATGACCGAGGTACTGCGCCCCCACTTCTGAGACCGCTGAGACCGCGTCCGCAAGGAGGCTCCGCCACTGAACGCGTTACTTCTCGTGCTGCTCTGGGGACTGGTGGCCGGGTGGCTGCCCGCGACTCGGCGCGGCCCCAAACAACGCGCGGTCTGGCGGATCTTCCTGTCCTTCGCGGTCATCAAGACCGTCTCGCTGCCGCCGGTGGCCGCCGCGGTCCATGGCGCGTTCGGCGCCAACGCCGACACGTTGCTCCAGCACCTGCTGGCGATCGTGGCCGGGGTCAACCTGTTGTGCTTCGTCGCCTACATCACCGGCCGACAGCCGCGCACATACCAACTGCTGCTGGGCCTCGGTGTCGCGTTGACGCTGATCACCCTGTTCGCACTGGCAAGCCACGGCATCCACGGCTCCGCCGAGCACCTGCTCGCCGAACGGGAGACCAGCCCGGCCGCCATCGCCTACTGGATGCTGCTGGAGGCCTATCTCGGGACCGTGCTGTGCACAGGCGGGCTGCTCATCTGGCGGGTGAGCCGGGCGTCCCCGACGAACCTGCTGCGCGTCGGACTGTGGCTGATGTGCGCGGGAGCCGCGATCAACGCGCTGTTCGCCGTGTACAAGTCCGGCTACATCCTGGCCAACGCGGCGGGTGTGCGGATGCCGACGGCCGCCGTCGCGGCGGTGTCCGACGCCATGTTGCCGACCTCCGGGCTGCTCATCGTCAGCGGTGTTCTGTTGCCCACGTGGACGGTCGTGCGTGAGCTGATCGGCGTACACCGGTCGATGCGGGCGCTCGCGCCGCTGTGGCACACCATGCGCACAACGTGCCCGCAGGTGATCCTGTACGTCTCTGAACGGCTGCCCAGCGCGGATGGTGTGCTGGCCACGGCTCGGCTGCGGCTGTACCGGCGGCTGATCGAGATCCGTGACGGGATGCTCGAACTGCGGCAGTACGTGTCACCCGGCATCACCGGTGTGGCACTGGACTACCTGGCCGCGCAGGGCATCCACGGCCGTCAGGCGGCTGTGCTCGCGGAGGCGTGCTGGATCGAGGTCGCGCTACGCCGCAAGAACGCCGGTATGGAGCCGTGTTACGGCGCGTGGCCGTCGATGCCCGGTGGCGCCGACGAACACGAGGAAACCACGTGGCTGGCCGAGGTCAGCACGGCACACCACCTGTCGCCGTACCCACGCCGGTTCGACCGTGCTACTCCGGTTTCCTCTTCTTCTCGTTCTCCAGCTCCCACACTTTGAGGATCATGTTGCTGATCGTCTCGCGGCTGCTCGGCGACAGGTCGGCCGCGCGCAGCGCGATCTCGGTGACGCCCGTGTCACGCAGCGCCGCCAACAGTTCCAGCTCGCTGTCGATCTGCTTGGTCTCCTCGTCGTCGAGGAAGTAGGCGACCGGGACCCCGAAGAACGTGGCCAGCGCGGTCAGGTGCTGGATCGTCGGGTTGTCCCTGCGGCCGGTGCGCAGCTGCCAGATGTACGTGTGCGAGATGGAGATGCCCTGCTGCTCTCTGATCGCCTCGGCGACAGCGGTGTGGCTGTACTCGCCCTGCCCTGCCGGGCGGACGCGCTGGAACAACCGGTCCAGCTTCTCGGCGATAGAGAACGGCGCGTTCACCTGACCCTCGCCCCTCCCCGCTGCGTCGTAAACATCAGTTGCTTGGCAAATGGTACATCGCAAGCCTGCGTTGACGCAGTCGTAACGCTGGTTTACTCTCGACAGGCATCCGAAAACTGGGGAAATCGATTTCGAGGGGTGCCATGGTCGATCCGGCCGTACCATCCACTGTGTACTCATATCACCGGTTCGTCGCGCGGCGTGTTCACCCGGTCGCTGTCCGCGCCTTCCACTGTGGACGTCAATGGCACCGGGAATCGCGAACAGCGACGGGTTGTGAGCGCTGTGTCAGTGTTCAAAGTTGATGGGACTACTGCTCAGAGTGGTTCCACATCGCACTGATCGGCCGCGGCGATAGGCCAGTCGGGGGACAAGTCGTCTCGCGGCGTGGATTTCGCCCCATCTCCCGGTCGGGTCAGCCAAGATTCACCAGGTCGTGACCACTAGGGTGGTCCGCCTTGAGTGCACAGGACTCCGGACTTCACGTGGGAGGGCGTTACACCAGTGACGAGCGCCGTAGTGTCCATTATGGACGACTGGTCCGGGCTGCTGGCAACGTTTGCGGCCGGGAAGGTTCCGGCGGCCGGTACACTGCCGGTTTTTCCACGTGGGCTCGTGCGGTCCGCGAACTGCCGAGGTTCGCACGTTTTCGCCGTTGTGTCGCCGAAAGGGAGGGGCCGGGTCGTGCTGACCGGCCTTGCGGGGGCACACGGCGGTGAACAGGCGTGGCATCCGGGCGCATTCTCAGCGCCGCGCTTGTTCACGACGCCCGCGCGGTTCATCCTCGAATCTCCACGGCGAGGAACACCACACCGCGCAGGCGGTATTTCACCGCGGCTGCCGTGCTCTTGTGGAACGGGAGACCACGGATGCGTTGATCTTTCTCGGCGCACGATGAGGGGGAAGGGAACTCGGCCCGATGTCCGTCGGGCCGAATGAGGGTGAGGGCGAGCATGAAGAGCCACAGGCTTGGCGTGGGCGGCCAGGCTGAGATCGGCTACCGGGCGCTGTTGACCCGGTCACGATGGCAGCCGGAACGCCTCGAGCACGCGTTGGCATGGTCCGCCGACCAGGGCGCGACCGTGCTCGCGGAGTTGCGCAGCGAAGGGTTGATGATGAACTCCGCGGTCGAAGCCGGTGCGGTGCGGGCGATCCAGCCCTGCCTCGCGCTGCCGGCCTTGGCCGCACGGCGACTGTCAGGTGGGCCGATGCCCAGTGCGGCGGCGGTCGAGACTTTTGTGTCATTGCACGAACAGACCACCGGCAGGCTCGACGACGCGGCGCCGTTGTCCGATATGGACGAGGTACTCGCGGTCGTCGAACGGCTGGCGGCGCGGGTCCGTAACGAGGTTGTGATCTTGGCGCCGGTCTACGATCCGCGATCGTACGAGTTCGCCGAGCACATCGCCGAGGGGGTGCTCCGCCGCGGCGCGGGGCTCAGGGTGGTGTGGCGTGCCGACATCTCGGCCGTGGACTACGCCGTCTGGCTGGGCAAACGGGGCCACACGCCGAGGGCGGCGCAGAGTGTCCCGGTCCGGGCCGTGATGGTGGACGGCCTGGTCGGCGTGGTGCTCAACGAGACCGGTGCGGGCAGGGTGATCAGGACGGAGTCCGAACTGCGCTCGCTCGCTGCCCTTTCGGACAGTCTGTGGGCGCAGAGTGTCGAGGTGAGCCAGGTGCCGAAAGGGCGGCCGACACGGTCGCGGCACGAGCTCGTCCTGCGGATGCTCGCCCAGGGGCTGACCGATGACGCGATCGCTCGCCGGCTGGGGGTGAGTGTGCGCACGGTACGCGGCGATGTCGCATCGGCCATGGTGGAGTTGGACGCCCGCAGCAGGTTCCAGGCGGGCGTCCGCGCGATGCAGATGGGGCTGCTTTAGGCGGGTGTCACGATGCCGGTCGCGCCGTCGACGGTGATGGTCTGACCGGTGGTGATCCGATGGGTGGCGTCGGCGACGCCGACGACGGCGGGAATCCCGTATTCCCTTGCCACAACGGCGCCGTGCGAGTTCGCGCCGCCCATCTCCATCACCAGCCCGCCCGCGGTGAGGAACAACGGGGTCCAGCCGGGATCGGTCGAGGGAGCGACCAGGATCTCGCCTGGCTCCAGGTGGGCGCCAACCGGGTCGAGCACGACCCGCGCGGTGCCGGTGACGCTGCCCGCGGAAGCAGGGGTCCCGGGCAGCGAGCCGTCCGCGCTCGCCGCGGCCTGCGAGATGGACTCGACGTCGGTGCCGTCGGAGAGCATCACCCGGGGAATCCTGCGGCGCCTCAGTTCCTGCTCGTACGCCTCGCGGTTGCCAGCCACCGTGTCGTGCTGGTCCGTCCCGTCCAGCGCGGACCTGATCTGCTTGAAGTCAAGGAAGAACACGTCGTCCGGCCGTGCGATCCGCCCCGCCTCCGCCAGTTCGGCGCCGATCGCCGCGAGGTGCCCGCGGACCGCGCCCAGCGCGATCACCATGTAGTACTTGGGCATCTCCCTGATCCCGGCCAGCTCGCGGGCCCGGTTGAGGGCGAACCGCAGCACCCGCTTGCGCCTCGGCGCGAGCGCCACGAGCCGGTCGATCGCGGCCTCTGCCTCCCGCGCGCCACGCGCGAACACCGCGTCCGGCGCCGCGGCGGGATCCTCCAGTCGAAGGTAGTTCGCCAGCACACCAAGGATGTGCGTCGGATCATCGGACCAGCGGGGCATGCCGATGTCGATCTCCGCGACCGCGCGGTCGCCCCACGCCGTGAGGAACTCGGCAAGACCGACGTCCGGCAGTGTGCCTTCCCGGTAACGCTTTGCCAACTGGTCGGGTGACTCGTTGCGAAACAGCGCGGCGGCGTCCTTGTGCTCGCGGATCCGCGTGGCCAGGTGCCACAGTTCCATGTCCATCTCGGTGGTGATGTTGTGCGGCACGCCCCGCAGGACCGCCTGCACCTCACCGGGTCGGCCGACGATCCTGGCCGCGAGGCCGAGCATCAGGAAACCGGCGGCGGCACTGGGAAGCGCACGCGGGACGACCGGGAATACGTGCCGCAGCAGCACTTGCTCGACGTGGTCGAGCCGTTGCGCCGGTGTCGCCGACGGGGCCAGCGCGATCCGGCGGCGCACGTCGTCGCCGATCGAGGCCACGGACCGGTGCGCGGCGGCAGGGCTGATCACGGCCTGCAGCACGTGGAACGGGATCCGGAACCGGATCGCCAGTCGCAGCACCCGCAGCACGGCCCGGCGACGCGATCCCCGTTTCAGGGTGAAGCGCGGATCGTCGAACAGAGCGCTCAACGCCTTGCCCGACCGTGCTTCCATCACGCCGAGCGCCTTCGGGATGATCACGCGGCCGACCTCGCTGCGGATCGCCGCAGTGGTGTCGATGTAGCCGCGCCCGCCGATCTCGACGAACGCACGGGGACCGGCGAGGTGGTCCGCGACGGGCATGCCGAGGGTCTCCCGCGAGATGCTGGCGGCGAGCACGCGGAACGCCGCGAGCCCGCTCGGGGTGATCGGCCGGTACAGCCCTTGTGCCACTGTGAAGGAGAAGTACGCCCGAGTGTCCTTTTCGGATCTCGTTGGCAGCGGGTACAGCGTGGTGATCGGCCGCGACTGGGTCAGCCAGAGCGCGCCGTCCGCGTCGATCGCCCACTCGGTGTCCTGTGGGGAACCGTAGTGCTGCTCCACCCGTGCGCCGAGTTCGGCGAGTGCGATCACCTGCCCGTCGGTGACGCACGGGTCGTCCGCCGCGGAGTCGCGTTCGACGTGTTCCGTGCCGCCGCCGGGAAGTGAACGGATCAGCAGTCGCTTGTCACCGAGCCTGCGGTCGGTGATCCGGCCGTCGTGTACGACGAAGTGGTCCGGGTTGACCGCGCCGGACACCACCGCCTCACCGAGGCCGGGACTGGCGTCGAGCACGTACTCGTGCCGCCGACCGGTCACCGGGTTGGCCGTGAACATCACACCGGCCACTTCGGACTGGACCATCCGCTGAACCACCACGGCCAGCCGGACAGTGCGGTTGTCGATCTCGTTCGTGGCACGGTAGGCGAAGGCCCTGTCCGTCCACAGTGATGCCCAGCACCGGCGCACCGCGTCGAGCACGTTGGCACTGCCGACGATGTTGAGGTACGTGTCCTGCTGTCCGGCGAAACTGGCGAACGGCAGATCCTCGGCGGTGGCCGACGAGCGCACCGCGACCGGGACGTCCTCGCCGAGCGCCTCGTAGGCGCGCACGATCGCCTCGCCGATCGCTTCGGGAATCGCTGTGCCCAGAAGCAGGTCGCGTGCCGTGGCCGCGTCGTGGCTGCCGTCGGCACCCGCCAGCGCGGCCACTTCGCGGTAGGCCTCGGTGGTGACGCAGAAACCAGGCGGGACAGGCAGTCCGGCCCTGGTCAGCTCACCGAGGTTCGCCGCCTTGCCGCCGACGGTGTCCAGCATTCCGGCGGCGATGTCATCGAAGTCCCGCAGCCACGTCGTCATGGCGCCGAGATTAACACAATCTCAACGCTTGATGAAATAACTGTGACTGGGAGTGCGGTGTCCACGGGCGTTGCCGGAGTCATCGGCGGATCCAGGTTTCCGCTGGGCGCGCGGGCGGAAGGTCCTCGTACCGGGTGTACTTGGGCCTTTCGACCGTGCGGCCAGCGGGAAGCTGGGCCGTCGATGGCCCGGTGAACGCTCGTGGACACCGCACTACCCGACCGGTGCTGACCAGTCGATTTCGTGGTCGTAGAGCCAGTGCCGCTCCTCCACGCTCGGCGGTGGCGTGGCCCGGCGGTCCGACTTGGACCCGAGCGCGGCGCTCTCCGCGACCAGCCGTTCGACCCGGGACCGGCGGATCTCGGTGTACCGCTCGAACGCCGCCCGCGCCGGGGTGATGTCCCGCAGGCACTTCGCGAGGATCACGCTGTCCTCCAACGCCATCGACGCTCCCTGACCGGCGGCGGGCGACGCGGCGTGCGCGGCGTCGCCGACGAGGACCATGGAGTCGTTGTGCCACCGAGGGGTCTCGGGCACGTCGTAGGCGTTGGTGATGAACAGGTCGTCGGTGGACCGGACGATCTCGGCGGCCGGGGTCTGGTCGTCGGCGAGCAGGTCGACGAAGTTCTGCCGGTTGGCCGTGCGCAGGTCCAGTTCGGGCGCACGGGAGAACCACCAGGTCTCGCCGTCCGGCGCGGTGGTGTAGCCGAAGAACGCCCGGCCGCCCGAGATCATCCGGTACGCCTCCGCCGACCGGGGAAACGATGTCGCCCTGGTGTAGCCGTACGCGATGGTCAGCCCGGTGAACCGGGGCTCGGGCGCGGCCGGGTCGATGATCGCGCGGGTGGCCGAGTGGATGCCGTCCGCGCCGACCAGCAGGTCGCCGACGGCGCTCGTGCCGTCGTCGAACTCCGCGCGCACCTGACCGTCCACAGTCGACGCCGAGACCAGCCGCTTGCCGTGGTGCAGGGTGATCCCGCGTCGGGTCGCCTCGTCGTGCAACACGCGGTACAACACCGACCGCCTGAGCGTCCGTGCACCGCTGCGCATCGGGTTGAGGTGGATCCTGGTGCCCGACCCGTCCAGGTACTCGACATTGGTAGCGGGGAACCCGGCATCGATGACGGGCTGGTGCGCGCCGACCGCTTCGAGGGCGTTCATCCCATTGCGCATGATGGTCAGGAATGCCCCGATGTCGTCGGCTCCGGTGGCATACGCCTCGTGGATGACGGGGGTCATCCCCGCGCGCTGCAAGGCCATCGCGGTCACCGCACCCGCGATCCCGCCCCCCATGATCAGTGCCGTGGTCATACGCCCAACCTAGCGTCGTACTAGCCTCACTGGCATGAGCAAGCGCTTAGTCGCATTGGGCGACTCCTTCACCGAGGGAGTGGGTGACGACGACCCCGGGTACCCCAACGGAGTCCGAGGCTGGGCCGACCGGGTGGCCGAGCAGCTGGCCGCGCACGAGCCGGACCTGCAGTACGCGAACCTCGCCGTCCGGGGCAGGCTGATGGGCCAGGTGCTGGCCGAGCAGCTGGAACCGGCACTGGCCATGCGGCCGGACCTGGTCACCCTGTACGCCGGTGGCAACGACCTGATGCGGCCGTCGGTGGACATCGACGCACTGATGGACGACTACGACAAGGCGATCGGCAGGCTGGTCGAGTCCGGCGCGACCGTGGTCGTGTTCACCGGGGTGGACGGTGTCGCGGACGCGCTGTTCCGAAAGATGCGCGGCCGCGCAGCCATCTACAACGAGCACACCAGGGTGATCGCGGCACGACGCGGTGCGCTGGTGGTGGACATGTGGGCGATGCGCCAGCTGCGTGACCGCAGGATGTGGGCCCCGGACCGGCTGCACCTCAACGCACTCGGGCACACCGAGGTGGCCATCGCGGTACTGGACGTCCTCGGCGTCGGCCACAAGCTGGCCAGTGCCGACCTCGGGCCCCGCGAGACGCTGAGCGTGCGCGAACGCCGAGCGCAGAACCTGCAGTGGAGCAGGGAGCACGCGTGGCCATGGGTGCGCCGCAGGCTGCGTGGCGAGTCGTCCGGCGACCAGATCAAGCCGAAACGCCCAGACCTCGTGCGTGTGCGAGAGGTCCCTCGTGCGTGAGCACGAGGGACCTACCCCCAATCGGGCCTACATCTAGGCGTTGGCCAGTTCCAGCTCCGCGGCGGCGACCGCCTGGGCCTTCTTCTCCTTGCGGTGGGCGACGATTCCGGTGAACGCGACCAGCACACCGAGCACCGCGATTCCCGCGACCACGGCGAGGCCGGGGAAGTAGCTGGCGAGCAGCTCGTCCGGGGTGACCTGCGCGGAGTGCGCCTCGTTGGCCGAGATCACCGCGGTCACGATGGCCAGTCCGACCGCGCCGCCGATCTGCAGCGACGTGTTGAGCAGACCGGACGCCAGGCCCTGCTCCTCGTCCTTGACCCCGGCCGTGGCCTGGATGTTGAGCGAGGTGATGGACAGCGCGCAGGCGACACCGAGCAGCAGCATGCTCGGCAGCACGACGCCGATCACGTTGGCCGAGACGTCCATGCCGAGCATGAACGCGTAGCTGCCGACGAGGGCGACGATGCCGAGCGTCAGCAGCCGTGGCGTGCCGAACCGCTCGACGATCTTGTCCATCTTGGTCGAGCTGGCGGCGACGATGACGGCGGCGGGCAGGAACGCCAGCGCTGTCTCGATCGCCGTCCAGTGCAGCAGGCGCTGCATGTACTGCATGACGATGAACTGGAAGCCGACGTACGACCCGAAGAAGACCATCGCGCCGAGGTTGGCCCGCACGAGCGAGCCGGAGCGCAGGATGCCCAGTCGCACCAACGGGTGGCTGCTGCGCCGCTCGATCAGGACGAACGCGGTGAGCAGCACCACGACGAGGGCGAAGGAGATGATGGTGACGGGGTTGAGCCAGCCGATCTCCGGCGCCTGGACGATCGCGAACACCAGCAGCAGCATGGCGGCGGTCGACGTGACGGCGCCGCCGACGTCGTAGCCCTGGCCGTTGCGTTCCGGGCGGCCGTCGTTGGGCACGAACCGCAATGCGGCGATCAGGATCGCCAGACCGATCGGGCCGGGCAGCAGCAGCGGCCAGCGCCAGCCGATCTCGGTCAGCAGCCCGGAGGCCACCAGGCCGAGGGAGAAGCCACTCGCGGCGCAGACCGCGAAGATGCTCAGCGCCTTGTTGCGGGCCGGGCCTTCGTGGAACGTGGTGGTGATGATGGACAGGGCTGCCGGAGCGGTGAACGCGGCGGCGACGCCCTTGATGAACCGGGCCGCGATCAGCAGCTCCGGGGTGTTGACCAGACCGGCGGCCAGTGAGCCGACGGAGAAGACAGCAAGCGCGACAAGCAGAACACGGCGCCTGCCGAGCAGGTCCGCCGCTCGGCCGCCGAGCAGCAGCAGGCCGCCGTACCCCAGGATGTAGCCGCTGACCACCCACTGCAGCGCGGCGGTGGACATGTGCAGGTCCTCGCGGATGGCCGGAAGAGCCACGCCGACCATGGAAACGTCGAGAGCGTCAAGGAAGATGACGCCACACAGCACCACGAGCGTGCCCCACAAGCGCGGTCCCCAGCGCACATCCGAGGTGGAAGTAGTCGTTGACTCGATCACGGACGTCACTATTGCATGCACGCGCATACGATGCAAGTGCATTTAATGAACATGCATTAGATGCGTCTGCAGTGGTACAGTGCGTCACATGGCCGCCGACGCTGACCGGCCGCTCGTCTGCGAGTGGCGGGATATGTTGTCCTTGCATGCCCGTACGTGGTGCGCTCTGGAGCGTGAGCTCAACGAGCGGCACGGCCTCGGGGCGAGTGAGTTCGAGGTCCTCGACCGGCTGATCGAGACCGACAAGCCGGACTGCCGGGTGCAGGAGCTGTCGGCCGGTATCCATCTGAGCCAGAGCGCGCTGTCCCGGCTGATCGCCCGGCTGGAGCGGGACGGCCTGGTGACCAGGGGGATGTGCCCGGACGACAGGCGCAACATCTTCGTCACCCCCACCGAGGCGGGCAAAGCGTTGCATGCCGAGGCGGTCAGCACGCACCGCGAGGTCCTCGACGAGGTCTTCGCGGCAGGCGGCACGTTCGCCACGGCGGCCAGGAACGGCCACCGACCCGTTCAGGCTCCTTTGTAGACTCATTTTTGACCTAAGTGGACGTTCTGGCCGGGATGGCCGCACTGTCCGTGACGTCGTCGGCGGAAGCGTCGTGCGGGAGCGGTCGTGCTGTCATGTGATGACTGGATGTCAGGCGTCACCGGTGTTCTCGTGAGTGGTTTGTCCCGCGCTTTCCTAGGGGAAATCACCGAACAAACCGCTCACGAAGTGTGTCCCAGCGCGGCTGGTCGAGTTGTCGTGAGCGGTTTGTTCGCCTGGGGGGGACAAACCACTCACGAGGAGCCCGGGAGGGACGAACCACTCACGAGGAGCGGGAACTGTTCACCGTCCAGCAGCGTTCGGTTGCGTCCCGTAGCCATCACGTCCCCCGATTGGCCCATTCGATTGAACGCTGAACCAATCTGTGGCCAGTCGTGCGCGACCCTCGGTAGGCTTTTTCGGTGCCTCAGCGCGAGTCGATCTCGCCGCTCCCGGATGACTGGAATGCCGCCGCAGGCGACACCATTCGTGAGCGGGACAAGCTCGCCCGGAAATGGGCATACCTGATGTGCCACAACACGTACATCCCACTGTCCCAGCAGGAGCTGGAGGATCAGCTGCGCGACATGGTCGCCCAGCTCGTCGTTGCCGTGCGCGCGGAGCCTGCCGACACCGGCCTCGCCGAGCGGCTCACCGAGCGGCTGGTCGCGATGAACTGCGCGGACAGCGTGTGCCTGCGCTGCACGGTCGACGTGCTCGGCCGCGGCCTGCTGCAGTCCAGGCAACTGCGGGACGTCGCCCGGCTCGCCGAGAAGGTCATCGCGGTGATCGGCGCGATAGCGGCCAGTTTCGCCGAGTCCATCCGCAAATCCGTGTTCACCCAACAGGAAGAGGTCGAAGAGGCGCTGGTGATGGCCGTGCGGGACGCGCGGTGGAACCTGAAAGCCAGCGAGGCCCGGTTCGACGAGGTCGCGACGTGTTCGTCGAGCGGCATTGTGATCACCGACCTGACCGGCCGGTTCATCCGCGCGAACCATTCCTTCGGGCAAATTGTCGACTACACGACAGCCGAGTTGGCCAACCTTTCACTGTTCGATCTCGTGCACCCGGACGAGGCGTCGTACTTGCGCGAGGCCTACCAGGCCGTGTTGGCGGGCGAGCACGAACGTTTCCGGCACGGCCAGCGCCTGGTCCGCCAGGACGGCGAGTTGGCGCGGGTTTCGCTGACCGCGACCGTGCTGCGTGACGGCGACAACCAGCCGCGCCATTTCGTGACTGTCGTCGAGGACGGCACCGAGCTGAAGCTGCTGCAGAACGAACTGAGCCGCCAGGCCTTGCACGACGTGCTGACCGGACTGCCGAACCGGCAGTTCTTCACCACCCACCTGGAAAGCATGCTGCGCCGGGCCGATCCCGCGCTCGGCGTGACCTTGTACCACCTGGATCTCGACGCGTTCTCGCTGATCACCGGCGGACTCGGCCGCAGGACCGGCGATCTGCTGCTGATTGCCGTGGCCGAGCGGCTGAAAGCCGTGCTGGCGGGCGAAAAGGCGATGGTCGCGAGGTTCGACGGCGACGAGTTCGCGATCGTCGTGGAGAACTCACCGTCCACACCGGACGTGCTGAGCATGATCGCGTCGATCAACGACGAACTGTCCGAGCCGGTGTACATAGAGGACTACGGCGTCGCGGCGACGGCGAGCATCGGCGTGGTGGACCGCCCGCCGCGCACCATGGACCCCACCGAGCTGCTGCGTGCGTCGGACATGACGTTGCGGCGCGCCAAGAGCAACGGCCGCAGGCAGTGGGAGCTGTTCCACCCGGAGCAGCACGAGCGCGACCGCCGGACGTTCCGCCTGGCGGCGGCGATGCCGGGCGCGTGGGAGAACGGCGAGCTGTCGGTCGACTACCGGCCGATCGTCCGCCTGACGGACAAGGAAGTCGTCGGCACCGAGGCGGTGCTGCGCTGGGACCACCCCGAGTACGGCCTGGTCTACGACAACCGCTGCCTGGAGCTGGCCGAGGAGTCCGGCCTGATCCTCGCGCTGGGCCCGTGGCTGCTGCGCACCGCGTGCGAGCAGGTGCGGTGGGACCGCGCGATCCCGCTCAGCGTGAACCTCACCGCGCAGCAGTCGTCGGACGGTGACCTGGTCGGCGAGGTCGCCAGGGTGCTGCGGGAGACGGGGATGCCGCCGGAGCGGCTGTGGATCGGCATGCCGGTGCAGGCGCTGCTCGCCGACAAGGGCGAAGCCATGGACAACATGAAGCTGTTGGCGGACAACGGTGTGCAGACCGTCGCGGTGGACTTCGGCGGAACGTCCGGCGACATGGTGTGCGTCGAGGACCTGCCGTTGCGTGCGGTCAGGGTGGCGCCGTGGCTGACCGCCCGCGAACCGGTTTCCGGCTCGCCGGTGACGCACTCGCTGCTGGACATGGCCAGCCTCGTGCACCTGTCCGGTGCGCAGGTCATCGTCGACGGCGTGTACTCCGAGGAACGCGCGCAGTGGTGGCGCAACGCCGGAGCCGACTTCGCCCAGGGGGCCCTGTTTTCTTAGATGGTGTCTCGGCTTCCCGAGACACCATCCAAAAACCTCAGGAAGACTTCAGGTAGCCGCCCATGGTCTTGAAGTAATCCGTTGCCGCGTACTCGGTTCCGTCCTCGGTACGCACCCGTTCGACGACCAGGCCCCGGTTGCGGCCGGTGCGCGCGTCGGCACCGGCCACGATCACGATGCCGTCGCCTTCCTTGATGAAGATCCGGCCGGGTGTGCCGCCGTAGCACGCTTGTGACACGGATGCCTTGACCACGCGGATCCGCTCGCCCTTGTGGAAGGTGAAGGCGTTCGGGTACGGGTCCGACTGCGCCCTGACCAAGCGCTCGATCGCCTCGGCGGGCCACGTCCAGTCGATCTTGCTGTCCTCAATGGACCGCTTGTGGAAGAAGCTGGCCTTCGTGCGGTCCTGTTTGGTCAGCTTCGCCTCGCCGGACGCGATCAGCGCGAGCGCGTCGACGGTGATGGGACCGATCAGGTCGACCGTCTTGTGGAACAGATCCGTTGTCGTGTCGGCGGGCCCGACGGCGACGGAGCGCTGGAGCACGATGTCGCCCGCGTCGAGCTCCTCATCCATCATGTGCGCGGTCACGCCGACCTCCGGCTCGCCGTTGATCAGCGCCCAGATCAGCGGGGAGAACCCCGCGTAGGCGGGCAGCAGCGAGTCGTGCACGTTCAGCGTGCCGTGCCGGGGCAGGGTGAAGATCTCCGGCGGCAGCCAGGTACGCCAGTTGTTGGCGACGATGATGTCGAGGTCGGCGTCCTTGAGCCCGCTCAGCAACTCCTCGTCGTCCGGCCGGTTGCGCAACAGGACCGGAACGCCGTTTTCCCCGGCGAGGTCGGCGACCGAATCGGACCAGATCTTCTCGTAGGCGTGCTCACTCCGGGGATGCGTCACCACGAGCACGACGTCGTGCTCGGACGCCAGCAACGCCTGCAGTGTGCGGTGCCCCCACGTCTGGTACCCGAACATCGCGACCCGCATGGGTCTCCTCCTCCGCCTCACGGCCACCGAGCGACGAGCGTCACCCTCGAATGTAGTAGTAGAGGCTCACCTTAGTTAGGTTAGGGTGGCCTTGCATCTGTCGGGCAACGATGGGACGGGCATGTCAGAGCCAGCGATCTATGACATCGTCGGTGTCGGCTTCGGGCCGTCGAACCTGGCACTCGCCATAGCGCTGACCGAGTACAACGAGAACGCGGACGAGCCCGTCACCGCGCAGTTCCTCGAGCGGCAGCCGCGCTTCGGCTGGCACCGGGGCATGTTGATCGAGGACGCCACCATGCAGGTGTCGTTCCTCAAGGATCTGGTCACCATGCGCGACCCGACGAGCCGGTTCAGCTTTCTCTGCCACCTGAAGGAAAACGGCCGTCTCGTCGACTTCATCAACCACAAGAACCTTTTCCCGCTGCGGATCGAGTTCCACCAGTACCTCGAATGGGCAGCGGCCAAGGTGGACGATCTGGTGGCGTACGGCCGCGATGTCGTCTCCGTCACGCCGGTGCCCGGCGGTGAGTTCTTCGACGTGCGGGACGCGTCCGGCGAGGTGTTTCGGGCCCGCAACATCGTGCTGGGCACCGGACTGCGTCCGTCCATGCCCGCGGGCGTCGACGTCGACGAGCACATCTGGCACAACAGCGAACTGCTCAACCGGATCGACGGCGTCACCGATCCCCAGCGACTGGTCGTGGTCGGCGCGGGACAGAGTGGCGCCGAGGTCACCGCGTACCTGCACGAGCGTTTCCCGCAGGCCGAGGTGTGCGGTGTCTTCTCCCGCTACGGCTACAGCCCGTCGGACGACAGTGCCTTCGCCAACCGGATCTTCGACCCGGAGGCGGTCGACGAGTTCTACGCCGCGCCGGAACACGTCAAGCAGCGGCTGATGGGCTACCACGCGAACACCAACTACTCGGTCGTCGACATCGACCTGATCAACGAGCTGTACCGCCGCCAGTACCAGGAGAAGGTGCGGGGTGTGCGGCGGCTGCGGCTGTTCAACGTGGCCCGTCCGGCCCAGGTGCTGCGCACGGACTACGGGGTGCGGGTCACAGTCGAGACGCTCACCACAGGCGAACGGACCGTGCTGGACGCGGACGTCGCCGTCTTCGCCACCGGCTACCTGCCCGCCGACCCGGTGGGGCAGCTCGGCGATGTCGCGAAGTACTGCGTGCGTGACGACCAGGGGCGCCTGCGGGTGGACCGTGACTATCGCGTGTGGACAGATCCCGATCTGCGGTGCGGGATATACCTGCAGGGCGGGACGGAGCACACGCACGGCATCACATCTTCGTTGCTTTCCAACACAGCCGTCCGGGTCGGTGAGATCCTCGACGCCATCGTCGCCCGCCGGGCGAACGAACCAGCCAGCCAGCCGGAACTCATGGTGAGTCCGGAATTCGTAGTGAGTGGAGTACGGTCGAAGTGACGAAGGATCAGTGATGGTGTTCCAGACCCACGGGCGGCGGCTTGCCGCTGCGGTGCTCGCCGCGGGCCTGGCTGTCTCGCTTGCCGCGTGCGGCAGCAGGACCACCGCGGCCCCGGCGCAAGCCTCGGGAGAGGCACAGGCGCCGTCCGGCGCGGCCTTCCCGGTCACCATAGAGCACAAGTTCGGCAGCACCATGCTCAAGGCCGAGCCGAAACGGGTGGTGTCGGTCGGTATGACCGACCACGACGTGTTGGTCGCGTTGGGCGTCAAGCCGGTCGGCGGGACCGACTGGTTCGGTGAGCGGCCGTTCGCCAACTGGCCGTGGATCGACGCCAAGTGGGGCGACGCGCGCCCCGAGGTGATCAGCAACGGTTCCGAGGTGAACCTCGAGAAGATCGCGTCGCTGCGGCCCGATCTGATCATCGGCCAGTACGCGGGGCTGAACAAGGAACAGTACGAGAAGCTCAGCAAGATCGCGCCGACAGTCGCGCAGAACGGCAAGTTCGAGGACTACTCCGCGCCATGGCGTGAGACGACCCTCACGATCGGCAAGGCGCTTGGCAAGCCCGCCGAGGCGCAGAAGATGGTCGCCGACATCGAGGCCAAGTTCTCCCAGATCCGCAAGGAGCACCCGGAGTTCGCGGGGAAGAAACTCATCGTCGGGGACGGCTCGACACCGGGCAAGTGGGCCGCGTTCTCCGCCAAGGACCCGCGGGACACGTTGCTCGCCGAACTGGGCTTCCAGGTGGACCCGAAGCTCGACGGCAAGACCAAGGACGGCACCCCGATCCAGTTCGGCGACGAGGGGCTTGACCTGCTCGACACCGACATCCTGGTGATGCTGCCGGAGAAGCCGGAGGACGTCAGCCGGATCAAGGAGAACGCGGTGTACGCGAACCTCGCCGTCACCAAGGCGGACCGGGTGGTCTACCTGCCGTACTCCATCAAGCCGACCGGAGCGGCGCTGTCGTTCGCGACCGTGCTCAGCATCCCCTACATGATCGACGAAGTGGTGCCGCAGCTGTCGACGGCGGCGAAGAAGCTCTGACACCGAGAAACCGCCGGACCCGCACTGTCCATAAAGGAGTTCGTGATGACCAACCCGTTCGACGACCCGGACGGCACGTTCAAGGTCCTCGTCAACGACGAGGGACAGCACAGTCTGTGGCCGGAGTTCGCCGAGGTGCCAGCGGGCTGGACGGTCGCGCACGGTCCGGACGCCCGCCAGGCGTGCCTGGACTACGTCGAGGCGAACTGGACGGACATGCGTCCCAATTCGCTCATCCAAGCCATGTAGACAGCAAATTCTCAGACTCCTCTCACCATCGGCGGGCACGCTGGATGGTGAGAGGAGTTGGCCATGAGCGCAGTAGGAACCTTGCTCAGCCTGGTGCTGACGCTGTTCATCATCGTGCTGGTGATCCGCGCCGTCCTGGACTGGACGGGTGTCCTCGCCGGTGGTGGCGGAGGAGCGGCGGCACGGGCACGCGGTGTGGTGTACGCGGTGACCGAGCCGGTGATCAGGCCGGTTCGGCGCGTGGTCCGGCCCATCCGGATGGGAGCGGTGTCGTTCGACCTGGCGTTCACGCTGGTGTTCGCCGCCGCGGTCATCCTGCGCGGGCTGGTGAGTTGGTTGTAGCCGCGCGCGCTGACACACGCAACCAATGTGGCCTTCGTTGCGCTGGCTGCACCCAAGGCGGCCTTCGTTGCGCCCCAGCGCCGCGCTAGTGGCCGAGGGCGCGGCCGCCGTCGACCACGAGCCGCTGGCCGGTGACGAACCCGGTTCGTTCGTCGGCCAGGAAGCTCACGGCGTGCGCGATGTCGTCCGGCGTGCCCATCCGGCCCGCCGGAACCGTCGCGAGATACCGGCTGACGACCTCCGGCGGCACCTCGACGTGCCGCTCGACCGGCACGAACCCGGGCGCCACGGTGTTGACCGTGATCCCGTGCGGAGCGAGTTCCCGCGCCCAGCTCAACGTGAGTCCCACCTGGGCTGATTTCGCGGTCACGTAGGCCGACCGGCCGGGTGGCGGGTTGTGCGCCACCTCGGAGTCGACGTGGATGACGCGGCCGTAACCGCGTTCCACCATCCCCGGCACGAGCGCGCGGCCGAGCAGGACCGGGCTGCGCACGAAGAAGTCGAGCTGGTCGAGGTGCTCCTGCCAGCCGACGTCCATGATCTTGGCCTCCGGCTGCGGGCCGGTCGCGTTGAACACCAGCACATCCACCGGGCCGATCCGTTCGGCCAACGCGGTGACCTGCGCCGGATCGGTGACGTCGGCGGGGAACGCCGTCGCCGCGTGCCCGTGTTCACGGATCGACGCGGTCACGGCGTGCACATCGTCGTCGCCCGGCAGCCCGTTCACGGCGACCTCGAAGCCGTCGTGCGCGAGCCGCCGGGCGATCACGCTGCCCAAGCCCCTGGAACTACCCGTGATCAGCGCGACACGTGCCATACCCTCATTTAACAGCCGCCGCCAGCTGCGGGACGTACTTCTCGAGCAGGAACGGCAGGCTGAGCACGGAGATGAACGACACGGCGCTGCCGTAGTCGCTGGCCTCGTCGATCAGGATGTCGCGCTTCTCCCTGGCCACCTTGAGGCTGCTGTACACCGGGTCCTTCTCCAGTGCCTCCTTGGTCTGCGGGCCCGCCAGCCAGATCACGACGCTCTGGTCGAGCATCTCGGTCTGCTCCTTGCTGATCGAGAGGCCGAACTTGTCGCCGATCACCTTGTCCAGCTGCTCGGGCGACTTGAAGCCGAGCGACTGCAGCAAACGCGTGCGCGGGTCCTGCGAGCCGTAGACGAAGTAGCCCTCCCAGGTGGTGGCGATCACGGCCGTCGACTGCTCGAACTTCGGGTTGTCCTTGCGCGCCTTGGCGATCAGCGCCTCGGAGTCGGCGACGAGCTTGTCCGCCTGCGCGGACTTGCCGACGACCTTGCCGACCTTCCTGGTCATCTCCTGCCAGCCGATGCCGTAGTCCGGGTACTCCTTGGGCTGTGCCACGGTCGGGGCGATCTTGGTGAGCTTGTCGTACTGCTCCTGGGTCAGCCCCGAGTACAGGCCGATGATCGCGTCAGGGCGCAGCGCGGCGATCTTCTCGAACTCCGGGCCGCTGCCCTCGTTGGGCAGCACGGTCGGCTTCGGCGCGTTGCCGAGCTTCGCCGCCGCCCACGGCGCGATGGCCCCTTCGTGCTTGCGCAGCCATTCGGTGGTCGCCACCGGCACGACGCCCAGCGCCAGCAGCGCGTCCTGCTCCATCAGGCCGACGAGGACGATCCGCTTCGGCTCGGCCTTGAACGTGGTACTGCCGTACTTGTGCTCGATCGAGACGGGAAACGCGCCCGACTCGGCCGCGCCGGACCCGGACTGGGGCGCCGATGGCGTGGTGGTCGAGCCGGAGCCGCACGCGGTCAGCACCAGCAGGCACGCGGCCAGCAAGTAACGAATCATCTTCTGAACTACCCTCCATCGACTGCCCGGCCAGGCGGCGCGCAGATCCCCGAGCACCGGTGTTTCCCTGCTCGATGACTTCGGTTAGCCTAGCCTCAATTATCGGAATCTTGGACCTGGTGGGTGCGTGTGGTGAGCGTTACGGGCCACGCGGAGCCTGTCCGGAAGAAAACGGCGTTGCGGACGACTCGGGTAGTCGGGCTGATCGTCGCCCTCGCCGCGCTCGTCGTGGTCTGCCTGCTGAGCGTCTGGTTCGGGTCGAAGGACATCCCGTTCGCGTCGACCTGGAACGTGCTGTGGCACAACGACGGGTCCCGCGACGCGGTGATCATCCACTCGGTCCGGATCCCGCGCACCATCCTCGGCCTGCTGGTCGGCGCGGCGCTGGGACTGGCGGGAGCGCTGATGCAGGCGCTGTCCCGCAACCCGCTCGCCGAACCCGGCCTGCTCGGCGTGAACGCGGGCGCCTCGGCCGCTGTGGTGCTCGGCATCGGCTTCTTCGGTGTGACCAGCGTGTCCGGCTACGTGTGGTTCGCGTTCTTCGGTGCGGGTGCTGCGACAGTCATGGTCTACATGCTCGGCTCCACCGGCCGCAGCGGGCCGACGCCCGACCGGCTGGTGCTCGCCGGTGCGGCCATCAGCACCGTGCTGTACGGGTTGATCCACGCCGTCCTGTTGCTGAAGCCGTTGGTGTTCAACGAGTTCCGCTTCTGGAACGTCGGATCGCTCAGTGGTCGCAACATGGACACCGTGCTGCAACTGTTGCCGTTCTTCGCGATCGGTATCGCCCTCGCGCTCGCGCTGAGCCGGTCACTGAACGCCATGGCGCTCGGCGAACAGACAGCCAGGGCCCTGGGCGCCCATATCGGACGGACGCGGGTGCTCGGCATGATCGCCGTGACGCTGCTGTGTGGCGCGGCGACAGCGGCCGTCGGGCCGATCGTGTTCGTCGGGCTGGCCGTGCCGTACGTCGTCCGCCTGATCACCGGTCCGGACCAACGCTGGGTCATGCCGTACTCGGTGGTGGTCGCGCCGATCCTGCTCGTCGGGTCGGACGTGGTCGGCCGCGTGATCAACCAACCCTCGGAGCTGCAGGTGGGCATCGTGACCGCGTTCCTCGGCGCACCGGTGTTCATCTGGCTGTGCCGCCGCCGCAAGGTGATCAAGCTGTGAGCGTCGGCGCGGCGGTGCGCGGCCGCCCGATCCGCATCGCACGGCTGTCACTGCGGCTGGACATCCGCGCCACCGTGACCTGCCTGGTGATGCTCGCGCTCATTGTTGTGTTCGTGTTCCTGACCATGACCACCGGCGACTACCCGCTGTCGGTGGGCGAGGTGGTGGACACCGTGCTCGGCGCGGGCCCGCCCGGTGCCGAGTTCATCGTGCTCGAACTGCGCCTGCCCCGGCTGCTCACCGCGCTGCTCGTCGGCGGCGCGTTCGGGATCAGCGGCGCGCTCATGCAGCGGCTGACCGACAACCCGCTCGGCAGCCCCGACATCATCGGCTTCACCCAGGGCTCGGCGACCGGTGCGCTGACGGTGATCGTGCTGACCGACGGCGGGATGATGGCCACCGCGGGCGGCGCGCTCGTCGGCGGCGTCAGCACGGCGTTCCTGATCTATCTGCTCGCGTTCAAGGGCGGCGTACAGGGCTTCCGGCTGGTGCTGATCGGCATCGGCGTCAGCGCGATGCTGATCGCGGCCAACGACTACCTCATCACGCATGCGTCCCTGCAGGACGCCCTCGCCGCGACCGCGTGGCAGGTCGGCGGCCTCAACGGCCGCGGATGGGAACACGTCGAACCCGTCGCGTGGTCGATGCTCGTGCTGCTGCCGTTCGCGGTGTTCTTCAGCCACCGGCTGTCGATCCTGCAGATGGGCGACGACGCGGCCAAGGCGCTCGGCGTGCGCGTCGAAAGCACCAGGCTGGTGCTCATCGCGGTGAGCGTCGTGCTCTCCGCGGTCGGCACGGCCGCCGCCGGGCCGATCGTGTTCGTCGCGCTGGCGTCACCGCAGATCGCCCGGCGACTGACAGGTGCGCCTGTCGCCGGGCCTGTCGCGGCGGGCCTGATGGGTGCCTTGCTGCTGCTGGTCAGCGACTTCGCCGTGCAGAGGCTGTTCTCACAGTCGCAGCTGCCGGTCGGCATCGCCACCGCCACCATCGGCGGCGTGTACCTGGCCTGGCTGCTCGCTCGCGAGTTCCGTCGGCGGTGACTTCGCCAGCGTGACCGCGACCGCGGCGAACGCGCCGACCAGCGCGAAGACGTAGAAGCCCCAGGGGTACGCGACGCCCGCGTTCAGCAGCGCCCCGCCGACAATGGGTCCGCTGATCGCGCCGAGCCTGCCGACACCCGCGGCCATCCCCAGCGCCGTGGCCCTGTTGCCGTCCACATAGGTCCGTCCGATGTAGGCGTACACCAACACCTGGGCGCTGAACACGAAACAGCCCGTCACGAACACCGCGGCATACGCGCCGACCTGCGGCATCTTCACGCTCAGCAGCGCGAGGAACACCGCGGCCATGCCGAACCACAGGACCGTGGGGCGCCGGATGCCCGCCCGGTCGGCCACCGCGCCCGCGACCAGCAGACCCACCACGGCACCGACGTTGAGCGTCAACAGCAGCGCCAAGGCCGCACCGAGCTCGTACCCGGCGGCCCGCATGATCTGCGGGAGCCACGTGTTCAGCCCGTACACCAGCAACAAACCCATGAACGACGTCACGCAGAACGCCAGCGTCGAGCGCAGATACCTGGCCTGGAACAGCGAGCCGAACGCGCCGAGCGCGGTCCGCCGACGATCGAACGAAGCCGACTCGGGCAGGTACTTGACCATCAGCGGGACGAGCACGAGTGCGGGCGCGGCCCCGATGACGAACATCGCCCGCCAGCCCAGGTCCGGGATCACCAGGATGCCGAGCAGCGCGGTCAGCACAGCACCGACGTGATAGCCGGTCATCACGGTGGTCGTCGCGCTCCCGGCCCTGCCACGGGCCGCGTGTTCGTTGACGATCGCGATCGCGGTGGGCAGGCAGCCGCCGAGGCCGATCCCGGCGAGGAAACGCAGCAGACCGAACACGAAAATCGACGGAGCGAACGCGCACAGCAGCGTGAAGAACGAGAAACTGGCCACCGCCAGCACCATCGCTTTGCGTCTGCCGAGCGTGTCGGTCAACGCGCCGATCGTCAGCGCGCCGATCATCATGCCGACCAGACCGAACGTGGACACGGTCGCCCCACTGGCCGCGGTCAGTCCCCACACCTTGTCCTGCAACAGGACCGGCAGGACCGTGCCGAGCACGACCAGGTCGAAGCCGTCGAGCAGGACCGCGCTCCAGGCCAGGGAGACCGCCCATCGGCGGTGGTCAGTGGGCTGCGCCATGTTTGTCGCTCCGTCGCGTCGTCGAGTTGCCGCGAGACACTAAGCGGCGGTGTCCCTGATCACAGCCCCGGCTTCCGTCCAGTGGAAGTATGTGTACCGGGCCTATCGACGACGTATCCGGCGGCTATTCGGCTGGCTATTCCGCTGTCAAGGGCGCCAGCGTGTCGTCCCGGAAGTTGCCGGACGCCTCGATCCGCCCGTCGGTCACGTCGAACGGCCCGAACCGCCACGTCGGCACGATCCGGTTGTTGAGCACACGCACACCGACCGGGAAACCGTTGCCCTGGCTGCGGACCTGCACCGCGTAGTTGCCACCGGCCAGCAGGTTGTCCTCGATCAGGAAATTGTGCGAGTCGCCTTGTTCGGTGGCGATCCTGACCACCGCGTTCTTACCCATGGCGTCGTTGATGAACGTGTTGTGGCGGAGCACGACATTCCGCGCGCCGGACGACTGGATGGCATCGTTGTGACAGATGTCGCAACTGGCGAGATCGTGTACGTATGAGTTCTCGATCAGCACGTCGGCGCCCATGTGCGGGCCTTCGCCGAGGCTGTGGATGTTCACCCGGCGGAGTGTGTAGTACTCGAATCCGACGGCCGCGTTCGTCGTTCCGGAATTCAGCCCGTCGATCTCGGTGTCCTCGATGACGGCGTTGCGGAAACCCTCGTAGATCCGGATCGGGAAGTAGCTTTCGCAGCGGACCCTGCTGCGTTTGATCGTCACATTGTCGGCTTTGATGCTGACGCAGCCGCGGATGTCCTTGCCGTCGATCACCGCGCCACGCTCGGTGATCTGGAACTCGGCGTCGGCGGTGAGCGTCACTCCGGCTGCGGTCAGTTTGACGCCAGTTGGCTGCCACCCGGTATTGCTGGCATCAGGAAAACCGCACGCCCGTAGCGCGGCGACGCAGTTGACCTTCGGCTGCGCGGGCTGTTGTGCCGGGGGAGTGGTTTGTTTCGGCGTTTCGCCGCTGGTCGGCGCGGTCGTGGTGGATTGCGCGGCGCTCGGTGCCGGTGCGGGACGGCCGGTTTCGGAAGACCATTCGGCCGGTGCTGTTGTCGCAGGTGGTGGAGCCGCAGTTGTTTTACACGCGAGGAGAGTGGTGCTCACGGCCACGATGGAGAGAACCGATCTCAGTCTGCGTCGGTGGTTGGATAATAACTCGACCATTCAGCCTCCCTGCCGACAGAAAGGGTAGATTCGGTTGTGTGACTGTGCAGCGTACTGAATCTGTGCGAACCCAGGATGGTGAATTCGACCTGAAGATCTGGTCGCCGGCCGGTGGCGGTCCCGCCGTCCTGGTGATCCAGGAAATCTTCGGCGTCGGCGACTACATCGAAGCGGTCGCCGCCGACCTGGTCGGGCTCGGCTACGTGGCCGCGGCGCCGGACATGTTCTGGCGGTTGCGGCCAGGCTGGCGGGCCGGACACGACGACGAGGGCCTGGCCGAGTCGATGGACCTGGCGGGCCGATACGACCCGGCCACCGGCATCACCGACGTGGCCGCCGCGTTCGACCACCTGTCGCGACTGCCGGAGGTCACCGGCGGCGTCGCGGTACTGGGCTTCTGCTTCGGCGGCACAGTGGCGTTCGCGTCCGCCGCCGAGATCACGCCCGCGGCCGTGCTGTCGTTCTACGGCTCCGGCGTCCCCGCCCAACTGGACCTGCTCGACAGGATCACGGCGCCGCTGCAACTGCACTTCGGCGGACAGGACCCGTACATCCCCGCCGAGAAAGTCGCCGACGTGGCCGCGGCCGTCGAAGGCCGCCCGAACGTCGAACTGCACATCCAGCCGGACGGCGGGCACGCCTTCCACAACCGGGTGGCGCCCCGGTTCTACCAACCCGAACCGGCCGAACGGGCATGGGCGCTCGCGGTGCGGTTCCTCGAACGGCACCTGCGCGGCTGAGCAGGTCGCGACCGGTGGCCACCCTGATGCGCCACCGGTGGCGAATCCCTGCCGACCTCGGGGAACTCCCGGATGCCCCAGGGGAAACGGTCACGTAGAAAGAGGCCGTGTCCCTATTGAGAAGAGTGTTCGCGCTCGCCGCTGCCGCCGCGGTGGCCGTCCCGCTGACGACCGCGACGGCGGCGTCAGCGGCGTCGGCGGACCACCGAGGCCTGTCCGCGCTCGTGCGCTACACCGAGAACGGCGTCCCGCACATCAAGGCGAATGACTTCGCCGGTCTGGGGTACGGCTACGGCTATGCCGCGGCCAAGGACAACATCTGCCAGATCGCCGACCTGTACGTCACGCTGAACGCCCAGCGTTCGGAGTATTTCGGCCCGGACAAACCCGCCAATTCCGCGCTCGGCAGCGCGTCGACGAGCTTGGCGAGCGACCTGTACTTCCAGCAGGTCAACGACTCGCGTGTGGTGGAGCAGGTGCTCAGGCAGCGCCCCCCACTCGGTCCGCGCCAGGAGGCACGGGAGACCATCGGCGGCTACGTGGCGGGCTACAACCGGTTCGTCGCCGAGCGCCGGATCACCGATCCGGCCTGCCGAGGCGCCGCATGGGTCCGGCCGATCTCGGAGATCGACGTCTACCGGCACCTGCATGCCCTGTCCACGATGAGCGGCCAGGCGCTGCTGGCCGACCAGATCGCCACCGCCCAGCCACCGGCGGGCCAGGCACAGGCCGCCGCGGTCCCGCCGGACGCCGCCCGCAAGCGCGCCGACGCGCTCGAAGTCACCAAGGACATGGGCAGCAACGGCTTCGCCTTCGGCCGTGACGCCACGGCGGGCGCCAAGAGCCTGCTCCTGGGCAACCCGCACTTCCCCTGGCACGGCGGCCGCCGGTTCTGGCAGTCCCAGCTGACCATCCCCGGCAAGCTGGACGTTTCCGGAGCGAGCCTGCTCGGCCTGCCCTTTGTGCAGATCGGCTACACCAAGGACATCGCGTGGACGCACACGGTGGCCACCCCGCGAACATTCGGCTTCTACCAACTGCAACTGGTCCCCGGCTCACCGACGACATACCTGGTCGACGGCAAACCCGAGCAGATGACCAGCCGCAAGGTCACCGTGCGCAGCCGCAACGCCGACGGCAGCCTGGGCCAGGTCGAGCGAACGCTGTGGTCCACCCGGTACGGGCCGGTCATCGGTGAAGCGTTCGACCTGCCGTTGGGCTGGACGAGCAGCACGGCCTACGTCCTCCGCGACGCCAACTGGGGCAACATCCGCTCGGTCAACACCTGGTTCGAGATCGCGCAGGCCCGCGACACGCGCGGCATCGTCAAGGCGCTGTCGGACACCCAGGGCTCGCCGTGGGTCAACACGATCGCCACGGACAGGTCGGGCAACGCGACCTACGCCGACATCCAGGTGGTCCCGCACATCACCGACGACCTGGCCCGGCAGTGCAACACGCCACTGGGCGCGGCGGTGTTCCCGTCGACCGGCGTCGCCGTGCTCGACGGCGCGAAGACCAGCTGTGCCTGGGGCAACGACCGCGACGCGGTCGCGCCCGGACTGCTTGGCCCAGCCAAGCAGCCAGTGCTGACCAGGGCCGACTACGTGGCCAACTCCAACGACAGCGCCTGGCTGACCAACCCGGCCGCGCCGATCACGAACTACCCGCGGATCATCGGCGACGTGGCCACCGAGCGCGGCCCACGCACCCGGATGGCCATCACCGAGCTGAACGGCAAGCGGTTCTCCCGGCAGGCCATCCAGGACACGCTGTTCACCGACCGCAGCCTGATCGGCCAGGTCGCTGCGGACGACACGGCAAAAATGTGCGACACGCTGCCGAACGTCGCGGACGCCTGCGCGGCCGTTAGACATTGGGACAAGACGTACTCCACAGGGAGTAGAGGCGCGCTGCTGTTCGAGCGGTTCTGGGCGAAGATGCCGGACATCCCCGAGGACCCGTGGAAGGTGCCGTTCGACGCGGCCGACCCGATCCACACCCCCAACACCCTCAACACCGACAGCCCGGCGATCCGCAAAGCCTTCACCGACGCCGTCGCCGAGATGCGCGCGGCGAAGATCCCGATGGACGCGCCACTCGGCGAATACCAGTACGTCGTCCGCAACGGCGAACGGATCCCGGTGCACGGCGGGCCCAACAGCCTCGGCGTGCTCAACATGCAGATCCCCGCCTGGGACCCGGCGAAGGGAAACACCGAACTGGTACACGGATCCAGCTACATCCAAGCGGTGGCGTTCGACGGCGGCCACTGCCCGGACGTGCGGACACTGCTCACCTACTCGCAGTCGACCGACCCAACCTCGCCATACCACGCCGACCAGACGAAACTGTTCTCCGAGGGCAAATGGGTGCGCGGCCGATTCTGTGAGCACGAGATCCTGACATCACCCGCACTAAAAATCCTCCACCTACGCAGCTGACACCCCCCGCCCCACCGTGTCCACCTTTCCAGCACATCGTGTCCACCTTTCCAGCACCACGAAATGCACTTTCCGGCACCATGAAATGCGTGATCTCGCCCTGTCACAGGCCCTTCTCAGGGAATTTCATGGTGCCGGAATGGTGGACACGGCGTGCCGGAAAGGTGGACACGGCGGTTGGGGCGTCAGGCGACCTTGAGATACAGGCCGGAACTCGCGACATCCCGGTCAACCATTTGCGCGCTGCTCCAGCCCGGCGGCCGTCGCCCGGCAAGCAGTCGCGAACGGACCAGGGGAGACCGGCGCATATGCCTGGCGAACGACCATTTCAACAGCACACGCCCACGCGCCACCTGACCGGCGAGCGCCTCGTCGGGCGTGCAGTCGATCCAGATGAAATGCCGTTCCCGCCCCGACAGGAAACCGATCACCGCGAACACCGTCCGCGACCCCGCACCAGTGGCCGGGTCGTGCACCAGCACCGGGTGCCGAGAGAACAGCACGACCGCCAGCACACGCGCGGCATGCAGCACGTGCACCAGCGGTCGGTACCAGCCGTACGGGACCGTGCGAGGCAGCATGTCCGCCAGCAAGGACCGCATGTGGTCGGTGTCGAGCACGCGAATAGGCGCGTTGGCCTGGGTTCGTCGCAGCAGCGTGCTCTTGCCCGACCCGGGCAAGCCCGCCACGACGACCAGCGCCCGGCTTTCGACCGTAATGTCCATATCCGCACAACGTACGGTTGTGCTTGTCAGTTCTCCCGATACGCCGGATTCAGGGTTTTTCCCCCGACCTCACACTCGGCCCCGTACCTCACTCGGCGGCCGGTGCCTCGATCCGGGGGAACAGCGCTGCGGACTTGGTCACCTGCACACCGGCCAGCCCGTCGAGCCAGTTCTGCGCGCCGGGGACCTTGTCCGGCTCGGAGCCCAGCGTGCGCACGATCGTCTCACCGGCCACGGGCAGGAACGGCAGCAGCAACCGGCCGAGCTGGCGCACCGCGCCGGCCAGGTAGTGCAGCGTGGTGTCCAGCGCCGCGGCCTGCGCCGGGTCCTTCGCCAGGTGCCACGGGGCGCGCTCGTCGACGTACGCGTTGGTGCGGCGGACCAGGTCCCAGATCCGGGCAAGGGCCTCACGGTGGTCGTACCCGGCCATCGCCGTCACGGACGCCTGTTCGCTCGTGGCCAACTGCTCGGCCAGCGAGCGCTCCGGGTCCCCGATCTCGACCGGCTCGGGAATGACGCCATCGCGGTAGCGCACGGTCATGCTCGTCGCCCGCGACAGCAGGTTGCCCAGGCCGTTGGCCAGATCGGCGTTGTAGCGCGCGATCAGCTTTTCCTCGCTGAAGTCACCGTCGATGAACGGCGAGAACTCGGCGAGCAGGAAGTAGCGCACGGCGTGCGGGCCGAACCGCTCGACCAGATCGGCCGGGTCGACGACGTTGCCGGTGGTCTTGCTCAGCTTCTGGCCGGACGCGGTGATGTAGCCGTGCACGACCACCTCGGTCGGCATCGGCAGACCGGCCGACATCAGCATCGCGGGCCAGTACACCGCGTGGAACCGGGTGACGCCCTTGCCGACCACGTGCACACGCTTGGCCGCGTCCACCCAGTACTTCTGGTATTCGTCGCCGTCGCGGGTCCAGCCCAGCGCGTTGGTGTAGTTGGTCAGCGCGTCGATCCAGACGTACATGACCTGCTTCTCGTCACCGGGGACCGGGATGCCCCAGCCACGGGCGCGACCGGTCGACCGGGAGATCGAGATGTCCTCGAGGCCGGACCGGACGAAGCTGGCGACCTCGTTGAGGCGCGACTCCGGGACCACCTTCAGCTCACCGGACTCGAGCGCGCTCAACAGTTTTTCTTGATAGTTCGACAGTCGGAAGAAGTAGTTCCGCTCGCTGACCAGGTCGGGCACGGTGAAGTGCTCGGGGCACTTGCCGTCGACCAGCTCGGCGGGGCTGTAGAACTGCTCGCAGCCCACGCAGTACAGGCCCTCGTAGTCCTTGGCGTAGATGTCGCCGCGGGCCTCCATCCGGCGCCAGATCTCGACCGCGCCGTCGATGTGGTCCTGGTCGACGCTGGTGCGGATGAACCGGGACAGCTTGGTCTGCAGGTCGGTGGCCATCTGCTCGAAGAAGACGACGTTGCGGTCGACCAGCTCGCGCGCGGTGATCCCTTCCTTCTCCGCGGCCAGCACGTTCTTGAGGCTGTTCTCGTCCGAGCCGCTCAGGAAGTAGACGTCCATACCCCGGCTTGCCATGTGCCGCGCGTACGCGTCGGCCTGGCTGTACTCGAACGCGTGGCCCAGGTGCGGCTGTGCGTTCACGTACGGGATGGTCGTCGAGATGAAAGCGGCCTCGGCCATGATCTTCCTAACCTCTTGAATGCCGGATACCAAAGCTTATCCACCAGTGGTTGGGTAGCCTTCGCCGGGCGAGCGCGAGGAGGCCGGTGTGGTCAGGGAACAAGCTGGTCAGGTGCTGGCCGTGAACCTCAGGGCGCTGCGCGGGCAGGCCGGTCTGTCGCTGTCGGAACTGGCCAGGCGCTCCGGCATCGCCAAGGGCACCCTCTCGCAGCTGGAGTCGGGGACCGGCAACCCGACGATCGAGACCGTGTTCAGTTTGTCGAACGCTTTCAACGTCCCGGTGTCCAGCCTGCTGACCGAGCAGACCGATCCCGGCGTGGTCCTGGTGCGTTCGCCGAGCCTGGACGTGCTCAGCAGCAACGCGGTCGATCTGCGGTTGCTGCGCCGGATGGACCTGACCGACACGGTGGTCGAAATCTACGACCAGCGCGTCCGACCAGGCGCGATCCAGCATTCCGACGGGCATCCGGGCCTGGAGCACGTCACGGTCACGGCTGGTCGGCTGCGGTTCGGCCCGCCGGACGAGCCCTACGTCCTCGACCCCGGCGACTACATCTGCTTCCCGGCGCACCGCCCGCACATCTACGAGGCCGTCGACGGTCCGGTGATGTCGGTCCTGCTCCTGCAGTACCCGGCAGGCGCGGTGGCCTCGCCAGTGCACTCCTGACTGCCCAGCCCACTCCCATCAGCCCACTCCCATCAGCCCAGCGCACTCCGAACGGCCCATTGGACTCGCCGCAGATCGGAGTTACCCTGCTGTCGTTCACTTTAATGAACGGTGGTGGTCATGCAGCCGGACGTCGTGGTCGTCGGAGCGGGCATCATCGGCGCGGCGTGCGCCGAGGCGCTCAGCGCGGCCGGAGTCCGGGTCACCGTCATCGACCAGGGCGCGCCAGCGGGCGGCACGACCGCGGCGGGCGAGGGCAATGTCCTGCTGTCCGACAAGTCGCCCGGCCCCGAGCTCGCGCTGGCCCAGGCCTCGGTCGCCCGGTGGCCGAAATTACTGGCCACCCTCGCTGACCTGCTGGGACCCGGGCAGGCCGAGGTGGAATGGGACGCGAAAGGCGGCCTGGTGGTCGCGCTGGAGAACGCCGACGCGCTGGCCGAGTTCGCCGAGAACCAACGCCGCGCCGGTGTCCGCGCGGAGGAGATCACAGCGGCCGACGCGGTGGCGCTCGAACCGAACCTGAACCGGGACGTGCTCGCCGCCGTGCACTACCCCGACGACGCACAACTCCAGCCCGTTCTGGCGGCGACGACCTTGCTGGCCGCGGTGCGACGGCGCGGCGGTCAGGTCCGCGGTGGCGTCACCGCGCTGGGGCTGCGACCAGGCGGGCTGCGGACCTCTGAAGGTTTCCTTCACTGCGGCGCGGTGGTCAACGCCTGCGGCCCGTGGGCCGGTCGGTTCAGCCGGGAAGCGGGCGCGCCGATCGACATCCAGCCGCGCAGGGGAGTGGTCCTCGTGACGAGCCATACCTCGTACACCGTGCGGCACAAGGTGTACGACGCGGACTACGTGGGCGCGGTGGAGAGCGGGGCCGCTGACCTGCAAACGTCCACGGTGGTCGAATCCACGCGCGCGGGCACGATCCTGATCGGGTCGAGCCGGGAACGCGTCGGCTTCGACGAGACCATCCGGGTGGCCGTGCTGCGCGAACTGGCCCGCAAGGCGGTCCGGCTCTTTCCCAGCCTGGCCACCATCCCGATCATGCGCGCGTACGGTGGATTCCGGCCATACGCGCCCGACCACCTGCCCGTGATCGGCCCGGACCCGCGAGTACCCGGACTCTGGCACGCCACCGGCCACGAAGGCGCAGGAATCGGACTGGCCGCCGCGACGGGCCACCTGCTGGCTGACCTGTTCCTCGGACGAGAACCCGAGGTCGACCCCGTCCCCTTCCGAGTAGACCGTCCGGCGGTGATGACATGCGCGTGACTGTCGACGGCCAGACCGTGGCCGTCCAGCCCGGCCAGACCATTGCAGCGGTACTTCACAGCAGGGGAAGCGGCCGGATCTTCTGCGGGATCGGTGTCTGCTTCGACTGTGTAGTCACGCTGAACGATGTGCCGGACGTCCGCGCGTGCCAGCGGACAGTGGCGGATGGCGACACTGTTCGGACCTCGTCATGAAGGTGGTCGTCATCGGCGCCGGACCCGCCGGAATCAGCGCCGCACGGGCAGCGTCCACGCGCGGTGCGCACGTGGTCCTCGTCGATTCCGGGCCGTCCGTGGGCGGCCAGTTCTTCCGCCAGCCCTACGACCGTCCACGCACGCTTCCCGGCGTCGAACACCTGCCGAGCACCGTGGTCTGGGCGATCGAAGGCCGCCGCGTGCACCTGCTGTCCGGTCCAGCCGACGGGCCGGATAGAAAAGCCAGGGTGGTCGACGCCGACGCGCTTGTGCTCGCGACCGGCGCCCATGACCGCGTCGTGCCGTTCCCGGGCTGGGACATGCGCGGTGTGTACACCGCCGGAGCTGCCCAGATCCTGGCCAAGGAACAGCGCCTCCCGATCGGCCGCCGCGTACTCGTCGCCGGGACCGGGCCGTTCCTGCTGGCCGTCACGAAGTCGTTGACCGACGTCGGCGCCGACGTGATCGCCGTCCTAGAGGCCAACTCCCCGGCGCGCTGGCTGCGCGCCCCGTTCGCAGGGAGACACAAGCTCGGCGAGGCCACGCGGTACCTGGCTCACCTGGCGCGCCACCGCATCCCGTACCGCCCGCGAACAGCGGTCGTGGCGGTCCACGGAGACGGCCACGTCCAGGCCGCGACCGTCGCCCGGCTCGACGAGAACTGGAACATCCTGAGCACCGAGCAGGTCGAGGCCGACGCGGTGTGCGTCGCCCACGGCTTCACCCCGCAACTCGAACTCGCGGTCGCGGCGGGCTGTGACCTGGCCGACGGGTTTGTGAAGGTCAGCTTCACACAGGCGACGTCAGTCCCCGGCGTGTTCGCGGCCGGGGAGATCACCGGGATCGGCGGCGCGGACCTCGCCGCCGCCGAGGGAACCGTCGCCGGGATCGCCGCAGTCGGCGGCCGGGTGCCCCACGACGCACTGCGGAAAGTACGACAAGGCCGCAGGTTCGCGGCCGCCTTGGCCCAGGCGTACCCGATCGGACCGGGGTGGCGCGACTGGCTGGCCACCGACACCGTCGTCTGCCGCTGCGAGCGAGTCACGTACGGCGCGCTGTGCGATGCCGTCAGCACCCGAGCCGCCACCGGCGCACGGACCGTGAAGCTGGTCAGCCGAGTGGGCCTTGGCCGCTGCCAAGGCCGGACCTGCCTGCGCAACGCCGCAGACCTGACCGGAGTGGCATTCCCCGAACGACGCCCGATAGCGGCACCGCTGCGCCTGGGCGAACTCGCAGCCGAGGAGGAAACATGACCGAGGAAAAGCTCGGCGGCGTCATCGTCGCGACCGCGTTGCCCTACGCCGAGGACCCGGACGCACCGGCCGGACTCCGCGTCGACCTGGACCGCTACGCAGACCACTGCCGCTGGCTGATCGAGAACGGATGCCGGGGCGTCGGCCCGAACGGGTCGCTCGGCGAGTACTCCTCACTGACCGACGACGAGCGCAGGGCGGTGGCGCGGACCGCGATCGACGCCGTCGGCGACAAGGGAATCGTCGTGGTCGGCGTGCACGGCGTCGGCTCGCACCAGGCACGGCACTGGGCCGAGGTGGCGGCGCAGGACGGCGCGGACGGCGTGCTCTGCCTGCCACCCACGCTGTACCGGGCCAACCCGTCCGAAGTGATCAAGCACTTCGAGCAGGTCGCGTCGGTGGGCCTGCCGGTGATGGTCTACAACAACCCGTTCGACACCAAGGTCGACCTGACCCCGGCCGTGCTCGCGGAGATCGCCCAGATCGACAACGTGGTCGCGGTCAAGGAGTTCTCCGGCGATGTGCGTCGCGTGACCGAGATCCGCGATGTCGCGCCGAGCCTGACCGTGGTCGCCGGAGCCGACGACGTGCTGGTCGAGTCGGTGTTGATGGGGGCGACGGGCTGGTTCGCCGGGTTCCCGAACGTCTTCCCCGCCGAGTCCGCGCGACTGTTCTCCCTCGCCATGGACGGAAAACTGGCCGACGCCCGCGCGCTGTACGAATCCATGATCGGGGCGTTCCGCTGGGACTCCCGGACCGAGTTCGTCCAGGCGATCAAGTACGGCATGGACTACGTCGGCCGCTATGGCGGACCGTGCAGGCCACCCCGTGGACCGTTGTCCGCTGAGCAACTCACGGCACTGAAGGCCGACATGCGGCGCGCGGTGGGAGCCTGACATGCGCGCGGCTCGCTACTTCACCGCGGTCGACTCGCACACCGAGGGCATGCCGACCCGTGTGATCACCGGCGGCGTCGGCGTGGTCCCCGGCGACACGATGGCCGAGAAACGCGCGTACTTCATGGCGAACCTGGATCACATCCGCCAGTTCCTGGTCAACGAACCCCGCGGGCACGCGGCCATGAGCGGCGCGATCCTGCAGCCACCGACCAGGCCGGACGCCGACACCGGCGTGATCTACATCGAGGTCTCCGGCTGCCTGCCGATGTGCGGCCACGGAACCATCGGCGTGGCGACCGTGCTCGTGGAGACCGGCATGGTCGACGTCGTCGAACCCGTGACCACCGTTCGGCTGGACACACCTGCGGGCATCGTCGTCGCCGAGGTGCGTGTCCGTGACGGCCGTGCCGAGTCGGTCACCATCGAGAACGTGCCCTCGTTCGCGCTGGAGCTCGACGCGTCCGTGACCGTGCCGGGGATCGGCGAGGTCCGCTACGACATGGCCTACGGCGGGAACTTCTACGCCATCCTGCCGATCAAGGACCTCGGAATCCCGTTCGACAAGTCCGAAAAGGACAGAATGCTGACGGCGGGACTGCGGATCATGGACGCGATCAACGCCGACCGCCGCCCGATCCACCCCACCGACCCCCTGATCGGAGGATGCAAACACGTCCAACTGGTGGCACCCGCGACAGCCACGAGCGACGCACGCAACGCCATGGTCATCCACCCCGGCTGGTTCGACCGATCCCCCTGCGGCACAGGAACTTCCGCGCGGATGGCACAACTGCACGCACGCGGTGAACTAGGTGTGGGGCAGGACTTCGTGAACGAGTCCCTGCTCGGCACCACCTTCACCGGGCGGCTCACCGAGGAGACCACGGTCGGCGCAATGACAGCCGTCGTGCCCACCGTGACCGGCCGCGCGTGGATCACAGGGATGGCACAGTACCTGCTGGACCCCGCCGATCCGTTCCCCACGGGATTCACGCTCTGACAGGAGTTCGCACACGGTCAGCCTAACGCGACCTTCGGCGGTGCAGCGGCCGCCGAAGATCATCCTGCCCAGTTGTCCACAGTCATCGGATTGTCCACAGCGTGCACGACCTAACCACTGTCGATCTTGCTCCGCCGGAGGACTGGAGCAGGGACGCCCCCCGGGTTGGGCAGCGTTCCATCAAAGTCGGGGTTGCGCGCAAAACAAGCGCAAGTCTTGCGCGCATAGCGCAAGCGGGTGCTTCGTGGTTGGTTTCCTCCCGTATGGCCTGGGCGTAGCCATACCATGGCGTGTCGGGAGGTCGGCCTACGCAAACCGACCCACAGCGCAGGCGGTACCGATCTCCCGGCACGTCGTGGTTTCCTCTGGCAGGTCATACGGGAGGGGACCGACCACGCCTCTCTACCACTGGACCCGGGAAGTCACGTGGGCTGAGCCAACCGGGTGGGCAGACCATGTGTTGGTTTCCCTCTTGGTGGCCTGCCGTCCGGCGAGGACATTCTCTTTGTGCCACCAGTGAACTCGAGTGTCGGGAACAAGGCCCGACACGGCGGGCATCACAGTCTCGTCCCTGAGGCGAAGGGATCATCGGCGAATCTCGTTGTCCACAACCCGCCAGTAACCCGTTGACCAGGCGTTATTGCCTGTAGGCTGGAGCAGGGACGCCCCCCGGGTTGGGTCAGGGCTCCGTCAAAGTCGGTTGGTGGTGGGGATTCCGAGGAGTGTGAGGGGTCGGGTGATGTCTCGGCTCATGGCGCGTAGTGCTTGGGCGATGTTGGTGGCGCCGGTGAGGCGTAGGGCGCTGATGGCGAGGTTGCGCAGGGTGGCCATGGCGCGGGGTGCGGTGCCGGTGCGGACCCGGGACGCGTCTTCGCGGTAGGCGGTGTCGCGGACCCAGTGCAGTCTGTTTTCGATCTGCCAGTGCCCGCGCAGCAGGGCCGCGATCCGGGCCGGGTCGGCCAGGTGGGCGGGGAGGCTGGTGACACCGACCCAGGTGTGGCTTTCGTGTGTGCCGGTGGCGCGGTCGGTGCGGTCGCGGGTGATCCGGAAAACCTGTGCGGTGCCAGGGAAACCATGCTGTCCGGGGCGGGGAGGAGTCGCAGGGCGCGGTGTTCGATCCGGCCATGCGCTTTCTCCAGCGTGATGTGCTGCTCAGCACGGGCCCAGGGCAGTGCGTGCACCAGGTCATGCAGGCGCCGGGACTGTTTTTTCACGACGAACACGTAGTGCCCGCCACGGCCGGTCAGATGGCGGGCGGCGGCGCGGGTGGTGTGCAGACTGTCGGCGGTGATCACGACATCGGTGATGTCGATACCCTGGAACAGGGATTCCACCCAGGCGACCTCGCTGGTCCCGACCGGTACCAACTGCTGACAGCCGGTCACGATGCCGACGGTGTGGCTGATCCCGGCCAGCAGATGCACCCCGCCACCCCCGGTCCGCGCGAAGGTCCCTCGCAGGGCCTTGCCATCGATCGCGATCGCGGCCACTTCACCCTCCCGCGGGCCCTGGCCAGGCTGGTGCCGGCTGGCGATCCAGGCATGGACCACGATGTCGAGCGCGTCACCGTCCAGCCCGGACAACGCCCGGCGCAGAGTGGGCTCACTCGGCACGACAAACACGGCGCGTCGCGGATCCCATCGCGCGCCAGCCTCTCGTAACGCCCACTGCGGCAGGTCAGCCGCCCATTCCCAGATCGCCGCGATCGACCGGGCACCGGCGGCGACCGCGACCGCCGCCAAGGTCAGCACCGCCGCCAGCGAATGCCGAACACCCCGAGCGTCCCGCGGATCCTCGATCCGGGCCAGCAACTCCCGCAGGTCAGCGGCATGGTCCACGGTCACCGGGCCCAGTTGATCCAGCACAGCGGTGATCGGCGAAGATAACGCGGCAGGCACGGCTCTCTCACATGATCGTGTGACGTAGACACTCTCATGATCAACTAGAGGCCGTGCCCGCACTCATACGGGTCACCGACTTTGACGGAGCCCTGCCCGGGTTGGGCGGGGGACTGTCTTATGGGGCGTGGAACCAAGGTTTCGGTCACAGTCGGCCAGTCGGCCAGTCGGTCGCGTGTCAGCGGGGGAAGAAAAAGAGATGCCTCGCCGGCGGGCAGGCCGCCAAGAGGGACACACACAAACTCTGTTCGCCCAGCCGGTTCGCTTAACCCACGTGGCTTCCTGGGTCGAGTGGGGGGCGCGGGGCGCCCCTCCCGTATGACCTGCCAAAGGAAACCACGACGTGCCGGGAGATCGGTACCGCCTCGCGCCGGGCACGCCAGTTTCGTAGGCCGACCTCCCGACACGTCGTGGTATGGCTTCGCCCAGGCCATACGGGAGGGACACCCCACGAACCACACCCCTGAGCGTTCGCGCGCGCACGCCACGCACCCCTGCGCTCTTACGCGCGGCGGCCGTCCTCCAGCCGAAACCCGCATACCATCCACAACACACGACCAACTTCCCGGCTTTGACGGGACCTGCCCGGGTTGGGTGCGGCATGCCCTGGGGTGCGAGGCAAGGCGCCGTGTTCGTCGTCCCGCGTCCTCCTTCGACTCTTGCCGTTGCGGCACAGGATTCATGCTCTGACAGGGGTCGTGTCGCGCCGGTAGGTGTAGAGGATGTGGCCCCGGAAGATGGCCAGTTTGTCGTACAGCGCGCGAGCGGGAGCGTTGTCCAACGTGTTCCAGTACAGGCTTGGGGCGCCGTGCTCCTCGGCGTCCCGCGCCACCCACTCGATCATCGCCGTCGCGACACCCCGCCGCCGGACTTCCGGGTCCACGAACAGGTCCGCCAGATAGCATCGCCCCGCTGACCAGACGCCGCTGTGGAACAGGTAGTGCGCGATGCCGACCATCCTGCCGTCCAGCCGCGCGGCGATCCCGCGGATCTGGTCACCGTCGAGCAGCCGCCGCCAGGTTCGTTCGTAGCCTTCGGCACCGACGTCGGTCTCGAAGTGGGTGTGGTGGCTGCGGGCCAGCACTTCCCAGTCGGCGCGGTCGGATTCTGTGAAAGAGCTGATCTCCATCCGACCATCCTGCCGCAATGATCAGATTCCGCCGCTGCGCAGTTCCGGCGGAAGGTGGGCGGTTGTCGTACTCAGGAACTGGTAGCCGTGCTCGCCGTGGGCGTGCAGTGGCAGGATGGAGCCGTTGGGGATGAGGCTTGCCTGGCGGAAGGTGTGGAACCGGCGCATGCTCTCGCTGTCGGGGACTTCCTCGCCGGTGAGCAGCACCCACAGGACGACGCGCATGAACATGCCGTGGGTGAAGGCGGCCACCCGGTCGCAGTCCGCTTCGGCGAGGCAGCGGAGGAATCCGCGAGCCCGGGCATAAACATCCACAAAGGACTCGGAGTTGTCGTCGTCGCGGTAGTGGGGATCCGCTGTCTGCCAGTAATCCCGTACCGCCGGTGCGCGGTGTTTCGTTGTTGTCGGTGAGCCGTGGAACCGGCCGAGGTAGCTGAACTCCTCGATGGGCCACTGCGCGACCGGTGTGGCGGGGAACCGGTCGATGGTCGGCTGGGCTGTCTGCCGGGCGCGCAGGAACGGCGAGTGGACCACCAGATCCGGTGCCTCGGAGAAGTTCTCGGCGACAATGACCGCCTGTTGCTCGCCGAGTGGCGTCAGCGGGTTGGTGGCAGACCCGGTGGTGTGACTGCCCGCGTTCGCCCGGCTTTCCCCGTGCCGGACCAGCCAGACGGTCGCTGCCATGCCAGTCATGCTAGCGGAATACGGAATCCGTACGGCAGCTCAAGCCTGTGCTGGGCCAACAGGTCCGTGTCGGCCAGGATTTTCTCCGTCGGGCCGTCCGCCACGATCACGCCGCCGTCGATCAGGATGCTGCGTGGACACAGCTGCAGCGCGTACGGCAGGTCGTGCGTGACCATCAACATGGTGCGGTTCAAAGAAAGCAGGACCTCTGCCAGTTCGCGCCGGGCGATCGGTTCGAGGTTGGCCGACGGTTCGTCCAGCACCAGGATCTCCGGGGAGCAGGCCAACACGGTCGCCACCGCGACCCTTCGCCGTTGGCCGAACGACAGGTGCAGGGGCGACTTGTCACGCAGGTGCGCCATGCCGACGGCGTCCAGGGCCGCGCTGACCGCCGTCGCCAGTGCCGGTCCGGCCACGCCGAAGTTCGCCGGGCCGAAGGCGACGTCCTCGCCGACGGTCGGCATGAACAACTGGTCGTCCGGGTCCTGGAAGACCACGCCCACCCGCCGCCGGATCTCCTTGAGGTTCGCCTTCGCCACCGCCAGCCCGGCCACCGAGATCCGCCCGGCGCCCGCCTGCAGCACCCCGTTGAGGTGCATGACCATCGTCGTTTTCCCCGCGCCGTTCGGCCCGAGAACCGCGACGCGCTCGCCCGGTTCGATCCGCAGGTCCACGCCGAACAACGCCTGCGTCCCGTCCGGATACGCGTACGCGAGGCCTTCGACCAGGAGCGCCGGGGTCATGTCCACAACGACACCGTAAGGGTCGTCGCGAAGATGGCTGCGGGAACCAGCCCCGCCGCCCACACGCGGACCGCTGGGCGCGCGGGTCCTGAGTCGGGCAGCACGCCCGACCAGCCCCGGGACACCATGGCGATGTGTACGCGCTCGCCACGCTCGTAGGAGCGGATGAACAGCGTGCCGATTCCCCGGGCGGTCGCGCCGAGTTGCCACAGGAATCGAGGATCGTGACCACGGCTGATCCGTGCGACGCGCATGCGGCGGGCCTCCTCGACGATGACCTCCACGTACCGCGTCATCAGCGTCGCGATCGTGATGAACAGGCTGGGGACACGCAGCCGCTGCAGACCGGCGATCAGGTCGCGGTGGCTCGTCGTCGCGGCCATGGTCAACGACACCAGCACCCCCAGCGTGCCCTTGACCAGGATGTTCCATCCCGCCAGTGACCCTTCCACCGACACGGACAACCCGAGGAACTCCGTGCGCTGTCCGCCGCCGACGAACGGCAACAGCACGGCCAGCAGCACGAACGGGACCTCGATCACGGCCCGCGCGGCGAACCAGCGCACAGGCACCCGGGCGACGGCCCAGACCACCAGCAGTACGGCGAGATACCCGGCGAACGCCCAGTACTGCGTTCGGGGCGTCGCCACGACACACAGCACCATCGCCAGCGCCGAGACGATCTTCACCTGGGGTGCGATCCGGTGCACCGGTGAGTCACCCGCTCGGTACAACAGGTGGCTGTGCCCGGCGCCCACTCAGGTGTCCTTGGACGAACGCTTGCGCAGCAGCCAGAAGAACCCGCCCGCCACCACCAGGGTCGCGATCACACCGATCACGCCCGCGACACCCGTGAGCGCGTCGTCACCTCCGACCGAGTAGTCCGCGAGCGGGCTGTCCTTGAGCGTGTGTTCCTTGGCGTTCTGCGCGATGCAGTTGCCCGAGAGTTGCTCGTTCTCTCCGACGGTGCAGCCTTTCTGCGTCGTGTGGTCCAGGCCGTCCGGGTCGGAGTCGGCGAAGTAGGACACGCCGCCCGCGAGGATCAGGGCGACCAGGGCGAATCCGACGAAAAACATACCGCGACGACGGCTCACGACGTCTCCTTGATCACGAGCGGGCGCGCGGTTCCGCGCAGCAGATGCACCAGGTCGGGCCGCACCGCGGCGACCGCGCCCACCGTCAACGCCGTGATGACGCCCTCGCCGATCCCGATGAGACAGTGCACGCCGATCACGGTCGCGGCCACGCCACCGAGCGCGAACGCCGGATCGCCGCCGACCGCGAACTCGAGCACGAAACCTAGCGACGCGATCACGGTGTTGCAGAACGCGGCGACGAACGCCACCGCGGTGAGGCCGAACTTGCTGCGGGTGGCCAGTTTGCGCAACGCCACCGCGACGAGGTAACCGGCAACGGTGCCGATCAACGCCATGTTCGTGATGTTCGCCCCCAAAGCGGTCAGACCGCCGTCGGCGAACAGCAACGCTTGCAGGACAAGGACAATCGTCACGCACAGCGCTCCGGCGAACGGCCCGACGAGGATCGCGGCGAGCGCGCCGCCGAGCAGGTGGCCGCTCACGCCGGGCAGTACCGGGAAGTTCAGCATCTGCACGGCGAAGATGAACGCCGCCACCAGGCCCGCCATCGGCGCGGTGCGGTCGTCGAGGTCCCGTCTCGCGCCGATGGTCGCGACCACGAGGCCGCCCACCGCGACCGCGCCGAACAGGATGGACGTTGGGGCATTGAGCAGGCCGTCGCTCATGTGCATCGCCACGGAGGTGGACAAGTTGGCCTCCTAACCACGCGTCGACTCACCCTAATCGCCAGATGCATGTTGTCACCAGGCTGTGGCGACAGGCTGGCAACAGGCTGGTGACAAGGTCGTGCCGGTGGTTCGTCGCCGATAGCGCACCGGCCTGGACGGCCAGTGCAGAAAACCTTTACAGTCGGGCCAGCCCATCCGCCGCTGGGGATCGTTCGACGACCTGGAGGTAGGGATGGATCGCCGTCAGTTGTTCCGGGCAAGTGCCGTTGTCGCCACCGCGACCGCCATATCGCCCATATTGCTCCGAATGGCCTACGCCGAACAGGCCGGATTGACCGCCCCGATACCCGCGTTGCCGTGGCAGGAGGCGAACGACATCGTCGCGTCGACCAGGCTGCCGAATTTCCCGAGTGCGAATTTTCTCGCCACCGACCCGCTGTACGGGGCGAAAGGGGACAACTCGACCGACAACACCGAGGCGTTCCGGAAGGTCATCGACGCCGCGTCGGCCGCCGGTGGCGGCCACGTGATCGTGCCGAGGGGCAACTATGTCACCGGGGCGATTCATCTCAAGAGCAACGTCGACTTCCACCTGGAATCCGGGAGCGTGCTCAAGTTCAGCTCGGACGCCGCCACATTTCCCACGGTGCTCACCCGGTATGAGGGCATCGAGTGCATGAACCGCTCGCCGATGGTCTATGCGCACGGCCAGACGAACATCGCGCTGACCGGAAGTGGCATCCTGGACGCGGACGCCACTTCGTCGTGGAACAAGGGTTCCGACCGCGCCTGGCTGGAATCCCTGATCGCCGACGGGGTGACCGATCCGGCCAAGCGGGTGTTTCCCGGATCGGGCCACACCGCCCGGTCCACCTTCGTCGAGCCCTACAAGTGCGACACGGTCCTTATCCAGGGCGTCACCCTGAAAAATCCCAAGTTCTGGCAAATTCACCCAACACTGTGCAAGAACGTGACCGTCGACGGGGTCACCACCGACCCGAGCACGGCGGCGAGCAACACCGACGGGGTGGATCCCGAGTCCTGCGACCACGTGGTCATCGCCAACTGCACGCTCGGCGCGCACGACGACAACATCGCCATCAAGTCGGGCCGGGACGCCGACGGCCGCCGGGTCAACGTGCCTTGTCAGAACATCGTCGTGGTCAACTGCACCATGAACGGCAACTGGGGCGCCATCACCTGCGGCAGCGAGCAGACCGGTGGTATCCGGAACGTCTACGCCCACAAGTTGAATGTCATTGGCGCGACGAAGTACGCCCTGTACGTCAAGTCCAACACCAAACGCGGCGGTTTCTCCCAGAACATCAACCTCGACCGCGTCTCGGGGACCTTCCAGCGTTCCTTCATGTTCCTCACGTCGACCTACAACAACCAGACGGGCGACTTCCCGCCCGCGTTCGGGCCGTTTACCATCACCAACTCGTCCTGCTCGAAGGCGGCCCGCGTGTTCGACGTCAGCGGTCTGCCGAACGCTCATGTCAAGGGGCTCGCCGCCGCCGACTGTAAGTTCGTCGGCGTGTCGGACGTGAGCAACATCCTCAAGAACGTCGACGGCCGCAAGTTCACTAACGTGACGGTCAACGGAAAACCTATGTCGGTGTGATGCGCCACGCCCGGAACACCGGTAGTTGCGAAGTGTGGGTACTGACAAACTATAGTCTCTCGTAACTCCCCGCGGGTAGATTCCGCTCGGCGGGAGTTACCCATTGTCACCACTGTCGCAAATCGAGGTAACCTTTAATGGCTCAGAGGGTCACCGTCCAGTTGGTTGATGACCTCGACGGCACCGCCGCCGACGACATCAGCACCGTGAGCTTCGCACTCGATGGCGTGAGCTACGAGATCGACCTCACTGAGGCCAACGCGGAGAAGCTGCGTTCCGGTCTCGAGGAGTTCGTGAACTCCGCCCGTCGCACCGGTGGTCGCGTCAAGCGCGGCTCCGCGCCGGTCAAGCGCGCCGGTTCGCCCGCGAGTCGGGAACAGACCAAGGCCATCAGGGACTGGGCTCGGCAGAACGGCTTCGAGCTGTCCGACCGCGGTCGCATTCCGGCCAACGTCATCGAGGCTTTCGAAGCCGCACACACCGGCAAGGGCAAGAAGAAGGCTGAGCCGGCATTCTCGTCGTGACGCATGCACTGGAAGTGGCCATGGGGAGAGCCACTTCCAGGCCTGCCGCGAGGGCATTCCGGCCCGGTTTCCGCTAGCGGGTCCGTAGGCCGTCGAAGGTGATCGCGCAGACCGCGTCGGCCAGCTCCCCGTCGCCGAGCCCACCCCGTGGGCGGTACCACTCGATCAGTGAGTTGACGGTTCCGAACAGCAGCCGGGCCGTCACCGACGGGTCGATGTCCGGTCGCACGTCGCCTTCGGCCTCGGCCTGTTTCACCAGTTCGGTCACCAGATGGTCGAATTCGCGCCTGCGGGTCAGCGCGGCGCGTTCCACCTTGGTGTTCCCCCGCACGCGCAGCAGCAGCGTGACGAACGGCAATCGGTCGATGAGCACCTTGATACTGCCCCGGACCAGGAATTCCAGCCGGTCGATGGCGGGACCGTCGAGTTTCCCGGCCTCCTCGGCCACGGCGAACAAGCCGTCGAGCGCCCGGCCCACGGCCAGTCGGAGTAGTTCGTCCTTGCTGGCGACGTGGTAGTAGATCGCGGATTTGGTGATTCCCAGTTTGCGGGACAGCTCCTCCATGCTGGTGGCCTCGTACCCGCGTTCGTTGAACAGTTTGGCCGCGACCGCGAGCAACGATTCGAGGTCATATCCGGGACGCCCTCGCCGGGTCATCGGGTGATCACCCGGCTGCGGCCGCGGAACTCGGCGACCACTTCGCCGACGCGCTTGACCGTCACGTCGTAAATCCCGCTGCGGCCGTAGCGCGTCCTTTCCTCGGCGTGCGCTATGAGAACATCGCCCGCCCGCGCCGACGTGACGAACGTGATATCGGCGCCCGCGGCCACGGTGACCGGTCCGCGGCTGTTGCACGCGAGGGCGAAAGTCGTGTCGGCGAGCAGGAAAACGTAGCCGCCGTGGGCGATGTCATGGCCGTTCACCATCTGCTCTGTGACCCGCATCCTGGTGACAGCGCGGCCGTCCGCTGCTTCGATCAGCTCGATGCCCAGTGCCTTCGACGCCGTGTCGGCCTCGAACATGTCGTGCGCCGCATTCTGTGACACCGGATTCACCACCCTTGCCAACTGACCGAATGGACGGTTGATAATAGCCGGTATGGCTGAGGCGTTCGTTGTTGACGGTGTCCGAACAGCGCAGGGCCGGTACGGCGGCGTGCTCGCCGGGGTGCGGCCGGATGATCTCGCCGCCCTCGTGGTGGCCGAAGCCGTGCGCCGGGCGGGGGTGGCGGCCGACCAGATCGACGAGGTGATCCTCGGCGCGGCCAACCAGTCCGGCGAGGACAACCGCAACGTCGCCAGGATGGCGGTGCTGTTGGGTGGCCTGCCTCACGCGGTCCCGGGATATACCGTGAACCGCTTGTGCGCCAGCGGTTTGACGGCCGTCGCGGCCGCCGCGCAGGCGATCAGGTCCGGCGACGCGGACATCGTTGTGGCAGGCGGTGTCGAGTCGATGACGCGCGCGCCGTGGGTGATGGCCAAGCCCGGTACACCGTGGGCCAAGCCCGGCGAGGTCGTCGACACGTCGTTGGGCTGGCGGTTCACCAACCCGAGGTTCGAGGGCAAGACCACGCTGTCCATGGGCGAGACGGCCGAGGAAGTGGCCACTCTGGACGGCATCACCCGCGCGGACTCCGACGCGTTCGCGTTGCGCAGCCACACGCGTGCCATTGCCGCCATCGACGCGGGCCGGTTCGAGCCCGAGATCGTTCCGGTGCCGGTGAAAGATGTGACCAAAAAAGAAGACGGCACCGTGACCGTCGATGAGGGGCCGCGCCGCAGCACCACGATCGAGAAGCTCGGCCAGCTCAAGACCATCTTCCGCAAGGACGGCATCGTGACGGCCGGATCGTCGTCTCCGCTGTCCGACGGCGCCGCAGCGCTGGTACTCGCGAGCGAGGCCGCTGTCGAGCGCCTCGGGCTCAACCCCCGCGCGCGGGTTGTCGCCAGTGCGAGCGCGGGTGTCGAGCCACACATCATGGGCCTGGGCCCGGTACCCGCGACGGAGACGGTGCTCACGCGAACGGGCTGGCAGCGTGACGACCTGACCGTCGAGTTGAACGAGGCGTTCGCCGCGCAGAGCCTGGCGGTGATCCGTCGGCTCAAGCTGGACGAGGAGCGCGTCAACGCGGACGGTGGGGCCATCGCACTGGGCCACCCCCTCGGCTGTTCCGGCGCCCGCCTGGTGGTCACTCTGCTGGGCCGGATGGAACGCGAGAACAGCGCCCGCGGCATCGCCACGTTGTGTGTCGGCGTCGGCCAGGGCGTCACGGTCGCGTTCGAGCGGCCGTAATTCAGAAGCGCTTCACAGTCGCGCCGGATACAAAGGACTCGTGCACACCATCCGGCGCGACGAGGACAACGAGCTCATGGGCTATGTGGCGCCTGTGGGCGACCACTGGCAGCCCATCACCATCTTCAACGCCGCGCTGGGCGATCCGACGACCTTCGATGAGGCCGAGCGGACAGTCCGGAACATCGGGCTGTCGTCGCTCATGGGCCGCTGGCAGGTCGACTACGACGGCCAGTGGCGCGATGTGTGGCTGCAGGAGGTTCGGCCGGACAGTGTCCGCGTCTACTGGGCCGACCCGATGGTCGACCCGAAGCAGGGCGGGCACTGGATCGACGCCCGAACGCACACCTTCCGCCGTCCCTAGGCCGGCTACTGCCAGGTCGCGGTGTCGGGATCGATGCCGTGGGCGCGTGCGCTGGCGTCGATGATCCGCCGGAACCACGGGGCGAGGCCGGAGCGGATGCCGTCGTAGTGGGCGGCGTATGCCGGGTCGGCCTCGAACATGCGGCCGAGACAGACCTGCATCTGCCTGGTGAGCGGAAAGTACGAGGAAAACACCTCACGATGCTGGTCGACGAGGTGATTCGCTTCCGGGCTACCAGGCGTGACACCGGCGTCCATCGCATCGCTGAGTGCGCGGTCGAGGTCGGTGACGGCGTCGGCGATGGCCTGCCATTCCTCCGGACCGCGAGAGGCTGAGCGTTCGGCGTACTGCGACCACTGCGCCGTGTCGCCGTAGCGCTGACGGGCTTGGGCGGGCCAGTCCGGGTTCCACTCGGGGCCGAAGATCGAGGCCTGTTGCTCGACGGTCAGCAGCAGGCCGCGCTCGTGGGCGTCGATCATCCGATCCAGTCCGGTGCTGAGCTGCTGGAGGCGGTCGATCCGTTCAGCGACCTGGGTGCGCTGCGCGCGCAGCGCGTCGGGCACGTCCTCGGTCGAGTCGTCCAGGATGGCCCGGATCCTGTCCAGGCCGACACCGATCTCGCGGTAGACGACGACGCGGTGCAGGCGTTCCAGATCACCGGAGGTGTAGAGCCGGTATCCGGCAGCCGTGCGCAGCGACGGCCGCGCCAGGCCGATCTCATCCCAGTGGTGCAACGCGCGGACCGTCACGCCCAGACACGTCGAGACCTCACCGACGGTCAGACCATCGACGTCAGCGGTATCACGCATGCTCCTCATTGTCGCCGCTACAGCTCCGGCGCCACCGCGTCCGGCCCGGGAACGGGCACGGGGCTCATCTCAAACGCGTTGTAGTAGTCACTCACGAACCCCACCTTCGAGCCTCACGCGACGTGAGGGTCAAGTCAGGTGGCGGGCTAGCGTCCTTCGAACTTCGGAGTCTCTTTCGCCAGGAAAGCGTCGACGGCGTTGCGGTGGTCCGCCGTGACGCCGAGGCGCGCCTGACCGGCGTACTCGACCTCCAGGGCCTGGCTCAATGAAACGGCCATGGCCGCCTTGGCCTCGGCATAGGCGACCGTCGGGCCGCTCGCGAACTTCTGGGCGAGCTTGGCGGTCTCGTCCGCAAGGTCGTCCGGCTCGGCGAGTTGGCCGACGATTCCCCAGGTCAGTGCGTCCTGGGCGGAGAACGTGTCGGCGCGGAGCACCAGTTCGCTGGCGCGTGCGGCGCCGACCGCCCTGGCCAGGGTGACCGACAGTCCGGAGTCGGTGGACAGGCCGATCGCGGTGAACGCGGTGCCGAACTTCGCCCTGGTCGACGCGATCCGCAGGTCACACGCGAGCGCGAAACCGAGCCCGGCGCCGACGCACAGGCCGTTGATGGACGCGATGACCGGTTTGGGCATGGTCGTCAGGCCGAGCACGATCGGGTTGTAGTGCTGCTTGACAGTGTCGAGCGCGGTGGCCGCGTCCTCGCGCAACGCCTGGGCGTGCTCCTTGAGGTCCTGGCCGAGGCTGAAGGCCTTCCCGGTTCCGGTCAGCACGACCGCGCGGACCTCGGGGTCCTTGCCGACCTCGGCGACCGCGTCGGCCAGATCCGACTTCGCCCGGGTGGTCAATGCCGGTGACGTCATGGTGATCGTGGCGACTGCGCCGTCACGGACCAGCGTCACACCGCTTTCGTCGGCCATGGCTTCAAGCTACCATATGCTTACTGAACGGACGGTTAGTAATTCGGCTCGTGACTCGGCATGGAGGTCGACGAGGATGGCTCCGCTGCGCAGCTATGTGTCCGGCCGGTGGCACACACCGGACGCCGAAGGCGCGCCACTGCACGACGCGGTCACCGGTGAGGAGATCGCCACGATCTCGTCGGCGGGCGTGGACATGGCGGCCGCGCTGGCCTACGGCCGCGACAAGGGCGCGGGACTGCGCGAGCTGACGTTCCACCAGCGCGCCGCGTTGCTCAAGGTGTTGGCCTCATACCTGATGGAGCACCGCGACGAGCTGTACGCGCTCTCGCACCGCACAGGCGCCACCAAGGGCGACAACAGGTTCGACATCGACGGTGGCATCGGCACGCTGTTCGGCTACTCCAGCAAGGGCCGACGCGAACTGCCCAACGACACGGTCTACGTGGACGGCAACCTCGAACCGCTCGGCAAGGGCGGCACGTTCCTCGCCCAGCACATCTGCACGCCGCTGCAGGGCGTCGCGGTGCAGATCAACGCGTTCAACTTCCCGGTGTGGGGGCCGATGGAGAAGTTCGCGCCCGCGTTCATCGCCGGAGTGCCGAGCCTGGTCAAACCGGCGAGCCAGACCGCGTACCTCACGGTCCGGCTGATCGAGCTGATCATCGAGTCCGGGATCCTGCCCGAAGGGTCGTTGCAGCTGGTCGCGGGCAGCGCGGGCGACCTGCTCGACCACCTCACCGAGCAGGACCTGGTGTCGTTCACCGGGTCGGCGTCCACCGCGCAGCGGCTGCGCGCGCACGAGAACGTGATCCGCCGCTCGGTGCGGTTCAACGCCGAAGCGGACTCCCTGAACTGCTCCGTCCTCGGCCCCGACGCCACGCCCGGCACGCCCGAGTTCGACCTGTTCGTCAAGCAACTGGTCACCGAGATGACCGTCAAGGCGGGCCAGAAGTGCACCGCGATCCGGCGCGCGTTCGTCCCGGCCGCGCTGCTGGACGACGTCGCGCAGGCCACCGGCGAGCGCCTCGCCAAGATCACCGTCGGCAACCCGGCCAACCCGGACGTCCGGATGGGCCCGCTGGCCAGCCTCGAACAGCGCGAGGAGGTCCGCCGGTCGCTGAAGGCGCTGCTGGAAGCGGGCAAGGTCGTGTTCGGCGACCCGGACCAGGTGTCCGTTGTGGACGCCGACACCGAGCGTGGCGCGTTCATCTCGCCAGTCCTGCTGGTGGCCGACGACCCGAGCCAGGCGCAGCCGCACGAGGTGGAGGCGTTCGGCCCGGTCAGCACGCTCATGCCATACCGCGACACACAGCACGTCATCGAACTCGCCGCGCGCGGCCTGGGCAGCCTCGCCGGATCGGTCGTCACCGCCGACACCGCGTTCGCGCGGGACGTTGTCATCGGGTTGGCGCCATGGCACGGCCGTCTGCTCGTCACCGACAACGAGAACGCCAAGGAGAACACCGGCCACGGCTCACCGTTGCCCGGCCTGGTGCACGGCGGTCCCGGCCGCGCCGGTGGCGGTGAGGAGATGGGCGGAATCAGGGGCGTGCTGCACCACATGCAGCGCACCGCCGTGCAGGGCAGCCCGCGTGTGCTCACCGCGGTCACCAACCGCTGGGTGCCGGGCAGCGAACGCACCGAAGGCGAGCACCCGTTCCGCAAGCACCTCGAAGACCTGCGCCTCGGCGACACGGTCGTGGCCGGGCCACGTGAGGTGACCATGGCCGACATCGAGCACTTCGCGGAGTTCACCGGCGACACGTTCTATGCGCACATGAACGAGGAGGCCGCCGCGGCCAACCCGTTCTTCGGCGGTCGTGTCGCGCACGGCTACCTGGTGGTGTCCTTCGCCGCGGGCTTGTTCGTCCAGCCGGACCCCGGCCCGGTGCTGGCCAACTACGGCCTGGAGAACCTGCGGTTCCTCACCCCGACCTTCCCCGGTGACTCGCTGACGGTCACGTTGACCGCCAAGCAGATCACGCCCCGAAACGACCAGGAGTACGGCGAAGTCCGCTGGGACGCCGACGTGACCAACCAGAAGGGCGAGTCCGTCGCCAAGTACGACGTGCTCACCCTCGTGGAAAAACGGGAGAAGTCCTCGTGAACCACCTCGAGGAGCAGTTCGACGCGACGATCGCGCGCGACCAGCGGATCGAGCCGCGTGACTGGATGCCGGACGGCTACCGCAGGACGATGGTCCGCCAGGTCGCGCAGCACGCCCACTCCGAGATCATCGGCATGCAGCCGGAAGGCGACTGGATCACACGGGCGCCGTCTCTGCGGCGCAAGGCGATCCTGCTGGCCAAGGTGCAGGACGAGGCCGGGCACGGGCTCTACCTGTACTCGGCCGCCGAGACGCTGGGCGCGGATCGCGACGACCTCACCGTGCGGTTGATCGAGGGGCGCCAGAAATACTCGTCGATCTTCAACTACCCGACGTTGACGTTCGCGGACGTCGGCGTGATCGGCTGGCTCGTCGACGGCGCCGCCATCTGCAACCAGGTCCCGCTGTGCCGCAGCTCGTACGGGCCGTACGCGCGGGCGATGATCCGGATCTGCAAGGAGGAGTCGTTCCACCAGCGCCAGGGCTACGAGCTGCTGATGACGATGATGAGCGGCACGCAGGCGCAGCGCGACATGGTGCAGGACGCAACCGACCGCTGGTGGTGGCCGTCGCTGATGATGTTCGGCCCGCCGGACGCGGAATCGACCAACACCGCGCAGTCCATGGCGTGGAAGGTCAAGCGGCACACCAACGACGAGCTGCGGCAGCGGTTCGTGGACATGAGCGTGCCGCAGGCCGAGAAACTCGGCGTCACCCTGCCCGACCCGGACCTGAAATGGAACGCCGAACGCGGCCACCACGACTTCGGTGAGATCGACTGGGCGCACTTCAAGGAAGTGGTCAGCGGCAACGGCCCCTGCAACGAGATCCGCCTGACCCGCCGCCGCAAGGCGCACGAGGACGGCCAGTGGGTGCGTGACGCGGCGGCCGCGTACGCGGCGAAGCAACGCAAGGAGGCTGTGGCATGAGCGACTGGCCCCTGTACGAGGTCTTCGTGCGCGGCAAGCGCGGCCTCAACCACGTCCACGTCGGCTCATTGCACGCCGCCGACGACGAGATGGCCGTGCGCAACGCCCGCGACCTGTACACCCGTCGTAACGAGGGCGTCAGTATCTGGGTTGTGAAGGCCAGCTACATAACGGCTTCCAGCCCGGACGAGAAGGACCCGTTCTTCGCACCCAGCGGGGACAAGGTCTACCGGCACCCCACGTTCTACGACATCCCCGACGACGTCCCCCACATGTGAGCGCGTGATGTCCTTTGACAACGCCTACGAGGCGCTTACTGAAGAGAACGACACCCGCTGGGCGTTCGGCACCGGGTTCACGGATCCGCTCGCGGGACTGGACACGACCGTTCCGTCCGGAGTGGACGCCGCCGAGCTGGCCCGCTCGTGCCTGTGGCTCGGTGACGACGCGCTGATCATGTCGCACCGGCTGCAGGAGTGGTGCGCCGCGGCGCCGGAGCTGGAGGACGAGGTCGCGCTGGCCAACATCGGCCTCGACCTGCTCGGCCAGGCCCGGCTGCTGCTGGCCCGCGCGGCCAAGGCGGATCCGGCGCTGGTGCCGGTGACCGACCAGTCCGATGAGGATTCGCTGGCGTTCTTCCGCGACGCGGCGGACTTCCACAACGTGCGGCTGGTCGAGCTGGGCGGCGGGGACTTCGCGTTCCTGATGGCCCGGCTGCTGGTGTTCAGCACCTGGCGGCTGGCGGTCTTCCAACGCCTGGCCGACTCACCCGACCAGGTCCTCACGGCCATCGCGGCCAAGGGCATCAAGGAGTTGGCCTACCACCGCGACTACGCGGCCCGCTGGGTCGTGCGACTCGGCGACGGCACGGACCTGTCCCACGAGCGGATGCAGGCCGGGCTCGACGCCGTGTGGCCGTACGTCGACGAGCTGTTCGACGGCGACACAGCACTGCGCGCGGAGTTCGACGGCGTGATGGCGCAGGTCATCACGGCTGGCGCGCTCAAACAGCCACACCTCAACGAGGTCCCGGCTCCAGGCGCGCACACCGAGCACCTGGAGCCGTTGCTGGCCGAGATGCAGAGCGTGGCCCGTGCCCACCCGGACGCGACATGGTGAGCGCCCGTGCCGTGGCCGAGACGGTCACCGATCCCGAACTGCCCATGCTGACCCTGGCGGACCTCGGTGTCCTGCGTGACGTCCGGGAAACCGCGGACGGCGTGGTCGTGACCATCACACCGACCTACACCGGTTGCCCGGCGATGGACGCCATGCGCACCGACCTGTGCTCCGCGCTGCACCGAGCCGGGTTCGACGCGGTGGACGTGCGCACGGTGTTGTCGCCCGCGTGGACCACGGACTGGATCACTGCGGCGGGCAAGCAGAAGCTTGCCGAGGCCGGGATCGCCCCACCCGGCGTAGCACCCCGTACTGAAGGCCCGGTCCCGTTGACCCTGACCGCGCCGCCGAAGCGCGTCGCGTGCCCACAGTGCGGCTCGATGGACACCGAACTGCTCTCGGAGTTCAGCGCGACGGCCTGCAAGGCGCTCCGCCGCTGCCGCGCCTGCGCCGAGCCGTTCGAGCACGTTAAGGAAATCTGAAATGGCCGAAGACCTGCTGGCAGGATCGAGCGTGGGCACAGTCGCCCCCCGGCGCAGGACCGAGTTCCACGAGCTGACGGTGGCGCACGTGGAGCGCCTCTGTGACGACGCCGTCGCGGTGACCTTCGACGTGCCGCCCGAACTGGCCGCCGAGTACGAGTTCCGCGCGGGCCAGTCGTTGACTCTGCGCCGGATGATCGACGGCCGTGACGAGCGCCGGTCGTACTCGATCTGCGCCATGGTCGGCGCGAAACCGCGGATCGGCGTGCGCGAGGTGCCCGGCGGCTCGTTCTCCCCGTGGCTCGTGCACGAGGTCAAACCCGGCGACCGCGTCGAAGTCCTGCCCCCGACGGGCGCGTTCACCCCGGACGCGGCCCCGGCCCGGCACGTGCTGCTCGCGGCGGGCTCGGGAATCACGCCGGTGATGTCGATCCTGTCGACAGTCCTGCGCGACCCGGCCGCGACCGCGGTGGTCCTTTACGGCAACCGCCGCACCAACACGGTGATGTTCGCGGACGATCTCGCGGATCTTAAGGATCGCTACACAGCACGGATGGAACTGGTGCACGTGCTGTCCCGCGAGCCGAGGGAAGCCGAGCTGTTCACCGGCAGGCTGGACGGCGCGAAGCTGCGGACGCTGCTGCCGTTGCTGCTCCAGGTGTCCGAGGTGGATCACTGGTGGCTGTGCGGACCGTTCGGCATGGTGACCGAGGCCCGGGAGGTGCTCACCGAGCTCGGTGTGCCCCGTGAACGCGTCCACTTCGAACTGTTCTACGTGGAGGACACGCCACCCGAGCAGGTGCACCACGCCGAGCCGGGCGTGACCGGCCCCAGCTCGGAGGTGACGGTCCGGCTCGACGGAAGAACCACCACCACGGCCGTGCCCCGCGACACGACGCTGCTGGAAGGCGCTCAGCGCGCGCGTCCGGACCTCCCGTTCGCGTGCAAGGGCGGGGTGTGCGGCACCTGCCGTGCGAAGGTGGTCAGCGGGAAGGTCCACATGCGCCGCAACTTCGCCTTGGAGGACGCCGAGGTCGACGCGGGATTCGTGGTCACGTGCCAGACCGTGCCCACTTCGGACGCGGTCGAGGTCGACTTCGACCAGTAACCGCCGTCAGCGAACCACCGTCCGGCCTGGACAGGGAGCTCAGGCCGGACGGTGGTTCGGTCGGACAGTCAGGCAGGCCAGGGAGGCCAGGGAGGCCAGGCAGGCAGCGGGACCGAGCGGGTCACGACCTGGTCCTCGGCCGTCAGCTTGACCTCAGCCGTGGAGGACACACCCGGCCACGTCAGGATCTCCAGCTCGACGGTCATGCCCTGGCCGCCACCCGCCTTGCCGGTGCAGCGCCAGGTGTCCCCGTTCCGCTGGCAGTCCTTCGACTTCACGATGCTGCCCTTGGGCGGCGTGATCTCGACGACGACCGGGGTCGGTTTGTTCGCGTCGCCGGGCACAGTGATGGTCAGCTTCACCCACTTGATGGGCTTCCGCTCCGTCGCCGCGGCGAAGTTCCACTTGTAGGGCGGCGGTTTGGGCGTCGTGATGGGGGGCGTCGTGGTTGGCGGGGTCGTGGTGGGTGGAGTTGTCGTGGTCGGTGGGGCCGACTGCTCGGAGGTCTGCGGCGGCACCTGTGGTGACAGTGCGGACTTGCTGGGGTGAGTCGCGATCGACGGCCGCCGGGTGCTGACCCTGGGCGGGTCGGTGGGAGACGGCTCTGACAGCGGCGGCGGTGCGGGGGTCGCGGACGGCACGTCCGGTGTGATGCGGACATTCGCCGGTTCGTCGTCCGCCACCGCGATCGCGGGCTGCGCGCCGGTCGCGGACAGGCCGATGGCGGTCGTGACGGCCACCGCGAGACCGGACAGGGAGGCGCCGACCAGGTGGGTACCGGCGCTCTTCGACGCCCCACCGGCGGCCGCGCCCGCTGCTCCGGCTGTTCCGGCGATCGCACCGGCGGCTGACGCGGCTGGCGCGGTGGCCAGGTACCCGGCACCGGCCACACCGAGCACGGCGACAGCGACCAGCGCGGGCAGCGCGGTGTTGATCTCGGTCAGTTCCGCGGCGAGGGCACGGCAGCGCTCGCAGTCGTCGAGATGCAGCTCAAGCTGTGCACGCTCGCGCCGGGACAGCGCATTGCGTGTCCAAGCGCCGAGACGGTCCACCGACGCGCGGCACATGTCCGCGTGCACAGTGGTCACGTGCGCGCGCAGGTACGCCTGGCGCAGGCCTTCCCGCGCACGGTAGGACAGTGCGGCCACGCCGTTGGGCGTCATACCCATCAGCGGTGCGACCGCGGCAGGTTGGTAGCCCTCAACCTCGGTGTACCAGAGCACCATCCGCCAGCGCTCCGGCAGCAGCCGGTACGCCTCGGTGATGAGGGTGCGCTCCGGGGCGAGGCTCGCTGAGTCGGCCACCGTCTCGCCTTGCTCGAACACCGTGTAGTCGTCGACGAACGTGATTCGCTTGTCGCGCCTGCCGTGCTCGTAGGCGGTGTTGCGCAGGGTGGTCAGCAGGTAGGTGCGGAAGGCGTGCTCCGGTCCGCCGTTGCCCCTGATCGCCTGCAGGACCTTCGTGAAGGCCTCGGAGACCAGGTCGTCGGCCACGTTGGGGTCCCGTGCCAGGTGACGCGCGAGATTGCGAGCGGCCGAGCTGTGCCGCTCGTAAAGCATCTGATAACCAGCGTTGTCGCCCTCCCGGACCTGACGGATCAGGTCGAGGTCGCTCGTGGTCTCAGCGGTCATGCGCGCCTCCTTATCCACCAGATTGACACCGGAACACCTGCTGTTGTGACGGTGAAACCGCTATGTTCTAGGTCACATAACCGGACCTTCTCACCCGCGTGGGTGAGAAATTCCGGACTGTGTCATGGGCAATTCCTTCGTTCATCCTACCCGGGAGTAGGTACGAGCGAAGGGTCATGTATGGAAACCGTGAACCACGTGGTCGGTGTCGCGGCCGTCGTTGTGCTCTCGTTCAGCCTCACCTATTTCGTCACGATGGTGGTCAAAGGTGTCAGGCTGGTCCGCCGGTCCAGGCTGAAACTCCGCGACCAGGAAAAGGTCGCACCGGACTCCGCTTTTTCAACCACTCGTGAGATTTATTTTCTCGTGGCCGCGCTGAATGAGGCGGAGGTTATCGGGGAAACCGTGCGCAGGCTCGGGGAGAACGGCGATCACGTGACCGTCGTCGTGGTCGACGACGGTTCCGACGACGGCACGGGCCCCCTCGCGCGGGCCGCCAGCCACCGCGCGGTGGTCGTCCGGCGCGACCTGCCCGAAGCACGGCAGGGCAAGGGCGAGGCGCTCAACGCCGGACTCGGCTACATCCTCAACGACGTGCGCAAACGCGGCCTGCGAACACAGGACGTGGTGCTGTGTGTGATGGACGCGGACGGCAGGCTGTCCGACGGCGCGGTCACCAGGGTGCTGCCGCTGTTCGACGAGGAAACGGTCGGCGGCGTGCAGTTGAGCGTCCGGATCCGCAACACCGACAAACTGATCACCCGATTCCAGGACGTCGAATTCTGGATGGTCTCGGCACTCACCCAGTTCGGCAGGGTCGGCGTCGGCACGGTCAGCCTCGGCGGCAACGGACAGTTCACCAGGCTGGCCGCGGTGCTGGAACTCGGCGAACGGCCGTGGAGCAAATCCCTCACCGAGGATCTCGACCTCAGCATCAGCCTCAACATTCGCGGCTGGCGCACGGTCACCACCCCACACGCGTATGTCGACCAACAAGGCGTCACCAAATATCGGGCATTGGTGAAACAACGGACCCGGTGGTACCAGGGCACGATGCAGTGCGCCGGGCGGATCCCCGAGATCTGGCGGTCACGCAAACTTTCCACGATCGCCGCGCTCGAACTGTGCGCCTACGTTCTCGTGCCGTGGCTGGTGGTGTTGCCGTGGTCGGTCATCCAGCATTACGCCCTTGTCCAGGGCATCATCGGCACCACCCACATATTCCCCGACGTCGCCTCCGGATCGCCGGTGATGCGGATCTCGTACGCGGTGTTCTGGTACATCGCGTCGTTCTTCCCGAACATCATGATCGGCGTCCTGTACGGCAGACGGACCAAACAGGTCGGGATGGGCAAGGCGTTCCTGCTCGGCCACGGCATGTTGGTCTGGAACTACGTCGGCTATCTGGCCACGTACAAGGCGTTGTGGCGCATCCTGCGCCGCCAGACCAGCTGGGCCAAGACCGCCCGCGTCGCCGAGACACCTGCCGGGATGCCGGACGAGGGCAGGCACGCCATGAACCCGGCGGCTCTGTCGGTGCAGGAGCTCATCGCCAAGAGCACCAAGTCCCCCATGCAACCGGGTCTACCGGCACAGCCAGGAGCGAAGATATGACGACATCCGCTGTCCACGCGCGACCACGCAGACTCACTGGACTGTCCACAGCGGCCTTCGGCCTGACGGTCCTCCTGCTCGCGGTCACCGCGCTCTACTACCAGTACGACATCCGCGTCTTCGAAGCCCGCGCGGCGGCGGCGTTCTTCGGACTGTTCGGCGCGAGCGGCTGGGACGGCACCATCGCGTACGCGTGGCTCGACGAGCTCAGCGCGGTCGGACTGAACATCACCCCGGAATGCACGGTCGCACTGCTCGGACTGCCGGTGCTGATCACCGTCGTCGTGTTGGCGTGGCGGCGCAGGATCAGCCGGACACGCCTGGTCATGGCCGGGATCGTGGGCATCGTCACGGTGTTCGTCGGAAACCAGGTGCGGCTCGCCGCGATCGCCTTCGCCACCAAGTGGTGGGGGCTCGGCTTCGGATTCGACTTCTCCCACCAGGTGCTGGGCAGCGTGATCAGCCTGATCACCGCGTGTGTCGGGGTTCTCGTCGTGGTGTGGCTGGCCACCCGCGGTACCAGGAAGGAAAGGTGACATGTACGGAGTAGGCGGAGGTATCGCCGGTGCGGGCGCGGGAGTGCTTGCCAGCACCGGGTTCTCGGCGGCGTGGCCGTTCGTGCTCGGTGTGCTGTTCGTGGTGATCGGGCTGGTCATGGTCCGCGTCGCCAGCCGTCGCAAGGAGGCTGGCCGTGGCTGAGGTCCACCTGGTCGCCGGAACCCGCCCCGAGGCGGTCAAACTCGCCCCTGTCGTGTCGGCGATGACACGCGCGGGACGGCTGCGGCCGGTGCTCGTCGCCAGCGGGCAGCACCCGGCCATGGTCCGCCAGGCTTTGGCGAGTTTCGGGCTGGCGCCCGACGAGGAGCTGGAGATCGACCGGGTCACCGGCGACCAGACCGAGCTGATGTCCAAACTGTCCACCGAGCTGGACGCGTTGTGGGCGTGCCGCAAGCCCGACGCGGTGATCGTGCAGGGCGACACGGCGACCGCGCTCGCCGCGGCGCTTGTGGCGTTCTGGCGGCAGATTCCCGTGGTGCACCTGGAAGCCGGGCTCCGGTCGCACGACATGGCATCACCGTTCCCCGAGGAAGCCAACCGGCGGCTGGTCGGTGTGCTGTCCACAGTGCACCTCGCGCCGACCGGGCTCGCCCGTGACCACCTGCTGTCCGAAGGCGTGCCGGGCGACCAGGTCGTGGTTGTCGGCAACACGGTCGTCGACGCGGTCAAGTCCGTGACCGGACGGCCGTTCACCGAGCCGCGACTGGTCCCGATCGAGCGGCGCGCCCTCGACGGCGACACCCGGCTCGTGCTGGTCACCGTGCACCGCCGGGAATCGTGGGGCGAACCGATCGCCGCGGTGCTTAGGGCCGTGCGCAGGCTGGTGCGGCTCAACCCGGACATCGAGGTCGTGCTGCCCGCGCACCCCAACCCGGCCGTGCGCAGCCAGGTCTACCAGGAACTGGCCGACTGCGACCGCGTGCTGATCACCGACCCGCTCGACTACCCGGACCTGGCCAGGGTGCTGCGCGCGTCCAGCCTGGTGCTGTCCGACTCCGGCGGCATCCAGGAGGAGGCGCCCACGTTCGGCGTGCCTGTGCTGGTCCTGCGCGACACCACCGAGCGCCAGGAGGCGGTCGACGCCGGATGCGCGATGCTCGTCGGCACCGACGAGCACCGGATCCTCTCGACGGCGCATCGGCTGCTCAGCCGTCCGGAGCTCGTCGCGACGATGACCGCGCAGCGCAACCCGTTCGGCGACGGCTACGCGGGCGAGCGCACGGAACAGGCGGTGGCGCGTCTGCTCGGCCTGGCCGACACGTCGTTGCTGATGGCTCCCGATGATGCGGCCTGACGAGGTGGTGACGGCCTGGCGGGCGCGCAGCCTGCGTGACGGCTGGGCCTACCCGGACGACTGGGAGGTACCGGAGGCCTATCGGGTCGCCGAGGCCCACCTGTCCGGAACGGACGTGCTCGGACCACTGGCCACTCTGGCCGGTGTCCGTGCCCGTTGCGGGTTCGGGCTGCGTGAGGCGCTCGGCGACATGGTCGCCCTGCACTGGGTCCTGGTCGGCGGGGAACCACCACCGGACTGGACGCGCACGACCGCGATCGGCTGGAGCGACGCGGCCGCGCTGGAACTGGCCGCCACCCGCGTCGACGACGGGGTGACGGGCCTGGCCACCGCGGCCTACCTGCGTACCCGGCTGTTCGAGGTGTACGAGCAGTGCGCGGCCAGTGGCGCCCACGCGTCCACTCAGTACTGCCTGATCGTCGTGTCGGTCGCGCTGGGGGCGCTGACCGGGTTGGACCGTACGGCCGCGATGGTGCTCACGGCCGACTCACTGGGGATGGTTTTCGGCAGTGGCGAGACACGGGCTCTCGTCACACCGTCCACCGCGGCCGTGCTGTCGCCTTGCGGGCCGCTGGTGCCCGCGCGCGTGCGTGTCGCCGGTGCCTTGATCGTCGACCGGTTCGTCCGGTCGGGACTACCCGCGGGCCTGGTCCGGCCGCGGTGCGAGCAACTGCCGGACGGGTACGAGGAAGCCCTCCGGCTCATCGGGTCACTAGGGCGGAGCTCATGATCGATGTGATGGTTGTCAGTGACGTCCCGCTGCTGCGGGAAGGCGTCGCCAGAATGATCGAGCGGATGCCGGACGCACGGCTGGTCGCCACCGTCGGCCTGCCGACGGCGGCCGTGGACCACCTGCGGCACCGCCGGGTGGACGTGGTCGTGGTGGACGCCCAGATGGACCCCGACTTCCGGCTGGTTCGCACGTTGTCAGCGGCCGCGCGGGTGTTCGTGCTGCTGAGGCTCAACCAGTCGGCCACCGGCCCGTCCGCCGCCGCGGCTGCGGGGGCGAGCGGGGTGGCGCTGGCCACCACGTCGCTGCGGGTGCTGGCCGAGTCCTTGCGGGCCACCGCACGCTCGGCGCGGGTGGCCGCCGTCCGCACGGACGATTTCAAGGCACGCACGGTGGTCGAACTACGCGGCCCCGGCGGCGTGCTGTCCCCGCGTGAGTCGGAGATCCTGCAGCTGATGGCCGAGGGCCTGGTCAACGAGACGATCGCGGAGCGGCTGTTCCTGTCGATCGACACGGTCCGCACGCACGCCAAGAACCTCTCCCGCAAGCTGGGAGTTCGTTGCCGTGCCCAGGCCGTCGCCTACGCGTACCAGTCGGGCTTCATGTCCGCCGGTCGCGCTTCCTGACTCCGCTGTGAAGCACAAGTGCACAGAACGCTGCTGTTAAGGAAAAGCGCACAGAAAAACCGGCCTGGCTGGACGCCCCCGTGCCAGCCAGGCCGGTTCTCTTGTGCGCCCACCCCGGTCAAGACAGGGATGATCGGGGCGAGCGCACACGGTGGGTGTGTGGGGCACGGCGGTCCTCACACACCCACCGGGCTTGTCACGCCTCCGAGCGGATCTCGGCCTTGCGACGGCGGTTGCGCAGCAGACCGAACCCGGCCAGACCGGCAAGCGCCAGACCGGCCGACGCGCCGCCGACCGCCGGGTCGATCGCGGGCACCTGCGGCGTCGGGATGTTCGGGCCACAGACGGTCTTGGCGACCTCGGCACCGTTGCCCAGCACGGAGATCGAGATGGCCGTCGCGCTGATCACGCCCGGCTTGGACCTGTCGATCTTGTTGAAGACGACCTCACCGAGGCCGTTGGGCAGCGCGTAGCCGGTGTTCGGCGCCGGGTTCACCGGGATCGGGATGTCCATCAGCGGGATGCCGCCGGGGCCGAGCAGCCGGATCCGGGCACCGGCGAGGAAGGTGCTGCCGGTCAGCACGCCACCCTCGGCGGAGCACTTCGAGTCGAGGGTGTTGTTGGTGACCACCAACTGGCCCACGTTCGGGATGCCGATCTCGGTCTTCGTGTCACCTGTGTTGACCCGGGCCTGCGACTGGCCGAGAGCCTGGTTCCCGGTGGCCGACGTGCTCGCCGCCTTCACCTCGACCCGCACGACACCCGGCACCACGATGTTCTGCGGGTTGTCGGTGCCGCCGGGCGGGAACTCCTTTTTCAACGGGCTGACGATGGTCTGTCCGAACACGTTCCCGTTGACCAGTTCCGCCTTGGAGTTGGCTGTTCCTTCCGCGGCCAGCGCCGGGCTCGCACCGATGGCGAGTCCGATCGCCATGACACCAGCCGTCGCGAAAGTCCTGCGCACGATGGTTGAACGCATGAGATTTCCTTTCACTCGCTCTTGTTCCAGATAGTGGGTGGTGTGTGCGGAGTGAATCGAGCTGTGCGCAGGTCGTTACCGCCCGGCGGCTACTGATCTACCCCCGCTGGGGTAGGCGCGGGAAAAGTGCCGTCATCGCAGGCGAAAGAGGCCATCTACGTCGAGACCAACGGAAGGAGAGCATTGTGTACCAGGCACGGGTTCGACCTGTCCTGCTCGGCGCGGCGGCGGTGGTGCTGCTCGTCGCGGGATGCACGAGCGAGAAGCAGCCGATCGGGCCGATCGGCCTGCCCGCCGCGGACCAACAGACCGCGGACGCGGTGGAACAGACGGTGCGGACGTTGTTCGACGCCGTCGGCCCGGCGTACGTGTCCTATGACGACAGCAAGCTGCGCAGCGTCTCGACGGACCAGTGCTCGCTGTGCGGCCTGTGGGGACAGACCGCGAAGACTCTCGGTGAGAAGAAGGTCGTGGTCGCTCTCGCCGACGTCGAGATGGCCGTCCGTGGCGTCTCCGACGTCCGCGCAGACGGTTCCCGCGCCGAGGCCCAGGCCGTGGTCAACACCGCCAACATCAACGACCCGCAGGCGGCACGGACCGACGCCAAGTACAAGGTGCGACTGGTGCACGGGGACTCCGGCTGGCGGGTCGACGCCGTGCAGCCGCTCGTGGGCTGAGCGGGCTGGCGACTTCTGGCCACGCGGATGCGCCACTCACCCCGAAACTACGGTGAGTGATCAGAACGGGCGTTCGCGGCGTTCGCCCGTACGGCTCAGCGGCGGGCCGGAATGGCTCCCAGCGCCCTGCTGACGACGAGGCGCCGAGGCGGCGGGCTCAGCGAGGGCGAGCCCGCCACCCTTCGTGCCGCATCAGCAGGATGCCTGGTAGGACCACTCGTTTCCGGCGAACCATTCGTTGCCCGCGAACCACTCGTTACCGGCGAACCATTCGTTGCCCGCAAACCATTCGTTGCCCTTGGTGAACCACTCGTTGCCGTTCATGTTCGTTCCTCTCTGTACACATCGGACCGGAACAAGACCCCCGACTGGCCGAAAGACAGCGGGTGACTTGGCCGATTACCGTTCACCGGGTGACCCGCGTTGGAGATACGGGCCTGGAGATGAGTGTGAACCCCAGGCTGCGCTGGGTCTCGCCCCGAAAGTGGCGACTCTGGTCGCTGCCACCGGCGTCGTTGGCATATGTGCTGGTCACGAACCTGGTGGCCGTCCTCGTCACAGTGATGGCGAGCCTGCATGTGACCGTAAGTAGCACCGAATGGGTGTCGTTCGGGGTGCTCGCCGCGGCCTCGCTGCTCCATTTGGAGGCAGCGCGGAGCATCGAACGCAGGCGGGAGCAGACGGGCGACGGCGTCCCGTACACCAACCTGAAGTCACTCTGGGTGTTCACCGGGGTGCTGCTGCTGCCGCTGCCGCTCGTCGTCGTCCTTGTGGCGATCGCGTACACGTACTGCGCCGTACGGGTCTACGGCCCGTTCGTCTGGCACCGCAAAATCTTCTCCGCCTCGACCTTCGTCATCGCCAGCGCCTGCGCGTCCGCCGTGCTCAGGGCGGGTGGCCTGGAAAACGCGCCACGTGTCCCGGTGGGTCCATGGTCGCTGGTCATCGTGGTCGCCGCGGCCACCACGTGGTGGCTCATCAACTACGCCATGGTCGTCGGCGCGATCCTGCTGTCCTCACCGGACACCACGGCCCGCGGCGCGCTGGGCGACTTGTCCGAACAGTTGGTCGTGGCCGCAGCGCTCGGCCTGGGGATCGCGGTCGCCGCGCTGGAGGCGTCCAACCCGTGGGTTGTGCCGGTGCTGATGGTCACCGTGCTCGCCCTGCACCGGGACCTGCTGCTCCCGCAGTACCAGCGTCAGGCCCGGACCGACGACAAGACCGGGCTGGCCGCGCCGACGTTCTGGTCCGAGGTGGTCGGCGCCGAGCTGCGCCGCGCGCAGCTGGTCGGCGCCAACGTCGGCGTGCTGATGATGGACGTCGACAAGTTCAGCGACATCAACAACAGCTACGGCCATCCCGCCGGGGACCAGGCGCTCCAGTCGGTCGTCCGGGTGGTCCGCTCCGAGATCCGCCGAGGTGACCTGGCCGCCCGCTGGGGCGGTGACGAACTCGCCGTCGTGCTGCCCGGGACGACCTGCGCCGAACTGCTCATGGTCGGCGAGCGGATCAGGCTGCGCCTGGCGAACACCCCGGTGTCCATCACGCACGCCAAGACCGGTCAGACCATCGTGTTGGACGGCGTCACGGTGTCGATGGGCGCCGCCGTCTACCCCGACTCCGGTGTGGACGTCGACCGGCTGGTGCTGGCCGCCGACGCCGCGCTGCTGTCGGCCAAGGAAGGCGGCCGCAACCAGATCTGCCTGGCCACCCCGTGCGAGAACGCCGCCACGGTCGTTCCACCGGCCATCCCGCTGCAGGTGCGGTCACTGCGCCGCCGCACCGACATCCCGTTCTGACCAGGCAATCTTCGGCTTGTACAGATGTCCAACGCGTTGTCCAGATGTCAGAGATACTGGCCGGTGGGCGCGTCGTGGCCGCTGTCCTGCGACTCCGGCAGGTCCTCGGCCAGCAGCAGCCGCACCTCCGGTGACGACTCGTCGTTGCTGGTGATCCGGTGGCCCTGGAGAGCCACCGCCCGGTCGAACATGTTGCGCACGAACCGGCCGTTGCCGAACGACTCGCCCCGCGAGGTGCGCCTGAGCAGCGCGCGCAGCGCCGGGACCACGTCGGGGTGCAGCTCGTAGCCCGCTTTCGACGTCATCGCCGTGAAGATCGCGACCAGCTCGTCGTCGCTGTAGTCGGGGAACCGCAGCTTGGACGGGAACCGGGACGCCAGGCCCGGGTTCTTGTCCATGAACTTGGCCATCTTGCCGTCGTATCCGGCGACGATGACCACCAGGTCCTCCCGGTGCTCCTCCATCAGCTTGATCAGCTCGGCGATGGCCTCCGAGCCGTAGTCGTCGTACCACGCCTCGGTCAGCGAGTAGGCCTCGTCGATGAACAGCACGCCACCGAGCGCCTTGGCCACCGCGGTCCGCACCTTCGGCGCCGTCTGGCCGAGGTACTCGCCGATCAGGTCGCCGCGGGAGACCTCGACCAGATGCCCGGACGACAGCAGACCGAGCTTGGCGTAGACCGCCGCGAGCAGCCGGGCCATGGTCGTCTTCGCGGTGCCGGGGCTGCCGGTGAACACGAGGTGGCGCGTGGGGGAGGCCAGCGGGATCCCGGCCTCGCGGCGCAACCGGTCGGCCTTGGCCTCGGACACCAGCAACCGGACCTCGTGCTTGACCGACTCGAGGCCGATCAGCTTGTCGATCTCCGAGAGCGGGTCGTTGGGCAGCTCCACCCACGACGTGGTGGCCAGCGTGTCGGGCACGTCGTCGGCGAGGATCTCGTGCAGCGACTCGTCCGTGCCGACCACACCGTCGGCCAGCACCCGCCGGGCCTGCCGGGCGCTGGCGCGTTCGAGCAGCCCGATCGCCAGCCGGGCGTTGCCGGTCGGCGTGGACGCCACCAGGCTGCGGACCTTCTGCAGCACGCCGTCATGCAGGGTGAACCCGGCGGCCGCGGCCCTGGCCTCGAACAGCGTCACGAAACTGTCCTCGGTCAGCGCGGGGAACCGCAGCACCGACGGGAAGTACGCGGCCAGGTCCGGCTCGGACTTCAGCAGGCCGTTGACGGCGGCGTCCGGCCCGGTCAGCACGACCACGAGATCCTTCGCGTGGCTCTGCACAGCGGCCAGCAGCGCGTTGACGGTCTCCCGGTTGCGCCAGTCGTCGTCGCTGGGCTGCAGTTCGTGCGCGGACTCGACGCACAGCACCCCGCCGACGGCACGGTCGACGAGCCGCCGCACGCGTGGCCCGATCTCCCAGCCCTCGCCGTGCACCAGGTCCGCGCGGTCGACCACCACGATGTGCCCGGACGACAGCACACCGGTCGCGGCGAACATGCGGCCGAGAATCCGCGCCACCATCGTCTTGCCGGTGCCGGGTGGCCCGGTGAACACCATGTGGCGCGCGCGGGCGTCCACCACCATCCCGGCCTCGCGGCGCATCCGGTGCGCCTTCTCCTCGGCCACCAGCAGCGTCAGTTCCCGCTTGACGTTCTCCAGGCCGACGCACGAGTCCAGCTCGGCCTGCGGATCGGACCCGGCCTGGTCGCCGGGAACGAGCTGGCGAGGCAGGTCGGCCTCGGTCACGCTGACCGACCGCGACGGCCCGACCTTGGCGCGTTTGCGCGCGGCGAGCACCGACTGTTCGGCCACATGCTCGACCAGCCGGGCGCCGCGCAGGTTCAGCAGCGGGGGAGTGCGGGTGAGCAGCACACCGGCCGCCAGACTGACCGAGCGGCTGACCGTGGCGCCCCGCCGGGCCACCGCCCTTTTAAGCAGCTCTGCATAATGCTTGTCGGTGAACTCGGTCGTCCGCGCCACCCGGAACAACTGGTACAGCGCCGGGTTGGTGTCGAACAACCTGGTGTCGCCGCCGGGCCCACACACCACGATGACGTTCAGCTCGGGATGCCGCTTGAGGCTGCGGCGCAGTTCCTCGGCCACCGCCGTGCCGCACCGCTCGAAGCCGACGATCCGGTCCAGCCCGTCGATGACCAGCAGCGTCCGCTCGGCGAGGCACTCGCGGACGTCCCTGGTCAGCTGCTGCAGCGCGCTGCTGGCGTCCAGCGTGGTGTAGATCGGGTCGGAGACCCAGCGCGACGACGTCACGACCCGGTTGTCCACCAGGTTGCGGACCAACGCGCTCACGGCTGTCCGCCGCCCGGTCGCGTCCGGACCGGTGACCATGAGCCGGACCTGACGCTCCACACCCGGCCGCGGCACCCGCAGGTCCCGCACAGCCGACGCCAGCTCAGGCTGCCCCACCAGGGAAAACTCCGGCTGGTCCGGCGCGGGCGGGTCCTGGCGCTCCCGAGTGACCACCCCGAACCTCGACTCCAGCGGGTTGAGCAACGGCCGCCGGGTGAACATCTCCCGGAGGGTCCGCTGGAAGCTGGTCACCGGAATCATCGACCCGGTCGAGTTCGGCCCGTCGGGCAGGCCGCGGAAACACGCCTCCAGGCGCATCGCCATGTCCAGCCACGCCCGGCACGCGTCCGCCTCGCCCTCGATCAGGCCGCGGGCCAGCCACGCGCGGACCTCGTTCGCCCAGCTCTCGGCGAACGGCTGGCCGACGTACTTCTTGACGTTCTCGTACAGGTTCGCGTCGGTGAACACCGCGAACTCGGCAGGGCTCTCCCACACGCCCACCTGCTGCAGCAGGCACGCGATGGCCGACGCGGACTCCCAGCCGGAGATCACCGAGCGCAGCCGGTCGTGCGCCGCGACGAACCCGGTGACCACCCATTCCAGGTGGTTCACCGTCCCGGCCAGCTCCGGCAGGTCGGCCAGGATCTCGTCGGTGGCCGAGCGGGCCCACAAGTTGACGAGGTTGGCGTACGGGACGCGGCCCTCCTGCTCGGGCTTCGGCAGCTCGTACAGTTTGACGGCGGCCTGGCGGCGCCGGTCGAACGGCTCGATCCCGGCGAACACGTCGAGGCATTCCCTGGCCAGCTGGCAGGCCAGCTCCCGCTTGCCGGGGTCGTCACCGGCCGCGGTGATCAGCCAGTCGCCGGGCGGGCGGAACTTGTTGGTCCGCGCGGAGTACCAGGTCGGGTCGCGGTTGACCGGCACCTGCTCGGCCCGGAACGCGCTGAGTAGCTCAGCTTCAAGGTCCGCGCGGTTGCCGCCGCGAACGGCCGCGACACCGGACAGGTACGGGATCACGCACCACAGCTCAGCGCCGACGACAGTGGCGGGCCCGCCGTAGAAATCGGTCAGCGTGTACGGCAGCTCGGCCACCCGCGGGTCGCTGTTGAGCACGCGCGCCCGCTCCGCGATCTCCGCGAGCAGTCCGTCCGGCACCCGCCACGGACCGTGCGAGTACAAGTCGACGACAGGCTCGTCGCTCAGCAGTATGTCCAGGTGATCAGGTAGTCGCGGCCGCCTCATCGTGAGCCCCCTCTCGTCGGTTCGGTCACCCTAATAGGAGCGTCATAAGGTGAAGGCCATGACCACACACTTCGATGTTGTCGTCCTGGGGGCAGGCGTCGGTGGCTACGTCGCCGCGATCCGGTCGGCGCAGCTGGGCCTGAAGACGGCCGTCGTCGAGGAGCGCTACTGGGGCGGCGTGTGCCTCAACGTCGGCTGCATCCCGTCCAAGGCGCTGCTGCGCAACGCCGAACTGGCACACATCTTCACCAAGGAAGCCAAGGCGTACGGCATCAAGGTCGACGGCACGGTCAGCCTGGACTACGGCGAGGCGTTCCGCCGCAGCCGCAAGGTGGCCGACGGCCGCGTCAAGGGCGTGCACTTCCTGATGAAGAAGAACGGCATCACCGAGGTGAACGGCTACGGCACCTTCGTCGACGCCAACACCATCGAGGTCGGCGGCGAGCGGATCACGTTCGACCACTGCGTCATCGCGGCGGGCGCCAAGCCGCGGCTGCTGCCGGGAACGGCCAAGAGCGACCGGGTGGTCACCTACGAGGAGCAGATCCTCGCCGAGGACATCCCGGACAGCATCATCATCGCGGGCGCGGGCGCGATCGGTGTGGAGTTCGCGTACGTGCTGCACAACTACGGCGTGCAGGTCACCATCGTCGAGTTCCTCGACCGGATGGTCCCGCTCGAGGACGAGGAGGTGTCCGCGGAGCTGTTCAAGCGCTACCGCAAGCTGGGCATCAACGTACTCACCTCGACCCGCGTGGAGTCGATCGAGGAGACCGGCGGCGGCGTGCGGGTGACGGTGTCCAAGGACGGTCAGCAGCAGGTCCTGGAGGCCGACAAGGTCCTGCAGGCCATCGGGTTCGCGCCGAAGGTCGACGGGTACGGCCTGGAGAACACCGGCGTCAAGCTGACCGACCGCGGCGCGATCGAGATCGACGGCCGCGGCCGCACCAACGTGCCGCACATCTTCGCGATCGGCGACGTGACCGCGAAGCTGATGCTGGCGCACGCCTCGGAGTCGATGGGCGTCGTGGCGGCCGAGACGATCGCGGGCGCGGAGACCATGGAACTGGACTTCGTGATGATCCCGCGCGCGACCTACTGCCAGCCGCAGATCGCCAGCTTCGGCTGGACCGAGGCACAGGCCCGCGAGCGCGGTTTCGACGTGAAGGTGGCGAAGTTCCCCTTCACCGCCAACGGAAAGGCCCACGGCCTCGGCGACTCGGCCGGGTTCGTCAAGATCCTGTCCGACGCGAAGTACGGCGAGATCATCGGCGCGCACCTGATCGGCCCGGACGTCACCGAGCTGCTGCCCCAGCTGACCCTGGCCCAGCAGTGGGACCTGACGGTGCACGAGGTCTCCCGCAACGTGCACGCCCACCCGACGCTGGGCGAGGCCGTCAAGGAGGCCATCCACGGCCTGGCCGGACACATGATCAACTTCTGAGCTGGGGAGAACCGGTGCGGACGGATCGTTCGCACCGGTTTTTCATGTCGAGCTGGTGAGTTGTTGGTATGCGTCTTTCAAGTCCTTGGCTTCTGGTAGCTGTTTTCGCTCCACCGCCGCGATGACTTCCGCTGCTCGCCAGTGGTTGGACGGTACGACTCGGCGGGATTCGAGCGCCTGCTGTGTGGCGTGGCACGCTTCATCGAGTTGGTCGGTGATCAGAAGCGTGAGGGCCAGGTCGAGTTTGGCGCTGGCGACGCGGCGGGGCCAGGTGGTGATATCACCGGTCGGTGCGAGCCTGGTGATGGTCTCCCTGGCGTAGGTTTCGGCAGCTGGATCACCCGCCCATGCAAGAGTTGTCGCGGTGTATGCGACAGCTTTGTCCGGGTCGTATCGGTAGTGGTGTTCTGGGCATTCGGGGCGCGACAGGTTGGCCACATAGCCGTGTACACGGCTGACTGCCGCATATGTGGCTTCGAGCTGGCCGAGGCGGGCGCTGGCACGCCCTTCCTGCATGGTCGACTGGATCAACGCTGACGACCCTCGCGGGGCGAACCGTTGTGCGGCTTGGGAAAGTTCCATCGCACGCAAGTAGTTGCCGTCAGTCAACACTCGCCATGCCTCGGTTTCGTAGCACCAGGCGCGGATCTCATCGTGCTCGGATTCACGGGCCAACTCGGCCGCTGTCTTCAGTCGGGCTGTAGCCGCGCTTCGCTGTTTCAGATCGATGTGCACAGTGGCGGCGAGCAGTGACAACCATCCGGCGACGGTGAGCAAACGCCGCTTCTGGGAGAAGGTGGCCTTCTTGTCAACGAGTTGTGCCACATAGGCGAGATAGTGGCGCAACCGTCCCAACAAGATGGACGGAAGAACCTTGGGGTAGGACATGGCTAGGTCGTCGAACGCGGTCTCCAACCGGGTAAGCGTCTCGTCCGACACGTCACTGGCCATGATTCGGCGGGCGAGTTCCACGGCTGCCAACTCGTCATCGGCGAACTCGTTCGTCGCCAGCTCGCTGCATTGCGTGGCAACAAGCAACTGTTCAGCAGCGCCTTCGCTGTGAGCCTGCCGAAGACCAGTCACGCGAGCCTGAGCCTCAACCGCGTGTGCCTGCTGAAGCTGGCGCTGCTCCGCCCCGATCATGGCCTGGAGGCCCATGTAGGGCGTAATCAGCATGCCGTCGGCGGCCAGCACGGTGTCGAGCATTCCCCACAAATCGGCCGAGCCACCATGACGGCCGTTCTCCATATGGGTCAGAGTGGTGCGGTCACACCGCACCCGGGCGGCCAGTTCGGTCTGAGTCAGCCCGGCAGCGGACCGAAAGGTGACGAGTCGCTTGCCCAATTCGCGACGCGTTCGAGTGATGGTCTCCGACTCACGGCCCACGTCTCACACCGCCCGGATCACCGCAGATGCCCTGGTTACGACATCACCCAGGGTAGCCCTCTCCGCTGGCTGGCGTGTGAACCTCGCTGTGACGGTCAAGTCCACAACATCGCCCACATCCTGTTCCTCCAGGTCGGATACAACGCGGCGCAGGAACCTCGACCGGAATAGGAACGCTCATGGCTACACCCCAGTGCGAACCGGCAGACCTCACGGCGGGCGTGTTCGGCCGCACCAAACCGCGGCCCACCAATGGCCGCCCATACCCCGGCACACGGGTCAGGATCAGGCAAGACATCCGTGGACACCGGAGATTCGGAACCGTCGCCCTCTACGAATGGGACTGGAACGGTCATCTGTTTCCCGTCGACATCGAACATGTCGGCACCCGCCTGTTCGCTGCCGCAGACATTGAAGTCATCGAATCAGCCCGTCTTTGACCGGCTGCAGTTCTGCGTTTCTTGATTCTCGTCACCGATACCATCGTAAGGTTGGCAAGTTGCCATGGCGTCAAACAGCAACGATATCGAACCTGGTCGCATCACGGTTCCGTACATCACGGCTTGGTCTGCGGAGCAAGATTTTTCCGGGGAACTGGTTTGTCGGCCCCGTGGTGGCATCGGTTACGCCGACGAGACCGTCATGGATCGGGATTCCGGTGGCGTGCTGTGGGTTCGCGCGGCCTCACGGCCGGGTGAAGGACGGCCGGAGTTCGGTGACGTTCACTCGCTGCGGCAGCGCCGGGCTATGCGGCGGTTGCTGTGTCAGGTGTGCGGTCAGTCGGCTGACCGCACACCTGACGGAATCCTGTGGCTGCTGCCGGACTTCCGTGAGGACTGGCCCGGATGGCCGGACGCCATGGCCAACGCGGAGCCACCGATATGTGTGCGTTGCGTCGAAGTGTCCGCGCGTTTGTGTCCCAAGCTGAGGAAGGGAGCAGCGGTCATCCGGGTCCGTGACTGTCCCGTCGTCGGAGTACGTGGATCCCTTTACGCCCAGGGTAAGGATGGGCCAGTGTTGGCAGGGCGGGAAGTTGTCGCTTTCGACGACCCGAGGATCAGGTGGGTGCAAGCATTCAGTCTTGTCCGACAATTGCGCGGCTGCACGCTGATCCAGTTGGAAGCCATAGTGGACGGACGTCGACCATGAACAGCGCCGGGACACCGCTGCCCTTCTGGCTTCATGGGCCGTGCCCGACGTGGTGCGACGAGTTCCACGAAGCCGACCTGGATAACGGAGACCGGCGGCACATCTCCGACGAGGTGCGCAACGTGCTTCTGTCCACTGAGGACATGAACGTCAGTGGGCGAAAGCCGCACAATCCTGCCGACTACCGGCCCACCGAACTCGTGATCTATCTCGACCAGCACGTTCGTGAGATCGGACCGCGGATCGTCGTCGGCCAACTGCCCGGTGACCGCACGAAGCTCCACCTACTCCCGGCAGAGGCCCGCCAGCTGGGCAAGGCCCTGCTCGACATGGCGGCGACGGTCGAGCCAGGCGACTGATCGGTTCTTCATGGCTCGTACACGATCCCGCCGTTTCCGTGATCGTTACTATCCTTTGTGGATCTCGGGTGATGTGGACAGGTGCATGACAGCGTGCTGTTGCGGTTGATACGCGACCCAGTCGGGAACACCCGGCTGTCCTCCATGGATGAAACTGGTCCAGGCCTGCCGCATGATTCCGGTGAGGGCGGCCAACTCGCCGGGATCCGCGCCCGCCAACATGGGCGCGTCCCGCCACGCGGGACGGTCGCCCAGCAGGAACGGCAACTCGATGCAGTGGCAGGCCCCGAACGGGTTGCCGGGCGCGCTCCAGTCGAACCGGTACACCCACGCCGGGTTCCCGTTCCGGGCAAGCAGTTCGGCCAACCTGAGGGTCGGTCCGGCGAACAGGGACTCGGTGATCGCGGCCTCCCGTTCGGCGCCGGGCCGGAACGCGGTCGCCTCGTCCCGCGTGGTGCCGACGAGAATCGGGATGCCGTCGGCGCCGCGTTCGCCGACCGTGGCGAGCGGATCGTCGGCGACGATCTCGCCGTCCGCGACGAGTTGGAACGTGGGGACTGGGCCGAGCATGGGCGCGTTGCGACGACTGATTTCCTGTTGTGCCGCGAGTAGTTCGGACGTCGACAAATCGCACAGTTGGTTCGGCTGGAGGTCCAGCACACCGAGGAACTGGGTTGCCCGCGCCTGTGCTTCCTCGACGGTCTGCGGGCGCATCCCCGCCGGTGTGCTCTGCAGGATGGCGCGGTGGAACAGCCCACGCCCGGCCGTGCCGGACAGCATCGCGACAATCGACATCGCGCCCGCGGACTGGCCGCAGACCGTCACCGCGTCCGGATCGCCCCCGAACGCGGCGATGTCCCCCGCACCCACCGCAGTGCCTGGATCTGGTCCCGCACACCGAGATTGCGCGCGTCCTCGAACCCTGTGTCCAGGAAACCCAGGACACCCAGGCGGTAGTTGACGGTGACCACCACGATCCCACTGTGCCGGGCCAACTCGGCGCCGCTGTACCAGTCCAGCCCGCCCGAGCCGCTCAGGAAGCCGCCGCCGTGCAGGAACACCAGGACCGGCTTCGGCCCGCCGGTCAGGTCCGGCGTCCAGACGTTCAGGGTGAGGCAGTCCTCGGACTGCTCCTGGGTGTAGTCGCCCATCGCGTCGGCGAGCCGTGACCGTGGCTGCGGCGCGGCGGGCCCCGGCCGTGTCGCGTCCCGGGGGCCGCGCCACGGCTCCGTCAGCTGGGGCGCCCGGAACCGCAGTGGGCCGACAGGTGGCGCCGCGTACGGCACGCCGAGGAACGCGGCGACTCCGTTCTGCCAGCGTCCGCGCAGGTCGCCTTGGGTGACCGCTGCTTGAGGGGGCGGCTTGGTCGTGTTCATGAGCCCAGCCTGGCAACACCACCGGCGCCCCGTCAGATTCACGGGCACATCCTGCGTATACCGACATCGCTAGATCGTGCGCATCCAGTGCGCCCCCGTGGCGGCGTTGGCTGTCGCGGCCACGGTCGCTCGCCGGGACGACAGTGCGTGGGTGAGCCTGGCCTCCGGTGGCACGGAGCTCACCTGCATCATCCGGACCCACAGCAGTCATGACCGGGGCACGCTCACCCGCGACCAGATCGACCAGCTGCGCCCACCGGACGCCGACGCCAGGCCCGTTGACCAGGCCGAGCTCACCGACACCGACCGGCTCCTGCTCACCGAGCTCGCCAAGGACAGCCGCGTCGGCTACCCGGCGCTGGCCGCCGCCACCGGCGTGCCCGAGTCCACCGCTCGCCGCAGGCTGGCCGACCTGCGGCACGCGGGAAGGCTGTACTTCGACATCGAAGCCGACCCGCCGCTGTTCGGCTACACCATCGAGGTCGGGCTGTGGATGACGGTCGCGCCCGCTCAGCTCAACACGGTCGCCGCCGCGCTCGCCCAACACCCCGAGATCGCGTTCGCCGCCGCCGTCACCGGCCCGACCACCATGTTCGCGTTCGTCATCTGCCGTGACGCCGACGCGTTCTACGACTACCTGGCCGACCGGATCGGTGTGCTGCCCGGCGTGCTTCAGGTGGAGACGGCGCCGACCACACGCCGGGTGAAGCGCTCCGGTGCACTGCTGATGCCCGCGTGATCACGGCGCGATGCTGCCCGCCTTGTAGCCGAGGCGGTACACCGAACGGACCACGCCCTGCCCCAGCTTCTTGCGCAGGTAGTACACGTAGGTGTCCACGGTGGATTCGCTGGCCTCGGTGCCGAACACGCGAGTGCGCAGCTCCGCCTTCGGGTAGATCACGGTCGGCCTGGCCGCCAGTGTGCGGAGCAGGTCGAACTCCCGCACGGACAACGACACCCGTTTGCCGCGGGGCAGCACCACCTCGTAGCGGCGCACGTCCAGCTGGGCGCGGCCGAAGGGAATCGTCTCGGCGTTGTCGATGTGCCTGCGCAGCAGGCCGCGGACCTTCGCCAGCAGCCTGGCCGGGAGGAACGGCTTGGGCAGGTAGTCGTCGGCACCTGCGGCCATCGCGTCGGCCTGGTCGGCGTCCGAGCCGATCCGCGAGAGCACCAGCGCACGGGTGGTCAGCGCCTTGCGGCGCATCGCCGCGAGCAGGTCCAGGTTCGCTGCGGTGCTGTCCACGATCATGACGTCGTAGTGCGCGTCGAGCGCCATCGCCATCGCCGGATCGACATCATGGGAGTACCCGGCGCCGGTCAGCAACTCGCCGAGACGCGTGACGAGCTCCTCGTCGTCCGCCACGATCAGCAACCGCGGCACTGCCTTCTGGGTCACCGTCCCATCCTGCCCGCACGGCCCGGAGCGCGCTCACCGTCCACTGTGTATCCCTACCTCCCTGTGGGGCCTTTGAGCTTAGCGGGACGGTCACGGCGCGTGCCCGCCGCGCGGCGAAGAGCGATGGACTCGGAAGATCCGGCACGGCATAGTTGCCGACCGGGAGGTAAATATGTCACCTGAGGGACTGTCAAGGCGGGAACTTCTTTACCGAAGCGGTCAAATCGCCGCGGGCCTGACCATCGCGGGCGCCTCGACGGCGGCCGCCGACCCGGAGGAAGGCGCCACTGGTCGGATCGTCTTACGCGAGGGCACCAACATGTCGGCCGCGCTGTCGCCGGACGGCAGGCGGATCGCGGTCGACCTGGTGACCGGGATCTGGGTGCTGTCCGCGACCGGCGGCCGCGCCACCCGACTGACCGACGACCTGCAGGACGCGACCCTGCCGGTCTGGTCGCCGGACGGCAGGCAGATCGCGTTCCAGTCGTACCGCGACGGCAACTTCCACCTGTACCTGATCGACGCGGCCGGTGGCGCCCCGCGCAAGCTCACCAGCGGCGCACACGACCACCGCGAACCGGCCTTCGCACCGGACGGCAGGCGACTGGCGTTCAGCAGTGACCGGGACGGCAGCTACGGCATCTGGCTGCTCGAGCTGGCCTCCGGCGCGCTCACCGCGGTGACGTCGACACCGGACGAGGAAGCCACGCCGAAGTGGTCGCCGGACGGGCAGCGACTCGTGTTCACGGTCAACGACACCGCGATCGACGTCGTCACACCCGCGACCGGAGAACGCAAGCGGCTCGTCACGGCCACCGGCATCGACAAGCTCTACGGCCCGGCGTTCGGGCCCGACGGGCAGACACCGAGCTACACGCTGCTGCGTGGACCGGACGCCCACCTGATGCTCGGCGAGCAGCAGCTCACGCACGACGAGGACGTGTTCGGGTTCGCGGCGACCTGGACCGGCCAGGACGTCCTGTACGTCGCCGACGGCCGGATCCGCCGCCGGTCCGGCACCACCACCCAGGACATCCCGCTGGAAGCCGGTGTCTCGGTGGCCCGCCGCGACTACCGCCACCGGGTGCGCGACCTCGACTCGCCAGTGCCACGCCCGGTCCGGGGGATCGCCAGCCCGGTCGTGTCACCGGACGGGTCGCAGATCGCCTACCGCGCTTTGAACGCGATCTACACAGCGCCGAGCACTGGGGGAGTGCCCAAGCGCGTCATCAGCGACCAGTACTTCAACTCCGACCCGGACTTCTCGCCGGATGGCAAGAGCCTGCTGTACGCCAGCGACCGGCTGGGCACCGCGGACCTGTGGCTGCGGGATCTGGCCAGCGGCAAGGACACGGTCCTGACCTCGCTGCCCGGCGCGCAGACGATGCCGCGGTTCTCGCCGGACGGCCGCAAGGTCGCGTACGTCGACCAGGACGGTGCGGTGTGGACGCTGGAGGTGGCCACCGGCAAGGTCCAGCAGGTCACTCCCGCGTTGTTCATGCCGGGACGGCCGAGCTGGTCGCCGGACGGGAACGTGATTGCGCTCGCCGCTGTGAAGCCGTTCTCCAAACGCTACCGCGAGGGCACCAGCCAGATCCTCACGGTCGACCTGCGCGGCGGCGAGTTGCGCTACGCCGAGCCGATGCCGTTCCGGTCGCTGGCCACCCGCGGCGACGACGGTCCACTGTGGTCGCCGGACGGGAAGTACCTCGCGTTCGTCGTGGAGAGCGTCGCCTGGATCGCGCCGGTTGACGCCGCGGGCAAGATGACCGGAGCGCCGAGGCAGGTCACCGACGAGGTCACGGATTCGCTTGCCTGGCAAGGATCCAACGCGCTGGTCTACCTGTCCAACGGCCAGCTCCGGGTGGCCGGGATCGACGGCGGACGGACCCGCGCGATCCGGCTCGCGGCGACCTGGCGGCGCCCTGCCCCGCCGGACCGCTCGATCATCCACGCGGGCGCGGTGTGGGACGGCCAGGCCGAACGGCTGCGCAACGACGTGGACATCGTCATCGAGGGCGGCCGGATCGCCGAGATCCGGCCGCACCGCGGCGGCTCGGACACCGTGGACGCCAGCGGGCTTGTCGCGATGCCGGGGCTGGTCGACGCGCACGTGCACTGGCATCTGCGTGGCCGCGCGTGGGGCGACCGGCAGGGCAGGCTGTGGCTCGCGTACGGCGTGACCACGACACGGTCGCCGGGTGACCCGGCGTACCAGATGGTGGAGACGCGGGAGGCGCTCGAATCCGGCAGCCGGGTCGGGCCGCGGTTCCTGGCCACCGGCGAGGCCGTCGACGGTTCGCGGATCTACTACAACTTCATGCGGCCCACGCTGTCGCGCCGTCAGCTGGACCTGGAGATGTCACGGGCGGTCGCGCTCGAGTACGACATGATCAAGACCTACGTCCGCATGCCGGTGGAGTTCCAGCAGATGGTGGTCCGCGCGGCACACGCGGCGGGCCTGCCGTTGTCGTCGCACTACCTCTACCCTGCGGCGAACGTCGGCATGGACGGCATGGAGCACACGGGCGCGACCAACCGGCTCGGCTACTCGCACACGGTGAGCCGCACCGGCCGGGCGTACCAGGACTCCGTCACGTTGCTCACCAGGTCGGGCATGTCGCTCACGCCGACCTTGTTCAACTCCAAGTTCATGTACGGCGAGGACAAGTCGCTGTTCACCGACGAGCGGACCAAGGTGCTGTTCCCGCAGTGGGAGTACGACCGGCTCCGCAACGAGGTCAACGCCATCGGCACGCCGGGCACACCGACCGCGAGGGCGCTCGCGGCGAACGTCGACATGGCGCTGCGGGTGCACCGGGGCGGCGGGCTCGTCATCACCGGCACGGACGCGCCGCTGGACAACATGGCTGTCTCGTTGCACCAGAACCTGCGGGCGATGGTGAAGTTCGGCTTCACACCGCGGGAGGCGTTGATCACCGCGACCGGCAACCCGGCTCGGTGGCTCGGCCTGGACAACCGGATCGGCGTGCTCAAGCCCGGCGCATATGCGGACTTGGTACTGGTCGACGGCAACCCGTTAGCCGATATCAAGGTCGCGGCCGCAGTGCGGCGCACGGTCGTGGGCGGCGTCCAGCGGACGGTCGAGGAGTTGCTGGCGCCGTTCCGCGACCAGGCCCTCGTGAACGGCCGTCAGGCCGCCAACGAGGTGCTGCCCGCGCTGCCGTCGGCCACGCGGCGGCACTGGTGGCACGAACCCGAATGGGCGACACATATCTGCTGCGACCACTGAGCGGGAGAGTGCGGAACAGCAGGTCGGTGTCCAACCGGTGCGGCTATTCAAGCTGCGCTAACAAAGGACTTCAGAAAGTCCTGATGGACTGAACTACAGGCCCGGGCCCACACTGCCCGCATGAAGGCACTCGTCAAGCTTGTCGAGGGCCCGGGCCTGGAGTTCACCGACGTCCCGGACCCCGCACCGGGCCCGAACGACGTGGTGGTGCGCGTGCTGCGCACCGGCATCTGCGGCACGGACCTGCACATCGACGCCTGGGACGACTGGGCGGCCAAGACCATTCGCACGCCACTCGTGGTCGGCCACGAGTTCGCCGGTGAGGTCGTCGAGATCGGCCAGGCCGTCACCACGGTCAACGTCGGGGACCTGGTCAGCGGGGAAGGCCACCTCGTCTGCGGCAAGTGCCGCAACTGCAAGGCGGGCAGGCGCCACCTCTGCGCCAACACGCGTGGCCTCGGTGTGCACAGCAACGGTGCGTTCGCCGAATACGCCATGCTGCCGGAGCAGAACGCCTGGGTGCACCGCACCGCGATCGACCCGGACGTGGCCGCGATCTTCGACCCGTTCGGCAACGCCGTGCACACGGCGCTGTCGTTCCCCGTCTTCGGCGAGGACGTGCTGATCACCGGCGCCGGGCCGATCGGGATCATGGCCGCGGCCGTGGCACGGCACGCGGGTGCCCGTCACGTCGCTATCACCGACGTCAGCGACCACCGGCTGGAGTTGGCCAAACGCGTGGGCGTGGACCTGGCGCTCAACGTGCGCCATGCCTCGATCGCCGACGCGCAGACCGTTCTGGGCATGTCCGAGGGCTTCGACGTGGGCATGGAGATGTCCGGGCAGCCCAGCGCGATGCGTGACATGATCGCCAACATGTCGCACGGCGGCCGGATCGCGATGCTCGGCCTGCCCGCCGCGGAGTTCCCGATCGACTTCTCCAGCGTCGTGCTGAAGATGATTCACATCAAGGGGATCTACGGCAGGGAGATGTTCGAGACCTGGTACTCGATGTCGGTACTGCTGCAGGCCGGTCTCGACCTGACACCCGTGATCACCCACCGGTACAAGGCCGCCGAGTACGACCTGGCGTTCGCCACGGCCAGGGGCGGCGACTGCGGCAAAGTCATTCTGGATTGGACGGAGAGCTGATGTACGGCGCGATGCGCGAGGACCTGCGGGCCGGGCTGGACGACATTCGTGAAGCTGGCCTGTACAAGGCGGAGCGGGTGATCGGCACCCCGCAACGCGCGAACGTCCGGGTCGGCTCCGGTGACGAGGTGCTCAACTTCTGCGCGAACAACTACCTCGGCCTGGCGGACCACCCGGCACTGGTCGCGGCGGCGAAGTCCGCATTGGACGAGTGGGGCTTCGGGATGGCCTCGGTCCGGTTCATCTGCGGAACCCAGCAACCGCACAAGGAATTGGAAGCCAAGCTGTCGGAGTTCCTCGGCACCGAGGACACAATCCTCTACAGCTCCTGCTTCGACGCCAACGGTGGTCTGTTCGAGACGCTGTTGACCGACCAGGACGCGGTGATCTCCGACGAGCTCAACCACGCCTCGATCATCGACGGCGTCCGGCTGTGCAAGGCCCGCCGCTACCGCTACAAGAACCGCGACATGGACGACCTGGAGCGCCAGCTCAAGGACGCGGCCGACGCGCGTTACCGGCTGATCGCGACCGACGGCGTGTTCTCCATGGACGGCTACCTCGCGCCGCTCGACCAGATCTGCGAGCTGGCCGAGCGCTACGACGCGCTGGTGATGGTCGACGACTCACACGCGGTCGGCTTCACCGGCCCGACCGGCCGCGGCACGCCCGAGTTGTTCGGCGTCACCGACCGGGTGGACGTGATGACCGGCACCCTCGGCAAGGCCCTCGGCGGCGCCAGCGGCGGTTACGTCTCCGGCCGCGCCGAGATCGTGGAGATGCTGCGGCAGCGGTCGCGGCCGTACCTGTTCTCCAACTCGCTGGCGCCGTCCATCACGGCTGCGTCACTGGCGGCGCTGGAACTGCTCAGCTCGTCGGGCGAACTGCTGACCAGGCTGCGGGACAACACCACCCTGTTCCGGACCAGGATGACCGAGGAGGGCTTCGATCTGCTGCCGGGCGAGCACCCGATCATCCCGGTGATGATCGGCGACGCCGCGGTGGCCGGCAGGCTCGCGGACCTGTTGCTGGAGCAGGGAATCTACGTGATCGGCTTCTCGTACCCGGTCGTCCCGCACGGCAAGGCCCGGATCCGCACCCAGATGTCGGCCGCGCACACGACCGACGACGTCAACCGCGCTGTCGACGCGTTCGTCGCGGCACGGGTCAAGCTCGACAGCTGAGCGCGCCGATCGACCTGAACAGGCGCCGAGGCGTTGTGAAGTAACCCTTCACAACGCCTCGGCGCCTGCGTCCACCAGCGCTGTGAAGGTTCACTTCAGGAGCTTCAGTCGGACACTCCGTCCACCAGCCAGGCGAGAACCGACCTGAACAGTGGGTGTTGGTCGCTGCCGGTGCGCATGGCGACGAGCACCCGGCGCTCGGGCGGAGTCCCCGCGACCTTGATCCGGACTGCGCCGCGAGGCGTGACGAAGGCGTCGCGCGGCACCAGCGCCACCCCCGCCCCGGCAGCGACCAGCGCGACGATCGCGCGGAAGTCGTCTGACGTGTGCGTGATGCGCGGGTGGTCGACCGCGTGCTCCACCACGTCACGGCACGGGTTGCCCGGCAGCGGCGCGATCCAGTCCTCATCGTCACCGAGTTCCTCGATCGCGAGCGTCTTGCTGCTGTTCACGAGGGGGTGGCGCTCCGGGAGGACCAGGTCGAAAGGCTCGGTGTAGAGCGGGTAGTGGATCAGCCGGGGGTCGTTGGTCCGCAGGGCCTGACGGTTCTCCTCGGTGATCGCGATGTCGATCTCGCCGTCGAGCAACAGTGGCACACTGGCGTGGCCTTCCGCGTCCCGCACCACGACGGTGATACCGGGGCTGAAGAGCTTCAGTTTCCGGATCATCGGCGCGACCACCTGCGTGATGGCCGACGCGAAACTGGCCAGTTCGACGCGCCCCTGGTCGCCTGCCGCGAACGAGGCCAGCGTGGCCTGCGCCCGCTCGAGCTCGGCCGCGACCGCGTTGGCGTGCTGCACGAGCAGTTCGCCGACCGCGGTCAGCGACACGCGACGCCCGCGACGGCGCAACAGCTCCTGTCCGGTCTCCGATTCCAGCGCGGCCAGTTGCTGCGACACCGCGGACGGCGTCAGGTGCAGCGCCTCACCCGCGGCGGTCACTGTTCCGTGGTCCGCCAGGGCACGCAGCACCCGCAGTCGTCGAGGGTCGATCACATTCCCATTGTCCATCCTCGGCTCGTGTCACGGCCGTGGGCCGGTCCACACCTGTGGACAACTCAGTCCGTGCCGACGGGGAACCGTTCGCGCAGCTTCGCCCAGGTGTCCTCGTTGGCGGGGGTGTACGTGGTCAGCCTGGTCTGGCTACGCGGCCCGAACCACAGGTTGGTGTAGTCGAACTCGAGCCTGCCCACCTCGGGGTGGTCGAACCGTTTGACCAGGTTCTCGATCCACTGCACGTCGTGCCGGTTCCACAGCTCCTCGAACTCCGGCGACTCCGCCCGCAGCTTGCCGACCAGGTTCTTCCACCGGGAGTCGCCGATGTGGTCGACCATGGCGGCCCGGAACTGGGCGACCACCCGTGGCATGTTCTCCACCCGGTCGACCAGGCGTTTGCGCCATGTGTCGTAGGTGAAGCCCAGGACCAGCGAGTTGCGGTCCTCGAACGGGATCTCGTCGAGGTCGAACAGCCAGCTGTACGTCCGGCTGGCGCCGAGGATGTCCATCCGGGCGTTCAGTACAGCGGCGGGCAGCGGTTCGAGCTGACGGATGATGAGGCGCATCTGTGGCGACATCGCCCGGCATTCGGTGGGCTCCACCGGGTGCGGCGACCCGGCGAGCGTGAGCATGTGCGCGCGTTCGTGCGCGTCCAGCCGGAGCGTGCCCGCGATCGCCTCCAGCACCTGCTCGGAAGCTTTGATGTTCCGCCCTTGTTCCAGCCAGGTGTACCAGGTGACACCGACACCGGCGAGGTGCGCGACCTCCTCACGGCGCAGGCCTGGCGTGCGGCGACGGCCACCCGGTGGCAACCCGACTTCCTCCGGGCTGATTCGCTCCCGGCGGCTGCGCAGGAACGCCGCCAGCGCGGTGCGCCGGACATCGTCCCCGGCGGGAGGCAGCGTCAGAGGCATGACACCAGGATGCCTCGCCGGAGATCCTGTTACCAGGTAGTGGATATACCTGGATAAGCACGCTCTGGTACCAGGCTGCTGCCAGGCAGAACAGTGGTCGCCATGACGACACCGACTCTCCGGCGTGCCACCGCGTCGCCGGTGGACACCGGTGGGCTGACGACTGGGGGACTCATCACGGTCCTGCTCGGCGCGGCCCTGCCGATCATCGACTTCTTCATCGTCAACGTGGCACTGCCGACCATCGACCGCACCCTGAACGCGTCCGCGACCATGCTGGAACTCGTCGTCGCCGGGTACGGGATCGCGTACGGCGTGCTGCTCGTGCTGGGCGGACGGCTGGGGGACACCTACGGACGCAAGCGCCTCTTCAAGATCGGCTTGTCGCTGTTCACTCTCACTTCACTGGCCTGTGGGCTCGCGCCGACCGCCGGTGCCCTGGTGGCTGCCCGGATCGCGCAGGGTGCGTCGGCGGCGCTGATGCTCCCGCAGGTCCTGTCCACCATCCAGGCGACCACGACGGGGGAGCGGCGCTCCCGCGCACTGGGCCTCTACGGCGCCAATGCGGGGATGGCGATGGTCCTCGGCGAACTGCTGGGCGGCGCGCTGATCGCCGCCGACATCGCGGGCACCAGCTGGCGGCCGATCTTCCTGGTGAACGTCCCGATCGGGCTGATCGGCCTGGTGATGGCCCGGCGCATCCCGGAGACCAGCTCACCCAACCCGGCGACGCTGGACCTGCCCGGCACGGCCTTGCTCGGCGCCGCGCTGTTCGCGTTGCTGGTGCCGCTGGCCGAAGGCAGGGCCATCGGCTGGCCGCTGTGGACATGGCTGCTGCTGGCGGCCAGCCCCGTTCTGTTCATGGCGTTGGTGCTGGTCGAACGCCGTGTCGAGCGATCAGGACGGACCGCGCTGTTGCCGCCGTCGGTCCTGCGGATGCCGAGCATCAAACGAGGCCTGACCCTGAGCTTCCCGTTCTTCATGGGGTTCGGTGCGTACATGTTCGTGGCCGCCGTGACCTTCCAGGACGGCCTGCGCTACGGGCCGTTCATCGCTGGGCTCGCGGTCGCGCCCATGGCCCTGGCGTTCCTGGTGGCGTCCCTGATCTCCAGTCGGCTGGTGACGCGCTACGGGCGTGGCGTGATCACGGTCGGAGCAGCCATCCAGGGAAGCGGCGTGCTGATCGCGATCATGACGGTGCTGCTGGCGTGGCCGGACGTGACCGTGCTGAACATCGCGCCCGCGATGGTGGTCACCGGATTCGGCCAGGGGTTGATGATGACCACGTTGTTCCGGGTGATCCTGTCGCGGGTGCCCCCGGAGCTCGCGGGCGTCGGCAGCGGTTCGCTGGTCACGGTCCAGCAGGTGAGCCTGGCGCTGGGAGTGGCCACGCTCGGTTCGCTGTACCTGTGGCTCAGCGAACCGGATGTGCTGGGTGTTCGGAACGCGTTCGCCATCGTGATGGCGATCCAGGCGGTCGCCGCGGTCGTGATCTGTGTGTTCGGCCGCAGGCTGCCTGATCCCCGCTGGTGATGTGTCTCGGGAGGTCGCTGGGCGTCGAGTCCCGGGCGACTCGTTCGAGACACGCAGCTGGACCGGCCACCTGGACCGGCCACACTGTGAAGCCGCGCTGAAAAGGTCAGCGCGGCGGGAACTCGACCACGACCGCGTTGGGGGCGGACGCGCTGCTCGCCCACATGTCCGGCGAACCGGTGCGCCGGATCAGCGCGAGCCGGATCACCATGCCGTGGCACACCACGAGAGCCGGACGTGGTCCCCGCTCGATCTCGGTCAGGGCGGCCAGCACGCGGTCGCCCTGTTCGCGGTAGGTCTCGCCGCCTTCGAACCCGAAGTCGGCGGCGCCCGTGACCCAGCCATGGAACGCCTCGGGGTCCGCCTCGTTCAACTCGTCGTACAGCCGGTCGGTCCAGACGCCGGTGTCGGTCTCCATCAGCCGCGGGTCGAACCGGATCGGCAGGCCCAGATGCGCCGACACGGCCTCGGCGGTCTGCCGGGCCCTGGTCAACGGGCTCGACCACAGCTCGACCAGGCCCAGGTCGGCGACCTTGATGGCGAGTTCCTTGGCCTGCCGCTGTCCGGTCTCGTCGAGCGGGACCTCTGTCTGTCCTTGGAACCGACGGGCCGCGTTGTAGGCGGTCTGTCCGTGCCGCGCGAGATAGATCGTCACGTCTCCAACCTATGTGCCCAGGTAGCGGAGCACGGCCAGGACCCGGCGGCTGTAGCCGGTGCTGCGCGGCAGGTCGAGCTTGTCGAAGATCGAGTTCACGTGCTTCTCCACGGCACTGCGGGAGATGTGCAGCGAGGCGGCGATTGTGTCGTTTGTACAACCCTGCGCCATTTGTCCAAGGACCTCCACCTCGCGTGATGTCAGCCGGGACAGCGGATCGGTGTGTGTCGTGCGCGCCAGCAGCTGCCGGACGACCTCCGGATCGAAGGCCGCGTTGCCCGCGCCGACTCGCTCCAGCGCGTCGAGGAACTCGCCGACCTGACCCACCCGGTCCTTCAGCAGATAGCCGACGGCACCGGCGTCGGACGTGATCAGCTGGGTGGCGTACCGCTTCTCGACATACTGCGACAGCACCAGCACCCCGATCCCCGGCCAGCGCTCCCGGATCTCCAACGCCGCCCGCAGGCCTTCGTCGGTATGTGTCGGCGGCATGCGCACATCCACCACGCACACGTCCGGCTGGTGCGCGGCGACCGCCTCCACCAGCGCGGCACCGTCCCCGACCGCGGCGACGACCTCATGGCGCTCCTCGGCCAGCAGCCGGACAAGGCCCTCACGCAGCAGGGTCGAGTCCTCGGCAAGGACTATCCGCACGGGACCTCCGCGGTCACGACGGTCGGACCGCCGTTCGGGCTGGTCACCGTGAGGTGGCCGTCCAGTGCGGCCACCCGGCGGGCCAGGCCCGACAGGCCGGTTCCGCTCGGGTCGGCGCCGCCGATCCCGTTGTCAGTGATCCGCACGGTGACCATGTTCTCGTGCCGACCGGCCTCGACGGTGACCAGGTCGGCGCGGGAGTGCTTGGCCGCGTTGGTGACCGCCTCCGAGACGACGAAGTAGACGGCGGTCTCCACCTGGGTGGGCAGCCGGTCAGGGACAGTGAAGGTCAGCTTCACAGGGATTCCGGCGCGCTCGGCCACCCCGGCCAGGACGTCAGCCAGGCCCAGGTTGTCCAACACGGTCGGGTAGACGCGCCACGCCACCTCGCGCAGGTCGTTGAGGATCTGCTGGGCCTCCTCGTGCGCCTGGGCCAGCAGGTCGTCCCGGTCGGCCACCGCTCGCCGCCGGGTCCGGCCCAGCAGCATCGACAGCGCGACGAGCCGCTGCTGGACGCCGTCATGCAGGTCACGTTCGATCCGGCGGCGTTCGGCGTCGACCGCCTCGACCACTCCGGCCCGGCTGGTGGACAACTCGGTGATCCGCCGCCGCAGCAACTCCTGCTCACTCGGGCCCAGATAGCGCAGAGCCAACGTCCGCTCCAGCGTGGTCACGCCGACCAGCCCCTGGATGCTCAGGTACAGCAGGACCAGGCCGAGCGGGACGACCGCGACCAGGTCCAGCGGCTCCATCACGCCGTCGGTGAGCTGCCACGCGCCGATCGCCGCGACACCCACCCCGTAGATCAGCAGGATCAACGTCCCGCCGCCGAGCAAACCCACCAGCGAACGCAGCGCCAGGTACTTCACGGCGGCCCGGTCGTCGTAGTCGGACGAGCTCTCGACGTCGTGCCACCGCGCCAACCTGCGGCGTTCCACCTCGGTCAGCACCCTGGCCCAGCCACGCGGCCACCTGACGAGGAGGTACAGGTACTCGACGGGGGCAAGGCACGCCCCGGTGGCCAGGCCGACGACCAGACGGACCCAACGCCTGACCATCAGATCGGCAGCAACCGCGTGATCAGCTCGGACAGCTGGTGCACGGTCCGGCACTCGTGCATCTCCACCACGCTCGCGTACTCGTGGGCGAGCGAGTCCCCGGTCGACCACAATCGTTGGGATTCCGGGTTGAGCCAGTATGTGCGACGGGCATTGCCCACGATCCTGCGCAGCGCGGCCAGGTTCGGATCGCCGCCGTTGTTGCGCGCGTCACCGAGGATCAGCACCGACGTCCGCGGCCCGACCGCGTCCAGCCACTCGTCGGCGAACACCTGCAGTGAGTGCGTGTAGTCGCTGTGGCCGTCCCAGCGGGTCAGCTTGGCCTCGCGGTGGATCCGGGTCGCCAGCCCGGCCGGGTCCTCGGCACCGGCCTTGACCAGGTGGGTCACCTCGTCGGTGGTCTCGACGAACGCGAACGCCCTGACCTTGCTGAACTGGTCGCGCAGGGCCTGGGTGAGCAGCAGCGTGAAGTTGGCGAACCCGGCGACCGACCCGGACATGTCGCACAGCAGCACCAGCTCCGGCCGACCAGGCCGATGATGTTTGTAGGCGGGCTTAACAGGCACGCCACCGAACGCGAGTGAGCGCCGCAGCGTCCGGCGGACGTCGATCTCGCCGCGTCGCGCCCGACGCCGCCGCGCGGCCAGCCGGGTGGCGAGTTTTCTCGACAACGGATAGATCGCGCGGCGCATATCAGCCAGCTGCGCGCGGCCCGCGGTGAGGAAATCGACCCGGTCCGACGGCGGCGCCACCGCGTTGCGGGCCACGGTCTCCCGGCCACGCAGCTCAGCCGTCCGACGCCGGGCCTCGGTCTCGACCATCCGCCGGAACCCGGCGATCTGCCTGCGCACCTCGTCACGGCGCACGTCGGCCATGAACCCCGGATCGTCCGAGCCCAGCGCCGCCAGGATCCTGACCAGCAGCGTCTCCGGGCGCACGCGCTGCAAGGTCTGGTACGCCGACCACCCGCCCGCGCCCTGGCTGCCCTCGCCGAACCGGCCGAACGCGTCCACCGCGGCCTGCGCAAGCGTTTGCTGTTCCCCGGCGGACCCGGCGGCCAATGCCTGCACGAGCTGCTCCCGCAGCGCCTGGAGATCCGGTGGCTCATCGGAGCGGCCACCCATCGAACCGGGGAAGTACAGGTCGAAGACCTGGTCGAACACGACCCGCTGGCCGGACCGGCGCAGCAACGCGGCCGCGAGACCCTCCCGGACCTGCTCCCGCTCGTCCAGCCCGAGCACCGCGAGCACCCTGGCGGCGTCGATCGTCTCGCCGGGACCGGCGAGGATCGAGTGCTCCCGCAGCGCCTCGACGAACGACACGAGACGCTCGGGCACGCTCATCCGAAGACCTTGAGCTCGGCGATCGCGCGTTTCCGGTCGGCCTCGTACTTGACCACGACACCGAGCGTGGTGTGCACGACCGACTCGTCGAGGTGGTCCGCGCCGAGCGCCAGCAGGGTCCGTGCCCAGTCGATCGTCTCCGCGATCGACGGCGACTTCCGCAGCTCCAACGCCCGCAGCGCGCCGACCACCCGGACGAGCGACTGGGCGAGCGCGTCGTCGACCTCGGGCACCTGCAGCCGGACGATCTCCAGCTCGCGGTCCGCGTCGGGGAAGTCGAGATGCAGGAACAGGCATCGGCGCTTCAACGCCTCGGACAGCTCACGGGTCGCGTTGGACGTCAGCACCACGAACGGCTTGCGTGTCGCGGTGATCGTGCCCAGCTCGGGCACGGTCACCTGGAAGTCCCCGAGCACCTCCAGCAGCAGGCCCTCCACCTCGACATCGGCCTTGTCGGTCTCGTCGATCAGCAGGACCGTCGGCTCCGGGTTGCGGATGGCCGTCAGCAGCGGCCGGGGCAGCAGGAACTCCTCGGTGAAGATGTCCGCGCGTGCCTCGTGCCAGTCCTCGTCGCGTCCGGCGGTGATCCGCAGCAGCTGCTTGGCGTGGTTCCACTCGTAGAGCGCGCGGGCCTCGTCGATGCCCTCGTAGCACTGCAGGCGCACCAGCTGGGATCCGGTCGCCGTGGCCACCGCGCGCGCCAGCTCGGTCTTGCCGACCCCGGCGGGGCCCTCGACCAGCAGCGGCTTGCCGAGCCGGTCGGCGAGGAACACCGTGGTCGCGATCGCGGTCGACGTCAGATAGCCGGCACCGGCCAGCCGCTGAGCCACCTCGTCAACGGAGTCGAACAACACCGGTTTCCCTCCAGAGTGAGCGCTTGCTCACGAGGTTAACCGGTCTTGCTCAGCTCTTGACCGACAGCAGTACCTGGCCCTTGTCGTCTCTGACCTCAAGGCGCGCGATGTCACTCGGCGCGAACGACGTGCCACCGCTGAGCTTGAGCGGCTCGTTGCGGCCGCCGGGCGGTACCACCCAGTTGGTCACAGTCTCCGTGTCACCACGTGTCGACACAGCCACCAGCTCGCACTTGCGGGGGCCGACGGCGCCGCGCAGCTCGATGTTGACCTGGGTGCCCCATTCCTGGGTGAGCATGGTGACGTTGGCGTCCATCTCGCCGCCGACCCCGTTGAGGACCTGCGGCTGCTCGGTCGACGTCGGCGGCTCGATCTTCAGCCCCAGCGCCGGGCTCGCGACGGGGACGGGATTCTCGCCGCTGGTCGCCACGATCGCCACCACCGGCGCCGCGATGATCAGGAACGACGCCGCCGCGGCGGCGAACCACTGCCTGCGCCGACGCTGGTGGCGCGACTTGGTGGCCTCCTCCAGCAGCGAGGACAGCACCTGCGGGCCGGGAACGGGCACCAGCAGCGCGGGCGCGTCGTGCTTGACCTTGTCCAACAGGTCGGGCACGTCCTGCAGTTCGACCAGGTCCAGCTGACACCGTGAGCAGTCGAGCAGATGCTCCTCGAACGCCGAATTGTCGGGCTCGTCGAGCGCGCCGAGAATGTAGGCGGCGATGTCGACGTGCCCGGACGCGTGAACCATTCCCGACTTCACCCCCGATCGCGCAGAGCGCGCCTCAGTGCTCGGACCGCGTGGTACAGCCTCGACTTGACGGTACCTGGCGGAACGCCGAGTGTCTCGGCAACGTCGTTGACCGTGCGGTCACGAAGATAGGTCTGCATGATCGCTTCGCGTTGCTCCTCCGACAGAACTCGCAACGCGTCGTAGACAACCATTGCACTGAGAGTGCGGTCCGATTCGTCGGGTACGCCCACGGAGTTCGCGTCCGGCTCCTCGACTTCCTGCGGCCGTGCCTTGCGGCTGCGCCTGCCGTCGATGACGATCCGCCGGGCGACCGTGTACAGCCAGGCACGCAACATGTCCGGGCTGCGGTCCAGCTTCTCGGCGTTGCGCCATGCCCTGATCAGGGTTTCCTGGACAACATCCTCCGCCCAGTGCCGGTCGTTGCCGGTCAGTCGGAGGGCGAACGCCATCAATGGAGTGCCGAAGTCCCGGTACAGGGCTGTCGCCAGGTCTTCCTCGGTGTGTCCATGACGGCGCAGCTCGTCACCCAACAGGGCTCTTGCGGAATGGCTGTGGCGTCCCACGGTGACATCCTGGTGGGACGATCGTTGCGCGTCTAGTGCCGAATCGTTGTGTAATTTTTGTTTGAACCACCCGGCGACCCCTGTCGTATCCCTGAGTGAAGGCGTAACCAGGTGCTCCGGCCGGACGCACCAGTGGGCCCACTATGGCGACGATGGGTGTCCATAGTGGATCCAGCACGGCCTTTTCCAGCAACGTCGCTTACTCGTCCGTCCAACGCGGACGCCCGGAGAGACAAGGAAGGACGCCGTGAAACGATCCCTCGCGTCGTTGGTGCTCCTGGTGACCACGCTGTTCACGGCTGGTCAGTTCGTTGCGCTCGCACAGCCGGGAACGTCGCCACCGCTGACCGCGCTCGACGCCGAGCTGCTCGTCAAGGTCAAGCTGGCGGGCCTCTGGGAGATGCCCGCGGGTGAGATGGCCCAGTCGCGGTCCGAGGATGCCAAGGTGCAGGAGGTCGGCCGCACCCTGAAGGCCGACCACACAGTCCTCGACGATGAAGTGGGCCGGGTCGCCGCGCTCTACAAGCAGGCGCTGCCCGCCGAGCCCAACGACGCGCAGAAGAGCTGGCTCGCCGAGATGGCCGCGGCGACCGGAGCGCAGTTCGACTCCGTCTGGGCGATGCGGTTGCGCGCCGCGCACGGGATGATCTTCCCGCTGATCGCCAAGGTTCGCGCGGCCACAACGGATGCCGAGATCCGCAAGTTCGCGACGACGGCGAACACGATCGTCATGAAGCACATGACGATCCTGGAGAGCACGAACAACGTGGACTACGCCAATCTGGCGGACGCGACCCAGCTGACGTTGTCCTCGGACTCCGAAGGTACCGATATGGTCGTCGCAGTCACGCTGGTGCCGTTGATGGTCGCACTGACGGTGTTCCTGCTGTGGCTGGCCTCGAGCAGGAACCGTCGTCGCAGGAAGCGGGCCGTGTCCGGTCGCGATGACGACGAGGACGACGACAGGGACGATCGCCGCGGTCGCGGCAGTGGCCCCGCCCGGCGGACCAAACTGTTCGTAGACAAGGAACTCACACGGTGACGGTGACAGACACGGTGGTTCTCGCGGTCGGTGGCGCGGCGGACGATGGTCTGCGTGGCGTCGCGGCGGTGACGGCACGCGCCGCGTACGCGCTGATGTGCCTGACGATCTGCTGGGGAATCCTCACGAAGACCGGTTGGGCACGAAGATTTGGTGAACGCAAGACCTTGCGCGCGGGGCATATGGTGCTCGCCACACTGACGATCACCTTCGGCGTCGTGCACGCGATGGGCTTCCTCTTCCTCACCGAGGGCGCGTTCACGTTCGCGCAGATCAGTGTGCCTGTGGGGAGTGGCGTTTTCTTCCGCTACGCCATCGCCATCCTCGGCCTGGAACTGATGATCGCGATCTTCTTCACCGCCGGACTCTACCGCTGGACTTCCTACCGCCGCTGGCAGTGGGTACACCGGATGGCCTACGTCGCACTGGGCCTTTTGGTGGTGCACTCGATCCTCGGTGCGATGGCCAACGGTCACCTCGCGGTACTGTGGCTCGCCGGACTGACTTTGCTGATCCCGACAGTGACCCTTTCGGTGCTTCGGTTCGTTCCCACCCGGATGCTCGTACAGATCGGTCTGGTGGAGGAGCAGGTATGAGAGGCCGTCGGCTTCGGGTCAAAGTGGACAACGACCGCTGTGAGCGGTACGCGATCTGCCAGATGGAGGCGCCGGACCTGTTTGAGCTGAGCCCCGACGGGCGGCTTTTCTACACGAAGAGACCGGAAGAGGATCAGGTCGAGCAGGCGGCTGCAGCGGCTCGCTGCTGCCCCATGCAGGCCATCAAGGTGGACAGGGTTTAGATGACCGACTTCGAACGCATCGTCATCGTCGGCGCGGGGGTCGCCGGCCTGCGAGCCGCGGAGCGCCTGCGCGAGCTCGACTACGACGGTGAACTGGTGATCATCGGTGACGAAGCCCGGTGGCCGTATCATCGTCCGCTCGTCTCCAAGGATCTGCTGGCGGGCAGCGACCGCCCGGCTGACCTGACTCTGCAGCGCCACATCGACACCGGCGCCCGCTGGCGGCTGGGTACCCGCGCGGAACGACTTGAAACACAGCGCAAAGTCGTGCACCTGCCCGGTGGCGAGGAGATCAAGTACGACGGCCTGATCATCGCCACCGGCGTGGAACCCAGGCACCTCAAGGGAGTGCCGCGGCACAGCCCGCGTGTGCACACCCTGCGCACAGTGGACGAGGCGCTGGCGGTGAAGAAGACCATCGCCCGCAGCGATCTGCCGATTGTCGTTCTTGGTACGGGATATATCGGATGTGATGTCGCCGCGAGTGCCCGCAAGATGGGCCGGGACGTGACCATGGTCGGCCGTTCCCGGTTCCCGCTGCGCAACCTCGGCAACGATGTCGCGGCGGCGGTGGAGAAGTTGCACCGCAAGCACCGCGCGCGGATGGCGATGGGCACCGACATCCGCAACTGGGTCTGCGCGGACGATTCCGTCGCGATGCACACCACGGACGGCCAACTGCTCGTCGCCGGAACAGTGATCATGGCGGTCGGCGCGGTTCCCGCGGTGGAGTGGATGCGCGGCTCCGGCCTCATTCTTGAGGACGGCGTGCTGTGCGAGTCCACTCTGTTCGCCGCGGGCACGCAGGACGTGGTCGTCGCCGGTGACTGCGGCCGGTGGCCCAACCTGCGGTTCGACGACACGCCCCGCCGCGTCGAGCACTGGATCAACGCTGTCGAGATGGGACGGCACGCGGCGGAGAACTTGTTGCTTGGCAGGGAAAAAGCAACGCCGTTCATGCCGATCCCGCGTGTCTGGTCCGGGCAGTACGGTGTGCGCCTGCAGATCGCGGGCATCCCGTCGCTGGGCACGGACACCGTGCACCTGGCCGACGGTGCCGCCGGAACGCCGGGGATCACCGGCTATGTGCGCAACGGCAAACTGGTCGGCGTGTGCGGCTGGGACGCGCCACGCGCGATGATCAAGTGGACCGAGAAGCTGCACGAGGAACTGCCGGTTCCCACCGAGACCAGGGGTCGCCGCCCGGTCGTGCCGATGCCGAGCAAGTCGGGGGCACCAGCGCCCGCGACCGAGCCGGTGTCCGCGCAGTCGGTCCGGCCGCCGATGCCGCCCGCGCGGCAGAACACGATCGCCGAGATGCCGACACAGGTCCCGATGGCCGAGATGCCGACGCAGGTTCCCGTCGCGGCGGAATCGGCGCGGGTCCCGATCGCCGTCGGCTCAGCGCGCCGGACGGCCCAGGTCCCCGCGATGGCCGCGATGGGCCAGGCCAGGGTGCCGGCCCAGATGTCGGCGCCCGCGATGCGGCCGGTGGCCCGGCCGCCGCGCGCCGCCAGGTCGCCGATGCCGGGAACCGGCCGCGGTATGCAGCCCGTGCCGCCGCCGATGTCGGGTACCGGTCGCGGCATGCCGCCGGTGTCGGGAACTGGCCGCGGTATGCAGCCAGTGCCGCCGCCCCCGTCGGGAACTGGCCACGGCATGCAGCCAGTGCCGCCGCCGATTGCGGGTAGGCCGCCGGTCCAGGCACCGCCGCCGTCCCAGCGCTCCTCGTCGAACCAGCCCTCGATGAACCAGCGTCGTCCGATGCCCGCCATGCCGCGGGCCGCCGGTCACGCGCCGTCCGGCCAGATGGAGCAGCCGTCGGGCAGGCACGCGGCGCCACCGCCGCCGTCCGCGCGTGGGATGCGGCCGGTCGAACAGCCGTCGGGCAGGCACGCCAGGCCCAGCCCGCAGGACATGCCGATGTTCGGCCGCGATCCCGGTCCGCTGACCGAGCCGGTGCCCCCGGTGCCGTCGGAGCCGAACCTTCCGCCGACCACGGCCATCCCGAACCTGACCGCGCCGAACCTGTCGATGCGGAACCTGGCCGTGCCGAACATCGAGGTGCCGGACACCCCGGTGTCGGCGATGCGCCCGGCGCCGCCACCGTCGAGACAGCGCAGGGCCGGACGGCCGGAGCGCGACCACAAGTCGCTTCCGCCCTCGCCGCCGATGGCCGCCAACCAGCATCCGTCGTTCCCGAACATGCAGCCGGTGGCACGTCCGGGCGGCGAGCCGATGATGGAGCACCCCTCGTTCCCGACCATGAGGCCGGTGCAACGGCCGCCGATGCCGTTGGCGGAACACCCCTCGTTCCCGTCGATGCAGCCGGTGGCGCGACCGGGCATGGAGCATCCGTCGTTCCCGTCGATGCAACCCGTCGCCCAACCGAATGCACAGGACAGCCGCTTCCCGCCAGGAGAAGCGGTCAGAGGGTTCGGCTAGAGACACGGCTAGCCGAACAGCCGCGGCGGCCGGGCCCTCGGCCGCCGCGGTGCCCGCCCCCTCGTGAACGAGCAACCCGACCGCTCGCCAGCGAGGGGGCCTTTTCAGTCGTCCTTAATGAAGCCCGGCTACACAGGGCTTCCGTGGCTCAGTCGAACAGCCCGCGCCGATAGGCCTCGCCGACCGCGGCGGCCCGGTCCCGCACGTCGAGCTTGGCGTAGATGTGCAGCAGGTGCGTCTTGATGCTGGCCTCGCTGATGAACAGCTTGGACGCGGCCTCACGGTTGGTGGCGCCTTCCGCGACCAGCTTGAGCACCTCCAGTTCACGCGGGCTGAGCGTGCCGCGCTGCGGCTTGCGCACCTGGCCGATGAGCCGGTTGGCCACTGACGGCGACAACACCGACTGGCCCTGGTGCGCCGCGCGCACCGCCTTGAGCAGTTCCTCCGTGGTCGCGTCCTTGAGCAGGTAACCCGTCGCGCCCGCCTCGATCGCAGGCAGCACGTCGCTGTCGGTGTCGAACGTGGTGAGCACCAGGACGCGGGTGTTCGGCGCGGTCTCCCGCAGCCTGCGGATCGCGCGCACCCCGTCCAGTTCCGGCATCCGCAGGTCCATCAGGACCACGTTGGCGTCGTGCCTGGCCACCATGTCGATGGCCTGCAGCCCGTCGCCTGCCTCGCCGACCACCTCGATGTCCGGTTCGCCGGTGAACGTGGCCCGCAGCCCGTCCCTGACCACCGGGTGGTCGTCGACGATCAGCAACCGGATCACCCTGTCACCGTCCCGCCCGCTGTCCCTGCTTCGATCCCTGCCTCGGCCCCTGCTTCGGCCCCTGCTTCGGCCCCTGCTTCGGCACGGATGGCCGGGACGCTGGCGCCGATCGCGGTCCCCTCGCCCGGCCTGCTTTCGATCTCCAGCGTGCCACCCACCCCGAGCAGCCGCTGGCGCATGGTGCCAAGACCGTATCCGCTGTCCGCGCCGGGCGCTGTCCCCCCTGGCTCAAATCCCGCGCCATCGTCACGGACGTCCAGCAGCACCACGTCCTCCAGGTAGGACAGCGTGATCCCGACGCGGGTGGCGTTCGCGTGTTTGGCGATGTTGGCCAGAGCCTCCTGCACGACCCGGAACAGTGCGACCTCGATTCCCGGGAGCATCGGCTCGGGCGTCCCGGTCGTCTCGGTCTGCACGGGCATGCCGCAGGCCTGGCTCCACACGCGAGCCATCTCCGCGATCGCGTCCGGCAGCCGCGATTTCTCCAGCGGCGCGGGCCGCAACGCCTGGACGGATCGGCGCGCCTCCGACAGGCCGCGCTCGGCGAGCATCCGCACCTGGTCCATGTGGTGCTGCCACTGCTCCGGATGTTCCCGCACCCGGTTGGCCGCGTGCAGTTGCCGGATCAACGCGGCCAACTCCTGCGCGAGCGTGTCGTGGATCTCGCGAGCCATCCGCTGACGCTCGTCCAGCACACCGGCCTCCCTGGCCTGCGCGAGCAGTTGGGCGTGCAGGCCCGCGTTCTCCTCCATGGCGGTGGCCAGCCGCTGGTTGGTCTCGGTGAGCTCGCCGATCGCGCGCTTGCGCCGTTCGCTCTCCAGCCCGGCGACCCACCCCGCGAAGATCACCGGACCGGCCACAGCGAGGATCACGACAAAAGGTGAGGAGTCCCGCATTCCGTTGGTCTGGATGGCGAACGTGCTGATCGCGTTCGCCGTCACCGCGAACACCGCCCATCGCGCCGGGAAGATCGCGAACGCGTACGGGAAGCCGATCCACACGAACGACGCGAACGCGTCACTGCTGTAGACCAGCGCGGTGTTCAGGGACACCAGGCCCACGTACGCGACCACCGACCAGACCCGGTTGCGCGGCCAGACCGGCCACCATCGGGCGATGAGGCCGATCCAGACCGCCGCGGCCCCGCTCAGCGCCAAGGTCGGTGTCAGGTTCGGTGTGGCTTTCTCGTCGACCACCGACCAGGCGACGGCCGCCAGCAGGGCGGCGTAGGCGATCCCGGTGTAGATCCACCGCGCCTTGGCCGCCTCCGCTTCGTTGATCTGCAGCATCGCCCTCATTCCCACCGGAAGAGCCTGGCCGCGGCCAGGCCCGCGACCACTGTGTACCCACCGAGCACCGTGAGGTGCAGCAGTTCAGGCATGGTGCCACCCCAGCTGGCGCGCAGCGACTGCATGGCGGCGCCGAGCGGCGTGTAGTCGCCCACGTGCACCAGGAACGGCGGCAAGGTCTCGGCGGGCATGAACACCCCGCCGAACACCAGGCTGACGAAGAACAAGCCGACGCCGATACCGGTGGCGACTCGTGCGCTGGGCGCGATCGCCGCGACAAGCAGACCGACGGCGAACAGCGCCGCGCAGCCAAGCACGAAAGCGGCCAGGAAACCGCCGATGTGCTGCGGCAATGTGAACCCGAAGCCGAAGTGGCCGACCAGGACGACCAGGACCGCCGCGACCATCGCCAGGCCGACGCTGATCACCAGTTGCGCGGTGAGCAGCCGGGCCGGGTTCATCGGGGTGGTCGACATCCGGCGCAGGATGCCCTTCTCCCGGTAGCCGGCCAGTGTCGTCGGGGTCAGGTTCAGCGCCAGCTGCGCGAGGCCCAACGAGAGCGCCATGGTCGGGAAGTACGTCATGATCGGGTCGTGGTCGCCGCCGGGCTTCGCGATCACGCCGAACACGACGACGATCGCGATCGGCAGCGCGATCGTCACAATGGTCGACCCGGGGTCCCTGAGGAACAGTTTGAGTTCGGTGAACGTGAGTGTGCCGGTTCCGGACATGGGTTCTCCTGTGAAGCTGTGCTTGATGAAGCAGCTTTGATGAAGCTGTGCTTGAAGGACGAGGGCGTTTCGTGAAGTGCAAACGACGAACAACAACCGTCTGCCTGAGGATCAGAAACGCTTGCCGGTGAGCGCGACGAAGGCGTCGTCCAGACTGGCCTGCTCGACCCGCAGGTCGGCGGCGACGATGTGGTTGCGCGCGAGGACCGCGGTGACGCCGTACAACAGCTCGCCCCTGCCGGTCACCACGATGTGGCTGCCCTGCTGAGCCACCTCGTCGACCTCGGGAATCGCGGCGAGCAGGCGCTCGTCGAACGGGCCGGTGACGCGGAACCGGATCCGCTGGCGGCTGTCCATCCGGGACACGAGGCCGCCGGGCGTGTCGATGGCGACCACCGCGCCGTCGTCGATCACGGCGAGCCGGTCGCAGAGCCGCTCGGCCTCCTCCATGAAGTGCGTGACGAGCACGACCGTCACCCCGGTCTGCCGCAGCCGCTCGATCAGCTCCCACGTCTCGCGGCGCGCCTGCGGGTCCAGCCCGGTGGTCAGCTCGTCGAGGAACACCACGCGCGGCCGTCCGACCAGCGCGAGCATGATGAACAGCCGCTGCTTCTGGCCGCCGGAGAGCTTGCCGTACGCGGTGGTGCGCTGCTTGGCCATGCCCCAGTCGTCGAGCAGGCGCTCCCAGTCGGCCGGGTCGGGATAGAACGACGCGTACAGGTGCAGCGCTTCCCACACCTTCAGGCGCTCGGGCAACTGGCTTTCCTGCAATTGCACGCCGAGCACGGTGTGCAATTCCCGTGCGTCGCGTCGCGGGTCCATTCCGAGCACCCGGATCGTGCCGCTGTCGGGGACCCGCAACCCGGCGACACACTCGACCGTGGTCGTCTTGCCCGCGCCGTTGGGGCCGAGGATGCCGAAGATCTCACCCTCGGCCACGGCGAAGGACACGTCCTCAACCGCGATCTTGTCGCGGTACCGCTTGTGCAGGTTGGCTACCTCGATGACTGACATGCCACGCAGCATGCGTTGCGGAGGCGGGTTTCCGGATCGCCTCACCAGCCATCTTCCCGGCGGATACGCCCATCAACCGATCGGTCGATGCGCCCCGATCCGCTTGCGCAACCGGTAGAGCGCCGAATGCGCGCCCTGCGTCGTCGTGCCGAGCTCCCGCGCGATCTCACTGTGGCCCATGCCGTCAGCCAGCATGTCGACCAGTGCGCGGTCGCGGCGCGGCAGCGCGAGGATCCGGATCGCCAGCCACCGTGCTTCCGCCTTGTCGCAGGCGAATTCCGCCGGGTCATCAGCGGATGGTGGGACGAGCCTGGGGTGGTTGGCCATCCGGGTGGCCACCGTGCGACGCCTGGCCTCATCCGCGCACAGCCGGGTGACTGTGGAGACCAGGAACTGTTCAACCCTGTTCATGTCGAGGTCGTCGAATTCGGCCCCGCGGATCAGGGCCTCGTTGACGATGTCATCGGGGTCCACCGGTGCCGCGCAACGCCGGGCGGCGATCCGGACCAGCGTCGGCCGGATCTTGATGCACTCCTGCCAGTAGTCGTCGGTACGCGTGTGTGCGTCCGGGACCGGCATTACCACACCCCCGATCGGCCGACGCGCGTCCAGCGCAGGGCCGTCTCGATGTCGAGTAGTTGTTATTCGAACATATTTCTTCTGTGTTTCGAAGGAAGCATCTACCTCGTGACACGGGGCCGGGAGGGCCATTCGGCCCGTGTCCCATGTGGTGAGAATCTCAACCTGTTATCGAGCGTTTCACTGTAACGGCGGTACGGTGTTGCCTAACTTCCGCCATTCGAGTGAACCTCGGTCAGATGGGGCGCCCTCAAACGAAAAACTTAGCGTGGGAGACGTTGCGACTCGGTCCGGATCCGGTGAGGTTGAATTCTTTTGCGGTTATTTTGATCGACAGAATTCCGTCACCGCGGAGTCGTCGCGTAGTACCTTGCGCGGGTCTACCGCACAGAGCCCCCGGTGCTGACAGCACCGGCGGTCGAGCGACGCGGGGCAGGGCCGCGTCGCTCGGCCGGGCGCGGGTGCGCCGCGCGGCACGTGTGAACGTGCTGCGCGGCGCACCGACGATCCACCGGCAGACACCGTGACAACCAGCGTCTTCATCGTCGACGACCATGAACTGGTCCGGCGCGGCCTCGTGTCGCTGCTGGCCGACGAGACCGACATGCACGTGGTCGGCCAGGCAGGCACCGTGGTCGAGGCGTTGGCCCAGGTCCCCGAGCACTTACCGGACGTGGCCGTCCTGGACGTCCGGCTGCCCGACGGCGACGGCGTCCAGCTCTGCCGGGACCTGCAGTTGCGCTGTCCCGAGGTGCGGTGCCTGATGCTGACCCCGTTCGTCGACCCCGAGACCATGACCGCGGCCATGGCGGCCGGCGCCGCCGGAGTCGTGCCCAAACACGTCGCCGGCGCCGAGCTGACCAGCGCGATCAGGATCGTCGGCGCGGGCGGGCGGCTGTCGCAGGACCAGCAGCCCGAGCAGGTCCACGACCCGCTGCACGCGCTGACCAGGCGCGAGCGGTCGGTGCTGCGGCTGATCGGCGAGGGCCTGACCAACCGGCAGATCGCGGAGCGGCTCAACCTGGCGGAGAAGACGGTCAAGAACTACGTCTCCAGCGTGCTCGGCAAGCTCGGCCTGCGCAGGCGCACCCAGGCCGCGGTCCTGGCCGCGGAATTGCGCCACCGCCTCTGACCAGGCCTTACGCTCCCGTGCTGTGGAGGTACGCCAGGACGGCGAGTACCCGCCGGTTGGTGTCGTCGGACGGCGCGAGCCGCAGCTTGGCGAAGATGTTCGCGGTGTGCTTGCCCACCGCGCCCTCGCTGACGAACAGCTGCGCGGCGATCGCCGCGTTCGACTTGCCGCTGGCCATCAGCTCCAGCACCTCGCGTTCCCGAGGGCTGATCGCGGCGAGCGGCTCGTGGCGCGCGTTGCTGGCCAGCAGCTTGGAGATGACCTCGGGGTCCATCGCGGTGCCGCCGTCGGCCACACGCCGGACCGCGTCGATGAACTGGTCCGAATTGAGCACCCGGTCCTTGAGCAGATAGCCGATCGCCCCGACGCCATCCGCCAGCAATTCCCGCGCGTACAACTGCTCCACGTGCTGGGACAGCACAAGCACCGGCAGGCCGGGCACTTTCCGGCGTGCGGCCAGCGCCGCCTGCAGGCCCTCGTCGGTGAAGGTCGGCGGCAGCCGGACGTCCACCACGGCCACGTCCGGGCGGAGCTCGTCGAGCGCCTTGACCAGCTCCGGACCGGTGGACACCGCCGCGACCACGTCGAACCCGTTCGCCTCCAGCAGCAGGGTCAGTCCGTCTCGCAGGAGGTAGAGGTCCTCGGCGAGGACAACGCGCACGGGACCTCCAAGGTCACGGTGGTCGGACCGCCCGGTGGGCTGGTCAGGGTGAGTACGCCGTCGAATGTAGCGAGTCGCCGCTCGATGCCCCGCAGGCCGCTTCCCCCGGCGGGATCCGCGCCGCCGTGTCCGTCGTCGGCCACGGTCACCCGCAGCCTGCCGTCGGCGTGCCTGAGGTCGACGCTGACCCGTTCGGCCTTGCCGTGCTTGGCGGCGTTGGTCAGCAACTCGCTGATCGCGAAGTACACGGCCGCCTCGACTGGTCCGTCCAGCGAGCCAGGCAGGTCAACGGCCACGTGCACCTTCAACGCGTGGTCCAGCGCCAACGCCCGAACGGCGTCGCCGAGCCCCCGCTCGGCCAGCACCGGCGGCAGGATGCCGCGGACCAGCCGTCGCAGCTCGACCAGCGCCTCGGCGGAGGCGTCACGGGCGTTGGCCACCAGTTTCTTGGCTTTGTCCGGGTCCTGGTCGATCAGGCGCTCCACCGCGCTGAGGTTCAGGCCCATGGCCACCCACCTGGCCTGCGCTCCGTCGTGCAGGTCCCGCTCGATCCGGCGCAGCTCCGCAGCCTGCGCGTCGGTCGCCTCAGACCGGGTTTCCCGCAGGTGAGCGACCCGTTGTGCCAGCTCAGCCGCCCTGGTCGGCCCCAGCAGCCACCTGCTCCAGAGACCGTGCGCGGTGAGGCAGGCCCGGCACACCAGGAGCGCCACCACGCCCGCGAGCAGGCCACTGACCGGCGTGAGCCAACCGGGGGCATCACGCAGCGCGGGGAAGACATCGCCCAGGTAGGCCCAACCCGCCCGGACGTCCACGTCGACGAAGAGGTTCCCGACGCTGGACCACGCCCACGTCCAGAAGTAGCCGAAGAACCCGACGACGCCCAGGAGCACCGGCAGGACCGCGAGCACCAGCGCGACCAGCGGGTCCAGGATCAGCCAGAGCAGGTCGCGCCAGCTGGCACAGTCGAGGACCAGCGTCCTGACCGTCTGGGAGTACATGGGGATGTGCGGCGTGTCGTACAGCATCCGGCCGTGCTGGTATTTGCCGTCCGGCCGTGGTGTCGGCGGTTGCGGCATCGGCAGATAGGGCAATGCAATCGAAATGCCTGACCACCGCGTGATCTGGCGTCGGCGCATGGTCAGGAACGCCCGCGCGTACTGACGTTGGACCGCCAGAGGTCCGAGGACTCCGGACAGTCCCGGCACGGCCAGCAGGACCATCGGGATACTGACGATCGCCAGCCCGGCTGTGTAGGCGAGCTTCACAAGCACGTTCACTCGCCCCATCACCCACGACCACACCGTGTTGCGGCTGGTCCGGCCCGATGGCCGCAGCAGTGCGCCAGTCAGCCGACAGTAGGTCCGCAGCGTCCACGGCGCGACCACGAGCCCGGTCACGGCCATCGGCAACCCCGCCAAAGGGTGGACGAAAAAACCGGCCACCACCGCGACGACGGGCAGACCAACGGTCAACCCGCTGGTCAGCGGGGCGGCCAGGGCCCACAAGTGGTCCCGGTGCGAGGCAGGGTCCTTCAGCAGCCAGTCGAGCCGTTCCATCCGCGCCACCGGCCCGGGTCGCCGGTAGAGCTGCTTGCCCCAGCGATACCACCCGTCGTGATCGGGCTCCGGCGGACCGGGTTCCGGCCAGTACGGGACCGGGATCGGCTGGCCCGTCCAGTGCGCCACCAGCCGTCTGACCAGGTTCACCAGCCGCCGTTCCCACCGAAAACCGGTCATGACGCCGACACACGACACGAGCAGCGCGACCACGCTCTGCGCCGCGGCCAGCAGCGACAACCCGAACAACGCCAGCCCACGGACCAGGGCAATGGCATGTTCGCGCAGCATTTGGCCAGTCTGACCGATCGCCGGCCGGTCGTGCACTACGCAAAGGCCCAGCTGCGGGGTATAGCTAGCCCCACCCCAAGTCTGGCTCCAGACGGATACGCCCCGGCCCGGTTCGCGAATAGCGTTCTCCCCATCGACAGCGAACACATTCGAGGGGAGTGGGGAATGGCGGTCATCGAGGTCGCGAACCTGCGAAAGAAATATGCCGACCACGTGGCGGTCGACGACGTTTCCTTCAGCGTCGAGCGCGGCGAGATATTTGGAATTCTCGGCCCGAACGGCGCGGGGAAGACAACAACGGTCGAATGCGTCGAGGGATTGCGCACTCCGGACAGCGGGCGCGTTTCCGTGCTCGGGTTCGACCCGCACGCCGACGGTTGGGAAGTACGCAGGCGGGTCGGCGTCCAGCTGCAGAAAAGCGAGCTGCCGGAGAAGATGCGAGTGGCCGAGGCGATGGACCTCTACGCGTCGTTCTACGCGAATCCGGCAAACGGGGACAAGTTGCTTGACGATCTCGGCCTGAACGGCAAACGCAACACGCCGTTCAAGAAGCTGTCCGGCGGCCAGCAACAGCGGCTGGCGATCGCGCTGGCACTGGTCGGCAACCCGGAGATCGCATTCCTCGACGAGCTGACCACCGGCCTGGACCCGCAGGCCCGCAGGGACACCTGGCAGCTGATCGAGCAGATCCGCGACCGGGGAGTGACGGTCGTGCTGGTCACCCACTTCATGGAGGAGGCCGAGCGCCTCTGCGACCGGCTCGCCCTGGTCGACGCGGGCCGCGTGGTCGCCATCGACAGCCCGGCGGGCCTGGTGTCCCGGGTGGACGGCGGTGGGCAGCGACTGCGGTTCCGGCCGTCGGTCGAGTTCACCGTCGACATCCTGACCGGATTGCCCGAGGTCACGAACGTGGCGCAGACAGCGAGCCAGCTCGTGGTGACCGGCAACGGCAACCTGCTGCAGGCGGTCAGCACCACCCTGGCGGCCCACGGCGTGGTCCCGCTCGACCTGCGGGTCGAACAGACGAACTTGGAAGACGCATTCGTCGCGCTGACCGGGCGGCGACTGGCTGTGGAGGAAGCATGAGCGGGTTGACGCAGGTCATCGACAAGGCGCAGGAAAACGGCCACCCCACGACGAGTGCTGGAGGAGCGGGCGTGCTGACCGGACTCGGCAAACTCACCGGCAGCGAGTTCCGGCTCATGCTGCGCGACCCGGGAATGTTCTTCGTCGCGGTCATCCCCGTGGTGCTGGTGCTGGTCTTCGGCCTGATGTCGTGGAGCAACAGCCCCAGTCCGGACTTCGGCGGCGCCCGGTTCATCGACATCTTCCTGCCGCCGATCGTGTCGGTGATCATCTCGATGATGGCGCTCAACGCGTTGACCACCGTGCTGGCGACCTACCGGGAGCGGGGCATCCTGCGCAGGCTGGCCGTGACACCGGTGCGGCCGGTCACGCTGATGCTGGCGCAGGGACTGGTGAACCTGGCGTTCATCGCCGCGGTCGCCGCGGCAGTCCTCGCGATTGCCGGGCTCGCGTTCGACGTGCCGATGCCGGGCCAGTTCGCCGGGTTCGTGCTGGCCTTCGTGTTGAGCGTGTCGTCGATGTTCGCGCTGGGCCTGCTGATCTCGGCGATCGCGCCGAGCGGAAAAGCAGCCAACGGCATCGGCTCGGTGGTGTCCTTCCCGATGATGTTCCTGGCGGGGCTGTGGACCCCGGGGCCGCTGATGCCCGAAACCATCCGGCGCATCGCGGACTTCTCGCCGCTCGGCGCGGGCTCTCAGGCCATGCAGGCGGCGTGGAACGGAGCGTTTCCCCAGCCGCTGCACCTGATCGTGCTGCTCGGCTTCACGCTCGTCGTCGGGTTCATCGCGTCCCGTCTGTTCCGGTGGGAGTGACACACGCGTCAGCGACAGTGTTGTAGTCCGTGGGGTCGTAGCAGGGGGACGAGCCCACGGACTGCTGTGTGCGTGCCTCGATCAACCGGCGCGGTCCAGGCCCGTGTGTGCCGAGCTGGTCGTCCCTGTTGGCCAGGGCGCACCGGTCCAGCGACAGGCAGCCACAGCCGACGCAGTCGGTGAAGTCGTCACGCAGCTGCAGCATCTGCTCGATCCGCGCGTTCAGTTCCTCCTGCCACATCTCCGACACGCGTTCCCAGTCCGCGCGGTTCGGCACGCGCCCGTCGGGCAGTTGGCCCAGCACGTCGGCGATGGTGTTCAGCGGGACACCGACCCGCTGGCCGATCCGGATGAACGCGATCCGGCGCAGCGTGTCACGCCGGAACCGACGTTGGTTGCCCGCGGTCCTCCGGCTGGAGATCAGGCCCTTGGTCTCGTAGAAGTGCAAGGTCGAAACGGGGACACCGGCGCGTCGGGCCAGCTCACCAACGGTGAGCTCGGTACTGAGCGACATACCGCGATGTTAATCGTCGATGGTGGCCGTCACCGTCGGGACGGGTCGTCAGATGGCCAGCGTCCACCCGGTCAGGGCGTACGCGCTGAACCAGCTGCCGAACAGCACGAACGCCGCCGTCGAGGCGAGCATCGTGTGGCGCTTCCGGTTGGCCAGGCCCTGCGCCACCGGGATGAGCAGCGGAAACGCCGGGATCAGGAACCGCGACTTCGAGTACGAGATGCCCGCGGTGACCACCACCATGAGCACGGTGCCGCCGCCGTAGAGCGACAGCGGCCACGGAACACGCCCGCGGATGATCAGCACTGACAGCACGACGGCGGCAAGGACCATGAGCACGGTGACCGTCTCCATCAGGGAGTTGCCACTGTTGAGGATGTCGCCGACGAACTTCAACGTCTCCGCGCCGCCGTCGAAGTAGCTGAACCATCCCTTTCGCTGGATGTCGAACCAGCCGCCCAGGCTGCCGGTCTGGTTGGCGACGTACCCCCACCAGCCGAACAAACCGATCGGGCAGATGACCGCGCACAGCGCGGCCCGCCAGTTGTGCCCTTCGCGGAACACCGTCACGACTGCGGCCAACGCGACCGCGCCAACCAGGACGGATGCCGAAGGGCGGACCAGGCCCGCAAGCGCGGTGTAAAGCCCAGCGAGGAGCCATTTCCGCTCCAGCACACCGACCAGAGCCCACACGGCCAGCGCGGTGAAAAGCGCCTCGGTGTAGGCCATCGACAACGTGATGGCCATTGGGGCGCCACCCCACAATGCGACCAGCAACAGCCCGGTCTTCGGCCGGGGGTCGACGATCCGGGCGATCCGGAAGATACCGGCGGCGGGCACACACCCGGCGATGAGGCTGACGAGCAAAGCCGCGGCGACGGTATCCGAACCCGTGATCGGCGCGATCACCCGAATCAGCATCGGATATAGCGGGAAGAACGCCAGCGGGGTGTGGGGCGTCCGTTGCCCGGCGGCGTCGATGAACCTGGACGGGACGTTGTCGTAACCGTTCTCGGCGATTGCCAGGTACCAGTCGCCGTCCCACGACTTCAACACGTCGAACAACGCGCGGTTCCGGTTGGCCGCCAGTATTGCGAGCATCGCGAGGCCGGATAGCCGGACCAGCAGGAAAACACCGACCGCTTGCAGGTACGGCCTGGTGGTCAACGCCGCGGCCATCTTTCGCGCTTTGCTCGTCAGGGTGTGCATGATGAGTGACATTCTGCGGTTCCGGTTGCGCTCCCAGAGGCGTTTCTGTGATCTTCGTGTCGGCACCAGCGTAGGTCGTTCACCGGCGCCACCTGCACTGACCTGGGATTTCACCGGCCGCCAACACAGGATGTGGTGATGTTGCGCGGTGGATTTCTGGGATGAGCTGTTCGGCACCCAGCCGGACCCGCCGAGCGCCGTGGTCCTGGTGACCGGCGCCGCCGCGCTGCTGCTGGTGCTGTCCGGCGAGCCCTGGCGGCTTGCTCGCAACATCATCACGATCGTGCACGAAGCTGGACACGCTCTTGCGGCCGTTTTGGTTGGCCGCAGACTGCGCGGGATCAGGCTGCACTCGGACACGTCCGGTGTGACCGTGTCCCGTGGCAGGCCAACCGGGCCCGGCATGGTGCTGACCGCGTTCGCGGGTTACGTGGCGCCGTCGCTGATCGGCATCGGCCTCGCGGCGCTGATGATCGCGGGCAAGATCACCATGTTGCTGTGGGTGATGACCGCGCTGATGCTGGCCGTGCTGGTGATGATCCGCAACGTCTACGGCGCGCTGTCGGTCGTGCTCACCGGCGCCCTGCTGGTCACGGTCTCGCTCGTGACCTCGCCCGAGGTACAGGCCGCGTTCGCGTGCCTGGTCACGTGGTTCCTGCTGTTCGGCGGCGTCCGGCCGGTCTGGGAGCTGCAGGCGAAACGCAGCCGCAGGCAGGCCCGCGATTCCGACGCCGACCAACTGGCACGGTTGACCGGCGCGTCCGGGCTGTTCTGGGTGGCCATGTTCGCGCTCATCTCGCTGGGCGCGGCGCTGCTCGGCGGCATGTGGCTGCTGGAGCCGGTGCTGTCGGCGTGACCGGTCCGACGTTCACCGTGGTCGCGGTCAGTATGAGTCCCAATGAGCGAGGCACTCCTACTGAGGCGTGACCTGGTTCGCGTATCGCCGCAGGTTCGAGGCTCACCGGTTTTGCCGTGCCGCCGCACCCCATCGTGGGTGGCCCGCGAGATCGACCGTCGACAAGCGACCGTGTCTGCCGGGGGTGGACAGATCCATGCCAATCAGTGGTCGCAGATCGGATGTCTGGACCTGGGCGCGGGTGTCCGGACCGCCGGGCCGGGTTCAGTCGACCTCGCAGGCCGCGACCAACTGCACGACGCCAGCATGGCGCTCACCCCCAGCGGTGAACCTCTGTCCCGCAACAACTCCGCGATCTGGCCGCTGTCGAACATGCGCTGTCCGCTGGCCTGGCCCAGCAGGGTGTCCACCATGCGCATCGGTTGCCACGCACGGCGTCCGGTGGTCAGCAACGCGATGTGCCCGCCGTGTTTGAGCAGCCGGGCGAACGAGTCCAGTGCGACCAAAGGCTCGGCGAACATGTGCAGCGCGGCGAAACAACACACCGCGTCCAGTGACCCTTCTTTCAGCGGCGGCCGAATGGCGTCCGCGCGCAGGTGCACCGTTCCTTCGTTGGCTGCGACTGCCCGTGACAGCATGGTCGTGGACGAGTCGAGCCCGATCGCCAGGCCCAGGGCCGACCATCGATCAGCCGCCGCGTCATCGCGACGGTGGACCACTGCCAGCTGAAGCTGTTGCGCCCGTTGACGTCCAGGTAGTAGCTGGAACAGCCGCCCGCGTTGTACACGGTGGTGCGCAGCGCTTGCTGCACGTCGATGCTGGCCCAGCCACGCACCGACATGCGCAGATGGATCAGACCGATGCGCTGGATGGCCCTGAGGATTCGGGTACGCCGGAATCCGACGCCGAGCGCCTCCATCCCGGCGAACTCGGCGCTGTGGAGCAATCGCTGCGTCACGGGGAAATTGCGCAGCAGCCAGCCTTCGGCATGCGGAACGTAGTGATCAAGCTCGGCAGCACCCATCGCGGGCGCGCTGGAACAGGTGCGGCCTCCCGACACGAGGCTGGATCGCCGGGACGAGCTGGACAGCGGACGCGCCCGAGCCGACCACCGTGACCTGCTTGCCCGCCAGGCTGTGGTCGTGGTTCCAGCGGGCGGGTGTGGGTGACTGTGAAGCGGAGCTGAAAAGCGCGTGGTTTGCGTGCGGTGCAAGGGAGATCTCGTTGGAGTGGACCTCGGCGCGCGCTCTGCCGATGAGGAGTGGTCCGTCCCTAGGTTGTGCGGATGGGCGTGAACGGATCAACTGCCATGAGCCGCGAACTGGGCAACGAGCTGCGCCTGCGGCGAGAGGCGCTGGGGATGACGCTGGCCGACTTGTCGCAGACACTGGGGTGGTCGATCAGCCGGACTTCGAGGATCGAGAACGGACTGGCCGCGATCGGCGAGATCGAACTGGCCCACTATCTGGCCTACGTGCGGTCATCGCTGGCGGAGACCCTGGAACTGGTGAAGTTCCGACGAGGCAGGGACCGTGGTTACTGGGTGGGCTCACACGGTCTGTGGCTTGAAGATTCACTGAGTTCGCTGGCATTTCACGAGGCCTCGGCGAGCGCCACCATTTGCTACCAGCCGATAGTGGTGCCTGGCATGCTGCAGACCGAGGAGTACGCGCGCGCAATGATCAGCCGGGAGACCTGGCGCACTCCAGAAAGCGTCGAACATTGTGTCCGCGCCCGGGTCGATCGACAGTCCGCAGTCATCGGTGGCCGACGCGAGTTCTACGTACATGAACAAGCGCTGCGGGTGCGGGTCGGCAACCCCAGGCTCATGCAGGAGCAACTGCTGAAGCTGGCTCTCGCTGTCGACCTGTGGGAACGTCCAGATCAGAGTCGTTCCGCTGGCCGCTGGTGAGCGCTCGGTGTTCGGCAACTCGTTCGGTCTGTTCAAATACGACACCGGCAAACCACTGGTGTACATGGGTAATCACGCGACGGGCGTCTTCTTCGAGGACCCGGAGTATGTCGACCCGTTCGTCCTGCCGACACCGAGCATCTCGCGCGTGGCTCTTGACGCGCGCCAGTCGCAGGAGTTGCTGGCAGCCATCGCGGGTGAGTACGAGCAAGAGGGAGGCGGCCAGGATGCGCCAAGGGGCGTGCGTTGAGTAGCCACGGTAGAGGCGACTCTGTTGCCTGGCACTGGTTCCTGCGGACCGCCCGTTAGCTGTTGCCCGGCGGAACCCGGTCCTGCCAGCGTTCCTCTTTCTGCAACTGCGCGGCCAACGACAACAGCAGTGGCTCGCTGTTCTCCCGGCCGATCATCTGCGCGCCGATCGGCAGCCCCTTGCCCGTCAGCCCCGCGGGCACGTTCACACCCGGCAACCCCAGGATGTTCCACGGCCACGCGTACGGACACGTCGCGATCATCGCGTTGTTCGTGGCGAAGTTGGACAGCCCGTCGTACTGGCCGATCGGGGTCGGCGGCGTCGCGGTGGTCGGCGCCAGCACCACGTCCGCCGTGTCGAAGATCTTCCCGATCCGGCGACGCTCGTACCGCTCGTGCAGGCGCGACAGTTTGACCAGCGGCCGAATCAGCGTGGCCAGCCTGCGGTTGGCCTGGGTGCGCTTGTCCAACAGACGCAGGTCCGGCACCTCGAACGCCGCGGTCTTGAGACCGTCGAGCAAACGCGGCAGCACACCCAGCCCGACGATCCCGTAGTTCGGGCTCGCCAGCTTGACCTCGTGCCCCAGCCGCGCCAGCATACGCCCGAGCCGGACCACGGCCGTGCGCACCTCCGGGTCCAGCCGCGCGGGCGCGAGTGTGAAGGGAACCTGCAAAGCCAATGCGATCCGCAACCGGCCTGGCGCGCCCTGTGCGCCATCGCTCATCCGGGTGCCGGTGTCCGCGATGACGTCCAGCAGCAGCGCCGCGTCCTCGACCGTCCTGGCGATCGGGCCGTGTGTGGCGAGGCCGTTCCAGTCCCCGATCGGATCGCGCGACACCAGGCCCCTGGTCGGCTTCACGCCGACCAGCCCCGTCCACGCCGCCGGGATCCGGATCGAGCCGAGCCCGTCCGACCCCGTCGCCGCCGGGACCAGGCCCGCCGCCACCGCGGCGGCGGATCCCCCGGACGACCCGCCGGGCGAGTGGCCCATGTCCCACGGGTTGCGGGTGGCGCCGAACGCGTGCCCCTCGGTGAACGGCCACTGGCCGAACTCCGGCGTGTTCGTCTTGCCCACGATCACCGCACCGGCCTGGCGCAACAGACGGACCATCTCGCAGTCCTCGGTCTTTCGCGGGAAATCACCCGCGCAGCCGAACGCCGTCGGATCGCCCGCGATGTCCGTGTCGTCCTTCACCGCGATCGGCACGCCGAGCAGCGGCGCGCGCTCACCGGCAGCCAGACGCTTGTCGGCCGCCGCGGCCTCGGCCAACGCGGCCTCGCGACGCAGCCGCCGGAACGCGTTCAGGGTCGGCTGTGACTTCTCGATCCGGTCGAGGACCTCGGCGACCAGCTCGGCTGAGCTCGTAACACCAGCAGCGACCAGTTCGGCGGTCCGCCGCAGGCCCACGAACTCCGTCACGACGCGCCTCCTGTGGACTTGTGTTTCGCCTCGCGTGAGGTGATGTCACCCCGTGCGGCAGACTAGTCACTCCCCGGGAGAGGAGCCTACGGTGGTTGACCAGGTTGTCGAGGCGTGCGCACGCGCGGCCAAGCAGGCAGCGCCATCCCTTGCCGCGGCATCCGAGCAGGCCATCGACGCGGCGCTGACCGGAATGGCCCAGCGGCTGCGGGCCAGCGCGTCCGCCGTGCTCGACGCGAACGCGCAGGACATCGAAGCCGCGAAGACCGGCGGGATGAGCGCGGGCCTGTTGGACCGGTTGACCATCACCGAGGCGCGGCTGATCGCGATGGCCGACGCGTTGGACCTGCTCGCAGGCGTCCCGCACGCGCCACGCGAGACCCCGGTCCGCGACCTTCCGGACGGCCTGAAGCTGGTCGAGCGGCGCAGGCCGGTCGGCGTGATCGGGGCCAACTATGAAGCCAGGCCGAACGTCACCGTCGACGTCGCCTCCCAGCTGGTCAAATCCCGCAACGCGGGCGTCCTGAGGACCGGCTCCGCAGCGCTCGGCTCGGCCACCGCCCTGGTCAAGGAGGTCATCGCGCCCGCACTGGCGGACGCGGGCATCGACCCGGCCGTGATCCAGCTCGTACCCAGCGCGGACCGTGCCGCGGCTGCCGCCCTGGTCCGTTTCCCCGACCTGGTCCCGCTGGTCATCCTGCGCGGCAGCGGCGACAGCACCCGGGAGCTGGGCTTCGAGGCCGCCAAGCACGGCGTGCGGACGTTGGCCCACGCCGACGGCGGCGGCGTGCTCTACCTGGACGGCGACGCGGACCTGGCCAAAGCGCACGACCTGATCGCCCGCAGCCTGGACCGGCTGGGCGTGTGCAACCGGCTCAACCTGCTGCTCATCGATTCCGCTATCTACGCAGATGTTCTTCAAAGCGTGATGGAGACCCTGGCGAAGGCAGGTGTGCGGGCCTCGCTGCCACCGCACGACCACCCGATCGGCTACGAATGGGCGCTGGACTCCGACCACGAGGCCACCGTGACCGTCGCCCCGGTCGACGACGCCGTCCAGGCCGCCCAGGTCGCCAACGAGAAGACCTCGGGACTGGCCGCGGGCATCGTGACCGAGAACGCGGCCACCGCGGACACGTTCATGACCGCTTATACCGGGACCGGCGTCTTCTGGAACGCCACGACCAGGCTGCTCGACGGGTTCAAGCTGCTCGCCGTGCCGGAGACCGGGATCAACATCGACAAGGTGCCCGGCCCGCGCGGCCCGGTCACCTACACCGACCTCAGCCTCCGCCAGTACGCGGTCGTCCCAGCTCAGTAGCGGAACCGGCCAGACTGTGACAGATCCGACGAGCGAGCGCCTCAAAAAATGTGGTTGGCTGCCCTCGCGCGCCCACATATGTAGCGGGGGATAGTATCCACAAGTCGCCCGGACAGCTGTCTTGGCGCGCCCCCGAACGAGAACCACCACTGGAGGCACGGAAGTGACGGCGGTAGCTCCCAAGCCGATCGCGACTCGACCGTTCCCGGCGGGCAAGACGGTCAAGGGTTCGTACCTCCTGCGGTTGTTCCGCACGACGGACCACAAGCAGATCGGGATCATGTACCTGGTCACCGCGTTCGCCTTCTTCATGGTGGGCGGCGCGATGGCGATGCTGATCCGGACCGAGCTCGCCGTCCCGGGACAGCAGTTCCTCTCGCAGGAGCAGTACAACCAGCTGTTCACCATGCACGGCACGATCATGCTGCTGCTGTACGCGACGCCGATCCTCTTCGGATTCGCGAACTTCGTGCTGCCGCTGCAGATCGGTTCGCCGGACGTGGCGTTCCCGAGGCTGAACGCCTTCTCGTACTGGCTGTACCTGTTCGGCGGGATCATCGTGATCTCCGGCTTCCTGACCCCGGGTGGCGCCGCCGACTTCGGCTGGTTCGCCTACACCCCGCTGTCGGACAAGATCCACTCGCCAGGTGTCGGCGCCGACCTGTGGATCACCGGCCTGGCGGTGTCCGGTCTCGGCACGATCCTCGGCGCGGTCAACATGATCACGACCGTGATCTGCCTGCGCGGACCGGGTATGACGATGTTCAGGATGCCGATCTTCACCTGGAACATCCTGATCACCGCGATCCTCGTGCTGATCGCCTTCCCGATCCTGACCGCGGCCCTGTTCGGCCTGCTGGCGGACCGGCATATCGGCGCCCATGTGTTCGATCCGGCGTCCGGCGGTGTGATCCTCTGGCAACACCTGTTCTGGTTCTTCGGCCATCCAGAGGTCTATATCGTCGCGCTACCGTTCTTCGGGATCATCTCCGAGATCATCCCGGTGTTCAGCCGCAAGCCGCTGTTCGGCTACAAGCCGCTGGTCTACGCGACGCTGGCGATCGCCGCGCTGTCGGTGGCCGTCTGGGCGCACCACATGTACGCGACCGGCGCCGTGCTGCTGCCGTTCTTCTCGTTCATGACGTTCCTGATCGCAGTGCCCACCGGTGTGAAGTTCTTCAACTGGATCCTGACCATGTGGAAGGGCCAGCTGACGTTCGAGACGCCGATGATGTTCTCGATCGGCTTCCTCGTCACGTTCCTCTTCGGTGGACTGACCGGCATCCTGCTGGCCGCACCGGCGATCGACTTCCACGTGTCGGACACGTACTTCGTGGTGGCGCACTTCCACTACGTGCTGTACGGCACGATCGTGTTCGCGACCTTCGCCGGTATCTATTTCTGGTTCCCGAAGATCACCGGCCGGTTCATGGACGAACCACTGGGCAAGTTGCACTTCTGGACGACCTTCATCGGCTTCCACGGCACGTTCCTCGTCCAGCACTGGGTGGGTAACGAGGGCATGCCGCGCCGGTACGTCGACTACATGGCGTCCGACGGGTTCACCACGCTGAACACGATCTCGACGGTCGGTGCCTACATCCTGGGCGCCTCGACACTGCCGTTCATCTGGAACGTGTTCAAGAGCTACCGCTACGGCCAGGTGGCCGACGCGGACGACCCGTGGGGCTACGGCAACTCGCTCGAATGGGCCACTTCGTCCCCGCCGCCGCGGCACAACTTCAAGGAGCTGCCACGGATCCGGTCCGAGCGCCCGGCGTTCGAGCTGCACTATCCGCACATGGTCGAGCGTTTCCGCGAGGAGAGCCATGTGGGCAGCCACAAGGCGACCCCGGGAGAGATCCTCGCCGAGAAGACCCAGCCGGACTCGATCACCGGTGGCGACCCGCACCAGAAGTAAGCCGCGTCTCAAAAGTCCCCGTCCGACTGTTGCGGACGGGGACTTTTGAGCCACCGTAAGGCCTGACGAGCCAGCCCCCAGCCGAGGAGGCCCGCCTTGCCCGGTCCATCAAGCACGCCTGTACTCATCACGGTGAGCGGCCCGGACAAGCCAGGTGTCTCCTCGGTTTTGTTCGCGGTGCTCACACGGCACGGGGTCGACGTGCTCGACGTCGAGCAGGTCGTGATCCGCGGCCAGCTCGTGCTGGGTGTGCTGGTTGGCACCGACCACGACCCGGAAGGGCTGCAGGAGCTCGTCGAGCAGGCGATGGCGACGGTGACGATGGGTGTCACTGTCGAGATCGGCGCCGACACCCTCACCCCCGCCCGGGTTGGCTCGACGCACGCCGTGATCGTCCTGGGCAGGCCGGTGACCGCGCGGGCGTTCACCGAGGTGGCCAGGCGGATGGCCGCGCTGGGCGTCAACATCGACGCGATCCGACGTGTCGCCGACTACCCGGTGACAGGCCTGGAGCTGCACGTCTCCGTCGCGGACGACACCTCAGAAGCCGACAGCCTGCTGCGCAACGCGCTCGTCGAGGTGGCCTCCCGGGTGGGCCTCGACGTCGCGGTCGAGCGAGAAGGCCTGACCAGGCGAGCCAAGCGGCTGATCGTGTTCGACGTGGACTCGACGCTGATCCAGGGCGAAGTGATCGAGATGCTGGCCGCGAAGGCTGGCTGTGAAGAGGAAGTCAAAAGCATCACCGACGCCGCGATGGCGGGAGAGATCGACTTCGCCGAGTCGCTCAACCGGCGGGTGGCGGTGCTGAAGGGCCTGCCCGAGTCAGTGCTCGACGAGGTCGCCGACTCCCTGGAGCTGACCCCCGGCGCCCGCACCACGGTCCGGACCCTCAAGCGGCTCGGGTTCCGGTGTGGAGTCGTGTCCGGCGGGTTCACCAGGGTCATCCAGCGCCTGGTCGACGATTTGGGCCTGGACTTCTGTGCGGCGAACGAACTCGAGGTCGCCGACGGCAAACTGACCGGCCGCGTGGTCGGCGAGGTCGTCGACCGGCCAGGCAAGGCCGTCGCACTGCGCCGGTTCGCCGAGACGTCCCAGGTGTCGCTGGCCCAGTGCGTGGCTGTCGGCGACGGCGCGAACGACATCGACATGCTGTCCGCGGCCGGACTGGGCATCGCGTTCAACGCCAAACCCGCGCTCCGCGAGGTCGCCGACACGGCGCTGTCGCACCCGTACCTCGACGTCGTGCTGTTCGTGCTCGGCGTGACCCGCGCCGAAGTCGAGGCCGCCGACGCGGCCGACGGAATCGACGGCGAACGACCGTGACCAGCCCGGCAGGAATGATTCTCGCGCCACTGGCCGCGCGCTACGCCTCCTGGCTGGCGCTCCCGGCCGACCAGACCAACCAGGTCGAGACCGACCCGGACCTCGTCAGAGCCATGCCGGTGATCCTCCGGATCGAACGCGACCCGCTCCCACACCGGACGTCGCTGCTGGAAGCCTCGGCCGCCGCGGCCATCGCCGTCTGCCTCGACCCACGCGCCGAACCGGACGGCGAATGGCATGAGTCAGTCAGTGCCTGGGTGGCCGGACACATCCGCAAGGTCTCCCGCCGCGCCCGCGGCGCACACTGGCAGGCCGCGCAGGAGTTCCCCGGCGTGACCGTCGAGGTCGACGGCGCCGAGGTACGCGCGCTCGTCCCCGGCCTGGTCGTGGAGACGCCGAAGGAAATCAGCCGCCTGCAGATCTCCGGCAGCGAACTCCCCAATGACGAACCCGGCCCCATCCCGGACGGCGCGCCAGTGCTGTGGCTGAACCCAGCCGTCCCGCTCACCGCAGGCAAGGCAGCCGCCCAGGTCGGCCACGCCAGCATGCTGCTCGCCGCGTTGCTGGACGAACCGGACGTCAAAGCGTGGGCCGAAATCGGCTACCGCTGCGCGGTCCGCCTGCCGACCCGCGACCAGTGGACGGCACTGCACCCCGGCGACGACCCAGGCGGCGCCTGGCAGGACCGCCGCGTCATCGCTGTCCGCGACGCCGGATTCACCGAGGTCGACCCAGGCACAGTCACCGTCCTCGCCCAGTGGCGCGCCTGAGCGACCATCCCAGTTGACCTGGTCAAACCATCGATTGCGTTAGACGATCGCTGTCGCGTGACAGGGTGTGTGCTGCGCCGGTGATGCTGGCTTGGAAGATCACCGGCTGCCGGTTTGGGTGGTGGTGCGCCGGAGTGACCATCCGCGTTGACCTGGGCGGATCACGAGCTGCTGATGCGGCGATGCCGTCGCGTGACGACGCGCCTGAACGGCTGCCCGCGTTGATTGGGGCAGATCACGGCCGCCGACGTCAGCGATATCCGTCGCCTGGTGACGTGCTTGTCGTGTCACGGATGCTGCCCTGGGCAGAGCACTGGCCGCTGATTGGGCGATGGGTGGCGCGTCTACCGAGCCACCGGAGCTGACCTGCTGAAACTGCCTCGTCAGCCGGTCACGATGCTGACGCCGAGCTTGGTCGCGGCCTCGACGACCGGCTGAAAGAACGTGCTGCCGTTGCTCGCGCAGTCGCCGATCCCGCCAGACGTCACGCCCTGCGCCTGCGTCCCGCTGACGAATGGCCCACCGGAGTCACCAGGTTCGGCGCACACCGACGTCCGGGTCAGGCCGCGCACGATCTTGCCGTCGCCGTAGTTCACCGTCTCGTCGATTCCGGTGATCTCGCCGCACAGGAAGCCGGACGTCACGCCCGACCGGCACACCGACGCGCCGACCGGCGCGGGATCAGTCCCGGTCACGGTGATCGGGCCGCCGTCCCGTGTGTCGAGGAACGGTGTCGCTTCCCCGGCCGGGTCCGTCACGTCGACCAGGCCGAAATCCCCATCGGTGTCGAACGTGCCCGCGTCGACCCGGCCGAACTCCTGGCCGTCGATGAGGACCACACCACCGGCCGCGGTGCAGTGCCCGGCCGTGACGAAGTGCTTGGTCCCGGTTGACCCGGTCGCGGCGAACCCGATCGAACAGCGGGATTCGCCGACGGTGTAGCCGCGTCCACCGACCACATCGGCCAGCACGCGGGGAACGCGGTCGGTCCGCTCGACCCGCACCAGGTCACCGCTGCCTTTGGCCTTGTCGATGAACGCGTCCGCGACCGAACTCCTGTCCGCCTCCACCACGACGCTGTTGGTCGCCGGGTCCACGTACCAGGCAGTTACCCCGGGCGGGGCAGCGGCGGCCAGCCGGTCGATCCGCGTCTTCTGGCCGGTCAGACCAGCCAGGTTGTTCTTCATCAGCCGAGGCTCGGCGCCCGCCCGCTGCACCTCGCCGACATACGCGCGGTCGATGATCCCGACCATCAGCTTGCGCTTCGAGGTGTCGTACCAGGCGCCCGCGTACACGCTGCCCAGGCTGCGGCGCAGCGACGCGACGGCCTTGCCGAGACCGGCCTCGTCACGTGCCCGCGCCTTGGCCTCGTCCGCCGTGAGCCGCACGTCCTTGCGCATCGAGACTTCGAGCGGCGTGGACGAGCCGACCTCGACGGTCTGCTGCGCCACCGGCGAGTGGTTGGCCGTGGCGAACGCGGTGATGGCGGCCGACAGCGACACACCGATCACGAGTCCCCACAGGATCCTGCGGTTGAACGGGCGCGGCTCATCAACCCGGTGCGACCCCATACGGCTGTCTCCTCGCCTTCCGATGCCTCCGTAAGCAGGTACGGAGCCAATCGGAAGGTGGTTCAACTACTAAGCCGCTCCAATGCGCCCCGTACAACAGACGGGTCATAGGTCGTCCAGAACGGCGGCAGCGACGCGCGGAGGAAACCCCCATATCGCGCGGTGGCCAGACGCGAGTCCAGGATCGCGACCACGCCCTTGTCGTCGTTCGAGCGCAGCAACCGGCCCGCTCCCTGGGCCAGCAGCAGCGCCGCGTGCGTCGCGGCGACCGTGAGAAAGCCGTTGCCGCCGCGTGCCTCCACCGCGCGTTGGCGGGCTGACGCCAGCGGGTCGTCCGGCCGGGGGAACGGGATCCGGTCGACCACCACCAACTGCAGCGACGAGCCCGGAACATCCACGCCCTGCCACAACGACAACGTCCCGAACAAGCAGGTGGCCTCGTCGTCGGCGAACTTGCTGACCAGCAGCGACGTCGAGTCCTCGCCCTGGCACAGGATCGGGAAGTCCACCCGTTCCCGCAGTTCCTCCGAGGCCTGCCTGGCCGCGCGCATCGACGAGAACAGCCCGAGCGTCCGTCCGCCCGCGGCATTCACCAGGCCCTCGAGCTCGTCGAAGAACGCGGGCTGCAGGCCGTCGCGGCCAGGCGGCGGAAGGTGCCGCGCCACGTACAGGATCCCGCTTTTCTCGTGCGTGAACGGCGACCCGACGTCGATGCCGGACCAGCTCGGGGCGTCGTTGTCGGCGGGCGGCGCGATATCGGTGGCCGTGCCCTCGGCCTTCTGCGCGGGCCGCTGCTCGACCGGCAGGCCCCACTGGCGCGCCAGCGCGTCGAACGAGCCGCCGAGCGTGAGCGTCGCGGACGTCAGGACGGTGGTGCACTCGCCGAACAGCCGTTCGCGCAGCAATCCGGCCACGCCCAGCGGCGCGACCCGCAGCGCGGGCGGGCGAGGATTGCCGCCGACCATGTCCGAGCTGAGCCACACGACGTCACGGCGCTGGGCGTCACCAGTGTCGAACGCCTCCAGGACCCGCACGGCGGTGTCGTGGATCTCCTCAAGCAACGCGATGGCCTGACGGCGTGCCGTCGTCGAGTCGACGTCCTGCGACGAACGGTCCGGCCCCAACGCCGTGATGCAGGAATGCGCCGCGTCGCGCGTCACTCGCAGGACGGCTTCGAGGGGGCGTGGCAGATCGTCCAGCCTGCCCTGCGGCAGGTCGTCGAAGATCTCCCGGATGCCCTCGCTGGCTTCCTCCAGCCGGTCGACGATGTCCTCGGCGATCTGGCGGCCACAACGTTTGACCGCTGCGGAGACCATGCCCGCGGTCAGCTCGGCCGTGGCGACCGAGGTGACCCGGTCGACCAGCTCGTGGGCCTCGTCGATGATCACCACGTCGTGCTCGGGCAGCACCTGGTAGCCCTGCAGCGCGTCGATCGCGAGCAGCGCGTGGTTGGTGACCACGATGTCCGCGCGTCCGGCTTCGGCCCTGGCCTTCTCGGCGAAACAGTCCGTGCCGAACGGGCACTTGTCCTTGCCGAGGCATTCCTTGGCCGACACGGACACCTGGCGCCACGCCTGGTCGGTCACGCCGGGCACCAGTTCGTCGCGGTCGCCGGTCTCGGTGTCGGAGGACCATTCGAAGAGGCGCTTCACGTGCCTGCCGAGCGCGGACACCGCGAACGGGTCGAACAGCGCGCCGTCGTCTGGCTCCTCTGGTGCGCCAGTGTCCAATCGGTGCAGGCAGAGATAGTTGCGGCGGCCTTTGAGGATCGCGAACGTCGGCTCACGCCCGACCGCCTGCTTCAGCGCCTTGGCCAGCCTCGGCAGGTCACGGTCGACCAGTTGGCGCTGCAACGCGATGGTCGCCGTGGAGATCACGACGGTCCGGCCGGTCTCGATCGCATGGCGCACCGCGGGGACCAGGTAGGCCAGCGACTTGCCGGTGCCCGTGCCCGCCTGCACGGCGAGATGCTCGCCGGTCCTGATCGAGTTGTGCACCGCCTCGGCCATGGTCACCTGACCTGGCCGCTCGGATCCGCCGACCGAGTCGACAGCGGTGATCAGCAGTTCGCGCAGGGACGGGAGGGTGTCGGCGGCTTGGGGCACAGAGCGAACCTACCGGCTGGCACCGACAACGGTTTCAGACCCTCGAACGGGTCGCGTCCACGAGCGCGGTAACGGCCGGAGACCACGAACCTGAGGCAGGGCCGGTCAAAACCAGCCGTCGTTTCAACTTCTGCTTCACAGGCACGAGCACCACCCGGCGGTCGATCATGGTCCGCATCAGACCGGGGACGATCGAGACACCGATCCCGGCCTGCACCATGGCGATCAGCGTGGCGCACTCTCTGACTCGGTGGGTCGGCCGCAACCGGCTCGTCGTGCGCCGGTAGAGCTCGCGGACATGCCGTTCGCAGCCGCCGTCGGACAGCAGGAACGGGTCGTCGTCCAGGTCGGGGATGTCGATCTCGGTCTCACCGGCCAGCGGGTGGTCGCGCGGCAGCAGCGCCTGGAACTCGTCCGCGCCGATCTGGACGCCGTCGTGGCCGTCCGGGTCGACCAGCACCGCGGCGTCGACGGTCTTCCCTGCCAGCCACTCCACGATCTCGTGGTCCTCGCCCTCGAACAGTCGGATCTTGACGCCGGGCAAGTCGCCACGCCAGTGCGTCAGCAACTCCGGCAGCAGGCCCTGGCACACGGTGGCGGGCGCGGCGAGCCGGACGGTCCCGGTCGGCTGGTTCGCGTTCTCGGCCACCAGGTCGTTGATCGCCGCCGCCGCGCCGACGGCCGTGCGCGCGTGCTGGACCAAGCGGCTGCCGAACGTCGTCAGCCGCGGCTGTTTCGTCCGATGCAGCACCGGGCTGCCCACCGCGCGTTCCAGCGCCGCGACCGCGTGCGACACCGCGGACTGGCTGATCCCGAGCGTCGGCGCGGCCGCACTGAAGCCGCCTTCGTCGACCACGGCGAGCAGCGCCCTCAGTTGAGCCAGGTTCACCGTCATGAGCAACCCTCATAGATCTCGACAAGTCACTTGTTGGACTCATTCTGCCTGACCGGCGAACCTCGTGTCCGAAGACCGCCGGACTTGCCCGGCGGCGCCGGTCAGGGTGGGAGCATGATGAGTCAGCTTCGGATACGCGCAGCTCAGCGCGGATGGCGCGACAAAGGAGCCACCGGGCGCTGGGTGCCCGCGTTCCTGGTGCTGTCCATGATCTGGGGCTCGACGTTCCTGCTCATCAAGATCAGCGTGAACGCCGGTGTCACGCCGATGTGGGTCGGGCTGTGGCGGTGCGTGTTCGGCGCCACCGCGCTCTGGCTGATGGTGCTCGTCACGCGCCAGCGGCTTCCGCGCGACCCGGCGGTGTGGGGCCACGGTGCGGTGGTGGCGCTGTTGCTGAACGCCGTGCCGTTCCCGCTGTTCGCGTTCGGCGAGACCAAGATCAGCTCGGTGCTGGCGGGCGTGTGGAACGCGACCGTGCCGCTCGCGACGCTGGTGTTCGTGCTGTTCCTGCTGCCGGACGAGCGTCCGACCGTCAAGCGGCTCGCCGGAATGGCCATCGGGTTCGTCGGGGTTCTCGTTGTCCTCGGGATCTGGAACGGCGTCGACACCGGCCCGCTGGTCGGGACGCTGGCCTGCCTGGGCGCGACGACGTGCTACGGCGCCGCGTTCGCGTACTCACGGCGGTTCATGTCCGGGCGGCCGGAGTCCTCGATGGTGCTGGCCGTCGTCCAGGTCACCTGCGGAACCGTGCAACTGGGCCTGGTCACGCCCGTGGTCGAGGGCGCGCCGACCTGGCCGGGTTTCGGCGCCATGGCCGCGTTGCTGGTGATGGGCGCGTTGGGCACGGGCGTTGCTTATCAGCTGAACTTCACAGTGATCCGCGCCGCCGGATCGACGGTCGCGTCCACGGTCACCTACATCACGCCGCTGTTCTCCACCGCGCTCGGCGCGGTGTTCCTGGCCGAACCTGTCGGCCCGAACACCATCGCCGGCGCGACGTTGATCATCCTCGGCGTGCTGCTCAGCCGGTCAGGCTCGGCTGTGGGTCAGCGCCGTCGCCAGGTCGACTCACCAGAACGGGTGGTTGCCCGCCCGCCAGGTCGTGCACGAGCGCGAACGCGCAGATCATGAGGCTATGAACAGGCGGATTGCCCTTGTGCTGGCGGCTGCCGTGCTCGTGGTGAACGCGGCGCCCGCAACCGCGGCCACCGGCAGCGGCACCGCCTCTGTCGGATCGGCCGACGTCGTGGTCGAAGGCAAGAAGAGATTGGTGCAGGCACCGCTCGCACAGTGCCTGACCTCGGGCGGGACCGTCCAGAACGCCAGCAAGCGGATCAGACTGCGCGGACTGGCCGAGTTCGGCGACGGTGCGACGAAGTGCACCGCCGACCCGGCCAACGGAAGGATCACGGTCGAAGCCACCGGCCAGCGCTTCGAGCTCAACGCGCTGCCGGACTACGGCGGCCCACGGATCAGGATCAGCGACTACCAGGCGACCTGCGCCACGACCCTGAGCGGGAGCGTCGCCCGGATGCAGTTCGCCGGACTGACCGGCATAGACGCGCCCAAGGAACTACCACCGAACCACACGGTGGTCATCCCCGGCCGCCACGCGGACGATCCGCCACTGGCCAAGATCGTCCTCAACGAGATCATCGTGCCGTCCCCACCCGACGGCAGCATCACCCTCAACCTGATGCACGTGACCTTCGCGCCCTCCGGCAGCGGCCCGATCACCGGCGAACTCGTCATCGGTGGCGTCTACTGCACGCCACTGGTCTGACCAGCCAGACCGCTACCCGACGCGGGGTGCGCCGACCAGTTCGGCGCCCGCGTCACGTAACTGTCCCAGCGCCGAGTCGACCGTCGGCTGAGCCACCCCTGCGGTCAGCTCAAGCAGGACACGCGTCGACAACCCGGCGCGTGTGGCGTCGAGCGCGGTGGCACGCACGCAGTGGTCAGTCGCGATCCCGACCACGTCCACGGTTGTCACCGACCGCGCCTTCAACCAGTCCGCCAACGAACTGCCATCCGACGCCGCGCCCTCGAAACCCGAGTACGCCGCCGCGTACGCGCCCTTGGAGAACACCGCCCGGATCGCGGTGACATCCAGCTCCGGGTGGAACGACGCCCCGGCCGTGCCCGCGACGCAGTGCACCGGCCACGAGTCGATGAAGTCCGGGTTGTCGCTGAAATGTGCGCCCGGGTCGATGTGGTAGTCCCGGGTGGCCACCACGATGTCGTACGGCGTCCGCGCGATGTGCTCGCTGATCGCAGCGGCCACGGCGGCGCCGCCGGTCACGGCCAAGGATCCACCTTCACAGAAGTCGTTCTGAACATCCACGACGATCAACGCGTTCGCCACAGTGACCCCACTCCTAGTCGATGAAGACAGTCGGGATGGCCGGTTCGCCGTGCGACAGCTTCAGGCCCTCCCACGGCAGGCTGACCAGACCCCGCTTCACACGCTTGCGGCACTGCTCCAGGGTGGGCGGGTCGGCCACCGGCTGTCCACCACGCAGGAACGGCACCTGCAGGTCGCGATCGTTGTCGCTCATCTGAGGCCACTGCTTGTCCGGCTGGTACACGACCTCTTCCAGCGCCGTGCCGGTCGGCTTGTGACGGCGCATCGCGCCCTTGCGCCCACCGCGTGACTCCTTGTGGGAGCTGCGCTTGGCCACCGGGCGGCCGTCCACCTCGACCAGCTTGTAGACCATCCCCGCAGTCGGCGCGCCCGAGCCCGTGACCAACGAGGTGCCCACGCCGTACGCGTCCACCGGCTCGGCGCGCAGCGCGGCGATCGCGTACTCGTCCAGATCGCCGGACACGACGATGCGGGTGTCCTTCGCGCCCAGCGAGTCCAGCTGCTCACGGGCATGGCGCGCCAGAACGCCCACGTCGCCGGAGTCGATCCGCACGGCGCCGAGGTCCGGCCCGGCGACCTCGATCGCGGTGTTGATGCCGTTGGTGATGTCGTACGTGTCGACCAGCAGCGTTGTGCCCACACCCAGCGCGTCGATCTGGGCCTGGAAGGCGGAGCGCTCGTCGTCGTGCAGCAGCGTGAAGGCGTGTGCGCACGTCCCCGTGGTCGGGATGCCGTAGGTGCGGCCCGCCTCGAGGTTGGACGTGGTCGAGAAACCGGCGATGTACGAGGCCCGCGCGCTGTCCACCGCGGCGTACTCGTGGGTCCGCCTCGAACCCATCTCGATGATCGGCCTGCCGTTGGCGGCACTGACCATCCTGGCCGCCGCCGAGAGGATCGCGCTGTCGTGGTTGAGGATCGACAGGATGACCGTTTCCAGCACCACCGCCTGCGCGAACGTGCCGCGGACGGTCAGGATCGGTGAACCGGGAAAGTAAAGCTCACCTTCAGGATATCCGTCGACATCGCCGGAAAACGTGAAAGCGGCGAGCCAGTCCAGGGTCTTCTTGTCGACCACGTCCGACTCGCTCAGCCTGCTCAGCTCGTCGTCCCCGAACCGGAACCGGGCGATCGTGTCCAGCACCCGCTGCGTCCCGCCGACCAGCCCGTAGCGGCGGCCGTCGGGCAGCCTGCGGGCGAACACCTCGAAAACACATGGCCGTTCTGCTGTGCCATCGGCGAGGGCACCAGCCAGCATGGTCAGTTCGTAGTGGTCGGTGAGCAGCGCAGTGCTCGCGCCGGGTCCGTTCATGAACTGAGAGCCTATGGCGCGCCCTCGCGCGGCGATCACCCGGCGGCGGCAAAACCGCTGAACTGGACACAACGGCACGGCGGGCGCATGCCACCATTGGGGTATGACCACGCCAGTCGAGCTGGGGAAGACGGACGGTGCGAACCTGGGCGCCGAGGACAAGCCGTGGCAGACGATCGTCTGGAACGACCCGGTCAACCTGATGTCCTACGTGACGTACGTGTTCCAGAAACTGTTCGGATACACGAGGGACAAGGCCACCCAGCTGATGCTCGACGTACACCACAAGGGCAAAGCGGTGGTGTCCTCCGGTGACAAGGACAAAGTGGAGGCCGACGTGGCCCGCCTGCACGCGGCCGGACTGTGGGCGACGATGGAGCGTAACTCTTGAAGCCTTGGAGCAGGGACGGTGACGAGGTCGTCACCGTGCTGGAGGACCAGGAGGCAGCCGTGCTGCGCGGCCTGGTCGGCCAGATCAACGACATGCTGAAGACCAGGGCGGACGAAGCGCCGCAGGACGAACTGTCCGAACTGACCGGGATCAGGACGGGCCCGTCCACCGCGCCGGACGACCCGATCCTGTCGCGCCTCCTGCCGGACTTCCACCGGCTGGACGCCGACCAGCCCGCGACGGAGGACATGGACTCCGCGGCGGCGCTGCGCTCGCTGCACGAACCGACGCTGCTCGACGCGAAGACCGGTGTCGCCGAGGTGTTGCTCGACACGTGCCCCCGCGACGGCGGCCCGGTGCGCCTGACCCTCGAACAGGCGGACGCCTGGCTGTCGGCGCTCAACGACGTGCGCCTCGCGCTCGGCACAGCGCTGGACGTCGACGACGACATGCCCGACGAACTGCCGGATGACGACCCCAGGGCCGGGCACCTGCCGGTGTATCACTGGCTCACGGTGATGCAGGAGGAACTCATCCACGCGATGAGCTCATGACCACCGGCACAGCCAAAGCCGGACCGCTCAACGCGATCACCGACGTCCAGGGCCTCCAGGTCGGCCACCACCAGCGAGTCGGCGACGGCTGGGCAACGGGCACAACCGTCATCCTCACGCCGTCCCGGACCGTCGGCGCGGTCGACGCGCGCGGGGGCGCGCCCGGCACCAGGGAGACGGACACGCTCCTGCCCGAGAACCTCGTGCAGCACGTCAACGCCATCTGCTTGTCCGGTGGCAGCGCCTACGGGCTGGCCGCCGCGGACGGCGTGATGCAGTGGCTGGCCGAGCACAACCAGGGGCTGCCGGTCGGCGCGCGACCACACGAGGTCGTGCCGATCGTGCCGTCGGCCGTGCTGTTCGACCTGCCGGTCAACGCGTGGGGCAACCGGCCGGGTTCGGACTTCGGGCGTGCGGCGTGTGCGGCCGCGTCGGACGGCCCGGTCGCCCAGGGCAGCGTCGGCGCCGGGACAGGCGCCCGCGTTGGCTCCCTCAAAGGCGGTGTCGGCACGGCCAGCACCGTGGTCGACGGCTTCACTGTGGGCGCGCTCGCGGTCGTCAATGCCGTCGGCGAGGCGGTGGACGACCTGACCGGGGTCCCGTTCGCCGCCGGTTTCGGGATGGACGGGGAGTTCGGCGGGCCATGGCCCAACCGGGCGGCCACCCTGCCCGACATCCCGCGCAGGCTGCTCAACACGACCATCGGCGTGATCGCGGTGGACGCGAAACTCGCCAAGGCGGAGACCAGGCGCCTGGCGGTGGCCGCCCACGACGGTCTGGCCCGCGCGGTGCACCCGGCCCACTCGATGTTCGACGGAGACACCATCTTCGCGCTCGCGACCGGGGCGAATCCTCTGGCCGAGGACGATGGCCTCGGAAAAGAGCCACTCCGCGCGCTGGGTCTGGACCGGCTCTGCACAGCGGCCGCGGACACGTTCGCCCGAGCCATGGTCCACGGTCTGCTCACCGCGACGGCCAACAGCCACCTGCCCACCTACAGCGACCTCTGGCCCGAAAAGATGCGTGCGTGACAGAGAGACGTTGGCAAGTGGTGCTGTGGGATGACGACATCAATACCAAGGCGACGGTGGCCTTCGTCCTGCACCGAGTGGTCGGGCTTCCTCTGGGCAAGTCGCTCGACCTGCCCGCCGAGGTGGACGAGCGTGGCGTCGCGCAGGTCGGCATCTTCGACGGTCTGGCCGAGGCCGAGCTGGTCGCCGCGCGGATGCAGGTCTTCGGCCTGCACAGTGGAGTGGTCCGGGCGTGAGCAGCCAGTTGTTCACCGAGGGGCTCGAGTTGCTCGCGGAGACCCTGGAAGGCGGCAAGGCACGACGCTTGCGGTCGGCAGGCCTGATCTCCGCCCGGGTCGGTGGGCCACGCAGGCTGGTCGCACTGTTTCAGGCCGTCTCGGACGATCCGCAGTACGCGGCCGAATTCCGGGAGCCACGAGGAAGGGATGCGGGCGCAGGTCCTCGACGCGGTGCGCCGGGTGATCGACATCCAGAAAAATGGCTGCCACGACCATGACCAGTCGCATTTCGACGACATGTTCGTCGCGCTGGCACACCTCCAACTGCTGATGCGGGACCGCAGGGGCGAACCGGGCCTCGCTCCCATCGAGCGGAAGGTCGCCGAGATGTGCCACGCGATCCAGAACGAGCGGGCCGAGATGTGGCTGCAGCCGCTGATCAGCGCGAAGCTCAACGCGGCTGACCCGCCGTCCGAGTGAGCGGCCGGACATTCCGGGCGAACCGGTGGTCTTTCTCACCGGGTGGGAACGACTCATCCAGCCCTTAGGATGGGGTCGTGTTGCAGATCCGCCGTGACCTCGTGGACGAGATGGTGGCCCACGCCAGGCGTGACCACCCGGACGAGGCGTGTGGCGTGATCGCCGGGCCGGACGGGACCGACCGGCCCGAACGGTTCGTGCCGATGACCAACGCCGCCCGTTCGCCGACGTTCTACCAGTTCGACTCGACCGAGCAACTCCAGCTCCACCGCGAGATGGACCGCGACGACGAGGTGCCGGTGGTCATCTACCACTCGCACACCGCGACCGAGGCCTACCCGTCGCGCACCGACATCGCGCTGGCCGCCGAGCCCGGCGCGCACTACGTCCTGGTCTCCACGCGGCACCCGGAGGAGATCGAGCTGCGCTCGTACCGGATCGTGGACGGCCAGGTCACCGAGGAGCCGGTCGAGGTGGTCGACTCCTACCTGTTCTCGCACACCGGGGCGGACGACGTCCCCGACCGCGGCTGAACCCCGAAGCCCTCGCGCCACGCCCATTTTTCCCGAAGCCGGAGGATTTCCATGGCTGTCACCGTTTCCATCCCGACGATCCTGCGCACCCACACCGGTGGCGAGAAGGCCGTCGAGGCGACCGGCAGCACCGTCGCCGAGATCATCGACGACCTGGAGGCCCGCCACGGCGGCCTGAAGACGCGCCTGGTCAAGGAAGGCACGCTGCACCGGTTCGTCAACGTCTACGTCAACGACGAGGACGTGCGGTTCTCCGGCGGCCTGGAGTCGAAGGTCGCCGACGGCGACACCGTGACGATCCTGCCCGCAGTCGCCGGCGGCTGACACGTGGCCAGGTACGACTCGCTGCTCGACGCGCTCGGCGACACCCCGATGGTCGGACTGCCACGGTTGTCGCCGGGTGACGGCGTCAGGCTGTGGGCCAAGCTGGAGGACCGTAACCCGACCGGCTCGGTCAAGGACCGTCCAGCGTTGAAGATGATCGAGGCGGCCGAGAAGGACGGCCGCCTCACACCCGGCTGCACCATCCTGGAGCCGACCTCCGGCAACACCGGCATCGCGCTGGCCATGGCGGCCAAGCTGAAGGGCTACGGCCTGGTCTGCGTGATGCCGGAGAACACCTCCGAGGAACGCCGTCAGCTGCTGCAGGCCTACGGCGCCAGGATCGTGTTCTCGCCCGCGGCCGGTGGCTCGAACCAGGCGGTGGCCATGGCCAAGGAACTGGCCAAGCTGAACACCGACTGGGTGATGCTCTACCAGTACGGCAACGAGGACAACGTCCGCGCCCACTACGAGGGCACCGGCCCGGAGATCCTGCGCGACCTGCCGTCGATCACGCACTTCGTGGCGGGCCTCGGCACCACCGGGACCCTGGTCGGCGTGGGCCGTTACCTGCGTGAGCACAAACCCGGCGTGCAGATCGTCGCCGCCGAGCCGCGCTACGGCGAGCTGGTCTACGGCCTGCGCAACCTCGACGAGGGCTTCGTGCCCGAGTTGTACGACCCCACGGTGCTGACGGGCCGCTACTCCGTCGGCTCGTACGACGCGCTGCGGCGGACCCGGCAGTTGCTGGAGACCGAGGGGATCTTCGCGGGCGTGTCGACGGGAGCGATCCTGCACGCCGCGCTGGCCGTGGCCGAGAAGGCCGCGAAGGCGGGCGAAGAGGCCGACGTGGTGTTCATCGTCGCCGACGGTGGCTGGAAGTACCTGTCGACCGGTGCCTACAGCGGCTCGCTCGACGAGGCCGCCGAACGGCTCGACGGCCACCTCTGGGCGTGATGGCGCGAATTTCGCGCCATACCGGTCAACCTGCGAAAACAGTGGACGGCAGGCCCGCTCCGGCGTCCGGGATCACGAACACCGACCCGGACATCGGCTCGCGCGCGAGTTCCGCGTCGGACAGCCCGACACGCGCCGTGGTGATGTAGAGGTCGGTCAGCCGGTCCCCGCCGAAGCAGCACGCCGTCGTGTTGCTCGCGGGCACGGCGACCGTCCGGTCGAGCCTGCCGTCGGGCGTGTAGCGGCGCACCTGCCCCGCGCCCCACAACGCCACCCACAGGCAGCCGTCGGCGTCCACGCACAACCCGTCCGGCGAGCCGTCGACATCCGCGAACCTGCGCCGCGCAGAGACAGCCCCGGTCGCCAGGTCGTAGTCGAACACGTCGACCACGCCGGTTGGTGTGTCGGCGTAGTACATCAGCGTGTTGTCCGGGCTCCAGCCGATGCCATTGCTGATGGTCACCTTGTCGAGCACCATGCTCGCCTTGCCGTCCGGTTCGACCCGCGCCAGCCAGCCGCCGCTCTCAGCCGTGTCGTACCGCATGGTCCCCGCCCAGAGCCGCCCGGAGGCGTCGACAGCGGCGTCGTTCCCGCGCACGCCGTCCCTGGCCCAATAAACGAGCCACCGGTGCTCACCTGCGGAATCGACGATCGCGACGCCGTCACGGAGGTTCAGAACGAGCCCGCCGCCCGCCCGCGGCTTGGCCGCACCGACATCCTGCGGCGCGGTCATCGTCTCATCCGACCCGGTCGACGGGCTCCAGCGATGGACCTGCGGCGCGAGGATGTCGACCCACAGCAGTGTCGACGTCCTGGCGTCCCAGGTCGGCCCCTCACCGAGCGAGGCCTCGGCGCGTACCGCGATCTCGAAACGATCAGTCACAACCCGAGATACTGTCATCTTGTGGAGCCCACTGGATTTCCTCAGCAGGACCAGCCGCCGAAACCACCCGGCCAGCCCATCCCGATGGCCAAGCGGATCATCCCGCCGAACCCGCTGCAGGCGCTCGTCGTGGTCGCGGGTTTCGTCGCGCTGCTGTTCGTCGTCGAGGCGGTGGACACCGCACTGGGCCACAGCCTGGACCTGCACGGCATCTGGCCGAGGGACATCGACGAGTGGGACGGCATCCTCTGGGCGCCGCTGCTGCACGTCGGCTGGGACCACGTGACCGCCAACGCGGTCCCGTTCCTGGTCCTCGGCCTGTTGTCGGCGTCCGGCGGAATGGGCCAGTTCCTCGGCGTCACCGCGATCATCTGGCTGTTCAGCGGCGTCGGCACGTTCCTGATCGGCCAACCGGGCGTGCACCTCGGCGCCTCCGGCGTCGTCTTCGGGTTCCTGACGTTCGTACTGGTCCGCGGCTTGTTCGTGCGGAGCCTCCCGCAGATCCTGATCGCGGTGGCGGTGTTCGCGGTGTACGGCTCCGTGCTGTGGGGCGTGCTGCCGACCCAGACCGGGATCTCATGGGAAGGGCACCTGAGCGGAGCCGTCGGCGGAGTCGTGGCGGCCTGGCTGGTCGGCCGGTCGCTCAAGCAGGCCACCCGTCAGACGAGCGTCCCCGGGTGAAAAAGCCAGGGTTTCACCTGATCCCGGGGCCGGATGTGGAGACGTAGCCTCGAAGTGTGACCACTTTGCCTGCTGTGCCCGCCGCTCCCGGCCCGGTGAACCGGGTCGTGCCGCCCAACCCGAAACAGGCGGCACTGGTGGTCCTCGGCTTCACCGCGTTCCTGTACCTCGTCGAACTCGTCGACGTGATCATCCCCGTCGACCTGGACCGGTGGGGGATCCTCGCCCGGTCCTGGTCCGGTCTGGACGGCGTGATCTGGGCACCGCTGCTGCACGACGGCTGGGGGCATCTGTTCGGCAACACGGTCCCGGTGCTGGTGTTCGGGTTCCTGGCGATGGCGGGTGGCGTCGGCCAGTGGGTCGCCGTGACCGTGACGATCTGGCTGGTCAGCGGCCTCGGCGTCTGGCTGACCGCGCCGTCGGACTCCATCACCGTCGGCGCTTCCGGCATCGCGTTCGGCTGGCTGGCGTTCCTGCTGGTGCGCGGCATCTTCAACCGCAGCTTCAAACAGCTCGCGGTGGCGTTCGTTCTGTTCCTGTACTGGGGAAGTACCCTGCTTGGCGTGCTTCCCGGCAATCCGCAGATCTCCTGGCAGGGCCATCTCTTCGGCGCGCTGGCCGGCGTGCTGACCGCGTGGCTCACCTCGCGCGCCAACCGCGGCAAGGGCAAGGCCGAACCGGCGAGCCCGGTCGTACCGGAGCTGCCCGCTTGACCTCCGCCGACGCGCCGATCGGGATCTTCGACTCAGGCGTCGGCGGCCTGACGGTCGCCCGCGCGATCCGCGACCAGCTGCCCGCCGAACGACTGCGCTACATCGGTGACACGGAGTTCACCCCGTACGGTCCGAAACCGATCGCCGAGGTCCGCGCACACTCCCTGGCGATCATGGACGAACTGGTCGACAGCGGCGTCAAGCTGATGGTGATCGCGTGCAACACCGCCTCGTCGGCGTGCCTGCGGGACGCCAGGGAGCGGTACTCCATCCCCGTTGTCGAGGTCGTGCTGCCCGCGGTCCGCCGTGCGGTCGCGACCACCAGAACCGGCCGGATCGGCGTGATCGGCACGGTCGGCACGATCCGCTCCGGCGCGTACCAGGACGCGTTCGCCGCCGCCAAGGACGTGACCGTGACGGCCGTACCGTGCCCGAGGTTCGCCGAGTTCGTCGAACGCGGGGTCACCTCCGGCAGGCAGGTCCTCGGCCTGGCCCAGAGCTACCTGGAGCCGCTGCAGCGCGCCGACGTGGACACGATGGTCCTCGGGTGCACCCACTACCCGTTGCTGACCGGTGTCCTGCAGATCGTGATGGGCGACGGTGTCACGCAGGTGTCCAGCGCGGAGGAAACAGCGAAGGACGTGGTCCGCGTGCTCACCGAACAGGACATGCTGCGTGAGCATGAAGGTGACGAAACGGTGCATGAGTTCCTCGCCACAGGGCCAGTCGCCCCGTTCCACAGGCTGGCCCGCAGATTCCTTGGACTGGAAGTGGGCGCGGTTAGGCCGATGGCGCGAAATTGACCCGTTGTTGGCTCGCGGTATGTAACGCTTTGCACCGTGTTGCTGACCGTGCTGGGCTGTTCGGGAAGCGTTCCCGGCCCGAACTCGCCTGCCTCGGGCTATCTGGTCGAGGCCGACGATTTTCTCATGGCGATGGACCTGGGCAACGGCACTCTCGCCGAGCTCCAGTGCTATTGCGACCCGTTCCTGCTCGGCGCGTTGCTGCTGTCGCACTTACACCCCGACCACTGCGCGGACTTCACCGCGCTGACAGTCTTCCGCCGCTACCACCCCAAGCCGTCCAAGGATCCCAGGGTGCAGCGCCTGCCCGTGTACGCGCCCGCCGAGGCCCCGGACAGGTTCGCCCGCTCCTACGCCCCGGACCGCGCCGAACTGACCACCACGGACCTGTCGGACATCTTCGACTTCCGTGCGCTGTCCGACGACACCGTCCAGATCGGCCCGTTCGAGGTGACGGCGCGCCGGGTCGACCACCCCTGTGAGGCGTTCGGTTTCCGGATCTCGCACGGCGGCCGCAGCCTGGTCTTCACTGGCGACAGCGGCCCGTGTGACGCGCTGGACGAGCTCGCCGAGGGCGCGGACGTGCTGATGGCCGAGGCGTCCTGGACGCACGAGCCGGGGCGTCCGCCGAACCTGCACCTGTCCGGCAGGGAAGCGGGCGAGCTGGCCACCAGGGCGGGAGCGCGGCGCCTGCTGATCACCCACGTGCCGCCGTGGACCGACCGGGAGGCCGTGCTCGCCGAGGCGCGTCAGGCCTACCAGGGCGACGCCCGGCTGGTCGAGCTCGGGGACACGTACACCGTCTGAGGCGCATCTCGTAGGGTGGCCAGGTGGCGCGAAGTGACGGCAGGAACGATGACGAGCTGAGAGAAGTCCGGATCACGCGTGGCTTCCAGAAGTGGCCAGCCGGATCGGTGATGGTCGAGTTCGGCAACACCAAGGTGTTGTGCGCGGCGAGCGTCAACGAGGGCGTGCCGCGCTGGCGGGTCGGCTCCGGCCTCGGCTGGGTCACCGCCGAGTACGCGATGCTCCCGTCGGCGACCAACACCCGAGGCGACCGCGAGTCGGTCAAGGGCCGTGTCGGCGGCCGTACGCACGAGATCAGCAGGCTGATCGGCCGATCGCTGCGGGCGTGCATCGACCTGTCGGCCCTCGGCGAGAACACGATCATGATCGACTGCGACGTGATCCAGGCTGACGGCGGCACGCGAACGGCCGCGATCACCGGCGCCTATGTCGCTCTGGCCGACGCGGTCACGTGGCTCGGGGCGGCCGACCGGCTCGCCGACCCGAAGCCGCTGTCGTGCGCGATCGCCGCGGTGAGCGTCGGTGTGGTCAACGGCCGCGTCCGGTTGGACCTGCCGTACGAGGAGGACTCGATCGCCGAGGTCGACATGAACGTGGTCGCGACCGACGCGGGCACCCTGGTCGAGGTCCAGGGCACCGGCGAGGGCGCCACGTTCGCCCGGTCCACGCTCGACCAGATGCTCGACCTGGCGCTGGCCGGGACCGAGAAGCTGTGCGCGCTGCAGGCCGCGGCGCTGGCCCAGCCGTATCCCGGCGAACTGCCGGAGCCCTCGCCGCGCAAGAAGAAGGCGAAGTAGTCGTGCCGCGTCTGCTGCTGGCCACCCGCAACGCCAAGAAGCTGGTGGAGATGCGCCGGATCCTCGAAGCCGCCGGTATCTCGGGCATCGAGGTGATCAGCCTCAACGACGTGCCCGAGTATCCGGAGGCGCCGGAGATCGGCGCGACGTTCGAGGAGAACGCGCACGCGAAAGCCGTGGACGCGGTCAAGGCGACCGGCCTGCCTGCGGTCGCCGACGACTCAGGCCTCGAAGTGGACGCCCTCAACGGCATGCCCGGCGTGCTGTCCGCGCGTTGGGCCGGTTCGCACGGCGACGACTTGGCCAACCTCAACCTCGTGCTCAACCAGCTCGGCGACGTGCCGGACGAGCGCAGGGGAGGGGCGTTCGTGTGCTCGCTGGCGCTGGTGGTCCCTGGCCAGGAGGATGTCGTGGTGCGGGGTGTCTGGCCGGGCCGGATCATCCGGGAGGCGAGGGGCACCAACGGCTTCGGCTACGACCCGATCTTCGTGCCGGAGGGCGAGACCCGCAGCTCGGCCGAGCTCGAGTCGGCTGAGAAGGACCGCATCTCGCACCGCAGCCGCGCACTGGACCTGCTGCTGCCGCACCTGCGGACGCTGGCCTCGACCTGAGGGCCGCCCGGATGGCTGTACGGACTGACCAGCCTTGGCGACCTCTGGTGTGAAGCCTGGCTTCACACCAACCGTCGAGGTTTGGCGAGCCTCGCCCAGCCCCTTGTTGTGAAGCGCGACTTCATAGTGCCGTACTGCGCCCTGTGCGTAGCGGGACTGCACAACGGCTTGCGCGGTTCCTCGGCGTCTCAGCGGCGAGAGTTCGTACAGCTGGGCTACACAGTTACTGGTCGGCGAAGGCGGCCGCGAACAGGGGGACGAGTGCGTCCCGCAGGTCGGCATGGGACCGCACGGGCCTGGCTTCGGCGATCTGGTCGAAGAGCAGGCCGTCGATGTGGGCCACCAGATTGGCCGCGCGGCGCTTGTGGTCGGGCACGTTCATCGCGCCAAGGAGCTCCTCGGCCATCGACCGGAACCGCCCGCCGAGCCGCTCCAGCGCGTCCCGCAGATGTGGCCGACGCGTGGACTCGAGGGTCAACTCGAACCGGGCGATCATCCGGTCGCGTCCCGCCGTCGTCCAGTGCTCGATCAGCGTGGCGACCGCGTCGAGGTCGGCGGTCCGGACGGCCTCGATCTCCGTGGTGCTCAGCGCGGCCAGGTGATCCAGCAGACCATCCAGCAGCGCCTCCCTCGTGCGGAAGTAGTACGAGGTCGATCCCTCTGCCACACCCGCTGCCCGGTCGACGGCGCGGTGCGTGAGCCCACGCATGCCTTCGCGCGCGAGGGTGGTGATCGCGGCGTCCAGCAGTTCGGCTCGACGGTCAGGCACTCTACAAGTGTAGAGTCCTCTACAGATGTAGAGGAGGTAGCCGTGGCCACAGCGGTGATCGCGGGCGGGGGAATCAGCGGCCTCGCGGCCGCCATCGCACTGTCCCGTGCCGGGTGGGACGTCGAGGTCTACGAGCAGGCGCCGGAACTCAGCGAGGTGGGCGCCGGACTGACCCTCTGGCCGAACGCGCTGCGGGCGCTCGACCACCTCGGCCTGGGCGACCGGATCCGTGACGTCGGCACCCTGGCAGGCAGCGGCGGGATCATGGATCCCCGTGGCAACTGGCTGATCCGCGCGGACACCGCGTTGCTCGACCGCCGGTACGGACCGGCGGTGGCGCTGCACCGGGCAGATCTCCAAGCGGCGTTGCTGGCGGCCCTGCCGCGAGACGTGCTGCGCACCGCAACGAAGATCACCGGCGCCCGACCAGCCGGACAAGGGGTGGTCGTCACGCACAGCCATGGCGAATCACCTGCGGATTTGCTGGTCGCGGCCGACGGAGACCGCAGTGTCGTGCGGACCCGGTTCTGGCCGGGCAGCGACCCGGTCTACTTCGGCGCGACAGCGTGGCGGACAGTCATCGACCGTCCGGGTCAACGCTTGGACGAGGTCGGCGTGCTCTACGGCAGAGGCGAGGAGTTCGGCCTCCTGCAGCTGCCCAAGGACCAGGTGTACTTCTTCGCCAGCGCGGCTGTCCCGGCCGGTGGCAGCAGCCCGGACGGCGAGCTGGCCGAACTGCACCGCCGGTTCGACCACTGGGCGGATCCGATCCCGCAACTGCTCAGCGAGGCCGCACCGGACAGGATCCTCCGGCACGACCTGACGTACCTGCCCAAGCTCAAGTCCTATGTACACGGACCCGTGGTGCTGATCGGCGACGCCGCGCACGCGATGACCCCGAACATGGGGCAAGGCGCGTGCCAGGCGCTGGAAGACGCCGTGACCCTCGGCGTGGTCGCCCGCGACCGTGACCTCACCGCGGCACTGGCCCGCTACGACAGCCTGCGTCTGCGCCGGACCCAGTCGATCGCCGCCAGGTCGAGACAGGCGGGCCGGATGGGACTGACAACCTCGGCCGGGGTGGTCGCCGTCCGCGACCGGCTGATGGGACTGGTGCCCGCCTCCATGCTGCTGCGCTCGCTTGGCCAGATGTACAACTGGTCTCCACCTGGTACAACTGAATGATTTCGATAGGCGGCTGACCTGCGGTTACTTCAGGAACTGTGCGGCCGCCACGGCGGCAGCGGTGACTGACCGGCCCGGGCTGTCCCAGCCCGAACCTTCCGGGTGCTCGGTCAGCAGGACCACGACGTACCGCCAGTTGTCGCCGACCAGGCCGGTGCTGTGCATGGACAGCTGGCCGCGTCCGCTGGTCGTCCAGCCCTGCTTGATGGCCCACTTGTTCGGCTTCATCCCGGACGGGATGCCGAACCACTGCCGGACGCCGTCCGAGCCGTACTCGGTCGCGCTGGCCATCCCTTCGAGGATGGCCAGCCGGACCGCCGGCGGTGCCTCGTCGAGGATGTAGTCGTAGATCCGCACCATGTCGTTGGCCGAGATGGCCGCGTTGCCCCATCGGCCGGGGTCGGCCGGAGGTTTGGTCTGCTTGAGCCCCATCCGCTGGCGCATGCGGCCGATGATCGCCGCCCCACCGCCTTCGGACACCCAGTACTTGCTGCAGAGAGTGTCGTCGCTGCGTTGGATCATGTAGGTGATGTCCCTACGGACCTGGGTGTCGCCAGGATGGCGGGTCAGTGCGTCCACCCCGACCAACAGCTTGATCAGCGAGCCAGCGTAGAACTGCCGGTCGGCGGTCTCCGATAACACCGCGCTGCCGGAGTCGCGGTCGTACACGACCACGGCCGCTGCTGTCGCCGTCCTGGCGACCTTGCGGACTACCTGCAGGACCTTGATGTCTCCGGTGGGTGCCTTCGGTGGCGTCGGGCTGGGTGGCGCCGACGGCTGGTCACTCGGCATGGCCGACCACTCCGGCGGCGTCTCCGCCCACTCGGGCGGTGCCGCCGTCGCCACCGCTGATCCGGTCAGCGGTAGGTCCTGCGTGGGCTGGGGAGCAGCCGCCTGGGTGGTGGCGCATCCGCCGAGCCCCAGTGCGGCGGCCGTCAGCGCGACCGCCGTCACTGTCCAATGAGTCCGCCTCATGCCCCAGAAACGCCTGGGGTGGGATCACAAGTTGACTGCGATCCACCTCAACTTTCAGGTGTCCCAACGCGTCTATGCGGGTCGTGGCACCGAGGTTGAGTCAGCGGTCGAAAACGTTATACGCCCAGGTCGCGACGCAGTTTTGCCACGTGGCCGGTCGCCTTGACGTTGTACGCGGCCTTGGTGATCTTGCCGTCACCGTCGACGATGAACGTCGAGCGGATCACACCCATTACTGTCCGGCCGTAGTTCTGCTTCTCGCCGAACGTGGCCCACGCCGTCATCACCGAGCGGTCCTCGTCGGACAGCAGCGGGAAGGTCAGTCCCTCCGCCTCGACGAACTTCGCCAGCTTCGCCGGGCTGTCCGGGGAGATACCGACGATGTCGAAACCGGCGTCGTTCAGCTCGGCCAGGTTGTCCCGGAAGTCGCACGCCTGCTTGGTGCAGCCAGGGGTGCCCGCGGCGGGGTAGAAGTAGACGACAACCGACCGGCCGCGATAGTCCGAAAGCGACACCGGCTTGCCGGTGCTGTCGGGAAGGGTGAACTCTGGAGCCGGATCGCCGACGGCCAGCCTCTTCTGCTCGCTCATAGCCGCAGAAGGTACCCCGCTCAGGAGACGCCTTCGAACTCGGCGCGGTCACCGGCCGTCGCGATGTCCGGCTGCACCGTGACCATCAGGTCGATCGGATCGGCCGGGACGGCGAACGCGAACGTCAGCCGGATGCTCTTGCCCGGCGGCACCTCGGCATCGCCGCTGACACCGCCCGCGTACCCCTGCGCCTTGTCCACCACGGGATCCACCGAACTACCGGCGGGCCCGGTTGCCCGGACCACGAGCTGCGCGGCGCGGTACGTCCGGCTGCCCTGGTTTTCCAGAGCGATCTCGAACGCGGCGGCGCGCGGCGACTGCGGGTAGGCGGTGTCCCCGGGGACGAACGATTTGGGGGCCAGCACGGTGATCATCAGGGAGCCGCTGCTGACCGTCCTGCGCTCACCGAACTTGGCAGGCCTTCCGGCGATGCCGTCCGGCGCGGCAGCGGGGGACACACCGGTCGCGCTCGCGCTGTTCATCACACCCGCGTTGCACCCTGCCGCCAGCATGGCGACTACACATGCGGCGACCGCCAGTCCGACGGGTCTCACGGGTTCCTGCTTTCGGCCTACGGGGACGAGGAGTACGACTCCCACAGAGTGGGGCTTGGCGGAGGAAATACCCACAGCGATGCCCGGGTCGAGTCGGACCTGGTGTCGTGATGTGGCCAATCCGTAACCGAAAAGGCACCAGGAGTGACCGCCGCCACCCCGTCCGGCCGGATCAGGCAGCCATCGCGAAGAACAGGACGAACAAGCCGACGGTGATCAACCACGAGGCGATCAGCCAGCCGAAGTCCCGCCACGGTGAGACAGGATGACTGTCCTCACCGGGAACGTAGACGCCACGGGCCTCGAACCAGTCAACCACGCGAAGCGCCCGCCGCAGCGGCCCGAGTCCCCGCATGGTCCAGACCTCCTGTCCACCCAGCCCTTCGACATGGTGTCAGTTTGTCCGGAATGGTCAAGCCGCTAGGTGGAGTATCACCGGATCAGGACACCACGAATCAGCCGACTGAGATCACCCGTGACGGAATTCGGCCACGGGGGACTCAACCGCGTGAGACGCCAGCACAGGGTCCGGCGTGTGGGATTCGTCCGACTCGGATTCGGTGGACGGGTTCCATGGCCAGATGTTGTGCGGGCAAGGGCAACCAGGCCAGCAAGCCTGGCCAGCTGGCGCGGCCAGGCGACAACGTCAGGCGAGCGTGGCCAGGTGGACGCGGACGACGGGCATGGCCGGACACGCGTGGCCGGACAGCGAGGTCAGATAGGCGAGGTCAGGTAGGCGAGGCGAACACGCACGCTCAAACGGGCGGGGTGAACTCGTCGATCCACCCCGGATCCTCTGATTCGCCGCAGATCGGGCACGGCCGTTCGACCATGACGCCCGGCGAGATCTCGTTGTAGATCGAGCCCTGGCCGGGCACGGTCATCGGCCGCAGGACGGCCATGTCGTCCTCGTCCTCAAGCCGGATGTGAGTGACCTGACGGCAGCCGTGGCATACCGTGCGCTGCGGCAGTGACCCGGGTGTCGTCATGTCCTCAACGTACCGGTGCTCACCAGACGTCGCCGTGCCGCCAGTCACAGGCGACCGGGCCTGACAGGTCCAACGAGACGGCCACCGGCAGAGCGTAGACCTCGCCATCGTTGTCCTCGGTACGCGCGAGGCCGTCGGGTGTGAGCACTGACAGCGGACCTGTCCAGAGCTGCCACCCGCGTGACTTGTACATGAGGGCGCCCTCGTCGCTGGCGCCCAGCATGCCGAGGTCGTAGGCACCCCGGATGATCCGCTCCAACGCCGTCATGACCGTTCCGCCATGTCCCTGACGGCGGTTGCCCGGGTGCACGGCCACCGCCTCCACATAACCTGCGCGAAGTGGCCGTCCGTCAACGAGCACCCTGCGCTGTCCTACAGCGCCGTGCGCGATCACGTCATGACCGTCACGGACCAGGGCGTGCATGCCGCCGAGGGCATGCTCCCAGTCGTCGTCGGAGAAGTCGCCGTCGAAGGCCACTGTCATCAGCGTTCGGATCGCGGTCAGGGTGGTGGTGTCCAAGTCGGCCGTGTGCGCCGTCTGCAGCTGTGTCACATGGTCCATTCTGGTAGCGCGCGGATTCGGCCACCTCAGGTTTTCGGTCACCGAGCAGGCTGAACCCCTGGTTGGCGCGGTACCGGCGGCCGAGTACTCGATCACGTCGCCGAGTCGCTCAAGCCGATGAGCGGACATCCCAGTCGGCCGCTCGACATTGCGAAGATCATCGGCGCAGGTCGTTGTCTGCGGGCGGCCTGCGCCGATGACGCGTCCTACTTGTTGTCGATGCGTCCGACCGGGTCGACGGTCTCCGCGAGGTCGGTCTGTACCTGCTTCCAGGCCGTGTCGTCGATCCCGAGGGCGCCGCGGAGGTAGGCCCATGAAGCCTGCCGGATCACCGCGACGCGCTCGGGGCTCTCATCGGTGGTGTCCCTGGCGTTGTAGGCGTGGATTCCACCGAGCAGGTGTTCGGCGCCGAACACCGTGAGCAGGCTCCGGGCACCGGGGCTGTGCCGGTACACGTCGGTGAACCAGTCGGGGCCGCGGGTCGACAGCAGGGATTGGTCGTGGTCGCCTGCGATCACGAGAGTCGGCGTGGTCAGGTCGTCGAAGTCGGGGTGCATGAAGGAGAAGTTCTCCATCGCGAACGGCGTCAAGTCGTCGCCACCGATGCCGGTCGTCGCCAGCAGCACACCAGCTTTCACACGAGCATCGGTCATGGTGGGGCCGGGCTGCCCGTCCGCGCCGACAACGCGCGCACCGAGCAGCATGCTGACGGTTTGGCCACCCCAGGAGTGTCCCGCGACGGCGATGCGGTCGCGGTCGACACGGCCGCTCAGCCCCGGGACCGCGGCGATCAGGTGGTCGAGTTCGTCGAGGACGTGCACGACGTCCTGGACCCGGATGCGCCAGATGTCCGGGTACCGCGGGTCGGCGGGCGTGATGCCGAGGGTCTGTGAGTCGAGGAACGTGGGCTGTATGACGACGAAGCCGTTACCTGCCCAGAAATCGACCAGCGGGTCATAGGAGGACATCGACTGGCCGAAGCCGTGGGCGAAGACCACGACCGGGAGGCCGGTGCCGGAGGCGGGTGCTGACACGCGCACCTGCAGGTCTTCGCCGCGCTCCGGTGCGGGCAGGACGACCGGCTTGACGCTGGTGATGGGGATGGTCAGGGCTGGGACGGCGCTGGGGGCGGCCGTGCCTGGTGCGGGCATGTGGGCTTCCTTTTCGATGGTGGTGAGGGCCGCGTCCACACAGGGGATGTGCCGACAGCGCAGGCGCTGTTTGGCATGGAGCGCCGAATGAACTCACAAGCGGAACGTGGTTCCGAATATACGGAACAAGGTTCCGCTTGGCAAGTGAGCGGGGAGTGCGGACGACAGCCGATCCCCCGTGCCCACTCTTGCCGTACACTGTACGACAAGAGTGGAAAGGCAGGGGATATGGCGGAACTTCCGGAAGCAGTGGTGGCCAGCGGCGCGTTCAAGCCGTCAGCTGAGGATGTGGCGAGTGTCCATGCGTGGTTCGCCAAGTACGACGCCCACGTGGCCGACGCTGAACTGGAGCAGATGGCCGACATGGCGCTGTTCCCGCTCAACATCGTCAGTGACAGCGAGGAGTCGGGCAACGGCGCTGCTGCTCAGCAGACCCGCGAGCAGTTCATCGAGAGCATGTCCCAGGTTGTGGGCGCGGCGGGCGACGTGAAGATGGAGTCGACCCGCACGCCTGTCTTCCTGACCAGGCAACTGGTCCTGGTGGTCACCGACGCGACCTTCACGATCGACGGCGTCGCCCAGCAGGTGCGGTACGCGGACTTGCTGGTCAAACAGAACGGCCAGTGGCTGTTCCAGACTATGGTGCAGGGCGGCTGGGGCGATCAGCTGAACGGCTGACGAACACGTCGATCCCGTCGAGCAGTCGTTGCAGCCCGAACTCGAACGCGAACGCGGGATCGACCGTGCCGTCGAACGCGGCACCGGCGGCCGCGCCGACGGATGTCGCGACCGGATACTTCTCCGCGTCGCCGATCTGGGCGAGGAACGGCTGGTGGGCCGCCCACCAGTCGTCGTCGGTCATTCCCGTCTCGCGTTCGGCCTGGGTTCTGTCCACGCTGACGCGGGCGGCGCCGTGCACGTACTGCAGGACGAGGGTGAGCACGGCGTCCATTTCGATCTCGCTCAGCCCGGCGTCGGCGACGGCCCGCAGCTCGTAGTCGTACTTGGCGATCAGGTTCGGCCCGAGCGGCGGGCGTGTCGTCGTCACGTGCAGCAGCCAGGGGTGGCGCGAATAGAGAGCCAGGTTCTCTCGGGCAACCTGGTCCAGCCGTTCGCGCCACGGCCTGCTGTCCATGTCCGGCCGTGCGGTCTCGCCATAGACGGTGTCCACCATGACGTCCAGCAGTTCACCCTTGCCGGGCACATGGGTGTAGAGCGACATGGTGCCGACGCCGATCTGGTCGGCCACCCGGCGCATCGACAGCGCTGAGAGGCCCTCCTGGTCGGCCAGCTCGATCGCGGCCCGCACGATCCGGTCGACGGTCAGCGCGGGCTTGGCCCCACGGCTTGGCCGTTCGGCTGTGCGCCACAGCAACGCGAGGCTTCGTGAAGGATCTCCTGAACCGCCGTACTCGATCACCAATGCCTCCCGCAGCGCCCTTACGGCCGCAACCGTACAGCGCGGGTGTGGCAATTCGGTGAGTGACCGGGATTGGCGGGAGAGCCGCTATCGGCTGTCGGTCGGCGTACGAATGATCACAATCAATTCCTGATCCGTTCGGACGGCGCACTGTCCTGTCCGGAGTACGCCATGTCCATTTCGATCCCTGAGATCTTGCCGTCGGTCATCAGAATCGCCCGCTTGCCGAGGCCTGCGGCGTCAAGGCGCAGGCCGACCTCGTAGGCAAGGCTCGCGTACTGCCGGTTGGTGAAATCACCGAGCACACGGATGGTGAGATCTCGATATGTCATGCGTCGAACCATGGCTTGGCCGGGCTGGTCGCACAAGTCGCCCAATGGTGCGGATTTGTGGGAGGGCAACGAATACGGAGTGTCCAAACGCGAATTAAAGATCACGAATATGTCCGGTGTGGTCTGGGCCTCGGCGCTGCCGTGATCGCAACGGAATTGCAATGGCGAGGTGCGGACTGGTGCTGCTCACCCCCGTGGCCCGCTGGTCGCGGAGTCCTATGACGAGTCACATCCGATGCATGTCAAGCGCAGTTCCGTGTTTCCCACGTTCGTGTGAGCGGGCCGCTGGCGGCCGCGCTGCTGGGCATCGCCGCCTGCGGTCGACCACCAGTGACGCGGCCTTCATCCAGCCCTTTGTGAAGACCGGCTGAACAGGCCCGGCAGATCGAGAGCTTGATCTCAAGCTGGTCACCGGAGCCGCCAAGGAGGTCGGCTACCAGATCGCCGCCCAACTCGCCGAACGCGGCATGACGGTCCTGCTTTCCGCGAGAAACGCCGAGACGGCCCAAGGACGCCGCCGAGGCCCTGCGTGCGACCGGCGGCGATGTTCACCCGATCGTGCTGGACGTGACCGACAACGACAGCATCCACGACGCGGCCGCCGAGATCGACCAGCGCCACGGCCGCTTGGACGTGCTCGTCAACAACGCGGCCATCACCGCCGCCGACGGCGCTCGCGTGGCCGTCCACCTCGCCACGCTCGGCGCCGACGGCCACAGCGGCGCGTTCGTCAACGACGAGGGCCCGGTGCGCTGGTGATCGCGGTCGTCCCGTTCGTCGTCCCGCGTTATGAAACGTGGTTCGTGGGCGCGGCGAACCTGCTGGTCAGGGTGGGAATGTAGGGCCGGGGGGACTTGAACCCCCACTTGCACGGACCTAAACCGTGTGCCTCTGCCAATTGGGCTACGGCCCCTTGCCGACTTCCGAGGTCGGACTTACGGGGCCATAGCCTAGTCGTAGTGGGCGATGGCTGGACCGCCGCCGGTCATATCCCGGGGCCGCGGGTGCGCACCGGGTGATCTACCGTGGTGCGCCGAGAGCCAGCCAGCTTTGGAGGACATGTGGCCCGCGATCCTGACACCATTCAGCGCGACATCGAGCAGGCCCGTGAGGCGCTGGCGTCCACACTCGACCAGCTCAGCGAGAAGGCCAACCCGAAGAAACTGGTCGACGACGCCACGGCGAGCGTGAAGTCGAAGTTCGACGACCCGCGGGTGAAGGCCGCGCTGATCGGCGTCGGCGTCCTGGTCGCGGTCGTCATCGTCCGGAGGCTCTTCCGCTGAGCCACCTCACGGGGGTCACGAGCCGGTAGCGGCTTCGGCCGGCTCGTCTCCCGTGGCCTTCTCGGTTTTGTCCGCGTCGGCGGAGTCAGCCGGGGCGGCCGGACTGGTGCTGTTCTTCTTCGCCGTGCCGTCCTTCGTGGAAGCCGTCTTCTCCGCCCCGGTCTGCCCGGGGTGGCTCTTCTCGGCGGCCACGTCCGCAGCGCCTGGTGCGGGCGCCTTCTCGTCCACTGCGGGCACCTCGACGCGCGGCGGCTTGGCCAGCCGGGCGTTCAGGTACGCCGTGGTGAACTCGAGCGCGTCACCGTCGAGCCGATGTACCACTGTGCGGGTCTTCTCGTCGCCCGCGAGTTCGTCGACCATCTGGTCGGCTCTGTCGCGGGCCGCGATCAGTCCTGGTGCTGTGGCGGTGAGGGTTTTTCCTCTGCCGACGATCGTGACGGTCCAGTCGTCGCCGTCCGGCACGTAGTTCGCTTCGATCGGTTCCATCATGGGCCGACCCCTCTCGCCGCGGCTCCTTCGTCGAGCTTGCTCGTCACCATTAGACGTCCTACGAGCCTATCCCGACACTTCAGCAGCGGGTGATCGATCCAGAGTGTCAAAGGTCGCGTCGGTTTGCTACTGAGGGTGGTCATCTTGCTGGGTTATCTCGCCTCGAAGGCCGAACCATGTCATCCGCATGATGTGGTCCGCCGCCTCCTCTGGTGTCACATCGTCATGGCGCACGTACCACACGGACAGCCGCTCACACGCTCCGACGAGGATCTCCGCGGCCGCTTCCAGCGACCGCTGCTCCACGTCGGGCATGTAGGCCGAGAACAGCGCGATGTGCAGCTGGATCTGCTCCTGGCGGGCGGTCTCCATCTCGGCGACGGCGGCGGGGCCGACCACGGCCGTCTCAGTGCGCAGCAGCAGCTCCCACGACCGGCGGTGGTCGTCGGTGAACCGGAAGAACGCCAGGAGGCCGTTGCGCAGCGCCTCCTCCGGTGATCGGGCGCCGATGACCGACTGGGCGGTCTGCTCCCGCAGTTCGGTGCGCACCTGCCGGATGCAGGCAACCAGCAGGCCCTCCTTGGAGCCGAAGTACTCGTAGATCATCGGTTTGGACACGCCGACGCGGTCGGCGATCTCGTCCATTGAGGTCGCTGCGTAGCCGCGTTCGGAGAAGACCGCTTCGGCGATCGTCATCATCTGCCGTTCCCGGTCTGCTCGTGGCATCCGGCGACGGCGTTCGGTCTTGGTCTCCGCACTTGTCACAACTTGAGTCTACCGCTACCTACTGGAAGTAACCTACTATCGGTAACATCGCGGGTTGGGCAGGCTTGGAGGTCAGATGGGCAAGCGCTACGAGACTGGCGTCGTGGTCGTCGGCACCGGCTTCTCCGGGCTGGGAATGGCCATTCAGCTGCGCAAGGCTGGCAGGACCGATTTCCTGATCCTGGAGAAGGCCGAGGACGTCGGCGGCACCTGGCGGGACAACACCTACCCGGGCTGCGCCTGCGACATCCAGTCACACATGTACTCCTTCTCGTTCGAGCAGAACCCGGACTGGACGCGCTCCTTCTCCCCACAGCCGGAGATCTGGGCCTACCTGCGCCGCGTGACGGAGACGTACGGGCTGCGCGAGTACATCCGGTTCGGCGCCGAGATGGTCGGTGCCCGGTGGGACGCCACCGAGTGCCGCTGGCACCTGATGATGCGCAACGGCGACGAGTACGTCGCCAAGTTCGTCGTCTCGGGCATGGGCGGCCTGCACATCCCGCTGATCCCGGAACTGCCCGGTCTGCCGGACTTCAAGGGCGAGGTCTTCCACTCGGCTCAGTGGAACCACGACTACGACCTGCGGGGCAAGCGGGTGGCGGTGATCGGCACCGGCGCGAGCGCGATCCAGTTCGTGCCCCAGATCGCGCCGGACGTGGCCGAGCTCACCCTGTTCCAGCGCACACCGCCGTGGATCATGCCCAAGCCGGACCATGCCATGCCGGAGTGGAGCAAGCGTGTGTTCAAGGCCCTGCCAGGTGTGCAGCGGCTGTACCGCAACGCCATCTACTGGCTGCTCGAGGCCAGGGCGATCGGGTTCAACGGCAACCCCCGCCTGATGAAGGCGGGCGAGTGGATCGCCCGCAGGCACATGGCGCGCCAGGTCAAGGACCCACAGTTGCGCCGCAAGCTGACCCCGGACTACACGATGGGCTGCAAGCGGGTACTGGTCTCCAACGACTACTACCCGGCGCTGAGCCGTGACAACGTCAACGTGGTCACCGAGGGCGTCACGCACGTGGGCGAGCGCAGTGTGATCGCGGCCGACGGCACCGAACACGAGGTCGACGCGATCATCTTCGGCACCGGCTTCCACGTCACCGACGCGTTCGACGAGCTCGAGGTCATCGGGCAGAACGAGAAGAACCTGGCCAAGGAGTGGCGAGAGCACGGCATGCAGACCCACAAGGGCATCACCGTCTCCGGCTTCCCGAACCTGTTCTTCCTGCTGGGGCCGAACACCGCGCTGGGACACAACTCGGTCGTCTTCATGATCGAGTCCCAGATCCGCTACGTGGCCGACGCCATCGGCCTGGTCGAGCGCAACGCGGCGAAGGCGCTGAACGTGAAACCCGCTGTGCAGCTCGGCTTCAATGAGCAGGTCCAGCGCAAACTCGTCAAGGGCGTGTGGACGCAGGGTGGTTGCAAGAGCTGGTACCTGGACTCGATGGGCGTGAACCGGACAGTGTGGCCGGGCTTCACCTGGCGCTACTGGATGGAGACGCGCTCAGTCGATCCGGCCGACTTCGAGCTGATCAGTTAGCGCGGTGGTTGCCGGGGCCTCGGTCGCCTAGTTCGTGAAGATGGGCTTCACAGCATCATCTGTGAAGCCCTTCTGAAGAGGGTTTTTCGCAGGTGGCCTCGTGTCGCGGGATTCCAGGGAGGTCCCGCGGCACGAGGCCTGGCGGCTGTCTCTCGCCGCGCTGGAACGGTGTGGAGCGGCGGTTTCGGCGGTGGCTGCCCACAACGACCAGGACCGCGCCCGCCGTCCGGTGAGGTCGCGGACTGTTGACCTAGCCGTGTTTAGACGATGGACCTGGCCAACCGAACGGACGGCGTAGGTCGTCCGCGCGGACGGCGAGGTGCGTCGCCAGCGCGGCGCGCCTGACTTGTTGTATTCCGGTAGCCGGTCAGCTGACCCCGTTGCGTCTGTCGCCCTCATCATCGCCATGGTCGCCGTTGTGGTCGGCCGGGCGAGTGTTGGCGTGCTGGTCACTGTTGCCGTTGCCGGTGTGGTCCTCGTCGTCGTGGTCGTCTCCGTTGTCGAGGTAGGGCGGTGGTTCGTTGGGCGCGCCACCGATCCGGCGCAGGAGACCGATCAGGTCGACGGTGTCCATGCCGCAGAGTTCGGCCATGCGCTCGAGCGCGGCGAAATCGAGGTGCACCTCGGCGGCGCCCGCGGTGTGACCGGCCGGGTAGTGGTCGAGTCTGTCCCGCGCCCAACGCCGCAACGGCAGCAGTTCGGAATGGTCGTCGCGGACGACCTGGCGCAGGTCGATCCGGACCCGGCCGCGTGGCGAGTCGGTGAACACCCGCTCGTGCACGCGTGCGATCAACTCATGGGGGAGCTCGTCCAGCGCCAGACAGATCTCCACGAACCGGACCATCGAGCACTGCCGGGTGCCCAGTTCGTAGGTGGCCAGCGTCTGCAGCGAGATGTCACTCTGCAAGCGGCGATTGAGCTGCTTGCGAGTCAGACCGCGCTTCTTACGCAGCCTGCGGATCTCGTCCCCGAGCACCCGCTGATACACAACCACGTCGAACAACACACAGGTGAAACTGGCCAGTAGCGCCACTCTTACGCGGAAGTAGCTTTTTCTTCCGGTGTTACGCCGAACGAGTGAACCTGGGCGTTGTCGGCCCAGGTTCGGCTAGTTCACGCACGGCGCGCCGTTGGAACCGATCCTCGGCGCCGCACCACCGGGCTGCTGCTGGGTCCGGGCGGCGCCGGGGTCGAGCTGCAGCAGTGGCTGTCCGGTGAGGCCACTGGTGGCCTTGTAGTCCTTGCCGAGGAAAACCGCCACGTGCCCCTTGGTGATGTTGGCGTCCTGCTCGACCGTGTGGTCGCCGCCGAGCGCCTGCGAAACCTTGTCGGCGCTGTCCTTCTCGCCCTTGGCGTAGCGGACGACGGTCTTCGTCCTGGCAGCGATGTTGCTGGTCTCACCGGCCGAGAAGCCCTTGCCGGAGAGTGCATCGGAGACCTGGTTGGCCAGGCCTGTCTTGCCGTTGCCGTTGCGCACGTCGACGGTGATCGCCTTGTTGTCCGGCTCGGCTGGCTTGTCGCCCGGCCCGGACGGCGCGCCGCTGGAGGGGGGTGCCTGTCCGCCAAGCAGGCCCTGCACGAACGACTTCACCTCGGCGGGCTTGATCTCGATCACGTCACCGTCGTCGTTCTTGGCCGGGCCGGCAGTCGGGATGGTCTTGAAGTCCAGTGTGCCGCCGGACATGCCCTGCATCTGCTTGGCGAACTGGACGATGTTCCACTTCGCGTCCAGCACGACGGACTTCTTGATCGCGGTGAGCAGCGGGTCCAGTTTTTTCTGGTCGGTCAGCGTGCCCGCACTGAGCACCTTCGTGGCCATGCTCTTCATGAACACCTGTTGCCGCACGATCCGGTCGAAGTCACCGTTGGGCAGCCCGTGCCGCTGGCGCACGTACGACAACGCCGACGGTCCGGACACCTGCTGCTCACCGGCGGGGAACCGGGCGCCGGAGAAGGAGTCGTTGACCGCCTTGACCAGGCAGATCGGGACACCGCCGATCGCGTCGGTGATGTCGGCGAAGCCGAGCAGGTTGACCTCGGCGTAGTTGTCGATCCGCGCGCCGGTGAGCTCCTGGATCGTGTCGATCAGGGTTTTCGCGCCGACCTTGCTGGACTCGACCTCTATCTTCGCCTGGTCCTTGCCACCCTCGTTGCGCAGCTTGCGCGCCGCGCTGGTCTTGCCGCGCACATACGCCGAGTTGATCTTGTGCTTGCCGAACCCGCCGGGGATGTTCACGTACGAGTCACGCGGGATCGAGATGCCGACTGCCTTGCTGCCGTCGTTCGGGATGCGCATCAGGATCATCGTGTCGGTGTTCAGTTCACCGTCGGCCTTGCCGCCGTTCAGCCTGGCCAGTTGCTCTTTGGGCAGCGGGTTGCCCTGGGCGTCCACTCGGCTGTCCAGGCCGACCAGCAGGATGTCGGTCGCGCCGTCGGCAGGTTTCGGGCCACCCGCGTCGTCGTCGATCACGTTGGCGGTCGTGTAGCCGTCGACGATCTCGCTGTACTTGTTGTAGCCGTAGCCGGTGGCGCCGAGCAGGAGCAGGGAGACCAGGGCGACCGCGACCTTGCCGCCGACCAGCTTTGGCCGCGCGGTCTCGCTGGCCACTCGTGGCCGTGCCCGGTCCGCCGCGCGTTCGCGAGGGGGCGGCGCCAGTCGTGAACGCGCGGGCTCGTCACGGTCGGCCCTGTCACGCATCGGCGATCGCGCCTGCTGATGTGGCGGCGGGAGCTGGTCGCGACCAGGCGGCGGCACCCGACGGCGGGGTGGCGCACCCTGCTGGCCACGCGGCGGTACAGGGCGTCCTCCTCGACCCTGGTCACCAGCGCGACCGCTCGACCTAGGCGGCCCGTACTCCAACTACCTCTCCTGTCAGCTCGGCTGTGTCTGTGCCCCAACTACCCATTGGACGCTCGGGATGGTCATCGGGTTGACCGGTAGGGTGGCACACCGTCGAGTGGTAGCTGTCGACCCTGTCACAGTACGGCGTGCCGTGCGCGGCCCCACGTGCCACCGCAGCACCCTGACCTGCGATTACCCTGTCGGAGCTCGGGGTGGCGCATTTCGTGTGCCACATCCGTACGAGGCTACCCAGCGTTCACGACGTTCGCTCTGTCACGCAGTCTGACCGCAGTGACGTGTCCAGCCACGGCCAGCGCCAACACCACCGTCGCGCCGTGCACGACCGCGCCCGACATGCTCCACGTGGACATGATCGGCGGGACGCAGGCGGTCGCCGTGAGCAGCCATGGCCAGGTTTTGCCAGCCTTGCCGCTGTGCACCACGTGCAACAGGTAGCCGCCGAGCATCAGGTGGATCAGATTGGCCATCGGGTCCAGCGCCATACCGAACACCGCGGGCGCGCCGACCTGCCACGTCACCCCGGTCACGGCGAATCCGAGCACACCGAGCGTCGCATACCCGACGCCGAGTGCGCACGCCAGCGTGTGCACACCGTCGACAGGGCCCAGCAGTTCGGCCACCGGCCGCGGCCGCCGCTCGTACCAGAGGAACGCCACCACGGTCGCCGCGGTGATCATCGAGATCGCCAGCCACGTGCGGGGCCTGGTGAACCAGTCGAACCCGGCCGAACTGGTCAGCCCGGCGAACATCAGCACGACGCCGACGTACACCAGGTAGGCAGTCATCGGCCGCGACCGCAGGAAACCGACGGCCTTCACCGGCACCCAGTCGGAGGACCGGGCGGTGCACGCGAGGCTGACCTGCGCGATCCCCAGCAGCGGCAGATAGCCGAGGGCCACGAACGCCACCAGTGCCGCGCCCGCCGCGCCCCACAACAGCGGCCGGGGGACCTGGCGCAGCGTGCCGTCCTCCCAGTGAAACGCCAGCTGGCCGAATCCGAGAGCCAGCAGCAACCCGCTGGCCAACAGGTACGCGTCGGTCGATCCCGCCACGTCCACAGCGGTCGATCCGGCCAGCAGGACCAAGGGGACGACGGCGCCGAACCGGTCGCGGAGCCACTGCATCGCCGGGCACGCGGCGACCGTGACCAGGAACAGGCCGAGTATCCAGAGCGGTTCGAGTACGAGCGACCCGACTGATGTGATCGTGTTCTCGGAGGCGTCCAGCAGTTCGAGGGTCAGCGGGATGAGCAGCCAGGCCAGCACGAAGGCGAACACCGGTCTGAGCAACGCGTGAATCCGGGTCGCCAGATACGACCCGTAGTGGTGGCCGGACGCACGCCAGGCCACCAGGTTGGCGTGCCCCCCGGCGAAGAACAGCAGCGGCGCGAGCCGCAGCAGCCAGAAGCCGCCCGCGTGCGTGAACGCGAGGACGGTCTCGCCGATCACGATCCCGACCATGCTCAGCACCCGCAGCATCGACATGTAATCCACGGGTGGCGCGTCCGGAGAGCCAGGCCCTGGCCTGCGCAAACGTCTCCATGGCGGTCGACCGGCCAGCAGCAGGACCACCACGACCAGGCCGACCGCCCACGACGAGATCGGCTCCGCCCGCGGCGGCCCCCACCGCTGGTGCCACGAGTTGACCACCAGACCGGCCGTGTACACGTCGGCGACCAGCTGACACGTGCCTGCGGAATTCTGCGGGTTGAGCTCGCACTGCTTGTGCATGTCCCTGGACAGCTGGTCGTCCAGCCCGCGGCGCAGGTCCGCGGGCAGCGGGTGGCCCTTCTTCTCGGCATACCGCAGTAGGTCGTAGCCCAGGTCGTGCGCCTTGCAGCCGACGCTGTAATCCCACTTGGTGTTGTCGTCGCCCATCGGCGTGGAGCAGCCGCCGTCCACGTGCACCGCGCGCATCGTCCCGTCCGGCGCGCGCAGCCGACCAGGCACGACCTTCTCCACCGCAGTGAAGTCCACGGGCAACAAAGCGATCGGATCGACACCCGACGCGGGAGCCAGCAACGCCTCGATCGTGCGCGCGGCCGCGCCGATATCCGCCGCCAGCGGGCCGTCCGACGGCAGACGGTCAGCTGGCGGCGCCGGACGGGACGCGACTATTCCAAAAGTCAACGCCGCGACCGTGACCGCCAGAACCCCCACCAACCTGCGCACACGCCGAAAGTACCGTCCACCCCGCGATCTCGCGGCAAGGGTGGCCCCATCCATCCGGTATGGCTGGCCGGGTTGTTCGGGCAGGATCATCGCTATGGCGTCCGGCCCGAACGAATTGGGTGAGCAGCTTCGCGCTCACCGGGTCCGTGCTGGGTTGACCCAGCAGGAGCTGGCAGACCGCGCTGATGTGAGCGTCCGCGCGGTCCGGTACATCGAGCAGGGCCGGGTCGCCAAGCCGAGGCCTGCCTCGATGCGCAGGCTCGCCGAGGTCGTCGGCCTGGTGCTGGATGGCCGGGCGGAGCTGCGGATCGGGGTGCTGGGGCCGCTGAGCGTGCGGACCGGAGCGGGCCCTGTCGACATCGGGCCGTCGATGCCCCGGTCGCTGCTGGCGTTGCTGGCGCTGCAGCCCAACCGGGTCGTCACCCGCGAGGAGATCGTGGACGTGCTGTGGGGCGAACATCCACCGAAGTCCTCGCTGAACCTCGTTTATACATATGTCGCACGCCTTAGACGTTCGTTGGACCCGGCCCAGCCGATCGCCGCCGCGCACGGCGGCTACCTGCTGAAAGTCGACGAGGCCGGTCTGGACGCCCTGCGGTTCGACGAGCTGGCCGCCCGCGCGCGGGCGTTGGCCGACGACGATCCGCACACCGCCGAGGCGAACTACACCGAGGCGTTGCAGTGCTGGCGCGGCGGCGTGCTGGCGGACATGCCCGACCGGTTGCGGCAGCACCCGGCCGCGATGGCTCTCGCGCAGCGCCGTCTCGCCGCCGTTCTCGGCCACGCCGACCTGGCCATGGCCCTGGGCCAGCACGAGCAGGCGGCCGTCCAGTTGCAGCGCTTGGCCGGAGAGGACCCGCTGCACGGCGGGTTGCACGAAGGCCTCAACGCCCGGCTGATGTCGGCGCTGGCGGGCTCCGGCCAGCAGGCCGCCGCGCTGCGCCTGTTCGGCGAGGTCCGCGATCGCCTGGCCGACGAGCTCGGCGTCCGGCCAGGCGTCGAGATGCGCGATGCCCACCTGCGGATCCTGCAACGGGAGGCGCCGACCGCGACCGTGATGGCGCCGTCGACGGGCCGCAGCATCCCCGCTCAGCTGCCCGCGGACGTCACCGGGTTCGCCGGTCGCGAGGCTCAGCTCGAGGCGCTCGACGCGCTGGTCCCTGAGGGCAGCCAGGCGAGCGCGGTGGTCATCGTGACCATCGAGGGCATCGCGGGCGTGGGCAAGACGGCGTTGGCCGTGCACTGGGCACACCGTGTGCGCAGCCGATATCCGGACGGCCAGTTGTACGTCGACCTGCGTGGTTACGCCTCTGGCCCACCTGTTCGGCCACTCGACGCGTTGTCCCGGTTCCTGCACGCGCTGGGGGTGCCCGCCGAACAGGTCCCGATCGACGTCGAAGAGGGCATGGGCCTCTACCGGACACTGCTGGCCAACCGCCGCGTGCTGATCGTCCTGGACAACGCCAGCGGCGTCGACCAGGTCCGGCCCCTGCTGCCGGGCAGTGCGGGGTGCCTGGTCCTGGTGACCAGCCGGGGCAGGCTCGGCGGGCTGTCGGCGCGGGAAGGCGCCTACCGGCTGGCGCTGGACGGCCTGCACCCCGACGAGGCCACGGCGCTGCTGGCGCGCAGCATCGGCCAGGACCGTACGCGCGACGAGTCGGCGTCCGTCGCCGAACTGCTGGAGGCCTGCGCCTACCTGCCGTTGGCGCTGCGCATCGCCGCGGCCAACATCAACTCCGGGCCGCACACCGAGATCGCGGCCTACACAGCGGACCTGCGCAGGCACGGCAGGCTCGCCGGGCTGACCGTCGAGGGCGACGAGCAGGGCGCGGTGCAGGCCGCGTTCGACCTGTCCTACGCCCAGCTCGAACCGGACTCACAGAATCTCTTCAGGCTGCTCGGCCTGATCCCCGGCACGGACTTCGGACCGGATGCCGCGATCGCGATGACCGGCGGCACCCCGGCCAAGGTGCGCCGCGGCCTCGGACATCTCGTGTCGGCCAATCTCGTGCACCCCGAACCCAACGACCGCTACGGCCTGCACGACCTGCTGGCCGAATACGCCGGCCTGCGGGCGCGCGAGGACGACGCCGCCGCGGCGCTTGACCGGCTGCTCGACTTCTATCTGCACACAGCGCACGCGGCGACGAGCCTGCTGTTCCCGGACTCCGCCCGACTGCCGGTGCCCAAAGTGGCCGACGGCGCGCACATGGCCGTCCTGGCGGACGAGACCGAGGCGATCAGCTGGCTGGACGCCGAACGCCCGAACCTGATCGCCGCGGTGAACTGGGCAGCGGCCAACGGGCCACGCCGGTACGCCTGGCTGATCACCGACGTGCTGCGCGGGTACTTCATCAGCCGAGGGCACGGCGTCGACGGCGTGGAGATCTGTCAGGTCGCGCTCGACGCGGCCCAGCAGCAGGGCGACCAGCTCGCCGAGGCGTCGATGCTCGACATCCTCGGGCTCGTCTACTACAACCTCAGCGACTACCAGCGCGCGATCACCCACCACAACGACGCGCTCGCGCTCAACCGCCGGATCAGCAACCGGGCCGGTGAGGCGGCGTCACTGCACAACCTCGGGCGCGTGCATTCACAGCTGGGCAGGCCCGCCCAGGCGGCCAGCTACTACTCGCAGGCACTGACCATCAACCGCGAGACCGTCAACCGGGTCGGTGAGGCGACCGGCCTGAACTACGTCGGCGTCGCGCAACTGTCGCTCGGCAGACCGGACCAGGCGCTGAGCTGGCACAAACAGTCGATCACGCTCGCCCGCGAGCTGGGCAACCGGTACGTGGAGGCGCGCGCGTTGAACGGCGCGGGGCTCGCGCACTGGGCCATGGGCGAGCTGGACAACTCCGTGCAGTGCCATTTGCGGGCGCTCGCGACGTGCCGCCAACTCGGTGACCGGCATGGTGAGGTGAGCACGATCATCTGCCTCGCCGAGACCCACTGCGACGCCGGTCGCTACCGCCGCGCGGTCGTGCTGGCGCGCACAGGCATCACGCAGGGACGCCAACTGGGCGAGCGGCGCCATGAGGTGAGCGGCCTGGACATCGTGGCGACCGCGCACATGCGGCGCGGCCACACCGACATCGCGTTGGGCCACTACCGGGACGCGCTGCAACTGGCCAGGGACATCGAGTTCCGATACGGCGAGACGTCGGTGCTGATCGGGATGTCCGCCGCGCTGCGCCGCTCGGGACACGTCGCCGAGGCGCTCACGGCGGCACGCGACGCGTTGGCTGTCATGCGGGACTCGGGCATGCGACTGCTGGAGGCCCGCGCGCTGACGGTTCTCGCGTTGGGCCACCTCGCCCTCAACGACTTCTCCAGGGCGTACGACCACGCCCAGCAGGCGTTGACGATCACGCGCAAGACCGGTCAGCGGCTGGTGGAGGCATGGGCGCGGCAGGCCAAGAGCCTGGTGCTGCGAGGACTGGGCGAGACCGGTGATGCGATGGTCGAGCGCGGCGCCGCGGATGCGATAACAACCGCGCTCGGCGTACCCCCGGTCGAGGACCTGTGATGGTCCTGCAACGCCCGGCGCGTATTACGACATACCCCCCGATGCCGTAATACGCCTTCCGGGTATCTAGAACGGTAGTCTGGTTCAGTGGATCTACAGTGAAGATTCCCTATACTTCCGAACGCTGTTCAACGGCAGGACTTAACAGGCTCTGATCAGCGATTATGTGCCATACCTAGATCCGGGACCGGCAACTTCGCGCCGAGAATCGGCAGTTTGATTCACATCTTCGCGTTGTTCGGTGATAGGCGCGGCTCTACGGCGCGGGTGAACTCGTTGGAACGTTTGGCGCAATGTCCAGACCGCTCGTCGCCGGTCACCCATTCGGGCCCACGCCACGTGCCGACACTGGAGCCCATGAGGTTCTTGGACGGGAAGGCAGTGGTCATCACCGGGGCTGGGCGCGGCCTCGGCGAGGCGTTCGCACTGCACGCCGCCCATGCAGGGGCGGCGGTCGTGGTCAACGACATCGACGGCGACTTGGCTGAACGGACCGCGGAGAACATCCGCGCGCAGGGCGGCAAGGTCGTCGCCAGTGGCCACTCGGTGGCCGATCCCGGCCAAGCGCAGGCCATCATCGACCTGTGCGTCCGGGAATTCGGCTCGGTCGACGGGCTGATCAACAACGCCGGGCTCAACTACGAGTCGTTGCCGTGGGACGAGGACATCGACCAGATGAGGGAGCTGGTCGAGGTCAACGTCCTGGGAGTGATGTACATGGGCGTCGCGGCTGCGCGGCAGATGCGGGCACAGGGCGGTGGTTCGATCGTCAACGTGTCCTCGGGAGCCCATTTGGGCCAACGCAAACTGGGGACCTATGCCGCCAGCAAAGGAGCGGTCGCGTCGCTGACGTACTCGTGGGCACTGGACATGGAGGACGCGGGAATCCGCGTCAACGCGCTGTGTCCCTTGGCCCACACCAGAATGGTGTGGAAGTCGGAACGTTCGCTGCGGGCGTGTCCGCCAGACCGCACCGCGAGCCGGATCGCGCCGGTCGCGTTGTTCCTGATCTCCGACCGGGCACATGGGATCACTGGGCAGGTGGTCCGCTGCAACGGCCCGCAGCTGCACATCGTCGGCCAGCCGTTCTTCAAGGCACCCATCCTCGAACGGGACGTCTGGGACTCCGACGGCGTCGAGCACGCGTTCAACGAGGTCTTCCAGGCGCATCTGGAGCCGTACGGGCTGGAGAAACGCCTCCCGCCGCGGCTGCGCAAGTGGATCGTTCCCGCTACAGCGTCCTGAGGACGGCACGGGCGACGATGTCGTTCTGAAGGAACGCCGGCGAGTTGGCGTGGGGGCGGGAGAACGCCGCCACCGCGACCACACTCGTCGGCGCACCCAACGCGAAACGCCGTGCGTGGGCACGGCCCGACCCGTCCACGACACGCAGATCGGCCGGTGTCACCAGGAGCCGCCCGGTCTCGTGGCGTGGTTCGGACAGCACTTCGGCGGCGCCGTCGCCGGATTCGTACAGAGACCTCAGCAGGGCGTCCTCGGTGCGCTCGATCGTGGCGCGCGGGATCCGGGCCTCCACCAGCGCGGTCGCCCGGACAGTGTGCGGGCTGCTCCGGCTGCGCCCGGTGAACACACCGTCCACTGTGTCCACGTGCATGTCCGCGCCGAGGAAGTGCACGATTCCCGCCCGCGACAGGGCGAGCAGTTCCTCCAGCCGATGTCCCGGCGGACCACTGGCCAGGAAGTTGAAGAACCCGGACCACCAGCCACCCACGTCACGCACGAACGACGTGGTGGTCAGTTTCCTGGCCGAGGCGACCGCGGCGAGATTCCCGAACGCTGACAGCAGGCCGATGAACGCACCGAGGTCGGCACTGTGGTGGTCGGTCGTGCGACGGTCCACATCGGCCCGGATGTGGCCACGCAGGTGGTCCTGCAACTCCGCGAACGTCTCGAACCACAACCCCTTGAGCGGGCGGTCGAGCGCGTCCAGATCGAGCCGGTCCGCGGCCTCCGGCACGGTCTCGTCCACCAGCGCGCGCATCCCAGGCGTGTCCCAGACCAGGTCAGCGAACCTGGCCGAGAAATCCGGCCACGTCGTGCGCACGCGGTCGGAGTGGCCGTTGAACAGTTCGTGGTAGTGGCCCCACGCGATGTCCTTGGCCATCAACGGCCACACGTCCTGGCGGAAGTCGAGCAGGCCATCCTGGCCCAGTAAACGCGCCACCGCGTCCGGGCCGAAGAACCGAGGGAGCGGCGGACGTCCGGCGCGCAGGCGGTAGCCGGTTTTGGAGTGGTAGGGCACGCCCCGCCGGGAACCCACGTACAACCGCGGTTCCTCACCCGAGGGCAGGTAGGTCAGCGTTCCGTCGGCCTCGGTGCGGAACTTCCCGCCCCGGCCCTCGGTCAGCAGCACCGCCAGGTCGACGAACGCCAGGCCGAACCCGCGCATCAGCACGTCCTGCCCTGGCCGGAGCACATCGAGATCGCTGTCCGCGGTGTATTCGGGTGGGAGGTAGACCAGCCCGTTCGCCTCGGCGTAACGGGCCAGTTCGGACTGTTCCCCGTTGGGCAGACTGTCCAGGTGGCCCAGCGCGAAGACCACGATGTCGGCCACGATCGGCGTGGAACTCGTTGCCAGCCAGAGAAGTTGCGGTTCATCGGGCTCGCCGGTGACCCGCAGCACGGTGTCCTTGTGCAGTTGGACTGAAATATTGCCGCCGAGCTTGGCCGTGGTGTCCGCGAAGAACCAGGACAGGTAGGCGCTCTGCACGCGTCGCGTGGCGAACGCCGTCCCGGTCAGCGCGTGGATTTCCGCACGGACATCGCGGTCCAGCCCGGTCGTGTCGACCTCAGCGGACCGGACCTGGCTCGCCCACTGCGCCAAGGACGGGCCCGGCCGGACCGGTCCTTCGCCGGTGAAGCTGTCGTCGGTGAACACCGTGACGTCCTCCGCCATCGAGTTCATCCGCAGCAACGGCGACTGGGCGTGCCGCCACACCCGGCCGGGGCCGGGCGGATACGGGTCGATCAGGTGCACGTCCAGTTCGCCATGGCCAAGCAGATCGATGTTGGCGCCCAGCCGTTCCAGCACACCGATTCCGCGTGGGCCTGCCCCGATGATCGCGACTGTCTTGGTGGACCCCACCCCTCCAATACTCGGAAAACCCAGGCCCGAAGCAACTGTGCCCACCCAGTGGACACGGTGGTCACTCCGGTCGGACCACCGCCACCGGACACCTCGCGTAGTGCAGGACAGCCTGGCTGACCGACCCGAGCAGCATCCGGCGCACGGCACCGCGACCATGGCTGCCCACAACGACCAAGTCCGCGTTGTCGCCCTGCTCCAGCAAAGCCTCGACCGGCTTGCTCATCGTGACGATCGGGTGCACCCGCACGTCCGGATACCGCGCCGAATGACCGGCCAGTGCCTCGGACAGCGCGACCTTGGCCTGCTCGGTGACATCGTCCCAGTTCACGTCCCACTCCTGGACAGTGCCGAGCATGTCCAGCGGCAGATCGCTCCACGCGTGCACCGCGACCAGGTCGGCGTTGTGCCGGGTGGCGAAGTCGTACGCGAAGTCCACGGCTCGGGTGCTCGTGGCGGACCCGTCGACACCGACCACGATCCGGCGGCGCCGCGCGGGCTGGTCGGTTTCGCGGACCACCACGACCGGCGTGGGCACCGACCGGACCAGCTCCGCCGATGTGGACCCCAACAGCACCTGGTGCACCGCGCCGTGCCCGGACGAGCCGAGCACGAGCAGATTCGCGTTCGCTCCGAGCCGGTTGAGCACGTTGACGGGCTCGCCCGCGATCACCTCGCCCCGGACCACGTTGTCGCCCGCGAGAGGCTGGCACTCCGCGACGAGTTCGTCGACGAGTTTCTGGTACTCACCCCGGAACGGGTCCTCGGACAGCACCACTATCTCGGTACGCAACTGGGTGAGTTCGGTCAACGGCCAGCGGAACGCGTGCACGATCACCAAGCGCCTGCGTCGTGTCGCGGCCTCCCGTGCCGCCCAGTGCGCTGCCCGGCGCGCGGAAGGGGAGCCGTCGTAACCGACCACAACGGCATCGTGCGCGGATTCGGACATCACGTTCTCCTTTGCTCCGGTCGTTCGTGGTGGCGCGTTCCCGGTGGAC
>NZ_CDME01000003.1 GCF_000826545.1 Kibdelosporangium sp. MJ126-NF4 | reverse complement strand
GCCCGGACCGCCGCCCGGAGGACCGCCGTCTGGGCCACCATCCGGGCCGCCTCCCGGCCAGCGGCCGCCGAACACCGGCCCCACACCGCAGCCACAGCCGCCGCCCACGCCCAAGGTGCCGATCTCGGCACGCAGGCGCACGACCGGCGCCAGCCTCGGCGCGCTGCCGGTCACCAACCTGGTCGTGGTGGAGCTCGGTATCGCGATCGGCCTGATCCTGCTCGCGATCAACACGAGCCTGCTGTACGTGTCCATCGGCGTGGTCGTGATCGCGCTGCTGTTCGCGTTCATCCGGTGGCGCGGCCGGTGGTTCCCGCAGTGGGTGAGCTTGACCACCCGGTACACGTTCCGGTCGCACGGCAGGGTGACGAAGGCCTCAGCGCCGATCTCGATGGAACAGGTCGCCGCCGACAGCGCCGCGACCGTCACCGGGCCTGAGGACGCACGGGTCGCGCTGCTGCGGCTGGCGGTGCCGGACCTGGTTGTGGCGCACGGCCAGGACCACGAGCGCCGCCCGCTGGGCCTGGCGTGGCACGACGGCACGTGGACCGCGGTCCTGCTGGTCGACCCGGCCCCGAGCCTGGTCACGCAGGTCGGGACCACCCCGAGCCTGCCGCTGAGCGCGCTGGCGCCGTGCCTGGAGGACCGTGGCGTGGTGCTGGACGCGATCCAGGTGATCTGGCACTGCTACCCCGGCAGCACATCGCTGCCGCCGAACTCGCCCGCGCTCGCCTCGTACCTGGAGGTGCTCGGCCCGTTGCCCGCAGCGGCGCGACGGACCACGTGGGTTGCCATCCGTCTCGACCCGAGCCGCTGCCCCGCCGCGGTCCGTGAGCGTGGTGGCGGTGTCGTGGGCGCGCACCGCGCGCTGATCGGCGCGCTGTCGCGTGTCCGCAACGCGCTTGAGTCGCGTGGCGTGCCGACGCGGCCGTTGGATCCGGACGAGCTGCTCAAGGCCGGTATCACCTCGGCCGAGCTGACCGCAGTCGCCGGGAACAACTCGCGGGTGAGCCTGCAGGAGAAGTGGACGGGCGTGACGGCCGCGGGTGTCGGCCACGCGAGCTACGCGATCACCGGCTGGCCCAACGGCAAGGTCGCCACGAGCCTGAACGCGCTGACCGGTGTGCGGGCGCTGTCGTCGACGATCGCGTTGTCGCTGTCTCCCGGCGCCGAGGACGACCAGATCGGCGTGCGTGGCCTCGTCCGGGTGAGCGCACGGACGCCCGGTGAGCTCGACGCCGCCGACGAGCGGCTCGACGCGATCTCGGACAAGCTCGGCATCACGCTGACCCCGTTGCGTGGCCTGCAGGTCGCCGGTCTCGCAGCCACGTTGCCGCTGGGAGGTGCGGTGTGAGCGGCTCCAGCCGATTGGTGGACGCGCAGGGCCTCAACAAGGGTGTCGCGCCGGAGTTCATGATCTCGCCGGACATGCTCGACCACGTCAGCCCGGCCGGTGACCGTGGCGGCATGGTGCTCGGCCAGGGCATGCAGGGCGGCGAGCCGCTGATGATGTCCGCGCTGCGGCCTGCGCCGACCCGGATCGTCCTGGTCGGCGGGCTGTACCTGGCGCTGCAGACCGCTCTGCGCGCGATGTCGGTCGGCGCGTGGGTGGTCGTCGCGACCGGGCGCCCGACGAAGTGGCAGGTGCTGCAGAAGGCCGCGGGCACCGGCCCGGACGGCCGTCCGGTGCCGATCGTGCAGATCCGCAGGCTCAGCCCGGTGGAACTGCCGAGGCCCACAGAGGACAGTCCCTTGCTCGTGGTGCACGACGGCGGCCCCACCCCGCAGGAACTGTTCCCGCCGAGAACGCCGTGGCAAACCACTATCTACGTTTTGCCGTATTTGCACCCGCAGGCCGGTGCCACCGCGAACGCGGCCGATCTTGTGCTTATGCAACGACTTCCGTCGGGCCAGGCACAGCTCGCGTCCCGCATTTGGCGACTGCCGCCGCCCATGATCAATCAGCTGACGTCATTGCAGGATGACCAGGTCGTGGCGTTGGGCTCGAACCTGTGGCGGCCATTGCGATTGGTCACGACCCAGCGGGAACAACAGATCATCGGACCAATTCGGCGAGGCGATTAGCCTTTTTCTGGGAATATGTAAACCCCCACTGTGACCTTGTGCTATCGCATGGTCCCATCGCACTCTGTTGATCTGTCCTTCCAAATTGTGCACGGCCACGAGGGCACACGGGGCCGTGCACACCCTGCATGAAGGAGATCTCAGGATGGGTGTAATTCGGGCTGCCCGTTTAACGGGCATCGCGGGGATCGCCGCGATGGCAGCCGCGACGGTCGGGCTGGCCGCACCGGCGTCGGCAGCGCAAGGCCAGATTCTTGGCCTTGACGCCGACGGCGTCGTCAGGGATTCGTTTGTGATCGTTCTGAAGAACGCACAGCAGACGCCGACGTCGCTCGGCCAGAAGTACGGCGCCAAAGTCACACACACGTACAAGTCCGCGCTGAACGGCTTCGCCGCGACGATGACCGAGACGCAGGCCCGCAAGCTCGCGGCCGACCCGGCCGTGCAGTACGTCCAGGCCAACCGGACGTTCCGGATCACCGACACCCAGCCGAACCCGCCATCCTGGGGGATCGACCGGATCGACCAGCGCAGCCTGCCGCTGGACAAGTCGTACACGTACTCGACGACCGCGTCGAACGTGAACGCGTACATCATCGACACCGGCATCCGCGTCACGCACCAGACGTTCGGCGGCCGGGCCAAGCCGGGCTTCGACGCGATCACCTCCGGCGGAAACGCAAACGATTGCCACGGCCACGGCACGCACGTCGCAGGCACCGTCGGCGGCAAGGAGTACGGCGTCGCCAAGGCCGTGAACCTGTTCGCGGTCCGCGTGCTGGACTGCAACGGCTCCGGCACGACCGCGCAGGTCGTCGCGGGCATCGACTGGGTGACCACGAACGCCGTCAAGCCCGCTGTCGCCAACATGAGCCTCGGCGGCGGCGTGGACGCCACGCTGGACGCGGCCGTGAAGAAGTCGATCGCGTCCGGTGTCACGTACGCCATCGCGTCGGGCAACTCCAACGCAAACGCTTGCAACTACTCCCCGGCCAGGGTGCCGGAGGCGATCACGGTGAACGCGTCGACGGACACCGACGCCCGTGCGTCCTTCTCGAACTTCGGCACCTGCACGGACATCTTCGGACCGGGCCAGAGCATCGTGTCGTCGTGGAACACCAACGACACCGCGACCAACAACATCAGCGGCACCTCGATGGCGACACCGCACGTCGCCGGTGGGGCGGCGCTGTACCTGGCCGACAACCCGGCCGCCACGCCACAGCAGGTGCGTGACGCGCTGGTGAACGCCGCCAGCGACGGCAAGATCACCAGCCCGGGTACCGGCTCGCCGAACAAGCTGCTGTTCACCGGCAGCGGCGGGACCGAGCCACCGCCGGTCACCTGCGCGACCAAGACCAACGACACCGACGTGGCGATCCCGGACCTGAGCACCGTGAACAGCCCGATCTCGGTCTCGGAGTGCACAGGCAAGAAGGGCGCGACCGCCGGGAAGGTCGCCGTGGACATCACGCACACCTACCGCGGCGACCTGAAGATCGACCTGGTGTCGCCGGGCGGCACGGTCCGCAACCTGAAGGCCGCCAGCTCCGGTGACAGCGCGGACAACGTGGTCGAGACCTACACGGTGAACCTGTCGACGGAGGACGCGAACGGATCCTGGACGCTGCGCGTGCAGGACACCGCACGGGTCGACATCGGCACCATCAACAAATGGACATTGACCATCTAAATGTCTCACGACTGGCCCGTTCGGCGTACCACCGTGTACACCGAACGGGCCAATTCGTTCCCAAAGAAGACTTCTGGGGATACAGGATCCACCAAAGCTACGTCCGCATCTTGCGTCACGCCCTGGTTGCGAGCAAATGTGTAGTTCGTTCCCTTCAATCCGTGCAAGTCGATCAAAACCGACATGCACGCCCTGCTCGAAGGAGACCAGAGAATGCGAGTATCGAAGGCTGCCCGCTGCACGGGCACAGCCGGGATCGCGCTGCTGTTCGCCGCGACAATCGGACTGGCCACGCCCGCGAACGCGGCGGAAGGCGCAATTCTCGACGCCAACGCGGCTGACGTGGTGCCGAACTCCTACATCGTCGCACTGAAGAACACCCAGGAGAACGCCGAGTCGCTGGCCAAGAAGTACGGCGGCGCGGTCAAGTTCACCTACAAGGCCGCCCTCAACGGCTTCGCCGCGGACATGACCGCGCAGCAGGCACGCCGTCTCGCCGCGGACCCGGCGGTGGACTACGTGCAGGCAGACCAGATCATGCGGATCCAGGACACCCAGACCAACCCGCCGTCGTGGGGCATTGACCGGATCGACCAGCGCAACCGGCCGGTGGACAGCAGGTACACGTACCCGAACACCGCGACCAATGTGAACGCGTACATCGTCGACACCGGCATCCGCCTGACCCACAGGGACTTCGGCGGCCGGGCGAAGACAGGCTTCGACGCGGTCACCTCCGGCGGCACGGCCAACGACTGCCACGGCCACGGCACGCACGTCGCGGGCACCGTCGGCGGCACGGCACACGGCGTCGCCAAGGGCGTGAACCTGTTCGCCGTTCGCGTGCTGAACTGCCAGGGCTCCGGCACGACCGCCCAGGTCGTCGCGGGCGTCGACTGGGTGACCACGAACCACAAGAAGCCTGCCGTCGCGAACATGAGCCTCGGCGGCGGCGCCAGCACAGCGATCGACAACGCGGTGCGCCGCTCGATCCAGGCCGGTGTCACGTACGCCATCGCGTCCGGTAACTCGAACACCAACGCGTGCAACTCGTCGCCCGCGCGTGTGACCGAGGCGATCACCGTGAACGCGTCCAACAGCTCGGACGCGCGTGCGTCGTTCTCGAACTTCGGCACCTGCACGGACATCTTCGCGCCGGGCCAGAGCATCGTGTCGGCGTGGAACACCAACGACACCGCCACCAACAACATCAGCGGCACCTCGATGGCCGCCCCGCACGTGGCCGGTGTCGCGGCACTCTTCCTGTCCACCGACACAGCGGCCACCCCGGCCACCGTGCAGAGCACGCTGAACTCCCGTGCGACGCCGAACGTGATCACCAGCCCCGGCTCGGGCTCCCCGAACCGCCTGCTGTTCGTCCAGCAGTAAGAAAACCCCTCGTGAGTGTTTGGTCCGGTTCTAACCGGACCAAACACTCACGAGGTCAACGTGCGGATGTTGCGGGTTTCCGCTGCGCGCGCTGCCAGTTCGGCCTCGGCCGGGTAGTCCACTCTGGTCAGGATCAGGCCGTGGGCCGGGGCCACCGTCACCTCGCTGGAGCGCGCTTCGGCGGTGAGGAGCTTCGCGGGCCAGTCAGTCGGGCGTTTGCCTTCGCCGACTGCCAGCAGGGCGCCGACCAGGCTGCGGACCATGGAGTGGCAGAAGGCATCCGCCGAGACCGAGGCGAGCAGGACATCGCCTTCCCTGCGCCAGTCGAGGCGTTGCAGTTCGCGGATCGTCGTCGCGCCTTCCCGTCGCTTGCAGAATGCGACGAAGTCGTGTGTTCCCAACAGGGTTTGCGCGGCGGCGGTGATCAGGTCGACGTCGAGCGGACGCGGCCAGGCCACGATGTGGTTGCGCTGCAACGGTTGCACCACCGCGTCGGACACACGGTACGTGTAGTGCCTGCGGAGCGCGGCGAACCTGGCGTCGAAGTCCTGGGACACGACCGACGTCGCGTTGATCCTGATGTCACCGGGCAGGGCTCGGTTCAGGCGGTACGGCTCAGGCCGCTCGGGAAGGTCCACGTGGGCCACCTGGCCGGTCGCGTGCACGCCTGCGTCCGTCCGGCCAGCCACCGTCAGCCGGACCTCCGGCAGGCGCATCACCCGCGCCAGTGTCTCCTCGAGGACTCCGCAGACGGTTCGGCGCTCGGGTTGCCGTGCCCAGCCGGAGAAGTCCGTTCCGTCGTAGGCGATGTCCAGGCGTACGCGCAGGAGCCCGCCGACCCCAGTGGGGACGACGGGCTCCTGGTCGAGCTGATCCGTCAGGACTCGTCCTTCTTCTCGGACTTCTCCTCGGCCGGAGTGTCCTCCGCCTTGGCCTCAGCCTCGGCGGTGGCCTCGGTCTCCTCGACCTCGGTCTCGTCCGCCTTGGCCTCGTCCGCCTTCGGCGCGTCGGCCTTCTTGGCGAACTTGGTGCCGCGGGCCTTCTCCGCCTCGCTGGTCACGGTCTTCTCGTTGACCAGCTCGATGATCGCCATCTTGGCGTTGTCGCCCTTACGCGGCAACGTCTTGACGATCCGGGTGTAGCCGCCGTCGCGGTCGACGAAGAACGGGCCGATCTCGGCCAGCAACCGGTGCACGACATCCTTGTTGCGGATCACCTTGGTGATCTCGCGACGGTGGTGCAGCGCGCCGGGGCTGGTCTTGAAGCCGCTCTCGCTGTACTTGTCCTTGCGCTCGGCCTCGGGAGTCGCCTTGACGTACTCCTCGTTGGCCAGGTGCGCGTACTTGGCCTTGGTGATCAGGCGCTCGGCCAGCGGCCGCAGCCGCTTGGCCTTGGCCTCCGTGGTCGTGATCCGGCCGTGCGTGAACAGCGAGGTGGCCAGGTTGGCCAGCAACATCCGTTCGTGCGCCGGAGACCCGCCGAGGCGGCGACCCTTCGTGGGGGTGGGCATTTCCTAGCTCCTAGATATGTCCGCTCTTGAGCGTCCACAAGGGACTCAGAGCTGCTCCGTCTCGGCGTAGTCCTGGCCGTCGTCGTGGCTGGTGTCGACGCTGGGGTCCGCCGCCGTCGCCCAGCCGCCTTCGGCCGGGTAGTCGGACGCCGCCGCGGTCGGGTCGAACCCGGGCGGGCTGTCCTTCAGCGCGAGGCCGAGGCTGACGAGCTTCATCTTGACCTCGTCGATCGACTTCGCACCGAAGTTGCGGATGTCCAGCAGGTCCGCCTCGCTGCGCGAAACCAGTTCACCCACAGTGTGGATGCCCTCGCGCTTGAGGCAGTTGTACGACCGGACCGTGAGGTCGAGGTCCTCGATCGGCATCGCGTAGGCGGCGATGGTGTCCGCCTCCGCGGGCGACGGGCCGATCTCGATGCCCTCGGCATCGACGTTCAGCTCGCGTGCCAGGCCGAAGAGCTCGACCAGGGTCTTGCCAGCCGATGCCACCGCGTCGCGCGGAGTGATCGACGGCTTGGACTCCACGTCCAGGATCAGCTTGTCGAAGTCCGTGCGCTGCTCGACACGCGTCGCCTCGACCTTGTAGGTCACCTTCAGCACCGGCGAGTAGATCGAGTCGACCGGGATCCGGCCGATCTCGGCACCCGCCTGCTTGTTCTGCACCGCGGGCACGTAACCACGGCCCCGCTCGACGACCAGCTCGATCTCCAGCTTGCCCTTGCCGTTCAGCGTGGCAATGTGCAGATCGGGGTTGTGCACGGTGACACCGGCCGGCGGCACGATGTCCCCTGCGGTGACCTCACCAGGGCCCTGCTTACGCAGGTACATGGTGACCGGCTCGTCCTCCTCGGACGAGACGACGAGCTCCTTGAGGTTCAGGATGATGTCGGTGACGTCCTCCTTCACCCCCGGAACGGTGGTGAACTCGTGCAGCACGCCGTCGATGCGGATGCTGGTGACCGCTGCCCCCGGAATCGAGGACAGCAGGGTACGGCGCAGCGAGTTGCCGAGCGTGTAGCCGAAACCAGGCTCCAGCGGTTCGATGACGAACCGGGACCTGGTCTCGCTGACCGGCTCTTCGGCGAGACTGGGACGCTGTGAGATAAGCACTTTTCTTCGATTCCTTCCCTGAGGCACCCGCTATTTGATGCCTGGAACGGAGCCCCGGTGCTATCGGAACACCGGGGCGCATCAAGTCTTACTTCGAGTAGAACTCGACGATCAGCTGTTCCTGGACGGGCACGTCGATCTGCGCCCGCTCCGGCCGCTGGTGCACCAGGATCCGCAGGTTCGACGGAACGACCTGCAGCCACGCCGGGATCGGACGGTCGCCCATGGTCGCCTTGGCGACCTCGAACGGCAGCGTCGGAACCGACTTCGGCTTCACGTCGATGATGTCGAACTTGGTGACCTGGTAGCTGGGCACGTTCACCTTCACGCCGTTGACGATGAAGTGACCGTGGCTGACCAGCTGACGCGCCTGGCGACGGGTGCGCGCGAGACCCGCGCGGTACACCACGTTGTCCAAACGCGACTCCAGCAGCTGGAGCAGGACCTCACCGGTCTTGCCCTGCTGGCGGACAGCCTCTTCGTAGTACTTGCGGAACTGACGCTCGAGCACGCCGTAGGTGAAGCGGGCCTTCTGCTTCTCCTGCAGCTGGAGCAGGTACTCGCTCTCCTTGATCCGACCGCGGCCGTGCTGGCCGGGCGGGTAGGGGCGACGCTCGAACGCCTTGTCGCCACCGACGAGGTCAACCTTGAGCCGCCGCGACTTGCGCGTCGCGGGTCCCGTGTAACGAGCCATGTGTTCTTACTCCTCCCCGTGCCTCAGACCCGGCGCCGCTTGGGCGGGCGGCAGCCGTTGTGGGGCTGCGGGGTCACGTCCTGGATCGTGCCGACCTCGAGGCCGGCTGCCTGCAGTGAACGGATCGCGGTCTCACGACCGGAACCCGGGCCCTTGACGAACACGTCGACCTTCTTCATGCCGTGTTCGGCGGCCTTGCGAGCGGCGTTCTCCGCGGCCATCTGGGCGGCGAACGGCGTCGACTTGCGCGAGCCCTTGAAGCCCACGTGGCCGCTGGACGCCCAGGCGATCACGTTGCCCTGCGGGTCGGTGATCGAGACGATCGTGTTGTTGAACGTGCTCTTGATGTGAGCATGTCCGTGGGAGATGTTCTTCTTTTCCTTGCGCCGGACCTTCTTGACCCCGGCACCAGTACGAGACTTGGGTGGCATTGCTTCGGGTTTCTCCTACTTGGAAGCGCGAGTGGGTGAAGGAGCCGCGTTCCCGCGCCGGATACGAGTACCGGCGTCGAGGTACAGGTCCCGCAGTGCCTCTGGGCGGGCGTTCTGCGGAGCGACGAGGGTGGCCCGCATGGACCGGCCCCGCCGCGACTGCGTGACGAGCTTGAGCGTCCGACCGCAGTACTGGCTCACTTCTTTCCGGCCTTCTTCTTGCCGGCGACCGTCTTCTTCGGACCCTTGCGAGTACGCGCGTTGGTCTTGGTCCGCTGACCGCGGACTGGCAGACCACGGCGCCAGCGCAGGCCCTCGTAGCAGCCGATCTCCATCTTCCGGCGAATGTCGGCCTGGACCTCACGGCGGAGGTCACCCTCGACCTTGAAGTTCGTCTCGATGTAGTCCCTGAGCTTCAGGACGTCCTCGTCGGACAGGTCCTTCACGCGCAGGTCGGGAGACAACTCGGTCGCGTTCAGCAGCTCCTGGGAGCGGGTACGCCCGATGCCAAAGATGTAGGTAAGCGCGATCTCCAACCGCTTGTCGCGGGGGAGGTCGACGCCCATGAGTCGTGCCATTTCGGCGCTTTCTCCTTAGTGAATTACTCCAGGTCTGCTCCCTGACCGCCCCGGGTTGACTCGGTAAGCCCGGGCCCCGGCCTGAAGTCCGGGGGTACGCCGGATCCGTGTGATCCGGCAGGTCATGGGAGGTCCTCTTGTCGCTGTTAGCCCTGGCGCTGCTTGTGACGCAAGTTTTCGCAGATCACCATGACGCGACCGTGCCGGCGGATCACCTTGCACTTGTCGCAGATCTTCTTGACGCTCGGCTGGACCTTCACGCCTCAGCTCTCCTGTTCAAGCCTGGTAAAGGTCACTACTTGTAGCGGTAGACGATGCGCCCACGGGTCAGGTCATACGGCGAAAGCTCCACGACGACCCGGTCCTCAGGCAGGATACGGATGTAGTGCTGCCGCATCTTGCCACTGATGTGTGCGAGAACCTTGTGACCGTTCTCCAGCTCAACGCGGAACATCGCGTTGGGGAGGGGTTCGACCACGCGACCCTCGACTTCGATGGCCCCGTCCTTCTTGCCCATGTCCTCCGCGTTTCGTGACGGTGACTTACTTCGTACTCGGGCACGCCGAGACCGGACACGCGAGGGTCTTCAAGTGAAAAAACCGCACAACGAGACCGGCGCTACGTGCGCGCCACCAATCCAGTGTACGCACCCGGTCAGCGCTCCCCAAATCGGGGGTCTCAGCTGCGGGTACGCCCTACACCGAGCCACCAGAGTACGCCGAGAACTGCACCCGGCGGCAGCAGCGGCCAGATGAACCACGGGTAGACCAGCTCGAAGGTGGTGACCGAGACCACGAGCCAAATCACCAGGTTGATGGCGCTGATTGACAGCCAGATCGCGGTCAGGACCGCCATCGTGACGCGGGCGGGATCCCGCTTGGGCGGCGGCGCGGGCGGTGCCGGTGGCAGAGGTGCGGGCAGGTCCCTGACCAGGTCGGCAAGGTCCCGTCGAGTCCTGGTCAACCAAAGATTCGCCAGACGTTGGTCCAGCTCGTCCAGGGTCAGGCTGCCGTCGGTGTGCGCCAGCCGCAGCCGCGCCTCGGTGCCCTTGCGGTCGTAGTCGGTGACGCGGATCAGGTCGGGAGCGAAGTCGTCGGTCACCTGCACCATCGTCCCCGCCTCGGACACGCAGGTGGATGGCGTAATCCCTACGCTTTTGGTGGGGCTGGCCCTACCTCCCCGTGTCCACCCTTCCGGCACGGTGTGTCGCACTCTCCGGCACGCCGAAATTCCCCTCGGAAACCGCTGAGGGGAATTTCAGGGTGCTCGAATGGTGGACACGCCGTGCTGGAATGGTAGACACGCCGGTTATTCGGGGGCCGTGAGGATCCAAGGGCCGTCGTCGGTGATGGCGATGCTGTGTTCCCAGTGGGCGGCGCGGGAGCCGTCGACGGTCACCACGGTCCAGTCGTCGTCGAGTTCGTCGGTGTGGTGGTCGCCGAGGGTCAGCATCGGCTCGACGGCGATGGCCATGCCCGCCACCAGGCGGGGGCCTTTGCCGGGCTTGCCGTAGTTCGACAGGTACGGCTCCATGTGCATCTCCGTACCGATGCCGTGGCCGCCGTAGTCGCGGATGATGCCGTAGTCGACGCCGTGTTCCTTCGCTGTGCGCAGGATCGACTTCTCGATGGCGTGCGAGACGTCCGAGAGGCGTGCGCCCACGACGAGGGCTTCCACACCGGCGTACAGGGATGTGCGGGTTGCCTCGGACAGCTTGGCGTCCTCGGGGCGTATCTCTCCGGCGGCCACGGTCACTGCCGCGTCGCCGTGCCAGCCTTCGAGGATCGCGCCGCAGTCGATCGAGATCAGGTCACCCTCGGCCAGCACCTGCGACTTCGCCGGGATGCCGTGGACGACCTGCTCGTTCACCGACGCGCAGATCGACGCGGGGAAGTCGTGGTAGCCCTTGAAGGACGGCACCGCGCCCGCGTCCCTGATCGTCTGCTCGGCCAGCTCGTCGAGCTCACCTGTGCTCACGCCCGGCCGCACGGCCTTGGTCAGCAGGTCGAGCGCACGGGCGACGACGATGCCCGCGGCCCGCATGGCCTCGAGCTCGCCGCGGGACTTGATCTCGATCATCGACTGGCGCCCGCGCAGCATGCCGAGCAGTCCACCCCTGCTCACTTGTCCAGCGCGTTGAGCACGCGTCCAGTGACCTCGTCGACCTCGCCGACGGCGTCGACCGCCACCACGATGTCGCGGTAGAAGTTCAGCAGCGGCTCGGTCTCCGAGCGGTAGACGTGCTGGCGGTGCCGGATGACTTCCTCGTTGTCGTCCGTGCGGCCCCGGCCGAGCAGCCGGGCCACCACGACGTCCTCGTCGATCTGGAACTGCACGACTGCGTCCAGCTTGTGGCCCGACTCGGTGAGGATCTCGGCGAGCACCTCGGCCTGCGCGATGTTGCGCGGGAACCCGTCGAGGATGAAGCCTGCCTGCGTGTCCGAGTCGGCCAGCCGTTCGCGGACCATCTCGTTGGTGACCTCGTCCGGCACCAGCTTGCCCTCGTCGAGGAAGGCCTGGACGCTGCGGCCGAGTTCTGTTCCGTTCCCGATGTGGGCCCGGAACAGGTCACCGGTGGAGATGTGGGGCACGCCGAGCTTCTCGCTGAGCGTCCCGGCCTGCGTGCCCTTGCCCGCGCCAGGCGGGCCGACCAAGACGAGTCGTGTCACCTGAGGAACCCTTCGTAGTTACGTTGCATCAGCTGGCTCTCGATTTGTTTCACGGTGTCGAGGCCGACGCCGACCATGATCAGAACCGCGGTACCACCGAAGGGGAAGTTCTGGTTGTTCCCCGATCCGGTCACCGAAAGGAAGAAGTTCGGCAGGATCGCGATGATGCCAAGGTAGATCGAGCCGGGCAGGGTGATGCGGCTCAGCACGTAACTCAGGTATTCCGAGGTGGGACGTCCGGGGCGGATGCCGGGGATGAAGCCACCGAACTTCCGCATCTCCTCAGCGCGTTCGTTCACGTTGAACGTGATCGTGATGTAGAAGTACGTGAAGAAGATGATCAGCGCGAAGTACACGAGGATGTGCACCCAGCTGTTCTGCTGCACGAGGTTCTGCTGGATCCAGCGCTGCCAGCCGGAGTCCTGCGATCCGCCGATCAGGCGGGAGATCAGGTCGGGAAGGTAGAGCAGCGAGGACGCGAAGATCACCGGGATGACACCGGCCTGGTTGACCTTCAGCGGCAGGTAGGTCGAGGTGCCGCCGTACATCCGGCGGCCGATCATGCGCTTGGCGTACTGGACCGGGATCCGGCGCTGGCCCTGTTCCATGAACACGACGCTGGCGATGATGGCGAGACCGAACAGGCAGATCACGGTGAAGGTGATCGGGCCCTTCTCCCAGATGATCTTGCCCTCGAACGGGATGCGGGCCGCGATGTTGACGAACATCAGCAGCGACATGCCGTTGCCGATGCCACGCTCGGTGATCAGCTCGCCCAGCCACATGATGACGGCGGTACCCGCGGTCATCGTGACGACGATGAGGATCAGGGTCCAGACGTCGTCGCCCGGGATGATGTCGACCGGGGCGCCCGTTGCCGGGTCCTTGCAGTCACCGAACAGCTGCTTGCGGTCGGCCAGCGCCACGATGCCGGTGGCCTGCAGGATCGCCAGCGCGATCGTCAGGTACCGCGTGTACTGGGTCAGTTTGCCCTGACCCGCCTGGCCTTCCTTCTTCAGCTGCTCGAAGCGCGGGATGACCACGGTGAGCAACTGGATGATGATGCTCGCGGTGATGTACGGCATGATGCCGAGCGCGAAAACGGACAGCTGGAGCAACGCACCGCCGCTGAACAGGTTCAGCAGCGAGTAGATGCCGTCCTGTTCCACGGTCGCGATGCATTTCTGCACGTTCGGGTAGGACACACCGGGAGAGGGCAGCAGCGCCCCGATCCGGTACACCACGATGATCCCGAGTACGAACAGGATCTTCTTGCGTAGATCCGGCGTCGCGAGAGCCGAGCGGAAGGCGCCTAGCACGCAAGACCTCCTCGCGTCACCGGCGTCCTGCCGGCGAACGAATGGGCCGGTGAGATTACACCGACGGGAACACAAGCCAGGAACGCTTCGGGGCGCGTTTGTCCCGAAGCGTGTTCACGACTCTAACAGCCTCACATAGGGGCTCCGCACCCCCCGTCTGGCGCATAGATCAGTGCGCGGCCGGTGGCAGATCGGCGGGGTCGCCGACGGGCCACTGCGCCGGGTCCGGACCAAGGGCCTTGAGTTGAGGCAACTGCAGTTCAGCCCAGGGAGAGAGCTCCCGGCTCGGCGGCCACGGGACCCATTCGAAGTCGTCGACCTCACTGGGATCGGGAGCCGGATCGCCGGTGACAGTGACCCGGTAGACGGGACACATCTCGTTCTCGACGATGCCGTCGGGCATCGCCACCCGGTAGCGGAACCTCGGCAGGACGAGCGCGATCGTCTCCACATCGAGACCCAACTCGGTTTTCAGCCTGCGTACGACGGCCTCGTCGACCGGCTCGCCGGGCGCCGGGTGCCCACAGCAGGAGTTGGTCCACACTCCGGGCCATGTGCGCTTGCCGAGCGCCCTGCGGGTCAGCAGAAAACGTTTGCGTTCGTCGAAGACGTACGAGGAGAACGCCAGATGCAGCGGAGTCTGCTCGTGGTGCACTGTTGCCTTGTCCGCCGTGCCGATGGCCTGCCCGGCCTCGTCCAGTAAGACGACCTGCTCCATGTGTACAGACAGTATCTGGTCGAATTCCCGGTGGGCACTTTTCGTAATGTGACATTACCCGGTGAATGTCGGCCGACCACGTGCGACAGTCCACGGTCCACCGTGGACACAGTTACGACAAACGTTTGCCACAAACGGTTGCGTGCCGTTCCGGCATCACGACGTGATCATTTACCCGACTGACCCTCAGGCTTCGACTGCTCCTCCTGAACCGGTTCGGTCGGCTGCGCGTCCGCACCCGGCTGGTTCGCTTCCGTGGCAGAGGAAGCAGGCTCGGACGGCGGCTGGGCGACGGGCTGCTCCTGCTCCGGGACGGGCTGGTTCGGTTGCGCCGCTTCGGGAGCCGGTTGCGCTGACTGGGCAGCGGCGGGCTGTGCCGGTTGGGGCGCTTCGGCGCTCGACTGCCATGCCGATTCGGCGGCCGACTGCGGTGACTGTGCCTGCCCCTGCTGTGCCTGCCCCTGCGGCATGACCGGCATCGGGAAGCCGTAGGGCGGAGTCGCCGGTTCGCTGTCACGGACCGGCCGCACCGTCAGCACTGCGGCCACCAGTGCGAGAACTGTCCCGACCGACATCAGCCAGAAGCCGGTCCCGATGGTGGTTTCGACGTCGGCGGTTCCCAGTCCGATCGGTCCGAAGGTGTCGACCCAGTTGGTGAGCTGCGGCAGGACCATGGCGACCACGCCCACCGTGAAGGCCGCGGCGATGGCCGTGACCGAGGTGGCCAGACGACGAGTGGCCGGTGTCGCTGCCCTGCGCCGTGCCCCGGCGAGGCTCACAATGGCGGCACCGAACAACAACACCGCGGCGAAGATGAGGCCGAAGGCGTTGACCGCGACCGCACCGAACCGGATCGGCGCGTCGGTGTCGAAACCCCACCCGTCGATGGTCATCGTGAATTTCAGCGTTCCGGCGTTCACAGACCCGCTGAACAGCGGGAGGAACGGCGAGACCAGCAGCAGGACCGCCGAGACCAACGCGAGCATGGCGCCGACAAGGCGCTGTGGTTGCCACATGGCGCAGAGCGTGACAGGTGCAGAACACGACCCGGTTACGGCCGTCGCCTCATGCGGTTACCGGGAGCCAGTTTCCGTGGAAGCCGACGGGGACCCGGCAGGGCAGATGGACGGTCGCCGTCGTCTCCAGCGTGGCCGCGTCGAGGACCACCAGGTCGCTGCTGTCCTGGAGTTCGTTGTGGACATACCCCATCAGCACGCCGTCGTCCTCGGCCGAGGCACCGTCGGCCGGGACGAAGCAGAACTCGCCGATGCTGCGACCGGACCCGAACTCCCGGGTGATGCTGCCGTTTCCGGCGAAGTCGTGCTTGATGAGGGCCTCGACGGGACGGTCGATGTTGGTCGCGCCGATCAGGTAGCCGTAGCGGTGCCTGCGGCCGGTGAGCCGTTCGTCGAACCGGGGGAACTCCTGGCCCCGGTCGTCGAGGCACTCCTCGCGGACCTTGCCTGCCTTGAGGTCCACGGTCCAGCGGTACAGCACGGGCATGCTGTCCTCGATCGGCCCATGGCGGTCGTTGTCCATGGTCCTGGGCATCCTGGCGATGTCGAGCACGATGGAGTCGCCGTCGTCGTAGGCGTTGAGCGGGTGGAAGACGTAGCAGGGGTCCACCTCCAGCCAGCGGACGTGCTCGCCCTCGCGGGGCATGACGCCGATCCTGGCAGGGTAGTTCGGGTCCCAGCGGTAGGGCATGCGCGCGTTGGGCCGCATGGTGCGGTCCAACCTGGCCAGGATCGGGTGCGGGATCCGGAACCGGCCGACGACTGCGGACAGGATCAGCCGCGCGGGCGTTCGCAGCGGCCGGGGAACGGAGATCTCGACAGCTTCCTTGGCGTAGAAGGTAACCGGCAGGTCGTAGAACACAACGTGCTGCTCGGTCAGCGAGAACGCGTGCATCATCGGACTTCCGCCCACCTGGATGTCCACTGTGCGCTTCGCCCGGCCGTCCGCGCCGATGACGGAGTACTGCACGGTGTTGCCGCGTCCCATGGAGTACGACACCGCGTGCAGGTCACCGGTGGCGGGATCGTGGATCGGGTGCGCGGTGTAGCCGCCTGCCAGCGTGCCGTTGAAGTCACAGGGCCCGACGGTGTCGAGTTCGTCGGTGAGTTCCACGGCCGCGGAGCCGCCCTCGATCAGAGCGAGCGTGCGACCGGCGTGCCCGATCACGTTGGTGTTGGCGCCGAGGAACTCGAATCCCGCTTGGTGCCGACGATGGGCCACAGCCGATTCGCCCAGCACGGACCGCAGATTCGGGGTACGGACCCAACGGTTGCGGTACCACTCGGCCCGGCCGTCGCGCAGCCGGACGCCGTGGACCATCCCGTCCCCCATGAACCAGTTGTAGAGCTCGGGATCCAGGTCCGCCGCCGGGTTCGGGCCGTTGCGCACGTAACGGCCGTCCAGGTGATCCGGGATCGTGCCCGTGACCGCCAGCTCGGTGACCGTGCGCTCCTCGCGGACCGGGGCGAGATTGTGGGCAAGGAACGAGTTGTCCATGGTCGATCAGTCCTTCGCGCAGGTCGGAGGGAGCTCGGCGGATCGATGGAACAAAAATGCACTTTAGTCCCATCGCGCCAGTTCTGGAAAGATGGCTGGCATGGAATCCCCCACGCGGGCTAGCGATCGCCTGCTCGACGCCGCATTGGACTGCTTCGCCGCCTATGGCGTGCGCAAGACCTCGGTCCGCGACGTCGCCGCCCGCGCGGGGGTCTCAGCCACCACGGCCTACCGTGCGTTCGCCACGAAACCCGACCTGGTCGCGGCCGTCTTCCGGATGGAGGTCGGCAAGTTCTCCACCGCCTACGCCAAGATCGCCAAGGCCGCTGCCGACCACGAGGACCTGCTGCGCCAGACCGTCCCGTTCGTCCTCGGCTACTTCCGGGAACACCCGGTGGTGAGCCGGATCATCGCGGACGAGCCCGAGCAGATACTCGGACTGCTGGTCCAGCACGGCGACGAGCCGACCGCACTGGAACTCATCCGTCCCACCGCCGAGGCCGCGATCGTCGACGGCGGCAGCCCCGAGCATCTACGTGGCACGCCCGCGCAGATCGCCGAGTGGTGCGTGCGGATGCTGATCAGCTTCCACCTCGTCCCCCGCACCACCCTCACCGGCGAGGACCAGATCACGGAACTGCTACTGCACGGGGTGGCGCAAGCCTCCGCCGCTGCCGAACCGCGACGGCCACAGCACTGATCAACAGCAGCGCCCCGGCAAACCGCTCGTGAGTGTTTGTACGAGTTAGAACGCGGACAAACACTCACGAGGGCTGGCATGCGAAAAGGCCCGCCAGGTCGTGCCTGGCGGGCCTTTTCGACTGCTACTGCTCAGCGCTTGGTTGCCATCACAGCTTGGTGATGGTGCCACCAGCGCTGGTGATCTTCTCGACGGCACTGCCGGAGAAGCCGTGGACGGTGACGTCCAGCTTCACACCGGCGATGTCGCCGTCGCCGAGGACCTTGACGAGCTGGCCCTTGCGGACCGCGCCTGCCTTGACCAGGTCGAGAATGCCGACCTTGCCGCCCTCGGGGAACAGCGTGGCCAGGTCGCCGACGTTGACGATCTGGTACTCCACGCGGAAGCGGTTCTTGAAGCCCTTGAGCTTCGGCAGCCGCATGTGGATGGGCATCTGCCCACCCTCGAACCGGGCGGGCACGTTCTTGCGGGCCTTGGTGCCCTTCGTGCCACGACCGGCGGTCTTGCCCTTGGAGCCCTCACCACGACCGACGCGCATCTTGTCGGACTTGGCACCGGGCGCGGGGCGCAGGTGATGGAGTTTGATGGCCATCAGTCGTTGACCTCCTCGACGACCACCAGGTGGCGGACCGTGTGGATCAGGCCGCGGACCTGGGGGGTGTCGTCACGCACGACGCTCTGGCGGATCTTGCGCAGCCCGAGGGTGCGCAGCGACTCGCGGTGGTTGTGCTTGGCGCCGATCTTGCTCTTGACCTGGGTGATCTGCAGCTTTGCCATGTCACGCTCCAGCCTGTGCGCGAGCACGCAGCATGGCGGCGGGGGCGACGTCCTCGAGCGGCAGACCGCGGCGGGCGGCCACCTCCTCCGGACGCTGCAGGCCCTTCAGCGCGGCAACGGTCGCGTGCACGATGTTGATGGCGTTGTCGCTACCGAGCGACTTCGACAGCACGTCGTGCACACCCGCGCACTCCAGCACGGCACGCACCGGGCCACCGGCGATGACACCGGTACCGGCACTGGCCGGACGCAGGAGCACGACACCGGCCGCGTCCTCACCCTGGATGGGGTGCGGGATGGTGCCGGCGATCCGGGGCACGCGGAAGAAGTTCTTCTTGGCTTCCTCCACGCCCTTCGCGATCGCGGCGGGCACCTCCTTGGCCTTGCCGTAGCCGACTCCGACCTGACCGTCGCCGTCGCCGACGACCACCAGGGCGGTGAAGCTGAAGCGACGACCACCCTTGACGACCTTGGCGACGCGGTTGATCGCGACCACGCGCTCGAGGTGCGGGGTCTTCTCCTGGGCCGCTCCGCCACGGCCACCGTCGCGGCCGCCCCTGCGGTCCCGGCGGTCGCCGCGGTCGTTACCGCCCTGACCGCCACCTTGCTGACCGCCGAAGCCGCCACCCTGCCGTGTACGTCCCGGCATCAGGCGTTCCTTCCGTTCTCGATTGCTCGGGTCTGGTTGTTCATCAGAACTCCAGCCCCGCTTCACGGGCCGCGTCGGCGAGCGCCGCGATCCGGCCGTGGTAGTCGTAGCCACCCCGGTCGAACACGACCTTGTCGACGCCCTTGTCCTTGGCACGGGCCGCGATCAGCTGACCGACCTTGGCTGCCTTGGCCTTCTTGTCGCCATCCAGCGCGATCACGTCGGCCTCGTAGGAGGTCGCCGCGGCGATGGTGTGACCGGCGAGGTCGTCGATCAGCTGCACAGTGACGTGCCGCGAGGACCGGTTGACGACCAGGCGCGGACGGGCCGGCGTGCCGCTGATCTTCTTGCGGAGCCGGAAGTGACGACGCGTGCGGGCAACGCGACGGCGGGTGGAGATGTCCTTGCCCACCGGCTTGCGCTTTGTTGCAGTGGTTGCTTCGCTCATGTCACTTACCCGTCTTTCCGACCTTGCGGCGGATCTTCTCGCCCGCGTAGCGGACGCCCTTGCCCTTGTACGGGTCGGGCTTGCGCAGCTTACGGATGTTGGCCGAGACCTCACCGACGAGCTGCTTGTCGATCCCGCTGACCGAGAACCGCGTGGGCGTCTCGACCGTGAAGGTGATGCCCTGCGGCGCGACCACCTTGATCGGGTGGCTGTAGCCGAGCGCGAACTCGAGGTCGGAGCCCTTGAGCTGCACGCGGTAACCGACGCCGTGGATCTCAAGCTTCTTCTCGTACCCGGCGGTCACGCCGACGACGAGGTTGTTCACGAGCGTGCGGGTCAGGCCGTGCAGGGCCCGGTTCTGGCGCTCGTCGTTGGGCCGCTTCACCTGCAGCGTGCCGTCGTCGGCGCGCTCGAGACTGATCGGCTCGACAATGGTGTGCGTCAGAGTGCCCTTGGGCCCCTTGACGTTGACCGTCTGGCCGTCGATCTTGATGTCGACCCCTGAGGGGACAGCGATCGGCAGCTTTCCGATACGGGACATGCCTTCTCTCCTCCCCTTCAGTTACCAGACGTAGGCGAGGACTTCTCCGCCTACACCCTGCTTGTTGGCCTGCCGATCGGTCACCAGGCCGGTCGACGTGGAAATGATCGCCACGCCCAGTCCACCGAGCACCTTCGGCAGGCCGGTCGACTTCGCGTACACCCGCAGTCCCGGCTTGGAGATGCGGCGGAGACCAGCGATGCTGCGCTCACGGTTGGGGCCGTACTTCAGCTCGACGACCAGGTTCTTGCACTTCTCGCCCTGCTCAGCGCGGTAGCTGGCGATGTAGCCCTGCTGCTTGAGGATCTCGGCGATGTTCGCCTTGATCTTCGAGTGCGGCAGTACGACCTCATCGTGGTACGCCGAGTTGGCGTTGCGCAGACGGGTCAAGAAGTCTGCGATCGGGTCGGTCATCGTCATGGTGACCTGTCAACCTTTCTCACCGGGGTTCCCCTCGCCGAGGGGCCTACGGCGAAATGGGTGGTAGAGGCGGGTTCGCCTTTACCAGCTGGACTTGCGCACGCCGGGCAGCTCGCCGCGGTGCGCCATCTCGCGCAGGCAGATTCGGCACAGGCCGAACTTGCGGAACACGGAGTGCGGGCGGCCGCAGCGCTGGCAGCGGGTGTAGCCGCGGACCTTGAACTTCGGCTTCTGCGCGGCCTTGTGGACCAGTGCCTTCTTGGCCATGGATCAGTTCTCCCGGAACGGGAAGCCCAGGTGCTTGAGCAGCGCCCGGCCTTCATCGTCGTTGACGGCGGTGGTCACGATCGTGATGTCCATACCGCGCGGACGGTCGATCGAGTCTGGGTCGATCTCGTGGAACATCGACTGCTCGTTGAGACCGAACGTGTAGTTGCCGTTGCCGTCGAACTGCTTGGGCGACAAGCCACGGAAGTCACGGATACGCGGGAGGGCGATCGTCAGCAGACGGTCGAGGAACTCCCACATCCGGTCGCCGCGCAGCGTGCAGCGCGCGCCGATCGGCATGCCCTCGCGCAGCTTGAACTGCGCGATGGACTTGCGGGCCTTGCGCACCTCGGGACGCTGGCCGGTGATGGTCGCCAGGTCGCGGACCGCACCCTCGATCAGCTTGCCGTCACGGGCGGCGTCGCCGACACCCATGTTCACGACAATCTTCACGACACCCGGGATCTGCATGACGTTCTCGTAGGAGAAGTCCTTGTGCAGTGCCGGGGCGATCTCGGAGCGGTAGCGGGCCTTGAGCCTCGGGATGGTCTTCTCAGCGGTTGTCATGATCAGATCTCCTTCCCGTTGCCCTTGCCGCGGGCCACGCGGACCTTGCGGCCGTCATCGTTGATCTCGTACCCGACGCGGACGGCCTTGCCGTCGGCGACGACCATGACGTTGGAGACGTGAATCGGGGCCTCCTGGGTCACGATCCCGCCGGACTGCGCGCCGCGCTGGGTCTGCGTGATCTTGGTGTGCTTCTTGATCCGGTTGACGCCCTCGACCAGGACCTTGTTGTCCTTCGGGTAGGACTGGATGACCTTGCCCTTGGCACCCTTGTCCTTGCCGGCGATTACGACGACGGTGTCGCCTTTCTTCACCTTCATGGTCAGAGCACCTCCGGCGCCAACGAAATGATCTTCATGAACTTCTTGTCCCGCAGCTCACGGCCGACCGGGCCGAAGATGCGGGTACCACGCGGCTCGGTGTCGTTCTTGATGAGCACCGCGGCGTTCTCGTCGAACCTGATGTACGAACCGTCGGGACGGCGGCGCTCCTTGGCGGTGCGCACGATGACCGCCTTGACGACGTCACCCTTCTTCACGCCGGCACCCGGGATGGCGTCCTTCACGGTGGCGACGATGATGTCGCCGATGCCCGCGTAGCGCCGACCCGAACCGCCGAGAACACGGATGCAAAGGATCTCCTTGGCACCGGTGTTGTCGGCGACGCGCAGCCGCGACTCCTGCTGGATCACTGTCTCTCCCTGACCCGTTGTGGCGTGGCAGATTTCCGACCTGACACGCGCGGTCAACTAGCTCTTACTTGGCCTTCTCGAGGACCTCGACCAGTCGCCACCGCTTGGTGGCCGACAGCGGCCGGGTCTCCATCAGCAGAACACGGTCGCCGACTCCGGCGGTGTTCTCCTCGTCGTGCGCGGTCACCTTGGTGGTGGTGCGCATGACCTTGGAGTACCTCGGGTGCTTCTTGCTCTGCTCGAGGCGGACGATCACGGTCTTGTCGTTCTTGTCGGACACGACGTAACCCTCACGGACCTTGCGGCGATTGCGCGCCTCGGTCTCGGTGGTCTCAGTGGTCGGCTCGGTCATGCGGCACCTTCGTTCGTAACTGTCTCGTCAGGGGAAGCCGACAAGCCCAGTTCGCGCTCCCGCATCACTGTGTAGATCTTCGCGATGTCCCGCCGCACAATGCGCAGACGACGGTTGTTGTCCAGCTGGCCGGTGGCCATCTGGAACCGGAGGTTGAACAGCTCCTCCTTGGCCTCGCGCAGGCGGAGCACCAGCTCCTCCTCGGTCAGCTCGCGCACCTCGGACGCAGTCACTCCAGCGGCCATCAGAAGTCACCACCTTCACGCGTCACGATGCGGCACTTCATCGGCAGCTTGTGGATCGCACGGCGCAGTGCCTCACGCGCCACAGCCTCGTTCGGGAAGCTCATCTCGAACAGCACACGACCCGGCTTGACGTTGACCACCCAGTACTCGGGCGAGCCCTTACCGGAACCCATCCGGGTCTCGGCGGGCTTCTTGGTCAGCGGACGGTCAGGGAAGATCGGGATCCAGACCTTGCCACCACGGCGGATGTGCCGGTTGATGGCGATACGGGCGGATTCGATCTGCCTGTTCGTCACGTACGAAGGCTCGAGCGCCTGGATGCCGTACTCCCCGAAGTTGACCCGGGTACCGCCCTTGGCGGCGCCTGAGCGCTTCGGCGAGTGCTGCTTGCGGTGCTTGACCTTGCGTGGGATGAGCACAGCTCAGCCCTCCCCGTTTGCCTTGGCCTCCGGAGCCGCGGGGGCTTCGGACGGCGCCTGCGCTGCCTCAGCCGCGGCACGTCCGGCCTCGGTGCTGGTCGCGGTGGTGCCGGAGGCACCGGAGCGACGAGCCCGGTTCGGACGCTCACGGCGCGGAGCGCGCTCCTGCGTGGCGTTCTGCGTGGTGTCCTGCTGGCGGCGGCCGCCGACCACTTCACCCTTGTAGATCCACACCTTCACACCGATCCGGCCGAAGGTGGTGCGGGCCTCGAAGAGGCCGTAGTCGATGTCCGCACGCAGCGTGTGCAGCGGGACGCGACCCTCGCGGTAGTGCTCCGAGCGGGACATCTCGGCACCGCCGAGACGGCCACCGCACTGCACCCGGATGCCCTTGACCTGCGGCGAACGCATGGCCGACTGGATGGCCTTGCGCATCGCGCGCCGGAAGGCAACACGGTTGGACAGCTGCTCGGCGACTGCCTGCGCGACCAGCTGGGCATCCGACTCGGGGTTCTTGACCTCGAGGATGTTCAGCTGGACCTGCTTCTTCGTCAGCTTCTCGAGCGCGCCGCGGATACGGTCCGCCTCGGCACCACGGCGGCCGATCACGATGCCCGGACGCGCGGTGTAGATGTCCACACGCACGCGGTCACGGGTCCGCTCGACCTCCACCTTGGAGATACCGGCGCGCTCCATGCCCTTGGACAGCAGCTTCCGGATCTTGACGTCTTCCGCCACGTATTCCGCGTACTGCTTGTCCGCGTACCAGCGGGACTTCCAGTCAGTGGTGATACCCAGGCGGAAGCCGTGCGGGTTGATCTTCTGACCCACTAGCTGGCACTTCCCTTCTCGCTGGTCTTCGCGGCCTTGCGGGCCGGCTTGCGAGCCGCTTCGGTCTTCGGACGCGAGACGACCTCGACCGTGATGTGGCTGGTGCGCTTGCGGATGCGGTACGCACGGCCCTGTGCACGCGGTCGGAACCGCTTGAGCGTCGGGCCCTCGTCCACATACGCCTGGCTCACCCAGAGCGTCTCCGGGTCGAGTTTCAGGTTGTTCTCGGCGTTAGCCATGGCGCTGGCGAGCACCTTCGCAACCGGACCGCTGGCGGCCTGCGGCGCGAACTGGAGCACGGCCAGGGCCTCGCTGGCGTTACGTCCCTTGATGAGCTCGATAATGCGGCGCGCCTTCATCGGCGTGGTGCGCACGTAGCGAGCCCGAGCCACGGCGGTAGGAAGCTCCTCCACCGCGGCTTCGTCACGGGCGTTCATCGCTGCTTACCCCTTGCTGGTTCGTGTCTAGGCGCGCCGCTCAGCGGCGGCGGGACTTCCGGTCGTCCTTGATGTGGCCCTTGAAGGTACGAGTCGGGGCGAATTCGCCCAACTTGTGCCCGACCATCGCCTCCGAGATGAAGACCGGGACGTGCTTGCGACCATCGTGGACAGCGATGGTGTGACCCAACATGTCCGGGATGATCGTGGACCGGCGGGACCACGTCTTGATGACGGTCTTCTTGCCGGACTCGTTCAGCACGTCCACCTTCTTGAGCAGGTGGTCGTCAACGAACGGGCCCTTTTTCAGGCTACGCGGCATGGTTCACTCCCTTCCTGCTCAGCGCTTCTTACCGGTCTTGCGGCGACGGACGATCATCCGGTCGCTCGCCTTCCGGCGACGAGTACGGCCTTCGGGCTTACCGGCCGGGTTCACCGGGTGGCGACCACCGGAGGTCTTGCCCTCACCACCACCGTGCGGGTGGTCGACCGGGTTCATGGCGACACCACGGACGGTCGGGCGCTTGCCCTTCCACCGCATCCGGCCTGCCTTGCCCCAGTTGATGTTCGACTGCTCGGCGTTGCCGACCGCACCGACAGTGGCGCGGCAGCGGACGTCGACCATCCGGATCTCACCGGACGGCATGCGCAGCTGCGCCAGCGAGCCCTCGCGAGCGACCAGCTGAACGCTGGCGCCTGCGGAGCGGGCGATCTTGGCGCCACCGCCGGGGCGCAGCTCGATGGCGTGCACCACGGTGCCGACCGGGATGTTGCGCAGCGGCAGGTTGTTACCCGGCTTGATGTCGGCCTTGGGGCCGTTCTCGATCGGGTCGCCCTGGCGCAGCTTCTCCGGCGCGATGATGTAGCGCTTCTCGCCGTCCGCGTAGTGCAGCAGCGCGATCCGCGCGGTCCGGTTGGGGTCGTACTCGATGTGCGCGACCTTGGCCGGGATGCCGTCCTTGTCGTTGCGACGGAAGTCGATCAGCCGGTACGCGCGCTTGTGACCGCCACCCTTGTGCCGGGTGGTGATCTTTCCGTGCGCGTTACGGCCGCCCTTCTTGTTCAGCGGCCGGACCAGCGACTTCTCCGGGAAATCACGGGTGATCTCGGCGAAGTCCGAAACACTGGAGCCACGACGGCCCGGCGTCGTCGGCTTGTACTTGCGAATGCCCATCTCTGCGAGTTCCTCGTTCCCTTAGGCGGCCGGGCCGCCGAAGATCTCGATCGGCTTCGAGTCAGCGGACAACGTCACGATGGCGCGCTTGGTGTCCTTGCGCTTGCCATAGCCGGTACGGGTGCGCTTGCGCTTGCCCTGCCGGTTCAGCGTGTTCACGCTGGTCACCTTGACGCCGAACACCTTCTCGACCGCGATCTTGATCGCCGTCTTGTTCGCGTCCGGGTGAACAAGGAACGTGTACTTGTTCTCCTCGAGAAGGCTGTAGCTCTTCTCGGAGATGACCGGCGCGCGAAGGATGTCGCGGGGGTCGGGAATCACTTCGACTCCTCCTCAACAACTTCACTGGAGCGAGCGCTCGCCTTGGCCGAGCGACCCGCGATCGGGCCGGCGACGAAGGACTCGTACGCGTCCTTGAGGAACACCACGTCGTCGGCGTACAGCACGTCGCGGGTGTTCAACTGGTCCGGCCACAACACGTGCACGTTCGGCAGGTTGCGCACCGACAGCAGGTTCAGCTCGTCGTCGCGGTTGAGCACCACGAGCACGTTGCGCGCGCTGGTGAGCGACGCGAGCACAGTGCGGGCGTCCTTGGTGGACGGCGCGTCGCCGGTGACCAAGGAGGACACGATGTGCAGCTGCTCCTCGCGGGCCCGGTCGGAGAGAGCGCCACGCAGTGCGGCAGCCTTCATCTTCTTGGGGGTCCGCTGCGAGTAGTCGCGCGGCTGGGGGCCGTGCACGACGCCACCGCCGACGAACTGCGGAGCGCGGGTCGAACCCTGGCGGGCCCGGCCGGTGCCCTTCTGGCGGTACGGCTTCTTGCCGCCACCGCGAACCTCGCCGCGGGTCTTGGTGCTGTGCGTACCCTGACGCGCTGCGGCTTCCTGGGCGACGACGACCTGGTGCATCAAGGAGATGTTCGCCTGCACGTCGAAGATGCCCGCGGGCAGCTCGACGGAGCCGTCGGTCTTGCCGTCCGGGGTGCGAACGTCAACGCTGGTCATTTTCACGCACCACCCTTCGCGGCGCTCTTGAGGAACACGTAGCCGCCCTTGGGGCCCGGAACCGCACCCTTGATCAGGATGAGGCCGGACTCGGCGTCGACCCGGTGCACCGTCAGGTTCTGAGTGGTCACCTTGACGTGACCCATGCGGCCTGCCATCCGGAGGCCCTTGAACACGCGGCCCGGGGTGGCGCACCCGCCGATGGAACCAGGCGAGCGGTGCTTGCGCTGGGTACCGTGCGAGGCGCTCAGACCCTTGAAGCCGTGGCGCTTCATGACACCCGCGGTGCCCTTGCCCTTGCTGGTGCCGGTGGCGTCGACGATCGCGCCTGCCTCGAACACCTCGGCGGTGATCTCCTGGCCGATCTCGTATGAGTCCGCGTCAGTGGTGCGCAGTTCGGCGAGCACTCGCCGGGGTGTGACGCCGGCCTTGGTGAAGTGCCCGGTCTCCGGCTTGTTCACCTTGCGGGGGTCGATGGCCCCGAAGGCCAGCTGCACCGCGGTGTAGCCGTCGTTGTCCTGGGTGCGTATCTGGGTCACCACGTTCGGCCCGGCCTGGACGACGGTGACCGGAACGATCCGGTTCGCCTCGTCGAAGACCTGGGTCATGCCGAGCTTGGTGCCCAGAATGCCCTTCACTTGCCTGTCAGACATGGTCTCGTTCTCTCCGCTGCGTTTCTCGCGCGCAGGCGCTTACTGGATGTTGACGTCGACGCTGGCCGGGAGATCGATGCGCATCAGCGCGTCGACCGTCTTCGGCGTCGGGTCGAGGATGTCGATCAGACGCTTGTGCGTACGCATCTCGAAGTGCTCGCGCGAGTCCTTGTACTTGTGCGGCGAGCGGATGACGCAGTAGACGTTCTTCTCGGTTGGCAGCGGCACTGGCCCAACGACCCGAGCGCCGGTACGCGTCACGGTCTCGACGATCTTGCGCGCGGAGGCATCGATCGCCTCGTGGTCGTAGGCCTTGAGCCGGATGCGGATCTTCTGTCCCGCCATGGTGGCTTTGCCGTTCCTTCCGTGATGTCCCTTGTCAGAGCTCTTGACCAGCCATTTCGCTGGCCCTGGAGGCTCCGCTCCCCTGTTCACAAGTCATGGTTCCCGGTCCACGAGGTCGGGCGTGTCGCGCCCGGTTCACAGACCGGTCCCACAGTCGTATGGATCTCGCGGGGAGAACCGACGTATGTGGGACGGGCGGCCGGAAGCTCATCAGAATTTCCGGCATAACCCTTGTTTGTCTCACTGATGGCCGCCGTGCGGAGTTCCCCCACTGGGGGCTTCCGTACTACAGCCCTCGCGCGGAGGCGGCCGGTCTCCCGAGGGAAACCCGGCCGCCCCACGACGAGCAACCTATACAGGATGCCATACCGAAATATGGCGTCCAAATCGGGGTCCGAAACTGTGTCGAACGCCTCGGGACCTAGATCACTTGATGATCTTGACCAGGGTACCCGCGCCGACGGTCCGGCCACCCTCACGGATGGTGAACCGCATGCCCTCGTCCATCACGATCGGCTGGATGAGCGCGACAGTCATCTTCGTGTCGTCGCCCGGCATGACCATCTCGGTGCCCTCGGGGAGGGTCACGACGCCGGTCACGTCGGTCGTACGGAAGTAGAACTGCGGGCGGTAGTTCTGGAAGAACGGCGTGTGACGGCCGCCCTCGTCCTTGGACAGGATGTAGACCTGCGCCTCGAACTCGGTGTGCGGGGTCGAGGTGCCCGGCTTGGCGACGACCATGCCGCGCTCGACGTCCTCGCGCTTGACGCCACGAACCAGCAGGCCCACGTTGTCGCCGGCCTGGCCCTGGTCGAGCAGCTTGCGGAACATCTCAACGCCGGTGACGACCGTCTTGGTCGCCTTCTCGCGGATGCCGAGGATCTCGACCTCCTCGTTGACGTTGACAACGCCACGCTCGATACGACCGGTGACGACGGTGCCACGACCGGTGATCGTGAAGACGTCCTCGATCGGCATCAGGAACGGCCGGTCGGTCTCGCGGACCGGCTCCGGGATGTTCTCGTCCACCGCGTCAAGCAGCTCGAGCAGCTTGTCGCCCCACTCCTTGTCGCCCTCGAGCGCCTTCAGCGCCGAGACGCGGACCACGGGGAGGTCGTCGCCCGGGAACTCGTACTCGGTCAGCAGCTCGCGGACCTCCAGCTCGACGAGCTCGAGGATCTCCTCGTCGTCCACCATGTCGGCCTTGTTCAGGGCGACAACGATGTACGGCACGCCGACCTGGCGGGCCAGGAGCACGTGCTCCTTGGTCTGCGGCATCGGGCCGTCGGTCGCGGCGACCACCAGGATCGCGCCGTCCATCTGGGCGGCACCGGTGATCATGTTCTTGATGTAGTCAGCGTGACCCGGGCAGTCGACGTGCGCGTAGTGCCGCTTCTCGGTCTGGTACTCGATGTGAGCGATCGAGATGGTGATACCGCGCTGCTTCTCCTCCGGCGCCTTGTCGATCTCGTCGAACGGCGTGAAGGGGTTCAACTCCGGGTACTTGTCGTGCAGCACCTTGGAGATGGCCGCGGTGAGCGTCGTCTTACCGTGGTCGATGTGACCGACCGTACCGATGTTGACGTGCGGCTTGGTCCGCTCGAACTTCGCCTTCGCCACTGGATTGTCCTCCTGGACTAGTACTTGCCCGCCGGGGCTGAGAATAGATATCGGGTTGGCCCCGGCGGTTATCAGGGTCGGTTGTGCGGACCCCGGGGGAACCCCGGAGAGCCCACACGGTGTGTGGTGCTCCGGTTTCCGGGGCTATTCCCCCGTCGCCTTTGCGATGATCTCCTTCGCCACGTTCGTGGGAACCTCGGCGTAGGAGTCGAACTGCATCGAGTAGTTCGCCCGGCCCTGGGTCCGCGACCGCAGGTCGCCGACGTAGCCGAACATCTCGGACAGCGGAACGAGTGCCTTCACGACACGCACGCCACTGCGCTCCTCCATGGCCTGGATCTGGCCACGGCGGGAGTTCAGGTCACCGATGACGTCACCCATGTACTCCTCAGGGGTGGTCACCTCGACCGCCATCAGCGGCTCGAGCAGCGCCGGGCTGGCCATCTTCGCGGCCTCCTTGAGCACCATCGAACCGGCGATCTTGAACGCCATTTCCGACGAGTCGACCTCGTGGTAGGCACCGTCGAGCAGGGTCAGCTTCAGTCCGACGAGCGGGTAGCCCGCGAGCACGCCGTACTGCATGGCGTCCTGCGCGCCCTGGTCCACCGACGGGATGTACTCACGCGGAACGCGGCCACCAGTGACCTTGTTCTCGAACTCGTACAGCGCGCCGTCCGTGGTCGCCAGCGGCTCCAGCTTGACGACGACCTTGGCGAACTGGCCGGACCCACCGGTCTGCTTCTTGTGGGTGTAGTCCAGCTTCGGGACCGTCTTGCGAATGGTCTCGCGGTAGGCCACCTGCGGCTTGCCGATGTTCGCCTCGACCTTGAACTCGCGGCGCATCCGGTCGACCAGCACGTCGAGGTGCAGTTCGCCCATCCCCGCGATGATCGTCTGGCCGGTCTCCTCGTCCTGCTTGACCTTGAAGGTGGGGTCCTCCTCGGCCAGCTTCTGGATCGCGAGCGACAGCTTCTCCTGGTCGGCCTTGGTCTTCGGCTCGACCGCGACCTCGATCACGGGGTCGGGGAAGGTCATCGACTCGAGGATGATCGGCTGCTGCGGGTCGCACAGCGTGTCGCCGGTCGTGGTGTCCTTCAGGCCGATCGCGGCGTAGATGTGGCCCGCGATGGCCTCGGTGACCGGGTTCTCCTTGTTGGAGTGCATCTGGAAGAGCTTCCCGATGCGCTCCTTGCGCTCCTTGGTGGAGTTGATCACCTGGGCGCCGGAGTTGACCTGGCCGGAGTAGACCCGGATGTAGGTCAGCTTGCCGAAGAACGGGTGCACGGCGATCTTGAACGCCAGCGCCGAGAACGGCTCGTCGGTCTGCGGCTTGCGCAGCGCCGTCGTCTCGCCGTCCAGCAGCAGGCCCTCGACGGCCGGCACGTCCAACGGGGACGGCAGGTAGTCGATCACCGCGTCCAGCATCGGCTGGACGCCCTTGTTCTTGAACGCCGAGCCGCACATCACCGGGTAGGCGGTCCGCTCGATGGTGATCTTGCGGAGGCCCGCCTTGATCTCCTCGACCGTCAGCGCCTCACCGGCGAGGTACTTCTCCATCAGCGCGTCGTCGACCTCGGCGACGGCCTCGACGAGCGCCTCGCGGTACTCCGCGGCCTTCTCGGCCAGGTCGGCCGGGATCTCCTCGATCGCGTAGTCCTCGCCCTTCTTCACTTCGCCACGCCAGGTCAGCGCGCGCATGTGAATCAGGTCGACGACACCGATGAAGTCGTTCTCGGCACCGATCGGCAGCTGGATCGGCAGCGGCTTGGCACCGAGGCGCTCCGAGATGGTGCGCACGGTGAAGTAGAAGTCCGCGCCGAGCTTGTCCATCTTGTTGACGAAGCAGATCCGCGGGACGTCGTACTTGGTGGCCTGGCGCCAGACCTGCTCGGACTGGGGCTCGACACCCTCCTTGCCGTCGAACACCGCGACGGCACCGTCGAGGACGCGGAGCGAACGCTCCACCTCGACGGTGAAGTCGACGTGGCCGGGAGTGTCGATGATGTTGATCTGGTGGTCGGCCCAGTAAGTGGTCGTCGCGGCGGACGTGATCGTGATGCCGCGCTCCTGCTCCTGCTCCATCCAGTCCATCGTCGCGGCGCCGTCGTGCACCTCGCCGATCTTGTAGTTGATCCCGGTGTAGAACAGGATCCGCTCCGTCGTCGTGGTTTTACCCGCGTCGATGTGAGCCATGATCCCGATGTTGCGGACCTTGGCCAGGTCGGTGAGCACGTCGAGTGCCACGAGAATCTTCCCCTGTCTTGCAGAGCTGTCGGACTGGCTAGTGGTTGCGATCGGTGGGGCGGTAGGGGTATTCGGCGGTTCCAGGTTTTCGCTGGGCGTGCCGGGCGAAGGTGCCGGTACCGGTGTTGTACCGGCGCCTTTGACCGGTGCGTCCAGCGGAAAGCTGGGCCGTCGAGACCCCTGGCGAACTACCGATCGTAACCACTTGTGTCACCAGCGGTAGTGGGCGAAGGCCTTGTTGGACTCAGCCATCTTGTGCGTGTCCTCGCGGCGCTTGACACTCGCCCCGAGACCGTTGCTCGCGTCGAGCAGCTCGTTCATGAGGCGCTCGATCATGGTCTTCTCACGGCGGCTGCGGGAGTAGCTGACCAGCCAACGCAGCGCGAGGGTGGTGCTGCGACCGGGCTTGACCTCGATCGGCACCTGGTAGGTCGCGCCACCGACACGGCGGGGCTTGACCTCGATGGCCGGCTTCACGTTGTCGAGCGCACGCTTGAGCGTGACCACCGGGTCGGTGCTCGTCTTCTCACGGGCGCCCTCGAGCGCGCCGTAGACGATCCGCTCGGCGACGGAGCGCTTGCCGTCCTTCAGCACCTTGTTGATCAGCTGGGTGACCAGCGGGGAGCTGTAGACCGGGTCGGAGATCAACGGCCGCTTCGGGGCCGGTCCCTTACGTGGCATCAGCCCTTCTCCTTCTTCGCGCCGTAGCGGCTGCGCGCCTGCTTGCGGTTCTTCACGCCCTGCGTGTCCAGCGAGCCGCGGATGATCTTGTAGCGAACACCCGGGAGGTCCTTCACACGGCCACCGCGCACGAGCACCATCGAGTGCTCCTGCAGGTTGTGACCCTCACCAGGGATGTAGGCGGTGACCTCGATGCCGCTGGTCAGCTTGACGCGGGCGACCTTGCGCAGCGCCGAGTTCGGCTTCTTGGGCGTGGTGGTGTACACGCGCGTGCACACACCTCGCCGCTGCGGGCTCCCCTTGAGCGCCGCGGTCTTGGTCTTGGTGACCTTGTCCTGGCGGCCCTTACGGACCAGCTGCTGGATCGTGGGCATGGACCGGCTTTCTCTACGACTGCTTCTTCATGGCGGTTGTCCGTGGTTCTGCTGTGTTCCCCCTGGCCCCGCCGTAACCCGAGGTCGGGCGTGTCGCCCTTCCTCAGCGGCCCGTGCGGGACAGCGCCACATGGAACAACCGCGGCATCCCAACGGGGTTTGGGAGGACTCCGTGCCGTTTGCGTCGTGGTCTTCACCGATGACAGGCACACGGAGCGGCCCGACATCAGTCAGGCACGATTAGCAAAGATACCTGGCCGGTTCCCGGCGGGCAAAACTGGGGTCGCCGACGAGGCCATATGGAGCGGCCGCCACCTGGACGGCGGCGTGTTCTGCCCGGGTTGCGATGATCAGTACACCGGTGTGGACAGGCAGCGGTACATTCCGGCGAGAACAGATGTCGCCGACGTGAGCCGGGGGGCACAGGGACTTGTCCGAGCCGGATTTCGACTCCGAGCGCCTTGCCGAGCGTAACGCGGAGCTACGCCGTCAGGTCGACCACATGATGGACGAGGTGCGCCGCCGCACCGAGGGCCTCAAGGAGGCGCAGGCCCGGATGGCCGCGCTGACCGGCGAGGCGCGTTCGGACGACGGTGTCGTGCGAGCCACAGTGGACATGACCGGCCAGCTGACCGAACTGACGCTCTCGTCACGCGCCTTCGAACACGGCACCCCCGAGGCGCTGGCGGCGGAGATCACACGTGTGATTCGCAGGGCAGCCGCGAGCGTGCGGACCGAGGTGCGGCGCGAGGCGAGCCGGTTCACCCCTGACGACGACCTGATCGACCTGCCGGACCTGGTGCCGGGGGCGCCGTCGTTGCGCGACCTGTTCAGTGTCGACCTGGTCAGCGTCGAACCGCTCGGCGAGGATGACGAAGATGAACGGTGAGATGCCCGTCGACCCGGAGGGCGTGCAAGCGGGCGCGACCGGGCTGGCAGGCGTCGGCACGGGCTTCACCGAGAACGCGGCCACGCTCAAGGCCGGGTTGCGGGCCGAGGGCCAGCCGTGGGGCGACGACGGGGCGGGACAGAACTTCGCCAAGGACTACGTGCCCGCGGCGGACGCGATCAGCAAGGCCGTCGGTGAGGTGGCGGCGGCGCTGAACCAGATCGCGGAGAACCTGCAGGCGCAGGCGGACGCCCACCGGAAGACCGACGAGTCGAGCGCACAGACGTTCGGGAACACGCAGGTCTGACATGGCCGTCCCAGAACCGTCGGATCTCATCAAGGACATCGCTCCATGGGTGCTCGGTGGCGAGTGGCCCCATGGCGACGAGGACGCGATGATCCGGCTGGCCGAGGTGTGGGAGACGGCCGCGAAGGACATCGACGCCGCGATGAAGGCGGCGGACGGAGCGGTGCGGCAGGCACGTGCGAACTTCGACGGGCCGTCGGCGCAGCAGTTCGACGAGTTCTGGGCGAAGTTCGTGCAGGGCGACGATGCCGCGTTCACGAAGCTGAAAGACGGCTCTGAGCAGCTGGCGAAGGCGTGCCGGACCTGCGCGATGCAGATCGAGTACGCGAAGCTGTCGATCCGGGCGGCGCTGGCGGCGTTGGTGATCCAGGTGATCGCGATGATCGCGGCGTCGTTCGCCACCTTCGGCGGCTCACTGGCCGGGATCATGCCCGCGCAGCTGGCGACGCGGCAGGTGATCGTGACGATCTTCCGCACCCTGGTGCAGCGGCTGGGCGAGCAGGTCGACAGGAACCTGCTGCACAGGATGGTGTTCTCGGTGGCGACCGAGGTCGCGGCGAACGTGCCGACCGACGCGGGCATCCAGCTGGTCCAGCTGGCGAAGGGGACGCGCGAGGAGTCCGACGCGAACCTGACACTGGACGCGGCGAAGTCGGGAGCGATCTCCGGAGTGCTCGGCGGCGCGGCCTCGTCGGCGGTGAAAGGCGCGATCTCGGGCAACTTCAGCCTGGAGAGCATCGCGCAAAGCGCCACGTCGGGTGCGACCAACGGCGGCCTGAGCGGCATTCCGTCCACTTCGGGCAGTCCCAGTCCGACACCCGGCTCTGACCGCGGCCCGCACACCGCCGCGCCTGGACGGCCCGATCACCTCACACCGGAACAAACTCCCAGCGCCACAAGGGATACGGCCGTACCCGCAGTGGGAATCGGGGCGCGCCCGCCCAGTCCTCGGCCGCATGGCGGGGCGTTTCCCGAGTCCGGGCCGCAGCGGTTCTCCGGCAATCTCGACATGTCACCGCCGCCCGTTCTCTCCGACGATGATCGGCCAGCGTCTGGCGCGTCGCCCGATCACCCCAAGGATCTTGAGCGGCTCATCACGTCGACGCGGTCCGGCACTCATCTCGTCGTCGATGTGCACGGCACGGCTGACAAGGACATCGCCGACATCATCCGGGCGTCCGGGTGGGACGGGAAGCAGCCCGTTCTGCTTGTCGGATGTCAGACGGGATCCAAGCCGGACGGGTTCGCAGCGCGACTGTCGCGCGAGCTCGGTGGCGAGGTGACCGCACCGAACCGGGACGCGTGGACCGACGACCGCGGCAACCTGTTCGCGAGCAGTTCGCACATGGGGCCCAAGGACTTGCGGCCGGGATGGCCGCCGAACGGCGAGTGGGCCACGTTCAAGCCGGATGGCACGAGCACTCCGCACTCCCAGTCGTCGCCGCCTGGGCATGTTCCGGATTGGCGTGCGGCCGACGGTCCGGACCGGGCGTACCGCCGCGGCGAGGCGCCGGGCAGCTCGAACGGCCCGACGACGTCCCCGCCCTGCACGGCGGAGCGGCCGGTGGGGCCTCGGCATGCCCACGAATCCGAGGCGAACCCCGGCACGGGAGACACCCGGCCGCCGAAGTTCATCGCGCCCGAAGGCACGCCGCTGTTCTTCGAGAACCGGCCGGATTTCCGGGCCACCTCGGCCGACGTGCACCACATGCGGCAGTCGTACGGGCTGGACACGTGGTACCGGGACGCCGGTGGGATCGACGGCATCATCGCGAGCAACCCGCATCTGCAGCACATCCCGCGTGACCAGCTGATCGCGTTGCGCGGGCACACCGCGCCGCCCGCGTTCAAGGTCGTCAACGAAGCGTTGCGCACCAACGACATCCAGACGTTGCGGCGCTACGAGGGGTACGTCAAGGTCGTCAACTCCGCGCTGAACCAGCTACCGCCGTTCCAGGGCGTCGTGCAGCGGGTGGTCAACACTGACCATCCCGCGCTGCGGGCGAGCCAGTACCGCTATGACGCCGAGGTCACCGAACGCGCTTTCCTGAGCGGCTCGGCGGGTGGGCCGAGCCGCACACCGGGCAAAGTCGTGTTGCAGATCCACTCGCTGACCGGCCGGGACGTCTCGGTGTTGGCGCACCGGCCGCACGAGCGGGAGGTGCTTTTCCCGTCCGGCACCAGGTTCAAGGTGATCGGCACCGGCTTCGACCAGCGGACCGGCACACATTACGTGCAGATGAGGGAAATCCCCGCGTCGCAGGCACCTCGGCCGGGAGTCTCGCCGATGCGGTCGCAGCAGGGGCCGCGGCCGGTCTACTCCGGGCCACAGCCTGTCCGCGGCGGACAGCAACAGCCGTACGCCCGGCCACCGATGCAACACCAGCAGCAGCCGGTACGGCAGCCAGTCCACCACCGGCAGGCCGTGCCGAACCGGACGCAGGCCACAGCGCAGCTGCAACCGTTGCGGCGGCCGCAAGGCGCAGCGCCTCAACCAGTACGGCAGGAAACGCACACAGCGCCGGTCACGCAGCCACTGCGCAAGCCTGAATTCGACTACAACGCGCACCGGCCAATCGGGGCTCCCCCGCGGACGGCCGAGGATTTCCTCGCCCACAGCGCGGAATCTCCGTTCGGCGCGGACCCGGAGTACAAGGCGCCACCACCGACGAAACTCACGCCGGACGAAGTCCGCGCCTACCTCGATGGGCCGGACTTCGCGGCTTCGTTGGACGCGGCCGAACGCGCCAACTCGACGGTCGACGCGAAGGACGAGAACGGCGCCAAGATCCAGCTCCCGGTCGCCGAGGTGATCAGGGACCGGCTGCCGAACCACCCGGAACTCGTGGATGCGATGCGGCGGACGGGTTACCTGGAACCGTCCCTGCTCGCGCAGCCCAAGACGATCGCGTCGCTGCTGGTGCACCCGAAGACGATCCCCGCCTTGATCGAAGCCGTGCACGAGGTGGACACCAAGAGCCCTGAAGCGGTGAGCGAATGTGCGGGCTCGCCACGGCCGGTCGACCTGAATGCCGAACAGCAGGCCATAACGGATACCGCCGATCGACAGAACAGGCGAGTGAGGGACAACGCCCGACTGCAAGTCTCCATGCAGCCAGGGGAAACGGTCTCGTCCTATCTGGATGCCCGGTATGCGGACGCAGCGATCGCCCAGGAGAAACTGACCGCATTGGCCAGGCAGTGGGGGCATGACCTCCGTGGGCACGCGGTGCCCAGAACAGCGTTGAAGAACCGCACCGATGCCGAGCGGTACGCCTCTCCTGAAGGCAAGTTCCGTGGTGACCCGACCATGCTCGTCGACATCGCGGGCGCCTACATCCAGTTCACCAGGTTGGTCGACGTCTACCGGGCACTCGACCGGATCTTCCGTGACTCGGACATCAGGATCGTGAACTTCAAGGACCGCTTCCGGAAGCCGCAGGACTCCGGATACGGCGACATCCAGATGAGTGTCTCGATACCGACCGATGTCGATCCGACCAGGACGATCCATCACGTCGCCGAGCTTCGCCTGCGTCTGCATCCGGTGGACGACGTCGCCGAGTTCGAACACGCGCCGTACGAGGTGCGCCGGAATCCCGACGAGAACGATCCCCATGGGAAGGCACTCATCGACGCCATCGTCCTACGGGAGCAGCAGTTGTTCCGGGCCGCTCTGAACCAGAAGGGAGTCCGTGAATGACCGGCTACTACAAGTACCACGCCCAGACCTACAAAGTGGAGGACACCCCGGATGGAGGCTGGCAGGGCCACCTGCTCGATCTCGGCACCGGCGAGTTCGATGTGGACAACTCGCTCATCGCCGATGTCAAACTCGCCAGGGCCGGGAACATCTTCCGGCTCGACGAGGACGAGTTCATCGACGAGACAGAGCAGGCTCGCAGGCACTTTCTCGTCGGCGACGGCCCCATCTTCGCGCTGTACCAGACCATCGACAGCCTGTGGGACCAGGCCGACGTCGACGGGCGTGAGATCTCCGATCAGGAGCTCGCGTTGATCAGGGCGTTGCGGCGGCGGACCTTCACGCTGTGGGACGAGGACTTCGCTCGACGCGACGCGGGCGAACCGATGGAGAACACTTGCCGGGAACGACAGTTTGGCGCCGAGGCGAGCAGCGAATGAACGAGAGCATGCAAGAGGACAGTGTGCTGCTGGCAGTGCACCAGGGCGTCGTTCACCGGTGCGCCCGGCGGTCGGACGGCACCGTCGATCTCGTCGCTCCGGCTGGGACGGTGCCGTCTCGCGACTTCGAGCGGATCGAGGACGGCAGCTTCGTCCAGCGGATCTCCGAGAGCCTGCCGGAGGCGCTGTTCACGCTCAGGATCCGCGGGATCGAGCATCCGGACCCGTTGCTGGGGTATCTCGCGCCGGATCCGCAGACCATGATCGTGCAGGTCCGGCACCAGGTGTGGCCGGGACGGCAGGAGGAGGACCTACTGCGGTTCCCCCAGCCGATACCGCAGGACGATGACGCCGCTGAGCCAAGCATCAGCTCGATCGTGACGGACCTGAGTGTCTCCGTCGTCGCCGCCGCGCCGACCGGGTGGCAGCGGATCAGCATCGAGTGTCACGCGATGGGTGACCAGGTGACCTTGCGGTCCCGAGTGACGCTGGACGACGACGCGGTGCACGAGTGGTCCCCGCCCGCCATGGTCGGGCAGTGGTTCCACCGGTTGCGGCTGGTGTCCTACCGACCGTCCCTTGGCGCCTGGTTCACGGCGAAGTACGAGCTCAAGCGCGGCGCCCCGGCGACCGTCGAGTTCGGCGACGAGTTCCCCGAGGACGGCGACGCCCACGACTGCTTCAGTGACCTGTGGACTCTGCCGAGGCACGCGCGGGCGATTCCGGCCGCGATGGCACAAGGTGCCTTGCGGGCCTACGAGCAGTCCGCGAGCACCGACCGGCAGAACCTGGGCAACGAGACAGCACCACAGGACAAGCCCTACACCTTGCTGGCCCGGTTGTTCGACGGGTTCACCAACAACGACCGCCCGTACGTCTACCGGCCCGCGATCGCCGAGTCGGAAAAGGACGCCATACTGTCCTTCCTGGACAACGGCCGGGTTGTGTTGTCGTCTCGCGGGTATACCGCGGACCTGTTGCACCCGGAACGGGAAAGCCTTGTGCCGATGGCTTTCCTCACCGACGGCAGGTGGGTGTGGCCCGCTGCCGTCGCGTACTACCTGCGGCAGCACGGGATCGCGCTCGCGCCGGACTTCGTCCAGCACATCCGGTCGTCCGGTTACCGGCCGCCGAAGTCCGTGCCGAGGTTCGCGCTGGATCGTGCCTCGGCGATGGCGATGGGACGGCCGGAGCCCGAAGCCGTGCCGTGGGAGGACTACGACCGAGCGGCGTATGCATTGGCGGACATGGCTTCCCGGTTCCGGGTCAGTAAACGCCACTACGGCATCGGCCGGGTGAAGGACCAGGCGTGGTGCATGGTCCGAGCGGGCGACCGTTGGGCGGCGTTCTGGTACTCGGAAACCGAGGACCGGCGCGAGATGGAGCACGTCTTCGACACGGTCGGCCAGGCCGCGACGTACATCATGGGCCAGCTGTGGCAGAACTACCCCAGCTTGCAGCGTGACTCGGACGAGTTGCTGGAGACCTACGAGGTGCTCGACGTGCCGATCCCGCCGTCGCCGCCGCTGGAGAACTTCGAGCAGTTCCGGTACGTCAAGGTCAGCGACCTGGACGTGGAGCAGTTCGGCCCGCCGACGTCGAATCTCGTCTACGTGCCCGGCACCACGGTCGAGCAGATCGTGCCCGTCCTGCACGGCGACGACTCGCCGCGGCGGCTGCGGCTGACCGGCGAGTGGACGGTCGTCTCGTGCGTCACCCAGGACGGTGAGACCCGGCCCGGCGGCGTGCAGGCGTACATCCTGCCGCAGGCGACCGGGGATTATCTGCACTGGGGCCAGATCGTGGAACTGTCGGCCGCGGACGGCTCCTGATGCCCGACTGGAAGATCGGCCTCGACGTCCGCAACCTCGCCAGCGTGGACATCTCGCTGCGGGGCTGGTTGCGTGGCCACGCGATCGGCGGCGCGCTGGGCGCGGCGGTCCGGTTCGACAAGCCCGCCGACATCCTGAAGCGGCACGGCCAGCACGGCCCGCAGCAGTTCACGAACGTGTTCGGCACGCCAGGCGCGATCACGTCGGACACGCAGCTGATGCTGATGGCGTTGGACGGCATGGTCCGTGCACACGTGCGCGCCACCTGGTACGAGCGGACTGATCCCGTACAGGAAGTGGCGCTGGCCATGCGCCGCTGGATGATGGGCGAGCAGGACGGCTGGTTCCCGCGCGCGAGTGAGCTTTTCGAACGGCGCTGGGCGGATCGCACCACGGTCGACGCGATCCGCGAGTTCGCCAGGACGGGCACCTTCGGCACGATCGACAAGCCACTCAACCGTGCCCAGGGCAGCTCTCCGCTCAGCCGGGCGGGTGTCGCGGCGTTGTGGAGCACGGATCTCGGCGAGGTGTTCACCCTCGGCGCCCGGATCGCCGCGCTGACCCACGGCCATCCCAACGCGTATCTCGCCGCCGGTGCGTACGCGGTGATGGTGCAGTACTTGCTGACCGTCAAGAACCCCATCTGCGCCATCGACGCCGCACGGTTCGAACTGACCCACTGGAACGGCCACCAGCAGGTCCACGACGCGCTGTCGAAGGTCGTCGAGGCCCAGTTCGAGCCGGAGCTGAAGCTCGATCCCGCCGCGGTCGAGAGCTTCGGGGACAGTGAGACAGCCGTTGGCGCGCTTGCCATCGCGGCACGGGCGGCCATCTCCGAGCACCGCTTCGAGTACGTGGTCGGCCGTGCGACCACGATCGCGGGCGACAGCGCGGCCACCGGAGCGCTGGCTGGTGGGTTGTACGGCCTGTCAGGCGGCGGGAACTTCCTGCCGGAGGACCTGGTCGCGCAGGTGGAGTTGAGCGACCGGATGGGCACACTGGCCTACCAGGTCCGCCGCGAGTTCAGCGACGAGCCGATGTCCGGCGACGACTTCTACAGCTGGTTCCCGTTCTCCCAGAAGCGTTAGCGTCGCTCTAGATCCAGCCGTTGTCCCTGGCTGTCCGCGCGGCCTGGGCACGGCTGCGTGCGCCGAGTTTCGTCATGGCGGACGAGACGTAGTTGCGCACGGTCCCCGCCGAGAGGTTCAGCGCCTTGGCTATGTCCGGTGCGGTGCGGGAGTCGTCGACCATGCGCAGGACTTCCAGTTCCCGCTCGGTCAGCGGGCACGGGTTCTCGGCGAGGGCTTCGGCGGCGAACTCCGGGTCGACGTAACGCATTCCGCTGTGCACGCGGCGGATCACGTCCGCCAGCAGCGCGGCCGGGGCGGTCTTGGCGAGGAATCCTTTCGCACCAAGGGACAACGCTTGACGCAGGACACCAGGTCGGGCGTGCCGGGTCAGCATGATGGCGCGGGTGTCGGTCATCTCCAGCACCCGCAGTCCGTCCATTGTGGGCATTTCGAGGTCGAGGACGACCACGTCCGGTTTGTGTTCGGCGATCGCCATCAGTGCCTTCGCGCCGTCCTCGACGTCGGCGACCACCTCGAGGTCGGGTTCGAGACCGAGCAGCGAGGCGACGGCCTGCCTGGTCAGCTGCTCGTCGTCGGCCAGCACCACACGGATCATCTCGGCAGGCTCGCAATCACCTCGAAGGACGCGGGCTCGACCGCACGTGCGGTGAACGAGCCGCCGGAGGCCTCGACGCGCCGGGCCAGTCCGGCGAGGCCGCTGCCTTCGCCGTCGCGCTGCAAGGGCGCGACGCCGTCGTTCACGATCCGCAGAGTGGCTTGGTCCGGTGTGACCGCAAGGGAAACCGTGCATGAGCGCGGGTCGGCGTGACGCAGCGCGTTGGTCATGGCTTCCCGCAGGACCCGACCGAACAGGTCACGCTCCGATGTGGTCAACGCGGTGGGGTCGGCGTCGAAGTCGCAGGCGATGCCCGCCGAGTCGAGCAGGCCGCGCGCGCCGGTGAGTTCGGTGCCGAAGTCGGTCCGGCGGTTGCCGTGTGCGAGCGCGCGAACGTCCCGCAAAGCGTTGCGCGCCAGCCGTTGCACTTCGATCATCTCGGCTTTGGACTTCTCCGGATCGGTGAGCCTGACGGCCAGTTCGCTCTTGAGCGACACGACTTCCAGCGCGTGCCCGAGGATGTCGTGCAGGTCCTCGGCCAGCCGCAGGCGTTCACGGGTGGTGGCGAGTTCGGCCGCGTCCCGGCGGGCCTGCTCCAGCTTCAGCACGCCTTCCCACCAGCGATACGTCAAGCCGACGCTGTACGCGAGCCCGCTCGTCATGATGATCGTGCCGATCAGGGTCGGGCCGACCATGTCGCCGTGTCCGGTGCTGACGACCACGATCCAGAACGCGGCACTCTGCAGCGCGACGACAATGCCGACATGCCGTGACGCGACACCCAGCGGTCTGGCGACGAAGAACTCGGACGCGGTGATACCGACGAGAATCGCGGTGAACACACCCGTCTGCGATCCCGTGACAGCCGCGAGAACCGCGATACCCATCGCCGCTGCGACAAGGCCGTAGACCCGAGCATACGAATACGGTTCCCACAGGCCCCGCAGCCGAAGCAGCGTGCCCCGCACACGAATCACGATGATCGCGACCACACCCGCCATCAGCAGCCCCAGCACGGCCCAGGGCCGCCGTTCCTGCAGCAGGAAGAAGATCGGCAGCACCGCAGTGAGCTCCGTGAACAGCAGCATGACGCGCGTCGATCGGCGGATCGACTCGATGGCGGTCTCGGACACGCAGCCAACGTAACAGCACATGACAGGTGTCATCCCAGGTCATGACGGCGACGACTACTGACCGTGCCGGGATCCGGCGATCCTTGTCGGTATGAACGTGATCGAGGTATCCGGACTGACCTACCGCTACGGGGAGTTCGCGGCCGTCGCCGGTGTCGACTTCACGGTCCGCCAGGGGGAGATCTTCGCGCTGCTCGGCACGAACGGCGCGGGCAAGACCACCACGCTGGAGATCGTCGAGGGCTTCCGTAGGCCCGCGAGTGGGCGGGTGCGGGTGTTCGGTGTCGACCCGGCTGCCGACCGGGCGGTGTTCAGCGCACGCACCGGCGTGATGTCCCAGCAGACCGGGCTGATCGGCGAGCTGACCGTGCTGGAGACCCTCGCCCTGTGGTCGGGCCTGACCAGCAGGAAGGACTCGGCCACGTCCCTTGTGGACGTCGTCGGCCTGAAACACCGGGTGGACGTGCCGGTGGACAAGCTCTCCGGCGGGGAGCGGCGGCGGCTGGATTTCGCGTTGGCGATCTGGGGGCGGCCGCCGCTGGTGATCCTGGACGAGCCGACCACGGGCCTGGACCCGGAGTCGCGTCAGCAGCTGTGGGAGACCGTCGACCACCTGCGTGACACCGGAACGTCGGTGCTGCTGACCACGCACTACCTGGAAGAGGCGCAGGCGCTCGCCGACCACGTGGCGATCATGCACGAGGGCCGGATCCAGATCGCCGGAACGCTGTCACAGGTGCTGTCCGCGCAACCGGCGCGGATCACGGCGAAAGTGCCGGACGTCGGCGTCCCGAAGCTGTTCGGTGACGTCACGGTGGACAACGGCGTGTTCACGGTGCAGACGCGGGACATGCAGACGGACTTGTACGAACTGTTGCAGTGGGCCAAGGAGAACTCGGTGCGGCTGCAGGACCTCAACGCGACGCAGGCGTCGCTGCAGGAGATCTTCCTGTCGATCGGAAGGGCGTGACCATGGTGCTCCACCTGGCTTTGACGGAGTTGCGGCTGCTGTTCCGCAAGAAACTGACCATGGTGTCGGTCGTGTTCCTGCCCGCCGGGCTGTGCGCGATGGCGTGGCTGCAGTTCCGGCAGATGCCCAAGTCGGAGTGGCCGGGGCAACTGGGGTTCACCTACGTCATGCTCCTGGCGTTGTCGGTGTTCCTGGTCAGCACGACCGTGTTCACCGCCCGCAGGCAATCGCTTGTGCTGCAACGACTGCGCACATCCGAGTTGTCCGACAACGGGGTGTTCGCCGGGATCGCCGGTCCGATCATGGCCGTCGGTCTCGCGCAGTCCGTGATCTATCTGGCTTTCTGCCTGGCGATCGGCGCACCCGCGCCGCAGCAGGTCGGGCCGATCCTGATCGGTCTCCTCCTTGGCCTGCCGACCGCGTTGCTGGCGGGCATCGTGACAGCCGCGTTCTCCCGGACCGTCGAGGTCACGCAGATCACCGCGATTCCGTTGCTGTTCCTGGCGCTCGGCGGGTCGATCATGTCAAGGCTGGACAACGAGATCGTGGCGGGGATCGGTGCCGCGCTGCCAATGGCAGGGCCTGGGGACCTGATCGCCAAGGGCTGGAGTGGCTCGGTGTCACTGGTCGCGCTGATCGCCACCGTCGGGTGGTTGCTGGTGCTCGCGTTCGTGGCACGGCGGTTCTTCAAGTGGGAGCCGCGCCAATAGCAACCTTGCCTTATATAAGCGCACACTGTTATAGTCGGGTCATGACGGACCTCATCGACCAGCTCAACGCCGTCCAGCGAACTGTCAGGAAGCAGGGTGAAGGGCGGGCGATCGCCCTCACCCAGTCCTACGACGCGCCGATCGACGACGTCTGGGACGCGTGCACGAGCCCCGAACGCCTCACGCGCTGGTTCGCGCCCGTGTCAGGCGACTTGCGCGAAGGCGGCAAGTACGCGATCGAAGGCAACGCCAGCGGCACTGTCGACAGCTGCGACCCGCCGAAAACCTTCGCCCTCACGTGGGAGTTCGACGGCGAGGTGAGCGGGGTCGACGTGCGGTTGACGGCAGAGCCCAACGGCCGCACCCGACTCGAACTGGAGCACCGATTCCCCGTGAACGAGCATTGGGACCTGTACGGTCCGGGCGCGGGCGGCGTGGGCTGGGACCTCTCGCTGGCGAGCCTCGCGGCGCACCTGGCCGAGAAACCGTTGCCGCCGGAGGAAGAGTGGACGGCGACACCCGAAGCGGTGGACTTCATCCGCGGCTGCAGCGGCCGCTGGGGGCAGGCAGGCATCGCAGGCGGGGAGGACCCGCAGTGGGCGCAGGCGGCGGCCGACCGCACGACCGCCGCCTACACACCTCCGCCTACGGGTGGAAACGATCAGCGGTGACTGACATGACGTACCTGTTGTTCGCGTACTCCGTCACTGTCCACATCTCGTCGGTGGACGGCCGGTATGCCATGTCCTCAGGGCCGATCGGCCATGTGCTCTCGTAGATGTTGGCGAGTTTGCCCGGCTGCCAGACAACCAGGTCACCGCGGCCGTTCTCGCCGTTGCTGCGGTTGATGTAGTACCAGGACTTGTCCGGCCCGTCGCCGCCCTTGATGGCCGCGGCGCCCTGCATGCTCTTGATGTTGACCTGATATGCCCAGTCCGCGGTCACGTCGGACAGTTCCCTGGTCTCGTAGTTGACGTCCCACCGGAACAACCTGGTGCCGTCACCCGCCGGATCCCATTCGGTGACGAGCATGCTGTCCGGCGAGGTCGACCGGTCGAGCGAGATCCCGGAGAACCTGATGTTCTGGGCCGGGTTCGCGCGGTTGTAGCTGAACTTGGTCGGCATCACGTACTGGTAGCCGTAGGCGTAGTAGTCGCCGTTGGCCGCGCGGCCGATCGCCGAGTCGTTCGCGGTGGAGACCTTCAGGATGTCGTTGAGGTCGTACACCTCGATGTTGTCCGTGCTGGCGACGTACAGCAGGTTGCCGTACCAGGCGAGTCCGCCCGCGTGGTTCGGGTTCGTCGACTCGTAGTCGGGGTGACCGTTCTTGGTGGTCGGCCGGACCAGCAGGACGTGCCGGTAGACCGGCTTCAACGGGTCGGTGCGGTCGATGAAGCTGATCCGCGCCCCCTTGTGGGCCGCGCCTTCCAGGCCGTACCAGGAGACCAGGACGACCTTGCGGTCCTGCCACACCCCGGAGTCGAGGGCGTCACTGCTGGTCGTGATGCCCTGCGGACGCCACTCCTTCGTGCTGTCGTCGCCCTCCTTCCAGAGGAACCCGGCCGCGAAGTTCGGCGTGATCTGTTGGCCGTCCTCCTTCGGGATCCGCAACGCCTCCCGGTTGGAGCTGTCCAGGACAGCCTTGACGTCCGCGTTCGGCAGGGCGCCGACCAGCTTGCTGTAGTCCGCGTCATTGGCGGTGCGGACCAGCTTGTAGTCCGCCGCATTGAGCTTCTTCGCTGTGTTGTCCGCCGCGGCAGCCGTCGGCGTGGTCCCCAGTGCCATGACCATCAGCCCGGCCATCGCGAACGCGGTGGTTCGTAGCTTCTTCATACTCAATGAATAGCCTCTGAGTCGCTGGAAAAATCACAACGCGAAACCCGGGACTAACGCAAACCCGCACGGTAAAGGTCCCGCAGCACTCCGATCTCGCCGCCATGGTGGCAAACCTCACGGGTGATGTGCAGGATCAACGTGGCAAACGGATACTCGGCGAAGGCGCCCTCGGCCGGACCGACCGGAGCCAGGATGTCGCTCTCGCTGAGGGATTTCACGCCGTCGCGCCAGGCTTCGTAGGTTTCGTGCAGCATGGTGAGCGCGGTTTCGGCGTTGCCCGGCCAGGAGGCGGTTTCCAAGGTGGGTGTGCTGGCCTGGAAATGAGCGCTGGCCCGCTGGCCGAAACAGCCGACCACGATGTGCGCGATCCGCCAGGCGATCGTGGTCACCGGCGGCGGTTCGGGCGCCGGGTACAGCCAGTCGATCATGAACGGGCCGTCCGGCTGCTCGCGGATGCTCCACATGCCGTCGACCGGTTCCCAGAAGTACTCGTCGTCGGTCAGGCCCTGCACTCGCGGCCAGAGGCTCTGATCCCAGTAGAACTCCAACTGCTCGAGTAGCTGATCACGCCAGTTCATGCGCCCGACGCTAGCGCGGGACCACCGACAATGCTGTACGGAAGGTGTCGAAGGCTTCGGGCGTCACGAGAAAGAACCCGTCAGCCTTGCTGTCCTGGATGGCGACAACCGTTGCTGTACGGGCGATCTCGACACAGTTGTTGCCTTCCGGGCCGCTGAAGCTGGATTTGCGGAACTCCATCAGCACACCTCACGTGTAGTCGCGAGCCACCTCCCGCATGAACTTGCGAGAGGCCTCAAGGCCCAGTGCCGCAGCGGTTGTCTCCGCCCAGCCAGCATCCAGTGTATCGACAGTCTTCTTGTCGTCCAGATATCGAACTTCCGCAACGCTCTCCGTATATGCGAGTTCGAGTGGCCCAGCCACACCTGGAGACGGGATGCGCAACAGCACAAATCCAGCTCGGATAACCGAACTCCGCACCGGAGTACGAAAGGGCAGGACCTGCAGGCGGACATTGGGAAGTTTCGACAGTTTGATCATGTAGTCGATCTGCTCACGCATCACCTCAGCCGAGCCGTACATCCTGCGCAGGGATGACTCGGACACGATGAAGGCGACGTCCGGCGGTTCAGCCTTATGGAGGATCGCTTGCCGCGCAAGGCGTGCCTCGACCCGGTGGTCACGGTCCTCCATCTGCGAGATTGGGTACATCGCTCGGATGAAGGACTCACACTGCAGCAGTCCCGGGGGAACTTCGCACTCGATCGAGCGAATCAGGTCGCAGTTCTCCTCCAAGTCGATCATGGTGCGGAACTCCTCGTTGTAGAACCTGCGCACCCCGCCCCACCTGCCTCTTTGGTGTGCGCCGCGCCGCAACTCCAACAGCACGTTCGTGTGCGCCTGGTCGGTGACGCCGTAGGCCTGGAGCAGCAGGAGCATGTCGCCGAGCGTGACACTCGTCTGCCCGGACTCCAGCTCGGTGATCTTGCTCTGCCGTTTTTCCAGCACGGCGGCGGCCTCGGTCTGCGACATCCCCGCATGGGCCCGAAGGTGGGCCATCTCCTTGCCCAGCAACAGCTTCCTGGCCGTCGGGGTGACCTTGGGCATCGTTCATCCCTTCAGTGAAATCCGTTCCTCCCCGGTTGCGCCGACTACCGGACTTCAGGTACACAGGTCCAATAATCGACACAAAGCGATAGGGAGCGCTCATGCACAACGGTATCAGCGTCGACTCCTGGGCCCTGGTCGAGGACGACTGCACGATCAAGGTCGACATCGCCGGAGATCAGGCCCAGTTCCGCTTCGGCGGCCGCAACTCCGGTCTCGACATCGTCTTCACCGAACAAGGCCTGGCCAACCTCGTCGAACAGAGCACAGAAGCCCTGAAACAGCTACGCGAACAATGACCAGGAGTGCCCCTCCCCAGCGTCTCGATGCCAGCGAGGGGCTGTCCCGGTCAGCCCTGAGCGATCCCCGACCAGAAGCCACAGCGGTGGTCGGCGGCGAACGGGGTCGGAGCGATGCCGTCGCCTGACAGCTCGATCACGGTGCCTTTGCCGAACTCGGGCCAGCGCGGGCGTCCGGGACCGTTCGGGTCGCCGGTACGCGCGAAGGCCGACCAGTAGCCGATCATCTTGGCCGACAGCCGTTTCTGCTTGGACGTCAACGGTGGGTACGGGTTCTGCCCCCGGTCGAGATCCCAGAGATAGGGCACGTCCAAACCGTGGTAGGAGCCCTGAGGGAAACCGGTTTCGGTGACCTGGCCGCTGTCCTCGGCGAATTCGTAGGCATGGACCGGCTGATGAGCGGAGGCCGCCTCGGCGGTGCGCAGCACCGGACAGGCACCGATAGCCCCACCCCAGTCGCTGAGCACCGCGGACATCGCGAGCGCCGGACTGCCGTAGTCGCCGACCGGGTATGTGGCGAGCACGTCGTCCGCCCTGTCGCCGAACGTCTGGTCCAGCAGCTCGGTGTACCTCCGCGCAGTCATGTTCGACTCCCAGGCGGCGAACATGCGCATCTCGTCTCGGGTGCTTCCGATCATCAACGGAACCTGCGCCCCAGTACCGTCACGCAGCACGTCCTTCGGCTGCCTGGGCAACATCGGTGTCCCGACAACGGGATTCCACGGCCGGTCTCGCACCCTGCCGTTCAGCGCGAAGCCAACACCTGCCAGGGCCCCGAGCAGTTTCTCCACGGGTTGCCCACGTAGGCAAGCGGCAACATCGGCAGCCTTGGCACAGCCAAGCTGTTCCGTCGCCTGCGCGCCGAACGCCTGCGCCGCCGACAGCGTCAGCACCTCGTTGTCACAGGCGCCGCTCTGCGAGATCGCCCGGTGGAACAAGCCTTGGGACATCGGCGATGCGAGGTGCGCACACACCGCACGGGCCCCTGCGGACTGCCCGGCCAACGTCACGTTGCCCGGATCTCCCCCGAATCTGGCCGCATTGCGATTCACCCAGCGCAGCACGGCTGTCTGATCCATCAGGCCGTAGTTGCCGCCGCTCGCGTCAAGCGCGGGCGAGGAAAGGAAACCGAGCGCCCCCAACCGGTAGTTCATGGTCACGACAACCATGTCGCCGGACGTCGCAAGCCGTGTGCCGTCATACTCCTGGGCAGCGCCGGTGTTGAACGCGCCACCGTACAGCCAGACCAACACCGGCTTCGGACCACCGCCGCGCCTGCCTCGCGGCACAGTGACATCGAGGTAGAGACAGTCCTCAGCACCCTCAAGACGCCCCTGCGGGCAAGGCGTGCCCGGCTTAGTGGCGTCACGGATTCCTTGCCAGTACGCCGGATCAGCAGGAGGACGCCATCGCCGCTGCCCAACAGGCGGCTCGGCATAGGGAACGCCCGAGTAAGTCACGTGGTCATCGGCGACACTGCCACGCAGCCAGCCCGAGTCAACCCGGACCACACCTGAACCGCCCTCGGCAAACGCCGGAGTACCAGCAAAACCCACGGCCGCCACAACGACCAACGAGACACAAACCGTACGAATCGACATACCGGCAATGGTCACCGGCCACGCCCACCGACACGTACGCCGAGAATCCCGTCTTCCCCTACGCCCACCGACGTAGCAACAGGCAGGTCAGCTCAAGAACACTGTGCACCTGAGCGTAGAAAGCCAAAGCTTCACCTACAGGCCCAGCCGCTCCCTGATGAGCGCTTTCACCTGATCGGATGAGACAGTCGGCCCAGCGGACTTGCCGGTACGGAGAGTGTGCTCGGCGCGTTGCAGCATCCGACGGTAGGCCGCTGGGTCAGCCTGGGTCATGCGCGCGATGCGGTGCCAGTGTTCCAGTGTCTTATACACCGCTTCCAGGCTCAGCGTCTCTGCGGCCGTCCTGAGTGCCTGGCGATAGTCGCGATCGAAGGCGTCGGCCTCTTCGGGCAGCAGCGCCTCGCGGATCGCACGAGGCATTGTGCATAGCTGCTCCGTTGGGCGCTCCCACGCGGGCATGGACATGGATCGACTGTAGCCAAAGATGGTCTCTGGCGCTGACATGGGAAAGGCTCCCGGCGAGCCGGGGGCCTTCCTGTCGAGCAGCTGTCTCAGCATAGCGCGGCCATCGGCACAGACGCCTCACGCGCCGGGCGCGACCACCTTGTGCCCAGCCGCGGTGGCCGCCTCTGCCAGCCGTTTGTCATAGGTGACAAAGGCTTCGACGTTCTTACCTGATGCCACGAGCGTGTCCGCAGTAGCAAGATGAACCGCGTCCAGAGAGCGCAGGTACGGGTCGGGGTAGGCGCCAGCGGTCACCCGCACGGAGGCATCCATTTCGACCCGGTTCACCTTTGCCAGTATCGCGGGCATTGCTGCCAGCTGCGCTGGAGAGTTGCGCCGCAATGCGCGAGGCACCTCCACCTCTGCCAACTCGGAGGTGACCACAACCTCCGCAGAGCGTTCGTTGAGCCACGTAGCCAAGGCAGCGCTTTCAGCCTCTGGTCGGATCAGCTTGATGATCGCGCAGGTGTCCATGTAAATCACCAGCGCTCCTCGTCACGCAGTTCGCGAACCAGCGCGGCCGCGTCAGCGCTCGGATCGATCTCTCCAGCCGGAACTCGCCACGGCCCGTGCACAGTGGCAGGGATGACCCGGCCCTCGGCGATGAGATCGTCGAGTTCCCCGGTGACAACCGGCACGATCCTGGCGACCGGCTTGCCGCGATTGGTGATCTCCACGGTCTCGCCGTGTTCCACCCGCTCAAGCACTCGCGCCGTGTCCTGATTGAGGACCCGGATGGGAATCTGCTCCATGAACCGAGTGTACTACAGAACGTAGAACACTATCGAGTGATCCGGACATGAGGAAGGCCCCCGGCGAGCCGGGGGCCTTCCTGTCGAACAGCTTGCTCAGCGGTAGTCGCGACCGAAGTCGTAGTCGTCCAACGGAACCGCCGCACCCGTACCGGTGCCGAAGACATCCGGGGTGTAGTAGCCGTCGTCGTAGGACGGGATCGCGTACGCCGCGACTCGTGCCTCTTCGGTCGGCTGGACCTGGATGTTGCGGTACTTGTTGATGCCCGTACCCGCCGGGATCAACTTACCGATGATGACGTTCTCCTTCAGGCCGACGAGCCTGTCGCTCGCGCCCTTGATGGCCGCGTCGGTCAGGATCTTCGTGGTCTCCTGGAAGGAGGCCGCGGACAGCCAGGACTCGGTGGCCAGCGACGCCTTGGTGATACCCATCAGCACCGGACGGCCGGAGGCGGGCTCGCCGCCCTCGGACACGATCCGACGGTTCTGCGTCTCGAAGTCCGCACGCTCCGGCAACGAACCAGGCAGGAAGTCCGTCGAACCACTGTCGATGATCGTGACCCGGCGCAACATCTGCCGGACAATCACCTCGATGTGCTTGTCGTGAATGGACACACCCTGTGCCCGGTACACCTTCTGAACCTCGTCCGTCAGGTGCATCTGAGCCGCACGCGGCCCCATCACACGCAGCACCTCGTGCGGGTCCGGCGTACCTTCCAGCAACTGCTGGCCCACCGACACGTGGTCGCCGTCGGCCAGCGGGCCGGTCGGCGTCGACGCGAGACGCTGACGCTTCGACAGCTTGTCGAAGATGATCTCTTCGCTGCCGTCGTCCGGAATCAACGTGATCTTCCAGAACCGGTCGCCGTCCTCGATCCGCACGCGGCCGTCGACGTCGGCGATCGGCGCCTTGCCCTTCGGCTGACGGGCCTCGAACAGCTCCTGGACACGCGGCAGACCGGTGGTGATGTCGTCACCGGCGACGCCACCCTGGTGGAACGTACGCATCGTCAGCTGCGTACCCGGCTCACCGATCGACTGGGCGGCGACGATGCCGACGGCCTCGCCGACGTCCACCAGCTGACCGGTGGCCATCGAACGGCCGTAGCACATCGCGCAGACACCGACAGCGGACTCACAGGTGAGCACGCTGCGGACCTTCGCCCGCACGACGCCGCCTTCGATCAGCTTCGCCAGCGCCGGGTCACCGAGGTCGTCACCGCGGTTGATGATGACGTTGCCCTCGGAGTCCGTGATGTCCTCGGCGACCGTGCGCGCGTAGACACTGGTCTCCACGTGCTGGTCACGGATGACGACACCGGAGGCGTCCTTCTCACCGATCGGCATCTGGATGCCCCGGCTGGTGCCACAGTCGATCTCACGCACGATGACGTCCTGCGAGACGTCCACCAGACGACGGGTCAGGTAACCCGAGTCGGCAGTACGCAGCGCGGTGTCGGCCAGACCCTTGCGGGCACCGTGCGTGGCGATGAAGTACTCACCGACGGAGAGGCCTTCACGGAAGTTCGCCTTGATCGGACGCGGGATGTACTCACCCTTCGGGTTGGACACCAGACCACGCATCCCGGCCAGCGACCGGACCTGGGTCATGTTGCCCGCCGCGCCCGACTTCACGATGATCGGGATCGGGTTGTCCTCGGGGAAGTTCGCCTCCATCGCCTTGGCGACGTCCTCGGTGGCCTGGGTCCACACCTTGACGAGCTCGTTGTTGCGCTCGGTGTGCGAGAGCTGACCACGCTGGTAGCGCTTCTCGACCGCTTCGGCCTTCTGCTCGTAGCCGTCGAGGATCTCGGCCTTGTTCGGCGGCACGATGACATCGGAGATGGCGATCGTGACACCGGACCGGGTGGCCCAGTGGAAGCCCGCGTCCTTCAGCTTGTCCAGCGTCCTGGCCACGGTGACCATCGGGTACCGCTCGGCGAGGTCGTTCACGATCGCGGCCTGACGCTTCTTGGGCATCGGCTCGTTGATGAACGGGTAGTCCTCGGGGAGCAGGTCGTTGAACAGCACCCGGCCGAGCGTGGTGTCCGCGAGCCACATGCTGCCCGGCTCGTAGCCCTCCGGCCGCATGCCGTTGCCCGGCTGGCGGTTCTTGATCCGGATCTTCACCGGGGCCTGCAGACCGATGTGCTTGCGGTCGAAGGCCATGATCGCCTCGGCGGGCGAGGAGAACGCCAGACCGGCACCGGCCGCGTTCGGGTCGAGCCTGGTCAGGTGGAACAGACCGGTGACCATGTCCAGACGGGGCATGGCCAGCGGACGGCCCGACGCGGGCGACAGGATGTTGTTCGACGACAGCATCAGGATCCGCGCCTCGGCCTGAGCCTCGGCCGACAGCGGCAGGTGCACCGCCATCTGGTCACCGTCGAAGTCCGCGTTGAACGCCTCACAGACCAGCGGGTGCAGCTGGATGGCCTTGCCTTCGACCAGCTGCGGCTCGAAGGCCTGGATACCGAGGCGGTGCAGCGTCGGCGCACGGTTGAGCAGCACCGGGTGCTCGGTGATGACCTCTTCGAGCACGTCCCACACGGCCGGGCGGGCCCGCTCGACCATCCGCTTGGCGGACTTGATGTTCTGCGCGTGGTTGAGGTCGACCAGCCGCTTCATCACGAACGGCTTGAACAGCTCCAGCGCCATCGCCTTGGGCAGACCACACTGGTGCAGCTTGAGCTGCGGGCCGACCACGATGACCGAACGGCCCGAGTAGTCGACGCGCTTGCCGAGCAGGTTCTGGCGGAACCGGCCCTGCTTGCCCTTCAGCAGGTCGGACAGCGACTTCAGCGGCCGGTTACCGGGACCGGTGACCGGACGACCGCGGCGGCCGTTGTCGAACAGCGCGTCGACGGCCTCCTGCAGCATCCGCTTCTCGTTGTTCACGATGATCTCGGGCGCGCCGAGATCGATGAGCCGCTTCAACCGGTTGTTGCGGTTGATCACGCGGCGGTACAGGTCGTTCAGGTCGGAGGTGGCGAACCGGCCACCGTCGAGCTGGACCATCGGCCGCAGGTCCGGCGGGATGACCGGGACGCAGTCCAGGACCATGCCCATCGGCGAGTTGCGGGTCGCCTGGAAGGCCGCGACGACCTTGAGCCGCTTGAGCGCACGCAGCTTCTTCTGGCCCTTGCCGCTGCGGATGGTCTCCCGCAGGTTCTCGGCCTCGGCGTCGACGTCGAAGTTGCCTGCCAGCGTCTTGATCGCCTCGGCGCCCATGGAGCCGGTGAAGTAGTCGCCGTAGCGGTCGATCAGCTCGCGGTAGAGCAGCTCGTCCGCGATCAGCTGCTTGACGTCGAGCTTGACGAAGGTCGTCCAGATCTCGTCGAGCCGGTCCAGCTCACGCTGGGCCCGGTCGCGCAGCTGGCGCATCTCGCGCTCGCCGCCCTCTTTGACCTTGCGGCGCACGTCGCTCTTGGCGCCTTCGGCCTCCAGCGTCGCGAGGTCGCCCTCGAGCTTCTGGGCGCGTGCCTCGATGTCCGAGTCACGACGGGCCTCGACCTGCTTGCGCTCGACGCCGATCTCCGACTCGAGAGTGGGCAGGTCGTTGTGCCGCAGCTCGGTGTTCACGCCGGTGATCACGTATGCCGCGAAGTAGATGATCTTCTCGAGGTCCTTGGGCGCCAGGTCGAGCAGGTAGCCCAGCCGGGACGGCACACCCTTGAAGTACCAGATGTGCGTGACCGGGGCGGCCAGCTCGATGTGGCCCATCCGCTCACGGCGGACCTTCGCGCGGGTCACCTCGACGCCACAGCGCTCACAGATGATGCCCTTGAAGCGGACCCTCTTGTACTTACCGCAGTAGCACTCCCAGTCACGGGTCGGACCGAAGATCTTCTCGCAGAAGAGCCCGTCCTTCTCCGGCTTCAGTGTGCGGTAGTTGATCGTCTCCGGCTTCTTGACCTCGCCGTAGGACCACTGGCGGATGTCGTCTGCGGTGGCCAGGCCGATGCGGAGCTCGTCGAAGAAGTTGACGTCAAGCACGTCGGTTCTTCTCCCCTTTGGTTGAAGACAGCATGTTCGGGGGATTCAGGCGAGGCGGGGGCCGGTTTCCGGCCGGCCCCTGCCTCGGCGAGGTCAGTTCACAACGTCGTCAACAGAAGGCGATTCGTTGCGGGACAAGTTGATCCCGAGGTTCGCGGCGGCGCGCTCCAGGTCCTCGTCGTCCCCGTCGCGCATCTCGATCGCGGCACCGTCGCTGGAGAGGACCTCCACGTTCAGGCACAGCGACTGCAGCTCCTTGAGCAGCACCTTGAAGGACTCCGGGATACCCGGTTCCGGGATGTTCTCGCCCTTGACGATCGCCTCGTAGACCTTCACACGGCCCACGACGTCGTCGGACTTGATCGTCAGCAGCTCCTGCAGCGTGTAGGCCGCACCATAGGCCTGCATCGCCCAGCACTCCATCTCACCGAAGCGCTGGCCACCGAACTGCGCCTTACCACCCAGCGGCTGCTGGGTGATCATCGAGTACGGGCCGGTCGAGCGGGCGTGGATCTTGTCGTCCACCAGGTGCAGCAGCTTCAGGATGTACATGTAGCCGACTGCGACCGGGTACGGGAACGGCTCGCCGGAGCGGCCGTCGAGCAGCACCGCCTTGCCGTTGCCCTGGACCATCCGCTCGCCGTCCCGGTTGGGCAGGGTCGAGCCGAGCAGACCGGTCAGCTCCGTCTCGCTGGCACCGTCGAACACCGGGGTGGCGGTGTTGGTGTCCGGCTCGACGTCGTAGAGCTCGGTCGGCAGCTTCGCCGCCCAGTCCGGGTTCCCGTCGATCTTCCAGCCTGTCTTGGCCAGCCACCCGAGGTGTGTCTCGAGGATCTGGCCGATGTTCATCCGGCGCGGCACACCGTGGGTGTTCAGCACGACGTCGACCGGCGTGCCGTCCGGGAGGAACGGCATGTCCTCGGCCGGGAGGATCTTGCCGATGACACCCTTGTTGCCGTGCCGACCGGCGAGCTTGTCGCCGTCCTGGATCTTGCGCTTCTGCGCCACGTACACGCGGACCAGCTCGTTCACGCCCGGAGGCAGCTCGTCCTCGTCCTCGCGGGAGAACACGCGGATACCGATGACCTTGCCGGTCTCACCGTGCGGCACCTTCAGCGAGGTGTCGCGGACCTCGCGGGCCTTCTCACCGAAGATCGCCCGCAGCAGGCGCTCCTCCGGGGTCAGCTCCGTCTCGCCCTTCGGCGTGACCTTGCCGACCAGGATGTCGCCGTCGCGCACCTCGGCACCGATCCGGATGATGCCGCGCTCGTCGAGGTCCGCGAGGACCTCCTCGGAGACGTTCGGGATGTCCCGCGTGATCTCCTCGGCACCCAGCTTGGTGTCGCGGGCGTCGATCTCGTGCTCCTCGATGTGGATCGAGGTCAGGACGTCGTCCTGGACGAGACGCTGCGACAGGATGATCGCGTCCTCGTAGTTGTGGCCTTCCCACGGCATGATCGCCACGAGCAGGTTCTTGCCGAGGGCCATCTCGCCGTCTTCGGTGCACGGACCGTCCGCGACGACCTGGCCGACCTCGACGCGGTCGCCCTCGTCGACGATGGGCTTCTGGTTGATGCACGTGCCCTGGTTGCTGCGGCGGAACTTGTGCAGGCCGTAGGTCTGGCGGGTGCCGTCGTCGGCCATCACGGTGATGAAGTCCGCGGACAGCTCCTCGACCACACCGGCCTTGCTGGCCACGACCACTTCACCGGCGTCGACCGCGGCACGCAGCTCCATACCGGTACCGACCAGCGGCGACTCGCTGCGCAGCAGCGGCACCGCCTGGCGCTGCATGTTCGCGCCCATCAGTGCTCGGTTGGCGTCGTCGTGCTCGAGGAACGGGATCATGGCCGTCGCGACCGACACCATCTGGCGCGGCGAGACGTCCATGTAGTCGACACCGTGCGGGTCGATGAACTCGACCTCGCCGCCCTTGGTGCGGACCAGGACGCGCTCCTCGACGAAGTTGCCGTCGGCGTCGGTCGGCGAGTTGGCCTGCGCCTTGACGTAACGGTCTTCCTCGTCCGCGGTCAGGTAGTCGATCTGCTCGGTGACCCGGCCGTCGACGACCTTGCGGTACGGCGTCTCGATGAAGCCGAACGGGTTGACCCGGCCGTAGGACGAGAGCGAACCGATCAGGCCGATGTTCGGGCCTTCCGGCGTCTCGATCGGACACATCCGGCCGTAGTGCGACGGGTGGACGTCGCGGACCTCCATGCCGGCGCGCTCACGGGAGATACCGCCGGGGCCCAGCGCCGACAGGCGGCGCTTGTGGGTCAGGCCCGCGATCGGGTTGGTCTGGTCCATGAACTGCGACAGCTGGGACGTTCCGAAGAACTCCTTGATCGCCGCGACCACCGGACGGATGTTGATCAGCGTCTGCGGCGTGATCGCCTCGACGTCCTGCGTGGTCATCCGCTCACGGACGACACGCTCCATACGGGACAGTCCGACGCGGATCTGGTTCTGGATCAGCTCGCCGACCGTGCGCAGCCGCCGGTTGCCGAAGTGGTCGATGTCGTCGACCTCGACCGGCAGCTCCCTGCCGTCCTTGCCCATCGTCGTGGTCTCGCCGGCGTGCAGCCGGACGAGGTACTCGATGGTGGTGACGATGTCCTCTTCGGTCAGCACGCCGGTGTCGTGCGACTCCACCACACCGAGCTTCTTGTTGACCTTGTAGCGGCCCACCTTGGCCAGGTCGTACCGCTTGTCCTTGAAGAACAGGTTCTCCAGCAGGGTCTGCGCCGACTCCTTGGTCGGCGGCTCGCCCGGACGCAGCTTGCGGTAGATGTCCAGCAGCGCCTCGTCCTGCCCCGCGGTGTGGTCCTTTTCCAAGGTGGCCAGCAGGGTCTCGGAGAACGAGAAGCGTTCCCTGATCTGCTCGGTGGTCCAGCCGAGTGCCTTCAGCAGCACGGTGACGGGCTGGCGACGCTTGCGGTCGATGCGGACACCGACGGTGTCGCGCTTGTCGACGTCGAACTCCAGCCAGGCACCCCGGCTCGGGATGATCCGGGTGTCGAACACGTCCTTGTCCGTCGTCTTGTCGACGGAGGTGGCGAAGTAGACACCGGGCGAACGCACCAGCTGGGACACCACGACACGCTCGGTGCCGTTGATGATGAAGGTGCCCTTGTTGGTCATCACGGGGAAGTCACCCATGAACACCGTCTGGCTCTTGATCTCGCCGGTGGTGTGGTTGGTGAACTCGGCCGTGACGAACAGCGGTGCGGCGTAGGTCATGTCCTTGTCCTTGCACTCCTCGACGGAGGCCTTGACCTCGTCGAAGCGTGGGTCGGAGAAGGAAAGCGACATCGAGCCGGAGAAGTCCTCGATCGGCGAGATCTCGTTCAGTACTTCCTCGAGACCGCCGACGGGGTTCTCGTCACCGGCGTCAATCCGGCGCTGAAACCACAGCTCGGCGCCAGTGAACCATTCGAAGGACTGGATCTGCAGGTCGAGCAGGTTGGGCACACCGAGGGGCTCGCTCAGCTTGGCGAACGAGACACGCTTCGGGGCGCCTGGGATTCCGGACATGGAGTTGGTCGCAGCAGTGGCTTCGGTCGCGCGGGAGACTGCCAAGATGCGTCCTTCCAGGGACTATGAGCGGTTGAGCGGCCGCGTTAGCAGGCAACTAACGCAACTGTCAAGGGTGCTTGATGCCCAGCATCCTAGCTCTCGGGTAAGGGCGCACGGAAAGTGGGCAGAGCAAAGACGCAGTCTAGCCAAACAAGCGGCGACTGTCCAGGGGCCGGAGAAACGGCCCCCCGCTCACGACAACAGAGTGACCCTGACCAGTTCCCGAGTCAAGGGGCCACGCGGTGTTCACCCACGTGGACGAGCAGATCCGAACCCATTGGACCAGCTAGCGGGGGATAGAGGCTACCAGGCGTTCGACCGATTCGTTGATCAAGGGCGGGCACAGCGAGTGATGGGGCACGCACAGATCCTTGAGCACTTCGCCCAGTGCGGACTCGAAAACGCGGACCGACGGGGACGGAAAAGGTGACCGAGACCACACCACGAAGTCGTAGTCGGCGGCCTCCCAGGCGACCGTGTCCTCCACCCGGCGCATCACGTGATGCTGGACGTACTCGTGCCTGATCTTGCGGCCGGCCCGGTAGCGGGCGAGCTCGTCGAGCACCGGCCGGGCGGTGATCACCAGACTGCTGGCGCGCACGGCAGCGGACTCGGCCATCCGCACGATCGTGATCGCGTCCTCGGCCGCCCGCCCGTCCACCTTCGCGAGCGCCTCGGTCGACCACTCGGGATCGGGATACGACCGGGTACCGATGGTCAGCGTCGAGGGGCCGAGGTGCTTGGCCAGCGCGTCGACGATCTCGGTCTTGGCGGGGGTGCTCGCCCCGGCCACCGCCACGAGCGTCCCGCGGTGCGAGGGCAGCGCTATCTTCATTGTGCGCGGGAGACTACCCTCCGTTGCCCATGATCACCGGACGTAGCCACGCAGTTCACCCGACCGTGTGGGACCGCGCGGCGGTCGCATTCACCGCTCCCCCGAACCGGCTTTGCGGGAGCGATCCCATCCAGTCGGCGCGAAAACTGTTTCCGTCACCGTTGACCTGCGTCTTTCGTAGGTTTCCGATACTGCCCTTACCCGACGGGGCGGAATACCCCGTGATTATCAAGGTCAATCCCATGGTGAAGTCGGCGCCGGTTCGGCGATTTCGGTGAGCGAGCCGACGACCCGCCTGAGCCACTCGGTCAGGTCCCTGTCCTGCTCGAAACGGTCCGGATCGGCCCTCGGCATCATGTGCCGCTGCGGCTCCGTGCCCACCGGCACCGGCCAGATACCGGCGGCGACCGCGAAAACCACGCGCATGTTCGGAACAGCCGCCTGCCACGCGTCGATCTGGTGGCGTTCGGTCAGCACCACCACCCCGCCGGTCTCCGGCAGCGTATCGAGAACGACCTGGGTGGCGGCGTAGAGGAAACGCACGACGTCCGGCTCCCACCACAGCCGGATCGGTTCGGGTTCCTCGTCCGGGATGATCTCGCGCAATGCCGCCACCAGCGGCGGATATTCGTCCGGCGCCGAAGCGAGCGGAACGCCGATTGCCTCAGCGGTCGGGTCTTCCGTCGCGTATTTGGTATACCGCCACTCGAGCAGCTCGCTATATCCGGTCATTTGCCTGCGCAGCCATGCCACCGCGTGCGGGCTGAACACACCGATCAGCTCGTCACCGGCACGGTCCCAACAGACAGTGAGGTGCACAAGGTCCACGAATACCTGAGGATCAATTCCTACGCCAGCGATTCATTGGAATTCATACGTCGGTCCCCGTGATGTGGCCACGATGTAGGACTGCTGTAGTGCCTGAGTGAAGCCTGCGTTACATGGAACTGAAGAAACAAGTCCGCACGATCGGTGTCGTCGCCGCGGCGGTGTTCGCCATGTCCCCGGTCGTCGCCAACGCCGCTTCCGGCGACGGCACCGCGGCCGGTGGATGTAACAAGGACGGCCACAACGGCCAGGCCTACACCCACTACAACGAGGGTGGCGTCTACACCAAGGTGACCTGGTTCGAATACCGGATCAGCGGGAAGGGCACCGGCGGCAAGAGCAACGTCAACATCCGGCACTACGAGAAGCGGCGGCTGCAGAAGGACAAGCTGCTGTACTCCAACGACAGCCCGGACAACGTCAAGCAGAACACGGACTACTCGCACACCCCGAGAAACCCCATCCAGCTGGACTCGGGCAAGAAGCAGCACACCGACTACCACTTCGTCTTCGACACGGCGGGCGGGGACCCGACGTGCAAGGCCACCACGAGCGACTTCCCGGCCTGATGATGGTCCGCATCGACCGGTGGGGTGGCCGTGGCCTGATCGCCACGGCCACCCTGGCCCTCGTCCTGGCCGGGTGCTCGACGGAGCCGCCAACGGGGCCGTCCCGGCTGATGAAGCCGATCTGCGCGGACTCGTCCGGCACGATCGTCACCGATCCGAACACGGACACCGTCCGTGCGTTCGCGCGCGACGGCCGTGGGCTGTGGTCGCACGACCAGGAGGACGGCCGATTCGTCGCGACCGCGGGCGAATGCGCCGCCCAGGTGTTCTCGGCGTTGATCTCGGACTGGGCCGACCCGTCGGTGCGTGATCCCGATCCGCTCGCGTATCTGCCGGACGGCAGGACCGTGCCGTGGCCCGGCCGGGCCGCCCATTCGAAGTTCCGCGTGCTGGCCGCGACCCAGGTCGGCACCGGTGTCGTCGCCACCGCCGACGGGCAGCACACGACCCTGCGCACGCAGGTCGACGGCCGGATGACCGCGTCGGAGGAGATGAAGTCCGCGGCTCTGGACTGGGGCATCGCGCCCGACGGCAAAACCGCGGCCGCGTTCGACTACGGCACCGCGGGCGGCAGGTTGATCATTCTCGAACGCGGTGCCGACCGGTGGGCCATCACATCGAGAACCGAGGTCGCCGAGCCCGTCCACGCCGTGTTCCTGCGGGACAAGGACACCTACGTACTCGCCCATCAGGACCGCTACGACCTGCACACCGGTGCCACCACCAGGCGGATCGGCGGGCCGCGGGACACCAGCGACGTCTTCATGGCCGGTGACAACATCGCCCTGCTGAGCCGGATGACCAACGCCGAGCAGGACCTGACCGAGGTGCGGATCCTCGGCAAGGATCTCCGGCCACGCTTCTCGACCAGTGCGGCACAGGTCGCCGTGGTGTCGGCCTTCCACAACGCGGTCGTACTGAGTTTTCCCGGCAGGACCGTGGTGGTCGACGGCGACCAGCACAGGGAACTGGACGTGCCCGCGTCCAGGTACACGTTCGCGGGCCAGGACAACACCGTCGTCCAGGTCGGCAAGGACGACATCCGAACGCAGGAGGGGCTGTGAGGAAATTCTTCATCGGACTGGTGGCTGTGCTGACCGTGGTCGGCTTCGCACCAGCTGCGGACGCGGCAGTGAACGCCAAGATCGGCAACAAGGCCAACGGCCGCTGCCTCGACGGCGCGCCCAACGGCAACCCCGGGCTGCAGCCGTGCCGCGTGACCAACGGCCAGGTCTGGCAGTGGACGGGCCGCGTGCCGAGCACGGGCACACTGCGCCACCCGCTGTCGGCCAAGTGCCTGGACAGCAACGCGCGTGGTGACGTCTACCTGCTCGGCTGCCAGGCAGGCAACAACAACCAGCAGTGGAAGCTGGCCAGGTTCGGCACGACACTCGAGATCAAGAACGTGGCCACCGGGCGGTGCCTGAGCCGGGCCCAGCTCGACGTGTTCCGGCTGGACACGGTGGGCTGCGACACCAGGGACTCGCTGCAGAAATGGACGATCACGAACATCATGCCGTGACCGTGCTCCCGGTTTCCTTGCAGCGGCAGGCTGTCTCGGCCTGCCGCTGCGTGCCGCGCAGGATCCACTCGTAGGTCTGCCGTAGCCGGAGCCCGGGATCGAGGCCCAGTTCGTCCCGCAGAACCGTCCTGACCTCGTGGTACGCGTCCACGGCCTCGGCGGCCCGGCCCGAGTGGGCGAACGCGCGGATCAGCAGGTCCCACAGCGGTTCCCGGAGCGGGTGCCTGCGCACCAGCGGCCCCAGCCGGACGATCACCTCGTGGTACCGGCCCGCCGCCAGGTCCGCTTCGGCCAGTCCCTCCATGCTGCTCAGGTGCAACTCGGCCAGCCTGACCAGGTCCGGCTCGAACGGCCCGGCCGCACCGGCCAACGGGGCACCGCGGTAGAGCGCGAGGGCCGCGCGGAAGTGCGCGGCGGCCTGGTCGCCGACGCCAGCCGCCCGGCCCGCGGTGCTGTGCAGAGCGAACCGTTCGGCGTCGACACAGTCCGGGTCGATGGTGATCTGGTAGGCGTCCCCACACCGTTCGACATCACGCCGTTCGATCGGGGCGTCCGGCAGTAACCGGCGCAGCCGGGACACGTGGGTCTGCAGGTTGGCCAGGTACGAGCGTGGCGCGTGACCGTTCCACAGCATCTCGACCAGCCAGTCCGTCGGCACCGGCCGCGCGGGGCGCAGCAGCAGGCCGACCAGCAGACGCGCGGGCCGCCCAGCGGGCACCGCGACCGGATTGCCCTGTTCGTCACGGACCTCAAGCGGTCCGAGGATCCCGAATCTCACAGCACCGCACCCTGCCGCTGTGTCCCCGCACGGACCAGCGACAACCTCTACAGTGCAGCTACACGATCGGCCGCAAGCCGAGCGCTGCCGGGGAGGCTGGATGGGGCCGTTCGGGGACCTGCTTCGCGGGCACCGCACAGCACGGGGGCTGACGCAGGAGGCACTGGCCGGGTTGGCCGGGCTCAGTGTCCAGGCGATCGGGGTACTCGAGCGAGGTGACCGCCGGTTCCCGCACCGCGACACCGTCATCAGGCTGGCCGAGGCGCTGGAGCTGACCGGCGACAGGCTCGACGCGTTCCTGACTGCGGCCACCAGGAAGGCCACCCCCAGAGTGGACGACCAGCAGCCGCTCACGGTCCCGGCCCGGCAACTGCCCGCCGACGTGCCGGACTTCACCGGACGCGACGAGCACCTGGCGACGGTGCTCGCTTCGCTGCGCGAGCCCGGGTCGCCCACGTCCCCGCGCGTGGTCGTGGTCGTCGGCGGCCCCGGAATCGGCAAGTCGGCGCTGGCGGTGCGGGCGGCCCACGAGATCGCCCGCGAGTTCGCCGACGGTCAGCTCCACGTCGACCTCGCCGGGACATCGGACCAGCCACACGACCCGGCTGTCCTGCTGGCGGAGCTGTTGCACGCCCTGGGTGTCACCGGCGGTGCCGTGCCGAACGGCGTCTCGGCTCGGGCGACGTTGTTCCGTTCGCTGCTGTCGGACCGCCGGATGCTGCTGGTGCTCGACGACGCGGCACGCTCCGAGCAGGTCCGACCGCTGCTGCCGTCCAGTGGCGAGTGCGGTGTCCTGGTCACCAGCCGCCAGCTGCTGACCGATCTGCCCGGGGCCCGGCACATCGAGCTGGACGTGCTCAGCCCGGCGGAAGCCCACACGCTGTTCACGGGCATCGTCGGGACGGACCGGGTCGGCGCGGAACCGGACGAGGTCACGCCGATCCTGCACGCCTGCGGGCACCTGCCGTTGGCGATCAGGATCGCGGCGGGCAAGCTGGTCGGCCGACCCGCGTGGCCGTTGCGGCTGCTGCGGGAACGCCTGGCCGACGAGTCGCGCAGGCTCAACGAGCTGCGGCTCGGCGAGCTCGGCGTCCGCGCCTCGTTCGAGGCAAGCATCGGGCAGCTGCCGGTGGACGGCGGCGTGGCGTTCGGCCTGCTGGGCCTGCTCGGGCCGCGGACTGTGCCGGAGTGGGTGCTCGGGCCGTTGCTGGACCGCCGGTTCACCGACGACGTGCTGGACATGCTGGTGGACGCGAACCTGTTGCGGCTGGCCGAGATCGACGCCAGCGGCGGCCCGCGCTACCGGATGCACGACCTGCTGCGGACCTACGCTGTCGAGCGCGTGGAACACCCGCGCGAAGCCATCCGGCGGCTGCTGGCGGTGTGGCTGGACCTGACCACCCGCGCGGTCGACCTGCTGCCGCCGTCGCTGTTCGCGCCACCAGTGGGTGTCGCGCGCCGAATGGCGTTGCCGGAGTCCACAACGGACAGACTGCTTGCCGAACCGGAGAACTGGTTCGCCGTCGAGCGGGAGGCGTTCGTCGGCGCGGTCGAACTGGCCGCCACGTGGGGTTTCGACGACTACGCCTGGCAGTTGGCGGCCACCGCGGTGCCGTACCACGATCTGCACAGCCATTACGAGGACTGGCAACGGACCCACACCATGGCCCTGGAGGCCGTCCGGGCCGCGGGGAACGTGCGCGGCGAGACCGTGATGCTGCGCGGCCTGGCCCAGGTCCACCTCTACCGCGACGAGTACGACACCGCGCTGGACGGTTTCCGGCGTGCGCTCGAACTGGCCAGGCAGGTCGGCGACGCGCGGGAGGAGTTCCTCGCCAAGTCCGGGTTGGCCACGATCGACCGGATGCTGCGGCGCTACGACAAGGCCGAGGCCCACATCCGGGAGGCGCTCGAGGTCGTGACCGACCGCAGCCTGGAAGCGCAGATCCGCAACGCGCTGGGCATCGTGTTGATGGCACAGGACCGGTTCGACGAGTCCTCCGCGTCCTTCGAGCACGCGCTGGAGATCTGCCGCGAGATCGGCGACGCGCACAGGGAAGCCGTGGTGCTGCGTGAGGCCAGCATCCTGTACGACAGGCTCGGCGAGCCCCAGCGTGCTTTCGCGGCGCTCGACCGCGCGCTGGAGATGTTCGAAAGCCTCGCGGACGAGCGGTGCGTCGGGTACACGCTGCTGCGGATGGGTCGGGTGCACGCGGCGCACAACGACCTGGGGCACGCCACACTCGTCCTGCAGCGCGCGGTGAACTTCTTCGCCGCCAACGGAAACCGCATGGAAGAGGCACAGGGCTGGCAACTGCGCGGTGAACTGGCCGCGCAGCACCACATGCTCAACGCCCGCGACTTCCTGACCCGCGCGCTGCGGTTGTGGCAGTCGATCGGCGCGACCAGCCAGGTCACCGACGTGCAGGCCAAGCTGGACGCGCTGCCGGACCACTGACAGCGTGTCCACCTTTCCGGCACGGCGTGTCCACCTTTCCAGCACCATGAAATTCCCCATCCGGCCCTCGCACGGCGCATATCACTGTGCCGGAAAGGTCATTTCATGGTGTCGGTGTGGTGGACACGGTGTGCTGGTGTGGTGGACACGGCCTTATTTGGGGACCTCGAAGAAGTCGAGCTTGACGATCCTCCACTTGCCGCCGGTGAAGCGCATGTCCATGGCGAACTGGGTCGGCCCGCCGGACGGCTGCTTGTCCGCACGGGTGCCGACCTGGTCGGCGTAGACCAGCACCCTGGCCTCGTCACCGGAGAACCGGACCACGCCGACGCTGACCGGGGTGACGACCACCTGGAGCTGCTGGGTCCTGATGTCGTTCTCCAGCGCCTTCATGGACTTGTCGTACTGCTCGACGGCCTCGCCGACCAGGTACTCCTTGGCGCGCTGGGCCGCTCCGGGCATGTCGTCGAACTTGTACGACAGCACCGCGGTGACCGCCGTGTTGGCGGCGCCGACGATGTCCTTGGTCGCGTTGACGTCCGCCAGCGCGTCGTTGCCGAGGCCGGTCCGCGCGTCGCTCAGGTTCTGCGTGAACCAGTAACCCAGGCCGCCGAGCAGCAGGGCCACCACCACGAGAATCGCCGGGATCAGCAGTTTCTGCTGCTCCGGCTGGTCCGCGCCGGACGCTGCCTGCTCCTGCTCGACAAGCTCAGGCGCGGCTTCGGCTTCGAGTTCGGCTTCGGCGGGTGCCTGTGTCGCTTCCGCCTCGGCGGTCGCCTCTGGTTCGGTGTCCGTCGTCGCCTGCGGCTCGGCCTCGGTCGTCACCGCTTCGGGCTCGGCCGTTTCGGGTTTGGCCGCTTCGGGTTTGGGGTCCTGCTTGCGCGGCACCGTGACGCGGCGCCTCGGCGTGGGCTTGACCTCTTGCTCGGCCGCCTTTTCCGGAGTCCTCTCCGGGGACTTCTCGGTGTGGTGGCCGTTGGTCGGCTGCTCGCCGATCACCGGGACGTCGAACGTGCTTTCCGGGGCGGCGGGCGTTTCCAGATCCACGTCGCTCGTGTGCGTGTCGTCAGCGTGGTCCGCGCGCCGGTGCAGGCCCGCGACCTTCGGCCGCCGGGTCGGCGGAGTGGCTGGACGGCGACGAGGGGGTGGCACAGTCGGTGTCCTTCCGAATCACTGCTGGACGGCGGAGTACGGGACCTGGCGCAGTGCGTTGACCTTCCAGCCGTTGTCGGTCTGGTCAAGCGCTGCCTCGATCCGCAGCCGCTTGGTGATCGGCGCCTTGTCGCCTTCCTTCACCGTCGTGTCCACGACGGCCAGAATGGTCGCGACCTTCTTCTGCAGGTTCACGTCGGTCACCGCGGACTCCCGCACCGCTGCCGTGGTGACCACTTTGGCGTCCCTGATCCGCTTCTTGAAGTCGTCCTGGTTCTTGGCGTAGTCGTCGTGCACGGAACCGGTCGACACGTCGAGGAATCGCTGGTAGACGGCGTCAACGTTGTTGTAGTCCAAAGAGGTCAACGTGGCGACGGCCGCGGAACCGGCCGTGCTGACCTCCTCGCGGGTCTGCCGGATGTCGGCGGCGTCGCCGCTCGCGCTCGCCCACAGGATCCCGAACACCGCCGCGAACGCACCAGCGATGACGACCAGCGCGATCGAGCCGTACAGCATAAGGCGGTTGGTCATGACCCTCCCAGCGTCTGAAGCATGGTCAGTGGGCCCTTCGGGGTCGGTTGCCCGAGGACACCGATGAACCCGCCTGCCCCTTCGGCCAACTGCTGTGCGGGACGGCCCGCGTTGGCCTGGATGTCGGCCTGCGACGGAGCCGCGACCTTACCGCCGAAGGGCGCGTTCTGCGAGCCGCGGACACTGATCGGGCTGCCGAGCGGCTCCGCGCAGTAGGCCTTCTCGTTCGTCGGTACGACAGTGGCATCGTCGCCGGGGCGGCGTTTGGTGCCCTCATAGCCCTTCACGCACGGCGGCGGGTTGAAGAGGTTCAACGCGAGGCCGAGGTGCGCTGTGCCGTCGCCAGGGGCGACCGCTCGCGCGCCCGCCGCGACGCCCGGGTATGCCACGAACATCAGCTCGAGGCCGTTGGTGCGGGTGGCCAGGATGTTCGACGTGGTCAGCAAATTCGCCAGCACCACGCTGAGGTTCGAGCCGGACTCCCGCAGCAGCCCGGTGACCTGCTCGGCGGCCTGCGGGGTCACCGCGATCAGTTTGCGGATGTCGCCGTCGGAGTTCTTCAGCTGCTCGTTGAGCTGCGCGAGACTGGTGGAGAACGACTTGATGTTGCCTGCTTCGAGGTTCTGGGTGTCCAGCACGACACCGGCGTTGCGCAGCAGTTCGATCGTCTGCGGCAGGTTCTCCCGCGCGGCCTTGGTGAACGTGCCGGTCGAGTCGAGCAGCTGCTGCAGGTCCGGCCCGGTGCCGGTGAACGCCTTGTCCAGCTCGTCGACCACGGTCTTGAGCGACTCGGTCGGCACCGAGACCACCAGGTCGTCCAGGTCGCGCAGGACCTTGTCGGTGGACAGCGGCGTCTCGGTGTTCTCGGCCGCGATCACCGACGTGCCGGACAGGTACGGGCTGGTGTCCTTGTGCGGCTGCAGGTCCACGAACTGCTCGCCGACCGCGGACCGGTTGGCCACGACCGCCTTCAGCTCGGCGGGGATCCGCGGTGCGTCCGGCTGGATCAGCAGGTCGACCTCGATGCCCGTCTTCGTCAGCCGGATCTCGCCGACCCGGCCGACCTGCACACCGCGGTAGGTGACCTCGGCGTTGGTGAAGATGCCGCCGGAGTCCGCCAGCTGCAGCTTCACCGTGTAGCCGTCGTGGCCGAAGACCTTGCCGATGTCGGTGAACCGGATCAGCGCGTACACCACCGCGATCACCGCGATCACGAAGAACGCCACGATCTGCAGCCTGGTCCGCTTGGTCAGCATCGCTGGCCTCCCAGGATCGAGCCGAGCAGGCCACCGGCCGTGTTCGAGCACGTGGGCGCCGGGTTGCTCTGCTGCTGGTTGCCCTGGCCGGGCGAGCTGAGGTCCGGCACGCCCAGCGGCGGCGGCGCGCCCGGCTGGACGCCTTCCTTGCCGGTGGTCAGCGGCCCGATCAGCGGGAGGTCCTTCAACGGGTTCTCCCTGCTGCGGGACAGGTTGTTCAGTATCTCGCCCAGGTTCAGGTCGACCTTGGCGTACAGGTTGACGTAGTCGCCCTTCACGCCGGGGACCGCCGAGTCCGGGAACGGGAAGCTCAGCAGCAGCTCCAGCGACTTCGGCAGGCTCGCCCCGGCCTCGCTGAACTTCTGCAGCGCGGGAGTCAGCGCCTTGAGGTCGGCGATCAGGTTCGCCTTGCTCTTGTTCACAGTGTCGACTGTGACACCGGAGAGCTGGTCGAGGTTCTGCAGCATGGTGACCAGCTGCGGCCGCTGTTCGGACAGCACCTGCAGTCCGGGGCCGATCTCGTCGATCACCTTGGCGATCTTGTCCTTCTGCCCGTCCAGCGTCTTGGACAGCTTGTTCAGCCCGTCGAGCGCTTTGGTGATGTCGCCGCGCCGGGCGTCCAAATCGGACACGAGCTTGTTCGTGTTGGTCAGCAACGCCTTCAGCTGTGGCTCATTGCCGTCGGCGACCTGGGTGAGCTCGTGCGCGATGGTCTGCAACTGCTCGACGCCACCGCCGTTGAGCAGCATGGACAACGCGCCGAGGACCTCTTCCACCTCGGTGTTGCGGTTGGTGCGGTCCAGCCCGATGAACGCGCCGTTGGCGAGCTTGCCCTGGCCTTTGCCGTCCTGGGGCCCGGCCAGTTCCACGTACTTCTCACCGAGCAGGCTCGACTGCCGCAGCCGGGCCAGTGCGTTACCCGGCAGCTCGATGTCCCCGCGCACGCTCATGGTGACCTCGGCGGTCCAGCCGTCCGGGGCCAGCGCGATCGCCTCGACGCGGCCGACGGCGACCTCGTTGACCTTCACGCCGGACTGCGGAACCAGGTCGAGCACGTCCCGGAACTGGGCTTTCACCGTGTACGGGCGGTCACCGAGGTCGGCGCCGCCGGGCAGCGGCAGGTCGTAGATGCCTTCGAAACCGCACGAGGTCAGCGTCAGGGCGCTGACGCAGGCCAGTGCGGCGGTGCGGAGCCTCATCGCCCACCTCCCAGCGGAACCGGCATCGGCGGGACGAAACCGTTGTCGTAGGCGCTGATCAGCTGCGCGGCCGACGGGAGGCCCTTGAGCAGCGGCGCGACCTGCTTGCACGCGTCCGACAGCAGCGGCGGGATCTGCTTCGGCGTGGCCTGCTCCAGCAGCTGGCAGATCATCACGATCGGCGGCTGGGTCAGCTCGTTGATGTTCGCGCGCGCGTCCAGCGTGCCGGAGGAGGCGTTGTACGAGCCGAAGACGTTGCTCAACGCCAGCGGCGCGATGTCGAGCGTCTCGGCGAGCGCGGCCCGCTGGTCGACGAGCACCTTGGTGATCGACGCCAGCTTGTCCACATTGGTCTTCAGGCGGTCCCGGTTGTCCCTGATGAACGCCTGCACCTGTTCCAGCGCACCGGCCAGCTGCTGCACCGACTGCGCGAGGTTGGTGCGTTCGGCGGCGAGGAATCCGCTCACGTCGGCCAGTTGCTGGGAGAACTGCTTCACCTGCTGGTCGCTGGCGGCCAGCGTGCCGGTGAACTTGTTCAGGTTGTCCACTGTGGAGAACAGCTGTTCCTGGCTGCCGGTCAGGGTCCTGGCCGCCTGGCCGAGCTGTTTGATGGTGTCGTGGGTGGCCTGGCCGTTGCCTTCGAGGTTCTTGGCCAGCGTGTCCAGCAGGTCCGACAACGCACCGTTCTTGTTGGCGCCGTTGGGACCGAGCGTGGTGGACACCCGGTTGAGGCTCTTGTAGAGGTCGTCGACCTCCAGCGGCGTCGCCGTGCGGTTGCGCGGGATCGTCGCGCCCGTGTTCATCTGCGGCCCGGCGACGTACGCCGGGGCCAGCTGCACGTACCGGTCGCTGACCAGCGACGGCGCGACGACGACGGCGCTGGCGTCCATCGGGACCGGCCGGTCCCGGTCGACCAGCAGCTCGACCTTGACCTGGTCGCCCTGCGGCTCGACCTTGTCGACAGTCCCGACCGTGACACCGAGGACACGCACCTCGTTGCCCTCGTACAAGCCGACAGCGCCACCGAAGTACGCCGTGACGCGCTTGCTTCCGTTGTCGGTCAGCACGAACCAGATCACCGCCGCGGCGATGAGGCCCAGCACACAGGCGATCGCCACACCACGTCCCAGGTCGCGCCCCTGGCGCGTTTTGAACGTCATGGCTTGCACCCCTGTGGGTTGATCGGACCGACGGCAGGCGGCAGCAACCCGCAGATGTAGTTGTCGAACCAGCGGCCGTTGCCGATGGTGTTGTTGAACTGCCGGACGAACGGGGCGAACTTCTCGATGCCCTTGGCCAGGCTGTCCTGGTTGCGCTGCAGCATCCCGGTGAACTGGTCCAGCTCCTTCAGCACCGGGTCCAGCTGCTTGGAGTTGTCCTCGACCAGGCCCTTGAGCTCGGCCGACAGCTTCTTCGTGCCGTCGAGCAACGAGCTGATCGCCTGCTTGCGCCTGCGGACCTCGTCGAGCAGCTTGTTGCCGTCCGCCAGCAGCTTCGCGACCTCGGCGTCCCGGTCGGCCAGTGTCTTGGAGATCTGCGCGGTGTTGCCCAGCAGCTGCGCCAGCTGCTCGTCGCGGCTGGAGATCGTCTTGGACAACGCGGACAGCCCGTCCAGCGCGCCCTTCACGTTGTCCGAGGTGTTGGCGAAGGTCTGGGAGAGCACCTCGAAGCTCTTGGCCAGCTGCGGGGTGTCGACCGCGTCGACCGTCTCGGCCAGGCCGCGGAACGCCTCAAGCACGTCGTACGGCGCGACCGTGCGGTTGCGCGGGATCGGCTTGCCCGGGTCGAGCGTGCCGCCGCCGTCCGGTTCGAGCGCGATGTACTTCTGCCCGAGCAGAGTCTTGATCTTGATGGCCGCCCTGGTCCGGTCGCCCATCCAGGCGTCCTTGACCTTGAACGAGACCAGCACCGAGTCGCCGTCCAGGTCGATGTCGGTGACCTTGCCGACCTTCACACCGGCGATCCGGGCCTCGTCACCGGGCTTGATCCCGGCCGCCTCGGAGAACTGCGCCCGGTACGTGGTGCCGCCGCCGATGATCGGCAGGTCGTCGGAGTAGATCGCGGCCAGCAGCGCCAGCGCGATCACCACGAGACCGGTGACGCCGATCGTGATCGGGTTGCGGGAACGGAACGACTTCATCCTTTGCACCTCGGCTGGCTGACCGGCGCGATCGGGATGGCGATCGGCTGGGTGATCAACGGCGGCAACGCCACCTGGCCGGAGGCCGAGCAGAGGTAGAAGTTGAACCACGAGCCGTAGCTGGCTGTCCGGGTCAGCGTCTCCACCTTGGTCGGCAGGAACTTCACGAAGTGCTCGACGACCTGCTCGGAGTCGTTGAGGTTCTTGGTGAGCGTGCCCAACGCGGCGATGTCGTTCTTCAGCGGCTCACGGGCCTCGTTGAGCAGGCCGGAGGTGGTACCGGCCAGCCCGGACAGCGCCTGGATCGCGTCACCGATCGGCTTGCGGTCCGCGGCGAGACCGGAGACCAGCTGCTGCAGCTGGACAACCAGGTCGCTCAACTGCTGGCCGCGGGCGTTCACGGTGTCCAGCAGGCTGTTGAGGTTGGTGATCACCTCGCCGATCACCACGTCCTTGTCGGCGATCGTCTTGGTCAGCGAAGCCGTGTGGGACAGCAGCGACTCGACCGTGCCGCCCTCGCCCTGCAGGACCTGGATGATCTCGTAGGACAGCTTGTTCACGTCGTCCGGGGACAGCGCGCGGAACAACGGCTTGAAACCGTTGAACAATTCGGTCAGGTCCAGTGCGGGCTTGGTGCGGGCCAACGGGATCGTGGCGCCCGGCGGGAGCAGGCCGCTGCCGGTGCCCTGGCTCAGCGAGATGTAGCGCTGGCCGACCAGGTTCTTGAACTTGATCGTCGCGGTCACCCCGGCGGGCAGCTCGCGGCCCGCGTCGACCGAGAACTTCACCTCGGCCTGCTTGCGGTCCGCGATCCCGACGTCCTCGACCTGGCCGACGCGGACACCCGCGATGCGGATGTCGTCACCGGGCAGCAGCGAGGTCACGTCGACGAACCTGGCCGAGTACGTGTTGGTGGAGCTGAGGTTCGTGTTCGCGATGCTGATCGCCAGCACGGTCGTGGCGACGACGGTGATCACGATGAACAGCGTCAGCTTGACCAGTGGTCCGGTGAGGCTTTTCATTTGGCGGTCACCTCCGCTCCGCGGAACACCGGCGCGGCGAGGAACGCGGTCCACCCCTGCACCTGGTCCGGTTCCACACCCAGCTTCCCGGCCATCATCGCGGCGACGAACTCCTGCTCGGTCTGGGTGTTGGCCAGCCCGAAGTCACCGGCCGACGACGGTGTGGTCACCCCGGCCGCGGTCGCGGGCGGCAGCAGGCCGTCCTGTCCGGGCCGGGAGTTGGGCGGCTTGGACGAACCGTCCTGCAGCGGGCCGTCCGGCGGATGCTGCGGGAAGGGGTCCGGGGCGTTCTGCAGGTCGTAGCAACGCGGTCCGCGGTGCTCGTCGTAGCGTGGCGTGTCCTTGCCCGGCTTGTACGGGCCGCGGTTGACCGTGATCTCGATCGTCGCGTGCAGGCCCGGCTCGTTGGTGCCCTTGCCGAACGCCTTGTCCAGCTCGGGAACCAACTCGGCCATCTGCTTGAGGAAGCACGGGTACGACGGCGCGTACTTGGCCAGCACCTCCAGGGTCGGCCGGGAGGTCGCCGTGAACTGGATCAGGTTGTTCTTGTTCACCGCGAGGAACGTCCGCAGGTCGGTCCCCGCGGTCGTCACGCTGGCGTACAAATTGGACAGGTTGGTGCGCTGGTCGGCGATCGTCTTCGACGTCGTGGTCAGGTCCGTGAGCGCCTGCACCAGCTGCGGTGTCGCTTCGCTGTAGGTGTCCGAGAACTTCACCAGCGCCTGCAGGTCGTGCTGCAGCTTGGGCACGTGCGGCGCGAGTTCGCCGACGTACTGGCCGAGTTCGGACAGCGTCTCACCGAGCGGCTTGCCACGGCCCTCCAACGCGGTGGAGATCGCGGTCAGCGTGCTGGACAGCTTCTGCGGCTGAACCGCTTGCAGCACAGGCAGAAGGTCGTTGAGCGCCTTCTCGACCTCGATCGCGGGCGCGGACCTGTCCTGTTTGATCGCGTCGCCCGCGCGCAGTGTCCGCACGGACGGCTGCTGCGGGATCTGCAGCGACACATAGCGTTCGCCGAACAGGGTCTTGGGCAGGAACCGCGCGGACACGTTGTCCGGGATCAGGTCCACTTTGTCCGGGTCGAGCGCCAGGGTGAGCTGGGCGCCCTGCGCGGTCGGGGTGATCTTCTCGACCGAGCCGACGATCAGCCCGCGCACCTTGACGTCCGAGCGCTGCTGCAGCTGGTTGCCGACCTTGTCGGTGGTCAGCGAGACGTTCACGTACGTCGAGAACGACCGGTTGAAGAACGCGACGCTGAGCACCACGAAGCCGACCAGCAACGAGATGAACAGCAGGCCGAGCAGCCTCCTTCGCAGCGTGGTCATCCGGCGATCCTCACGGTCGTCGTGGTACCCCAGATCGCCAGGCTCAAAAAGAAGTCGAGCAACGTGACCGAGACGATCGTGGTCCGCACCGCGCGGCCGACGGCGACACCGACACCGGCGGGGCCGCCGCTGGCGCGGTAGCCGTAGTAGCAGTGGGTCAGGATGATCACCACGGCGAAGATCAGCACCTTGCCGAAGGACCAGAACACGTCCTGCGGGGGTAGGAACAGGTCGAAGTAATGGTCGTACGTCCCGGCGGACTGGCCGTAGAAGTACACCGTGATCGTCCGTGAGGCCACATAGGACGACAGCAGACCGATGATGTACAAGGGAATGACCGCGATGAACCCGGCCATGATCCTGGTCGTCACCAGGTACGGCAGCGACGGCACACCGATCACTTCCAGCGCGTCGATCTCCTCGGAGATCCGCATCGCGCCGAGCTGGGCGGTGAAGCCCGAACCGACCGTCGCCGACAACGCCAGGCCCGCCACCAGCGGCGCGATCTCGCGGGTGTTGAAGTACGCCGAGACGAACCCGGCGAACGCGGCCGTGCCGATCTGGTTGAGCGCGGAGTAACCCTGCAGGCCGACGACGGTGCCGACGAACAGCGTCAGGCCGAGCATCACGCCGATGGTGCCGCCGATGACCGCGAGCGCGCCGCTGCCGAAGCTCACCTCGGCCAGCAGCCGCATGGTCTCGCGCATGTACCGGGTGGCCGTTGCCGGGATCCACGCCAGCGCCCTCGCGTAGAAGGACATCTGGTCGCCCGCGCGGTCGAGCATCTCCAGCGGCTTGCGGAGCTGGTCCCTCACTGCCATGACTCAGCTCCCCTTCGCGGGCACGACCGTCAGGTACACGGTGGTCAGCACGAAGTTCACGAAGAACAACAGCAGGAACGTGATGACGACCGACTGGTTGACCGCGTCACCGACGCCCTTGGGGCCGGGCGGCGGGTTCAGGCCGCGGTAGCAGGCGACCACACCCGCGATGAACCCGAAGATCAACGCCTTGATCTCGCTGATCCACAGGTCCGGCAGCTGCGCGAGCGCGGAGAACCCGGCGAGGTACGCACCGGGCGTGCCGCCCTGCAGGACCACGTTGAAGAAGTAGCCACCGAGCACGCCGACGACGCTGACCAGCCCGTTGAGCAGCACGGCGATCAGCATGGACGCGAGCACCCGCGGCACGACGAGGCGCTGCACGGCCGAGACACCGAGCACCTCCATCGCGTCGATCTCCTCGCGGATGGTCCGCGCGCCGATGTCCGCGCACATCGCCGAGCCACCGGCACCGGCGACGAGCAGCGCGGTCACCAGCGGCGCCGCCTGCTGGATGATCGCGAGCACGCTCGCCGCGCCCATGAACGACTGCGCGCCGAGCTGCGTGACCAGCGACCCCAGCTGCAGCGCGATGACCGCGCCGAACGGGATCGCGACCAGCGCTGTCGGCAGGATCGAGACACTGGCGATGAACCAGGACTGGTGCACGAACTCCCGGAACTGGAACGGCCGCTGGAACACCCCGCGCACGACGTCGAGCCCGAGTGCGAACATCTGGCCGGTCTCACGAAGCGCGCCAGCACCCGGGAACGACGACTTGGTGGAGCGAACGGTCACGCGCCACCACCCGGTCCCTGTTGCTGGGGTGGACGCCACGGGGACTGCGGGATCTCGGCGACGCCGAGATCACCCTGGAAGCGCTCCCCGCCATGCTGCGGGGGCACCTGCTGCTGATGCTGGGGACGCGGCGCGGGCGACGGTGACGGTGGTCTGTGACCAGCCGGGACAGTCGCGGCCGCGGAGGCCATCATGTGCGGGCGGACGCCGTAACGCTGCTGGTCCTCGGGCGTGAGGCTCTCGATGATGCCCTCCTGCGCGGCGGGCGGCAGCGAGTGCAGGATGCTCATCACCCGGTCCTTGCGGCGGCGGACACCCATCCGCTCCGGCAGGCCAGGGGTGGGCTGCAGCTGCGGGACGACACCGTAGATGTCCTCGGAGGACCCGTCGTGGTGGCCGGAGTCGGCCAGCTCCTGCTCGGCGGCGAGCGTGGCCACGTCCTTCTCCTCGGACATGCCGATCGGACCGAACCGGCTGCCGTTGAGGAACTGCTGGACAGCGGGCTCGTCGGAGGTCAGCAGCACCTCACGCGGGCCGAACATGACCAGCTCGCGGCGGTAGAGCATGCCGAGGTTGTCCGGCACCGTACGAGCCAGGTTGATGTTGTGCGTGACGATCAGGATGGTGGCGTCGACCTGGGCGTTGAGGTCGATCAGCAGCTGGCTGATGTACGCGGTGCGGACGGGGTCGAGACCGGAGTCCGGCTCGTCGCACAGGATGATCTCGGGGTCGAGCACGAGTGCGCGGGCCAGCCCGGCGCGCTTGCGCATACCGCCGGAGATCTCCCCTGGGAGCTTCTTCTCGGCGCCCGCGAGACCGACCATGTCCATCTTCTCGAGGACGATGCGCTTGATCTCGGTCTCCGACTTGCGGGTGTGTTCCCGCAGCGGGAAGGCGACGTTGTCGTAGAGGTTCATCGAGCCGAAGAGCGCGCCGTCCTGGAACAGGACGCCGAACAGCTTGCGGGTCTCGTAGAGCTTGCTCTCCGAGCAGGAGACGACGTCGACGCCGTTGACCACACACTTGCCACGGTCCGGCTTGAGCAGGCCGATCATGGACTTCAGGAAGACGGACTTACCAGTACCCGACGGGCCCAGCATCACGCTGACCTCGCCGGGAGGCAGGGTCAAGGTGACATCCCGCCAGATGGTTTGCCGCCCGAAGGACTTGGTGAGACCCTCGACCACCACTTCGGCGCCCATCGATCCTCCCGAGCTCGCGTTCCTCTAATGACCAACGAGCGTGGTCCGCCGGGGTTACTGCCTGGTACGTCGGACCCTCGCATATGCCACCCGGACCCGCACCCTAGACCAGTCGGACCAGCGTGGCGCATTCGCTACGAAGGATGCTGTGCGTAGCGGTACCAGCTGGATACCGTCAGTTGTCATCCCTGCGACGGACGGAGAAACAACATGCGTGACCGTCTGGTGGCCTTACTCAGCGGAGTCCTGATAGCCGGAGTCGTCATGGCAACGCCCGCGAACGCGAGCGGAACCCTGACCGGCGTCCCCGCCTACGAGGGCAGCGGAATCCAGGACCCCGCACTCGTCGGAGCAGAACCAGTCCAACCCGGACACAAGATAGAAGGGTTCGCGGGCATAGGTGTCCAGTCGATCATCGGCCCGGACAACCGCGTACGCGTGAACCCGACAACGAACTTCCCAGCCAGGGCAACAGTGCTGATCACGAGAACATCCGGAGGAACGGAACGCCAGCACTGCACAGGCTGGATGTTCGGAGCGTCCCTGGTCCTGACAGCAGGCCACTGCGTCTGGAGCGGCTCGGCGTTCTACGAAGGCCTGAAGTTCTACCCGGGCTACAACGGCGACACAGCCCCCTACGGCTCCTGCACAGCAACAACCCTGCGTGTCAGCAACGGCTACAGGACCAACGGCTCAGCGGACGAGGACTACGGCGGCGCGAAACTGAACTGCACCATCGGCAACACCGTCGGCTGGTACGGCGCGTACGCGACAACGGCGTCCCTGAACGGCACCGCCACCACAATCCAGGGCTACGGCGGCGACAAGAACAAGCAACAGTGGCTCTCAACGGACCAGATCCGCACGTCAGGCACGTTGCGGCTGTACTACCAGAACGACACCGTCGGCGGTAACAGCGGCAGCGCGGTGGCAACCAACCGCCCAGCAGGCTCAGCAGGCTGCGAAGGCTGGTGCGCGCTGGCGTTCCACGCCTACGGCGGCAGCCAGAACAGCGGAGCAAGGGTCACGGCAGCCCGCCTGACAGAGGTCACCGGCTGGCGCTGACCAGCGTAAATGCCCGGTTTTCGGGCTGGCGGTGGGTCGGCGCGGCATGCGCTGACCCACCGTGCGAAAGGTCCCGCAGCTCAGAGCTCTGGGAGCTGATCACCAGCGACCGGGTAGCGGCCTTGTTCCAGGCGGAAGACGTACTCCCGAAGGTCGGTCCTGAGGTCACCTGCCAGGTACGCGAGGAAGTCACGTGCGCCTTCGGCGGCTTCAAGCTCGTGCGATTTGGTCCCGGCGGTCCATTCGCCGAGCAACGCCGTGACGTGCTCCTCGACCTTGCCTCGTTCGTTCCACCAGGTGCGAACGGCGTCCGGTGTCCACCGCGAGTCGCCGTCGCAGGCATAACCTTGGAACGGGTCTTCCTCGGCCGCGGCCAGCAAACACTCGACCTCTGCCCGGGTCTGGGGCTGGCGGTACACGAACTCGTTGTAGTACTCGCCGCCGTACAGGACGTGGCGCGGTGCGTGCAGCCGACCGGTCCAACAGTTGTCGGTGCTCCCTGTGTAGAAGGGACCAGGCACGTTCAACCAGTGCTTCTCTGCCCATTTCTTGCCGTCGTCGGGCTTGAAGAAGTCTGGCGGCACGTGCGAGATCGGATCCACAGGCGCAGATGTGTCGGTCACTTCACCAGGATCCACGAAAAAAGGGCCGCCCCGTGCGCAGGGCGGCCCTTTTCGGGTATTGCGGTGCGGCTCATGCCGCACAGATCACTTCAGGGAGATCTTGGCGCCAACTGCCTCGAGCTTCTCCTTGGCGGCCTCGGCGGCCTCCTTGGCGACCTTCTCCAGGACCGGCTTCGGCGCGCTCTCGACGAGCTCCTTGGCCTCCTTCAGGCCCAGGCCCGAGACGACCTCGCGGACGACCTTGATGACCTGGATCTTCTTGTCGCCGGCCGACTCGAGGACGACGTCGAACTCGTCCTGCTCCTCGGGGGCCTCAGCCGCGACGGCACCAGGGGCGGCGGCGACGGCGACCGGAGCGGCGGCCTTGACGTCGAAGACCTCTTCGAACTGCTTCACGAAGTCCGACAGCTCAAGCAGCGTCATTTCCTTGAACGCGTCGAGCAGCTCGTCGGTGCTGAGCTTCGCCATGGTGGCGGCTCCTTTCTCTGACTAAGCGGGTGGGGGTGAACTTCAGCTCTCGGCGGGAGCTTCCGCGGCTGCTTTCTTCTCCTGCAGCGCGGCAGCCAGGCGGGCGACCTGCGTGGCCGGGGCGGCGAACAGCCCGGCGGCCTTGGCAAGGTTGCCCTTCATCGCGCCCGCCAGCTTGGCGAGCAGCACCTCACGGCTTTCCAGGTCAGCAATCTGCGCGACCTCTTCGACAGAGAGCGCGCGGCCTTCCATGTAGCCGCCCTTGATGACCAGGCCTTTGTTGTCCTTCGCGAAATCACGAAGCGCCTTGGCCGCGTCGACAGGCTCGCCGTCGACGAACGTGATGGCCGTCGGACCGACGAACAGGCCGTCGAGGCCCTGCACTCCGGCATCCTTGGCGGCCAGCTTGACCAGGGTGTTCTTCGCGACACGGTAGGACGCGTTGGTGCCGAGAGCGCGGCGCAGCGTGGTGAGCTGCGACACGGAGAGGCCGCTGTACTGCGTGACGACGGCGGCCGAGCTCGTACGGAACTTGTCCGCGATCTCGGCGACTGCGGCCACCTTGTCCGGCTTCGCCATGTTCGCCTCCTCTCTGGGCTACGACCACTCGTACTCCAGCCCGGAAAAGACGAAACGCCCGGTACATGCGGCAAGCGCAGGCACGGGCGTAAGAAAGAAGCTCTCAGCTCGTTCCTCCTGCGCGGGCCACCCTTGCGGGATCTTCATCTTCACGGGGGAAGAGACCAGCGGTCTTCGGTAGAACGAGGACAACGATACGGGACACGGAGCTGCCTCTCCAAATCGCCCCCGGCATGATGGTGGACGTGGCCGAAGACGAGCGTCCCAACCACCCGGCTCCCTACGACCCGGCACGGGCCAACCCGGTCCCGGTCGACCCGGCGCCGGTCGATCCAACGTCGGCCGACCCGGAGCAGCGGCGCCAGTTCGAGCAGTTCCAACAGTTCCAACAGTTCATGCGCTTTCAGGAAGCGCAGGGACAGGGCCAGCTGCCGCCTGCCGGGCCGCCACCGAAGAAGAAGCCGACCTGGCAGAAGATCCTGTTCAGCAAGGGCTTCCGCAAGCTCGTGGTGTACGCGCTCGTGATCATCGGCGTGATCTGGGCCTACAACCACTACTTCGGCTCGCCGCCGGACGACAACACAGTGCAGGGCGGCGCGGGGCCCGGCTCGAAGAACGATCCCGGCCGGGCGCCCGGCAAGCCGAACGAAGTGGTGGACGCCTTGTATCGGAGCATCTCGCTCGGCCAGCCGCAGGTTGCCTGCTACATGTTCACCAAGGATGCCGAGGCCGCGTTCGCCCGGAACTTCGAGGCAGCGGACTGCACGGCCGCGGTCGCCAAACTCCAGTCGCAGGTGGCTGCGCTGACCGGCCGTCCTCGGATCGACACGCAGGGCAAGCAGCTTGTTGAGGTGGACTCCTGCACGCTCAGGGTCAAGCCTGGCACTACTTCGCTGGGTACGTTCACGTTCACGCCGTTCGGTGATGCGTGGATCATCTCCGGCCACCAGACCAAGGAATGCTCCACCGCGACCACCACCACCACCACCGCACCGCCGACAACAACCACGTCACGCTAGTACCGCAGTCCTAGCCCGTATGGGTAGCGAGCGCTGACCGTCACCGGAAGCCTGCCGCCCGGCTGTGCGCCGAACACAACCCTGGCCACTGCCCGCATCACGGTCGGGTTCGCGGGCGGCGGCGGGCCCCACACCTGGGTCTGGGCGTAGGCAGCGAGGGACGCCCCCAACTCGGGGTACGAGTTGACGTCGTACGGCACGCCGATGGATACGGCTGCGACGTGTTTACCTGCGGCCTTGAGCGCGTTGACAAGCTTGACCTGTCCCGGCGGCAGGGTCGGCCCACGGGAGTAGGTCGCCACGAGGACCTGGTCCTCGGCCCGACGCACGGCTTCGGTGATCTCCGCGTCCGCCGGGTCGTCGCTCGCGGCCTGCCACCAACCAGCGTTCATCGCCTGGGCCAGCGGTTGCACGTCCCGCACGCCCACCACCGACGTTCGCGCGCCCCTGGCAAACGGCAACGCCCCGGATCGGTTGTCCAGCAGCGTGATCGAGTCCTGCGCGATCGGGTCGGGGTCGACCCGCACCGACGGCCCCTTGCCCTGGTACCGGCACTTCAGCTTCAGCACACGGGCAGCGGACTGGTCGATCCGCTCCTGCGTCAACCCGGCGCGCAAGGCGTTGACGATCTCCACGTGGTCACTGTGCGGCCCGGTGGACAGCACGACGTCCGCGCCCGCGTTGATCGCGAGGACCGCCGCGTTGCCGAGGCCGAAGTTGTTCCTGATCGCGCCCATCTGGATGGAGTCGGTGATCACCACCCCGTCGAAGCCAAGTTCGCCGCGCAGGATCCCGGTGATCACCTTGGTGGACAAGGTCGACGGCAGCGCGGGATCCACCGACTTCAGCACGATGTGCGCCGTCATGATCATCGGCGCGCCCGCGGCGATCGCGGCGCGGAACGGCGGGAAGTGCACGCGGTCCATGGTCGCCCGGTCGGCGTGCACAGTGGGCAGTTCGTAGTGCGGATCCGCGTTGACGCCGCCGTGCCCGGGGAAGTGTTTCACGGCAGGCACCACACCGGCCGCGCGATAGGCCCCCACCTGCGCGGAGATCAGCCGGGAGACCAGCGCGGGATCCTCGCTGTACGAGCGCACACCGAACGGGAACTCCGGGTTGCTGTTGACGTCGGCCAATGGGGCCAGGTTCAACCGGACCCCTGCCTGCTTCAGCTCGCTCGCCGTGCCCACCGCAGCCGCAGCCGCTGCGCCCGGGTCGCGGATCGCGCCGAGGCCCATCGGCCGCGGGTACGCGGTGGTGCCGCCGATGCGCTGGATCGCGCCGTGCTCGAAATCCCCGCCGACCAGCACGTCCTTGCCCATGATCCTGGTGAACTCGGCGGCTGATCCCAGGTCGGGCATGTCCGGCAGACCGACCATGCCCGCGTGCAGCTCGCGCGCCCGCCCGGTGTCACCGCCGACCATGATCAGCTGACCGATCCGCTCGTCCGGCGTGAGCTGCGCGATCGCCCGACACCCCGGTGTCGTCGCCGCAGCGGCGGGCACCGGCATGGCCAGTGCCACGAGTAGTGGAAGAATCCATTTCATAGTCCGAGAATCCGGCGTCCCCTTGCCGTTTTCGTCGGCCGAGCGACCGATCCCCGTACATCTCAGGTCGTATGGGCGAGCACCACCAGTTGCACCCGATCGCGGACGCCGAGCTTGGCCAGGATCCGGCTGACATGTGTCTTCACCGTCGCCGGGCTGACCACCAACTCGGCGGCGATCTCGTCGTTGGACAGCCCGGCGGCGACGCGACCCATCACCTCACGCTCCCGCTCGGTCAACGCGTCGAACGTCCGGCGAACCGGCCGGAACCGGTGCCCGAACTCACCGATCAGGCGTGCGGTGACCTGCGGCGACAGCATGGCGTCGCCACGGGCGACCACGCGCACGCCGTGGATGAGTTCCATCGGATCGTTGTCCTTCAGCAGAAACCCGCTCGCCCCCAACCGCAGCGCCTCGTACACGTACTCGTCGAGATCGAACGTGGTCAGCACAACGACTTTGCTGCCACGGCAACGAGTGTCCTCGAGAATCCGCCGGGTCGCGGCGATGCCGTCCATCCCTGGCATCTGGACGTCCATCAGGACCACGTCCGGCCGCAGCCGCATGGTCAGGCGCAACGCCGTGGCGCCGTCACCTGCCTCGCCGACCACCTCGATGTCGTCCTCGCCGTCCAGAATCGCCCGCAGTCCGCCGCGCACCAGCGCCTGGTCGTCGACGAGCAGAACCCTGATCACAGCGGAATCCTCGCCCGGACGCGGAATCCGGCCCCGCCGGACATGCGCAGGTCGCCGCCGAGCGCGGTCACCCGTTCCAGCATCCCGGTCAGTCCGTTGCCCGGCAACGGATCACCTCCCTTGCCGTTGTCACGAACCTGGACTGTCACCTCGTCCGGACGGCAGTCGAGGTGGATGACGACCCTGGTCGCCCCGGCATGGCGCACGACGTTGGTCAACGCTTCCTGCACGATCCGGTACGCGGCCTGATCGACCTCGACCGGCAGGTCGGTCCGGCCACGGATCCGTTTGCTCACCACGAGACCGTCGGTGCGGACGCGGTCAAGCAGGGCGTCCAGGTGCCGCAGACCCGGTGCCCTGAGCACGCCGACGGTCGACCGGACCTCGTCCAGCGCGTCCCGACTGGCCTGCTTGATCACCCCGAGCGCCGCACCGGTGTGCGCGGGTCGCAGCATGGCGGCCCCAGCCTGAATGTTGATCACGGTCATGTGGTGGACGAGCACGTCGTGCAACTCGCGCGAGATCCGCAGGCGTTCCGCGTCCACGGCTCGTTGCCGGGACTGCAGCAGATACGCCTTCCTGATCCGCGCGATCTCTCCCAACGCGATCACGACAGCCAGCACTGGTACTACTTGCGGCAGGTCCTCGTACTGGCTCGTCGGCACGATCACCATGACCACTGCGGCTGTCGCGGCACCGATCGCGAGCGTGCGGTGTCCGTGTGCCGAGGTCAGGAACAGCGCGATAGCAAAGGGAACCGGCTCCGGTCCAGGTGGGAGCCCCAGCCGGTGGTAGGCCTCCATCGCCGCCAGTGTCACGGCGAGCGCGACAAGGTGTCTCCCCATGGGTGCACGGTAAGGCGTTGGGCCACGGGATGTCTTCGGGGAGAAACCCTTGGGCTCAATGGCGGATGGAGGCCGTGATGACTGCCTTGACCGCGTCGGTTATTCGCTCGACGGCCTGGTCCGGATCTGGTCCGCCGACCTCGATCCAGGTCATTGTCGCCTCGACGGTCACGGTCAGTGCGAGGTGCGCGGCCCACTTTGCCCATCGGTGGTCTGGGATCAGGTCGCGCATTCGGTGTCGGAGTGTCTCGATCAGTTCTGCGCGCAAGGTGTCGATGTCCGCGCGGAAGTCCGGTTCTCGGGCGGCTTGGTGGAACAGGAGTCGGAACTCTGCGGTTTCCTTGGCCGCCCACGTCACCAGTGCGCCCACTGTGGACTCGGTCAGTTCGTCGCCTGTTGCGGCTGCGAGCCTTTCGCCTGCTCGGTCACAGGCTGATCGGTACAGGTCTGCTTTGGACTCGAAGTGCCGGTACAGGATCATCCGGCTCACCCCGGCTGCTTCGGCGATGTCCTCCAGCCCGGTTGGTGCGTATCCCTTGTCTGCGAAGACTTCCGTTGCCCGCGCCAGTATCTGCTCCCGGCGCTGCTGCCTCGGCAACTTCACGCTTGTTGCACCTCCGTGTATATGGTGCGTGTATACGTGTGCGTAACATGTGACTCCGTGAAAAAGGCGGACCCGGAGTGTGGGTCCGCCTCTTTCGTGCCTGGGGGCCGGTCAGACTGCGGCGGCCTCGTCGGCGAGCAGGTTGCGGGTACGAGCCGGGTCCACCGGGATACCGGGGCCCATCGTCGTGGTGAAGGTGACCTTCTTCAGGTACTTGCCCTTGGCCGAGGACGGCTTGGCACGCAGGATCTCGTCCAGTGCGGCCGCGTAGTTCTCGACCAGCTTGTCGTCGTCGAACGACGCCTTGCCGATCACCAGGTGCAGGTTGGCCTGCTTGTCGACGCGGAAGTTGATCTTTCCGCCCTTGATGTCGGCGACGGCCTTGGCCACCGCCGGCGTCACGGTGCCGGTCTTCGGGTTCGGCATCAGGCCACGCGGGCCCAGGATGCGGGCGATCCGGCCGACCTTGGCCATCTGGTCCGGGGTGGCGATCGCGGCGTCGAAGTCGAGCCAGCCACCCTGGATGCGCTCGATCAGGTCCTCGGCGCCAACGACGTCGGCACCGGCGGCCTCGGCCTCGGCGGCCTTGTCGCCGGTCGCGAACACGATGACGCGTGCGGTCTTACCGGTTCCGTGCGGCAGGTTCACGGTGCCGCGGACCATCTGGTCTGCCTTGCGGGGGTCGACGCCCAGGCGGATCGCGACCTCGACGGTCGCGTCCATCTTCACCTTGGAGGTCTCCTTGGCGAGCTTGGCGGCCTCGAGCGGCGAGTACAGCCGCTCCTTGTCCACCAGCTCGGCGGCCTGACGATAGGCCTTGCTGCGCTTTGCCATGCTGTTTCCCTAACTAACAGTTTGTGGTGCCGGGCCGCGCTTGGCCCTCCCACGAGTACTTGCTGAAAGACTTATTCGACCGTGATGCCCATGGATCGCGCCGTACCGGCGATGATCTTGGCGGCTTGGTCGATGTCGTTGGCGTTGAGGTCGGACTGCTTCTGCTGCGCGATCTCCTTCACCTGGTCCCAGGTCACCTTGGCGACCTTGACGCGGTGCGGCTCGCCGCTGCCCTTGTCGACACCGGCGGCCTTCAGCAGCAGCTTCGCGGCCGGCGGGGTCTTGAGCTTGAAGTCGAACGAGCGGTCCTCATACACGGAGATCTCGACCGGCACCACGGTGCCACGCTGCGACTCGGTCGCGGCGTTGTAGGCCTTGCAGAACTCCATGATGTTGACGCCGTGCTGACCCAGCGCGGGTCCGACCGGCGGGGCCGGGTTGGCCTGGCCCGCCGTGATCTGCAGCTTGATGATCGCTGCAAGCTTCTTCTTCTTGGGTGGCATTCTCGTATTCCTGTTTCCTGCGTGGGTCCGCGCGGCGAACCTGCCGTGCCGCCGTGCGGCCGCCGGCCTTCAAGCGAGCAAAGACCGGTCAGATCTTGGAGACCTGGCTGAACGACAGCTCGACCGGGGTCTCCCGACCGAAGATCGACACCAGGACCTTGAGCTTCTGCGCGTCCGCGTTGACCTCGTTGATGGTCGCGGGGAGCGTGGCGAACGGGCCGTCCATCACTGTAACCGACTCGCCGACCTCGAAGTCGACCTCGACGGTCGGCTTGGTCGCGGTGGTCGTCGCCTTGCCCGCCGAGGGCTTGGTCTGCTCGACCTGAGGCAGCAGGAACTTCGCCACCTCGTCGATGGTCAGCGGGGACGGCTTGGAGGTCGCACCGACGAAGCCGGTGACCCCCGGGGTGTTGCGGACCGCACTCCACGACGGGTCGTTGAGATCCATCCTGACCAGGATGTAGCCGGGCAGCACCTTGCGCTGCACCTGCTTGCGCTGGCCGTTCTTGATCTCGGTGACCTCTTCGGTCGGCACCTCGACCTGGAAGATGTAGTCCTCCATGTCGAGGGTCTGGATGCGGGTCTCGAGGTTGGTCTTGACCTTGTTCTCGTAACCGGCGTAGGAGTGGATCACGTACCACTCGCCCGGCGCGCGGCGCAGTGCCTCACGCAGCTCGGCGACCGGGTCCTCTTCTTCGGCTTCCTCGGCGACCGGCTCGTCGGCTGCTGCCTCGTCAGCTGCTGCCTCGTCCTCGGCTGCTGCCTGCTCGTCGGCGGCGTCGACGTCCTCGTCGGTCTCCGCAGCGGCGAGGGTCTCCTCGTCCTGCGTGGCGACGACCTCGTCGTCGGCCGGACTGGTCAGCCCCTGGCCGCCAGCGGCGCCGTTCTCGGAGGTCACTGTGATCTCGCTTCCTATCTCTACGCTCGCGTGCGGCCTGCTTATCCGAAGATCGACTGCACGCCCTTGCCGATGCCGAGGTCCAGTCCGGCGATGATGGCCACCATCACGGCCAGGAAGACCAGCACGACCGCGGTGTAGGTGATCATCTGCTTGCGGGTCGGCCAGATGACCTTGCGCAGCTCGGCGACGACCTCTTTGAGGAACCGGAAAAGCCTGGAGAACAGGCCTACGCGCTTCTCCTTGCCGTCACGCGACGGGGTGGCGCGGCCCTTCTTGCCCTCGGCAAGCGCCTCGCCCTCCGCGGCGGGCTTCGCCTTCGGCCTGGCCTTGGCGGACGGCGCGTCGTCCTTGCGCGCGGCGGGACGCGCCGACGCACGGCGCTCACGCCGCGCAGCGGCGGTGACCGGACGGGACTGAGGCTTCTTGTCCTCTTCTTCCCGATCCTTGCCCGGCTCGTCGCTCACGCCAGTTCCTCCGCTCGCCAGCCTTGACCTTGCTTTGCAGGGGCGACAGGACTTGAACCTGCAACCTGCGGTTTTGGAGACCGCTGCTCTGCCAATTGAGCTACGCCCCTGTGTCACCCGAACTACTGATGCCACTCGAACTACTGATGGACGAGATCCACTGTCCCCACTCTGTCAGAGCTGACCGCGTGGGGCAAAGTGACTTTCGTTCCGAGTTCGAAAGTGTACGGCAACGTCCCCATGCCCTTGAAATCGCGGTCACCTTAGCTGGGGACAGCCGTCCCCTCCGGCAGCGGCGACCCCCGCCGATCTGCGACGATGCAGGCATGTCATCAGTCGACGAACAGCAGGTCAGGCGCCGGGTGTCGGCGCGGATCGGCGGCATCAGCGAGTCGGCGACCCTCGCGGTCGACACCCAGGCGAAGGCCCTCAAGGCGGCGGGCCGACCGGTGATCGGCTTCGGCGCGGGCGAGCCCGACTTCCCCACCCCCGAGGCGATCGTCCAGGCCGCCGTCGAGGCAGCGACCGACCCGCGCAACCACCGGTACACGCCCGCAGCGGGGCTGCCGGAGCTGCGTGCGGCGATTGCGGCGAAGACCAAGCGCGACAGCGGCTACGAGGTCGACGCGAGCCAGGTCATCGTGACCAACGGCGGCAAGCACGCGGTCTACCAGACCTGCGCGACCCTGCTCGACCCCGGCGACGAGATGCTCCTGCCCGCGCCGTACTGGACCACCTATCCCGAGGCGATCACGCTGGCAGGCGGCGTGCCGGTGCCGGTGGTGACCGACGAGACCCAGGGCTACCTGGTCACCGTCGAGCAACTGGAGGCGGCCCGCACGCCGCGTACGAAGGCGCTGATGTTCGTCTCGCCGTCGAACCCGACGGGCGCGGTGTACCCGCGTGAGCAGGTCGAGGCGATCGGCCGGTGGGCGCTGGAGCACGGCATCTGGGTGATCACCGACGAGATCTACGAGCACCTGGTCTACGACGGCGTCACGGCGGAGTCCATGCCGGTCGTGGTGCCGGAGCTGGCGGACACGTGCGTGGTCGTCAACGGCGTCGCCAAGACGTATGCGATGACCGGGTGGCGGGTCGGCTGGATGATCGCCCCGAAGGACGTCACGAGGGCCGCCGCGAACCTGCAGTCCCACCTGTCGTCGAACGTGGCGAACGTGTCCCAGCGGGCCGCTCTGGCGGCCGTGTCGGGGCCGCTGGACGCCGTGCGGGAGATGCACGAGGCGTTCGACCGCCGCCGCCAGACGATCGTGCAGCTGCTGGCGGCCATCCCCGGCATCGAGGTGCCGACGCCGAAGGGCGCGTTCTACGTGTACCCGTCGGTGAAGGGCTTGCTGGGCAAGGAGATCCGCGGTGTCCGGCCGCGGACCAGCGGCGAGCTGGCCGCGTTGGTCCTGGATCAGGCCGAGGTCGCGGTGGTGCCCGGTGAGGCGTTCGGCACACCCGGCTACTTCCGGTTGTCCTACGCGCTCGGCGACGCGGACCTGGCCACCGGCATGACGCGAATGGGCGACCTACTCCGCGAAGCCAGGTAGAAGCCCATGCAACGAAGGTGGCCTTCGGTGCGTTTGGCGCACCGAAGGCCACATTGGTTGCACAGCAGAGCGGGGTCAGGGCAGTTTGAGGAGGGCCTGTGCTTTGCCGAGGACGGCTTTGCCGTCGAACTTGGCGGTGATGTCGACGCGGGCTGTGCCGTCGTCGTTGACCTGGCGGACCTTGCCGGACAGCTCGACGGTCGCGCCCTTCTCGTCGTTGGGAACGACGATGGGACGGGTGAACCGGACGCCGTACTGCAGGATCTTGCCGGGGTCACCGACCCACTGCGTGACGACCCGAGCGGCCAGCGCCATGGTGAGCATGCCGTGCGCGATCACGTCCGGCAGGCCGACTTCCTTGGCGAACGGCTCGTTCCAGTGGATCGGGTTGAAGTCGAGCGAGGCGCCCGCGTAACGCACGAGGTCCTTGCGCGTGACCTGGATGGTCAACGACGGCAGCTCGTCACCGACGGCGGTCATGCTGTGACCTCCGGCTTCACGGCGTCGCGGACCACGAGCTGGGCGTGCGACACGACGACGATCTCGTCGTCGTTGTCGACGATGTCGGCCCGCATGTTGATGAAGTCGTTCCCCGCGCGGTGCATGATGTCCTCGATGTGGACGATCACGCGCAGCTCGTCACCGGCGTGCACCTGGCGGTGGTAGTCGAAGCGCTGGTCGCCGTGCACCATCCGGCTGTAGTCCAGCCCCAGGTCCGGATCGTTGATCACGACGTTGATCGCGGCGATGTTGATGATGGTGAGGAACGTCGGCGGGGTGACGACATCCGAATACCCGGCGGCCTGTGCGGCAGCCGGGTCGGAGTAGAGCAGGTTGTCGTCGCCGATCGCCTCAGCGAACTCTCGGATCTTGGCCCGGCTGACCTGGTAGACCGGTGAAGCCGGGTAGCTGCGTCCGATGAAGGAGGGATCGAGAGCCATCAGGACTGGCTCAGCGAGTTTCCTTGTGCGCACGGTGCGTGCCGCAGTTCGGGCAGAACTTCTTCAGCTCGATGCGGTCCGGGTCGTTGCGCCGGTTCTTCTTGGTGATGTAGTTGCGGTGCTTGCACACCTCGCACGCGAGCGTGATCTTCGGTCGCACGTCAGTGGCAGCCACAGCAGTACCTTCCTAGGCAATACGTTGGGGGTCGCCCCAGTGTAATAGGTCAGGGAGTGGCCCCTGACCAGTCGAGTAGCGGTGGGCGGACTTGAACCGCCGACACAACGATTATGAGCCGTTTGCTCTACCACCTGAGCTACACCGCCACATGGAACAAGCCGCAACGTCGCGGTGGACGTCACGGCTGGGCCCACAGAGCCCCAATACGGAATCGAACCGTAGACCTTCTCCTTACCATGGAGACGCTCTACCGACTGAGCTATTGGGGCGTGCTCTTGGAGCGAGGTGAACTCTACACACTCCTTCGAGCGGATTAAAAGCGGGGGTCCCCGTCAGGACAGCAACGTGAGCACGGTCTCGTCCAGACGGCCAGGCGTCTTGGTCGTCCTGGCCTGCAACCAGGCCTCCAGCCTGCTCTCGGAGAGCGGACGGGAGATGAGGTAGCCCTGGATGACGTCGCACCCCATCGCGGACAGCTGGTCGCGCGCCACGTCCTCCTCGACGCCCTCGGCGACCACGGACAGGCCCAGCGAGTGGCCGAGCTCGACGATCGAGCGCACCACCGCGAGGTCCGAGAGATCCGTGCCCATCCCGAAGACGAAACTCTTGTCGATCTTGACCTCGTCCACCGGCAGTTGCCGCAGGTACGCCAGCGAGCTGTAGCCGGTGCCGAAGTCGTCGACGGCGAGGACCACGCCGAGCGCGTGCAGCCTGCGCAGCACGGGCAACGCCTTCTGCGGATCGGCCATCACGCCGGACTCGGTCAGTTCCAGCGTCAGCAGCTCCGGCGGGACGCCGTAGCGGGTCAGCAGGTCCGAGACCTGCTCGGGGAAGTCCTGCTCGGCGAGGCTGCGCACGGAGATGTTGACCGCCGCGGAGATCCGCAGTCCCTTGTCGAGCCACTTGCGGACCTTGGTCAGCGCCTGCTCCATCACGAACCCGGTCAGCGCGCCGACCAGGCCCGCCGCCTCGATGGCCGGGACGAACTCGTCCGGGTGCAGGTCGCCGTATTCCGGATGTGTCCAGCGCACCAACGCTTCCACGCCGAGCACGTTGCGGCTGGGCAGTGCGACCTTCGGCTGGTAGTGCACCTTGACCTGGCCGGTTTCCACGGCGTGCCGGAACTGGGTGACCAGCTGGAACCGGCGCAGGAAGATCTGGCCCATGCTCGGCATGTACGCGCGGACCGGCTCGCCGCCTGCCTTCGCGGCGCGCACGGCCACGTCGGCGTGCTGCAGCAACGCGTCCACGTCGACGACCGTCTGCTCGTCCTCCATGGCGGCGGAGGCGAAACCGACGACCGCGCCCGCGTCGAGCGTCAGGCGTTCGACGATGTACGGCGCGATCAGCATGTCCCGCAGGCGTTCCGCCAGCGCGAGCATCTCGTCGATCGGGCGGCCGTCCAGCAGCGCGGCGAACGCCATGCCCTCAAGGCGGGCGATCATGCTCTCCGGGCCGAGGGTGTCGCGGATGCGGCGCGCGGCGGCGGAGACCATCCGGTCGCCCCACGCGTAGCCGAGCGCGTCGCTGACCGTGGACAGCACGTCGAGGTCGATCCGGACGACCATGGCCTGCGGGTCCGACCGCAGCGCCTCGGTGGCGGCCTGCCGGAAACCCGGGCGGTTGAGCAGGCCCGTCAGCGGATCGTGGTACGCGTCGTGGCGCAGGCGGGACAGCAGCCTGCGGTTGTCCAGCGCGGTGGCGAGATGGCTGGCCATGGTGCCGATCAGGCGCATGTCCGCCGTGCCGAAGCCACGCCACCGGCTCTGCCGGTCGTGCGCCTCGACGACGCCGAGCAGGTGGCTGGCGCTGCGCAGCGGGACGACAAGCGCTTCCGTCGAGTCCCTGCGCAACAGGGACTGGCGGATCTCCGGCATCGCGTCGATCCGGCGGAAGTGCCGGACGTGCGAGCCGGGCAGGCGCAGCAGCGGGTCTCCCTTGGAGCCGGTCAGGTCGCCGGGGTGCAGTTCCTGCGGCAGGTCCGTGCCCGCGACCACGGTTCGCATCGGCGCCTGCGGGTCGAACCTGATGTGCAGCACGACTCTCGTCGCGGACAGCTGGTCCTTGATGCGTTCGGCGATGGCGTGCCACTCGTCGTTGGCCACTCCGGCGGAGATGTCGTCGAGGCCGGTCGCCGGTTTCGCGGCGGCCTGCTGGCCCGAGCGGGCCACGATCAGGCTGACCTGCGACAACGCCTCCAGGTCACGCTGGTCGCGGAGCAGCCCCGAGTAGGCGACGTACAGCGCGCCGAAGCCCGACAGCGCGAGCAGGATCAGCGGCCAGCCGCCCTCCTCCTGCACCGTCACCACGTAGCCGACGACGCCGACCGCGGAGTTGACCATGCCGAGCACCAGAGTGCGGCCGACCAGCAGGATCCCCGCGGACAGCCGGATCCGCCTGCCCAGCACGTACACCGTGACCAGGCCGAGCAGCGTGCTGGACACCGGAGCGGCGAACGCTCCGACGAACGGGCCCGCCCAGCTGGGGCCGATGCTGTCGAGGCTCAGCTGGAACGCGCGCAGCACAGCGAAAGCCGTGCTGATCTCGATCACCAGCACGCCCGCGTTGTAGAGGACACGGTCGTGCACGCCGCGGACAAGCAGTGTGCTGACGCCCGCGATGACGTGCGCGAGCAGCACGAGTTCGAAGGGCGCGACGAACAGTCCGATCGCGAGCGGGATCTCGGTGAACGAGATCGACCAGCTCACGCCGCTGCGGACGTCGACGTTGATGGCGAGCTGTTCGGCGATCAGGAAGCCGACAACCAGCAGCAGGCCGGTCCAGATGTGGTCGGTCGTGTAGGTCGTCGGCGGCATCCACCAGGAGACCAGCAGTGCACCGATGAGACCGATGATGACAACGCTGACGGAGTAAAGACGAAAACGACGGACAAGCGGGGTCTCATCTACCGGCTCGGGGGCATCCGGTCGCTCCGCCATGCCGCCTCCTCGTCCGACCGGGGTACGGGCATCTCGGGTACGTCGCGGCATCACCACAGCGTCACCACAGCTTTGGCAGTCGGGTCACTGTACCCCGATCAGGCGAAATAGCCAGCCATTCCGACGGCACAGAGTCCCCGTCGACCTCGCAGACCGGTGACAACCAGGCCCGTTCGGAGCGCGACACCGAGATGATGTGGATCACTTTCCAACCCCTTGGACGGCAGGCGAAGGTTCCACGCCTGAACCGGCTGGTAGCGATGAATCCGCGGCGGAACGGTGCCGCGGCGGTGACTTTATCCGGCCGCCGATCGAGTTGAGACCAATCTGTTATCGCGGACACAGCCAAGTACGCCCGTCTGGGGTAAACGAGTCCAACGTGAGTGGTCACGACGTCACTGGGGGTACGCGTTCCCCGGCGGGAGGGGCCCGTGACCGCGACCTAGATTGTCTCCGATGAGCACTGAACGGCGCCGGGCACGCAGACAGGCCACCAAGCTGTGGCGGGCACCGGTGATCCGCACCGAGCGGATCACCCCGAGGATGGCGAGGATCACCGTCGGCGGGCCGCAGATCGACGACTTCGTCGGCGCGGGCACCGACGAGAACGTGATGCTCTACCTGTACGAACCCGGAGCGGAGCTGCCCGAGCCACTGACGCTGGAGTCGGCGCGGGTGGCGATGTCCCGTGTGCGGCCGTACATGCGGACCTACACCATCCGCAGGCACGACCCGGTGGCCAACGAGATCGACTTCGACTTCGTGCTGCACGGCGACCACGGGCCCGCGTCGAAGTGGGCGTCCGCCGCCCGGCCTGGCGACGAGGTGATCTTCGTCGGACCGTCACCGGCGTACCAGCCGGACGTGAACGCGGACTGGCACCTGCTGATCGGCGACGAGACCGCCATCCCCGCGATCGGCGCGATTACGCGGGCACTGCCCGGCGCGACGATCCGCGCGTTCGTCGAGATCGAGGACGAGGCCGAACAGCAGGACATGGACGTGACCTGGGTACACCGAAACGGTGTCACAGCAGGCAGTAGCGAGCCGTTGGTGAAGGCGTTGTCGGCCGCGGAGTTCCCGGAGGGCCGACCGGCTGTCTGGGCCGCCGGGGAACGCCAGGTCATGCAGGCGGTGCGGGACGTGCTGGTCGGCAGGGGCATCGACCGGGCGAGCGTGCGTCCTGCCACGTACTGGCGACAGGGCCACGCCGGGTCCTAACAGGAACTTCTCCTTTTACGAGAGCGTTGTTTCGTAAGGAACTCGGGAAGGAGGGCACCATGCACAAGCACTACAACGGGCTGAGAACCGCTCTCCTGCTCGGCGGCATGAGTGCTCTCATCCTGCTGGTCAGCTCGCTGTTCGGGCGAACAGCCCTGGTCATCGGGCTGTTCATCGCGCTCGGCGTGAACGCGTACGCATACTTCAACTCGGACAAGATCGCGTTGCGTGCGATGCGCGCACACCCTGTGTCGCAGTGGGAACAGCCTGCGATGTACCGGATCGTGCGTGAGCTCGCCAACACCGCGCGTCAGCCGATGCCACGGCTGTACATCAGCCCGACGCAGGCCCCCAACGCGTTCGCCACCGGCCGTAACCCGCGCAACGCCGCAGTGTGTTGCACCACAGGGATTCTGGAGATCCTCGACGAGCGCGAGCTGCGTGCCGTGCTCGGGCATGAGCTGTCACACGTCTACAACCGCGACATCCTCATCTCGTGCGTGGCGGGCGCGCTGGCCAGCGTGATCGGCTTCCTCGCCAACTTCGCGATGCTGTTCGGGTTGTTCGGCGGCAGCGACGACGACCGGCCCAACCCGCTGACGATGCTGGTGATCGCGATCCTCGGCCCGGTCGCCGCCGGTGTCGTCAAGATGGCGATCAGCAGGTCACGGGAGTACCAGGCGGACGAGTCCGGTGCCGAGCTGACCGGTGACCCGTTGGCGCTGGCCTCGGCGCTGCGCAAGCTGGAGGCTGGGACACGGCTGGCTCCGCTGGCCCCCGAACCGGCCATCGCGTCGCAGTCGCACCTGATGATCGCCAACCCGTTCCGTCCGGGTGAGCAACTGGCACGGTTGTTCGACACGCATCCGCCGATCGCCGAACGCATCCGACGACTGGAGGACATGGCCCGACGCGGGCTGTAAACGTCTGGCGGTGTGCACGGGGCGTTCGCGCTGGGATTGTCCGAAGCATGGTGGATGCCGACATCCGGCAGCGGTTGGCCTACGGCGACCACAACGCGCTGGCCGAGGTGTACGACTCGCATGGTGCGACCGTCTATGCCGTCGCGTTGTCTGTGACGGGCGATCCCGCGGTGGCCGAGGACATCACCGTCGACACGTTCCTGAGCCTGTGGAGCCGTCCGCTCGCCTACGACCCCGCTCAGGCGCGGCTGTACTGCTGGATGGCGATGCTGGCCCACCGGCACGCAGTGGAATGGCTGCGACACAACAGCACTGTTCCCGATCACCGGAACGGGGCAAACCGGCCGGTCGCCATGGCGGTGCTGCCGGAGCTGACCAGGCAGGCCATCGACCTCGCCTACTTCAACGGCCGCACGTACCAGCAGATCGCGATCGAACTCGGCATCCCGGCGGGCACAGCGAAAGCGCGGCTGCGTGCCGGTCTGCGCGAACTGGCGGCCAAGCGGTGACAAATCACGCGGCGGTGTCGTCGCTGCTTGCTGCCTGGACGATGTGCGCGTGCGACCAGCACGAGGCCGACGCTGTCGAAGCGCACCTACGGACGTGCGAGACCTGCCGAGCCGAGGTCCACAGCCTGACCGAAGCCGCGCATTCCCTTGCCGGTCAAACAACACCGCCGCCCGGCGGCGTGCGTGACAAGGTGCTCACGGTCGCGCACCGGCAGGACCTCCCGGACTACGCCAAGCCGTACGCGGCAACGGTCACGGCGCTCGACGCGCTGCTCAAGGAACTCGACGCGCACAAATGGACAGGGAAGATCGCCCAACTGACCGCAGCCGACGGCGTCGTCGCAGATCAACTGGGCCTGCATGACCACGAGCTGACCTGGAAACAGCAGGCAGACGCGATCTGCCAGGCACTGGCCACCAAATCCGTGCCACCGGACCTGCTGATGTCCCGCGCGTACGAAACGTGGATCCACGCAAGGGACATCGCCATGGCGGCACACAAGCAACTGCCCCCACCGCCGCCGGACTACCTGCACACGATCGCGGACTTCGCCGCCCGCCTACTGCCCCAAGCAGCCGCGTACCGCCGTGTGGCACGCCCAGGCAACGTCGTCCGGCTGGTGCTCGCCGGACCGGGCGGCGGCACGTGGACGCTGGCCCTCGGCGACAAGGACCGGGAGGTCACGGTCGAGATGACGATGGAGACGACCGCGTTCTGCCTGCTCATGGCGGGCCGGACGCAGCCGCGTTCGGTGGACGTGATGATCCGCGGCGACGTCGAACTGGGCTACGACCTGCTCGACGCCGGCCCGGCGTTAGCGCCCCACTGAGCCCGCGGCGGTGGCCACAGCCATCACGTAGTCGCCATAACCCGACTTGGCGAGCTTGGCGCCCAGCGCGTAGCACTCGTCAGCAGTGATGTACCCCATAGCCAGCGCGACCTCCTCGAGGCACGCGATCCGCACACCCTGCCGATGCTCGAGCACCTGCACGAACAGGCCCGCCTCCAGCAGCGAGTCGTGCGTGCCGGTGTCCAGCCACGCGAAGCCCCTGCCGAGATCGATCAGCTTCGCCCGGCCCTGCCGCAGGTAGGCGGTGTTGACGTCGGTGATCTCCAACTCGCCACGGGCCGACGGAGCAAGGTCGCGGGCGATCTCGACAACCTGGCTGTCGTAGAAGTACAAGCCGGTGATGGCCTTGTTGGAACGCGGGACAGCGGGCTTCTCCTCGATGGAGACCAGCTGCCCGGAAGCGTCGACCTCACCGACGCCGTACCGCTGCGGATCCTTGACCGGATAGCCGAACAACGTCGCGCCGTCCAGGTCATCGGCCTCCTGCTGCAGGATCCGGGAAAACCCCTGGCCGTAGAAGATGTTGTCGCCGAGCACCAACGCGACCTTGTCGTCCCCGACGAAGTCGGCGCCGATGATGAACGCCTCGGCAAGGCCGTTCGGAGCGGCCTGCTCGGCATAGGAGAAGTTGACCCCGAACTGCGACCCGTCACCGAGCAGGCGAGCGAAGTTCGGCAGGTCGGTCGGGGTCGAGATGACCAGGATGTCGGTGATCCCGGTGAGCATCAGAACCGAGATCGGGTAATAGATCATCGGCTTGTCGTACACCGGGAGCAGCTGCTTGGACGTGGCCTGCGTGATCGGGTGCAGCCGGGTGCCACTGCCCCCGGCCAGCACGATCCCGCGCATCAGCGGTAGTTGGTGAACTGGAGGGCGATCCCGAAGTCCTTGGCCTTGAGCAGCGCGATGACGTCCTGCAGGTGGTCCTTCTTCTTGCCGGAGATCCGCAGCTGGTCGCCCTGGATCTGCGCCTGGACGCCCTTGAGTCCGCCGTCGCGGACGGCCTTGGCGATCTCCTTGGCCTTGTCGGCGGCGATGCCCTGCAGGATCTTGCCGGAAGACTTGTAGATCTTGCCGGACAGCTTGGGCTCGTCGGCCTCGAAAGCCTTGAGGGAGATGCCGCGCTTGATCAGCTTCTCCTTGAAGACCTCGATGGCAGCGAGACAGCGCTCCTCGGTCTCGGCCTGGACGGAGATGGACTCCTCACCGGTCCAGTCGATCTCGGCACCGGTGCCACGGAAGTCGAACCGGGTCGACAGCTCCTTGCCTGCCTGGTTGATCGCGTTGGTCACCTCCTGCCGGTCGACCTTGCTCACCACGTCGAACGACGGGTCCGCCACGTCACCGCACCTCCGAGTCGATCAGGAGAAAGAGCCCTGGCGATGCTACCGGGGGACCCCGAACGGGATACCCGTTGGCACCCGCCCAGAGCCATTGGGTACAGTTTGGCCACACCACGGCGGGTTGCCCGAGTGGCCAAAGGGAGCTGACTGTAAATCAGCCGCGCAAGCTACGGCGGTTCAAATCCGTCACCCGCCACGCCAGGTGAAACAGCCCGGTGACCAGCGTCAACAGGTCACCGGGCTGATCTCTGTCTGTCTCACGGTGTCTCACGGCGTCTCATGATCTACCACTGGTTGTGCCCTATCTGTGCCCTCGCTCTGATGCCCTAGCCGCTTCTCGACCAGTGCCCTGGCTGTCTGTTCGCCGCCATCGATGAACTTGGCGTAGACCTCCATCAGAACCTTGACGCTGTGCCCAGCCCACGCAGCAACCCGCGTCGGCTCGACACCGGCCGACAGCCAGAACGAGACGGCGGCATGCCGTAGGTCGTACGGCCGCTTGGCGAGAAGAGAGCTCACCACTTCAGGAACGAACACCGCTTCACGCGCTTTCGCCCAGATCCGGCCGTAGGTCGAACTTCCGATCCTGCCGTTGTTGCGGACACCACGAAACAGCTTGCCGTCCGGAGCCGTGCCGAACGTCTCCAGATGCCACCAGAAGATCTCGGTCAACTCTGGGCAACTGGGGGCCGTACGACCCTCACCACGCTCACGGTGCTTGAGTGCTCGCGCTTCACTGCGCTCACCCGAGTCCGTCCACTGGGCGCCGATCTCTGGCGCGGCCTCCTCCAGGTTGATGTCGCCCCATCCCGTCTTCGGGGGCAGGACGAGGTTGTCCTTACTTAGGTTGGCCGCTTCCTCCGGCCGCAGTGCGGCGAAGTACATGGCCGCGAAAAACGCGTAAAGATGCGGAGCCTGCTCCTTGACTGCCGCAAGCAGCATTCGCCCTTGAAACTGGTTGACCACTGCCCGTCGATCAATCTGACGGACTGCCGTGACGGACTTTTTCTTGGTCTTCACGGTGTTCAACGGGTTGAGCGCCAGCGCCTTCTTCTCATCCATCGCATGGAGGATCACGCCACGCAACGCGATCCGACGGAGGCGGAATGTGTTGGCGGCTACCTTCTTTCCGTCCAGCTTGGTGTCGATTGCTGCGAGGACTGTTCGGAAGACATCAGGGTTCTCAAGGTCTGCAATGTCTCGACTATGCGTCTTGAGCCATCGGAGCGCAGAAGTAATATCGGGCCCGTGTGGCTCACTGCGAGCGTTCTTATTGAATGCAACCCGCAGAGCCTGACGCAACATGGCCGCAGTGGGCGCACCCCGCCCAGTCGTCGCCGTCATCATCGCGACCGTGGAAGGGATGAGGGAATCTGTAGTGGTCTTCCGGTCTCCGGGTGAAGCATCCCGCCATCTCGCGTCTACGAAGCTGCAAGCAGCTTCATAGAAGGTCAAACTGGGCTTCTCAGGCGTCTCCGGCTTGAGCTGCGCTTGCCGCATTTCCAGCGGCAGTCCGCTTTCCACATCGAACGCATGCCCCTCCTTGGCGGCCGTCATGAGCTTGGACCTGAAACTGTCCGCTAGCGCCCTAGTCTTGTAGGACAGCTTATGACGCTTCCCGGCGGTTGCCCAGCGAACCTTATACGACGTGAACTGCTTTCCCTTGACTACCTCGGTGGTCCAAATCTGAACCTTGTAAGTCGTCTCCATCATGCAACCTCCACACGCATAAGCCGCCTAGCGTTTTCCCACACAGCGACCGCGCTCCGAGCAATGCGCAGCTTGCCGTTCGGCAACTTGATCACGTCCGGGGCTTCACCAACGGCAAGCCACCGGTAGAACGTGGACCGCGCCACCTTCCATTCGGCGCAAAATTCGGCGACGGTAAGCCGCTCGTCGTTGATGTCCATTAGGCCCCCATGGTGAGGAGATCGGTTATCGGGTCGTTGTGGTGTTGCTCGTTCCAGACGAGCACGTTGGTTGGGCGTCCACGTGCGGGTTTGTGGATGCGCATGTGGGCCGCGCCTTGTTCGGTGAGTTGAGCGATGAGGGTGTTGATTTGCTCGGTGCTGCGATTCCTGCCGAACAGTGCGCTGACTTCGGTTTGGGTCATGCCCTTGGGGCCTGCTCGACGGATCCCGGCCGACAGCTTGTCCAAATCACTGTCTCCGCTGAGATCACCGAATACGTCCTTGGCCGTATCGGCCGCGTACTTCACGATGGCGAGTCCGGCCCGGATGTGTTCCGGGTGAATCGCGGTCGCACCATCGATCAGCGCATAGAGCAGCGCCAGACGGAGGACGTACGCCGGTGCTCGTGCGAGGACTTCGCCGAGTGGGCCGTCTACTTCGCTGTCACACAGGACGCGATAGACCTGTTTCCAGTACGCCCCAGCCGCTTCGGTCCGCCGGTACCGGGCCGGTGCCGCGACGTGCGCCCGGTGAAGGCGCGGTTCGAGCTCGGCCGCGATCCCGGCGAGGTCGGGTTCCTGTGTCTCGTCGTCCAGCAGCTGCCATTGCCGGACGGCGATGGGCAGGAACCTGTTCGCGGTTCCGCCGGACACGTCGGCCCCGGACAGCTTCATCCGGAGTTCTCGCGCGGTGATGTGCCCGATCACGACCAGGTGCACGCCGCTGGCCTTCAGCGGGTCCGTGCGGGTCATGACTTGCGCGGAGTCCTCTTCCCACAAGGTGCGCAGCAGCGGGCCGAGTGTGGATGACTCCCGTTTGCTGGCCGTGAGCGTCCGGGCGAACTCCTTTTCCGTGACCACGAGCCGCCGGTCCTGGGTGTCTTCCGGGTTGGTCCGGTCGGCGAAGTGCGCCACCACGCCTTCACCGGAGGCCAGGCCGGACGCCAGGCAGTGCTCTACGAAGTACGAACTAAACGAATTAAACGAACTTACGAACTTCTTGGCCTGGGCGAGTGACTCGCCCTTGCGGCCTACGCCGGTCGGTCCGATGATCAGCGGCCAGATCCGGGCCGGGTGTTGGCTGCCACCGATCATGACGTGCGGGCCGTCGCCGACCATCGCGCCCAGCATGGCCAGGGTCTGGACGAGGACACCGGCTGGGTGTGCCTCGGTTGTGGGGTGGATCCGCCGGACGGCTTTACCGACTGGCCCGTGCAGGGCTGCTGTGTGCAGCCTGGGCAGGCCGTGAACGGGAGCGGTGACATCGTCGGTGTCCTCGTGCGTGTCCGGGTGCATGTCGGGCACGGCGTGCAGTGCGCTGCTCACGCCGCACCCCGCATCCGCCGGGGCCGCTTCGCGCCAGCCTCAAGGCCGTTGCTGATCGTCCGGTCCACTTCGGACGGACTGCAGTCGCAGTCTCCGAGGATCATGTGCCGGGCCGCGTTGCTCAGGGCCGCGTGCGCGGTGGCGTGCGGCAGCAGCCGGGCGCCGACGAGCTGTCCTAGCGCGATCGAGGACGCGAACAGCACGGCCGTGTGCCCGCCGGACCGCGCGTCGGCCACACGGCGGCTCTCGCTCTCGATCGCTGCCCGGACGTAGCCGGGCAGCCGTCGCGTGCTGACCGGGACCACGACCGGCGCGGGCCGGGGTCGGGGCTTGAGCAGCTCGACCAGCCAGGCCGGGGCAGCCGCGGGCACCTGGTCGTCGACCAGGAGGTACGGGCCGTCCGGCGTGACCGATCCGGCTGCGACGACGTAGCCGCCGTGCGCGCGGGTGTCGACTTTCCAGCCCAGGCCGTTCGTGTCGCCCTCGGTGATGGACAGCCGGACATCATCCGGGGCGGTGAAGTAAAGGTGACTGCCTCCGCGCGCTGACCTCGTGCTGTAGGTGTCCCAGGGCACGGCCTGGCCGTGGTCCTGACAGACGGCGGTGAACACGTCGTGACCGTCTTGGATGCCTTCCAGCTGCCATCGCTCCGGCGGCACGTCGGCGGGCGACTTCGGCAAGTCGAGGTCCACCACAACCAGCCCGCTGGGGCCGGTGGCGATGCCGACGTTGTACGGCCCGGTCGACCAGGCCCGGCGGATCCGGTCCGGGTCAATGGTCGCGCGCTGCTCCCACCCTTGGTGCCCGTCTCGGCAGGCCCCTGTGTGGTCACAGGACTTCTCGCCGTGCAGGGCTGGTTTCTTGGTGTGGGGCCGGAGGGGGAAGACGTGCCAGCCTCGTTCGGCAGCTCGCAGTGCGGCTGCTAGCAGTCGGTCACGGATGGCGCTCACAGCAGCCTCCTTTGGTCAGTAGCGGTTACGGCGGTCACGCCGGTTGCGGCGCATGGCGTTGATGGCGCGGCTTCCCGCGCGGCATTCGATTCCCCGGCCGTTGCAGCGCGGGCAGGGCCGTACGCCGCCCAGCAGTCCGCCGGTGAACCTCCCTGCGCCCTTGCAGGCGCGGCACGCGCGGTGGGTGAACACGAGGCAGGAAGCCAGGTATCCGAGCAGCAGAACGAGGCCGAGCAGAAGCAACACGATCACGGACTCTCCGAGCGTCGCGACTACACGCGGTAGTCGACTGTGGGCATGCGGAACCAGGCGGGTGCCGCTGATGGCGCCCGCCTGGTCGTGCCTTTCGGGTTAGGTTGAGGGTGAGGTCCCAGACTTCGGGTTAGATTTCTAACTCGACAGGTCAGGCCGCGCAGTAAGGACTTGACCTGCTGGAAGTTAGCGAGTTAGCGGGTTACTCCTGGGTGCCGTACGGTGATCTACAGCCGTCGCGGCGGTGTGGCAGGCAACTGCTGGGGCGCTAACTCACTCGTCGGTGTCGCCGTCGCCATCAGCCGCGGCTTGCCCCGCAAGCTTGTCGCGGACAGTAGCCGGATCGAGGGGAAACTTGTTCTTCGTGGACGGGACCTTGATGCCCAGGCCGCCCAGCAGCGCGACGAGTTTGGGCACGGTCAGGTCCTTGTACGGGCGCCAGGTTGGCGCAAGCGTGCGCAGTGCGCCGATGACCTCTCCGGCCGGTACCGGGTTGGTGTCGAGTACCTCGTCGAGATCAGCCAACAGGTTCCTGCTGGTCTGGATCTGGGGCAACGGCAGCTCGACGGACACCACGGTGCCGGGTGCCAACTGGGTCATGGCGCGCTCGATGATGTCGGCCGCCGCGTCCCATCCGGTGTCGTCGTTGACCTCGATGTAGAACGTGCGCAGAATCTCGAACAGTTCTTCGCTGACACCGGTAGCGAGCATGGTTCCCCGGTCCACATTGAACCGAAGCTCCGTGGCACGGATACCAGCGGCGAAGCTGCCATCACCCAGGAAACCATCGTTGTTGCGCCAGGTCTTGACCGAGAAGCACCCGTTGGTGCCCATGTTCTCCACCAGCTGGGACGGGATGGCGTTCGCCCGAGACGACTGGGTGTCAAACCCGAGGCTCACACCGGTCTTGCGGCCACGCTTGACCACGCGCACCGCCAGGTCGGCCGCTTCCTCGCCACACGTCGGGTCGCCGAACAGCTCGTGGCACTCGGAGAACCCGACCAGGATCGGCCGCATGTCCGGGTGCTGCTCGGCGATGGCGCGGGTCAGCTTCTTCGCGCCCAGCTCGGCCAAGCGTGCTTCGCGGCGTTCGACTTCTGCGAGCAACTCGCGCAGGTGCGTGGTGGCCAGTTCGGCGTGTTCCGGGCTGGCGCCCTTGTGGTATCGGGAGAACCGACGTTCGTAGCTGTCGAAGTCGCCGTTCCCGGCGAATACGTGCATCCTCAGCTCTGCCAGCGGATCGAGCGCGGCCCCGGCGAACACGACCCGCATGGCGTTGGACTTGCCCTGGCCGGGCCGTCCGCCGAACACGAAGTTCGACGCGTTGATCGGCCACAGCACGACGTCACCGCGCTGGGTGATGCCGATGGGGACCCCGGCGAACACGTCCGCCGTTCCGGCGTGCATCAGCGGGTATTCCGGCGTGGGCTTGTTCATGATGCCCGCGTCGGCGACGTACAGGTTGACGTAGCGGGCCTTGCCGCCCTTCTGCTTGCCGTAGTCGCTGGGCCAGACCTCCATCGCGATCCGGTGCAGGTTGGCCGCCAGGACGTCGACTTTGTCGATCACCATGTCCGGCGTGACACCGTCCGGCAGGTCGAAGATGGCGCGGAAACCTTTGAACTCGCCCGCGCCCTCACGGGTCGGTGTGAGTTCGAATCGCGGCTTCCAGTCCTCTTTGAACGCCTGGTTCAACTTCGGGATGTTCAAGTGCCGCAACGCCTGCACGATCCCATCAGCCGTGACCAGCACGCCACCGTCCCGTCCAGCGTCCTTGTCCGCCCGCAGCCAGCCGCCGGAATCCCGGCGGGCGCCCTCACGGTAGGCCGCGACCAGCCCGGTCAGCCCCAGACCGATCAGCGCGGGTATCCACACGATTCCCGCGACATCGGCCATGGTTTCGACCACGGACACCACTGTGTCCACCATGGACATGAAGTCAGCCCCACCCGGGGAGAACTGCATCCACGCCCCGGTCACCAGCAGGATTCCGGACAGCACGAACAGCGCGACCATGACGGCCTTGACCACGCTCCATATCGTGCGTGGCAACGCCTGCAGTCCTTCACGGCGTTCCTTGCGCAAGGCCCGTAGCCGGTCGGTCCATTCCGCCACTTCCTCCGGCTTGCCCGCAGTGCGGGCCCGGCGGATCTGCTCTCGCACATGGCCGTGGGTCATTCCCGACCAGGCACGCCTCCCACCTGACTTCGTGCCTTCCCACGTCGTCTTGGCCGTCCGTTTGGTCGCGTGGTAGGCGCGGATCGCCAACGGGTGAGTCACCACCGCACGAACCACGCGCGCGACCGTGGTGATGTCACGGCGGTAACCCTCGTATCGGGCCATCGCCTGGGCCTTCTGGCTGGTCCGTAGCTGGTACTCCGCCTCGGTGATGAGCTCAGCGTCGACGACTGCCCCGGCCGGTTGTGACTCGTCGCTAGGGACAGTGGGTAGGTAGTGCACTTCGGCGAGTTCACCGGAACCACCGGTTTCCGGGGCCGATGTGGTGTGGTCAGTCGTCATCGTCTCGGCCTTCCTTGGTCGGTGTGGTGTCGTCGCTGGGCAGCAGCGCCCGGGGCGCACCCGGTTGGATCACGCGGGTGCGCCGCGCCACCCTCAGTTCGTTTGCGGCCCAGGCCGTGCCGCACAGGGCGGCTAGGGCGAGGAACCAGGCGCTGACCGTCACGGACAGGGCGAGCGGGATCACGACGCTGGCAATTTCCAGCGAGTGCCACGCCAGCCAGGTGCCGACCTGCCCGGCCGTAGCCGGGCAGGCGGTTGACTCGGGTTGCGGGGCTGGACTGTCCGGCAGCTCCAACCAGGCGGGCTGATTGTGCTGGGCGTCCGGCCCGAACGGGTTGGGAAACTGCTCGGTCATGGCTAGTCCTTGTCCCTCCTTGGTCGGGGCGACAGGCCAGTGACCAGCGCCCGATCCATCAGGTGCATTCCGATTTCCAGCACCCGCGCCAGGACCACCAGCGGCAGGCGGGTCAGGTGCAAGGCCAGAAACAGCAGCAGCACGACCAGGAAGCGCAGCAGCGCCACGGTGCCGAACTGGCGCAGTACGTCAGCGGCGGACATCACGCCACCCCCGCCAGGCCGGTGCCGTTCCCGTCGGCGTACAGAGCGTTGGTGACCGCCACTGCTACTTCAGCCCGGCAACGCAGGAACTTCTGTACCTCGGTGCGGGTGGGCTGCTCGGTCAGCTTGCCTGCCGTGATCGCCTTGCGGACCCGCGCCAGCAGGCCGGGAACACGCTTAGCGATGGACGGTGAAACCGGCTCCTCAGGCGTCCCCGCGGCCTGCGTTTCCGCTGTTCCCGGGGCATTCCGGCCGTTCCCGGACGGCTGACCGGCCAGGTACGCGGAGACCTCGTCCGCGAGTATTTCCACTGTCGGATCCACGTCCGGAAGCGGCGTGGGAGGCAGGCCGGGAACGATCGCGTCGACCAACCGGGAACGACCGCGCCAGGTCCGTCGCAACGTCACCTTGCCGGGCCGGAACACCAACGTGGCTGTGCCGTCCTGCGCCAGGTCGGCCACCGCCTGGCGGACCGCCGCACGGCGCACCGCGATGATCCGGCGGCCTGCCGTGCGCGCCACCTGATCAGCTTGCCGCTCGGCCCGGGTCTTACGCGGGCCCCGGGGCCGGGCAGTGGCCAGCTGGTGCACGACCACGCCACCGACCGACACCACAGCCATGACGGTCCCGGCTACGGGACCGCCGACGGCCAGGCCGTGCAGGAAGTTCATCCCGCCAGCCGCTACCGCGCACACCCAGACGCCCAGCTGCAACGACCAGGTGGCGCGCTGCTGGTGTCGGGCCACCCCGACGGCGACCGCGAACGCCCACATGGCGCCTTCGGTGAAGGCGGGCAGCAGCACGCCGTGCGGACCGAAGATCTCGCGCCCGTAGGCGGCCATGGCAGGCCATGCCAGCAAGGCAGGCACGAGGATCACCGGAACGAACAGCAACTCCAGCCGGTTGCGGCGCAACCACGCGGCGATGTCGGCCCGGCGTGCGGCTGCGAGCTGCCTCCGGCGCTCCGTGGCAGCCTGGGCCAGACCGGCCTGGGCCGCCTGGTTCTTGCGCTGCTCCTCAGCGTGGGCAGCCTGGTCCTTGCGGCGCTCCTCAGCAGCTGCAGCACGATCCGCGCGTATGTCCTCACGCCAGCTCATCGCTGGTCACCTCCCGTCGAGTGGTCTTCGTCGATGTGCAGCGCGTTCGCGCGCCGTTCCAAGGCAGCTGCCCAGCGGGTCAGTACCTCCGCGACGCTGACCAGCCGGTCAGCGTGGCTGCCGCGCCGCATGGCCGCGGCCAGTTCCTGGTAGTGGTGCGCGACTTCGCGGTTGACCAGCCCGATCGCGATGTCCACACCGATCTCGTGCACGACTTCGGCCAGGGCCATCAGCCGGACCGACACCGTGCCGTCCTCGTCGACCAGCCACCGCCCAGTGGTTTCCGCCAGGCGGGTCTGTACGTCGTTGAGGCTCATTCCGGAGCGTGGAGGGGATGCGTCTACCATCGGCGGTTCTCCTGACAGTCCTTGACGATTGGTTGGGAGACCCGGCCCGGCGGGACGTTCTTCGCGGTTTGGACCGCCGGGCCGGGGCACAGTCAGGCCCACTCGACTGGGCCGTTGAACACGGTGCCTGAGTCCGCGTCCGGCACGTCGAAGATCACGTCACCGTTCTCGTCGGTGACCTGAACGTGCTTGGTGCCGTCGCCGTTGTCGGTCTGCTTGCCGGTCCATCCCATGACGGGTGTCCTTTCTGGATTCATGCCGCGAGTGACGCGGTTGAGGGTGCGCAGGTGAAGCACCGCCGCCCGGTGGAACGCGGCAGTCGGTAGGGCAAGGTCTGGCCACACGGGCCCTGACAGGTGCGCAGTGCCACGTTGGCGCGGTACAACGCCCTCAGCTGGGCCGTGGTGGCTCCCGGGCTGGGCTTGGCCAGGTCCAGCCGGTAGAGCGCCGCCCAACGGCGACCCCGGCACCACACAATCTGCGCGACTGGGCCGTGACCGTCGGGACACCAACCCCGGTCACGAAGCTGACGGCGGGTCACCAGGCCGGGAGGCGCGTTGCGGAAACTGAAAGTGGGTAGGCCGTCTTGCGTCCGGCCAGGCCAATGCTGCCCATTCCAGGGAAGCTCTACCGTGCCTGTCGTCATAGGACAGTCACCACGGCAGCCACCGCCAGCCACCACCAGTGCCAGGCCTGATCAAGCGCGTAGGCCCCAGTGCCGAGTGTGGGATTGTCGTCCCGGCCCGGCCGGGGTGAACCCAGCCGATAGAACTCGCTCTTACCCACCAGTGCAGCGAGCCGGGCGAGTGTGACGCGACGGTCAGCCCAGTAGTGCGTCACCGCGCTGACCGCCTGCCCGGCGAGAAAGCCCAGCGTGCTGACCGGCAGCGCGAACAGTAGGCATAGTCCGGCGGTCACGAATGCCGTGAACGCGGTGTAGACCGCGACATGAGCGGCACATGCCCGACGCCCGGCCCAACCGGGCAATGCCTTGCTGATGGCCTGGTTGGAGGTCTGCGCCCAGTGATCAGCCACGTTGTGCGCCACCAGCAGACCCGGCAGCAACACAGCGAACGCGACAGCGGACGAGGTCACCATGCCACGCTCCACGCGTTCGCTGGACGCCTTGCGGCTTCAACCACTTCGTGTGCGGTCATGCTCAGCTCAGCCGCCAAGACCCACAACAACGACCAATCACGATCGCCAGGGGCGATGTCGGGCGACTGGCCAACGGTTTCCGCGATCGTCATTGCCGTGATCGCCCCGTTGCGGTCCAACCACCGGTCCGGCACCAACGACGCCAACCAATGCGCACCGAGTTGCCGCGCCGTGTGTGGGGTGAGGTCACTCGCAATCGTGTTGGCAGTAAAGGACAGCGCCATCACGCCGCTTCCTTGTCATCCGGCCCGGGGTGCGAGATCCGGGAAAGGGGCAGCGTTCGCACCGTTCCGCTCAGAGTGCGGCGCTCAATCCGGCGAGTCCGCCGACGAGCAGCGGTCTCGTCCAGCAGTACCGACGTCGGCTCGTCGGCAGTGTTGTCAAAGAGCTCGTCGACTTCGGCCAGGAGCTCGTCGACGTCCTGGTTGGTCGGGCCGTAGTCGTAGAAGCCTGCTGTGGCCAGGAGCTCGTCAATGGCCTGGTCGGTCAGTCCGTCGGGGTAGTTGGTGTACATCGTGATGTCTCCTGAACACTGGTACGGACGCGGGAACCGGCCCGGCGGGTAGCCGGGCCGGGAGTGACGCAGACGGGCCGTATGGCTAGCGCTGTTTCCGCTGGGGTGTGTAGTCCGGGCTCGCGGGGCACGCGGGATTCGGACAGCGGGCAGCGACAATCGGGGTCTGACAGCTCACGCAAGGCATGGCGAGAGTCCTTCGAGTCGAGTGACGGGACGTGAAGGGGGAACCGGCCCGGCGGTCGCAGCCGCCGGGCCGGGAGTCAAACTCTGTTCTTCTCAGTCAAAGAAACGTTGTGTGTAGCCGTTGAGGGCGACCCGCCGCCCCGACGGACGAAGCGAGGCAACGTGACGGTCCACCATCAACGGCACAGCGCAGTCCTTGCAGGACTGCACAATGCAGGCAGTAATCCACTGTGGAGTTCTCAAACAACAAAGGCGCAGCCGAAATACACCCGACGAAGAAAGAAGGGGTGGAATCCAGCGGCCTGGGAGACGCCCGGAACATCTGGGGCCGGGCACCCGGCCGGAGCGCTGGAGACTAGGCAGTCCTGAGGGCCTGAATGAATTGGTCAACGCCACCGACGACAGTCGCGACGACATCGGCCGTGGCAACCGGGTACTTGACGATCAGCGTGATGACGGCAACGACCACCAGGAGTGCAACAAGCTTTCGCCGCTTGTTGCCACCACCGACGATGCGCGGAAGCTTGATCGCTGCTGCCTTGGCCTTCCCCATCTGACTCGCCTCCTCTGCGTCTTGGCGGTCCCTGTGATCGCCAACACGACTGAACCTAACAGTTGTCATGAAACACGTCAACTGTCATGTTGAAATTGGCCTGAGATCAGCGCTGACCAGCACTTCTAGGTACAACTGTGAGGCATCTGTTAGGTTGTCACATGACAGATGGCATGACGTAGGGAGCGCCCGATGAGCACGCCAACCCAGCCGGAGGCAAGCCGCGGCCCCATGTGGCGCGTGATCGCCCGGAACATCCGCAACGACATCGCTGCTGGCCGTCTTCGTCACGGCCAGCAGCTGCCAAGCACCCGGGAGTTGGCGGCCCAGTTCGGTGTAAGCGTCGACCCCGTGGCCCGAGCCATGACAGCCCTTGCGGAGGAAGGACTCGTGATCAACCGGGACCGCGTGGGGCGAATCGTGAACAACCCGGATGCCGACTTCGCCGCGTCGCCGAAGACACCCTCCACCCCGCAGGTTGTCCTGATCGGGGGCTACGCCGGAAGTGGCAAGACTGAGCTTGGCCGCATGCTTGCCCGCCAGTCCCACTGGCCGATGCTCGACAAGGACACCACCACCAGGCCAGTCGTCGAAGCGGCGCTTGAGAAATTCGGCATCGCGCCCAGCGATCGAGAGTCCGACGTCTACCTGAGTGTGCTTCGTCCCACGGAGTACGAGGCGCTGATAGCCACGATGGTGGAGAACGTCTCGTGCGGAAACTCGGCGATCGTCACGGCGCCGTTCATACGTGAACTCTCAGACGAGGCGTGGTGCGAACGGATCGCCGCCAACCTCAGCAGTCTGGGCGCCGAGCTGCATGTCGTGTGGGTGCGCTGCGACGAGCCCACGATGAAGAGCTACATCAAGCAGCGTGGCGCGGCTCGCGACTCGAACAAGCTTGCCAACTGGGACAAGTACGTTGCGGGAATCAACTTGGAGTTCGTGCCAGCGATCGAGCACACGATCATCGACAACTCCGGCGACGCGCGCCCATTGCAGGAACAAGCCAGTGAGCTGCTTCGGCAACTCGCCGAACGATGACGCCAGGCCTGCACACAGTCCTCAGCCCTTGAGCATGAAAGCGAATGGTATGACGTCGCCCGTCAAGATTCTCGCCAGCAACGAGACAGATGACCAGGTCGGACTTCGACTGCTGGGCAGCATCGGCAACGTAGAGGTTCTCCCGTACAACCCGAACGAGCTCGACGAGCTGACCGTCGACCAGTACACGGCGGATATCCTGCTGCCGCCGTATCGCGGCAGTCACCGCGCACTTCCGTTGCTGGACAAGCTTCCCAAGCTCCGGATGGTGCAGCTGCTGTCGGCCGGGGTTGACGAATGGGCAGGCGACGTCCCGAGCCATGTCGTTCTCGCCAGCGCCCGAGGCGCACACGGCCGCCCTATCGCTGAGTGGGTGATCTCGGCAATCCTGGCGCTGTACCGCCAATGGCCAGCCTTGGTGAGGTTTCAGGACGAGCGGACCTGGGCGCATCGCCGGGTAGATGCCGACACGTTGGCGGGCAAGCGCGTTCTCGTCATCGGAGCGGGCACCATCGGCCTAGCCGTGGCGAAGCGGCTTGAGGTGTTCGAGGCTTCGGCCACGCTGGTGGCAAGCCGGGAGCGCGACGGGGTCTACGGCGCGAGTGCGATTCCGAGCCTCGTCGGACACCACGAGATCGTCGTCATCTCGGCCCCGGTCAACGAAGGCACGCGCGGCCTGGTGAACAAGGACTTCCTGTCGGCGATGCCCGATAGTGCCCTGCTGGTCAACATCGGGCGCGGCCAGATCGTGGACACCGACGCGCTCACCGCCGAACTCAAGACCGGTCGACTTCGGGCAGCGCTGGACGTCACCGACCCTGAGCCACTCCCGGCGGATCACCCACTGTGGGACTGCAAGAACGCCATCATCAGCCCACACATGTCACGAACCGTGCCTGGCACTAACGCCCTCTGCTACGAAGTAGCCGCCGAACAGATCGCCGTTTTCGTGTCCGGCGGGACCCCATCCAACGCGGTACAGGTCAGCAAGTAGGCAGTTTCAGCGTTCAGGCCGGTGACGAATGGCGTCTCTCGTCACCGGCCCTAGTAGTGAACAACCCCGCGCGCCAAGCTCGCACGTCTCGGGTGGACTTAGCTGATCTGAACGGATGCCAGCTCGACCTGCAAGCAGCCATCTACCAGCCCATGATAGGTCGGCGGGAGTCCTCGACTTGGTGGTTCAATCCGGGCCAGACCAAGCACATCAGCCCACAACTTCGTAACATCAACCGTGCCTGAGGGGGCGAGGTGAACTGGCTCAAGGACGGTCCCTTGCAGGCAGACCGCGACGCTGCCATCACTCGTGTCAATCAACTCCCACCGGACCGGCGGTAGACCGACTGCGGTTCCGATGGCGTTCAGCTTGTCGGAGATCGCGCTGATTAAGGCATCCCGCCAAGGACGCACGACGGCTCTATCCACCGGTGGATTGACCACGCCCAGCTGCTCGGCGCGATAGCGGACAGCAGCATCAAGTTCATCCCGCAACGTCACCCTCCCAGCGTGGACGCGAAGGCGGTACGACGTCAAAGCCGCCGGGGTAGGCGGATCACGAACTTGGGTCGGTCCCCGAACTGACGAACGTACCTCGGCCGTGAACGACTGTGAGGCGCTGCTGCTCAACCAGAGCAGATATAGCCCGGCGGATAGTTGGCCTGCTGGCGCCGTACACGTCATCTGCCAGTGCCTGTTCCGAAGGCAACCGGGCACCGGGCGGCAATACGCCGGAATCGATGTCGGCCACGATGTCGTCGGCAATCTGCTGCCACACCAGCGCAGGCCCATCGCGATCGATGCGGTCCCGCCTGTCCTCCCATGCCACGGACTCAATGTAGACACCAGCTGACCTGTGCAAATGATGCTTTACGTCACCTGACGTCAGGTGACGTAAGCTCACTCTCGGGATGCATGAGCACCCAGCAGTGCCGAGTACTGCCCAAACGATGTGGAGGTGTCGCCATGACGTGGACGAAGGTTGGCCAGGGCAAGTATCGGACTGAGTACTGCGGGCACGTCTGGCTGCTCAAGGCGACGCCCAAGGACAACAAGCCGTGGCTGCTGTACACCGAGCAGAAGGCCACGGGGTATCGGTCCACGCGGCAGGAGATCGGCGCCCACGACCAAGCGGCAGCCATGCATGCGGCTGACTTCTGGCTGTGCACGTCGGTGAGCTACGGCCTAGCAGGCTACTGACCCGGGAGCCTGCGCCCGCTTTACTTCGTTAGTTCGTTTATTTCGTAGTTCGTAGACCCCCTCACGTACGCCAAAGAGGCTGTAGCCGGAGGGGGTAGTCTCCTGGGTGAGGCGATCCCCCACGTGAGGTATCGAACAACTGTGCAGTTCGCGCTAGGGTCAGTGGCCATGGTGCTGTCTGGTAATCCCGTTGGCTCGAAATGGCAACCGCACGGAGATGTCCACTACTACGTCGACGCCTTGGGCGCCCGCGTGGGCACTCTTCCCGCTACGTGCCGCCGGGGCCTGCACTCGTTGCACGAAGTCGGCTACCAGGCGTACCAGCATGCGAGTCACGTATCGGTCAGGTGTGATGCCTGCCAGCAGGAGATTCCGCCCCCGCCGAACGCCTACTGGGCGCTCCGGACGACACCACCTCTCCCCGACCGGGCCGAACTCGACGACACCCCATACCGGGATCTGATCCCGCGCAGCTGAGCCGGACTCCTCCGGAGTTCGAAAAGTGGCTGCAGCCGCGGGGACACCCCCCCGGCTACAGCCTCTTTGGAGTCCAGAGACGCTGAGCGCAAGACAGGCCAGTCCTCGATTCAGGAGCGATGGCGAGAACGGTCTAATTGCCGTCTTGCTGGTCACCCTGGCCGATGATCGTGTTCAGAAGGTTCACGATCTGCTGCTGGCCACCAGCGGTAGCGTCAAGCTTCCCGCGCATCTCCGTGAATCCGTCCTTGACCTTCGCGCGGAGGTCAGCGAGGTCCTCACGCGTGGCGTTGAAGCTGGATGTCGTCGCCTGCCGGAAGTCCCGGATGTCGCCTCGAATCTCGGCCACGTCACGATCCGCTCCGCCAGCCAGCACCCGGGCAGCTGCCGCGTCCTGCTCACTGAGACGTACGCGTTCGACCAAGTCCCGCACGAGGGTTTCCAGTGCGGCTACACGGGTCTCCAGATCCTCAGGCTGAGCCATGACCAGCAGCGTACCGGGCAGACGGCCGATGGTGCCCTTGGCCGAGTTGTGCCCCATTTGTGCCCTATCAGCGCGATCGACAGTCATACCACGGCGTTTTGCCAGGTCAGGGGCCTAGGCGGCGGGAGTCTGTAAATCAGCCGCGCAAGCTACGGCGGTTCAAATCCGTCACCCGCCACGGGCTCGGGGTGACCCTGCTCAGTTGCTTTGCAACTTCGCAGGGTCGCCCTCCACTATTTTGGGGGGCCGAGCCCCCCACACCCCCCACGGTGCGAGCTCCTTCTGAACCAGCGCTGGGTACTTCACGCTTTCACCAGCACACGCGGGCGGCTTACGCCACCAGTCGGAACAGGCCCGGTCAGCTTTCGGAGCGGGCTGCGGGCAGGTCGGCGTTGTCTTTGCTGGGGCTGCTTCGGCATGCGGCGGAGTCTGAGCGGTTCTGGTTTCGTCGGGTGATGGCAGGTGTCGAGGTGTCCTCGTCCAGTGGCGACGCGTTCGATGTGGCCGGTGCGGACGCGGTGATGGTTGCCGGGGCGTGGGACGCGTGGCGGGCGGAAGTCTTGTTCGCGGACCAGTTTGTCTCCACTGCTCCGGACCTTGATGTCACGGGTGATGAGTCTCTCTGCGCTGGGTGTTGCTGCACATGGTGGAGGAATACGCGCGGCACAACGGTCATGCAGATCTTCTCCGCGAACAGATCGACGGAGTGGTTGGGCTTTGACCGGTCAGGAAGGAGTCTTCCGGGGGCTCCTTCCTGACCGGTGGGCACTAGCTGGTGGTCACGACTTCTGCCAGGCCGGTGAGGGCTTGGGGCAGTGGGCCTTCGTGGAGGACGCCGAGGCGTTGCGTTGCTCGGGTCAGGGCCACGTAGAGCTCTGCCGCTCCTCGTGGGCCGTCGGCGAGGATCTGCTCCGGGTTCACCACCAGGACCGCGTCGTACTCCAGTCCTTTCGTGTCCGATGCCGGTACCGTGCCTGGGATTCCCGGTGGGCCGATCACCACGCTGGTTCCGTCGCGGCCTGCTTCCGCTCGGGTGAACTCCTCGATCGCCTCTGCCAACTCGTTTTCCGTGACCTTTCTTGACCACGGGTGGACGCCGTTCGCCCGTACCGACTCCGGGGGTTGGACTGTGGGGGCGAACTCGGCGAGGACGGACGCTGCCACCGCCATGATCTCCGCCGGGGTTCGGTAGTTCACCGTCAGCGACCTGTAGAGCCAGCGGCCTGGCACGTACGGGTCCAGCATTGTGTTCCAGGTCGTCGCTCCGGCCGCCGACCTTCGCTGCGCCAGGTCTCCCACCACCGTGAAGGACTTGCCCGGACAGCGGCGCATCAGGACTCGCCAGTCCATTTCGGACAGCTCTTGGGCTTCGTCGACCACCACGTGGCGGTAGGTCCAGTCCCGGTCCGCCGCCGCCCTTTCCACCATTTCGCGGGTGTCGGTCTCGACGAACCGGTTCGCCAGGTCCTCCGAGAAGAGCAGGTCCGTCGCGAAGAGGTGGTCGTCGTCGTCCATGTGGTCCTGTCGGCTGATGAGGCTGTCCATCACCCTCGCGGCGTACTCGGCCTCGACTTTTCGTTCGCGCTCGGCGGCCTGTTCTGCCGCCTTGTCCGCTGCCTTGTCGCGGCCGAGCAAGTCGACCAGTTCGTCGAGCAGCGGCACGTCCGAGACTGTCCACGCCTCGCCGTCTGCGCGCCACAACACCTGGTCGGCTCCTGCCGCGCGCAGGCGTTCCTCCGATGTGTACAGATCTGCCAGCAGTTTCTCCGGCGTCAGGACCGGCCACAGTTCGTCGATCGCCGCGGTGAAGGTCTCGTCCACGAGGAGTTCCGCGAGCAGGTCCCGCCGCATCCGCTCCCAGCCTTCCTTGTCCGAGCGGTCCAGCCAGCCCTTGCCGATCCTCGCTGTCGCGCGCTCGGTCACCACGTACGTGATGATCTCCGTGAACGTCACGCGGGCCTCGTTGTGCGGCAACCCGCTCGCTCGGGCCTCTTCCCTTGCCCACTGCGCGGTTTCGGCGTCGATCCGGGTTGCCACGTCCCTCAGCCGGATCGGGATCGGGTTCTCCGGCAGGCGCTGCCGGTCCGCCACCGCCGCCGCGAGGACGTCGAGGATCTTCAGTGATCCCTTGGCTTTCGCGACCTCCGCGACGTCCTCCGCGGTGACGCTCAGTCCCGGCACGAGATCGCCCGGGGTCATGAACACCACGTCGGACTCGCCGAGCGACGGCAGCACCCGGCCGATGTGGGTCAGGAACGCCGGGTTCGGGCCGACCACGAGCACGCCGTGGCGTTCCATCCGCTCCCGCTGGGTGTAGAGCAGGTATGCGACGCGGTGCAGCGCCACGACGGTTTTGCCTGTTCCCGGGCCGCCTTCGATCACCAGGACTCCGGGGTGGTCCAGGCGGATGATCTCGTCCTGCTCGGCCTGGATCGTCGCCACGATGTCGCGCATGCCCTCACCGCGCGGCGCGTTCACCGCCGCGAGCAGGGCCGCGTCGCCGCGCTCGCTGTCATCCGGGCGGCCGAACACCTCGTCGGTGAAATCGACCACCACGCGCCCCCGGGTGTGGAACTGGCGGCGCCGTCGCATGTTCTCCGGGTTCACCGCGGTCGCCACGTAGAACGGGCGCGACGCCGGTGCCCGCCAGTCCAGCAGAACCGGTTCGTAGCCGTTCTGCTCGTCGAAAAGACCGATTCGGCCGATGTACGCGTGCTCCCCCGTGACGGCGTCCAACCGACCGAAGCACAGGCCGTTGTCCGCCACGTCCAGCCGCTTCATCTCCTTGGCACGCGCGCGCACCTCGACGTCACGCTCCATCGGTGACACGTTGTTTCCCGCCAGCGCCGCGGTGAACTCGCCCTTCACCCGTGCTCGTTCGGCGTCCAGCCGGGTGTAAAGCCCGGCCACGTAGTCCCGCTCGGACCGCAGTTCCTCGTCGTACCCCTGAATTGACACATTCCCCTCACTACGGCTGATCGCGTTCACAAGCAGCCGAGCGATTCTGCGGCATGACCGGGGTCTTGCCGCAAGCCCCCCGGTGCGCTATAAGTTGAGTATGAGGGAATCACCCCTCCGTCGACGCATGACCTCGTGAGAAGTTTTCCATGAGCTGTGTCAATCGCGACAATCCTGCACCTGCCGCACGGTGGCGTTCGTTGCCACGCGCCTGCTGTGAAACAAGCCCCGGGCACTACCCACTTGTGCCCGGGGCTTGTGTCTGCGCGGTGGTCAGCCGCGGATTTCCATCGTGCAGCACTTCGGGCCGCCGCCCGACTTCTTCAGCTCCGAGATGTCCACGAAGATCGGCTCGTAGCCGCGCTCGGTCAGCTGGGCCGCCAGGCCGGTCGCCTCGGTCGGCAGGATCACGTTGCGGCCGTCGGACACGGCGTTGAGGCCGAAGCACTCCGCGTCGTCCGCCGTCGCGATGAGGGCGTCGGGGAACAGGCGGCGCAGGACTCGCTGTGAGCCCTCCGAGAAGGCCCCCGGGTAGTAGGCGATGTTCGGCTCGTCCTCGTTGAGCACGAACAGCGCGGTGTCCAGGTGGTAGTAGCGGGGGTCCGTCAGGTGCAGTGACACCACCGGCACGCCGAGGACTTCCTGGGCTTCGGCGTGTGCGCCCGGGTCCGTGCGGAAGCCGGTTCCGGCCAGCAGGTAGCGGCCGGTCCAGGTGAAGTCGCCTTCGGCCTCGTTGACGCAGGTCGGCATCACCACGTTGTGGTAGCCGTTCTCGTTGAACCAACGGCGGTAGTGGTCGGCCTCCGCCGCGCGCTGCTCCGCGCGGAAGCGTGCGCCGAGCACCTTGCCGTCGATCACGGTTGCCGAGTTCGCCGCGAAGACCATGTCGGGAAGGCCCGGCTGCGGCTCGATCTGTTCCACTTTGTGGCCCAGTTCGACGTACGTGTCGTGCAGTGTCTGCCACTGCCGCAGCGCCAGGTCGTGGTGCACCGGTTTGCTCGGATCCATCCACGGGTTGATCGAGTACGCCACCTCGAAGTACTTCGGGGCGCACATCAGATACCGCCGCGTCGTGGGCATCCGTACCGCAGATGTCATGGATCGAAATGTAGAACCCACTTCCACTACCGATCAAGCTCGTAGTATTGCGCCTAAGCATGCAGAATGTTGCGTGTGGACTCGATAGATCAGCGAATCGTTTCGCAGCTCGTCGCCGACGCCCGATCGAGCTACGCCGAGATCGGCAAAGTCGTCGGCCTGTCGGCCCCCGCGGTCAAGCGGCGGGTGGACCGCCTGCTGGACCGCGGGGTGCTGCGCGGCTTCACCGCGGTGGTCGACCCCGAGGCGCTCGGGTGGGGCACGGAGGCCTTCGTCGAGGTCCGGTACCGGGGCAACGTCTCCCCTGGCCAGATCCGCGCGAGCCTCGAACCGCTGCCCGAGGTGGTCGCCGCGTACACCGTGTCGGGGGCGGCCGACGCGATCGTGCATCTGCGGGCAGCCGACATCCACCATCTGGAGGACGCGCTCGAACGACTGCGCGGGGTCGACATGATCGACCGGACAGTCTCCACGGTCGTGCTGTCCACCCTGTTGGAACGGTCACCCGCGCCCGAACCGAGGTGAGAAGTACCGTTCACCCCATGACCGAGGTGCTGCTTGACCGCGACGGCGGAGTCGCGGTCGTCACGCTCAACGTCCCGGACCGCCGCAACGCGTTGACCCTGCCGATCTCCCAAGCTCTGGTCGAAGCGGTCCGGACGTGCGAGGACGACGAAAGTGTGCACGCGATCGTCGTCACCGGCGCGCCACCCGCGTTCTGTGCCGGTGCGGACCTGACCGCGCTCGGTGACGCGCAGGAGGAGGGGCTTCGCAAGATCTACGCGGGTTTCCTCGCGTTCGCGAACTGCTCCCTGCCGACCATCGCCGCGGTCAACGGTGCCGCCGTCGGGGCGGGCCTCAATCTGGCGCTCGCATGCGACATGCGCATAGCCGGTCCGAAGGCAAGATTCGACGCCAGGTTCCTACAGATTGGGATTCACCCGGGTGGCGGCATGACCTGGATGTTGCAACGTGCGGTGAGCAAGCAGACTGCCGTCGCGATGACCTTGTTCAGCCAGGTCCTCGACGCCGAAGCCGCAGTTCACCACGGCCTCGCGTGGCAGCTGGCCGACGATCCGGTCGCCGCGGCCGTCCAACTGGCGGCCGGTGCGGTCGGCGCGCCGCGCGAGCTTGTCCGCACGACCAAAGAAACTTTGCGCTCCACCTCGGGAAACGTTGATCATGCGAACGCCGTTGAAACCGAATTGAGAGCACAGCTGGCGAGCATCTCGTCTGCCGAGTTCGCGGACCGCCTGACCAGGCTTCGGACGCGGATCAGCGGCAGGTAGAAGGTGTTACCGCCGGTAACATATAATTGTGGCATGTGACGTAGACCGCTTGGCCGGGTACCGGCCCGAACCCGGTGCCTACCTTTGGTAACAGGTAATGACTAGTCCGACTGCAGCCAGGTGCGAGGCTGGCGCGAACTTCGGGGACTACGCTCGAAGTGGGGAAAAGCAACTGGGCGAACAGTTGCGGCAGAGAGGGATCAGGCGAGCCCAATGAGCACAGGTGTCGAGGGTGAAACCAACGGACACGCGCTGAAGTCGAGCAGGCACACCGAGATCACGAAGCTCGACCGGGTGGTGATCCGGTTCGCGGGCGACTCTGGTGACGGCATGCAACTCACCGGTGACCGGTTCACCTCCGAGGCAGCCGCCTTCGGCAACGACCTCGCGACGCAGCCGAACTTCCCGGCCGAGATCCGCGCACCTCAGGGCACCCTGCCCGGTGTGTCGAGCTTCCAGCTGCACTTCGCGGACTACGACATCCTGACGCCGGGCGACCGGCCGGACGTGCTCGTCGCGATGAATCCGGCCGCGCTGAAGGCCAACATCGACGAGCTCCCACCCGGCGGGACGCTGATCGTCAACACCGACGAGTTCAACAAGCGCAACCTGCAGAAGGTCGGCTACGACGCGGACCCGCTGGAGAACGACTCGCTGGCGTCCTACCAGGTGCACAAGGTCGCGATGGCGACCATCACCCGCGCCGCGCTCGAGGAGACCGGCCTGTCGAAGAAGGACGCGGAGCGCGCGAAGAACATGTTCGCGCTCGGCCTGCTGTCCTGGATGTACCACCGGCCGACCGAGGGCACCGAGCAGTTCCTGCGGGAGAAGTTCGCCAAGAAGCCGGACATCGCCGAGGCCAACATCCTGGCCTTCCGGGCGGGCTGGAACTACGGCGAGACCACCGAGTCGTTCGCCACGACCTACCAGGTCGCCCCGGCCAAGCTCAAGCCCGGGACATACCGGCAGATCACCGGAAACACCGCTTTGGCGTACGGGATCGTCGCGGCCGGGCAGCGTTCCGGGCTGGAGATCGTGCTCGGCACGTACCCGATCACCCCGGCGTCGGACATCCTGCACGAGCTGTCCAGGCACAAGAACTTCGGTGTGACCACGATCCAGGCCGAGGACGAGATCGCCGGGATCGGCATGGCGCTCGGCGCGTCCTACGGCGGCGCGCTCGGTGTGACGTCCACCTCAGGTCCCGGTATCGCGTTGAAGTCCGAGACGATCGGCCTCGCGGTGATGACCGAGCTGCCGTTGGTGGTCATCGACGTGCAGCGCGGTGGCCCGTCGACCGGTCTGCCGACCAAGACCGAACAGGCCGACCTGTTGCAGGCCATGTACGGCCGCAACGGCGAGTCGCCGGTGCCGATCGTCGCGCCGCAGTCGCCCGCCGACTGCTTCGACGCGGCTGTCGACGCCGCCCGGATCGCGTTGGAGTACCGCACGCCGGTGCTGCTGCTGTCGGACGGCGCGATCGCCAACGGCTCCGAGCCGTGGATGATCCCGGACGTCGAGACCCTGCCCGACCTGCGGGTGACGTTCGCGACCGAGCCCAACGCCACCGACGGCTCCGGCGAGCACTGGCCCTACGTCAGGGATCCGGAGACGCTCGCCCGCGAGTGGGCGATCCCCGGCACACCCGGTCTGCAGCACCGGATCGGTGGTCTGGAAAAGCAGGACGGAAAGGGTTCGATTTCCTACGATCCGGCTAACCACGACCACATGGTCCGCCTGCGCCAGGCCAAGATCGACGGAATCAAGGTGCCCGACCTCGAAGTCCACGACCCGTCCGGCAAGGCACGGGTGCTCGTGCTCGGCTGGGGATCGACGTACGGACCGATCGGCGCCGCCTGCCGCCGGGTCCGCAAACTCGGGCACGCGATCGCACAGGCACATCTGCGGCACCTCAACCCGTTCCCCGCGAACCTCGGTGACGTGCTGCGCGCTTACGACCGGGTGGTGATCCCGGAGATGAACCTCGGCCAACTCGCCCTGCTGATCCGCGGCAGGTACCTGGTGGACGCGATCGGCTACACCAAGGTGGCCGGGCTGCCCTTCAAGGCCGAGGAGTTGCAAGGGGTGCTCACAGACGTTGTGAAGGGGGTCTCGGCATGACCGCCATCGACCTCGGTCTGCCCGGACTGGCCGGAATACCGACCACGGACGAGAAGCAGACCGCCAAGGACTACAAGTCGGACCAGGAGGTCCGCTGGTGCCCTGGCTGCGGCGACTACATCGTGCTGAACGCCGTGCAGGCGTTCATGCCGACGCTCGGCCTCAAGCGCGAGAACATCGTTTTCGTGTCCGGGATCGGGTGCTCGTCGCGGTTCCCGTACTACATGAACACCTATGGCGTGCACTCGATCCACGGCCGTGCGCCGTCGATCGCCACCGGTCTCGCGGTGGCACGCCCCGACCTGTCGGTGTGGGTGGTGACCGGTGACGGTGACGCGTTGTCCATCGGCGGCAACCACCTGATCCACGCGCTGCGCCGGAACGTGAACCTGAAGATCCTGTTGTTCAACAACAGGATCTACGGGCTGACCAAGGGCCAGTACTCGCCGACGTCGGAAACCGGCAAGATCACCAAGTCGACGCCGATGGGGTCGCTCGACCACCCGTTCAACCCGATCTCGCTGGCGCTGGGCGCCGAGGCGACGTTCGTGGGCCGGGCGCTGGACAACGACCGCAAGGGCCTCACCGAGGTCCTTCAGGCCGCCGCCCAGCACCGGGGATCGGCGCTGGTGGAGATCTACCAGAACTGCCCGATCTTCAACGACGGCGCTTTCGACGTGCTCAAGGACCAGGAGGAGAAGGAACGCCGACTGATCCCGCTGTCCCAGGGTGAGCCGATCCGGTTCGGTCCCGACAAGGACTACGGCGTGGTTCGCAGCGGTTTCGGCAGTTTGCAGGTCGCCAAGGTCTCCGAGGTCGGCGAGGAGAACCTGATCGTGCACGACGCCACGATCGACGACCCGACCTACTCGTTCGCGCTGTCGCGGGTGGGTGGCGAGGACCTTTCGCACACTGTCACCGGGATTTTCCGCAACGTGCAGCGGGCGACGTACGACGACCTGGCTCGTAACCAGGTGTCCAACGCCAAGGCTGCCAAGCCCGCGGACCTTCAGTCCCTGCTGCTCGGCCGCGACACCTGGACCGTGGACTGACAGATTCGCTTTGCCGTGCATGTGAAAGGGCCGCCTGGGTGCGGCCCTTTTCACATGGGTGGTGCTTCGTTGCTGCGGGTGTTGCGGGTGCGCAGGCCGATCGCCGCTGCGACAAGGATGGCGATGCCGCAGGCCAGCAGTGCGCGGTTGAATCCGGCTGCCAGCGCGTCGGGTGTGGGCGTACCGGCGGCCAGCAGGTCTGTTGTGTGCGACGTCGCGACGGTGGTCAGCACCGCGAGTCCAAGCGCGCCACCGAGTTGCTGGGAGCTGTTCAACAACGACGCCGCGAGCCCTGCTTTGTCGGCCGGTACTCCGGCGTTGGCCGCGTTCGCGATCGACACCATGACCACGCCGAGGCCCAGTGACATCACGATCATGCCGGGCAGGAGGTCGGTCACGTAGTCGCCGTGCACCGGCAGGCGAGACAGCAGGAACACACCGACGGACGCGACCACCGATCCACCCACGATCAACGGCCGGGTACCCAGGCGCGGAATCAGCTTGGTCGCGGCACCGGCGCCGAGCCCGACGCCGACCGTGACCGGCAGGTAGACGATGCCGGTCCTGAGTGCGGAGTATCCGAGCACGTTCTGCATGTAGAGGGTGAGGAAGAAGAACATCGAGAGGAATCCGGCGATCGCGATCAACTGGGTGGCGTCGGCGGCGGCGAGCCCGCGGACCCGGAAGATGGACAACGGCATCAACGGATTCGGGCGGCGGTGTTCGTTCACCACGAAGGCGACCAGGAGCAGCACAGCGCCCGCAAGGCGAACGATCGTGCTCAGCGAGCCCCAGCCCGCGTGGGGCGCCTCGACCACCGCGTACACCAGCAGCAGCATTCCGCCGGTGCCGAAAACGGCACCGGGAGCGTCGAAGCTCGCCCTCGAGGCACGGCGTCGATCGTCGGGCAGCAGCCGATAGATCGCGGCCAGGAGCAACACGCAGACGAACGGGTTGATCAGCAACACCCAGCGCCAGCCGAACTTCTCGGTCAGCACACCGCCGAGCAGGACACCGGCCGCCGAGGCCAGCCCGAGGACGCCGCCCCAGATGCCGAGAGCCCGATGCCGATCGGGACCTTCCTCGAAGGTGGTCGTCAACAGCGACAGCGCCGCGGGCATCATCAACGCCGCACCGGCGCCCTGGACGATGCGGCCACCGACGAGCAGTGACGCGGTGGTGGCGAGCCCGCCGATCAGGGATGCGAGGGCAAACAAGACCACTCCGGTGACGAGCACTCGTCGGCGCCCGATCAGGTCTGCCGCGCGACCGCCGAGCAGCATGAAACCGCCGTAGGTCAGCAGATAACCGGTGGCCACCCACTGCAGGCCCTGATCGGAGAAGTCGAACCGATGCTGGATCGAGGGCAGTGCCACATTGATGATCACCGCGTCGACGAAGTCGAGGAAACCGACCGAGCAGAGCAGCGCCAGGATCAGCTTGCCGCGCCTGGTCTTGAGGACGGATGGGTTGTCCACCGCGCGAGTCATCACAAGGTGCTCTTTTCCATGCTCGACGTCCACCGTGGCGGTTGATACAATCAACCGCGATGGATAAAGTCAAGCAAGAAGCGAAGAGTCCTCGTTCCTACGGACAGTTCTGTGCCCTCGCTCGCACCCTGGACGTCGTGGGCGAACGCTGGACGCTGCTGATCGTGCGCGAGCTGCTGCCCGGCCCGATGCGCTACACCGAGCTGAAGACCTCGCTCGCGGGGATCGCGACCAACCTCCTGGCGGAACGGCTGCGGACACTGGAGTCGAACGGCATCGTGCAGCGACAACTTGGCGATGCGGGAGTCCAGTACGCCCTGACGCCGTGGGGTGCGGGACTCCAAGAACCCATGGAGGCGCTGGGCAGGTGGGGCGCGCCGCTGGTGATGACAGGGCGCAACGGCGATGCGTTCCAGCCGCGCTGGCTGGTGCCCGCTCTCCCCGGCCTGCTCCGGGGAATCACCGCGACTCCTCCGGTGGAGCTCGGCGTCGAGACGGACGGATTCCTCATGGTCCTGCGCATCGACGAGGACGGCCCCAGCGTGACCATCTCGCCCGATCAGCCGCCGGACACGGTCTTCACCGCCTCGCCGGAGGTCGTCGTCGGGCTCGCAGCAGGCGGGCTCACGATCGACCAGGCCCTCGCCCTGGGAGACCTCCGGGGCGACCGGCGGATCCTCAGCGCGGTGTTCCCTCCGGGACGGCTGATCGCCGCGACCGGGGTCTCGCCGTCGAACGACTGACGAGTGTCAGCTGACGGACTGGAGGAGCTCGTTGAGCTGGTTGATCAACCTGGGGCCGTCGGCTGGGAAGAACGTGCCGCCTTCCACGTCGTCGCGCGCCAGGTTCTGGACCAGGTAGCGGCCCGCGTCCGTGTCGATCCAACCCAGGGCGGGGGCTTGTTTGACGTTGCCGTTGCGGTCTCGGCCGGTCACGGCGAAGTGGCCGGAGCCGAGGCGCTTGCGGCGGAGCATCTCCTCGGCGCCGCGCAGCTGGGCCGGGTTCGGCGTCACGGCTCGGGAGACCGGCTGACGGAAGGCGAGGTTCTCGTCGTCCGCAGTGACCGGGTGGGCGACCGGCCGGGTGATCGTCACCGACTGGCCTGGGCCGGGTCTGAGCGGCGGCAGCAGGGCGGCGACAGCTCGGGCCAGCCCTTCCGGACGGACCATCTCGAACTTCAGCAGCTGGTCCTCCTGGCGCACGACCATGCCCTTGCCGCCCGCGACCGCGCCTCGGGCGTAGACCTTCTTGCCGCCTTCGACGTCGCCCATCAACGCGACCGCCACGTGGTAGTCGGTGAACATCCGCAACGCGTCCGTCACCTCGGGACCGAGGCCGCGGTGGTCGGCGAGGCCCCGGTTGATCAGGTCCTCCTTGATGGCCCCCGCGATCCGCACCCGGTCGTCGGCGAACTCGCCGAAACTCGGAATGGTGAACGGATACACCCGGCAATTGAGCCGCAATCCCTCGGACAGTATGTCGACCGCCGCGAAGGATAGGCCGAACGTCGTAGGCATCAGTCGCCAATCATCCGCCGTGAACTCTCCCCGGCAGCACGTTACCAACCATCGACCGGTGGGGCAGCGAAAAGCAGCGTTCGGTTGCGACCCGCGGTCTTGGCAGCGAGCAGCGCCACGTCCGCCGCGTTCACGACCTCGTCGAGCGTGGTGCCGTGATCGGGGTGTGCCGCGACGCCGACCGACACTGTGACCGTGCCGAATCCGTCCACGGCGAAGCCCTCGACCTTGCGGCGGATGCGTTCGGCGATGGCCATGGCGTCTTCCTGTGACGTGTCGGGGAGCAGGATGACGAATTCCTCGCCGCCGAACCTGCCGACCATGTCGGTGACACGGACTTCGGCGCGGAGAACGTCGGCGACGCCTTTCAGGTGTTTGTCGCCGATCAGGTGACCGTAGCGGTCGTTGATCGACTTGAAATTGTCGAGGTCGAGCATGAGCAGCGCGGCACCGTGCCCGCGATTCAACTGGCCGGTCGCGTCCTTCGACCAGGACGCCGAATTCAGCAATCCCGTTTTCGGATCTGTGCGCGCCTGGTCCCGCAACTGGCGGATCAGCACACTCCGGTGCAGAACCAGTGTTATCCCGACGATCAGCACCAGCACCACCGGCCAGTCGACCAGCGCCCAGGCCAGCATGATGCCGAGGCCGACCGTCGCCGCTTCCAGCGCGTACTCCCCCGCGGTGGCCATCGCGCCGGTGATCCGGCCCGGCAACGTCGAGAAGTAGATCAGGAGAGTCGAGATGATCGAATTGACGATCAGGTAAACCAGGCCACAGCTGACCACGAGACCGAACGACACCACGTCACGCGGCATCCGCTCGAACGGCTCGATGCCGACCACCAAGGAGAACGCACAAGCCGCGTAGCTGGCCACGATCGTCGCCGACGCGGACGAGATCATCCGGAACAGCGGAGTCGGCCGGAGCCGGACCCATTGGACGGAGTACGACACCGCGATCACCACGGCCGACAGCACGGGGTGCAGCAGCAGAATGGCCGCGAACATCCACACCGCGTTCAGATCGACGAAAGGCCTGGCCACTCTGCGCAGGCGTTCGATCGGCATCGACAGCTCGGTGTACACCAGCAGACACGTGGTGAGCAGCAGAAACGGCGCGACGTTCGTCGACGGGATCGGACGCAGGACCAAAGCGGTGGCCACACCGCCGACAGCAACCAGGTCGACAGCCAGGATGTAGCCGATCAGGGCGCGGTTGGGCAGCTGCCACAGAGCCCAATTCCGAACTGCCAGCCGGGCGACCTGGTCCGCCATGGCAGAACCGTAACGGACCGTATGGTGCGAGTCACTAGGACAATTGGGGGCATCCGAGGTGATGATCGGTTTTTGTAAACCTATGACAGCACACGGAAACCGACGCGCTCAGCGTCACTCGGGGTGCGGAACCACACCTCTGCCACAATCCGGTCAAACTGCGGGTTGTCCTGCGTGCAGTAACGCAGCGCAGTCACGCTGGCCTTGACGCCGAACTCCGGCGCGGGCGCACCACCGCCGGGCAACGGCATCGCCGAGCCTGGACCGAACGGACCAGGCGGGACGAACTCGCTCGGCGCCGCCGCGGCGGAGTCGGCCTCGGCTACGGGGACGACCGGTTCGAACAGTGACCTGCCGATTTCCTCGTGTGCCGAGGGGACAGGCTCGAAGCGCTGGGTGCGCTCGACTGGGGGCAGCTGCGGCTCGGGGAGTTGCGGGTCGTAGTGGTGGACGGGCTCCGCCGCGGATTGCTGCTCGCCGTACTCATGCGAGGACGGCTGGTACTGCACAGGCTCAGCCACAGGTGACTGGTCGCCGTACTGGTGCACGGGCTCAGCCACGGGCGGCTGCTCGCCATACTGGTGCACAGGCTCCGCCGCGGATTGCTGGTGGTCGTACTCGTGCAGAGACGGCTGATACTGAGCAGGCTCAGCCGCAGGTGACTGCTCGCCATACTCGTGAGCGGACCGCTGCGACTCGTACTGAGCAGACTCGACCGCAGATGACTGCTCGCCATACTGGTGCGCAGCTTCCGACACGGGAACCTGCTCGCCGTAGCGTTGATCGGACTCCACCGCCCCAGCCTGATAGCTGTACTCGTGCGCAGAAGCCTGAGACTCGTACTGGCCAGACTCAACCGCAGGCGACTGCTCGCCATACTGGTGCGCAGCTTCCGACACGGGAACCTGCTCGCCGTAGCCTTGGTCGGACTCTGCCGCCCCAGCCTGATGGCTGTACTCATGCGCAGATGACTGCTCGCCGTACTGGTGCGCGGCTTCCGACGCGGGAACCTGGTCGCTGTACTCATGCCCGGATGCCTGGGGCTCGTGCTGGTGCGCGGGCTCGGCTGCTGGTGCCTGGGGGTCGTAGGCGTGTGCGGCGGCTGGTGCAGGTGATTGGTCGGCGTAGTGGTTCTCTGCACTCTGGTCTTCGTAGCTGTGCAGCGGCTCGGCGCCGGATCCTGGAGTGTCGTAGTGGTCCGCGACGCTTTGGGGCTCGTAGTGGTTCGCGGGGTTCTGGGTTGGCTCGCTTGGGTTTTCGTTGTCCAGCGAGCGGATCATCTCGTCCGGGATCGGGGTGGTGTGCTGGGTGAAGATTGTTCCTTGGTCGTCGACTCGCTCGTCGTCGTCGACGTCGGTGATCAGGTTCGGGTCCGGGACTTCTTCTTTGGCGAACCAGTCCTCGCTCGCTCCCGACGGTTCCTGCTTCTCCGGGATCCGCAGGTCTGCTGGCGGCACGAACACCGTGGTGCTCTCGGTGAACTGGCGGAAGGGGCTGTCCGACAGTTCCGTGTCGCTCTCGTCCGGGATCGGCGGCTCCGGTGGGGCTTTCGGGTCGAGCCTGGACGCGAAGCTCTGGGGCCGCGCTTCGTAGCCTCCGCTGGGCGTGGGCACTTCGGGGGGCGCGGTCGGGCCTGCTGGGGGCGGCACCGCGCCGAACGCCTGGGTGGTCGCCGCCGACTGAGGCATCGACTGAGGAGGCGTCGACTGAGACGCCGACTGGGGCATCGGCGGGGGCAGGAGCGGTGGCTGGGCCTTCGGCGCGTTGGGGGATTCGAAGAGGTCGTCGAGGAAGCGGTCGGTTTCCTTGCCGGTCGGCTGGCCGACCGGCTCGGCCACCCGCGTCGGCTGCCGCTGGGGAGCGGGCTGGCGGCTGGCCGCCTCCTCAAGCTCGGTCAACCGCCTGCGTGCCGGGTTGACCAGCAGCAACCAGGTGAACAACACCCCGAGGAGGAACGATCCAATGCTCCATAGCCAGACCTGGCCGAAGATCTGCATGCACCTGCTCCCTCGTGGACCTCACCCTCGCTTCCACCCTACGGGCCAGGCGAGATCACCATGTCCGGTCTTAGCGAGTCCGCTCGATCACATAGCGCGTGAGCAGCTCAAGGGCGTCACGAGCCGGGCCTTCGGGCAGGACTGCGAGCGCGGTCTGCGCACGCTCGGCGTACTGCTCGAGAGTTTCCCGTGCGCGTTGCATGCCCTTGGAGCTGCGCAGCAGGTCGAGCGCTTCGGCCACCTCGGCGTCGTCGGAGATCGGTCCGGCGAGCAGTTCGGTGAGGCGGTCGTTGCCGTCCACTGCCAGCGCGTGGATCATCGGCAGAGTTTTCACGCCTTCCCGCAGGTCGGTGCCGGGGGTCTTGCCCGACTCGGCCGCAGGGGACGCGATGTCGATGATGTCGTCGGAGATCTGGAAGGCCGCGCCGATGATCTTGCCGTAGCGGTGCAGCGCCTCGGTCTGCTCGACCGTGGCGTTGGAGAACATGCCCGCGTAACGGCCTGAGGTGGCGATCAGCGAACCGGTCTTCTGGCCGATGACCGACAGGTAGTGGTCAACGGGATCCTCACCGGCCGCCGGACCGACGGTCTCCCGCATCTGGCCGGTGACCAGCTCGGAGAACGTCTCGGCGATGATCCGGGCCGCGTCCGTACCGAGGTCCGCGACCAGGCCGGACGCGTGCGCGAAGAGGAAGTCGCCGGTCAGGATGGCGATGGTGTTGTCCCACCGGGCGTTCACGCTGTCCGCGCCGCGCCGCATGGTCGCCTCGTCCATGACGTCGTCGTGGTACAGGGTGGCCAGGTGCACGAGCTCGACGGCCGCGGCGGCCGTGATGACGTCGGGCAGCGGACCGTCCGCAATGTGTGAGGAAATCAAGGTGAACAGCGGACGAAAACGCTTGCCACCCGCGTTGACCAGGTGCAACGCTGCCTCGTCGATGAACGAGACCTCACTGTCGGCGACCCCGTGCAGGATCTTCTCCACGTCGGAGAGGGCGACGCCCACGGCCCGCACAAGGTCAGGATCGGCAGCACTCAGGCCCAGGGGCAGGCCAGAGCCAGGAACGGCAGGCGTTTGTTCGGCTGTCACGTCGTCGTCGCTCCCGCAGCAGTGTTACCAGCCCCTCCAGCGTAAACGCTGAGAGCACGACAACGCTGGTCAGGTAGACAGACCGTGGCGCAGGGCACTCCGCCAGGCAATAGCCGGGAGACGGAGCTCACCAGAAGCAGGATTCTTGCTGTCCCGGACACGCACGACGCCCGAAATGTCGAGATTCACCTCGACGCAGCTACCGGCAGGATTGCTACGGCTGGACTTGAACCACCCACGAGTCATTCCAACTCCCTGAGCACTTGGCGGATAAGCGCCAGCGAGTCTCCACGACTCAAGGCCCGTTCCGTCGCTTCATCCAAGCTGGCGGTCGCTTCCAGAATCTTACTTCGCTCATCCACGATTGCCCTAGAGGTAACGGTTTCCTGCCACAGCACGTTGGGCAACCGTGCCGATGCGAACGAGAACAGCTCTACCGAGTTGCCGATCAGTGGATGCGCACCGACACCGAACGGCATCACTCGAACATCAACTTGCCCGGAGGCCATCTCAGCGAGTTGTTCCAACTGAGCGCGCATGACCTCAGTGCCACCTACACGTTGCAGCAGCGCGGCTTGGCCGAGCACGATCGAGATGTTCAGCGGACAGTCGCCACTCAGTCGGGCCGTGCGGCGTAGACGGGACTCCACCCGCACGTCGACCTCGACAGGACGGATGTATGGTCCACCGCCATTGATCATCGCCCTGGCGTAGTCAGTTGTCTGCAACAGCCCTGGAATCACCTCGCACTGGTAGATCCGAACGCTCACGGCACCGGCTTCGAGGCCCAGGAAGCGGATGAACTCGTCCGAGTAGATGTGGGCGTAGTCGTGGTACCACTCGCGACGATCCGCCCCCGCCCGCAGCTCCTCCACAGTGGACATCTCGTCGGCAGTCCATCCGTAGACATTCGCTACGTCCGGCATCCGCAGTGGGGGCAGTTTGCGCCTGCCCGTCTCGATCGCCGACAGGTTCGTGCCACCCAGTCCGGTGGCCCTGCCTGCCACTGCAGTGGTCATCCCCAGTTCCTCGCGCCGTTCCTTCAACCGGAGGCCCAGTTCCCAGGCTTGGATCGTGCTCGATGTCGGTTCCATGTCACCCATCCGTGGATTGCCCATCTGATCCGCGATCAGCGATACTGAGCGCTCATTGTCAAGCACGGAGGATACCAATGGCAACTCGGTACGCTTACAGGCTCTTCGAAGTACGCAAGCAGGATCGGCCCTCGCCCCACTACAAGCTGCTGGAACACATCGAGGTGGCCCCCGGTGGCGGCGGGGTGAAGGAGCTCGCGGGCGGGCTCACCGCGTGGGCCCTGGACGTCCTGCTGCCCGGAGACCTCGACTCCGGGCTCTACAGCGCCGAGTTCGTCACCCTCGTTGACGACGACGAGCCCGACCAGTACCTCTACACCGTCTCCATATGCCAAAACGGGCCCGACCAGGTTTCCACCTGGCCGGACCCGCACAAGTTGCTCAGCGCCTAGAAGGCGAACGTTCCCGTACTCGCCCAGTTCAGCGCGAACGTGGGCACCACACCGAGGATCAGCGTGACCAGGACGCCGAGGGTGATCGCCGCCGTGGTGAACGTACCGGGCACGGTCACCGTCGGGCCGTCCGGCGCCGGGTCGCTGAAGTACATCAGCACAATCACCCGCAGGTAGAAGAACGCCGCCACGGCCGAGGCCACCAGCGCGATCACCACCAGCGGCGTCATCCCGTCCTGGATACCGGCCGAGAACACCACGAACTTGCCAATGAACCCGCTTGTCAGCGGGATACCGGCCATGGCGAGCAGCAGGAACGTGAACACCGCCGCCAACACCGGCGACCGCTTGGCCAGACCGGCCCACTGGGACAGGTGCGTGGCCTCGCCGGACGCGTCACGCACCAGGCTCACCGCGCCGAACGCGGCCAGCGTGGTGAAGCCGTACGTCAGCAGGTAGAACAGCGTGCCCGACAGGCCTTCCGGCCGCAGCGCCAACGCACCGACGAGCAGGAAGCCCGCGTGTGCGATCGACGAGTACGCCAGCATGCGCTTCACGTCGGTCTGCGTCAGGCCGAGCACCGCGCCGATCACCATGGAGGCGACCGCCACGACCCACAGCACCCCACGCCATTCCCAACTGGTCGACTCGAAGCCGACCGTCAGCACGCGCAGGATGCCGCCGAACGCGGCAACCTTGGTGCACGCGGCCATGAACGCGGTGATCGGAGTCGGCGAGCCCTGGTACACGTCCGGCGTCCACGCGTGGAACGGACCGACCGAGGCCTTGAACAGCAGACCCACGACCAGCAGACCGAAACCGGCGAACAGCAACGTGTCCGACGCGGCCGAACCGGCTGCCGCGTTGGCGATGTCGGCCAGCTTCACCGAACCGGCGTAGCCGTACAGCAGCGCGAGGCCGTAGAGGAAGAACGCCGAGGCGAACGCGCCGAGCAGGAAGTACTTGACCGCCGACTCCTGCGAGATCAGCCTGCGGCGCCTGGCCAGGCCACACATCAGGTACAGCGGGAGGCTCAGCACCTCCAGCGCGATGAACATCGTCAGCAGGTCGTTGGCCGCGCAGAAGACCATCATCCCGGACAACGCGAACAGCGTCAGCGGGAAGACCTCGGTCTGCATGCTGCCCGACGTGGCCTGCACGCGGTCCTGGATGGTGCCCGGCCGGATACCGGCCTGCGCCACGAACGCGCCGCCGCGCTCGACCGTGCGGTCCGCGATCAGCAGCAGGGCACCGAGGCCCAGCGCCAACAGCGTGCCCCACAGGAACAGTGCGGGACCGTCGACCGCGATCGCCTTGTACAGCGTGGTCAGGCCACGCTGCGGCGGATTGCCGGTGACGTAGACGATGAACGCCACGCCCGCGGCCAGCACGGCCAGCAGCGCCAGCGTGACCTGTGCGCCCCACCGGTTCGCCTTGGACACGAACGCCTCGATCAGCACACCGATGCACGCCGCCGCGAGCAGGATCAAGACCGGCAGGATCGCCGAGTACTCGATCTGCGGCGCGTCGATCGGCGCCTGCGCTGGTGGTTGTAGAGCCAACACGTCACTTGCCTCCCACTGGGTCGGCCAGGCCGACCGACTGCAGCGTTGCGTCCACCGTCGGCTGGAGCACGTCCAGCACCGGCGCCGGGTAGAAGCCCAAGAAGATGATCAGAACGACAAGCGGGGCCAGCACGACCTTCTCGCGCACACCCAGGTCCGCGATCGAGGTCTTGGCCGGGTCGCCCGCGGCGCCGGGCCCGGGGGCCAGGGCGACCAGCGCGTTGCCGCGCACCGGGCCCTGGAAGACCCGCTGGTAGGCCCACAGCACGTAGGCCGCGGCGAGGATCATGCCGACCGCGCCGATGATCGAGTAGACCGGAGCGTTCGGGTACGACCCGACCAGCACCAAAAACTCGCTGACGAACGAGTTCGTGCCGGGCAGCGACAGCGCCGCCAGACCGGCGAACAGGAACATCCCCGCCAGCACCGGCGTCAGCTTCGCCAAGCCGCCGTAGTCGCGGATCGCCCGCGAGTCGCCGCGGGCGATCACCATGCCGACGACCAGGAACAGCATCCCGGTCGCCAGGCCGTGGTTGACCATGTACAGCGCCGAACCGGCGATCGACTGCGTCGAGAAGGCGAAGATGCCCAGTCCGATGAAGCCGAAGTGGGCGATGGAGATGTACGCCATCAACCGCTTCATGTCGTTCTGGCCCGCCGCGAGCAGCGCGCCGTAGACGATGCCGAGCACCGAGAGGATCAGTACGAGCGGCGCGAGTTCCTTGCTGGCCGCCGGGAACAGCGGCAGGCAGTAGCGCAGGAAGCCGAACGTGCCGATCTTGTCCAGCACACCGACCAGCAGCACACCAGTTCCGATCGGGGCTTCGGCGGTGGCGTCCGGCAGCCAGGTGTGCAGCGGCACCAGCGGCGCCTTGATCGCGAAGGCGAAGAAGAAGCCGAGGAACAGCCAGACCTGTGTGCCCAGCGGCGCCTGGTCCATCACCGTCGACAGCGTCTGCCAGTCGAGCGTCCCGACGCCGTTGTTGTAGTCCTTGCTGACCACGAACAGGCCGATCACCGACGCGAGCATGATCAGCCCGCCGAGCAGCGAGTACAGGAAGAACTTCATCGCCGCGTACTGCCTGCGCGGTCCGCCGAAACGGCCGACGAGGAAGTACATCGGGACCAGCACTGCCTCGAAGAACACGTAGAACAGGAACACGTCGGTCGCGGCGAACACGCCGATCATGCCCGTCTGCATCACCAGCAGCAGCGAGTAGAAACCCGCCGCGCCACGGCCTTCCGGCAGTTTGTCGGCCCACGAACCGCCGATCACGATCGGCGTGAGGATGCCGATCAGCGCGATCATCGTCAGCGCGATGCCGTCGATGCCGAGCGAGAAGTGCACACCGAACGACGGGATCCAGTCGACCGACATCGACAGCTGGATCCGCGAACCGTTGGGCACGTAGGTGATCCACGTCGGGATGACCAGGACCAACTCGACCAGCGAGACCGTCAACGCGGTCAGCTTCGCCAGCCGGTCGTCCTTGAGGAAGGCCACCACGACGCCGCCGAGCAGCGGCAACAGCAGGAGCGCGAGAACAAGACCCGCGCCACCGCTCGACGTGCCCGCGATCATCGCGGCGGGCTGCGTGTTCATCAGGAGAACCTCACCATCAGCAGCGCGGCGACCACGAGGATCCCGCTTGCCAGCATGCTCAGCGCGTACGAACGCACGAACCCGGTCTGCAGTCGGCGGAGTCTGCCGGAGCTACCGCCGAACGACGCCGCGATCCCGTTCACCAGGCCGTCGACGCCCTTGTTGTCCACGTAGACCAGCGCGCGGGCCAGCCAGGTCCCCGGCCTGGCAACGAGTGCCTCGTTGAGGTGGTTGCCGTACAGGTCCGCGCGGGCGGCCCGGACAACCGGCGAGACCCTCGCGGGCTTGACCACCGGGACGTCCTTGCGGCCGACGATCAGCCACGCGAGCAGCACACCGAGCACCGACAGGCCGATCACCAGGATCTGAATCAGGCCGTGCGAGATGACGCCGTGCTCGACCTTTTCCAATGGCTGCAGCGACGGGGCCAGCCAGTTGACGAACCGCTCGCCCTGCGTGAAGAAGAAACCAGCGCCGACCGAGCCGATCGCCAGGACGATCATCGGGATGGTCATCACCGGCTTGGCCTCGTGCGGATGGAAGTCCGAGCCGTCCTCGGCCTTCAGTTCCTTCCAGCGCTTCTTGCCGAAGAACGTCATCAGCATCAGGCGTGTCATGTAGAACGCGGTCAGCCCGGCGCCCAGCAGCGCCGCGCCGCCGAACACCCAGGCGCGCCAGCCTTCCTGGCCGAACGCGGCCGCGATGATCGCGTCCTTGGTGAAGAAGCCGGAGAACGGCGGGATACCGATCAGCGCCAGGTAGCCGAGCAGGAACGTGCCGAACGTGATCGGCATGATCCGCCACAGGCCGCCGTACTTGCGCATGTCCACTTCGTCCTTCATGGCATGCATCACCGAACCGGCCCCGAGGAACAGTCCGGCCTTGAAGAAGCCGTGGGCGACGAGGTGCATGATGCCCAGCGCGTACCCGAACGGGCCGAGTCCGACCGCCAGGATCATGTAACCGATCTGCGAAACGGTCGAGTACGCCAGGACTTTCTTGATGTCGTCGTACGCGCAGCCGATGACACACCCGATCAGCAACGTGATCGCGCCGATGACGATCACGACCAGTCGGCCGTCGGCGGTCAGGTTGTAGAGCGGGTTCGAGCGGGCGATCAGGTAGACGCCCGCGGTCACCATCGTCGCGGCGTGGATCAGGGCCGAGACCGGAGTCGGGCCCTCCATCGCGTCCGGCAACCAGGCCTGCAGCGGGAACTGGCCCGACTTACCGCAGGCACCGAGCAGCAGCAGGATCGTGATCGCGGTGACCGTGGCCGGTGACAGCTCGCCGACCCTGGCGAAGACCTCGGTGTACTGCGTGGTGCCGAGGTTCTTGAACAGCAGGAAGATCGCGACGGCCAGACCGACGTCACCGACGCGGTTCATCAGGAACGCCTTCTTCGCCGCGGTCGCGGCGGACGGGCGGTTCTGATACCAGCCGATCAGCAGGTAGGACGCGAGACCCACGCCCTCCCAGCCGAGGTACAGCGTCACGAAGCTGTTGCCGAGCACCAGGATCAGCATCGCCGCGACGAACAGGTTCAGGTAGCCGAAGAACCGGCGCCTGCCGTCGTCGTCGGCCATGTAGCCGACCGAGTAGATGTGGATCAGCGAACCGACACCGGTGATCAGCAGGACGAACGTGATCGACAGCGGGTCGAGGCGCAGTCCGAAGTCGACCTTCAGCGCGTTCACGTGGATCCAGGAGAACAGGTTCGCTTCCTGGATCTGACCGCTGCCGGAGCCGAAGAACAGCGCGACGCCGATGGCGAACGACGCGACAACCGTGGTGATGCCGAGCAGGTGGCCCCACCCGTTGGTGCGACGGCCGCCTACCAGCAGAACGAGTGCGCCGAAGGCGGGCAGCGCGATCAGAAGCCACGCCGAACTGGCCAGTCCGCTCGCCGGGATCACCTGCTCTGCGGCGGCGAGGCTGAGATTCTGGGACACCTGCGACCTCTCCTAGTACTTCAGCAGGTTCGCATCGTCCACGGAGGCCGTGCGACGGGTGCGGAAGATGGACATGATGATCGCCAGGCCGACCACGACCTCGGCGGCGGCGACGACCATCACGAAGAACGCCATCACCTGGCCGTCCAGCGAACCGTTGATCCTGGCGAAGGTCACCAGGGTCAGGTTCACCGCGTTGAGCATCAGCTCGACGCACATGAACACCACGATCGCGTTCCGCCGGACCAGCACACCCACCGCGCCGATGGTGAACAGCAGCGCGGAGAGCAGCAGGTAGTACGTGGGGGTCACTTGTCGCCCTCCTCTGTGGACGCCTTCAGCGCGTGCGCGTCCGGACCGGGAACGGAGCCCGCGACGGCCTGCACGTCGGCCTCCAGCTCACTCGACGCGGCGGCCGCGAGGATCGCCGACACCGACTCCGGCGCGATCGACCCGTCCGGCAGCAGTGCCGGGACCGCGACCGAGTTGGCCGTGGCGTACACACCCGGGCCGGGCAGCGGGCTCGGCCGGTCGTGCTCGCCGCGGAAGCGCGCGTCCGCGGTCTCCCGCTGGTTCATGCGCTTCGACTTGTCCGTGTGGCCCAGCACCATCGCGCCGAGCGCGGCGGTGATCAGCAGCGCCGAGGTCAGCTCGAACGGGAACAGGTAGTCGGTGAAGACCGACCGGCCGATGCCCGCGACGTTGCCGCCGCCCGCGTTGACCTCGTTCAGGCCGACCGGGCGGACCGAGGTGAGCGCCTCAGCGACCCCGGAGACCAGCAGACCGGCCAGGCCGATACCCAGCACGGCCGCCCAGATCCGTTGCCCGCGCAGGACTTCGACCACCGAGTCGGACGAGTCCCGGCCGACCAGCATCAGCACGAACAGGAACAGCATCATGATCGCGCCGGTGTAGACGATGATCTGCACGAAGCCGAGGAACGGCGCCTGCTGGACCATGTACATCACACCGAGCGAGAGCATGGTCAGCACCAGGAACATCGCCGAGTGCACGGCGTTGCGGGCGAAGATCATGCCGAGCGCGCCGCCGAGGGCGATCGGGGCCAGCACCCAGAACGAGATCGCCTCGCCGGTGGAGACCTTGGCGACTTCGGCGCCTGCCTGGGCCAGCAGCATCGCTGAGCTCACTTGTGCTCCTCCATGCCCGCCCGCTTGGCCAGCTCAGGGCCGTTCACGTAGTAGTCCTGCTCGGTCTCGCCCAGGCGCATCGGGTGTGGCGGCATCTCCATCCCCGGCAGCAACGGGGCCAGCAGGTCTTCCTTGGTGAAGATCAGCACCTGGCGGTTGTCGTTGGCCAGCTCGTGCTCGTTGGTCATGGTGAGCGAGCGGGTCGGGCACGCCTCGATGCACAGGCCACAGCCGATGCACCGCAGGTAGTTGATCTGGTAGTCCGCGCCGTAGCGCTCGCCGGGGGAATAACGCTCCTCGTCGGTGTTGTTGCCACCTTCGACGAAGATCGCGTCCGCCGGACAGGCCCACGCGCAGAGCTCACACCCGACGCACTTCTCCAGGCCGTCCGGGTGCCTGTTGAGCTGGTGGCGGCCGTGGTACCGAGGTGCGGTGACCTTCTTGACCTCGGGGTACTTCTCGGTGGCCACCTTCTTGAACATCATCCCGAAGGTGACGCCGAAACCCTTCAGCGGATCAAGAAACCCCATCGTCGCCCTCCTTTGCCCCAGCCGCCACGGTCTGGCGACGGCCGGCGCGTGAGCGGCCCGCTCTGGTCCGCCTCGGTTTGCTCGGAATCTGCAGGTCGATCGGCGGCACCGGGAAGCCACCACCGGACATCGGCACGCGACCCGACCTCGGGTCCCTGCGGTCCGGGATCATCATCACCAGTGCGATCAGCACGAGGATCGCGAACGCGCCGATGATCAGCCATCCGGTCACGGACAACTCGTTCTTCACGTTGACGACGGTCAGCACCACGATGAACACCAGGCTGAGCGGCACCAGGAACTTCCAGCCCAGCTTCATGAACTGGTCGTAGCGGTAACGCGGGAGCGTGCCGCGGAGCCAGATGAAGAAGAACAGCGCCAGCCCGATCTTGCCGAGGAACCACAACATCGGCCACCAGCCGGTGTTGAAGTAGCCGTCGCCGATCAGCTCGATGCCCCATGGCGCCTTGTAGCCGCCGAGGAACAGCGTCGCGCCCATCGCCGAGACCACGATCATGTTGATGTACTCGGCGATGTAGAAGATCACGAACTTCATCGAGCTGTACTCGGTGTGGAAGCCCGCCACCAGCTCCGACTCGCCTTCCGGCAGGTCGAACGGGGCCCGGTTGGTCTCACCGACCATCGCCACGATGTAGATGACGAACGCCGGGAACAGCGCGAGACCGAACCACAGGCCGTGCTGCGAGTCGACGATGTCGCCGAGCGACAACGAGTGCGACTGCATGATCACCGCGACGATCGCCAGGCCCATCGCGATCTCGTACGAGATCACCTGCGCGGCCGACCGCAGACCACCGAGCAGCGGGTACGGGGATCCGGACGACCAGCCCGCGAGCACGAGGCCGTACACACCGATCGACGAGGCCGCCAGCACCACGAGCACGCCGACCGGCAGGTCGACCAGCTGCAGCACGGTCCGCTGACCGAAGATCGAGACCTCCGGGCCGAACGGCATCACCGACAGGCCGATCAAGGTCGGTGCCAACGCGATCACCGGCGCGAGCCGGTAGGTCACCTTGTCGGCCGTGCGCGGAACGATCTCTTCCTTGAACGGCATCTTGATCGCGTCGGCGATCGGCTGGAACAGACCGAACGGGCCGACCCGGTTGGGACCAGGCCGGTTCTGCATCCGGCCGATCAGCCGCCGCTCGGCCCACACCGTGATCATCGCGGTGAGCAGCGCGAACAGGAAGATGAACAGAACCTTCAGCAGGATCAGCCAGATCGGGTCGTCAGCCAGCAGCTGTGCCCGGCTCATGCCACATCTCCCCAGCTCAGGAGTCGTGAGTGGTCAGTCCGGTTAGAACCGGCCAAAACACTCACGAGGTTTTCGAGGGCGTTGGTCATGCGGTCCCTCCTGGGTGGACGTTCACGGGGCTACCGTGCACGGCTCCGAGAGTTCGGCGAACCGTTGCGTCGCCGGAGTTTCCTGGCAGCCACACGACGCCGTCGGGCAGGTCCGCGTACTCGACCGGCGCGGTGACCGCGCCCTTGTCGGTGGACACCGTCACGGTTTCGGCCTTGTCGACGCCGAGGACCTCGGCGGTGTGCGCGGAGAGCCGGGCCACGACCTTGCGGGCGGTTCCCGCCAGGTGCGGCTCATCGTCCTGCATGGAGCCGTTGTCCAGCAGTTGACGCCACGTCGCGAGCAGCGCCTGGCCGTCGTTCTGCGGCAGGCCCTGCTGACGGGACTCCAGCGTGGGGGCCGCTGCCTTGGCTGTGCTGGTCGCGCCGAGCCGGGCCAGGTCGCCCGCTGCCGCCGTCGGCGTCTGGGTGAACAGGTCCGCGTCCATTTCGACCGCGAGCGTGTCCAGCACTCGGCAGTCCGGCAGCGCGCCGGTTCCGTCCAGTGTGGTGCCGAACTCGCGGCGGCGGCCTTCCCAGTTGAGGAAGGTGCCTGCCTTCTCGGCCGTCGGCGCGATCGGCAGGACCACGTCCGCGTGCTCGGTGGCCGCGCTGTGCCGCAACTCCAGGCTGAGCACGAAGCCCGCGTTCTTCAGGGCCTGCAGAGCCAACTGCGGGTCCGGCAGGTCGTACGGGTCGACACCGCCGACGACCAGCGCCTTCAGCTCGCCGTTCGCGGCGGCCTCGACGATTCCGGTCGTGTCGCGGCCGGGAGCGTCGGGCAGCGAGCCGGGCTCAAGGCCCCACGCCTGCTCGACCTCGGCGCGGGCCGCCGCGTCGGCGACGAGCCTGCCGCCGGGCAGCAGCGTCGGCAGCGCGCCGACTTCGACCGCACCACGCTCTCCGGCGCGACGCGGGATCCAGGCGATCCGCACGCCGGTCCGCTCGGACAGCCGCAGCAGCGCCGAGAACAGGCCCGGGACCTGCGCGGCACGCTCGCCGACCAGGACCACCGAGCCCGGCTTGCCGAGGCCGTCGACCACGTCCGCCGCGTGCTCGGGCAGCGCGTCCACCGCTGCCGCCTCGCCGCCGGGCGAGGTGGCCAGCAGCGTGCCGAAGGTCTTCTCGACCGACGGCGTCGTCCACTGTCCGATGTGGACAACCTTGGTCCTGCCCTTGCGGGCCGCCTTGCGCAGCCGCAGGAAGACGATCGGCGCTTCCTCCTCCGGCTCGAACGCCACGCACAGCACCGTGGGCGCGTTCTCGATGGCGGTGAAGGTGACGCCCGTGTCCGGAGTCGTGCCGACCACCGTGGAAGCGAGGAATTCCTGCTCCTCCACCGAGTGCGGCCGGGCGCGGAAGTCGATGTCGTTGGTGCCCAACGCGATCCTGGCGAACTTCGAGTACGCGTACGCGTCCTCGACCGTCAGCCTGCCGCCGGTCAGCACACCGGCCGCCCCGCGCGCCTTGGTCAGCGCCTCCGCGGCGACCTGCAGGGCCTCGGTCCAGGAGGCGTCCCGCAGCTCACCGGTCTCCTTGTCCCGCACCTGCGGGCGCAGGATCCGGTCGCCCGCCGTGGCGTAGCGGAACGCGAAGCGGCCCTTGTCGCAGAGCCACTCCTCGTTGACCTCGGGATCGTTGGCCGCGAGCTTGCGCATCACCTTGCCGCGCCGCCAGTCCGTGCGCTCGGCACAGCCGGAGGAGCAGTGCTCGCACACACCCGGGGTGGACACCAGGTCGAACGGCCGCGACCGGAACCGGTACGCGGCACTGGTCAGCGCGCCGACCGGGCAGATCTGGATGGTGTTGCCGGAGAAGTAGCTCTGGAACGGCTTCTGCTCGGCGATCCCGATCTGCTGCTGCGCACCGCGCTCCAGCAGCTCGATGAACGGGTCTCCGGCAATCTGGGCGGAGAACCTGGTGCAGCGCTGGCAGAGCACGCAACGCTCGCGGTCCAGCAGCACCTGCGTGGAGATCGGGATCGGCTTCGGGAACGTCCGCTTCGTGTCCACGAACCGGGAGTCCGAGCGGCCGTGCGCCAGCGCCTGGTTCTGCAGCGGGCACTCGCCGCCCTTGTCGCAGATCGGGCAGTCCAGCGGGTGGTTGATGAGCAGCAGCTCCATCACACCGGCCTGGGCCTTGTCCGCGACCGGTGACGTCAGCTGCGTCTTGACGACCATGCCGTCGGCGACCGTGATGGTGCAGGAGGCCTGTGGCTTGGGCATCGGCCTGCCGCCCATCTCCACCTCGACCAGGCACTGGCGACACGCGCCCGCCGGATCGAGCAGCGGGTGGTCGCAGAACCGGGGAATCGTGATCCCCATCCGCTCGGCGGTCCGGATCAGCAGCTCGCCCTTGGGAGCCACCACCTCGATACCGTCGATGACGAGCTTGACGTGGCCCTCCGGGACGGCCAGCTCGTTCCTCTCGGGTGCAACGGTCATCGGTTCGCTCCCGCCAGTGCAGGCTTGCGGTTCTTCTCGCGGTTGCGCTGGCACAGCGCGAGGAACTCGTCCCTGAAGTACTTGATGCCGCTCTGGATCGGGCTGACCGCACCGTCACCGAGCGCGCAGAACGACCGGCCGATCACGTTGTCGCAGACGTCGAGCAACGTGTCGATGTCCTCTTCGGTGCCGTTGCCCGCGACCATCCGTTCGAGGATCTGCGCCAGCCAGTACGTGCCCTCACGGCACGGCGTGCACTTGCCGCAGGACTCGTGCTCGTAGAACTGCGTCCACTTCATCACGGCCCACGGCACGGACACCGTCTCGTTGAAAACCATCACGGCTGTCGTGCCGAGCATCGACCCGGCAGCCGCGGCGCCTTCGAAGTCCAGCGCCACGTCCAGGTGCTCCGCGGTGAACATCGGGGTGGACGAACCACCCGGAGTCCAGAACTTCAGCGGGATGCCGTCCTTCATGCCACCGGCCATGTCCAGCAACTGGCGCAACGTGGTGCCCAGCGGCGCCTCGTACTGGCCCGGCTTCTCGACGTGGCCGGAGATCGAGTAGATCTTCGGGCCCGGTGACTTCTCGGTGCCCATCTTGCGGAACCAGTCGGAACCGCCGTTGACGATGTAGGGAACCGAGGCGATCGTCTCGACGTTGTTCACTGTGGTGGGAGCGGCGTAGAGCCCCGCCGCCGCCGGGAAGGGCGGCTTGAGGCGAGGCTGGCCTCGGCGGCCTTCGAGCGAGTCGAGCAGGGCCGTCTCCTCGCCGCAGATGTAGGCGCCCGCGCCCGCGTGCACCGTGATCTCCAGGTCGAAGCCGGAGCCGAGGATGTCGTTGCCGAGGTACCCGGCGGCCTTGGCCTCCGCGACGGCCTGGTTGAGCCTGCGGATGCAGTGCAGGGCCTCACCGCGCACGTAGATGAAGCAGTGGTGGGAACGCATCGCGTAGGACGCGATGACGCAGCCCTCGATCAGCGAGTGCGGGTCCGCCATCATCAGCGGGATGTCCTTGCAGGTCCCCGGCTCGCCCTCGTCGGCGTTGATCACCAGGTAGTGCGGCTTGTCCTCGTTGGGCGGCATGAAGGACCACTTCAGGCCGGACGGGAAGCCCGCGCCGCCGCGGCCGCGCAGCCCGGAGTCCTTCACCATCTGCACGACCTGCTCCGGCGTCGCGGCCAGCGCCTTGCGCACCGCGGTGTAGCCCTCCAGCTGCTCGTAGGTCCCGATGGACCAGGAGCGGGGAGACAGCCAGCGCTTGGTGAGAACCGGCGTCACCGGGTCGACTGTGCTCATTTCTTCTCCAGCTCGGGGAACGCCACATCAGCGGGCATCGCGGGAGCCGTCCAGCCGCGGTCCTGCGCCAGTTGTGCTCCGGCAAGGGTCTCCGTCGCCTGCGACGGACCGTCCACATCAGACTCACGCTCGAAGAAGCCCGCCAGCTGCAGCGAGACGTCCTTGAAGTCCGTCAGCGGGGCACCACGCGTCGGCGCGGGCTTCTCGCCGCGCCGCAACGCGTCCACGAGTTCGACCGCCTTGTCCGGCGTCTGGTTGTCGTAGAACTCGTAGTTGACCTGCAGCACGGGGCCCAGGTCACAGGCCGCGAGGCACTCGGCGTGCTCGATCGTGATCGAGCCCGGCTCGCCCGGCGTGCCCGTGGTTTCCTCGTGCCCCAACGGCTTGCCCGGCTCGCCAAGGTGGTCGCGCAGCCTGGCGTAGATGTCGTCGCCGCCCAGCGCCGCGCAGAGGGTGTTCGTGCACACGCTGACCAGGTGCTCACCGCAGGGCTTGCGCTTGTACATCGTGTAGAACGTGGCCACCGCGCTGACCTCCGCGTCGGCCAGGTTCAGTTCCCGTGCACAGAACTGGATCCCCGCGTGGCTGACGTAGCCCTGCACGGACTGCACCAGGTGCAGCATCGGCAGCAGCGCCGACCGGGACTGCGGGTAGCGGGCGACGATCGCCTGCGCCCGCTCGACGATCCCGTCGAAGACGCTCAGGTCCTCGACGACCTCGGTGATCAGCTTCTGCGTCTGCCCCTCGGAAAGCACGGAGGCGACCGTCGCTTCCCGCGAATCGTCGACTGTCGACTGGTAGGTGGGCTCGCTGCCGACGGTGGACCCGCCGTAGGTCTGCCCAGGCCCAGAAGTGGTCATCGGTCCACACCGCCCATGACTGGATCGATCGAAGCGACCGCGGCGATCAGGTCCGCGATCAGCCCGCCCTCGGACATGGCGGGCATTGCCTGCAGGTTCACGAAGCTTGGTTCGCGGGCGTGCACGCGCAACGGCCGCGTACCGCCGTCGGACACCAGGTGGTAGCCGAGCTCGCCGCGCGGCGACTCGAGCGGCTGGTAGACCTGGCCCGCCGGGACGTGGAAGCCCTCGGTGACCAGCTTGAAGTGGTGGATCAGCGACTCCATCGACTGGCCCATGATCTTGCGGACGTGCTCGAGGGAGTTGCCCATGCCGTCCGGGCCGATGGTCAGCTGCGCGGGCCAGGCGACCTTCTTGTCCTCGACCATGACCGGGCCGGGCTCCAGCAGCTTCATCGTCTGCTTGATGATCTTGAGCGACTGGTCCATCTCCTCCATCCGGATGAGATAGCGCGCCCAGCAGTCCGCGTCGGTGGAGGTCGGCACCTCGAAGTCGACCTCGTCGTAGGCCAGGTACGGCTCGACTTTGCGCAGGTCCCACGCCAGACCGGCGGAGCGCAGCACCGGGCCGGTGATGCCCAGCGCCAGGCAGCCGTCCAGCGGCAGGTAGCCGACGTTCTTCAAACGGTTACGCCACACAGGCTGTCCAGTGAACAGCTTGTGGTACATGGCGATGCGTTCTTCCATCGTCTTGACGAACTTGGTCAGGTACTCCTTCCAGTCCTCCGGAAGGTCCTGAGCCACACCGCCGGGCCGGATGAACGCGTGGTTCATCCGCAGGCCGGTGATGTACTCCAACGTGTGCAGCAGCACCTCGCGCTCACGGAAACCGAGCGCGGCGGCCGTGGTGGAGCCGAGCTCCATGCCGCCGGTGGCGAGGTAGACGAAGTGGCTCGAGATCCGGTTGATCTCCAGCAGCAGCTGGCGGATCAGCTGGGCGCGGCGCGGAGCCTGGATGCCCAGCAGCTTCTCGACGCCCATGCAGTACGCGGCCTCGTGCGACAGCGGCGCGAGGTAGTCCGTGCGCGTGATGAAGGTGACGCCCTGCGTCCAGGTCCGGTATTCGCAGTTCTTCTCGATCCCGGTGTGCAGGTAGCCGATCACCGACCGGGCCTGGGTGACGGTCTCGCCCTCGATCTCGATCACCAGGCGGAGCACGCCGTGCGTGGACGGGTGCTGCGGGCCGAGGTTGATCACCATGCGCTCGTCGTGCGTGGCGTCCTCGAGCACCTGGTCCCAGTCGCCACCGGTCAGCGTGTAGACCGGTCCCTCGGTGGTCTGCCGGTGTTCCGCGGCATACGGGTCGCCCGCCGAGGTGGTGGTGTTGGCGTCAGTCGGGTTTGTGGTCACGAGTAAGACCTCCGCTGGTCGGGCGGGGGGATCTCCGCGCCCTTGTACTCAACCGGGATGCCGCCGAGCGGGTAGTCCTTGCGCTGTGGGTGGCCGTCCCAGTCGTCCGGCATGAGGATGCGGGTCAGCGCGGGGTGTCCGTCGTAGACGATCCCGTACATGTCCCAGGCCTCGCGCTCCTGCCAGTCCGCCGTCGGGTAGACCCCGACGACACTCGGCACGTGCGCGTCCTCCACGTCGACGGCGACCTCGAGGCGGACGCGCCGCCGGTAGGTCATCGACTGCAGGTGGTAGACCGAGTGCAGCCGCTGCGGCACGTCGACGCCGTAGTCCACACCGGACACCGACGCGCAGAACTCGAACTTCAGCGCGGGCTCGTCACGCAGCGTCTGGCAGATCTTGACCAGGTGCTCGCGGGCGACGTAGTACGTGATCTCGCCGCGGTCGACAGTGACCTGGAGTACGGACTCGGCCGGGATGTCGCGGCGGGCGAAGGCCGCCATGATCTCGTCGGTGACCTCGTCGAACCAGCCACCGTACGGCCGTTCCGCCGGGGCCGGGCTGTACCCGGGCAGCCGCAGGCCGCCGAAGCCGGACGTGTCACCGGCGTCGGAGACACCGAACATGCCCTTGCGGGACTTGCCGGACACGACACCGGGCTGCGGTGCCGCGTCGCGGGTCTCGAGGCCCTCGTCGGGCCGGTCGGCACTCGAGTGCTCGTCGCCTGGGGTGGTCACCGCTCAGCCCTTCTTCTTGGCGTAGCGCTCGGATGACGGGATCAGCTCGGCCTTCTGGAAGCCCTCTTCCAGCAGCTTCGCGGCGCGACGGGGGCCGAGCGGCTCCTCGGAGATCCGCTGGTGCAGCTTGAGGATCGCGTCGAGCAGCATCTCCGGACGCGGCGGGCAGCCGGGCAGGTAGATGTCGACAGGGACGATGTGGTCGACGCCCTGGACAACGGCGTAGTTGTTGAACATGCCACCGGACGAGGCGCAGACCCCCATCGCGATGACCCACTTGGGCTCGGGCATCTGGTCGTAGATCTGGCGCAGGACAGGGGCCATCTTGTTGGTGACCCGGCCGGCGACGATCATCAGGTCGGCCTGCCGGGGGCTGGCGCTGAAGCGCTCCATGCCGAACCGCGCGTAGTCGTAGCGCGCGCCACCGACGGTCATCATCTCGATGGCACAGCAGGCCAGACCGAAGGTGGCGGGCCAGACGGAGTTCTTCCGCGCCCAGTTCACCAGCTTCTCCAAGCCGGCCAGCATGACTCCGTTGGGGAGGAGCTTCTCTTCGATTCCCATGCTTGCCCCTCTAGTTCCAGTCCAGTCCGCCGCGGCGCCAGACGTAGGCGTAGGCGAAACCGACGGTCGCGATGAACAGGACGATCTCCACCACTCCGAAGACGCCGAGCGCGTCCGCGCTGACCGCGAACGGATAGAGGAAGACCATCTCGATGTCGAAGAGGATGAACAGCATCGCGGTCAGGTAGTACGCGACCGGGACACGTCCCCCACCGACAACCGGCTGCGGTGACGGCTCGATGCCGCACTCATAGGCCTCGTACTTCGCCCGGTTGTACCGCTTGGGGCCAACCAACGCGCCGAGCGTCGCCGAGACCCCGGCGAAGATCGCCCCCAGTGCGAGCAGGAACACCAACGGGAGATACGAGCCGAGGTCTGAACCACTGCCTTGGGCCAGCACGTCGCCCACCATTGACAACGCCGTCCTTTCCGCGCATCGACCGCCCTCGTCGGCACCCTAAGGGGTCTTGCTCACACCCCTCCTGGTTAGGCACGCCTAACAAAGACCGCCATTCCCAGCCCTTTCAGGCTCCGACCAGCGCGAACGCTTGCCGCTAAGCTTGTGAAAGTCTTCACAAGCTATCCCGTGAATTTGTGAAGCGATTCACAAGACGTGACCGAAGTCTAAGACTTGGCTCACAGGAAGGAACCGCCAGGGCGCCTACACGTCCATGTGAGCCCTGTCGCACCTCCCCCGCCTGGTCAGAGCGCCCCCCGGCGTTGCACCAAACGCAACCAGAACAACCAGGCAAACACCCGAACACACAAGGGAAACCGAAGGCTGACACTCTGCCCACCAACCGGTGGGAACGCGTGTTGGCCGTTCCGGCATGGCGAGTTGAACGCGCGAGCGGCGCAAAGCGACAACCAGCCCGGCTGGTGGCGAGTCGAGCAGTTTGACTCGCCGTGCCGGAACGGCCGACAGCGCGTTGAACCAGGCTGGAAGGCGGGCCGAGAACCAGGCTGGAAGACGAAGACGCAGGCCGGGCTGGAAGGCGGGGTGCCAAACCAGGCTGGAAGGCGGGGATAGTGGTTCGCTGCGCGGTCACCTACCAGCCGCGAGTGCTCACCTCTCACCACCGGGATCGGCTGCTTTCCAGCCAGACCGTCTCGCTTTCCAGCGTGACTTCGCGTGTCCACCATTGCGGATTAGCGTGAGTCGTCCGGTCCGACTCGCCACCAGCTCGCTCACCTGCCGCTTTGCGCCGCGGACCGAACAACTCACGCACCTCAATGGTGGACACGCGAACTGCCTTGTGGGTGGGTTTGGGTTAGCGGAGGGCTGGGGCTAGTTTGCTGGCGACCGTGATCATTCGGTCGACCATGTCTCCGTCCTTCGGGTCGAAGCAGCCCGAGAGTCCCTTGTGTATCAGGGGGATCAGGGCGTTGACTCGGAGGCCGTACTTCGTTGCCGCGCGCATGATCTTCGGCTTTCCGATGATCTTGGCGAAGATGTTGGCTATGCGGTAGTAGCCGCCGTAGAGCTCACGCATCCGCGTCGGGTATGCCTGCAGGGCTCGTTCTCGCGACGGTCCCTCGGTGCGGGCCAGTGCTTGGACCACGCACTCGGCCGCGATCTTCGCCGACTCCATCGCCGACTGGATGCCCTCTCCGTTGAAGGGGCTCACCATTCCGCCCGCGTCGCCCAGCAGGAGCATTCCGTCTCGGTAGTGCGGGGTTCTGTTGAAGCCCATGGGCAGGCCTGCTCCGCCTACCTTTCCGATCGCGTTCTCCTCTCGGAAGCCCCACTCCTCCGGGGTTCCGTCCAGCCACTGGCGAAGCAGGGCTCGGTAGTCCGTGCTGCGGAAGGCTGATGAGGTCGAGAGCATGCCCAGGCCGACGTTCACCGTTCCGTCTCCGAGGGGGAAGACCCAGCCGTAGCCCGGCAGCAGGCTCGGGTTCGCCGGGTCACTCCTGTCCCACAGCTCCAGGTGGCCTTCGATGAAGTCGTCCTTGGACCTCGGGGAGGCGTAGTAGCGGCGGACCGCTACTCCCATTGGGCGATTTTCGTGCTTGTCCATTCCGACCGACAGGGCCAGTCGCGCCGACACGCCGTCGCACGCCAGCACCAGGGGCGCCGAGTACGTCACCTCTGTCCTGTCCGGACCGATCTTGGCTCGGACTCCGGTCACTCGGCCGACGTGGTTCTGCACCGCGCCGATCACCGTGGTGTTCTGCTGCAGGCGGGCTCCGCTTCGCTCCGCCACCTTCGCCAGCAGTTCGTCGAAGTCCTGCCTTGTCCTCGCCACTCCGTAGGGCGGCATCGAGGACAGCTCCGGCCATGGCAGGTGTAGCTGCAGGTCACCGGTGATGATCCGGAGCGCGTTGTTGTGCACCCAGCCTGCTTCTTCGCTGGTGTCGATGCCCAGGTCGATCAGTTGTTTCACGCCTCGCGGGGTCAGTCCGTCACCACAGACCTTCTCGCGCGGGAACTGGGATTTCTCCAGCAGCAGCACGTCCACGCCCGCTCGGGCGAGATACGCCGCCGCTGTCGATCCGGCCGGGCCCGCACCGACGACGATCACTTCGGCGTCGTCACCCGGGCGTCGTCGCGTACCCACAGCCGCTCCCTTGTGAATGGTTTCACGATCTCCCCTTGGCGCAATTCTAGCTGCGCGCCGCACGTGCGCTGGGACACGATGGTCACGGAGGTATCCATGACCCTTGACCGGTTGCGGTCGGCGTTATGGCAGACGCCGATTCCGACCTCACCCCCACCCCACGACGGCTACCAGGAGGCGCTCGGTCTCAACCTGCTCGCGCTGGCGTTACGACTGGAACACGTCGACCGGATGACCGAAGCCCTGACCTTGGTCGACTCCACCCACATGACCCGATCGGTCAGTATCGACATCAACCTCACAGCCCTGTGCCACGACCAGCGCCAGGCGTTGCGCACCGACCCCAACGCCACCACCGACCCCCGAACCGTCTGGCTGCCGGTGGCCCGCCAGGCCCGCACGGACCAGGCACCGGTCGTCGTACGCGACGCACACGGCGCCGTCATGCCCCGCGCCACCCATCAGGAGACCGCCACCGCCCTCATCCAGGGCATGTCGAAGGCGTTCCGCATGTTCGTCGACGCCGATCCCCGCACGGCCGACCCGGACGACCCGCTCTACGGCATCCGGCACGGGCGGCACCGCTCCCGCTGGCTCATCCAGGCCGCGATCGCCAACCTGATCGACAACGGCGGCCAGCCGCCGAAGCTCGCGGGCGACCACTCGCACCGCGGCAGGGCCACCGACTCGGAGAGCATCCGGGAACGAGCCGAGCAGGCGATTGTTCAACTCTTCCCGCCGGACAGCGCCTTCCTCCGGCTGCTCGACATCGCGTCGTCGGAGTACCTGCTGGTCACCGAGGTGCCCACAGCGCGGCCACAGGTGTTCCTCCAGTTCGACGCGCCGGTCATGCCCGCGCGCTCGCAGGACCTGCAGAACCGCGCCACGATCCGGCGCGGCCTGCCACGACACGAGTTCACCGTGCGGTACCAGACCGTGATCCCCCGCGCGGTCGACTCCTACCACGTGACCATCGAAGTGCCGCCGGAGATCGCGGTGCGGCGGTTCTTCCTGACCAGCGACGTGGACGGGCCCGCGCTGCGGACACTGGTCAACGACATCCGCGCGGTCGCGGAGGAGTACGACGCGCTGAACTCCGTCTCGCCGAAGCTGCTGGAACAGGAACTGCAGAGCATCGGTTCGCGGCTGGCGGAGTTCGGCCGCAGGCGGCAGCGCGACCTCGACGCGTTCCGCACCTACCTCGACGAGTGCTACGCGGGATTCACCCGCAGGCGCCCGGCCTTCGGGGCGAACGACGGCACGCTGATCGCGTGGCTGTCGGACTTCTCCCAGAAGTACGAGGCCGACCACTACCGAAAGCTGGCCGACGGCGTGTTCACCGCGCCGATGCTGCGCGGCCTCGCCGACGACCTCGAATCGTCCGATATGGACAGAGACCTGTACGTGGACAACGATCCGAGGGACAACGCGGGGCACGCGCACTGGCGGCGCAGGCCGTTCGGGTCCGATCCGCAGTCGGTCGAACCGGTCGAGGCGAACCTGTACATCGCGCTGGTCGACGATCCGCCGTCGCTGGCGTCGAACGTGTCCAAGATGCTGCTGGCGGTGACCGTGCTGGTGCTCGCGTTCGGCGTGGTCCTGCAGCCGGGGATCTTCCGGGGCGTCTTCTTCCTCGACGACGTCGGCACCCGGCTCAGACCGACCTTCGAGGAGCACTCGCCGGTCTCGTCGGCCGACGCGATCGTCACCGTGTTGCTGTTGGTTCCCGGTCTGCTGCTGGCCAGGCTGGACATCCCGTCGGCCAGATCCGTGCTGGGCAGGCTACGGCTCTTTCCGCGCTACATCGCGTATCTGTCGATGATCATCGCGGGCGCGCTCGCGCTGTGCGTGGCCGCGGTGCAGGCCGACGAGCTCGGGCGGCCGTTCGAGGTCGCCATCTGGCTGCTGGCGGTGCTGGCCGTCTCGATGGTCGTGAACAACGTCACCAACGCGGTGAAACGACGCCGCCGGGTACCGGTCAGCACGGTCTGCCCGAACTGGCTCGTCGCCGCGGTCACCGGTTCGGCCAAACGCAGGAGGAAGCAGGACTGTGTCGTGAACTTCTCCACGTTGGGGCGTGACGCCCGTGAGTAACGCGACCCGCCAGTACCCCGCGCTCGCCAAGATCGCCGCACGGGCCGCGGGCGCCGCGAGCCCCGCGATCGAGTTCAGCGTCGGGCATTTCACCGGGCCACCGCCCAGTGTCAGGCCACCGGACGGCACCGGCGAGCTGCTGTCGGTCCGGACCGGTGGCGTCGGATTCCAGTTGCGCACCTGGTCGCCCGTGACCCCGAGCCACCCGCAGGTCGGCGTGCTGGCGCAGGACAACGGGCCAGGCCGGTTCGACGGCAGTGTCATGATCAACCCGGACTTCCTGTACGACTCCGCGCACAGCACCGAGATCCTGCTCACCCTCGGGCACGAGCCGTGGCGCCCGGACTACGCCGACAGCCTGATGATCACCTTGGCGTACAAGGTGATGACCACGGCCGCAGGCGCTGACGTGCCGATCTTGTTCCTGCAGTCACCGGTGGCGCCGTTCAAGGACCCGCCGCCGCGCTTCCGTGTCGACGGGTCCGGTGAGGCGCCGCGTGTCTCGAACGGCCTCGCGTTGCGGATGCTGATCGCGTTGGACACCGGCAACCCGCGCAAACGCTTGGCGCTGGTTCGCGACATCGCGTGGATGGCCGCGGAACATGGCCTTGGCCTGCAGGTCACCGATCGCAGGTTCGGCCGGGTGCGCGGCGAGTGGTGGTCGGTGCTGCGCCAGGAACCGGACATCTACCAGCGCAAGAAGACCGAGCTGTTCGGCTGGGCGCCGACCGGGGTGCCGGATTGCGCGCAGCTGCTGACGTTCGTCGGACCGGCCAGGGTCGGCGCGTCGGCGGCGATCGCGTCCGACCTGCTGGCCCGCAACATCGGCCTGCTGGCGATCTCCGAGGCGACGCTGCAGGAGATCGCGTTCGTCAACGTCGTCGTACCGGTCGCGCCCGCTCGTCAAGCCCTCGGCGAGGTGTCTGGCAAATGTCTGCCAATCGGGGCCGGGCTCGGCGCGCTGGCTCGTGACTGTGGGCTGACCGCGCGGCGCGGCGCGCGGCGGACCAGTCCGATCGAGGACACCCCCGCGACGGACTACCAGCTGCTGCGTACCGGGCCGGTCAACCCGGGCGTCGGTGAGCCGGAGGAGACCGTGCACCGGCCGATCTGGACGTCGTGGCAGCTGCCTTCCCTGCGTGACGTGCCCGGTGCCGTGCTCGACCACCTTTTGTCGGGCGAGCACGTGACCAGCGGGCGCGTGGACTACACGCGTTCCCGGCGGACCCCCAGCGGGGTGGTTCGGGGCAGGGCGAAGGTCTCCATCGCGCTGGACCCGGCGGTCGACCGGGTCGACATTCCCGCCGTGTTGAGCACCCTGTGCTCACAGGCCGAGCAGGACGTCATGGCCCACCTCGTCGAGTCCGGCGAGGTGCTGCGGTCCATCGGGCTGAGCATCGCCTGGCGGGAACGCTGGGTCAACCGCTGAAAACCGGAGGTTGATTACGCTAAGCAACCTTGCGGCTACCCGAAAGTGTGGATACAACCGGTTGCGGAGGACAACCGGAGGGTAATTCACATGCGAATATCCAGATTGGTGCTGCCTGCGCTGCTGGTGGTCGGTTTGGCCACACCGGCGCAGGCACAGCCGTCCACAAACCCGCCGCAGGCGCCGTCGGGGTGGACGGTCAGCGGCACCCAACTGGTGTGGCAATCGCCCACACCACTGCCGGTCGGGGACTCGGCGGTCGAGTTCTGGGACGGCGACCGGCTGCTCGGCCGGGCCCGCCCGTCCAGCGACCACCGCACGTTCACGCTCACCGCCTCGACCGTGGTCAACCCCGGCAAGCTGGCAGTCCGCTCGTCGGGACGTCGGCTGGACGTGCGCGAACCGCTGCGGCCGATGCAGTCCAAGCCGCTGCCCGCACCGGCCGCGCTGCCCGCGGCGCCGGTCGACCCCGGCACGCCCGGCCCGTTCAGGACGGCCGCCGGTGAGTACACATTGGACTCCATCAGGCTGCCGGAGTACCCGCAGGCAGTGGAGATGCAGGCGAACGTGGTCGCGCCGGTCGGTGCGCCGGGCAAACGACCACTCGCGTTGTTCCTACACGGCAGGCACGGCGTCTGCTACGACCCCACGAACCCCGACAACGGCCCGTTCGTCTGGCCGTGTCCGGCAGGCACCAAGTCCATCCCGAGCTACCGGGGTTACCTGCAGGCGCAGCAACTGCTCGCCTCACAGGGATACGTGACCGTGTCCATCTCGGCGAACGGCATCAACGCGCAGGACGGCGACACGATCGACCAGGGCGCGCAAGGTCGTTCGTCGCTGGTGCGCCAGCACCTGGCCAAGTGGGCCGACTGGGCAGGCGCCGGGCACGGTTCAGCGCCGGATGTCGTCAAGAACGGCCCGGTCGCCGACCTGTCGAACGTCCTGCTGATGGGGCACTCGCGCGGCGGCGAAGGCGTCAACCGCGCGGCGATGGACAGCCTGACGCCACCGCCGGGCGACACCGGCTACCCCGGCCCGGTGCGCTGGAACATCCGTGGCACGCTGCTGATCGGACCGACGATCTTCGGCCACGACCCGGTGCCGGACGTGCCGTCCGCGACGATCCTGCCCGGCTGCGACGGCGACGTCAGCGACCTGCAGGGCCAGATGTACATCGACGCCACCCGAGGCGTGAGCCGCGGCACCGCGCTGCACAGCGCGCTGTACTTCGTCGGCGCGAACCACAACTTCTTCAACACCGAATGGACACCCGGACAGGCGGAGGCACCGGCGTTCGACGACTTCCAGAGCCAGGAACCCGACGCGGTGTGCTCGCCGGGAACGCCGACGCGGCTGACCGCCCAGCAGCAGCAAACCGCCGGGGCGACCTACATCGCCGCCGCCGCACGGGTTTTCCTCGGCGGTGACCAGCGCGTTCTGCCGTTGCTCGACGGCTCCGGAGTCAGTGCTCCCTCGGCCAGCCCCGCTCGGGTGCTGTCGCACGCCGTCGGTGGCGCGCGTGGCTCGTTCGTCGTGCCCAACCAGGCGACCAAGACCACTGGGCAGGCCCAGCTGTGCAAGATCGTCACGCCGGACGAGCAGAACTCCTGCTCAGGCTCGGAACGCGGCAGTTGGCAGCCGCACTACGTGCAGATGTGGGACGTGAACGACGACCCCGACCGGTTCGCCGTGAAGCTCGCCGGAGCTGGTTCGGTCCGCCCGGACAAGCCGGTTTCCCTTGTCGGAGCACGGAACCTGGCGCTGCGGCTGATCGTCCCGCCGAACACCGCGGGCACCAGGTTCGACGTCACCATCACCGACACCCGTGGCCGCAAGGCGAAGCTCGGCTCGGCCAGCGTCGACGGGCTCCCCGCGACCGAACGCACAACCGCGCTGTGGGCGCAGGAGGTCCGCCTGCCCCTGCCTGGACACGGCATCGACCTGCGTCAGGTGGCCGAACTGGAGGTCACGCCGACCGCCGGTGCCGGGGACGTCGTGCTGCTCGACGCGTACGGCTGGGCCAACGGGCTGCCGGACCCGCGTCCGGTCGCGCTGCCCCGCATCGACATCGGCGGACTGTCTGTGCAGGAGGGCGACTCCGGCACGCGCACGTACGACGTCCCGGTGACCGTGACCGGCAACGGCACGGGCGCAGTCCGGTTGTTCGTCTACGAGGACGACGCCAAGTTCACCACCCAGGTGTTCACGGTCAAGCCGGGCCAGCAGACGCTCAAGGTCCCGCTCAACGTCACCGGGAACACCAGGTGGAGCTATGACACGAGCCGCAAGATCCTCGCCAAGGCGCTGCAGGGCACCGTCTCCGGCCGCTACATCGGCGGTCTGATGGTGCTCAACGACGACCCGGAGCCGGAGGTGACCATCGCGCCGTCGCACGCCGAGACCACCGAGGGCGGGGCGCTGAAGTGGACGCTGACGACGTCGGCTGTGGCCGACTCGCCGCTGTACCGCTCCGGCCAGGCCAGCCCTGACGTGCAAGGGCAGGAGCTGTCCACGACCGACGTGGATCCGCAGTGGTTCAAGGAACACTCCAACGAGCAACCCCTGCCGTCCAGGCCGTTGTCGAAGGCACGTCTGTGGCTGAGTGCCGACATCAAGCCGGGACAGCTCAGCAGCGAGTTCACCATTCCCACAGTGGTCGACCAGGATGCCGAACCGGCCGAATCGGTCCGGCTGAAGTTCTCCGCGTGGCCACCGACCGGCAACCCGCTGGACGTCACCGGCACAGTGACCGACGGCAAGTAGACCAGTCGGGCCGGAATCTTTTCCGGCCCGACTGTTTCGCCCACCCACGCCGAAGCGGCCGAAGGCGGAGTGCTGAAGTGGACCGTGACGACATCGGCGGTGGCCGACGCGTACATTCGCCGTTTCGTCCGGCTGGAGCCTGTCACGCAGGAACTCGCCACGGTCGATGTGGATCCGCAGTGGCTGAAACTCCAGTCCAGCGGCTACATCGACCCGCTGCCCGCGCGGCCGTTGTCGAGTACTGGGCTCACCTGCACAGTGACCGAACGGACCTAGGCCTTGGTGGCGCGGTGGAGCGCGACGGTTCCGAAGGTGAGGTTCATCCACTCCACCTCGCCCCACCCGGCCTTGGCGATGATCTCGGCGAGGCCGCGCTGGGAGTGCCAGTCCTTGATCGACTCACCGAGATAGCGATAGGCCGCCGGGTTGGAGGAGACGATCTTCGCGATGGCGGGCGCGACCCGTTTCATGCCCCAGTGGAACAACGCCCGGAACGGCCTGAACTTCGGCTGCGAGAACTCGCAGACCAGCAGCCGCCCGCCCGGCTTGACCACGCGGAGCATCTCGCTGAGCGCCGCCTGCGTGTCGAAGAAGTTGCGGATGCCGAAGACCACGGTGACCGCGTTGAAGGAGTCGTCCGCGAACGGCAGCCGCATGGCGTCGGCGGCGACCTTGGGCACTTCGCGGGCGGCGCCGCTGCTGAGCATGCCGACCGAGAAGTCGGCTGCGACGCAGTAGGCACCGTTGCGCGCGAAGGCCACCGTGGAGACTCCGGTCCCGGCGGCGAGGTCGAGGACCTTCTCGCCCGGCTGGGCGTCGAGGACCCGGCGGGTCATCTCGCGCCAGCGCCGGTCGTATCCCATGGTGAGGACCGAGTTGGTCCGGTCGTACCGGCGCGCGACGCCGTCGAACATCTCGGCGACCTCGCGCGGCTTCTTGTCCAGGCTGGCACGCGACATGACCGAACTCTAGGCGAGAACAAAGCCTCTCGTGATGCCACCTGAGCACCCTCTAAGCCACGCTGAACCCGTTCGAGTGAATTCACTGTCAGAGCGATGTATGTGCCGGTAACTTGAACAGGTGAGCGAAAACATCGTTACGACCGAGGAGACGGTCCATGACCAACTGCTGGCGTGCACAGGTCAGCCGAGGGCCAGTGCGCTGAGCATTCCTTTCACCGAGGAGGGCCAGCTGAATTCCTCGGCTCGTGCTCGTGCCGCTTTCCTTCGTCCTGGTTCCGGGGCGGCCAGTAGGTTTTCGACCGCGTCGGCGAAGGCTCCCGCGTGGTCGTCCACTGCCGCGCCGCAGCCTGGTTGGACTATCTCTCTCAGTGCCGAGGATGCCGAGACCACTACCGGAGTTCCCGATGCCAGTGCTTCCAGTGCCGCCAGGCCGAATGTCTCGTGCGGGCCCGGGGCCAGGGAGACGTCTGCCGTTGCCAGGAGTTGGGCGACGTCCGTTCGGGACTGGACGAAGCCGAGGAAGGTTACCGGCAGGCCTGCCGATCTTCGTCTCAGCGATCCCATGCTGGGGCCGTCTCCCGCCACCACCAGGCGAGCGCTGTGGCCTTCCGTGTGGAGTTGGGCCAGGGTGTCCACGCTTCGCTCCACGTGCTTCTCCGGCGAGAGGCGTCCACAGTGGATCAGGAGGGTGTCCGCTCCCGCCGTCAGGTCCTTCCTCAGCTCCTGCGATCTCCTGGCCGGGGTGAACGTCGACAGGTCCACGCCCAGTGGGACCCTGCGGACGTTACCCACGCCTATCCTGTCGAACTCCTCGCGGGCGAATTCCGTTGTGCACACCACTGTGTCGTAGTCGCCTGCCATTCGGCGGTTGGCGACGTCGGCGACGTTGCGCGCCCAGCGGGGCGGCAGGAGGAACTGTTCGAGCAGGCGGTCAAGGCGTTCGTGGGAGATCACCACGCTGGGCACTCCGTTGCCCCGCGCCCATCTGCCCATCCCTCTCAGTGTCAGCCTGTCGGAGACTTCGAGGCGGTCGGGTTCCAGTTTCGTCAACACCATCCGCACCCGCCACGGGTCCACCGCGCGGTAGCCGCCTGTTCCCGGGATTTTCGGCGCTGGCAGGGTGATTCTCCTGACGCCGTTGGGCATCGGTTCGTCCGCGAACCGGTCGCCGGGCACGACCAGGATCACCTCGTGGCCCTGTGCGCAGTACCCGGCGCCCAGGTGGTGCAGGGCTGTGCGCAGTCCGCCGGACTTCGGGCCGTAGAAGTTCGCGAGTTGGACAACCCGCATCACGCCGCCTTCGCCAGGTGGGTCACCGCCGTGTAGTGCCCGATCAGTTCGCCGCAGATGGCCTTCCAGGTGCGGCCCTGCACTGCTCGGCGTCCTGCCGTGGCCAGGCGGGATCGCAGAGCCGGGTCGAGCAGGCCCTCGACCGCCGGGCGCAGTTGCGCGTCCATGTCAGCCAGGAGGTAGCCCGTTCTGCCATGCTCCACCAGGTCACGTGGCCCGCCCGAGTCCGGGGCGAGCACCGGCAGGCCCGAGGCCATCGCCTCCTGCACGGCCTGGCAGAACGTCTCGTGCGGGCCGGTGTGCACGAACACGTCCAGGCTGGCGTACGCCTCGGCGAGCGGCACGCCTGTGCGGAAGCCGAGGAAGGCCGCGCCGGGCAGCTTCTCCCTGAGGTTTTCGGTGTCCGGGCCGTCGCCGACGACGACCAGCCGGACACCGGGCATGTCGTTCAACGCGGCCAGCCTGGCGACCTGCTTCTCCGGCGCCAGCCTGCCCACGTAGCCGACGAGCGTCTCGCCGTTGGGCGCGAGCTCACGGCGCAACGCGGGGTCAAGGCGGGCGGGGTTGAACAGGTCCGTGTCCACGCCTCGGCCCCAGCGGTGCACGCGGGGAATCCCGTGCTGGACGAGGGACTGCACGGCGTCTGTCGACGGGGCCAGTGTCCGGTCGGCGTACGTGTGCAGGCGGCGGATCCACCGCCAGGCCACAGCGGCGCCCCTGGCCAGTCCGTAGGACGCGGCGAAACCGGCGACGTCGGTCTGGTACACCGCGACCGTCGGCACGTCGAGCAGACGGGCCGCGCGCAGCCCGCCCGCGCCGAGCACGAACGGCGAGGCGAGGTGGACCACGTCCGGTTCGAAATCCAGCAGGGCAGAGGTGATCCGCGGCCCTGGCAGGCCGATCGGAAGCGACGTGACGCCCGGGACGTCGACCGCACGGGTCCGCACGACCGGGGCGTGCAGGTAGCTGTCCGGCCCTGGGCCAGGCGCTACCACGAGCGCCTCATGACCGTGGTCACGCAGGTACTCGACAACGCGGAGAACGGAGTTCGTCACGCCGTTCACCTGCGGCAGAAAGCTCTCGGTGACGATGGCGACTCGCACGGTCCCCACGATGATCCATCAATCCGAGCACAGCGGCGACGTGCGCATGACGTGCCGGGGAACGAAGCCGAAACTTCCAACGTGTGGTTTTGCGATCCTTCGCTGGTCACCTCCCGGTCGCGTACCGGACACCCAGCGCGGTCACTCTAGGTCGGCATGACCCTCTTGTCGTCGCGACCGCCCAGGCCAGTCGCACCCGGACTGCTTTCTCGGGCACTGGAAGTAGCAGGCCGGTTGGCCAACGACGCCACCGACGTGATCACCGCGACCGCTGGCCGCGGGGCGCGGCCCGCGGGCAAGGACTCGCCGTTCGACTGGGTCACCGACACCGATCGGACCCTGGAACGGCACACCCGCCGGGTGCTGACCGCCGAGTTCCCCGGGATGCCGGTCGTCGGCCAGGAGTTCGGCGCCGACATCGGCTCGGAGGACGCCGAGTACCGCTGGGTCGTCGACCCCGTGGACGGCACGGCGAACTACGTCGCGGGCGTGCCGTGGTGCGCCTACAGCCTCGCGTTGGTGGACGCGTCAGGCCCGGTGGTCGGGGTGGTGGCGGACCCGTACCGCGGGCAGATCTACGCGGCCGCGCGGGGTCGGGGCGCACGGGCCAACGGGGTCAAGGTCTCGCTGACCGACCGGACCACCACGGCTGGGGTGATCGTGTGCACCGAGCTGACCCGGACCGGGCCGTGGCCGGGGATGGGTGGGTTCATCGAGCGCGCGGCACGTGCGCACGCGGGTGTCCGGGTGCTGGGCTCGGCGGCGTTGGCCATCGCTCAGGTGGCGTTGGGTCACGCTGCCGCGGCCGTCCTGCACAGCTACCACGAATGGGACGTGGCCGGTGCGGTCGCGCTGGCGATCGAGTCCGGAGCGTCCGTGCTCGACCGGCACGGCGAGGACACCGCGCTGCCCGTGGACGGGTTGCTGGTGGCAGCGCCGGGGGTGTCCGACGAGGTGCTCAGCTGGTGGCAGGAGACAGCGACAGTGGGCGACCACGTCTGAACAACGGCCCGTACCGACGCAACCACCACAGGATCGGTCCGATCACCAGCCACACGAACAGCACGAGCGTGCCGGTGGGCATCAGCGTGAGGTACGCCCCGCGTCCGGCGACTTTGACCAGGTCGGGTTTGGCCGCGTCGTACTCGACCTCGACCAACTGGCCCTTCTGCAGGCCTGCCGGGTAGCCGACGCCGTCCGGCGGGATGTGGTCGGCTCCGTCGGGGGTCTGGTAGCGCACCAGGGTGCGGTCGAAGGCCACCGACAGCACCTCGGCCGTTGTCCGCACCGAGTGCGCGTTCAAACCGGTGTCCTCCCGGTATGCCCCGATCACCAGTGTGATCGCGAGCAGCGTCACGGTCGCACCGATCGACACCAACGCGATCGCCGCGATCCGGCGAACCTGCGACGCCCTACCCACAGCCACGCCCGCACTGTACTCAACCCGTCGTGAGTGGTTTGGCCGGTTCTAACCGGCCAAACCACTCACGAGGGGACTCAGTGGCCGTGGTCCAGGTGGTTGGAGCGGGCCAGGGTGTCGCGGGTCAGGTCGAGCTTCTCGATCGCCTTCGGCGGCGTCGCCACCGAGGCCGCAGTGGCCGACCTGGCCGCCACGGCCTGGTTGCCCAGGTCGGCGGGGGCAGGCTTGCCCTTGGTGAACAGCCAGGTCTGGAACAGGGAGAACAGCGGCTTGCCGGAGATCCGTTCGGCCAGCGCGATGAACTCCTCGATCTTGGCGTTGCCGTACTTCTTCGTCGCCTGCCACGTCTTCAGGATCTTGAAGAAGTCGTCGTCGCCGACGGCGTTGCGGAACGCCTGCACGGCGAGCGCGCCACGGTCGTAGACGGCGATGTTGAACTCGTTGCCCGTGCCGGGCTCACCGACGACGACCTGCCAGAACGGGTCCTCCGCCGGGCGGCGGTCGTAGTAGTACTGGGCGATCTCGGCTGCCGTGCCCTCCGCCTGGTTCTCGGCCCACAGCCATTCCGAGTACCGGGCGAAGCCCTCGTTCAGCCAGATGTCGCGCCAGCTCTGCACCGACACCGAGTCACCGAACCACTGGTGCGCCAACTCGTGTGCGACGACGCTGGTGTTCGCGCCGCGAGGGAAGAACGCCGTGCTGTACACCGGGCGGGTCTGGGTCTCCAGCGCGAAGCCGAGGCCGGTGGACACCACGCCACCCTGCGCCTCGAACGGGTACGGCCCGTACTGGCTCTCCAGGAACTCCACCACCTCGGGCGTGCGCTCCACGCTGGCACGCGCGGCCGGGCCGTTCGCGCCGAGGTCGTCGCCGTAGGCGTTGACGACCTGCTGGCCGTTGGGCGCCGTGCTGGTGCGGATCTCGAACTGGCCGACCGCCAGGAAGGCCAGGTAGGTCGCCGTGGGACTGGTCGTGCGCCAGTTCCAGCGGATCCAGCCGTTGAGGGTCTGCTGCGTCCCGGCGAACGTGCCGTTGGACAGCGCCTCGACGCCTTGCGGCACAACGACGGAGATGTCGTAGGTCGCCTTGTCGGTCGGGTGGTCGTTGCCCGGGAACCACCACTTCGAGATGTGCGGCTCGTCCACCGCGAGCGCGCCGTCCGGCGTCTTCTTCCAGTAGTTGGCGCCCGCCGCGTCCTTCACCGTCGACGGTTTGCCTTCGTACTGCACGACAATCGTCAGGTTCTGGTTGTTGCCGATCGCCCTTGGCGGGGTGATGGTGACCTCACCGGGCGTCGACGAACTCGTGCGCGCCGGGAAGTTGTTCACCCGCACCGACTTGATCGGCAGCAGGAAGTCGACGTTGAGGCTGGACAGCTCCTGCGTGCTCCTGGCCAGGATCGTGGTCGTCCCGGTCAGCAGGTCTGTCGCAGGGTTGTAGGTGATCCTGATGTTGTAGTGGGAAACGTCATAGCCGCCATTACCGTCGTTCGGGTAATAGGCGTCGCCGACACCGGGAGCACCCGGTGCGGGCGCAGCACTCGCGCTCGTTGCGAATAACGCCGTGACGAGTCCGGCCGCGGTCGCGGCGATCGCCACTCTCGATCGCAGAAGCAATTTCTCCAGCCCCCTCAAGTTCAACGAAAGGTAATGGCGAACCTATCCGCGAACCCGGGCAGCGAAAACCCGCCGATGGGCCTGTCCCACAGGACGAGATCACCCAAAAGCGGCCTCGGTGACTGCCGTGCGCAACCGAGCGTGCAGGTCACGCAACCGTGTGCGATCAGCGCGAACTTCGACAACGCGGAGACCGGGCCGGTGCCGCAATGCGTCCCGCAATTGTTCCGGTGACTCAGCCAACACGTGCGGTACCCGATATCCGGCGCACAATGCCCGAAGATCCGCGCCATGGGGCGTGCCGAACACTCGCTCGAAACTGTACCTGTGTTCTTCGGCACCCTGTTCGAGCAACGAGAAGATCCCACCGCCGTCGTCGTTGAGAACGACGATCGTCATGTTCGGCCTTGCCTCGTGCGGACCAATCAGCAGGCCATTCGAATCGTGCAGGAAAGTCAGGTCGCCGAGCAGCGCGTACGCCGGGCGGTCCTGGTAGCCCAGCGCGAGGCCGATGGCGGCGGAGACGTTGCCGTCGATGCCCGCGACGCCCCGGTTGGCGTGGATCGTCACGTCGTTGCGGGCCTCGGCGACCAGGTCGACGTCACGGACCGGGTTCGACGACCCAAGGAAAAGCATTGCGCCGGAAGGCAAAGCGGCGACGACATCGCGCGCGATCCGCAGGCCGGACGGCCAGTCGTCCTCTTCGAGCAGCTTGTCCACGACGGTCGCGGCCCGGTCGGCGGCGGTGCGCCACCCGGTCAGCCACTCCGGGTCGTGGCCTTGAACGTGCCGCAGGTCCGTAGTGTCGAGCCAGCCACGGACGTGGATCGCGACATACTGCGGGTCAGTCCATTGTGGATGGTCACCGATCCCGTACACCGGCGCGCGGCCCATCAGCCCGCGAACACCGCGCGACAACGTCGGCCTGCCAACGACAACGACCGCCTCCGGACGCAGATCCGGTGCCTTGTCGAGCGATCCGAGCAGCAACGGCCCGCAGCGCAACGCCACGGCGCCACCGGTGGACGCCACCGGCTCGGCGATGATCGGCCAGCCCGCCCTGGTGGCCACCTCGCACGCGGCCGCCGCCCGGTCCTGCCTGCCGCTGCCGACCACCATCAGCGTCCGCGCGGGCAGCGGGAAGTCGACCCGGCTGCTGGCCACCGACCGCGGCGGCGCCGACGTCGTCCAGCGCTCGCAGTCCGGCCTGCCGTCGAGCGCCTCCGGCCAGTCCGGCTCGTCGGTCGGCACCAGCGGTTCGCGGAAGGGCACGTTGATCTGCACCGGACGACCCGACTCGGCCTGCGCGACGGCACGGCACACCAGCCCACGCCAGACCGGGTTCTGGCCGGTGCGGCGCTCGGCGACCGGGAAGTCCACCAGGATCGCCGCGGGCGCGAACAGGTTGCGCTGGTCGATCGTCTGGTTCGCGCCGCTGCCGGTCAGCTCGGCCGGGCGGTCGGCGCTGATCACGATCAGGCCGACGCCCGAGTGGAACGACTCGAGGACCGCGGGGTGGAAGTTGGCGACCGCGGTGCCGGAGGTGCACACGACCGCGGCGGGCCTGCCGGTCGCCTCCGCGAGGCCCATCGCCAGGAACCCGGCGCTACGCTCGTCCACGCGGACGTGCAGCTTGAGCTTTCCTCGGGCGTCCGCCTCGACCAGCGCCATGCTCAGCGGCGCGTTGCGCGAACCAGGACAGACGACGACGTGCCGCACGTCGTTGCGGGCCAGTTCGTCGGCGATGACCATGGCCTGCGCGGTCGACGGGTTCATCGGCCTATCCTCGCAAACGTGTCAGAGACCGTCATTTCGGAGCTGTTCGACCCCGCCTCGTGGCGCGTGGTGCCCGGCTTCGACTTCACCGACATCACCTACCACCGCGCGGTGGACCAGGGGACTGTGCGCATCGCGTTCAACCGTCCCGAGGTGCGCAACGCCTTCCGGCCACACACGGTCGACGAGCTCTACCAGGCGCTTGACCACGCCAGGATGAGCTCGGACGTCGGCTGCGTTCTGCTGACCGGCAACGGGCCGTCACCCAAGGACGGCGGCTGGGCCTTCTGTTCCGGTGGTGACCAGCGTATTCGCGGTCGAACCGGCTACCAGTACGCCAGCGGTGAGACATCCGACACCATCGATCCCGCGCGGGCCGGTCGGCTGCACATCCTCGAGTGCCAGCGGCTGATCAGGTTCATGACGAAGGTGGTCGTCTGCGTGGTGCCCGGCTGGGCCGCGGGCGGCGGGCACAGCCTGCACGTGGTGTGCGACCTGACGCTGGCCAGCGAGGAGCACGCCCGGTTCAAGCAGACCGACTCGGACGTGGGCAGCTTCGACGGCGGCTACGGCTCGGCGTACCTGGCCAGGCAGGTCGGCCAGAAGTTCGCCCGGGAGATCTTCTTCCTCGGCCGCGACTACACCGCCGAGCAGATGCACCGGATGGGCGCGGTCAACGCGGTGGTGCCGCACGCGGAGCTGGAGCGCACGGCGCTGGAGTGGGCGCGGGAGATCAACGGCAAGTCCCCGACCGCGCAGCGGATGCTGAAGTACGCCTTCAACATGATCGACGACGGCCTGGTCGGTCAGCAGCTGTTCGCCGGTGAGACCACGCGCCTGGCGTACATGACCGAGGAGGCCGTCGAGGGCCGGGACGCGTTCCTGCAGAAGCGCACGCCCGACTGGTCCCCGTTCCCCTACTACTACTGACGGTGATCCCAGTGACGCCCCACCTCGCGCAACCAAGGCGGCCTTCGGTGCGCGCGGTGCACCCAAGGTGGCCTTCGGTGCAAGCCGCGCAACCAAGGTGGCCTTTGTTGCGTGGGGTGGGTTGATGAGGGTGGTTGCCGCGGTTGCCGCCGACGAGGTTTTTGACCTGTTGCCTGCCGCGTTGGCCGGATCGGGACCCGCGCTGCTGCCTGGCGGGCCGGAATCGCTGGCGGGGCCGCTTGGTCCTGGTGAGGACTCGGCCGACGACCCGACCGCAGTCGTGGTCGCCACCTCTGGTTCGACCGGCGAGCCCAAGGGCGTGTTGCTGTCCGCGAGCGCCCTGCTGGCCTCGGCCGAGGCGACGCACCGACGTCTCGGCGGGCCCGGACAGTGGGTGCTGGCCACACCCGCCCGGTACATCGGCGGGATCCAGGTGCTGGTCAGGTCCCTCGTCGCGGGGACGACACCGGTGGCGCTGAACCTGGACGACGGGTTCAGGGTGCCGGACTTCGTGGCCGCCGTCGACGAGGTGTGCCGGACCCCGGGTCGGCACTACACGGCGCTCGTACCGACCCAGCTCGCCCGGATTGTGTCGGGCGACAAAGGCATCGAAGCACTGAGGAAGCTGGACGGGATCGTGATGGGCGGCGCCCCGCTCTCCGCTGAACTCCGCGCGGCCGCCGGGGACGCTCCGGTGGTGTCGGCGTACGGGATGAGCGAGACCGCAAGCGGTTGCGTCTACGACGGCGTGCCACTGGACGGGGTCGAGGTCACGCTCGTCGGCGACCGGGTGGCCATCTCCGGGGCGACGCTCGCGCGGGGCTACCGCAACCGGCCGGACCTCACCGCCGAGAGCTTCGTCGACGGCTGGTTCGTCACGTCCGACCTCGGCCGGTTCGCCGCGGACGGCAGACTGGAGATCCTCGGCCGGGCCGACGACATGATCAACACCGGCGGGGTGAAGGTTCCGGCCACCGCGGTCGAACGGCTGCTGGAACGGCACGTCGACGCGGCCTGCGTGGTCGGCATCGACCACCCCGAGTGGGGCCAGGTCGTGGCGGCCGCCGTCGTCGGGGCGGCCGATCTCGACCGGTTGCGTGACCTCGTGCGTGCCGAACTGGGCGCGCCTGCCGTGCCGAAGCTGCTGCGGCGCGTCACGGAGCTGCCGCTCCGTGGCCCGGGGAAGGTGGATCGGGCGGCGGTTCGGCGGACACTCGACCCGATCGAGCACGACGCGCCCGGGTCCAGCTGACCAACAGCTCCGCGACCAGGTAGCAAACTCCCCACATGACCGTGGCGAGCACCGAGAACGCCGCCGGTCGCGCGGCCGTCCAACTGAGACAGACGAGGACCAGCGCGATCACGGTGATCGTGCCTGGCGGCCCGACGCGCAGTACACGCAACAGGATCCCGCTCAGCAGCGGCGCGAACACCACCGTGAACAGGAGTGGGAACAGCGCGGCGAAGACCACGCCCGCCACGGCCGCGGACGCACCCGCGAACAGGCACGTGAAGAACTCCCCTTCGCACTTGTCCACCGACAAGTGCGGCGTGAGCAGCCCGCCGACCCACGGCAGCAGGCTCAACACCGCTCCCACGAAAGTCGCCAGCACTGTCCGCACGCGCTCATCCTGGCGTTCGCGGTGAGACGGTGGGGCGCGTTTGCCACAGTTGCCCTCGGACTCGTCGGGCTGGCAACGCCCGCACAGGCACAGGCACAGTCACAGGCACGGGCGGGCGACGAGCTCGTCATCCCGGTGACCGCGTACAGCACGCAGAGCACCAACATCCGCGCCACCACGGACGGCATCACCGCCGACGAGGAGGGGATGGCGATCTACCCGCCCACCGAGTTGCCCGCGCCGGTGAACACCTTCACCGCCGACGCGCCCGGCGCGCAGGTGGATGTCCGCGCCCAGTTGCCGGACGGCGAGTGGACAGAGTGGACCGACACCGGGCAGCTCGACGTGCCGTCCAGGACCGTGCAAGTCCGTCTGGTGGTCGCCGCACGCAGCGAAGTCCGCAGTGCGCGCCTGAGACTGCGCCACGATCCCGCCACGCCGAAGGCGAGCACGAGGGCGTTGACGTATCGCGTGTACGCCACCCGGGAGGGCCTGGTCGGCGGGAAGACCGCGAACGGGCACATCATCGCGCAACGCGACCACTTCGCCGCCCTGCCGTCGCGGCGCGGCCTGTCGCCGAAGAACAGCGGCACGTACACCGTGCGGGTCTGCGCGGCCAACGGGCGGTGCGCGTGGGCACCGGTGTGGGATGTGGGCCCGTGGAACACCCGTGACGACTACTGGAACCACCCGCGTCAGGAATGGCAGGACCTGCCACAGGGCACGCCCCAGGCGCAGGCGGCGTTCCAGAACGACTACAACGCCGGGCGTGACCAGTTCGGCCGGGACGTGCGCAACCCGGCGGGCATCGACCTCGGCGACGGCACGTTCTGGGACGGCCTGAAACTCACCGGCAACGCGTGGGTGACCGTGACCTACCTGTGGACCGTGCCGGGCGCGCACGGGTACGTCCGCACGCCCGGCGACACGCTCAACGTGCGTGGTGGCACCACGTCCAGCGCACCGGTCGTCGGCATCGCCGGGCACCTGGCGCAGGTCCGGGTCGAGTGCGAGACCGGCGGCGAACAGGTCACCGGAAGTCAGGGCAGCACCGACCGGTGGCTGCGGATCGCGCCGGGCAAGTTCGTGGCCAAGGCGTATGTCTCAGGGGTCGCGGGCGCCGCGAGCTGCTGAGTTGTCACACTGTCAGCATGGCGACAGTCGCGCAGTGGATGGCGGGCGCACGAGTCCGCACGTTGCCCAACTCGATCTCCCCGGTGCTGGTCGGCTCCGGCGCGACGGTCGAGATCGGCGGTTTCGTGTGGTGGAAGGCGTTGCTCGCGCTGGTCGTCGCGCTGGCGTTCCAGGTCGGCGTGAACTACGCCAACGACTACTCCGACGGCATCCGCGGCACAGACGCCGAACGCGTCGGCCCGTTGCGGCTGGTCGGCTCCGGTCTCGTGCCACCGGGCAAGGTGCGCACGGCCGCGTTCGCGTGCTTCGGGATCGGGTGCGTCGCCGGGCTCGCGCTGGTCGCCGCCGGTGGCCAGTGGTGGCTGCTGGCCGTCGGTGCCGTCTGTGTGCTCGGCGCCTGGTACTACACCGGCGGCACGAACCCGTACGGCTACCTGGGTTTCGGCGAGTTGGCGGTGTTCCTGTTCTTCGGCCCGATTCCGGTGCTCGGCACGCTGTACGTCCAGTCCGGACGGATCACGTGGCTCGCGGTGATCGCGTCGATCGCGCTCGGCAGCTTCTCCGCGGCGGTGCTGGCCGCGAACAACCTGCGTGACCGGCCGTCGGACAGCGAGTCCGGCAAGCGCACGATGGCGGTGCGGCTCGGCGACCAGGGCGCGCGGGCGTTCTACAGCGTGCTGGCGCTGGTGCCCTTCGTGATCACGTTCGTGTTCACGTTCGCCCACGGCCCCTGGTACCTGCTCGGCCTGCTGGCCGGTCTGCAGATCTCGCCGAGCGTCCGCACTGTCTACACAGGAGCGACCGGGCCGTCGCTGATCCCGGTCCTCAAGGACACCGCGCTCGCCATGCTCGTCTGGGCGGTGGCGACAACGGTGGCCATGGTCGTTTCATAGCGGCCAGCGGCCGGTGTCGAAGAAGTCGGCGAGTGTCCGGTGGTACGGCTCGAGGTCGAGTTCGTTCTTGGCGACCCACGCGTCGTCGTAGTACGTGCACGCGTACCGTTCGCCGCCGTCGCACAGCAGTGTGACCACGCTGCCCTGCTTGCCCGCGGCGATCATCTCGGCGATCACCTCGAACGCGCCCCACAGGTTCGTGCCCGTCGAGCCACCGACGCGGCGGCCCAGAATCGGTTCGACGTAACGGATCGCGGCGATCGACGCGGCGTCCGGCACCTTGATCATCCGGTCGATCACCTGGCCGACGAACGACGGCTCGACCCGGGGCCTGCCGATGCCCTCGATGCGTGACCCACGGCAGCCGGTCAGCTCCGGCAGCGTGTCGCGCCAGGCGTCGAAGAACACCGAGCGCTCCGGGTCGACGACCGCGAGGTGCGTGCGCATCGACTGGTAGCGCAGGTAACGGCCGATCGTCGCGCTCGTACCGCCGGTGCCCGCGCCGACGACCACCCATGCCGGTTCGGGATGCGGCTCCAGGTTCATCTGCTGGAACATCGACTCGGCGATGTTGTTGTTGCCACGCCAGTCCGTCGCGCGCTCGGCGTGCGTGAACTGGTCCATGAAGTGGCCGTTCAGCTCGGCCGCCAGTCGTCGTGACTCGGTGTACATGGCGCTGGGCTCGTTGACGAAGTGACACCGCCCGCCCTGGCGCTCGATCAGCGTGACCTTCTCGGTGCTGGTCGACGCGGGCATCACCGCGATGAACGGCAGGTCAAGCAGCCGCGCGAAGTACGCCTCGGACACCGCCGTCGAACCCGAGGACGCCTCGATCACCGGCGTGCCCTGGGTGATCCAGCCGTTGCACAGCGCGTACAGGAACAGCGACCGCGCCAGCCGGTGCTTGAGCGAGCCGGTGGGGTGCGTCGACTCGTCCTTGAGGTAGAGCCGCACGCCCCAGTCCGCGGGCAGCGGGAACGGCAGCAGGTGGGTGTCCGCGCTGCGGTTGGCGTCCGCCTCGATGATCCGGACCGCTTCGCAGACCCAGTCCCTGGTGGTCTCACTACATCGATCGATTGTGGTCACAGTGGCACACTATGCGCTGGTCACGCTGCGCGACCACCGCGATAGGTGTCGTCCGTGCCGCCCGGCAGGTGCTCCGGATGGTTGTCGCGCATGAACGTGATCAGCTTCTCCCTGACCTCACACCGCAGGTCCCACGCGCTGGCGGCGTCGGCGGCCGAGGCCAGCACACGCACGACCATCGTCCACGGCGTCGAGTCGACGACCTGCAGGACCCATTCGCGCCGGTCCCACAGCTCGGAGGCCTCGACCACCCGCTGTGCCTCCGCGCGCAGGATCTCCACCGGCGCCCGGTAGTCCAGGTGCAGCTGGACCGCGCCGATCACCCGGGTCTCGTGCCGTGTCCAGTTCTGGAACGGGGTTTTGGTGAAGTACGTCGTCGGCAGGATCAGCCTGCGTTCGTCCCACAGCTGCACGACGACAAACGTGAGCGTCATCTCCTCGATGCGGCCCCATTCTCCTTCGACGACAACGACATCGTCGAACCGCAGCGAGTCCGTCAGCGCGAGCTGCATGCCCGCGAAGACGTTCGTCAACGTGGTCTGCGCGGCCAGACCGGCGATCACACCGACGATTCCGGCCGAGGCGAGCAGGGACGCGCCGAGTGTGCGCAGTTCGGAGAAGGTCATGAACATCGAGGCGATCGCGATGACCGTGATCACCGCGCCGGTGAGCCTGCGCATCAGCGCCACCTGGGTGCGCAGCCGTCTGATCCGCCGGTTGTCGGGAACGTCCATATTCAGCCGTCGCAGCACGAAGTCCTCCATCACGAAGAGGACTTTGATCACCAGCCAGGCCGAGACCACGATCAACGCCAGCAGCAGTGCGTGCCGGAGCCCTGCGACGACGCGGTTGGTGAACTCGAACAGCACGATGTAGTCCGCCGCGACCACGAGCACGGCGACGAACGGCTTGTGGCAGTTCTCGTGCAGCAGAGTGAGCGTCCGCCGATAACGGCGGCGCGCCACGAAGCGGACCAGTACTCCTGTCAACCAGCCCGCCACCAGCGCGGCCACGGTCGCGACAGCAACAGATAGGACTATTTGCCAGAACACCCATTCCACACTGAGGGATCACGGCGGTATTGGCGAATCGACAGCATCGGCCCTGCGCCGGAAGAACTCGGCTTCCGCGCTACTCGGGGCGAGTTCGGCGGCCAGCAGGTCGGCTTCGGCGGCCTCGGCCACACGTCCCAACGCTCGCAGGAACTCCGCGCGGGCCGCGGGCAGCAGGTAGTAGTGCCCCAGGTCTGCGGCGAGCCGGTCGGCCTCGGCCAAGCCCGCTGCCGCGCCGTGCACCTCAGCCACCGCTACCGCCCGGCCAAGAGCAGCCGTCGGCGACGGGTGGACCGCCACCAGTTCGTCGTACAGGGCAAGGATTTGCGGCCAGTCCGTGTCCGCGTACGCCGGTGCCTCGGCGTGCAGCGCGGCGATCGCCGCCTGCAGCGCGTACGGGCCGCCGCCGCGCACGGCCTTGGCCACCAACGGAAGGGCCGCTGCGATGGCGGACCGGTCCCACAGCGAACGATCCTGCGCCGCCAGCGGAACCGGTTCACCGTCCCGCGACCGGGCCGCCGCGCGGGCCTCGGTGAGCCGCAGCAACGCGAGCAGGCCGAGGACTTCGGGTTCCGGCAGCAGGGACGCGAGCAGCTCGGCGAGTTCCACCGCGCGATCCACGGACCCGGCTGTGTAGACCAGGTACACGACGGCGAGCACGGCGGGCAGCCGGGACGCGAGGTCGTCGGGCACCTGGAACGGGATTCCCGCCGACCTGATCTTCTTCTTCGCGGTCGTCAGCCGGGCGGCCATGGTCGCCTGCGACACGAGGAACAGCCGCGCGATCTCGCTCGTCGGCAGCCCGCACACCAGCCGCAAGGTCAACGCCACGCGGGCGTTCATGGACAGCGCGGGGTGACAGCACATGAAGACCAGGCGCAGCCGATGGTCCTGGATCACCGGTGGGTCGTCGTCCGGAACGAGCAGCAACGGCAGTTTGCGGGCCAACGCGTCCGCGCGGCGCATCCGGTCGAGCGCCTTGCGCTTCGCGGTTGTGGTGAGCCAGCCCACCGGGTTGGGCGGCACACCGTCACGCGGCCACGCCACCAGTGCCGTCTCGAACGCTTCCTGGACGGCGTCCTCCGCCGCGTCGAAATCGCGGGTCAGGCGCATCGTCGCGGCGAGCACAGCTGCCCACCCGCGACGATGCGCCTGCTCCAGTTCCGGGAGGGTCATGCGTCCCAGATTGGCCTGATCTCGGTGCCCGAGCCCATCGGCGCCCGCTTGGCGACCTCGATCGCCTCGTCGAGAGTGTCGGCCTCGATCACGTAGAACCCGCCAATGTGCTCCTTGAGCTCCACGTACGGCCCGTCGGTGACCAGGACGCCGTCGCCCTTCGGGCGCAGTGTGGTGGCCGTGTAGGAGGGCCGCAGGGCCTCACCGGAGAAGGGACGGCCGCGTTTGGTGAGGTACTGGACGAACTCGCCGTGCGCGCTGAGCGCCTTGTCGAGCTCGTCCTGGGGGACCGAGGTCCAGTCGGTGTCCTGTTCGTGCAACAGCAGCATGTATTTCATGTCCACTCCACGAACGGCACCTGCCCGAAATCGAAAAGGCTATGCGTCTTCTTCGTCGCCGCGCAGTTCGGCGCGCAGGCGTTCACGCTCGGACCGGCGGGACTCGCCACGCTCGGCCATCCCGGCGGTGACCCGCTGGTTCAGGCTGCGGAACAGCAGCATGCTGAGCGGGAACGCCACGATGACGGCGACGGCCAGGCCGACCAGCAGCGGGATCTTGACCAACACGAGTACGGCCGTCACCACGGCGATGAGCGCGACCCGTGCCGCCGTGTACAACGCCAGGTCCCTGCCGAAATGGGCTTCCACAATCACGGAGCCTACTCGGCGGCCGCAGTGTTCGGACTGGTGTTCGGACGCCCCTCGAACCGGGTGGAGAGCACCACCGTGGTCCGTGTCCTGGCGACGCCTTCGATCCGGCGCAGCCGCCCGAGGGAGCGTTCGAGCTCGTCCACTGTCGGCACACGCACCTTCACCACGAACGCCTCGTCACCCGCGACCGCCCAGCACGACTCGACCTCGGCAAGCTTGGCCAGCTTGATCGCGACGTCGTCGTCCTCGGTGTTGGCCGACGGCTGGATGGCGACGAGCGCGGTCACGCCGAGGCCGATCGCGCTCGGGTCGACAGTCGCGTGGTAGCCGGTGATGACGCCGCTGGCTTCGAGTTTGCCGACGCGCTCGTGCACGGCCGACGCGGACAACCCGACCTGGCGGCCGAGTTCGGCGTATGTGGCGCGACCGTGGAGCCTGAGTTCGTTGATGATGCGCCGGTCCAAGTCGTCCACGCGATGAGCCTACGACTACCGCCTCGGGCCGCCACCGGCAGCGGCATCCGGCGTATGGTCGGGGGAAGGTAAAGCTTTCCGGGGCCAAGTGACCAGGCTCACCGCCATCGACGTGATTTTTTTGTCGAGTTTCCGGCCACGGAGGCACCGGCTTTACTCACCGGCGACGCGGGTGGATCGCCGATGACGACTCTTTCGCCTGGTCAGCGTGGGTCATGTCCAGAGTGGGCGTTTTGCCCCTTACTACCTCTTTACCTTTACTTAGCCGTTCGAGTACCCGACGGGCGAGATGACACGATGCGACCGGTACGCCGGGAATTTGTGTTTAGGAGGCGCCAGATGACTGCCACCATCGGCCACGTCGGCGAGCGACTGCTCACCCCTGGTGAGGTCGCCGCTCTGTTCAGGGTGGACCCCAAGACCGTGACCCGTTGGGCCACCGCCGGACGGATCGGTTCGATCCGCACGCCGGGTGGGCACCGCCGGTTCCGCGAGTCCGAGGTCAAGACCCTGCTGGCGGAGCTCACGACCGAAGCCAGCCACAACGACTGATACCGACTGACACCACCACCGTCAGTCACGTTTGTCTGTCACATTCGGCCATCGCCTGCATGGGGTGACGGCACAAGACGTACAAACGGGCTAACCTCGGGTATTGAACTCGAGGAGGTGGCGACATTGCTGTATTTGCTCGCCGCGGTCGGTGCGCTGACCGTCGCGGTGCTGCTGTGGCGAGCGTTCGGCGCTCAGGCGGCCGGAGTCACGGCTCGCCGCGAGCGCGGTGCGGTCGCCCCTGATGACGACCCCGAGTTCCTGAAGGGGTTGGCCGAACGCAACAAGAAGACCGGCGAAGATCCGCCGGTCTGACCGAGGGCCAGGCGCTACTGCTTGCCGGCGAAGTCGTCGGCGACGGTGGCGGCCACTTCCAGCAGCGCCATCTTCGTGCCGTGCTGCAGCCGATCCAGTTCGATCTCCGCACCTTCTTCCAGGTGCGGATCGAACGGGATCCGGCACACCGCGCGGCACCGCGCCCCGAAGTGCGCGGCCAGCTTGTCCAGGTCCACCGAACCGGACTTCGGCCGGACCGAGTTGATCACCGCGACCGACCGGGAAACCAGGTTGCCGTAGCCGTGCGCGTCCAGCCAGTCCAGCGTCGCCGACGCGCTGCGCGCACCGTCCACCGATCCGGACGACACCACGACCAGTGAGTCGGCGATGTCCAGCACGCCTTTCATCGCCGAGTGCATCAGGCCGGTGCCGCAGTCGGTCAGCACGATGTTGTAGAAGTGCTCGAGCAGCGCGACCGTGCGCCGGTAGTCGTCCTCGCTGAACGCCTCCGACACCGCCGGATCCTGCTCACTGGCCAGCACTTCCAGCCTGCTCGGCCCCTGCGAGGTGTACGCGCGCACGTCGCTGTACTTGGTCACGCGGGCCGCGTCGCGCAGAAGATGGCGAACAGTCGCCGTCGTCTCCAGCGGGATCTTCTGGCTGAGCGTGCCGCGGTCGGGGTTCGCGTCCACCGCGATCACCCGGTCACCGCGCAGCGACGAGAACGTCGAGCCCAGCGTGGTGGTCACGGTGGTCTTGCCGACGCCGCCCTTCAGGCTCAGCATCGCGATCTTGTAGCAGCCCCGCAGCGGCTGGCTCACACGGGAGATCAGCTCGCGCCGCTGGGCGTCCTCGGTGCTCTCGCCAAGGTTGACCGTGCGGCCGGTTGCCACGTACACGGCCTTGCGCCAGCCGGACTGCGGCCGCTTCTTCTCCTGCTTGATCAGCCGTGAGCTGGACAGGTCGTGCGGCACCGGTTTCGCCTGGTTCGCGGCCTGCTGCTGGGGCTGTGGGGGCTGCTGCTGGAACGGCTGAGGCGGGTACGGCTGCGGCTGGCCCGGGTACTGGTAGCCGGGCTGCTGCGGCGGGACCTGGTACGGCCCCGAACCACCGGGAACCTGGTATGGCCCTGAGCCACCGGGCACCTGATAGGGACCGGAACCGCCAGGGGCCTGGCCCGGAACCTGATATGGGCCGGAACCACCCGGCACCTGGTGTGGACCCGAGCCGCCGGGGACCTGGTGCGGACCCGACTGGCCCTGCTGGGGAACCGGGTACGGACCCGAGCCGCCGGGCACCTGATAGGGGCCGGAACCGCCGGGCACCGGGTGCTGTCCCGACTCGCCGGGGTCGGCTGGATAGGGCGCCGAGTCCGTCGACGGCTCGACGTACAGCTCGGGCTGGTCGGCGGCTGTCTCGTCGTCTGCCCCGGAAGAAGCCGGAGGCCCGGAAGAAGCCGGAGGATTGTCCCCGCTAGGCGTCTGCTGCCACGCGGCTTCGGGCCGCTGAGCGGAGTCGTCGTAGCGTCCAGTCACCCCGGAGTCCCTCCTGCGGATGTCAGAGATCGAGCCCGCCTCGACCACCGCCTGCGACGGTAGCCGTAGCAGTGCGCGCAGGTCGAACGGGGTTACCCGTTCGTATCGGTCATCCGTTCGCGTACGAGTGCAGGCCGGTGGTCACCAGGTTGACGAAGAACAGGTTGAAGACCGACGCGGAGAACCCGAGGATGTTGATCCACGCCGCCCGGCTGCCCCGCCATCCCGCGGTGGCGCGAGAGTGCAGGTAGGCCGCGTAAATCACCCAGGCGATGAACGCGACAGTCTCCTTCGGGTCCCAGCCCCAGAACCGTCCCCATGCCGCCTCGGCCCAGATTCCGCCGCAGATGACCCCGAAGGTGAAGATCGGGAAGGCGATGATCGTGGTCCGATAGGCCACCCGATCGAGCACGTCCGCGTCCGGCAGCCGCTGGCCGAGCCGGACAAACTTCGTCGGGTCCTCGTCATAACGATTGCGGATCAGGTACAGGATGCTGGCCACACCGGGCACCAGGAACAGGCCTGAGGCGATGATCGCGGCGGCGACGTGAATGATGATCCAGTACGACCGCAGCGCGGGCTGCAGCGGCGCGGCCTCGGAGTACAGCAGCGTGCCACCGAGGAACATCAGGATCACGATCGGCAGCATCACGAACGCGGACAACCGGCGGACCGGGAACTTCCGCATCAGCACGATCCACGTGACCACGGCGACCAGGCACACCGCGGACATGTACTCGTACATGTTGCCCCACGGCACGCGGCCGACCGCCAGACCACGCAGGACGAGCGAGCCGAAGTGCAGCAGCGCGCCCAAAGCCATCAGCGCCGCGCCCATCCGCCCGTAGCGCTCCCACCGGTCACGCTCGTCACGCGGACGCAGGCCGATGGCCGGCACGGCTTCCTCGTCCGCCGAGGCGCCCGACGCGCCGACGGTGGCGAGCTGACGAGCGGCGGCACGCTGCGGTTTCGCGCGGCTGAAGGCCTGTTCCAGCAGGGCGAACGCCATGGCGAAGACGTAGACCAGCACGGTCGCGCCGTACGTCCAGTCGCCGAACTTGGCGAGTGTCTCGTTGACCATCAGTTCTTCCCTCCGGTTACCGCACCCGAGAGCCGTTCGAATTCCTCGCCGTATCCGGCCTGGTCCGTGCGGGCGAGCCCGCCGACCTCGACCACGGTCCGGCCGTCCGCCCCGGGCCCGACACGGACCCACAGCCTGCGCCGCTTGATCGTCAGCGACGCCCCGAGGCCCAGGATGATCGCGATGGCGAACCCGAGCACCCAGATCTGACCGGGGTCGTGTGACACCTGCAGGTACACCCAACGCTGCACGCCGTCGAAGCGGACGACGGTGTTGTCGTCGAGCGCGACCTCCTCGCCGACCGCGAGGTTCTTGCGCGCGACCTTCTTGAGCCTGCCGCTCTCCACCATCGACTCGTCCACCGAGAAGATCGACTGGCCGCGGCCGTTGTCGATGCCGAGGTCACCGCGCAGCACGTCGACCGCGACCATCGGCTTGCGCAGGTCGGGGAAGCTGGAGTTGAGCAGGTTCCCGTGCAGTTGGGCGGTCGGGGCGAACAGGCCGGTCACCGCGATCTGCTTGGTCCGGCGCTCCTCGGAGTTCGTGATCCCCGGCGGGTCGAACTTCGTCGCACCCTCGGACAGGAACGTCGCCTGGCTCACCGGCCGCCACTGGGTGTCCATCGTGCGCTTCTCGCCGTTGGGGAACGTCACCGTGAACACCGGCGCGTAGCCGTGGCCCAGCAGGTAGACGCGGTCGCCGTCGGTGCGCAGCGGGGAGTTGACCTCAAGGCCGTAGTCCTGCCACGCGCCGGTGTCCAGGTCCTTGGTCGACTGGTACTCCAGGTTCGCCCGGAAGACGTCCGGCTGGCCGGTCGGCAGGAAGTTCACGTCGAACGACTTGACCTTCACGCAGAACGGCGTGAGATCCGTGCCGTCCACGGTCAGGCCCGGCTGGAACGAGTCGTAGCCCAGCACGCCGGAGTTGCAGAACTCCTGCCTGCCGTCGGCCTTGACGATGACCTGGCCCTCGTAGCCGTAGAGCTTGCCGACGGCCAGCGCGATGATCAGGCCGAGCATGGCGAAGTGGAAGATCAGGTTGCCGGTCTCGCGCAGGTAGCCGCGTTCGGCGGAGATGGTGCGTGCGCCGTTGTCCTCGTCCCGCACGACCATGCGCCAGCCGCTGAGCGCCTTCGTCGCGTGCTCGATCGCCTCGTCCGGAGTCCTGTCCGTGGAGGACTCGGCGTGGTGCGGCATCCTGGCGAGGTTGCGCGGCGTGAGGACCGGCTTGGCGCGCGCCGCCCTGACGTACTCCAGCGTGCGCGGCAGCAGGCAGCCGACCAGCGAGATCATCAGCAGCATGTAGATCGCGGCGAACCACACGCTGGCGTACACGTTGTAGAACTGGAGCTGGTCGAGCAGCCTGCCCCACCAGCCGTGCGCGGCGATGTAGTCCGCGACCTTGTTGGCGTTCAACGTCCGCTGCGGCAGCAGCGCGCCGGGCAGGGCCGCCAGCGCGAGCAGGAACAGCAGGATCAGTGCGGTGCGCATGGACGTGAGGCCACGCCATGTGTTGCGCAGGAACGAAACCCCGGTAGTAGTCACAGGGGCAGCACCGCGTCGCTGATGACCGCGTAACGCATCCACGCGATGAACTCGCCCCACACCCCGGTGACCAGCAGCACGCCGACCGCGAACATCAGCACACCTCCGAAGATCTGTACTTTCCGACTGTTGCGGCGCAGCCAGCCGGTCGCCCGCACGGCCCACCGCGCCCCCAGCGCGATCAGCAGGAACGGCACACCGAGACCGACGCAGTAGACCAGGACCAGCACGATCCCGCGGACACCCGACTCACCGGTGCTGGCCGCCAGGGTCAGCACACCGGCCAGGGTCGGGCCGATGCACGGCGCCCAGCCGAGCGCGAAGATCCCGCCGAGCAGCGGCGCGCTGATCAGGCCACCTCGGGGCAGCTTGTGGATCCGGACGTCGCGCTGCAGCATCGGTATCAGGCCGACGAAGACCAGTGCCATCAGGATCATCAGGACGCCGCCGACGCGTTGCAGCACGTCCCGGTTGAGCAGCAACTGGTCCGACAGCCACACCAGGCTGCCGATGCTCACCGTGAAGACGACCGTGAAGCCGAGCACGAACAGCCCGGCCGCGCCGACCACCCGGTACCGGCCGCGTTTGGGCTGCTCATCCGCGTTGACCGCAGGCGCGTCGGCACCGACCAGCGCGGCCAGGTAGGCCAGGTAGCCGGGGACGAGCGGGACCACGCACGGAGAGGCGAACGAGATCATGCCCGCGAGCAGAGCCAGACCGCTGGCCAGCAGCAACGGCCCCGACAGCGCGATCTCGGTCGGATTCACGCATTAGAGGGTATGCACGGCCCTTGACACGCCCCCACCCGGCACCCAGGACCTAAGTCCCTGGTCACTACTCGTGAGTGTTTTGGCCGGTTAGAACCGGCCGAAACACTCACGAGGGTTCAGCTGCGAGTTTGTCGAGGATCGGCTCGAAGTCCGACTTCAGCTTGCCGATCAGGAAGACCTGGGCGACCCGGTGCTGCTTGTCCAGGATGATCGTGCTGGGCACGGCGCTGCGCGGGTAGCCCTTGAGGCCGAGCAGGGACCGGCTGCCCGGGTCGTAGATCGACGGGTAGGTCAGGCCCCGGTCACGCATGAAGTCCACCGGCTGGGTGCGGATGTCGTCCCGCACGTCGATGCCCAGGACCTGCACGCCCTTGTCCTTGCGCTCGTCGGCGAGCTTCTGCAGCTCGGGCGCCTCCGAGCGGCACGGGCCGCACCACGCGCCCCAGATGTTGACCAGCACGACCTTGCCCGCGTAGTCGGACAGTTTGATCTTCTTGCCCGGCTCCAGCAGGCTCTCGCCGGTCAGGTCCGGCAGCGGCTTGCGGTCGGCGCCGTCGTAGGCGATCTCCAGCTTGCCGCCGGGGGCGACGAAGTCGAACTCCGTGCCGCGCACCACCGCGTCCGTGCCGGTGGAGCAGCCAGCCAGGACAAGCGCGGCCGCAACAATCGCGATTGGTCGTTTCATGCGCCCGTCACCTTCGGGTCGGTGGCACCGGCAGGCTCCCGGTAGACGATCCTGACCAGCTGCTCGTCGGAGAACTCGAGGCTGGTCAGGGACGCCAGCGAGCACTCGCGGTTGCGCGGGTCGTGCCACATCCGCCTGCCTTCGAGGAAGCGGCGCAGCGTCCAGATCGGCAGCTGGTGCGACACGCACACGGCCTCGTGGCCGAGGGCCGCCGCCCGCGCGCGGTACGCGGCGCCGAGCATCCGGTGCGCGATCTTGAGGTACGCCTCGCCCCAGGACGGCCGGAACGGGTTGGTCAGGTGCTTCCAGTGCTTCGGGGAGCTGAGCGAGCCACCGCCGACCGACACCTTCTGGCCCTCGAAGACGTTCTCCGACTCGATCAGGCGCTCGTCGGTGGCCAGCTCCAGCTGCTGCGAGTCGACGAGCGGCCGCGCGGTCTCCTGGGCACGCTGCAGCGGCGACGCCACGACGTGCGTGATGTCGCGGTCCTTGAGGAACTCCGCGACGGTCAGCGCCTGACGGCGGCCGAGGTCGGACAGGTGGAAGCCCGGTAGGCGGCCGTAGAGGACGCCCGTCGGGTTGTGCACCTCGCCGTGCCGCAGCATGTGGACGATCGTGCGAGTCCCGGTCACTGTGTGGCCTCCGCGGCTGCGGCCGCCGCGTGGGGCAGCGCGTCGGCGATGACGCTGAACGCGTCGTCGTCGAGGACGGCGTTGACGAACCACACTTCGTACGCGCTCGGCGGCCCGTACACACCGCGTTCGAGCAGCGCGTGGAAGAACGCCGGGAAGCGCCAGGTGTCGGCCTTCTTGGCGCCGTCGTAGTCGGTCACGAGCTCCTCGGTGAAGAACACGCTGACCAGGTTGCCCGCGTACTGCACCCGGTGTGGCACGCCCTTCGCGGCGAGCGCCTCGGTGAAGAGGGCACCCAGCTGGTGGGCGTTGGCGTCGAGCTTGTCGTAGACGGCCGCGTCGGCGTTGCGCAGCGAGGCGAGCCCGGCGGCGACCGCCACGGGGTTCCCGGAGAGCGTCCCGGCCTGGTAGACCGGGCCCTGTGGGGCCAGCTTCGCCATCACGTCGGCCCGGCCGCCGAACGCGGCGGCGGGCAGGCCACCGGACATGACCTTGCCGAACGTGTACAGGTCACCGGCGACGCCCTCCAGGCCGAACCACCCGGCGTGGCTGACCCGGAACCCGGTCATCACCTCGTCGATGACGAGCAGCGCGCCGTACTGCTTGGTCAGCGACCGCAGGCCCTCGTTGAAGCCGTTGACCGGCGCGACCGCGCCCATGTTGCCCGCGGCTGCCTCGGTGATGACCGCTGCGATCGAGTCGCCGTACTGCTCGAACGCGGCGCGGACGGCGTCGATGTCGTTGTAGGGAAGGACAATGGTGTCGCTCGCCTGCGCGCCCGTGACACCGGGCGTGGTCGGCAGGCCGAGCGTGGCCACCCCGGACCCGGCCTCGGCGAGCAGCGCGTCGACGTGCCCGTGGTAGCAGCCCGCGAACTTGATGATCTTCGGCCGTTCGGTGAACCCGCGCGCCAGCCGGATCGCGCTCATCGTCGCCTCGGTGCCCGAGTTGACCAGGCGCACCTGCTCGACCGGGGCGACACGCTCGACGATCTCCTCGGCGAGTTCGATCTCACCGGCGGTGGGCGTGCCGAAGGACAGGCCGTTCACCGCCGCCTCCCGCACGGCCTCGACGACCTTCGGGTGCGCGTGGCCGAGGATCATCGGGCCCCACGAGCTGACCAGGTCGACGTAGCGGTTGCCGTCGGCGTCCCAGAGATACGCGCCTTCACCCTTGACCATGAACCTCGGCGTACCGCCCACCGACTGGAACGCCCGCACCGGCGAGTTCACCCCGCCGGGGATCACCGCGCTCGCGCGTTCGAACAACTGGGCCGAGGTCTTGACCTGCTCAACACCTGTGCTCACCCGGCCAGTCTTACAGGTCCCGGAAACCACCCGAACGCCTGGTCAGGTGGGAAGAACGGGACATGGATCACACCAGTGCCATAGGTCCTCACCCAGCCGGACGTTTGGTGATCGTGTTGGCGGTGACGCCGTTCTCGGTCCGCTCGCCCTGGACGGCGACCGACGTGCCGGGGGTGATGTCCGAGAGCGTTCCCGGTTGCGTGGTCTCCACCTTGGTCCTGTCCGATGTGGTCACCTTGACCTCCGACCCGTCCGGCATCTTCACGTAGATCGTGTTGCCTTCCACGCGCTCCACCGTTCCCGCTGTGCCGCCGCGGAAGCCGCCACCGCCTTGACCGCCGCCCTGGCCGCCCTGGCCGCCGTCAGGTCCGGGTCCCGGTCCGGTGAAGATCCGGGGGCCGCCTCCGCCGCCCTGCCGTTGCGGTTGCTGGCTCGCTGTCGTCGACGAGCCCGCCATCGCCGAGTGCGTCCACACGCCACCGAAGAAGGCGACCAGCGCCAGCACCACGATTCCGAGGCCGATGGTGAGTTTGGGCAGTCCTCGCTTGGCCTGGGTCAGTTCCTTGTCCAGGTCACCCGCCACCGGAGCCGCGATCACACTCTCCGGCACACTCTCCGGGTTCTGCTGCTGGTGCTGCTCTGACATCTGTTTCTCCTAGTCGTGTCGTAGTGCTTCGATCGGGCGCAGCGATGCCGCCCTTCCGGCCGGGTAGCTGCCGAAGAACAGGCCGATCAGTGCCGAGACGCCGAAGGCGAGGACGATCGAGCCCGGCACGACCACCGGGGTGATCCCGGCGATCGTGAACCGGCTGCCGATCACGCCCGCCGCCACGCCGAGCGCGCCGCCGAACAGGCTCAGCAGCGTCGCCTCCGCCAGGAACTGGCCGAGGATCGCGCCTCTCGTCGCGCCGATCGCCTTGCGGATCCCGATCTCCCTGATCCGCTCGGTCACGGTCACGAGCATGATGTTCGTGACGCCGATTCCGCCTACCAGCAACGAGATCGCGGCGACCGACGCGAGCAGCACGGTGAACGTCTCGGTCGCGGTCGTCCGGGTGGCCAGCAGCTGTTCCTGGCTGAGCACCCGGAAGTCGGGCGTCTGGTTCGCGCCTGTGCGGTGCCGTGCGGTGAGGATCGCCGTGATCTGCGCCTGTGCCGCCGACATCGCCTCGGACGTCTTCGCCTGCACCAGGATCTGGTTCACCTGGCCGTATCCGGTCAGCGAGTTCTGCACCGCCGTGAGCGGGGCGAGCGCCGTGTCGTCCGCGTTGTTCAGGCCCGAGGATCCCTTGGACTGCAGGACACCGATCACGGTGAACTGGATGTTGTCGGCCAGTACCTGCTTTCCCACCGGGTCCGCTGTGCCGAACAGTTCCTGCGCGGTCGTCGGGCCGAGGACCAGCACCTTCCGGCCCGCTGTCACGTCGTCGGCGGTGAACGCGGTGCCGTTGGCGAGCACGCTGTTCGAGGTCGAGAAGTACTCCGGGTTCGTACCGATCAGCTGCGGCAGCTGGTAGCTCGTGCCCTGGTACACCGCTGTGACCTGGGCGGAGACCACCGGGGAGCTCGCTTTCACGTCCGGCGCGCCGAGCGGGTCCACCAGCGCTTTCGCGTCCTCGACGGTCAGTGGCCGCGAGGTCGAGCCCTGGCCGCCCGCGCGGGACACCGTCAGCACGTTGGTACCCAGGCCCGCGATGCTCTGCTCGATCGACGCCGACGCGCCGCTGCCCACCGCCACCAGCAGGATCACCGCCGCGACACCGATCATGATGCCCAGCGTCGTCAGTCCGGAACGCAGTTTGTTCGCCGCGAGCCCGCGCAACGCGAACCGCAGCACCTCACCGGCCTTCACGCCAGCACCCCGGTCCGGTGCCACGGCATGGTGTCCTCGACGATCTGGCCGTCGGAGACGCGGACTGTCCGGGCCGCGCGCTCGGCGACGTGGTCCTCGTGGGTGATCAGCACGATCGTCCGGCCGATCTGGTTGAGCCGCTCGAACACCGCGAGCACCTCGTCGGTGCTTTCGCTGTCGAGGTTCCCGGTCGGTTCGTCGGCCAGCACCATCGCGGGCCCGGTCACCAGCGCGCGGGCCAACGCGACACGCTGCTGCTGTCCGCCGGAGAGCTGGTTCGGCCGGTGCCCGGCGCGGTCGACCAGGCCGACCATCTCCAACGCGGCCATCGCGCGGGTGCGCCGCTCCTTGCGGCCGACACCGGCGTAGATCAACGGGAGTTCCACATTGGACAGAGCGGATGTCCTCGGTACCAGGTTGTACGACTGGAACACGAAGCCGATCTTCCGGTTGCGCACCAGGGACAACTGGCGTTCGTTCAGGTCACCGACGTCGATTCCGTCCAGTTTGTACGTTCCCCGCGTCGGCACGTCCAGGCAGCCGAGCACGTTCAGCAGCGTCGACTTGCCCGAACCGGACGCGCCCATGATCGCCAGGTATTCCCCTGGCCACACCAGAAGATCCACTCCGCGCAACGCATGCACCTCGGTCTCGCCGGTGCCGTAGGTCTTGTGCAACGCGTTCACCTCGATGACCGGGTTCATCGCCCAGGCCCGCCCGGCTGCACCCGGCCACCGCCACCGCCGCCTCCGCCGAAGCTCCCGCCGCCGAACGGTGTGTTCCCGCCGCGCTGCTGGCCGGTGGTGCCCGTGGCCGGAGTGGTGGCGAGCACGACCTGGTCGCCGATGGTCACACCGGACGTCACCTGCACCAGGGACTCGCTGCGCACGCCGATCTCGATCGGGCGGCTGGTCTCCTGGCCGTTGGCCAGCAGGGTGACCGTGTGCGCTGTGCCGACTGTGCGCATCGCGGCCGACGGGATCGCGACCACGCCCTCGGCCTTCGCGACGATGATCGCCACGCTCGCGGACTGCCCGAGCCGCAGCTGGGCGGGCGGCTGGTTCAACGTGAGCGTCACGCCGTAGGTCACGACGTTGTTGGAGCCGGTCGTGGCGGTCAGGTCGATCGCCGTCACCGTGGCCTGCTGCGGGGTGTCGGGCAGCGCGTTCAGCGTCACAGTCGCGTCCTGGCCGGTTTTCACCTTGGCCACGTCGATCTCCGCGAGGTTCGCCCTGACCTGCAGCCCGGCCAGGTTCGTGATCGTGATGAACCCGGTCGACCCCGAGGACGAGCCACTACCGGTCGAGCCGCTGGTACCGCTGGAACCAGTCGAACCGGTCGAACCGCCGGAACCGGACTTCTGCCCGACGGTGCCGTTCACCGCGGTGACCGTGCCGTCGCCAGGTGCGGTCAGCGTGGTCGCGGCCAGTGCCTGCTCGGCCTGGTCGACGTTCACCGTGGCCTGGTCCACCTGGGCCTGCAACGACTTGGTGCTCTGTTGCTGCTGGCCCTGCGGGGGCGTGCCGGTGGTGGTCGAGGCGTTGGCGAGGTTCTCCTTGGCCGCGCTCAGGCTGGACTTGGCGGCGGCGAGCTGCAGGCGTGCCTGTGCGTCGGCCAGCTTGGCCAGTTGCTGGCCCTTGCCGACAGTGTCGCCGACCTTGACGTTGATCTGCGCGACCGTGCCGCTGGTGGCGAAATCGGCGGTCCCTGTGTAGCTGCTCTGCACAGTCCCGGCAGCCGACACGGACTCGACCACATCGGACCTGGTGGCGGCGACCGTCCGGACACCGGCTGGCGCGGCCTCGTTGGAGCTGGGCCACAGGAACGTGTACGCACCCCAGCCCGCGGCGACCAGGGCCACCACGAGCACACCATTGATCAGCCACGCACGGCGTCCGCGTCTCATGGCGGCAATGCTCGACGCGGCAGGTCCCAGTCAGCTGGAAGTGACCTGGGAGTTGACTGGGAGCGTCAGGCGCGGTGCTTGGGCCGGGCCCGTGCCGCCAGCGTCAACTGGCGCAGGGCGTCGACCAGCAGGACGGCCGCGACCGTGCCGGACAGGACCGCCAGTGACATCCAGTGTCCGAAGTACCGGTGCGACACCAACGGCGGGCGGTCGTCGTCCAGCACCGTGACGATCGTCGCGATGCCCTTCGGCCACAGCCAGAAAGCCAGCCAGACCAGCCCGGCGGCGACCAGCAGCTCCACAGCGGCGACGAGCGCGCGCTTCGGCTGGTTCAGCTTGGCACGCACCGGCGGCAGAGGCGGAAGCTCGGGCTCCTGCTCCGGGGCGGCCTTCGGCTGGGCGGTCACGCCCTGCAGCTTCTCACGAGTCGATCCGCTCGCGCAGGGCAGCCCGGAGAGCCTCGCCGTCCTTGGCCCACGCGAGCACCGACGTGCCGTCGTGCAGCTTCAACGGCACCGAGTCGAACTTGCGGGGCACAGCGAGCCCACCACCGAGAACACGGGCCGCCATCGGCGTCCCGACCTCCTCGTCGGCCGCGGCGATCTGGTCGAGCGGCAGCTCCTCACGGCCCTGCCGCAGAGTCAGGTGGGTCAGTTCGACCGAGCAGATCCTGCGCCTGGCCTGCACCCACACCGCGGCGGCCCCGGCGAACAGGAAGGTGACGATCACCCACCCCAGCACGTGCACGGGCCCGGTCGTCCACTCCACGAGCGCGCCGACGACGGCGAAGATCGGCCCCCACAGGACAGGCCACCAGGTGGAGCCGGGCTCGGAGTAGAAGACCGGAGCCGTCATCGTGGGGGCGGCACCTTGCGGAAGCTGCGGAAGTAGGCGTTGGACGGCGGCACGAACATGTACACCAGCCCGGCCGCGGTGATCACCACCGACACCACCGTGAGCCAGTCACCGAACCCGACCGCGGACGCCTGGGTCAGCAGTCCGAACACGGCCAGTGCGGTGAGCAGGATCCGCGCCCAGTTGCGGCCGGAGCGCATCTTCCACGCGAACAGCAGCATCAGCAGGGCGACCACGATCAACGCGACGTAGAACATCGTCCGGACCGTGCTCGTCGACAGCTGCGCCTCGGCCGGCTGGTTCGCCGTCGTCTTCATGAACTGCTCGACGAACACGTCTGTGTCCAGCGCCTGCAGCACCGCGGACAGCACCGAGCTGAGCACCCACACCGCGAAGGCGATGTTGATCTCCTTCGGGACCGGCGGTTTCACGGTCTTCTGCTCGGGGGTGGGGTACTTCGGCGCGGGGAAAAGCGGATCGGACACGGAAGGACTCCTCCTAGACCTCGGTCGTGAAGTAGGCCTTGGCGGGGGCAGGCAGGTACATCGTGAGCGCACCGACCACGGACAGCACCACGCCGATCAGGACGATCAGGTTGACCGGGAACAGAAGGCTGACCACCAGGTGCAACACACCGGCGATGAGCAGCCGGACCCGTTGCTTGCGCTCGCCTGCCAGCATCTTGTAGGCGAAGTAGACATACAGCGAGCCGAACAGCACCGCGAGGATCAGCGTCAGCCAAATGAACGCACTCGCGCCGGAGCGGATCTGGTCGGCGTTCAGGTCGGGCCGGGCCTTGATCGTCTCCTCGATCAGGCCGTTCTTGGCGACGAAGAACAGCACGGAATAGATCAGCCCCATCGCGGCGGCGGCGATCCACGACCAGAACGAAACGCGGACCACCGAAGGCGCGTCGATGTCACCGCCCGATATGCGCATCTTCACAGTCCGAACGCTACCCTCAGCCTTCGCGCAGCCAGCCCGCGACCTCGACTGCCCAGTACGTGAGCACGTTGTCGGCACCCGCGCGGCGGATCGACGTGAGCGACTCCATGATCGTGCGCTGCCGGTCCAGCCAGCCGTTCGCGGCCGCCGCCTCGATCATCGCGTACTCGCCGGAGACCTGGTACGCGGCCACCGGGACGTCCGAGATCTCCGCGACCGCGCTGATCACGTCCAGGTAGGCCAGCGCGGGCTTGACCATCACCATGTCCGCGCCTTCGGCCAGGTCCAGCTGCACCTCGCGGATGGCTTCCCTGATGTTGCCAGGGTCCTGCTGGTAGGCCTTGCGGTCACCCTTGAGCTGCGAGTCGACGGCGTCGCGGAACGGGCCGAAGAAGGCGGAGGCGTACTTGGCCGAGTAGGCGAGAATGCCGATGTCCTGGAGGCCCGCTTCGTCGAGCGCGCCGCGGACCACGCCGACCTGGCCGTCCATCATCCCGCTCGGGCCCACGACGTGGGCTCCGGCGCGGGCCTGGGCGACCGCCATCTCGGCGTAGATCTCCAGAGTCGCGTCGTTGTCCACGTTGCCGTGGGCGTCGAGCACGCCGCAGTGGCCGTGGTCGGTGAACTCGTCCAGGCACAGGTCCGACATGATCACCGTGCTGTCGCCGACCTCGGCCCGCACGTCGCGCAGCGCGACGTTGAGGATCCCGTCCGGATCTGTCCCGCCCGAACCGACCGCGTCATGCTGCTGCGGCACACCGAACAACATCAAGCCACCGACACCGGCCTGCACAGCCTCGACAGCGGCTTTGCGCAGCGAGTCACGGCTGTGCTGGAGCACACCGGGCATCGAGGACAGCTCGACCGGCTCGGTCAGGCCCTCCTTGACGAACATCGGCAGGATCAACTGCTCAGGCCGCAGCGTCGTCTCACTCACCATTCGCCGGAGCGCCGCAGTGCGGCGCAACCGGCGGGGACGATGGCTCGGGAACATCTCAATCTCCGCTGCTCAAGCTCGTGAGTGTTCAGGCCGGTTAGAACCGGTCCAAACACTCACGAGGGGTTACCTGCGGGCTCGCTTGGTTTTCCGGGGCGGGGGCAGGGCTCCTTCGGCACGCAGCCGGGCGGCGTGCTCGGCGAGCGCGTCGACCAGCGCCGGGATCTGCGGCACCTCGGGCTGCACGTCCACGCGCAGACCGAACTCACGCGCGGTCTCCGCGGTCTTCGGGCCGATGCAGGCAACCAGCGTGCGGGCGTGCGGCTTCCCAGCGATACCCACGAGGTTGCGGACCGTGGAGGACGAGGTGAAGCACACCGCGTCGAAGCCACCGGTCTTGATCATCTCGCGGGTCTCGGCGGGCGGCGGCGCGGCGCGGACCGTGCGGTACGCAGTCACGTCGTCGATCTCCCAGCCGCGGTCGCGCAGACCGGCAGCCAGCGTCTCGGTGGCGATGTCGGCCCGTGGCAGCAGAACGCGGTCCACCGGGTCGAGGATGTCGTCGTACGGCGGGAAGTCGGCCAGCAGGCCCTCGCTGGACTGCTCACCCGACGGGATCAGCTCGGGGATGATGCCGAACGAGCGCACACGCGCGGCCGTCGACTCGCCGACGCAGGCGATCTTGACGCCGGAGAACGCGCGAGCGTCCAAGCCGAACTCGGAGAACTTCTCCCACACCGCGCGGACCGCGTTGGTGGAGGTGAAGACGACCCACTGGTAGCGGCCGTCGACGAGACCCTTGACCGAACGCTCCATCTGCGCCGGGCTGCGGGGCGGCTCGACGGAGATCGTCGGCACCTCGGACGGGATCGCGCCGTGGATGCGCAGCCGCTCGCTCATCTCCTGCGCCTGGTCCTTGGTGCGCGGCACCAGGACCTTCCAGCCGTAGAGCGCGCGGGACTCCCACCAGGACAGCTTGGAACGACCGGCGACCTCTTGTCCCACAGTGACAACGAGGTGCCCGACGAGCTCACCGGCATCCGCGGCAAGGGAAGCGAGCGTGGTGTCGATCGTGCGCTGCGACGAGCCGGTGCCGTCGGAGGTGACGGCGACCGGCGTCTGCGGCGCCAAACCGTGCTCCACCAACGAGGACGCGGCTTCGGCGAGGTGGCTCGCACTGGCGTGCAACACAAGCGGGCCCTGCACACCGGCAAGACCGGCCCAGTCGACCGTGCCGCGAACGTCCACTTCGGTGTGTTGCGAGCCGAGCGCGACACCGGCGTATGCCGGGACCGCCGTGCCCGCGGGCACACCGGGGATCACGTCGTACGCGGCGGTGCTCCTGGCCACCGCCTGGGTCTCGGCGACCACAGCGGACTGCGTCAACGGGTCGCCGGAGACCAGGCGAACCACCGAACGCCCCGCCTTCGCCTCGTTGGCGAGGTCCTTGGCGACATCGGCGGGCTGGCCGACAGCGGGCCGCACCTCCGCGTCCGCCTTGGCGTACGCCAGCACACCCGCCGGTACGTCCGGATCGGTCACCACGAGCTCGGCACGCTCGATCAGTTCGCGCGCGCGAACAGTCAGCAGCCCGGCGTCGCCGGGGCCGGAGCCTACGAATGCGACGCGGCCAGGGGCCTTACGTGCATTGGTCGTCATTTCAGGGCACTTCCCATCAACTACGGCTCTCGGGGCCGGAGAGCACTCCGGCGCCGAGGTCGAGCAGTTCCGCGGCCAGGTCACGGCCAAGCTGCTCGGCAGCGGTCAGGTCACCAGTGGCCGAAGCGCGAATCAGGTCAACGACAACGGGATTGCCGTTGTCGTCCTTCGCGTACACCGCGGCGACCCCACGCAACGACAGGCGCATCACCACGCGCCCGTCGTCGTCGAGGTCCTCCACGACATCGGCCAGTGCGCCAACGGGCGCGTTGCAGCCCGCTTCGAGCTTGGCCAACATGGCCCGCTCAGCGGCTACAGCAGCCCTGGTGGCTTGATCGTCCACAATGGAGCGAAGAAGGTGTTCGACGTCAACGTCGTCGACACGGCACTCGACCGCGAGCGCACCCTGCGCGGGCGCGGGCAGCATCTGGATCGGTTCGAGCACCTCGGTGATCACGTCGAGGCGGCCGAGCCGGGAAAGTCCGGCCTTGGCAAGGACGACCGCATCCAGCTCGCCGTCGGTCACCTTGCGCACCCGAGTGTCCACATTGCCCCGCAGGCCGACGATCCGCAGCCCGAGGCCCAGCGCTTCCAGCTGGGCGGCTCGGCGCGGGGAACCCGTGCCCACGGTCGATCCGGGCGGCAGCTCGCCGAGCGTCAGCCCGTCCCTCGCCACCAACGCGTCCCTCGGATCCTCGCGCAGCGGCACAGCCGCGAGCGCGAGCCGAACGTCCGGCGCGGTGGGCAAGTCCTTGTAGGAGTGGACAGCGACGTCCACCTCGTCGTCAGCGAGCGCGTCGCGAAGGGCCGACGTGAACACACCGACACCGATCTCGGCGACCGGCTTGGACGAGCGGTCACCGGGAGTGCTCACCGTGACGATCTCGACGTTCACGTCGCCATCGCGCTCCAGCGCTTCGGCGACCGTTCCGGTCTGCGTCAGCGCCAACGCGCTGCCGCGAGTCCCGATTCTGATGGTCCGCTTCATCTCAGAGTTCACCGTCCGCGTGGGACTTCGTGATGGCGTCCGGCTTGGCAGGGTCGAGCGCGAACAGTTCACGCAGCGCGTCGGCATAACCGGCGCCCGCGGGGTTCGCGGCGAGCTGCTTGACCCGGACCGTGGGGGTGTGCAGCAGTTTGTCAACAACCCGCCGGACTGTACGCGCGAGTTCCTCGCGTACCACGCCATCCAGTTCGGGGAGCTTGGAGTCGAGCCTGAGGAGTTCGGCGTCGACGACCTCGGCGGCACGGCGGCGCAACGCGGTGACGGTCGGGGTGACCTCCGCGGAACGCTGCGCGGCGAGGTACGCCTGCACTTCCTCGGCGACGATCTGCGCGGCACGAGCGGCACCCTGCCCGCTCGGCGCGTCAGCGAGACGACGCTTCAGGCTCTCCAGATCGACGACCGTGACGCCGTCGATGTCGCTGACGCCATGCTCGACGTCGCGGGGGAGCCCGAGGTCGCAGATGACCAAAGGCTTGGCGCGCTTGACAATGTGCGTCCGGCGGATGACCGCGGTGATCGCGCCGGTGCACGAGACAACCAGGTCCGCCTCGGCGATGTGGTCCGCGAGATCCTCAAGACCCACGGCGCTGGCCGGGACACCGTCCTCGGCGAGCCTGCCCGCCAGACGGGAACCGTTGGCACGCGAGCGGTTCGCGATGACGACCGACCCGATCTCCGCGCGGCGCAACGTGGCGACCGCGAGGCCGCCCATCGAACCGGCACCGACCACGAGCGCCTTCCGCCCGGCGAGACCGTTCAACACGGTTTCCGCGTCGGACAGGGCTTCCGAGACGACCGAGCCACCGGCCTGGTCGAGATCGGTCTCCGAGTGCGCCCTCTTGCCGACGCGCAAAGCCTTCTGCGTCAGCTCGTGCAGGACACGACCGACCGTGCCCTGTTCCCGCGCGACGTTGTAGGCCGTGCGGACCTGGCCGAGGATCTGGGCCTCGCCGACGACCATGGAGTCGAGACCGGCGGTGACGGTGAAGAGGTGCTCGACCGCAGCGCCCGCATAGTGCACGTACAGGTGCTGGTAGAGCGAGGAGATCGGTTGGCCCGAGTGCCGGGACAGGACCTCGACCACGTCCGACAGGCCACCGTGGAACGCCTCGACGACGGCGTAGACCTCGACCCGGTTGCAGCTCGAGACCAGGATGGCCTCGGAGACGCCTGCGCACTGCACCAGGTCCGCGAGGACCTTGTCGACCCTGTCGGCGGGGACCACGACCCGCTCAAGCAGGTCCACGTCCGCGGTGCGATGGGAAACCCCTACCGCGAGAACACTCATCGGCCGATCACCACCCCGTCGACGTTGCCCAACGCCGACCCGTTGACGTTCATGCTGTCCGCCCTGCGCGCGACGTGGAACGACAGGATCTGCAACTCGACGGCGAGGTCCACCTTGCGGACCTCGACGTGGTCGGGAACCTGGAGAACGACCGGAGCGAAGTTCACGATGCTGGCGACACCCCCGGCGACCAGCCGGTCGCAGACGGCCTGCGCGGCGGCGGGCGGAGTGGCGATCACGCCGATGGAGATCTCCCGCTCGGTGCAGATCCGGGGAATGTCGTCGATGTGGGAGACCGGAAGGCCGCCGACGGGCACCCCGACGAGATCGGGGTCGACGTCGAAAAGCGCGGCCACTGGGAACCCCCTGCTCGGGAACCCGCCGTAGTTGGCGAGGGCATGTCCGAGGTTACCGATTCCGACGACCGCAACGCTGTGACTGCGAGTGAGCCCGAGAATGCGCTCGATCTGATCGACGAGCACGCTCACCTCGTACCCGACGCCCCGAGTGCCGTACGAACCGATGTACGAGAGGTCCTTGCGCAGCTTGGCGGAGTTCACACCGGCAGCGGCGGCCAACTCCTCGCTCGAAAGAGTACCGATGCCCTGCTCAGCCATACCGGAGAGAACACGAAGGTAGACAGCCAGCCGCGCGACGGCGGCCTCGGGAATCGCCCGCGCCCGCTGCATGGGAGCGTCGGAGATGGGAGGAATCGGCATGGTGACTTCGGCTGCGTTGGGTGCGGCAGGAACATCCCGGTCACCGCCACGCTGCCCACGCGCTGCCGCCACGCTGATACTCCTCACCGAAACCCGGACTGATCGCACAACCACCGGAGACTGGAAGGCGTCCGGGGTGATGTGCTTACGGTAGCCACTTGTGAACGAATGCACAAAGTCGCTGGAACCGGGCCTGACGCGGTTCACACCGCGTCCCGTCGACAAGACGCCCACAGCCCACACCAGGCAAGCATCCCCCGACCGAGCCGATCGGGGAATGTGACCTGACGGACTACAGCAACAAATCAACGTTTCCAGAGCAGCAACCACAGGAAGAAGACAGCCAGCACACCAGGCATCACGAGGCCCAGCCCCAGCACCACCAGTGTTCAGCCGGTCACGAAACGTCCACCACCGAGCGGCCCGCGCGCAAGCGCATAGGTGGTCTTCGGGTGTGTTCCCTTCCGTATGGCCTGGGCGCAGCCAAACCACAACGGGTCAGGAGGTCGGCCCACCCAAACCGACCCACAGCGCAGGCCCTACCGACCTCTTGACCCGTTGTGGTTTCCTCCGGCCATACGGAAGGGCACACACCCGCCACCACCCGACCCACAAAAACACTAGAACGACGAGCCCATGGCTCCAGATCCTGTGTTCCCCTTTTGGCGGCCTGCCGTCCGGCGAGGACCTGTCTCGAACCACACCAAACACCAGAGCGACGGACATAGCTCCCGCGAAAGCTTGGAAGCCAAGGACGCGGCGACCAGTCGGGCAACCCGACGGACCACCGGACACACGAATACGTGACTTTCGGCGCCCCCACCCCTAAGACAGTCCCCCACCCAACCCGGGGGGCGTCCCTGCTCCAGTCTACAGGCAATAAGGCCTGGTCAACGGGTTACTGGCGGGTTGTGGACAACAGGATTTGACGATGGTTACTTCGGCCGGAATTCACTCGCCTGGGTGTCGGTCAGCTCACGTGACCCACGCCGATGGTCACGCTGTCGGTCAGACCCACGCCCGACAGGCACTGCTGTTGGTCAACCCCCGCTGACAATCACGCTGTTGATCGGCCCACGCTGGTAGTCACGCTATTGGTCGGCCCACGTTGGTAGTCACGCTGTTGGTCGGCCCACGCCGACAGGCACGGCTATTGGCCAACCCACACCGACAGCCACGGTGTTGATCAACTCACGCTGACAGTCACGCTGTGCCAGCCGGTCGCGCCATCAGGAGCGGGCAAGGCGATCTCGTTCGTCTGCGTGTACCCCGTCCGGTCAGTCGCCCGACATTCGACGGTTCGCTCACCCGGCGCCAAATCCAACTCGGCCTCCCACATGCGCCACGTGTCAAGGTTCACCTCAGCTGCCAGCCGAGCCGGAATCCATTCCCCACCGTCAGCCCGAACCTCCACCTTCGTCACACCGCGCGTCTGTGCCCAAGCCACCCCGGCGACAGTCACCTTCCCGGCCCGCGCGGTCCCCTTCGGCGTGTCGATGCGGGACTGGGTCTTGATCGGCCCCCGCTCGGCCCAGCCTCGTTTGAGCCAGTAGGCCGACTTGTCCGCGAAACGGGTGAACTCCATGTCCACCACCCACTTCGTCGCCGAGACGTAGCCGTAGAGGCCAGGAACCACCATTCGAGCGGGGAAGCCGTGCTCGACGGGGAGTGGCTCGCCGTTCATCCCGATCGCGAGCAGGCCGCGTTCCATGATGTCCGCGACCGGGGTTCCGCAGGTCCAGCCGTCCGCGCTGGTGGAGAACAGCTGGTCGGCGCCCGGTTTCACGCCCGCAGGGGCGAGGACGTCCTTCAGTGGCACACCGATGAAGTTCGACGTCGAGATCAGGTCGCCGCCGACCTCGTTGGAGACGCACGCGAGCGTCACGGTCCGCTCGACCAACGGCATGCGGCGGATGTCCTCGTAGCGGAGGGTCAGCTCCTTGTCGACGCCGCCGTGCACGCGCAGCACCCAGTCCTCGGCGAGCACTTTCGGCACGCTCAGTGCCGTGTCGATGCGGTAGAAGTCCCGGTTGGATGTGATGAATCGCGGTGTTCGCGGGACGAAATCCGCACTTGCGGGCAGTTGCGGTGCGGGCTGGGCCGGTGTCAGTGTGCCGATCGCGGCGCGGGATCCGTCGACGTCGGTCCGGTTGCCGAGCAGTTGACCGCCCAGACCGGCGAGGCCCACTCCGGCGACGACACCGGCTGAGGTCTGCAGGAACCTGCGTCGTTCGGCCGACTCCAGCGGCGGCCGGGCGAGCCGGTGCATCAGTCGGAACACCCCGACACCCGCGAACAGGCTCGCCAGCGGCGCGAGGATGGCCAACTGGCCGAGGTCCGGGCGGACCATCACCGCGATCAGGCCCAGCCCGCCGACGACGACGGCGAGCACGGTCCCCGGCGCCGGGCTTCTGCGTGACATGAGACCGGCCAGCGCGGCGAGGCCGAGCAGAACCACGGCCATGCCGCTCAGCAGCACGGCCTTGTCGGCGGTGCCGAAGGTGGCGATCGCCCAGTCCTTCACGGGCGCCGGGGTCTGGTCGATCGCGGTGTTGCCGACCGCGAGGAACGGCGACGCGTTGCCGTCGAGCAGCCCGGCCACGAGGTGCCCGACCGCCAGGGCGGCCACCACCCCGAGAATGCCCGCCCAGATCGCGCGTCCTGCGGACAGTCGGGTGTCAGAGTTCTCCACACTCCCTATTCGACGCCTTGGGCCGGTGGATCGCACGTCCCAGCCCAAGCGGTAAGAACTCCGTTACGTTTTCGCCCCCTCGGACGACACCACGCGCGAAGGTTTGACATCGCGATGTTCCACGGGCCGGAGTCAGGCAGGAAGGCTGCTCGCCGTGGTGGAGCTTTCCCTGCCGCCATGGCGTTCGGCGCACCGCGACTGGCCGAACGGAGCAGCCGCCGAGCGGCTTGTCGCAGCCGCTGCGAGTTCCGGAAGCCGGGCCGATATTCGGCTCGACGGGAAAGCGATACTGATTCCGCAGTTCGGCGCGAAGCTGCGAGGACGCCCGCTACGGGCCGTGTACCGAAAACCAGGGGCGGACATGACAGACAACAACGACCGGCCACCGGTCCCCGAAGAACCGGCGCCGTTTCCGGGCCAGCAGTTCCCGGCTGCGGTGTTGCCGACGAGCGACTACCAGTCCGCCGAAGAGCGGACACAGCCCGAGCACAGCCCGGTCCACGACCAGGCCACGCCGGTCGCGGAAGTCGGCCCAGTACCCGGATCCGGCCCCACAGCACAGTTCCCGACCAGCCAGCCGATCCCGGTGCTCGGCCCGCCGAGCGACCTGCTCACAGCACAAGCCACTCCCACACAAGGGCCCACCAAGCGGCCCGTTCGCAGCACAACCGTCTCCTGTGCTCGGTCCGCCGAGCGGTCCCTTTGCGGCGCAACCACCTTCCGTACCCGGTCCGGCGTCCAGGCCGCGCAACCGGCTCACGACTGTGCTGAGCGTGCTCGCGATCGTCTTCTTCCTCGGCACGGGCGCGTTCGCCACGCTCTGGCTCGTCGAGCAGGGTGACCACAAGGGAACGACCAGCGAGCTGGAAACCGTGCGCGCCAACCTGACCAAGACCGCGGACGAGCTCAGGAGCGCGCAGCAGGCACGGTCCCAAGCCGACACGGAGAAGCAGCGGGCTCAGCGGGACATGGAGAACGTCAAACCATGCCTGGACAGCGCCAAGCGCTTCGCACAAGGGGCGTTCAGTGAGGCCGAGGCCGAAAAACGGTTCGACGACCTCATGTTGAACTGCTGAGCGCGGCACGCAGTCGCGGCTCCTCGACCTTCCAGTACCCGTGTTCCGCTCCGTCGATCAGGATGACGGGGACTCGGTCGCCGTACTCGGCGCGCAGTTCCGGGTCCCCGTCGACGTCCTCAGCCGACCAGGTCGCGCCGAGCTCACCGCAGATACGCGCGATGTCAGCCTCGGCGATCTCGCAGGCGTGACAGCCTTCCCTGGTCATCACGGTCACATGTGCCACGGTCACACGCTATCGGCCTGGCGCAGCGACGCGCGCCGCAGCTTGCCGGTGATCGAGTGCGGCAGCGTGGTGACGAACTCGACGGGCCCGGGGACCTTGAACTTCGCCAGGCGCGCGGCGCAGTGCTCGCGCACCTGGTCCTCAGTCAGCCCCGCGCCCTCACGCAGGACGAGGACGGCCTTGACGCGCTCGCCCGCGCGCTCGTCGGGGACACCGACCGCCGCTGCCTCGGCAACCTCGGACAGTTCGCTGAGGACCTGCTCGACCTCGTGCGGGTAGACGTTGAAGCCGTTGACGATGATCAGGTCGTTGGCGCGGTCGACGAGGTGCAGGTCGCCGTCGTCGTCCAGGTAGCCGACGTCGCCGGTGCGGAACCAGCCGTCGGAGTCCGGGCCGTGCGAACGGTCCGGCCAGTAGCCGCTGAACAGGTTGGGGCCGCGGACGGACACGACGCCCGCGTCGCCTTCGTCCTCGTCGTCGCCGGGCGTGCCGTCGCTGTCGACCAGCCGGAGTTCGACGCCGGGCAGCGGACGTCCGACCGACCCCGGCTTCGCGACCCCGCCGACGAGGGTCCAGGTCAGCACCGGGCCGGTCTCGGTCAGGCCGTAGCCCTCGTAGACGTTGAGGCCGGTCGCCTGGTGCATCGCCACGAGCACGCTGGGCTCCAGCGGCGCCGCGCCGGAGGTCAGCAGCCGCAGTGTGGCCAGGGCCTGGGCCAGGCGCTCGGCCGGAACCTGCGCGAACGCCTGGTACATCGGCGGCACGCCGACGATCGCGGTGATCCGGAACTCCTCACACGCCTTGAGCGCGGGTTCGACACTGAAGTGGTCCATCAGGACGGCGCTGGCCGCGGCCGCGGCGACCTGGAACAGACCGGGGCCGAGGCCGTAGGCGTGGAACAGCGGAACCGCGAGCAGGACACGGTCGGTGGAGGTGACCGGCGCGGGCTTCAGCGACGCGCACTGCTGCACGTTCGCCAGCAGCGCGCGATGGGAGAGCATGACGCCCCGGGGCGTGCCTGCGGTGCCGGAGGTGTAGCAGAGCAGGGCGATGTCCTCGCCGCCTGGCGCTCCGCGCACCGCGTCGGCAGTCGCGTCAAGATCCGGTGGCGTATCGATAACGATCTTGGGCTCACTGCTGTCCACAACACGGTCGCGCTCACGGGCGGGCAGCTCAGCGGCCATCGGAACAGCGGTCGCCCCGGCGCGCAGCGCGCCGAACAGCGCGACGACAAACCCGATCCCGGTGGGCAGCTGGACGGCGATCCGGTCGCCGGGCTCGATGCCCGCGTCGAGCAGGCGGCGGGCTTCAGCGTTGACCGCGCGGTCCAGCTTCGCCCAGGTCAGCGCCTGGTCAGTGGCGACTTCGGCGAACGCGAGGCGGTCCGGAGCCTGCTCGGCCGCGAGGGCGACCAGGTCGGACACGTTACGCGGCGCCTCGCTCATACAAACCTCACTTCGATCGGGGGGCCTTCTCGCGACACGCAGTGTGGCATGTCCCACTCGCGTCATGCAGGTGCTCTTATTTTGTCTCATCCTCAGTACTTCGACCCGCTACCTACTTTGCAGTAACAACACGTATGCTGCGTTACGGCTCTGGTGCGGCGGTGCGGTCGCCCAGAGAACCGACGAGGGAGTACCGATGCCTTCACCGTCGTGGCAGGCGCGTTCCCGCGCCGCGGCACGGTCGGATGCCGGCTCGGAACAGGAGCCGGACGCCGAGCACCGCCAGGCCTGGGACCTGGTGCACTGTGCTCAGCGCGGCGACACCTCGGCGTTCGGCAAGCTCTACGGGCGCTATGTCGACGTTGTCTACCGGTATGTCCTGATCCGAGTCGGTGACCGAGAGCTCGCGGAAGACGTCACGAGCGAGACGTTCCTCAGAGCCCTGCGCCGGATCACCTCAGTGACCTACCAGGGCCGGGACGTGGGCGCGTGGCTGGTGACGATCGCACGCAACCTCGTGCTGGACCACGTCAAGTCCAGCCGGTTCCGGCTGGAGGTGACCAGGGCCGAGGTGGACGACGACCGAACGGTCCAGGCAGGCCCCGAACAGCAGGTACTGTCCAAGATCACGAACACCGAACTGCTGAAGTGCATCCAGCAGTTGGGCGACGACCAGCGAGAATGCATCGCGCTCCGCTTCCTGCAGGGCCTGTCGGTCGCCGAGACGGCCAAACTGATGAGCCGCAACGAGGGCGCGATCAAGGCACTGCAGCACAGAGCAGTCCGCAGGCTGGCACAACTGCTGCCAACAGGCCTGAGGTGAACGTGGACCACAGACGACGAACCGCACCCACGGACGACCATCGCGAAATCCGGTAGGCCTTGCGCGCAAGAGAGCAAACACGCAAGTGGGCAAGCACGTAAGCGGCCTTGCACGTAAGCGGCCTTGCGCGAAAGCGGGCAAGCGGGCGAGAGGTCTTGCGCGCATAGCGCATGGGTGGGGTTCGTGGTTGGTTTCCTCCCGTATGGCCTGGGCGAAGCCATACCACGGCGTGTCGGGAGGTCGGCCTACGCAAACCAACCCACAGCGCAGGCGATACCGACCTCCCGGCACGCCGTGGTTTCCTCCGGCAGGACATACGGGAGGGAACCGACCACGCCTCTCTACCACTGGACCCAGGAAGTCACGTGAGCACAGCCAACCGGGTGGACAGACCACGGGTTGGTTCCCCTCTCGGCGGCCTGCCGTCCGGCGAGGACATTCTCTTCGTGCCACCAGTGAACTCGAGCGTCGGGAACAAGCCCGACACGGCGGGCATCATAGGCTCGTCCCTGAGGCGAAGGGATCATCGGCGAATCCGGTTGTCCACAACTCGTTGGTAGCCCGTTGACCAGGGGTTATTGCCGGTAGACTGGAGCAGGGACGCCCCCCGGGTTGGGTGGGGACTGTCTTGTGGGGTGTGGGGAAGAGAAAGAAAAAGATGCCTCGCCGGCGGGCAGGCCTCCAAGAGGGACACCACAGACCTCTTCGTTTCTCGCGCCGGTTCGCTCAGCCCACGTGACTTCCCGGGTCAAGTGGGGGGCGCGGGGCGCCCCTCCCGTATGACCTGCCAAAGGAAACCACGACGTGCCGGGAGATCGGTACCGCCTCGCGCCGGGCACGCCAGTCGCGTAGGCCGACCTCCCGACACGCCATGGTATGGCTTCGCCCAGGCCATACGGGAGGGACACCCCACGAACCACACCCCTGCGCATTGCACGCGCACACCACGCGCATTCGCGCAAGCCGCGCACCCCCCGCGCTTTCGCGCGCACCCCCCGCGCTTTCGCGCGCACCCCGCGCTTTCGCGCGTGCTCCTGCGCTTTCGCGCACCACTGGTCACGCTCTTGAGGTTTGTGGAGTCGCCTACGAGAGGCGGCGTCTGTACGCCATGCCTGCGGCGATCGCACCTGCGATGGCGCCCGCGCCCAGTACTGATGGCACGCCGATTTTCGCGGCTTTTCGGCCGGTTCGGAAGTCTCTGATCTCCCAGCCGCGCCGCTTCGCCTCGTCGCGCAGTTCTCCGTCCGGGTTGATCGCGACCGCTGTTCCCACTACCGAGAGCATCGGGACGTCGTTCACCGAGTCCGAGTAGGCCGAGCAGCGTCGCAGGTCCAGGCCTTCACGGGCGGCCAGCGCGCGGACCGCGTGCGCTTTCGCGCGGCCGTGTAGGAGGTCGCCGACGAGCTTGCCGGTGTAGACGCCGTTCTCGCTGCCCAGGACTGTTCCCAGGGCTCCGGTCAGGCCGAGGCGCCGAGCGATGATCGCGGCCAGGTCGACCGGGGTCGCGGTGACCAGCCAGACTCGCTGGCCCGCGTCCATGTGCATCTGGGCGAGCGCCCTGGTTCCTGCCCAGATCTTGTCCGACATCAGCTCGTCGTAGATCTCCTCGCCGTGCGCGCGCATCTCGTCGACGCTGTGCCCGGCGATGAACCCGAGGCCTGTTTCCCTGCTCTTGCGGATGCCTTCCTTGCTCTCGCTGCCCAGCAGCCGGAATTTGGCCTGCTCCAGCGCGAACCTGGCCAGGTCACCGGTGGTGAAGAACTTTCGGGCCGCCATTCCCCGCGCGAAGTGGAAGATCGACGCGCCCATCATCATTGTGTTGTCCACGTCGAAGAACGCCGCCGCTGTCAGGTCCGGTGGTCCGGTCACCGGCGGTGCCTCGGTCTCCATGGCCACCGCGGCGTCTGCGGAGGCCGCACCGGCGAGCGCGGCCAGCCGCTCCAGCTCCGGGTGCTTGTCCTTGTCGCGCCTGCGGGTCACCACCGAGCCTCCGGGAATTTCGCGAGTTACCCCCATCGACACAGGGTACTGACCCGTGACGCGTCACCCGACGCGGATCGCCGGGAGTCCGGGCAGCAAGGGGGGAACCTCGAGAATCGGAACGGGCAGCTGTGGAGGCGTCGGCAGGGGCGGCACCGGACGGCTGGGTGTCGGCACCGAAGACGGCACCAACGGCAACGCGGGCTGGGACGTTGTCGCAGGTGGCGGCGTCGGCGCGGTCGAGACGGGCGGCGGAGACGGGTACGAGGCCTGCAGGCGCGGCGGCACCGTCGTGGGCCCCGGCACGTCCGGGGCGCTGGGCTTGATCGTGCTCGCCGTGTCGCGGTGGCACGCGTCGGTGGCGGGCAGCGCGCCGATGTCGTCGGTGTTCCCGCTGGTGATCTGGTAGCAGTCCGCGCGGCCGAGCAGGATCGCCGACCGGTCCGCGATGGTGTCCAGCAACTTCCGGGACGTGGCCGCCCGTGTCTGGACCGGCGCGGGCAGGTGGCCGTTCACCGCCGCCAGCCGCGTGCTCTGCTGTGTCGACCATGAGCGCAGGGAGTCCAGTTGCTGCACGTCGCCGCGGGTCGCCAGCGCGATCAGCTGGCGTGACGCCTGGGTGGCGTCGGCGTCGAAGTCCGTCAGCGCGGTCAGGTACCCGCCGACCGGCGCCTCGGTCGGATCGGTGCGCTGCGCCAGGGTTTCCACCTCGTCGACCCTGGCTGCCGCGAACTCCAGGTACTTCAGCGCTTTCGACTCGTCACCGAACGTCAGCCCGAGCGAAGCGGCTTCCGCTGTGCGCTTGACGCCGTACAGCGTGTCACCGGGCAGCGCGTCACGGGACAGCAGCAGGCTCATCCCGGCCAGCGCGAACACCAGCACGACCGCCGCGGCCACAGCCACGAGGAACCGGCTGCGCCGCGAGCTGACCGGCGGCGGTGTCGCCTTGGCGAGCATGCGCTCACGGGCCTGCTCGTCCGGGCCGAGGTCCAGCTCGCCGAGCGCGGCCACGATCGCGAGCTCGTTCGCGAATTCGGCGTCGACAGAGTCGGCGTCCAGCGCACGAGCGAAACGCTCGGTCTGGTCATGACTCGGTCCGCTGTCCACACTGGGATAACGAACTGGAGAGACCGACAGTTACGCGTTCGGTTTCTTTTCACCACGGAAGATGCCGGGCCGCTGTCCCAGTAGCCGGTACAGCGTCTGCTGGATGGTTTCCCGCACCTGGTCGGACAGGTTGAAGACGATCATCGGGTCGTCGGCGTCCGCCGGGTCGTGCTGGTCGGTCCTGATCGGCTCGCCGAACTCGATGTACCACTTCGACGGCAGCGGAACCGCGCCGAGCGGGCCGAGCAACGGGAACGTCGGCGTGACCGGGAAGTAGGGGAAGCCGAGCAGCCTGGCCAGCGGCTTGATGTCGCCGATCTTCGGGTAGATCTCCTCGGCGCCCACCACCGACACCGGGATGATCGGCACACCCGTGCGCAGCGCCGCGGAGACGAACCCGCCCCTGCCGAACCGCTGCAGCTTGTACCGGTCGGCGAACGGCTTGCCGACGCCCTTGAAGCCCTCCGGCCACACGCCGACCAGCTCACCGTCGTTGAGCAGGCGTTCCGCGTCGGCGCCGCACGCCAGTGTCTGCCCGGTCTTGCGGGCCAGCGCGCCCAGCACCGGCACCTGGAACACCAGGTCTGCGCCGAGCATCCGCAGGAAGCGGTTCGGCGAGGTGTTGTCGTGCACGGCGATACCGGTCATCACCGAGTCCAGCGGCACCGTGCCGGAATGGTTCGACACGATCAGCGCGCCGCCGTCGGCGGGCAGGTTCTCGGTGCCGATCGCCTCGACCCGGAACCATTTCTCGTACATCAACCGCAGCGGCGGCAGGATGACGTTCTCAGTCAACTGCTTGTCGAAGCCGAACTCGTCGACCGCGTAGTCCCCGGTCAGCCGCTTGCGCAGGAAACCGATGGCGTTGGCCAGCTGATGCTGGACGCCGGTCGGCTCCGGTGTGGGCCGCAGCGGGGTCGGTTCGACCGGCGGACGCGAGTCCACCGGGGACGAGAAAGATCGGTTCATCCGACGACGTTGTTCGGGGCTGCGGAGCGGAATCACTTGGGCTTCCTGCATGACCCTTTCACCCATCGGTTCGGCGGATCCTGTTCTCCAGTGCGGCGAGACCGCCCGGATCGAGCAGCGGGCGCAGGCCTCGGCCGTGTACGTAGTCATCGAACGCCTGACGCGTGCTCCACCGCGGTGTGAAGCCGAAATCCTGCTTCAGCCTGGTGGTGTCCACAACCCGGCCGTAGTTCAGGAACTGGATCTGGTCGTCCGAGAAGTCCACGCCACGCGCGTTGCGGAACACTCGCGCGGCAGTCGGCATCGCGACTCGCGGCACCGGCACGCCAACGCGGCCAGCCCTGCGGATCGCCTGGGACAACGTGAGCACACCATCCCCACCTACGTTGTACACGCCTGGCAGGTCGGTTGTGGTGGCTCGCTCGAGAACGGCCAACGCGTCCTCGGGGTGCAGCAGTTGAACACGCGCGTCGTAGCCGAGCACAGTCGGCACGACGGGCAACGCGAAATAGCGCGTGAGCACCGTGTCGATGCCCGGGCCGATCATGTTGGTCAGCCGCATGGTCGTCACGCGCACATCAGGACGACGCCGTGTGAAGCCGCGCACATAGCCTTCGACTTCGACGGCGTCCCTGGCGTATCCGCCTCGGGAGATGTCCTTCGGCGCCATGTCCTCGCTGCATACGGCCGGTACGCGCGCTCCGGCGCCGTAGACGGCCGCGCTGGACTTCACCACCAGCTTGCGGACCTGCGGCGAACGCTGGCAGGCCGCGAGCAGCTGCATGGTGCCGATCACGTTCATCTCTTTGATCGCCGTGCGACGGGCCGGTCCCGGCGGGCTGGCCGTGGTCGCGGCGTGGACGACTGTGTCCACCCTTGCCGAGGAGATGACCTTGGCGATCAGCGGGTTGCGGATGTCGGCGCGGACGAACTCCGCCCGCCCCATGGACGTCAACAGGTCCTTGGCGGGCGGAGCGGTGTCCACTCCGAGTACTCGTTCGATGTCCGGGTTGGCGGCGAGGCGTGCGGCCAGATGTGCTCCGACGTACCCGCCTGCTCCGGTGACCAAGACGACCTTGGGCGTCATTCGATCCCCTCTACAGGCGTACTGACCGCCGGTAGCCTACTCGCCCACTGTCCGGAAACAGGCACCCAGATACGAGGTGTTAACGCAGGTCACACAGGGTTTCCCGAGTATCACCCGATCGGCTCAGCCGGGACTTACTTGCCCTGCTTGCGACGCGCGTGCCTGGTCTTGCGCAGCAACTTGCGGTGCTTCTTCTTGGACATGCGCTTGCGGCGCTTCTTGATAACCGAGCCCATACGGGGTCCTCGCCTTGTCTCTTGGTGGTTCGTATCCGCGCAGGGCCACATCAGGGCACACGCAGCGACCGCCGAGTTTACCCGGCGGCCACCGAGTGGCTTCATCCAGCGTCGAAGTACGCGTTCTCCAGGTACGTGTGCACTGCTTTCTCGGGCACCCGGAACGACTTCCCGACCCGTACGGCGGGCAGCTCACCGGAGTGCACCAACCGGTACACGGTCATCTTCGAGACCCGCATCATCTTGGCGACCTCGGCCACCGTCAGGAACTGCACCTGGCTGATGGTCGTCGGGGTGATCGGAGTCGGCTCACTTCTGTTGTTGGTCGGCATGGTTCACGCGTCCTTAGCCACGCGTCGCGCTACCGATCTTCCCCATCGGCAGTATCGACACGCACGTGCTTCTCAAGAGAGTAGCGGGACACGTGTGACACATGCGACCCGCCAAACGCGTAAGTGCATACCGCCTGCCCAACACGCGCTGTTAGCCCTCGTGGGCCTTGCCGAGTTCCTGGGAGCGGTCGCGTGCCGCCTCGATCGCGGCGAGCAACGCGGCGCGCACGCCGTGCCGCTCCAACTCCCGGATGGCCATGATCGTGGTGCCTGCGGGCGACGTGACGGCCTCCCGAAGGATCACCGGGTGGGTGCCGGTCTCGGCCAGCATGGTCGCCGCGCCGACCGCCGACTGGATGATCAGTTTCTCGGCGACGTTTCGCGGGATGCCGAGCAGGATGCCCGCGTCGATCATCGCCTCGACCAGGTAGAAGAAGTACGCCGGGCCGGAGCCGGACAGCGCGGTGACCGCGTCCTGCTGTGCCTCGGGCACCCTGATCACCTCGCCGACCGTGGACAGCAGCTCCTCGACCAGCTCGAGGTGCTGCGCCTTGGCGTGCCTGCCCGCGGAGATCACACTCATCGCCTGGCCGACCAGCATCGGCGTGTTCGGCATCACACGCACCACCGGCACGCTGTCGGGCAGCTTGCGCTCGTACAGCGAGGTCGGCAGGCCCGCGCACAGCGAAACGACCAGGTTGCGGTCGCTGACGACCGGCGCGAGCTCCTCCAGCACCGGGTCGATGTCCTGTGGCTTGACCGCCACGACGAGCACATCGGCCTGCGCCGCCGCGGTCGGCACGTCGACCGCGCGGATGCCGTACTGCTTGCTCAGCTCCGCCGCACGCTCGCGGTAACGCTCGGTGAACAGCAGCTCGTCCGGGCTGCGCCCACCGGACAGCAGCCCGGACAGCAGCGCCTCACCGATCTTGCCAGCCCCCAGCACAGCGATGGTCGTCATGACCCACAAGCGTGCCAGATCAGCCCGTGGTCGCCGTCAGGGCCAGCTGCCGTGCCTGGCACACCAGGCGTCCGGTCGAGTCCACCACGGTGGCGTCCGAGTCGAACCACGCTCCGTGCACGGCGCGGCAGTCGACCTGGATGCGCAGCCAGCCCGGCGCGGGCCGGGATCGCAGCAGCGCGGTCAGCTGCACGGCAGGCGACCATCCCATCCGGCCCAGGTTGAACGTGACCGGCATGGAGATGTCCCCGGCGACGAGCGCGAACAACGGGTCCGCGTGCTCGCCGCGAGGGCGCGCCCACAGCCGTAGCCGCAGCGGGTCGCCGACGTGCCCGTGCAGGAAGCCCGCACCGGACGGGTCGAGCCGGACGTCGCAGCCCTCGGTCAGCCGGAACATCGACGCCGACGGCAGGTTCGAGATGTCGATCGCGTTGCCCGGTGGCTCGGCCGACTGGTTCGGCAGGTCCGTCCACGCGGCACGGTCGCGCGGCAGGCGGCCCGTGGTGATCACGGCCTCGACGCAGCTGCGTCCTCGTTGTTCGAGGTTGACCGCGACCACAGTGGCCTGCCTGCCTGTCTTGCGCACCTCCGTGCGCAGCAGCGCCGGGCCGACACCGGGTGAGTGCAGGAACTGCGCACTGACCGCGAGCGGGTCGACGAGCGGTGTGCCGTTGCCTGTGTGCAACGCGACTGCCGTCTTGGCGAGCAGCGCGAGCAGGAAACCACCGTGCGGTTTGCCTCCGACTGTCCATTCGGCAGGCAATTCCGCGGTGAATGTGCCATCACCTAGTGGGCGGATGGCTGCGGCTGTGCTGAACGAGATCACGTTGCTTCCTCGCCCGTTCACGAATGGCTGACCAGTGCACGCGCGAAGAATGTCGTATTGGCAGGCCTTTCGGCCAGCCGACGCATCAAATACCCGTACCACTGAGAGCCATAGGGCACGTAGACCCGCACAGTCTCCCCCTCCTTCGCCAGCCGGCGCTGTTCGTCCTGCCGGACTCCGAAAAGCATTTGGTACTCGTAGGTCCCCGGTTTCCGGTCGTACCAACGCGCCCGTTCAGCGACAATACGCACCAAACGGGGATCGTGGGTTGCGAACATCGGGTACCCATCGCCGGAAAGGAGAGCGTTCACACAACGCACGTAGTTCAGATCCACCTCGTGGCCGCCGAACGCGACCGACTCCGGTTCCGCGTACGCGCCCTTCACCAGCCGGACCCGGCTGTCGGCCAGCGCGTGGCAGTCGGCGTGTGTCCGCCGCAGGTAGCTCTGCAGCACGGCGCCAGTCGACGGCCACGTACGGCGCAGTTCGCGCAGTATCCGCAGAGTCGATTCGGTGGTGGTGTGATCCTCCATGTCCAGCGTGACCGTGGTGCCACATTGTTCAGCGGCAGCACATACGCGCGACGCATTGTCCAATGCCAGCCGCTCGTCGAGCTTCTGCCCGACGGCGGACAGCTTGACGCTCACCTCGGCTCGGGCCGTGAGCCCCTCCGCGTGCAGCGCGTCGAGCAGTTCCGTGTAGGCGCGAACGTTCCGGTCGGCCTGCGCCTCCCCGGCGACGTCCTCACCGAGGTGGTCGAGCGTGACCCGGCGGCCGGAAGCCACCAGATCCCGGGTCGCACCGATCGCGTCGGCCGTCTGCTCGCCCGCGACAAACCGCCGGACGACGTCTCGGCTGACCGGAGCGGTGGCGACCAGACGCCGGATCGCGTCGTTGTCGGCCGCCGCGAGGATCAGCGATCGCAGCGGGTGCACGGACAGACTGTACGACCACATACCAAGATCACTTCGAGCCGTATCCCTTTTGTACGCAGGTGATCCGGTGTCAATCGGGCATACGGGCGAACACCGGAGACGTCACCGGTCCAGGTGAAGGCGCGCGAAAAGCAGCGATTCGGCGAGATCCTTGGCCCGATCCGCTGGGCTGCGCGCGTTGCGGGTGTTGATCTCCAACACCACTTGGCCGTCGAAACCGTTCGCTGCCAACGTTTCGCAGATCTGGTCGCACGGCTGCGTGCCGCGCCCGGGGACCAGGTGCTCGTCGCGGCGCGCTCCGCTGCCGTCCGCGAGGTGCACGTGCCGCAACCCGTGACCCATTCGTTTCGCCAGAGCCAACGCGTCCTCCTGCGCGGCGGCGGTGTGCGAGAGGTCCAGTGTGTAGTGCCGGTGCCCGGCATCGGTCGGATCGATCGACGGTTTGAACGCCGACACGCTTCGCGCTCTGGCCAACGGTTTGACCGGGAACATGTTCTCCACCGCGATCGCCACGCCCGAGTCGTCCTCCAACTCGGCCACCAGGTCGGTGAACTTGTCGGCGTAGCGGCGCTGCCAGCGGAACGGCGGGTGCACCACGACCGTCGGCGCGTGCAGGTCCATCGCCGCCTCGACGGCGCGGCGCAACCGCACCTCGGGGTCGGGCGACCAGATCCGTTGCGTGATCAGCAGACACGGCGCGTGCACGGCGAGCACAGGCACGCCGTGGTTGCGGGCACAGCGCCGCAACGCGTCCACGTCCTGGCTGATCGCGTCGGCCCAGACCATCACCTCGACGCCGTCGTAGCCCAGCGCACCGGCGATCTGGAAACCCGCGGCCGCGTTCTGCGGCCACACCGACGCCGTCGACAGCCCGACCGGGATGCGGGCCACTACTTGGCGAGCAGCAGCATGGCTGCGGGCGAGACCGTCACGACCAGGCCGACCAGCACCGTGAGGATCGTGGTCTGCAGGTCGTCGGCTCGGCGGATCTTGCGGACCACCCAGACCAGGCCGACGATCACGACAAGGGCGACGACCAGCGCGGCCGCCGGGATCTTGCCCCACAGCCAGTTGAACCCGAGCCAGAGCGCGGCACCGCCGACCACACCGATCGCCAGCTGCCCGGCCATGGACAGCCATTCCTTGACCGGTGAGCCGGGCTTGTCCTCCGCTTCGGCCTCGTCGAGGTCGTCGAAGTCGTCGTCGGCGACGACCGGGCGCTCGTGCTCGATCGACGGCATCGACGGGCGCGAGTCGTACTCGTCCTCGTCGCGTTCGATGCCCTCGACGAACTGGGTCGCCTGCTCGCCGTCGACGGGCTGGAAGCCGTGGTGCTCGGTGGGGTAGTTGTCCGGCTCGTCGGGCTCGTGCTGCGGGAAGGCTGGTTGCGCTCCCGGATTGGGCATCGGCATGGACCGCTGGTTCCTGGCGACGCGGTGCGGCGCCGGGTGCTGGCCCGTGCGGGACCCGGGCGGACCTGGCGGCTCGTCCGGGATGCGTGGCATCTGCTCGGTGACGCCCTCCATGGGCATCGGCGGCTGCTCGACCGGCAGGCGCATGTCGGCGCGGCTGTCCTGGCGATGGTCCGGGCGGCCGTCCAGGCGCGCCGCGAGGCCACCCGGCTCGGCCGGTGGGGCCACGGGCGGTGGCGTCGGCCACTGCCCTGACAATTGCTGACCTGGCAATTGCTGACCTGGCAACTGCTGGCCCGGCAGCTGGCCTGACGACTGCGGCGGGTTCGGCTGTGGCGGCTTCGGGCGCGGCATCGACTGCGAGTTCTGGACCGGGCCCTGGCCCGGGTTCGGCGGCATCCGCCGCTGCTCGGTCGGCGGGCGACGCTCAGGTGGCGGCGCCACCGGCGGCATCTGCCGCTGGGTCGCCTGCGTCACCTGGGGAGGCAGCGGGGGCGGCGCGACCGGCGGGGGCACCGGCTTGGGCAGCTGTGCCGACGACTGGTGGCCGGGGCCGGACCGGCGCCTGCCGGTGGCCGGGGGCTGCGGGCGCCGCTCGGGCTGCGGCGGTGGCGGCTCCTCCGCGGGCAGCCGGGGCAGGTTGCCGCTGTCGGACATGACCCGGTCGATGATGGCCTGGGGCGCGGTCTCCTCGGCGTCGTCGGCACGGCGGCGGCGCCGTCTCGGGGGCGCAGCCTCCTCCGAGCTGCCGCCGTACTTGGCGAGCAGCTCTGCCACCGTGCGCTGGTTGCGCTCCGGCCCGTCCTCTCCTCGTGTCATCTCTTCCACCGTGCCCAATGCGGGCGCAACAGTCCAGTGCTCCGCGTTGTCATTTCGGCTCCTGGTCCAACCGCCGCAGGATGACACCCTCGCGCAACGCCCACGGGCAGATCTCCAGTTCAGGCTGTCCTAACGCGCGCATGGTGGCCTGCGCCACAAGCGCTCCCGCGACCAGCTGGTGCGCCCGGCTGTGGCTCACGCCCTCCAGCTCGGCCAGGTCGTGCGCGGACATCCTCGAGATGAACGCGAGCAACTGGCGCAAGCCCGCCTCGGTGAGCATCCGGCGCACCCGTGGTCCCGATGAGGATGGCGCGGCACCGGTCAGTCTGGCCAGCGTCCGGAACGTCTTGGACGTCGCGACCACCCGATCGGGTTCGCCGTCCTTGAGCATCTTCTTGGCCACCGGGGTGAGCTGGTCCTCCAGCCAGCCCGCGGTCTCGGCGATCTCGTCGCGGCTCGGCGGGTCGCTGCGGAACCGGGTCCTGGTCAGCCTGCCCGCTCCAAAGGGGACGGACAGCGCGCGGTCCGGGTTCTCGTCCCGGCCGACCGCGAGCTCCAGCGAACCGCCGCCGATGTCCAGCACCAGCAGCCGGCCCGCCGACCAGCCGTACCACCGGCGGGCGGCGAGGAATGTGAGCCTCGCCTCGTCCTCGCCGGACAGCACCTTCAGGTCGACTCCGGTCTCGCCGCGGACCCGCTCCAGCACGGCCACCGAGTTGTCGGCCTCGCGGACCGCGGAGGTGGCGAACGCCATCAGGTCCTCGCAGCCGAGCTCGGCCGCCGAACGCTTGGCCGTCGCCACGGTGCGGACCAGCTCGTCCGCGCCGTGTTTCGACAGGTCACCGCCCTTGTTGATGCGTTCGGCGAGGCGCAACACCGTCTTCTCGGAACGCGCGGGCAGCGGATGGGCACCCCGGTGCGCGTCCACCACGAGAAGGTGGACGGTGTTGGAACCGACGTCGAGTACGCCAAGGCGCATAAACCGAAACGTTACCTGGCGGTTGGACCGGCCCGCCTGGCACATGCTCGTCAGGACTCGAATTTGTACCCGAGGCCCCGCACGGTGACCAGGTGCCGGGGGGAGGACGGGTCCGGTTCGATCTTCGAGCGCAGCCGCTTGACGTGCACGTCCAGCGTCTTGGTGTCACCGACGTAGTCGGCTCCCCACACACGGTCGATCAGCTGGCCGCGGGTGAGCACCCTGCCGACGTTGCGCAGCAGGTACTCCAGCAGGTCGAACTCCTTGAGCGGCAGCGACACCTCGGCGCCGTCCACAGTCACCACGTGCCGCTCGACGTCCATCCGGACCGGACCGGCCGCCAGGACCTGCGGCAACAGCTCGCCCTCCGGGCCGCCCTCGCCGCCGCGGCGCAGCACCGCGCGCACCCGGGCGATCAGCTCACGGGCCGAGTACGGCTTGGTGACGTAGTCGTCGGCGCCCAGTTCCAGCCCGACGACCTTGTCGATCTCGCTGTCACGCGCGGTGACCATGATCACGGGCACGGCCGAACGCTGGCGCAGCGCCTTGCACACGTCCGTGCCGCTCATGCCCGGCAGCATCAGGTCGAGCAGCACGATGTCCGCGCCGTTGCGGTCGAACTCCTCAAGCGCCTGCTGGCCTGTACCGGCCACGGCCGCGGTGAAGCCCTCCTTGCGCAGCAGGAAGGCAAGCGGGTCGGCGAAGGACTCCTCGTCCTCGACAATGAGAACCCTCGTCACAGCGCTCCTCCAGTTTCGATTTCCGCACTCGGCGCGGGTACCCGCGCGAGGACCTTGTCTCCGTTGACGACCCGTCGTGCCGGGATCCGGAGGGTGAACGTGGAGCCCGTTCCCGGTTTGCTCCACAACCTGACCTCGCCGCCGTGGTTGGCGGCGACGTGCTTGACGATCGCGAGACCGAGGCCGGTGCCCCCGGTGACCCGCGAACGAGCCTTGTCCACGCGGTAGAACCGTTCGAACACGCGCTGTTGGTGATCGTCGGCGATGCCGATGCCGCGGTCGGTCACCGCGATCTCGACGTAGCCGTCGTGCATGCGCCTGCTGATCGACACCGGGCTGCCCGGCGACGAGTACGCCACAGCGTTCTCCAGCAGGTTGCTCAACGCCGTGACCAACAGGGTGCGGTCGCCGTCCACGAGCAGGCCGCTGGGTTCGTCGGTGGCGATCTCCACGCCGCTGTGCTCCAGCGTCAGCGTGGTCCTGCCGAGCGCCTCCTGGACGACCCCGTCCACGTCGACCGAGTTCAACTCCGGCAGTTTCTCCGCGCCGGTCAGGCGGGACAACGCGATCAACTCGGTGACCAGCGTGCCCAGCCTGGTCGCCTCGCGCAGGATCTTGCTGCCGAAGCTGCGGACCTGCTCGACGTCGTCGGTCGCGTCCAGCAGCGCCTCGGCGAGCAACGCCATCGCGCCGACCGGGGTCTTGAGCTCGTGGCTGACGTTGGCGACGAAGTCGCGCCGGGTCGCCTCCAGCCGGACCGACTCGGACTCGTCGGTGGCGTCGACGACCGTGAACCCGTCGACCAGCGGCCGGATCTCGGCGCGCACGGCCGCGGGCTGCCTGCCGCGCGACTCCAGCGGAATCAGGTCGACCTCGATGGCCTCCCCGGACTCGGCAACCCCCTCCGCCGCCATCCGGGCCCGGTCGTCGAGCCGGTTGTTGGCCACGACGCCCAGTTCGGACGCTCGCGGGTTGTAGAGCACGACTCCGCCGAACGGGTTCACGACAGCGATGCCGTTGTGCGAGTCATGGACGAGGCGTTGGATCAGGTCGGCCACGGTCGGCCCGGACGGCTTGCGCGCCGTGGTGCGGCGACGAGCCCGGCCGACGAAGTAACCGACAATGCCGCCGATCAGCAGCGTGCAGATCGACAAGGCCAGGTAGGCCGGTGCGGTCACAGCCGAATGGTAAGCAGGTAAGGGGCCGGTTGTACTAGTCCGACGAGCCCTTCCGTGATCCCCGCGACACCGATCGGCTCGTTGTTCGCTCGCAGGTCAATCTCAGTTCACCCAATCGTGTCCAAAAGACCGGCCGTTGACGCAGTGAGGTCGACGGACAAGACTCAGAAGCCTCATGGAGACACGTGCTGGAGTCGTCGTGCTACGCGGGCACCGCGAGCTGTACGAGCGCACGTGGCACCTCTTCGACAAGGCCCGTGAAGTCACGTTCGCCGCGGCCGACGTGCGCACGTGGGCCTCGCACAACCAGCCGCCGACGCAGGGCCGGATCCGCAAGCTCTACCGGCCGGGCGTCCTGCTCGACCAGACGAGCGCCCAGCACGCCCGGCACGTGGCCGCGGCCGGTGCCCAGGTCCGGATCACCACGCGTGACCTGAACGAGGCGATCATCGTCGACCGGCGGGTGGCGATCATCGCGGGTAGTGACCGGACGTTCACAGTCGTCTGGATCCCCGGTGTGGTGCAGGGTGTGCTCACCCTGTTCAACCAGGTGTGGGGCCAGTCGGTGAGCCTCGCCGACTACGAACAGACCTACGGCGAGCTGTGGAAGATCGCGCCACGCATCCTGGAGCTGCTGGGATCCGGCGCCCCGGACGCGGGCGCGGCGCGGGCGATGGGCATCTCCTTACGGACCTACCGCCGCCGGGTGGACGACCTGATGGCGACCTTGGGGGCCAACTCCCGGTTCCAGGCCGGAGCCAGGGCCCGGGAGCTGGGCCTCCTCTGAGCAACACCCTCGTGAGTGTTTTGGCCGGTTAGAACCGGCCAAAACACTCACGAGTCCTTACCAGGCGAGGAAGACGCGTTCCTGGGTGATCGGGTAGCCCGCACGCTGGAAGTTCGCGGCCATCGGGTGGTTGGTCATGTCCGTGTCGGCCAGGATCTGCGTCGCGCCTGCTTCGACGAGCAGGTGCGTGCACTCGACGAGCAGGTCGTAGGCGTAGCCGTGGCCGCGTTGCTCGGGCACGACGCCGATGAACCCGACGACCGGGCTGGCGTAGTTCCTCGTCGGGACGGTGATGCCGACGAGGTCACCGTCCGGTGTGTACGCGAGCCGCCACCCTTCGCGCGGGCCGGGGAACCACTTCAGGTCCGCCAGTTCCGAGCGGGCGGCTTCCTCGGGGCTCATCCGGCGCAGGTCGGCGACCTTGTGTGCGTCCAGGCTGCCGCGCTGTACGGCGGCCAGGACCTCGACGATCACCTCGTCGTCCGGTTCGGGCCGGAACTCCAGTCGCCCCGGCCGCGGCGGCAGGCCGTCCGCCGGGGTCCAGGTGTAGCGCAGCCGCTCGACGACCGGCTTCATCCCGGCCTTCAACGCCACGTCGATCCGGGACTGGCCCGCCTCGTGGACAGCCGGGTCGTCCCGCCAGTTCGCCGGGAGCCCCAGGCAGTACTCGACCCTGAACGGCGCCGCGCGCAGCAGGGCCTCGCCCGCCTCGGCGTCCTCGAAGTCGAACCAGTCGAGCGTCATCGGCTCGGGATCGTCGGGGCCGCCCCACCAGGCGGCGCGCGCGACGACACGGTCGCCGCGCATCGCCACCCAGGTCCGCTCGAGGCGGTACTCGTTCTTCGCCAGGTAGTCGGCGTAGCTCCGGCCGAAGATCGCGAAGCCGACGACGTCGGGCTGCGCGTAGCCGGTGAACAGGTGTTCTTCGCCCTTGCTCAGGGCGCGCAAGACCAGATCGGTCACAGTGGTCCTTCCGGGAAAAGCTCGCGCTCCCGGGTCTCAGAACGCCGGAACGAGGTGGGAGCGCAGGACAGTTGACGTGTACACGGCCCTCACCTCCTTCTCGCTCTACGGCGTTGAGTGGACCGTACCTGTCAACGCCCCTGGTTCGCCACTGCTTTGATCGCGTTGGCCGCCGCGTCCGGGTCGAGGTAGGTCCCGCCCGGGTTGGTCGGCTTCAACTCGTCGTCGAGGTCGTAGCGCAGCGGGATGCCGGTCGGGATGTTCAGCCCGGCGATCGCGTCCTCGCTGATCCCGTCGAGGTGCTTGACCAAGGCGCGCAAGGAGTTGCCGTGCGCGGCCAGCAGGACGGTCTTTCCGGCGCGCAGGTCCGGTACGACCTCCTCGTCCCAGTACGGCAGCATCCGAGCGACGACGTCCTTCAGGCACTCGGTGCGCGGCACCTCGATACCGGCGTAACGCGGATCACTGTCCTGACTGAACTCGGTGCCCAGCTCGATCGGCGGCGGTGGCGTGTCGTAGCTGCGGCGCCACAGCATGAACTGCTCCTCGCCGAACTCCTCGAGGGTCTGCTTCTTGTTCTTGCCCTGCAACGCTCCGTAGTGCCGCTCGTTGAGCCGCCAGTCCCTGCGCACCGGGATCCAGTGCCGGTCGGCTCCGTCCAGCGCGATGTTCGCGGTGGAGATCGCGCGCCGCATCAGCGAGGTGTGCACGATGTCGGGCAGGATGCCCGCGTCGCGCAGCAGCTGGCCGCCGCGCTGCGCCTCCTTCACGCCCTTGTCGGACAGGGGTACGTCCACCCATCCGGTGAACAGGTTCTGTGCGTTCCACACGCTCTCGCCGTGGCGGAGCAAAACCAGGGTTCCGACTGCCATACCGCAGAGCCTGCCAGACCCGCCGGGTTTCACCCGAACAGGTGTGCCCGGACAAGGCCTTTCGGCGCACCGGCCCACTCCCGGTCGACCATCCGGCCGAGTCCGAAATAGAACTGTGACTCGTTTTCCTGGTTAAGACCCGAATGGGTTAAGCGGCAGGCTTGCCCTCGTGCGCGGACTCTGCCAAGTTGACTGGGCTTCCACCGACTGGCTCCCACGCACTCCCCAGTCGGCAGGAGGCACACCGCGGCTCGTCTCCCCTGTCGAGCCGCAGCCCGCTGGGGACGCTGGGGTGCCCCCCGCCCCATGCGTACGGTGCGGGACCTGTTGTCACAGGGCGGTCCGGGAATGCGACTCCCCCTCGCTCGGACCGTCCTGTGCACACTTCTTGGGAAGTTCCCTCCTCACACACTTTCCGTGACGGGTGGAGTCGCCTTCCTACGCCTGCGTCGGAAGTAGAGCACCAGACCGGCCGGTATGCCGAGTGCCACGAGGAAAGGCAGCGCCGCGCCGAGGACCCTGGCCAGCCCGGTGACGAAGTCGCCGAACGCGCCCCAGCCGTCGGTCAGCCCCGCGAAGAACCCGCCGCCCGCGGCGGCGTGCACCGGCGGCGGCGCGGTCTCCTTGCTGAGCGTGAGCGTCACAGTGGACAGTGCCACCTTGCCGCCGAGTGCGTCCCGCCTGCCCTGCAAGGACTCCAGGTCGGCCTGCCGTCTGGTCAGCTCACCCTCGATCTGCGCGATCTCGGTGACGCTGGTCGCACGGGCCAGCAGCGCCTGCATCCGCGCCACGCTCTGACGTTGCGTGGCCAGCCGCGACTCGAGGTCGACCACCTGCTCGGTGACGTCGTCGGCCTGTTTGTGCTGTGTCCTGATCGTGCCGAGGTCGGCGAGCTGGCGCAGGGCCACGTCGAACTTGTCGGCGGGGACACGCAGCGTGATGGAAGCCCGGTCACCGCGGGATTCCTCCTGCCCGGTGAATCCCTGGTTGGCGTCGACGATCGAACGGGCATCGGACAGTGCCTTGAAGACGTCCTTGACGACCATGTCGACCCGCGCGGTCTGCACGAGCTTGCGTTCCTGCACCGGAGCGGGCGGCTGGCCGTCCTGCTTGGGCGCTTCCTGTTTCGCCCCACCGCCACTGTTGGAGCCCCCACCACCGGAGGCGGTGTTCTGCTCAGCGGGCGCGGAGGCGTTGAACGCGGACTCCTTGGAGCCCGACCCGGTGCATGCCGTCAACCCCAGAAGCAGCGCCACCCCGGCAGAGACGACTAAGCCACTCTTTCGTCTGCTCATGCACCTCAGACGGACAAGGCCCACCGTCGCGTTGTACGGAAAGTGATCACGAGTCGGACACTCGTTGGTCACCGTCCGGCTTCGCCAGGTGCTCGAACGCCTTCAGGTTGGCCAGCGACTCGCCTCGGGAGGTGCGCCACTCCCACTCGCGCCGGATCGACGAGGCGAACCCGATCTCCAGCAGCACGTTGAAGTCGCCGTCGGCGGCCTCCAGGACCTGCCCGAGCAGCCGGTCCAGCTCGTCCGCGGTGATCGCGTGCAGCCCGATCCGGCCGAGCAGGTAGATGTCACCGACGTCGTCGACGGTGTAGTGCACGCCGTAGAGCTTGGCGTTGCGGCGCAACAGGAAGCGGTAGACCTCTTCGTGTGCCTCGTCCGGGCGCCTGCAGACGAAGGCCTCGACGACCAGCGCGTGCGTGCCGACGATCAGCCAGCAGTTGGTCCGCAGCTTCTTCGTACCCGGCAGCGTCACGAAGTACTTGCCCGGCTCCGGCTGCTCGAAGGCGATCTCGCGTTCATCCAAAGTGGACTTGATCACCGCGTCGACGTCTGGGTCCACATCGGTCACGACGCCACCTCCGCCCGGTCTCGTCCCGCACGGAACGCTACCGCAGCGCGCATGTAGGCACCGATCAGGTCGTCGGTGGTCCGGTCCCACGAGAACGCGCGGGCGTGTTTCACCGCACCGGCGGACAGGCTTTCGCGCAGCCCGGGGAAACTCAGGCGGGCCAACGCGTTCGCCCATTCGATCGGCGAATGCCCCGGCACCAGCAGTCCCGAGACGCCGTCGTGCACAGCGACCCGCAGGCCCCCCACGTCCGTGGCCACGACCGGCGTGCCACACGCCTGCGCCTCCAGTGCCACCAGCCCGAACGACTCGTTGTGGCTGGGCACGGCGACAGCGTCGGCCGCGCGGTAGACCTCGGCCAGCCGCGGCCCCGGCAGCGGCGGCAGGAAGCGCACCACGTCCGTGATCTCCAGCCGCGCGGCCAGTTCCTGCAGCGCGCGTGGCTGTTCCAAGCCAGTCCCCGACGGGCCGCCGACGACGAGCACCACCAGCCTCGACCTGTCGGCCTTGCCGCTGGCCAGCAGCTGCGCGGCCGCGTGCAGCAGCACGTCCGGTGCCTTCAACGGCTGGATCCGGCCGACGAACGCGAACACCTTGGCATCCGGCTCGATGCCCAGCGAGCGCCGGGCCTCGCGCTGCGAGCCGGGGGTGAACCGGTCGAGGTCCACCCCTGGCGAGACCGTGGTGACCTTCGCCGGGTCCGCGTCGTAGCGGCGGATCAGGTCGTCGGCTTCCATCTCGGTGTTGGCCACCAGGCTGTCGGCCTGGTCCACGACCTGCTGTTCGCCGATCTCCCGCGTGCGCGGCTCGGGTGTGTCCCCTGCGGCGAGCGCCGCGTTCTTCACCCTGGCCAGCGTGTGCGCGGTGTGCACGAGCGGGACGCCCCAGCGGTCCCGTGCGAGCCAGCCGACCTGCCCGGACAGCCAGTAGTGCGAGTGCACGAGGTCGTAGAAGCCCGGTTCGTTGTTCGCCTCGGTCCGCAGCACGGCCGCGGTGAAGGCACACAGCTGCGCGGGTAGTTCGTTGCGGTCGAGCGTCTCGAACGGGCCCGCGTGGACGTGCCGCACCAGGACACCGGGGACCATTTCAGCCACTGGCGGCAACTCTGACGAGGTGGCCCGCGTGAAGACCTCGACCTCGACGCCGCGTTCGGCCATCCGGGCGGCGGTCTGGGCGATGTACACGTTCATGCCGCCCGCGTCGCCCGTGCCCGGCTGCTCCAGCGGCGATGTGTGCACCGAGAGCAACGCGACACGTCTTGGCGGCCGAAGCCATAGCGTCATGTGCGCTCCGTCACGCGGTCAGCGAACTCCAGCAGCATCTCGTCGAACTCCTCGGTGCGTTCGGCGAAGGGCATATGTCCCGTCTTGGGAAACCAACGCAGTTGAGCCCCTGGAATCTTCCCGGCTGTGTACTGCGCCACACTCGGGTCGACGACGGCGTCCAGCTCGCCGTGCGCGACCAGCGTCGGCACGGTGATCAGCTGGAGCACGCCCGAGCTGTCGAAATCCCGCCGGAACATGGCACGGCGGACCTGCCACGGCACGCGCAGCGCGTCGCCGACGATCCGCTGGCTGAGCTCACCCGGCAGGTGGCCCTCGGCCATCCCGCGCACGAACTCGGTGAAGCCGCGCGTGGCGGTGTCGAGGTCCTCGGCGTTCACGTACGGCACGACGGCTCGCATCGCGGTCCCCGGGCCCGCGCCCGGCCTGCCCTTGCCGACCTCGGTCGCGGCCGAGGCGAACACGATCCCGGCGAGGTCGTCCTGGCCGAAGGCACGCAGGTAGTCGGTGATCACGGCACCGCCGTAGGACCAGCCGACCAGCACGACGGGTTTGCCGACCAGGTCGATCACGGCCGCGATGTCGTCGGCCCACGCCTCCGCGTCGCTGTAGCCGCCGTCCGGGTCGGGCACGTCCGAGTAGCCGTGGCCGCGCAGGTCGAGCGCGACGATCCGGTAGCGGGCGGTCAGTGTGGGGTCAGCCAGCTGGGCCGCCCACGCGGCACCGGACTGTGCCCAGCCGTGCACGAGAACGATCGCGGGGGCGCCGGGCGGCCCGGCCACGCGGACGGCCAGCCGAACCCCGCCACCCCCGGTGACCTGGTGAAGCGTTACTTGATCGCCGACATGCTCTTCCACTGATCCCACGAGAACAGCCAATCGTTGACGTCCGATGTCGTGGGGAATGTTGCCTTGGATCCGGTGACCTCGACAGGGTCACCGATCTGCGCGACGTCGAACACGGCCTTGGCGTCGGCCTCGTAGAGGTTCACGCAGCCGTGCGAGGTGTTGTTCTTGCCGATGTTGGCGTGGTTCTCCTCGTTCTCGTGGATGAACTCGCCGTGGTTGGAGATCCGCACGGCCCACTTCTTCTTGACGTTGGTGTAGCCGTAGCGCGGGTTGGAGAAGTCGCCGACCGCTTCCTTGGCCATCACGATGACCGTGCCGTTCGGCGTGTTCAGGTTCGGGTCGGCGTCCTTGCCGTTGCTCGACGGGTACGACGCGGCCTGCGCTCCGTCCTTGTAGAGCTTGAGGCTGTGGTCCGGTGTGTTGACCTTCCACACCTGGTTCTTGCCGATCTTGAACTTGCTGCTCACGTTGGCGCGGCCGTAGCCGTTGCCGTAGTTCACGCCGAAGAGGTTCGCCGAGACGGTGACCTGTGTGCCCGCGGGCCAGTATTCCTTGGGCCGCCAGTCGACCTGGGTGGCCGACAGCCACGCCCACGCGCCGTCGACCTTGCCCGACGAGGTCTCCACCTTCAGTGCCTTCTCGGCCGCTGCCTTGTCCTTGGGCGCGGTCTCGAACTTCACGCTGACCGGCATGCCCACGCCGACCGTGGCGTTGTCGACCGGGTTGAGCGTCGCCCGGATCTGCTTGGCCGGGGACATGGTGGAAAAGCTGCCCTTGAGCTCGACGTCCTTGTTGTCGGAGCCCTTGGCCTTCGCGGCGTAGGTGTAGGTCTTGCCGTAGCCGAGTGGCTCGGTGGCGGTCCAGCTCAGCTTGTCGGCGGCGACCTCGCCCTTGACCTCTTTGCCTTCCTGGTTGGTCAGCTTGGCCTCGGTGATCGTGCCCTCGGTGACCGAGATCCTGATCGGCTTGAGGACCTCGACCTCCTTGGCCTCCGGGGCCGGGTCGGCGACGAGCTTGGCCTTCGCGGCGGTCTCACCTTCCTTGGGAGCCTCGCCCGCGGCGTTGGGGTTGCCGGTCTCGGTCGACGAGCACCCGGTGATCACGAGCGCGGCGGACACCAGCAACGCGCCGATGACCGTTCTACGTCCTGCCCGCACGTCAACCTCCGTTTGTCTTCGTCCACCTACTCGTAAAGACGCGTCACAGGGCTCCCGGTGTCTCGAAAGTGACCTGCGTCACAGTGTGACACCGACCAATACCGGCTCCGCTTCGAGCCGCACCCCGAACACCTTGTGTACCCCGTCCTGAACCTCACTGGCCAGTGCCAGCAGGTCGGCCGTGGTGCCGTCGCCGCGGTTGGTCAGCGCCAGCGTGTGGCTGTGCGACAGGGACACTCGGCCTCCTGGTCCTGGGTACCCCTTCGCGAAGCCGGCACGCTCGATCAGCCACGCGGCTGACAGCTTTCCGCCACTTTCGGCCGGGTACTGGGGGACGCGGACGTCCGGCCCGACGTGCGCGGCGATCCGGGCCACCACGTCCTCGAACTCGCCGTGTGGCAGCACCGGGTTGGTGAAGAACGAGCCCGCGCTCCACGTGTCGTTGTCGTCCTCGTCGAGCACCATTCCCTTGCCCCGCCGCAGGTCCAGCACGGACTGACGGACCCGGTCAACGGGTACGCGCTCGCCGGGGGCGACGCCGAGGGTGTTGGCCAGCTCGGCGTAGCGAATCGGCGCGGACATGCCGGTGTCCGCCAGCTCGAACCGCACGCGCAGCACGACCGCGCGGTCTGTGCCCTTCAGCACACTCGTCCGGTAGGCCAGGCCGAGCTGGTCCGCGGTCAGCGTGCGCACCTCGCCGCTGGCACGGTCGAGCAGGTCGACCGAGACGAGCACCTCGGCGACCTCGACGCCGTACGCGCCGACGTTCTGCACCGGCGTGGCACCGACCAGGCCGGGGATGCCGGAGAGGCACTCCAGGCCGCCGAGGCCCGCGGCGACCGTCTTGGCCACCACCTCGTCCCAGTTCTCGCCAGCCTCCGCGGTCAGCTGGACCAGACCAGGGGTCGTGCAGTCCTCGGTCACGCCCTTGCTGGCGATGTGCACGACGGTGCCGTCGAAACCGTCGTCGGCGACGAGCACGTTCGAGCCGCCGCCGAGCACCAGCACCGGCGCGCCGGAGGCATCGGCCTCACGCACCGCGTCGACCACCTCACGGGCGCTTCTCGCTTCGACGAACCGCGCCGCCGGACCACCGAGGCGCAGTGTCGTATAGCCGCTCAGCGGAACCGCTGAGCGGACGTCAGTGCCGGGACGTGAGGTCGTCACAGGCGTCAAAGGTAGCCTCCGGTTCATGCCTAGCCGTATGGAGCACCGGGCGAGGTTCGCCACCTCTGCCGATTCCGTGTACGCCGCGGTCGTCGATCCGGCGTTCCTGACCGATCGGCTCGACGCTCTCGGCGGCAACAACGCCTCCGTGATCGACCGCACGGAGTCGGCACAGGCCACGACGTTGCGTGTACGCCAGGGGCTTGCCGCGGAACATCTTCCCTCAGCGGTCCGCGCCGTGCTCAAGGGTGACCTCGTCGTTGACCGGACTGAGACCTGGCGTGCGGACAAAACCGGCACGGTCAAGGCGACGGTGCAGGGTGTACCGGGCGAGATCAACGGCACCATGCGGCTGTCTGACGTGGACGGCGGCTCGGAGTGGCTGACCTCACTGGAGGTGCGGGTCTCGATCCCGCTGATCGGCGGCAAGATCGAGAAGACGATCGGTGACCAGGTGACGAAACTGCTGGCCAACGAGGCCGTGTTCACCGAGAAATGGCTCGCGGACCGCGGCTAGCGGCGGGCCGGGCCCGCGCGCTCGGCGTCCCGACACGCGGCACCACGAACCCCAACCGGCTGCGCAAAGTGGACCGGTGGATGACCGGTACGCCCTGGGTCGCCTCGGTGCTGCGCTCGGCGCCGGACCCGCTCGTCGTCGACCTCGGCTATGGCTCGTCGCCGGTGACCACGGTCGAGTTCGCGTCCCGGTTGCGCGTGGTCCGGCCGGACGTGCGGGTGCTCGGGCTGGAACTGGACCCGGAACGCGTCGAGGCCGCCAAGGCGTCGGCCGATCCGCCGCTGCTGGACTTCCGGCGTGGCGGGTTCGAACTTGCCGGTGCCCGCCCGGTGCTGCTGCGGGCGTTCAACGTGCTGCGCCAGTACACCGAGCCCGACGCGGCGGCGGCGTGGCAGACGATGCTGGCACGGCTGGCGCCGAACGGCCTGCTCGTCGAGGGGACGTGCGACGAGATCGGCAGGCGCTGCTGCTGGGTGACGCTGTCGGCGGACGGCCCGTTCGCGTTCACCCTCGCGTGCCTGTCCGCCGACCTCAGCCAACCGTCCGATTTGGCCGAACGGCTACCGAAGTCCTTGATCCACAAGAACATCCCGGGTGAGCGGATCCATGACCTGCTCACCGCGCTGGACGCGCACTGGGCAGCGGCGGCCCCGTTGAGCCCGTACGGGCCACGGGCGAGGTGGGTCGAGACGGTCCGACGACTGGCCTCGGACGACTGGCCGGTCCTCGATACCCGAAAACGCTGGCGAACGGGCGAACTCACGCTGTCGTGGTCGATGTTCGACTAGTCTCCGGTGAGTGGATCACGACACGTACTTGGCGCACATCGTTGAGCAGGCCGAGGCACTGAAGGCGGCGGCGATCGCGGCCGGTCCATCGGCCCACGTCCCGACCTGTCCGAAGTGGACAGTACGGGAGCTGGTCGAGCACATCGCACAGGTACACAACATGGTGTACGAGGGACTGCGACTCACCCCCGCGGACGACCGCCCAGGCCTGGCACAGTTGCCCGCCGACTGGGACGAACTGGTCGCCTGGTGGGACGCCAAACGAGTGGAGATGCTGGCGGCGCTTGGCGAGGGCGACCCGTCCCGGCAGGCATGGAGCTTCGTCCCGGGGATGGGCACGGTCGCCTGGTGGGCACGCCGCCAAGCCCACGAGACAGCGATCCATCGCCTGGACGCCGAACACGCGCGCGGCACAGAGGTGCCCACCCTGCTGTTCGACTCGGAACTCGCCGCCGACGGCATCGACGAGGCACTCGCGACGATGGCCGTGTTCCGTGCCCGGATCAAGCGCCCCGAGGTCACGGTCGAAGGCACCCTGCTGGTGCACGCGGCCGACGCGGGCCGCGCTTGGATGCTGCACGCCGAGGGCGGGATCGTGGAAGTCGGCCCGGTCGAGGGCGCCGCGACCGACGCCGACGCGACACTCGCGGGCACAGCGGACGCCGTCTACCGTGCGGTGTGGAAGCGCCCGAGCCACGCGATCCTCACCGGCAGGCAGGAGATGCTGGGGGCAGTCAACGCCGGTTGATCCGATTCCTGGGAGAATGCCCGGTCATGACCCAGCCCGAACGCCGGTACGTGATCACCTTCGGCTGTCCTGACAGGACAGGTATCGTCGCGAGGATCTCCCAGTTCCTGGCGCACGCCGGTGGCTGGATTGTGGAAGCGGCGTACCACACCGACCAGGACACGGGCTGGTTCTTCACCCGCCAGGAGGTACTGGCGGAGTCCCTGCCGTTCGGCATGGACGCGCTGCGCAAGCAGTTCGCCGAAGTGGCTGCGGAACTCGGTGGCGAGTGGACGGTGACGGACACGGGCGAGCGGCGCCGGGTCGTGATCCTGGTGTCAAAAGAAGGGCACTGCCTGTACGACCTGCTCGGCCGAGTGGCCTCGGGCGAGCTGGACGTGGACATCCCGGCGGTGATCGGAAACCACAGCGACCTGGCGAACATCACAGAGGCACACGGGATCCCGTTCCATCACGTGCGGTTCCCCAGTGAGAGCAAGGAAGAAGCCTTCACCAAAGTCCGAAACCTGGTGGCCCAGCACAATCCGCACGCGATCGTGCTGGCCAGGTTCATGCAGATCCTGCCGACATCCCTGTGCGCGGAATGGTCAGGGCGGGCGCTGAACATCCACCACAGCTTCCTGCCGTCGTTCGTAGGAGCGAAGCCGTACCACCAAGCGCACCAACGCGGCGTCAAACTCGTCGGCGCGACCTGCCACTACGTGACCGCCGAGCTGGACGCCGGACCGATCGTGGACCAGGACGTGATCCGCGTGGGCCACGCCGACAGCATCCCGGACATGGTCCGCAAAGGCAGGGACATCGAGAAAGTCGTACTCGCCAGAGGCCTGCGCTGGCACCTGGAGAACCGCGTACTGGTACACGGCAACAAGACCGTGGTTTTCTGAGCAGCCCCGCCCAACCTCCAAACATGCCCCCGCCCAACCCGCAGGGTTCCGTCAAAGTCGGGCTGTGCGCGCAAGCGAGCACAAGCAGCAAACGCGCAAGTGGGCAAGCGTGTAAGCGGCCTTGCACGTAAGCGGCCTTGCGCGTAAGTGGGCAAGCGGGCGAGAGGTCTTGCGCGTAAGTGGCCTTGCGCGCATAGCGCGTGGGTGGGGTTCGTGGTTGGTTTCCTCCCGTATGGCCTGGGCGAAGCCATACCACGGCGTGTCGGGAGGTCGGCCTACGCAACCCAACCCCAAGCGCAGGCGATACCGACCTCCCGGCACGCCGTGGTTTCCTCCGGCAGGACATACGGGAGGGAACCGACCACGCCCTCTTTTTCCAGGCACAGGAAATCACGTGAGCACAGCCAACCGGGTGAGCAGACCACGGGTTGGTTTCCCTCTCGGCGGCCTGCCGTCCGGCGAGGACCTGCTCTTCGAGCCACGAGCGAACTCGAGTGTCGGGAACGAGCCCGACACGGCGGGCATCACAGGCTCGTCCCTGAGGCGAAGGGATCATCGGCGAATCCCGTTGTCCACAACTCGTCGGTAGCCCGTTGACCAGGGGTTATTGTCGGTAGACTGGAGCAGGGACGCCCCCCGGGTTGGGTGGGGGACTGTCTTATGGGGTGCGGAGAAGAGAAAAGACACAGATGCCTCGCCGGCGGGCAGGCCTCCAAGAGGGGGACACAAACAACTCTGTTCGCCCAGCCGGTTCGCTCAGCCCACGTGGCTTCCCGGGTCAAGTGGGGGGCGCGGGGCGCCCCTCCCGTATGTCCTGCCAAAGGAAACCACGACGTGCCGGGAGATCGGTACCGCCTCACGCCGCGCACGCCAGTTTCGTAGGCCGACCTCCCGACACGCCGTGGTATGGCTACGCCCAGGCCATACGGGAGGGACACCCCACGAACCACACCCCTGCGCTGGCGCGCACACCACACACCCTGCGCTTCTTACGCGCGGCGTCCGTCCTCCAGCCGAAACCCGCACACCACCCACAACACAGGACCGACTTCCCGACTTTGACGGTACCCCGGCCCAACCCGGGGGGCGTCCCGGCTCCGGTCCACAACCAATGACCCCTGGGCAACGGGCTACCGACGAGTTGTGGACAACCGGATTTTGACGATGATCCCATTGGCGCGGGACGGTCGCGCTGACCTAAAGGGACACCACCATCTTGCCAGTGTTCCTGCCTGCCAGCATGTCCATGAAGGCTTCCGGCGCGTGCTCGAATCCCTCCACAATGGTCTCCGGGTACCTCAGTGCACCGTCTCGCACCCATTCGCCCGCTTCGCCGATGAAGTCGGTCATCCGGTCGAAGTGGTCGCTGACGATGAAGCCCTGCAGGCGCAGTCGCCAACCGATGATCCTGCCCATGTTGCTTGGTCCGCTGGGCGGGGAGGTCAGGTTGTACTGGGAGATCCAGCCACACAGGGCCGCGCGGGCGTGCATGTTCATCACGGCTATGGCGGCTTCCAGGTGATCGCCGCCGACGTTGTCGAAGTAGACGTCGATGCCGTCCGGTGCCGCCTGCCGCAGTTGGTCCGCGACGGGCCCGTCCTTGTAGTTGAAGGCCTCGTCGAAGCCGAGTTCTTCCTTGAGGTACCGGACTTTCTCCGCTGATCCCGCCGAGCCGACGACTCGGGCGGCGCCTCGGCGTTTCGCGATCTGCCCGGCCGCCGAGCCGACCGCACCGGCCGCTCCCGACACGAACACGTGGTCGCCCTGCTTGACTTCGGCGATGTCGACCGTTCCGACGTAGGCGGTCAGCCCCGGCATTCCCAGTATGCCGACGTACGCGCTGAGCGGGGCCAGTTCGGGGTCGACCTTGCGGGCCGCTGCGGCGTCGAGCAGTGCGTACTCCCGCCAGCCCAGGTTGTGGACGACCATGTCCCCGGGACCGAATGCGTCTACTGTGGATTCCACGACCTCGCCGACCGCGCCGCCCCACATCACTTCGCCGACGCGATAGGGCTCGGCGTAGTTCTCCGCCTCGCTCATCCGGCCGCGCATGTACGGGTCGACGCTGAGCACCTTGTTGCGGACGAGGATCTGGCCTTCGCCCGGGTGCGGCACCGGGACCTCGGCGATCTGGAAGTTCTCCGGCCGGGGCATGCCGACCGGGCGGGACGCGAGCCGGATCTCACGAGCGATCATGGGCCCACGCTATCCAGCCATTCGCGGGTGTGCAGCACGGTGTTGGTCAGGCTGCCCACGTTCGCGATCCGGATCTCGACGGTGTCGCCCGGTGTGAGGTCGAAGTCCAGGTCCGGCACGATCCCGGTGCCGGTGGACAGCACCACGCCGTCCGGGAAGCTCAGGTGCGTCGTCAGGTACGGCACCAGCCCGGCGGCGGGACGATGGAAGGACGCCGTCGACGTGCGCCCCTCGAACGCCACCGAGCCCCGGCGGTGCACCCACATCGCGATCTCCAGGTCGTCGACGCCGGTCAGCCAGGCGGGCACGAACCCGGCGGACACCGAGCAGCTGCCCGCGTAGATCTTGGCCTGTGGCAGGTAGAGCGGGTTGTCGCCCTCGATCGACCGCGAGCTGACGTCGTTGACCACGAGATACCCGGCGATCTCACCGAACGCGTTGACCACGAGCCCCAGTTCGGGCTCGGGCACGTTGACAGCGGAGTCCTCGCGGACCGCGATCGGCTCGTTGTCGGTCACCACCCGCCACGCCGGTGCCTTGAAGAACAGCTCCGGGCGTTCGGCCTGGTAGATCCGGTCGTAGACGGTCGGCTCGGAGGTTTCCTCGACCCGCGCGTCCCGGGAGCGCTCGTAGGTCACGCCCGCCGCCCAGACCTCCATCAGGCCGTCGAGCGGCGCCAACAGCCGGACGCTCTCGACGGGGATCTCGTCGGCTGCCTGTGCCAGCAGCTCCCGCATGGTGTCCAGCCGGACCCGCAGCAGGTCCGCGATCCGCCACTCGTCCGGCAGGCGTCTGATCGCCTCGCCCTCGGTCACCCCGATGTGGATCGAGCCGTCCGGATCGGCGAACCTGACCACCCGAGTGCGAATGTTCTCCACATCGCGAGCCTAACGCGAAAATTCTCCGCAGCACCTTGGTCCGATCGGCCACAAACAGGCATGACCTTCGCGGAGGGGGTGACCGTGCGGATACCGACCGGCAACACGGCCGTATCCGACAACGTGCTGTGGCGGCAAGGCGACGAGGCCTCGTTCAGCGCGCTGTTCGAACGACACATCGATGCTGTCTGGAAGTACTGCTACCGGCTGACTGCCTCCCCGGCGCTGGCCGAGGACCTGGCGGCGGAGACGTTCTACATCGCCTGGCGGAAATGGTCCGGCATCACGATGGTCCGCGACAGCGCGCTGCCCTGGCTCTACACGGTCGCCGGAAACCTGGCACGCACCGAACACCGCAGGCTGGGAAGGTTCTCACGAGCGTTGCGCCGGGTGCCGCTGGAGGTGGTTCCCGACCACGCCGACGAGGTCGCGGACCACCAGGCCGGTGCGCAGCGGCTGCGACTGGTGCTCGACGCGATCGCGGAGCTTCCGCGCGCCGAACATCGGGCGGTCGAGCTCTGCCTGTTGGGGGACGTGTCCGTCGCGGATGCCGCCGAGCTGCTGAATGTCACCGAATCCACGATCCGCGCCAACCTGTCGCGAGCGAGGGCGCGACTGCGGGCCAAGCTTGAGGAGATGTCATGAGCGATGTCGACCTGCCCCCGTTCGGTCGGATTCCCGACGATGTCCGCGACCGCGTCCGCAGCACGGTCCAGCAGCGGATCCGCAGGCCACGGCGCAGCCTGCCGATCGCCATCGCCGCCGCGGTGGCCGTGCTCGCGACGACCACCGTGGTGATCACCACCAGATCCGACACTCCGGCCACCCCCGCCACCGTCGAGGCTGTGGGCGAGGTCGGAGGGTGGCTGAACCGGTGCTGGGCAGCGGTCGAGCAGGCCGGGAAGACGGCCGCGTATCCGCCCAGGTCCGCCTGGCAGTGGGACAGGGCATACAAGCCGGGCGACTTTCCCATCGTCGTCATCGTCGACAAAAGCGACGCCACGACGTTCTTCTTCTGCGAAATCACGGAAACGACCGTCGTGATGTCGAAGCCGACGACCGATCTCCCGTACGCCAAAGGCACTCGCGCCGCACGACTGCTGCAGACCGACAGCGGCACCGTCGCCGGTGTGTTCGATCCGACCTGGCCGGCCACGGAGATCTCCACGGCGCCGAACGCGCGGACGAAGAGGAGCCCGGACTCCGGCCCGAGCATATTCATGCTCCACGAGCGGTGGATCGACTCCACCAGCAAGGTCACGGTCCGGCGGAGCAAACCGGATGTCGAACGCACCGGCAGCCGGGCCACGCCCGACGCCGACCCCACCAATCAGGGGCCGTGGCCGGAGATCGAGCTGCCCCCGGCGCCCGCGCCCGAGGTCAAGGTGGTCGATCGACCCGAGCCACCGGAGAAACGGGACTCGGACATCAGGCGCTGCCAATCCAATCCCAACGGGGACAAAGGCCCGCCGGACGCGCCCGGCCCGAGCACCGTGACCTGGCAGGACGGTGTGCTGCTGGCGATGATCCGCGACGATTCCGGGACCGGGGCCTGCCGTCACGAAACCGCGCCCGGCGGCGCGGACGTGGGCACCTACCTGCCAGGCCCGCCCATCGCCGAGCTCCGGCCGGACGAGCCGCTCGGGTTCGCCACAGGCGCCTTCGGTTCGAAGATGTCGATCGGCGGCACCGTGCCCATGCGCACGGCCCGGATGGAGCTCAGGTTCGCCAACGACACCGCCACGGGTGCCGTTGTCTCGGAAGGCACCTTCTGGGCGGCCATCCCGAATGACGTCCCGCTGGACCCGCGACGCAGGGACCGCGCAGCCGGGCCTGTCACCGCCCGGCTGTTCGACGCCGCCGGTGCGCCGATCTTCGCCGGAACGCTCCGCCAGTGGGATCCGCCGAAGTAGGCTGCGCGGGTGCGGACCGAGATCAATACCCTTGAGGCACTGAGCGAGCACCGTGCGGCTGGTCGTGACCTGCGCGACACGGTGCTCGTCGGACTGGACCTGACCGGGCAGGACGATCTGCTCCGCACAGCGTGGGACGGCGCGGTCCTGCTCGGCTGCGAGCTGTCAAGCAAGACCAGGCGCAAGGTCGAGGCCGCGGGGGCGTTGCTGTTCCCGGACATCCCGGCGTTGCCGTATCACGTGTACCGCACCACGTTGTACACACCGGCGGAGCTGTTCGGCGGCTTCGACCCGGCCCGTCCGGAGTCCTATGCGGACACTCCGGACGCCCGGATCTACCTGCACAGCAAGGCACAGGGCCGTACGCCGGATCCGTTGCACGCCTTGGCCGAGCGCCTGCACGACCACTCGATCACCGCCGCGCTCGGCGAAGTGCTGGCCACCTGCGCCACACCGCCTGTCGCGGTGATGGGCGGGCACGCGCTGACACGGGACTCCGAGGGCTACCGCGGCGCGATGCGGCTCGGCGCGGCACTGGGCCGTGCCGGGTTCCCGGTGCTGACCGGCGGCGGGCCCGGTGCGATGGAAGCGGTTCCGTACGGCGTCCGGATGCCCGACCACATCGACGAACTGCATGCCGAGTTGGCCAGGGCGCCGAGGTTCGGCGCGGACGCCACCGGGATCGGGCAGTGGCTCGCCACCGGGCTGGCGCCCGAGCTACCGGACTCCGAGCCACTCACGATCGGGATTCCCACGTGGTTCTACGGTCACGAGCCGCCCAACCCCGCGTGTCACCTGCACGCCAAGTACTTCGCGAACTCGGTGCGTGAGGACGGGTTGCTGACCGTGGCGACCGGTGGCGTGGTGTACACGCCCGGCAGCGCGGGCACAGTGCAGGAGGTCTTCCAGGACTACACCCAGAACCACTACGCGTCCGTTGGCCCGGCCGCGCCGATGGTGTTCCTCGGCAAGGACTTCTGGACAACGGACGTGCCCGCCGCGCCGCTGGTGCAACAGCTGGCGCGGGGGCGTGCCGCCGAGGAGTGGATCCTCGTCACCGACGACGTCGACGAAGCCGTCGCCCTGCTGACGAAATACTCAGCAGCCTGATACTTCAGCGGCCCAGGCCCTCGATCACCTCGGCACCGGCGAACTTCACCAGCACCTCGCCGGGGATGAGGATCTTGCTGCCCCTGATCCCGCTGCCGATCACCAGTTCCGGCGCGTTCGCGACGACCTGGTCGACCAGCAGCGGCCAGCTGTCGGGCAGGCCGAGCGGCGTGATGCCGCCGTATTCCATCCCGGTCAGCTCGACCGCGGTGTCCATCGGCGCGAACGAGGCTTTGCGCACGTCGAGCCTGCGGCGGACCACGCCGTTGACGTCCGCGCGGGTCGTCGCGAGCACGAGACAGCCGGCGAAACGCTCCTCACCGGCGCGTTTGCCCGACACGACGACACAGTTGGCGGACGCTTCCAGTGGTGAGCCGTAGGCCTCGCAGAACTGGGCTGTGTCGGCGAGTTCCGGGTCGATCTGGGCGACGCCGACGCGGGCCGCGTCGCTCGGGTCCAGGGCGGCGAGTGCGGTGGCGACAGGCGCGGCGAGCAGGTCCGTCCGGTCAGTCGCCTGGGACACCTGCAATGAGCCGGCAATTGTCCAAGTCACGTCCGCCAGGCTACTTGCAGCAGCCCACGCAGCTGAGCCCGGTGAGTGATCATCGGCGCGGGCGAGTCGAACAGCTCCAGTTCGCCCTTGCCGAACGCGGCGGCTGTCTCCCGCGCGATGTCGGCCGGGTGCAACGGGTCCCCGACCGCGCCGATCACCAGGGTGGGCGCGGTGACGTGCCGCAAGGCCTCCCTGTCGGCGACGGGGAACTGCGCTGACAGCTGGTCGATCGCGGTGGTGAGCCTGCGCAACGCCTTGGCGCGGGCTTGCACGTAGTCGCCGAGCGCGTAGCCGTCCGGCAGCGTCCTGGCGATCTCGTCCTCGCTGGTCTGCTTGCTCAGCACGGACTGCACCTCGGCCGAACGCGGCCGGTCGAGGACTGCGGGCAGCAGCAACGCGATCCGGTCGAACCGGTCGGGGTTCTCGGCCGCGATCCTGGTCAACGCGCCTGCGCCGAGCGAGACGCCGATGGCCTTCTGCGCCTTCACCTCGTCGGCGGCTTTCAGCACGTCGTCGGCGATGGTCCGGTAGTCCCAGTAGCCTTCCGGCGCGTCCGGCTCGTCACCGTGCGAAGGCAGGGTGAGTACTACGCGTGTTCCCGGCAGGCCGGACGCGGGGATGCGCGCTTCGCCTGGCGTGGCGCCGAGACCGGGGACGACGACCGTGACCGGAGCGCCCGATCCGTAGGCCTGCCAGTTCACCAGCGGTTGCCGCGCTGGACCTCGATCAGCCGGGGCCGCACGTCGACGATGTAGACGAGCACGGCGACGAGTCCCGCGATCCAGAACATCATGGTGAAGTCCGCGAAGTTGAACAGCGCCAGCGCCGCGGTGCCGCCGCCGGTGATACCGAGCCACGCCGGTTTGGTCATCCGGTCGATCGCTGTGAACGCGTCCGCACGCTGGAGCAAGGCGTGCACGAACGCGAACACACCTACCGGGATCGCAGCCCAGTTGATGGCTCTCACGATGAATATGGCGATCGTCGGCACACGTTCAGCCTACGTTGCCGCACGACACCATGACCACATGGTCAAGACCTGGCAAAGCCGCGCCCATCGGCCACCACCCGGAACACTGTGACGTTTACCCAGGTCAGGGCAAGGGCCAGCGGTTTCGACTGGTGGGTTCGTCGAGCCAGAGTCGTTGGCCGTCGGCGTCGACGGTGATGCCGAACCGGGCCCGTCGCGGCCCGCCGAGCTCCTGCCAGCGGTCGTAGGCGACCTCCATCTCGTCCCAGAGTCTGCGCGGGCCGGACTGGATGACAACGTCGTTCTCGTGCCGCGCCCACGAACCGTCAGGATGGGTCAGCAGCGCGTAGTTCGCGGCACCGGCGGCGTGCACGTCCGGCAGTTCGAGGCCTGCGAAGAACTCGAACGGACTGGTCGGGCTGATCACCCCGGCGGACAGCGTGGTCGGCCGGGTGCTGCCGGGCGCGTCCGGCTCAGGCCACACCACCGAACGGGTGCGCGGCGCCCGTAACGGCATGAACCGGCCGTCGTCAGCAAGCACCTCGCCGGTGCCCGTCGGGCCGTCCCCGGCCGTGATGCGCACAAGGCCCGCACCGAGCGGACGGCTGAGCGTGGTGACCACGACACCGCCGGGACGGGTCTGCTCAAGCCAGGCCGTCGGGATCCGGGGCACGGCACACGTGCACAGGACCCGGTCGTAGGGGGCGCCGTCGGGCAGGCCGTCGACGCCGTCGGCCACCGCGCACGTGGGACGCAGGCCGCAGTCGGCGAGGTGTTGCTCGGCCGGACCGGCGAGCGACTCGTCTATGTCTATTGTGGACACCAGATCGTCGCCCTGCCGGACGCACAACAGTGCGGCGTTGTAACCAGTACCGGTGCCGACTTCGAGAATCCGGTGGTTGTCCTTGACCTGCAACGCCTCCAGCATCACCGCCATGATGGTCGGCATGCTCGACGAGCAGGTCGGGGCGCCGACCACGGGGCCACCGGCGCGCGCGGCCGCCCATCGGGTGCTGTCCCCGTCGAGCTGCGTGACCAGGACGCGGTCGGCGTAGATCTGGGTCAGCCAGTCGTCGTCCACGGTGTCCACGGCCTCCCAACGACCCAGCCGCTGCCGGAAGTAGCGGGGCAAGAAGGCGTGCCTCGGGACCGCGAGGAAGGCGTCCCGCCAGGCGTGGTCGGTGAGCGTGCCGTTGCGGACGAGCGCGCGGACGAGCCTGCCCCGCAGCCGCGCCGCGGTGCTGTCCACGTCCGCTTTCACGCTCATCGCCCCTCACTGTAGCCCGGTGTGACCGAACCCACCGAGCACGTGCAAGCACCCCGCTTGCAATTGCTAGCACTCCGACCTACCGTGGAGAGTGTCGAGAGGAGGTGACCACGGTGACCGACGAACACCAGTCGCCGATGGACAAGGTCGCCGACCTCGGCAGGGACATCGGCGAGTACATCCGCCAGCAGCGCAACACGGCGAAGATCTCCTTGCGCCAGCTGTCGAAGCTCGCCGGGGTGTCCAACCCGTACCTGAGCCAGATCGAGCGGGGACTGCGCAAGCCGAGCGCGGAGATCCTGCAGCAGATCGCCAAAGGCCTGCGAATCTCGGCCGAGGCGCTGTACGTGCAGGCAGGCATTCTCGACCTGCCGACCGGCGGCGCGGTCACCGACGCGATCCGGGCCGACGACGAGCTCAACGAGCGCCAGAAACAGGTGCTGCTGGACGTGTACGAGTCCTTCCGCAAGGAGAACGCAGCACTGCGGTCCACAGTGGATAAGTCCGATGTGGACATCAATCGACCCACTGAGGAGTGATTCACCATGACCCGTCCGAACGCCGAAGACGTGCGCAAGGCCGTCGAGCCGGTCCGCACCTCACTGCTCGCAGCGGTGGGCGCGGGCGACCTGGTCGCGAAGACCGTGCTGGAAGCCGTGACCAAGGCCAAGGAAGGCGCGGAGAAGTCGGCACAGAGCCTGCCGACCGACGTGACCACCCTGCGCGAGAAGCTGGACCCGGCCGAGCTGCGCAAGGCAGTCGAGGACTACACCGAGGCAGCGGTGAAGCTGTACAAGAAGCTCGCCGAGCAAGGTGAGGAGGCGGTCGCGAAGTTCACCTCCCAGCCGCAGGTGAAGAAGGTCGTCGACCAGCTGGAAGACGCCATCGCCCAGGTCCAGGCCCGCGCAGGCGACGTGGCGGACGACGCCCGAGAGCTGGCGGAGGACGTGCTGGCCAAGGTGACCCGCAAGACCCGCTCGGTCGGCGAGAAGACCGCCCGCGCAGCCCAGAAGCTCGCGGACGAGACAGCGGAAGCGGTGGAGGACCTGGGTGACGACGTCGCCCACGAGGTCCGCAGCACCACCCGCAAGGTCGCCAACAAGACGGCCCAGGCCCGCAAGCCCGCCGCGCCCCGCACCACCACCACGACCACGACCACCACGAAGTCAGCGGCGGCAAACAAGACCACCCAGAAGTAACACAACAGCAAACGCGAAAGCCCCGGCCAAAACAGCCGGGGCTTTCGCATGCCACCACCAAGCCAACCCGACCACGCCCAAGCCGACCTCGGCTCACGAGAATGCGCCCCGGCGCCACTTACTCTGCCCATCCTCAGCAGAGACAATCCGACACGTCGAGTTTGCTCGTGGTCCGAAGAGAATGTCCTCGCCGGACGGCAGGCCGCCGAGAGGGAAACCAACACGTGGTCTGCCCACCCGGTTGGCTGTGCTCACGTGATTTCCTGTGCCTGGAAAAAGAGGCGTGGTCGGTTCCCTCCCGTATGTCCTGCCGGAGGAAACCACGACGTGCCGGGAGATCGGTACCGCCTGCGCTGTGGGTCGGTTTGCGTGGGCCGACCTCCCGACACGCCGTGGTATGGCTGCGCCCAGGATGCTCCTATGGGTTGTCAAGCGGCGATTGTGGGTGTGGCCTGCTTGGTGAGGTTGGTGAGGTTGGTGAGGTCGGCCATGAGGTGGGGGTAGATTTCGCGGGCGAGGTAGCGTTTGAGGCAGCGGATGAGGTGTTTTTTGGTCATTTTCGTGCCGGGGCGTAGCCGGGTGGTGATGTAGTCGCGGGTGGGGTGGTGGTGGGCTAGGCGGGTCAGCACGATGTAGTAGAGGGTGCTGTTGGCTTGTCGGTCGCCGGCGCGGGAGAGTCGGTGGTGGGAGTGGTTGTTGCCGCTGGAGCAGTCTTGGGGTGCGGTGCCGGTGAGGGCGGCGAACGCGGCTTCGGAGTGGACGCGGTCGGGGTGGTCGCCGGCGGTGAGCAGGAGTTGGGCGGCGTGGCCGGGGCCGACGCCGAACAGGGCGCTGGTGCGGGGTGCGATCCGGGTGAGCAGGGTGTGCAGGCAGCGGGTCAGCTCGGCCAGGCGGGTGTCGTAGTGCTGGATGGTGCGGGCCAGGTCGCCCAGCATCATCCGGGTGGTGGTGGGTGAGTCCAGCAGGCTTTCGGTGAGCTGGGTGGTCGCGTGGGCGCGGGTGTGTCCGCGGGAGTGTTTCGCGGGCAGGGCGGGCGCGGTGAACTCGGCGCAGTGTCCGATCAGGACCTTGGTGGTCATGTCGGTCAGGGTTTCCCGTAGTGCGGGTGGGGCGGTGACGATCAGGTCGTGGAGCAGGTTCAGTGCGGCGGTGCGGGCCTTGACGAGATGGTCGCGGGTTTCTTTGATGACGCGGACGGATTCGACCGGGCCGGTGCGTGGGCGGGGGGCGGCGGTGGCGTCCCCGGACTGCACCGCCGCTGCGGCCGCGATCGCGTCCTTGACATCGGATTTGCCGGTCCGGCGGCGTTTCTGCCGGTTGGGGCGGTTGACCTCGACCACGGTGACGCCGTGTTCGAGCAGGTGGGTGGTCAGCCCCGCGCCGTAACAGCCGGTGCCTTCGATCCCGACCGCCTCGAGCGGCCCGAACGCCTGCAGCCAGGCCAGCAGCTGGGTGTATCCGGCCTGGGTGGCGTCGAACCTCTCGGTGCCCAGGTCCCGGCCGAGGGAATCTTTCGCGGCCGCGACGTGGAACTGTTTGTGGGTGTCCACCCCACCGGTGATCGCCCCGACCGGGACCACCTGGGTGCCGGTCGAGTCGGTCGTGTGGGTGGACTTCTTCTTCGAGCGCGGGTTTGCCATCCTGGTAGCGCCATCCTGTTCACTGACCAACGGGTACGGGTGGCGTGCACCCGGCCTGGCGGTCGGACAGGACAGTGATGGGTCGCCTGCTGCGAACAGGCTCCTATGAGGTCACGGTCGCCGGGCCGGTGCACACCCGATGGCTGCCCCGGCCCAGCCGACAGATCCTGGGAAAGGCACAACAGCCAGCCATACGACGGGTCAGACCCAACCAGGACAACCACCAGATCACATCCTCACGGACGCACACCCATCCTCACTGCCATACGGGAGGAAACCAACCACGAACCCCACCCATGCGCTCACGCGCAAGGCCACGTACGCGCAGTGCACGGCCAGCGTGGGCCGGGACTGCCTCGCCGGTGAGTCAACGTCGCAAACGTCGTACACCGGACTCGGACCCGCTGTAGAAAGCTACAGCGCCAGGCCCGTTTGCTGTGTGAATGCACAGGGCAAGTCAAGTCGGTGTAGTTCACACGGCTGCGGAGAACGCGCAACCACAGTCGCAACCGCAGCCGGAGGTGCTGGCGGCTCGCGCGCAAGCGCAGAGGTGGCCTTCGGGTGTGTTCCCTTCCGTATGGCCTGGGCGCAGCCAAACCACGACGGGTCAGGAGGTCGGCCCACGCAACCCAAGCCCAAGCGCAGGCGATACCGACCTCTTGACCCGTTGTGGTTTCCTCCGGCAGGCCATACGGAAGGGGACACACCCGCCTCCACCCGACCCACAAAAACACTAGAACGATGAGCCAGCGGCTCTAGATCCTGTGTTCCCCTTTTGGCGGCCTGCCGTCCGGCGAGGACCTGCTTGTCAAGCCGAGGAAAACGCGGCGGAAGCAAGACCGGCAAGCACCCAGTCGGCAACCACCCGAGCGGTCTCCTCAACCGGCTGACGAGTCGTGTCAACCAGCCGCATAGGAGGTTTCATGCTCGAAGCCTCCCGACGAACCCACTCGTTGAACTCCAGCATCTCGTCGATACGCGGCTCATCCCACTCACGCCAAGCAGGCCGCCCCCGAAGCCGTTCACGCATCACCGCACGGTCGCAAGTCAGCGCCAGGTAATGGATGTCGCCCACCAAAGGCCGTTCGGGAATCTCTTCGAACTGCACCGGCACGACAGTCCCGCAGAGCACAACCGGACGCCCGCTCTGGTGAATCATGCCGACCATACGCAGCCACGTAGAGCGGAACAGCTGGAAGTCGTTGTGCGGGTCGCGCAGTCCGGCTGTCCACAGCACGTCCTGCTCCAACACCACAACGCGATCGCCGAGCATGCTGGTCAGCAGCCTGCTCACGGTCGACTTCCCGGTTCCGCTCGGCCCGGTCAGTGCGAACATCGGCAACCGCAGAAACGGCTGCCGATGGTCACACTCGTCGCAGACCAGCACGGGCTCTTCCGGCAGGACAACGGGCACGTCCATACGTGTGCCGCAGCCCATGCAGATTTTCAGGTCCACCGGCGTCTTGATCAGTCGAACAGGTCTTCCAGGAAGCTCTTGCGCTTGCGCTTGTGGCCGTGACCACCGCCGTATGGCGGGGGCGAGTCGCCGCGGTGGCCGTAGCCGCCGCCGTACGGCGGGGCCGAGTCCTTGTAACCACCGTGACCGCCGCGGTACGGAGGCGCCGAGTCCCGGTGGCCGCCGCGGTAGGGCGGGGCCGAGTCGCCCCCGCGGTACATGGGCGGCGGGGCGGCAGGCATCGGCGGCGGCGGCGCGTACTGCTGGTGGTAGCGCTGCTCCGCGTTCGCTATCTGCTCCAGCTCACCGCGGTCGAGGAAGATCCCCCGGCACCCCTGGCACTGGTCGATGTGGACGCCACCACGATCGACGGTCTGCATCACGTTCTGACACTTCGGGCAAATCACACGCCCCAGACTACTTATGGTCGGCGCCGCATGCTCGCACCTAGCCCGAATCGCCACACAGATGCCACAGACTATGTGGGTTGGACACATAGCCCTCGTCGCGTGCCGCACCTAGCGTGAACACGCATGAGCAGTGGCGTACCTCACACCGGCCGAGTCGCGCTCGTCACCGGCGGCGCGCGGGGTATCGGGCTGGCATGTGCTCGTGCCCTGGCCGCGAGGGGCGCTCAGGTGCATGTGGCGGACCTGGACGGCGACGCGGCCAAGGCTGTGGCCGACGAGATCGACGGCGTGGCGCACGAGGTCGACCTGACCGAGGGCATCGACGGGCTACCCGAAAGCGTCGACATCCTGGTCAACAACGCCGGGCTGCAGCACGTCGCGCCGATCCACGAGTTCCCGCCGGAGATGTTCGCCCGGCTGCAGCAGGTCATGGTCACCGCGCCGTTCCTGCTGATCAGGCGGTTCCTGCCGGGCATGTACGCGCAGGGCTGGGGCCGGATCGTGAACATCTCCAGCGCGCACGGCCTGCGGGCCAGCGCGTTCAAGTCCGGTTACGTCGCCGCCAAGCACGCGCTGGAGGGGCTGAGCAAGGTCACCGCCCTCGAAGCCGCGCCGCACGGCGTGACCAGCAACTGCGTCAACCCAGGCTACGTCCGCACCCGGCTGGTCGAGGACCAGATCGCGGCGCAGGCCGAGGCGCACGGCATCAGCACCGACGAGGTGATCGAGCGGATCATCCTCGACCGCCCCGCGGTGAAGCGCCTGATCGACCCGGATGACGTCGCCGACGTCGTGCTCTGGCTGTGCGGACCGCACTCCGGCCACGTCACCGGCGCCTCGATCGCGATGGACGGCGGCTGGACCGCCAGTTGAGGAAGGTGTGGCCAATGACGACCACGAGCCAGGGCTCCTTACGCAAGATCATCGGCGCGAGCATGGTCGGCACCACTGTCGAGTGGTACGACTTCTTCCTGTACACCTCGGCCGCGACGCTGGTGTTCAACAAGGTCTTCTTCCCGACGTCCGACCCGCTCAACGGCACGCTGCTGGCGTTGGGCACGTACGCGCTCGGCTTCGTGGCCAGGCCGCTGGGCGGTCTGGTCTTCGGGCACTACGGCGACCGGGTCGGCCGCAAGAAGCTGCTGGTCCTCAGCCTGCTGCTGATGGGGATCTCGACGTTCCTGATCGGCCTGCTGCCCGGGTACGCCACGATCGGCGTGGCCGCGCCGATCCTGCTGACTGTGCTGCGCCTCGCGCAGGGGTTCGCGATCGGCGGCGAGTGGGGCGGCGCCATTCTGATCGTGTCCGAACACGGCTCGGCCGACCGGCGCGGGTTCTGGACGTCCTGGCCGCAGGCGGGCGTACCCGCGGGCAACCTGCTGGCCACGGCCGTGCTCGCGATCCTCGCCTCGGTGCAGTCCGACGAGGCGTTCCTGTCGTGGGGCTGGCGGATCGCGTTCCTGCTGTCCGCGGTGCTCGTGCTGATCGGGCTGTGGATCAGGCTCACCATCGCCGAGTCGCCGATCTTCCTTGAGGCACAGGCGAAAGCCGGTGACGCGCCGGAGAAGGCGCCGATCGTGCGGGTGCTGCGGCACAACTGGCGCGAGGTGCTCATCGCCATGGGCGCCCGGATCGCGGAGAACGGCTCGTACTACATCATCACCGGCTTCCTGTTGGTGTACCTGACACAGCAACTCGGTGTGTCCCGCTCGGTCGGCCTGAACGCCGTGGTGATCGGCTCGGCCGTGCACCTGGTCGCGATTCCGTTGTGGGGCGCGCTGTCCGACCGGATCGGGCGCCGTGCCGTGTACCTGTTCGGCGCGGCCGGGCTTGGCGTGTGGATGTTCCTGTTCTTCACCATCCTCGACACGAAGTCGTTCTGGCTGATCGCGCTGGCGGTCACGGTCGGCCTGGTCCTGCACGGCGCGATGTACGGGCCGCAGGCGGCGTTCTTCTCCGAACTGTTCGGCACGCGTGTGCGGTACTCGGGCGCGTCCATCGGCTACCAGCTGGCGTCGCTCGGCGCGGGAGCGATAGCACCGCTCGTCGCGACCGCGCTGCTCAAGGACACCGGCTCGGCGGTGGCCGTGTCGATCTACGTCGCCGCGATGTGCCTGATCACCGTGGTCGCCGTCGCACTCGCCAAGGAGACGCGAGGCACGCATTTGGGACAGGATGACCTGCGTGCGACCGTACCGGGAACTGCTTGAACTGCTGGCCGACGGCGCGGATGGCACCGCATTGGCCAAACTGGCCGCCACCCGCGCCGTGGGCCTGTCGCCGGACGAGGCCGCGCACTGGGACGCCGAGAATTGGAAGGCGGCCACCGAGGCGGCGTTGCGGGTCCGGCACACGCTCGTCGAGCACCAGCGGCGCGAGGCCGAGTTGTCCGCGCTCGTCGACACGGCCAACGACCTGGCCAGGCTGCGTGACCCGGAAGCCGTGCTGCAGCAGATCGTGCACCGGGTCCGGATGCTGCTCGGCGTGGACGTGTCGTATCTGAGCCTGAACGACATGGCGGGCGGCCAGACGTTCATGCGGGTCACCGAGGGCTCGGTGTCCGCGCTGTTCCAGCAGCTGTCGCTGGGGATCGGCGAAGGCCTCGGCGGGCTGGTGGCGCAGACCGCCCGGCCGTACGCGACACCGGACTACTTCGCCGACAGCCGGTTCAAACACACACGCTCGATCGACACGGCGGTCCGCGACGAGGGCCTCGTGTCGATCATCGGCGTTCCGCTCACGTTGGGGCGCGGAGTGATCGGCGTGCTGTACGCCGCCGACCGCGCGCTGCGGACGTTCTCGCCCGAGGAAGTCGCCCTGTTGTCCTCGCTGGCCGACCACGCGTCGATCTCGATCGACAACGCCCAGCTGCTGGCGGAGACACGGCGGGCGAACTCGTCGATCCGGCGGGCCGAGGAGGTCCACGACCGGCTGACCGCGCTGGTCCTGCGCGGCGCGGAGTTCCAGTCGGTCGCCGCGGCGGTGGCGCAGGTGTTCGACGGCGGGATCGTGTTGCACGACGCCGCCGGTGTCGAACTCGCGTGCCTGGGCCCGTCCGTCGCGCCACCCGCGCACGCGGTGGCCCGCGCGCAGGCCAGCGGTCGCGCGGTGTCCTATCGGGACGTGTGGGTGTGCGCGGTGCTCGCCGGGCCGGAGCTGCTGGGCAGTCTGGTGCTGACCGGCAGGCCGTCGTTGTCCGATGAGGACCGGCGGTTGTTCGAGCGTGCCGGTCTGGTGACGGCGTTGTTGTTGCTGTTGCGTCGATCCGTCGCGCAGGCAGAGGAACAGGTACGTGGCGAGTTGCTCACGGACCTGCTCACCGCGCCCGACCGCAACCCGGGTGCGTTGATCGCGCGGGGACGGCGACTCGGCGTGAACCTCACCGCCCCGCACAGTGTTCTGATCGCGCACGCGGACGGCGTATCACGTGGACGGCTCGCGGCCGCCGCGAGCGGGTATGCCGCGTTGGTCGGCGTGCACGCCGAGGAGGTCGTCCTGCTCATCGCGGACGCTGATCCGGACAAGCTCGCGCACGCGCTGACCGCGGCCGTCGGCTCCCCGGTGACCGTCGCCGCCGCAGGGCCCGCGACGGGCCCGGCCGACCTGGCCGCCGCGTACGCCGAAGCCGGGCGGTGCCTGCGCGCGCTGCGGGCGCTCGGCAAGGACGGCACCGGGGCGTCCCTGTCCGGCTTGGGTTTCGTCGGCGTCCTGCTCGGCGACCGGGCCGACGTCGCCGGTTTCGCGCAGCGGACGCTGGGCCCGGTGCTCGACTACGACGAACGCCGCGGCACCGAGCTCGTCCGCACGCTGCGGACCTACTTCGCTTGCGGCGCAAGCCTGACCGAGACCAAGGAGGTGCTGCACGTGCACGTCAACACGGTCGTGCAGCGCCTCGACCGGATCGCCACCCTGCTCGGGCCGGACTGGAACTCGCCGGACCGGGCGTTGGAGCTCCAGCTCGCCCTGCGGGTGCTGACGATCAGCTCGTGAAGGTGTACTCGCACGACATCGTGCCCATCGCGAGCACGTAGCCGCCGTGCCCCTTGGCGTCCGCCAGCTCACCGGTTCCCGTGCCCGGCACGATCTCGAACGTCCCGGTCACCTTCTCCTCGTCGAAGGTGTTGGTGGTCCGCAGGAGCACGGTGCCCTGCCTGCCGTCGACCGTCCCGGTGAACAGTTCGACGCCGGTCGACGTGCCGATGTTGCCCGTGACGTAGGCCATCAGACCGGCGGACTTGCCCTCGCCTTCGAGGATCCCGGTGTACTGGAAGGTCATCTTCGCGTCGCCGATCCTGGCCTTGCCCTCGATACCGGCGTACACGCTCTCGTCCCACGCGGTGCATTCGAACTTGTTCATGTCACCACCGTGACAGGTATACCTGACACTTTCCGTCAGGAATTCCGCGGCTTCTCGACGCAGATCCGGGCCTGGCGATGCTGCGAACCTGGATGCGCGGGCAAGGGGCCTGATCAGGTGACATGGCTGGCGGGCCGGGCAACGACCGGCCAGCCTGAAAGGCATGCGGGAGGTACTGGACGAGCTGGGGGTCTCACCGGAGGTGCTCGTTCCCCAGAGCCGGGTGGCACTCGACGAGCTCGGGTTCTGCCGGTTCGACGGGTTCCTCGACAGGCGCACGGCGACGGAACTGGCCGAGGAGATCACCCGGCTGCTGGCAGGCAGCCGCCAGGGCGGCACGCTGCACCTCAAGGGCCTGATCGACCTCGGCAGCCGGTTCGACGTGCTGTGGCTGCGGCCCGCGCTGCTCGCCGCGGTCGCACACCTGCTCGGCCCGGACTTCCAGGTCAGGGAAATGCACTACCGCGCGGGCAAACCCGGCCACGGCAGCCAGGCGCTGCACATGGACGCGACCGACCGGGCGAGCCCCGGCAGCTGGCGCGTCTGCACGGCGATCGTGGCACTGACGGACTTCACGCCGACCAACGGCGCGACAAGGGTCGTGCCGGGGTCGCATGTGGACCATCGGTTCCGCCCACCAGCCGGACACGGGGCGCACCCGGCCGAAGTGCTGCTGACCGGCCCGGCGGGCACGTGCTGGCTGTTCAACAGCCACCTCTGGCATTCCGGAACCCGCAACAACTCGAGCGAGCCACGGCACGCGGTGCTGGTCGCGTTCCACCGCCGCAACAGCGGGCCGACGCTCGGCTACGAGCCGCTGCCGTCGCCGGAAACCGTGCGCAGACTGGGCAACGCGGCGTACCTCCTGCTGTAGCGTGGCCAGGTGAGTGATCAAAAAGAGCGGATGCTGCGCGGCGAGTTGTACAAGGACAGCGACCCGGTGCTGATCGCGGAAAGGCGCGACTGCCAGGCGCTGTTGGACGACTTCAACGCGTCCAGGTCGGGCGACCACGTGCTGCGGCAGCGAATACTGGCGAAACTGCTGGGCGGGATCGGCGAGGGCTCGTGGATCATGCCGCGTTTCCAGTGCGACTACGGGTACCTGATCCGGATGGGCAACAACAGCTTCCTCAACTACGACGCGATCGTGATGGACTGCGCGCCGGTGACCATCGGTGACGACGTGTCGATCGGACCACGTGTGCAGTTGCTGACCGCGTTGCACCCGATGGCGGACCACGAGGCCCGGCGGCAACGCTGGGAGACCGCCGCCCCGATCACTATCGGCGACAACGTGTGGATGGGCGGCGGAGTGATCGTCTGCCCCGGCGTCACCATCGGGTCGAACACCGTGGTCGGCGCGGGCAGCGTGGTCACGCGTGACCTGCCGGAGAAGGTGTTCGCCGCAGGCAACCCGTGCCGGGTGATCAAACAACTCTGAACGGTGCTGTTAGTCGCCTGACCGCACTGTTCACGTGGTCCACCGCCTGGCCTGAGGGTCCCAGGTCATGTCTCCCGAACCGGCGACCAGCGGATCGACGAAACCGACAACGACAGTCACGACATCGATGAACTCGGTACGTAGACGGGCGCCGTCCTCTCCCAGCCGGTTGCGGAAGGCCTTGTAGGTTGCCTGGCGCTGCCGAGCCAAGTCGCCGACGACCTCGGACAGAGGTGCGAGCACGACGCCGCGGTGTCCAGCAGTGGCGCGGAGCGCGGCACGCATCATGTCGGACGACACGCGGTAACGGCATGTCAACGTATAGATGTCCGCGTAGTCACGGACTCGTGTGTTGGCCTCACCCAGCGCGATCGCTGTCGTCGTCTTCTCAGCGAGAACAGTTTCGATGGGATAGCCAAGGATGGACACCGCTGGCTGCCCTGGGCGCTGCGAGGGCAACTCGACCTGGCGCGGCGCGGGCGTGACAGGGTCACCGACGTTGACGTCGAGCTTCAGTTTCACCATCGCGGTCGAGATACGGCAGTCCATGCTGATTCTGATGCCGCTGTAGTCGTCCTGGTCCCGGATGGACTGGGCGGTCACGGTGTCGACAAGGTAGTCCACACCGTCGTCGAGGTGAATTCGAGCGATGGCGAGTACTCGGTCTGTCACGGTCGCCTCGTCATTGGCGAGCCGCTGTGCGAGAAGGTCGACATCGGCGGTGGGGCGGCGACAGTCGAACACCGCGAGGAGCATGCCGCCCTTGAGAACGAACATCTCCACGTACGCGGACGCAGACAGCCGGGCGAGCCATCGTTCCAGCACATAGAGCGTAAGCAGTTCCTGTGTGGCGCGTTTCTCGCGACGGGCTCGGTTCTGCAGGTCCAGATATGCTCGGCCTGCTGCATTTGTCTTGGTGGGACGGGTCATTCGGCTCTCATCACATCAATCGCCGCGCGGACAGGACCGTGGACGCCCAATGCCCTTGCGAGGGTGAGTACCTCTCCGGGGCGGGCGCGGCCGCGACGTAAATACCGCCGAAGTGCCGCAAAGGCCATCGGCTCGCCGAACCGTCGGCGGAATCGCATGATGTCCACGACGGTGCGTTCCGCGGTGTAAACGCGCACCTGCTCACCGGGAGCAGCCTCGATCGAGGACAGGCCGAGTTCAAAAGTGGCCGCAGCAAAGCGGAAGACATCAGTAGGCGGATACTGGATCCGTGGCACGTGCTGTGCGCGCGAGACAGCGACTTGCACAGCTGTGGGAATCTCGTCGGTGAGGTCGTGAACCACGAGGGCGGACACACAGCACGCAATGCTGTGGGGCACGCGATGCGCGACCGCGAGCAGGTCCGGCAAGCTCGCCGGAGGGGCATCCGTCCGCCGGAAGACGCCTCGTGACAGTTCGAGTACCTCACCAAGGTCGCGAAGCCGATAGAGGTCACGAGGATGGAGCCCGTGCCGCAGCGCAGTCCGGGTGGTGAAGGTGGGGGGCAGGTCGGCTCCCACGGACATCATGGATAAAAGTCTTACCACATGCCGTCACAGTGGCAAGACTTTTATCCACCATCGGGTGATCAAGCAGCTCTGAGCGGTGCTGTTACTCGGTACGCAGACTGGTGAACCGGGCGGCGCCGCGTAGGAAAGGCAGCGTCAACGCCGTCACGAGCACGACGAGTACGGCCGCTGTGGTGGACAGCAGCGCGATGGTGGCCCAGTCGACTGTCAGCGGGAAGTTGGTCACACGGTTGAAGAGTGCTGCGACGGTGACGCCGACCGGCACTGCGACCACGACGGCCAGTGCCATGGGGATCGTGTTCTGCCACAGCACGGATCGTGCCAACGTGCGTACCGGGACGCCGGTGGCTGTCAGCGTGGCGATCGCCTTTCTGCGTTCCCGGATCTGTTCCACCGCCAGTACAAACAGGCTCAACGCGGCCAGCGTCAGCGTGATCACCGAGCCGACCATGAGACTCGATCGCAGGTCGATGACTCTCTTCGCCTCGTCGGTGAAGCGCTGGCCGAGTGACGTCGACACCGTGACCCGGCCTTGGTGTTGCTCCATCGCGTTGCGCAGGTGCTCGATGGCGTCCACGGCACCGGGATTGATCCTGAGGCTGATCACCACCTGGATCGACAGGCCTGGCACCGCTTTCAGCGCGCCCCGCGTCAGGATCAGTTCGCCGGGCATCTCCACCGTTCCGTTCGGTAGTGCCCTGAGGCGGTGGACCACGGCGGGAAGCTGGATCTGATGAGGTGTGGTGGCGACGCCCATCGTCCTGCGGTTGAACTGTCCCGGTTGCTCGGCGAAGACATCGCCGTCCGAGCACCGGTCGACGTCGTACGCCTTCAATACCTGGGCACAGTCGAGCACAGTTGCCGAGCGGTGAGTGCGCGGCCTCTCCTCGAGCACCACCGAACGCCGGACATCCTCCGCAGTGACCTGCCGCAGATCACGGACGGTCGCCCATACCGCGTCGACGGTGTGGTCATCGGTGTGGAGGTCGGCGCGGTCGTTGTACTCGGGTGGGAAGTCGGGCCCGGCCGCCGTACCCGCCAGCACCACTTGCAACGCCACCGCCCCAGCAAGCACAACCCCGGCACCGCCGACCACCCGCGCCGAGGTACCCGCTTCGAGTTGCAGACGGCGTGTCGCCAGTTGCCACGACGGCTTGCCGAAGCCCCGCCACCATGACAGGCATCGGTCCAGCAGCCACGGCAGCACAGCGGGCACACCGACGAGGAGCATGCTCGCCCCCACGGCCATCAGGACAGGCTCGGGGTCCTCCCGGTCCACGCTCGCCAGGAGCGCGGCACCGACGATGAGCAACGCCAGGCGCCACCACGCTCTCCGCTTGACCGGCTTGGCCTGCCTGACCACGCTCAACGGCTCGATGACGACACGCCGCAGGGCGAACTGCGTGGCCAGCACGGCCAGTACCGGGACCACGAGCACGATCGCCGCGACCAGCGGTGGCGCCGGGACCAGGTCCTCGGGGAAGAAACTCTCGTCGGCCAGCACGATGTGTGCGGCGACGCTGCGGACACCCATGAACAGCAGGCCACCGAGCACCAGGCCGACGACCGCGCTCACCAGCGACTCGGCCGACGCGATCCGACGCACCTGTCGGGCGTCCGATCCGACGAGCCGCAGCGCGGCGAGTCTCCTGTCCCGTTCGGCACCTGCAACGCGGGCGCTGCCCATGATGAAGACGAACACCGGGATGAGCAGCGTGACCAAACCGAGCACCAGCACGACGAAGAACTCGGTCGTCATCACCGGAGTGGACGACTCACTCGTCCCGAACCCGCGGATCTCGCCGCCGTTCTCGAAGTACGACGGCGCGCCGACCACCGCGACCAGGTCGGTCGGCTTCACCATCCCCGGCGTTCCGACGAGCCCAGTCACCTGCTCGGGCATCCTCGCCCGCAACAGCGCGGCCTCCGGCGTGGCCAGCAGATCGGCCAATGCTGGGGACACCAGTGCCTCACCCGGCGCGGGCAGCCGGTCGACACCGGGTGGCAGTGGCGCCGTCGGCCCGCCGGAGCGGACGTAGAAGCGCCGGATGGCAGCGCTGTGGAACTCGGTGTCCCGTTGCCAGAGGTAGAGCGGGTCCACACCCGACTGAGCTGCGGAGTCCGGAATCCGCGCGGATGCCCGTGCCTCACGCGATTCACGGGCCGGGCCGACCGAGGCGGCGACGAGCAGCACGAGCACCGCCAGTCCGATGCCGACCGCGCCGAGCATCAGCCGGATCATCGCGGTCCTTGAGGTCCGGCCGCCCCCGATGGCCAGCCGGACCCCCAACGCCAGGTCGTTCGCCCACCTGGCGAGCCTCATACACCCGCCGCCGTGATCTCCGTCGTCCTGCCGTCCCGGACGATGACCTCACGGTCGGAGTACGCGGCGACCCGTGCCTCGTGGGTGACCAGGACGACCGCGGTCCCGTTCTCCTTGGCTGTGCCGATGAGGAGCTGCATCACGCGCTCGCCGTTGAGCGAGTCGAGCTCACCGGTCGGTTCGTCGGCGAAGACCACGCGGGGGCCGGTGACCATCGCACGGGCGACGGCGACGCGTTGGCCCTGGCCACCAGACGCCTCACCAGGGCGCTTGTCCGCGACATCGTCGACCTGCAGGCGTTCCAGCCAGTCCCGGGCCTGCGCCTCGGCGGCGGCGCGTTTCACGCCGCCGAGGCGCAGCGGGAGCGCCACGTTCTCCAGGCACGTCAGCTCGGTGACGAGCTGGCCGAACTGGAAGACGAACCCGAAGTCGCTGCGGCGCAGGGCACTACGCGGGCCGTCGGGCATGCTGGACAGGCGCTGGCCGTCGTAGACGACCACCCCGCTGTCCGGCCGGATGATCCCGGCGAGGCAGTGCAGCAGCGTCGACTTGCCCGACCCGGACGGGCCCATCACCGCGACCACCTCACCGGCGGCGATGCTCATCGTGGCGTTGTCGAGCGCCTGCGTCGGCCCGAAGGACTTCGTCAGCTCGGTCGCCGACAGCAGCGGGTTCACGCGATCACCTGCGCACGCAGCTCGCCGAGGCGTGCCGCGGTGAGTTCCAGCCAGCGCAGGTCGGCTTCCAGGTGGAACAGGGCGTGGTCGCAGATCAGTTGGTCGGCGAGGTCACCGGCGGTCTTGCGCCTGGTCAGCTCGCGCATGGCCGCCAGGTGCGCGGCTCGCTGGTGGTCGAGGATGTCGTTGGCGCTGCGGTCGGACAGCAATGCCAGGACGACCTTGGTGTACAGCGTGTTCTGCAGGTACGGCGCCGGGTCCTCCGGCGAGGTCAGCCACGTTTCCAGGTTTGTCACGCCCGCGTCGGTGATGGCGTACCGCTTGCGTTCCGGGCCGCCACCGGCCTCGACGCCGTTCTCCTCGACCATCCCGTTGCGCAGCAGCCTCGACAACGTCGAGTAGACCTGCCCGTAGTGCAGCGGCCGGTCCTGCCCGAAGCGCTCGTCGTAGGCGCGCTTGAGGTCGTAGCCGTGTCTCGGCCCCGATTCGAGCAAGCCCAGCAACGTGTTGCCGATCGTCATGGAGCAACTATACACAGGGTGTATACACAGGCCGAACAGTCTTTCCGGTTCCCGCGCTACGTGAACAGGTGCGCGATCGAGTAGATCGCCAGACCGGCCAGCGCGCCGACGACAGTGCCGTTGATTCGGATGAACTGCAGGTCACGGCCGACTTGCAGCTCGATCTTGCGGGAGGTCTCGGTGGCGTCCCAGCGGTCGATCGTGTCGGTGATCAGGGTGGTGATCTCGTCGCGGTAGTTGAGCACGATGTACGCTGCCGCGTCCTGCACCCAGGTGTCGACCTTGGTGCGCAGCGCGTCCTCGCCGGTCAGCCGGTTCCCCAGCGAGATGAGACCCTCGCGCACACGTTTGCGCAGCTCCGACGACGGGTCCTCGGCCGCGTCGAGCAGGAGCTTCTTGACGTTCGACCACGCCGAGCCGATCACGTTCTGCACCTCGCGGTGCTCCAGCACCTGGTGCTTGACCCGCTCGGCCCGGTCCATCATCTCCGGGTCGTGCTGCATGTCCGCGGCGAAACCGATCAGGAACCCGTCGATGGAGGAGCGCATCGGGTGCGCCGGGTCCGTCTTGAGCGCCCACGCGAACGTCATCACCTCGCCGTAGATCCGGTCGGCCACGATCGAGTCGACGAACTTCGGCGACCACGACGGCGCGCGCTCGGTGACGATGCTGACGAACTTGTCGTGGTTCTCCTTGACCCAGTCGTACGCGCGGTCGCAGAGCAGGTCGACCAGTTGCCGGTGGGTGCCGTCCTGAAGGACGCGTTCCATCAGCTTGCCGATCGGCGGCCCCCACGGCACCGCCATGATCCGTTTGGTCACGGCCTGCTCGAACACGGCTTGGACGTCCTCGTCGCGCAGGACGGTGACCATCCCCCGGACGACCGTGGCCAGCTCGGACGTGACCCGTTCGGCGTTGTCGGGCTGGCTGAGCCATTCACCGAGCCGCTTGGTGATGTCCACCTTGGCCAGCCGCTCGCGCACGACCTGCTCGGACAGGAAGTTCACGCCGACGAACTCGCCGAGGCTGTCGCCGAGGACGTTTTTGCGGTTGGGGATGATCGCGGTGTGCGGGATCCGGATGCCCAGCGGGTAGCGGAACAGCGCGGTCACGGCGAACCAGTCGGCCAGCGCGCCGACCATGCCCGCCTCGCCCGCGGCCCGCATGTACCCGACCCACGGTGGCCCGCCGTTGGCCTCCCACGCGAACGCCACACCGAAGATGACGGTCGCACCTGCCAGGAAGGCGAGCGCCACCAGCTTCATCCGGCGCAGGGCGCGCTCTTTCTCGGCCGCCCCGGGCACAGCACCCAGTTGCTCCACGGGACCATTGTCCGTGAGGATGACTCATCGTGCGCCGTGCTGCCTTGACTCCCCGCCTTCAGCCCTTCACCTCGACCATCTTCGCCGAGATGACCGCGTTGGCCACCCGTACCGGTGCGGTGAACCTCGGCCAGGGTTTCCCGGACACCGACGGGCCCGCGTCGATGCTGGCCGAGGCGCAGAAAGCGATCGGTTCGGGCATCAACCAGTACCCGCCGGGACCGGGCCGTCCGGAGCTGCGGCAGGCCATCGCCGAGCACCGGACCCGCTACGGGACCCAGTTCGACCCGGACACTGAGGTGCTCGTCACGGTCGGCGCGACCGAGGCCATCGCGTCCGCGTTGCTCGGCCTGGCCGGACCCGGCGACGAGGTGCTGCTGATCGAGCCGTACTACGACTCCTACGCGGCCTGTGTGGCGTTGTCCGGGGCGACCCGCCGCGTGGTCTCGTTGGCCGAGGACCCGGTGACCGGCCGGTTCGCGCCGGACATAGAGGCCATCCGGGCGGCGATCACCCCGAACACCCGGCTGATCCTGATCAACACCCCGCACAACCCGACCGGAACGGTGTTCACCCGCGAGGAGCTGACCGCGATCGCGGAGCTGTGCGTCGAGCACGACCTGATCGCCGTGACCGACGAGGTCTACGAGGACCTTGTCTTCGACGGGCTTGAGCACGTGCCGCTCGGCTCGTTGCCGGGGATGGCCGAGCGGACGCTGACGATCTCCAGCGCGGGGAAGATGTTCAACTGCACGGGCTGGAAGATCGGCTGGATGTGCGGTCCGGCCGAGCTGGTCGCGGCGGCGAGGGCGGCGAAGCAGTTCCTGACCTTCGTCGGCGGCGCGCCGTTCCAGCCCGCCGTGGCGCACGCGCTGCGCACCGAGGGCCCGTGGGTGACGAACCTGCGCGACCAGTTGCAGTCCAAACGCGACCGTCTGGTCGCCGGGCTGACCGAGGCGGGTTTCGGGGTGCGGCCCAGCCAGGGGACCTACTTCGTGTGCGCGGACGTCCGGCCGCTCGGGTTCACCGACGGTTTGCAGCTGTGCCGTGAGCTGCCGGAACGCATCGGCGTCGCGGGCGTGCCGGTGCAGGTCTTCACGGACACGCCGGAGAAATGGCAGCACGTGGTGCGGTTCGCGTTCTGCAAGAAGGACGAGGTGCTCGACGAGGCGGTGTCCCGCCTGCACAAGCTCACCCCGAACCCCAGCAGCTGAACCCGAGGTGCCCGTAACGCCGTTGCGCGCCCGCCAGCGCGTCGGCGGGCGCGGCCCCGGCGCTGAGCAACCGGTGGAAGCCGGTCATCAGGCCGACGGCGGCCTCGTCGGGGACGGCGACGGTGCTCGCGATCAGCGCCTGGCCGCCGCGGTCGAGCAGGACGTCGGCGAACACCTCGGCCCTGGCGACCTCACAGGCCGACAGCACGAGGATGCGCGGCGCCCGGCGCAGTCGGGCGAGGTCGTAGCCGTAGAGCGGACCGTCGGACAGTCGCAGGCACGAGAACATCGGGGCGTCGTGCCGGAACTTCCCGTGCGCGGCGACGTGCACGACGTCCGCGCCGTCCATCGCGGCCAGCACACTGTCCACCTGGGACTCGACTGGGGTTGATCCGATCGCGGCGACCTCACGGGCGGCGTGCGCGAGCCCCGGCCCCGCCACGGCGAATTCCCCTGTGCCCGGCAGGGCCTCGCGCGCACGCAGCCAGGCGTTGACGGAGGACGCGAGCGACATCGGCCGTCCGGCGCATGACGGCAGCGCGGCCCAGACCGTGCCTGTCATCCCTTCCGCGGGAATGACGACCAGCGACCGGTCGCCGATCCGCAGTGGCGCGATGATCTGCTTGTCCAGCTGGTCGGCCAGATGCGCGGAGAACCTGAGCGCCGCGGGGTCGACTCGGCCGAGGTGGTGAACCCGCGTCCGGCCGTCGGCGACTGTGCAGGCCACCAGCGCTCCGTCGCAGAAGGCGTACGTGACGAGCATCCGATCGCCGAGCGCGTCGAACAGGACCTGGTGCTTTCGCGCTGGCGGTGTTCCGCCGCTGGTGGCCGGGGCGCTGCGGCGAATCCGGTCTTCGAGCCGCACCACCGTTGCCGTGTCTCCGCGCGACTCGGCGGCCCTGAGGCGAACCAGGTCGGCGGTGTCGGCCATGGGAAGCACGGTGATCCGCTGCCGCTCGATCCACGTGAACACGGTGTGCGCGTGCCGGGCGCGGGTGATCGCGACCGCCGCGAGCTCGGCGGCGAGTTCACGCGCGCCCGCTCCCATCACCGCCGCGTACGCGGTCACCACTCGCAACCCGGCTCGGCACGCGGCGACGCGGGCTTGGCCGGTGCGGGCGAGTTTGGCTGTGGCGAGCCAGCCGATCGCCCGCAGCCGCGCGGTGTTCGCGGTTCGCTCGGTCTGAAGCTTGACCAGCAACTCCGGCGCCACTTTCGCCGCCGCAAGCAGAAGCTCCGCGGCTTCGGTCCGTTTCCCCCAGCGCAGGCACCGGTCCGCGACCCGCTTCGCCGCGGCCACGTCCACCAGGTCTGTCCGCAGGGCCAACGCGTCCGCCGCCGCGATCCACGCGGGCCTGCGCTGGATGCGGAAGAGTTCCTGCGCCCGTTTGGCTTCGTTCGCCGCGTGGTCGACGTCGCCCGCACGCAACGCGCAGTACCCAGCCGCGAGAACGGCTTCAGCCAACCGGCTTTCCCGCCCGGCCAGCAGCGGTTCCACCTGTTCCAGCAAGGCACTCGCATCCCGTGTCATCCCCGCCGCCAGCAGCGCCGAGGCATGGTCGATCAACGCCTCGGCCCGTCCGGCGCGCAGTCCGTCGCTCGCGCGCTCGAACAACTCCAGTGCCGTGGGCAGGTCACCTGCTTGGAGGGCAACGAAACCGCGGTTATGGATACAGGTCGCCACTCGTTCGTGCTCTCCCAGCCGGGTCAGGATCCGTTCTGCCGCGCGGAAGTCACGGTCGGCTTCGGCGAGCCTGAACAGGTAGCCGCGCGCGATTCCCCGCCCTGTCAGTGCGTTGGCCAGCCACCGGAGGTCGTCGGACAGGAGGGCGGCGGCTTCGGTCAACTGCGTGTCGGCCTGTTCGTAGGAGCCGGTCGCACACAGCCTGAGTCCGTTGAGGCATTGTGTTCGGGCTGGTGCGGCACCGGCTTCCCGGGCTTTGCGGAGTTCACGGGCGCACGCTCGGGCGTTGCCGCGTTCCAGTTCGATCCAGGCGATCGTGAGGTGGACCTGCCCGGTGTCCTCGGCGCGGTTCAGTGCCGCCGCCCGAGCCTCGGCGAGCGCTCGGACGTAGTCGCCGTGTTCGACCGATGCGAGTGCCTTGGCGTGGCTCATCGAACGAACCAGTCCGTCACCACGCCCTCGACCGACAGCCGGACCGGGCCGCGCGGCGCGTCGGCCTTGAACAGGCCGTTGCGGTCGACGTCGGCGCTGATCATGCCGTCCGGCCACCACACCTGAACGTCCGCGCGGGGCAGCACCATCCCGGTCAGCGCCGTCCCGATCTCCACGTGAACGGCGTGCCGACTGCTGCCGAAACACAGCGTGGGCTGTGCGTTCCTGGTTCCTTCCGCAGTGTGGGTCGCGAACCTCGCGACGGGGTGCCGCGACGGCCGGGCCAGCACTTCGGGCATCGGGTCGATCCGGTCGAACAGGCTGCTGTCGAGCTTGGACCGCAGGGTCCGCAGGCACCGGGTTTTGGTCTGTCCCACGCTGTCGACCTGGAGGCCGATGGCGTCGGCGAGTTGCTCGTAGGTGAATTCGGGGGCGTACGCGAACAGCCGGAGAAGCCGCTGGCACCGCTCGGGCAATGCCTCGAACGCCCGCCACAGCTGCCGATCCCGTTCATCGGCGATGACGCCGTGCTCAAGCCCGTCCTGAACGAGTTCCGGAAGCCACCGAACAGGCAAGGGCGGCCTTACCCGAAGAACCCGAAGACATTCCCACTTGGCAGCGGTGACCAGCCAAGCCGAAACTTTCTCAGAATCCCGAATATCACCAAGATGCTCGGCAAGATTGAGCCAAGCGGTCTGAAAAACATCATCGGCGTCGGCGCCACTGAGCCGAAACCCCCGAGCAACAGCCCAAACCCGCGGCCCATGCAGAGCAACAAGAGCCCGCCAACCATCCTCATCAAGAGCCTCCATGCCAGCTCAGACGCCCACTCCCAGCCATCAGCTCCAAAATTTCCCAATCCCACCCAATCGGGTGAGCCCGGTTACTTTTAGCTATTTTTTTGGTGGGTTGGGGGTTTCTCTTGGTTGTCGTTGGTGGGTTCGATTTGACATCTTGTGCGCTTGCGGCTCTGTCTCGTTCGGGGGTGTTTCGGTTTCAATTCCGCAAATTGCCGCTGTGAAATCGCTCTTGTGGGTCTGCTTCTCTGGCTGCTTCCCGTCGCTCTCTTGTCTTTTGGCTTGACAAGCAGGTCCTCGCCGGACGGCAGGCCGCCAAAAGGGGAACACAGGATCTCTAGCCATAGGCTCATCGTTCTAGTGTTTTTGTGGGTCGGGTGGTGGCGGGTGTGTTCCCTTCCGTATGGCCTGCCGGAGGAAACCACAACGCGTCAAGAGGTCGGTATCGCCTGCGCTGTGGGTCGCAATGCCGCGTAGTTAGCGTTTTAGCTGGTCGGGCAAGTTGTGGCGAGTTCAAGATCGACAAGGCAACGGGACTCCTTGTAGAACTGGTGATCTTCCACAATCGCCTGTTCAGGAGCCCCGTTGCGTGTCCAGTCTGCCATCGTCTCGATCATGTGCCGTGTCCGGTCGTTCAGTGGACGTGTTCGCCGCTGGCCATCTGGGTGAGCTGACCCAGTATCTGCCAGTCGAACTGGTGGATGACGTGCTGGCCCAGACCAAAACCACACAGCGCCGGTTACGTGACCTGCCCTCCCGGGTCGGGGTGTACTTCCTGCTGGCGCTGGGGTTGTTTCCCGGGCTGGGATACCTCAGGGTCTGGGACAAACTCACCGCCGGACTGCCCGGGACGCGACGTCCGTCGGAGAAGGCCCTGCGCGATCTGCGGCGCCGGTTGGGACCCGCGCCGCTGCGCGCGTTGTTCGACATCCTCGCCGGACCGATAGGCCAACCCAGAACACCGGGAGTGTGTTACCGAGGGCTGCGCACGGTCGCGTTCGATGGGCTGAACTCAGTGAAAGTCCCGGACACCGACCGCAACCGCGGCTGGCTCGGCCGGATCAAATACCACTTCGGCTGGGCTGGGTATCCCACCCTGCGAGTGATGGCCCTGGTCGAGACCGGCACCCGGGCACTGCTGGGCGCGAGCCTGGGCAGCGCGGACAACCGCGACGAACTGAAGCTGGCCACTGACCTGCTCGGCTTGCTGCGGCCAGGGATGCTGATGCTCGGCGACCGGGCATTCGACGCCAACGCCTTCCTCAACCGTGTCGCCCAGACCGGCGCGATGCTGCTCATCCGCTCCAGAAACACCCGCAAACCACGAGTACTGCGCCACCTCCCGGACGGGTCCTACCTGTCGCTGGTGGACGGCATGAAAGTCCGGATCGTCGAAGCCGCGGTGGTCATGACCGGCACCGACGGCAGCCGGACCGGTGACCGTTACCGCCTGATCACCACTCTGCTCGATCACCACCGCCACCCCGCGACCGACCTGGCCAAGCTCTATCACGAACGCTGGGAAATCGAGACCGCGTTCCTCGCCCTGCGCCACACCATCCTCAAAGGACACATACTGCGCTCCGGCGACCGGCCCGGCCTGGAACAAGAACTCTGGGCCCTGCTCACCGTCTATCAACTGCTGCGCATGGCGATGGTCACCGCGACCGAAACCCAGCCCGGCACCGACCCCGACCGGGCCAGCTTCACCACCGCCCTGGAAACCGCCCGCGACCAACTCACCGCCGCCCACGCAATCCACCCCACCGAACCAGTCGACCTACTCGGCGCCATCGGCCGAGCCATCCTGCGCACACTGCTACCCCCACGCCGTCCCCGCTTCAGCGCCCGCACCGTCAAATCCGCCACATCCCGCTACATCACCCGCGACGACACCCGCCCCACACACTCCACCACCGTCACCAGCATCGACATCACCCCGCGCACCCCACCCTGACCCCACCCCCACCACCACGCCCACCCCGCGACCGAACACCCCAACCCAACACCCGCAGAGCACAGGTCATCCAACTCATGAACACCCAACCCAACCACGCCTGGAACGGCAGACACCTCGCCCAACAACTCGGCATCCCACCCCGACACCTCCTCACCCAACTCGCCGAATGGACACGATGGGGCCACTTCACCAAAACCACCAAAGGCCACTACACCCTCACCCACCCACCCACCTC
>NZ_CDME01000002.1:1187186-2404273 GCF_000826545.1 Kibdelosporangium sp. MJ126-NF4 | reverse complement strand
ACCGACCGCGCCACCGGCACACACGAAAGCCACACCTGGGTCGGTGTCACCAGCCTCCCCGCCCACCTGGCCGACCCGGCCCGGATCGCGGCCCTGCTGCGCGGGCACTGGCAGATCGAAAACAGACTGCACTGGGTCCGCGACACCGCCTACCGCGAAGACGCGTCCCGGGTCCGCACCGGCACCGCACCCCGCGCCATGGCCACCCTGCGCAACCTCGCCATCAGCGCCCTACGCCTCACCGGCGCCACCAACATCGCCCAAGCACTACGCGCCATGAGCCGAGACATCACCCGACCCCTCACACTCCTCGGAATCCCGACCACCAACCGACTTTGACGGAGCCCTGCCGGGTTGGGTGGGGGACTGTATGTCTGTGCTCGGGTAGGGCGGCTCAGTCGAAGAAGCGGACCGCCACCCGGACGGTGGAGCCCTTCTGGACCAGGGTGCCGGGTGATGGGCCCTGGCGGTCGATCTTCCGGTTGCCGCGGTCGTCGTCGAAGAACCCGACGACCTCCAGCTTCAGGCCCAGTTTGTCCAGGTCCTCCCGGGCTTCCTTGACTCGTTTGCCGCCGAGGTCGGGCACGCTGACCGCATTGGACACGACGAGCGAGACCAGTTTGTCCTCGGCGGTGGTGCCCGCGCCGGGGCTGGTGGAGATCACCTTGCCGCCCTCGGTGCGGCCGTCGAACTTGGGCGTGACCTGGGTGACGGTGTACCCGGCTTCCTGGACCAGTCTGCGTGCCTCCGCCTCGGTCTTGCCGACCACGTCCGGTAGCGGCTTGAGCGGGGCTGGGCCCTTGCTCAGGAGCATCTTCACCGAGTCGCCGATCTTCAGCTGGGTTCCCGGGCTCGGTGACAGGCTCAGCACGGCTCCCTTCGGCACCTTGTTGTCGTACTGGTCCTCTTCGGGGGACAGTTCGGCCTTGAGGTCCTGCGCCTTCAGTTCCTTCTCGACGGCGTCGGTCGTCGCACCCGGCTGGACCTGCGGCACGATCGGCGGCCCGGCCGAGACGTAGACGTTCACCTGGGATCCTGGCAGCAGCGTCCCGCTTTCCGGGTCGGTCCGGATCACCACACCGCGCACGACGGTGTCGTTGCGGGTCTCGATCACGCTGGGTTTCAGGCCCGCGTTGGTGATCTCCTGCACCGCCCCCACCCGGTTGATCCCGACCACCGAGGGGATCGCGACCGGCTCAGGGCCGCTGGTCAGGATGACCGTCGTCACGGCCGCGGCCACCACGGCGAGCACGGCGGCGGCAATGCCCCACTTCGGGATGCGGAAACGTTTGCGCGGCGTCTTCTGTTCAGTCTTCTGCTGGGTCTTCTGCTGGGGCCTGGGGTGCCGCGGCTGCTGCAACTCGGACCGCACCATGGCCCGTGTGCCCTGCGGGCCGGACGCCGCCTTGGGCTCGCTCCTGGGCACGGCTGCGGGGTTGCGTACCGGCACCGTCTGCTGCGTCGGAACATCTCCCGGGAGGCTGGGCGAGGTCTTCATGCCATGCGCCGAGGCCGGGATCGGCACGAGCGGAGCCCCGATCGCGAGCCGGACCTGCTCCACTTCCCGCAGGAACGCGTCCGCGTCGGCGGGCCGGGCGGCCGGGTCGCGCCGCGTCGCGCGCAGGACGAGCTCGTCCAGCGCCTGCGGGATGCCGGGGGCGACCAGGCTCGGCGGCGGCACGTCGTCGTTCACGTGCCGGTACGCCACGGACAAGGGCGTGTCGCCGATGTACGGCGGCGTTCCGGTGAGCATCTCGTAGAGCAGGATCCCCGCGGAGTACACGTCGCCACGCGCGGTGGTCGCGCCTGTGGTCACCTGTTCCGGTGACAGGTAGGCGACCGTGCCGAGGATCACGCTGTGGCTCGTGTTGTTCCCGCTGGCCATGGCCTTGACCAGGCCGAAGTCGCCGACCTTGACCGTGCCCTGCTTGCCGATCAGCACGTTCTCCGGTTTGACGTCCCGGTGCACCAGCCCGGCCTGGTGGGCCGCGGCCAACGCGGACAGCACCGGCTCCAGCACCGACAGCGCCAGCGGCACAGTCAGCCTGCCGCGTTCGGTCAGCAGGTCACGCAGGGTGCCGCCGTCCACCAGTTCCATCACCAGGAACACGTGGTCCCCGTCGAAGCCCTGGTCGTGCACGGCGATCACGTTCGGGTGGTGCAGGCTCGCCGCGGCTCTTGCCTCGCGCTCGAACCTGTCGACGAACGAGCGGTCCTCGGCGAACCGGTGATCCATCACCTTGATCGCCACCGGCCGCTCCAGCCGCGTGTCCATCCCCCGGTAGACCGCCGACATGCCGCCACGGGCAAGGGGCGCGTCGACCCGGTAACGCTGCTCGAGCAACGTCGCCATTTGAAGCCCGCCTCTTTCCTGCACGTGTGCGATGGTACGGACCGGTTTGCCCCTCGTGGTCGGCCTGCCTCATTTCTCATACGTGCGGCATGTGGCATCGTGTTCAGTCGTGAGCGCGATTCCTGTTGCCGATGACATGCTCGACCCTGCGGTGGAGGTGTTGACCGTTCGGGAAGTCGCCGACCGATTCGACCGTCCGGTCAGCCAGGTGCAGCAGGCCCTCCGGGACCACCGGTTGATCGCGGTGCGCCGCAAAGGCGAACTGCTGATCCCCGCGATCTTTTTGACCGAGGCCAACGAGGTGGTCAAGGGCCTGGCGGGGACGATCACCGTCCTGGTCGACTCGGGCTACTCGACCAGCGAGATCCTGCGTTGGCTGTTCACCGCGGACGACTCGCTGCCGGGCATGCCGATCGAGGCGCTGCGCGGTGACCGGGGCCGTGAGGTCAAGCGAAGGGCCCAGGCCCTGGCGTTCTGACCGGCGGCGATGCCGATCGACGCGGCCGCGCCGGGCAGGGCCACCCGCAGCCGCTGTCCGGTCGGCACGACCGCGCGCCGGTTGAGGACCGCGTAGTCCGCGGCGACGATCTCGTCGAGGATTCCCCGGTACAGCCTGGCCGCGGTCCGGATACACGGCCGTGACCAGGGGCGCAGCAACGCGATGCCGGGCTCGGCGCGCCGGTAGACCGCGCTCGTGCGCGCGACCATGTGCGCCAGGGCCCTGCGCACATACGGATCGGGTCGTCCGGTTCGCCGGGCCCAGCGCAGCCGCTCACGGTCGACACCGAACGCGGCGAGCTCGTCCAACGGCAGGTACACGCGTCCCCGGTCGAGATCCTCGCCGACGTCCCGCAGGAAGTTCGTCAGCTGGAACGCCTCGCCGAGCGCGGCGGCGTACGGCTCGGCCTCCGCCCGCGTCGAGACCGTGCCCAGCACCGGCAGCATCTGCAGGCCGATGACGCTGGCCGAGCCGTAGACGTAGCGGGCGAGGTCAGCGTACGTCGGGTAGTCCGTGACGTGCAGGTCCATCCGCATGGACGTGAGGAAGTCGGTGAACAGCGTCCGGTCGATCCGGTAGCGCCGGACCGTGTCGGCCAGCGCGCGCAGCACGGGCTGGCCGCCGTTCCACATGGTCCGCTCCAGCGCCAGCAGCCCCATGGTCTGCTGGGCCTTCGGCAGTGTCCCGTCGACGATGTCGTCGGCGACACGCGCGAAGCCGTACAGCGCGTGCACGGCCGGACGGTCCGCGATCGGCAACAAGCGCGTGGCCAGGAAGTATGTCCTGCCGTGCTGGGCGTTGATCGCCTTGCTGGCGGCGTACGCGGCCCGCAGCTCGGGATCAGTGATCCCGGCCGCGTCCAGCTCACGCGTACTCACGCCGCACCTTCCACCAGACGAAAACCCCTGCCGCTGCCGTCAGCAGCACCCACCACCAGTTGTAGAGACCGGTATCCCCGTTGGGGTAGTTGACAACCACAAGCCACACGGAGATTCCGGCCACAATCGCGGGCCGCAGCGCGAACCCGGCGGCCAGCACCAGCGGCCACGTGAAGTACCACGGCATGGTCACCGCGGACAGCAGCACCGTGGCCAGCAAGGCCCATGCGGCACCGGCGACAGCTTGGGCACCGCCGGAGCGGGACCGCCACCACAGCCACCCCACGATCACCGCGAGCAGCGCCCACCCGCCGATCCGCGCGGCCGGGATGATCCCGAACAGCTCACCGACCCCGGTCGGCAGCGACAGCCAGTGGTTGAGCAGCGAGTTCCCGCCGAGCGCGCCGAGCCAGCCCAGGTCCACTCCGGCAGCGAGCGTGCACAGCCCGAACACGGCCGCTGTGACCAGCATCCCGGCCCCGGCGGCCGTGACGAAACCATGGCGTCGCAGCCGGGACGCCCAGATCCACACCAGGAACGGCAGTGCGAGCGCGGCGGTCACCTTGATGCCCACGGCCAACGCCACCACGGCGATCCCGGCGACGTGCCTGCCGTCGAGCACGAGCACCGTGCCCGCGGCCAGGAACGCGATCATCAGCAGGTCGTTGTGCGGCCCGCCGACCAGGTGTACCAGCACCAGCGGATTCGCCGCGCCGAGCCACAGCGCCTGCTCCGGCGTGCCGCCCAGGTGCCGGGCCAGGCGGGGCAGCGCGGCGCACAGCAACACCAGGCCGCTGGCGATCAGGAGCTTGGTCACCAGGGCGGCCGCCAGCACGTTCGGGCCGGTCACCGCGACGACACTCTTCATCAGCAGGATGAACAACGGCCCATACGGCGACGGCGTGTTCTCCCACACCCAGCTGACCCGGTCGGTCAACGGACTGTCCAGGCCGGACGGCCCCACGGTGTACGGATCCAGCCCGGCGTGCGCGATCGCGCCCTGCGCCAGGTAGATGTACAGGTCCTGGCTCAGCACGGGCAGCGACACCAGCAGCGGCACCGCCCACATCCCGGTCGCGACCAGGATCTGCCGCCGGGTGCACGTCCGCAGCCGCAGCCAAGCCCACACGAACGCCGCGATGCCCACGTAGAACACGACGCGCCCACCTGGCGCCACCGTGCTCAGGCAGATCGCGAGCGACCCGGCGAAACCGAGTGCGAGCGTGACACGCTGGCGCGTGGGGGAAGGAGCGATGACCATGGCCCGGTCAGCCTACTTATTCGGGCACCCCACCCACTGGGCAGGCGGGCACGAGCCGACACGGCCACGGTAGGCGTCCACGAGCTGGCGGGCCAGGGCATGCGCCGAGGCCGGGTCACCGGTGGCCGCGATCTCGTCGGTCACACACTCCGTCTTGCCGTTCGCCACACACAACTTCAGCTGCTCGTCAGCGGTTCTCCGCCACTCGGCGCCGGTCGCGACGCCGTACTTCCAGATCTGCTTGTCGCCCGTGCCCGCCTTCTCGTGGATCAGGTACACGTGCTGGTTGCCCTGCGGGCTGGCCACCGGTGTCTGGGCCGAGGTGGCCAATGTGCGCAGGGGGCCTGGATCAGGCGGGGTGATGAGCGCCATAGCCGTCCACTCCGCGCCGTACGGGTGCTGCCCGGCGATGGACTGCGCGCGACGGTAGAACTGCGTCCACTGTGGCGACGCGAGCGTGCAGGTGGCGGTGCCCGCCTGGTTGGGCTGCAACGGGCCGACGCGACTGTCGCAGGAGCCGATCGCGTTGCCACCCGCGGTCCATGTGGCCCTGATCGCCACGCGGACCGGCTGCTTGCCCACATTGGTCAGCTCCACCACGATCGCGCAGCTGGCCACACCGCAGTTCTGGAACCTGTGCGTGCCTTGTCTGACCCCGGTGAACGGATCGTACGCGGTTTCCAGCTCGGCGGTCCGCGCGGCCAGGTCGCGGTAGAGCGCGGCCATGTCACCGGTCGCGTCCGTGACGCTGAACGCCAGGTCACGCACCTTGGTCGGGTCGGTCTTGCCGGACTTTGTCAGATCGAACCGGACCAGCCCGTACGGCGCGTTCGCGCCGACGAAGAGCACCCCTTTGTCGGTCGGTACCTCCAGCGCGTCCTGGCCCGCGACCTTGGTGCGCTTGACGGCGTCGGGCGGCGGATCGGGCAGGGGCTTGCCGAACAGCGACGGCAGCGTCTCGGTGTCGAAGATCCGCTCGATGTCCACGCCGAGCAGCACACCGGGGGCCTTGACCCACTGGTCGGCCACGGTCGGCGCGGTGGTGTCCGGCACCCCGGACAGTTTCAGCCAGAAGTCCAGCCCGGCCTTGAGGTACAGCGTGTGGTCGACGACCAGCACCGCGGCGGCGAGGTCGTTGACCGACAGGTCGCCGATGGCCTCACCGGCCTTGGTCACGGTGACCCGCATGGTCACCTTGTCCCCGGCGGGAGCGGTCAGCGAGCCGTTGTAGTGCACCGCGCCGGCACCCTTGAGATCCACAATGGACTGGTTGACGGCGTCGGCCGTCGCGGGCTTCGACGTGCCCCGCGGCCCTGACCCGGGCGCCGGTGGGTCGTCGCCGGTGCACCCGGCACACAGCAGGACCGTCACCAGCAGGGTGCCGAGTCCATACCGCATCACGCCTTCCACGTTAGTTGACTACCGGCCGAAGTCAGCCGTGCGGCACGGTCCGGCGCATATTCGCTACCTACCGGTGATCCTCTGCGCGGCCAGCCGCCCCGAGATGACCACTGGCGGAATCCCGACGCCCGGAGTCGTCCCGCAGCCCGCGAGCACGGCGTTGTCCACGCCGGACACCAGGTTGCGCGGCCGGAACGGGCCGGTCTGGCGAAACGTGTGCGCCAGCGAGAACGGCGTGCCCGCGCCCAGGCCCTGCGCCTCCCAGTCGGCAGGCGTGACCAGGTCCAGAACGTCGACCGCCGAGGAGAAATCGGTCAGTCCGCGCTGGTCGAGCACGCCGAGCAGCTCGTCGCGGTACGCGGGCCCGACACGGGCCCAGTCGATCCGGGACGTGCGCAGGTTCGGGCACGGCGCCAGCACCTGGACCACCTGGCGGCCCGCCGGAGCGAGCGTGGGATCGGTCGCGGTCGGCCGTGTCACCAGCAGTGACGGGTCGGTCATCAGCTTCCCGCGCCGGGTGATCTCGTCGAACGTCCCGTCCCACGCCGCGCCGAAGAAGATCGTGTGGTGCCCGAGCGCGTCCCACGACCGGTTCGCACTGGCGTGCAGGACCACAGCGGACGGTGACCACTGCAGCGGCACCACCCGGCGTGACGGCAACCCCAGCAGACCGCGCGCGACCGGCAGATCCGGCGTCAGCACGACGGCGTCACACGCGATCCGCTCACCCGAGGTCGTCCGCACGGCCGTCACGCGGGAACCGACACGCTCCAGCCACGCAGCGCCACACGAGTACCGCACGTCCGCGCCCGCTGTGGCCGCCGCGTTCGCCATGTGCTCGGCCACGGACGCTACACCACCGCGCGGAAACCACACGCCCGCGATGGTGTCCATGTACGCGATGACCGCGTACGCGGCCAACGCCCGCCGAGGCGGCACGCCCGCGTACAGCGACTGGAACGAGAACAACCGCCTCAGCCGGTCGTCGGACAGGTACTTCGCGATCGCGGGCCCCAGCCGCCCGAAACCGCCGAGCGCGACCAGGCTCGCCAGCCGCGATCCGACCAGGTCCAGCGGCGAGTCGAAGTTCGCGCCGATGAACGAGTCCCGCTCGACCCGGTACAGCTCCGACAGCCACCGCCGCAGCCCGCGGTACCCGGCGGCCTCGGTCGGCCCGGCCACCCGGCGGACCTCCGCCTCCATCGCCTCGGCGTCCGAGTGCACGTGGATCGTGCTGCCGTCGGCGAAATGCGCCCGGTACGCCGGGTCGAGCCTGACCAGTTCCAGCATCGGGGCGCCGACCTGGGCCAGCGCCTCTTCGACCAGCTCCGGCATGGTCAGCACACTCGCGCCCGCGTCGAACGTGTGGTCACCGATCCGTGCCCGCCCGGCCCGCCCGCCCGGCGACGCCGCGGTCTCCAGCACGGTGACCTGGCGCCCGGCGCCCAGCAGGTGCAGCGCGCAGGACAGCCCCGAGAGACCGGCGCCGACCACGACGACGTGGTCGGTCCGGCCGGTCACGCTTCTCAGTGGTTCCTCCTGGTCGCGGCGATCGCCAGCTCGGCGAGCCGGTCACCGGCCGGTCGGGCCAGGTCGGCAGACTCCAGCGCCAGCAAGGCGGTGGACGTCAGCGCGTCGATCTTGCGCTCGACCGCGTCGACCGCGCCGGACTCCCGCAGCACCGCGCGGGTCCGCTCGACGTCGTCGCCGGAGAGGTCCTGGCGGCCGATGCAGTCGCGCAGCACCGCGGCGCCCGCCGCGTCCGCCTGCTGCAGACCGAGCGCGACCAGCAGGGTCCGCTTGCCCTCACGCAGGTCGTCACCCGCGGGTTTACCGGTCACGTCGGTGTCGCCGAACACGCCGAGCAGGTCGTCACGCAGCTGGAACGCGACGCCGATGTCCGCGCCGAACGCCCGCAGCCGGTCGATGACCTCCTGGTCCGCGCCCGCCAGCGTGGCCCCCATGTGCAGCGGGCGCTCCACGGTGTACGCGGCGGTCTTCATCCGCGCCACCCGCAGCGCGGCCTCGGCCGACTCGTCGCCCTCGACCTGCGTGAGGATGTCCAGGTACTGGCCGGCCAGCATCTCCGAGCGCATCGCCTGCCACGGCTCACTGGCCGCGGCCAGCCGCTCCGGCGCGACACCGGAGCCGTAGAACATGTCGTCCGCCCAGGCCAGCGCGATGTCGCCGAGCAGGATCGCGGCGGCCATGCCGAACCGGTCCGGGGGCCCCAGCCACCCACGCTCCCGGTGCAGCCGCTCGAAGGTCACGTGCACGGTCGGCGATCCCCTGCGGACCGCGGACGCGTCCATCAGGTCGTCGTGCACCAGGGCGCATCCCTGGATCAGTTCGAGGCCGCTGATCGCACGCAGTACGGCCGGAGCCTCAGGTTCGCCGCCCGCGCCGCGCCATGCCCACCAGGCGAACGTCGGGCGGATGCGTTTGCCGCCGCGCAGGATGAACTCCACGAGGGAGTCGAGCGCGTCCGCGAGCTCCTGCGTCAGGCTGGCCATCGTGGACTGTTTGGCCGCGAGGTACTCGGTCAAGCTCAGTTCGACGTGGTCTCGAACGGAGTCGTCGATGGTCGTCGGATGCACATGACCATCGTGCGCCCCCGCACAGTTGGCCCACGCGGCGGGGTCGCCAGTGCCGATAGGCTTTCCGGTATGACGTCCGTGCTGGAGCGCATCAATGTCGGCAGGGCCACCTTCTCCGTCGAGTTCATGCCGCCCCGAGACGACGCCGACGAACAGATCCTCTGGCGCTCGATCCGCCAGCTCGAGGGTCTGGATCCGGCGTTCGTGTCGGTCACGTACGGCGCCGGTGGTTCCCGGCGCGACCGAACGATCCGCACGACCGGCCGTGTGGCCAGAGAGACGACGCTGGTGCCGATGGCGCACCTGACGGCCGTCGACCACTCCGTGGCCGAACTGCGCAACGTCATCGGCTGGTACGCGGCCGTCGGCGTGCACAACGTGCTCGCGCTGCGCGGTGACCCACCCGGCAACCCGATGGGGGAGTGGGTCAAGCACCCGCAGGGCCTGAGCTACGCCGAGGATCTCGTGCGCCTGGTGCGTGAGCTCGGTGACTTCTGCGTCGGTGTCGCGGCGTTCCCGTACGGGCACCCGCGCTGCGCCGACGTGGACACGGACGCGGAGCGCCTGGTGCAGAAGTTCCGTGCGGGCGCGGACTTCGCCCTCGGGCAACTCTGCCACTCGGCCGAGGACTTCCTGCGGCTGCGTGACCGGGTGGCCGCCAAGGGCAGTGACGCCCCGATCCTGCCCGGTGTGATGCCACTCACCACGCCGAAGATGCTGGGCAAAACCGTGGAACTGTCCGGCGCGCCCGTCCCGCCGCGCGTCGCGGCCCGGCTCGAGCCCCTCGTCGACGACCCGAAGGCGTTCCGCGCCGAGGGCATCGACGTGGTGACCGAGATGTGCCAGCAACTGCTGGCCGAAGGCGTCGACGTGCTGCACTTCTACACGTTCAACCGGGCGAAGGCGACGAAGGAGGTGCTCGGCAGGCTCGGCCTGGTGCCAAGCCGCACGGCGTGATCCTGCTTACGCGTACTGCGACGCCTGTTCCTTGCGGCGGCTGCGGCGATGCGTGAACAGGGCCAGTGCCAGCACGATCAGGGCGGTGCCGACCGCGCCCGCGCCGACCACCAGCACCCACTTGGTCCAGGACATCCCGGACTCGGCGTTGTACTGCGCGGTCGCCGTGATGTCCGCGATCCGGCCGGGGCTGAGCTTCCACGAGATGGTGTTGTCCATCTCCAGCGCGCCGTTGGTCTTGCCGATCGGGCCGGGGAAAGCGATCTTGAGCTGCACGTCGACGCCCTCGGCCCGCAGCTGGCTCAGGTCGGCGACCCCGGCGAGCGAGACGATGTCGCCGGAACGCCGGAAGTTCAGCTTGTAGCGGCTGTTCACCGTGCTGATCGAGTCGGCGAGCGCGCGCAGCTGGTCGAAGCTGAGCTGGGTGAACCGCACGGTCTGGCCGACGTAGCCGTCGGCCTTGTACGGCTCCAGCGTGACCTGGCCGGCCAGGTCGGCCGGGACGGTCAGCTGCGGCCCGGTCTCCTCGGGTTTGGCCTGCACAGTGGCGATCTCGATGGTGCCGGAGATCAGGTCGTTGGGTTCGATCGCCAGCGCCGCGCGCACTCGGACACAGCCGCTGAGAGCGAACACCAGCGCGAGTAAGAGTGGCACGACAGCCCACCGGCGGGCTGAACGGTGGGAAGCCAGGTGCACGGCGCAACTATGCCAGCATTGTCCAGTCCTTTGCGAAATCCGGCGGGTTCGCCGCATATCCGTACCGGGTACCGTCCCCCACATGGCCAATCACACTGTGGGGGTTCACGAGGCGAGTGAGCGGTTCGTGGACGAGTACGCCACGCTTGACCCGATCGTCGCCACATACGCCGGTCTGTCCGGATACGAGTCGGAGATGACCGATTTCTCACCTGACGGGTACCGGCAACGCGCCGAGCTGTTCGCCCGTTACGTGCGCCAGGTCGAGGCGACGGAGCCCACGGACGATTCCGAGCGAGCCGCGAAGGCCCATTTCCTCGAACGCGTCGGTCTGGAACTGGAACTGCACGAGGCAGGGCTGGACACCGGCCACCTGAACGTGATCGCGAGCAACGTGCAGCACGTCCGCGCGATCTTCGACCTGCTGCCGACCGAGACCGCCGAGCACTGGGCCGACATCCGGACACTGCTGGGCAAGGTCCCCGGCGCGGTGGACGGCATCAAGGCCGGGCTGCTCGACGCCGCCAGCCGGGGGCAACTGGTCGCGCTGCGGCAGATCACCAAGGTCGCCGAGCAGTGCGACACGTGGTCGGGTGCCGACGGCGACTCGTTCTTCGCCACATTCGTGAAAGACGCACCGGAAGCGCACTCGACCGGCCTGGAATCCGCTGCGGACAAGGCAGCCGGCGCGTACGGCGAGCTGGCGCGTTTCCTGCGTGCGGAGATCGCGGACAAGGCGCCGAAGAAGGACGCCGTCGGCGAGGACGCCTACAAACTGTGGTCGCGGTATTTCCTCGGCGCGCAACTGGACCTGCGCGAGGCCTACGAATGGGGCTGGACCGAGTTCTTCCGTGTGGAGAAGGAAATGATCGCGGTCGCCGAACGGATCAAGGCGGGCGGTTCGCTCGCCGACGCCGCGGCGACACTCGACGCCGACCCGCGTTACCGGGTGCATGGCCGCCGCGAATTCGAGCAGTGGATGCAGCAGTTGTCGGATACCGCACTGGCCGAACTGCGTGGCGTGCATTTCGACATCCCGGACACGTTGATGCGGCTGGACTGCAAGATCGCCCCGGACGGCGGCGGTGTCGGCGCGTACTACACCGGCCCGAGTGACGACTTCTCCCGCGCCGGCGCGATGTGGTGGTCGGTGCCGACCGGCCGCGAGGAGTTCACCACATGGCGCGAAGTGTCCACTGTGTACCACGAGGGCGTGCCGGGGCATCACCTGCAGATCGCCACCGGCGTGCACCAGGCCGAGTCGCTCAACCGGTACCAGCGCCTGTACGGCTGGGTGTCCGGGCACGGCGAGGGCTGGGCGCTGTACGCCGAGCGGCTGATGCAGGAACTCGGCTACCTCACCGACGACGGCAACCTGATGGGCATGCTGGACGCGCACCTGTTCCGCGCGGCACGGGTGATCATCGACATCGGCATGCACCTGGAGCTGGAAATCCCGGCGGGCAGCGGATTCCACGACGGCGAGCGCTGGACGCCCGAGCTGGGGCTGGAGTTCATGCTGAACCGCACGATCACCGACGCCGAGCATGTGCACGACGAGATCGACCGCTACCTCGGCTGGCCGGGGCAGGCGCCGTCGTACAAACTCGGCGAGCGCTACTGGTTGCAGCTGCGCGACGAGGCACGCCGCCGAGACGGGGAAGCCTTCGACATCAAGGACTTCCACCAGCGCGCACTGCGTCTCGGCTCGATGGGGCTGGACAACCTAGCGGCTGGCCTGCGCTAGGCCCTGCAGGACAAGGGAACAGACGGCGTCGAAGGCTTTGTCGATGCCGTCCTGTTTCCACTCACCGGAGTACGCCGGGTCGTGAAACCGGTTCGTCGCGTCGAAGACGGCTCGTGCGGTCTGCCCGACGTCGTCGACCGGCGCGAAATCACCGGCCTCGATGCCGTCACGCAGGATACCCGCCAGTTCCGCGGTCAGATCGGCGATGTGGTCGGCGACCACCGTACTGCTTTCCCTGACCAGCGCGGTGAAGGTGGCGAACAGCTCGGGGTCGTCGAGCACCTTGTGCCGCTTGCTTTCGAAGAGCGTCGCCAGCCAGGCCCGCAGCCGTCGTGGCGCGGGCAGATCCGAGTTGGCCACCTGTGCGACCGGCGCGTGCGAACGGTCGAGCCACCGTCGCGTCACGGCTTCCCGCAGCGCCGCCTTGCTCGGGAAGTGCCGGTACACACTGCCGTGGCTGACGCCGAGTGCACGCGCGACATCGACGACAGTCGCCTTGCTCGGCCCGAAACGGCGCAGGACGTCCTGCGCCGCTTCGAGAATCTGGTCCGCGGTGAGCGTTTCGGGCATCAGCGCTCGCTGTCCAGCGTCTGCATCTGCGCGGCCGCGTACCGGGTGCCCCGGACCGCGTCGACGGGCACAGCCTTCTCGATCATGCCGAGATCTTCCTCCGACAGCTCCACGCTCAACGCACCGGCCGACTCGGCGAGGCGGTCACGCCTGCGCGCGCCGATGACCGGCACGATGTCCTCACCCCGCGACAGTACCCACGCGATCGCGATCTGGGCGACAGACATTGCCTTGTGATCGGCGATCTCCCGCAGCGCGTCCACCAGTTCCAGGTTGTGTGCCACGTTCTCGCCCTGGAACCGCGGGCTGTGGGCGCGGAAGTCGGTGGCCGCGTGCTGCCGGTCGGCCGACCAGTGCCCGGACAGCAGCCCGCGCGACAGCACGCCGTACGCGGTCATCCCGATGCCCAGTTCGCGCAACGTCGGCAGGATGTCGTCCTCCACGCCCCGGCTGAGCAGCGAGTACTCGATCTGCAGGTCGGCGATCGGGTGCACGGCGGCGGCACGCCGGACGGTGTCCGCGCCGACCTCCGACAGCCCGATGTGCCGGACGTACCCGGCCTGCACCATCTCGGCGATCGCGCCGACCGTGTCCTCGATCGGGACGTTCGGGTCCAGCCGGGCGGGCCGGTAGATGTCGATGTGGTCCGTGTCGAGGCGGCGCAGTGTGTAGGACAGCGCTGTCTTCAGCGCGTTCGGGCTGGCGTCGTAGCCGAGCCACTGACCGGCGGGGGAGCGCTGCGCGCCGAACTTGACGCTGATGACGACGTCGTCGCGGGTGCGGTCGCGCAGTGCGCGGCCGATGAGCATCTCGTTGTGGCCCATGCCGTAGAAGTCGCCGGTGTCGATCAGCGTGATGCCGCTGTCGATGGCGGCGTGGATGGTCGCGATGCTCTCGGTCTCGTCGGCCGGACCGTACAGGTCCGACATGCCCATCGCGCCGAGTCCCAGCTCGGACACCTCGGGGCCGGTCTTGCCAAGTCGACGGTGTCGCACGGGTACCTCCTGAGTGGTGTCTTCCAGCTCCCTCAAGTATGCACATCGCGATGACAGATTTCAATATCTGTCAGTTGAGCGGTTGCGAAGGGTATCTAACCACTTCCCCTGCGTGCTGCCACTCGGGCCACCCTATGCGGTGAAATAGAACGTTTTTGCAGCTCAATGGCCGTGTGACGGTGCTTACCATCGGCCTGCCCGGATCTTCGCCGGGTAAAACCATCAAGGAGAGAGACCAATGTCCAAACGATTGCCCGTAGTGCTGTCGTTGGCAGCGCTGGGCCTGGCCGCTGTGGCACTACCCAGTGCCGCGGTGGTTGCGGACCGGACCGCGCAGGTCCGGGTCGAGTGCACCGCCGAATCTCCAGCGGTCAAAACCTTGCAGGCCGCCCTCAAAGCCGTGGGTACCGCGGCGGCCGACCCGACCAAGCTGCAGTCCGCGCTCGGTGACGTCTACAACGCCGTGACGGGTGTCCAGGAGGCAGGCTGTCTGCCGTCCCTCCCGGCGGGAACGCCGACTCCGCCGGAGCCACCGGCCCCACCCGCTCCACCGGCCCCACCCGCTCCACCGGCGCCGCCTGCTCCACCGGCGCCTCCGGCCCCGGAGCCGCCCGCGCCGCCCGCACCTGCACCGAAGGCTGCGGACGAGTGCCTGAAACCGACCGTGGACCTGCTGAGTGCAGTGCTGGGCGGGGTCAGCGCCACACTCGCGGCGCCACCGGACGCCACGGCGATCACGACCGCCATCACGAAACTGGGCACGGCTGTCACCGCGATCAACACCGCGAAGTGCCTGCCGGTTCCACTCACTGTCCCCGGCGCCGGAGTGCCGACGCCGCCAGTGCCTCCCGTGCCTCCTGTGCCGCCAGGCCCGCCCGCTCCTCCGGCTCCGCCAGTGCCTCCGGCTCCGGCACCAGCACCGCCGCTGCCCCCGGCTCCCTTGCCCTAGACGGGCAGCGGAAGTCCCCCTCGTGAGCGGCTGGTCCGGGACCGGTCGCTCACGAGGATGTCATCGGCAGTGCACGTCCGAGCACGGCGAACGGTCGCGGATCACCGGCGAACCGGTAGTTGCGCAGCACGTCGACGAAGCCGACCCGGCGATACAGGCTCCACGCCCTGGTCCGGCCCTCGGGAGTGGACAGCAGCACACGCTCGTTGGGCACATTCGCCAGCAGCGCCCTCAGTAGTTGCTCGCCGGTGCCCCTGCCCTGACTGTCCGGCCGGACGTGCAACTCGGTCAGTTCGAAGTAGTCCCGCATCCACTCGTCCGCGACGCCGGGACCGCCCAGTTCGGTCACGCCGCGGCGAACCTGCTCGTGCCACCACTGTCCGGGCGCGCCCTTGTAGCCGTAACAGATCCCGGTCAGCTTGTCGTTCTGGTCCAGCGCCCCCACACAGCGCCACCCTTCGCGCAGCATGTGCGCCAGCCACATCGGCGCGCGCTGCTCAGCTGTGCCCTTCGGGTAGCCCATGGCTGTGACGTACAGACCTAACGCCTCATAGAGCCGCGACCGCAACGCGTCGGCCGACAGCTCGACGAGCTGGCTTCTGTGCGATGGCACCGCGGTCACGTCAGGAATCATCCTCCACGCTCCGAACGTCCGCAGCCGTCCCCCTGGTGAGGGCTGTCAGCTGCTCGAACGTAGTGGGGTACACGGACTTAGGGTGCCCAGCCGCGGCCCAGACCACTGGGTATGTGGCCAAATGGTTGTCGATCAGTGTCCGGATCGGGTGTGGATGGCCCGCTGGTGCGACTCCGCCGATGGTCTGGCCGGTGTGCTCCTTGACGAACGCGGGATCGGCCCTGCCGATGTGCTCGGCGCCGACGATCTTCGCGATCGCCGCCGTGTCGGCGCGGTGCGCTCCCGAGGTCAGCACGAGCAGCGGCTCGACCGCGCCGTCGTGGGTGGCACGGAAGACCAGGCTGTTGGCGATCGCGCCGACCTCGATGCCCAGCGCCTGAGCGGCCGCTACCGCGGTGCGCGCGTCGTCGTCGAGGATCCGGATGCCTTGCGCGCAGTCGGCCAGCCCAGCCTCCAGCAGGGCGGCGGTGAACTTCGCGACGGCGGGGTGGTCGGTGGATGTCGGCCTTGCTGTCACGCCCTAATCACACCATGACCTGTGTTGCCGCAGCTTGAGCGGTTGGCATCGCCCAGGTAGACTCGAACACGTGTTCGAAATCGAACACGCTGCCCGGTGGTGGGGCGGGGGAAGCGCCTCGCCACCGGGTCCACCGGCTTCCCCACGGTGGGTTCGACGAGGCCGCCTGGCCACGTCGAGGACGTGAGGAGGCCCTGATGGCAACCAGAGTCGACTTCCCCAGCTCCCCCTCCCGTCGAGGCGGCAACTCGTGGGCCTCCGGCTCACCTGCCGCGCTGATGCGCCAGGCCGAATGTGGCATCGCCGCCGCCGAGGCGGAGACCGACCCGGCCGAGCGGTTCGCCCAGGCGTACCTGTCCGCGTTACGAGCGGCAGCCGCGATGCTCGCGCACCGCGGCCGTCCGCACCGGGGCCGGTCCCGCCCCACCAGTGCGTGGACACTGTTGTCGTCGGTCGCGCCCGAACTGCGCGAATGGGCCGCGTTCTTCGCGGCGCACTCGCGGACGAGGGCGGCCGTGCAGGCCGGTCGGATCCGGCTGGTCAACGCCCGTTCGGCGGACGAACTCGTCCGGCAGGCCGGTGTGTTCGTCGGCCTGATCGCCCGGGTTGTCCCCGGGTGAACGGGCGGGCACTGGTCGATCAGGCAAAGCTGCTGGACACGGTGGAGATCGAGGCCACGCTGCTGGCCGAGACAGTGGACGAGGCGAGGGAGGAACTGCGGATCCCGAACTGCCCGGGCCTGACCGTCGGGGAAACGGCCAGGCACGTGGGCAGCGTGTACCGGATGGCGCTGGAGTGGATCCGGACCGGGGACTCCCCGGAAACGTGGCAGCGCCAGCCGGGCCCGTTCCAGTCGCTGCGGGACTACGTGATCAGCGGCGTGCGCGCGCTGGTCGACGAACTCGCGGCGCACGACCCGGAGCAGCCGTGCTCCACCTGGTGGGCGGCGGACTCGACATACGGTTTCTGGCGCAGGCGGATGGCGCACGAGACCGTGATCCACCGTGTGGACGTGCAGGCGGCCGCGGAGCACCCGATCGTCGAGATCGAGGAGGACATCGCGGTCGACGGCGTCGACGAGGTCCTCACGCTGTGGTTCGGTCACCGCCTGACAGTCCAGGGCGTGGTCGGGTCGAGGGACGCGACCGTGGCCGTGCGCACCGGCGGCAAGGCGTGGCTGGCCCGAGTGACCACGGGTGGCCTCGGTGCCTGGCGTCTGGCGGGGTCGGACATCGACCGGGTCGACGCGGGACGGGTCAACGCGGTGATCAGCGGGCAGGCGTCCACTGTGTACCGGTATTTGTGGGGCCGTCTCAGCGAACGAGCGGTTCACCGGGAAGGAGACATCGACGCGGTCAACCAACTGTGGGCGCTGATCCGCGTGGCGACCCGCTGACACCGCCACGCCCGGTCAAGGTGATCACCTGAGGAGGGGACTGGCTGCCCCGTGGTGGGCAGCCGGTCCCCTCCTTCCCTTGTCTGCCTTGTGGTGCAACGTTTTCCGGAAAACTGTCGGTGGTTGCTGCTAGCTTGCCGGAATGGGAACGAGACTCGTCAACGTCATCGTCGGCGTCGTGCACCCCGAGCCGCTGGCGCAGTTCTGGTCACGACTGCTCGGCTGGGAGGTCGTGGCCGAGCACGGCGAGATCGACGTCAGGGCACCGTCGTCGCAGGGCTGGGAGCTGGACCTGGTGTTCGGCGAGCCCGCGGGCCCCAAGACCACGCTCAACCGCGTCCATCTCGACCTGGCCAGCGCCACACCGGCGGACCAGGCCGCGATCATCGAGCGGGCGCGTGATCTCGGGGCGAAATCGATCGACATCGGTCAGCGGGACGTGCCATGGGAGGTGATGGCGGACCCGGAGGGCAACGAGTTCTGCGTGCTGGAGCCCCGTGAGGTCTATCACGACACGGGCGCGCTGGCGGCGATTGTCGTCAACGCGGAGAACGCGGGTGAACTGGCCGGTTTCTGGTGCGCGGCGACCGGGTTCGAACGCCACGACAAGCCCGGGGGAGAGGTCGGGCTGCGTGCGCCCAACGGTCGTGGGCCGTGGCTGGAGTTCCAACATGGACACCCGCCCAAGACCGAGCGGAACCGCCTCCACCTCGATGTCCGCCCGTTCGCCGGTGACGACCAGGACACCGAGGTGGCCAGGCTCCGTGCGCTGGGAGCCCGATCGGTCGACATCGGGCAGGGCGATGTCCCCTGGGAGGTGATGGTCGACCCCGAGGGCAACGAATTCTGTGTCCTGACGCCCCGTTAGGTCTGTTCGGGGGCATGACACGAGCCCGAAAGCATGCAAACTGCTCACAACGCGTCATTGGCCCAGCGTCGACAGATACGTAGGATGATCCGTCGGCGAAGGTGAGACCGAGTGGGCGGTGACATGAGCGCTGGCGTGAGCACGATCAGCGATCGCACGGCGGACGCGCGCGCGACAACCGCGCGGAGAGTTCTGCTGATAGCCGGGATTCTCCTGGTGGCGGCCAACCTTCGAGGTGCGCTGACCTCGGTGGGCCCGTTGCTGGAGACGATCAGGCGATCGGAAGGGCTCAGCGCGGGGCAGGCAGGTCTGCTCAGCGCGCTTCCGTTGCTGACCTTCGCGGTGTTCTCACCGCAGGTGACCCGGCTGGCCCGCTGGATCGGCATGGAACGGCTGACCTGGTACGCCCTGCTGACGCTGGCCGTCGGGATCGTGCTGCGCTCGGTGCCGGTCGCAGGCCTGCTCTGGGCGGGCACTGTGCTGCTGGGCATGTCCATCTCGGTCGGCAACGTGCTGCTGCCCGCGCTGCTCAAACGGGACTTCCCGGACCGTGTGGCGCCGATGACGAGCCTGTACTCGGCGACCATGAGCGTGGTCGGCGCGGTCGTGTCCGGCCTCGCCGTGCCACTGGCCGGTGTGCTGCCGGGCGGCTGGCGCACGGCGCTGGGCTGCGTCGCCGGGCTGGCGTTGATCACGTTCGCGATCTGGACCCCCCAGGCGCTGGGCCGCCAGGCGCGGCCGGTCGAGCCGCCCGCGAGCGCCACCCGCACACCGTGGCGTTCGACGTTGGCCTGGCAGGTCACCGCCTACATGGGCCTGCAGTCGTTCGGGTTCTACATCGTGCTGTCCTGGTTCCCGGCGATCATGAACGACAACGGGATCAGCGAAGCCAACAGTGGCTGGCTGATGATGCTGCTGCAGGTACTCGGCGTCACCATGAGCGCGTCGATTCCCCTGGTGGCCAACAAGATGCGCGACCAACGCATGCTGGCGACAGGTGGCTCCCTGTTGAGCATGACCGGCTACCTCGGCATGCTCCTCGCACCGGACCTCGCTGTCCTCTGGGCGATCATCGTCGGCCTGGCCAGTGGCATCTGCTTCGTGCTCGCCCTGCTGTTCTTCACACTGCGAGCCGAGGACTCCTTCGGAGCGGCGGCACTGTCCGGAATGGCGCAGTCCATCGGATACCTGTTCGCGACCACCGGTCCAGTCCTGTTCGGAGCGCTCCACGACTGGACACAGAGCTGGTCTCTCCCACTGGTCATCCTGATGACAGCCGCGTTGGCCCAAGCCGCCATCGGCCTGGGCGCTGGCCGCAACCTCACCGTGCGATAGCGGCCCTATTTCTCCCCGCGCCAGAACCACTGGGACTCGCGGGCCTTGCGCAAGGCCTCCTTGCGCTTGTCGGGTTCCAGCCGGTCGAGGTACAGCTTGCCGTCCAGGTGATCGGTCTCGTGCTGCAGACACCGGGCCAGTTCCTTCGTTCCGGTGACTGAGATCGGCTTGTTCTTGGCGTCGACGCCCTTCACAGTCGCCATCGCCGCGCGACGGGTCGGGAACCACAGTTCGGGAACGGACAGGCAGCCCTCCATTCCGTCCTGTGTCTCCTCCGACAGATCCACGATCCGCGGGTTGACCACGTATCCGTGCAGACCTCCGACGTTGTAGCTGAAGACCCGCAGCCCGACGCCGATCTGGGGCGCGGCCAGACCCGCGCGTCCCGGCAGCGACACCGTGTCCATCAGGTCGTCGATGAGTGCGCTCAGCTTGTGGTCGAAGTGGGTGACCGGGTCCGCCTGGGTGGTGAGGACCGGATCGCCGAGGTACCTCAACTCTCGGACGGCCATGGCGCCTCCTGTTCGACGGGCAGCAACGGGAACAACCGGGCAACGGCGGCAACGGGTCGTGCAGCCGGGTTGGTCGGGCGGGTGGTGTAGCGGGCGAGCACGGCCCGGATCTGCGCACCCACTTCGGCCAGTTCGGCGGGTTCGAGAAATATCACTGAGCTGAAGGCGTCGTCGATCGACCATTCGGCCGGAGCGTCGTCCTTGTGCCGCAGCCAGCGCTGGTAGCCCTCGTCCTCCAGCTCCCTGGCCAGCGGGCCGAGGTCGGTTTCGTCCGGCGGATGGGCCAGCCGCCATGGCCGGACACGGCCGTCGGACGCGTCCACCTCCTCGACATATCCGTACCGCGCGAGCTGCCGCAGGTGAAACGAGCACAGACCGGAGCTGAACCCCAACGCCTGCGCGGCCTGGGTCGAGGTCACGGTGTCCCGTTCACGCAGCAGCGCGAGCAGTGCTGCGCGGATCGGATGGTCCGGGGGAGGCACTTTGCAAAGTCTACTCTTTGCAAAGTGTCAAGGCTAGGAGAGGGGTCTTGACCTGGGGTGTTAGCCTACTGAAATGCAATATATTGGTCGGCTGGACCGGGCGTTGCTCAGCGAACAGGCCCTCAGCGCCATCCGGCGCGCCATCGTCGCGGGCGAGTTGGCGCCGGGAACGCCGGTCAAGGACGTGGACCTGGCCACCCGCATGGGCCTGTCCCGCACGCCGGTCCGTGAGGCACTGGCCCGGCTGGCCGACGAAGGCCTGATCGAAACCAAGCCACACAGCTACACCCGGGTGACCGAGTTGGACTCGGCGGCGGTCCGTGACGCGCACGCCGTGGTCCAGTCGATGCACGGTCTGGCCACCCGGCTCGCAGTCCCGAAACTCACTCCCCGGGACATCGATGCCATGCGCGCGGCCAACCTCCGGTTCGCAGCGGCCATCGACGCCAGCGCACTGGAGGACGCGATCGCGTGCGACGACGCGTTTCACGATGTGCTCGTGCGGGCCAGCGGCAACCGTGCGATCGCCGCGACGATCAGTCGGTACACACCGTTGCTGCACCGCGCGATCTACCTCTACCTCGGCTCCCCATTGGGACGCGACTCGGCGCCGATGCACGAACGGATCATCGCCACGTGCGAAGCAGGCGACGCTGACGAAGCGGCCCTGCTCGCCGAACGCAACTGGGCAACCCTGGCATCGCTGCTGAACCGCGGCACCACAGGGAAAACCCAGTGACACCAACAAACCCGCGTGTCCACCTTTGCGGCACACCGTGTCCGCCGCTCCCGCACATCGTGTCCACCTTTGTGGCACACCGAAAATCCCCCGACACCCGCGCGGGTATCGTTCCGGAGGCTCCATGACTCTCGACAAGTTCGCCCGCTACCCGTTGCTGTTCGGGCCGTCGCCGATTCACCCGCTCGAACGGCTGGCCACACATCTGGGCGGAGCACGGCTGTGGGCCAAACGTGAGGACTGCAACTCGCCGCTCGCCTTTGGTGGCAACAAAACCCGCAAACTGGAGTACCTGGTCGCCGACGCGATCGCCACGGGCTGTGACACGCTCGTCTCCATCGGCGGTGTGCAGTCCAACCACACCAGGCAAGTCGCCGCGGCCGCCGCCCGCACGGGCCTGAAATGCGTTCTGGTGCAGGAGAAATGGGTCGACTGGACGGAAACCGGCTACGCCACGACCGGCAACATCCAGCTCAGCCGGCTGATGGGCGCCGACGTGCGGCTCGACCCGTCCGGGTTCAGCATCGGCGTCCGTGAGTCGTGGCAGCGGGCGATCGACGACGTCCGTGCCGGTGGCGGCCGGCCGTACTCCATCCCGGCCGGTGCTTCCGATCACCCGCTCGGGGGTCTCGGTTTCGCCGGGTGGGCCGCAGAGGTGCGTAGGCAGGAAGCCGAACTGGGAGTCTTCTTCGACACGATCGTGGTGTGTTCGGTGACGGGCAGCACGCAGGCGGGAATGGTCGCCGGGTTCGCCGGTGACCGCCGGGTGATCGGCATCGACGCGTCGGCCAGACCGGTCGAGACACGTGGCGCGGTCACCAGGATCGCCAAGCAGACTGCGGACCTGATCGGGACGTCCATCTCGGACAGCGACATCGAACTGGACGAGCGCTACCACGCCGGGACGTACGGAATCCCCGACGAGCGGACGGTCGAGGCCATGAAACTCGCGGCAAGGACCGACGCGGTGATCACCGATCCCGTCTACGAGGGCAAGTCCATGGCCGGAATGATCGACCTGGTGGCGTCCGGTGAGATAGCGAGGGACTCCACTGTGCTGTACGCGCATCTCGGGGGCCAGCCCGCGCTGAACGCGTACAGCACACTGGAGTTCTGACTACTGCTCCTCGATCGGGACCTCCGGGTTGGCCAGCTTGTCCGGGTCGACCTGCTTGCCGGAGCGGATCAGTGCCTTGATCGGGTCGACCACGTCCCAGATGTTCACGTTCATCCCGGCGAGGACCCGGTTGTCCTTGAGCCAGAAGGCGATGAACTCACGGCCCGGCTTGTCGCCGCGGAACACCACACGGTCGTAACCGGTGATGTCGCCGATGTACTCCATACCCAGGTCGTACTGGTCGGTGTAGAAGTACGGCAGCTCGTCGTAGGTCGCCGACCCGCCGAGCATCCCGGCCGCGGCCACGGCGGGCTGGTTGAGCGCGTTCGCCCAGTGCTCCACGCGGACGCGTTTGCCGAGCAACGAGTGTTCGGCGTTGGCGATGTCACCCGCAGCGAAGATGTCCGGGTCGGAGGTGCGCAGGGACGCGTCCACCAGCACGCCGTTGTCCACATCGAGCCCTGCTGCCTTGGCCAGTGCGACGTTCGGGGTCGCGCCGATGCCGACAAGCACAGCGTCAGCCTCCACGACGGTCCCGTCGACCAGGCCGACGCTCTTGGCGCCGATCTGGTCCACCTCGACGCCGAGCCGCAGGTCGACGCCGTTGGCGCGGTGCAGGTCCGCGTACACCTCGGCGACCTCCGGCCCGATCGCAGCCAGCAGCGGCTGCTTCGCGGCCTCCAGCACGGTCACCTCGACACCTGCGTTGCGCGCGGCGGCGGTAACTTCCAGGCCGATCCAGCCCGCCCCGATCACGATCAGTCGCGACGAGTTCGCGATCGCCGACTTGATCCGCTCCGAGTCGCCGAGCTTGCGCAGGTAGAGCGCGTCCTCGGCACCAGGGAACTCACGCGGGCTGGATCCCGTCGCCAGCAACAGTTTCGAGTACTCGACAGTCGAACCGTCGGACAGTGTCACCTGGTGCGCGACACGGTCGACACCGGTGACGGCGACGCCGAGCCGCAGGTCGACGTTGTTCTCGGCGTACCAGCCGGGGCCATGCACGAACACGCTGTCGCGTTCGGCCTTGCCCTGCAAGAAGTCCTTCGACAGCGGCGGCCGCTCGTATGGCCGGTCCTGCTCGTCGCTCACGAGCACGATGTCGCCGTCGAATCCTTGGTCACGCAGCGCTTCAGCGCCTTTGGCGCCGGCAAGTCCGCCGCCGACGATGACGAAGGTGGTCACGCGAATTCCTCCCAAAGTTTTCAGGCGTGGACGCCACTGAGTGCGAAGAACTCCTGACGTGAGCGGGCGTCATCACGCAGGCTGCCCAGCAAGGTGGAAGTGACAGTGGTCGATCCGCTCGCCAGCACACCTCGAAGTGTCATGCAGGTGTGTTCGGCCTCGATCACCACCCCGACCCCACGCGGGCGCAGATGGTCGTCGAGCCAGTCGGCGACCTGTTTGGTCAGCCGTTCCTGCACCTGCGGGCGGCTGGCGAAGTACTCGACGATCCTGGCGAGCTTCGACAGACCGAGAATGCGCTCGCCGGGCAGATAGCCGACGTGGGCGGTGCCCATGAACGGCAGCAGATGGTGTTCACACACCGACCGGACCGGGATGGCGCGAGCCAGCACCAGTTCGTCGTAGCCCTCGTCGTTGGGAAACGTCGTCAGGTCGAACGGCCGTGGACTGAACAGCTCCGCGTAAGCGCGCGCCATCCGTCCGGGCGTGCCTCGCAGACTCTCGGTGTCCGTCGACACGCCGAGCGCGCGTAGGAACGCGGCGGCGGCGTCCTCGGCGGCGGCCAGGTCGATCCCGCTGTCCGGCTCGTGGACGACCCGCAGGGCGGTACCGGCACGCATAAGCGACTCCTCTTGACCTAGTTACACCAATAAATCCTGGTCTTATTCGGTGAGAAGGTCAAGAACTGGGACGAGGCTGTGTTTTCGACCATAGAACTTATCGTTATGGTAGGAGGGTGAGCTCGCCGGAGATCAAAGCAGTCGCGGCGCTGGACGACGACCTGCGCTGGCGCATGTACACCTTCATCCGCGCCGAGCGACGCCCAGTGACCAGGGACGAAGCGGCAGCGTCGGTGGGGATCTCCCGCAAGCTGGCCGCGTTCCACCTGGACAAACTGGTCGACGCGGGCCTGCTGAGGGCGGGGTACCAAGCGGCAGGCCGGGTCGGGCGAGCTCCGAAGGTCTACGAACCAACCAACGTGGACATCCGAGTAGCCATCCCACAACGACAGCATGACGTGCTGGCCGAGATCCTGCTGGACGCCGTCGTGGCGCAGAACGTGCGAGAAGCAGCTGTACGAGCAGCAGCTCAGCGCGGCGAAAACCTCGGCACGCACGAGCGGGACAAGGCAAAACTGGGCCGCCTTGGCGCGGAGCGCGCCCTCACGATCGCCGAGGAAGTGCTCAGACGCTACGGCTTCGAACCCGCACGGGACAGCCCCACCTGTGTGCGCCTGCGCAACTGCCCCTTCCACCCACTGGCCGCGAAGGCACCCGAGCTGGTCTGCGGAATCAACCAGGCATTTCTGAACGGACTACTGGACGGCCTGCAGGCGCTGGCTGTCCGCGCTGTTCTCGAACCATCACCAGGAGACTGCTGCGTCCGCCTGCGTGGCACCAACCAGGAGAACAACTCCTGAGCCCTGTACTCGGTACTGATGATGACTCTGTCCGACTGTCCTCCACCGCTGTCCCGGCAGGTCCTGGTTGATGCGGACCGGCCGGGACAGCGAAGTGGTGGCGCCGACTGCAGTGTGACTACCCCGTGACTACTCGGTGGCCGCCAGTCGCTGCGATGTCACGTTGATCCCGCTGACCTCCACCGTCGGCCGTCGAGTTGGCTCGTGCGACGCCTGGACAGTGATCGACTCGCCAGGCCACAGTGCCATGTAGTTGTCCGACCAGGTCACCGGCAACAGTGCGGAGCCGTCCGCCTTGCGGAGCGTCAACTGTGCTGCCGGGATGATGGTGGTGGACGTGTTGCGGATGGTCACCGTGGTCTTGTCGCCGAAACTGCGGGCACGCACGTCGACCGACGCCCTTGGCAGCGCGGCCAGGCCCTTGAGGTCGGCGAACTGGCTGACTGGCGTGTAGTACCAGTCACTGTTCGCCCAGTCCGGCACGTCTGGCTTCGACGACAGCCAGTAGGTGTTGCGGCTGACGTCCTTGCCGTGCGAGTCGGTCAGTTTCAGCCGGACGAAGTACGTGGCTGACAGGTTCGGAACCTCCGGCAGGGTGAACACATCGGCCACCCCTGGCAGTGCGACCGAGATTCCGCTCTTGGTCTGGCTGTGCGCCAGTTTTCCGTCGATCGTGTAGACCTCGGCTGTGGCGGTGAGCCGGTCGGTCTTCTTGGGCGACTGCCCGACGATGACCACCGAGCGATCGTCGTAGGAGTACTGGATGTGAATCGGCTCGTTCGCCTTCTTCGCGCCGAAGTACGCACCGGCCGGGTTGAGGTCGTAGCTGAACAGGTGCCAGTTCAGCGACGGCCACGGGTTGTTGAGCATCCAGTAGATGAACCCGGTGGCGGGCCGCTCCGCGGTCATCCGCCGCGCGTTCGCCTCGAACTGGGCGCGGACCTGCTCGTAGTTCGCCAGCTGTGCCTTGCCGACATAGTCGTGAACGCTGGTCGGCGTGCCGTACCGCTGACCCAAAGCGGTGCTGAACAGGTTGAGGTTGTTGAACGGCTCGTTGCCGCGACCGGTGTGGAACTGCGGGGTCGCGGGCTCACGCCAGAGCTGCTCCTGCTCGGTCCCGTTCAGCATGCCCTTCACGGTGTCCAGAGCCGGGATGGAGTGCCCAGCGCTGAGCTCACCGCCGAAACCGAACGCCGCGCCGAGCTGGTTGCCGTACCAGTAGTTCGGCGGTACCCAGTCGTATGGACCTTCCATCTTGCTGCCGGACGAACCGAGCGGCGGCTTCGGTCCACCGTTGAGTGAAGCCGCGGGCACCACCGGGTTCGCCCAGCCAGTTTTCTCGAACTCCGCCAGGTACATCCGCTGCACGTCCTCCGGCGGCGTGATGTCACTGCCGATCAGGAACGCGATCACGCTCGGGTGGCTTCGCAGGAACCGTGCTTGCGCGTGCAGCGAACCGGCGGCGATCGGGTAGTCCTCGGGCTTCCAGTCCTCGCCGCCCCAACCGGTCCACGGCTCCCACTTGTCGCAGCACTCCCAACCCGGCAGCAGCATGATGCCGTAGCGGTCGGCCAGTTCGTAGAACTCCGGTGTCTCCAGCTTGCCTTCCAGGCGGATGGCATTCAGGCCCATGTCACGCGTGTAACGCAGTTGCGCGTCGAGGCGCTCGGGCTGCGTGCGCAGCAACAGATCGGACGCCCAGCCGCCACCGCGGATCTGGATCTGCTTGCCGTTGACGATGAACTGCCTGTCGCCCTTGGCGTTGAGATTCGACACCACGTCACGGACACCGAACGTCGTCGCACTGTGGTCCGAAGCCCGACCATTGACTCGCGCGGTCAGATCCAGCCGGTACAGCGGCTGGTCGCCGTACTGGTACGGCCACCACACGCGCGGATTGCGCAGAGTCTCCGGCGCGAACGCGACGGTCTTGGTCTCGCCGGCGTTCAGCACGACAGCCTGGCTGAGTCGTCGAGACGCGACTTCACCCTGCAGCAGAACGGTCTGTGGACTGCTGGTGTTGTTGCGCACCTCGGCGAAAGCCTTCACCTCGGCCGACTCGAGACCAGGCAGGGCGAGCTTGGTGTGTACGTACGAGCCGACCAGGGACACCGCACCGCTACGGCCGATCTCGACGTCACGGAACAGGCCCATGTTGTTGTCGGGTGCGGGCTGGGCCCAGTCGATCCAACTGATCGCGAAGTCCTTCTGCGGATTCGCGGGCGCGACCTTGATCGCCAGTGCGTTGCGACCAGGCTTGACCAGCGCGCTGATGTCGAACTCACGCGCGTTGTACACGCCGACGACATCACCGAGCCTGGTGCCGTTGAGGAACACCTCGCCCCGCGAGATGACACCGGGGATCTTCAGAACAGTGTTGGGCGACCGGTCCCGCACATGGAACTCGGTGCGATACCACCACGGCACCTGGAAGTCCGCGCGATTGACGTTGTCACGCAGATTCGTGCCATGGAAAAGGTTGGGATAACGCCCGTTTTGTACCAGGCCGGCCAGCACGGTGGACCGTGGGCCAACCCGGTACCACCGGGCGCCGTCATACTGCGGCTGGGAGATCTCCTCACCGGCCGCGGACAGTTGTGCGGAGGACTGGATCTGCCAGCCCGAGATAACGGTGTCACCGGACTCTGCCTCGGACAACGCGGTGACAACGTCGGCAGGCGCGGCATGGCTGGCGGGCGCCAGCGACAACGTCAGAAGGACAGCCAGGGACAGGGCGACACGCACCCGTAAGGCGGACATGCGGGGCCTCCTCGGAGCCGGGGACCGCCTATTAATAGGGAACTTTCTTTACGAAGTCAATGCCCCGTGGCTGAGTGCGGCCCTGTGACCTGCGCCGAACGGGTGCAGGGGAGTCCCGGTTGGCGGAGTGGGAGGAGCCCGGTGGGTGGGAATCGGACGCGGGAGGGCTCCGATGTCCCGATCGGTGGCACAACGTCCACCGCGTGGGCGCGGCTACCGCATCATGATCGCCGGACGAACAGATGCGCCCAGGCGAGTATGCGTCGAATTCGTGCGGCGGCAGACCCGGGATCATTCGACACATTCACTGTGTGCATCCAGCCGGACGTGGAAGTCTCTTTGACGATGACCGGGATTCGCCGATAAGCCCCGGCGACGGAACTGTGCCTGACCACCTCGTCGTAGAACCACTCCGACGTGATGACCACGAGTACTCCCGGCGCCTGGCGAAACGCGCTTTTGAGCTCGGGCGCGTCGAGCAGCCGGAAAGTCAGATTGATCGAGTTGCCGGTCGCGCCGTGTTCGTCCCTGGCGACCTCACCGGCGTGCATGGCCAGCCGCAGCCGGATCCGTTCTTCCGGAGGATGCCGGGAATTGTGACTGCGCAGCGACTTCGCGAGCGCGGTGGGCAACGCTTCGGCGAGCCGCACCTTGTCGGTGCGGACGGGGGCGAGGATGAACACGCCGTCACCGCGGTCGGCGTGGTGACAGCGGATCCAGCGAACTCCGGCGGCCCGCAAACCTCGCTGGACGGCGCGGTACATCGTCTCGCGGACAATGAGCTGGTTTGGCCTGATCCTCGTGTAATCACCAAACCCTTCCACATCGACGACAATTATTGTCCGGTGGACAGCAGCGCGCCGCTTCACGGCTGATGAGCCTAATGCTTTGTGGCAGGCTGCAACTTGCAAATCGCGCGTTAGTCACCCAATGGGATTATTTACCGTGGCGGGGTCACTCGACATTTCTACTCGAGCGCGGCGGCGAGCAGATCTCGCAATGCCGGGTCAGCGAGCTGGTCGGCTGACCGGACCTTGATGTGCCGGTGCACCTTTCCGGTGCCCTGCATGAGGTTCGCCGGGTCGTCGAGTCCGGCGCCACCGGCGATGCCCAGCCGGACATGACCGGTGAAGGGAGCGACAGTGAACTTGAGTCCTTTGTAGCCCATGGTGGTGCCGTACCCGATGTTCTCGTCGTCGGCGGTGAGCACCGCGTCCGGGAACAGTTCGAGGAGCAACTCGTGCACCTCCAGGGCGAGTGGCCCGCCTCTTTCGAGGATCTTGTCCACATCGTCCATCTGAGCCTCCCGTGAGTACCTTGCCGCCGCATCCGACAAGGTACTCACGGAGGGCTTTCAGAGCTGGGCGTCAGGTGGGAACTTGGTCACGGCTGTGCTCACCGCGCTCGCAACGGCGTCCTGGTAGGCGCTGTTGAGCTCACCATTGGTGAGATACGCCGCCTTGAGCTGGTTGGGATGCTGGGGATCGGCGACCGCGCCGGCGATGTCGATGATGTCGTTGGCGCCGTACCGGAGGTAGTTGGCGAGCAGGTCGGCGTTGAGTTCACGACGGCGCTGCTCCCTCGGATCGAGATCCGACAATCCCAGTGCCGGGATCGTCGTCAGCACGACTCGCACGAGATTCCCGTCGGCCCGCCGGGTGTTGCGGATCCCGGTCGGGCCGGTCGTGTGCATCAGCTCGGTGAGCTGCTGGGTGATCGTCGTCTTGTCACTCCCTGTGAGGATGTCGTTGGCGCCGAGGGCGACGATGGCAGTGCGCAGATTCGGCTGGTTGAGCACGGTTCGGTTCAGTGTGCTGTCGGCCAGCGTGACACTCGACGCGCCAAGCCCCGAGGACGGGCGATACGCCGAGTCACCATGGCGGAGTGTCCCGGCGTCGACGTACGTGGCGATGCCCTGGTAAGCCCTTACTTCCGACACGGAGCCCTTGAGGGCACGCCCGATCGTGAGCGTGCCCGAACTCCCGAAGGATGTGACAGCGGGACTTGTCTGCTGGTACATGCCGTTGACGTAGAGCGTGACGTTCCGACTCGAGGAGTCGTGGATACCGACCAGATGGGTCCATGTCCCGGTCTGGATGTCACTGCTCGACACCGCGCTCACGGTCGCGGCGCCCGCCGTGTCGCTGACAGGCAAGGTGAAGGCCCACTTCGTGCCGTCAGTCCGCAGGGCGAATGCTGTCGTGTTCTGACCCTGCTGGCTGACGACTGTCTGAGCGGTCTTGTCGTTGACCTTGACCCAGGCGGAGACGGTGTAGCTGGCATCCGTGGCCAGGACAGGTCCTGCGGTGGCCAGCGTCCCGGTGCCGTCGAGAGCGGCCACGCCGCCGCGATCGGTGCTCCACGTGACGCCGCCGGTGGCAGTCGTGTGCGCCGTCCCCGCCGAGTCACGTCCGTTGCCGTTGAGGTTCCACTGACCTGACGGGGAGATCCCACTGCGGCTGGCGTTGACCAGCCCACCGGGCACCGGAACCCCACCGGCGGCGAGTTTGCCGGGCAAGCTGTCGACCCATGTGGTGCCGCCGTTGCTGACCTGGTCACCCAACACGACGACCGTTCCATGCTGGTTGTCCGTTGTGGAGACATCGAGGGCGGACACGTAACGCGAACCGTCAAGCGTCGTGGTGAACGGAGTCCCCGTGCTGTCGGCCGTCGCGTTGCCGTTCGCGAGCAAGGTCGGCTCGGTCGGGCTTGTGTGGACTGGTGCGGCGGACACCGCGCTCGGCAGGTGAACGCTGACAACCAGATTGCCTGAACCGCCACTCACGGCCGGATACGAGACCGGGTCACTGAGCACTTCCCCACCGGCGGGCAACGTGACGGCCGCGTTGCCGCCGAACGTGAGTTTGACCGGTGCCGCAAGCGTCGCCCCGGCCGTGCCGCTCTGCGCCGCGATCGTGGCGGCGTCGATGGTGACTGGAGTGTTGCCGTTGGTGTTGTTCAGTTTGACGCGGACGTTCGCGCCCGTGGTGCTGGGCTTGATCACGCTGCGCAGGGTCTGGTCGGCCAACCGGGCGCCGCCCGGCGCAGGTCGTGCCATGTCGGCAGGAGCGGACCACGATCCAATCCATCCGGTGGCGACGTTGCGTGGCGCCATCGAGAACACGTGCAACGCCGACGAACAGCTGCCTGGCAACATGTTCGTGCCGTAGTTGGGCAGAGTGACGGCCTGAAGCGTCTTGGTCGGGTCGGTGGGCAGGAACACCGCGTGAATCCTCGGCAGGACAGTCGTGTCCTTGCCGACCAGCCGGTTGCGGTAAGGCAGGACGAAGGCCGTGTCGTTGGTCCGCCCAACGGCCCAGTCGTCCACGCCGGGCAGCCGGGAATCCTGGGTGGTGCCGTCGGTGTACCGAATGGTTGCTGTGGCCACCGGACTGCTACCGCACGTCGCGGCGACAAGCAGACCGACCGCGGTGGCCTTGACCTGGTCGATCGGAATTGTCTGGCCGATCGCGATCACGTTGTCGCCCGCACTCGTCGGGGCGGGCATCGTGAACCTCGCGCCGTTGATCGTCGCTGTGGCGCCCGGACCGTATCCGGCGGCGGCCATCGTCTGAGCGGACAACGACGCGTCACCGAGGTCGAGGTTCGCCGGGGAGCCGTCGGCGCCGATGCCGTCGTTGTTCATCGCCGCGTTGAAACTGGCGGCTGAGACGTTGTTGACCGCGACGGCGGTCAGGTAGTCCACAGTGGCCTGGAAGCCACTCGCCGCCGTGTTCTTGCCCACGGCAGTGATGGTCAGCCTGTGCGATCCGGCTGTCAGATGCGCTCCACCAAGGGGTTGGTAGACACTGGCGCCGTCACCTGTTCCATATCCGTCCCACGGTGTGGAGTCCGTGTGTTGCAGGGGAATCCCGTCGACAGCGATCCGCAACTGACCGTGGTCGGGGCGTTTGGTCAGGCCGATGCCCATGGCGTAATCGGCCTCCAGCGGCACCTGGAACGTGAGATCCAGCGACTGGTTCACCGCGTTGGCCTGGAATCCCAGCGCAGCGCCTTGTGACCAAGCCGGGCCGCCGGTCCCTCGCTGGGTGACCACGACAGGGACGTTCTGACCGGTGGGCTGGCTCGCCGTGACCTGTTGGCGGTCCTCAGCCTCGTACCTGCGCGTCTGGGAGAGGCTGATGTAGTCGACTGCTGTCCCGTACTTGAGGCCGATCGACTGTGGGTTGGTGCTGATGCCCTTCACTGTCAGCGCGTGTGTGCCCTTGGCCAGGTGCCGGACACCGAGTGGCTGGTGATTGGTCTGGAGCCGGGGCGAATAGGTGTCGATCGGCCGTTCGGGATCCGTCGAGTCGAACTGCTGCCCGATCCGCACACCGTCCAGTTCGAACACGGCTTTGCCGAAATCGTTCGCCTTGGTGAGGCCGATACCGATGTCGTAGTCGCTCTCCACTGCCGTGTCGAAGGACATCGTGAAGGACTGCCCGACCGCGTTGCACGGATGGAACACCTGAGAACCGCCGGAAAGGCCGATGTCGCCACGAGACTGCACGTAAGGTGTGCAGCTCTGTCCGGCGGGCTGGGAGAGAGGGAGTTTCTCGGCCTCGAGCCGCTGAGCGGACGAGCCTGTGTTGGGCGCGACGTAGAACGTGTACGGCTGGGACTCCGGCGAGAGGTTGTGCGCGTCGTCGAAGCTGCGCACGTGCAGGGTGTGATAACCGGGCGACAACCCGGCCGGGATCGGGATCCAGTTGGTGGCCTGCCCGGTGTGCGGGATCCAGCCGCCGTTGGTGCCGAAAGCCTTGTTGTACATACAGTCTGTCGTCTTGGGAACGGTCTGGGTACCCGATCCGGTGAACGTGTAGGTGTAGCCGACGATGTTGGCCGCGCCGTTGGCGTTCACCGAGATCGCACCGGGCGCGCCGTTCGGAGCGCCCCAGTACCCGGCCGGGTAGTCGACGCTGGGATCGATCACCGGCGCGGCGGCTGGCGGTATGGCGCGAACAGTGAACTGGTACGCCGGACTGATCGGGGCTGTCATCTCCTGCCCCGTACCTGGCTGTGTTCGTGCCTGCACGCTGAACTGCCACCCGCCGTCCTTAAGCGGCTCCGAGGTGTCCCATCGGCCCGTACTCCCGGATGCGATCGTGGTGTCCTTGGTGCGGATGAACGCGCCAGGTCCGACCAGGACGTAGTTCAGCTGCAGATTCAGCGGCGGAGAGTTGTTGTCGCTCCCGTTGGCGAACAGCACTGGCCGGGCATCGGAGGTGATCGGTTTGCCGTCACACCTGACCTCATTGGACACGCGCAGCCCGGTGGCCGGGTTCGGCGGATAGCTGAACGGGATCTCCAGCAGCGGGTTGTTGTCGAAAACCTTCCACTGGAAGTCATTGCCCTCATCAGGAGCGGCGACACCGAAGTTGAGCGCCGACCAGCTGTTGTCCACGGCAGCCTGTGCCCAGGCGCCCGCGTAGAACCGCACTGCGCGACCGCCCCCGCACTGGTCGCCGGCGTTCGAGGACTGCGTGTCGAGAGCGTGCCTGAGCGGGCCGCCCCATGCCACGCCGGGGCCGAATCCGTCTGCGGCATGGAGAGTCGTCGGCTCCGCGGTGCAAGCGTGCGCGGCGTGCAGTTGCCCGATGTAGAACCCGCCGTCGAACAGTTTGGGTTTGTGGCCATTGCGAGGCAGAAGGGCGCTGACATCGAAGCTGAAGAACGATCGCGCTGACCATGTGCCGTTGCACTGGCCGTTGCGGTTGTAGCAGCGACCAGCACGGGCCGGGGTTGTCGCGTTGAACGAGTTCCACCCGATCGTGGTCACTTCGGCCCAGTTGCTGCGGTTGCGCGAGAAGACCGGGTCGATGTAGAGCGGATACGTGACGCCAGGGCCGGTCAGCGCTGCCGGATCGGGGACCAGTGCCATCTCCACGGCCGTCCGGGCGCCGCGCGCGGCTGCCTTCGGGGTGACGACGGACTTGAGCTCGCTCACCTTGCCACCGCCGGAGAACACGGCGGAAGGTGCCGGACCGGCGTTCGGGTCATGGCTGGAGTCCCACATCAGTGGGGTTGACTGGGCGAAAACAACTTTGCCCGTCGGATCGACCGCGGTCAGCACACCTTTGTCGTCGGCCCGCAGATCGAGGTTCGTGGCGTCGACGTCCATCTTGATGCTGGCCAGCGCCGGGTTCTTCGCCGCAGCAGCGTTCCGCACGACCAGTGTCTGGGTGTAGGTGTCGGAATCGGCGACCAGTTTGAGGTCGACACCCGGCAGAACGTCAGCATATGTCGCGGTGTTGCCGTTGAGAACTGGCTTGGGCAATGGTCCCGGCCACCTGACCGACACGGCGGCCCCGCTGTCGGCCACCCGGACGATGGGCTTGTCACCTCCGCCGGAGAACGCCATGTCCGCGGCGGCGGCCACCGGCGTGACCGTACCGTCGGAGTTGACCTTCAACGTGGTGTCGATGCCACGCCACGCGTTGTCCTTCTTGACCCGTACCGGGCGGGCGTTCGACCGGAGCGTGAAGCTGCCGTTCGGGTTCGCCAGGATCTGGCTGGTCTCCGTGTTCTTCTCCAGGATCTCCACCGGTTCGCCTGTCTGTGCCGCGCGCTGGACCGCATCGGCTTCGGTGGCAGCCGGTCCCCGCTTCGCGGGTTCGACCGGCTTTTGTGCTGTCTGCGCAGATGTCGCCGGTGCGAACACGACCGGCAGCGCCCCCAGTAATGTTGTGCTCAGCGTGGCCGCGAGCATGGATCTCCACCGCATGGCGGTGACTCCTCCCTAACCCAGGTTCTCTCAAGCCTGCGGAGCGAAGCACCTCAGGGTCACATGGCGCTTTCACGTCCCCCGAATCGGCGAAAGCCTCACGCAATGGCGTGCTGCTGAACTCATGGCTGGTGTCATGTCCCGATTTTGGGGGTGGATATGTCGACAGATGTTGGTCGTTGGAGACCGAGCTGGCGTGGATCCGCAGCAGGTATGACAGCTGTGCTGTTCAGCACGCTCGTCGCCGCTGTCGGAGTGCCGGCGTCCGCGGAGCCGGACAACCGGCCGCCGGTCAAACAGGAGAAGGTGATCCCACATTCCGTTGTACCACTTGGGAAGCAACGTGTAGCGGCGAACCGTGACGAAGGATCGCGGCCTGCCGTGAGCTGGCCCGCCGCGGGGACGGCCGAGGTGGACTTCGCCGCGGCGCGCAGAGCGGATCAGGCCGGCAGCCTGCCGGTCAGGCTGCGTGACCCGTCAGGCCCGGAGAAAGTCCGGGTGACCGTGGCCGATCAGGGCCTGGGTCGCCGCGCCGGGGTCACCGGCGTACTTGTCGCGCTGGACCTCGACGCGGGCAAACCAGGCCCGGCGACAGTCAGCGTCGACTACAGCTCATTCCGGTATGCCGTCGGTGCGGACTTCGGCTCACGGCTGCGACTGGTGCGGATGCCCGCATGCGCCGTCACGACTCCCGAAGTTCCTGACTGCCAGCGGCAGACACCGTTGCCTTCGCGCAACGACGCTTCAGCCCAGACGGTCACTGCTGCCGTTCCGCTCGAGAAACAGACCGTAGTCGCCGCCGTCGGCGGCCCGTCGGGCTCACAGGGCACGTTCGAGGCAAGCTCCTTGTCACCGTCGGGCACGTGGAGTACGACCGGCAACACAGGATCGTTCACCTGGAGCTATCCCATCACGGCGCCGTCGACGGCGAGTGGTGGCGCATCGGTGGCCCTGTCGTACGACTCCGCCAGTGTCGACGGCCGTACCGCGGGCACCAACAGCCAGCCGTCCTGGGTCGGCCAGGGGTGGGAGTACTCACCGGGCTTCATCGAGCGCACCTACCGCGCCTGCTCGACGGATGAGAGTCTGCCGAAACCCCAGCAGACCGACGATCTGTGCTGGGCGGGGCAGATCGTGACGATGAACCTCGCCGGACAGTCGACTCCACTCGTCTTCGACGCCGTCACTGGCTGGCACACCGGTTCGGAGAGCGGCGCCAGGATCCAACTCGTCGACGATCCTGGGAACGGCGCGTACCGAGGTGAGTACTGGAAGATCACCACAACGGATGGAACCTCGTACTACTTCGGCCGCAACAAGGGACCCGGTCACACCGACCAGCAGGTGACCAACTCCGCGTGGACGGTACCGGTCTACGGACCGAAGGTCGGGAACCCGTGCTACAACGCGACCGGGTTCGACAAGTCCACCTGCACCCAGGCGTGGCGCTGGAACCTGGACTTCGTCGAGGATCCGCTCGGCAACATGACGGCGTACTACTACGACAAGGAAATCGGCTTCTACGGGCGGAACAAGGACACGACCTCGGTCGAGTACACCCGAGGCGGCGTGCTGCGCCGGATCGACTACGGCATCCGCAAGAACAAAGGCAGCATGTACGGCCAGACCGTGCCGGGCCAGGTGCTGTTCGACGTCACCGAGCGGTGCACTCCCAACGGCGCGATCACTTGTGCGCCTGAGCAGTTCAAGCGTGAGAACGCTGTGCACTGGCCGGACACGCCGGTGGACATGGACTGCAAGAAGGACGCCAAGTGCGAGAACCACTCGCCGACGTTCTGGTCGACAAAACGGCTTTCGACGATCACCACGCAGTACAACGTGGGTGCCGGGCCGGTCAAGGTGGACGTGTACCGGCTGACGCAGTCGTTCCCCAACGTCGGCGATCCCGAGCTCAGGCTGGACAAGATCGAGCGCACCGGGTTCGGCAAGGATGGCAAGCAGATCGTCCTGCCTCCGGTGGAGTTCACAAGTCAGTTGTACGCCAACCGAGTGGCCGGGTACAACAACCATCCGCAGTTGCCGCACTGGCGGCTGACGAATATCGCCACCGAGACCGGTTCGTCCATCAACGTCAAGTACAGCGAAGTCGAGTGCACGGCGACGAACGTGCCCAACGACCAGTCGACCGTGACCAAGCGCTGCTTCCCGGTCTACTGGGGACTCGACCTGAACAACCCGGACCTGGTGCTGGACTACTTCCACAAGTACGTGGTCGAGCAAGTGGAACACCAGGATCGGAACGCTGTTTCACCGACCCAGACCACGACCTACAGGTATGTCGGTGACCCGGCGTGGCACTTCGACGACAACGAGATCGTCAAGCCGAAGAACCGGACCTACGGCCAGTTCCGCGGCTACGGCCAGGTGGAGGTCCGGACCGGAAAGGCGCCTGAAAAAACAACGTTGACCCGCACGACGTACTACCGCGGGATGAACGACGACGTCATGCCCAAGGGCGCCAAGCGTTCGGCGGAGGTGCCCAACTCGTTGGGCGAGAAAGTGCCGGACAACGACAACTTCGCCGGAAGCGTCCGTGAGGTACAGACGTTCGACGGGGACAAGATGGTGTCGTCGTCGATCACCGACATGAAAGTCCTCAAGACCACCGCCACTCGCAAGCGCGACGGCATGAACGCGTTGACCGCGGACATGGTCGCCGCCGAACGCAGCCGTGACTTCACTGCTCTGGCGGCAGGTGGCACACGCGGAACAAGGACCGTCAACGAATACGACGATGCCGGGCGGCTGCGTGCCACTACCAGCTCAGGCGACGGCGTGGCGGATGTGTGCACCACGACGAAGTACGCGGACAACACGGACTCCTGGATCCGCGACCGCGTCAAGGAAACCATCACGTCACTGCAGGCCTGCCCAGCCGTCGGTGACAAACAGTCACCGATTGTCGCGGCGACTCAGACCTACTACGACGGCCAGGACAAGCTGGGAGTCATCACAGGCGCCGGTCTGTCGACTCGAACCGACACCGCGACTGCCAACGCCAATGGCTCCTTGCGTTATGAAACCACTGCCAAGGTGGTGTACGACGCTTCCGGACGCCCGACACAGGCCACCAACGCCGCCGGGAACACCGCGACCACGGCTTATACGCCCGTGGACGGCGGGATCGTGTCGAAGGTCGTCACGACCAACCCACTCGGCCAGTCGTCCACCATCGAATTCGAGCCTTCCCGTGGCAAGCCATTGGTCGCGGTAGACGAAGGAAAGCACCGCACCGAGGGAAAGTACGACGAGCTCGGCCGGTTGACCGCAGTGTGGCGGCCAGGCCGGAAACCGGGTTCCGACCCGAATACCAAGTACACCTACCAGTTGCGCTCGGACGGGCCGTCGGCGATCACCACCCAGACGCTGGTCGACATCGGTGCGACGACGAGCGCCTACCTCACGTCGATCGACCTCTTCGACGGTTTGGGGCAACTGCGCCAGACACAGGCCGACGACACCAGCAAGCCCGCTGGTGTTGCCAACCGCGTCGTGAAAGATCTCTTCTACGACTCGCACGGCTGGAAGGTCCGCGCCAACACTCGCTACGTCACGGACGGCCCACCGACCGCGACGTTGATCTCAGTCGCAGACGACGCGGTCGACGCTCGAACCATCAGCTCCTTCGACGGAGCCGGTCGGCCGACGGCGGTCACGAGCTACAAAGGGCTCGTAGCCACATCGGAGTCCCGCACGGTGTACGGCGGCGACCGCGTCACCACCATCCCGCCGCAGGGCGGAGTCACCAGTACGACGGTCAGCGACGTACGTGGAAACAACACCTCCCTGCTGTCGTACACAGCACCGCCCACGATCACCGGAAACGTCGTGTCCGGTGGGACACCGCAGACGAACACGTACAAGTACAACGCGCAGGGCCAGCTCGAGCGGATGACGGACGCGGCAGGCAACGCGTGGACCTACGGCTACGACTTTCTGGGCCGTCAGGATCGTTCCAAAGATCCTGATTCCGGGGCACGTGGCTCCACCTACGACCTCGCGGGTCGACTCACCTCGGTGGAGGACGCGCGTGGCCAAGTCCTGTCGTACGAGTACGACAAGCTCGACCGTCGAATCGCCGAGTACTCCGGAAAGAAGGAAGACAACAAGAAGCTCGCCTCGTGGACGTACGACACCTCGCCAGGTGGTGTCGGCAAGCCCGCCTACAGCACCAGACATACCCCACAAGGCGACTATGTCGCTGGCATAAAGAGCTATGACAGCGACGGCAACCCGGCCGTCCAGGTCATCGGGATCCCGCAGTCGGAGACCGGTTTCGCCGGTACCTACGAGACCACACTGACGTACACCACGACCGGTCTGATGAAGAGCGCGTCGAAAGAGGCCCGTGGCGGCCTGCCCGCCGAGGTCATCAACATGGACTACGACCGGTTCGGCAACGCGAAATCGACGGCCGGGTACAACACCTACGTATTCGACTCGTTGTACACGCCGTTCCGCGAAGCGTCCCAGTACACCCTTGGTGTCAACAACAGCACAGGCTGGCTTACCTACGACCGCGACGCGCAGACACGCCGGATCACCAAGGCGAACCTGTCGGTCAAGCAGGCATCGGCGGCACAGATCGACGACCTGCAGTACTCCTACGACCAGTTCGGCAACCTCAAGAAGATCGCGAACACCCAGGGCCAGTTGGATGCCGCTGGGCGCATACGCACCCAGTGCTTCAACTACGACTCGCTGACCCGGCTGTCCGAAGCATGGACAGCGACCGACAATTGCGCGGCCGCACCGTCGACGACAAACGTCGGTGGCTCGAAGCCGTACTGGACCAGCTGGACCTTCGACGCGACCGGACTGCGCAAGTCGCAAGTCAAGCACGGTCTGTCGGGCACTGCGGACACCACAACCGCCTACACGTATCCCACGCCCGGTGAGAACGTGGTGCGCCCACACGCAGTCCAGTCCTCCACAACCGGCGGCCTGACAACCAGCTACGAGTACGACTCGTCTGGGAGCACCAAGGCCAGGAAGCTGCCAGGTGACACGCAGTCCTTGGAGTGGAACGAGTACAACCGCCTGGCCAAGATGACCACTCCAGCCGGCGAAACGTCCTATGTGTACGACGCGGACGGCAACCAGCTGCTGAGGCGAGACCCTGGCAAGAACACGTTGTTCCTGCCAGGCGAGGAACTGGCTCGTGACACGAAGACCGGGGCGGTGGTCGGCACCCGCTACTACGAGCACAACGGCACCGTGGTCGCACTGAGAGTCGGCGGCGGAGTGCCGCAGTACCTGCAGGCGGACCAACACGGCACCAACCAGGTCAGTGTGTCCTCAGTCGGATTCGCCGTGACAAGAAGGGAACTCGACCCATACGGCAACCCGATCGGAAGCACCGATGGCGGGAACTGGCCGGACAGTCACGGTTTCCTCGACAAGCCGTACAACGAGATCACCGGCCTGTCGGACATCGGGGCCCGCAACTACGACCCGGTGATCGGCCGATTCATCTCGGTCGACCCGCTCATTGATCTGGCCAGCCCCCAGCAGTGGGCTGGGTACTCGTACGCCAACAACAACCCGACCACCCTGAGCGACCCGTCTGGCTTGGCCCCTTGCGGCGCCCGGCCTTGTGAGCCGTCACCGCCGTCCAACCCTTGCGGTGCCCGCCCGTGTGAACCGCCGCCGAAGGGTAACCCCTGCGGTGCCCGCCCGTGCGACCCACCGCCGAAGAAGAACCCCTGCGGCGCAAGGCCGTGCGAACAGCCGAGCCAGGTGAACAACACCAAGACGACCAAATACCCGGACCGGACACCCAAAGAACACACAAACCTGCACCAGGACCCGAAGCGCCGCAAGACGATCCTGCGTCAGAACTTCGACAGACTGCGTGACTCACAGCAGACGAACTATGAGGAGTTCCAGGAGTTCAGGTCCGCGTTCTGCGCCGAATACCCAGACGAGACAGGCTGTGTCCCGACGGACCGGACCGGTGTCCTTCTCGACATCATGGGTTTCGTCCACCCCGCGTTCGACGTGGCGTCGATGATCCGCGACGCCGTCAGGGGAGACTGGGACAGCGTCGCCAACGACGCGATAGGCTTGGTCCCTGGCGTCGGTGACGCGTTCAAAGTCGCCAATAACGGCCGCAAGCTCTGCAGCTTCAGCGGCGAGACCCATGTGGTGATGGCCGACGGCTCGACCAAACCCATCTCGGAGGTCGAAGTCGGCGACCAGGTCCTCGCCACAGATCCGGAAACGGGCGAGAAGGGCGCCCGAACCGTCACCGCGACCATCGTCCACGAGGACACCCTTCGGGACCTCGTCACCGAGAACGGCTCCAAGGTCACTACGACTGAGGACCACCCGTTCTGGAATGACACCGACCGTCAATGGCAGCGTGCCGACCAGCTTGACCCCGGCGACCGACTGCTGACTGCCACTGGCGCTTCGGTCCGCGTGTCCGGCCTGCCGATCGTCACCGCACACGTCGGCACGGCGTACAACCTCACCGTCGACGGCCTGCACACGTTCTATGTGTCAGTCGGTACCGACTCGGCCCTCGTACACAACACATGCCCTGCGTTCAGAGAGGGCAGGAACTACGACGATATGGTGACACTGTCGAACGGCAAGGATTATTTGATCGGCGCGTCGAATACCCGGGTCGAAGGCGACACGCTCATCCTGGACAACGTCTACGTCTTCCCAGACAGCATGGACGGAACCTTGGAGGAAGGTCGCAAGGCTCTTGGCGATGGTGGTGGCGGAGAAATACTCGGGTTGATCCGAAACCGCTACGGAGCACAAGCCGCCAGTCAGGGATACAGTAGGTTGCAGATCAACTTCGAGCGGGTGACGGGAAACCCTGGTCACCGGAACTCCCTGACATTCAAAGTCAAGTGATGATGATGACAGGACGGGAACGAGTCGCGGCGGCCATCCGGATGGCGGCCGAACTGGCCTCGGCAGGCGCGAACATCGAGGATGTACTGACGAACATGCGAGCATCAGGCTTTTCGGCAGGTCACTGCGTCATCGCGCTCACCGAATCCGGTCTGTGCGCGGGTGGTGAAGCGAAGACGACTGTTCTTCGCAGCCCAGTGTGGGCTGACATCGTTCCAGTACACGAGAGAATCGTCCGCGAGGTCGAGGAGGAACTCACACGCGACAGCTAGTGGTGTACATGGAGCGAGTTGCCGAGTTTATTCGGAGGCCCTAGGTACCCCGCTTGTCTGGTTAGTGTGACAGAAAGGCCCAAGTACACCTGGTACTTGGGCCTTTCGCCATGCTTCCGGGCTGTTGGTCAGGCGCGGAGGCGGAGGCCTTTGGGGGTGGCGCGGAAGCCTGCGTCGCGGAGGATCTCGGCGAGGTGGGAGGTGAGGGCGAGGTCGCCGTCGGCTTTCTGGACGGCGAGTTGGCCCAGCCAGCCTTCGCGAACGGCGCGCGAGAGGGCTTCCGCTGCTGCGCGGAGGGTCTCGTCCTCCTCGGTGAAGGAGAGGAGAGATTTTCCGCCGCGTTCCACGTAGAGGGCTGGTTCGCCGTCGACGAGGACTGCCAGGCCACCTGCTTTGCGGGCAGGGCGGTGTTTGCCTTCGCCGATGGTGGCGGGCCATGGCAGGGCTGCCCCGTACGGTTGCGCGGGGTCGGCGGCGGCGAGTACCACGGCACCGGCAGGGTCGACATCCTTGCCTGCTGCGCGGGAGAGCGCGCGAAGACGATCGACGGCTCCTCGGGCGGCGAACTGGGCCGCGCCGAGTCCTTCCACGACATAGCCGCGGATGACCTGGCCGGACTCCTCCATGGCGCGGAGGACTTTGTACACGGCGCTGAAGCCGCCGGTGACGCGTTCGGTGTCCAACGCGCCACGGGTGAGGACTCCGTGGCGTTCCAGGAAGGCCTCAGCGCGGGCATGGGCGCGGCGGGTGGCGTCGGATTCGCGCTCGACGGCGAGTGACCAGCGTCCGCCTACCGTGGGTGGGCCCGTTCTGCTGGGCATCGACGGGCGTTGGGCACGGATGCGGGCGTAACGGCCACGTGGTGTCGAGCGGCGGGGTTTGTGCGCCGCTCCCTTACCGGATACCAAGGCTCGCACTGGGTTGAGCGTGTCGTTGGTGACCAGGCCGGCCCACACCAAGTCCCAGAGGGCGGTGACCACCTCTTGGTCGTCGGTGGAGCCGGTCCGGTCGACCAGTTGCCGGAAGAACAGCGCACCACCGTCCAAAGCGGACAGGATGGCCTGGTGCAGCGGGGAGTCCGGGATGTTCTCCTCCGCCTCCGGCAACAACAGGTCGGCGACGTCAGCGGGCGCGAGGGCGATCCAGCCATCGCCCCCGGCCAGCGAACCACTGCCACACCAGGTCACCTCGCCGGCCGCGGTGAGCTCGTCGAGCAGAGCAGGGGAGTAGCCTGGCAGCCGTGCCGGCAGGATGAGCGACTCGAGCGCGCTCGCCGGGAGGGGAGTCCCCGCGAGCTGTTCCACCACGGACAACACGTCGTCCGCTGTCGGCGCGGTGCGCAAACGCTTCCCCACACCGTGCCAACTGGGGAGAAATCGCCCGAGCGCGGCCTGCTCGACCGGCTCCACTTCAGCCCTTAGTCGTGCCAACGAGGCTCGGCGCAACCGGCGCAACACCTCGGCGTCGCAGTATTCGGTGTGTGTGCCGCCTGGCCTCAGCTCGCCGCGGACGAGCCTTCCCGCACCGGCCAGCCGGTCGAGCACACCTGTCACCACCGCTGTGCCCAGCCCGAACCTCGCCGCGGCCTCTGCGGCGGGGAACGGACCATGCGTGCGGGCATAGCGGGCTACCAGGTCGCCGAGCGGATCGGCGACCGGTTCGGTGAACGCCTCCGGCACGCCCACCGGAAGCGCCACCCCCAGTGCGTCCCGCATCCGACCGGCGTCCTCGATGCCGACGTAGCGGTCCGCACCGGCGACACGCACTCTGATCGCCCGGCGCTGGGTGACCAGTTCGGCCAGCCACTCGGGCTTGATGCCTCTGTCGGCCGCCTCGGCGACGGTCAGGTCGCCGAGGAAACGCAGGAGGTCAGCCGCGTCCTCCGCGTGCCGGGCGTGCCTGTCGGGCTCGAGCCGCTGCAGTGACCGTTCGACCTCGGTCAGGACATCGGCGTCGAGCAGTTCCCTGATCGCCTCGGAGCCAAGCAACTCGGCGAGCAGGGACGAATCGAGCGAGAGGGCGGCCGCACGCCGTTCGGCCAGCGGTGTGTCCGTCTCGTACAGGAACATTCCCACGTAGCCGAACAGCAGGCTGCGGGCGAAGGGGGACGCCGTCGGCGTCTCCACATCGACCACGCGCACCCGCCGGGCGCGTACGTCCGCCATCAGCTCACGCAGGCCGCTGAGGTCGTACACGTCCTGCAGGCATTCCCGCATGGCCTCCAGCACCACGGGGAACCGCTCGTACTTCGCTGCCACCGACAGCAGTTGCGCCGCGCGCTGACGCTGCTGCCACAGTGGACTGCGCCGCCGTGGATCCCTTCTCGGCAGGAGGAGCGAGCGTGCGGCGCATTCTCGGAATCGGGCCGCGAACAACGCCGAGCCACCCACCTCCGCCACCACGATCTGCTCGATCTCGTCCGGATCGAGCAGGACATCCTCGGCACTGGCGGTGACCTCGGCACCCGAATCGTCGACGGCGTCCGGCAGCCGCATGACGATCCCATCGTCGGAGTGCGCCATCTGCGCGTCGATGCCACGGCCTTCGCGCAGCCGAGCGGCGATGGCCAACGCCCATGGTGCGTTGACGCGTGCGCCGAACGGCGAATGCACGACCAGTCGCCAGTCGCCGAGTTCGTCGCGGAACCGCTCGACCAGCACCGTCCGGTCGTCCGGTACGTGTCTCGTGGCCTGTTTCTGTTCGGCGAGATACGACAGCAGGTTGTCCGTCGCCCATGCGTCCAGTCCCGCCGTCGCGGCCCGCTCCCTGGCTTTTTTGTCCTCCAATGTGGACAGTTCGCGCAGGAACTTCCCCATCGCCCTGCCGAGTTCCAGCGGGCGACCGGGAGCATCGCCCTTCCAGAACGGCATCCGGGCAGGCTGCCCCGGCGCGGGCAGCACGATCACCCGGTCGTGGGTGATGTCCTCGACCCGCCAGGCGGACGTGCCGAGCAGGAAGGTGTCGCCGACCCTGGACTCGTAGACCATCTCCTCGTCCAGTTCGCCGACCCGTGACCCCGCACGCCCATCACTGGGCGGGGTCATCACGGTGAACAGACCCCGGTCGGGAATGGTGCCGCCGGACGTGACCGCAAGCCGTTGCGAGCCCGGCCGCCCACGCAACTCGCCGGTGATCCTGTCCCACGTCACGCGTGGCCGCAGTTCGCCGAACTCCTCGCTGGGATACCGCCCGGACAGCATGTCCAGCACGGACTCCAGAGCGGACTGCGGCAACGACGCGAAGTTGGCGGCCCGCCGGACCACTGAGGTCAGTTCGTCGATGGTCCATGCTTCGAGTGCGACCATCGCCACGATGTGCTGCGCCAGCACGTCCAGCGGGTTTCTCGGGTACCGGACCGCCTCGATGGCCCCTTCGCGCATGCGTTCCGCGACCACAGCGCACGACACGAGGTCGCCGCGGAACTTGGGGAACATCACACCGCGGGACACCGCTCCCACGTGATGCCCTGCCCGGCCGACGCGCTGCAGACCGGACGCGACCGTCGGTGGCGCCTCGACCTGGATGACGAGATCGACGGCGCCCATGTCGATCCCGAGTTCCAGCGAGGACGTCGCGACGACGCAGGGGAGCCGACCCGACTTCAGCTCCTCCTCGACGAGGGTGCGCTGTTCCCGTGCCATCGAACCGTGGTGTGCCCGGGCGATCACCGGTGAGGCGCCACCGGTGAACCCGGACTGACCGATCGCTTCGGCTGGGAAGCGGTCCAACTCCCGGGGCTGCTCCTCCGCGAGCTCGTTCAGTCGTGCGGTGAGCCGTTCGGCCAGCCGCCGGGAATTGGCGAACACGATCGTGGAACGGTGCTCGCGCACCAGGGTGAGGATGCGGTCCTCGACCGCGGGCCAGATCGACGGCCGCCGGGTGGCGCCGATCTCGCCGGTGATCTCCTCGAGCGTGCCGATCCCGCCCTGTACCGGCAGGTCACCGGTGGGATCGGGCGCTTGCGGAGCGTCCAGGTCGGCCATGTCCTCCACAGGGACCTGGACGCTGATCTCGATGGTCTTGGCCGTCTTCGGCTGGACGACCGTGACCGGGCGGCCACCGGCGAGGAAGGCGCCGACCTCCTCGACCGGCCGGACGGTGGCCGAGAGACCGATGCGTTGCGCGGGCTTGGGCAGCAACGCATCGAGCCGTTCCAACGACAACGCCATGTGCGCGCCGCGTTTGGTGCCGGTCACCGCGTGCACCTCGTCGACGATCACAGTCTCGATGCCTTTGAGCGACTCCCGCGCAGCGGATGTGAGCAGGAGGAAAAGGGATTCGGGCGTGGTCACCAGGATGTCCGGTGGTGTCCTGGCGAAGGAACGGCGCTCGTCGGCAGGCGTGTCACCGGTACGCATGCCGACGGAGATGGAGGGTGGTGTCAGCCCCAGCCGGTGGGCGGCCTGCCTGATTCCGGCCAGCGGGGCACGCAGGTTGCGCTCGACATCCACCGCGAGCGCCTTGAGCGGGGAGATGTACAGGACACGGCAGCGGTGTTTCGGCTCGCTGGAGGGCGGCTGGTTCGCCAGCCGGTCGAGGCCCCAGAGGAAGGCGGCGAGCGTCTTGCCGGACCCGGTGGGCGCCACGACCAGCGCGTGCTCACCCGCGGCCGCCGCGTGCCACGCCCCGGTCTGTGCCTGGGTCGGGGCCGCGAAGGCCCCCGCGAACCAGTCACGGGTCGCGGGTGAGAAGAGGTCGAGTGCATCCACGTTGACCATCATGCATCGGGGGTCCGACAGTTTTCGACAGCAGCGGTTCGGCCTGTGGACAACTTCGGAGCAGGACGTTCGCTGACAGCGATTCCGCTACGAGCGAGACCGATCGCGCAGCGGCGACCACCTGCGGAAGGCTCAGGTCTGAGGGGGCGAGCTTGCCCAGCCGAGGGGGTGGGCTGGGCAAGCTCGACGGGGCACGGCGATGGACGCCCTGCGTGGCTTCAGTGCGGTGGAAGCGGACGTTGTCCGGTCACCAGTCCGTTCAGGTGCGCGTACGCCACGGCGTGCACCCGGTCGCGTAGTCCGAGCTTGGACAGCAGGCGGGAGACGTGTGTTTTCACGGTTTCGTCGCCGACGTGCAGCTGTGCGGCTATCTCCGCGTTGCTGTAGGCCGCCGCCACCAGTTGAAGCACCTCGCGTTCACGCACGGTGAGCTGCGACAACTCCGGCGGAGTGACCGGTGGCGAGATGCTCACGGCGAATCGTGCGATCAGGCGTTGGGTCACCGACGGGTCGATCAGCGCGTCACCGCGTGCCGCCACCCGGATCGCGGAGATCAACTCCTCCGGTGGCAGCGACTTCAACAGGAACCCGCTCGCCCCGGCGTTCAACGCCCGGTAGACGTACTCGTCGCTGTCGTAGGTCGTCAACAGGATGACCTTGGTCCGGTTGGACTTGGTGCCGAGGATCGCCTCGGTGGCGTCGAGCCCGTCCAGTTTGGGCATCCGGATGTCCAACACCGCCACGTCCGGGCGCAACCGGGCCACCTCGGCGACCGCCGCGCGACCGTCGGCGACCTCGGCGACGCATTCCAGATCCGGCTGGGTCTCGAAGATCGCGCGCATCCCCGACCTCAGCATGGCGTGGTCGTCGGCCAGCAGCACCTTCAGTGTCGGGTGCGGTGTCACAGGGGATGTCAGCGGGGATGTCATAGCGGGAACCTCACGTTTGTCCGCCATGTCACACCGTCCGGGTCGATCCCGGCTTCGGTCCGCCCGGCGAAGATGCCTGCCCGGTTGCGGATCCCGACGAGGCCGCGTCGCGCGGTCCCACCCGGGTCCCGGACGGCGCCGATCCGATTGACCGACGTCACGGTCAGCGAATCCGGTTCGTACTCCAGCGACACAGCCACTTCGGTGTGGTCGCCGTGTCGCAGGGCGTTGGTCAGCATCTCCTGCACGATCCGGTACACAGTTATCCCCAGTGATTCAGGTACTTCCCCCTGTGCACCCGACACAGCGAGCCGCGCGGGCACACCAGCGGACCGTACGCCGTCGAACAGTTCGTCGAGGTTGTCCAGCCCGGGCTGGCGAGCGCCCTCGGGGTTGTCGCCGTGCAGCAGGTCGAGCAGGTGCCGCAGGTCCACCATGGCCGCGCGGCTGGCGGTCTCGACTGACCGCAGTGAAGTCTCCACCTTCGTGTTGCCCGTGGGCAGGCCCAACCGGGCTGCCCCGGCGTGCAGACCGATCGCGCTGACGTGGTGCACGATCACATCGTGCAGGTCGCGGGCGATCGAGCTGCGTTCTGTCGCGATAGCCCTCGTCACAGCTTCCCTGGCGTCCCTGCGCTCCAACTCGGAACGGCGTTCCAGCTCGGCCAGGTACGCACGTCGAGCGGTGGTGTAGCGGCCGACAAGGTACGGCAGCACAGCGGCTTTCACCATGACGACGAGGCCGAGTTCGAACCGCCGGTCCATGATGACGGTGCATGTCAGCATGCTTGCCGACAGCACGGCGAGTGACGCGATCGCGGGCGCACCGTGCAGCCACGCGCCCGCTCGGTAGCCCGCGACCAGGAGGCCCGCGTCGTTGGCGGGAGTGTCGTTGCCGATCAGCAGCGTGATGACGGGGACGGCTGCGTGCGCGAAGGCGACATGTCCCGACAGCCGGGCTGGACCGGCGAGCGCGGCGTTGACGGCGAGGGTCATCGTGAGCGTCAGCCAGTTCTGCCACGTCTCGCACCCGTAGAGGACCACGAACGCCCCGTCCGCGATCATGCACGCGGCGGCGACCAGCCACGACTGGCGTTTCAGGGACAAACTGGTTGTGAGCATCGTGTGCCGATCCTGCCGTATTCCCTGAGCCGGAACCTCCCACTTCTCGGGGTTGTGGGTCCCCCGTGCAGGGGACCCTGATTCAATCCCTGAAGGGACGAAACCACCACGTCGTCCTGGTTGTATCCATGGCGATGCGAACTTTGCCGACCGTGCTGCTCGTGCTGGGGATGCTCCTCGGGATCGCCGCCCCCGCGCTGGCCGACGGTGCGCAGACCGGGGCCGACATCCATGTGGCGCAGACACTGGGCGACCGTGAGCTGACAGTCGTCATCCGCCGGGTGGCAGAGGTGCCCGGACCGGTGCACATCGATCTGGTGACCCACGCGGGATCGCCACCCGGTGTGCTCACGGTGAGCGTCAGCGCGGCCGGGGCGCCGACCAGCACGACGAAGGTCGAACTCGGGGCGACACCTGGTTTCCACGCCGGAACGGTCCATGTGGACCGGGCTGGGCCGTGGGAGCTCAGGGTCGACGAGGCCACGATCCCGTTCGTCGTCCCTGCGGTCGTCTCGTCTCCGTGGGAGAACGCGACGTACGGCGGGTTCGTCGCGGCCGGTGTGCTGCTCATTGTGGCTCTGGTGCTGGCAGTCGGTGGGCGGGTCGGCATGGCGGTGGTGCCTGCGGGCGGGATGATCGCGGCGCTCGCTGTGGCCGTGACCGCCGCCCTGCTCGCCCCGGTCATCCCGGCGCCACCGGCACCCGGTGCGGATCTGGATCCGACGTTCGACAACGTCAACGACCCGTTCCTGCGAACGTCTGTTGTGGATTTCTCGCGTCCGCCGGTGAACCTGGTGCCGAGCATGGCCGGCAACGACCTCAGGCTGAGCCTGACCGACGGCTCGTCCGGCCGGCCGGTGGACGACCTGCTCGTGCACGACAACGCGTTGATACACCTTGTGGTGATCTCGCCGAACGGCGGACTTCAGCACCTGCACCCGATCCGTGTCGCGCCAGGGGAGTACCGGGCCCGTCTCAGTACCCAACCGGGTGTGCACGCGATCGCCGCGGAGATCGCCAGGCGCGGTGGCGGAGTGCAGTTGCTTCGTTCGGCTGTTGACGTGACCGGCGCGGTGAAAGTTCAGCCGATCGAGGGAAAAGCCGATCTCGCCAAGCAGATCCGGCCCGCGGGATCACCGAGCACGGTCACGGCGAAGTTCGGGACCAAGGACCTGCAACCGTGGCTGGGAATGCTCGGACACATGATTGTCGTCGGCCCTGTCGCGGATAGCGGGGGCAGTGCTACCCAGAATCATGTGAGCGCGCCGATCTGGGCGCATGTGCATTCGATGCTGCCGCCCACTCCCGGGTTGCCGGACAAGCCGGACGAGAGTGTCGCCGCCTACGGCCCGGACGTGTCGTTCACGTACTCCTTCCCACTGCCCGGCCGCTACCTGGTGTGGGTTCAGGTCGAGCGGGACTACTCGATCCTCACCGTGGCGTCGGTCATCGAAGTTCCCAAGGGGATACAGGGATGAAGATCTTTCTGGCCGCGCTCGGCGCGCTCATCGTCGCGGTGGCCGCGCTGTTGTTCTGGCCGACGACCGGTGAGACACGTCAACTCGTCGCGGACTCGCAGCGCTACACCTTCAAGGTCGTCGCACAGCCGTTGAAGCAGGGAACCAATTCGCTCGACATCGACATCACCGACCGGGCGGGCGCACCGGCGTCAGGCGAGGTGACGATCGAACCGGCGATGCCCCAGATGGGGCACGCGCTCAGCCTGGTCACCGCCGTGCAGACACAACCGGGCCGGTTCCGGGTGGACAACGTCGACCTGCCGATGGCGGGTCAGTGGGAGATCACAGTCTCGCTGGGGACAGAGCGGGTCGTGGTCCCGCTGCTACTCAACTGAAAGGGGTGGATCAATGGACATGACCGCGTCGATGGCAGGGAGTGGTGTCGCGGCCAGGAGCGCGCCGAGGGGCTTGGTCCCGGCGAGTTTCGTACTCGGCGGAACGATGCTTTCGCTCGTCGGCCTCACCTGGGACATTCAGTGGCACTCGGATGTCGGGCCGGACACGTTCTTCACCTTGCCACACCTGTTTCTGTACTCCGGCAGCGCCGTTGCCGGAATCGCCAGCCTGGTCGTGGTTCTGATGACCACCGCCGCACAGCGGCGCGGCACGGACATCAACCCGATCGTGGGAGGGCGAGCGGTCGGCGTGTTCGGCAGGACGTTCGCTGCGCCCGTCGGCTACCTCATCTCCGGGATCGGCGCCGCCTCGTTCCTGCTGTACGGCTTGTGGGACCAGTGGTGGCACAGCCTGTACGGCTTCGACGCGGTGATCGACTCGCCGCCGCACATCGGTTTGCTGCTGTCGATCTCCATCACGATGGTCGGCGCGGTCATGGTCTTCGCCACCGCACGGGAACACCGTTGGGGCAAGGTCGGCACGATCGTCGGTGCGGCCGTGCTGCTGGCGTTCAGCATGGTGACGGTGATCGGTCTGCAGGCGCTGCCGAACGGCATCATTCGCCCAGTGACCGTCGGAGCCACGTTCATGTGTGTGCTGCTGCTCACGATGGGCGCGGGAGTGATCGCACGACGGGGCGGAGCGCTCGCCGTCGCCGTGGCGGTCGGTGTGCTGCAGGCGGTGTTCTGGTGGTTTTCCCCATGGGCTGCCCGGGTGTACGCCGACGCGGTCGGGCTGCCTGTCCGAGATTACATCGACGGCGTGCCAAGCCTGCCTGCCCTGATCCCGATGAGTCTGATTCTCGTAGCCGTGGCCATCGAGTTGATGTCCAACGTGCCTGCCGTGATCACCGGCGCGGTCGGTGGCCTGATCATCACGTTGACCATACCGCTGCAGAACGTCTGGGTGTACGACAGTTCGATGCCGCGCACCAACACCTACCTCGCCACGGCCGCGACCGGTCTCGTCTTCGGCGCGCTTGCGGCGATGCTCGGCCGCCGGTTCAGCCAGATGCTGCGCCACCTCTCGCCGGCAACGGAACCCAGCACGAAGGAAGCCAGTCATGCGTAGGACAGCGGCGGGACTGCTTGCGGCGATCGCTCTGCTGGTCGGGTTCGCCGCACCGGCGTCGGCGTACGAGCCGGTCAACATCGTGCACACGGAGAAGGTCAAGGCCGGTCCGTACTCGGTGACCGTCGGCTTCAGCACGTGGCCACTGAAAGCCATGCAGTCGCTGGACTTCACCTTCGCCCCCGACGACGGCATCGTCGGCAAGGAGGGCAGCGTGATCATGAGCCTCGGCCAGGACAAGATGGGGGAGCCGTTGGCCCGTCATCCACGCAAACGTGAGGTCTGGGGTTTGGATGTGCGTAGCCTCCCGGAACCGGGTGACTGGACGGTGCGCTTCGACATCGCGGGGCCGGCCGGTACCGGAACGGGTGAACTGCGCAATCTCAAGGTGATGGAGCAGCCGGGGCCGCCGATGGGGTTGAGCTGGGCGATCAGCACCATCCCACTGTTCGGCCTGATCGCGTTGATCGTGGTTGCCTGGCGGCGGACCCGTCGTCCTGTCTAGCCAGGACTTCGGTCAGCGGAGGACTGGTCCGGAGTGTGTCCTGCCACCCGCACCCGGGTAACCGGTCATGACACACTCTGGACCAGCGCGGGGGGTGCGTGTTCCTTCTCCCATCGGGTCTTTGCGAACCCGCGCAGTCCTTCGACGAGACGTTCGACGTCCTGTTCCGGACGGACAACCAGACGGACGAACTGGCTGCTCATCCCCAGTTTGTTGCCGCACTCCCTGATGAAGACCTGATGACGCTGCAGCAGGTAGTCCCGCAACTCCATCCCGTCGACGCTCTGCGCCAGCTTGACGAGCAGGAAGTTCGCCTGTGACGAGTACACGGTCAGATCCTGGTGTCTGGCCAGTTCCATACCCATCCGGTAGCGGTCGCGTGCCAACAGGTGCAGGCTTTCGGCGTAGGCACCCGCGTGCTCCTCCAACATGAACACCACTGTCTCGGCCAGCGAGTTCAGGTTCCACTTCGGCAGCGTCCTCGCCATCTTGCCCGCCAGCGCGGGATTGGCGATCAGGTAGCCGAAGCGGATGCCGTGCAGGCCGAAGTTCTTGCCGAGGCTCTTGAGCACCACCACGTTCGGCCGGATCGTCGCGTCGGACCCGACCGACGGGCTGCGTTCGACCTCGACGAAGTCGATGAACGACTCGTCGATCACGACGAGATCCAGATCCGCGAGCTCGTCCATGAACCGCACGATCTCGCGGCGCGGCAGGTAGCCGCCGTCCGGGTTGTTCGGATTGCACAGCACCGCGACACGGGACTTACGCTTCCGGATGAACTTGATGTAGTCGTCGACGCTCAGGTTGAAATCGCTGCTTTCCCGCAACGGGTACATGTCCACGCGTTTGCCGGTCTCCAGCGGCTGGTCGGTCCATCGCCCGAACGTGGGAATCGGCACGGCCACACTCTCGGTGAACCACAGGTGGTCCATCCAGGTGATCAGCTCGGTCGAACCGTTCGACATGGCGATCGTGGCCGGGTTGAGCCCGAGGATCCTGGCGAGCCTGCCCGCGATGGTGCCAGCGTCGCTCGGGTAGTACTTCAGCACCGTTTCCAGGTTCTTGGCCAGGTCACCGAACATCTCCGGAGTGGGGAAGTACGGGTTGCACGGGATGCAGAAGTCCGCGATCTTCCTGCCACCGTCTCCCATTCCCCTGGCCAGCTCGAAGTACGACGGGCTGTGTGCCGCGCGTTGGAACAAGTCGGTATCCACACCATGTCGCACGTCGTTGCTCCCGTCGTGTCGCGGCTGCACTGATCCATACGAGCGATCGTGTGCGCCGGTTCAGGAGTTGTCTCGATCGGATCACGGTGAGTCCGTCAGCACGGTGTGTGGCCTGTCGAGGGGAGTCCAGTAGGAAAACGGTTCATGGCCGAGTTTGGAGTGGTCTGCCAGCACGTATGCGTGCCGCGCGCTGTGCAGCATCGCGTACTTCAGGTGCGCCTGGTCCAGACTGGGCGAGCACAGACCTCGTGCGGGGCTCAGACCGTCCGTGCCCAGGAACACCCGGTCGGCACTGATGTGCCGCAACTGCTCGGTGACCGTCGCGCCGACGATCGACGCGTTCGGCTGACGAAGGCGTCCACCCAGGACAATCAGGTCGACCGTCGTGCTCTCCGCGAGGGCGATGACCGCGGTCAGGCCGTTGGTGACGACTGTGAGACTGCGGTGCGCGAGGTGCGCCGCGAGTCTTCCCGTCGTGGTGCCCGCGTCGAGGACGACGACCTCACCGTCCTCGACCAGGGCTGCTGCCTTCAGCGCGATGTCGTCCTTTTCGGCGACGTTGCGGCCGTGCTTTTCCTGGACGCTTCGCTCGACCGCGCCGCCGTACGTCCGCACGACATGGCCGTCACGTTCGAGCAGGGTGAGGTCACGGCGGATCGTGGACGGCGACACCTGGAACTGGTCTGCCAGTTCGTGGATGTGCCCCGACCCGCCGCGTACCTCGTGCAACAGCCTCGCCCGGCGTTCACGTGCGTTCATCTGCCGGGATATGCCTGACGCAGCCGGGGCGCGTACGGCGCCAGGTCCACAGCCGCGCGGAAGGCCGCGACCATCGTGCCGTGCTCCGCCCTTCCGGTCCCGGCGATGTCGAACGCCGTGCCGTGGTCCACCGACGTACGCAGGATCGGCAAACCGACGGTCACCGACACCGTGCCGTGGAAGTCCACCGTCTTCGACGCGATGTGCCCCTGATCGTGGTACAGCGACAGGACACCGTCATACCGACCCTCAAGTCCCTGGTGGAACACGGAGTCCGCCGGGATCGGGCCGTGCACGTCGAGTCCGTCGGCCTTGGTCGCCTCGACAGCGGGCGCGATGGCGACGATCTCCTCGTCACCGAACTTGCCGCCCTCACCGCCGTGGGGGTTCAGCGCGGCGACCGCCAGTCTGGGGGATTCGTTGCCGAACACGCGCAGCGCTGTGTAGGCCTCGCGGATCGCGTGCTCGATGTTCGGCCTGGTGATCTGTTCAACCGCCTCGCGTAGCGACAAGTGCCTGGTGGCGAAGAAAATCCGCAAGCCACGCACCCAGAACATGGTGTTGAACCGGTCGGAGCCGGTCAGTTCACCGAGCATCTCGGTGTGCCCCAGGTGTTTCGACCCGGCCGCCCAGATCGACTCCTTGTTGATGGGGGACGTGACCACCGCGTCCACCTCACCGCGCAGCGCCGCCCTCGTCGCCTCCTCGATCGCGGCGACGGCGGCCTTGCCCGCGGTCGCGTTGACCTCGCCCCACGGCAGGTCACCAGGTGCGATCCCCAGGTCGAGGATGTCGATCGTGCCGGGCTCGAACTTCGCGTCCGCGACCGACGACACCGCGTTGACCTCCGCGTCGAGGCCGAGCACCTCGATCGCGCGGCGCAACACCGGCGCGTCGCCGACTGCCAGTGGACGCGCGGTGTCCGTGGCCTCGGGTGCGGCCAGGGTCTTCGCGGTGATCTCCGGGCCGATCCCGGCCGGATCGCCGAGCGTCACCGCGAGCACGGGCTTGGTCATCTGCTTCCTCTCAGCCGTTCGATACAGGCGACCGCCGCGGTGATTCCGCCGATCAGGCCGCCCTTGGTGGCGAACGGCAGCCCGTTGAACGGGCCGCCGGCGAGCCTGCCGACCACAGCCAGCGGTACCACTTCGTCGTCGATCACGAATCCGTCGGTCTCCAGTGCGGCCGTGATGGCCGTGGCGATGTCGCCGCCGGTCGCGTAGAGACCGCTGATCCTGTTCTCCGTCAGCACCCGCCTGGTGATCTCGGCGAGGATTCCCGGCAGCCGCGCCGCCAGCGCACGGTCGAGCGAGGCGGCCATCGTGCGTACACCGACCACGTCGAGACCCTGGCCGAGCAGGTCGCCGACCTCGCGAACCACCTCTTCGGGTGATTCCGTGCCGGTCACCGTGACGTACCTGGCGCCGAGGGTCTGCTCGGTTTCCTGGACCTGGTCGGCGGTGATCGCGGTGATGCTGCCGATCACGGCGAACACCGGTGGCCTTGGCTCGTCGCCGGGCGCTATGCCCAGCGCCGCGGCGAGCCGGACGCCGAACGGGCCGGAATCCACCGACAGCCACACTTTTGACACCTGTGCCGCCGCCTCGGCGATCACCCGAAGGTGTGCGTTCCTGGTCGCGTCGCAGACGACGATCTCGCTGTCGGCACGCAGCGCCTGTGCGACCGCCGCGACGCCCTGCTCGACCACGTCCAGGGGGATCTCGGAGATGGACCGGGAGGTACCGGCCCTCAGAATCGTCGCCACGCGGGACGAGCCGACCGGGTTGAGGGCGTCGCGTCCCGCCGCTGTCTGGGCGAGCGGAACACCGTCGACGAGGTGCAACCCGCCCACCGTGACGCGCCCGGCGTCGGGGAACGCGGGGACGACGAGCGCGCGTACGTTCAGCGCCGCGATCGCCGCGTCCGTCTCGGCGCCGACATTGCCGCGCAGCGTCGTGTCCACGCGCTTGATGACGAGAGGTACGTCACCCACCGCCGCGATCGTCGCCCGCACTGCGGCCCGTGCGTCACCAGGCGCCGCGTGCCGGTTGCCCAGGTTGACCACGAGTGCCTCGATGTCCGGCACCGTGCCGTTTCCGTGCACGGTCATGGTGCGCATCCCGAACCGGGCGAACAACGCGCCGGTCGCGTTGCTACCGGTCAGGTCGTCGCCGATCACCAGGACGCGTACATTGCTCATTCTGAGCGTCATCGTGCTCAGAATGAGCAGAAAGTCAACCCGGACCCACCCGCACCCGTCGGCATGGCAGCATCTGGGCCGACCATCCGGTCACGTCAAAGGGGAGAGTCAGTGCGCGTCCTGTCAGTTGACCTTGGCACGTCGAACACCGTCGCTGTGCTGTCCGCCCACGGACGCCCACCTCGCGTGGTCGAGGTCGACGGCTCCGCCACCATGCCGTCCGCTGTCTTCGCCGGTGAGGACGGCAACCTGGTGGTCGGCAGAGATGCCGAACGCCGGGCGAGGCTGGATCCGTCGCGTTTCGAACCCAACCCCAAACGACGCGTCGACGAGGGAACGCTGCTGCTCGGCGACACGGTCGTGCCCGTGACCGATGCGCTCGCCGCCGTGCTGAGCCGCGTCGGCGAGGAGACGTCACGACAGTTGGGCGGCGCGAAACCCGACGAGGTTCGGCTGACCCACCCCGCCCAATGGGGCCCGACCCGGCGCAACGTGCTGATGGCGGCCGCCCGGCTGGCCGGTCTTGGCAACAACCTGCTGCTCGTGCCGGAGCCCGTGGCCGCGGCCGCGCACTTCGCCTCCTTCCCTGGCCAGTCGCTGGCGGCGGGCAGGGCGCTCGCCGTCTACGACCTCGGCGCGGGCACGTTCGACATCGCCGTGGTCGGCGCGACACAGAGCGGTTTCGCCGTGCTCGCCGAAGACGGCCTGCCCGACCTCGGTGGTCTGGACGTCGACCAGGCCATGCTCGAACACGTCGGCCGTGAGGTCTCGCACCGCGACCCAGCCCGCTGGCAGCGCCTGCTCCGTCCGGAGACCACGGGCGACCGCCGTGCGCAGCGCTCGCTGCGTGAGGACGTCAAGGCCGCCAAGGAAGCACTGTCCCGGCACCCGCAGACCGAGGTGCCGATGCCCGAACCGTTCGACGACGTGCTCGTCACGCGGGCCGAGCTGGAGGCGTTGGTCCGGCCGAACCTGCTGCGCAGCGTCGAGCTGCTGGCCGCGACGATCCGGTCGACCGGGATGACGCCGGACCGGCTGCTCGGCATCTACCTCGTCGGTGGGTCGAGCCGGATGCCGCTGGTCGCGACGCTGATCGCCGAGCAGCTGCGGGTTGTGCCCGCGAGCCTCGACCAGCCGGAGACCGCTGTGGCGCTCGGCGCGCACCACGTGCCACACGAGGGCATCAGCGCCCGCACCCAGACCCAGAACGTGCAGAGCGCGCTGAGCGAGGACCAGCCGACCGCGACGATGGCGCCGGTCCGCGCGAACTACCGCCCGCCCACGCCCACGCCGTCGAGCGGTGGTTTCCCGGTTCAACAGCAGCCACCGGCGCCGCAGGCGCCCGCGCCGCTGCCCAGCAACTTCCCGACCCTGACGCCCGCGTCGTCCAAGAAGAAGCCGGACCGCAAGCTGCTGATCGGTGGTGCCGCGCTCGTCGTCGTGCTCGCCGTGGTCGCCGGGATCTTCCTGCTGCCGGGCGGTGGCGGTGCTTCGGCCGCGGACTGCTCGAGCCCGGGGGACAAGGACGCCAAGGGCTTCACCCAGTGCCTGCGGCAGCTGGCCGGGACCGTGCCGGACAACAACTCGTGCAAGCCGGGCGTGGAAAGCAGCGGCCTCGACGCCTCAGCCGGGTTGAGCGCGACGTGCACGTTGAGCGAGGACTACCAGGTCTCGTACCTGCAGGCGACGTCGAACGACGACGCCACCAAGCAGGCCCAGTCCGTGATCGGCTCGATGGGCGGCGAGATGGTCACAGCCGACTGGAAGGGCAACGGCCTGACCGGCCAGTACCGCGCGGCGGTCAGCAGCGGCACCGGAAAGTTGATCTTCACGGTCAAGGACCGGCCGGTCGTCGGCGTGCTGAGCAAGGTCCAGCTGCGCGACGCCGGAAGCCCCGACGACATCGCGAACTACTGGGAAAAGAATGTCCAGCCTGGTACCTGATCTGTTGGTGGCCAACTTCATCGCACACTCGGCACACCTGCACCTACGGACTGAGGGAATGTCCGTGGTACGGACCGATGACGTGGTGATCGTGGACGGCGACGTCGGCGACGACACGTTCAACATCATCGCCGGGGCCCGGTTCTCCGCGTCCGACGTGGACGAGCGGATCGCTGAGACGGTGGCGTCGGTCGACGGCGTGTTCTCCTGGTGGGTCGACTCGACGTCAACGCCGGACTCGTTGTCGCAGCGCATTGAGGCGGCCGGGTTCCCCGCGCACGACCCGGAACCCGGGATGGTCGCCGCACTGTCCACACTGCCCGAGCCGGAGATCCCGGACGGACTGGAGATCCGCCGGGTGACGGCTCCGGTCGAGCTCGCGGAGTACGCGGGCGTGGTCGCCGCGAACTGGGACCCGCCCTCTCCCGGTGTCATCCGGTTCTACGAGCGGGCCGCGGGGGCAGCGCTGGATCCCGAGTGCCAGGCGCGGTACTTCGTCGGCTACCACGAGGGCGTCGCCGTGTGTGCGGCAGAGGTCTTCCTGGCGCACGAGGTCGCCGGGATCTACAACGTCTCGACACTGGCCAGTCACCGGCGCCGTGGGTTCGGCCGTGCCATCACGCTCGTGGCCTTGCTGGCGGCGCGTGCGGAGGGTGTCGACACTGCTGTGCTGCAGTCGTCACCCGATGGGCAGTCGATCTACCGCGGCATCGGATTCACCGAAGTGGGGACGTTCACCGAGCACAGCATCAGCGCCTGACGACCTTCGGTGCCGTGTCTCAGAACTCGCCGTCGTGCTGGAAAGCCCAGCGTGCGAGGCGCAGCCGCGACGTGATGGCGAGCTTCCGGTAGCTGTTGCTCAGGTGGGTCTCGACAGTGCGCGCGCTGAGGAAGAGCTGTGCGGCTATGTCCGCATTGGACAGTCCGTGGCCGACGAGCCGGACGATCTCGGCTTCCCGCTTGGTCAGCGGCTTCGAAGTCGGCTGCTCGGGCTCCAGTGTGGCCAGTCGTGTTTGGGGTGTGGCCTGCCGCGCGTCCGCGTCGGCGAAAGTAGCGCTTTCGGTCATGGTTGCGAGTATTGACTACTCTACTCATGTAGTCAATGGTGGGCTAAGGTACCCACCGTGGAAGGTCGGCCCTATCACTCGCCCAGGCGGGCGGCGCAGGCGAAAGCCACCAGGCGGGACATCCTGGAAGCCGCGCGCGAGTTGTTCGGAGCGCGCGGTTACGCGGCGACAACCGTGCCGGACATCGCGCGTGCGGCCGGTGTGTCCACCAAGACCGTGTACCTGTCGTTCCCCACGAAACGACAGCTGTTGTTGTCGGTGTGGGACCTGGCGCTGCACGGCGACGACGATCAGGTCCCGGTGGTCGACAGGGACTGGTTCACGGAGATGATCGAGGAACCGGACCCGGTCAGGCAGATGGACCTCTACACGCGCAACGCCGATCGCAAGCAGCGCTTCGCCGACGTGCTCGAAGTGATCAGGAGCGCCGCCGCTGCCGACAAGGAGATCGCCGAGTTGTGGCGCACGATGCAGGCGGAGTTCCACGCCAACCAGGGCGTGATCGTCCGGTCGCTCGACAGCAAGGGCGGGTTGCGCGCCGGTCTCACTGTCGAGGCCGCGACCGACCTGCTGTGGACGTTCAACCACCCGACGGTCTTCCACATGCTGGTGAACGAACGTGGCTGGTCACCGGCTCAGTACCGGGACTGGCTGAACGCGACCCTCCGTCAGCAGCTGTTGGGCTGACCCGCCGTCACTTGTTCCCGGCGATCTGCTCCCTGAGCTTGTCCTCGCCGTCCCTGAGCCCCTCGGTGTACGTCTCGGCGTAGTCCTCGGCCGCGTCGACGACCTGCCGGACCTCGAGGTTGGTCTCGATCGTCGGCGGGCTGGGCACCCTGCTCGCCCAGTCGATCGCCTCCTCCAACGAGTTGGTCCTGATCAGCCAGAAGCCCGCGACGAGCTCCTTGGACTCGGTGAACGGGCCGTCAGTGATCGTGGTCTTGCCGCCGGACAACCTCACCCGCGCGCCCTTGCCGCTGTCGAGCAGGCCCTCGGCGCCCAGCAGGATGCCCGCGTCCGCCATCTCCTGGTTGAACTGGGCCATCGCGGCGAATTCCGCCTCCGACGGCACCCGGCCGGCGTCGGTCTTCTCGTCGGACTTGATGATGATCATGAAACGCATGACTGGTCCAGCTCCGATCTCGCCTCGTCCGCGACGGTACTACCGCCTGCGGTTGTTGCGCAGCCAGAAGATGATCACAACCAGTGCCGCGATCACGCTGCCGAACGACACGACCCACAGTCCTACCGACTCGAGTCCGTTGGGTGGTTCCACGCTCACTAACCTAGTGGTTGATGCGTACTACGGTCTTCCGCAACCTGATGGCGGACGAGTTCGGCGCGGTCCGTGCCGAGATGCTCGCCCGTGACCATGTTCTTGGCGCGCTCGGCGGTCGAACCGTCGACCAGGCGCTCGACGCGGGCGTCGATCCGAAGCGGATCTGGCGCGCGGTCTGCGACGACCTGGGGGTCCCGGCAGAGCGACGCTGATCCGACGCTTGGCGGGCGTGTCGCGCGAACGGGTCGAACACGTGTTCGCTACGATGGCGGGGCACCGGGATCGGCGGTCCCCCGAAATTGTCGGTCCCCACCCGTAGCGTCTCCTCCGACACAGACCGCTCGAACCAACGAGGTGGACTTCAGATGGCACCAGCAGCACCCGACCGGGGCAAAGCCCTCGAGCTCGCCCTCGCCCAGATCGACAAGCAGTACGGCAAGGGCTCGGTCATGCGTCTCGGTGATGAGGTGCGCGCCCCGATCAAGTACATCCCGACAGGCTCCGTCGTCCTGGACGTCGCCCTCGGGATCGGTGGCTACCCCCGAGGCCGCATCGTCGAGATCTACGGCCCGGAATCCTCCGGTAAGACGACCGTCGCCCTGCACGCCGTGGCCAACGCGCAGAAGGCAGGCGGCATCGCCGCGTTCATCGACGCGGAGCACGCGCTCGACCCGGAGTACGCCAAGGCGCTGGGTGTCGACACCGACGCGCTGCTGGTCTCCCAGCCGGACACCGGTGAGCAGGCGCTGGAGATCGCGGACATGCTGATCCGGTCCGGTGCGCTGGACATCCTGGTCATCGACTCGGTCGCCGCGCTGGTCCCCCGTGCCGAGATCGAGGGCGAGATGGGCGACAGCCACGTGGGTCTGCAGGCCCGGCTGATGAGCCAGGCGCTGCGCAAGATCACCGGTGCGCTGAGCAACTCCGGCACCACCGCGGTCTTCATCAACCAGCTGCGTGAGAAGGTCGGCGTGATGTTCGGCTCGCCGGAGACCACCACCGGTGGCAAGGCGCTGAAGTTCTACGCGTCGATCCGGCTCGACGTCCGCCGGATCGAGACCCTGAAGGACGGCGGCGAGCCGGTCGGCAACCGCACCCGCATCAAGGTCGTCAAGAACAAGGTGGCCCCACCGTTCAAGCAGGCCGAGTTCGACATTCTCTACGGCTTCGGCATCAGTCGGGAGGGCTCGCTCATCGACATGGGCGTCGATCAGGGCATCCTGCGCAAGTCCGGTGCCTGGTACACCTACGAGGGCGACCAGTTGGGGCAGGGCAAGGAGAACGCCCGCCGGTTCCTGCGCGAAAACCCGGACGTCGCCAACGACATCGAGAAGCGAATCCAGGACAAGATGGGGATCGGCCCGAAGCTTGACGCCGAGGAAGCGGCGCCAGCCCCCGTCGACTTCTGATGCCAGATCCTGCTGGCGATTTGACGTGGCTCAAGGACTGGGTGACAGACCAGCGAGCCCAGGCACCGGCGGAACCGAGTATCGACCCTTGGGCCGGGGAAGAACCAACCCCGCCGGAGCCGACACATCCCGCACACCGGCCTTCGGAACCAGACGTGGCGCCGAAGGCCGGGCGGGATGCCCAGGAGAGCACCGACTCCGCCGGACTCGCGGAGCTGACAGACCCTGCCGAGGCGGCACCCACACCCGCAGATTCTGCCCAGTCTGGTGAGCGGACTGAACTCGCTGGGCCTGGTGGGTCCGCTGGGTCTACGAGGTCCGAGCCTGCTGGGTCTGCGGAGCTCGCAGAGCCTGCACGGCCTGGGAGGTTCGTAGAAGCTGGGCCTGCGAGGACTGCTGCGCCTGGGGGATCACCTGAGCCCGTTGAGTCTCTGAGGTCTGAGCTTGCCGAGTCCGGTCGGCCTGTGAGGTTCGCTGGAGCTGTTGATGCTCCTGGGCCTGCGGGGTCCGCTGGGGCCAGTGATTTTGCTGGGTCTGTGGGGTCTGTGTCCTCGGTGGAGCATGGTGTGCGGGATCCGCTGCCTTCCCGAGATGATCAGCTGGCGCGGTTGCGCTCTCGGATCGCCGAGGTGTCGGCGGATGGCGGCCATCGGCCAGGTGGCGATGCTGCGGTAGCCGAGTCGGACGATTCCTCGCAGGATGCGCGGTTGGCGCGGTTGCGGGAACAGGTAGCAAGTTTGTCCGCTCAGTCCGTGCAATCCGGGGCTTCTTCGGGTGGTGATTTGTCTGACGATGATCGGACAGGCCAGTCTTCCGGACGTCCTGCTCGAGTTGCGCGGCGATCAGCGGCTGGTGGTGTGACGAAGCTTTCCTCGGATGAGGAAGAGCCCGGAGCTCGGAGCGCTGATGAGCGCGAGGAACGCCGATTTCGGAAGGCTCCTTCGGGTGAGGGGCGCAGGTCTCGCAAGAGCTCTGCGGATGGGGCGCGTCGGGCTGGGAACGCTGATGAGCGTGATGCTCGCCAGGGGCGGCGGGCATCGGCTGATCATGGGGGTGATCCTGAGGCGCATGCCAAGGACATCTGTCTGACCTTGCTCACTGCTCGGCCTCGTACTCGGGCTGAGCTGTACAAGGCGTTGGTGCGTAAGGAGATTGCTCCTGAGGTGGCTGAGCGGGTGCTCGGCAGGCTTGACCAGGTCGGGTTGATCGATGACAAGGCTTTTGCCGAGATCTGGGTTCGCTCACGCCATACCTATCAGGGCATGGGACGTAAGGCGCTGAGTATTGAGCTGCGTCGTCGTGGTGTCGACAACGACACTGCCGCTGAGGCTGTCGCCGCTGTCGATGAGGAAGCTGAGGAGGAGCGGGCTCGTCAGCTCGTGCGCAAGAAACTCTCCTCCCTGCGGTCGGCCGATCAGCAGACCAAGATCCGCCGCCTTGTCGGCATGCTTGCTCGCAAGGGCTACAGCCAGGGTTTGGCGTATCGTGTCGTCAAGGACGAACTGTCCAATGTGGGCGACGAGAGCGATCTTCTGGACACCATCGAGTGAACATCACAGTGTGGGTGGCCGACTGGCAGTTGCAGTGCTGCGGTGACGCGTTCCGGGTTGGTTCGCGGGTGGTGTGGGGTTTGCTGGACGCCGACGACGAATGGCTGGACAACGTTTTCGGCCCTCTCGCCGAGACCATCACGCACACCGAGGAACACCACTCCGATACTCCGCTTCCTCAAACGGCCGGTGACGTTGTCTCCATCCGCGCGGTCTTCTGCCAGTACGCGCCGTTCGACGACAAGAACCCGAACATGCTCCACCCGGTCAAGGAATCCGCTGTGCTGCGGCCGGTGCAGCAGGCCACCGGGTGGGAGGAACGCGAAGAGGGGCTCTCCCACGCCGGTTACCTGGTCGAGCTCGACGTGGTCGACGCCGACTAGCCCGCCACAAAGGCCCTGTGTCACGCACGCAGCGTGGCGGTTGCCTTCGCGAGTTCTTTCACGCGGTTGAAGTCGTTGTCAGCCAGCGCTTCTTTCGGTACGAGCCAGGAGCCACCGACACAGCCGACGTTCGGCAGCGCCAGGTAGTCCGCTGCTGTGTCCACGGAGATGCCTCCGGTCGGACAGAACCTCAGGCCGGGCAGCGGACCACCGAGTGACTTCAGGTAGTTCTTCCCACCAGAGGCCTCCGCCGGGAAGAACTTCAGTGCCGTCAGTCCGCGCTCAGCCATCCGCATGGCCTCGGTGACTGTGCTGATCCCCGGCAGGAACGGCAGACCCGTTGCCTCGCAGGCGTCTACCACGCTTTCGGTTGAACCTGGTGTCACCAGGAACGACGCTCCCGCGTCCGCGGCCTGTGCGGCCAGCGCCGCTGTCGTCACTGTGCCCGCGCCCACCAGGATGTCCGGGACTTCCTTACGGATCCGCTGGATCCCCTCCAGCGCCACCGGTGTGCGCAGGGTCAGTTCGATCAGCGGAACTCCGCCTGCCACCAGGGCCTCTGCGACTCCGACCGCGTGATCGACGTCGTCGATCACCACGACCGGGACCACCGGTGCCAGGTTGAGCAGTTCTTCGGCAGTGATCAAACGCGTGGTCAAGCCAGTTCCCCAATCGACGTCAACTGTCCTGCGAACACCGTAGCCCCGTGCTCGGCCGGGCCGACAGCGTCGCGCAGTGCGCCGAACAACTCACGTCCGGTGCCTTCCCACGCGGGCCGCTCCACCTGGACGACGGGCCGCACGGCGAACTCCGCTGGGTCTGTCAGGACCTCCAGCATCCCGTGTTCGGCGTCCAGCCTGATCACGTCGCCATCGCGGAGCCTGGCCAGCGGACCGCCCGCCACCGATTCGGGTGAAACCTGGATAGCCGCGGGCACTTTGCCGGACGCGCCGGACATCCGCCCGTCGGTCACCAGCGCCACCTTGTGGCCACGATCCATCAACGCGCCCAACGCGGGCGTCAAACCATGCAGCTCAGGCATTCCGTTCGCCTTCGGGCCCTGATTGCGCACAACCACAACGACATCGCGGTTGAGTTCGCCCGCCTTGAACGCCGCGGACAACTGCTCCTGGCTTTCGAACACCCGCGCCGGTGCCTGCACGACCCAGTTCTCGTGCTGCACCGCACACACCTTGATCACCGCGCGGCCGAGATTGCCTGAAAGCATCCGCAGCCCGCCGTCCGGCTCGAACGGATCGTGCGCGGAGCGCAGCACCGTGGTGTCGAGGCTGTCCACAGGACCGTCGCGCCAGATCAGTTTCCCGTTCTCCAGCACGGGTTCCTGCCGGTAGAGATCGAGGCCGCCACCGGCGACCGTCCGTACGTCCCGGTGCAGCAATCCGGCGTCCAGCAGGGTGTTCACCAGGAACTGCACGCCGCCGGCCGCGTGGAAGTGGTTGATGTCCGCGCTCCCGTTCGGGTAGACGCGCGCCAGCAGCGGCACGACCGCCGACAGGTCGGCGAAGTCGTCCCACGTCAGCTGGATGCCAGCGGCAGCGGCGATGGCGGGCAGGTGCAGCGTGTGGTTGGTCGATCCGCCGGTTGCCAGCAGCGCGACCACACCGTTCACGATGGACTTCTCGGTCACGATCTCGGAGATCGGCGTGTACTGCCCGCGTGTCTGGGTCAGTCGCACGACCTGACGGCCCGCTTCCTCAGTCAGTGCGCGCCGCAACGGGGTGTGCGGGTGGACGAAGCTCGCTCCTGGCAGGTGCAGGCCCATCACTTCGACGACCATCTGGTTGGAGTTGGCCGTGCCGTAGAACGTGCAGGTCCCTGGGCCGTGATAGGACGCGGACTCAGCGGCGAGCAGTTCGTCGCGTGTGGCCAATCCCTCGGCGAACAACTGCCGGACGCGTGCCTTCTCCTTGTTGGGCAGGCCTGACGTCATTGGCCCTGCGGGCACCAGGATCGACGGTAGGTGGCCGAAGGACAGCGCGCCGATCAACAGTCCCGGCACGATCTTGTCGCACACGCCGAGCAGCAGGGCGCCGTCGAACATCTCGTGCGACAGCGCGATCGCCGTCGACATGGCGATGACCTCGCGGCTGAACAGGGAAAGTTCCATGCCCGCGCGACCTTGTGTGATGCCGTCGCACATCGCGGGCACACCACCGGCGAACTGGGCGACGCCGCCTGCTTCGCGCACCGAATCCTTGAGCCAGTCCGGGTATTCGTGCAGCGGCTGGTGCGCGGAGAGCAGATCGTTGTACGACGACACGATCGCCACGCCCGGCTTGGTCAGACCTCGTACGGCGAGCCGGTCCGAGCCTTCACACGCGGCGAAGCCGTGCGCGAGGTTGCTGCAGGCCATTCCCGCGCGTGCCGGGCTGTCGGTCGCCATGCCACGAACTCTGTCCAGATACGCCTGGCGGGTATGCGTACTGCGCTCGGCAATACGTTGCGTGACATCGCCGACGACGCGGTGAAGCTTCGTGTGCACTGCGGCCTCCCGATCGGTGATGACGGCAACGCTGGCGTCGCACACGGTGCTGACAGGTGGTGACAAGCCACAACGTAGCCACAGTGCCCTGCGGATCAAAATCGATTAAGAAAAATCGGGGTGAGTTCTGGGGCGGATACGAGACGTTTGGCCCAACCCCTATCGAGACTGCGCGGTATCGATCCAGTTACGGCGAGTCGAACAGTTCGGTATCGCTTTCGGAAAGTGCCTCGTTGTCGGCTGTGACGGGACCCGGCGGGTGGTGGCGCGGGTGAGGGGTGGCTAGCCCTCGATTGTCGGCCGTGTGCCCCGTTCGTGGCGGTGGTTTGTGATCTTCTCGACATCCCGCCAGCCGTTCCACTCTCTGGGCGTCGCGGCGCACCTATGCCAGGTCAGCGCCGGAAAATGTGCCTGCCGTCACACCGCGGTGTCGATCATGGGATGGTTGCCCGGCACACCCCGGTGACATCCGACACAGGGATCGATCCAGCACGAGCCGAACGAGTGCTGAGCCGGTCACAGAGCGGATCATCTCCTGTGGTACTTGTCACAAGGTCACCGGCGCGGCACAGTCGGCGGCAAGGGGCGTCCACCACCACCGGCCCCGAGGGCGATACGGGCCGACTGAAGGACGCACCCGAGGTAGCTGGCGTGTGTTCCAACGGTGAAGGAGTCGGGTCATGTCGATGAGCGACATCACTGAGTTGCAGCGTGCTATCGGTCAGGTCAAGCAGGCCGTGGGTGAGTTGCGAGCCAAGTACGGCGACATTCCCGCCGTGCGCAGGCTCGTCAACGACGTTGAGCGGATGGATATCGACACGGCGGAATTCCGCAGCGACCCCGCCACTCCACAGCCGCGCCGCCCGCAGGCGTCCGAGCACGAGGTCGTGGTCGTGCCGGACACGCCGTACGACCCGGCGATGTGGCGCGGGACCGATGACGAGTTCGTTCGCCACGACGACTAGACAAAGAAGTCAACCCCCGAACTGAGGACAGATGACCGTTGGAATCAACGCGCCGGGCCGGGCGCGGGTCCCAGTGCGCAATCTGCGCACCGACCGGTGGTGGCTGCCGCCACTGCTGACGAATCTCGGCCTGGCGACGTTCGTCTTGTACGCGACCGGCCGGTCATTCATGGGCAAGTGGTACTGGGTCAACGACTACCACTACCTGACGCCGTTCTACTCGCCGTGTATCAGCGAGTCGTGCGTAGCGGGTTCGTCGCATTTCGGCCAGTGGATCGGTGAACTCCCAGCCTGGATCCCGATGGGCTTCCTCGCCCTGCCGTTCCTGCTGGGTTTTCGGCTCACCTGCTACTACTACCGCAAGGCGTACTATCGCTCGGTCTGGCAGTCGCCGGTCGCCTGCGCCGTGGCCGAGCCGCGCGTGGAGTACTCGGGGGAGACGAAGTTCCCGCTGATCCTGCAGAACCTGCACCGCTACTTCTTCTACATCGCGGGCGTGGTCGCACTGATCAACACCTATGACGCCATCGTCGCGTTCCACTCACCCGACGGCGGGGTCGGGATGGGGCTCGGCAACGTCATCCTGCTGATCAACGTGATCATGTTGTGGGCGTACACGTTGTCGTGCCATTCCTGCCGCCACATCGCCGGTGGCAGGCTCAAGCACTTCTCCGCCCATCCGATCCGGTACAAGCTGTGGACGGTTGTGTCCAAGCTGAACGTCCGGCACATGCAGTTGGCATGGATCACTCTCGGCACGCTGATGCTCACCGACCTGTACGTGATGCTTGTTGCCAGCGGCTTTATCTCCGACCTGCGCTTCGTGTGAGAAAGAGGAAGTAAATGACCCAGGTCGAGCGGCACACGTACGACGTTGTCGTGATCGGGGCCGGTGGAGCCGGTCTGCGCGCCGCAATCGAGGCCCGGCAACGCGGTCTGCGTACCGCCGTGGTGTGCAAGTCCCTGTTCGGCAAGGCCCACACGGTGATGGCCGAGGGCGGCGTCGCCGCCTCCATGGGCAACGCCAACAGCAACGACAACTGGCAGGTGCATTTCCGCGACACCATGCGTGGCGGGAAGTTCCTGAACAACTGGCGGATGGCCGAGCTGCACGCCAAGGAGGCCCCGGACCGCGTCTGGGAGCTGGAGACCTACGGCGCGTTGTTCGACCGCACCAAGGACGGCCGGATCTCGCAGCGCAACTTCGGTGGCCACGAGTATCCGCGGCTGGCGCACGTCGGTGACCGGACCGGCCTCGAGCTGATCCGCACCCTGCAGCAGAAGATCGTGTCGCTGCAACAGGAGGACCACAAGGAGACCGGCGACTACGAGGCGAAGATCAAGGTCTTCGCCGAGTGCACGATCACGGAGCTGCTCAAGGACGGCGACAGGATCGCCGGTGCCTTCGGCTACTGGCGCGAGTCCGGCCGGTTCATCCAGTTCGACGCGCCTGCCGTGGTGCTCGCGACCGGCGGTATCGGCAAGTCCTTCAAGGTCACGTCGAACTCGTGGGAGTACACGGGGGACGGTCACGCACTCGCGCTGAAGGCCGGCGCGACGCTGATCAACATGGAGTTCATCCAGTTCCACCCGACCGGTATGGTCTGGCCGCCGAGTGTCAAGGGAATCCTTGTCACCGAAGGCGTTCGTGGTGACGGTGGCGTGCTGCGCAACTCCGAGGGCAAGCGTTTCATGTTCGACTACATCCCCGAGGTGTTCAAGGACAAGTACGCGGACAACGAGGAAGAGGCCGACCGCTGGTACACCGACCCGGACTCGAACCGGCGCACGCCGGACCTGTTGCCGCGGGACGAGGTCGCCCGTGCGATCAACTCGGAGGTCAAGGCGGGCCGTGGGTCCCCGCACGGTGGTGTGTTCCTCGACATCTCCAGCCGGATGCCGGCCGACGAGATCCGCCGCAGACTGCCGTCGATGCACCATCAGTTCAAGGAACTCGCGGACGTCGACATCACCGCGGAGCCGATGGAGGTCGGGCCGACCTGCCACTACGTGATGGGCGGCGTCGAGGTCGAGCCGGACACCGCGGCGGCGAAGGTGCCCGGCCTGTTCGCGGCCGGTGAGGTCGCGGGCGGTATGCACGGCTCGAACCGCCTCGGCGGCAACTCCTTGTCCGACTTGCTGGTGTTCGGCCGCCGCGCCGGTACGGGTGCCGCGGACTACGTCGACGGTCTCACGGACCGCCCGGCGGTAGCCCAGTCCGATGTGGACAACGCGGCCGAAGTCGCGGTGCGGCCGTTCGACCCGCACGGCAACGGGGTCGAGGAGAATCCGTACACGCTGCACTCCGAGCTGCAGCAGTCGATGAACGACCTCGTCGGGATCATCCGCAAGGCCGGTGAGATCCGGCAGGCGCTGGCGAAGATCGACGAGATCAAGGCGCGGATCCCGAACATCGTGGTGGAGGGCCACCGGCAGTTCAACCCCGGCTGGCACCTCGCGATCGACCTGTACAACATGATCCTCGTCAGCGAGTGCGTGGCGAGGGCCGCGTTGCTGCGCGAGGAGAGCCGCGGCGGGCACACCCGTGACGACCACCCGACGATGAACGCGAACTGGCGCAACAAGCTCCTGGTGTGTTCGACTGACGGTACGGACGTGTCAGTGGTGGAGCAGCCCCAGATCCCGATGCGCCATGAGCTGTTCGAGCTCTTCGAGATCGGCGAGCTGGAGAAGTACTACACCGACGACGAGCTGGCCGCGCACCCGGGAAGGAAAGCCTGAGATGGGGTACAAAGCACAATTCCGGGTGTGGCGCGGTGACGACGAGTCCGGCGAACTGCGGGACTACATCATCGAGGTGAACGAGGGCGAGGTCGTCCTCGACATCATCCACCGCCTGCAGGCCACCCAGGCACCGGACCTCGCCGTCCGGTGGAACTGCAAGGCAGGCAAATGCGGGTCGTGCTCGGCGGAGATCAACGGCAAACCGCGGCTGCTGTGCATGACGCGGATGTCGACGTTCGACGAGGACGAGCTGATCACGGTGACGCCCATGCGGACGTTCCCGGTGATCCGCGACCTGGTGACGGACGTGTCGTACAACTACACCAAGGCACGCGAGGTGCAGTCGTTCACGCCGCCGCCGGACCTCAAGCCGGGCGAGTACCGGATGCAGCAGGTGGACGTCGAGCGCTCGCAGGAGTTCCGCAAGTGCATCGAGTGCTTCCTGTGCCAGAACACGTGCCACGTCATCCGTGACCACGAGGAGAACAAGGAGTCGTTCTCCGGTCCGCGGTTCCTGATGCGGGTGGCGGAGCTGGAGATGCACCCGCTGGACACCGCCGACCGGCGCGACGCCGCGCAGGACGAGCACGGTCTTGGGTACTGCAACATCACCAAGTGTTGCAGCGATGTCTGCCCGGAACACATCAAGATCACCGACAACGCGCTGATCCCGATGAAGGAGCGCGTTGCCGGGCGTCGGTACGACCCGGTCGTGTGGCTGGGCAACAAGCTGTTCCGGCGTTCGGCGAAGAAGAGCTGACACCCCCAGTCGCCTGCCCTCGGCAATGGCGCCGGGGGCGGGCGGCGTTTTCGTGGCTCGTTCCGTACGAGTGGAACCGTGGGCAAATCCAGTTGTCCACAACCAGCCGGTAACCCTTTGACCGGGGGTTATTGCCCACACCACCCCAACCACGACCGGCACCCACACGATCGGCCGACCGCCCGACTTTGACGGAACCCCGACCGGGTTGGGCGGGGGCTGTTCTGGGGTGTGGGTGGGGAGGGGCCGGAGGTTGAGATGGGCGTGTGGGCGGGGCCAGTGCGTTACTGAACCATCTTCTCGAACAGGTCCCGGCCCTGGTCGGTGAGATACGGGTCGATCACGACCATCAACAGGTCGTTGAGCCTGCCCACATCGTCGGGACTGGCCGGGGTGCCGGTGACGTCCAGCCATGCCTGCCAGCCCTCGGAGATCAGCCACACCGACATGAGCAGGTCGTCGAGCGTGCGTGGCAGCCGCGGCACGCGCAGCATGTCCTGGAGCACGAGTTGCTGGGCGAACACCCGCATCTCGCTGATCCTGCGTTCGGACACCGCGTCGTAGGCGGTGCGGAGGCGGGGATCGGCGCGCAGCAGCAGGACCATTTCCCGTTGGAAGAACCGGTAGTCCCAGCGGAGGCTGCTCATCTCCGTGAGATTGCGGGCCATCACGGCGACGTTTTTGGCCGCGTCCTTGCCCGGGTGCCAGCGGCCGTCGAGGGCGCGCCCGTACAGCTCGAACAGTGCGCGGATGATCTCCTGCTTGTCGCGGAAGTGGTGTCCGAGCTCCTCAGGACTGATCCTCGCGGCCTCGGCGATCTGGTCGACGCCTACCTCTGTTGTGCTCTGTTCGTTGAACAGGGCCCTGGCGGCCTCGAGCACTTTGGCACGCTTCTTCGCCAACGGTTTCGACCACACGCGTTGATTAGAGCACGGGCACTGTAACAACGCTTTGGGCGCACCAGCCGTCGGCTGGTGCGCCCATCTCGGGCTATGTGAAGCGTTGTCCTGCGGCGTCGCCGGTGTCCGCGTCGGTGCCGAGGTGCACGTTCGTCTGCTCGATCTTGTCGGCCTTGACGCCCTTGGCCGGGCGGTTGCGCCGACGGGAGAGGCGTTTCTCCAGTTTGGAGGCCAGCAGGCTGAGGATCATGTTCAGCACGATGTAGATCGTTGCCACGACAATCAAGGTGGGGATGGTGTTGGCGAAGTTGCCGGTGATGCCACCCGAGGTGCGGATCAGTTCCGTGTAGCCCACGGTGAGCTGACCTGCCAGTGCGGTGTCCTTCAGCACGACGACGAGCTGGCTGACGATCGCGGGCAACATCAACGTGACCGCCTGCGGCAGCAGCACGTTCGTCATCACCTGCGTCCTGCGCATCCCCAGCGCCTGCGCGGCCTCGTTCTGGCCCTTGGGCAGCGCGTTGATGCCTGCCCTGAACACCTCGGCGAGCACAGACGCGTTGTACAGCACCAAACCCGTGACCGCCGCGAACAATGGCCGGATGTCCGCGTCGATGTCGGTGTAGCCCGCGTACAGCTCCGCGGCGAACACCATCAGCAACAGCACCGGGATCGCGCGGAAGAACTCCACGATCACACCGGCCGGGACGCTGATCCACTTCTGCTGCGACAGCCGCCCGATGCCGAGCAGTGCGCCGATCGGCAGGGCGATCACGATCGCCAGCCCCGCGGCTTTCAGCGTGTCCAGCAGGCCCGGGATGATGAACTGGTCCCATGTGGACCACTCGACGAACGGCTTCCACAGCGCGCCGGCCCACTGGCCCTTCTCGTCGAATCCACTGTAGACGAGGTAGGCGGCCCACAGCAGCACGGCGATGAACAGCACGCCGATCACTGTGTTGCGGGCCTTGCCCTTTGGCCCTGGTGCGTCGTAGAGGACGGACGGGGCGGCGCTCATCGCTTGACCTCAACCTTCTTGGCAACCCATCCCAGCAGGAGGCCGATGGGCAGGGTCAGGATTACGAAGCCGATCGCGAAGACGAGGAAGACCAGCATCAGCGAGTCGGACTCGTTCTCGACCATCGTCGACATCAGCAGTGCTGCTTCGCCGACACCGATCACCGCGGCGACCGTGGTGTTCTTGATCAACGCGATCAGCACGCTCGCGAGAGGGGCGATCACCGAACGGAACGCTTGTGGCATCACGATGATCCGCAGCACCTGGATGAACGACAGGCCCAACGCCCGTGCCGCCTCGGCCTGGCCGACCGGCACGGTGTTGATGCCCGACCGCATCGCCTCGCAGACGAACGTCGAGGTGTAGACGATGAATCCGAGCAGTGCGAACCGGAACCCGTTGTCCACGAGTTCGGTCGGTGAACCCACTGAGGCCAGCTTGAGACCGAGGGTGAAGTTCAGACCAACCGAGCAGAACAGGATCAGCACGGTCAGTGGGGTGTTGCGGATGATGTTGACGTACGCCGTGCCGAATCCGCGCATGACCGGCACCGGGCTGACCCGCATGGCAGCCAGGATCGTGCCCCAGACAAGCGAACCGATCGCCGCGAAGAACGACAGCTTCACCGTCGTCCAGAAGGCCCCGAGCAGGTCGTACTCGCTCAGAAAGTCGAACATGGAACTCCTTGTTGCCCCAAGAGTCGGGGGCACCCGATCTGCCGGGTGCCCCCGATTCGTAGCAGGAGGATTTACTGCTCGGTGATGGCCGGTGGCTCCGGGATCTTGTACCCGGACTGGCCGACGTTGTTCTCCAGCGCCTTCTTCCACTCACCGCTGGACTGCATCTTCTTGATGGCGTTGTTGATCGCGGTCTGGGCTTCCTTGTCGTCCTTCTTCAGGCCGATGCCGTACTTCTCGTCGGTGAAGCCCTTGCCGATCAGCTTGAGCTTGCCTGCCTGCTGCGCGGCGTAGCCCGCCAGGATGACGTCGTCGGTGGTCATCGCGTCCAGGCCGCCGTTGAGCAGCGGGGTGACGCAGTCGGAGTACTTGCCGAACTCCTGCAGCTGCACCTTCTGGGCGTAGTTCTTCTGCAGGTTCTGCGCGGGCGTCGAGCCCTTGACCGAGCAGAGTTTCTTACCGTTGTTCAGCGACTCCGGCCCGGTGATGTCGTTGTTGTCCGCCTTGACCAGCAGATCCTGGTGTGCGACGAAGTAGGGCCCGGCGAAGCTGACGTCGTTCTTGCGCTTGTCCGTGATCGAGTAGGTGGCGATGATGAAGTCCACCTCACCCTTCTTGATCAGGTTCTCGCGCTCCGCCGACTGGGCTTCCTTGAAGGTGATCCCGGACTCCTCCACGCCGAGTTCCTTGGCCACGTACTTGGCCACGTCGACGTCGAAGCCGGTGAACTTGCCGTCCTGCGTCTTGAGGCCGAGACCCGGCTGGTCGTACTTGATGCCGACGACCAGCTTGCCGGTCTTGGCCTTCGCGACCAGGCCGGAGCCCGCGGCGGCGCTCCCGCTGGTGCCGCCGCTGTTGCCTGCTCCCGAACCGTTCTTGCTACCGCCGCACGCGGTGACGGCGAGGGCCAGTGCCGACACCACGACGCCAGCACGCATAGCCCGACTGAACCGCATTAGCTGTTCCTTCCGATCTGGTTTCCCGCCGCCCCTGCCAAGCGCGGGCTCAATGCGTCAGGATCTTGCCAAGGAAGTCCTTCGCACGGTTGGACTTCGGATCCGTGAAAAACGCGTCTGGGGTGGAATCCTCCACGACCTCGCCGTCGGACATGAAAATCACCCGATCGGCTGCTTTGCGGGCGAACCCCATCTCGTGGGTGACCACCAGCATGGTCATCCCCTCTTTGGCGAGGCTGGTCATCACGTCCAGCACCTCCTGGACCATCTCCGGGTCCAGCGCCGAGGTCGGCTCGTCGAACAGCATCACTTTCGGCCGCATCGCCAGCGCCCGCGCGATGGCCGCGCGCTGCTGCTGGCCGCCGGACAGCTGGGCTGGGTACTTGTCGGACTGGTTGGCGATGCCGACCCGCTCCAGCAGTTGCATCGCCGTCTCGCGGGCCTTGTCCTTCGGCGTTTTGCGGACCTTGACCGGGGCGAGGCTGACGTTGTCGACGATGCTCTTGTGTGCGAACAGGTTGAACGACTGGAACACCATGCCCACGTCGGCCCGCAGCCTGGCCAGGTCCTTGCCTTCGGCAGGCAGCGGCTTGCCGTCCACCTCGATCACGCCCGAGTTGATCGGCTCAAGCCGGTTGATCGCCCGGCACAGCGTCGACTTGCCCGAACCCGACGGGCCGAGCACGACGACGACCTCACCTTTCGGAATCTCGAGGTTGATGTCCTTGAGGACATGCAACGGCCCGAAGAACTTGTCCACCGCCTTCATCCGGATCATCGGAGGCGCGGCAGCGACTTCGGTCATCAATCCTCCAAAACGGGCCAGCGTGCGTTGGCGGAAACCTAGGGGGCTCGGCTCACACAGTCCAGCGACCTTGAGCAACACTTAGGGTCTCAACTCTGTCACATGGTCATGACACCTGCGGAGGGACACGCGTGCGAGTGCTCCTAGTCGAGGACGACGACCGGGTCGCTCACGCGCTGGTCCCGGCCCTGGTCAAACGCGGACTGGCGGTACGGCGGCTGGCGCAGGGAAGGGGTGTGCTCGAGGCTGTCGGCGACGTGGACGTGATTCTGCTGGACCTGGGGCTGCCGGATATCGACGGGATGACACTTTGTCGTCAGATCAGGGCGGTGAGTGACGTTTCGGTCATTGTCGTGTCCGCCAGAGGCGAGGTGGATGATCGCATTCTGGCATTGCAGGCGGGTGCCGACGATTACTTGGTGAAACCGTATGACGTCGGTGAGTTGGTTGCCAGGGTGCACGCGGTTCGCAGAAGAAGCACAGATCGTGGCCAGTCGAATACGGAACCGATCATGTTCGACGATGTCCGCGTCGATATCGGTCGGCACGAGGTCACTGTCGCGGGTGAGCCAATTGGTTTGTCGAGGAAGGAATTCCAGGTGCTGGCGCTGGTGATGTCCGCGCGTGGCGCGGTCTGCCCGCGTGACCAGATCCTGGCCGAGGTCTGGGGCCGCGGCGGCGCGGCGGAGAACCGGTCGCTGGACGTGCACGTGGCGACCCTGCGCACGAAACTGGGCCGCCCGGCGCTGATCGAGACCGTCCGCGGCGTGGGCTACCGGCTCGCCGGTCGACCGGAGTGATCCGATGCGCGTCCGGTTGCTCGGGATCGTGCTGGCGCTGGTCGCGCTGCTGGTCGTCGGCCTCGGTGTGCCGCTGGCGCTGAGCGTGGCGCAGCGGGAACAGCAGGACCTGTTCCTCGACCGGCTCACCGACACCAGCCGGTACGCCTCGCTGGCCCAGCGGCCGCTGCTCGACCAGGAGGCCGACGCGCTCCAGGACGAGCTGATCGGCTTCCACGCCACCTACGACATCGACGCGGTCGTGTTCAACCGCGACCGGATGCCGGTGGCCAGTTCGAGCGCGACGCCGACGCCGCCGTTCCGGGCGGAGGAGGTGGCGCAGGCGCTGGACGAGGCGCTGAGCGGCAAGCACCCCGAACCGGCGTCGCTGCTGCTGCCGTGGAACACCGCGCTGCTGGTGATCGCCGAGCCGGTGTTGGTCGACGGCGAGGTCCAGGGCGCGGTGATCACCCGGTCGCCGACGGGCCCGGCGCGTGAGCGTGTGGCGATCTGGTGGGCGGTGATCCTGGTCGGCGGCGCGCTGGCCCTCGGCCTTGCCGTCCTGGTGGCGTTGCCGCTGGTCGGCTGGACGCTGCGGCCGGTGCGGCGGCTGGACCAGGCGACCGGATCGCTGGTGGCCGCGGTGATGAGCGGCCGGGAGGTGCCGTCGGTCGACGACGGGCACGGCCCGGCGGAACTGCGGCACCTGAGCCGTTCCTTCGACCAGATGGCCGCGAGCGTCAGCGACACCCTTGCCGCGCAACGGGCCTTCGTCGCCGACGCGTCACACCAGCTGCGCAACCCGCTGACCGCGCTGCGGCTGCGGCTGGGCAACCTGGAAGGTCACGTCGACGAGGACGAGGCCGAGCACCACGTCGCGGCGATGGCCGAGACCGACCGGCTCAACCAGATCGTCGACGACCTGCTGGCGATGGCCCGTGCCGAGGGGATCGGCGGCGAGCTCGTCCCGGTCGAGGTGGTGTCGACGGTGTCGACGCGGCTGACCGACTGGGAGGCGGTCGCGGACTCCCGATCGGTCCGGTTGGACCTGACCACGTCCGCGGACGAGATCCAGGCGAGCGCGCCGCCGCGCAGTGTCGAGGCGATGCTGGACGCCCTGCTGGACAACGCGCTGAAGTTCACCGCCGAGGGCTCGGCGGTAGAGGTCGACGTGACCGCGCGGGACTCGCTGGTGTCCATTTCCGTGCGCGACCACGGGCCGGGTCTGCGGCCGGACGAACTGGACCGGGCGACCGACCGGTTCTGGCGCAGCCCGGCGCACCAGAACATCAGCGGATCGGGCCTCGGCCTGGCGATCACCCGCAGGCTGGTGGAACGCGCGTGCGGCGCCGTGCGCCTCGACCTGCCGGACGGCGGCGGCCTCCGCGTGGTCATCGAACTCCCAGCTCACGCCTCGTGAGTGGGGACACGAGTAAGAACTCGTACAAACACTCACGAGGGGCTTACAGCTGTTTCTCGTCGCGGTAGTAGTCGCGGGCGCCGGGGTGCAGGGGGATCGGCTGGGTTTCCACCGCCGAGCGGATGTCGATCGCGTTGGCCGCGGTGGTGGTCGCGGCCAGCTCCCTGCGGGCGACGAAGATGCCCTGGGTGAGCGCCTTGGCTGCGTCCTCCGACAGCCGGTCGGTGACCATCAGCAGGTTCGGCACGGTCAATGTCGTCACCGGGACCGTCTTGGCCAGCCGGTACATCGACAGCGGGATGGTCGCGGTCCCGTAGTAGCGGAACTTCTTGCGGATCTTGCTCATCAGCGTGCTCATGTCCAGCAGCCGGATCGACTCGATCTTCGACAGCTGGACGATCTCGTCGGTCGGCAGGCCGCCCGACCAGAAGAAGGCGTCGATCTCGCCACGCTTCAGCGCGTCGGCCGATGCCTGTAGGCCCAGCTCATGCCGCTCGGCGGCGACCACACCGGTGATCTCGAGGACCCGGTCGGCGATCTTCTTGACGCCGGAGTTCGCCGCGCCGACCGCGATCCGCTTCCCGGCCAGGTCGGCCACGGTTTCGATCGGGGCGTCGGCACGGACGACGATGTGCAGGTAGTCGTCGTAGATCCGGGCGAGCGCGCTGAACCGGTCGTTGCGGCTGTCACTGGCCGCGTCGGCCGCGCTGAACGCGATGTCCGCCTGCCCCGCCGTCAGCTTGCCGATGTTGTCCGGCGAACCCTCGGACGGCAGTATGGTCGGCCTGGGCATGCCCATCTGCCTGGACCATTCCGTGGCCAGCGCGTTGCCGAGCTTGTTGTACACGCCGCCGGGGAAGCCTGTCGCGATCGTCAGCCTGAGTTCCGCGGTCACGCTGGTACAGCTGGTCAGGACCAGCAGGACCGTGAGCAGCGTGACGAGCTTTCGAGACACGGACATGATGGTGCCAGACACCCGGTCTACCCTGTTCGAGTGAGCAGTGGCGTTTCGAGGACATTCCAGGTGCGCACGTTCGGGTGCCAGATGAACGTGCACGACTCCGAACGGCTGGCCGGTCTGCTCGAAGAGGCCGGTTACACCGCCGCGACCGGCGGCCAGACGCCCGACCTGATGGTGCTCAACACCTGCGCGGTCCGGGAGAACGCGGACAACAAGCTCTACGGCAACCTCGGCCACCTGCTGCCCACCAAGAAGGCGCATCCCGGCATGCAGATCGCCGTCGGCGGCTGCCTCGCCCAGAAGGACAAGGGCGAGATCGTCAGGCGCGCGCCCTGGGTGGACGTGGTGTTCGGCACGCACAACATCGGCTCGCTGCCGACGCTGCTGGAGCGGGCCCGGCACAACGAGGAAGCCCAGGTCGAGATCCTGGAGTCGCTGGAGGTCTTCCCGTCGTCGCTGCCCGCCCGGCGTGACTCCGCCTACTCCGGCTGGGTGTCGATCTCGGTCGGCTGCAACAACACGTGCACGTTCTGCATCGTGCCGTCGTTGCGGGGCAAGGAGAAGGACCGCCGTCCCGGTGACGTCCTCGCCGAGGTGCAGGCGTTGGTCGACGAGGGCGTGCTGGAGGTGACGCTGCTCGGCCAGAACGTCAACTCCTACGGCGTCGAGTTCGGCGACCGGCTGGCGTTCGGCAAGCTGCTGAGGGCGACCGGGGACATCGACGGCCTCGAGCGGGTCCGGTTCACCTCGCCGCACCCCAAGGACTTCACCGACGACGTGATCGCCGCCATGGCCGAGACCCCGACCGTCTGCCACCAGCTGCACATGCCGCTGCAGTCCGGCTCCGACCGGGTGCTCAAGGCGATGCGCCGCTCGTACCGCACCGAGCGCTACCTCGGGATCATCGACAACGTCCGCGCCGCCATGCCGGACGCCGCGCTGACCACCGACATCATCGTCGGCTTCCCCGGGGAGACCGAGGAGGACTTCCAGGGCACGCTGGACGTCGTCCGCCAGGCGCGGTTCATGGGCGCGTTCACGTTCCAGTACTCCAAGCGTCCCGGCACGCCCGCCGCCGAGATGGACGCCCAGGTGCCCAAGCAGGTCGTCCAGGAGCGCTACGACCGGCTGGTGGCGCTGCAGGAGGAGATCTCCTGGGAGCTGAACAAGGAGCTCGTCGGCAGGACCCTCGAAGTCCTGGTGTCCACCGGTGAGGGCCGCAAGGACGCCGACACCCGCCGGATGAGCGGCCGGGCGCGCGACGGACGGCTGGTGCACTTCGCGCCGGGTGACACGAAGCCCCGGCCGGGCGACGTGGTCGAGGCGACGGTGACGTACGGCGCGCCGCACCACCTCGTGGCCGACGGTCCGCTGGTGAGCCATCGGCGGACCCGTGCGGGCGACAACTCCGAGGCCGGGCGGCGGCCGAAGACCAACGGGACCAGCCTCGGGCTGCCCGGGTTCGGCGCGCCCCCGGTCATGGCGACAAGCGACGAAGGGTGTGCTGTTCGATGACGGACGTCGACCACCTGCGTGAGCAGATCGACGCGGTGGAACGCAAGGCGATTCGCACTGTCGACCTGGGCGCCAGGGCGATGGTGATCTCGGCGGCGGTGCTGGTGCTGCTGGTCGGCCTGCTGCTGCCGTGGATCGGGGACGCCAACGGCTGGCAGGTGCTGCTCGGCCACGTGGAGGGCAAGGCGGGCGTGGTGCCCCGGCTGTTCGCGGCGACCTCGGCCGGGTTCGGGGTGCTGGCGTCGATGCTGGCACTGACCACCCGGTTGTGGGCGCTGGCATGGGTGTGCGCGATCGGTGGCTGGTTCGCGTCGGTCGACGGGATGCTGGCGATCTGGTCGCGCCAGTCGACGCCGGACGCGTCGCCGGGCATCGGCCTGGTCATCGCCGGTGTCTCGATGATCGTCATCGCCACGTGCTGGTTCCGCACCGCGTGGTCGCGGCCGGATCCCGCTGTCGACAAGAACGCCGTGGACAAGAACGCCGTGGACACCGCTGCCGAATAACCGACCACTTGGGGGACGTACCGATGGCCGCCTGGCCTCAGCTTGACCCTGTCCAGCAGAACGAACTGCTCGGCGAGATCACCGGGATGATGGTCGCCGCGCTGGCTCCCGGCTGGCACGAGCTCATGATCGACTACCGGGTGGTCGGCCGGAACATCGACATCGCGGTCGGCGTGCTCGGTGCCAACAACGAGTTCACGCTGTGGGACCCGCCGGTGGAGGCGCTGCGCGAGTTCCAGCGGCTGCGGGGCGGGATGTACCGCCAGGACGAGGGGACGTGGTTCTCCGCGCGGTACACCGTCATCCCGCCGTCGCGGTTCTCGATCCAGTACAACTGGCGCAACCAGCCGGACTTCGAGTCGTACCCGCCGCCCGCGGAGTTCGCGCTGGAGCAGGAGCGGTTCCCCCGCGCCGAGGCCTACCGGCCGGACTGGTACCGAGCTGGGCTTGCCGCCGCCGCGGGATAATCGCCGACTTTCGGCCGATTGATCGATCTCACCGTGCGCTCATACGCTCGCGGGACAGGCTTTTCCGCCACTTCCTGCTGGAAGGAACGCCATGTCCCCACCTGGGCGTCGTTTGCTTTCGTTAATGGCTGTTACCGGGTTAGGGCTCGCGCTGGCCGCGACGCCCGCGCACGCCATCCCCGGCCGACCGTGGCCGACCACCGCGCAGGTGCTGGCCCCGATCGACCCGCAGAACTGGGAGAACCCGGACGCGATGACGTGGCAGGACCTGCGCAAGGTCCCCGACATCGACTGGTCCGACCCGGCCCGCAAGGGCTCGGTGCGCACGATCAAAGCCGCGCTTGTCCTCGGTGACTACCCCAACGAGCAGTTCGCCATCACACGGGCACGCAACAGCGACATCTACGCCAACCCGCGCTCGGACCTGAAGCTGGACCCCAAGCAGGTGGCCGCGTTCTACCGGGATTTCCTGAACAAGCCGCAGGAGATCAACCACGGCCTGACGATGCACGGCTACTGGATGGAGGTCTCCAACGGCCGGATCGGCGTCACGCTGGACGCGTTCGGCGCGTACCGGCTGCCGGGAAAGAAGCACGAATACGGCTTCAACGAATGGGACCAGGCCGCGGGCAGCTGCCCGACCGGTGACCGCTGCAACCGCAACCTGCGCACCGATCTCGGTGGCGCGTGGCGTTCGGAGCAGGGCTCGGACATCGACGGCAAGTATGACGTGATCTTCTACCAGACCGCGGGCAACGACGAGTCCTCGACGTGGCAGGAATTCGGCGAGATGAAGTTCGCCAACTGCGAGTCGATCCCGGCCGAGTTCGGCGGGCCGGACCCGTCGAAACCGCGCTGCGCCAAGACGCGTTACGTGCCGTGGACGTCATGGCAGGGCGCGGCCAACCACTGGCCGAACGCCTCGGGCAAGAGCACGACCCAGGCCGAGAGTTCGGGCCTCGGTACGTTCTCGCACGAGCTGAGCCACGTGTTCGGTATCGCCGACAACTACAACAACCCGTACGGCACGCCACAACGCCGTGCCGGGGCGGGACCGTGGAGCATGCTCGACCGCGGCACGTTTAACGGCCCCGGCGGACCGCACACGCGCTACCACATCCCCGCGACGCAAGGCGGTGCTGTGGGCGTTCAGCACACGTTGCGCGACAAGATGAAGCTGAACGTCGTCGACGAGGCCAACATCCTGCGCCTGTCGCGGGAGGCACTGGCCACGTCGGGTGCTGTCGTGATGAACGTGACCGCGCGGGCGATCCCGATGGGTCCGGTCGGCCGGACCGGGCTGACCGGCGCCAACATCACGATGAACCGGGACAACTCGCCGACGTGCAACACGTCGACCGACCCGTTGTGCGACGGCGGGAGCTACAACAACTACACCGTCGAGGTGGTCGACCGGGTCGGCTACGACTCGTTCACGCCGGACTCCGGTGTGCTGCTGTCGAAGACGAAGAACGCCGACGCGACTCCGTTCGTGTGGGTCGTGGACTCGCACCCGGAGGACATCAAGACCGTCGACTTCGTCCGTCCGGACGGGACGAAGAAGTTCCAGACCATCGGCGACTACCGCCAACTGTCGGACGCGCTGTTCCACGCCGGAACCGGGTCGGGCACGAAGTACGAGTACGTCGACACGGCCAACCGGATGCACTTCTACATCATCGACATCGTCCGGGACGCCAAGGGAGTGCTGAGCTACAAGCTGGCCGTGCGGTCGCTGGACGGCCAGGGCCCGCACGTGCGTGGCGTCAACGTCGGCCAGGGCAACCCCGTCGGCCGTGTGCCCGCCGAGACGGCCACGTGCCAGTTCCCGGTGCGCAACACCGGCCAGGTGCGTCCGTTCAGCAACGGCCACCCGGAGGACGTGTCAGCCTATGTGGACTCGGACGTGTACCGACTGTCCGCGTCGGTGTCCGGCAACGGCTGGACCACGTCGTTGCCGTCGGAGATCGTGACCGCCAAAGCCGGGACGACCGTGAGCGTTCCCGTCAACGCGGTTCGCGCCCCCGGTGGCATGCCCGCGGCGACGGTGACGCTCACGGCGAAGTCGGAGAGCAACCCCAGCGCGACCAGCACGGCCAAGTGCCAGCTGACCGTGCTGAACACAATCCCGCCTTTGCGCTGATCAGACCTCGTGAGTGGTTGGTCCGGTTCTAGCCGGACTGAACACTCACGAGGCTGAGGGTGTTGGCGAACTCCGTCAGGAGCAGACGGGACAGCGTGTGGGGCAGCGATGCCGCTGCCTCACACGCTGCACGCCAGGCCTCGCGCCCTTCCCTGACCGAGGCGGTCAGCGCCGCCGCCCTCAGCTCGGGGTCGTGCTGGAGCGCTTGCGCTGTCAGCATGTGATCGGGCAGGAGTTCCGGGAGGGCGGAGACCCGGCTGGTGAGCAGGGCGTGCAGGGTGGTGTCCATCCGGGTTCGTTCGCCGCGTAGCGCGAGAATGTCCTCCGCGTGCACGAACGCATGCCCCAACGCGGTTCCGTACGCGCGCAGGGCCTGCACGGTCTCCTGCGACGCGTCGCCGAGCGCGGCACCGACGCGCAGGGGGAACTCGAACAGCGCGGCGAACACGTTCCGCGCGCTCACCGGGTCGGTACTGGTCCACGCTTCCGCTCGCAACGTGGCCACCTCGGCGAGCCAGTCGGCGAAGGCCCAGGACAGGTCCGGGTGGAACTCGGCCACCAGCCGCGACGCCTGACCCAGCAGGTAGTCACTGGCGAGCACGGACGTGGCCGACTCCCAGTCGACACCGCGCACACGGCGCGGTGTGACGGCGGGACCGAGTAACGCCAGCGTGCCGAGGGACGCGAGTTCGATCGCCGCGCCCATGCTGGCGTGCGCGGCCGCCGGGACGCCGCCGTCGGCGAGGATCGCGGCGAACAGCGTGACCGCCGGTCTGATCCGGTGCTCCGCCCCAGTGGTCCCGGTGACCAGCAGCCGGGCGATGAACGGCCACTCGCGGCGCACCGTGGTGACCGAGACCTCGTCGCAGGCCATCAGAAACGGAGCCAGCAGGGGAGCGACACCCGACGGCAGCGCCAACGGGTCCGCCCCGGTGAGTTCGGACAGACCTTCCGGCAACAGGATCGCCCTGCGGCCCTTGACGAAGAAGGCACTGTCGCTGCCCGCGCCCGCGGCCAGCACACGCCACGCGAGGTGGTAGCGCCGGGCCGCGTGGCTGGCGGTCTCGAAATAGCCGACGAAGGTCGCACTGAGCTCGCGGGCGTACGCGTGCCGGGCCGCGGCAGGGTCGTCGGCGTGCGCGGCCACGCACCGGGCGGCAATCAGTCCACTTTGGATCGCGCAGCTCAGTCCCTCCCCGGTGAACGGGTTGACCAGCCCGGCCGCGTCACCGACCAGAAGTCCGAGCCCGCGCGCAGCCCCGTCCGGGCTGAAACCGCTGTTCACCGGGCCGCTGACGAGCGGGCCGAGCGGACGCCCGTCGGCGATGCCAGGTTCGGCGTCGCTGAGCGCGGTGAGCGCGTTGTCCATCAGCCGCGCGGGTTCCTGGGCCACGGCGGCGGCGCCCAGGACGGTCACACCCACTGTGTAGCCGCCGTCCGTGCTGGGAGCGAGCCAGGCACACGCCGGTTGGCTGCGCGGATCGGACTCGTCGGGCGTGAGCAGCCTGAGCACAACCCGCGATGTCACGACCGGCCCGGTGAACCGCTGTGCGCAGCTGATCCCACTGCTGTCACGCCCTGGATGGTCGGCCAGCAGGTGTTGTCGCGCGGCGCCGACCGCGATGACGACGTGCGTGGCGTGCACACGCGGCTGTCCGTCGATGACGGCCTCGTACCCGTCCTGCGTGGCGGTCAACGAATCCACGGTGCCACGCAGGTACTCGGCGCCCGACTCGATCGCGTGCGCGAGCAGCCGCTCGTGCAGGGACAGCCGGGTTTCGACGGCGAAGTCCGCGTCGGGCAACGGATGCCGGTTCTGGCCGTCGAACCACAGCTCGACCGGATGCGTCCGCGCCGCGGCTGTCACGCCGATCGACCGCAGACCGTGCAGAGCCGGTGCGCTGAGCAGCAGGTCATGATCCGACCACGCCGATGTCCCGCGATCGACCAAAACTGTGGGCATTCCCTGGCGGGCGAGCGCGGCAGCGGCCACCGCACCGGCCGGGCCCGCGCCGACGACGAGCACTGTCATGACTGTCCCTGCCAACTGGACTCGGCGATGGCCCGCAGTTCGTGGCGAGCCGGATGTTCGGGCATCTCGTCCAACGCCGCCAGCGCGGCGCGGTAGTGGCTGGTTGCCAGGTCTGCCGCCGCGTCCAGCCCGCCCCGGGCGGCGACGAGTGACCGGATCGCGGGCAGGTCCTCCTCGGTCAGCGTCGGCGCGAGCAGCAGCCTGCCCAGTTCACCGGACGAGTCCGCGCGCAGCGCGTACAGCGTCGGGGCGCCGAACAAACCGAGCAGATGGTCGGTGCCGCGTGGCTTGTCCTGGTCGGCGGCCGCCAGGTCCAGGCAGTCGTCCATGACCTGGAACGCGGTGCCGAACTCGAGCCCGAACCGGGCCAGTGCCCGCCGGGCGTCCTCGTCGAGCCGGGCCTCGCCCGCGCCGAGCAGACAGCTGAGCTGAAACAGTGTCCCTGTTTTGCGGCGCACCAACTCCTGGTAGTCGGCCAGCGGCAGGTCGGTGTCGAAACCGCGCTCGACATCCAGCAACTCGCCCAGGGTGAGTTCGGCGATGGTGCGGCTCACGGCGAGGCTCACCTCGGCTCCGAGTTCGGCCGACTCGGTCCCGGCCGCCGCGAGGCACGCGAGACCGGCCAGCGTCGCCAGTTCGGCGCCGACGACGACATGCGCCGCCGGGCGTCCCCGGCGGACCGTGGCGCGGTCGATGACGTCGTCGTGCACCAGCGACGCCAGATGCACCAGTTCGACCACGGCACCAAGCCGGGCGACCCGGTCCGGGTCGGCGGACCCGAACCCGGCGCACGCGGTGAGCAGGGACGAACGGAGCTGCTTGCCCGGCCGCTCCACCAGGCTGGCGACGGCGTCGCGCAACGGAGCGGACAACCCGGTGACCAAGCGGGCCAGATGACGGCGGACCGGTGTGGTCATCGATCGGACGAGAACGAGTACACCGAGTCCAGTTCCAGATCGGGAATGGTCAGCAGCTGGGCACGGACTCGTTGGTAGACCGCGAGATCGTCCATGTACTCGATCAGCTGTTGTCGGTTCTTGCCGAGCGCGGGCGTGAGCACCTGGTCGAACAACACCCACATGGCGTCCTTCTCCGCGGCGGTCACCAGTTCCGGTGCCAGTCCGGCGAACACGCGGCGGATGTCGTCGAGGTGTTGCTGGGTGAGCGCGACCGTGGAGTTCGGGTCGGCGAGCACGGACGCGATCACAGAACGGTAGCGGTCGTAGTACTGGCGTGCCTCTGCGCGTTCCTCGGGAGTGCCTTCCCCGGCGGCTGCGAGCCGCGCGATGCCGCGTTCCAGGTTCATGTACATCGCCTGGATGAGCAGGTTCCCGGTCTTGCTCTGGCCGAGGAACTCGTCGCGTGCCTTGTCCGCGAGGTCGTTGTCGCCGGTGAGCGGCAGGTCGTAGTACGTGCTCGCGGTCTTCAGCATGCGGCATTCGACGTAGTCGATGGGCGTCGGTGTCCGGCCGTTGCCGCCTTCGCACACCACGGCCCCGGAGTCGCCCGTCATCGAGAACCGTTGCGCGAACACCAGATCCTCGAAGCGGTAGCCGTCGACCACGATCGTCGCGGACGTGTCGAGCACGATGCTCGACGTGTAACCGGTGCTGCGGCCCACTTTCTCGATGGGCCTGCCGACCACGGCCCGCGCGGTCGAGTTCGGCGTGAGCAGTTCGACGTCCAGCTTGCTCAGGATCGTGTCGATCTTGGCGATGAAGGACGCGCCGAGCTTGCTGGAGATGAACGCCATGCCGATCGCGGGATGCGTCGGCGAGATGGGGGCCATCAGGTTGCGGGCGACCGCCGTACTGAGCTCGATGTCCGGTGCCAGCTGCGAGATCGCCGCGTCCACAGTGTTCACCCCGTCGCCGTCCCTGACCAGCGGGACGAACCGTTTGAGGGTGGCGATGGTGTCACTGGCCGCGACGCCACCGTCCTTCACGCTCGGCTGCGCGGTGCTCTCGCCGAGGCTCGCGTGCCCGAAGTTCGCCAGGACGTGGTTGGCGGACAGGACACAGATCGTCCCGTCGGTCTTGTCACGCACGAGACAACCCAGCGTGCCGTGGCTGCCGTCCACGACGTTGCCGATGCTGGATCCCTGCAGCGGTGGCCGCATCCGCTCCACGATGTCGCTGGATCCCGTCGCGGGCTTGGCTGTCGAGCCGGAGAAGCTGAACTCGCCGGTCTCCACGACGTCGACGCCGAAGTCACGGCCGTCGACCGTCACCGTCCTCGGCAGCAGCCTGCGGCGGGAGACCAGCGCTTCCCGCCGTTTCTTCGTCACCATGACCACGACCACCGGTTCGTCGGTGAGTTCGCCGCCCCGGGTGCGGAAGCCCTTGGCGACACCGGTCACGCCGGGATCGCCGAGGAAACGGTCGGTGAGGTCGGTTTTGGCCCGGTCCAGCGCGGCCGCGACCTCGGGTGCCATCGAAATGTGCATGTCTCGCCCCTAGTAAATACCCGGTTCAGCGGATGTCGATCGTGGTCAGTGTCGGGTCCTGGCCGCTTTTCAGCGTCATCTTGATGATCCCGGGAAGGGGCTTGTCGTGTGGCCGCTTGCCGTCCATTCGCGCAGTGGCCGTCGGGTCGACGGCGATCCGCATCGGCCCTCTGTTGCGCGGCAACGGAAGCGGGAGCGGGCCGGTGATCACCGCCGTTCCGGTGATGGTGAACTCGACGTCGGTGTCGGGTATCGGTGTCTCCGGGAAGGCGACCTCGATGGCGAACGGGGCGCTCAGGCCGCGTGCGTCGGTGGCGGTGATACCACACTTCCCGGTTCCGCTGACGTGCGTGACCTTCGCCTGCCTGATCTGTTTGACACGCTCGCCTGAGCACCGTGCCTGCACGATGATCGTACCGAGCGCTATCGGAGCGCCGTAGCGCGCGGACGTTGGCAGTCGCGTGACGATCCGGGTCGTTATGTCCCAAATCACCGCGCCGTTGATGTTCGCGCTCCAGACGAGGTCACCGGCTGCGTGCGCAGGCGTGGCCGTCGCGCCGACGGCCACCGCCACGAGCGCGCCGGTGGCCCCTGTTATGGCCGTGCGCCTGCTGATCGCGGGACTCACGTGCGTTCCCCCAGAGGTGTTGTTCGGATATCGGCCCCAGTCAGCGGACGTCGATCGTGGTCAGCGAGGGATCCTGGTTCTCCGCCAAGGTGAGCGAGACCCCGATGCCCTCTCCCCAGAGGCTGCCGTCCGACAGCCATCCGGTCACCTGCATGAGTGCCGCCGGGTCGAGATCGACCTTCATCGGCCCTTTGTTGCGCGGCAGTGGTAAGGGAAGTGGGGCCTTGGCCGTGCCGGAGCCGGTCATCGTCAGGTCCACTCCGGTCTCGGGCAACGCGGTCGGCGGAAAGGTGAGGCCGATGGTGACGTTGCCGCGCAACCCGCGCGCGTCGACGGCGGTGACAGTGCACTCACCGGTCCCACCGACGGTCGTCACACCCGTCATGTCCCTGGCGCCCTCCACGAAGGAAGCGGGACAGGTCGCCTGGACTGTCACCGTGCTGAGCGCGATGGGCACCCCGTAACGCGCGGACGTCGGCAGTCTGGTGACGATTCGGGACGTCATCTGCCATGTCGCTCCGAAAACCGAAGTGGCGTCCCACAAGTACTCGTTCGTGACCGCCGCGACAGCCGGACTTCCTGCCGCGACGGCGATGAGCGCCCCGGTGGATGCCTTGATCACGGTACGCCTGTTGATCGGACGATTCATCCCAGCCCCCAGGTACCTGACGTCTGCAGGTGCCGAGACGAACCGTACTGGCCAACGGTCCCCGCGCGGAGATCCTTATGGCGCAATGTTGTTTCGTCTGGAAGGGCCAAGGGGACGCCGTGTCGACAGAAAAGGGGACAAGGCGGGGCAGGTGGCCTCTTGTCGCGCCTTCGGGAAACACGCTACTTTCTGGCGTGGTGATCATGTGGTCACCTGACCGCTGGGGGCTGTCATGTACGGACGTGCAAGGGTTGTTGCCGCCGTTGTCACCGTCGTCACCATCGTGGTGTCCGGACTGGGGATTTCGGAGCCACGGCAGGCGTCCGCCGAAACGGCGAGCGGAACGCATCGCGTGGCGGCGGTCGACGACTCGGATCTGTCTACTTGGAACCGTGAGTTCGTGCGGCTGATCGCCGGTTCGCATCCACAGGAACTGGTCCGTGCGGACGCGTGGATCGCGTTGATCAGCGAGGACGGCGACGCGGCCGTCAACGAGTTCGTCGAGATCGGACTGTGGGACGCGGTCGCGCGCGCCGACGAGGTCGAGGCGCAGAACGGCGACTTCGCCCGGCGGGTGCTGGCCATCTACACCCAGGAGTTCTCGCCGGAGGTGCACGCCGCGGCGCAGCACGCGGTCAACGGTGACGACTCCGACCGCGCCGAGTTCATCCGCACCGGGTTCGCCGCCGCACAGGACCGGGATCGCCGCGTGCGCGCCGCCGAAGGCAACCAGGCCGCGGCGCTGGTGGCCGAAGACCGTGCTTTCGTGCGGAATCTCGCGGTGAACGACCCCGGGGCGCAGGTCAGGGTCGCGGCCGCGTGGGCGACGCGCACCGGCGCCACCGACGACGATCTGGTGGCGTTCTTCGCCGACGGCTGGGCACACGGGGCCACGCTGGACCTGGAAAGCCACCGCCGCGAGGAAATGGAGAGCGACGCACGGTGGCGGGCCACCGTGCGCCGGTTGCTGACCGATGCGGCCGAGGCCGAGCAGGCCGCGCTCGACGCCGCTGAAGAAGTGCGGGAACAGGCCCGCACGGCAGCCGCTCGCGCGTGGCGAGCCGCCGCCGACAGCACCACCCCGGCCAGGACCGCCTGGGCCGACGCCGAGCAGATCGCCTTGCAGCAGGCGGCGAACTGGCGTGCGGTGGCCGCCGCGGCTGCGGCGGCCAGCGGCCCGAACTGGAAAGCGGTCGCCGGTGTGGCGGGCCGTACGCAGACCTCGTGGACGACCGAGCGCGACTGGGCTGCCGAGCAGGCGAAGGCCTGGAACGCGTTGCTGACCAAGGCACTCGAGGGCGAGACGAGGATGACCAAGCCCGCTCGCTGAGCCCGGTCGCTCTCTTCACTGATCCACCTCCCGCTCCACCTCCCACTGTCGCGGACGTCCCGAGAAGGTGTGTTTGATGGTGCGCAAACCCGCATGGCAGGCATTTCTGTTGTCAGTGGTGTTCGCGGTGTTCCTGGCAGGACTGGGTGATCCGGTCCTCGCGGCACCGGACGGCCCGGCAGCAGTCCGGGCCGCCGCTGACGATCCTCCGCCGCCCGGCACGAGACCGATCCCGACCACCCCCTATCCGGGATGGGACGGCCAGAGCGGTGTCGGTGAACCGCTCAACCAGCAACTTCGCTGGCTGGTGCTGGAGAACGCGGAGAAGTCCGACGACTTCGAGGTCCGGGACGCGGCGTCGGCCGCGTTGGCCGAGAACACGAATGCCGCGTTCAAACGGTTCCTGACCACCGACCGGCCCGCCGCGGCGGCGCGGGCCAAGACACGGCGGGACGCCACCGCCCGGCAGAACCGGACGGCGATCGAGGCGCTGGCCGGTACCGGCGGGCCGATCCTCAACGCCGAAGTGGACCGCGTGCTCGCCGGTTCCGACTACGACCGCGAGATCTTCCTGTTGTACGGCAAGACCATCGCCGTGGAGCGGGACGACAGGGCGCGCCGCGCGGCCGAGGCGCGCGCGGGCGAACTGCGGGCCAGGGTCCTGATTCTGGCGAACACAGTGGGCGGCGGGGAGGTTCAGAGGGCCGCGCAGGAGGCGTTGGCCGCCGGTGACGCCGCGATCGCCGCGTTCCTCAACGGTGGCTACGTGGAGGCCGCGAAACGGGAAGCGGTGGCGCGTGAGGCGTACCTGAAGGACCTGGAGGAGCGCACCAAGGCCGCGGAGCAACTCAGCGAGGTGGCCAGGCGGGCGGCTCGCGCGTCCGAGGCGCGCAGGAACCTGCTGATCGCGCACGGCCAAGGCGTGCGGGCGTTGCAGCGTGACGCCAACGCGATGATCTCCGCGTCGAACGCGGCCCGCCAGGCCGCGCAGGTCCTGGCCGCGAACGAGGCGAGCGGGCAGCACTCCCCAGAATCGTTCCGCCAGTCGCTCGACGAGGCCAACCGGCAACTCGGGTACGCCCGCGCGGCCGCCACCGACGCGCGCACCGCATCCGTCAGCGCCAAGACACAGGCCGACATCCTGATCGAGGTCGACCTGCCCTACGGCGCCGACTGGGCGCGGATGGCCGAAGGCATGGCAGCGGCCGGGCAGGCTGCCGCGCTGGCGTCGGAGACCGCGCAGCAGGCAGTGGTGGCCACCATGGCCACAGACGCCGCCCGCGACGAACAAGCCAAAGCACAGGCCCGTGCCGAGCAGGCACAGCGGTGGGGCACCCACGCCGCCGAGCACGCTCGTGCCACAGCCTCGTTGGCGGAAGCCGCGAGGTTGCACGAAGTAGCGGGTAAAGACGCGGCACGCCGGGCGAGGAGCGCTCGTGAGAGCGCCGAGAACTACGAGTGGGCTGCGGGCGTGCGGGCAGACGAGGCACGCCAGCAGATGGAGACGGCGGAACGCGAGCAGGCGAAGGCGGCGGCAGCCCGCCGGGTCGCGGAGGCCGAGCGGGTGAAGGCGGAGCAGTTCCGCAAGAAGGCCGAAGAACAGGCCGTGATCGCTCGCAACGCGCGTGCCGAGGCCGAACGCAAGGCAACCATCGCGGCACAGCACGAGGAACGAGCGAAGGCACAGGAACGTGCGTCGGCCGATGCTCTCTCGTCCACATTGGGCGAAGAACGCAAGGCGGCGAAAGCACGGGACAAGGCGCTGGAAGCCGAGCGCAAGAAGGACATCGCCGAGGCCAGGGCTCAGATGTACGAGCACGCCGCGGCGTACGCCAAGGGCACCGCGCACGAGCAGGAAGCGCACGAGGCTGCCCGGCAGGCGCGGATCGAGGCCAACGGAGCCTCGGCGGCAGCGGTGGACGCGCGTAACGCGGCGAACGTCGCGACCGGAGCCGCGGCGCGCTCGCGTGAGTTCGCAATCCTGGCTGAGGGCGCCGCGGCGCGTGCGCAGGCTGCCGCGCAGCAGGCCCGTCTGGCTGCGGCGCGAGCCAACGAGGCGGCCAACCGTGCCGAGGCCGCGGCGGCTGAAACACACATGTGGGCCACTCAGGCGAACGCCGCCGCTGCCAAGGCAACCGCTGAGGAAGCCCAGGCCGCCAAGCACGCGAAGGAGGCCGTGCGGCTGGCCGAGCAGGCCGTCGTGCAGGCCACTGCCGCCGCGCTGGGTGCGGAACGCACCAAGGACGAGGCCAATGCGGCCAACCACGAAGCCGTCTCCGCGGTGAGTCAGTCCGGCCTGGCGAGCCGGGCCGCGTTCGGCGCGCGTGGTTCCGCGGCGGCGATCATCGAGCCCGCGAACACCGCGATCGTCGTGGTGGCCCCGTTCACCGGGTCCGACCTCGACGCCGACTGGATCGCCGAGGTCGCCAGGCAAGCACAGCAGGTGGGCGACGAACAAGCCAAGGCCGCACAGGACCGGGCCAACGAGGCACAAGCCGCCGCGGTGCTGGCACAGAAGGCGGCTGACCGCGCGGAAGGTGACGCGAAGGCGGCATACCAGGCGTCCGCCAACGCCGCCAAGTCGGCGGCGAACGCACAGCAATCCGCGGCGAACGCACAGAAGTCGGCTGCTGAGGCCGCGGTGGACGGTGCCAAGGCACGGGAAGCCGCCGCGGCGGCCACGCGGCACGACAAGGCCGCTCACGACTACGCGACCAGAGCCCGCCAGGCCGCCAACGCCGCGAACGAGGACGCGACCATCGCGGGACGTTCCGCGGAGCAGGCCACCCAGGAATCCAATGCCGCCAACGCCGCCGCCGAACAGGCCGGGCTGGACGCGGAAGCGGCGAACAAGGCGGCTGACGCGGCCGAGCGCTCCGCCACCGAGGCGCAGGCCGCCGCCGACCGGGCACAGGCCAACGCCGACGAGGCGACCGAGTCGATGAAACGCGCCTACCAGATGGGCATCGAGATCCAGCAGGCCATCGACCGCATCGAGCAGCAGTTGGCCAGAGACGAGGCCGAACGCCGCAAGGGCGAGGCACAGCAGGTCGCCTCGTGCCTGCCCGGTGTGACCGCCGACGACATGGCGTTGATGCAGTCGACCGACGAGGGCGTGGCGGCGCTGGGCGAGTACCAGCAGATCCTGCAGGGTTGCTCGAACGGCGGAAGCGTCTCGTCCTTCCTCACGGAGATCGGCGCCGAGGTTCTGCTGGAGTTCATCGGCTGGCGGGACCTGGAACGCTGCTTCAGCGAGGGAAACATCGGTTCCTGCATCTGGACGGTCATCAACGTCCTGTCGTTCGCGACGATCGTCGCGAAGGCACCGCAGATCGCGGCCGCCATCGGCAAGGTCCTCGCCAACGTCGGCAAGTACCTGCTGAAGTCCGAGCGGATCCGCAAGATCGCCAGCAAGGTCACCGGCCTGCTCGACAAGCTGCGACGGGTCTGCCCGGTGGGTTCCGCCGCTTCCACACTCGTCGGTGCGAGCGCACCGGGTCACGGCGTGTCCGCGTCGGGCAGCATCTGCGAGCTGCTCAGCAACAAGTTCCCCGGTGACCTCGTCGCGGAGCTCGCGACCGCGAAACGGCTCGGCGTTTCCCCGATCAGGCTCGGCACACCCGAGTTCGACGCGCTCGTGCAGAGCGGTGAGAAGATGAAATGGGCGGTGCTGCGGGACGGTTCGGTTCGGGTGATCCCCAAGGTGAAACACGGCGAGGAGATCAAGCACCCGGTGCTCAGCGGCGGGGACGATGTCCGCTCCGCGGGCGAGTGCGAGATCGCCGGGTCGGCCGATGCCGGGTACTTCGGGTTGAACATCGACCTGGAAAGTGGGCACTACGGCCGCTATCGGCCCGGATCCAAACTGGGCAACGCCTACCTGAAGATCGCGACGGACGCGTTCAGGCAAGCGGGGGTGACCTTCCATGCTGCCTGATCGGCAGACCATCGTCCGGCTGGATTTTCGTCAGCTGGTCGGTTATCTCGACGACATGCGGATCGCGGAGTTCGAGCGCCTCGGTCCCCTTGAGCGAGGCGGCCACTACGACTGGCTGGTGCTGGTCGAGCGCTACCCGGAGAAGTTCGTCGCGGCCTGCGATGAGCTGACCGACGACGAACTGCGGCACAGTGCCGAACTCGCGGACAGCGTCTTCCGTGCAGCTGAAACGTACGGCGGGCAACCGGCGAGAAGCATGCGCTACGCGCGGTTCAACCTGTCGGCGTCGCTGATGCGAGAACTGTCCCCTCGGCCCGGTTTTCCCTTTCTCGACCCGGATGAACTGCTCCGCGACTACCTCGCCGCGCTGCCGGTGACGCTCGCCGAAGCTAAGGAGGGAGCTTGGCGCGTGCGAACCCTCGACAAGGTGGAGATCCTGAAGCTGCGTGATCCGAAATGGCTGATGATTCCACTGAAAATGGTCGATCACCTGTTCCGGGATTCGCCGGAGCTCGACGAATACCGGAAATGGAAAGGCATCTGGGCCGACCTCCCGTAGCAACCACGGACACTGAGAGTAGAAGCATGAGCAGAGCCGGATCTCGAAGCCAGGTGGACAGACCGTCGGTTCGCGCGAGGACAGGGCGAAGGTTGGCGACATTGGCCTGTGCTGCACTGGGAATCGTGGTGATCAGTCCGTCGGCCAGTGCCGCGCCGAGGCAACCGGCTCCGCAGGTCCGGCTGATGGCGCCGCCGCCCGCGGCGCCACGGGTCGCGTCGGGGGAGACACCGCCGTTCGCGGCGGAGACCGAGAAGGTCAAGGCCGCCTTCGTGCTGAGCCTGACCCCGACTGACGAGCAGTTGCGGTTGAACGACAAGGACTTCGTGATCCTGCTGTGGCGGCGCGCGACCGAGCGGCCCGAGGTGCGCGCGTCGGCGGAGCTGGCGTTCGCCAGTTCGGACGCGGCGTGCACCGAATGGATCCGCACGGGCATCCACCAGGCCAACACCCGTGACCAGGCCAACCAGATGCGGGACGCCGAAGCGGCCAAAGTGGCGCGGGAACTCAAGGAACAGGCCCTGGCCGTGCTCGGCATCGTGCCCGAGGAGGAACTGGTCATCAAGGGCAACCGCGACTTCGTCTACGAGATCGTCCAGCGGGCGCCCGGCCCGAAGGTGAAATCCGCCGCGCTGGAGGCGTTCGGCCAGCCGGATCCGGTGCAGAAGGAGTTCATCGCCAACGGACTGCGCACCGCGCACGCGGCCGACCAGCAGGACAAGATCAACACGGACGCGGCGGCGGACGCCGCGAAGAAGGCACGCCTGGAGGCCGAGGCGGCACGGGGACGCGCGGTGTCCGTGGTCCGCCTGCGCCCGACGCCGGACATCGTGAGCCTGCCCGACGACGACATTCTCCGCGTGATCGCCGACCGGTCCACACCGGACAGTGAACTGGAGAAGGCCGCGGTGAAGGCGTTGCGCAGCCGCGACCGCGCAGACTGGCGCCGGTTCATCGACACCGGCGTGTTCGCCGCGTACAAACGCGACATCGCCATCGTGCTGCAGAAGAAGTACGAGGCCGACCGGCGGATCGTCGAGGAGATCAAGACACGGGCGGAGAACGGCGGGCTGCAACCCCGCCTGGCCAGGGCCGCGACGACCGCGTTGAGCGGTGGCGTCGACCAGGTCCAGGGATTCCTGGCCAACGGGCAGTACGAGGTGCTGACCCAGTCGCTGAGCCGGACCACGCTCAACGGCAACATCGCCGGGCACTACCTGCGTGACGCGAGCGGCGCGCTGGTGGTGAAGCCAGGCAGTCCCACGCCCGCGCCCGACGAGGGACTGGACGCCACCTGGCGGATCGGGCCAGGGCTGGCGAACGCGGACTGCCGTTCGCTGGAGTCCGCGACCAAACCCAACCACTACCTGGTCCGGTACCACGACGGCCAGAAGATCCGGGCCGGGGTACGGCCGACCGACGGCACGAACGACTTCTCCTGGAACGCCACGTGGTGCGTGGACACCCGGCTGCCCTCGGCGGGCGTGACGATCCGCGGCGGCGCGGACTACCTGCGGCGCGAAACCGACGGCACCGCGGGCGTCGGCCAGGTGTACTACTGGTGGGTCACCGAGCCGAACCCCGACTCGACCGAGATCACCCTGGCATGGCTCAACAAGTACCTGCCGGACTACGACCCCTACGTCCCGTTGTCGACCGAACCGGCGGACGCGGAGCAGGTGGACGGCGGAGTCCGGTTGCGTGACTTCCGCGAACGTGACGACGAAGGCGTGGCACACCCGGCGTTCCGCCTGTACTGGAGCGCGGCCACCGGCGTCCGCCGCCTGAACGTCGGCCGTGGCACCACGTGCCCGGCTCCGGAGCTCCTTGAGGCGTACCTGCGGCTCGGCGGGCACAAAGCCCTTGGCGCACCGGCGTCCGACGACAGTTGCACAGCGGACAGGACCGGCCGCTACGCCCACTTCGGCAACGCGGGCTCGGCGACCGGGGCGTCGGTCTTCGCCACCGACCGGACGGGCGCGCACGCGGTATCCGGTGCCATCAGGGCGAAGTGGGCCTCAATGGGCTGGGAGAAGTCCACTTTGGGCTATCCGACGGGTGACGAGGTCGCCATTCCCGGCGGCAGGCGCAGCACGTTCGAACACGGACGGATCGATTTCGACGCGGCCACCGGGGTGGCCACCGCGTACCCGACGACCAGCTGAGACGGAGACATGATGAGACACAGACCGGCGCGGTCCGGATTAGTCGCCGCGGCCGCACTGGCCGCGGTGCTCGGGATGGCCAGTCCGGCGGGCGCGGCACCGGCCGCGCCACACCAGCAGACCCAGGCCGCGATCGCCGCGGCCACCCAGCGGGACAAGATCGACGCGGCGGCCGAGTTGGGCATCACCGCCGGGCCCGACCTGCTCGTGCTCAACGACCGGAACTTCGTGTTCGCCCTGTGGCAGCAGGCGAAAGGTCGTGAGGTGCGTGCCTCGGCCGAGCTGGCGTTCGCGGCGGGCCCGGACGCGTGCACCCAGTGGATCAAGATCGGGGTGCGTGAGGCCAACCGGCGCGACCAGCTCAACCAGATCCGCGACGACGCGACCGCCACGAAGGCGAAAGAGGCCAAGATGGCCGCCGCGGCGGTCAACCAGATCATCGCGACGCCGGAGCTGTTGATCCAGAGCAACCGGGACTTCGTGTTCGCGATGTGGGAGCGGCCGTCCGGGCCGTTGCTGAAGGCGGCGGCGATGGCCGCCTACCAGGACGGCACCCCGGCCAAGCTGACGGAGTTCATCGAGACGGGCATCTTCGCGGCCCGCGAGGCCGACCAGAAGGCCGTGCGTGACGCCGACCAGCAGGCCGACGCGGAAAAGAAGGCACGGCTTGCGGCCCGTGACGCCCGGATCCGGGCGGCGAACCGGCTCGCCATCGAACCTGACGAGGGCATGCTGGTTCAGCCGGACGACGGCTTCGTGATGGAGTTGTGGGACCGCGCGCAGCCCGGCAGCGAGGTCCGTGCCGACGCGGAGCGCGCGTTGCGCGACCCGGACGAGGCGGCGCTGACCCGGTACATCGGCACCGGGATCCACGCGGCGGCTCGGCGCGACCTGCTCAAGTTCCTGGCCCAGAAGGGACAGGCCGACCGACGGCTGGTGTTCGAGCTGCGCACCAGGGCCGAGCAGAGCCTCGTCCACCCGGCGCTGGTGGCGGCCGCGACCGCGGCGTTGGCGAGCAGCGACAGCGAAGTCGGGGACTTCCTGCGTGTCGGGCAGTATCAGGACTCGGTGCTGACCCAGTCGTTGCAGGCCGTGTCGCCGGGAGCGAAAGGCTCGTACCTGCGGGGCGTCGACCAGGCGACGATCAGTCCGGGCAACCTCACGCCGCAACCCGGGGACGGCGTGGACGCCACCTGGCGTGTCGTGCCCGGCAAGGCCGACGCGACCTGCCACTCGTTCGAGTCGGTCGCCCGACCTGAGTACTACCTGCGCCAGCACGGTTTGAAGGTGGTGATCGCGCCATCGGACGGGACCCCTCTGTTCAAGGCCGACGCCACCTGGTGCACCAAGACGGGGCTGAACGGCACCGCGTCGCTGGAGTCGTTCAGCAGGCGCGGGAAACTGCTCCGCCACTTCAACACCCTGGTGTGGGCGGCCGACAACCTGGGCAAGAACGACTTCGAGACGCCCACGCGGTACGCCGAGGACACCTCATGGCAGGTGGATCCGCCGAACCCGACGACAACGGCGATCACCGTGCGTTGGCTCAACGACGACGCCCTACGCACCAGGCTCGGCGACCCGACCAGTACCGAACTGGCCGATGGGGGCGTGCGGTGGCGTGACCACCAGCGCGGCCGTCTGTACTGGAGCCAGGCCACCGGCGTGCACGACCTGACTGGTGAGATCCTCGCTGCCTACGACCTGCTTGGCGGGCACGCCTCTGCCGTTCTGGGTCTGCCCGTCACCGATCCGGTCGCCACCGCGGACGGCGCGGGACGGTACAACGACTTCGGCAACGGCGGGTCCATCTACTGGACCCAGGCAACGGGAGCGCACGCCGTATATGGCGCGATCCGCGCCAAGTGGCGGTCGCTGGGTGCGGAGAAGTCGTTCCTTGGCTACCCGACTGGGGACGAGGTCGACATCCCCGGCGGCAAGCGGAGTTCCTTCCAGGGCGGCCGGATCGACCTGGACACCGCGACCGGGGTCGCCACCGCGTATCCCAACTCGTAATGAACACTGGCCGGTCGCGGTCACTCCGCGACCGGCCCTGGTGTCTCATGTGGCCAGTGAGCTGAGCGCCTTGTTCAGGCGTGCGACGAGATCATGGTGGCTCGTCGGGGCGAGGAGCATCTCGGTTTCACCTTCGACGGTGCTGGTCACCGCGACATAGCGGCCCGTCGCGGTGTCCACGTAACCAATCGGATCCACATCAGACAGTCGGCGGCCGAGTGAATCCCTTTTGACCACGTGGAATTCGCCCGCGCCGGTTCGCTCGACACCTGCGATCCGCAGCAGTCTCCGCACCTCCACCGGAACCGGTCGCACAGCGAGCCCGCCGTGGGCGCGTGGTCGGCCACCGTCGAACGCCAGTGCGTCGGACCGTCTCACCTGTATGGGCTTACCTTGCCCCGCAGGGATAATCGGAGCCTGAGCGACGACCGTGTTGGCGAGTTCCTCCGGCCGGATCGAGCACAGCGACACCCATGGTTCGTGCCGTATGCACAGCAGCGCTTGGTGTCCGTTCGAACAGGCCAGCACTCCTGTCGTGGTCCGGCCGACCGTGATCCAGCCGTAGACCTCGGTGCTGGCCTTGCACAGCAAGCGCAACACCGAAGCCACGTCCACGTCCAGTCGGCCACGGTGATCCAGCCACTTGAGTCGGGTGCATTCATCCCGTGCCTGGTCGTCCAGCGCTCGGTCGTCGACCTCGGGCCGCCAGCCCACTGGTGCCAGCAGAACTTCCGGCAGCGAGCCGATATTCTCGATCCGGACCACTCTGGTGAGCGTGTCGGAAGACACCCGTACCGGCAGGGGCCACAACACCGCGGTCAGCCGCCGATCACTGGCGGCGCGGTCGGTTCGTCAAGTCCGAAGACCGTTTCCGGATCGGGTTCCTCAAGGAACGACGCACGACGACGTTCCTCGTCCTCGTCGTTTCGGCCTCGCCCGGCGGGAACCGCGCCCATCGGCATCCCACCCGGGATGCTTCGCCCTGCCGGTGTGTTCCGCGCGACCGCAGCTTCAGCGCTGGCTCCGGGACCGCTCACCGTGCCCACTCCTGGTCTCCCTACCGGACCTCCGCCAGGTTTGCTCCCAGGCCCACCGGTGCCAGCGGTTGTGGCAGGGACTCCGCCACGTCCAGGCGAACCCACACCGGCAGCCGGTATGCCACCTCCGGTGCCGGTCGCGCTGTCCAGGACTCCAGGCCCTGTGCCGCTGGTCCCCAGTCCGCTTCCGGTGCCTGTCCCGAGCCCGGGTGGTGGCAGTGGTTTGTATCCGCCAGGTGTGGTTCCCGTTGGTGGGCTTGTCTGCGACGGAGGAGCCGTGTGGCTGGGTCCTTCGCCAGGAGTATTGATGGTGGGCGCTGCCGTCTCCGCAGTGCCGATGCGCGGCCGTTCACCGATGCCGCCAGTGAGCGGCACGCCCTGTTTCGGCTTTCGTGGACTTGGCCGGTCGCCAGGGCTTGGCGGAGACGGCGGGGGAGTAGCGGATTGTGCGATACGGATCTCGGACTGGTCTGAGGTGATCGACCCGAACGTGCGTGGCATGTCCATGTTGTAGGCCGATGCGTTCTCGTACCCGCGCATCACGTCCACGTTGTGCTGCGTCGCCGTGTTGTGCGTGTTCAGTTGTTGCTGGAAGGTGACGAGGTCGCCGGGGCTCAGAAACGCGGCCAGCGGATCAACTGTCTCCGGCGCGGGCGGCACTGGGACAACGGTGTGCTTGGCGTCGTTGAACGATCCGGCTTGGCGCTGCACCAGGTCACGCATGCCGTCCATGGCTGGAGCGGCCAGCGCGTGCTCGACTGCCAAGGGACCGACACTGCGGTGCGCGGCACCGGCGGCATCGCCTTTCCAGACACCGTCCATCTTGCCGAGCAGGCTCTTGATCTGGTCGCCGCGCTGGTTGTAGTTGTTGACGGCCCCGGCGACGATGTCCGCACTGCCGACCATGTCGGCCGTGCCACGACCGTTGGTGAAGTTCTCGTAGATGTCCTGCCCTGACAAGAACATCATCAACCCCCTGCCTTGATCGTCTGGATCACCATCGACGCCACCTGCTTAGCGCGTTCACACGACTGCACGCCAAGCCTGTCCTGCTCCAACACGCGGAACGTCAGCGTGTCCGACAAAGCCACAGTCATGCCGCACGTGCCGTCTGGCCGGTGGTTGCCCGAATCGTTGAACACCGCAGGGTGTCCGTCCACCTCAACAGGGTCGAAGTACCCAGGGAACCGGTCCTTGCCGCGGTAGGTGTCCGACAGGCCTTTCTTGTTTCCGGACAGCAGTGAGACTCCGAGACGCATGCGGGCGTCGCTGTTGAGCCAGCTGCAGCCGGGGCCGGACGTCCTTGCTATGGCGCTGTCGGTGTCCGGCTTCCCTGGCGGCAGTTTGAGGATCTCCAACTGGGCTGCCGTAAGTACGGCGCACGGCCTGGTCAAGAATGGTGTGCCGTCGATGGGGTACGCCACGCGTGGTGCACCGTAGTCGTCGTCGGAACCCGGTGCGGGTTGCCCAGATGTTTTTGTCGGGTTGTCTGTGTCACGAGTCGCAGTGGGGGTGCCCGCCTGCGTAACTGTGCACCCCGAGGCCATGAGCATAACCATGCCAAGGGCGGTTCTGAGCAGCAGTCTTCGCACCTGGTCAGCCCCGCATTCGAAACGTCTGCGCACCGTGGTTCTCAGCTTGCGCATAGGCTTCCCTGGCCTTTACCAGCTTCGAGATCTCCGCTTCCGCCGCCAGGCACATTGCCCGATTGTGTTCGAAGGCAGCCGTGAGCGAGAAGACCGTGATCTTGGTCTGAAGAGTGCTCATGATGTCGTCGGCTGGTGGCGTGATCAGACTTCGGGCTCGATCCAGACTTTCGCCGTCCAACGTGATGCTGTCGGCCATGGTCTTGAGCTCGGTGATGATGCTGTCGAGTTCGGCGAGGCTGGTGAATTCATAGTGGCCACCCGCGCCGCCACCACCCGATTGGTGGTTGTATTCGCCGCCGAACATGCCTGCGATGGCTTGACTGACTTGTGCGACCGCCACTTCGGTCTCGACCTGCTGTTGTGCTGGGCCTGATTGCCCAGTCTGGAATTCCTCAGCCACCGCTCACTCCCCATGATGGTCGCCAACCGTAGAAGCGTACCAAGGGTCATCGGTTCGCTACTACTGGTTCGTGAGACGGCTGCGAGGGCTCCTGGTTTCCTGTTCACCCGTTCGTGGATTTGATCATCGTAAGGAAGGTTCGGGCGGCCTCGTGGCTGAACAGCAATGTGGGACGTACGTCCTCGGATAACGCCGACTGCTTGGTGTCTCGATAGCCGACTAAGCCGTCTGACCAGCCGGTCTCCACGCATGTCGAATTGTCGGCGCTGTAGGTCGTCTTGCGCCAGTTGTCGATCATTGGGCCTCCTTTCGCACCTTGGCGATCAGTGCTCGTGATCTTTTCGGGTTGAGATCAGTTTCGCTCCGGAGACGGTGGAAATCCTGCGGGACAAGGCCGACGACGCAGTGCGTAGCGCACGGGAACTGCGGCGGGGCGCCACTCGTCCATGACCGGTGGTCCGGGGCACGGTGGGTATGTCGGGGAAACCCGTGTGGGATGCCCGGCTAGTGCAGGCGTCGGTTGATCTCGGCGAGGTCGAAACGGGCGGGGTCGAACTCGCCCGCGGAATCCAGGCCGAGCCATTCCATCAAGTGATCGTGCTCCTCGTGCTCCGGATCGGCGAGTGCCTCGATCAGGTGCGCGTAGCCCCAGATTCCGCCGCAGTCCTCAGGCGGTCCCGCTCGGCGTCCCGCGAGGCAACGGGGATACACGGCTTCCGGTGTTGCTGGCGACACCTTCTCCACCACGATGTCGTGATCCCAGTTGTCGCCGAAGTCGTAGGTGTAGCGCAGGCGGTCGCCAGGGCCTGGAGCAACAAGCAGGAGTGGCGTACGGCTGGCGTCGTTGAATTCGAGTTCGGGATCCGGTACCCCGTACCGGCCAAGGGGCGCGTCGAATACCCACATGTGGTAGTCGAGCCAACCGAATGCGTCTTGGATGGCACGGTGCAATTCGGCCAGGTTGGTCTGTGACGAGATCTCAAGTCGCCGCCAGATCGGTGGTTTGGCTCCGTGGAGCGAGACCTTCACCGTGTGCACGGTGTTCGCCGACACGATAGGGGTCATTGTCGTCAGGAGATCCACACGCGCACTGAGCAGAGGCAGATACAGGTCCAGGTCCTCGATCTGGTCCGGCTGCTGCGGGCACAGCGGTGCTCGCAGCACGCGAGTCATGATCGTGTGTGCCTCGTGGGGCTGGTACTCGTGGAACGGCAGGCCGTATGCGGCGGCCTGCGCCTTGAACTGTTCTCGGATGAGGCCGGGCTGGTCGGTCGGGAAACAGTCCTTGACGCCACCGCCGAGGTCGTGGTCGATGAGCACCACGAGGGCGTGGGACTTCCGGCCGTACGTGTACGTGAGTGCGATCGACTCCTGTCCGGCTTCGGCGCTCCCGTAGCCAAAGCACGGTCCGGGCTTCGGCTTGCCAAGCTTCGCTGCCCACTGCCGGTCCTTCAGCCCGGCCGCCACCATCCGGTCAGCGGCTTGCCCCGCGTAATCACGAACGTCGTCCGGGCCGAGGACAGACAGGAACCGCAGCAGGGACAATGCAGTGGGCTGGCCTGTTCGCTCCGCGTCGGCGGCGAGGCTGATCAGCATCACGGGCACCTCGGCCGCATCCGGTGCCGATGTGTCCATCATGTGGACGAACTCGAGACCGAAAAGTTCCACCTCGAGCGGGTTGATGCTGTGGCGGAGCGTGAACGCCCAATTCTCCAGCAACCCCGACATCACCTCGTCGGGGCTGGGCATGACGTCCAGTGCGTCGAGTCGTTGCAACACTTGCTCTGGGCTGCCGGGACCGTCGAACACCGCGAGCACCTCGGCAGGCGCGCCCGCCGCGGCCAACTTGTCGCGCAATTCCGCCAGAACAGCTGAGTCTGGGTGCATCGTCATAGTGTCGCGCCGGGCTGTCCGGTCCGGCTGAGCAGGCCGGGCCGGACAGTCTCGATGCCTCAGCGGGTCGCGACCGCCTGCTCGGCGGCGGCCAGCCACTCGCGCCACTGCGCGGCCTGTGCCTCGGCCTGCTCGGCACGGCGGTTGTCGCCTGCCGCGCGGGCTTTGGCGGCCTTGGACTCGAACTCCTCGACGCGCTCGCGGAACTGGGCCGCGCGGGCCTGGGCCTCCGGGTCGGTGCGGCGCCACTGCTGGTCCGCGGCGTTCCGGACCTTCTCCTCGACCGCGCGCAGTCGGCCTTCCAGTTCACGCACGCGCTCGCGCGGGACCTTGCCGATCGACTCCCAGCGCTCCTGGATGCGGTGCAGGTGCGACCGTGCCGCGTCCAGGTCCGAGATGGTGATCTTCTCGGCCTCGACGAGCAGGTCCTCCTTCGCCTTCGCGTTGTCGTGGAACTCCGCGTCGCGCTCGTTGAACGCCGCCGACCGGCGGGCGAAGAACTTGTCCTGCGCCGCGCGGAACCGCTGCCACAGTGCGTCGTCCGAGTCCTTCGGCGCCCGCCCGGCCGCCTTCCACTCGGTCATCAGCGCCTTGTAGCGACCGGCCGTCGGGCCCCAGTCGTCGGAGTCCGCGATCTGCTCGGCCTCCTCGACCAGTTCCTGCTTGCGGGCCTTCGCGGTCGAGCGCTGCCGGTCGAGGTCCGCGAAGTGCGAACCGCGCCTGCGGTTGAAGGTGTCCCGTGCCTTGGAGAACCGGCGCCACAGCTGCTCGTCGGTCTTCCGGTCGACACCGCGGATGGTCTTCCACTCGTCCAGGATCGTGCGCAGCCGATCGCCCGCGGCCTTCCACTGGGTCGACTCCGACGCGATCTGCTCGGCCTCCTCGGCCAGCTCCTGCTTGCGCGCCACCGACGCGGCCCGCGCTGCCTCACGGGCCACCTTCGAGGCCTCGATGGCCTGCTTGGCGTGCGCCAGCACGTACTCGAGACGTGCCTCCAGCGCGACGAGGTCACCGACCGCGGCCGCGTCGACCAGGCTCTCCTTGATGTGCTTGGCGCTCGTCAAGGACTGCTTCGGGTCACCTGCCCCCGACACGATCCGTGCCTCGAGCAGTTCGACCTCGGTGCGGATGTCGTCGAAGCGCCGCGCGAAGTGCGCGAGCCCCTCCGCCGGTTCACCCGCCTGCCACGAGCCGACCGACCGCTCGCCGTCCGCGGTCTTCACGAAGACCTGGCCGGACTCGTCCACCCTGCCCCACCTGCTCGGGTCGGTGGACGCGGCCGGAACCGGCGCGGGTGCTATGAGCGCGGTGGGCGCTGCGGTCTCCACAGCTGCGGTCTCACCAGCGGTGGTTTCACCAGCGGCAGGCTCGACCGTGGCAGCCGACTCGGCCACAGCGACCTCCGTTGTCTCGACCTCGACCTCGACCACTGTCTCGACCTCGACCACGTCCGTGCTCTGGGTTGTTTCCCTGTCCGTCATCGCCGGCTCCTCCTCGCCTGCGTGCCCGCGCCTCCCACGGGCGCCCCGTCGTTCGACGGGGCCCAGCAACCTGGAATCCTCGTCGCGTAGGCGACAGGTTCCGCGCGCATTCAAACAGGTCAACGCCCGAGTCGGAACCACCAGGCTCAGCTGTGGCCATCCTAGTAACGTCTCACAGCGTGATCGTCCGCGCCGCTGTCGTGCCTTATCCACCGCTCCTGGTGCCCGAACTGGTCGTCGCGGACGTGCCTGAGGTGGCCGCGGTGCGCCGTGCGTGCGTCGCCGCGGCGCGGGCGCTGGCGGCGGGTTCCCGCAGGTGGATCGCGATCGCGCCGGGATTCGGCGAGGTCACGGACGATGCCGTCGGCACCTTCCGCGGGTTCGGGGTGGACGTCCGCGTCCGGTTGACGCAGGACACGGAGGGTGATGTCGATCCGGCGCTGCCGTTGCCGGTGTTGGTCGCCGGATGGTTGCGGGAGCAAGCAGATGCACGTAGCGTGAGCATCCAGTTGGTTTCTCCGGATGCGACGAGCGAACAGTGCCGTGCGCTGGGCGGACACCTCGCCAAACGCCAGGACGATCCAATTGGACTGCTCGTGCTCGGCGACGGCTCGCCGAGGCACGGTGACCGTGCTCCAGGCCGCCCCGACGAGCGCGCGGACGATTTCGACAACGCCGTCCAGAAGGCGTTCCAGGCCGCCGACCCGGCCGCCCTGCTCGCCCTCGACGAGGACCTCGCGACCGAACTAGGCGCGCAGGGCAGGGCCCCGTGGCAGGTGCTGGCCGGAGCCGCCGAGCAGCACGGTGCGTGGCGGTGTGTCTCCAGCGAGCTGATGGTGCCCTTCGGTGTCGCCTACCATGTGACCGTCTGGGAGCCTGGGCAGCCGTGACCACACCCATCGCAGTCGTCGGCCCCACCGCGACCGGCAAGTCCGACCTGGGCATCCGACTGGCGCAGCGGCTCGGCGGCGAGGTGGTCAACACCGACGCGTCCCAGCTCTACCGCGGGATGGACATCGGCACGGCGAAGGTCACCCGCGCCGAACGCGAGACCGTGCCGCACCACCTGCTCGACGTGCTCGACGTGACCGAGACCGCCTCAGTGGCCGCCTACCAGCGGCACGCGCGACAGACCGTCGAGGACGTCATGGCCGCGGGCCGGGTGCCGGTCCTGGTCGGCGGCTCCGGCCTGTACGTCCAGGCCGTACTGGACGATCTGGAGTTCCCCGGCACGGACCCGGAGATCCGGGGCAGGCTGGAGGAGGAACTGGCCGGAGTCGGCGTCGCGCTGATGCACCAGCGGCTGTCCTCGCTCGACCCGGTCGCCGCAGGCGCGATCCTGCCGAGCAACGGCCGCCGCGTGGTGCGCGCGCTGGAGGTGATCGAGCTGACCGGCCGCCCGTTCTCCGCGACCATGCCCAAGCCGGGCCCCGCCCGCTACGGCACGGTGCTGATCGGCCTCGACCGCGAGCCCGCCGAACTGGACGCGCGGATCGACGAGCGCGTGGCGCGGATGTTCGCCGCCGGGTTCGTCGACGAGGTCCGTGCGCTGGAGGGGATCGGCCTGCGAGACGGCCTCACCGCGTCGCGTGCCCTCGGCTACCAGCAGGTGCTCGCGCACTTCGACGGCGAGTACGACCTGGCCGAGGCGACCGCGCTGACCGCACAGGGGCACCGTCGGTTCGTGCGCAGACAGCGGTCGTGGTTCCGGCGTGACAAGCGGATCACCTGGCTGGACGCGGGCGCGGACACCCTCCTCGAGGACGTGCTCCGGCTGGTGACCCCGTAACCTGGGACGGGTGCGGGACATCGAATTCCTCAAGGGCCACGGCACCGAGAACGACTTCGTGCTGCTGCCGGATCTCGACGGCACGCTGGAGGTGACCGCGGCGCACGTCCGCGCTCTCTGCGACCGCAACCGCGGCCTCGGCGCCGACGGTGTGCTGCGTGTGGTCAAGGGCGCGGCTGTGCTGGACAACGAGGCCGAGGACGTTCGGCACCGACTGGCCGATGTGGATCCGGACGGCTGGTTCATGGACTACCGCAACGCCGACGGCTCGATCGCCGAGATGTGCGGCAACGGCCTTCGCCTGTTCGCCGCCTACCTGGTCGACGCGGGCCTGGCCGAGCCGGGCGAGTTCGTCGTCGGCACGCGGTCCGGCCCGCGCCCGGTGCGCACGCACGACGACGGGTCCGTCACCCTCCACATGGGACCGGCGAGGGTGTTCGGCCGCTCGCAGGCGATCGTGTCCGGTGAGGCGTACCCGGGCGTCGCGATCGACGTCGGCAACCCGCACCTGGCGTGCCTGATCGACAGCGACCCCGCGGACCTGGACCTGACCGTGCCGCCAGGGCACGACCCAGTGCTGTTCCCACACGGCGTGAACGTGGAACTGTTCCGCCGCAAGGGGCCTGACGCGATCCAGATGCGCGTGCACGAACGCGGTGTGGGGGAGACCCGCTCCTGCGGGACCGGCACGGTCGCCGCCGTGGCCTCGTTGCTGCACCTGCTGGACGAGCCGACCGGAGCGTCCTATGTGGATGTGCTCGGCGGCAGGGTTCGCGTGGAGATCACCGAGGACGGCAGCACGCTCACTGGCCCTGCGGTGTTGGTTGCCCGTGGACAACTGGATCGCCGCTGGTGGGAGTCGGCGTCCTGATCGTCGTCCGGATCGGCGAGAAGAACAACGGCAGCGAGCACAGCGACAATCCGACGGCGGCGACCCACAGCGCGCCGCGCACGCTGATCACCTCACCCAGCACGCCGCCTGCCAGTGACCCGAGCGGGAACGCGCCCCAGATCATGAACCGCATGCTGGCGTTCATCCGGCCGAGCAGCCGGTCGGGGCAGATCGACTGGCGGAAACTGACCTGCGCGATGTTGTGCACGGTGACGCCGTACCCGACGCCGAGCATGCCCACCACGGTCAGCCACACCGTCCAGCCGGGACGAGCCAGTGGGATCAGCAGTTCGAACGGCGCGATGGCCACCAGTGACACCCAGATCGCCCGCGCGTTGCCGATCCTGCGGTACCACCAGTTCGCGGTGACCGCGCCCAGTGCGCCGCTGACGCCGCCGGCCGCGAGCACGAGCCCCACCTGAGCGTTGTTCAGGCTGAGGTCCTTGGCGAGGAACAGCACTATCGCGGCGGTCTCCATCTGGAAGAAGAACCCGGCGGTGGTGCCCGTCAGCGCGATCGCGCGCAACATCTTGTTGTGGAAGATGAACTTCAGGCCTGTCAGCACCTCGGTGCGCAGCCTGGCGCCGTGCTCCCGCTCCGGCAGCGGCTCGACCCTCTTGATGCGCAACAGGAAGAACCAGGACGCGACGAAACCGAGGCCGACCGCGGCCGTCGCGTTGGCCGCGCCGAACAGCGTGGCCAGCCCACCACCGGCGGCCGGACCGGAGATCAACGCGACCTGCTGGCTGGCCTGCAGTTTCGAGTTCCCGTCCAGCAGGTTCTCCCGGCTGACCAGCGCGGGCAGGTACGACTGGTACGACACGTCGAAGAACACCGTGCACACGCCGACCAACAGGCCCACGACGATCATGTGCGGCAGTGTCAGCACCCCGGCCCACCACGCCACGGGAATGCTGAGCATCAGCGCTGCCCGCGCGATGTCGGCCCGCATCATCAGCGTCCGCCGCCGCATCCGGTCGACCCACACCCCCGCGGGCAGCCCGATCAGCAGGAACGCTGCCGTCTCCGCTGCTGTCAGCAGGCCCATCTCGAACGGTGTCGCGGCGAGCACGGTGACCGCGACGAGCGGCAGGACGGTCTGGCCGATGAACGTGCCGAACTGGCTGATCGTGTCGCTGGCCCAGAGCTGGCGGAAGTCGTGGTGGCGGAATAAGGACACCCGACCACCTTGCCCGACTCATCCGGGCGTTGGGAACGAATTGGGTGGTTCGCGGCGTTGTACGGGGTGCGATAACCAATCGGCGGATTCCGCCGGACGTGCGACTATGGGTGGGTAACATAGCTACTACAGGTAAGGACAGGGCTTACTCAATGACGGAAGACTTCGCGGAAGAACTGGTCTCGACGGGGGATTTGGAGCTCGAGGACCGTTCCGCGCTACGTCGAGTGGCCGGGCTGTCCACCGAGCTTTCCGACATCACCGAGGTCGAGTACCGCCAGCTGCGGCTCGAACGGGTGGTTCTGGTCGGTGTCTGGACCGAGGGCACGGCCGAGCACGCCGAAGCGTCCATGACCGAGCTCGCCCGGCTGGCCGAGACGGCCGGATCCGAGGTTCTCGAAGGCCTCGTCCAACGGCGTGACCGGCCGGACCCGGCCACCTACGTCGGCTCCGGCAAGGTCGAGGAGATCCTGCAGACCGTGCTGGCGACCGGCGCGGACACAGTGATCTGTGACGGTGAGCTCTCCCCTGGCCAGCTGCGCCAGCTGGAGGCGCGCCTGAAGGTCAAGGTGATCGACCGGACCGCGCTGATCCTGGACATCTTCGCGCAGCACGCGCGGTCCAAGGAGGGCAAGGCCCAGGTCGAGCTGGCCCAGCTGCAGTACCTGCTGCCGCGGCTGCGCGGCTGGGGTGAGTCGCTGTCCCGGCAGGCCGGTGGCCGGGCGGGCGGCGGCAACGGCGGTGTGGGTCTGCGTGGCCCCGGTGAGACCAAGCTGGAAACCGACCGGCGGCGGATCCGCGCCAGGATCTCCAAGCTCCGGCGGGAGATCGCGGCGATGACCGGCGTGCGGGCGACCAAGCGCGGCCGCCGGGTGGCCAACGAGGTGCCGAGCGTGGCCATCGCGGGCTACACCAACGCGGGCAAGTCCAGCCTGCTCAACGCCATCACCGGCGCGGGCGTGCTGGTCGAGGACGCGTTGTTCGCCACACTGGACGCGACCACTCGGCGCACCCAGACCCCGGACGGGCGGACGTACACGCTGACCGACACAGTCGGGTTCGTGCGGCACCTGCCGCACCAGCTGATCGAGGCGTTCCGGTCCACCTTGGACGAGGTGGCCGACGCCGATCTGCTGGTGCACGTGGTGGACGGCGCGGACGACAACCCGGAGTGGCAGGTCAACGCGGTGCGCGAGGTGCTCAACGAGATCGTCGAGCGCAACGACACGGCGATGCCACCGGAGGTCCTGGTGGTGAACAAGATCGACGTGGCGGACGAGCTGCAGCTGGCGCGCCTGCGTCACCTGCTGCCCGGTGCGCTGTTCGTCTCGGCGCACAAGGGCCTCGGGCTCGACGAGCTGCGCGAGCACCTGGCCACGGCGCTGCCGAGGCCGAACGTCGAGGTCGACGTGCTGGTGCCGTACGCCCGGGGCGAGCTCGTGGCCAGGGTGCACCGGGAGGGTGAGGTGCTTGCTGAGCGTCACACCCAGGAGGGCACCCAGCTGCACGCACGGGTGAATGGTGACCTGGCCGGAGCACTGGGCCAGTTCACAAGCAACGGCGCCCCGGCCTGACGCGTCTACTGGTTGTGATCGGAGCACGGAGAGCCTTGGCGTGGGGAGGCGCCTTGGCTCTTGCCGTGGCGCTCGCCCCGGTCCCGGCGGTACACGCGGACCCGGTTGAGCGCTGCGTGCTCAACAACAAGAACATCGGAGAGCTGTCCGGCCTGGCGTCGGACGGCTCCAAGATGTACGCGACCAACGACGGCGGCACCAAGCTGACCGTCTTCGTGCTGTCCAAGGACTGCAAGCTCGAGCGCACCATCACCAACAAGACGGACCCGTTCGACGTCGAGGACATGGCGCGCACCAAGGACGGCACGTTCTGGCTGGCCGACACCGGGGACAACGGCAAGAAACGCGACAACGTCGCGCTGCACGCGTTGACCCCGGACGGCAAGGCCACCTTGTACCGGTTGTCCTATCCGGACGGCCAGCACGACGCCGAAGCCCTGCTGATGGACCAGAAAGGCGTTCCCTACCTGGTCACCAAGGAGCCGTTCGGCGCGGCGCAGGTCTACCGGCCGGAAGGCGCGCTGCAGAGTCCCGGTCCGGTGAAACTGACCAAAGTGGCCGCGGTCGACCTGAAAAGCACCGACACACCAGGCGGTCCTACGCAGATCCCGCACGCCATCGGCTCGATCCTGGTGACCGGCGGCGCGGTCAGCCCCGACGGGAAGGTCGTGGCGCTGCGGACGTACACCGACGCCTACCTCTACAGCGCCCCGGACGGCGACATCGTCGCGGCGCTCGGCCGGGAGCCCGTGCGGGTGCCGCTGCCGAACGAACCGCAGGGCGAAACCATCGCCTTCGAACCGGACGGGACGCTGCTGACCGGCTCGGAAGGCGTCGGCCAGCCGATCAGGGCCATCGCGGGCGCGACGGGAATGGTGTCCCCTGATGCCAAACCGGGCGCGAAACCGGGGAACTCCGCCGGTGCGGCGGGGGACACGAACGCGGCACCGGCCACCAAGGACTCCGGGTTCCCGACGTGGCTGGCCGTCGTGATCGGCGTCCTCGTGGTCCTGGGCGGCCTGGCCTACCTCGGGCGCAAGGGGACTTCTCGGCGCTAGACCCGGTGGATCTCAGACCCGGCGGCGCAGCCGGTTGCCGAACGGTCGGCTGAGGCTGGTCCAGAGCATCGTGACCCGGGGGACGAACAGCAACGCGCCGAGGAACATCACGATCAGCGGCAGCGCGATCCATTCGCTGCGGGTGATCCGCGCGACCGCGAGCTTCCCTTCGGACAGCACTGTCGCCGACGGGGCGCACGCGATGGTGGCCGCGTCGGCGGACTCCGACCTGAGGCGTTCACCGAACCGCGGCCACACCATGCTCGTGCGGCCGTCGGGCTGGGTGACGGTGCAGGCCGTGCCCCGGCTGTCGGTACTGGCCGACCGGAACACGCCGATGTCCACGCCCGCCGGCCAGACTGCGGGCTCGGCTGAACTGGCGGTCTCGCCGTGCCCGATGACCACGGCACTTCCGCCGAGCATCAGCGCGGTCGCCGCCACACCACCGATCAGCATGCTCCACGCTGTGCGGCGCAAGGGTTTGCGGCCGGTCATTGACCAGACGTTAACCGGTTCAACCCTCGAGTACGCGCCCGAACGGCGGAAGTTCACTCCCCAGTGATCATCTACGGCCGGATTCGTTCTAGAGCCGCCGCAGGACCGCGACCACCTTTCCGAGAATCGTGGCCTCGTCGCCGGGGATCGGGTCGTACGCTTCGTTCTGCGGCAGCAGCCAGACGTGGCCGTCGCGCAGTTTGTACGTCTTGACCGTGGCCTCGCCGTCGATCATCGCCGCGACGATCTCGCCGTTGTCCGCGACCGACTGCTGGCGCACCACGACCCAGTCGTCGTCGGCGATCGCCGCGTTGATCATCGAGTCGCCCGCGACCTTCAGCAGGAACAGCGAGCCCTCGCCGACGATCTCCTTCGGCAGCGGGAAGACGTCCTCGATGGCCTGTTCGGCCAGGATCGGCCCACCGGCCGCGATCCGGCCGAGCACCGGGACGTAGGCGGGCGTCGGGACCGGAGTGTCGTCCCCGGCCAACTGGGCCGCGTCCGCGTCCGGCGGCAGCACGCCGATCGCCCGCGGCCGGTTGTGGTCCCGGCGCAGGTAGCCCTTCCGTTCGAGGGCTTTGAGCTGGTAGGCGACCGACGACGTGGACGTGAGGCCGACCGCCTCGCCGATCTCGCGCACGCTCGGCGGATAGCCGACCCGTTCGACCCAGGCTCTGATCACCTCGAGCACCGCGCGCTGACGCGGCGGCAGGGTGCCGGAGTCCAGCTCCTCGGTCGGCTCAGGGAAGGGGCGGATGTTGTCGCCCTGCTCTGGTGTCTTGCTGCGCTGCGGCACCGCTTCCGCCTCCAAAAATCCTCGCCCACCTGTGGGCGAGCTCGATCATCTTTACCGACCGTAGTCCGCTTCGACCTGGAGATCAAACACCTGTTCGAGGGACACGCCGAGCAGATCTCGATTTTTGTCGGTGGTTGGTGGTACACATTCGCACGGACGTTCGATCGAACCGGTGTTCGATCTCAGGTCGCTCGAGGAGGATAAGACATGGCGGCTCCGGTACGCACCCAGATCGACCTGTCACAGCTGGGCCAGGAAACCAGGCCCACGCTCCGGCTGGTGCCGCCGTTGCCCGAGGTCGAGGAGTCGAAACCGGTCAAGCGGGCCCGTGTCGCCGAGCCCAAGGCGCCCCGTCGGGCGCGCCGCAAGGCGCAGCAGCGCAGGCCGTCGCACGCTCGCGTCGCCGCCTGCACTCCGACGGTCCGCCGCCGCAGGCGTGTCGCCGCGACCATTCTCATCGGAGCCGGGATGTTCGCCGCAGTGCTGGGCGTCGGCAGCGTCGCGGGTGCCCTCACGGCCGACGTGGTCCCCGAGCGCACTGCGGTGGTCTGGGTGCAGCCCGGCGAGAGCCTCTGGGATGTGGCCGAGCGATCCGCGCCCGGTTACGACACCGAGGCGGTGATCGCCCGGATCCACGAACTCAACGAGATCTCCGGCAACAACGTGCTCGCCGGGCAGGCGCTCCAGGTCCCGTCAGCGCCCTGAGCCGCCGACAGTGTTCACCACGAGTGCCAGATCCCCTCGTGGCGGTGGCGTGCGGGTGTGACGTCGATGTCACACCAGTGCAGAGCGCCGGTGGAAAGGCGGTTCACGCGGCGGCGGATACCGGCCAGCTCCCGGCGCAGTGTCTGGCGCGCGCGGCGTTCGGTGATCTCGGCCAGGCGGCTGACCTCGGTGTCGCGCGCCAGGGAGCGGGGGAATGAGTAGAAGTCGACTCGGCGCCGGACGCGCTGTGGTCGTGGCCGGTGATCTCGCGCGTCGGCGAGAACCGCCGCGCTGTAGCGAAAACCGACAACCGTGGTAGTCCGCCATGGGCTTGTGCCGGACCATTGCGGCGTCGTCTTGTGATGGACGGTGCGGGACAAGGCAAGCTCCCTGGTAGCACCGCCAGGACTTTCCTGGCGTAGCTACCGGAAGCCGCTCAGGTGGATCCGCATGAGATCGACAGTACCGATCGTCCCGCCGGATTTCCCGCTGTTTCACGCGGTCGGTTCACGGTCGCGCAGCCAGCCGGCCACGGGTTTCTCGGCCAGCAGCGCGGCGACGGGTCTGCCGAGTCCGAAAAAGCTCATCGCCGTGTCTCCTTCTCGTCGTGTTTGTCGCGTTGTCCTGGAGACGGCCGGTGCGCGGGCCGCGTTGGGTCCCGAATGGGCGGGTCCCGTGAAGGTTGTGTGTCCCTCCGCGGCGACCTGTGTACGGGGTGGACCTGCCAAGTGGATCGCTCGTTCGGTTGCCTACCGTGAGCGCGCACTGTGGGCGGTCGCTCGTCCTGATGTTCCCTCGAACGGCTGATTGCGCCCGTGCTGTCCGGTCCGGATCCACTCCGCGTGTGGTGCTCACCACTCCGACTCCCCGACCGGGGGAGACACGCCGTGTCGACTTGCATCGGATAGGCCTCGGGCATACTGTCACCCCAACATCTAGTAGTTACACCGCTGTAAGTAGTCCACAGGTTGGGGCTGGGGTCGGACGGGTTGTCCACGCTCCATCCACAAGTCGATCACCAACCAGGCTGTTGCGGTGACGCACGGGTGTTGCCGGGTGACTGTCCGTGAGAAGAGGGGGCGTGCGATGAGATGCCCGTTTTGCCGGCACTCCGACTCGCGGGTCGTCGACTCGCGTGAGGTCGACGAGGGCCAGGTGATCCGGCGCAGGCGATCGTGCTCCAGCTGTGGCCGCAGGTTCACGACGGTCGAGGAGGCTGTGCTGGCGGTGGTCAAGCGCTCCGGCGTGACCGAGCCGTTCAGCCGGGACAAGGTCGTGCGCGGCGTCCAGCGGGCATGCCAGGGCAGGCCGGTCGACGAGGACGCGCTGCAGCAGTTGGCGCACAAGGTGGAGGAGACGATCCGGTCGGCCGGTGCCGCCGAGATCCCCAGCCACGAGGTGGGCCTCGCGATCCTCGGGCCGCTGCGCGAGCTCGACGAGGTCGCGTACCTGCGGTTCGCCAGCGTGTACCGGTCGTTCACATCGGTTGAGGACTTCGAGAAGGAGATCGCGGACCTGAGGGAAGCGATCGCCAACCGGTCGGAGGCGGAGCAGTGAGCCGCCGGACCCGGCCGAAGAGCAGGACAACGAAGAGGAATTCGCTCGGACCGGATCGGACGGGGACCCCGGCCGTGGCCGCGCCAGTCATCGCGAAGCAAGAGGGAGAGGGACCGGTCATGACGGAGACGGTGGGTGTGCCCGCTGGGGGAGATCAGCAGGTCAAGGGCCTGCGGATGCAGCGGGTCTTCACGACCGAGGGAGTGCACCCCTACGACGCGGTCACGTGGGAGCACCGCGACGTGGTGATGACCAACTGGCGTGACGGGTCGGTGAACTTCGAGCAGCGCGGCGTCGAGTTCCCCGACTTCTGGTCGGTCAACGCGGTCAACATCGTTACCAGCAAGTACTTCCGCGGCGCGGTCGGCTCGCCGGTGCGGGAGGGCAGCCTGCGCCAGCTGATCGACCGCGTGGTGAAGAAGTACGTGGCCGCCGGTGTGGAGCACGAGTACTTCGACACGGCCGACGACGCCGAGATCTTCGAGCACGAGCTCACCTACATGCTGCTGCACCAGGTGTTCAGCTTCAACTCGCCGGTCTGGTTCAACGTCGGCACCGCGTCGCCGCAGCAGGTCAGCGCCTGCTTCATCCTCGCGGTCGACGACACCATGGAGTCGATCCTCAACTGGTACAAGGAAGAGGGCCTGATCTTCAAGGGCGGTTCCGGCGCGGGCCTGAACCTCTCCCGGATCCGCTCGTCCAAGGAGCTGCTGTCCTCCGGCGGCACGGCGTCCGGCCCGGTGTCGTTCATGCGCGGCGCCGACGCGTCCGCGGGGACGATCAAGTCCGGTGGCGCGACCCGTCGCGCGGCCAAGATGGTCGTGCTCGACGTGGACCACCCGGACGTCGAGGAGTTCATCGAGACCAAGGCCAAGGAAGAAGCCAAGATCCGCGTCCTGCGCGACGCGGGCTTCGACATGGACCTCGGTGGCAAGGACATCACCTCGGTCCAGTACCAGAACGCCAACAACTCGATCCGCGTGTCCGACGAGTTCATGCACGCGGTGGAGAACGACGGCGACTTCGCCCTGCGTTCGCGCGGCACGAACGACGTCATCGAAGAGGTCAGCGCCAAGCAGCTGTTCCGCAAGCTGGCCACGGCCGCGTGGAACTGTGCCGACCCGGGCATCCAGTACGACAGCACCATCAACGACTGGCACACCTGCCCGGAGTCGGGCCGGATCACCGCGTCGAACCCGTGCAGCGAGTACATGCACCTGGACAACTCCAGCTGCAACCTCGCGTCGCTGAACCTGATGAAGTTCCTGCGTCCGGACGGCACGTTCGAGGCGCAGAAGTTCGTCAGTGCGGTCGAGTTCGTCATCACCGCGATGGACATCTCGATCTGCTTCGCGGACTTCCCGACCGAGCCGATCGCCGACACCACGCGCAAGTTCCGCCAGCTGGGCATCGGGTACGCCAACCTGGGCGCACTGCTGATGGCGACCGGCCACGCGTACGACTCCGAGGGCGGCCGCGCGCTCGCCGCGTCCATCACCTCGCTGATGAACGCCGTCGCGTACCGCCGTTCCGCCGAGCTCGCCGGTGTCGTCGGCCCGTACGACGGCTACGCCCGCAACGCCGAGCCGCACATCCGCGTGATCCGCAAGCACGCCGCGGCCAACGACCTGATCCGCACCCTGTCCGCGGACGACACCGCGATCCAGCGCATCGCGGGCGAGGAATGGCGTCGTGGCCTTGAGGTCGGCGTCCGGGACGGCTGGCGCAACGCGCAGGCGTCGGTGCTCGCGCCGACCGGCACCATCGGCCTGATGATGGACTGCGACACCACCGGCATCGAGCCGGACCTGGCGCTGGTGAAGTTCAAGAAGCTGGTCGGCGGCGGCTCCATGCAGATCGTCAACCAGACCGTGCCGCGTGCGCTGAAGTCCCTGGGCTACCAGGACGAGCAGGTCGAGGCGATCATCGAGTTCATCGCCGAGCACGGGCACGTCATCGACGCGCCGGGCCTGCGCCGCGAGCACTACGAGGTGTTCGACTGCGCGATGGGCGAGCGGTCGATCGCCCCGATGGGGCACGTCCGGATGATGGCCGCGGTGCAGCCGTTCATCTCCGGCGCGATCTCCAAGACGGTCAACATGCCGGAGGCGGCGACCGTCGAGGACGTCGAGGAGATCTACTTCCAGGGCTGGAAGCTGGGCCTGAAGGCGCTGGCGATCTACCGCGACAACTGCAAGGTCGGCCAGCCGCTGTCGGCGGGCAAGGGCGCCCGCGCGGACAAGGCGGCGGAGAAGGAGACGGTCGTCGAGTACCGGCCGGTCCGCAAGCGCCTGCCGAAGAAGCGCCCGTCGCAGACGGTCTCGTTCACCGTCGGCGGCGCGGAGGGCTACCTGCACGCGGGCTCGTACCCCGACGACGGCCTCGGCGAGATCTTCGTCAAGCTGGGCAAGCAGGGCTCGACCCTGGCAGGCGTGATGGACGCGTTCTCGATGTCGATCTCGGTGGGCCTGCAGTACGGGATCCCGCTGGAGTTCTACGTCTCGAAGTTCCAGAACCTGCGCTTCGAGCCCGCGGGCATGACCGACGACCCGGACGTGCGGATCGCCACCAGCGTGCTGGACTACCTGTTCCGCAGGCTGGCGCTGGACTACCTGCCGATGGAGAAGCGCGCCCAGTTGGGCATCTACACGGCAAGTGAGCGTTCCGCGCAGGTCAACAACGACTACGGCTCGTCCGATGTGGACCTCGAAGGCATGCGGTCCACAGTGGAATCCGCGCCCGCACAGCCGAAGCCGGAGATCGAGAAGGCACACAGCTCAACCGAACTGCTCGAGATCCAGCTGGGCACGGTCGCCGACGCCCCACTGTGCATGACCTGCGGCACGAAGATGCGTCCCGCCGGTTCGTGCTACGTCTGTGAGGGCTGCGGTTCCACCTCCGGCTGCAGCTGATTTCTGACGAGGTAGTGCTGTTCGGGGCAGGGGTGGCGATCGCCGCCCCTGCCCTTTGCTGTCACCCGTGGGACAGCACCTCGCGGGTAGCCGCCAGGGCACAAGATCAGCCCGGCGGCATACGCGTTTAGGGATGAGCGGTTCGTAGCAGGGCCAGTGTGGCCGCGGTGTTGTCGTTGACCAGGTGGATGAAACGCAGCACTGTGGCGAGTTCCGCGTCGGTGAAGGCGGCGAGGTCGTCGTGAGTGCAGGCGGCGAGGTCGGCGTAGTAGGCGCGGACGCGTTCGAGACCTTCGGCCGTGGGCTCGATGAGTACCCTGCGCCGGTCTCCGGGATCCTGGATCCGCCTGACGCAGCCTGCCTCGTCGAGCCGGTCGATCATGCGTGACACCGAGCCCGACGTCAGTCCGACGTGTTTGGCCAGTGTGGCCGCGGTGGCCGGTCCGTCCTTGGCGAGCGCGTGCAGCCCGTCCAGATCGCTCAGGGTGACTCCCATCCGCTTGGCGATCTCAGCGTTGAGTTGGGAAGTCACGTTTCCCCAGTCGGGTAGGGCTGCCAGCACCCGGTGGGCCGCTGTGTCCGTGCGCATGGGTCCTCTCTCGGCTTGTGGTCGGCACGCTAACAGTAGTAACCTGCGCGGCGCAATTACTGTGTCGCGCAGTTACTTTGTGGCGCAGGGACCTACTGGGAGGGAGTTTCGATGCGTGTGCTGCTGTCGACAGTCGGATCGCGAGGGGAGGCCCAGCCGGTGGCGGCGTTGGCGGTGCGGTTGGAAGCTCTTGGCCACCAGGTGTCTGTGTGCGTCTCGCCTGATTTCCGCGACTGGATCGAGGAACTGGGTATTCCCGCGGTGTCCGTCGGACCGAGGATGCGGTCCTCGGCGTGGGATCTGACCACGCCGGAGGGCCGGAGTCGCGCGGCGGACGAGGCTGTGGCGGCACAGTTCGCCACGCTGCCTGACGTCGCAAGGGAATGCGATGTCCTGGTGGGCTGTGGTGCGGTGCAGGTCGCTGCCCTGTCAGTGGCTGAACTGGTGGGGATCGGCCATGTGCACGCCGAGTTCTGCCCGGCCGCGCTGCCGTCCCCGCATCATCCGCCAGCCCCGTGGCCGGGCTGGTCGCAGGACGACAGCGGCGGCAACGAGGAACTGTGGGCGGCCGACGCGCGACGATGGCAGGACGCATGGGGTCCCGCGCTCAACGCTCACCGGACCGCTGCGGGGCTCGCGCCGATCGACGGCGTGCGTGACCACGTTCTCACCGACCAGCCCTGGCTGGCCGCCGACCCTGCGCTCAGCCCGTGGCCCGGCGAATCCGCCGTGGTGCAGACAGGAGCGTGGATCCTGCCGGACGAACGTCCGCTTCCCGTCGAACTGGCGGACTTTCTCGACGCCGGGGAGCCGCCTGTCTACTTCGGCCTCGGCAGCTATCCCGGTGCCCACCGGATCAGCGAGGTGATGATCAACGCGGTGCGTGCGGTCGGGCGCCGCGTGATTGTCTCCCGTGGCTGGGCCGACCTGGCGCTCGCGGACGACAGGGCCGACTGCGTCTCGATCGGGGAAGCCAACCATCAGGCGCTGTTCCGCCGTGTCGCCGCTGTCGTGCACCACGGCGGCGCGGGCACCACCACGGCGGCCGCTGGTGCCGGTGCCCCTCAAGTCGTGATCCCCCAGCAGTACGACCAGCACTACTGGGCGGGCCGAGTCGACAGTCTCGGCGTGGGAACGGCACACGCTCAACGCATGCCCACCGTCGACACGCTGGCCAGTGCTCTCAGCGCCGCCCTTCAGCCTGAGATTGCCCGTCGCGCCAACGCTCTCGCCGCCGCGATGGAGGAAAACGACGGCACGCAGGACGCCGCGCAGCTGTTGGTGACCCGTGTGAAGCACTAGGATTTACCGTAATGTCACTGGAAATCACCTATCGATCATTGGCTGGACTGTCTGTCGGGGACGCCTTGGGCGCCCAGTTCTTCATGGTCGGCCGCTCGCTGCCGGAGCTGAAAGCGGGCAACCCGCCCGCAGGCCCGTGGGAGTGGACCGACGACACGGAAATGGCCTGCAACCTGGTCACCGAATTGCGTGATCACGCTTCTGTCGACCAGGAGCGGCTCGCCTGGACCTTCGCCGACCGGTGCGAGCCGTACCGCGGTTACGGCGCGGGCGCGTTCAGGATTCTGCACAACATCAGGAAAGGCGTGCCGTGGCGGGATGCCGCCGGGGCGGCGTTCAACGGCCAAGGTTCGTGCGGCAACGGTGCCGCGATGCGCGTTGCTCCGCTGGGGGCCTACTTCGCGGGCGATCTCGACAAGGTCGTCGAGCAGGCGACGTTGTCCGCCGAGGTGACCCATCAGCATCCGGAGGGGATCGCCGGTGCTGTCGCGGTCGCCCGTGCCGCCGCCATCGCTGTCATATCCCGGCCGCAGCCGAGGGAATTCCTCGAGCAGGTCATGGACGGCCTGCCGAAGGGCTTCGTCCTCAAGGGAATTCGTCGTGCCCGCACGCTGATCGGCAAGACTGTCGCCGAAGCGGCCTATGACCTGGGTAACGGTTCACGTGTCACCGCCCAGGACACGGTCCCGTTCACCTTGTGGGTCGCGGCAACCTACCTGGACGACTACACCTCGGCGATCACGAGTTGCATCGAGGCAGGGGGAGACGTCGACACCACGGCCGCGATCGTCGGCGGAATCGTTGCCACCCGTGGCGAGGTTCCCCAGCGTTGGCTGGAATCCCGTGAGCCGTTGCCGGAGTGGGCTTCTCCTGGGCAGTAGCCTCGGTCCATGGGGACACTGACAGGCAAAGCGGTTGTGGTCACCGGCGCCGGACAGGGACTCGGCAAGGCCTACGCGGTGCACGCCGCCGCGGCGGGCGCGGCCGTCGTTGTCAACGACATCGCGTACGAGCTTGCCGAGGAGGTCGCCGCGGCGATTCGGGACGCGGGCGGCAGGGCGGTGGCGGGTGGGCAGAACGTCGCCGATCCGGAGCAGGCCAACGAGGTGATCGAGCAGTGCGTTACCGAGTTCGGGACGGTCGACGGCCTGGTGAACAACGCGGGCCTGCGGTACGAGGCGAACGCGTGGGAGGACAGTCCGGAGCGGATCCGGGAGCTCATCGAGGTCAACGTGCTGGGCTCGATGTACTGCGGCACGGCCGCTGCGCGGGTGATGCACCGGCAGGGCAGTGGCGCGATCGTGAACATCTCGTCGCTGGCCCTGGTCGGCCAGAGCGGAGCGGCGGCTTACTCGGCCTCGAAGGGCGCGGTCGCGTCCATGACCGTCTCCTGGGCGGTGGAGTTCGCCAAGCAGGGAATCCGGGTGAATGCGTTGTGTCCCTTGGCGTACACGCGAATGGTGGAAACCGACTCACGGGCGACGACCACGCCGGAGGACAGCCCGGACCGGATCGCGCCACTGGTCACGTACCTGCTCAGTGACCGCTCGGCCGGGGTGACCGGTCAGGTCATCCGGTTCACCGGCACTGATCTGCACCTGTACCGCCAGTTCAGCCGCAAGCCGCCGCTGCTCGAACGGGAGCACTGGGATGTCGGCGACTTCGCCGCCGTGTTCGACGAGGTGTTCGACGCGGAGGAGTTCCCCGGGAGGCGCTTCACGTAAAGGGGGCCCGGGGGAGTAGCCATCCCCCGGGCCCTTGATGGCCGCCACTTGGCGCCGCCAGCACGTTTAAAGGCACGGATCACGTGTGAAAGCCCCGCGTCCTGCGATTGGACCACTGGCCCATGATGGCGGGCCAGGCTGGAGTTGAACCAGCAACTCGGGTGCACTCGTCCGTACCTGGTCGATCTGGCGATCGACGGCAGCATGCTGAGATTTGAGCGATAGTTTGATGCTCCTGGCGGGCCGCCGGTTGCCTCTGCCTGTTGGGCTACCCGCCCGTGCGTGGGCGGAGGAGGATTTGAACCTCCACTTACACCGGAAACCCTTGTCAAACTGACGGTTTCAGTCTCAGCTTGCGCTCAGTGCGCGGCACCGACTCTAGCGCATGACCACCGGGTCACGCGAAGAGATAACCGAAGACCTTCGTGCCCACCTTCTGCTGGGTGATCTCGGCGTTGTTCGCCTCCTCGCGCGCGAACTTCACCGCCTGCTGCAGTTTCTCCACCCGCTCGACGAGTTCGTTGATCCGCTTGGCAGGCATGGCACCGGAGAACTTCACGGTCTTCCAATAGCCGACGGTCACGTCCTCGTAGTACACCTCGACCTGGGCCGGGTGCTTCTCGGTCGCCTCCGCCTTGACGTGGTTGCGCGGGATCTTCTTGGTCCGCACGGTCTGCACGGGTTCGGTCGCCCAGCAGTCCGCGGACGCGTCGTACTCCCACGACTCGGCCGCGTCGAGCACCGGCAGCTTGCGGATGAAGGTGAGCATGTCGACCAGCTGCTTCTCCAGGAACAGCAGATAGCTGACCGGCACGTCGGCCACCAGGGTCTCGCCGTCGACCTTCACGTCCGCCTTCGCGGTGCAGTTGGCCCAGTCCTTCGTCGCGGTCACGTCGAACAGCCTGGTCAGGATCTCCGCGGTGGCGCGGATCGTTTCCTCCGCCTTGACCTGGACCTTGGTCGACTCCGGCGGCAGCTGCTCGCCTTCCTCGTCCTTCGGCCGGTAGGTCCGCGAGATACCCGAGAGCAGGCTCGATTTCTGCAGCGCGTGGTGCGCGTCGGTCAGCTCCTGGAAGGAGCGGGTCTTGATACCTTTTTCGACCGCGACGATCTGGTTGAGACGTGTCATGGAAAACCTTGTCATAGATGAGAAATTGAAGTTGTGAAAAGGCTAGCAACGTCGGGCAACCAGTTTTGGTGATCGGGATATGACCGGGTTCTACGGACGGTGCATGCGGTTCCAGAGTTGTGGCCAGGGGTCGGACGGCCGGTCACACAACCAGATCGGCACGTTCTGGTTGGCGATGTCCGCCTGGATGTCCAGCCGCACAGTGGACACACGGCGGACGTCGCCGAAGAACTGGCGCAGCCAGGTCTCCTCACCGCCGACATACAGCACATGTGTGGTGTGGTCCGGTGGACGGCCGGTGTACCAGTATCCGCGCTCGGGACCGTACGCTCCCGGTAGTCCGCGTTCGCGGCCGTACACGTCCAAAGCACTGGCCTGCCAGTAGGTGTCACCCATGACGGCGGTGTGTGCGCGTTCGTCCGAGGGCAATTCGCGGTAGGCCGCTGCCGCGGTGTCGGCCAGGTGAGGCCAGCCGTAGCTGCCGCCAGCCACATGGTCCACGATGGCGATTCCGGTGAACCCGGTCGCCGGTCGCACCGGCAGCGCGAGGTAGATCATCACTGGCACGGACAGCGCGTACACCGGCCACGTGGGCACCCACCGCCACCAGCGAGCCGGGCGGCGTCGCTCGATCATCACCGCGGAAGCGGCGAACAGCACCGCGTAGAGCCCCGCCACGTAGTAGTACCGGCTCGCGGTGACCAGGAAGATCGCGGTCACCAGCAGCGCGGTCCAGCCGAACAGGCGGTACGGCCGCAGGTGCGGCGCGCGCAGCAGCACGTACAACCCGTGGCAGACCAGGAAAACACCGACGAACAGACCAGCGGTCAGCACGGCGAGCGGGATCATCGCGGGCGGACCGCCGAGCAGCCGCGCGTTCTGCTCGGCCACGACCTGGTGCATGAGCAGGTACGGCCAGTCGTTGTCCCGCTGCCAGATCAGCGTCGGCACGCAGACGCCGAACGTGATCACTCCGCCTGCCCACAACGCGGGCCTGCCGAGCAGGCGGCGTGGCCCGGCGATCAGTGCGCCCGCGGCCAGGGCCAGCCAGAAGAACACGAGGAGGAACTTGCCCTGCATCGCGATCGCCGTGACCATCCCCGCGATTAGCAACAGCACATCGGACCGGGTGCGCACCCACCGCACAACCAGCCAGCTCACCAACACCCAGCAGAAGGGATCGACCGTCGACGTGGCCAGCACGTGCCCGGATGCGAGGAGTTGGAACGACAACGCGTACGCGCCCGCCGTGAGGACCTGTGCCTTCCGGGCGCCGCCGAACTCTCTGGCGATCAGGGCGGCCAGGATCACTCCGCCGACGGTCAGCAGCATCGCCAGCACCCGGAACGCGACCACCGAGCCGGGGAAGGCCATGTCGAGCAGCTTCGCCAGCCCCGGCAGCAGCCACGGGTTGTCGGCGTAGCCCCATGCCCAGTGGTACCGGCCGGACGCGAGAAAGTACAACTCGTCGCCGAAGTAGCCGAACCGGCCGCTGACCGCGAGCAGCACCACGCCGACCGCGCCCGCGATGGCCAGCACGGGCAGTCGGGCGAAGGCGGGAACTTCCTGGCGCAGGCCGGGTTCCTCGGTCGGCTTCCGCACAACGGCCATGGGATCAGCCGTCCGAGTCCAAGGTGCCGTCGATGTAGCTGGTTCGGCACGCGGCTCGCCGGACCTTGCCGCTCGATGTCCGTGGCAGTTCGCCCGGTTCGATCACCACCACGTCCCGCACGGCCAGCCCGTGCTCGCCGGACACGGCAGCGACGACCGCGGCGGTCACCTCCTCGCGGTCCAGGTCCTCCGCGCTGACCCGACGTGCCCGCTCGGCGACGACCACGGCGTACTCGCCGTCATCGCCGGATACCGAGAACGCCGCGACGGCGTGGCGCCGGATCGCGGGGTGCGCGTTCTCCACAGTGAACTCGATGTCCTGCGGGTAGTGATTGCGGCCGTCCACGATGATCAGGTCCTTGAGCCGCCCGGTGACGAACAGGTCGCCATCCAGCAGGACGCCGAGGTCACCGGTGCGCAGCCAGCCCTGACAATCCGGATACGGCTCCACCGGCGTTCCGTCAGCGTCGTGGGGCACGGCCCGGAACACGGCCGACGACTCGGCTTCGCTCTTGCCCCAGTACCCCACGCAGACGTTGGGACCACTGGTCCAGATCTCGCCGACGCGCCCGTCCGGCAGCACCGTGTGGGTCGCCGGGGCGACCACGAGCAGCCGCTGGTCCACCGGCTGACCGGCGGACACCAGCGTGGAGGCCGACGCCGAGCCGGGCGCCGCTTCGACGGCATGGCCCGCGGTCAGGCCGACGCGGTCGAACGTCCGCAGCGTCGGCGGTTCCCCTGCCGGGGACGACGACACCAGCAGTACCGCCTCGGCCAGGCCGTAGCCCTGGCGGAACATGGTCGGTTTCGCGCCGCTGTCGGCAAACCGCCGGTAGAACGAGTCCACAATGGAGGGAATGATCGGCTCGCTGCCGTCGCCGAACGTGGCCACGTTGTCCAACCGCAGCCCGGCCTTGTCCTCGTCGGTGGTTCGCGCGGCCGTGTAGCCGTAGGCGAAGTTGGGCGCGACGGTGATCGCGGGGCCGCCCGCGTCCGCCATCAGCTCCAGCCACCGCACCGGGCGGGTGAGGAACGCGATCGGGTCCATCAACGTCGACGACAGCCCGCCCATCAGTGGCGCGGCGAGACCGACGACCAGCCCCATGTCGTGGAACAGCGGCAGCCAGCTCACCACCGCGCTGCCCGGTGTGCCCTCGTAGACCCGCACGGTTTGGGCGGCGGCCGCGGCCACGTTCCCGTGTGTGATCATCACGCCCGCCGGGGTGCGCGTGGACCCCGAGGTGTACTGCAGGTAGGCCAGATCGCCCGGTTCCAGCGGCACTGGCTCGAACTGCGCCCCGGTCGTCGGCGGCACCGCGTCGACCACGACCACCCGGGGACCGACGAGATCATGGTTGACGAGGAAGTCGTCAACCGGATCGGCCTGCCCTCCGGTGGTGAGTACCAGCGTCGGATCGCAGTCGGTGAGCACGGCCGCCAACCGTGACAGGTGTCCCGGCAGCAGGGACGGCTCGAACACCGGGACCGCCACCAGCCCGGCACGCAGAACGGCGAGGAACGCGACCACGTATTCGATCGACTGCTCGACCAGCACGGCCGCCCGGTCGCCCCGGTTGGCGTGCCGCTGGCACCAGGCCGCGACCGCGGTGACCTTGGTGTCGAGTTCGTGCCAGGTCAGCGACGTGGACACACCGGCGGGATCGGCGGAGTAGTCGACGAAGGTGATCGCCCGCGCGTCACCCTGTGTCTCGGCCCAGTGCGCCAGCGCGGCCGGGAGACTTTCGCTGCCAGTGTTCACGGAATCGATGTCGGTCATGTCAGATTCCCATTCCGGAGGCGAGGACGGGCCAGGACTGTTTCAACGCGCGTTCCCAGTACGGCCAGGAGTGCGTGCCTGGGCCGTAGTAGTCCGCGGTGACCGGAATGCCGTTGGCACGCAGCTTGTCGGTGAAGGACTTGGAATTGCCGAGGGCAGCGCCTTCGAGCAGCGCCCCAGCGCCCGGCGGGCCGTTCTCGAGCGGGCCCGGGTTGCCGTCGCCCGACGACACGTACAGCTGCGTTCCCCTGAGCTTGTCCACCTTGTCGAACGGGTTGTGGTCCATCCACCGTGCCCGCTGCGACCACGGGTCACCCCACAGGATTCCCCAGACGAAGAATCCCTGGGCGATCATGTTCAACTGGGTGACTTCTGGAATGGGCGGCATCAGGACGTTGATCGCGCCGCTGTACGCCGCCGCCGCGCCGAACATGCCGGGGAAGCGGCTTGCGTACTCCATGGCGCCGTACCCGCCCATGGACAGTCCGGCGATCGAACGCCGGGTGCCTGCCTTGTAGCCGCGCTCCAGGATCTGCCGGACCTCGGTGGTGTGGAAGGTCGGCCAGTCCGGTTTGTCGCTGAACCCGTAGTTCCACCACTTGCTGTACATGCCGATCGCGCCGCCGCTCGGCATGACGATGATCGCCTGCTTGTCCGCGGTGAACTGCTCGACGTCGGTGAACTCCGTCCAGGACTTGTATTCCTTGACCTCGCAGCAACCGTGTAACAAGTACAGCACCGGCCATGTCCTGGTGGCGGACTTCGACCAGCCGCTCGGCACGAGCAGTCTGACCATGCCCGTTCCGGGCAGCGCCGGTGTCTGGATCTTCAGGTCGATGGTGCGCTCGTCGACCTGGATCTCCCCGATCACTCTGGCTCCGTCGTCCGCGACGGCGACCGGGGCCGCCGCGGCCGTGCCGTACCCGGCACTCGGGAGGACGACCGCGGCCAGCATTCCGGCGGCGAGCGCGGTCACCGAGAAACGACGACGTTGTCGTGCTTGCCTCATCTACTTCCTCACTTCCTCGAACGTCACCTCGTCGAATGGCGCTGCCTTGAATGTCACTGCCTCGAACGTCGGAGTGGAACGCTGCCGAACTCCGGAGAGCTCGCCTGAGATCCGGTCGGCGACGACCGCGACGTGCGGCGGATCGATCACCGTGATGTGGTCGCCCGGCACCTTGACGACGTCCAGGTCCGGGCAGAACTCGGTCCAGCCGAGGGCGTCGTCGGTTCGCAGGTAGCGCGGATCCAGCGTGGTGGTCAGCGGGTGCGGATCCTTCGCCCGGAACAGCAGAACCGGCCCGGGGTAGTGGCTCGGTGTGTACTGCTCGGAGATCCGGGCGTCCACATAGGACGTCTGCTGGTGTTCGAGCACCGCGGCACCCATTCCGGCGACCCGTTCGGACAGCATGCGCATGACCAGTTCGTTGCGTTGCCGTTCCGGCAGGGCCATCAGCTCACCCTCCGGCAACCCGAGATCCACCTCATAGGTCTGCTCGATGTACTCGACGAAGCGGCGCAGCCGGGCACGCAGTGCGACGTCCGGAGCCGACTCGGCATCGGGCAACGGGATGATCGTGTCGATCAGGAACAGCAGTTCGATCTCCGCGCCCGCCGAAGTGAGCTGTCGTGCGGTTTCGAACGCGAGCATCCCGCCGAACGACCAGCCACCGAGCCGGTAGGGGCCTTCGGGCTGCCGCTGCCTGATCATCTCGACGTAGCGCGCGGCCTTGGTTTCCACTGTGTCCACCTGGTCGAGGCGTTCCATGCCGTAGCAGGTCAGGTCCGTGGGCAGCAGGCCGACCAGCGGCCGGTACACCGCCGTGGGGCTGCCCGCGGCGTGGAACAGGTACAGCGGAGGTTCGGTGTGCGTCCCGCCGCCGAGCAGACGCATCGGCCCGTCGTCGGTGCCGTCCAGGTCGGCGCGCAGGACGTCGGCCATTCCGGCGATGGTCGGCGCGGCGAGCAACTCGCGCGTGGTGACCGGGGCGGTTCTGCCGAGTTCGGTCGAGACGGCGGCGAGGAGTCGGCGGGCCGCGGAGTCGTCCATGCCGACTTCGCCGAGCGGTGTGTGCACGTCGATGTCCGCGTCCACGTCGAGGACCTGGCGCAGCGTTCTGGCCACCCACCGTTCGGTGAAGTCCCTGGTGCCCAGCCCGCCGCGGCCCGGTTGGCTCGTGGCCCGGTCGGGGGACGGCAGCGCGGTTCCTGTCGTGCGCAGCCCGTCGACCAGGTGATCGGCCACGTCGGCGACGCTCGCCCCGCGCAGCAGCAACGAGAGCGGCAGGGTGAGGCCGAAGTCCCGTTCGACGGCGCCGCGGGCGCGCATCGCCATCAGCGAGTCGAGCCCGAGTGAGGTGAGCGGGACGTGCGGGTCGAGCAGTTCGGTGTCCAGCCACATCATCTCGGCGATCACCGCGGCGATGTGGTTCCGCACCGCCGCACGGGCCAGGTCCGGATCCTCGGCCGCGAGCGCGCGGACGGCGTCGATCTCCGCCGACGCCTCGCCACCCCGCGCGGCGCCGACGCTCGCGTGCCGGGATTCGGCCAGTACATGGAAGAACGGCCGATCGGCCAGGCGGGGGAACAACTCCAGCACGGTGTCGGTGTCCAGTCTGGTGATCGCGGTCTGCCCGCGCCCGGTGGCGAGGACAGCGGCCAGCGCGGCGATGCCCTCGTGCGGCGGCATCGGTTCGAGAATCGGGTTGTTCCTGCCCACCGCACCGCCGATCTCGGCCCACGCTCCCCACTGGATCGTGGCGGCGGGCAGTCCTTGGCCGCGCCGCCACGCGGTGAACGCGTCCAGCCAGGCGTTCGCCGTGGCGTACGCGGCCTGGCCGGGCGAGCCGAACAGGGCCGCGGCTGAGGAGTAGGCCAGCCACCAGTCCAGCCGGAGTCCGGCGCATGCCTCGTGCAGCCGCAACGCGCCCGTGGTCTTGGCCTGCCACGCCGAAACCACGTCGTCGGCCGTCAACGCGAGCACCGCGCCGTCGGCGAGCACCCCGGCCGCGTGCAGCACGCCCCGGATCGGGATGCTGTCGCGGCTGGCCGCGCGCACCATCTGTTCGGCGATGCCGGGCTCGGCGATGTCCCCGGTCACCACCTCGACTCCGACGCCGGACGCGCGGATGTCCTCGATCACGGCATTCGCCGACGCGGACGGTCCACGACGCGCGGACAGCACGATCCGTGTCGCACCTTCCCCGGCCAACCACTGGGCCGCCGCGATGCCGAGCCCGCCGAGCCCGCCGGTGATCAGATACGCGCCGTCGCGCACGACCGGAGCCGGTTGGTGCTGTGTCGACAGGTCTGCGCGGGCCAGGGTGTGGGCGAACCGGCGGCCGTCACGCCAGGCCACCTCGTCCTCCGGCTGGTCTGCCACCAGTTCGCGCACCGTGACCGCGGCTGCCTCGTCGTGTCCGCCGTCGACATCGACCAGCGTCGCCCGCAGCTCGGGATGTTCGTAAGCCAGCACACGGACCAAGCCGCGCAGCGCGGCGACGCCCGGGTGACCGGTGTCGCCCGGCCGCACCACGGCTGCTTCCCTGCTGACCAGCCACAGCCGGGGCGGTGTGTCGCCAAGCCTGGTCAGCTCGCCGACGACGTCCGCGACGGCGAGCGTCAGGTCCCGTGCGGCGTCGAGTTCGGTGGGTGAGGCCGGGGTGGTCGGCACCACGACCACGCCACCGACCGTGGCCGGATCGGTGATGATCGCGCCGAGTCCGTGCCGCCTCGCCAACGGCACGGCGACGGCACGGTGGCCGAGTTCGGCCAGGCGGGCGGTCAGCGGGGTGGCGTCCACGCCGTCGGCGTACAGCACGATCCAGTCCAGTGTGGACGAATCGTCGTCGGTCGGCAGGTGCCTCGGCACCCATTCCGAGTGGTACGCCAGCTGCTCCGGGAGGAACGGCACGTCCTCCCGCGCGGTGGCGGTCAGTGTGATCCCGTCCCATTCGGCCAGCAGCACGCCATCCGGGTCGAGCAGTCTGGCCGTGCCCGTCCGGAAGTCCAGCGATCCGGCAACCGTGGCGGCGCGCCGAGGATCTCCGGTGACGCGCACCCGGGTGAATCCGGTCGCGAGCCACACCCGGTCACCCGGGTCGTCCACTTGCGACGCCACCGCGCGCACGCACTCCTCGGCCAGTGCCGGATGCAGTGTGAAGCCATGACGTTCCACGCCAGCGGGGTGCGCCACCTCGGCCAGCACCTGCACGGAGGATGAACCGGTTGGCGCCTCGTCGGTCGTCGCGCAGGTCCTCGCGGAGGCGTAGCGCACCCACTCCACGCCGGAGCGGGCGGATACCGACAGTTCGAGGTCACCCGTGCGGGAAGGCGCCGCGGACACCGACACCTCGACGTGCTCGGTGAGGGGCAGGAGCCGGTGCAGAACCACGTCCCCGAGTTCCAATTTGTCCATAGTGGATGAAGAGTCCGCGGCTGCCGCCAGCATCAGTTCGAGCAACACGCCGCCGGGCAGGATCGGCACGCCGTGCACGGTGTGCTCGGCCAGCCACGGGTGCGCGGCCAAGCCGACCTCGGCCCGCCACACGTGCAGATCGGTCCCCGGCACGTCGACCCGCTCGCCGAGCAACGAGTGCCCGGTCCTTCCCGGCGGCGCTGGCGACGGCGAGTCGGCCCAGTACGGCCGGTGTTCCCACACCGGTGGTGGCAGGTCGATCACCATCCGGTGCGGGTAGCGGCCACGCAACGTCCCAGGTCTGCCGCGCGTGCTCAATTCGGCCAGCGCGGCGGCAAACCCGTCGCCGTCGTCGTCGGGATCGCGGCGCAGCGTCGGGATCACCGTGAGGTCGGTGATGCCCAGCCCGGCAGCGGTCTGCTCGGCCGCGGCAGCGGTCACCGGATGCGGCGAGACCTCCACGAACAGGCGGTGCCCGTCGGCCATCGCGGCGGCCAGTGCCTGGGTGAAGCGCACCGGCCGCCGCAGGTTCGCTGCCCAGTAACCGGCGTCGAACGCCGGTCGCTGCCGGGGATCGTCCAGCACGCTGGAATAGCACTCGGTCGGGATCGCGTCCGGCGTCGGGCGGAGACCGGCCAGTGCCGCTGTGAGCCGGTTGAGGAGCGGGTCGACCGCGGTGGAGTGGCCTGCGACGCCGGTCGGCACGATCTTGGCCAGCTTGCCGCTGTCCGCCACGTGCGCCACCAGCGCGGACACCTGCTCGGCTGGACCGCTGACCGTGCATTGCGTCGGCGATGCGTACACCGAGACAGTGACATCGGCGACACCGTCGAAGCGCCAGGTGAGCTTGTCCAGTTCGGCGGGGGAGAGTTCCACGACGGCCATTGCCCCGCCGCCCTGGGTCTGGAGCGCGTCGAGTGCTGCTGTCCGGTGCACCATCACGCGCAGCCCGTCGGCCGGTTCCAGCGCCCCGGCCGCGACGGCCGCGGCCACCTCTCCCATCGAGTGACCGAGGACCGCCGCGGGGCGTACCCCGTTGGCGCGCCACAGTCCGGTCAACGCGACCTGCATGCCGAACAGGGCGAGTTGCTGCCCCGACAGCGGCCCGGCCGCCTCGTTGTCGGCCAGCAGCCGGGACAACTCGACACCGGCGACATCGCGGAACACGCCGTCCAGTTCGGCGACGGCCGCGCCGAACGCCGGTTCCTCGGCCAGCGCCCGGCGCGCCATACCGGGCCACTGCGAGCCGTACCCGGAGAACACGAACACCGGGTCGCGGCCGGTATCCGCTGCTGTCCCAGTGGATGTCGCAGTGAACACCGACCGGTGCGGCCGTCCGTCGGCGAGCAGCCGCAGCCGCTCGCGCAACTGGCCGAGATCACGTGCGGGCACCGCGGCGCGTACCGGCCCGCCGCTTTCGGCGTGCGCCAACGCGGCGGCAATGGTGGCAAGTTCGCTGTCTTCGTCGAGCCAGTCGGCCACCGCCCGCGCACGAGCACGCAGCCGTGTCGTGGAGTTGCCGGACACGGTGACGATCTCCGGGCCCTGTGCCGGGAAATCTGTGTCCGCCGCGCCGGTGAACTCCTCCAGCACGACATGCGCGTTGGTGCCACCGAAGCCGAACGACGACACCCCGGCTCGTGCGACTCCGGGATAGCGCGGCCACTCGGTGGTTTCGGTGACCACCCTCAACGGCCCCGCGTCGAAGTCGATGTGCGGGTTGGGCGTCGCGAAGTTCAAGCTCGGCGGGATCCGCGAGTGCCACAGGCTCAGCACCACCTTGATCAGCCCGGCGATCCCGGCAGCGCCCTCAAGGTGACCGAGGTTGGACTTCACCGAGCCGACCAGCAGCGGACGCCGCTCCGGACGCCCTTCGCCAAGCACCGCGACCAGTGCGCTGGTTTCGATCGGGTCGCCGAGAAAAGTCCCGGTTCCGTGCGCCTCGACGTAGTCCACCGAGCGTGCCCGCACCCCGGCGCGCGCGTAGGCACGCGACAGGAGTCGTTGCTGAGCAACGGGATTCGGCGCCATCAGACCGTTGGACCTGCCGTCCGAGTTGACCGCGCTGCCCCTGATCACCGCGAGGACGCGGTCCCCGTCGCGGCGGGCGTCCGCCAGCCGCTTGAGCACCACGACACCGCAGCCCTCGCCACGCACGATGCCGTCGGCCGAGGCGTCGAACGGTTTGCACCGCCCGTCGGCGGCGAGCAGTCCCGCCCGCTGGAAGTTCGTGGTGATAGCCGGGGACAGCAGCAAGTTGACCCCACCGACCACAGCGGTCGAGGCGTCCCCGTCGGCCAGCGCGCGCACCGCGTGGTGGACCGCGACCAGCGACGATGAGCACGCGGTGTCGAGGGTGACGCTCGGGCCGTGCGTTCCCAGCGCGTAGGACACCCGGTTCGCCACCACCGATGCCGCCGCACCCGTGCCCGACCAGGTGTCGATGCGGCCCAGGTCGGTCATGGTCAACTGGGCGTACTCGGTCGAGGACAGGCCGACGAACACCCCGCAGTCGGTGCCGCGCAGGGACTCCGCGGGGATTCCGGCGTAGGCCAGCGCCTCCCACGTCACCTCGAGCAGCAGTCGCTGCTGCGGGTCCATCAGCTCGGCCTCGCCGGGGCTGATCCCGAAGAACTCGGCGTCGAATCCGGCGACGTCATCGAGGAATCCGCCCTGCCTCGGCAGGTCGTGGTCGGCGACGTCAGGCACGAAGTGCTCCCAGCGTCCCGGGGGAACCTCGCCGATCGCGTCCCGGCCGCCGGTCAGCAACTCCCAGAACTCCTCCGGTGTGGATGATCCGGGGAACCGGCAGGCAACGCCGACCACCGCGACGTGCTCGCTGTCCGCTGTGGACATGGCGGGGGTACTCGGCGCGTCGAGAGACGCGGGGCCCGCTGCGAGCACCTTGGCCAGTTCGCCGATGGTCGGCGCGGTCCACACCAACGTGCTGGGCAGTTCCCGGCCGAGTAGCTCACCCGCCTGAGCCGCGAGCGCCACGGCGTCCCGGGACGACACCCCGAAGTCCCGCAGCGGCCGATCCATGTCCCCGTCGGTGACTGGGCCGTTCGACACGGCGGCGAGCCGTTCGACCAGCCACGCCCGCCACTGCGTCTCGTCGTTCATGTTCCCTCGCATTTGTTGACCGGCAACGACTTGGCCACAGTTCTGGGCCGCAGAACGACGAGCGCGAGCGCCGCGCCGACGAGTTGTAACAACGCCGCGACCACCAGTGCCGCCGTGTATCCGTTGCCCAGCGCCGGGCCTTCGGGCACTCCGTCGGCGATCTCACCGGCCCGCACGACCGTGAGCACGATCCCGATCAACACGACCCCGAACGCGCTGGACAGCTCCCGGGACGCGGTGAGCACACCGGAAGCTGTGCCGGTGTCGTCCTCGCCGATCAGGTCCAGTGCGTGTCCGGTGATCGGTGCGCTGAACGCCGACCCGGCACCGGCGAGCACCAGCCCGACCAGCCGGGGCGCCACCGTGGTCGCCTCGTTCACCACGGCGAGTTGCGCCAGCCCCATGGCCAGCACGAGCAACCCGAAACACACCGCCCGATGCGGCCCGAGTGCCCTGGTGGCCACCGGCACGAGCGGGGTCGTGCAGATCACCGCCCCCGCCACCACCACCAGCGGCAGCCCGGCCACATCCGGCCGCATCCCCAGAAAGTCCTGATACACCAACGGAGTGAAGAACACGATCCCGCTGATCCCGAGCCCCCACAGCAAGGTCAGTGCGTTCGCCCCCAGGAACACCCTGTTCGCCCATAACCGAGCCGGGACGAGAGGCGTGTTGTCGTGTCGTTCGCGCATCACGAAGAAGAGCAGCCCGAGCACCCCGACACCGCCGAGAACGGCCGCCGTGATCAGACTGCCCGGGGTCACCGCCGACGCGGTGAGCAGGATCAGGCTGACCGTCACCAGTGCCGCCGCGCCCAGTCGTAGCCGCACGTCGGAACGGACCGACTCCACCGCCCTCGTGCGCGCCAGCAACGCCAACGCAACCCCCACGAACGGCAGGTTGCACAGGAAGATCCAGCTCCAGTGCAGATGTTCGGCGAGTGCGCCGCCGAGCCACGGGCCGAGCGCGAGCGCACAGGCCAACGCGGCGGTCCACACCCCGATGGCGACCGCACGCCGGGGCACCGGCAGTTCGGTGCGGATCAGGCTGAGCGTTCCCGGCACGATGAACGCGGCCGCGACACCCTGCAACACCCGTGCGCCGATCAGCACCTCAGCCGATCGCCCCACAGACCCGATCAGTGCCCCTGCCGCGAACACCGCGCACCCGACGAGCAGAACGCGGCGGCGGCCCAGCCGGTCGATCAGCGCACCGGCGGCCAACAGAAGCCCGGCGTAGGGCAGCATGTAGGCGAGACTGACCCATTGCACTGTGGACAGGCTCAGTCCGAGCTCTCTGCCGATCGACGGCGCGGCGGCCGCGATGATCGTGTTGTCCAGTGCGGTCACGAATCCCACGAGCGCGGCCACACTCATGACGACCGAACCGCGGATTCCCTGGCGTTCCTCGTCCGATCCGGTCAATGCGGGCGTGGTCATGACCTGGCTCGCGAACGCCGTTCCCCGGCGGACGGCGGCACGGCGAGCCGGAAGATCTTCTTCCACACGCTGCCGATCTGCCTGCCCAGTGGCCCGCTGGTGTAGTTCAGGCCGTAGCGCTCGCAGATGTCACGGACGCGCGGCGCGATCTGCTGGTAGCGCCGCGACGGGATGTCCGGGAAGATGTGGTGCTCGATCTGGAAACCCAGGTTTCCGCTGACGATGTGGAACAGTTTCCCGCCGTCGATGTTGGCCGAGCCGAGGATCTGCCGGTAGTACCAGTGGCCTCGGCTTTCGTTCTCGCATTCCTTCTGCGTGAAGCTGGCGACGCCGTCCGGGAAGTGCCCGCAGAAGATGATGCTGAACGCCCACAGGTTGCGGACGAGGTTCGCGACCGCGTTCCCGGTCAGCGTGGCCATCGCGCCGGGGCCGCTCAGCAGGGGGAACAGCACGTAGTCCTTGACGGCCTGCTTGACGCCCTTGTGCCACATCTGGCGGCGGATTCCCTTTGTCTCCGCCCAGCTGCGCTTCCCGGTGAGAATCCGGTCGAACTCGAGGTCGTGCAGCATCACGCCCCATTCGAACGCGACCATCAGCAGGAACGCGTATGCCGGATTGCCGACGTAGTACGGGCGCCACCGTTGTTCGTCGACCATGCGCAGCAGGCCGTACCCGATGTCGCGGTCCTTGCCCAGAATGTTGGTGAACGTGTGGTGCACGTAGTTGTGGGTGTGCCGCCACTGCTCGGACGGGCACACCGTGTCCCACTCGAACATCTTCGAGTTCAGGGTCGGATCGCCCATCCAGTCGTACTGGCCGTGCATGACGTTGTGGCCGATTTCGAGGTTGTCCAGGATCTTGGACAGCGACAACGCCGCCGTTCCGGCGAGCCACGCCGGGGGAAACCACCCCGCCCACAACAGCGCCCGGCCGACGACTTCGCACCGCTGCTGCACTGTGACGATACGGCGGATGTAGGCCGCGTCCTGCTCGCCGAGATCCGCGACGAGTTCCCGCCGGATCGCGTCCAACTCGCGGCCGAACTCCTCGAGCCACTCGGTGGTGGGGTGCTGGATGCGAGTCGGTGTGGTCATGTCGGGCGTTCCTTCCCAGTTTGCTTCGAGGAGTCAGATGTCCAGCTCGACATCGCCGCACGCGGCGCTGATGCACAGCTGGACGCGTTCGCAGGGTTCCGCGCTGACCACTCCACTGACCACGTTGCGGACCGAACCGTCGGACTTGACGCTGGTGCAGGTGTGGCAGATGCCCATTCGGCAGCCGTGGTCCGGGCGCAGGCCTGCCGATTCGGCCTGCTCCAGCAACGTGCGCCCGTCGTTGCGCACGCTGATACCGCTGCGCGTGAACCGGATCTCGCCGACGGCTGTCCCGGCGCCGGTCACCGAGGCCGGGCTGGTGAACCGCTCGACCCGCAGCCGGTTCCCGATCCCTCGTGCTCCCCACAGCGTGCCGACCGCGTCCATCAGCGACGCGGGACCGCAGACGTAGCACAACGCTTCGGCGTAGTCCGGCGCGCAGACGCCCAGGTGCTCCGGGCCGAACCGCCCTTCGAGCGGTCCCACGCCCGGCAGCCGGGGATAGGTGTGCAGCAGCCTGAGCCGCGGGTTCGACGCGGCGAGGGCGGCGAGCTCATCGCGGTAGATCACGTTCTCGGGGCCGGTGGCGTAGTGCAGGAACGTGATCCGGCCGGGGTACCGCTCGTCGAGGAGAGTACGCAGGATGGACATCACCGGCGTGACACCGCTGCCCCCGCTGATCAGCAGGATGTGCTCCGGCAACTCGGGCGGCAGCACGAATTCGCCCTCAGCCTGGGACAGTGCCACGACCAGACCTGGCCGTGCCGCCCGCTGGAGATAGCGGGTCACGGTTCCGTTCGGGTTCACCTTCGCGGTGAGCTCGATCAGGCCGTCGGCGCGGTGCGCGGAACTGGCCAGCGAGAAGCACCGGGTGCGGCGCACCCCGTCGATCTCGACGGCGAGCCGCACATACTGCCCGGCCTTCGCGTCGGTGAAGTTTCCGTTGGGCCGCAACGTCAGCGTGACGCTGTCGGGAGTATGGCGAACCACCCCGACGACGACGGCGCGCACCTCGCTGACCGACCACAATGGATTGAGCAACCCGAGGTAACGGTCGACTCCGTGCGGTGCGGTCAAAGCGGTGACGACGCGGGAGTCCAGCACTCGCCGCACCCGGCGCCAGCCCGCGTGACCGCGGGTCGATTTCAGCACCACGTCGTGCTCCCAGTTTTCGGGACGAACGCGTTGGTGGCGGATCAGCGGGAACTCACCGGTCTGCCACCAACGCACCGCCTGGTGTCAGAACTGTCCGCAGTTGCCGGTCGCCGGTTTGCCGGAAAGCCGGTCGGTCAGCCAGTTCGCGGAGTTCGCCATGGCCGCCGTGATGCCGCCGACATGCGCGAAGACCGGAGTGGCTGGCAGGTCCTTGAACTGGATGGTCGCGCCTTTCGCGCACCAGTCCTTCGCCATCTGCTTGCCCTGGGCGTACGGCACGATGTCGTCGTTCGTGGCGTGCTCGACGAGCACCGGCGCGTTCGGCTTGAGGTTGCCGATCTTCAGCTTCGCCAGGATGGACCGGAACGGCTCCTCGCCGAGGTACGCCGGTACCGGCCGACCGTCCTTGGTGAGCGTGCTCGACTGCGTGAACGGGTACTTGAGCAGCGCCTCGATCGTGCAGGTTTCCTTGGCGGTGTTGTACAGCTCCTTGCCCTTGTCGTTGGCGAGCTTGGTGAGGATCTCCGTCTCCGGGTAGGCGGTGTTCAGGCCTACCAGTGCGAACCCGAGGAACGCCACGGCGTAGGAGCCGTCCAGCGACTTCGCCAGCACACTGAGATCCGCCGGTGGCGCGCCGACGTAGGCGCCATGGACTTTGAGTTCGGGCGCGTAGGTCGGGGCCAGCTCGACCGCCGCGGCCGAACCGCCGCCGCCCTGCGAATACCCCGTGATCCCGACCGGTCCGTCGGACGGCAGGCCGGTTTTCGGCAGCCGCTGAGCCGCTCGGATCACGTCGAGCACCGCGTGCGCCTGCGACTCGCGCATCACGTAGGTGTGGTCCCCTGGCGTGCCGAGGCCCTCGTAGTCGGTCTGCGCGACCGCGATTCCCTTTTCCAGCAAGGCGTTGACGAATCCGGTCTGGAAGATGGTCGCGGCGTCGCCCGAGCCCTCGCCCGCCATGGTCTTGGAGGGCGCGCACTTGTCACCGATGCCCGCGGTGAACGGCGAGTAGCCGACGATCGGCCGTGGGCCGGGCGCGGTCCACGGCTTCTCCGGCACCATGACCGTGCCGGTCACCGGGATCGCCTTGCCCTTCGAGTCCCGGCTGAGATACATGATCCGGGTGGCCTGGGAGCCGAGGATGAACGACGGCTGGGACTTGACGACGTCGCCGTCCTTGCCCGCGGGCAAGGACGACGGCGGGGTGTAGAAGGCCTCATCGGCACCGGCGACCGTCGGTACGGCGACCAAGGTCACCGTGACGGTTGTCGACGCGAGTGCGGCGATGAGCCCACGCCGAATCGAAAGGAACATAGCTCTTCTCCATCGTGAAAGCAGAGGTTGTTGCCATGACTGCTGTCGACATGTTTCCCGAAAGGAGGGTTATGCGGACAAAACAACACGATCAATGACGAACGAAACGGCCGACGCTGCGCGCAGGGCGACGTCATCGGGTTTTGTCATCTGAGCCCCGTTTCGGGGACGCCGGTTCATCACCGGATTGACAAGCTGCCATCGACGGAGATGCGGGATGGCCGTGCAGGGGAAACACGTCGAGATGACGCTATGAGCGCGCGAAATCTCCTCTCGTCCGTGTGGTCACCACGCATGACCTGGTCGCGCCGAGGCGAACCGGGTGGCTGGAATGGTGGAAACAGGCGGTCGACAGGCCGCCTTGTTGTTGTCGCTTGTGCAGGGATATTTCTTTCTCGACTCTATCGCCGTGGTGGTCACGTGTCGAGGACGTTGACAGATTCCGGACCTGGAATCAACCGTCGACTGCGAGATCAACCCGGTATTTGTGTCGTTTCCACAAATAGTCGAGTGGGATCAATCATTCCATGATGAGAACGGCGCGTCACCGTTGGCGGAGGCAGTGGAGTCGTGCCGTGAAAACCTTGCCATACTGGGAAAACGAGGTTGGCACAAGGTCAGCGTCGCAGGACAACCAGTGTGACACCGTCGACCATGGAGTGCAGATGGGTTCTCCGCCAGCCGGCTACCAGGCCAAGCCGGGCAGTGTTCTCGATGTCGACCGCGGCTTCTACGACCGGCTCGCCGCCGGGGACCGCGACCTCGTCGACGAGTTCGTGATCCCGATCCGGTCCGGCCGCGCGTGGGAGGTACCGGCAGGCTCGGTGTGCAGGCTGATCACGACACCCGCCGGGCCGCAGGTCGGCGACCTCAACGTGTGGAACAGGCACAATCCGCGGGAAAGGCTGTGGGCGGCGCGCACCCGGCAGTTGCAGAGCGCCCACGTGAGCACCTACGACCGGCTCTGGTCGACGCTGCCCTATCTGCGGCCGTTGCTGACGATCACCAAGGACACGCTCGAATCGTATGGCGTGGACGAGGATGGCGGACGGGTGCACGACCTGCTCGGCTCGCGCTGCGATCCGTACGTCAACCGGATGCTGACCGACGAGGACTTCGACTTCCACTGTCATTCCAACCTCGTCCGCGCGGTCATTCCCTACGGGCTCACCGAGTTCGACGTCCACGACGTGCTGAACGTCTTCCAGTGCACCGGGCTCAACGACGAGGACAAGTACTTCATGAAGGCGTCACCGGCGAAACCCGGTGACTTCTTCGAGTTCTTCGCCGAACAGGATCTGCTGTGCGCGTTGTCCACGTGCCCGGCCGGTGACCTGTCGATCCCGTTGTGGGGACCGGACGCGCGGGACCCGCTTGAGGTCTGCCGCCCGATCGCGGTCGAGGTGTACCGGCCCGATCCCGCGTTGCTCGACGACTGGACACCGCCTGCCGGGCCGGGCTACCGCGGCCTGCACGGCATCCAACTGCCGTAGCCCCCACTGTCCTCGGGCTGTCCTCGGGCGGGCCGGTCAGCTCGCCCGAGGACGTGCCTGGCGTTGGCTGATCAGCCGTTCCAGGCCGTCGAGGTAACGGGCCAGCCCGAACTCGCGGCCGTTGTCCCGCGACGGCTCGGTGGCCGAAGCGGTCGCCGAACTCAACGCCGGGAAGCGATCGCCGTGATGCTCCAGCAGTTCCCGCATCGTCGGCGTGACTCGCTTGTCCGCGTCCCACGGCTGGGTGCCCGCGGTGGCCATCGACTGGGTGTTGCGGACGAGTCCGAAGAGGATGAACACGGCATCCAGTTGCTCGGCGCCGGTCAGGCCGGTGTCGCCCAACGCGCTGACGGCCGACTCGACCCAGCCGAGCTCGCGCGGTCCCATCGGACGGTTGCCGAGCGTCGCCCACGGCAGCCAGGGGTGCTGCTGCCAGACGACCGCGAGCCGCCGGACGAACTCCTCCAGCCTGCCGCGCCACCCGCCGGGCACGCCGCGCAGGTCCGGCGGGTCGTCGACAGCCAGTTCGATCATCACCGCGAGCAGTTCGGCCTTGCCGGAGACGTAACGGTAGAGCGCCATCTTGGTGAATTCGAGCTCACCGGCGACGCGTTGCATCGAGATCGCGGCGAGCCCGTCGCTGTCCGCGATGCCCATCGCGACCCGCGCTATCCGTTCGACGCTGAGCATCGGCTTGGGGCCGCGGCTGGGTGGCTCCCGCAGGCCCCACAGCACCTCGATGACGCCTGCCTGATCGCTGTCCACGCCACCCACTCTCGACGGGGGTTGTCGGCCGACGGAAACTGTGTCTAGCATACACAGCGTCCAGCGGACACAGTTTACGGCGTGGTCAACAATTCACTGGTGGGAGCGGAGTCATATGAAGGTCATGGTCTTGATCAGGGCGACCGAGGACGCGGAAAAAGGCGTCATGCCGAGCGAGCGGGTGATCACCGAGATGACCGCGTTCAACGAGAAGCTCGTGAACGCGGGGATCATGGTCGGCGGTGACGGCCTGCACCCGAGTGACAAGGGCAAGCGGGTGAAGTTCGAGGGCAAGACGACCAGCGTCGTCGACGGCCCGTTCGCCGAGACCAAGGAGCTCATCGCGGGCTACTGGATCTGGCAGGTCGACTCGATGGAGGAGGCCGTGGAGTGGGTCAGGCAGGTGCCCAACCCCGACGAGGAGGACAGCGAGATCGAGATCCGGCAGATTTTCGGGCCGGAGGACTTCGGTGCCGAGTTCACCGAGGAGGCGCGTGCCAAGGACGCCGAGTTGCGGGCGCGGACCGAGGGCTGACCGGCAACCACGGGTGAATGGGTGGTTACGCACACGCGTAACCACTCGGAACACCTCTACCGAATCGTCTCGAGGACGTCGTGTTCGCTCACAACCTGAGATTAACCAGGTCACCCGGCTCCCACTTCTCAGTCGGGTTGTCCTAGCCTCAAGCCTGTGGGGAGTATCCGCTCGCGAGTCACGGCATGGTTCGCACGCATCTATCTGAGCCGTGTCCGAAAAAAGGGGCTCGACCTCGGCAAGATGCCGATCCCCGAGCCCGCGCTGATGCCGTTGCGGCGCAACGGCCTCGATCCTGTGCCCGAACTCGGGCAGATGCGCGCCGACACGCCGGTCAGCAAGCTGCCGATGCCGTTCGGCATCAACCTGTGGCTGGTCAGCGGGTACGAGGAAGCCAAGGCTGTGCTGAGCAACACCAAGGCGTTCAGCAATGACTTCGCTCACCTGCTCGGCACGGGCGCGACCAACGTCCAGCAGAACCCGGGTGGGCTGGGCTTCGCCGACCCGCCGGTGCACACCCGGCTGCGCAAACTGCTCACGCCCGAGTTCACGATGCGCCGCCTCGCCCGGCTCACGCCCGGCATCAAGGCGATCATCGAGCAGTGCCTCGACTCGATGGACGAGTCCGCGGGCCCGGTCGACCTGGTCACCGAGTTCGCATTGCCGATCCCGTCGCTGGTGATCTGCGAGCTGCTGGGCGTGCCGTACACCGACCGTGAGGACTTCCAGCGCCTCGCGATGGCCCGCTTCGACCTGTTCGGCGGCGCGGACGCCTCGTTCGGCGCGATCTCCGAGTCGCTGGACTACCTGCTCGGTGTGGTGCGCCAGCAGCGGGAGAATCCCGGCGACGGCCTGCTCGGCATGATCATCAAGGAGCACGGCGACAAGGTCGACGACCTGGAGTTGGCCGGGCTGGCCGACGGAGTGCTGACCGGTGGCTTCGAGACCACCGCGAGCATGCTCGCACTCGGCGCGCTCGTCCTGCTGCAGAACGAGGAGGCCTTCAAGGCCGTCCACGACGACGATGACGCGATCAGCGGATTCGTCGAGGAGATCCTGCGTTACCTGGCCGTCGTGCAGATGGCGTTCCCGCGCTTCGCGCGTGACGAGATCGAAGTGGGCGGCCTCATGATCGGCAAGGGCGACGTGGTGGTCGTCTCGCTGAGCGGTGCCGACCGGGACAGCGCTCTCGGTGAGGACCTCGACACAGTGAACCCGTACCGGAATCCGACTTCGCACCTGGCCTTCGGGTATGGGGTACACCGGTGCATCGGTGCCGAGCTCGCCAGGATGGAGTTGCGGGCCGCGTATCCCGCGCTGGTGCGTCGTTTCCCGAAGATGCGGCTGGCCAAGTCCGCCGATGAACTGGAGTTTCGCAAGATCTCCATCGTCTACGGCGTGGACTCGCTGCCCGTGTTGCTGAAATAGCTCCCGGTAACGTTTTCGGTGCCGGGCTGGGCAGCCCGTGGGTGAACCGATAGGTTTCGGACACCACATTTTCACCGAAGTGTCATGCCCTGGTGTTTCGTGCCGGTGACTGGGGAGCGTGGGATCACCAGGGGCTGACCCGAACACGGGGGTGTTCCTTTTGCCTACGCGTCGACTCAGACACGCGGCGTTATCGGCGGTAGCGATAGTTCTCTGTGCTGCCGCACCGGCTGCGGCCGATCCGGTCGCTGCCGATCCCGCCGCTGTCGATCCGGTGGCGCAGAGTTCCGCTGAGTCCCCTTCGGCATCGGCCACACCGCAGCCGCAATTGCCGGACAAGAAGATCGAACAGCCGAAGGCGGAACGCGGACAGCAGCTCACCGACCCGGTCGCGAAGCCGGACCTGAAGGTGACCGCGGCGCCGGTGTCCGGCAGTCACGTGGAAGGCGAGTCCTTCGTCATCGCCCTCACGATCGCGAACAACGGCCAGGGGGTGGCCAAGGAAGCCAAGGGCTCCGTGGACACGGTGTCCGGTGCCCAGTTCACCGCGCTGGACTGGGCCGATCTCGGTGCCCCGCTGGCGCCGAAGGCAACTCGCCCACTGCTGGTCACCGTGCGTTTCGCCGAGGCGACGGCCGCCGAGGGCGTGCTGAAGGTCGCTCTGGAGCTCGACGACGCCACACCGGCCGACAACACGGTCGAGGTCAAAGTCACGATCGTCCCGCCGACGACCAAGGGCGCTGTCGGCGGAACCGTCTACACGGACAAGGACGGCGACAAGAAGCTCGGCGCCGGTGAAGGCGCCGCGGACGTGACGGTGACCGTGAACGGCCCGCGTGTGAAAGACCGCACGGCCAAGACGGACGCCAACGGCCAGTTCAAGATCAGTGACCTGCCCGCCGGGTGGTACACCGTCAAGCTGCCACCGCAGCTGACGGGCGGTTGGGTGACCACCGAGACCTCCGTCGCCGTCAAGAACACCGCTGACAGCGAGAAGCTGGAGTTGCGGGCGGACCGACCGTTGTCGGAGGGCCTGCTGGCGTCGGCGAAGTTCAACGGCGGCCCGTACGAAGTGGGTGACACAGCCAAGCTCTCGATCTCGTTGACCAACAACGGGTCGACACACCTCACCGGTCTCGTCGTGGTGTGCGAGCTCGAGCAGGTCGCACATCTGCGCGGCACAACCGACCCCGCCAACTGGGACGATCTGGCGACGAACGGCCCCGGTATGGCACTGAAGCCCGGTGAGGCGCGGACGTTGCCGGTCCAGGGCACCGTGCCGGAATCCTCGAAAAACGAGGGCGTGGTGTACATCTACTGCGACATCCGCAGCAAGACAGGCTCGCAGGTCACCGGCAACCCGAGCCTGTTCGTGTTGGCCAAGGTGCCCGGCAGGAACGGCGTCGGCAACGGCTGGTTCTTCAACGACGAGAACAAGAACGACAAGTGGACCGACGACGAGCCCCGCGTCGCGTCCCTGCCCGTCACGCTGCTCGATCCGTTGAGCGGCAAGGTCGTCGCGTCCACCACGACCGGCGCGGACGGCGGCTATCGCTTCGCCGACATCCCGGCGGGCTGGTACATCCCGGTCTTCGACGGCCCGTGGAAGCTCAAGAACAACGACTTCCTCGTGGTCAGTGCCGACGAGGACCGGGGCAAGAACGAGTTGATCCCGCTGCTGCGCGGCCTGCACGGGAACATCGGCGACGCGAACAAACCACCGCTCAAGCCACCCGCGTCGAACAGCACGACACAGAACCAGAGTCAGAACCGTGCGCTGGCCAACACCGGCGCCAACGTGATCGGCCTGACCATCGGCGGAGTCGTCGTGCTGCTGCTCGGTGTCGGTGCCGTGCTGTTCACGCGCAGGCGGCGCCGCGGCTGAGTTTCCTGGGTTCGCCTGCCTGGCAAGGCCTTCCGGTCCTTGCCAGGCAGGTTTCTGGTTACATGGGATCATGGACAGGCGGCGCTGGACGCGCTGGGCAGTGCGGACCGTCGTCATCGGCGCCGCAGCGGCCGTCGTGGTGGTCGGCGGGAGCCTGACGTGGTCGTACATCGCCTCCGGCGGGCACCGGTTCGAGGCCGCCGAAGCCCCGGAGGCGCCGGTGGCGATCGTGTTCGGCGCCAAGCTGGCCAACGGCAGGCCGATGCCGTTCCTGGCAGGGCGGCTCGACGTGACCGTCGAACTGGTCAAGGCGGGCAAGGTGAAGGCCGTGCTCGTGTCCGGCGACGCCGGGGGAACGTCGGGCAACGAGACCAAGGCGATGACCGAGTACCTCGCAGGGCAGGGCGTCGACCCGAAACTGGTGGTCATCGACCCGTCCGGCCTGGATACATTCGACACATGCGCCCGCGCGGCCCGCGTTTACGGTGTCGACCGCGCCCTGCTGGTGACGCAGCCCTATCATCTGCCGCGGGCCGTCGCGCTGTGCCGGAGCCTGGGAATACAGGCCGATGGCGTCGAGGCGACCTGCGACTGCACCACTGCCAGCCTGGTCAAGAACCGCTTGCGGGAATGGCTGGCCACGGTCGGCGCCGTCCCCGAGGCGGTCTGGGGCCGTGACCCGGCCGTGCTGTCCACACCAGACAGTTCGGTGCGTGACCTGATCGCAGCTCGGCCGCCAGGCAACCGGTGATGGCATGATTGCCACCGGGTTCAACCAGAGGGGGACACATGGCCGAGGACGACGAGAGCCCGCCGGTCGCGAACCTACCGGAGTCGAGCTGGACACCGATGCCGCCACCGTCGAGCGCTCCCGCGGACCCGGGCGGGCAGGGCAACTCCCCGCTGGCCATCGTCGCGGTGCTCGCCGTGGTGGTCCTGATCGTCCTGACCATGGGCGGACCTGGCTGGTTCACCACCGAGGTCGAGGGTGTGGCCGTGCCCGGCCCGCCTGTGGAGGGCAAGCCGAACGCTGCCGCGCCGCCCACGAAACCGACGAGCGGTGCCCCGCCCGTCACGGCGACCACGCCATCACGTCCGGCGGGTGATGACCTGACCAACGCCAACCCGCTGCTCGCCCCGGGCATGCAGCTGCCGCAGATCACCTGCAAGCTGCCCGCGTTCGGGCGGTCGGCCGACCAGTTGCGCGCCTACTACCAGGCCATGATCGGCTGCCTGGACGAGGCGTGGCGGCCGTTGGTCGAGCAGGCCGACGGGGATTTCGAGCCGCCGACGCTGTCGGTGGACGACAACCCGACGAGCACCTGCGGCACCCCGACCAAGCAGGAGGCCGTCGCCTTCTACTGCCCGCGTGACAAGGGCATCTTCATGCCCCGCAACCGGGTCACCGAGTCCATGGGCAGCAACCAGGGCGGCCACATCATGGTCCTCGCCCACGAGTACGGCCACCACGTCCAGGCGCTGAGCGGGATCAACCGCGGCATGGGCTTCAAGATGGCGGGCAAGGACGAGAACTCCCCGGAGTACCTCGAGCTGACCCGCCGGATGGAACTGCAGGCCGACTGCTTCTCCGGGATGTTCATCGGTGCCGCGGGCGGCCGGGGGTCGATCACGAAGGGCCTGAGCACGTCCGCGCAGTCGGCGTTCCGCAGCTCCGTCGCCGACAAGACCCACGGCAGCGTCAAGCATCAGATCCAGTGGGGCACAGCCGGTGTGAAGAACAACAACACCGGGTCCTGCAACACCTGGCTGGCCCCGTCCGGCGAGGTCAGCTGAGCTTCGACCAGAGGAACTCGAACACGAGCGCCCATTTGAACGCCAGCTGTTCGTTGTCCGCGGCCGCGCCGTGCCCGCCCTCGATGTTCTCGTGGTAGCGCACGTCGTGGCCGTGTTCGCGCATCCTCGCCACCATCTTGCGGGCGTGCCCCGGGTGCACCCGGTCGTCGCGTGTGGACGTCGCGAACAGCACGGGCGGGTACTTCGCGTCGGCGTCGACGTTCTGGTACGGCGAGAACGGTTCGATGAACGCCCATTCCTCCGGCTTGCGCGGGTCGCCGTACTCCGCGATCCACGACGCGCCAGCCAGTAGCTCGTGGTACCGGCGCATGTCCAGCAACGGCACCTGGCAGACGATCGCGCCGAACAGCTGCGGGTAGCGGGTGAGCATCACGCCCATCAGCAGGCCGCCGTTGCTGCCGCCCTGGATGCCCAGCCGCTGCGGCGTTGTGATCCCGCGGTCGATCAGGTCCTGTGCCACGGCGGCGAAATCCTCGTACACCACGTGCCGGTTCGCCTTCACCGCCTGGGAGTGCCAGTCCGGGCCGTACTCGCCGCCGCCACGCAGGTTGGCGACCACGTACGTGCCGCCGCGGGCCAGCCAGGCCCGGCCGACGTGGCCGAGGTAGCTCGGTGTCAGCGAGACCTCGAAACCGCCGTACCCGGACAGCAGCGTCGGCCTGGTCGCCGGATCCGGCCTGCCGACGACGAAGTACGGGATCTTCGTGCCGTCCGCCGACGTCGCGAAGTGCTGGTGCACCTCGATGCCGGTCGCGTCGAACCGGGCGGGCGCCTGCTTGAGGATCTCCGGCTCGCCGCCGACCGCACCCCGGCGCAGCGTCGCGGGCTCGACGTACCCGCTGGAGTTCATGAAGTACTCGTCGCTGACGTCCGGGTCGGTGTCGGTGATCTCGGAGAGCGCACCGGCGGGCACCCCGGCCAGTTCCGTGCGCTGCCAGCCGCCCGGTCCCGGGGTGAGGACCTCGATCCGGGTCTGCACGTCGTGCAGCGTGTTGAGGATGACGTGGTCCTTCGTCCAGCTGTGGTACGTCAGTGACGTGTGCGCGTCCGGCTCGAACAGGACATCCATGTCCCTTGCGCCGCCGAGGAAATCGTCGAACCTGGTGGCGAGCAGCGAACCGGCCGGGTGTGTCGTCTCACCGACCGTCCACGCCGAACGCAACGTGATCAGCAGCCACTCGCGTTCGACGCTCGTCTCGGCGTCGTCCGGCACATCGATCCGGACCAAGTCGCCGGACTCGGTACGGAGGAACCGTTCCGAGCGGTAGAAGTCGATGTTCCTGCCGACGAAATCACGCTCGAAACCGGGCGTCGGGTCGTGCGTCGCGTACACCGACACGTCCTCGGGCTTGCCCTCGAACACCGTCTCCGCCTCGGACAACGGCGTGCCTCGGCGCCATTCCTTGACAATCCTGGGATAGCCGGACGAGGTCATCGAGTCGGGGCCGAAGTCGGTGCCGACGTAGACCCGGTCGGCGTCGATCCAGCGCAGGAAGCTCTTGGCCTCCGGCAGTTCGAAACCACCGGGCACGAACTCGCGTGTCTCGAGGTCGAACTCGCGGACCACGGCGGCGTCCGCGCCACCGCGTGACAGGTTCACCAGCGCCAGCCGGTAGTCGGGGCGCAGCACGGCGGCGCCGTCCCAGACCCAGTTCTCGCCTTCGCGTGCACCCAGTTCGTCGATGTCCAGCAGCAGCTGCCAGTCGGGCTCGGCGAGGCGGTACTGCTCCAGCGTGGTGCGGCGCCACAGCCCGCGTGGGTTGGCCGGGGTCTGCCAGAAGTTGTACAGGAGTTCACCGCGGCGGCGGATGTAGGGGATCCGGTCGTCCGCGTCGAACACCGCACGGATCTCGTCACGCAGTTCCGCGAACCGCGCGCTGCCGGTCAGCTCGGCGACCGTCTCCGCGTTGCGCTCACGGACCCACGCCATCGCGTCGTCCGCGGTTACCTCTTCCAGCCAGAGGTAGGGGTCGTCGTGCTCACTCATACACCCCAGTGTGTCAGCCGTTCCGCCAGGATGCGAGAACCGAATCGATCTTGGACCGGATAGTGGACCTGGCCTCGTCACGGTCCACTCCGGACATCAACAGCTCGTCGTAGTCGGTGTCCTCGTGGCGAATCGACGCCACCACCGCGCGGGTGATCGCCTCCTCGTCCAGCGCGCGCCCGGCCGCCGAACGGCCGACGCGCCCGCTGCCCCGCAGGCCCGTGTGCCGGGCGATCGCCTCGGCCCGATCGGGCGGGCACTTCGGGAACAGCGCGCCGATCAGCTCGGTCATCCGCGCGATCAGCTCGACGTCCTCGCCCGCCCGGCGCTCCCGGTCGCGTTCACGGCGGCGCAGCCGCACCTCCTCGTCCGCGAGGCAGGACTGCTCGGCCTGTTCCAGCGCGGGCTCCTCGACCAGGATGCCCTGGCGTTGGTAGCGCCTGCGGCTCTTGTCGAACCGCACGACCACCGCCGACAGGCCACTGGCCTTCTTCGCCCGCCGGGTCAGCGTGGCGTCACCGGCCGGAAGGAAGATCAGATGATCCATGTCGGCGCAGGTCAGACACAGTGGCCCGGCGTTGTCCATGATCAGGTACGGGCCGGTGTCCGAGCAGCTCGCGCACGTCCAGTCGGCCTGCGGGATGACCACGACCAGGTCCGGCGCGGTGTTCTGCTTGCGCGTCAGCGTTTCCCGCCGCTTGTCCGAAAGGTCGGGCGACGTCCAGTGCATCCGGTACGCCCGTTCGGTGGACTCGTCGCCGCGTGCGGTGAACCGGAGCTCGGCCCGGCCGCGATTGGTTGACACGTAAGTGCTTTCGCCGGGTGTCAGCCCGCTTGCCTCGGCCCACTGCCGCAGGACCAGCCGCGCCTCGTCGAGCTTGGCCGCGTCGACCGCGGCGATCGACTCCAGCGAGGCGACCTGCTCGCGTTCCCAGCGTTCGACCTTGTGCAGCCAGCCCATCCGCTGGAACACACCAAGCGGGGTGACGATCTTTGCTTCGGCCAGTTCCTGCTCGGCCGCGGCGACCACCCGGCGCGCCAGCTTCCCGGTCGGCTCAAAACCCATCGTCGTGCGACTCCTCGTGGCGGTAGCGTTCGCTCCCATGATTTCAGCCGTCCGGATCGCCAGCGCCGCCGAGTTGCCCGCACTCGGGGACGTCGAACGGGCCGCGGACGGGATGTTCGCGTCGGTCGGCATCGTGTTCCCGCCGGGCGCGGCCGTGGTCGAGACCGTCGCGGACCCGGCGGACGTGCTGGTCACGGGCGATCCGCCGGTCGCGTTCGCGTACACGGGCCCACTCGACGGCCACCTGCACGTGCACCAGATCGCCGTGCGTCCCGACCACACCAGGCGGGGGCTCGGCACCGCACTGATGAACGCTGTGTTCGCCCGAGCCGGGGCCCGATCTGTCACGTTGACGACGTTCGCCGATGTGCCGTGGAACGGTCCGTGGTACCGAGGGCTCGGCTTCACCGTGCTCGAACAACCCGGCCCTGAGCTGGGCAAACTCGTGATCGAGGAGCGTCGGGCCGGGCTGGACGCGCTGGGCGCACGGCTCGTGATGATCCGGCGTGCGCGGACTGGAACATAACGGACACGTGCTGTGATCTGTTGCTGATCACGCCGGAACGCCTAACCTCCTTGTAAGCAGGGTCACACCGGTGGTTGGGATGGAGGCGCCTGATGCGGATTGCCGACTTGTTGCGCACCAAAGGTTCTACCGTGGCGACGGCCGAGCCGGGCACGCCGGTCAGAGAGCTGCTCGCCGCGCTCGCCGAGTACAACATCGGCGCGATGGTCGTGATGGCCGCCGACGACACCGTGGCCGGGATCGTGTCGGAACGGGACGTCGTGCGTCGGCTGAACGAGTTCGGCGCCGGGCTGCTCGACTCGCCCGTCGACGACATCATGAGCACCGAGGTGTTCACGTGCGGGCCCGACGACTCGGTCGACAGCCTCAGCGTGCTGATGACCGAGCACCGGATCCGGCACGTGCCGGTGGTGGACGGCGGCAGGCTGGTCGGCATCGTCAGCATCGGCGACGTGGTCAAGAGCCGGATCAAGAAGCTGGAGGAGGACCAGCAGCAGCTGGAGGCCTACATCACGCAGGGATGAGCGCGCGCCTGACCTGGTCGCGTTCGGCATCGGTCAGTTCGATGCCGAACGCGCCGGGCAGGACGTCGAAAATCTCCTCGCGGGTGAGGGTGCGCTTCTCGGTCCGGCCGCCGGGCTCGGCCTTGGTCAGCTCGTCGCCGACCAGCGTCTGCCGGTACTCGGCGGTGGTCGACTGCACGATGAGACGCCCGACAAAGGGCGAGTCGTCCGATTTCGCGATGTAGAAGTTGGCCGCCTCGAAGTCGCACGGGTACTGGCGCTCGCCCGTGAAGCCGTACAGGTCCACCCACTCGCCCGCGGTCAGCGACTGCAGGACCCACTGCTCCTCGATGCGGGTCAGCCGGAAGGTCCACGCGCCCTGGCGCATGGTGCCCTCCTCGAACGGCATCGGTTCGAGAAGGCAGCCGCCGCCCCAGCCGACGTCGGTGATCCACTCGCGGCCGTCGGCCTCGGCGATCGCCAGCATGTGCGTCTTCGGCTTGGCGGGCCCGCCGCCCAGCCTCGGCCGGGCCAGCACCCGCCGCACCGGGATCCCCAGCCGCTCCAGGGCGGCCGTGTACAGCAGGTTGTGCTCGTAGCAGTAGCCGCCTCGGTCGCGGTCCACCAGCTTCGCCTGGAGGCTCGGCAGGTCCAGTTTCGGCACGGCGCCGAGCAGGACGTCGATGTTCTCGAACGGGACGGTCGTGATGTGCGCGGAGTGCACGGCCTTCAACGACGGCTCGGTCACACCGAGCTTGCGCAGGTACGCCTCGAGGTCGAGCTCACCGGTCGCCCACTCTGACATCGTCTACTCCCGCCAACCCAGTAGGTCCACGCCACGCGCCACATCGACCCGGAACCCGACTCTGATCTCGGCACTCGCACCGGGATCGAGCGGCAGCTGCCAGGTCAGCTCACCGAGATCGGTGCGCTGCCGTGGTTCCGGGGTGCAGCTGACGTCCTTGACCGCGATCCCGTCGTCCCGCGACACCGGGATCTGGTCAAGAACAGTGACTTTTGTCGTTCGTCTACCGTAATTGCCGATCTTGATGAGGTATTCCGCCTCGCGGCGTTTCGTGCCCCCGATCACAGCCTTGCCCGCCGTGCGCCGGACGAGCTCCCGCTCGACCCGGATCGAGTCGTCGACGCCCAGGTTGAGCTCGGTCTCCTCGCCGGGCGCCCAGGCGTCGAGAGTGGTGGTACCGACGAACTCGGTGCCGTGGAAGACCGATGCCCAGCCGGGCCGGAGCGTGTGCTCGGAGTCGTTCACTGCGGTCGCGCGCAGGTACGCCTCCAGGCCGAGAACGGGCGCAGTCACGTGGTCGATCGTGGCCGACAGCTCGACAGTCGCCACGGTGGCCCGGTGCGCGGTGCCGTCGGAGGGCACGGCGACGGGCCTGGCCGGGCGGTAGGTCGTTGCCGCTTCGCCGTGCTCGACGGCCATCGCGGCCTGGGGCGCGCCGTCGAACGCCATGCCGCCGTAGACCGCCTGCTCGGCGGCGACCATCGGGGCAGGCGGCGGCACCGGCCGTTGGCGGTCGAGGAACCACGGCTGCAACTCGGGGATCTCGGCGGTGACCGCCGGGCGGGCGGTGGACAGCGAGAGCTCGCACTCGGGCCAGTCCTCGCCGGTGAACTGGGTGATCTCGGCGTGCCAGGTGAGCGTGAGGGTGTCGTTGGCGAGGCGGATGTCGTAGCCGGACGTCCACGACGCCTGATTGACCACATAGGACAGTTCAAGCTCGGCGGTCCCGGCGTCGGCCTCGGCGTCGATCTCGGTGTCGACGAGCACGGCCTGCCGGTCGGGGGCCTGCTGTGCCTGGAGCGTGGCCAGTTCCCTGCCGACGGCGTCGAACTCCTCCTGCAGCAGAACACGGCGGTCGGCCAGTTCCCGTTTGCGCGCAAGCACGTGGCCGAGCTGGTCGCCGAGCGCGCCGGTGAGGTCGGTGATCCGGTCGGGCTGGATCTCGCCCTTGGCCAACGCTTTCGCGAACGTGCCGCCCGCCTTGTGCCCGAGCCTGGCCAGCAGGTCGGCGCGGCTGTCCTCGACAGCGGCGCTGTCGGCCAACTCCTGCAGGCCGCCGGTGAGATCACGCAGCCTGCGTTCCAGCTCGGCGACTGTGACGTCGGCCGACCTCGGATGCTGCTCGGTGACAACATCGACACCCAGCACAGTCAGCTGACCGCCGACACGCACCGAGTCACCGATCAGGTCCAACGGCAGGCCACCGATACGCAGCCGCTGCGGCCCAGTGGTGAGGTCGACGGTGGCCCGGCGGGTGATGCGAGCCTGCCCCGGATAGACGGTAACCGCCACGATCGGTGCTTCCACATCGATGGTCACGCGACCGAGGCTACCGCCATGGCTCTCGCAGGGCTCTGTCAGCGGAGATCGATAGGCTGATCGAGTGACCGAGGGGTGGTGGCCAGGCTGGATTCCCATCCCGTGACAGGTCATACTGTGCTCATGAACGCAGTAGAGGAGCGCTCCTCCACGCGCGGATGAGCGCGCAGATGTGGGTGCGAACGCCCACCGAGCTCCGCCGCCAACGACGCGGAAAAGCCCACACCTGCTGGGACCACCTGATCATCGCGCCGCTGTGGCCCATGCACAACGCCAACCTCGGTACTTTGCTGCGGACGTGTGATGCCGTCGGCGCTTGCCTTGCTGTTCCGCGTATCCCGTGGGTTGTCGAGGCATTGGACAAGGGAAACACCTTGCGGCACAGGTCATGCGTGCACTGGGCCAACAGGCCCATTCGTTGGTTGGCTTCGCAGCGTTCGGCGGGGAGTCACATCGTTGGTGTCGAGCTGGCCGACGAGTCCATCCGGCTTGCCTCGTTGCCGCCTGCTCGGAGGCGGACTGTTGTCGTTCTCGGGCATGAGCGTACCGGGATTCCGGTTGAGGCTACCGAGTTGCTGGATGTGGCGGTGGAGATTCCCATGGTGGGTACCGGGATGAGCCTCAACGTGGCGGTCGCGGGCTCGCTCGTTGCCTACAAGCTGGCCGGTCTGGTGTAGCTGGCGAGGCCGTGCCAGGCGGATGCGGGGAGGGTGAGAGTCCCGGCGTCGCGATTCTTGGTGTCCCGAATCGCGACTGTGCATGAGGTATAGGCGATTTCGACGCATTCCCCTACGGACTCGCTGTAGCTGGACTTGCGCCACTGGGCTGCCTCAAGATCCATCTTGTCTCAGCTTCTGTCGTAGTAGGCCGTCTTCGCGGCGAGGAAGTTCACTGATTCGAGTGGTGTCAGGGCCGTGTTCACCAGGGTACTGGTCGCCTCGTGGAACGGGGCTACATCTTTCGGTTCGTCTAGGAAACCGGACGAGCGCTTGTGCTCCAGCAGAACGATGGACCGGGCCTTGGTGAACTCCATGGTCGCGTAGCCGCCTTCGAGGCCAGTGTGACTTCCGTGGCTGAAGGGAATGATGCGGATGTCGATGTGGGCCAGTTCGGTGAGGTTGATGATGTGCCGGATCTGATCGGCCATGATGCCCGAGCTGCCGATCTGGCCGCCTCCCTGGTGTTCAGGCCTGCCGCGTGCCGGAGATCCTTCAGTTCGGCCGCCATCCCCCGGAGCCTGGCTGTGCCGCGCTTCTTGTCCATGCGCGGATCTCACCGCGCCGATCTTGGCCCGCGCTACTACACGATCGAGGGAGCTGTCTCCGGTGGCGGGACAGTCGTGTTGGGCGATGATCGACTGACCGGGCAGACCTCAGTCGGGACTTGACTGTCCAAGACTTCGAACACGACCTGACCATGCCCGCTTCGTCGGTGTTCTATGGCACTCTGGTCCTCGATGCGACCAGTGATGGGGGATCATGACCGGAGAACCGGATGCCGACCGGAGCCCGCGTTCAGCGACCGAGGATGAGCGGTTGGCCACCCAGCGGGCGGTTTCACCGCGCATCGCGCTGATGGAACGCTTGAACCTCCTCGAAGGTGAAGTGCCAGGGATTGCGGCTTATCAGGCCGCGCACCGGCTCCTGCCGGAGGGGAACTCATACCCGGGGATGACGCCCCCTCCGTGGGCACACTGGAACCAGGCCACCGGCACCTGGTCGGTGGACCACGCGGCTGCGATGCGACTGTGGTCGCCGTCCGACGGGGTCAGCCTTCCGCCAGCGGAGATGGTGGACGCGTTCCTGACGGGCTACGCCGAGCGCACCGGGGACGACAGCGCGCGCCCGCTGGTCGAGCAACTCTACGCAGAGGCCGAGAAGCGGCTGCGCGACCGTGGCGGTGCACCGGAGACGTTCCCGGCGAGCAACCGCGCCGAGGCCGTCGCCGTTGGCGTGCGGTTTGGGTTTGGTGAGTTCGTGGAGACGGTCGCGCTCAATTCCCCGTCCGGGAGGTTCGGTACCGCGCTGGTGGTCGCAGTGCTGCCCGCGTTCTTCGGGATCTTGCTTCTGTTTCAGGCCAACGGGGACGTGCTCGCCCTGGTGGGCGGCATCATCCTCACCGCAATGGTAACCGGGATCCTGGTCATGGGCGTCGTGGCCCAGCGCAGGCCGGAACCGATGTCCCGTCAGTTGTTCCTGTTCACCGGTGGCATCGTCTTCGGCGTCAACGGCGTGTTGGACCCGTACGCGTGGCCGGATCTGGAGGTGGTCGAGAAGGTCGTCGTCTCCAACGTTGGCTCGGACCATCACGAGGTCCGGGAGAAGCTCCTTCTGGTCGGCCCACTCGGCAAGAGCACGCAGTTCGTCGTCCCCTCGCCGTACCGCGAGACCGTCGTCGCGCTCGCCAGGGCGGGCGGCGCGACGATCGAACAGAGGCCGTAGTGCTCGGTCAGAACAGGAGACACTGCCTAGTCCGCGTGCAGCGTGATCGTCGTCCAGGCTCCGAGGTGGACCCGGTCGCCGTCTTCCAGTGAGCGGGGTGTGTTGGGCTTCAACGTGTCCCTGCGGTAGTTCAACGTTGTCCCGTTGGCCGAGTTGATGTCCACTATGGCCCAGCCGCCGTCCTTCTCCGCGACCAGCAGCGCGTGCAGTCTCGACACCCCGGGGTCCTCCGGGGGACCGGTCAGGTCGATGTCCGGCTGGATTCCCCGTGTCGCGCTTCTGCGGCCGATGCTCACCTGCTCCCCGTGCAGGTCGAAGTGCCTGTCCGGGCAGTACGGCGGGAACATGATCGTGTCCGCGTCCGGGCCGCCGTCCGCTTTCACGCTCTCGTAGTACTTCCTGTCCGCCGACACCGTCACCGACCACGTGCCGGACTTCCGCGCCGGTTGGGGCGGTGGCGGTGCTTGCTCTTGTTCTTGTTCCGCCGGAGGTTCTTCCTGTCGGGGTGGGGGAGTCGCCAACGAGTCCGCTCCGCAGTCCTCGCAGAAGCGGTCGTCCAGTGGCGCGCCGCAGGCCGGGCATTCCCTTGCCTGCGTGGGTTCCGGAGCTGCCACCGGAGCGGCCGACGGGGTTGCCAGGCCGCAGATCTCGCAGAAGCCGTCTTCTCCCCAGGAATGCTCGCAGGCCGACATCAGTCCTCCTCGGACTTGCGGCCGACCCGTTTGGTCACCTGCGATCTGCTCTCCAGCGTCATCGCGTCCACCGCCGCGACCTCACGCTTGAGCCGGATCGTCCCGCGCACCGGGTCCACCACGTCCACGACCTTCGCCAGCAGTTTCGCGGTGTCCTCGTGGCCCGACTCGTGTGCCAGCCGCACCGCGCGGCCCAGCTTCGCCGTCGCCGTCTCGATCTGGCCAGCCCGCTGCGCCTCCAGGCCTTCCTCGATCACGGACGCCAGCTCCGCCTGGCCTGTGTAGTGCGCCACTTCCGGGTTGATCTTCGTCGACAGGGCTGTGTCGTCCGTCCACACCGCCAGCACCTGGCCCTTGCCGAGGACGTCACCAGACGGCGACACCAGGCTCACCCTGCCCGCCAGCATCTTGTCGCCGACGTTCGCCGGGTTGACCTGGATGCACACGTGGTAGTCGCGGCTTTCCGAACCCCACGCGCCCGTCGGGTAGTCGCCGCTGCGGGCGGTGGACTCCACGCGCCGGTCGGTCAGGTCCGTCAGGGACGGCTCGACCTGCTTGACGAACTTCACCGCCGCGCCCTGCGGCGTCCACAGCCGCAACGACACGTTCGCGACTTCCTTGCCCATCGCGTTCGACATCATCGCGCGGAAGTCGGTTTCCAGGTCCTCCGGTTCCGCGACGATGTCCACTGTTCCCAGCAGGGCCGTGGAGATCCTGCGCAGTTCCTTGACTTCCCAGTCGGTCCCCACGCCACGGCAGTCGCACACGAACTGGCCGGTCACGCCTTCGAGGATCCGTTCCAGCTTCTTCGACTTCTCGTGCACGTTCTGGCCGTCGGTCAGCAGGATCGCGTGCCGCAACGGATTCGTCTGGGTCGCGAACAGCTCACGGGCCAGCAGCAGCCATTCGCCCATCGCCGTGCCGCCGTCCGCGCGCAGCGCGTTCACCGCGCGTTTGGCTTCCTCACGCGATAACGCCGTCGCTGGTCGCATCCCCAGCCGTGGCGGATAGACCAGGTCGGCCCGCTCGGAACCCGAGACCACCGCGAAGTTGACGCCGTCACGCAACGCGTCGATCGCCGCCGCTGTCGCGCGTTTGGCCGCGGCCAGCTTCGTCGGCGGGTGGTGCATCGAGCCCGAGGTGTCGATGATGATCACCTCGGCGGCCTCGGCCCCCGTCGACGCCGCCGCCGGTGTGGCGTTCCCTGACGCCGTCACGGTCACGATCGCGTTGACCTCGGCCGCGCCCTGCGGCAGATACTCGTTCTGGTAGACCTCGACCTGGAAGTCCGTCACGGCACTCTCCCCTCCCAAGGAACAACCACGACGGTGATGTTGTCGTGTCCACCGAGCTCGTTGGCAATGCTCGTCAACTCGGCGGCGACTTTCAACGGTTCGGCGTCGGAGACGTTGGCGGCCAACGACTCCGCATCCGGTAGATAGTTCCACAGCCCGTCGCTGCACAGCAGCAGCCGCCCCGGCGCGTCCGGTTTGAGGACGACCACGTGCGGCGGCGCCTGCTCGGCGTCCGCGCCGACCCAGCGGGCCAGTGCGTGCGCGTTCAGGCTCGCCGAGGCCTCTTCCTCGTCCATCCCGGCCGCCACGAGCTGCGCGACAAGCGTGTCGTCCGTGGTCAACCGCCGTGACGGCACATCCGGCGACGAGGACACCCAATACGCCCTGCTGTCACCGATCCAGCCCACCGTGATCTCCGACGGTGTCACGATTGCCGACACCCACGTGCACGACGGCGCGGTGTCCGGTGAATTGGGCCGCGCCAGCTCGCCGACCGCCGCGTACGCCGCTTCGGCGCCGTCGTCGGTCGCGTCCCGAGGGGACGAACCGGACAACAAGGAGTCCACAATGGATTCCAGGGTCGAGTCCACCGCGGCCTGCGACGCCGAGTCGGCCCGCTCGGTCGATCCGACGCCGTCGCACAGCACGACGACGACCGACTGGGCCTCGTTCGCGGCCCCGACGACGCCGAACGCCATCGAGTCCTCGTTGCGGGCGCGTGCTCTGCCCCGGTCGCTCACCCCGGCGACCACGTCGAGGTCGAACTCCATCCGGTCCCGGCCCACCGGTTGTGACCGGCCGCAGGTCTCGCAGAACCCGTCCGGGCTCACCGCGTTGCCGCAGCCGACGCAGCCCGCGTCGCCGACGCGGCCGATCGGCCCGCCGGACGGTGTCCTGCGCAGCTGGAGGCTGCCACCGCAGTTCTCGCAGTAGCGGTCGGTCGCCTCTGCCGGTTCTCCGCAGTCAGGGCAGTTCACGTGTTCAGCTTCTTCCGCTCAGATCCAGGTCTTCGGCCGGATCCGGTTGGCATGGTCGACCAGCGCGATGCGCTCCCGGCGAGTGGCGGCTTGCCGGGCCAGGGTCCGATACCACTTTTCCAGGCCGCGCCGGAGATCGTCTTCGACCAGCCGACATCCCAACACCGTTCCAGATGCCCCGGCCGGTCCGCCACGGACCCATGAATAAGCGGATTCCAGCAGGTCACGGGACGCGCCAGCGCGCCGGGCGTCGTCGAGGTCCAGCACAGCGAGCTGGGTGCCCGCCGCGACGAGATCCTGCTCGGTCAGCCCGGCCGACCGCGAGATCCCGGTCCGGGCCCTGATCGCCGCCAGCTGCGCGGCCACGTGGTGACTCGACGTCTCCGGCACGGAGTTCAGGACGTCCACGGCCTCGTTTCGTTCCCCCTTGGCCAGCAACGCCCGCGCCAGGCCGAAAGCGGCGCTGATGTACGAACGATCCGTGCGCCAGACCGTCCGGTAGTACTGGTCGGCGTCACCGACGTCCCCGGACGCCTCGGCGCACGCCGCGATGGCCAGCTTCGGCGCCGCCTCACCGGGCAGGATGTCGTACACGCTCTCGAAAGCCATCCGCGCCTGGTCCGCGTTGCCCGCCGCGAGCGCCGACAGGCCGCGGTGCCAGCCCAGCCGCCAGTCGCCCGGCTCGACCTTGGTGGCGTTCAGCAGCGCCTTTGTCGCGCTGTGGTCACCCAGTTCGATGTAGGCGCGTGCCAGCCGCAGCTTGACCTCCACGCTCTGCACCGGCGCGGTCTTGAGCTCCGCCACCAGCTCCTGCGTGCTGTTCGTGGCCACACCGGCGAGGAACGCCGCACCCGGGTCCGACGCGTCGATCCGGGGGATCGGCAGCGATCCCGCGATCGCGGCCAGGTCCGGTGCGGTCAGCGCGACACCGAAACTGCGGCGTTCCGTCGTGAACTCGACCGAGATACCCGGCCGCGGCTGGCTGTCCTCGGCGGCCGCGACCTCGCGGAACACGCCTTCCAGCTGGTCGCGCATCTCCTCGGCGGAGCCGAAACGCTGAGCCGGGTCCTTGTGCGTGGCCCGCAGCAGCAGCCGGTAGTACGACTCGAACTCGGCCAGCAGCGGCTGTTCCGCCGCACCCGGCAGCGAGGTCTTGTACGTGGCGTGGAAGTCGAACGGGAACGTCATCACGGCCAGTGCGCGCCCGACGGTGTACACGTCGGTCAGCGGCGACGGCAGGTCCTTGCCGACCTCCGGTGCCTGGTAGCCGGTGGTGCCGTAGATCGGGCTGTCCTCGTCGTCGACGTGCCGCACCGCGCCGAGGTCGATCAGCTTGAGCTGCTCCTCGACCTGGATCACGTTGTCCGGCTTGAAGTCGCAGTACACCAGGCCGATCCCGTGCAGGTAGCCCAGCGCGGGCAGGATCTCCAGGGTGTACGCGATCGCCTGGGTCAGCGGCAGGCACGCGCTCTGGTCGCCCCGCGTGCGCAGCTGCTTGACCATGTCCTTGATCGAGTCGCCGCCGACGTACTCCATCACGATGTAGCCGGTGGTCGACTCGCCGTGCTCGTGCTCGACGAAGTTGAAGATCCGCACGATGTTCGGGTGCTCGACCTGCGCGAGGAACCGGCGTTCGGCCATCGCGGCGGCCATCGCGTCCGCGTCGCCGGTGTCCAGCAGGCCCTTGAGCACGACCCAGCGGTCGGCGACGGCGTGGTCCAGCGCCAGGTAGATCCAGCCGAGCCCGCCGTGTGCGATGCAGCCGAGCACCTCGTACTGCCCGGCGACCACGTCCCCGGGCGCGAGCTTGGGCGTGAAGTCGAAGTTGTGGCCGCATTTCGCGCAGAACCCGCTGACCCGGCCGGGCCTGCCCTCCCGGCCACGGCCCACCTTCGTGCCGCACTTGCTGCAGAACCGCTTGCTCTCCGGGACTTCGGGGTTGTCCATGACGGCTTCGCGCGGGTCGCGCTTGGGCACGCTGGGCACTTCCACGATGCCCCGGCCGAGCAGGCCACGCCTGGTCGACCGGGTGGAGCCCCTGCGGGAGCGGGCCGTCGCGCCACTGCTGGTGGTCGGCGCGGTCCACGCCGTCGGACGGCTCGCGGAACTGGTGCTGGTCCGTGCCGACGACGCCGTCGCGGGCGCGGGCGCCTCAAGGCCGCACGTGTCGCAGAAGCCGTCGTCGTCGATCGTCCCGTCACAGCCCGAGCGCGGACAACTGGTCATGACGCGCTCCTCTTTTCCTGGAGTGCCTGTTGGTACCGGTTGACCGCGCGCGTCGCGGCGGGGAGGTCGCAGGGCGTCGTGTACAGCACGCCATGGGCCGTCCGGTGCAGTTCGGTCAGCGCGAGGTCCTCGGCGTGCCCGAGCCTGCGGGCTTTGGCGCGGTAGGCCTCAAGACGGCCACGCAGCTCCAGGCGCCGGTCCAGCAGGCCGGTGACCAGCCGAAGCTGTGTCCGTGCCTCGGCGAGGGCACTGGTCGCGTCGCGTTCGAGCGCTTCGAGGCCCTCGGCGAGTTCACGCCATTGGCCCGCACGCCACAGGTGGGGCAGTTCGGCCAACCGGGCGCGCAGCGGCCCGGTGGAGTCGGTGGGGTGCGCCAAGCCGGGCGACGCGATCTTCTGCAGGACGGTGGCGTACGCGACCTCGGCCTCGCCATAGGAGGAGCCGACCTCGCCGAGCAACGCCTCGATGCGGGCCATGCGGTCGTCGAACGTGTCCTTCGCCGAGGTCAGCCGGTTCAACCGGGACCGCACGTCCTCCAGTTCGCCGCCCAGCCGGTCCCACGACAGCGCGGACTGGCCTGTATCGAGGGACATCGGGTCCGCCAGCGCCAGCTCCCTGATGTGCCCCACCTCCGCGGCGATCCTGCCCAGCGCCGGATCGTCCACGCCGAGCGAGGTGGCCAGCGCGGCGACCGAACGCAGCTGGGTCTCCAGTGGATCGATCTGTGCGACGGTCGTCGTCCACGCGGTGTCCGCGGCGGCGAGGACCTCCGTGATCACCTTGTACGCCGCCTTCATCCGCTCCACCAGCTCGTTCAGCGTGATGCGTTCGGTCACGACCGCCGGACCGGTCAGGCTGCGTTGCTCGATCGGCAGTTGCTGGGCGTTCAGCTCGACGACCGGGTCGGTCAGCACCGTGCTCAACGAGCCGAGATCCTTGCGGTCATGCATGTCCTTGGCCAGGTCGACCATCCTGCGGTGCAGGTTGAACTGCTCCCACAGCACGGTCATCGTCGCGCTCGTCTCGGCCCACCGGCGCTTGGTCAGCCCCTGCAGCGCGGCATTGCGCAGCAGCTGGTGACCGGCGTGGGCGTCCATCGCGACCAGGGCGTCCGCCATCCGGTCGCTTTCGTCGCTGAGCCGCCGCAACGCGCGGCTGACCTCTTCGTGGCTCAGCACGGTCAATCCTTGTACCTGGGCACAGGCGGGGCCGGTGGCGGGCCGGGGATCAGGCCGTCGAGCCAGCGGCCGTACGACCTCGCCCACGTCCCGTTCGCGCGGACCTGCTCGAGCACACCGTTGACGAACCGGACGAAGTCCTCGTTCTGCTTGGGAATGGCCATCCCGTACGGCTCGGCGGCCACCGACGCGCCGACCACCTCGGTGTACCGGTCCTGTGCGGCCATCCCGGCCAGGATCACGTCGTCGGTGGACACCGCGTCGACCTGGCCCTGCTGCAGCATGACCAGGCAGTCGGTCCAGTCCAGCACCGACACCCCGATCGGCTTGGCAGGCGAGTTCGCGATGTTGCGCAAGGACGTCGACGACTTCGTCGCGCACACCCGCTTGCCGCCCAACGTGTCCAGTCCGGTGAAACCCGAGTTCTTCTTCACCAGCACCTGTTGTTGCGCCTCGTAGTACACCGCCGAGAAGTTCACGTCGACCAGCCGGTCACACGTGATGCTCATGGTGCGCACCACGATGTCCACCTCACCGGCCTTCAGCATCGGAATGCGTTGGTCGGAGGTGACCGCACGCAACTGGATCGCGTCCGGGTTGCCGAACAGCGCGGTCGCGATGGCACGGGCCATGTCGATGTCGAAACCCTGGATGTCCCCGGTGAACGGGTCGCGGAAACCGACGTTGTAGGTGTTCTGGTCGACGCCGACGATCAGCTTCCCGCGTTTGACGATCTTGTCCATCGTGGAGTCGGCGGGCATCTCGCCCGGCTTGGGCATCGGGTTGAACGGCCGCAGGCTGGCCAGTTTGTCGCCGCACTCCTGGACGGCCCCGGACGGCGGCGCGGACAGGTCCGCGGCGTTCGCGGGCTTGGGCACCACGGCGGTGACGGACGGGATCGTCGTCGTGCCCGCGCCGGACGTGCAACCGGCGAGCGCGACCACGGTCGCGGCCAGAACCAGTACGAGTCTCATCGGTACTCCTTGAGGCGCTGCCACAGCCCCGCCGTCGCCCCGGCCGCGACGACGACCGCGAGCAGTGACACCACCACAACTGTGCCACCCAGCGCGTTGTCCGCGTCCTGGACGCGAGCGGTGAACGCCGCCCTGGTTCGGTCGATCGCCTCACGCAGATCGGTGTCCAGCTTGTCGAACGCCGTGGCGGTTCCCTCCGGGACCGCGGCGGCGATCGCCAGCCGGACCGCGGCCGTGTAGTTGCCGCCGTCGTCCTGTTTGCGCAGTTCGTCGTGGGCTCGCTTCCAGGCCTCGACGTTGGTTCGGGCCGAAGTGACCTCGGCCGCGACCGCACGGTCGGTCGCCTTGCCGGAGGCTTCGTTGATCAGTCCGGTCAACACGGTGCTGACCTGCTTGAAGTCGTCCTCGTAGACCTTGCCGGTGCCGCGGGCGACCAGGGTGAGCGTCTCGTCGCCGCGTGCCTGCAGCGTCGCGATCCGCGCCCGTGCCAGCACGTCGACCTGTAGGGACCCGTCGATCCGGCTGTCGTCCACGCTGGAGATCACGCTGAACGCGGCCACGGACACCCACACCAGCGAGATGACAGCCGCCATGGTCGCGGCGATCAGGCCGACGTTGAACACGCGGTTGGTCCGCCGCCGCACGTAGACCTGGGCGACGACCAGCGCACCGAGCACCACCAGGCCAAGCAGGACCTCGACGAACGGGAACTCGCCCGCGCGGTCCTGGTCGGTCGACACGCGCCGGGCTTCGTCGTCGTAGAGCCGTTGCGCCGCGGGCAACAGCTGGGTGCGCATCAGCGTCGACGCCTCACGCTGGTACGCGATTCCCAGCGGCAGTCCCTGGCGGTTGTTCACCCTGGCCGTCTCGACCAGGCCGGTGTACACGGGCAACTGCCCGGACAGCGTCGCCAGTGGGCTGTTGGGCGCCGTCACGTCACCGGGTTCGCGGGCCGCGACGGCGATCGCCAGCGCGTTGCTGGCCTGGGCGACGTCCTGCTCGAACCGGGCGCGTACGGCGGGCGGTTCGAGACCGCCCGCCAGGAACGCCCCGCTCGCGGTGGCGTCCGCGTCCGACAGGCTCCGGTAGATCTCCTGTGCGGCGACACTGAGCGGGCCGCTCCTGGTGGCCAGATCCGCCAACGCCTGCGCTCGCCGCTGCACGCTGACAGCGCTGAACACGCCCGCTGTCAGCCCGACGACGACGAGCAGCAGCGCGAGCGCGCCGAGTACGCCGGGTGTGGTCCGTGCCAGCTCTGTGACCTGGCGTAACGGTCCGGTGCGGGGAGCGCGATGGTTTGTGATCGTCATCCAGGTCCACCCATGACCATGCCGCAACCACACCCCTCGCTACCCGGACAACTCCCCGTTGCCGGTGATGCTTCCCACACTAGCCCGAGGTGTTAAGGGTTGAGCCCGGATCGCAGCAACACCGGTGCCCGGATGTGATCTCTCAGGTGCCCAGCACCGACTTGATCTCCTGGGTGACGGTCTTTTTCACCTCGTCGGGCGCGTAGGACACCTGTATCGCGGTACTCGCCAGCTCGGCCAGCTGCGTGCGGTCGTACCCGAACACGTCGTGACAGAGCAGGTACTCGGCGTTGAGGGTGGTGTGGAACATGCCCGGGTCGTCCGTGCCCAGCACGACCGGCACGCCCGCGGCGACCAACTGGGGCAGCGGGTGGTTCTCGATCACGTCGACGGCCTTGGTGCGGATGTTGGACGTCGGGTTGACTTCCAGGGGGATGCGGTGCTCGGCGAGGTAGTTGACCAGCCGCGGGTCCTGCGTCGCGCTTGTGCCGTGCCCGATTCGCTCGGCGTGCAGTTCGTTGATCGCCGCCCAGATCGTCGCCGGGCCGGTCGTCTCGCCCGCGTGCGGCAGGCAGCGCAGCCCGTTGTCCGCCGCGACGGCGAACTGTTCGCGGTACCACTCACGTGGCACACCGATCTCCGGTCCGCCGAGGCCGAGCCCCACCGTGCCTTCCGGACGGTGCTTGAGCACCCAGTCCAGTGTCAGCGGGCCGCCTTCCCTGCCGAGCACGCCGTCGATGTCGAAGACCCAGGCGAACTCGACGCCGTACTGTTCGCGCGCCTGCCTGCGTGCTTCGTTGAGGGTCTCGGCCAGTTCGTCCGGCTCGATGTCGCCGTGCAGGTGCGAGGTCGGGGTGACGGTCACCTCGGAGTAGCGGATGTTGTCCTGTGCCTGGTCGCGCGCGAGACCCAGCAGCAGGGCGAGCACGTCGGCGCCGGAGCGCACCAACGCGTTGACCTTGATGTAGTTGTCGATGAAGTGCGCGAAGTCGCGGAACTCGTAGAAGTCCTTCAGTGCCTGCTCTTCGGTCGGCACACCGCCGTCGGGGTGGCGGCGGGCGAGTTCGAGCACCGTCGGGATCGACGCGGATCCCACCAGGTGGACGTGCAGTTCGGCCTTGGGCAGCGCGGCGACAAAGTCTTTCATTGCTTCTGAAATCCTTGGGAATAGCCGGGAAATGGACACACGTGTGCTGCGGGCGTGGTCCGGCTATGGTGCGAGGTCGCCCCGCTCGTGGTCTTCTCCGTACAACGGATATTCCGGCACACCAAAAGCATAGGGTTGACGTCAAGGGTTTTCGGTACTGGGATGCCACAATGGACTCACTGGAGCGGCCACTCGGGGACGTCACATGGCGTAAGGCAGCTCGGCGGCTGGTGCCTTACCTGGGGTTGCTGTACTTCGTCAACTACCTCGACCGGGTCAACATCGGCTTCGCCGGCCCCGCCGGACTGTCGAAGGAACTGTCACTGACCGCGACCGCGTTCGGCTTCGCGTCGGGGATCTTCTTCATCGGATACCTCATCCTCGAGGTGCCGAGCAACCTGGCGCTGCACAGGTTCGGCGCGCGCAGGTGGATCGCCCGGATCATGATCAGCTGGGGCGTGATCGCCACCGCGATCGCCTTCGTGCCCAACGTGACGGTGCTGGTCATCCTGCGGTTCCTGCTCGGTGTCGCGGAGGCCGGGTTCTTCCCCGGCATCATCCTCTATCTCACATACTGGTTCCCGGCCCGCTACCGCGCGCGGATGGTCGCGTGGTTCATGGTGGCCATCCCGATCTCCAGCGCGATCGGCTCGACGATCTCCGCGTTGCTGATCCGCCACGGCGACGGGGTTTTCGGCATGGCGGGCTGGCGCTTCATGTTCCTCGTCGAGGGCATCCCGGCGATCCTGCTGGCCTTTGTCACGTGGTTCTTCCTGACGGACCGTCCGGCCGAGGCCAAATGGCTCACACCGGACGAGGGCAAATGGATGCAGGAGCAGCTCGACGCCGAGCGGGCCAAGACCGAGCAGGAACACCACTGGCCGTTGCGCAAAGCGTTGACACACGGCCGGATCATCGGCCTCGCGTTCGTCTACTTCGGAAACGTCTACGGCCTGTACGCGCTCGGGTTCTTCCTGCCGAGCATCATCGCCGGGTTCCAGCAGCAGTTCGGCACCACGTTCTCGATCGTCGAACGTGGACTGATCACCGCCGTGCCGTACGTCCTCGGTGCGGTCGCGATGGTGTTCTGGGCACGCCACGGCGACCGGACGGGGGAGCGGGTCTGGCACGTCGCGCTGCCGATGATCGTTGGCGGCGCGGCGATCCCGGTCGCGCTGTACCTGGGTAGCCCGTTCGCCGTCATGGTCCTGGTGAGCATCACCGCGATCGGGATCTGCTGCGCGCTGCCGACGTTCTGGGCGCTGCCGTCCACGTTCCTCGCCGGGACAGCGGCGGCGGGCGGGATCGCGCTGATCAACTCGCTCGGCAACGTCAGCGGGTTCGCCGCGCCGTACATCACCGGCGGGCTGCAGGACCTGACCGGTTCGCAGAAGACCGGACTGTGGGTGGTCGGCGCGGTGATGATCGCCGGTGCGCTGCTGGCGATAGCGTTGCGGGCGGCACCGGCCAAGAATGCGACGTCCGGCGTCTTGACTGGTCAGGACGACACATGAAGGGTTCAGGCTGACGTGGTTCGCACTCTTAGTGAGGGGTTGTCGTGCGGCGAGTATTGACCGTCCTGGCGGCGGTTGCCGTGGCACTGCCTGTAATTCCTTCCGTGGCAGGCGCCGCGCAGGGGCCCGTGTTCAAGGACGGCCAGGCACAGCCGGTGTTCGACCCGGCCGACGTTGTTCGCGAGAACCTGTGGGTGACCGCGCCGGTCGACAGCGACCGCGACGGCAAGGACGACCTCGTGCACGTCGAAGTCGTCCGGCCGCGCGCGACCGAACAGGGGCTCAAGGTCCCGGTCGTGTACCAGGCGTCGCCGTACTACGCGGGCGGCAACGACGTCGCGAACCACAACGTGGACGTCGAGCTGAACTCGCCGACCTGGCCTGGGCGCCACCGCAACGGCACAGCCGGTGACGAACGCGTCGTCGCCGCGCTGGGTCCGAATGCACTGGGTCCGAATGCCCTGGGCCCGAACCCTGCCATCACGTGGCGTTACGAGCAGTACTTCACCGCCCGCGGGTTCGCCGTGGTGTACGGGGAGTCGTTGGGCAGTGGGCAGTCGACCGGCTGCCCGACCTCCGGCGGCCGCAACGAGACCATCGGCGCCAAGTCCGTTGTGGACTGGCTCAACGGCAGGGCGAGGGCCAAGGACGCGGCCGGGTCCTCGGTGAGTGCGAAGTGGACGACCGGAAGCGTCGGCATGATGGGCGTGTCCTACAACGGCACGCTGCCCAACGCGGTGGCCACCACCGGTGTCCGCGGCCTCGACGCGATCGTGCCGATCGCCGCGATCTCCAACTGGTACGACTACTACCGCCAGGATGGCGCGGTGGTCGCGCCCGGCACATTCCAGGGCGAGGATCTCGACGTGCTCGCCAGGTACGTCTACACCAGGGCGGACCAGGAAATCTGCAAGCCGATCCTGGACGAGATCGAGAAGCAGCAGGACCGGGTCACCGGTGACTACAGCCCGTTCTGGCACGAGCGCAACTACCTCAAGGACGCGCACAACGTCCGGGCGGCGACCCTGGTGGTGCACGGGCTCAGCGACTGGAACGTCAAGGACCTGCACGCCGAGCAGTGGTACGAGGCGATCAAGAAGACCGGTGTGCCGCACAAGATCTGGTGGCACCAGGCCGGGCACGCGGACCCGTACAGCCTCCGCCGCGACGAGTGGCTGGTCACGCTCAACCGCTGGTTCACCCGCTATCTCTACAAGCAGCAGAACGGTGTCGAGAAGGAGCCGCGCGCGACGATCCAGCGCGAGGACAAGTCCTGGGTCGACGAAGCCGAATGGCCCGCGCCGGGCACCTCGTCCACCTCGCTCTACCTCGGCGCCGGTGGCGCGTCCCGCGGCACCCTGGGCACCTCGCCGACGCATCGTCAGGTCGTCGAATCACTGACCGACGACGCGACCAAGACCGCCGAGACACTGGTCAACGCGGCGAGCTCGGCCAACCGGCTGTCGTACTCGACCGGCACGACCAAGAAAGCCGTCCGGCTGTCCGGCCGCGGCAAGGTCGACCTGCGCACGTCGTTCAGCCGTCCGGCCGCCAACGTGACCGCGCTGCTCGTCGACCGGGCGCCGGACGGCACGAGCAAGATCGTCACTCGTGGTTGGACCGACCCGCAGAACCGGTACAGCCCATGGCTGACCGTCCCGGTCACGCCTGGCCGGGAGTACGCGGTCGAGGTCCAGTTCGAGCCGAAGGACTACGTGTTCGCGGCCGGTCACAAGATCGAGTTCACGCTGCTGTCGAGTGACTTCGATTACACCCTGCGCCCCAAGCCGGGCGCCGGGATCACGCTCGACGTCGACGATACCCGCCTTGACCTGCCGATTCTCGGCGGAAAGCGAGCGCTGCGCGAGGCGTTGTGACCGTTCACATGTTCGGGCATGCCCTGCCCTCAGCTGTTGTTCAGCTGTGCAGAGGACTCTGGAGTCATGCGGCTGTCGGGGGCCGCGGTGGCAGAGGTGGAGGGCGCGAAGATGCTCCGCAACGACGTGATCAGCTGGGACACCGCCAGCAGGCAGGGCAGTAGGCAGTTCAACGCGGACGCCGTGGCGGCGTCCATGGATGGCGACAGTGTGGTTTTCGCGCTGGCGGACGGAATCGGCGACTCGATGTGGGCGGGCGAAGCCGCCCGGGTCGCCTCGGACGTAGCGGCCCGCACGCCGACGGCGGCGGGCCCAGTCGAAGCGGTGCTTGCCGCCCAGCGGGCACTGGACGCACTGAACACGGGCGCGGACACCCTGTTGGTCGTCGCGATGCCGACCGAGGACGGCTACGACATCGCGTGGGTCGGGGACGTTCGCGCGTACGTGTGGGACGGTGTCGAGCTCACGCAGGTGACGAGCGACCAGACCATGGCCGAGTACTTCCGGCTGCACGACTCGGTCCCCACACCGCGGATGGAGCACGTGGTGACCAACTCGCTGCGGGCCACGTCGGAGGAACGGATCGGCCGGACCACGGTGACCGGTGTGCAGAGCCTGCTGTTGTCCAGCGACGGCGTGCACAAGGTCGTGGCGACCGAGGTCATCCAAGGTGTGCTGGCCGAGCAGGGCACGACGGCCCTGTCCCGGGTGTCCACATTGGTGGACACGGCGATGCTGCTCGGCGGCACGGACAACGCGACCGCCGTACTGGTCACCACCGTGTCCACCATTCCAGCACCATGAGTTGCACATTCCGGCACCATGAGATCGCACCTGAGATGCGATTTCATGGTGCCGGAACGGTGGACACGGCATGCCGGAACGGTGGACACGGCGGGGTTCACCAGACTTTCAACAGTTTCGTGCCGTGCGGCGGGATTGTGGCCTCGAACCCGTCGGCGTACCGGCCGAGAGTCTTGTCTGCCCACACGTCACGAACGGCCCTGCGGCCGTCGAGACCGAAGTCCTTCCAGTTCGCCCGCACGGTTTTGGCTTCCGAGCCCAGGTTGAACAACGCGACGGTGTACGAGCCGTCCTTGTTGCGGGCCCACCAGACCGGCTGGTCGGTGTTCGGGTCGACCGGCCTGGCCGGGCGGCCCTGCTGGTTGAGCGCGAGCACCTCGCGGTTGGTCAGCAGCTTCACGCCGAGTTCGTCCAGTGTGGTCACGTCGTCGCCGGTGTAGAGCGGTGACGCGGTGATCGCCCAGAACGTCATGTAGCTGTAGCGCTCGTCCGGTGTAAGACCGTCCATCTCGCCGTTGCCGACGTCCAGCGAGTCCAGATCGTGCCAGCCACCCGGGCCGGAGTGGCCGAGCCACGGCGGCAGGTCCCTCCACCGGTCGTTGACCGAGTTCTCCCATGTGACCAGGGTCTGGCAGTAGCACTCGACGTCGGTCTCGATCCGCCAGCCGTTCGACGAGCGTTTCCAGTCGTCGATGTGGGCGATGTCGATCGACCACGAGACCTCGATGTGCACGGGACGACGGGTCCGGTCGAACGCCTCGCGGTACGCGGCGACCTCGTCGCGGTTGTCGTACTGCGGGCCGCTCCTCCCCGAGCCGGGGCCGACACCGTCGATCTTGAGGAAGTCGTAGCCCCAGTCGGCGAACATCGTCGCGATCGAGTCGATGTACTTGCGCGAGCACGGGTTCGAGAAATCGATCTTGTACGAGCTGTCCCAGCCGTTGGTGGTCCGCTTGTCCGGGTGGACCAGGTCATGCGTGCTGCAGCCGGGTGCGTCCTTGACCGGGAAGTCACCGTTGTCATAGGCGCCCTTGGCCAGCCCCGCCGGGACGTAGATGCCCGCCTTGAGTCCTTTGTGGTGGATGTAGTCGGCCATCCACTTCATGCCGTGCGGGAACCGCTCCTTGTTCGGGGTCGGGCGGCCGTGTTCGTCGTAGCCGAAGTTCCAGTTCCAGTCGGCCCACCAGCCCGCGTCCATGTTCACGTACTCGTAGCCGTAGCGCTTGAGCTTCGAGGCGACGGCGTCGGTCTGCCTGACGACGTTGGCCTCGGTGAGCCAGCTGTAGTCGCCCTTCGGGTTGAGCCCGGGATACTTGCTGGACTGCATGCTCCAACTGCTCCAGCCCATGTAGGGCTTGGCCGCCAGGCGCTCACGGCTCTCCGGCGCCGCCGACGCGGGCGTCGCGACACTGATCGCGAGCACCGCCCCGAGCAGGTAGGTGAGGTGTCGTTTCAGCATTGCGCTCCTCTCAGGAGATGAACAGCGTCTGCACGGCGATCGCCGCCGCACCACGTGCCCACTCCTCGAAGGGCAGCGGGCGCAGGATCAGTTCGCAGTCCGCCGCGGCACCGAATGCCTGGGTGGCGAAGGTTTCCCTGATCTCGTCGGCGAAGAGGTCGTACGCGTCCAGTCCCTCGCCGGACACGATGATCCGCTCGGGGCCGACCAGGTTGGCCATGGCGGCCAGGCCGCGGCCGATCGCGACGCCCGCGCGCGCGAACACCCGCCGCAGCGCCTTGTCGCCCATCCGGGCACCGGCGATGATCTCGTCGATGGTCAGGTCCCGTTCGCCGGTCGTCGTCCTCGCCTGGTCCACGATCGCGTCCATCGAGGCGACGGCCTCGACGCAGCCGCTCGCGCCGCAGTGACACGGCGGGCCGTCGCCGAACACCGGGATGTGCCCGATCTCGCCCGCGACACCGTGCGACCCGGTGACCACGCGGCCGTTGACCACGAGCCCGCACCCGATCCCGGTGCCCAGCGTGACCAGGGCGAACGAGTCCGCGCCGACGCCGTTGCCGAACCAGCGCTCGGCCACCGTGATCGCCTTGACGTCGTTGTCGACCGTGATCTCCATGTCGATCTTCTCGGCCAGCAGGTCCGCCAGCGGGACGTCATGCCAGTGCAGGAAAGGGGAGTAGCGGACATGCCCGGCCTCGCGGTCGACATCGCCCGCGACTGTGACGCCGAGGCAGTGTGTCCGCTGCTTGTACGCATTGGACTCGGCCAGCAACTCGGTGACCATCGCCGCCACACCGTCCACGACGGCGTCGACTTTGCGGGACGACAACCGGTGGAACCTGGTGAGCAGGATCTGCGCGCGCAGATCTGTCACCACGCCGATCAGTTCCCGGTCGGTGATCTTGACGCCGAGGAAGAACTCGCGCTCGGCGCGGATCTCGAGGGGGCTGGCCGGTCGGCCGACACCGCCGTGCTCGGAGTCCAGTTCGGCGAGGTATCCGGCCTCGATCAAGGGCCGGGCCGCTTTGGTGACCGCGGCCGAGGACAGCCCGGTCCGTCGCGCCACGTCCACGCGTGACACCGGTCCCTGGGTGAGGACCGTGGTGAACACGGTGGCCGCCGCCGGGCTGGTGACCGGCGCCCGCCCGCTCTGGCGTCGTGGCGTCATGCTTCGGTAGCGTAGGTTTCATAAATTAACTTCGTCAAGAAACTAAATAATTTTCGAGAGAAACGCGAGGTCAGCGGCATGGCTGAAGTGATCTTCGCCGCCGATGAGCGGCTCTGGTTGCTGACCGCGGCGACCACTTCCTACGCGCTGCGGCTCGACGAGTCGGACGCGCCACGGCATGTGTTCTGGGGTCCGGCGCTGACCGTCGGGCAGGCCGCGGCGATCCGGACACCGGTCCTGCCCAAGATCAGTGCCTTCGACGGAACCACCGACGAGGAACTCGTGGTGGAGGGTGGCGCCCGGTTCGACACGCCCTCGCTGCAGGTCCGGTTCCCCGACGGCACACGGGCCATCGAGTGGAAGTACCTCGACCACACCGTCGACGAGGGGCACCTGGCGATCCGGTTCGCCGACCGGCACTACCCGCTGGAAGTCGTGCTGCACTACCGGGTCGGCGCGGGCACCGACGTGATCGAACGCTGGACGACCCTGCGGCACACCGGCACGGGTGAACCGATCACGTTGCTGCGCACGGATTCCGCGTCCTGGTTCCTGCCGTACCGGACCGGATACCAGGTCACGCACGCGGTCGGCGGGTGGTCGAGCGAGTTTCAGCTGCAGCACACGCCTGTGCCGTACGGCGAGACCGTGTTCACGAGCCGTCGCGGAACCTCCAGTCACCAGGCCAACCCATGGCTGTTCGTGCAGGACGGCGACGAGGTGTGGAGCGGGGCGCTCGCGTGGAGCGGCTCGTGGCGGATCACCGTGCGGCACACGCCTGCCGGGCAGACCAGTTTCTCCGGCGGTTTCGGGCACGAGGGCGTGAGCTGGCGGCTGAACCCCGGCGAGGAATGGGAAACCCCTGTGTTCGCTGGACTCTATGCCGCGGACGGGATCGAGTCGGCCTCGCGGCGCTGGCACGCGTACGTGCGTGACCACGTGCTGCCGCACTCCGCCGAGACCCGCCCGGTGGTCTACAACTCGTGGGAGGCAACGGAGTTCGACGTCAACGAGTCGAACCAGAAGGAGCTGGCCGCGCTGGCGGCGGCCATGGGCTGCGAGCTGTTCGTGATGGACGACGGCTGGTTCGGTGCTCGCACGCACGACGCGGCGGGTCTCGGCGACTGGACCGTGAACACCGACCGGTTCCCCGGCGGTCTGGACCCGTTGATCGCCGAGGTGCACCGGCTGGGCATGCGGTTCGGGTTGTGGGTGGAACCGGAGATGGTGAACCCGGACAGCGACCTGTACCGGCGACACCCCGACTGGGTGCTGCACATGCCCCACCGTTCCCGTACGGCACTGCGCAACCAGCTCGTGCTCAATCTCGCCCGCACCGACGTGGCCGAATGGGCGCACAGGTGGCTCGACCAACTGGTGGGGCAGCACGCGATCGACTTCCTGAAGTGGGACATGAACCGCTCCTTCAGCGAAGCGGGCTGGCCGGGAGAGCAGGACCAGGACCGGTTGTGGCTCGACCACGTCCGGCACGTGTACGTGATCATCGACCGGCTCCGCGCCGACCACCCGGGGCTGCGCATCGAGGCGTGCTCCGGCGGCGGCGGGCGGATCGACCTCGGCATGCTCGCCCGCACCGACCAGGCGTGGACGTCGGACAACACCGACGCGCTCGACCGTATCCACATCCAGCACGGCTACAGCGCCCTCTACCCGGCGCGGGCGATGTCGGCGTGGGTGACCGACAGTCCGAACCCGCTCACCGGGCGCGTGATCCCGCTGGCGTTCCGCTTCCACGTGGCGATGGCCGGGGTGCTGGGAATCGGTGGCGACCTGCTCGGCTGGTCGGCCGCCGAGCTGGCCGAGGCGACCGAGTTGGTGCGGCAGTACAAGGAGATCCGGCACGTCGTCCAGCACGGCACGCAGTACCGGCTCGCCGCCGGGCCGGTCACGGGCGTGCAGTACGTCCTCGGCGACGAGGTCGTGGTCTTGTTGTGGCGGCCCGTGGTGAACTTCGGGAAGCCGCCGCTTCCGGTGCGCCTCAAGGCTTTGGACTCCTCGGCCCGGTATCGTTCCGACTCAGGCTCCCATGACGGGGCCGTCCTGCTGCACCACGGGCTGGAACCCTCGTTGCCGGTCGGCGACTACGCCAGCACGATGGTCCACCTCACCAAGGTCGCGCCGGTCTGAACCGGCGGCAAGATACACCACCTCCGAGAATCCCGCACAGAACCAAGATCGAAAACCTCCACCTGTCCACAGCGGAACCCTGTCCACAGAAGTGCCCGTGCCGACTCTGCCGCCGAAACCCCACCAGCGGCAGAGTCGAACCATGCAGACAAAGCACCGATCCCTCGTCCGCCTCCGAGACAACGGAGACCTGATCGCGGCCGTCCCGTACCTGCTCGGCTTCCGTCCGAGCGAATCCGTGGTGATCTGTGTGTACGCGGGCGCGACCCGAACGCAGATAACTCTCTGCCTACGCGCGGACATACCGCCGCCGGGCCTGTACTTCTCACTGGCAGAGCAACTCAAACTCCCTGTGCTGCGGGCAAACTCCTGCGGCGTCTCGGTGGTCATCGTCGGCGACGGGATAGTGGAACCGTCAGATCCCTTGCCGCACAAGGAACTCGTTGAAGCGTTCAGTCAGGTCTTCGGATCGTCCGGAGTGCTCGTGCACCACGCGTACTGGGTACCCTCGATCGAGGAGAACGTGGCCTGGTGGTGCTACTCCGACAAGGACTGCCACGGCCTCGTGCCCAACCCGGACGCCACCGAACTGGCCGCCACCGCGGCCTGCCTGGGAACAGTGACCTATGACAGCAAAGCGGAACTGCGCGCCACTCTCGAACCAACCGACCGCTCCCCACTGGCAGCCAGAGCGGAACGCATCGAGGCTGCCCTGAAACAGGATCAGGACCCAACCCAAGCCCACAACCTCATCGAGGACCTCGTCGCCAAAGTCAAGGACGGAACATGGGCCCTCGACGAGGAGTACCTGGTCGACCTCGCTGTCGCACTGCGCAACGTCGGCGTCCGCGACGGATGCCTCCGCCCGGAAGTGACCAGCATCGGACGCCCGGTCGAGGAAGTATGGTCCGAGCTCACCCGTGCGCTACCCGATCCCTACCGCGCGGAACCAGCCTGCCTCCTCGCCCTCACAGCCTTCCTCCGCGGCGACGGAGTCCTGGCGGGCGTGGCAGTCGAAGCAGCCTTGGACGCCAACCCCGAGCACACCTTCGCCAACCTCCTCCGCAGCTCCATGGACTTCGGCCTACCACCGGACTCCGTCGCCTCCGCAGTAGCGCAGGCCTTCACCGAGCCCCAGGAAGTCCTCGAAACCCACACACCATCCCCCACAGAAACCGGCGCTCAATCCCCACCACCCGTCGCCCCGCCCGCCACCATGGAGATCCACACCCCCAACCCACCGGCCGACACAGCGCCACAGTGACCGCAACCCAACTCAATCGTGCCCAGCGGGATCACCGGGCGACACGGAGGAACTCGCGCAGATCGCCGACGAGGAGGTTAGGCGTTTCCATCGCGGGGAAGTGGCCGCCCTGGTCGAACTCCGACCAGTGGTGGACGGTGTTCGCCGGGTCGGCGAGGGCGCGGATCGTCATGTCCGCGGCGAACACCGCGATTCCCTGCGGCGGCGTCGCCGCGGACGGCCAGCTGGCCTGGCCGTCGCCGGACTGGCTGGCGGTGATCTCGCGGTAGGCGCGCATACCCTCGTAGATGGTGTTGGCTGAGGACGCGCCGGAGCCGGTGAACCAGTACAGGCTCACGTTGGTGAGCAGGTGGTCGCGGTTCACCGCGTCCTCGGGCAGCTCGGCGGCCGGATCGGTCCACTCCTTGTACTTCTCCACGATCCACGCCAACTGTCCGATCGGCGAGTCGGTCAGCGAGTAGGCGAGGGTCTGCGGCCGGGTGGACTGGAGGTGCAGATAGCCAAGGCCGTCCTCGCAGGCGGCGGTGAACCGCTCGGCACGCGCTCGGTCTGTGTGGGACAGGCCGTCCAGTTCGATGGGCGGGCCGAACGGGTACGGCGCTGGGCCGTTGAGGTGAGTGGCGACCACGCGGCCGGGGGCGGCCATCGGCAGCAGCATGGCCACGCCGCCGCCGATGTCCCCGCCCTGCGCGGCGAAGCGCTGGTAGCCGAGTCGGGTCATCAGCTCCCCGACCGCGGTTGCCACCCGGAACAGGTTGCCCCAGCCCGGTTCCCGTACCGGGTTGGAGAAACCGAAGCCGGGCAGCGACGGGAGCACGACGTGGAACGCGTCCGCCGGGTTGCCGCCGTGTGCGCGGGGGTCGGTCAGCGGCCCGATCACGTCCAGGAAGTCCACGAAAGAGCCCGGCCAGCCGTGGCACAGGACCAGCGGCAGCGCGTCCGGCTCTGGCGAGCGGACGTGCAGAAAGTGGAAGTCTTGGCCGTCGACTGTCGTCACGAACTGCGGGTGCTCGTTCAGCGTCTTCTCCTGGGCGCGCCAGTCGAAGCTGTTGGCCCAGTAGTCGGCCAACTCCATCAGGTAGTCCACAGGAACGCCGCGTTCCCACCCGGTTCCGGTGATCTGCCGGGGCCAGCGGGCGCGGGTGAGGCGGTCGCGCAGGTCGTCCACCTCGGCTTGGGGGATGTCGACGCGGAAGGGGCGGATGTCGGTGTTGGTGTTCATGACGAGAAAGGTAGGAGTGATACAGGAACACGCGGTTCCTGATTTCGGGGCAGACTTGGACCATGATGGACGGAGCCCAACGACTGCTGCGGCTGCTCTCGTTGTTGCAGACGCCGCGGGACTGGACCGGGCCGGAGCTTGCCGAGCGCCTCGGCGTCACCGCGCGCACCGTGCGCAACGACGTGGAACGCCTACGCGGCCTCGGCTATCCGGTGCACGGGAGCAGGGGTGTCACCGGCGGTTACCGACTGGGGGCCGGTGTGAAACTGCCGCCGTTGCTGCTCGACGATGACGAAGCGGTCGCCGTCGCGGTCGGGTTGCGGGTGGGCGCTGCGCAGGGCTCGGTCACCGGTATCGAGGAGGCTGCGTCGCGTGCCATGGCCAAGCTCGAGCAGGTGCTGCCGTCGCGGCTTCGTCGTCGTGTCAACGGTTTGCGCGCGTACCTGGTCCCGCTTGCGCACTCCGGTCCCAGCGTGGGAGCCGACATGATCACCGCGATCGCGGCGGCGTCCGGCGACCACGAGCGGCTCCGGTTCGACTACGCCAGCCACGACGGGTCGGCCAGTCGCCGTGAGGTCGAGCCGCACCGGCTCGTGCACAGCCGGGGCCGCTGGTACCTGGTCGGGTGGGACGTCGAACGGTCCGACTGGCGTACGTTCCGAGTGGACCGGATGCGGTTGCGGACACCGAACGGCCCGCGGTTCACCCCACGCGAGGATCCCGGCGGTGACCTCGCTGGCCACATCGCCACCGGCCTGGCTACCGCCGCCTGGCAGTGCCGGACACGGGTGACTGTGCATGCACCAGCCGAGCACGTGCGCAACCGGCTGCCATCCGGCATCTCGGTGGAACCCTTGGGCGACAACGCGTGCGTGGCCGAGGTCGGCTCGACCACACCGCGGATGCTGGCCTGCTACCTCGGCATGCTCGACGCCGACTTCGAGGTCACCGAGCCACCCGAGCTCGTCGCGGAGATCCGCACGTTGGCCGACCGCTACCGGCAGTCAGTCCCGGAGTAACGCCTCGCAGTACATCGCCGGACAGAGCGCCCGAAGCCGAAGCCGAAGCCAAAGCCGGTGTGGGTGTCGGTGGGGTACACCGAAGGCCGCATTGGTTTCGGCTAGTGCACCGAAGGCTACATTGGTTGCGTGGATCAGCGCGGGGCTGCGCCGACATGATGTTCGACGTGTCGAACGCTGGGTGCGGGGCCGACGTCCCGGAGGTATCGGCCCCGCGTGGACACTGGATGGATGGTGCGTTGGTCAGCGTCGCGGCAGTCCGAAGGCGAGCAGGACCGCGCCGCGTTCGCTGGGGTAGAAGGGATAGTAGCCGGAGTGGGTGTAGACCATCCCGTTCGCGACCACCGCTCCACCGGCACCGGGCAGCGCTCCGCCGTGTCCGGTCAGGCCGTTGACACCGGCGAAGTCACGGATTGTGTCGTACTCCCAGAGCACCGCGCCGGTTCTGGCCGAGTACGCGCGCAGCTTGCCATCTGTGCTGCCCAAGTACACCACGCCCGGACTGGTGGTCACCGCTGCCGCGTGGGCCAGCGCGCAGGTTTTCGGGTATGCGGCCGCGCCGCCCCATGTGCAGCCGTTGCTCGGGTTCGGGGTCTGCCAGTGGATGTCGCCGTTTGCCGGGTTCAGCGCGAACAGGGTGCCCGGCTTTCCGTAGTAGGTTGCCACGTACAGGCGTTCGCCGTCGTAGCTGGTTCCCCACTGGATTCCGCCGGTTGAGGCCGGGCTGGTCGACTCGGACAGCTGCCTGCGCCACGACACCTGGCCGGTTTTCGCGTCGAACACGTGGTACACGCCGCTCTTCTGGCCTACCCCCACCATCATGCGGCCGTTGACCCGGAAGAGGTTCGGCGCCGAGCTCAGGTCGTAGTCCAGGTCGGTCCCGTCCTTCTGCCCGGGACAGAAGCCTTCGTTGTCCGGTTTCCTGCACACGACTCGCCAGGTGTCGGCCTGGGTCACCTGCTGCTTCCAGCGCACCACCCCCGTTCTCGCGTCCAGGGCGAGCAGGGAGTCGAAGTCGCCGCCTGTGCCCGAGTAGTTCTGTCCCGTGCCGACGTACAGGGTCCCGGTCCGCTCGTCGATCGCCGGACTGCTCCAGATTCCCGCGCCGGACGGCTCGTACCTGGTGGCGCCGCTCGGCCAGGTGCCGACCGCCTTGGGCTCGGGGACCGTGTAGTACCGCCACACCAAGGCTCCTGTGTCCGCGTCGATGGAGTCGAGGTGGCCGCGGAAGGTGCAGCAGGGGTAGGCAGGGTCGGAGTGATCCGTCTCTCCTGCCGACGAGCCGAGGTAGATCCGGCCGTTGTGGTAGAGCGGCGAACTGCTGTGCCGGGCGTCGGCGTGCTGCTCGTACTGCTTGGCCCAGGCCAGTTTCCCGGTGCGCTGGTTGAGCGCGTAGACGTAGCCCCGGTCGTCGCCGAAGTAGACCTTGCCCTGCGCCACCGTCGGGCTGTCCTGCACGAAGACGGGAGCGGGCGTGACCGAGGCCAGGTCGAAGCTCCACCTGGTCGATCCGGTCCGCGCGTCGGTCGCGTAGAACTTCCCGTCCGTGCCGCCGAAGTACGCCGTCCCGTCGACCACGGCCGGTTGGCTTCTCGGTTCCTTGCCGGACTTCGGGTAGGCGAAGGCCCACTTCAGTTCCAGTTTGCCGACGTTGCCCGGAGTGATCCGGTGCTCCGCCGCGTTGTGCCGGGAGCCCGACTTGTCTCCTTGCCAGGTCGGCCAGTCACCGCCGCGACCCCAGTCGGACCACGCCGTCGAGCCGGTCAGCAACAACGCCACCATTGCCAGGGCGAACAGACACCTTTTCCAGCGACTTGTTGTCATGCTGGGAGCTTCGCAACGCGAATTCCACCGTGTCCACAAGGCAGTCCACTTTCCCACCGCGCTGGTGACTATCGCACCGCGGTGGCTGGGAAATGTTCCCACCGCGCTGTTATCGCGCAGGTCGGGACGACGACCACGTCCCAGCCAAGGCGGGACGGGAAACTCATGACCATGGGATGTCGCCAGGCCACGCTTGGCATCGGCGACCCGAGGCCGAGCTGGGACACGTTCCCACGATGACACGCGACTCGGGCGGCCGCCGTTGACCACCCCTCACAGGAAGGCAGCGCCATGACCGAGACCGTGCGCTCCGCCGATTCGACGGATTCGACGGAATCGACGACCGGTCCGCCTGGCCGGCGCGCAGCGACCCGCCCGGCAGCCGCCGGACCGGCGGGCCGTCAACGGTTCGCGCTGGTCGCGATCCTGCTGCTGACGCTGCTGGTGGACGTCTGGGGCATCGCGTCGACAGGCTGGAGCAACTCCTTCTACGCGTCCGCGGTCAAGTCGATGGCCGGGGACTTCACCAACTTCGTCTTCGGCTCGTTCGACCCCGCCGGTGTGATCACTGTGGACAAACCGCCGATGGGGTTGTGGCCACAGGTGCTCTCCACCTGGATCTTCGGTTTCCACGGCTGGGCGTTGCTGCTTCCCCAGGTCATCGAGGCGTGTGCGGCGGTGTTCCTGTTGCACCGCACGGTCCGCAGGTGGGCGGGCGAGAACGCCGCGCTGCTGGCCGCGCTGGCGTTGGCTCTCACTCCGGTGGCGGTCACGGTCAACCGCTCGAACCTCCCCGACACCCTGCTCACCCTGCTGGGGGTGGCCGCTGCCTACGCGGTCACCAGGGCCGTGGAGACGGGTATCTCCTCGCGGAGTGCCACGAAATGGTTGGCGCAGGCCGCGTTCTGGATCGGCTGCGGGTTCCTGACCAAGATGCTCGCCGCGTGGATGCTCCTGCCTGCTCTCGTGCTGGCCTACCTGGTCGGCCGTGACACCTCCTGGCGTCGTCGGCTGGGTGACCTCGCTGTCGCAGCGGGGGTGTTGCTCGCCAGTTCACTGTGGTGGGTCGCGCTCACCGAGTTCTGGCCGGGCACGAAGCCGTTCATCGGCGGTAGCGAGGACGGGACCGTCTGGGACCTGGTCATCGGCTACAACGGCTTCGGCATGCTTTTCGGTCAGTCCACTGGCGGGGGCGGCAACGCTGTCGCCGGTGGGGAGGCGGGCCTGTTGCGCATGTTCGGCCCGCAGAACGGTGGGCAGATCAGCTGGCTGATCCCGTTGGCGCTGTGCGCGTTGCTGGTCGCGGTGGTGGCAGGGGCGCGCCGACGTTCGGCGCCTCCTGCGGCGGACGTGTCCCGGCCGAGTGTGGACCGCTCCTACCGCGCGGGGTGGTTGCTGTGGGGCGGCTGGCTGCTGGTGGTCATGGCCGTGTTCAGCTACCAGGAAGTCGCCCTGCCGTACTACACCATCCTGCTGGCACCGGCGATCGCCGCGCTGAGCGGCGCCGGGCTGGTGGTCATGTGGCGGCAGTACCGGGAACCGTCCGGCACCGGGTGGCTTTTGCTGCCTGCCGCGATCACGCTCACCGCGGTGTGGGCCTGGGTGGTGATCGCGCGGGACACCTCGTGGCACGGTTGGCTTCGCTACGCGGTCGTGGCGCTCGCCGCGGTCGCGGTGCTCGGCCTGCTCGCGGCCAGGCGAGGCCCGGACTCCTCTCGGCGGATGGCCGGTGCCGTGGGAGTGGTCGCGGTGATGCTTGCCCCGGCGGCGTGGTCGACCATTACCGCGCTGACCTCGGGCCGGGCTCTGGCCACTGGTGACACCTTCACCGCGGGCCCACTGCCCGCCGTCAACATGGGTGGCGCGCCGGGAATGCCGAGCGGGCCGCAGGTGATGACGATCATGAAAACCGGTGAACTGCCGAGCGGGCGCCGGATCGGGGCCGCCGACCTGTCCGCCGAGCAACAGCGCATGCTCGACTACGTCCGGCGCAACGACGGCGGCGCCGAGATCTCGCTCGCCTTCGAAGGCGGCTCGGTCGCGGCGTCCACCTACATCATCAACAGCGACGCCACGGTGGTCGGCATGGGTGGATTCGTCGGCAGGGACCCGGTGCCCATGCCGAACGAGCTGGACCAGTGGCAGCGGGACGGCCGGTTGGCCTTCGTCTTCGGTTACAGCGACGTCAAGATGTCCATCGGGCCGTTCGGTCCCGGCGGGACCGAACGGACGAAGTGGGTGCAACAGCACTGCAGCGTCGTGCCCGCGAGCGCCTACGGTGGCACGGCCGACCCGGGCGCGGCCAAGCTCAGGATTCCCAACTTCCTCGGCAGTAGCGCCGACACGCTCTACAACTGCGTGCGCAAGTGACCCTCAGCCCGGCCGAGTGCGTCCGCACCTCGGCCGGGCTGGGCACCAGCGCCTCACCCGACCAGGCGCAGCCAGGCCTCAGTGAGTGCGGCGTGACCGGCCGGTGTCGGGTGTACGCCGTCCTCGGCCCAGTACTCCGGTCCGGTCGTGGCGGCGAGTTCGGCGAACATGCCGTCGGCGGCGAGCAGGTGCGCGCCGTACTCGTCGGCGAGCTCCCGCACGACCTGGATCTTCGGGTCCAGGTCGGCGCGCCACTTCTTCCGCACGTCCGCGCCGAGACGCACGTCGCCGACCTCGACAGTGCCGCGAATCGGCAACAGGAACGGTTCGATCAGGATCAGCTCGGCACCGCTGTCGGCGAGGGGCGCGAGCAGACGCCGGTAGCCCGCCGCGTACTCCTCCGCGGGGATCACGTAACCGTCCGGGTCGTACGAGTGCCAGCCGACATCGTTGATACCGACGAGGACCGACACCACGTCCGGGCGCGCGTCGAGCACGTCCGTCTGCCACCGGGCAAGAAAGTCAGCGACTTGCCGGGCCGCCGAACCACTGGCAGGCGGCCTGCTCGAACGCCGCGCGGTCAGGGGCGTGATCAGCGGCCCAGACGACGATGCCGTCCGGCCGGACAAGGACTGCTCCCAGTCCGAGGTCGTTCCTCGCCGTCCCCGCGACGTGCCGAATGCGGCTCGGCCAGCGCATCGCCGAACCGTGCAGGCACTGGTCGACGCTGACGTCGAGCGCGATGCCCCGTCCGTCCCGCATCAGGTCGCGCCCGGATCCGGAGTGATCAGCGCGTGCGTCCGACGAGCGGCAGGTGAGCAACCACCTGGAAGCCGCCGCCTTCGCGCGGCCCCGCGTGGAACCGGCCACCGACCGCCTCCACCCGGTCGCGCATCCCGGCCAGCCCGCATCCCAGGCCTTGCGACACGGACGGCTCGGCACCGGTCCGGCCCCGCCCGTCGTCGAGGACCTCCACCACCAGTTCGCCGTCGGCGCGGGCCAGCCGAACGCCCGCCTTCGCCGGGCCCGCGTGCCGCAGCACGTTGGTCAGCGATTCCTGCACCACCCGGTAGACCACCACGTCGATGTCCTTGGCCAGCGCCAAGTCCATGTTCTCCATCTCGACCTGCACCGGCAGGCCACCGGTGCGGACCTGGTCGACGAGCTCGTCGAGACCGGCCAGTCCGACGTCGCCCACCGCGTGGTCCGGGGTGCCGGTGGGGTCGCTCGCCTGACCCGAGTGGAACGTGTCCAGCATGCCCCGCAACTCCGTCAACGACCGGACGCTGGTGGCCTGGATCGCCTCAAGGGACTTGCGTGCCTGGTCCGGCTGCTCGTCGAAGACCAGCAACGCGACACCCGCCTGCATGGCGACCACGGCGAAACCGTGCCCGGCGACGTCGTGCACCTCGGCGGCGATCCGCATCCGCTCCTCGAGCGCGACCCTGGCCACCAGGTCCTGGCGCGCCCGTTCCCTGACCACCGCCCGGACGTGCGCCAGCGCGCCCAGCGACCACGGCAGCACGATCCAGCTCGTCCAGGCCACCGCGAACAGCACGGGTTCACCGGTTTCGGGACCGAGCCGCACCAGCATCGTCACGGACGCCCCGACCGCGGCCAGGCCGCAGGTCAGGGCGGACACCCGCAACTCCCGCCGCCTCGCGACCGCGAACATCGCGATCACCATGCACAGTTCCACCGGACCGTAGGGGTATCCGGCCAGCAGATAGGCGCTGACGCTCAGCATCGCGCCCGCCAGGCCCCATACCGGCGCCGTCCGGCGTACCGCCACCGCCGCGAAGGCAGCGATCACCACAAGCGAGAACGCCCAGAAATCCAGCTCGGCGAACCGGTCGCTCCGTTCCGGCGCGGCGATGACGGTACCCACGACGAGGCAGCCAGCGAGCCCCGCCGCGAGACCCAGATCGGTCCACGACGTGACCGACCGAAGCCCGTCGATACGCATGTCGGAAACCTTATGACAATCCCGCCCGTGTGACCGCGCTAGCGGGACAGGCGCGGCAGGGGCAGGACGGCCTTGGTGACGACGAACGCCTCGTAGAAGCGGGGTTTCTCGCCGTCGCTGTACGCCCCCGCCTGGTGCGCCCACCACTTGCCCCTGGTCATCACCAGTTCCCTGCTCATGAACGGTTTGCCCGCCTCGGACTTGTAGCAGCCGATGGCCTCCAGCTTCGGCTCCATGAAGTCGGTGATGTCGCTGTAGAGCTGGGGCGTGAACGAGTCGACGAGCACCGGCGGTTCACCCTGGAGGACGAGCCCGATGTCGCTCGACCGGTGCGCCACCGTGGTGGTGATCCTGCCGACCACCTGGTGGTCCTGGTGTTCCCGGTCGCCGGGATAGTGCGTGAGCACGATCGAGGGCCGGACACGCCGGATGTGCGCCTCGATCCGGCTGAACACCTCCCGGTTCGGAGCCAGGCAGCCGTCCTCGAAGTTCTCCATGATGAGCTCGCTGCCGACGATCTCGGCAGCCATCCTGGCTTCCTTGGGCCGCAGGTGGGACTGCTCGGCGTTGCTGTTGCGCCCGTCGGTGAGCGACAGCGCGCACAACGCGTAGCCCTGCTCGCGAAGCGCGGCCAAGGTGCCGAAACAGGCGAGCTCAGCGTCGTCTGGATGGGCGAAGACCGCCATCGCGACCGGTCGTCCCATGATGTCCGTCCGTCTCACGATGTCTGACCCAGTGCACGGGCCTTCAGTCCCTTGCGCCGGAAGACCCAGTTGCGCAGCAACAGGAACCGGCCAGCCGACCCGATGACCGACGAACTGCCCAGCACCGCGAGTTCCAGTGCCCGGGACGCGTCCGGAACGGCCATCTGCAGCCACAGCAGGGCACCCGACGTGAAGGCGTAGTACAGGCCGAACACGATGAGTCCCTGGAAGTGCACCTGTCCGGTGCGCTGGTGGCGTGCGGCGAAGGTGAAGCGCCGGTTCGCCTCCGTGTTGAACAGGGTGGCGATCACCAGCGCGCCGAGGTTCGCGGGCAGCAGCGGCAACCATTCCCGCAGCACCGTGTACAGGCCAAGGTGGACTCCCAGGGAGAGAGTGCCGACCACGGCGAACGAAAGCAGTTGCGAGACAAGCGGGTTCTCCTGGCGGCCGAGCACCGGGTCCGGGTGCTGCGGCTGTGGCTGCGGCCGGTGGGGCAGGCCGGTGATCTGTGCCCGGCCCGCTGCCTTGGTGCGGATCATCCTGAGCAGGCCGCGGATGTCGTGCCAGGCGGTGCTGGTCACGTCGACCCGGGTGTCCACGTCCTCCAGCCAGTCGACCGGGACCTCCTGGATCCGCAGTCCGTTGTGCTCGGCCAGCAGCAGGAGTTCGGTGTCGAAGAACCAGCCGTCGTCGTGGATGTGTTGCAGCATCGGGCGGATGACCTCGCGACGGGCCGCCTTGAACCCGCACTGCGCGTCCTTGAACCGGGCGCCGTGGGTGAGGCGGATCAACGCGTTGTAGGTGCGCGAGGTGAACTCACGCTTGATACAGCGCACGATCTGCGCGCCCGGTGCGTGGCGGGAACCGATCGCGATGTCGGCGTGCCCGGTGGCGAGGCTGGTCACCAGCGGCACCAGGGCGTCCAGGCCGGTGGACAGGTCCGCGTCCATGTACATCACGATGTCGGCGTCGCTGAGGCCCCACGCGTAGCGCAGTGCCCGGCCGCGGCCAGGGAGGTCCAGGTGTCGCACCCGCACCCGGGGATCCTGCGCGGCCAGGCCGTTCGCCACGTCCATGGTGCCGTCGGTGCTGCCGTTGTCCATGATCGTGATGGTCCAGTCGTACGGGAAGTGGTCGCGCAGATGGCCGCGGAGCACCTCGACTGTGCCGGTCAGCACCCGTTCCTCGTTGAGGACCGGGATCACGATGTCCACCGTGGTGGTCCACAGTGGATTCTTCGGCGGGCTCGCGGCCACGGGAGCGAAGCCGTTGCCTGCCACCTTGTCGTCCGGGATGACCGTCTCGCCGCCGGATCGTTGCATTGCCGCTCTCCCTGCCGGTTGACTGATGGACGCTCGGAAATGTCCGTGTTCACCTAGGTCGTGGGTGGGTTGCGGCCCAGCGAGACTGGTCGCAACGTTCCCTACGATCATTGGCCGCGGCCAATCCCACCGTCGTGAGCCGCGGGTCATCAGCACAGCGGGAACCTTCCTCCCGCCAACGGGACAGCGAACGCGGGAAAGCCCGCACCCCGGCAGGGTGCGGGCTGGTGCGGTTTCCGGGCAGGACAGCAGAAAACCTCCATCGAGGCTGGGGTCGATGGAGGCTTTCCGGCACGGCGTCAGTGGGGCGACGCCGCCACGACTGGGCTGGTTTCTTTTCTTCTGGTTGTTTCCCGCAGGCCGATCGTCAGCTCTGGGTGCTGGCCTTGCCTGCCCGCATCCCGGAGACAGTCAGTCCGATTCCGGCCACGAGTGCCAGAACCACACCGATCACCTGGATCCAGGTGCCGAGGAAGGCGAGGAACTCACCCGGCTCACCGAGGCGTGCCAGCGAATCCGGCCTCCGCACGAATCCGATCACCATGAACAGGCTGATCAGGGCCCCGATCACCGGCACCCATGCCCAGGGCATGGCCAGCACCAGGATCGCGCCGACGACGAAGATGATCGCGCCAGGGGGCACGGCGTCGTAGTTGACGCCTCCTGCCTTCTGCACGAAAATCCCGATGGCCCCGAGCAGCAGTCCGCCCCAGACAGGCGCTCGACGCGGAATTACCGAGCCACTGCTCATCATATTCTCCTTGTTGCCAATGGTTTGACGGAGGCCGCTGCGCCCCTTTCGTGTCACCATCTTGCTGAGAACAGGCTGAGAAGACATCCGTATAGGGACGTATGTCGCTCTACGCAGAGTTGCGTAGCCAGCACAGTGCCATCGGGACCGTGGTGTCTCATCCGAGGCTCGTCCGACACGCGTCGCCAACAGGCTCTGACACAGACTACCGCCCACGGCATGCGTTCGTGTACGTCACATTACGTATGTACACGGCCGCCCGGCGACGGACGACCGCGTGGTCCCACCGCGAGATCATGGTGGTGAGCCAGCGGGAGGGTTGGGATATGCGGAGAAAAAGGGCATGGCTGCTGTTCGCCGTCGCGGTCGTCTTCAGTCTGGTGCTCGCGTACCCGTACCTGAGCCTCGACATCGACAGCAGCCGCCTCGAGGTGCACAGCAGCCTGCAGTACTCCGTGCTGGTGGTGCACATCTTCACGGCCACGGTGGCGCTCGTTCTCGGTCCCCTGCAGTTCATCCCGAAGATACGGGCGCGCAGGCGGCTGCACCGCACGCTCGGCCGGATCTACCTTCTCGCCGGTGTTCTGCCGTCGGCGGTGGCCACGGTCCCGGTCGCCATCTGGTCAGGTCGCCTGATCACGCAGATCGGCCTGACCGCCGCGGCCGTCCTGTGGCTGGTCACCGCTTTCCTCGCGTACCGGGCGGCTCGTCGGCGCGACTTCGCCAACCACCGGGCGTGGATGATGCGCAACTACGCGCTGACGTTCCTCGCCGTCACGTCGCGCATTCTCGTTCCGCTGCTCCTGCTGGTCCAGGTTCCCTTTGGTGGAGCCAGCCTCGGAGCGATCGGGGAGAAGGCGACATCGATGATCCCGATCGGCCAGACGCTGGGCTGGATCCTCAACCTGATCATTGTCGAGATCATTCTCCGGCGGTCCGCCGCGCGCGGGAGGAAGTCTCCGTCGCGACCGGACCGTCCGGCCGAGGACACGGCGATCCGTTAGTACCGGCGGACATCACGGTCGGTTCGGGTTCACCAGGGTGTCGAACAGGGCGTCCACCAGTCCACGGGGGATGCTCGCGCCCGTCAGCGCGCGATAGACGATCGGGCCGACGATGGCGTCCAGCACGATGTCGGGGCCGAGGCCGGGCGAGATCTCACCGGCCTCGATTCCGCGTGTGAGCATGTCGCGTTCCTGTGCGCGGCGGGGATTCAGATAGCGCTGGTGCAGGCTTGTGGCCGTGCCGGGATTGTGTTGCGCCTCGGCGATCAGTGCGAGCAGGACCTTTCCCGCCGGGTCGCGCGTGAGGAATCGCGCGAAGCCACGCACGTAGGCGCGGATGCTGTTCGCTGTCGGCCTGTCGGTGGGGACAGGGATGCGCTTGGCACTGTCCTCGATGAGCGTGTCGAGGAGGATCTCGACCTTCGACGGCCACCAGCGGTAGATCGTCTGCTTGGCCACACCCGCGCGGCGAGCGATCGACTCGACGGTGAGCCCGCCGAAGCCGTGCTCGACGAGCAGATCGTCGGCGGCGTGCAGCACGGCGAGACGCGCGGCCTCGTCACGTCGGTTGCCGGAGTGCGCCCTCTGTGGGGGCTGGGAGTTCGCGGCGGGCATGCGAGACACGATACCTGGCCGCCGCAGCGTGATACTGTCTAGACGCAACGTCGCGTCTAGACAAATTCGCCTGCCATGAAGGAGTTCCCATGTCGACACGTCACGCTCTGGTCATCGGCGCCTCCCGGGGGCTGGGGCTGGTCCTGGCCAACGAACTCACCGGGCGCGGCTGGCAGGTCGTCGCTACCACGCGTCAGGACGGCGGTGAGCTGCAGGCGAACGCCGACGCCTCGAACGGGCGGCTGTCGGTCGAATCGCTGGAGATGACCAGCGCGGACCAACTCGCCGCTCTCCGCGAGCGCCTGGCGGACCGCAGGCTCGACCTGCTCTTCGTCAACGCCGCGATCGACCGGGGCGACCTGTCCATCGACGAGGTCCCGACCGACATGTTCACCGAGGTGATGATCACCAACGCGTTGAGCCCGTTGCGTGTCCTCGAAGCCCTTCGCGGGCTCGTCGCGCCCGGCGGAACCGTCGCGGTCATGTCCTCGGAGCAGGGGAGCATCACGCTCAACACCGAGGACGGCTACGAGCTCTACAAAGCCAGCAAGGCCGCGCTCAACCAGTTGATGCGCAGCTACGCCACCCGTCACGCCGACGACAGGCAGACCAAGCTGCTCATCGACCCAGGGCACAACCAGACCCAGCTCGGCGGGCCCGACGCGCCCCTCCGGCCGGAGCAGAGCATCCCGGCCGTCGTCGACGTGCTCGAAGCCCAGTCAGGCGCCCCCGGCCTGCAGTTCCTGGACCGCCACGGCGAAACCGTGCCGTGGTAGACCCAGGTCGCGCCGCTGCCCCCGGACATAGCGAAGCACCCGCGGCAGCCAGCGGCGCGGGTGCTTCGGTCGGGGTGGGAACTACCGAGTCTGGGTGAAAGCCCAGGCGTCTCGCACGATCGTGGCGATGTCGGCGCGCTCCGGCTTCCAGCCGAGGTCGGTGCGGGCGCGCTCGCTGGAGGCCACCAGCACAGCCGGGTCACCGGCACGGCGGGGGGCCACCTTTGCCGGGATCTCGCGGCCGGTCGCCTCCTGGCAGGCCTCGATGACCTGCTTGACCGAGAAACCGAAGCCGTTGCCGAGGTTGTAGATCGCGTGCTTGCCCTCGGTGGCGCTCTCGATCGCCAACAGGTGCGCGTTGGCGAGATCGGTGACGTGGATGTAGTCGCGGACGCACGTGCCGTCCTCGGTGGGCCAGTCGTCGCCGTAGATCTGGATCTGCTCGCGCTGGCCCGTCACCACCTGCAGGACCAGGGGGATCAGATGGGTCTCGGGCGAGTGGCGCTCGCCGTAGCGGCCCTGTGCGCCCGCGACGTTGAAGTAGCGCAGGCTGACCGCGGCCAGGCCATGGGCAGCGGCGTACGAGGTGATCATGTGGTCGACGGCCAGCTTGGTGGCGCCGTAGGTGTTCGTCGGGCGGGTCGGGGCCGTCTCCGGGATCGGGACCTCGTCCGGCTCGCCGTAGACCGCCGCCGTGGAGGAGAAGACCAGGCGCGGGGTGCCGTGCTCGCGCATCGCGTCCAGCAGCCGCAGCGAGTTCACCACGTTGCCGTGCCAGTACTTGGCCGGGTCCTGCATCGACTCGGCGACCAGCGACTTCGCCGCGAAGTGCAGCACGCCGTCGAAGCCCTCGGCCAGCACCGTGTTCGCCACGTCGGCGAAGTCCGCCTGGATCAGCCTGCAGCCCTCCGGCACCGCGTCCGCGTAGCCGGTCGACAGGTCGTCGACGACGACGACCTCGTGACCGGCCTCGACGAGTCGTGCCGAGCAGTTGCTGCCGACGTACCCGGCACCGCCCGTGACGAGCAGCTTCACTGGCTGTCCCCTTTCCCCTGTTTCAACTTCAACGATCCTGTGTTCAATGATCTTGGCGTGCGCCCGCCGAGGGCACCCCCGTGAACATCCGTGGCGCGGTGAACGACCGCTTGGCGAAGGCCTCGGTGACCGCCGCCTCGACCTCGGCGCGAGCCGCACTGCGGACCAACGCGATCGCCGACCCGCCGAACCCGCCGCCGATCATCCTGGCACCCAGCGCTCCGGCGGCTTCAGCCGCCTCCGCCGCCACGTCCAGCTCGTCGCACGAGACGCGGTAGTCGTCGCGCAGACTGGCATGGGACGCGCTGAGCAGCGGGCCGATTTCCGCGTACTTGTCCGCGCGAAGCAACTCGACAGTGCTCAGCACACGGTCGTTCTCGGTCACCACGTGCCGCACGAGCGGGCGCAATCGCTCGGGCAGCGTCGCCAGCGCGGCGTCCAGCCCGTCGAGTTCGACGTCGCGCAACGCCGGGATGCCCAGCAGCGCCGCGGCTTCCTCGCAGCCGCGGCGGCGTTCGCCATAGCCGGAGCCGATGTGCGAGTGGCTGGCCCTGGTGTCGATCACGAGCACTTCCAGGCCGTGCCGGGAGGCGTCGAACGGGACCTGCTCGGACTCGCCGGAGCGCACGTCGAGGAACAGCACGTGCGACTCGGTGCAGCTGAGCGACGCCGTCTGGTCCAGCAGACCCGTTGGGGCGCCGACGAAATCGTTCTCGGCTTGCTGGATCCACTTGGCGATGTCGCCGGTCGACTGGCGTGAACCCGCCAAACCCAGCAGTGCCAACGCGGTGGCGCACTCCAACGAGTGCGACGACGACAGGCCCGCCCCCGCGGGCACGTCACCGGCGATCACCAGGTCCGCGCCGCCGCTGACGCCCTGCCGGTGCAGCACCCACGCGACCCCCGACGGGTACGCGGGCCAGCCGGAGACCGAGCCCGGCGCCAGTTCGGAGATCCGCACCGGTGCGGCCGTCTCGGCGCGGCCCCGGTCGTGCAGCGTCGACACGGTGATCGTGTCGTCCGCGCGCGGCGAGGCCGCGACCGCGGTGCGGTGCGGGATCGCGAACGGCAGCACGAAGCCGTCGTTGTAGTCGGTGTGTTCACCGATCAGGTTCACGCGGCCAGGCGCGGACCACACGCCGGCCGGTGACCGGTCGTGCAGTCGCTGGAACGCCTCGGCCGCCCTCGCGGCCTGGCTCACTCGGACTTCGCCAGTACCGCGTGCAGCACCGAGGGCTCGATGTGCGCGGAGTTGCCCGCGCCGCTGACCTCGATGGTGTTGCCGTCGCCCCGGGACGGGCCGACGCTGACCGTCTGGCCCGGCAGCAGGCCGACCGACTTGAGCTCGGCCATCAGGTCGAGGTCCTTCTGCACGTGCTCGGCGATCCGCCGGATCTCCACCTTGCCGCCGCCCCTGCGGGCCACCTCGTCCACCCTGACCAGATCGGCCTCGACGGGCGGTGCGGGCTGGCCGCCCTCACTGAGCTTGTCCAGGCCGGGGATCGGGTTGCCGTACGGCGAGGTGGTCGGGTTGCCCAGCAGCTTGACCAGCTTGCGCTCGACCGCCTCGCTCATCACGTGCTCCCAGCGGCACGCCTCGCTGTGCACGTGTTCCCACTCCAGGCCGATCACGTCCACCAGCAGCCGTTCGGCGAGCCGGTGCTTCCGCATCACCGCGATCGCCAGATCCCGGCCGTGGTCGGTCAGTTCGAGGTGACGGTCGTCGGCGACAACGAGCAGCCCGTCGCGTTCCATCCGGCCGACTGTCTGGCTGACTGTCGGGCCGCTTTGCTCCAGCCGCTCCGCGATCCGCGCGCGGAGCGGCACCACACCTTCTTCTTCAAGTTCGTAGATGGTGCGCAGGTACATTTCCGTGGTGTCGATGAGCTCGTTCACGCCGCTACCCCTTCGTCCGCGTCCATGGTAGTCGCACCCACCGACAGTCCCCGGCGCCCGCCGGGCCAGGATGGGGCGGTGCACGCACTTGTCTCCACTTCGGAACTGGCTGATCTGCTCGGTGATTCCCGGCCGCCGGTGCTGCTGGACGTCCGGTGGGCGCTGGGCGGCCCGCCCGGCAGGGAGTCCTACATGGCCGGACACCTGCCCGGCGCGGTGTTCCTCGACCTGGACGCCGACCTGGCCGCCGCGCCGGGCGAGCGTGGCCGCCATCCGCTGCCCGAGCCCGATGACCTGCGGGAAGTCCTGCGATCGGCGGGCGTGAACGGCACCGACGCGGTCGTGGTCTACGACGACGGCAACGGTTCGGTGGCGGCTCGGGCGTGGTGGCTGCTGCGCTGGATCGGTCACTCGAACGTGGCGGTACTCGACGGCGGTTACTCGGCGTGGCAACAGGAACAGCGGCCAGTGACCACGGAAGTGCCGCAGCCGCAACGGGGTGACCTCGAAATCCGGCCGGGGAGCATGCCGACCGTGGACGCCGACGGCGCGGCGGCCCTCGCACGATCGGGTGTTCTGCTCGACGCGCGTGTGCCGGAGCGCTACCGGGGCGAGACGGAACCGGTCGACCCACGCGCCGGGCACATTCCGGGTGCCGTGAACGCGCCCTTCACCGGTCACACAAGCCAAGACGGCCGTTGGCTGCCCGCCGCCGAACTGGCGGAACGGTTTCGTTCACTGGGTGTGCACGACCCGTCGGCGGTCGGTGCCTACTGCGGGTCGGGTGTCACGGCGTCGTCGGTCGTGCTGGCGCTCGAAGTGGCAGGGGTGACCGACCCGGCCCGGCCCGCCGTGCTCTACCCGGGATCGTGGTCGGAGTGGTCGCGGGACCCGCAGCGCCCCGCCGAGACGGGCCCCTAACTGCTGGGCAGCTTGGTGAACACCTGCCTGGCGAGCTTGTCGACGGCCGCGCAGACCGGCTCGGTGTGCCCGGCCAGCACCAGACTGACCCACAGCACCCGATAGGGCGCCGCCGGGTCGTCGGTCAGCGCGATCCTCAGGTCGCACGTGGTGTCGATGGTGCTGAGCTGGTACGCGGTGTTGCCCTCGAACGTCGTCGGCGTGGTGTTCTGGGTGTCCAGTTCCGGAGTGAGCACGACCAGCGCCACGCCCGCCGGACTACCCGACCGGGTGAGCGTGTAGCTGCAGAAGCCCTTGTCCTCCGGCTCGGCCGCCGCGGTCGTCCCGGTGATGCGGCCGATGTCCGCCGGGGTGACCAGCGTGGCGCACGCCGGAGCCGTGGTGATTACCTTCCGCTTGGCGATGGTCACCGGTGGACTCGAAGTCCTGGTGGTGCTGGGGCTTGTGGGGGACGAGGGACTGGTGGGAGAGGACGGTCGCGTCGAGGGCCGCTCCTCCTCGGTGGTCGTGACGTCGGGCTCGCTGGAGTCGGTGTCGGTCGGCGCGGCTGCCACGGCGGTGCCCGTGACGGCCTTGCTGCAGGCCGTGACTGTCAACACCGTCGCCAGCGACGCGAGTGCCGCTGCGCACACGAACCGTCGGATCACGGCGTTAAGACTAGTGTTGTGCCATGGGCACGCCAGCCACCGTCGTATGGGACCCCGCGCTTCTCGGCTACGACCTGGGCGGAGATCACCCGTTCAACCCTGTCCGGCTTGAGCTGACCATCGCGCTGGCCACCCAGCTCGGTGTCCTGGACGGCGTCGAGCTGCTGCGACCGGAACCGGCGCCGGACGCGGAGATCGAGCGGATCCACGACCCGGAGTACATCGCGGCGGTGCGTGAGGCGCCGATGGTGGGCTGGGACGTCGGGCACGGCCTCGGCACGCCGGACAACCCGGTGTTCTCCAACATGCACGAGGCCACGTCGCTTGTGGTCGGTGCGTCCTTGCTGGCCGCACAGCGGATCGCGTCCGGTGCCACGAACCGGGCGATCAACATCGCGGGCGGGCTGCACCACGCGATGCACGACCACGCGGCCGGGTTCTGCGTCTACAACGACTGCGCCGTGGCGATCTCGTGGCTGTTGGACAACGGCGCCGAGCGTGTCGCGTACCTCGATGTCGACGTGCACCACGGCGACGGCACCCAGGCCGCGTTCTACAACGACCCGCGCGTGCTGACGATCTCGTTGCACCAGAGCCCGATGACCCTGTTCCCTGGCACCGGCCGGGTGACCGAGCTCGGCGGGCCCGACGCGCAGGGCACCTCGGTGAACATCCCGTTGCCGCCGTTCACCCGGGACGCGGCGTGGCAGCGCGCGTTCCACGCCGTGGTTCCCTCGCTGCTCCGGGAGTTCCGGCCGGACGTGCTGGTCACGCAGTGCGGTGTGGACAGTCACGAGGAGGACCCGCTCGCGGAGCTCTGTCTCAGTGTGGACGGTCACCGCGAGACCTACCGCACGCTGCGGTCGCTGGCCGACCAGTACGCGGGCGGCAAGTGGCTCTCCATGGGCGGCGGCGGTTACCAGTTGCTGCGGGTGGTGCCTCGCTCGTGGACACACCTGCTGGCCACTGTGCTCGACCGGGACATCGACACGGCGACCATGTTGCCGCACGAGTGGGTGAACGACGTGCTGCGTCGCGCGCCCAACGCGACTCTGCCGCGCACGATGGGGGACGGCGTGGACGTCGCGTACCAGCCGTGGGACGGCTCCACGGACGAATCGGTCGACGCGGTGGTCAAGGACGTGCGGCGCGCGGTGTTCCCGCTGCACGGCCTGGATCCGGACGACCCAAGAGACTGAAGCGGACTGAGCGAACGTGACGGACTTCGACCCGTACGACTACCCGCGCCGCTGGGAGGCGGACGTCGTGCTGTCCGACGGCGGCACTGTCCACCTGAGACCGATCACCCCGGACGACGCCGACCGGCTCGTCGCGTTCCACGGCCGGTTGTCCGAGCGCACCCGGTACTTCCGCTACTTCGGCGCGTACCCGCGGATCCCACCGAGGGACCTGGAACGCTTCGTCACGCTCGATCACCGCAACCGGGTGGGGTTCGCGGCGATGCTGGGCGACGACGTCATCGCGGTCGGCCGTTACGAACGGCTCGGCGAAGGCGATCAGGCCGAGGTCGCGTTCGTCGTCGAGGACGACCACCAGGGCCGCGGCATCGGGTCGATCCTGCTCGAACACCTCGCCGCGGCGGCGCAGGAGAGCGGGCTGAAGCGGTTCACCGCCGAGGTGCTCGGCGAGAACGGCCAGATGGTCCGGGTGTTCAAGGACGCCGGGTACCGGGTCAGCCGCGCGCTGGAGGACGGCGTGATCCACCTGGAGTTCGCGATCGATCCGACCGAGGAGTCGGTCGCGGTGGCGCGCTCGCGCGAGCAGGCGGCCGAGGCCCGCAGTGTCCACAATGTCCTGAACCCGAAGTCGGTCGCGGTGATCGGGGCGTCGACCGACCCGACCAAGGTCGGCTACGCCGTGCTGACGAACCTGCTCTCGGCGAACTTCGCCGGGCCGGTGTTCCCGGTCAACGCCGAGCACTCGGCGGTCCGTGGTGTTCGCGCGTACCGCCGCGTGCTGGACATCCCCGACCCGGTCGACCTCGCTGTGGTGGCGGTGCCTGCCACGAGCATCAACGAGGTGCTCGACGACTGCCTGGCCAAGGGCGTCAAGGCACTTGTCGTGGTGACGTCCGGGTTCAGCGAGATCGGCGACGAGGGCCGCAGCGCCGAGCGGAAACTGGCCGAGGAGGCCAGGGCGCACGGCATGCGCGTGGTCGGGCCGAACGCGCTCGGCGTGGTGAACATGGACCGCTCGGTGCGCCTCAACGCCAGCCTCGCGCCCAAGCTGCCCGGTCTCGGCCGGACGGGGTTCTTCTGCCAGTCGGGTGCGCTGGGCACGGCGATCCTGGCCGACGCGGCCGCGCGCGGCCTTGGCCTGTCGACGTTCGTCTCGGCGGGCAACCGGGCGGACGTGTCCGGCAACGACCTGCTGCAGTACTGGATGACCGATCCGGCGACCGACGTGGTGCTGCTGTACCTGGAATCCTTCGGCAACCCGAGGAAGTTCGCGCGGCTGGCCCGCAGGCTCGGCCGGACCAAGCCGATCGTGGCGGTGAAGTCGGGCCGCAACGCCGTCTCGCCCGCGCTGGCGGCGACGTCGGTCCAGGTCGACGAGCCGAGCGTGCAGGCGGTGTTCGAGCAGGCCGGTGTGATCAGGGTCGAGTCGCTGGCGCAGCTGTTCGACACCGCGCTGCTGCTCGCGCACCAGCCGTTGCCGGAGGGCAGCAAGGTCGCGGTGGTCGGCAACTCCACCGCGATCGGTGTGCTGGCCGCGGACACCGCGCTGGCGCAGGGGCTCGAACTGGCGGGCGATCCGGTGGACGTCGGGCCGCAGGCCGGTCCGGCCGAGTTCGCCGCGGCGGTCCGGGAAGCGTTGCTGCACGACGGTGTCGACGCGCTGGTGGTGGTGTTCGTGCCGCCGCTGGCCGTGCCGGGCACGACCTACGCCCGTGAGCTGCGGGAGGCGGTGGCCGGACTGGCCGAGGGCCACGGCAAACCGATCGTGTCGACGTTCCTCGCAGCCGAGGGTGTCCCGGCCGAGCTCGCGGTGCCCGGCCCGGACGGCTCGCCGGGACGCGGTTCGATCCCGTCGTACCCCAGCCCGGAACGTGCTGTGCTCGCGTTGGCCAGGGTCACCAGGTATGCCCGTTGGCGGTCCGCGCCCCGGGGCACGCTCGCCCGCCCGGACGGCATCCGGTCGGACAAGGCGCGGGAACTCGTGCACGCCGTGATGGACGACGGCGACGAATGGCTGTCCGACGCGCAAGTGGTGCGGCTGCTGGGTTTCTACGGCATCGAGGTGGCGCCGTTCAAGATCGTCAGAAGCCCCGACGAGGCAGCGGCCGCGGCGGAGGCGCTGGGTTTCCCGGTCGCCGCGAAGGCGTCCAACACGTTGCTGCGGCACCGGTTCGACCTCGTCGGCGTGCGGCTGGACATCAGCGGCCCGGACGCCATGCGGGCCGCGTACACCGATCTGCGCCAGGTGTCCGGAGCGGACACTGTGTACGTGCAGCGGATGGTGGCCAAGGGGACGTCGTGCGTGATCGGCCTGCAGGACGACCCGTCGTTCGGCACGTTGGTGTCGTTCGGGTTGTCCGGGGTGGTCAACGATCTGCTGGGGGACAGGGCGTACCGGTCGATCCCGATGACCGATGTGGACGCGGCCGGTCTGGTGCGCGCGCCCAAGGCCGCGCCGCTGCTCGCGGGCTATGGCGGCAGCCCGATGGCGGATCTCGGCGCGCTGGAGGATCTCGTGCTGCGGGTGGCCGCGCTGGCCGAGGACGTGCCGGAAGTGCGCACGCTCGACCTGGAACCTGTTGTGGCGTCGGAATCCGGGGCGAGTGTCGTCTACGCGAGAGTCGCGGTGGGGCCGCCGCCGTCGCGGCACGACACCGGTCCCCGGCGGTTGCGGAGCATGGGCTGAGCCACCGGTCTTCCGCTACCGTGATGGGAGGGGGCTCGCTCCCGCCGCCAGACTGAACGAGCCCCCGTCTGAAGAGGGATGCGGCAGCGTGCCGAATCCCTGGCCGACCCGTGTCGGCGACTGATGAGTTGCCCCTGGTCAGGCGATCTGTCGAAGACGAGCGCGCGGAGAACACCGGCGATAACGCCGGTGATGGCGCGCGTCGCGAGAGTCAGATGTACTCGGGTGCGCATCTGGCTCCTCCTCGTCGAGGACCGTGGCTGCAGGGTGAGTGAAAGTTAAGCCACGGCACGGGCTCTGGTCAAGAATGTGACTTGAGTTCATGCATATGAACAATTCTGGTGAGTGAACCGCTCCCAGGTTCCTTTGAGCTTGCGTCCAGGTCGCTCGCGGTTGCGCCCGGCATACCTGTAGTCATGACCGGCACCCAAGCATCGGCCAAGCCACCGGACAGTGTCATCAAGGACAGGGTCATCAAGACCGTCACGGTCGACGTGGTCGTCCCGGTGTACAACGAACAACGCGCACTGCGCGGCTGCGTCGACGTGCTGCGGTCCTACTTGGACGAACAGTTTCCGTTCCAGTGGACTGTCACCATCGTCGACAACGCCAGCACCGACGACACCCTGGCGATCGCGGGCGAACTGGCGGAGGCCGACGACCGCGTCCGCGTGCTGCACCTGGACGAGAAGGGCCGCGGCCGGGCCTTACGCACCGCGTGGCAATGGAGCGACGCCGACGTGGTGGCCTACATGGACGTCGACCTGTCCACAGGCCTTGACGCACTGCTGCCGTTGGTCGCGCCACTGGTCAACGGCCACTCCGACATCTCGATCGGCTCACGGCTCGCGCCGGGCTCGCGCACTGTGCGTGGGCCCAAACGTGAGCTGATCTCCCGCTGCTACAACGCGCTCATCCGGCTCAGCCACGGCGCCAAGTTCACCGACGCGCAGTGTGGCTTCAAAGCCGCGCGCACGGACGTGATCCGGCCGTTGCTCGACCACGTGCACGACGACAACTGGTTCTTCGACACAGAGTTGCTGTTGCTGGCCGAGCACAACGGACTGCGGGTGCACGAGGTCCCGGTCGACTGGGTGGAGGACGTCGACACCAGAGTCCGAATCGGATCGACCGCACTGGAGGACATCCGCGGCCTGATCCGGGTCGCCCGCGCCAAGGCGGGCGGCTCCGCCCGCGTCAGTGACCTGCCTCGGAGACCCGCGCCCAGCCCGGTCCACCCGGACGCCGTCGTGTCCAGAAGGGACACCGGACTGGTCTGGCAGCTGTTGTCGTTCGGTGCGATCGGCGTGGTGTCCACAGCGGTCACGCTGCTGCTGTACGCGATGTTCCGCCCAGTGATGAACCCGTTGCTGGCCAACCTGTTCGCCTTGATCGTGACGACCATGTTCAACACCGAGGCGAACCGGCGGTTCACCTTCCTCGGCGCGAAAGGATCGTCGGGACGGGTGCACTTCCAAGGGTTGATCGTGTTCGGGCTGTACTACGCGTTCACGTCGGCGGCGTTGCTCGTGCTGCATTCCGCGGTCGCGCAACCGGGCCGGGCGCTGGAGCTGGTCGTGCTGCTCGGTGCCTCACTGCTGGGCACCGCCGGTCGGTTCGTGCTGCTGCGCGGATGGGTTTTCAAACAGGGAAAGGGAAAGATATGACCGCCGCCACTGTCGGGAACGCGGAACGCGTCGCCGTGGCCGATCCTGAACACCCGCCACGGCGATGGCACCGGTACGCGCTCGCCGCGATCCTCGTGACCGGTGGGATCCTGTACGCCTCAGTGCTGTGGAGCGGCAGTTGGGGCAACACGTACTACACCGCCGCGATCAAGTCGATGTCGTCGAGTTTCACCAACTTCCTCTTCGGCTCGTTCGATCCGGCCGGTGTGGTCACAGTGGACAAGCCGCCTTTGGCGCTGTGGCCGCAGGTGATCTCCGTGTGGATCTTCGGGTACCACAACTGGGCGATCCTGTTGCCGCAGGTGATCGAGGGCGTCGCGGCGATCTTCCTGCTGCACCGGACAGTCCGGACGTGGTCGGGGGAGAAGGCGGCCCTGGTCGCCGCGGTGATCTTCGCGCTCACGCCGATCACAGTGGTCACCAACCGGACCAACAACACCGACACCATGCTCGTGTTGACGCTCGTCGCAGCCGCGTACGCCTTCACTCGCGCCATGCGCACAGACGTGCCGCGGACCAGGACGAAGTGGTTGTGGTTCGCTGCTTTCCTGATCGGCTGCGGATTCCTGGCCAAGATGCTGGCCGCGTGGATCGTGCTGCCCGCGTTCGTTGTCGCCTACGTGGCCGGGAGCAAGGCGAACTGGCGCCGCCAGCTGTTCGACGTCGTCGGTGCTGCCGTTGTCCTGCTGGCCAGTTCACTGTGGTGGGTGGCCGTTGTGGACCTGTGGCCGGGGCAGAAGCCCTACATCGGTGGCAGTTCGGACGGCTCAGCGCTCGATCTCGTGCTCGGCTACAACGGACTCGGCCGCGTGTTCGGCGGCGGCGGTGGTGGGATGCGGACCTTCAGCGGCCCGCCGCCCGGTGGTGGCGAGGCTGTCGTCGGTGGTCCTGGTGGCAACGCGGCGTTCGGTGGCGAGTCCGGTCCCGGCCGGATGTTCGGCGATGCGGTCGGCGGTCAGATCAGCTGGCTGCTGCCGGTGGCGCTGATCGCGCTCGTTGTCGCCGCCGTGCTCGGTTTCCGCAGGTTCCGCCGGTTCGCTCCCGCCGACACGGCCCGGCGCGCGGGATGGGTGCTGTGGGGTGGCTGGCTGGTCATCAACGCACTCGTCTTCAGCTTGCAGGAGGGCATTTTTCACCCGTACTACACAACCGTGATGGCGCCCGCGATCGGCGCGCTGGTGGGTGTCGGGACGGTGTGGGCGGTGCGGATGTACCGCGAGTCGCCGAGACTGGGCTGGCTCGTGCTGCCTGCCAGTGTCGCTGTCACGGCGGCGTGGGCGTGGGTGCTCATCTCCCGTGACACGGCGTGGAACGGATGGCTGCGGTGGGCGGTGCTGGGCGTCGCCGTGGTCACCATCGCGGTGCTTGTGCTGCGCAAGCTACAACGAGCGGCTGTCGTGCTCACCCTTGTCGCGGTTCTGCTGGCACCGGCGGTGTGGTCCGGCGCGGGTGCGTTCGCGTCCACCGGCCACGCCGGGATCCCGATGGCGGGACCGTCCGACGGGATGGGCGGCGGCGGGTTCGTCCTCCGGCTCCCGCCCGGCGTGACGACACCGCCCGCGAACATGATGCCGCCGGGAGGGATGCGCGGCGGGCCGGGTGGTCAGGAATCCGGGACGCTCAGCGCCGACCAGCAGAAGATCCTGGACTACGCCAAGTCGCATGCGAACGGCGCGGAAATCCTGATGGCGGTCGAAGGCGGCTCGCAGGCCGCGTCGTCGTACATCATCGCGACCGACGAGACGGTGATCGGGATCGGCGGCTTCAGCGGTCGTGACCCGGCACCGACCGTCGACCAACTCGCCGCGTGGGTCCGTGCGGGCAAGCTCAGGTTCATCCTCAGCAACAGCCGAGGCGGCAATGGCGGTGGCAATGGTGGCGGTGGCGGTGGCGGCCGGATGATGGGCGAGTCGACCGAGCGGACGGAATGGATACAGCAGAACTGCGAGTCCGTGCTCGAAGCAGGCGGCCAGACGCTGTACGAGTGCACCGACGGATGACTCACAGCATGCTCCCAGGTTGTTCCCAGGTTCGTCGTTGACGCTGGTCAGGTGGACACCCAGCAGGCCACCCAGCAGGCAACTGTGCTCGTGGTCGACGACGAACCGAACATCCTGGAGCTGCTGTCGGCCGCGCTTCGGCTCAGCGGGTTCGTCGTGCACGCGGCGGACTGCGGGACCGAAGCGCTGGCCACGGCCAGGCGGGTGCGGCCGGACATCGTGGTGCTCGACGTGATGCTGCCCGACACCGACGGCTTCACCCTCGCCCGCACCCTGCGCACGGCACAGGACCGTCTGCCAGTGCTCTTCCTGACCGCACGCGACGCGCTGGAGGACCGGATCGCCGGGCTGACCGCGGGCGGCGACGACTACGTGACCAAGCCGTTCAGCCTGGAGGAGGTCGTGCTGAGGCTGCGCGCGATCCTGCGCCGCACCAACGGCGGCACCACGGCGCCACGCGACGACGGCACGTTCAGGTACGCGGATCTCGTCCTGGACGAGGACGCCCACGAGGTCTACCGCGCCGGGCGGCTCGTGCAGCTCTCGCCGACGGAGTTCAACCTGCTGCGCTACCTGATGGTCAACGCCGAACGGGTGGTCAGCAAGCCGCAGATCCTCGACCGGGTGTGGAACTACGACTTCGGCGGCGACGGCCGGATCGTCGAGTCGTACATCAGCTACCTGCGGCGCAAGATCGACTCGACCGAGCCCGCGCTGATCCATACGATCCGCGGCGTGGGCTACTCGCTGCGACTGCCACGGGACGAGCGGGGCGGCTGATGTTCTCGCGGCCATGGACCCTACGGATGCGGCTGGTCGTGGCGTTGTTGCTGCTGACGACAGTCGCACTCGGCGTGATCGGGGTGGCCAGCGTGGTCCTGATCAGGGAGTCGATGATCGCGAGGACGGACGACCAGCTCAGAGAGCTGGCCATGCGGCGCCCGAGGCCCGGCCCGCCGCCCGGTTCGATGCCCGGGCCGCGACGCAATTCCGACGGTCTGCCGACCGAGTTCACCGTTCTGCAGTTCACGCCGGACGGCAGACTGGAGTCCGGCAACGCCGAATTCGGGCCGAACATGCCCTCGCTCGACGCCGCGACCGTCGGGGCGATCAACGGCCGCCCCTTCGTCGCCGACGACAAGCACGGTGGCCCGCCGTGGCGTGTCCTGGTCAGTCGACGACAGACCCCGGAAGGCCCGGTCACCATCCTGGTGGCGCAGTCGCTGGAGACGACACAGGCGACCGTGACCAGGTTGATCTGGATCGAGGTGGCGGTCGGGGTGGGACTGCTGCTGGCGATCGGAGCCGGTGGTTTCCTGCTGGTGCGGATCGGGTTAAGGCCGTTGACCAAGATCGAGCGGACGGCGGGTGACATCGCGGGCGGCGACCTCGACCGCCGGGTCGACTCGGACTCACGAACCGAGGTGGGACGGCTGGGTGGCGCGTTGAACACCATGGTCGGCCGGTTGTCGTCGGCGCTGCGGCAACGTCAGCAGTCCGAGACGCGCCTGCGCCGGTTCGTCGCCGACGCCTCCCACGAACTGCGGACCCCGCTGACGTCGATCCGCGGCTTCGCGGAACTGCACCGCCGGGGCGGCGCGCCGGAACGAGCCGACGTCGACCGGCTGATGAGCCGGATCGAAGGCGAGGCGATCCGGATGGGCCTGCTGGTCGAAGACCTGTTGCTGCTGGCGAGACTGGACCAGGAACGCGCGCTCGACCTGGCCGAACTGGACATCAGGACACTGGTGGACGACGCCGTGCACGACGGCCGCGCCCGTGACCCGGACCGGCAGTTGATCGTGGAGTGCGCCCGCAAACCGATCCGCGTGACAGCGGACGAGCACCGAATGCGCCAGGTGATCACGAACCTGGTCAGCAACGCGATGACGCACACACCGCCGGACAGCACGATCAACGTGCGGGTCGGCCTGCCGTCCAACCGCAAGGACACGCCCGTCGCTGTGGCGGGGACGCTGGAGTCACGGGGCCGGGTGGTGCTGGAGGTGATCGACGAGGGACCGGGAATCCCCCTGGCGGCCGCGCCGTACGTGTTCGACCGGTTCTACCGGGTTGACGAGGCCCGATCCCGCCGAAGAGGGGGAACCGGCCTGGGACTGGCCATCACCGCCGCGATCCTCGAAGCCCACGGCGGCCGTGTCGAACTGCGCACCGCGCCGGGCGAAGGCGCGCGGTTCACCGTGCTGCTGCCGCTTCCCTAGAGTGCGGCGCCAGGTGATCTCGTGCAACCAATGTGGCCTTTGGTGCGTGGGATGCACCGAAGGCCGCCTTCGTTGCGCCTGGCCCGCTAGTCGCTGAATCGGGCGGCGGCGATGGGGCGTTGTGCGATGGTGTACGTGCCACTGGAGGACGTGTTCACGCTCCAGCGGTAACGGGTGAACACGTCTGTGCTGTTCGAGGCGTAGAACATCATGTGGCCGAATCCGACGCCCTCGCGGTCGTTCTCGCCGTCGATCAGGCGGATGTCCGGATAGGCCGCGTAGTTCCCGACGCCGCGCACTCCGTGTGGGTCCGATGTGCAGTCGACGATTTCGACGGCGTACTGCGTCTCGCCGGGGAAGTTCAGGCTGGAGTTCGGTGCCACGTAGGTGCCTTTGATTCGTCGGACCATGACTATGTGGCCGGTTTGGGTGGGCTGGCCGTTGGCGTAGTCGATCGCGATGAAGTCACCGGCGCGCAGGTTCGTCAGTTTCCTGACCGGCTGCCAGTGCGGGATCGCCGGGCCCGCGAAGGTCTGCCGGTACTGCCGGGCGTTCGGGCTGCGGGAGCCGAAGCTCGTCTCGAAGTGCTCGTCCGTCGCGACGGCCGGGTAGGTCCGGCGCAGCAGACCGGTCAGGAAGGACGCGCACTGCGACTGGTTGAACCACGTCGACGGCTTACCCGGCTCACCCCAGGTCAGGATGTTCGGGGTGCCGTTGTCCTTGTAGTTGTTGTTCTCCGGTGGGCAGGCGGGGAGATTCAGATACTGCGCGAACGTCTCCGCCTCGATCGCGTGCGCCGCGGTCGGCAGGTAGGGGTCTGCTGGCATCTCGGTCTCGGAAGCGAACACAGGGATCGGGAAGCTGCCCGACGCGGTGAGAACCGCGCCCGCGCCGAGCAGTGCCCTTCGGGACATGGGCGTCATGCCTCAATGGAAACCCGAGATCAGTGGTTTCCCAATACCCCATCCCGACGACGGGTGATCCCGAGGGGGTTTGCGTCCCGCAGTTCGGGCGGGAGCAGCTCGTCCGGCCACGTCTGGTAGGTCACCGGGGCCAGCCAGCGGTAGATGCCTGGCACGCCTATCGACGTGTGGCTCGCGTTCGTCGTCGCGGGCCACGGGCCGCCGTGCTGCATCGCCCACGCCAGTGCGATCCCGGTCGGCCAGCCGTTGTAGATCAGGCGTCCCGCGATCCTGCGCAGCTGTGCTGCCACGGCGGTGGCGTCCGCGTTCTCCGTGGGCTGGGCGTGCACCGTTCCGGTCAGCGTGCCGGGGAGCTTGGCGAGCACGGGCAGGACGTCGGCCACGGTCGAGTACGTGACCACCAGCGCCGACGGGCCGAAGTTCTCCTCGGTCAGCTTCTCCAGGTTGGCCTCGAAGGTCTCCAGCGGCACGGAGAACAGCGCGGGCTTGCCCGCCCACGCGTCGTCCGGGGCGCTGCCGGTGGCGACCAGGGACACCAGGTCGCTGTGCGACAACGTGTCCACGGCCGAACGGTACGAGTCGCACATGCGCTCGTTGAGCATCGCGCCGCCGTTCGAGTCCGTCACCGCCTTGCCCAGTTCGTCCACAATGGACGCAGGCGCGAAGATCAGGCCCGGGTTGGTGCAGAACTGCCCGACGCCCATGGTCACCGACTGGGCGAAGCCCGCCGCGATCTCCTGCGAACGCTCGGCGGCCGCCGCCGGGAGGATCACCGTCGGGTTGACGCTGCCCAGCTCGCCGTAGAACGGGATCGGGTCCGGTCGCGCGTTCGCCAGGTCGTAGAGCGCCCGGCCACCGCCGATCGAGCCGGTGAAGCCCGCCGCCTTCACCTGCGGATGCTGCACCAGCCGTACACCCGCCGGTGTTCCGTGGACGACTGAGAACAGCCCGCCCGGCGCGCCGCCCTCACTCAGCGCGGCCGACACGACTTCCGCTGTCGTGTGCGTGGTGTTCGGATGCGCGGAATGCCCCTTCACCACGACGGCGCAGCCCGCCGCCAGCGCGGACGCGGTGTCCGACCCCACGGTGGACAGCGCGAACGGGAAGTTGCTCGCCGAGAACACCGCGATCACGCCGAGCGGCTGCAACACGCGCCGCACGTCCGGGCGTGGCGGGACGATGTCCATGTTCGGCGAGTCGATCATCGCGTCGACATAGCTGCCCTCACGCAACACGTCCGCGAACATCCGCAGCTGGTTGGTGGTCCGCTTGAGCTCGCCCGTCAGCCTCGGCACGCCCAGCGCGGTCTCCGCGTCGGCGACACCGATCAGTGTCTCCGACTGCTCGTCGAGCCGGTCGGCCACCAGGTCGAGCACCCTCGCCCGGTCCGCGGCTGTCCAGCCCGACCAGGTCAGGTACGCCGTGTGCGTGGCCTCGCAGAGCCGGTCCACCTCGGTGTCCGAGGTGGCCGCGAGCGGGTCGCCGTACGGCTGCCCGGTCCTCGGGTTGTAGCCCTGCACCGTCACCGTCCTGCCTCCTTCTCAGCTGTGTTGAAATCGGGGCCGCACCACGCGCCGCCGAGATACCGCGCCGCGTGCGACTCCGGGTCGAGCTCGCCGTGCTCGGCGATCACCTCGGCCGCGTACTGCTCCGAGTTGTCCTGGGACTCGTAGCCCAGCTTGCGGCCCTCGTCCAGGGCGAACCAGCGGCGCGTGTTGTCCGAGATGCCCCAGATGATCCGGAAACCGGGCTCCGGCGTGGCCAGGCACGCCTCGAACATCCGGGCGCAGTCGGCGGGCGACAGCCACGTCGAGAGCATCCGCACGTCCTTGGGTTTCTCGAAGCACGAGCCGATCCGCACACAGACGACGTCCATGCCGTAGCGGTCGGCGTACAGGCTGCCCAGCGCCTCCACAGCGACCTTGCTGACGCCGTAATTGGTGTCCGGCCGGGGGAACTCGTAGTCACCGGCCTCGCCTCGCGCCTTCTCCACGAAGCCGACCGCGTGGTTGGAACTGGCCAGCACCACGCGTTTCACGCCCTGCCTGCGCGCGGCCTCCAGCGTCACGTACGTGCCGTTGATGTTGACGTCGAGGATCTTCGACCACACCTGCTCGAGGCTGTGCCCGCCGAGGTGGATCACCGCGTCGGCGTCCGCGCAGGCCCGCTCCATCGCGTCCATGTCGGTGACGGACGCCTGGATGATCTCCACCTGCTCGCCCGCGTCGGCCGCGGGCAGGTCGGCGACGTCCAGCAGCCGCAGTATCCGATCGTCGGCGGCCAGCCGGGAACGCATCAGCGTCCCGACCCCTCCTGCCGCTCCGGTGATCAGGATGCGTTGGGTCACGTTCTTCTGTCCCTTTCTCCTGCGGTCAACGACCGAACTGGCGCAGCAGCTCGGTGATCGTCTTCGCGCCTTCCACCAGCGCGGTCACCACTTGGTTCTCATGGTCGGCGTCCAGCCTGCCCAACGGCACCGAGCAGCTGATCGCGTCGATCACCGGGTTGCGGTACGGCAGCGCGACGGCGAAACAGCCCAGCCCAGGCGTGTTCTCCTCGCGCTCGTGCGCGTAGCCCGCGGCGCGGAACTTCGCCAGCTGCTCGTGCAGCGCCGCCCGGTCGACCACGGTGTTCGGTGTCAATGGCGTCATCTTCTCCGGCAGGAGGGCGTCGACTTCCGCCGCCGGGCGCTCGGCCAGCAGCGCCTTGCCCAGTGACGTGGAGTGCGCAGGCAGCCTGCGGCCCACCCTGGACACCACCCGCAGGTGGTGCTCGGACTCCCTGCTGGCCAGGTAGACGACGTCGCCCGCGTCCAGCCGGGCCAGGTGGACCGTCTCGTTGACCTCGCGCCGCACGTGTTCCATCACGCGGATGGCCACCTGCACCACCGGGTCGTGGTCCAAATAGGACGTACCGACGAGCAGGGCCCGCACGCCGATGCCGTACGTGCCGCTCGCGGGTTCCACCTCGACCCAGCCGCGTGCCACCAGCGTCTGCAACAGCATGTACAGGCTGGACTTCGGGTAGCTCAGCTCGTGGTGCAGCTCGGTCAGCGTCAGTCTGCGGTCCGAGGACGCGAGCGCCTCGAGCAGCTCCACCGTCCGGTCGGCCGACTTCACGGCGGCTGGCCTGCTGGGCTGTCCCGTGGTCTCACGGGCTTGGTCGACCGCCACTTGGGTCCTCCTTTGACAACAACCCGTCACACGACCTTGACAGTAGTCGCGGTCGATTCTTACAGTCCCGATCGCAGGTTCACAAGTACGACCGAACTTCGCATATGTGAAAGCCAGCGCCCCTCAGCAGGTCGGAGTGGTTCCATGCCGGACACCGCAGTCTCGCGCTCGTCGGAAAGATCGCCTGTCACCTCCCGTGGTCTCAAGCTGGCCGCAGCCGTAACGGCTTTCGCCGCGGTGCTGACCGGCTGTGGCACGTCGACGTCTCCCTCCGCCCAGCAGGGCGATCCGAACGCGCCGCTGGAGGTCTGGACCCGCAGTCAGGACTCGGCTGCAAAGGTTTACACGAGGATATTCGACGAGTTCACCAAGAAGACCGGCATCAAGGTCGAGTACAAGGCCGTCTTCAACGACTTCGACAAGCAGATCCAGCAGCGCGCCGCCAACAAGGACCTGCCGGACCTGGTCATCACCGACACCGGCTCGCTCGGTGTGTTCACCCAGCAGGGCCTGGTCGGCGAGGTCGACCGCGCCGCCATCGCGGGCGCCGCCGACGTCAGCGACCGGGCATGGGGCAACGCGAAGACCGCGGACGGCAAGTTCCACGCGGTGCCGTGGTCCACCCAGGCCAACGTGACGCTGATCCGCAAGGACTGGCGCGAGAAGCTCGGCAAGCCGGTGCCCAAAACCCACGAGGAACTGCTGGAGCTGGCCAAGGCCTTCACCACCCAGGACCCGGACGGCAACGGCCAGGCCGACACGTACGGCATCCTCGCCCCGGCCACCACCGACCGCGGCTACACGTTGTGGTGGGCGTCGAACTTCCTCTGGCAGGGTGGCGGTGACGTGCTGAAGGACGACGGCAACGGCAAGTTCTCGGTCGCGGTCGACTCGCCGGAGAGCCAGCGGACCGTCGAGTGGATCCGCGGCCTGTTCTGCGACAGCAAGGTGATGAACCCGAACGCGCTGACGCTGACCACCAACGACGCGCACCCGCTGTTCGAGACCGGCAAGGTCGGCATCTACGCCACCGGCCCGTACCTGTTCAGCCGGTTCGACAAGAACCTCGGCAAGGACAAGTACGAGGTCATCCCGTCGCCGAAGGGCCCGGCCGGGGACACCGTCCTCGGTGAGGGCGAGGACATGTACATCATGGCCGGTTCGGCCAACCAGGCCGGGCAGAAGAAACTCGTCGAGTTCATGCTGACGCCGGAGATCCAGCAGATGGGCATGAAGGTGCAGGCCGGGGAGACGCCGGTGGTCCGCCTGCCGGTGAACAAGAACGTCGACCTGAAGACCGTGCTCAACGACCCGCGCTGGGACACCACCAAGCAGGTCTACGAGTCGGCTGGACGCCCGTTCCCCGCGGTGCCGAACTTCCAGCCGTTCCGGCAGAAGACCTCCGAGTCGCTGAACAAGATCTTCACCTGCACAGGCGATGCCAGGGCCGAGTTGACCAAGCTCGCCGGTGAGCTCAAGAAGGAACTGTCGACGCAAGGTATCGCGAAGTGACGGTTGCCTCCGAAGCAGCCGCTGTCCCGGGCGCGTCCAAGCCCGCTCGGGACGGCGGCGTCACCGCGCGCTCGCCGAAACGGGGAAAGTACTGGCCCAGGAATTGGCACAGATCGCTGATCCCGTGGTTGTTCCTGACACCCGCGCTGCTGTTGTTCCTCTACTTCAAGTTCATCCCGATGGCCGAGGGGATCAGGCTGAGCCTGTACAAGGTGCAGCCGTTCCTCGGCGACATCTTCGTCGGGATGGACAACTACACCGCCGTGCTCGACGACACGGCGTTCCAGGAAGCCGCGTACCACACGGTGGTCCTGGCGTTCGGCCAGACGTTCGGTGCGATGATCGTCGGGTTCTTCCTCGCGCTGTTGCTGGAGGGCCAGGCGAAGTCGCTGTGGTTCGTGCGCTCCGCGGTGTTCCTGCCCGTGGTGGCCGCGACCGCGGTCGTCGGTGAGATCTGGCGGGTGCTGTACTTCCCCGACCCCAACGGTTTCCTCAACACGGTGCTGTCGTGGGTCGGCGCCGGGCCGTCGACGTTCCTCGACCACCCGGACACCGCGCTGGTGTCGGTGATGATGGTCGGGATCTGGAAACACGCGCCCTACGACATGGTCCTGATCCTCGCCGGTCTGGCCGGGATCGACCGCGAGCAGTACGAGGCCGCCGCGATCGACGGCACCACTGTCTTCCAACGCCTGTGGTACGTCACGCTGCCCGCGCTGCGCCCGGTGATCACGATCCTGCTGACTCTGGCTGCCATCCGCGGCCTGCGGGTGTTCACCGAGGTGTACGTGCTGACAGGCGGTGGTCCGGCCGGTGCGACATCGGTGTGGATGACAACCGTGTTCTCCCGTGGTTTTGAGAAAAACGACATAGGCGTGGCGTCGGCTGCGTCCGTCATGCTGTTCCTGGTGACGTTCCTGCTCACGGTGACCGTGCAGGTATGGCGGCGAGCAAGGGAGGCCAGATGAGCAAGGTCGGGGTCTCCTCAAGGCTGGACACCGCGCTGGGCTGGTCGACGGCGCGCAACGCCTATGCCAGCCGGGCGATCCGGATCGCGCTGTGCGTCCTGGCGGTCCTGATCTTCACCGGTCCGCTGATCACGGTCGTCTCCGGCGCGTTCGACGTCAACCGGGATCCGACGCAGTTGTCGGTCCTGCCGGGCAACCCGACGCTGCGCAACTTCGAGGAGGCGGACGCCAAGAACATCTGGGGCTACTTCGCCAACTCGTTGTTCATCGCCGGTGGCGCGCTGCTGCTGCAGCTGCTGGTCAGCGTGTTCGCCGCGTACGCCATGGCACGCAAGAAGTTCCGCGGCCAGGCGATCGTGCTGCTGCTGATCCTGACGACGATGATGCTGCCGGAGGAGGTCATCGCGATCCCGCTGTCGCTGGTGATCGGGGACCTGCCGGTGCTCGACCTGAACCTCAGGGGGACACTGCTCGGAGTCGTGCTTCCGCTGGGGGCGTGGGGGTTCTCCATCTTCGTGATGACGGAGTTCATGAAGGAGATCCCGGTCGAACTGGAGGAGGCGGCCAAAGTGGATGGCGCGGGCGAGCTGCGGGTGTTCTGGCAGATCATCCTCCCGCTCTGCAAGCCCGCGCTCGCCGTGATCGCGGTGTTCGGTTTCACCATGATCTGGGACCAGTACCTGCTGCCCCGGATCGTGGCCAACGACCCCACCGACTACACGCTGACCGTCGCACTGGCGGATCTGCGGTCGGACATCGAGGTGGGGCCGGGCATCGTGTTGGCAGGCGCGCTGCTGGCGCTGGTACCGAGCCTGATCGTGTACCTGTCGCTGCAGAAGTCGTTCCTGCGTGGGATAACCACAGGTGCGGTCAAGGGTTGATCGCCGGTCGAGATTGAGGTCAGTATGCAACTGGATGGAGTGCTGTTCTTCCCGGTGACCCCCTTCGACGCAGCCGGGGGAGTCGCTGTGGACGTGCTGGCCGAGCACGTCAAGCACGGCGTCGCCGCCGGTCCCGGCGGGGTGTTCGTGGCGTGTGGGACCGGTGAGTTCAACGCGTTGGACGTGGACGAGTTCGAACAGGTCGTGCAGGTGGCCGTCGAGGCGACCGCGGGCCGGGTGCCCGTGTTCGCGGGCGCCGGTGGTCCCCTGCCGATCGCGAAAAGGTTTGTCAGGGCGGCGAAGTCCGCGGGCGCGGACGGGATACTGTTGCTGCCGCCCTATTTGGTCTCCTCGCCACCGGCCGGTCTGGTCCGGTATGTCGAGGAGGTGAGCCAGGCAGGCAACCTCCCTACGATCGTCTACCAAAGAAACAATGCTGTGTTCACCCCGGATTCGGCCGTAGCGGTTGCCTGCCTGCCGCACGTCATCGGTCTCAAGGACGGGCTCGGTGACATCGACCAGATGCAGCGGCTCGTGCTGGCCATCCGATCGCGAGTGGACAAACCGTTCCAGTTCTTCAACGGCCTGCCCACCGCCGAGCTGACCGTGCCCGCGTACCGGGGGATCGGTGTCGAGTTGTACTCCTCAGCGGTGTTCTGCTTCGCGCCGGACATCTCCCTCGGCTTCTACAACGCCGTGACTTCCGGCGACACCGCGAAAACCAACCGGCTGCTGACGGACTTCTACTGGCCGCTGGTCGAACTGCGCGACAAGGTGCCCGGCTATGCCGTGTCACTGGTCAAGGCGGCTGTCGTGCGGACCGGGCTGGACGTCGGCGGCGTCCGCCCGCCGCTGCTCGACCCCAGCCCCGAGCACCTGGCGGAGCTGGACCGGATCATCGCCGCCGGACGTGCCGCACTGGAGGGCTGAGCAGAAGTGAAGATCACCGAGATCGTCCTGACCCCGGTCGCGTTCCGCGATCCGCCGCTGCTGAACTCCGCTGGTGTGCACGAACCGTGGGCGCTGCGCACGATCGTCGAGGTGCACACCGACGAAGGTGTCTCCGGCCTGGGCGAGACGTACGGCGACCTCGCGCACATCGAGCGCCTGCGGACCGTCGTGCCGTCGCTGATCGGGCTGGACGCGTTCGCGCTCGGCCCGATGCACCTGCGGGTCGCCGACGCGCTGGGCGGTATCACGGGTTCCGACACGCACGGGCTGACCGGGAACTTCTCCGCTCCTGGCACGGTCGACCGGGTGTACTCGCCGTTCGAGGTCGCCTGCCTCGACATCCAGGGCAAAGCCGTCGGCCGTCCCGTGGTCGACCTGCTGGGCGGTGCCATCCGCACCGAGATCCCCTACAGCGCCTACCTGTTCTACAAGTGGGCCGGGCACCCGACGTCGAAGCTCGGTGACGAGGAGCCCGACGAGTGGGGCGCGGCGCTCGACCCGGCCGGGGTGGTCGCGCAGGCCAAGCACCTGATCGACCGGTACGGCTTCCAGTCGATCAAGCTCAAGGGCGGTGTGTTCGCCCCGGAGCAGGAGATCGAGGCGATCAAGGCGCTGCGGGAGACGTTCCCCGACACCCCGTTGCGGCTGGACCCGAACGCCGCGTGGACGCCGGAGACCGGCATCAGGGTCGCCCGCGAACTGGACGGGATCGTCGAGTACCTCGAAGACCCGTCGCCCGAGATCGAGGGCATGGCCGAGGTCGCCAGGGCCGCGCCGATGCCGTTGGCCACCAACATGTGCGTGGTCTCGTTCGAGCACCTGGCGCCGTCGGTGGCGCAGGACGCCGTGCAGGTCATCCTGTCGGACCACCATTACTGGGGTGGCCTGACCCGGTCGGCCAAGCTCGCCGCGATCTGCCGGACGTTCGACATCGGCCTGTCCATGCACTCCAACTCGCACCTGGGCATCAGCCTGGCGGCGATGACACACCTGGCGGCGGCCACCCCGAACCTGACCTACGCGTGCGACACGCACTACCCGTGGAACGCGGCCGACGACGTGGTCAAACCCGGTGTGCTGTCCTTCAAGGACGGTTCGCTGACCGTGCCGTCCGGGGTCGGCCTGGGCATTGAGCTGGACCGGGACGTGCTGGCCCGGCTGGCCGAGAACTACCGGACGTGCGGTCTGACCAAACGCGACGACACCGGCTACATGCAGAAGTTCAATCCCGAGTATGAAAAGAGGCGCCCCCGTTGGTGATGACCGTCGCTTACGTCTATCCGTGGGACGTGGTGAGCGATCCGGACGCTGCCGCACGGTATGCGGACCTCGGTGTGGACGCGGTCGCGCTGGCAGCGGCGTACCACACCGTGCGGGCCGCGACCCCGCTTCACCCGGAGCACCGGCTTGTCGACGCCCGGCACGCGGCGTTCTACCTGCCGGTCCGCGACGAAGCCTGGCAAGGCAAGCGTTTGCGTCCAGTGGAACCGTCGTGGGTGGCGTCGGACTCGTACCGGTCGGCGCGTGACGCGCTGAAGGCCGCCGGGCTGCCGGTGTACGCGTGGACCGTGCTGACGCACTCCAGCCGCCTCGGCGACCTGCACCCGGACCTGACCGTGGTGAACGCCTTCGGCGACCGGTACCCGTACGCGCTGTGCCCGTCCAATCAGGACGTGGTGGAGTACTGCCTGACTCTGGTCGAGGAGATCATCGCGCTGGGCGAGCCGGACGGGATCATCCTGGAGGCGTGCGGCGCGCTCGGGTTCGTGCACGGCGGCCACCACGAGAAGACCGAGGGCGGCGACTGGGGCCCGATCCGGCAGAAATTCCTGTCCGTGTGCTTCTGCGCGGGCTGCTCGGCCAGATACCCGGACGCGTCCGCGCTCCGCCAGCAGATCCGCGAGGCTGTGGACTCCGGCGAGCCCGAAGAGATGCCCTTGGCCGCCCCGATCGCCGAGATCCGCGCCAGTGTTGCCGCCGACCTGCGGAAACTCCTGGTGAACCGGATCAGGGAACTCGCCCCGGACACGCGGGTGATCGTGCACGCGAACTCCGATCCGTGGGCAACGGGCCCGTTCGCCACCGTCGCGCCCGACCTGGGCGTCGAGGTGGACGCCCTGGTCGCGATGGCCTGGCCGGGGCCCGCGGCGAGCGCGCCGAACATCCGCGCGTTGCGCGCGATCGCCCCGGACACCCGGATCGCCGGGTACGTGCTGGCCCTGCCGCCCAAGCCCGCGGACGGCTCGGCGATGCTCGCCGAGATGCGGGCGCTGGCCGAGGAGGGCGTCGAGGAATTCCACCTCTACCACGCCGGGCTCGCGTCCGGGACCAGGCTGAACGCGGTCCGTGAAGCGATCGCGGCGTTGCGTGCAACCCGACCCGTGGGTGGTTCCGTCCTTGGAGCATGAGACACCTAGCGACAGCCGGAGCCAGTGTTCTGCTCGCACTGTGTGCCGCGTGCGGTGCTCAGACGCAGCCTGGCTCCGCTCCACCAGCGCCACAATCGGAACTGCCGAGCGAGACCAGCCAGGGCTCTGAGCCACAGCTGCCAGGAGAGCAGCCAGCCGGAGCCAAACTGGTGACCAAGGTGGACTCGGCCAAACTGCCGGAGGCCTATCCGAGAAAGGTGTGGACCGAGGGCGACGGCACCCGCGTCGGCGTCACCGCGCAGGAAGGCGGCTGCAGCCGAGCCAGCGTCGAGCTTACCGAGCAGAGCACGGACAAGGTCGTGCTGACGCTCGTCGAGACGTCGCCGAAGGTCGAGCAGATGTGCACGATGGACATTCGTTACCCGACGTTCACCGTGACGCTGAACGCCCCGCTCGCCGAACGCCCGGTCACCCTCGACTACCAGCAACGCAAGGCCTGAAACCACCTCGTGAGTGTTTAGTCCGGTTCTAACCGGACTAAACACTCACGAGGGTGACCTGCCCTTTTGGGCGGTTTTCGCAGTGTTCATTGGTGCTTTTGGGGGAGTCCACTAACTCGTTTTCCCTCATCGGCGATATCCGAGGTACAGGGCGGATCAGCCGGAGGGAGAACGTCACCATGGCCATGTTGGTGATCGAAGGTACTTTCCGGGTAGTCGGGGCACGGCCGGACGGCGACTCAGTCCGGTTCTACCCCAACAACCTCGACGACTGGAACAAGGTCGAAGGCGGGCACAAGGTCCGCCGCAACAAGAGCGGCGGTGCCCAGTTACGGCTGGACGGCATCGACGCGCTGGAAACGCATTTCCGGACCGGCGCGGGGGAGACCCACCAGCCGTCGAGGTTCGCCGACGCCGCGTCGGCCGAACTGCTGGAGTTCCTGGGGTTCACCGATGTCGTCCGGCGCGAGAAGGACGGCACGGTCACGTCAGCGGAGCCGCTGCAGGCGCCGGGGTACATCTTCACGCGCACCTCCGACATCTACGGCCGCTGTGTCGCGTTCGCAGGCAAGGGCCCCGCGCCCGGCCCGAGTGGGACGAAGATCCACTTCGATGTGCCGATGGTGCAGCGGACCGTGAACTACCACCAGCTCGCGCGCGGACTGGCGTACCCGACCTTCTACCGCAAGCTGTTCCCGGACCTGCGCACGTCGATGGCCGAGGCCGCGAAGGCGGCACGGGCCGAGGAGCTCGGCCTGTGGCCGAACGACGTCACACAGACCGGCGCCCGCGTCGAGCAGGAGCGGTCGCTGTCGGACGACCTCATCATCCTGCCGAAACTGTTCCGGCGGCTGGCCGACTACCTGTCGCTGAACGACGGCGACCTGTCGCTCGGCGGGTTCCTCGACTACCTCGACCAGAAGGACGACCGGCTGTACATCCTGTCGACCGGCCACTGGACGAGCCTGGACACCGTCGTCGAGGTCGTCGACGACGACACCGTCCGGCTGACCGTGCAGCCGGAGGACATCATTTTCGAGGAGAAGTAACCGCCCGCACGATCTCGACCTGCGGCTCAGGCAGCTCGTCTTCCTCGTCTTCGATGTCCCACAAGGAGTTCTGCAGCGCGCGGGCGACCGTCCACGCGACCGCGCGCTGCCGGTCCACGCCGAGCGCCTCGGCCATCACGTCGAACCGGCGCCGGATCGCCTTGTGCAGGTCGCCGGTCGCGACCAGGTCGTCCCAGCGGTTCTTCAGGACGGGCATGATGTCGAACCCGGGGTCGCCGACAAGCGGCTTCGGGTCGATCGCCAGCCACGGCTCACGGTCGGTGGCCAGCACGTTGTCGTAGTGCAGGTCCCAGTGCAGCAGCCGGTCGCCCGGCTCGTCGAGCACTTCGGTGACCATGGCGGTCCAGTCCTTGAGCATCCGCCGCTCGTCCGGATCGGACAGTTCGGCGGCGGCATCCGGTGCGTCCGCGACCATCTCCGCGGCGATGTCCTTCAGGTGCCGCATGTTCTCCGGGCCGGGCACCTTGGTCAGCCGCGCGGCCAGCTCGGCGATGATCTCGGTGGCCGCGAGGTCGTCCGGCATCTTCGACAGCGGACGGGTTTCGTCCAGCCGCTCCAGCAGCATCGCACCGTTGTCCGGGTCGTGCTCCAGCAGCCGGACGATGCCGTCGCCGTCCCAGATCCGCAGTGCGATCGGTTCGCTCTCGGTCTCGTCGTCCACCGGCTGCAGCTTCAGCGCGGCTTTCCCGCCGTCGGCGCGGATCACCGGCAGGACGAGGGAAACCGCGCCGTGCATGGATTCACCGTCGACGGTGAGCTGCCACTGGTCGAGCTTGCTTTCGGCGAGTCCCGGAAGCCCCGCCAGCCATTCGTCCGAGAACTCGTTGTCGCGGAGGGACTCGGCAAGGGCTTCCGGAACGATGATCACTTGCGGAAGGATATCTGCAAGGTGGGGGCCGCTGTCGAGGCAAAAAAGTCGTTGCCCTTGTCGTCGACCACGATGAACGCGGGGAAGTCCTCGACCTCGATCTTCCACACCGCTTCCATGCCCAGCTCCGGGTACTCCAGCACGTCGACGTTGCGGATGCAGTCCTTGGCCAGCCGCGCGGCCGGGCCGCCGATCGAGCCGAGGTAGAAGCCGCCGTGCGACTGGCACGCGTCGGTCACCTGACGGGACCGGTTTCCCTTGGCCAGCATGACAAGCGAGCCACCCGCGGCCTGGAACTGCTCCACATAGGAGTCCATCCGGCCCGCGGTGGTCGGCCCGAACGAGCCGGACGCGTAGCCCTCCGGCGTCTTGGCCGGGCCCGCGTAGTACACCGGGTGGTCCTTCATGTACTGCGGCATCGACTCGCCCGCGTCAAGGCGTTCCTTGATCTTCGCGTGCGCGATGTCACGGGCGACCACGAGCGGCCCGGTCAGCGACAGCCGTGTCTTGACGGGCAGTTTCGACAGCGTCTCGCGGATCTCGGCCATCGGGCGGGTCAGGTCGATCCGCACGACCTCCTCGGACAGGTCCTCGCCCTCGATTTCGGGCAGGAACCGAGCCGGGTCGCGCTCCAACTGCTCGATGAACACGCCGTCCGCGGTGATCTTCGCCTTGGCCTGGCGGTCGGCCGAGCACGACACAGCCACGCCGACCGGGCAGGACGCGCCGTGCCGGGGCAGCCGGATCACCCGCACGTCGTGGCAGAAGTACTTGCCGCCGAACTGCGCGCCGATGCCGAACTGCCGGGTCATCTCCAGCACCTGCTGTTCGAGATCCACATCGCGGAAGCCGTGCCCCAGCGCCGATCCTTCACGCGGCAGGTTGTCCAGGTACCGCGCGGACGCGAGCTTGGCGACCTTCAGGTTGTGCTCCGCCGACAGGCCGCCGACCACGATCGCGAGGTGGTACGGCGGGCACGCGGCCGTGCCGAGGCTGCGCAGCTTCTCGTCGAGGAACTTCGCCAGCCGGTTGGGGTTCAGGACAGCCTTGGTCTCCTGGTACAGGAACGTCTTGTTGGCGCTGCCGCCGCCCTTGGCCATGAACAGGAAGTCGTAGCGCGGGTCCGTTCCCGGCGCGGTGTACAGCTCGACCTGCGCGGGCAGGTTCGTGCCGGTGTTGCGCTCGTCCCAGAACGTCACCGGAGCCATCTGCGAGTACCGCAGATTCAACTCCTGATACGCCTCGAACACGCCGCGCGACAGCGCTTCCTCGTCCGCGCCGCCGGTAAGCACACCTTCAGTGCGCTTGCCCATCACGATCGCCGTACCTGTGTCCTGACACATCGGCAGCACACCGCCAGCCGAGATACACGCGTTGCGCAACAGATCCATCGCGACGAAGCGATCGTTGCCGGAAGCCTCCGGATCATCGACGATCGCGCGCAGTTGCGCCAGGTGCGACGGCCGCAGCAGATGCTGGATGTCCTTGATCGCCTCCTTGGCGAGCAGAGTCAGCACATCCGGATCGATCTCGAGAAACCGACGGCCCGCGGCCTCGACAACTCGAACACCCTCGGCGCTCACCAACCGGTACTCGGTAGTGGTGTCGGGGGCGAGCGGGAGCACGTCGGTGTACTGGAACGAGGTGGTGGTGGTCACGCGGGCTCCTTTGCGCGCGGTCGGGAACTCCTCGTGACGTTACCGAACCACGCGCCAGCGCCGGATGTGACCTCTCACGGGGTGGTCCCGGCCTCGGGTTTTCACGTCTGCTGATCCAGCTACCCGGCGCGCAGCACCACAGTGGCGTTGATCCCGCTGAACGCCACGCTGTGCGACACCGCCACATCCAGCGTCGCGGGCACCGCCGCGGGGCCGGTCAACGCCGGTGCGCCGGGGATCAAGGCGCCCAGAGTGGGGTTGCCGTGCACGAACTCCGCCTCCATCTGCAGCACGGTCGCGACGAGTTCGACCACTCCCGCGGCGGTCAAGCAGTGGCCGGTCAGCGGCTTGGTGGAATTCACGAGCGGCCGGTGGCCGCCGAACACCTCGCGCAACGCGTCCGCCTCGACCGGGTCACCGGCCACCGACCCGGTGCCGTGCGCGTTCACGTAGTCGACCTGCGCAGGCCGTACCCCCGCATCGGCCAGTGCCCTGCGCAGCGCGGCGACCTGGCCATCGACGTTGGGCGCGGCGCCGCGGGTACCGTCAAGTCGCTGCCCATACCCGGCGACCACCGCCCGGCCGGTCACCCCACGTCGGGCGGCGGCATGCTTCGACTCGAGCAGCACCGCCGCGGCGCCCTGGCCGCGTACGAACCCGCGGCGGGACCGGTCGAACGGGCGGCAGGTCTGCTCCGGGGCGCGGTGTGGTTCCCGTACGGCCAGCGCACCCGAGCGGCGCAGCGCGGTGATCTCGGCGGCGGACAGCTCGGCTGCCGGTGCGACCACCAGGACGCGATCCACCTCTCCGGACCGCACCAGCCGGGTACCGGCGATCACCGCGAGGTTCCCGCTGGCCGACGCGCCGCCGACAGTCGACCCCGCTTCGCGTGCCCCGGTCAGCTCGCTGACCACCCCGAGCACGTCGGTGTCCAGGTGGGTGAGTATGTGCGAGGGCCGGACACTACCGGGCCTCGCGGCGTATTGCTGCCACACCGAGGCGTGGTAGCCGAGCGCAAGGTTGTTCCCCGCGATGAGCACGGCGGTGCCGTCCCGGTCGGCCTCGGCGAGCTTGCCGTCGTCCAGCGCGCGGACCGCCACAGCCGCCGCGGTCTGTGCTGGCAGCGCCGCCCTGCCTGCGACCTTGACCAGCTCGGCCGCCTGGTCCGGTGCGTGCTCGCGCGCCCACGCGCGCAGGTCGAAGTCCGCGAGCGTGGCACACACGCCATCCGCGTCGTCCGGGTCGACGCGAATCCCGCTCCGCCCGGTGCGCAGCGCGGCGGCCAGCTCCGCACACGAGGCGCCGATCGTGGTCAGCGCTGCCATCCCGGTGACAGCGACCACAGCGACGTCTGCCGTCATCGCGATCGCGCCTGGCGAGCGAGTTCCGGTTGGAAGCCGAACGCTCTGCGGGCGAACGGATATCCGGGCAGGCGCACCCTGGGCGGCGGTGTTTCCCACAGCCCTGCCCAGTCCATCTCGCCGCCTGCCTTGTAGGCGTCCACTCGCGGGTCGGTGCAGCCCACCGCCTCGCCACCGGCCAGCCGGGTGAGCGCTTCGTGCAGCTCGTCCGTGCTGCGTGCGGCGAGCACCGCGCGCACCGGGAAGTGCTCCCTGCCGACCTGCAGTGTCCAGGCGACCGAGGCAAGCGGGTGTGCGGTGACCGCGGGGGCGAGGCGTGCGGCGAGCGCCCGCAGCGCGTCCTCGTCCCGCGCGCTCACCGGCACCAGCACCGGCTCGCTACCTCGCCAGCGGCCCAGGTCGATCAGACCGGGGGCGGTCACCTCGGGCGCCTCTTCGAGTACGACGTGCCCGTTCGAGCCGCCGAGCCCGAACGCACTGACCCCCACCCGCCGCGGTGTCCCGGTACGCGGCCAGGACAACGTGCGGCGGTCGCCGGCAGGCGGGTGCAACCGCACGTGGAGGTCCGCGTCCACCGACAGCAACGAGCCGGCCGCCGGGATCTGCTCGTGGTGCAGCGCCAGCACCCCGGCGGCGAGGCTGATCGCTCCGGCCGCGCCTTCGAGGTGCCCGAACACCTTCTTCACCGAGCTCGCCCACAGTTGATGGCGCGGCCCGGTGCGGCCACGCCGCGCGGGCGGGAGCTCGCCGAGCAGCGTCCGGAACGCCTCGACCTCGATCGGGTCCGCCTTGGTGCCCGGGGCGTGCGCCTCCACGTACCCGATGTCGGCCATGCTCAGCCCGCCCTGGGCCAGCGCACGCTTGACCAGCCGGTACTGCGCGGTGGCGTCCGGCTTGACCAGCCCGCCGCCGCGGCCGTCGTGGTTGACCGCGGCTCCACGAATCACCGCGACCACCGGATCGCCGTCCGAGCGTGCGTCATCCAGGCGCTTGAGCAGAAAGCTGAGTACCCCCTCGCCACGCACGTAGCCGTCGCCGTCGGGGTGGAACGGGCGGCAGCGTCCGGTCGGCGAGAGTGCACCCGCGTACGCCACGGTCGCCTGCATGAACGCCGCGACGCACAGGTTCGCCGCGCCGAACAGTGCCACGTCGACCTCACCGGCACGCAGCGCCGACACCGCGAGCGCCAGTGCCGAGAGGCTCGCCGAACACGCGGTGTCCACCATGTAGCTCGGGCCGTGGAAGTCGTAGAAGTGCGACAGCCGGTTGGCCAGGTACGCGGGCAGGGTGCCGACCAAGGAGTACCGGTCGAGCTCGCCGATACGAAACATCCGCTCACGGAAGTCGTTGCTCGCGGAGGCCATGTACACCCCGACATCCGTGCCCCGCAGCCGCGCGGGCGGAATACCCGCCGACTCCATCGCATGCCAGCTGGTCTCCAGCAGCAACCGCTGTTGCGGGTCCATCCAGGTCGCCATCCGCGGGGTCACGTCGAAGAATTCGGCGTCGAACGCGCCAGGATCGTCGAGCAGGGCGGCGGTAAAGCCTCCGGTGCCCACCTTGTCGGCCGGATATCCGGTCAGCCGCTCTTCCGGCACCGGCCCCATCCTGGACGCACCCTCAACGAGCGCATCCCAGAGGCCGTCGTCGTCGTCCGCACCGGGCAGCCGGAATCCCATTCCGACGATCGCGATCGGCGCCTGCGGGTCCATCAGCGCACTCCCTCCGCCGTGCCGTACCGCTCGGCGACCAGTGCGGCACGGCGACCTGCCGTCCAGGACTCCTGGTGCGGCCCGTGCTCGAGGGCGATGGCCGCGTCCGACGCGGCCAGCAACTGCCCGGCGAGCTGTTTTTTGAGCAGCAGCAACGATTCTCTCGGCGCGGCGGCGATCCGATTCGCCTCGGCCAGGCACACCGGCAGCACCTCCTCGTGCGTCACCACCCGCACCGGAGCCCCCCGCGCCCGCAACTCTGCCCCTCGGTAGCCGCGCGCGGTCCACAGCAGCTCGGTGCCCAATGTCGGGCCGAGTCGGGCTGGCAGCAGCCATGTGGTGCCGTAGCTGGGCACAAGCCCGTAGTTGAGGAAATTGGCCGAGTACAGCGACCGCTCGGACAGGACCGGCAGGTCGGCGTAGAGCCCCAGCGTCAGTCCGCCACCGATAGCGTGCCCCCGCATCGCCGCGACCACCGGCAGCGGGCACCTGGCGAACGCGCGGACGAACGGCGTCACCGACTCCGAGGTGGCCGCCGCGAGGTACTCCGCGGTCGCACCGCAGGAGAACCGGTCCGCCAGCCCCGTCACCAGCACCACGTGGGCTTCCTGGTCCTCGGCGGCCGCGGCGAGCGCCGAGGGCAGTCCCGCCAGCAGGGCGGGGGTAAACGTGTTCCCGCCGGTCTCCTCGCGCATCGCCACGGTGGCCACCCGGTCCGCGATCGTCACGGTGACCGGTCCGAACTCGCGCCCGCTCATCGCATACCCGCCGCGCGCAGCTCGGCGATCCGCTCGCGCACCGCGGGATCGGCCAATCCGGCACGGAGGAGGTCGTAGGCGAGGTTCGCGTCGGCTACCGACTGTGCGCGGCAGGTCTTCAGCTCCGTGACCACGTCCCGTGGTGTCCTTCGAAGCGCCCGCAGCAGGGCGCGTACGGCAGACCTGATGCCGTCCTCGCCGGCGGGAGCCTCGTCCGCGAGTCCGGCGGCCACCGCCGCGACGGGGCTCACTTCGGTCGCATACAGTGCCGCCCGGTACGCCCACTGCCGCCCGGTGCGCTGCGCGACGTACGGCAGGATCAGCGCCGGTGTCAGGCCAAGCAGCAGCTCGGTCATCCGGAACCGGGCCCGCTCTCCGGCGAACACGAGGTCGCACGCGGCGGCGAGGCCGACCCCGCCACCGGTCGCCTGCCCTTCCACCGCCGCCACGGTGATCAACCTGCTGTCCCGCAGCCCCCGCAGCAGCTCTCCGAGCGCGGTGCCGTCCGCCCGTTCCCATGGCAGTTCCCCGGCCACGATCCCGAGGTCGAGCCCGGCGCAGAACACCGGCCCGCTCGCGGTCAGCACGAGCACTCGGCAGCCCGGCGCGGCCTCGGCGGCGCGCAGCGCCGTGGTCAGCGTGGCCACACTGTCCCTGTTCAGGGTTCGGGCGTGCGCCAGGTCCAGCCAGGCGCACGCTCCTGTCACGCGCAGTCCGAGCCGGGTCAGCTCTGCGGCAGCCACGCATACTCCCTGTGGTGGTTGGTGACACCGGTGAGTACCGCACGCGGGCGGCCGGGGAGCCGGACATCAGCGAACTCGGCAGGGTCGATCGGGTGGCTGCCGGTCAGCGCGCTGCGCGCCAGGTAGCGGTCGTAGTCGGCGATGGTGATCCGGTCGCGGTCCGCGACGATCCTGTCGGCCGCCGGGAGCAGCTGGCCAGCACCCGCCGGTACCCGCGCGGCGAAGAACTCGGAGGAGCACCCTGAGCCGTAGCTGAACACACCAAGCGTCTGCTCCGTCGGCGCCTGCGCTCGCACGATCGTGCTGTACATGGCGAGCAGGGTGCACGCCGAGTAGATGTTGCCCACCTTGGCCGGCACCTTCAGCGAGGGTGCGACCCGACGGTCGAAGTCGGCCTCGATGCCCGCGCGGTCCAAGTCGGTCATCTTCCGCATGACCGCGCGGTGTGCGCCACGCACCATGCCCGGGAAAGGGGTGTGCATGGCCAGCAGGTCGAACGAGTCCGCGAAGTTCCGCCCGGGGTTGCGGTCGAGATGGTCGCCGACCGCGCCGACGACGCAGTCCAGGTAGGCCATCAGCGACAGGTCGGTGTCCACGATCTCCAGGTCGATCCTCGGCCGGAGGAAGTCCGCGACCTCGAAGCTGTAGCAGCCCGCGGTGCCCAGCTCGAGTTCCGCGACTCCCGGGTCCACCCCGACCAGCGCGGCGACCGCGCCGACACCCTGGCAGGCCTCAAGGTACCCGCCGGAGGCGGTGGAGGCGGGCAGGTCAGTGGCGACGACGAGGACGGTCGATCCCGGGTCGGTCGCGACCAGCGCGGCGGCGGTCTGCAGCGCGGCTACCCCGCCGTAACAGGCCTGCTTGACCTCGAACTGGCGGCACGTGCGTGGCAGCTCAAGCAGCCGGTGCAGGTAGGCGCCCACACCCTTGGACATGTCCACAGCGGACTCGGTGGCCACGATCAGGCCGCGGATCCGGGATCGCGCCGCGGGGTCGCACGCGGCGAGCACCGGCCATGCCGCGGTGGCGGCCATGGCAACCGTGTCCTCGTCGGGCAGCGCGACCCCCTTGGCGGACACTCCGATGTTGGCGAGCCGGGCCAGGTCCAGCTCGCGCGAGGCGTACAGCTCCTCTGCGTCCAGCCAGACACTGCCACCATAGGCATGCATCGCCTGGATCCCGATCGGCGGCATGGTGACCATCAGGACGCTGCTCGGCAGGCGGCGGCGTGCACGGCGTCCACCAGCTCGCCGAGGTTGCTCACCCCGGCAAGCAACTCGGCATCAAGCGGCAGGCCCAGTTGGTCCAGCGCGTCGCAGACCACGTCCATCCGGTCCAGCGAGCTGAATCCGAGGTCGGCCAGCGCGACATCGGGCCGGATCTGATCGGCCTCCAGCGCCGGGTCCACGGCCAGCGCCGCACCGCGTACCACGCTGAAGACCTCCTCGCGGGTGGTCACTTCTGGTCTCCCAGCTCGTCTCCCAGCTCGGCAAGCAGCTTGCGCGGTGCCCCGAGCTCGTAGAGGCGTTCGAGAGTGATCGCCACCCCCAGCTCGGCCTTCAGCATGCTGATGTACTCGACGGCCAGTATCGAGTCGAGCCCGAGATCCAGGAAAGACTTGTCCAGGTCGACCTCGTGCCGTTCCACGTACAGCACCTCGGCGAGCAACATGATCGCCGGGGAGTCCTCACGCACCGTCATGACGTTCTCCCTTTCCGCGTTGGACCCGGGCCCGATCGGCCGACCAGCACCTGTGTGTTCCAGCGGATCGCGGCGGCGGCGGCCAGCTCGCCGGCGCCCGCGAACCCACCGACCAGCACCAGCGAACCGTCGGCAAGCGCGCCGTCGCGCGCCGCCTGTTCCAGCGTCACCGGGATCCCGGCGCCGAACAGGTTGCCGTAACTGTCGTAGGTGTCGGGGTGCCGCGCCGGATCGACACCGAGTGCCTTGGACCAGTTGCGCAGCAGCAGACGGTTCGGCTGGTTGGTGATCAGCGTGTCGATCTCGCTGGTCCGCACCCCGGCGGCGGTGCACGCGGCGGTCACCGCCTCGGGCACCAGTGCGCTGCCGCGCTCGATGATGTTCTGCGCCTTGAAGTTGTCGAAATACACGTCGAGCTCTTCTGTCCCCGGCTCCCAGTAGAGCCGGTTCTGCGCGCCGAGCGTGATCGAGACATCCGGGGCGTACTCCGGCCGGTGCAGCACATGCGTGCCGAGTACCGGGGCCACCCCGCCGTCCTCGGTGGCGGCGACCAGCACGACGGCGGCGCCGTCGCCGGGGATCGCGGCATGCGCCGACGTGCGCACGCCCGGCTGCGTGAACACCCGCCCGGAGTTCTGGGCGACACACAACAGCGCGGTGCGTACCTGCCCGGCAGCCAGCATCGGGCACACCAGGTCGAGCATGACCGGCAGCACCGCGCAGTGTCCGTTGTGCAGATCGACGATCCTGGCCGGCCGGGCGCCGAGCAGCCTGGCGATCTCCGCGCCCGAGCCGACGAACGGCACGTCCGGCAACGCGATGTGGCTGATCACCATGTCGACCTCGCGGACAGCGTCCTCCCCGACGGTGCGGGCGAGATCGCCGGCCGCCGCGGCGATCAGTTCGGCGCCGGTCTGGCCGCGTTTGGCGTACCGCCGCGACCGCGGCGCCCGGAACATCGGGTTGCGCAGCAGCGGGTCGTCCGGGCGGGAGTACCGCTCGAAGTATTCCCGGTCGACGACGTCCGACGGGAGGTGACTGGCGACCCCGACGATGCCGACCTGGCTTCCCCCCGCGGTCACGCCCGCTCCGGGACAACGCTTGGCACGATCGGGATCCCGTTCGCATGCCGATATTCCAGGATTGCCTTCAGGTTGCTCAGTTCGATCGCGTGACCGGGGTGGAACAGATGCCAGATGTCACCCACCCAGGGCCGACCGGCCGGGGCGAGCTCCGGGTGTGGATTGGCGTCGTAGTACGGGTGGTGGCAGTTGGTCCAGATCACCACCGTGCCCGACCGGTTCAACACCAACTCGGCGGGCACCACCCGGAACAGGTAGATCATCCAGAGCTTCTCGCCCTGGTCCCATGCGCAGTGGTAGTCCACCGTCATGGCGTCCGGATTGGTGATGACGCGCGCGAATATCCGGGTCCCCTCGGCGATGTGATCCTTGCCGACCCACAGGCCGGTGTCGTCGACCGGAACGAAATCGCGGGTGCTTGCCGTGTACTCCTCAAGGCTGCGCAGGTCGGCGAGGTACTCGTAGACGTCCTCGGGCGGGCACTCGATGTGCGTGTGCAGCGTGCAGTAGTCGCCCCAGATCTCGTCGGGCCGATACGTCGGGCGCAGGTCCTCCTGGCAGCGCCGAAGCACCTCCTCCGCCGCCGTGTTCTCCACCCGGACCAGACCCGGCACGTTTGCGAGCTCGGACTCCGAAACCCTCATCAGGCGACCTCCTGCTTGTCGCGGTCGATCGTGCGACGAAACGCGTCGAGCAGTGGGCGGTACGGCGGCATCTCGTCGACGGGCACGTCGACCGAGACGAATGCCGGTCCCTCGGCGCGGTCGGTCGCACGCAGGAAGTCCCTCAGCGCCTTCCGGCTGGTGACCGCGACGGTACGCAGGCTGGGGAACATGGCCGCGACCCCGGCCGCGATATCGGCACGGTGATGGAACCGGTTCAAAGTGGGCACATCCGGGTAGAACAACTGCTCCCTGGTGACACACATGGCGTGCGCGCTGTTGTTGAAAACCACGAAGGTGACCGGGAGGTCGTACTCGACGGCGGTGTGGACCTCCATGCCGTGCATGAAGAAAGCACCGTCGCCGGCGAGTACGTAAGTCCGCTTGCCGGTGGCGAACGCGCCGCCGACGCCCGCGCCGAAGCTGAACCCCATGCCGCCCATCCCCAGCGCGAGCACCTGACGACCATTCCGTGCGGCGCCGAGGAAGTGCACCGCACCGGCGGAGGCGTTGCCCGCGTCCGAGACGACATTGCTCGCACCATCGAGCACGGCGTGGACGTCTTCGACGATGCCCTGGCTGGAAAGCACGTCGGGCTCCGCCCTGGTCGGCCACGGAGGCGCGGGCAGCACACGTCGGGACTCGCCGCGCCGCCCCGAGGCCGCGGCCACTGCCGAGGGCAGCGTGGCCCGCAGCCGCCCCGGTACCCACAGCGGGCCCCGGCCGTCACCGAGCGAGAACGGCGGCTGGTCGGCGAAACAGACCGTCGGCACCGCGTCAAGCGCGACCTCCAGCCCATAGCGCGAGCCCTGCGCCAGTCGGGTGCCGACCAGCACGCACAGGTCCGCACGGGTCAGCTCCTCGTGCACCCCTGGGTGGCCCATCACCCCCATGACGCCGAGAAACCGCGGGCTGTGGTTGTCGAAGGCGTCCTTGCCGTCCGCCTCCACGGCCACCGTGGCGTCCAGCGCGTCGGCGAGTGCCGCGAGCTCGGCGCGGGCAGCGCCGATCGCGACGCCGAGCCCGGCGACCAGGACGGTTCGCCCACCGCTGCCGAGCAGCGCGGTGACCTCCGGTGGCAGCTCCGAGGGCGCGGCCACGGGCACCGGCCGTGCGGGCAGCGTGAGTTCCACGGTCTCCCGTTGCACGTCCTTGGGCAGCAGCAGTACCGAGGGTCCTGGGCGCTCACCGGTGGCCGCCTCGACCGCGGCCGGGAGCAGCTCGGCGATGTCCTCGGGCCGCGACACGCGTTCGCAGAACCTGGCGACCGTCCCGAACAACGCGCGGCCGTCCAGCGCTCCGTTCGCACCGCTGAGGTCTTGGAACGCTCCTTGGCCGTGCAGCCCGGTCGGCGGTTCGCCGATCATCGCGAACATCGGCACCCCGGATGTGTAAGCCTCGCCGAGCGCGGCGACCGTGTTGAGCGCGCCGCCACCGGAGGTCGTGGCGAGCACGGCAGGCCGGTTGGCCATCCGGTAGTAGCCGTCCGCCATCGTTCCCGCGGAGAACTCGTGTTTGGCGATCACCCCACGCGGGCCGTCCGGCCATCGCTGCAGGGCGTCGTAGAGATCCTCGATGTTGGCTCCGTGTACGCCGAACACGTGCGAGACGCGTGCCTCCCGTGCCAGGTAGCGGACGATATGGTCGACAACTCTGAGCTGGTTGCCCGTCTCCATCTGCCGCCTGCCGATCTCAGCCGCGCGGTTCTGGGGTGGCGCCGAGCTGTCCGAGCTGTGCGAGCAGCGAGGCCATGTCAGCCCAGACGTTCTCCCGACTCATCTTGCCGTCCCTGACCTCGCAGACGTGCAGCATCCGAATCCGGATCAGGCGGTTGTTTCCGGGTATCCCCATGTACGTTCCACGTACACGTCCGCTGACGATGGACTCGTCGATGAAGAGATTCTCACCATAATTGCGACGTATCGGTTCAATGGCGTCGTCGGTGATAGCCGTGAACTGTTCTTCGTAGCGTTTTGCGATGTCAGCGTGATTGCGCAGCACGCCCATCGGATGTCCGATCACGTCGTGCTCGACGTCATCGGTCAAGGTGTCGAGAATCCCCGGTATGTCGTGGGCCATTTCCGCGGCAATGTGCCGCTCGAAGACGGCATCCATTTCTGCGGGCGTCATGAGTCGACTACGTTCCATATTCCATACCCCCTCAGAGCATATCCCCAGAGCGAACGGACCCCGCGATTCGCTGCTGCGTTATCACGACTGGCAACGCCGCCTGGGAACGCTCCTAGTCGCAGTATGCTCCCCCGTAACTCGCCGGGTCAACAGTTTATGGGACTTGTGGTACCGGAACGCTCCTGCTACCGTCCGGATGCGGGTGGCATTCGCATAGACGCGCGGTGATGCTGCCCTTGGGGATGGGGGATAAAATTGCGATCATTCGAGTTTTGGCTGGTCAGACGTGTTGCGTAACCGAGCGGTAGTAATGTCGCGACAGGTGCGGATATAGCGAATGACGTTCCGGTACTTGCATGCGGTGTGGATATAACCGCAGATGCTCCACTGCTCGTATACGGCGCCATCGTTGATCATCCACTCGAATTGTCTCTTGTCTCCCGGCGGGTCGCCGGTTGGCGGAGAACGCTTTCAAACACGCATTTAGGACGCTTCAAACACGCATTTAGAACGGGAGTACGATGCTGACCTGCGGACTGAAGCTGACCCACGACGGCGGCATCGCCCTCGTCGAGGATTCGCGCTTGATCGTCAGCATCGAGCTGGAAAAGGTCGGCAACAACCGCCGCTATCAGTACGTCGACCGGTGGGAGACCGTGGAGGCACTCCTCGCGACCGAGGGGGTACGTCCGTCCGATGTCGACCGTTTCGTCGTCGACGGCTGGGCGCCGGCACCCGACCTGGACAAGGTCGCGTTACGGCTCGACCACAAGGGCGCGCGAACCGTCATCGACGTCGCGCCGTACCAGGAGGAGCCAGGGGCCGACCCGCTGCGGAGGTTCACCTTCACCGGAATACCGTTCGGCGGCGGCGAGTATTCCAGCTATCACCATTCCGCCCAGCACACCGCCGGCGCGTACTGCACCAGCCCGTTCGCCCAGAACGGCGCCCCCGCACTGGTGCTGGTGTGGGACGGTGGCATGCCACCCATGCTCTACAAGGTCGGCCCAGCGCCCCGCGAGGTCGGCCCAGCGCCGCTGTCGGTCACCTCGCTGGGCAGCCTGATGCCGCTGTACGGGTTCGTCTTCGCCCAGTTCTGTGCGCACTTCCCGGTGTTCAATGTGCACCAGACGCAGCGGGATCCCTTGGCCATGCACGCCTCTCCCGGCAATCTCGAGGTGGCGGGCAAGGCCATGGCCTATGCGGCACTCGGCCGCGACGAGCCCGCGATGTACCCGGTCATGCGAGACGCGCTGGCGGCGCTGCCTTTCTCGGTCGAGTCCGGGTTCCAGCTGGCGGCCCAGTTGGACACCACCAGGGAGCGGTTCTGGCCAGGCAGCACCGACGCCGACCTGATCGCCACCTTCCAGGGCTACCTCGGCCACGCGCTGCTGACCGCGTTGCGTGACCGGCTCGCCGAGGCCGGTATCCGCGAGCCGAACCTCTGCCTCGCCGGCGGGTGTGCGCTGAACATCAAGTGGAACAGCAAGTTGCGCTCCAGCGGCCTGTTCCGCGACATCTGGGTGCCGCCCTTCCCGAATGACTCAGGCGCCGCGCTCGGCACCGCGGCGTGCGAGCTGATCAGCCGGGGCGGCACCCGGCTGGACTGGACACTGTTCAGCGGGCCCGATCTCGTCGCATCGGACGCGGGCGCGGGCTGGCGGTCGGATCGGTGCGATATCCCTGAGCTGGCAAGGGTTTTACACGAGGACGGCAAGCCCGTCGTCGTTCTCTCGGGGCGGGCCGAGCTCGGGCCGCGCGCGCTCGGGCACCGCAGCATCCTGGCTCCGGCCACCGACCCGGCGATGAAGGACCTGCTGAACAAGGTCAAAGACCGCGAGCCCTACCGGCCGGTCGCACCGATCTGCCTCGAAGAGCGGGCACCGGAGATCTTCGACCCCGGCACGCCGGACCGTTACATGTTGTTCGACCACATGGTGCGCGCCGACTGGCTGGACCGCATCCCGGCGGTGGTGCACCTGGACGGCACCGCCCGGCTGCAGACGGTCGCTGCTGACGACCAGCCACAGCTGCACCGCATCCTGACCGAGTACGCGAAGCTGTCCGGGATACCGGTGCTGTGCAACACCAGCGCCAACCACAAGGGAAGTGGCTTTTTCCCCGATGTCTCTTCCGCGGCCGAATGGGGCCGTCTGGACGCGATCTGGTCGGACGGTGTGCTATACCGTCGTGATTGACGGTGCCGTCCTCACGCCCATGCGCGCTGAACCGAGGAGGAGTACCAGTTGGCCGTCCGGTCCGATGTTCTCGACTTCTACCGCACCCTGCCGTTTCACTACCACGATATGGTCGCCGGGCACGTCGACCAGTTGCGCCGCGGGAATCCCCTGCGGGAGTGCCCGCCGCTGATGGCCGCCCTGTCCCCGGGGACCACCCTGTTCGACGCCGGATGTGGGGTCGGTGAGTTGGTGACGGCGGCGGCGATGTATCACGGCGCCGACGCGTACGGGATCGACGCCAATCCGGTCGCCATCGAGCGGGCCCGCGAGATAGCCGCCGCGGTGGGCGTCGATGTGCGCTTCGACGTCGCCGAGCTGCCCGGCAAGCCCGACGGGCGGCGGTATCAGGTGGTCACCTCGATCGGCGTGCTGCACCACACCGACGACTGCCTCGGCGGTCTGGAACAGTTGGCTCGCGAACGCCTCGCGGAGGGTGGCACCCTGGTCGTCGGCCTCTATCACGCGTACGGTCGGCAGCCGCTGTTGGACCACTTCGCGGCGCTGCGTCGGCGCGGGGCCGACGAGGAGGAACAGTTCGCGGAGTTCCGCAGGCTCGCCGTCGGCACCCGCGCCGACGGCCAGAATCCGACCTTCGTCCAGTCGTGGTTCCGCGACCAGGTGCAGCACCCGCACGAGACCCAGCACACCCTGGCCGAGATCCTTCCGGTACTCCGCGACAACGGACTGCGGCTGGTGTCCACCTCGATCAACGGCTTCGCTGAGCCGCCGCGGGACTGGCAGGATCCGGACGAGTTGGCTGCGGCGGAGCGCCGACTGGCCGACGACAGCAAGGAGCAGCTGGCCGCCGGCCGATTCGCCCCGGGTTTCTTCCTGTTCGCGGCGCGACTCACCAGGTGACAGGCAGCGTGCGCAGACCGTAGATCGACGCCTCGTTTTTCCCGGCCACCGACTCGAGGTCGGTGGCGAGAGCCAGACCCGGCAACCTGCGCAGCAACCTGGGAAAGACCACCTCCAGCTCGAGTAGCGCGAGCGGTCGCCCGAGGCAGTGGTGCGCGCCGAATCCGAACGCGAGGTGACGGCGCGCATCGCGGTGAATATCGAACTGATCGGGGTCACCGGCAAAAGCCGCCGGATCGCGGTTCGCCGCGTTGAACGGCACCACAACAGCCTCACCCGCCCTGATCAGCGTGTCGCCGATCCGCAGGTCCTCGCGGGCGGTGCGGACCACCCCTTGGGTGAGGACGGACAGGTACCGCAGCATCTCGTTCACCGCGGACTGGACGACCTCGGGATCGTCGGTGGCACGCAACTCGGCGAGCTGGTCGGGGTGACAGAGCAACAGCAGGGCACCGAGCGAGATCATGTTCGCGGTGGTCTCATGCCCCGCGGTGAGCAGGAACCGGGACATGTTGGCCGCCTCGTCGAGACTGATCGTCCCGGGGCGGACATAATCGGTGACCAGCCTGCTGAGGAGGTCGTCGGCCGGCTCGGCGTCCTTGGCGGCGAGTAGCTCGGCGAGGTAGCCGGTGAGCTCACCCATAGCCGTCCCGACCTGCTCCATCGTGCTACCGGGATCCACGATCACCTGCGAGCTCCGCTGGAAGAACTCGTGCCGTTCATAGGGCACCCCGAGCAGACGGCAGATCACCAGGGAAGGCAGCGGCAGCGCGAAGTCGGCCACCAGATCGGCGGGCGGCCCGGCTCGTTCGATGTCGTCAAGCAGCGCGTCCGCGATCTGCTCTACCCACGGCCGCATCGCGGTGACCCTTCGGATGGTGAACTCCGCGGCCAACGCGCGGCGCAGCACCATGTGGCGCGGATCGTCCATCGTCAGGAATGACAGTGCGAGTCGGGCACCGGCAATGGTCTGGTCATCACCGGTCAGCTCGACGCTGAACCGCTGGTCGCTCAGCACCGCCACCGCCTCCGCGTGCCGGGTGACCAGCCAGGCGATCCCGCCGAAGCCGGTACGGACCCGGGTCGGCGGACCCACCGCCGTCCCGTGCGGGGTCGATGGTGGATCGAACCGCTTGGTGCGCGGCGTGGGGTACCAGGGTAAGTGGTCGATGTTGACCATCCTATCCCACGCACCCACCGGTCGTGCGTTTTCTGGAACCCGTGCCGCCGGAAGGAAACAACTCCGATAGTCCACATAGGACGGTGACCGGGCTGGACGACAGATGTGGGTGACGGTGTCCAGCACGCCGGTCGCAGCGCCCCACGGCCCCGAAGCGCCGCAGGCGCAGTGCTGGTGAAGGCGCAGTGCTGGTGAAGGCGGAGCGCGCCCAGCGCTGGGTCGTGAGGAGCTCGCACCGTGGGGGGTTTGGGGGGCTCGGCCCCCCAACATGATCTGACGAGGCCCTTGTCCGCGCTGTCCGCGGACAAGGGTCCGCGCCGAGGAATTCGGAAGGCCGCGCCAGCCCCCGACCGCCGCGACCTCCCGGGGAAAGCAGTCACAATCCGTCAACCGTGGAGTGCGCTGCGTAGTATTCGGTTCGCCCGCCTAAGTATCGTGACGTACCTCACGCCGCAATAGCGCTGTTCGGGTGACCTTGACCTGCATCGATTCCTTTTCCTCGATCAGCTCGCGTACGCCCGGAGCTTCTCCGCGCGCTCACCCTGGCGGAGCTTGGACATGACCTCGCGCTCGATCTGGCGCACGCGCTCGCGGGAAAGGCCGAAGCGCTTGCCGATCTGGTCGAGAGTCCTGGGCTGGCCGTCGTCGATGCCGTAGCGCAGCCGGATCACGTGCTGCTCACGCTCGTCCAGCGTGGCCAGCACCCGGCGCAGGTCGTCCTGCAGCAGACCGGAGATGACCGCGCCCTCCGCGTCGGTCGCCTCGGAGTCCTCGATGAAGTCGCCCAGCGGGGCGTCTTCCTCGGCACCGACCGGCATGTCGAGGCTGACCGGGTCACGGGCGTGGTCGAGCAGGTCGGAGACCTTGTTCGCGCTCAGGCCCGATTCCTTGGCCAGTTCGTCGTGGGTGGCCTCGCGGCCGAGCTGCTGGTGCAGGTCGCGCTTGATCCTGGCCAGCTTGTTCACCTGTTCCACCAGGTGGACCGGCAGCCGGATGGTGCGACCCTGGTCGGCCATGCCCCTCGTGATGGCCTGCCGGATCCACCACGTGGCGTACGTGGAGAACTTGAACCCCTTGGTGTAGTCGAACTTCTCGACCGCGCGGATCAGACCCAGGTTCCCCTCCTGGATCAGGTCGAGCAGCGGCATACCGCGACCGGTGTAGCGCTTCGCCAGCGAGACGACCAGCCGCAGGTTCGCTTCGAGCAGGTGGTTCTTGGCCACGTGCCCGTCGCGGATCAGCGACTTCAGGTCCATCCTGCGCTGCGCGGGCAGCTGCGGCTTCGACTCCAACATGTGCTGGGCGAACACCCCGGCTTCGATCCGCTTGGCCAGCTCGACCTCTTCGGCGGCGGTCAGCAGTGCGGTCTTGCCGATCCCGTTGAGGTACACGCGGACCAGATCGGCCGCGGGTCCTTGTGCGTCGAGATCCAGTTCTGTGGTCTCGTGAACCTCGCGGTCAAGAGTCTGCGGGACGGTCATCGGACTCCCTCCCCCTGTCTCGGGCTGGCAGTGGCTCGTGTCACAGACCTTCGAACCACGGTCCGTCTGGGACCCTGCCGCCCGTTGGTTGGACACTAGAGAAAACGTGAGCGGATCGAGATTCGTTCCCGCCTTCTCAAACTGAATGACGTCGGAAGTCGCCACCCGGTTGCGTGCCAGATGCTGAGATATTCCTGAGAGGGGGCCACTGTCTACAGTGGCTGAGAAAACCCTTAGATTTCGACGAGGACGGTGAACGGACCGTCGTTCACACTCGTTACTTCCATCATGGTCCCGAATTCGCCCGTTTCTACATGGGCTCCCCGATTGCGCAACTCCCCGACGACCGCCCCGACAAGGGGTTCGGCCTGTTCGGGGCGTGCGGCGGCGATCCATGACGGGCGGCGACCCTTACGGGTTTCCCCGTAGAGGGTGAACTGGCTGACCACGAGCAGTGGCGCGGCTGAGGTCGCGCACGACTCCTCGTTGCGAAGAATGCGCAGCTCGTGCAGTTTTCGGGCCATGATGACCGCCTTTTCGGGCGTGTCTTCCGTATGCACCCCGAGCAATACCAACAGGCCTTCGCCGATCGCCCCGACGGTCCGACTGTCCACAGTCACACTCGCGCTCCGCACACGCGCGGCAACGGCCCTCACGCGGGGACCAGCATCCCGTGCCGGACAAGCTCGTCCACCAACGGCAACGCCGCCACGATGAGTGCGTCCGTGGGCACACCGTGTGCTGCGGCGAGCAGTTCCAGCAAGTCCCCCAACGGCAACAGTCCGCGACAGCCCGCGAGCAGTGCGCGCACGAGTTCGTCGATCTCATGCTGCCAACCGGGCCCGTCGGTGCGGTGCAGTCGGCGTACGACCGTTTCCCACCCCTCGTCAGTGGATGACGAAACCTCTTCGAGGACAACCGAATCGACAACCTTCAAGTGCGCTCTAAGCAACGCGTCCGGCGACGAGTGCGCACGCAGCCAGTCGATCCGGTCCAACCAGCCCGCGGCCTCCTGGCCGAGCGGGTCGTCGAACGCGTGCCGCAGGTCCTCGCAGACGATCCGCGGCTCGCCGTCGGTCCGTCGCAGTGTCACGAAACCGAAGCCGACCCCGGCGACCTTGTTCTCGGCGAACCAGTCCAGCCACGCGGACGCCCGCGCCGCGCCCTCCGCCGAGCGCGGGTCGATGCCCGCGTCCCGCAGCCAGGTGCCGACGTAGAGGTCCGGATCGGCGACGTCACGCTGGACGAACCACGCGTCCACGCCGCCGGGCAGCCACGACGTGACCCGGTCCGACCAGTCCTGGCCAGGCACGTGCAACCACGACGCGAGCAGTTGGCCCACGCCGCCGCGTGCGAGGTACTCCGGCAACGCGGCGATCACCAGCGCACTCGCGTCGTCACCGGCGAGCCCGGAATCCCGGTAGGTGTAGTCGACACGGGACGGGCCGACCACGAACGGCGGATTGCACACGACCTGGTCGAACCGGCGGCCGGTGACCGGTTCGAACCATTTGCCCTGTCGTGTCTCGACTTCGAGGTCATTGATCCGGAATGTCGCGTTCGCGAGCATCAGTGCGCGCCCGGACAAATCCGTGGCGGTGATGCTGCGCGCGTGCCTGCTGGCGTGCAACGCCTGCACACCGCATCCCGTGCCCAGGTCGAGCACCGTGCCGACCGGGCGGCGAATGGTGGCGCGGGCCAGGCTGAGCGACGCGTGCCCGACACCCAACACGTGGTCGATGGGCACCGCGGAACCGAGTTGGTCGGAATCCAGGTCGGCGAACACCCACCATGAACCCTGGTCGTCGCCGTACGGGCGTACGTCGAGTCCGGCGCGTACGCGATCGCCGTCGACCCGCACCACACCGGTCGACACCGACTCCGGCCACGGCAGGACCGCCTTGACCGCTCGCTCGGGCAGATCGTCGCCCAGCAGGAACAGCCTGATCAGCGTGCCGAGTTCGGCGCCGTCCCTGGTTGCCCGGCGCGCGGGCTCCGGCTCGCCGCGGCCGAGAGCGGCATGGGCTGACTCGCCGAGCAGACGCAGGACACCGTCGGCGTCGTAGCCTGCGCGTTCGAAGGCGGTACGAAGCGCGGAACAATACTCCTGCGAGAGATCATCGGCCACAGCGGAATACTTCCACGGTGCCGCCTGGCTGTCGCTTCGGGATAGCGTGGGAGCATGATGGGTGTGGAGGTGGTGTCGTGAGCAACCCCAAGGACGGCGACACCCCGGTTCTGATCACCGAGGCTGCGCCGTCGTTCGATGACCAGCACGCGGCGCGCAAACGCAAGTACATCCTGATGATGTCCCTGCGCCTGCCGTGTCTGTTCCTCGCGCTGATCTTCGCCCAGGTCTCGTGGTGGGCGGCGCTCGGGTTCCTGGTGCTGTCGATCCCGTTGCCGTGGGCGGCGGTGCTGATCGCCAACGACCGTCCGCCGCGCAAGTCCGAGCGGGTCAACCGCCACCAGCAGGGTGAGCCGAGCGCCCAGCTGATCGAGCGCTCGAACCACCAGATCATCGAAGGCTAACCAGGTATCGCGCCGATCCCGGTGACGGCCTTCGTCGCGGTGATCACCCCGGACCGCAGCGCGGCCTCCGGAGCCCCGCCCGCGAGCCAGGCCGTGAGCAGCCCGGCGTTGAAGGCGTCCCCGGCACCGGTCGAGTCCACACAGGACACTGATTCGGCCGGGACGTGGACCGTTGTGGCGCGGTCGGTCCAGCTCGCGCCTGCCGCCCCCGAGGTGGCCGCGACCGCGCCGACATAGTCGAGCAGGTCGTGGTGTGCCGACAGGTGGGCCGCCTCGTCCTCGTTGGGCAGCAGCAGATCGACGCCCTTGATCCAGTCGAGGAACGCGCCGGGGTCGTCGATCAGCGCCGCCGACTGCGGGTCGACCGACGTGGTCAGCCCCGTGTCCTGCGCGGCCCGCAGCATCGCCAGGCCCGCGTCCCGCGACGACGGGTCAAGCAGCACGTAACCCGACAGGTGCAGGTGCCGTGCGGTCTCCAGCAGCCCCGGCCGCAGGTCGTCGGGCCGCAGCCACGCCCCGGCGCCGTGATCGGGCATCATTGTGCGCTGGCCGGTCGGATCCACCATGATCACCACGCAGCACGTCGCCGCGCTCGGGTCGATCGCGAGCTCGCAGCGCACGCCCGCGTCCGCGAGGTTGTCGAGCACCTGGCGGCCCGCCATGTCGTCGCCGATCCGGCTGACCAGCACGACATCCACGCCCTGGCTGGCCAGCCACGTCGCCGTGTTCGCGCCCGCACCGCCCATCGTCACCCGGACCTGCGCCCTGGTGTCACCGCCGTAGACGACCTTGCTGTGCGGTAACACCATCACGTCGAGTCCGGCGTCCCCGACCACCACGACGGTCATCGGCACGGTCATCGGCGCGCTGCCAGGTCGGCCGCCACCTCGGCCGCCAGGGTGACGTTGGCCACGACCAGCGCCTCGTTCGCGTCCAGGCTGACGCCGCCGCTCGCGGTGTGGAAGTGGTCCAGCAGCACCGGCGTGACGTCCCGGCCCTGCACACCCTGCTCGTCGACCAGGTTCATCCCGTCCGCCAGCAGCTGGTCGTGCGTCGCGCGGTCCATCTCGTACGCGGGCGGAATCGGGTTGGCCAGCAGCATCCCGGCGGTGCCCGGCACCTGACGGTGCGCCTCGACCACGTCCGCGGCCTGCTTGGCCGAGTCGACCCGCCATGCCAGCCGGAACTCCGACTCACGCAGATAGAAGCCGGGGAAGTAGTCGGTCCGGTAGCCGATCACCGGGACCGACCGCGTCTCCAGCAGCTCCAGCGTCGCCTCGACGTCGAGGATGGACTTCACTCCCGACGACACGACCAGGATCGGGATCTCGGCGAGCGCGTCCAGGTCGGCGGAGACGTCCCACGACGTGTGGCTTCCCGGCAACGGCAGGTGCACGCCACCCAGACCGCCGGTGCCGAACACGCCGATGCCCGCCGCGTGGGCGACGGCGGCGGTGCTGGCCACGGTCGTCGCGCCGTCCTGGTTGAGGGCGATCGCCGGACCGAGATCCCGCAGCGACAGCTTGACCAGCCCGGAATCCGCCGCACACACCCGTTCCAGCTGCTGCTCGGACAGGCCGACGCGGGCCTTGCCGTCGAGGATCGCGATCGTCGCGGGCACCGCGCCCGCCTGCCGGACCACCGCCTCCAGCCGGTCAGCGACCTCGCGGTTGCGGCCGGGCGGCAGGCCGTGGGACAGGATCGTGCTCTCCAGGGCCACGACGGCCTTGCCGGACTCGAGCGCGGTACGGACTTCGTCAGAGATGGCGATAGCGGTCACGAGACGCATTCTTTACGCCAGGACAGCCGAAGGTCCACTTTCCGCTGCTCGCCCCGACGCGCGAACGGGCACTACTTACCGGCGTCGACGATGAAGTCGCGATCCAGGTCGAGCAGCACGTGGTCCGCGGTGAGGAGGTCGAGCCCGGCGAGATCCGCCTGTGCGACGATCACGCGATCGAACGGATCGTGCCGCGCCAGTTCGGGAAAGGCGCGCAGCCGCTCGGTGTGTTCAGCCGTGACAGCCAGCAGCGAGAGACCTTGTTCGGTGAGCCGGGTGCTCAGGTTCGCCGGAATCGTGAGCTTGCCGAGCATCGACTTGATCGTGAGTTCCCACACGGTCGCGGCCGACACGTGCACTTCGTCAGCTGTCAGGATCCGCTTTCGGGCAAGCGGCCCCAGTTTCGGGTTGTCGTCCAGCAGCCACAGCACGGCCTGGCTGTCAAGAAGCAGCACTGTCATCCCCGTAGAACATCTGCTGGATGTCGGGATCCGGATCTGTGAACGCCTCGTCGTCGTAGCCCAGTTCACCACTGAGGCCACCGATGACAACGGCGGTGCGCCGATGCGGGACCAGGTCGGCAACCGGCTTCCCGGCTTTGGAGATGATCACCCGCTCGCCGTTCGCGACCTGCTCCAGCAGCCGCGACAAGTGTGTCTTGGCTTCATGGATGTTGACGTTCACGGTCATCACCCGACCGTATCAACATGACTAAACTTAGTCTAGTTGGCTCGGGTTGCCCGTAGATTCACCCCCAGGGAGCCTACGAGCCGCCCAACAACCAACAACCACCAATGATCAAATGTGGTGACGCAGAGCATCTTCGCGGTTACCGAACGGTAACGCGATGCGGTTCATCCCTGGCTGAAACCCACTGCTCGCGTGCGCGCCACAGGTCAGTCGAAGATCGCCCGGGGCTTGGCCAGCTCCCGCAGCCAGCCCTCGATCTGCTGCTCCCAGTTGGCCGCGCCGACCCGTGCGTAGTCGACCGGGAAGGCACCGATCGACGGCCGACCCTGCGGGCCGAGACCGCTGCCCTTGCCCACCCTGACCTTCTTCTGCACGTCCAGCACCACCTGCATGCCGGTGGATCCGCCGAGGAACGTGACCGCGACCTCGAAGAACGCCTGCGCGAACGCGGGCGGCGGGGCGAACCGGATCTCCTGGTAGAACGGCAGCTGCTGGTCGAGGCCGGTGATCTTGTTCTTCTCCAGCCCACCGACGCGGAACTGGAAGCCCAGCCGGGAGAACGCGTCGAGGATCCGGTGCTGCGCGGGCAGCGGCTCGATCGCCACCGCGTCGATGTCCTGCGGGTCCACCATGGAGCCGCCCAGGTCCAGCACGGTCTGCAGGCCGACGGCCATCCCGGCCAGGTGCTTGCCGAGCACCGTCGTGATCGGCGTCTCCCACGGCAGGTGCACCTCGAAGGGCACGGTCAGCTGCTGGCCCGCGCGCACGACCGCGTTGCTGGCCAGGTTGACGTTCTGGAACGGCAGGTCGGTGAGTGTCACGCCGCCGCGCTCGTCGGGCTGCTCGACCCGGGCGAGCAGGGTCACGCCGAGGCCCTGGACCTCCTGGTCGACCTGGCCGCCCAGCAGCACGACCTGGCCACGCAGCGGTCCGCCAGGCCGGACGCTGCGGTCGAGCAGCTGCGCGTCGACCTTGGCACCGCCCTGCCCGAAACTCGCCAGCACCTTGGAGAACATGCGCGCATCTAACCAGGATTGCGGGCGGTTTGATGCAGAATTGGTGCTGTGAGTACCTCCACCCAGACGCTGCCTGATGTCGACACCAGTGAAGAGACCGGTGACGACACCCCGAAGATGTTCCACTACGTGCAGAAGAACCGGATCGCCGAGAGTGCCGTGATGGGCACCATGGTGGTCGCGCTGTGCGGCGAGGTGTTCCCGGTGACCCGCTCGCCGAAGCCGGGTTCGCCGGTCTGCCCCGAGTGCAAGCAGATCTTCGAGGGGCTCAAGCCCGGCGGCGGCGACAAGTAACACAGGCTCGGACACGGATGAGCACCTTCACGGCCAGCCGTGAAGGTGCTCCTTCCTGCGTTCGTCAGTCCACGCCTGCCGGGATCCGCTCGGCAGGCGCCGGGGCGCGTTTGGCCTCGCGCTTGGTGCGTGCGCGCTCCTTGACGCGCTCGACCATCGTGTACAGCGTCGGCACGAGTACCAGCGTCAGCAGCGTCGAGCTGACCAGGCCGCCGATCACGACCAGGGCGAGCGGCTTGCCGATGAACGCGCCCTCGCCGGTCACGCCGAACGCCATGGGCGCCAGTGCGAAGATCGTCGCCGACGCGGTCATCAGGATCGGCCGCAGCCTGCGCCTGCCGCCCTCGATCACCGCCTCCTGGATGCCCATGCCCTGCCTGCGGTACTGGTTGACCAGGTCGATCAGCACGATCGCGTTGGTCACCACGATGCCGATCAGCATCAGCAGGCCGATCATCGCGGGCAGGCCGAGCGCCGTGTCGGTGAGCAGCAGCAGGCCGAACGCGCCGGTGGCCGCGAACGGGATGGACACCAGCAGGATCAGCGGCTGCACGAAGCTGCGGAACGTGGCCACCATGATCGTGAACACGATGACGATCGCGGCGAGCAGCGCCAGCCCGAGGTCGCCGAACGCCTCCTGCTGGTCGGCGCTCACGCCACCGATCGCGTAGGTCGCGCCGCCGCCGAGCGTCACTCCCTTGAGCGCGGTGTCCAGTTCGGTGTTGACCGTGCTGAGGTCCTTGCCGACCGGCTTGGCCGTGATGGTGGCGCTGCGTTCCGACTGGGCACGCTTGACCACCACCGGGCCCTCGACCGTCTGGATCTTCGCGACCCGCTCCAGCGGGACGACGCCGGTCGGGGTCAGCAGTGGCATCGTCCTGATCGCCGCGACGTCCTTCGGCGGTGTGCCGGAGCGCAGCACGAGCTGGCGCCGGTCGCCCCCGATGGACACCTCCGCGACCGGGAACCCGGCGATCGCCTGGCCCGCGAGCTGGCCGACCGCGTCGGCGCTGAGCCCGGCCGCCGCGGCGGCACGCTCGTTCACGTCGATCTGCACCCGTGGCGCGCTGACCGCGAGGTCACTGGTGACCTCCGCCAAGCCGGGCACTGCGGCGACCTTCCCGCGCACCTGCTCGGCGGCGGCCCGCAGCGCCTCGTCGTCGGGTGCCCTGACGACCACGCTCACGTCGCTGTTGCCGAACCCGCCGCCGTCGCCGCCGACCTTGACCTCGCCGACACCCTGCTCGCCCTTGAACCGCGCCAGCAGCCGGTCCTGCAGCGCCTTGGTGTCCGTGTCCTTGCGCAACGTCACCTGGAACTGGTTGACCGAGCTCACCTCGCCGCTGAAACCGGGCTCGGAGCCGATCGTGACCTGGTAGGCCTCGATCTCCCTGGCCGAGGCCAGCGCGCTCTCCACCTTCTTGGCCGCGTCGTCCCGCGAGGCGATGCTGCTGCCAGGCGGGAGTTTCTGGCTCACCGTCATGCTGGTGGAGCCGCTGTCGTCGAGGAAGTTCGTGTTCAGCCTGGACAACAGGCCGAACGTGCCGCCGAGGATCACCAGCGCGATCAGCAACGTCGTCAGCCTGCGCCGCGTGGCGAACCGGATCACCGGGACGTACGCGCGCTGCAGCACACTGCGCCGTTCCTTGGCCTCGGCCTGTTCGCGCATCACGGCGATGTCGGTGCCCGGCTTCGGCGGCTTGAGGAACCAGTACGCCAGCACCGGCACGATGGTCAGCGACACGATCAGGGAAGCCAGCAGTGCCACCGTGATCGTGATCGCGAACGGCGAGAACAACTGGCCGGTGATGCCGCTGACGAACGCGATCGGCAGGAACACCGCGACGGTCGTCAACGTGGACGCTGTCACCGCGCCCGCGACCTCCCGCACGCCGTCCAGCACCGCGCGCTGCTTGCCCTCGCCGTAGGCCAGATGTCGTTTGATGTTCTCCAGCACCACGATCGAGTCGTCGACCACGCGGCCGACGGCGATGGTCAACGCGCCGAGCGTCAGCAGGTTCAACGACAGATCGCCTGTCCACAACGCGAGCAACGCGACCAGGACCGACAACGGAATGGACACCGCGGTGACCAAAGTGGACCGTACGGACAGCAGGAACAGCAGGATCACCACGACCGCGAACACCAGGCCGAGCAGGCCCTCCGTGGTCAGCCCGTTGACCGCCTCCTGGATGTACGGGCCCTGGTCGAAGATCACCGTCAGCTCGGCGCCGACGGCCGTGCCGATGCCCGACAGCTTGTCCCGCACCGCGTTGGAGATGTCGACGGCGTTGCCGTTGCCGGTCATCATGATCGAGAGGCCGAGGCTCGGTTTGCCGTTGGTGCGCGTGATCGACGTGGCGTCGGCCAGTCGCGGCTCGACGGTCGCGATGTCGGCCAGCCGCACCGGCTGCCGTTGCCCGGCCAGGTACATGTCGCGCAGCGCGTCGACGGACGCCAACTGGCCGCCGACCTGGACGGTCAGCGTCTTGGTGCCCTCGGTGAGCGAACCCGCCGGAACGGGCTTGCCGGCCGACTGCAACGCCGTGACCACAGCGGTCGGCTCCACGCCCGCCCCCGCGAGCTTGGCGTAGTCCACTGTGATCGTCACGGTTTCCTTGGCGGCGCCGGTCACCCGCACGTCCCGCACGCCCGCGATCTTCTTCAGCTCGGGCACCGCGGAGGTGGCCAGTTGGTCCGCGAGCTTCTGCTGGTCCCCGGTCGTGCCCGCGGCGAGGACGACTGCGGGGAAGTCCTCGGTGCTGCCCGCGGTGACGGTCGGCCGCACGTCCTTGGGCAGCTGCGTGCCGAGACGGTTGACGGCCTGCTGCATGCGGTCGGCCGCGCGGTCCATGTCCGTGCCGAACTTGAACTGCGCCACGATCGACGAGACGCCCTCCGCGGACTCGGAGCTGATCTTCTCGAGGCCCTCGGTGCCCTGCAGGCTTGCCTCAATCGGTTCAGTGACCTGTGAGCTGACCGTGTCCGGTGCGGCGCCGGGATAACTCGCGACGATCATCGCGGTCGGCGGCTGGATGGACGGGAACAGCTGCTGCTTCAACGAAGGCACGGCGAACGCGCCGAAGCCGATGATGGCGAGCGTGATCAGGCCGATCAGGCTCCGATTGGCAAGGCTTAATCGCGCCAGCGACCACACGGAGGTTCCCCCTCTGGAAACGAGAAAAAAGACGGAGCCTGCGTCGTTGAGCGGGTTGCCCTCCCGCCACGACGCAGGCTCCAGCAAACACATCGCCCGGTGCCCCTTGGGCGATGCTTCAGAGCCTGGCACAGCGGGCGCGCGTGGACATGCACCCACGGCTTGACTTCCGGGTGGTACCTAGGGATGAGTCCGCGTTGGCCGTGAGGATGACCCCGCTGGCCCCTGCGGGGACTCCGACCCTGGCCCCGACCCTGGCTGCGGCGCGGCGTTCTTGGCGTTTTCCTGGGCGTCGCCCAGGTTGACTGTGTCATGGCTGTCCACACTGGCGTCCCCGCCGGGCGCGCTGTTCGACCTGGTGTTCGAGCTGTCGGACCGGATGTGCTCGGCCACGCGCTCCATCTCCAGCCGCCGCCAGCGCCGCCGCTGCCGCCTGGTCATCTTGGCGGGCCACAGTTCCTGGATCGCGGCGTTGCAGTGCGCGCCCAGCACGATCGCGAAACCGATGAAGAAGGTGAACAACAGCAACGCGATCGGCGTCGCGAGCGCGCCGTAGGTGTAGCCGGTGGTCGTGATCCACGAGATGTACAACCGCAGCAGGCTGCTGGCGAGCAGGAACACCCCGACCGCGAGCACCGCGCCGGGCACGCCCCGGTGCCACGGCAGTTTCCGCGGCAGCGCGAGCTTGTACAACGTTGTTACGGCCAGCAGGGCGAGAATGCCGACCGTGGGGTAGTACAGCAGGTTGACGTAGAACTTGACCTGGTCGTACCAGGAGTCGGGAAAGAAGTTCGGCAGGATGTCCGGGCCCAGCGCCAGCAGCGGCAGGCCGACGATCAGGCCGACCAGGCTGACCACGTACAGCAGCAGCGCGAAGATCCGCTGCCACACCGGGTTGCGCACGGTGTACTGGTCGTGTGCGGAGGTGATCGCGTCGACGAAGGACGACATCGCCGACGAACCGGCCCACAGCGAGAGCAGGAAGCCGATCGACACGACCTCGCCGCGGCCGTTGCGCAGGATGTCCTCGACCGTCGGCGTGACGATGTCCTTGACCACGTTGTCGCTGAAGATCGTGTTCGAGAAGCCGATGATCCTGGCCTGCACGTCCTTGAGGATCTGCGGGCCGAGCCAACTGGACACGTACCCGAGGCTGCCGAGCAGTCCGAGCAGCAGCGGCGGCAGCGACAACGTCTGCCAGAACGCCGCTTCGGCGGCCTCCGAGAAGATGCTGCCCTTCCACGCCCTTTTCAGGGTCCGCCTGACCAGCCCACCAGGACCTCGACGCGGGGGCGCGTCGTCGGCCGGTGGCGGATGCTGGTCGCTCATAGCGCTCCAAGCATGGTCCATGGATCGTGATTTGGCTGACTCGACCCGCCCGTGGACCGGTGAGGGTGCGGCGCGCCCGGCGGCCGGAAGGTAGGCTGCGATAGCCCTCAACGAGTCCAGCGGGACACGCACTGAGGGTATTTCTGCGAGAAAGGAGCCGAGAGAGACGTGGTAGCGCCCGACTACGCGCCCCCGGCTCAGCCGGTGCCCACCGAGGCTCCGTCGCCAGCACAGCGCCCGCTGCGCGCATGGCAGCGCCGCGCGATCACGAAGTACCTGGCCGCCAAGCCGAAGGACTTCCTCGCGGTGGCGACACCCGGTGCGGGCAAGACGGTGTTCGGACTGCGGCTCGCGCTGGAGTTGCTGTCGGACCGAACGGTCGAGTCGATCACGATCGTCGCGCCGACCGAGCACCTCAAGCACCAGTGGGCCGAATCGGCGACCAGCTTCGGCATCCCGATCGACTCGAACTTCACCAACGGCCAGGGCCAGACCTCCCGCGACTACCGGGGTGTGGCGGTCACGTACGCCCAGGTCGCCGCGCACCCGACGCTGCACCGGGTGCGTACGGAGAACCGCAAGACCCTGGTGATCCTCGACGAGGTCCACCACGGCGGCGACGCGAAGTCCTGGGGTGACTCGATCCGTGAGGCCTTCACCCCGGCGGTGCGCCGCCTGGCACTGACCGGGACGCCGTTCCGCAGTGACGACTCGCCCATCCCGTTCGTCAACTACGAGCCGGACGGCGCGGGGCACATGCGCAGCGTCTCCGACCACACATACGGCTACTCGGACGCGTTGCGTGACGGCGTGGTCCGTCCCGTCATCTTCATGGCGTACTCCGGCGAGGCCTCCTGGCGCACCAACGCGGGGGAGGAGTTCACCGCCCGGCTGGGCGAGCCGATGACGCAGGAGCAGACCGCGCGGGCGTGGCGCACAGCGCTGGACCCGAGCGGCGAGTGGATGCCCGCCGTGCTCAACGCGGCGGACGTGCGGCTGCGGCAGCTGCGGGCCGGTGGCGTGCCCGACGCGGGCGGCCTGGTGATCGCCTCGGACCAGACCACGGCCCGTGAGTACGCCCGGATCCTGGAGAAGGCCACCGGTGAGATGCCGACGGTCGTGTTGTCGGACGATCCGAAGGCGTCGGGGAACATCAAGAAGTTCGCCGACTCCGGCGACCGCTGGATGGTCGCGGTCCGGATGGTGTCCGAAGGTGTCGACGTGCCGCGTCTCGCGGTCGGCGTCTACGCGACCAGCGCGTCGACCCCGCTGTACTTCGCGCAGGCGGTCGGTCGCTTCGTGCGTGCCCGGCGCCAGGGCGAGACGGCGAGCGTCTTCCTGCCGAGTGTGCCGGTGCTGCTGGAACTGGCCAGTCAGATGGAGGCACAGCGCGACCACGTCCTGGGCAAGCCGCACCGCGAGAAGGACGGCTGGGACGACGAGCTGCTCGCGGCCGCCAACCGGACCGAGGACGAGCCGGGCGAGGACGAGAAGCCGTTCACGTCGCTGGGCGCGTCCGCCGAGCTCGACCAGGTCATCTACGAGGGGTCGTCGTTCGGTACGGCCGCCGGTGTCGGGTCCGAGGAGGAGCAGGAGTACCTCGGCCTGCCCGGTCTGCTCGAACCCGAGCAGGTCCGGACCTTGTTGCAGCAGCGCCAGGAGAAGCAACTGGCGTCCCGCAGCCGCAAGCACGCCGAGCAGGCCGCGCGGCCTGCGGCACCGGTGGAGAACCGCCCGCAGTCCGTGCAGGAACGCCTGAACGGCCTGCGCAAGGAACTGAACACGCTGGTCGCGATGTTCCACCACCGCACAGGCAAGCCGCACGGCGTCATCCACGGGGATCTGCGCAGGCAGTGCGGCGGCCCGCCGACCGCGATGGCGTCGGTCGAGCAGCTTGAGGAGCGCATCGTCACGCTGCGCTCGTGGTGAGTCGTCGGCACGAGTTTGTTGCGAGTGACTGGGACAGTGTTCTCGTTGCTGGTCCCGTGGTGCCGTGGGAGCGCGCTCGCAGGCGTATGACCGGGGGTCGAGCGGCCTGAGCGGGCGTGGCCGGGCAGTGCGCCAACAAACCCGTGTTCGGTGATCAGCAACGCACAACGCCCGGTATTCGGTGCCCTCTCGTCGTCGGTCGCAACAAATTCGGGCCGGGTGCGTCCGGAGTGCCTTCCCGGGGCCGGCGGACCACTGTGGATCACTCACCTCGGGTGATGGCGTTGTCACTGTTCAGATTACTGAAGCACTTCAGTTCTCTCGCCGTTGCCAGTTCGTAGCCAAGAATGGCTTCTGAATCGAATCAGTGTGCTTCCGGTCACGCGGGTGCCGGACATATGTTGTGGCGCACAACATTCCCCTGGTTCCGATTCAGTCCCTCTGGAAGGACGACGACGAATGCGCAGCAAGACCCTTGCCCTCGCCGCCGTGGGTGCGGGTGTCGCCCTCGTGCTCTCGGCTTGTGGGGCCAACGAGGCACCGGCGCCCGCCGGCGGTGGTACCACTTCGGGGGCGCCCGCACCGTCCGGCGGCGGCGCCAAGATCGGCGTGATCCTGCCGGAGACCGCCACCTCCGCCCGGTGGGAGGGCTTCGACAAGCCGATGCTCAAGGCCGCGATGCAGGCACAGGGCCTCGACGCGGACATCCAGAACGCGCAGGGTGACACCGCCACCTTCACCCGGCTGGCCGACAGCATGATCACCCAGAAGGTCAAGGTGCTGGTGATCGCGTCGATCAACAGCGAGCTCGGCAAGACCGTGGCCGCCAAGGCCGCCAACGCCAGCATCCCGGTGATCGACTACGACCGCCTCAACCTCGGCAGCAGCGCGAAGTACTACGTGTCCTTCGACAACACCAAGGTCGGCGAGCTGCAGGGCGAGGCGCTGGCCACCGCGCTGAAAGGCAAGCAGGGCGCACAGGTCATCGAGATCGAGGGCGCCCCGACCGACAACAACGCGACGCTGTTCTACGCCGGTCAGCAGAAGGTCCTCAAGCCGCTGTACGACAACGGCACGCTGAAGCTGGTCCGCTCCCAGAAGATCGACAACTGGGACAACCAGGCCGGTGGCCGGAACTTCGAGCAGTTCCTGACCCAGAACGGCGGCAAGGTCGACGGTGTCGTCGCCGCCAACGACGGCCTCGCGGGCGCGGTCATCACCGTGCTGACCAAGAACGGACTGAAGGTCCCGGTCACCGGCCAGGACGCCACCCCGGCCGGTCTGCAGGCCGTACTGCGCGGCGACCAGTACATGACCGTCTTCAAGCCGATCAAGGAAGAGGCCGAGGCAGCCGCCAGGCTGGCCGCCGCGCTGGCCAAGGGCGACACCGCCGCAGCCGACGCGATCGCCACGCAGACCGAGAACGACCCGACCGGCAACCGTCAGGTCAAGTCGGTGCTGCTGACGCCGCAGACGATCACCAAGGCCAACGTCAAGGACGTCATCACCGCCGGGTACGTCAAGGCTTCCGAGGTCTGCACCGGCGACGTCCAGCCGCTGTGCGCCGCGGCAGGTATTTCCTAGTAGTCGCCCGAATCTCCCGGGGCTGGTGCCTGCCCCCGACTGGCACCAGTCCCGGGCCCATCACGGAGTAACCACCATGAGTAGTGATCCGATCCTCGAGATCAAGGGTCTCAACAAGAGCTTCGGCCCGGTCCACGTCCTGCACGACGTGGACTTCACCGTGCGCGCGGGCGAGGTCACCGCGCTCGTCGGCGACAACGGTGCCGGGAAGTCCACTTTGGTCAAGTGCGTCGCCGGGATCTACGGTCACGACTCGGGAACCGTCACATTCCAGGGCAACGAGGTGCACATCCGCGGGCCGAAGGACGCCGCGCAGCTCGGCATCGAGGTCGTCTACCAGGACCTCGCACTGGCCGACAACCTCGACATCGTGCAGAACATGTTCCTCGGCAGGGAACGCGGTACGCGCTGGATGCTCGACGAGTCCGCGATGGAGAAGGCGGCGCGCGAGACGCTCGCGTCGCTGTCGGTCCGCACGGTCAAGTCCGTGCGCACGCCGGTCGCGTCGCTGTCCGGCGGGCAACGGCAGACCGTGGCGATCGCCAAGGCCGTGCTCTGGAACAGCAAGGTCGTGCTGCTCGACGAGCCGACCGCCGCACTGGGCGTCGCCCAGACCCGCCAGGTGCTCGACCTGGTCCGCAGGCTGGCCGAGCAGGGCCTCGGCGTCGTGCTGATCAGCCACAACATGGCCGACGTGTTCGAGGTCGCCGACCGGATCGCCACCCTGTACCTCGGCCGGATGGTCGCGCAGGTGCCGACGAAGGAAGTGACGAACACGCAGGTGGTCGAGCTGATCACCGCCGGGCGGTCCGGCGAGCTCGGCCTCGCCCGGCCCGACGCAGTGACCATCTGACCTGGCTACCTTCGGACACGAACTGGACCCCACGCAATGACTGACAAGCCTTCCGCGACCGGCACGCAGAGCGCGCCCGAGGAAGCGAAACGGCCCGGTGGCGCGATCGCCGACTTCGGGATCGACACCACGTCGAAGACGACGGGCGAGGCGATCGGCGAGTACTTCGCCAGGGTGCGCGGCGGCGAGCTCGGCTCGTTGCCCGCGTTGGCCGGTCTGATCGTGCTGGTGATCTACTTCGCCACGCAGTCGGACGTCTTCCTGTCGCTGACCAACATCGCCAACCTGTTCCAGCAGGGCGCGAGCACCGTCATCATCGCGATGGGCCTGGTGTTCGTGCTGCTGATCGGCGAGATCGACCTCGCCGCGGGCACCGCGTCCGGTGTCTGTGCCGCGGTCATGGCGTTGCACCTGGTGCGCAACGGCAACCTGCTCGGTGGCCTGGGCACCACGGTGTTCTACGTGTTCTGCGTGCTGCTGGTCGTCGCGATCGGCCTCGCGTTGCTGATGCGGATCTGGGCAGGCGGGGCCTTCGCGCTGATCGCGTTGCTGATCACCCTGATCGGCGTGCCCGCCAACCCGTGGCTGGAGATGCTGCTGGCGATCGCCGTCGGTGCCTCGATCGGCTGCATCACCGGTTTCCTCGTGGCCAGGATCGGCATGCCGTCGTTCGTGGTGACACTGGCGCTGTTCATCACATGGCAGGGCGTGATCCTCAAGCTCATCGGCGAGGGCGGCACGCTGCCGATCAGCGCCCAGTCGCCGACGCTCAACGCGGTCGCCAACGGCAACCTGAGCGTCACGGGCAGCTGGATCTTCTGCGTGATCGTGGTCGGCGGATACGCCGGTGTCACGCTCGGGCAGCACTTCAAGCGGCTCAACAGCGGCCTGGTCACCCAGCCGACGCCGATCGCACTGGCCAAGGTCGCCGCGATCGCCGTGCTGACGGTCGTCGGCACGTACGTGTTCACGATCAACCGGTCGCTGACCGAGATCGCGAACGAGGGCGTGCCGTACGTCGTGCCGATCGTGCTTGGCATCATGGTCATCGGCATGTACGTGCTCAACCGGACCCGCTACGGGCGGCACATCTACGCGGTGGGCGGGAACGCTGAGGCGGCCCGGCGCGCCGGTATCAACGTGTCCAAGATCAAGGCCAGCGTGTTCGTGGTGAGCTCGTCGCTGGCCGCGATCGGCGCGATCGTGTACTCCTCCAAGATCGGGTCGGTCGACCCGCAGGCCGGTGCGCTCAACACCCTGCTGTTCGCGGTGGGCGCCGCGGTCATCGGTGGCACGTCGCTGTTCGGCGGCAAGGGCAAGATCACCGACGCGGTGATCGGTGGCACCGTGATCGCGGTCGTGCAGAACGGACTGATCCTGCTGAACTACGGAGCGGCCGAGATCAACATCATCACCGGCATCGTGCTCCTGGTCGCGGCCACAGTCGACGCGCTGTCCCGCCGTCGCGCGGCGGCTGCCAAGTCCTGACAGCCGTGACTACATCGCCGATCGCGGGAGCACGGCCCGACGAGGTTCGCAGGCACAACCGGACCGCCTTGCTGCGGCGCCTGCACGTCGACGGGCCGTGCACCCGCGCGGCGCTGACCACGGAGCTGGGGCTCAACCGCAGCACCATCAAGGCGTTGGTCGACGGCCTCGCCGAGGCCGGTGTCGTCGAGGAACGCGTCCCGCTGCAGCGCAGCGGCGCCGGACGACCGTCGCTGCTCGTGCTGCCGCAGCCGCACTCCGCGGTCGTGCTCGCGATCGACATCCGCGTCGAGGGCGTCGCCATCGCGCTGGTCGGCCTCGGCGGGCAGATCCTCGGCCGCAACAGCTGGAACCTCTACGGCCGTGCCAGCCAGCCCGAGGAAGTCGTCACGCACATCGTCGAGTCGACCCGGTGGCTGGTGGGCGAGCTGAAGGTGGAGACGGCCTCGGTCGGCGTGTCCGTGCCCGGCGTGGTGCGCGCCTCCGACGGCCTGGTGCACGAGGCGCCGAACCTGCACTGGACCGACATCCCGCTGGGGGAGTGGCTGTCCACCGGGCTGGGAATGCCCGTGCGGCTGGGCAACGACGCGGAACTCGGCGTGCTCGCCGAACACGTCCGCGGCGCCGCCCGTGGCGCGTCCGACGCGGTGTACGTGTCCGCTGACGTCGGCGTCGGCGGAGGCGTGATCTCCAACGGACAGCCGATGCGCGGACACAGCGGGTACTTCGGCGAAATCGGGCACATGGTGGTCAAGCCCGGCGGGCGGCCCTGCTACTGCGGCAGCCACGGCTGCTGGGAGACCGAGATCGGCGAGGCGGCCATGTGCCGCACGCTGGACCTGCCGGAGGGATCACCGCGCGGTGCGATCGTGGCCGCGCTGAAGGAGCTGTCCGCGCATTCGGCGCTGGCCCGCGACCAGCTCGCCGAGTTCGTCGACTGGCTCGCGCTCGGCCTGGTCAACGTCGTCAACATGCTCGGTCCCGAACTGGTCGTGCTCGGCGACCTGTACACCTCGCTGCCCGCCGCCGTGATCGCCGACATCGGCCGTGAGGTGCGGACCCGCAGCCTGGTCAGCCGCGCCATCGGCGGGACGCGGATCGTGCCGTCCGTGCTCGGCGGCGACGCGAAGCTGATCGGTGCCGCCGAACTGGCCTTCGAGCCCGTCCTCGGCACCATGTGAGGGGCTACTGCAGAACTTCGAGCAGCCGCATCGCCAGCGGTTCGGCGGGCACGATCTGCATGGCCTCGAATCGCCTGACCGCGGCCTCCGGCACCCCGGCGGCGCTCGCCAGCTGAGCCTCGGTCCACTCGCGCTCCCGGCGCATGGTCCGCACGAGACGCACGAGATCCTCGGTGTCGTGCGGGTGCTCAGCCACGGCGGATCCGTCACCAACGACCTTCGCCGACTCGAACCAGTCTTCGCGTCCTGACATGGCCCCAGCCTATCCACCACAGCGGGGCGCGGGTGCGCGCATGCAGAAGGGCCAGGACACACGCTCAGTGTCCTGGCCCTTTTGGGACTACGTCGTGGCTAAGGTGGTCTCAGCCCTTCTGCAGCTCTGCCTCCAACTCCTTCAGGCGCGCCTCGTGCTCGCGCGCGTGGTGACCGCAGAACAGCAGTTCTCCTCCTGAGGGCAGGATCGCTCGAACCTGTGCGGCTGCCCCGCAGCGGTCGCAGCGATCGGCGGCTGTCAGTTCGGGGCGGGTGAGCGTGGTGTTCATGGTAAATCTCCCTCCGTCCCGGCACCGTGGTCGGTGCCCTCGTCAGGCTGCGACCACCTGGTCTCCGCCGACGTGGTTGCCGGGCGGATACCCGATGTTCGCTACCTCTACTCTTGCAGACGTTTCGGCGATCGTCAGTGTTCCCGCGCCCGAGAGAGACAGCCGTAACAATTGGTTCGCCCGGTTGTCGTAATGGCTGTCCCGGTATTCAGGATCTTGTGGTCGGACGGCACTAGCACGTGGTAAAAGCGCCGGTCGTGGCGCATCCCTGGTCAACGGGTGTTCGGAGCTCTCCGTAGCCGCGCTCCGGGACTGGTCCACCGCTCCGGGACCGCCGATGTGATGAATGTCGCTCCGCGGCTGGTGACCACCCCCGCTCCATGCATCGGGGGACGTGCTGGGGCGGACTTTGTCATGTCATGCGTCGGCGGGCCCGCCCACGAAGGGGCGAGCCCGCCGAACCGCCCGTTTTCTCTTAGTTCACGCCGAGCAGGTCGACCACGAAGACCAGGGTCTCGTTCGGCTTGATCGCGGCACCGGCGCCGCGTGCGCCGTAGCCCAGGTGCGGTGGGATGGTCAGCTTGCGGCGCCCACCGACCTTCATGCCCGCGACGCCACGGTCCCAGCCCTGGATGACGCGGCCGCCACCCAGCGGGAACTGGAACGTCTCGCCGCGGTCCCAGGACGCGTCGAACTGCGTGCCGGTCGAGTGCGAGACGCCGACATAGTGCACGGTCACCGTCTGGCCTGACTGGGCCTCGGGACCGTCGCCGACGGTGATGTCCTCGATTTCCAGGTCGGCAGGCGGGTTTCCGGTGATCGGGCCGATCTCAGGCTTCGTCGCCACGAGGTGTCCTCCACAAACATTCAGTCTCTTCGAGTACCACGACAACGTACTCAACAGCGCTGGTCAGCGCTGAACAGGTCCGAAAAAGGCCCCCGGCCGCAGCCGGGGGCCTGATTCACGACCGACTCACTCCAGGTAGTCGCGCAGGACCTGCGAGCGCGACGGGTGGCGCAGCTTCGACATGGTCTTCGACTCGATCTGCCTGATCCGCTCGCGCGTCACGCCGTAGACCTGGCCGATCTCGTCCAGCGTGCGCGGCTGGCCGTCGGTGAGGCCGAAGCGCAGCCGTACGACACCCGCCTCACGCTCGGACAGCGTGGCCAGCACCGACTGCAGCTGGTCCTGCAGCAGCGTGAACGACACCGCGTCGACCGCGACAACGGCCTCGGAGTCCTCGATGAAGTCGCCGAGCTGGCTGTCGCCCTCGTCGCCGATGGTCTGGTCGAGTGAAATGGGCTCCCTGGCGTACTGCTGGATCTCCAGCACCTTCTCCGGGGTGATGTCCATTTCCTTGGCGAGCTCTTCCGGCGTCGGCTCGCGGCCCAGGTCCTGCAGCAGCTCACGCTGTATGCGGCCGAGCTTGTTGATCACCTCGACCATGTGCACCGGGATGCGGATGGTGCGGGCCTGGTCGGCCATGGCGCGGGTGATGGCCTGCCGGATCCACCAGGTGGCGTACGTGGAGAACTTGTAGCCCTTGGTGTAGTCGAACTTCTCGACCGCGCGGATCAGACCCAGGTTGCCTTCCTGGATCAGGTCGAGGAACGCCATGCCGCGTCCGGTGTAGCGCTTGGCCAGCGAGACCACCAGCCGCAGGTTCGCCTCGAGCAGGTGGTTCTTGGCGCGTTCGCCGTCCCGCACGATCCAGCGCAGGTCGCGCCGCATCTGCGGAGTCAGCTTCTCGCTCTCCTCCTCGGCCTTGCGCACCCGCTCCGCCGCGTAGAGGCCGGCCTCGATCCGCTTGGCGAGCTCGACCTCCTCCTCGGCGTTGAGCAGGGCGACCTTGCCGATCTGCTTGAGGTAGGCACGGACCGAGTCGGCCGACGCGGTGAGCTCGGCGTCCTTGCGGGCCTGCCGGAGGGCCTCGGACTCCTCCTCGTCCCAGACGAAGTCGCCGCCGCCCTCCTTGGCGTCCTTGGGGAGCTTCTCTTCCTCTTCCTCTTCCGGCTCCTCGACCACGGGCTCGTCGACGACGAGTTCGGCGTCGTCGGCCTCGAGCTCCTCGAGGTCTTCGAGCTGAACGTCCTCAAGCTCGCCCGGCTCGTCGGGCTCGCCTTCGCCTGCCTTCTTGGCCGTGGCGGGGCCAGCCTTCGACGCGGCGGGCTTGGCCGCGGTCTTCTTGGCGGCAGCGCGAGGTTTGGCGGCGGCGGGCTTGCGTCCCGCCGACGACTTGGCCTTGCCCGCGGTCGCGGGGTCCTCGGCGTCGGTCTTGCCGGCAACCGAGGCGGTCTTGGTCGTCTTCGCCGCGCTCGCGGTGCTCGGGGAGCGTCGGGTTGCGGTCTCTGCGGCTGCCACGTACGCCCTTTCGAAACGGTCGACAACGGCAACACGGCGGGGGTCGCGTTGCCGGGAGTTCGGGGAGAGCCTCCGGGCTTTGCCGAAGGCGCTGTTCCATTGTAACGACGCCCGGCGAGTGAGGTGACACAACAAGGGCGTTCGGCCGGTTCCTACGGCCGCGAACAAACGCGAATCAGTGCTGGACGCCGATATCGGCCGCCACCGCCGCGCCGACAATGCCCGCGTCGTTGCGCAGTTCGGCGGCCAAGACTTTGGTACGCACGTCCAGCAGCGGCAGCCACTTGTCGGCCTTCTTGCTCACCCCGCCGCCCGCGATGATCAGGTCGGGCCAGATCAGGTCCTCCAGCCTGCGCAGGTACCGGGTGACGCGCTTGGCCCACTCCTCCCACGACAGCTCGTTCTCCTCCTTGACCGAGGCGGCGGCCCTGGTCTCGGCGTCGTGCCCGTCGACCTCCAGATGGCCGAACTCGGTGTTCGGGACGAGTTCGCCGTCGAGGAAAACGGCACTGCCGATGCCGGTGCCGAAAGTCAGCAGGACGACCACGCCGGACCGGTCGATATCCGATCCATAACGGATTTCCGCCATACCGGCCGCGTCGGCGTCGTTGAGAACCACGATCTCGTGCGCCTGCCTGCCGAGCCGCTCGGCGAACAACGCGTGCGCGTCGGTACCGATCCATTTCTTGCTGATGTTCGCAGCCGAGAGCGCCTTGCCGTGCTTGACCACGGTCGGCAGGGTCACGCCGACCGGCCCGTGCCAGTCGAACTGCTCGACGGTCTTGGCCACCACATCGGCGATGGCGTCCGGCGTCGAAGGCTGCGGTGTGCTCGTCCTGATCCGCTCTCCGACGAGCGTTCCGGTCTGAAGGTCGACCACGCATCCCTTGATCCCGGAACCGCCGATGTCTACCCCGAAGCCGCGGGTGCCAGCCATCCCCGTGGTCCTTCCTTCTCGATTCAGTTCGCAGGTGCTGGGGGGACGATAACGGATGTGGTCCGATGTACCCATGGTCCATCTGCGGGACACCTTGCGCCAGGTCGCCGTCCGTGTGGCGACCGAGGCGGCCGAACTGGTGGAGACGACCCGCCGTTCGGCCGTGCGGCACGTCGAGACGAAGTCCAGCGCGACCGACCCGGTCACCGCGGGCGACAAAGCGGCCGAGCGGCTCATCCGCGAGCGGCTCGCACGGCTGCGGCCCGGCGATCCGGTGCTGGGCGAGGAGGAGGGCGCAGACCAGCCTGGGGACTCGACCGGGTCCGTCCAGTGGGTGGTCGACCCGATCGACGGCACCGTGAACTACCTCTACGGCCTGCCCTGGTACTCCGTGTCGGTCGCTGCCCAGTTGGACGGGGTGACCATGGCCGGGGCCGTCGTCGAACCCGCCAGCGGCCGCGTCTGGTCGGCGGCGCGGGGTGCGGGCGCCACGCTCGACGACGTGCCGCTGCGGGCCAGCGCGGCGCGGGAGCTGGAGCTGACGCTGGTCGCCACGGGATTCGCCTATCGGCCCGAACGGCGGGCCAGGCAGACCGAAGTGGTCCGGCAGCTGCTCACCCGGGTACGTGATATCCGTCGCACCGGTTCGGCCGCGCTGGACCTGTGCCTGGTCGGCGCGGGCTGGGTGGACGCGTACTTCGAAGCCGGTCTCAACCCGTGGGACTGGGCGGCGGGCGCGCTGATCGCCGAGGAGGCGGGCGCGGTCGTGCACCTACCCGGAACGGGTGAATTCGGAAACACGGTTTTCGCCTCGGCACCCGGCGTGGCGCGACAACTCGGCGAACTCCTCAAAGAAGCAGGCATCTCCGCTGATCAGACCTCGTGAGTGGTTGGTCCGGTACTAGCCGGACCAACCACTCACGAGGGGGTTCGGTCAGCAGGGGACGCGGCGGATCGCCTCGATCAGCGCCGGGTCCAGCTGCGGTCCCGCGGCCGCGTCGGCGGACTGCAGCCCACCGGTCTGCGGCGGATGCTGTGCGCCCCACTCGGCCAGCACCCGCAGGACCTGCCGGGTCTCTGCCTTGATCGGCAGCTCGTCGAACTTGTGCCCGATGACCAGGTCGATCGACGCGTCCTGCCGGTTGTCCTTGATCAGTTCGATGCACGGGTCGAGCAGGCTCAGCGTCCGTGCGGCCGGTGCGCCCTGCTGGCCGAAGCGGATCTGGCCGCGGCACTTCATGTCCTTCGACGGATAGAAGACCGGGTCGTCGCCGGGTTGACCCACCTGGGTGAAACCGAGCTGTTTCAGCCCCTCCGAGACCAGCCCGGCCTTGCCGCGCTGGGTGCTCGCGTTCAGCACCTTGACGCTGACCTGGTCGGGCGGCGCGCCCGAGGTCTGGTCGAGTCCTGTCTGATCCAGGTGCTGACCGGGTTCCGTTTGTGGCGGGGGCGCCGGCTGCCCGGACGTCGCCGTCGCGGGTGCGCCGGGCTCGCAGCGCACTCCCTGCGCCTGCGGCTCCTTGTTCGCCACGTTCAGCCACACGATGGTGGCCACCAAACCGAGTAACACAAGCATGATCAGCGCAGGAAGCGGCCGCCGCTTGCGATATCTGGGGGCCTGCTCACCCCCGTTGAAGCTCCCCGCCGTCACGTGCCCGTCCTCCAATGCCGGCCAGATTCCCCTGCGTGTATCTGTCGACTGGCTGTTGACTTTTGTTGCTGCTGATCAGCCTAGGCGTTTCCGCCGGGCCGCGGGCATCGGGGCGAGTACGTGGCGTACTGGTCGCCCGATGCGACTCGATGATCGCGGACAGTGAGACATCGCAGGTATCGGACCATGACGCCGCGTCGGCGGCAAGTCCGGTTCGTCCCGGCAACGCCTGGTCGGACCGGTTCGAACGGGTCCAACCGGATTGTGTGACGCATTCGGGAACACACCCAGAAGGGTGATGCGTTGACTGAACGGGCGTGAGATGGGCTACCCTCTGCGCGCTCCGGTCGCCGAAGACTCTGGGCCGAATCGATTCGGTTGGCCAAGAATCCGCACGCGACCAGGGGAGACGTCCGTCACTCCAATGGCGGGCACAAAACCGGGCCCTGGAGCGTTGTCCAGCGGCACGAGTGCATGGTGATGATTTGACCGCAGGGGTGAAAAAGATGGCGACCGACTACGACGCTCCTCGCCGAAGCGAGGCCGACGACCTCGCCGAGGACTCCCTCGAGGAGTTGAAGGCGCGCCGCAACGAGACGCAGTCCGGTGTTGTCGACGTCGACGAGTCGGATACCGCTGAGAACTTCGAGCTCCCCGGTGCCGACCTGTCCGGACTGTCCGGCGAGGACCTGACTGTCAAGGTGATTCCGAAGCAGGCGGACGAGTTCACGTGTTCGCACTGCTTCCTGGTCCACCACCGCAGCAGGTTGGCCGAGGAGCGCGACGGCTTGTACGTGTGCCGCGACTGCGCCTGATCCCGGCGTACGGGAAACAGAAGAGAGTTTGTCCGATCCGGGTACCTGACAGCCTGTCAGGTACCCGGCTGCGTGTGTGCGTCCTGCCGCAGCAACGCGGCCAGCTTCTCGGGGGAACGGGTGCTGAGGATCCAGTACGGCGTCGGATCGTCGGGGTCGTTCAGGTGAACCCGCAGCGCGGTCGAGATCCAGCCGCGGTGCAGCACGAACGCGGACGGGTCGAAGTCGCGGCCGAGGGCGCGGCGCTTGTCGTGCGGGTTGTCCAGCACGTCGATCTCGCCGACGAACCTCAGCGGCAGGTGCGCGTCACCGGCCCAGAGCTCCCCGTCGGCCACCCGCACCTTGGCGCGGCCTGCCCAGAACAGCAGGAACGCCATCAGGGGCAGCAGCACGACGTACGGCAGCCACGACCGGATTCCCTGGTAGCCCATGTGGATGGTGGCGGCCATCAGGCCGGCGCCGATCATCGGCAGCGGCCAGCTCAACCAGGGGACCGAGAGCCGCTCGGAGTAGGCGTTCGAGGTGTCCGGCACGTCACCAGGGTAGTCTCGCCGCTCGTGCCCAGCGTGCAGGTCCTGATTTCCCGGGTCGACCCCGGTGTGCCCATCCCGTCCTACGCCCGGCCGGGTGACGCCGGCGCCGATCTGGTGACCACGTCGGACGTGGACATCGAGCCGGGCGAACGAGCGATCGTCGGTACCGGTGTGGCGATCGCGCTGCCCGACGGCTTCGCGGCGTTCGTGCACCCGCGCTCCGGCCTCGCCGCCAGGGTGGGGCTGAGCGTGGTGAACACGCCGGGCACGATCGACTCCGGCTACCGGGGCGAGATCAAGGTCTGTCTGATCAACCACGACCCGCGTGAGCCGATCCGGCTGCGCCGCGGCGACAGGATCGCGCAACTGGTCGTCCAGCGGGTCGAACATGCGGTATTCCAAGAGGTGGAAGAACTGGACGACTCGGCGCGCGGCGCGGGCGGATACGGGTCGACCGGTGGGCACGCGGTTCTCGCGTCCACTCGCGAGAAGACGGAGGAATAGTGGGACTTTTCGGGCGACGCCGGGACAAGAAGAACAATCCGGACGTCGAGTACGACGAGGCCGGTGACGAGCTCGTCGGCGCGGGACACGCCGACGACGCCTCGGCGGAGTACGAGCCCGTGCAAGGCGATCTGGAGTCGATGGCGGGCGGCCCGTTCGACGAGGACGCGCCGCAGGACGGCCTGCCCCGGCTGGATCTCGGCTGCATCCAGCTGCCCGTGCCGGACGGCGCGCAGTTGCAGGTGGAGATGGAACAGCCGGGTGTGGTGAAGGCGGTCCACATCATGACGCCGAGCGGCCAGATGACCGTGACGGCGTACGCGGCGCCCAAGTCCGGCGGGCTGTGGGACGAGGTCTGCGGCGACCTGGCCAACGAGCTGAAGTCCAACGGCGCCCAGGTGCGCAGCGCGGCGGGCGAGTGGGGCCAGGAACTGATGGCCAACCTGAACGAGATGTCGCTGCGGTTCATCGGCGTGAACGGACCGCGCTGGATGCTGCGTGGCGTGGTGGCCGGGCCACCGGACCAGGCGGCGCAGGCGGCACACGGCCTGCGCGCCCTGATCCGCGGCACAGTCGTGGTCCGCGGCACCCAGCCGATGCCCGTCGGCCTGCCACTGCCGATCGAACTCCCGGACGAGATCGCCCAGCACATCCAAGCCCAGGGAGGATAGGACCCGACCCGACCCGGCCCGCTCGCGCAACCAATGTGGCCTTTGGTGCACTGGCCGCAACCAAGGCGGCCTTCGGTGCAGCCCATTCACACCGGCGAACGCACTAGCGGTGGCGGCGAGCCAGTGTTGCCGCTGCGCCCGCGCCAAAGATCAGCACGATCGTGGTCAACGCCCACCGGCGCTTCTTCTCGGTGTCCGGTTTCGCCGGTGCCGCGGTCGGTTTCGCCGTTGGCGGTGGTGTGCTCCGGCGCGGCTTGCTTGTCGGCGGGGGTACCGGCGGCGGTGGGGGTGGCGGCTGGATCACCTGCCGCACCGGCGGAGTCGTCGTGGTGGGTGGTGGCGTGGTCCTCGGTGGCGTGGTCCGAGGCGGAGTCGGTCGTGTGGTGGTGGGCGGCGGAACCGGAGGGCGTGGCGGCACCGGGGGTGGGGGAGCCGGGGGCTCGACCACCGGCGGCGCGGTCAGACACCCGGCCGCGTCCGTGGTGTCCGCGGGCGCGTACGACGCCACCTCGACAGCGTTCTGCGGTGCGGCCAGGGGAATCCGGTACAGCCTGCTCTTGCCCTTGGACCGGTTGTTGATCGCGTACAGGACACGGCCCGGCGCCATCAGCACAGCTCCGTAGGTCCCGAACGGCAACGCGTGGTGCTTGCCCACGTAGCTCACCTTGCCGTTGACCGGGTTGACGCTGACGACATCGCCGAAGCTGGTCACGCCGTAGAGCAACGCGTCCGGCCCGAAATCCCAGTCGTCGACCGTGACCAGCCACGACATCCACTTCGTCCGGACGACCTTCAGGTAGGTCGGGCTCGCCGGGTTCACGTCCAGCGACAGCAGTCTCAGCCCGTCGCGCAGGTACAGCGTCGACCCCGAGATGGCACCCGCAGTCGCCCAGCCGATGCCGTACACCTTGCCCCGGTCGACGACGTTGCCGCTTCGGTCGAGCGTCACCACGCGCGAACCCCTCGACACGCCGTACAGCAGGTTCTGGCTCGGCGAGTACCCGAGCGCGTTCAGTTCGACGCCGAACTTCCGCAGTTCGGTGCCGGTGCCGGACGGCAGCGACAGTCTGACCAAAGTGGACATCGAGCCGTGTTTCGGGGTGTACACCTGGAAGGCCTCGCACGCGGCCTGGGCGGCGGCGGTGCCCGACGTGCCGAGCAGTCCGCTGGCCACCACGAGCGACGCGGTCAGCGCCAGGCTGGGCAGGCGCATCAGTTCAGCCGGTCCAGCACGGCCGTGAACGCCTCGGGGCCGATCGCCGCGCCGCCGCTGAACGGGTTCTGCAGCTGGTAGATCGCGAACAACAGCATTGTGATCGCGGCGGCGAGCGTGCCGGAGATCAACGCGTGCGACAGCACCTTCGGCCCGCCGTGCAGGTAGATCAGGGCCATCACCATGACGCTGCCGATCAGCAGTGCGAACCACACGACGGTGCTCACCCCGCCGCCTTCCGCCGCGTCCAGCCGGGCCTGCCGTGCCTGGTAGACCTCCCACAACTGGTCGGTGGCCGCGGTCTTGCGGCTCTCCTGCCAGGTGTCGTCCGGTGTGGTCGGTGCCTTGGCGATGGTGTCGCGCAACTGGTCGAGCTGCTGCCAGCCGACCGTGCTGTCCACCGTGCCCTCGTCGCTCATCTGCGGCCACTCGCGGCGCACGACCGTGTCGGAGTAGGCCGAGGTGATGTCACGGACCTTGGTGCTCACCTGGTCCGACAGCGCGTCGGCCGACCACGACACCGCGACGAGGTTGTTGGCTTCCCGCTGTGAGTCGTCCTCTGCCGTGCTCACCCCGTCGAACAGGGAGATCAGCACGAACGCCATCAGCACCGCGTGCAGTCCGGCGACGATCGTGAACACCTGCCCGGCGACCTCGTTGTTGCCGCTGAGGCCCGCGGTGGCGGGTATCCGGTGGATGAGGACCGCGACGACCGCGGCCAGCACACCCGCGCCGATGATCCATAACGCGCCACTGAGATAGATGCTCACGGCGCGCAACGTTCGTTCAACGCGTTGTGGCCGGACAAGGCCTGTTCATGATTACCACTCTTCGACTACACCGGTTTCCCCAATTCGGAGCAGTGGCCGATCTTGCTACTGCTCCGAACGCGTGAAGTCCAAGGCGTTGAGCCATGCCAAAAGGGTGGCGCGGCCCAGTGATTCACGGTCGGTACCCAGCGCCGCCAGCGTTGTCGTGCGCAGTCGCGCGTGGGGGAGCGCGGCGGCCCACGTCCTGGCCACCTCGATCGGGTGGACCTGGTCGTCGGCGCAGCCCGCGATCCCGGCGGGCACGGTGATCCCGGCGAGGTCGGCCAGTTCCGGTGCGGGCCTTGTCGCCGCGACGTCGAGCGAGTCGGCCAGGCCGGGCTCGGCCCGGCGCCACGCGCGGTCCAGTTCGGCCGTGAGCCACGGTTCGGCGTCCACGGCCGCGAGTGTCGCGTCGAGCCCGTGTTCGCGGACCGCCATGGCGCTCAGCCGGGCGGACACGGCAGCGGGCGCATCACCGGGGCGGCCGTTCCACGCGGGCAACGCCAGCAGCAGCCCGGCGCACCGGTCCGGGGCCGCCAGCGCCCATTCCACCGCCAGATGCGCTCCCAGCGAGATCCCGCCGACCAGGACGGGCTCGTCGGCGGCCGCGTCCAGCGCCCGCAGATGGGCCTCTGCCAGGCGATTCCCCGGCTGTGGGCGGGGCGCGACCAACCGGATGCCCAGCGCCCGAAGCGGACCTTCGAATACTGAACGGACAAACACCTCGTCCGAGGCTGTACCTGGCAAAAGGACGGCGGTCCGGATCGTGCCCGACCGGGAACGACCAACCGTCACCCGGCGTTGGTGTACTGACACGGTTCCGGCCTCCTGCCTACGGTTACGCTTGATTGTGCACGGGTCGGAGTCGGGGCCGATCCCACCACTGAGGAGCAGGTATGGGTGTCGACAAGGGGGACGGATATTGGCGCCGTCTTGTCCGCAAACTCACCACTGATGTCGAGGAGCTCGACGCCGACGACCTGTCCGCGAGCGTGGAGGCCAGCGGCGCGCAGAAGGCGTGCGACTGTCGTTCCGGCCAGGAGGTGACGGTCCTGGGCAGGCTGCGCAGCGTCGAGCTGTCGCCCGGCGACGCGGTCGCCACGCTGGAGGCCGAGCTGTTCGACGGAACCGAGGGCGTGACATTAGTCTGGCTCGGCCGACGGCGGATTCCCGGCATCGAGCCGGGCAGGACGGTGAAGGCGAAGGGCCGGATCGCGGTGCGGGACGGTCGCAAGGTCCTCTACAACCCCTACTACGAGCTGCAGACGACTTCATGACTGATGACACGCCCAAGCAGACCGAAGATCCGCGTGCGGGATCGAGCATCGACAGCGACCAGGAGACGCGGCAGGCCGACAAGCCGATGCCGACGCTCTGGGAGCAGATGGGTGGCATGGTCGGGTTCATCTCGGCCTCCATCCCGGTCGTGGTGTTCGTGATCGTCAACCTGGCCACGAGCTTGACACCGGCGATCTGGAGCGCGGTCGGCGTGGCCGTGCTGATCGCGGTCGTGCGGATCATCCGCAAGGAACAGCTGATGCCCGCGGTGTCGGGCATCTTCGGGGTGGCGATCGCGGCGTTCATCGCGTACCGGCTCGGTGAGGCCAAGGGCTTCTTCCTGTACGGCATCTGGGTCTCCGGTGTGCTGGGCGCGGCGTTCCTGATCTCGATACCGGTGCGCTGGCCACTGGTCGGCGTGATCTGGTCGACGCTCAACGGGCACGGCCTCGGCTGGCGCAAGGACCTCAAGTCCCGCAGGGACTACGACATCGCCACAGCGGCGTGGACCGTGGTCTTCGCCGCCCGTGTCGTTGTCCAGCAATGGTTGTACAACGCCGACGAGACGACGCTGCTTGGCGTCGCCAGGATCGCGATGGGCTTCCCGCTGACGGCGATCGCGCTGCTGGTGACCGTGTGGGCGGTGCGCCGCGTGGACAAGCGCGACAAGGCCCGTGAGGAAGCCGAGAAGGCGGAGACCGAACTCGTCGAGCGCGAGCTGCGCGCGAAGTACGACGCCCCTGCGCAGGAGTCCCCTTAAAGTGTTACGGGACTTTTCAGGGCTGGACATTGTTGTGGCGCGCGCGCTGACTCCGAGATGCTTGCCGCATGAGGAGATCAACAAGCAGAACCGTGGTGGGTCTGGTTGTCACTGGGGGCTTACTCGCGTCGGGGGTCGCTGAGGCGACCCCCGGCTTCGAGTACCAAAGCCTTGACGGCAGCGGTAACAACCGGGTCCACCCGGACTGGGGCAAAGCGGGGACGGGCTATCTGCGCCTGGTGCCCGCCAACTACGCGGACGGCATCGGGACGCCGCTCACCGGGCCGGGCGCCCGGTACGTCAGCAATCGCGTGTTCAACGACGCCGGTCAGCGGATGTCGTCGCCACGGGGCACCAGCCAGTGGGCGACGGCGTGGGGCCAGTTCGTCGACCACACCTTCGCCAAACTCGTGCCGGGACAGATGCAGCAACCGCCGCGGATCCCGTACGACAACAACGATCCCATGGAGAGCTTCCACAGCGACGTGACCTTCGTGCCGTTCGGCCGGAGCGCGGAGGTCGCCGGGACGGGCGTTGACAAACCACGCGAACAGGTGAATTCGCTGGGTTCGTACGTCGACGCCTTCGCGGTCTACGGCTCGGCGGACCGGCTGGAGTGGATGCGCGAGGGCCCGGTCGACGGGGACATGTCCAACAACGGCGCCAAACTCCTGATGCCAGGGGGCAACCTGCCGAGGGCCGACGCGCGCGGCGACATCACCAAGGCGCCGCCGATGGACGACGCGTCCGGCAAGATGGCGGGCAACGGCATGGTCGCGGGCGACGACCGGGCCAACGAGAACACCGGTCTGCTCGCGGTGCATACGCTGTTCGCCCGTGAGCACAACAGGATCGTCGACCTGCTGCCGAAGTCGCCGCCCGAGGAGGAGAAGTTCCAGGTCGCCAGGCGGGTGGTGATCGCGACCCAGCAGTACATCACCTACAACGAGTTTCTCCCGACGCTCGGCGTGCACCTCAAGCAGTACCGCGGCTACGACCCGAACGTGAACCCGACTGTGGGCAACGAGTTCGCGACCGTCGGATACCGAGGGGCACACAGCTTCGTCCACGACGACATCCGCTTGAAGGTCCCGGCTTCGCGGTACACGGAAGCGCAGTTGGACGCGTTGCGCGCCAAGGGAGCTGTCGTCAAACCGGTGGGCAACGACCTGGAGCTGACGCTGTCCTCCGCCCAGGCGCCGTTCAACCCCGGCCTGTTCGAGGAGTTGCGCCTCGGCCAGGTATCGCAGGGGCTTGGTCGTTTCCCGGCCGGGTCGGGCGACGAGCTGATGGGTGACCTGATTCGCAGCATCCCGGTGCGCGGGCGGACGCTGACCGCGATCTTCGACATCACCGCGATCGACGTCGAGCGCGGCCGTGACCACGGCATGCCGAGCTACCAGCAAATGCGTGCGGCATACGGGCTTTCGCCGAAGACGTCGTTCCGCGCGGTCACCGGCGAGGCGACCGAGTCGTTCCCCGTGGACCCGGAACTGTCGCCGGGCAACGAGATCAACGACCCGGACGCACTGGACTTCACCCAGTTACGTGACAAGGACGGGCGCGTTGTCCCGGCCGGCAGCGATCTCGCGGTCATCGGCGAACGCCGGACCACCACCGCCGCTCGGCTGAAAGCCCTCTACGGCGGCGACATCACGAAGCTGGACGCCATCGTCGGCATGCTGTCCGAGCCGAAGGCGCCCGGCAGCGAGTTCGGCGAACTGCAAACCGCGATCTGGCGCAAGCAATTCGAGGATCTCCGTGACGGCGACCGGTTCTTCTTCGGCAACGATCCGGTGCTGAGGATGATCAAGCACAGGTACGGGATCGACTACCGGCAGAACCTCGGCGACGTGGTCGCCCGCAACACCGACGTGCCGCGCTACGACTTGGCGGCCAACGTCTTCAGGTGTTCGTGCCCCTGAGCCCACTGCTTGAACGTGGTCGGTGACCGGCGAAGAACGCGCTCCACATCGCCGGTCACGATCGCGTTCCCGCCCCTGCGCATGAAGTCGAAGCTGCCGACGAGACGACGCTGCTCGGCGTCGCCAGGATCGCGATGGGCTTCCCGCTGACGGCGATCGCGCTGCTGGTGACCGTGTGGGCGGTGCGCCGCGTGGACAAGCGCGACAAGGCCCGTGAGGAAGCCGAGAAGGCGGAGACCGACCTCGTCGAGCGCGAGCTGCGCGCGAAGTACGACGCCCCTGCCCAGGAATCACCCTAAAGTACTACGGGACTTCTCAGGAGCCGCACCGGATGTGACCGGTGCGGCTTTTGCGTGACGCTGGCCGCATGACGAGATCAGCCAGCAGAACCGTGGTGGGCCTGGTGGTGGCCGGGGGCTTATTGGCATCCGGTGTCGCCGAGGCGGACACCACGTTCGAGTACCCAAGCCTGGACGGCAGCGGGAACAACCGGGCGCACCCCGACTGGGGCAAGGCGGGAACAGGCTACTTACGCCTGGCGCCCGCGAACTACACCGACGGGATCGGGGCGCCGGGAACCGGCCCGAGCGCCCGGTACGTCAGCAACCGCGTGTTCAACGACGCCGGTCAGCGACTGTCGTCGCCGAGGGGGACCAGCCAGTGGGCGGCGGTGTGGGGCCAGTTCCTCGACCACACCTTCGCCAAGCTCGTACCGGGGCAGATAGTGCAACCGCCGAAGATCCCGTACGACAACAGCGATCCGCTGGAGAGCTTCCGCAGCGATCTGCCGTTCGTGCCGTTCGGCCGGAGCGCGGCGGTCGACGGCACCGGCGTCGACAAACCACGCGAACAGGTGAACTCGCTCGGCTCGTACATCGACGCCTACGCCGTCTACGGCACGGCGGACCGCCTGGCGTGGATGCGAGAGGGCGCCAAGCTGTTGATGCCAGGGGGAAACCTGCCTCGGCGGGACGCGCGCGGCAACGCCAGTACCGCCCCGGGTATGGAGGACGCGGCCGGGCGGATGCAGGGCAACGGCATGGTCGCGGGGGACGTGCGGGCCAACGAGAACACCGGTCTGCTCGCGGTGCATACGCTGTTCGCCCGTGAGCACAACAGGATCGTCGACCAGCTGCCGAAATCTCTACCCGAAGAGGTGAAGTTCCAGGTCGCCAGGCGGGTGGTGATCGCGACCCAGCAGTACATCACCTACACCGAGTTCCTGCCGACACTCGGCGTGCACCTCAAGCCGTACCGCGGCTACGACCCGGCCGTGAACCCGACAGTGGGCAACGAGTTCGCGACCGTGGGGTACCGCGGCGCGCACAGCATGATCCATGACGACATCCGGTTGCGGGTGCCGACGTCCCGGTACACGGCGGCGCAACTGGACGCGTTGCGTGCCACAGGTGTCGTCGTCAAGCCGGTCGGCGCCGAGGTGGAGCTCACGCTGCCCGCCTCCGAGGCGCCGTTCAACCCGGGCCTGTTCGAGCACCTGCGTCTCGACCCGGTGCTGCAGGGCCTCGGCCGTTTCCCGGCAGCGGCGACCGACGAGCAGATGGGTGAGCTTGTCCGCAGCGTCCCGTTCAGCGCACAGGGGCAGACGCTGGTCTTCGACGTGACCGCCGTCGACATCGAGCGCGGCCGTGACCACGGCATGCCGAACTACCAGCAAACACGTGCGGCGTACGGGCTTTCGCCGAGGAGCACGTTCCGCTCGGTCACCGGCGAGGCGTCCGAGTCGTTCCCGGCCGATCCGGAACTCACTCCCGGCAAGGAGATCGACGACCCGGACTCCCTCGACTTCACCCGGTTGCGCGACAGGAACGGACGTCCTGTCCCGGCAGGCAGCGACCTCGCGGTCACCGGCGAGCGCCGGACCACCACCGCGGCCCGGCTGAAGGCCCTGTACGGCGGCGACATCACGAAGCTGGACGCCTTCGTCGGCATGGTGTCCGAGCCGAAGGCGCCCGGCAGCGAGTTCGGCGAACTGCAGACCGCGATCTGGCGCAAGCAGTTCGAGGATCTCCGTGACGGCGACAGGTTCTTCCACGGCAACGATCCCGTACTCGCGATGATCAAACACCGCTACGGCATCGACTACCGGCAGAACCTCGGCGACGTGGTCGCCCGCAACACCGACGTGCCGCGTTATGACCTGGCGGCCAACGTCTTCAGGTGCTCGTGCCCCTGAGCCCACTGCTTGAACGTGGTCGGTGACCGGCGAAGAACGCGCTCCATATCGCCGGTCACGATCGCGTTCCCGCCCCTGCGCATGAAGTCGAAGCTGTCGAGCACCGAATCGACACCTTCGGCGGGCACGCCTTGCGCCAGCAGGTTTTCCCTGGCTTGCGCACGGGAGACGGCCACGGCCCGCAACGGTTTTCCGAGTACTTCGCTGAGGATCGCCACCTGCTGCGGCACACTGAGCAGTTCGGGGCCGGTCAACGTGTACGTCTGCTTGTCGTGCTCGTCGGTCAGCAGTGCTTCGACCGCGACCTCGGCGATGTCGCGTGGGTCGACCGGGCCGCTTTGCCCGTCGCCGTAGAGGCTGGGAATCGGCTCATCCGCTTCGATCTGTGGCAGCCACGCCAAAGAGTTCGTGGTGAACGTCGTCGGCCGCAGCACAGTCCACTTCAGGTCGCTCTCGACCAGCGCCTGTTCGCCCGGCAGGTGCCAGGTACTGGTCACTCCCGCCGCCGGGTCGCCGGTTCCGATCGCGGACAGTTTCACGACTTTCCGCAGGTCCTTGCCCGCGTCGAGCACCGCGAGGTCGTGCTGCGCCGCCAGACCGGGCGCGGTCAACAGGAACACGGTGTCGACGCCGTCGAGGGCGTGCCTGAGCGAGTCGGGATCGTCGTAGTCGCCCTTGACACCGTTGCGGACTCGCTGCGGATCACGGGACATGGCTTTGTAGTCGACGCCTCGGGCGTCGAGCAACGGCACGAGCTGACTGCCGATCGTGCCGGTCGCACCGGTAACCAGAATCATGGTGTTCACGGTGTCAAGAAGTCCGATCAGGACATAGGAAGATTCGGCTACCCTCGAACATGTGAACCCGTGGGACATCCATGCGGTCTGCGAGCACGAGGCACGCGCCCGAACGCTCACCCGGCCGCCGAGCACGAACACGTCACTGGTCTTCAGCCTGCGCCCGGACGGGGAGAGCCACCTGGTCGTGCTCGGGCCGCGCACCCGCGCGGCGTACTTCTCCGGCAAGAAACTGCCGTTCACGGTCAACGCCGAACTGCACACCGGATGGGCGCGGACGCTGCTCGGTGTCCCGGCCCGCGACCTGGTCGACCAGATCGTGCCGCTGAGCGAACTGTGGGGCGACACCGAGCTGCACGAGTCCGTGGCGGCCGAACCCGCGCGGGCGGCCGAGCTGATGGAGAAGGCGCTGTCGGACCGGATGGCCGACAACCCGGCCGGTGAGCTGGTCGGCGAGGCCGCCCAGTGGCTGCACCGCGAACGGCTGCCCGAGACCGCGCGACGGCTCAACGTCAGCGAACGTCATCTGCGCACATTGTTCACCGGCACGGTTGGCGTGTCGCCGAAGCGGTTCGTCCAGCTCAACCGGGTGCGTTCGGTGCTGTCCCGCGCGGACGCGCGCAAGGGCGCCCAGCTGGCGGCCGAGAGCGGGTACTACGACCAGTCGCACATGACCGCCGAGTTCCGCGCCACGATGGGCGTGCCGCTCAGCGCGTACCTCGCGGGCGACCTGCCGTCGGTCGCGTCAGCCTGCTGAGGCCGCCCATTCGCGGGCGAGGATGGCGTAGACGGCCTCGCTGACCCACTCGCCCTTGACGTACTCGTTCTCCACGAAGTGTGCTTCCTTGCGCATGCCCAGCTTCTCCAGCACCCGCCCGGACGCCGCGTTGCGCGCGTCCAGCCTGCCGATCACGCGACGCACCTTCAGCTCCTCGAACGCGATCCGCAGCAACGGCCTCGCCGCCTCGGTGGCGAATCCCTGCCCGTAGTGGTCCGGGTGCAGCACGTACCCGATCTCGGCCTGCTGGTGGGATCCCGGCAGCCATTCCAGATTCACGTCGCCGATCATCGCGCCGGTGTCCCGGCGCACCACGGCGAGCAGGATCGAGTCGCCGGGCTGGGTCAGCCGGGACATCTTCGCGATCCGCTCGTCCAGCTTGGCCTTGACCTCGTCGCGGCTCAGCGCCTCGCCGTAGAGGTAGGTGTGCACTTGCGGCCGTGACCGGACGTCGTACAGCTCGTCCAGGTCAGCCGGTGTGAACGTGCGCAGCCACAGCCGCTCGGTCTCGATCTTGTCCCCAGGCGTGAACACCCGCCCGACGGTATCCGATCAGGAGCCCAACGCCGTCCGAATTTCCTGTTCGACACTGTTCGCGGCGGCCACGAACAGCAACTCGTCGCCCGGCTCGAACGTGTCCTCCGGCTGCGGCACGATCACCCGGCCGCCACGCAGGATCGTCACCAGCGCCACGTCCCTCGGCAGCGTGATCTCCTGCACCGGCCTGCCCGCCAGCGGCGTGTCCTCCGGCAGGGTCATCTCCACCAGGTTGGCCTGCCCCTGGCGCAGCGTCAGCAGCTGCACGACGTCGCCGACGCTGACCGCCTCCTCGACCATCGCGGCCAGGATCCGAGGCGTCGACACCGCCACGTCCACGCCCCACGCCTCGGTGAACAGCCACTCGTTGGCAGGGTCGTTGACGCGGGCCACCACGCGGCGCACCGCGAACTCGGTCTTGGCCAGCAGCGACACCACCAGGTTCACCTTGTCGTCGCCGGTGGCCGCGATAACGACGTCACACAACTGCAGACCGGCGTCCTCAAGCGACGACAGCTCACACGCGTCGGCCAGCACCCACTCGGCCTGCTCGACCGTGTGTGGCTCGAACTGGGCGGCCTGCCGCTCGATCAGCATGACCTGGTGCCCGTTCGCCACCAGTTCGGCGGCGATGGACCGGCCGACGGCACCCGCCCCGGCGATCGCGACCCGCATCTAGCTCTCCTCCTCCGGTGGCTGCGCCGCCGCGTTGCTGATGTCACTGACCGTGCCGGACAACGCCGCCACGTAGATCACGTCGTCTGCCTGCACGACCGTCTTGGCGTCAGGCAACACGCCCGAACCGAACCGCATGATGAACGCCACGCGGCAGCCGGTGGCCTCCTCCAGCGCCCGCACGCGGTGGCCTGCCCACGACTCGTGCACCGGCAGTTGCAGCACCGCCACCTTGCCCGACGGCTCCCGCCACGCCGACGCCACGCCGTCCGGCAGCAGCGTCCGCAGGAACCGGTCCGTGGTCCACGGCACAGTCGCCACGGTCGGGATGCCGAGCCGCTCGTAGACCGCCGCGCGCTTCTCGTCGTAGATGCGGGCCACGACATGCTCGACGCCGAACGTCTCCCTGGCCACCCTGGCCGAGATGATGTTGGAGTTGTCGCCGCTGGACACCGCCGCGAACGCACCGGCCCGCTCGACCCCCGCCTTGATCAACACGGTCCGGTCGAACCCGATCCCGACCACCTGCGAACCGTGAAAATCCTGGCTCAGCCTGCGGAAAGCCTGGACGTCCTTGTCGATGACGGCGACCGTGTGGCCGAGGCGCTCCAGCGCGGCCGCGAGCGACGACCCGACCCGGCCGCAGCCCATGATCACCACGTGCACGACCAGCCTCCTCGAAGATCTCTGTGCCTCGTCCGGCAAGAACCTACCGTCCGGTGCTCCACCCGGGTGACGGGAGGACTTACGCTCTGTCCCCGTGTCGAAGTTCTCAACGGCGGCGAAGCGCCTTCTCGTGGGCAGGCCCTTCCGCAGTGACAGCCTTGGTCACACGCTGCTGCCCAAACGGGTGGCGCTGCCCGTGTTCGCCTCGGACGCCCTGTCCAGCGTCGCCTACGCGCCGCAAGAGATCTTCCTGACCCTCAGCATCGCGGGCATCGCCTCGTTCGTGTACGCGCCGTGGATCGGGCTCGCTGTCATCATCGTCCTGCTCACGGTGGTCATGAGCTACCGCCAGAACGTGCACGCGTATCCCAGCGGCGGCGGTGACTACGAGGTCGCCACGGTCAACCTGGGGCCGAAGGCGGGACTGACGGTCGCCAGTGCGCTGCTGGTGGATTACGTACTTACTGTCGCGGTGTCCATTTCGTCCGCTGCGGAGAACCTGGGCGCGTTGGTGCCGTGGATCGGCCACAACAAGGTGCTGTTCTCGGTCATCGCGATCGTGCTGCTGACCGCGATGAACCTGCGGGGCGTGCGCGAGTCCGGCACCGCCTTCGCGATCCCCACCTACGCGTTCATGGTCGGCATCTTCGTGATGCTCGGCTGGGGCTTCTTCCGCACGCTGGCGCTGGACGACGACGTGCACGCGGCAAGTGCGGGACTGGAACTGCATGCCGAGAACGACCACCTGATGGGATTCGCGTTCGTGTTCCTGGTGCTGCGGGCGTTCACCCAGGGCTGTGCGGCGCTGACCGGTGTCGAGGCGATCAGCAACGGTGTCCCGGCGTTCAAGAAGCCGAAGTCACGCAACGCGGCCACCACCCTGCTGATGCTCGGCATGATCTCGGTGGTCATGTTCATGGGCGTGATCTACCTGGCCAGGCTGACCGGCGTGGTGCTGGCCGAGCACCCGGACACGCAGCTGGTCAACGCGCCGGACGGCTACCAGCAGCAGACCGTGATCGCGCAGCTGTCGCAGGCGGTGTTCTCCGGTTTCGCGCCCGGTTACTTCTTCGTCATCGGGTTCACCGCATTGATCCTGGTGCTGGCCGCGAACACCGCGTTCAACGGCTTCCCGGTGCTCGGCTCGATCCTGGCGCAGGACCGTTACCTGCCTCGCCAGCTGCACACCCGCGGCGACCGGCTGGCGTTCTCCAACGGCATCGTCTTCCTCGCCGGGTTCGCCATCCTGCTCGTGATCGCGTTCGAGGCGGACCCGACCAAGCTGATCCCGCTCTACACCGTCGGCGTGTTCGTGTCGTTCACGCTGAGCCAGACCGGGATGATCCGGCACTGGAACCGCCTGCTGCGCAACGAGACCGACCCGGCCGCGCGGCGCAGGATGCGGCGCTCGCAGGGCATCAACGCGTTCGGCCTCGCGATGACCGGGACCGTGCTCGTGATCGTGCTGATCACCAAGTTCCTCGTCGGCGCGTGGATCGCGATCGCCGCGATGACCGCGATCTTCGCGCTGATGACGGGGATCAAGAAGCACTACGACCGGGTCGCCGACGAACTGCGGGAGGCCGAGGAGGGACGCCCGACGGTGATGCCGTCGCGCAACCACGCGATCGTGCTGGTGTCCAAACTGCACCTGCCGACCCGGCGCGCGCTGGCGTACGCCAAGGCCACCCGGCCGGACGTGCTGGAGGCCGTGACGGTCAATGTGGACGACCGCGACACCCGGATGCTCGTCAAGGACTGGGAAGCCAACGGGTTCAAGATCCCACTGAAGGTGATCGAGTCGCCGTACCGGGAGATCACCAAGCCAGTGCTGGACTACGTCAAACGGACGCGCACCAAGAACCCGCGTGACGTGGTCACCGTGTTCATCCCGGAGTACGTCGTCGGCCGCTGGTGGGAACACTTCCTGCACAACCAGAGCGCGTTGCGGCTCAAGGGACGGCTGCTGTTCCAGCCCGGTGTGATGGTCACCAGCGTGCCGTGGCAGCTGGCATCCTCGGAGAAGGTGCACGACAAGGCCGTGATCGCGCCCGGCTCCGTGCGGCGCGGCCTGCATGGCGAGGACACCAAGTGACCGCAGGGGCGAAACTGAACTGGAAAGGCCGCAGGCTCGACATCGAGGTCGGTGTCGTGGCACACGGCGGCCACTGCATCGCCCGCTACGAGGGCCGTGTCCTGTTCGTGCGGCACGCGCTGCCGGGTGAACGCGTGATCGCCGAGGTCACCGAGGACAAAGGCGGTTCGTTCTGCCGCGCGGACGCGGTGGAGATCCTGACCGCCTCGCCCGACCGGGTGCAGGCGCCGTGCCCGCTGTCCGGGCCGGGAGCCTGCGGTGGCTGCGACTGGCAGCACGCTTCCGCTGAGGCGCAACGGAAACTGAAGGCCACTGTGGTGTCCGAGCACCTGGCCAAGGCGACCGGGCGGAGCATCCCGGTCGTGGTCGAGGAACTCACCGGCGGGCTGCTCGGCTGGCGGACGCGCGTGCGGATGGCCGTCGGCTACGACGGGATGCCCGGGTTCCACCCGCACCGCAGCCACGCCGTCGTCCCGGTCGGGCACTGCCCGATCACCGTGCCCGGCCTGGTCGAGTCGGTCGCCGGTCAGGACTTCGCCAAGGACAGCGAACTCGAACTGGTCAGGGACGGCCGAGGGCACATCAACGCCCGCCAGATCAAGCTCACCCGCGGCCACCGCGGCCGGATGCACTGGCAGCGCACGCCGGTCGCGGGCGAGGGCGAGGCGGTCGAGTTCGCCGCGGGCAGGCACTGGGAGATGGACGCGTTCAACTTCTGGCAGGTCCACCCGGCGGCCGCGGACACGCTCGCGGTCGCGGTGGGGGAGTGGGCCGAGGCCTCACTGGGCGCCTGGGCGTGGGACCTGTACAGCGGAGTCGGGCTGTTCGCGTCCGTGCTGGCGGAGCAGGTCGGTCCGGACGGCCGGGTGCTGGCGGTCGAGCAGAGCGGGCCGTCCTCATCGGACTCCCACCGGCTGCTGGCCGACCTGCCACAGGTGGTGTCGGTTTCGCGGAGAGTCGAGAACGCGCTGCGGGACGGCGTGCTCGACGGCCCGGACCCGGAGGTCGTCGTGCTCGACCCTCCCCGCAAGGGCGCCGGGCACGACGTCGTGGACGCCATCGCGGCACGCGGGCCCCAGCGTGTGGTGTACGTGGCGTGCGACCCGGCCGCGCTCGGCCGGGACGTCGCCCGGTTCCAGCTGCACGGCTACCGGTTGGAGGTCGTGCGGGCGTTCGACGCGTTCCCGATGACCCACCACGTGGAGGCCGTGGCCCTCCTCATTCCGGGCGACTGAACCAGTACTGCGGTCCCGGCCGCAGGTTCTGGTAGATGTGCTTGGCCTCCTGGTACTCGGCCAGCCCGGCGCGGCCGAGTTCCCTGCCGACACCGGACCGCTTGAAACCGCCCCATTCGGCCTGCGGCAGGTACGGGTGGTAGTCGTTGATCCAGATCGTGCCGTGCCGCAGCCGCGCGGCCACCCGCTGCGCCTTGTCGCCGTCCTTGGTGAACACGCCACCGGCAAGGCCGTAGTGCGTGTCGTTGGCGATCCGGACAGCGTCGTCCTCGTCGGTGAACCGCTCAACGGTCAGCACGGGACCGAACGCCTCCTCCCGCACCGCGTAGCTGCCCTGCTTGACGTCGGTGAGCACAGTGGGCAGGTAGTAGAAGCCGTCCTTGAGACGCTCGTCCTCCGGTCGCCAGCCGCCGGTCCGCAACGTCGCGCCCTCAGTCATCGCCGCGGCGACGTAGTGCTCGATCTTCTCCAGGTGCGCGGCCGAGATCAGCGGGCCGGTCTCGGCCATCACGTCGAACGGGCCGCCGAGCCGGATCCGCTCGGTGCGCCGGACGATCTCGTCGACCAGTTCGTCGTGCAGCTCGTTCTGCACGATCAGCCGGGCGCCCGCCGAACACACCTGGCCGGAGTGCAGGAACACGGCGGTGATCGCGTAGTCGACGGCGGTCTCGAAGTCCGCGTCGGCGAACACGATGTTCGGGTTCTTCCCGCCGAGCTCCAGCGCGACCTTCTTGACCGTGGCGGCCGCGGCCGCGGCGACCTTCGTGCCCGTCGCCAGACCACCGGTGAACGACACCAGGTCGACATCCGGGTGCTCGGCCAGCGGAGCCCCCGCCTGCGCCCCGGCGCCGAGCACGAGGTTGGCCACGCCGTCCGGCAGACCGGCTTCCTGAAGCGTGCGCATGAGCAGGATGGCCGTGCTCGGTGTGAGCTCGCTCGGCTTGAGCACGAACGTGTTGCCCGCCGCGAGCGCGGGCGCGACCTTCCAGACAGCCTGCAGCAGCGGGTAGTTCCACGGCGTGATCAGCCCGCACACACCGACCGGTTCGTAGACGATCCGGCTGGCGATGTCGGGGTTGCCCGCGTCGACGATCCGGCCGGAGTCGTTCGCGGCGAGCTTGCCGAAATAGCGGAAGCACGAGACGACATCGGCCATGTCGTACTCGCTTTCGACCAGGCGTTTGCCGGTGTCGAGCGACTCGGCCCGCGCGTAGCCGGATGTGTCCCTCGCGATCAGGTCGGCGACCCTGAGCAGCAGGTCACCGCGGTGGCTGGCGGGAGTGCGGGGCCACGGGCCGACGTCGAAGGCACGGCGGGCGGCGTCGATCGCCGACTCGGTGTCGCTGCTGTCGGCCTCGTCGACCGTGGCGACCAACGAACCGTCGGCGGGACACCGGATCTCCCGCGTCGCGCCGACGAGCGCGGAAACCCACTCTCCTCCGATGAACAGCTCGGCCATCCCAGCACTCCGATCTCGTCTCGGCAGACCCCAACCCTACGGGCCGGGTCGGCCGAACCGGAGCATCACTGCGCCATGCGCAACACAAGATCAGCGACGGCGGGTGCCGTAACCGAACTCGGCCTCGTGGAACACTTCGCTGTCCTCGACGGACTCGTACGTGACGCCACATTCCTGACTGAGCACGGCATGCCCGAGGTTGGCCAACGTGAGCCACGCGGTGACAAGCCCACCGATGAGCACGAACACACCCGCGGTACCAGCCTCGGCACGGAACGCCCAGGCCACAACCATGGCCAACGCGAGCGTGATGGCCGCGGTGAGCACAGCACGGATGAGATAGGTCCGCCGCTCGCGGGAGGTGTCCTTGCGCGACGCCGCGTAGATCGCCACAGTCGCCCCACACTGCCAGCACTTCACAGCGACGACAGCGGGCTCGGTCTCGTGTCTCGCCAACTCGTAGACCTCACCACCCGGTTGCCGCAGATGTGTCACCCGCGCGGAAATGTGCGTAGCGATCCGGAACAAGCCGCTCCCTCGTGCGTCGTCCCTCGTGTGGCCGTTCTTCGTGGCCGGGAGTGTCAAATGCTCGATCCTCCGCCAGCCCCGCGCGCCGGGCAAGCGACCAGCCGGTCCTGGCGCCTAGTGACCAGGAGGAGGCAGGCTGCCCTCCGGCGGCATGCTGCTGATCACCCCACCGGGCTCAGTCTGCGAGGACAACGCCGCGCCTGGCTCGGCCAGCGGCGGTTCGCCCTGACTGACCCCGGAAGGCCCACCACCCGGGGAACCAGGTGACGAGGCAGCAGGCGGCTCCCCGACCGGGCCGAACACCATGGACGACGGAAGCGACGCCCGACCGCGCGCGGCCCCCAACGCCGCACTGCCACCCAACCCAGTCGGCCCGAACACGGGACTCGGTGCCCCTGGTTGCCCTGACGGGGCAGGTGTGTTCGGTGGTCCTGGTGGGTTGGCGAAGCCTTGTGGCGGGGGCGGGTTGCTCCCTGGTCCGGCTGAGTGCCTGCTGGTGGCGGGACTTGATGGTGGTTCGCCAGGCGACGTGTTGGCACGGCCGCCGCCAGGTAGCCCTGTTGTCGGGCTGGTCGCTGGTCCGGCCGTGTGGTCGCCGGGGGCAGCGAATCCGGATGGCGTGCCCGCTGGCCCGGGTGGCGGGTTCGTGAAGCCCTGGGGCGGGAGTGGTGTGCCGCCAGGTGGGGTGGGCAGCTGCGCACCCGCCGTTCCGGCGAACCCGTGTTGCTCATCCGCATGTCGGCCGAAGCCCGGGCCTGATGCCGGGGAACCGGGCGGGGGAGGAGTCGCCACGCCGTCAGCTCCTCCGGGACCGGTCAGCCCGTGCTCGCCCTGTGGCCCGTGGGGCATGGGTGGCGCGCTGGAAGCATCGGCTGGTCCGTGCGGCGTGCCGGGCAGTTCCGGCGCCGTTGCCTGCTGGCCTGATGTTGTGGCTGGTTGGCCCAGTGCTTCGAATGGTTGGCCAGGAGCCGCCACCTGCTGGCCAGCTGGGGCGGGTGGTTGGCCTGGTGCAGTGGGTGGCTGACCTGGCGCCATCGGTGGCTGACCTGGTGGCGGGGCTTGGTGGTCTGGTGCTGTGTGCTGACCTGGCGTTGCTGTGTGCTGGCGTGATGTTGTGGCTGGTTGGTCCAGTGCTGTGCCTGGTTGCTGGCCAGTGGGGGCGGGTGGTTGGGCTGGTGCAGTGGGTGGCTGACCTGGCGCCATCGGTGGCTGACCTGGCGCCATCGGTGGCTGACCTGGTGGCGGGGCTTGGTGGCCTGGCGCTGTCTGCTGGCCTGGCGCCGTGGGTCGTTGGCCAGGCGGCGTCGCATGCTGATCGGTTGCCGCGGCCGGGTGGCCCAGTGCTTCGAGCGGTTGGCCGGGTGCTGGTAGCTGCTGACGTGGCGCTGTGACTGGCTGTCCCGGTGGGGTTGCCTGCTGGCCGGGTGTCGCGGCTGGTTGGTCCGGTGTTGGGGCTTGCTGGCCCGGTGCCGGTGCCGGTGCCGGTGGTTGCTGGGCTGGTGGTGGGGTTTGTTCGGGGAGGGGCGGCAGGCCTGCTCTTGCGCGCAGCCAGGCGGGGATGTGGGCATCCTCACGGGGGAATTGGCGCAGTTCGTCCTGGAAGCCGATCGGGGGTGGCGTCCTGCGCCATCTCGGCTCGGTGTCCGGCTCGAACTCCGCGTTGAACTTCGATGGGTGATCCAGCAGGTAGACGCCCGAAAGCCAGGTTCCTCTGCCGGGCCGGTACATCGCCGCGCGCAGTTCTCCGAACAGGTCCACGACGTCCATCGGCGGCCGGATCGGGTACGGCTGGCCGTCGTCGCCCGCCACCATCACGTCGACCTCGATGTGTCGGCCCGCCGACCGGTACTCCGCCCTGATCTGCTTCCAGTTCGGCGGCGCCGCGCCGAGCAGCGCACGGCCGATCCGCCTGATCAGCTGCTGCTGACCAACCTCTGGCACGCTCATTTCCCCCGGTCCTCCCTGACCCCAGCGTTCCTGCTGGGACCTTACAACTTCCGCAGCGTCCGCCGGTCAGGTTCGTGCCGCCCGGGCCGCACTCGCGGGCCGTCCGTAGACTGGCTGGAAGCCGGTTGGGGCGGGAAGCCGGGCAGACGAGTACGGAGTGGAGCGACTCAGACGAGGTGGAAGCAGTGACTCTGCTGGAGAACCTGCACGGACCGACCGACTTGAAGCGCCTCACCGACGAGGAGGTGGTCCGGCTCGCCGGTGAGATCCGCTCGTTTCTGGTGGACAAGGTCGCCAGGACCGGTGGACATCTCGGCCCCAACCTCGGGGTTGTCGAGCTGACCCTCGCGGTGCACCGCGTGTTCGACTCGCCGAGCGACGCGATCGTCTTCGACACCGGTCACCAGAGCTACGTGCACAAGATCGTGACGGGCCGCAGCGGCGGCTTCGACACGCTGCGTCAGCGTGGTGGCATGTCGGGGTACCCGTCGCGTGCCGAGAGCGAACACGACTTGGTGGAGAACAGCCATGCCTCCACCGCACTGTCCTATGCCGACGGTCTGGCGAAGGCGTTCCAGCTGCGTTCACAGCGGCGGCACGTCATCGCTGTCGTCGGTGACGGCGCGTTGACCGGCGGTATGTGCTGGGAGGCGTTGAACAACATCGCCGCGGACCACACGCGCCCGATCGTGATCGTGGTCAACGACAACGGCCGGTCCTACGCGCCCACCATCGGTGGGCTCGCCGATCACCTGGCGTCGCTGCGCCTGCAGCCCGGCTACGAGAAGGCTCTCGAAGGCGGCCGCAAGGTCCTGCAGAACACGCCGGTCGTCGGCAAACCGATCTACGCGGCGCTGCACGCGGCCAAGCGCGGAATCAAGGACGCGCTCAGCCCGCAGATGATGTTCGAGGACCTCGGCCTCAAGTACGTCGGACCTGTCGACGGGCACGACGTGCACGCGATGGAAGCCGCGCTGCGTCGGGCAAAGGAGTACGGCGGCCCGGTCGTGGTGCACGCGGCGACCCGCAAGGGCAACGGATACGCCCCCGCCGAGAACCACGAGGCCGACCAGATGCACGCCACCGACGTGATGGACCCCATCACCGGTGAACCGGTCAACCCGAAGAAAGCCACCTGGTCGTCGGTGTTCTCCGACGAACTCGTCCGGCTGGGCGCCGACCGCGACGACATCGTGGCGATCACGGCGGCGATGCTGGGCCCGACCGGGCTGGACAAGTTCGCCGCGAAGTTCCCCGGACGCTGCTTCGATGTGGGCATCGCCGAGCAGCACGCGCTGACCTCGGCGGCCGGGCTGGCCATGGGCGGCATGCACCCGGTGGTCGCGGTGTACGCGACGTTCCTCAACCGGGCGTTCGACCAGTTGCTGATGGACGTGGCGCTGCACAAGCAGCCGGTCACGGTGGTGTTGGACCGCGCGGGGATCACTGGTCCCGACGGCGCCAGCCACCACGGCATGTGGGACATCTCCATCCTCGGAACCATCCCGGGGATCCGGGTCTGCGCCCCGCGTGACGCCAGGTCGCTGTCCGAGCTGCTGCGCGAAGCCACCGACATCGACGACGGCCCGACCGTCCTGCGGTTCCCGAAGGCCGCGGTCGGTGCGGAGATCACGGCTCTCGAGCGGGTCGGCGGCGTCGATGTGCTGCGCCGGGCGGGCGAGAGCGAGGACATCCTGCTCGCGGCCGTCGGTGTGTTCGGCGAACTGGCCATGGCCGCCGCCGAACGACTGGCCGACCACGGGATCGGCGTCACGGTGGTCGACCCACGCTGGGTGACGCCGGTGCCTACGACGCTCGTGGAGATGGCCGCACGCCACCGCCTCGTCGTGACCGTCGAGGACGGCGGCAGGCACGGCGGCTTCGGCTGGGCGCTCGCCGCGGCCATGCGCGACGCCGAAGTGGACGTGCCGTTGCGTGATCTCGGTGTACCGCAACAGTTCCAGGATCATGGTACGCGTGCGGAGGTACTCGCCGACCTCGGCCTGACCGCACAGGACGTGGCCAGGCGGGTCACCGAGTGGGCCGCCGGTCGGCTCGGCGAACCCGCCATCGGAGAAGTCAGAGCGTCCACGAAGGACTGAGACAGTGCGAGTTCTGGTAGTCGAGGACGAAGAGGCTCTGGCCGAGGCGATCGCCCGCGGCCTGCGCCGGGAAGGCATGGCCGTCGACGTCGCGCTGGACGGCGACGCGGGCCACGAGAAGTCCACGATCACGCGGTACGACGTGATCGTGCTCGACCGTGACCTGCCGGGTATGTCCGGCGACGAGCTGTGCAGTGAGATCGTCTCCTCCGGCGCGCTCACCCGCGTGCTGATGCTGACCGCGAGCGGCACGGTGGAGGACCGCGTCGAGGGCCTGTCCCTCGGCGCGGACGACTACCTGGCGAAGCCCTTCGCCTTCCCCGAACTGGTCGCGCGCGTCCGCGCCCTCGCCCGCCGTGCCACGCCGGCGACGCCGCCGGTGCTGACCGTCGGCGACCTCGAGCTCGACCCGGCCAAGCGCACGGTCAGCCGGGCGGGCCGTGCCGTCGAGCTGACCCGCAAGGAGTTCGGCGTGCTCGAGGTCCTCCTCGCCGCGGGCGGATCCGTGGTGAGCAGCGAGGAACTGCTCGAGCGCGTCTGGGACGAGAACGCCGACCCGTTCACCACGACGGTACGCGTGACCGTCATGACGCTTCGCAAGAAGCTGGGCGAGCCCGGCCTGATCGACACCGTGGTCGGCTCCGGCTACCGGGTTCCGGTGGCCGGTACCGAAGCGGGGTGACCACCAGGGGCGGGTTGCGCCTGCGCGTCCGCATCACCTTGCTGGCCACCGGTTTGGCGGCAGCGGTCAGCGTGATGTTGTTGTGGCTCGGCTGGTTGCTCGCCGGTGACGTGGCCGGGTCGGTGCCAACCCTGCCAGGCGGAACGTCTGTCGTGGTCAACGGCACGCAGATCGACGCGGCCGACCTCGCCGAGGTGCTGCAGGACGACGCACGCGAACGCATCCTCGTCTATGGCTCCATCGCCTTCGCTGCCGTGGTGGCCGCGGCTGCCCTCCTTTCCTGGACCCTCACGGGCCGCATCCTCCGTCCGTTGCGGGAGGTCACCATGACCGCCCGCCGCCTGTCCGCCGAGTCGCTCGGCTCACGCATCGCCTATGAGGGCCCACGTGACGAGCTCGCCGAACTGGCCGACACCTTCGACGCCATGCTCGCCCGCCTGCAGGCGGCGTTCGAGTCCCAGCGCCGGTTCGTGGCCAACGCCAGCCACGAACTGCGCACCCCGCTCTCGGTCATCCGCACCGAGCTCGACGTCACGCTGACCGACCCGGACGCGGACGTCGCCGAACTACGCCGGATGGCAGGCGTCGTGCGCGCCGCGACGCTGCGATCAGGCCAGCTCGTGGACGCCCTGCTGCTGCTCGCCCGCACCGACGGCATGGGCCTGGGCGTCCGCGAACCCGTCGACCTCGCCAGCACAGTGGCCACCGCCTGGCACGGTGTCCGCGCCGAGGCCGAACCCCGAGGCATCACCCCGACCTTCCGCACCGCCCCGGCCCCGGCCGTCGGCGACCCCGCACTGCTCGAACGTGTCGCTGGCAACCTCCTTGAAAACGCGGTCCGCCACAACATCGACGGTGGATGGATAGATGTCCGCACGTCGGCCACGCCGGAATGGGCGACGCTGCGGGTGAGCTCCTCCGGCCCACACATCGACGCCACGCGCGTCGGAGAACTCTTCGAGCCCTTCCGTCGTGGCGGAGTCGACCGCACGGCCCGGACCGGCACCGGTCTGGGCCTGTCGATCGTGCGGGCCGTCGTGCTCGCGCACCTCGGCCAGGTCAGCGCCTACCCCGTGCCCGACGGCGGGCTCGCGGTCGAAGTCCACCTCCCCGCGAAGCTCTGAGAGGTCTCGCGCCCGCGTGGTGAGGCCGCGGTGGTTTCACCACATCCTGATGACAGGGGACATCCGTGCTTCCCTACTGCCAGATCTGGATGGCTCGCACCACGAACGGTACGTCGGGTACGAACGTGCCGCCTTGGGGATATGTGGTGAACTCGGCCTCGGTGGAACAGTCTTTTCCTTGATACACAGTGACATCCTTGGTCAGACGGTTGGCGATCGACTTGGCGACGAGGCCGTCGAGCGGCACGCACTCGCCCGGGTTGGCTGTCTCCAAGGTGTGTCTGACGGGTGTGCCCTCGTGGTTTTCCTTTGGCCACGCGCAGAACTCGCCGCGATCGCAGTTCGCGACCGCGTCGGCCGCCGACGCGGGCACGGCTGGCAGAAGGGCGCCCACGGTGAGCAGGCTGGTGAAAAGGGCGCGCTGAACAAGCTTCGACATGTGAGATCCCCTGGGTGGCTGGTGCTTGACGTGATGCGACCCGTCGTCCGGTCGCGTCATTCCAGGTTGCCGCGTTCGGCGGCCGTTGTCCGCCGATTTCACTGTTGATCACACTATCGTGTCTTCGGGAGCCGTTTTCGTAACGCTATGGCGTCGCCAGGCGCCCGCACCTTCATGTCGTTGTCGAAGTAGACGTACGTGTCCGTGTTCCATCGGCGAATCCTGTTGGCCCACAAGTCAAGCGCGTCACCGCTGTACCCGCTTGCGTAGAGCTCGACGTCACCGTGCAGTCGGATGTAGGTGAAATCCGTTGTGATGTCGTCGAAGTAGGGGAACTTCCCGGCCGTGTCCGCGATGACCAGAGCGACGTCGTGGCGGCGCAACAGTGCGGGGAACGCGGGGTCAGCGAAACTCGGATGGCGTACTTCGAAGGCGTGGCGGAGTGGACGGTCCGTGATCACGTCGATCCAGGCGCGACCGTCCAATCTGGAGTCGTGACCGGCGGCGAGCGCCGCGGCCTCGGCGGTCGACCGCGGCAGCATGCCGAGGAATTCGGTGAGCAGGTCCGCGTCGAAGCCGAAGGTCGCCGGAAACTGCCACAGCACCGGCCCGAGCTTGTGCTCCAGTGCCAGCACCCCGGACGCGAGGAAGTTGGCCAACGGCGTCCGGACATCCCTGAGCCGCTTCATGTGCGTGATGAAGCGGCCGCCCTTCACGGCGAACACGAAGTCGTCGGGAGTCGCCGCGGCCCAGCGCAGGTAGCTGGCCGGGCGCTGCAGCGAGTAGAACGAACCGTTGATCTCCACCGAGTCGACGAGTCGCGAGATGTACTCCAGTTCCCGGCGGTGCGGCAGCCCGTCCGGATAGAACACGCCCCGCCACGGCGGGTACAACCAGCCCGATGTCCCGATTCGGATCACAGGACGGTGGTACCCGCCGCGCCCGGTCACCACACGTCGACGAACACCGGATTCGTGTAGCACCACATGTCCCTGAACGGATCGGAGTCGCCGACGACGTCGGCGACCGGCTCGATCCCGCCGGCGGAGTGGCGGTTTCCGTCGGTTCCCCGCACCCGTGCGTAGAAAGGCGCGCGGACGTTGCGGAACGTGTGCTGGAAGAGCACGGTGTGCCCGGGCCACCAGCGCGGCTCGAAGGATTGCGCTACTCTGGTCGCGGGGGCAGTTGCCGCATCGGGTGCGGCGGTTCCGGTGACATGGCCTTGAATCAGGTCGATACGGCGCAGTGTGGGGATGGAACCGCTTCCGTTGGGGCGGCAGGCCAGGCGTGCCACGATGACGACGGTGACAGACGAACCTCTGCGGACTCGGATGCGTCCGCCGTACGTCGCGAACTGGCCGTCGCCGTAAGCGGACACTTCCAGGTTGTCGACCAGGCCACCGTGGGTCACCCAGACCCGGCCGTCGCGTAGGGCGGACGCGACGGCGGTATGGGAGCGTGCGGTCGCGCCGACATAGGTCCGGCTGAACTCGCCTGGATAGAAGTCGGCGTACGGTGCGAACAGTTGTGGCACACCGGAATTGACCGGGTCAGGGTACTTCCCGGTCTTGTCGAAGTAGTCACCGGGCACGGCTGGCCTCGTCAGCACGTCGCCCCTGTTGTAGTGGGAGTCGGAATTGCTTGTGATCCAGAAACCCTTGCCCTCGGACAGAAGGGAGTCCCAGACGCCACCCACTTTTGTGGTCATCCAGTCGAACCCGCCATAGGTCCGGTATGTCTCGGCGCCGTAGCCGGGCCACGAGTCGGTGCCAGGGCTGTTGCCGTACCCACCGCGTGCGCCGCCATTCCCGTTGGGCTTCGGGAAACCGTCGGCCTGCGCACCGGGCGCGCCTTCCATGCCGATGACGAGACCGGTGTCGCGCATCGCGCGTAGCTCGTGCGGTGCGACACGGCCGTTACGGCTGGGGTGGTTCACGACGACGATCGGGTCGCGCGTGTTCTGCCGCAGCCAGCGGACGGCGGCGAGAGCCTTGGCCTCGTTCTCGGGCGACCCCGGTCCGGAGTCGGTCAGGCGCGAGTCGTGCGTGCGCTCGAAGGTGCGCAGCAAGGTGGCCTCGTCGGCGCCGGGGGCGAAGAAGACAGTGGCGTGCTCGGCACCGGGTACGTTCCACTCCATTCCTTGCCACAGCAGCACATCGTGGTGCTTGCGGCGGGCGGCGCGGACGTCCACATTGGTCGGCTCGACCGAGGACCGCTCGTGCGCCGGGTACCCGTGGTCGGTGATGACCAGCCAGTCGATGTCGTGTAACCGGGCGCCGGACACCACATTGTCCACGGTGTACATCGCGTCGTACGAGTACTGCGTGTGCGTGTGGTGGTCGCCTGCCAGCCAGCGGTATCGGCCCCGGCCGAGCAGACGGCCGAGTTCGCTGGTGATGTCCGCGTCCAGCGGCGCGGCGGTGGCTTCGCTCGCCGATGGGATGGCGGCTGAGCCGACCAAACCGGCGGCTCCGGCCAACCCCGCGCGTCTGAGGAAGTCTCTGCGCTTGTGTTCCATGCGCCGGACCGTAGGAGGGAGAAGTGGATCATCAGTGGCCGTCAGGTTGACGGCATCTGTCACGTGTGTCTGTCGGTGTTGAGCAGCTCCCGGACGACCTGCCGGGCATTGTGCACCCTGGCCTTGACCGTTCCCTCGGGGACGTCGAGCTGTCGGGCGATCTCGGCGTAGCTGAGCTGGGAGATGTCCCGCAGCACGAACGCGGCGGCCAGCTTGGGACGGTCGGCTTCGAGAGTTTCCAGCGCGTCGAGCAGGTCCACGCGGGACCCGGCGATCACACTGGTCGTGCGCGGATCCGGCCGGGCGGCGAGCTGGTCGTCCACACCGGTCTGCACGGCCCGGCGTTTGAGCGAGCGGTATGTGGTCAGCGCGCTGTTGCTCACCACGGTGTGCAGCCACGTGCTGAACTTGCTGCGCCACTCGAACCGGGGCAGGTGTTCGGCGACCTTGAGCAGGACGTCCTGGCACGCCTCCTCGGCGTCCTGGACGCACGGCAGATAGCGGCCGCACAACCGCAGGACTCCGGGCTGGATCTTGCGGAGCAGCTCGTCCAGCGCCACTCGGTCGCCGGAAGTTGCTCGCTTCGCCAGATCCTCAAGCTCCTGGTGGACTAGCATCTTCCCCCGATCGACCAGGACAGCATATCGGGGGTCAGGTGATCGAGCAGATCGGTCGTTACCGGGTGTCCGGCCTGCTGGGCACAGGTGCCTTCGCGTCGGTGTGGCGTGCCCAGGACGACATGCTCGGCGGCGAGGTGGCCATCAAGGTCCTCGCTGACAACTGGTCACGACACCTGGATGTCCGGGAGCGCTTCCTGACCGAGGCAAGGCTGCTGCGGCAGGCCGATTCCGACCGGATACTGCGGGTCTTCGACATCGGCGAGCTGCCGGACGGCCGCCCGTACTTCGTGACCGCGCTCGCCGAACTGGGCAGCCTGGAGGACCGGCTGGCCGCTGGTCCGCTGTCCGTCCAGGAAGCGTCGGCGATCCTGGTCGACGTCGCCGAAGCGGTGACGGTGCTGCACGACATGGGCGTGGTCCACCGCGACCTGAAACCGTCCAATGTGCTCTTCCGGGCGCGCGAGGGCGTGGTGCTGGCGGACCTGGGGCTGGCCAAGGCGCTGACTCGGAGCTCGGGACTGACCCAGGTGGCCGGTTCTCCCGGGTACATGGCGCCCGAGCAGGCGAGGCCGGGCGCGATCGTGGACGAACGCACAGACGTCTACGGCCTCGGCGCGCTGGCGTACAAGTTGTTCACCGGCGTGTCGGTCGGTGAACCGGGCGGGACGCCGTTGCCGAAGTCGGTGTCCCGTGTGGTCTCCCGCGCGCTGCGGTCCGACCCGGGCAAGCGCTGGCCGGACGCGCGCACGTTTTCCGCGGAGCTGCGGTTGCGCCGCCGGTCCCGGCTGCACCTGATCCCGCTGGCCGCTGTGCTCGTGGTCCTGGTGGCCGTGCTGACGTTCCCGTTCCCCCGCTGGGACGCCACCGAGCGGCTTGCCAGCACACCGGTGCCGACAGTTGTGCCGACGCCACCGGCTGCGAGTGGTTCCGTATCGGCGAGCAACGGCGTGCCGGAGCCGCCGCTGAGTATGCCCACCACTGCGATCGATCCGGCCACCTGCCGGGCCGTCGACCTGAAGATCTCCATGAACGAGGCCGGGCAGTTCGACGGGCTGAGCGCCGATGCGGAGCGGTGGGGCCTGGGGATCTTCTTCGAGGCGAAGAAGCGGCAGTGCACCATCGAGGGCTACCTCGGCGACTTCCGGTTCGTCCTCGCCGACGGCCGGACGCTGGAGCGCGCGATGGGCGACGGGGTCGGCATGCCCAAGCCGGTGCCGCTGGACGCCACCGCCGTCGCCCAGCTCGACGTGAGCTGGCCGAGGGGCAAGGGCAAGGCGGAGAACCCGGTCAAGGTCGAGTTCGTCCTGCCGGGCACGCCGGACGTGGTCACGCTCCCCTGGAAGGCCGGTCCGGTCGGCGCTGACGGTCAGATCGAGGTCGGCCCGATCACCACCGCGTCGCAGTGAGTCACGTCACAGCCAGTCGTTTCCAACTTTGTCGCTGATGCCGTCGTCGCACTCCTCGTCCACGTCAGGAGGGGAGAGAACGACATGCGGACCTGGGGGGCGGTTCGGCTTGGCAAGCTCGCGGCATGGTCCTCGCGCAAACTGGGGGTCGGGGACGGTGCCATCATCGGCGGTCGGGTGGCGATGGCACTCGACCACCGTCGCTCGGCGTGGACGCGTCTCCGCTGGGACGTGTGGTGCGGGGCATCGGGAACGGCCACGGCGGCGCCGAGGGGCGTGATCGCCGAAGGGCGGCCGACCGAAGCCGACCGCCCTGTGTTCAGTCTGTCGGGGATCAATCCCTTGGGTAGCAGCCTGTTCAGGAGGTGGGAACGCTCGCCACACCCTGTTCGAGGAACCGCTTGCCGGTGACCCGCTCGGAGATCCCGGCGCGGTCGAGGTACGGCGTGATGCCGCCGAGCCAGAATGGCCAGCCCGCGCCGAGGATCAGGCACAGGTCGATGTCCTGAGCCTCGGCCACGACGCCCTCGTCCAGCATGCGACGGACCTCGTCGGCCAGCGCGACCAGCGTCCGGTCGAGCAACTGCGCGCCGGTGGACGGCGAGTCGCCTGGCTGCCAGAGCGCCGCGACCTCGGGGTCGAGGGTCTGGTTGCCCTGCGCGTCCCACTGCCACACCGCAGTCTTGCCCGCCTCGACGAAGCGCTTCATGTTCTCGCTCACGCCGAAACGGTCCGGGAACGCGTTGTGCATGACCTCCGAGACGTGCAGGCCCACGGCCGGTCCGACCAGCTGCAGCAGGACCATCGGCGTCATCGGCAGACCGAGCGGGTCGAGCGCGTGGTCGGCCACGTCGAACGGCGTTCCCTCGTCCAGCCCTGCGGTGATCTCACCGAGGAACCGGGTGAGCAGCCGGTTGACCACGAACGCGGGCGCGTCCTTGACCAGCACCGACGACTTCTTCAACTCTTTGCCGACCTTGAACGCCGTGGCCAGCGTGGCGTCGTCGGTGTGCTCGGCGCGGACGATCTCCAGCAGCGGCATGACCGCGACCGGGTTGAAGAAGTGGAAGCCCACGACCCGCTCGGGGTGCTGGAGCTTGGCGGCCATGTCCGTGATGGACAGTGACGAGGTGTTGGTCGCCAGCACGCACTCGGCCGAGACGTGCTCCTCGACCTCGGCGAACACCTGCTGCTTGACCTCGAGCTTCTCGAAGACCGCCTCGATCACGAAGTCGGCGTCGGCGAACGCGGCCTTGTCCAGCGAGCCGGACACCAGCGCCTTCAACCGGTTCGCCTCGTCCGGCGAGATCCTCTTCTTGCCCGCCAGCTTGTCGACCTCGGTGTGCACGTAGCCGACGCCCTTGTCCACACGGGCCTGGTCGATGTCGGTCAGCACCACGGGAACGTGCAGCCGACGCGCGAACAGCAGCGCCATCTGCGAGGCCATCAGGCCCGCGCCGACGATGCCGACCTTGGTGACCGGACGCGCCAGCGACTTGTCCGGCGCGCCCGCTGGGCGGCGTGCGCGCTTCTGCACGAGGTTGAACGAGTACAGGCCCGCCCGCAGCTCGTCGGTCATCAGCACGTCGGCAAGCGCCTCGGTCTCGGCCGCGTATCCGGCCGTGAGGTCGTTGGCACGGGCCAGTTCCAGCAGTTCGACGGCCTTGGTCGCGCCGGGGGACGCGCCGTGCGTCTTCCCGTCCGCAATGGCCTTCGCGCGGGCGATCGCCGCGTCCCACGCCTCGCCGCGGTCGATCTCCGGCCGTGGCACGGTTGTCGTGCCGTTGACCACGTCGGCCAGCCAGAGCAGGGACTGCTCCAGGTAGTCGGGGGACGCGAGCAGCGCGTCGACGATGCCCAGCTCCGCTGCCTGCGCGGGCTTGAGCATCCTGTTCTGGCTCAACGCGTTCTCGATGATCACCGTGACGGCCTTGTCCGCGCCGATCAGGTTCGGCAGCAGCTGCGTGCCGCCCCAGCCGGGGAACAGACCGAGGAACACCTCGGGGAACGAGATCGCCACCGCGTTGCTCGCCAGCGTCCGGTAGTGACAGGACAGCGCCAGCTCAAGGCCGCCGCCCATCACCGCGCCGTTGACGAACGCGAAGGTCGGGATCTCCGAGTCGGTGAACCGGCGGAACACGTCGTGCCCGAGCTGCGCGATCTGCAGCGCGGTCGCCCGGTCGGCGACCTGCTCCACACCGGTCAGGTCGGCGCCGACCGCGAAGATGAACGGCTTGCCGGTCACCGCGACGGCGGCGGGCTTGGCCGCCACGGCCTCGTCGAACGCGGCGTTCAGGCTGGCCAGCCCGCCGGGGCCGAACGTGTTCGGCTTGGTGTGGTCGAACCCGTTGTCCAGGGTGATCAGCGCGACCGGGCCGTCGAGGCCCGGCACGGTGACCAGCCGGGTCGTCGCCTTGGTCACGACCTCGTCGGGGAAGACTGCGGCAGTCACTTCGTGCCCCCGTTCCAGTTCGGGTTCTCCCAGATCACGGTGCCGCCCATGCCGATGCCGATGCACATGGTGGTGATGCCGTAGCGGACCTCGGGGTGCTCGGCGAACTGGCGCGACAGCTGCGTCATCAGCCGGACACCGGACGAGGCGAGCGGGTGGCCGATCGCGATCGCGCCGCCCCACTTGTTCACGCGCGGGTCGTCGTCGGCGATGCCGAAGTGGTCGAGGAACGCGAGCACCTGCACCGCGAACGCCTCGTTGACCTCGAACAGGCCGATGTCCTCAATGGTCAGCCCTGCGCGCTTGAGGGCCTTCTCGGTCGCGGGGACCGGGCCGACGCCCATCACCTCGGGCTCGACACCGGCGAAGGCGAACCCGACGAGCCGCATCCCGATCGGCAGACCTAGCTCGCGCGCGGTCTCCTCGTCGGCGAGCAGGGCACCGGTCGCGCCGTCGTTCAGACCGGCCGCGTTGCCCGCGGTGACCCGGCCGTGCGGGCGGAACGGCGTCTTCAACTGCGCCAGCGTCTCGACCGTGGTGCCCGGCCTCGGCGGCTCGTCCTCGGTCGCCAGGCCCCAGCCCAGCTCCGCGGAACGGGTCGCGACCGGCACGAACTCCGGCCCGATCTTGCCGGTCTTCACGGCCTCGGCGTACTTCTCCTGCGAGGCGGCAGCGAACTTGTCCGCGCGTTCCTTGGTCAGGTGCGGGAACCGGTCGTGCAGGTTCTCCGCGGTCGAGCCCATCACGAGCGCGGACGGGTCGACGATCTTGTCGGACAGGAACCGCGGGTTGGGGTCGACGCCCTCGCCCATCGGGTGACGGCCCATGTGCTCGACGCCGCCCGCGATGGCCACGTCGTACGCGCCGAACGCGATCCCGCTCGCGGTGGTGGTCACGGCGGTCATGGCGCCCGCGCACATGCGGTCGATCGCGAAGCCCGGTACCGACTTCGGCAGCCCGGCCAGCAGCGCGGCGGTCCGGCCGATCGTCAGGCCTTGGTCGCCGATCTGGGTGGTCGCCGCGATGGCGACCTCGTCGACGCGCTCCGGCGGCAGCTGGGGGTGCCTGCGCAACAGTTCGCGGATGACTTTGACGACCAGGTCGTCGGCACGGGTCTCGGCGTAGATGCCCTTCTTGCCTGCCTTGCCGAACGGCGTGCGCACGCCGTCGACGAAGACCACGGTGCGAAGGGCGCGCGCAGCACTGGTGGGTGCTGGTGCGGCCACGGCAAGTCCTCCCTCGTGTCTGTGGGTTACCCGCCGGTAGGGCGGCCGTGGCGTCAACTCTAGTCCTTGTTACCGGTCGGTAACTACTCTGGTCCCTCTGTCGTGTGTGTCACGCCGGACGCCGTCGTGTGACGCTCGGTAACAGTTCGATCACGGCGCGTGCGTCGAGCCGATTGCTACTCCATTTGGAGTAACAGTACGCGCCGAGGGCGTGCTGTCCCTCGGTCAAGGAACTGGTTGAAAAGGAAGTGGCGCATGCTCGGCAACACACTGTCCACACTGGGCGGACTCGACATCGGCGGCCTGGTCAGCGGCCTTCTGGCAACGGTGATGGGGCTGCTCGGAGGGGTGCTGGGCTGACCAGCGGCTGAGGCTGGACACGACGAAAGGCCCTGGGCATCTGGCTCCGGGCCTTTTTCGTGTCCGAGTTCCGTTACTCGGCCGACGGTGTCGCGTGCAGCGCCTTGCTCAACAGCTCCGCCACCAGGTCGACCTGCCACGCACGGGCGCCGCCCGCGCGCAGGGCGGCCGACGTGCCCTCGACGTCGATGGACGACGGCGGGCTCCAGCAGATCCGGCGGACCAGGTCGGGCTGGACCATGTTCTCCACCGGCAGCCGCAGCGACTCCGCCTGTGCCGAAAGGCCTGCCCGTGCCGCCGAGAGCCGGGCGGCCGCGGCGGGGTCCTTGTCGGCCCAACGGTTGGGCGGCGGCGGGCCGTCCTGCTGTGGCGAGGGGTCCGGCAGTTCGTTGCGGGGCAGCTGGGCCGCTGTGTTCAGCGCCCGCGCCCACGTCCCGGCGAGGCGCCGTTGGGACCGGCCTCGGAAGACCGGGAGTTTGACCAGGCCCGCCTCGTCGATCGGCGCCGCGACGGCGGCGTCCACGATCGCACTGTCGGGCAGCACCCTGCCGGGTGCGACATCACGTTCCCTGGCGATGGAGTCACGGACTTCCCACAGCGCGCGTACGAAGGCCAACGCGCGGGCCCCACGTGCCCGGTGGATGCCCGAAGTGCGTCGCCACGGCTCCTTGCGTGGCTCCGGCGGGGGAGCGTCCCTGAGGGCTGTGAACTCCTGCAGCGCCCACTCCAGCTTGCCCTGGCTCGTCAGCTCGGCTTCCAGCGCGTCGCGCAGTGGTACGAGCAGTTCGACGTCCAGCGCCGCGTAGTTCAGCCACTCGCGGGGCAGTGGCCTGCGCGACCAGTCCGCCGCGCCGTGGCCCTTCTCCAGCCGGTAGCCGAGCACACGTTCGACCAGCGTTCCCAGCGCGACCCTGTCGAAGCCCGCCAGCCGTCCGGCCAGCTCGGTGTCGAACAGCCTGCTCGGCCGCATGCCGAGCTCCGCAAGGCATGGCAGATCCTGGGATGCCGCATGCAGCACCCACTCGGTGTCGTCCAGCGCCTCGATCAGCGGTTCGACCTCGTCGTTCAGCGCGACGGGATCGACAAGCACTGTTCCCGCGCCCTCGCGGCGCAGTTGAACGAGGTACGCCCGTTGTGAGTACCGGTATCCGGACGCGCGTTCGGTGTCGACCGCGACCGGCCCATGACCCGCCGCCAGAGCTGCGGCCGCGCGCCGCAGCTCTGCCGGCTGAGTCACCACAGGTGGCGTGCCACCCGCTGGTTCGACCAGAGGAATTGGTTCCGGCTGGTCGCTTGGGGGAGATCCGGGTGTGCTCACGGCGGGAGACCCTACGTCACGGCCACCCGCCGATCGCACGTTTTCGGGCGAACTGCGTTTCAGCGGATCACGCCGGCACGCATGGCCAGCGCGACCATCTGGGCCCGGTCACCGGTCCCGAGCTTCCTGCCGATGCGCGACAGGTGGCTCTTGACGGTCAGTGCGGACAGGTTGAGTGCTTCGCCGATCTCCTTGTTGCTCTGGCCATCGGCGACCAATTGCAGCACCTCCACCTCGCGGGCGGACAGCTCACGAGGTGTGTTGTCAGTCCCCGGAACCCGGGTGCCCGTCGCGAGCACAGGGGCGACACTCGGGTCGGCGTAGACGCCGCCCTCGAGCACCCGCCGCACTCCGTCGGTCACCACCACCGGCGATGCGGACTTCAGCAGGTAGGCCTGAGCCCCTGCCTGGAAGGCCGAACGCACGGCGTACGGGTCGTCGGACGACGCCAGCACCACGATCCTTGGCCACCCGTGGCTACGGAGTTCCGTAACCAACTCGATGCCCGAGCCGTCGGGCAGCCCAAGGTCGAGGATCGCCAGGTCGCATGGCCCAGTGGCCAGCGCCCGCGCCCTCGCCTCAGCCACCGAAGCGGCCTCATGCACCGTGCCCGCACCCATCTGGGTCAACCGGGCAGCTATCGCCTCCCTCAACAACGGATGGTCATCGACCACCAGCACCGAGAACAGCTCTTCCCGCGGGTGCGGGACCATGTTCGCCGGCAACGCGCCGGCTGGCGTGGTTCGAACGGCCTGACCTAAGCCGACGGCAGCCACGTCACTACCTCCCTGGAGTCGGTCGTGCCCCCCGACCGGCACCGGGACTTTCCGCCAATCAGCCGCGCCGCTGATGGACCGAAAGTGGTGTCGACGAGGGCAGCCTAGCCGCCCAAGCGGGTCAACGGGACGATCAATCGGGTATGTATCCGATCGGGTTGTGACTTTCTGGACGTGTTGTCACACGATCAGGTGACTCCGGTAATGGTGAAGTAACGCAAGCATGCCCCAACGCGATGGAACGAGGTCATGGGTAATGAAGTCCGCAGGATTCGACCGTGCGGTGGCCCTTCTCCGAACGACCCAATTGGCTGACGGTCACAACGACCTGCCGTGGGCGCTGCGACTGATCGCCGGTCCGGATCCGGCCACCGCGGTCGGCGCGACCGACCTGACAGTTGCACAACCGGGGTTGCACACTGACCTGCTCCGGTTGCGGCAGGGTGGAGTCGGTCTGCAGTTCTGGTCGGTCTACGTGCCGTGTCAGTTCGATGGCCATTCCGCGGTCACCGCCGTGCTCGAGCAGATCGAGATCGTGTACCGGCTGGCGGAACGCTACCCGGACTCGCTGGCGATCGCCACGACCGCCGACGAGGCGGAGGAGGCCTTCCGAGCAGGCAGGATCGCGTCGATGCTCGGTGCTGAGGGTGGCCACTGCATCGCCGAGTCGCTGGGCGTGCTGAGCGCGCTTCGGCGCCTGGGCGTGCGCTACATGACGCTCACGCACAATCTGAACACGCCGTGGGCGGACTCCGCGACCGACGAGCCGGTGCACGGCGGTCTGACCGATTTCGGCCGTGACGTGGTTCGCGAGATGAACCGGATCGGCATGATGGTCGACCTTTCCCATGTCGCCCCCGCGACCATGCGGGCCGCGATCGAAACGTCTCGGGCGCCGGTGGTGTTCACTCACTCGTCGTGTCGCAATGTGAACGATCATGTACGCAACGTGCCGGATGACGTGCTCGCCTCGCTCAAGGCGAATGGCGGTGTGTGCATGATCACGTTTGTGCCGAGTTTTGTATCGCCTTCGGTGATCGAATGGGACAAATCGCTGCAAACGGCGATGGCGGCCGACGGGGCCGACCACCGGGACCTGGACGCCCGCGGCAAGTTCGCCGAGACGTGGGACGGCCCGCCCGAGCCCAAGGCGACACTCGACGACGTCGTCGCGCACCTCGAGCACGCGCGGGAGGTCGCCGGGATCGACCACATCGGCATCGGCGGCGACTACGACGGCGTCACCGCGTTGCCCGAGGGCCTTGAGGACGTCTCGAAGTACCCGGTCCTGCTCGGCGCACTGCTCGACCGAGGCTGGAGCGAGCAGGACTGTGCCAAGTTGGCGGGCGGCAACGCGCTACGCCTGCTGCGCGCGACCGAGGAAGCGGCCGAACGCTAGACGCTGGTCAGCCGCGGAAGAGGGTGACCCCGACCGGCGGCAGCCCCACCACACTGGCCAGCACGTCGCAGAAGGCCTCGCCGTGTGGCTGGAGCTCCGCCGTGCGGGGCGTCCACGAGGCGCGCAGTTCCAGGTCGTCGGTGCGGGCCGGGCCGGCGATGTCGCCGAAGCGGGCGGACGACGTCTCCGTGACGGTCCCGCCCAGCGCGCCGAACTGGGCGCCGGAGGCGTCGAGCGCGTCGGTCAGCCACGACCAGCCGACCGCGGGCAGCAGCGGGTCGGAGGCCAGTTCGGCGTCGAGTTCGGCGCGGACGAAGGCGACCACTCTCAGCACGCCGTCCCACGCCTCCTGGCCTTCCGGGTCGTGCAGCAGCACGAGCCGTCCGGTGGCCAGCACCTCGGCGGGTCCGTTCACCTCGGCGGTGATCGCGAAGGCCCATGGCGCCAGCCGCTGCGGCGGGCGGACCTCCTCCAGCTGGACCTCGGGTCGCGGCCGGACCGACCGCAGCCCCGAGACGGCCTGGCGAAAGACCTCGGGAGCTTCGGGAGCCTTGGACGCAGTCACGACAGGTAACTGTAGGACCACCCGAGTCAGTGAGCCGGGAGGGCGCGCCGAGCAATACCGCATACGTTGGGTGGATAAAACGATCATCCGTAGGGCTGGGGACGCGCGAACGAGTCGGTCGCGACCGTGGAAACATGGGAAGGGTGACCACCGCATCGCCCGTCCGCCGGGACCTAGCCAACGCTCCTCTGCTCGCTGCCGCGAGCGGTCAAGTCCCCGTGCGCACGCCGGTGTGGTTCATGCGTCAGGCGGGCCGCTCCCTGCCGGAGTACCGCAAGCTGCGCGAAGGCACGGCGATGCTCGATGCCTGCTTCACGCCCGACATGGTCGCCGAGGTCACCCTGCAGCCGATCCGGCGGCACGACGTCGACGCGGCGATCCTGTTCAGTGACATCGTGGTGCCGCTCAAGGCCGCCGGGATCGACCTGGACATCGTGACGGGCACGGGGCCGGTGGTGGCCGACCCGGTACGCGACGAGCAGGCCGTGAACGCGCTGCCGGAGCTGGACCCGGCCAGCCTTGACCCGGTAGCCGACGCGGTCCGGCTGCTGACCGCCCAGCTCGGGGACGTGCCGCTGATCGGCTTCGCCGGTGCGCCGTTCACGCTGGCGTCCTACTTGATCGAGGGCGGCCCGAGCAGGCACCACGAGCGCACCAAGGCGCTGATGAAGGCCCAGCCCGACGTCTGGCACGCGCTGCTGCACCGGATCGCCGACTACACGCTCGCGTTCCTCGAGGTCCAGATCAACGCGGGCGTCGACGCCATCCAGCTGTTCGACTCGTGGGCCGGTGCGTTGTCGGAACGCGACTACCGCGAGTTCGTCCTCCCGCACTCGCAGCGGGTGCTGACCGGGCTGGCGTTCGCCGGGGTGCCGCGGATCCACTTCGGTGTCGGCACGGCCGAGTTGCTGCCCGCGATGCGCGAGGCCGGTGCGGACGTGGTCGGTGTGGACTGGCGGCTGCCGCTGGACGAGGCCGTGCGCAGGCTCGAGGCCGCCGCGCCGGACGCGCCGAAGCCGGTTGTGCAGGGCAACCTGGACCCCGCTGTGCTCTTCGCGGGCTGGGACGTGGTCGAGCGCGAGGTGCGGCGGATCGTGGCGGAGGGCAAGGCCGCCGCGGGACACGTGTTCAACCTCGGCCACGGCGTGATGCCCGAGACGGACCCGGCTGTGCTGACCCGGGTCGTCGAGCTGGTCCACAGCATCAGCTGATGGCCGCGCGCGTTGTCGTCGTCGGTGGGGGGATAGCCGGGCTGGCCGCCGCGTACCGGCTGCACACCCTGCGCCCGGACGCCGAGATCACGATCGTCGAGTCGTCGGCGCGGCTGGGCGGCAAGCTCCGCACGCGGGAGTTGGGCGGGGTGTCGGTCGATGTCGGCGCGGAGGCGTTCATTCTCCGCAATCCCACCGCTGTCAAGCTCGTTGAGGAACTCGGCCTGACCGACCGGTTGACGCATCCGGTGCTGTCGGCGGCGACGGTGCGCGCCGCGGGCCGCACGGTCGCACTGCCGAAACGAACGTTCCTCGGCTTGCCCGCGAGTGCGGACGAGGTCCGTGCGTTGCTGTCACCGGACGCGACGGCGAAGGTCGCGGCCGAACGCGATCTGCCGCCACTGGAACTGGACACGGACCCGGCCGCGCCGGATCTCTCGGTGGGACAGGTGATCGCCGAGCGGTTCGGCCGTGAACTGGTGGATCGGCTCGTCGAGCCGTTGCTGGGCGGTGTGTACGCGGGCCGTGCGGACATGCTTGGCCTGCGCGCCACCATGGCGCCGTTGGTGGGTACGCACCAGACGCTGACCGAGGCGGTCGGCAAGGTGCTCGGGCCGCCGCGTCAGGGAGCGCGCCCGCCGGTGTTCGGCGCGCTGCGCGGCGGGATGGCCGTGTTGGTCGACGAACTGGCCAAGCGGTCCGCGGCGAATGTTCGCCTCGGGCTGCCCGTCCGCTCGTTGAGGCGCAACGGCAGCGGCTGGCGGCTGGAGATCGGCAGCGCGGCGGCGCCGGAGTTCCTCGACGCGGACGCTGTCATCCTCGCTGTGCCCGCACCGGCCGCGCGCAAGCTGCTCGAACACGTGTCGCCGGTGGCGTCTGCCGCGTATGGGCGCGTTGAGGTTGCCTCGATGGCTGTGGTGAGCCTCGCGTTGCCCCCTGACGCGGTCCTGCCCGACGCGACGGGTGTGCTGCTGGCGGTCGGGGAGCGGCACGCGGACGGAATCCCGTTTACTGCAAAGGCTTTCACGTTTTCCAGTCGGAAGTGGGGCCGCACCGGCGACGAACTGGTGCAGTTGCGGGCGTCCGTCGGACGTTATGGCGAAGCCGCGACGCTGCAACGGGATGACGACGAGCTGGTCGCCGCGGTGCGGTCCGACCTGCGGGAACTCACCGGAGTCGACGTTGCCCCGATCGAGCGAACCGTGACCCGTTGGGGTGGTGGACTTCCACAATACGGAGTCGGCCACACCGCCTCGGTCTCCGCGATCACCGACACGATCGGCGAAATCCCAGGTCTCGCCGTTGCCGGTGCTACTTTGCGAGGTGTGGGTATACCGGCGACCATCGACTCGGCCGACGCCGCGGCATCGGCGATTGGCTCTTACCTGACAACGCGATCGGGCGAAATTGGTGCGCCGAGTGGCCTAGTGGGTGAGTAACCCGCTGTGCTACAGTGCGGCACCGTTGTGGTCGTTTTTCGGGTGACTCACAAAAGAGTATCGTCGTGGATCTCTTGCGGGCGTCGCGCTTTATTTGAAAAGTATTCGACACCGGTGGAGTGACGTGAGATTTCTGGGTGACCGGCGCCAGGGCCACGGCTCTATCCGGACGAGACTCACCGTCGTCGTGGTCATTTCGGCAGTGACGCTCGTGGTGATGTGGGTGGCTGTCGCCCTGCCGCGGTTGTACGACGCGATCTACCTGCGCGCGGTCAGCGACGCGATGCGCCAGACCATGCCGAAGGCCGTCCACGCGCTGGGCGCGGTGCAGGCCGAACGCGCGCAGAGCCTGTCCGGCACCGGGTCGGGGGCCGAGTTGGCCAGTGCCCGCAACCAGACCGACCAGTCGCTGCGTGACGTGCGCGAACTCGTCGAGCCGCTGCTCGGCGACTCGCCGAAGTCCGTGCAGGACCGGTACGCGGACTTCGCCCGCGCGGTCGGCGAGTTGCCCGGTATGCGTGACAAGGCTGACACGAAGGCGATCACCCGGCCGGAATTGTACGTTTTTTACAACAAAGTTGCCGATGTCAGCATCGGTGTTTTCGATAGTTTGGCCAGGGCTGTTCCCGATCAGCCGACCGCCTTCAGCGGTGTCGAGGTGAACTCGCTCTTCCGCGCGGCCGACCTGATGTCGCGAGCGGGCACGGTCGCCGGCGGTGCTATTACGGCAGGCGCACTCAATCAGGCCGACCACACGGAATTCGCCCGGCTGTCCGGTGCCTATCGGCAGCAGCTCGAATTGTCCACACAAAACAGTTCCGGTGACGTGCGGTCCGCCTACCAGGAGTTACAGGCCAGTACTGAGTGGAAACGGCTGACGGCCGCCGAGGAGACCCTGATCAGTCGGGGGCCGTGGACGGTCGTGCCGCAGCGCAGCCGGACCGAGGGGCAACTCGCCGCGCCTCCGGTGAGCGAGCAGGAGTGGCGTGAGGTCACCGGAAAGGTGTACACCCGACTGGAGGGGCTCGGCGTCCGCCAGTTCGGCGACTCGGCCAGGATGGCCGACGACGAGTCCAGCGCCGGGCTGATCGCGGCGATCGTCGGCAGCGCGGTCGCGTTGCTCGTCGGCATCCTCACGATCGTCGCCGCGATCCGGATCATGCGGTCCACCGCGCGCAGGCTGACCAGGTTGCGGTACGAGACCCTGGAACTGGCGGTGGAGAAGCTGCCGCCGATCGTCGGCAGGCTGCGTGGCGGTGAGCAGGTCGACGTCGCCGGCGAGTTGCCGGTGCTGGACTTCGGCAAGGACGAGATCGGGCAGGTGGCCAGGGCGTTCAACGCCGCGCACGCCACCGCGATCGAGGCGGCTGTCCAGGAGTCGCAGGCCAGGGCCGGTGTCCGCAACGTCTTCCTCGGCATCGCGCACCGCAGCCAGGCGCTCGTGCATCGGCAGTTGAAGATCCTCGACAAGCTGGAGCGCGAGCAGGAGGACCCGCAGCAGCTCGACGCGCTGTTCACGCTCGACCACCTGGCCACGCGGGCCCGTCGCAACGCGGAGAACCTGATCATCCTCGGTGGACAGCAGCCGGGCCGCGCGTGGCGCAAACCCGTTCTGCTGGCGGACATCCTGCGTGGAGCGATCGCCGAAACCACGCAGTACAAGCGAATCCGGTTGCAGGGTGTGCCGCGTGTGCTGCTGGTCGGCACAGCCGTCGCGGACACCATGCACCTGCTGGCCGAACTGCTGGACAACGCCACCTCCTTCTCGCCGCCGCGCGCGCACGTCCGGCTGTCCGGCGAGCCAGCGGCGAAGGGCATCGTCGTCGAGGTCGAGGACAACGGCCTCGGCATGGGCGACGACGAACGCGAACAGCACAACGTGGTGCTCGCCGACCCACCGAGCTTCGAGTCGATGGCGCTCAAGGGCGACCCGCGACTGGGCCTGTTCGTGGTCGCCCGGCTGGCGGCACGGCACGGCATCAAGGTCGAGCTGCGCTCGTCCTCCTACGGCGGGACACGGGCGATCGTGCTGATCCCCGCGACGCTGCTGGTCGAGGCGGACAGCGACGACGAGGACATGTCCGAGGCGCTACCGTCGACACCGACGGCGAGGACGTCGTCGCCCGAACCGGAGTACGACGACGTGCTGCCGTTCCGGGTGACGATGTTCCAGCCGGGTGACGAGGCGGCCGACGAGGCGCAGTCCGGCACCGAGCAGACTGCGCAGACTTCGGAACCCAGCTTCGAACCCAGCGTCGAACACGGTGTTGAGCCCACCAGCACCGATCACAGTGTGGATTACGGCTCGGATGACGGGACGTGGTACGGCGAACACGCTATGAGCGCAACGGAAGCGCCGCTGTTCCCGTCACCGGATCCCGAGCCGCGATGGCCGGAAGAAGAAATGGTTGAACCAGAACCGCCCACGCCGAGTGTGCAACCCGTGCACACTCCGCCAAGGCACATGGACGCAGCGCACTTAGCCACCGCACACCTGGATCCAGGGCAGACGGCGCCCAGTATCCAGCCGGTCGTCGCCCAGAACCTGGGCACGCCGGACAGGCCGGCCCTGCCGCGCCGCCGCAGACAGGCGAGTCTCGCGCCGCAGCTGCGGGACACGTCGCCGATGCGGCCGGAGGACCACGATCCGGGCGGTGGCCGTTCGCCGGAGGAGGTCCGCAGCATCATGTCGGCCTTCCAGCAGCAGACCCGGCGTGCACGGGACGAGGATCAGTAGGGGAGAACGGGATGAAGAAGGCGAACACAGGGGCGGACCTGGACTGGTTGCTCGACGACCTGGTCGGCCGGGTGGTCGGTGCCAAGCACGCGGTCGTGCTGTCCGCCGACGGCCTGCTGGTCGGCCGGTCGGCCGCACTGTCCAAAGAGGATGGTGAGCACCTCTCCGCGGTGGCGTCGGCGTTCCAGAGCCTGGCCAGGGGGACCGGCAGGCAGTTCGGCGGCGGCAAGGTGCGCCAGACCATCGTGGAGATGGAGCACGCGTTCCTGTTCGTCACCGCAGCGGGCCAGGGCACCTGCCTCGCCGTGCTCGGCGAGGAGGACGCCGACGTCGGGCTGATCGCCTACGAGATGAACCTGTTGGTCAAACAGGTCGGCTCGGTCCTCAACGCGCCACCGAGACACGAACACCTCGGCGTGCCGTCGTCATGATCGCAGGCCGTGACAAGTGGGTGGACGACGAGGCTGGACCGCTGGTGCGCCCCTACGCGATGACGCGTGGGCGGACCCGACCGGCGAACCGTGATCTGAATATGATCACGCTCGTGGTCGCGGCCAAGGACGTCATCGACACTGTCACGCTGGACGCCGACTACGTCGCGATCCTCGAACTGTGCCACCACCCGCTGTCGATCGCCGAGCTCGCCGCCCGCTTGGACGTGCCGATCGTCGTCGTGAAGGTCCTGGTGTCGGACTTGATCGAACTGCGGGAAGTAATAGCCCGCAACCCCTCGCGCGATGTCAAGGTCCCAGACATGAAACTACTGCAGGCGGTGCTCGATGGTGTCCGACGACTCTGACGCGATGCCCAGCGCGGTCAAGATCCTCGTCGCCGGTGGGTTCGGTGCCGGGAAGACCACGATGGTCGGCGCGGTCAGCGAGATCGCCCCGCTGTCCACCGAGGAACTGCTCACCGAGGCCGGGATCGGTGTCGACGACCTCGCCGGGATCGAGAACAAGCTGACCACCACGGTCGCACTGGACTTCGGCCGGATCACGCTGGGCGACCGGGCGATCCTGTACCTGTTCGGCACGCCGGGGCAGGGCCGGTTCTGGTTCATGTGGGACGAGTTGGCCTACGGCGCGATCGGCGCGGTCGTGCTGGCCGACACCCGGCGGCTGGAGACGTGTTTCCCGTCGATCGACTTCTTCGAGAAGCGGGACGTGCCGTTCGTGATCGCGGTGAACTGCTTCGAGGGTGCCGCGCGCTACGAGATGGACGAGGTGCGTGAGGCGCTGGACATCAGCCAGGACGTACCGATCGCGCTGTGCGACGCGCGTGACCGCGAATCCGCCAAAGAGGTACTGGTCACACTGGTGGAGTACGTGCTGAACAAGCAGTCGCTGGCCCGTGCCACGATGTAGGTATGGCTCGCCTTAACTACTCCGAACTCAACGACACGATCCGATACACGATGTGGTCGGTGTTCCGGGTCGAACCGGGCAAGCTGCCCGACGACCGCGGCCCCGCGGCCACCGAGGCACAGTCCTACCTCGACGCGCTCGAAGGCAAGGGCGTCGTGGTCCGTGGCGTCTACGACCTGGCGGGTCTGCGCGCGGACGCGGACTACATGATCTGGTGGCACGCAGCCGAGATCGAGCAGGTGCAGGCCGCGTACACCGGGTTCCGGCGGACCGCGCTCGGCCGGGCGTCCACGCCGGTCTGGAGCCAGGTCGCGCTGCACCGGCCCGCGGAGTTCAACAAAAGCCACATCCCGGCGTTCCTCGCCGGTGAGGAGGCCCGCAAGTACATCTGCGTGTACCCGTTCGTCCGGTCCTACGAGTGGTACCTGCTGGCGGACGAGGAGCGTCGCAAGATGCTCGCGGAGCACGGCCAGATGGCCCGTGACTACCCGGACGTGCGAGCCAACACCGTGGCGTCGTTCGCGCTGGGCGACTACGAGTGGATGCTGGCCTTCGAGGCCGACGAACTGCACCGGATCGTCGACCTGATGCGCCACCTGCGTGGCAGCGAGACACGTCGGCACGTGCGTGACGAGATCCCGTTCTACACCGGCACCCGGCTGCCCGCGGCCGAACTGGTGACCAACCTGCCGTGAACTCGGGCGGACACAGGTTAACGGCGGGCGACTAAATGTCGACGACCTGCTCGCTGAAACGCCCGGTCCATATGGACTGCTCACGCATATTCGTATGCCTGGCACGCTTCCCGGTGTTCAGCCGAAACGGGATCGTGGCCCACGGATTCCGGGCAGCGCTAAGCCCGAATGGTGGTGAACCATTCGGGCTTTCGCGGTTGCCTGAATTGATCAGTTGTAGCCCATGCCGTCGGTGCTGGTGCCACCGCCGCAGTTGTACCCCATGCCGTTCTGGCATTCGCCGTTGTAGCCCATGCCATCCGTGCCCGGCGCCGCGATGGCGGCGGCCGCGCCGGAAATCGTCAGTCCCGCGACGGCTGCCACGCTTGCGATCAGCATCGCGATACGAGTGGGTGTCCGCATGATTCCTCCGCACGCCGACTTCTTGTGGAGATCGGGCGAAAATGTGCCTACAGAGTGGCAGTGCTTCAGTAATCAGCGATGGAGCGTGCAGTAAATAGTTGGCCAACGCTGGGTTGCCGCCCCGAAAAGTGAACAGAGCTGAGCGCGCGAAACAATTCTACGGCCGTTATTGGGTCAATGAATGAGTGTTGTTAAAGCTGAGTTAACCAAGTATTATCCTGATCATGTCGCGGTCCGGTGTGCTCATCGGCCGGGGTGCGGAGCTGACCCGGCTGGGAGGCTGGCTGCGTGCGCTCGCGACCGGCCGAGGGCACGCGGTCCTCGTCGAGGGCGAGCCGGGAATCGGCAAGTCCATGCTGGTGCGAGCCGCCTGTGCGAGCGCGGATTTCCCCGTCTACTGGGGTTCGGGCGATGAACTGGGGCAGGACCTGCCGCTGACGCCGTTGCTGGACGGCCTGCGTGTGCCGGGAACCGGCATCAACAGCGCCGCGGACGCCCGGCGGCAGACCATCGACCGCCTGATGCGCGGTGAGGAGACGATCGGCCACGGAGTGGACGTCGCCACCGCGATGGCCGAGCATCTGCTGGCGTTGCTGGAAGAGCTGTGCGCGGACGGCCCTGTCGTCCTCGTGGTCGACGACCTGCACTGGGCGGACCGGCACACCGTCGCCCTGTGCGGCAGGCTGGCCCGTCTCGTCCAGCAGATCCCCCTGGTGTTCATCGGCATCACCAGGCCGGTGCCCCGGCGTACCGAGCTGATCTCGCTGCGCCGCTCCATCCCGGTCGCCGACCGGATTCGCTTGTCGCGTCTCGCGGACGCGGAGATCGAGATGCTGCTGATCCACCTGGCCGGTGGATGTCCCAGTGACCGGCTGCGCAGGCTGGCAGCGGGGGCGGCCGGGAATCCCTTGTACCTGACCGAACTGGTGGGATCGCTCGAACGCGGCGGACGCTTGTTCACCACCGAGTCCGGCCTGGTCGAGACGACCGTCGAGCGCACACCGAGGTCGTTGTCCGCGGCGATCTCCGAACGGCTCGGGTTCCTGGCGCCGCAGGTGCTCGACGTGTTGCGGGTGGCGGCGCTGCTCGGCACGGACTTCGCCGCGGGAGAGCTGGCCGTGGTGTCGGGCCAGGGCACCGCGCAGCTGGTTCCCGCCATCGAGGAGGCGCGGGCGTCCGGAATCCTGACCGAGGTGGGCGACGCGCTTGCGTTCCGGCATCCGTTGATCAGAATCGCCTTGTACGAGCAGCTGCCGCTGTCAGTGCGGGCGGCATGGCACCGGGACGCGGCCAAGGCGCTCGTCGACGCCGGTGCCTCGGCGGACCGGATCGCCAGGCAACTGGTCCCCGCGGGCACCATCAACGAGGAATGGGTGGTGCAGTGGCTGGACAAGGCCGCGCCCGCTCTTGTCGGTCACGCGCCGAAAGTCGCGGTCGAGTTGCTGCGGCGCACGAACACGCGCCCCGACCTGTTGGCTGACGCGCTCTACCGCAACGGTGAGCCCGCCGAGGCGGCGGCGGTCGCCGATCGCGCGCTGGCCGGTGCTCCCGAGCCGGGGCAGCTGGTCGAGCTGTACCGGATCATGACCCAGTGCCGTTCGCTGGTCGGGCGTCCCGCGGACGCGTTGGAGGCGTTGAGGTCCGCGCTGGACAAGCCCGGGTTGCCCGCCGTGCACCGAGCGCGGCTGCTTGTCCTCGCGGCCCGGTCCAACCGGGATCTCGGCAGGGTCGACGAGGCGGAAGCGCTCGCCAACGAGGCGCTGGAGCAGACCGAGGACCGGTGGGCGACCGGGTGGGCGTTGCACGTGCTGGTGCTCGTGTCGATGATGCGGGGCGCGAGCCACGAGGCGCTCGCCCTGCTGGAACGGGCGCTCGTGGTCGCGTCGGACGATCCGGACCTGACCGACCTGGCGTTGCTGGTGCGGATCAACCAGGCGGTGACGCTCGGGGATCTCGACCGATACGGCGAGGCCATCGACGTGGCCGGGCGGATGCGGCAGGAGGCCGAACAGACCGGCAGCCTGGTCCGGCTGACGCAGGCGCACAGCGCGATGGGGCAGCTGCTGCTGGAGACAGGCGGCTGGGACGACGCGCTGGCCGAGGTGGACGCGTTGCCCGTCGAGGTGAAGGACCCGAGCGTGGTCTGCTGCGACCACGGGATCGCGGCGACGATCTGCTTCCACCGCGACGATCCGGAGACCGCTCGGCGACACCTCGCCGTCGCGGCGCCGTATGCCGAGCAGGTCGGCCTGCGTGCCGTCGCCCAGCTCTGCCTGGCCCGCAGCCTCGACGCGGAGTACTCCGGCGACGCGGCCGCAGCGCTCGCGGAACTGATGGACGGCCTGGACGACAAGACCGAGATCGAGGACATGCTGCCGGACGCGGTCCGCCTGGCGGTCCAGGTCGGCGACCTCGGCACGGCGAAAACCGCCGCAACGAGAGTCGAGTCCCTTGTGGACTCCTCACCTCGCTGGCACGCCGCCGCGCTGTACTGCCGTGGTCTGCTCGAACAGGACGCCGCCGCGCTGATGGCAGCGGCGGGGGAGTCGAACCGGCGGCTGCCCAAGGCGAAGGCGTTCGAAGCGGCCGCGTCGGCCTTTGTGGCCGCCGGAGACCTGGGGTCCGCCCGCGCGGCCTTCGCGATGGCCGCCACCGTGTACGAGGAACTGGGCGCCACCTGGGACAGCGCGCGGCTGGCGGCCGTGCAACGAGCGGCCGGAATCCGCCGCGCGCCGCGCGTCGCCCACAAGAAAGCCACGTACGGCTGGGAAAGCCTCACCCCAACCGAGGCGAAGATCGCCGCGCAGGTGGTGGAGGGCCTGACCAACAGGCAGATCGCGGCTCGTCTTTTCCTCTCGCCCCGCACAGTCGGCACGCACGTGTCGCACATCCTGAACAAGCTCGGTGTGAACTCGCGAACCGACATCGCACGGGAGGCCAGCCGCCGCGCGTCGGGCTAGGTGGCCGGAAACTTGCGGATATCGGCCCGTCAGCCACTCGTGTGCCGGTGCTGAGCGAACGAGGATGCACGCGTGATAGTCGAACTCAGGCAGTACATGCTCAAACCAGGGCAGCGCGACACGCTCGTCGACATCTTCGAGCGGCATTTCGTCCACACCCAGCAGGCCGTCGGTATCACTCTGATCGGCCTGTTCCTCGACCTCGACAACCCGGACAAGTTCGTCTGGCTCAGGGGATTCGAGGACATGGACAGCCGCAAGGTCGCGTTGACCGCGTTCTACGAGCACGGTGAGGCGTGGCGGATCCACGGCCCGGCCGCCAACGCGACCATGCTCGACTCGGATGACGTGTTGCTGCTGCGGCCGCGGGGGAAGGCGAACACCGAGATCGCGCACGGCCAGTACACCGCGGTCATCTCGCCGGATCCGATCGAGGTCGCGGATCCGGTCATGCGCTTCGAACCGCTCGCCGCCGAGAACACCTACCCGCGGTTGCCGGTCCGCGCGGAGCAGATGTACGTCTCCATCCTTCCCGGCGACAAAAAGGGGCTGCGGTTGAAACCCACGGCCGGATCCGCGATGCGGTAAGTGTTCTACCGACGGGCGCGTAGCCTGCTCCACAGCGGCAGCAGGTACCAGAAGAACACGAACCACGCCAACGCGCCGCCGGTCAGCCATGAGCCCGCGTGCATGCCGAGCACGACGGTCAGGATGAGCAGCAGCGCGGACGTCAGCGCGAGCATCAGCAGCGCCAGCCCGCACAGCGCGAAGCGGTTGGCGTACCGGACGAGCTGTTCCTTCAGTCGTTGACGGAACACCATGCGGTGGAACGCGGCTGGGGCGATCAGTAGCGCGTTGGCCGCGGCACCGAGCACGAGGCTGGCGACGTAGACATCGCGCTGGAAGACCGTGAAGCTGGCGAACCTGGGGGTGAAGGCCACGGTCAGCAGGAATGCCAGCAGTAACTGCACCCCGGTCTGGGCCACCCGCAGCTCCTGCAGGATCTCGCCGTAGTTTCGGTCGAGCCGCTGGATTCGGGTCTCGCCGCGGACCGCGTGGTTCCAGCGGTCGTGGTCCGCGTCCGGCGTCCGCGACTGGGCCCTGTGCTGGGCGGTGTGCTGGGGGTGCATGAATACACGATGGCTCGAAGGTGAACGGGAGACATCGGTCGGTTGACGTAGATCGGAAGGGCAAAGCGCCCCGGAGTGGGGGTGGCCCCGGGGCGCTTCGCGGGTTGGGATGTGGTTCAGCGGGTGATCAGTTGAGCTTGTAGGCGTTGATGATGGTCTGCTCGACGGTGTTGCCCGCCCTGTCGGTCGCCTTGGCCCGCAGCGACACCGAGGTGGCGTCGTTCGGGTGCTGGACGATGGCGAACACGTTGGCCACGACCGTTGTCGCCGTCCACGTCTGGCCGCCGTCGAACGACGCCTCGACGCTCAGCGACTTGGGCACCGTGCCCTGGTTGCTGTTCTGCGCCTGGACGGACACCGGCACGATGAACGACTCACCGGCCGGAGCCGAGTTCGTCGCGTCCAGCGCGGGCGTGTACCGCACGGTGGACAGCGGCAGGCGGACCGGGTCCGTGCCGACCGGGCCGGAGCGGAACGTCCACGCGGCGCGGACCGCGGTCGAGACGTCCGAGACACCACTGCGGACAGCCTCGGTGGTCAGTGTGTACGTTCCCGTGTCGGCTGGGACGGTGAACTGACCATAGCCGGGATCCTTGCTTTCCCCGATCTTCTTGCCGTCGCGGTAGAGCACGGTCGACGAACTGTCCACAAGAGACGACCCGGAGTTCCCGGCGGCGTCCCCGAACAGTGGGACGTTCACCGTGATCTTGTTCTCCGAGCGGACGAGGTACTGCCACGGGCTGCGGGTCTGCGGCAGGGCCGGTGCGAACACGCCGCGGTTGTAGGACTCCTCATACGTCCTGCCCGCCTGCAGCACCTTCACCGGACTGGTCAGGTCGACCTCGATGTCGCTCTCGTCCGGGGACATCTGCCACAGACCGGGGCTCCACGCCGTGTCCTCGGTCGAGTAGTACTCGGTGCGGTCACCCGGCAGCTTCACCGGCAGCAGCGTCGCCCACGCACCCGGGCCCTCGCCGAACTTCGGGTACGGGAACGCGTACCGCAGGCCGGACCGGTCGGCCGCGGGCGAGCCGAACGAGGCGTGCACGTGTGCCAGCTGGTCCTTCTTCGGTGCCCTGGTGAAACCGGTGGGAATCGTGCCGTACTGGTAGTACGCCAGTCCGTAGTACTCACCGGTCGGGGTGTCCCACTGGGTGTTGACCTGGAAGAGCAGCTCCTGCGGGGGCACCTCCGGGCCGACGTGCCCGGTGTACATCCTGCCGAGGTCACCGCCGAGCAGCACCCAGCCGTAGCCGAACGAGCCCTTGCCCGCGGTCCGTTGGTAGGTCAGGTCGGCGAGTGTCAGCTCGGCGGCCGGGTCCGGCGGGGCCACCTTGGTTTGCTTGGTGCGCCGGAAGTCCAGATCGATCGTGGTGTCCTCGGTGAGCGTGAAGCTCGGGAACGACAGCCAGTTGATCTGGTCGCCGAGCAGCGAGCTGTCGATGGTGTAGCGGCCCTTGGCCAGCCGGATCGTCGCGCTGCCGTCCGCGTCGTAGGCGGAGCTCATCTTCATGCTGTCCAAACCGAACATCGACGTGCGGTAGTTGCTCGCCGGAGCACCGTCGAGTCCGATGTGGTTGATGGTCAGCGAGTAGCTCTCCGGCTCACGGTTGACCGAGACCGGGGTGCTGACGCCGCTGTCACCGGAAGTCGCGGTGAGCGTTCCGGAGTAGACGCCGTCGAGCGTGTCGATCCTGGTGTCGGCCGTGACGGTCACCTTCGCCTCGCCACCGGCGGGCACGGTCACCTTGGCGGGCGACGCGGTCAGCAGACCGGCGGGCGGGGTCTTGCCGTCCGGGCCGATCGCGTTGACCTTCACGTCGAAGGTGACGTCGGTCTTCCCGGTGTTGCGGTACGTCACGCCCTTGGACACCGGCTGGTCGTCGTCGTGCGGCCATGGCTGCGTGCCGAGGCTGAGGCTGGACGGCGACGCGGTCACCGCCTGCGTGATCGCCTTGGCCGCGTCGACCCGGCCCGAGCCCTGCTGGAACGCGTTGAGCTTCGCGTTCGGCTTCGCGGACGCGGTCAGCGTCGCCTTGAGCTGCTCACCGGTCCAGTCCGGGTGCACCTGCGCGAGCAGCGCCGCGGAACCGGCGACGTGCGGCGTGGCCATCGAGGTGCCGGACATGGAGACGTACCCGTCGACGACCGGCGTGCCGAGCCTGCCGTTGGCTGCCTTGGCCGCGGCGATGCCGACACCGGGTCCGGTGATGTCCGGCTTGATCCCGGCGTCACCGATCCTCGGTCCACGGCTGGAGAACGGCGCCAGGCCGTCCTCGCGGTCGACGGCGCCGACGGTCAGCGCGGCGTCCGCGCTACCCGGCGAGCTGATGCTCTCGGCGCCGGGGCCGCTGTTGCCCGCGGCGATCACGAACAGCGTGCCGTTCTTGGCGGACAACGTGTTCACTGCTTCTTCGAGCGGGTCGTTGTCGGGACTGTCCGGGCCGCCGAGGCTCAGGTTGACGACCTTGGCGCCCTGGTCGACCGCCCACTGCATGCCCGCGATGATCCACGAGTCGTAGCCGCTGCCGTTGTCGTTGAGCACCTTGCCGTCGATAATGTTCGCGCCGTACGCGACACCCTTGTACTTGCCGCCTGCCTTGGCGCCGGTGCCCGCGATGGTGGACGCGACGTGCGTGCCGTGGCCGACCCGGTCGACGGTGTCGGCGGCGTCGGTGAAGTTCTGCTCGGCGGTCTCGCGGCTGGTCAGGTCAGGGTGGGTCTGGTCGACGCCGGTGTCCAGCACGGCGACCTTCACGCCTTCGCCGGTGTACCCGGCCTGCCACGCGGCAGGGGCGCCGATCTGTGCGGTGCTGCGGTCCAGCGAGGCCGTGCGTTTGCCGTCGAGCCAGACCTTCTTGACGTTTCCGGCGGTCAGTGACTGCCACGCGGCGCCGGTCTTGTCGGCGGCGAGCGCGGATGCGTTGAGCGCGGGCAGGTTCGCCGTGGTCCTGGCGCCCGCGATCCGCGCGCCAGGGGCGTGGCTGACGATCAGGGGCAGGGTCGACCGGTGGGCGTCGTCGTAGCCGGACTCGGCCAGTGTTGTCACGTCGAACAGGCGCTCGTCGAGACGTCCTTGTGCGACAAGGGAAACGGCGTCCTGCGGGATGACGAAGAGGTGACCGTCGCGTTTGTAGGTCGAGAACGCGACCTTCTCGCGGCCCTTGCCGGGCACGATGCTGCGCGCGTTGTACGCGGCGTCGACGACGACAACTCGGTCGCCGGTGATGAGAGTGACGGATCGGCCGTCTTGTTGACTGACTCGCGCTTCGGCCGCAGCGGAAACCTGCGCCGTGCTGAGCGCGACCCCCAGGACGAGAGCCCCGACGCCCACACGTCTCGCGGCTCGGTTGTTGACTGAATGCACCTGAAAAACCTCCCGATCGGGTTTTCTGCGCACACCCCAGACATCGACGGTGAGGAGTCGATGAACCACACTCCGTGGTCAACGCAAGCTATCGGTGACACCATGGAGTGACAAGGCCCCATTGGGACAAACTCGATAGTAAATTTCCCCAGCGTTCAATCACGGACTGTTTACAGATCCTCGCTGAGCGCCCCATTGGCCGCAACGAGTAGGCCACCCTGTGGCGTGGGGCTTCCGCATTCGGGTCCACCCGAACTCTGGAGTGTCGGTGTGATCACCAAGCGTGGCGACGACAGGGTGACACCGGTCGGGTCGATCAGGTCAACCGTGACCTCGACCGGCGAGGTGGGCAGGTTCGCCAGCTCGGCGAAGGAGTACTTGCCGCTGGTCGGCTCCATGCGCGCGCAGGCGTTGTCCGGCCCGCCCGGGGTGCACGGCATGGGGACTGATGTGCTCGACGGGGACAGCTTCAGGCTTGTGGTGGTGCAGGCGGAATTCCAGCACGTGGTCAACCGGGCTGTGCCGATCCTGGGCCCGTACGCCGGGTCGACCTCCAGCGAGATACCGGACCGGCTGCCGATCAGAGGGCAGGGTACACGCGGGTCGCGCGCCGTCAGCGCGACGGCGGCGAATACGAGCGCTGCGGCGGCCAGCGCGATCGCGGCGGCGAGATTCCGGGTCACACCAGTGGGACGCCGTTCACCCGTTTTTCGTTGCACGCCTGCGCCACCACTTCAGCTTCGGCAGATGTCCGTGCTCCCGCAGCCATTCCACGAACGCCGCGGCATCCTCCCGCGCGCGCGATCCCACCGTCCTCGGGTGTGCCTTGGCGTACTCGGTGAACAGCGGGACGAATCTGTCCTCAAGGTCGGCGCACACGTCCGGCTGGATCATCGCCACGACTCGCCGCCGTTTCGATCGCAACGCGGTCGCCTCGACCCGCAGCCGCTGCGGATCGAAACCTGGTGGCGGCGGGCCGTCCGCGAGCAGCGCCCGAAGCAGTCGCGCCTGCTGCTCGGCGAGCTGATCCCGTTGCGGCTGTGTCATGTCCGGGTCACAGCCGTTCCCTGATCGCCCGCAGTTCGGCCGCGAGTTCGGCGTCGGTGGGGTAGTCGCCGTCGCGTTCCAGCAGGACACCCGGTGGCCTGGTGCGCTTCACCAGTTCCGACAACAGGTCCAGCACTTCCGGCAGCACCGGGTGGGTGTGCGTGTCGTGGTAGACGCCGTGGTGTTCCTCGCCGCCCGCAACGTGGACGTACGCCAGGCGCTCCAACGGCAGTCCGTCGAGTAGTTTTTCCGGATCCTGGTTGAGGTTTCGGGCGTTGGCGTACATGTTCGCGACGTCGATGAGCAGCAGGCAGCCGGTCCGCTCGGTCAGTTCGCCGAGGAACTGCGCCTCGGTCAGCTCGGCGTCCGGCCATTCCAGCAGCGCGGCGATGTTCTCCAGCGCGAAGGGCACGTTCAGGTTGTCCTGCACGATTTTCACATTGTCGACGAGGACGTCCAATGCCTCCTTGGTACGGGGCACCGGCATCAGGTGCCCGGAGTCGAGGCCACCCGCCCGCACGAAGCAGACATGGTCACTCGCCACCGGCGCGCCCAGTACGTCGGCCAGCTTGGCCAGGTGCTCGACTCGTTTCAGGTCAACGGGTTCCGCGCCGCCGACCGACAGCGACACCGCGTGCGGCAGCACCGGCATACCGCGTTCCCTGAGCACCACAATGGACTCCGGCAGGTGGCCGGGGTCGAGGTTCTCCGCGACGACCTCGACAAAGTCGACGCCGGACAGCCGTTCCACCGTGATGTCGATCTCCGGCCGCCAGCCGATTCCCACACCGAGGTCGTCCACTGCCGAATCCTCCCGTCCCACACGCGCTGTAGTCGTTGCTGCCCAGTGAGTTCGCCTTGCTCCTGAACGTCCGGGCACAGCGTAGGCCTCGATCTCGTCTGGACGCATCGTTCAGGAACCTCCTCCTCCGCCGCAGCCCCCGCCGCCACTGCTCCCACCACCGGAGCAACTGCTGCCGCCGCCGGAGGAACAACCGCCGCCCAGGGAGAAACCCGCTGATCCGGCGGGCTGCCCGGCACGGCGGTATGACTGCGCCGCGGTACGCCGCTGCGGCGCCCGGAACAGCTGGGAGATCAACGGATCCGGGTACGCGACCATTCCGCCCCTGGCGACCAGGGCCGCCGCACTGGTGCCGGTGTGCCCGCCGCCGCGCAGGACCTTGCGGGCCTGGGGGACAGGGCCGCGCCTGACGGGGCGCAGGGCGAAGCCGAGGGCCACACCCGTGAGGATGATCAACATCGTCAGGTATCCGATCGGATACCCGAGGCTGGCGCCGTTGACAGCCCGCACGACGCCGATCACCAGCAGCACGGCCAGTGGCGACGCGGCGAGGAACAGCGCGCCGCGGCCGACGTCACGGACGTACAGGCCACGCCGTTCGAGGCCGTCCCGGACCTGGTCGTACAGCGGCAGGCGCATCGCTCGGCGCTGGTAGTAGTCCATCATCCGGCCGGGACGCTGGGTGATGTCACCAACCAGTCGCTCCTCCAACTCCGACTCGGGCCGGTACGGCGACTCGGCGACCGCGTGCAACTGCCCGCTGCGTTCGATGCGGACCGCGCCGTGATCCACCAGGTTGGCGATCGCCGACTCGACCATCCTGGTCCGGCCACCTGCCGCGAACGCCATCTCGTCGACCGTCAGCGGCTCCGTCAGGTTCGCCGTGCCGGTCGACCAGGCGCGCCGCCGCAATGCCAGTGTGATGATCCCGGCAAGCACGAGGCCACCGGAATACAGCCACAGGAAAGCCGGTCCCGAGATACCCCAAGGGTTGCCCATGTCCTCTCCCCTCTGTGTACGGACCGGCCCGGGGATCGTGATCCCCGGGCCGGTCCGCCTCCCTCATTTCTTTTTCTAACCCCCGCAGCCGCCACCCCCGCAGCCGCTGCTTCCTCCCGACGCTCCGCAACCGGCACCGCCGCCTCCTGTGGAACCGGCACCGCCGCTACCGAGCCACCAGGCCGCGCCGCCGAGCATCCCGGTCCGGCTGAGCCGGTGGTACTGCCCGCCGAGCAGTGACTCCCTGACGGTTCGGTCCGGGTGGCTGGCGAAACCTCCTGCCGCCACCAGGTCGACCGGTTCGCTCGCCGACACGCGTTCCACCGCGTTGACTCCGGCGAACGTCCTCGGGCAGATCGCCTGGCGGTACAGGAAATACCCGATCAGCCCGCTCCCGATCAGCAACACCGTCAGCCAGCCGATCGGACGGTCGGCCGCGATCCCCGACAGCCACCGCAACACCCCCACAGCGAACACGGCGGCGACCGGGATCATGCTGACCGCCTTGCGACGCTGGGCCACCTCGCCGTCCACGAGATACCCCGAGCGGACAAGACCCGCCATCACCTCGCCGACCGCGTCCGACCTGGCCAGCCGGTAGGTCAGCATGGTGATGGACCTGCGGCCGTGCCGCGTCACATCGGCCAGCACAGAGCGCTCAACGGGGTTGCTGCCCCCGCCCAGGCCGACGACCTGCAGATATCCGTCACGGGCAGCGCGCAGCCCGCCGTTTTCCACCAGTTGTGCGATGGCGGCCTCGACCACCCGCGGCGGCCCGCCGGTCAACCCGGCCAACTCCAGCGCCGTCAGCGACTCGACGGGTGCGGTGGTTGCCGCACCCGAGCGGGTGAGAATGCGGACGGCGAACGCGAACAGCAATGCGATCGAAAACCCGAGCAGGTAAATGCCGACGAACGTCGGCCCTGCGATTCCCCAAGGGTCTTCCATGATCTTCCCCCTCTCTCCAGGGAGAGCCGGAAATCAAGTGGAGACACCACTTTCTTCGCCGGAAGGGCACCCGGCAAGACGCCTTGAGGAAGATTTAGGGATGTGTTGGGGGTAACTTAGGCTTCTTCGTCCGCATCCGTGCCGGGACGCAGCGTCAGCGAGATGCTGTTGATGCAGTACCGCTGGTCAGTCGGGGTGGGATAGCCCTCGCCCTCGAACACGTGCCCGAGGTGGCTGTGACAGGTCGCACACAGCACCTCGGTGCGGACCATGCCCAGGTCGCGGTCTTCACGCAGGATGACGGTGTCACCGGCCAGCGGTGAGAAGAACGACGGCCAGCCGCAATGCGAATCGAATTTCGTGGCACTACGGAACAGTTCCGCGCCGCACGCCCGGCACGCGTACACGCCGACGGTCTTCGTATCGGTGTATTCACCGGTGAAGGGGCGCTCGGTCCCGGCCTTGCGGAGCACCGCGTACTCCTCGGCGGTCAGCTGCTGCCGCCACTCCTGGTCGGACTTGACCACGCGAGGCGTGACACCGGTGACGGGCTTCTTGGACACTTAGCCTCCGAGGCTGGTCAGGATGAGCACCAGGGTGTCCCACGCGGCGACGACCACCCCGACCAGGATCAGGCAGATCACGAGCAGGGCGAGCATCCGGTAGTGGCCACCGAGGCGGTTCGCCGAGTCCGCGAAGTCCGAGATGCCACCGAGGTATCCCTCCACGGTGTACCCCGACCGGCTCTTCTCGATCCGGTCGAGGTGGGCTGCAAACTCGCGTACCTCGGGGTCATGCGGGTCAAGACCCTCGAGGTCCTCGCGAAACCGCTGTGACGCGGGCTCATCAGGGGACGCGTTCACTGCCATGTTCAACACCGTAGCCGGTCAGCTTGATTCCCGGCTGCCCAAAACCCGCTCGTCAGCCACTTCACCGGGTTTGACGTGGACCATGGAGGTGAACCCCCATTCCGCCAGTCTGCCCAGTTGCGCGCCGAACTTGCCGCGCCGCTTGATCGCCGTGACCTGGCGACCTTCCGCGCGCAGCCGCCGCGCCACCGCCAGCACCTCCGCCGGGGTGACGTCCGCCTCGTGCAGCACGGCGACAGCGTCCACGCGCGGAGCGTTGTCGAGCAGGTTCACGATCCGCTCGAAACCGATAGAGAACCCACAGGCGGGCACGTCCTTGCCCAGCGAGCGGCCGATCAGCTTGTCGTAGCGGCCGCCACCGGCCACCGAAGCGCTCGTGCCGGGGTGGCTCACCTCGAAGATCTGCCCGGTGTAGTAGCCCATGCCACGCACCAGCGTCGGGTCGAACTCCCAGCCGAGCTCCCGGGTCGTGGCCAGCTCGGCGAGCGCCGTCGTGGTCGCCGCCAGGTCCGCCGCGACGCCCTCCGGCAGGTTCGGCACGGCGTCGGCCAGTTGGTCGGCCAGCTTGGCGGGGTCGAGGCCCTGCAACGCCGTGATCGCCGTCTGCACGCCGTCGGCCTGCGCCTCGGTGAACCCGGCCCGTTCGGTCAGCTCCTTGCGGACCCCGTCCCAGCCGATCTTGTCCAGCTTGTCCAGGGTGATGAAGAACGAGCCCTGCGCCTCCGGTGCCACCCCGGCGCCCTCGGCCAGCGCGGACAGGAACCGGCGGTCCGACAGGCGCACGGTCGTGCCGGGCAGGCCGACAGCCTCCAGGGCCTCGGTCGTCGCCTCGATCAGCTCGGCCTCGGCCAGCACCGACTCCTCGCCGATCACGTCGATGTCGCACTGGTAGAACTGCCGGTAGCGGTCCTTCTGTGGCCGCTCGGCACGCCAGACCGGGCCGATCTGGAACGACCGGAACGGCGTCGGCAACGACGCGTGGTTGTTGCCGTAGAAGCGAGTCAACGGGACCGTCAGGTCGAACCGCAGCCCGAGGTCGGCCAGTTCGTCCATGCTCGCGGGGAACTCGGTCAGGCCGCGGCGGAGGATCTTGAAGATCAGCTTCTCGTTCTCGCCGCCCTGGCCGCCGGTCAGCCGCGTGATGTCCTCCAGCGCGGGCGTCTCGATTCGCTGGTAGCCGTACCGGTGGTAGACCTCGGTGATCCGGGCCAGGACATGATCGCGCACGGCGACGGTCGCGGGCAGCAGGTCACGAGTACCCCTGGCGGGGCTGTTGTCCATCTTCACCGGTAGTCCTCATCAGCTCGGATACGTTCGTTAAAACTACCGGGCACCCGCGACCCTGTATTCGCCCAGTAGGTAATCGCGGGGCGGACGGTGACCGGACGCAGACGGTCATGCAGACGACGATGACGGCGGCGGTGACCGCCACGGCCCAGGTGATCCGTTCGTGCAGCAGCAGACCGGACCAGGCGATGGCCAGGAACGGTTGCGCGAGGTTGAGCTGGCCGATGCGGGCGGTTCCCCCGGCCGCGAGTCCTCGGTACCAGAGCACCGACCCGACGAACATGCTGACCAGACAGGCGTAGCCGAACCCGATCCACGCTCCGGCCGGAACGGAGCTGGCCGGTGGCAGTGGCGCGGCGGCCACGAGCGCGATCGCGGCGGCGGGGGCCAGCAGGATCATGGCCCAGCACAGCGTCGGGACCGCACCGATGTCCCTGGCCACCTTGGCGCCCTCGACGTAGCCGATCCCGCAACTGAGCACGGCGGCCACCAGCCACAGGTCCGCGGCGTCCAGTTTTCCGCCGCCCTGGGTGAGCGCGAAGGTGAGGACGGCGGCGAACCCGATGAGGCACGCTGCCCAGAACCGGGCTCGTTGTCGTTCCCCGATGCGGATCGCGGCCAGCACACCAGTGGCAGCCGGTACGAGCCCGATCACCACGGCGCTGTGGGAGGCCGGTACTCGTTGCACCGCAAGGGCGAGAAACAGCGGGTAGCCACCGGCCAGGCCGAGGCCCATGACCAGCAGCCCCGGAACGTACCTGCGGCCTGGCCAGCGCAGGCGCCGCGACACCAGCAAGGTGATCACACCAAGGATGGCGGCGACCAGCACTCGGGAAAGGGTGAGCGTGGCCGCTCCGAAGACCGGTGCGGCCACCCGGGTGGCCGGTGGCGTGCCGCTGAAACACACCACGCCGAGGCACCCGAGGATCAGCCCGTCGCGCCATCTTCCCCGGTCGGTCACGTCGAACTCCGCGGCTCGCTCTGACGGGAACGGTGTTGCCGCACGTGTTCACGGTTGCCGCACCGATTCGTCGCACACCACCGGCGAGTGCCGGGTCGTGAGGTGTCGACGAACAGGAACGCGCAGTCAGGGGCGGCGCATTCGCGCAGGCGCCCCGACGCGGGCCCGGTGAGCAGGTCGATGCAGTCGCGTGCCACAGCCGCCAACGCCTCGGCGACCGGTCGGTGACTGATCCAGTGCGGCCGCCCGTCCGGGGTGATCTGTGGTGCGCGATCGGGGTGAGCGGCCGCCGTGTTGACCGTGTCGACGTCGGTGGTGGGCAGCTCGGCATCGCGGAGCCGGGCGGTGATCAGCCGGTAGACAGCTTCGCGAAGAACCCGCGCCGACACCAGATCGTCCGTGGTTACGGCGAACGGGGTCGTGCACAGTCCGGCCTCGGTCAGCCATCTGGCCACGTCGTCCGGCCGTGTCAGCAGCTCCCGTGGTTGCTCGTGGCGCCACAGCAGTGTCGAGCACAGATCCAGGCTCGGCCGGTCGGCCCGGAACCGGAACGCGTCGCCGTCAGCCGTACGTGGCCGTCCGGGTTTCATGACGGCACTGTAACAGGTATAACCTATTACAGCAGGAATCGCGCGGGCCGCGATCCGGCGGTGGGAGTACTAGGGTTGCCGCATGGCTTCGAAGGCGATCGAGTTGGCGGTCGGCGAACGGACTGTTCGCGTGTCCAATCCGGACAAGGTGTACTTCCCCGAGCGCGGGATCACCAAGCGCCAAGTGGTCGAGTACTACATCTCGGTGGCAGAGCCGCTGCTGAAAGTGTTGCGGGACAGGCCGACGACACTGAAGCGCTATGTCGACGGCGTGACCGGCGAGTGGTTCTACCAGAAACGCGTCGCCAAGGGAGCGCCCGACTGGGTGCAGACCGTGACGATCAAGTTCCCGTCCGGCCGGACCGCCGACGAGGTCTGCCCGACCGAGCTCGCGGTCATCCCGTGGGCGTCCAACCTCGGCACGTTCGACTTCCACCCGTGGCCGGTGCGCAGGCCCGAGGTCGACCACCCCGACGAGTTGCGCGTGGACCTCGACCCGCAGCCGGGCACGGACTTCGCCGACGCGGTGAAGGTCGCCGGTGTGCTGCGGGAAGTGCTGGCGGACAACGGGTTGACCGGCTACCCGAAGACCTCCGGCGGGCGCGGCATCCACGTGCTGGTCCGGATCCGCCCGGAGTGGGACTTCGTCGACGTGCGGCACGCGGTGATCGGCCTCGCCCGCGAGGTGGAACGCCGAATCCCCGACCTGGCAACAACCGCGTGGTGGAAGGAAGAACGCGGCGAGCGCGTGTTCCTCGACTTCAACCAGGCCGCGCGGGACCGGACGGTCGCCTCGGCCTGGTCGGTGCGCGGCACGCCCCGCGCGACCGTGTCCATGCCGCTGACGTGGGATCAGCTGTCCGATGTGGACCCGGACGACTTCGACATCTTCACGGTGCCGGATCTGCTTGCCTCGCAAGGAGACGCACACGCCGACATCGACGAGGAGGTGTTCGGCATCGAGTCGCTGCTTGAGCTCTACGCGAGCGACCCGCGCGGCGAGATGCCCTACCCGCCGGACTATCCCAAGATGCCAGGAGAGCCCAAGCGCGTCCAGCCATCCCGCGCCCGCCCCGACACGGACTAGAGCACCTACGGCTTGCGGGCCAGTCCCGCGACGATCAGGCGCTGTGGCCGGACAAGGGGCCGGACCCTCGGTCCGTCCGGCCACCAGTCGGCCGCCGCGACGATGCCGGGCTCGACCAGGTCGAGCCCGGTGAAGAAGGACTCGATCTCTTCCCGCAGGCGGAAAAACCCGCTGCCCATCGGACTGCCGGTGAGCAGCCGCTGCGTCCGCTGCGCCGACTCGCTGTCCTCCCCGCTGCCCGGGTCGAAGAAATGGCTGATGGCCACGTACGAGCCCGGCGCGAGCGCGTCCACGTACACCCGCATGAACTCGCGGATCGCGTCCGCGTCGGCGCAGTGGTGCAGCGTGCCGATCTGGTAGAGCGCGACCGGCTGGGAGAAGTCGATGTACCGGTGGATGTCCGAGTGATCGAGCAGCGAGGACGCCTCGGTCAGGTCACCCGCGATGAAATGGGTGCGGTCGTTCTCGGCGAGCAGGGCGCGGCCGTGCGCGAGCACGATCGGGTCGTTGTCGACGTAGACCACGTTCGCCTCGGCGTTGAGCCGCTGGGCGACCTGGTGGGTGTTCTCCGCGGTCGGCAGGCCGGAGCCGAGGTCGAGGAACTGGCCGATCTTGGCCTCGCTGGCGAGGAACCGGGTGACCCGGATCAGCCATTCGCGGTTGTCGCGCGCCGCGAGCATGGCGTCCGGCGAGTGCTCAAGGATGGCGTTCAGGATCGCGCGATCGACTTCGTAGTTGTCCTTGCCGCCCAGCCCGGCGTCGTAGACGCGGGCGATGCTCGGCTTGGTGATGTCGATCTGCGGTAAATCCATCGGGACATCTTGCCAGAAAAAGCTATGACTTGTGGGCGAGGCCTGCCAGGAACAGGCGCTGCGGCGTGATGAGTGGTTTGACCTGTGGGCCGTCCGGCCACCACAGCGGCGCGTGCACCAGTCCGGGCGGCACCAGGTCGAGGCCGCCGAAGAAGGACTCGATGTCCTCGCGGGACCGGAAGTAGCCGCTGCCCATCGGGCCGCTCGACATCACCCGCTCCAACTCCCGCGCGGCCTGCCCGTCCTCGCCGCCCGGGTCGTGGAAGTGGCTGACCGCGAGGTAGGAGCCGGGCGTCAGCCGCTCGACGTACTCACGCATGATCTCGCGGATCGCGTCCGTGTCCTTGAGGTGGTGCAGCGTGCCGATCTGGTACAGCGCCATCGGCTCGGAGAAGTCCAGGTAACGCCGCACGTCCGGGTGCTCGAACACGTCGTTCGGCTTGGTCAGGTCCAGCGAGAGGAAGTGCGTGCGGTCGTTCTCCTCCAGCAGTGCCCGGCCGTGCGCGAGCACCATGGGGTCGTTGTCGACGTAGACGACCGTCGCCTCGGGATTCACGCGCTGCGCGATCTGGTGGGTGTTCTCCGCGGTCGGCAGGCCGGAGCCGAGGTCGAGGAACTGCGTGATGCCGACCTGTCCCGCGAGGTAGCGCGTGATCCTGATCAGCCATTCCCGGTTGTCGCGCGGGACGATCGTGTGGTTCGGGACGGCGGCGTCGATGGCGCGCAGCACCTCGCGGTCGACCTCGTAGTTGTCCTTGCCCCCGAGTCCCGCGTCGTACACACGGGCGACGCTCGGCCTGGTGCTGTCGATGTGCGGGAAATCCACACGCACATCGTGCCAGAACACTGTTCAGCTGGGCAGAGCGCCCACGGTGTCCCTGATCTGGGTGCCCAGCCCGCTGGCGCACTGCCTTGCGCAGTGCGCACAGCAGAAGAACCGGCCCTCGACCTCGACGCCGTGCCCCAGAATCCGGCATTCGCACTGCTCACAGCGTGGGGCCAGCTTCTGGATCGCGCACTCGAAACTGTCGAACGTGTACACGTCGCCGGAGACGGTCCTGACCTCGAACGCCAGCCAGTACTCGTTGCCGCAGACGTCGCATTCAGCCAACTCGTGCATGCGCTGAGGGTGCGGTCAGCGCGTCGGCGCGGCAACTCGGGACTCGATCGGGTGACAACGGCGGCCGGGGAAACATAATGTACGACCACATAGGAAATTCAATATACCATCTGACTTTATATTGTGGATTATGTGCATTGTCGGCCGCTGGCAAGAACGCACAGATGTAGGTACTGCATTTGGCGGCTTTCACTGCAAACGTCTGCCACTAACCTTCGGCGCTACTCGAACGATGTCGTGCTGCGCGTTCACGAACCGGGATTCCAACAGTGGGAGAGGACAAACTTCACATGCGTCGGAAACGACTTGCCGCCGCCGGCCTGGCTTTGGCGCTGGTGACGGCAGTGGGGGGCTGCGGGATGCTCGGCGGCGGTGCCGCCGATACCCCGCAAAACGCGCCGGGCGACCTGGAGAAGACCACCATCAAGGTGGCCGATCTGAAGATCATCGACTCCGCGACGATCCGCCTCGCCGTCGACAAGGGACACTTCAAGGCCGAGGGCCTGAACGTGGAGCTGTCGACCGGGGCCAAGGGCTCCGCGAACATCCAGAACGTCATCGGCGGCACCGCCGACATCGTGCTGAGCAGCTACCCACCCGCGATCATGCCGGTGGCCAAGAAGACTGCCGAGCTGAAGATCGTCGCGGACGCCATCACCACGACCGAGAACCTGTTCCTGCTCGTGGTCAAGAAGGACGGTCCGGTCAAGAAGGTGTCGGACCTGCAGGGCAAGAAGATCGCGGTGAGCTCGCCTGGTGGGATCGGTGAACTGGCGCTGAAGTCGCAGATGAAGATCTACGGCGTCACCATCACCAACGAGCAGTACCAGTCGATGTCCTTCGCCGACATGCCGACGTTCCTGAACAACGACTCGGTGCAGGCGGCGATCATGAACGAGCCGTTCCTGACCCAGACGCTGCAGTCGGCCGGTGTCACCAAGCTGCTGTCGCCGTTCAGCGGGTCGACCGCGGACTTCCCGACGTCCGGCTGGGTCGCGACGAAGAAGTTCGTCGACGAGAACCCGAAGACCGTCGCGGCCTTCCGGCGCGCGATGGCCAAGGCGGTCCAGGACGCACAGGACCGCGAGACAGTCGAGAAGGTGGTCACGAAGTACGTTGGCGTGCAGGAGAACGTGGCCAAGCTGATGACGCTGCCGACGTTCTCGTCCAGCACGGACCCGACCCGACTGCAGCGCGTGGTCGACCTGATGATCGAGACCGGCGAGCTCAAGGCCGAGGCGAAGATCGACATGCGCACCATGGTGTTCGGCCAGAACTAGCGCCCGATTGGGACAGCCGGGCAACTCCTCCGACTGTCCCATTAGGACATCATTAGCCCAGGCGCTTGGCGCGGTAGAGCGTGGCGACGAATGGGATAGCGAGCGTCGGCGTGCCACGCTGCTCGGCGTGCGCGACCAGGTGGTCGTGCAGTTTCCCGAGCAGGGCGGAACGTTCGTCGTCGGGCAGTGAGATCGTCGCGCTGTAGGTGCTGTGCATCGCGCAGATCTCGCGCGGCGTCATCTCGCGTTCGTATTCGACGACGTGTTTCTCCACCGGGCCGAACGGCAGGTCCGACGGCAGTCGCAGTTGGTGCACCGGCTGTCCGGGGAGGTGCGCGGACAGGATCACGTTCTGCACTTCGTCGAGCCACAGGTCGCTGTCGCCCCTGTCATGCCAGGAAACGCCGAGAACACCACCGGGTTTGAGGCACCGCGCGGCTTCGGCGCCCGCTTTGGGCGGGTCGAACCAATGCCACGCGTTGCTCGTGAGAACCGCGTCGGCCGACGCGGTCTCGACCGGCAGGTCCTCGGAACTGCCGAGGTGCACGGACGCGTCCGGATACCTTTCCCGTAACCAGGTGACCATCTGTTCGTCCGGGTCGACCGCGATGACGTGCGCGGCGCGTGTCAGCAATATCCGGGTCAGATGCCCGGTACCAGCGCCGACGTCGACAACGACATCGCTGCCGTCGGGCAGCAGCCACTCCGCGGCGAGTTCCGGAACGGCGGGGCGATGCTGGTCGTAGTGGGCGGGATCGACACCGAAAACCAATCCGGGCTGAGCCGTCATTCGTGCAATCCTCCAGTCGGTGGCGAAAGCACATTGAGGCTAGCGCTGTGTCGATCACCACCGGTACGGCCGATTGCCGTATCAGCCGGTCGGATTCGACCGTGTGTTGATGACGCGTTCGACGGGAACATCGCACGCCTCAGCCCGTTCGCAGCCGTGCGGAAGCCAGTCGAGCTGGCCGGGCGCGTGCGCGTCGCTGTCGATCGCGAACTCGCAGCCGATCTCGACGGCCGTCCGCAGCAGCCGCAGCGGCGGGTCGAGCCGCTCGGGCCGTGAGTTGATCTCCACCGCGACCCCGTTGTCCCGGCATGCCTCGAACACGGCCTTGGCGTTGAACGTGGACTCCGGCCGGTCACGTTTCGCGGTGCGCATGCGCCCGGTGCAATGGCCGAGGATGGTGACGTGCGGGTTGCTGACGGCCCTGATCATGCGCCGGGTCATCTCGGCGGACGGCATGCGCAGCTTGGAATGCACGCTCGCGACCACGATGTCCAGTTGGGCAAGCAGGTCCTCGTCCTGGTCGAGGCTGCCGTCGAGCAGGATGTCGACCTCGATGCCGGTGAGGACACGGAACGGCTTGAGCTCGTCGTTGAGCTCGGCGACGATGTCGAGCTGGCGGCGCAGGCGCTCAGCGGTGAGGCCGTTGGCGATGGTGAGGCTGGGGGAGTGGTCGGTGAGCGCCATCCACTCGTGGCCGATGTCGCGCGCGGCCTCGGCCATCTCACGGATGGTGCTGCCGCCGTCGGACCACTCGGAGTGCGTGTGGCAGTCGCCCTTGAGCGCGGCACGCATGTCGTGCCCACCGGCGACCGGGATCGTGGCCTCCTCGATGAGCCGGGAGAGGTACTCGGGTTCGCGGCCCGCGACAGCGTCCGTGATGACACCGGCTGTCGACTTGCCGATGCCGGGGAGCTGCGTGAGCGTGCCGCGCCGGGCCCGCAGTTGGACCTCGTCGGCAGGCAGGTCGTCCACTGTGGCCGCGGCTTTCCGGAAGGCCTGCACCTTGAACGTGGGCTCGCCCTTGCGCTCGAGGTAGAAGCCGATCAGCCGGAGTGCTTTCGCAGGATCCATGCGTACATGATGGTCCTTAGTACGATGGAGCGAGTGCACATGGTGGAGGGAGAGCCGATGTCGCAGGACTACGTCGTGCGTTACGTCGGCGGACCGCTGGACGGACGCGTGGACACGCTCGCGGAGCTGCCCGCGACACTGAAGGAAACAGTGACGCACGTGCACCTGCACGGCGGGCCGAAGATAGTCCACCACTACGACCTGCACTACGCGGTCGAGTACGGCTGTGAGTACCGCTTGCGTGGTGGTGCAGAGTAACGAGCATGCTCTCCGACGACGACATCACCCAACTGCGTGACGGTCTGGAAAAAGGCAAGCCCCCGACGGTGTGGTTCACCGGGCGGGCAGTGGGCGTCGACCCGGGGAAGTCGGGGAAAGTGGTCTCCTTCGCGAAGCCGGAGCAAGGAGACTTCATCGAGGTGAAGCCAACGGGGTCGCAGGACACGTTGTCCTTCTCGAAAGCGGAGCTGACTCTGACCCGGCCGAAACAGCGTCCGGCACCGAAGAAGCCAACTCCGGAGCCCGCGACGGCCACGGTCGCTGCTGCTGCCGCTGTCGACGAGCAGATCTACCAACCGGAGGCGGCGTCCTCGTCCCCGTCTCCGGCGAAGAAGAAACCGGCCACATCCCGCCGCAGGACAGTGCCACCGGCGGAAGTGACGGTGACACTGCACTCGACACCGCACGGAGACTGGACAGTCGACGTGGTGGTGGGGAAGAAGCGCAGTGTGCGGTCGATGCCGATCCCGGCGGCGTCGGTCCACAAGATCGCGAAAGAGCTGCCGAACCAGGTGGAGGACGCGATCAGCGCTGTGATGACAGCGGCAAGACAGCAGCACGAGGAACGGATCGCGTTCCTGCAGGCGGAACTGGACGCGGCTCGCCGGGCGCTGAACGAGCTGGCCTAGCAGTCCGAAGGTGCGCGGCTAAAGACAGTAGCTGCTGATGTTGCGCGCCCTGGTCATGGCGCCTCCAGTGCGGTGAGAACCTCGGCGATGTGGTCTGTGGTCTCCTCGATGCTCATCGCGTGTCGGCGGATGGCATCCACCGCGGACTCGTAGGCGGCGATGTCTTCCTGGTCGACAAGGAAGCCGCCGCTTCGATGGTGCTCGAAGTGGACGATCGCGGGCTGGATGGGGAACTTGTACATTACGAATGGCCCGGACAGGCCTGGGTGCCATTCACCGTTCAACCGAACTACTTGCAGGTTGATCGCATCGTGCTTGCTCATCGCGAGCAGGTGTCGCAGCTGATCGCGCATGGTCTTCGGCCCGCCGATGCCACCATGGATGGCCGGTTCGCCGATCAGCACGACCAGTTCTGCCGGGTCCGCGCGCATAAAGACGTCTCGGCGGCCCATTCGCAATGTCACCAGGGTCTGTATCTCGGATGGCGACATCGTGCTCTGGTCGAAGATCGAGCGGGCGTAGTCGCTGGTCTGCAGGACACCGGGGATGACCATCGGAGACCAGTAGGTGATGTGCCGCGCGGTGCGCTCGCACTCCAGTATCTCGGACAGCGCCCGTGAGATACCAGGAGGCCTTGAGCCGGAGACCAGCCATGCTTTCTCGGCCGAGTCCTGCGCCAGCGCCATGATCTTGTCGCGATCGGCCTTGTCGATCTTCAACAAGTCGAGCAGCACCTCCACATCTGAGGTGGAGGGCATGATCTCGCCGTTCTCCCACCGCCCGATCGTCGAGTGCGCCATGCTGATTCGCTGCCCTACCTCGCGCAGGCTCAGGCCTGAGGACTTGCGTGCCTGCCGCAGTGCTGCGCCCAGCGTCCGCGCTCGCGGCAGGCCGGGACTGGAAGCTCCCACGCCGTGATCTTAGACGTAACACAGTGCGACAGATCATCCCCCAATCGATACATTGCGTGGCTGTCGCCGCGACACCAGAATGTTGCGCGACAGACCCCTGTTGTGCTTCGTGGCGGGTCGAGGCGTGCGGATGCCGACTCGCGAAGTGCCTGCCATCGAGGTGCACATCGATGTGAGGCGGACATGGCCGGATACCGAGCCGAGCAGAACTACTACGGCAGGCAGTTGCAGCGAGAACTGAGAAGACTCCGGATCGAAGCCGGGTTCACCCTGGAGGAAGCGGGTCTGCGAGCGCACATCGACCTGAAGAAACTCAGCCGCCTGGAGATCCACCAGCTGCCGACGTACCACGAGTTGGTAATCCTCCTCGATGTCTACGGCGTGGTGTGCACGGAGGCGCGGCAGTACCTGGACCTCTGGCAGCTCGCCAGGCAACAGAGTTGGTGGCGTCGATACACCAGGCACGACAACCGCTACTTGTGCATGGAGGACAAAGCGGCGGCGAAGACCGAGTTCCAGCTCGGCTTCCTGCCGACCCTGCTGCAGACCGAGTTGTACGCCTACAAGTCTCTGGGGAGGGTCGCAGATCGTGAGGTCCGCGACAACCTTGTGGCCGTGCGCATGCGTCAACAGCAACGCTTGTTCTCGGCGGATCACCCGCTGTCGCTACGTGCGCTGGTGCATCAACCCGCGTTGTGCCAAGGCGTTGACAAGGCACAGCTCAGCTATCTGGTCGAATGCTCAGAGCTGCCCAACGTCACGTTCCAGATCGTGTCGCACTCCCGTGGTATGCACCTCGGGCTGCGCGGGTCGGCGATCCTGCTGACGTTCGACGACGGCAAGGAACCCGACACGGTGTTCACGGAAACGCACTTCGGGCTGTCGGAAGCCCAAGAGCCCGAGCGGGTTTCAGCCATCAAGTGCGTGCTCGACCACGTGACCGAACACGCGCTGAGCCCAGCCGATTCGACAGCTCTCCTGCACAAGATGATCGCGGGGCACCGATGAACCGCCTCTGGCTCTGCGCTCTCGTTCTTGTGACCAGCTGCAGCACAGTCGTGAAGGGAGCTCCTGTGTCTGACGTTCGTCCCTCGTGGTCAATGAGCCACCGGGACATGCCCATCTGGGGGAACCTGCTGCACGCGTGGCCGCACCGCGACTCCTTGATCGTGGCCACCGACGGCTATGTCGTCAGCTACTCCCGTGCCACTGGTGCGCACCAGTGGTCTGTTGAACCACCTGCGGACGTTCCTGGGGTACCGCTGTTCTGTGGCGCGAGCCCAACTGTGGGCGGCACCGCGATCGCCATGGCCTACGGCGCCGAAACGCATGATCGGTTCGTCGACTGCACTCATGTGATGGTGCTGGACGCGGATACAGGCAAGCCTGGCTGGCACACGGCGATCGGTGACCCCCGCGAGGCGATCAACGGCGCGCCCAACGAGGCTTACCTTGATATCCAGGGCGAGTTGCTGCACGTCGGCTGGGACGCGTTCCTGACGACCCACCGCATGTCGGATGGGGCACAACAGTCCAAGATCGCGTTGAAGCACAACACAAGCCGCTGCTCAATCCTGTCGATGGCCTCGTTGCACGTCGCGGCGCAGTGCCTCGGGCCGAACCTGCCTGATCTCAGCATCGCTTCCGTGAGCGCTAATGGGCGCCTGGCGGCGGTCAAGGATCACACCAAGGCGACCGCTGGCCTGGCCGTCCTGAGTGCCCGATTCGTCTCGACCTCGCCGCCGATCCTGTGGGTGCTGGACAACGAGGAAGCGGGGAACGCCGAGTACCTCGTCCTGGACTCGGCCTTCGAGGTCAAACACCGAATCCCGGGCACTGCGGACGAACTCGCGATGAGCAACCTCGGCCCACCGAACACAGAAGGCGGAATCCGCCAGTACAGAACACTGGTCGTGGACCAGACACTGATCACCGTGACCGTCCCGTATCCCGGCGGCCCGAACAGGGTAGTCGCGTACGACCTCACCACAGGCCAACGCCGCTGGGAATCCCAGGCCGGGAACGCCCGCATTCTTATGCCCATCGCAGCCGACGGCTCCACCGTGGTCATGGTCGCCGACGTCGGTCTCATCCGCTTCAACCTCACTGACGGCACCGTCGCCTCGACCACCCCAGTGCGTCCCAACGACGGCACAAGCCTGCTGGAGGACTACCGCTTCGTCTGGGCCGACGGCCGGGCGTACGCGATCCACAACGGCTACAGCAAGTTCGTGCCGCTCATATACACCCTTGGCTAACCACCTGTCCGGGTGATTCACCAGGACAGGGGAACCATCTACGCGCCAGTTCCGTCACAGTCAAGACGGGCCACGTCACCCCTTGATACCGTGGCCCAGGGAGGCTGGACGAGGGGACGACATGTACGAAGACGTTGGCGGAAGTGCAGGCTGGGACTCCATCGGCTCCAGCATGGATGCGTTCGCTGGTGCCGCGGCCAGTGGAGGCTTCGAGGTCAACGAAACCGGCGGCGAAGCTCTGCTCACAGCCATCAGGTCGATGCGGCAGTGGGCACTGCGTCAGCAATCAGGGCTGCAGGATATCGCGCAGAAATTGCCGTTGGGCGGCAGTGATACGGCGAAAGTGATTGCTCCCTATGCTCAGCAGGTTGCGGTCGACGGGCAGGGCTTCCTGACTCAGCTGACACAGTTTGTCGAATCCCTTGATAAGGCTGAAAAAGGTATTCAGGCCGCTATGGCGAACTATAAGGCCACTGAGGAAGCCAATCGCGCATCCTTGGGTGGAATTAATCCGGCGTGACATCGATACTAGGAAGAACTGCGGACTGGTGAAGCGTTCATTGAGAAGTTCGGTCTGGTCGGTCGTGACTGTCGGCGTGCTGACCGTGGGCTTGTACGCGTGCACAACTGAGACGCCAGGCTTGCCGACATCCGGCGGGTTGCCGACCAGCGCAGGGCGGCCGACTGTGCCAGGTGGGGGCGGGACTTCAGGTGTTCGGCCAACTTCTCCTAGCGCGACAGCTGGCGACAACCCAGTGCGTGATATCGATGCATGTGCACTGCTGACTTCTGCGGAGCGAGCAACACTGGCGGTGGGATCCGGATCTGTAAAAGACGGTCAGACGGACGTGGATAAAGGATGTCTTTGGGATTCGACTGATCAAGGCAAGTATCTGGTTCAAGTGAACGTGTATGGGAATCTTGGCCATAAAGACGTGAACTCGACCGGAGGAGTGAAATCGATTCCAAATGTTGGGAAGCACAAAGCGGTGCAGTATGTTTATGGTCCGGTTTGTGTTGTAAGTTTGGCGATTACCGATTCTTCGCGTGTCGATGCGACCGGCAACACGGGAAGTGATGTGGACAAAGCTTGTCAGGTTGCAAAGCAAGTAGCTCAGATGATTGAATCGAAACTGCCGGGTGGGAGCTGAGTAACCATGGCGCCGAGGCATGCGCAACCAGAGCAGAATCCCGGGATGTCGACGGCCTACCACCCGCCGACCCATCAGGGGGACACGCACGGCGTAGACATGCGGGGGAAGTCGGACACCCGTGGTCAGGTGCAGACGCAGGTTGAGCATGACTACGACCGTGATGCCAATGACCAGAGTTGGTGGAAGAGGATCTTCACGGAGCTCTCTCGTGACGGCACCGTAAAAGAGCGCGTTGACCAGCAGATGCGAGATCAGGCTGCTGCATTGCAGCAAGGTGTTCAGACGCGGCCAGCGCCGATGTTGCAGTGTTCGAACTATCAGGCGTACGAGCACAAGCAGCTTGAGACCATGGTCAAAGAAGGCGTGAACCCTGGTCAGGTCGGAACTGTCGGTGCCAAGTGGCTTGAAGCCGGCAACAAGATGGTTGAGTTTCAGACCGATGTGGTGAAAGCCATCGGCAACAGTCAATCGGAATGGCGTGGTAAAGCCGGTGACGCCGCCCGCGGCTTCATGGCCGACGTGGGTAACTGGGTTGGTACGGCAGGTGTGAGCGCGCAGCTGGCGGGGACGCAAACCCAGCAGTACAGCTCAGCCCTGGAAACGGCGAAGAACAGCATGCCGCCGCCAGTCGACTTCGACGTGGACAAAGCGAACGCGGACCTGGACAAAACCACGGACCCCTTCGCCTACATGACCAAGTACGCGACCTACATGGCCAAGTACAACCAGCAGCAAGAAGCCAAGCAGCAAGCGGTCCAAGTGGTCGGCACGTACGACAGCACGCTCGGCGGAGCCAGCACGATGCCCGCGTTCGCCAAGCCGCCCACCATGACCGGTGGAGGCACACCTCCTCCGCCGCCACCTCCGCCACCGCCGCCTGGCAGGAGGATCCCGCCGGATGGCCCGGGTGGAGGTCCTGGTGGCGGGCCAGGCGAGGTGCCTGGCGGTGGGCCGGGCAGTGGTCCTGGTGGTGGGCCAGGTAGTGGACCTGGGCTGATTCCCGGCGGCGGTCCTGGGGGCGGCCCGGGTGGTGGGCCGGGCAGTGGCAGGCCGGGGGCGGGCATCGGCACGGGTACTGGCAGCGGTGTTGGCCCGGGTAAAGGTGGCCCCAACAGCGGGACCAGCGGTCAGGGCTTCATTCCCAACACCGGTGGTCGTGGCACCAACTTCGGCAACAACTCCGGTTATGACCCTTCCACCGGTGGCATGCCTCCTGGCTTCATGCCGCCCGGCGGTGGCGGTTTCGGCCCCGGTGGCGGTGGTGGTTCTGGTGGCGGCCGCGGTTTCGGGCCGGGTGGCGGTGGCTATGGCCCCGGGGGCACGGGAACAGGCACAGGTACCGGTACGGGGCCTGGTGGGCCCAAGGCTGGGGCTGGGCCTGCTGCTGGTGTTGGTGGGCTCGCCGCTGAACAGGCCGCCGGTGGTGGTCGTGGTGCCGCTGGTGCGGGTGGTCGTGCTGGTGCCGCTGGTATGGGTGGCATGGGCGGTATGGGTGCCGGGCGGGGCGAGGGTGGCGAGGACGAGGAGCACCAGCGTCCTTCTTATCTCGTCGAGCCGGACCCGGACAGCATGTTCGGCACCGACGAGATGACCGCTCCGCCAGTCATCGGCGGCTAGACGTCTGGGCGGGCGCCGCGAGTGGCGCCCGCCGACGCGGCCACCACGCACAGCACGGCGACCCATTGCAGTGCGTGCAGTGACTCCTGCAGGACCACCAGGCCAACCAGGGCGGCCACCGCTGGTTCGAGGCTCATCAGGATGCCGAACACGCGCGGCGGGATCTTGCGCAACGCCTCCAACTCCAGCGAATACGGGACCACCGACGACAGCAGCGCCACGCCGAGTCCGATCACCAGCACCCACGGCGAGAACAGCGCCGTTCCGCTGTCCGCCACGCCGAACGGCACCGCAACCAGTGCCGCGATCACCATTCCCAGCGCCAGGCCGTTGCCTTCCGAGGTGTGACGGCCCAGTGCCGCGCTGAGCAGGATGTACACGCCCCAGCACGCTCCCGCCGCCAGTGCCAACAGGAACCCGACCAGGTTCAGGTCTCCGTGCCCTTCCATCAGCAGGACCACGCCTCCTGCCGCCAGCACTGCCCAGAACGCGTCCAGCCACCGCCTCGACCCTGCCAGTGCCACCGCCAGCGGGCCGAGGAACTCCGTTGTCACCGCTATTCCCAGCGGGATCCTGGCCAACGCCAGGTAGAAGCACAGGTTCATCACGCCGAGCACGACGCCATAGGTCAGCACCACTGTCCACGCGCGACGGTCCATGCGCAGTGACGGCCGCCATAGCAGCATCAGCACCGCCGCCGCGAAGAACAGTCGCAATGCGACCGTTCCCAGGCTTCCGACGGCGCTGAACAGGTTCTTGGCCAGCGCCGCTCCGATCTGCACGCTGAGGATCCCCAGCATGATCTGGGCCGTCGGCGGGATCGCCCCGATGGTTCGTCCGGCCAGCGCTGACAGGGTGAACCGGGGGAACGGGCCGCCTCCGGCCCGGTCGACGTGCATGGTGGCCATGCGCGGATCGTCCGTGATGCCCTGCCACCTCGTCACGTGATTTCCAGATTCTGGGACTGGTGTACCACTCGGCTGACCCCTCACGGAGGTCTCACGAACGGCGTGCGACGCTGGCGAGCATGGGCAGTTTGGCGCGTCGGGGGATTGTGCTGCTCGCGGCAGTTGCCTCCGTCACCACCGCGTGCACGGCCGCGCCGTCGCAGCGTCCGGCGATCGTGGTCAACGAAGGCCCCCTCGACCTGCCCTCGCAGTCCCCGACCGGGCCCACACAGTTGCCCGTGCCGCCGTTGGAGGAGCCGACTCGTCCCAGTGTCACGTGGAGCGACTGCGACAAGGTCGTCCTCGACCGGATGGCCATCTACGACGTGCCCGCGCAGCCTGTGCAGTGCGGGCGGGTGCAGACGGCGCTGGACTCGCCGAGCATGCCCGGCCGTGGCCCGCTTCGGTTGACCGTTCTCAAGGTCGGCACGGGGCGGGCGCCCATTGTGGTCGTCAATGACGTGCAGGGGGAGCCGGGCACGGTCAAGGCCGCGCGACTGGCCGCCAGCCTGCCGCCGGAGTTCCTCACCAAGTTCTCGCTAATCGGCGTCGACCGCAGGGGCTCGGGCAGCTCCGAGCCGGTCCGCTGCGTCCAGGAGAGCATCCGGCAGGACATCGTCAACGCCGATCCTGGCGCCGAGGACCTCGAGGACCTGCTGGACGCGGTCAGGCAGGCCGGCCAGCAGTGCATCATCAGCCTGGAGAACCGGCTGTACGCGATGGACACCTGGCGCACCGCCGCCGACCTGGAGAAAGTCCGTGAGGCACTGGGCCTGCAGCGGCTCAGTGCGATCGGCGTCGGCGAGGGCTCACGCGTGCTCGGCGTGTACGGCGACCGGTTCCCCGACCGGGTCGGCCGGATGGTCTTCGACGGCCTGCCCGATCCCAGCGGGGACTCGCTGGTCACGATGGAAGGCGTCGCCACCGGCGCCGAGGCCACGTTCGCCGAGTTCGCCAAGGACTGCGTCGCCCGCAACTGCGCGCTCGGGCCGGATCCGAAACAGACGTTCCTCGACCTGATCCGCAAGCTGCGCGCCAGCCCGATCCCGTCCACGGACGCCGGGCTGACGGCCGGGAGCGCGACGCGCGCGGTGCTCACCGGCCTGGCCAACCGGGCGGGCTGGCCCGCGCTGGCGGACGCGATCGTCAAGGCACGGGACAACGACGGCACCGCGCTGGTCAAGTACGTCAAGCCGCTCACCGAGGACAGCAGGGAACAGCCCACCGCGCTGGACATCGCGCTGGTGACCGGATGCAACGACACGAAGACCCGGCTCGCACTGGAACGCCTCAACACCGCCGGGAAGGAATGGCGTGCACGTTATCCATTGTTCGGCGGCGTGATGGCGCAGAGCCTTGTGCTGTGCAGCGCGTGGTCCGTCGCGGCGCAGCCGCCACTGTCGCTCAACGGCCGTGGCCTGCCGCCGATCGTGGTGCTGAGCACGGCCAGCGACCCCGTGACGCCCCAGCCCGGCACGCAGCGTTCCGCGCAGCAGTTGCCGAGCGCGGTGCTGATCTCGTGGCAGGGCGCGGGCCACGGCGCGCTGGGCCTGTCGCCGTGTGCGACGGACGCTGTGCGTGGTTTCCTGGGAGACGGCAAGGTGCCCGCGGCGGGCACTGCCTGCCCACCGTAGGCGAAAGGCGGTTCTCCGCAGCGGCGCTTGCCCCTACTTTGTGTGATGGGCCCGAATCGAGGAGTTCGGGTCCCACGCAAGGAGGACGTCGCATGCGAAAACGTTTCCTGCTTCTGCCCATGGTCGCCGCGTTGACCGGGATCGCCTTGCCCGTACCGGCATCGGCCCTCGTCGGCGGTACACGAGTCACCGAGCCGCAACCGTTCATGGTCTCGCTCCAGAGTTCCAGCGGTAGCCACACCTGTGCCGGTGCGCTCATCAAGGCGAACTGGGTCGTCACCGCCAAGCACTGCGGGACACCCGCTCAGGTGCGAATCGGCAGCCTGAGCCGCACTTCCGGTGGCACAGTGGCGCGAGTGTCCCGGACCATCTGGCATCCCAGCGCGGACCTCGAACTGCTCCAGTTGGCGACCACAGTCACCCACACGCCGATTCCGATCGCTGCCGAGTCGGGTCCCGTCGACACCCCCGTCGCGATGATGGGATGGGGAAGGACATGCTCGACCGTGCCCTGTGACCAGCCTGTCCAGCTGCAACAGCTCAGCAGCACGATCGTCGACGACAGCCGGTGCTCCGGCGGGCTTCGGCTGTCGAGTGAGATCTGCGTCGACAACAAGAACAACACGGGCCCCTGTGCGGGCGACTCCGGCAATCCGCTGACCAAGAACGTCGCCGGTGCACAGCAGTTGATCGGTGTGTTCAGCCGGTCCGGCGGCAGCAACCCCGTTTGCGGGGCGGACCCGTCCCGTCATGTCGACCTGCCGGACGACCGCACCTGGATCATCCAGAACACCGGGGGCTGACTAGGCCCGCAGTTTCGCCACGAGTTCGTACGAGCGCAGCCGGTCGGCTGGCGAGTGCACCATCGTGGTGATCATCAGTTCGTCGGCCTCGGTTTCGGCGAGCAGCTTCTCGATGCCGCGCTCGACGGTCGACGGGCTGCCGACGATCTGTGTGGACAGCCGTTCCTCGATGATCAGCCGTTCGACGTCGGTGTACGGGTAGGCCGCGGCCTCCTCCGGCGTGGCGATCTTCCCCGGGCGGCCGGAGCGTAGCTTGAGGAACGACAACGCGCCGGGACCGGCGACGTACGCGGCCTGCTCGTCGGTGTCTGCACAGATCACTCCGGCGGCGACCATCGCGTACGGCTTGTCCAGCACGGCCGACGGCCGGAAGTTCTGGCGGTACAAGGCGAGCGCGGGCAACGTGTTCTGCGCGCTGAAGTGGTGGGCGAACGCGAAGGGCAGCCCGAGCATGCCGGAAAGCTGTGCGCTGTAACCACTTGAGCCCAGCAGCCAGACCGGCGGCTCGTTGCCCGCGGCCGGGACGGCGGCGATTCCCTCGCTCTCGCCACGGAAGTACGAGATCAACTCGCCGAGCTGCTCGGGGAAGTCGTCGGCCGACAGCGGCTGGGGAGAGCGGCGCAGCGCGTGTGCCGTGCGCGGGTCGGTGCCGGGCGCACGGCCGAGGCCGAGGTCGATCCGGCCCGGGTGCAGGGCTTCGAGCATGCCGAACTGCTCGGCGACCACGAGCGGTGCGTGGTTGGGCAGCATGACCCCGCCCGAGCCGACGCGGATGCGTGAGGTGGCCGACGCGAGGTGCGCGATCAGCACGGCGGGCGCCGAGCTCGCCACGCCGGGCATGTTGTGGTGCTCGGCCACCCAGTACCGGTGGTAGCCCAGATCTTCGGTGCGCCGGGCGAGCTCGATCGAGTTCCGCAGAGCCTGGGCGGAGGTGTCGCCCTCGCCGACCGTGGCGAGGTCCAGTACCGAGTAGGGAATGGCCATGTCCCAGCTAACCGGCGGCTGGCTCCGTTTTATTCCCGCTCGTTCTTGCGACGCACCTCACCCCGCAGGACGGCGTCCAGGTCGTAGTGCGCGGGCTCCTCCAGCTGCGAGTAGTCGCATGAGGACGGCTCACGGTCCGGACGCCAGCGCTTGAACTGGGCGGTGTGCCGGAACCGGCCGGGGTAGCCGCCCTCGGTGTGTTCGTAGCCCACCTCGACCACGCGCTCCAGCCGGAACGGCACCCACTCCGCCTGCGCGCTGCGCCACCGGTTGATCTCGCCGGGAACCCTTGTGCCTTCGGCGATCTCGCCGAGCCACGGGTGATCGTCGGCGCCGCCGGGGATCAGGTACGCCAGTTCCGCGGCCAGTTCCCTGCGCCGCTCGGCGGGGAACGACCCGACCACGCCGACGCTGTGCAGCGTTCCCTTGTCGTCGTACAGACCCAGCAGCAGTGACCCGACCGACGTGCCCGGCTCGGTGTCCTTGTACCAGCGGATCCCGGCCACGACGCAGTCCGCGGTGCGGGAGTGCTTGAACTTCAGCATGGTCCGCTTGTCCGGTGTGTACGGACCCTGCGCGGGCTTGCCGATCACGCCGTCCAGCCCGGCGCCTTCGAAGAGCGTGAACCACTCCCTGGCCAGGTCGGCGTCCCGGGTGGCCGGGGTGAGGCTGACCGCGTCCGTGCCGGACACCAGTTCCTCGAGGATCTCCCGGCGCCGCACCCCCGGCTCGTCGAGCACTTCGCCGGAGGGCACCTGCAGCACGTCGAACGCCACGAAGGTGGCCGGGGTGGTCTCGGCCAGCATGGTCACCCGGCTGGCCGCCGGGTGGATGCGCTCGGACAGGGCGTCGAAGTCCAGCCGCCCGTTGCGGCCGACGACCAGTTCGCCGTCCAGCACCACCCCGGCGGGCAGGCCCTGGCCCAGCCGCTCGACCATCTCGGGGAAGTACCTGTTCAGCGGCTTGGACGACCTCGACTGCAGTACGACGTCGTCGCCGTCGCGGAACACCAGGCAACGGAACCCGTCCCACTTCGGCTCGAAGATCAGGTCGGCACCGTCGGGGATCGCGCCAGCCGGCTTGGCGAGCATGGGTTTGACCGGTGGAGTCAGCACTCAGCGACGATAGGCCAGCATCAGGAAGTCGTCATCCCGCAACGCCGCCGCCAGCGTCATGCGCCTGGCCTCGGCGAGCACCGGCCCGCTGGCGATCCGGCCGGAGTCACCCGCGGTGAGCAGCGGCGACAGCGTCAGGTTGAGCTGGTCGACCAGGTCGGCCGCGATCATCCCGCCGAACAGCCGTGGCCCGCCCTCGCAGTTCACGCGGTACAGCCCGCGGCGGCCGAGTTCGGCGACCGCCAGGCCGAGGTCGACGTGCTCGTCGCCGACGACAACGACGTCGGCGCCCGCGTCGGCCAACGCGTCCCGGCCCGGCGCCGCCTGGGCGGTCAGCACGATCGTCGGCACGCTGGTTTTCCTGATCAGCGGCGAGTCCGGGGAGATCGAGCACTTCCCGGTGACGACCGCGATCGGGGGCAGCGGCGCGAGGCCGTGCCGCTCACGGCGTTCCGCGCGCACCTCGTTGGCCTTGAGGCCCTGGTAGCGCTCGATCAGCGCGGTCGTCGCCCCGACCATGACCACGTCGGCGAGGTCGCGCTGCATGTGGAAGACCTTCTGGTCGCCCGGCCCGGACAGCCCGGCCGAGCGACCCGACACGGTCACCGCGCCGTCCAGGCTGGACACGAAGTTGACCTGGACGAACGGCCGGTCCAGGCCGGGAGGGTAGGCGTAGATCTTTTCGAGTGCGGTGTCGGTCAGCTCACTGGTGCCGGGGTCCGGCCAGATGCTCTGCACGGATGCAATGAGACCATGCCGGACATGTCCGCTCCACGCCTGGTAGACCGCCATCCGGAGATCGTGGCGGAGGAGCTGATCGCTGCTCTGGTGCCGCCGCCCCGGTTTGCGGGCGTCCGGTTCGACACCTACGTGCCCAACCCCGACGAGCCGAGCCAGGCCGCCGCGGTGACCGCGGGGCAGCGGTTCGCGCTGGAGGTCGGAGCGGTACGCAAGCAGGGGCTGTTCAACCGGGTGTTCAGCAGGCGGGTGCCCGAGCCCGCGTCGGGGCTGTACCTGGACGGCGGGTTCGGTGTCGGCAAGACGCACCTGCTCGCGTCCATCTGGCATGCCGTGCCCTCGGCCGAGAAGTCGTACGGCACGTTCGTGGAGATCACGCATCTCGTTGGCGCGCTTGGCTTCGCCGAGGCCGTGCGGCGGCTGTCCACGCACCGGCTGCTGGCCATCGACGAGTTCGAGTTGGACGATCCCGGCGACACGACTCTGGTCACCCGGCTGCTGACCGAGTTGACCGACGCCGGTGTGCACGTGGCCGCGACCTCGAACACGTTGCCGGACAAGCTGGGCGAGGGCCGGTTCGCCGCGGACGACTTCATCAGGGAGATCCGTGCCCTGTCCGCACGGTTCACCGTAGTGCGCGTGGACGGCCCGGACTACCGCCACCGCGGCCTGCCGGACGCGCCGGATCCGCTGACCGACGAGCAGATCGACGCGAGCGCCGAGGCGATCCCCGGTGCCACAGTGGACGACTTCGACGAGCTGTGCGCGCATCTGGCCAAGCTGCACCCGTCGCGCTACGGCAAGCTCGTCGCCGACGTGCCCGCGGTACACATCAAGGGTCTGCACGCGGTTCCTGACCAGGACGTGGCCCTGCGCATGGTCGCGCTGGCGGACCGGTTGTACGACCGCGCGGTGCCTGTCGCGGTGTCCGGCGGATCGCTGTCCGCGTTGTACACCGACGAGATGCTGCGTGGCGGATACCGCAAGAAGTATCTGCGCTCGATCAGCAGGCTGACCGCTCTGGCGCGCGACGCCCGCACAGTCGGATTTGGCCGGTGATGATACCGGTACGGACCGTTTGGTAGTCCGTGACAATACGGGTTTGGTCGGATATCGAAATCTGATCACACATTAACTCTGAGAGTGTTCGATCGGTCACTCGATTGACCGTGCCAGTTGATCTTTTTTGTAAACCGCAATAACTGCGGAAAGTTTCTCACGTAGATCAACTACGAGCGCTGACATGGGCCGACGTGTTTCTGTTGCATCCCACGATGTTCATGTGTTAGTACTCACGGACCACATTGAGTGTGCCATGTGGCCCCGTCCGATAGTGGGTTACAGACAGTTAGCCTGTCGTTTAAGGTCCGGGAACGCCCGGTAGGTTGGGCGGTATTCGAGGGGGTAGTGGAAAATTGAGGAACGCGTGTTGAGAAGGTCCATGGAAACCGTGCGGCAATCAAGCGCACTGAGCCGCCGGACACTGCTCGCGGGTATGGGCGCCTTCGCGTTGAGCGCCTGCACCGACTCGCCCGCCCCGTCGCCGGTGACCGGGGCCGGGGCGCCGGAGATCCCGGAGATCCGGCTCGGCGTGCTGAAGGTGACCGACACCGCGCCGCTGTTCGTCGCCCAGCGTGAGGGGATCTTCGCCAAGTACGGGCTGAACCCGAAGTTCGTCACCATGGAGCTCACCGGTGACCAGCGCCCCGACCTCGAGGTCGGCGGGCAGGCGGACGTGGTCTTCGACAGTTGGGTCACCATCTTCCTCAACATCGCCGACAGCGCCGACTGGGTCGTGCTCGGCGAGGCCTACCAGGCCGCGGCGCGGACCACCGGCCTGGTCGCCGCGCAGAGCGCGCGGATGCGGTCGGTCGCCGACCTGGCGAACAAGCCGATCGGTGTCAACAACCTGCGTGGGCTCGGCGTACTGATGACCAACAGTCTGTTGCGCACCAGCGGAATGAAGCCCACCGACGTCCGATACGTCGAGAAGCCGTTCGACACGCTCGCCGACGCCGTGCGCAGCGGTGAGGTCGCGGCGGCCTGGATGGTCGAGCCATACATGACCCGGTCACAGTTGGAAGCCGGGTGTGTGCTGTTCGCCGACACGGCTGTCGGCCCGACCGCCGACTTCCCTCAGTCCGGCTACGCCTGCGCGCGCAGCTTCGCGCGCAAGAACCCCAAGACGGTCCGTGCGTTCCAACAGGCGCTTGCCGAGGCGCAGGAACGCGCGCTCGATCGCGCCCTGGTGGAGGGCGTCCTGCCGGAGTACATCTCGGTCAGCAAGAACGTGGCGCAGCTGATGAACATGGGCGCCTACCCGGCCACCACGTTGCCCATCCGGCCGCAGCGCGTGGCCGACCTGATGCTGGAGCAGCAGTTCGTGAAGTCGAAGATCGACGTCAGCACGCGGATGGCGAGCATGAACCCGCCGTCCTGAGCGAGCTCGGGGCTCAGCTCCTGCGGTTGGCGTTGACGAGGGTCCACACCGAGACCGGGCGCCGCGTCTCGTCCGCGGCGGGCGCCTGCCTGACCGCGGGGGCGGCCTGCACGCGCTCCGACCTGGTCCTCGGTTTGGGCGGGGTTTGCTTGGGTTGCGCCTGTTTTGGCGGAGTGTCAGCCACGGCCCGTCGCGAGCTCAGTTCCTGGCGGAGTTGGTCGTAGATCGGTGTATCAGTCACACCGCCGTCCTTCCGTCGCCGTGGATGCTGCGGCAAGGTTACGCCGGGTGTGCAAGTAGGTTCACAGCGCCACCCTCATTTTACGGAGAACATACGCGGTGTCAGGTGCGAAAACCCCGTAACGCTGGGGCATCTCACATAGCGGAACGGCCGTGGCGCAGCTTGGCCTCGGCGACGGGGATGGTCTGCGGGTCGGGTGGGGTGGTGCGGCGCAGATGCTGTGCGGCGACACGGCTGGTGGCCGGGAGGATCTCACTGAGCGCTGACACGAGCCGCCGCTGATTCGCTGTGGCGACACGGATCGCCGTGCGCGTCGCGGGCCTGGCCAGACGGTCGAGCGCCGCGGGCTGGTCGAAGCCGCCGACCGTGCGCATCCACTTCGGCAGCGTGGCGATGGTGGCGGGAGCCATCAGGCGGCTGATGGCGCTGATCCTGCGGCGCCCCTTGCCGCCCGTGGTCCGCAACAGGTAGTGCATGCCCTGGTGGGCGCGTTCGGAACTGCACAGCCGCGGCCGGACCGCGGCGAAGTACGCCCGCACCTCCGCACGCGACCGCGGGACGTCCTCGGGCTTGCAGGTCTGCAACTCCGCAGCGGTCACGCACTCGTTCCAGTACCGCTGTTCCTCCTGCGGGGACAGCGGCCCGGGGCCGTACATCTCGTAGCACTTGAGCACCGAGTGCCAGCCGGTGACGTGGATCCACAGCTGCGACGCGGGATTGTTGGCGCTGTAGCGCGTGCCGGTGATCGGCTCGATGCCGGTGGCCTTGGCGTGCACCCGCATCAGGACGTCCGAGATCTCGATCGCCGTGCGGGCGTCGGCCACCGCCACGGTCAGGAAGTAGGCGAGCGTGCGGTCGAGCCTGCCCAGCGGGTCGCGGTAGATGCCCTGCATGTCCGCGACCGCGGCGGCGAGGAACGGATCGAAGTGCTCCAGCACGACCGACCGCTGGAACCCGATCAGCGCGGTCGGCGCTGCCCACACCTTCCACGTCGGCGAGTCCGGGCCGAAGAGGCCGTAGTCCTGCCACGGCCGCTGGGCGGGCGGTGTCGCCTGTCCGGCATGGGAGATCTTCGCTGCGTCACGGACGACCATGGTGTGCCTCCCTCAGGGCTTCATCTCGTAGGTTCCGGCCAGCGCGACGACCCGCTGCCAGACGTTGTCGTACGACGTGGTGTCGTTGACCGGCTTGCGCACCGCGCCCAACGCCCACTGCTGCTGGAGCTCGGTCGAGCCGCGCTTGCCGTGCAGCGCGACCGCGTGCCCGGAGAAATCCCGGACCAGCACGTGGAACACGGCGCCGAGCACGTCGTCGGACAGCCCGATCAGCTCGGCCTGTTCCAGGATCAGCTGGCCGTAGACGACCAGCGTGAACAGTTCGCCGAGGGTGAGGGTGAAGTCCAGGTCGGCGTGCTGTGCCGGGTCCACCGGCGCGGTCGCGACCAGCCGGGCGAACGACTCCGCCTGCTCGGTGAACTGGACGACCGTCGGCACGTGCGCGAACCGGCGGTAGACGGCACGCCAGTCGTGGAAGCGGATCTTGCCGAGGCCACGGGCCGGGCCCTGGCGGAACAGGAACTCGTCGTCGGCGTTGTCAGTCCTGCTCGGCACCGGCTCGAAGTCCTGCGGCTGCAACAGGTAGGCGGGCATGAACTTCAGGATCAACGCTAGGTTGACCGCCACGGTCCCCTCGAGCTTGGGCAGGCCGCTGATGTCGGACTTGGCCACCGGCAGGTAGCTGTCGGTCTCGAAGCCCTTCGCCGCGACGATGTCTCCGAGCAGCGCGACGACCCGCTCCGCCTCGGTGGTGACCTTCATCTTGGTGATCGGGTTGTACAGCAGGTACCGGCGGTCGTCCGGTCCGGCGGTGCGGAAGTAGTCGACCGCGCGGTCGGAGAACAGCCGCATGCCGATCAGCCGGGCGTACGCGTCGACGAACCCGGCACGCACGTGCGGGAAGTTCGTGACCGGCGCGCCGTAGAGGATCCTGGTGTGCGCGTGGGTGATCGCCTCGTACAGCGCGTGGGTGGCCGCGCCGATCCCGCCGAAGCACAGGTTGAACTTGCCGATGTTGACCGTGTTCAGCGCGGCGGAGAAGGCCGCTTCGCCGGTGTGCAGGATGTCCTGCGCGGCAACGGGATAGTCGGTCAGCTCGAACTCGGCGACGTACATCTGGGACGGCACGACGTTGCGCACGACGTGGTACGCCGGGTGCGTGGAGTCCGCGGTGAAGAACACGTACTGGTCGGCGCCTTCGACGCCGTCGATCCTGCCGAACACCGACACCGTGGTCGCGCGGTCGCCGTTGCCGATGTAGTACTTCCCGCCGCTGGCCCGGTAACCGCCGGAGCCGTCGGGCGTCAACACCATGTCGGAGGTGTAGATGTCCGCGCCGTGGTCCTTCTCCGACAGCCCGAACGCGGCTACCCCGCCGTCGGCCAGCTTGCGCGCGGCCAGTTCGCGGGCGGTGGCGTTGTCGCTCTGCCACACCGGTCCGAGGCCCAGCACGGTGACCTGCCACGGGTACCAGTAGTTCAGACCGTAGAAGCCGAGGATCTCCGACATCGCCGCGATCCGGGACGTGTCCCAGCGCCGGTTCTCCTCGCCGTCGGCGTCGCGGGCGGGCGTGAGGAACGTCGAGAACACGCCCTCGGCGGCGACGAAGTCGAGGAAGTCCTGGTACGGGGTCTTGGCGTGGTAGTCGGCCAGCAGCCTGCGCTTGCCGCGCGACTCGAACCAGTCGATGGTCGCCCGCAGCAGTCGCCTGGTCTCGGCATCGAAGTGCTCGGGCGCGTAGCGGTGCGGGTGCAGCAACAGTTCGGTGCTTGCCATGGCCTGCCTCCTGCGGAAACCAATACTACTTCGGAGTAGTAATAAAGCTACTGTAGAGTAGTTTTGTCCGGGGCGGAAGTGTGGGGGAGGCGGCGATGACGGCAAAGGTCCAGGGAAAACGGCGTCCGTACGCCGCGCGCGTACCCGCTGAGCAGCGCCGGGAGCAGCTGCTGGACGCCGCGCTGCGAGTCGTGGTCACCCAGGGACACAGCGCCACGACCATGGACGCCGTCGCCGAACAGGCCGGTGTCACCAAACCGGTCGTCTACAGCCAGTTCCGCAGCCGCAACGAACTGCTCACCGCGTTGCTCGGCCGTGAGCAGGAAGCCGCCATGCGACAGCTCGCCCGGATCCTGCCCACCGACGTCCAGCCCGCTGTCGGCGATCCGGCGGAGTTCGTCGCACGGATGCTGGCCGACTTCCTCGACGCCGTCAGCCAGGCGCCGGACCGCTGGTACTGCGTCGTGATGCCGATGGCCGACATGCCAGCGGAGTTCCACACCGCGCGTGCCGCCGCGCGGTCAGCGGCACTGGTCAGAGCCGAGGAGACGGCCCGGTGGCTGCTGGCGGCCATCGACGCCCCGGCCGAACTCGACGCCGAGATCGTCGTGCACACGGTCCTCACGCTGTTCGAGATGGCGGCCCGGCTGGTGCTCACCGATCCCGGGCACTACCGGCCGGAGCGATTCGTCAACGCGATCCGTGCGGCGGTCGGGCTCACCGCGTCCCGCTGACGACGGGCTCCTCGTCCGGCACGGGCTCCCGTGTGCGCCGACCGGCGACTCGGTCGATCACCAGGGCGACGGTGAGCACGGTCGCGATGGCCACACACGCGCCGCCGACGGTGTCGGTCACATAGTGGTACTTCATGCCCACCAACGCCGTCGCCCCGATGACGGCGACGACGAGCGCGCCCACAGCCGCGAGGACCACCATCGAGGCGCGCATCCTGAGCGCGGCCAGCACCAGCACGGTCAGCACGGCGACCATGGTGGCGGTGTGCCCGCTGGGGAACGCCAATGACCCGTTGTTGATGGTCCGGCCGAACGCGGGCTTGAGCACCGCGCTGCTGATCACGGCGGAGAGCAGCGGCCCGGCCACGGCGAGAACGGCCAGCCGGGGCCGTCGCAGTGCGACCGCGCCCATCACGATGAGGCTGATCACGATGACCAGAAGGACGGGCTCGGTGGGCGTCAGCATCGCCTGCAGCAGGCTGCGTTCGCCGACGAACTGCCGGTAGACCGACCAGTGGACGAAGTCGTCGACGGCGGTGCCGGTGCGCTGGCCCGCGAACAGCAGCCCCAGCACGGTGACCACCAGGGCGCACATCGAGGCGAGGACCACGACCAGCGGGACCAGCCCGTGCGGTACGAGTCGGGTGATCGTCGGCTGCACCGTTCCACTATGCCGGATGAAAACCGTTCGCGATCTGTCCGCCACTCTGTGCACCATCCGACGGTGGGATTCCTTGACGCGAGCGCGCTCGCCTACCGGCTGCCTGATGGGCGAGAACTGTTCCATGACATCACGTTCCGCGCGAGTGCGGGATCCGTGGTGGCGGTCGTCGGCGCGAACGGTGTCGGAAAGACCACACTGCTGAGAATCCTCGGCGGCGAGATCCCGGCGCTGGACGGCGGCGTGCGCGTGGAGGGCGGCCTGGCCGTCATGCCCCAGTTCGTCGGCTCGGTCCGTGACGACCGGACCGTGCGCGACCTGCTGCTCGCGGCGGCGCCGACGGCGTTGCGCGCGGCCGCGAAGGAACTGGACGACGTGGAACTCGTGCTGATGGAGGACGACAGCGAACCGGTGCAGATGCGTTACGCGGAGGCGCTCGCCGGGTGGGGTGAGGTGGGCGGTTACGCCGCGGAGGTCCTCTGGGACACGGTGACGGTCGCCGCGCTGGGCGTGCCGTACGACCGCGCGAAGTACCGCGGTGTGAAGACACTGTCCGGCGGCGAGCAGAAGCGGCTCGTGCTGGAGGCGCTGCTGCGCGGCCCGGAGCAGGTGCTGCTGTTGGACGAGCCGGACAACTACCTGGACGTGCCCGGCAAACGCTGGCTGGAGCAGCAGCTCGCCGAGACGCCCAAGGCCGTGCTGCTCGTCAGCCACGACCGTGAGCTGCTGGCCGTCGCCGCGACGCACGTGGTCACGGTCGAAGGCGGCAGCGCGTGGGTGCACCCGGGCGGTTTCGGCACCTGGCACGAGGCCAGGGAGGCCCGGTGGGAACGCATCGCCGAGCAGCGCACCCGCTGGGACGAGAAGCACGCGCAGCTGCGTCAGCTCGTGATCACCTTGCGCCAGCAGGCCAGCTACAACGACGGGATGTCCTCGCGCTACCAGGCCGCGCAGACGCGGCTGCGCAAGTTCGAGGAGGCCGGGCCGCCGCCGCTGCCGCCCAAACAGGAGCGGCTCAAGCCGCGCCTGCGCGGCGGCCGAACCGGCGTCAGGGCGATCACCTGCGAGAACCTGGAGCTCACCGGCTTGATGAAGCCGTTCGATCTTGAGGTCTTCTTCGCCGACCGGGTGTGCGTGCTGGGCTCCAACGGATCCGGCAAGAGTCACTTCCTGCGGCTGCTCGCGGGCGACTCCGTGTCCCACACGGGTCTGGCGAAACTCGGCGCGCGGGTCGTGCCGGGGTTGTTCGCGCAGACGCACCAGCACCCGGAGTGGGTGGGCCGCACGCTGGTGGACATCCTGTGGCACGGCGACGAGACCCGGTCGGGCATCGACCGTGACCAGGCGATCGCCGCGCTGTCGCGGTACGGCCTCGCCGCGCAGAACGACCAGCGGTTCGAAACGCTGTCCGGCGGGCAACAGGCGCGCCTGCAGGTGCTGTTGCTCGAGCTGTCCGGTGCGACGCTGCTGCTGCTCGACGAGCCCACCGACAACCTCGACCTGAACTCCGCCGAGGCTTTGCAGGCCGCGCTGGCCGCGTTCACCGGTACCGTCGTCGCGGTGACGCACGACCGGTGGTTCGCCCGGTCCTTCGACCGGTTCGTGCTGTTCCGCTCGGACGGCGAGGTGTCCGAAGTGGACGAGCCGGTCTGGGACGAGGAAAGGGTGCGGCGAGCACGATGAACGATGCCGAGGCCGACGCCGTCGATGCTGTCGTTGTCGGTGGCGGACACAACGGGCTGGTCGCGGCGGCGTACCTGGCGCGTGCCGGGCTGTCGGTGCTCGTGCTGGAGCGGCGGGCCGAGGTGGGTGGCGCCGCGGTGTCGTTCCGTGCGTTCGAGTCGGTCGACGTCCGGCTGTCGCGTTACTCCTACCTGGTCAGCCTGTTTCCCCGCGAGATCATCGACGATCTCGGGCTGCGGATCGAGTTGCGCAAGCGCCGAGTCTCGTCCTACACGCCGGTCGGCTCGGGTGGGATCGTCGCCGACGACCCCGCGTCGCTGGGCGCCGATGCCGAGGCCTGGCAACGGTTCTACGCGATGACGGCGTCGGTCGCCGCACGGGTCTTCCCGACGATGACCGAGCCGTTGCCCAGCAGGAGTCAGTTACGTGAGCGCGTCGACGACGACCATGCCTGGAACGCACTGTTCGAGCGGCCGTTGCACGAGGTGATCGAGTCCACGTTCACCGACGACACGGTCCGCGGCATCGTGCTGACCGACGCGCTGATCGGCACGTTCGCGCCCGCGGACGACCCGATGCTGCGCCAGAACAGGTGTTTCCTGTACCACGTGATCGGCGGCGGAACCGGTGACTGGGACGTGCCGGTCGGCGGGATGGGCGCGGTCACGGCCGAACTGGCCAGGGCCGCGCGGGAAGCCGGTGCCCGGATCGCGACCGGCGCCGAGGTGACCGCGATCGACCCCGGCGGCGCGGTGACCTACCGGACCGGGGACGGGGAGCGGACCGTCGCGGGTGGACACATCCTCGCCAACGTGTCACCGGATCGCCTCGCCGCACTACTGGGTGAAACGCCTGACGCGCAACCGGAAGGCGCCCAACTCAAAGTGAACATGGTGTTGCGGCGGCTGCCCCGGCTCAAGGACAGCCGCGTCGATCCGCAGGACGCGTTCGCCGGGACCTTCCACGTCAACGAGAGCTACCAGCAGCTCGCGACGGCCTACCGGGAGGCGGCGGACGGCCGGATCCCGAGCCTGCCGCCGTGTGAGATCTACTGCCACTCGCTGACCGACCCGTCCATCCTCGGCGCCGCGGAGCGGGCCGCCGGTATGCAGACGCTGACCTTGTTCGGGCTGCACATGCCCGCCCGGCTTTTCCGTGCCGACAACGACAAAACACGCGAACAGGCGCTGCGGGCGACGCTGCGGTCACTGGACAGCGTGCTGGCCGAGCCGATCGCGGACTGCGTGCTGCCCGGGTGTGTCGAGGCCAAGACACCCGTCGACCTGGAGAACGAACTCGGCTTGCCCGCCGGGCACATCTTCCACCGCGACCTGTCGTGGCCGTACGCCGACGACGGGCAGGAAGGCACGTGGGGCGTGGAGACCGAACACGACCGTGTGCTGCTGTGCGGAGCGGGCGCGCGGCGCGGGGGAGGAGTCAGCGGTATCCCCGGGCACAACGCGGCCATGGCCGTGCTGAGAAGTCGCTGAGATGGCCACTCACGTGGTACTCGTGAGGCATGCAGCGGGAGTTTGTGGACAACTACTGTGAACGGACCGACGGTTCGTTCTGGAGTGAGCCGCTCAACGCGGTCAGCAACGTCTCGTTCCTGATCGCCTCTGTCGTCGCATGGCTGCTCATCCGTCGAACGGCTCGCGCCTCGGGCGCACCGGCAGGTGAGCTGTACGCGTTGCCCGTGCTGATCTTCGTGATCTTCTTCGGCAGCAGCGCGTTCCACACCACCGCCACCCGCTGGGGCCTCGCGCTGGACAGCGGGTCGATCGCGGTGTTCATGGTCTACTTCATCGTGCTGTGGGCCCGGTTGTACTGGGATCTGCCGTGGTCGCGAGCATGGATCGCCGCGCCGATCTTCCTGGCGTCCACCGCGCTCATCTCACTGCTGCCGCTGCGGATGCCGGGCACCTACCTGTCCGCCGTGCTCGGCTTGGTCGTGCTCGCGGGCCTGCTGTATTTCTCCCGTCAGCCGGACCGTAAGGCGCACTGGCGCTGGTATCTGGCCACAGCACTGGTTTTCGCCGTGTCGCTGACCTCGCGCACGCTCGATCAGCCGCTGTGTGACGACATGCCCATCGGCACGCACTACATCTGGCACACGCTCAACGGTGTTGTGCTGTACCTCGTCACACACGCGGCTGTCGTGCGGTGGCGCCAACGTGCTAGCTGAGTACCTCCGCGATCGCGCTCACGCCGAAGTCGATCTCCTCACGGGTGATCACCAGTGGCGGCGCCACCCGCAGCGTCATGTCCTGGGTTTCCTTGCACAGCACACCACGCTTCATCAGTGCCTCGGACGCCTCGCGCCCAGTCGGGCCGCCCTCGGCGATCTGCACGCCCGCCCACAGGCCACGGCCACGCACCTCGGACACGCCCTCCAGCTCGCCGAGCCGCGAGTGCAGGTACGCGCCCAGTTCCCGTGAGCGTTCCTGGAACTGTCCGGTGGCCAGCAGCTTCACCACGGCCCGGCCGACCGCGCAGGCCAGCGGGTTGCCGCCGAAGGTCGAGCCGTGCTCGCCGGGCTTGAGCCGCCCGAGCACGTCGGCGCGGCCGACCACAGCGGACACCGGCATGATCCCACCGCCCAGTGCCTTGCCCAACGTGTACAGGTCGGCGCGGACGCCCTCGTGGTCCAGCGCCAGCATCGCACCGGTGCGGGCCAGTCCGGACTGGACCTCGTCGGCGATGAACAGCGTGTTGCTGTCGTCGCAGAGCTGGCGGACCTCGGCGAGGTAGCCCTTCGGCGGCACGACCACCCCCGCCTCGCCCTGGATCGGCTCCAGCAGCACGGCCGCCGAGTTCTCGGTGATCGCCGAGCGCAGCTCGTCGATGTCGCCGTAGGGCACGACCTTGAAGCCGGGGGTGAACGGGCCGAAGTCGTTGCGGGCGTCCGAGTCGGTGGAGAAGGAGATGATGGTCGTGGTGCGGCCGTGGAAGTTCGCCCCGGCGACCACGATCTCGGCGGTGCCGTCCGGCACGCCCTTGACCTGGTATGCCCACTTTCGGGCGATCTTCACGGCCGACTCGACCGCTTCGGCGCCCGAGTTCGCGGGCAGTACCATCTCGGTGCCCGTCAGCTCGGCCAGCTCGCGGCAGAACAGTCCGAACTGGTCGTGGTGGAACGCCCGGCTGGTCAGCGTCAGCCGGTCGAGCTGCGCCTTGGCCGCGGCGACGAGGTCGGGGTGCCGGTGGCCGAAGTTGAGCGCGGAGTACCCGGCGAGGAAGTCGAGGTAACGCCGACCGTCCACATCGGTCATCCATGCGCCCTCACCCTCGGCGAGCACCACGGGCAGCGGGTGGTAGTTGTGCGTGCTCCAGCGCTCGTCCAGTGCGATGTGGTCACGAGTGGTGGCGGCGTCGGCTGTCATATCGACAGGTTAAGCCCTGTTGACGGCGATATCATCCGCTGCCTGTTGCTTGCAGCGATGGTTCGTTGCGTGATTCACTGTTTCGACGTTCGATCATTGTTTTGGCCCGGGATTCGCTACGCTCCCGGGATGGGTAAAGGACGTGTGCGGGACGCGCTGCGGGTACGCGGCGGCAAGAAGTCCGGCATCAAACCGGGTGACTTCCCCGTCGGGCCGACGTCGAAGTCGAACGCGGCCAAACAGATCGAGGCCACAGCCGACCGGCTCGACCAGTTGCAGGAAGCGTTGTACGCGGGCGCGGACAAGAGCGTCCTGCTCGTGCTTCAGGGCATGGACACCTCGGGCAAGGGCGGCACGATCCGGCACGCCTGCGGACTGGTCAACCCGCAGGGGCTGCACATCAGGTCGTTCAAGAAGCCGACCCGCACCGAGCTGAAGCACGAGTTCCTGTGGCGGATCCGGCGTGCGCTGCCCACCCCCGGCATGATCGGCGTGTTCGACCGGTCGCACTACGAGGACGTGCTCATCGCCAGGGTCGACAGCCTGGTCAAGCCGGACGAGTGGGAAGAGCGCTACGACCAGATCAACGCCTTCGAGCAGGAACTGGCCGACAGTGGCGTCGTGCTGATCAAGTGCTTCCTGCACATCTCCCGCGAGGAGCAGCGCAAGCGGCTGATCGCCCGGCTGGAACGGCCGGAGAAGCACTGGAAGTACAACCCGGCCGACCTCGGCGCCCGGTCCAAATGGGATGACTACCAGCAGGCCTACACCGACGCGCTGACGCGGTGCGACACCGACACCGCGCCGTGGTACGTCGTCCCGGCCGACCACAAGTGGTACCGCAACTGGGCGGTCTCGCAACTGCTGCTGGAGACGCTGGAAGAGATGGACCCGCAGTACCCGGAGCCGTCCTTCGACGTCGACGAGGAACTCAAGCGGGTCAAGGCAGCCGACTAAAGGTTGTTGCGGGAGATCACGTCCTTGAGGATCTTCTTCTCTTCTTCGAGGTTCGCCGCGGGGTCGGTGTCGCCGTTGACGATCTGCACGTCGATGTTGACATCGCCCTTGCGGGCGTAGAGCACGTTCATCGAGTCGACGTAGGCGGTGTCGCCGATCCCGTCGACCTTCTTGCCGGACTTCTCGGAGGCCTTCCGGCCGATCTCCCACTGCTCCGGGCTGGGGTCCAGCTCGGCCGAGACCGTCACCGAGAACCCGGTCGACTCCACGTTGTACGCGCAAGTGCCCGGCACGTCCTCGGTCTTCTCGGCCCCGTCACCGATCAGCTTCTTCACCAGGTCGCCAGGGAGCGCCGAGCACAGGTCGGGGACTTTGCCCGCCCCACCGGCCTTCGGCACATTCACGCCAGACAGACCAGCGCCAGGGGCACTGCCCCCGTTCGAGCAGGCGGCAAGGCCGATCACGGCACTGACAGCCAACGGCAAGGCGGCAAGGCGTGCGATTCTCATGGCGCACACTGTGGTCGTTCGGCGCCCGGCGAACACGGTCCGGCGACGCGTTCGAGGGGGAACACGAGCTCGCCCACAAGGGCAGCCGTTTCTGGTCAGCCCTCGTGGGTGGTTGGGCGAGCCAACCACCCACGAGGCCTGACCTGGGTTTTCCGGTGCGGTGGCGCTTTCGGCCGAGTGTGGGCCGGAGGCCTGTTCCCCAGGTCACCCAGGTCTGAGCCTAGCGAATCTCAGAGCTTCGCGATGATTTCGCCGTAGGCATCGAGCGTCTCGTCGCGCTGGTCGTGCATCAGGTACAGCGAGAACTGGTCGACACCGAGCTCCTTGAGCTCCTGCAGCCGCTCGATGTGCGCCGCCTGCGGCCCCACCAGGCAGAAGCGGTCGACGATCTGGTCGGGGACGAAGTCCGTCGACGGATTGCCCGCCCTGCCGTGGTGGGCGTAGTCGTAGTCCGCCCGGCCTTTGATGTAGTCGGTCAGCTCATGGGGCACCGGCCCGGAATCCCCGTAGCGCTCCACGAGATCCGCGACATGGTTGCCGACCATGCCGCCGAACCATCGCAACTGGTCACGCTGGTGCGGGATGTCGTCGCCGACGTACGCCGGAGCGGCGACGCATATGGTGATCTCGGCCGGATCCCGCCCCGCCGCCGCGGCAGCGTCCCGCACGGCGCCGATCGTCCACCGGGTGATGGCAGGGTCGGCTGTCTGCAGGATGAATCCGTCCGCCTGTTCGCCGACCAGTCGCAGCGCCTTCGGTCCATACGCGGCCATCCACATGCCGAGCCTGCCGTCACGCACCCAGGGGATGCGCACCGGCGTGCCGTGGTGCTCGACCTCGCGGCCCTCGGCGAGCTCCTTGATCACGTGCATGGCGTCGCGCAGGGTGGCCAGCGTTGCCGGTTTCTGCCCGATCACGCGCCTCGCCGAGTCGCCACGGCCGATCCCGCACACCGTCCGGTTGCCGAACATGTCGTTCAGCGTCGCGAACAGTGACGCCGTCACCGACCAGTCGCGTGTGGACGGATTGGTCACCATCGGGCCGACGGTCAGGTTCCGTGTCGCCGCGAGGATCTGCGAGTAGATCACGAACGGCTCCTGCCACAGCACCACCGAGTCGAACGTCCACCCGTAGGTGAAGCCCCGCTCGTCGGCGGCCTTCATCAGCCGCACGACCTCGGTCGCGGGCGGATCGGTCTGCAGTACGACGCCGATGTCCATCCGGAGCTCTCCTAGTTCAGGTACTGGCACAGGTCACGGGACAGGAACTGGCCGTGTCCGGCCGCACCGTGGAACGCGTTGTCCTCCACCACGACCCGGCCACGCGACAGCACGGTATCCACTTTGCCCGTGATCCGCATTCCCTCGTACGCCGAGTAGTCCACGTTCATGTGGTGCGTCTCGACCGAGAGAGTCTGGGTCGCAGTCGGGTCGTACACCACGATGTCCGCGTCGGACCCTGGTGAAATGGTGCCCTTGCGCGGGTACAGCCCGAACATCCGGGCAGGCGTCGTCGAGGTGATCTCGACCCAGCGGGCCAGCGAGATCTCCCCGGCGACCACCCCTTGGTGCAGCAGGTCCATCCGGTGCTCGACGCCGGGGATCCCGTTGGGGATCTTGGAGAAGTCACCCCGGCCGAGTTCCTTCTGCTCGGTGAAGCAGAACGGGCAATGATCCGTCGACACCACCGAGAGATCGTTGGTGCGCAGCCCGTTCCACAGCGACGCCTGGTGCTCCTTGGGGCGCAGCGGGGGAGAGGCCACGTACTTCGAGCCCTCGAAGTCCGGTTTGGCCAGGTCCTCGATCGACAGGTACAGGTACTGCGGGCAGGTCTCGGCGAACACGTTCTGGCCGGTGTCGCGTGCCGCCGCGACGGCCGCGAGCGCCTCGGCGGCCGACAGGTGCACGATGTACAACGGTGAACCGGTCACCTTCGCCAGGGTGATCGCCCGTGACGTCGCCTCGCCCTCCAACGCCGAGGGACGCGTCAGGCCGTGCTGGACCGGGTCGGTCCGTCCTTCCTGCAACGCCTGCGCGACCAGCTCGTCGATCGCGATGCCGTTCTCGGCGTGCATCATGATCAGGCCGCCGATGTTCTCGGCGCGTTGCATCGCCCGCAGGATCTCACCGTCGGTCGCGTAGAACACGCCAGGGTAGGCCATGAACATCTTGAAGCTGTTCACGCCCTGGTCGACGCAGGTCCGCATCTCCTTGAGCGACGTCTCGTTGACGTCCGAGACGATCATGTGGAAGCCGTAGTCGATCGCGCAGTTGCCGTCGGCCTTGCTGTGCCACTTGTCCAGAGTGGACTGCAAGGTGGTTCCCTTCGCCTGCACGGCGAAGTCGACGATCGTGGTCGTGCCACCCCACGCGGCCGCGGTGGTGCCGGTCTCGAACGTGTCGTTCGACGACGTCCCGCCGAACGGCATCTCCATGTGCGTGTGCCCGTCGATCCCGCCCGGCAGCACGTACTTGCCGGTCGCATCGATCACCTTGTCGGCCTGCCACTCGATGCCCGGCGCCGACAGCGCCGCGATCGTCTCGCCGTCGACAAGGACGTCAGCCACGACCGCGCCGGTCGAGCTGAGCACGGTCCCGCCCTTGATCAGCGTCCGCATCAGGGCTTCACCAGGCCCTCGTAGGTGTCCGGCCTGCGGTCACGGTAGAACTGCCACAGGTTGCGGACCTCGGCCAGCCGGTCCATGTCCAGGTCGCGGACGACCACTTCCTCCTCGGTGTCCGACGCCGCGTCCCCGACGAGCTGCCCACGCGGGTCCGCGAAGTACGACTGGCCGTAGAAGTCGTTGTCACCCAACGGCTCCACGCCGACACGGTTGATCGTGCCGACGTAGTACTCGTTCGCGACGGCCGCGGCGGGCTGTTCCAGCCGCCACAGGTACTCCGACAGGCCACGGCTGGTGGCCGACGGGTTGAACACGATCTGCGCGCCCGCCAGGCCGAGTGCCCGCCAGCCCTCCGGGAAGTGCCGCTCGTAGCAGATGTACACGCCGATCCGGCCGACCGCGGTGTCGAACACCGGGTAGCCGAGGTTGCCCGGCCGGAAGTAGAACTTCTCCCAGAAGCCCTTCACCTGGGGGATGTGGTTCTTGCGGTGCATGCCGAGGTACGTGCCGTCGGCGTCGATCACCGCGGCCGTGTTGAAGTAGACGCCGGGCTGCTCCTCCTCGTACATCGGTACGACGAGCACGACACCGTGGTTGCGGGCCACCTCCTGCATCAGCTTGGTGGTCGGCCCGTCCGGGATCCGCTCGGTGTAGGAGTAGTAGTCCGCGTCCTGCACCTGGCAGAAGTACGGGCCGTAGAACAGCTCCTGCAGGCAGACCACCTGGGCTCCCTGCGAGGCCGCGGTCGCGATGTGCTCGACCGCGGCCGCGATCATCGACTCCTTGTCACCCGTCCACCGCTGCTGGATCAATCCGGCGCGAACGATCTGCGGCACTAGCTTCCTCCTCGGTGTGCTTGGTGCTGACGGAAAGAACCAGGTAGACGACATAGCCGACAACGGCGCCGACCACCCAGCTGTAGTCGTAGAGCGGTTTGAGCAACGGGATCAGGCCGTCGGCGGGGAACGGCCCGCCGTACGCGCCGCCGACCGCGAGCACGCCCGCGAGCAGTGTCGCGACGACCGCGCGCCAGTTCCACCCACCGTGGAACCAGTACGCGCCTTCGCCGTCCTTGTACAGGTCCGCCAGGTTCAACCGGGTCTTGGCCAGTGTCCAGTACCCCGCGACGAACACGCCCGCGATCGCGGCCAACAGCCCGCCGTAGAAGCCCAGCCACGCGAAGATGTAGATGCTCGGGTCCGAGATCAGCCGCCACGGCTGGATCAGGATGCCGACCACGCCGGTGATCAGGCCACCCGTCGCGAACGTGATCTTCTTCGGGAACGCGTTGGAGAAGTCGTAGGACGGACTGACCACATTGGCCGCCAGGTTGGCCGACACGGTCGCCAGCACCAGTGCGATCAACGCGATCACGACAAGGAGCGGGCTGTCGAACCGGCTCGCCAGCTGCGCCGGGTCCCAGATCGCCTCGCCGTACAGCGACATCGCGCCGGACGTGGTCAGGATCGCCACGAGCGCGATGAACGACATCGTCGTCGGCAGGCCGAGGATCTGGCCTGTGACCTGCTTGCGCTGGCTGCCGCCGAACCGGGTGAAGTCCGGCATGTTCAGCGACAGCGTCGACCAGAACGCGATCATCCCCATCAGCGCGGGCGCGAACACCTTCCAGAAGTCCCCGCCCCAGCCCAGTTTGGACGGCTCCGACAGGATCGGGCCGAACCCGCCTGCCTTGATCACCACGTACGCCAGCAGGATCAGGAAACCGATCGACACCAGCGGCGCGGTCCAGTTCTCGAACCGGCGGATGGCCTCCATGCCACGCCAGATGATCAGCATCTGCACGACCCAGAACGCCGCGAAGCACAGCCACAGCGTCCACGGCTGGCCGCCGACCTCGGCCGCGTTGATCCAGCCGCTGCCCGTCAGCTTGCCGACGATGACGTACAGCGCCTCGCCGCCGACCCACGTCTGGATGCCGAACCACGCGCACGCGATGAACGCGCGCAGCAGCGCGGCGAGGTTCGCGCCGCGCACGCCGTAGAAGGCGCGGGCGAAGACCGGGAAGGGGATGCCGTACTTGGTGCCCGCATGGCTGTTGAGCAGCATCGGGGCCAGCACGATCAGGTTGCCGAGCGTGATCGTCATGAACGCCTGCACCCAGTCCATGCCCAGTGCGATCAGCGAGGCCGCGAGCGTGTAACTGGGGATGTTGTGGGCCATCCCCATCCACAGCGCGAAGTAGTTGTACGTCGACCAGCGCCTGCCCTCGACCGGCACGGGCGCCAGCTCGGGGTTGTAGAAGCGGCTGGCGGCGATGCCGGACGAGTCGACCAGGTCCACGCGGCCGTCGGGATGGGTTAAGTGCGTGCCGTCCATGAAGTCCCTCCCCGCTCGTGGGTATCCGGGCATCTCATCGCGGTCGTTGTACCAACGGCAGAGTCACAGTGTTCACCGTTGGTCCATACGATGAACAGTATGTATGTTGCGGACTGATCTTTCGACCGCTGCGTCATCAGCCACCCTTATGAGCAGAACCGTCTCGGTTGTGGCGATCTGCCTGCTTACGGTGGGCCAGCCGTATCCCAAACCCCTGCATCGTGAAGGAGATCACGGCATGTCCCATCACTTACCCCGTGCGTCCCGGACCACAGTGGCGGCGGTCGCGTTGCTCGCGATCGCAACACTGTCGGGCACCGCGGACGCCGCCCCGGCACCTGCGCCGGAGCTGTCCCAGGAAATGCTCACCGCCATGCAGCGCGACATCGGGCTGAGCCCCGGCGCCGCTGTGGCCCGACTCGCCGCCGACCGGCAGGCCAGTGACACCGGCAACGCCCTGCGCAAACGCATGCGCTCGACGTTCGGTGGCGCGTGGATCAACGAGGGCACGCTCGTCGTCGGCGTGACCGACAGCAAATCCGCCGACGCCGTGCGCGCGGCAGGCGGACAAGCGCGGCTCGTCGGACGCACCGAGGAACACCTGGACGCCGTCAAGGCCACACTGGACGCCAACTCGGCCGCCGCGCCGGGCACGGTGCCCGGCTGGTTCGTCGACCCGGCCAGCAACAGCGTCGTCGTCAAGTCCCGGCCGAGCGGTTTCCGCGCGGCCTACCGGTTCGCGGCGTCGAGCGGCGCGGACATGACGGCCGTGCGGGTCGAGGCGAGCGACGAGTCGCCACGGCCCCTGATCGACGTCATCGGTGGCAACGCCTACTACATCGGGAGCGGAACCCGGTGCTCGGTGGGCTTCTCGGTGAACGGCGGATTCGTCACCGCTGGACACTGTGGCACCAACGGTGCCACCACGACGCAGCCCAGCGGCACGTTCCGGGGGTCGAGTTTCCCCGGCAACGACTACGCGTGGGTCCAGGTCGCGGCGGGCAACACCCCGCGTGGCCTGGTGAACAACTACTCGAGCGGGACGGTGTCCGTCGCCGGTTCGCAGGACGCGGCCGTCGGCGCGTCCGTGTGCCGGTCCGGGTCGACGACCGGCTGGCACTGCGGCACGATCCGCGCCCGCAACAGCTCGGTGACCTACCCGCAGGGCACTGTGTCCGGTCTGATCCAGACCAACGTGTGCGCGGAACCCGGTGACTCTGGCGGCTCCCTGCTGGCCGGCAGCCAGGCACAGGGTGTCACCTCGGGCGGATCGGGCAACTGCAGTTCCGGCGGGACGACGTACTTCCAGCCGGTGAACGAGATCCTGCAGACCTACGGGCTGACCCTGGTGACCGGCGGTGGCGGCCCCGGTCCCGGCACCTGCCAGAACCCGCAGAACACCTACAACGGTTCGCTCACCTCGAACCAGAGTGTGTACCAGCCCAATGGCGGTTCGTACACATCGAACGCCTCCGGTGCGCACGTGGGCTGCCTGACGGGCCCGTCCGGTACGGACTACGACCTGTACCTGGAGAAGCAGAACGGTTCGACGTGGACTGTCGTGGCCAAGTCGGACAGCCCGCAGAACACGGAGACCGTCAACTACAACGGCACGGCAGGTACCTACCGGTACCGCGTGCACGCCTACAGCGGCTCCGGCTCGTACACCCTTGGGGTGTCGAAGCCGTAGCAGGTAGGGGGTAGAAGACAGGCCCCTCGCGCGCCATGCACGCGAGGGGCCTGTTCACGCCCACCTGGATGCAACCAATGTGGCCTTTGTTGCACCAGACGCACCGAGGGCCGCCTTGGTTGCAAGGGCACTACCAGCGGAAGACGTCGCTGCTGTCCGAGGCCGCCACGCACGGGTTCGAGTACACCGCTTTGAACTCGATGCGCTTGCCCTTGTACGTGCCCGTCGCGCGAGCGGTGACCGGGTTGTACTCCATCGTGCAGATCTTGGGCTCGGCGTTGGTCGGCAGCTTGCCGAACTCGCCATTCACCTTCGACAGTTCCGCACAGGCCTGCTCCCTGCGCGGGTGCGTACCCGTGGTGACTTCCGGGTATTCGTCGCAACCCAGGGTACGGCTGTCCGCGAGCAACAGTGACTGTTCGGTCTGGACGGACAGCAGGAGGGTCGGTACTGCGGGCGCCGCCGATGCGGGTGCGATCAGCAGTGCGGAGGCGAGTGCGGAAACGCACGCGCCGACGGCGAGGGGTTTGAGGGAAGACTGCATACCTCGACTATCGGCCCATTCGGCATGACTCTGTGTTACTCGGTCGGGTGATGGGCCTGCACATCCAGGGTCAACAGGGCCACGTAGAGCGACAGCATCGATTCAGGGTCCTCCAGCGACACCCCGAGTACCTGCTCGATCCGCGAAAGTTGCTGGTAGTACGCGGTTCTGGACATGTGCGCGGCGGTCGCGGCCGCCGACTTGTTGCCGCCGTGCTCGCAGTAGTGCCGCAGCGTCTCCACCAGGCGGCTGCCGTGCGCGGCGTCGCGGGCCAGCAGCGGGCCCAGTTCACGGTCGGTGAACGCCGACACGCGTTCGTCGTTGGCCAACAGGTGCAGCAGGCCACGCAGCCGCACGTCGTCAAGCCGGTGGTACAGGCGGTCCGAAGTGGACCGCAGGGCGGCGTCGGCGACGTGCGCGGCCTCCACCATCGTCCGGCGCGCGCCCGTGATCCGCTCGACCGTGGTGCCGACAGCGATCACCACCGGCACCGCGCGTGGCGTGGCGCCCGCCGCCTGATGGATCTCCTTGGCCAGCCTGTGCAGCACGTTGGCGACTTCCGCCTGGGGCGGCAGGGAAAGCAACGCCCGCACACTGGTGTCGTCGACGACGCCCACCAACGCGGCGATCTGCGTGCGCCGGGACGCCAACGCCGTGGCCTCGGCCAGATCGCGCAGCACTTCCTGGGTCGCCATCGCGGGCGCCGGATTCACACTGGTCCGTGGCCGGACGGCGACACCGACGAGCCTGCGGTGCTCCAGCGGCACGCCCAGCGCGGCGGCGCGGGCGTTGATGTCCGCGCCCGGTGTGGACAGCATCTCCGTGAGCAGCGTCCGGTGTGCGTGCCGTTCCAGGCCTTCGCGGTCACGCGCGACCAGCCGGTGCACGGCCAGCGCGGACGCGGCTCGTTCGGCGACCACGATCTGCCGGTGCTGCGGCTGCTGCGGGCACAGCAACACGAGCCTGCCCCAGTCGTTGCCGCGTGCGCCGACCACGGTCACCAGCCAGCCCGCATCGGGGTCGTAGCTGGTCCGGTCGGTCACGTGGACCGTGCGGGAGCGGCGTGCCCAGTCACGTAACAGGTCGCTCGGGTTCCCTCCGGCCGTGTCGTAGGCGAGGACATCGTGCGACAGCGTTTCCAGCACGACCGGCAGCCCCGCGGTCCGCGCGACCTCGCGCAGCACCTCGGCCGGTTCGGCACCGGCGACGGTCAGCGCCGTGAACGTCTCGTGCACCTGCTCGGCCGCGCGCAGCTCCGCGACCTGCGCGTCCACGATCAGCCCGACAACGGCCTCGGTCACGGTCACGAACCGGGTTTCCTCCGACAATGTCACCAGCGGCACGCCACGGCGCTCCGCCGCGGCCACGAACGCCTGCGGGAGCTTGTCGCTCCAGTGCCGCAGCAACTCCACCACGATGCCCGCGACGCCCACGTCGGCCAGCTCGTCGACGTACCTGGCCAGGCCGTCCGGCTCGTCCGGCAGCGCGATGCCGGTGGTGAGCACGAGCTCGTCACCCCGCAGCAGGTGCGCGATGTCCGCGACCTCGGCGACGTGCACCCAGCGCACGCGCCGGTCCAATCCGCCGTGCGCGGCCACCACTCGGGGCCTGCCCTCCCGGATCACGGGCAGGGCGAGCGCGTCGGCAACGGTCGGGTACACGAACACAATGTAAGGCTTGTGAGCGGTTTCCGGTACAGGTTGTCCGTAGAGGACGAGTCCGGTTCGCCCGCACACTCGGGGCACGGGAAACCCCGCGGATCCTGGAGGACGCTGTGCCCGAACACGACCTGCTGCAACGCCACCGCGCCGTGCTGCCGAACTGGCTGTCGCTCTACTACGCGGAGCCTATCGAGATCGTCAGCGGACAGGGCCGCCGCGTGGTGGACTCGCAGGGCAAGGAGTACCTGGACTTCTTCGCGGGCATCCTGACCAACGCGATCGGCTACGACATCGCCGAGATCAGCGACGCGGTCCGGGCCCAGCTCGACTCGGGCGTGCTGCACACGTCCACGCTGTACCTGATCCGCAAACAGGTCGAACTGGCCGAGAAGATCGCCGAGCTGTCAGGTATCCCGGACGCCAAGGTGTTCTTCACCAACTCCGGCACCGAGGCCAACGAGGCCGCGCTGCTGCTGGCCACCCAGTACCGCAGCTCCAACCAGGTCCTCGCGTTGCGGAACTCCTACCACGGCCGGACTTTCGCCGCGATGGGGATCACCGGCAACCGCGGCTGGTCGGCCAGTTCCCTCTCCCCGGTGAAGGTCAGCTACGTGCACGGCGGCCACCGGCTGCGCGGGCCGTTCGCCGACTACTCCGACGCGGACTACATCGCGGCGTGCGTCGAGGACCTGCGGGAGGTCATCGAGGTCACCACCTCGGGCGACGTCGCCTGCATGATCGCCGAGCCGATCCAGGGCGTCGGCGGGTTCACCGTCCCGCCGGACGGGCTGTTCGGCGCGATGAAGGCAGTCCTCGACGAGTACGGGATCCTGTTCGTCTCCGACGAGGTGCAGACCGGCTGGGGCCGGACCGGCGAGCACTTCTGGGGCATCCAGGCGCACGACGTCGTGCCGGACGCGATGACGTTCGCCAAGGGACTGGGCAACGGACTGGCGATCGGTGGCGTGGTGGCCCGAGGCGACCTGATGGACTGCCTGACAGCCAACTCCATCTCCACCTTCGGCGGCAACCCGATCTCCACCGCGGGCGCGAAGGCGGCGCTGGACTACCTGCTGGACAAGGACCTGCAGGCGAACGCGGCCAAACTGGGCAGCATGCTGATCAACGGGCTGCGTGACGTCTCCGCGGAGCACCCGGTGGTCGCCGACGTGCGCGGCAAGGGCCTGATGGTCGGCATCGAACTGGTCGGCCCGGACGGCCGCTCGCCGAGCCCGGCCGCCGCGTCCCGGCTGCTGGAGGAGACCAAGGCACGCGGGCTGCTGGTCGGCAAGGGCGGCCTGCGCAACAACGTGATCCGGCTGGCGCCGCCGCTGACGCTGACCGAGGAGGAGGCCGAGGAGGGCCTCGCCATCCTGACCGAGTCGATCGCCACCGTGGACAAGGAGAACAAGGCGTGACCACGCGGATCACCCACTGGATCAACGGCAAGCACTGGGGCGGTGTCGCCGAGCGGACCAGCGAGGTCTACGACCCGGCGACCGGTCAGGTCACCGGCGTCGTGGACTTCGCCGCGCAGTCCGAAGTGGACTCCGCGGTCGCCGCCGCGGCCGCGGCCTTCCCCGCGTGGCGGGACGCCTCGCTGGCGAAACGGTCGAACGTGCTGTTCAAGTTCCGCGAACTGCTCGCGGCGCGCAAGGGGGAACTCGCCGCGATCGTGACGGCCGAGCACGGCAAGGTGCTCGACGACGCGGCGGGCGAGGTGCAGCGGGCACTGGAGGCGGTCGAGTTCGCCTGCGGGATACCGCACCTGCTCAAAGGCGGGTTCAGCGAGAACGTCTCCACCAAGGTGGACGTGTACTCCATCCAGCAGCCGCTCGGTGTCGTCGCGGTGATCTCGCCGTTCAACTTCCCCGCGATGGTGCCGTTGTGGTTCGTCCCGAACGCGATCGCCTGCGGCAACACGGTCGTGCTCAAGCCGTCCGAGAAGGACCCGTCGGCGTCGGTGTTCATCGCGGAGCTGCTGGCCGAGGCCGGGCTGCCCGACGGCGTGCTGAACGTGCTGCACGGCGACAAGGTCGCGGTCGACGGCCTGCTGGAACACCGTGCTGTCAAAGCTGTCTCGTTCGTCGGATCGACGCCGATCGCCCGGTACGTCTACGAGATCGGGACACGGCACGGCAAGCGCGTGCAGGCGTTGGGCGGGGCCAAGAACCACATGGTCGTCCTGCCGGACGCGGACCTCGACCTGGCCGCGGACGCGGCGGTGTCGGCGGGCTTCGGCTCGGCGGGGGAGCGGTGCATGGCCATCTCGGTCGTGGTCGCCGTCGACCCGGTCGGTGACGAACTCGTCGAGAAGATCTCCGCCCGGATGGCCGGGCTGCACATCGGGGACGGCAGGCGGCCGGGCTGCGAGATGGGCCCGTTGGTGACCCGCGCGCACCGCGACCGTGTCGAGTCCTATGTGGAGGCCGGTGTCGCGTCGGGGGCGACACTGGCCGTGGACGGCCGGGGGCACCAGATCGACGGGGCCGCCGGGGGTTTCTGGCTCGGCCCGACCCTGTTCGACCAGGTGCGCACGGACATGTCGATCTACACCGACGAGATCTTCGGCCCGGTGCTGTCGGTCATGCGCGCACCGTCCTACGACGAAGCGCTGGATCTGGTGAACAGCAACCCGTACGGCAACGGCACGGCGATCTTCACCAACGACGGCGGCGCCGCGCGGCGGTTCCAGAACGAGGTCGAGGTCGGCATGGTCGGCGTGAACGTGCCGATCCCGGTGCCGGTCGGGTACTACTCGTTCGGCGGCTGGAAGGACTCGCTGTTCGGCGACACACACGCGTACGGGACACACGGGATCCACTTCTTCACCCGGTCCAAAGTGGTCACCAACAGGTGGCTCGACCCGTCGCACGGCGGCGTGAACCTGGGGTTCCCTCGCAATATCTAGGGCAACCCGGCGAGCGCGTGGTCAGCGGATCCGCCTTCCGCTGATCACGCGCACCTGTCAGGTGCGGCGGATCAGGTTCAGGCGTCGAAGGGATGGTACTTCGGGTCGGCCGGTGTGATGACCAGTTGACCGCCGCTGACCAGCCATTCGCTCATGCCGTCCACTTCGTGGCTGGCCAGGAACATGCCATGGACCCACGGGTTGTCCTCGTCCACACCGGTCAGCGTCGCCATCTCCCTGATCTGGTCCAGCAGCCAGTCGGTGGCCTGCTCACGGATGCTTCCCCCGTAGAACGCGAACTGACCCAACGAACCAAGCTCTGGGAACGCCCAGTACTTCGAGTAGTCCCAGCCTTTGTCGTGCGCGGCGATAATGGCTTTGATGCCATCCAGCTGGTCGTTGTCGCACTCCAACCAGCCTCGCACCGTCAGGTAGGCTCCCATGCCGCTAAGTCAACCGGATCGGGTTGACGATGTCAGCTGTAATAGTGAGCACCACGAACAGACCGCCGACGACCACCAGTGCCATGGTCACGGTTGCCAGGCGCGTGTAGTCCACCGGTCCGATGGCCGGACGGCCGCGTAGTCCCCGGATCTTGTCGCGAATCTTCTCGTACCACGTGACCGCGATGTGCCCGCCGTCCATCGGCAGCAGTGGCAGCAGGTTGAACACGCCGAGGAAGAAGTTCAACCCGGCCAGCAGAAGCAGGAACACCGACCACAGCCCGGCCTCCGCGGCCTCACCGCCGAGCCTGCTCGCGCCGACCACGCTGACCGGGGTGTTCCGGTCCCGTTCGCCGCCGAACACCGCGGTCACCAGCGCCGGAACCCGTTGCGGCATCTCGATCAGCCGCTGGAAGGTCTGTGCGAACATCTGCCCGGTGTACGACGTCGTCGCGCCGACCGCGTCGAGCGGGCCGTACTGGAAGTTCACCTGGACGGACGCGCCGATGACACCGATCTCGCCGACGCCCTCGCGGTACACCCGTGGAACGTCCACGCTGAACGTCAGCACCTCGTCGCCGCGCCGGACCTGCACCGGCGTGGGCCCGGACTGGGCGCGCACCACACCGACCATCTCCTGCCACGTCGGAGTCGGCTTGCCCGCGACCGCCAGTACCTGGTCACCCGGCAGGATCCCGGCCGCCGCGGCCGCGCCACTGTCGGTCGCTCCGAGCACCGGCTTGCTCGCCGTGTTGGGCAGGCCCATGGTCGTCGCCATCACGAACAGGATGAGGAACCCGAGCAGGAAGTGGGTGAGCGGGCCCGCGGCCATCACCGCGGTCCGCTGCCAGGTCTTGAAGTTCCACATCGGCCGCTCGTCCCGGACATTCTCGTCAAGGGTGGTCATTCCGGAGATATCGCAGAAACCACCGATTGGCACGGCTTTCAGGCCGTACTCGACGCCACCGCGCCGGAACGAGAACAGCGTCGGCCCCATCCCGACGAAGAACCGCCGCACCTTCATCCCGAAGGCGCGGGCGGTGAGCATGTGCCCCGCCTCGTGCAGGGCCAGCGAAAGGCAGATACACAGCGCGAACAGCACGATCCCGGCGATGTAGGCGAGCACGGCAGGACTGTCTCACTCGGGAGGTGAAGCAGGCGTGCGGAAAACATCCAGGCCCTGGCCTCGTCCGATGGCCGGTGGGCGCGTGCGTCCCGCCAGTTGTAGCTTGAACCCAGCGCGATGCATGATCGGCAGGTCGAACGCCTCGAAGACGTATTGCCGCCGTCCGTCCTCGGTCAAGGTCTGGCTCGTTCGCACATCGTCATGCTCGATACCGATTGGCTCGTGGTAGGCGTCGTAGCCTGGCGGTAGGACTACGCGGTACGTGACGTATTTGACGTCCTGCTGGACGAACCTGAATGCGAACACGTCGGTGACGGCGTCGGTCATGAGCGGCGCGCACTTGCCTGGCCAGTCCATGGACACCGCGAATCCGATCTCGCTGCCGACGCGCGGTGGTGTCGGCAGTTGGATGATGAGGTCGAACCTGCCCTCGCACAGCCATGAATGGGTTATCGGAGGGCTGGTGCCGAGTGTGTCTCCGGGGAACAGGTTGCGGACAGTGAATGTCACCTTGCGGCGATACTTGGCTGGCTGAGGCCAGCCACAGCCGAAGACGAGGCGGATCAGTTGCAGGTCCGACCGCAGGACTCGAGCTCGCAGGGCGACGAATTCCTTGGTGTCTCCGCGTCCGTTGACGATGTGAGCCACCTGCTCCCACTGGATGATCTGGTACATGGGGTGCAACTCGTCGAGGAACTTGGAATAGCGCGAAACCAGCCGCTTGTGCTTCTCCAGGTCATTGTTCAACGACTGTCGACTCGCCTGGGAAAGCCTGACCCAGCTTGCGAACACTGCCATCAGGAACACGAGACTGCAGATTCGGGCAATGAGATCGCCCAACACCATGCAGGAAATCGCCAACAATGACACGGTCCCGATTGCCGTGCATACGACTGTCGGTGGCCTTGTGCCAGTCCGATAGTTGCCTAACCAATGGACTTCGCGTCGTACCATGATCCGCTCCTCTCAGAGCGCGAGCATGTCCGGTCCACTGATGCCACCACCACCCGACAAAGGTCAGGATATCCGGTTTCCGGAGCTCCTAGTGTGGATTAGTACTCAAATTGCTGGGCACGGCGAACGCGTCCACCTGGCGGGATGGACGCGTGGTCCTGGTTTGCGATCAGTTGCCCACGATTTTGCCGATTACGGCCTTGCCGTCCGGAGTGGACACCGGCGAGTGGATGGCCGAGTTGATGCCGATGATCTGACCGGCGGAGTTCACCAGCGGTCCGCCCGAGTTGCCCTGGTTGATCGACGCGTCTGTCTGGATGGCCTTGTACGTGGTCTGGCCGCCACCGTTGTTGTTGGAGGCGTAGGGGTTGCCGCGGCCCTCGTCCTCGGAGACGTTCACGTCACGGTGAGCGCGCTGACGATGCCGGAGGTCACCTGCGAGGCGCCGATGACCACATGGTTGGTCAGGATCCACCCGTCGGGCAGGATCACGCCGGATCCGAGGCCCAGCGCGTTGCCGGAGCGGACGTTCACCAGCATCACGCTCGGCAGGACCTTAACTCTGTCACTGTGCGATAGGGATGGTTACCTTGTGTGATGTTCTGCGTCTGCCTGTCCGTGTTCGCGGGAACGGCGGGGAAACGGGACAGACGGCTGACGTTCAGTCCTAACGTGTCAGAGAGGAGATACTCGCGACCAGCGTTCGCGGGACGTGAGTATCTTTTCTCTTGGGTTCCAGCTTCATCCCTGCCCGGTGTAGGACGGGCAGGTCGGCCACGCCGTTCGACATCAGCGGTGCACACTTGCGGGTGTCGCCTTGCGCGTTGTCGATGTAGGCGATCGGCTCCCACGACAGAACCTGGTACATCGGGTGCAGTTCGTCGATGAACTTGGCGTAGCGGGACACGAGACGCTTGTGCAGGGAAAGCTCCCGGCGCGTTGATCGGCGAGTGAACCATCGCAGCATGCTTCGACCCTCCTCGGAGCCCCAAAGCATGTCCGTTCCGCTGATACCGACCTACCCCGACACCGAAAGGGTATCCGGTTCGCCGATGTTTCCGTGCGAATTAGTGCATTCGGGTCGGCGATCCGGTTGGCCCGCGCGCGCCAACGCGTCCACTGTCGTCAGGTGGACGCGTTGTGGCGTGGGAAGATCAGCTGCTGACGATCTTGTCGATCACGGCCTTCGCGTCGTTGATCGGGATGGCGAAGCCGATGCCGACGCTGCCCGCCTTGCCGTCCGGAGTGGACACCGGCGAGTAGATGGCCGAGTTGATGCCGATGATCTGACCGGCGGAGTTCACCAGCGGTCCGCCCGAGTTGCCCTGGTTGATCGACGCGTCGGTCTGGATGGCCTTGTACGTGGTCTGCTCGCCACCGTTGTTGTTGGAGGCGTAGGGGTTGCCGCGGCCCTCGTCCTCGGAGACGTTCACGTCACGGTTGAGCGCGCTGACGATGCCGGTGGTCACGGTGCCCTGCAGGCCACCCGGCGACCCGATCGCCACCACCTGGTCGCCGATCTTCACCGCGCCGGAGTCGCCGAGCGCGGCAGGCGTCAGGCCGCTCGCGCCCTGCAGTTGCAGCACGGCGAGATCGCTGGCCGCGTCCGTCCCGACCACCTTGGCCTGGTACGTGCGGCCGTCGTTCGTGGTCACGGTCACCTGTGAGGCACCGGCGACCACGTGGTTGTTGGTCAGGATCCGCCCGTCGGCGGTCAGGATCACGCCGGAGCCGAGCCCCTGCGCGTTGCCCGAGCGTACGTTCACCTGCACCACGCTCGGCAGGACCTTGTCCGCGATCGCGCTGACGTCCGTCGCCTTGTTGTTGCCGACGCTCTGGGAGATCGGGGCCGACGACGGCGGGACGGTGCCCTGGTCGTTCCCGCCGATCAGACCGCCCGTGACGCCGCCGACCAGGCCCGCGGCCAGCACGGCGGCGACCGACAGGGCGACAGCGCCCCGGCGCACCCCGCGTGGCTTGCCAGGCCCGGCGAGAGGGGGCGGGACCGGCCCGCCCGTGGGTGGTAGTCCACCGCCGTACGCGGGCGGAGGCGTCGAAGCCGGGTAGTGGGCCGGGCCGTAGCCGTAGGGGTACTGCTGCTGCTGCTGCGGTTCCTGCGTCGCTGTCATGCCACCACTGTGCGTGGTGTGCATGTGAACACCCTGAGGATCACCGATGGGGAAACCAAGAAAGGTTAGGGTTTCGCTGTGACTCGCGAGACATCCTTCCTCAAGCTGCAGGCCCGCACCCAGCGCTTCACGCTCGGCACCCCCAAGGAGATCAAGGTCGCGCCGGACGGCGACCGTGTGCTGTTCCTGCGGTCACCGTCCGGGGAGGAACGCAGGCACAGCCTGTGGCAGCTCGATCTGGCCACCGGCAAGGAGTCCGTGTTGGCCGATCCCGCCGTGCTGCTGGCCGACGGCGACGAGGAACTGTCCGCCGAGGAGCGTGCCCGCCGCGAGCGCAGCAGGTTGCAGGCCAGTGGCATCGTGGGCAACGCGACCGACGCCGCCGCGCGGACCGTCGCGTTCGCCCTGTCCGGCCGCCTGTACGTCACCGACGCGCTGAGCGGGCAGACGCGGCAGTTGGACACCGCCACACCCGTGGTGGACCCACGCCCGGACCCGACCGGAACACACATCGCGTACGTCTCGGGCAACGCGCTGCGTGTGGTGAATGTGGACGGTACGGGCGACCGCGCGCTGGCCGAGCCGGAGGGGGAGAACCGGGCGTACGGTCTCGCCGAGTTCATCGCGGCCGAGGAGATGGGCCGATCCCGCGGCTACTGGTGGTCGCCGGACGGCCGTCGGCTGATCGTCAGCCACACCGACCGCTCGGCGGTGCACCAGTGGCACATCTCGGATCCGGCCAACCCCGCCGTCCAGCCGCACACCGTGCACTATCCCGCCGCGGGCACGCCGAACGTGCAGGTGCGGCTGTTCGTGCTCGGGTTGGACGGGTCCCGTGTCAGCGTGGACTGGACCGACGGCGAGTACCTGGCGACCGTGCACTGGTCGGCGGGCGGTTCCCCGCTGATCGGCGTGCAGACCCGTGACCAGCGGACCATGCAGATCCGGACGGTCGACCCGGACACCGGCGACACCGAGCTGCTGCACGAGCAGACCGACCCGCACTGGGTGGACATCGTCGCGGGCGCTCCGGCGTGGACGCCCGACGGACGGTTGGTGCGGGTCGTCGCCGAGGACGACGCCAACCGTCTCGTCGTCGACGGCAAGCGCGTCACCGATGGTGCGTTGCAGGTGCGCTCGGTGCTCGACGCGGGCGAGGACGTGCTGTTCACGGCGTCCGCCGACGACCCGGCTCAGGTGCACGTGTACCGCGCGGGACCGGATGGCGTCACCCGAGTGTCCTCTGTAGAGGGTGTGTCGTCGGCGACGCGGGCCGGTGGGGTCACCGTGCTGACATCGTGGCGAATGGACGCGGCCGGGCCGGAGGTGGCCGTGCTGCGCGACGGCGCTCGGATCGCGAACATCGAGTCGCTCGCCGTCACGCCGTCACTGGAACCGAAGGTCATCCGGTTGACGCTCGGCGAGCGAAAACTCCGTGGCGCGTTGCTGTTCCCGGCCGGACACGAGCCGGGCAGCGGCAAGCTGCCCGTCCTGCTCGACCCGTACGGCGGCCCGCACGCGCAGCGGGTGCTCGCCTCCCGCAACGCCTACCTGACCTCGCAATGGCTGGCGGACCAGGGTTTCGCGGTGCTGGTGATCGACGGCCGCGGCACGCCGGGCCGGGGACCGGTGTGGGAACGCGAGATCGCGTTCGACCTCGCCGACGTCACGCTGATGGACCAGATCGACGGGTTGCACGCGGCCGCGCGGGAGTACCCCGACCTGGATCTGTCCCGCGTGGGCATCCGCGGCTGGTCCTACGGCGGCTATCTGGCGGCTCTCGCCGTATTGCGCCGTCCTGATGTGTTCCACGCGGCCATCGCGGGCGCGCCCGTGACCGACTGGAAGCTGTACGACACGCACTACACCGAGCGTTACCTCGGCAGGCCCGACACTCACCCGGAGGTGTACGAGCGCAACTCGCTGCCCGCCGACGCGCCGAACCTCGAGCGCGAACTCATGATCATCCACGGGCTGGCCGATGACAACGTCGTCGTGGCCCATTCCCTGCGTCTCTCCGCCGCACTCGTGGCTGCCGGGAAGCCGCACACGCTGCTGCCGTTGCCGAACGTGACGCACATGACACCCCAGGACGAGGCGTCCGCCGAGAATTTCCTGCTGTTGCAGACGACCTGGCTGAAGGACGCACTGGGTAAGGTCCGGTAGAGGCGCAAGAAGGGAATATGTGAATGGGCCGCTGGGGCATCACGCTGCCACTGATCGGAGTTCCGCTCGCCGAACACCGCGACCTGGTCAGAGAGTTGCCGGAGCTCGGGTACACCGACGTGTGGACCGCCGAAACCGCCGGAACCGACGCGTTCACGCCGCTCGCGCTGGCCGCCGAGTGGGCACCGGAACTGCGCCTGGGCACCGCGATCGCCCCGGTGTACACGCGCGGTCCCGGCTTGCTGGCCATGACCGCGGCCACCATCGCCGAGCTGGCGCCGGACCGTTTCGTACTCGGTATCGGCACTTCGTCGCCGGTGATCGTGCAGGGGTGGAACGCACAGGAGTTCACCGAACCGTACGCGCGTACTCGGGACACGTTGCGGTTTCTGCGTTCCGCGTTCACCGGGCAGAAGGTCACCGAGAAGTACCCGACATTCGAGATCTCGAAGTTCCGACTGGAGAACCCGCCGAAGCCGCCGCCCAGGATCATGCTCGCCGCGCTGCGGCCGGGCATGCTCAAGCTGGCGCGCAAGGAGGCCGACGGCGCGATCACGAACTGGCTGGCGCCGTCCGACGTGCCCCAGGTCCGTGCCGAGGTCGGCGCGGGCTTCGAACTGGTGGCCAGGGTGTTCGTCTGCCCGACCGAGGACGTGAACGCGGCACGCGGCCTGGGCAGGCTGCTGATCTCCAGCTACCTGACCGTGCCGGTGTACGCGGCGTTCCACGACTGGCTCGGCCGCGGGGAGCTGCTCAAACCCATGCACGAAGCGTGGGCGGCGGGCGACCGGCAGCGGGCCAACGAGGTCATCCCGGACGAGGTGGTCGACGCGCTGATCGTGCACGGCAGCCCGGAACGCTGCCGGGAGATCGTCGCCCAGTACGTCGAGTCCGGTCTGGACACGCCGGTGATCAGTGTGCTGCCGACCGGTGCGGACCCGCGCAAGGTGGTCAGGGCACTGGCGCCGGAATGATCGAGCCGTCGATTCAGTCCGGTGTCGCACGGTTGTGCTTCCCGCGCGGCGCGCCCGGGGCGGTGATCACCAACGGCGGCACGGAGTCCACGCTGCTCGGCATGCTGCTGGCGAAGAAGGACGCGGCGGGCGCGCCGGTGCGTGTGGTCTGTGCCCGCAGCGCCCGGCCGAGCGTGGCGGACGCGGCCGAGCAGTTGGAGTTGCCGCCGCCGGTGGTGCTCGACTCGATCGCGCACGTCGCCGAGGCGCTCGCGCGGCTGCCGGACGTGTCGGTGGTCGTGGCCTCGGCGGGAACGGCCGACACCGGCTCGATCGATCCGTTGCGCGACATCGGCAGGGTGTGCCGCCGCCGGGGCAGCTGGTTACACGTGGACGCGGCCGGTGGGGGAGCGATGCTGTTCAGCGATCGCTTGCGGCCCTTGCTCGACGGGATCGACCTCGCCGACTCGGTGACGGTCGAATTGCCCGAACTGGGGGCTTCGACGGGTTTGCTGGCCGTGCGCGACGTCGGTTCGTTGACCGGAGTGCGGATGATGGGGCATCCCGAGGTCGCCGCCGTGTTCCGCGCCTGTCGGTCGGACATCGGACCGGCCGCCGAACGCCGGTGCGACATGGCGGCCGCCCTCGCCGACGCCGTGACCGCCCGGCCGGGCCTGCGGCTGTGGGACCGGCCCACCCTGGCGACCGTGGTGTTCCGCCCGGCCGGTGCCGCTGACGAGACGGTCGCCGACCTGGCGAAGAACGGGCTGGAAGTGACCACTGTGGACGGCCAGCTGTGGCTGCGGATCACCGTCGGCGACCGGCCGTTGCGCGACTACCTGGCGTTGCTGGAGCTGGATCACGTCAAGGTAATGGGAACCACCCCGAATGACCGATGAAACCGCGCTGTTGATCACGTAATCTGGCCAGTGGTTACGAAGTGTCCGGTCCTATCTAACACTCTGTGAGGTACGGATGGCTCAGGAACAGGCGAACACACCCCCGGCGAGCGGCCTGCTGATCGGCGTCGAGCCGCTCACCACCGCCGTGGACCGTGGCAAGGCCAACGGTGCCGTGACCGACAACGACGGCAACGACTGAGTGGCCGGATCGTTCACCCTGGCTGACCTCGTGGCACCGCTCGAGGTCAGCCAGTTCCTCGGTTCGGTGCAAGGCCAGTCCCACCACCGGTTCCCCGGAACTGCGGGCCGGTTCGCCTCCTTGATGCCGTGGTCGACGCTGAACACCGTGCTGCGCCAGCACCGCCTCGACTTCCCGCGGCTGCGGCTGGCCATGGACGGCGACGTCGTTCCCACCCACACGTACACGGAGATGGTGACGCCCAAGCGTGGCCCGCAGATCCCGAAGCTGCTGTCCGCGCCGCTCACCGAACACCTGCGCAACGGCGCCACCCTGGTGCTCGACGCCGTGCAGGAACTCGTCGACCCGGTGGCCGACCTGACCGCGCGGCTGGAGCACGACCTGCGGGAACGGGTTCAGGTGAACCTGTACGCGGGCTGGGGCAAGACACACGGTTTCGACGTGCACTGGGACGACCACGACGCGTTCATCCTGCAGATCTCCGGCCGCAAACGCTGGCGGATCCACGGTGCCACGCGTCCGTCGCCGCTGCATCGGGACGTCGAGCCGCCGCCGCAGCCGCCCGCCGAGCCGATCGCGGAGTTCATGCTGGAGGACGGCGACGCGTTGTACGTGCCGCGCGGCCACTGGCACGACGTGTCGGCGATCGGCGAGCAGTCGCTGCACCTGACCATCGGGTTCAACCCGGCGACCGGGATCGACCTGGTCAACTGGCTCGCCGACCAGTTGCGCGTCGACGAGCGGTTCCGCCGCGACCTGCCCAGGTTCGGGCCGGAATCGGCACGCCACGCACACGCCGCCGAGCTCAGGGCGGGGATCGAGGCGCTGCTGACGCCGGACCTGGTCGACCGGTTCCTCACCGACCGTGACGCGCACGGCCCGGCGTACACCCGGATCGGCCTGCCGTGGGCGGCGACGTCGGACCTGTTGCCGCCGCAGGACACGGCGACTGTCCGTCTGCTGACGCCGCGTGCGGTCCTGCAGCACCAGGACGCGACAGTGACGCTTCTCGCATCCGGCAGCCGGTTCACCTTCGGTGCCGCCGCCGGGCCTGTGCTGTCCGCCCTGCTCAGCGGGACGCCGACGACGGTGGAGACGCTGGTGGAAATGGCCGAACCGACGCTGGATCGGGTGACTGTCCGTGCCCTTCTCGGCGAGTTGATCACCCAGGGGCTGCTGGCTGTGGCCTAGGCATGTAAGATTAGGCATGCCTAAGATAAGTTCGCAGCGCCAGGGGGTGGCGGTCGGATGACCGCGCAGCTCTCTGGCGCCGCAGCTCCCGCCGGGAAGCTGCCGGGCTGCGCCGTGGTGGCGCGAATGCTCGGTGGCAGTCCAGCGGGCACAGCCGCCCACATGCGGGCCTGGCTGTTGATCGAATACCCGGGCCCGTGGCCGTCGGACGCGCTGGAACTCGCCATCGAAGAGGCCTTTCCCGCCGAACGCCGTGCCCGGCTCGAAGAGCTGCGCGCGCACGGGCTGCGCCCCCTGCTGATCCGCCAGCCCGGCAGGCACACCCGCGAGCCGAACCTGGCCGGCAGGCGTGTGTTCGTCGGCGGCACATCCGGGCCCCGTGGCCACTGGATGGAATCCTTCCGCATCAACGAACTCCAGGACCTCGCCGACCTGGACCTCGACGCGATCGTCGACGGCCGCGGCGGCATCGGCAAGCCGTACCTCGGCCCGATGTTCCTCGTCTGCACGCACGGCACCAAGGACATGTGCTGCGCGCTGCTCGGCAGGCCACTGGCCGCATCGCTCGGTGCCACCTATCCAGGTCGCGCATGGGAGGTCAGTCACGTCGGCGGTGACCGCTGGGCGGGCAACCTCCTGGTGGTGCCGGACGGTTTCCTGCACGGGCAACTCGACCCCGACGAAGCGCACAACGTCGTCAAGGGCGCCCTGGCCGGTCAGGTCGACCCGGAACACCTGCGCGGCCGCACGGCCGCCGAAACCCAATGGTCCCAGTACGCCGAGATCGCCCTGCGCAAGCACACCGGCCTGCGCGGCATCGACGACGTGGTCGCCGTTTCCGAACACCCCGTGGAAACCGACCTGGAATCCGAGGCGCGCGTGGTGACCGTCCGCGCGGGCCAGGAGCGATACGAGGTCACCATCTCGCGGCGCGCCGTGATCGGCCGCGGCCCGAGCCGGTGCAACGCGATGGTCGCCCCCGGTGGCTACATCACCGAGAACATCACTCTGACGACGGCATCAGCCGAGTAACCACCGGCGCTGCCAGGTTGGCGGCTGCCGCGCTGGACAACGCGATGCCCCAGCCGATCGGCCCCAACGGCGTGCAGCCGAAGAACTGGCTGACGCCGGGCGTCTGAATCACCCCGCCGAGGATCGCCGCCGAACCCAGTCCCGCCGCGAGCACGGTGCGGTCCCTGCCGCCCGCGATCAGCGTCTGCCCGAGTTGCGTGGCCACCAGCGACGCCAACGCGACTGTGCTCGCCCGGCGGGCCCGTCCGGTGAACCGGGCGGCGGTCCATGCCGTGCCCGCGCCGAGAGTCGTGGTGATCGCGCGTGCCGTGATGTCGCGGCCAAGCGCAGCTCCCAGTGACGCGCTTGGCCCTTCCCGCAACAGATCCTGCACAGACTCACCGTCCGGGCGGGACAGTGCGATGGCCAGTGCGGGCGCGAGGTCCGTGAGCAGGTTCACCAGCAGCAGTTGCCGCGCGCCCAGCGGCGACCGTCCAGTGAGGACCGAGCCGAGCACGCTGAACGCGATCTCGCCCGCGTTGCCGCCGAGCAGGATGCCCAGTGCCTCGCGGACGGACGCCCACATCGCCCTGCCCTCGACCAACGCGGCGATGATCGTCTCAAGCCGGTCGTCGGTCACCACGAGGTCGGCGGCGGCCTTCGCGGCCGGGGTTCCGCGCTGCCCCAACGCGATCCCGACATCGGCGAGCCGGATCGCGGGGGCGTCGTTGGCGCCGTCACCGGTCATCGCCACGACCCGGCCCATCGCGCGGTACGCCTCGATGATCCGGACCTTCTGCGCCGGGCTGCACCGGGCGATCACGTCCACTTCGGGCAGCAGTTCAGCCAGTTCGTCGTCGCCGAGCTCCTCTACATCGGCGCCGGTGACCACAGTGGAGTTGCCGGATCCGTTGACCTTGCTGGCGATGGCCTCACCGGTGGCCGGGTGGTCGCCCGTGATCATCACGATCTGCACGCCCGCGTCACGCAGGGCAGCCGCGGCCGGTGGCGCGCTGTCGCGGACCGGGTCGGCCAACGCGAGGAACCCGAGCAGTGTCAGGTCCCGCACGCACTCGTCGGTCACCTCGGCCGCGTTCACGGTCTTCTCGGCGACGGCGAGGACGCGATGTCCCGCGGCGGCCAGCTTTTCCGCGCGCTTCAGCATTCCCCGGCGGTTGCGGCACCGCGGCAGGATCACCTCCGGCGCGCCCTTGACGCTCAGCACCTGCCCGTGGCCGGTGTCCCCGACGGTCGCGTGGTAGCCACGGGACGGCTCGAACGGCAGCGTGGACACCTTTTTCCAGCCGTTGTTCGCCGTCTTCGCGTCGCGTGCCCCTTCCAGCACCGCGCGGTCGGTCTGATGTGCCAGGTCTTCGGGGTTGTCGGCATGCGGTGTCGCCCGCATCGCCGCCGTCAGCACGTCGTGGCGCGAGTGGGCGAGCGAGTCGACCCGGCCGACGCTGAGTTTGCCCTCGGTGAGCGTGCCAGTCTTGTCGAAGCACAGCACGTCCACCCGGCCGAGGGCCTCGATCGTGCGGGGATTGCGGACCAGCGCGCCCTTGTCGGCCAACCGGCGGGCGGCGGCCAACTGGGCGGCGTTGATCAGGAACGGCAGTCCTTCCGGGACGGACGCGACCGCGAGATTCACCGCCGCACCAAGGCTTTCACGCATCGGCACGCCATGCAGCAGCCCCGCCCCCGAGACGGCCGCGGCGGAGCCGATCGCCACCGGCAGCGCGTGCCGGGTCAGCTCGGCCAGCCGCGCCTCGACACCGGTGACCGGTGTGTTGCGTTGCGCGGCGGCCATGCTGCGGCCGACCTCGGTCGCGTCGCCCACCGCGACGACCACCGCTTTGGCGTGACCCGCCGCGATCGTCGTGCCCTCGTACAGCATCGAGGCGCGTTCGGCCAGGTCCGCGACCACCGGAGCCGGATCCTTGGCGACCGGCAACGACTCCCCGGTCAACGAGGACTCGTCCAGCTCCAGACCGGAGCCTTCGACCAGGCGGCAGTCCGCCGGGACGACGTCACCGGCGTCCAGGTCGACGACATCGCCCACGACCAGTTCGTTCGCGTCGATCGTCGTGTGTTTCCCGTCCCGCAGCACGGTGGTGTGGACAGCGGATCGGGACAGCAGTTCGGCAAGGGAGCGTTCGGTGCGGACCTGCTGCACCGCGCCGATCAACGCGGACACACCGGTGATTCCGGCGACCAGGCCCGCGTCAGCCGGTGACCCGACAGCCGCCGACAGCGCCGCTCCACCGGCCAGCACGGGCGTGAGCGGGTTGGCCAGTTCGGCGAGGAAGGCGCTGCCGAGACTCGTGTCGGGAACACCGTCCCGCAGCAGCGTCCCGCGCCGCCGCCGTTGCGCCTCGGCCGACGGCAGACCGCCCGGATCGGACCGGACGGCCTCAAGCACCATGCTGACCGGCATCAGATGCCATGGCTGTGCGGAGTCCGGTTTCGCACTCTTGCCACGCACTTGCCGTGCCCGCCACACTCCGTCCACAAAGGCCAGTGTTGCCCCGCCGTTGACCGCACGCAGACTGCTCGCCGCAGGGCTGGTGCGCCGGGAGCTCAGGGCGCCGACGGCACCGATGCCGCTCGCCGCCTGCGCGAACCGGATGCCGTCCCGGTTGACCAGCCGTGCCGCCTGAGTCGCCTCGATCAGCAACACGACCGCGTCCAGGTCCGTACCCACCAGCAGATGCGCGCCCCACGGCGGGGGAATGTCATCGTCCTGCACGCCGATGCCGCAGTCTGCTGTGCCGAGTGCCTCACGGTCACTGGACACGACCATGACAACACGGTCCTCGCTCTGCAGGTGGCGGATCGTGTCGACCGGGTTGTCGGTGACCGTGACCAGTTCCAGCCCGGTTTCGCGGGCCGCGGTGGTGATGGCGTGCACGGCGGGCGACGGTTCCTTGTCCACGGCCAGCACCGCTTCGAGGTGGTCGCCGTGCGCCAGGCCGAGAACCTTCGCCCGTTTCGCCAGGCTCTTGCGTTGTCTGACGCCTTTGCGGCCCTCCAGTTCGAGCTCGTCGACCGGGCCGAGCACCCATCCACTGTCGCGTCGTACCGTGTCCGGGTCCGCCGGGTCGAACAGGCCGAACGCGCGCTCGACCAGGTCCGAGGGATCGGTGCCGGGCAACGGGACCAGGTCGCTGAGCAGCCAGCGTCCCGAGCTCAGCGACGAGGTGTCCAGCACCAGCACGTCGACGCTGTCCAGCAGGCGCAACGCGGACCGGTCCATCACGAGCGTGCCGCGCTTGGCCAGCATCCGGCCCAGGTGGGCCGCGAACGACGCCCGGCCGACTCCGACCGCTTTGGGCAGCGAGGCCAGCGCCAGGCCCATGGCCCTGCGCGGCCCGGCGAACGGCAACGTGACCGCGCCCGCCGCCGCACCGGCCACCAACGCCCGGTGGGCGTAGCGTTCCGCCGGGCCGTCGGGAACCGGCCGGGGCCGCTCGGTGACGACCGGATCCGCGCCCGCGTCGTCCGGCCCGGTGATCAGATCGGCCTCGGCCGCGCACCACGCGTCCTTGTGCGCCTTGGCTTCCCGGTACTGCTGCACGCGCTGTGCCGCGTCCAGCATCGTGCTTTCGCTCCGAGCGGCCAGACCGTGCGCGACGGCGGCGACCATGGACGTCGCCGAGTCCGCGCGTTCGTGGCCCTGCATGTACTGGCCGAGCCGGGCTTTGAGCTTCGGATGCATGTCGACGGCCGACAGCAGACCAGCCACCTCGGCGGGCAGCGGCGCCCACGGGGAGATCTTGGTGATCGCCGACAGCAGCAGGCCGAACGCGTCCACCGCCAGTGTCGGCAGCAACCGCGTGCCGGTGGCGCCGTCCGCCGGGTGGTGCAGTTCGTCCTCGGCGATCCGCTCCTCGTCAGTGTCCGGTTCGGACTCGGCTCGCTCGACGAGCTTGACCAGGTCGGTCGGGCGTGCCTCGCCGGTCACCGCCATGATCACCCGGGACGCGGGCGCGTTCACCTTCGCCCAGACCACGCCGGGCTGCTCGGCCAGCCGTTTCTCCACACGCCGGGCCACCCGGGTGCCCTGGGGTCCCTGAACGCCGTGCACCTCGACGTGCAGCCGTCCATCGCACGACCACACGTTGCGCCTGTTCCTGTCGAGCAGCGCGCGGGCGATGCTGAACGGCGTCGGCACGGGAATACCCAGGATCTTCACCCCCTGGGCTTTCCCAGATGGTCAACACCCTAAAACAAGCACGCGTGCTTGCTTTTATCCCGGGGGCGTGCCACGGTGTGTGCTGTGAGCGGTGTCGACATCAGCGATCCCTTCCGCACGCCCGAACGCGAGGCGCTCAGGCAGACCGTGCGCCGGTTCATGGCGACCGACGTAATCCCCCATCAGGATGAATGGGAACGTGCCGGTGAGCTCCCGCGCGAGCTGCACCGCAAGGCGGGCGAGCTCGGCCTGCTCGGGGTCGCGTTCCCGGAGGAGGCAGGGGGAGGCGGCGGCGACTATCTCGACGCGCTGACCATCGCCGAGGAGCTGCTGTACGCCGGGGCGGCCGGTGGCCTGATCGCGTCCCTGCTGACCTGCGGGATCGCGGTGCCGCACATCATCTCCGCCGGGGACGCCGGGCAGATCGAACGCTGGGTCCGGCCGACGCTGGCCGGTGAGCTGATCGGGTCGCTCGCGGTGACCGAACCGGGCGGCGGGTCCGACGTCGCCCACATCACCACGACCGCCAAACGCGACGGCGACGACTACATCGTCAACGGCGCCAAGACGTTCATCACCTCCGCCTGCCGGGCGGACTTCGTCACCACCGTCGTGCGGACCGGTGAGCCGGGCGCGCACGGCATCTCGCTGCTGGTCGTCGAGCGGGGCACACCGGGCTTCACGGTGTCACGCAGGCTGGACAAGATGGGCTGGCTCTGCTCCGACACCGCCGAACTGTCCTATGTGGATTGCCGAGTGCCTGCGACGAACCTGGTCGGCGCGGAGAACTCCGGGTTCATCCAGGTCGCGCAGCACTTCGTGACCGAGCGGCTGTCGCTCGCGGTCCAGGCGTACGCGGCCGCGCAGCGAGCGCTGGACCTGACGCTGGAGTGGGTGCGGATGCGGGAGACCTTCGGCCGTCCGCTGATCTCCCGGCAGCTTGTGCAGCACACGGTGACCGACATGGCCCGCAAGATTGACGTGGCCCGCACGTACACCCGTAGCATCGCGCTGAAGTACCTCGCGGGCGAAGAAGTGATCGCCGAGGCCTGTTTCGCCAAGAACACCGCGGTCGAGACGGGCGAATGGGTGGTCGACAAGGCGGTGCAGCTGCACGGCGGCATCGGCTACATGCGCGAGGCCGAGGTCGAACGCCAGTACCGGGACATGCGGATCCTCGGTATCGGCGGCGGAACAACGGAAATCCTCACCGGCCTGGCCGCGAAACGATTGGGATACACCTCATGACATTTGTTGAGTCCGACGAGCGGCTGGCGCTGCGCAAGGCGGTCGCCGACCTCGGCAAGCGGTACGGCCACGACTACTACACCAAGAAGGCCCGCGAGGGCGGGCACACCACTGAGCTGTGGGAGGAAGCCGGGAAGCTCGGCTACCTCGGCGTGAACGTGCCCGAGGAGTACGGCGGCGGTGGCGGCGGGATCGGCGATCTCGCGGCCGTCTGCGAGGAGCTGTCCGCGGCCGGGTGTCCGCTGCTGATGATGGTGGTGTCCCCGGCGATCTGCGCGACGATCATCGCCCGGTTCGGCACCGACGCGCAGAAGCAGGAGTGGCTGCCGCGCTTCGCCGACGGCAGCGTCGTGATGGCGTTCGGCATCACCGAACCGGATGCGGGATCCAACTCGCACAAGATCGTCACCACCGGTCGCCGGGACGGTGGCGACTGGGTGCTGTCCGGCCAGAAGGTGTTCATCTCCGGTGTCGACGGCGCCGACGCGGTGCTGATCGTCGGACGAACCGAGGACGCCAAGACCGGCAAGCTCAAGCCCGCGCTGTACATCGTGCCGACGGACGCGAAGGGCTTCACGTACCAGAAGATCGACATGGAGATGGTCTCGCCGGACCGGCAGTTCACGCTGTTCCTCGACGACGTGCGGCTGCCCGCCGAGTCGCTGGTCGGCTCGGAGGACGCGGCGCTGGCGCAGCTGTTCGCGGGCCTGAACCCGGAGCGGATCATGGCGGCGTCGTTCTCCAGCGGGATCGGGCGGCTCGCGTTGAGCAAGGCGACCGAGTACGCCAAGACGCGCAACGTCTGGGGCACGCCGATTGGTGCGCACCAGGGCCTCGCGCACCCGTTGGCCGACGCGCACATCAACATCGAACTGGCCAGGCTGATGACGCAGAAGGCAGCCGCGCTCTACGACTCCGGCAACGACATGGCCGCAGGTGAGGCGGCCAACATGGCCAAGTACGCGGCGGCGGAGGCTGCGGCGAAGGCGGCCGACCAGGCGCTGCACACGCACGGCGGCAACGGCATGGCGACTGAGTTCGGGCTCGGTGGGCTCGTGCTCGCGTCGCGGGTCGGGCGGATCGCGCCGGTCAGCCGTGAGATGATCCTGAACTTCGTCGCCCAGCACTCGCTGGGGCTGCCGAAGTCCTACTAGGAGTAAGTGGAGTGCGCCAACCGCAACAGGACCGCAGCCGCGCCACTCGGCAGCGGCTGCTGGAGTCCGCCATCGAGGCACTGGCCGAGCTTGGCTGGGCGGGCAGCACAGTCGCGGTTGTCGCCGAACGGGCCGGGGTGTCCCGGGGTGCGGCGCAGCATCACTTTCCGACTCGGGAGGATCTGTTCGCGGCGTCGGTCGAGTTCGTCGGCGACGCCAGGCGTCTCTGGGCACGAGAACACAGCATCGACCTGCCGACCGGCCCGGAACGCACCCGAGCGGTGGTCGACCTGATCGTCCGGCTCTATACCGGCCCGCTTTTCCGTGCGGCACTGCATATGTGGGTCGCGGCGACTTCGGACCCGCAGTTGCGCGAGTCGGTGGTGACGCTGGAGGCGCACCTCGGACGGGAGACGCACAAGCTCGCACTCGAACTGCTCGGCGTCGACGAGAGCACACCGGGCGTCAGGGAGATCGTGCAGGCAACGTTGGATATGGCTCGTGGTCTCGGGTTGGCGAACTTGCTGACCGACGACAGCAAGCGGCGAGCTGGCATTATTGATCGGTGGGCCGAGATTCTCGACGGCGCGTTGCACAGCGAGGCGCGGGCGTGATCAAGGTCGGCTGATTCGGGAGTTGACCGATGCTGCTCGGGGTTGGGGTCGTTGTCGCCGAGTCTGGTGGGCAGCCCGTAACTCAACCTCGCTCAACGCGCTGAGAGCCCGGTGCGATCGCGGCAAGGCGCCTTGCCGCGAGCGAGTCAGGTCTATGCCTGGCTGAGGCTCATCCGCTGCTTCTCGACGTCGACATCCACGACCTTGACCCGGACCTCAGTGCCAGCAGGCAACTTGCTTCCGACCAGCAGTCCATGGATCTCCGGCGCAAGCTCGACGAAGACACCAAAAGGCATCTCGCTCACGACATGTCCGGTCAGGACAGTGCCGTCCCGCTGCGCTTCGATGAACGGTGCGAAGGGTTCTGTCATGTTCTCACCTCCTCTCCCAACACCAGTTCGTCTCGACTGGAGCGGGGAGGCGGGCGGGCCACGGGCCCGCCGGGTGATCATGACAAGACCGGGGATCCCGTCTGTGCGTGGCTCTTGGCCGACCCGGTAGTCACGTCAGCGACACTAGCACGGCGCAGCCCCGCGCAACAAAGGCCGCCTTGGCTGCGCCAGACCTGGATCCACTGAAGATCTTGGTGAGTTGATCGTGTCGTAGACACACAGATGCCCTCTGACTTGGGACGATTGTTCTTGCGACGGAACAAAACGAGCCGAGTGAGAGGGCATCTGCTGGATGCGATCATCTCATACCCCCGTCAGGACCCGCGCCAGGTTCGACGACCCGAATCTCGTGTCGCACGCCGGGCTGGTGCCACTGGTGCGGTTGATGGAGAACATCGGACTGCCCGCGCTGGCCGGCGAGTTGGTGCGGCTGGGCGGCAGCGCCGGGGCGAACGCCGCCGCGAAGATCACCACGATCGTGGCGGGGATGGCCGCGGGCGCGGACTCGATCTCTGATCTGGACCTGCTGCGTGAGGGCGGGATGGACCGGGTGTTCACCGGGGTACGCGCCCCGTCGACGATCGGTGGGTTCCTGCGTTGGTTCACCCCGGGCCATGTCGCGCAGCTGCAGACACTGCTCGCCGAGGTGCTGGTGCGGTTGACCGGGCAGACCAGCCTGCTGCCCGGCCTGGACCAGTTGGCGTTTCTCGACCTGGACTCCAAGATCACCCAGGTCCACGGCCGCCAGAAGCAGGGCGCCGCCTACGGCTACACCAGGGTGCTGGGCCTGAACTTCCTGGCCGGCACGCTGGCCACCGAACTGGCCGCGCCGGTGCTCACCGGCACCCGGCTACGGGGCGGCAACGCCGACACCCGCCGCAAGGCGGCCTCGTTCGCCCGCGCTCAACTGCGCACCGCCCGCGCCAGCGGCGCGGTGAACAACCTCCTGGTGCGGATGGATTCCGGGTTCTACGTCGGCGAGCTCATCAGCGAGATCGCCCGGTCGGGGACCTGGTTCTCGGTCACCGTGCCGCAACGCAAGCCCATCCGCGCCGCGATCGCCGCCATCGACGAGTCGGCGTGGACAACCATCACCTACGCCCGCCCCGTACGCGACGAGGACACCGGCGAACTGGTTACCACCGCGCAGATCGCCGAAACCTCTTACACCGCCTTCACCAACCCCACCCTCAACCCCGGCCAGAAAACCACCGGACGGCTCATCGCCCGCCGCACCCCGATCCCCACCCTCGACGGCCAAGGCCAGCTGATCACCGTCCACCGCTACCACGCCTTCCTCACCAACAGCCCGTTCGACCCGCTCACCGCCGACGCCCAGCACCGCGGCCGGGCCGGGACCATCGAGCACGTCTTCGCCGACCTGCAATCCGGCCCCGTCGCCCATTTTCCCAGCGGTGACTTCCAAGCCAACGCCGCCTGGCTGTCACTCGCCGCCCTGACCCACAACCTCATGCGCGCCCTGGCATGCCTGGCAGGCGGAGCCGAGGCACGAGCCCGCACCACCACCCTGCGCCGCCGGCTCATCACCGTCGCTGCCCGGATCTCCCGCTCCGCCCGCCGCCTCACCCTGCATCTGCCCCGAGGCTGGACCCACGAACACCCCTGGCAGCGCGTCTTCACCGGCACCCACCACACCCACCCACCACCCCGACCGGCCTGACCCGCCCACCACCGCCCCCTGGCCCGACCGGACCAATAGTGGAAAAGCTGGACAGACCAGCGACCCCGGCACGCCTCACACCGAAACCACTGGCCCACCACCACAACCACCCACCACCAAGATCACAACCCAAGATCAACGGTGAATCCAGGTCCAGCGCACCGAAGGCCACCTTGGTTGCAGGGGCGGCGGGAGCGGTGGCGCCGGGGCGGCACGCGAGGCCCACTTGGCGCTTTGGGATGTGGATGGTGAGTCACGCTCTGCTCACCAGTGGGTTGCTTGCCGCCGTGCTCGGTTTTGACGGATTACTTCTGATTGCGTTGCGCTGTTGGTTGCGTTGGAGTTCGGTTTCCAGCCTCGGCTTGCGGTCCCGGCGCTGGTTGCCCTGTGTTGGTTGCGTACCAGCCAGTTTCTTCTCTTCAGCCTGGTTGGGACCGGTTTAGTCGCTTCCTGTGCCCCTGTGGCGTGCTCGTCTGTGCCGCTGTCGTGGGTTGGTGGGTTGGTTGGTGTCTTCGTGGGCTTCGCGTGGTGTGTCACACAGCTGCATAGTTGCTTAATGCAACCGTATTGGTTAGCGTGGCTAAGTAAGTGATGACGTGTGAGGGAGGTCGGTGTGGCCAGGCGGGGTACCGGGCTGAAGTCCGTGAGTGAACTGGGGCCGCGCTATAAGTGGATTGCGCTGTCCAACACGACGCTCGGGCTGCTCATTGCGACGATCAACTCGTCCATCGTGCTGATCGCGCTGCCGGACATCTTCAAGGGCATCGGGGTCAATCCACTCGATGCGAGCAATACGAGCTACCTGCTCTGGATGATGATGGGCTTTCTGGTCGTGACCGCTGTTCTCGTGGTCACCTTTGGGCGGCTGGGGGACATGTATGGCCGCGCCAGGATGTACAACCTCGGGTTTCTTGTCTTCACGGTCTCGTCGATCATGCTCGCCGTCACGTGGATGAGCGGTGATGCCGCCGCTATCTGGCTCATCTCGTGGCGGATCGTGCAGGGCATTGGTGGCGCGTTCCTGATGGCCAACTCCAGTGCCATCCTCACCGATGCTTTTCCCGCCAACCAGCGGGGGCTCGCGCTGGGTATCAACGGCATCGCCGCTATTGCGGGCAGCTTCCTCGGCCTGGTCATCGGCGGTGTGCTCGCCCCGATCCACTGGCACTGGGTCTTTCTCGTCTCCGTTCCGTTCGGCCTGATCGGCACCGTTTGGGCGTATCTCAAGCTGCATGACACAGGTGTGCGTCAGAAGGCCAGGATGGACTGGGGCGGCAACATCACCTTCGCGGTGGGGCTCATCGCCGTTCTCGTCGCCATCACGTACGGCATCCAGCCCTACGGTGGCCACTCCATGGGCTGGACCAATCCGTGGGTGCTCGGCGCACTCATCGGCGGCGCGCTTGTCCTCGTGTGGTTCGTGGCCATCGAGCGGAGGTCCGCTAATCCCCTCTTCCATATCGGTCTTTTTCGGATCGGCACTTTCACGTGGGGCAACGTCGCCAACCTGATGGCCTCGCTCGGCCGGGGCGGTCTTCAGTTCATCCTGATCATCTGGCTGCAGGGGATCTGGCTGCCGCAGCACGGCTACTCGTTCGAGCAGACTCCGCTCTGGGCTGGCATCTACATGGTTCCGATGACCGTCGGGTTCCTCGTCGCCGCGCCTTTCTCCGGCATTCTGTCCGACCGGATCGGCGCTCGGGGGCTCGCCACTACTGGGATGATCATCACAGCGGGCACGTTCTTCGCGCTGACCATCCTGCCTGTCAACTTCGACTACACCGTCTTCGCCGCACTGCTGTTCGTCAACGGCATCGGTATGGGCATGTTCTCCTCGCCCAACCGGGCCGCCGTGATGAGCAGCCTGCCGGGTAACGCCCGCGGCGCGGGCGCCGGGATGACCGCCACTTTCCAGAACGCCGCCATGGTCCTGTCGATCGGCATCTTCTTCAGCCTGATCATCGCCGGGCTGACCACGAGCCTGCCCGGGGCGCTGAGCACGGGCCTGACCGCGCACGGCGTGCCCGCGGCCGACGCGAACCAGATCGCCCAGCTGCCCGCGGTCGCCGTGCTGTTCGCCGCGTTCCTCGGCTACAACCCCATCCAGCAGTTGCTCGGGCCCACGCTCAGTCAGCTTCCTGCCGACCAGGTGGACTTTCTCACCGGCCGGAGTTTCTTTCCGAGCCTGATCACCGACCCGTTCGCCGACGGTTTGCACGTTGCCTTCTGGTTCGCCATTGCCGCTTGTCTGATCGCCGCGATAGCGTCCTGGCTGGCTGGCAGTGGTCGGCCTGCTCCGGAGAGTGTCGGTGCCGAGTTGGCGGCCACCGCTTCGGAAGCCGGGACTATCCCCGCTGACCTGGTCGATGTCAGCCGGACCGAAGGCTCGGTGACCGCTGGGCGCTCGGTGACCGGCGGCTGACGACCCGCGTGCGATCGTCCCGCATGAATGATCTTCGACCGATCGGCGCCCTGAGTGCGCCGATCGGCGCCATACACGTGTGAATTGTCAAGGGCAACGTGAACCGTGCCGCATCATCTGTATATGGCTAACGGAGCGGCTCCGTAAGCCGACACCCCTCATGGAGGTGGGGGACATGACCGACACTGGTGTGGCAGAACCCGAGACTGAGTCCAAACCCCAAGCCAAGACGACGCAGCCAAGGCGCAAGCTTCCGACAGCGCCGTGCAGCGTCGTGTGGAGCAGGGGTCACGCGTACGTCCTCGAGACGGCTCTCGTCAGGGCCCGCTGGGTCGGTTGTGACGACCGCGGCCGCCCGATGGAGTTCACCAGCGCCGAGATCGAGCGCAGGGGCTGGACCCTCACCCGCGCCAGCTGAGCCGCACACCGCAACCACTAGAGTTTCCCCTGGTCAACCCGTTCAACCCGGGTTGACCAGGGGATTTTCACGTCTGGAGGGTGGCAGCGGGTGGCTGAGGGCAGCGATCGGGTGTGGACGGTGCCGAACGCGTTGAGCGTTCTGCGGCTGGCCGGGGTGCCCCTGTTCCTCTGGCTGCTGCTCGGGCCCCAGGAGGACGGCTGGGCGATCGTCGTGTTCATCGTCAGCGGGATCACCGACTGGCTCGACGGCAAGGTCGCGCGCTGGCTCAACCAGATGAGCAAGTTCGGTGCGATGCTCGACCCGCTCGCCGACCGGCTCTACACGCTCGCCGCCATGATCGCGTTCGTCGTGCGCGACATCGTGCCGCTCTGGGTCGTGATCGTCCTCATCGCTCGTGACCTGGCCGTACTGGTCTGCCTGCCGCTGCTGCGCCGTGCCGGGTACGGTCCGCCCGAGGTGCTCTACCTCGGCAAGGGCGCCACGTTCGTTTTGCTGTACGCGTTCCCGTTCCTGCTGTTCGCCCAGATCGACACGGCGCTGGCCGACGTGGCCAGGCCGATCGCCTACGCGTTCACCGTCTGGGGCGTCGTGCTGTATGTCTGGTCGGGGCTGATCTACATCCTGCAGGCGGTCACCGCGATCCGGCGACCGCGCCACATCTAAGCTCTGCGCCAGCCAGCGCAGTCGGTGATCAGAAAGAGGAGACGGGTACGTGACCACTCCGGAGCAGTTGAAGTACACGCCAGACCACGAGTGGATCGCTGTGGAGGGCGACACCGTGACGATCGGCATCACCGCCTTCGCCCAGGAACAGCTGGGTGACGTGGTCTTCGTGCAGTTGCCGGAGGTCGGCGGCGCCGTGTCGGCGAAGGACTCGGTCGGTGAGGTCGAGTCGACCAAGAGCGTGTCCGAGATCTACGCCCCGCTTGGCGGTGAGGTGACCGCCGTCAACGAGGCGCTCAACGACACGCCCGAGTTGATCAACTCGGACCCGTTCGGCGAGGGCTGGATGTTCAAGCTGAAGATCGCCAACCCGGAAGAGCTCGGCGAGTTGCTTGACGCGGACGGATACCGCGCACTGACCGGTCAGGCATGAGAAGGATCTTGGACTGGTTCCGCAGGCGCCGCGGTGCGTCGGGGGGACCAGCCGATTCGCCACACGGACCGCACGGTACGTTTGGCGGAACCAGCGAATCCAGTAGCAGGAGGAGAGCTCAGGTGAGCACGAACGACGGACCCGGCGTTCCGCCGGAGCAGTCTCCGGAGCGGACGTCCGTCTTCCGGGCCGACTTCCTCGCCGATGTCGAGGGGCAGCACGCGCCTCAGCCCGATCCGCAGGTGGCCGGGATCGACGCGCTGCCGGCCGGTTCGGCGCTGCTCGTGGTGAAGCGCGGCCCGAACGCGGGCTCGCGGTTCCTGCTGGACCGGGACACCACGAGCGCGGGCCGTCACCCGGACAGCGACATCTTTCTCGACGATGTCACGGTTTCCCGGCGGCACGCGGAGTTCCGGCGTGAGGGCGGCGAGTTCGTCGTCATCGACGTCGGCAGCCTGAATGGGACGTACGTCAACCGCGAGCCGGTGGACCAGGCCGTGCTCGCCGGTGGCGACGAGGTGCAGATCGGCAAGTTCCGGCTGGTGTTCCTCACGGGCCCAGGGGGCCAGTGACGGCGTCGGCCGGACGGCCGCTGCCTGACGGGATGAGCATCGGCACGGTGCTGGGACAGCTGCGTGCCGAGTTCCCGGACGTGACGATCTCCAAGATCAGGTTCCTGGAGTCGGAAGGTCTGGTGCTGCCGGGCCGGACACCGTCCGGTTACCGGCAGTTCACCGCGGCGGACGTGGAGCGGCTGCGGTTTGTGCTGCGCGCACAACGTGACCAGTACCTGCCGTTGAAGGTCATCAAGCACCAGCTCGCCGCCGTGGACCGAGGTGAAGGCCCCGGTCCCCGTGGTTTACCCGGTGCCGAGCAGGTCGACGAGGACGGACCGCGCTCGCTGAGCCGGGACGACCTGTTGGCCGAGACCGGTCTGACCTCGGCAACGCTCACCGAGCTCGAGGACTTCGGACTGATCAAACCGGGTGGCGACGGCCGCTACGACCCGGTGGACGCCGAACTGGGAGTGGTGGTCAGGGCCATGGCGCAGTTCGGCATCGAGCCACGTCACCTGCGGGCGTTCCGCGCGGCGGCCGACCGGGAAGTCGGGTTGCTGGAACAGATCGTGACACCCCTCTACCGGCAGCGGGACAGCCATGCCCGCGCCCGCGCTGACGAGGCATTACGTGAGTTGGCGTCGCTTTCTGTTGCCCTGCACACACTTTTGGTCAAGATGGGGTTGCGCCGGGTGGCCGGTGGCTAGAAAAGGCCATCATACGAGGTGGTGGCGGGTTACATCGTGATCGATATGCAAGCCTGGGAAGTCAAGCGTGGGGCCCGGATGGCGGGTAGCGTCATTGTTGACGATGCGCGATCCTCTTGGCAGCAGGGGGTCGTCGCGGTTGAGCGTTGCTGAGGGAGGCGATGGCCGATGAGCGAGATGCGCGTCGTTGGCGTGCGGGTCGAGTTGCCCGCCAACCAGCCGATCTTGTTGCTACGCGAGACCGAGGGCGAACGCTACCTGCCGATCTGGATCGGTTCGGTGGAGGCCACCGCGATCGCACTGGAGCAGCAGGGCGTGCGGCCTGCCCGGCCGCTGACCCACGACCTGCTCAAGGACGTGATCGCGGCACTCGGCCGGGAACTGGAGCAGGTCCGGATCACCGACCTGCGTGAAGGCACGTTCTTCGCCGAACTCGTCTTCGACGGCGACATCAGGGTGTCGGCGCGGCCCAGCGACTCGGTCGCGCTGGCGCTGCGGATCGGCGTCCCGATCCACGCGGAGGACTCGGTGCTCGCCGAGGCGGGCCTGATCATCCCGGACGAGCAGGAAGACGAAGTGGAGAAGTTCCGCGAGTTCCTGGATTCGGTCTCGCCGGAGGATTTTAGAGGTGCGGACACCTGAGCCCCGGCCCTTGCTGGGCCATTCGGGTGTCCGCGTAGCCCCCGCACTGCCCAATCCAGGGCGGATCAAACCTGCGAGTGGTGTGCACCACTTCTCTCGATCGCTGCCGCACCGCGCGTCGCGTTGACCGCGGTGCCTGCCCGTCCTACCGTCAGATACGAGCCCATGACGACGGCGTCACCACCATAGATGCCGCCGTCGAATGCTCATGACCGGCGGTTTCCTGCTCCTGGGGGGCGGGCGTCGGGGACGATGGGAGGCAGTGTGATGGAGCAACGGCCCGACAGTCCGCTCGCCGGTGTGGATGCCGGTGAACAGGGCGAACTGTTCCCGGACGCTTCACTGCCGGACGAGCTGGTCGGCTACCGCGGCCCGGCCGCCTGTCAGATCGCGGGGATAACGTACCGGCAACTGGACTACTGGGCGCGCACCGGGTTGGTCGCCCCGTCCATCCGAACCGCGCACGGATCAGGCAGCCAGCGGCTGTACTCCTTCAAGGACATCCTGGTGTTGAAGGTGGTCAAGCGACTGCTGGACACCGGCGTCTCGCTGCAGAACATCCGGGTGGCCGTCGACCACCTGCGCCGCAGGGGCGTGCGTGACCTCGCGAAAATCACTCTTTTCAGCGACGGTACGACCGTGTACGAGTGCTCGTCGCCGGAAGAGGTCGTCGACCTGCTGCAAGGCGGCCAGGGCGTGTTCGGCATCGCGGTGAGCGGCGCCATGCGCGAGATCAGCGGCACCATCCACGAGTTCACGGCCGAGCGGGCCGACGGCGCCGAGTTGATCCAGCATGACGACGAGCTGACCGCAAGGCGACGCGCGCGTAACGCCGGGTGAGAAGACTCCAGTGAGAGTGGATCAAACGATGATCTGCCGCAAGGTATCCTTGGCAGGCAGTCGCCGACGTCGTGCGGGAGAGACCGGGTTGCGCTAGAGGCCCGGCACCGAAGGAGCAATTCCTCCCCGGAACCTCTCAGGTACCCAGGACCGCACGAAGAAGACGCCTCTGGAAAGTGGGTTCGAAGCCCCGCCGACGGTGAAAGTCCGCACGTGACGTGTGCGGGTGAAGCTCTCAGGCGCCCATCCGGGCATGGACAGAGGGGGAGGGCTTGCCGGAGCACGCCCGACTCTCCATGCCGGAGGCAACACGATGACCCAGGACCGCATCTCGCTGGCAGACCTCGAGCACGGGACGCCGTTCGCCGACCGGCACATCGGTCCCCGGCAGGCGGAACTCGCCCGGATCCTCGACGTGGTGGGCGTCGACTCGCTCGACACGCTGGCCCAGCGCGCGGTGCCGGACTCCATTCGCGAGGACGACCTGGTGCTGGACCTGCCCCCGGCCGCGACCGAGGCCGAGGCACTGGCCGAACTGCGGGCGCTCGCGGCGCGTAACCGTCCGATCACGCAGATGATCGGTCTGGGCTACTACGGCACACTGACCCCGCCGGTGATCCTGCGCAACGTGCTGGAGAGCCCGGCCTGGTACACCGCGTACACGCCGTACCAGCCGGAGATCTCGCAGGGCAGGCTCGAGGCGCTGCTGAACTTCCAGACCATGGTCGCCGACCTGACCGGCGTGCCCGTGGCCAACGCCTCCATGCTCGACGAGGGCACAGCCGCGGCCGAGGCGATGACGCTCGTGCGACGCGGCGGCAAGGCGAAGTCCCCGAGGTTCCTCGTCGACGCCGACACGTTCCCGCAGACCATCGCCGTGATCGAGACGCGCGCGGAGCCGCTGGGCATCGAGGTCGAGGTCGTCGACCTGACCAAGGGCCTGCCGGACGGCGAGTTCTACGGCGTGCTGCTGTCCTACCCGGGCGGCAGCGGTGTCGTACGGGACCACGCGGAGTTGATCGAGCAGGCGCACGCCCGTGGCGCGCAGGTGGTCGTGGTGGCGGACCTGCTGTCGCTGACGCTGCTGCGCGCGCCGGGTGAGATCGGCGCCGACGTCGTGGTCGGCACGACGCAGCGCTTCGGTGTGCCGATGGGCTTCGGTGGCCCGCACGCCGGGTACATGGCCGTGCGCAAGGGCTTGGAGCGCCAACTGCCCGGCCGCCTGGTCGGTGTCAGCTTCGACGCGGACGGCTCGATGGCCTACCGGCTGGCGCTGCAGACCCGTGAGCAGCACATCCGCCGGGAAAAGGCGACCAGCAACATCTGTACCGCGCAGGTCCTGCTCGCGGTCGTCGCGTCGATGTACGCGGTCTACCACGGCCCGGCTGGCCTGAAGTCGATCGCGCTGCGAGCCCACCGGATGGCGACTGTGCTGGCTGCCGGGCTGCGTGCCGGTGGCGTGGAGGTCGTGCACTCGCAGTTCTTCGACACGATCCGGGTCCGCGTTCCCGGGCGCGCCTCCGACATCGTGCGCGCGGCCCGCGAGCGTGACATCAACCTGTGGCTCGTGGACGCCGACCACGTCGCCATCGCGTGCGACGAGACCACCACGCGCGCACACGTTTCCGCCGTCTGGGCGGCCTTCGGCGTCTCCGGCGACGTCGACGCGGTGGACGCGTCCACATCGGACATCATTCCGGCCGGGCTGCTGCGGACCTCGGAGTACCTGACGCACCCGGTCTTCCACACGCACCGCTCGGAGACCGCGCTGCTGCGCTACCTGCGTGGCCTGTCGGACAAGGACATCGCGCTCGACCGGAGCATGATCCCGTTGGGCTCGTGCACGATGAAGCTGAACGCGACCGCCGAGATGGAGCCGATCACCTGGCCGGAGTTCTCCGCGCTGCACCCGTTCGCGCCCGCCGAGGACGCGGCCGGGCTGCTGGAGATCATCTCCGACCTGGAGAGCTGGCTGGCCCAGATCACCGGCTACCACGCGGTGTCGTTGCAGCCCAACGCGGGCAGCCAGGGCGAGTTCGCCGGTCTGCTGGCCATCCGGGCCTACCACCGCGACCGCGGCGAGACCGGGCGTGACCTCTGCCTGATCCCGGCGAGCGCGCACGGCACCAACGCGGCGTCCGCGGTGATGGCGGGCATGCGTGTCGCGGTCGTGAAGTGCGACGAGCACGGCAACATCGACATGGACCACCTGCGTTCCTCGGTGCAGGAGCACAAGGACGACCTCGCCGCGATCATGATCACGTACCCGTCGACGCACGGCGTGTACGAGGACACCGTGCGCGAGGTCTGCGCGCTGGTGCACGACGCGGGCGGCCAGGTGTACGTGGACGGCGCGAACCTCAACGCGCTGATCGGCCTGGCGCAGTACGGCCGCTTCGGCTCGGACGTGTCGCACCTGAACCTGCACAAGACGTTCTGCATCCCGCACGGTGGCGGCGGTCCGGGCGTCGGCCCGATCGGTGTCCGCGAGCACCTGGCACCGTTCCTGCCCAACCACCCGCTGCAGCCGCAGGCAGGCCCCAAGACCGGCGTCGGCCCGATCAGCGCGGCGCCGTGGGGCAGCGCGTCGATCCTGCCGATCTCGTGGGCGTACGTGCGCATGATGGGCGCGGACGGCCTGCGTGACGCGACGCTGACGGCGGTGGCGGCGGCGAACTACGTGGCCCGCCGTCTGAACGAGTACTACCCGGTGCTGTACACCGGCGAGGGCGGCTTCGTGGCCCACGAGTGCATCCTCGACCTGCGCCCGATCACCAAGGAGACCGGCGTGACCGTGGACGACGTGGCCAAACGCCTCGCCGACTACGGCCTGCACGCGCCGACGATGTCCTTCCCGGTGGCGGGGACGCTGATGGTCGAGCCGACCGAGAGCGAGGACCTGGCGGAGCTGGACCGCTTCTGCGACGCCATGATCGCCATCAAGGGAGAGATCGACAAGGTCGGCGCGGGCGAGTGGCCCAAGGACGACAACCCGCTGTGCAACGCGCCGCACACGGCCGCGTCGATCGCGGGGGAGTGGGCGCACCCGTACAGCCGGGAGGTGGCGGCGTTCCCCGTGGCGTCGGACCGGCCGAAGGCGTGGCCGCCGGTGCGGCGGATCGACGGTGCCAAGGGCGACCGCAACCTGGTCTGCTCCTGTCCGCCGCTGGACGCGTACACCAGTTGAGTTTCCCCGTGTCACTGCCGTCCTGGTTGCTGTCGGACCCCATCGCCCACCGCGGCCTGTACGACGCCGAGGAGTTCGCCGAGAACTCCTCGGCCGCGTTCCGGCACGCGATCGACCTGGGCGTGCCCTTCGAGTTCGACGTGCAGCTGACCAGCGACGGTCATCCGGTCGTGGTGCATGACCGCGACCTGACCCGGGTCGTGGGCAGCTCGACGCCACCGGTCTCCGAGCTTGACCTGCACCAGACGCGCCAACTGCCGGTCGCGGCGACGGGACAGCCGATTCCCACCCTCGACGACGTGCTGGAGGTGGTGAACGGCACGGTCCCGGTGGTGGTCGACGTGCGACGCTGGCGTGCCAGCGGTGATTCCGGTCTGGAACAGGCGGTCGCGGCGAGGCTCCGGCGATACTCCGGCGAAGCCGCGATCCAGTCCTTCGACCCGATCGCGGTCCATCGGCTGCGCAAGCTCCTGCCGGAGCGGCCCGTCGGGCAGATCTCCGGCGGGCTCGCCTCGGTCGGTCCGATCCTGCGCGCGATCGGCCGGACCATGGTCACCAACCTGATCACGCGGCCCCAGTACATCGCTTACGAGCTCAGCGAACTGCCGACCACGTTCGTGTCGTTCTGGCGGTCACGCGGGCTGCCGGTGATCGGCTACACCGCTCATTCGGACGAGGAAGAACACCGGGCGAAGGACCTGGCCGACAACGTCTTCTTCTCCGGGTACCTGCCACGACGTTATCGGGAAGCGGACTGACCTCCCGACGCTGCGGGGAACGTGACGTTCGCGAAGAAGTTCGACGCCTCGTTGGTGCGGATCTGCCCCAGCTGAGCGAGAAAGGCGGTCGTCCTCGCGACGGTCTGCTCGTCGGTGTCGTCGCCGTTCGGAGGCAACGCGGCGCGCCACGCCCAGTAGGCCGCGGTGACCTCTCCCTCGGTGGTGCGCAACAGGATCCACGACTGATCCCAGTGATAGAAGGCATGCAGCCCGGTGAGCACCGCGACGGCCATACCGGCGATCGAGATGACCGTCGCCTTGGCCGGGTACTCCAGGTTCGCCAGAACCGGGAGCCCGGCACCGGCCAGGATGATCAGGACGCCACTGAGCCGGTGGAAGCGCCGATGCCAGACGGCGCGGGAGTTGTAGAACGCGCGCACCCGGATGGCGTATTCGTCCGCCGCCGCGACCAGGCCCTTTCCGCTGATGTCCGGTAACTGCTTGGGAAAAGGCGGGATGAAGTGCATGCGCTCCTCCGGGTGGCCGGAATGCTGGACGCGCGCACGGTACCGGACGGCGCGGCCAGGCCGTGGGGCAATGTCTCATCCACGCACGATGTGCTGTGGCCGCAGGCGGATCAGGGTCACGCCGTACGTCCCGATCCAGATCACCCAGATCACCCAGCCGGTGAGCCCGATCAGGCCGAGCGGCCCCTCCTCGTCGATCACCAGCGGTGTCAGTGTGGCCGAGGTGAGCATGAGGCCCGCCGAGACGAAGCCGAGTGTCGAGTGCCAGCGCCGGGTCAGCCCCGAGCGCAGTCCCGCCATGGACAGGCCGATCATGGCGGTGGCGAGGAAAGTGCCGTTGAGGGTGAACAAGGCGTCATGGAACGCCAGCAGTGCCCTGTCCGGTGTGGCCGACGCCGACGCCAGCCTGCTCGCGATCACCAGCATGAAGGCCCCGTTCTGCAGGAGCAGCCCGCCGAATCCGGCCAGTGCCCATCCGCGTTCGGACGTCCAGAGCGCCGCGACCGCTCCCGCGCCGAACAGGGTGGCCAGCAGCCAGGTCACCGGTCCGAGCGCGGACGCCAGGCCGACGGCTGTGCCGTGGTGCGTGAAGAACTCGCTGACCTCGCCGAAGTCCGTTCCGGGGACGGGAAGGCCCGCCGGAACTACGATCGCGTTGCCCACCACGATCAAGATCGCGAACCCCAGCCCAGCAGCCCCGCTGACCTGGGTGAACGTATTGGTTTTACTGTGCATATAATCAATATAGCAAGTGAAAGGCGGTTATGGAGACCCCGCGACGCAAGTACGACTCCCTGCGGCGCTCGACGCAGGCGCTGCAGACGCGTGCCGAGATCGCGCGGGCGGCCCGGCGGCTTTTCGTCGAGCAGGGCTGGGCCGCGACGACCGTGCGTGACGTGGCGCAGGCGGCCGGTGTGTCGGTGCCGACGGTGTATTCCGTCTACGGCACCAAGACGGGCCTCGCACTGGCTGTGGCCGACTCGGCCGATCTCACCGCGGACGGGCCGCGGATGGTCGAGGAGTTGGAGTCCGGGGCCGAACCGGTGCGTCAGTTGGCGGCCATGATCGGCTACGACCGGCGGTTGTTCGAGCGGTCGGGCGACGTGATCACGCTGATGCGCGACGCGGGCCGTGTCGAGCCGGAACTGGCGGACGTGTACCGCGCCGGGCGCCGTCGTGCTGACGAGACTCGCGTGCAGGTGTTCTCGTCGTGGCCGGGCGGGGTGCTGCGACAGGAGATCGCGACCGCGGTCGATGTCTACGCGGCGCTGTGCAACATCGATGTCTATCGCACGCTGACCGGGGAACGCGGCTGGTCGCCGGACCAGGTCGAGCGGTGGTGGAACGGCGTGCTGGCTCGGGAGCTGCTGTCAGGCTGAGGGGACGACGACCCGTTCCTGCATCGCCTTGACCACGCCGAGCGCGGCGATCAGCACGAGGGTGACGCCGTTGGCGACGATCACCGGCAGGTCCGCGCCGAGCAGGCCGTAGACCAGCCAGGTACCGACTCCGGCGCACATCATCAGGATCCAGGCCCACGACAGGTCACGGGCGCTGCGCGTGCGGATGGTCCGCAGTACCTGGGGCAGGAAGGCGAGTGTGGTCAGCGCGCCCGCGCACAGGCCCAACACGGTCACCGGCGACCCCTTTGTTTGTGCAGCAGCTGTACAAAGGTACGATACGGGGATGGGCGGCGTGACACAAGCGCCTAAGGACACGCTTGGGCAGCTGTTGCTGGAGCTGCATGTCTCGGGTGGCACTGCCAGTCGCGCGGAGCTGACCGACCGGCTCGGCTGCAGTCGCAGCGTGATGGGCTACCTGCTCGGTGAGCTGGCCGACCGTTCGCTCGTCCGGATCAACCGGACCGGGGGCAAGGCCGAGGGCGGCAGGCCGTCGCATCAGGTGGACATCCCGGCGCAGGCGCCAACGGTCGTCGCGGCCCAGATCCAGCCGGACGGTTTCACCGTCGGCGCGGTGGCGCTGGGCGGCAGGATCCGTTCCCGCTCGACGCTCCCGCTGACCAGTTCCCAGCCCGGTGCGGCGCTCGACGAACTCTGCGAGCTGATGAAGGCCCACGCCCAGCCGAACGCCCTCGGCTACGCGGTCGCCGTGCCGTCGCCGGTGCGCACAGACGGGTACGCGCCCGCCGCGTTGCACCTGGGCTGGCCCGCGTTGCACTTGCAGGAGCTGCTCGAGCGGCACCTGGATCTGCCGGTCTCGATCGCCAACGACGCCAACCTCGCCGCGGTCGCCGAGCACCGGCACGGCGCCGGTCGGGGCGCGCGGCAACTGCTCTACCTGACGACGGGGAACGTCGGCCTCGGTGGCGGAGTGGTGAGTGACGGACGGCTGTTCCTCGGCGCGCACGGGTACGCGATCGAACCCGGCCACATCACCGTCGACCCGGACGGCGCCTCCTGTCCTTGTGGCTCAACGGGATGCCTTGAGGTCGAGGCCGATCACCGCGCGCTGCTGCGGCTGCTGGGCATGGACGTGGAGTTGCGCGCGGTCGCCGACCGGGTCCGCACGCTGCTGGCGGACCCCACGCCCGAGGTGCTGGCCGCGGTCAGGCGCGTCAACACCCGGCTGGCGATCGGTCTCGGCAGCCTGGCCAACATCGTCGACGCCGACCGGATCGTCCTCGGCGGCACCCTCGGCACGCTGTACACGCTCGAACCGGACACCATCCGCCGCACCCTGGCCGGGCGGGCCTTCCTCGCCGAGCTGGCACACGTGCCGATCACGCCGGGCGAACTGGCCGACGCGGCCCTGCTCGGCGCCGCCGAACTGGCTTTCCAGCCCCTGCTGGACGATCCCAGGTCCGCTGTCCCCGCGGCGGGTCACTGAGCAGGAGTGGCGCTGCTGCGGTGGATGCTGCCGAGCGCGTCCACGAAGAACGCGTCGGCCGCGAAGTTCGCCGCCCACGCTATTCCATGAATACGACCGGGACCTTGTTGTTCAGCACGACACTGCCCAGCAGACGGGCGAGCGCAGCCTGTTCGGCGGCATCGAGGCCGGTGGCCAACGCGTCGATCCGGCGGCAGGTCTCGGCGTAGAACCTGTCGGCGAGTTCGCGGCCACGCGAGGTCAGCGCCACCCGTACCGCGCGGGTGTCCTGGGTGTCGGTCGAGCGGCGGACGAGCCCGTTGCGTTCGGTCCGGTCGACGAGGCCGGTCAGGCTCGACTTGGCGAGACCGAGGGTCGAGCCGAGGTCGGTCATGCCGTAGGACGAGCCCATGAGTACGCACAGCAACTGGCCCTGCTGCTGGGTGATGCCGAATTCCCTGGCCGACTCGACGTACACGGCATTCACCAGGAACGCCGATCGCACCAGCCCGGCGGCCAGTCCGATCCGCGTGCCGTCATCACCCATGCGGCAGAAAATACCATTTCGCCGACGAACAGTTCGCAGCACGAACGAGCCGACACGTCCTCGCCCGTGGGCCGGAGGTGAGCATCGGCAAGGATGTGCCCATGAGTGAGATACGGCTGGGCATCATCGGGCTGGGCGTGATGGGCAGGAGAACCCTGGACGTCGCGGTCGGCCACCCCGACTTCACGGTGGTCAGGGCGAGTGACGTCACCGAGACCGATCCCGGGGTCCCCTTCACCACCAACCCGGAGGAGATCGTCACCGCCGCCGACGTGGACGCGGTGTACATCGCCACCCCACCGGCGTTCCACGCCGACCTGGCGGTGACCGCCCTGCGTTCGGGCAAGGCCGTGTTCTGTGAGAAACCACTGGCTGTCAGCCTGGCCGACGCGCAACGGATGCTCGACGCCGCAACGGAAACCGGGCTCGCCAACGCCGTCAACTTCGCACTGTCCGACCGCAACGCCGTGCGGTACGTCGCCGAAGCGGACCTCGGCACGGTTCGCGGCGTGGACATCCGGACGCAGTTCCCGCGCTGGCCGAGGGACTTCCAGGCGACCGCGACCTGGCTCGCCGGGCGTGACCAGGGCGGTTTCGTCCGGGAAGTGTTGTCCCACTTCGTGTACCTGACCGACCGGATCGCCGGGCCGCTGACGGCCGTCGAGACCAGTGTGGACTACTCGGACGGTCCGGACGGCACCGGCAGCGAGGTCGCCGCGCGTGGCCTGCTGCGCGCCGGTGACGTACCGGTGCACGTGTCCGCGATGTCGGGCCTGGCCGGGCCCGAGCTGTACGAGTGGGTCATCTGGGGCACCCGCCGGTCCTTCATGCTGCGCAACTGGGCGCAGCTGTTCGTGACCGAAGGCGGCGAGTGGCAGCCGGTCGAGCTCCGTGGCGAGAGCGGCTCGGAACACAGCAGGCTCACGCTGTTCGCCGAGGCGATCCGCGGCGGCAAGTCCGCCGACCTTGCCGACTTCGCCGCCGGATACCGCGTCCAGCGCGCCATCGAGGCCTTCCACGGCCTTCAGGCCTGACTGAAACCGCTGGTCACAGGGTGTCAGGCAGCTAGGATCCGGCCATGACTCTGATGCTGGAATCGGCTGGCGGCCAGTCGGCGACTGCCCAGCCGATCACCCGGTCACGCCCGGTGCGCAGCCTGGTCGTGGTGGTGTTCAAGGGTGTCTCGCTCGGCATCATGTCGTTCGCGTTCGGTGTGTTCGACATGGCGGCCAACTTCGGTGAACTGCGGGACGTCGACATCCGGATGGTCGGCGGCGAGCCAGGCGCCACGCTGTCCGGCGGCGGGCTCGCCTGCCCGGTGCCCTACGACCTGGCCGCGATCCGGGACGCCGACCTGGTGATCGTGCCGAACTGGCGATCGCCCATGGAACGTCCGCCCGAGCCGGTGCTCGACGCGATGCGCGCCGCACACGGCAAGGGCGCGCGGCTGGCCGGGCTGTGCAGCGGCGCGTTCGTGCTCGCCGCGACGGGCCTGCTCGACGGTCGCCCGGCGACAACACACTGGGGCATGGCAAGCCTGATGGCCGAGATGTACCCGTCGATCCGGGTCGACCCGGGCGCGCTCTACGTGGACGACGGCGACGTGCTCACCGCGGGCGGTGGCGCGTCCGGAATGGACCTCGGCCTGCACCTGATCCGCACGCTGTGCGGCGCGGACGTGGCCAACCGGCTGGCCAAGGGCATGGTGCTGCCGCCGCACCGGCCGGGCGGCCAGGCGCAGTACATCGAGTCGCCCATGCCCGAGCTGGACGACGAGGATCCGGTGACCGCGTCGATGGCGTGGGCACTGACCAAACTGGACACCAACCTGCCCGTGGACGCGTTGGCCAGGCACGCGCACATGAGCAGGCGCAACTACGACCGGCGTTTCCGGGAGATCACCGGGACCGCCCCGGCGACCTGGCTGACGCACCAGCGCGTGGTCCGGGCGCAGCAACTGCTGGAGTCGTCCGAGCTGCCGGTCGACCAGATCGCGAGGTACTGCGGGTTCTCCTCGGCCGCCGCGCTGCGGCCGCACTTCCGGCGGCTGGTCGGCGTGACGCCGCAGACCTACCGGGAGACGTTCGGGATGGCTGGGACCGTGTCCTGAAACCGACGCCCGTTGGCGCGATCACGTATCACGCCGACCGCCGCTCCCGGGCGAAGCTATTCCCATGAGCAGCGAAAACGTAGAGATCAGGCCCTTCACCGTCGACATCCCGCAGTCCGAGATCGACCACCTGCGCGACCGGCTGGCCCGCACCCGCTGGACCGGCCCCCAGGTCGGCGGCTGGGAGCGCGGCGTCCCGACGGACGTGCTCAGAGAACTGGCGGAGTACTGGGCGGACGGCTACGACTGGCGCGCCAACGAGGCGCGGATCAACGAGTTCCCCCAGTTCGTCACCGAGATCGACGGTACGGACGTGCACTTCCTGCATGTCCGCTCGCCGGAGCCGGACGCGTTCCCGCTGATCCTGACGCACGGCTGGCCCGGCACGTTCGTCGAGTACCTCGACGTGATCGGCCCGCTGACCGACCCGAGGGCGCACGGCGGCGACCCGGCGGACGCGTTCCACCTGGTCATCCCGTCCATGCCGGGGTTCGCCTTCTCCGGTCCCGCCCCGGACGAGGGCTGGGCCATCCCGCGGATCGCCAGGGCGTGGGTACAGCTGATGGACCGGCTCGGCTACGAGCGTTACGGCGCCGCGGGCAACGACGCGGGCTCGATGATCTCGCCGGTGGTCGGCGCGATCGCGCCGGACCGGGTCCCCGCGGTGCACGTGACCCAGGTGTTCTCCTTCCCCAGCGGCGACCCGGCCGAGTTCGACGGCTTCGGCGAGGAGGAGTACCGCAGGCTCGCGTTCCTGCAGCGGTTCATGGACGAGCACTCCGGGTTCAACAAGCTCCAGTCCACCCGCCCGGAGACCCTCGCGCACGCGCTCGCCGACTCGCCCGTCGGCCAGCTGGCCTGGGTGCTCGACCTGCTGCGCGGTTTCGGTGACCACCCGTCCGAAATGGACAAGATGCTGACCGCGGACTTCGTGCTGACCATCGCGTCGCTGTACTGGCTGACCAACACCGCCGGTTCGGCCGCGCAGCAGTACTACGAGAACGCCCACCTGCCACAGGAACCCGCGTCGCGCGGGACCGTGCCGACCGGTGTGGCCGTGTTCGCCAACGACTTCCAGGCGATCCGCCCGTTGGCCGAGCGCGACCACAACATCGTGCACTGGAGCGAGTTCGACCGCGGCGGGCACTACTCCGGCACGGACGCCCCCGATCTGCTTGCCGCCGACCTCCGTACCTTCTTCCGCGATTACAGGTGATCAGCATGTCCCTCAACCGACGCAACCTCTTCTCCATCGGCGCGGCCGGTGCGGTGCTCGCCGCCACCGGCCAGCCCGCCCTCGCCGCCCAGGCAGCTCCGTCCGACGAAGCGCTGGTCCGCTCGTTACCCGGCTTCCGCAACGGCTACGCGAAGGTCAACGGCATCCGGATGCACTACGTGACCGGTGGCCGCGGCAGGCCGCTGGTGCTCGTGCCGGGCTGGCCGCAGACCTGGTGGGAGTTCCACAAGATCATGCCCGCGCTCGCGACCCGCTACCGCGTGATCGCGGTGGACATGCGCGGCCAGGGCGGGACGGACAAACCGGCGGGCGGCTACGACAAGAAGACCATGGCCCGCGACATCCACGAGCTGGTCCGGCACCTGGGCCACAACCAGGTGGACATCGTCGGGCACGACATCGGCGCGATGGTCGCGTTCAGCTTCGCGGCCAACCACCCGGCGGCGACCCGGTCGGTGAGCCTGCTGGACGTCGGCCACCCGGACGAGAGCCTGTTCCACATCCCGCTGCTGGCGCCGGCCGGTGTCCCGGTGCACGTCTGGTGGTTCGCGTTCAACCAGGTCCGCACGCTGCCCGAGCAGCTGCTCACCGGCCGGTTCCGGTACATGGTCGACTGGCTGTGCGACACGCTGCTGTTCGACAAGTCCTCGATCGGCGAGCGGGAACGGGCGATCTACGCGGCGGCCTGGGACCGGCCGGACGCCATCCGCGCGGGCAACGCCTGGTACCAGGGCTTCTACCAGGACATCGAGGACGAGAAGACCTACGGCAAGATCACCGCGCCGATGCTCGGGCTGGCCGCGTCGTACAACGACACCCTGGAGCACTCGTTGCCGGACAAGGGCACCGACGTGCGGCTGGGCAAGATCGAGAACTCGGGGCACTTCCTGCCGGAGGAGCAGCCGGACGCGGTGCTCAAGGCCCTGGTCGATTTCCTACGCTGAGCTCGTGCGCCCTTTGCTGCTGCTGGACGTCGACGGCCCGCTGAATCCGTTCGCCGCCAAGGCGGACGCGAAGCCAGCGGGCTTCGTCGAGCACAAGTTCCGGCTGTCCGGGTGGAGCCGACGCAAGCCGCTACGTATGTGGCTGAATCCCGGTCACGGCTCCGAGCTGCTGGCGGCGGCGGGGGAGGCCGAGCTGGTCTGGGCGACCACGTGGGAGCACAAGGCCAACACGATGGTCGGCCCGGCGATCGGCCTGCCGGTGCTACCGGTCATCGAGTTCGGACAAACCGGGATGGAATGGAAATTCCCGGCGGTGGCCCGGTACGCCGGGGACCGGCCGGTGATCTGGCTCGACGACGACTTCGACATGTACACCACAGCGCGTGACGAGTTCCTGCGCTCGCGAGCCGGTCTGGTGTCCGAGCTGATCCGGGTCGACCCGCGAACCGGCATCACCCGGATGGAACTGGCGGCGGTGCGGGAGTGCCTCGGCTGAGTCACTAACATCCCTCTGGTCGTTGCGCCGAGGTTGTCGGAAGGCTGTGCGTTGATGCGCGAGGTACCTGTCGTTGAGCTGAACAACGGCGTGTCCATCCCGCAGGTGGGGTTCGGGGTCGGCCTGGTGCACGACAGTGCCGTGGACGATGTGGTCCAGACGGCCATCGACGCGGGCTACCGCAGCTTCGACACGGCATCGATCTACGGCAACGAGGAAGGCGTCGGCCGGGCCATCGCCCGCTCGGGCATGCCCCGCGACGAGCTGTTCGTGACCACCAAGCTGTGGAAGAACGCCCAGGGCTACGACGCCGCGCTGCGCGCGTTCGACGAGAGCCTCGCCCGGCTCGGCCTCGAGCACGTCGACCTGTTCCTGATCCACTGGCCCGCGCCCGCGCGCGGCGACTTCGTGCAGACGTGGAAGGCGTTCGAGAAGCTCGCGGCCGACGGGCGGGCCAGGGCGATCGGCGTGTCGAACTTCCAGATCTCGCACCTGCGCAGGCTCAGCGAACAGACCGGCACGGTGCCCGCCATCAACCAGATCGAGCTGCACCCGAACCTGGTCCAGGACAACCTGCGCGCCTACCACAGCGAGCACGGGATCGTGACGCAGGCGTGGAGCCCGCTGGCCAGCGGCAGGCTGGTGGCCGACGAGGGCATCGGCCTGATGGCCGAGAAGTACGGCAAGACCCCCGCCCAGGTGATCCTGCGCTGGCACCTGGAACTGGGCAACGTGGTGATCCCCAAATCGGCCACCCCGTCGCGGATCCGCGAGAACATCGACATCTTCGACTTCGAACTCGCCGAGGACGACGTGCTCACGCTGAGCGAGATGCACAACGACACCAGGGTCGGCCCACACCCCGACCACTTCTCGTAGCGAGACGTCCGGCGTCCGGATGTCGCAACGTCGTCACAATTGCGACATGTCGCATCTGTGACACCCGTCAGGTAGTGACTTGATCCACTGCGTGCCCCGACCCTGGTGCGATGCACTGGAGATCACGCGTTCTCACCATCGGCTGCGCCGGTGCGCTGGTTCTGGGCGCCGGACAGGTCGCGGGCGCAGCGCCTGCTCCTGAGACGCAGGCTGTCGCGGGCAGGACAGCCCGCCACGCCGTCACCCTCGTCACCGGCGACACCGTCCACATCGAACAGGCAGCGGACGGCAAGCAGGCCGCGACCATCCAACCCGGCCCCGGTCGTGAGCAGATCGGCTTCTACCAGAACGAGGTCGACGGGAACCTCTTCGTGTTCCCGCAGGACGCACTGTCGCCGTCCGGCAGCAGGCAGCTGGACCGGTCCCTGTTCAACGTCACCGAACTGATCCGGCAGGGCTACACCGACGAGCAGACCCCGCAGCTGCCGCTGATCGTCCGGTACGGGCCCCAGCGCGCCACACTGGCCGCGGCCGAGCCCGGCGTCACGCTGGCGAGCGTGCACAGCCAGGCGGTGCGGGCGGACAAGCGCCGGGCTGGTGAGTTCTGGAAGTCGGCGGAAGGCGTCGAGCGGATCTCGCTGGACCGCAAGGTCCGGGCGTCGCTCGACCACAGCGTTCCGCAGATCGGTGCGCCGGAGGCGTGGGCCGCCGGGTACGACGGCACGGGCACGACCGTCGCCGTCCTGGACACCGGCGCCGACGCGGGCCACCAGGACCTGCGCGGGAAGATCGCCGGTTCGGTCAACTTCACCACGGCCGCGGACACCACCGACCACTTCGGCCACGGTACGCACGTCGCCGCCACGGTCGCGGGCAACGGCGTCCGCAAGGGCGTGGCACCGGGTGCGAAGCTGCTGATCGGGAAGGTGCTGGACGACGAGGGCAACGGCTACGAGTCGTGGATCCTCGCCGGGATGGAGTGGGCCGCGAACTCCGGTGCCAAGATCGTGAACCTGAGCCTCGGCGGCGACCCGACCGACGGCACCGACCCGATGAGCCAGGGCCTCAACGAGATCAGCGAACGCACCGGGGCGCTGTTCGTGGTCGCCGCGGGCAACTCCGGTGAGACGGGCCCGTACTCCGTCGGCACCCCGGGCTCGGCGGACGCCGCGCTGACCGTGGGCGCGGTCGACCGGGCCGACAAGCTCGCGTATTTCTCCAGCCGCGGGCCACGAGTCAACGACCTGGCTGTGAAGCCCGACATCACCGGACCGGGCGTGGACATCGTGGCCGCGCGTGCGGCGGGAACGACGATGGGAACGCCGGTCGACGACAAGTACACCGCCGCGTCCGGGACGTCGATGGCCACACCGCACGTCGCGGGTGCCGCGGCGATCCTGGCGCAGCGCAACCCCGGCTGGACCGGCAAGCAGTTGAAGGACGCGCTGGCCAGTACGTCCAAACCCGGTGACATGACAGCGTTCGAGCAGGGCGGCGGCCGGGTCGACGTCCCGCGTGCGCTCAAGCAGTCCGTGTACGCCACCGGCACGCTCAACATCGGCGCCGTCACCACAGGCGTGGTGCGCAAGGAAGTCACGTACACCAACGCCACCAACGCGCCGGTCACCCTGAACCTGGCACTGGATCTCAAGTCGTTCAGCGGCAACCCGGCCGGTGACGCCGTCCGCCCCGACAAGTCCACTGTGGAGATCCAGCCGGGTGGCACGGCGACCGTGGGAATCGTCGTGGACGGCGGGAAACTGAAGAACGGCGCGTACGGCGGCCGTCTGACCGCGACCGCCGGTGGCGTGCTCGTGCACACAGCTGTCGGACTGAACAAGGAGGCACCGCGGTACAAGGTGACCGTCCTCCCGTTGGGCACCAACGGCAAGCCCACGCATCCGAACACGATGGCCCTGTGGGGCGAGGACTCCCGGTTCGACACGGTCATCACCTGGATTCCGAAGGAGGGTGGCAAGTGGGAGACGGAGGTGGCCGAGGGGATGTACTACCTCGGCGCCGAGATGTCCGAGAGCCAGAAGACCGCCCTCATGGTGATCAAGCCGACGCTCCAGATCACCAAGGACACCACCGTGGTCCTCGACGCGCGTGAGGCCACCACCGAGGTCGTCGTCCAGACGCCGCAACCGTCGCGGCAGAAGGGGATCTTCAGCTTCTACTCGCACCGCGAGTTCGGCACCCGCAACCTCACCAACTACGCGATGAAGTTCGACGGCACCCGCAAGCTGTTCGTCTCCCCGACCGAGAAGGTGCGCACCGGGTCCTTCGAGTTCGGCAGCCGCTGGTCACTGGTCGCGCCGGAGCTCGCCGCCACCCCGCTGGCCCCGAACACCAAACTGGAGCCGGACTACGCGGGCGGTTCCCCGAAGATCAACGGCTATCGCCTGTGGCAGACGGTGACCGTGGGCGCCGGGCAACCCGGGGACTACCGGGGCAAGGACGTCCGGGGCAAGATCGCTCTGGTCGCGCCGAAACCGGAGCAGTACGACGAAGAGGTGCTCGCCCAGAACGCCGCCAAAGCGGGCGCGGCCATGGTGCTGGTGACAAGCCCCGAGGGCTGGCTGTCGCGTGCGCGCGCTGGCGAACTGCCGATCCCCACCGCCACCGTGACCCACGCGGAGGGCACGCGGCTGGCCGAGTCGAACAAGCTCTTCCCAGTTTTCATTTTCCTGCACGGTGTTCCGGAAAGCCCGTACCTGTACGACGTGATGCACGTCGAACAGGGACAGGTGCCCAACCGGATCGCCTACCGGGCCAGTGAACGCAACTCGGCGCTCGTGCGCACCGCGTACCACGAGTCAGGCGGCGACGACCGTCTCAAGGAGCAGCGGTTCGGCTGGCGGCCGTGGCAGAAGACGGCGATCAACCAGTACCAGCGGACCGTCCGCACACCGTGGGCCCGCGACGAATGGGTGACCGCCGGTGACACCACCTGGCAGCACCGGGTCAAGCACCACATCAGCTGGGAGAGCATGAACCCGTTGTCGGGCGGCATGATCGACGCGCCGCGCCGCTACCGGGCGGGGGAGCAGGTCGACGACGAGTGGTACTCGCCGGTCACCCGGCCCGCGATCCCGAAGGGCGTGCCCGGCCTCGAGTCCACTCGGGACGGTGACATGCTGAAGATCCGTATTCCGGAGTTCAGTGACGGCGCGAACACGCACTACGCGTTCACCAACGACGACATGATGGGCGAGCCGGACAAACAGTCCGCGCGGCTGTTCAAGGACGGCAAGCTGCTCACGTCCGCGCCGGACGCGTGGCGCGACTTCCCGGTCACCGCCGATCCGGCGAACTACCGGCTGGAGATGACCGTCGAGCGTCGTGACGCGGACTGGCAGTTCGCCACCCGCACGGACACCGCGTGGACGTTCAAGTCCCAGCAGGGCAAGGGCTTGCTCCCGCTGCTCCAGGTGGACTACTCGGTACCGGCCGACCTGGCCAACAAGCTCCCCGCCGACCGCCGGGTCACCATCGGCCTGCACGCCCGTCACCAGACCGGCCCCACGGCGGCGAAGTTCAAGGCGTGGGTGTCCTATGACGACGGGAAGACCTGGCGCGAGGTCGAGGTCGACCGCCAGGGACGTGCCGTGGTCGACCACCCCAGGCTCGACCAGACCAACGGTTTCGTCGCGTTGCGCGTGCAGGGCGCTGACGCGGCGGGCAACTCCGTCGAGCAGACGGTGTTGCGGGCGTACGGCCTCAACCTCCGCTAGCCAGAGGCCACGGCGCCATTCGGCCCCGGTCCCCACAACGTCGTGGGGGCCGGGGCCTCCGTGTCCAGCCACCCCCGCTGGCTGACTTCCCACGCCAACTGCATCCGCGTGTGCGCGTTCACGCGGCGCATCACGTCGGAGATCCGGCGTTGCACGGTCCGCTGGCTGACCTGCAACTGGGTCGCGATCGCCTTGTCGGTGACCCCGCTGACCAGCAACGACAACAGGTAGCGCTCGTCGGCCTCGACCTGGTCGGGCTGGTCGACCTGCAGCGGTGTCGCCTGGTCCCAGTAGCTTTCGAACAACGCGATCAGCGCGGTGAGCAGGTTGCTTTCCCTGACCAGCGCGGCAGTGGGCTCGGTGGCCCCGTCCGCGTGCGAGACCAGCGGGCAGAGCGCGATCGAGTCGTCGGCGATGCCGAGCCGGACCGGGAGCGTCGCCGCCGCCCTGGCGATCTCGCCGTGCCGGACACCCGCGGCGACGTTCTCGATCATGCCCGGTTCCTCCAGCAGGTCCCGTTCGTAGATCACGCGGTAGCGCACGCCCCTGGCCTGTGCCGCGAACTGCTCGGTGTTCTCCGACGCGGGCATGGCCACGTGACCGGCGCGGCAGAACCACCGCGTCTCGTACGTGGCGTTGAGCTGCAACTGCACCACCTGCTGGCGGATGGCGGCCGCCCCGGTGACCACCTCGACCAGCTGCGACGGGTCCCGGCGGCGGGCGCTGCCCCGGTACTCCTCGACCAACTCGGCGACGGCGTTGCGGGCCCACTCCAGGGATTCCTGGCCGCGCAGCAACAGCGGGCCGAACGCGACATCCGGCGGCGTCGGCACGTACCGCTGTTCGTTCGGCGCGACCCGGGTGATCAGGCCCTTGGTGTGTAAGGACTGCAGTGTCTGCAGAACCTCGTCGACCCCGGACCCGAGCCGCTCGGCGATATCCGCGGGCTCGGCCCGGAACGCCCCGACCACCAGCCGGTACACGCGTTCCTCGTCCGGCGTCATCCCAATGGCTTCCAGCACGCCCTGCAGCGTAAGGCGCGTGTGTGCCGATCACCGAGAACGGACTCAGTGGTGCACAACGCCTCTTGTACATATGTGCGGGAGTTGGAAAATTGTTTACCCTACACAATTAAGCGAATGCGTGATCTTCAGGCAATCGGGCGCGAAGTCGTAGTGATCTCGCTACTCTCGGCATCCTCCATCAGCCAATGGGAGGAAAATTTCATGCCATCGAGGCGGTGTGTAGCAGGGTTTCTGGGGGCTGTGCTGCTGGCCGGGACCACCGGGTGCGGGTTGCTCGGGGGCTCGTCGGAGCCAGGCCCGGCCGGCGGACCGCTCGAACGCAAGGTGGTCAGGATCGGCACGCTGGGGCTGGTCGACTCCGCGCCACTGCACCTGGCGGTCGACAAGGGCCACTTCGCGGCCGAGGGCCTCGACGTGCAGCTCACGACGGGAACGAAGGGCTCGGCGAACGTCGACAACGTGCTCGGCGGGGCGCTCGACATCGGACTGACCAGCTACCCGCCCGCGCTGATGCCACAGGTCAACGGAGTGGCCAACATCAAGATCGTCGCCGACGCGGTGCAGACCACCGAGAACCTGATCCTCTGCGTCGTCGGCCGCAACAGCCCGATCAGGAAACCGGCCGACCTGGCCGGCAGGAAGATCGCGGTGTCGTCCAAGCGGGGGATCTCCGAGCTGACGCTCAACTCCCAGTTCAAGATGATGTCGGTGGACTACTCGAAGATCCAGTACGTCTCGATGGAGATCGCGGGCATGCCCGCCGCGCTGGAGCGCGGTGACGTCGCCGCCGCGGTGATCGCCGAACCGCACCTGACCGCGGCGACCAAGACCGGCCTGGTCAAGCTGATGGACCCGTTCTCCGGCCCGACCGCCAACTTCCCGTGGTCCGGCTGGATCGCCCGCAAGGAGTTCACCGACGCCAACCCCAAGCTCATCGCCGCCTTCAAACGGGCGCTGAACAAGGGAGTCGCGGACACCGGCGACCGCACCAAGGTCGGCGAGGTGCTGACCAAACACCTCAGGATCGACGCGGACACCTACCAGTTGATGACCTTGCCGGTGTTCCCGACGAGCGTGGATCCCGTGCGGCTGCAACGGGTCGCGGACCTGATGCTCGAGCAGGGCGAGATCACCAAGCACATCGACGTGCGCACCATGATGCTCGACAACCCCAGCTGAACCCTCGTGAGTGTTTTGGCCGGTTAGAAGCGGCCGAAACACTCACGAGGTCAGTACTGCCAGTTCAGGCCGCTGCCGCCGTACTGCTCGATCGGGATCGCCTCCGATCCGGGTGGCAGCCGGTCGGTGTAGAGCTTGCCGTGCAGGTGGTCGATCTCGTGTGCGACGAGGCGCGCGACTCCGCGTTCGAAGATCGTGATCTTGCGTGCTCCGTTGAGGTCCTGGTGCTCGACCTGGAGCACCAGCGGCCGCGGCACCAGGCCGCGCACGTCGAAGAACGACAGGCATCCCTCGTACTGCGCGTCGTAGCGCTCGCCGTTCTCGATGATCCTGGCGTTCAGCAACATGATCACGTCGTCGGTGCCGGGCGGGAAGACGATCGCGGCCGCCCGGTCGATGCCGATCTGGTTGGCGGCCAAGCCGATTCCCTTGCCGAACGTGTGCGCGGCGGAGACCCGTTTGGCGGCTGACACGAGTTCCGCGATCACCCGTCTGGCGTCTTCCGCCTCGTCGGGCAGTTGGAACGGTTTCGCCGACCGGTGCAGGATCGGGTCGTCGGACTGCACGACACCGAGCGAACGCATGACCTGGCTTGGCTTCTCGGCCGGTTCCGCCGGTTGGGTCGACGGCTTGCGGCGGAAGTGCCACTCGAGGCGGTACCGCGCGTGCAGCGGCGGTTCCTCCGTCGTCCACGAGAAAACCCGCCGGTTGCCGGATCGCTGCTCGTCGATCGCGGTGCGGAACGGCATCGACTCCGCGGTCATCGACGTGTGCAGCCCCCACACCGCCGGGTCGAGGTGCTCGGGAAAGTCCAGCCGCACCGACAACAACGACGTCGGCAGCCGCACCGCGCGCTGAAACCAGTTGCCCCACTTGTCATCGCGGACGGTGTAGGTGTACTCGATCCACGTGCTCTGCCCCGGGTAGAGCGGGAAGTGGCCGCTGGCGTTGGCGAACTGCAGCCACACCTCCTTGAACGCGTCGCGGTCGTGCTGCGCCACCCACCGCATCGGCTCGGAACGGTCCTCGCCACACCAGGCCTGCAGATCCAGTTCCTCCCACGTCAGCGGCTGGTCGCGGTAGAGCTGGTTGGACAGGTCCGGGTCGCCGGGGAACCGGTCGACCGAGATCCGGATCATGTATCGGGTGATCGGATCACTGCCGTTGTTGACCAGCCTGCGCCGCATGATCGCGCGGTAGTTCCGCCCGTCGTAACGGAGTTCGGCGTCGTCATGTTCTACGAAAAGGCTGCGCGCCGACGGTTCCGGTGTCCGCTCGATTGGAGTAGACCGCACCACGACCGGACGAAGCGTCTCGTACTCACGCCACGCACGCCGTAACGCCCCACCGGCGTTCAGCGCGTCGTCGGCCGCCTTGGCGAACTCGCGCGACGGCCGTTCGTGGCCGCTCTCGACTTTCGAAACGTACGAACGGCTGTAGCCCATGGCCACAGCCACAGCGGTCCGGGACATCCCACGCACCTCACGCCATCGGCGCAGTTCGCCGACAAAGACGTCTTGGTGCGCAGGCGAGTCCTCGTCCTGGGTCGCCATGTTGCCTCCCGCACCGGCTGACCGTGAGTACGCGTGAGCGCGCCGTGAGTAGCTCTCAGTCTTCCATGACATACCCGGTCACTGGTGTCCTCGTGTTTCAGATGTAGCACAGAAGGGGCTGAAACCGTGCAGAACACGTCGACAACGGCCACCTCGGAGACCACGAGTCCCGCTCCGTCGCCCGGCAGAGGACTTGTCATGAGCAAGCGCGCCCGCAGTGCTCGGCGACTGGCCAGCCTGCTGACCAGCAAGTCCGGTACCTACGTCCGGGTGTACTACGACCGGCAGATCCGCCGGTACCGGGTGGTGTGGACCAACGGCCCCGACGCGGCACAGATGTTCACGTTCGCGGTTCAGGCAGCCGGGGAAGTGCCTGAACTCGACGTGGCCACCCTGTTGTGGGATCGGGGAACGACGAACAACAACCACAAGTGAAGAGACCCGTCTGCCGGACGGCGTATCGCGGCTGGACGCCTGTGTCCAAGAAGCTGATGCCGCACCCCTCCCGACGCGTCGCCCGGTAGGCGTGCCGTTCCGGTGACCAGCCGACAGCCCCCGTGCTGGTTTCCGGAACGGCGTCCAAACTTTCTCGTCAGCGAGAATCAGATCGGATCATCACATCGGATCGGTCAGACCGGATAGCGGATCAGCGTCCGCATCCGCTCGGGGAAGTCGGTCCGTGGCCTGGTCAGGTATATCTCGTGGTGCCGTCCGGTGAGCTGACGGCCCTCCTGGCGGACGAAGTCCATCAGCCTGGCGATCGTGCCGGGCTCCTCGCTGTAGGGGCCCTTGTGCAGGATCTGCGCACACGTGCCCTCGGTGAGCTCCTCGAACCGGACGTCGTCGACCTGCCTACGTGTGGCCGCCTTGGCGGTCGCGTCGGCGACGAGGTCGGGGGTGGCCGCCTCGGGCTGCAGGAGCATCATCGTCCAGCACCACGCCGACCGGTCACCGGTCGTGAAAACCGCCGGATCGGGTGACCACCATTGCCCCTGAAGGGATGGTACGGAGTACGTCGTGACCGGCTTGAGCGCAGCCCGCACGGCGTACGCGACGGCGTACAACCCCGACACCGCATTGCTGTATTCGGGTGAATCCGGCGCGCCCTTGCCGTCGACCATCAGATAGGGCAACGGCGGCACGTCGATCAGCGCGGGTTCGGCCCGGCCGGAGAACAGGTGTTTGTACTCGTTCATGTCGACTGCTCCAAGGGGATGACGATCCGGGTGACGAACTGGTCGGGCACCGTGCTGACCGGTCCGGCGAGGTAGGCCTCGCGGGCGAGCCCGGTCGGCCGGTGCCCGCGTTCGTAGATCCACGCGAACAGGCCCTGGTAGGCCAGCGTGAGATCCTCGTACGGCCCCACATGCGTGGTCATCGCGACCAGACCGCCCGGCAGGTCCTCGATGTCGATGCCGGGTACGTCGGTCTCCACGCCCGCCGCGACTGTGATCCGGGCCGCGTCCAGATCGAGCGGGAACAACCCCCACATCGGACCGGAAAGGTGCGCGACAGCCCGAACGCACTGGCCGATGGCGAACCCGATTTCCTCTGGCGCGCAGCCGGTTCTGGCCACGACCAGCCGCCGCGCCGGTTCGTCGGCGAGCGTGACCTCCTGACGCAGCAAGCCTTCCTGCAGCAGCCGGGACAGTGCGCGCGCGGTCCGCCTGCGGTGCTCGATCTCGGCCTGCACGCGGCCGAGGTGTGTGCCGAGCACCTGCTCGTCCTCCAGCGCGGCGGGGATCTCGGCCAGCGGGACGTCCAGCTTGCGCAGCAACGCGATCGCCAACGCCCGCCGCGCCTGGGCGGAGGAGTAGTAGCGGTAGCCGGTCGCCGCGTCCACCTCGGTGGGCACCAGCAGCCCGAGTTGGTCGTAGTGCCGCAGCTGTTTGGTGCTCAGGCGGCACATCCTGGCGAACTCGCCGATCGGCAGCAGGTGTTCGGTCACGGGTCCATCCTGATCTTTGCCACAGTGGGAAGGTCAAGTTCGTGGTCAGGTCGTGTCTCGAAGCCCCCATCCGCGATAGCCGGGCCGGATGCGGTCCCTGGCGCCACCGCCGCAACAGCCAAAGACAACCAGTATTCGCGCCGTCGCGGCGGCGACGCCAGGAACCGCCCCACTGAGGCCCGACTCCGGCCTCCGGCCGGGGCAGACTCTCATCGAACGGGGACTTCGAGACACGACCTACCCTGGTTGGGTGAACGAGTACAGGTTCGTGGCCGTCGGCGACAGTTTCACCGAGGGCGTGGGCGATCCCGGCCCGGACGGGCGGCTGCGCGGCTGGGCGGATCGCCTGGCCGAGTTGCTCGCGGTCCGCCGCGGCCCGCTGGCCTACACGAACCTGGCCGTCGGCGGCCTGACCGTGCGCCAGATCCTCGACACGCAGCTCGACCGGGCTGTGGCGCTGGAACCGGAACTGGTCACCGCCGTGGCCGGGATGAACGACCTGATCAGGCCGAAGCTCGACTTCCGCGGGTACGTCGACGACCAGGACAGGATGATCGGCACGCTGGCTGCGTCGGGTGCGAAGGTGGTCACCGCCACACTGCCGACGCCCGCGCAGGGTGTGCCGTTGCCGACACCGCTGCGGCGCACGCTGGTCAAGCGGCTCGACCTGGCCAACGCGTTCGTCCGGCGGATCGCCGCGCGGCACGGCGCGCTGTGTCTCGACCTGGCCGCGATGATGCCGCCGGGCATCGGCGGCTGGAGCGAGGACCGGCTGCATCCCGGCCCGGACGGGCACCGTGCCGCGGCCGAGGCGTGCATGGACCTGTTGGACGGACAGCCGCCGCGGCGGCTGTCGGTCGCCGAGATCGCGCCGGACCACCCGGGCGAGCCGAGCCTGCTCGACCAGTACCGCTGGGCACGGCAGTTCCTCGTGCCGTGGGCGCAACGCCGGATGGCACGGGCCGGTGTCGGCTCCGGTGCGGTGGCCAGGGCGATGGCCCTGCTGGGAATCGGCCACTGACTGACCATATCGGACAGTCGGGTGCTTAGTGGTTGCGACCGGATGTTCGTTGGGGGTATTCGGCGGATCCAGGTTTTCGCTGGGCGTGCCGGACGAAGGGGCCGGTACCTCTGTTGTACCGGCGCCTTTGGCCGGTGCGGTCAGCGGGAAGCTGGGCCGTCGAGACCCCCGACAGACTTCCGGTCGTGACCACTCAGCCCTCGGTCGACAACAGCTGGCCCAGCGCGCCGTCGACGCCGTGGGCGTCGGTGAGGACCGAGACCGAACCGCCGGTCGCCTTGGCCAGGTCGGTCAGTTCGCGGCGGTTGAGGTCCGATCCGATGGACAGGAAGCTGATCGGCAGCTTGCCCTTGGCGATGTTCTTGTCGCGCAAACGGTCCCGCAGTTGCGAGTACGTCATGCCGCCGTCGTTGGGGCCGTCGGTGATCACGACGATCCGGTTGCGTTTGCCCTCGGCGTAGGAGTTGACCGCGGCCTGGTGGACCGCGTCGAGACTGGTGTACAGGTGGGTGCCGGTGGCCGGGGCCAGCGCGTCGATCCCGGCGTGCAGCGCGGGCCGGTTGGCCGCGACCGGACTCGTCGGCACGAGCTGCCGGTACGGGCGGTCGGCGTCGAGTCTTCGGGAGAACTCCCACACGCCAAGCGATCCGGCCGCCATCCGGTCGGTCATCCCGTGCAGTGCCTGTTTGACCCAGGAGACACGGGACTTGCCGTCGCCGCCGTCGGCGAGCATCGACCGGGAGACGTCCACCAGCACCGTGATCACTTGGCCGCCGTCGGCGGCGTTGGCCCACGTGGCCGAGATCTGTTGGGTCGTCGTGGCGTCGGCGGGAACCAGGCTTGTCGTCGCGCTGTCCCACCGGATTCCGGGCGCGTCGTGCGGGTACTCCGCGCCGCCCGCCGCGCGCAGGCCGATGCGGTTGAACAACTGCTGCTGCGGTGTTTCCCGCAGGAAGTCGCTGAACTTCAGTCCCGCGCGCACCTGCGACTGGTCGCCGGACAGCGCCACGAACGGGAAGTCCGCCGCGGGGCTGGGGCCGCGCGCGGCCACCTCGTAGAGCGGCTTGCCGACCGGCGGTCTGCCGTCGAGACCGAGGTTGCGCCGGTAGAGATCCACCTCGGTGACCGGCACCGCGCTGAACGGCGCGCCCTGCACCTTGCCCACCTTGCCGAGTTCGATCAATGCGTCGACGGTCGTGGTCGGCACGTTCGCCGGGCGGGCGGCGGCCAGTTGCGCGAGGTTCTGCTGGACGGCGGGCAACGTCAGCGTGTCGACAGTCACCGGCCCGGCCCGTTGCGGGCTCACCCCGGCGATCGCGCACTGCAGGGCGAGCACGCTCGCGGTGTTCGACGTGGGATCGGGCATGGCGAGGCTGAACTTGCCCCACTCCGGTTTGCCGTACCGGGTCCAGGCGTCCGGCGCGGTGGTCATCGTTGCCAGGTCGCCGAACGTGAAGGAGTCGTTATTCTCAAGCGGTTTGACGGCCTCGTACGGCACCGCGAGCACGACCGGGCTGGTCGCGACGGATTCCGGTGCTGAGGCGATCAGCGTGCCGTCGGCCGCGGACAGCCGGTTGACCCAGTAGGTCGATTCCGGCAGCCACACGTGCGGCTTGCCGCCCATGGCCTGCTCGTTCCACTCGCCGGACAGGCTGGTGAACACCTGGCTCGCCTCGCGCACGGACACCTCGACGCGCACGCAGTGGTCGTTGACCACGGTCTTCTGGGCGTTCCAGCGCTTCGCGGCCTCCTCGACGGCGCCGGCCGCGCTGGGAGTGACGGCGATGCGGAGCGCGGAGTCGCCTTCCGGACACGACTTGGACTGGGAGGCGGCTCGATGGTCGAGTTGGTCGTCCACCCACCGCCAGCCGAGCCACGCGAGCGCGAGCAGCGCGACGACACCGAGCACAGTGAGTGGCCACCTGGGGACGCCGCGCCGGACGTTGTCCAGCGCGCGGTGTCGACCCATAACACTCCGCCTTAGTGTCTGTCCGTAACCGTCGGGCCTTACTCAAGCCAATTTAACGCTAACAGGCGAAGGCTAAGGGTCAAGTTTTGTCACTCTAGGTGTGCGTTACGTAACCGAAATTGACACAATCGTTATTTGGGTGCATCCGTGTCGTCCGGTTGGTCGGCGGTGCGGTGCCCGCGAGTGTCACCAGTCGAGCAGGTGCGTGCACAGGTCGATCAGCCCGGCGCGCAGGGGAGCGGCCCGCTCGGCGAACTCCGCCTGCATGCGCGCGTACGTCGCGCGACCGGCGGGCGTCTCGATCGGTACGGGGGAGTAGCCGAGCTCGCGCAGGTCGTACGGGCTGGCTCGCATGTCGAGTTCGCGCACGTCCGAGGCCAGCTCGAAGCAGTCGGCGACCAGTTCGCTCGGCGTGAACGGCGCGAGCTTGTACGACCACTTGAACAAGTCCATGTTCGCGTGCAGGCAGCCGGGCTGTTCGAAGTCGACCTGCTGGGCGCGGGTCGGCTGCAGGGTGTTCAGCGGCCGGGCCTCGGGGGTGAAGAACCGGAACGCGTCGAAGTGCCCGCACCTGATCGGCAGGGACTCCACCACCGTGTCGGTCCCCGCCGAGCCCAGGCGCAGTGGCCAGGACTCGTGGCGGACCTCGTCGGACCGGTAGACCATCGCCCACTCATGCAGGCCGAAGCAGCCCAGGCGCGGCTGCCGGGAGCGCGTGGCCGCGAGCAGGTCACGGATGAACGCCACCGACGTGCGGCGCTGCTCGGTCAGCGCGTCGCGCGACAGCGTGACGCCCGACGGCGTCGAGACGTAGCCCGTCCACGACAGGTGCTCGGCCGCGTCCCCGGCCAGTGCCACGTCCGGGCCGGGATGCCAGCGCAGCAGCCTGGTCGGCCGGTAGGAGTAGTAGCTGAACAGGAAGTCCAGGACCGGGTGCGCCTCGCCGCGCGCCTTCCGGTCCTGGTGCGGCTCGACCCACTTGCGCATCCGTTCGGCGTGCGCGTCCCGCCGGTCTCGCCACTCCTGCTCGGCCAGTACCTTCACAGTGCTCATTATTCGCCGGTCGTTATTCGCCGATGTGCGTGCTGTCCCGGACAGTGCCGACGTACTCCTCGACCAGATCCTCCAACGCGACCACGCCCAGCACTGTGCCGTCGGACGCGACGGCCTTCGCCAGGTGGCTCTGCACGCGCCGCAGCGCCGCGAGCGCCTCGTCCAGCCGGGCGTCCGCCGGGAGCTGCGGCAGGCCGCGCACCCGTGCCCACGGCAACGGTGTGTCCGAGTTGCCTGCCAGGTCCAGCACGTCCTTGACGTGCACGAACCCGTTCAGCCTTCCGTCGGCCAGCCGGACGGGGAACCGGCTGAACCCGGTCGCCGCCACTGCGGCCTCGATGTCGCCGATCGTCGGCGGATACGGCACGGTCGTGACCTCTTCGAGGGGCACGAGCACGTCGGCGACGGTCCGCTCGGTCGACGACAGCGTCTGCGTCAGCCTGCGGTGCTCCAGGTCGTCCAGCAGGCCTTCTCGCCGCGAGTCGGCGATCAGGCTGGCCAGTTCCTCCGGCGTGTAGGACGTCTCGAGCTCGTCCTTCGGCTCCACCTTCAGCAGCCGCAGGATGCCGTTGGCCATCCAGTTCAGCAGGCTGATCACCGGCCGGACCAGCCGCACCCACGCGACCAGGAACGGCGTCAGCCACACCGCGGTCCGCTCGGGCGCGGCGATCGCGATGTTCTTGGTGACCATCTCGCCGAGCAGCACGTGCAGGATCGCCACGACCAGCAGCGCGATCGCGAACGCGACGCCGTGCACCACGGCCGCGGGCACACCCAGCGGTTCGAGTGCCATCTCCAGGTAGTGGGCCACGGCCGGTTCGCCGAGCGCACCGAGCGCGATCGTGCACAGCGTGATGCCGAACTGCGCTCCGGCCATCATCAGCGACGTCTTCTCCGCCGCGCGCATGACCGTCCGCGCGCGGTCGATGCCACGCTCGGCCATCGCCTCCAGCCGGTCACGGCGGGCGCTGACCAGCGCGAACTCCGCGCCGACAAAGAACGCGTTCAGGCCGAGCAGCAGCAGCGAGATCAGGATCGCGGGCACACCGGTCATCGCGCACCCGCCTCGGCCGGGGTGTCCTGGCCGGCCAGCCGGGTCACGCGGAGCTCGGCGACGCGGTGGCGGTCCATCCGCATCACGGTGATCCGCCAGCCGTCCACCACGACCTCGTCGTTGACCTCGGGGATCCGGCCGAGCCGGGACAGCACGAGCCCGGCGAGCGTCTCGTACTCGCCTTCCGGCATCCGGAACCTGGTCGCCTCGTCGAGTTCGTCGTCGCGCAGCAGGCCGGAGACCATCCAGCTGCCCTTGCCGAGCGGGCGGACCGGGCTGACCTCGCCGCGGTCGTGCTCGTCGCGCACGTCGCCGACGATCTCCTCGATCAGGTCCTCCAGCGTGACGATGCCCGCGGTGCCGCCGTACTCGTCGACGACCAGCGCCACCTGCAGGCCGGAGCCACGCAGGCGGTCGAGCAGCGTGTCGCCGTCCAGGCTCTCCGGCACGGTCGGGACCAGCCGGGCGAGCTTGGCCATCTCGGTCGTGGCGCGCAGCTCGTGCGGCACTCCGAAGACCTGTTTGACGTGCACGATGCCGATCACCTCATCGAGGTCACCCTTGTGTACGGGGAACCGGGAGAACCCGGTCGCCCTGGCGAGTTCGATCAGGTTGGGCACGGTCGCGTCGGCCCGCAGGGCGTGCACACGTACGCGTGGCGTCATCAGCTCACCGGCTGTGCGGTCGCCGAAGCGCAGCGAACGGTCCAGCAGCTTGGCCGTGCCCTGGTCGAGCGTGCCTTGCGCGGCGCTGGAGCGCACGAGCGACCCGAGCTCCTGCGGCGAACGGGCCGAGGCCAGCTCGTCGGCCGGTTCCACACCCAGCCTGCGGACCAGCCAGTTCGCCATCGTGTTCAGCGTGTTGATGAACCAGCTCAGCGACCGGGAGAAGCCCAGCTGGAAGCCGGAGACCCGCCGTGCGGTCGCCAGCGGCCTGGAGATGGCCACGTTCTTGGGGACCAGCTCGCCGAACAGCATCGAGATGAAGTTGGCCAGCAACAGCGCGATGGCCAGGGCGAACCCGTGCGCGGCGCCGTCGGGCAGGCCGAGCAGGCGCATCACCGGCACCAGCCACTTGGCGATGATCGGCTCAGCCAGGTAACCCGTGGTCAGCGTGGTGATCGTGATGCCCACCTGTGCGCCGGACAGCTGGAACGACAGCGTGCGGTGGGCTTTGAGGGTGTTGCGTGCCTTGCGGTCGTCCTGACGCTGCGCGTGGTTCTCGACCTGGCTGCGCTCCAGCGCGGTCAGCGAGAACTCAGCGGCCACGAAGATGGCCGTGCCGAGCGTGAGGAGGACGACGGCGAGGACGCCGAGAACGTCGAGCAATGGTCCGGTCACCGTGCAACTCCGGTGTCCGGGCGAATATGGCAGCCGGGAGAATCGCCCGGCTGGCTACTGCCACCGGGCGACTTGGCGTCGCACACCTTGCGTACTCACTCCTACAGGGGTCCTAAGAAAGACCAGCCAATTGTAGCGAGCGTCAGTGCTGTCGTCCGACCAAACCGAGCAGCCGTGCGGGCGCGCCCGCGTCGACCGAGACCGGGACGGGCGGCGCGAAGATGCCGGTGCCCTGCCAGCGCCACACCTGCGGGGAGAACACCGCGAGCAGGGTCTCGGCCAGCTCGTCGTGCAGTGGCGAGGTCTCGCCGATGCCTTTGGCCAGATCCCAGCCGTGTATGGCCAGGTCGAGGGTCATCTGCCAGCCGAACTCGGCGGCGGGCACGAGGCCGTAGCTGAGGTGTACGTCACGGTCGAGCGCGCCGGGTCGCAGCCACGCCTCGCGGGCGTCGGCCGACGCCCGCGTCCACACGCCGACCGGGTCGTCGCCGAGCAGTTCGCCGTCGAACCGCTCGCCGACCTCGTCCAGACCGGCGCCGTCGAGCAGCGCCGGTACCCACAGCTGCTCGGCGACCAGGTGGTTGAGCAGGTCACGCACGTTCCAGCCGGGACACGGCGTCGCCGCGGCCCAGTCCTCCGGGCCGATCGCTTTGACCAGCCAGTCGCACCCGCTCAACGCACTGCCGTGAGCGTCCAGCAGTTCCATGCGATCAAGTGGACCACTGGTTGGTCATCCGTGCAGCAGGGCAGTGCGCGCTACAGCGTCCACGGGGGAGGGAAGGAGTTGCCGTCGACGGTGGCCTGCATACCGACGGTAGTCGCCACGGTGAGTGACGCGGGCTCGTCGGCCGAGGCGTTGCTGAGGGCGAAGTCGGTCTTCGGCGGGACGATGATCGCGTCGCCGGGGGCGGCCTCGAACCGCTCACCGTCGATCCTGGCGACCATCCGGCCGGAGACGACGACGAAGACCACTTCGCGGTCGTGCTGATGCGGGACGCTGGCGGCGCCGGGGTTGGCGGAGATGCTCCAGACAGCGAGTTCGCTGCTGCCGCGGGACGGCACGGCCAAGGGATGGACCTCGTAGCCGTCGATGTCGAACTGCGGCGCCGCGGCGCGGGTGGCGAGGGACATGGGGCTCCTCATCGGGATAGTCAACTTGGTTGTCTGGATGGTAGACGTGATTTGACTCGATAGGCAACCAGGTTGACTATGTGGTGGTGGCCGATCCTGGAGAAGTGCGCAAACCCGGCGAAGTCGCCCTGATGTTCGCGATGGTCTACCGCGCGATGACCGACCACATGCACGACCTGCTGGCCGAGCACGGCCGTGAACCGCTGCGGCCCGCGCACGGCTACGTGTTCCGCTACCTGCACGGCGCGGGGCCGGTGACGATCGTCGAACTGGCGGCCCGGCTGGACGTGAGCAAGCAGGCGGCATCGAAGACGGTCGCCGAGCTGGTGGAGTGGGGCTACATCGAGCGATGTCCGCACCCGACCGACGGCCGCGCCCAGGTCCTCGCGCTGACCGAGCGCGGCACGGACTACGTGCGCCTGGCGGACCGCCTGTGGGGGCAGGTGGAGGACCACTGGGCCGGGCTGATCGGCGACGACAGGCTCGCCGCCGTGCACGACGACCTGAAGTCCTATTTGGACTCCCGCTACGGCGACGGCCGAGTAAAACTCCGCCCAGTCTGGTAAACCCCCACCCCGTCGTGTCCACCATTCCCGCACCGCGTGTCCACCGCTGCGGCACAGTGAGATGCGCTTTCCGGCACCATGAGATTCCTGGCCCGCTTCGGAGGTGCCAACTCGGTGTGCCGGAAAGTGCATCTCATGGTGCCGCAATGGTGGACACGACGTGCTGGAAAGGTGGACACGGCGGGGGTGGGGTGGGTCGTGCTTAAGTAGGAGGGCGGGACGGGCTTTCGCAGGACTCGGCCGGGCCTGGCCGCGCTCTAGCGTTCTGTGGCATGGGGCGGATCTGGGCGGTGCTGGGGGCGGTCATCGCCGTGCTGGCGGTGGGCGCGCCACGAGCTGGGGCGCACGGGGTCAGTGACACCGCTGATTTCCACCTGGCACAGAGCTTCGCGGGCAACGAGCTGACACTCGTCGTCCGCCGCACGCAGGACGTGCCCGGCCCGCTGACCGTCGACTTCATCGCGCACAACCCGGTTGTCAGGACGTCCATCGAGGTCGGGCTGGTCGGCTCGGCGCGCAAGTCCACAGTGGACATCGTGAACCGGGGCACCCGTCCCGTCCGGCTGGATGTGGATCGCACCGGGCGGTGGGAGCTCACGCTCAGTGCCGCCAGTGGTGAGCAGGCCAGGATTCCGTTCCAGGTCATGCAGTCCAGGCTCACGTTATGGGAGCCGGTGGCCTACGGCGGGCTGGCGGCGACCGGCTTGTTCATGGCCGTCGCGCTGATCACCGCGGTGTTCTCCCGCAGGCGGATGCTGGTTGTGCTGCCCGCGGGTGCCGGTGTCGTCGCGTTGACGGTCGCCGTCACGGCCGCGCTGTTGTCGTCCGCGATTCCGCCCGCGCAGGCCGAAGGGGCGATACCGGTCGACCCGACCGGTGGACGGCCCTACGTCAACGCCTCGATCGGCACCGACCGGAGTCCGGTGACCGGCACGGAGTTCGTTCTCGGGCTCACGATCACCGACGGGAACACCGGCCGTCCCGCCGACGACCTGATCGCGCACCACGACGCGCTCGCCCACCTGGTGGTGTCCAGTGTGGACGGACAGTTCTTCCGGCACCTGCACATGGTCCGGTCGGCTCCGGGCGATCTGGGGGTGCGCCTGGCTGTCGACCGTCCAGGCCGGTATCTCGTACACGCGGAGTTCGAACGGGTGAACTCCGGGTCCCAGCTGGTCACCGGCTCGTTCGAGGCGACAGGGCCGGTGCTGGGCGGCGACACGCCCAAGGAGGCGAGACAGGCCGTCGCCGGACGCGGCCACACCGTCGAGATGTCCGTCGGGGGCAGGGCCGACCTGCAGCCGTGGCTCGGGATGGCCGGGCACCTGGTCCTCCGTGACGAAAGCGGCGGGTTCTTCGGACATGTGCACGAGATGGGGCCGATGCGCCGCAACGCCGACGAGACGGTCGCCTCGCTCCAGCCGCGGCTGCGGTTCACGTTCACCTTTCCCAAGCCTGGAAGGTATTTCGGATGGGTTCAGTACCAACGCGACTACACGGTGACGACCGTTCCGCTGGTCGTCGACGTCCGGCCGTCCTGATCGTCCTCATCGGACTTGTCGCGATCGGGGTCGTGGTGTTCGCGCTGTGGCCGCGGTCGGCGACGTCCGCGACGACGATGACCGGCGACAGCGAGACCTACCGGGTCGAGCTGACCACCAGTCCGCGCAGCGGGCCGGTCACCACGTCCCTGCGCGTCACGCGGCACGACAGGAATCCGGTCCAGCTCAAGGAGGTCGTCATCGACACGGTGATGCCCGCGATGGGGCACGCCATGCCGCAGGTCGTCGCCACCAGGCAGGACGACCGGTTCGAGGCGCAGGGCGAACTGTTCACCATGGGCGGCCTGTGGGACGTCTCGCTGCACCTGGCCGACGAGACGGTCACCGTCCAGATCCCGGTAACGGAAGGAAAGGGGTCAACTTCTCGGCCCTGAAGGGCTGAGCTTGGGGGCTCGGCGCCGTTCAAGCCGGGTCGCGTTCTCCGTGCGCCACTGGCTGTGGCGTGCGGGACGCATCCACCCACGGTCTATGTGGGTGCGGGTGTGTTGACGAACACCCACGCTCGCCGTGCCCTGTCACGGACGTTCACGGCGGCGACGACGTCGGCGGGCCCAGCGAGGCCGCACCGACGACATAGGAAATGTTCCCGATCCGGCCGGTTGGCACGAGCCACATGCCCGCACCGCGGACACGTTTGGGAGGTGTAATGCGCGTCCACCGTCACCGTCGGCACCCCGGCCCTGCGGGCTTTGTAGGCGATGACGCTGCCGAGGTGGTGAAACGGCCAGGAGGTGTGGGTGGCCCGCTGGTCACGACGAAGCCGTACCCGATCCCGGATACCGCCCAGTTCTTCCAGGGCGATCCCGCGACCGGTGCGTTGCGCGACGGCCACTACCTCCTTCCCGATCTTGTGGTTCACATGCCGCGCGTGCCGGGTCTCGCGCCGGGCGCGCCGTTTGAGCCGCCGGGTTGCGGACTTCGTCCGCTTCGCCTGCAACTCGCGGCGTTTCCGCGCGTGCCAACGCCGATACCGGGACAACCGACGACCCGAGAAGTTCGCGCCGTCGGAGGTGGTGGCGAGGTTGGCGATGCCACGATCGACACCGATCCAGTCGACGGGGTCGAGCGCGTCCGGTTCGCGCACCTCGCAGGTGGCGATCAGCAACCACGTCCCGTCCCGCCTTATGAGGTCCGATTCGCCTTTGCGGTGCCCGGCCAACAGCTTGAGCTGATCAGGATGGCCTGCGAAGCGGACGTCTTTCAGTCGGCCGGTGGTGGTCCAGATCGACACCGTCCGCGCGTCGTGCTGCCAGGACAGCATCCGGTCGTCGAACGGCTGCGCGCTGTCCGGACGGAACGCGACCGGTTTCGACTCGGCCTTCGCCCGGCGTTTCGACCCGGCGTGCCCGAGGTTCCCGGCCCGGAGGTTCGCGCGCAGCGTCGTATAGGCGTCGACGACTTTCTTGATCGTGCGCACCGCGGCCTGCGCACCCAACCCACCGGCCTTCAACTCCGGATACACCAGCTTGTGCAGGTCGTTGCGGGAGAACACCTTCCGCTGGAACGCCACCACCGACACACGGTTAGCGGCCGTGTTGCACCCGCGCAGGGTCGCTGCCAACGCCGCCGCCTGCGCGGGCGTCGGCAACAGCTTGACCTGCACCACCACCTTCACACTCCGAATCCTAGGACACCAGTTCGATCGCCCGGTGCCGGGTCATGGCATCGGCTTCCTCCCGGCCGTGAACGGCCGGGTTTCCACCGACAGGAGCACAGATGAAAGCGGAACGGATAGGCGCGTGGATGCTGCTCGCCGGAGTCGCGATCGCGACCATCGGGCTGTCCTGGGACATCCAGTGGCACAGCGACGTCGGCCCGGACACGTTCTTCACCGCGCCACACCTGCTGATGTACCTGGGCACGGCCACGACAGGGTTCACCTGCCTCGCGGTGGTGCTGTACCGGACGTTCCGGCGCCCGGATCCAGCCGTGCGGACGGTCAAGGTCCTCGGCGCGTTCCAGGCGCCGATCCCGTTCCTGGTCGCAGGACTGGGTGCGGCGGCCGAGTTGCTGTACGGACTGACTGACCTGTGGTGGCACACCGTCTACGGTTTCGACGCGACGCCGACGTCGCCGCCGCACGTGGCGATGTCCCTGTGTTTCCTGGTCGAGGGAGTCGGCGCGGTGATGGCTTTCGCGTCGCTGCGCGGCACGCGGTCCGGCCGCGTCGGGCTGGCCGTCTACGTCGGCGTTTCCCTGTACGGCCAGATCTTCCTGCTGCTGTCGACTCCGACGCTGTCGTGGGTCATGGGGTTCTTCGTCGCCGTCGCGCTGCTGTGCGTGCTCGGCCTGATCCTGGTCGGGGCGGTCACCCGCTCTCCGGGCCTCGTGGTGGTCTCCGGTTTGTCGTTCGCCGCGATCCACGCACTGACGTGGTTCGGCGTCCCGCCGCTGACCAGGGCGTACGCCGCGTCGATCGACCTGCCGGTGCGGGACTACGTCGACGGGACCCCGGTCTACGCCGGGTTCTCGCCGTTCGCGTTGGTCCCGGTCGCGCTGCTGCTCGCCGGTGCTTTGGCGATGGCCAAGCGGTTCGGCGCGGTGAAGGGCCCGGTCATGCTGGCCGGTGCGGTCGGCGCGGCCCTGCTGGCGGCCGGGTACCACATCCAGTTCGACGTGATGGACATCAGGTCCGTCGTCGCCGCGGCGGTGTTCGGCGTTGTCATCGGGCTCGCCGCGTGGCGGATGAGTGCGCCACTACGGAATCTGTCGGAGGTCTGACGATGCGAGCGTTGATCCTGGCTGTTGCTCTCCTGTTCGTGGTGGCCGCGCCCGCGTACGCCGCGCCACCGCCCGTCGAGGTCGTGCACGCGGAGAACGTGCAGGTCGGTCCGTACGACGTGCGGGCGTCGTTCAGCGAGTGGCCCTTGCGCGCCGAGCGGTCGCTGGACTTCACCTTCGTACCGGACGGTGACATCTCCGGTCACCAGGGCATGTTGCGCATGGTCGGTCCGCACACCCCGGGTGAGCAGGAGCGGCTCGCGCGCCATCCGCGTGCCCGCACCGAATGGGGATTGGACATCCGCGCGCTGCCGGAGGAAGGCGTGTGGAAGCTGGAGTTCACGGTGGACGGTCCGAAGGGGCCCGGTTCCGGTGTGCTCGCGGTGCCCGTCGGCCCTCGGCCAGGGCCTCCGGCCGTGCTCAGCTGGACGCTCGGCCTCGGTCCGGTGATCCTCGGCGCGGTCGCGGGACTGGTCGTCTGGGTCAGGGGCCGCGGTCGTCGCCGTGCGGATTCCTGGACGTGGGCGTGACCAGTGTGCAAGAATCTCTCAAACTAAGATAATCAGTGCTTGAGGGGATGGGCTATGTCCGGGGACGTGGCGATTCGACTGTCGGACGAAGACCGGATGGAAGCCATCCGGGTGCTGGACGCGGCCGTGGGCGACGGCCGGATCACCTGGGACGAGCACACCGAGCGGACCGAGCTGGTCTGGCAGGCCAAAACCAGGGCGGACCTCGGGCCGCAGCTGGCCGACCTCGGCCCGGCCGCGGCGCAGGCCGAACCGGCGCAACGGGTGGTCGCCACGATCAGCAAGGTCATCCGCACGCCGGAGGCGACCAGGGAGGTCCGCGCCAGGGCGACGTTCGGCGCGGTCGTGCTCAACCTGGCCGGAATGCGGCAGGGGGAGCAGATCCGGGTGATCGCCGACGCGTTCTGCGGCAAGGTCGCGGTGCACGTCCCCGACGACGCGATCGTGATCGACGAAGGCACCGCGGTGATGGGCAAGCGCAGCATCTTCGGCATCGCCGAAGGCCACGGCGGGCCGGTCGTGCGGATCAGCGGCAGGGTGACCATGGGGAACATCAAGGTGTTCCGAGGCGAAGCCCACTACTGGTGATTACCTGGGACATAATGGCCTTTTGTCACACGGGCGCGGTAGGTTGCTGGCAGCCCGTGTGACAAGGAGCCGTGCATGCCCACCACCGTGCCGACCACTGTGTCGAACTCCGTGCACTTCCGCACATGCCCGCTGTGCGAGGCCACCTGCGGTCTGAAGATCACCATGGACGGCGACCGCGTGGTCGACGTCCGCGGCGACAAGGACGACGTGTTCAGCCTCGGCTTCATCTGCCCGAAGGGCGCGAAGCTCGGCGACCTCGACCAGGATCCGGACCGGCTGGCAGCGCCGCTGGTCAAGCGGGACGGGCAGTTCGTCGAGGTGTCGTGGGACGAGGCCTTCGCGGAGGTGGAACGCGGGCTCGCGGCGGTCCGCGCGGCGCACGGCAACGAGTCCGTCGCGCTGTACATGGGCAACCCGAGCGTGCACACCATGGCCGGACCGGTGTTCAACAGCGTGCTGGCCAAGGCGCTGGGCACGCGCAACGTCTACACCGCCAGCACCAGCGACCAGATGCCCAAGCACGTGTCCTGCGGGTACGTCTTCGGTGACCCGTACTCGATCCCGGTGCCGGACATCGACCGCACCGACTACCTGCTGATGCTCGGCGCGAACCCGCTGGAATCCAACGGAAGCCTCTGCACCGCGCCGGACTTCCCCGGCAGGCTCAAGAAACTGCGGGCGCGCGGTGGCCGGTTCGTGGTGGTCGACCCGCGCCGGACCAGGACCGCGGACCTGGCCGACCAGCACCTGTTCATCCGGCCCGGCGCGGACGCGGTGTTCCTGTTCGCCCTGGTACACACCCTGTTCGACGAGAACCTGGCCGCCGAGGTCCCCGAGATCGTCACAGGGGTCGAGGAGTTGCGGGTACTGGCGTCGAAGTTCGCGCCGGAGACGGTGTCGGCCGCGTGCGGCATCGACGCGGCCGAGATCCGGCGGATCGCCAGGGACCTCGCCGCGGCGCCGACGGCCGTCGTCTACGCCCGGATCGGCACCACCACCGCCGAGTTCGGCACGCTGTCGAGCTGGCTGGTCGACGTGCTGAACACGCTCACCGGCAACCTGGACCGGCCCGGTGGCGCGATGTTCCCCGCCTCCGCGACACGGGCGACGTACGTCAGGCGCAAGCCGTTCCGCACCGGTCGGTGGGCCAGCCGGGTACGGGGACTGCCCGAGGCACTGGGCGAACTGCCCACCGCGACCCTGCCCGACGAGATCGAGACACCGGGGGAGGGGCAGGTCCGCGCGCTGTTCACGGTCGCGGGGAACCCGGCGTCCTCCGCGCCGAACGCGGCACGGTTCGCGGCCGCCTTGGCGGACCTGGAGTTCATGGTCTGCGTCGACCCGTACGTCAACGAGACCACGCGGCACGCCACCGTGATCCTCCCGCCGCCGAGGATGACCCAGTCGCCGCACTTCGACTTCGGCTTCACCCAGTTCGGCGTGCGGGACTTCGCCAACTACTCGCCGCCCGCGCTGCCGCTGCCGGACGGCCGCCCGAGCGAGGCGGAGATCCTGGCGAGGCTGGCACTGATCGCCGCCGGGCAGAGCGCGTCGGCCGATCCGCGCGGTCTTGAGGAGATGATGCTCGGCGGCCTGCTGGCCAAGGCCGTCCGGGTCGAGGGATCCCCGGTGTACGGCCGCGATCCGGTCGAACTGCGGCCGATGATCGACGGCGACGGCCCGCTTGAGCGTTTCCTCGACCTGTCACTGCGGCTCGGTCCGTACGGCGAGGGTTTCGGGGCCGACGAGTCCGGCCTGCGCCTGGCCACGCTGCTGGCCAACCCGCACGGTGTCGACCTCGGCGCGTTGCGGCCGAGGCTGGCCGAAGTGCTGTCCACAGCGGATGGACGGGTTCAGTTGTGCCCGCCGGAGTTCGCGGCCGACGTGCCCAGGCTGCTGTCCTGGCTGGTCGAACGTCCACAGGGGATGGTTCTGATCGGGCGCAGGCACCTGCGGTCCAACAACAGCTGGATGCACAACGTGCCCGCGCTGGTCACCGGCTCCAACACCTGCACACTGCACATCAACCCGCGCGACGCGGAACGGCTCGCTGTCGGCGTGGGCCAGCGGGTGCTGGTGATGTCCCGCACCGGTTCGGTCGAGGTCGAGGTCGAGCCGACGGACAAGATCATGCCCGGGGTGGTGAGCCTGCCGCACGGCTGGGGCCACGACCAGCCCGGCATGCGGATGTCGGTGGCCGGGAACACCGACGGCGTCAACGTCAACACCGTCACCGACGAGTCCGTTCTCGATGTCCTGTCGGGCACCGCCGTGTTCAACGGCGTCCCGGTCGAGCTCAAGGCCATCTGATCCTTGGCTACGCTGTGAGGTCGTGAGGGGGCATTTCGTCGGCAGAGGCGTCGAACTCGACGCGCTCACCGGCTGTCTGCGCGCGGCCATGAACGGCACCGGCCAGGTGGTGTTGGTCTCCGGTGAGCCGGGGATCGGCAAGACCAGGCTGGCGCACGAGTTGACCGCGTTGGCCGAGGCGGACGGTGTGCTCACGTGCTGGGGCCGTGCGGTGCAGGACGACGGCAGCCCTTCGTACTGGCCGTTTCGGCAGGTGCTCAAGCTGCTGGCCCGGCGGTTCGCGCCGGGAGTGCTGGCCGACGAACTCGCGTTGGTGGTGCCCGAGTTCGGCGACGGGCCCGCGACCTCGCCGGAGGAACGATTCCGGGTCTTCGAGGCCATCACGGAATACCTGACCGGTGTCGGCAAGCTGCTGATCGTGCTCGACGACCTGCACTGGGCCGACCAGCCGACGCTGCGGCTGCTCGTCCACCTCGCCATGGCGGTCGGCACGATGCCGGTGATGGTCCTGGTGACGTTCCGGGACACCGAGGCGGAGGCGATGTCCGCCACCCTGGCCGCGTTGGCCCGAGAGGAAGCGGTGTCGCGGATCCGGCTCACCGGGCTGTCGGAGGCGGAGGTCGCGGCCCAGTTGGCCGACCTGACGGCCGCGCCGGTCGACGCCGAGGTCACGGCCGCGATCAGCGGCCGGACCGGCGGGAACCCGTTCTTCGTCGCCGAGCTCAGCCGGATCATCGGCCAGGAGAGCACGCCCCTGCCGAGCGTGGTGCTGGACGCGGTCCGGGTGCGGATCGAAGCCTTGTCGCCGGAATGCCGCGGGATGCTGGCCGCCGCGTCCGTCCTGGGCAGCGAGGTCGACCCGGCGATCGTCGCGACCGTGCTCGGCGGCGAGCTCGACGATGTCCTGTCCGCTGCGGACGAGTCGGTACGCGCCGGTTTTCTGTCCGATGCGGACGGCTGGCGGTTCACTCATGACCTGGTTCGTGAGGCGGCGAGGCTGCTGATGCCGACGGCGCGGCGGCTGGCGTTGCACGCGCGTGCCGCGACCGTCATCGAACAGCGCGCGGACGCGCCGTCGCGCGTGGCCGAGATCGCGCACCACTGGCTGGAGGCACTGCCCACCGGGGACACTGCGAAAGCGGTCGAGTGGGCCCGGCGCGCGGGCGATGTCGCCTTGGCGCAGCTGGCGTGGGAGAACGCCATCGACCTGTACGCGCGTGCACTGGCCGCCGGGCCGCATGCCGACGCCGACCGGGCGAGGTTGCTGGCCCGTCAGGGCATGGCCCAGCTGCGCAAGCTGGACATCGTCGGCGGCGAGGAGACGCTGCGGCAAGCCGCGGCCGCGGCGAGAGCGTCCGGTGACGGCAACGCGATCGCCGAGGTGGCCTTGGCGATGGGAACCCACAGCAGCTCGGACTGGCCGACGTTGGGCAAGTCGCTGTGCGACGAGGCGCTGTCCTCGATGCCCGACGGCCCCCTGCGGGCCCGGTTGCTGGCGCAACAGGCTGCGGAGCTGGCGTTCTACGGCTCGCCCGCCTTGGACACGATGTCCGCCGAGGCGCTGGAGATCGCCGACCGGACAGGGGACCCACTCGCGTTGCGCGCGGCGCTGCGGGCGCGTCAGCTGGCGCTGGCCGGGCCGGAAGGCGTGCGGGAACGGCTGCTGCTCGGCGACCGGATGCTCGCCGTCGGTGTCGCGGACAACGACCCGGAAGCCGTGATGTGGGGCCGGTTGTGGCGGTTCGACGCGTTCTGCCAGCTCGGCAGGCTGGACGACGCCGAGCGCGAACTGCCGCGGATCCACGAGGCCGCGTCGCGGATGCGGACCAAGATCGCCCGGTGGCACCACATGCGCGCGGAGATCGCGGTCGAGCACGCTCGCGGCCGCTTCGCCAGGGCGCTCGAGCTGGCGTGGGCCGCTGTCGACCTGGTCGAGGACACCGGTGGGCCGGTGGTGCTGGCGATCTCGGTGGCCACCCTGGCCGGGGTGGCCGCGACGACCGGGGACGAGGGCCCGGTCGTCGAGCGGCACTCCGGCTACCTCGGCCACGGATCGGACCTGATCGCCGCGGGGACAGGGGCGTGGCACGTCCGCTGCGGACGAGTGGAGAGCGCTCGGCGGTACTACCTGCCCGCACAGGTCCACGAGCCCATCGGCGGTGTGCGGACGCTGATGGTCCTCAGTGGACTGGTGGTGCTCGCGGCCGAGTTCGGTGACAGGGACACCGCCGCCGCGGCGTATCGCAGGCTGCTGCCGTTCGAGGACCTCATGCAGTGCGGCGGGGCCGGAGTGGTCACGATCGAAGGCTCGGTCGCCGGATACCTCGGCATCGCCGCCGCCGCGTGCGACCGGCTGGACGACGCGGTCCGGCATCTGCGGCGGGCCATCGAGAACAACGAACGCGCTGGCACGCCGCCGTACGTCGCCATGGCCAAGCTCGACCTGGCTCGTGTTCTCGCGCGACGCGACCGGCCCGGTGACGCGGCCGAGTCGGCGGCTCTCGCGCAGTCCGCACGGTCGATGGCCAAGCGGATGGGCATGCGGCACCTGCTCGCCGCGGCCGAGTCCGTCACCGGACCGGATGTGCTGTCCCCGAGGGAGAACGAGATCGCCCGTCTGGTCGCACAAGGCATGACCAACAGGCAGATCGGCGCGTCCCTGCACATCTCGGTCCGCACAGTGGAGACACATGTCCAGAAGATCCTGGGCAAACTCGGCGTGTCCGGCAGGGCGGAGATCCACAGCCGCCTTGGCTAGGCTTGGCGCATCATGCGGGCGCGATTCGTGGGACGGCACAGTGAGCTCGACGAGCTCACCGCTCGGCTGCGGACCGCGATGCAGGGCTCCGGTCAGGTGGTGCTGGTCTCCGGTGAGCCGGGGATCGGCAAGACCAGACTGGCGTACGAGCTCACCGCGCTCGCCGAGGCCGACGGTGTGCACACGTGCTGGGGTCGCGCGGTGCAGGACGACGGCAGCCCCTCGTACTGGCCGTTCCGGCAGATCCTCAAGCTGCTGGCCCGCCGGTACGCGCCCGGAGTGCTCGCCGACGAACTCGCGCTGGTGGTGCCCGAGTTCGGCGACGGCCCCGCCACCTCGCCCGAGGAACGGTTCCGCGTCTTCGAGGCCGTCACCGAGTACCTGACCGGTCTGGGCAAGGTACTGATCGTGCTCGACGACCTGCAGTGGGCCGACCAGCCGACGCTGCGGTTGCTCATCCACCTGGCCATGGCGATCGACACGGCCCCGGTGATGATCGTGGCCACCTACCGGGACACCGAGGTTCCCGACGCGCTGTCCACAGCGGTGACGTCGTTGGCCCGTGAGAGCACGGTGTCGCGGATCCGCCTGACCGGGCTGTCCGAGGCCCAGGTCGCCGACCACCTCGCCGGGCTGACCGGACAGGCGGTCGGCGCCGACGTCGTGGCCACCGTCAGCCACCGCACCGGCGGGAACCCGTTCTTCGTCGCCGAGCTCGGCCGGATTCTCGACCAGCACGGCACGCGACTGCCGGACGCCGTGCTGGACGCCGTGCGGGTGCGGGTGGACGCGTTGTCCCTGCGGTGCCGGGAAATGCTGGCCGCCGCGTCGGTGCTCGGGACAGAGGTCGACGCGACGACCGTGGCCGCGGTGCTCGACCGCCCGCCGGACGACGTCCTGTCCTCAGTGGACGAGTCGGTGCGCGCCGGTGTCCTGTCCGATGCGGACGGTTGGCGGTTCACCCACGACCTGGTCCGTGAGGCGGCGAGGTTGTTGATGCCGACCGCGCAACGGCTGGCGTTGCACGCGCGTGCCGCGACCGTGCTGGAGGAACGCGCGGACGCCTCGCTTCGGGTCGCGGAGATCGCGCACCACTGGCTGGAGTCGCTGCCCGTGGGTGACGCGGCGAAGGCGGCCCAATGGGCCCGGCGCGCGGCGGACATCGCGATGGCGCAACTGGCGTGGGAGAACGCCGCGGACCTCTACGCCCGCGCGTTGCGCGCGGTGCCGCCGGACGAGGCCGACCGTGCGATGCTGCTGATCTGCCAGGGGATCGCGCAGCTGCGGCAGATGGACATCGTCGGCGGCGAGGAGACGCTGCGGCAGGCCGCGGCCGCGGCGAGAGCCTCCGGTGACGGGAACGTGATCGCCGAGGTGGCGCTCGCGATGGAAACCGTCAGCAGCTCCGACTGGGTGACGCTGGGCAAGTCGTTGTGCGACGAGGCGTTGCTGACGTTGGACGACGGCCCGCTGCGCGCCCGGCTGCTGGCACAACGCGCGGCGGAGCTGTCGTTCCACGGCTCGCCCGAACTGGACGAGATCTCCGTCGAGGCGTTGGCGATCGCCGACCGGACCAGGGATCCACGCGCCTTGCGGGCGGCGCTGCGGGCGCGTCAGCTGGCGCTGGCCGGGCCGGAAGGCGTGCGGGAACGGCTGCTGCTCGGTGGCCGGATGGTCGCCATCGGAGTGGCCGACAACGATCCGGAAGCGGTGATGTGGGGCCGGTTGTGGCGGTTCGACGCGTTCTGCCAGCTCGGCATGCTGGACGACGCCGAGCGCGAGCTGCTGCCGATCAACGAGGCCGTGGTCCGGGTGCGGACCAAGATCGCCCGATGGCACTACCTGCGCAGCGAGATCGCCGTCGAGCACGTGCGCGGGCGGTTCGCCCACGCAAGGGCGCTGGCGGACGAGGCGATCGATCTGGTGAAGGACAACGGCGGGCCGGTGGTGCTGGCCATCTCGGTGTCCACGTCGGCGCTGGTGCACGGGATGACCGGCGACGAGGGCCCGATCCTGGCGCGGTACGAGGAGTACCTCTGCCAGCCGCCGGAGATGATCTCCGCGATGGTCGGCGCGTGGCACGCGCAGTGCGGACGCGTCGACATCGCCCGGCGGTGCTACATGCCGGGGCAGGTACACGAGGTCATCGGCAGCATGCGGCGACTGTCGGTCCTGTGTGGACTGATTGTGCTCGCCGCCGAGTTCGGCGACCGGGACACCGCCGCCGTGGCGTACCGCAGGCTGCTGCCGTTCGAGGACCTCATCCAGTGCGGCGGGGCCGGAGTCGTCACCATCGAAGGCTCGGTCGCGGCCTCGCTGGGTATCGCGGCCGCCGTGTGCGACCGGCTCGACGACGCGGTGCGGCACCTGCGCCGCGCCATCGAGCACAACGAACGCGCCGGGCTGCCGCCGTATGTCGCCAGCGCACGGCTGGAGTTGGCGCGCGTGCTCACCCGCCGCGACCGACCGGGCGACGCCGAGGAATCCGTCGCGCAGGCGATGTCCGCCCGTGCCATGGCCGATGAACTCGGGATGCGGCGGCTGGTGGCCGCCGCTGAGTCCCTGACCGGCCCCCGGGTGCTGTCCCCACGGGAAGGCGAGATCGCCCGGCTGGTCGCCCAGGGACTGACCAACCGGCAGATCGCTGCCACCGTGCACATCTCGGTGCGCACAGTGGAAACACACGTGCAGAAGATCCTCGGCAAACTCGGCGTCTCCAGCCGTGCCGAGATCCGCTCCCGCCTGCCCTAGCCGATTCCCCTTAGACGATCGCTGCACCGCAGGTGATGTTGATCTCCGTGCCGGTGATGGTCCGTGCCCGGTCCGACGCCACGAACGCGGCCACGTCGCCGACGTCCCCTGGCGTGGCCGTCCGGCCGAGCACCGACTGCTTGAGGATGCTGTTCACGGTCATGTCCCGATCCCGGTAGTCCTCCGGGATCGAGTCGAGCAGGCCGCTGGTGCGCAGGCTCACCACGCGGATGCCATACCTGCCCAGCTCGACCGCGAGCTGGCGGCGCATGGACTCCACCGCGTCGAAGGTGACCTCGATGCCGCCGAAGTTGTAGTCGTGCATCTCGGGATTGCGCTCGACCGACCCGCCCAGCGCCAGAATCACGCCCGACCGCTGCCTGATCATGTGCCGGGCGGCCGCGCACGAGGTGAGGAACTTGGAGCTCACGGCGGTGATCACCGGGCGGATGTAGTCGTCGAGTGACATCTCGACCATCGGCGTGCCCTGCACGTCGGTGTCGGAGATGACGTTCATCGAGATGTCGATGCTGCCCGCCTGCCGGGCCACGGCGTCGGCGTGCTCGTTGACCTGCTGTTCGTTTGTCGCGTCCACTTGGGCCACGTCGACGTCGCCGCCGATCCGGGCCGCCGCGTCCCGCAGCGTGGCCATGGTCCGACTCGCCAGGAAGACCCGAGCGCCTTCCCTGACGAACGCGCTGGCCACGGCCGTGCCGACGGTTCCGGCGCCGTAGATGATCGCGTTCTTGCCTTCGAGCAACATCGGAGTGCCTCCAGGAGTTGGTGTCGCCTCTACAACCCGGGTGGCACGGCGAACTCATCGCGTGTCGGTGAGAATCTTGTCCGGCAGTCCGTGGGCGGGGAAGTCGGCGGTCAGGAACGACACCACCTCGGCGATCCTGGTGCCGTCGAACCGCAGCAGGTCCAGCGCGGTGGGTTCGTAGTGCTCGCCCGTGAGCATGTACGTGCCGAACGCGAGCTGGCCGTTGGCCATGGTCGGCACGAACCGCCAGCGGTACCGCAGGGGAGTGGCCAGGAACCCGCGGATGGCCTCGTGGCCCTGGTACCACTCGGGCAACGGCGGCATGGCGTACCTCGCGTCCTCGGCCAGCATCGCCACGATCGCGTCGACGTCACCACGTTCCCACGCCAGGGCGTACTGGTCGGCCACCTTGCGCAGCTCAGGGCCGGGCTCGACGTACTCACGCGGGGTGACGACCTTGCGGGCGCGCTGCAACGCGCTGTTCACCGCGGCAACGCTCGTGTCCAACTGGTCGGCGGCCTCCTGGGCGGAGAACCCGAGCACGTCCCGGAGCACCAGCACCGCCCGTTGCGTCGCGGACAGGTGCTGCAGCGCCGCGACGAACGCGAGCTCGATGCCTTCCCGCGCAAGGTAACCGGCCTCCGGATCGGCCGGGTACGGGTCCAGCCAGACCGGGTCGGCGGTGTGCGTGAGGTCCGTTGGCAGCTCGCGCTTCGCGCGGTTCTCCAGCAGGGTGAGGCACCGGTTCGTGGCGATCTTGTACAGCCACGGCCGGACCGCGGTCCCGTCGAACCGGTCGATCGCCCGCCACGCGCGCACCAGCGTCTCCTGCAGCGCGTCCTCGGCGTCGTGCACCGAGCCGAGCATCCGGTAGCAGTGTGCCCGCAGCTCGCCGCGCAGCGGGCCGACCAGTCGCTCGAAGTCGGCCTCGCTCAGTCGCACCGGATCAGCGTAGCCAAGATCGACGTGGAACCACCCGCTGGCGACCGTGTCGGCCGTTCGATGCCCTGTTGAACCTTTCGGCTCAGTCCGAAGGTCGCGCTGTTCGTTGACGATTCAAGCACCGCTACATCTGCTTGACATTAACCAGGTGCGCGCGGATCTTGTCAGTTTGTTTCTATCGCGCGGATATCAAGTGCGCCAACAGGATCGTTCGTTCGTGAAAGGGGCTCCCCTTGCTACGTCGTCCATCGTGTTTTTCCGTGCAGGCCCGACGCGCGATCATCGGGCTCACCGCCGTGATCGCCGCCGGGATGTTCTCCACTGGAGTGGCCGCGGCCCGGCCCGGTGACAACCCTGGTGTAGAAGACACCATCGAGGCGTGCACCAGCATCCCGCCGGACCGCGACATCAACGTCACGCGAACCGTTCACCAGGTCGGGCGCGACCATTCGGTGTCGGACAAGGTGATGCTCGCCGGGTTCGAGGCGGGCTGGGTCGAGTCGCACATGAACAACCTGCCGTGCGGCGACCTTGACTCGTTAGGCGTGTTCCAGCAAAGACCCTCGCAGGGCTGGGGAACGCCGGAGCAGATCATGAACGTGACCTACGCGTCCACGCAGTTCTTCACCCGCGCCAAGTCCTCCGAGGCGCGCAACCCCGGATTCGCCGCCTGGCAGATCGCGCAGGACGTGCAACGCTCCTGCTGCCCCTCCCGGTACGCCGACGCGGAGGGCAAGGCGCGCGCGATGATGAACGAGGTCGGCACCAGCCGCACGCGGTTCGTCTACTCGAACTCCGGTGGGCAGCTGATCGGCAAGAACGACCTCAACGACGCCTGGGTGACGCTCAGGAACGGTGGCGCGACCGACCCGGCGACCGGTCGCAACTCGATCGGTGCCATCGAGAACGGGAACTTCATCGCCAAACAGGGACTGGACGGCGGGTGGGTGCCGATGGCGGGCGGCGGCCAGGTCACCGACGTCGCCGTCTACGGCGACCGGTTCGCGTTCGTCAACACGGGTGGCGATGTTCTGGGCAAGGACGGGGCGAACTCGGGGTGGACGCCGCTGTTCAGCGGTGGTGCGACCAAGGTGGTCACGGAGGGCGACCGGATCGGCGTGCTGGCCAACGGCGAGTTCTGGGCCAAGCAGGGACTGAGCGGTACTTGGAGCCCGATGGCGACCGGCGGCGGCGACATCAAGGACATCGCCATCGCCGGTGACCGGTTCGCGTTCCTGACCAACGGGGGCCAGGTGCACGCGAAGGACGGCCGGGACTCGACCTGGATCCACGTGCACGACAACGCGACCGGACTGGCGGTCGCACGCACCTGGATCGGTGCCGTCGTCGGTGGCCGTTTCCTTGTCAAGCAAGGACTGGGCGATCCGTGGAGCACGATCGGCGGTAGCGGAGGCGTCAGCGAGATCGTCATCAGCGGTGACACCTTCGGCATGCTGGAGGGCGGCAACTTCCTTGCCAAGCGGGGGTTCTACGGCGACTGGGTGACGATGCAGGACGGCGGTCAGGTCACCCGCATCAGCGTCGACAGCTTCTGACTCCCACCAGCTCGTGTCCACCATTCCAGCACACCGTGTCCACCATTCCAGCACCATGAAATGCACTTTCCGACACACCGAGATGGAGCGTGGAAGCGGACCAGCGATTTCATGGTGCTGGAAAGTGCATCTCGCTGTGCCGGAGTGGTGGACACGCGGTGCTTGAGTGGTGGACACGGCCAAGCCCGATCAGGCCGACTTTGGTTCGATCAGGTGATGTCCGGATGTTCGCGTCCGCGTCGGCCGGGAGTCGACCAAGATCGGCCATGATGGGCGTGTGGTGTTCATCGAGACTGTCCTGCACGGCGGCCGGGTGATCGACCCGGAGAGCGGATTCGACCACGTCGCCGACGTCGGTATCACGGGTGACCGGATCGTCGCGGTGTCGACAGTGCCGTTGCGGGCAGCGAGACGGATCGATGTGTCGGGCATGGTGGTGTGCCCGGGTTTCATCGACCTACACAGTCACGGCCAGGCGATTCCCGAGCAGCGGCTGCAGGCGCTGGACGGCGTGAGCACGGCACTGGAACTGGAAGCGGGCACGACGACGGTCGCCGCCGCGTACGCCTATGCGGCGTCCGAGGGACGGCCGTTGAACTACGGCTACGCCACCTCCTGGGCGCTGGCCCGGATGATCGAGCTGATCGGCGCGGAACCCAGCCCGAGCGTGCACGCGATCCTCAAGCACATGGCCGATCCCGGTTGGCAGGTGCCCGCGACGAAGGCCCAGCGCGCCCGGATCTACCAGCGGCTCTACCAGGATCTGGCGGACGGCGCGCTCGGCATCGGGATCCTCGTCGGCTACGCGCCCATGGTCGACCCGGACGAGTACACGTTGTTCGCCGGGCTCGCGGCGCAGGCGGGCGTGCCGACGTACACGCACGCGCGTCCGTTGATCGACATGAACCCGAACGTCCCGGTCGACGGAGCCAAGGAGATCGTCCGCGCTGCGGCCGAGACCGGTGCGCACATGCACTACTGCCACCTCAACAGCACGTCCTACCGACGTATCGAAACCGTGCGGGCGGTGCTGGACAAGGCGATCGCCGAGGGTTCGCCGGTGTCGGTCGAGGCGTACCCGTACGGCGCCGCGTCGACCGCGATCGGCGCGGCGTTCCTCGCCCCGGAGGCGTTGAAGCTGGCTGGGCTGAAGCCGAGCGACATCGTGGTCGTCGCGACCGGTGAACGGATCGCGGACGAGAAACGCCTGCTGGAGTTGCGGGCCGCGGATCCGGGCGCGCTGGTGATCGTGCACTTCCTCAACGAGGATGATCCCGTTGACCGCAAGCACCTCGACCGGGGACTGCTGTATCCGGGTGGGGCGATCGCCAGCGACGCGGTGCCGTTGACCTGGCCCGGTCCGCCGCCACCACCGACGACGTGGCCGTTGCCGCCGGGCACTCTGTCGCACCCGCGCAGCGCGGGAACGTACGCCAAGTCGCTGCGGACGCTGTGGCGGGAACGCGGTCTGCAGACGTTGCCGGAGGTCATCGCGCGGTGTTCGCTGATGCCCGCGCGGATCCTGGAGAACGCGGTGCCCGCCATGTGCCACAAGGGACGGCTCAGGGCGGGCAGCGACGCGGATGTGCTGGTGTTCGACCCGAACCGGATCACCGACCAGGCGACCTATGTGGACAGTGTGCGGCCGTCACTCGGCGTCGTTCACCTGTTGGTCAACGGTTCCTTCGTGGTGCGGGACTCGGCGCTGGTGCTGGACTCGTTGCCGGGCAGGCCGGTCCGCGCCTCGATGTCACGCAGCGCGTAGGTCGCGTACAGCCCGGCCAGCGCGCACCCGCCGCCCATCAGGGCGAACACAAGACCGGTGCCGCTGCCTTCCATCAGGGCGCCGACCAGCGAGACGCCGATCGGTCCGGCCACCAGCGCGAGCGACGAGACACTGCCGATCACCCGGCCGCGCAGGCGTTCCGGCGTGCGTTCCTGGATGAGCACGGCCGTGATCGGGTTGATCGGCGCGGCGGCGATGCCCACGACGGCCGCGAGCACGGCCGTGGGCACGCCGGACGGGAACAGCATGATCCCGACGCCGGTGATCACCAGGCCCCACACCAGGACTGGCCTGCGGCGGAGCTTGTGCGCGACGGCGCCGTACACGATCGCGCCGACGATCCCGCCGACCGCGAACGTGGACATCACCAGTCCGAGCAGCCCGGGATTGCCGATGCTCTGTGCCTGCGCGGTGAGCACGATCGAGATCGGCGCGACGAACAGCACCAGCAGCATCGACGTCAGACCGGCGCCACGCAGCGTCGGCTCCCGCCAGACGTACGTGAATCCTTCGACCACGGACCGGAGGTAGTGGTCCGGTGCGCTTTCGCGCCGGATGTCGCGGGGGATCGTCAGCCAGGTCAACAGCACAGCACCGGTGAACATCCCGACCGTGACCCACAGCGTGTTCGTGGCGCCCGCGGTGGCGATGAACAACGCCGCCAGACCCGGCGCGACCAGGTTGCCGAGGCCTTCCAGCGCCTCACCCCACGCGTTCACGCGTTCCAGCGGAACGTTCGCATGCCGTGCCACGTCCGGCCGGAGAGCCTCCCGCGCGGCCATACCGGGGCCGTCGAACATCGCACCCAAGGCGACGAGCACGGCGATCAGCACGATGTCGAGCCCCAGTGTGCTGTCCACAATGGGCAGCGCGGCCACGGCGAGCCCGCTGAGGATGTCGGCGATGATGCTGAGCCTGCGGCGACCCCATCGGTCGATCAGCGCACCACCGAACAGCGTGGACAACGCCAGCGGCCCGAGCGCCGCGGCGGCCATCAGCCCGGCGAGACCGGGACTGCCGGTCCGTTCGAGCACCAGCCACGGGATGGCGATCGCCGTGATGGCGTTGCCCGCGACGGACAGCCCGGTGGCGCCGAGCAGTCCGATGACGGCGATCATGTCCCGACACCCCGCATGACGGTCTTCATGACGAGGCCAGGGGCGTCGAGCGGGGCGAGCCTGCCTGCGGAGACGGCCTCCCACGCGGAGTAGAACTGTGCGTCCAACGTGGCCAGAATCCACCAGTCGGGCATGTCCTTGCGCAGAATCCCGGCGTCCTGACCTCGCCGGATGAGCCGCAGCAGAGGTTCGCCGGTCTGCTCGTAGCGCGCGACGAGATCGGGCACGTCGTCGAGGCCGATCTGGCGGTACATGAACTCGATGCGCGGGCCGAGCGGGATGAGCCCGGCGATGGCCCTCTCCAGCGCGGCTTCGACATCCTCCCCGGGGACGTCGAGTTCGGCCCCGGCGATCGCCTTCTCGACGCGGTCGTAGGCGTCGTGCGACAGCGCGACGAGCAGGTCGTGCCGCGTGGCATAGCGTTTGTGCAGTGTCGTCCGGCTGACCCCGGCCGCCTTCGCGACGTCGCCGAGGGAGGCACTCGGGTGGGCCAGCAGCACCTCGGTCGCGATATCCAAGATCGACTGAACACTCATGTTCAGAAGTGTACATGGATGTTCACCAGATCGCCGGGTTTCCCAGTTTTGTGTCTACCACCTGGCAGTATGACGCGCTGTGACGGTATCGACACGCCCGCCCTTCCTGCGTCGGAGGCTGGGTGCGAAGACGAAGAAGATGCGCGAGCAGGCCGGGATGACGCTGGAGGAAGCGGCTGTGCTGCTGGACAAGACAAAGAGTGCGTTGCAGCGCGTGGAGAAGGGGGAGACGCGGCTGGACGTGCACCTGGCCCGCTCGATGATGGACAAGTACGACTTCTACGACCCGAACCTGCTCGACGAGGCCCGCAAGGCCTACCAGAAGCCGTGGATCCCTCGCAGCAAGAAGGACTATGGGTATGTGGACGTCGAGACGGCAGCCTCGGAGGTCAACGAGTTCGCGGCGCTGGTAGTCCCGGGCCTGCTGCAGGTCGTGCCCTACATCGACGCGGTCCTGGCCACAGGTCCTGCGCGACTTCCGCACGAGGCTCGCGCGCAGCGAGAGATCCGGCTGGCTCGGCAGCAGCGACTGACCGACACGGAATGGCCCCTGACGCTGAACGCAGTGGTGGACGAGGCGGCGATTCGCCGGGAGATCGGTGGCCCGGTGGTCATGAGACAGCAGGTCCGGCACCTGATGTCGGTCGCGGCCCTGCCGACCGTGAACCTCCAGGTGCTGCCTTTCCGGCGAGGTGCCCACCATTCGCTGGAAGGTGGGTTCGTCTACCTGACCTTTCCCAGCCCCGAGGAACAGCCATTGCTCTATGTCGCACATCTTGCCGGATCGTCGCACATCGACGATGACGAGGCGGTGTGCCAAGCGAAGGCTCACTTCGAGCGGTTGCGAACGGCAGCGCTCAGCCCTACGGGAACTGTCGAACTACTCGAGCGACTCGGGGATGAGCTGTATGGGCTGTGACATGTGGGGCTCGCGGTCCGTGACTCCAAGAGCCCGGCTGCGGGGATGTTGACCTTTCCGACCGCGCCGTGGAGTGAGTTCCTCAACACGTTGATCTAGCTTCTCCTTCCCGACACTTCTCCTTGCCAGGCTGCGGCCGTGCACACCACTGCGGCGGAGGAGCGGGGCCGCAAGTTCAACTCCGTCATGTCCACGATCGCGTCCCGGCTGCCGCTCGGGCTCAACCGGATCGTGCCGCCGAGCCTGCTGGGCTTCGCGGTGATCAACAGCTTCACGTTCGCCGTCGACCTCGCGTTGCTCAGCCTCCTGCATGGCGTGTTCGACCTCGTGCTGTGGCTGAGCATCACGATCGCGTACGCGTGCGCGTTCGCCCTCAGTTACTTCCTCAACCGGGCGTTCAACTTCCGCTCGCACTCGCCGATGGGGCCGCAGTTCGGCGTCTACGTGCTCGTCGTGGTCGTCAACTACCTCGCGTGGATTCTCGGCGTCGGCAGTGGGCTGGCCGCGCTCGGCGTCGACTACCGGCTCGCGCGGCTCGCCGCCGGGGCCTGTGAGGCCGTGTACATGTACGCGGCCATGCGGTGGATCGTGTTCCGTAAGTGACAGTCCCCGGTGAATGTCCTCAGTGGAGGAACTTCAGCCCGGCGACACCGGCCACGATCATCACCAGGCATGTGATTCGAGCCGCCGACACGGGATCGCCCAGCGCGAGCATGCCGTACAGGGCCGTGCCGACAGCGCCGATCCCGACCCACACGGCGTAGCCCGTGCCCACCGGGATGGTTCGGAGCGCGTAGCTCAGGCCAACCATGCTGACCACGAGCGCGATGATGAACACAATGGTGGCACCGGGTTTGGTGAATCCACGCGACACGCTGAGGGCCGCGGCCCACACGGTCTCGAACAGTCCGGATACGACAAGAGCCAACCACGCCATGACAACCTCCGCAGTAATGCAACGTCTCCATCACTGCGTCGTCTTCGCGTAACCGGGTACGACGCCCTCGTCCGGGCCGTGCGAACACGGCAATTTCTAAGTTAGCACGGGCAGCGACGCCAGGGACCGCACAAGCGGATTCGTCTCCCAGACCAGCTCGTTCTCCGGCACGGCCATACGCAGGTTCTCGAACCGTGCCACCAGGCTGCCGATCGCCACCTGGGCCTCCATTCGTGCCAAGGCCGCGCCGACACAGAAGTGCACGCCATGCCCGAAACTCAGGTGCTGGTTGTCCGCGCGGGTGATGTCCAGCCGTTGCGGGTCGGTGAAGCGGAACGCGTCACGGTTGGCCGCACCGATGACTACGTGCACCATGCTGCCCGGCGGGATGGTGGCGTCCGCCACCTTCACCTCTTCCAGGGTGATCCGGGGCAACGAGACCTGCAGTGGCCCGGCGAGCCTGAGCAACTCCTCGATCGCCTGCGGCAACAGGTCAGGGCGGGCACGCAGCAGTGCGAACTGGTCAGGGTTGGTCAGCAACGCGTGCACGCCGTTGCCGATCAGGTTCACGGTTGTCGTGTGCCCGGCGAGCAGCAACAGCATCAACATGCTGATCAGCTCGTCGTGGTCGAGCATGCCCGCACGGACCAGCGCTCGGGTCAGGTCCGGCTGGTCGTCCTCGACACGGTCGTCCACCGTGATCCCGGCGACCAGGGTTTCGAAGTACGCCCGCAGCGCCTTCCCGCCGTGCGCCACCTTCGCCGGATCGGCGGTCGGGTCCATGCCCATGGCCAGTTCCGCGCCCCAGACCCGGAAGTCGGCCCGGTCCTGCTCCGGCAGGCCGAGCAGTTCGCACATGATCGTCATCGGTAACGGGAACGCCAGCGCGTCGATCAGGTCGACCTCACCGGACATCCCGTCCAGCAACGCGTCCGTGATCTGCTGCGCCCGTGGCCGCAGGTTCGCCACACGCCTTGGCGTGAAAGCCTTTCTGATCTGGCCGCGCAGCCGCGTGTGGTTCGGCGGGTCCTCGTCGAGGAGGTGACGTCCCATCGACATGTTCGCCCGGTTGCGCCACGCGAGCTCCTGCAACGGCGGCGGCGCCTTGCGCTCGTCCCGCGACAACCTCGGGTCGGCCAGCAGAGCCCGGCCCTCATCAGCGCCGCTGACCAGCCATACGGTGCCGATCCCCGGGGCGTCGAGTTTCTGCACAATCTGTTCGTTAATGGACACGTGTCCGATACTGGAGCAGAGACAAACGTGCAGGCCAGAGACAATATCCGGGGAGAGTCCGATAACGGACGGATCCAGCTGGATTGTTCGGAAACGAGGAGCGGGATGGTCGACAGGCGAGTGCGGCGAACGCGGGAGACGCTGCGGCGGGCGCTGGTGGATCTGATCATCGAGCGCGGCTACGAGAAGATCACCGTGCAGGACATCCTCGACCGCGCCGACATCGGCCGCTCGACGTTCTACACCCACTTTCACAGCAAGGAAGACCTGCTGTTGAGCGGATTCGAGAGCATCAAGACGGAGATGGCCGACAGTGCCGAACCCGGCGACGTGCTCAGCCCGCTGCGCGTGGTCTTCCGGCGTGCGAACGACAGCCGGGAACTGTTCGCCGCGACGGTGATGAAGCACGAGCCCGCGATGCTTGTGGTGCGCCGGGACATGACCAGGACCGTCGCCGAGTATCTCCGCCCGCACCTGCCCGCCGAGGACGTGGACATGATCGCGGCGTTCGTGATCCGTGGCATGACAGCGGTGGTCGGCTGGTGGCTGGGCACGAAGGCGCCGCTGACACCCGACCAGGCCTACGAGCGGTTCCGCGGCCTGACCATGTCGGGCATCAGTCCGGCGATGCGCACCACGAGTAGTTCGTGATGCTGACTTTCATGCCAGCCCTTTCTCCAGAGTCTCGAAGGCCGACCGGGCCTGCGCCATGACCTCGCGCACGATCCGCGCGCCGTCCTTCCCGGCGAGGGCCTGTCGGTGTACGTGGTCCTTCATCGCCCGGTGAACGCCCATCAGGGCGTTGGCGATCACCCACGGCTCCATCCGCTGCGTCCGCGCCCGGCTCTCCCGGCTGATCAGGCCCGCCAGTTCCGAGGTGTACCGGTCGAACGCGCGCAGTTCGCGTGCCTGCAGGGTGGGGCTGTCCGCGATGATCCGGGCGACCTTCGCGATCACGTCGATGCTCTCGTCGGCCAGCGCGCCACGCGGGCGTAGCAGGAAGTCCCGGAAGGCACCGACGACCGTGACGCCGTCGGCGCGGGCACGGACCGCCGACAGCAGGGTGATCTCGTACTCCTCCATGTCCTGGTAGACGAGATCCTCCTTGCTGGGGAAGTAGTTGAACACCGTCGCCTCGGACACCTCGGCCTGCTTGGCGATCTGCGCCACCGGCACGTTCTCGAACCCGCGCTCGCCGAACAGTCCGATCGCGACGTCGATGATCCGTCGGCGTGTCTGCTGCTTCTTGCGCTCACGCAAGCCCGGTTCGGTCATAGGAGCGAGCATAGCAGTGGACTTAAGGTCACTCTAGAGTTAGAGTCACCCTAAATTTAGATCGACCCTGAGGAGGAGTCATGGCCATCACCTGTGCTCGCGAGCTGGTGGAGACCTGGGCGCGCCGCGAACTCGACGGCGACGCCGACGGCCTGCTGGAGCTGTTCGCGCCCGAGTTCCACGCTGTCGGCCCGGTCGGGTTCGTGCTCGACAGCGCGCAGTGGGTCGACCGGCATCGCAGCGGCATGATCAGCAACGACGCGTTCGACGTCCACGACCTGACGATCCGGACGTACGGCGACACCGTCGTGATGATCGGGCGGCTGGAGCAGAAGACGACCGCGATGGGCCGTGACACGAGCGGCTCGTTCCGGGTGACCGTCGTCGCGGTGAAGAACGACGATGCCTGGACCATGGCGAACGTGCAGCTGTCCGGCCCGTTGATTCCGCCGGGTGAGATGCCGTCGTTCGCGAAGTGAGCCGGGTGAATCAGTGGCGCTGGGCCGTGGTCCACAGCTCCTGCATCGCCCAGAGGTACACCTCGGGTTCGGTGGCGCGCAGCCGGGCCGCCGGGGTGATGTCCTCCGGGTGGGTGTGGATCAGGAAACGCTCCTCGGTCAGGCCGTGGATCGCGATGTCCGCGACTTCGGCCGGGGACAGGGCGCGGTCGGCCAGTCCCATCCGGACCGCTCGGCCGACCGGGTCGTCATCCACCTCGCGCATCAGCGGCGTCTCGACCAAACCGGGACACAGGCAGGCGAAACGCACTCCGGTGTGGCTGTACATCACTGCGTATGACTCCGCCAGCGCCAGCGCCGCGTGTTGGGTGACCGTGTAGGGCGCTGCGCCCGGTGTCATGATCAGGCTGGCTCCCGACGCGGTGTTGACCAGGTAGCCTCCGCCTCGGTCGATCATTGCCGGGAGCAGGGTTCGCATCGCCCAGACGTGGGACATCACGTGGACGTTCCACTGGCGCTGCCAGCCTTCGTTGGTGACTTCCACTCCGCCGGTCGGCAGGGGGATGCCCGCGTTGGAGATGTAGACGTCGACGGGGCCGGATTCTTCTTCCGCCTCGGTGATGAGCCGGAGGATTTCCGGCTCTTCGCTGATGTCCGCTTGGATCGGGTGGCCTTGTACTCGGGATGCTGTTTCGGTCAGGCCTGGCGCGTCCTTGTCCACGAGGGTCAGTGCGCGGGGGGCTTCCTTGGCGAATCTTTCCGCCAGTGCTGCTCCGATCCCGCTGGCGGCTCCGGTGATCAGGACGTGCGTGCCGCCGAACTCCATGTCGTGCAGTGTAGTTGTGTTGATTTCGGGGTTGAGTGTCATGTTTGTGCCATGTCAAGCAGACCCGTTGTCGGTTCTTTCGTCAGTGCGCAGGCGGGAGTGCATGTGGGCGTCGTGTAGGCCGTCCGCGTGCAGCATCGAGCTGCGGAGCGTGCCCTCGGAGACGTAGCCCGCGGTGTGCGCGACGCGGCACGAGGCCATGTTCTGTGTCGAGTGCTTCAGAAACAACCTGTGGAACCCGACCGTGTCGAAACACCACCGCGTCATCGGACGGACCGCGCGTGCCGCCAGTCCTGCGCCGCGGGCCTCGGGCAGCACCCAGTACGACAGCTCCGCCACGGCCTGCACCAGATCGACGCCACGCAGCCCGACCTGGCCAACGGCACGGTCGTTGTCGGCGATCGCCCAGTTCGCGGCCTTCTCCTGCTGCCATTCCCTTCGCCAGCGCGTGATCCACGCCAGTGCTTCCTCGTCGGAGTCCATCCGGCGCGGATGCCAGCGCTGGATGTCCGGAACGTCGAACGCGGCCCGCACCACCAGGACGTCCCGCTCCTGCCATGGCCGCAGCGTGAACCGGTCGTTGATCGCGAGCACAGGCTGGGTGCGGGCGCTCACCGCCCCAGCGGACAGCAGTGCCTGGAAGAGATCGGGCATTCTTCATGATCGCACAACTGGCCCGGGCAGTGGCCCGGACAATGGACTGTGCGGCACACCCATGGCACACCGGCGTCACGCCTACCGGGCATGGGTGAGTACAGGGGTGGAACGACCTGTTGGCAACGGGCGGCGGGCAGGTGGCAGGTGCGCCTGGTCGGCGAGGTCACCGTGGTCGGAACGGACGGCGCGTGGGACGCGCCGGACGTGGGCAGCCGCAAGGCACGGACTCTGCTGGCGCTGCTGGGGGTTGCGCACGGCCGGATGGTCGCCGTGGAGACAGTCGTCGACGAACTGTGGGGCGACGCCCCGCCCCGGCAGCCGCGGGCCAACGTGGCCACGTTGGTGTCCCGCCTGCGTGCCAGGTTCGGAACGGACATGATCGTGGGCGGCAGGCTGGGATATCGGCTCGGTGACACGGTCCGGGTGGACCTGCACGACGCCGCGCAGGACATCACGTACGCCGAGTCCGTTCCGGCGACTGGTCGGCTGGGGGCCGGTCTCGCCGCGGCGGAGCGCGGACTTGAGCTGATCAGTGCGGGCACGGTCCTGGCGGACTACCCGTCGCCGGAATGGGCCGAGCGTGCACGGTCGATACAGTCCGGGTTGCTGCGCCGGGGACTGCACGCGGGCGCGGAATGCGCGTTGCGCGCGGCGCAGCCAGCCAAGGCGCAGGCATGGGCGGAGTCGGCGATCCTGACCGATCCGTTGGACGAACGCGCGTACGGGATGCTCATGCGAGCCCACGACGCGATGGGCGAGCCAGCCAGGGCGCTGATCGCGTACGAGCGGCTGCGCACGACGTTGGCGACCGAACTGGGCACGGGCCCGGTGGCCACGATTCGTGACCTGCACGTGGCGATCCTGCGGGCCAACGCCATGTCCGCGTGAGGTCGCGGGTCGCGTCGTGTGCGTCCGGTCAGCGCCGGGACGCCTTGATCCGCTTCTGGCCGCTCCAGCCGACCGAAGCGATTACGAGACCGACGACACCGACCGCGATTCCGCTGACCGGCTGCCAGTCCAGCGCCCACCGCATCAGCGTCCAGTCTCCGTTCCACAGCTCGGTGGCGATGGCCGAGCCGAAGCCCTGCACCATCCCGACGATGCCGACGATCTCGAACACGATGAACAGTCCCATGTGGATTCCTCCTTGGCTCGACCTGTGCTTCGCGGCCGACGCTAACACCGCGCCCGCGCCGGAAAGCCTTTTGTCGTACCAAGGGATGACCCGGAATCGTCCATCGGACGAGTCGGTGCGCGCTGCGACGACGTACGGGATCGCCTCCTCCACCCGGCAGCCCGCCGACCCTTGCGGACAACCGATGAACCTTCGACATAGGCTGACGTCATGTCGAGTGGTCACAGAGTGCGCGGTGGGCGCTGTGACGCGCGTTTCGGGATGGCTGAGCTGATCAGGGACCTCGACCGGCCGGACGGGTGGCTGCTGACCGTCGACGGGGTCGCCCAGTCCTACGTCGATCTCGACGACCCCACGCACCTGGAGTTCGACTACGTGCGGCAGATCGGCGACGTGATCGACCTGCTGCCGTCCGGGCCGATGACGAGCCTGCACATCGGCGGTGGCGCGTGCACACTGCCCCGCTACATCGCCGAGACCAGGCCCGGCTCCCGGCAGCTCGTGTTCGACCCGGACGAGCAGCTGATCGAGTTCGTCCGCGAGCGGCTGGATCTGCGCGGTGTGCCCGGACTGCGGGTCCGGATCGCCGACGGGCGCGAAGGAATCGCCACCCGCGCCGACGACTCGGCCGACTTGGTCGTGCTGGACGCGTTCGTGTCCGCGTCGATGCCGGGTGGTTTGGCGACGGTCGAGTTCGCCCGTGCGGTCAGGCGTGTCCTGCGCTCCGGCGGGACCTACATCATGAACGTCTCCGACGGGCCGGGGCTGCGGTTCGTCCGGCGGGTGATCGCCGCGGTGACCGACGTGTTCGACGACGTCCTGATGATCGGTGAGCCCGGTGTGCTGCGCGGCCGCCGGTTCGGCAACCTGGTCGTGGCGGCAGCGGATTCCGGGCTGCCGACGGAGGAACTGGCCTCCCGCGCGGCGGCGGCGGTGTTCCCGACCCGGCTGACCGCGGGGGAGAAGCTACGCGAGTTCCACCGTGGCGCCACACCGCTCACCGACGCCGATCAGGTGGCCGGGCCGACTCCACCGGAGACGGCGTTCACCTGATGAGCATGGGCGGTGTCATGGGCGGCGTCGTCGGTGAGGCGGACGAAGTCGCGCACGGCGGCGCGGCGGTCCGCACGGCGCCACGCCAGGATGAGCTGGCTGGAGCTCAGCCCGTTCACCGGGACGGCACTGACACCGTCGCGGGTGTAGCTCGGTGCGTTGCCCTCGGCGACGAAACAGAGCCCGACACCGTTGACGAGCGCCTCGAAGGTCTCGTCGGTCGCGCTGACCTCGGCCGCCACCCGGACCGGGTGGCCCGCGCGCTCCGTGAGGCCGAGCCAGAAGTCGCGCAGCGCACCGGACTGCTCGGGCAGCGCCAGCCATGGTTCGTCCAGTAGTTCCGACACCTCGACGCGGTCGCGGTCGGCCAGCCGGTGGCCGGGCGGGAGCAGCACCAGCCGTGGCTCCTCGGCGACCACGATCCAGTCGAACAGGCCAGGGACGGGCAGCGGCAGCCAGACGAACCCGACATCGGCGTTCCCCTCGGCCAGGCCCGCGGTCGCGTCGTCCCAGCTGAACTGGCGGGTGACCAGCCGGACACCGGGATGCAACCGGTCGAACGACCGGCGAACCCGCGACAGCAGACCACGCCCGAGCGCGGTGGACATCCCGACCCGCAGCACGTCGGTCGCCGCGGCCGTCGCCGCCCTGACCTCGACCACCGCGTGCTCCCACAGCGTCAGCACCTCGCGCGCACGAGGCAGCAACGCGCGTCCGGCCTCGGTCAACGCGACAGCGCGGTGTGTGCGTGCGAACAGGTCGGTGCCCAGTTGGGACTCCAGGTCGCGGATCTGCCGGGACAACACGGGTTGCGACACGAAAAGCCGTTGTGCCGCCTTGGTGAAGTGCAGCTCGTCCGCGACCGCGACGAAGTACCGAAGCTGGCGGAGGTGAGCTTCCTGGGGGCCGGTCATGTCACGCGTCGAACCGGCGCCGGGATTCCTCGATGTGACCGAGGTACTCCTGCGTCCAGTCGCACATGCCGTCGATCGTCCTGCGCAGGCCCTTGCCCGGGGTGGTGAGGGTGTAGTCGACGCGTGGCGGCACGGTGGCGTGCACGTGCCGTTCGATCAGGCCGTTGCGTTCCAGCATGCGGAGGTTCTGGGTGAGCATCTTGTGGCTGATGCCCGCCACCTCGGTCCGCAGCTCGGTGAACCGCAGTGTGCCGCCGCCGAGGGCCTCGATGATCAACAGCGCCCACTTGTTGGCCACGTCCGAGAAGATCTCCCGGGCCAGCGAGTCCGCGCGCCGCAGATCCGCGTCGGCTGGTAAATCGGGCCGGTCCTGCTTGGTCACCATCAGGTTCCTCAGTCACTGGAAAGTGCGTTCTTCCACGTCAGCGCACACTCTCCTACGGTTTCCGAGTAACCGCAAGAGACCAAGGAGAGTCTGATGGCCATCACGCTGGTGAACCCCGCCGGACTGCCGGAGATCGGCGCCTACCGGCAGGTGTCGATCGCGACCGGATCGAAACTCGTGTTCGTCGCCGGGCAGGTGGCGTGGGACGCCGACGGGGTCACGGTCGGCGAAAGCGACCTCGCCGCCCAGGTCGAGCAGTGCTACCTCAACGTCGCCACCGCGTTGGCCGGTGTCGGGGGCTCGTTCGACAACGTGGCCAAGCTGACCGTGTACGTCGTCGACTGGACGCCGGACAAGCTGGCGCTGTTCATGGAGGGCGTCGCGCGCGCCGCCGCGAAGCTGGGCTTCACCCCGGTGCCGCCGGGCACGTTGATCGGTGTCGCCGCGTTGGACGTGCCCGAACACCTCGTCGAGGTCGAGGCGACCGCCGTCATCGACTGACACGCGCGCTCAGCTTCGTGGGGGAGTCGCAAGTATGGCGTCGAGACCGCGTTCGAACAGGTCGTCGTCGCTCCACCGCTCATCATCGAGGTGTCCGGAGGCGATGAGGGTCGGGTAGGCCGTGTGGTTCGCGGCGATGTGCCGCCGGGCTTCGGCCCGAGCCTCCGGGGCCTTGGACTGGTGCCAGGTGGCTTCGGTGAGCGCGGCCCCGATCACGTAGTTGGCCAGCATCCGGGTGACGACAGCGAGTTGGGTATCGGTGAAGCCACCGCGGACGAGCGCCGACTGCAGGAACTCGGTGCGCGCGAGAACATTGGGCCCCAGCATCGGCCGTCCGATCAGGCTGGGCGCCCAGGGATGGCGGAGCATGGCCGCACGCCACCCGCACACCAACCCGCGCACGTCGCTCTGCCAGTCGTCACCGGCGTCGGGGAGCCGCACTTCGGCGAAGATCTGATCGATGGCCAAGTCGAGGACGTCGTCCTTGGTCGTCACATGCCAGTAGAGCGCTGTCGACGTGACCGAGAGGTGCTGCGCCAGTCGCCGCATCGTCAGCCCATCGGTGCCCTGCTCGTCGAGCAGCGCCACCGCCTCCTCAACGATGCGCTCGCGGGTCAGCGGTTGCCCGCGGCGGGGACGGTCCGGCTCCTCCCGCAGCCAAGTGCGTGACGTCTACCAGGCGGGACAGATCCATCGGGAATCGCGCGACGCCGCACGGGACGAGGTCTGGCGTCGCGGCCGCACCCCGGCCGCCGACCCGGTCTTCGTCGGGATCACGAACGGCGAGCCTGTCCGGCTGATCTACGACGTCGACGTCTATCCGGACACGACTCCCCACTGAACTACGTCAATCAGGACTACGTCCACTGTAGATTCTCCAGTGACAAAAATCGAAAACCGGCTTCGACGCGGGGGCGATCAGGTGAACTGGCCCGTTCCGAGGTGTGCGTTGGCAAACAGTGGGGTACTCAGGGGAGAGGTCAACGATGAGGTGGTAACGATGCGAGTACGTCGCTTTGCGACAGTGATCGCGAGTGTCCCGCTTGGACTGACGCTCATGATCGGTACGGCTGTCGTCATGCCCCAGGAAGCTCACGCGGCGTCAGCGCCCTGCGCGGCGACCGCGAAAGCATGTCTTGATCTGTCCGCCAACCAGGCCTGGCTGATGAACAACGGCGCCGTCACGTACGGCCCGGTCCCCGTCACCCATGGCAAGCCCGGCTGGCTGACGCCGCCTGGAACGTTCAAGGTGGAACGGAAGTACAGGCACTACCGCAGCAAGCAGTTCAACGCGCCCATGCCGTACTCGGTGTTCTTCAACGGTGGCATTGCCTTCCATCAGGGAAGCCTGAAACAGAAGTCGCATGGCTGCGTGCACCTGTCGCAGGCGGCGGCGTCGACGTTCTTCACCACCCTGAAGATCGGCGACCAGGTTCAGGTCGTGCCGTAACCGAAGAGAGGCTTGTTTCAGCGTAAGGCGAGGCTTACCTTGCAGTGGATAGCCTTAACTTACCTGGCGGGGGCAGGTGGTGAGCCGAGGAGGCCCCATTGGCACCCCGCCGGAGCGTCGGACTTCTGCTAGCGATCACCATGGTGGCCTCGTCCGTGGCGTGTTCGGACACGCCGGGCGAGGCCGACACCTTGGTCATCTACTCGGGCCGCACCAAGGAACTCGTCGGTGGCGTGCTCGACCAGCTCAAACAGACGGTCGGCGGGAACGTCGAAGTGCGATACGGCGGCAGCGCCGAACTCGCCGCGCAGATCCTCGAGGAGGGCGACGGCACCAAAGCCGACGTCTTCTTCTCCCAGGACGCGGGCGCGCTCGGCGCGTTGGCCGAACAGGGCAGGCTCGCCCCGCTCCCGCAGGACGTTCTCGGCATGGTGCCGGAGAAGTACCACGCGGACAACGGCACCTGGGTCGCCACATCAGCCCGGTCCCGTGTGGTCGCCTACGACCCCGGTCAGGTCGCGCAGGCGGACCTTCCGGCGAACGCCGACGCGGTGACCGATCCCCGCTGGCGCGGCAAAGTCGGTTATGCGCCGACAAATGCCTCATGGCAGGCATTCGTCACCGGGATGCGCGTGATCCGCGGCGAGGACGGCGCGAAGCAGTGGCTGCGGAAGTTCGCCGCGAACGAGCCGAAACGCTTCGAGAACAACATCGCGATCCTCGACGCGGTCAACAGTGGACAGTTGGCGATCGGTCTGATCAACCACTACTACTGGTACGCCCGCGTGGCCGAGGTCGGCGCCGACAAGGTCAAGGCGAAGCTGCACTTCGTCAGCGGCGGCGACCCGCTCGGGCTGGTCAACGTCGCCGGTGCCGGTGTGGTCAGCGGCAGGCCCCGCACCGATACCGCCGTCCGTGCGGTCCGGTTCCTGGTGTCCGACCAGGCACAGCGGTACTTCGCCGACCGGACAGCCGAGTATCCGGTCAACCCCGCTGTGCCGCAGGGCAGACACAAGTTGCCGCCGCTGACGGAGATCCACGGGCCGGACATCGACCTGTCCCGGCTGTCGTCCCTGCAGCAGACGCTGTCCGTGCTGCAGGAGGTGGGTTTGTCCTGATTGGTCTGAGCCGGTTACGCGGCAGGGCTCCTGTCCTTGGTGCGACCGCGGTCACCGCCGCCGTGGTCGCGCTGATTCCGCTGGGCTACTTGGTGGTGCGGTCGTTCGAGCGGGGATTCGGCACCGTGTGGCAGGTGCTCTGGCGTGACCGCACCGCGGAACTGGCCGTGCGCAGCCTGTTGCTCGCCTGTGCGGTGACGGCCGCGTGCGTGGTGATCGGGGTGTTCGGCGCGTGGCTGGTCGTGCGCAGTGATCTTCCAGCCAGACGGCTGGTCGCGGTCCTGCTTGTCCTGCCGCTGGCGGTGCCGTCCTATGTCTCGGGTTTCACCTGGATCGCCGAACTTCCGTGGCTGTCCGGGTTCGGCGGCGCGTTCGTGGTGCTGACCCTGGTTTCGTTCCCGTATGTCCTGCTGCCGGTGGCCGCCGCGCTGCGTTCCGCCGATCCGGCCATGGAGGAAGTGGCTCGGTCGCTGGGAAAGACGCGCTGGCAGACGTTCGTCCTGGTGACCTTGCGACAGATCCGGCCCGCGGCGACGGCTGGTGGGCTGTTGGTGGCGTTGTACGCGTTGAGCGACTTCGGCGCGGTGTCGCTGATGCGGTTCGAGGCGTTCACGATGGGGATCTACACCAGCTACCGTGCGACGTTCGACCGGACACCGGCGGCGATCCTCGGCTGCGTGCTGGTGATTCTCGCGCTGGCGCTCACGGTCGGCGAACGCCGTGCGCGAGGTGCGTGGACGGCGCGCTCGGCGAAGACCGCTGGTCGCGTGGTGGCCGTTGTCCCGCTGGGGAAAGCTCGCGTCCCGGCGGTGCTCGCAGTGATTGCCCTTGTGGTCCTTTCGTTGGGTGTGCCGGTGTACAGCCTGGTTCGCTGGCTGGTGATCGGCAGTTCGGCCGGGGTCGACATGGATGCGTTGCTGGCGGCGACGTGGGGCACGGTGACGGTGTCCGCGCTCGGGGCGCTGTTCGCGTTGGTCCTCGCTGTGCCGGTCGGTGTTTACGTTGTCCGGCATCGTGGACGGTTGGCCAGGGGAGTGGAGTTGGCCAGTTTCGCCGGACACGCGTTGCCGGGGATCACGGTCGGCTTGGCGCTGGTGTTCTTCGCGGTCCGTGTCGTGCCGGGCTTGTACCAGCGTATGCCGGTGCTGGCGTTCGCGTACGCCGTGCTGTTCCTGCCGTTGGCTGTGTCGGCGGTACGCACCGCCGTCGCGAACGCCCCTCCAGTTCTGGAGGACGTCGCCAGGTCGCTGGGCAAGGGCAGGGCGGCGACCAGGGCGCTGGTGACGATTCCACTGGCCGCGCCCGGGGTGGTGACCGGTGCGGCGCTGGTGTTCCTGACGTGTGCCAAGGAACTTCCGGCGACGTTGCTGCTCAGGCCGACGGGCACGGACACGCTCGCCACGGAGCTGTGGAGCAAGACCGAGGTCGGGGCGTTCGCCGCTGCGGCGCCGTACGCGGCTGTCCTGCTGGTGGTGGCAGCGTTGCCCGCGTTGGTACTGGACCGGTTCCTCCACAAGGGAGGGATGAGATGACAGGGCTTGTCGTCAAGGGCCTGGCCGCCGGGTATGGCACGGAGCCGGTGCTGCGTGGTCTTGACCTCGTGGTTCCGGAAGGTGCGCTGGTGGCGGTGCTCGGGCCGTCCGGGTGTGGCAAGACGACGTTGCTGCGTGTGGTGGCGGGGCTGCATCCGTCGGTGGCCGGGACGGTGGAGTTGGGCGGCCGTGACCTGTCCGGTATCCCGCCGGAGCGCCGGGGAATCGGGATCGTTCCGCAGGAAGGTGCGTTGTTCCCGCACCTGACCGTGCGCCGGAACGTCTCTTTCGGACTGGCCAGGGACCGGCGGCGCGATGGCAGGGTCGCCGAGTTGCTGGAGCTGGTGGGGTTGACCGGTTTCGGCGGGCGGATGCCCAGTGAGCTGTCCGGTGGGCAGCAGCAGCGGGTGGCGTTGGCCCGTGCCTTGGCACCCAGGCCCGGTGTCGTGCTGTTGGACGAGCCGTTCTCGTCACTGGACGCGGGACTGCGTGACGAGGTGCGTGGTGACGTGCGGGCCGCTTTGCACGCGACTGGTGCGACAGCGTTGTTGGTCACGCACGACCAGGAGGAGGCGCTCGGTATCTCGGACCTGGTCGCGGTTGTGCGTGACGGAGTGGTGGCGCAACTCGGGACGCCGCAGGAGGTGTACTCGCGACCGGCGGACCTGGGAGTGGCGTTGTTCGTCGGCGAGGCGGTGACGTTCCGTGGCACGGCCTCGGGTGGAGCGGTGCAGACGCCGTTGGGACGGCTGGGGGTGCGGGGGAGCGGCGACGGCACGGTCCTGGTCAGGCCGGAACAGGTGCGTCTCGGCACGGGGGCCGGGGCGACGGTGCTGGACGTGCGGTTCCACGGACACGACGCGACGGTGTTGCTGCGGCTGTCTGACGGGACGCCTGTGCGTTCCCGGGTGCTGGGGACCGATGTGCGGCCGGGGGAGCAGACGGCGGTGTCGGTGCGCGGCCCGGTGCTGTTCTTCCCGGGGAGCACGTTATGAGCCAGACGATCGAGACCGCGGCGCTGTTCGACCTTGACCAGTACGGAACCCGGCTCGCGGTGGTCACACCGGACGGCGCCGAGCTGTCCTACCGGGATCTTTCCGCGCGGGTGTCCGATGTGGTCGACGAGTTCGGGCCGGACAGGCGGCTGGTGCACGTCACTGCCCGCAACGATGTGGATTCGTTGGTGCGGTATCTGGCCGGGCTGCGCGGCGGGCACGTGGTCCTGCTGGCGGCCGATGACAGCCTTCGGACTGTCTACGATCCGGATCTCGTGCACGAGCTGCACCCGGATCTCGCGTTGTTGTTGTCCACGTCGGGATCGACCGGGTCGCCGAAGCTGGTCCGGCTGTCCGCGGCCAACGTGCGCGCGAACGCCACGAGTATCGCGCGGTATCTGGACATCAAGGACGCCGACCGTGCGGTGGCGACGCTGCCGATGCACTACTGCTACGGCCTGTCGGTGATCAACAGCAACCTGATGTCCGGTGCCGCCGTGCTGCTCGGCGACCAGTCCGTTGTGGACGAGGAGTTCTGGGCGGTGTTCCGCCGGTTTGGCTGCACGAGCCTGCACGGTGTGCCGTACACGTTCGACCTGCTCGACCGGATCGGGTTCGACGGGATGGACCTGCCGAGTCTGCGGTACGTGACCCAGGCGGGTGGGCGGATGGATCCGGCCGGTGTGCGGCGGTACGCCGAGTTGGGGCAGCGGCGGGGATGGCGGTTCTTCGTGATGTACGGGCAGACCGAGGCCACCGCCCGGATGGCGTATCTGCCGCCGGACCTGGCGGCGGCGCACCCGGCGGCAGTGGGTGTGCCCATTCCCGGTGGGTCGTTCGACCTGGCCGCGGACGGCGAGCTGATCTACCGCGGACCGAACGTGATGCTCGGCTACGCGGAGACACCTGCGGATCTGGCGCTCGGGCGAACCGTGGACGCGTTGCCGACCGGGGACATCGCCAGGCGTGACGAGGCCGGGCTGTACGAGATCGTCGGCCGCAAAAGCAGGTTCGCCAAGGTGTTCGGGCTGCGGATCGACTTGGCCGATGTCGAGCGGCTGCTGGGTGACTCGGGATTCACGGCGGCGGCCGCGGCGACGGACGAGTCGCTGGTTGTGGCCGTGCAGGAGGCGGACACCGAGCGGGCGCGGGCGGCCGTGTGTGACCGCACCGGGCTTCCGCCCAGCGGTGTGCATGTCGTCCGGGTGGACGAGTTTCCCCGGCTGGCGACCGGGAAACGGGACTACCAGGCGATCCGGCGGCTTGTGCCCGAGCTTCCTGTCGAGGATTGTGCTGTGCGCCAGGCGTTCACGCGTGTGTTGGGCCGTCGTGACGTTGCGGCGTCCGCGTCGTTCGTCAGCCTCGGTGGGGATTCCCTGTCGTACGTGCGGATGTCGCTGGAGCTGCAACGGGTGATCGGGCGTGTGCCGTCGAACTGGTACACCATGTCAGTCGCGCAGTTGGAGCGGCTGCGGGACGGGCGTCCCGGGGCCAGTGTGGTGGACAGCGACATCGTGTTGCGGGCCATCGCGATCACGTTGATCGTCGGGACCCACACCGGTTTGTTCACCGTACTGGGCGGTGCGCATCTGCTGCTGGTGATCGCGGGCTGGAGCTTCGCCAGGTTCGGGCTGTCACATGACCGGCCGGGCCGGTGGATTCTGGGCAGCGCGGCCAGGATCGCGGTGCCCGCGATGCTCTGGCTGGCCTACCGCGCGACCGTCTCCGACGATGTCGACGCCGCGAATGTCCTGCTGGTCAACAACTATGTGGCGACCGGCTCGTGGGGGTACTGGTTCATCGACGTGCTGGTGCAGACACTGCTGTTGATGGCGGCTGTGTTCGCTGTCCCCGGTGTCGCGCGGTTCGAGCGTCGGCACCGGTTCGGTGTGCCGTTGAGTGGGCTGGTCGCCGCGGTCGGTGTGCTGGTTGTGGTGGAGTCCGCTGGTGTCTTCCCGCAATGGGGCCTGAGTACGCACGGTGTGTTGTGGTTCTTCATGTTGGGCTGGTTGGCGCAGCGGGCCACCACGGGGACGCGCAAATGTGTCGTGCTGGCCGCGGCGTTGCTGTTGATACCGGATTTCCTCGGTCATCCGCTGCGGGAGGCGGTGGTCATCGGCGGTGTGCTGGTGCTCATGGTGGTGCCGCGGGTGGCTGTGCCGAAGTCCTTGGTGTGGCTTGTGGGAGCGCTTGCGGGCGCGTCGTTGTACATCTATCTCACGCACTATGCGGTCTATGCGTCGTTGCTCGTGGTTCTGCCGCCGTTGCCGGTCGTGGTGATCACGCTCGCGGTCGGTGTCGTCGCTTGGCGTGTTGCCGAGTGGGTCCGATGTGGATGGCGACGGCCATCCACTTACACTGCCCCTCTGACTTAGGCATGGCTTTCCTAATGCGAGGTGGCGGTGGACGGACGGCGGCGTGTGCTGGTGCTCGTCGGCGCGGGTGTGCTGGCTGTTCTCGCGGTCTTCGCCAGCCTCGCTGTCGGCAATCTCGGGATCCCGCTCGGCGACGTGTGGCGTGCGCTGGTCAGCCCGGATGACTCGGCCCACAGCCTGATCGTCCAGTCGCAGCGGGTGCCGCGGACCGTGCTCGGGGTGGCGACCGGTGCCGCGCTCGCCGTCGCGGGTGTGTTGATGCAGAGCCTGACCCGCAACCCGCTCGCCGATCCGCGGATCATGGGCGTGAGCTCGGGCGCGTCGCTGGGTGTCGTCGTCGCGATCACGCTGTTCGGGGTCGAGACGCTGCCGGGGTACGTCTGGTTCGGCATCCTGGGCGCGTTCGGCACCGGCATGCTCGTGTACACGCTCGCGGCGCGGACCCGCAGCGGTTCCAGCCCGGTCACGCTGGCCCTGGTCGGCGCGGCACTGGACGCGTCCTTCGGCGCTGTCGTGATCGCGGTGCTGACGCTGGACGCCCAGACGTTCGAGCAGTACCGGTTCTGGGTGATCGGTTCGCTGGCAGGGCGTCCCGCCGACGTCACGTTCACCGTGCTGCCGTTCATCCTGGCGGGACTGGTGCTCGCGGCGGTCTCGGCGCGTGGCCTGGACGCGCTGGCGCTGGGCGAGGACGTCGCGGTCGGCCTGGGCAACCGGATCGCGCTGACGAGGTTCACCGCGGCCGCCGGGTCGGTGTTGCTGACCGGGGCGGCGGTGGCGGCGGCCGGGCCGATCGGGTTCGTCGGACTGGCCGTGCCGCATTTCGCGCGGGCACTGGTCGGCAGTGACCATCGCTGGCTGCTCGGGGTGAGTGTGCCGCTGGGGATAGCGTTCCTGCTCGGCGCGGACGTGGTCGGGCGGGTGATCCTGCTGCCCGACGAGGTGCGGGCCGGGGTGATCACGGCTGTGCTCGGCGCGCCGATCCTGTTGTACCTGGTCCGTCGGCCGAGGTTGGTGACCGCATGACCCGGCTGGTGGTGCGTCCTGTCCCGGCGGTGTCGTTCACGCTGCAGCGGCGTGGCGTGATCACGGGTGCCGCGTTGCTGGTCGCGCTGGTGCTCGCGTCGCTGGCGTCGTTGAGCATCGGGTCGACGTTCGTGGAACCCGGTGACGTGCTGCGGGCCGTGTTCGACGTTCCGACGTGGGCGGACAGGCTCGTCGAGTCACGCGTCCCGCGGGTCGTGCTGGCCATGGTGGTCGGTGTCGCGCTGGGGCTGGCGGGAGCGCTGCTGCAGGGCGTCAGCCGCAACCCGCTGGCCAGTCCGGACGTCATCGGTGTCTCGCAGGGCGCCGGGCTCGCCGCGAGCATCGTGATCGTGTCCGGTGCGCCGATCGCGGTGCTGCCTCCGTTGGCGTTGCTGGGTGGTCTCGGCGCCGCCGCGGTGGTTCTGCTGTTCGGGTCGGTGCGCGGGAACCGCTTTGTGCTGGCCGGGATCGCGGTCGCGGTGGCGTTGCGTGCGCTGACCGAGATCGTGATCGTCGGCGCGGCCCCGATCGACGGCCAGCGCGCGCAGATCTGGATCGTCGGGACGCTCGCGGGCTGGGGCTACGACGAGGCGCTGGTCATCGCGGTGGTGATCGCGGTGCTGACGCCGGTGCTGTTCTGGGCGGGCCGGGCGTTGGACACCTCGGCCCTGTCCGACGACGTGGCCATGGCGATCGGTGTGCGGGTCGGGGCACGGCGGCTGGTGATGGCGTTGTCCGGCGTGATCCTCGCGGCGTTCGCGACCTCGCAGGTCGGGGCGGTGGACTTCGTCGCGCTGGCCGCGCCGCAGATCGCCCGCAAGCTGGCGAAAGCCGAGCGGCCGCCGTTGTTCTGCGCCGCGGCGACGGGAGCGTTGCTGACGGTCCTCGCCGACACCGCCGCGCGTACCGTGTTCGCCCCCAATCAACTGCCCGTCGGCGTGATGACCGCCGCGTTCGGCGGCCTCTACCTGATCTGGTTGCTGGTGCGCCGAAAGCGCTGAGGAAAGGAACATCATGCGGAGGATCGCGACCCTGCTCGCCGCCGCGCTCGTGCTGAGCGCGTGCGGGACAGGCACGACCCCACCCGGCGGCGCGCCCGCGTCCGGGACAGGTGAGACCCGCGCGGTCAAGCACGCCATGGGTGAGACCAAGGTGCCCGCGTCGCCGAAACGGGTCGTGGTGTTGGACACCGACAAGCTCGACACCATGTTCAGCCTTGGCCTGACGCCGGTCGGTGCCGCGAACACGTCGCAGAACACCAAGGTCCCGGCGTACCTCGGGCAGGGATTCGCGTCGGTGAAGGCGGTCGGTACCACGCAGGAGCCCGACCTCGACGCGATCAGGGCGCTGCAGCCGGACCTGATCCTCGGCTCCAAGTTCCGTCAGGAGAAGTTCTACGACGAGCTGACCTCCATCGCGCCGACGGTGTTCACCGACAAGGTCGGGATCACCTGGAAGGAGAACTTCCTGCTCGACGCGGACGCGCTGGGCAAGAAGAACGAGGCGCAGGGGCTGCTGGACAAGTACACGCAGCGCGCGTCGGGCCTGAAGAAGACCACGCAGAAAGTCTCGATCGTCCGGTTCATGCCCGACGAGATCCGCGTGTACGGCCCGGAGTCGTTCTCCGGGATCGTGCTGAAGGACTCGGGTGTGCCGCGTACCCAGCGGCAGGAGCTGGCGGACAAGTCGGACAAGCGGTTCGACAAGGTCTCGCCGGAACGTGTCCAGGAGGTCGACGGTGACGTCATCTTCGTGTCGGCGTACGGCGAGAAGGCCGCGCAGCGCCAGGCTGAGGTGACCGCCGGTCCGTTGTGGGGCAAGTTGACCGCCGTCGCGGCGGGCCGCACGTACGTGGTCGACGACGAGGTGTGGATGCTCGGCATCGGCGTCACCGCCGCCGGGAAGATCCTCGACGACCTGCAGAAACACCTGGCCTGACAGGACGAGGGGCCGGGCGTTCCCGCGCGGCCCCTCGCTGTTCTCTGCCTTTAGAAAGCGGCGTCGTCGAGGACCACGCCGGTGCTCTGCTGGGCAGTGCCCGCGTAGTTCTGCTCGACCCTTGCCTTCTCACTGGCATTGGGGTTGACGCTGGTGCAGCTCACGCCACCGGTCGAGCCGGACATCAGCGACGAGCACGGGCCGGGCTTGACGTCCGGCAGGCCCAGGCTGTGGCCCAGTTCGTGGGACGCGATCCGCGGCACGTGGTAGCCCTGCTGGACCGCCTGGCGACCCATCCACACCGTGACCGATCCGGTGGGACGGACCGGGCCGAGGGTGGCGCGCGGCCAGCCCGGATCGGCGATCACCCGGATGTTCACGCGCTGGCCGGGGGTGGCCTTCACGATCCGGACGTTCTTCACGTTGGTGTTCCAGACATTCACACCATCCGCGACCGCTTGCTTGAACTCGGCGGCCTGGCTGTCGTCGTAGGTGAGGGTGGTCACCAGGACCGCGGGCGCCGCCGCGGGGGCGGCAGTGGCTGTGGTGGCTGTGAGCGGCAGCGCCAGTGCGGCACCGATCACGACACCGGTGAGTGTGCGTCGAAGCACGATTTACTCCTCGCGTTGCATGCGTGCAGGGGTTGGGAGCAACCGTGACGCCGGGGGTTCATGCCGACGCCATAGCTCCATGTTATGAGTCTGTTCGGTCTCAGCGAAACCCGCCGATGGTTGCCCGATAATCCGGCAGCACCTGGCTGGCACCATCGTGCACATGGTCGACCACGCTGAACTTTCACTCCGGGGCCTGGCATGGGGCGACGCCTGCGCGGCCACGGCACGTTCGACCAGGACGAACTGGCCCGCCGGTTCGCGGCCCGCGCGGATCGGTTCGGTACGCGTGGTGGCAGGCCGCGGGGCCGGTTCCGTCGCCCTGGTTCAGGCGCGCAGCACGGCTTCCGCGCGCAGAGCGGCCTGGGTGCGGCTCGGCAGGCCGAGTTTCGTCAGCACATCGCCGACGTGGGCCGTCACCATCCGTTCGGCCACGTCCAACCGGGTGGCGATGTCCTGGTTGGACAGTCCATGGCCGAGCATCGCCAGCACGTCCCGCTCCCGCGGTGTCAGTACCGGGCGCGTGGCCACCGGGCTGATCACGGTCATTCCGGAGTGGACACCGTGGACCGCCGCGGCCAGCTCGGCGCCGGTGGAGTCCTTGAGCGCGAACCCCGACGCGCCGAGCGCCAGCGCTTCGCGGATGTCGCTGTCGCTGCCGACAGTGGTGAGAACCAGAGTCCTGGTGGCCGCGCCCAGCGCGCGCAGCACTGCCAGGCCGTCCGTTCCGGGCATGTACAGGTCGAGCAGCAGGACGTCGATCGTGTCCAGGTCGAGGCGGAACACCTCGTCGCCGGACGCGCACGTCGCGACGACCGTGATGTCCGGCTGGGTATTCAGCACGAAGGCCAGTCCTTCTCGGACGTGCGCCTGATCGTCGACCACCGCGACCCGGATCATCGGATCACCTTAACCCACGGTGTGCGGTCGATGTGGACGAATTGCTGGCCCTTAACTCGTGCTAGCAGTTCAACGCGTCGGTGAGGCGTTGGGTGGCGTCGGACGGAAGTGTGCCGCTGTCTTTCAACGCGTCCTTCACCACGGCGCGGAAGATCTTGGCGAACCGTTGGTAGCACGGCGTGACCGGGCGGAGTTTCGCGGTGTTGATCGCTTCCCGCAGGACTTCGGCGTACGGGCGCTGGCGCTGGACCTCGGCGTCGGAGTAGACCAGGTCGCGGGTGGCGGCGAAGCCGCCGCGTTCGAAGAGGATCTGCTGGCTGCGGGGGCTGGTCAGGAACTGGATCAGCGCGCCGGCCGCGTTCGGCCTCGGCGACTTGGCCGAGATGGCCAGGTTCTGCCCGCCGAGCACGCTGGGCCCCGGCAGGGGCGCGACCTTGAAGAACGCGGGCTGGTTGGCGTCGTCGGAGGTCAGGCTGTGCAGGTTGCGGTAGGCCACCGGCCAGTTGCGCATGAACGCCACCTTGCCCTCGCCGAACGCGTTCATGCTGGCGGTCTCGTCCTGGTTCTGCGCCTCCTGCATGATCACCCTCGAGTCGGCGGTGGCCTTCAGCCCGTTGGCGAGCCTGTGCAGTCCCGCCTGTGCCTCCGGTGAGTCGATGACGACCTTGTTGTCCTCGTCGACGATCTGGCCGTTCTCGTCCCAGACGGCCTCGAAGGTGTTGACCACCAGGCCTTCGTAGTCGGCCAGCTGCGTGGTGTACCCGGCCACCATGCGGGGGTCGTGTGGCCCGGCCATCAGGCGCCGGGTCTCGTCGACGATGTCGGTCCACGTTCTCGGCGTCTTCACGCCCGGATCGCGGTAGAACAGCAGGCCCGCGTCGGTGTTGAACGGCAGCGCCCACAGTTTGCCGTCGTACCGGCAGGTCCGCAGCGGGGTGGCCATGAAACCCGCTGTGTCTACCTTGGACTCGTCGAGGGGCGCGATGTACTCCCGTTTGGCGAACTCCGCTGTCCACGTCACGTCCAGGTTGTAGATGTCCGGCTTGACGCCGGGGCCCTGGGCGCGGGCGACCATCTCGGCGTACTGGTCGTCGGCGCCGAGCGCGAGTTCCTCGATGCGTGCCGGGTTGTCCGGGTGGGTCTTGTTCCACTGGTCGACCAGTTCCTGGCGCTGGCCGCCGTTGCTCTGGTCCTTGCCGGAGATGATGACCAGTGGGCCTTTCTCCAGCCCGGTGTCGTCGGACGCCCACGGCTCGTCGAGCCCCACCGCGACCAGCGAGGCGACCAGCACACCCGCCAGCGCGCCGAACCCGAACGACGGCCACTTCACCTTCATCCCCCACGACCTCCCAGTCACACCGCTCGTAGCAGTTCGGCCAGATCCGCGGCCAGGGTGTCCACACCGGCCTGACGGCACGAACCACCGGTCCTGCCTGTCACATCGATCAGCACCTGTGCCCCGCAACTGGCTTCACCGAAGGCCAGCACCAGCACCCGCGCGCCGGTCTGCTCGGCCAGTTGCGCGGGGGACACGTCGTTGACGTTGTTCGTGCCGTCGGTCAACAGCACCAGGACACCGCCCTGGCCGACCGCGCGCATCCCCTCCAGCAGTGCCTTGTGCTGCGGGGTGTTCCCGGCCGGTTGGACCTGTCCGATCGAACCGGGATCGACCGGGCGCACGCCCATGGTCGCCGAGAAGACCGACAGCGACACCTCGGCCTGCTTGGCCAGAGCGGCGTGCGCCTCGAGAACCGCCTTCACCGCGAGGCTGTAGCGGGTCTCGCCACCGACACGTTCCCGCATGGACCCGGAGGCGTCCAACGAGATCAGCACCCGGCTGGTCCTGCGCACCGCGTCCTCGATCCCGGTCATCTCCTCGGCCAGCCCCGGCCCGGGGCTGGCCGTCTCCCTGACATAGACGGGTGGGCCGCCGGGCACCACGCCGTTGACCGAGGACAGCGGCGCCTGCAGCGGAATTCCGGGCGGCGGACGAAGTCGCTGCAGCACAGCGGCCTGACCACCGGCCGTGCTCGTCAGCCACGTCCGGAACGCGACCGCGGCGTCGTGCTGCGCGGGGCTCTGGCCTGTCTCCGACCAGGTCAGCAGCGCCAGCGGCCGGTCGAAACTGTGCGTGTCCGACGGGTAGACCGCCCGCAGGCACGCCGGAGGCCCGTTCGGGCTGTCACAGCCACGGCCGCTGGGCCCGCGGACGGATTCGTTGTACCGGACCAGATCCACTTCCGAGAGCACCAGTGCGGCACCGTTGGCGCCGAGTTCGCGTTGCCTGCCCAGCAGCGCGTCGATGTTCGTGCCGGACGGGTACTGGCCCGCCTTGGCCGAACTGTCCACCCATGCCTCGAAACTCCGCGCCCACGCCGGGTTCTGCCGGAGTTGGACGCGGCCGTCCTCGCTGGCGTAGATCGCGATTGTCGCCAGGTCACCGACCGTGGACGACTCCGGCCGGACCAGTCCGATCCCGCTGTCGTGCAGCTTGTCGGCCAGTGTGCGCCAGGTCTGGCCCTGCCACGCCTCATCGGTCAGCTTGATCCCGGTCCGCGCGGGCACGGCCAGCACGATCGGGCTCGACCCGAGTGACTCGGTCACCTCCATCGCCGGACCGAACTTGGTGACCTCACGGCGTTTGCGGACCTCTTCGACGTGCATTCCGCTCTCCGGCAACCACACGTCCGGCCGTGGCCCCTCGCGCAGGTACTCCGCGCTCCACCCGGCGTTCAGGCCGTCCATCGCCCTGCTCGCGGGCATCGCGAACACGTGCACCTCGGCGCGGCGACACGAGCCGTCACTGTCGTCCGCGGACTCCTCGAACTCGTCGGCCAGACTGCGGTACGCCGTCAGCAGATCAGGCGAGGTCAGTACGCGGACCTGGGCAGGCGGATCGCACGACCCCAGCCGGATCTCCGGGATCTTCGGCGCCAGCACGAACGCCACCCACACCGCGAGGGCGAGGACGAGTGTGGCAGCGATGATCCGCTCGTACGGCAGCCGGATGAGGACGGCCGCGATCAACTCGGCCAGCCCCGCACCGGCGGCGGTCAGGACCAGCACGCCGAGAACGAAGAGGGACCACCCGACGACGCCTTCCGGCGGATCGGTCACGACAGTGACGATGATCGTCCCGGCTGCGATGAGCGCGGCGTTGATCATCTTGGTGCGGCCTGGTTCCTTCGTTGGAACTTGACCGTTCATCGTGACGGAGTCACCTCCCCGGCGAGACACCTTAGGGTCCCGGCCGGGGCAGCGCCCATGGTTCGCCGATTTCCGGACGGACAATCACTCAGCAGGACTAACGTCCGCACGGTGTTCGAGGAAGTCGGGAGCCCTCACCGCTTCCCGCGGCTCTCGCACGGGCAGGGCACCGTCAGTGGTGTCGGCGGGGGCGGTCCTTCGAGTGCACGATCCGGTCACTGGAGACCCGGGGGTGCAGGTGCTTCTGCGTGGTCGCGCACTTGTCCTGTCCGGGGCAACTGGCCAGCAACTTGACCACCGGTGGCCAGTCGAGCACCGTCGGCGCGTGCGCCGCCTGGTTGGGCCACTGGATCGACACCGCCATCGACGAGGAGTTGTTGTCGTAGTTGGTCTCCAGCAGTGTGCGGTTCGAGTTCACCGTGTTGACCAGGTCGTACGTGCCGGATGGCACGCTGGTGATGTCCAGCCACTGGAAGTCGACGTCGTAGCGGTAGTCGTCACCCTGACCGACCGAGATGCCGACCTTCACGTCCGTCGCGTTCGGGTCCTGGAAGGCACATTTGTTCTGCGACAGGTATTCCGAGAGCCGGTACTCGGGGGTGTTGGCGTCCCGCACCGTGTTCGGCAGCGAGTCCGCCGCGGTGTTGCGGTAGCGGTCACCGAGGCAGAAACCGTTCTTGCGGTCACGGACCACGGTCCTGCCGTCGGGTGAGCGCAACTGCATCTGCTCGAAGCCCATCAGGTGCCAGTGCTGGTGCATCTGCGCGGGCTCGTAGTACATCGAGTTGTCCGTCTGCTGGCGCGCCTCGGTGTAGGAGTCCGGGATCTGGCCGTGCTTTCCCGACTGGAAACCCTGGCGGATGTCCATGATCGGCGAGGCGGCGCTGCGCCGCCCGAACAGCAGCAGCGGACCGTCGCCGATGTTGTCCTCCGCTGTGGTGAAGCGGATCCGGACAGCCTTGGGCCGCACCGCGCTTCCCGGATAGAGGCAGTCGCCGTTCGGCGCGTCGGCGTCGGCGACCATGCAGACGTCCCAGTCGTCACACTTGTCGGGGGCACGCGCGAAGCCGCCGGGGCAGCCGGGCGGTGCCTGCCGCAGATCCGGCAGCAGGACCTGCTCGGCCGCGCTGGCCGGGGGGATGATCACGACCGCGGCCAGCACCGTCACCACACCGGTGATCCAGGACCTCATGCGGCCACACCTTAGTGATCATCCACCCCGGAATGTCCACCATGGACGAGGATGTAGCTCGATCGTGTGACGACTACACGTGTTCGGCATCACGCGCAGGCAACCAGAACGCGGCGAGCAGCGCGGTCACGAGCATCACCGCCGCGCTCACCGTCGCCGCGGTCGCCAGGCCGTCGAAGAACGCGGCCTTGCCCGCCTCCGCGATCGTCTGCCCACCGAGCCGTGCGGCCATCACGCTGCCGAGGATCGCGACGCCGAGGCCCGCGCCCAGTTCGAAGGCCGTCTCCTGGATCGCGGCCGCGCCACCGGCACGCTCCGGTGCCACGCTGGTCATGATCGCCTGGGCGCCCGCGGTCGCCGCGATGCTGGCGCCGATTCCCATACCGATGAACCCGAGCACGATGACCAGCCGGTCCGCGGGCCCGCCGAGCAGGGTGAACAGGCCGGTGGACACCGCGATCAGGCCGAACGACCCGGACAGCGCCACCCGAATGCCCAGCCGCCGCACGATCGCACCGGTCAGCGGCGAGGCGACCAGGCTCGCCAGCGCCAACGGCAGCAGCCACAGTCCGGTGGCCAGCGGCCCGAACCCCTCGAACACCTGGAAGTACTGCGTCAGGAAGAACACCACACCGAAGAAACCGAAGAACGACAACAACACCGACAGCGCGGCGGCGGTGAACCGCTTCGCCCGGAACAGCGACAGGTCCAGCAGCGGACTCGCCAACCGGTTCTGCCTGCGCACGAACACCACGCCCAGCACCAGCGCCACGAGCAGGACCACCGCCGCGCTCAGTGAGCCGTGACTGGCCAGTTCCTTGATGCCGTATACCACGCCGACCACCGACGCCATCGAGAGCAGCACGCTCAGCGGGTCGAACCTGCCCGGATGCGGATCACGCGATTCCGGCACGTACCTGATGGTCAGCACCACGGCCACCGCGATGATCGGCAGGCTGGTCAGGAACACCGACCCCCACCAGAAGTGCTCCAGCATCGCCCCCGCGACGATCGGGCCGATCGCCGCGCCCGCCGCCGCGGTCGACGTCCAGATCCCGATCGCGAACGCCCGTTCGCGGTCGTCGGTGAACACCGTCCGGATGATCGACAACGTGGCAGGCATGATCATCGCCCCGCCGACGCCCCGCAGCACACGCGACAGCAGCAGCACCTCCGTCGATCCCGCGAACGCCGCGACCAGTGACGCGACACCGAACAACACCATCCCGGCCAGGAAGAACCGCTTGCGGCCAAGGCGATCGCTCGCCGTGCCCGCGGTGACCAGCAGCCCGGCCACGACCAGCGAGTACAGGTCCACGATCCACAACAGGCCGGTCGCGCTCGGCCGCAGCGTCGTCGCGATCGCGGGCAGCGCGACGTTGAGGATCGTGTTGTCCATCGCGACGAGGAGCAGCCCGCTGCACATCAGCCCCAGAACGAGCCACCGATTTTCTCGTATCTCCATACCGTATGACCGTACAGTACGGCCGTGAGTAGAGTAACCCCATGAGTCCACGGCGAGCCGGCGGCGACAAACGCGCGGAAGTCCTCAACCACGTGGTCGAGGTGCTGATCGAGCGCGGCTACGACCGGACGCGGTTCACCGACGTCGCCAAGGTCGCCGGTGTCGCGGTCAGCACGTTGCAGTTCTACTTCGGCTCCCGCGACGACATGCTCGTCGAAGCCCTGCACTTCTCCTGTGCGCGGGAGGTCGAGCGGCTCGCCGCGATCGAACCCGACGCGCCGCCGTGGGAACGGCTCGTCGCACTGGTCAACCACTCGCTGGACCCGGCGGACGAGGGCTTCTGGCGAGTGCTGGTCGAGTTCTGGTACGCGTCGATGCACGACGAGGAACTGCGGGTACACAGCGAGAAGCTGCAACGCGACTGGAGCAAGCCGTACCTCGACACGATCACCGGGGGAGTCGAGACCGGTGACTTCACGGTCGACAACATCGACAACATGGTGACGCTGGTGGTCGGCATCACGGACGGGCTGCTGCTGCCACAGGTGCTCAACCACGGGTACTACGACGTCGAAGGCCTGCGCAAACTGACGCTCGACGTGCTGGCCAAGGCTTTGGGGGTGTGATGTACAGCTACGACGACAGGTATCAGATGTCGCAGACAAGCGCTCAGCACGGGGCGCTGTTCGGCGACGGCCTGCCTGCCGGTGTCCAGCCGTTCTCGTTCGTTCCGTTGGAGGGCATGGAGTTCGTGTCCTCGTTGCTGGGCCTTTCGGCGGGGGACACGCTGGTCGATCTCGGGTGCGGCCGCGGCGGGCCAGGGATGTGGCTGGCCGCGCGGGCAGGCGCGTCGATCGTCGGTGTCGACAGTTCACGTGTCGCTGTCGACGACGCCAACGCGCGCCAGGACGCCTTCTCCGGCTTGGCATCCGCACGGTTCGCGCACGCAGACGTCGCGAACACGGGGCTGCCCGACGGGTCGGCCGACGCGGTTGTCTCGGTCGACGTGCTGCAACTGGTCCCGGATCCGGTGGGGATGATGCGTGAGGTCACGCGTGTGCTCAAGCCGGGCGGCCGGGTGGTGATGACCACGTGGGAGGCGGCCGGGGCGATGGACGATCGGTTCCCCCGCGACATCCGCGGCCTGTTCGCCGAACTGTCCGATGTGGAGACCCATGACCGGCCGGAGTGGTTGCCCCGGCAGTTCGCCATCTACGAGCGGGCGATCGAGGCCGACGACGGCAGCGACGCCGCGATCAGTGATCTGGCAGGGGAGGCGCGCAAGCTGCTGCCGTTCCGGCATGACATGCGGCGGCTGGTGGTCAGCGCGTCACGACCGTGACCTTGCCGCGGAACTCGCCCGCCTCGCCGCGTCGATGCACCTCCGCCATGGCGGCCAGGGGATAGGACGCGGTGACGTCCACTGTGATCACTCCGGCGTCGATCAGGGCGACCAGAGCGGACAGGTGGTCGCGGTCGTAGCGCATCACGACGTGCGTGCTGGGCACATCCGCCTCGACCGGGGCGGCAGCCGAGATGACCTGCTCGCGAGCCGGGACAGGCCACGGTGGTGGTGTGCCGACCAGGTGGATCATGACGTCCACCGGCTGGTCGGGCGCGGCTTGGGTGTAGTCGACCACCTCGTCGGCGCCGTACGCCCGGACAGCCGCCGCGCTGCGCGGGCTCGCGGTCGCGATGACGTAGGCGCCCCAGTGCTTGGCCAGTTGGACGGCGAAACCGCCGATACCGCCGCCCGCGCCGTTGATCAGCACCTTCTGGCCACGCTCGATCCGGGAGACGGTCTGCCACGCGGTCAGCCCGGCGAGTGGGATGGCCGCCGCGTGTGCGAGGGGAATGGACGTCGGCGCGGGGACGAGACGGTCGAGTGGCGCGGCGGCGAACTCCGCCGCCGCGCCGCTGTCGACGAATCCGATCACCGGCTCGCCGTCCGCCTCACCGGCCAGATCCCAGCCGAGGGTGCGCGGCAGGGCGATGTCGAAGACGCCTCGCCGGACCGCGATCTCCGTCGGGTTGAACGAGGTGGCGGCGACCGTGACCAGTGTCTCGCCGTCCGAGGGGACGGGGACGCCGATCTCGTCGATCCGGATCACGGACGGGTCGCCATGGCTGTGGATTCGCGCGGCTTTCACGAAAGTGGACCCTACGGCCACGAAACAAGACGAACCATGAGTCAGGATCCCTAGTTCATATGAGATCGTCTCGGTCGTGGACATCCTCAGCGACGTGATCGCCGTGACGCGAACCGGCGAACCACGTTCCGCGAAGATCACGTGGCGTGCCCCGTGGAGCCACTGGTTCGGCCCCGTCGCGGGCGCCGCGGGATTCCAGGTGATCCTGCACGGCTCGTGCTGGCTGGTCCGCCCCGGCCACCCCGCCCTGGAGCTGCGAGAAGGCGACGTGCTGTTCCTGGCGCACGGCCAGGGCCACACCCTGACCGACAGCCCACCCGACGGCGAGCCGTCGCCCACAGGCAGCCAGACCGTGACGGTGTGCGGGGCATACGAACTCGACCCCACCCGAGCCCACCCGCTTTTGCTGACTCTGCCCGAAGTCATCCACCTGCCCGCCCAACTGGGCATCGACCTGCGGCTGGCACTGGAACTGCTCAGCGCGGAACTGACCGAACCAGGACTGGGCTCAGCGGCACTGATCCCGGCACTGCTGGAATCGATGCTCGTGTACATCCTCCGAACCTGGTTCGACACGGACGAATCCACAACCGGCTGGGCACCAGCCCTGCGCGACCCAGTCGTCGCCACGGCATTGCACACCATGCACGAAGACCCAGCACACCCGTGGACAGTCGCAACACTCGCAGCCAAAGCAGGCCTGTCCCGCGCACCGTTCGCCCGCCGATTCGCCTCAACGGTCGGACAGCCACCCCTGACGTACCTCACGTGGTGGCGGATGACCATCGCGTCACAGCTGTTGCGCGAGACCGCCCAGCCACTCGCGAAGATCGCGGCCAAGGTCGGATACCAGTCGGAATTCGCGTTCGCAGCAGCATTCAAACGCCATTTCGGCACCCCACCAGGCAAGTACAGAACCACCACGGTCCCCAACCACGCTGGAAAGACCAACGGAAACCAGCACGAAACTGGCCCAATCCCAACCACGCTGGGGAGAAGAACTGGCTGGTACGTAACCAACACAGGGCAACCAGCGCTGGAACGGAAAGCCGAGGCTGGAAGCCGAATTCCAACGTAACCAACAGCGCTGACGCAATCAGAAGTAATCCGTCAAAACCGAGCACGGCGGCGAGCAGCCCACTGGTGAGCAGAGCGTGACTCACCATCCACATGCACAGCGGCACTCAACCCAACCCACGCTTCGACCTGGTGAGAGGCGCAACGAAGGCGGCCTTCGGTGCGCCTCGCGCACCAAAGGCCACATTGGTTGCACACGAGGCCGTGAAGAGAGCGGTTCTAGCGCGCCTGTGCGTGCTTCACCCGCCCAACAGCAAAATCCACGAGCAGGAAACCGGCCAGCGAAACACCAAGCACCGGCAGACACCACGCCAGCACGGCCGTGACGAGGACCAGTCCGATCAGGACCGGCATCGGCGCGCTGCGCCACGCGCCGCGCGGGAACGGCCTGCCGAAACCGAAACTGTCCCTGGTCGGCCTGCGGTGCCACCACATCCGATAACCCCAGATGACCAACGCCAGCACGGCGACGCAGACCACGGCCAGCACGATCTGGTTCGCCAAGCCGAACAACACACCCATGTGCGCGTCGATGCCCCACCGGCTCAGCTTCGCCATCAGCGAATAGTCCTCGAACCGCAGCGTCGCCAGCACCTTGCCGGTGGTGGAGTCGATCGCAGCGGAGTCCACCTTGGTCGGCCACTCGTTCTGGATCTGTTTGACCACGTAGGCGTCACCCGGCTTGGGCGGCACGGCGATCTCGATCGGTCCGTCCAGGCCCGCGCGCCTGGCGATGTTGCGGACCTGGTCGACGCCCGCCGCCGCGACCTGGCCGCCGCCATGACCGGAGTGCTCACCGGACGAGTGGCCATTGTGGTCCGGTGCGGCCACGGGCAGTGTCGGTGTCTCCCACGACAGGGCCGCCCTGAGGTCGGTGATCGTGTCACCGGCGTGCTGCGACCACGTCAACCCGGTGGCGGACAGGAACAACAGCACGATCGCCACCCACGTGCCAGTCGTGGCGTGCCATGACAGGAGTTTGCGGCGTCCGGTGCCTGTCCTGACCCGGCGGCGGCCCCACCACAGCACCAGCCCGCCGAGCACGACAACCCACAACCAGCTCGCCGCCAGTTCGCTGTACAACCGGCCGAAGTCGCCGAGGTGAAGGCCGCGGTGCAGTTCGTCGATCCACGTCCGGACCGGCCCGGACTGGCTGGAACCGTACGTCTCCAGCGTGCCGCGGACCGTCGCGGTGTACGGGTCCACGTACGCCGTCAGCCAGTGGCTCGGCGCGAGGTCGGCACGGCTGAAGATCACCTGCGTGGTGGCGTCGTCGGCCTCACCGGGGCGCACCCGCACCAAGGTCGCGTCCGGCAACGCCGTCCGTGCCGCCTCCACCTGGAGGTTCAGCGGCTGTTTCGCCGGGCCCACCGGCGCTGTCAGCTCGTGCGCGTAGATCGCGCGCTCCAGTTGTGGCGTGAAGATGTAGAGCAGGCCGCTGAACGCGGCGACGAAGATGAACGGTCCGACGAACACGCCCAGGTAGAAGTGCAGTCTGAGCAGCAGCGGGCGTAAGGAACCGCGGCGGGTGGGGGTGGCCGGTGCCGCGCTGTCCGGCGCGATCAGTTCGTCGGTCGTCATCGTGATCCTCGGGTTCGCGGGTGCTGGAGAACCAGTCGGATCACGACAGGGGAAAGTTCCCGGCACAATGAGGGAAAAGAGCCAGTGAAACGGAGCAGCCGATGACCGAGCCGGACCCCAGGATCGTCGACGCCGAGATCGTCGAGGAGCCGGTGCCGCCGGTGACGGCGCCGCAGTTCGACTACACCGACGGCGGTGTGCCCAACTTCGACTACGTGCGTGACAAGATCGAGGGCAAGTACGCCACGTCGGTCGGCGCCAACGAACTCGCCGACGCCACACCCGAGGGCCAGTCGGTCGAGAAGCAGTTCACCGACCGCGAGCAGGCGGGCCGCGACAAGCTGGAGGAGATCCGCAGGCAGATGCGCGGCGAGTAGCAGGCGGCTACCTGCGAGGTAATCGACGCCGTTCCCTCGCTCGAACAGGATGAACGCATCCGATTCGACCAGGGAGAACGACATGACCGCCTACGGACTCGCCCACCTGCGCCAGGCCGGACCGCGGCACGACGAGGTCTACCAGTACCTGGAGCGCATCCAGGCCACCGTGACTCCTCCTCACAGCTGAGCTCGTGGGGTTTCTCCTGTCAGTGGCTAGGCCACGTCGGGAAGGACCAGCCCGGCCCTGATGGCGACGTTCAGCGCGCCTACGCGGTCGGCGTTGGCCGTGTACCCGCACTGGACGCACCGGAAGGTCTCTTGGGTGGGGCGGTTGTCCTCGCTGACATGCCCGCAGTCGCGGCGGGGGCATGTGCGGGAGCTGTTGCGGGCGTCCACGGGGATCACGACACGACCGGCGCTTTCAGCCTTGTGCGCGAGGATGCCCAGGAAACACCCCCAACCCGCGTCCAGAATGCTCCTGTTCAGCCCAGCCTTCGCGGCAGCACCGTTCGGCAGGAAACCACCAGGCTGCGCCGGGTCCGGTCGCGGTTTGGGTGCACGGACCATGCCCGCGATGTTCAACTTCTCATGCGCTATCCGGTCATTGGTGCGGACCAGGTTGAGTGCGGTCTTGTGCGCGTGATCGACCCGCTGGCGGCGGACCTTGCGATGCAGCGTGGCAACCTTCGCCACAGCTCGGCGATGCTTGGCACTGCGCTGGTCGCGGCGTGTCTTGGGGAATGTCGTGAGTGCGCGCTGAGCGTCTGCGAGGGCGTCGGCGGTGCGTTTGCCGTGGCGCGGGTTCGGTTCGTGGGTCCCATCGTTGGTGGTGAGGAAGTGCGCGACGCCCACGTCGATGCCGGTGACCGCCCCGGTGGCGGGCAGTGCTTGGGCTGGCACGTTGTCGCAGGACAACACGACATACCAGCGTGTCGCCTCCCGTTTGACCTGGATGGTCTTGACCCGACCCCGTACCGGGCGGTGCTGATGCACCCGCACATGCCCCACCCCCAGCAACCGGACACGGGCGACCGGGTCGTGTGGGGTGGAGTTCCATCGGCAGCCGTCCCCGTCCTTGGGGAACTCCACTGTGTCGAACCAGCGCACGCCCCGAAACCTGGGGTAGCCCGGCTTCTGCCCAGCCTTCACTCGGCGGAAGAACGCCTGCATCGCCTTGTCAAGACGGCGCAACGTGGCCTGCTGACTGGAGAACGACCAGCGCCCCTGACAGTCCGGATCGAACGCCCGGATCTCCTTCAACTGCGCCGACTGGTCGCCATAGCGGATGCTGGTCTTCGACACATGCCGCCAGGCGTCACGGCGTTCCTGCAACGCCCCATTATACAGCGAACAGTGATCACGCAGCATCTCCCCCAAGGCCCGTGCCTGCTTGGACGTCGGACGCAGGAGAAACTTATACGCGTGACGCACCCGGTCCCTCCTTTCACGTCGCTCCGGGCCGTTCCCACTGGCTATCGATGTAACGTCGCACCGCATCAAAACTCATCGCGTCCACACTGGCCACGAACGACAACGACCACGCGTGGGCATCCGTGACCCAGGCAGTGGTACCAGTCAGCGGCCTACCAGGAGATCCTGCGGCTGCGAGCGGATTACCTAGTCGGTGACCTGGTCCTGCTCGACGGCTGCAGCCCCGATCACGACTCGGCCGCGTTCGCCGCCGAGTTGCGCGCCCTGGCCACGCCCAGCTGATCGAGCGCACGCAGGCTCAACGGGACCAGCGGCAAGTCCGTGCCGAGGTAGCTGACGAGGTTCAGCACAGCGAAGGTCAACGCCCAGCCCTGCCCGCGCGTCCAGGTGGCGTCGTCGGGCGCCGCCGCAGCGCGGAACGCCTCTCGAGCGTCCGCGTCGAACAGCGTCCACGCCACCATCAGGTCGCACGCTGGATCGCCAACGGCCAGCAGCCCGAAATCGATCACGGCGGACAGGTGCCCGGCGACGGCGAGCAGGTTGCCGGAGTGCAGGTCCCCGTGCAGCCACACACCGGGTGTGTCCCAGACAGGAGCGGCGAGCGCCTCCTCCCACACCGCGAACGCCGCCGCCACATCGAGCACTGAACCGAGTTTCATGATCGCCTTGCGGGTCTCAGCGTCCCGGATGCCCAGCGGACGGCCGCGTGATCCGGTGGCGGGGCTGCTCGGCGGGCCGCCTGTCGCGTCGACCCGGCGCAGTACGGCGACGAACATGCCGAGATCACGGGCAGCGCGAGCGGGATCGGCGAGCTGGTCGGGGACGGCGGGACGGCCGGGCAGCCACCGGTAGACGGCCCACGACCACGGGAGGATCTCGCTGGGGGAGCCGACCGCCAGTTGGTCCGGGATGGCGAGCGGCAGGTGCGGAGCCAGCACGCCCAACCACCGCCGTTCCTTCTCGATGTGCGTGGCGGCCGACTCCTCGCGGGGCAGACGCAGCGCCATGTCCTCGCCCAACCGGAACATCTCGTTGTCGGTTCCGGACGGTGTGACGGGCGTGATCTCCAGGCCCGCCCACTGCGGGAACTGGGCGGCGAGCAGGCGGTTGGCGGTCGACACCCGGTGGACTCTAAAGCTTGTAGCCGAGTTCGAGCAGCTTGTTTATCGGCGGGTGGTCCACGAGGCGCTGGTGGAAGTCCAGCGCCGTCCGCCGGATTTCCAGTGCGCGACGCGCGATCGGCACCATGCCGAGGCACAACAGGGCAATGATGATCAACCACATCAATGTCAACAGGACGAGCGAATCGGCCGCGGTGAAGAAGAAACGCAGATAAACGATCATCGTGACCAGGCTGAGGAATGCCGTCACCAGCAACGCGAATCCGGCTCGTGACGACGCGCCCGCGGTCTGCAGCGCGGACACCAGGCGCCGGTCGCGCACGTTGACCCGCTGCGACCAGCACCAGTCGCAGCACGGCAGGCCGACCTGCTGGTCGGGCTCGTCGAGCTTGGTCAGCACGATCACCAGCGGTCTTCGTGCCGTGCGCATCCCGCAGGACCAGCAGATCATCCGCTTCCAGCGGTCCGGTCTGCGCCGGGTGGCCGTGGTGGTCCGCTGCGCCCGCGGCCCGCTCGCCGCGCGGGCCGCTCGGATTTTCCGGTAGGCGGACTGGATCCGTTGGAACGTTTCGACATTGCCGCCGCTGTCCGGGTGTGCGCGGCGCACCAGCTTTCGGTACGCCGACCTCAGTTCGACGTCCGAAACCGACTCGGGTACGCCGAGAATGGCGTAGTAGTCGACATCCGGCACAGCTCAGTACAGTACCGCCGTTTGTATCACCCGAATGTGTCACTTGGCACGCAACAGCCACACCAAATACGGGGTGCCGATCAACGCGGTGACCACGCCGACGGGGATCTCGGTCGGCGCGAGCAGTGACCGCCCCACTGTGTCCGCCGCGACCACGAGCACAGCGCCCAGCACGGCGGCCATCGGCACCAGCCGAGTGATGTTGGTGCCGACGACGCGCCTCGCGAGATGCGGCGCGACGAGCCCGACGAAGCCGACCGTGCCCACCGCGGCGGCCGTGCCCGCGGCCAGCAGCGCGCCACCGCCCAGCACCAGCATCCGTGTCCGTCCCACGGCCAGGCCCAGACTGCGCGGCAGGTCGTCACCGAGCGCCAGCATGTTCACCGCGCGTGCCCCCACGACCAGCAGCACGGCGACCACGGCGGGCAGCACCATCCAGCCGAGCGCGCTGATGTCCCGCGCGTACGTGCTTCCGGCGAGCCACGTGAGCGCGGCCGTGATGTTCATCTGCGCGCTCACGACCATGATGTTGACCAGCGCGGTCGTGGTCGCGGCGACACCAAGCCCGATGAGGACCACCCGTGTCGGATCGAGTTGCCGGGCGATCACCATGACCAGCACGAGCGCCAGGAGACCGCCCACTGTGGCCGCGATCGGCAGGGCGGCGACCGGTGCGGCGGGCACCACCACGATCAACAGCATCGCGGCCGCCGACGCACCCCCGGTGATGCCCATGATCCCAGGTTCGGCGAGCGGGTTGCGCACCACGGACTGCACCGCGACCCCGGCGACCGCTAGGCAGGCGCCCGCCACGGCCGCCACGAGCAGCCGCGGTAGCCGGAACGACACGATCGCGTTCGCCATCTCCTGCCCGGAGCCGGTGATCGCGGACGCCAACTGACTCCAGCTGATGTCGACGTCGCCGACACGCAACCCGACGACCAGTGCCACCGCGAGCACCGCGATCCCCACCGACAACGCCACGACGAAACGGTTCTTGCGCGGCGGCGCCACAGCGACGGCGGCGCCACGGTCGGCGTCCCCTGTGGTCACGCGGCGGGCGAGAACGATGAAGATCGGACCGCCGATGAGCGCGGTGACAATCCCGACGGGCAGCTCGCTGTACCCCGCCGACACCGGCGATATCACCTGCGCGGCGGCGTCAGCCCCGAGGACGAGCGTGGCGGCGACCAGACCGGACAGCGGCACCAGCAGCGAGTGACCGTGGATTCCCAACAGTCGCACGGCGACCGGCGCGATCAGGCCGACGAACCCGATGGGTCCGGCGACGGTCACGGCCGCGGCGGCCAGCAGCACCGCCAGCACCAGCGCGGCGGGCCGGATCCGGTTCACGCGCACGCCCATCGCCTGCGCGGTCTCGTCACCGAGCGACAGCAGGTCCAGCGGGCGGGCGAACATCGGCGTGAACAAGGCGGCGACGAGCACGACCGCGCCCATCATCAGTGGACGGCTGATCCCGGTCTGCAACAGCGACCCGTTGCCCCAGAAGAACAGTCCCTGCGTCGCCTGCTGGTCGAGGATCTGCAGGAACTCCGCGGCGGCGTACCCGGCCAGCGACACGGTGGCACCGGCCAGCAACACCCGTCCGGGCGTGAGCACACCGGACGCGGTCAGCAAGTACACGACCGCGACGGCCACGACTCCGCCGAGGAACGCCACCACGCCACCGCCGAGCACACCCACGTTGAGGCCGGTGAACGCCACCGCCGCCACGGCGACGTACGCGCCCGCGTTCACACCCAGGGTGTCCGGCGCCGCCAGCGGATTGCGGGTAGCGCCCTGGATCAGCGCACCGGACAGCCCGAGCGCGAGCCCGGCGACAAGCCCCGCGAGCGTTCGCGGAACGCGGCTGCCCCACAACACCGCCTTGGTGTTCTCGTCCGCGTGACCGAACACAGTGGACAGTACGTCGGCGATGCCGACACCGGCGGCGCCCAGTCCGAGATGTACGACGATCACCGCACACAGGAGGACCGCGACGCCGCCGGGCACGAGCTTCGGCATCAGCCCGCCAGCGCCTTGCCCACACCGTCGAGGAGTTGCATGGCCGACAGCGGCCCGCCGAAGGTCCAGGTACCGGGATCGATCGCGTACGCCTTCTTCTGTTTGACGAAGCCCAGGTTCTGCCACACCGGGTTGCCCGCCAGCGCGCCGGTGAACGGGTTGTCGTCGTTCTGCGCCACGTAGAGCAGTGCCGTGTCGGCCGGGAGCTGGGTCAGTCCTTCGACGCCGACGGTGGTCAGCCCCCAGTTGTCCGGCTGGCCCTGCCAGCTGTTGCGCAGCCCGGCGCTGCCGAGGACCTGGACGACCAACGTGTCACCGGTGAACATGCGGATCGTCGGTGTGCCGTTGACGCTGTACGCCTGCGCGAAGGCGTAGGACGTGTCCGGCTTGAGCTTGCCCTTGACCTCGGCGACCTTGGCGTCGAGACGGCCGAGGACCTCCTTGCCCTTGTCCTCTTTGCCCACCGCCTTGGCCAGCTGGGTGAAGTTCTTGCGCATGGTCTCCAGCTGCGGCTTGACCGGATAGTCGAACGACACCACCGGGGCGATCGCCTTGAGCTGGTCGTAGTTGACCGCGATGGTCTTCTCCTCGCCGACGATCAGGTCCGGCGCGAGCGTCTTGATCCGCTCCAGGCTGGGTTCCTGGCGCTGGCCCAGATCCGCCACGCCGTCCGGCAGCGCCGACCCGGGCGCGGTGACCCACTTCTTGAAGCCGTCGTTGTCGGCGTTGCCGACCGGCGTCACCCCGAGCGCGGACAGTTCCTCGGTGTAGGCCCATTCCAGGACGACGACCTTGGTCGCGGGCTTGGCGAGACTGACCGGCCCCCGTGCCGTCTCCACCGTGATCGGGCCACCGGCCTGGCCGCCGGTGTTCTGGCCGCCGGAACTCTGGCCGACTGTTCCGGTACCGCACCCGGCGAGGACCGCCAGGACACACGCGGCGACAAGCGCGCGAACCATCTTCTCTCCCTTTAGTTACGCAGCACGGCTAGTTACGCAGCACGGCGTGGAAAGCACGCCAGATACCCCGTCTCCGGGTCACGGACCACGGTCACCTCCAGGCCGAACGCCTGTTGGATCGTCGCCGCGGTCAGTACTTGCTCGGCCGCTCCCGCGGCCACGATCGTCTGGTCCGCCACGACGACGACCTCGTCGCCGTACGCGGCGGCCTGGGTGAGGTCGTGCAGGACGACACCGCACGCGATGCCGTGCTCGCGGGCGAGCTTGCGGACCACGTCCAACACCTCGAACTGGTGCCGCAGGTCCAGGTACGTGGTCGGCTCGTCGAGCAGGACGATCCCGGTCTTCTGTGCCAGCACGGTCGCCAGCCACGCGCGTTGCCGCTCACCGCCGGACAACTCGTCCAACCTGCGGTCCGCCAACGCGGCCGAGTCGGTGACCTCCAATGCCCACGCGACGGCCTCGGCGTCTTCGGACGTGTGCCGTGCGAACGCGCCGCGATGTGCGTAACGCCCGTGGCGCGCCAGTTCCCGGACCGTCACACCCGCGGGGACGATGGGAGACTGCGGCAGGAACGCCAAGTGCCGCGCCAGCGCCCGCCGAGGCAACTCGTTCAATGGCGTGTCGTCGACGTGCACAGTCCCGTCGATCGCGGGAAGCAGACCGGCGAGGGTCCGCAGCAACGTCGACTTGCCGCACCCGTTGGGGCCGACCAGGACAGTCACCGTGCTTGGTTTGAGAGTCACATCGACCTCGCGCAGCACAGGCGTGCCCGCGTGGCCGACCGTCAGTCCCGTTGCTCGCAGCTCTCCACGCACGACCGGACCCTAGACCATAGAGGTTAGCCTAACCTAATGGAGTAGGGTTGGTCACACCCCGCGACACAGCGCGACAGCATTGGTCCACTCAGAACTGTCCATGCGTCCCAACGGTCCCAGGCGCCGCGTGCGATGTACACCATTTGTCAGATCATGCTACCGCTGTCTGTCCGAAGCGCGATGTCCGCGACGAAAACCGTTCCTAATCAGTGAACATAAGTTGCACTGGCGCGCCCCGAACGGTGTTGGGCGTGCTCGGTTCCCGCGTTCGCGTCCCGTTCGGCGGCACGCTTCGGTGGGCGTGGTCCGTGGCGGGTGGACGGGTTCCGTCACGCCCCCGGACACCACGATCGGCCTGGACGATCCGATGCCCGTACCCATCGCTCTGGTGGGTACGGGGCGGTGTCGTCCGTCGCCGGATCGGGTGCCCGAGAGCGCGTCTGCCGATCGCGATGCTCGCGGCATCGTGCCGGGACAGTATGCGGTGAGGCGTGCACAATGGTTTCCGCCAATGCTGCGCGCCCCACTGGGTGGTGTACGCGGGATCGACCGCCACAATCGCCAGACCGGCGTCCGCGGCCATCGAGACCAACCGGGCTTTGAGTTTCCCAGTCGGCATCCCGGAGATCACCTGCCGGAACCGCTTGCGGCGGCCGTGTTTCTCGCGGGTCTTCTCGGCGCTGAAGTCCAGGTCCTCGATCCCGATCGCGGCGACCCCGCAGCGTGTGGCCCAGTGCAACAACTGGGTGATGGCGTGCCGGGTCTGCGCGTCGCGGTGATCAGCCGAACCAGACAAGTCATAGAAAAACCGGTGCGGGTCACCGACCGGATTGCCGTGCACATCGAGCCGGTAGCAGGCCAGGTGGTCGGCATTGAAATCCACGCCCACCATGCCCCGGGCACGGGCCGTCTCCAGCGGGATTGTGGGGATGGTGGGGCGCTGCCAGGAAGCGGTCAGATACCAGCGGCCACGGTTTGCGTCATGGTGGATGCGGTAGGCGACGGCCTCGTTGGCCTCGATCCGATCGCGCCACTCGCTACCACGGTGCGCGAACCGGACTCGCCCGGCGAGGACGTACCGGCCGTGGGCGGCGTTCGCGAGATACCCCAACGGGGCAGGGAGCCTGATCGACACCTCACCGTCGGGGGTGACGCGGAGGGTTTCGTTACCGTGGCGTTTCCCGGACTCGCCGTCCGCCTGAAGGAACCAGCGGGCCGCCTCCCAGCGTTGCCGCCACTCGTGCTCGGTGAGCTGAGCTTGATCGAGGTTGTGCCGGGTGCGGGCCATCTTCTTCCCGCCACGCACCACGTGCACGACACCGGCCTTGTGATCGGCCCGCTGCTGCTGCAGCCGGGCGGTCAACGTGTGCAGGCGGCGGGACTTGTGAAACCACTCGCCCCGCGAGCGGTAGCCGCCCGGTAGTCGCTTCGTTCCCGGTGCCCCGATCGACAACGACAGCCGGTGTTCCAGGGTGCGCACACCAGCCTCCAGCGATTGGATGTGCGCACCCTGGCAGCGCCGGGCCAGCGCCCACAGCTCATGCGTGGCCTTCGTGATCGACCCAGCCCACCGCGACGACGACACCGCCGTCAACTCCCGCTTACGCACCGCCCACCCATCCGCGGAATGCTCCAGCCCGCCCACGCACCGCGCCTTGAGATCACCGGACGCCAGCATGCCCAGATGCTCACCCGCAACCCGAAGGACGTCCTCGTCCTCGGCGGTCACATGCTTGAGGCGGTCACGTATCGCAACACCGGACGGCCCGAGAGCCACGAACGGCACGTCGACCGTGCGGAGCTTCTTCAACTGCTCAGCCACCGGCAGCCGCCGCGTGCAGAGCCTTCTTCGCGCGGTCGCCGGTGGCTGAGCGACGCCCACACAGGCGAGCACACAACGACGTCAACAACTCAACCACGTCCCGCACGAGACGGTCCTGTGTCGACGCGGTGGTCGCCGGGGCATCGATCGAATCGAACACGTATGCAGAATATCGGAAGCCGACATGTTGGTGCACCCTCCGATCCGGGTTCACCCGATCGTGGACACCCCGGTCGGCGTGGTGGCAGATCGACAACACCAGACGACCCGACAGTCATGGCGTCTACAATGGACCCAACTAGGTCCGGTCCTGGCACCATTCACACGGAAGCCAACAACCACACCCGACGCCAACCCCACCACTAACACTGGCCAGAACACACCAGAACACGCTCGACGCACAGCAGTAGAAACCCCTGCGCGGACCCACCCGGCGCGGCGGGCACGAACCTGAGCCCACCCACCGCACTCGGCGGCGCGCTGCGCTCCCAGTCCGTGCGCCGCGCGGCCACCCAGCCGCGCACACTGGACGGCACGGTCATCCGCATCGACCCCGCCACAGGCGCGGGCCTGCCGGGCAACCCGTTCGCCGCCAGCACCGACGCCAACGCCAAGCGCGTTGTCGCCTACGGCCTGCGCAACCCATTCCGGATGGCGATCCGGCCAGGGACCAACGAGTTGTGGGTCGGCGACGTCGGCTGGGGCACCTGGGAGGAGATCAACAGGATCACCACCACCGGCGACGCCGTGGCGGAGAACTTCGGCTGGCCCTGCTACGAGGGCAACGCGCGTCAGTCCGGCTACGACGACGCCAACCTCACGTCCTGCGAGAACCTCTACAGCACAGGACAGAACGCACCGCACTTCGCCTACAACCACAGCGGCAACGTGGTCGCGGGCGACGGCTGCCCCACCGGGAGCTCGTCCGTCGCCGGTGTCGCGTTCGAGAACAACAGCAACTACCCGGCCGAGTACCGTGGCGCGCTGTTCTTCGCCGACGCCAACCGTGGCTGCATCTGGGCCATGCGCCGCAACGCCTCCGGCACCCCGGACCCGTCGACGATCACGCCGTTCGTGACCGGTGCCAACGTGCCCGTGCACGTCCTGTCCGGGCCCGGCGGTGACATCTTCTACGTGGCACTCAACGGTGGCCAGCTGCGTCGCGTCAGCTATCCGACGGGCAACCGCCCGCCGACCGCAGTCGCCACCGCGACACCGTCCAGCGGCGCGTTGCCGTTGACCGTGCAGTACTCCGGTTCCGGCTCCAGCGACCCGGACGCGCAGGCACTGGCGTACGCGTGGGATCTCGACGGCGACGGCGCGTTCGACGACTCCACCGCGGTGAACCCGACCTGGACGTACACCACGGACACGATCGTGTCCGCCACACTGCGGGTGACCGACCCCGGCGGGCTCAGCGACACCGCGACGGTGGTGGTGACCGCGGGCAACCCGGCCAACCCCGACCCGGTCCCGGTGATCGACACCCCGGACCCCGCCGTGAAATGGAAGGTCGGCGACCCGATCACCTTCTCCGGCCACGCCGTCGACGCACAGGACGGCCCGCTCGCCGCGAGCGCGCTGTCGTGGCAACTGCTGCTGCAACACTGTCCGAGCAACTGCCACACGCACGTGGTGCAGAACTTCACCGGCACGGCCACCGGCGGCTTCGCCACGCCCGACCACGAGTACCCGTCCCACCTGGAACTCGTGCTCACCGCGCGGGACTCCAGCGGCCGCACCGCAAGCACCTCGGTCCGGCTGGACCCGAGAACCGTGCAGCTGACGTTCGCCAGCACCCCGTCCGGCCGGACACTGACGCACTTCAGCCAGGCGGGAACGGCACCGTTCAGCCGAACCGTGATCGTCGGCTCGGCCAACACGATCAGCGCACCGAGCCCGCAGGGCAGCGGCCTCATCCGGTACTGCTACCGGTCATGGTCGGACGGCGGCGCACAGAGCCACACGATCACGGCTCCGGCGACACCGACCACGTACACCGCCAGCTACCGGACAGCGCTGCTGTCATGCTAATGCTGCTCACGCAACCAATGTGGCCTTCGGTGCGCTGGCTGCAACCAAGGTGGCCTTCGGTGCGTCCCAACCCCGGAAAACAGCGAGACACAGGTGGCCGGTCGGGCGTACAAACATCTGGTGCAAAGCACGACGAGTCGCAGTGAGGTGTCTGTGCGCCACAACCGCTCACCCATCTGTCCGGTTCCCCGCCAAGGAGTCGGCTATCAGCGCTCCGGCTGGGAGCGGTTGCTGTGCCGGGCACGCTGGGACGAGGACGCGAGCGTCCGGATGCCGACTGTTCCCCGTCCCCGAATGGCGGACGCTGAGCCGTCCTGGCCGTCGTGCACATCGATCACCTTGCGGCGGAGCCTCCAGCGACGCCGTCACCGGTCGCGCGCCCAACCTCCGCGCGCGGGCCGTCGGTGGCGGCGCCGCTGAGTTCACGTCATCCGCGCAGCTGGTAGAAACGCCACGTTTCCGCCTCGATCGGCAGGATCGTGACGTCGGTGAACCCCGCCTCCTCCGCGTAACGGCGGAGGGTGGCGGGGCGCATCACCGTTCCCGTCATCGCCGACGCGGGATCGCCCATGGTGGCGGGCAGGCACGCGACCAGGCTCCAGCCGTACTCGTACTGCTCGACCAGCGGGCCGGGGGAGGCCAGCTCCTCGCCGGGCTTGGTGTCGAACACGAGCACGGATCCGCCTGGCGCCAGCAGTTCCCGCGCGGTGCGCAGCGCGTCGACCGGGTTGTTCATGTCGTGCAGGGCCTCGATGATGAACACCGCGTCATACGGGTCCGCCGAGGTGAGCTCGGCGGCGTTCTTCGCGGCGAACGCGACCCGGTCGGCCACGCCCGCCTCCTCCGCGTTGCGGGCAGCCGCCTCGATGGCCTTCTGGTCAAGGTCGAGGCCGTCCACTGTGATCCGCGGATAGGCGAGCGCCAGCGCGATGCTCGACCAGCCGAGGCCACAGGCGATGTCGGCGACACGGGCCGGGCCGCCGGACAGTCGGGAGTGGACGTCCGGGATCGACGGAAGCCACTTCTGGCCGAGCAGGTTGAGGAACTGCGCGCGGTTGGAGACGGCCCGGCCCTCCGGCTCCCACGGGATCGGCGCGGGCGCCGCGCCGGTCCGGTAGACGTCCACCAGGTCGGCCAGCCTGCGCCCGACCCTGACCAGGTCGATGGTCGACTGGGTGCCGTACAGCAGGTGATCGCGGTCGGCCAGTACCGGGATGTGCTCCTGCGGCAGCGTGAAGACGCGCTCGCTGTCCACTGTGTTGCCGTCCATGCCGACGAACCCACAGGTTGCCTGGTGCTCAAGCCATTCCCGCGTGTAGCGCTCGTTCGTCCCGGTTCGCTCGGCGAGTTCGGTCGACGTCATCGGGCCGCCGTCGGCGAGCGCCCGGTAGTAGCCGAGGCGCTCGCCGAGGTACACGGCGTACATCCGCAGTGAGCCGGTGACGTCGTGGTAGAGCTGGGTGGCCAGTGCGTTCGAGTCCATGACTGACGTTAACGCAGGGACTCCGGCAGCCGCAGGACAATGAACTCGTTGTTGTCCGCCTTGCCGGGCGCGCGGCCGGACGAGAACGGGAAGTTGTTGTCGTTGAGCACCCCGAGCGTCCGGTCGTCGAGCAGCACCAGGTCCTCGATGGTCTGGAACGGGAACGTGAAGCTCGTGCCGAAGCCGCCGACCTTGCGCGGGTTGGCGATGTCCAGCAGGTCCGCGACGAGTGTCTTGTCGAGCTTGCCGTCATGGTCGCGGTCGCGCTTGTCGGCGAGGTAGACCCGCTTGACCTTGGCGTCCGCGCCCTGGCCGTTGTCGCGTTCGATCACCAGGATCCGGTTGCGGTCCACCGTGATCGCGTCGCCGATGGCCAGGTCGGGGGAGCCGAGCTGGTAGGTCCAGCGTTTGCCGGTGAACCGGCCGGAGGCGATGTCGAACTCGTTGAGCCGCAACGAGCCTGGCTCGTCACCGGCGACTGTGCCCTCCAGCAGCGCGTTGATCGTGCGGCCGTCCGGTGCGAGCGCGATGCCCTCGAATCCCTTGCTGCCGCCGATGTTCGGCGTGCCGTTGGGGTTCTCCGGCGCGTACACGCCGGGCAGCGGGTACGGCGGGGCCAGCAGCTCGCCGGTGCGGTCGAAGTGCAGCAGGTAGGGGCCGAACTCGTCACCCAGCCAGTAGGTCCCGTCACCGGCGCGGACGATCGACTCGGGGTCGAGGTCCGCGCCGGTGAGTACCCGGTCCGGCCTGGCAAGCGGGAACGGAACATGCCGGTCCGGGTCGATCAGGGTGATCCCGCCGAGCACGTCCACGCGGCCTGCGGCGAAATCGGGGCCGACGCGGTTGATCCGCAGCGCGAAGTCCGCGCTGGTGGCCTTGGCGCCGTAACCGTTGTCGCTCAGCACGTCGAACGTGCCGTCCTGGTTGGGCACGATGCCGCTGAAGCCCTGGACGGGCTGGTCGGCGAAGGGCGGGGTGATGCCGTTGATCGGCGCGGTGCCCAGTGCTGCGCCGGACGGTTCACTGGCGGGCAGGAACGTCTCGGCCGGTAGCGCGGCGAACTGCAGCAGCGTGGCCCGTCGTGGTTGCCCAGCGGGCGCCGACGGAGCCAGCGTGACCGCCGTGACCAGCACGGACAGGCCGATGGCCAGGGTTTTCCTCATGGTGGTCCGTTCTTCTCCGGTGGGTCGCCGAGACTAGGGCCACCGGGGGAACACCACTCGAACGGGTCGGATCAGTAGTCGCGCTGCGGCATCATCGCCCACAGGACGATGTACAGCACGAACTGGGGTCCGGGCAGCAGGCAGGACAGCAGGAACACCAGACGCATCGTCTTCGGTTTCCAGCCGACCTTCTCGGCCAGGCCCGCGCACACCCCCGCGATCACCTTGTTGTGCCGTGACCTGGTTACAGTTGCGGTTGCCATGTCAGTTATGTTGCCAGTGCCCGGTTACCCGAAACATCGGTGAAGACCCCGGGACGACCCTGAACTTGCTGCTCAGGGCCACCCGACAGCTGATGGCAACGGAGACAACCATGGCCGACCTGACCACCGACCGCCTCGTCCTGCGGTCGTGGACATTGCCCGACGCGGACGCCGTCACCGTGGGCCACCGCCAGCCGCAGTGGGCCGAGGACTTCCCCGCCGACGGCGACCTCGTGATCGCGGGCCTGTTCGGCCAACACCCGGTGTGGCTCGGCGAGTACGGCCACCGGCTTGTCATCGAACGTGACAGCGGGTTGGTGGTGGGCTCGATCGGCCTGTTCTGGCCGCCCAGCGACGGCAGGCTGGAGATCGGGTACGGCATCGTGCCGTCCCGCCGTGGCCGTGGCTACGCCGCCGAGGCCACGCGTGCCCTCACCGAGTTCGCCCTGACCTCGCCTGACGTGGACATGGTCTGCGCCACCGTGGAACTGTCGAATCCCGCGTCGGCGCGGGTGCTGGAGAAGGCCGGTTTCCGGCTGGTCGACACCGCCAAGGACATCGCCGCCTACCAGTTCGGCTAGGACGGTTGCCCACCGCGCGGGGCAACGCGTGGCGGGCAGTTCGCCACGTGTTGTCGCGCGGTGGGCAACCGAGAATGGCGCCGCTCAGCGGCGGTAGATGGTCAGCTCGGACATGTTGGTGTAGCTCGACGCGGCGAAGTCCAGTGACTGTGCCGGGCTGCCGGGGGCGTTGTCCTGCTCCCAGTTGGCGTGGTGGAAGTCCGGCTCGCCGATGGTCTGGAAGAACTGCTGGAAGTTGATGTCGCCGTCACCGAACGGGACCATGTCGTGCCCGTTGGGTACGTCGGGATTGCGGTTGCCGTCCTTGGCGTGGAACAGCGGGAACCGGGTGGTTCGTGGCGCGACGGTGAGAATCGGGTCGAACAGGCTGGTCTGCTCGCGTCCCCAACGGTCGGTGTACGTCCTGTGCCTGAAACGGGCCACGTAGGCCCAGAAGATGTCCATCTCGAAGAAGACGTGCCGGGGGTCGGTCCTGTCGATGAAGTACTCGAGGCGGCGTTTGCCGGACGAGCGCGTCGGTTTTCCGGCTGCGTCCAACGGTCCGGTGTCGAGCAGGAAGCTGTAGGCGGCGTCGTGGTTGTGCGTGTACAGCCGCAGGCCGCGGGCTCGTGCGCGGCGGCCCAGTTCGTTCCAGGTGTCGGCGGCCGCGTCCCAGTCGGACCTGTACGCCGTGTTGGCCGGGTCGCCGCCGGTGCCGATGTTGCGCATGCCCAGTTCCTGGGCGACGTCCATCTCGCGCTCGAAGGAGTCCGGGCTGATCTGCGTGTGCGTGCCGTTGGCGACCAGCCCGTTGTCGTCGAGGATCTTGCGGATCTCCCTGGGCGTGATCTGGCGGCCGAGGATCGCGGTGTTCTGCGTGTAGCCCGCGAACTCGATCTCCTTGTAGCCGATCTCGGCGAGCCGGGCCAACACCCGTTCGAAGCCGTAGGGCACGCCTGTGTTGTCCGGTGCCGCACCGATGCGGTCACGGACGCTGTACAGGATGATCCCGCGGTTGCGCGACGGAATCAGCGGGTCGGCACGCAGGCCCCGCCCCCAGTCACTGTCACTGTCACTGTCGCTGTCGGCGAGGGCGGGCGTCGCCGTGGTGAGCATGGGTAAGCCTGCCGCGCCGAGCACGGCGGCGGCCGAGGCGGACGCGGTGAAGACGTCACGGCGGGTGAACCGTTTGCTCTGCTTGTCTTCCATGACCGATAGCGCCTTTCTGAAGCGGGCGTGCGCATACGTCGGGCGGCGGATGACGCCCATGGCGGCGAGGTACAGACAAACGGCCGGTCGTGCAGTCAGCCGGATGTTAACCACTTTTGACGAACAACTGAAGACTTTCGCTCGCCGACGGCAGAAGCTTCCGGCGGTTGGGGCGTACTTTCTGGTTGCCGACCAGGACAAGGGGCCGACGACGTGGTGACGCATCCGGACGAACTGGCCGGTCTGGATCCGTTCGAGGTATGGACTTCGGTCAAGCCGCTGAACGAAGTGCTCGACCCGTTCGACTTCCACCACCGGATGGCCGCCTACCGCACCCTGGTCGACGCCGCCAACCCGGACAGCCGGTTCGGCGCCGACAACCGGCGCACCCCGGCAACACCGCCGCGCGCCGCCGCCTGCTCGGATATCTGCTCCGTCCCTGATGGGGAAACAGGACGATCTTGTGTTTTTGGTTTCTCGTTCGGCGAATCACGACGTTGTCGGAGTTTATTTGTTTCCAGGCGGCTGCCTGCTCGGATAATTGTTCTTGTTGACCGTAGAGTACGTTTTCCGGCGAACAACCTTTCTGTCCGAACAGGGTACTAAGACCTTGTGTGTCCGGCGTCCGCGGAGCAGACTGTCCCAGGTCAGGAGTCTCTCGGGCCAGCAGAGAACCTCGGTCGTCGACTGCCGCGAAAGAGCTCTTTCCGCAGCCGTGGTCTGTCGCGCGCTCTCCTCGCCACGAGGCGCAGCTTGTCGAGGAGTGAATTATCCGATGACAGCGATCGAACCGAATGCAACCAGTCACGTCCCGGCTTTTCGCGATCTCGACGACGAGGTCGAACAGATCGCATTCCGGCTGCCGGTCAGTCCGGGTGGCCTGACCGGCGACCCGAGTGGGCCGCTCGCCTCAGCCGCGCAGGTGATCACCGGCGAGGAACCGCGGTCCGGCAACGGCCACGACGTCACCGAACTGGACGCCACGTCCCCCGTCGTGCCGCCCGCCCCCATCCCGCTGCCGGTGCGCGCGGCCAGCGGCCGCTACCGGTCCCAACCCGTCGGCTACCAGCTTGAGCTGCGGGTGGACGTGGACGGCAGACACCCGCTGGGCAAACTCAGCGGCGACTACTACGCCCTCTCCGGCGCCACCGTCAGCTACTTCGGCTCATGGACCGTCGACGCGGTCACGGTCACCGCGACGGCGTCGACCCTCACCGTCGTCGGCACCGCCCGCACCACCTGGTCGACCACCTTCACCGTCGCCACCGTGGTCATCCCGCGCACCCGCATTTTCTCCCCGCCCGCCCCGGCGACCATCCGCTGGTCCACGCCCAGCGGCGCGATCGGAGCCACCTACACGTGCGCGTGGGCGGCGGGATCGTTCCGCACTGTCGAACTGGAACAGGACTGTGAGTCCGGTGTGGCCCCGTTCGTCAACTACAACACCGGATCCCAGCCCAGCGGCGGACCGGTGCGCACGCTGAGCGTGGCGGGCGCGTACGCCGAGGCGGGCATCCAGATGCTCGACACCGGTGGCGGCAACATCGTCAACACCGCGGCCAACCACGTGTGGAACAACGCCAGCCTGCACCACGCCATGGAGGCGCATTTCTCGCAGTGGCAGGAGAAACCGCAGTGGAAGGTCTGGTTGCTGCACGCCATGCGGCACGAGCTGACCACGCCGACATCGACGCTGCTCGGCATCATGTTCGACCAGCAAGGCCTGCAACGGCAGGGCTGCGCCAGTTTCTACGAGCGGATCGCGACCAACCACCGCACCCAGCTCTACACCAACGTGCACGAGCTCGGGCACTGCTTCAACCTGTTCCACTCGTTCCACAAGCAGTTCATGAACCCGCCGATGCCCAACCGGGTGCACAGCCTGTCGTGGATGAACTACCCGCGCAACTACGTGCCACTCAACGGCGGGCCGTCCGGTGAAGCGGCGTTCTGGGCGGCGTTCCCGTTCGTGTTCGACGACCTGGAACTGACGCACCTGCGGCACGGCTTCCGCAACGCCGTGATCATGGGCGGCGACCCGTTCGGCATCGGCGCCGCACTGGAAGTGGCCGACGAGTACGCCGACCACCTCTCCGACAACACCGGACTGCGGCTGGAGATCAAGCCGACACAGGCACGGCCGGTGCTCGGCACACCCATGGTCCTCGACATCACCCTGACCGCTGAGCGCACCCAGCGCGTCAACGCCCGCGACCAGCTGCACCCGAAGTACCAGTTCGTCCAGATCGCGGTCAGCAGGCCGCGCGGGGATGTGATCGTGCACCGGCCGCCGGTGACCCATTGCGTCACACCGGAACTGGTGTCCTGCGGCGGCGGCGAGCAACTGCCGGTCAGCGCGTACATCGGGTACGACGCCGAGGTCGGGCAGGTCTTCGAAGACCCTGGCACGTACCGGATCCGGGCCGCCTACGCCACACCGGCCGGTGACCTGATCATGTCCAACGCGACGACGGTCCGTGTCGGCGCGCCCCGCTCGGTGGAAGGCGACATCGTCGCCGACCTGATGCTGGGCGACCAGACCGGCATGGTGCTCACGCTGATGGGCACGGACTCGCCGTACCTGTCCAACGGCACGGCGGCGCTGGAAACCGTCGCACAGCACTACGGCGATCACCCGAGCGCGGTGTACGCCCGGTTCGCGCTGGGCATGAACCAGGCCAGGCCGTTCACCACAGTGCGGCCCGACCGCGGGATCGAGGTCCGCGAACCGGATCTCGTGCGCGCCGACGAACTGCTGCGCGGCGCGATCGACGACTCACGAGGAGAAGGAGGACTCGACAACCGGACGGTCTACCAGGCGGCGGCGTACCTCGCCGACAGCCACGCACAGGCTGGCGACGAAGCAGGTGCCCGCGACCTGCGCGCGGACATCCGAGGCCTGGCCCAGTCGAACAACGAGCCACCGTCGGTGATCCGGTCGCTGGAGGGATAATCGGCCCATGACGCTGTCGGTCGAACTGGGCGAGGGATTCGCCGGTGACGAGGTGGTCGTGCTCGTCGACGGGACGCGAGCCTGGCGCGGCGACCGCGTCGAGACGAACTACTCGGTGGGGATCGCCGAAGTGGTCACGGTTCCGGCCGACACAGGGTCCATTGTGGAGGTTCGGGTGCGTGGCCGCGCGCGGTCCCACCGGGTCGGGGGTGAGCGGCGACTGCGGGTGGATCTGGACCCCGCGGGCGAGCTCACCCTCGGCCCGCCGAGAGTCGGTGACGTGTTCTGACCCGCCCCGTCCGGGCGTCCCGCTGACAGAGCGGGTTGCCCGACTGCGTAACCGGTTCCGCCGAGCGGTGTACGACCACCGGGGCGAGGTGGATACTGCGTTGATGGGCCACCGGGCGGCAGCGGACAGCGGGGATGATCCCGACCGCCCCGACGGTCGCCGGAACTGGCTGTACGCGGGAGCGGCGCTGCTGGTGGTCACGTCGGTCGCGGTGGTGTTCGAGTACCTGCCGGAGCGCCCTGGCTGCCAGCCGTGGCTGGCGGACTTCGCCTCGGCGGCCGGTGTCGAGGGCCTCAACCGGATGAACGACCGCGGCGGCCGGTCGACCTACGACTTCATCGAGGGGCGGCTGGAGATGACCGCCCGCCCAGGCAGTGACATCGGCGGGGACATCGGCGGTGAGGTGACCGCGCCGTTCCTGTACACCACGGTCTCGGACGATTTCACCGTGCAGACCGAGGTTTTCACCGACCCGGCGGTGGCCGACCAGGCGGCGGGCCTGTTGGTGTTCGAGGACGCGCACCACTACGTGCGGCTGGAACGCGGTTTCGACGACGTGGTCGCGTACTACGGCGACGGTGAGCAGGTGACGGTTCCCGCCAGCGCCACCAACGTCGAACTGCGGCTGTCACGTCACGACGGCCAGGTCAAGGCGGAGTGGCGGGACACCCCGAACAACGGCGACTGGCAACCGGTGGGCGCACCGGCGCCCGTGACGAGGGCTGTGCGGGTGGGCGTGATGGCGCTGAACACGACACCGGACTCGGAGCCGTTCAGCGCCACGTTCCGTTACCTTCGGATCACGTGCTCGTGACGGCCATCTGTCCCCGGCAATGACCCGACGAATCGGCCATGTGGGGTAAACCCGGAATTACCGTACGAAAGTACGTTGTCCCAGTTGGTGGACAGATCAAATAATCCTCGCAGCACGAGCTCATCACCACCGGGAACACGCCATCGAGGGCTGGCAGTCTCCGGTGCCCCTGCGCGCAAGGAGCTTTCATGCGTCTCAGATCGCTGCAAGGAAGAATTCTCGGCACCGGTGTCGCCGCCGCGGCTGTGTTCGCGGCAGTCCTGCCGACGAACGCGGCCGCCGCTCAGCAGATCATCGCGGAGAACGCGCCCAACAAGATCCAGGACAGCTATGTCGTGGTGTTGAAGGACACCGTCGCTGTCCGTGGCGCGGCCGACGGGCTGACCGCACGCTACGGCGGCAAGGTCGGCTTCGTGTACCAGGCCGCGCTCAAGGGCTTCTCGGTCACCATGTCCGCGACGCAGGCCCGCAAACTGGCCGCCGACCCTGCGGTGTCCTATGTGGAACAGGACCGCACGGTCGGCCTGCTGACCGACCAGCCGAACCCGCCGTCGTGGGGTCTGGACCGGATCGACCAGGCGGATCTTCCGCTGAACCAGAACTACAGCTATTCCACCGAGGCGTCGAACGTCACCGCGTACGTCATCGACACCGGGATCAACTACAACCACAGCGACTTCGGCGGCCGGGCTACGTTCGGTTTCGACGCCTTCAACGACGGTCAGCAGGGCAAGGACTGCCAGGGCCACGGCACCCACGTGTCGGGCACGATCGGCGGCAACACCTTCGGAGTGGCCAAGAAGGTCAAGCTGAAGGCCGTCCGTGTGCTCAACTGCCAGGGTGGCGGCTCGATCTCCACCGAGGCCGCGGGCGTCGACTGGGTCACCGCCAACGCCGTCCTGCCCGCCGTGGCCAACATGAGCCTCTACACCGGCGTGAAGAACGAGCCGAGCCGCGTGCTGGACGACGCCGTGCGCGCGTCCGTCGGCAAGGGCGTCTCCTACGCCGTCGCCGCCGGTAACTTCAACGACGACTCGTGCCAGTACTCGCCACAGCGCGTGACTCAGACGATCAACGTCGCCGCCACCGCGCGCACGGACGCCCGCGCGTCCTTCTCCAGCTTCGGTACCTGCACCGACATCTTCGCGCCCGGACAGGACATCGTCTCGGCGTCGTACAACAACAACACCGGTTCGGCGACGATGAGCGGCACGTCGATGGCCGCACCGCACGTCGCTGGCGCCGTCGCGCTGTACCTGGCGGACAACCCGAGCAAGACCCCGGCGGAGGTGCACAGCGCGATCACCGCCGCGGCGACCCCGGGCAAGGTCACCAACCCCGGTGCGAGCACGCCGAACAAGCTGCTGCGCGTCAACGGCGGCACGCCAGGGGTGTCCGTGACCAACCCGGGTCCGCAGACCACGGCGGTCGGCGGGTCGGCCAACCTCCAGCTGTCGGCATCCGGAGGCACCGCGCCGTACACATGGTCCGCCACTGGCCTGCCGACCGGCCTCTCGATCGGATCGTCCAACGGCCTGATCACGGGCACGGCGACCACGGCGGGCACCTACACCGTGACGGCGACCGCCACCGCGACCGCGGGTGGCTCGGCGTCGACGAACTTCCAGTGGACGGTCGGCACGGCCCCGACGTGCACCCCGCAGACCAACGGCACCGACGTGGCCATCGCGGACCTGACCACGGTGACGAGCTCGGTGGCCTTCGCCGGGTGCGCCGGCAACGCGTCGGCGACCAGCACCGCCGAGGTGCACATCAAGCACACCTACCGCGGTGACCTGGTGATCGACCTGGTCGCTCCGGACGGCAGCGCGTACCGGCTGAAGGCTTCCAGCACCTCCGACAGCGCGGACAACGTCGACCAGACCTACACGGTCAACGTGTCCGGCGAGGTCCGTAACGGCACCTGGCAGCTGCGGGTGCAGGACGTGGCCCGTCAGGACGTCGGCACGATCGACACCTGGACGCTCACGCTGTAACCAGAACCACCAGTTGGGGGCACTTCACGGGAACGTAGGTGCCCCCAACTGGAATCAGAGCCTGATGGACTTCTTGTTCATGAACTCCTCGATGCCCAGTGCGCCGAGTTCCCTGCCCATCCCGGACCGTTTGATCCCGCCGAACGGCAGGTCGGCCTGGGACCCGCCGGACTTGTTCAGGTAGACCATGCCCGACTCGATCCGGTCGGCCACCCCGCGGTTGCGCTCCGGGTCCGTGCCGAACACCGCGGCGCCGAGGCCGAACGGCGAGTCGTTGGCGATCGCGATCGCCTGCTCCTCGGAGTCCGCCTTGAAGATCAGTGCGACCGGGCCGAAGATCTCCTCGTAGTACGCGTTCATCTCGGGCGTCACGTCGGTCAGCACGGTCGCCTCCAGGTAGGCGCCCGGTCCGATCCGCCTGCCACCGGTCCGCAGCGTCGCGCCCTGCTCGACGGCCTGCTCGACCTGACCGGCCACCTCGTCGGCCGCGGCGATCGACGCCAGCGGCGGCAGCGTCGTCTTCGGGTCGGCGGGGTCACCGGGCTGGAAGTAGTCGCCCACGCGCTTGGTGAACTTGTCGACGTACTCGTCGTAGATGTCCGACAGCACGATGATCCGCTTCGGCGCGTTGCAGGACTGCCCGCAGTTGCGCATCCGCGCGGTCGACGTCGCCTTGACCGTCTCGTCCATGTCGTGGGTGTCCAGCACGATCAGCGGGTCCGAGCCGCCGAGTTCCAGCACGCAGCGCTTGAGGTTTCGGCCCGCCTCCGCGGCCACCGACACACCGGCCGCCTCGCTGCCGGTCAGCGACACGCCCTGGACGCGCGGGTCGGCGAGGATCGCGGGAACCTGCCTGCTGGAGGCGAAGATGTTGACGTACGCGTCGTCCGGGACGCCCGCGTCGCGCAGTACCTGCTCGATCGCCACCGCCGAGCGCGGGCAGATCGACGCGTGCTTGAGCAGGATCGTGTTGCCGAGCACCAGGTTCGGCGCCACGAACCGGGCGACCTGGTAGCACGGGAAGTTCCACGGCATCACGCCGAGCAGCGCGCCGATCGGCTCCTTGCGGATGACCGCGTCGCCGCCCTTGACCTTCAGCGGCTCGTCGGCCAGCAGCGCGGGCCCGTGCGTGCCGTAGTAGGTGAAGATGTCGACGACGATGCCGACCTCGCCGCGGCCCTCGTTGATCCGCTTGCCCATCTCCAGCGTCATGATCTCGGCCAGCTCGTCGGCGCGTTCGGCGAACAGCTCCGCCGCGCGCAGTACGATCTTGGCGCGTTCCTCCACCGTGCGGCGGCGCCACGCGGTGTACCCGCGGTGGACCTTGTCGATCGCCGCCTGGACCTCCTCCTCGGTCGAGTTGGGGATCTCCTCGATCAGCTCGCCCGTGGCCGGGTTGGTGACTGAGTACATGGTTCCAGTTTAGGCCACGCAAGCGTATACTGCATACAATGGTGTGGTCGGTTACAGTTCCGACCCGTGCGCCGACGGCTTCGATCTCCCCTCCCACCCCGGCACGGCCTGGACGCGGCACGACTGCGGATGCCGGAGGACGGCGAGTGGGGCTCGCTGCTGGAACACCTCGTACACCGGCTGCCACGAGTGGCGCCGGAGCGGATCGAACAGATGCTGCGCGAGGAGCGCATCGTCGGGACGGACGGTCCGCTCGGCGTCGAGGCGCCGTTCGTGCCCGGCTCGTTCATCTGGTTCCACCGCGACCTGCCCGACGAGGTGGAAGTCCCGTTCGAGGTCACCGTGGTGCACCGCGACGAACACCTGCTGGTGGTGGACAAACCGCATTTCCTCGCCGCGATCCCGCGTGGCAGGCACATCCAGGAGACCGCACTGGTCCGGCTGCGCCGCCACCTCGACCTGCCCGACCTCTCGCCCGCGCACCGGCTCGACCGCGTCACCGCCGGTCTGATGATGTTCGTCATCACCCGTGCGGTGCGCGGGAAGTACCAGGAGATGTTCCGGCATCGCCAGGTGCACAAGGAATACGAGGCCATCGCCGCGCACCGCCCCGAGCTCGACCTGCCGACAACGGTACGAAGCCGGATCGTCAAGGAACGGGGAGTGCTTGTCTCGCAGGAAGTCCCGGGCGAACCCAACGCCGAGACCCGGGTCGAGCTCGCCGAGCGGCGCGACGGACTCGGCCGTTACCGGCTGCTTCCCGCGACCGGGCGGACACACCAGCTGCGGGTGCACATGAACGGCCTCGGCGTGCCGATCCTCGGTGACGACTTCTACCCGGACCTGCGGGAGAAACCGCTCGACGACTTCACGAAGCCGTTGCAGCTGCTGGCGAAGGTGCTCGAGTTCGACGACCCGCTGACCGGCGCGCACCGGCGGTTCACCAGCGGCAGGCGTCTCGCGGCCTGGGACTCCTTCGAAGAGTGGACGGCACCAGGCCACCCTGGCTGATCCGGTGTGGTCAGACGAGAGTTTCCAGGTATGCGGCCACCTCGGACGGTGACGGCATGGCCTCGATGGTCTCCCGAAACGCCTGGGACCGCGCCGAGTAGCCCTTAGTGTCCAGCAGTTCGCGGACCGCGTGCTCGACCGTCGGCGCCGTCACCTCGTGGTACTGCAGGGACAGACCGACCCGGGCGATGTCGATCGCCAGCGCGTTCGGGAACTGGTCCGCCATCCACGGCAGTGCCAGCTGGGGCACACCGTTGGCCAGACAGCCGGTGGTCGTGCCGCTGCCGCCGTGGTGCACAGCCACGTCCACATGCGGCAGCACCAGGTCCTGCCGCACGAACCCGGTCACCCGCACCGACTCCGGCAGACCAGTCCATTCGGCAGGGTCGTTCTTGTCGCCGACGCTGACCAGCACGTCCACCGGGAGCCCCGCAAGGCCGTCGATGGTCGCGCGCAGCCGGTCATGCTCGGCGAACGGCACGGAACCCATGGTCACGTACACAAGTGGCCGGTCGCGGGGCTCGGTGACCCACTCCGGCAGTTCGCTGCCGGGCATGCCCCACGGCACCGGGCGCATCGGCGTGCGCGGCACGACCACGTCGACCAGGTCGTCGCCGAAGCCGAGCGGGCGGGTGTCCACTCGCAACTGCGGGTCGGGGAAGGGCTCCGAGCTGATCTCCGTCCACACTCCCGCCAGCGGTTCGGCCATCGCGTCGTGCAGGAACGCCGGTGCGCCAAGCAGAAGCGCGGACACCGAGACCGACGGCACGCCCCGTGCCGCCCCGGCGAGGCCCGCGCCGATGTTGACGTCCTCGTACACGATCAGATCCGGCCGGACCTCGTCGACCACCGGGAGCAGTTCACGGCAGGCGTTCGCGGTGAACCGACCGGACACCTCGGCGACCTCGGCGATCACCTCCGGCCCCGGCATGTCGGCCGCCCCGCCCGCCGCGGCCCAGATCGCGGCCTGAACCTGCACGGCGTGCGACTGCGCGTCCTGCGTGCCGGTGACCGCCCGGTTGAGCGCGTCGGTGATCGACCCGACCGCTGTCACGGTCTGGAAACCCAGTGATCGCAAGGCGGGCGTGAACTCGTGGCCGGTCGCGAACGTGACGCTGTGCCCGGCGTCCCGCATCGCCTCGGCCAGCGGCAGCAACGGGTAGAGGTGGCCAGGTTCGGCGAAACTGCTGAAAAGTACCTTCACGGCGACCATGCTCGCCGCGGGGCCCACCCAACTGGCAGGGTGCGTGCCCCCAGAAGAGCCGGGAGTTTGCCCCGTCGGCCTCCAGGGCGGGTACGCTCCCGCAAGTGCCGACTGGGCTCACCAGCCCTGCGTTGCGCTCATCCCGCCGTCCACGACCAGGTCGTGTCCGGTCAACCAGGAAGCCATCGGTGAGGCGAGGAAGACGCAGGCGTCACCGATGTCCTCAGGCGTGCCGAGCCTGCCCAGCGGCGCGGACTTCTGCCACCTTTCCACGCCGTCCGGCCACTGGTCGGCGATTCCGGGCCGCTCGATCAGTCCGGGTGAGACGGTGTTGACCCGGATGCCGAGCCTGCCGTACTCCAACGCGGCGGAGCGGGCGTGCATGATCAGCGCGGCTTTGGCGGCGTTGTAGTGGCCGTGCCCGGCGGCGGGCCTGCTGCCCTCGATCGACGCGATGTGCGTGACGCTGCCTCCGTTGTCCCGCATGACGTTCACCGCCGCCTGCGTGCAGTTGAACGCCAAGGTCAGGTTGGTGTCCACGACCGCACGCCATTGTGCTGCCGTCATCCCGTCGAGCATCTGCACCGGCTGGATCCCCGCGCTGTTGACCACCGCGTCCAGTCGCCCCCGCCACTCCGCCGCCGTACGGACAAGGTCGTGGCAGACCTGCTCGTCGGTCAGGTCGCCGGTCACCGTGCGGACGCCGTCGACCTCGCCGATTTTCGCGTGCGCGACCACGTCCGCGCCGGATTCGGCGAACCGGCGGGCGATCCCGCCGCCGATCAGCCCGTCCGCACCCATGACCAGCACGACCTTGCCCGACACCAGTTGGCTCATGGGGCCGACATTAGTGCGGTGTCCGCGTGGCACACGGCCGGTAACCGGCGAAGCGCGTGGTCAACGTGCCGAGTCCGCTGGTCAGTCCGGGCAGTGCCTGCTCGATCGCGCGCAGACATCCGGACGGCACGGTGGCCGTCACCGTGGCCTCGTCGCCGTGGACGACCGGGATCTCCGGCGCCCCGCCGGAGCGCACGAGCAGGGTCAGGATGGCGCTGACCACGTCCGCGGGCATGGCGATCCGCACATGCTCCATCGGTTCGCACACCACCGTGCCCGCCGCCGCCAGTGCCTCCATCAGGACAAGGGGCGTGAGGCCGCGGAAGTCACCGGCGACAGTGACCGGGCTGTCGTACCCGGTGTGCGTGAGCGTCACCAGACAGTCCACCACTCGCCACTCGTGCAGCCCGGACGCCAGGGTGGCGCGCACCGTGTCCTCGATGGCGGTCATGAACGCGGCGGGCAGCGAACCCCGTTCCGCCTCCAACTGGTACCGCACGCCCGAGTCCACGTCACCCGGCTCGATCCGCAGACCCACCGTTCCGACGAACACGGTCTCGCCGATGAACTTCACGGCCTGGCCGGTGCCGGTGACCCGCTCGACGCAGACCACCCGGGGCGCCGAGAACTCGGCTGTCACCCCGAACTCCTCGGCCAGCCTCGTCGCGATCACCTCACGCTGCACCTCGCCGTAGAGCGACACGACCAGGCTGCCCGCGCTCGGGCCCTGCCGGACGTTGATCAGCGGGTCCTCGTCGGCCAGTGCCGCCAGTCCGGTGTACAGGTCCCGGTCCAGTGACGTGACCACCGCTTCCAGCGTCGGTGGCCGGAAACGGGCAGGTACGGGCGGTGTGGCGGTCGACCCGAGCCGGTCGCCGACCCGCAGCCCCGGCACGCCACCGATCCGGGCGATACCGCCCGCCTCGATCACCGTCTGCCGACGGTCGGCGTCGAGCACCTCGGTCGCCCTGCCCGATTCGACGACCACCGCACCGGTCTGGTCGCGGCGGGTGAACGTGACCCGGTCGCGCACAGCCAGCGTCCCGGCGAACAACCTGGCCACCGCGAACCTGCGGCCCGCCGGATCGTGCTCGATCGCGAACACCGTGCCGTCCAAGGGGCCCGGCACCGGTTCGGCCGACGGCAGCAGGTCCACGATGCCCTGGCGCAGCGCCTCGACACCGGCCCCGGTGATGGCCGACCCGAAGAACACCGGATGCGCCAGCCCGGCCGCGGTCTGGCGCGCGAGCTCGTCCCGCAGCAGCACCGGATCCAGACCGTCCAGGTAGGACTGCAGGACGGCATCGCTGTGTTCGGCGAGCACGTCCGCCCACTCCGGCCCCGGCGGCACCGGCTCGACGCCAGCGTCGGGCGTGCCCAGCGCGTACGGGCGGTTCAGCGCGATCGCCGACGGGCTGAGCATCTGCCGGATGTCGTGCAGCAGATCAGTGTGGCGCGCCCCGCGGCGGTCGATCTTGTTGACGAACAGGGCCGTGGGCACACCGAGGGACTGGAGTGTCCGCATCAGCACCCGGGTGTGCGGCTGTACGCCTTCGACGGCCGACAGCACGAGAATCGCGCCGTCCAGCACGCCGAGGGCGCGTTCCACCTCGGCCACGAAGTCCGTGTGGCCGGGTGTGTCGATCAGGTGAACCGTGTGACCGGCGGCGGTGAACGTCGCGACGGCCGACCGGATCGTGATGCCGCGACGGCGTTCCAGGTCCATCGCGTCTGTCCTGGTGTCACCGCCGTCGACCGAACCGAGGTGCGTGATGGCGCCCGCGTCGAACAGCAGGCGTTCGGTCAGGCTGGTCTTACCGGCGTCGACGTGCGCGACTATGCCGAGGTTGAGCATCCGCATGGAGTGGGAGGTCCTTGTATGCGTGCGAGCAACGAAGGATGGGGCCTGTCGTTACTCGGCGCATGAAACCTCCTGTGATGCGATCCGGCGGGCACGGTAGCAACCGCGCGGCCGCGTCGCATCCGGTTTTTCCACGTAGGCTTGCCGACGTGCGGACACGGCCGACATTGAGCTACACCCCGGTCGGGGAACCGTTGCCACGGACGACGGACCTGTCGGAGTTGGCCGACGTCCTCGCCGAGGGCGCGGTGCTGGTGCTGAGCGGGGCGGGACTGTCCACAGAGTCCGGCATTCCCGACTATCGCGGCGCGTCGGGCAGCCTGCGCCGCAACACCCCCATGACGTACGACGAGTTCGTCGGCAGCGTCGAGGGGCGCAGACGGTACTGGGCGCGCAGCCACGTCGGCTGGCGCACGATCGCCAGGGCACACCCGAACGACGGGCACCGGGCCGTGGCCGCGTTGTGCGCCGGGGGACTCGTGTCGAGCGTGATCACCCAGAACGTCGACGGCCTGCACCAGGCAGCGGGCACGCCGGGCGTGGTGGAACTGCACGGCAGCCTCGACCGCGTGGTGTGCCTGGACTGCCGGGCCACCAGCCCCCGCGAGGAACTGGACCGGCGGCTGCACGCGGCCAACCCGTCCTTCACCGCCACGGCCATCCGCGTGAACCCCGACGGTGACGTGGACCTGGCCGAGGACCACGTGCGTGAGTTCCGGCTGGTCTCGTGCGCCGACTGCGAGACCGGGGTGCTCAAACCGGACGTGGTGTTCTTCGGCGAGAACGTCCCCAAGTCCCGAGTCGAACAGTGTTACCGGCTGGTCGACGAGGCCAAGGCGCTCGTCGTCCTCGGCTCGTCGCTGACAGTCATGTCGGGGCTGCGGTTCGTGCGCTACGCGGCGAAGGCGGACAAGCCCGTCGCGATCGTCAACCGGGGCCGGACCAGGGGCGACGAATACGCGGCTATTCGCGTGGACCTGCCGTTGGGCCAAGGACTCACCGATTTGACGCGTCTGGTCGGTGCGCACACCTGATCCACATTTCCCCTCGGTAGGATTCATGGCCGCTGGTGCACGCAGAGGGGAAACGAACTACTCCGATGACCGCGTTTCTCGACACCTATCCGCTGCCGTGGAGCGACGCGCGATTACGCGAGCTCAGAGACCTGCTGAGCGCCGTCGTGTATCGGGACACAGCGATCGAGATGATCGTGGCGGACGCCGGTTTGCCGCTGGCCAGAATCGCGTGGGGCCAGTCCGCGCACCGGCTCTGGTTCGACGTGCTCAACCTCGCCGCGGATTTCCGCCAGCTGCCGGATCTGCTGGACGCCGTACGCAAACACCATCCCGGGTGCTGGGCCCGGATCGACGAGGTGACCAGGGCCGACGCCATTCTCCCCGCCGACCTGTCCGGCACGGATTCCGACGGCACGGTCCGGTGGAAGAATTTCGCGTCCGACACCCACGAGCGGCAGATCTTCACCAGCGAGGAAACCCTGCTCGATGTCGCCTACCTGCAGCACGGCCTTGACCGGGCGGGTGCCGTCTGCCGACTGACCGTGACGCATCCGACCAAGCGCTGCCTCGGCACGGGTTTCCGGATCGGCCAACGCACCCTGCTCACCAATCACCATGTTCTGTACGCGGGCGGCATGCCCGCGATCGATGTCGTCGCCGAATTCGGCTACGAACTCGACACGACAGGAACACTGCGAAAAGGCACCGCTGTCGCCTGTGCCGCGGAATCGATCCGCGGCGACAGGACACACGACTTCGCGATCATCACCGTGGCCGAGCCGATACCCGAGGACGTGCCCGTTCTCGCGCTGGAACGGTCCGTGACCGTACGGGCAGGAGACCGGGTGTCGATCATTCAGCACCCGCACGGCCTGCCCAAGAAGATCGCCATGCACCACAACGTGGTCAAGTACGTCGACGATGATGTCGTGCAGTACTGGACCGACACCGAGGCGGGGTCGTCCGGGTCGCCTGTTTTCGACGATTGCTGGCGAGTGGTCGCGCTGCACCACAAATGGGTGCCGACCTCCGAGGACGACGGCACGGCGTACCGCAACCAGGGACGGGCGATCGGCCGCGTGCTCGACCGGATCGCGGAACTCGGTCTGGACAGCGGCCAGGTGTGACACGGTGAAGTGGATCCACGGCCCGAACTGGGGTGACGGCACAGCCCGGCTGCTGCACGACACGCTCGGCGCCGCGTTCCACCACGCCCCGGAGATCGAGGAGATCTGCCAGGCGGTCGGCCTGCCGCCGAAGGACTACGCGTGGGGCCAGAGTGCCGCGCTGCTGTGGCCGTCGATCACCAGGGACAGCTTCGAAGCAGGCTGCCTCGAAGTGCTGGTCGAGCAGGTCAAGGCCCGCAAACCGGCGGTGGCCCCGGCGCTGGACCGGGTGCTCGGCGCGCACGTGATGGCCGCGAACTGGTACTCGGTGCCCGAACGGCACCTGTCGCTGCTGCTCGGGCCGGGCTGCGCGCGGGCGTTGCTGGACCGCGCCGAACTCAGGGAGCACCTGGTGGACATGGTGCTGCGCTCGTATCCGGTGCTGGCGATCACCGGGGAACCGGGTACGGGCAAGTCCTACAGCCGTCACCTGATCCAGCACATGGCGGGCGATCCGGCGCTGGACTGCGAGTTCAAGATCATCGACCTCGAGGACGACGTCTACGACCACGTCGACATGACCACGTTCATGACCATGCTGTGCACGAGACTGGGACTGGCCGCACGGTTCGACGTCGACACCAACACCGAGCAGACCCGCACGGCGCGGGAACTGGTGGACATCTTCGTCGGCCGGTTTGCCGCGTTGCCGCCGCGGCTGCGGTGGCTGTTCGTCGACGGACTGGACCGGCCACACGTGCCGAGTGGCGTGCACGTGGTGGTCGCCCAGCTGGCCAGGGAGGTCGAAGCGGGACAGCTGGGGGAGACCCGGCTGATCGTCACCGGTCATCCCGGTGACTTCGCGCCGTCCGTGCTGGAAGTGCTGCGGCACGAACAGCTCTCCGGGCTGACCGAGGCCCACGTGCGTGCCTTCTTCAACGGTCTCGCCCAGCACGTCGGCACAAGCATCTCCGACGACCAGGTGAGCGAGCTCGTCCGGACGGTCGTCGCGGACGCGGTGGACCTCGCCGACTTGAAGCTCGTCGGGTCGGCCGCGTCACGAGCCGCGCACGCCCACTTCCGACCTGGCGAGGCGCCATGAACCTGACGGACATGGACGAGGTCTGGCTGCGCGCGGCCCTGTTGTCGCACTACGACATGCCGTGGCTCGGAGTCGACGGGGACCTGGCGGAGTCGAGTGGTGCGGCGCTGTTCCCGGAGTCGACGCGCGTGCGGACCGGTGACGGCGAACGCCACTGGCGTCTGAACGACTCCACACGCCGCACGGTCGTCCGGCGGTTCCCGTTCGACCGGCTCCGCAGCACATGGTCGAGGATCTCCCACCGCCCGGCCGACGACCGCCAGTGGGCGATCGACCAGTACGTCGGCGCGGCCGAGCCGGTCGCACTGGACACATTGGACCTGCGGCGGCTGCGCGCGGTGGCGTGGCTTGTGCGCTGGCTCGGCGACGCGGCACCGCACATTCCCGGCAGCGCAGACCTCGCCATGCATCTCGGCCTCGGTGAGTTGCTGGAACCGTTGCGCGCACTGGCCGGTGACCATTTCATCGGCAGGAACAGGGAACTGGAACGACTGGCAGGCGAAGCGAGCGAACAGCCGGTGTTCGTCCACGGGATCGGTGGCGTCGGCAAGTCCGCGCTCGCGGTCCGTTATCTGCTGTCCGCTGTGGACACGTCATTGGTCGCCTACCTGAACTTCGACCACAGCGCGCTTGACCCGGCCAAACCGGCCAGCATGATCGCGTCCGTCGCGAGCCAGTTGACCGCGCAGCTCGACGACCCGCGAGCAGCGGCACTGGCCACGGAATGCCACGAACGACTGCGCTCCGGCAAGGTCGGCGACACACTGCGGCTGTTGTACGGCCTCGTCGACGTGGTGGCCGACCGGCCGATCGTCATCGTCTTCGACACCTACGAGGAGGTGCAGCGCCGCGACACGTTCGTCCAGCGTGGGTTCGCCGAGTTCCTCGCCGAACTGTGGGAACGCCTGCCGAGGCGCTCGGTCGTGCTCGCGGGCCGCGCGCCCGCGCCGGATCTGCGCGTCGAGCACATCGCCCTGACCGGCCTGGATCCCGGCGACGCGACCGGACTGTTGTGCCGCATGGTCCCCGGACTGTCCACAGCGGACGCTTCAGCGCGGATCAGGCAGGTCGGCAGCACCAGCCCGCTGGTCATCCACCTGATGGCCGGAGTGCTCACCGGGGACGTGCGGGCGAGCGCGCTACGGGACATCACCGTGCACCGGGGCGCGATCGAAGGCGAGCTGTACCGGCGGCTGCTCGGCCACATCAGAGACCCGGACCTCCGGCGGATCGCCCACCCCGGCCTGACCCTGCGCCGCGTGACTCCGGATCTGATCAAGGACGTGCTGGCCAAGCCCTGCGGTGTGCGGGTGCACGATTCGTCGCGCGCAACAGAGTTGTTCGTGGGCCTGGCGCACGAGGCCGCGCTGGTCAGTCGTACCCCGGACGGCAGTGCCGTGGTGCACCGCGCGGACGTCCGGCGGATGATGCTGGGCAAGCTCGCCGAGGACGATCCCGAGGCTGTGCGGCGGATCCACCGGGCTGCCGTCCGATTCTACCGTGTCCAAGAGGGAACGACGGCACGCGCCGAGGAGCTGTACCACCGGCTGATGCTGGGCCAGAGCAAGGCGGTGCTGGACAGGTACTGGGACCAGACGGCGTTGGCGCAGCTGATCTCGTCGGTGGAGGAGCTGCCACCTGCGTCGAGGGCGTATCTGGCCGCGAAGTCGGACGCGCTGGCAGTGTCCGAAGAGGACATCCGGCAGGCGGAGCTGGACGTCCGCCGCAGGTTGCTGGTGCGCAGGGTGTCGGGCATGCTCGAGGTCGACGAGGCACTCGAAGCGCTCGACGAGATCGACAACCACACCAGGCAGACCGGTGACACGGCCCTGAGCGTGGTCGACGTCAAGGTGCGTGCGCTGCAACGCCTTGAGCGATATGGGGAGGCCAGGGCACTCGCTGTCGAGGCTCGGGAACGCGCCGCCAGGATTGGCGCCACACGCGACTTCGTCACGTTCACCGTCCACATGGCACGGATGCTCGCGCGGGAGAACCTGGCCGCCGAGGCGAAACCGGACCTGCTGGACACCTTGGAGTACTGCCGGTCGCTGCCCGCGACCCAGCCGCACCTGGTCGACCGGCTAACCGTGCTGGTGTGCTTGTTGCAGCTGCGCCGATCCGGCCTGCCCTTGGGCGACACGCTCGTGGACGAGCTGAAGGTCGAGCTCATAGACCTCGCGGAGGCGGTACCAGCCAAGGACCTCACCGCGAACCACGCGCTCCTGCGAGGGATGGCGGCCGAGGCGGGGGAGCAGTCGCACAAGCTGTTGTCGTTGGCGTTGCGCACGTTCGGACCACCAAGGGCCCCCGCAGTGGTCGACCTCGGGACAAGTTCGAGTACGGCGATCCTCTGGGATGACCCGAGAGTCGGCCTCCAGGTCGACGTCGACTCCGACCTGCACCGCGACGACAGGGGTGTGCTCGCGGCGGCTCCCCACTCGACACTCCCGGTCTGGACGGACAGGCCCACCGGACTCGTCTTCCTGACTGGCCCCACTGGAGCAGGCAAGTCCGCCTATCAGCGCGGCCACATGTCGATGTCGAGCCCATGGCTGGGTGAGTCCGGTGCCACTGCGGAGATGAACTACGAGCTGGGCGCTCGCCGCATGGCTGAGGGCCGTTCCCAGGATGCAAGGCGGTTGCTCCGCCAGGCACTGACGATGTTCCCGGGTAGCGCCAGTAGCACCCGGACGACGGAGTTGTACGCGCGTTCGCTGCTGGCACTGAGCCAGATCGAACTCGGGGACGGCAGGTTGGTGGCGGCACTGGAGCTGGTGGACCGTGCGGTGGAGTTGGTCGGCTTTCTGGAGACGGATCCGGCCATGGAACCAACGGTCGGCATGGTGTTCGACCACAAAGCCAGGGTCCTGCACCACCAAGGCGACCTCGTGCAGGCGATTGCCTGGTACGACGTCGCACTCGGCCGATTCGACCCGCACGGGGCGGCTCGCGTGCTGCTGAACCGGGGGCTGGCCTACCTGGGACTGCACAGAGCGGCTGCGGCAGATCGTAACCTCGCTCATGCGATGGCGTTGGCCAGAGAACAGGATCAGGGCCTGCTGGCCGCCACGGCGGCACACCGTCTCGGTGACCTCCGCAGACTCACCGGGGACATTCCGGACGCGCTCCGACTCTACGAGAGCGCCGCCCGTGACTACGCCCGCCTGGACACCCGGTTGGTGCCAGGGCTGCTGCTGGACCAGGCAAAGGCGTTGCTCGCTGCGGGCGCCGCCGACGAGGCCCAACGGCTGCTGGACGAAGCATTGCCCGGCCTGCGCCAACAGGGCGACGGTCACCTCGTCGCGGACGCCGAGCTGACGATGGCCTCAGCTCGGCTGCTGACACGGGAGTTCCAGCGCGCGGCCCAGTCCGCTGCCTCCGCGAGCAGGCGGTTCGCCAGGCGCGGCGAAACGGCGTGGGCGGAAGTTGCCCGGCTGGCCGGACTGCGCGCCGACTTCGAGATCGAACGGCAACGCAACACCCCGAAGCCCGGTGCGATCAGCCGGGCGGACAAGCTCGCCGACCGGCTGTACACACTCGACCTGCGTGGGGAGGCGGCGATCGCGCGGATGATCGCGGCACGGCTCGCACTCGCCAGCGGCGACGTCGAACAGGCCCGGTACACCATGACCAGGGTGCGCAGGCTCGGACCGCGCACACCGGTCGACGAGGTCGTACTCCACCGGTTGTGCCGTGCCGAGATCGCCATGGCGACACGGGACTTCCGGCGTGCATCGGCGCAGATCCGGGCGGGACTGGCCGAGTTGGACCGGACACGGCGCCGGATGGCCGGGCTGGACCTGCTGTCCGGTACCGCCTTGCACGGCTGGGAACTGGGGCAGTTGGCCATCGAGATGGCGGTCACGCGAGGAAACCCGCGTGACGTCTTCACCTGGCTGGAACGCAGCCGGGCACAGACCTATCGATTCCGAGTCCAGCGTGACTCGGACACCGGGCTCGCGGAAGTCCTGGCGGAGTTGCGCCTGCTCAGCAACTCGCAACCGAGCAAACCGGTGACGGCCAGGATCGTGGAGCTGGAGCGCGAGGTGGCTCGGCGTGCGGCGTCCTCGTCGTCGCTGAGCAGTGTGCGTCCGGCGGCAAGTTTCGCCGAGGTCGCCGAGCGGCTCGGCGAGAAGGCCCTGATCAGCTTCGTCGACAGCCGCGATTCCCTCTCGGCTGTCGTGATCGTCGGCGGACGGGCCCGGTTTGTCCACTTGGGATCCATGGTGGCGGTCACCGAGAACGCGCGGCGGCTGCACGCGGACCTGAACGCCTACGCGCCCGACCACCTCGTGGCGCCACTCGCCGAGGCAGTGGCGCATTCCGCACGGCGGACTTCGGCGGCGTTGGACGGCCTGGTGATGTCCCCGCTGGCGGAACTTGTCGGGAACCGGGACCTGGTGATCGTGCCCACCGGGGTGCTGTACTCCGTTCCGTGGGGAACCTTGCCCTCACTCACCGGCCGGTCCGTTGTGGTGACGCCCTCCGCGACCTCGTGGCTGACCGCACAGGACACCGTTGTCGACCGCACCGCGCCGGTCGTCCTGGTGCAGGGTGTCGGGCTGTCCACCTACATCGGCGAGGTCCAGGCACTCAGCGCGTTCCACCCGAATGCGAGGGTGCTGGTGGGTCAGGAGGCGACGGTCGGCAGTTCGCTGACCGGAATGGAAGGCACTCGACTGGCCCATGTGGCCGCGCACGGAGAGCACGAACCCGGCAACGCGCTGTTCTCCAAGCTGGAACTCGCCGACGGCCCGCTGTTCGCGCACGACCTGGTGTCGCTGCGCAGACCGCCGCACCAGGTCGTCCTGGCGGCCAGCGAACTCGCGCTGAGCAACGTCCGGCCAGGCGACGAGGCGCTCGGGTTCGCCGGAGTCCTGCTGGCCACAGGCGTGGCGACGGTCGTGGCGGCGGTCAACCGGATCGGCGACACGGCAGCCGCGAGCGCGATGTACGAACTGCACCGATCGCTCGCGGCCGGTGTGCCGATGGCCACCGCGCTGGCCGACGCCACCAGCCGCGACCCGCTGCGGCGGCCGTTCATCTGCCTGGGGAGCGGCGGGTGACCGCTGGGTCGACTGTCGGGCCAGTGTCCACTGTGGATGGACTGATCAGCGCGGTGGCCAGCGCCGCGGCCGTCAGCCAGCCGATGTGCCAGCTCTGGTCGAGCATCACGCTGCCGCCGCTGTCGTGGTAGTCGAGCTTGCCGAGTCTTCGCGCCATTCTCCGTAGTGGGAACCTGCGGTCCGCCCAGTAGTGGCTCACGGCCGAGATCGCCTGCCCGGCAACAATTCCCTGCCAGCTGGCGCCGAGTCGCAGCAGACGGCCGATGCCCGCGACCGCCGCCGTACCGACTGCCGAGTAGGAAACGACGTGCGCCAGACAGGCGGCACGGCCGGCGGCGTCCTCGGCGACGCTCCCGTGTCGTCCCTTGTTGGTTGCCTGGTAGTCGGTCTGCACCCAGTAGTCGGAGATCTGGTGTGCGGCCAGCATTGCGACGAAACTCGCCGCGAACCGGGTCGCGTGGTCGGCTGCCATAGGTGTTGCGCCCCCCAATAGTGTGTGATCGTGACAAGAGCCAGCCAAGCCGGTCGTGACCATCCGGATCTGGTCACATGACAGGTAACGGCAAGGTCGGCCATGGGGGTGGCGCGAGTGGGTTTCTGGCGGCAGCTGACGTCGGCACAACGGGATCAGCTGGCCAAGATCGGTACGAAGGTGTGTTACGAGGAGGGTGACCAGATCCTGCGGCAGGGCGCGCCCGACCGGCACCTGGTGGTGGTGCTCGCCGGAGTGGTCAAAGTGGTCACGAGCTACAGCAACGGGCTGCAGCGGGTGCTGACGTTGCGCGGCCCCGGCGCACTGCTGGGGGAGATCGCGGCATTGACCGCCTTGCCGCGCACAGCGGGCGTCGCCGCCACGTCGAAGGTGACCGCCCTGCTGATCAACAACGTCGAGTTCGCCGCGGCGACCCGCGCCGACCAGGCACTGCACGACCAGGTCGAGCAGGCGTTGGCCGAACGCCTGCTCGCGACCAACCAGCAACTGGTCGAGGCGTTCGTCCCGGCCGTGCTGCCGAGGCTGGCCGGGCTGCTCGCCAGCCTCGGCGACCAGCTGGAGACGGCCGTGCTGCCGATCTCACAGCCCGACCTGGCCAGCCTCGCGGCCACTTCGGAGGCCTCGGTGGCCAGGTCGCTGCGGGCGTTGCGGGCACGGGGCCTGATCCGCACCGGCCGCCGCCGCATCGAGGTGATCGACTCACCCGGACTGCGCGCCTACGCGGAGACCTACGATGTCGAACCGTGACAGTCATCCGGTCGCTGGTCCTGTTCGGTCTCGCCGCGATCGCGGAGATCGGTGGTGCCTGGCTGGTCTGGCAAGGACTTAGGGAAACCGTGGTCTACTGTGGATCGTCGACAAGTTCCGTCCCGATGTGTGGGACTACACCGGGGCGGGCATCTGCGTCGTTGGCGTGCTGGTGATCATGTACGGCCCCCGGTGACCGTTGCGCCAGGCGGCTGACTTGATCTGGCGGATCGGCGTGCCCTGTGATTAGCCTCAGTCCCCATGACCGCCCCCCTGATTGACACCGTTGTCTGGGGCACAGGCAACATCGGCCGTGCGTCGATCCGTGCCGTGACAGCCCACCCCGCGCTGCGGCTGTCCGGAGTGATCGTGCACAGTCCGGACAAGGTCGGCCGCGACGCGGGCGATCTGGCAGGCCTGGACCGCGAACTGGGAATCAGCGCGACCAGCGACGTGGACGCGGTGCTGGCAGGCGGCCCGAAAGCCGTTGTCTACGCGGCGTCCGGCGAGATCAGGCCGAACGAGGCCGTCGAGGACATCATCAAGGCGATCCGTGTCGGCGCCGTGGTGGTGACGCCGTCGGTCTATGCGCTCTACGACCAGCGCAACGCGCCCGCGGAGCTGCGGGATCCGTTGCTGGCCGCGGTCAAGGACGGCGGTGGGGCGCTGCTCGTGTCCGGCGTGGATCCCGGGTGGGGCAACGACATCCTGCCGTTGCTGATCAGCGGTGTCGCCACGGACATCGACGTGATTCGCTGCCAGGAGATCTTCGACTACACCAGTTACGACCAGCCCGATTCGGTCCGGTGGCTGGTCGGAATGGGGCAGCCGATGGACTATTCGCCGCCGATGGTCGCCCCCGGCATCCCGACCATGGTGTGGGGCGGCCAGATCCGGCTGATGGCCCGTGCGCTGGGCGTCGAGCTGGACGAGATCCGCGAGACGCTGGCGCGGCGCGAGTTGGATGACACCGTCACGACTGAGCGGATGGGTGAGTTCGACAAGGGCACGCAGGGCGCGCTGCGGTTCGAGGTCCAGGGTATCGTTCGAGGCGAGCCGCGGATCGTGGTCGAGCACGTCACGCGGATCCACCCGTCCTGCGCACCCGACTGGCCGATGCCGCCAAGTGGCGACGGCGCGCACCGCGTGATCATCGAGGGCAACCCGCGGATCGAGGTCACGGTCCAGGCGTCCGACGAGAACGGCAACGCCTCAGCCGGGGGGAACGCCACTGCGGTGGGCAGGCTCGTCGGCGCGATCGACTGGCTGGTCGACGCCGAACCCGGGCTGTACGACGCGATCGACGTCCCGTTGCGCCCGGCGGTCGGGAAACTCAGCACGTGACAAACTGAAACGTGTTCTAATATGCTGGGCTGAGGAGGCGGCGATGAACATCGACATTCCCGACGGCAAGGACCCGATCGCGTACGTCTGGGGCGAGATGGTGCCGGGCATCGGCGCCGCGGCGGCGAACTTCTCCCTCGCCGTGTACGCCAACACCACGTTGGGCCTGCGCGAGTTCGAGGCCGCACGACTGCGGATCGCCCAGATCAACGGATGTATGTTCTGCCTCGACTGGCGCACCGAGCGCGACGGCGTGAAAGTCGATGACGACTTCCCCGACGCGGTGACCAACTGGCGCACAACGGAAGCGTTCGACGACCGGACCAGGCTGGCCGCCGAGTACGCCGAGCGGTACGCGCTGGACCACCACGGGCTCGACGAGGAGTTCTGGGGCAGGATGACCCAGCACTACAGCCAGCACGAGATCGTCGAGCTGAGCATGAGCATCGGTTCGTGGCTGGCGTTCGGCAGGCTCAACCGCGTCCTCGGCCTCGACGTGATGTGCGTGCTCCCCAAACTCTCGTGAGTGTTTTGGCCGGTTAGAGCCGGCCAAAACACTCACGAGGTCTTTCAGAAATCGGTCGCGATGATCGTGTCGATGTTGCGTTCGGCGAGCGCCGTGATGGTCACGAACGGGTTCACGCTGGTGTTGCCGGGAATCAGTGCGCCGTCGATGACGTACAGGTTGGTGTACCCGCGCAGGCGGCCGTAGTTGTCCGTCGCCTTGTTCAGCACCGCGCCGCCGAGCGGGTGGTACGTCAGGTGGTCGCCCCAGATCTTGTAGGTGCCGAACAGGTCCGTCCGGTAGATCGTGCCCTCCTTGGCGTTGATCTTGTCGAAGATCGACTTGGCCATCTCGATCGACGGCTGCTTCCACGCCGCCTGCCAGCTCAGTTCGACGCGGTTGGCCGCCGGGTTCCAGGTGAACTCGGCCCGGTTGGGGTTCTTGGTGATGGACAGGTAGAACGACGCCCACGTCTCGATCCCGGTCGGCAGCGGCGCGACCTCGGCGAACGCCCCGCCCACGTCCCAGTTGTCGATGCCCGCGGTGGGAATGGCCGCCTGCACCGTGCCGGTCGCGTCCCACAGGTGGTTGGCCCGGCCGCACATCACGTTTCCGTTGTCGCCCCAGCCCTTGCCGACCTCGTTGTTCAGCGCGGGCAACGCGCCGGTGGCCTTGAGCTTGGTCAGCAGCTTGCTTGTGCCGACGCTGCCCGCGGCGAAGAACACCTTATCCGCGGTGACCGTCTTGGTCGCCGTGACGTTTCCGCTGGTGTCGAGCTGTTCGACCACGACGGCGTACCGGCCGTTCGACGGGGACACCGACGTGACCCGGTGCAGGGCTGAGATGGCCACCCTGCCGGTCGCCTTCGCCTGTGCCAGGTAGGTTTTCTGCAGGGTCTTCTTGCCCGCGTTGTTGCCGTAGAGGATCTCGCCCGCGACAGCCGACTTGGGCACAGTCCCGGCCACTTCCTGCTTCATGTACTCCCAGTCGTACACATTGGGCACGAAGACGAACGAGAAGTTCGACCGCTGGGCGTGTTTGCGGCCGACCCGGGCGTACTGGTAGCAGGCGACGCTGTTCCACCACACCTCGTCCACATTGGTCACGCCGAGACCGGCGTTGGCCCGTGGGTAGTAGACGTTGTACATCTCGTCGGCATTCACCGACGGCAGGACCGCGCCGAACCGGTCGCGCCGGGGCGTGACCGCCATCCCGCCGTTGACCAGCGAGCCGCCGCCGACGCCCCGGCCCTGGTAGACCGTGATGCCGCCGAACTCCTCGGCGTCGAGGATGCCGGTGTACTTCGGGACGTCCTTGTCCAGTGGGAAACCGAGGAAGTTGCTCAACGGCTGCTTGGTCCTGGTGCGCAGCCAGTAGGACCGGTGGTCCGGTGTGGTGGTGTTGGCGAAGATCTTGCCGTCGCTGTCCGGGGTGTCCCATGCCATGCCCATTTCGAGCATGTGCACGTCGATGCCTGCCTTGGCAAGGCGCAGGGCGGCGACCGACCCGCCATAACCGGTGCCGATGACCAGTGCGGGCACGTGCGCACCGGGCGGAATGGGGGCAGGAGGCGGGGCAGCGGCAGCGTGACCGGCCAGCGCCGACAACCCCAAGATAGAACCAGTTCCGGCGATGAAGGTACGGCGTGATACTTCAGTGAAACCGTTGCCGCGCAGGGAGTTATCACTCATATGAGCTTCCTCACCGTTGAGGGGATTAGAACAAGTTATACGTTCGCTCGTCGGTGAAGTCACTAGTTACTCAGAAGTAACTTGTGTCCGGTGTCCCACTCCGGTAGGGGAGTTCGGCCGGGAAAGTCTCTCGGGAAACGGCAGTTCTGTAACGTGTTCTCTCACGCCATGTGCATGCTTGGTCCGATCGGGCGTGTCAGTGTTCGCGTTGGATGTCACCCAGGTGGCGCCGAACAGCGGACTGTAGTGCCCGTCATGCGGACGAACGTGGTGTGCGCGAGTAAGCAGTGTGCCGTCAAGGTCGGGAAGCCGGTCGTGTGTGGCTTGCGCGCAAAGCGCCGGGCGTGCGGATTGTGGCGTGCGCGCCAGCGCGGGGGTGTGGTTCGTGGGGTGTCCCTCCCGTATGGCCTGGGCGCAGCCATACCACGGCGTGTCGGGAGGTCGGCCTACGCAACTCAACCCCAAGCGCAGGCGGTACCGATCCTCCCGGCACGTCGTGGTTTCCTTTGGCAGGACATACGGGAGGGGCGCCCCGCGCCCCCCACTCGACCCAGGAAATCACGTGGGCCAAGCGAACCGGGGCGAGAAACGAAGCTCTGTTTGTGTCCCCTCTTGGAGGCCTGCCCGCCGGCGAGGCATCTCTTTTTTCTTTTGTGACAAGAAAAAGAAGGTCCTCGCCGGACGGCAGGCCGCCGAGAGGGAAACCAACCCGTGGTCTGCCCACCCGGTTGGCTCAGCCCACGTGACTTCCCGCGCCTAGAAAAAGAGGGCGTGGTCGGTCCCCTCCCGTATGACCTGCCGGAGGAAACCACGACGTGCCGGGAGATCGGTACCGCCTCGCGCTGCGCACGCCAGTTTCGTAGGCCGACCTCCCGACACGCCATGGTATGGCTTCGCCCAGGCCATACGGGAGGAAACCAACCACGAACCCCACCCATGCGCTATGCGCGCGAACCTCACCATGCGCATACGCGCGCGAACCCCACCCATGCGCATACGCGCAAGGCTTGCTTTGCTTGCGCAGTCCGACTTTGACGGCACCCTTGTGTTGGGTCTGGGGCGCGGGGGGCGTCGGTGACAGTGGACTGTCCTGAATGGATGGTTGGCCTGGCTCAGGTTTGGCGCAGTTCGTCCGCGGTGGCAAGGTCGCGTGCGACCTTGCGGCGCTCCTCGTCGCTCAGCTCCATGGCGTCCACTTCGGCGAGCGCCTTGGCCGCGCCGTCCCGGTCACCGACGCGTTGCCGCAGCTCGGTCAGGTACACCAGGGCTGAGACTTTCTGCACTGTGGGCGCGGACGTGTGCCGGGCAAGCGCGTTCTCCAGAACGAGGATGCCTGCCTGCTCGTCGCCGTGCGAGTCGGCCTGCCGCGCCGCCGTGTTCACCGCTCGGGCGAGCCTGTCCTTCGGCGGCTTGTCCTCCGTGTCGCCGATCCGCGAGATGCGCAGCCAGTTGCCTCCCGGGTCGACCACCGCGAACCCGCCGACCATGCCCTGCTTGCGGCGCGGCCTGGTCATCCGGGGGATGCCGGACGCGGGCACCTTGCCGAACGCGGCCCGTAGGCCCGCGGCGAACTGGGTGTGCAGGTCCTCGACGTCCGGGACCGCGATGACCACGCTGCCCATCGAGTGCTCCGGGTTGAACCCGTCGACGCCGAAGAAGTGCAGCTCGATGCCACCGCGCCGCAGTTGGGTGTACGGGTTCGGCCGCTGCTGCAGGTAGGTCATCTCGAAACCGAGCGCGGTGTAGAAGGGCAGGATGTCGTTCAGGTCGCGGCAGGGCAGGCCGGGAATGATGATCTCACTGGTCACCCAAACACCGTACACTGTTCGGAGTATTTGACGGTAGGAGTTCGATGCAGTACGCGGGACGCGGCGACGCGCAACGGACGATGGTGCTGCTCTGGGACGGCATCCCGGCACCCAAACGCGGGCCACGCCCACGGCTCGACCTGGCGCGCCTGATCGAGGTCGCGGTCGCGGAAGCCGACCGCGGCGGCCCGGAGGCGCTGTCGATGCGCGCGTTGGCCCAGGCGCTCGGCATCGGCGCGGCGTCGCTTTACACCTACGTGCCCGGAAAGGCGGAGCTGCTCGAGCTGATGGTTGACGGTGTGGTCGGCGGCCAGCCGTTGCCGGACAAGGCCTCGGGCTGGCGGGCCGGGCTGCGCGACCTGGCCACGACCGATCTCGCCATGTACCGCGCCCACCCGTGGATGCTGCGGGTCGCCTCGTCCCGCACGGTGTTCGGGCCGAAGGTGATCACCCGCTACGAGGCCGCACTGGCCCTGCTGGACGGACTAGGGCTGGCGGCCATCGAGATGACCAACTGCGTCGCGGCGGTCGAGTCCTACACGCGTGGCGCCGCGTCGGTCGTGGTCGAGGCCGAACAGGCGCCGGGGGAGACCGGCGACTCCGACGACGAATGGTGGGAACAACGCGCCCCACTACTCGGCGAACGCATGAACGGCCGGTTCCCGCTGCTGGACAGGCTCGCGACCGAAGGAGCGTTCGCAGTCTCGGACACGACAGTGCCGTACACGCTGCAACGCGCGCTCGACCGCTTCACCTTCGGCCTCGACCTGGTGCTCGACTCGGTCGCCGGACGACTGCGGGACTAAGGACTGGTCAGCCAGGCGATGTCGAGGTCGGTCACCGGACCGGTGCGGCCGCGCAGCGCGGCGACCAGGTCCCGCTGCCGGACTCCCAGCTGCGAGATCACCCGGGCAGGAGGGAGCTCGTCGGTGGAGTTGCGGTACCAGTTGCCCAGGATCTCCAGGATGAAGTCGACCACCAGCGAACCGCCGACGCCCAGGATGACGTCCCCGAACGCGCGGAACTGGCCGGTGTGCAGGGCCGTGTTCCGTGTCGTGTTGAGCGCGTGCAGCAGCGTCTCGATGCGCTGCCTGCGGTCCTCCAGCCAGTCCGCGCACGCGCCCGGATCCGCCAGCCGAGCCGACCAGTCCCGTACCTGCTGCGCGGCCAGCGGCGGGACGTGCTCCACCAGAGCGGCGAGCGCCTTCCTCGGGCCTGTGGCGGAGCCCGTCGGCAGCAGCAACTCGACCCACCTGTTCACGGCGCGCAGCCGGGCGAACTCGTCGCCGTCGGCGTGCCGGTCGACCCGGTTCAGCAGGTCGATGGCGTGCGCCCGCACGTCACGCGGCAGCGTGGCGACACCTTGGCGCAGCTGTTTGTGCGCCTCCACGATCTGCTGGCGCATGGCCTGCAGCGCCAGCGCCGCGGCGATGTCCTCCCGCTTGCTCAGACCGCACGCCTCCAACGCCGCCCACGCCAGCGCGGCTGCGGGCAACGGTGCGTCGGTCGTTCTCGCCACGTGCGCCATGCGCAGGCCGTTGCGCAGGGCGGGCGGCCACTGGGACACCAGCGGTGCCGCGCGTTGGACGGTTGGCGGGTGGGTCTCCAGGTGTCTCCCGGCTCCGCCCTCCACACCGCCCACGGGGAACACGAAGGCGTCGGCGCCGAGCCGCAGCTCGACCAAGCGGTGCCCCGCCATGTACTGGTCCAACAGTTCGGACACCTCACGACGGGCCACGCGGTCCGCGCTGCGGGCGTCAACGGCCTGAACCTCGCAGGCGACCAGGCACGCCACGCCCTTGGCGGGAACCCGCTGTGCGAACGCGGCCATCCGAGGACCGAGCCGCTCCGCCTGTCGGAGGGGAGCCGAGACCGCAGTGGGGTGCAGTGTGTCCAGCCGGGTCAGTTCGGCGGCACCCTGCACGACGACCGCGACCCGGTAGGCCACCGGGTCCGGCAGGAGCAGACGCCAGAACGCGTCCGTGTCCAGGCTGCCGTGCGTCCGCAGCGCGCGTGTCAGGTCGTCGGTCAGCTCCACCGGATCGCGGTCGGCGGTGGCAGTCAGGCAGGTCAGTTCGTCCGCCAAGGCGTCCACGTACGCCACGGTCACGGCACGTGAGCTCGTCCAGACCTCCGCCAACGCCGTCTCCACCAACGAGTGCACTTCGGGCAGCCTGGCCGCCACGGTGGCAGCGGTCGCGCTGGTGAGCACCTTCTGCTGGTCCAGCGGTTTCGCCGGGTCGGCAATGGACAGTGCGGTGTCGTGCAGCACTTGGTGCAGGTCCACGAGCACCGGGTGCTGGCCCCACCGGTCGATGACACGGTGGACTGTGGCGGCGGTGCCGTCGCACAGCCCGCGCAGCAGCCCCCGGCTCGGTTGGCCCGTGCTCGCGAAGCTCGTCAGGACCGCCTGCACTCGAGGGAGATCCGCCGACATTCCGCCGGTGCTGGAGACGTGCTGGCTGAACAACGACGCCTTGCTGATCCCGCGCAGGACCCGCTGGACGAGATACGTCTGGTTCCCGGTGGCACCAGTACGCCGGAGCTCACCGACGAGCTGGTGGTCGAATCCGCTGAAGGCCACCGGACAACCGTAACGGCGCTCACCCGACAGGCCGACTCGATTTGCGATGATCACCGGGTACCGGTATCTCCTGACGGGTGGAGTCGCAGGTCATTCCGGCGGTGCTGGCGATCGTCGGCGGGAGCTTCCTCGCCGTGCTGCTGTCGTTGCCGTTCGTGGTGGTGAGCTACCGACGGCGCGGTGAGCTGGGCTTCGGCCGGATCATGCTCGCGGTCGGGTTCGTGATCTACGCGCTGGCGATCGTCACGTACACGCTGCTGCCGCTGCCCCAGCTCGACGCCACCTGGTGCGCGCAACACGAGGCCTTCCGCCACCCGCAGGTCAACGTCACCCAGTTCATAGTGGACATCCGCAAGGAGCAACGCGTCCCCGGCCTCGGCGGATACCTGCGCAACCCGGCCGTCCAGCAGGCGGTGTTCAACATCGCCCTGTTCGTCCCGCTCGGCATGTACCTGCGGCAGTTCTTCGCCCGAGGGGTGGTGACCACGGTCGCCATCGGGTTCGGCGTCTCACTGCTGGTCGAGTTCACCCAGCTGACCGGCAACTGGTTCCTGTTCCCGTGTCCCTATCGGATATTCGATGTGGACGACCTGCTCACCAACACCCTCGGCACGGCACTGGGCGTGCTGTTCGCGCCGCTGCTGCGACCGTTGGCCGGGCGCACCCCGACCGCGCCACCGACCGAGCCGCGCCCGGTGACCGCGTGGCGGCGGCTGCTGGGGATGATGCTGGACTTCACCTCCGTCTACCTGCTGGGCACTCTGATCAACGTCGTCGTCGAAGCCATCACCGTCTACGTCTTCGACGGGCAACGGATCACGCAGCACTGGTACGGCACAGTGCTCGGGTTGTGGCTTCCGGCCTTCTTGCTGCTGGTGCTGCCGTCGTTCGGCAAGCACGCCGCGACCGTCGGCCAGCGGGCCGTGCGGTTGCGGCGCTCCCGGCCCGACGGTCGGCCTGCCGGTGGACGCGTTGTGATCGCGTTGCTGATGGGCGGCACGGGCTACTTCGTCTGCATCGGGCTGGCGTCGACCGAGTCGCTGTTCGGGGTGATCGCGTTCGTCCTGGTGGCCGGTGCCTTCGTGCTGGCGTGGCCACGGTCGCACCGCGGCCTGTCCTGCCTGGTCGCCGACCTGTCCGTGGTGGACTCCCGTGAACCGGCCGCGGTCAGCGACCACCACCAAGAATCGCCTTCATCGCTGTGAAGTACGGCGGCGCGGCCACCGTACCGCCGAACGCGCCGTGCCCACACGATCCCATGTGGACCGGGTTGCCGGGGCAGAGCTGGCCGGGTTTGTTGCCGTCGGCGAACACCAGCGACGACACCGCGTAGTTGTCGACGCCGCCGACGAACGCGACCGACTGGTTGGTCTGCGTCGTCCCGGTCTTGCCGATGTCGGGCCTGGTCCAGCCCGCCGCGCGGGCGGACGCCGCGGTGGTGCCGCTCACCGTGTCCTGGCTCAGACCGGTCATCAGCGTGCTCGCCACATCGCCGGAGAGGACCTGCTCACAGGCGGGACTGGTGACGGGCACCGGGTTTCCGGCCGAGTCGGTCACCGACAGGATCGGCGTCGGCGGGCACCAGACACCGCCGCTCATCAGCGTCGCCGGGACGTTGGCCAGCTCAAGCGGGCTGACCGGGCTGTCGCCCAGCGTGAACGACGGCTTGTCCTGGAAGTACCGGGTCTGTGTCTGGTTGTGCTGCGGGTCGTTCGAGCCTGGGTCCGGTTTCTGGCCGACGTTGTTGCTCTGCATCGTCGTCCGCAGGCCGAGCCGGGAGGCCATGGTCACCACCGCGGGCACACCCACGTTCTGCTCAAGGCCGACGAACGCCGTGTTGGGCGACGTGGCCAAGCCGCTGGCCAAGGTGATCGGGTCGGCGTATGCGCCGTCGTTGCGCACGGCGTAGCACTTCCGGCTGCCCGGCAGCGGAAAGCACTGGCTCGGTGGGTTCGGTAGCGGGGTGTCGAGCGTCGCGGCGCCGGACTCCAGCGCCACGGCGGCCGTGAAGATCTTGAACACCGACCCCGCGCCGAACGGGTCGCTCACCTCGGTCACCAGGTTGCGCGTGGTCTGGCCCTGCGCGGCGTCCGTGCCCAGGCTCCGGTTCGCCACCAGCGCGAGGACCTCGTGTGACGTGCTGCCGGGGGAGACGATCGCCATCGTGTTCGCCACTCCCGGCTGGGTGACGGGCACGTTGGCGTTCACCGCGTCCTTGGCCGCGGCGCTGACCTGGCTGTCCATTGTGGTCTTGACGGTGAGCCCGCCGTTGGTCAGCCGGTCATGGGAGATCCCGGCGGACTGCAGGTAGGCCAGTGCGTACTGGCAGAAGAACCCGGCGTCCGGCTGGGCACTGAAACAGGTGCTGGACGGGACGACCGGGCCGCTCACCCCCAGCGGCTCGGCCTTCGCCGCCGCGGCGGCCTGCTGGTCGATGGCCTTGGTGCCGAGCATCGCGTCGATGACCAGGTCACGCCGGTGCTGGGCGGCGACCGGGTGCGTGTACGGGTTGAACGTCGTGGGGTTGTTGACCATCCCGGCCAGCAGTGCGGCCTGGGCGACGGTCAGCTTGTCCGCGGTGGTGCCGAAATAGGCACGGGCGGCGGCTTCGACACCGTAGATCTTGCCGGTGAACTCGACGACGTTGAGGTAGTCGGTGAGGATCTCGTCCTTGGACAGGCGCTTGTCCACGTCGATCGCGGTCCGCGCCTCCCGCAGCTTGCGGGTCAGCGTGTCCGCCCGGTCGGCGGCCTGCGCCACCGGGTTGTCCTTGTCGGTCACGTTGATCAGGTAGTTCTTGACCAACTGCTGGGTGATCGTCGAGCCGCCCTGGCGGTCGCCGCCGGTCACGTCGGCGATCGCCGCCCGCGCGACGCCCTGCGGGTCGATCCCGTGCTCCTGGTAGAACCGCTTGTCCTCAATGGACACCAGGGCGTTCTTCACGGTCGTGGAGATCCGGTCGGAGCCGACCGGGATCCGGTACTGGTCGAACACCGTGGCGATCGGTGTGCCGTTCCGATCGGTGACCGTTGTCACGCCGGGCAGTTCTTTCGACATCGACGCGGGCTCGATCCTGATGACCGAATCGCTCACGTCGGCGGCGACCAATCCGGCGCCAATCGACACGGGAGCCAGAATTCCCGCGACAAGTCCACCGGCTGCGACACAGCCGCCACCCAGCTTCAGAAGTTTTCGGCCAGCACCCACTTGATCGAATGTACGCCCCGCTGACCAGGCAGAATGGACGAAGCAGGCATTACGGAGCGGGAGTTCACCGCTGTCACCGGGTGACACCGGTCACTGCATTGGGGTACGGCTGGTAAATCGCCTGGTGGCAGCGGGCGATCACGGCGGCTTGACCACTAGGGTGGGCAGGCCCTGCGGAAACCCCGGTGGGGCCTCGGAGCCGAATTATCGACGAGGTGTTACAAGAGTGTCCAACCTGGGTGAGTACCAGCGCGCGGGCGTCGACTATTCCATTCTGGACAAGGTCAAGCGGGACGCGGTGCACCGCGCGGCGGCCACGAGTGGCCTGCTCGCCGCGCACGGCGCCGAGGAGGTCGGCGGCTCCCGCGGCTCGACCGCGTACGTGCTGAAGGTGGGCGGCCTCACCCTGGCCACAGTCACCGAAGGACTCGGCACCAAGTCGGTCATCGCCGAGGACTACCTTGCGCAGACCGGGGAAAGCCGGTTCGCCGACGTGGCGGTGGACGCGGTCGCGGCGATCGTGAACGACGTGATCTCGGTCGGCGCCAACCCGATGGTGGTGACGGCGTACTTCGCGACCGGCGACGCGGCCTGGTACTCCGACGAGCGCAAGTCGCTGGAACTGTTGGCAGGCTGGCAGAAGGCGTGTGAATTGTCCGGCGCGACCTGGGGCGGCGGTGAGTCACCGGCGTTGCCGGGGATGCTCACCGGAGCGGGGATCGAACTCGCGGGCAGTGCGCTGGCACTGGTGCCGGACGGCCGTGAGCCGGTCTTCGGCGACCACGTGCGCCCCGGCGACCGGATCGTGGTCCTGCCGAGCTCCGGCCTGCACACCAACGGCTCGTCGCTGGCCCGGCGGATCGCGGGCCAGCTGCCCTCGGGCTACCAGACCAAGCTTCCCAGCGGCCGTGACCTCGGCGCGGCCCTGCTCGACCCGTCGGTGCTCTACCCGGCCTTCGTCCGCGGGCTGCTGGACTCCCCGGTCCGGCCGACGTTCCTCAACCCGATCACCGGCCACGGCCTGCTGAAGATGATGCGGTCGTCCACGAACGTGCGGTACGTGCTGGACACCGTCCCCGAGGTTCCCGAGGTGCTGGAGTTCCTGGCCCACCAGGCTGGCATGTCGACCGCGGAGTCGTACGCAACGCTGAACATGGGCTTCGGGTACGTGGCTGTCGTCCCGGCTGACGACGCGGACAAGACCGTCGAGGTCGCGCGTGCCGCCGGGTATGACGCACTGGTCGCCGGTGAGGTCGTCGAGGGCGAGCGCTCGGTGTCCGTGCCGTCGCTGGGAATCGAGTACAAGGACGAGGAATTCAAGGTCACCTGAGCAAGGCGGTGCCGCCCCGGCCGGAGAGACCGGGGCGGCAGGCCGGTCGAAACTACTTGATCGCCTTGTACGAGATCTGCTTGCGAACGTCGACGGCGAGGTACTTGTCGATCAGTGCGGGGGCCACACCGGGGGCGTCCGGCGCGTCCTTGCCGGTTTTCCCGTCAAGAGCGACAGGCTCGCTGGCGCCGTGGCCGTAGACCATGCCGTGGTACACAGCGGTCACGGTGGGGGCGACGCGGTCCGCGCCTTCCTTGATCTCCCACAACGGGGTCGCGCCGACGTTGTTCACGTCGTAGGCGAAGGTGTGCTCGCCCTTCGCGTCGCAGACGATGAGCGACTGCTGGTCGTAGAAGCACGCGACACTGTAGTTCGATGTCGTCGGTACGTCGGTCGTCTTGCTGACCAGCGGTTTGCCGGTGGTCACGTCGATGATGTCGAACTGGTGGTCGCCGTTGCTGTAGATCTTGCGGCTGCTGGCCACCAGCTTCGGTGAGATCGCCATGAGGTTGGACGGGTAGCCGCCTATGTCGGTCGACCACTTCTGGGCACCGTCGGCCTCCGCGAGACCGACGATCGACCTTGCCTCGCTGATCAGCGGCTTTCCGCCGTTGCCGACGACAATGCCACTGTCCACCTCGGCCGCGAGGAACTGGTCCTTGGTCCAGCGCACCTGGTGGCTGCTCGCGTCGATCGCGAAACTGCGGCCGATGCTGGCCGAGCTGACGAAGTAACTCACCACGACGGACGTGTCGGTCACGCCGACGACCGTGGGCTTCCCGTCACCGGTGCTGGACTGGTTGCCCATGTCGATGTCGATGGTCGTCGACCAGTCCTTCTTGCCGGTTTTGAGGTCGACGGCCAGCACTTGGATCTGTGGGCTCGCCGGGGTGGTGCCCTGCGCGGGTTTGCGCCCGTTGACCGCCGCGTAGAGGCGGTCCTTGTACACGAACGGGGCTGGCGTGTCGGTGGGCGGCGCGGCCGTCGGGTTCGCCGTCGTCACCGGCGACACCCACATTTCCTCGCCGGTGAGCCCGTCGAGGCCCACCACGCCCTTGTCGCTCACGGCGTAGAGGTTGCCGTCGTGCAGCGTGACCGTCGGCACCTCGTTGTCGTTGAAGGACGGCAGCTTGAACTTCGCGTCCGTCTTCTCGAAGACCTTCGGCGGGTCGAACGACTTGCGCTCCGGCTTCTGCGGCGTGCTCGGCGGCAGCTGCTCACCAGGCGTGTTCGGTGTGGACTGTTCGGTTTGGGTGCTGTCACCGCCGCCGCACCCGGCCAGCATGGCCGCGATCAGCGCAACACCCAACCCCGCGTTCAAGCCCCGCATACACGTTCCCCAGCTAGTGGACCACTGTCGAAGGGATCCTAGACAGTCGGACGCCCGGACGCAGGACGAACCGCTTGTGGTTTTCTTGCGGTCGGTCCGGACGGCCCGGTGGCCCGGCTCGTCGAAAGTTAGGGCAACCTAACTCGCAATCGGTATGCTGAACTCGTGACGGACATCGTTGAGCGCGCGCACTGGATCGCGAACACTGTTTTGTTTCCCGACGCCCGCGGCGTCGACGAGAAGGGCGTCATCCCGGACAGTCACTTCCGCGTGCTGGCCTCGGAGGGCTTCTACGGACTGGCCAGCCCGGACGCCGGTCTGGAACTGGACACGATCGTGGCGGTGATCGAGACGCTGGCAGGCGGCTGCCTGGCCACGACCTTCACCTGGATCCAGCACCACGCGCCCGTCATCGGCCTCGCGAACACAACGAACACCGAGCTGAAGTCGAAACACCTCGACGAGCTGGCAGCAGGCAAACGCCGCAGCGGCGTGGCCTTCGCCGGTGCGCTGGCCACGCCACCCCGACTGCGCGCCACCCGCACAGAAGGCGGCTGGCTCTTCGACGGCGACGCGCCGTTCGTGAGCGGCTGGGGAATCGTGGACGTGATCCAGCTGTCGGGCAACGCGGGCGACGCCATCGTCAACGTCCTTGTGGACGCGAAGGGGTTCGACGCGCGGGAGTACGAACTGGTGTCGTTGCAGGCGACCGCGACCGTGCGACTGAAGTTCGAGAAGGTGTTCGTCCCGGACTCGAACGTGGTCGGCGAGGTGCCCGTTGCGCAGTTCCTCGCGACCCAGCACGTCGGCGCACGTCTCAACGGCGCACTGCCAACCGGCCTGGCGCTCCGCTGCGTGCGGCTGCTCGAGGAACTCGGACGCGCCGAAACAGCAGCGGCGTTCGCGCAACAGATCACGACGATCCGAACAGGACTGGACGCCGGACTCGCCGACCCCGGGACCATGTTCGCGGCCAGGGCGGCAGCGTCGGAACTCGCCTACCGGGCGGCAGGAGCCGTGGTCGTCGCTGAGGGAGCGGCGGGTGTGGTGGTGGGTGGACATGGGCAAAGGCTGGTCCGTGAAGCACTTTTCACCCTCGTCGCAGGAAGCCGTGCGCCGATGAAGGACGCGCTCCTCGACGTTCTCAGCGCGTCAGGATGAAGCCAGCCTCCCGGTGAGCACTCAGCCGTGCTGGGCGACCGGTTCGGAATGGGCGTCGAGCGCGTCGAGGACCGCGTCGCCGTTCGCCCTCGCCCACTCGGTCAGGATGTGGATCGGATCGATCAGCGTCGCTCCGAGCGAGGTGAGCTCGTACTCGACGCGGGGCGGCACTTCGGCATACGCGTGGCGGCGGACGAGTCCGTGCGCCTCGAGCCGTCGAAGCGTCTGGGTGAGCATCTTGCGGGAGATGCCGCCGATCAGGTCGATCAACTCGCCATGGCGCACCGGGCCCTTGCTGAGGCCGTAGAGCACGACCACCGTCCACTTGTCGGCGATCAGCTCGACCGCCATCCGTGCCGGGCAGTCGGCAAGAAAGGTGTCACCGGGACCGAAACCGCTCATGGCGCCAAAGGTACCTGCTGGTTCCCATTGGAAACCTAGTCTGGGAATTGTCCCACCCAGAGCCAGGAGAGTCATGCGAGTCATCACCCAGCAGAAGCTCGGCGGTCCCGAAGTGCTCACCATCGTGGACGCGCCCGCGCCCCAACCCCTGCCGACCGAGGTCCTCGTCCGCGTCCGGGCGATCGGGCTGAACCCGCTGGAGGCGCGACTGCGCGCAGGCGAGTTCCCGCTGATCGGCAGGCCACCGTTCGTCCTCGGCTGGGACATCAGCGGTGTGGTCGAAGAGTCGCCGCGGACATGGCGGTTCAGGCCCGGCGACGAAGTGTTCGGAATGCCGCTGTTCCCTCGGGCGGCCAACGCGTATGCCGAAGTCGTGTCTGCTCCGGCATTGCATCTGGCACGCAAGCCGGTGTCGCTCTCGCACGTCGAGGCTGCGGCGTTGCCGGTCGTCGGGCTGACGGCGTGGCAGGGTCTCGTCGATCTCGGTGGAGTGACCGCGGGCGACCGCGTCCTGGTCCACGGCGGTGGCGGTGGGGTCGGCCACGTGGCGATCCAGATCGCGAAAGCACTCGGCGCGTACGTGATCACGACCGTCAGCGGCAGCAAGCGGGAGTTCGTCGAGGGGTTCGGCGCCGACGAAGTGATCGACTACACGAGAGTCGACTTCGCCGAGGCGGTCAGCGACATCGACCTCGTGCTCGACACGCTCGGCGGCGACACCGTCGAGCGGTCGCTCGGAGTGCTGCGCCCAGGAGGTCACCTGGTGACGGCGGTCGCCGAGGAGGATTCGGAGCTCGCCGCCAAGTTCGAGGCGGCCGGTGTGCGCTTCAGTGGCATCGCGGTCGACCCGGATCCGGTCGCCCTGCGAGGTCTCGTCGAACTCGTCGACCAGGGCAGGCTCCGGGTCCACGTGCAGGAGACGTTCCCGTTCGAGCGCGTCGCCGACGCGCACCGGCTGCTGGACGGCGGTCACCTCCAGGGCAAGCTCGTGCTGACCGTCTGACCCGACGGGAGCTCAACCGCCGGAGCCATCAACTCCCTGCAGCGCCTGCACAACCGACCGGATGGTGGGATGGCGAAACAGGTCGCGGAGCTTCACGGTCGGCAACCGGCGCTCCCGCAAAGCGGCGTTGATCCGCACGGCCAGCAGAGAATTCCCGCCCAGAGCGTAGAAGTCGTCGTCCACACCGACGGGAACCCCGAACACCGTCCCCCACACTTCCTGCAGGGCAACCGACAGCGACCCCTCGTCGGCAGGAGCCACCGACACAGGTGTCGACACAGGTGTCGACACGGCGGGGACGGGAAGCTGCTCCTGATCCAGTTTCCCGTTGGTGGTCAACGGCAAAGCGTCCAACGCCGTCACACTGGCAGGAACCATGTACGACGGAAGCACAGTCGAAGCCCGCTTGCGAACCCCTGCCGTGTCCAGCGAAGCCGGAACGACATAGGCGTCAATCCGAGCCGAGGCGCCGTTCCCGCGCACAACCACGGCACACGAACCGACATCGGGATCCTCGAGCAACACCGCCCGAATCTCGTCCAGTTCGATCCGGAACCCCCGGATCTTCACCTGGCTGTCGATCCGGCCGAGGTGCAGCAGCGACCCATCAGGACGGAGCCGCCCGAGATCACCGCTCCGATACATCGTCCCGCCACGAAACGGGTCGGGAAGGAACCGCGAAGCGGACAGTTCCGGCTGGTTGAGGTAACCCAGCGCCACTCCCGCCCCGCCAACGTGGATCTCACCGGCCACCCCCGGCGGCACCAGGTTGCCAGCCTGGTCCATGACGTACACGTGCCATCCGGGCAACGCCGGTCCGACCGAACGGGACGCGGCCAGGGCCATGGCACGGGTGAAAGTCTGGTGGGTCACGTGCACGGTTGTCTCAGTGATGCCGAACATGTTCACCACCCGACACCCCGGTGACGGGTGAGTGTCGAACCAGCGCAGCAGCATCCGGGCGTCGAGCGGCTCACCGCCGAAAACGACCAGGCGCACCGGCACCGACTCGTGGCGAACGTCCAACAACTGGGCGAAGGCCGACGGTGTCTGGCTGAGCACAGTGACCTTTTCGGACACCAACAGGTCGCGGAAACGCGACGGCTCGCGGGAATCGTCGTACGACACCACCACGAGCCGCCCACCGGTCAGCAGGCAGCCCCAGATCTCCCACACCGAGAAGTCGAAGGCGCTGGAGTGAAACAGCGTCCACGTATCCGACGCGTCCAGCCGGTACTCGTCGCGGGTGGCGTCGACGAGGCTGACGACGTTGCGGTGGGGGACCACCACTCCCTTCGGACGCCCGGTCGAGCCGGACGTGTAGATCACATACGCGGGTGAGTCCGGGGAGATGGACAGCGCCTGCGCATCGACAGGGTCGACGAACAGCGCATCGGGAGTGACCACCGACGCGCTGGGGAACTCGGCGAGCCGGGTGACCACGAGCCTGGCCGCCGCGTCCTGAGCGGTGTACGACAGTCGCTCGACCGGATAGGCGGGATCCACGGGAACATAGGCCGCGCCGACCTTCAGCACCGCCAACAACACGACAACCAGTTCCGCTGTTCGTTCCAGGCAGACGACGACCTTGTCCCCGCCGCACACGCCCGCGGCGCGCAACCCGTCCGCCATCCTTCCCGACAACGTGTCCAGTTCCGCGTACGTCAGGCTCGTGGTGGCGTCACCGACCGCGACCGCCGACGGCTGGGCCGCCGCGATCCGGCCGAACGCCTCGGGCAACGACAGCGGCGTGCTCGTCAGCGGCGAAGACTGTCCCAACGAGACAATCCGGGCGATCTCCGACGCGTTCAGCAGTGACGGTGTGGCCCCGCGTGCGAGCTCGGAATGCACATGCAGCAGATGCGCGGCGAACTGAGTGACGATCTCGGTACTGAAATGGCTGAGCCGGTAGTCGAAACGCAGCCGGTCACGCAGGACCGACACCGTCAGCGGAAATATTGGTTCCAGGCACGGAACGTAGGTCGCGTCCGGCAGGTCCGGTCCGGTGTCGGTCAGCAGACCGACAGCGTCAGTCGGCCCGTACTGTCCCAGGACGAACTCCAACGCCGACGGCCACAGCTTCGACGACGTGTCGCATTCCACGGAGTACGTCGACACGCCGGAGCCGGAACCGAGACCCCACTCCGGCGGCGGCAAGTCCACGGCTTCCACCTGAGGTGTCACCGAGGCCAGTGCCGGGATGCCGAGCAGGGACGCGGCGGCCGCGCGGACCGACTGTGTCCGAGGGGCGACGACCACCAGATCGGACAGCCCGTCGGTGTAGCGCAGCAGCACGCACCGCACGTCCGCCGCCGGTCGGGAAAGCTCGACCGCACGTCGGCGGGCCGCGAGTGGGTCGGTTGCCGGGACGGTCATGTCCTCGACCCACATCCCCCGCGTGTCGATTGGTGCGGTCAGCCGGACACACAGTGCGTGGTGCGTCACCCTGGATTCTCCTTCTGCTGTCAGCGTGCGCTGAATCCGCCGTCCACGGTCAGCACCGATCCGGTGACCTGTCTCGACTCGTCCGAGGCCAGATACACCACAGCTGCCGCGACGTCGGATGGTTCGATCAGCGCGTTCATCGGCTGTGCCTCAACGAAGGCCGGTTCGTGGTCAGCGATGGGGACGTCCAGGGCTCTGGCGATCTCGGCGAGCATCCGGCCTTCCATGTCGCCGTCGTCACGGACCGAGCCGGGGCAGATGGCGTTGACCCGGACCTTCATCGGCGCGTAGTCCAGCGCCGCTGCCTTGGTCAGCCCGATCACGCCGTGCTTGGCGGCCACGTAACCGGAGAAGTGCCTGTAGCCGACAAGGCCCGCTGTCGACGCGATGTTGATGATGCTGCCGTGCCGTGCCGCGCTCATCGCCTTGCCGACCACGTTGATCATCCGCCAGGTTCCGGTCAGGTCGACGTCGACCATCAGCGTCCACTCGTCCTCGCTGATCTCGTGCACCGGTTTGCCCGACGGTGCCGCGATTCCGGCGTTGTTCACCACCGCGTCGATCCGGCCGAACCGGTCGGTCGCCACGTCCACAGCGCTGCGCAACGCCGGGAGGTCACGGACGTCCGCGTGCTGGGTGAGCACGGCGGCACCGGCCGAACGGCACAGCGCGGCGGTGTGTTCGAGCTGACCGGACGTGCCCAGTGGGTACGGCACGCCGGTCAGGTCGGCACAGATGTCCAGCAGCGCGAGGTCCGCGCCCTCCGCCGCGCACGCCAGCGCGGTGGCGCGGCCGAGGCCTCTGGCCGCGCCGGTGATCACCACGGTCTTGCCGGTCAGTCGCATGTGGTGTCCTGGATCAGCCGGACCACCGCCGCCACCTCGATGGTGAGGTACATGTGCCCGCCGGGCACCTCGGTGTAGGTGAAGTCCCTGCTGGTGACCTTGGCCCATCCGGCGGCCTGGTCCGCGCTGACCAGCGAGTCCGAATCACCGCGCAGCGCGGTGATCGGCGCTGGCAGCGGCACGTCGGTCGACGGCACGTAGCCCTCGTGCATCTGCACGTCGGCACGCAGCGTCGGCAGGATCAGCTCCCGCATCTCCTCGTCGTCGAGCGCCTCGTCGCTGAAGCCCGCGAACTGGCGGACCTGCGCGACGAACGCGTCGTCGTCGAGACCGGTGGCCCGGCCGGGACGTGGTGTGTGAGGTTCGGTGGAGCCGCTGGCGAACAGCCGCACCACCTCCACGTCCGGCAGGACCGCCAGCCGGTGCGCCAGTTCGTAGGCAAGGACAGCGCCCAGGCTGTGGCCGAACAACACCACCCGGGAGTCGCTGAGCTGCCCGAGCAGGTCGTGCAGCAGCCCGTCGACAGCGGCGTGCACGTCGCGGTACGGCTCCTCGTCGATCCGGCGCTCCCGACCGGGCAACTGCAGTGCCACCACCCGTGGACGGTCACCGGCGGCGACCGTCCACGGGTGGTAGAACGACGCGCCCGCACCGGCGAAAGGCAGGCACACCAGGGTTGTCATCTCGGCAGCCTCGTGTCGTAGGCGATCGGCAGCGTGGCCAGGCCGCGGCTGGTGGAGTTGTCGAAGATCCACTCCAGCTCGTCCGGACGCACCGCGAGCCGCAGCCCGGGAAGGCGGCGCAGCAGCGTCGGGAACGCGATCGATCCCTCCACACGCGACAGCGGCGCGCCCGCGCAGAAGTGCGCGCCGTGGCCGAACGCGAAGTGCTTGTTCGGAGTACGGGTGATGTCGAGCTTGTCGGGGTTCTCGAACGCGTCCGGGTCCCGGTTGGCCGAGCTGAGCAGCAGGTGGACGAAGCTCTCCTTGGCGATGTCCACGCCGTTGATCGTGATGTCCTCGGTGGCGATCCGCAGGGTGCCGCGGAACACCGGCGCCTCGAACCGGAGGAACTCCTCGACCGCGCTCTCGGCCAGCGACGGATCCCTGACCAGTAGTTCGAGCTGGTCGGGGTGCTGCAGCAGGGCCTGGGTGCCGTTGCCGATCAGGTTCGCGGTCGTCTTGTGGCCCGCGATGATCAGCAGGACCAATGTGGACACCAGCTCGTCCTCGGTGAACACCTCGTCCTCGTCCGCGGCCCTGATCAGCACGCTCACCAGGTCGTCGCCGAGGTCCTTGCGCCGCTCGGCCAGCAGGTCGAGCAGGTACTGCTCGATCTTGTCGCTGGCCACGCGCAGCAGCCGGTTGCGCTCCTCGTCCGGGTACGGCGCCTCGCTGAGCATCACCACGTCCGCCTGCACCTGCGGCCGGTCGTGGTCAGGCACCCGGAGGAACTCGCTGATCACCCGCATCGGCAGTGCGTAGGCGAACTTCATCAGGTCGACCGTGCCGGACTCGGGGAACTCGTCGATCAGGTCGTCGGTGATCTGCTGGATCCTCGGCCGCAGCAGCTCCATCCGGCGTGGCGTGAACGCCTTGGTGACCAGCTTGCGCAGCCGGGTGTGGTCCGGCGGGTCGGCGGTGATCATGTTCTTGATCAGCACCGGGCTGGCGTCCCGCAGCTGCTCCTGGAACCACTGCGGCGCCGCCTCGACCCGCTTGGACAGCCTCGGGTCGGTGAACGCCTTCAGCGCGGTGGCGTAGTCGGCGACGACGTAGGCCTCGGCGCCCGGCGGGTGGTCGATCTTGTGCACCGGGCAGCCCGCCCGCAGCGCGGCGTTCCAGCCGTGCGGGTCCTTGCCTGGCGAGTTGAAGAACTCGGGCGGCAACGGTTTCTCGTCCGTCCCACGGGACTCTTCCAGTGCTGTCACAGCGTGGTCTCCTTGAGGCTTTCCGGGCGGGGCAGTCTGCGCATGGTGGGGGTGAACATGGTCAGCGCCACCGGAAGCGCGATGGCGCCGACGAACGTGAACGTGGCGACCGCGCCGCCGATGTCGAAGATCGCGCCGATGGAGAAGATGCCGATCGGTTGCACGATCATGGACAGGAAGAACACCGCCCCGAGCACGCGGCCGTGCAGCTTGTCCGGCGCGAGCACGGCGACGTAGGCCAGGAACAGCGCGCTGACCACCGGTCCGCGCAGGAACACGATGCCGGTGATGACGCCCATCACCACGACGTTCGGGAAGAGTGCCATCAGTGTGGCGGCGACCGGGCCGATCCACGCGGCGAGCATCATGATCACGGTGGGACTGAGCTTCTTGAGCGCGTAGGAGGCGAAGAACGAGCCGACCAGCCCGCCGACACCGGCGAACCCGACCGCGACACCGATCATGGCCGACTCGGTGCCCTCGTCGGTCGCGGTGGCCGCGAGCGCGATGAACACACCGGTGTGGTTGAACACCAGGTTCGACCCCATGATCCAGAACAGCGACCAGAACAGGATCGGCTGGCGGCGGATGAACCGGAATCCGTCGATGGCGTGCCGCTTGCCGTCGTCGGCGAGCGTCTCGGCGGCCTGCATCGGCTTCTTGATGAACAGCAGCAACAGCGTCGAGACCAGGAACGACACCGCGGCGCCGAGGTAGGGGAACGCCCGGCTGATGCCGAACAGCGCACCGGCGGCGGGTGGGCCGACCAGTGTGGCGCCGAAGAACCGGATCTGGTTCTGCGAGATCGCCGTCGGCAGCTGTGCCGGTGGCACGAGTGCCTTGATCGCCGCGAGCCCGGCGGGCTGCGAGATGCTCAGGCAGATCGCCGAGGTGACCGCGATGCCCAGGATCAGCGGGATGTTCACGAAGCCGGAGAAGATCAGCACACCGAGGGTGCCGAGCAGGACGACCCTGATCAGGTTGCACGTGATCAGCAGCTTCTTGCGGTCGAACCGGTCGGCCAGTTTGCCCGCGGGCAGCGACACCAGCCCGGCGACGGCCAGCTGCACCGACGCGATCAGACCGGCCCAGAACGCCGAGCCGGTGGTGGCCAGGATGAGCAGCGGGTAGGCGAACTCCGCGGTTTCCTTGGCGACGGCGGCGAACGCCTCACTGGTCCACAGTGCCTGGAAATTGGTGTTGCGGCGCAGCGGTACGAGTTCCTCCGGCGGGGTTGCCGCGGTCGTGTCCGGCGGTTTAGTGACCATTGCTGTCTCCTGTGTGGACGGTGACGGGTGCGGGCAGTTCCTCGCGCAGCCGCGCGGCGAGGCTGTGGACATGGGGGTTGGTGAGCATCGACCAGTGATCGCCTGCCGCCGGGTGGACCGTGACCGGGCCCCGGTAGATCCGGGCGAGCCGGGTCCGCAGCGCGGCCAGGGTCCTCGCGTCGGCGCCCGCCTTGAACAGCACGGCCGGGCAGTCGACGGCAGGCGGGCGGTACCGCCGCATCGCGTTCATGTTGCCGACGAACTGCCTGCGGACGTCCGGAGCCCGCCGGGTCCGCCTGCCGACCGGGCCGACACCGAACACCGCACCGGCTTGCAGCCACGCGCCGCCGATGAAGAAACCGGGGTCGAGCCCGATCGGTCTGCCGGTCGCGGGGACGTGGCCGTCCAGACAGACGAGCATGTCGACGCGGTGACCGCGGCGCAGCAGCCGCGCGGCCACCTCGTGGGCGACGATCGCGCCGAACGACCAGCCGCCGAGCGTGTACGGCCCGGCTGGTCGCGTCTGGAGGATCTGGTCGATGTGCTGCGCTGCCAGTGTTTCGATGCTGTGCGCTGGGCGGGTCGGCTCCAGGCAGTGCACCGGCCGGTCGGCGAGGCCGACGAGATCCTGGTACCCGAGCACGGTTCCCATCGCGTCGGCGAGCAGGAACAGCGGCTGCCCGGCGACCGGGCCAGGAGAGTCCATTCCAGACAGTCGGACGAGTGCGCCGAATGTGGGATCGGCGGAGAACTCGATGACCGGCACCTCGTGGCCGGTCAGCTCACGGACCTGCCGCAGCAGGGTCACGATCATCAGCGACTCGCCGCCGAGCGCGAAGAAGTTGTCCGATTCGGACACCGCGGCCACACCGAGGGTGCGGCACCACAACTCGGCGAGCGTGCCGAACGGACGCGCCACGGTCGTCACCCGTGGCGGCGGGGCCTGGTCGGCGCCGGGGTTCGTGGCCGCGAACGGATGCGGCGGCAGTGAACACCGCAACGACTCGGTGTCCGCGGACACGTCGGCCAGTGCGAGATCCACGCCGTGCTCCCAGAGCGTTCCGACGGCACGCAACAGGTCGTGTTCGGGATCGTCCGAGGTCCCGAGCAACGGAATCACGGTGTGCTCGGGCGACCAGGACGGATGACGCCGCAGGGTGCTGATCATCGACGCGCCCGGCCCGAGCTCGACGAACGTCTCGAAACCCGCGGCGAGCAGCGTCCCGGCGCCGTCGGCCAGCCGCACACTCCGCAGCATCTGACCAGTCCAGTAGTCCGGCGTGCGCATCGACTCGGGGTCGGCCCAGTCGCCGGTCTCGTTGGACACCAGCCGGATCCGCGGTGGCCGCGCGGGCGCGGCGGTGAGGGCCGCCCGCAGGGTGGCGGCTGCCGGTTCCATCAAGGGGGAATGGAACGCTCGCAGCGTCGCCAGCCTGCGGGCATCGAGCCCGGCTCCGAGGAATTCCTCCATGGCCGCGACAGGACCGGACACCACGGTCCGGCCCGGTCCGGCCACCGCGACCGAGATTCCCGGCGCGAGGGCGATGTCAGCCGAGTCGATGGTGGCCATCAGGCCGGGTGCGGTGTCCCACATCGCCGTGGCACGGTCGTGGACGAGGTTCGCGGCCACGTCGGGAGCCCAGACTCCGGCGAGAGCGGCAGCGGTGTACTCGCCGACGCTGTTGCCGAACATCGCGGTCGCCTTGACGCCCCAGTCGGCCAGCTGACGACCCAGGGCGTAGCCGAGTGTGAACAGGCCGAGCTGCTGGTGGACGGTGTTGGCGAACCACTCGGGGCCCGTGCCCTCGGTGATCACGGGGGACAGGTCGACCGTGACGGAGCCCGCGATCTCGTCGAACGCCTCGGTGAACGCGGGCAGCAGCCGATACGGCGCCGCACCGGCAGCGCCACGCAGCGTTCCCTGGCCGGGTAGCAGGAACGCGACCTTGCCCAACGTTCGTGGCTCGGGTGCGGCGGTGTCGCGCAGCAGGATCGCTGTCTGCGCGACGTCTTCGGCGACGATGGCCTGCCGAAGACGGTGCACCCGCCGTCCGGTGAGCGTTCGTGACACCTCGGACAAGCTGTGGCCGGGAGTGAGCTGTGCGGCGAGGTCCTCGCGGAGGCGGCCGAGCGCGTCCGTGGACGCGGCCGACAGCGGCACGATCCGCTTCCCGCTCCGGAGTGGACGGTCGCGTTCCGGTGCCGCCTGCACGACGACGTGTGCGTTCGTGCCACCGACGCCGAACGAGCTCACCGCGGCGAGCGGAGTGCCGCGAGACGGCCACGGCCCGGTGGCGGCGCACACCTGGAACGGCGTGGACTCGATGTCCAGCAACGGGTTTGGCGCGCTGTAGTGCAACGTGGGCACGACCTCGCGGTGTTCCATCATCAGCACGGTCTTGATCAGCCCGGCCACGCCCGCGGCCGCGCCGGTGTGTCCGAGGTTGCTTTTCACCGCGCCGAGCAGGCACCAGCCGGTGGCGTCCGTGCTGGCCCGGAAGACGTCGGTGAGTGCGTGCACCTCGACCGGGTCGCCCAGCCTGGTCGCCGTGCCGTGCGCCTCGACGTAGTCGATGTCCGCCGGGTCGATTCCGGCGATCTGCTGGGCGTAGCCGATGACCTCGCTCTGCCCGGTGATCGACGGCGCGGTGTAGCCCATCTTGTCGGAGCCGTCGTTGTTCAACGCGGAACCCAGGATCACCGCGGCGATCCGGTCACCGTCGCGCAGCGCGTCCGCCAGGCGTTTGAGCACCACGACGCCGACGCCCTCACTGGGGACAGTGCCACCGGCGTTCTCGTCGAACGGACGGCAGTACCCGTCCGGGGAAAGAATCCCACCGGCTTCGTGAAGATAGCCCCATTCGCCCGCGCCGGTCACGGTGACGCCACCGGCGAGAGCGACATCGCACTCGTTGCCCAGCAGGCTCCGTACCGCCATGTGGGTGGCGGTCAACGACGTCGAGCACGCCGTCTGCACTGTCACCGCGGGACCGCGGAAACCCAGCTTGTACGCCACCCGAGTCGCGAGGAAGTCCTTCTCCCGCCCGATCACCTGCGCCATCTCACTCAGGCCCGCGTCCGAGGGCGGGCCGACGACGTCGGCTCCGGCGTAGAGCCCGATCCAGCCGGGGAACCTGGTCGGGTCGATGCCCGCGTCGTCGACAGCGGCCGACGCGCATTCCAGGAACACCCGCTGCTGCGGGTCGATCCCGGCGGCCTCGGCGCGGCTGTAGCCGAAGAACGCCCAGTCGAAGTCGGCGGATCCGGTGAGGAAGCCCTTGGCTGGCACGAACTCCGGCCGTCGGGCCAGGTCGGGGTCGGTGCCGCGGGCGATGGCCTCGTCCCGGGTGAAGCGGCTGACGCCCTCCACTCCCGCGCGCAGGTTCGCCCAGTACTGGCGGATGTCGGCGGCCTTGGGGTACCGGCAGGCCATGCCGACGACGGCGATCACCGGCCCCCCAGTTCGACATACAGGTGGTCAAGGCCGACGTAGGACAGGTTCGGGCCCCACACGGCCGCGTTGTCCGCGAGCCGCGCCTCGGGGAGGCGCTGGGCGAACCGGCGCAGTGTGGTCGCGGCTTCGAGCCTGGCCAGTGGCGCGCCGACGCAGTAGTGCGAGCCGAAGCCGAAGATCAGGTGCTGTCGGCTCTCGCCGACCGGGCAGCCGGTCAGTCCCTCGTCCGGCTGGTCGTCGGTGAGCAACGCGCCGCCTTCCAACGACACCAGGACCAGATCCCCCGCGCGCAGCGGCGACCCGGCGAACTCGAAGTCCTCGGCTGCGACTCGGCCGACGTTGCGCAGCGGCGGGCGCTGTTCGAGTACCGACTCGACGATCGCCTCGACTCCGTCGTCCGCGCGGACCCTGGCCCACAGCACGGGATCGCCGAGCACGGCAAGGACACACGACCCGATCAGCGACGCCGTGGTCTCCAAGCCCCCGAACAGGATCATCGACCAGGTGGCGAACGTGCGGGCCCGATCCTCCTCGGTGTCACTCGGGAACCCCTCGACGGCGTGCGCCTGCGTCAGGCTCTCCCGCATCCGCAGCATGACCTCGTGCGCGCTCCTGGCGTGATCACGGCGGTACATCGCGGCGATGAACGACGACAGCCGCTGCGACCACGTGTGCAGCACCGCGGGTGGTTCGTCCACGCCGACGATGTGTGCCATCACCCTGCCGGACACGGCCTCCGCGACGGTCGGCACCACGTCGTGCGGTGTCGCCCGTGCCAGGTCCTCCAGGCACTCGTCGACGATCTCGGTGATCCGTGGCGCGATCGACCGGACATAGGACGCGGAAAACAGCCGCTGCACGGGTTTGCGCAGCGCGGCGTGCTCGGGGCCGTCGGTGTGCACGAACCACAACCGCATGAACTCGGTGAGGGCGTGGTGTTCCTGACGGGCCTCATCGGTCATGTACAGCGCGCTCAACCGGGCTGAGGTCCGGGACGAGAAACCAGGGTGGTTCAGGACCTGGCGCGCGAGAACCGGATCGGAGACGATCCAGCACTCCAGACCGTCGTCCCATTCAAAGCCGCGCACGGCCGCAGGCTGGGTGGTCATACCGCTGCGGCTTTCTCGATCAGCTGGTGCAGACCGGCGGGCGTGGGCGACAACAGGAAGTCCCGCAGCCGCACGGTCACCCCAAGCTCGTCCTTGACCAGCCGGATCAGCCGCAGCGCGCCCATCGAGTTGCCGCCGACGGTGAAGAAGTCCGTCTCGGCGGTGAACGCGCCCTCCGGTGCGTCCGGCAAGGCCTTGGTGAAGAACACGGACATCGACGTGAAGTCCTGCTCCGGCTGCTCGGGCACGTGTGGCCGCTGCCCGGCTGGCGCGGCCACGGCGACGAGCGCACGCCGGTCGACCTTGCCGTTGCCGGTCACCGGGATCCGGTCGACCACCGCCCACAGCGTCGGCACCATGTACACCGGCAACTGCCCGGCGAGCATGTCGCGCAGCTCGTCCGTTCGCACGGACGCGGCGGGGACAACGGCGGCGATCAGGCGTTTGTCCGCGCTGTCCCCGTCGCTGACGAGCACGACCGAGTCGGCCACACGCGGGTCGGCCGACAGCACGTCGTTGATCGCGGACAACTCCACCCGGTAGCCACGCAGCTTGACCTGGCTGTCACGCCTGCCGAGGAACCGAAGGCGTCCCTGGGTATCGATCCGTACGAGGTCGCCCGTGCGGTAGAGCCGCTCGGGCACATCGGGAGAGAAGTGCCCGAAGCTGCGTTCGGTCTCCGTGGCGTCGCCGATGTATCCGTCGGCGAGGCCCGCGCCAGCCGCGTACAGCTCGCCGACCGCGCCGGGCGGCAGCAACCTGTGCCGTTCGTCCAGGACGTACACCGTGGTGCCGGGGATCGGGGTGCCGATCGGCAGCGGCCCGTCCACGTCGTGGGCCGCGGTCACCGAGTGGGTCGCGGTGAACGTGGTGTTCTCGGTCGGCCCGTAGCCGTTGCTGATCACGATGCCCGGATGCCGGTCGAGCACCCGTGCGACGTGGTCGTGCGGTACGACGTCACCGCCGGAGATCAGCTGGCGCAGCCCGGCGAACGAGTCCGGCGCGAACTCCTCGACCAGCCGGAACAGTCCGGCGGTCAGCCAGGCCACGGTGACACCGCGCTGCAACAGGAACGCGCCGAGCTCGCTCGGTGCGGGGATGCCCGCCGGGTAGATCTCCATGGTGGCGCCGGACGCCAGCGGTCCCCAGATCTCCAACGTGGACGCGTCGAAAGCCAGCGGGGACAACCGGAGCACGCGTTCACCCGGCCCGAGCGTGACGAAGTCCGCGTCGTGCACCAACCGGACGCCCGCGCGGTGCGGCACCGCGACGCCCTTCGGGACACCGGTGGACCCGGAGGTGAAGGCCACGTAGGCGATCCGCGCCGGATCGGCTGGCTCGGCCGGGACGTCGGCCGACGGCCAGCCCGGCTCCCAGGTCGCGCAGACCGGTACGCCCTGGCTGGCGAGAACGTCGGGAACAGCCGAGACGAGCGCTGCCCGCGCGTCGGCCTTGGCGAGGATCTTCTCCGTGTGCGCGCTCGGCACGGCCAGGTCGACGCCGACATACGCCGCGCCCGCCCAGGCAATCCCGAGCACCGCAACGGTTTCCGCGATGGACCGGTCCAGGCCCACCAGTACCCGGTCGCCGGGGCGCACGCCCGCCTCCCGCAGGATCCGGGCCTGTTCCGCGGCCGCACCGCACAGTTCGGTGTAGGTCAGCTCGATGTCGCCCTCGCGTACGGCGACGACGTCCGGTGTGCGGCGGGCCACCTCGCGGACCAGTTCGTCCAACGTGGTCGCCGGGAAGTCCTGCCGGGTGGCGTTGAGCGTGGCCAGGACCGCGCGGCGGGCGGGCGAGACACACCGCAGCTGTTCGAGAACCGGGTTCCCGTCGGCCAGTTCGGCCGCGGCCGTGGCGAAGTCGGCGGCGAACCCCTCCGCGTCCGCCTTGCTCCACACGCTGGTGGCGTACTCGACCTGCGCGGCTAGTGTCGGTTCCGACTGGCCGAACAGCAGTGACAGGTCGAACTGGGCGCCGCCGCCGTGGCCCTCCTCGACTGTGAGGTGCCCGGTGCTGGTCTGGATGCCTTGGGGGACAAGCTGGTCGTGCATGCCGAAGCAGACCTGCACGAGCGGGTGCGCGCCGAGGCTGCGCTCGACACCGAGGCGGGTGACCACCTCGTCGAAGGGCAGCGCGCCCGCGTCGATACTGCGTGCCACCGAATCCTGCACCGCGCGGAGGAACTCGGTGACCGGCTGGTCGTCGTCCACGTCGACGCGGACCGCGACCAGGTTGCCCGCGACCGCGATCAGCTCGGCCAGTTCGGTGGTGTCGCGACCGTACAGCGACACACCGACCAGCATCCGGCGGGCACCGGTCCACCGGCTCAGTGTCAACGCGTAGGCGCCGAGCAGGAACGCGAACCGCGTGACTCCGAGCTCCCGTGCCCGGTCCTTGACCAGTGCGCTCATGTCCGGACCGAGGTCGAGCGTGACGCGTTCGCCGCGTGGGTCCTGGATGGCGGGCCTCGGCCGGTCCGCCGGTAGCTCCAGGACGGTCGGCACGCCGTCGAGGTGCTTGAGCCAGAACTCGGCCTGCCGGTCCCATTCGCCGTTGTCCCGTAACGTTTCCTGCCTGGCCACCAGAGCACGCATGGTGGGCGCGGGTTCGGTGTACGGCGAGGGCTGCCCGGCGACGAAGGCGTCGTAGTTGGTGAAGATCTCGGTGAACAGCAGGCCGATGGCCCAGCCGTCGAGCACCATGTGGTGCCCCGTCAGCACGATCGCCTGCCGCCCGGCCGGACCGGTCACCCGGACCAACCGGAACGGGGGCGCGGCGCTGAGGTCAAAGGGTTTCCGGCCGTTGTCCGCCGCGATCGCGCGGACGGCCTCCTCGAACCCCGCGGCATCCCCGGTGTGCTCGGCGTCGGTGATGTCCGGCGTGTGGTGGGAGAGCACAACGGGCATCACGTCACCGTCGTGTTCACGGAACACCGTGCGTAGGCCCGCGTGCCGGGCCACCGTGCCCGCGACGGCCCGGTCGAACACGTGCCGGTCCAGATGGCCGCTGTCGACGTGGATCGTGAAGACGAGGTTGTAGGTGGAGCCCCCGACAACCTTCTCGGTCATCCACATTCCGCGCTGTGTCGCGGAAAGCGTGCCCGTCGACTCGGTGCCAGGTGTGTCGCGGTCCGGTGTGCCGGACAGTCCCGGCACACCGGACAGCACGTCCGCCAGTGGTTTGGCGGACAACAGGTCGGCGACCGGGATGCGGACGCCGTGCTGCTGCTGGACCAGCGCCGCGAGACGCATGGCTCGCAGCGAGTCCCCGCCGAGCGCGACGAAACTGTGTGTGGCGAACCCGGTCACGTCAGTGTCCGGGCCCAGTACCGCGACCGCGTACTCGTCCAACGACATGGCTCGCCTCCATGGGCATTTCGGTCAGATTGCTCTGCGGCGGAGAAATGGTTGCAGGTTCCGGCAGTGCCGACGATGTTGACGCCGGAAGAATGACTGTTTATTGCGGCTTTCGAGAACGCGCTGCGTTGATCAGGTCACTCCGCGTGGTGCCGCGGAATCCGGTTGTGGCCGGATTGTCTGATGTGCGGAGGAGGTCTGAATGACCACGGACGGTACCGGCCCTGAATAGGTCGATTGTTTTCAGTGCGCGACCGGTTGTCTGATTGAGTCGCTCGACGAGCATGACAAGGCGGAGTGAATCACCGCCTTGGTCGAAAAACGTGACGTCGTCGGCGACGTCGGTGACTCCGAGTACTTCCCGCCATACCGAGCGAACAATCTCGAGTCGTTCGTCGGCGTCGGCTAAATTGACGTCAGCTGTCTGCTGGTCGGACACGGCACGGCTCCTCTGTGGAATAGGCCAGGTCAACGGCGCTACGGCGTAGGCCGGAGAGCAGGGTCTCGATCGTCGGCGTGTCGAACAGATCCGTCGGATAGTCGATCGCCAATGTCAGTCGACTGCCGGAATCGCCTTGGTCGAGCCGGACGAAGAGATCCAGGTCGTACTTCGTGTACACCGGGCCGTCGAGCCGGTACCGGCCGGTCACGCCGGGTGCGACGGGCAGTTCGAGCGGCAGATCGTCCACGTTGACCAGCACCGGTGTCAGTGGCGGCCAGATCACGTGCCTGCCGGGGTTGAGCGCGGTCGCGATCGGCTCAAGCGGCACGTCGCAGTCCATGAACGCCTCCATGGCGCCGATCCGCGCGTTGTGCACCAGTTCCCGCCACGTCGTGGTGTCGTCCAGGCCGACCCGCAGCACCAGCGTGGACATGAACATGCCGATCGCGTCGGCGGTCGTCGGGTCCTCACGGCCGGGCCAGCCGAGCGCGAACAGGAAGTCCCGTTGGCCGGAACACCGCGACAACGTGCCCGCCAGCAGGGCGACCGCGGTCATGAACGGCGTGCAGCCCTCCTGGGTGGCAACCGCCATGACCTTGCCGGTCAGCTCCTCGTCCAGCTCGATCGACAGGTTGGCGCCGAGAACGGACGTCTCGCCCGGTACCGGGCGCCGGTCGTAGGGCAGTGTCACGGTCAGTGGCGCGCCGCGCAGCCGCGTGACCGCCTCGGCCACGCGGCGGGCCGTCACGTCGGGATTTGGCGTCTCGATGAGGTCGGCGGGGTGCGCCGACAGGGAGGTGTCCAGCGGCTCGCCACGGGACAACGCCTGGTAGCCGTCGATGATCTCGTTCACGAGCAGGTGCCGTGACCAGCCGTCGAAGGAAATGTGGTGCATGGTGAGCACCAGCAGCGTCGTGGTGTCGTCGAGCCTGATCACCTCGCCGCGCGCCTGCGCCTCGTGTGCCAGGTCGAACGGGGTCCAGCAGAGCACGTCGACCAGCCGGTCGAGTTCCGCGGCGGTCCAGCCGTCGGCCTGCGCGTCGATGAACCCGACCTCGCCGGGCTGGCCGTCGGTCCGATATTCGACGCGCTGGGTGACCGGGTCGAGTCGAAAGCGTGACCGCAGTGCCGGATGCCTGCGCAATGCGTGCCCCGCCGATTCGGCCAAAATGGCGTTATCGACAGGTCCGGTGAATTCAAGGACGGTGGGAATCAGGTAAGTCGGCCTGAGTTGTTCATCCTTGTCGAGAACCCAAATCCCCTGTTGAGCCGGGGTTGCCGGTCGCCAGGAGCCATTTTCAGTCACTACGTTATACAACCGGTCTTACCCCCTAGCACTGCTTCCCCCTTGCGACTGCCGGTCACGTTAAAACCGCTTCTGGTCGATGTCAATGTCCACCGAATGGATGTTCACGTACCAAGATTTCATGTTTGTGCAGCGACTCGTAACGATGGTTGCCCCATCGGGCAGTGGCGTCTGCAATTGGCTTGAGGATGCGGCGTTCGGGCGTTGACACCGTGTTCGGCACCGTGTCATCCTCGGCAGTCGAGTGGGGAGAGGGACGGCCGTGCCCGAGCCGTCGTAGCTATTGCATGGCTGGGTTTCGCAGTGTGAATCACCGTTTTTTTGGCGGTGATGATCTGTGCACGGCGATCTCGCGAGCAAAGGGTGGAATTTTGCGCGTACGTGAGTCATCCATTCAGGACACGCCAGCCGTGCGTTGCCCGATCCACATCGGCGGCGACGATCTGGTGGACCCGACGCTGTACAGCGACGGCAGCGCCTACGAGGTGTGGCGTCGGCTGCGGGAGGCAGACGGCCTGAGCTGGCAGCAGGTCGATGCCGACCGTGGCTTCTACTCGGCGGTCCGGTTCGCCGACGCCGACTACGTGCTCAGTGAACACGCGCTGTTCACCTCCGAGCGCGGCACACTGCTGGACCTGCTGGGAACGGACGACCCCGCGGGCGGAACACAGCTCGCCGTCACCGATCCGCCTCGGCACACCGAGATGCAGACCCGGCTGAAGAAGGCGTTGGCGATCAAGGCTGTCGACCGGCAACGCGAGATGATCCGCGAGAAGGTGGTCGGCCTGATCGCGCCGCTCGACGACGGCGGCGTGTTCGACTTCGGCAACGCCATGCTGGACATGCCGATGTCCGTCACCGGCACCATGATGGGACTGCCCGAGTCCGACTGGGACTGGCTGACCAGGATCAACACCACCTGCATCGCACCGGACGACCCGGAGTACACCGGCGAGGGCGGCCGTGGTCTGACGCTGGCGATCGCGCACCACGAGCTGTTCGGCTACTTCCAGGACCTGGTCCGCCACCGGCGCGACCACCTGGGCGACGACCTGATCAGCGTCCTGATCACGACGCGGTTCGAGGGCAGGCACATGTCACTCGGCGAGATCGTCTCCAACTGCTACAGCCTGCTGCTCGGCGCGAACGTGACCACACCGCACTCGCCGAACTTCGTGATGGCCGAGTTTACCGAGACGGACGTGCTCACCGACTGGGCGGCCAACCCGCAGGTGAACGTGACCGCGGTGGAGGAGGCACTGCGCTGGGCGTCCCCGGTGAACCACTTCCTGCGCTACGCCACCCAGGACGTCGAACTCGGTGGCACGCCGGTCAAAGCGGGTGACGCGGTCGTGGTCTGGCTGGGCGCGGCCAACCGGGACGACAACGAGTTTCCGGACGCGTCCACGTTCGACATTCGCCGCAAACCCAACAAGCACTTGGCTTTCGGTGCTGGGCCGCACTACTGCATCGGGCACAGCGTCGCGCGGGTGACGTTGCGCATCCTGTTCGAGGAACTGCTCACGCGCTACGAGGACTTCCACCTCGCCGGTGAGCCGGAGCGCCTGGTGTCGAACTTCGTGTCCGGCTACAAGCACGTGCCGATCACCGCCCGGCGTCGCGCGTGAAATGGTTGCGTAGCTACGGATCCGGTGATGGTGGCCGGATCCGCCTGCTGTGCTTCCACTACGCGGGCGGCACGGCGTCGATGTTCCGCACATGGCACACCCTGTTGCCTCGAGAGATCGAACCGGTCGCCGTCCAGTTGCCCGGCCGCGACGACCGGCATGCCGAGCCGCCCTACGAGTCGATGGCCGACCTCGTACCGGATCTCGTCGACGCGCTCAGCCCGGTCCTCGACAAACCCTTTGCCTGCTACGGATTCAGCATGGGTGCGCGGGTCGCGCTGGCGTTGTCGCACGAGCTGAGGGCACGCGATCTGCCGTTGCCCGTCAAGCTTTTCGTCGCCAGCAGCGCGGCTCCCGCGTTGCGCCTGCCGGTGCGCGGCTGGGCCGAGGCCGACGAGGGGCTCGTGGCCTACCTGCGTGAACTGGGCGGGACATCGCCGATCGTGTTCGACCACCCGGATCTGCTGGATCTGTTCCTGCCCACGGTCCGGGCGGACCTGAAGGTCGTCGGCACGTGTCCGGTCGGCGAGCGGGAGCCCCTGGGCGTGCCGATCCGCGCGTTCGCGGGCGCGGGCGACACCGAGGCGTCCCCGGACCGGATGCTGCCGTGGCGCGCCGAGACCAGCGCCGAGTTCGACCTGAACATCCTGCCAGGCAAGCACTTCTTCACCAACGAAGGCACTACGCAGATGCTCACCGCCACCACAAAAGACCTCGTGAGTGTTTACACGAGCTAGAACTCGTGTAAACACTCACGAGGGTTGTTGTCAGTAGGTGGAGTCCAGCTTCGCGCGCTGGTCCTCGGTCAGCTCGAGGTCCACCGCTGCCAGGCTGTCGTCGATCTGCTTGACCGATGACGCGCCGACCAGCGGGATGATCGGGATCTCGCCGCCGATCATCCAGGACAGCACGACCTGATTGGGCGACGCGCCCGTCTCCTTGGCGACCTCGTCCAACGCCTTGCGCCGCAACGGGTTACCGGCGTGATCCCAGTCCGGGCCGAGTGGCCTGTCGTCGTGGGCGTACGCGCCGCCCAGCAGCGGCGAGTACGCCACCAGCGTCAGGTCGGGCGTCTCGCTCACGTACGCCAACAGGTCGCCGCTCACGAAACCCTGGTTGCCCACGGGGGAGCGGCGCCCCGGACGGTCTGTCCGCGCACGCAGGTAGCTGTGCTGGTACTGCAGAACCTCATACCCGGGCAGGCCCGCTGCCGCGGCGAGCGCACGGGCCCGCTCCACGCGCCACGACCAGTGGTTGCTGGCGCCCAGCAGCCCGACCGTCCCGTCCGCGACCAGTTCGGCGAAACCGTCGACAGTTTCCTGCAACGGCGTGGACACGTCCTCCACGTGCGCGTACAGCAGGTCGATCTTGTCGACGCCGAGCGTGTCCCTGCTGCGTTCGGCGGATTCCCTGATCACCTTGGCGGACAGGCCTTCGATGTTCTCCGGCTTGGCGGTCGCCGCGAAGTCCAGCCCCGCCGCGTTCGGGCGGCCGCCGAGCTTGGTCGCGACCACCACGGTGTCCGGCACATCGCGGCTCGCCCGCCACCGGCCGAGCACCGCCTCGCTTTCCCCGCCCTGCGAGCTGTTGACCCAGAAGGCGTAGTTGTTCGAGGTGTCGATGAACGTGCCCCCGGCGTCGACGTACCGGTCGAGGACCGCGAACGCGGTCTCCTCGTCGGTGCCCGTGCCGAAGTGCATCGCGCCGAGGGCGAGCACACTGACCTCACGGCGTGTGCGCGGATCCTGGCCGATCGTGCGGTACTTCATCCGGTTCCTCTCGAATGATCCCCATCCCGCACTGGAGAAGTCCTGCGGGTGATGGCTCAGCCTATCTTCCCGCGCGCCCGCGAGACACCCTGTCCACTATGGATCACGGTGCCCGGAGGGGCAGAATGTGCGCCACGTACTGTTTGTGGTCCCGATATCGGAACCGGTGGTCACGGGCCAGCAGCCGCTCCGGTTGTATCACACCGTTTCCGGGCGCGACGGCGTTGACCATGCCGTCCAGTTGGTCGTCGACGAGCGCGCGAAGGTAGATGTCGCACAGGTCGTCGAGCGCGATCCAAGTCGGTCCGGCACGGAGACTGCCGTTGCGCACCCGCACTGTGCGTCCTTCGGCGGTCTCGACCAGAGTGACGTTGTCGGAGAGATACACCGTTGCGTCCACGGCTTCATCGGTCGGATACCGGATGACCCGATGTCCACCTGTGGTCAGCAACGCGGTGAACGCTGTGCGGATCGCGTTGTCCGGCCCGGCCACCGCGACGGTCAACGCGGACGAACTGAACTCCTTGTGCACGGAGAGGTCCGCGGCCAACTGCCGGTGGCGGTAGTCGAACATGGGCCGCAGCACGAACGACGGTACGAGCGTGTCCACCTGGTCGGTCAGCCTGGTTCCCGCGCCCTCTTCGGTGAACTCGTGTTGGTGCCGCCACGGCAGCACGAGTGACAACGGGCCTTCGAGGCGGTCGACGAACATCTCGGGCGGTCGGTAGTCGCCCGCCTGGTGCCGCGCCCGCCACCGCAGACCGCCGGGCAGACCGAGGATCGCGGTGCCGTCACGCAGCGACGACGCCTCCTGGACGACCTTGACCGGCTGCCACGGCGGGCTGAGTCGCACCAGCGCGCCTGGCCTGGCGTGCCAGTCGAACACGGTCCGCAGCGGAGCGTCCATGACGCTCGAATACACGATTCCCATCACCGGCCAGTATCCGTGCGCGGTCGGACAACTGCGAGTTGTGGGGAAACTTGCCCACGCGGGCACGGTGGCCGGATCGCTAGGTTTTGTCCATGGCGGCGGGCGTGTCGGGCGCGGAATCCACGGACTTACCGGTCTTCGGGCCGTATCGCATCCAGGGCCTGCTCGGCCGGGGCGGGATGGGCGTGGTCCACCGCGCCTACGACACCGTGCACGATCGCGTCGTCGCGTTGAAACGGCTGCCCGGCTCGGTCACCGACCACGACTACCGTGCGCGGTTCAAGCGCGAGGCCAGGCTGGTCGCGGCCATGCGGCACCCGAACGTCATCCCGGTCAACGACTTCGGCGAGATCGACGGCGACCTGTTCATCGACATGGCACTGGTCGACGGCACCGATCTGCGGCGCGCGCTCGGCGCGGGCACCATCGACCCCGACCGGGCGTTGCGGATCCTCGGCCAGGTCGCGGACGCGCTGGACGCGGCGCACCGCGAGGGACTGGTGCACAGGGACGTGAAACCGTCCAACATCCTGATCGGCGCGGACGGACACGCCTACCTCGCCGACTTCGGCATCGCCCGCGAGACCTCACCGGAGGCGACCGTGCTGACCCGCTCCGGAGACCTGATCGGCACGTGGGACTACATGGCGCCGGAGCGGCTCTCGGCAGGCCCGGTCGACGGCCGCAGCGACCAGTACTCGCTGGCCTGCGTGCTGTTCGAGAGCCTGACCGGCAGGCAGGCACACCCGGGGACCGACCCGGCCGCCAAGATCGCCGCGCACCTGTTGCAGCCGCCACCGGCGCCGTCGGTGTTCGCCCCGGCCATCACCCGCGAACTCGACGCCGTGGTGATGCGCGGCATGGCCAAGGACCCGGCGCGCAGATTCCCCACAGCCACCGAGATGATGACCGCGGCGCAGGCGGCCGCGTACGCCGGTGTCACCAAGCAAGCCGCGCACGCCACCGATGATCACACGGGCGACCAGGCGAAACTGGTCAAGGCGATCCTGCGGTCGGGCACACCACGCCGTGCACCGACACAGCCGGTCACCGCCGCGGCGCCGTACCCGGGCCTGGTCGGGTTCGAGGCGCGGGACGCGGAGCTGTTCCACGGCCGGGCCCACGTGGTGACGGACCTGCTGGTGCGGCTGGCCGAACAGCTCGACGGCGGTGAGCCCGTCGTGCTCGTCGGGGCGTCCGGTGCGGGCAAGTCCTCGGTGCTGCGCGCCGGTCTGCTGCCCGCGCTGACCGACTGGCCCCACGTCCTGCTCACGCCGGGCCCCGACCCGATCGGCCTGCTGGCGGCGGCGATCGCCCCGCACGTCGGTGGCGAGCCCGCCGAGGTGGCGGCACGGATCAGGCAGGAGCCCGGCGAGTTCGGTGCGGTGTGCGGCAAGCGCGTGGTGATCGTGATCGACCAGTTCGAGGAGCTGTTCACGCACGGTGTGCCGGACGACGAGCGCAGGGCGTTCGCCACCGCGTTGGCCCACGCGCGTCCAGCGTTGGTGGTCGTGGCCGTCCGGGCGGACCTGGTCGACCGGTGCATCGACCTGGCGCCGCTGATCCCGGCGTTCACCGCGCCGGTGTTGCTCGGCGCGATGAACGCCGACGAGCTGCGGCAGGCGATCGTGCGTCCCGCGCGGGACTTCGGCGTGGAGATCGAACCCGGTCTGCCGGAACGGCTGATCGCCGACCTCGGAGTGCGCGGCGAGACCGGATACGACCCAGGGGCGTTGCCGCGGTTGGCACACGCCCTGCGCGAGGCATGGAACTTCCGCGAAGGCGACACGGTGACGCTGGCCGCCTACCGCCGAGCAGGCGGGATCAACGGCGCGGTGTCCCGTACCGCCGAGGACATCCATGACCGGCTCGACCCGCAGGGCCGGGAGGTGCTGCGCGCGGTGCTGCTGCGGCTGGTCACGGTGACCGACGACGGCGCCGTCGCGCGACGGCGCGTTGACCCGGCGGAGATCGGCGGGCCGGTCCTGGACGGCCTGATCGCCGCGCGGCTGGTCACAGTGGACGCGACCGGCGCCCGCCTGAGCCACGAAGCGCTGCTCACCGCGTGGCCGCGGCTGCGGGACTGGATCGACGAGGACCGCACCGGACTCGTCCTGCACCGCAGGTTCACCGACGCCGTGCGGGTCTGGACCGACGCCGGGCAGCAGGACGACGACCTCTACCGCGGTGCGCGGCTCGCGACCGTCAACACGTGGCTCGACCAGGACCGAACCCGGCTGCACCCGGCCGAACAGGAGTTCCTCGACCGGTCGAACACCGCCGAACACGCCGGTGCCATCGCGGCCCGCCGACGCACCCGGCGGCTGCGCACGATGGTGGCCGCGCTGAGCGTGCTGCTGGTGGTCGCGGTCGGCGCGGTCGTGGTGGCGACCCGGCTGCGGCAGGACGCCAACACCGAACGGGACCGGGCCGACCTCGGCCGTCAGCTGAACCTGTCGCGCCAACTGGCCGCCGAGTCCGAGCTGGCCAGAGGCATCGACCACGCCAGGACCGGGTTGCTGGCACTGGCGGCGTGGCAGGCGGAGCACACGGTCGAGAGCCGCAGCGCGGTCCTTGGCGTGCAGACAGATCATTACCGCGGCCGGATGCTCGGGCACGACGGCCCGGTGACCGCGGTCGCGATCAGCGACGACGCCACGGTGGCGGCCAGCGGCGGGCGGGACGGCTCGCTGCGGCTCTGGGACGTGCCCAACCACCGCGAACTGGCCGTGCTGGACGACGGTGAAGGCTGGTACCGCTCGGTGTCGATGTCCGCGGACGGCAAGCTGCTCCTCGCGGCGGACGCACCGGGCACCAAGGTGACGTTGTGGAACCTGCCGGAACGCAAACGGATTTTCACGGTCCCCGGTCGCGCGATCGACGGGCACATCAGAGCGGACGGCGCGTCCTTCACCGCGTTCACCGAGCAGGGCATCGCGGTGTGGGACACCGCCAAGCTCACCGAGACCGCCCGGTTCACCGCGCCCGGTTCGCTCGCGATGGCCTACAGCCCGGACGGGAAGTTCGTCGCGTCCACCAACGGCAACAACGTCGAGGTGCGGCGCGTGAGCGATGGCGCCCTGGTGGCCACACTCACCGGTCACACCGACGAGGTCACCGGTGTCGCGTTCAACCGCGTGGGAACCGCGTTCGCCACGGTCTCGCAGGACCGGCACATGCGCCTGTGGGACACAGCGAAGTGGACTCAGGTGCTGGACAAGGAGATCAGCGACCCGGGACTGAACACGGTCACCTTCAACCCGGCGGGAACGGCCGTCGTCGCGGGCGGTGTCGGCACGTCGATTCACGTCTGGGACATCGCGTCGGGACAGCAGATGCTGGAGCTCGGTACCGGCTCGGTCACCACCTTCGGGCTCGCGATGAACGGCGACGGGCACACGTTCCTCAGCGCCGACTCCGCGGGCCAGATCACGGCGTGGGCGTTCCAGCGCACGGTGCTCGGACCCCGTGACAGTCCGATGGTCGGGGTCGCCGCGCACGGGAAACTCCTCGTCACAGTAGCGGCGGACGGCTCAGTCCGGTTGTGGGACAGCACAACTGGGGATCAGGTGCGTCGGTTCTCGCACGGCGGCACTGCTTACTCCGCCGCGTTCAGTCCGGACGGATCCCGCGTGTACACAGTCGGCTCGGACGGTGCCGTGGTCGACTGGGACGTGGCCACCGGTACCGAGAGACACCGGTTCTCCCGCCCTGGTACGGAGTTCGCCGAACTCGCGGTCAGTCCGGACGGTCGCACCCTCGCCGTCGCGGGCAAGAGCCCAGCGGGCGCGGGGAAAGAACATGATCGCGACGAGATCGTGTTCCTCAAGGCAGACGACCTCACGGCGACCACCGTGCGGCCGACCAGACGAGAGCCGCGAAACCAGACCGTGGTCGAGGTGAACTACCCGACGTCGGTGCGGTACAGCCCGGACGGCCAATTCCTGGCCACCACACTGTCCGGGGGCAAGGTGGGCCTGCTGGCCACGGCCGACCCGAGTGGGCCGATGCGGATCCTGCCGGGCCACGACGCGCTGGCGATGGACGTGGAGTTCACCCCTGACGGTCACACACTGGCCACCGGCGGCGCGGACCGGGTGATCCGGCTGTGGCGCGTGCGGGACGGCGAGCCGGTCGGCGTGATCAGTGGGCACGACGCTCCGGTCCGGCGGATCCGGTTCACCCAGGACGGCGGGACCATGCTGACCGCGAGCCAGGATTCCGTGCTGCGGCTGTGGGAATTCCCCAGCGGCCGCCCACTGGCCCGGCTCGACCGGCATGACGACGCCATCAACGACACCACGTTCGACGCGGACGGCACACGGGCGATCAGCGCGTCCGCCGACGGCACAGCGCGGATCTGGGACCTCAACCCGGACAACGCGGTCCGCGCGATCTGCGCCCGGCTGGACCGGGCCGCGCTTGCCGACGACTGGGCGGCGATCGGGCCGGACCGTGGCACCACGCCGTCGTGTGCGCGGTGATCCGGGATGCCTGAAGTGGTGGTCCGCGGGGCCGGGATCCCTTCGGTGGTCCTGAAAGCGGGGGAGTCCCTGCTGTTCGGGCGTGCGCCGCACCACGCGCTGACACCCGGCGGGACCGCGCTGGCGCTGCCGGACTGCGCCCCGCACATCTCACGGCTGGTCGGCGAGCTCGCCGTCGGCCCGGACAGGGTGACGCTGACCTGGCTCGGCTCGGGTGAGGCGCAGCTGTCCGGGCTGTTCGACGCGCCGGGCGGGGCCCGCCGGGTGATCATGACGAAGTCGATGTCGGCCCTGCTGGACGACGGCGAGAACCAGTTGGTCATCCTCCTCGGCAGGCACACCGTCGGCGGCTTCGCGGACACGCTGATCAGCATCGACGTGAAGCTGGGGGCCACGCCGCCGCGGATCTCCGGTGAGCAGACCGGGCTGGCCACGGAGGCCGGGCCGGGACTCGCCAGAGAAAGCCGTGACTGGTACGTGGCACTCGCGTTGACCGAACCGTGGTTGGTGGGCAAGGACGACTACCCGCGCCCGCCGTCCAACCGCGAGATCTACGAACGGGTCCTGTACTGGCACGGCTACGCCTGGAACCTGCACCGCCCGCAACGCGTCGACGACGCGATCCGGCTGATCTCCGCGATCGCCTTCGGGACACGCGACGACCCGTACCTGGCGCAGCACGACGGCCGCCTGCAGAACATCCGGTTCGCGGTCGCCCGCCGCGCCGCCGAAACACGCCTGGTCACCGTGGCGGACCTGGCCGACGTGGAACGAGCAGCCCGCCACCGCTCCTAACGCCGCGCCGCGGCGGGCCTGCCCACGTTTCGAGATCCCGGCAGGCCACGCGGGTCACCAGGCGACCGGAAGGCCCGCAACGCCATGCACGGCTGTCAGGTCACGGAACCGGATCTCTGCGGGGTCGAGATCGAGTCGGAGCTTGGGGAAGCGCCGCAACAACGCTGGTAGCGCAATCCGAATCTCCATCCTGGCCAGTGGCGCGCCGACACAGTGGTGAATGCCGTGTCCGAAAGCCACGTGTGGGACCGGTTTCCGCGCGATGTCGAAGTCGTCCGGGGCGGTGACGAGATTCGTGTCCCGGTTGGCCGTGGGCAGCGACAGAGTGACCAGATCGCCGGTTTTCATCTCCTGTCCACCGACGACGGTGTCCGCCATGACGGTCCGGGGAAGACCAGAGTGCACGGGGGTGAGGAAACGGAGCAGTTCTTCGACGGCATCGTCGACACGCTGAGGTTCGTCGCGGATCGCGGCCAGTTGCTCGGGGTGTTCGAGCAACAGGGCGGTGCCCGCGCCCAGGGTGTTGGCGGTGGTCTCATGCCCCGCGATGAGCAGCACAAGGGCGATACCGACCAACTCGTCGTGAGTGATGTCCTCGTGGTGTTCGCGGATCAGCATGCCGATCAGATCATCACCGGGAGCACTGCGATGCCGGTTGACGAGAGCGCTCATGTAAGTACGCAGAGCAAGAAACGCTTCGGTTCGTTCGTCTTGTGAGGCAGTGAGCTGAAGCTGGACCGACGACAGACGTTGGAACATCTCCCGGTCGGAGTAGGGAACGCCAAGGAGTTCACAGATGACCAGGGAGGGGACGGGCAGCGCGAAGCCCGTGACGAGGTCAACCGGCGGGCCGACGTCCTGCATGTCGTTGAGAACGTCGTCGACAACGGCTCGTACTCGAGGTTCCAACACGCGCATGCGGCGCATCGTGAACTCCGGGGTGAGCAGTCGACGCAGGCGGGTGTGCTCGGGCGGGTCCTGACCGACCATGAACGATGCCGCGTCGACGAGCTGCGACTCGCCGGAAGGGTCGGCATCGGTTCGCGAGGAGGCGAGATCCTCGCGGCGGGCACGACCCGCGCTGCTGAACCGGTTGGCGTCACCGAGTACGGCGCGCACATCCTCGTGGCGGGTGACCAGCCAGGCGGATACGCCGGAAGGGGCGTCCGTTCTGGTCGGTCGACCCGTGCGGGCACGTTCGACAAGTTCGGGTCCTGGGCTGTAGCGCTCGCGCGACATGTGGACCGGACGCGGCGGGGTCGGCGACGTCATCTGCTCTCCAATCGAACAGCGGCCGGACCTCTCCCGCGCTTCGCTGTCCATACTCGGTAAACTTACTTGATAAGTTTACTCGATCTCCCCTTCTCGTGCTATGGTTTACTCAGTAAGCATACTGAGTATGCGTACCCGATATGGTTATGAGTGAGTTCGAAGCGAAAGTTAAGGGGTGCGCTATGCAGCGAACTGACGTGATCGTGGTCGGAGCCGGACCCACCGGCCTGCTTCTCGCCGGCGAACTGGCGCTACGGGACGTGCGGGTGACGGTCCTGGAGCGAATCACGGACCCGGATCCGACGATCAAGGCCGGCTCGATCAACGTGGCCAGCGCCGAGATCCTTGACCGTCGCGGCTTGCTGCCCGCTGCTGAGGAGGCGCAGGCCCGCCTCATCGCGGCCGCTCGTGCGTTCGCCGGGGACAGCTCGACCCGCACGGTCCGTGAGCTGCTGGACGCGGCCAGGCAAAAGTCCCGCCGGTTCCTGGTGGCGGGGCACTTCGCGGGAATCCTGTTCCGCAACGACCTGGTTGACCAGGCCGACCCGGTGCTGGCGGCGCACACGGCGGTGGCGAACGGAATCGGCGTGCCCCAGTACGATCTCGAGCTGCTGCTCGCGGCGCACTGCACCCGGCTCGGTGTCGAGATCCGTCGCGGCGTCGAGGTGCGTGGGGTGCGCGGCACGACCGAGAGTCTTCTGGATGACGCCGACGTGGTCGTCGAGACCGATGCGGGTGACTTCCCTGCCGGGTGGGTCGTCGCAGCCGATGGTGGACGGAGTGTGATCCGCAAACAGCTCGGCATCGACTTCGTCGGTACCGATCCCGAGCTGGTGGGGTATCAGGCGATCGCCGATTTCGATGACACCAGCGGACTGCAGCGGGGATGGACGTGGACGCCGCGCGGCCTCTACGCCTACGGGCCGATCCCGGGACGTATCTTCCTTGTCCGGTTCGGGACACCGCCGGAAGACCGGGACCTTCCCGTGTCGCTGGAAGAGCTGCAGGATGCTGTGCGGGATGTCACCGGAGTGCCGGTGACCCTGACGGGTGTGCGCGGGCGGGCGACGCGGTTCACGGACAACACCCGGCAGGCACGGACGTACCGGCACGGTCGGGTGCTGCTGGCGGGCGATGCCGCGCACGTGCACTCGCCGTTGGGTGGCCAGGGCCTGAACCTCGGCCTCGGTGACGCGGCGAACCTCGGCTGGAAGCTAGCCGCGACCATCAACGGTTGGGCGCCGGAGGGGCTGCTCGACACCTATCAAGCCGAACGGCACCCCATCGCCGCATGGGTCCTGGACTGGACGAGGGCGCAGGTCGCCCTCATGCGCGGCGACGAGCGCACCGCGCAGCTGCGGAAGATCGTCGGCGACGAGCTGTTCACCGTGCCGGGCGCGATGAACCGGATGGTCGCGCTGTCCTCAGGCATCGAGCAGCACTACGACGTCGCCGACGATGCCGCCGCCCCCGTCGGCTCGCTCACCGGGGATGTCGAACTGGCCTCCGAGGGCAGGCTCGCCGACCACGCCCACGACGGCCGGTTCGTCCTGGTCGACCGCTCACCCGACGGCCGGTTCGCCCACGCCGTGCGGCATCTGGAGCACCAGGTCACCTATGTCGCTGACCCCACCGAGGACACGTCGTTGTCGAGCCTGCTCGTGCGGCCGGACGGCGTCATCATCTGGGCCACGACACAGGAGGACGAGTCGACCGACGACAACGCCCACAAGCGACTCGACGCCGCGATTCCGCGTTGGGTCGGGACGCGATGAGCGTTGTCGATCGTGCGTCCCCGGCCGGAATCGGTCCACTGACGACAGTGATCGTGCTCGGCGGCTTCATGGCCGGGATCGACACGTCACTGGTCAATGTGGGGCTGGCGACGATCGCGGAGGACCTGCACGCAACGCTCGTCAACGTGCAGTGGGCCACCAGCGGATATCTGCTCGCGCTGGCCGCGGCGCTGCCCGCGTCCGCGTGGCTCCAGCGTCGGCTCGGCGCGTCCCGATTATGGCTGATCGCCCTCGTCGCGTTCATGGCCGCGTCACTGCTGTGCGCGGTGGCTCCCAACCTCCCGCTGCTGATCATCGCCCGCGCGGTGCAAGGCGCGTCCGGTGGGCTCCTCGTGCCGACCGGGCAGAGCATCGTCGCACGCGCCGTCAGCCCCGACCGTATGGGACGCACCATGGCCACCGCCGGCCTGGTCATCATGGCGGCGCCGGCCATCGGCCCGGCACTGGGCGGCCTGCTCATCGACACCATGTCCTGGCGGTGGCTCTTCGCGGTCAACGTGCCCATCGGCGTCGCCGCCGCCCTTCTCGCTCTCCGCGTCCTGCCGAAGGACGCCGCGAACCGCACAGCGAAGCCCGACCTCCTCGGACTGGCGCTGCTGTCGACCGGGCTGCCGACACTGTTGCTAGGGCTCACAAACCTCGGTTCACCCGGTACACAAGGGACTTTGGGACTGATCCTCGCGGTACTGGGAGCCCTGCTGCTCGTGGCGTTCGTCGGGGACGCCACACGTCGCGACCGGTCGTCGAAGCGGGCCCCGCTACTGGAGCTGAGCCTGTTCCGGAGAATGTCGTACACCACCGCTCAGATCACCCTGTTCTTCACCGGGCTCAGCCTCTTCGGTGGCTTGATCCTGCTACCCCTGTACTACGAGACGCTGCGCGGCCTGACGGTCATCCACACCGGCCTGCTCCTGCTGGCATACGGCCTGGGCGCCCTGGCCGCGCTACCGGTCGGTGGCCGAATCACCGACCGCTACGGGGCTGGCATCACGTGCGTCATCGGCCTGACGATCGCCATGGTCGCCACGGCCCCGTTCGTCTTCCTGCCCCAGAACACGAGCCTGGTCACCGTCGAACTCCTCCAGGCGCTCCGCGGCATCGGTGTAGGTCTGGCGGGCATACCAGCGATGACCGCGGCGATACGAGCCGCATCAGATCACCTGGCCGACGCCACTACCACCGCGAACATCATCCAACGCGTGGGCGGCAGCCTCGGTAGCGCGATCATCGTCATCGTCATCGCCAGAACGCCGCAGCAACTCGCCGGATTCCAGGCCGCCCACGCGATCCTCGTGGCCGCCGCGGCGATCGCGCTCATCGCGGCCATCTCACTCGCGATCACCGAACGCCGACACCCACGGCGGCGGCAACGTTGCAGGCAAGCACGACACATCCCTGATCAGCGCGCAGATCACCTGCTGGATTCCCACATCACTGTCCACAACGTGCGGCTGCGGGGGACTCCGGCCCACTACAAAAGATGAGGATTTGTTTGTGACTGAGCCTCCCCCGCCCGCGACAGCCACGGCCGGGTCGACAGCCACCGACACACCCCGCCAGGAGGTGCCCCGCGGCTACATCCGAGGCCTGTTCGCCGTCAACTTCGGCGTCTTTCTCGCAGCGACAACTCCCGTGGCCGTCACCCTGGCCTTCAAGATCGAGCACATCTCCGCATCCCCCGAGGAAGCCACCACGAATCTTGCTCTGGTGCTTGCTGTCGGAGCGATATTCGGCCTCGTCGCCAATCCCGTCGCGGGCCGGTTGTCGGACCGCACGACCTCGAAGTGGGGCATGCGGCGCCCCTGGATCCTCGGCGGCATGGTCATCGGGCTCGCCGGACTCTTCGTCGTCGGCATCGCCACCTCGGTGTGGGTTGTGCTCGTCGCGTGGTGTGTCGTGCAGGCGGCGACGAACGCGACCATGGCGGCCGCCAGCGCGACCGTCCCTGACCAGGTGCCCCCTTCGCGTTTCGGCTCGGCGGCGGGCATCGTCGGCGTCGCGACACCCGTGGGCGTCCTCGCCGGTTTCGGCATCGTGAACTTCCTCGCCGACGACGTACTGCGTTTTGTCGTGCCTGCGCTCATCGCGACCGCGTTGACGGTCTGGTTCGTCATCGGCCTCAAGGACCGCGTGCTCACCGAAAAACCCACTCAACGCTTCACCCTGGTTCAGTTCCTCGGCTCGTTCGTCTTCAACCCGGTCAAGCACCCCGACTTCGCCTGGACCTGGTTGGCGCAGTTCCTCATCATGTTCGGCTACGGCGGCATCGCCAGCTACCTTCCGTACTACCTGACGGCCGAGTTCGGGTTCGATGAGCAGGGCGCGACCACAACGGTCCTCATCGTCAACGCGGTCTCCACGGCGATGATGATGATCTCCAGCCTGGTCGGCGGCCACCTGTCCGACAAGCTGGGCAAACGTCGTCCGTTCGTCGCCATTGCCGGGGGTTTCATCGCTGTCGGCCTCGTGTCGCTCGCCCTCGCGCCGGACGTCGTGACCGTTGTCGTCTCGCAGGCAGTCATCGGGGTGGGCGCAGGGTTGTTCTTCTCAGTGTCGCTCGCGCTCGCGACGGAGGTACTGCCCGACACCGGTGAGGCCGCGAAGGACCTCGGCGTGCTCAGCGCCGCCGCCTCCCTGCCACAGTCAGTCGCCCCCGCGATCGCGCCGGCCATCATCGCGTTCGGCGCCGCGACGTCACTGGGCGGATTCACGGCTTACTACCTGTTCGGCGCCATCCTTGCCCTGGCCGCCGCCGGAATCATCTATCGCGTCAAGGGCGTCAAGTGATGTCTTACTTGATAAGCTTATCGTGTAAATATACCCATCGGGACCAGCGCGGCGAGGGAGCCCTTCACATGCCAAATCGAGGAGATCGAGGCGGGTCGAAGACGCGAGCGCGCATCGCCGATGTCGCGAGTGGACTGTTCCTGGAGCGCGGCTTCGACGACGTCACCATCGCCGAGGTCGCCGCAGCCGCCGGCGTGTCCAAGGTGACGGTGTTCTCGCACTTCGAGCGGAAGGAAGACCTCCTGCTCGATCGTCTTCCGGACGTTGCCGACATCGTGCGCACCGCGATCCGCGAGCGGGCGGAAGACATCAGCGCCGTCGAGGCGCTCCGTCAGGCCGCCCTCGCACTCGCGGAGAAGCGACACGCGCTCTCGGGCCTGAACGGGGACATCGAACCGATGATGCGGACCGTCACGGCTTCGCCCGCCTTGATCGCGCGGCTCCGCGCATTCGCGTATGAGATCGAGACAGAGCTGGCCGCCGAACTCGACACGGACACGACGTTCTCCGGCGACAGCACGTTGACCGCGGCCCTGCTCGTCGCCGCATACCGGACAGTCGCCGTCGAGACGGTACGACGCCGACTCGCCGGAGACGACCTCACCGACATCGCCACGACGCACCGCCAGCGCCTGAACCAGGCGTTCGACGCCGTCGAACACGGCATCCCGGGCGATCACCGCACTGCGTCACCCTCGTGACGGCGGGCGCCGGTGATGTCCATGAACCTCGACCACTGAGCGGAGAATGACCGGACTGCACAAGGTTTCATGCACTAGCGGGGCCGAGGTTGGACCAGTCCGGTCTCGTAGGCGAACACCACGAGTTGGGCGCGGTCGCGTGCCCGTGTCTTCTGCATTGCTCGGCTGACGTGGGTCTTGGCCGTGGTCAGGCTGATCACCATGTGCGCGGCGATCTCGTCATTGGACATACCCGTGCCGACGAGCCGCACGACCTCGGTTTCCCGTTTCGTCAACGCACTCGCGTCGGTGGACGCCAACGGAGACGCCGGGGTGGCGACGAACTCGGCGATCAGCCGTTTGGTGATCTTAGGGGAGAGCAACGCGTCGCCGTCGGCCACCGTCCGCACCGCACGCAACAGCTCGTCGGGTTCGCAGTCCTTGGCAAGGAAACCCGAGGCGCCCGCGCGCAGCGCGGCGAAGACGTACTCGTCGAGCGCGTAGTTGGTCAGGATGAGCACACGGACACCGGCCAGGTCGGGGTCGTCCGCGATCGCCTTGGTCGCCTCGATGCCGTTGACGTTCGGCATCTGCACGTCGATCAGCGCCACGTCCGGCTTGAGCCGCCCGGCCTGCAGCACCGCCGCGTGCCCGTCCGCTGCCTCACCGACGACGGTGATGCCTGGTTCGCTGTCCAGCAGGGCCCGGAAACTGGCCCTGAGCAGCGGCTGGTCGTCGACCAGCAGAACACGGATCATGGTGTTGTCCCCCTGTTGTCGTCCGCCGGGCCGAGCGGGAGCACGGCCTTCACCGCGAAACCCCGCGTCGGCCGCGGCCCCACCGCCAACTCGCCCCCGAGCGCGGCGACACGTTCCCGCATGCCTCGAATCCCGACTCCCTCGCGGACAGCGCCGTCCGCGTCCCCGTCGTCCTCGATGCACACCGTGACGGTGTCGGAGCCGTAGCGCACGTCAACCGACACCGTGGCGGACGTGGAATGCCGGGCCGCGTTCGTGAGCGATTCCTGGATGATCCGGTACGCGGCGAGATCCACGTCGTGGGCGAGAGGGCGGCTGTCGCCGGACACGGTGACCGTCACCGCGACGCCCTGGTGTGCGCTGGCGTCGACCAGGTCGGCCAGCCGCTCCAGTGAACGCGTCGGCTGCGGTTCGTCGTCGGGACGCAGCACGTCCAGCGCGGAGCGGAGTTCTCCCATCGCCTGCTTGCTCGCGTCCTTCACCGCGAACAGCGCGGCACGTGACCGCGCCGGATCGCGGTCGAGCAGGTGCACTGCCACATTGACCTGGGCGTTCACCAGGGAGATCGCGTGGGTGAGGCTGTCGTGCAGTTCGCGGGCGATGCGTAGGCGTTCCTCGGTGGCCCGGAGCCGGGCGGTCTCCTCTTTGGTCCGCAGCGCGTCCACGGCGCGTTGCTCGACCTCGTTGAGGTACGCGCGACGTTGCCGCGCGGTCTCCGCGGCGACGATGACCGCCGCGCACCAGCCGCCGACCCACAGCACGCCGTCGGACAACGGCTCGGCGGGCCGGACACTGATCACGAGCAAACCGCCGCACAGCAGCAGACCCGAGACCAACGCCACCCACCGGGCGCCCAGCGCGGCCACTGTGTACAACGACACCAGCACCGCGCACGGCTGGAAGATGCCGGGATACGCGAAGTGGTAGTAGGCGAACGTGGCCAACAAGGTCACGATGAGGACGGTGACGGGTGCCGTGCGCCGGAACGTCAACGCCAGACCAGGGATCGCCAGCAGCGCGTACCCCAACGGGTCCAGCGCGACCTCGATTCCCTGACCCCGGGGCACAAGCGGCGTGCCGAGGACGAGGAACAGCGTCAATCCCACGGCCAGCGCCGGATCACGCCAGTCCATCCGCGGCAACCGGACCGATCGCATGGTCACAAAACTAGCGTATGGAAGCGGCTCGACTACTTCCCGGGAAGTAGTCGGAACTGTCTTCCCCTGTATGACGCTGCGACCGACCCGAACCGGGACGCTTGACGCAGAGAGACAAGCCGGACCGGGGGAGCGAGATGCAAGAGACGAGACACCGCCCAGTCGTGGGGTCAGGGCGGTGGAACCGGCAGATCATGCGCTGGTTGCGTGTGTTCCTTGTGCTGTTCCTCGTCGACATGCTCGTTCAGGTCCTGCTGGCGGCACTGTTCGTCACGGGGGATGTCGCACTGTTGAAGTGGCACGACACCAACGCGAACGTCATCCTGAGCACGCTGCTGTTCCTGGCCCTGATCCCGGCGTTCATGCTGTGGCGACCGGCCAGGGCCACCGCCGGACCGCTGTGCTGGATCGTCGGGCTCTTCCTGTTGATCGAGGCGCAGAAGACGTTGGGGTACCTGCGTTTGATCGCCCTGCACATCGTGGTCGGTGTCGCCATCTTCGGTGTCGCCGCCGGTCTCGTCGTGTGGGCCCTGATGTACAAGCGGGAAGCGAAATGACCGCGCCACAGTGGGGACGCCGACGTTTCCTCGGCCTGATCGGCGGAGCCGGGCTGGTCGCGGTCACGACCGGCGTCGCCGGGTGCGGCGGACGCGCGGGCGGAGCGCTGTCCGGACCTGGCCGGGTCGTGCCGAGCGCGCTCCCGCTGCCACGGCAGTTCGAACGACCGTTGACGGTCCCGCCGGTGATCAGGCCGGTCCGCTCGGACCGCGGTGCCGACTACTACGAACTGGTGCAGTGCGTCGCGGACGTGGAGATCCTGCCCGGCCACCGGACGTCGGTGATGGGCTACGACGGCCGATTTCCCGGCCCCACCTTCGAGACCCGCCGTGACCGGCGCGCGATCGTACGGATCAGCAACGAGCTGCCGGTGCCGACATCGACACACCTGCACGGCGGCGTGACCCACCCCGACTCGGACGGATATCCCACGGACCTGGTGGTGCCCAAGGGATATCCGGTGCACGAGATACACAGCGGCTACGGGCGGCACAGCATGGCCAGGCCGGAGGACTACACCTACCATCAGATCAGCAAGACCCACGAGTACGACCTGCCGCAGCGCGCGGCCCAGCTGTGGTACCACGACCACCGGATGGACTTCTCCGGACCGCAGGTCTGGTACGGCCTCGCCGGGATGTTCCTCGTGCGTGACCCGGAGGAGGACGCGCTGCCGTTGCCCAAGGGGGACAAGGAAATCCCGCTGCTGATCTGCGACCGTTCGTTCAATGAGGACGGTTCGTTCAGCTACCCGGCGCTGGATCGCCGCCTCGCCTCGTTGCCGGGCGTGGAAGACGAGTACATGGACGGCGTGCTCGGGGACGTGATGCTGGTCAACGGAACGCCGTGGCCGGTGCACGAGGTGTCGAACACGAAGTACCGGCTGCGGTTGCTCAACGCCTGCAACGCCCGCAGGCTCGATCTGGCGTTGCGCCCGGCGCCGAGCCAAGGGCCGTCGTTCGTGCAGATCGGCAGTGACCTCGGCCTGTTGGAGAAGCCGCAGGACATGCCGAACCTGCCGATCTCACCGGCCGAGCGGCACGACGTGATCGTCGACTTCGCCCGGTACGACATCGGCACCGAGGTGACACTGGTGAACCTGGCAGGCACGGACGCCACCGCGCAGGTGATGCGCTTCCGCGTGGCCAGAGAGGAGACCGACACCGCGTCGATTCCGGCGAAGCTGTCGACGTTCGAGCGGCTCGACCGGTCGCAGGCGGTGGCCACCCGGCTGTTCGACTTCCGCAGGGGAGCCACGAACCAGGACCACGACTGGACGATCAACGGCCGCGGCTTCAGCCCGTCCGCGGTCGAGGCGGAGCCGCAAGTGGACACAGTCGAACTGTGGCGGTTCACCAGCGACTTCCACCACCCGGTGCACGTCCACCTCGGGCACTTCCAAGTGCTGTCCCGCAACGGCGGCGCACCGGAGCCGAGGGACGCGGGCTGGAAGGACACAGTCGACGTCCGGCCGTTCGGCGTGGTCGAGGTGTTGGTGCGGTTCACGCACTTCAAGGGGCGCTACATGATCCACTGCCACAACCTCGAACACGAGGACATGGCGATGATGGCGAACTTCCGGACAACGTGACACCCGTCCGTGGGTCATGTTCCCGGCACTCCGGAACCAACCGCCCATAAGGTACGTTCACAGGTCTGAGAGGCCCTCCCCGACGAGAGAGGACCATGGACCCCTCCCGAAGTACCAGCCGCGCACGCCCCGCTGTGGAGTGTGCGCGATGACCATCCTGCTCGGCATCGTCGTCGTGGTCGCGTTGACCGCGCTGACCGGCTATTTCGTGGCCCAGGAATTCGGCTACATGGCCGTCGACCGTTCCCGGCTCAAGGCACGCGCGGCCGTCGGCGACGCGGGCGCCACCCGCGCGCTGGGCATCACCCGCCGCACGTCGTTCATGCTCTCCGGCGCCCAGTTGGGCATCACCGTCACCGGCCTGCTCGTCGGCTACGTCGCCGAGCCGATGATCGGTGCGGGTCTCGGCGACCTGCTCGGCGGCGTGGGAATCCCGCAGGGCGTGGGAATCGCGATCGGCACCGTGCTGGCGCTGTTGTTCTCCACCGGCGTGCAGATGGTGTTCGGCGAACTCGTCCCGAAGAACCTCGCCATCGCCAGGCCGGAGCCCGTCGCCCGCAGGCTCGCGCTGTCCACCGACCTGTACCTCAAGGGGTTCGGCTGGCTGATCCGGCTGTTCGACCACGCGTCGAACCTGTTGCTCAGGCTGCTGCGGATCAAACCGGTGCACGACGTGGAACACGCGGCGACCCCGCGCGACCTCGAACACATCGTCGCGGCCTCCCGCGACAGCGGGGACCTGCCCGCCGAACTGTCCACTTTGCTGGAACGGACCCTTGATCTGCACGAGCGCACGGCCGAGCACGCGATGATCCCCCGGCCGCTCGTCACCACGATCAGCGCGGACGAACCAGTTGGCCGCGCGGTCGAGCTGATGGCGTCCGGGTTCTCCCGGCTGCCCGTGCTCGGCTCCGATGTGGACGATGTGATCGGGATGATCTGCCTGCGTGACGTGCTCGCCCTGGACGGCTGCCACGACCTGGCGGTGCGCGAGGCGACCCGGCCGAGCGTGATGGTGCCCGCGTCGCTGCCGCTGACGGCCGTCCTGGCGCGCCTGCGCGAGGCGAGCGAGCAGTTCGCGTGTGTCGTCGACGAGTACGGCGGGCTGGCCGGTGTGATCACGATGGAGGACATCGCCGAGGAACTCGTCGGCGAGATCACCGACGAACACGACCCGGCCGACGACGGTGTGGCCGAGGCGTCCGAGGACGGCTGGCTGCTGTCGGGCACGGCGCACATCGACGAGGTGGAGCGGCTGATCGGGCACGACCTGCCGGAAGGCGAGTACGAGACGATCGCGGGCCTGGTGATCACCGTGCTGCAGCGCCTGCCACACCCCGGTGACGTGGCCATTCTGGACCTCGCCGACGACCAGCGGATGACCGTGACGGTCCGGACCGTGGCCCGGCACGTGCCGGAGACGGTCCTGCTGAGGGTGACGTCATGAGCGGTCTGAGTACCGGGCTCGCGCTGCTGATCTCGGTCGCTGCGGTGGCGTTGAGCGCGTTCTTCGTTGCCGTGGAGTTCGCGCTGGTGGCCGCGAGGCAGTACCGGCTGGAGGAGTCGGCCTCCGCCAGCCCGTCGGCCCGCGCGGCGCTGCGCAGCTCGCGGGAGCTGTCGCTGGTGCTGGCCGGGTCGCAGTTGGGCATCACGCTGTGCACGCTCGTGCTCGGCGCGGTGTCGAAACCGGCGGTGCACAACATGTTGGCGCCGCTGATGAGTGGCTGGGGCCTGCCCGAGGTGACCGCGGACGTCCTCGCGTTCGTGCTGTCTCTTGTCGTGGTGACGTTCGTGCACCTGGTGGTTGGCGAGATGGCGCCAAAGTCGTGGGCGATCGCGCATCCGGAGCTGTCGGCGACCATGCTGGCGTTGCCGATGCGAGTCTTCATGTGGCTCACACGTCCGCTGCTGCTGGCGCTCAACACCGCGGCGAACTGGTTCCTGCGGCGGTTCGGCGTCGAACCGGTCGACGAGGTCAGCGCCGGACGCGGCCCGGACGACCTGCGCCAACTGCTCGACCACTCGGTCAGGGCCGGTGCGCTGGACGGGTCGCGGCACGAGCAACTGGCCACCGCGCTGGAGCTGAACTCCCGGCCGTTGCGGGAGATCGTGCGTCCAGACCTGACATCTGTCGCACCGGACACGACCTGTGCGCAGATCAGGGCCACCGCCCGCGCGAGCGGGCACCTGCGGCTCGTTGTCCAGTCCGAGGGGCGGCCGATCGGTGTGGTGCACGTGCGTGACGCGCTGCTGCAACCCGAGTCGACCACGGCACACGCGCTGATGCGGCCGGTGCTGACGCTGGACGCGCGGACACCTATCTACGCGGCACTGAGCACCATGCGGGAGACCCGCAACCACCTGGCGCTAGTGGAGTCCGACGGTGTTGTCAAGGGCCTGGTGACGCTGGACGACGTGCTCAACCAGTTGCTCCCGGTAGCCTGACAGTGTGATCGTTTTCCTGCACGGAGTACCAGAGACAGCTGCGATCTGGCGCAAGGTCCGGGCGCGGATCGGCGCCGAGTCGGTGGCGCTGGCGCTGCCGGGCTTCGGCAGCCCGGTGCCAGACGGGTTCACCTGCACCAAGGACGAGTACGTCGACTGGGTCGCCGACCAGCTCGACCAGTACGACACCGTCGACCTGGTCGGCCACGACTGGGGCGCCGGACTGGCGTACCGGCTGGCGATGACCCGGCCACTGCGCTCATGGGTCGCCGACGTCGGCAACATCCTGCACCCTGACTACGTCTGGCACTCCCTCGCGCAGACCTGGCAGACGCCCGGTGACGGCGAGGCCGCGATCGAGCAGATGCTCGCGGGCGACGGCCTTGAGGCCCGGTACACCCAATGGCACCTGACGGACGAGGACGCGCGGGAGATGGCCCAGGGCGTCGACGAGACCATGGGTGCCTCGATCCTGTCGCTGTACCGGTCGGCCACGCCGAACACGCACGCCGACTGGGGCCCGCTCGCACCGACGGACGCGCCTGGACTTGTGCTGCACCCGACCGCGGATCCGTTCTCCCACGAGATCACCGCACGCGAAGTGGCCGCCGCGATGGGCGCGCGGTTCCAACTGATCGAGGACGCCAGCCACTTCTGGCCGTACCAGGTGCCGGAGCAGGCCGCCGAGATCCTCACCGGGTTCTGGTCATCGTTGCGATAGGACAGTCCTGACTGGACATTGCGGCAACGCTCCTTCGCTGGTCCAGCATGTATTTTCGGACTTCGACGTGCCGACTGGTGGAACGTCCCGCAAGATCTGCGGGGTACGTCCGTCACAGTCGAGGCTCGGGGATGTGCTATGCGGTACATGGTCGTGCTCACTGCCTGCGTGTGTCTCGCCGGTGTTCCCGCCGCGCACGCGGCGACCGGCGCCAGGATCGACACTCCGGGCGGACCGGCCAACCTCCGCTACGGCCCCGGCACGCAGTACGGGATCACCGGCAGCGCGGCCAACGGCCAGAGCGTGACCATCGTGTGCACCACCCGATCCGAGCCCTCGACCGGCAAGTACGGCACGACGACCATCTGGAACAAGCTCGGCAACGGTACCTGGGTGGCGGGCGCGTTCGTGCACACCGACACGCCCGCTCCGGCCGAACCCGAGTGCGGCCCGACCGGCGCCCGGCCGACCGGGGACGACTACCCGTACCGCGGCAAGCTCAACACGGTCGACCGCTGGCTGATGTACTCCGGGCAGTGCACGTCATGGGTGGCGTGGCGGATGGAGCAGCTCCACGGCTACTTCCACAACTACGGCTGGCGCAACGGGATCGAAGGCCACTGGGGCAACGCGCACGAGTGGAACGACAACGCCGTCCGGCTGGGCTACCGGGTCGACCGGATCCCGAAACCCGGCGCCATCGCCCACTGGGAGGCGGGCGAAGGTGGAGCCTCCGGTCTCGGGCACGTCGCCTACGTCGCCGCGGTGAAGGGCTCCACTGTGACAGTCCAGGAGTACAACTGGGCTGTGGACAGGGGTTACGGCACCAGGGACGTGCCACTGGACAGGATCAGCAGCATCATCCACTACGCGCAGGGAACATGACGGCCATCGCGCGACCGGCCCTACGGCTGGAAGCATTGGCCGTTCTGGTAAAGGTCGCCGGGAACCAGCGGCCGGTCGGCGGGTGGCCCGATCTCGTACTGCCGGAGGTCGGTGCCCGCCAACGCCTTCTGGCAGGTGACGCTGCCGGAATCCGTTGCCGCGCCCGTCCACAGGACGATCGCGGTGCCTGAGCAGTCCGGGCACAGGTCTTCGAGGATGAAGTACCGCTTCAGGTCCGGCACGTAGATCTTCGTTCCCGGCTTGAAGCGGTCGGTGCCCGCTGCGAAGGTGATCGGGTCGGTGAACGTCCCGGTCCCGCCTGCCTGCTTGTGCAGGACATCGGTGTACGCGATGGTCCGGCTGCCCGGTGGGTCGTTGGTGCGCGCGCCGTAGAACGACACCTTCCCGGTCGCCGTCGCGGCGGGCGGCGCGACCGGGTTGGCCGGTGGCGCCGTGGTCGGCGGTGCTGCCGTTGGTGCTGTCGTCGGTGTTGTTGTCGCGGGCACTGAGGCACCGGGCACGATGAACGTCGGCGTGTTGGTGTTGGTCCGGGATGCCGGGCTGTCGGGCAGGTCGTTCACGCTCGGCACAGTCAACGACGCCGCCGGTCGTTTCTGCTCGTCAGGCAGCAGGATGAGGGCGGCCAGCAGTGCGAGGACGAGGAGAGTTCCGGCCGTGACGGCCACCTTCAGTCGCATCTGCGCACGTGATCCCTTTGTCCGGCAAGCGAGAAAGCACACTAGCCGGACTGTGATCCCCGGCACAACGATATGCGCGAGGATCATTCACGTTCTTCGGTTACGACACCGGGTTCACCGAAAGCCGGACAACGGCTTCGGTGACCAGTTTGTCCCGTTCCTCGTCGGTGAGGACGTTCGGCAGGGTGAGCTGTTCCAGAATCAGCCAACTCAGGGTCAGCTGCAGCAGTTGGACCGAAACGGCGTCGCCGGGAAGTCCGGACGAGAGGTGTCGTGTGACGTTCTCGTCCATGTCTGTGCGCACCCTCGTGGTGAGCAGGTCGCGCAGTTGCGGCCGCCGGGTGGCTTCGAGACGCAGTTCCAGCAGCGCCAGCCAGCCGGTGGGGAAGGCGGAGATGCGGCCGATCGCGTCCCGCATCAGCTGGACGAACCCCTCGGTGCCGATCGCCGCCGACACCTGCTGGGCGGCTGTGGCCTCGTCCGGCAGCAGCCGCTCGTAGACGCGCTCGCCCGCCTGGGTGAGCAGGGTGTCGCGGCTGCTGAAGTAGTTCGACGCCGTCCCGATCGGAACGCCCGCCTCCTTGTCGACCGCGCGCAGAGTCAGTCCGCGTGAGCCTTCCCTGGCCAGGACCTCGATCGCCGCGTCAAGCAGGGCGGCCCGTCGCTCCGGGTTCTGCCGCATCCTCGAACCTCCGTTGACACCACTTCAGATGAAGTACTATGGTCAAACCACTTCAAACAGAGTACTGCAGAGGGGGAGCTTTGCGAAAGCTCGTCTACTACATCGGTGTCTCGCTGGACGGCTACATCGCCGGACCTGGTGGGGAGATCGACTTCTATCCGGTCTCCGAGGAGTACGTGGCCTGGATGGCCGAGAACTTCCCGGAGACACTGCCCACCCACGTGCGCAGGCACCTCGGCTTCGACGACGCGCCCAACCAGGCCTACGACACCCTGGTGATGGGCCTCGGCACGTACCAGCCCGCGCTGGACATAGCCATCACCAGCCCGTACGCGCATGTGAAGCAGTACGTGGTGTCGACGTCGCTTGCGGAGATCGACGATCCGGCGGTGACGCTCGTGCGCGACCCGTTGCCGCTGGTCCGGGAGCTCAAGCAGGAGGACGGGCTGGATGTCTGGCTGGCCGGTGGCGGCAAGCTGGCAGCGTCGTTGCTGCCGGAGATCGACCAGCTCGTGATCAAGAGCTACCCGGTGATCGCGGCGAAGGGCGTGCCCGCGATGAGCGGCGAGTTCCAGCCGACGCAGTTCACGCCGACGAAGAACGTGTCGTTCGACAGCGGTGTGACCGTGACCTGGTTCGACCGGAAGTGAGGAGTCTCCCTGTGCGAAAGCTCGTCTACTACGTCGGTGTCTCGCTGGACGGCTACATCGCCGGGCCCGGCGGGGAGTTCGACTTCTTCCCGGAGTCCGAGGCCTACACGGCGTGGATGGCCGACCGGTTCCGCGACACGATCCCGACGGCGTTCCGCACCCAGGTCGGACTGTCCGCGGACCTGCCGAACACGACCTTCGACACCGTGGTCATGGGCCTCGGGACCTACCAACCAGCCCTGGACATGGGCGTCACCAGTCCGTACGCGCACCTGGAGCAGTACGTGGTGTCGACGTCGCTTGCGGAGATCGACGACCCGGCGGTGACGCTCGTGCGCGATCCGTTGTCGCTGGTCCGCGAGCTCAAACAGCGTGCGGGCAAGGACATCTGGCTCGCCGGTGGCGGCAAGCTGGCAGGGGCGTTGCTGCCGGAGATCGACCAGTTGGTGATCAAGAGCTACCCGGTGCTCGCCGGTGCGGGCGTGCCCGTGGTGAACGGTGATTTCCAACCGACGCGGTTCACGCCCGTCGAGCGCCTGTCGTTCGACAACGGCGCGACTGTGACGTGGTTCGACCGGAACGCGACTTGACCCCAAGCGCGCTTCAGGTTGCAGCCTGGCGTCATGAAACTGGGTATCTACCTACCCGCGTTCGGGGCCGCCACCCTGGACGCGGCCGAGCACGCGCGGCACGCGGAGCAGTCCGGGCTGGAATCGGTCTGGGTCGGTGACCACCTCATCCCGAAGGGCCGGGCGTTCCTGGACAGCACGCTCGTGCTCGCCCACGCCGCGGCCGTCACCCAACGGATCAGGCTGGGCTTCGGGATCATGGTCCTCGCGCTGCGCCCGGTGGCGTGGGCGGCCAAACAGATCGCCAGCCTGCAGCACCTGTCCGGTGACCGCGTTCTGCTCGGCGTCGGCACCGGTGGCGAGCCCCACGGGGACGCGGCGTGGCGAGCAGTCGGGGTTCCGTTCGCCGAGCGCGGCAAGCGGACTGACGACGCGCTGAAAGCGTTGCCCGGCTTGGTGTTGGGCGAACCAACGGTGGTCGCAGGTGGGGAAGTGACGTTGTCGCCGGGGGCGGTCATGCCACCGGTGGTGATCGCGGGTGGCCTGAAGGTGCTGCGCCGAGTGGCCCGGTTCGGCGATGCCTGGTTCCCGATCGCCTCCTCGCCACGGGAAATCGTGGACGGCGTCAAGCGACTGGGCGAACTGGCGGCGGAGTACGGCCGCCCGGTGCCGGAGGTGACCGTCAACATCAGTATGGCGCTGGGCGACGTGCCCGCGTCCGTGATCGACGCACGGGTCACGGCGCTGACCGGCTACGGCATTTCCGAGGCCGAGGCCCGGAACTGGCTGCTCGTCGGTGGGCGGGCACAGGCAGCGGAGACCATCGCGGAACTGGCCGACATCGGCGTCAGCAGAGTCATCGGGATGCCGTTCACCGAGGACCGGTTCGCCCAGGCCGAATCGCTGGCCTCATTGAGCGGCTGACGCCCGCGCGAGACGGGAACCGAACCGGCGGCACATCGTGCGGAACTCGTCGGGCTCGTGGACGGTGAAGTCGGCGTCCAGGAACGCCAGGCTCTGCAGTAGCCACTGCCAGGTGTCGAGCATCAGGACGGCACGTGTGCTGGTTTCGCTGACGGCGGTGAGCTCGACGTCCTGGTACTTGAAGGCGTCGGCCACCGCGGTCGCCGGGGCGTCGACGGTCACCACGACCCGCTGCTTGTCCTTGGCCAGCCCCTGACGGAGGTAGTCGATGCCTGTGTCGGCGGGCAGGGGCCGGGCTTCGAACGTCTGGCTCAGCTGTCGCAGGTCGGCGATCCGGTCGCTGCGGAAGACCCGCCAGTCCTGCCTGCCGACGTCCCACGCCAGCAGGTACCAGCGCAGGTGCAGGTGGATCTGGCGGTGCGGCTCGACCCGGCGCTCGGTCGGGGCACCACTCGCGCCGACATAGTCGAACGTCACCAGGTGCCGGTGGTGGATCGCGTCGGCGAGCGTGCTCATCGTCTCGGCACTGGTGCTCGGGGCGGGCATCTGCGTTGTCTCCAGGCTGGCCCGCAGCGCCACCGCACGGGGACGCAGGCGCTTGGGCAGGAACTGGTCGACCTTGCCGTACGCGCGGGTCGCGGCGTCGTCGACGCTGCCCTCGCTGGCGCTCCCGGTGGCGGCCAGGGTGGCCAGGCCGAGGAGGGTGGCGATGGCCTCGTCGTCGTCGAGCAGCAGCGGGGGCATGGCCCGTCCGGCGGCCAGCCGGTAGTACCCGCCCGGCCCCGGCTGGGTCTCGACCGGGTAGCCGTAGCCGCGCAGCCGGTCGACGTCCCGCCGCAGCGTGCGCGGGGTGACGTCCAGCCGGGTCGCCAGTTCCTCACCGCTGAACGGCTTGCCCGTCTGCAGCGCCGCCAGCAGCGCGAGGACTCGTCGCATCACGTCGGCCATACGTCCAGTCTGCCCTTAATCGCGGACAGTTTCCGGCCACATCTACTCGTACGGTCGTAGTCATGGCTGAACGGAACATCCGGATCCGGGGTGCCCGGACCAACAACCTGAAGTGCGTCGACATCGACGTCCCGCGTGGTCGGCTGGTGGTGTTCGTCGGCTTGTCGGGCTCGGGCAAGTCGTCACTGGTGTTCGACACCATCGCGGCCGAGGCCGGGTTCCAGCTCACCGAGACCTTCCCGCCGTTCACCCGCAACCGGCTGCCGAAGTGGGCGCGCCCGGACGTCGGCGAGATCGACGGCCTGTCGCCGGTCGTGGTGATCGACCAGCGGCGCATCGGCGGCAACGCCCGCTCGACCGTCGGCACGATCACCGACGCGTGGACGTACCTGCGGCTGCTGTTCTCCCGCGTGAGCACGCCGCACGTGGGGGAGTCGAACCGGTTCTCGTTCAACGACCCGACGGGGATGTGCGGCACGTGCTCCGGGCTCGGCGAGGTCGTGGCCAGCGCGGTGGAGAAGTTCGTCGACCCGGACAAGTCGCTCAAGGACGGGGCGATCCTGTTGCCGGGGGCGGGAAACGGCGGCTACTGGTACGCCCAGTACGCCGACATCGGCACGTTCGACGCGGACACGCCACTGCGTGACTGGACCCAGGCCGAGCGGGACGCACTGCTCTACGGCGGCGAGCACGCGGCGCGGCTGGGCGCCAGGGCCCCGAAGGACTACGAGGGCATTGTCGAACGGTTCGAGCGGATCTACCTGCACACCTCGGACAACCTGTCGGACCGCAAGAAGGACGTGATCGCGCGGTTCACCCGGTCCGAGGTGTGCCCCGACTGCCACGGCGACCGGCTCGACAAAGCGGGCCGGACCGCCACCGTGCTCGGCCACACCATCGGCGAGATGGCGCGGATGGAGATCAGCGAACTCGCCGACCTGGTGACGGGCGTGACCGACGCGCAGGTGGCGCCGGTCGTGGCCGCGCTGAAGGACCGGCTGGACGCCATGGTCACGATCGGGCTCGGCTACCTGCACCTCGGCCGCGGCACCACGACCTTGTCCGGCGGCGAGTCACAGCGGATCAAGACCGTCAAACACCTGGGCAGCAGCCTGATCGAGATGCTGTACGTCTTCGACGAACCGACCGTCGGCCTGCACCCACACGACGTCGCCTCGATGACGACCCTGCTCGAACAGTTGCGGGACAAGGGCAACAGTGTGCTGGTCGTCGAGCACGACCCGGCGGTGATGGCCATCGCCGACCAGATCGTCGAAGTCGGGCCGCGCGCGGGCGATCACGGCGGCACACTCGTGTTCCAGGGCACTTTCGCCGAACTCCGCGCGGCCGACACACCCACCGCCGCCGCACTGGCACTGGATCGGTCCATCAAGGACAGTCCGCGGACGGCAACCGGCAGCATCACGGTCGAAGGCGCCACACGCAACAACCTCAAGGACGTGACTGTTGACATCCCGGCAGGCGTGCTGACCGTGCTCACGGGCGTCGCGGGCTCGGGGAAGTCGAGCCTGGCGGCCGAACTCGTCGTCCAGCACGACGCGATCGTGATCGACCAGAAACCGGTCAGCACCAACCGTCGCTCGACACCGGTCACCTACACCGGCATCGCCACGCCCATCCGCAAGCTGTTCGCGCGTCGCAACAACGTCCCGGCCAGCCTGTTCAGCGCCAACTCCGACGGCGGCTGCCCGGACTGCGACGGACTCGGCGTCATCTACACCGACCTCGCGTTCATGGACGGCCACGAGACCGTCTGCGAGACCTGCCACGGTCGGCGCTTCACCGCGGAGGTGTTGCGGCACAAGGTCGACGGGCTGTCCATCGCCGACGTCGACGACCTGACCATCGCCGAGGCCATCGACCGGCTGCCGGACAGGGCGATCAGCAAGGCGTTGCGGCACCTCGACGACGTCGGCCTCGGCTACCTGCGACTCGGCCAGCCGCTGACGACCTTGTCGGGCGGCGAGTGTCAGCGCGTCAAGATCGCCAAGGAGTTGCGCGACGCCACCAGCCCCTCGCTCTACGTCCTTGACGAGCCCACGACCGGGCTGCACCTGAGTGACATCGACACCCTGCTCGGCGTGCTTGATGACCTGGTCGAACGCGGCCACACGGTCGTCGTCATCGAGCACAACCCCGACGTCGTCCGGCAGGCCGACTGGCTGATCGACCTCGGGCCGGGACCGGGCAGGCACGGCGGACAGATCCTGTACCAGGGCCCCGTCTCGGACATCACCGGCACCGCCACCGCGGCCGCGCTGCAGGAGTAGTTCCCGGGCACTAGTGACGTCGCTTCTCGGGACGTATGTGCCCACGGTGCCGCGTTCCTAGTCTCGGTGACGTGTTCATTCGTGTGGTGTTGGGCGTTTCGGTAGTGCTGGTGGTGTGCGCGGCGCCCGCGTCGGCACATGTGGTGAGTGCCGACGCGGACCTTCATGTGGCGCAGACGATCGACGGCGCCGAGCTGACGGTCGTGATCAGGCGTACGCCCGAGGTGCCCGGTCCGCTGTACGTCGATCTCGTCGCCTACCAGCCGGTCCGTGACCTGACGATCGACCTCGCCGTGGACGGCGGTGCCGTGCCGGTCCGGCTTCAGCGCGACCGCCCCGGTACCTATCCAGCGGTGTTGCACGTCCGGGACACGGGTCCGCACGAGCTGTTCCTCAAGACCTCGGCCGAGTTCTCCGTCCTGCCGTTCCGCGTCAGTGTTCCCGGACCGGCGACATGGGAAATCGTGGTGTACGGCGGTTTCGGCGCCACCGGACTGATGCTCGCGGCCGCGATCGTCGCGGGAGCCATGTCCCGGCGGTCAATCGCCGTGGCGCTGGGCAGCATTGGTGTGATCGCGATGGTCATCGCGGCCACTGTCGCCGTGGTGTCACCCCGGTTCGATCGGGAGACACCTGATCCGGGCCGTCCCAACGCGCAGGCATTCCTGACAGTGTCTCCGCAACGGCCGGGCGTGGGGGAGCCGTTCTCGGTTCGGTTCGACCTGTCCGACGGTTCCACGGGCCTGCCGGTGAACGATCTCGCGGTGCACCACGACGCCATCGCGCACCTCGTGATCACAAGCCAGGACGGCGAGTTCTTCCGGCACATCCATCCACTGAGGACCAGTTCGGGCCGGATGGAAGCGAGGCTGACCGTCGAGCGGCCCGGCCGGTATCTGGCGTACCTCGAACTCGAACGGGTGGCCGCGGGCGGTCAGCTGGTCTCCGGAACGTTCGAAGTTACCGGCCCCGTCCAAGCCGTGCCGTCGGCGACCGCGTCATGGACGTTCCCGGCAGGCCGCCCGGTCACGATCGAACTCGACACCGGCACCGCGGGGCTGCAGTCCTGGCTGGGCATGGCCGGTCACCTGATCACCCGCGACGAGTCCGGCGGCTACCTCGGGCACGTGCACGAGGGATCCATGACGTCCACATCGGACGGCACGGTGGCCGAGCACGGGCCGGTGCTGCGCTTCACCACAAGCTTTCCCAGACCAGGTCGGTACTTCGCGTGGGTGCAGTACGCCACGGACTTCCGGATCGTGACGGTCCCGCACGTGGTGGAGGTCGTCGGATGAGGCGCCCGATTCTGCTGGTGGTCGCCGTCGGTCTGGTCGCGGTGGTGGCTCTGCTGCTCACGACCCTGACGGGCGCGTCGGCCGTGGACCTCAGCCGTTCGGGCGTCACCGTGCGGCTCGACAAGGCGGCCACGGGAACCGTTGCCGCGCAGGTGGAAGTGCCCGCCGACACGACGGCGGTGTCGCTGTTCGCCACGATGCCACAGATGGGTCACATGACCGGGGAAATCGTGGCGAGACCGGAAAAACCCGGCCTGTTCCAGGCCGAGGGCGAGCTGTTCACGATGGCAGGCCCATGGGAGCTGGGGGTTCGCGTGGGCAGCCAGGTCGTGACGTTCGACATCACTGTGAGATAGGAGTTGACGATGGTACCTCGGCGACAAGTGGTCGGTGCCTGGCTGTTGCTCGGCGGATTCTGCTCGCTGTGGCTCGGTGTCGCGTGGGACGGGCAATGGCACGTCGACGTCGGCCCGGACACATTCTTCACCGCGCCGCACCTGATGTTCTACTTCGGGACCGCGCTGATCGGCCTGACCAGTCTCGTCGTCGTGCTGAGAAGCCAACAGGACACCGGTCCGGCCTTGCGGGTGCTGGGCCTGCGGACGCCGTTGCCGTTCCTGGTCGGCGGGCTCGGCGCGGCCGGGCACCTGGTGTACGGCGCGGTCGACCTGTGGTGGCACACGATCTACGGCTTCGACATCCTGGAGAGCACCCCGTCGCATCTCAGCCTGTCGCTCGCCATGCAGGTCCAGGCGGTCGCGGTGATCATGGCATTCGCCGCGTTGCGCACGACGACGTCCGGCAGGTGGGGCCTCGTGGCCGCGGCCGCCTTCAACGTGGCGGCCTCGTCGATCCTGTTGGACGGCGCGGACATCGGGATCAACCTCCCCGTGCTCGGCGGTGGTGCCATCTCGGCGTGGACGCTCTGCGCGGTCGCCGGGATCACCCGTTCGGCGTGGTGGGTGCTGGCTCTCGGGCTGGTGTTCGTCGCGGTCCAGGCGGCCACGTACTTCTTCCCGCCGCTGGCCACCGAGCTGTACGCGAACGGGATCGGTCAGCCGATCCGGGACAACGCGCTGGGTCTACCGCTGGTCGCGCTGGCCATGCCGCTGGTGTTCCCGCTCGTCGCGGTGGTCGCCGCGGCGGCCGTCAGGTTCGCCCGGCGCCGGGACCTGTCGCCGGTCGCCACGATGACCGCGTTGGGTGCTGTAGCGGGGCTGGTGGCGGCGCTGTACATGACACTGTTCGACGGAGCGGGTTCGAATCCGCTGGTGAACATCCCGGTCATCACGGCAATTGGCGCGCTCGCTGGCAGGTTCGGTTGGCAGTGCGCCGCGCTCATGCGTCGCCTCGGCTCCCGTACGGCGGTGACGGTATGAGGTTCCGGCTCGCGATGAGCGTCGTGGCCGTGCTTGTTGTGACGGCTCCGGCCGCGTCGGCGCAGGCGCAACCGTTGACGATCGTGCACAGCGAACGCGTTCCGTTCGGCGGCAGCACGCTGACCGCGTCTTTCACGGACTGGCCCGTCAAAGCCGGGCGGTCGCTAGACTTCACGTTCGAGCCTGCCGGGGGGATCGAGGGACGCACCGGTACTGTCCGGGCGATCGCGCCGTCCGGGCAGCCGAGGGCTCTGGGGATCGTCGGTCTCGACGGCGAGGCCGACATGACACTGCAGCGGCATCCGCAGGAACGACACGCGTGGGGGCTGGACGTCGTGGCACTACCCGAGGAGGGCCGGTGGCGCTTCGACTTCACCGTGTACGGACCGTCCGGAACGACGACGGCCACGCTGCCGATCACGGCGGGACCGGCGCCTGGCCCGCCGATGGCGCTGAGCTGGACGATCGGGATGATCCCGTGGGCGGTGGCGCTGCTGCTCCTCGGCCGGGGGTGGACCCGGGTTCGCAGGCGGACCACGCTCGGCTGGAGCGACTGAGCGACGGCCTGCTGGCACTGCTGCCGCTGATGGCCGCCTGGCTGTCCATCCTGAACGGCCCGGCCGAGCGGCACATCTGGACCCTGCTGGCGGTGGCGACAGCGCAGACGATCGCGCTGGCGTGGTGCCGCAGGTTCCCGTTGACCGTCCTGCTGGTCGTGATCGCGCTGGAGACGGCGCTGGTCGTGGTCGGCTCGGAGATCTTCGTCGGGTTCCTCGCGGCGACGTTCGCGCTGGGCACGTGGGGAAAGCCGGTGCAGCAGCGGATCGGGCTCACGGTCGGCCTCTCGCTGCTGGCGATCGGGATGGTCGTGAGCATCCGCGGCGGCTCGCCTGCCGGGTTCGCCGTGGTCGGCATCGCCTCGGTCGGGATGATGTTCGTGGGGTTCTGGGCGAGCGGGCGGCTGGGCGCGCGGCAACGCGGCAGGATTCGCGAGCTGGAAGCCGAACGCGCGGAGGTCGTGCAGCGGGAACGTGCCCTGCTGGCACGGGAACTGCACGACATCCTGAACCATTCCGTGACCGCGATGGTGCTCGACGCCACCGCGGCCGCGGAAACCGGATCCGACGTCAGGCAGACGCTGGACAGGGTCGCGCGGACCGGCCGCGACTCCCTCGCGGAGTTGCGGCGGCTGCTCGGTGTGCTGCGTGCGAACCCGTCGGCCGCCGATCACGACCCGCTCGTGGTACCGCCCGGGCTCGACCAGATCGACGCGTTGATCTCGGCGACCCCGTTGGACGTCACCCTCGTGCGTCAGGGAAATACCGGTCGGCTGGGCGCCAGCGTCGAACACGCCGCGTACCGCGTCGTCCAGGAGGCGCTGACCAACGTGATCAAACACGCCGGACCAGTCGCGACAGTCGTGTCCCTGTCGTTCGCCGCCGACCAGCTGACTGTGTCCGTCGTGAACGGGAAGCCGGTGACAGCAGGACATCCCGGGTCCGGCCTTGGCCTGCTCGGCATGCGCGAACGCGTCTCGCTCGTCGGCGGCACGTTGCGGGTCGGTCCGCGCCCCGACGGGTTCGAGGTCCGCGCCGTCCTGCCTGCCAGGAGTGCCGCGTGCTCCGCGTAGTCGTCTGCGATGACGAGCAACTGCTCAGGGAAGCGCTGTCCAAGATCATCGATGCCACCGAGGACCTGTCGGTCGTCGGTGTCGCGGCCAACGGGCAGGAAGCTGTGGCGGCGGTCGACCGGCACGCACCGGACGTGGTCCTGATGGACATCCGGATGCCGGTACTCGACGGGATCGAAGCGACCCGACGGATCTCCGGGCGCACCAAGGTGCTCATCCTCACGACCTACGACCTCGACAGCTATGTCTACGCGGCACTGCGGGCCGGTGCCAGCGGCTTCCTGCTCAAGGACGCGCCGAGTGAACGCCTTCGCGACGGCATCCGTGTCGTCGCCGCCGGTCAGGCGGTACTCGCCCCGGAGGCAACGGCCAGGATGATCACCGCGTTCCGCCCGGCCATGCCGACCGGCGAGGACCAGGTGCTGCTGCGCGCGATCCAGGGCCTGTCCCCGCGTGAACGCGAGGTCTGCGAACTGATCGCGGCGGGACTGGCCAACGACGACATCGCCAAACGGCTCACCATCAGCCGCTACACGGTGAAGGTGCACGTCTCCAACATCCTCGGAAAACTCGGCGTTCCCGACCGCGTGCACGTCGTCGTCGCCTGGTCGCGGCTGCGCGGACACGTCTGAACCGTTGACTTAACCTCGGTCGGTCTGAAAACTACGACCTTGACCCTGCAAAAACTGGACGAACATCACGCAAAGATGAAACCTGGCAGCGGGCGCGTCCTCGACGCCTGCTGATTTTGCCCTGCCCTGCTGGCACAACAGAACAGAGGACAAATCATGGAACGTAAGCAGCGTCGCTTGCGCCTGACCAGCGGCATTCTCGTGGCGGGCCTGCTGGCTGCGGGCATCGCGGCGAGCCCGGCCGCGGCCGGGCCGAACCTGCCACCCGACGGAGGAGAAGCCAACCTGGCAGCGGGCAGGCCGATCGAGGCCACCTCGCACGTGCACAGTTTCGTCGCCGCCAACGCCAACGACAACAACGTCGGCACCTACTGGGAATCCGCCGGATACGACGGAAACCTGACGGTCAAGCTCGGCGCGAACGCCGACATCAGCTCGGTGGTGGTCAAACTCAACCCGGATCCGGTCTGGGGACCACGCACGCAGACGCTGGAAGTCCTCGGCCGGGAACAGTCGGCGACGTCGTTCACGTCGCTGAAGGCATTGGCGCAGTACGCGTTCAGCCCGTCGACGCAGAACACGGTGAGCATCCCGGTGACCGGGCGCGTGGCGGACCTGCGGCTGCGGTTCACCGCCAACACCGGCGCCCCCGGCGGGCAGGTCGGCGAACTCCAGGTGATGGGCACGGCCTCGCCCAATCCGGACCTGACCGTCTCGGCGTTGTCCTGGGCTCCCGCCACGCCCACCGAAACCGACGCGATCACCGTCCGCGCGACCGTCCGCAACACTGGCCCCGCAGCGGCGAACGTGACCACGGTCAACGTCAGCCTTGGTGGCGTTGTCGCCGGTAGCGCACCTGTTGCCGGACTGGCCGCCGGAGCGTCGGCGACCGTCACCGTCGACGTCGGCAGACGCGGTCAGGGCAGCTACAGCGTCTCGTCGGTCGTCGACCCAACAAACGCAATTATCGAACAGAACGACGACAACAACAGTCTGACGGCGTCGTCACAGCTCGTCGTGGCGCAGGCGCCAGGCCCGGACCTGCTGATCACGGCCATCACCCCGAACCCACCCAATCCGGCCGTCGGCGCGACCGTCACGTTCTCGGTGAGGCTGAACAACCGCGGGACAACCGCCACCGGCGTGACCACAGTGACGCGCCTGACCGTCGGCAGCGCGACACTGAACACCAACACCTCGTCGATCTCGGCGGGCGCGACCGTCACCGTGCCGGTCAGCGGCAACTGGACCGCCACCAGCGGCGGCGCCACGATCACCGCGACCGCCGACGCGACCAACGCCATCGCGGAAACCAACGAGACGAACAACTCGCTGTCCACAGCGATCGTGGTCGGCCGCGGTGCCGCGCTGCCGTACGTCGAGTACGAGGCGGAAGCCGCGAACTACCAGGGAACCCTGCTGCAGACGGATCCGCTGCGGACCTTCGGGCACACCAACTTCGCCACGGAGTCGTCCGGCCGCCAGTCCGTGCGGCTCACCAGCACCGGTCAGTTCGTCGAGTTCACGTCCGCCAACGCGGCCAACTCGATCGTGGTCCGCAACTCGATCCCGGACGCGCCGGGCGGCGGCGGCACCGACGCGACGATCAGCCTGTACGTCAACGGGACCTTCGCGCAGAAGCTGTCACTGTCGTCGAAACACAGCTGGCTGTACGGCGCCACCGACGACCCGGAGGGCCTGACGAACTCGCCGCAGTCCGACGCGCGGCGGATGTTCGACGAATCGCACGCACTGCTGTCCACGTCGTACCCGGCGGGCACGAAGTTCAAGCTCCAGCGGGACTCCGGTGACACGGCGGCGTTCTACGTCATCGACCTGATCGACCTCGAACAGGTCGCGCCCCCGGCGAGCCAGCCCGCCGGGTGCACGTCGATCACCTCGTACGGGGCGGTGCCGAATGACGGCATCGACGACACCGCGGCGATCCAGCGCGCGGTGACCGACGACCAGAACGGCGTGATCAGCTGCGTCTGGATCCCGGCAGGGCAGTGGCGGCAGGAACAGAAGATCCTGACCGACGACCCGCTCAACCGCGGTCAGTACAACCAGGTCGGCATCAGCAACGTGACCGTCAAGGGCGCGGGCATGTGGCACTCGCAGCTCTACACGCTGACCGAACCGCAGAACGCGGGAGGAATCAACCACCCGCACGAAGGCAATTTCGGTTTCGACATCGACAGGAACGTCCAGATCTCGGACATCGCGATCTTCGGGTCCGGCCGGATCAGGGGCGGCGGCGGAGCGGAAGGAGGGGTGGGCCTCAACGGCCGCTTCGGCACCGGGACGAAGATCAGCAACGTCTGGATCGAACACGCGAACGTGGGCGTCTGGGTCGGCCGGGACTTCGACAACATCCCGGAACTGTGGGGCCCGGCGGACGGACTGGAGTTCACCGGGATGAGGATCCGCGACACCTACGCGGACGGCATCAACCTCACCAACGGAACCCGCAATTCCCAGGTCTTCAACTCGTCCTTCCGGACAACAGGAGACGACAGCCTGGCGGTGTGGGCGAACAGGTACGTGAAAGACCCGGCGGTGGACATCGCGCACGACAACAGCTTCGTGAACAACACGATCCAACTGCCGTGGCGCGCCAACGGAGCGGCGATCTACGGCGGCTACAACAACAGGATCGAGAACAACCTGATCCTGGACACCATGAACTATCCGGGGATCATGCTGGCGACAGACCACGATCCGCTGCCCTTCGGCGGCCAGACCCTGATCGCGGGCAACGGCCTGTACCGCACAGGCGGAGCCTTCTGGGGAGAAGCACAGAAGTTCGGCGCGATCACCCTCTTCGCCCAGAACAAGGACATCACAGGAGTGACAATCCGCGACACGGAGATAGCGGACTCGACCTACGACGGCATCCAGTTCAAAGGCGGCGGCGGAACCATGCCGAACGTGGCGATCACCGGCGTCCGAATCGACAAGTCGAACAACGGGGCCGGAATCCTCGCCCAGGGCAGCGCACGCGGAAGCGCGACGCTGACGAACGTGACGATCACGAATTCGGCCGCGGGCAACGTGGTCGTCGAACCAGGTTCCAGCTTCACCATCACCGGCGGCTAGCCGCCCGGCGGCCTGTGTTCACGGAATGCGTGAACACAGGCCGTTTTCCGTGTCTTACTGGGTCAAAGGTGACGATGTGGGGCGGTGCTAGGCTGTCGCGCGTGCCAGGCCCGAGTGGTGGACGCGGTATGAGCGTTCTTCCTGATCCACGTTCCTCCCGTGTCGTCATAATCGGCACGAGCTCGTATGACCATCTGCCGAATCTGCCCGCGGTGGCCGCCAATGTCCACGCGCTGGCAAGCTGCTTGTCGGACAAGAACCTATGGGGTGTCGACCGGCGCAACATCACGGCGATCAACAATCCCGGAACCCATTCGGAGATGCTCGATCCCATTCACGCGGCGGCGGAGGACGCCACCGACACACTGCTGGTCTACTACTCGGGGCACGGTTTGCTCGACCGGCGGACCAATCTGCAGCTCGCGCTGTCGGGATCGGTTCCCGGACGGTTTCACACCGCCACCCAGTACGACTGGATTCGTGACGCCGTCATCGACAGTCCGGCCCGGCGACGTATCGTCATCCTGGACTGCTGCTACAGCGGGCGCGCGCTGGGGACGATGTCCGACTCCGAGATCGCTGGAGAAGCCGAGGTCGAAGGGACCTTTCTGCTGGCGGCGTCCGCGGAGAACAAGAGGGCGCTCGCGCCTGCGGGCGAGAAGTACACCGCGTTCACCGGGGAGCTGATCAACCTTCTGCAGAGCGGCGATCCCCAGGGACCGGAGCTGTGGGACCTCAATTCCCTGTACCGACTGACGAGGGCGGCGCTGCGCGCGAAAGCGCGGCCGCAACCGCAGAAGCGCGACCGCAACACTGCAGGCGAGCTTCCGTTGGCCAGAAACCGTGCGTGGATGACAGGACGATTCCAGCCGGAGCCTTCGGATGTTCTCAACGTCGTGTTCCGCAAGGCGTCCGCCCGTTACCGAGGTTACGATTTGAATGAGATTCGGTCCGTTCTTGACTTCGTCAAACGGATGGTCGAGGACCCGAAGGACACGCTCACGGCTGACCATGTTCACAACGTCTTGTTCCATAAGCAGTCCATCGGGTAGACGGAGTTATGACGAGGACGAGGTGGACGATTTCCTCGACCAGGTCGAAAAGCCGATTCGAGCACTGTCATGATCACCGTGTCGCGTGGCCGGTGTCCTGGTTCGCGCCGAGCAGCGATCGGAGCTCGTCGAGTGGCGCCGCGCCGGAGATCGTGCGACCGCCGACGCGGTAACCAGGCACGGCGGTGACCCCGGCTTCGCCTGCTTCCGCTTGATCAGCCAGAACGGTGTCGGCGTACTGGTCACCGGCCAGCAGCGCAGCGATATCCTCCTCGACGAAGCCGACGCCGGTCGCGAGTTCGGTGAGGACCTCGTGATCAGCGATGTTGCGCAGTTCTGTGTGGTACGCGAGGAACAGCCGTTCCAGGATTATCGGTGCCATGTTGTTCGCGGCAGCGTGGTGCACGAGCCGGTGCGCGTCCATGGTGTTCACCGGGTAGACCGAATCGGTGCGCAGCACGAGGCCGTGCTCGGCACCGGCGTCGCGGATACGGGCGATGATCCCGGTGATCTCCCGCTCACCGATGCCCCAGTCGGAGCCCATGATCTCGGTGAGCGACCTGGTTGGCGTCCTGGCTGCGTTCGGGCGGAGTTGGAAGGACCGCCATCGGGTGATCACGTTGCTGCCCGCCATGGCCTCGGTCCACTTCCACATCCCGATGTAGCACCACGGGCAGGCGATGTCGAACCACACCTCGGCAGTGATCACGGCATCCGTCAACACTTCGCCATCAGCCACGGAATCAGTCACGGACGGATCGTGCAACCTCGACCGAGGTTGAGGTCAAACCCACTCCCATTCCACGCCGACGATGCCCGGACGCACGTCGGCCGCGTGCAGGTGCACCACTCGGTTGCGCTGGCACGGGAGCGCGTGTGTTTCGGTGGGTTCGCTGCCCCATTTGCTGGTCTGGAAGGAACGCAGACGCACCGGGACCGCGTCGACGTGGAACACCACTCGCATCAGGTAGTTGCGGCAGGGAGCCCGGAAGGCCTTGTAGTAGTGGTCGCCGGGCTCCGGGCGCGGCAGGTCACCGCCGAACCGCTGCTCGAACTCGAGGAAGTGCACGTCACCCCGGCTCAGGCGCTGGTCGAACAGCAACTCCGCGACCAGGTAGCCGGACTCCTCGTCCACCCTGGCCCGGCCCAGCCGACAGCCGTCGACGGGGTGCACCTCGGGATGGTTGCCGTCGTCGGTGCGGTAGAAGACAACACAGCTGTCCAAGCCGTCCACCAGCGCGGACAGCGTCAGACGCACCTGCACGCCGCGCAGCAGGCCCTTGCTGTCGAACGTCACCCGGTCCTCGACGTTGAGCCAGGACCACCGCTGGCGGTCCACCAGTTCCGCGTCGGCCATGATCCGTGTGAGCCTGGCGTGGTCGTCGAACAGCGTGCCGTACGGCACGCTGCCCGGCACGTGTCCCAGCCAGCGTCCACGTGGTTTGCGGGGACCCAGCAGCTGGACGAGCGCGTCCGGGGCGAGGCCGAGGATCTCCTCGATCGCGCGCACCGCGTGCACCGACTCGGGGCGTTCCGGGCGGCTGCGGCCGGTCTGCCAGTTGCTCAGGCTGGACGCGCTGACCTGGATTCCCCTGGTGGACAGGTGATGCACCAGCCGGTCGAGGCTCAGCCCGCTGGAGCGCACCGCCGCCTTGACCGCGAGGTCGAACGGTCCCGACCGCAGGACGCTGGACAGTTCCGGGTCCTCGGTGCGGTGGTGCCGGACACGAGCCATGGCGATTCCGTCCTCTCGCGGCCACAGTATTGGCCTCTCCGCCACCGAATTGGCCGAGGCGGATACATGGCCGTTCCCACGGCGATGTGACGTCCCTACGCTCGGTGGTCCCTGCAGTTCGTACCAAGTGGAGCCAAACATGCGTAAGCGATTGTTGGGTGCGGGTCTCGCCGTGGCAATGGGAGTCACCACGGTTTTGGGCGGCGCCGCGATGGCGGAAACGACGCGGGCGGGTGATCCCACCGCTCGCTACATCGTGGTACTCAAGGACGGCCATACCGTGCCGTCGGTGGCCACCCTGTCCGGTGGCGTGATCCGCAAGCGGTTCGAGGCGATCGGCGGGTTCTCCGCCGACTTGTCGTCCGACGCCGTCGAGCGCCTGCGTCGTGATCCGGCTGTCGCGTTCGTCCAGGAGAACCGGGTGCACCGGATGGAGGCCTCGCCCGGCGACGCACTGGCTGCGCCGTGGCACCTGGACCGGATCGACCAGCGAGAACTGCCGCTCGACGGCGGCTTCACACCGTCCGGCACTGGCGCGGGTGTCGACGTGTACGTCGTGGACAGTGGCGTGCGCAGGACACACAGCGAATTCGAGGGCCGGGCCAGTAGCGTGTACAACACAGTCGACGACGGCAACGGCCACACCGACTGCGCGGGCCACGGCACGTTCGTCGCCAGCCACATCGCGGGCAGGACCTACGGCGTGGCCAAGAAGGCCGTCATCAAGGCCGTCCGCGTGCTGAAGTGTGACAACTCCGGCACCACGGAGGACATGGCCGACGGCATGAACTGGACCGCGCTCAACGCACCCTCCGGTGCCATCGTGAACATCAGTCTGCAGAGCTCCGGCGGGCGCACCGACCGGGTGCTCGACGCCGCTGCCAAGAAGCTGGTGGACAACGGCAAGCTGGTGGTGTTGATCGCGGGCAACTTCAACAAGGGCGACTGTCAGAACTCGCCCAAGGACTCCCGCGCGGTCATCATGGGCGCCACAACCAGGACTGACAGCCGCAACACCGGCAGCAACGCGTCCAGCTACGGCAGCTGCCTGACGGCGTTCGCCCCGGGTGCCAACGTGACGGGCGCGGGCAAATCCAGCGACACAGCTGTGCAGACCGGGTGGTACGGCACGTCGTTCGCCGCGCCACTCGCGGCGGGGACACTGGCTGTCGCCAAGGCGAAGAACCCGAATCTGACCATGGCGCAGGCCAAGCAGCTGATCGTCGACTCCTCGACGAAGAACAAGCTCACCGCCATCGGCACCGGTTCACCGAACAGGCTGCTGTACGCCGGATCCTGACGACTTCCCACCGGGGCCGTGCGCGGCCCCGGTGGGAAATTGACTCGCTGTTTCGCCTCCCTCCCGGCAGCATGAGGAGTTCCGCTCTGGGAAGGGGGAGGATGACAGCGCGCCGACAGGCCGTTTTCCTGGCGATACGGTACTACTGGTCGGAATTCCGCCGATTGAAGCGATACTCGGGTCCCGGTCTGCTGCTTCCGGCTCTTGGCAACACGTGTCTCTACTACATCGCGCCGCTGATGGTGGCGCAACTGGCCGGTCACCTGGCCGGTGGTGGGACGGACGTCCTACCCTACGTCGGGTACTTCGCCGGACTGATGATCCTCGCCGAGGTGTTGTGGCGCATCGGGATTCACTGCCTCAACCGGGTGGAGGGGTTCGGCAGTGAGAATCTCAGCGTCACCGGGATGAAGGCGTTGCTCGCCAAGGACGCGGCGTTCTTCCACGACAACTTCGCCGGGTCACTGACCAAGCGGGTGCTCAGTTTCTCGCTCCGGTTCAGCGACATCGCCGACGCGCTGGCGTTCTCCGTCGTGGCCAACTTCGTGCCGCTCGGGTTCGCCTCCGTCGTGCTGTGGAGCTACCACCCGATGCTCGTCGTGGTCCTGCTCGGCATGATCACGGTGACCGGGTTGCTCATCGCGCCGCTGATTCGTCGGCGGCAGGCGCTGGTGGACAAGCGGGAAGCCGCCATCGCGCGGGTTTCCGGCCATGTCGCCGACAGCCTGACGAACATGGAGGCCGTGCGGGCCTTCGCCGCCGAGGACCGTGAGGCCGACGAGCACCGGGTCCGGGTCGGGGAGCACCGGCGTCTGGCGATCCGGTCATGGGACTACGCCAACCTCAGGATCGACGTCGTGGCCGCGCCGCTGTCGGTGCTGACCAACGTGCTGGGCCTGTACCTCGCGGTCAAGCTCGGCAACCTGGGCATCGAGGCGATCGTGGTGACGTTCGCGTACTTCGCCAACGCGACGCGGATCATGTTCGAGTTCAACCAGATCTACCGTCGGATGGAGAGCTCGCTGACCGAGGCCGCGCAGTTCACCGAGCTGCTGCTGGACCCGCCGACCGTGCTCGACCCGACCACGCCGGAGAAACTCGGGCGCGCCTCGGCCGACGTCCGGTTCGACAACGTGGTCTTCGCGCACGCGGGCGCGTCGCAGCTGTTCACCGGCCTGAACCTGACCGTGCCGAGCGGGACGAAGATCGGGCTGGTCGGCCGGTCCGGCGGCGGCAAGAGCACGTTGACCAAGCTGCTGCTGCGCCTGATGGACATCGACAGCGGCCGGATCACCGTCGGCGGCCAGGACATCAGCACGCTGAAACAGGCCGACCTGCGCAGCCTGATCGCGTACGTGCCCCAGGACCCGGCGATGTTCCACCGGACACTCAAGGAGAACATCGCCTTCGCCCGTCCTGGCGCGACGGACGAGGACGTCCTGCGCGCGTCGAAGATCGCCCACGTGACCGAGTTCGCGACCACACTGCCGGACGGGTTCGACACGCTCGTCGGCGAACGAGGCGTGAAACTGTCCGGTGGGCAACGGCAGCGCGTCGCGCTGGCCAGGGCGGTCCTGCGGGACGCGCCGATCCTGCTGCTCGACGAGGCGACGAGCGCACTGGACTCGGAGAGTGAAGTCCTTGTCCAGCAAGCGCTCTGGCAGGTGATGGAAGGCCGCACGGCGCTGGTGGTCGCGCACCGGCTGAGCACGGTCGCCCGGATGGACCAGCTGATCGTGCTCGACCGCGGCCAGATCGTCGAGCAGGGCAGCCACGCGGAACTGCAGGCGCTCGACGGCACCTACGCCCGGTTGTGGCGCCACCAGTCCGGCGGCTTCCTCGACGAGGACCTCGACGAATCGGAGCAGACCGGGTCCGTCAGTCGATGAACACGTCCAGGCGCGTCATCCCGTTGAGGAGCAGGCCCGGATAGCGGGCGGGCTCCTCGTCGGGCTTGGCGAGGCGCAGCGACGGGAACCTCTCCAGCAGGTCGTTGACGGCGATCCTGGCCTCCAGCCGGGCCAGTGGGGCGCCGAGGCAGTGGTGGATCCCGTGCCCGAACGACATGTGGGAGTTGTCGGACCGGGTGATGTCCACTGTGTCCGGTGCGGTGAACCGGTGGGGATCGCGGTTCGCCGCCGACACCACCGCCAGGACGACCGCGCCGTCGGGAACGGTCACGTCACCGATCTCGACGGGACCGTTGGTCAGAGCGGGAATGGTCACCATGACCGGGCTGTCGTAGCGCAGCAACTCCTCGACCGCCGAGGCGACCAGTGACCGGTCCGCGCGCAGCTTCGCCAGCTGCTCCGGATGCGTCAACAGGGCGTAGACGCCGTTGACGATCAGGTTGACGGTCGTCTCGTGGCCCGCGATCAGCAGCAGGTAGATCATCGAGGTGAGCTCGTCGTCGGTCAGCTTGTCGCCGCCGTCGCGGACCGCGACCAGAGCGGACAGCAGATCCTCGCCCGGGTTTGCCCGCTTCTCGTCGATCATTCCGCGGACCAGGCCCACCAGCTTCGTCACCGCGGCGACGTAGACCTCGGGAGGCTGCACCGGCCCGGTCATCGCCACCTGGGACAGCTCACGGAAGTCGTCCCGCTGCAGCGACGGCACGCCGATCAGCTCGCAGATCACCGTGATCGGCAGGGGATAGCCGTAGCCGCCGAGCAGGTCGACCGGCCCGCCGCCACGCGCGGCCAGCTCGTCCAGCAGGGACGCGCTGAGCTGCTTGATCCTCGGTTCGAGCTCGTCGATCCGGCGGCGGGTGAACACCGCCGAGACCAGCTTGCGCAGCCGGGTGTGGTCCGGCGGATTGGTCGCCAACATGTGCGTGTTGGTCGCTTTGATCAGGGCTTCCGGGAAGTGCTCCCGGTGTGGCACCTCGGTGAGCGACTTGACGACGTTCGGGTGGGTCAGCAGTTGTCGTGCCTCGGCGTGCCCGGTGACCAGCCAGACCGGCACGCCGGTGAACAGCGTCGTGTGGTGGATCGGGCCGGACTCGACCAGTGCGCCGAACGCGGCGTTCCGCACGCTGGGAGAGGTTTCGAGGAAAGGAGAACCGTCGCTCACCACACCACACTACGGGCGTGCGTGATCGCGCCGCGGTCCAATCGGGCAGTCTAATTGGCCAGATCCTCGGCACGGCCGCTGAGCACTTTGCCGACGTTGTCCCGGAAGGACGCCGACTCGTTCGAGATCGGGAACGGCACGTCCGGAACGTCTGTGCCGAGGAACTCGCACAGCGGTTCCCAGCCATGGCCCACCTCGTAGACCAGCAGGCGGGAGGGCTCGACATCGGCCCGCACCGCGTCGTTGTGCCGGTTGAACACCGCGATGGTCTCGTCCTCGCCGAGGTCGCGCCGGAAACCGCGGGCTGCCATCGCCTCCGAGAACGGCATCAGCAGCGCGGCGAGCCCCTCGTCGATGTTCTGGCCGCGGATCGGGTTGAGGACGGTCGCGCGGGCACTGTCGTACCACGACTTCGGGTCGCGCACAGTGAGCAGCACCTTCGCCGTGGGGTACAGCTCCAGCAGTTCGCGCCACAGCAGACAGGACGGGAAGTCCAGCGTGGCCCGATAGTCGCCGAGCAGGTCGGGCAGCACGCTGGGGTCGCCGTTGAGCGCCGTCGTCCATTCCACAGTGGTCCTCGGCTGCCTGAGGACTTCGCTCATGTGGTGGCACGGGTCGAAACCGAGCAGCTCAAGTGCCCGCTTCAGTGACGCCGTTCCGGTGCGCCCGAAACCGGCTCCGATGATCTCGACCATGCGCAACCGTCCTCTCAGACCGCCACGGAGAGATCTTGACGGTACCTCCCGCTCACCGCGGAGATCCACAACATCGCTGCGATCGCTCCCACAGCCAGCGTCAACGAGCCGCCCGGCGCGCCGCTCATCGCCCAGCCGTTGCCGACCAGCAGTGCCGTGCCCGCCGTCCAGGAACGCCAGCCGAAGTGCTTTCCGAGCACGTAGCAGGCCGCGATCAGGCAGCCGAAGGTGATCGTTCCCGCCGCCATGTGCGCGTACGGCTGGGTGTCCATGGTGAATATTCCGGCCGCGATCATGCCGACGCCGTTGACCAGCACCAACCGCGGTGCCCAAGTGCGGCCGAGCACCCGGCGCAACCCGATCGCGCCGAGGACGAACAGCACGCCCGCGACGACGAAGTTGGCGATCTGGATCCAGCCGAGCGGTCCGGCGGCGAGCATGCTCAGCGGTTCGCGCAGCAGTGAGTAGCCCGAGCGGGTCGCGGCCTGCGCCAGCGAGACGGCGGTCCACAGCGGCGCGGCGATGATTCCGCAGGTGAGAAGCGTGCGAGTGGTCATGTCCTGGTCCTTTCACGGAGGTTCTGCCCAGGCGTCGGTTCAGTGATGTGACAGGGAACGGGTACATTCCCTGTCACATGCTCGGTTCGACGTGAGGGCGAAACACCCCCGAACCGACTGTGAAAAGGACCGAGACCATGCGCTACCTGATGATGTCCATGCGGAAAGAGAACGAGACCGCTCCGGACGAGGCCCTGTTCGCCGAGATGGGCAAGTTCATCGCCGAGCTGTCGGCGTCGGGGATCCTCGTCGCGACCGGTGGCCTTGACCCCAATGGCCTGCTGATGACCCAGCAGGACGGCGAGATCACCGTGACCGACGGGCCCTACGCGGAGGCCAAGGAGACCGTCGGCGGCTTCGCGCTGGTCGACGTCCGCTCCGAGGACGAGATGCGGGAGCTCGCCCGCCGGTTCCTCGCCATCACCGGCGACGGCGTGAGCCGGATCCACCAGGTCTTCTCGTGACCGACGCCCACCGGGCGATCGACGCGGTCTGGAAGCTGGAATCCGCGAAGATCATCGGCGGGCTGACCCGGATGGTGCACGACGTCGGACTGGCCGAGGAACTGGCACAGGACGCGCTCGTCGCCGCGTTGGAGCAGTGGCCGGAGTCAGGCGTCCCGGACAACCCGGGCGCCTGGCTCATGGCCATCGCCAAACGCCGTGCCGTCGACCACATCCGGCGTGCGAAGCTCGCCCAAAGGAAACAAACACAGAACAAGCAGGCCGAACTCGTCCGAGAGCACGACGAGGAGCAGCCGCAGGACGAGGACGACGTCCTGCGGCTGATGTTCATCACCTGCGATCCCGTCCTGCCCGCCCGCGACCGCGCGGCGCTCACCCTGCGGCTGCTCGGCGGGCTGAGCGCGGCGGAGATCGCCAGGGCGCTGCTCACCACCGAGCTGAACATCACCCGGCGCATCGCCGTGGCCAAACGGACGCTGGCCGAGCACGAACGAACCCCGGCCGCGGACATCCCTGCGGTTCTCGAGGTCATCTACCTGATCTTCAACGAGGGCTACTCGGCCACTGCGGGCGACGACCTGATGCGGCCGGGACTGTGCCTCGAGGCGTTGCGGCTCGGCCGGATGCTGGCCGCGCTCGCTCCGCACGAGGCCGAGGTGCTCGGCCTGGTCGCGCTGATGGAGATCCAGGCGTCCCGGCAGGCCGCGCGCACCGGCCCGCACGGCGAACCGGTCCAGTTGCACGACCAGGACCGTGGCCGCTGGGATCCGGCGCTGATCCGCCGCGGTTTCACCGCCATGCTGCGGGCACGCGACATCGGCGGGCAGGCGGGCCCGTACGTCCTGCAGGCCGCGATCGCCATCTGCCACGCACAGGCCAGGACCGCGCAGGACACCGACTGGCCCCAGATCGCCAACCTGTACGCGGCACTGGTGCGTCAACTGCCGACGCCGGTCGTGCAGCTCAACCGCGCGGTCGCGGTCGGCAGGGCGCAGGGGCCGCAAGCCGGGCTCGACCTGGCCGACTCCCTGATGGACAACCCGGCACTGCGGGACTACCACCTGCTGCCCAGCGTCCGCGGCGACCTGCTGGAGCAACTCGGCAGGCACGACGAGGCCCGCCTGGAGTACGAACGCGCCGCGGCACTGACCAGGAACACGGCCGAACGCACGTTCCTGCTGCGTCGTGCCGCGTCGATCGTTCCGGTTTCGAGCGGGCCCACGCTCGGTGAAGCGGCGCGGGAGTTCCTGGCCCGCTCCGACTTGGACACGGCCACACTCCGTTCCTACAGCCAGACCGTGGGACGGCTGTGCCGGGCGCTGGGGGAGCAGTTGCCGTTGGCATCGCTGACACCGGACCAGGTGGCCCGAGTGTTCGCGACGGCCTGGCAGGGCGCCGCGGCCAAGACGTGGAACCGGCACCGGTCGGCGGTCCGCTCGTTCGCCGCGTGGGCGTCGGCGCCCGGCCTGGACAGCGGCCTCGTCCGGCGTCCCGAACCGCCTGCCCGGCAGGACGTCCTGGACCCGCTGCGCCTGGAGCTGTTGTGGAGCATGGACGCCCCGCTGCGTGAACGGACATTGTGGCGCCTGCTGCACGAGTCCGGTGCCGCCGTGACGACGGTGTTGTCGCTGAACGTGCAGGACGTCGACGTGGCCGACCGTCGTGCCCGTGTGGGCAACCAGTGGGTCGGCTGGCGTTCGGGGACAGCGAAACTGTTGGCGCTGTTGATGGACGGCCGCACCCGCGGCCCACTGTTCCGCGCCGACCGGCGCCCGGTTCCCGCCCGGATGCCCGCGCCGGAGGACCTCTGCCCGGAAACCGGACGCGGCCGGTTGTCCTATCCGCGCGCCGAGTACCTGTTCAAGCAGGCCACCCGGCCACTGGACCCGGCGGGCCACGGATACACCCTCACCCAGCTCAAACCGCGCCCGTGAACCGGTCATAACGTTTGCCTACTCAATCAGCTCGTGGACGTATCCAGCCGATCACCCGCGGTTCTACAAGATCGTGGGGGAGACGTCTGATTTAGTGGTGCTGCTTGCCGAGGCCGCTGTAGGCCTTGGCGGGATGAGCGTCAACAAGTACCGCACCAAGGCCGACCGTGCCCGCACGAAGTCCTTGCTGCACGGGGCGATCGAGCAGCTACCGGTCGGCGCGGACGTACTGCGCGCCCGGTTGCGGACCCGGCTGACGGCGGAGGAGGCGTTCGAGAACGCCACGCTCGACGGCATGCTGGAGGCGCTCGACGACGCCCGCCGGACCGGCGACCAACTGGCACTGGCCGAGGCGCTGTCGTTGACACACCACGCGATGTTCTCGCCCCAGTACGGCGAGCAGCGGCTGGCGGTCGCCGAGGAGCTCATCGTGGTCGCGGCCGCCGCCGGGCTGGACACGCTCACGCTCGTCGGCATCTGCCGTCGCACGATCGACCTGTTCCATCTCGGCGATCCGCGTGCCGAACGGTCGTTGACCGAACTGGGCAGACGCGCGTCGGCGCTGGAATCCCGCAGTGTGCTGTACATCCACTCCGCCATGGAGGTCATGCTGCTGGTCCGTGCGGGACGGCTGGACGAGGCGGCCGACCAGGCAGCGGTCTGCTATCAACGCGGTGCCGAGCTCGGTGACGCCGACGCGCTCGCCTACTACCACGCCCAGCTGTTCTCGATCCGGTGGCTGCAGGGACGGGGCAGCGAACTGGCCGATCTGGCCGAGCAGATGGCGAACTCGCCGACCATGCCGGACCTCAACTTCACGTTCAACGCCACGAGCGCGCTGCTGGCGGCCGAGGCGGGCGCGCACGACCGGGCCCGGTCGGCGCTGCAGAGGATCACCTCGATCGGGCTGGAGAACATCCCGTACATCAGTACGTGGCTGGCTTTCATGTTCGCCGTCGTGCACGCCGCCGCGCTGCTGCAGGAGGAAACCGTGGCCCGGCAGGCCTACGACCTGCTGCTGCCGTACGCGCACCTGCCGATGGTGCCGTCGGTCGGCGTCACGTGCCTTGGCTCGACCGAGCTTCCGCTGGGGATGGCCGCGTTGACGTTCGGCGACATGGACACGGCCATCGACCATCTGACACGAGCGGTCACCGCCAACGTCCGGCTGGGACACCGGCCGCTGACCGCGTACGCGCGGGCCGACCTCGCCGAGGCGCTGCTGCGCCGCAACAACCACGGGGACCGGCCGCGTGCCAACGAGTTGCTCGACAGCGCGATCGCCGAGGCGAACGCGATGGGCATGACCAACCGGATGGGCCGCTGCCTGAAACCGCAGACGATCTCCCTGGGACACCGGGACAACCACTGGGTCGTCGGGTACGGCGACCGGGAGACCACAGTGGACGACCTGGTCGGTGTTCGGTACCTCGCCAGGCTGGTCGCCAATCCCGGCACCGAGATCTCCGCGCTCGACCTGGTCTCCGGCGGCCCGGACTCGGCGAACCAGCCGCTGATCGACGACACCGCCCGCGCCGCCTACACGGCACGGGCGCACGTGCTCGTCGCGGAGATCACCGAGGCGCGGGACAACGCCGATCACGCGCGAGTCGCCCGTCTTGAGGTCGAACTGGACGCGCTGACCGCGGAGATCGAACGCAGTACCGGCCGCGCGGGCCGATCACGCGCGTTCACCGGGTCGGCCGAACGTGCCCGGATCGCCGTGCGGAAGGCCATCACCCGCGCGATCGACGCCGTCGAGGCGCGGGAACCCGCGGCGGCGATGGCGTTGCGCAGTACCGTCACCACCGGCTACCAGTGCTCTTACCGTCCCACCGCCACGCCTGTGTAGTGCAAGATCCCCCGTCAAGATCACTGCGCAACCGATTCGCAGGCGACACGTCCACCAGTCAGGGAGTGCCACGAACTGGGAGGACACCATGGGCAGCCGCTACCTGTTTCTGACGAGGCACGCGGAGGCGCTGCCGGACGAGTCGGCGCTGACGGAGGCGGGCAGTCGCCAGGCCGTGCTGCTCGGTCACCGACTGAAACAGGTGCCGTTCGACGCCGTCTACCACGGCCCGCTGGCCAGGGCGGAGCAGACGGCGAAGCTGGTGGCCGAGCACCTCGGCGACGTGCCCGTGCAGGCGCTGGAGGCGGCGGGCGACTACCTGCCGTACACCCCGGACCGCGCGGAACTCCCGGCGGACTCGGCGGACGTGCTGCTGAGCTTCCTCAGCGAGTTCACGATCCTGGAACGCCAGCGCGGCGCGAAACTGCTCAGGGAGGCGGTCACGCGCTTCACCGGCCCCACTGAGGACGACCGGGACCGCTACGAACTGCTCGTCACCCACAACTACCTGGCCGGGTGGCTGGTCAACCAGGCGCACGAGGCGCCGAAGTGGCGCTGGCTCGCCCTCAACCACGCCAACGCGGCGCTGAGCGTCATCCGCTACGCCCCGGATCGCGCGTCGTCGCTCCTGGTGTTCAACGACATGGGCCACCTGCCCGCTGAGCTGCGGTGGACCGGTTTTCCCGGAGAGTTTCGGACGCTGTCCTGAAAGTGCTCACTCGGTGAGCACTTTACCCGGGAGCATGGTGGACATCAGCTCATCGGGAACAGGGAGAGAGCAATGTTGCGAGGAATGGCCACAGTCGTACTCACCGCCACCGACGTCCTGGCCGCAGTGGCTTGGTACACCGAAGTGCTCGGGATCGAGCCGTACTTCGCCCGCGATGTGGACGGCGCCCCCGCGTACGTCGAGTTCCGCATCGGCGACTACCAGCACGAACTGGGCATCATGGACGCCAGGTACGCGGTGGACGACAGGGACAAGCCGGGCGGCGTGACCCTCTACTGGCACGTGGACGACGTGCAGGCCGCCTTCGACCGGCTCATCGGACTCGGCGCCAAGCAACACAGGCCGCCGACCGACCGTGGCGCGGGATTCGTGCCCGCGTCCGTGGTCGACCCGTTCGGCAACATCCTTGGCGTCATGTACAACCCGCACTATCTGGAGATCCTGGGATAGCAGGACCCGTATGCAGCAAGACCGGGACGCCCTGGCCTGAATAGGGTGGGCCATGGCCTTACGCACGCTGCTGTTCGCCGGACTGCTGACGTTCACGTTGGTCACGCCGCCCGCAGTCGCCACCGGTAATGACACGGTTTCCATTGCTACCGTTTCCATTGGTACAGCACGGACCAAGCCGCTGGGCACGGTCGTCACCGTCAGTGGCACGGTGACCACACCGTCCGGTGTGTTCGAGTCCAGCTTCTTCGACAAGGGATTCGGTCTGCAGGACTCCAGCGCGGGCATTTATGTGAGCACACCGGACAACCTGAACGCCGTTCCGGGCAGGCGCGCCAAGGTCACCGGCACGCTGAAGGACAGCTTCGGTTTCCTGGTCCTGGTTCCGTCCACTGTCGACTTCGGCCGCGCCGGGCCGCGAGTGCACCCGCGGTGGGTGGCGACCGGGCGGGTCGGCGAGGCGACCGAGGGACTGCTCGTGCGGGTGGCGGGGCGGATCACGCGGGCACCGATCAGCGATCTGCCCTACGGCCACAAGTTCTGGATCAGCGACGGCTCCGGGGAGATCCAGATCTTCGTCAACACCCAGACCGGGATCGACGTCGCCCCGCTCGAACTCGGCCAGGTCGTCCGGGTGACCGGGTTGAGCGGACAGTTCGACACCAGCTATGAGGTGCTGCCGCGCTCACCACGCGACATCCACTGATCCTGGGAAACAGCAAGAGGCGCGACCACCGGACGTGGCCGCGCCTCCTACCGGGAGAGTGTCAGGAACGTACGAGGCGGGCGATGGCCTCGCTCGCCTCACGGACCTTGGCGTCCGCCGCCTCGCCGCCCTGCGCGATCGCCTCGGCCACGCAGTGCTTGAGGTGCTCGTCCATCAGACCCAGCGACACCGCCTGCAGCGCCTTGGTCGCGGCGGAGATCTGGGTCAGCACGTCGATGCAGTACTCGTCGTTCTCGACCATCCGCTGCAGGCCGCGGATCTGGCCCTCGACTCGCCGCAGGCGTTTCAGGAACGCGTCCTTGTCTCCGGTGTATCCCCGCATTGTCCTACTCTCCCTCGTTCCACCGGACTGCCAGTGTACCCCTTACCGGTACCCCGGGCTGCTCTGATCAGCGGAAACCACGCAGCCGCAGGCTGTTGCTGACCACGAACACCGAACTGAACGCCATCGCCGCGCCCGCGATCATCGGGTTGAGCAGACCGGCCATCGCCAGCGGCAGCGCCGCGATGTTGTACGCGAACGCCCAGAACAGGTTGCCCTTGATGGTGCCGAGCGTCCGCCTGGCCAGCCGGATCGCGTCCACAGCAGCGAGCAGGTCGCCGCGCACCAGCGTCAGGTCGCTGGCCTCGATCGCCACGTCGGTGCCGGTGCCCATCGCCAGACCGAGGTCGGCCTGGGCCAGCGCGGCCGCGTCGTTGACACCGTCGCCGACCATCGCCACCACCCGGCCGTCCGCCTGCAGCCCGCTGACCACGTCGACCTTGTCCTTCGGCAACACCTCGGCGATCACCTCGTCGATACCGACCTCGGCGGCGATCGCCTTGGCCACCGCCGAGTTGTCGCCGGTGAGCAGCACCGGTTTGAGGCCGAGCGCCCGAAGCTTGCGGACCGCCTCGGCGGATGTCGGCTTGACGGTGTCGGCGACGACGAGCACGGCCTTCGCCGCGCCGTCCCAGCCGACCGCCACTGCTGTCCTGCCGTCCCGCTCCGCCGCGGCTTTGGCCTCGGCGAGGCTCTCCGGCAGGTGCTGGCTCCAGTCCGCCAGCAACGCCGTCCGTCCGGCGATCACCGCTTTTCCGTCGACGACACCTTGCACGCCAAGGCCTTCGATGTTCTTGAAGTCCTCGACGGCAGGCAGCTCACCGAGTTTGTCGGCCGCCGCCCGTGCGATCGCCTGTGCGATGGGGTGTTCGGACGCGCCTTCCAGCGCGCCCGCCAGTCGCAGCGCCTCCTCGTCGCTGACACCACCGGCCACGTGGACGTCCACAAGCGACATCTGACCGGTGGTCACCGTGCCGGTCTTGTCCAGCACCACGGTGTCGATCCGGCGGGTCGACTCCAGCACCTCGGGCCCCTTGATCAGGATCCCGAGCTGCGCGCCGCGGCCCGTGCCGACCAGCAACGCCGTCGGCGTCGCCAGACCGAGCGCACACGGGCACGCGATGATCAGCACGGCGACGGCGGCCGTGAACGCGGCTGCCGTCGAACCGCCCGCGCCCAGCCAGAACGCCAGCGTGCCGACGGCGAGCGCGATCACGATCGGCACGAAGACACCGGAGATCCGGTCGGCCAGCCGCTGCACGTCCGCCTTGCGGGTCTGCGCGTCCTCCACCAGCCTGGCCATCTGCGCCAGCTGCGTGTCCGACCCGATCCGGGTGGCACGCACGACCAGCCGTCCGCCCGCGTTCACCGTCGCACCGACGACCTTGTCGCCCGGCCCGACCTCGACCGGGACGGACTCACCGGTCAGCATGCTCGCGTCGACAGCGGAGCTGCCGTCCTCGACCACGCCGTCGGTCGCGACCTTCTCGCCGGGACGCACCACGAACCGGTCGCCGACGGCCAGCGTGTCCACCGGGACCCGCACCTCGCGGCCGTCACGCAGCACCGCGACGTCCTTCGCGCCGAGTTCGAGCAACGCCCGCAGCGCGGCACCGGCACGGCGCTTGGACCGCGCCTCGAAGTACCGTCCCGCCAGGATGAACGTGGTCACGCCCGCGGCGACCTCGAAGTAGATGTTGCCGTCGCCGCTCATCCGCTGGATGGTCAGCTCGAACGGGTGCGTCATGCCCGGCACACCCGCGCTGCCCCACAGCAACGCGTACAGCGACCACGCGAACGCGGCGAGCGTGCCCATCGAGATCAGAGTGTCCATTGTGGCCGCGCCGTGCCGCAGGTTCTGCCACGCGGCACGGTGGAACGGCCACGCCGCCCACACCAGCACCGGCCCTGCCAGCGCGAGCGAGATCCACTGCCAGTTCGTGAACTGGAGCGCGGGGACCATCGCCATCGCGATCACCGGGACCGACAGCGCGACCGAGCCGATCACCCGCTGCCGCAACGACCGCAGTGGGTCGTCGTCCTCGGCGGCCTCGGGTTTGTCCGGCTGTGGCAGCGTGGCGCCGTACCCGGCGGCCTCGACCGTCTGCACGAGCGTGGTGGGGTCGACCTCGGCGGGGAAGGTGACTCTGGCCTTCTCCGTGGCGTAGTTGACCGTCGCGGTCACGCCGTCGAGTTTGTTCAGCTTGCGTTCGATGCGGTTGGCGCATGAGGCGCATGTCATCCCGCTGATCGCCAGTTCGATCTGCTGGCCGGCGAGGAGTGCGGATGTCCGTTCGGATGTCACAGGAACTCTCCTTCCCCGGTCAGTGGCCGTGGCCGTCGTTGGCGTGCCCGCCGCCCTGCTGGCCTGGTGGCGGCGCGGCGGATCCGTCGGTGCTCAGCGTGAAGTCCGCGGTGCGCACCTTGTCACCGTGCTTGAAGTCCAGGAACAGCCGGTAGCGGCCGCTGGTCGGGACCTCGGCCTGGAACGTGATGTTCGGCCCAGCGGTCGCGCCTCCGTCGGGGTGGACGTGCAGGTAGGCCAGATCGCCGACGCGCAGCGCCACAAGGTGACCATACGCCCCGAGATAGGGCTGCAGGTCGGTGATGTCACGGCCGTCGCGGCGCACGGTCAGCACGAGCCGGGACGAACGGCCCGCCATCAGTTGGCCTTCGATCTTGACCTCGTAGTCGTCGACGCTCGACACGCGGAAGTCGCGGTAGGTGACCGGCTGAAACAGGCCGGGCACGGCCAGGTCGACGCCCAGTGTCAGTTTCGGGCCGCCGGTCGGCTTGAAGTCGGCCAGTGCGCGGTAGCTGCCCGCCTGGGTGAACGTCAGCGGGACGGTCCACGTGCCGTCCGGTGCCATCTCGGGGTGCACGTGCTGGAACCCGGCCAGGTCACGGCGGACGACGATCAGGTGCAGCCGTTTGTCGTGCTCGACGTCGAACGCGGTCAGCGCGGTGCCGTCGCTTTTGGTGATCTTGAAGCTGAACGGGGTGGTGGTTCCCGTGGTGAACGTCGTGCCGGTCGGCTGGATCATGTAGCCGTCCTTGGCCGACGCCAGGCCGTCGGGAACCTCGGAGCCCGCCGTGACGGTGCCGCTGTGGGTGTCCGTGTGGGGCGCGGCGGACGTGCCCGCCGCGTCGCTCACGGGACCGACAGCGGTGCCGATCGCCCAGGCGCCTGCGGCGACCAGGGCGAGCGCCGCACCGTAGACGGTGAGCCTCGTGGCTGTGTTCATGGGTCAGTCCTGTTCTGGGCTGATTCGCTGGGGCTGGCTTGGCGGCCCGATCCATTCAGCGTACCCCCTACGGGTACCCGGAACGGATGTGGCCGTACCGGATTTATACCCCCAGGGGGTATCAATCGGCAAGGGGAGTGCTCAGCGTGTCGTGGCGGAGTCGCCCCGGAACGTACTCCGGTAGGCCCTCGGGCTGGTGCCCACGTGCTCGGTGAAGTGGACCCGCAGTGACTCGGCTGACCCGAAGCCTGTTTCCCCGGCGATGCGCTCCACCGGGAGGTCGGTCGTCTCGAGGAGCTCCCGCGCGCGGTGCAGGCGTTGGTCGAGCAGCCAGCGCAAGGGTGTTGTTCCGGTCTGTGCCCGGAACCGGCGCGAGAGCGTGCGTGTGCTCATGGTCGCGTTGGCGGCGATGTCGCCGAGACTCATCGGTGTCGCGAGGTTGTCCCGCATCCACCTCAGGGTCGGGGCGAGGTCACCCGCGTCGCCACCGGTGGGGTCGGGATGCTCGATGAACTGGGCCTGCCCGCCGGAACGCTGCGGCGGCATCACGATCTGCCGTGCGGTGTCGGCGGCGACCGCGGCTCCGTGGTCGCGTCGCACGAGGTGCAGGCACAGGTCGAGACCAGCCGCGACGCCCGCCGAGGTGAGGATCTGCCCGTCGTCAATGAACAGGACGGCGGGCTCGACCCGCACGTCCGGGTACCAGTCGGCCAGATGCCCGGCGAGCATCCAGTGCGTCGTGGCGCGGCGTCCGTCCAGCAGGCCCGCCGCCGCGAGGGTGAACGCCCCGGTGCAGATCGACGCCACCCGCGCCCCTCGGTCCACGGCCGCCTTGAGCAGCCGCAGGACCCGAGGGTGTGGGGGCTGGTCCGGGGCGGTCCCGGGCACGATCACCGTGTCGGCGTCGTTGGCGTCGTCCAGTCCGTAGCGCGAGACGATCCGGAAGTCCTCCCGGCCCGCCGAGGTGGCCGCCGCACCTCGCTGGGCGCAGACACGCACGTCGTAACCGGGCGTGATTCCGAAGACCTGGCACGGGATGGTCAGTTCGAGGCCCACCACACCGTCGAGGGCGAGCACAGCGACGAGATGCATGGCTGGATCCTAGGGATCCAGGGCGATCTAGCCACTGTTCGGGGGTATCCGGACACGGACATACTCGCCTTGTCCACACTGGTATTCCCGAAAGGATCCAACGTGTCCTTCCACGTTCACACGGTGCTCTACGACGGTGTCGAGGAGCAGGATTTCACCGGCACGGTCGCGGCCTTCGGCGTCCTTGACGACGTCCAAGTGAGTTATGTCAGCGCGGAAGGCCCCGGCGCGGTGACCACGGCGTCCGGCGCCGAGATCGTGGTCCGCGCACCCTGGTCCCCGGACAGCGCCGACCTGATCCTGGTGCCCGGTGGCGGTTACGGCGCGGGGTCGCCTGTCGACGACCAGATTCGCCTGGGCACGCTGCCGAAAGCGCTGGCACAAGCCCAGCGTCCCGGACTGGTCCTGGCCTCGGTGTGCACCGGGAGCCTGCTGCTGTCGGCAGCCGGTCTCACCGCCGGTCGTCCCTGCACGACGCACCACGTCGCCAAGGACGACCTGGCGGCGCAGGGCGCGCGGGTGGTGGGCGGCCGCGTGGTCGACGACGGCGACCTCGTCACCGCGGGGGGCGTGACCTCCGGCCTCGACCTCGGCGTGTGGCTCGTGGAGCGCTTCCACGGCCCCGAGGCCGCCTTGCTCGTCGAGAAAGTTCTTGAATACGAACGCCGCGGCACCGTATGGCGATCCACAAAGGCCGCGTGAAACCCGTCCTCAGGAGCCCTCGGCCAGGAACTGCCGGGGGACGGCGAACGCGTCCACCAACGTCGCCGCGTGCGGACGCAACTCCTTGCACAACGCGTTGACCTCGGCGATCACCTTCTTGGCGCGCGCGGCCGTGATCCTGCCGTGTTCGAGGAACCACGCCCGGTCGGCCTCGATCGTGGCCAGTGCGTGGAGGTCGAGCACCTGGCCGAGCAGGGCCTTGACCTCCTCGTCCGCGCAGTGCTCGACCGCCGCGTCGAAGGCGTCGAAGACAAGCCGGTCGATGTGCGTTCGCCCGGCGAGCAGCACGTGGTCCTGCACGTCGTTGAACACGTCGAACGGATCGGCGTCCGACGAGGCGGCGGCACGCAGCCGACCGGCCAGACCGGACAGCACATGCTGTTCGCGGTCCTCGAACAGGCTGCGCTGCCAGTCGCGCGACCGCGGATCGTCGTCGTCGAACCGGGCGATGACCTGGCGTGCCGCGATCCGCTCGAGCACAGTGCCCATCAGCTGCTCGGCGACGAGCTTGGCCGTGGCCAACGGGCTCAGGTCGGCGAAGTTGTCGCGGTAGTCGGTCAGCAGTCCTTTCGCGACCAGTTGCAGCAGAACGGTGTTGTCACCCTCGAACGTGGTGAACACGTCCGTGTCCGCCTTCAGCACCGGCAGCACGTTCGCCACCAGGTACCCGGCGCCGCCGCAGGCCTCACGCGCGGTCTGGATCGTGCTCGTGGCGTGCCACGTCGCCACGGCCTTGATCCCGGCGGCGCGGGATTCCAGCTGCCGCTGGGCGATCGGGTCCGGCTCCGGCGCGCCCTGCACCTCGTGCAGCATCTGGACCAGTTCGTCCTGTGCGAAGTGCAGTGCGTACGTCCGCGCCAGCGCGGGCAGCAGCTTTCGCTGGTGGGCCAGGTAGTCCAGCAGGGGGATCTCGGTGTCGGAGTCCGGCCTGCGGAACTGGCGGCGGCTTTCGGCGCGGTGCACCGCGATCGTCAGCGCGCGCTGGGTCGCGCTGCCCGACGCGCCCGCCACGCTGATCCGGCCACGCACCAGCGTGCCGAGCATGGTGAAGAACCGGCGGCCGTCGCTCTCGATCGGACTCGTGTACGCCCCGTCGGTGACGTCGCCGTACCGGTTGAGCAGGTTCTCCTGGGGGACACGGACGTTGTCGAACCACAGCCTGCCGTTGTCCACGCCGTTGAGACCGGCCTTCGGTCCGCAGTCCTCGATGCGCACGCCGGGCATCGGGCGGCCGTCGGCGTCCCTGATCGGCACGAGGAAGGCGTGCACGCCGTAGGAGCGCTCGCCGACGATCAGCTGCGCGAACACCACGGCCATCCGGCCGTCCCGCGCGGCGTTGCCGATGTAGTCCTTGCGGGCGTCGTCGTCCGGAGTGTCCACAACGAACTCGCCGTTGTCGTACCGCGCGGTGGTGCGCAGGTGCTGGACGTCCGAACCGTGCCCGCTCTCGGTCATCGCGAAGCAGCCGGGCAGCTCCAGCGACATCACGTCCGGCAGGTAGCGTGCGTGGTGGCGGTCGGTGCCCAGCATCTGGATCGCGCCGCCGAACAGTCCCCATTGGACACCGGCTTTGACCATCAGCGACAGGCTCGCGTAGCCGAGCATCTGGAACGACACGACCGAGCCGCCGATGTCGCTCCCGCCGCCGTACGCGCGGTCGAACCCGAGTCGCGGGTACCGGGTGGTGGCGAGGTCGTTCAGCTGGTCGAACACCAGCACGCGGTGGCCGTCGACGTCCAGCCTCGCGGTGTCCGCCGGTTTGGTCTCAGCCAGGCGTTCCCGCAGCTCGCGACGCAGTTGTGGCCACCGGCCGTCGAGCACCTCGGTCACCCGCGCAGGATCGATCATGACCGGAAGTTACCGTAACGTGAGCCTCAGTGCTCATCTCGCTGAGGCTCTTTCCTGCTTCACTGACCGCTGCCGACCCCGTGAGGGGTGAGGTCTTACGCGGTCTCCGCGAGGCGTTTTTCCTCTCCGGGGAACTTCCCGGCGAGGGTTCTCATGTCACACGCTGTGTCGGCGAGCATCGCCGCCAACAGGTTGCCCGCCGCGTTGTCGTCGCGGTCGTGCACAGTGCCGCACCCGCCGCACGTCCACACCCGATCGGCCAAGGCAAGTGCGCGGTTGACCCGACCGCAAGTCGAGTTGCCGCACATCTTGGAGGAAGGAAACCACCGGTCGGCCTTCCACACCCTCGACCCGTACCAGTCCGCCTTGTAGTCGAGTTGTCGGACGAACTCACCAAACCCGGCATCCGAGATGGCTCGGGCCAGCCTGCGATTGCGGATCATGCCCCGCACGTTGAGCGTTTCCACCGCGATGGCCGACTTGGTTCTCGCCAGCCGGATGGTGGTCTTGTGCAGGAAGTCCCGCCTGCGGTCGGCGACCCGCAGATGCAGCCCGGCGACACGCTTGCGGGCCTTGACTCGGTTTGCGGAGTCTTCGGCTGCGCGGGCCAGCTTCCGGTTCGCCCGCTTCAGAACACGCTGTGCCGCCTTCAGCGGCTTGGGGGCATGGATCTCCTCGCGGCCGCCGTCACTGTCGCGGATGACCGCGAAGGTCTTCAGGCCGAGGTCGATGCCGCACTGCGGGGTCGACTCGTCTACGCGGTGCCGCTTGTTGATCTCGTCGCGGTCGATCTCGATCTGGAAGGAGACCCACCACCGCCCGGCCCGCTCCCGAATCGTGGCACCAAGGACCCGTGCGTGTCCGGTGGCCATCCGATCGGTGAGCCAGGACATGTCCTCCCACGTGGCCACGTCACCGATCGCGGGCAGCCGCACGTTACGGGCATCCATCGGCTTGGCCCGGTCAGCGTCGTAACGGAAACGAGAGCCGTCCTTGCGCTTGCGCCATTTCGGAAATCCTATTCTCGGGCCTTTACGCTCACCTTTTTTGGACTTGAGGTAGTTGGCCAGTCCGGCAGCACGGACCCGGCATGCTTCCTTCGGGACACGCGAGGACATGCGTTCTTCCGTGAACCATGGGAACAGCGCCTGGTGTGCGGCGCGCCACTCGCGCTCCAGCGCCGGGCCAGTCCACGGCACTGTGGTCAGGTCATCGCCGATGATGCCGTAGGACTCCTCCGCCCTACGCTGCGACCACTTCTTGCGGACGGTATCCAGACAGAAGTTCTCCACCACCCGCGACAACCCAGCGTGACGGCCCATGAGGACGGCTTGCTTATCGTCGGGCGCCAGTTCATAACGGACGCCCTGTTTGTAGCTCACCCGCAATACCTGCCCGTGGCAGCCTTGACCACCGAAACCGGCATCTTTCCCCTGGTTGATACATCAGTTCACTACCCAGTGTAGCCCTGCTACACGTCATATGCTGGCGGTATGTGCCGGAATATCACCACATTGCGTGGTCTTGAGCCAGCCGCGACGCCGACCGAGATCGAGGCGGCCGCGCGCCAGTACGTCCGCAAGATCAGCGGTGTGCAGTCGCTGTCGGACGCCACCCGTGAGGCGTTCGAACAGGCCGTCGCCGAGGTCACGGCGACCACGACGCGCCTGTTGGAGAAGCTGCCAGCCCGGCGGCAGCCGCCCACCACAGTGCCCCCGCTGCGCAGGCCCGAGGTGCAGGCGCGGCTGGCGGCGAAGAACAAGTCCGCGTAGGCAGTGAAAGGTCGGGGTGCCGCGAACGGCACCCCGACCTGGCTCATCACCACCACACTGTCCTGGTCGGCGAACACGGCACGACGGTGACGGGCCGCGGCGCGGGCCATCGTCGTCGCGGAACCGTCACACGGGGGTGAACGGCAGGGACAGGGCTGGTGTACCCACCGTCCGGTGCCGTGTCCGCCTCGGCTCGCCTGCGGAGGTGATGAACGCGATTGACGTGGTCTGCGAAGCGCCGGGGTACGCGCCCACGTACACCGGCCACTCCACACATGTCACACTGACCGCCACCACGTTTCGGTCAGAGTCACTCGGCGCGCCAGAGCGACGCGGCCACTGGTGGTTCCCATCCCTGCTGTGCCACATGGGATTGCAGACACACGTAACCGATTCCGCGTTCAACACGAAGTCGAACGAGGCCTCACGTCCGCCGCCGACCGGGGACAGGGCCCTGCTCGGCTGCGCTGGTTGTCCATTCCTGCTCCTTGTGGGCGCGTGGGACGTTGACAACCAACCTAGGTAGCCGGTTTCCCGGTGACGATGGACTGGTGCGGCCAGTCATGGTGATTTTCCCGGTAGTCGCCGGGGCTGTCGCCGGTCTCGCGGCGAAAGAACCGGCAGAAGTAGGCGGAGTCGCCGAACCCGATCCGCTGCGAGATCTGCCGGACGGTCAGATCGGTCCTGATCAGCAGCCGTTTCGCCTCTCGGATCCTGGTCTCCCTGATCAGCTGGGACGGCGTCCGGCCGGTGGCGGTCTTGATGACGTCGGTGAGGTAGCCGGGGGTGACTCCGATCTGGTCGGCGTACTGGCGCACGGTCCACAGGTCGGTCTGCGCGGTCAGCTTGACGAACTTCTGCGCGACCGCGTTGGCCCTGGCGGGCGACGGGCCGGTGGCCTCGGTCAGCCGCGCGGCCCTGGTGACGATCACGTGCAGCAGGGCTCTGAGCACGGACTCCGCGCCGTCCTTGGCCTCCTCGATCGTCTCCTCGATCAGGCGGCACATCCGTTCGTGTGTCTCGTCGTCGGGGGCGAGCCACGGCCGCTGGCTCAGTGTGTGCAGCAGGTCCCGGTCGGCCGGGTGGTCGACCAGGAAGTCGTCGGTGAACAGCATCATGTAGCCGTCGAGGTCGGTCACGTTCTCCCAGTGGTGCACCTGGCCGGGCACGATCACGCACAGGTGTGGTGGTTCGAGTTCCCATCTGGCCAGGTCCACCACGTGCGTGCCGGTTCCGCTGGTCACGTACACGATCTCGTGAAACGTGTGCCGGTGCGGGAAGGGCGCGCGGGACAGCGGGCCGAGCGTGTCGAACGTGCCGATCGCGAACGGCGTGGCGTCACCCGTCTCCAGTCGGTGGATGGGCGGTTCTCCATTGCGGGGCGGCAGGCAGGGTGTCCCGGGCGGGACAGTGGTGCCACGCATAGTTGATCCTCCCGTCATCGCGAGGTCCAGACCAATTATGCGCATACCTCGGCACGATTCGGTCAGGATCGGTGGACGGATCTGGTCAGCGCGGTGACACGGGCGGCCGCGTCCTGGTAGCTGGTGCCCTGTTGGTGAAGTGTCAGCACGACAAGGATCCTGTCGTCCCGTGCGCCGACTGTGCCCGTGGTGTGCATGAGTGGGCTGGTCAGGTCGATATCGGCGATCGACTGCTGCTGCCGCGTGCCGGGGCATTCGGTGCTCGGGGGCGGGTCGTCGCCCCAGGCCGACCATCCCTGCTTGACCGCCCACGGCTCGCTGACCGCGCTCCGGATTCCCCACGACTGATCCCACGTGCCGGAACACCTCGTCGAGGCCCGCAGGTGACCCATGATGACGTTGCGGTTGCGTGTGCTGGTCCCGTTGAGGATGTACTGGTAGACCCTGGCGACGTCGGCCGCGCTGATCGCGGTGAAGCCCCACATGCCCCGGTCGGCGGGCGGTGCCGTGTCGGTGAGCCCGAGCCTGTGGGCCATCCGGACGACCACTTGCTCCCAGCCGTTGCGGACCCACAGTTCGCTGGCCGGGTCGTTGGCGCTGCTGCGCAGCATCGTTTTGAGCAGTTCGGCGTCGCCTGCCGGGATCTCGTTGTTGCCCAGCAGTTCCAGGTAGTCGAGCGCGATCAGCAGCTTGACGACCGACGCGGACCGGTACTGCTTGTGCTCGTCGCGGGCGACAGTGCGGCCGGAGGCCCGTTCGACCATGACGTAGCTGGCCGTCACGCCCGGCGGGATCACGATGTCGGCGGACGCGGGTGCCGCGAACAGCGCCGCTGCTGTCGTGGCCGCCGCGACGACCGAGGTGACTTTGTGCAAGATATTCACAATATCGCCCCCAGATGCGTTTGTGATTGACGGCCACACCGTACCGGGGGACGAGCGACCGGCAACAGCCCCGAATTCGCGTCGGTTTAGGCCGGTCGCCACCAGGGCAGCCAGAGGACGGGAGGTGGGCCCGGGTGCCGGACCAACACAACAGCGTGCCACGGCTGCTGCGCGTGATCGCCGCGATCAGCTGGCGGATCGTGGCGGTGGCGGCGGCGTTGTACATCCTCGGTCACGTCGTCGGCTTCCTGGCGCCGGTGGTCGTGCCACTCGCGATCGCGTTGCTCCTGGCGGCTTTGCTCGCTCCCGCGGTGTCCTTTCTGGTGCGTCACCGGGTGCCGCGCGGGGTCGCTGTCGCACTGGTCATCATCGGCGGGCTGGCCGTCTTCGGCGGACTGCTGACATTCGTGGTCACCACCTTCGTCAGCGGCCTTCCCGCGCTGCGCTCCCAGCTGTCGCAAAGCATCGAAACCATCTCGACCTGGTTGACCAACGGGCCTTTGCACCTGCGTGACGACCAGTTGCGCCGGTTCTTCGACTCCATCGTCACCTCGGTCGCGGGCAACCAGGGCGACATCGCCGGTGGGGCGTTGAACACCGCGCTGACCATCGGCGAGATCCTCGGCCAGATGCTGCTGGTGATCTTCTCGCTGATCTTCCTGCTCTACGACGGCGGCGGGATCTGGGGCTTCCTGTTGCGCGGCGTGCCGAACGGGCACCGCACCCGGGTGGACGTCGCCGGACGCCGTGGCCTGGCCGCGCTGGTCAGCTACGTGCGCGCGACTGTCGCAGTGGCCACAGTGGACGCTGTGGGGATCGGTATCGGGTTGGTGATTCTCGATGTCCCGCTGGCCTTTCCCCTTGCCGCGCTGGTCTTCCTCGGCGCGTTCGTGCCGATTGTCGGTGCGGTCGTCGCGGGTGGCGTCGCCGTGCTGATCGCACTGGTCGCCAACGGACCGGTGACCGCGCTGATCCTGCTCGCCGTGGTGATCGCCGTGCAGCAACTGGAAGGGCATGTGCTGCAGCCGTTGTTGCTCGGCCGGGCCGTCCGGCTGCACCCGCTCGCCGTCGTCCTGGTGATCTCGGCCGGGGTCGTGACGGCGGGCATCACCGGTGCGCTGCTCGCCGTCCCGTTGTTGGCAGTGCTCAACTCGGGCATCCGGTCACTGCGCAGCGAGGCCGACGAACACGTCAGTCCCGAGGACGTGCACACCAGCGAACCGGAGGAGTCTGCGCCCGACGAACCCGGCATCGACCGGCACGACGACTGACGTGATCGCCGTGCAGGTGACGACCTGGTTTCTTTTGTCTTGTCGTGCGGTTAGGGGCGCAACGGGGTCGGGCTTTTTTTTGGTACATCTCGCGCGCCAAGCACCGCATTGGTGGCAGGAGTCAGCGCCAGGGCTGCCCAGGTCAGCAAGAGGCGGCGAAGTGAGGGCGTGCGGGGCAGTCAGGCCACGGCAAGGAAGGCAAGGAAGGCAAGGAAGGCAACGAGGCGGAAGGGCTGCGAGGGTAACCAAGACAGGGCGAGGCGATGAGGGGCGGCGCGCAGGCCCACTTGGCGCTTGGGGATGTGGATGGTGAGTCACGCTCTGCTCACCAGTGGGTTGCTTGCCGCTGTGCTCGGTTTTGACGGATTACTTCTGATTGCGTTGCGCTGTTGGTTGCGTTGGAGTTCGGCTTCCAGCCTCGGCTTTTCGTTCCAGCGCTGGTTGCCCTGTGTTGGTTACGTACCAGCCAGTTTTCTTCTTCTCAGCCTGGTTCGGGACTGGGTTTCTTACCTCAACCTGGACAGGGCGTGATCGAGCCGCCCGAACTGTCCGGGCGGCTGCGCACTCTCGGTCGCTGGCTGCTCGACCGTTTCTGACTCATCCCTCCGGGTAGAACACGAACAGCACACAGCCCGTCTGGCTCTGTGGGATGTGCCATGACTGGGCTGGGCAGTGGATGAACGATCCGGCCGGGTAGTCGGTGAAGCCGTCGTTGAAGGTGCCGCTGACCACGTAGACCTCCTCCGGGCCCGGCTCGTGGACGTCCTTTCCCTCCCAGCTCGCGCCTGGGTCGAACTCCACCACGTTCGCGCTCGCGCCGTTCGCGCCTTTCCACAGTGGACGCAGGCGGATGCCGGGGAACAGCTGGTGGACCGGGGCGTCGGCGGTGTGCGTCGATTCGAATTCCATGGGCTCCAGCCTCGTTCGCCCGGCGTCACCCGGCCAGTGTCAGGAAAGACATCATTGGGTACTTTGTTGCCATGCATCGTGTCGTCGCGCTTGTGCGCCCGGTCCAGTCGACCTTCGAACTTGCCTGCGCCACCGAGGCCTTCGGGCTGAAACGGGACTTCCTGCCTCGGTACTACGACTTTCAGGTCTGCGCCGAACAACCTGGGTCGGTGCCGACGACGGCGGGCTACGACATCGTCGTCAACGAGGGACTGTCCGCGGTGGACGACGCTGACACCGTGATCATCCCCGGCTGGCGGCCGATCGACGCCCCGCTGTCGTCCGCGGTGCTGCGTTCGCTGAAACGCGCGCACAAACGCGGCTGTCGTCTGGTGACGATCTGCACGGGGGCGTTTGCCCTCGCGCAGACCGGGCTTCTCGACGACCGCCGTGTCACGACTCATTGGGCGTGTGCCGATCGGCTGGGCACACTGTTCCCACGTGTGCAGGTCGACCCCGATGTGCTGTACGTCGACCACGGTGACGTGGCTACCAGTGGCGGCGCCGGTGCTGGCATCGACCTGTGCCTGCACCTGGTTCGCAACGATCTCGGCGCCGCCCACGCGGCGCACCTGGCCCGCTACATGGTCCTGCCGCCGCATCGCGAGGGTGGCCAGACCCAGTACGTGGCCGATGCGCCGGTGCCGCAGCCCGACCAGTCGCTCGGTGGCCTGCTGGATTGGGTGACCGAGCGGCTCGGCGACCCGATCGGCGTCGAGGACATGGCCGCGCACCTGAGGATCTCGCCCCGCACCCTGGCTCGACGCTTCGACGAGCAGGTGGGCTTGAGCCCCGGTCGCTGGTTGCTGACCCAGCGGATCAACGCGACCAGGGCGTTGCTGGAGGAGACGGACCTGTCGGTGGAGGCGATCGCCCGCCGGGTCGGCCTGATGTCCGCCACCAACCTGCGTCGCAGGTTCGTCGCGGCCGTCCGCACGACGCCAGCGGCCTACCGCCGCACGTTCAATGCCTGACGGCCACCAGGACGTGGTCGTCGCCCACCTGCCACACGGGAGCGACGCTGCCGAATCCCGCTGCCCGTAAAAGGTCCGCGTGCCCGCTGACGGTTAGTGTGTTCGCGTTGTGATCGTCCTTGTGGGCAAGGCGTTCGGTACGGGCCTGGACGAGCACGGCCAGCTCGGGGGAGTCGCCGACCGCGTCCCACCACGCGCCCCATTCCTCGTTCCGCACGACGCCCGCCCTGACCGCACGGCGATGACGGACGACGGCGGCGAGATCGTTGAGGCGCCCGTCGTCGGGTCCCATGTGGTCGCCGTTGACGAACACGCCGTCGGGAGCCATGAGGCTGCCCAGCGTGCGGTACAGCTCCGCGAGCTTGGTCTCGGGCAGCCAGTGCAGGGCCGTTGTGGACACTGCCGCGTGGATGGTCCCGGGAACCTCCGCCAGCCAGTCGCGCGTGCCGAGATCCGCGTCGACCCACGTGATGCCATCGGCGTAGTGCGCACGTGCGAGCCCGAGCAGCAGCGGATCCGAGTCGATGCCGATGATCGTGGCGTGCGGCAGCCGCTCGTGCAGCCGCCCGGCCAGTGAGCCGGGGCCGCAGCCGAGATCGAGGACCACCGGCCGCTCGATGTCCGCGAGCGCGGTCTCCACCACGTCACACAGCACCGTGAAGCGTTCCTCGCGGTCGGCGATGTAGCGCTCCTGCTGTGCGTCCCACCGGCGCAGCCACGTCTCGGCAGCGGAACTGGTCACCTGGGTCATGCTCCACCTCGTCACTGTCGATATCCTGTTCGGCAGTGACGTTAGACGGAGAGAGGTGACTGGTCAAGTGGACTTCGACGGTTACGCAAGCGAGGTGGTGGCCAGAGCGGTCCAAGCGGTCAACCTGCTCACTCCCGGGCACGCACTGGGCCGCCCCTACGGCGCGACCGAACCGGACATCAGCGATCTCGTCGGCGCTGACGAGATCGTGACCAGCGAGGACGTCGAACAGTTGCGCTCCTACGCGGTGCGTCTGCGCGAGGTGTTCGAAGCGGTCGACGGCGACCGCATCGACGACGCCTGCGAAACGACCAACGCGCTCCTGGCGGACACCCGGGCGGCGCCTCTGCTGATCAAGCACGGCGGCAAACCGTGGCACCTGCACTTCCACACCGCCGCCGAGACGTGGGCTCGCGCCTGGGCGGCCCCCATGGCGACCGCGCTCGCGATCGTGCTCGGCAACCCGATGTTCGACCGCCTCGGCGTGTGCACGGCGACAGCCTGTGACCGAGTCTTCGTCGACGTGTCCCGCAACGGAACGAAACGGTTCTGCTCGACGGCCTGTCAGAACCGGGTCAAGGCCGCCGCGTTCCGGGCGAGAAAACAGGTTTGATCCACACCCGCTCCGGGGTAACTGGCCGGGCGAGTCCCTCCGAGCTAAAGAGGATCAACGTGGTCGGTGAACTGCTGGACGTGAAGGCACTGCGGGAGGTCGACGGCGCTCAGGTGCTCGGCTTCCTGGGAGAGGTCGATCTCAGCACAGCACCAGCGTTGGAGAAAGCGATAGTGACGGCCGTCGGCGAACTGTCCGGCGGCACACTGGTCGTCGACCTGACCGGGATCACGTTCCTGGCGTCAGCCGGGATGTCCGCGTTGATCGCCGGACGCGAACAGGCCGTGGCGAAGAGCATCGAGTTCGTCGTCACCGCGTCGCAGACAGGAGCGGCCTACCGCTCACTGGAGATCGCGGGCCTGATCGACGTGCTCGCGGTCCGGACAGCCTGATTCCCTGTTACCAGCCCGCCGCGCCGATGAACGACGTCGGGGCGGGCTGGTAGCAGAGGTCACGGCGTGCCGCGGTGATGTCCAGGGTGCGCTCGTGGGCGAGGTGGCTGATGGCGTACCTGGTCAGCCGTGGCGCTTGTCGCGCGCCCACGCTCCGCCATGCCGACTCCGCCAGACCGGCCAGCGCCCAGCCCACCTTCAGCGGGACGTGACGGAGGCGGACGTCAGCCATGCCGCGTTCGTCAAGCAGGGCGCGCAAGGCGTCCCGCAGTGCAACGGGTGACGCGTCGGCGATGTTGTACACGCCGGAGGCGGTCCCGGCGCAGGCGAGCAAGGTGGCGTGGACCAGGTTGTCCAGCGACGTCAGGGATTGCCGGGCCTCGCCGTCCCCGACGATGATCAGCGAACGGCCTCGGATCGCGCTGAGCACGCGGGGCAGCAGCGTCGGGTCGCCGGGGCCGTACACCGCGTGCGGCCTCAGGATCACGGTGTCCGGGCGGTCTGACAGCAGGCGTTCGGCCACCGCCTTCGACGCGGCATACGCGGTCAGGTAACGGGTGACGGGCGCTTGGTCCTCGAGGGCGTCCACGGTCGGCGTGAACGGATCGTAGACGCTCGCGGTTGAGACGTGCACGAACCGGCTGTCGGGAAACGACTCCAGCACGTGCCGTGTTCCGTCCACATTGGTGCGCCAGACGGCTTCCCCGTCACCCCAGTCGGTCACCGCGGCCGCCGCGTGCACCACGACGTCGACGGCGGGTGGATCTGCCAGGGGCCCTCGGGCGATGTCCCACGTACGGCTGCCGAACGGGTGGACTTCCCATCCTCGTGCGAGGGCGGCCTGGTGGATCGCGTTGCCGACGAATCCGGTTGCGCCGGTGATGGCCAGTCGTACTGTCACCGTGTCACCAGGTCCCGCAAGGCATCGCGGTCGATCTTGCGGCTGCGGCCCGACACCGGCAGCGACGGCAGCACCACCACCTCGTCGGGGATGGCGTGTGAGTCGATCAGGCCGGGAAGGGCCGACCGCACCTTCGCTGCCAGGTCCGGCGGGCCGTCCTCGTCCGCCACGACGGCCACCACGATCTTCTCGTCGCCGATCTCGTCCGGCACGCCGACCATGGCCGCGTCGGCCACCCCGGGCAGTGCCGCGATCGCGGGCTCGTACAGGCCCGGGTACACGTTCAGGCTGTCCCGCAGGATCATGTCCTTCTTGCGGCCCATCAGCACGATCCGGCCGTCGTCCATTCGCGCCAGATCGCCCGTCGCGTGCTCGGTCATCGGCGGCGCGCCGAGATAGCCGCGGCACAGGTTCGCGCCGGACACGAGCAACTCGCCGTCGGCGGCCACCCGCGCGTTCACCCCGGGCAGTGGCGTGCCGAGCAGGTCACCTCGGTGCTGCAGTTTCTCCTCCGCCGTGGCCACACTGACCGGCAGGATCTCGGTCATCCCGTACACGGCGAGGAATTCGACGTCCGGCATCGCCTGGCGGGCACGCCGCAGCAACGGCGGCAGCACGGGCGCCGAGCCGAGCATGACCTGCCGCAGTGAAGACGGCAGGGTTCCCAGCATGTCGGCGAGGTCGGTCGGGACGAGAATCGTGTGCGTGGCGCCCGGTCGAGGCTTCGGCGTGATCGTCCACTGCGCACCGGCGACCAGCGCGGGCAACCCCAACGTGAGGTGATCCGTGTGGACCTGGTCGCCCGGGGACAGCGAGCACCGGGCGGCGAGCGTGCGCAGTGCCGAGCCGAGCGAACCACGGGTGTGCACCACGGCTTTCGGCGCCGCGGTGGTCCCGGACGTGAACACGACGACGGCGTCGCGGTCCGGTGACGGCGCGGGGAATTCGTTGTAGCACATCGGCTCCGCGAGCCGCTGTGCGGACAACGCGCCGTGCGGGACACCCGGCAGCCACGGGCCCGACCGGATGTGCCGGACGTCGAGCTTGGCGTACGGCGGCAGTACCAGGCCACGGCGTCGGGCGATGGCACGCACCGGGCCGGGGACACCGGCCGCGTACAGCATCGACTCCGCCGCCGCCCAGGTCGGCTGGACGAGTTCCATCCGGCTGGCGAACAGTTCGGGCGCGTTGCCGGGGTCGACGAACACGACAGTGCCGCCCGCCGCGACCGCGCCGAGCGCGAGGACGATCGACCGCACGCCGGGACGGACCGAGAACAGCATCCGGTCGCCGTCGGCAAATCCGTTGGCGCGCAGGCGTTGTGCCGTTGCCAGCACACGTTCCAGCAGACCGCCGTAGGTGATCGTCTCCCGGCTGTCGGTGACCGCGGGGGAGCGGCGGTGCTCCCGTGCCGCGTTCAGCACGTCCACGAGCAGGTCAGCGGGCACGGCGCAGCACCATCCTGTGATAGCTGGGGATCAGCACCCGGCGGGACACCGAGCGGTCCACAATGGAGATCGGACCGGCGTCGAGCACGGTGTCCAGCACCGCGCGGATCTCGGCGTGCGCCAGCGGCATGCCGAGGCAGAAGTGCGGGCCCGCGCCGAACCAGAGCTGCCGCACCGCGGCCGGATGGGCACGCCGTGGCTGGAACGGGCCGAGCGATCTGGCCGCCGACACGGTGGAGATCACGACCCGGTCGCCCTTGGCGAACCGGACGCCGTCCACGACCGCGTCCGCCACGACACTGCGCAGCATCACCGGCGACGGCACGGTGCACCGCAACGCCTCCGCCACGGCGTCGTCGACCAGCGAACGGTCCGCGGCCACCGCCGACAGCCACCCGGAGTCGTGCAACAGGGCAACCAGTCGCGGGACATACGACACGAGCGTCTCGGTGCCGGTGAGGACGAAAGCCGCGACCGCGCCCATCGCCTCCTCCTCAGTCAGCCCGAGCTGACGCATCCGGCCGGGCACGGTCCGCGGGTCCGCCTCGGCATAGGCGTGCGCCGCGGGGCCCGTGAGCCGTCCCAGCGCGGCTCTGCCGAGCTGGACCTGCCGCTGGGTCAGCGTCCGCCGCCCCAGCCGGACCATCGAGGTCACGGCCGTGCCCGCGGCGAACGCCTCGGCGAACCCCGTCCGGGACGCGGGCAGCCCGACCAGTTCGCAGATCACCGCGCCGACCAGGTCCTTCACCACGGCGACGAGATCGACGGGGCGCCCGGCGGCCAGGTCGTCCCGCAGGAGCTTCATCGGCTCGTCGGCGACCTTCGCGCACAGGTCCGCGACCGCTCGTGGCGTGAACAGGGCGGAAAGCTTGCGGCGCAGGTCGGCGTGCGCGGCGCCCTCCATGTTGAGCAGCACGGACGGCCCGACGACCGGTGTCCACAGGTCGGCGGGGGAGCCAGGGCCGGTCTTGGTGAACCGGCCGGTGTCGGTCAGGATCTCCCGCGCCAGCGCCGCTTCGCTGACCACCACGCCGACACCCGGCACCCGCACCGCCCGCCCGCACCGGCCGATCGCGCGGATCAGGGGATACGCCACCGGATGCGCGCCGAGCTGGACACGCAGCTCCCAGTTCGTCCCTGTCATCGGATGTCCACGAAGTCGGGCCGGTAGCGGTGATCGGCGTACCAGGCCAGCGTGTTGCGCAGGCCCCATGCCTTGACTCGCCGCGACGAACCGTAGACGACGACATCGCGCCGCAGCGCGTAGGCGCCTGTGTGCAGACGGACGGCGTTGACCAACGCGCGGTCCTCGTGCAGGTCCTCGATCGCGGTCCGGGGGAAGCCGCCGGACTTCTGGTAGAGCTCAGCGGTGATCGCCATGTTGCCGCCCGGAGCCATCACGTACGGACCGAGGTAGCGCGGATCCCGGTTGCGCGGCCGCACCTTGCCGAACGCCCGCGCCACCTCCACGGCGCTGACGAGCGTCAGCCGGGTTCGCACCGGCAGGTCCTCGTCCCTGCGCGGCACCAGATTGCCCGCGACGAGCCGCAACCCGCCCCGGAACGCGGCCTTGATCCGCCGCGTCCAGTCGGGCGCGGGCAGACAGTCCGCGTCGGTCCGTGCCAGCCACCGCGCCCCGGACGCGATCGCGTGCCGCATCCCGGTGTCGGCGGCCGCACCGGTGCCTTTCTGCGCCTCGTGCACCAGGCGGACATCGAACGACCGGACGACGTCGACCGTGCCGTCGGTGGACCCGTTGTCCACCACGACGGTCGTGAAGTCGGTGTCCTGCTGCGACTCCAACGCCCGCAGAGTCGCCGCGATACCGGCTTCCTCGTTGTACGCGGGCACCACGACCCAGAGCTCGCTCACAGCCGCACCACCACGATGCCGAGGCTCACGCCGCCCGCCAGGCCGACCAGCGCGACCAGGTCCCCAGGACCGCAGCGGCCGAGTTCACGCGCGGTGACCAACTGCAGCGGCAGGCTCACCGACGCCACGTTGCCGTGCTGCGGCAACGTGAGCACGAGCTTGTCCCTCGGCACACCGGCCTGCGCGGCGAAGATCTCCAAGTACGGCACGGAGACCTGGTGCACGCACACCACCGCGAAGTCGTCCCACCGCAACCCGAGCCGGGCCAGCGTGTCGGTCAGCACCCCGCTGCCCAGTTCCAGGAACGCGGACTTCAGCCGGCCGCCGTCCATCGAGAAGTACGTGTACTCCGGGTCGCGTGGGTGCTGTGAGCCGCCGCCGGGCAACGTGCCGATGTCCCACCTTGTCGAGTCCGCCGTGAACCCGCTGCCGAGCACTCCCGGTTCGCCGTGTGTCATCAGGACCGCGGCGCCCGCGTCGGACAGCGTGTAGCCGGGAAACGCCCGCAGGAACTCCGTCAGCCCGTGCACTTCCCACCGCACCGCGCGGGAAGGCGTCTCGCCGCTGGCGATCAGCACCTTCCGGTAGCGGCCGGTCTCGATCAGCGCGGTGGCCACCTCGATGCCATTGAGGACGCTGTTGCACGCGTTCTTCACGTCCATCACCGGGCAGCGCAGCTCCAGCTTGGCCGCGACGATGTGCGCGGTCGCCGGCTCGACCATGTCCTGGCTCGCCGAGGCGAACAGCAGCAGGTCGACCTCCGACGGCGCGGTCCCGCTCTCCGCCAGCAGTTTGCGCGCCGCTGCCACCGCGAGGTCGGACGCCTGCTCGTCGTCGCGCAGCACGTGCCGTGACTCGATCCCGGTGAGCCGGTTGATCAGTCCGGGCGGTGCGGTGAACGGCGCGATCCGTTGCTCGACTTCCGGTGTGCTGACCTGGCGTTCGGGCAGATGTACCGCCACCGATTCCAGCCGTGCCCCCATCGGCCACCTCCTTGGAGCCAGGCTAGGGCCGCGCATGGGATGGCCGCCTGGGTAGAACTACGTGTCTGTGCCCTCCTCATGGGGCATTCCGTTGCGGCCGGTGATCCGTCGAGTACATTGAGCGTGTTGACCTTGCGCCGCACAGCTGGGGGGTGAGCCGATGCACCGAGCGGAGTCCTGGCTTGCCACGACCGTGAAAAGCTTGCTGGTGGACAAATATGGCGGTCGAATACCCGGAGTCCGCCGAATCTCGGCCGATATCGCCAAAGCGAACGACGGCGTCACCATCTCCCATGGCCATGTGCACAACATTCTCACGGGTGAGGCAGAGAACCTGACCGACCGGACGCGGAGACTGCTTGCCCGGTTCTTCGGCAGACAGCCCGCGTTCTTCCATCCGCCGGAGCACGCCGAGCGGGTGCCCAGCCCCGATTCGGTGCGTGCGCTCGCGGCCCGGCTGGCCACCTTCGACCAAGCCCAGCTCGACGCGATCAGGACAGCACTGGACATCGCGTCGGCACAGCGTTCGCCAGACACGTGTTCGCCAGACAAGTGAGGACATGGAAGCAGGCACGTGCCGAGGCGGCCGTGCTGATGGCGGACCTGCCGCCGTTGCCGCGGCCGTGGCGGATCGAGGACCTGTGCGTGACGCTCGCCCGTCGGCGCGGCCGTCCACTGCTGCTGCACGAGCTGGATCTCGCGGCCCTGCCGTTCGGCCTCTGGTACTTCGACGGCGAACGTGACCACATCATTTCCCGCGCCGGAGCGACGGGATACCACCGTGACCACATCATCCTGCACGAGATCTGCCACATGCTCGCCGGGCATACCACGGACCTGGCCGCGGTGACCGGTCCGCGCACCGCGCAGGAGGAACTGGCCGAGACGTTCGCGACGATCGTGCTCAAACAGGCACGCAAACGCCCGGAGGGCGGGGACTTCGAGCAACGGGTGTCGGCCGTCTTCGGCGCCGCCTGATGGTCGAGGAGATCTCCCGGTGGGTGGTCCTCGCCGTCGTCTGGCTGGTCGTGCTTGTCCGTACACCGGCGATGCTGCGCGACGCCCAGCAGCGTCCCCTGTGGCTGGTGCTGGTGGTGATCGCCCTCGGCGCCGTCCCGATCCAGCCGTGGTTCGCGGTCTGGATCGACCAGCTCACCGGCGATCCCCGGTTCCACAACCTGTTCCGCGGCCTGTTCGCGGTCCTCGACGCCGCCGTCACGTGGCGGTTCGTCGTGCACGTCGCCGGACGCCGGGACACATGGTGGCACTCCCGCGGCGGACGCTGGTCGCGCGCGGCGATCGCGTGGGCGGTCGCGGGCGCGATCACGGCCTGCTACTACGCCACCCCGGCCGCGCAGCGGTTCCGGCCGTCACCGGACGGGCCGTTCGCTGTCTACAACATCCTGATTTTCCTCTACCTCGGTGTCTCCCTTGGCGCCGCGGCGTGGCAACTGTGGCGGCACCTGCCGGGAATCCGGGGCCGGGCGTTGCGCGTGGGACTGGCGCTGGTGGCGGTCGGCAACGCGATGGAGGTGCCGTTCGCGGTGACCCGCCTGGGGGAGCGGCTGACGTGGTTCGCTTCGCCTGTCCTCGCCGACATCGCGTTCTGCGCGTCCACCGCGCGCTTCATCATGGTGCCGCTTGGCTGCGTGGTGGCCGCCTTCGAACCGATGCGGACCGCGGTGCTGCACTACTACCGGCGGGTGCGGCTCTACTCGCTGTGGCGGTCGCTGCGGGACGCGACTGCGGACATAGCGCTCGCCGAGCCTGTGTCACGTTGGCAGGACGCCATGACAGTCGGCAACACGTGGGAACGGCTGCACCGGCGGATCATCGAGATCCGGGACAGCGCGTTCCATCTGCACGACACGTGGTGCCATCCGGAACTGATCGACAAGGCGTCCCGCGACGCGGACGACCACCGGATCGGTGTTACCGCGCGGTGGCTCGAGGTGGCCAGGCGGGAGGCCGTGGCGGGCAGGCCGAAACGCTTCGCGTTCTCCGACAAGGCGTTCCTGCCCGCGCTGGTCGCCGAGGAATCCACTGTGTACCACGAGACGCGGTACCTGCTCGTGCTTGCCGGGCAGCTGCGATCGCCTGCGGTGCAAGCATTCGCCGAGTCGATGGTGGCCCCCGTCCGTCGAGGGGTGCGCGGCGTGCGCTGAGGGGCCGTCCGGCGGGTCGAGTTCGTTCAGCGAACGTGCCGTGTCGCGGTACATCCGTACTTCGAAGCGTGCGTGGCTCGGACCAGACTGGTGATTTCACTAGTTCCGCGCCGCGCGGCCATGGTGGGGCCGGGTGCGAAGTGTGGGGTGTTGGTAAAAAAAAGGGTGTCGCGCTCAACCAGCCTGGGGGTTACCGGGAGCGCGACACTGATGAAACGGTATCTCCGCAGACGGTTCTTGTCCACTCCCCAGCGATCACGTGTCTGTCAAAGTTTTCGCAAGGGCCCTGCTGACCAGTGCAAAGTGGCTGGCAAAAAGTCGCCTGCGACACGCCCGGCGCAGGCGGGGAAAGCGGTGTAGGGGCGAGGGAAGGGGGATGCGATCGATTGCCGCAGAGGTCGCGGTGGCATCGCGCACCGGTGTCCGATCGACGGCCAATGGGCAAGTTGGTGCCCAATGTGCCGACTCGTCCTATGTGGAAAACAGTGAACGGTGGCGTTGCGCGTCCTGCACCGGGCAGTGCGACGGGCGCAGTCGCCGCGTAGCGCACCGTGACCGGCCGGGCAGCGGCGAGTGTCCCCGTCGCCGGGCTGGTGATCCACTTTGGATTGTGATCCCCCTCACGGGGTGAAACGTCTCAGTACCCTGCGGAGATGTCTTCGACATCACGTCGCCGTCCGCTCGGGTCGCGGCGTAGGCGACCATGGATCGCCGCGGCGGGTTTCGCACCTCGTGAGCGTGCTTGACCGGGGGACTTCTGGGGGGGACAGATATGGCCAAGTCGGCGCGGGCTGATATCCAGGGGCTGCGTGCGCTCGCGGTCGGCCTGGTACTTGTGTACCACTTATTGCCGAACCGGCTGACGGGCGGCTTCGTCGGCGTCGACGTGTTCTTCGTGATCTCGGGCTTCCTGATCATCGGCTCGTTGGCCGACGAGATCGCCAGGACCGGCAGGCTGGCGCTGCCCGCGTTCTACGGCAGGCGGATCAGGCGGCTGCTGCCCGCCGCCTCCGTCGTCCTGCTGGCGACCGTCGCCGTGGTGCTGCTGCTGACGTCCATGGCGCGCTGGCCGGCCATCATGCAGGAGATCGTGGCCTCCGCGCTGAACGTGCAGAACTGGCAACTGGCAATCTTCTCGGCGGACTACGCGCACGCCACCGCCGCCGCGTCACCGGTCCAGCACTTCTGGTCGCTGAGCGTGGAGGAACAGTTCTACCTGCTGATCCCGATCGTGATGACGCTGAGCGCGTTTCTCGGGCGCCGTAAGGGCGTTTCGTCCGGTGCTGTCCTCGGCGCGGTGCTGGTGTTCACTGTCGCGTCGTTCGTGTACTCCGTGCTGGCCACCACCGCCCCGCCGGGCGCCGCGTACTTCATGACCACCACACGGTTGTGGGAGCTGGGAATCGGTGGTCTCGCGGCGATCGCCGTCCGCCGTGTCCGGTTCGGGTCCGGCGTGCGTCTGCTGCTGGGCTGGGCGGGCCTGGCCGCGGTGGCCTACAGCGCCATCGCCTTCACGACCGCGATGGCGTTCCCTGGCTGGATCGCGGTGGTGCCCACGCTCGGCACTGTCGCGATGCTGCTCGCCGGGACAGGCGAACGGTCGTCAGTGGTCGAACTTCCCACGTTGCTCGGCATCCAGCCGTTGCGTTACATCGGCGACATCTCCTACAGCTTGTACCTGTGGCACTGGCCGGTGATCGTCTTCATGCTGGAGTACGGCGGCCAGGAGAAGCTCACCCGCGTGCAGGTGCTCGTCGCGGGCACGCTCAGCCTGGTGCTGGCGGTCCTGAGCAAGCACTTCGTGGAAGACCCGTTCCGGCGCAGGCGCACGGCGACCGCACCGTCCATACAGGTCGTCACCCCGCCGGTGGTGCGCAGGCCGTTCCGCCTGCGGCTGCGGGCGACCTATCTGCTCGGCGCGGCGATGGTGCTGGCGACGCTGGTGACCGCGACGGTGCCGTGGCGTGTCGCCGCCGCCGAGCGGGACCGGCTGATCGCCGCGTCCGCGGCCGCCCTCGTCGACCCGCCACGGGAGACGTCCCCGCCCGATCCCGGCACCATCAAGCCGATCATGGTCGGCGCCCCGCTGCTGCCCGACCCGGCCATCGCGGACACGGACGTGGCGAGCGCGTGGAAGGACGGCTGCGCCACCTACGACCTGACGAAGTACCCGGCCACGAGCGACCACTGTGTGTACGGCGACCGGTCGGCGTCCAGGACGATGGTCCTTGTCGGCGACTCGCACATGACCATGTTCAGCAGCGCCATCGTCAAGTACGCCGAGAAGGCGGGCGGCTGGCGCGTCAAACTCCTGGTGCACGACGGATGCGCGTACGGCGACCTGCCACCGGCCAAGAGCGGGTACCCGCTGCCGGTGTGCGGGGAGAAGGCCTACGAGCTGCTGCCCGAGCTGCTGAAGATGAAGCCGGACTTGGTTGTCACGAGCGGGTTCACCCAGGGGTCCGAAGTGGTCGACGGCGAACGGCGCTGGTACGACAGGAGTCGCGTGCTGAGTGGCTATCGGGCGTTGCTCGAACCATTGTCCGAAGCGGGAATCCGGGTAGCGGCGATCCGGGACGTGCCGTTGATGGCCACGAACACCCCGCGGTGTCTGCTGCGGACACCGGACGCCCCGACCGCGTGCGGTTCGCCACGGCGTGCGGCGCTCGGCGAACAGGACCCGTTGGTCGAGGTGGTCTCCGCGCTGCCCAACTCCACGGTCGCCGACCTGACCCCATGGCTGTGTGACCAGACCACGTGTCCCGCCGTGATCGGCAACCTGGTGGTCTACCGGGACAACCACCTGACCGACACGTTCGTCCGGATGCTGACCTACCCGTTGGCGGCGCAGCTCAATCTGACGTGACTCGGCGTGTCCTGCCGAGGAACAGCGACACGACGCCGAGCGCAGCGAGGACGAGGCTCATCAGGTAGGCCGTGCGGAAGCCGAGTTCGCGCGCGAGACCGAGCAGCGGCCCGCTGAGCATGATGCCGACGGTGAGGGTGTTGGCGTACAAAGTGGTCGCGAAACCGGGCCGGTCCGGTGCCAGCGACTGGAAGTACGTCAGGCCGACGCCCATCACCGCGGCGATCGCCGTCGCGCTGAGCACCTGGACGACGGCGACGTGCCAGACGGCGCCGGTGAGCAGGATGCCGGTGTGGTAGAGCAGCGCGAAGCTCCCGCCGAGCAGCACGATCCGGTGCTGGTCGAACCTCGTCGCGAGCGACCCGAACCACAGGATCAGCGGGATCTCCAGCGCGGCACACAGTCCGAGCACGAGCCCGGCGTCCCCGGTGGTGCCGTGCAGGACGTCGGTGATGAACAGCGGCATCGCGTTCACACCCAACGCGGAACCACCCTGCAGCAGCACGAGCCCGGCCGCGGCGAACACGATCTGGCGTCGGACCGTCCCGCCGCCGGTCTCCCGCTCGGCCCGAGGCTGCAGGCCCAGTTCCGGCATGCGCGCCGACATCAACGCCACGACCAGGAACAGGGCTGCCGCGGCGAAGTACAGCCCCTCAAACCCGGTCTCCGACACCAGCAACGCGGCCAGCGGCGGCCCGCCGACCCACGCCACCGAGATCAACGTGCGCATGATGCTCACGCCGAACGAGGCCTTCGAGGTGTTGCCGCCACGCTCCAGGGACTGACGCGTGTACGCGAACATCTGCGCCAACAGGCACGAGGAGATGGCGACCAGGGTGATCGAGACGGCTAGCAACACCCAGTAGTCGCGGACCATCGCGAACACGACGGCACCGAGCGCCCCGGCGAGCGCTCCCGCGACCAGGATGTTGCGGCGGATCGCCCGTGAGTCCGACAAGCGGCCGATCAGAGTGCTCGCGATGAGCCCGGCCAACGGTGACACCAGCATGAAGGCGCCGAGCGCGGCCGAGCTCGCATGCACCTCGTCGCTCAGAAAGAGAGCGAGGAACGGCATGGTCAACGCGCCCGCGATACCGATCGGCACACAGATCGACGCGAGGGGGAGGAGGGACCGGGGACTCAGCGGGGAGCGGGTGACGCTCGCGTCGGTGGTCACCCGGCCATCCTCCGGCCCAGCGTGCGATTTGGTCCAAACCTTTTCGAGCCGCCCGGCCCGGCCGATCAGCCCAGCTCGGCGCGGACCTGGGGCAGAACCTCGGTACCGAGCAGTTCGATGGCGTTCATCACAATCGAGTGCGGGACACCGGACCAGTCCATCTGCATGGCGTACCGGTCCGCGCCGACCAGCCTGCCGACGGTGATCATCCGGTCGGCAACCTCCTGAGGGCTGCCCACGAACAAGGAATTGGCGTCCCTGGCGTACTCGTCGTAGTGCGCCCGAGTCGGCAACGGCCAGCCGCGTGCTTGGGAGCCGTAGCGCATGGTCTCCATCCAGTACGGGAAGAAGGCCTCCTTGGCGTCCTGCGAGTTCTTGGCGAGCAGGCCGATCCCGCCCATGGTGACGTGCAGGTCCGCCGGGGCGTGCCCGCCGGACTCGCCAGCCTTGCGGTAGAGGTCGACCAGCGGCTTGAACCGTTCCGGCTGCCCGCCGATGACCGCGTAGACAACGGGCAGGCCGAGCAGCCCGGTGCGGATCGAGGACTCGGGATTGCCGCCGGTGCCGACCGAGATCCGCAGCCGGTCCCGATACGGGCGGGGAAGCACCCGCACATCGTCCAGCGGGGCACGGAACTTGCCGCTCCACGTGATCGGGTCCTGCCGGTCGAGGTGCAGCAGCAGAGCCAGCTTCTCCTCGAACAAGTCGTCGTAGTCCTCAAGCCGCGCGCCGAACAGCGGGAACGACTCGGTGAACGAGCCACGTCCGGCAAGCAGTTCGGCACGGCCACGACTGAGCTGATCGAGCGTGGTGAACTGCTGATACACGCGGACCGGATCCTCGGTACTGAGCACGGTGACCGCGCTGGACAGCGTGATGTTCTCGGTGACGCTCGCGGCCGCGGCCAGCACCGTCGCCGGATTGGAGATGGCGTACTGGTCGAGATGATGTTCGCCGAGCCCGTAGAAGGACAGGCCGAGTTCATCGGCCAGCCGAATCCGCTCGATGGTCTGCGCGAGCGCGTCGGCGACCGAGACCTGCTCACCGGTGACCGGGTCGGGGTGACGGTCGCCGAAACTGTAGATGCCAAGCTCCATGGCACCCGTCAACAAGTCAGGATCAGTGACTATTCCCGAGGCCTCACAGCGCGTGCGCAGCGATCAGATGCCCAATCTGCCGGATGTCCGCGCCGCCCCGGAACTCAAGCCGAACATTGCCCAGCCCACTGAACCACAGGTCAAGCTCGGCATCGAGGTCGAACGTGCCAGCGGTCTCGATGGAGAACGCCTGGATCTTGCTGTACGGAAGGGACGTGTAGTCCTTCTTCTTGCCGGTCATGCCCTGAACGTTGACCGCGATCAGCCGCTTGGAAGTGAACAGCACGTAGTCCCGAACGGCCTTGAACGCGAGCATGACGTGCTCACCGGGAATGAGTAACGGAGCAACCTCGGGCGCGAGATTCTCGACACGCGCGGGAGTGAGCTTGAAGACGGAGTTCTTCTGAAAATCGATCACGCCCCCAACCCTACAGATCATCCCCACCGTGAGTAGCAATGACCGCGTTGAAGGGGGACCAATAGCCAACCACGACGAAAACCGCAACTGGCTGGTACGTAACCAACACAGGGCAACCAGCGCTCAATACCACTAAGTTAAGGTCAAAATGTGGTAGTGTTTCCCGGTGGCTCGGGTTGGGCAAGTGAAAGTGCGCGGCGACGATTCAGCGGCCGTTCGGTTGACAGATCGTATTTCTTTGGGCGTTCTCGCTGAAGTGTTTCCTCGTGATGTTATCGAGGATGTGCTCACGGAGACTGGGTGTCGCGAGCAGCGAACTCGTTTGCTTCCGGCGCATGTGGTGGTGCGTTTTTGTCAGGCGATGTGCTTGTTCTTCGATGACGACTACGAAGAGGTGATGCGTAAGCTCGTTGGGTCGTTGAAATCGATGGGCTCGTGGCAGGGTAGCTGGAAAGTCCCGTCGACTTCTGCGATTACGCAGGCTCGACAAAGGTTGGGGGCCGAACCGTTGCGCCTGTTGTTTGAGAGAACGGCGGTTCCTGTGGCGCGGCGTGGCACGAAGGGCGCGTGGCTGGGCTTTCGGCGGCTCATGGCGATCGATGGGTTCATGCTGGACATCCCGGACACAGATGATAACGTCGAAGAATTCGGTCGTAGGACCAACGGCACGAAGGCTAGTGCGTTCCCTCAGGTGCAGTTGGTGGCGCTGACGGAATGTGGATCGCATGCCGTCGTCGGTGCTGCCATGGGGCCGTGTAACGGGGATGAGAGGGCGCTGGCCAGGCAGATTCTGTCCAGGGCTGAGTCGGATATGCTGATCACGGCTGACCGGAATTTCTACAGCCTCGACTTGTGGGGTAAATTCCTTGCTACGGGTGCTGACCTGCTGTGGAGGGTCACCGCGAATGTGAAACTACCCATTCTGCGCTGGCTTCCCGACGGCTCATACCTGTCCGTTGTATGTCCGAGGAATATTCGGGGTCGGCGGTATGAAGAGCTGATTCGACGCGCACGAGACGATGGCGACATTGACGACTCGGAAGGGTACCTAGTCCGGGTCGTTGAATACGATGTTCCGAATCGAGAAGGAAGCGGATCGGATGAGATCATCTGTGTGATCACGTCCATCCTGGATCCTGCCGATGCGACCGCCGAACAACTCGCAGCCGCTTACCATGAGCGATGGGAATGCGAAGGCTTCATTGACGAGCTCAAGACGCACCAGCGAGGACCGGCCAAGGTACTGCGTTCCAAGTCGCCGGACATGGTACGCCAGGAGATATGGGCATTTCTGCTCACTCACTACGGGATTCGCCGACTGATGTGTAATGCCGCAGACGAGATCGGAGAAGATCCCGACCGTCTGTCGTTCATGCGATCTCTCCGAGTCATTCGCCGCCATATCACTGGACAGGCGGACTTTTCCCCCTAAACAGCGCGGGAGAGCGCTAAGGGAAACCTTCGCCGAAATCAACGAACGTCGCACCCGTACTCGACGGCACCGGAGCAATCCACGAGTCGTTAAACGAACTCCTATACCGTCAAGAAACAGCATCAGCACGGAACTCGACATGATGGGCCGCCTACCATCCGTATCCGGGCGACAACCTTAACTTAGTGGTATTGAACCAGCGCTGGGACCGTAAGCCGAGGCTGGAAACTGAACTCCAACGTAACCAACAGCGCTAAGGTAACCAAAGTAATCCGTTCAAACCGAGCACGGCGACGGGTGGCCCATTGGTGGGCGGAGCGTGACTCACCATCCACATCCCGCAGCGCTACTTGGGCGATTCACCCGAAAGAGTACGGGTAATGGTTGCGCTTTTTCGGTAAACTGAACTCATGTTCGAACAGCTCGCTGTGGCATTCCATGAACGTCAGGCGCCGCCGGGTATTCCGGTGTCGCAGATGGATCGGGAGCAAACTCGTAACTACATCGCTGACCGTTATCGGCAGCGGAATGTTGTTGATGCGGAGTTGATCCGGGGTTTGGCGCGTTTCGCGGAACTGCATCCACCACAGCGGTCGGGGATCGAGGTGGGTGACGGCGTGGCGGAAGACCTCGCGATCGAACTCTGTCTGAGCCCGGTCACCACCGGCAAGCAGTTGTCTCAGGCGCAGGCGTTGGTGACGAGGCTGCCTGCCACGGTTGGTGCGATGGCGGAGGGTGAGGTGGATGTGATGCGGGCCAAGGCCATGCATGACTACACGATCGGCCTGGATGAGGATCAGGCGCTCGCGGTGGAGAAACGGGTCTTGGAGGGTGGGAAGTGCGAGAACCTGACCCGGTTCAAGCACGCCATCCGCCGTGAACTGATCTGGGCTGATCCTGACGGTGAGGAGGAACGGCGCCAGTTGAAGAAGGGCGGGCGGGATGCTGTCAAGTGGCACAAGCCCGACGGCACCTCCGCCATCACGATCACCCTGCAGCCACACGAGGCGGAGCAGGCCTACTCCCAACTGGATCTACTGGCCAAGCTCAGCCCCAAGCCAGGACGGAGCCGAGCGCAGGCGCGAGCGGACGTGTTCATGGACCTGGTCACCTTCAGGAGGACAGTGGATCGGCCTGCGGTGGCGGTGCATGTGCTGGCGCCGATGACCACGCTGATGGGACTCAACCGGGAGCCTGGGGAGATCAGTGGCTATGGGCCTATCACGGCGGAGTACGCCCGGGAACTCGCCCGCGATGCCACCTGGCGGCGCGTGATCACCGACCGGACCGGACAGGTCCTGGAGGTCAGTCGGAAGCGGTTTGCCTCACCCAGTTTGCGGCGGCATCTGCAACTGCGGGATTGGACTTGTCGTCAGCCGGGCTGTGCGGTTCCGGCACAGCGGTGCGAGACCGATCATTCCCAGCCCCACAGCCACGGTGGGCTCACCAGCCACGACAACCTGGCCATGTTCTGCAAACGACACAACCTCATGCGCCAACGCACCAACTGGCAACTGGAACACCCCAAGCCCGGCACCCTCATCTTCACCACCCCCAGCAAGCAAACCGTCGTCACCAAGCCCCAGGCCCACGACGTCCCGCCGTTCTAACCCGCCGCTTCGGGATGTGGATGGTGAGCCACGCTCTGCTCACCAGTGGGCCACCCGCCGCCGTGCCCGGCTTGAACGGATTACTTTGGTTACCTTAGCGCTGTTGGTTACGTTGGAGCGCAACTCCCAGCCAGGGGTCCCGACAACCAGCGCTGGTTACCCTGCGTTGGTTACGAACCAGCCAGTTTACCTTTTCCAGCTGGCTTACCCCTTGGTTTCTTTTTCTTTCTCTTCCTTGCTTCTTTTTTCTTTTCAGTTCGACCGGCTTTCCTGCTGTCGAAAATCATTCGATCGGAGTCGAATTCAGGCGCCGCGCCAGATCCACCAAGTCAGGCGTGTGCAGGACGCGGTCGCCCGCGCCAGGAAGTGGCACGTGCAGTCGCTGGGTCCATCGATCCGGGATCGCGCGGCTGCCGTGGACCGCGCCTGCCAGCCCACCGGTGACGGCTGCGACTGTGTCGGTGTCGCCGCCGAGGTCGATGGCCGCGCGGACGGCGTCCTCGAAGGTCGACGTGGTGCGCAGGACCCAGACCGCGGAACCCAGGCACGGCCAGATCGCACCGTTGAACTCGGTGGCCTTGTCCGGGTGCCAGTCCGGGCCCAGCACTGTCGTGTACTTGCCCCGGTACTCCGGTGGGATCGCCGCGAGTGCGGCAGGGATGGCGGCAAGGGGATCGCCGCCGTCCAGTGCCACCCTGATCAGCTCGTGGAAGATCGCTGTTCCCGCCCACGCCGCCGGGTCACCGTGGGTCAGTGCCGCTATCCGGCTTCCGGCGTCCATTGTGGAGTCACGGCCTGCCTTGGCGAAGAACACCGCCGGGGTCACCGCTCGCATCAGGCAGCCGTTGCCCGCTGCGTGCCGGTGGGTCTCGAAGTGTGCCTGCGCGGCGGAGTCCCACGGGTGGCCGTTGGTGAGCACGTTGCGGGTCTGCAGGCCGATGTCCTTCGGGTCGGCCGCGCACCAGCGCTGGAAGCGGCCGAAGATGTCCGCCAGGTCGAGCCCGCCGCGTTCCACCAGCGAATCGCCCACGTGCACGGCCATCTGGGTGTCGTCGGTCGCCTCGCCCGGATCCCAGCCACCGCCGCCCCACATCTCGTCCGAGCCCGAAGCCGAGAACGCCCCGGCCGGGCCGAACTCGAACGGTGCTCCCAGTGCGTCGCCCACCGCGGTCCCCACCACCGCGCCGACGGCGCGTTCGTCCCTGTCCACGAAGCCCGCGAAGTCCATGAACCAGAACGTACCGGGGCGTTCAGCACGATTCCGCCAGCACAGCCTCCATGATCTTCGGCGGCAGCGCCGGATTCGCCGCCGCCGCTTCGGCGACGAGCAGGTCCACGTCGTCGAGCAGCTCGGTGATCATGTCCGGCGGCAGGTTCGGGTGCCGAGCCGCGTGCCGTCGTGCGGGCAGGACACGCAGGCACGCTATGAGCGTGTCGACACGCGCGTTCGGGTGTTGGGCGATGTGGGGGCACGCGGATGCCGCGCGCTGCGCGAGTTCGTGCAGGAGCGTGGGGGAGCAGCGCGGGTTCTTCGCCGCGACAAGGGCCTGGACGACAGCGATCTCGGGATCCTCGATCAGCCGGTCCACCACGTCCTTCGGCAGGTCCCGGCGCACCGCCGCCAGCGCGCGGACCTGCCAGTCCGGTGACGCGGCGAGCCAGCGCAGCTCCGAAGTGGTCGCTGAGGCGACGCGGGGCAGCAGGATGTGTGGCAGCTTGGCCGTCACGGCGATCTCGCCGAGCAGCCGCAGCGGCACCGACGGGTTCCACGCCAGCTCCGGTCGGACGGCCCGGTCGTCGGCGAGGGCCCACAACAGACTTTCCGGCAGCGCCGGGTTGCGGGCCAGGTGCAGCCGCACCCACAGCCGCCGGTCCGCGGCCAGCTGGTGGTAGGTGTCCGCCGACAGGTCGGTCCGCCGGGCCATCACCTCGCCGGTCGACTCGATCGCCGGGATGTCCGCGGCTTCGGGGATGTCCCACTTCGGCACGCCGAACAGGTCCTGCGCGGCGTCGAGCTCGCCGCTGGTCATCGCGACGAGCTTGTCCAGCAGGTGGCCAGGCAGATTCGGGTTGTCAGCCAGCCCACAGAGGTGCGCGAGGTACCGGGTGTCCTCGTCGGGCAAAGTCGCCTCCGCTCGGTGGAAGCCGGTCTCACAACCGGGTCCGCCCCATGCGGAACGCTCCAGGATGCCCGTGGCCGCTCACGATGGCTACCGCCATTCGTACCAGTCAGCGCACGATCCCGTAGATCGACACGGCCACGCCGAGCACGAAAGCGGCGACCACGCCGATCGCGAGCCACCGGTGCCGTTGGACCCGGCTGGCGCGCAGCTCGTCCTCGGTCCGGGTGGAGATGATGAAGTGGCCGCCCTGCTCCGGCCTGGAGATCACCAGCGGGCCGATCTTGTCGTGCACCTCGCCGAGGATGTACAGGCGGCGGCCGGTGCGGATGATCCATTCCTGGTATTCGTACCCGATGGTCGAACTGTCGTTCCCGCCGAGGTTGATACCGAAGAGGGTGATCCCGCCCCCGTCTCCGCCGTGGTGCGGTTCGAAGCGGTTCACGGTCTGCTCGACGCCGTCCGGCTTCGTTCCGTACGGGTCGACGCCGATCGTGCGTCCGTCGGCGTCGATCACGGCGTACCCGTGTGACGAGGTGTGGTCCGCGACCTTCTCCGTGCGCTTCGATCGGTGCCGCTTGCCGTCCCGGTACTCGACGTGCTCGTACTGCCGGTCGATCCGGTAGCGGTACCAGACGCACTCGGTCTTGCTGATCTCCGAGATCAGCGGGCCCTCCTGGCTGGGGTGCGCGGTGCCGACCACCTCGCTGATCTTGCGGAAGCCGCCCTGCGCGCCCAGTTCGTCGGACACGCGGCGCAGGTCCTCCAACTGGGGGATGGACAGCGTCTCGGTCCCGATCATGGTGTGCAGCTCGCTCCTGGTCCGCCGCATCCACCAGAAACCGGCGAGCGAAGCCAGGATCAGCACAATCCCAATCCCCAGGTAGATCATGGGCTCACCCTAGCTAGGCTGTGCCGGGTGCCAGCATCCTGTCCCTGTGATCCGGGCAAGCCGTACGCCGAATGCTGTGGCATCCTCCACAGAGGAGAGTCGGCCGCTGGTACGGCCGAAGCGCTGATGCGGTCGCGGTACAGCGCGTACGCCCTCGGCAAAAGGGACTATCTACTCAGGACGTGGCATTCCACCACGCGCCCGAAACGACTCGACTTCGACCCAGGGCTGCGGTGGACCGGCCTGGAGATCGTCGGCACCACCGGCGGCAGCCCGTTCCACACGGTGGGCACGGTCGAGTTCACCGCGCGCTACGAGCAGAACGGGCGTGCCGAGGCCATGCACGAGAACAGCAGCTTCGCCCGCGAGGACGGCCAGTGGGTCTACGTGAACGCCATGCCGTGATATGCGGTCCTGCGGAAAAGGCCGCACACTCGTGGTGTGGCAGCGGTGAAGCGAGTGACTCTGACGGTTGTCGGTGGTGTACTCCTGCTTGTCGGCGTAGCGCTGCTGGTGCTGCCGGGGCCTGGGCTGTTGCTGGTGCTCGCTGGTCTGCTGGTGCTCGCGTCCGAGTTCCCGGTGCTGGAGAAGTACGTCGACCCGGTCCGTGACCGCGCCATGAAGGCCGCGGAGGACAGCGTGGCGACACCCCTGCGGATCGCGTGGTCGGTGCTTGCGGGGTTGGCGCTGATCGCTGCGGGCATCGTCTGGGGAACGGTCGATGGGCTGCCGCTCGGCGGCTGGAGCACAGGATCGAGCCTGATTCTGTCGGGCATCGTGCTGTTCGCGCTGCTGGGCTGGAGCTACCGCCGTGTGCACGGCAGGAGGTGACCCACCGGGATGCGAGCGGACGCTTCCGGGTTCATCCTGTGCCCATGACCATGGATCCGGCTGTGCTGGCGGCGATCGACGCCGCGAACGACAACGACCGCGACGCGTTCCTCGCATGCTTCACAGAGGACGGTGTGGTGGACGACTGGGGCCGTGAGTTCCGCGGCGCGGAACGCATCGGCCAGTGGAGCGACAGCGAGTTCATCGGCAAGCAGGTCAGCCTCGACGTGACCGACGTGGACACCCGCGACGGCGAGGTGATGGTGACCGCGCAGGTCGGCGGGAACGGCTTCACCGGGCCGAGCCACTTCTCGTTCACAGTGGACGGGGACAAGGTGTCCCGGATGACCATCAGGGCCTGACATGCGGCTGCCCCGATTCCTGCTCGCCGGGACGCTGCTGTTCGCCGCCCTGTTCGCGCTGACCGGCCTGTTCGCCGCGCCGGTCGGCGCGATCGCGGCGGTCGTGTTCTGGCCGCTCTGGTACGCCGTCGCCACGGTCAACGCGGCCGTCGGCGTGTTCTCGGCGGGATACCGCGTGGCCGAGGAGGCGGCGGTGATGTTCGCCGTGTTCGGCGTTCCCTCGGCCATCGCGGGATTCGGCTGGCTGGCCAGTTCACTGTGGTGGGACGGTGGTCCGGTCGTCCACGGTGGACGGACAGTGGTGGTGCTCGGCGCCGGTGTGGCGTTGTGGGCGGCGATCCGCCTGCTCACCGGCCTGTTCACCGCGAAGCCCGGCGGCACCGCCGCGCTGGTGTTCCTGCCGCTGTGGGCGATGTTCTGCCTGGCCAACATGCTGGTCGGGGTGATCGCCGCGGGCTACGGCGTCGCCGAGGAACTGCCCATCCTGCTCCTCAACTTCGCCGTGCCCGCGGCGATCTCCGTGCTCGCGTTGCGGTTCTGACGGCCGCTACTTGACGCCTCCCGCGGTGAGGCCCGCGATGATCCTGCGCTGGAACACCAGGACCAGGATCACCAGCGGGACGGTCACGACCACGCCTGCCGCCATCTGCGTGCCGAAGGGCTGGTCGAACCCGTAGGCGCCGGTGAACCGCGAGATCGCCACGGTCGCCGTCTGCATGGCCTTGTCGTTCACCATCGACAACGCGATGATGAACTCGTTCCACGCGGTGATGAACGTGATGATCGCCGTGGTGAACACACCGGGCGCCGCCAGCGGCAGGATCACCCGGCGGAACGCCTGCAGCCGCGTGCAGCCGTCGATCATCGCGGCCTCCTCGAGCTCACCCGGCATCTGCCGGAAGAACGCGTTCAGGTTCCACACCGCGAGCGGCAGCGCGAACGACATGCTCGGCACGATCATCGCCTGGTAGGTGTTGATCCAGTTGATGTCGGTGAACAGTTTCAGCAGCGGCACCACCAGTGAGATACCGGGGAACATCGACGTCGCGATGATCAGTGCGGCGACCGCGTTCTTGAACCGGAACCTCAGCCGGGCCAGCGCGTACGCCGCCGAAAGCCCGATCAGCAGCGTCAGCACGGTGGCGATCCCGGCGACCACCACGCTGTTGAGCAGTGCGCGGCCGAAGCCGACGTCCACTCCGAACACCGCGGTGAAGTTGGCCGCCGACACCGGCAGCGGGATCGGCGACAGCGAGAACTGGTCGGCGGGCCGCCGGAACGCCGACACCACCATCCAGTAGAACGGTGTCAGGCAGAACACCAGGATCACCGTGAGCCCGGCGTAACGCAGCACGACACGGGGGTTCATGCGGGGACCACCTCCGGCCGCGCCAGCCGCCCTGGTCTACGCGTCCGAGCCTGTCTGCCGCGGTCGCGCGCCTCGCCGATCACGTCGGCGCCCAACAGTTTCACGAACACCAGCGCGGCGACGGCGATGTAGACGAACAGGACGGTGGCGTAGGCCGCGGCGGGCCCGAACCTGAGGTTGCTCGCCTCGTCCCACGCCAGCATCGTCAGTGTCTCGACGGACTCCTTGCGGTTGCCGATCAGCACGAACGGCAGGTCGAACATCCGCAACGAGTCCAGCACGCGAAACAGCACTGCGACCACGAGCACCGGCCGCACGAGCGGAAGCGTGATCGACCGGAACTGCCGCATCGGGCTCGCTCCGTCCACTCTGGCCGCCTCGTAGACGTCACGCGGGATCACCTGCAGCCCGGCCAGCACCAGCAGCCCGATGAACGGCGCGGTCTTCCACGTGTCCGCGATCATCACCGCGAACTTGGCCTGCCAGCCCTCGGTCGTCCAGAGGACCTGGCTGCCGATCACCGCGTTCGCCACACCGTCGGCCTGGAAGATCCACTTCCAGAGGATCGCCGACACCGCCGTGGGGATCGCCCACGGCACCAGGATGCTCGCCCTGACCAGGCCGCGCCACCGCAGCGCCTGGTGCATGACGAGCGCCATCGCGACACCGATGAGCACCTCGGCCGCCACCGTCACCACGGTGAAGAACGTGGTGTTGCCGAACGCGTTCCAGAACCGGGCGGATTCGGATCCGGAGAGGATCCCGGTGTAGTTGTCCAGTCCTACGAACTGGTCGCCCTGCACCACGAACCCGTCCGCGTCGACCGTCTGCCCGCTCCGGTACAGCGATTCCCGCAGCGCCGCGACCAACGGGTAGCCGACGACCAGCGCGAGCACGACGAACGTGGGGGACAGCAGCAGAGCGGCGAGCCGTCCGGACTCGCCAGCCGCCTGCCTGTGCCGTGCGGGTGTGGTCACTTGAGCAGGTCCTGGAGCTTGGCTTGCAGCTCCTTCAACGCGGTGGCACTGTCCTTGCTGCCGGTCAGCGCCGCGTACGTGGACTCCTGGATCGCGGTGGTGACATCGCCGTAGCGGACGGCCTTCGGGCGCGGCTTGGCGCTGAGGATCGACTCCTTGAGCGTCTTGAGGTACGGGAACTGCTTGTTCAACTCGGCGTCGTCGTAGAGGTTGGCCCGGGTCGGTGCCTGTGAGGTGGCGAGCAGGTTGGAGCGCTCGGCCGCGTCGGTGGTGAAGAACTTGATGAAGTCCAACGCGGTGGCCTTGTTCTTGGCGAACTGCGAGATCGCGAAGTTGTGCCCGCCGAGGCTGGATACGCCGGGGCCGGATCCGTTGCCCGGCAGGGGAGCCACGTCGAACTTGCCGGCGACCTGCGACGAGCCGTCGGTCTTGTTGGCCAGCGCCCACTGGTACGGCCACTGCCGCATGAAGATCAGCTCACCGGCCTGGAACGAGCGGCGGCCGTCCTCTTCCTTGAACGTGATGGCCTTCTGCGGGATCGCTCCGCTCTTGAAGCCCGCGACCAGTTTGTCCAGTCCGGCCTTCGCCTGCGGAGTGTCCACGGTGGGCTTCCCGGACTCGTCGACGATCGCGCCGCCCTCCGAGTTCACCGCCTCGTCGAAGTTGACCGTCAGTCCTTCGTACTTCTCGAACTGCCCGCTGTAGCAACCGATGGCTGACGCCTCCGGCAGTGCCTTTACCTTCTGGCAGGCCGCGGTCAGCTCAGCCCACGTCTTCGGCGGCTGCACGCCCGCCTTCGCCAGCAGATCCTTGCGGTAGAAGAGCAGCCCGCCGTCGGAGTAGACCGGGATGGCGTAGAGCTTGTCGCGGTACTCCCCGGTCGCCACGGCCGGTTTGAGGAAGTTGTTCAGGTCGAACTGCTCACGCGGGAGTTCGACGACCCACCGGTTGGCCGCGAACTCGGCGGTCCAGATCACGTCGAGGGTCAGTACGGTGTACGCGTCGGACTTCACCTGTGCGTTCTGCACGAACTGTTGACGTTGGGCGTCCGCCGACTCCGGCAGTTCGACGATCCGGACCTTCTCGTTCGGGTGCCCGGAGTTCCACTCGTCGATCAGCTTCTGCATGTTGTTGGACGTGTCCTTGCCGGTGACGAGGGTGATCTCACCGCGTCCGTCCAGCGCGGGAGCGGCACCGCCGCTGCCACCGGATCCCCCTGACCCACCCGATCCGCTGCTGCCGCAGGCGGTGAGCAGCAACGCCGTTCCCGTCAACGCTGCCCACCGCAGCGGTGTCCTCTTCAGCCCTGCCATAGCTGTTCTCCCATCACCGTTTTGAAGCCGATCAACCAACAGGCGCACTGCTCCGTGCCACGATCCGGCCACCCAGCAGGACACCGCCCTCGTCCGCTTCCCCGTCTGATCCGCCGTCCAACAGCCGGACCAGTGTCGCCGTGATCTCGGCCGTCGGCTGGCGGACCGTGGTCAGTCCGCCGTCGACCGAACGTGCCAGCAGCGTGTCGTCGAATCCGGTCACCCAGATGTCATGCCCCGGACGCAACTTCCTGCGCCGCACCTCGTCCAACACACCGACCGCGAGCAGGTCGCTCGCCGCGACGACCGCGGTCGGCGGATTGTCGGCGTCCAGCAACGCGGCCGCGGCCCGTGCGGCGGCCCGCCTGGTGTCCGAGTCGGCGTACGCGCAGAGCTCGGGCAGGCCCAGCTGTCGGCACGCGTCCCGCCAGCCCCGCCGTCTGTCGTCCGATGCGCCCATCGGGCAGCCGACGAACGCGATCCGGTCGTGCCCGGCCGAATGCAGCCGGGCGACCAACTCCGCACACGCGCCCGCGCCGTCGACATCGACCCACGGTCCGGGCTGGTCGCCGTTCGGGTGCCAGGTCCGGCCGAAGGACGCGAACGGGACACCGCGGCTGGCCAGCCACGCGTGCCGCGGGTCCTCGTCGACGGTGTCGGACAGGATGAAGCCGTCGACCGCCCGCTGCGCGACCAGATCGGCGTAGGTGGCGAGGCCCTGAGCGCCGTCCGGCGCGGTGAACACGAGCACCCGGCGCCCGGTGGCCTCGATCGCCCCGGTGAGCGTGTACAGGAACGGATCCATGAACAGGCCGCGGCCGGTGTGGCGGGCCAGGCAGTACCCGATCAGCCCGGCCTGGCGGGTGGCGAGGCTGCGCGCCACGCGGCTCGGCTGGTAGCCGAGCGACTCGATCGCCGCCCTGACCTTGTGCAGGGTGGCCTCCTCCACGCGTTCGGGGGCGTTGAGGACATTGGAAACGGTCTGTCGCGACACACCGGCGTGCGCCGCGACCTGGCGCACTGTCACCGCGTGTCCGCGCTCCGTCACCGTCCACTCCCGACGTTGGTTTGACCGGTCAAAAATGGAGCGGTAACTGTGACTCACGCCACTCGCCGGTGTCAAGGTCCGCAGCTGGCAGAATCGACGGCTGTGGGGATCAATGCGGTCAAGGGGGATGGATGAGGATGTTCAACATGGCGTCGCCGGTCGACCCGGCGGACGGCATGGTCGCGCACACCGTGGCGGACGTGCAGGCGGCGATCAGCCGTGCCGTGTCGAAAGGCCTGCGCGTCAGGACGTACACCACCGGCCACGCGTCGGGCACCTACGGTCCGATGGACGACGCGCTGCTGATCCGTACGGAGCTTGAGGGCGGTGTGCGGGTGGACGCCGACGCGCGGACCGCGCGCATCCCGGCGGGAACGTTGTGGGGTGAGGTCGTGGCCGCGACGAGTCCACACGGGCTGGTCGCCATGCACGGCACATCGTCGACGGTCGGTGTCGTCGGATACCTGCTGCGTGGCGGTATTGGCTTCTACAGTCGCGCGTTCGGCCTGGCGCCGAACACGATCCGGTCCGTCGAGCTGGTCACGGCCGACGGGGAACACCGCACGGCGGATGGTGAGCTGTTGTGGGCGTTGCGCGGTGGCGGTGGCGGATTCGGTGTCGTGACCGCTGTCGAGATCGACCTGTTCCCAGTCACCTCGGTCATCACCGGGGCGTCGTTCTGGCCGGTGTCCCAGGCCCAGCGGATCGTGAAACTGTGGCGTGACTGGGCGCAGGACGCGCCGGAGTCGGTGTCGACGACGCTGCGGCTGATGAACATGCCCCCGGGGCCCGGCAGGCCGGAGTCGGTCACCTCCGGCCAGGTCATCTGCGTCGACGGGGCGATCATCGGTGACGCACCGGACATCCGCGCGGCCCGTGAGATCCGCGACAGCCTGCTCGGGCCGTTGGGCGAACCGTTGTACGACACGTGGCGCGAGGCCGGACCGGAGGCGGTAACGGCGACGCACATGGACCCGCCCAACCCGGTCAAGGCGTTCGGCGACCACATGCTGCTGACTGACATCGACCCGGACGTGTTCGTCCAGGCAGCGGGGCAGGGATCGCCGTTGCTGGCGGCGGAACTTCGCCAGCTCGGCGGCGCGATCGCCCGGCCGCACCCGGACGGCGGTGTGCTCGACCACATCGCTGATCCGTTGCTGTACCAGTGTGTCGGGTCGGCGGCGGACCCGGAGACCATCGCGACGGGCAGGCGGTGGGCGGACAAGATCCGGGCCGAGCTGGCGCCATGGGACACCGGGCGCACGCTGCCGAGTTTCGTCGGCAGCAACGAACAGCCACAGCGGCACTTGGACGCCGAGCAGATCGTGGCGGTCGACCGGGTCAGGCAGCGGGTGGATCCGGGCGGACTGTTCCGCGGCGACATCAGTCCCCACACGACAGTGGCGGTCTGAGGGAACTTCCTAGGGAGCGTTGACGAAGCTGGCGTCGAGCAGACCGTCCGGCAACGTTTGCCGGGCGGTCAGCCCGGTCTGCCGCATGAACGCGGCGACCGAGTCCGCCTCGACGTGCAACTGCCGCCCGGTGAACAAGTCCTGGTTTTGTTGCTTGGTCAGGAACGTGGTGCCGGGCTGGTAGGCGCGGTAGGCCTGCGGGCTGACGCCTGCCCGCCGTGCCATGATCGCGACCGCCTCGTCCGGATTGTGCTTGATCCAGCCCAACGTCTCGAACCAGGTGTTCACGAGGCGCTGCACCAGATCCGGTCGCTGCCGCCCCAGTTCCTCCCGCACCACGAGGGTGTCCGGGATCGAGCTGGGGAACTCGGCCGAGGTGGCCAGCGCGGCGCTGCCCGGCCGGGACAGTGCTGTCGTGGTGTAGGGCGCCCACGCGCCCACCGCGTCGACGTGACCGGCGGCGAACGCGGCCGCCGCGGTGTCGGTCATGGTGGAGATGAGGTGGACGTCGCCTTCGCGGAGCTTGGCGCGGTTGAGCGCGAGCAACAGCAGGTAGTGGTCGGCCGTGCCCTTCTCCACGGCGATCTTCTTGCCTTTGAGATCGCTCACGGTGGTGATCCCGTCACGGGCGATGATCTGGTCGTTGCCCGTGGAGATGTCGTTGACCAGTACGGTGGTCTGTCGTGCGCCGCCGCTGGCCGAGATGAGCGTGTCGCCGAGCGTCTGGCTGTTGGCGTCGATCGCGCCGGTCTGCAGCGCGGTGAGGCTGTCGGTGTAGCTCTCGAAGTACTTCACCTCGACGTCGACGCCGTTGAGCGCGAAGAAGCCTTTCTCGGCGGCGACCTGCCACGGCAGCCAGCCCGGCCACGCCGTGAACCCGAGGGTGATCTTCGTCGGCACGGTCTGCGGTCCGGAACACGACGCGACGCCAAGCACGCCGATGACGGACAGCAACGCGGCCAACACCCGTGATCTCATCCAAAACTCCCCAGCCACAACACGTCCAACGCGCCCAACCTACTCGCTGTGCGCCTCGAGCTGTTGCGTTCGGGGTGCCTCGGTGGATCGCCACGTGACCAGAGGCAGCAGCAGTTGCGTGAGCGGGCCGACGGCGAGTGCGTACAGCACTGTGCCGATGCCGACCGTTCCGCCGAGCAGCCAGCCCGCGCCGAGCACGACCACCTCGATGCCGGTACGCACCAAGCGGATCGACCAGCCGGTGCGGGCGGCCAGCCCGGTCATCAGGCCGTCGCGCGGGCCGGGGCCCAGCCGGGTGCCGACGTAGACGGCGGTCGCGACGGCGTTGAGCCCGATGCCGCCGACCAGCAGCACGATCTGCCAGACGAGCAGACGCTGGTCGGGCAGGATCGCCCGGGTGGCGTCGACGGCGATCGAGATCACGACGATGTTGGAGATCGTGCCGATCCCGGGGCGTTGCCGCAGCGGGATCCACAGCAGCATGACCAACACCGCGACGATGGCGGTGATCACGCCGAACGAGAGCCCGGTGCGTTTGTTGACACCGTCGGTCAGTACGTCCCACGGGAACAGTCCCATGTGGGAGCGCGACAGCATGGCCATGCTCACGCCGTAGAGGACAAGCCCGGCCAGCAGTTGACCGGACCGGCGCACGGGCGACACGCGGAAGCTGAGCGAACTGAGATCGACTGATGCCACCCGAGCAGTCTGGGGCAAAACTGGTCTGGCAATCCAGGGCCAATGCGCGATAATTGGCCTTGTGACCATCACCATACCGCTGGGTAGCCGGGTCTCCGGTGCACGATTGGCCATCTTGCTGGGGGAGTGGCGTCGCCATGGCTCACGGCAGGGCGCGGCCGACCTGGCCGCGGCCGTCGAACTGCATGTGCTGGACGGCCAGCTGCCCGTCGGTACCCGGCTGCCCGCCGAGCGCGAGCTGGCAACCGCGCTGGGCGTCAGCCGCACGCTGATCGGCGCGGCGCTCGACCGGCTGCGGGAGGACGGCCTGGTGGCCAGCCGTCAGGGCGCGGGATCGTGGGTCGCGGGCACCGGCGCACGCCGGTCGGACGTCGATCCGCTGTCCGGCAACGGGTTGATCGACCTGGCCAAAGCCGCGCCCCCGGCGTTGCCGGGGATGATGGCGGCGGTGGACGCGGCGCGCCACGACCTCTCGACGTACCTGAGCGGAAACGGCTACATCACCGGTGGCCTGCCGGTGCTCCGGGAACGGATCGCCGAGCGGTACACCGAGCGCGGCCTGCCGACCACGGCCGACCAGGTCATGGTCACCAGCGGCGCGTACTCGGCGTTCGTGCTGTGCCTGCGGATGCTCGCCGGGCCCGGTGACCGTGTGCTCGTCGAGCAGCCGACGTACCCGAACGCGCTCGACGCGCTGCGTGCCGCGCACGCCCAGCCGGTGCCGGTGGCGATGGACCCGGTCAACGGCTGGGACCTGGCCGGGATCGAGGCGGCGGTCCGGCAGGCCGCACCGCGGTTGGCCTACTTCGTCGTGGACTTCCAGAATCCCACCGGCCTGCGGCTGGACGCCGAGAGCCGTGAGCGCCTCGCCGGGATCCTCACACGCAGCCACACCCCGGTCGTGATCGACGAGTCCCTTGTGGAACTCGACTACGAAGGCGACCCGGTGGACGGTCCGCCGCCGTTCGCGGCCTTCTCCGGCGACCTGACTCTGACCATGGGCTCCGCGGCGAAGTCGCACTGGGGAGGCCTGCGGCTCGGCTGGATCCGCGCGTCGACCGACCTGCTGGACCGCTTGCTGTCGTCGCGGTACGCCATCGACCTCGGCGCGCCGGTGTTCGACCAGGTGGTGCTCGCGTCCATGATGGAGCCCGCCGGGTACGAGGCGTTGGCCAGGCGACGGATCGACTTCCGCGACCAGCGGGACACGTTCGCCGCCGCGCTGCGCACGCACTGTCCGAGTTGGACATTCAACACCCCACAGGGCGGGCTTTCGTTGTGGTGCAAGCTCCCTGAGCCGATGAGCACGCGGCTGGCGGTCTCGGCGGCGAACCACGGCGTGCAGTTGGCGCCCGGCTCGCGGTTCGGCGTGCACGGCGGGATGGAACGGTGGATGCGCGTGCCGTTCGCCCTGCCGTCGGAGCAACTCGTGGACTCGGCGCGACGGCTGAGCGTCGCGGTGGCGTCGATCGGTGGATGTGCGGGCGTTCCGGCCGTGGACGTTCCGGTCACATGAGACGAACGGGTTGCTCCATTCGGCTGGCGGTGTGACTACTCCAGCCCTACCATCGCCCGGTGATCCCGCGCTGGAAGACCGCTGTCGCCGTGCTTGCCGTCCCACTGGGACTGACCGCGTGTTCGGGCAAACCGAGCCCCGGTCCATCGCCGGACTCGTCGTCGAACCCGCCTTCGGCCAGCGGCACCGCGGGTTCGGCCGACGGCCTGCTCGACGCGTTGGGCAAGGCCAAGGCGACACCGGAGACCCGGGCCTACGTCGAGTACGGCAGGCCGAGTGCCACGAAGGACTGGAAGTCCCTTGGCGGTACTGGTTACACGAATCTGTACAACTACGCGGAACTGACCACCAGCCGCCTCAAGTTCGACCCGAGGAAGTTCACCACGGCCCTGTCCGTGGGCCAACCGCCGAACACGGCGACCATCCTCTGGGGCGAGTACGACACGGGTGCTCTTAACCAGGCGTTCGCGGAGGCCCAGGGCAAGCGTGCGGATGTGAACGGTGCGGCGGTGTGGACTCTCGGTGAGGACAACGGGTACCAGACGCAGGGACCGCTCGCCGACGCGGTGCCCCCAGTCGGGTTCAACAAGGTCCGGGTGGCTGTCGGTTCGTTCGCGTTCGCCGGTTCGGCGGCCAGCCTTGCCATGGTGACCGACCCCGGCACGGAGACGCTCGCGAAAGACCCGGAGAACGCGGCGCTGGCAGGGTGTCTGCAGGACGTGGTGGCCGCGATCATCAGTCGCGTGCCCGAGAATCCGACGCCCACCGGGATCGGGTCCCGTGCGGACGGGACCGAGGTGCTGTGCGTGCTCCCACCCGCGGGCCAGGCCGAGGACGTGCGCAAGAAGATCGAGGACAAGGTCGGCACCGGCGCGCGGCTCACCGGCCAACCGTGGAAGGACGTGCTGACGAACGTGCAGACCGAAGTCGTCACCGGTCAGTCGCAAGTGGTCCGGATGACCGCGAAAGCGCCGCAGCCGGGCGTTCTGTTCACCGCGCTGGCCAACCGTGACCTGCCGGTCCCGCGCTGATCTTTCGGTGTGACCACAAGGCCGTGTGGCCGGTCGCGAGGGGACCGACCACACGGTGCTCGTGTACTACAACACCCTTAGCGGCGGACGCCTTCGGCTGCCGGGGTGATCTCGATGGTGGTCAGCTCGTTGTTCTGGTTCGGCTCCTGGGTGCACTTCGAGTCGAACTCCTTGAGCGGGGTGAGGCTGCCGTCGGCCTTGCGCGGCACCAGGTGCAGGTTCACCTCACCGACCGTGATCTTCGCGGTGCCAGCCTGGGTGAAGGTGATCGGCGGGGTCTCGCCGGTCGCCACCACGGAGAACTCGCCGCTCGCCGGGATGGGGGTCTTCTCCAGGGTCGCCGGAACCTCGAGCGGCAGCTCCGCCTCGGGGGCGGCGATGGCTGCCCCGGCCAGCGCGGTGCCCTCAAGCGTCTTGGCGCCCATCAGGTTCAGGCCAGCGGTGGCGTTCTTGCCGACCTTGGACACGGTCTTGATCGCCGTCGCGGGCACCTCGGCGCCGACCGCGACGGTCTTCGGCAGGTCGAGCTCGATCGAGATCTCGATCGGCTGCCCGCCGATCAGCGGGAACGCGCACTTGTAGTTGAGGGTCAGCGACGCGGGGTCGGCGGCACTGGTGCCCGCGCCGACCAGCATCGTCGTCGCGGCGAGCGCGGCGGTGCTGGCAGCGGCAAGTGCGACACGGATGGACCCGTTTCGGTTCTTCACGATCTTCCTCCGAAGTATCAGCAAGGATACGAAAACCACGCTGGAAAACGTGGCCCCGGCAGCGGATGTGTATACGCCGATATACCCGATAGCGGGGAGTAGCTGGTTCGTAACAGTGCTACCGGAGCGAAAATTATCTGTTACAGCGGGTGTCCGCAAGGCTTTTCGCCGTCTACTTTGTCCGGTCGGAAGAATTTGTCACGCCGGGCAGTCCGCGCGCTCAGGAGTTGGCATGTGCCACACAGACTTTCGGGTGCGGCCGTGCGGTGCTGTGAGCCGTTCGGGTCAGCGCGTTGCATCTTGTGGAGGTAGCGCGGCGCGCATAGTGGGCCAAGCGTCGCAGTGGCAACCCCCCGTTCGGGTGAGGGTGACACGTGCGGCGCTGTTCTCTGCGAATGGTGAATTTGTGTGTGCTTCGCCGTCAGGCCGGGTTTAACAAGGCCTGGTCGAGTGGTTGCTATTGCCTGAACAGATGTGAATCATTGTCGCGTCGACCGTCTCGGCATTAGCTGGATATTCATGACAGGCATTTGCCGTTGTTCTGCCGGTCAGGCGGTGACAATGCCGGTCCGCCACGCCCACGCGGCGATCTCCACCCGGTTGCGGACGGCGAGTTTGCGTTGCACGTTCCCCAGATGTGTTTTGACCGTGGCCAGTGTGACGAACAGCTCGGCGGCGACCTCGTCGTTGGTCCGCCCCCGCGCCACCAGCCGCACCACCGCCAGCTCCCGCTCGGTGAGCGGTTCGACGGGGGCCTGCTCCGGCGTGCCCGGTTCCTCGCCACGCTGAGGCGCGAGGTGGGACAGCAGCCGCACGGTCACCGTCGGGGAGATCAGGCTCGTCCCGTTTGCCGCCGCGCGCACCGCCTCCACGAGCAGCGCGGGCGACATGTCCTTGAGCAGGAAGCCACTCGCGCCGTTACGCAGCGCGCGGTAGACGTACTCGTCGAGGTCGAACGTCGTGGCGATCAGGACGTTGAGCGGATCGTGGACCTGCGGCCCGGCCAGCAGCCTCGTCGCCTCCAAACCGTCCAGTTTGGGCATCCGGATGTCCAGAAGGCACACGTCCGGCCGCAGCCTGCGGCCCTGCTCGACGGCGGCCTCGCCGTCCGCGACGGCGGCGACGACCGCCATGTCGGGCTGGGAGTCCAGGATCATCCGGAACGCCGATCGCATCATCTCCTGGTCGTCGGCGATCAGCACGCGGATGGTCATGCCGACGATGATGGCAGTACGGCCGTGACCGCCCAGCCCGCACCCGTCGGACCGGCGGTCAGCCGCCCACCGGCGGACTCGACGCGCTCGGCCAGCCCGACGAGGCCGAAGCCGCCGCTCGGAAGCCCGTTGTCGGCCGCGATGCCGTCGTTGGTCACGGTGACCCGCACGGCGCCCGGCTCGTCGCGGGCGCTGATCTCCACGTGACTGACGTCGGCCGCGTGCCGCAGGACGTTCGTCAGCGACTCCTGCACGACGTGCCTGGCCGTGTCCAGCGTGCGCTGCGGCAGCTCGCGCCCGGCGAGGTCGTCGTCGACCGACGTGGTCACCGGGGGACCGGCGAACCCCTCTGCCGCGGCGGCGACCAGCTCACCGAGGGTCTGATGTGGACGGACAGGTTCGGCGTCGTCGCGCAGGACGGTGATCATGCCGCGCATGGACACCAGCGCCTGGGAACCGGCCTTCTCGATCCCGGCGAGCATGTCGTCGAGCGCCTCCGGCGACGGCGGCACGCCTGCGGCCGTGGTGAACCGGACCGCTTTGGCCTGCGCGACGATCGCGGTGACGTGGTGGGCGACGAAGTCGTGCAGGTCGCGGGCGTATTCCAGGCGTTGGGCCTGGCGCGCCAGCTCGAAGGAGTCCGCGCGCCGCCGGTCGTGCAGCCGCAGGTACAGGCCCAGCAACGTCATGAACGCCATACCGAAGAAGATGCCGACGCCCATCGCGGGCAGGTATTCCTTGTTGGACGCGTCCAGCCGCAGCGGCAGCACGCACGCGGCCACGATCAGCAACGCGGCCAGCCAGATCGTTCGCCATGGCCGGTTCTGCATGACCACCCGGACCAGCAGCCACGACAGCCCGAGCAGCTCCACCAAGCCGAAGGTGTTGTCCAGGCGCGGCGAGAGCTGTGTGCCGATGATCGTGTAGGCGATCGACAGTAGGGCGATCCCGCTGGCCAGTGCCGTGGGCACGGTCGGCATCAGCAGCGTGGCCACGGGCAGCAGCCCGCAGATCACCACACCGACAGCCCCCGGGACGGATTCGGCGCTGAGTCCTTCGATGACGACGATCGCGACCGCCGCCGCGATGAGGACGGCGAGGACCACGCGTTGTGCCCAGGGGAGCTTGTCGAGGATGCCGAGCATGGCGGCAACGCTACGACAGGTGCTCACCACGCGACCTCATTCTTTCGGTTGAGCCCGGCTGTTCCCACTCGCCTGTGTGGCTGATCCGCGCGGGCGCGATCCGGCACAAGATCGTCACCGCCAATGCAGTTCGGCTCGACGAAGAACGGTGTGTGATGGATCAGCGAACGGTCGCCGTTGCCGACCACCTCGGCAAGGTCTACGGAACCGGGCAGGCCGCCGTGACGGCGCTGGCGGGTGTGTCGGCGCAGTTCCGGCAAGGCGAGTTCACCGCGGTGATGGGGCCGTCCGGCTCGGGCAAGTCCACGTTCGTGCACTGCCTCGCCGGGCTGGACACGCCGACATCGGGCAAGGCGCTCATCGGCGGCGCCGACCTCGGCTCGCTCACCGAGGCCAAGCTCACCCGGTTGCGGCGGGAGAAGATCGGGTTCGTCTTCCAGTCGTTCAACCTGCTGCCCACGTTGACCGCGTGGGAGAACATCGTGCTGCCCCTGTCCCTTGCGGACAAACGCCCGGACAAGGCGTGGACCAAGCAGGTCATCGACGCCGTGGGCCTGGCCGACCGGCTCACCCACCGGCCCGCCGAGCTCTCCGGCGGGCAGCAGCAGCGCGTGGCGTGCGCCCGTGCCCTGATCTCCCGGCCGGACATCGTCGTGGCGGACGAGCCGACCGGCAACCTCGACTCCCGCACCGGTGCGCAGATCCTTGGCCTGCTGCGGATGTGCGCACGCCACTGGGGACAGACGGTCGTCATGGTCACGCACGACCCGATCGCCGCGGGCTACGCCGACCGCGTGCTGTTCCTCGCCGACGGGCGGCTGGTCGACGAGATGGCCCAGCCAACGTCGCAACGGGTCCTTGACCGGATGAGCCGGTTCGACGCGCAGGCGGTGCGCTGATGCTGCGGATGGCGTTGCGCTCGATCCTCGCCAACAAGATCCGGTTCCTGCTGCCTGCGGTGGCGATCACGCTGGGCGTGGCGTTCGTGTCGGGCTCCTTGTTGTACGGCGCGTCGGTGAAGGCGTCCCTGGACCGCGTCCAACCGGACTTCGCGGTCCAGGTCACCCCGTCCACGATCGACGTGGCCGTGCCGACCGACCTGGTCGGCAAGCTGCGCGGAGTGGCAGGGGCGGGTGAGGTCCGACCGGTCGCGGAGGGCCGTGCGTTCGTCGTGGGCCGCGACGGCTCGCTCGTCGGACCGCCCGGGCTGGCCGGTGGCGTGAACTTCGACGCCAGGATGAAACTCACCGGTGGACAGGCGCCAGGCGGCAAGGACGAGATCGCGATCGACGACTGGACCGCGGGCCGTACCGGCTACCGCGTCGGCGACCACCTGCGGATCGTCGTGGGCGGGACCGCGCGCGAGGTCCGGCTGGCCGGGATCTTCACCGTGCAGGACCCTCGCGTCGCCCAGGGCGGGACGCTGATCGCGTTCGACGACGCCACCGCACGCGCCGTGTTCGCCAAGAACCCGGACAGCTACACGGCGATCAACCTGACCGCCGCGCCCGGCACAACCGATGCCGCGCTCGCGGCGAACCTGACGGCGATCCTGCCGAAGAACCTGGTGGCCGAGACCGCGGCGGAGATCCTGAAGCCTGGGACCAACGGCAAGCTGACCGAGATCCTGCTCGTGTTCGCCGGTATCGCCCTGTTCGTCTCGGTCTTCCTGGTGGCCAACACGTTCACCATGCTGTCGGCCGCGCGTGCCCGTGAGCACGCGCTGCTGCGGGCGGTCGGCGCCGACCGGCGGTACGTCCTACGCCTGGTCCTGGCCGAGGCGGTGGTTCTCGGTGTCGTCGCGACGGTTCTTGGCTACCTGCTGGGGATCGGGGGAGCGTTGTCGCTGGACGCGCTGTTCTCGGTCTCCGACGGCCCGCCGATTCCGTTGCGGGTAGTCGATGTCGGGGCGATCCTGGCCGCGTTCGGTGTCGGCGTCGGCGTGACCGTGCTGGCCGCGTATGTGCCCGCTCGCCGCGCCTCCGCCGTACCGCCGATCGCGGCACTGCGCAGCGGGCTGCCGCCGTCGGCGAAGTCGTTGCGGCGCCGGAACATCACCGGCCTGGTGGTGACACTGCTCGGCGCGGCCATGACCGTGGCGGGCTCCGACACGCAGGATCTGGTCTATCTCGGCGCGCCGCTCCTGCTGCTCGGCCTGATCATCCTCACGCCACTGTTCAGCGTCTGGCTGACCGCGCTGCTGCGCCGCCCGATGACCCGCATCGCGGGCATCCGGGGCACGCTGGCGGTGGAGAACACCCGCCGCAACCCGCGTCGCACCGGATCGACCGCGAGCGCGTTGATGATCGGCCTGTCGATCTGCGCGGCTGTCACGGTCCCGATCGCGTCCGTGACAGCGGAGGACGAGCGACTGGCGGACACCGGGGACAACGCGGACATCCGGATCACCGCCATCGACTACGCAGACCTCAGCACGGACACCGTCGGCAAGGTCACCCAGGTTCCCGGAGTGCAGGCGGTCACGCCGGTCGTGCCGGTGAGCCTGCGGCTCGACCGCGGCTGGCTGGACGCGGCCGGAGTGGACACCGCGACGATCGCCCAGTTCGTGTCCTTCACCGTGCAGTCCGGTTCACTCGACGGCCTGGCCAACGGGATCGCGGTCAGCAGCAAGGAAGCCGACGCACACAACTGGACAGTCGGGACCGTGGTGCCCGGCGCGACGGCGCTGCCGATCGTGGCCATCTTCGACGCCCCGAAAGGCTTCCAGTACGAGGCGCTCGTGAACGCGTCGCGCGCCGAGCCCGAGCAGGAGCCGTCGACGATCCTCGTCAAGGGGACCGGCGACACCCTCCGTGCGGACATCCAGCGGGCACTGGACAACCCGACGCTGGTGGTGCAGACGCGGGCGGAGTACATCGCCTCGGTGGGCGCGAAACTGGACCTGTTCCTGAACATCCTCTACGCGTTGCTGAGCATCTCGGTGCTGATCGGCGCGCTGTCGGTGGTGAACACGATGACAATGTCCACATTGGAGCGGATCAGGGAGATCGGCCTGCTGCGCGCGGTCGGCCTGGGCCGTCGCCAGGTCGGCACCATCCTGCGGCTGGAGTCGGTGATCATCGCTGTGCTCGGCGCGTTGGCCGGTCTCGCCGCGGGCTGCGTGATCGGGGCGGTCGCCGTGGCCAGTCAGGGCGGGATTTCCGTTGTGCTGCCGTGGGATCGACTGGGCTTGTTCGTCGCGGTGACCGTGGCCATCGGGGTACTGGCCGCGTTGTGGCCAGCCCGGCGGGCCTCGCGGATCCCCATCCTGACCGCGATCCACACCGACACCGAGTGATGTGACGCCTGCGCGTCGTCGGGGGCGCGCAGGCGTCAGGTGGTCGGCTGACCGGCGTTAGGTTCGGCGGGTTGCCCGTTCGCACCAGCGTTGGCGGCGTTGTCTTTGCGCGGGTCGAGGGTCATGTCACCAGTCATCGTCCCGATCTGGATCACGTGGCCGTCGACGCGGCCGTCCATGGAGTTCATGACATCCGCGTGTCCGGGGCTACCCGGTGTGATTCGTCGTTGAATCATCCGGACGATCGGGCGAACCTGCAGTAGCACCGCCGCCACCAGGATGATCCTGGTCAGGAAGATCGCGGCAGCGCTGAAGTAGCCGAAGCCGGGGATGCTGTTGAGCGCCTCCAGCGCGGCAGGGATCGCGATGGCGAGGACGACGGTGATGATGAACGGAAGGATGCGTTGCTGGTCGTCCTTCTCGATGGCGATGTCACGTCGCTGGAAGTCGACGTCGCCGTCCGGGTTGAAGGATCTCGGGTGCCAGTCGCCGAAGTTCGTCCCTTCGACGACGAAGTGGAACACCACCGACTGGCCGCGCTCGAGGTGTTTGATCCGGTACTTGTACTGGTCGCCGTCCGTGACGTTGCGCTCGATCAACTCGACCCCCAGTTCCTCGTCCGGTTTCGGATCGATGTACTTGTCGAGGACCTTGACGTCGTCGGCGAACGGGAAGCGCACCTCGTGGTTTTTCACGACCCGGTTGCCGGTGTTGGACACCGTGCACCGCAGGTGCGCGAGGGCGGTCACCGGATTGCCGTTGTAGGCGAAACTGACCTTGGGTCTGATGGTCTGGTTCACTTCGACGAGCGCGCGCTGCAGGGACAGGTCCCACGAGACACGGTGACGCGGTTCCCTGCGTGCTTTGATGCGGTCGAGCGCGTATGTGAAGCCGAACCCGACGAGCGCTCCCAACACGATCAGGACGATCTTCTCGGTGAGCGATCCGCCGGGGGCGGCTTGGGCGAGGTGCGAATACGGGTAACCCTCGAACTGCATCTGCCGGTCCACCTCGTTGGCTCGGGCGTCAACGCACGGACGTGTACCGTACAGCGCGCGGTCGAGGCGGAGCTGTGGGCGTTATCCGACCGTGAAGGTGGTGGTGGTTGCGGTGAACGAGGTGATTGCGCCGGTCCAGCCGCTCTTCCAGTCGCCGTTGTGCACGATCCGGTACGTGCCTGCCGGGGTGCCCGCGGGAATGATCCAGGTGATCGTGGCCTCCGAGTTGGCGATGCCGACCCGCTTCCACTCGTAGCGGGTCGACCAGTCGCCGTCGTCGGCGTGCCGGGTCCACGTGCCGTTCACCAGGCGCTGCACTTCGAGGAACGTGCCGTTGCGGTGCAGGTTGTTCTTCGGGTGGCCGGTGACGAACACCGCTGTGGCCGGTTGGCCCCGCTGGTAGGACGGTGATGGCTGGGTGAGGACCTGGCCGAAGCTGTGTGTGGGGTTCTTGTCGTCGAACACCACACCGGTCTGCAGGTTGATGTCGGTGAACGGTGGCTTGCCGGGAACCGGGCCGGACGACAGCGCGGTCCCCGCCTTCATCGACGCGGCGAGCTTGCCGAACTCCTGCTGGTACGCCGGAGTCGTGTTGCGGCCGAACAGCGTCGAGCCGCCCTCGTACTGCTGGAGGTCGTATTCCTCCGGTGTGGTCACGTACTGGCTGTAGTCGTTGGCGTAGCCCTGGATCAGGACGTTCTCCAGCGGCACCCCGAGTTCCCGCGCGACGCTGCGGCGGATGCGCAGGCCCGCCACGATCGTCACCTCGCCGGGCACGGCGACCAGGTGCAGTTGGCCGATCTTGACGATCTGCACCGGCAGGACGTTCGGTGTGGCTCCGATCAGGCCGGTCGGCACGAGCGAGGCCTTCGGGAACTGGCAGTCACGCAGCCACTGCGGGACGTCCATCTGCAGCGGCTCGAACAGTTTCTTCAGCGGGCTCTGCATGCCTTCGCTGAAGCCGGGCAGTGCCGGGCCATCCTCCACACTGCCCGCCATGGTCGACGCGCCGACCACGCCGGAGCACGTGCCCGCGGGCTTGCCGTCGGGCGTGTACCTGCCGTCGACGGCTACGTTTCCCATGTCCACGAACCGCATCCGGTAGTCCACCGGGCCGGAGATCGTGGCCTGCGGTCCGCCTGAGATCTGCTGCGCCCTGCGGTTCTGGCGTTCGCCGATGATCCGGGTGTTCTCGACCTCGTCCTCGGTCGGGCCGGAGCCGGGCTTGAGGTTCAGGTTGGGGGACATGTCACCGGCGTTGGTGTTGGGGAACGCGGCGACGAACCCCGGCTTGTCGTCCAGGTAGCGCACGCCCTTGTCGTCGTGCTCCCACTGGTACGCCGCGTAGCCCTTGTTGTCCGGGCTGATCAGGGTGTTCTCGTTGGTCATGGACGTGTTGTGGGTGGCGAACCAGTTGATCGCGCCCACGTCCGTCCCGCCCTGCCGCAGGCGCAGCACGGTCATCGCCGGGTCGATGGCGTTCGGGAAGGCGGCCTTGTCGGCGGCGGCGTTGGCGTCGAAGGCGACCTTCGAGCGGTTCACGCTCGCGTTGGTCAACTCGCCCCGGCCGAGGGACAGCGAACCGGGTTTGAGGTCGTCGTGCGCTTCCACGATCGACTCGACGATGCCGTCGGCGATGGCGTTGAGCGTCTGCGGCTGCAGGCCGAGGATCGAGAGGTTGTAGGCGAGGTTGTGCGAGAAGCCGCCGGGGCCCGCGTGCGTGTGCGTGGCCGAGAGCAGCACGTTCTCCCTGGTGTACAGGTCGCCGTAGCGGGGCTTCAGCTTCGCCAGCACGGCTTCCTGCACTGCGCGGAAGATCATCGCCAGGTCGGCGTTGACGTACACGACCCGCTTGGCGCTGGCCCGGTCGACCACGACGAACGCGCGGGACCTCTGGCGCTGGTGGATGCCGGTGGTCTTCTGGTCGAACTTGGAATATCCCATCATGCCGTTCTCGGCCGCGGGCCCGGTGACGTCCGAGATCCCGCGTCCGACCAGGTACGGCTCCGGTGCCGCGGTCGCGGGCAGCCCGGTGAACACCAACGCCGCGGCGAGGACCGCGAGCATGCCCGACCTACGCATCCGTACCTCCACACTGAGAGACGCGAAAGATCTTCATCTTTATTGGCACGATAGGTGACGTGCGGCGGCCCGGCAAGACACAGCGTGATTACCCGTGTACCCAAAAGGGAGGCTGAGCAGGGCCTATGGGGTACAAACCGGCAGGAGTTCAGTAGCCTGCGAAGGTGGCGATGACTGAGATCAAGACACTGGACGAACTGGTCGAACTCACGGGGCAACCGGCCGAGCGGACACGGCACAAGATCCTGGACCGGATCGACGGGCACGCCAGGACGCTGATCGCACACTCGCCGTTCGTGCTGATCGCGACGGCGTCAGCGGAGGGCACGTGCGACGTGTCGCCCCGTGGCGACCCCGCCGGGTCCGTGCTCGTGCTGGACGACCACACGCTCGTGCTCGCCGACCGGCCGGGCAACAAGCTGCAGGACAGCTTCCACAACATCATCGAGAACCCGCACGCCGGACTGCTGTTCCTGATCCCGGGGATGAACGAGACACTGCGGGTCAACGGGCGGGCCAAGCTGGTGTCCGACGCGCCGTTCTTCGACGAGCTGGTCGTGCGCGACAAGCGGCCGAAGGTCGCGGTCGTGATCGAGGTGGAGCAGCTGTACATGCACTGCGCCAAGGCGTTCCTGCGGTCCTCGCTGTGGCAGCCGGAGACGTGGACGGACCGCACCTGCCTGCCGACCTTCGGCGAGATCATCAAGGACCAGATGGCCCTCCCCGTCGCGGCAAGCGACCTGGACAACGTGTTCGAGGAGAACAACCGGACCCAGCAGTACTGACTTACGCGCCCTCGAGCCACGCGCGGGCCTGGCGCACCGCTTCCGGGGTGATCTGGTGGCCGCCGGGATGCCGGTGGACGGTCACGTCCGCCGAGCGCTCGCGCAGGCGTGCCACCAGTTCCTCCGTGGACGGTAGCGGCGCCATCGCGTCGTGCGTCCCGTTGGACAGGAACACCCTGGTGCCGCTCAGATCCAGCGCGGGCGGATCGGGAACCGGCAGCATCGCGGCGAACGCGGCCACCTCGGTCAGCGCGTCCGGTCGTAGCAGCGCCACGGCCGCGCCGATGTTGGCGCCGTTGGAGAACCCGACGGCGACCACCCGGCGGCCGTCGATGCCGTACTCCGTGCGGGCTGCGAGGACGAAGTCCGCGAGCCGCCCGGCGCGCAAGACCACGTCCTCGTGGTCGAACACGCCTTCCCGTAACCGGCGGAACCAGCGGGCCATCCCGTTCTCGCTCACCTCACCGGTCGGTGCCAGCACGGCGGAGCCGGGGCTCAGTTCGGCGGCGAGGCCGAGCAGGTCGGCCGGGCGGCCTCCCGTGCCGTGCAGCAACAGCAGCACCGGCTTGTCCGGGTCGCCCTGCTGGAAGAAGTGGTTGAGTGTCAGCCCGTCGGTCATCGGGCCGTCAGCCGCTCGGCGACCTCCGGGTTGTTCTCGTCCGGCAGGTTCAGCGTGGCCAGTCCCGCGCGGATCTGGGCGCGGTCGGGCTCGAGCCACGGCGGGAGCTTGAGTGCGCGGCCCAGTTCGAGCAGCGGCTCGTCCGCGGTGAAGCCGATGTCGTCGGTGGCCACCTCAAGCAGCGTGCCGCCCGGCTCGCGGAAGTAGATCGAGTGGAAGTACTGCCTGTCCAGGATCTGCGTGACGTTCACGCCCTTGCCGACCAGTTCCTCGCGCCAGGCCTGCTGGGTCGCGTCGTCCGGCACGCGCCACGCCACGTGGTGCACGGTGCCACCGGCGACCAGCCCGCTTGGGGCGTCCGGCGTGACCAGGACGTCCACCAGCGCGCCGGGGCCGCCGTCGCCCGCGGCGAACCGCAGCCGGTTGCCGTCCTGGTGCTGGAAGGTCAGGCCGAGCCCGTCGGTGAACATCGCGGCGGTGGCGTCCTCCTGGGACACCGACAGCGTGACCGAGTGCAGGCCGCGGATCGCGTGCTCGCCCGGGACGAGCGGGGTGTCCCACGGGTTGCGTGGGTCGTCCTGCGGGTGGGCGGCCAGCGCGATGGTCAGGCCGTCCGGGTCGGCGAAGGTCAGGGTGTCCTCGTTGTCGCGCGTGGTGATCCGGCTGGTCCGCACGCCGGTCGCGGCCAGGTGCTGCTGCCACCAGCCGATCGAGTTCGCGGGCACGGAGAACGCGGTGGCGGTCGCCTGCCCGGTGCCGTGGCGGCCCTTGGCCACGTCGTTCCACGGGAAGAAGGTCATGATCGTGCCGGGGCGACCGGCCTCGTCGCCGTAGTAGAGGTGGTACGTGCCGGGGTCGTCGAAGTTGACTGTGGTCTTCACCAGCCGCAGGCCGAGGGTGCGTGCGTAGAAGTCGACGTTGCGCTGCGGGTTGCCCGCGATGGCGGTGACGTGGTGCAGACCCTGTGTCCTGATCGCCATGACTGCCTCCTGGCTCGGATAACCGAGAATCTAACCTGGAAACATCTTGCGCGCAAGGTATATTCCGGCGAGTGATCCACGGTAGGGTGTGCGCATGCCGGACGTCGGGGATGACGAGATCGTCACGTGGTGGGGCCTGGTCATCGAGGGCTACCAGGCCACACAGGACCGCCTGCTCGCCGCGATCGCCGACGATCCCGGCCTGACGCCCGGCCCGTTCGACATCCTGCTCAGGCTGCTGCGCTCACCCGGTCACCGGCTGCCGATGACGCGCCTGGCCAAGGAGGCGGCGCTGAGCAGCGGGGGCTTCACCAAGGTGGCCGACCGGATGACCGAAGCCGGGCTGATCCGGCGCGAGCCCAGCGAGACCGACCGCCGGGTCACCCACGTCGTGCTGACCGACCACGGCAGGGAGATGGCACAACGCGCCCGTGAGGTCACCTCGAAGGTGCTCCGCGAGCGCGTGCTGGAACCGTTGGGGGAGAGGCGCGCGACCGAACTTGCCGAGTCGATGCGCGCCCTCCGCGCGATCAACGGGTCAGTTGGCTAGACGTGCCTGGGTCGGGCGGCGCAGGCCTTCGCCCACCTCGTGCAGGTGCCGCAGCACCCAGAGGTACGACTCCAGTGCCGAGCAGCTGGTGTAGGGGATTTCGCGCTCGGCGCAGAAGCCACGGATGATCGGCTGGGCACGGCGCAGGTTGGCGCGGGGCATGGCCGGGAACAGGTGGTGCTCGATCTGGTAGTTCAGGCCACCGAGCATGTAGTCGACGAACTTGGTGCCCGCGATGTTGCGGGACGTGAGCACCTGACGGCGCAGGAAGTCGATCTTCTCCTCGGCGGCGATGATCGGCATTCCCTTGTGGTTCGGTGCGAACGACATTCCCAGGTAGATGCCCATCAACCCCTGGTGTACCAGGATGAACAGCGCCCCCAGGCCCGGCGACAGCACGACGAACACGGCTGCCAGGTAGATCACGACGTGCCCGATCATGATCAGCGCCTCGCGTCGGACGTTCTCCACGTCGCGCCGGATCACGGCATCGATACCGGCCACCTTGAGCATGATGGCCTGCGTCATCAGCAGCGGCAGGAACAACAGCGCCTGGTACTTCGTGATCCACCGGAACACACCGGTTTTGACCTCGGCCTGCTCGACGTTGAAGGCGAGCGCCGGGATGTCGATGTCGGGATCGACGCCCTCGTGGTTGGGGCTCGTGTGGTGGCGCGTGTGCTTGCCGACCCACCATTCGTAGCTGATGCCGACCGTGGCCGAGTGGATGTAGCCGATGATGTCGTTGCCCCGGCGGGTGGTCATGATCTGGCGGTGGCCCGCGTCGTGACCGATGAACGCGAACTGGGTGAACACCAGCGCCAAGTACGCGGCGGTGAACAGCTGCCACCATGAGTCACCGAGCATGACGAACGCGGCCACGCCCACGGCGAGCATGGCGACGTTGACACCGATCCGCACCGCGTAGTAGCCAATCCTGCGGCGCAACAAGCCCTCGCGCCTGACCCGGCGGGCCAGTTCGGAGAAGTCGCTGCCGCGTTTCTCGACAGTCACCTGTGCGGGGTCGGTCATGGTGGCTCCGTCCTGCTGTTCGGCTGGGCTGGGCTGGACGGCCTGTCACCGGGACCGGGGTCCCATGCGGACTGTCCTGATGGGGAAGGGCCCCCGGGGGCGTGTCTGTCAGTTGAGCGGGCCGAGATAACGCGCTCGGCCTTTGTTCGCCTGGCCATCCTCGAGTCCGAGCATGGCCATCAACATCTCGCGGTCCTGCTGGTCGGTCGCGTGGTCGTCGACCGTGCGCGCGGCCCTGGTCTGCTGGGCCGCCTCTGTCGTCACCTGGTTGGCGCGGGCCTGTGCCAGGCGCTGGACGTTGCTGTCGGTACGGGAAGTCTGCGGTAGGGCCATCATGCTGCTCCGGATTCGGGGGTGACCCGCTGGAGCCGTGCCAGCCGTTGCACTGTCGGCCAGCGGACGCTGCGTGCCCACCCTGCCTTCTCGAACAGCCAGATCAGCCTCGCGGAGATGTCGATCTGTCCACGAAGGACGCCGTGCCGGGCGGATGTCGGATCGGCGTGGTGGGTGTTGTGCCACGACTCGCCCATCGACAGGATCGCCAGTGGCCAGAAGTTCGACGAGCGGTCGCGACTGACGAACGGGCGGTCGCCGACCATGTGGCAGACCGAGTTCACCGACCACGTCACGTGGTGCTGGAACGCCACCCGTGCCAGCCCGGCCCAGAGGAACCCGGTCAGCGCGCCCCACCACGTCATGGTGAGCACACCGCCGAGCACCGCGGGCAGTGCGACACTGAGCGTCACCCACAGCGGGAAGAGACGGTCGACGAAACGGATCGCCGGATCGGCGGCGAGGTCCGGGGCGAACCGGTCGATGTTGGTGCGGTCACGGCCGAACAACCATCCCATGTGTGCGTGCCAGAAACCCTTCGCCAGCGCCATCGGTGAGGTGCCGAACAGCCAGGGTGAGTGCGGATCGCCTTCCCGGTCGGAGAACGCGTGGTGCCTTCGGTGGTCGGCGACCCACGTGATCACCGGTCCCTGCGCGGCAAGACTGCCCGCGATGGCCAACGCGACGCGCAACGCACGGCGTGCTTTGAAAGAACCGTGAGTGAAATACCGGTGGTATCCCACGGTGATCCCGAGTGATGACACCACGTAGAACACGGCGGCGACGACGAGATCCACCCAGGTGATGCCCCACCCCCAGACCAGCGGTACCGCCGCGAGCAGCGCGACGAACGGAATGATCAGAAACGCTCGAATGGTGATCAGTTCCGAACGGGTGGCTCGGTCGGTGAAGATCGGTTTGGGTTCGGCACGAACAGGGGTGGCTGTGGTCACTAATACTCGTCTCGCTGAAATGCCTGCCATGACGGCGGCTGTACGCGGGGTCGGTACGCGATCAAGGAACGAACGTGGCCTGGCCTTCCGCCAAGCGGGCGCCACGCGCCGTCGAAGGGGCCGGACTCGGCCACTGGCGTGCGACAAGTCCGCGATGCTTTTGACCATACGCCATCCACAGATCGGCGGCTCAACCAATCCTGACCGGTGGACACGCTGCGGTACAGTCGGTGCCATCAGGGTACACACGCATCGGTGTTGGGACCGGTGACCTTGGTCGGCTCCTCCCAGTGGCCGGGTCGTCTCGGCCGGTCAGCGCTGGTGTGAACGAAGCCGTTGGCGTCCTCAGGAAGGCCCCGTCCAGCGGCCGTGTGGTGATCGGATGCCTGGATGACTGACGAACTGAGCGTGCTGACGCAGTACTCACCGACCACACCGTGGTCATCCGACGACGGGAACTGGCGACTGACGCGTGGACTAGCCGGATACCTGCGTGCCGTCGCGAAGGCGATCGGCGTCCCCGCCGAGGCGACCTCCTTCGAAGTCAGCGACACGGCCACCGCGTACCTCGCGCTCGCTCAGCGTTCGCCCGACAGCCCCGCCCGCGACCTGATGCTCGTGTGGAGCGAGCGCTCAGGCTGGATCCTGTCCGTGGAGACCGATCCCGGCGAGGCCCCGGTGGTGATCGACCGGATCGGCGGCACCGATCCCCTGCCCGAGCCGAGTGTCGTCGCGCGGTTCGTGGCCGACGCCCTCAGCCCCGGCGACGCCGAGCGCCGTCCGCTCGACGGGTTCATCGACATGAGCCGCCCGCGTCTGGTCGAAAGCCTGACCCGCTACATGGCGTGACGACGGTGAGTTCGTCGTCGAGCAGCCGACCGCGGGCAGTTGACGGCCGCGGGGCGGAGATCTGCGGTGGTGACCGAAGACTGCGACCATACGAACGTGCCCCCGGCGTCGGACCAGGACGAGCGGCCGCGGTTCGACACCGCGGCGGGCTCACGGACGCGGGCCGCCCTCAGCTTCCTGCTTGCCGCGAACTGGGTGGCGCCCTCGTTGTCCCGCAACAGGATCCGTGAGTGGCTCGGCGCGCACGAGTGGTCGCCCGCGCACCTCGACGATCTGGTGCTCGCGGTCAGCGAGGCCGTCAGCAACTCGGTGGAACACGGTTACGGAATCACCGCGGACCAGGCCTCACCGGACCATCCCGAAGGGATCGAGGTGCGTGGCGAGATCGAGCGTGAACCGGACGGCTACCGCCGTGCGGTGCTCACGGTCGTTGACCACGGGCAGTGGCGACCACCGGCTACCGGTCCGACCAATCGGCGGCAGGGACTGCGGATCATGCGCGCCTGCACGGAGGAGCTGAGGATCGACCACTCGGCCGAAGGGACCACTGTGGTGCTGCGCAGCCGTCCCGTCCCGGCGCCGCTGCGACAGGGCTGACCGGTCACCCGGCCATCTCGTTCAACGACGTGACGAACCGCGCCACTGTGCCGGGGTCGGGCAGGACCTCGCCGTACAGCCGGGACACGATGACCATCTCCTCGTCGCCGCCCGCGTCCAGCGCCGCGGTCCAGCCGGTGCCCTCGTCCCACAGCAGCGCCAGATCACGCCCGGGGAACTGCTCAAGCCGGTCGTCGAGCGCGATGTAGGCCTGCGATGGCCTGCTGGTGTCCACGCAGCAGGACTCCATGCCGATCCCGAGCCGGGCCGCGACCGAGGCCACGTACGCCCGCAGGCCGCGACTGTGCGAGTCGAAGTCGTCGTCCACGAGCGTGTCCGTCATCGTGATCCCCTCCCGTCGATGGGCCACATGAGAACATCCGGATCGCATGTCCAAACGCGGCACCGGACGGACAGCTGGACGCGTCAGCGCGGCTGGTTCGCGGGCGCGGCGACCGAACGGGCCAGCCAGCCCAGCAGATCACCCAGCTCCTCGGCGCGGTCGGCGACCCACCGCAACGCCCGCGGAGTCCAGAGCACGTCCTCTTCGGCCAGTTCCCTTCCGGCGACGATCGACCGGTGGCGCAACAGGTCCGCGTGCCGGTGGTCGGCCGGGTAGTCACGCGGCGCGCGTTTCATGACGTCGCCGATGATGTCGTATCCCTTTGCGCGTAACGAGTCCAGGATCGCGGCCAGCTCGTCGCCCGCCGCGTCGACGGCTGCCCGGTAGCGGGCGACCTGGCCGGGATCGGGATAGTGCCACGCGGCTTTCACGTGCAGGCCGTCGAGATTCAGCCGGACGCCCAGCTCCACGCACCGGGCGAACCGGACCACCGCGCCCTGGTTCTGCCACCAGAACGGCTCTTTTCCATAGCCCCACACGGAAAAGTCCTCATACCGGGGGTCGGTGTCCGCGAGGTCGTCGAGCAGGGCGATCATCGGTCGGCGGACGAGGTTCTCCCTGTCCTTGCGCAGCTGCCGCCGTGTCTCGGCCGACGGCAGGCCTTCCAGTCGCGCGAGCACGTCGAACGCCTGCGGCGGCCAGCCGCTGAACTGTCCCGTCATGCGCTCACCCTGACACAGGGGTACGACACTCAGCCCGGATCGGCGGCGAGGAACCAGGTGTCCAGTGCGACGGCGAGCGAGGCGCTGTCACTCGCTGTCCACGCGATGACTCCGTCGGGGCGCAGGAGTACGGGATCGGTGTTCGTGACGGGAACGATCGTCACTCGGGAGTTCGCGTGCCGGGCGAGTTCGCGGGACGACGGAGGGAGCAGCAGGAGCGCACGACCGGTCCGGGTGTGCTCGTGCAGCCGGGATGTGTTGCCGTTGTCGTCGACGAGTTCGAGCTCCGGACTGTGCTGTCCCACTGGATCCGGTGAGGGGTAAGGGAACTCGTAGCGTTGGCGGACCGACGACAGCAACTCGGTGAGGTGGCGGTTCACCTCGGGGATGTCCATCAGGTCCGCGAAGATCTCTCGCAGCGCGTCGGTATGGGCACCGGGAGCCTGTAGCGCGGACTGCGCGCGCGTGTTGCGCAGCACCGCTTCGCCAACCGGATGCCGTTCGCGCGTGTAGGTGTCGAGCAGGGTGTCCGGCGCGTGTCCGGCGACGGTGGCCGCCAGTTTCCAGCCGAGGTTCATCGCGTCCATCAGGCCGAGGTTGAGTCCCTGCCCGCCGTTGGGGGAGTGCACGTGCGCCGCGTCGCCTGCCAGCAGTACCCGGTCCCGGCGGTAGGTGTCCGCCTGCCGCGCGTGGTCGTCGAACCTGCGGCCGTCCTGCAGTGATTCGACGACGACGTCGGCGTCGGTGACACGCCGGATCGCCTTGGCCAGCTCATCCGCCGTCACAGGTCCGCTCGCTTCGGTGGCCACGGCGGGTTCGGCGACACCGGCCATGGAGCCGCCGTGCATGAAGGTGCCCGTGGCGTACCGACCAGGTTCGGGGACCTCGCCCGTGAACCGCACGTGGCCCGCGATCGTCCGGAGCAAGGGTGGTGTGCCGGGAAAGTCGAATCCGGCGAGCCGACGTACCGTGCTGTGCCCGCCGTCGCAGCCGACCAGGTACGCCGCGCGCAGCCGCTGTGTGCCGTGCGGTGTCCGCACGACCGCGGTGACCGCGTCCGAAGTGGCGTCCAGGTCGACGAGTTCGTGTCCGCGCAACACGGGCACACCGAGTCGATCGGCGTACTCGGTGAGGACGCGTTCCAGTTCGGGTTGCCAGATCAGCGTGCCGCGCCGCTCGCCGGGGATCAGCTTGTGGATGCCCGCGAAATGACCGAGGGCACCGCCGTGGTGGCTGGCGTAGTCCCGTGTGCCGTTCTGGTGCGCCTCGTCGAGCTGCGGGCCGAGCCCACGGCGCCGCAGCGCTTCGCTTGCCAGTGGTCCGATGCCGCGCGACTTCCGGTGTTCGCTGCGGTGCTCCAGCCGTTCGAGGACGACCGGTTCGGCGCCGCCGAGGCGTAACTCCGCGGCGAGCAGCAGTCCCACGGGGCCCGCGCCGACGATGAGGACATCCGCGTCCATCGCATCTCCTTAACTAGTTAAACGCTAGGATGCATTTAACTAGTTAAGGCGTCAAGGAGGCACTGCCGATGGACGTGGCCACAGCGGTGCGAACAGCACTGGCCCTGCTGGACGCCGATGGTCTCGACAAACTCACCGTCCGGCGTCTGGCCACCGAACTCGGCGTCAAGGCACCCGCGCTGTACTGGCACTTCAGCAACAAACGGGCCCTGCTCGACCGCATGACCGACGCCATCGTCGCGCCGGTGCTCACCCGGCTCCCACCGCTGGACACGCCGTGGCTGACCTGGCTGGAGGAGACGGCCCTCGCCCTGCGCGCCGCGTTGCTGAGCCACCGTGACGGCGCCCGGATCGCGCTCGGTGCCGACCTGCGGGTGGCACGTTCGCTCGGCGAGGTCGCCGAGCGAACGGTCGAGGTCGTCCACCGGGCCGGGGCGTCGCTCGCCGACGCGACCAGGGCCGCCGGTGTGCTGGTCCACTTCGTGATCGGCCGGACCGTGGAGGAGCAGGCGCTGCCGGACAGCTCCGCGATGGCCGAGGAGATCTCGACCGTCCCGTTCCCGCTGATGGCGCGCGGTATGCGCGAACGGCATGAGTCCGGCGCCACCGTCGCCGACGACTTCCGGTATGCACTGGGCATCGTGCTCACCGGCCTGGACGGCACGCTCAGACGCGAGTCGGGACCGAGTCCGGCTGGTCGGAGTTGACGGGTTCGCGGAGCCCGCGGATGAGCAGCCAGCCCAGCACGGGCAGCACGATCAGCGGTGTCAGCGCGGTTCGCAGTGAGGTGGCGTCCGCGATGGCGCCGACCACCGGGCTGGCCAGGCCGCCGACGCTGATAGTGAGGCCGAGCGTCACACCGCTCGCCGTGCCGTGATGCTGCGGCAGGTAGTCCTGGCCGAGTGTGATGTGCAGCGAGAACGGCACGTACAGGCATACCGAGCCGAGCGCCACGAACAGCAGCATCGCGGGCCCAGGGACGAACACGATCCCGGCGACCGCCAGCACGGTCACCACGTACGACCAGTGCACGACCCGCAGGCGGCCGAACCGGTCGGCCAGCTTTCCCCCGGCGACCGTGCCGATCGCGCCGCCGAGGTACAGCACGAACAACGCCACGGTGCCGACAGCGGCACCACCGCCCACGCGCTGGGTGGCGTAGAGCGACACGAAGGTGCTCAGGCTGACGAACACGATCGACCGGAACACGATCGCCCCGGACAACAGGCCGAACGACCGCCAGTCGTCGCGGCCGACCGGAGCCTGGCGTGCGGCGGACTGCGACCGTGACGGTTTCATCGACCGCAGAGCGGCCACGCAGAGCATCGCGCCCGCGACCGCCGGGACCGCCAGCAGCGGTGAGGCCGAGAGGCCCCACGTGGCGACCACACCGGACACCAGCAGGGGCGCGGCCGCGAATCCGAGGTTCCCGCCGAGGCTGAACCACCCCATCGACGCGTGACGACCCTTGCTCGCGACCCGGGCGACCCGGGCGGCTTCCGGGTGGTACGCCGCCACCCCGATACCGGAGAGCGCCACGAACGCGAGCGTGAGCGCGTACTGCTGGGTGATCCCGCACAGTGCCACGCCGACACCGCCCAGGAGCGTGCTCACCGGGAGCAGCCACGGCATGGCCCAGCGGTCGGTGAGGGCGCCGAACACCGGCTGCACGACGGACGACAGCAGTGACGCGGCGAGCACGATGCCGGACGCGGCGGCGTACGTGTACGCGCGTTCGGACATGAAGAACGGCACCAGGGCGGCGACCGCCCCCTGGTACACGTCCACGCACGCGTGACCGGCCGACAACAGGGTGACCGGGCGGAACTTGCTCATACCGAGCAGCATTGCCCTGGAGTTTGCTGGCCTGCTTCCGATAAGATGCCAGATGATGTCGGATATCCGCCACGTGCCCGAAGCGCCGACGCACACGAGGAAACTCCAGCCGTTGGCGAGCATCGACGCGCACCGGCACGACGACCACCAGATCGTCTACGCGGGCTCCGGTGTGCTGGCGGTGACGACCGACGCCGGAACCTGGTTCGCCCCGGGCACACAGGCGATCTGGGTACCGGCGGGGACCGTGCACGAACACCGCGCGCACGGGCACGTGGATCTGCACCTCCTCGGCCTGCCCTCGGACACGAACCCGCTGAGTCTGCACGAGCCCACGGTGCTCGCCGTCGGCCCGCTGCTGCGGGAACTGATCGTCGCGTACACCCGTGAGTCCTCGCACGAGACTCCCGAACGGCGGCGGCTGCGTGCCGTCCTGCTGGACCAGTTGAAAGCGTCGCCGCAGCGGGCCGTGCATCTCCCGGCGCCGCGCGATCCCCGGCTGGTCGAGCTCTGCGCGATGCTGCACGAGGATCCGGCCGACCCGCGGACCCTCGCCGAGTGGGGAACGAACGTCGGCGCGGGCGAACGGACGTTGAGCCGGTTGTTCCGAGCGGAGTTGGGGATGACCTTTCCGCAGTGGCGCACCCAGTTGCGGCTCTACCACGCGTTGCGGATGCTCGCCGACGACGTACCGGTGACCACCGTGGCGCACCGGTGCGGGTGGTCGTCGGCGAGCGCGTTCATCGACGTCTTCCGCCGCTCATTCGGCCACACACCAGGCGTTCTGCACCGGGGAACCGCGCCAGGATGATCAGTGCCGATAATCAGCGCCGCACCAACTCCATCAGCCGTTCGCGCGGCAGGTGCGGCGTGCGGTGGCCCTCCCGGCCGGTCATGGTCTCGTTGGCGGTCAACGCGTTGAGCACGGCCTCCTCGACCGCCTGGACAACGGCCTCGTAGAACGAGTCCATCTGTCCCCATGGGACGAACCGCAACGTCTCGAAACCGCCTGGCGCGGCGGGGAACCCGCTCGTCAGCGCGCCCTCGTTGGCGGTGGAGAAGGCGAGGAAGACATCACCGGAGAAGTGCGATCCGCTGGTGCCGGTGCGGGCGAGACCGAGCGGAACCCGGCGGGTCAGCGCCGTGCACTGCCCCGGCAGCAGCGGGGCGTCGGTGGCCAGCACCACGATCACGGAACCGGCGCCCGGCTGCGCCACGGTCCACTCCTCAAGCGGGTTGTCCTCGCCCAGCAGCGCTCCCACGGGGTTTCCCGCGACGGTCAACTCCCGCCGTGAACCGAAGTTGGCCTGGACGAACGCGCCCACCGTGTACTCGTGCGGGCCGTGGGACACCAGACGTGAGGCCGTGCCGCTGCCGCCTTTGAAGCCGTAGCAGTTCATTCCCGTGCCGCCGCCGACCGAGCCCTCCTCGACGGGGCCGGTGGCGGCCGCCTCGATCGCCGCCATCGCGTGCACTGGCTGGATTGTCGGCGCGTTGATGTCGTTGAGGTACCCGTCCCACGTCTCCGCGACCACGGGCAGCAGCCATTCGTGCGCGCCGTCCGGCTTCTTCTCGGCGACCCAGTCGATCACGCCACGGTGGCACGGGCCGACCGCGTGCGTGTTGGTGATCAGCACCGGCAGGCTCAGTGCGCCGGTTTCGGTGAGCCACGTCGTGCCGGTCATCTCGCCGTTGCCGTTCAACGAGTACCAGCCCGCGGCACACGGATGCGCCACCGTCTCGTGTGGACGGGGCAGGATCGCCGTGACTCCGGTGCGGACGGACTCGCCGGAGATGAGCGTGGTGTAGCCGACCGCCACGCCGGGCACGTCCGTGATCGCGTTGGACGGCCCCGGCTGGCCGGGCAGGTCCACGCCCAGTGAGCGGAAGCGCGGCTTGCCGGAGGGGGTCTTCAGCGTCATTGGAGCTCACATCCGGTCACGGCCGACGCGTAGGCGATGATCTGCCGTTTCGCGTCGGCGGGTTCGTAGGTGGGCACGGCCATCGTCATGTACAGGCCGTATCCGTCTTCCAGGGTCACGAGGTTGCGGGCGATGGTCAGCGAGTCGCCGAAGAGGCGGAACGCCCCCGTCGCCGCGCCCGCTTCGAGGATGCCGACGTAGATGGCCACCTGCCGCTGGTAGAGCTCGATGTACCTCGCCGCGTACGCGGGGTCCTTGCGGGCGAACGCGCCCAGCTCGTAGAGCAGGTAGGCCAGTTCGTCGCCGGGACCGTCCGGCAGGCCGCTGTCGATCATCGCGAGCAGCCTCCGGCTCGGGTCCGGCTCGTCGCGGACGGCCTCCTCGCGCGCGGTGCAGAACCGGCTGATCGCTTCCCGTTGCACCTCCTGCAGCAGGGCGGGCAGCGTGGGGAAGTAGTAGAGCACCGACCCGGCGGACAGCCCTGCCCGCTCGGCGACGTCGCCGAGCCGCAGGTCCACCAGGCCACGCTCGACCACTGCGTGCCGTGCTGCGTCCATCAGTTGCGTGCGGCGGGCCTCCTGCCGCTTGGGACGTGCCATGGTCACGATTTTGTCGAACGATCGTCGAAAAACCAAATTGCCTCTTGACTGGGCGGGAACCGAGTTCTTTGATGCATCTTCAAAGAACTCCGGTCTCGGAGGTGGCTATGAGCGAGTCTGTCCGTGCTGTGCCCGCACCCCGGTTGCGGCGAGGGTTGAAAGTTCTCGGCGCACTGCTCATCACGTTGTCGGCGATCAGCCCGGCGTCCTCGGTCTTCATCATCGCGCCGGGGGTGATCGGCCAGGCCGGGACCGGTGCGATCTGGAGCTTCCTCGCCGCGGGCGTCGTCGGCGTGTTCATGGCGTTCGTCTACGCCGAACTGGCCTCGGCCTACCCGCTGGCCGGTGGCGAGTACGCGATCGTCGGCCGCGTGCTCGGCCGGTTGCCGGGATTCCTGGTGATGGGCCTGATCCTGGTCACCCAGGTGATCATCGTCGCGGTGATCGCGCTGGGCGTCGGCATCTACCTGTCGGCGGTGTTCCCCGGGCTCAACGGCCCGGTGGTGGCCGCGGTGACCGTCGTGGTGGCGGCGGTGTTCGGTGTGCTGGACATCAAGCTCAACGCGTGGGTCACCGGTGTTTTCCTGGCGATCGAGATCCTGGCGCTGGTGGTCGTGGCCGCGCTCGGTTTCCTGAATGTGGAACGGTCGCCGTTCGCCGAACCGGTCGCGAGCAGTCCGCCCGCCGCCGTGGGCATCGGCGTGATCGGCGCCGCCATCGCGATCGCGATCTTCGCCTACAACGGCTACGGGTCCGCGGTCGTGCTGGGCGAGGAGACCACGGACGCCTCCCGCGGGATCGCACGGGCGATCCTGTGGGCGCTGGTGATCACGGTCGTCGCCGAGATCATCCCGGTGACCGCCGTGCTGCTCGGCGCACCGTCGCTGAACAGCCTGTTCAGCGCGGGCAACATGATGGAGTACTTCATCACCGAACGCGCGGGCTCCGGGCTGAACACCGTGATCAGTCTCGTGGTCGCGCTGGCGATCATCAACGCGGTCCTGGCCATCCTGCTGCTGACCGCGCGCCTGTTCTTCAGCACGGCACGGGATTCCGTGTGGCCCAAGGCCGTCAACCGGGCGCTCGGCGCGATCCACCCCAAGTTCCACACGCCCTGGGTGGCCACGCTGGTGGTCGGCGCGCTGTCGGCCGTGGTGTGCTTTGTGGACCTGAACGTGCTGCTGGTGGTGACCGGTTCCTCGTTGATCGTTGTCTACGCGGCGCTGTGCCTCGCCGCCCTCGCCGGTCGCCGCAACGGGACCACCACGCACGCCGCGTACCGGATGCCGTGGTTCCCCGTGGCGCCGGTGCTCGCGTTGGTGGCGCTGGTGTTCGTGACGTTCCAGACCGCGCGGGACCCGGCCGTCGGGCGGCCCAGTCTGCTGGTCACGCTGGGCATCCTGGTCGTGTCCGGGATCGGCTACTACGTGCGCCGCAAGCACTGGGTGCTGCGCGGACCGGAGGACGCCGAGGACTAGCCCTCCTCCGGTCGTGCAAGGTGGCGGACTCGGCACCAGTTATGCGTCCGTAGGTGCCCAGCCGTGCTCGTGGAAATGGCGTCCAGCTCGGGCATTCCTGATCGCGTGTCCTATGTAGCCCAGTGCGTCCGCCGGTAGTTGGTCGGGGTCGGCCCAGACGAGTTCGGTGCACTTGTGGGGTTCGAGGATCGTCGGGTTGCCGGTCCAGGTGTCGGCGGTGAAGAAGAAGTCGACGCGAGGTTCGAGCAATCGGCGGAACATTGTTCCGATGGGCTGGAGCAACCCCGTTGGGTCGTGTTGTCTGTGATCAAAAAGGCCCCTGGTGCCGTGCATGTCTTAAGCATGTGCCTGCAAGTCCTGTCATGAACACGGGTGGTGCGATACCACTCGTCAGTGCAGAACCAAGTGCCCGCCACCCCGAACACGCACCCGTCAGGTGGTACCCGCCAGGACCTGACGTTGGTAGTGATGAAGTCGAACGCAGAGAGGAATGACATGATTTCGGAAAGTAATGACCCGTTGGTGCTCGCCGTGGACAGTTTGTCTCCGATGCGCAACCGATTCGATGCCGTGCATTCCGACGGCGCTCAGGACGCGGGCGGCGACGGACACGGTGATCAGGGCGGCGACGGCCTGAACATCCCCGAGGCTGACTGACCGGGGTAGGAGCAGTGGACCACTACCTCGTCCGCTCAATCGAGAAGGCATTGGGCTGGAGCGGAGCCAGCGGCCTCGGCGAAATGTTCGCCCACGGACGCATGCCTGATCCAGCCCTCTGCCGTCGACTGCTGACACCGCACTCGTTGCTGGACGTCATCATGCGCCGAACCCTTGCACCCCCACAGTTTCGATGCTTCATGAACGGTGCAGAGCTGCACCCGGACAAGTTTCTCAGCCAAGCGACCACTCGCCGAGGACAAGCACTCCGTTCCGCGAACATGGATCAACTTGGTCGGCTACTGGAGTCAGGCTGCACGGTGGTGCTCGACTCACTGGATTCCTTCGATCCCACCATGGAAATCGCCTGTCGCGCGTTGCAGTGGTGGGCGCGAGAATTGGTTCAGGTGAACGTCTACCTGACCACGCAGGAGGCCGCTGGATTCTCGCTGCATTGGGATGACCACGATGTCGTGATCGTCCAGCTCAGCGGGCAGAAGTCCTGGGACGTGCGGGGCCGTTCACGACCGGTACCGATGTATCGAGACGCTGAACCCAACGCTGAACCTAGCGACGACGTCGTCTGGTCAGGCACCATGCAGCCCGGCGACGTCATGCACGTCCCTCGGGGGTACTGGCACCAGGCGACTCGTGCTGATCGCGGGATCGGCTACAGCCTGCACGTCACGTTCGGGTTCGTGAAACGCACCGGTGTGGATTGGCTGACATGGGTGGCAGACCGTAGCCGAGAACGAGAAACCTTCCGCCACGACCTCAGACGGTCGGACCACCCATCGGAGCAGGAGCCGCAGCAGGACGAGCTACAGGAAGACGTTGCCCGCTTGCTGGCCGACTACTCGATCGGCGAATACCTCATGAGACGCGAGGCGGAACGGCCACCGCCCCGGCACGTGGCTACCCGCGGCGTGTTCGGACCGCCCGCCGAGGTGGTGTGCATCGCGGACTTCCCACCGCATATTGAGCGGGAAGGCCAGGCTCTGGCCGTGGTGGCAGCTGGCAAAAGGATCACCTTCGCACAGCGGGCCGAACCTGTTGTGCGAGAACTGTTGTCCGGTCGCCCTGTAGTGCTCGCTGAACTTGCCCAAGCGACCAACCTGGATGCAGCGATCGTGGCCGAGCCACTGCTGAAGGAGGGCGTGTGCGCCGAGATGACCGAGGCGTTGTTCTCGGGCTATACCGGTCTGGTCCCAACCGGGACCTACTCGAACACGCCATAGAGTTGGGTGTGCGTGGTATCGATACTGCCTACAACTACAGCCGATTTACCTCGCATCGGCGTCTTGCGGCCGTCGCTGCGGATCTCCTCAGTCAGTTCACCGTCTCCACCAAGGTCGGTTTCTTCCCGGACGACCACGCGGCTGGACAGGTAGGCCATTCCCTGGAACCCATGCGATTGCGACAGGCAATCGAGCGGTCGGCCGACGACCTCGGCCGAACACCAGATGTGGTGTTCCTGCACAACCCAGAACGCACGCTCAGCACCATCCCAACCAGCGCAGGCGGCAACACTCTTGTCGCCGCCTGCGCGGTGCTCGCGGATGCTGTGACGACTGGTCTGTGCAGCGCATGGGGTATCGCGTCATGGGACCCAAGTCCGCTCGCCGAACTCGATTCCATTGTCGACCCCAAACCAGACGTGCTGATGCTGCGCGCCGGCCTATCCCTCAACGAACCGATGTTCAAAACATGCGAACACGTGAGCCGGGTGTTCGGTGTTCCGCCAGAACGTCGATGGGGCATGAGCCCGTTCGGCAGCGAGGGCCAGCACGCGGCTTGGCAGAGTGCAAACCTCGATGTGTTCGTACCTGGTCAGCGCGCCAGCGTGCATCAAGCTGCCTTCCGGCTCGCCTTCGAACTGCCGCCAGCCGCAAGAATCGCGGTCGGGACCAGCAAGTCTGGGCACTTGGCAGACCTTGTCGACGCCTCCGGCCTGACAGTCGATCCCGCCATGGTCCGCCGCTACCGCTCGCTCATCGCTGCCCCTGCAAAGCAGTGACCATTTGGGCGGCCTCACGGGCGACAGGCTGATAAATCGGACTTTCCTTGGCGCTGGAGTCATTGAGGATCTTCGAGCAGTGGAACAGCGCCATGAGTTGTCCAGTGCGGGTGTCCAGGTCCTTGCGCCGTTCGGCGCGAACTCGCTCGGCAAGAGCTGGGACGGCCAACGAGGTGACCCACAGCGTGGCGGAGTCCAAGCCACGTGGTGCCATCCCGTGATCCTCCCAGTCCAGAATCCAGCACTCCGGTGCTGTCACGTTCGCCCAGTTCAGATCAGCGTGCGCCGGTGCCCAAGGCAGGTCGGTCATGGTGGTGTTCACCTGGCCCGGGAACGCCTGCTCGATTGCATGAGTCACCAACTCCTGGCTGATCGGCTCAGTGTCGGGTGTGGCGACCCGGGTTGTGTGCTGGGCCATCAGGTTGTCCAGCGATGTGTTGAACGTGGCCCACCAATCCGCCGACAAATCCGGAGCCTCCAGCAGGGACCCGCGCGACCGTACTGGAGCCTCCATGACCAACTCGACCTCGTCGGCACGCCATGTCACGGCTTCCCCTGCGATGTTGTCGATCCAGGACACGGAGGCGTACCACTTCGGCTTGGCGATACCGTTCAGTACACCCGCCGCCTCCATCCCGTTGGCGACCTGCCCCTGCGCAGCCGCCTTCACCACCGAGCGAACCTCGATCCTGACCCACGTGCCGCGATCAGTCCGAGCGCCGATCGATCGACGCTTGGACACTTCGGTCGAACGGTCGAGCTTCACACCAAGCCCCTCGGATGCCCGCTCGATCTCATGAACAGCGTCGTACTTCCGCAGGTCAACGTGCATGACCGAAGCGTATCGATTGGCACGTTCCACCGCCCCCGGAGGTGATACAACTGGTTTCCAGGGGAGCTCAGCAGGGAACGAGCGTCAGCGCCCGTATACGCTCTGCGGGAAAGTCATTCACGAACAACATGCACAAGTGGGAACTTACGCAGCTGCTCGTGCGGGTGACCGCGAACGCGCCAATGAGCTGCTCGCGGTGGCAGCGACCACATCAACTCGACTCGCCGACCACCCCGAGCGACAGCGAGCAGCAGAGGCGAACCTGGTCAGACGCTACTCGGTGTAGACCGAAGGCCGGTCCAGCGTTCCGCGCATCGGCGTGGGTGGTGTGGTCGGGCAGCTCGTTATCTGCCCGAACCGTGCTTCTGCCAGGGTGTTTGGTCCAAACCGTTGGAGGATCGGACTACCACGAGATTCCGCGCTCTGCGGCGAGCAAGGCAAGCGGTGGGATGGCCGAGATCTTCTCGGAGTGCAGGTGTTCCCAGACGATCCCTGGTGGTCGACGAGCCTGGCCGCAGACGATGACTTCGTCCGTCGTGACGATCAGGTCGACACCGAAGTCGTGCACGGTTTCAGGAAGATCCGTGTCGACGACCTGGAGGGGATGAACGGTTGTGACGATGGTCGTTGCCGGCCCGATCAGCCCGGCTTCTTGCAGGAGGGCGACTTCGATGTCCGCGTAACCGGCGCCTTTGCCGAGACGAGATCCCCGTCGATTGACCGCCACGCTGCCACAGATCACCATGTCTATGGGCATCAGCTCATCAACACCTACGTTGCGCGCCACCTCAGCAGCGCCGGTGGACGATGCTGCTACTTCTGGTGTGACAGACAGATGGGCTGGGTCAAGCAGGTAGAACGGATGCTGCTTGGCGAGCTTGGGGACCGCCATGTAGACGACCTTGCCCTCGCGCAGCGCTCGGACGCGAGCGGGATACTGCGCCTTGTCCGGAACAGCCTTGACCACCTGGCTGGACCGCCACTGCGGCAGATCAGCGAGCCGATCAGCAGCGACGTCGGCACCGACGAAGTCGGGAATGCGTCCGCGGACGTCTTCGTCATGTGCCGCGTGGTGTTGTGTGAGTAGTTTCCAGATGTGCTCGCGGATGCGGTTCTTCTGCTGATCAACACCTGGTCTCGTCACGAAGCTCCCTCTACGCCGTGGTCATCAGAGACAACAATCGATCGTAGACCTCATCGACCACTTGTTCGGACCGCCATGGCCGAAGTTCCCGTCCCGCGTCGAACACAACGTTGAGGCCGCCTCCACCACGTGTCTGTTCAACGACGTCGATGGCCTCGTGCAGTGCGTCCGTGGCTCCGTGCAGTTCCCCCAGCCGTAGGCGTGCAAGGCTCAAGTTACCCAGAACGATCGCGCGCGACTTTCGTTGCTTCATGCTGCTGGCGGTCGTCTCAAGTACAGCTTGTGCGCGTTGGTGAAGGCCTAGGAACAGGTAACACGAACCTGCCATCCGATTGAACTGGGACGAGGAGAACAGGAAGCCTGCGACGTCATACGTGCTGGCTGTAGCGAACTGTGTCTCTGCCTGGCTCAGGGCGGCCTCGCAGTCGCGCCGATTTCCGAGCATCGCGTGTGCCTCCGCGGTGTGCAGCAGGGCCAAGCCGGTAAGGATGTTGCTGACATTTGATGTGGCGTCAGCCGCTCGCCGTGTAAGAGCAAGACCCGATTGCGCGTCCTGCTCGCCGTAGAGGGCGATGTAACTCTTGCGCAGAAGGGCGTGTCCCGCCGCGGCGGCGTTCTTGATCTCCTGTGCTGCCTGAACAGCCTTGTCAAAGTGCTGCCGAGCGCACTGGTGATCTCGCCGTTGGGAGGCATCCCAGACGAGTTGTCCCATTAAGGTCTCGGCTTCGGCTTCCAGCTCACGGAGGTCTCGGTGAGCCCGACTTGTCGCTGCTTGCCCGCGGAGGAACCCGATATGGCCGAGGACGTGGCCAGCCTCAGCGAGCAGCGAGGTCGATGGGACACGATCGTACAACTCGTCAATCTGTTGAACTTGCTGCCGCAGGTCGGCGATGGTGACAAGGTCGATCGACCGTGGAACCTCGAACGGTTCGCCATTCGGTGCATCCGGAGCTTTGAAAGAGCGTGGCAGCAGGGTGTCCAGCGTCTCCAAAGAGATCTTCAGGACCTGAGCCAGGCGATGGCGGGACCGCGGTTGAGGTGTGAGGGTGCCACGTTCCCACCGACTGACCGTTATCCGGCTTACGCGAAGGGCAGCCGCCAGTGCCTCCTGGGTGAACCCCATCGCTGCGCGGCGCTGCGCCAAGCTTTCGCGTCGGGTGGTCATGATGTCCCCGTTTCCGGATTCTCGACTTCAATGTTCTCGTCGTTTATGGCCAGTGGCCAAGCGTACCTCTGTCAGTTTCGATACTATTGCTTGGGTGGACGTCAAAATCGGCCGCTGAGGAGTATTCAAGTTTAGCGCCCGGCGTCTTCCGGATCGGTGAACATCGTTCGGCTCGCCCATGATCGAAAGATCTCACCCATTCGGGTCTGTGGAACGGTGGCGGTCCCGTTTATGCAGGTCAGAGTATGGGGGTGATACATTTCCGCTTCGAGATGGATTCGTGTTCGATCTGGTTCATCCGGGCCCCACCTGGTTCTGTCAGTCGCACCCATCGCCCTGGGCTCCCGGGGCGCTAACGCCGAACAACATCAACCTCGGGGAGATCGTCATGAGCAAAAGCCCGGCAAAGAGCACAGGCGCGAGTGGCACGGGATTCATGGAGTTGATATCAGATATGGTCGCGGATCAGGCGCCGAAGGTGTTCGCCGTGGTGCTGGAGTTCGGCGAGCAGACCGATGCACAGGTGGTCGCGTGGGGCATGACGCTCGACGATGGCGCGTACATGACGACTGTGGACGGTCGGAATCAGTTCATGCTGGCCGAACCGGAGAACGCGCTCAAATACGTGCCCAGTCGATCGAACATCACGCCGCACCTCGTGTGGGCGAATCCTCGGGGTAACGAGTGATCTGCTCGACCCTGAACCGGGCAGGCATCAGTCTCTCGGAGCGGCAAGCAGGTCGTGCATGAACTCGACCAGCCAGCGCTGACCGGGGCTGCGGGCGTGCGCGTGTCGCGTATATATCGACACCTGGGCCGGTTCGATCGCCAACGGCAGTTCCAGCAGCCGGACCGGGTGTGTGCCCGCGAAGACCTCGGCCGCGTCACGCGGGACCATCGCGACCAGATCGCCGCGCTGCACCAGGTACGGCAGTGCGGCGAACCTGGTCACCTCCAACACGACCCGGTCGAGCAGCCCGGACGCCGCCAGTGCCTTGCGCGGTCCGTCGTGCCCGGTCGGCCCGAACACCGTGATGTGACGCTCGGCAGCCAGATCGGCGAAAGTGACACGCTCGCCGCGCAACCGCGGGTGGCCCTCGGCGACCATGCCGACGTAGCCCTCCGAGAACAACGGGATCCGTGCGATCCGCTGCGAGCTGATCAACGGTGAGGCGATGAACGCGTCGATGTCGCCCCGGCCCAGCTGGTCGGCCACGTTGACCACGTCCAACGGCCGCACGGTCAGCCTGACGCCCGGAGCGCGGCTGGGCAGCGCGGCCATCAGCCTGGGCAGCAGCGACACCTCGCCGAGGTCGGACAGGCACAGCGTGAACTGCGCGTGCGCGGTCAACGGATCGAACGAGAGCGTGCCGCTGACCGCCGACTCGATGCTGGCCAGCGCCCCGTGCAGCGGCTCGTAGAGCTCACGGGCCTTGGTCGTGGGTTCCAGGCCGCCCTTGGCGCGGCGGAACAGGTCGTCGTCGAACCGCCGTCGGAGTTTCTGCAGGCTGTAGCTGATCGTTGGCTGGGTGACGTGCATCGACTCGGCGGTGGCGGTCACGCTGCGCGTCTCGTAGAGCAGCACGAACGTCCGAACCAGGTTCAGGTCGAAGTCCGGCATCATCGATCCCATCGATAACAGTCGTCGGTAACATCTATTGGAACATGTACCGGCGTGCTGCATATGGTCCAGAGATGCCGACTGTCCGCCGGATCGCACACGAGTTCCTCGAAGACCGTGGCCTGACCACCATCTTCGGCAACCCCGGCTCGAACGAACTGCCCTTCCTGACCGGGCTCGGCGACTCGTTCCGGTACGTCCTCGGCCTGCACGAAGGCGTCGTCGTCGGAATGGCCGACGGCTACGCGCAGGTGACCGGCCAGCCGGTCCTGGTCAACTTGCACGCCGCCGCGGGCTCCGGCAACGCCATGGGCGCGCTGACCAACGCGGTCTACTCCCGCTCACCACTGGTGATCACGGCAGGCCAGCAGGTGCGGTCGGCCATCGGGCTGGAGGCGATGCTGGCCAATGTGGACTCGACACAGCTGATGCGGCCGCTGGTGGGCTGGGCCGCTGAGCCCAGTTGCGCCGCCGATGTGCCCCGCGCGCTCGCCCAGGCGGTGTTCGAGGCTGAGCTGCGGCGACGCCCGACCTATCTCTCGGTGCCCTACGACGACTGGGGCGTCGAGCTGGACGACACCGCCGCCGTCACGCTCGATCGGCACGTGTGGCACGGGGCCACGCCGAGCGAGGCACAACTGTCCATGATCGTCGAACGGGTCAAGGCCGCGCGCAGTCCGGCTCTGGTGCTCGGCGGCGAGATCGACACCGCCGGACTGTTCGACCGCGCGGTCGCACTGGCCGAACACCTGGAGATCCCGGTGCGGGTGGCGCCGTCGCCGTACCGGCTGCCGTTCCCGAACCGGCACCGGCTGTTTCGAGGTGTGCTGCCCGCCGGGATCGGTCAGGTCTCCGCCGAACTCGCCGGGCACGACCTGATCCTGGTGCTCGGCGCGCCTGTTTTCCGGTACCACCAGCACGTTCCCGGGCCGTACCTGCCGGAGGGGGCCCGGCTGGTGCACGTGACCGACGACCCCTCGGCGGCGGCACGCGCGCCGATGGGGGAGTCGGTGGTGGCGGATCCCGGTATCGTGATCGAGGAACTGCTGGCCCGGCTGCCCGCCAGCCCGCACGCGCAGGGCCTCGGTTTCGTGCCGAACCCGGAACCGGCGGCAGGCGACGGGGCCATGCACCCGGAGCAGGTGTTCGCCGCGCTGCGCGACACCCAGCCCGCCGACACCAGCTACGTCGTGGAGTCCACGTCGACCAACACCGCGTGGTGGCGGCAGATGGACCTGCGGATGCAGAGTTCGTACTTCTTCCCCGCGTCCGGCGGTCTCGGGTTCGGCCTGCCCGCCGCGGTCGGGGTGGCGATGGGCCGCCCCACCCGCCCGGTCGTCGCCGTGGTCGGTGACGGCTCGGCGAACTACGGCATCACCGCGCTGTGGTCGGCGGCGCACTACAACGTGCCGGTCACGTTCGTCGTTCTGCGCAACGGAACCTACGGCGCGTTGCGCTGGTTCGGTGGCCTGCTCGGCACACCGGACGTCCCCGGCACCGAGATCCCGGGGCTGGACTTCACCCGGATCGCCGAGGGCTACGGCGTGCGGGCCACGGCGGTCACCGAGGTCGAGCACCTGCGTGCCGTGCTCAAGTCCCCCGGCAGCGGTCCGCGGCTGATCCAGGTCGACACCCACTTGACCACACCGGAGTGATCACTCCGCAGTAAGGAGGACGGCAATGACGGCGTCTCCCACCCGCCCGGTCTGGACGGCCGCGCTCTGCTGGCTGACAGTTCTGATCGAGGGCTACGACCTGGTCGCGCTCGGCGCCACCATCCCGACCCTGCTCAAAAGCGGCTACCTCGGCTTCACCCCGGCCGGTGCGACCCTGGTGGCGACGCTGTCGCTGGTCGGCGTCGCGGTCGGCGCCGCCGGGCTCGGGCCGCTCACCGACCGGTTCGGCCGCCGCTGGATGCTGATCGGCTCGGTGCTGGTGTTCTCGATCTTCACCCTGGTGGTCCCGCTGGCGCCGAACGTGGCCATCTTCGCCGTGTTCCGGTTCATGGCAGGACTGGGACTCGGTGCCTGCATGCCGGTCGCGCTGACGGTCATGACCGAGAACCTGCCCGCCGGGCGCGGGGCCACCGCCAGCACGTACACGATGACCGGCTACCACGTCGGCGCCGTGCTGACGTCGCTGCTCGCGTTGGTGGCCAAGGAGAACTGGCAGGTGCTGTTCTACGGCGGCGGCATCGCCGGGCTGGTCCTCCTGCCGATCATGTGGTGGAAGCTGCCCGAGTCGAGCGCGTTCCTCGCGGCCAAACAGCAGGGCGAGACCGAACGGTTCGCGCTGCGGGAACTCGTCGGGCCGAAGTGGCGGCGGATCAGCGTCGCGGTGTGGACCGGTTCGTTCATGGGCCTGCTGTTGGTCTACGGGCTCAACACGTGGCTGCCGCAGCTGATGCGTACGGCCGGGTACCCGTTGTCGACCTCGGTCACTTTGTTGCTGGTGCTCAACGTCGGCGCGGTGATCGGGCTGTTGGTCGCCGGGGCGGTCGCCGACCGCGTTGGCATCCGGCGTGTCGCCCGGATCTGGTTCGGCGCCAGCGCGGTCCTTCTCGCCGCGCTGAGCCTGCGGATCGACAGCGGTTTCCTGCTGAACGCGATGGTCCTGCTGACCGGCGTGTTCGTGTTCTCCGCGCAGGTGCTGATCTACGGGTACGTCGCGCAGGCCTTTCCCGCGCACGCACGCGGCACCGCGCTCGGCATGACGTCGGCGGTCGGCCGGATCGGCTCGATCGTCGGGCCGTTCATCACCGGCGCGATGGTCACCGCGGGCGTGGCCTACCCGTGGGGGTTCTATTTCTTCGCCGCGGTGGCCGCGCTCGCGCTGGTCGCGGTGCTGCTGCTGCGCAAGGACTCCACTGGTTTACGGGCGGTCCAGTCGGTCACGTCCTGATACGCGCCCGCCACTGCGGCCAGTAGCGCCTCGCTTCCGGCCGACCCCATCAGCTGGGCGCCGACGGGCATACCGGCGGAGGTGAAGCCACAGGGAAACGCGATCGCGGGCAGCCCGGTCAGGTTGGCCAGGAACGTGAACCGGGTGAGCACCGGAATCAGCGGCACACCGTCCACATCGGAGGCACCGTGTGGCAGGTCGGTCACCGGGCTCGTCGGCATCAGGATCACATCGACGTCGGCGAACAACGCGACGTACGTGCGGCGGATCGCGGCGCGGACCCGCTGTGCGTGCAGGAAGTCGGCGACCGGCACGGTCAGACCTGCTTCCAGCATCGACTGGGTCTCGTCGGAGAACTGGGCTTCGCCGGACAGGTGACCGCGGAACTCGGTCGAAGCCTCGACAACCGCCAGCACGGTCCCCACCGCCTGGGCGATGTCCAGCGGCGGCAACTGCATGTCCACGAGTCGCGCGCCGAGTCCGCGGAGCGTTTCGGCGACGGCCAGCTGGTCCGGTGTCGCGATGTCGGCGACACCCACACGCACCTGCTCGATGTCGGCCACGACAGCGTCCGGCTCCGCCGGTGCCTGTCCGGTCAGCACTCGCAGCAGCAGCCAGCAGTCCTGGGCGCTGCGTGCCATCGGGCCGACCGTGTCGAACGACTGCGCCAGTGTCATCACGCCTGTGGACGGCACCAGTCCGTACGTGGGTTTGATCGCCGTGGTGCCGCAGAACGCCGACGGCACCCGCAATGATCCGCCGGTGTCGGTCCCCAACGCCAGCGGCACCTGCCGGGCAGCCAGTGCGGCAGCAGACCCACCGGACGACCCGGACACCATCTTCTCCAGGTTCCACGGGTTGCGCACACCAGGTGTCGACATGCCGTACGCGATCTCGTGGGTGGCGGTCTTGCCCGTCAGGACCCCGCCCGCGGCGCGGATCCTGGTCACCACCGTGGCGTCCGTGCTCGCCACCCGGCCGGTGAACGCGGTGCTTCCGTACTCGCACGCCACATCCGCGGTGTCCACCAGATCCTTGGCCGCGTAGGGGATCCCGTGTAGCACGCCGTCCTGCGGCGCTGTGTCGACAGCGGTCCGGACGAAGGCGTGGATCGCGGGATCGGTGCGTCCGATCTGTTCCCGGCAGGACGCCAGCAGTTCGGCGGGGGACAGCTCGCCCCGCCGGATGGCCAGCGCCGCCTCGATCGCCCCGAGCTCGTGTGGCCGCGTCGCCACGGCTGTCCGAGCCGGGATCTGATGGCGCAACGGAACGGGATTGCGCCCGGCAGAAGGGATTTCATCAGGGGCGCAGGGCAGCTCCCTGACCACCTCGGCTGCGGCCATGACGAACGGCGTCGCCCACGCCAACCTGTCCATCCGCTCTGCGGTCGGCTCAAGCCCGACCCAACCCGCGATCGCTGAGAGGTCCACACGGAGGACCTTAGCGGGAACTTCCGTATTTTTACGGACCGATCGGCCCCACTCCGCGACGGATGCTTGCCACCATGGCGACCGGTTATCTCTACCACGAGCTGTACAGCTGGCTCGATCGCGGGACGCGGGCGGCGTTGTTCGAGCCGGATCCCCGGATCGGTGTGCAACCGTTGTGGCACTACGACATGAGCGACACCCGTCGCCGCACGCACGAACTGGTGGTGGTGTCCGGCCTGATCGACGAGCTGGTGCCGATCAGGCCGCGACCGGCGACCGAGGACGAACTGCGGCGCGTGCACAGCCCCGGCTACGTCGCCCGGATCCAGGCCGACAGCGACCGTCCGGGCGGCGGGGACGCCGGTGACGGGATCTCGCCCTTCGGCCGCGGCACCTACGACATCGCCGCGCTGGCGGCCGGTGGCGTGATCGAGGCGGTCGAAGCGGTGTGGGACAACCGTGTGCGCAACGCCTACACACTGGTCCGCCCACCGGGACACCACGCGCTGCCCGACGCGGGCATGGGCTTCTGCGTGTTCAACAACATCGCGATCGCCGTCCGGCACGCGCAACGCGCACTGGGCGCGAAGCGGGTCGCGGTCGTCGACTGGGACGTGCACCACGGCAACGGCACACAGGCCGTGTTCTACGACGACCCGGACGTGCTGACGATCTCCATCCACCAGGACAACGTGTTCCCGGTCGACTCCGGCAAGGTGACCGAACGCGGAACCGGCGCGGGACTGGGCTACGCGCTGAACCTGCCCCTCCCGCCCGGCACGGGCGACGGCGGCTACCGGTACGCCATGCAGACTGTCGTGCTGCCCGCGATCCAGCGGTTCCAACCCGACCTGGTGATGGTCGCGTGTGGATTCGACGCGGGCGCGATGGACCAGCTCGGCCGTCAGATGGTCACCTCGGAGGGATTCCGCGAAATGACCACGATGGTCGCGCACGTCGCCGACAAGGTCTGTGCCGGCAGGCTGGTGCTGACGCACGAGGGCGGCTACAACCCGGCGACCGTGCCATTCTGCGGCCTGGCGGTGCTGGAGGCGTTGTGCGGCAAGAAAACAATCTCGGATCCGTTTTTTCCGCTGATGTCCGCGATGGCAGGCCAGGAGCTGCAACCGACGCAGCGGGACGCGGTCGACGCGGTAACCGGTCACGTCGCTGACATCGGGCGGTGACACCGTGCTGCGCCTTGAGGACGTGACCGTCGAACGAGCCGGGCTGCCGGTGGTCCGGTCGGTGTCGATGGAGGCCCGCGCCGGACAGGTCACCGTGCTGCTCGGCGCGAACGGCGCGGGCAAGACCAGCCTGCTGGAAGGTATCTCCGGGGCCACGGCGGTCAGCTCAGGGTCGATCCTGCTCGACGGCACCAGGATCGAACGGGTCAGGGCGTGGCGGCGCACCCGGCTCGGTGTGGCTCATGTCGAACAGAACCGCACGGTGTTCCGTGAGCTGACCGTGACCGAGAACCTCCGAGTCGCCTGCCGGGACGGCGGCGCCATCGGTACCGCGTTCGAGCTGTTTCCCGAGCTGCGCAAACAGGAACACGCCGCGGCCGGTCTGCTGTCCGGAGGTGAGCAGCAGATGCTGGTGATCAGCCGCGCGCTGCTGACCCGGCCCAAGGTACTGCTGATCGACGAGATGTCCCTCGGCCTGGCCCCGGTCGTGCTCACCCGGCTGGCCACCGCGGTCCGCGACCTGGCGGCCGACGGCGTCAGCGTGCTGCTCGTCGAGCAGTTCGCCACGCTCGCACTGTCCATTGCCGACCACGCGTACGTCCTGGCCAAGGGGGAGATCGCCTTCGACGGAGACAGCGCGGACCTGCTCGGCGACGAGAACCGGCTGCGGGCGCTCTATCTCGGCGAGACGACAACGACGGGGAGTTCGCGATGAGGGATTGGCGTCTGCTCGCGGGCCTTGCCGTCGGTGCTGTCGCTGTCGCGCTGGTGTCCGGGCTGGCCTCCAGCTACCTGGTGTTCCTGCTCACCGGCGGCGCGGTGGCCGTCGTGATGATGCAGAGCTACGGCCTGATCACCGGCCGGGCCGGGGTGATCTCGTTGTGCCAGATGTCCTTCGCGGCCATCGGAGCGTGGGTGGTCGGCTGGTGCAACGTCGGTGACGTGCCCGGTGGGTTCTACGTGTGGCTCGTGCTCGGTGGCCTGGCCGCCGTGGTGGCAGGGATCGCCATCGGTCTGCCCGCGCTGCGGCTGCGCGGGGTGAACCTCGCGGTGGCCACGTTCGCCTTCGCCACCTCGCTCGACGTCGTGTTCGGTGCGCTGGACTTCCCCGGCCAGGACGACTTCGCCTTCGTCCGGCGGCCGGAGCTGTTCAGTTCCGACGCCGCCTACTTCGTGTTCGCCTCGATCGTCGCCGCTGCCTTGTTCGTGCTGCTGCGGTGGTTGGACCGGACGCGGATCGGCGGGGCGTGGATCGAGATCCGGGAGTCCGAACGGGCCGCGGCCGCACACGGCAACAGCGTCGCGGTCGGCAAGCTGGCCGCGTTCGCGCTCAGCGCGTTCGTCGCCGGTGTCTCCGGTGGGCTGATGGCGGGCCAGCTCGGCATCGTGTCGGCGACGAACTTCACCTCGGCCGCGTCAGTGGCGTTCTTCGCCATCGCGTTGTTCATCGGCGCGCACAACATCGAGGGCGCGGTGCTGGGCGGGCTGGTCGGCGCGCTGTTCCCGGTGCTGATCGACAAGATCGGTGTCCCGCAGGACCTCGCCGCGATGTTCTTCGGCATCGCCGCCGTGCACGTCCTGCGCAACGGCGTCAGCCAGACCGACGACATCCGCGCCCGCCGCCGTGGCAGACGCGCGAAGATCACCCCGGCCACAGTGGACGACACGGAGCCGGTGGCGCGCACCAGGGAACACGGTCCGACTGTGCTGGAACTCGTCGACCTGCGTGTGCGGTTCGGCAACCTGGTCGCGGTCGACGGCGTCAGCCTGACCGTGCCGAGCCGGTCGATCGTCGGCCTGGTCGGCCCGAACGGCGCGGGGAAGTCCACTGTGATCAACACGATCACCGGCTTCGTCGACGGCTACGGCGGATCGGTGCTGCTCAACGGCGAACCGGTGGACCGGCTGCCCGCGCACCGCAGGGCCCGCGCCGGGATCCGCCGCAGTTTCCAGCAGTTGCGTGTGCCCGCCGCGCTCACCGCGGGGATGTTCCTGCAGGTCGCGGCCGGGCGGAAGCTCACACGCCAGGAGATCGACGAGCAGTTGGAGCTGTTCGGCTGCCCCGGGGCGGACGTGCCGATCGACACCGTCGACATCGCGAGCAGGCGCTTGTTGGAGGTCGCCGGACTGGCCGCGGGCCAGCCGCCCGTGCTGCTGCTCGACGAGCCCGCTGCCGGGCAGTCGAGCGCGGAGACCCGGTTGCTGGCCCGGCGGCTCGCCGAGATCCCGGAACGCACCGGCACCGCGATCGTCCTGGTGGAACACGACATCGAACTGGTCAGCGCGGTGTGTGACGTGGTCGTGGTGCTCGACTTCGGCAAGGTCATCGCACAGGGCCCGCCGGAGCAGGTGCTGTCCGACCCGGCTGTGGTCGCGGCCTATCTGGGGAGCGAACGCGAGGAAGCGAAAACCCCTTCCAGACAGGAGAACGGCACGTGAGAACCCCCATATGGGCGGGCGCGCTGCTGCTGGCGGCGAGCCTGACGGCCTGCCAGTCCGGTGGCGACAGCACGATCAAGATCGGCGCGATCGCCGGTCTCACCGGCAACTTCGTCACCAGCGACGTGGCCAAGACGGCCACCCAGGTCTTCAACGACGTCAACGCGGCCGGTGGGATCAACGGCAGGAAGATCGAGTACATCGTCAAGGACGACGCGGGCAACCCGCAGCGGACCGCGCAGGTGGCCAGGGAACTGGCCGACGCGGACGTGGTGGCAATGGCCGGATCGGCCAGCTTCACCGACTGCGACGTCAACGGTGGTTACTACACGCAGGCCAAGCTCAGCTCGGTGATGGGCATCGCGGCCAGCCCGAAGTGCTTCCAGAACCCGAACATCGCGCCGGTCAACGTCGGCCCGTTCACGCTGATCACCACCGTGCTCGACTACGCGTCCAGCTCGCTGAAGGCCGAGCGGATCTGCAACTTCACCGTGGTCCTCCCCGGCAGTGAGGACGCCGTCAAACAGGCCCTGGACCGGTGGTCGAAGCTGTCCGGCAAGCAACTGGCCGTCAACGACATGACCGTGCAGCAAAGCGGCGACCTGACGCCGTACCTGTTACGCGCCAAGCAGGCCAACTGTGACGCTGTGCTGTTCAACCCGGGCGAGCAACTGGTCGTGCCGTGGCTGCAGGCGGCCAAGAACCAGGGCATGGGCAACGTCAACTTCCTCCTGCTCGCACCCGCCTACACCGAAAGCGTGGCCACCGCCGTCGGCGGACTCGGGCTGAAGGTGTTCGCCGGAACCGAGTTCGAACCGTACACAGAGGACAACGCGGCGAACAGCGGATGGCGCGACACCGTCAAACGCGCCGGATCGCCCACGACCGCGTTCTCCCAGGGCGGCTACCTCTCGGCCAAGTTCATGGTCGAGGTGCTCAAGAGCGTCAAGGGCGACGTCACCAAGGACTCGGTCAACACGGCACTGCGGGAGATGAAGCCGATCTCCGACCCGATGACCGGCTCACCGTTCGTGTTCGGACCGGGCGAGGCGCACGCGCCGAACCAGGCCTCCAAGATCGTCCGACTGGACCAGGGCAAGTGGGCCGTGGCCACACCGCAGTTCATCACCCTGCCGTCCACATAGGAGAGATACAGTGCTGACACTGTCCGCGGCGATCGCCGGACTCGCCACCGGCGGCGCGTACGCGTTGATGGGACTGTCCACACTGCTCACCTACCGGCTGGTCGCGGTGGTCAACTTCGCGCAGGCCGCGGTGGGCGCGTTCGGTGCGTTCGTCATGGTGATCCTCTACGAGCAGGGGCTGCCGCTGGTGCTCGCCGTGCTGCTCGGGCTGGCCGTCGGCGCCGCCGGACACGCGCTCGTCGGAGCCGTGATGGTGCGGTGGTTCTCCGAAGCCAGTGAGGGCATCAAGGCGGCCGTCACCGTCGCGGTCTACCTGTCGCTGGTCGCGTTGGGACTGCGGCTGTTCGGAGCGCAGCACCCGCACCGCTTTCCCACCGTTCTCGCCGATCCGGCGTTCACGCTCGGCAGGGTGGTGGTGACGTGGCTGGCCGTGATCACGGTGGTGCTGGCCGTGCTGTTCGCGGCCGTTCCGATGATCCTGTTGCGGCGCACCAGGACAGGCCTGTTGCTGCGGGCGCTCGCCGAACGGCCGACCACGGCTGAGCTCGTCGGTGTCCGTGTGCCGAGGCTGGCCGTGCTGGTCTGGGCGATCGCGGGCGCGGCGACCGCGCTGGCCATCATGATCATCGCGCCGCAGCTCGCGTCGGACTTCGGCTCGCAGGCGCTGCTGATCACGCCCGCGCTCGCGGCCGCGTTGGTCGGTGGCTTCACCAGTTTCCCGTTGACGTTCGCCGGTGGCATGGCGCTGGGCGTGCTGCAGGGCATGGCCAGCACGTTCACCGCGATCCAGCAGTACCGCGGTGTCCTGCCGTTCGTGGTGATCCTCGCCGTGCTCGTGTGGAGCAAACGCCGTGACCGATGGGGCGAACGGGCCTGAACGAGAGGGAAGGGACAAGCAAGATGTGTTACGGGGATGAGGCCGCACCGCCCGAGCCGCCGGGACCGTCCGGTCCGGCGAACGGCGGCGAGATCCGGCTCGTCGCGTCGGACGGCAACGTGTTCCTCGCCTACCAGACGTTTCCGGCCGACCGCGCGGCCGCGTCCGGTGTGGTGATCCTGCCGGATGTCCGCGGCCTGCACGGGTTCTACCGTGCACTGGCCGATCGGTTCGCCGAGGCCGGGATCGCCGCGCTGGCGATCGACTACTACGGCCGCTCGACCGAGGACGACGAACGCGGCGCAGGTTTCGACGGGTTCGCCCACGTCCAACTGTTGAAGCCAGAGCACACCGCGGCGGACGTGCGCGCGGCGGTCGACTACCTGTCCGCGGGCGGCACCCGTGCGATCTTCACCGTCGGGTTCTGCGTCGGTGGCGCGATCTCGTGGAGCCAGTCCGCTGTGGACAGGTGGGTGGCCGGTGCGATCGGGTTCTACGGGCGGCCGAGCGAATGCCGTGACCTGATCCCGAGGATGACGGCACCGCTGCTGGTGCTCGCCGCGGGCGACGACATGCTCACCCCTGCGGACGAGGCACACAAGTTCGACCGCGAACTGAGCGAGCACGGCGTGAAGCACACGTTCAAGCTCTACGACGGCGCACCGCACTCCTTCTTCGACGGTGGCCTGGCCGAGCACGCCGACGCGTGCGCCGACGCCTGGCGGCGGGTCCTGGCATTCGTGCGCCACCACACCGAGGAGTGGGCCGCGTGACCCCTTCAGTGACGCGAGCGGCCGTGCTGCGGGAGATCGGCGCGCCGCTCGTGCTCGAAGAGTTGCCGCTGCTGGCTCCGGCGGCCGGTGGGCTGCTCGTGCGGATCGACCGCACCACGTTGTGCGGCACGGACGCTCATCTGTGGCAGGGCTTCATGCCCGGTGTCGACCTGCCGATCGTGCTGGGCCACGAGATGGTCGGCACGGTGGTCGCACGCGGCCCCGCGGCCACTGTGGACGCGCTCGGCCACCCTGTCGACGTGGGAACCCGGCTGGTCTGGTCGGAGTCGACCTGCGGACACTGCCACGGCTGCACCGTCCTGCGGGAACCAGTCCAGTGCGCCGACCGGGGCTACGGGTTCCGGCAGCGTGCCGACCGGCCGCCGTACGTGACCGGCGGACTCACCGAGTACTGCCACGTTCCACCGGGCTCCGCGAGACTTGTCGTTCCCGACGACATTCCCGACGACTGGGCGGCCGCCGCCGGATGCGCGGGCAAGACGGTCGTCCGGGCGTTCGCGCGGGCCGGAGGTGTCCAACCAGGACAGACCGTGGTCGTGCAGGGCGCGGGCCCGCTGGGCCTGTTCGGCACCGCGCTGGCGAAGGCCTCCGGCGCCGCGTTCGTGCTCACGATCGGCGCACCGGACTCCCGGTTGGCCGTCGCCCGTGCGTGGGGTGCGGACGAGGTCATCTCGGTGGCGGACGTGCCCGACCCGGACGAGCGCGTCGACCGCGTGCAGGAGCTGTCCTCCGGGCGCGGCGCGGACGTGGTGTTCGACTTCGCCGGATCGCCCACCGCGAACCGCGAGGGAATCCTGATGTGCGCCCAGCACGGCAGGCACGTCGTGGTCGGGCTGGCCGGACCGGACCCGGCCACCACCCCGTGGCACGTGGTGATGTCCCGTGAGCTGCGGGTCATCGGATCCCTCAACGGCGACATCGCCGACCTCGCGGACGCGCTGCGGTTCCTGCGCGCCCACGCGGACCGGTTCGACTGGAACCTGATGTTCGGCCGACCGGCGGGCCTGGCCGACGCGGCCGCGGCCGTCGAGGACATGGCGTCCATGGTCGCGATCAAGGCCGTCATCGCACCGCACCTGGAAACCGAGGAGCAGACGTGACAGCAGATCCCAGCCCGATCGTGCGCGTGGCGACCGGGTTCATGGCGGCCAAGCAGTTGTTCGCGGCCAGCGAGTGCGGTGTGTTCGCGGCACTCGCCGACGGCCCACTGTCGTTGGCGGACCTCGCCGAGCGAACCGAACTGCCGCGACGGTCGGCACACATCCTCGCCGACGCGATGGTCGGCCTGAGCCTGCTGACCTTCGCCGACGGCCGGTACCGCAACTCCGAGGCGGCGGCCGAGTACCTGACCGGGACGGGACTGGACCTCCGGCCGTTCCTGGCGTTCTGGGACACGTTGAGCTATCCGCACTGGCAGTCCTACGACATCTCGATCCGGGACGCCAAACCCACGCCGTTCGACTTCAGCGAGGCGCGGATGGAGGTTTTCCTGGACGGTGTGCAGACCTACAACTCACTGCACGCGCGCATGCTCGCCGAGCACTACGACTTCACCGCGCACGAGCACGTCGCCGACTTCGGTGGGCTGTCCCCGGCGTTCCTGATCGAGGCCGCGGCCCGCAATCCGCGGCTGCGCGGCGACTTCGTGACCTCCGGGCAGCTGCTCGACTACGCGCGGGACGCCATCAGCGCCGACCTGGCGGATCGGATCAGCCTGCACGACGTCGACCCGCTGTCCGGCCCGCTGCCGGGCTCGTACGACGCGATCCTGCTGGAGCACGTGATCCACCGGTTCGACGCCGAGCAGAACCAGGCGATCCTGCGAGTCGCCCGGCAGGCGGCCCAAGACGGCGCGCGGCTGCTGGTGCTGGACTTCCTGCTCGACTCCGGCGACGCGCGCGTGCTCGACCCGTTGCTGGCGGGGGAGTACCTCGTGATCGATGGGACCGTGGTGTACCCGGAGAACGAGGTGCGTGGCTGGCTGGAGGACACCGGGTGGCGCTGGCTGGAGACGCGCGCTTTGCCAGGCAGCCCGCGCGTGATGATCGCGGAGGCGATATGAACGCGGCACTGGTCACAGGCGCTGCCAGCGGAATCGGCGAGGCGATCGTGACGGCCCTGGCCGCGACCGGCGTACAGGTGGCGGTTGCCGACATCAACGAGGACGGCGCGTTCCTCGTCGCCGACCGGATCGGCGGTCTCGCGGTCACGATGGACGTGGGCGACCCGGATTCCGTGGCCACAGCGGTGAAACAAGCCGCCGACGCGCTCGGGCCGATCAGTGTGCTCGTCAACAGCGCGGGCGTGGTCGGCGGCGCCGGACCGCTCGCGGTACTGCCGCACGACGTGCTCGGCACGGTGTTGCGGGTGAACGTCAGCGGGACGTTCCTGGTGACCCAGGCCGTGGCGGCGGTGATGATCGAGGCTGGACAGGGCGGCGCGATCGTCAACATCAGCTCGGCCGGGGCGTTCCAGCCCACCGCCGGTCTCGGCCACTACGAGGCCAGCAAGGCCGCGATCAACGCGCTGACGCGGTCGTTCGCGCTGGAGCTCGCCCCGTTCGGGATCCGGGTGAACGCGATCGCGCCCGGTCCGGTCGACACCCCGCTGACCGGCCTGGCACTGGCCGACCCGGACGTACGCGCGGCCTGGCTGTCACGGATCCCGTTGCGGCACATCGCCACGCCCGCCGACCTGGTGCCGATCGTGCTCCTGCTGGCATCGGCGGACGCCCGGCACATCACCGGCACGGTCCTGCCCGTCGACGGCGGCCAACTCCTGATCGGATGAAGATGACCCACCACCGTGTCAACCACCAGAGCGCGCCGATCGCCGGGTACACCGACCGGCTGTCGGCCCGGCCGGGCGAACGGATCCTGGTGCACGCCAGCGCGACCGAACCGGAATGCGCCGTGCGGGTGCTGCGGGTCGGCCACGACGGCTCGCAACCGGCCCACATCCCCGTTGACATCCCCCTGCCCGCGACCGTGCACGTACCGCACCAGACTTTGGATCTTGGTTCCTACGGCCTGGTGTCGAACCCACCCGCACTGAACAACGCGGTCACGTTCACCGCGTGGATCTGGCCGACCTCGCTTCCTGCGGACAGTGCGGGAATCATCACCCAGGGAGTGCCCGACGGCGGTCCGTTCGCCGCGTTGTCCCTGCTGTCCGATGGTCGCGCGGCCTTCGATGTGTCCACAGTGGATGGGCTCGTGTCGGTTCGTTCCGTGACGAGACTGCACCTGCGGCGCTGGTACCAGCTTGTCGGCGGATACGACCCCGCGGAAGGTGCCCGGCTGACCGTCCACGCACGGGACCCCCTGGTCGACGAGTACCCGATGACCGCCGCTGCCCTGCCGCTCGGCGCGCTCGTCACCGGCTCGCCGTCGTTGCTGCTGGCGGCGTTCCGCACCACGCGGGGCGAGATCACCGGCAACCTGGACGGCAAGATCGACAGCCCTGCCGTCTTCGACCGGCTGGTCGACGGCGTCGAGCAGGCCGGTGCGCGCGCCAGGTGGGACCTGTCGCACGACATTCCGGGTGACCGGGTGATCGACGTCGTCGACGGCCACGACGGACGACTGCACAACCTGCCGATGCGCGGTGTCACCGGCCATGACTGGGCCGGTGACGTACTGGACTGGCGATACGCGGAACGCGGCTACGGCGCCGTGCACTTCCACTCCGACGACATCGAGGACGCGTCATGGGACCCGGTCCTCACCCTGGACCTGCCGCTTGACCTGCCGTCCGGGTGCTACGCCGTCGAACTGTCCACACCGGACGCGGTCGAGCGGCTGCCGTTCTTCGTCCGGCCGCGCGCCGTCCACGCCCCGATGGCCCTGCTGATCCCGACGTTGAGCTATCTCGCCTATGCGCTGGACCACCTGCGGATGCCGATGGCGGCAGAGGACCCGGCCGAGGTGGCCGCCCGGTTCGCCAGGGACAACGGGTTGCACAGCCTCTACGACCGGCACGCCGACGGCAGCGGTGTCTGTCTGGCGTCGCTGCGACGCCCGTTGTTCGGGATGCGCGAGGACCACGTTTTCCGCTACAACGGCTCACCCCACCAGTACAGTGAGGACATTCAGCTCGTCGGCTGGCTGCAGCGCCAGGGATTCGAGTTCGACGTTCTCACCGACCACGACCTGCACGCGGACGGTTCGGCGGCGCTGGCGGGCTACCGGGCCGTTGTCACCGGCAGCCACCCGGAGTACTGGACCAGCGCGATGCTCGACGCGGCGCACGAGCACTTGGCCGGTGGCGGGAACCTCGCGTACCTGGGCGGGAACGGCGCCTACTGGGTAACCGCGATCGCGCCGAACCGCCCGCACGTTGCCGAACTGCGGCGTGGGTACGCCGGGGTGCGGACCTGGGAATGCGAGCCCGGCGAGCTGCACCTGGCCAGCACGGGCGAACCCGGCGGGCTGTGGGCCGAACGCGGCCGCTCGCCGCACCGGCTGTTCGGGATCGGCACCAGCGCGGCGGGGATGTCACCGGGCGGGACGTACGAACTGCTTGTCGACGACCCGGTTCTCGCCGGGCTGGACAGTCCGCTCGGCGGGTTCGGCACGGTCCTCGGCGCCGCCGCGTCGTTCGAGACCGACGGGATCGACCCGCTGCTCGGCTCACCGCCCGGGATCACGTTGCTCGGGCGGGCGATGCTGGGGGAATCCTACATGTCCGCCGACACTGGCCCCGCTGTTCCACACCCGCTCAGCGACCCGGTGGACCGCCGCAGGGCGGACCTGACCCTGCTGCGCACCGCCGGTGGCGGACGGGTGTTCGCCACCGGGTCGATCGGGTGGTGCGGGGCGCTCTCACACAAGGGCGACGACAACGACGTCTCCCGGCTCACCGCCACCATCCTGCATTCCTTCTGCGAAGGGACGGTCACCGATGCCACTGGATCCTGAAGCCCGTGCGGTGGTCGAGCAGACCCCGGCGAGCACTGCGCCCGTCCAGCTGTCTCCGGCGCAGTTGCGTGCCGCGTTCGCCGAGACCTGGCAGGCCCCGGCGAACCTGGAACCGGTCGGGAAGGTGTACGAGCGAACCATTCCCGGCCCGGTCGGCGAGCTGACCGTGCGGGTGTACCAACCGGACGGCGACGGCCCGTTTCCCGCGCTGGTGTGGTTCCACGGCGGCGGCTGGGTGATCGGCACGCTCGACGAGAACGAGGCCACCTGCCGGGTACTGTGCCGCCAGGCGAACGCGGTGGTGATGTCGGTGGCGTACCGGCTGGCGCCCGAGCACCGGTTCCCAGCCGCTGCGGAGGACGCCTACGCCGCCTTGTGCTGGATCGCCGAGCACGGCGAGGAGATCGCCGCCGACCCGGAACGCATCGCGATCGCCGGGGAGAGCGCGGGCGGGAACCTCGCCGCCGTGGCGTCGCTGATGGCGCGTGACCGCGGCGGGCCACGGCCGGTGCTGCAGTTCCTCGTGTCGCCCGTGACCGCGCCACCGGCGGACAGAAAATCCTATGTGGACTACGCGGAAGGGTACTTCTTCACGAGGGCGAGCATGGAGTGGTTCTTCGAGCAGTATCCGCGCGAACCGGATGACCTGCACAACCCGTACCTGATGCCGCTGCTGGCCGACGACCTGTCGGACCTGCCGCCCGCGCTGGTGATGACCGCCGAGTGTGAGGTGCTGCGCGACGAGGGCGAGGAGTACGCACACCGGCTGCTCGACGCGGGCGTGCCCTGTGAACTGGTGCGCTACCCCGGGCAGATCCACGGCTTCTTCGCGTTGCTCACCGAACAGCTCAGCATCTCCGCGGTCGCGCACCGGCACGCGTCACACGCACTACGTAAAGCTTTCGGCACGGGAGGACTGTGATGATGGTTCCACGCCGCACGATCGGCATCGACGGGCCCGAGGTGTCAGTGCTGTCACTCGGTTCGTGGCACACCTACGACCGGATGCCGTTCCGTGACGCCGTCACGATGGTCCGGCAGGCGGTCGACCACGGCATCAACCTGTTCGACGTCGGCTACTACGGCTTCGCGGCCGAGTCCTACACGGACATCCTGTTCGGCCGGATCATCCAGACCGCCGGGGTCGACCGGGACGACTACGTCCTGTCGGCGAAGCTGTGGGTCAACGACTATCCGGCGGTGCCGTTCGAGGAACAGCTGGACTACCTGCTGCTGCGGGTCGGCACCGACCGCGCCGAGTTCGCGGTCCTCGGCGACCTCTTCGGACTGACCGTCGACTTCCGCCAACTCGTGACCGACCTGCAGGCACTCGTCGACAAGGGCAAACTCGGCGGCTGGGGCGTCAACAACTGGTCCATCGCCGACATCCGCGCCGTGCACGACGCGGCCACGGTGGCGGGCGTGCAGCCACCGCAGATGGTGCAGTTCAAGTACAGCGTGGTCCGCAGGTCTATTGCGGACGGTGAACCGTTCCGCAAGCTCGTCGCCGACACCGGGATCACGCTACAGGCGTCCGACGTGCTGGAGGGCGGCATCCTCGCCGGGAACCTCGCGCCGGGCCGGGTGATCGGCAAGGACCCCGGCGGTATCCAGGACAAAGTGCCGGACGCGGCCAGGCGCCTTTCGGAGATCGCGGCCACAATGGACGCGACCGCGGCACAGGTGGCCGTGGCCTTCTGCCTGCGGCACCCGGCGCTGACCACGGTGTTGTTCGGAGCCAGCAAACCAGCGCAGGTGATGGAAAACCTTGACGCGGTCAGCCTTGCCGAGCAGTGCGGCGACGACATCCGCGCCGCGGTGGACGAGTTGTGGCTGGATCGTGATGTGGTGAGCCCCTGGGGGATTGCTTGAGCCGACGGCCTGCACGTACGGTTGTCGTTTCCCGCTGGAGGCGGCATGGAACGTGCGAAGGTTTCCGCGGCTGCGCGGATCGGTTACGCGTTGGGCACCTCGGCCGACGTCGAATGGGGCGAGGTGTTCGGCAGAATGGCGGACGCCATCCCCGACATGTGCGCGATCCAGGTGACCGGGTGGGACCCGGTCGGCCGGACGTTCGTGGTGGTCGCGGAACACGGCTACCAGAAGGCGATCTCGGACGACTTATGCTACGTGCTGCCAAGAACGCGCTGGGGCGGGCAGCTGTTCGCCTCCGGAGCGCCCCTGCTGATGGACGACATGCCGGAGCATTTCCGCGCGTCCCCGCACTACCAGGAGTGGTTGCACCCGGCGGGCCTGGAGGACGGACTGTCCGCGACCCTCCGGATCGGAGCCGGACGGCAGGTCGGCGTTCTGCACCTCAACGCGCCCGTGCGACGAGCCTTCGGCGAGGAGGCACGAGACTTCGTGGCACAGATCGGTCCGGTGCTCGCCCGTCGGATCGACCCGTTGCGCAGCCCCCGCCTCGACGCCTTCCTCGGTCCGGAGTGGACAGCAAGCCGGATCGTGCCCGGCGGCGAACCGCTGACGCTGACCGGCCGGGAGCCGTGTCCACTGGCCGGTGACAACGAGATTCTCGAACTGGCATCGAGATTCGGCCGCCTACCAGCCGGTACGCTGTCATTCCTGTGGCAGTGCGGTGGCGAGTGGTACCAGGTGACGCTGCTGCAGGTGGTCGACACCAACCGGTCCGGGGTGATCGTCGCCAGTGCGCCGTTCGCCAACGAACTCGGCCTCACCTCACGCGAGATCGACGTGGCGACCGGGATCGTCGCGGGCCTGAGCAACCAGGCCATCGCCAGCGGCCTGGTGGTCAGCCGCCGAACCGTGGAGACCTATGTGGAGCGGCTGCTGATCAAACTGGGCTGCGCCAGCCGAGGCGAGGTCGCCGGGGTCGCCGCCCGCGCCGGGCTGGTGAAACCCGGCGCTGGCGTCGGCGACCTGTTCCGGTTGACGCGCGGGACGTTCGGCTGAGCTCAGAACACCGCGATCGGGTTGACCGGGATACCGGTCAGGCCGTGGACGCGCGGCGGCGCGACGGAAAGCAGGAAACTGTAGCGGTTCAACTCCGTGCACAGTGCCGCGAGGTCGTCGAGTTCCACCGCGTCGATCAGCGGCATCGCCATCCGGCCCAGTCCGATCCCGTGGAGCGGGGACGGTGCGTTCGGGTCCAGCGGCGGGTACGCGTCGCCCCGGTCGGGGGCACAGAGGGCGACCCCTCGGTGGTGCATCCAGCGCACCGCGTCGACGCTGATTCCCGGTGTCCGCACGCCGTCGGCGACCGGCGAAGTGTCCCACCCGAGCCGGATCACCAGCGCGTCTCCCGAACTCACCTCGACACCCTGCCGCTTCTCGGCCTGCTCGAAGTCGTGGGACGTCACCGCGTGCCCGGGAGCAAGCGGCCCGTCGAAGGCCAGGTCGAGCAGGACACCCCGGGTCACGATCCCGGCTGCGAAGGCCGTCGTCGATCCGTGCGTGACACCCGCCGGGGTCACGGCCTGGGCCCTCGGACGGCCCGGATAGACCTCGTCCCCGGTCGACCAGTGCGCGAGCGCGTCGATGTGGGTCGATTTCGCGTGGTGGTTCGTGACCAGCATCAGATCAGCCGCCACACCCACCCCGGTGTGCGACATCATCTGCTGCACGGGAGAGACGTCGATCGTCGTGGGCGCGAACGGGCTGCTGATCATCGGGTTGGGCGTGATCGGCTGGGCCAGCGACGCCCACCGGCCGGTCCGCACCTCCGCCGCGGCCCTCGCGCGCACGGCGTCGGTGATCAGGTTGAGCGTGCCGAGTTCGTCGTCGGATCCCCATCGGCCCCAGTTGTCCGGGATGTCGGGGTCAGTCGAATCGACCATCTGATGTGGGCTCCTCGTCGTCACGATCCATTGGGGACGACGGTACCCATTGATCGTGACCGGCGCTGTGGATACCCGGTGTCGCGGCGGGACATGACGTAACCTTGCCAAGTTTGTGCTACCGCGTGAGCAGCTCCGCCGCGCGTTCGGCGATCATCGCGGTGGGGGCGTTGGTGTTTCCGGTGGGGACCACAGGCATGACCGAGGCGTCGGCCACCGTGAGCTGGTCCACCCCGTGCACCCGCAAACACGAGTCGACGACCGCTTGTTCGTCCTGGCCCATGGCGCAGGTTCCTGACTGGTGGTGGTAGGTCACCACGGTTTCCCTGATGTAGTCGCGAGTCAGCTCCGGTGTCGCCGCCATGGACGCCGGGTACAGCTCACGGGCGCCCCAGCCGTCGCGCAGCGCCGACTGCGCGCCGATGTCGCGACACAGGTCCACCGCCGCCACCAGGGCGTCCAGGTCTTCCCGTGCGCTGAGCACGCGAGGGTCGATGAGTGGATGGCAGACGGGGTCTGTTGAGGTGATTCGGATCGTGCCGTGGCTTGCCGGGCGGACGAGGCCCGCCATCAGGGTGATTCCGTGTGCCGGTGAGGCCATCCACGGCGCTACGAGTGGGGTGGCGAAGTGGATGGGCTGGAGGTCGGGTACTGGCAGTTCTGGTTTGCTGCGCCAGAACAGGTGGCTTTGGCAGGTGGGTAGCTGGGTTGGCACCGCCACCGGTCTGACCGTGCCGAACACCACGGGGACCAGCCAGTGGTCCTGGAGGTTGCGACCGACCGCGGGCAGCGCGGCCGTGACCGGGATTCCCAGTGGACGCAGGAGGTTCGGGTCACCGATGCCGGAACGCTGCAGGATCGCCGGTGAGCCGATGGCACCGGCACACAGCACGACCCGGCCCGCCGACGCGCGCGAGACCACGCCGCCGCGGTCCCATTCCACGCCGACACACCGTGATCCTGACATCTGGACACGGTGTACCCGTGCCGAACACACCACGCGCAGCCGGTTCTCGGCGCGCACAGGGTCAAGATAGGACTGTGCCGTCGTGTGACGCTGTCCACTTCGGATCGTGAGGTGGACGAAGGACACCCCGTCCGGGCTTTCCCCGTTGTAGTTCTTGTTGAACGGGACGCCGTACTGCACGGCCGCGTCGACGATGGCCTGGTGCACCGGGTGGTGGTCGTACTGGGTGACCACGTCCTGGAGACGTTCGATCCGTTCGAAGACCGGTCGCACGTCCGCCCATGACCAGCCCTCGTTTCCGCGCTGCGCCCATGTGTCGTAGTCCGAGGGATGTCCTCGGACCCAGATCATCCCGTTGAGGGCGTGGGAACCGCCGACCACGCGCCCGCGCGGCAGGTGCAGCCGACGATCGTGCGCGTGCTTCTGGGGCACTGTCCGGAAGCCCCAGTCGACGTCGGTGTCCCACAGTTCGTGCATGCGGGCCGGGTCGGTGATCGCCGCGTCGGCGTTGTCCTTCCCGGCCTCCAGCAGCAGCACGGTCAGTCCTTCGTCGACCAGACGCCTGGCCACGACACATCCCGCTGTGCCCGCGCCGATCACGATGACGTCCGGCTCCGTCATCAGACTGGCTGTTCGTCTTCGTAGGTCACGCGGCCGAGTAACGTGATGAACGCGCCACCAGGCGCCACCATGACTCGGCCGTCTCCGCGCAGGCCGACGAAGGTTCCCGTGGTGCGCAACGCTTTCATGTCGTACAGCCAGGTCGCGGCGACCGGGATGAGGAACTCGCGGAACGTGAACACGTACAGGTCCTCGGCGAACCGCCACGTCGTCGCCAGGTCCACGTCGCCGTGCCCGCGCTGTTCGCCCACCAGGCACTGCCACGCGTAGCGTTCGCTCGACAGGTAGACATGTTCGTACAGGTGGTGGGGGCTGTACCGGTACAGCGCGCGCAGGCCGATCAGGTCACGGGAGGGCGCGGCCTCGTCGCCCGTCGGTGTCACGCCGTCGAGCACGCCCGGCCGGAAGTTCTGGCTGACGCGGGGTTTCCCCGGTGTCGGGGCGTCCGCGATCACCGACTCCACGGTCAGTGTGCGGCCGGTGTTCCGGTCGATGATCACCACGTCGGCGTTGAGCGGGTGGGTCGTGTCGGTGATCGTCAGGTAGAACAGCCCCGGCCGGACCTCGATCGCCTCGTACCAGTCGGTTCCCGCTGTCCCGTCCTCGTGCTTCCACGACAGCTCGTCGAGCGTGTGGAAGTCGAGGCGCACTGGGGGGCGGCCAAGAGCGTTGATCGTCAGCGACGTGCCCGCCAGCGCGTCCGTGCACTTCATCCGGTTGCCGTCGATCCCGGCGGCGAAGTCGTCGAGCGCCTTCCAGCCGGGCGGCGCGTTTTCTCCCGACATCGTCATTGTGCTGCTCCTTCGGCGAACGCGATGGTGGGCAGATCGACACAGTTCGCGCCGCAGTCGGCGACGACCACGGCGCCGGTCATCGCCGACGCCTCCGGTGAGGCGAGGAACGTGACCAGGTTGGCGATCTCGTCGGACTCAGCCGGTCGGCCGATCGGCTGGTCCTTGGTGACAAGTGCGTACGCGGACTCACGGTCGATGCCGTACTGCTCACCGAGTGCGTCCATTTGCTCGTCGGCCATGGGGGTACGCACCCAGCCAGGGCACACCGCGTTGACACGGACACCGTGTCGACCGTAGTCACGAGCCAGCGACCGCATCAGGCCGATCAGCGCGTGTTTCGTGGTCACATAGCCCACCACGCCGGGCCCTGCGAACAGCCCGGCGATCGAGGACACCACCACCACGTTGCCCTTGGCGGCGATCAGGCACGGCAGCGCTTCGCGGATCGTGACGAACGCGCTGTTGAGGTTGGCGTGCAGGCTGTAGCTCCACGCGTCGTCGTCGGTGTCCGCGGCCGCTCCGGGACGGTGCCCGCCCGCATTGGCCACCACCACGTCGAGACGACCGAAGTTGTCCATCGTGGTCTTGACGATGGACTGCACATCACTGGTTACGGCGGCATCCCCCGGCAGCGCGAGCGCCCGGTCGCCCAGTTGGTCGGCCAGGGCGTGCAGCGGCTCCGCACGACGACCGGTGAGGACGACCCTGCCGTCCTCGGCGACGATGCGACGGCACACCGCGGCACCGATCCCGGTACCCGCGCCCGTCACCAGGGCTACCCGGCCGGTGAAGCGGCCATGCGTTGGCTCCATTGGCCCGACGTTAGGTGAGCTCGTGCCCGCCGGGCGCGATCCGTGCACTCGGTGACAAGTGCTGGCCACCCATAGACAAGCGTCCCAACCCGGATGTGGCGCAACCTGACGAAGGTGAACACCGAGCACCGCAAGTCTACTGTGTTCGACACAGCCGAGCCCACGCCACCGCGCAAGGCAAACGGGCACGACACGAACATCCTCGCCCGTGTCGTCGGGGCGCCGTCCTTCAGCGTCATCGCCGCGACCGTCGCCCTCGTGCTCGTCATCGGCGTGCTGCGGCCGACGTACCTGCAGGCCAGTCAGCTGCTCGACATCCTCCAGTCGTCGGCGTACGTTGGCCTTCTCGCCGCCGGGATGGCGTTGCTGCTGTCCATGCGCGAGATCGACCTGTCGGTCGGTTCGATGTTCGGGCTGTGCCTGATCTCGGTGGCGATGCTCATCTCGGCCGGGTTCAACACGTGGCTCGCGGCGGGTGCCGGGATCGTGCTCGGTGGCCTGCTCGGCGCGGTGAACGCGGCGATCGTGACCTACATTCGCATTCCGACGATTGTGGCGACGCTGGCGACGTTGTCGGTCTTCCGCGGACTGGCCATCGCCGTCACCGACGGATCGCAGGTCGCCAGTCTGCCCGTCACGGACTCGTTCTTCACCATCGTCGGCGGCACGGTCCTCGGCGTCCCGTTCAGCGTGATCGTGCTGGCGGTCATGGTGATCGGCCTCAGCCTCATGCTGCACCACACGCCGTTCGGCTACCGCGTGCTGGCCATCGGGTCCAATCCCGGCGCGGCCCAGTTCTCCGGCATCTCGGCCAACCGCGTGCGTACTCAGGTACTCATCCTCTCCGGCCTGCTCGCGGGTGTCTCCGGAGTGCTCGGCATCGCCTTCTTCACGTCCGGCGACCCGAACATCGGCGGCGGGTTCGAGCTCGCCGCGATCGCCGCGGCGGTCATCGGCGGTACCCCGCTGCGGGGTGGCAGCGGCACCATCCTCGGTGCGGCGGTGGGTGCCGTGCTGCTCAACGTGGTGGCGACGGGCCTGACGTACTTCAACGTGCCCGCCAACTGGAGCGAGTTCGCCACCGGCGCCGTGATCCTGCTCGCCGTCGCCATCGACAGCCTGGCGCGTCGCCGCCGGGCAGCCAATCGGGAGAAATGATGACCAACAGACTGCGTGGCGTCGCCGCCGCGCTCACCACACTGTCCACAGTGTCCTTACTGGTCGCGTGCAGCGAGAGCGGCGGCACCGGCAAGGCCGCGGACGGATCGTGCGGCACCGCGAGCAAGAAGCTCGACCTGGCGTTCGTCTACGCGTCCACCACGCAGAACCCGTTCCAGGAAATGGCACTCGGCGCGCAGGCGGCGGCCGACGACGACGGCAACGTCAACCTCCAGCTGACCGCGCCGACCGGAATCGACGGCCCGAGGCAGGTGTCCTTCTTCCAGGCGGCCGCCCGGACCGCGAAGGACGGCATCGCCTACCAGACGGTTACACCCGATCTTTTCGTGCGACCGCTTAACACGGCGTCGGACGCGGACGTGCCGGTGGTCGCGGTGGACGCGGGACCGCCGCCCGGCACGAAGGTGAAGACGTTCGTGGCCAACAGCAACACCAAGCTCGGCGAGCTGCTCGGCGAGGCGTTCGTCGCGCAGAATCCCAAACCTGACGGCAAGGTCCTGCTGGGCAACGACATCCCATCACTGCAGCTGTTGGTGCAGCGGCTCAACGGTGTGCAGAACGTGCTGAAGGCAAAGCTGCCGAACATGACCGTGATCGGCCCGGTGGACACCAAGTCGGAGCCGACCGAGAACACCAACGCCTGGCGCGGGTTCGTGCAGGCCAACCAGGACGCGGTGGCGTTCATCGGAGTCGGCAGCCAGGACGGCGTCGCGTTGCCGCTGATCGCCTCGCAGACCGGCCGCAAGTACATCGCCGGTTCGGCGGACCTGCCGCCGGAGGCGATGCAGGCGGTCAAGGACGGCGGCGTGTTGTTCGCGCTGTCCTCGCCCGAGCACTGGATGAAGGGCTACATCGCGCTGCACCTGCTGATCAAGTCGAAGCGCACGTGCCAGCCGATCCCGGAGGGCTGGTGGAACTCCGGCAACCTGCTGGTCGACAAGTCCAATGTGGAGCAGATTATCGCGCGCCAGCAGACGCCGGAGTCGCGCAAGGCGTGGTTCAAGAAGGAGATCGACAAGCAGCTGGCCAGCCCGCCGCTCGGCCCGCTCGACAAGGCGGACTAGGCATGCCGGTACTCCAGGCATCAGGCTTGCACAAGGCATACGGTGGCGTGATCGCCCTGCGGGAATGCGAGTTCTCGATCGAGCCCGGCAGCGTGCACGCCGTGCTCGGCGAGAACGGCGCGGGCAAGTCCACCCTGGTGAAGATGCTGGCAGGGGTGGTGCGGCCGGACGGCGGCACGATCCGGCTGGACGGCGAGCCGGTGCGGTTCACCAGTTCGGCCGACGCGGCCCGGCACGGTGTCGCCGTGGTCTCGCAGGAACTCAACCTGTTCCCCGACCTCGACGTGCTGGCCAACCTGTTCACCAAACGGGAACCGCTGCGCGGGGTGTTCTTCGACCGGCGCGAGATGATCGCGCGGGCCGAGCCGGTCCTCGCCGAACTCGGCCTCTCGGTGCCGCTGCGCGCGCCGGTCGGATCCCTGTCGTTGGCCCAGCGCCAACTCGTGGAGGTCGCCAAGGCGCTGCTGACCGAGCCGCGTGTGCTGATCCTGGACGAACCGACGTCCGCGCTGGACGACACCAGTACCCGGCGGCTGCTCGACCTGCTGGACGTGCTGCGCCAGCGGCAGGTGGCCGTGGTGTTCGTGTCCCACATCCTCGAAGAGGTCATGCAACTGTCCGACGTGGTCACGATCCTGCGCGACGGCCAGGTCGTGATGGCCGGTGCCGACAGGGAAAGCCTCACGATCGACGACATCGTGCGCGGCATGCTCGGCGACCGGCCCCCGGCCGAAGCGGCACCGACATACCGGCAGCCGCTGGCCGAGGACGCGCCCCGCCTGACCGTGGAGCACATCACGGTTCCCGACGTGCTGCACGACGTCAGCGTCAGCGCGCGGACAGGGGAGATCGTCGGCCTCGCTGGCCTGATCGGCGCTGGGCACCAGGCGTTGCTGCAGGTGATCTCCGGGACACGCACCGCGTCCGGAACGTTGTGCCTGCCGCACCAGCAGACGTCCGGCGCTCCACCGCGCGGGCTGCGGCAGGCGGTACGGCAGGGCGTGGCGCTCATCTCCGGTGACCGCGGCCTGGGTCTGATGGCGGACAAACCCGTGTGGGAGAACGTGATTCAGGTCCGGGCGGTGGCGCTCGGCCGGGACGGCGTGCTGATGTCCCGCTCGGACCTGCGTGAGCGTGCCCGCGCCGCGATCGCCAGCCTCGGCGTCCGCACGTCGGGCGTCAACCAGGCCGCCGGGCTGTTGTCCGGCGGCAACCAGCAGAAGGTCGTTCTCGCCAAGTGGCTGGACGCGTCCCCGACCACCCTGTTGCTGGACGACCCGACACGGGGCGTTGACGTCGGAGCGAAGGCGGAGATGCACGACCTTGTCCGTGCCGCGTCGGACAAGGCGGTCGTCCTGCTGTGCTCGACGGATCTCGAGGAGATCGTCTCGCTCTGCCACCGGGTGCTGGTGTTCCGGCGCGGGCGGGTGGCAGTCGAGTTGAGCGGCGACGAGCTGACCCGGCACCGCCTGCTGACCGAGATGAACGCCCCGGACTGACGCCTCAGATCCTGAGCTGACCGGCGAAATCGTGGCTGACGCGGTACTCGCGCGGTGAAACTCCGTATGTCGCCTTGAAGACGCGGCTGAAATGAGCCGCGTCGACAAAACCCCAGTGCGCCCCGATCGCTCCGACGGTCTTGTCACGCGCGGTCGGCGCGACGAGGTCACGACGGCACTGCTCGAGACGGCGTTCCCGGATCATCCGGGACACCGACGTCGACTCGGCACGGAACAGCTTGTGCAGATAGCCGACGGAGATGTGGCTCGCGGCCGCGACCATCTCCGGTCCGAGGCCCGGCTCGTCGAGGTGGTCCTCGATGAAGCAGCGGATGCGGGTCATCAGGGCGTGCATCGGATCGGCGGGGTGGTAGCCGGATCCGGAGAGCAGGTCCGCGTACAGGGTGCCGAGCAGGTCCACGACGTTGTCGGCGAGCCGCGCCGACTGCGGGCCGCTGATCTCGTCCAGCCGGGAGGCCAGGTTCACCAGCAGCGGCGCGACCAGCCCGCCGATACCGGTGCGGCCGGACACCCGCCGCGCGGTGACCTCGCTGATCGAGTCGTGCGGCAGCCTTAACTCCCGGTGCGGGAACATCAGCACGAGCAGGCGGCATGTGTCGTCGAAGGTCACTTCGTACGGCCTGCTGGTGTCGTACACCGCCAGGTCGCCCGGTGGCAGGTGGGCTTCCCTGCCGTCCTGACGGACCGTCACGTATCCGCGCAGCGGCATGCTCACCTTGTAGTAGGGGGTTTCGGTGCGCGCGATGTGCCGTTGGGTGCGGGCGGCGCTGTGCGGACCGGCCGTCACCCGGTTGACCACGACCGGGCCGAGGGCCTGGCCGGAGATCTCGCCGCGGAAGCCGCGTGGGTCGGGGAAGGTGAAGTCGAGCGGTACGAAGGCTTCCGCGACGGCGGTGCGCCAGACCTCCTCGCGTTCCCTGACCGAGACATCGACGGTGTTCACCAGGACTGGCATGGCAACCTCTTTGTTGCGTGGCAGGCGCGGTCGGGCCGATCATATACGATCATCGGCCGCTGTGCGGTGCGGTTTCGTGCACGATCCGACAAGCACAGACGCCTGAGGGACAAGCCGGGGGACATGCCGTGCGCCGACACTGGACCCATGTCCGAAGCCCACGCCGTCAACACCCAGGTCGCCGACGCGAACCCAAGTGCCACGCGACTGCTGATCGGTGGTAGCTGGGTGCCCGCGTCGACCGGGCAGACCTTCCTGACACGCGACCCGGCGACCGGCCGCGCGCTGCGGCCGATCGCGGCGGCGTCCGCCGACGACGTGGACGCGGCGGTCGCCGCGGCCCGCACGGCCATGAACGACCCGGCGTGGACCGGGATGCCCCGCAGGCAGCTGAGCCTGTTGTTGTGGCGGCTGGCGGACCTGATCGAGGCGCACGCCGACGAGCTGGCCCGGCTGGAGACCAGCGACAACGGCCAGCCCTACGAGGTGTCCCGCAACGTCACCATCCCCGGCACGGTCGAGCACTTCCGGTACTTCGCCGGGTGGGCGACCAAGATCGAGGGCCGCACGGCGCCGATGGGGGACCCGGCGGTGTTCCACTACACCCGCCGCGAACCGGTCGGGGTGTGCGCGCTGATCCTGCCGTGGAACTTCCCGCTGATGATCACCGCGTGGAAACTCGCGCCCGCACTGGCCTGCGGAAACACCGTGATCCTGAAACCGGCTGAGCAGACCCCGCTGACTGCGGTCCGGCTGGTCGAGCTGTGCCTGGAGGCCGGGTTCCCGCCCGGCGTGGTCAACCTGCTGACCGGTGGCCCCACAGTCGGCAGGTGCCTGGTGGAGCACGCGGGCGTCGACAAGGTGTCGTTCACCGGCTCGACCGAGGTCGGCCGCGAGATCCTGCGGGCGAGCGCGGGCAACTTCAAACGGGTCACCCTGGAACTGGGTGGCAAGACACCGATGATCGTCGCGCGGGACGCCGACCTCGATGCTGCCGTCACGGGCGCGGTCCACGGCGCGCTGTTCAACAGCGGCCAGGTGTGCGCCGCGTACGCCCGGTTCTACGTGGACAGCGCACGGGCCGACGAGTTCGTCGAGAAGGTGGCGGCGCAGGCCGCGGCCGTCCAACTCGGACCGCTGGTCAGCGCGGAGCATCGATCCGCGGTGGACGGATTCGTCCGCGGCGGGGTCGCCGACGGCGCCGAACTGGTCACCGGCGGGAAACCGGTCCCCGGCGACGGGTACTTCTACGAGCCGACGGTCTTCGCTGGCGTGCGGGACGAGATGTCGCTGGCCCGCGACGAGATCTTCGGCCCGGTGATCCCGATCCTGACCTACGACGACGAGAGCGAACTCGTCGACCGTGCCAACGACAGCGCCTACGGACTCGCGGCGTCGGTGTGGACGCGGGACCTGGTCACCGCGCACCGGCTCGCGGCGTCGGTCAAGGCGGGGGCGGTGTTCGTGAACATGTTGCACGTGCCCGACGCGGCGGCGCCGTGGGGCGGCTTCAAGGCCAGCGGGATCGGCCGGGAGATGGGGGCCTACGCGCTCGACGCGTACACCGAGATCAAAGGCGTGTTCATGAACCTGGGAACGGAGGACAAGTGACCAACCCGCAGCGGATCATCCAGGAGCACTACGCGGCGTCCGGGCGCGGTGACCTCGATGGCATGGTGGCGGCGTTCGCACCGGACATCGAGTGGACCGAGATGGCCGGTTTCCCCTACGCGGGAACGTATCGCGGGGTCGACGAGATCGTGGCGAAGGTGTTCGGCAGGCTCGGCGGCGAGTGGGACGACTACCAGGCGGTGCCGGAGGAACTGGTCAGCGTGGACGATCACGTGGTCGCGTTCGGCACGTACTCGGGCACGTTCACCGCGACAGGCAAGCACATGCGGGCCCGGTTCGTGCACCACTGGACGGTCCGCGACGGCCGGGTGGTGCGGTTCGAACAGTTCACCGACACCCATCTGGTCCACGAAGCGATGCGATGATCATATATTATCCGTGTGGCGCAGTGACTCCCGCAGGTCGCGCTTGAGGACCTTGCCGACCGGGTTGCGCGGCAACGCGTCCACAAGCTCCAGTCGTTCGGGCAGCTTGTAGTAGGCGATTTCCTGCCGGTTGAGATGGTCGACCAGGTCGGGCAGCGTGACGCTCGTGTCCGGCCGGGGCGCGACCACCGCGCAGACCCGCTCGCCGAGCACGTCGTCCGGGTAGCCGACGACCGCGACCTCGGCGACAGCGGGATGGCTCGCGATCAGCGTCTCCAGCTCGGCGGGCGAGATGTTCGTGCCACCACGGATGATCAGGTCCTTCGCCCGGTCGACGTACCGCAGGAACTCGTCGTTCTCGCCGTCGATGACGAACACGTCACCGGTCTTGAGGAAGCCGTCCTCGTCGAACGGGCCCGGCGCTCCCGAGTCGTCGAGGTACCCGGCGAACAGGCTGGGGCCCTTGAGGTACAGCTCACCGGGCCGTCCGGCCTCGGTGATCTCCTCGCCGGTGTCCTGCTCGACCAGCTTGACCGTGGTCTGGGCGGCGACGGGGAAGCTCCACTTCCGACCGCCGCCGTAGCGCGGGAAGAACCGGGCCCGCTGCGCCGGATCGGTCATCCGCTGCACGTCGGTCATCAGCGCGATGCCCTCGTTGGACCCGAAGAAGTTGATGATGCTGATGCCGTACTTCTCGTGCCAGCCCCGCACCATCCACTCCTGCAGCGGCGCGGACCCGCTGCCGATCTGACGCAGGGTGGACAGATCTGTCGTGGCGAGCAGTTCCTCGCGCTGCAGCAGCAAAGCCAGCAACGCGGGCGGGGCCACGGTGTAGGTGACGCGCTCGTCGCGGATCTGGGCGAGGAAGAGCGGGAGGTCGAACGGCTGGTGCTGGACCAGGACACAGCCCACTCGCAGCCACGGCAGGAACATCCCGCTGATACCGGCCATGTTCACCATGGGGAACGGGTTCAGCACGCGGGAATCGTGCGTCAGGCCGGGACCGGACACCGTGCCCTCGCTTGTCACCAGCCACTCGTAGTGCGCACGGGGAACGCCCTTCGGACGGCTCTCCGTGCCCGAGGTCCAGCAGATCGTGACGCAGTCGTTGGGGTCGACCGGATGCGCGTCCTCGTGCGCACGAACGCGGGCGCGCGCGTCCTCATCCACCGCGGCCATGGCCGGGCCGACGGCGACCGCGGCTGACTGCTCGGACGGCCCGAAGTAGAGGATGGTCCGCAGTGACGGGATCTCCGCGCGCGCGTCCAACACCTCGGCCACCATCGCACGCTGGCCGATCCGGTCCGCGGTCAGCAACGCGGCGAACTCGGCGATCGTGCCGAGCTCGACCAGTTCGTGCCTGCGGTACTGCACTGGCAGCGGCGAGACGATCGCACGCACCCGCCATGCCGCGAGATAGGCCACCGCCAGCTCGATCGAGTTGGGCAGCTGCACCGCGAGGACGTCACCCTCGCCGATTCCGTTGGCCAGCAACACCACGGCCAGCCGGTCCACCTCGGCGTCGAGCTCACGCCAGGTCGCGCGCCGCGCGGGCAGGTCGAGCAGGTCCGCCTTGTTCGCCGGGTCCACCATCGCCAGCTCGTCGGTATACCGTTCGACGGACTCCGCGAACAACTGCTGCACGGTCTCGTCGCTCCACCAGCCTTTGCCGGTGTACTCCGCGACCCGCTCGGGCGGATGCATCCGTCTGGCTGGCACGTCGGCCTCCTGGGCGTGTCAGGCTGGTCAGAGTCAGCCCGCGGACAAGCGTTCATCGCGGCCACGCACGACCTGCACCGACGCGCCACGAAGCCGTTCCCCGCAGTCGCTGCACCGTAGCCGTGGATGGAAAGCACGCCCGCACTGGGTGTGGGTCAGCCGCAGGGCGGGCCCTTCCGGCGAGCAGAACCAGCGCTGTCCCCACTCGATCGCCGTGGCCAGTACCGGGAAGAACGCCCTGCCCTTGCCGGTGAGCCGGTATACCACCCAGTCGGGTCGCTGCGGGCTGGGCATCGTGGCAAGCACCCCGAGATCGCGGAAAGTCCGCAGCCGGTCGGCCACGATCGTCGGCGGCGCGCCCATCCGCTGTTCGAACTCGCCGAACCGGGTGGCACCAAGGAAAGCAGCGCCGAGCAACGCGGTCGACCAGCGGTTGCCGATCAGGGCCATGGTCTGTGGGATCAGTTCGGCCGGTCGGTTGCCGGAGTGCGCGCGGCGGCGGGTCACGCCGGTGGGGATGCTGCGCTGCCAGTCGCCACTGGGCCCGAACTTCCCGTACACATCACGGACATCGGCGACGCCGTCGCACGCCTCGCACGACAACCGCGGAGTGAACACGCTGCCGCACCTGGTGTGTCGCATGCCAGGCAGTTGCTGGTTCGGGTCGTCCACCCAGGTCTGCTCCCACGCCCACATCGACAGCAGGATCGGCCACATCTGCCTGCCGCGCTTGGTCAGCCGGTAGTGCTGGCGGCCGGTTTCCCGTACACGCACCAGGATGTCGGCCTTTACCAGCCGTGCCAGTCGCGCGGTGAGCACGGCGGTGGAGATGGGCCCGGCGTTGAGCCATTCGTTGTACTGCGTCAGGCCTTCGGTCAACGCCAGCTGGACCATCCACAGTGTCCACTCGTCGCCCACGATGCCGGTGGTGGCCGCGATCGCGTTGGGCCCGCCCTCGTCCAGAACCGTGACGCCGTTCATGGCGTGACCCGTTCGATGAGGACCGCGTAGTCAAGGACGTAGGCGTCGGTCACTCTGTTAGTTGTAGCGCATCGACTCTGTTTGTTGTAGTAATGAAGGTGTGGACACCTCCGTCATCGGCGGGTATCAGACCGACTTCGCCCGCCACACCGTGCGCGAGGGGATCGGTGTCGACGGTCTGTTCGCCGAGACCGTCCGGCACACGCTGGAGCATGCCCGGGTGACGGCGGACGACATCGGCGTCATCCACGTCGGCAACGCCTTCGGTCAACTCTTCACCGGCCAGGGGCACCTCGGCGGGATGCCCGCCACGGTCGAACCCGCCTTGTGGGGCGTCCCGGCTGTGCGCCACGAGGCTGCGTGCGCGTCAGGCTCGATGGCCGTGCTCGGTGCGATGGCAGACCTGGAATCCGGCCGCTACGACGTGGCGCTCGTGCTCGGCGTCGAGATCGAGAAGACCGTCGACGGCGATCGGGGCGCCCAGTACATGGGAGCCGCCGCGTGGGTCGGCCACGAGGGGCAGACGGCGACGTTCATGTGGCCGCACATGTTCCACCTGCTCGCCGAGGAGTACGACCGCCGCTACGGCCTGGACGACCGGCACCTGCACGCGATCGCGGAACTCAACGTGCGCAATGCCAAACGCAACCCGAACGCACAGACCAGGGGCTGGCGGTTCGCCCCGGAGAGCTTCACCGCCGACGACACCGCCAACCCGCCTGTGGAAGGCCGGATCCGGCGCACGGACTGCAGCGCGATGACCGACGGCGCGGCCGGTCTCGTCCTGGTGAGCGACCGCTACCTGGCCAAGCACGCCGACGTGGCTGCGCGTCCGCGTGCCGTGCTGGCAGGGTGGGGGCACCGCACGGTCGGCCTGCCGATCGGACAGAAGCTCGAACGCTCGGCCGGTGAGCCGTACGTGCTGCCGCACGTCAGGCAGACCGTGTTCGACGCGTTCACGCGAGCGGGTGTCGACGGTGTCGACGTGATCGAGACCCACGACTGCTTCTCGATGAGCGAGTACGCCGCCATCGACCACTTCGGCATCACCGGTCCCGGCGAGGCGTGGAAAGCCGTGGAGAACGGCGATCTGGAGATCGACGGCCGGATCCCGGTGAACCCCAGCGGCGGACTGATCGGCGGCGGCCACCCGGTCGGCGCGACCGGTGTGCGGATGCTGCTCGACGCGTACAAGCAGGTCACCGAGGCGGCAGGGGACTATCAGGTACCGGGTGCGCGAACCGCGGCCACACTGAACATCGGCGGCAGCACGACAACATCGGCCAGCTTCGTCGTCACCGCCGCACAGGAGAGGTAGCAATGGACATCGAGGTGTTGGGCCGTGCGCTGACGACGCTTCCGGCGGACGACGACCACCCGTACCGCACCGGGCCGTGGCGGCCGCAGCAGGTGGAGCGCAGCGCGGAGAACCTGGAGGTGACCGGCGAGATCCCAGCCGACCTCGACGGCGTGTACCTGCGCAACACCGAGAACCCGGTACACCCGGCCGTCGAGATCTACCACCCGTTCGACGGCGACGGCATGGTGCACGCGGTCGGCTTCCGTGACGGGAAGGCGTTCTACCGCAACAGGTTTATTCGCACCGACGGCTTCGTCGCCGAGCAGGACGCCGGTCGGGCGCTGTGGGCGGGCCTGGCCGAGGACCCGGGGCGCTCGCCGACACAGACCGGCTGGGGAGCGCGCGGCCGGATGAAGGACGCCTCCAGCACCGACGTGGTGCTGCACAACGGTGTGGCGCTGACGAGCTTCTACCAGTGCGGTGACCTCTACCGGCTGAGCCCGACCACGTTGGAGACGCTCGGCAAGGCCACGTGGAACGGCAAGTTCCCCAGCGACATCGGGGTTTCCGCACACCCGAAGTTCGACGAGCGCACGGGCGAACTGCTGTTCTTCAACTACGGCACCGAAGCGCCCTACATGCACTACGGCGTGGTGGACCGCGACGACAACCTCGTCACGTACATCGACGTTCCGCTGCCGGGCCCCCGGCTGCCCCACGACATGGCGTTCACCGAGAACTACGCCATCCTCAACGACCTCCCGCTGTACTGGGCGCCGGAGGCGTTGGCGCAGGGCAAGTACGCGGCGCGCTACTACCCGGACACACCGGCCCGGCTCGCGGTCGTCCCCCGGCACGGCAGCACCGCGGACATCAGGTGGTTCGAGGCGGACCCCACCTACGTCCTGCACTGGACCAACGCCTACGAGCAGGGCGACGAGATCATCCTGGAGGGCTTCCACCAGAGCAATCCCGTGCCCCCGTCCGGCGGCGGCACCCTGTACCAGCGGATGTTCCGGTTCCTGGACAACAACCAGCTCGGCGGGCGACTGCACCGCTGGCGGCTCGACCTGACCACCGGCCTGTGCAAGGAGGAGCAGCTCAGCAGCACGCCGAGCGAGTTCGGCATGATCAACCAGCAGTACGCGGGCCGCGAACACCGTTACAGCTACGCCGCGACCTCACCAGCGGGCTGGTTCCTGTTCGACGGACTGGTCAAACACGACTCACGCACCGGCGGCATGGAACGGTACGAGTTCGGCGAGGGCGTGTTCGGCAGCGAGACGGCGATGGCGCCGCGGACCGGCTCGACCGCCGAGGACGACGGCTACCTCGTCACGATCACCTCGGACATGAACCGGGACCTGTCGGAGTGCCTGATCTTCGACGCACGCAACGTCACCGCGGGCCCCATCGCCCGAATCCGCCTGCCCGAACGCGTCAGCAGCGGCACCCACTCCACATGGGCACCAGGTGCCCTGATCCCAGGCTGGGACGAGAAAGACGACCCGGCCGCCGCCATCGGCCTCTGATCAGCCCTTCCCCTGCCCCACCTCGCCCGGCCCGGACGTGTCCGCGTCTCACTCGTTCGTGTGATTACCGGCTGGCCGGAACCAACGGGCCCGTCCGCCCGACTATTTCCCACACACGCTCAACCGAAAAGGAACTCCCAGGTGAACATGCAGGCTGTCTATGTGGTCAAGGGGATGACGTGCGGGCACTGCGCGTCGTCGGTCACCGAGGAGGTGAGCCTGATCTCCGCCGTGCGCGAGGTCCAGGTCGACCTCACCACCGGCCATGTCACGGTGTCGAGCGAGTCGGCACTGGACATCGACGAGGTCACCCGCGCGGTCAGCGAAGCGGGATATGAGCTGACCGGACGGGTGTGACCCCGAATCCGTGGCCGCCGTCGCGCGGATGGTGTCCCGGCGGCGGCCACGGAACGGTTTCTACTGGTTGTGACCACCGGGTTTGCCGATGGTCGTCCAGTCGGCGGGGGCAGGGTCGGTGAGGTCACCGGCCTCGTAGCGGTCGAGACGGCGGACGATCTCGTCGAGGTCGTAGTCGGGGAAGCAGACCTGCATCAGCCGCAGAGCGAAATCCGACGGTGTGCTCTCGTCGAACAGCGCGAGATCCATCGGTTTGACATTGACGTCCCACGCGTCCGGCGCGGCCCAATGTGTCATCCGCACATAGAACGCGTCCCGCGGGCCGGCCTGTGCGATCGCCGTGAGGAATCGCAGCCCGTCCCCGATCGGGAAATCGACATAGGCCCACCCGTCGCGCGACTTCACGTACCCGGCCATGTGCGGCAGCAGATGCGCCCAGTCCGCGTTGCTCTCACCGGCGTTCTGGCAACTGGTGAACGTGTCGAATCCGTTGCGCCAGAGCGCCTCGACGAGCGGCGCCAGCATCTCGTCGATATCGGCACTGCGGTCACCGACCCGGATGGTGCGAACCGGGTGGACATTGGTCGTGTCCGTCATTCGCGGCATGCTACTGGCGTCGCCAACCGAAGTGGGACGCGGTAATACCGTGAACAGTTTCCGGAGAGAACAGTGCCCGCTGTGCGGAACAGTTCCACGTCGGAAACGAACTAGTTCAGACCTGTGCGAAATCCCCTCGCCGCCGCCGACGAGGGGACCGTGCCGTCTCGGCTACTTCCGCTTTCCGGGATGGGCGTTCTTCTTGTAGCCGCTCTTCGGCGGTGCGGCGCGTTCCCTGCGGACGGTCGGCTTCTTGCCCTTGATCGTGCTGTGTTTCAGTGCGCTGATCACTTCGTCCACTGCGGACTCGGGGATCTCCACCAGCGAGAAGCGGTCGGCGATCTCGATCGCGCCGATGTCGCGGCCGGTGAGGCTGGACTCGCCGGCGATCGCGCCGACCAGGTCCTGCGGCCGGATACCGGCGTTGCGGCCGATGCCGAGGAACAGGCGCGCCACGTCACCGCCCGGTCCGCGACGGCGTCCGTCCGGGCCGGTGCGCTGCGTTTTGCCCCGGCCGGGCGACTCACGGACGTCGGGGATCTCCTCCTCGTCGTCGGTGAGCACTCCGCTGGACTCGTGCGCCAGTTTCACCGCGGCCAGCGCGACGTTCATGATGTCGAACTCGTCGGTGAGGGTCTCCACCACGACCCGGAACCGGTCGAGGTCGTCGGTCAGCAGGCTTTCCTGCAGCGCGGCACGGGTCAGCTCCAGCCTGCGCACGCGCAGGTCGGCGACCGTCGGTACTTTCTCGACACTGATCGGCTGCTTCGTCACCCGCTCGATCGCCTTGAGCATCCGGTGCTCACGCGGTTCGGCCAGGGTGATCGCGACGCCTTCCCGGCCGGCGCGGCCGACTCGGCCGATGCGGTGGACGTACGCCTCCGGCGCCGAGGGGACGTTGTAGTTGATGACGTGGGTCAGCTGCTCCACGTCCAGGCCTCGGGCCGCCACGTCGGTGGCGATCAACAGGTCCGCTGTCCCGGCGCGCAGCCGCCCCATCACGCGGTCGCGTTGTTCCTGGCCCATTCCGCCGTGCAACGCCTCAGCGCGGTAGCCGCGGCCGTTCATGGTCTCGGTGAGGAGGTCGACCTCCTCCCTCGTCCGGCAGAACACGATCGCCGAGCTGGGTGCCTCCACGTCCAGCACGCGGCCGAGCGTCGCGGGCTTGTGGGCACGGGCCACCACGTACGCGCTCTGGCGGACCAGCGGGGTGGCGCCGCCGTCGGTGGACTCCGCCCGTCCCATCTGGATACGGACCGGGTCACGCAGGTGACGGCGGACGATTCCGTCGACACGGGACGGCATCGTCGCCGAGAACAGCACGGTCTGCCGGTCCTCGGCGGTCTCGTCGAGAATCGCCTCGATGTCCTCGGCGAAGCCCATGTCGAGCATCTCGTCGGCCTCGTCGAGCACGACCGTCCGCACACCGCCCAGCCGCAGGGTGCTGCGGCCGATGTGGTCGAGCGCACGCCCCGGCGTGGCGACCACGACGTCGACCCCGCGTTCGAGCGCCTGCAACTGGCGGCCGATCGGCGCCCCGCCGTAGATCGGCAGGACGGTCACGCCGAGATCGCGGCCGTAACGGTGGAACGCCTGCGACACCTGCATGGCCAGTTCCCGCGTGGGCACGAGCACCAGCGCCGCCGGGTCCTTGCCCTGCCGCCCGCCGGACAGCAGCTGCAGCACGGGCAACGCGAACGCCGCCGTCTTGCCGGTGCCGGTCGCGGCCTGGCCGAGCAGGTCCCGGCCGTCCAGCAAGGGTGGGATCGCCTCGCGCTGGATCGGCGTCGGCTCCTCGTATCCGAGGCTGGCCAGCGCCTGCAGCAGTTCCGGCCGCAGCGCCAGATCCCCGAAACTCGCCGCATCCTCCCGCGCGGTCACATTCACCTGAACTCCAATCTGCAGAAGCCTGGTCGTTTACGACCAGGCGGAGCCGATCCTGGCTTGTCCGGCCCGAGTAGTGGGCTGGTCCCCGTACGGCGAAACGAAACGTCGTTATGATAGTCAGTGTGAAGCAGGTGGTGCAGGTGCGGTTGCTGCCCACGCCTGAACAGGCGTCGGCGCTGTCGGTGACCCTGAACGCCTGTAACGCCGCCGCGTCGTGGCTGTCCAAACAGATGCACGCCGTCGGGATATTCCGGAAGTTCGATGTGCAGAAACGGTTCTATGTCGAACTGCGGGAGCGGTTCGGGTTGGCGGCGCAGCCTGCGATCAGGGTGATCGGCAAGACCGTGGACGCCTACACCACGCTGCACGCCAAGCTCACGGCCGGGAGCTACGGGCCCCCCGGGTCGAACCGACGCCACAAGGTTGAGTCGACCTCGATCGAATTTCGTCCTCAAGCAGCGCAGCCGTTCGACGCCCGCTGCCTGTCCTGGCAACTCGGTGATGTGGGTCGTGACGGCATGGTGTCGATCTGGACTACAGCAGGTCGGCTCCGGAACGTCCGGATTATGGGCAGCTCTGACCGTCTCGTCCTGTTGCGCTCCCACCCAATTGGGGAATCCGACCTGATCCACCGCGACGGCATATGGCTGTTGCACGCAGTTGTCGACAAGCCTGAGACGCCTCAACAGGAACCGGTGAACGGATTCCTCGGAGTCGACTTGGGAATCGTCAACGTCGCGACCACCTCCAACGGCGATCGGATGTCCGGAGCGAGGTTGAACCGCTACCGCAAACGGCAACAGCGCATCCGCAGGCGGTTGCAGGCTAAGAAGACCTCCTCCGCGCGGCGGTTGCTCAAGAAGCGCCGCCGTAAGGAGCAGCGGTTCGCCACTGATGCGAACCACCGGGTTAGCAAACGTATCGTGGCCGAGGCTGAACGCACCGGACGCGGCATCGCCATCGAGAATCTCGTTGGCATCCGCGCGCGGGTACGGCTTCGCAAGCCCCAACGGGCCACGCTGCACTCCTGGGCCTTCGCCCAACTCGGCCAGCACATCACCTACAAGGCCCAACTGGCCGGGGTGGCGTGCGTGCAGGTCGATCCCGCCTACACCTCGCAGCAGTGTCACCCGTGTGGGTGGATCGACAAGAAGAACCGGCGCTCGCAAGCGTCGTTCATTTGTGGCCGGTGTGGCTTCGTTGGGCACGCCGACCACAACGCGGCACGCAACATCGCAGCTCGCGGTGTGGCGTGCTGGGGCGAAGTCATGCGTCCACACGCAGCGCCCACCCTGGCAGCCAGCTAGGGCGGCAGCAGCAAGCCTAACGGCACCCCGCAACAGCAGGATCGGGCGACAAGCCCATTCCTGCAGGGACGGGTCCATGACTTGCGTCCTTCCAGTATTTTGGAGTCATTGTCGTGCACGTGGGCTCGCGCCGCCGCAGGGGTGGGACAAATGCGTGTTCTCCGGGGGCGATCGGGTGTCTGAATTCACGTGTGAACGGTGTGCCGCTGTGCTGACCGTGTCGGTGTCACGGGTCGCGCTTCCCGTACACACGCACCAGAACTATGGGCACACATTACTGTCCACGCTGATGCGACCGGGGACGTATGCCGTCGATGACGAGCTGCGGAGGATCGCTGTGGCGCCGGGTGACACGCGCGACACCGTTCTGGTCCCTCACGAAGACGACGGGTGCCTGGGTCTGGCTGGCTGGCGTCCGAACCTGGCCTGCGCGCGGTGCGGTGCGATGGTGGCCGCGCGTGTCGACGACTGCGGACGTTGGCAGGCAGTGTGGTTCATTTCCGACGCCGTTCGACGCACGCCCGTCGACGAGCCGCCGCGGCGTACCAACTGGGACACACTGGCCGCGGAGTACGAGAGCGTGCCACCGGTCGAGCGAGGAGCCTGGAATCCGCTGTGGGAGGCTGCGGCCGGGGCTGCGCTCGCTCACCTTCTGGCCGTGTCGACAGGCGCACCTGTGACTGTCCCGCAGGGACTGCTCACCAGAACGTTCGGCCACGCACTCGCGAGGCTGCTGCCGCACGGGCCGTCAGCGCGGACGGTCGGGCTGACCGGGCCGGGTCTGCCCACACCGGCAGCTGACATCGCGCTGGTCCCGAGTCATCCGCTGACCGGGGAACGGTGGCGGCCGGACAGTGCCATGGACACCGTGCCGTTGGCCGCCGATGTGTGGCTGTACCTGGCGCACGGCGGCGACGGGCTGCCGATCCCCGCGACAGGCAGGCTGCCTGACGGTGTGCTGCGCGACGATCCGCTGCCGTCCCATCCGCGGTCGCTGTTCCGGCCGGACCCTGACGTCTTCGTGCACACGCTGGGCAGGCTGCCCGAGGTGGATCAGCCGTGGCTACGCGAGATCCACGACCGTGTGCGGACACGCCCGTGGGCCGATCCGTTCTGACCGGCCACGGTGGGCGCTCGGTCAGCGGTCGCGGGCCTGGCCGTCGGCGACTTCGATATGCCTGGTGGTCGACACCGCGTCCAGCATCCGGCGGTCGTGGGTGACCAGCAGCAGCGTCCCGGGATACGTCGCGAGCGCGGATTCCAGCTGTTCGATCGCGGGCAGGTCGAGGTGGTTGGTCGGCTCGTCCAGCACGAGCAGGTTCACGCCCTTGGCCTGCAGCAACGCCAGTGCCGCCCTGGTGCGCTCGCCTGGCGAGAGCGACCGGGCCGGACGGGTCACGTGCGCGGCCTTCAATCCGAACTTCGCCAGCAGCGTCCGGGCGTCCGCCGGTGTCCACTCCGGAATTGCCGCGTTGAACGCGTCCAGCAGCAGGTCGTCGCCGTCGAACAGGCCGCGGGCCTGGTCCACCTCGCCGACGACCACGCCGGGCCCGAGCGCGGCGGTCCCCGAGTCCAGCGGCACCCGGCCGAGCAGCGCGGCGAGCAGGGTGGATTTGCCCGACCCGTTGGCGCCGGTGATCGCGACCCGGTCGGCCCAGTCGATCTGCAGGTTCACCGGCCCGAGCGTGAACGGGCCGCGCCGCACCACGGCCTGCTGCAGGGTGGCCACCACCGAACCGGACCGGGGCGCGGCGGCGATCGTCATCCGCAGCTCCCACTCCTTGCGGGGCTCCTCGACCACGTCGAGCCGTTCGATCATGCGCTCGGTCTGCCGGACCTTGGACGCCTGCTTCTCGGTGGCCTCGCTGCGGAACTTGCGGCCGATCTTGTCGTTGTCGGTCGCCTTGCGGCGGGCGTTGCGCACGCCTTTGTCCATCCAGGACCGTTGCGACTGCGCCCGCGACTGCAGCGACGCGACCGTGCCCGCGTACTCCTCGTACTCCTCGCGGGCGTGCCGCCTGGCGACTTCCCGTTCGGCCAGGTACGCCGAGTACCCGCCGCCGTAGCCGCGGATCTGCTGCTGCGCCAAGTCCAGTTCGACGACTCTGGTGACCGTTCGGGTCAGGAACTCCCGGTCGTGGCTGACCAGGACCGTACCCGCGCGCAGCTCGGTGACGAACCGCTCCAGCCGTTCGAGGCCGTCGAGGTCGAGATCGTTGGTCGGTTCGTCGAGCAGGAAGATGTCGTACCGGCTCAGCAGCAGCGACGCCATCCCGACCCGCGCGGCCTGCCCGCCGGACAGCGAGGTCATCGGCTGGTCGAGGCTGACGGCCAGGCCCAGGTCGACGACCACGTCCTCGGTGCGTTCGGCCAGGTCGGCCCCGCCGAGCGCGAGCCAGCGCTCCAGGCTGTCGGCGTACACGTCGTCCACGCCCGGCTTGTCGGTACCCAGGGCTTCCGCGGCGGCGTCCATCTCGGACTGTGCCAGCGCGACACCGGTCCGTCTGGCCAGGAACTCCCGCACGCTCTCCCCGGCACGGCGCTCCGGCTCCTGCGGCAGGTGCCCGACGTTCGCCGAGGCCGGGCTGAGCCGCACCGAGCCCTGCTCGGCCGGGATCAGCCCGGCGAGCGTGCGCAGCAGCGTCGACTTGCCCGCGCCGTTGGCCCCGACGAGACCGATCACGTCGCCGGGGGCGACGACCAGGTCAAGGCCGGAGAACAGAACACGGTCGCCGTGGCCCGCGGCGAGATCCTTGGCAACGAGTGTGGCGCCCATCAGTGCGTCATTATGCCCAGTGGCCCGTGTCGGCTGACGACCCGTCGAGTCGCTACCCCTGCTTGCGGGTGGCGGCCTGCTCGGGCGTCGGCGCGGTGCCGCCGAGGTGGGCGGGCAGCCACCACGCGTCCTCGTCGGATTTCGGCTTGTCCGGGTAGTCGCGCTGGACCTGGTCGAGCAGGGCGCTCATCCTGGTCCGCAGGTCACGCGTGAGCGCTTCCTGGTCGTCGTCGGCGGTCGGCTGGAACGGCTCGCCCGCCTGGATCAGGATCGGCACGTGCCGCTGGGTGAGGTTCTTCGGCCTGCCTTTCGTCCACAGGCGTTGGGTGCCCCAGACCGCCATCGGGATGATCGGCACGTCCGCCTCGATGGCCATCCGCACCGCCCCGGTCTTGATCTCCTTCACGGTGAAGGACTGGCTGATGGTCGCCTCGGGGAACACGCCGACCACCTCGCCTTCCCGCAGCTTGGCCACGGCCTGCTGGTACGAGGCCTGACCGGCGGCCCGGTCGACGGAGATGTGGCGCATACCGCGCATCAACGGCCCGGCGACGCGGTTGGCGAAGATCTCCTTCTTGGCCATGAACCGTGTCCTGCGGCCCGACGGCAGTGTGCCCAGTCCGCAGAAGATGAAGTCGAGGTAGCTGACGTGCGTGCAGGCGATCACGGCGCCGCCGGACGTCGGGACGTGCTCGGCGCCACGCACGCGCAGCTTGAGATCCAGCACTCGGAACAGGGTTTTCGCCGCAACGATGACCGGCGGGTACACGAACTCCACGGGCGACCTCTTTTCGTCGAGAGCTGTCCGTTTCGTACGGATACCCTTGCGCGCATCCTCCCAGTCCTTGACCTGTCTTGCGAGTTTCTGTGGCGCCGGGCACGTGTCGGCCGAAGCTACGGGGCGACGTCCGCGTATTCGCTACCGACCTTGAGCGCGTCGACGTAGTTGTTCACCGAGGTGCCCTCGGCGCCGTAGACGCCCCACTTCGGCTCGTTGATGCTGTCCCACGTCCGGCACGCCCAGCGCTGCGAGTCGTCGGTGAACGTCTGCTTCTGGCCGTCGAACCAGAGCTCGACCCAGCCGCCGGTGGTCGCGCTGGACAGGTGCAGGCCGATCACATAGCTGTGCCAGCCGTTCGCGGTGATCGGCTTCGACCAGATGATCCGCTGGACGTTGCCGGGCTGGCGCTGCAGCATGGAGACCCTGCCGCTGATCACCTTGAGCACGACCGGGTAGTTCTGGATGTGGTCGCCGTAGGACTTCCACTGGAAGGTGGCGTTGTTGTTGACCGTGCTGGACAGTTTGCTGCGCCAGCCGAGGTAGTACGTGGAGCCGTTGCGGAACTCGTATCGCTTGCCGTCGACGGCGATGCCGTGGCTCTCACAACGGTTGCTGCCGGCGGGTTTGGTGTACCGCCAGACCTTGCCGTGGGTCGCGTCGTCGACCGCGGTCACGGTGCCGGGCGAATCGCAGTTCATGTTGCCGAACACGCGCAGTCCACCGGCGGGATCACCGGTCCAGATCGTCGCGGCCCGCGCGGGAGCGGTGAGCAGTAACGCCAGCGTCGCGGCCAGCGGTAGCACGAGGAGCTTTCGGAAGGTGCCCATCCGTCATCGAACCTTTCATGGTGTGTGACGGCGGACATCCTCATTATGCGGGCGGCGTCAAGATCGTGCGTCGGCCAGCCGATCAGCCCCGCCAGTCAGTGGGACATAATCGTTCGATGCCCGCTGTCGTGCTGCCGTTGTCGCGTTCGGGCGCGTTGTGGCGGGGCGCGGTGGTCGGCACCCTGGTGCTGGTCGCGCAGGTCGCTTTCGCGCTGCCCGCCGCACTGGCAGGCGAGGACACCCACACCCGCCCGCTGCGGGCGTTGTTCGCCATGTTCGTCGGCGTCCCGGTCAGCGGCCTGCTGCTCGGCGGGCTGGCGGCGTGGCTGCTCGGGCTGGCAAAGCCAGTTGTGGTCTCGCTGGCGGGACTGACACTCACTGTGGCACTGGCTGCGCTGAGCGTGCGACTCGGTGTGCCGCATGTGCCGACGACCGTCGACCCGGGAGTGCTGGCATACGGTGCGGCTTTCGCGCCACTCGGATACGCGGCGGCTGCGTTGGCCGCCTCGCCGAGGGAAACGGTCGGACCCCCGGGCCGCTGCACCGCGATCGGGCTGGCCGTCGTGGTCGCGATCGCCGGATCCCTGGGGTGGTTGGCGATCGCCCGCAGCTCGCGGGAAGCCGCGCTCGCCGCAACCGGGGTGCCCATGGTGCTCGCGGACATCCCCGGCCACCGACTCGAATCCGTGGAACTCACTGGCGAGAACCCACCGCTGGTTCTGCGCTACGTCCCGGTCGACAGGGGGTCCGTCCTCGTGACCGTCAGCGTCCGCCGCGCCGATCGGCAGCCCCGAACCTGCGAGGACGCCCGCGCTTTCTTCCACGGCGACCAGAATTCCCACACCTGTCAGGAGATCGACGGCCGCTGGGTCTTCGACGACCGCGACAGCCAGTTCGGGCTCGTCATCGCGGTTCACGACAACGCGGTGGTGGCGTTCGTCGGCCGAGTGGCCGACCTGACGGAGGCACGGCTGCGCACCGCCTCGTCGCGTGACCTCGCAGCCGCCCCACCGGGCAGGCAGTGACGGCCGGATATCGCAAAGCCGTAGCAGAGCGGAATGATCACTGCTTGTTCGAACGTGCTGACATTCGGGTGAAGGGGTCTTTTTCGCCGACGTCGGCGCCGCCAGGATTGGCGTATGCCTCTCCCCACTGAGCCGATCGGTAGCATTCCCCGCCCGAAGTACCTGCTGGACGCAATGGCCGATTTCCAGTCCGGCCGGATCGACCAGGAATCGCTCGACGCCACCTGCTCCCGCGCCGTCGCCGAGACCATCGAACTTTTCGTGGAAACAGGCTCACCGGTGGTCGTCGACGGTGAGCAGTCGAAACCGAGTTTCGTGGGATATCCATTGCAGGGACTGACGGGGCTCGCACCGGACGGCGCGGTCATCCCGTTCGCCGACGGGCACACCAGGCAGCTGCCCCGGCTGACCGAAGGCCCGTTCCGCTACGGCGTCAAAGCCGTGACCTACCTGGACAAGGCGAAGTCGCTCACGGACCGGCGTGTCAAGCAGGCGGTGATCGCGCCGTCCGCGTTGAGCCTGCTGTACCCGGCCGACGGCATCGACGGATACCCACGCGAGGAGTTCCTCAGCGACCTCGCCGACGAGGCCGAGGCCGACATCAGGGCGTGCCTCGACGCGGGCGCCGATTCTGTTCAGCTGGATTTCACCGAGGGGAGGTTGGCGATCAAGCTTGACCCGTCCAAGGGTGTGCTGCGCGATTTCATCGCTGTGAACAACACTGTGCTCGATCGTTTTTCGGCCGAGGAACGCGCGAAGCTCGGTGTGCACACGTGTCCCGGCGGTGACCAGGATTCGGTGCACAGCCTCGACGTCGATTACGCCGAACTGCTGCCGGACCTGTTCCGGCTGCACGTCGGCAATTTCTACGTCCAACTGGCCAGCGAGCAGGACAAGGCACGGGTGCTCCGGCTGATCGCCGATCACTCGGACCAGGCTCAGCGGATCTTCGTCGGGGTGACCGATCCGGTCGACCCGAGGGTCGAGACGCCGCAGGAGGTGCGCGACCGGGTGCTCGAAGCGGCGCGGTACATCACGCCCGACCGGCTCGGCACCTGTGACGACTGCGGGTTCTCGCCGTTCGCCGACGACACGTCGACCTCACGGGACACCGCGTTCGCGAAGGTCGCCGCGCGCATCGAGGGCACCGGTCTCGCGGCCCAGGAACTGGGTGTCTGATCTGGGCAACGAGGGAGAAGCGGGACCGCCTGGTTCTCGGTGAGGATCAGGAAGCGTGACCCGATACCTCCGCCGCGCGGCCTGATCCCGGCCAGACCGATGGCCGGACCGCCACGCGCCTATCACCACGGCGACTTGCCCAACGCACTCGTCACCGCGGCGGTCGAGCTCGCGGCGGCGGGCGGCCCGGACGCGATCAGCGTCCGGGCCGCAGCCCGCGCCGTCGGTGTCGCTCCTTCGGCCGTGTACCGCCATTTCACCGATCGCGAGCAGTTGGTGTCGGCCGTCCGGCAACGCGTGGTGCGACGGCTGGCCCACGCGATGCGGCAACGTCAGCCAGCCACAGCAAGTGGCCTCTCCGCCGCCGCCCACGCCTACATCTGTTTCGCCGTCATGCAACCAGGCTTGTTCCGGACCATCTCGGTGCGGGCGACACCGGAGCACCGGCCGTTCCGGGTGGTGGACGGCGTCCGGCTCGACCCGGCGACCGAGATGGCGGTGTGGTCGGCAGTGCACGGCCTCGCCCTGCTGGTGTCCGGCGGGCCGCTGAAGGACCTGCCGGACCAGGCGCGTGACGAGGCCGTCGAAGGACTGCTCGCCGCCTTGGCACGTGGTCTCTAGGACCTTGTCGCGGCGACGTAGCCGTGCTCGGTGATGGCCTTCGCGATCGGGAGGTAGCTGCGGGCGTGCTCTGGCGCCGCCGTACCGAGACCGTCGACATACCTGTTGAACATGCAGAACGCGGCCGCGATCAGGACGGTGTCGTGGATCTCCACATCGGTCGCGCCTTCGGCACGGGCCGCGTCGATCGCCTTCTCGGTCACCGCGCGCCCGCTTTCCCTTACCTGCAAAGCGATGTCGAGCAGTGCGGTCAGCTTGGTCGAACGGGGTGCGGCGTCGACGTCGTCCACGCCGAGTTCCGCCGCGGCGATCGCGGCGTGCGAGTTGGCGCAGAACGTGCACTCGTTGCCTCGCGAGACCGTGGTCGCGATCAGCTCACGTTCGCCGCGGGTCAGGGAATTGGGTTCCCTCAGCAGCGTTTCGGCCAGCTCGGTCAGCGGTTTCGCCGTCGACGGACGGTACTGGAACAGTCCGCTGATGCCCGGCAGGCTGGTGCTCAGTTCGATGTGGGCCATCGGATCCTCCGTGTGGTGTCAGGAACAGGCTGAGCGGGGCGGCGGCGAGCAGCGTCAACGAAAGCACTGTCAACGCAGTGTGCGCGGAGAACGCCAGCAGCACCGCGCCGGACAACGCGGCGCCGACCGCCGCGCCGATCTGCCTGGCCGTGTTGAGCACCCCGGACGCAGCGCCCGCGCGTTCGGCGGGAATGTGGCGCAGTGCCAAGGTTGTGGTGGGAGCGATGGCCAGGCCCTGTCCGACGCCGATGGCGATCAGCGGCCACGTGAACGACTGCGGGAAGGCGAAGACACCGACGGCGAACACCAGCACACCGGCGCCGAGCAGGATCCGGCCGTCGATCCGGTCGGCGAACCTGCCCGCGACCGGTGCGACCGCGCTCAGCGCCAACGTCCATGGTAGTGCGGACACGCCGGACGAGAACGCGTCCATGCCCATGACGTTCTGCGTGTGCAGCACGAAGACCAGTAGGAAACCTGTTGTCGCGTACGAGGTGACGAACGTGATCACAGTGGCCACGGCGTATCCGCGGTCGCGGTAGAGCACGAACGGCACCAGCGGTTCCGGGTGACGGCGTTCCCAGAGCACGAACAGCACGAGCAGAAGCGCCGACCCCGCGTACATCCAGGCGGATCCGCTCTCGACGAGCGCGTAGATGAAACCGATCAGGCATACCGAGATCAGGCCGACGCCGACGACGTCGAACCGGTGCACGCCACCGGCGCGGATCGGCGGCACCATCCGCAACGCGCCGACGATACCGGCCAGTCCGATCGGGACGTTGAGCAGGAACACCGACGGCCAGCCGAACTGGGCGATCAGCAGGCCACCGAGGGTCGGCCCGGCCACCGAGGCGATCCCGGCGACCGCGGTGAAGATGCCGAACGCGGCCCCGCGCCGGTTCGCCGGGAAGATCGCCGAGATCAGCACGAGCGACTGCGGCACCAGCATGGCCGCGCCGAGGCCCTGCCCGACCCGGAAGGCCACCAGCCATCCGGGTTGCGGGGACAGCGCACACAGGACGGACGTGACCACGAACAGCGTCAGCCCGGCGACGAACAACGTGCGCGGGCCGAGCCGGTCGCCCAGCCTGCCGAACGGGATCAACAGCGCGGCGAACACGATCAGGTAGCCGTTGATCACCCACAGGATGTCGTCGAGGCCCGCGCCGATCGTCGTCATGATGCTCGGCGCGGCCGTGTTGACGATCGTGGTGTCCAGCAGGACGAGGAAGTTCGCGACACACAGGACGAGCAACGCCCGCCATGGCCGTACCGTCATCGCTGGACTAGTCTTGCGCGGCTTTGGCGAACTGGCCTGGTTTGCGGCCCTCACCGGCGGGACCGCGGTAGGCCTGCGCGATCTCCAGCCAGTGTTCGGCGTGCTCGCCGGTGGCCACCAGCGCGAGATCCTCGTGGTGCCTGCGTCGGCTGGCCACCAGGCAGAGATCCACCGCGGGGCCCTCGATCCGCTGGGTCGCGGCCGGTGGCCCGAACGTCCACAGTGTCCCGGACGGGCCGGTCACCTCGAACCGGAAGTCCTCGGTCGGCGGTGTCAGGCCGCGTGCCAGGTAGCCGAAGTGCCGTGTGTGCACGATGAAACCGATCAGGTGGGCGATCCGGTCGGTCCGCTCGACCTCGACGCCGAGCGCGTCGGCGACGTCCTGCCCGTGCCCGAACAGCTCCATCATGCCCGCGCTGGCGAGCACCGCCGGGGGCAGCGGGTTGACCAGCCAGGGAACGACCTGGCCGTCCGGGATGGCTTCGAGCGCGTCCGCGGCCTTGGTCAGCTCGCCGTACCACGCGCCGAGCAGTTTCTCCGGCGGTAGGGCGAGATACGGCTGCAGCGCGGCCGTGACCGCCGACTCGAAGTCGGTGTTCACCTGCTCGGCGAGCTTGGCGAACGTGTCCGGATCGGCCGCTGCGAGGCCCGCTATCCGGAAAGTCGCTGCCAGGTGGGCGATCTGGTGCGCTATCGTCCACCCCGGCGCCGGGGTCGGCGTTGCCCACTCGGCGGCGTCGAGTCCCGACAGCAGCCGCCTGAGTTGGTCGGCGTCGGCCTTCAGGTCCGAGATCACGGTCTGTGGCGCGGTCATCCGCCACTCCTCCCGCCGTAGTCGCAGTGCGATCCACCCCAGACTGCAACAGCGGGCCCGTGATACGCATCTTCCGTTGTGCTGCAAACGAAAGAGGCGGTAGGGAACTATGTCTCCACGGAGTTGTCGGTGCACTTGCCGTGCGAGCACTGTCCGACGCCGATCCACGAGCCGATCCGGCGGGCCGCGGCCATGCTCGCCCACGCCGTCAGCTCCACAAGGGACCGATCGTCCGGCCGGGTCTTGCGGAACCGGTCGATGGTCGGCGTGTCCAGCTGGAACGACGCCAGCGCGGTGATCAGCGCCAGCTCGCCCGCCGGTCGGTCCGCCGACGGCAGTTCGGCCACCGCGTCGGTGACCCACGTGCGGCTCAGGCCGGGCGGGTCGCCGATCCAGTCGGCCAGCATGCGGGTGAGCAGCGCCCGCACCGAGTCGGGGACCGAGCGCGCACCGGCGGCGTCAATGGCCGACGTGGCACGGGCGAACGCGTCCGCCACGCGCGAATTGTCCTGCGCCCAGGCCAGGTCGGTGGGCAGCGTGGCGGTGGGCAGCAGGTGCAGCGACGCGCCGGGGTCGTGGGGGCCGCGAGTGGCCGACCGCATGAGCTTGCCGAGCATGCGTAACGCTGTGCCGCGTGCGGCCGTGGGGACCATCCGGGGGAGTGGTGAGTCCGGCAGGAAGACGTTCACCATGCGGTTGACGTAGTGGAACGCGAACACGACCCCGATCAGTTCGGGCACCTGCGAAGCGGGATACGGCGGACAGCACGGAGTGGTTGTCGCGCACGCGGTGCGGCGTGCCCAGTCGGCGAAGCCACGGACGCGCAGGTCGTTCTCCGGGTCGTCGGGCGCGCCCTCGCCGAACGCCTCCAACGTCATACTGTGCACGTCCACGCAGTAGGAGCACGCGTTGCAGAGCGAGACCGCGGTGGCGACCGCTTCCTTGGTGTCCCGGTCGACTCGGTCGGTGACGACGAGGGCCTCCCGCAACATGACCCAGCAGGCGGCCATCACGTCGGGAGCGGGGGAGTGCAGCGCTATCGGCGGGGCCAGCAAGCCGAAGTCGCTCTCCACCTGCCTGCGCACCGAGGCGACTGTGCCTCCTGCCCGCGGATCGGGGGAGAGATGGTGAATTCCGGACAGCGATTTACCCAGCGATTTACGGAGCGCCGCCTTGAGCAGAATTCCGCCCATGTTTCACCCCATTTGGCTGAACGTCTGTCAGGACCCTACTTGATGCCAGTTCGTTGAAGCAACTGACCCGTACGATGTACCGAATGATACGTCGGACGTACGATGGACAACTTTGTGTCATCGCACGTGCTCGAAGTTGTCGGCGAACGGCGGACGTCGCTGGTCATTCGGGACGCGTTACTGGGAGTGACGTGATTCGAAGGCTTTCGCGGGTCCGCTCGGCCATCGTGACTTTGACCGAGTGGGGCGACGAGTGCTGCACCGGCGACGCGGACGAGATGACTGTTGTTCCGCTGGAAGCGTGGCAGGAACCGGACAGTTCTCACCGAGGGTGATCAGCAAAATGATCATTCCGGATACCCGTCGTCGGGTCGGCAACGTGAGTATTCATGCCGGAATTGTCCAGCTATCCCGTTGTGGTGGCTGGAATTGAATGCGATCGTTGTACGCCGGTGTCGCGTTCGTCGCCGGTGCGGCACCTTGAACTGGTTCCGGCGGACGTGTCGCGTTGGTATATGCGGTACCAACCATCGCGGCCATGGCGAGAACAGACGCCACCACGCGCACCGCCACCCACGCCGTGCCGGTGGTGGCCGGGCGGCACAGCGTGAACCAGGACAGCCCGGTCAGCGCGAACACGATGGCTGTGTGCAGGACGGCGGGCGGCAGCGAACCCGACAGCAAGGCCCATCCGCACGTGACAAAGGCCGCCGCGGCCATCGCGGCCACGACCCAGGGCGCGGCTGTCTGTCCCCACGCGACGAACCTGGCCACCCGCTCGTCCCCGGTCAGGATGAGCCACAGCGGAACGCCTGAGAAACCCAGCAGCAGCACGACAACCTGGGACGGCAGTGCCAGCCCGGCCGAGAGCATCAGTTCGAGCACGACGGCGCCGACGGCCGACGCCGCGACCAGTGCGGTCGCGGCGCGGCTCGACTCGGGAACGAAACCCCGCAGCACAGCGAACCCCGCGATGGCCGCAACCGCGGCAAGCAGGGCTATTCTCAGCACCAGCGGCCCGATGCTCACCGGGACGGTGAGCACGTGGTCGTGGCCCTGTGCGATGAACAGGGGCGCTGCGGGCAAACCTGCGTTCATCGTCACGGCCTGGTTCACCGGGCGATGGTCAGACGGTCGCCATCGCGCAGGAACACCGCATCCGGGCGCGTTCGTCCGGGCGCGGCCGCACGTGGTAGACCATCGCGAACACCATGGGTACGAACACAATGGCGTTGTAGAACAGGTGCAGCTCCACGCGGGGGAAGATCAGCTGCGCGATGCTCGTCGGCACCGGCATGCCCATCAGGTTCGACCTGGTGACCGCCTGGACGAGCAGCAGCAGGTGTTCGAAGTGGTGCCACACCTGGATCCACAGCGCGATGTTCCACCACGTCCGCGCCCTGCCGACGAAACCCTTGCGCAGTACCCATAGCCCGACCAACATCACGATGGCGTAGCCGTAGTGCAGCCATTCGGACGTCACCAGCCACGGCCACACCAGACCGAGCACGCCACCCGCCTTCGGGCGCGGCCAGCCCAGTACGAAGATCTGCACGGCCTGGACGATGTGCTCGGCCCAGTGGGCGAGCACGACGAAGGTGAACAGTGCGACCGCTGCGCGATGGCCGGACGTGTTGAGCCGGTCGAGCAACCCAGGAGTGGCGGAGTGGCTGTGGTGGACCTGGGCTGTCATCCTGCGACTCCTGTCGTCATAGGTGTCGTTGTGACGCCGACGGGCACGGGTGCGCCGTAGTCCACCGCGATGCCGCGTTCTCTTGCCGCGCGGACGATTCCGGGAATCGCCCGTTCGGCCAACGCGCCGATGGTGAGCGCCGGGTTGACAGTGAGCGCGCCGGGAACCGCCGACCCGTCGGTGACGAAGATGCCGGGATGGCCGCGAAGTTCGTGCCTGTCGTCGAGTGCGGACGTGGCGGGATCGTCGCCGATGCGGCACGACGCCAGCGGATGCACCGTGTAGGCGCCGACCAGGTCGTTGGTCCACGCGGTGACTTCGGCGAGTCCGTCCCGTTCCAGGATGTCCTTGACCTCGGCGTCCGCCGCTGCCCAGCCGCGCAGGGTGTTCGGCGTGGGATCGTAACGCAGTGGCCCGCGGCCCAGCATCTGTTGGGAGATGCGGAAGGCGTTGCCGGTGGGCGGCACGTCGCCGAACACGCCCTCGTTGTCGTCCTCGGTCATCTGGAAGATGATCAGCCAGGACTTCCAGCGCTCCAGCATCCGCTTCTTGGCCGGTCCGAACCACGCCGGGTCGGCCGTGCCGGGCGCCTGCGCGAGGATCGTGCCGAGGCCAGGCGGGAAGTACAGCTGTTCAAGGGAGAACCGCGAGTACTCCGGCAGTGACGCGTCCAGCTTGTCCCAGTTGGCCACGACCGGGCCCTTGCCGATCTGGTTCGCCTCGTACACCATGCCGCCCGCGCGGCTCAGGCCCAGCACGTCGCGCACCCGGTCCTCGTTGAGCACGGCGGTGTTGAGCCGTTCGCCGTTGCCGGAGAAGTAGCGGCCGACCGCGTCCGGCATCGCGCCGAGTGTCTCCTGCGAACGCTTGAGGATCACCGGCGTCGCGCCCGCTCCCGCCGCGAGGACGATGATCTTCGCGTCGATCGAGCCCTCGCCGGTGTGCACGCGGTAGTCGACGTCGTCGATGGTCGTGTAGTGCACGCGGTAGCCGCCGTCGTCGGTCCGCGCGATCCGCTGGACCTCGTGCAACGGCCGGATGTCGGCGCCGTGCGAGACCGCGGCGGGGATGTAGCTGAACAGCAGCGAGCGTTTCGCGTCGAACCGGCAGCCCGCCATCATCCAGTTGCAGTTGGTGCACTTGGCCAGGTCGACGCTCACCGGCACCGGGTTGGCCGTGCGGCCCGCGTGGTCGCACGCGGCGGCCCAGAGGCCACCGGCGAACGTGACGTCGTCCCAGCTCTGCTGTTCGACGACCATCGCCTCGGAGATCCTGTCGTACCAGGGATCCAGCGTGTCACGGGAGATCGACGCAGGCCACATGCGCCTGCCGATGCTGCCGTGCCGTTCGAAGGTGAACCGCGGCGCGCGGGGCAGCGCGGCGAAGTACACGACACTGCCGCCGCCGACGCAGTTGCCCGACAGCACGCTCATGCCGTCGCCCGCGACGAAGTCGAAGACCCTGGTGTAGGACGAACCGAGGAGGAAGTCGTGCTCGAAGTCCTTGCCGGACAACCACGGGCCTCGTTCGAGAACGACGACCCGTGCTCCGCCCGCGGCGAGGTGGTACGCGGCGATCGCGCCGCCGAACCCGCTGCCGACCACAAGGACGTCCGTGGACTCAACGCTCATGCCGGGCTCCCGGAAGATGTGGTGTTCGGATGCGGCCGTGCCAGCACCCTGCCGTAGGAGTGCTCGCGGAAACGCCACAGGCCGTCGTCGTCGGGCACGCCGAATCCCATGGACAGCAGGCCGGGGTGGCCCGCTGCGATCGCGTCGGCGGTGTGCATGTGCGCGGCGCTGTCGTAGGCCATGTAGCTGAACAGCGTGAGAAGGACCCAGCCGTCCTTCTCCGGATGACCGGGTGCGACCAGGCGTGCGAGCAGCGCGCTGCGGTGCTCGTAGGACAGGGCGACGAACGGCGGGACGGTGTCGTCCGGTTCGAGCCCGACCTCTGCGGCGTATGCGGCGGCGTGGGCGTTGAGTGCGTCGGCCATCGGGGCGAGACCGGCCGTCACACCCGTCGCCGGGGTCCGCAGCAGCTCCAGCGCACCGGCCTGGACCGCTCCCGGTCCGTCAGCCACGCCGGCGATCGCCCTGTCATCGGGCGACCGCCGCTCACCAGGAATGATGGTGTCCGCGAGTGCCTCGAGGGTCATGTCCTGTATTTCGTCGGCGTCACCGGTGGTCGATCCCATCGATTTCCTCCCTGTCCTCACAGTCGTGAAACGACCAGCCGAGAATCGGCTCACGCGAGTGCGCGCATGGGGGCATGCCGATCCATCGTCGGTGGCTGGTCCAATCGGACGCACCTCCCTGCGTGCTGTTCTCGCAGGTCGGGCCGTCGCAATTGATCAGCTATCGATTCCGGCGCCCGTTATATTCGGTTCCGAAATGGTCATTCGCTACACACGGTAAGAAACCACGTTACTAGCCAATTGGTCGTCCCACCGTTCGGAGTGTGATCGGAATATCACCGTGTGCTTGCGTGCCTGATGGCGTCCTGCTAACGTGCGTAACCGGTACGGCTGGGTCTCACTCAAAAATGCTGCAGTGATCCTTTTCCAAGTCCGGTTTGGTCGTCAAGCGAGGATTCAGCGCAGGGGGTTATCCCCCGTCGCGTTGCCGGGTCTCCGGGGGGCTCAGTGGATGAACTGATCGAGGAAGCGGTCGGCCGTGTCATAGATGCCATGTACAACAACCTGGGTGAGCAGATGACCCTTGACGACATGGCAAGAGCCGCGATGTTCAGCAAATTTCACTTCTCCAGAATTTTCCAACGCGCAACCGGGATCTCACCGGGGAGATTCCTGTCGGCCATGCGGCTGCAGGAAGCGAAAAGGCTGCTGCTGACCACGTCCCTCAGCGTCACCGAAATCAGCCACCGGGTCGGCTACCAGAGCGTCGGCACGTTCAGTTCACGCTTTCGCAGCAGTGTCGGCATCTCGCCGAGCACGTACCGCAGACTCGGCGGGCTCACGCCCCAGGTCTGCGGCACGACCCGCCGCCAGCACCTGACCTCCACCCGGCCTGCCACGCTGCACGGGCAGGTCACCGCCCCGCACGTACCCGCCGGGCTCGGCCTGATCTTCGTCGGGCTGTTCCCCGACCGGCTGCCGCAGGGCCGCCCGGTCCGGTGCACGGTGCTGACCAGGCCGGGACAGTACGAACTCAACGACGTCCCGCTGGGAACCTGGTACCTGCTCAGCTATTCGGTCGCCGCCGACCGGGACCCACTGATCCCCAGCCCGCGCGACTCCGGGACGGGACTGTTCATCGGGTCGTGCGGGCCGATCACGATCCGGCCGGAAACCCGGGTGCGGCCCGCGGACCTGCGGCTGCGGCCGATGAACCGGCTCGACCCGCCCGTGTTGTTGAGCCTGGTCGGGCACCAGGGCATGGCGGGCAGCCGCCATGTCGTGTCGTCCGCTGTGTCTCCGCCGGTCGGCGTCCAACCGGCGGCTCGCTACGGCCAGGACTGGACCGGGCCGGGGCGAGAGCCTGCACGGACCTCGCCCCCCGCTGTCCCGGCGTCGAGGAAGCACTCCTCACCATAGCGTCCTGTTCGGACAGTCCGGCTACGCCGAGAAGTGTGCCCGGATCTTCTGCCGCCACAGCTCGTATGTCGGTTCTGTCGCGGTGTTCTCCCTTTCGTCGGCAGCACCGGAAACAGTGGTTCTGTCGGAGACCTCAACGGCCGTGTCGACGTTCACGTCACCGAGCACGGTCGCGGCCCACTCTGTGTGTTGCGGCACGAAGCCCGCAAAGGTCCGAGCTCTGACCGCGAAGACCATACCGAGAGCGACATCGGCGTGGTACTCGCCAGCCAGACGGCGCAACTGGCCGAGACCGTCCCGCGTGGTGCCACCGGCGAAGGTCGCGGCCAGTCCCACCCCGCTCCAGAGGTCGGCGTGCCGGGTCGGCGCGAACCTTCCGACGGCGTCCGCCACGTCCTCGGGCCGTCCGCCGTGGATGAACCACAGCGCGCGTCCGATGCCCTGGTCGACCGCGCGGCGGAAGTAGCCGGGCTTGCCCTGCCAGGGGTACGGCGCCGGCACGAACTGGCGGTCCACCCACTTGCGGGTGTCGAAGTAGGCGCGGTCGAAGCCGTATCCGTCGACCGCGAGCCAACTCATTGTCGGGTGGTAGGGCGAGGAGTTGACGAGGTCCGGCACGACCCGGCGCCACAGCGGCCGGGGCAGGCGGGCCATGGCGAACCCGATCCCGATGTAGGCGAGGAAGATGTGTGGCCGTCCGGGGCCGTCGAGCAGGTCACGGGTCTTGTGGCCGCGGCCGCCGCGCATCGCGTCCAGGATCGTGCACGCCATCGTCGCGCCCTCGTAGGCGAAGCCGAGTTGTTCCGGCCGGATCAGTGAGAGCCTGCGTTCCAGCTCCCACGGCGAACGCGTGTCGATGCCCCACTCGAATCCGCACAGCACTGCCTGCGGGATGGCTTCGAGGTGCTCGGCGACCTCGGCCGGTCCCGGCGGGAAACCTCGTTTTTCGTGTGTGACCTCGGTGAACGACGGTGTCATCAGCAGTCTGCGGACCGAGCCCAGTGTGGTCGGCATGTGCTTGTCTCCCAGTTGTTTCGGTTTCCCGGAGATGCGCAACGGAAGCGTTGACCGCCGTGTCCCGGACCGGCTATCCGGCGAGCGCCCGGTGCCGGTCCGGACGGAACAGGACCGGCAGATCGGCGACGGCGGCGACACTTCCGCTGACCTTGATGGCCCCGGCTTCGAGCGCGTCGTGCACCGAACGGGTCCGGTGCAGCAGGGCGTGCAGCGTCAGGACATCCGTGTCGATGGTGGCGTCCGGCGCGTGCACCTCGCCCCTGGCCAAGTCGAGCCCGCCGTCCATCACACACACCCGGTAACGGCGTTCGTCGACGTTCAGGGCGAACCGCACGGTCCGTCCCCGCGCGGCGTCCGGGTCGAACAGGACACGCAGCGAAAGCACGTTGGCGTCAACGCTTTGCGGCGGCGCGCACGGCGGGGTCGGCGACTGCAACGCCCACATGCCGAGCATGTGGATCACGGGCTCCAGTTTGTGGCCCCACTCGGTCAGTTCGTAGATGTGGACGGACATCGGCGGTGCCATCCGGCGGTGGTGCACGACCCCTTCGCGGGTGAACTCCCGCAGGCGCTGGGCGAGCACGGTCGGGGACACACCCGGCAGGTCGGCGCGCAGGTCGGTGAACCGCTTCGGACCGAGCAGCAACTCGCGCACGATCAGCAAAGCCCAGCGTTCGCCGACGATGTCCAGCGCCTGCGCGGTCGCGCACCCGTCGCCATAGGAGCGTCTGGGGGCCATGTCTCCCAGCATAGTCACGATTGAGCGGTTTCCCGTGATGCACGGTGAAATTGCGAAATCTCTTCGACGTTGCTCTTTTCACCGGACTAACGCCACGGCGAGAAGGGGCGTTCGGCGAGGTACTGGTCGAGCAGGTGCTGCGCCTCGGCCTGGGCCTTGGTCAGTGCCTGCACCGGATCCACGTCGTGCGCGAGCACCTCGTGCATCCCCGCGGTGAGAATGTCCTGGATCTCGAAGTACTTCCCGACCAGTGCTCCGGCGGGGGAACGACCTTCGGTCATCATCAGCCCGATCTGCTCGCTCGGCGCCCGGTAGTGCGGGTGGGCGTCGAACCAGCCTTCCCGTTCGAGCAGGGCGAACGCCGACCGGGTGACCGGGATGAAACTGTGTTCCTTGTGGTACGCGGCGGCGTTGGCCGGGTTGGCGAGGTACTGCATGAACGCCATGGCTCCGTCCCGTGTGGCCGGGGCCAGCCCGTTCGCCAGCCACAACGATGTTCCCGCGACGACGTTTCCGTGGTACGGCACGTCCGCGTTGTACGGGAACCGGGACACCGCGACCTCGAAACCGGCGCGCTGCGCGGCTTCCACCGTGCTGCCCAGGTCGTTGGACGAGCTGAACCGGAACGCGATCCGCTGCGCGGCGAACGCGTGGAACGTGCCGAACCAGTCGCCGATCTCACCCGAATAGTGGTACAGGCCGTCCTTGTGCAGCTGTTTCCACCACGAGACCCATGCGAGCATCTCCGTGCTGGTGAAGTCGACCTTGCCCGCCCGGCCGCGCCTGCCGTTGCCGTTGTCGGCGATGTGTCCACCTTGGACGGCCAGCGCGTGCTGGAACGGGATGCCGTGGTTGGCCCAGCTGATCGCGTGCGCAGGGCCGTCCGGCAGCCGGGCGATCCGTTCGCATGCCGACCGCAGGTCCTGCCAGGTCTCCGGGACCTCGTCGACGCCCGCCGCGCGCAGCAGGGTCATGTTGGCGAACAGGTGATAGGTGGTGGCCACGGTCGGCAGCGACCGCAGCTGTCCGTAGCAGGTGTAGTTGGCCCGCAGCGCGGGTTCGAGGTCGTCGAGGACGACGGGTTCGCCGAGGAGTTCGGTACGGTCGCCGATCTCCTCCTCGACGGACGCGAACACCGGCTTGCCCGCGGGATCGACCATGTCGAGTGCGTCGGGGCTCTGGGTGTAGTAGAACTCCGCGATCGCGGGGACCGAGCCGTTGTTGGCCGCACGCGTCACCATGGCGGGCATGTCGTGGAAGTCGATGCCACGGATCCGTACCTCGTACTCGGGGTGCGCGCGCTCGAACTCACGCGCCCGCGCGTACAAGGTGTCCATGTAGTGCGGGAAGGTCAGGTCGGCCAACCACGCCTCGACGACTGTGCGGTTCATGGTCTCGTTTCTCCCCTGGAGGTCATGCCGGTTCCGGTGCGGTGTTCATCGGGCGGACCATCTCCACCATGTGCTCGCTGACGACGTCGCGGACCACCTTGCAGTCCAGCAGCAACGTGCCGACGCAGCCGTCGTCGCGCCAGCGGCGCACGACGTCGAGGTCCTCCGTCGTCCGGACGACCGCCGTCCGTGCGCCGAGTGAGGCGGCCAGCCCGGCGAAGTCGGTGTCAGCGAAGATCGTCCCGGCGGACGCGTCGAGACTGGCGAACATGTGGACCTCGGCGCCGTACGCCGCGTCGTCGTAGACCACGACGAGTGCCGATCCGGCGGTCCGGATCAGTGTGTCCAGTTCGGACAGTCCCATCAACGCGCCGCCGTCGCCCGCCGCCAGCACCACGGTCCGGTCGGGCCGTGCGGCGGCGGCACCGGTGGCGCCCGCGAACCCCATCCCGATGCTCTGCACCGCGACCCCGGTGAACACGAACGCCGACGGGTCGGCGACCGGCCAGTACATCGCGGGCCAGCTGATGAAGTGTCCGCCGTCGGTGACCAGCGTCCGGTTGTCGGGAAGCAGATCGGCCAGTGCCCTGGTCAGGGTGCGCGGATCGATGCGGTCACCGGTGCTGCGGTCCTCGTAGGCCTGCCGGTCCCAGCTCGCGAGTTCCATCTGGTCGGCGACACGCGCTCGCCAGTCGGACGTGGGCGTCGGCGGCAATGCCCGCGACAACGCCGAGGCCACTGTCGCCGCGTCGTCGACGATCGCGAGGTCTGTCCGTGGCGAGATCTGTTCGGGCTGGGTGTCGATCTGGGCGACGAGCGTGTCGGGGCTCAGCAGCCTGCCGCCGTGCAACGTCCACTCGCCCATGCTGGTACCGAACGCGATGACCAGGTCGGCGTCGCCGATGAGCTTGGCCGCGACCGGGGACGCGAGGCTGCCGACGACGCCGAGCGACCGGCGGTGCACGCCGAAGATGCCCTTGGCCAGCAGTGTGTGCGCGAGCAGACCGCCGCACCGGTCGGCGAGGTCGGCGATCGTCGCGCCCGCGCGCGCCCGCCACGCACCGAGCCCGGCCAGCAGCAACGGCCGGGAGGCGATCGCCAGCCGTTCGGCCAGCGCCTCGACCATGGGCGATGTGCTCGCGGGTTCGCTCTGCGGCTGGGACACCGCGATGGACCGTTGTGTCTCGGCGGGGGAGCCGAGCAGGTCGACGGGCAGGAAGAGGACGACCGTCCGGTGTTCGGAGCGGGCCAGGTGAAACGCGTGACTGAGCGTCACTGTCACGGCCGCGGGGTCGGTGAGCGTCACCGCGGTTGCGCCGATCGACGCGACAAGTGTTTCCTGGTCTATGTCAATGTAACGCTGGACCGCGGGCGCGCCGCACAGCAGCACCACCGCGCTGCGATTGCGCACGGCGTCCGACAACGCGGTGCAGGCGTTGGTCAAACCAGGTCCGTAGGTCACCGTGCAGACGCCGACATCGCCGCTGACGCGGTGATACGCGTCGGCCATCGCCGCGGCGCCGCCCTCGTGCCGTGCCGGGACATAGCGAACACTGGTGTTGGCCAGCGCTGCCACGATACGGACGTTGCCTGTGCCGACCACGCCGAAAGCGTGCCGGATTCCGATGGCTGACAATCCGCTCGCGACCGCGTCGGCGACGGTCCTCACTGGGGTCGTCACCGTGCCTGCCGCAGGACACGGATCAGCATGGGAGGCTTCAGCAACGCCTGCGGCGGGTCTACCAGACCGGCCACCCGCATGAACGCCGACAGTACGACCGGGTCCTTGGTCGCGGCCGACATGACCTTCGCCATGTAGCCGTTGAGCACGCGGACCTGGAGCGGGCGCTTGCCCTCGACCTCGGGGAAGGACAGGTCACCGCCCGCCGAGATGCCCCACGGCACGTCGATCACCTTCGCGATGGCCCGCTGGAACGCGTGCGGATCCGGGATTCCGCGCCGCGTGTGCTCACGCAGCACCAGGGCTTCCTGGGCGGCCACGGTCATTCCCTGCCCGTACACGGGGTTGAAGCTGCAGGCGGCGTCCCCGAGGACGATGAATCCGGCGGGCAGCCGGGTCAGTTTGTCGTAGCGCGGGCGGATGCTGACGGGGTAGCGGAAGTTGACCGCTTCGGTGAGCGGCTCCGCGTCCTTGACGACGCGGTAGATGTCCGGTGTCGGCAGGGACCGGACGTAGTCGAGGAAACCGTCGGGGTCGGTCGGCGCCCGGTCGCCGAGCACCCCGCCGACCGACAGCACCCATGTGCCGTTCTCCATCGCGGAGAAGAAGGCGCTGCGGCGGGTCACGGGGGAGGGCAGCGGGTTGACCGACTTGACGCCGTTCATCACCGACGGGTCCGGCAGCCGGTAGGTCCTCGTGGTGTAGCTGAAATCGATCTTGACCTGTTCCTCGGCCGGACGTTCGTAGCCGAGTTCGGCCAGCCAGGCCGGGGTGCGTGAACCGCGGCCGGTGGCGTCGACCACCAGGTCCGCGTCCAGGGTCGCCTCGGACCCGGCGTGCACGCGCGCACCGGTGATCCTGGTCCTGTCGGGAGAGGCGACCAGGCCGACGATGTCGTGCTGCTCCAGGAACTTCACGTTGCCCAGCGCGGCGACCCGGGCCCGCACGAAGCTCTCCAGCACCGGCCGGGTGGCCGAGATGTACTTCATGCCCGTGACGGCCTTGGCCGCCTCCTGCCCGGCGAAGAACCACCGGTGCTCGCCGAGGTCACCGGTCAGCGCGCCCTCGGCCAGTGCGTCCTGGGTGAAGCCGTCGAACAGTTCGTCCAGTATCTGGTGGCCGCGGGCGAGCAGGCCGTGGATGTGTCTGCCCTGCGGGACACCACGGCGTGGTTCGGTCACGCCGATCAGCTTGTCCCGGTCGACCACCAGCACCTCGGTGAACGTCTCGGCCAGCACCCGCGCTGCGAGCAGCCCGGCCATGCTCCCGCCAAGCACTACAGCGCGGGTGCTCATCACATGCCTCCTGGTCAGTTCGGTGAAGTCACCACGGGTTATGGACGGGGGTGTTCTGGTACGCGGCCAGGCGCCATTCCGCGCCCTGCCGCACGGCCACCCATGAGGCGTGGATGGCCTGCTTGTCGTTTGTCTCGGTCTCACCGGCCTCCAGCACGCCGCCGCGGGACAGCAGGATCGCCGCGTTGTCGCCCAGCGTGCGCATGCTGATCGGCTTGCCGGTGACCTGTGTGCCCTTGTAGCGGCCCTTGTACGCCTCGGTCATGTACTGGCGGACCTCTTCGCGGTTGCGGCAGAACACACCGGCGAGGATCATGGTCCCGTTCTCGATGAACGTGTCGGCGAACTTGTCCGCGTCGTTGTAGGCCCACGCGGCGACCACTTTCTGGGTCAGCGCCGCGATCGCGGCCTTGTCCGCGTCGGCGGGCTCGGTGACGAGCTCAGCGCTCACACTCATTGCAGTGTCCTTTCCGGACTGTCAGACGTACAGTGAGTTGGGTGCGAGGCCGCACAGCACGCGGCCGTACAGCTCGGCGTTGGTGTTCGGGTGCATCAGCGCGTGCTGGTACACCGCGTGGACGTCACGCGCGATCCGCTGGATCGGCACGTCGCTGTAGATCGACGTGCCACCGCTGGCGGTGGCGAAGATGTCGACCGCGTCCCGCACGAGACGCACCGCCTGGCCCATGTCGGCACGCGCCAGGACGCGCTCCTCGGTCTTCCACTGCGCGCCCTCGTTGCCCTTCGTGTCCACCAACGTGGCGAGGCGCTGCGCGTGGAACTCGGCCTCGTCCAGCTTCATCGAGGCCTCGGCCGCCTGCAGATGGGTCAGCGGTGCGGCGGACTGGGTGTCGTAGTCGGTGTAGGTGATCTTGCGGCCGGGCAGCCGCTTGAAGAACGCCTCCTTGGCCGCCTTGCCGATCCCGATGACCGGCCCGATCGACGACGCGGCGGCGACCGGCAGCAACGGGACACGGTAGGCCTTGGACTCCGCGTTGCGCCGCGACACCGGTTCACCGTTGAGCGCCACCGGCAGCGGCAGGATCCGCTCCTGCGGCACGAACACGTCGTTGGCGACCGTGCTCACGCTTCCCGTGCCGCGCAGGCCAGCCGTGTGCCAGTCGTCCACAATGAGCAGATCCGACATCGGCACCAACGCCATCACCGGGTACGGCTCGCCGTCCGGTGGGATCAGGATCGCGATGATCTCCTGCCACTGGCTGTGGTGCGCCCCGCTGATGAACTGCCACTTGCCGTTGACCACCATGCCGCCGTCCTTCGGCGCGGCCATCGCGGTCGGGCTGAGCGTGCCGCAGATGCGTGTGTCCGCGTCGGCGAACACCTCGTCCTGCACCTCGTCGGGGAACAGGCACGCCATCCAGCCGGGAATCTGGTACACGGTCGCGACCCAGCTCGCGGACCCGTCGCCGCGGCCGAGTTCGGACAGCACATCGACAAGCGTGCTGGTGTCCACTTCGTACCCGTCGTAGCGCTTGGGCTTGCGCAGCCGGAACACGCCCGCGTCGGCCATCGCCTCGATCACCTCGTCGTGCAGCCGCCGGTTCTCCTCGGCCCACGGCGCGTGCTTGCTCAACAACGGCACGATCTCGGATGCTTTGCGAACCAACTGCTGCCGCGACGGGAATCCGATCTTCGTCACGATGTCCTCCACGTTCTGCGTTGTACGGATTACCGGGTGCCCAGCGCGGGCAGCACCTTCTCGCCGATCAGTTCGACCTGCCTGACCGGGTCGGCCGTCGCGACGATGCCGATCACGGTCTGGATGCCCTGGCCGCCGAGCTGCTGCAGGGTGTCGAGCAGTTCGCCGGTCCCGCCAGTTCCGTTGGCACTGCCGTCGCCGACGTCGAACGGCAGGCAGCAGGTCTTCTCGATCTCGTCGTAGTCCCGCCCGGTCTCGGCGCAGATCTCCCGCAGCCGGTCCAGCTGCGCGGGCATCTCCGGGGTGGGGTAGAGGTTGCACGCGTCGGCGTACTTCGCCACCAGCCGCAGTGTCTTCTCGCCACCGCCGCCGAGCAGGATCGGCGGGTGTGGCCTGGTCAGGCTCTGCGGAACACCCAGCACCCGGTCCAGTTGATAGTGCTTGCCGTGGAAGGCGTTCTCGGTGCCCTGCTCGCCGGTCCAGTAGGCGAGCAGGATCCGCAGTGTCTCGTCGAGCATCTCGAACCGTTTTGCCACCGACGGGAACGCGATGCCTGAGCCGGTGGCCTCGTCGGCGTTCCAGCCGACGCCGAGCCCGACTCCGGCCCGCCCGCCGGACAACAGGTCCAGCGTGGTGATCGTCTTGGCCAGCACCGCCGGGTGCCGGAAGTGCACGCCCGCCACCACCGGCGACACCCGGCAGCGCCGGGTGTTGGCCGCCATCACCGCGAGCGTGGTGAAACACTCGAGGTACGGCTGGTGTTCGCCGCCCGCGTTGAAGCCTTGCCAGAGATGGTCGCCCGTGCTCAGCGACGCGAACCCGGCCTCGTCGGCGAGCTGGGCGAACCGCGCGACCGTCGTGCCGATCGCGGCCGGTCCGCCCGGCCACGCGAACGCTCCCAATTCCAGGCCAACCTGCACGTTGCGCCTCCTCACTGTCCTGTTTGGTCTGCGGGTGTCACGCGTTCACGTTGGCGGTCAACCGGACCGGCAGCCTGGTGTGGCCGTTCATGATGAACGTGGGCAGCGGCTCCAGCTCCTGCGGCGCGACCGCGAGCGCCATGTCCGGGAACCGCTCGAACAACGCGGGCAGGCCGATTCCCGCGACCAACCGGGCGATCCCGGCGCCGAGGCAGTAGTGCGGGCCGTGCCCGAACGACACGTGCTCCTTGTCCTGCCTGGTGATGTCGAACTCGGCGGCGGTGTCGCCGTGCAGCGCCGGGTCACGGCCGAGCGCGGCGTAGTTGATCAGGATCGGCTCGCCCTGCTTGATGGCCAGTCCGCCGAACTCGACGTCGCGCACGGCGAACCGGAGCGGCAGGTTCGCGAGTGGACACTGCACGCGCAGCGTCTCCTCGATCACGTCGCTCCAGCTGGCCTCGCCGGAGCGGACCAGCGCGAGCTGCTCCGGGTGGGTCAGCAGCGCGCTGACGGCGTTGTCCAGGAAGTTGATCGTGGTCTCCGAACCCGCGCCGAGGATGGCGAAGAGCGTGTCGCACAGTTCCTGGTCGGACAGCTTCGCGCCGCCGTTCTCGTCGTCGCGCACGGCGATCAGGTCGGTGGCGATGTCCTCGGCGGGGTTGGCCCGCTTGACCGCGATCAGCTCCTCCATCGAGGCCCGCCAGCCCGCCAGGATGCCCGCGGCCTCCTCGGGAGTGATGTCGATGTCGGCCATCCGGTCCATCGCCATCGCGGCCTGACGGCGCTGCTCGTCCGTCATCCCGATCAGGTTGGCCACCAGCAGTGCGGGCAGCGGGTAGCAGAACTGCTCACGCAGGTCCACCACGTCACCCTGCTGCGCGGAGATGCCGTCGAGCAGCATCGTCACCAGCCCGGTCACCTGCGGCCGCAACTGCTCGACCCGGCGGCCGGTGAAGGCCTTGGCGATCAGGCGGCGCAGCCGCAGGTGGTCGGCGCCGTGCGTGGTCGAGATGTTGTCCATCGCCACCCAGCTGATCAGCTCCCAGCCGGGGGAGATCTCGCCCTGCTGGAACGCGGGCCAGTGCGCCCGCGCGCTCTTGGTGACGTCCGGGGAGGCAAGCATCTGCTTGGCGATGTCGTAGCGGTTGACCCACCAGGCGTGGATCCCGCCGGGCAGTTCGACCCGGACCGCCGGGCCCTGGTCGCGGACCTTGGCCGCGTCCTCGTGGACTCCCCGGCCACTGCTGTCGAGTACCGGGCATCGGTTGGCGTTCATGCGTTCTTCCTTCAGGTGAGGCCGAAGTGGACTTTGGCGAGTTCGCGGTTGGCCATCGACGCGAGGAACGTGCCCAACCCGGCGTGGCTGTGCAGCATCGACATGTCACGCCAGACACGCTCGAACCGTTCGCCCGCGCGGATCGAGCTGGACCCGGCGGTGGGGAACAGCTGGCCTTCGACCGCGCGCCAGCACAACCGGACGGACTCCCGTCCGACGAGCGCCAGCCGGAGCTCCTGCTCCCTGGTGATCGCGGCCGGACCGCGCTCGGCGAGGTCACGCCATTGGCGGACCGCGTCGAGCACCGCCGCCCGCGCGGTGGCGATCATCCCGGCGGCCTCGCCGAAGCGGAACTGGTAGTCGGGATCCTCGGTGCGAGGGACGATCGGCAGGAAGGTCGTCGTTCTCGTGCGCATCAGGTCGGCGTACGCGTCCAGCGCGCCCTGTGCCATGCCCACGGCGAGGATGCCGAGTTCCAGCAGCATGAAGCTCAGCGGGCCGCCGCCGTACTCCGCGCTGTGCAACGACCGGCCCGGCAGGTCACCGGTGGCGTCCACCATGCTCAGGAAGCCCTCGCGGGTGTGGTGCGACGGCACGAACGCGTCAGTGACCGAGATGCCGTGCGATCCGCTGCCCCGCAGGCCCAACTGCTCGCCCCAGTCGTTCTCCAGCCGCCACGACTCGCGCGGCACGACGAACATCAACGGCATCGGCTCATGCCCGTTTCCCTGCTGCACCAAGGTGTGACCGAGGAAATGGGTCGCGTACGGCGCGCCGGAGCAGTACCGCCACGTCCCGTTGATCACCCAGCCGCCCTCGACACGGGTGGCGTTGCCGCTGGGCGCCACCGTCGCCGGGCAGATGAAATCCCCGACACTGAACAGCTCACGCTGGGCCTGGTCCTCGAACAGTGTGCCGACCACGAGCGCGTGCGCCGCGCCGAACAGATACATCCAGCCACTGGACGGGCAGCCGCGTGAGAGGGCCATGCAGACACGGGCGAACGTGTCGGCGCCCAGTTCGTGTCCGCCGTATCGGCGGGGGACCAGCAGCCGGTACAGGCCCGCCGCGACTATCTCGTCGTGGATCTCGGGTGCGTAGTAGGTGCGGTGCTCGGTCTCGGACTGCAGGCTGACGAGTTTCGCCGCGATCGCCTCGGCGCGTGCCACCATCTCGTCCGCCGACACGGTGCTGGTCGTTGTCATGGCGCGCGGGCTCTCCTTGTCTGTCACATTTGGGCCGATCACATGTGGGCCGGTCATGTCAGCGCCGATCGCAGGCGGCGCTGGAAGTCGTCGGCGATGCCGACGATCGTGTCGTCGTCGAAGGTGTTGCGGTTGTACTTCAAGCTGCCCGCGATCCGGCCGGATCGGAGGACCTCCAACGCCCACACACCACCGTTGGGAATGCTCGCGGCCAGCGACTGGGACAGCCGCCGGTCGCGGATGGCCACCGCGGTGGCGGCACCGAAGACGAGGTTATCGGCGAAGTCCGGGTGCTGCAGGACCTCGAAGGCGACGACGGAACCGTGGGGATCGCCGAACGCCTTGGTGATCTGCGGCGCGGCGGACACGATGTCGCCGAACGGGATGTCGTTGGCGTACGCCTCAAGGCAGGTCGTGCGGACGCGCCCGACGGCGTCCCGCAGGTGCCGGACGCCGGTCATGTCCGTCAGCAACGGCAACAGGTTGAAGAACGGGCCGACGGTGTCGGTGAACCGTTCGTCGTAACGGCCGGAGGTGAAGGTCGGGATCATCACCTCGGCGACCCCGGTCATGTCCCGCAACTGCGTCTGGTGAGCCGCGAGCAGGACCATGAACAGCGTGCTGCGCATCGATCGGGCGAACTGTTTCGCCAGGCCGGAGAGTTCGTCGTCGATGACGAACCGGTGGGCTGCGTAGACGTCGACGGTGCCTGCCGGGTACGGACGGTCGGTGGGGATGCCGAGCATCCCGGCACCGGCGAGCTTGCCCCGCCAGTACTCCACCGACTCGGGCGTGGGGGAGCCGAACTGTCGTTGCCAGGACGCGAACTCCGTGTACTGCGGCGCCTGTGGCAGGTCGGCGGGCCTGCCGGTCAGCCGGGCGGTGTAGCAGGCGGCCAGGTCGCGTACCAGGATGCCCATCGACCAGCCGTCGGTTCCGGCGTGGTGCGTGGCCAGGACGAGCACTGAGTCGTTCTCGTCGAACCGGCCGAGTACCGCGCGCAGCAGCGGAAGGTCGCGGACGTCGAACGGTTCCGCGTCGACCTCGTTGAGCAGAGCCTCCGAGGCGTGGTCCCGGTCGGTGCCGTCGATGCTCCGCACAGTCAGGTCCGCGCTGGTCATGGGATGCACGGTCTGGTGGCCGCCCCCGGCCTCGCTGCTGTCGGCGTCAAGGGTGGTGCGCAGCACGTCGTGCCGGGCCACCACGTCGTCCAGCGCCTGCCGCAGCGCGGTGAGGTCCACCGGCCCGGTCAGCCGCCAGGCGTTGACCAGCGTGTGGCGTTCGCCGAAGGCACCGTTGGACTTGTCGCCGTTGTCGAACGCGAGCAGGAACTCCTGGTTGAACGACAACGGTGTTCCGGTCATTCTGCTGCGTCCCTTCACTTGCGCCCCTTTACTTGCTGCCAACGGGAACGGACTTCGCCAGCCAGCTGTCCAGTTCACGGACGGACGGTGCGTTGAGCACGTCGCCGACGGTGGTGCGAACGCCCGCGGCCTTCTCGATCCGGGCGGCGACCCGCGCGGCGAGCATCGACTGCCCGCCCAGGTCGAAGAAGCTGTCGTCGATGCCGACCCGCTCGACCTCGAGCACCTCGGCGAACAGCGCGCAGAGCATCTCCTGCCGTTCGGTCACCGGCGGCTCGTAGCCCGCGGCCTGGTCGAACGTCGGCTCCGGCAGCGCGCGCCGGTCGATCTTCCCGTTGGGCGTCAACGGCAGCCCGTCCACCGCGACGAACGCCGACGGGACCATGTAGTCCGGCAACTGGTCCCGCGCGTGGGCCCGCAGCTGCGCGAGGTCCACTCCGGACTCCTCGGCGACGACGTAGGCGACCAACTGCTTGTCACCGGCCCCGGACTCCCGCACCACGACCGCGACATGGGCGACGCCCGGCCGCGCGCTCAGCGCACTCTCGACCTCCAGCGGCTCCACCCGGAAGCCGCGGATCTTGACCTGGTCGTTGACCCGGGACACGAAGTCCACCTGGCCGTCGCCGGTCAGCCGCACCAGGTCCCCGGTGCGGTACATGCGCTCGCCCTTGTCCGCGAACGGATTACCGACGAACCGGTCGGCCGTCAGGTCAGGACGGCCGTAGTAGCCCCGAGCGAGCCTCCGGCCACCGACGTACAGCTCGCCGACCGCGCCGTCCGGCACCCGCTCGCGATTGTCGTTGAGAACATACAACTCGACGCCGGTCATCGGACGCCCCAGCGGGACCCCGTCGCCGAGCTCCGGGCGCGCCACGGGCGCGGTCGTCACGAACACCGACAACTCCGTCGCGCCATACATCGAGCGCACCACCAGCCCCGGGCACGCGTCCAGCACGCGCCGAACAGCGGACGGGCTGATCACGTCCCCGCCGGTGAGCACTTCCCGCACGCCGTTGAGACAGTCCGGCGAATCCTCGGCCAGCAGCCGGAACAGCCCGGCGGTCAGGTGCAGCCCGGTGATCGCGTGCTCAGCCACCATCTGCCGCAGGAAATGCGCGTCGAACTCACCGGGTGGCGCGAGAACGACCTGGCCGCCCCGCAACAACGGCACCCACAGCTCGTAGACGGACACGCTGAACGCCGGAGGTGCCAGCGCCAGCACACGGTCGAACCCGCCACCGTCCCAACAGGAGTCCTCGACCATGCCCAGCACGCCTTCGTGTCGCACCGCGACACCGACGGGCTCCCCAGTCGAGCCCGAGGTGTGCATGACGTAGGCCGTGGTGTCCGGCGTGACCGGGACACCCGGATCGGACTGCGGCATCTCGGTGAACGCCTGCTCGGTGTCCGCCTCGATCACCAGCCGTGCGTCGGGGAGGGTGTACTGCTTCGCCGAGGCGTCGACGAGCAGGATCGGCCGCCGGGCGTGGTCCATGATCTTGCGCATCCGCTCGGGCGGATACGCCGAATGCAGGGGCAGGTAGAACGCGCCCGCCTTCAGCACCGCGAGCAACGCGACCACGAGGTGGGTTGAGCGTTCCATGAGGACGGCGACCGGTGTTTCCGGCCCCACACCGAACCTGCGCAGCCGATGGGCCAGCTGGTTGGCGCGGATGTCGAGATCGCGATAGGACAGTCTGTCCTGGCCGCGGACCACCGCCACCGCGTCCGGCGTCCTGGCCGCCTGAGCGGCGAACGTGCTGTGTATGGAGGGATAGTCCATCCTCTGCCCCTGTGCGCGATGGTGTCGGGCCTGTGTGTCCATCCTTCGGATTCCGCGGCCCGACCGCCAACTTCTGTATTGCGTGAACAACCGGCTGGTCAGGGCAGCACGAAGTGGCCCACACCCGGTGTGACAGTCAAGTGTGGACCTGATCCGGACCGGTCAGGCTATGTGCTCGTGACGGCGGTCCCGCGCGCGTGCGAACTCGATGTTGGGGCGTACCGGGTCGAACACGTCGACGTACAGCTCGGGACGCATCCCGTAGCGGCGCCACTCGAACGGATATCCGATCGAGGCCTCCACGTGCGGAACGCCGTTGACGCTGATGGTTCGTGGAATGTGCAGGTGCCCGTAGACCACGGCACGGGCGTCGTACCGGTAGGCCCAGTCGGCCGTGGCCGTGGTGCCGCACCACAACGAGAACTCCGGGTTGCGCAGCACGACCAGCGGGTCACGCACCAACGGCCAGTGGTTGACCAGAACCGTCGGCCCGACCGCCCCGGCGAGCCGCCGCTGTGAGTACTCGATCCGGGCGGCGCACCACGCCTCCCTGGTCGGGTACGGGTCCGGGTGCAGCATGAACTCGTCGGTGCACACCACGCCCGTGCTGCGCGCCAGCTCGAACGCGGCGTCCTTTGTGGATGTTCCGGGCGGCAGCATGGTGTAGTCGAACAACGTGAACAGCGGGGCCACGGTCACACCGACCTCGCCGTCCCAGAACACCGGGAACGGGTCCTCCGGCGTGTCCACCCCGAGCGAACGGCACAACGCCACCAGGTGCTCGTAGCGCTGCACACCCCTGAGCTGGCAGGGATCGTTGGGGTGAGTCCAGAGTTCGTGGTTGCCGGGCACCCAGATCACCTTGGTGAAGCGGTCCGCCAGCAACCGCAGCGCCCACTCGACCTCGGCCATCTGTTCGGCGATGTCCCCGGCGACGATCAGCCAGTCGCCGGGGTGCCTCGGCCGAAGTTGCTCGCAGAGCTCCCGGTTCGCCTTGTGGCCGATGTGCAGGTCGCTCACGGCGAGCAAGCTCGGGCCGGTTGGCCGGATGTCGCCGTGGATCGGGCTGTCCAGCCTGCTCACGCGCTACTCCTTCGTTGCTCCTCCGGGAGTTCGATCGACAGCACGTGCCGGAACTCGTTGCGGGGGTCGTACCGTTGTTTGACTTTCCGCAGGCGTGGGTAGTTCGCCTGGTAGTACAGCGTCGACCAGGAGACGCCGGAGGTGTTCCACTCCGGGTCGGCCAGGTCCCGGTCCGGGTAGTTGATGTACGCGCCCTCGTTGGCGTCGTTGGTCACCGGCACACCACCGGTGTCGGCGTACACGTCCTGGTAGAGCGCACGCAGGTTCGCGATGTGGTGGTCGTCCTCGGCCGGGTCCCACCAGGACGACAGGTACGCGCCCTTGAGGATCGACGACCGCTGCGCCACGGCGGTGGCTTCCGGCGCGACGGCGTTGACCTGGCCGCCGTAGCCGATGAACATGAAGAAGATCTTCCTCGGGTCCTCGGTGTCCAGGTGCCGGTAGGCCCTGGCGATCTGCTCCGCGGTGTAGGCCTTGCGCAGGTACGCCGACTTGAGCTTGAACCGGGAACCGCCCAGCCCGGTGTGGTCGGCGCGGTTGGTGTGGGTGAAGTGGTACAGCCAGGACACGACCTCGTCGCTCGTGCGTACCGACGGCTCGACCTCGACGCCCTCGCAGACCGCGTCGAAGAACTCGTTGGTCATCTCCCGCGCCCCGGGGACGTCATCGTCGATCAACGACCCCACAGTGATGACGTCACTGGACTTGTGGGTCGCGCAGAAGAATGCCGTGAGGTTGGTCTCCCGGCTTCCCGGCGCGCTGTTGCGTTCGAACCAGGTGCCGTAGTTGCGCAGGATCCGTACGAAGTCCTGCTCGGTCATCTTGTCCCACGGCCACATCAGGTAGCCGTTGCGCCAGGTGGTCGGGGCAGGGGGCAGCAGTTGGCCGGGATCCTCCGATGTGGCTCCCGGTGTGCGCAGCCAGTACTGGGTGACGACGCCGAAGTTGCCGCCGCCCCCGCCGGTGTGCGCCCACCACAGGTCGTGGTGCGGATCCGCCGGATCGTCGCTGGCAACGATCGCACGCGCCTGTCCCGCCGCGTCGACCACGACCACCTCCACCGCGCACAGGTAGTCCACAATGGCTCCATACCGGCGCGAGAGCGGCCCGAAGCCACCGCCGACGAGGTGCCCGCCGATGCACACGTCGATGCACTCGCCCATCGGGAGCGTGACGCCCCACCGCTTGTACAGCTCACGGTAGATCTCGCCGACCTTCGCGCCCGGCTGGATCGCGAACGCGCGGCGCGAGGGGTCGTACTCCACGCTGGTCATCACCGAGACGTCGATGAGGACACCGCCTTCGGTCGACCCGGTGCCCTCGTAGCCGTGGCCGCCGCTGCGGACCGTGACACGCTTGCCGTCGGCCACGGCCGTGCCGACCGCGGCCACGACGTCCGCAGTGGTCCTTGGGTAGGAAATGTAGTCCACATCGGACACGAACCGCTGGTTGAAGCCACACCGGACCGCGGTCTCGTAGCGCCGGTCACCTGCCGCGATGGCCGAGGCGGTGTCGGTGGGTGCTGTCCGGGTCATGCCGTTGCCTCCGCGCGCCGCCACCTGCGGATGTCGGCACGGTTCTCGGTGCGGTAGATCCACCACTGCACCAGGTACATGTTGACCACGAAGCCGACCCACCGGACGGCCTCGAAGATGTAGAGCATGTCCAGGCCCGGGACGGCGAAGAGGATGTTGGCCAGCACCACGCCCCACACGTTGTTCATCAGTATCGCGAAGCTGTAGAGCATCAGCCTGCGGTGCTTGGCGAACTTGCGCTGGCGCGCCCGCACGAAGGCCGTCACGGTCACAGCCACCCAGCTGATCGTCGCGACAGACACGCCGATCTGGCCGACGACCGGGGCGAACCGCACGATCGCCAGCCCGCAGATCCCGCAGATCACCGCGGACACCACGTAGATCCGGCCGCTGGCCCGGTGGAACTTCGGGTGGTTGGTGCGCATCCACGGCCACAGCTGGAACACCACCAGGACCATGGTGACGGTGCCGAAGAACATGTGCGTCAGCAGCAACGGCCAGTACAGCGGGAAGCCGTCGTGCGGCGGGATCGGTGCTTTGGCCTCGTTGAGCTCACGGAACGGGCTGAGCTGGTAGACCAGGAACCCCAGCACGACCAGCGCGAGCGGGATGATCCACGGCCGCTTCCAGAACACGGGACGAGACGGGCCGGTCGTGGCCCGGCCGGGTGGTTCGGCGAGTTGGTCGTCTGCGGGGACTGTCCCTGTGCTCATGGCCGCAGCACCGCCCCCACTGACGGCGGCTGCTCACCGGCCAGCACGGTGCGGAACGCGTCCGCGATCGCGTCCGGCCCGCTGCCGTTGCGCACCACCAGCCACGACTTGGTGCCCGTCAGGAACTCCTGCTCGGCGGCACGGTAGCGGGCGCGGTACTCGTCGGCGCCCTGCTCGGCCATCAGTTGCTGCTCCACGGCAGGCGTGAAGTACAGCTGCGGCGCCGGGCCGTCGAGCTCCGGCGGCGCGAACGACGCGCTGGGGTTGGTGAATCCGGCAAGGACCGTGCCGCTCAGCCGGGCGCCCGCGTGCCGGTAGACCGCGCCCATCCGCTCGGCCGAGTTGGTGAAGTCGATGAACACCGCCGGGTCCGCCACCGCGTCCGCGCCCAGTTCGTCGTAGGCCACAACGTGGTCGTAGAAACCCAGGCCCTGGGTGAAGGCCTTGTGCCTGCCGGACGTGATCCCCGTGACCGAGAAACCGTCCTGCTTGGACAGCAGGTCCGCCAGGCCGATCGCGGTCTTGCAGGAGGCGCTGCTGACCAGAATGGACTTGACCCCGCCCGCGACCTGCTGGCCGACGAACCCGGCCAGGGTGAACGAGCACGGGAACAGCGGGTGCAGCAGCGCCCTGCGGTCGTCTAGCTCGTCCTGCGGTGCCACCTCGTAGGTGCGGTACCAGTCGTGCGGAACGGCCTGTTGCGCGGAATCGACGAAACCGCCGCCCGGCAGGACCTCAGGTGTGACCGTGTGGTGGGTGGACATCGGCAGGTACCCGAAGAACCGGCTGCCCTCGGCCACGTCGGCGCACCGCGACTCGGCGACGGTGGCGAACCCCCAGACCGGGACGCGGCCGTACCCGTCCGGTCCGGGGAACACGCCGAAGAACTGCATCGGCGAGTCACCGAACAGCGCGTACGTCGCGGTCACCGTGGTGATGCCGAAGCGTTCCACGGCAAGACGAACCTCACCCGGCCGCAGCGGCGCGAGTGTACTCGGCCGGACCTCGTGCGAGGTCAGGTCGTTCTTGGCGATCACCAGATCCCAGCTCATTGCGGCTCCTCGGCGTCGGGTGTCAGCTGACTTGGGCGATCGCTTCGCCCACCACGGAACAGATCTCGTCCAGCTGCGCGGGCGTGGTGACGAACGGCGGGGCGACCATGATCCCGTAGGGCATGCCGCGCACGATCACGCCGCGCTCCCAGCACGCGGCTTCGACCAGGTCGCCGACGCCGCGGTTGTCCGGGTCGGGCACGCTGATGCCGCACAGCAGCCCGACGAGGTTGACGGTCGCCCGGTCGCCGACCGCGTCGGCCAGCCCCTGCCGGAACTGGCCGGACAGTTCCTGGATCCTCGGCAGGAAACCGCCTTCGGTGAAGTGTGTGACAGCGGCGAGGCCCGCGGCGGTGGCGATCGGATTGCCGGAGAAGGTGTGAGTCGTGCCGAACGCCATGTACCCGTCGTCGTCGCGGAACGGCGCGGCTACCTTTTCGTTGATCAGCAACGCCGACAGCGGCGCGTACCCGCCGGACAGGCCCTTGCCCGCACAGATCAAGTCGGGGATCACACCGACGGTGTCCACGCCGAAGTTCTGGCCGCTGCGGCCGAAGCCGGTGACGATCTCGTCGAACACCAGCAGCACGCCGTGCCGGTCGCAGATCTCCCGCAGCTTGGTGAAGTAGGAGGGGTGCGGTGACTGCAGTTCACGCAACTGGCTGACCGTCTCGACGAACAGCGCGGCGACCTGATCGGGGCCCTCCAACTCGATGGTCTGCTCGATCAGCGCTGCGGCGCGGTCCCCGGCTTCCTCGGCGGTCAGTCCCCACTCCCGCTGCATGGCCTCGGGCGACAAGGTGTGCACCACGCCGGGCATCGGCGCACCGAACACCTTGACGCCCGACACCCCGGTCAGTCCGAGTGAGCCGTAGGTGGCGCCGTGGTAGCTCGTGTAATGGCTGATGATCTTCTGCTTGCCGGGATTGCCGGTGACGGCGTGGTGGACGCGCGCCAGCCGGATGGCGGCCTCGATCGCCTCGGAGCCGCCGCTGAGCAGCTTCACCGCCGTGATCCCCTCAGGGGCCAGCTCGGTCAGCGCGTGCGCGAGGCGCAGGGCGTTGTGGTTCGTGCCGTGCAACGGCGGCTGGAAGGTCAGTCCGCGGCGCAGTTGTTCGGACATCGCGGCGATGATCGGCTCGCAGTCGTAGCCGAAGCATGTGACGAACACGCCGGACAAGGCGTCGATGTATCCGCGTCCGCGCACGTCGAACAGCTGGATTCCCTTGCCGTACTCGAAAATCGTCGTCCTCGGGGTGAACGGCAGCTCCGCGCAGAACGACCGGGTCTCCTCCGGCCAGCGGAACTCCGCTGCGGTCTCGGCAGTCATGGCATGTCCTGTTCGGTGATGGGGGAGATGTCGGAGCGGAACAGGCCGTCCGGGTCCACCCGGGCCCGCACGCGGTCCACCGCGGCCGCCTGCTCCACGCTCAGATGACGTTGTGGCTGACGGAAGTCCTCCACGAAACTCGGGACAACCCAGCCGGTGTTCCACGGGTCGAGCAGGCTGCGTGTCCTCGCGCAGTGCGCCCGCAGCGCGTCGACCGCGTCCGGCCCGAGCGCCAGGCCGGAACCGGCGTACGAGTAACTCGCGGCTACCCGGTCGAGCACACCGCCTGGCTCGGGCGGCTCGGAGTACGCCCCGCCCAGTTGCCTCAACCCGGCCGCCACCAACGGTGTCCCGGAGCCCTCCCCAGCCGCCTCGAGGAACCTCGCCGCGCCGGTGGCGTCGAGCTCGTCCAGCAACAGGTGATCGCCGACGAACGGCAGCGGCTCGGACGGGTCCATATGCGCCCGCAACACCGCCGACGGAACACCCTCCTGCCACGTGTCCAGCACGGGCTTGCCGATCGCCCGCAGCGGGCCGAGTAGCTCCTCGGCGTTGCGCCGCGCCGCGTCGAGCTGGTCGGCGTGCACGACACCGTCCACAGCGAACGTGGTGCGTCCGGCGAGTTCGCGTGGCACATCGGGAACGTCCGGCAGGTTCATCACCCGCACTGACGTGGTCACGGTGAGTGGCGCGTGCCTGGCCCAGCCCAGCCACGTGTCCAGCAAACGGTCGGCAAGCGAACCCGGCCAGTAGGCGGCCCCGGTGATCACGGTCGTGACGGGGAACAGCGCCAGCTCGATCGCGGTCACGACACCGAAACCGCCGCCTCCGCCGCGCAACGCCCAGAACAGCTCCGGATCGTTGCTCGCGTCGACCCGCCGATGCTCGCCGTCCGCGGTCACCAGTTCGACCGCGCGGACCCCGTTGGCGGCCAGACCGGCCATCCGCCCGTACACGCTCAGCCCGCCGCGCAACGCGTACCCGACCACTCCGGTCGTCCCCGATGAGCCGTGCGCGGCGGTCAGCCCGTGCGGCTCGGTGGCCTCGATCACGTTGTGCCACGGCGTTCCCGCCGGAACCCGGACCACGCGGCGCCGCGGATCGACGGTGGCCGAACCGTCCATTGTGGTCTTGATCAGCATTCCGCCGCGTACCGGCCGCGCCGCACCGGCACCGTGTCCGGTCGAGTGCACGCGGACCCCCAGTCCGCGGTCGCGGGCGTACCGGATCGCTGCCACGGCCTGTGCCGGTGTCCGGACTGTCGCGGCCGCCGCCGGTTCGGCAACAGCGAAAGAATTGAAAACGGCGGCGGCAGCGACAAAGCCGGGTTCTCCTGGTAGCGCGACAATCGAGTCACTGCCAGCAAACGTCATCCTCACACTCCGGTATTCGTCGTGCGGCGTTTTACCCCAGCCCACTATCGCAGCGGCGTGACCTGCGTACTTCTTCGATGCTGCCGAATACCGGCCGGACAGTCGTAACCGCTGGTCGTGGCTTGTAGATTCTGGGCGGTCGATGAGTTCGTCGAACGGCAGATCGCCGTATTTCCCTACGGTTGTACAGGGGTGATCGATCGATGACGTCCAATTACGCGCCACCCGTCGCACGGCTGCGGGAGTGGATCGGCCTCGGCGTGATGTGCCTCGCCACGTTGTTCATCGCGGCGGACTCCTTCGTCCTGATGCTCGCGCTGCCACACATCGCGGCCGGGCTGAACGCCGACGGGATCGACCAGCTGTGGATCGCCGACATCTACGGGTTCGTGGTCGGCAGCCTGCTGATCACGATGGGAGGGCTCGGTGACCGCGTCGGCCGCAGGCGACTGCTGCTGATCGGGGCCGCGTGCTTCGGCGTCGCCTCGCTGTTGTCGGCCTATGCGGGTAGCCCGGTGGCGTTGATCGTGGCGCGGGCGTTGCTCGGCGTGGCCAGCGCGGCGATGGTGACCTCGACGCTCGGCCTGATCCGCACCATGTTCCAGGAACCCAAGCAGATGGGCGTCGCATTCGGACTGTGGGCGTCCTCGTACACGATCGGCGCCGTGATGGGGCTGCTGGTCGGCGGCGTGCTGCTGGCCGACTTCTGGTGGGGGTCGGCGTTCCTGATCAACGTCCCCGCAGCTCTGATCGTGCTGATACTGGGGCCACTGGTGTTGCCCAAACACCGTGGCGAGGTGACCGGGAAGCCGGACTGGATCAGCTCGCTGCTGTCGCTCGCGGCGATCCTTCCGGCGGTGTGGGGCGTGAAGGAAGCCTCGCGGGACGGCTGGCAGCTGCTGCCGATCGCCGCGATCCTCCTCGGTGTCCTGTTGGGAATCGCGTTCATCCGCAGGCAGCGGTCGCTCAGCACACCACTGCTTGACCTGAGCCTGTTCCGCAACCCGAAGTTCACCACTCCGCTGCTGGCGCTGTTCATCCAGGCGTTGCTGACCGGTGCCGTGCTGCTGTTCGTGATGCTGGACTTCCAGCTCGTCGAAGGGCTCACGCCGCTGCAGGCCGGGCTGGCGCTGGCACCGGGCCTGGTGCTGAGTTCGCTGTGCGCGCCCGTGGTCGGCGCGCTGGCCCGCCGGATCCGGCCCGCCTACCTGATCGCGTGCGGTGAGGCGCTGGTGATCGCCGGGCTGGTGCTGGTGATCCTGGCGGGCAGCTTCTCCAGCCCGGTCCTGTTCATCACCGGGTTCGCGCTGTGGTCGGCGGGCGGGTCACCGCTGCTGGCGGTCGGCATGACGCTGATGGTGGGCTCGGCCCCGCCGGAGAAGGCCGGTGCCGCGTCGTCGATGCCGCAGGTCAGCGCCGAGCTGGGGAACTCCATCGGGGTGGCCGTGATCGGCAGTATCGGCGTCGCGCTGTACAACGCGCGGATGACCGACAGCCTGCCGTCGCAAGTACCACCCGACGTGGCGGACGCGGCGAGCCAGAGCATCGCCAACGCGGCCCAGTCCGCGGCCGGTCTGCCACCGGACCTCGCCCGGATCGTGCTCGACAACGCCCGCGAGGCGTTCACCGGATCACTGCAGCTGATCACCGGTTTCACCGCGTTCGTCCTGGTCGGGGTGGTCGCGATGATTCTGGTCCGGCTGCGCCGCGTGCGCCCGCTCGGCAGCGAGGACCAGGCGAGCGAACAGCAACGGCCGCGGGCCGCCGCCGTTTCCGATGAGAACACCGTAAATCAGTGATGTCCGCCGTATATCGATTGGTGCTGACGGATGAGTGAAACACGTCCATTCCATATTGATGTCCCGCAGTCGGACATCGACGAACTCCACCGCAGGCTCGACGCGACAAGGTGGGCGGACGAGATTCCCGGAACGGGCTGGGAGCGCGGTGTGCCGTTGGGGTATCTGCGTGAACTCGCCGAATACTGGCGAACGGAGTTCGACTGGCGGCGCGCGGAACGGTGGCTCAACCAGTACCCCCAGTTCACGACCGAGATCGACGGCGCGACCATACATTTCCTGCACGTCCGCTCGGCGGTGCCGGACGCGAGGCCGTTGATCCTCACGCACGGCTGGCCCGGCTCGGTCGCGGAGTTCATCGACATCATCGGCCCGCTCACCGACCCGGCCGCGCACGGCGGAGACCCGGCGGACGCGTTCCACGTCGTGGTGCCGTCCATTCCCGGCTACGGCTTCTCCGGCCCGACCGGTCAGAAGGGCTGGAGCATGAGCCGCGTGGCCCGTGCGTGGGTGGAACTGATGCGTCGCCTTGGCTATGACCGTTACGTGGCGCAGGGCGGTGACTGGGGCAAAGTGATCTCGCTAGAAATGGGCCGCATCGACCCGGACCACGTTGCCGCCGTGCACATCAACATGCTCGTCACGATTCCGCCGGACGATCCCGCTGCGCTGGCCGATCTGTCCGAAGAGGACCAGCGCAAGTTCGAGCACACCATCTGGTTCGCCGACACCTGCACGGCGTGGAGCCGTCAGCAGGCGACGCGGCCGCAGACCATCGCCTACGCGCTGACCGACTCACCGATCGCCCAACTCGCGTGGATCACCGAGAAGTACAAGGAATGGGCCGACACGACCGACCGGGTCGAAGACGCGATCGACCGGGACAAGCTGCTGGCGATCGTGTCGACCTACTGGTTCACGCGGACCGCGGGATCCAGTGCGCACATGTACTTCGAGACCATGAACACGATGGCCGACCACATCAGGACATGGGGCGGGCCATGGCCGTTGACCGTGCCGGTCGGTGTCGCGGTGTTCCCCGCCGACGCGACCAAGCCGATCCGCAAGTTCGCGGAGAAGGCACTGCCGTCGATGACCCGGTGGACGGAGTTCGAGCGCGGCGGTCACTTCGCCGCGCTCGAACAACCGGAACTGCTGGTCAACGACATCAGGGAGTTCACCCGGTCGGTGTAGGCGCCTCCGCCGCGGGTGGCCGCATCCAGCCACTCGCGGCTACAACGCCCATTCGCCGACGGTTTTCTCACTCACATCCGAGAGTACGATCTTCGTACCGGGCTCCAATTTGACGTCGAAGGCGATCTTGCCCGTGACGGCTTTGCCTGGTGTTATCTCGTCCGAGCCGAAGGTCTCGGCCGTCGGCACACCGTAGCGCCCGTTGCCCGCCCCCGGCTCGACCATGGTGCCGTTGGGCTTCTTCAGTTTCAGGTAGTTCTCATTGGGGAGGTACGATCCGGTCTTGCCGTCGAACCTGAACTCGAGGACGACGAACGATCCGCTGGTCGGAACCGAGAGCCGTTCGACACCACCCTTGGACTCGGCCACCGACAAGAGCGTGACCACCGCCGAGTCGTCGATCAGCTTGTGCGTGAACGACTTGTTGATCGCCTTGCGGGGACTGCCGTCGCCCACGATGGGCTCACCGCCGGACAGCGGCCACTGGCCGAGGACCAGGCCGTGGATGTCGACGGCGATGAGCGCCGCGTCCGCGGTGTACTTGGCGTCGAACACCATGGAGCCACTCATCGACTTGCCCGTCGTGAGTGCACCGGACGCGAGCGACTTGCCCTCCGGCAGCGCGAACATCGCGTTGCCGTCGAGGGTGCCGACGATCTTGCCGCCCGCCTCCCGTACCTTGAAGTAGAGCGAATTGACACTGTACTCACCGGCTTTGTGGTCGAACTTCATCGCCACAGCGATGAAGTTGCCGCTCGCCGGTTTCTGGTTGTAGCCGCTGTCCGCCTTGTGGGACTCGACGACCGAGGCGAGTGTGACAGTAGCGGAGCCGTCGTCCTGCGCGAGAGTCAGCGACTTGTTGACCTCACGGGCGGGGCTTCCGCCCCCGTTGCTGCCGCCACCGGAATCGCCTGTTTTGGCGGAGCAGCCCGAGACGAGTGCCACGACCACAAGCAGCGCGGTGGCGCCGATAATGCGCACGTTGGTATTCCATTCGATAGCCGACCATGGGAGACACAGTCGTTCGCAGACGACTGGGATGCGCCGAACGCTAAGGCCGGTCACCACACGGGAGGAACACAGTGCCTGCTTGGGGGCTGTGCCGGTGCTCTACAGTGGCCACTCACCGGTGATCTCGCCGCTCTCATGGGTCAGCACGATCTTGGCGCCGGGCTCCAGCTCGGAGTCGAAGGCGATCGAACCCGTGGCCACCTGACCCGGTCCGACCTTCTCCGTTGCGAACTGCTCGTGCTCGGGCACACCGGCCACGCCGTTGCCGTCGTCAGGACGGACGAGGGTGCCGTCGGGTTTACGCAGCCGCACCCAGTTGAGACTGGTGAAGTAGGTATTTACCTTGCCTTCGACCTTCAGTTCGGCGACGACGAACGTTCCGCTCTCCGGACGGGAGAAGTCGTAGCCGCCGCCTCGGGTCTCCGCGATCGACAAGAGGGTCACCACCGCCGCCGAGCGGACTCCCTGCTCGGCGGTCAGCGATGTGCCGATGTTCCGTTTTGGGGGCGGCGAAGTTCGTGGTGGGTTCGCCACCGGACAACGGCCACTCCGCGATGACGTAACCAAGGTTGTCGGCGATCCGAAGAACGGCTGCGCTGTCGGTGACGGAGACGAGCGTGGCAACGGCGGACGCGCCCACTTGCCTGACTGTCAATGGCTTGTTGATCTGCCGTTCCGGGCTGAGAACGGTGGGCGACAGGCGATCTACACTGGCCACTCCGCGACGACGTGGCCGCCCGCGTCGACTATCACGAGCTTGCTGCCGGGCGAGGGTTGGGTGTCGAAGGCGATCGCGAATTTGACCACCTCGCCCGAATCGATGGTCTCGTACTCGGGGACCTGCTCATCCGCGGGCACGCCGTGCGGGCCATTGCCCTCGTATTTCGTGACATCCCGGCCGTTCGGCTTCCGGAGTCTGATGACGTTGCGGTGCAGCGTGTAGCCGCCGGTCGTGCCCTCGATCCTCATCCGGGCGGCGATGAACGCTCCGCTCTGCGGGATCTGGTTCGCGCGGGTGCCGCCCGTGGACTGAGTGAGTGACACGAGGGTGATCACCGCCGAGCTGCCCCGTGACTTGACGGTCAACGACTGGCTGATCTGCCGCGTGAAGGAGCCGTCACCCTCGATGGGCTCGCCGCCGGACAGTGGCCACTGACCGACGATGAACCCGCTCGCGTCGACGGCCTGGAGCGTCAGGGTGGGGTAATAGGTGGTGTCGAACGCGATCATTCCGCTCAGGAACCTGCCAGCGGAGAGTTGGCTGTCGGTGGTGGAGCGGAACTGTTTGTCGAAGGGGAGCGGTGACCGTGAGTTGGTGACAGTCTCGCGGTTGGGCGTTCGCAGTGTGAACTGGACCTTGCTTGGCGAGTACTCACCTGTCTTGTGCTCGAAGCTGAGGCCGACGACGACGAAGTTCCCGCTTTGCGGTTTGCTCGCGTAGTAGTCGTCCGTCACATAGGACTCGACGACTGAGACGAGCGTGACGAGAGCGGACCCGTTCTTCTGCTTGAGCGTCAGCGATTTGTTCACCAGGCGGTCGGGGCTGCTCCGCGGTCCCTGTGGGGGTTCGGACGTGCAGCCCGCGCTGAGCGCGACGACAAGCATGAGGGCAGCGGCGCCGGGAACGCGCACGATGGTGTATTCCATTCCATGGCCGAGCGGACAACTGGGATGCGCCGCATCGTAGCGCCAGGTTCCGCTCGGCCGGGGCCCTTTCGATCAACTTCGCCGATCAGGCCTGCTTCTCCGCGGTGATGATGTACTGCTGCGCGGGCCCCTGTGAGTCCACGACCTTCAGTCCCGCACCGGCCAGCCACGCCTCGAGGTCGGCGCGCTCGAAGAGTGTCAGACCGTCCTTGTGGTTGGGGAACCGGTGTGCCCGAACGAAGTGCCGGTAGATCTCGTCCTCGGCGTTGTCGAACGTGTACAACGTGAAACTGCCGCCGGGTCGCAGGCAACGGCCCACCTCGGCGATCGCGTCCGCCGCCACGTCTGGGAACGCTTGCAGAGCGTCCCAGCAGAGCACCGCGCCCAACGTGGCGTCGTCGAACGGGAGGTTCCCGGCGCTGGCCACCACGGCTGCCACGTCCGGCCGCCGGTCACGCAGGCTCGCCAGCGGGCCTGGCGCGATGTCCAACGCGAGCACGCGTTCCGCCCCAACGGTTTCGGCGAGTGTGTTGGTCCACATACCACTCCCGGCCGCGAGATCCAGCACCGGCCCGTCGACCGGGCGCACGTGCTCGGCGATGTATGCCTGCTCCCACTGGTGGTCGACCTGGTTCTCCCAGTTCATCCCGCACAGCCGCCGGAACGCGGGCCGGGCGTACACCTCGTAGAAGTACGACATGGTCGAGATGGTCGCCAGCTGGGACAGCAGGTCACCGCTGCCGCCCGTGCCGTCGAGCAGGTTCATGATGCCCTTGGTGATCGGGAACGACATGCCGCACGAGCATTTCGCGGCTCCCTGGTGGACAGTCAGAGTTCCTTGGCAGCGCGGGCAACGCAGTGCGGTCAGGTGAGGTGCGTAGAGGGCGGCGTCGTCGGCGTCAGCCGGATCGGCGACTCGGGGCGGGCGGTCGTCGGGGATCACCGACGCGGGCGCGCCGTGCCGGATGGCGTAGAACGCTTTCGCGCCTGCGTGTCCGCGCACGGTCTCGATGTCGTTGTGCCACTGGGACAGAACCTGTGTGGGCGACAGAGTGCGGACCCAGTTGTTGTCGAAGTCCCTTTCGGACGACGACATCTCGTCGTACGCCGCAGGGTAAGGGAAGACCCGGCCGAGCACCGGCGCTTTCGGGTCGAGATCCGCCAGCGCACGCTCCAAACGGGACTCGTCATCGTGGTCGACGCCGATGTCACGGGCGGCGGCCAGCACGCGGTCACGGTCACCGGGAAAGTGCGACAACAGGTACAACAGCGCCCAGTACAGCGGCTGCTCGCGGCTGCTTTCCCGCCACAGTACGACAAACCGGTCGATCTTCGTCCGAAGGACTGTCGACACAGGGCCGTCGGTGTCGGGAACCTCGGCCTGGACGAGCAGCCCGGCCAGCTCCGCGAGGTAGGCCTTGCGCAGGTCGTCGACGCGGTCCAACCGGGACACGATCTCATCGGCGACGGGCTGTGCCAGCAGCGTCAGTTCGCCGTCGTCCCAGGCCGCGCGGACCAGATCGTGGTAGCTCGCGTCGAGCCGGTCGGGCGGTGCGGTGGCGAACTTCTCGACCAGTTCCGTGATCGTGTTCGGTGCGCCGGTGACAGTCATGCTTACACTGTGCGACATGGGTAGGCGCTTTCGCGCCTTCCTGCGTGCGAAACCAGTACAGGGGAAGGCCCGGTCCCCGCTGGGGGTCAGGGACCGGGCCAAGTCAAGCGAGACGGGTCACGCGCGTGTGTAGTGCACCACGATCGTTCCGGTCTTGTGCGTCTTGACGTCGGCCAGTGTGAGGTCGAGCTTGCTGTCGAGCAGCAGCCTGCCCTCCGGGATGGCCGACGGGTTCACGTGCAGGTAGTAGTCGTCGATCAGGCCGGCCTTGGCGAACGAGTTCGTCACGTCGATCCCGCCGAAGATCACCAGGTTCTTGCCGTCCTGTTGCTTGAGCGACTTGATCTCGTCGACGCTGCCCAGGATGGCCGTGTTCGGCCACACCGGATCGACCTCGGTCAGCGTAGACGACACCACGTACTTCTGCACGTCCCTGAACCAACGGGCGTGCCGAGCCAGGTCGGCGTCCGACTCGTCCTTGGCAGCTTCCGGCCAGAAGCCGAGGAAGTCCTCGTACAACTTCCTGCCGAGCACCACGGCGTCGCACGTCTGGTGCACCCAGTAGGTGAACTCCCAGGTCTCGTCCGAGATCTGGATCCACTCCATCTGGTCACCGGGATCGGTGCCGAAGCCGTTGAGGGTTTGCTGCATGTACAGAACGAGATTCCGCATTGTGTCCTTCCTTGGTTTTTCGGTACGGCGCCGCCGCTACACGCACGGCGCCGGGTCAGGTCAGCTCTGGGGGCGGGAGCCCGCCGGGCCGGGGCTCTCGGCGGTGGGCGCGCCGGACTGGGCCGGGATCTCGGTGCCGTCCGAGGGGCCGTCCGAGGTGGCTTCCGCGGCTTCCGCGCCGCCCTCCTCGCTGTGGACTTCCTGGCCGGTCGGCGGCACGTGCCGGAGCAAAGCGGTGACCAGGATCGCGGCGACGACGAGGATCACCACACAGATCGTCGCGAACGTGGTCATCCCGCTGGTGAAGGACGACTTCGCCGCGTCCGTCAGCTGCAGGCCGACGTTGGCGGGCAGGTCACCGGCGACAGTCAGCGCGCTGGCCACGTTCTCCCGTGCGGCGTCGAGCGCCCCGGTGTCCACTCCGGACGGAGCGGTGTCGTTGAGGTGCGCGACGTAGACGGCCGCGCCGATGCTGCCCATGACCGCGACACCCAGCGACGCGCCTGCCTCGTTGGCGACCTGCGTCATCGACGAGGACTGACCGGCCTTCTCCGGCGGCGCCGAGCCGACCACGAGGTTCGTGCCCAGCGTCAGCAGCGGCGCCTCGCACAGGCCCATGATCGCGAAGCCGATGATCAGCACGGCCGGGCTGGAGTTCGGTTCGAGCTGCGTGAACCAGGCGAACGCGATGGCCACACCGACCAGGCCGCCGGAGATGAGATAGGCGGGCCGGATCTTCTGCCCGACGATCGGCGTCACGGTGGCGGCGACGGTGGCCACGGCCATACCCGGCAGCAGGCACAGCGCGGCGGTGAACGGCGACATGCCCGACACCGACTGGAGGAACTGGGTGATGAAGAACATGCTCGACGCGCCGATGAGGGCGTAGAGCACCAGGCCGCCCAGCATCGTGCTGAACGAGCGGTTGTTGAACAGCTTCAGGTCCATGAACGGGTTGGTCTGGTGTAGCTGGCGCCGAACGAACACCACGGCCAACGCGATACCCACGAGCCCGATGACGATCGGCACGATCTCGCCCCAGCCGTGCCGGGCGACCTCCTTGAGGCCGTAGATGAACGTGATCATCGCGACCACCGACAGCAGCGCGCTCACCAGGTCGAGCTTGCCCGCATTGGGGTCCTTGAACTCCGGCACCAGGATCGGCAGCAGCACGAGCAGCAGCACCATCACCGGGATGCCGATCAGGAACACCGAGCCCCACCAGAAGCTCGCCAGCATCAGGCCGCCGACGACCGGGCCGAGGATCGCGCCGAGCGTGAACCCTCCTGCCCAGATGCCGATGGCCTGGCCCATCTGTTTGGGGTCGGGGAACATGTTGATGATCAGCGACAGCGTGGACGGTGCCAGCGTCGCACCGGCGATGCCCAGCAGCGCACGGGCGATGATCAGCATCTCCGCGCTGGTGGAGTACGCGCACAGCGCCGACGCGACCGCGAAACAGGCGGCACCGATCATCAGCAGCCTGCGCCTGCCGATCCGGTCACCGAGTGTTCCCATCGTGATTAGGAAGCCACCGACAAGGAAGCCGTAGATGTCCACCATCCACAGCTGCTCGACGGTGCTTGGCCGCAGGTCCGCCGTGATCTCCGGCAGAGCGAGCAGCAGCACGAACATGTCGAATGTGATCATCAAGGTGGCCAGGGACAGGGCCAGCAAGCCGGCCCATTCCCGGCGACCGGCCCTGGGCGGGGCTTGATCGATAGTCACCCTGTGTCCTCCGGTTTCGCGTGGGCGGGTTGGTCCTACTCACACGACGAGCGAAGGAGCGGCGATTCAACAACGACCGCCGAACAGTTTCCGGATTACCCCGAACGGGTGAAGCGGTGGGGTGATCGGCCCGACTGCCCGCGACAGCATTCTCGAAGGTGATCGAGCGTGTTCGCCCTGTAAGCATGGGTGGACCACGAGGGCACTATCACGGGGAGGGCACCATGACCGACCACGCCGTGGCCGGTGACCCGGCCGAGTCCGACGTCGCCAAGTTCAACGACGTCGTCGGCCGGATCCTCACAGCCATCTGGGGCGACAACTACCACTCCGGCTACTGGGAGTCCGAACACGACACCTCGTCCAACGAGATCGCGCAGTGGCGGATGAACGACCTGATGGTCAAGAAACTCGGCGTGACGGCGGGACAGCGTGTGCTCGACGCGGGCTGCGGCGTCGGCGCGCCCGCGTTCCAACTGGCCGAGACCACCGGGGCGGCCGTTGTCGGCGTGACGATCACCCGGTCGCACGTGGACGGTTTCCGCGAGCGGGCGGCTCAGCGCGGGCTGGCGCACCTGGTGTCGGTCGAGTTGGTCGACGTCCTGAACATGCCGTACGAGGAGAACAGCTTCGACGCGGCGTGGGTGTGTGAGTCGTTCATCAACATCGACCGGGCACCGGGCCTGAAGGCGATCTCGCACGTGCTCAAGCCGGGCGGGCGGCTGGTCTTCAGCGACCTGCTGACTCCCGAGCGCGGCGTGAGCGACTCCGACGAGGCCCGCACGGACATGCTCGACACCATGGAGATGGCCGAGCTGCCGACGCGTGCGCAGTATGAGCAGTGGATGACCGACGCCGGTTTCGTCGACATCGAGTTCCTGTACATCACCCCGCACGTCAGGCTGACCGGTGACCGGATGGCCGAAGGGGCGAAGAAGAGCTACGACGCGATGATCGCCGAGCTCGGCCCGGACGCCGCGGAGATCCTCGACCAGCTGATGACGTCGATCGACTTCGAGTACGTGGTCGTGAGCGCGAACGTCCGCGCCTGATCGCACCGGTTTTCCTTTTCGAGCGCTGAAAGCGTGCCGCCGTGCGGTGGGCACGCCGGTCGCGCGTGCCCGTTTCCGGAAACTCTCACTGGACGCTTGATGACGACTTCTGGTACTGCCGTGATTCCGCGAGGAGACATCGATAATGCCCGCTGAAAGTGCCCGCAAGTCGGTCCCCGTCCTCGCTGTCATCATCACGCTCCTGGCGCTCTACCTGTCCGGGCAGAGCGCGGTGGCGGTGAGCGGCGCCGACGAGACCGCCAAACCGTACAAGTTCCGGGAGCTGCCGATCCCGTTGCCCGCCGGGTACAACGACCAGCCGATGAAGAGCCTGCGGCAGGTCAACCCGGCCTACAACCACATCGTCGCCTGGATCTCGGCGATCGGCGCCTCGGTGGCGATCAACGACCTCACCGGGCACGGCCGGGCCAACTCGATGTGCCTGGTCGATCCCCGCACGGACGACGTGATCGTGACGTACACGCCGACCGCGCCGGAGCGGGACCGGTTCACGCCGTTCGTGCTGGACCCGGCGCCGCTGCCGATCAACGACACGATGGCGGCGACCCAGTGCACCCCCGGTGACTACAACGTGGACGGCCGGATGGACATCCTGGTGTCCTACTGGGGCCGCACCCCGATCCTGTTCCTGGCGAAGTCGGACGCCACGACGGTGAGCAACAGCGCGTACCAGCGGCAGGAGCTCGTCGCGTCCGAGTCGGTCGACGGCCGGTACCACGGTCCGAAGTGGAACACCGACGCCGTGCACGTCGGCGACTACGACGGCGACGCCCGGCCGGACATCTTCGTCGGCAACTACTTCCCCGACTCGGACATGCTCGACCCGAACGGCCAGCAGAACGTCGAGATGAACAACTCCATGTCCAGCGCCAAGAACGCCGGTGGCGGACACGTGCTGCGCTGGTACAGCGCCACTTCGGGGACGCGGCCGACCGCGGCCTACGTGCCGGAGCCGAACGCGATCCCGTACGAGGCCTCGACCGGCTGGACGCTGTCCGCGTCCGGCGCGGACCTGGACGGCGACGGGCTGACCGAGCTCTACATCGGCAACGACTTCGGCCACGACTACCTGCTGCACAACCGGTCCAAGCCGGGCCAGATCCGGTTCGGCATCACCTCGGGGTCGCGCTCGCCGATCACACCGAAGTCGTTCGAGCTGGGCAACGACTCGTTCAAGGGCATGGGCGTCGACTTCGCCGACCCCCGTGGCCTCGGCCGGTTCGACATCATGGTCAGCAACATCACCTCCAAGTGGGGCCTGCAGGAGAGCAACTTCTACTGGGAGAACCACGCACGCGACAACGCCGACATGCGCGCCAAGCTCGGCCAGGGCGACGCGCCGTTCACGCAGGAGGCACAAGCCCACGGCCTGGCGTGGACCGGCTGGTGCTGGGACCTGAAGTTCGGCGACTTCCTCAACGACGGCAACCTCGCCGTCGTCCAGTCGGACGGGTTCATCAAGGGCGAGCGCAACCGGTGGAACTGGCTGCAGGAGCTGGCGATCACCAACGACGTGCTGATGAGCAACCCCAACATGTGGCCGAACATGAAAGAGGGCGACGACCTCGCCGGTGACGACGAGCTGGCCTTCTACGCCAGGAGCAAGGACGGCAGGTACGTCAACATCTCCGAGCAGCTGGGGCTGGGCGTCCAGATCCCGTCGCGGGCGATCGCCACCGGCGACACCACCGGCAGCGGCGCGCTCGACTTCGCCGTCGCGCGGCAGTGGGGGCCGTCGTCGTTCTACGCCAACGAGTCGCCGGACCGCGGCGCCTTCCTGAACCTGAAGCTGTACCAGCCTGCCGATGCCGCCAGCGGCCAGTCGGGCCTGTCCGGCATCGGCGTACCGGCGTACGGCACGACCGTCAGCATCACCACCGCCGACGGCCGCACCCAGCTGTCGCATCTGGACGGCGGCGGCGGGCACAGCGGCTTCCGCAGCTTCGAGGTCCGCTTCGGCCTCGGCAAGTCCACCGCACCGGTGAAGGCGACCCTGAACTGGCGGGACGCGGGCGGGCAGCTGCGCAACCAGACCATCGACCTGGCGCCCGGCACGCATTCGCTGATGCTGACGAGCACCGCGCAGGAGGTTTCCACCCGATGACCACCACCGTCCGGCCACCGGAGATCACGAGCGCCCCGACACCGGGCACACCGGCACCGGCGAAACCCAAGCCCGACGCCCGCTACCTGGCGCTGCGCAACTTCGCGCTCTCCATCTCGGTGTTCAACGTCTTCGGCTACACCCTGCTCGGTTTCGAACAGCCGTGGCTCTGGCCGATCTTCAGCGTGCTCGTCGCGTACACCGCCGAGATCGTGTTCGAGACCATCACCGCGTGGGCCTACCGGCGCGCACCCCGGTACAAGGGCCGTGGCGGCCGCGGGCTGTACGAGTTCCTGCTGCCACCGCACATCACCGCCATCGCCGTGAACATGTTGCTGTACGCCAACAACCAGTACTGGCCGATCGCCTTCGGAGTGGTGGTCGGCGTCGGTGCCAAGTTCGTGCTGCAGTCGCCGATCAACGGCCGGATGCGGCACTACATGAACCCGTCCAACTTCGGCATCGCCGCCACCCTGGTCGTGTTCAGCGCCTGGGTGAGCCTCGCGCCGCCGTACGAGTTCACCGAGAACGCCAACACGTTCTGGCGCGTGATGATCCCGGTCATCATCATCACCGCGGGCACGACCATCAACGGACTGCTGACCAAGCGCATCCCGCTGATCGTCGGGTGGCTCGGCGGGTTCGCCATCCAGGCGTTCCTGCGCAACTGGTGGTTCGACGTGTCGCTGTACGGCGCGCTCGGCGTGATGACCGGCGTCGCGTTCATCCTGTTCACCAACTACATGATCACCGATCCCGGCACGACACCGATGAAGGGCAAGGCCCAGTTCATGTTCGGCAGTTCCGTGGCCATGACCTACGGACTGCTGATGGTGTTCGACGTGGTCTACACCATGTTCTTCGCGACCGCGCTGGTCTGCCTGGTGCGCGGTCTCAGTGGATGGGTGGGTCATTTCCGGCAGAAGAGCAGGCAGAAACGCGCCATGGCGATTCGGGCGGACATTCTGAGCAACGGGGAGGCATCGAAATCATGAGCGATCGGATCGCGGTCATCGGCATGGCCTGCCGGTACCCCGACGCGTCCACGCCGACGGAACTGTGGCACAACGTACTGGCCGGGCGCCGGGCGTTTCGCAGGATTCCGGACGAGCGGATGCGCCAGGCCGACTACTACAGCCCGGACCCGACGGTGCCGGACCGGTTCTACGCGCCGAACGCGGCGGTCATCGAGGGCTGGGAGTTCGACCGGGTCGCGTACCGGATCGCCGGGAGCACCTTCCGGGCCACCGACACCACCCACTGGCTGACACTGGACACGGTCGCCCACGCGTTGCGGGACGCCGGTTTCCCCAACGGCGACGGCCTGGACCGGCAGAACACCGGTGTGATCATCGGCAACACCCTGACCGGCGAGTTCGCCAGGGCCAACCTGCTGCGGCTGCGCTGGCCGTACGTGCGCCGCGTGGTCGGCGTGACCCTGCGCGAGCAGGGCTGGACCGACTCGCAGCTGACGTCGTTCCTCGACCAGCTGGAAACCCGGTACAAGCAGCCGTTCCCCAAGGTCGACGAGGACTTCCTGGCCGGTGGCATGTCCAACACCATCGCGGGCCGGGTGTGCAACTACTTCGACTTCGCCGGTGGCGGGTTCACCGTGGACGCGGCGTGCTCGTCGTCGGTGCTCTCGGTCGCGACCGCGTGTGACGCGCTGCTCGCGGGCACGATCACCACCGCCGTCGCGGGCGGTGTCGACCTGAGCATCGACCCGTTCGAGGTCATCGGGTTCGCCAAGACCGGCGCGCTGTCCACCAGCGAGATGCGCATCTACGACCGGGACTCCAACGGTTTCTGGCCGGGCGAGGGCTGTGGCGTGCTGGTGCTCATGCGGGACGAGGACGCGAAAGCCAAGGGCCTCAAGCGGTACGCCACCATCGCGGGCTGGGGATACTCCTCCGACGGCAAGGGTGGCATCACCCGGCCGGAGGCCAGCGGCCACCACCTGGCGCTGACCAGGGCGTACGCCAAGGCCGGGTTCGGGATCGACAAGGTGTCCTATGTGGAGGGCCACGGAACGGGCACCGCGGTCGGCGACGACACCGAACTGCGGGTCTTCACCGAGGCGCGGCGCGCGGCCGACCCGAACTCGCGTGCGCTCGCGATCGGCACGATCAAGGGCAACATCGGGCACACCAAGGCGGCTGCCGGTGTCGCGGGCATCCTCAAGACGATCATGGCGCTGCACCACAAGGTGATCCCGCCCGCCACCGGGCACACCAAGCCGCACCCGCGGCTGAAGGGTGACAACCCGGCGGTGCGCGTGCCGGACTCGGCCGAGCCGTGGCCGACGGACGGGCCGCCGCGCGCGGGCATCTCCTCACTGGGCTTCGGTGGCATCAACACCCACATGGTCCTCGAACACGCCGACGCGGCGAGCGAGCCGACCAACGGGCACAGTCCCGCCCAGATCGTCCGGTCGCGGCAGGACGCCGAGCTGCTGTTGTTCGACGCCACCAGCATCGCGGAGCTGCGCACCAAGCTCAAGCAGGCTTCCGACCTCGCGTTCCGGATGTCCTTCGCCGAAGTGGCCGACCTCGCCGCCACGCTGGCCGGTGGGCTGGACGGCAGGCCGATCAGGGCCGCGGTGCTGGCGAGCGCGCCCGAGCAGGTACGGCAGCGGATCGAGACGATCCTGTCGATGCTCGGCAGCGGAGTCCGCGCCATGCTGGACATCCCCAACGGCGTGTTCCTCGGCACCGCCGCGACCCAGCCGCGCATCGGCCTGCTGTTCCCGGGCCAGGGCGTCGGCGGCAACGGCGACGGCGGCGCGATCCGGCGCAGGTTCGACGTGGTCGACGAGCTGTACCGGACCCACAAGCCGCCGGTCGCCGGTGGTGACCTGTCGGCGACCGTGGTGGCGCAGCCGAGAATCGTCACCGCCTCGGTCAGCGGCCTGCGGATACTGGACGCGCTGGGCATCGAGGCCGTCGGCGCGACCGGGCAGAGCCTCGGTGAGCTGGCGGCCCTGCACTGGGGCGGCGCGATCGACGAGGCGACCGTGCTGAACATCGCCACCGCGCGCGGCAAGGCGCTTGGCCAGATCGACAAGGGCGACGGCACGATGGCCGCCATCCTCGCCGCGCCGGAGGACGTCACCGCGTTGCTCGACGGCGAGCCGGTCGTCATCTCCGGCTACAACAGTCCACAGCAGACAGTGGTGTCCGGTCCGGTCGCCGCGATCGAACGGGTCTGCGCACGCGCCGGGGAGCACGGTCTGACCGCGACCAGGTTCCCGGTCTCCCAGGCGTTCCACTCCGACCTGGTGGCACCGGCGACCACTCTGCTGCGTACGCACCTGCAGCAGGAAACGTTCCGGCCGCTGGCCCGGACCGTGATCTCGACGGTCACCGCCGAGCCGCTCGACACGGGCACCGACCTGGTCGAACTGCTCACCAGGCACATCATCGCCCCGGTGCGGCTCACCGAGGCCGTCCGGCAACTGGCCGACGACGTCGACCTGCTCGTGGACGTGGGCCCCGGCCGTGTCGTCGGGCGACTGGCCGAGGAGATCGCGCCGTTCGTGTCCGTGGTGTCGATGGAGACCGACAGCCCGTCGCTGTCCGGGTTGCTGCGGACCGTCGGCGCGGCGTGGGTACTCGGCGCCCAGGTGCGGACCGAGGTGTTGTTCGACGGCCGGTTCACCAAGCCGCTGCCGTTGGACAAGGAGTTCAAGTTCTTCGTCAGCCCCGCCGAACTGGCCCCGATCCTGGACGGTACGTCGTCCGTGGCCGAAGCTGTCTCTCTCGGCAATGGGAACGGCAACGGCGGCGCCGCCGGGTTGCAGCCAGTGGCGGCACCGGCGCCCGCACCGGCTGTGGCCCCGGCCGGTGCGGGTGGCCCGGCCCCGGCACCCGCCCCGGCCCAGGCACCCGCGGTGGCGTCGGGTGCGAACATCGCCGAGAGCAGCCTGGACATCCTGCGCAGGCTCGCCGCCGAACGCGCCGAACTGCCGTTGGAAGCGGTGCGTCCGGACAGCCTGCCGCTGGACGAGCTGCACCTCAGCTCGATCACGGTCGGGCAGATCGTCACGCAGGCCTCCCGCGACCTCGGACTGCCGCCACCGGTGACCACGTCCGCGTTCGCCACCTCGACGCTCGCCGAACTGGCGGCGGCACTGGTGCAGGCCAGCGAGGCGCCGCAGCAGGAGCTCGAGGAGCGTGTCGTTGCCGGTGTGGCGCCGTGGGTGCGTGCGTTCAAGATGGACATGGTGCCCACCAAGGTCGGCGCCGCCACCGAGGAGACGACCAGCGGTGAGTGGCAGCTGTTCAGTGTGGACGGACACCCGTTCGCGACCGAGCTGTGTGCCGCGCTGAGCGGTGCCAAGTTGGGCAACGGCGTGGTGCTGTGCGTCCCGGCCGATCCCGAGGCCCACGTGGGCGCCATGCTGGACGCGGCGCGTGCCGCGGTGGCGCAGGCTGGCCCCGCGCGGTTCGTGGTGGTCGGTGACCGCAAGGGCGCGAGCGGCTTGGCCAAGACGCTGCACCTGGAGGCGCCCACGGTCAAGACCACGGTGGTCACTCTGCCGCTCGCACAGCATCCGGCGGACGTCGTGTCCCGCATCGTCGCGGACGTGGCGGCCACGCAGGACTTCAGCGAAGTGCACTACGACGAGTCCGGCACCCGCCTGGTGCCAGTGCTGCGGCCGCTCACGCTCGCGCCCGCCCAGGACTACGAGCCGCTGGGCAAGAACGACGTGCTCCTGGCGACGGGCGGCGGCAAGGGCATCACCGCCGAGTGCGCGCTGGCACTGGCCAAGGAGTCGGGTGCGTCGGTCGCGCTGCTCGAACGGTCCGAGCTTACTGATCCGGAACTGGCCGAGAACCTCCGCCGGTTCAAGGCGGCGGGAGTGCGGTGCCACTACGTGCGTGCCGACGTCACGGTGGCCGAGCAGGTCCGCGCCGCGATGGCCGAGGTCCGCACGGTGCTCGGCCCGGTGACCGCGGTCCTGCACGGCGCGGGCCGCAACGAACCGAAGCCGATCACCAGCCTCGACGAGGAGTCCTTCCGCGCCACACTGGCGCCGAAGGTCAGCGGTCTGGGCATCGTGCTGGCCGAGGTGGACCCGGCCGGGCTGCGGCTGCTGATCACGTTCGGCAGCATCATCGGCCGGGCGGGCATGCATGGCAACGCCGACTACTCCACGGCCAACGACTGGATGACCGACCTGACGGTGCGTACCGGCGAGCTGCACCCCGCGTGCCGCAGTATCGCGCTGGAGTGGTCGGTGTGGACCGGCGTCGGCATGGGCGAGAAGCTCGGCGCGGTGGAATCCCTTGTCCGCCAGGGTGTCTCGCCGATCTCGACGGAGAACGGCATCCGGCTGCTCAGCGAGGTTCTCAACGACCCGCAGGCGTCGGGGGCACTGGTGGTGATGGGCCGCGCGGAGAACCTGCCGACCATCACCCAGGAGGCCAGGGAGTTGCCGCTGCTGCGGTTCGTCGACCGGCCACAGGTGCAGTTCCCCGGCGTGGAACTGGTCGTGGACGCCGACCTGTCCGCGGACGACGACCCGTACCTGCGTGACCACACGCTGGACGGCAACCTGATCTTCCCCGCGGTGCTGGGCATGGAGGCGATGGCGCAGGCGGCCACCGCGCTGACCGGCCGTCACGACGTGCCGGTGTTCGAGGATGTCGAGCTGCTGCGGCCGATCGTGGTGCCGGACAGCGGCAAGGCCACGATCCGGATCGCCGTGCTCGCCGACTCGGACGCGGTGATCCGCGCGGTCATCCGGACCGCCGACACCGACTTCCAGGCCGACCACTTCCGTGCCACGCTGCGCTACGACCGGGCGGCGCTGGCTGGTGACCCGGTCACGCCCGAATCGCCGCTGCTGCCGATCGACCCGGCGAGCCAGCTCTACGGCTCCGTGCTGTTCCAAAGTGGACGGTTTGGCCAGCTGCGCGGCTACCGGCACCTAGCGGCCACCAGCTGTGTCGCGGAAGTGGCGACAGCCCGCAACGAACAGTGGTTCAGCAGGTTCCTGTCCGGCGAACTGGTGCTGGCCGACCCCGGCGCCAGGGACGCGACCATGCACGGCATCCAGTGCTGTGTGCCGGACGCGACGCTGCTGCCGGTCGGCATCGAGGCGCTGCACCTGGCCGACCCGGTCGCGGTGCGGGACGTCGATCTGATCCGGGTGCACGCCACCGAACGCTGGACCGACGGCGACACCTACATCTACGACGTGGACGTCCGCGACACCGCGGGCAACCTGGTGGAACACTGGCAGGGCCTGAAACTGCAGGCGATCCGCAAGGCGGACGGCAGCGGGCCGTGGCTGCCCGCCCTGCTCACCCCGTACCTGGAACGCCGTACCCAGCCTGTGCTGTCCACGCCGCTGAAACTGGCGGTGCGCCCGGACGACCCGGGCACGGACAAGGGCGTCGACGGCCGCCGCGACCAGACGACCAAGGCGGTCAGCTGGGCGCTTGACCGTCAGGTCGAGGTGACCCACCGGCCCGACGGGCGCCCGGAAACCCAGGGCGCGCAGATCTCCGCCTCGCACAGCGCGGGCGTGACGTTCGCGGTCGCCGACACCGAGAACCGGGTGGCGTGCGACATCGAGGTGGCGGAGACCAGGTCGGCCGACGACTGGGCGGCGCTGCTCGGCCCCGACCAGCTGGCGCTGGCCAAACTGGTGGCGCAGGAACGGGGCGAGGAGTTGTCCGTCGCCGCGACCCGCGTCTGGGGAGCCGTGGAAAGCCTGCGCAAGCTCGGCCGCGCACGCATCGACGGCCTCACCGCGGGCCCCGCCCGCACCGACAGGTGGGTGCAGTTCCGGTTCGGTGACATCCGGATCGCCACGTTCGTGACAGCGTTGCGGGACGTGGCCGACCCGGTGGTGTTCACCATCGTGACCGGAAGCGAGGACTGAGCATGGCGCCGTACTACGAACTGCGGCACCTGGTCGGCTTCGAGGAGACCACGGTCGTCGGGAACGTCTACTTCGTGAACTACATGCGGTGGCAGGGAAAATGCCGCGAACTGTTCCTGCTGGAGAACGCGCCCGACGTGCTGGAGAACTTCGGCGAGAAGCTGACCCTGTTCACCACCAAGGTCGAGTGCGAGCTGTTCGCCGAGTTGGCCCTGTTCGACGAGGTGTCCATCCGGATGCGGCTGGAGGACCTGACCCAGACCCGGATCGAGTTCGGGTTCGACTACGTCAAGCTGCGCAAGGATGGTGTGCAGGAACTGGTGGCACGGGGACGGCAGCACGCTGCCTGCGTGAGCGGGCAGGGCGCCGCAGCCCGGCCCGCCAAGGTCCCCGAGTCACTGCGCAAGGCGCTGGCGCCGTACGCGCCGGCACCCGCGGCCCCCACCACGGGGCCGCGGGTGCCGGAGGTGGCCACGGTGCGGAACGGCTGACGCGCCATGCATCCAGCCGATCAGCGACCGCCGTTGGCGTCGGGGGACGCGCACGACCCGCGTCAGTTCCGCAGTGTGCTGGGCAAGTTCGCCACCGGGGTCACCGTGGTGACCGCGGGCTTGGACGTTCCGCGTGGAATGACCGTGAACGCGTTCACCTCGGTGTCGTTGCGTCCACCGCTGATCCTGGTGTGTGTGCAGCGCGCCAGCGCGATGCACGAGACCATCATGGCGAACGACGCCTTCGCGGTCTCGGTGCTGTCGGCCGACCAGGAATGGATCGCCCGGCACTTCGCCAACGGCGCGAGGCAGCGCGGTGAACGCGAGTTCGCGCCGGTCGAATGGGTACCGGGCAGGCACACCGGCGTGCGGCTCATCGCCAACGCGATCGCCTGGATGGAGTGCCGTGTCGCCGCTGTCTACGACGGCGGCGACCACTCCATCTTCCTGGGCTCGGTGCTGGCCATCCACCACAGCCCACGGCTCAACGGCGTCGCGTCACAGCCGCTGATGTTCTTCAGCGGCGACTTCTACTGCTGACCGTCTTCGCGTCCATCTCACTTCACACAGCAGCCGAGGGCCCTCCCTGGTGGTGAACGGGGAGGGCCCTCGGTATCCAGTTGTCCAGTTGTCCCCACGGCCCCAGTCGTCAGAGCCCCAGCTTTGGAAAGGCCCGCGTTCTTACAGACTTTGGGCCTGGTAGTGCACGGTTGCCTTGATGGCGCCGCCCCCAGCCGGCGGCCTGCAGCTGTCCAGTTCGGGAATGACCAGCAGGATCGGTGTGTCGATCGGCCTGGTCGGGTGCAGGACCAGGTCGACCTTGCTCGAGACCCCCGCGCGCACCGACACGGGCACTCCGGAGCCGACGAACACCGGCCTGCGGTCCCACGGCTGGACGTCGAAGTTGTCCGCCTCCACCGCGGCCGCGCACACGTACCACTCGCCGGGCGGGACGGCGTCCAACAGGTAGTAGTCCGAGTAGTCGATGACGTCGCACGACACCGGGATGCCCTGCAGGACCGGGCTGGAGAACACCGCGACGTAGATCCGGATCGGCCGGTCGGTCCGCGGCAGGTGCGCCCGGCCGAACACCGTGCCGCAGTGCGCGGGGTCGTCGGACCGCCGTGGTGGCGGCAGCAGGCCGGTCCCGGCCCTGGCGAGGTGCCGGTACTGGCCGGGTGCGACCCCGACGCTCTTGGCGAACCGGGTGGTGAACGTGCCGAGGCTGTTGTAGCCGACGCGGTAGGAGATGTCCGTGATGCTCAGCGACGTCCGTAACAGCAGGTGCTTGGCGCGGTAGAACCGCACGGCCGCAAGAAAACGGCCAGGTGAAGTTCCGGTAGTCATACGGAAGACCCTGGTAAAATGGAACTTGCTTAACAGTGCGGCGCTTGCCAGATCGGTCAGCGTCAATGCTTCGTCGTATCGTTGCCACATCATCTGGATTGCTCGTTCGACTTGTTCGTACATGCAAACGCCTCCGTGAGCGGCTGCGGAAAGATCGATTTCATGAAGCCGGGTCACCTGTCCGCCACGCCACAGTGGCGGCGCTGTTGACACGCGGTAGGCCCAGGGAGCAGCTGTGTCAGCCCGGCAGCTGCTCCCGTTCGTCCGGTGCACCGTGCGCATGCGGTGTCGAAGTCGGTGGCCTCGCGGATTGTCCGGCTCGTTCTGCCTTCGCTGAAAGCAACGATAGCGAGATATTTATCGACGGACATCCATCCGATTGCTCTAACCGGGCAACAACGAAGAAGTGAGAGCGCTGTCAGGGGTGTATCTTTGCGGTTGTTCCCGCGTCTGCGCCGGAATTCCGGCGGGACAACTTGAATTGGGAACAATCGGTGCGGAATATGCCGACGGCGCCGGTCACCGATAGGACGCGGCGATGGGGACGAGCCGGTGCAGCGCGGCGGCGAGCCCGGCCCACGCCGCGACCTCGACCAGCGTGCTGTCGTCCGCGTGGACGCGCTTGAACGCGTCGATGTCCGGCTGCCCCACCTGGTGTGAGGCGAATGCCGTGAGCAGCGCGACGCGGCCAACGGGGCGGTCCTCCGGCGTCAGTGCGCCCTCGGCGTCGGTCAGCCATTCCCGGGTGAGTCCCATGGGTTCGCCGTTCCAGCGCGCGAGCCGCTCGGTCACCAGGCGCCGCACGGCAATAGGCACCGAACGTTCTCCCGCGGCGGTGATGACGGCTGTGGCACGCCTGAACGCCTCCGCGATGTGCGGCGCGCCCGCAGCCCAGTCGAACCCGCCTGGATCCGATACCGGGCCGGGCAGCAGGGCCAGTGAGGCACCAGGCTCGTGGTGCCGGGAGGCCGGGCCTCGCATGAGGACGCTGAGCAGCCGCAGCATGGTCCCGTGCATCCGGTTGGGCACGTGTGACGGCAGTGGCGACTCGTCCAGGAAGACGTTCACCATCCGGTTGTAGTACTCGAACGTCACGGCGACGCCGATCAGCTCCGGAGCCTGCTCGGGCGGCAACGGCGGCTCCTGCGGGCTTGTGCCGGTGCGCACCCAGGTGCCGATCGCGAGCAGGTCCGGATCCGGGATGTCCTCGAAACGGTTCTCCGCGATGGCCAACGCGGTGGGATCACGCAGCAGGCCGTTGAGCGTCGCGCCGTGCACGGCAACGCAGTACGGGCACGTGTTGTTCACCGACACGGCACTGGCCACGACCTCTTTGGCCGTCCGGGACGCGCGCCAGCTGGCGACCATGGTCTCCCGCAGCAGCAGCCAGCTCGCGGCCATCACCTCGGGGGCGGGGGAGTGCAGTGCCACCGGCGGGGCCAGCATGCCGAAGTTCCCTTCGACGTCCCGGTACACCGAGCGGGTCAGCCCGCCGGACGACCAGAACTTCACCGGGGTGACGTACCGGACCTGCTCCAGTGACCTGCGCAGCGCTTTGCCGAGAATCACCGTCGTGCCTCTTCGCGTGAGTGGGGGGATCGTGACGTCCGGATCACCGGGCGGCGTGCACGGTCACGGGCAGCCCGCCGCGCAACCGGAGTGACAACATCGGTTCGGCGACGACCTTGTGGTCGGGCAGCGGGGCCAGCCGCATGTCTCGGGCGACCATCGCCAGCACGAACGTGGCCTCCAGCAGACCGAGGTTGTTGCCGACACAGAACCGTGGACCGGCACCGAACGGGATGTAGGCGTACCTCGGCCGGTTCGACACCTGGTCGCGGCCGAACCGTTCGGGGTTGAACCGTTCGGGCTGCGGCCAGTACTCCGGGTGCCGGTGCAGGGTGTACGGACAGATCAGCACGTCGGACCCGGCGGGCACGTGGTAGCCGCCGATGTCGTCGGCCTGCCGTGAGATCCGGGTCAGGATCCACACCGGCGGGTACAGCCGGACCGCCTCCTGCAGCACCATGTTGGTGTACGTCAGCCGGTGCAGGTCCTCGTAGCACGGCGGCCGGTCACCGAGCACCTCGACGGCCTCGTGGTGCAGCCGCTCCCACACCTCCGGGTTCGCCCCGGCGAGCACGAACGACCAGCCGAGCGTGCTCGCCGTCGTCTCGTGCCCGGCGAGCAGCAACGTGATCAGCTCGTCGCGCATCCGGCGGCGGCCGACTCGCTGGTCGGCCTCGCCTCTCGTCGACTCGATCATCCGGGACAGCACGTCGTCGCCGTCGGTCGGGTGCGTGTCGCGGTAGCGGACCAGGTCCTCCACCGTCCCCTGCAAGTCCTTGCGCGCCTTGCGGAACCGCAGCTGCTTGGGCAGTGGGATCCAGGTCGGCACCATGTTGAGCGACACCATCTCGAACATCGCCTGGTCCTGCACGGCCTCGAACGAGCGGCCCATCGAGGAGAACCGGCCGAGGTCGGCGTCCAGCAGTGTCCGGCCGAGCACCCGCAGAGTCAGGTCGGTCAGCTCGTGCAGGATGTTGACCGGCCCATGGCCGATCCTGGCCCGCAGCCGTGCGATCAGGGTGCCTGCCTCCTGCGCGACCACCTCGGCCTGGCCGGCCAGCCGCTTGGCCTGGAACACCGGCTGGATGACCCGCCGCTGCGCACGCCACAGCTCGCCCTCACTGGTCAGCAGGCCGTCCCCGAGGACACGCTTGGCCTGCAACAGACCGATGCCCTTGGTGTAGTTGGCCGCGTTGTCGGCCAGTACGTGTTTGGCGTGGTCGGGATGGTTGAACAGGTACAGGGTCTTGGGGCCGATCCCGATCCGCACGGCGTCGCCGTACTGCTCGGCGGCGGAGCTGACCAGGCTGAGCCGGTCGCGGATCAGTTGGGCCAGCAGGAAAGGCGTCTGCCTGCGCGGCGGGCCCGGCGGGATCCGGCCGACCGGGCCGTCGACGCGCGGGTTGGTGGCGGTCATCGCTGACTCCGTGCCGCGGCGAGGAGTTCCTCGGCGATCCGCCGCCGCCACACCTCGAAGGCGGGGATGTCGCCGTCGGGCTCGTCCGGCTTGGTCTCCTGGCAGATGTGGTCGGCCTGCTGCGGCGTGACACCGCAGAGGATCCGGCTGGCCAGCTCCGTGTGCGGGGTGACCAGGTCGGCCGTGACCCGTGCGGACGCGGCGAACGCGCTGCCCTGGGCGAGCTGTGGGCGGCAGACGCCCGCCCGCTCGGCCAGTTCGCGCAGTTCCGCCTCGCCCGCGCCACCGGCGTAGGTGGCGGCGAGGCCGACACCGGCGAACAGATCCGGCCTGCGTTGGGCGTCGAACTTGTGGATCAGGTTGCTGACCAGAGCGACATCCGTACCGGCGACGAACCACATGGCCCGCCCGATGCCCTGGTCGATGGCGCGGGCGGAGTACCACTTCGGTCCCTCGGCAGGCCAGCCGAAGTCCTCCTCGCGGAACTGCCCGCACACGTACTTGTCGGTCTGGAAGTAGGCCTGGTGGAAGCCGTAGCCGTCGTGGACGAGCCAGCGCGCCAGCGGATCGGTCACGCCGCTGGTCACCGCGGGCCAGCAGAAGCGCGGCACCCTCGCCAGCGCCCAGCCCACACCGACATAGACCATGTAGGTGTGCGGCTTCGCCTCGCCCGCAAGGAAGTCTGTGATGTGGTGGCGGTGTCCGACCGGTAGTCCGTCACGGATGCCGTAGGCCATCCCCGCGCCCTCGTACGCGAATCCCTGCAACGGCCGGTCGACCTTCGCCAGGTCCCGTTCGATCTGCGCGACCGACCCGGCCTCGGCGGCGAAGCCGAACCCGGTGAGGAAGGATCCGCCCGCGGATTCGAGCAGGGCACGGGATTCCGCGTTCTTCTCGGGGAATCCGCGCACATCGAGGTGTGTCTCGGACATACTCGGCGTCAGGATCCTCCGCCGGAGCGTACCCAGCATGCTGGCCAATGGTTCCTCCTGGTCCCAACCCCGGATAGTCGTTTCCAACGTGCCGTGTGCCGGCCGGGATGTCTTCTCGGAGCGTGCTGGACTGCGCGACCTCCGGTCGTGACCACGAGTTTCGCAATCCCGAAGATGTCGGGCCGCGCGCCCGCGTGGAACCGTTGGACGATGCGCGTCGCGGAACTGGGCCTGCGGACCGGGGTGTCCATCCCGACGATCAAGTACTACCTGCGGGAAGGCCTGCTGCCGCAAGGCGAGCGGACCAGCCCCAACCAGGCACGCTACGGCGACGAGCACATCCGCAGACTGCGGATGATCAAGGTGCTGACCGAGGTGGGCGGGCTGTCCATCGCCGCGGTGAAGTACGTGTTCGCCGCGATGCCCTGGGAGCAGGGGGAACACGCGACCCAGGCGCCGGGCGACGCGTGGCCCGCGGCGGAGCAACACGTGAAGGAAGTGCTCGCGGCCAGCGAATGGCACGCCGATCTCGACGATGATCCCGGGCGTACTCTGGTCGCCGCCGTCGCGGCACTCCACGAACTGGGCCGGTCCGACCTGGCGGGGATGCTGGAACGCTGTGCCACAGTGGTGGCGGAACTGGCGCGGATCGACACGGATCCGGACGACACCGAGGCGCGGGTGCTCACGCTGGTGCTCGGTGACGTGGTGCTGGCCGCGTTGCGACGGCTGGTGTCCCGGAAGGACACACCGACACTGACGGGAATCCCGTTGCCGGGCAAGCCGTACTCGCCCAACGCGTCCACTTGCGAGAGATAGCCGCGGTCAGGTGCCGCTCAGACGATGGCCAGGCAGAGGCCGTAGCCCATCGTGATGGCACTGGCCCCGTACTGCGCGCCCGCCGGGATGTCGAGCTGGCCCTTGTCGTTGAGGCCCCAGCCGATCACACCCACACGGAACGAACACACTGTTCCAGCAATGATGGAAGCGATTCCAGCAGCGTTTGTGGCACACCGCAGCGAGATACGGCCGCCACAAAGTCAGGGAATTCACTGTCTGGCAATGGGATCAAGCGCCGCTGTGTCGGACGGAGCAAACTTCCGGGGGCATCGATCAGCAGCCTGTTCAGGTGGTGGTCAGGCCTAGTACTTTCCGCTCGACTGCGTTCTTGATCGTGACCAGTTCATCTTGGAGTAGCGCAATGCAACGTGCACGCTTGCAAGGGCCCTACGACGACCAACTCTACTGGCAACGAGTTCACCGCAATCTGGGCTGGTTCGCCGACGAGGACGACGAGCAGCGCCGACGGCAGGAAACGTTGCGGGACACGGTGGTGGGCGTCGCCGGATGTGGTGGCTCCGGTGGCGCCGTCGCCGTGCGGTTGGCCAGAATGGGCGTCCGGAAACTGAAAGTGGCCGACCCGGAGCTGTTCGAGGTCTCCAACATCCATCGGCAGACCGGCGCGTCCATGGACACAGTCGGCCGTTCCAAGGCCGCGGTTGTCGCTGATCTGGCCTTCGCGCTGAGCCGCGATATCGAGATCGACGTGTACTCGGAAGGGATCACCGCGGCGAACGCCGCCGACTTCGTCGACGGTTGCACTGTGGTGATGGACCAGTTGGAGTTCTTCCAGATCGCCAATCGGTACGCGCTGCATCGCGCGTTCCGGGCGGCGCCGGACTGCAGGTTCATGTTCAACGTCCCGGTTGTCGGGAACCGTGTCTTCCTGTTCACGTACACCAAGGAATCAATGCCGATCGAGGAGGTGTACGGCCTGCCGGAGGACACGGCGATCACGCCGGAGGTGACCCGTCGGCTGATCGAGCGGATATGTCCGGAACTGCCCACGTTCCCGAGCGCTCAGACGCTCGACCACTGGTTCCTGGACAAGGGCACCATGCCCATCCTCGGCGGGATGCCACCGGTGGCCGAGGGCCTGATCTGCTCCCGGCTCCTTGCCGAGATCGTCGACCTGCCAGGGCGGACGCGGCTGCCCGCGCAACCCGGTTACGCGATGTTCGATGTGTTGAACTGGACCGCGAAGATCGTTCAGCGGGCAGCGTGGGCGTGAACAACGTGTTCCGAGGCGGGCATGTGTTGTCCCTGTGCCAATATCAGCGCTCGGACCTGGAGATGCTGTTCGCCCGCGCGGACGAACTGGCCGCCATGGATCGGCTGTGCCTGAACAGCAGGCTGACCGGCCGGATCATGGTGACCGCGTTCTACCAGCGCAGTACCCGTACTCGTCTGGCACACGAGTCGGCGATCGCGCGTCTGGGCGGCCAGACCATCGGGTTCGTCGACCCGGAGATCACCCGTGCCGCGGACTTCGCGCGGGAGTCCCTTGATGACGTGGCTCGGATGCTCGTCGGTTACGGCGACGTCCTCGTGTTACGGCATGGTGAACGCGGAGTCCCGGCACGGGTGGCGGCCTGGTCGGCGATCCCGGTGATCAATGCCGGGGACGGTGCGGGCGAACACCCGACTCAGGCCATGGTCGACCTGTACACCATGCGCCTGCGTTTCGGTCGGCTGGACGGTTTGCGCGTGCTGCTGATGGGCGACATGCGCATGCGCACCGCCAACTCGTTGCTTCTGGGACTGAGCCTTTTTGACTGCCAGGTCAGCTTCGTCGCTCCACCGGAGATGCAGCCACATCCCGACGTGCTGGCCTACCTCGCAGGTGTGGGCGTCACGCCTGTTCGGGCACCCCGAACGCGTGACGTGCTGAGCGAGGTCGACGTGCTGTACGTGCAGCCAGTGGTGCAGCCCGACACTGTGACAACCCCACAAGCGCCACCGCCCACCCCACCGGACTACCTGGTGGATCTGCGACTGCTCCGCACTTACGGTCATGACCGTCTCCTCGTGCTGCACCCGCTTCCCCGCCACGACGAGCTCTGTCAGGACGTCGACGACACTGAGCACAATGGATACTGGACCGCCGCGACCAACGGAGTGCTCGTACGGATGGCTCTGCTCGACCTGATGCTCGGCGACTGAGCGTGCGCAGCGAAACAGCGTCACTCGCGGCTGCCAGCATCGGTTTGGGCGTAGCCGTGCTGGATACCACAGCGGTCACTGTTGTCCTACCAGCGATCGGCGCCGACCTGGCGATTGCGGGCGTCGAGTTGCGCTGGGTACCGATCAGCTACACGCTGGTGTTCGCGGCCCTCATGCTCCTCGGTGGCTCGTTGGGAGATCGCTGGGGCGCGGTGCGTGTGTTCGCGGTAGGTCAGGTGTTCTTCGCCTTGGCCGCGACCACCGCGAGTCTGGCTGGGCAGTTCAGTGTTCTCATCATCGCGCGACTGTGCCAAGGCGCCGCAGCCGCCATTGTCGTACCATCCTCGCTCGCCATGCTGCACGCGGCATACCCCAACGCGCGCAAGCGGTCCGCAGCTCTGGGTGTGTGGGGCGGAGTCGGCGGCCTGGCCGCCGCGGCAGGACCGTTGGTTGGCGGAACGCTCGGGGGCGGACTGGGCTGGCAGTCGGTTTTCCTGGCGCACCTTCCGGTCACCGCAGCAGGGCTCGTCCTTCTCACTCGTGCCGTGCCGTCCCCACCACGACCGGAGCGGCAGATCGCGGTGGGACGCCAGGTGCTGGGCGCCGCTGGACTCGCCGGGGTCGCGTTGGCGTTGGTGGAAGGCAACTTCCGGACGCTGAGCGGCTGGCTCACGCTGGCCGTCGGCGTCGCGGTCCTTGTCCTCTTCGGACAGATCGATCGTCGCAGTCGAGCGCCCGTGCTACCTCGCGCCCTACTCGCTGACAGGGACCTCGGTGGCGCGGCGACAGTCGGCCTGCTGCTCAACTTCGGCTTCTACGGGCAACTGTTCGTGATGACCGTGCATTTCGGCATCAGCCGTGGCTACGACGAGCTGGGTATCGGGCTGGCCCTCGCCGCCCAGACGGTGGTCGGAGTCGTGGCGTCCCCGCTGGGCGGCAGAACAGCGGCTCGACATGGCCCAATCCGGCCCATCGTGCTGGGATTGGCAATCGGAGCAGCGGGCCTGTCCGCTTTGGCGCCAGTGCACCACGACACGCCGTACCTCCTCGTACTGCCCGGTCTGGTCGCGGTCGGCTTCGGCACCGCCTTCGCCATGCCCGCAGCCACCTCCTGGGCTTTGCGTACCGTGCCGAGCGACCTCGCCGGGGTGGCGTCCGGGACGTTCTCCGCGAGCCGACAGTTCGGCGGTACGTTGGGCGTTGCCGTGTTGGGCGGAATCAGCCTGGCCACAGGCACGATCGCCGCCGCCGCGCTGGTGGCAGCCGGGGGATACGCCCTCGCCTGCGTCGTGGCCCTGACACGGAGCAGACCACCGTGATCCTATTCGGCGAGGGCAGGCGCGAGTCGCTGCAGGAGCCAGCCCGCGCACCAGCGGGATTCGCTGTCCAGCACACCGTGTCCACCTTTCCGACATCATGAAATTCCCCAACCGCCCAGGGCTCGGGGCTTTCATGGTGCCGGAACGTGTATCTCGTTGTGCTGCAAGGCGGACTCACCGTGTCGCAATGGTGGACACGGCGATCACGGTGGTTCGTCACGGATCTTGCGCAGACGGGGATGGGTGATGTCGCGTCGTCGCATGCCTGCTCCCAGGACGTGCCTATGCCGTCGATTCGAGCACCCGTTGCAAGGTCCCCAGCTGCGCGTTCACGCGGGCGGAGCGAACGTCACTCAGCGCTACTTCCGCCTGGTGGGCGAGTGATCGTGCTTCGTCGGCGCGTCCAGTACGCGCGTAGAGCGTTCCGAGGTCGATCATTCGCCCTGCCCTGCCACGGAGCCTGTTTGTGCCTATGCGTGGTAGCAGGTTCTCAAAACGTCCGATGGCTTCGTGATGCTCACCAGCGGATGCGAGGGCTTGAGTGATGATCGAATCCAGGTGTGTTGTGGTGAGGAAAGCGGCCCACTCGGGAGTGTCACCGCCGCGAGCCGCGAGTGAGTCAGCGACCGCGATATGACCGAGTGCCTCGCGAGTCCGCCCCACCTTCCCCAGGTGTCCCGCCAACCCGGCATGCAAATTCGCACGTTCAAGGCCGCAGATCCTGGCGTCGGAAAGCGCGGACTCGACAACGCGCGCTGCGTCCGCTGGTAGGTCGTCTCCAACTTGTGCGGCCATGTTCAACATGACATGCGCACGCAAATCGGGATCGTTGCCTTCGTTCGCGGTACGAAGCGCGAGCGTAGACAAGCGCCGCGCGGAGTGGCTTCGTCCGGCGTCGTAGTGGGTCCATGCCGTCCGGTCAGCGAGCGCCCCAACCGCTTCGGACAACGCCACTCGGGTGTCGTCGCGCATCGGCGCGTCCAGGAGGCTTACGGCCCATCGGAGAGCACCAGCTGACACGTCGGCGGCAACGGCGCCGCCGTAGCGAAGGTCCATGGTCGTATAGGCGGTTGTGGCCTGCTGTACCGCCTCGACTTCCGAACGGCCTACTCTGCCTGGTGTCTCCGCCGCCGCAAGTCCGTCGAGTAAACGCGCGAGTGGCTCAGGTGTGTTTGCTCCGGTGAGTACGGCAGCCGCTGCTGCCAACAGCTCCCTTCGGTTCACATCGTCACCCAGCCCTTTGACACCCAACGCTTGTTCGTAAGCCGACACCACTTCTGGTGTGGCTGCCCTTTGACCAGTCTCCACCATTCCGAGCAGGGACTTGCTGTAGTGCGTTCGCCGCGCCATCACGGTGAGGCTCATGCCTGCCGACTGCCTCGCGGCACGGAGCACCCTGCCCGTCTCGGACACCTGGCTCCCGTCTCGCACCTGTGGACCGCTGTGGACAGCGAACCCGTTCCGCTTACGCACTGCAACCAACAGACTACTCGCATGAACCTGCAGTGCCAGCTTCCGGACGGTGTTCGTGCCTCATGAGTGGCCGCCGATCGCTGATATCCGATGTCCGTTCTACGGACAATGGAGTCCGCATGTCATCTAACAGTGACGAATCCGCTTCACGACATCTGACGGTTCCGTATGTCACGGCGTGGTCTGCCGAGCGGGATCTGTCTGGCGAGGTGATCTTCCGGTCTGGCGGTGTCGGTTACGTCGACGAGACGCTCATGGACCGTGACAAGCACGGCGTCCTGTGGGTTCGGGCCGTCTCTCGCCCAGGTGAGGGGCGGCCGGTGTTCGGCGACGTTCACTCGTTGCGGCAGCGTCGGGCGATGCGTCGGCTGCTGTGTCAGGTGTGCGGTGGGGAAGCGGACCGGACAGCGGATGGGATTCTGTGGTTGTTGCCGGACTTCCGAGACGATTGGCCGGGGTGGCCGGACGCGATGGCGAATGCCGAGCCGCCGATCTGCCAGCGCTGCGTGGACGTCTCCACCCGGCTGTGTCCGAGGTTGCGTCGGGGCGCGGCAGTGGTGCGGGTCCGTGAGTGTCTCGTTGTCGGTGTACGCGGGAAGCTCTACGCGCGAGGGCGCGACAGGCCTGTTCCGGTGGGCGCCGAGATTGTCGCGTTCGATGATCCACGGATCAGCTGGGTTCAGGCATTCAGCCTGGTCAGGCAGCTGCGTGGATGCACACTGGTGCCGGAGCGTGACTCATGACCAGTTCGCCCAGCGAGCTGCATGAACGACCGTTCTGGTTGCAGGGACCGTGCCCGGCCTGGTGCGACCAGTTCCATGAGGACAAGCTGGACAGCGGGGACCGGCGGCATGTGTCGGACGACGTGCGTGAGGTCCAGCTGTCGACTGAGGACATGAACGTCCATGGGCAGGCGCCGCACAAGGCGTCGGACTACCGGCCCACCGAGCTGGCGATCTACCTCGATCAACACGTTCGGGAGATCGGACCGCGCGTGGTCCTGGACCGGTTGCCCCGCGACCGCACGAAGCTGCACCTGCTTCCGCCCGAGGCCCGCCGGATCGCTCAGGCGCTGCTCGACATGGTGACTCTGGCCGAGGAGACCTCCGAGTAGACACGAGGTGGGCCGCCGGGAAGCGGCCCACACCCGGTTGGCTACGGCGTGATCTCCATCTGGCCCATCATCCCGATGGACGAGTGCTCGAGGAAGTGGCAGTGGTACACGTACCTGCCGGTGAAGTCGCCGTCGAAGGTCGCCTGGATCCGGACCGGCTCGTTCGCGGGCAGCATGATCGTGTCCTTGCGGCCGCGGTCGTCCGGCTCCGGTGGCCGACCGGCGCGGCTGAGTACCCGGAACTGGACGAGGTGCATGTGGAAGTTGTGTGCCCAGCCCTCCGCACTGTCACCGTTGACGATGTTCCAGATCTCCGTGGTGCCGCGCTTGATCTGGAAGTCGACACGGTTGGGGTCGAAGATCTTGCCGTTGATCACGCCGTCGGGGATCTCGCCGTTGAACACCGTCTTCATGTCCACGGTCCGCTCGAACGTCGGTGTCGCGAGGCCCGGCAGTGCACGCAGAGTGTCGGGCACGCGGCTGTCGTCGATGGCCTTGCTCGTCACGTCGAAGCGCAGCACGGGCCGTTGTACGTCGCCGAGCACCAGTTTGGTGCCGACCGGGAACTTGCTGAAGTCGATCACTATGTCGATTCGCTCGCCCGAGCTGAGCCGGAACTCCTTGCGCGGCACCGGCACCGGCAGCAGGCCGCCGTCCGAGGCGATCTGGATCATGTCGACGCCACCGAGGTTGAGGATGTAGTTGCGTTCGGTGGCGCTGTTGAGGAACCGGAACCGGTACTTGCGCGCTGCTACCGGGAAGAACGGCTGCGGCCTGCCGTTGGCCAGGTCGACGTTGCGGAACGGCGGAGGACTGAGGAAGTCCAGCTTGCCGCTCTCGTCGAACAGCGCGTCGCGCAGCATGATCGGCACGTCGTACTTGCCGCTGGGCAGCTTCAGTGAGGCCTCTGCCGGGTCGTCGACGATGTAGAAGGCGTGCTGTCCGTTGTAGACGTGCTCAGCCTCGGTGTGGTGGCTGTGGGCGTGGTACCAGAGAGTCGCGCCCTGCTGGCGGTTGGGGTACGCGTAGGTGCGGTAGCCGCCTGGGGCGATGAGGTCCATCGGGTGGCCGTCACTGGACGGTGGGACGTGTCCGCCGTGCAGGTGCACGTTCGCGTCCTGGGTCAACTGGTTGGCGAACGTGATCGACACCGGACGGCCGGTGCGGGCCCGGATGGTCGGCCCGACGAAGTCCCCGTTGTACGTCATCACCGGGGTCTGCACGCCGGGCAGGATCTCGGCGTTCGCCTGCTTGATCGCCACCCGGTAGAAGTCGATGTCCGGGTCGCCCTTGAACGGCAGCAGCACCTTGGGGATCGGCATCTGCACGCTGAACTCCGGTACCCCGGCGTGCGGGCGGATCGTCCCTGCCTGGTGCAGGTGGCGGCGGTGGATGCCGTGCATGCCCGGTGGCTCCGCCGCGGCGGCCGCGGTCCGGCGCACGCTTTCCGGCACGACAAGGGCACCACCCACGGCGACCCCGCCGAACGCCAGCAGCTTTCGTCTGTTCAGCATGTGCTCTCCATCGGTACGACGACACGTGGGATGTCCGCCGGGCAAGATTTCCACCCGATCGTGTTCGCAGTCTTGTTCGATCGTGCGCAATCCGGCCCGGATTGGGGGTACCGCCCCTGTCAGGCCCGTTCGAGCTCGAAGATGACCTCGCCGACCGCGATGCCGATCCGGTGCTGCTCGCGCACCCGCCAGCCGCCGTCGGCGAACACCGACTCCCAGTCGGCGATCGTCGGAATGAACGTGCCCATCAGGTCGTGGGCCAGCTCGAACCCGAGCGTGAACACCGGCAGGTCCCGGTCGGCCACGCCGGTCGTCCTGGTGGCGTCGCCCAGCAGGAACGTGGACGCACGGGGGAACAGCGCGGCCAGCCGCCGCAGGGTCCGCGCGCAGCGCTGCCGCGGCCAGAAGTCGTGTCCCATCATGAAGCACGTCAGCAGCTCGACCTCGTCGAACTCCGGGCGCGGCGTCATGGTGAGCACGTCGTCGGCGATCAGCGTGACCCGGTCGGTGAGGCCCGCGTCGGCGGCGGCGTCCGCCGCGACCGCCAGCGCGGGCTCGGCGATGTCGATGCCGAGCGCGCGTGCGCCGGGGAACCGGTCCAACAGCTGCAGGATCCGTTGACCGCCACCACAGCCGAGGTCTGCGACGACCGCGGGGGAGGAGGTGATACCGTCGACCGCGTTCCAGAACCACGGGTCGTAGGTCAGCTCGCTGATCTCCCTGCACGCGAACGCGATCGCCGCCGCGTCGCGCTGGTGGAACTCCCCGGACCGGTTGGCTGTCCTGATCACGTCCGGCATCCGGCGAAACAGCTCGGCGCTGCCCCTGGCCAGCCAGTGGAAGAAGGAGCGGTTGCGGCAGACGTCGTCGAAGTGGCGGCCGGGCATGACCTTGGTGTCGGTGCGTTCGACGATGTCGACGGCGGCGAGCGCGCGCCCGATGCCGAGTGTGGACTGCGGGTCGAGCCCGTGCTCAGCGGCGAACTCGGGCAGTTCGAGCGTACCGTTGGCCTGCAAGGCGTCCAGGATGCCCAGCTCCCACGCGGCGCCGATGGCCGACGCAGCGACCGCCGAGTTGAAGATGTACGCCACCGGGGCGGCCGTGTCGGTGGTGGCGTTCAAGGCGTCATTCATGGACGGGTTCACCTACATTTCGTAGTGGTGGCGGGAAACGGCTGTCAGCAGGAGCCTTTGTCGCCAGTGAGGCTCATGACCGTGGCGTCGACCGTCTGAGCGGCGGCGTTGGCCATGACCTGCTCGGTGGTCATCCCCATGAAGTGCACGATGGTCTCGTGGTTGGTGGACGCGACCGCGCTCTCGCACCCGATCTTGTAGTACAGGTCCACCTCGGTGGTCCGCGGTGACAGGTCGGGCACCTGCTCGGCCCGCAGCGCGGACATGATCGCCGGGACGTCGTAGGCCAGCCGCACGGCCGTGCGCCGGTAGTAGTCCTCGCCGCGGACGGTCACGAAGTCGATGCCCGTGGTGTCCGGCCGCTCGGCGCCCGGTGGGGCCGCGATCGGCTGGGTCAGCAGGTCGTACCGGAACAGCTCGTCGAGCACCGCGACCTTGTCCTCGGGCACCAGCGGCTGGATCCGCTCGGCCCACCAGCGGGTCATCATCCGCTTGACGTCCGGCTCCCGGTAGATGTAGCTGATCGCCGACCCGACGTCGCCGGTGCCGACGATGACGCTCTCCAGTGTGGAACGCAACGGTTCGGCGGCGGGGTCGTCGGTCGCGCGGATCCACTCGTCGAGGCTGAGCAGGACCTGTGTCTGGCGCACCCCGGCCAGTTCCCGCAGGCCGACCCACGCGTGCCGGAGCACGGCCATCTCGGCGATCACGCGTGCCCAGAACAGGAACCGTTGCATGTCCTGGTTCTGGGCGAACGTGACCTGGCGGTTCTTGAGCACGTACTCGAAGTCGTCGTTGTCGCCGCGCACCGCGATGATCCCGTGGACGTCGCGGTTGTCTCCGTAGTCGGTGTTGGGCAGCAACAACATCGGGTAGCAGGCGATGCGGGACACCCGCCGCGCCAGCTTGTCGTACCCGGCCATGAACGACTCGACGGTCTCGCCCGGCGCGCCCCAGATCAGTTCCGCGTAGCAGTCAAGGCCCTCGCGGTCCAACCACTCCGACAGGTCCTCCCACTCGTTGACCTTCATGTTCTTGCGGTTCATCAGGGTGAGGGTGGTGTCGTCGAGCGTCTGCAGCGCGAGCGTGAAGGAACTGCGCATGCCCGCGTCCCGCATCTTCTTGACGATCGCGTAGAAGGTCTTCGACTTGTTCTTCGCCCACGACGTCTCCAGCGCGCGTGGGAAACCGTACTGGTCGCGGACCTCGATCAGGTCGTCGACGAACTTCAGGTCACCGGGCAGCAGACCGAAGTTGGCGTCACACACCACGATGGTGTGCACGCGCATCTTGGCGAAGAACTCCAGTTCGGCACGCAGCCGTTCACGGGAGAACGCACGGACCTTCTGCCCGACGGCGCCGCCCCAGTAGCAGAAGGAACACTTGTAGGGACAACCGCGATTGGTTTCCATCAGCGCCACGTCGTAGCGGAACCGGCCTTGCTCGTCGGTCATCTCGATGGCGTTGGTCAGGAACGGCGAGGGGATGTCGTCGAGGTTGGCGATCCGGTCGCGGTCCGCCGTGTCCTGGATCTTGCCATCGTCGTCCACATAGGAGATTCCGGTGATCGCGGCGAGTCGTTCGCCGGTGACGCCGTCGATACGGGCTCGCAGCAGGTCGCGGAAGATGATCTCACCTTCGCCGTTGACCACTACGTCGACGCACGGGAACATCCGGAACACGCGGTCGGCCTGGTTGGCGACGTGCGTGCCACCGAAGATGACCCAGCCGTTCGGGTTGAGCTGCTTGTAGGTCTCGGCCAGCGAGCCGAAGGCACGGAAGCTCCAGCCGAACACCGAGAACGCCAGCACATCCGGGACGCGTTCGCTGAACAGCTGGTATGCCATGGAGGACAGGGTTATCCCACCGCGGAAGTTGCGGATCTGGATGTCGCACGCCTTGGCGATCGCGTCGTCGGCGAGGGCCGTCGCCTTGAGATAGCCGGACGCGAGCGGCATCGACTCCAGTGGCATGTCCCAGATGCCCTGCTGAACGAGGTCGACGACCAGCTTGCCGCTTTCGGTCATTGTGTTGCCCTCTTTCGGTTGCCGTGCGCCTCGGGCGTAGCGATCAGGTACGGCACAGCATCACACCGCGCGTTCGCGCTCGGCATCTCTCCGATTGCGGTTCATACGTTTTCCGGACTTCTTGGTATGTCCGGTGATGTGCGAGGCCCGTGACCACAACTGGTGCCACGAAGCAACTCTGTGCGTGCGGAATGGGCAGCACCGAGGAAGATGCCGTGGGCGTCCTCCGGGTGTGATGATTTCCCCGGCTCTGCTGTAGTCGTACGAACGAGGGGACGACGTCTGATGGGCGACCGGCCGTTCACCGGCGAGGAGTACATCGAAAGTCTTTCCGACAGCAGGGAGATCTTCCTCTACGGCGACCGGGTCAAGGACGTGACCAGGCATCCGGCGTTCCACAACGCCGTCCGGATGACCGCGCGTCTCTACGACGCGCTGCACGACCCGGAAAGTCGCCCGGTGCTGACCACCGCGACCGACACCGGCAGCGGCGGCTACACCCATCGGTTCTTCACCACGCCGCGCAGCGCCGAGGACCTGGTCGCCGACCAGCAGGCGATCGCGGCGTGGGCGCGGCTGAGCTACGGCTGGATGGGCCGCAGCCCCGACTACAAGGCGTCGTTCCTGGGCACGCTCGGCGCGAACGCCGACTTCTACGAGCCTTTCGCGGACAACGCCCGGCGCTGGTACCGCGAGTCGCAGGAGAAGGTCCTGTACTGGAACCACGCGATCGTGCACCCGCCCGTGGACCGGGGCCTGCCGCCCGACCAGGTCGCCGACGTGTTCGTCCACGTCGAACGGGAGACCGACGCGGGTGTCGTGGTCAGCGGTGCCAAGGTGGTCGCCACCGGATCGGTGCTGACGCACTACAACTTCATCGCGCACTACGGCCTGCCGTTGAAGGACAAGAAGTTCGCGCTGGTGGCGACCGTGCCGATGGACGCGCCGGGGATGAAGCTGATCTGCCGTCCGTCCTATGCGGCCACCGCCGCGGTGATGGGCAGTCCGTTCGACTACCCGCTGTCCTCCAGGCTGGACGAGAACGACACCATCCTGATCCTGGACAAGGTCCTCGTGCCGTGGGAGAACGTGTTCATCTACGGCGACATCGCCAAGGTGCAGGCGTTCAGCGGGCAGTCCGGGTTCGTCGAGCGGTTCACGTTCCACGGCTGCACGCGGCTGGCCGTCAAGCTGGAGTTCATCGCGGGAGCGCTGGCCAAGGCACTGGAGCTGACCGGGACAAAGGACTTCCGCGGTGTGCAGTCCCGGCTGGGCGAGGTTCTGGCGTGGCGCAACCTGTTCTGGGCCCTGTCGGACGCGGCGGCGCGCAATCCCGTGCCGTGGCGCGACGGCGCGGTGCTGCCGAACCCGCAGTACGGCATGGCATACCGGTGGTTCATGCAGATCGGCTATCCGCGGGTGCGCGAGATCGTGATGCAGGACGTCGCCAGTGGACTGATCTATCTCAACTCCGGCGTGCGGGACTTCCGGAATCCGGAGATCAGGCCGTATCTCGACAAGTACATGCGCGGCTCGAACGGCAGCGACTCGGTCGAGCGCGCCAAGGTGATGAAGCTGTTGTGGGACGCGGTCGGCACCGAGTTCGGTGGCCGTCACGAGCTCTACGAACGCAACTACGCGGGCAACCACGAGAACACCAGGGTGGAACTGCTGGCCATGCAGGAGGCGGGCGGTCAGCTGGACGACTACAAGGCGTTCGTCGACCAGTGCATGGCCGAGTACGACCTGGATGGCTGGACCGTGCCGGACCTGTCGGCTTTCGGTGATCTCCGTGCCCAGGTCGAGCGCCTGATGAACGAGTAACGCATTCCGGCGAACCAGGGCCTGACTGGTGGTTTATTCGGGGCCTGTGCGACACTGCTGCGGCGAGTAAGCTGACCAATTCGCGCATGTCCCACGGACTGAGCCCAAGGACAAAGGCAGGATCGCCCGGATGCCGCACTACGCGTTTCTGATCTACGAGAAGGAAATCCCGGTCGAGGACATTCCGCCGGAGGTCATGGAGGCCAACCTCGCCGCGCCGGAGAAGATCGAGGCCATGGGCGCCCGGATCGTCTCCGAGCACGCGCTGCAGCCGGGCAGCACTGCCACCACCCTGCAGCGGGGCGGCGCGATCACCGACGGCCCCTTCATCGAGGGCAAGGAGACCGTCGCGGGCTTCTTCGTGGTCGAGTGCCGCGACCTCGACCAGGCGATCGCGATCGGCAAGCTCCTGCCCATCATGGAAGGCGGGATCGAGATCCGGCCGCTGCACCAGATGTGACCGTCCATCCGGTTGTGGTCCAGCGCGCCATCGCCGACGCGCACCGACGCGAGTGGGCCACTGTGCTTGCCGCGACGGTACGCGTAGCGGGCGACTTGGACCTGGCTGAGGAGTGCGTCCAGGACGCGTATGTCTCCGCGCTGAACGCGTGGTCCTCCGGCGGAATCCCGGCCAACCCGGGTGCCTGGCTGGTCACCACCGCCCGTCACAACGCGCTGGACGCGTTGCGCCGTGCGCAGGTGTTCCGCACGAAGATGCCGTTGCTGGCCGAGGACGACGTCGACGAGGTGAGCTTCACCGGCGGGTCGGTCGTCCGCGACGACACGCTGCGGCTGGTCTTCATGTGCTGCCACCCGGCGCTGAGCACCGACGCCAGGATCGCGCTCACCCTGCGCCTGGTCTGCGGTGTGGCGACGCCGGACATCGCACGGGCCTTCCTCGTCCCGGAGGCCACGATGGCCGCGCGGATCACCCGGGCGAAGAAGAAGATCATCGCGGCGAGCATCTCCTTCCGCGTGCCGGAGGCCAACGAGCTCCCGGACCGGCTCGACGCCGTGCTGACCGTGATCCACCTGCTGTTCACCACCGGCCACACCGCACCGTCGGGTGGCACCCTCACCCGCGGTGACCTGGCCGAGCGGGCGGTGGACCTCGGCCGGATGCTGCACTCGCTGATGCCCGACGAGCGCGAGGTCCGCGGCCTGCTGGCGTTGCTGCTGATGAACCACGCCCGCCGCACCACCCGAACGGACGACGACGGTCGGCTGCTGCTCCTGGAGGACCAGGACCGCTCGCAGTGGGACCGCGCGGCCATCGCCGAGGGCCACCGGCTGCTCGTCGCCGCGCTGCCGGGCGGCAACCCCGGCCGGTTCGCGCTGCAGGCGGCCATCGCCGCCGTGCACGCCACGGCGCCAAGCTACGAGGGCACGGACTGGCACGAGATCCTCGTGCTCTACGACGAACTGCTGAACGTCTGGCCGTCGCCGGTGGTCGCGCTCAACCGGACGGTCGCGGTCGCCATGGTCCACGGCCCGGCCGCCGCGCTGCGGGAAGTCGAGAAGCTCGAACGGGACAAGATGCTCACCGGCTACCGCTACACGGCGGCGATCAAAGCCGACTTCCTGCGGCGGCTGGGACGGCACGACGAGGCAGCGGCGGCGTACCGGCACGCCATGGAACTGGCGGACAACGAGACCGAGCGAGCGTTCCTCGCCATGCGCATCGGCGAAGCCACAGCAAAACCCTCGTGAGTGTTTTCGCCGGTTGGTACTCCAGCTGTGGTTCGTGATCAGTTCGGTTCTTGGTCGGATTGTCGCTGGTAGTGGGCTTGCTGGGCTCGGTATTGGTGTTGTCGTCGCCATCGGGACCATGCCTCGGTGTCCACGGCGGTGCGGGCTGGTTCGACGACGAGTCTGATGTAGAGGCGCCTGATCTCGTTGAGTGTCAACGGGATCAGGCCCTCGACACTGTCAGCGGTGGCAGCGGTGCGGGCCAGGACAGTGCTCACGGCCAGGAAGGCGTGGGCGAGCATGCGGACCTGGTGTTGGTCGAGCCCGACCTGGCCTTTGCTGGTCTGGAACGACTCCTCGATACTCCACCGGCGTCTTACAGTCCCGCTATGCCGATGTGATCTTGGTGCGGCACAGTTTGCAATGCGTTACCGGACCACAAACCTGAGCCAGATCCGCATCAGGCGGACAAAACCAACCCGAGCCACGTCACCCGCTACTGGGCCCGGCCGGACATCGCCTACCTGCCGGTCACCGATCTGGAGCCGCTGCCGTACGCGCTGGTGTGACGGAGGGAGGCGGAGAGCGAGCCCATCCGGGCCCTGGCCGGGATCATCCGTGACCTGGGTCCTTTCCCAGCTCTTGATGTCGTCCGTCACCCTCGGGTGGGATCTGATGCCAAGCGGGCCGGGTGTTGCCTGGCTGTACGCCACTTCGCGCTGTCCGGCGATGGGCAGGCGAGTGGCGGCGCCGCAGTCCTAGGAGCCGACCCGGACAATTACGGGAGATCGAAGGGTGCGGGGGAGTGGCTTTCCCAGATCTGGCGGGATGCCTGTTCGGGGTACGGCAGAGTCTTCGACTCGGTGTCCAGGACGCGGGTGAGGTGTCCGCCGGGCCGGTGAGCGGACCAGCCCGCGTCGCCGGTGGTGACGAAGCGGACCCATGCCTCCTGGAGTTCGCGGGAGAGCGCGACGGCCTCGGGAGTGGGCTCCTCGCCGATGAGCTGGGTGCCGACGGGGCTGTCCAGCGTGCCGAACGCCAGGGGCACGTCGAGGCTGTGGCAGGCGCCCAGGATGCCGCCGAGGACCGGGGCAACCCAGCACAGTTCGAACAGGTACGAGGTGCCACCGGCTGCGGCGTTCGCCTCGGCCAGCTTCTGTGACGGCATGCGGAAGAGGGCGTCGGAGTACAGCGTCTCCATCAGTTCCTCCGGGCCTGCCTGCGGGAACGCGGCACGGTAGGCCCGCGCGCCGTCCGGCTGCGGGGCGAGCAGTTCCAGGGCTGCGCGGGTGTCCTCCTCGGTGAAGGTGCCGTACCGGCCGCTCATGACGCTGAAGTACCGGAATTCGTCCCGGGTGTGGCCGACGAGCAGTTCGGTCCCGCTCGCGCGTGCGCCGGTCAGCGCGGGCCAAGGCGTTTCCGGGAGGACCTCGCCGTCGACGACGGGGCACAGCGCGGTGCCGGTCTCCGTGAGGCGTCCCCAGTTTTCCCGGTGCGCGTGGAGGCCGGCGTTGAAGGAGGTGAGCTCGGCGGCCAGGTGCCATGGGTCGATGTCGCGCAGGGACTCGGCGGTGGGGGCCGCCGCGCCGAGCCGGTCCGCGAACGCGGCGGTGACCTGCCGTGCCAGCGCGGGGGTGCTGTGCATCCCCGGCACCGAATGGGCGATGGCCCGCCGGAACAGGCCGCGCGCGGACTTCATCGTCAGCAGGGCGGCGACTGAGCCCGCCCCGGCGGACACCCCGCCCACGGTGACCCGGCCGGGGTCGCCACCGAAGGCGGCGATGTTGCGCTGCACCCACTCCAGCGCCGCGATCTGGTCGAGGAATCCGCGGTTGGGCGGCACGTCGTCGAGGAACGCGAATCCCTCCGCGCCCACGCGGCAGTTGATGGTCACCACGACGACTCCCGCCTCGGCCAGCGCTGCCGGGTCGTACATCGGGTCGCTCGACGCCGCCGAGAGGTAGCCGCCCACGGGGATCCACACCAGCACCGGCAGTCCCGCCGCGCCGGGATCCGGAGTGCCGACGTTGAGCGTCAGCCAGTCGGTGCCCTGCGGGGGCACGTCGATCGGCAGGGACAGCGGCACCACGGGGCCGAACTCGACCGCCTGCCTCGTCCCCTCCCAGCGGTGCGGCGGCGCGGGCGCGGCGAAGCGGAGCGCTCCGACCGGGGGCTGGGCGTAGGGGATGCCGCGGAACACCGCGTGCCCCTGCCGCCAGCGCCCCTGCACCACGCCTTCCGTGGTCCGTACCTGTGGCTGTTCGGACATGACGGTTCCTTTCCTCGATCGGATCCCAGGGTTATAGGTCAAGTGTATTATGTCAACTGTATTGGAACAGTCCTGGGGTACGAGGGAAGGGTCGGCGATGCCGAAACAGGTGGATCACCGCGGACGCCGCGAAGCGATCGCCCGCGCACTGTGGCGGGTGGTGGAGCAGCGCGGCGTCACACAGCTGACGATGCGCGTGGTGGCGCAGGAGGCGGGCATGTCACTCGGGCAGCTGCAGCACTACTTCGCCTCCCGGACCGCCATGCTCTCCTTCGCCATGGATTTCGCGTCCGAGCAGACCTCGGTGCGCGTACACCAGGGGCTCGAAAAACTCGGTGACCGTCCGCACCCCCGTGACGTGCTGCGACTGACGCTCGCGGAAATGCTCCCCCTGCATGCCGACGCCCGCGCGACCAGCCGGATGAGCGCCGCCTACGTCCTGGAGGCGCTGCACGACAAGGCCGTGCACGAGCAGGCGCGCCGCGGCCTCGCCCAAGGGCGGGCCCTCGTCGAGCAGTTGGTCCGCCAGGCGATCGCCGACGGGCACATCGACTCCGGCCGCGACCCGGTGACCGAGACCAACCTGCTCCTCGCCCTCACCGGCTTCACCTCCCTGATCGAACTCGACGTGATCGAGCCCCAGGACGCGCTCGCCGCGATCGACGTGCATCTGGACCGGCTGTTCAGGAGTACGTGACCTGGCCCCGGACACGGCGCAGGTGGGGACAAGATCAGCTCCAGGCGACCGCCGCCGGACTCCTGCGCGACCTGCCCGCGGTCACTGCCGGGCTCACCCTGTCGTGGAACTCCGGCGCTGTCGAAGGACACGTCAATCGGATCAAGATGCCCAAGCGCCAGATGTTCGGCCGCCCCGGATTCCACTTGCTCCGCAAACGAACCCTCCTGGCGTGACAATCTGTTGCCGGACCAGACCAAAACTTGAGCCAGAGCCCAAACTCGGCAACAAAGCCAAGGCAATAACCCCGCGCGTGCGGGGACGACGCGCCGCGACCCGTCGGTGAGTAGATCGTCCGCGCAACCACCACGCGATCTTGGTATGGGCGAAAACACTCACGAGGTTGTTTGTCACCAGCAACGGGATGCGGACAGGCCTGTTTTGTCCCAGTCGAGCTTGTAGGCGACGATCTCGGCTTTCTCCTGCGCGTTCTGCGGCCAGCCGCTGGCTGCCAGCAGGGTGTCGCCGCTGATGGCCACCGGCGAGTTCGACGTGCCCGGCAGCTGCGCCGTCCATGCTTTTTTGCCGGTGCGGGTGTTGACCGCGTGCACGACGCCGTCGAACGTGGTGGTGAAGACCAGGTCGTTGGTCAGCGATGTGCCACCGTAGGGCGACGAGCCGACCGGATAGGACCATTTGACCCGGCCACTGGCCAGGTCCAGCGCGACGACCTCACCCGAACCGGCCGTCAGCGGCGGGATGTCCGGGATGGACTGGTTCGGCCATGTCGCGCTCATGTTGTTCACGGCGACGTACGTGCTCGTGCGGTCGACGGCTCCCGGCGCGGCGACGCCCCCGAGCACGCCGGGGTAGACCGTGACGGGCAGCGTGGGCAGCTGGTCGTACTTACCGGCCATCGCCAACAGGTTGTCGTCGTCGTGTCCGTTGTGGACGCCGACAGGTGTCTTCCACAGCAGTGTCCCGGTCCGGCGGTCGAGCATGTAGACGTACCCGGTCTTGCCGGACGTGATGACGACCTGCCGTCCGCGCACGGTCGTCAGGGTGGGGGAGTTCTGCAGGTCCCAGTCGTAGACGCCGTGTGGCGCCAACTGGTTGTGCCAGATCACCCGGCCGGTCCGTGCGTCCAGCTTCACCACCGAGTTGGAGTACAGGTTCGAGCCCGGACGGCTGGAACCCCACGGGAACTCCGCGGTGCCGAGGAACGGGTTCGGGTTGGCGACGGCGACGTACAGGTCGCCTCGTTCGTCGAAGGTCGGCGGGTACCACAGGCCGCCGCCCGAGTTGAGGTCGGGACGGCCCCACAGGCCCTCGGGAACGGTGTTCCACTTCCACTTCGTCCGTCCGGTCCGCACGTCGATCGCCCACAGCACGCCGACCGCTCCCGCCGCGGTCCCGCCGTCGAGGAAGCTGGGAATCGTGGAGAGGTAGACGGTTCCCTTGTGGACTCCGGGAGCCATGTCGATGCCCTCGCTGGCGTTGCGGATGATGCTGTGCCGCCAGATCTCCCTACCGGTCCGCGCGTCCAACCCGAACGCCTCGGTCTTGGTCGCGCCGAGGACGACGCCGTCGGCGATCGCGACACCGTTGGGGCCGTTGGTCCACGACTGGTACATCTTCGTCCACAGTTGACGCCCCGTGCGTAGGTCGATGGCGTAGACGTTGGAATCGAGGTCCTGGGTGTAGACGACGCCGTTCGCGACCACCGGTGTCGTGGCGTAGGAACCGGGCCACCGGTCGGTCGGTGCCTTGATCGGGACTGTCCACGCGGGACGTAAGTGCCGCACGGTCGACGAGCTGATCGGGCTGGGGACCGCCCGCGTACCGGCGTAGTCGGCGTTGGGCTGTGCCCACGACGAACGCCACCCGCACCCGGCGATCTCCGCGTCCTGACCGGCGTTCGCGCTGGTCACCGTCGTGGCGGCGAGCACGGTCACGGCGATGGCCGTGACCGCTCGCGCGGAGCGTTTAACCTTCATCATTTGTCGCCTTCCCAGTTGTCCCAACGCCACAAGCACCCGGTGGCGGCCTTGGCCCGGACGCCGTCGTCCGACATCTCGAACCGGCCGAAGTCGATCACGTACAGCGCGCCATCAGCTGGGCCGAAGGCGACATCGATGGGGCGGTGCAACTTGGGGCCGCCCTGTAGCGGCCGTGTCGACCAGTCAGTGGGATCGACGACCGCGAGACCCCGCCCGACCTCGGGATGTCCCGGCGGCGCCGTCATCGGTGTCTCGTCGCCGAACAACGCGACCACAAGGTGCCCTGATGCCGCCGCGGCGAACTTCGTGGCGGAGACGTGTGGTTCGAACTCCACCAGCGCGCGCTGCGGCTGCGGCAGCGTCTCGTGCTGTGCCAGAACGAATCCCGGTTGTGGGCCGCGCTGCGGGGCGAACCGGGGATCGGTCACCGGGACGCCGGAGACGAAGTCCGGCCAGCCGTACCAGCCGCCTTCGTGCACCTCGAACAGCAGGTCGGGGGCGTTGCCGATCGGCCTGCTGCCCCGGTCGTCGGCGCCCTGGTCGACCGCGAGCAACCGGCCGTCCGGCAGGAAACCGAGACCGAACGCGTTGCGCAGGCCCCAGGCGACCAGTTCGAGATTCGCCCCGTCGAGATCACACCGCAGCACCGCCGCCGTGCAGGGAACGGTCGCGGGGATCCGCTGCCCGGCTTGTGTCGCTGTCCCGAACGGGACGAAACTCCCGGTGTCGATCGTCGTGGTTCTGGTGCCGCTGAACGGATCGACGGTGGTGATGTTCACGCCGGACAGTGTGATGTCGATGCCTGGTATGTCATGCGCGTGCGGAAGCCGTTTCAGCCAGCCGAGTTCGTAGGCGTCCAGGCCGATGACGCCCAGGTTGGACATGGCTCCCTGGCTGAAGTACAGCTTGCCGTCGGGGCCGACGACAGCCATGTTCGTGTGGTAGTTGCCCGGCCCCGGCATGCCGTCGACGATCGTGGTGCGTGAGCCGTCGGCGTCCACTCGGGTGATCCGCCCGGCGCCGCCCTCCGAGACGAACAGTGAGCCGTCGTGCCAGCACAGCCCGGTGACCGGCGCGGCGAGGTCGTCGACCACGACAACGGACTCCATGTCCCGGTCCGGGTGGTCCAGCCGCCGGACTCGTCCGCCGGGGGCCGCACCGCCGAACGGCAACCCCGACTCGGCCACGTAGACACGACCGTCGGGGTCGAACACGAGACTGGTGGGGAAGTCCAGGCCATTCATCACGACAACGGGTTCGGTCACGCCAGCCTCCCAGGATGCTCACCAGCGAACATAATCTTGGGACCGCGCCGAGTGCTTCTCGCTGCATGCGGCAGATCGGGAAGTTCGGCAATCCGGGAGTTGTTTTCCGACAGGACGTTCAGGTGGACGACCCGAGCAGGTTCGAGCCGAGTTCGGTGGTCAGGTACAGGACGTGACGGCCGGACCGTTCACGTGCGACAAGTCCGTTGTCCCGCAGAACGGCCAGATGCTGGGAGACCGCGCTGGGCGTCACGTCCAGCGCGCGTGCGAGGTCGGTCGTGGTGGCGGGCGAGCACAGCGCCTGCAGGATGTCGGCTCGCGCCCGGCCGAGGAGCCGGACCACGTTCCGCGCCGGACGCCGTGTGCCCGCGATCCACAGCGCACCCGCGCCGCGCGCCGGATATCGCACAGTGGTCTGCGTGGACGTGTGTTTCTTGATCATGACGTGTGCGGCGCCGAGCACCACGGGCATGAGCACCAGACCGCCCGGCCCCAGGTTCACCACGTGATCGACGTACCCACGCCCGCGTGCCGCCGTCAGCCTGCCGTCCTGCCAGTACAGGTCGGGGTGGAGATCGCCGAACAGCCGCTCCGCTCCGCCAATCACCAGGTGTCTGGCCCGGTGCATGACGTCGGCCTCCAGCACAGCGCGGATTCGTGCCCAGTGCGGCGCCACCAGGCGGTCGTGTGCTTCGCGGAGCTCGGACGCGATCGTGCGCAGTCCGGCCGTGGGCCGGGCGGCCAGTTCGGCGACCGTGGGCGGCGGGTGGTCGCCGAAGACGCGGGCGAGGCTTGAGCGCACGTTCCGTGTCGAGGTGGCGAGCAGCGCGTCGAGGTCGTCGTCGATCGAGGCTGAGGCGCCTCGCGGTGCCGGGGCGAGAAACTCCGGCCAGGCGGTCCGAGCGGACGTCAGGAGGGGCGCGGTGTGGGACAGGTCGAGTGGCCGGGCCGCGAGTTCCTCCTCGGCCCAACGGAGCCAGCGCAGGTTCGCCGCGTTGACCTCCCGCCCGCCCAACTGCCGCAGGCACGCCACCGTTTCGGTCAGCGGCGAGATCGCGAACCGGGTCGCCGCCAGCTCCGTCACTCCGAGGTCGACAGTGAGTGCCATTGATCGACTTTAGCGTTGAGCTAAATGATGTCCCGTCGGCGGCGGACGTCGGACGATGTCCGCCGTGTCACTGACAGCCGAAGATTCCCGTTTGTCCCGTGCTTTCTGGCGATTCTGGCTGGCATCGGGGATTGACCACGTCGGCAAGGGCGCCTACGTCGCGGCCGTGCCGCTGCTGGCCGCCGCGATCACTCCGGACCCGCGGTTGCTCACAGTCGTGTCCACCGCGGCCTACTTGCCCTGGCTGCTGCTGTCGCTCCCGGCCGGGACGATCGTGGACCGGTACAACCGGGTCACGTTGATGTGGCGCGCGCAGCTCGTGGCGGCGGCGACCGTCACCACGACCACTGTTCTCGTGGTGCTCGGCCGCGTCGACATCATCACCCTGGCGATCCTGGCGTTCGTCCTGGGCGCGTGTGACGTTGTGTTCGGCAACGCGGCACAGGCCGTGCTTCCGGACATGGTCCCCGATCGGCTGCTGCACCGCGCCAACGGCAACCAGCAAGTCGCGCTCACGGTCGGCTACCAGTTCGCGGGCCCTCCCCTCGGCAGCGCGCTGTTCGCCGTGTCGGCCGCGCTCCCGTTCGGCGTCGAGGCGCTGTCGTTCGTGGTGTCCGCGTCCTTGTTGGCGACCCTGCCGAAGGGCGGTCATCAGCAATTCGAGCAACTGCCGATGCGTGCAGCCATCGCCAGCGGCATTCGCTGGCTCGCGCGGCACCGTCTGTTGCGGACACTTGCGATGCTCGTCGCGGTCAACACTTTCTGCTGGCAACTGGCGAACGCGACGCTCGTCCTGCTCGTGACACGGGAACTCGGTGTCGGAGTCTCGGCCTTCGGGCTGGTTCTCGCGCTGGCGGCGCTCGGTGGCATCGTCGGCGGCCTGGTCAACACGCGGCTAGTGCGGCGTGTCGGCGCGGCCACCGGCCTGGTGGGTCCACTGGTGATCGGTGTCCTGGCCTATGCCGGGGCGGGCTGGGCACCGAACCCCGTCGCGCTCGGGATTTGCCTGGCCATCAGCGGTTTCGGCACGACACTGTTCAACGTCGTCTCGGTCACTTTGCGGCAGCAGATGGTTCCCGCCACGATGCGGGGCCGTGTCAACAGCGTCTACCGCATGCTCGCCTGGGGTTTGATTCCGTTCGGCACGCTGGCCAGTGGCCTGGTTGCCTATGAGCTCGGACTGCGTGTCCCGTACCAACTCGCCGCGGCTGTGCGCGCGGTCGTGCTCGTCGCCGCGCTGCCCGTGCTGATCAGCGCGATGCGTCAACACCGGTCGTGACTGTATTGTTCACAGCGTGTTTGTGAAGGTGTGTGGACTGCGTACGCAGGCGGACGTCGAGGTCTCGGTGACCGCTGGGGCCGACGCTGTCGGGTTCGTGTTCACCAAGAGCGCCCGCCAGGTCGACGCCGAGACAGTCCGGGGCCTGATCGCCGACGTGCCGGACACCGTGCTCACGGTCGGCGTGTTCGCGGGCATCCCGGCGGCGGAGGCCGGGCGCATCGCGGGCGAGGCGGGAGTCGGCGCGGTGCAGCTGCACGGCGACTACCCGGCTGAGGCGTTCAAGGAACTGCTCGGTGGGCCGTTCCGGCTGATCCGGGCGACCGCGCTGACCGAGGACACGGATGTCACCGTCGGCGCGTACGGCGAGGACATGCTGCTGCTCGACTCCCCGGTCGCCGGGTCAGGGGAGCGCTGGGACCTCTCAGTGCTCGCCCAGTCGAGGCCGAGCGGCACCTGGCTGCTGGCAGGCGGGCTGGCCCCGGCGAACGTCACCACGGCGATCGAGACGGCCCGCCCGTGGGGCGTGGACGTCTCCAGCGGCGTCGAGTCGAGCCGTGGTGTGAAGGACCACGAGCTGATCCGCTCCTTCGTCCGGACGGCCAGGGCCGCCGCCTAGGTAGTTTCGGCAAACCGGCAGGGAAGGCTCCCAGCATCCCGTACGGTGGCGCGGTGATCGACTTCACCACCCTCCAGGACGACGCCGCACTGCTGTCACTGGAGTACCAGCTCCGCCTGTTCGACGTGGTCGGCCTCGCCGCGTGGAAGATGGACCTCGCCGAGCCGCGGTTCGACCTGACCAGGGATGACGGCACCACGGTGACGTGTACCGACGTCCAGTTGCTCGGCAGTGCCGCGCCTGGGCCGCAGTCGTGGCTGTGGGCGTGGGCGAACCCGTCGGGATACCGGGACGACGTCCTGCTCGCCGCGAACGAGGCCAAGCGGTTCGGTGAGCAGCACGGTATCCCCGAGTTGGCCAACGCCGAGGTGCCGTTCGCCGACCTGCCCGGTTCGCCGACCGACCCCGCGGTGGTCGCGTCGCTCATGATGGAGGCGGCGAAGGCTGCCACTGGGCGGTTCACCGGATACCAGGGCCCGGTCGGCGGGGGCACGCGCGCCGGTTTCCTGCTCGACCATCCCGACTTCCGCCTGCACGAACCGGAGTTCCTGCGCGTGAGCCGCGTCCTGCGGCAGGGCCTCGCCGAGTTGACGTTCTACGACCAGCGCCGTGGCATCGTCTCCTACGCTCAGCGCCGCGGATTCGGCGTCGCCCACAGCGAACGGGTCACGCGCATCAGCAGCCCCGCTGTCACCGCTGACATCCGTTTCAACGAAAAGAACCAGCATGTCGCCATGAGCATTCACAATGGGACGCCCGACACCCGATAGGAGACCATGCCCTCGCTGTGGGCAGCCCACATCCACGCGGGGGCGTGACCGAACAGGGACAAGCGGGCACCAGTGTTGCCCTGTGAGGGCAATGTTGTGCGTCTCCCGTGTCGCGCCCGCCTGGCTGGTAGCACCATTACCTGGGGAAACGATGTTTGGCGGATGACGTTGACGGGAGACGCCGCCGTGGAGTCCGAGCAGCCCGGCGGTGCGGAGAAGGACGCCCTGCGCACGGCCGACCAGATCCGGGAGAAGCTGCCGCAGTACATGCGGGACAGCATGTCGCTGGGAGCCGCGACCCAGCGGGAGGACACCTACGGTCCCGCCACGGACATCGAGCGGATCCTGCGCCGGTTGGCCCCTACCGTCAGGAAATGGGAAGGCGCCGACGAGGCCGCCGAAGGCCTGAAGGACTCGATGGAGGGCACCGTCGGCGACGCGGGCGGCCTGATCTCCGTCAAGGGCGACGGCAGGTACTACGAACTGCGGGTGCACACGAGGCTCAACCATGACGGCATCCAGGTCAGGGGCAAGGGCGGCGACACGCTGGACAAGCGCTCCAAGGTCAAGATGAAGACCGGGATCCCCGAGTCGAGCAAGCGCCAGGCCAACGTCATGCCGATGTTCCAGATCTCCACCCTCCCCGGCGTGGTCGTCCAGGCCATCCCGGCTTTCCCGCTGTCGCCGACCGAGGAGATCAGCGGCGACGCGCAGCAGGAGCTCGCCGACTCGAGCACCATCAGCTTCTCCGACCCGCACGATGTGGACTTCCCACTCGACATGACGTTCACCCTCTACGACGAGGAGAGCAACGGCGTCGCGACGACCACCGAGCGCGCGAACGTCGTGCTCAGTGTGCCGGTCGATCTGGCCTCCGACGACAACCCCGGTGCGCGGGTGCTCACGGCGGAGCAGCGCAGCAGGAGGGGGATTGTCCGGCCGCTGTGGGAGAAGCGGCTCGACAAACGGGGCATCAGGAGAGTCACGCAGCCGCTGCCGACGCAGTTCGTCCCGGAGTCCGTGGTGATCAACCGGAGTCCGTCGCGGGGCCGGACGCTGCCCGAGCAGGTCATCGCGGAGCTGGGCAAGCGGTACGCGGCGGCCACCGCAGTCGGTACCCAGGGCCGCGAGGTGATCAACGAGTTCTTCGGCGAGGGCAACATCGCCGCGCGGTTGCGTGAGATGACGGCGACTCCGACGCTCATGAACGGGGTGTGGGTGGTGGATCCCGAGTCCGGCTGGATCGACTCCCCGCCGATCTTCAAAGGCAAGAACCGCGGCGGGTTCGAGTGGCGGCAGCACACCACGCAGGTGCAGATGCGCGCAGTCCCGCGCTGGGTGAAGGTCAACGAGACCAGGGACGGTGTGACGATCACCGGGCGTCGGCACGACCACTTCGGCCACTTCTCCGACAGCCGGGTGAAGCGCCGCTACGGGCTCAACGCCTTCGTCGGCGGCGGCGCGGACTTCCAGCCCGGATTCACCGCGGCGGGCGGTGTCGCGGCCAACACCAGCGTCGAGCGCCAGGCGGGACGGAAGCTGGACCAGTCGCACGCCGTCAAGCAGGCACTGGAGATCACCGGTGACGGTGTCCGCTACGACGTGGTCTACGACATCGAGTTCCGGCAGCTCGGTGCGAAAGGGAGGACACCGGGGAAGTTCCACGGCAACGTCGGCGCCACGAACTGGACCGGCAAGCCGCACGCGGGCCGGGCAGGTCTGGTGGACGCGGACCCGGCGGACAACATCCGTGCCTGGCGCACGAAGCGAGGTCCCCGTGAGTTCGAGAACGGCGACGCCATGCTCGGCATCATGGACGAGTTCACCAGCGGTGAGCTGCTGGACAAAGCGCTCGGGCCGATCCTGACGCAGCTGCCGAAGGAGGAAGGCTGGTACCTCGACACGACGAAGTTCCTGCGGCACCTGGAGGACCGGAAGAGCAACAAACACCGGTTCCTGCGGCCCTTCACCACTTCCAGTTCCCCCAACGGCCAGCTCACCGGAAAACTCGCCGAGGCGCTGCGGCTCAGGCGTGACCTGAGTGACGCGCTCACCCCGACCGAGCTGAACCACCTGCGTGACCGGATGGTCCAGACGTCGCTCCACCTGCCGCTCAGGAAGGCGGGCTGGCTCCACGACCACACCGTCACGGTCGTGCTCACCGGGACGACGAGCGCCGTGGAGGAGGGCGACCTGCTCACTGCCAAGGAGATCCACGGCATCCTGCGCTCCAAGGACACCACGACCGCCGACACGAGCAACGGCCGTGAGGTCGAGGTCGGTGGCGGGCCGCAGGGCCGTCTGCTCGGACCGCTCGGCTCGTTGCCGTCCACCAGCCCGTTCGGCGTACTGCTGTTGGGGCTTCGCGGGTCCCGCTCCTGGATGCGGGACACCACACTGACACTCGGCAGCAAGCGCAACGTCGAACGCAAGCGCGGTGACACCCTCAACGAGGACGGCACGCTCGGCGACCACAAGGTGCGGCAGTTCCGCACAACCATGACGGTCAGCACGGAGATCGACTACAGCCAGCGGCACCGCGAGGCCATCCGCAAGATCAGTTTCGGTCGCCGGGGCAGGCACGCTCCCCAGGTCGAGCACCTGACCGCGCCGGACGACGTGCAGTTCGACCTGCGCATGCTCGTCCCGGAGAACATGCTCACCGACTGGAGCGCGCCCGTCGACCAGCAGCAAGCCCCGACGCCCAAACCCACGGTGCGGCTGGCGAACCCGCCGCGGCCGCTCGAACTGCAGAACCGGCCCGCTATGTCGCGCGGGTTCGACGACGTCGAGATCGTGACGTTGACCGCCGCGCCGCGCGGCCAGCAGTCCACACTCGACATGCTGGACGCCGCCACCGGCAACGATCCGGTCGTGCGGGCCCGCAACGAGGCCATCGCCCGTGCGATCAACTCGCGGCTGTCACCGGAGTCGCTCAAGCGTGACCCGCGGCTGTTCAATCGCACCACGATCGTCAACGCGGCCCAACTGCACCACGGTCGCCGCTGGGAGGACCTGGGCGCGACGGTGGGCGTGCAGCTCAGGCCGAGGCTGTCGGCGCGACAGGTGACCGCCGAGGAGTACCAGCAGGTCGTTCGTGAGATCGAGGGCTCGAGCAAGGTGAACGCCAGTGCGGGCACGCTCGACCAGTACCGCGGCTACGTCGTGGCGGTGCCACTCCTGTCGCAGAAGCCGTTCACAGCGGTCGCCGGGGACAGCACCAACGAGGTCGGCGCGCGCGGTGTGTTCGTGGTGGTGGCGTCCCCTTACAGCGTCAGCCGGGGCAAGTCGGCCGCCGCGTCCATCAAGAACACCGAGAAGTTCGTGGTCGGCACCCTGCCCCAGCGGATGGTGCTGGCTCGGGTCGACATCGAGGCCACAGTCGTGGCGGAGGCGGGCTACCAGGGCAACCTCAGCTTCGGCCTGGCGAAGAACGACGCGCCGAAGGCCGCGGGCGAGGTCGTCGACCTGCCGGAGTCCGCGCTGGTGTGGCTGACCGAGGACCAACTCGCCGAGCTGAAAGGCGAGACACCCGAGCACAGCGCTGCCGTGGACACCAATGAACCCGGCATCGAGCCGCCCGCGTCGCTGCGGCCGCGCGAGGCGGCCGGATCATCGATCGGTCTTGGCGGGATCATCGACCCGATCGACCTGACCTGGCAGGTCGAGGATCTGCGCGAACGGATCGCGGACACTCCCGGCGGCGGGCGTGCGCTCGCGGAACGCCTGCTGCCCACGAGCGAGCTGAACGTCAAGGACGGCAACATCCAGACCGTCCAGTGGTTCCTCGGCGAATCGGGCCGGATGGTCAACAGCCTGATCAACGGCGGAACGATGACGCCGATCCGGCTGGGGGGCCGCTACGGCGGCGAGACCTACGAGCTCGTCATGGACGCCTCGTTCACCGAGGCGCCACAGCGGGGCACCGTCCAGAACCTGCTCAAGCTCAAGGCGACGGTGACGGCCGAGCTCGGCACCAAGAAGATCAAGAGCCGGGCACGCACGCTGCTCACCGTGTTCGTGTCCGCCCGGCACACGTTGGCCATCCGTGAGCAGTCGGGCGAACCGTCGCAGGACGGCCGGGCGACCGGACAGGTCGGCGCCGGTCTCGGCGTCGAGGGCAGCTTCGGCACGCGGGATCGGACGAAAGTCTCGGAGTCGGCCGCGAAGTACTCGACCAGCGCGTTCACCAAAGGACCGGTCGCCGTGCACCGCGGCAGGCTCGACGTGCGGCTCAGGCTCATGCGCCACGGCAGGACCTTGGCGTCGGTGACGACGACCGAGGACGTCAGGATCCACAAGATCGCGGAGGAGTCGTTCCCCGCGCCGGAGTTCGGCGGGCAGCTCGGCTCCGTCGAGACCGGCTCCCCGGTGCGGACCGCGGAGCTCTCGGACGAGGACCTGCGCACATGGCGCGACGAGACGGACGGCGGTCCGACCGTGAAGCTGCCCCAGCGGGACAGGTTCTGGGTCGAGCACTTCTTCGGCGACATCCAGCACATCAGGGACGCCGCCAAGGCGGCGCTGATCGAGTCACTGGGCATCGAGAACCCGGCGACCGACCCTCGGATGGCGAGGATCGAACGATCACTGAAGATCGAGTTCGTCCCGTCGAGCGTCCGCGCGGGACTGCCCCCGGCCATGGACGGCGCCTTCAAGGTCTCGCTGGACCCCGGCCTCGACCGGACGATCGAGCTGCACGCGCGCATCCCGCGCAGGCCCCGCTTCGCCAGCGCCAGCGCCGCTATCGAGGTGACCTCGTCCGACGCGACCACCGACAAGTCGGAGGTCAAGGTCACCGGAGGCACCAAGGTCGAGGTGCTGCAGACCGTTCCACTCGGTGCGGGCGGCGAGACCGTCAGCGACGGAGGAACGAACAAGCTCCGCGAGGCGTTCGACGACAAGTCCGCATCCACATACCGGCAGGACACCGTGCTGACCGGTCCCGACTCGACGAGACTCGACACCATCCGAGAGTCGGAGGTCGCCTCCCGGAGGCCACCTGTCGTCTCCGACGACGACAAGCTCACCCGCGTCCTGCTCGCTGGCGCGGACTTCCGCGTGGTCGTCCGGAACGCCACCAAGCCCTTGTTCGGCAGGGACGAGGCCACCTACAAGGACGTTCGGTTCCACGACGCGTACGCGGTGCGGATGCGCGACGCGGATGCCACCGCGGTCACCGGTGAGTCGCTGCCCGCGAAGCTCGCCGACGCCACCAGAAACCTCGCAGGCAAAGGCAAGGCCTGGCTGGATGCCGAACAGCGGAGGAACGGCGCGGACGCCAAGCTCCGGGAGCTGGAGAGAGCGATCACGAGCAAGGAGCGCAAAGAGGCGCACCGGCGCGTGAAGCGGGAGCGCCGGATCATGGACCTCTCGGCGCGTATCCACGAGCAGCAGGCCACGATCGCCGACGCGGACAGGAGATTCCAGAACTCCCGCACCGCGTCGGCGAACGCCGGGGCGTCCATGCGCGACCAGTACAAGGCGCTGTCGAACGCCAGAGCCGAGCTGCACAGGCTGCAAGACGCGTACACCAAGCAGACCGCGCTGGCACGGCTCAGCGCCACATCGGACACCGGCGAACTGACGCGCTACTCCGAGGCACTGGCGAAACAGGGCGCCGCCGTGCAGACCGAGCAGAAGGCCAAGCAGGCGTGGTGGAGCGCCAAAGCCTTCTACGACCGCGAGATCGCCGCCGTGTACGCGTCAGGGAATCAACGGCGTGCGAACGACCAGCCTCCACCGACCCCTGAGCTCAGGACAGGGAAGCGCGCGACGCAGCCGCAACCGGATGGGAAGAGAGCCGCTTCGTCTGCGGGCCGTCCACTTCGCCCCTGGAAACCCGCTACTGGCCGTGGACCCGCGAACGGCGCCGGGCGCCACCGATGACAGGTCAAGGCAACGGCGTGGTGTGTTGCTCGATGAAGGACCGGTGGGCGGGCACGCTGTTGTAGATCGACGGGTACCACGTGCACACCGCGCCACCGCCGCTGCGGCTGGTGGTTCCCGCCAACTCCCAGGTCCCGTTGACCTTGGTGAACGCCGGGCCGCCGGAGTCGCCGTAGCAGGCACCCTTGCCCGGGTTGCCGACTCCGGCCGCGTCGCCGACGCAGATCTCGTTCGCCGCGATCCCGTAGCAGTCGCGTGGCGGGTGGAGTTTGGTGTCCAGTTCGTTCAGTGTTCGGGATGCGCCGCCGCATTCCGGTTCCGGGCAGGTCTGGCCGTGGCCGATGATCCGGACGGGCAGACCGGGCGCCAGTGGTGCCCTGGTGATCCTGGTCGGTGTGGCACTGGTGGGTTTGGCCAGTTTGAGCAGACCGAGATCGGAGTCGCCCGGTGCCCCGATCCGTTGGACGACGTCGATCCGTTCGCCCTCAGCGAGAGTCGTGCCCCCGATGCGCACGAAGGTCACCGGGCCGAACGGCTCAAGGCAGTGTTTGGCCGTGGCGACCCACAACGGCGCGATCACGACGCCGCCACAGACGAATCCTTCCGGGACGTTGAGCTTCGCGAACGACGGATAGGGCTCACTCGCCGGGCGACCACCAACGATCAACGGCTGGGCCGCGTTGGGTACGGCCACACCGATCGCAGGTGCCATCACCCCGGCGGTGACCGCCAACGCGACTGTGGACAGACACAGGACGATTCGACGAAACATCACAGTTCTCCTACTCCTGGCCTTCGGCGTAGCGCCTGATGTACTGCTCATAGGCGACGATGTCGGTGTAGATGGCAGGCCCGGTCGCGCAGTCGATGTTGTTGACGCCTGACCGGCTGGTGAGCCCGACGACCGCCCAGCGCCCGTCGACTTTCTGGATCGCGGGACCGCCGGAGTCCCCGTAGCACGCGCCTTTCCCGCCGACGTTGGACACGCAGATCTCCGACGCGGGAGTGATCCGGCCACTGGGGCAGCGGGCGGCGTCGACGAGTGTGGTGTCCAGTTGCCGCAGATCCTCCGGCAGCGGCGGCTGACAGCCCCACCAGCTGGCACAGGTCTGGCCCCAGCCGAGCAGGCGGAGGCCGGAGCCGACGGCGGGCCGGGCCGGGACGCGGGGGATCGGTGTGGCCGAGACGGCGCGGTCGAGCTGGACCAGCACGAAATCACCCGGCAGCACGGCGAAGGAGGCGGAGTTGGCGACCTCGCCACCGGAACTCCGGTGCACGCTGCCGATCCGGACCTGGAACTCCGTCACGCGCTGGATGCAGTGTCCGGCCGTGGCCACCCAGCGCGGGTGGACCAGAACCGCGCCGCAGAAGTGATTTCCCGCGCCGACCTGGAGAGACGCCATCCAGGGGTAGGGCTCCGTCGCCGCGTCGCCGTCGACGATCAACGGCGAGACGTTCGGCGGAGGGACGTTCCCAGCCGCTCGACCGACAGGGACCGGCAACGCCAGCAGGAGCGCCGACAGCAGTGCCGCCAGCACACCTCGGTACAACAATCGCGGATACATGCGCACTCCTCGCCGAACCAAATCGGACGGATGTGGTCTGAACCACTACGCATCCACGATCTTGCGCCGCGACCGCTGACGGCTATGCCGATTGCCCATTCACCGACGTCATAGAACGCGGCCCACCACCGTCGGCAGGGCGGGATGAGCGTCGGCGTTCTCGTTCCACCACTGGGTGTACAGCGGGTTGGCGGCGACCAGTTCGAGGTAGGCCCGGCCGATCTCGTCGCGCAGCCGCAGTGCGGCGACCCGTGCCTCCCTGCGCCACAACAGGATCACGCGGTGGGCCAGTGGATTGCCGCGCAGCGGGCGGAACACCACGCCCTCGCGGGGGCGTGCGGTCGGGAAGTAGATGGCCACCGCCCGCCCCGACCTGATCACCGACGTGCCGAAGTCCCAGTTGGTGGACCAGAAGCCCACCTGCGGGGTGAAGCCCGCCTTGGCGCACTGCCGCCGCAGGAAACCGGGCCAAGGCCCGTCGTCGACGGGGTCGTCCAGCCATTCGTGGTCGGCGAGGTCCGCGAGATCCACCACCTGGCGGGCGGCGAGTGGGCAGTGCTCGGCCATCCCCACGAACTCCGGCTCGCGCAGCACCAGAACGTGCTGCTCCACCTCGGCGGGAACCGTCACCGAGTACCCGACCGGGACCTGGATCATCCCGATGTCCAACGCGCCGGACGCCAGCAACGCCAGTATCCGGCCGCTGCCCTGATCCATCCGCAGTTCCACCCGCCGCGACGGCCACAGCGCCGCGATCCGCGCACCGACGTGAGTGAACGCGGGCGAGGCCTGTCCACCGATCCGCAACGGTCCCGCCGCACCGGCGGGCGGGCGCCGCAGCACCGAGTTGACCTCGGCGATCCCGGCCAGTGTGGCACGGGTACGGCTGAGCACCTCGGCGCCCATCGGGGTGAGGCGCACTCCGCTGGACGATCGATCGAACAGCGCGAACCCGAGGTGGTTCTCCAGCCTCCGCAACATACGGCTCACGGCGGGCTGTCCGAGATCGAGCCGAGCCGCGGCCTCGCTGATGCTGCCTGCCGCCGCGACCGCGTCGAGCATCCGAAGGTGTTGCGGGCCAAGATCCATCTGGATCACTCCTGATCACCGGGGCGCCCGCTGTCCCAGGTTACCGTCCAGTCCCTCGTCCCGCCGCAGATCGTTGTCCGGGCGTCCAGCGAACACCCGTGGCGAGGACCGCGTCGGCGGTCTCGGCGATGCCCAGACCACTGCTGTCCACCCGTACACCGATCTCGGCGCGTTCCAGCGCCTCACCGTCGACGACTGCTTGTTCCACGACCTGTCGCAACCGCTCAGGCGGCTGGCCCAGCAGCGGATCGCCGGGCTGCGGCCAACTGCTCCGCTCGCCGCGCGGCAGGATGCGTTCAGCCAGATCCGCCGCATCCGCATGCAGGCGGCACACCGTCAACGTCGCGGCTGGCAGCGCGTCCGCGTAGGGCTCGGCAGTGCTGATCTCACCGGCGATCACCAACCCGTCGGCGCCCAGATCCCGGTACGCCTGCCACACCGCGGCCACGTTCGCCGCCCGGAGTTGGTGGTCCACCCCTTCGTGCGCGCCGAATCCGACCTGTCGCAGGTCCAGGTAGCCCATCGTGTGGCCCGCGTGCAGGGCGCGCTGGTACAGCGTGAAGCCGACCATCGACGTCCCCACTCCCGGCACGCCACTCACCCACAAGATCCTGCCGTCCGCCGGGGCGAACACGGGCAACGGCGGTGGCCCGCCGGTCGCGGTACGCCAGCCACTCGCAGCGGCCGTCACGGCCGCCGCCACCTCGGGCACGGTCAGGCCGGTGGTATCCACGCACAGGTCTGCGATCGTGCTGGCGTCCATGTCGTCGGCCACGGCCACCACACCCGGGACAGATTCCTCGTCCCCCGAACGCCCCACGAAACGCCGCACCAACTCGTCACGGTCCACCCGCAACCGGCACACCGTCACGGCCGCGCCTGGCACCGCGACCCGGGCAGCGGGATCCACGACCCCTGACACCACAACACAGGTCGCACCGTGTGCGGCGAAGTTCGCCACCACGGACGCGAGAGTGCGTGCCTTCAACCGGTGCCGCCCAGGATCCGATTCCTGCTCCGGGAAACACATGCCGAGTTGGTCGATGTCGACGTAGGCGGCCGCGACACCGCTGTCACGCAGGTGATGGTGAATCTGCCAGGCGACAGACGTCTTGCCGACACCAGGTGGTCCACACAGCCACAGAACGGGGATCACAAGCGCAGTCTGATCATGTCCGTCCCGGCTGTCGAACCAATAACCGAGGAGCCTATTTCCGCCGAGGGGAGTGGCGGCGGGCGTATGCGCGTACGCGGTGGCGGTTGCCGCAGTCGTCCGGGGCGCACCAGCGGCGGCTGTGGTTTCGGGTGTGGTCGAAGAAGAACGAGCCGCAGCCCGCGCCGTCGCAGCGGCGCAGGCGGGTGAGATCGTGGTCCCGCAGCAGGTTCACCACGGACGAAGCCAGCAGGAGGGGGAGGTCGGCTGCGGTTGGCCGGGTGATGCGCAGTGTCAGGGGCAATCCGGGTTCCGGGCTGGCGGCGTGGACGAACTCCCGGTACTCGTTGAGGATCACGCGTAGGCCATCGGCTCCGGGGGCCCGGCCTTCGACGTGGGCGTCCAGCACGGCGATGGTGGCGTCGCGCAGTGCGCGGATTCGTTCCACGTCACCGTCACCGTCGACGGGGCCTGCGTCCGGGCTGACCGTTGCGTACCAGTCGAGGACGTCAGCCCAGTCGTGTAGCCGGTCGATCGACCGGTTCGAGTCGAGCCGCCACGCCCTCGTGTTGCACAGGTCGAGGGCCACATGACCACCGATGATCAGCCATCGGTCTGGTCGTGCGATGTCCACGCCTCCTAGTGTACACATGGTCTAAAGGCATGTAGACCATGTGTACACTGATGGGGGTGTGACAGGGTGTTTTCGCACGTGCTCGGCTGGGTGGGGATCGTCCTCAACCTCACGTTCATCTGGCCGCAGGTGTGGCGGGCCCGGCGTTCGGTTGTCGGTATCGCGCTGGGGACGGTGCTCGCGGGGTTCGGCGCGCGGCTGCTCTGGTCGGTCTACTCGGTGCGCGCCGCCGACCTGGAGTTGTTCCTGGGCCAGGCGCCGATCGCGTTGGGGTTCCTGATCGTGGCCGGGTTCGTGTACTTCGGCGATCGGACGGCGCGCCGGAAGGTTCTGGTGGGAGTCGCCGGGGTGACTGTGGCGATCGCCGCGCTGACGCCGTGGCATCTGGGTGTGTCGGTCGCCGCGGTGGTCGTGGCCGCGGTGGTGAACCTTCCGCAGATGATCCGGGTGATCCGCGAACCTGAGCAGGTGGCCGGTGTGTCACCGGCGATGTACTGGCTGGTGACCGCCGCCAGCGCGGTCTGGCTCAGCTACGGAATCGTCGTGCACGACCTGACGATCTCCGCGCCGCACTTCGTCCTGTTCCCGACCGGCCTGGTGACCGCGTTCACCGTCCATCGTCATCAGCTGACCGCGAGTCGGTCGGTCACCGGAACGCGGTGAGGTGCGTTCGTGCGATCAACCGGTCACGTCGGACGATCAACAAGACCGGCGCCCGCGCGGTGATTGTCTAGGTGTGACGACGGAATACTCCACGACCGAAGCAAGCGCGGCGCCTCAGGTGGGACCTCGGCGGTGGGGGCCGATCGCTGCGCTCTGGGCGGGAATCGCGATGCTCGTCGCGAGCGAGTTCCTGCCCGCCGGTGTGCTGCCCCCGATCGCTCGCGATCTGGGCGTCAGCGAGGGAACAGTTGGGCTGGCGGTGGCGGTGACTGCGATCGCGGGCGCCTTCACGGCACCGAGCATCGCGGTGTTCCTGCCACGGACGGACCGGCGGACGGTGCTGGTCAGCCTGCTCGCGGCCGGTTCGGTGGCCAACTTCGCGGTGGCGTTCGCGCCCAACTTCGCCGTGTTGCTGGCCGGGCGGGTCATCCTGGGAGTCGCGCTCGCGGGCTACTGGTCCTTCGCCTTCGGTGCGGGGATGCACGTGATGCCGGGCCGCAGCGGGTTCGTGTCGACGTCACTGGCGTTCGGGGTGAGTGGTGCGACCGTGATCGGGGTACCGGTCGCGTCGCTGGTCGGCGACCAGGTCAGCTGGCGGGTCGCGTTCGCCGGTGCCGCCGTGCTCACAGCTTTCGCCGCCGTGGCTGTCCTGGTGGCGTTGCCGCGCGTGCCCGCGCATCCGGCGGCTGGGCTGCGCATGTTGCGGCAGGCGGTCGTCCAGTGGCGGCTCATGACAGGCGTCGCCTGCGTGGTGTTGGTGGCGTTCGGAAACTTCACCGCGTACCCGTACATCCGGTTGGCGATCGAGCGCAACGCGCCGGACAGTGCCGCGCTACTGCTGGTGCTGTGGGGTGTCGCGGGGGTGTTCGGCAACTTCGCCGCGGGCGCACTGTCTTCCCGGCTGCGGCTCGCGACCGCCACGGCGCCGGTACTGCTCGGCGTGGGACTGCTTGTCACCGCCGTGGCGCCGTCACCTCCGGTGCTGACCGTCGGGATCCTGGTGTGGGGTTTCGGGTTCAACATGGTCCCGGTCGCGACGCAACTGTGGGTGACCCGGGTCGAACCGGAGCGGACCGAGTCGGCGCTGTCACTGCAGGTCATGGCTTTCCAGGTGGCCATAACAGTCGGCTCGGCCGTCGGCGGCTCGATGGTCGACGGGACGGGCGTCGGCACCGCGCTGCTTGTCGGAGCCGTGTTCGCGCTCGCCGCGGGCCTCGGATTCGGGCTGCTGCGCGTCCCCCGCGCGGGGGACGTTGCGCCACTCCTGCGGGGCGACACCGTGATGAGCGGAGAACGCCCGGCTGAAGGCGGCCGTTGAGCTGTAGCCGACGGTGAGCGCGATCTGTGTGACCGGACGCGCGGGATCACGCAGGAGCCGCCGCGCCGCGTCCATCCGGATCTCGCGGAGCGCCCGCATCGGGCTCGTGCCTGCCGACCGTCGGAAACGCTCCACGAGCGCGGAGCGGGAAAGATGGCCGACGCTGGCCATCGTGTCGAGTGTCCACGGTTCGCCGGGGCGGTCCACCAGTGCGGAAATGACGTCGACGACAGAGCCGTCCGGTTCCTCCGCCGCGTCGGGGCCCGCAGCCGCCTCCCACGAGGTCGTCATGGTGGCGCCGAGCAGCGCGCCGTATCCGGTCGAGAAGACAGGTTGCGCGCTTGCTTCCCGCAGCTGGCAGGCGGTGACGAGCGCGGCCACGCCCTCGTGCTGGTCACGGAAGTCGCAGACGACCAGCGGGCTCGGCAAGCGCCGGGGCGATACCACGAGCCGGAGATCGGCAACCGCGAGATCGGCGACCTCCGTCGTGGCGGTCAGCCGGTAGGCCGTCCTCGACGTGACGAGCACCGCGTCGCCCTCCCGAAGCGGCTGCCGCCCCGCCGCCGTCTCGAGCTCGGCCGAGCCGTGCAGGAGCAAGGTCCACAGCCAACCGCTCGTCGACTCTCCCGCCACGAGCCGGTCGTGACGCAGCGTAGACATCTCCCATCGGTCTGTCGTCGCGGCAGCGTCGAGCCGATCATGCGAGATGGTCATGACCACCTACAGCACGATCAGCCCGAGCCCTATTCCGGATGCCGTCCGGCGAGCACATTCTGAGACGTCCAACACTCAGCGGAGGTTGGTGATTCCCTGCGGGAAGGCGAAGACGCCGTCAGGGTCGTACTTCGGGCCACCCTGGCCAATCGTCGACGGCCCGTCGGGCCGCACCCGGATCTCCGACATTCCGCGCACGTCAACCTGCGCCTGCTGAACACCATGCCACTCCCAGGGTTCGTCAAAGTCGGGAAGTCGGTTACGTGTGGGTGATGTGCGCGGGTTCCGGCACCAAGACGGCATGCGCGCCAGCGCAGCGGCTTGCGGCATGCGCGCAAGCGCAGGGGTGTGGTTCGTGGGGTGTCCCTCCCGTATGGCCTGGGCGAAGCCAACCACTGGCTGTCAGGAGGTCGGCCTACGCGACTCAACCCACGGCGCGAGGCGGTACCGACCTCTTGACAGCCTGTGGTTCCCTTGGGCAGGCCATATGGGAGGGGCGCCCCGCGCCTCCACTTGACCCAGGAAGTCACGTGGGTTAAGCGAACCGGCTCGGCGAACCGAGTTCTTTGTGTCCCCTCTTGGCGGCCTGCCCGTCGGCGAGGCATCTCTTTTTTCTTTTGTGGCAAGAAAAAAAGAAGGTCCTCGCCGGACGGCAGGCCTCCAAGAGGGAAACCAACCATTCGTGCCCCACCCGGTTGGCTCAGCCCGCGTGATTTCCTGGGTCCAGTGAGGGCGTGGTCGGTCCCCTCCCGTATGACCTGCCAGAGGAAACCACGACGTGCCGGGAGGTCGGTATCGCCTGCGCTGTGGGTTGGGTCGCGTAGGCCGACCTCCCGACACGCCATGGTATGGCTGCGCCCAGGCCACACGGGAGGAAACCAACCACGAACCCCACCCATGCGCTATGCGCGCAAGGCCGCTCACGCGCAAGGCCGCTTGCGCCCTTGCCCGCTTACGTGCAAGGCGGTTTCTTGCGCTTGCGCGCACAGCTCGATTTTGACGGAACTCTCCTCCCGGTTCTGCCGTCGATCATGACCGATACCTTTTATATCCCCCCGAGGCAGCCGGTCAACGAGCTTCGTGAGACGGGGAAGTCGAAGTAGGTGGCTGGGAACGTTTCCGGCTTGAAGGTGTAGTGCCACCACTCCTCCGGGAGGTTGCGGAACCCGACCGCTTCCAGACCTTCCTTCAGCAGCAACCGGTTTCGCAGCTGCTCGCCCTGGATCCTCGGATCGAGGGTGTGGGCGAGCGTGTCGAAACAGTCGAAGCCGGTGCCCATGTCGATCGAGTTGTCCGGGAACCGCTCAGCGGGCGGCGCGTAACACGGCACCAGGGGTTCGCCTGGTCGATACGGCCGCGTCGGGACCACCGGCAGGCGCGTCAGTGTCAGGTCCAGGGTGCTTCCCCGGCTGTGCCCGGACTTCGCCGCGATGTAGCCGTCCTCGAAAAGCCGGTTCTTGTTCACCAGCGGGTAGAACTCGGCCTTCATCCGCTCGTCGGACAGGTTCTCCGCCCATCGAACGAAGTGGTCGACGGCGCGCTGCGGCCGGTAGCAGTCGTACACCTTGAGAGTCAGTCCCCGGCGCAGGAACTGCACCTGCGCCTTGTGCAGCGCCTCGGCCGTGTCCCTTGTCAGGATGCAGATCGGCTGCAGGTAGCCGGTTATCCGCTCGCCGACGAAGTTGTGCGGGGTGAGATAACGCATCTCCTGCACGATCGTCGGATCGACGTCGCGCAGCGCGACGAACTCCCGCGGCGCCTTCGGTTTCGATGTACCCGGTTCCGATGTACCCAGTTCCGATGTGGCCAGTGCCGTCGCCGGAGTGATGACGACGGCCAGCAAGCTCGCCGCGGTGACCACCAGGCCGCGCATCCTGAATCTCACCATGGCGACGGTGTCTAGCATGAAGCCGAAGACGGGGCAATCAGTTGAACACGCCCGCGCCCGGAATCGCGTCGAGCAGTTGCCGGGTGTACGGATCGGTGGGGGAGTCGAGCACCTGCTCAGCCGGTCCCTGTTCGACCACGCGGCCGTGCCGCATCACCACGACCTTGTGCGCGATGGACCGGACGACTGCGAGATCGTGGGAGATGAACAGGTAGCTCAGTCCGAGTTCCCGCTGCAGGTCGTCCAGCAGCCGCAGGATCTGGTCCTGCACGAGCACGTCGAGCGCCGACACCGCCTCGTCGCAGACCACCAGCCGTGGTCCGGGTGCCAGGGCACGGGCGATCGCCACGCGTTGACGCTGCCCGCCGGACAGTTCGTTCGGGTACCGCTGCGCCATCGACGGCGTCAGCCCGACCTGGTCCAGCAGCTCGGCCACCCGGGCCTGTTGGGACGCGCGGTCGCCGATGCCGAAGATCCGCAGCGGCTCGGTGATCAGGCGCTGCACCGTGAACATCGGGTCGAGCGAACCGTACGGGTCCTGGAAGACTGCCTGCATCGCGCGGCGGGCGGCTTTGCGGTTCGCGGTCACGTCGGTGCCGTCGAGGCTGATCGTGCCCGAGGTCGGGGTGACCAGGCCGAGGACCATGTGGGCGGTTGTGGTCTTGCCCGACCCGGACTCACCGACGATCGCGGTCGTCTGGCCACGTCCCACGGTGAACGACACGTCGTCGGTGGCGCGCAACGCCCCGCCGCCACCGCGGATCCGGTACTCCTTGGTCACTGCGGTGACTTCCAGGACGGGCTCGGCCGCCGTCACGGTCCGGTGCGCGGACGTGGTCAGCGAGGGCGCGGCGGCCACGAGCCGCCGGGTGTACTCGTGCTGCGGCGCGGTGAGAATCTCGCGTGCCGGGCCGGTTTCGACCACTGTGCCCTCGGACATCACCACGACGTGGTCGGCTCGGTCGGCGGCCAGCCCGAGGTCGTGGGTGACCAGCAGCAGTGCCGTGCCCAGGTCCTGGGTCAGCTTCTCCAGGTGGTCGAGGATCTGCCGCTGCACGGTCACGTCCAGCGCGGAGGTCGGCTCGTCGGCGATCAGCAGGTCCGGGCGGCACGCCAGGCCGATCGCGATCAGCACCCGTTGCCGCATCCCGCCGGAGAACTCGTGCGGGTACTGGCGTGCTCGCCTGGCGGGCTCGGGCAGCCCGGCCTCGGCCAGGATCTCCACCGCCCGGCGCTTGGCTTCCCTGCGACCGGCCAGACCGTGCGCCACCAGGGTTTCGGCGACCTGGTGGCCGACGCGGGAGACCGGGTTCAGGTTCGACATCGGGTCCTGCGGCACCAGACCGATCTCGCGACCGCGCAACCGGCGCAGCCGGTTCTCCCCGACGTTGGTGATGTCCTCGCCGCGGAAGCTGATCCGGCCGCCGGTGACCTGGCCGGAACCCGGCAGCAGCCCCATGATCGCGTGCGCGGTCGTCGACTTGCCCGACCCGGACGCGCCCACCACCGCGATCCGTTCGCCGGGCATCAACCGTAAACCGGCGCCGCGCACGGCGGGCACGTCACCGAAGGACACTTCCAGGTCGCTGACTTCCAGCAGCGGCTCGGTCATCGCTTCCCCCTCTTGCCGACGCCGGTCGCCTTCGGATCGAGTGCGTCGCGCAGCGCGTCACCGAACAGGTTGAACCCCAGGCAGATCAACGCGATCGCGACGCCGGGGAACACACCGGGCCAGACCGTCCGGAACAGGTACTGCTGCGCGTCGGACAGCATGATGCCCAGGCTCGGGTCCGGCGGTTGGATGCCCAGGCCGAGGAACGACAGGATGGCCTCGCCGAGCACGGCCGTCGGCATGATCACCGTGGCCTGCACGATGATCGCGGACAGCGCGTTGGGCAGGATGTGCATGCCGAGCACTCGTGCCGCGCCCGCGTCCATCGTCTGCGCGGCCAGCACGAAGTCGGATTCCTTGAGCCGCAGCGTCTCCGCCCGCACCACGCGGATCATGGTCGGGATGTTGGCGATGCCGAGCGCGATGGCCGCGTTGCCGATGCCGCCGCCGTTGATCGCGGCGAGACCGACGGCCAGGATGAGGAACGGGAACGCCAGCATCAGGTCCGCCATCCGCGACACCACGGCGTCCAGCCACCGCCAGTACCCCGCCAGCAGACCCAGCGGGACGCCGACGACGACCGCCAGCAACACCGACAGCACACCCACCTCAAGCGACGCGCGTGCCCCGTACAGCACGCGGGACAGCACGTCCCGGCCGAGATCGTCGGTGCCCAGCGCGAACCCGACGGTGAACGGCTGCTGGAACGGCGTGGTGAAGTGCACCTGGGCCGGTGGGTACGGCGCCAGCCACGGCGCGAACACCCCGGCGACGACCACGATCAGCAGCAGGACACCGCCGACCACACCCATCGGGTTGTGCCACAACTTGCGCAGCGTCCGGCCACGCACACGGCCGAGTTCACCACCGCCGACCGGATCCACAACAGTCATGTTGCCCTCCCGGAGACGCGCATGCGCGGGTCGATGACCGTGTACAGGAAGTCGACCAGCAGGTTGATCACGATGTACGCGGCGGTGATCACGAGCACGACCGCCTGGATCACCGGGTAGTCGCGGGTGAACACGGAGTCGAGCGTGAGCTTGCCGATGCCCGGCAGGCTGAAGATCCGTTCGGTGACCACCGCGCCCGCGATCAGCCCGCCCAACTGCAGTCCCACGATCGTCGTCACCACGATCAGGCTGTTGCGCAGCCCGAACCGGAAGATCACCGCGCCACGGCTGAGACCTTTCGCCCGCGCGGTCCGCACGAAGTCCGCGGTGAGCGTCTGCACCATCGACGAGCGGGTCTGCCGCTGCACCACGGCGGCGTGCGTGAGGCCGAGGATCAGCGCGGGCAGCGTGAGGTAGTAGACGCCACGCAGCGGATGGTCGAACGGGGAAACATAGCCGGACGCGGGAAACCAGCCCAGCTGTACCGAGAGATACAGGACCGCGAGGATGCCGAGCCAGAACGTGGGCACGGACAAGGCGAACAGGGAGAAACCGTTGGCCGTCCACTCCGGCCACCGGCCGCGGAACACCGCCGCGACGACACCGAAGGCCAGGCCGAGCAGCAAGGCGATCAGCATCGCGTAGACCGCGAGCTGGATCGTCACGGGCAGTGTGGCGCCGAGCATCTCGCTGACGGGCGTGCCGGTGCGCACCGACTTGCCGAAATCGCCGGTGAGCGCGTTGCCCATGAACTTCAGGTACTGCACCACGACGGACTCGTCCAGGCCGAGTTGCGCGCGGACCGCGGCGACCGTCGCCGGATCGGCCTCCTCACCGGCCATCGCCAGCGCGGGATCACCGGGCAGCGCGCGGACGCCGATGAACACGATGATCGACGCGAGTACCAAGGTGAGTGCGGACTGCCAGAGCCGGTGCAACAGGTGGCGCGCCACTATCCCTCCTGACCTTCGACGAACGCGGCCTTGCCCAGCCGCACCACGCCGTCGGCGTACGTCTCGACGCCGGTGACGCGTCTGGTGTGCACGGTGAGGTTGCGCAACCTGTAGGTGTAGACGATCGGGTTCTCCCGTTGGATCAGCTGGATCGCCTTGCCGTACAGCTCGGCGCGTTGGGCGACGTCGTTGGTACGGGACGCCTGGGCGAGCAGGTCGTCCAGCTCCTTCGCGGCGAAGCCGCCGTAGTTGGCCGCCGCCGCGGTGCCGAGGAACCGGGTCATGTTGGCGTCCGGGTCGATCCGTCCCGACCAGCCCAGCTGCAGCAGTTCGAAGTCACCGCGTTTCTGCACGTCCAGCAGCGTGGAGTACTCGACAGGGACGATCCGCAGGTCGAATCCGCCCTCCGCGACGCTGGCCTGCAACGCCTGCGCGAACCGCAACTGGTCCTGCGTGTTGGTCACCAGCATCTCCACTCGCAGCGGGGTCGGCACCCCGGCTTCGGCGAGCAGCTGACGGGACCGGGCCGGGTCGAACTTCTGACAGGCGTTGCTCGCCGCCGAGGCGTACGGGCTTTGTGGCGCGATGGGCGAGCATGCCGGCTCGAACCAGTTGTTGAACACGGTGTTGACGAGTGTTTCCCGGTCCACCGTGAGCACGAACGCCTCGCGGACGCGGGCATCCCGCGCGAGCGGGGTGTCGATCGGCTTCGGTGGCTTGCCGACACCGTCCACATTGCCGGTGTTGATGGTGACTGCCTGGTAGCCAAGGGATCCCGCCTGTAACACCCGCAGTGAACGGTCCTTGGCGAGCGCGTCCACGTCCTGGGGCGAGATGGTGTCGGCCACCTGGACGTCACCGGACCGCAGGTTCGCCGCGCGGGTGTTGGCGTCCGGCATGATCCGGTAGACGATCGTGTCCAGGTGCACCTTGGCCGCGTCGTAGTAGTTCGGGTCGCGGGTCACCGTGATCGAGGTCTGCGGGACGCGCTTGACGAACTTGAACGGGCCGACGCAGACCGGCGTGTCGCTGAAGTTGTCGCCTTTCGCGGTCAACGCGACCGGCGACATGATCATCCCGGCGCGGTCCGCGAGCGCGGCCGTGATCGGCGCGAACGGGCGTTTGTAGCGGATCACCACGGTGTCCGCGGCGGTCGTGGTGATGCTCTCGATCGGGCCCATCTCGCTGGAGCGCTGGGATGTCTTCATCGTGAGGTGGCGCTGCAGGCTGGTCTTGACGGCGTTCGCGTCGAACGGCGAGCCGTCGGCGAACGTGATCCCGGTGCGGACCGGGATGGTCACCGTGAGGCCGTCGGGGGAGACCGTGGGCAGCGCGGTGGCCAGTTGCGGAACGACCTTGCCGCCGGACTCCATGTCGTACAACTTCTCGCAGATCGTGTTCATCACGTACCGCGTGTAGAGCGAACTGGAGGTGGTCGGATCGAGCCGGTCGGGCTCGTTGGACAGGCCCATCACCAACTCGCCGCCCGCCCGCACCCGTTGGTCGCCGACAGGTGTGCCGAAATCGTCGGTGTGTTCGCCGGTGGACGTGACCGCCTGGATCGGGACACAGGCGGCCGCCATGGCCGTTACTGCCGCGATCACCAGCACTCGGGAACGTCGCATGGCCAGTAACGTACGGCGTGTATTCGGCTTTGTATATCTCGAAATGGTTAAAAGATCTCAGTCATGAAAACGCCGGAAAAACGCACGAAAAAATCGCGGTCCTGCGGATTGGACCGCTGTTTTCCCGCGCGGCCGGTTACCGACCGGCCGCGTAGCCCTGCATGCCACGCGGGTTGGCCGCCGCCGACAGCACACGTGATTCCGGGTCACGTGCGACCGCGCACAACCTCCCCTCCGACCAGGGCTCGCCCACGGTCACGGTGTGTCCGCGGCGAATGAGTTCGATGATGACCTCCTCGTCGATCCGCGATTCGACCGTGACACTTCCCGCGACCGAGGCGCGCGGGTAGAAAGAGCTCGGGAAACCGTCGTTGTGCCAGTTCGGTGCGTCGATGGCGCCTTGCAGGTCGAGTCCGTTTCGGACATTTCCCCGCAATGCGACGGCGACGAGGAAATGCAGGCTCCACTGGTCCTGCTGGTCGCCGCCCGGGGTGCCGAACGCCATGATCGGTTCGCCGTCGCGCAGCGCCAGCGACGGGCTCAGCGTCGTTCGCGGCCGCCGCCCCGGCACGAGTGAGTTCGGCAGGCCCGGTTCGAGCCAGGACATCTGCAGCCGGGTACCCAGCGGGAATCCCAGGCTGGGGATGACCGGGTTGGACTGCAGCCAGCCACCGCTGGGCGTGGCCGCGATCATGTTGCCCCACCGGTCGACGACGTCGACATGACAGGTGTCGCCGCGGGTGCCGCCGTCGCGGGCCACGGTCGGCTCGCCCGCTCCGGCGGCCATCGGCACGTCCAGTGGACGGCCGTCGGTGATCACTTTCGGCAGCCGGGGTGTGCGGCCGCCGGGGCTGCCCGGCCTGAGCTCCAGCGAGGCCTCGGCGCCGACGAGCGCGCGGCGGGCGTCGTTGTAGTCCTTGGCCAGCAACGCGTCCAGCGTGATGTCGGTGCTGTCGCCGTACCACGCCTCCCGGTCGGCCATCGCGAGTTTGGTGCCCTCGATGAGGGTGTGCACGTAGTCGGGTGTGCCGTACTCCAGGTTGTCCGGCAGCAGCGCGAGTTGCTGGAGGAAGGCCGGGCCCTGGCTCCACAGTCCCGGTTTGGCGACCGTCCAGCCGTTCCACTCGTAGGTGGCCGGGTCCTCGTAGGTGGCTTCGAACGCGGCGAGGTCGTCGGCGGTCAGCGTGCCCACGTGCCGCTCGCCGGAGGTGTCCATTGTGGGCAGCGCGACTGCCTCGGCGATCGCCTCGGCCACGAAACCCTCGCGCCACACCTCGCGTGCCTTGTCGATCTGCGCCTCACGGCCGGAGCCCGCCGCCTCGGCTTCCCCGATCACACGACGCCAGGTGTCCGCCAGCGCAGGGTTGCGCAGCAGCGCTCCGGCGGCAGGGGCCTTGCCGTCCTTCAGGTACACGGCGGCGGAACTGGTCCACTCGGTCTCGAACAGCTCGCGGACCGTCTCGACCGTCGATCCGACCCGCTCGACCGCCGGGTGGCCGTTGTCGGCGTAGCCGATCGCGTACTTCAGCACGTCGGCCAGCGGCTTCGTGCCGTGGTCGCGCAGCAGCAGCATCCAGGCGTCGAACGCGCCGGGAACGGCGGCGGCCAGCGGCCCGGTGCCAGGCACCAGATCGAGGCCGAGCGACGTGTAGTGGTCGACGGTGGCACCGGCCGGGGCACCACCCTGTCCACACAGGATCTTCGGCGGCCCGCCGGTCGGGGCGATGATCATCGGCACTTCGCCGCCGGGGCCGTTGAGGTGCGGTTCGACGACGTGGAGCACGAAGGCGGCGGCGACCGCCGCGTCGAACGCGTTGCCGTCGTCCTCCAACACCGCCATCGCCGTCGCGGACGCGAGCCAGTGCGTGGAGGACGCCATGCCGAACGTGCCCTGCAAGGTGGGCCGGGTGGTGAACATGGCATCCTTTCGCCTGCTTTACCGGCCAGTAGACACCCACGCCCGGCAGTGTGTCCAAGACATCTGTGACACCATTCCGATAGCGTCATGCTATGGAACGCCGCCAGCTCGAGTACTTCGTCGCGATCGTGGAACACGGCGGCTTCACCCACGCCGCCCGCGCGCTGCGCGTCGCCCAGCCCTCGCTGTCCCGGGCGATCACCAAGCTGGAGCACGAACTCGGCGTGGAACTGTTCCACCGCGTCGGCCGCAACGTCGTGCTGAGCAACGCGGGGGAGATGCTCGCCGACCGCGCCCGGCTCGTCCTGCGCGACCTCGACGCCCTGCGGGCCGCCGCGAAGTCCATCGGCGAGGGCGTCGTCGGCCGGGTCGACGTGGCGGCCACGTCGTCGTCGGCACTGGAACCGGTCACCAGCATCATCGCGGAACTGCGCGAGCGGCACCCCGGCGTGGTCGTCAGCACGTCCTCCGCGCTGGCGGCGGCCGAGGTGATCGCCATGGTCGTGCAGGGCCGCTGCGAGGTCGGGGTGTGTGGCAACGCCGAACGTCCCACCGGGCGCGGTCTCGTCGCCCATCATCTGCGCGACGAGGAGTTCCTGCTCGTGGTCCCGCCGGGCGGTATCGCGGCAGCCGGTGACACGGTGACGCCCGCGCAGTTGCGGGGTATGCGGTTCGTGGTGACCAAGCCCGCGACCGCGGTCCGTGCGCTGTTCGACCGGCTTGCCTCCACTGTCGGGGACATGACCATCGCCGCCGAGGTCGGCGACCGCAGTGTCGTGCTGCCGATGGTCCTCAAGGGGATCGGCGCGGGCCTGATGCCCGACGGCTGGGCCGAGCTGGCCGAGCGAGCGGGCGCCGAGGTGTACCGGTTCTCACCGCCGGAACGGCTCCCACAGTGGCTGGTGCACCGCCGGGGCCAGTTGACCACGGCGACCAAGGCCTTCATCGACACGACATTGGCTCATTGACAGGATCGGCCGCCCTGTCGGCGCACACCCCGCCGAACGAGTCGTCACGCGACTTTGCGCATCGTCCCCAAAAACCGCGACATACTCGCATTCCCGGCCCGGCTGAACGTGTGACTGGATAGCATCGCCGTGTGACCGGGATCGGCTCGGCCACGGCGCGCGTCATCGCATTCTCGGACGGAGTCGGCCGCTTCGCCGGGCATCTTGTGCTGTTCCGGGAGAACCAGAGTTTTCCCTCACGCTACATGAGAGAGGCAGTTGGCTTTGCGACATGCTCTGTCGGGTCATGGCGACGGTGCCTCCGTCGACACCGTGCTCAGGACCGCCAATGTCACCCCGGGTGGACCGCTCGAAGGCCAGGTCCTGATCGAAACCGGATCCCACGGCAGCGACCTCGAATTCCTGTCGGTGTCGCTGGTCGGCGCGATCGTCGGGGAGGACTCCGACGGCGAGTACGAGGAGGAAGTCGAGCTTGCTCAGATTGACCTGACCCAGGACCTGTATCTGGAACCAGCTCAACAGTACGCGCTTCCGTTCGTACTGCAGATGCCGTGGGACACGCCACTGACCCACCTCTACGGTGAGCGGCTGGACGGCATGGAACTGGGCCTGCGTACCGATCTCGGCCTGTTCGGCGAGCGCGACCAGGGCGATCTGGACGAACTCCGAATCCACGCGCTGCCGGCACAGGAAGCCATCTTCGAGGCGCTGCAGGAGCTCGGGTTCCGGTTCAACGGCGCGGAGCTGGAGATCGGGGAACTGGCCGTCGCCGGCGTCCACCAGTCGGTACCCTGTTTCCAGGAAATCGAGTTCAGCGTGCCGGACCGCTACGCCGCCAAGTTGGCGGAGGTGGACCTCACCTTCGTCGCGGGACCGCATGCCATGGAGGTACTGCTCGCACTGGGAAGGCGCGGTGGACTGCTGCAGTCGTCCGGCGAGGAACTGCAGATCTTCACCGTCGAGTACCCCAGTGTGGAGAGAATCGACTGGCCGGAGGAGATCCACAGCTGGATTCTGCAGGCCACGAAGGCACGCGGCATCTTCTTCTGATCGCCGACGAAGGCCGTTGCCGGACTGGGTCCACGGTCAGTCCGGCAACGGCCTTCAGCAGGCGCTCCACAATCCACTGTCGACAGTGGAACACCGCGCCGGACCACTGTCGACTGCGGTGGTCCGGCACGGCTCGCCTGTGGTTACGTGCGGGGAGCGGCGGTTGCCGTGAGGGATCTGCCCTTCACGGTGGTGAACTGGGTGATGGTGTCGGTTCCGTAGCGTTCACTCGTGCCTGTGGCGCCGGTTGTTCCTGTCAGGAACAGGGAACCGGCACGCGTCGGCGTGTAGGTGATGGCGTTGGTGGCCTTGTCCCACACAGGGTCGGACTTCGCGGACAGTTCCGCGAAGTGGTCGGTCCGTGCCTTGACGTAACCGGCCAGCGTGAGCCAGTCCGGGTTCTTGAGCGGGACCTGGTACTTCGCGCTGTACTTGGCCACGGTGGCCTGCAGCCAGTCGAACGTGAGGCTCCTGCCGGGAACGTACTGGTGCAGGTTGCCCTGGTGCAGGGTGTGCGAGTACACCGAACCGGTCATCACGTGCTGCAGTGCCACATCCGACTCGTAGTCGACGATCTCCTGGTAGTTCAGGTCGTGATCGTGGAACGGGAAACGGCCGTTGGGGCCGTAGAGCCGGTTGTAGAACAGCGTCTGCTCGGCCGGTGCGGTGGTCTGGTAGCCGATGTTCGTCGGCCAGTCCGGCACGATCATCAGGCCCGGCTCCATCGGGTGGCTGATGCCGCAGTTGAAGCACGTTGGCCGGTGGCTGGCGAAGGACATGTTGCCGTGCAGGTACTTCACACCGGCTTCGGCGGCCGCTTCGAGCATCTCGGGATTGGACTTCGCCAGGCCGAAGTCGGTGGGCGGATCGGTGTCCGGCGCGTTCGGGTCCGGGTTGTACACGCCGAGGCCCGAGTATGCCGGTGTCTTGAGCACCTCGGTCGGCACGTTCAGTCCGGCGTCCTCGCCGATCTCCAGGTTGTCCTCGATCTCCTCCAGGCTGTCGTCGAAGTCGGTGAAGTTCATCTCCGGATGCGTGACCGTGTGGTTGATCCAGCGGAACTTGTCGGCCAGGCAACGGGAGAAGCTGGTCAGCGGATCGGGAGTGTCGAGCGCGCTGCACTTCGACGGCGCGTCGGGGTCGAGGTCGCCGCCGTTGTACGGCAGGTTCAGCGTGAAGCCCGAGGCCAGCGGGTACGTGTCGCGCAACGCGACCTGCTGGGCGTTCACCGACGCGGCCTCGACACCGCCGAGCCGGAAGCCGGGATCGGTCTCCAGGTGCCCGTCGGGATAGAGGTGGTCGCTGTAGTTGAACCAGTCGTCCAGGTCGGCGTTGATCCAATGCCGCTGTTCGCCGACGAACACGCCCCTGGTCGCCCAGCGCAGCAGTCCGTAGCCGAGCAGGTCGGTCTGCACGAGGTACTCGTTGGACGAGAAGGTCAGCCCGGCGCGTTCCCGGCCGTCCGCGCTGCGGCTGAGCACACCGAGAACGTCGCTGCCGAGCGTCAGCAGCGGCTGGGCGCCGCACCCGGTGGCGAGCTTGGACCGGTAGACGTACGAGTCCGAGATCGGGATCTGGGCGCCTGCCTTGAGATAGTCGAAGAACTGTGCACCGGCGCTGGTCAGCGTCGCCTGAACGGGATCTTCGACGCCTCCCTCCGTACCCGCGCGCAGACAGTAGTCCTCGGGGAACGTGCCCCACGACATGTACAGCGCGGCTTGCCGGACCTGGTAAGTGCTCTCATAAGTCCAGAGTGTCTGCCATTCGGTCGCGTCGAGCGCGCTGACGTAGTCGCCGTTGCCGTCCGGATAGAGCAACGCGTTGTCAGTCAACAAGATCGCGTTGTACCGGCCGGTCCCGTCAGGTCTGGTCAGTTTCGCCGCGGTGAGCGGCTCGGACCTGGCGAGCAGCACATCGTACGGTGTGCCGACCTTGTCCAGTACGGACTTCCAGGTCGGCAGACCGAAATCGTCCTTGTCGAGTGCGATCACCAGCGGTCGCAGCGCGACTTTGCCCGCAGCGAGGGCTTGCGGGCTCTTGGTTTTCCCGACCGCACCGTTCAACGGGTGCAGCCGCGGCGGCGGGGATGGTTTCGGCCTGGCCACCTCCGCACGGACCAATGGGTGTCTGGCGTGCGAGGCGTGTGGCGAGTCGGCGGCGGCCACAGGTAAGGCCGCCGCGCCGGGGAGGAACAAGGTCGTCGTCGCCAAGGCGACCAGGCCAGTCACTACCCTCGAGATTTTCATGCGACCTCCGTCGCAGGATCCGTAGGCGCTTGGTGGTGTGGACCAATTGTCAGGTCGGTGCGGAAACCACGGCGTTACATGGATCTTGGAACGGTCGGAACCGGCCGCACGAACGGAGTAGCGGTTCCCAGTTTGGATAAAATGGACCACGGCGGCACGGGGAGCGGGCCGCCGTGGTCCACGTTCGCGGTGCGCTCAGGGATTCCGCAGGCCAGGGCGGCCTTCCTCAATCACGAACGACCGTTGTGTCCGGACTGCCGCGCCGCGCGTGGTGATTGTGGGAACGACACGGAAGTCGACGTCCATCCTGGACTGACCGATCTTGGTTCGGACGTATCCCCGGTGCTGGGAGTAGAACTTCAGGTGCGGGTTGTACGCCGCGTGCGGAATCGCCGTGCTGTCGGTCCCGTCGCCGCCGGAGGACACCGAACTGGTCACCAGTTCGGTGCCGACGACCGGCGCGGCCGGGTTGGTGTAGTCGACCTTGAGGTCGTTGGCCCATGCCCGGTGCACGTCACCGGTGAGCACCACCGGGTTGCGGACCCCGCGCTGCACCCAGCCCTTCTGGATACGGTCGCGTGAGGCCGGATAACCGTCCCACGCGTCCATGTTGCCCGCGTCGCTGCCGTCGACCTGCCTGGCGAAGAAGACCTGCTGGCCGATCACGTCCCAGGTGCCGTTGCGCTGCCCGAGGCCGTCGAGCAGCCAGTTCTCCTGCGCCATGCCGGGCAGGCTGCGCGCGGGATCACCGGCGGGCGGGCAGTACTGCCACCCGTCGCCACAGGCCTGGTCGTTGCGGTACTGGCGAGTATCGAGCATGTGGAACGTGGCCAACTGGCCCCACCGGACCCGGCGGTACAGCTGGATGTTGGCGCCGTTGGGTTTCGCGCCGCCACGCAGCGGCATGTTTTCGTAGTATGCCCGATACGCGTCCGTTCGCCGCTGTTTCCACTGTGCCGCAGTGAGTTCCGGCGAGTTGTTGGCCCTTGTCATGTTCGCGTAGTTGTTCTCCACCTCGTGGTCGTCGGGAACCACCAGCCAGGGCGCGGTGGCGTGCGCGGCCTGCAGATCGGTGTCCGTTTTGTACTGTGCGTACCGTCGCCGGTAGTCCGCCAGGCTGACGATCTCCGCGCCCAGGTGTGCCCTGACCACGTTCGTACCGGCCCCGCCCTCGTAGATGTAGTCGCCCAGGTGCAGGATCAGGTCCGGCCGTTCCTCGGCCATCCTCCGGTACACGGTGTAGTAGCCGCCCTCGTAGTGCGCGCAGGACGTGAACGCCATCAACAGGTCCCGGCCGACCACGTCCAGCGCGGGCGATGTCCGGGTGCGGCCGACGGGGGAGAGGTGACCGGCCGCCTTGAACCGGTAGAAGTACTCGTAGTCGGGCTGCAGCCCGTGCACCTCCACGTGCACCGAGTGGGCGTCGGCGTAGAGCGCGGCCACCTTCCCGCTCTGCACGACGGTGCCGAACGTCTCGTCGGTGGCCACCTGCCATTCCACGTCCACGGACTGGTTGGGCATGCCGCCGTGCCCGTCGGCGTTCAGCGGGGTGGTGGCGAGTCTGGTCCACAGCACGACACCGTCCGGTAACGGATCTCCCGACGCGACGCCGAGTGTGAACGGGAATGCCAGCGCCGCCGAGGCGTTGCCGCTCAAGGTGAGCGCGCTCGCGGCGGCGACGCCACCGAAGACGAAGATGCGGCGGTTGAACTTGTTCATCGTGGTGTTCCCCCTAGCGTGGCGAGTCGAGGTTGTCGTTGAGCACGTTCGCGCCGCCCGCGATTGGGGCACCAGGGCCGAAACCGGACAGTGTCCCGATGTCCGCGCGAGTGACTCGCCGCGAACCGGTCACTGCCAGGGAATCCCCGGACAGCCCGGTCGTCAGCACGAACAGCGCGCCGGTCTGCAGCGACCCGTCCTCCCACGGCGCCGCGACGACCAGCTCCGGCTTGCCGTCGCCGGTCAGGTCGAGAACGCGCAGGCCGTAGCCGAATCCCTCGCCGGGCTGTTCGTTGCCGTTGATCGGCGCCGCGTTCTCCCCGAACGCGGACGGCGGAGTGGTGAGCAGACCGGTCGCGCCGCCCCGGAACAGGAACACACTGCCCGCCCGGGTGTTCTCCTTGATGGAGCCCGCCGCGAGGTCGTCGAACGAGTCACCGTCGAGGTCACCGACGGCCAGCGCGGCGCCGAAGTAGTCGCCCGGCTCGGTCCCGCCGGGAACCGACGCGGTGTCCTGGTCGATCACCTGCACGCTCGTGGTCAGCCCGGTCTTGGCGCCGCGCACGGCGACCAGCGCACCGGAGGTGGTCGGCCCGCCGCGCCGATGGTCGGCCTGGATCACCAGGTCCGCGTTGGTGCCACCGTGGAACCTGCCGATGACGAGACTCCGCCACTTCCCGGCCGTGGCCGCCACGCCCACGCTCACGTACGACGACCCGGCCGCGGCCACACCGCTGGCCGAACCGTGCAGCAGGTGCACGGAACCGGTGGCGCCGCTCGTCCCGGTGATCACCTCACCCGCTGACAGGACAGCGAGATCGTCGCGTTTGTCGCCGGTCACGTCACCCGCGGCCAGCGCCCAGCCCATCAGGTCACCGGCCTCGGCCGCACCGGCCAGGTCCGCGTGGTCCTGGTTGAACGCGATGACGTTCGTCGTGGTGAGCCCGGCGCCGCCGCCGTAGAAGATCCACACCGCGCCCGCGCGAGCCTTGGCCTCGATCGCCTCACCTGGGGAACCCACACCCAGGTCGGCGTAACCGTCGCCGTTGAAGTCCCCGGCCGCCAGCGAGGCACCGAACAGGTCACCGGCCTCCATCGCGCCGGGCACGTTCGCCGTGTCCTGCGTGATCGTGCCGAGCGCGCCCGAAATGGTCCGCAGGTACGGCGCGGTGCGCTGGCCGTACAGAATGGACACCGTGCCCGCGTTGGCCAGGCCGTTCACCGATTCGCCCGGGTTGCCGATCGCCACGTCGGCCAGCCCGTCGCCGTTGAAGTCGGCCGTCGCCAGCGCGGTGCCGAACCGGTCGTCCGCCTCCATGCCCAGCCCGACACCGGGACTGTTCTGGTTGACCAACGCCGAGGGAGCACCGGGCAGCGATGCCCCGCCGGGTACCACTTGGACCGAACCACCCAGGTCGTGCGGCACCAGCGCGGTGTCGCCGCTGTAGGTCAGCCGCGCGCCCGTGGACAGCACGAGGTCGGCGAATCCGTCACCGTTGACATCCGCCCTGGCCGCCGCGGGCACCTGCGCCGCGGCCACCGCAGGCGTGACGGCAAACCCTGTGGTCACCGCGATGACGAGCGGGACCAGCGATCTCTGCATCAACACCCCGGCGACGCTAGAAACGCCACACGACGGCCGACAAGCGTTTCCGCCTGGCTGGAAAGGGTTTCCGGCAGGCAAGTGCGGGAAACACCCGTTCGTCGTCAATCATTCGCGGTATGCGCCTGCAACTTTGGTGGTATTTCGCGGCCGGACACTGCCGCCGGGCACCGGTCTGTTCTAGCCTCGGCCGCCGAGGGGTTGTCCAGCTGGGGTGGACAAAAAGGGGGAATGCCGTGTGCTGAGGATCTGTTTCGGCCCGGAGGATCTGGCGAGAACGAGGGTCAGCCCGACGCCGCACCCGATGTGGGAGGCGTTGCTCAGCCTGTACCGGCTGCGCAGACGCGACGGCGAACCGGTTTTCGACGAGTGGCGAAGATCGGTGGGCCCCCAGGCCCCCGCCACCACCCGGCTGCTGACCGACCTGGTGCCGCAGTCGGGCTACGCCGTCGACTTCCTCACCCCGATGACCAAGGACTTCTGTCTCACGGAGGGCCTCGATGCGCTGCGGCGCACACCGAGACACCGGCTGCGGACGGATCTGTCCGTGCTGGCCCGCGACCGGCGGCTGCCGTCGTGGACGACCACGCTCGCCGAAGGCCGCCGCGACGCAGTCGTCCAGCTCGCCGACGCCGTCGACCAGTACTTCACCGCCTGCCTCGCGCCCTATTGGACACACGTGCGCGGCCGGATCGACCAGGAGCACACCAGGCAGGTGAAGCTGCTTGCCGAAGGCGGCTTCGAGCGGCTCTTCCAGGACCTGCACCCGACCGCCCGCTGGCACTATCCCGTGCTGGAGCTGGGCTACCCGGTCGACCAGGACCTGCACCTGGGCGGCAGGGGCCTGCACCTGGTGCCGTCCTTCTTCTGCCAGGGCATGCCGACGACGTTCCTCGACGGCGACTTCGAGCCGATCCTGCTCTACCCGATCCGGCACACGCTCGGCTGGTCAGCGGTCGACCACACACGGCCGCTGGCCTCACTGCTCGGCCGAACCCGAGCGCGCGTGCTGCAGACAATCGGTGAGAAACCCTGCACGACAAGCGAAGTGGCCCGAAGCACGGACACGAGCCTGCCGACCGCGAGCCAGCAGGCCTCCGCGCTGCGGGCCGCCGGACTGGTCACCAGCCGCCAGAACGGCCAGTCCATGCTGCACTCCATCACCTCCCTCGGCCTGGCCCTGCTCACCGGCCACTGTGCCTCGTGAGTGTTTTCTCCGGTTAGAACCGGCGAAAACACTCACGAGCCCACGCTGGGGAGACCCGGGCGGTCGCCCGCCCGGGTCTCCTGGCAGTCACACTCGTTGTGACCAGTGTTTGTCGTTGTACTTCCAGCCCGCGCCGTAGGTCGCGACATCCCTGCTCAGCATGCCCGCGTCAATGGCGGTCAGCTTCTTGTCGATGCCCTCCAACGCGTTGACCCTGGCCGTCGCGATCCGATGCAGCCGGGCTGTTCCGGTCGACGCCCGACCCATGACCTCGGCATACTGCCGCGCGCCCTTGAGCGCGAACCCGACCTTGGTGCTGACACCGAAGCTGAGGATGCCGACGACCTCCATCCCGGCCTTGTTGTACTTCCCCGCCTTGAATTCCTTGTACGCGTCGGCGACACTCATCCCGGCCACCACCGCGCCGCAGGCGACCGAGCAGAACGGCGTGAAACTGGCCACCGTGAGCCCGATCTTCACCGCGCCCCAGATCTTCCCGCCGGGCTGTGCCTCCTTCCAGGCCACCTGTGCGCCCTTCTTCGCCGCGCTCATCGCCTTCTTGGTGATCGACGCGGCTTTCTTCTTGTACTTGTTCCACGACTTCCTGGCCTGGTCGATCTTGGGTTTGACGTGCTTCTTGTAGAACCGCTTCGCCGAGCCCTTCGGATCCTTGACCACCTTCCTGATGGTCTGCACGACCTTCTTGACCGCCGGGATCTTCTTGACCACGTGCCGGACGATCGGGGTGATGATCGGATCCCACTTGACCACCGCGTTGACGACGATCGGCGTGTACTTGGTGACCCAGTCGGTCACCGGCTGCACGACCGTCTTGACGAACGGCTTGATGACCGTCTTGGTGATGGTCTTGATGCTGAAGCCCCAGCGGCCGTCCGGGTCGGTGAACGTCACCGGGCTGTTGTTGGCGTACGCGTACCCGTGCAGCTGCTGCGGGTCCTCGTGGTCGATGACCGGGTCGACCGAGATGAACCGGCCGGTCGACTGGTCGTACTCCCGCGCGCCGAGGTGCACCAGGCCGGTCGTGGGATCGTTGGTGCCGTTGACGAACCCGCGTTGCCCTGGCCAGTTCGTCGGTTCCGCGCCCCGGGTCTCGCCGTAGGGCGTGATCCTGCGGCGTTGCACCGCCTGGGTGTCCGAGTCGATCGCCAGCTGTCCGGTGGTGTGGTGATCGGCCGTCAGCCAGGACACCTTGCCGTCGGCGGTGCGGATCGCCACCACGTGCCCGGCGTGGGTGTAGTACCGGGTGCCGGACAGGACGTTGCTCGCGTCCAGGCGGACTTCCGTGTCACCGAGATACAGCGTCGTCCCGGTGGCGTCCCGGCGGATCAGCCGCTCGCCGTTCGAGTCGTACACGAACGACGTGCTCTTGCCGCTCTCGGTCACCTTGGCCAGCAGGCCTTCGGCGTCCCATTCGAGGGCTTGGCCCTTGCGCGCGGTGGTGTTGCCGGTGGCGTCGTAGCCGTAGTCCTCGACCTTGCTGCCCGTCGTCACCTTGCGCAGCGTGTGCGGCTGCGGCTGGCCAGGGGCGGGATAGCTGTAGGTCGACGTCGTCGACTTGCCGTCAGCGCCGGTCTTGGTCTCGCTCAACCGGTTGCCGACCGCGTCGAACGTCCACGCCAGAGCGTACGGCGCCGGGCCGCCCAGCTCCGCCGACGCGCAGTCACCGTTCTTCGGTGTCGTCGCGGTGGTGAGCCTGCGCAGGTAGTCGTACCCGAAACACTGTGTGTCCGCGTCCGTCGAGTCCGCGATCCGCCTGATGTTCCCAGCCGGGTCGTAGCTGTAGGACACATTGGACAGATCAGTCGGGCTGGAGTCGCTCTGCACCACCGCCCGCGTCAGACGGCGAGTGCCTTCCTCGTACTCGAAGGACTGCTTCACCGCCTTGCCGCCGGTCGACAGCGTCGCGCTCTCCATCTCGCCGTACGGGGTGTAGGTGGTCCCGGTGACGTACGACGTCTTGCCCTTCAGCGTCGTCGCCAGACCGTAGCCGTTGTACCCGAAGGCGAGTGTCTCCTCCGCGAACCCGGCCACAGCGGGCAGCTTCTGGGTGGTGATCTCACCGTCCACACCGTACGCGTTGCCGAACTCGTAGGTCCCGGCGAGTTTGCCCTCGGCGGCCGGGATGGTGATCTTCGTGCCCGTCGCGCGGCCGCCCGCGTCGTAGCCGGAGATCGCCGTGGTGTACGCGGCTCCGTTCACCCATCGTGTCGAGGTCGCGGGGAAGCCGACAGCGACGGTGTCGTAGGTCCACTCGGCGCGTTTCGTCCCGGAGGTCGACCCCTCGTACAGCCCGGTCCTTCTGGCCAGTTCGTCGTAGGTGTAGACGAGCTGGACGCCACGCGCGTCCTTGACGCTTGTCATCAGCCCGGCTTCGTCGTACGTGTACTCGGTGAGCCCACGGTCCGGGTCCAGAGTGCTGGTCTTGCGACCACGCGCGTCGTAGGTGTTGCGCCAGACGTTGCCCGCCGGGTCGGTGATCGACAGCAGCTGTCCTTCGCTGTCGTAGCCGTAGGTCGTCTTGTCGTAGGCGCCGGTCGGCGTCTCGCCCTTGTACTGCCGGAGTTCCACGACCCGGCCCTCGGAGTCGAGGATCGAGGTCGTCGGGGTCTCCCCGGTCGGTGGGTCGACGTCCTGGCGGTCGGCGGAGTGCCGGTAGCTGGTCCGCCACTTCTCGACACCCTTGACCTTGAAGATCTGCGCGGTCGGCTGGTCGGCGCCGTCGTACTCGGTGACCGTCTGCGCCGTCAGCTGGTCCTCGTCCGGGATGAGCACGTCGAATCCCGGTGGTGCCTCGTTGAAGTACGGCCCGTTCTGCTTGACCTCCAGGCCACGGGAGTTGTAGACGTGGTCGATGACCGTGCGGCCACCACCCGGCGCCGGGGCCTGGGTCTGCCGCAGGCGCATGTCCCCGTCGTACAGCTCGTAGTCCGTGTCGTAGCTGCCGTCCGGCTGGAGGTCCTTGTTGGTGACCACGTTGGGGCCGTTGTTGCGGAACAGGTAGCCGTACTCGCGGTCGGCCGGGCGTGTGTCGGGGTTGGTGCCCGGTTCCCATTCTCTGAGCGTGCGGCCCAACGCGTCGTAGGTCGTCCTGGACCTGCGGTCGCCGGGGTGTGTGACGTTGGTTTCCTCGCCCCACGCCGGGTCCATCTCGGAGACCGTCGTGTGCCCCAACGAGTTGGCGACCGTGACCTTCGTGACCGGGCCGGTCGCCGGGGCGTAGGTCGTCGTCGACTTCTTGTTCTGGGCGTCGTAGACCTCGATCGGACGGCCGTAGACGTCGTGCTTGGCGCGGGTGGTCGTCACGTAGGTCGGGGCTCCGTTGGCCCAGCCGGACAGCTCTTCCTGACGGGTCACGTCACCGATGGTGGGCGGCGCGCCGAGCGTGTCGTTGCCGTCGTAGTAGAAGCGGTCGTCGTCGGTGACCGTCTCCGGAGTGACCGGCTTGTCGCAGCTCACTGACACGGTCTGCTTGCGGTACGGCAGTTCCGGCAGCTGCGTCGATCCCTTGGCCGCGTAGCTGTACCGCGTGCAGATGTCGTCGTTCGGGTTGCTCGTGTCGTTCAGCTCGGCCGCCTGCAGCAGCACGCCACGATCGTCGTAGGTGTTGTCACTGCCGGTCTCCCGCCAGGTGCCATCGGCCAACAGGTGGCCCTGCCGGGACTTCTTCTCCCCGGTCTGGAACGACTCGGTGGTGCCCCACACCGCCTTGCGGACGGCGGTCGGCCCGGCCAGCCAGTGGTCGGTGATCGACCGGGACAGCATGGCGCCACCGGCCTTGGTGTACTTGATCTCCTCGAGTTCGTTGCTGGACAACGGATCGCTGTCGCGCCACCGGCCGTTGCGGGAGTCGACCAGCTCGACGGACTTCTTGCCGCCGGACGCGGTCTTGTCACCGTCCATGCCCCGGTAGTACAGGGTGTCGGTCATCGACTGCTCGCCGGACGCGTCACCCTTGCGCACCCGGACCTTGTCGTAGCCACGCCACTGCGACCAGGTCTTGCGGTCCTCGGGGACCAGGCCGTCCTCGTCGTCGTGCCGCCAAGCGGGTGTGCCGGGGTATTCGACGCTCGTCTGCTCGGCCACGACACCGGTCGTGAGGTCCTTCTCGGTGACACCGCTGATGACGTACTTGTTGAACCAGTCGGTGCGTTCCTTCGCCGCGCCGTCCGGAGTGTCCGGCGTCCACTTGAGCGGGTGGCAGCGCAGTGTGTTGGTGTCCGGCGCGGGCCGTGGCCCGGCGGGCGCGCACTCCTGCGGATGGTAGTTCACGACCACCTGGCCACCGGTGTCGGTGTTGACCTTCTTCATCCGCCACCAGTTCATCGGCGGCACCATGTCGTTGGTGCTGTCGACCCGGTTGCCCATCTGCACGCCGTCGAACGTGGTCTTCGGCAACGTGATCGGCGCCGGGCCGCCAAGGCCGGTCTGGGTCACCGACGCCAGCCACATGCCCGCCCTGGTCCCGTCGCCCGGCGCGGGGTAGGTGTGCTCGAACGCCCACGAGTTGACGTCACGCAATGCCGTCCCGTTCCACACCCTGGTGGTCAGCTTCGCCAGGCGCTTCTGCGTCCAGAACGTCTGCGAGTACTTGTTCTTGCAGTTGGTCGTGCTGGCGCAGGCCTGGTCCCACGGGGTGTCCGGCCAGTTGCCCGGCTTGCCGGAGACACAGTCACCGGCGGGGATGTTGGGAATGCACCGGTCGGCGACCTGCATGGCGACCTGGCCGACCGGCTTGGTGCTGTACACCTTGCCGTCGAACTGGCCGTAGTCGATCCTGCTCAGGTAGCCGCCGCGGACGTAGGACGAGACCTTGGTGGCGGTCAGCTCCCGTCCGTAGTTGTTGGTCTCGGTGTCGTAGAAGTAGCTGATCGTGTTGCCGTGCCGGTCGACGACGTAGTCGAGGTTCCACCGCCAGCCCTGCATGCACGACGAGTCGGTGAACGCGGCCTTGTGGCACGGCTCGCTCGCGTGGTTTCCGTAGACCCGGTTGGTCCACGTCGACTCGGTCACCTCGTTGCCGGTCGCCCAGCCGGGCAGCCGGTTGAGTCCGAAGTAGAACTCGGTGCCGTCGCGAGTGGTCATCTTCCAGTACTCGCCGTTGTCGTCACCGTTGGCGGCGCCGGTCATCCGCTCGACCACGGCGCCGTCGTCCTTGCGGGGCTTCCAGGTCTTCGTCGCGTCGTCCAGCACGAGCTCGCCGCCCCTGCCGTTGAGCGCGAACGTCGCGTTGTCGGTCTTCCAGCACGTGTCACCGGTCTTCTTGGTGTTGTTCGCGCCGTTCTTCATGTCCGTCGAGCAGGCGACGTACCGCCGCTCGATGTACCCGCCCGGCTGGAACTCGAAGCCCTCACCGGCCCACGACGGCTGGTTGTTGCTGGCCGAGGTGCGGCCGTCCATCGAGCCCGACGAGTACGACAGGGCCAACTGTGGCGCCGCCGCGTTCACGTTCGGTGGCACGACCATCGGGTAGTTCCAGGCGAAGTCGCCGGAGGAACCACCGGCCGTCCAGGTGGCGGACGGCGACAGCGAGGATTCCTTGTAGTCACCGGCACCTGAGGATTCACCGGCCATCAGCGCGTACAGGCCGGACTTGGCGTCCGCGCCTGCCGTGGCCTGCGCGGTCAGCGTGCCGGACCCGTTGTTCTGGGTGGCCAGGGGAGTGGCGCCGCACTCGTCGCGGTCCGGTGTGGTCAGCGCGCACTCGGGCAACGCGGCCAGACGCAGGCGCACCGCCCAGTCGGCACCGTAGGCCTGGGCGAAACCGGAGTAGTCCAGCTGGACCGAAACCGGACCGGCCTGACGGGCTCCGTCGGCGCGCGTGATCCGCAGCACCGGACCTTCGATCCGTTGGCCGAGAACCTCGACCCGGACCTTCCCGGGGACGGCGTCCGCCGCCGCGACAGCGGCTCCCGCCGGACGGCCGATCGACACCGGGAGATCACCGGCGCGGACGTGCCCGGCCGCCGCCCGCTGCGCGCCGAGCGTCACCTCGGCGACACCGGGCTTCGGCCAGGTCACCGCCGGTGCCTTGCGCACAGCGGCCGCGTCGGTGACGCTCGGTTCCGGGGCCACCGCGACCGCGTTGCGGCCGGGGACAGGGTGCTCGCGTCCCGGGTGGAAGGTGATGCCGGAGCCGGGAGCCGCCACGGCCGACGTCACCGTCAGGGAGCTCACCGCCAATGCCACACTGATCGCGCCGGCTGCCAGCCGACGCCTCGTACTTCTCACGTGCCGCCTCCTCGTAGTGGACACACCACTGGTGTGCGACAGCGAATCGTAAGAACGGCGATTTCCGGCCCGACAGCGTTTCAGCCGTGCTGGAAACGCTTTTCGTGTGCGCGACCCGCGCGCTTGGATTCTCCTCGACACTTCGTCAAGGAGCGCCGATGTCCGCCATGCCCGCCTTACTGGCCTTCTGTCTCACAGCGTCGCTCTGTGGCACGGTGGCGCATGCCTCGCCACCAGCCGAGAAGACCGCCGCGCCGGTCGAAGTGACCGAACTGCGCACCGAGACGACACGGGTGTTCGCCAACCCTTCCGGCACCCGGACGATGGAGGTGTACGCGGGTCCTGTTCGTACGCGCAAGGGCGGCGACTGGGTGCCGATCGACACCACACTGGTCCGCGCCGCCGACGGTTCGATCAGTCCTCGGGCAACGGTCATCGGGCTGCGCCTGTCCGGTGGCGGGACCGCGCCGTTCGTCACCGCGGAACGGGACAGCAGGCAGTTCTCCCTGTCGTGGCCAGGTTCGCTGCCTTCGCCGGAACTCGCCGGTGACACGGCCACGTATCCCGAGGTGCTGCCGGGCGTCGACATGCGGGTGCGGGCCGACTCGGACGGTTTCTCCCAGCTGCTGGTGGTCAAGAACGCCGCGGCCGCCGCGAACCCGGAACTGCGGGCGATCAGGTATGGCACCGCGACGAAGGGACTGACCGTCCGGCCCGGCGCCGACGGTGCCACGTCTGTTGTGGACGACCAAGGCCGGACAGTGTTCGCCTCCGGCACCCCGAGCATGTGGGACTCCTCGGCACAGAAGATCGCCCTGGCCGGGAAAGTGCGCTCCGAGGAGCGTGCCATGGGGCTACAGGTGGAGCCGGGCCAGCTCACGGTCGTCCCCGACACGCGGATGCTGACCTCGCCCGACACGACGTTCCCGGTGTACATCGACCCGTCCTACAGCGCCGGGGCCAACCGCTGGACCTACGTCAACCGGGACGACGCGGGCGAGTCGTACTGGACCACCAAGGAGAACAACAAGGCCAAGGTCGGCAAGACGTGGGGCACCGCGGGCCTCTACCGCTCGCTGTTCCAGATGAACACCGGCATGATCGCCGGTTCCAAGATCACCAAGGCCTGGTTCTCGGTCACGATGGACCACTCCGCCGCGTGCGCGGCGACCGGTGTCGATCTCTGGAACACCAGGCCGATCGATCCGGCCGTTCCGCTGACCTGGAACAACTCCAAGAGCCACTGGCTGACCTACCTGGCGTCGGCGAAGGGCACCGCCAACGAGTCCAGCGCGTGCCCGAAGCCGGACTTCCCGATGGAGCTCTCCTCACCGGCGCTGATGAAGCTGATGCAGGACACCGCGACCGGCGACAAGGACACCGTCACCTTCGGCCTCAAGATCAACTCCGATGTGGAGACCAGTCAGGACCAGTGGAAGTACTTCTACGCCAACACGGCGAGGATCAACGTCGAGTACAACTCGCGGCCACGGGTGCCTGCCGACGTGAACGTCGAGCCGCCGAAGCCGTGCGCGACCGCGGCGGCCCCGACCGCGTTCAGCACGAGCACACCGTCGTTCTCCGCGGTCATCTCCGACCCCGAGGGCGAGAACCTCGCCGGGGAGCTGGAGATCCTCAGCGGCGACACCGTCATCAGGACACTGGCCACGCCGCTGATCGGCTCCGGTGGCGCGTTCAGCTGGCCGCCACTGGATCCCGGTGTGCTGCCGGAGGACCAGCCCGGCGCCGTGTTCGGCTACCGTGCCAGGGCTCGTGACGCCAGTGGCCTGGTCAGCCCGTACACCGAGCGCTGCGCGTTCACTGTGGACAAGGTGAAGCCGGGGACACCGGTCGTGGCGTCCACGGACTACCCGAACGGCACGGCTGTACGTTCGGTCGGTGAGACGGGCATCGTGACGTTCGGCCGTGCGGCGGCTGATACCGACATCGCCGGGTACCGCTACGGCTTCAACCCCGACCGGATCACCTCCTGGGTCGGCGCCGCGCCGGACGGGTCGGCGAGCGTCCCGATCACGCTGTGGTCCGATTCGCCCGGCGGGACAATAGGAATCAGCCGCACGCTGTACGTGCGCGCCATCGACCGCGCGGGCAACGGCAGCTCCGCACCCGCCACCTGGAGCCTCACGGCCAAGCCCCGTGCGGTCACGGCGGCGCCTGTACGCGGTGACACCAACGGCGACCGCCGCGCGGACGTGGCGGCCGTGTTCGACCTGGGCGACAACCGCACTGCCGCATGGAACTTCGTCGCGGGCGGCAGCGGGTTCCCCACCGGTCACGTCGGCTGGGACACCGGGGTGAACGGCGGGTTCCCCGCGTTCCGCACCGCGACCGTGCGCGGCGACTTCACCGGCGACGGGCTCGGTGACATCGCCATCCTGCGTGAGGATCCCGACCGCAAGACCCGCCTGTTCCTGTTGCGCTCCGACGGCAACAGGTTCGTGTCGGAGGCGGAGAGTTGGGTGGGCACGACGTACCACCTGTCCCACCTGAAGATGGTCGCCGGGGACTTCGACGACGACGGTGACGACGACATCGCGGTCTTCCAGGGCTACCAGGGCGAGCAGACCAAGCTCTGGGTGCACACCGCGGCCGACGGCGGATTCGGTGCGCCGGTCATGCGTTGGGACAGCGGCGCCGCGGGCCTCGACCTGACCGCGACGAGTTTCGTCGCGGGCGACTTCGACGGCGACGGCCGCGCGGACATCGGCCAGCTGCGCGGCTACGACGGAGCGCAGACGAAACTATGGGTCCAGTATGGACTCTCAGCTCCGGTGCAGCGGTGGGACAGCGGCGCGGGAAACCTGGCGAGGGCGACCGCGACGTTCCTGGCGGCCGATGTGGACGGCACCGGGCGCAGGGACGAGATCGTGATCATGTCGGATCGCGGTGGGAACACGGCGAGGCTGAACGTGCTGACGGCGCCCGCGACGGGCACGGCCGCGTGGACCGACGCGGTCTGGTGGTCGGGCACGGGCTTCGACACCGGCGCTGCCGTGCTGTCGACGGGTGACTTCACCGGCGACGGCCGTGCCGACGTCGCCGCGCTGTACGCCACCGGCAACGGCAACCGCCGGATGTACACCTTCGCGTCCACCGGAACGTCCTTCGCGGACAAACAACCGGGCTGGGAAGGCTACGTCGGCGACACGAACACGCCGTTCACCGTCGAACCGGGACAGGTCTACCGGATCTACCCGAGACACAGCGAGAAATGCCTCGGCTCCACCGACGCGGTCCGGGGGACCGCGATCACCCAGTCCGACTGTGTGCTCGGCGAGAAGAAGCAGCAGTTCACCGTCGAACGCCAGGGCGCGACGGAGTACTTCTACCTCAAGGGCGTTTCCTCGAAGATGTGCGTCGACGTCTACACCTGGCAACACGTCGACGGAGCCGCGGCCGTGCAGTGGACCTGCAACGGATCCGGCATCCCCCAGGCCAACCAGCAGTTCCGCTTGGAGTACGTCGAGGGCAGCGGCGTGGACGTGGTGGTCCGGCTGCGGCCGGTGCACAGCGAGAAGTGCCTGGACGTCAAAGGCGCCAGCCAGAACAACGGAGCCACGCTCGTCCAGTGGTCCTGCGGCGACCTCACCAAGACCAACCAACTGTTCTACCTCCGCCCCGAAGCCTGAAAGCTCTCGTGAGTGTTTAGGCCGGTTAGAACTCGCCTAAACACTCACGAGGGGTGACCAGGCAGGAAAGGACTGATGATGCGGATCGGCTCGGTACTGGCCGGTGCCCTTCTGGCCGCCACATGCCTCACCACCGGAACCGCCAGCGCGGTGGACGTGTTCACCGTCCACATGTCGGCGAGCGGCTCGGACAGCGCGGACGGGCTGACCCCGGCAACGGCGGTGAAGACCCTGGTGCGGGTGCAGCAGGTGCTCCGCGACGCCCAACCGGACACCGACGTCGAAGTGCGGATCAAACAGGGCACGTACGTCTCCCCGCCGATGCACGACTGGCGGTTCTACGTTCCCGGGCACACCGTCTCGTTCATGCCGTCGGACTATGAGTACGGCGAAGGCGAGTCCGGGATCGCCGGGCGGCCGGTGTTCCGCAACACCGGCGACAAGCCCGCCGGTTTCTGGCTGCAACCCCGGCTGCCCAAGGACAAGACCGACCCGCTCTACGACGGCGGCAACAGCGGCCTTCGGTTCTACTACTTGCAGGTCGAGCAATACTCCGCGGGTGCGGTGTCGGTGTACGGCGACTCGGAACGTGACATCGCCGACGAGACCTACTCGCCGCCACTGCGCAAACAGGGCAGCAAAGGCCTCAACGGCAACACGTTCTTCGGCATGGTCTTCACCCACCTCGGCAGCAAGTGGGCGCCGTGCGGAACCGACTGCTACGGCTGGGGCGCGATCGTGCTGACGAACTCCTCGGGCAACCGGATCGCCAACAACCACTTCCTGAACATCGAGAACCACGGCAACTACGGCGGGCACATCCACGGCCTGTACGTGACCCACTTCAGCTCGGACAACACGATGAGTGCCAACAGGTTCTCGTACATCAACGGCGACCCGGTGAAAATCCGCGACCGCAGCAACTTCAACACCGTGGAGGACAACACCTTCACCCGCACCGGCCGTCTGGGTTTCTACCGCGACGAGTTCTGCGACGCCGCCTGCGTCAAGGAGCACCCGAAGATCGAACGACAGTGCGCGTCCTACCACAACCGGTTCGCCAGCAACCGGCTGATCTCCGACTACGACGGCGACAACTCCAGCGAGGCGTGGACCCTCAGCCCACCCGGTCTGACCAACGCCGGAGGCACGCCGTGCACGATCCCCGCCGGGGACCAACGCCTGCGCACAGCGGGTAACACGACCTCGTAGGGACGATCCACCAGGCACCTATGCTGTGCCGCATGCGTGGTGGGGGAAAGGGGACCATCCCGGTTGTCGACGTCGTGATCACCGTCGCGCTTGTCGTGATCTCCTGGCTGGTCGGCAGGCAGTACTCGCCGACCAGTTGGGGGCCCGACCCACTGGCCTACGTGCTCACCGCCCTGATCATGCTGCCGTTCGCGGTGCGTGGCCGCGCACCGGTGGTCGCCTTCGCCGCCAGTACCGCGATGCTGCTGGTTTTCCTGGCGTTCGGCTACACCCAGATCGCGTTCAACTTCTGGGCGCCGGTGCTGCTGCTCTACACGGTGGCGTCGCTGCGTCCACCCAGGACCACCGGCCTGTGCACCGGGTCGGTGATGCCGGTGTTGTTCTGGGCCGCGCTGGTGTCGAACGTCGCGTGGTACGTCGCGGTCGCCGAAGCGGTCCTGATCCCGCTGACGGCGTGGATGTTGGGCAATGTGGGACGCGAACTGGGGCTGCGCAACCGGCAACTGGCGGTGCTGACCGAACGGCTGCGCGTCGAGCAGGAGTTGCGCACCCAGCAGGCGGTCACCGAGGAACGGCTGCGCATCGCGCGGGAACTGCACGACGTCGTCGCCCACCACATATCCGTGATCGCCGTGCAGACCGGTGTGGCCGGGTACGTGTTCGACGACGACCCGCCGACCGCACGCGCCGCCGTGGACACCATCGCCACCACCAGCCGCGAGGCACTGGCGGAGATGCGCCGGTTGCTGATGCTGCTGCGCACCGACGACGATCCGGGCGACACCGCGTTGAGCCTGGCGCACCTGCCGGAACTCGTCGACCGGCTGCGTCGGACGGGCCTGCCGGTCACGCTCGACCTGCGGCTCGCGGATGTGGGGGACCTGCCGTCGGGGATGCAGCTGTGCGCCTATCGGGTCGTCCAGGAGGCCCTCACCAACGTGATGAAACACGCCGGGTTCGCCACGACCGAGGTGCGGATCCGCCGCGACACCGACGAACTCACCGTGCGGATCGCCAACGAGAAGGGGACACCGACGGCCGACGCGGGCGGCACCGGACATGGTCTGAACAACATGAACGAGCGGGCCGCGCTCTACCGTGGCACTCTTTCCGCAGGTGAGCAGGCCGACAGCGGGTTCGTGGTCGAGCTCACGTTGCCGATTGGCGGGCACTACTAGCGATTCCGTCGGTGTCTGGCGGTATAAGTGTCCGCGATGAGCGGATCACCCACGACCACCGTGATGGTGGTCGACGACGAGATACTGATCAGGGTCGGCCTGGCGACGCTGATGCGGGCGGCACCCGGCCTCGACGTCGTCGGCGAGGCGGCGGACGGGCAGGACGCGGTCGCGCTGGCCGCCGAGCGACGTCCGGACGTGATCCTGATGGACATCAAGATGCCCGTCATGGACGGCATCACGGCGATCGAGCGGATCATGGCCGACGCGGTGGTTCCCAAGCCACGCGTGATCGTCCTGACCACGTTCGACCTGGACGAGTACGTCTACGCGGCGCTGCGTGCCGGGGCGTCCGGCTTCCTGCTCAAGGAGACCGAGCCGCACCAGGTGATCGCCGCGATCCGCTCGGTGGCCGCCGGTGACATGCTGTTCGCCCCGTCGGTCACGCGTCGGCTCGTCGAGGCGTATGTCGGCAAGCCACGCCGTGTGCGTGGCCCGGCGGCGCCGAACCTGAGCCAGCTCACCCCCCGGGAGCTGGAGATCCTCCAGTTCGTCGGAACGGGCCGGACCAACAGCGAGATCGCCGGTGACCTCACGGTCAGCGAGGCCACCATCAAGACGCACCTCAACCGCGCCATGACCAAACTCGGCCTCACCAGCCGGGCGCAGGCGGTGGTGGTCGCCTACGAGACAGGCCTGGTCACCCCGCGAAGCCAGGACTGACCCCGCAACCAAGGTGGCCTTCGGTGCGTTGGCCGCAACCAAGGTGGCCTTCGTTGCATCCAACCCACGCCGCGCGACACTCTCGGCGAGCGTGTAGCACTAACGTCGGATGGATGGACAGCTTTGACGCAGTGATCGTCGGCAGCGGCCACAACGCGTTGGTCGCCGGTGCCATGCTGGCGCGGGCAGGGTGGGGCGTGCTCGTGCTGGAGGAGCAGGACCGGCCCGGTGGGCTGGTGCGTACGGAGGAGCTGACGCTTCCCGGATTCCGCCACGACACCTACTCGACGGCGCACCCGCTGTTCACCGGTGGGCCCGCGTTCGCCGAGCTGGGGCCGGAACTGGCCGAGCTCGGCCTGGTCTACCGCCAGCCCCGCTACTGGTCGGGGGTCTCGATTCCCGGCGAGGGCACCGCGGTGCTGTCCCAGTCGCTGGAGGAGACCATCGCCGAGGCCGACCGGCTCGCACCCGGCGACGGCGCGGCGCTGGCCACGCTGCTCGCGGACTTCGAACCGTATGTCGGGCCGGTGTTCGGGCTGATGGGAGCCGACCTGGCGACCAGGTCACGGGAGATCCACGACCTCTTCCACGGCCAGGACGGGCGCTTCTCCGAGTTCGCGCACCTGTTCACCCGGACAGCGCGCGACCTGCTCACCGACACGTTCACCTCGCCGGTGTTCCGGGGCGCGCTGGCGCCGTGGGCACTGCACCTCGGACGTGGCCCCGACGAGGTGAACAGCGCGCTGTGGGTGCTTCTGGTCCAGGTCGCGCTCGGCGGGGCCGGGATGCCGACTCCGGCCGGTGGCAGTGCGCGGCTCGCCGAGACACTGGTCCAGCTGATCGAGAACCACGGCGGGAGCGTCCGTTGCGGTCAGCGCGTCGAGCGGATCCTGGTGGAGAACGGGCAGGCCAGCGCGGTGCGGGTGGCGGGCGGCGACACCTATCGGGCCCGGCGCGCGGTGATCGCGTCGGTCAACCCCGACCAGCTGTACCTGGAACTGCTGGAGGAGGTGCCCGACACGATCCGCCGCCAGGCCGGGAAGTACCGCTACGGCCGCGGCTGCTTCCAGATCCACCTGGCGTTGTCCGAACCGCCGCGGTTCGCCGACGATCGGCTCGCGCAGGCCGGGCAGCCGCACCTGACCGGGGGACTGGACGCGCTGTCCCGCTCGGTCAACGAGGCCGCCCGCGGTCTGCTGCCCGCCGAGCCGACGATCAGCTTCGACTCGCCCTCCACAGTGGACCCGGGTCGGTGCCCGCCCGGCGCGGCGGTCGCGCGGCTGCAACTGCTGGACGTGCCGACAGACCCGGTCGGCGACGCGGCAGGCGTGATCGAGGTGCGCGGCTGGAGCGAGGACGTGAAGAAGGCCTACGCCGACCGCGTCATCGCCATCGCCGGACAGAGCGTGCTGAACCTGCCCGACGCGATCCTGGACATGCACGTCATCAGCCCTGCGGACATCGCGCGGGCCAACCGCAACACCGGGCCCGGCGACCCGTACGGCGGCAGCCACGACCTCGCGCAGAGCTACGTGTTCCGGCCGTTGCCCGCGCAGCCCTCGCACCAGACGCCCGTGCCGGGACTGTGGATGCTGGGCGCGGCCACCTGGCCGGGGCACGGCGTGAACGGCGCCTCCGGCCACATCGTGGCGAAGGCCCTGCTCGACTGAAACCTACGCTCGGCCCTCACCCGAATGTGATTGAAGACGTAGTGTTGATGGCACTTTCGAGCATGTTCGCGCATGCTGGCGGTCCGGGGGTGCAATGTGCGGACGACCGACGACGATCGACCGCTGTTAACCGACGTACGCGCAGCGCTCGCGCGTACGCCGGTGGTCGTGCTGGTCAGCGGTGCGGCGGGGATGGGCAAGACCTGGCTCGCCGCACAGGTGCTCGCCACGGCACAGCACGCCGTACGTGTCGTCGTGGACTGCCGTGGGCTGCCGGACGAACCTCACGTCGTCGTGCGAGAACTGGTACGCGGCCTGGTGCAGGCAGGCGGCCCGGCGACACGCGCGGACGACGTCCTCACGGCCGCCGACGCCGCCACCACACGCGGCACACCGGACTACCGGACCTGTGCGGCGCTGCGGGAACTGCTGGCCGCGACCGCCGCCCACCGCGGTTCGCCCGTGCTTGTCGTGGTGGACGACGTGGACCTGGCCGACCGCTGGTCACGGCACGTGCTGCGGTGCTGTGCCTCGCGCCCGCCGGACGCGGCCGCGCTGCTGCTCACCTACACCCCTGGCAGTAAACATCCTTTGTGGACCCGCTGGGGCTCGGCAGTGCTACACCGGTTCGAACTGCGGCCACTGTCCGTGCAGGAGGTGGCCAGCCGCTGCCCATCCGACCAGGCGGCGGCGGTGCACCACCTGACCGGCGGGATCCCGCTGTTCGTCGCCGAGGTCGTCACGCACCTGCGGCCTGGCTACCGCGACCCGTACGAGGCCGTGCTGCGGCGCGGTGTGCCCCAGGCTGTCGTGGACCTGGTCGCTGAACGGGCCTGTGCGCTGCCCACGCCCGCACGGCGTCTCGTCACCGCCGCCTCGGTGCTGCGCGGCCCGTTCATCGCCGACATCCCGGCGGAGATGTGCCGAGTCGCCCCGGACCGGGCACGAGTCCTGCTCGCCCACGCGGTCGACGCGGGCCTGCTGGCCTTGCGCGGAGCGGGAGCCTTCGAGTTCAGTCCACCGCTGATCGGCCTGGCCGTCGCGCACACGACACCCGCGGTCGAACGGCGGCAGCTGCACGCCAAGGTCGCCCGTGTCCTCGACCGACGCGGTGAGCAGCCGGGGGAACTGGTGCACCACAGCCGCGCTGCCGGTGATCTCGCCTCGGCGGCCCGGCACGCCGAGAAGGCCGCCGAGCGGGCTGTCCGGTCGGGCGAAGCTGAGGCCGCGGTGGAGCTGCTGCGCACGTTGCTGGCCGACTCCGACCTACCGCGGCGGGTGCGGGCCTCGCTGGCCGGGCAGTTGGGCAGGCTCGCGCTGGACAGCCTCGCCTACGACGAGACGATCGCGTTGCTGCGCGCCCTGGTCGCCGACGACCTGCTGCCCGACGGCGTCCGCGGCGAACTGCGGCTGCACCTCGGGCTGTTGGTGGGAAACCAGGCAGGGGACGGCGACGAGCAGCGTGGCCACCTCGTGGTGGCGGTCCGTGAGTTGCGCAGGCGGCCGCTGTTGGCCGCCCGCGCGATGTCCGCACTGGCCATGCCCTACTGGGGCAGCTGCCACGTCGATGAGCACCTGGCGTGGCTGGCACGACTGGACCAGACGCTGCCACAAGGGGGCGATCCCGCACTGCGGATGGCCATCCGGGTCAACCGCGCGAGCACGTTGCTGCAGATCGGCGACCCCCAGGCGTGGACGGCCATCGCCGCGCTGCCCGACGGGCCGGTCAGCACCGGCGAACGCCACGAACTGGCGCGCGGCTACAGCAACTTCATGGACACGGCGATCTCACTGGGCCACCACGCGTCGGCCGAGGAGTTCCACGGCAAGGCCGAGAAGCTGACCGGCCGGACCCGGCCGTCCTACCTCCACCACATGATCATTTCGAACAGGTTGCGGCTGGCCGCGGCCACCGGGCAGTGGACCGGCATCGAGCCCGCCGCACGCGAGCACCTGTCCGCCTCCGCCCAGACCCCGTTCGCGGCGGCGGACGCGTCACTGGTGCTGGGACACCTCGCACTGGCCCGAGGCGAGTGGGCGGAGGCAGAGGAGTTCCTCCGCGCGCCCGGCCTGCGGGCCAACAACGGCTGGTGCTCGCACGTGGTCGTCGCCGCGGCGGCCACCCGTGTCCGGCTGGCACTGGCCCGCGGCCGTGCCGACGACGCGCTCTCGGAGCTGACGCGTGCTCTGGACGTGATACGGGCCAAGGGAATCTGGTCATGGGCGGCGGAACTGGCCGACGCCGGTGTGCGGGCGCTGCTGCACGTGGGGGACATCATGCGGGCCGAACACCTCGCCGACGAGTTCACCGCCGACATCAGCACACGGGACTGTCCGTTCGGCCACGCGATGGTCCCCGGCTGCCGGGGTGCGATCGCGGCTGAACGCGGACAGTTCGCCGACGCGGCGAAGATGCACACCGAGTCGGCCGCATTGCTCGGTGCGCTGCCTCGCCCGTACGAGCAGGCCGCCGCGACGGAAGCGGCCGCGCGATGCCTGCTGGCCGCCGGGAAGCCCGAAGCAGCCGAGCAGTTGTCCGAAGCCAGCCGGTTGTTCGCCTCGCTGGGCGCGACCTGGGACGCCGCGCGCTGCGACCGTCTGGCACGGGAACACGGCGGCACGCCAGGCTCACCTCGCGGTCGTCGGGGATACGGCGCGGAACTGTCGCCACGGGAGCAGGACGTGGCGCGCCTGATGGTGCTGGGCCGAACGAACCGGCAGATCGCCGAGGTGCTGTTCCTGTCACCCCGGACAGTCGAACGCCATGCCGCACGCGTCCTGCACAAGCTCGGTGTCGCCAGCAGGGAGGAAATCAGCCACCTTCCGTGACCGCTCGTGACGAGCCGTCGAATGCGTACCCCTACCCACGATTCCCGGCGTTGTTGCCCGCGCGTACCGCTGAGCACGATGGTGACACCGCAACTCGCTTGCGGAACCTCCCAGAAATCCCTGCTTCAGGAGGAAATCCGTGTATCAACAGATACAAAGGACGGTGCTGTCCGGACTGGGTGCGCTAGCACTGGTCGCGGCGACCGTCTCGTCGGTGGCACACGCCGACACCGCGCAGTCGGACTACGTCGTGACGTTACGCGGCGCAGACCCGGTTTCGATCATGTCCAGCACGCTGGAACGGCACGGCGGACAGGCCAAGCACGTGTACCGGGACGCACTGCACGGCTTCTCCGCGAGCCTGACGGCCGCGGGTGCCCAGGCGTTGCGCGGTGACCCGCGAGTGGCGTCCGTCGAGCCTGATGTCGTGATGCGCACGACCGACCAGACCATCCCAACCGGCGTCGACCGGGCGTTCGCACCCGACAACCCCAACCTGAAGATCAACGGCGCCAACGACTTCGTAGCCGATGTCGACGTCGCCGTGATCGACACGGGTGTCGACGCCAAACATCCGGACCTGACCGTGGTCGCCCAGACCAACTGCCTCAACACCAGCACGTGCACGGACAACGCCGGAACCGACGACCACGGCCACGGAAGCCACGTGGCCGGGTCGATCGGGGCCCGCGACGACAACGCGGGCGTGGTCGGCATCGCGCCGGGTGCGCGGATCTGGTCGGCCAAGGTCCTGGACGCGGGCGGCAGCGGTCAACTGTCCGGTGTCGTGGCGGGCATCGACTGGGTGGCGAGGCACGCGGACGAGATCGAGGTCGCGAACATGAGCCTCGGCTGCGAGAACTGCACCAACGACGCACTCAACCAGGCGATCTCCACCGCGGTCGGCAAAGGCGTGGTGTTCGTCGTCGCGGCGGGCAACAACCACAAGGACGCCAGGACGTTCTCCCCGGCCAACCACCCCGACGTGGTGACGGTCTCGGCGCTGGCGGACTTCAACGGCGCGGCGGGCGGCGGCGCGGCGTCGACCTGCCGCGCGGACCAGGACGACACGCTGGCCGACTTCAGCAACTTCGGCTCGCTGGTGGAGATCGCCGCGCCCGGCACCTGCATCCTGTCCACCTACAAGAACGGCGGGTACCAGACCTTCAGCGGAACGTCGATGGCCTCCCCGCACGTGGCCGGAGCGGCCGCGCTGCTGACCGTCAGCGGCAACCGTCCCACCAACCGCGACGGCGTGATGGCCGTCCGGCAGCGCCTGATCGACACCGGCAACACCAACTGGCGTGACGACTCCGGCGACGGGATCACCGAGCCACTGCTCGACGTCAGCTCCGCACAGGACTACCCGGCAGGTCCGGCCGACCCGGGAAGGCCGACCGCCGCGTTCACTGGCACCTGCTCCAACGACAACACCACATGTTCCTTCGACGCCAGCGCAGCCAAGGACAGCGACGGCACGATCACCGGCTACGCATGGGAGTTCGGCGACGGCGCGACCGGTAGTGGCAAGACGGCGTCGCACACGTACGGGAAGGCCGCGTACTACAGCGTCCGTCTCACCGTGACCGACAACGACGGCAAGACCAACACCACCCGCCGCATGGCCAAGGCAGGCGACCTGCCACCGACCGCCGCGTTCACCTCCCGCTGCCAGAAGGGCACCTGCTCCTTCGACGGCAGCGGCTCCAGCGACCAGGAAGGCTCCGTCGGCGGCTACTCCTGGGCCTTCGGTGACGGCACGACCGGTAGTGGCAAGACCGCGTCGCACACGTACCCGAACGTCGCCAAGAACTACACCGTGACCCTGACCGTCACCGACGCCAAGAACCAGAAGGGCAGCACCAGCCGCGTGGTCCGCTGCCACAAGCACATCAACGAACCACTCTGCTTCGCCTCCTGACAACCCACCGGTAGGGGAAAACGCGGCTCGGCCTGCTCCGGCCGAGCCGCGTTTCCACCGCTCGGAGATCACGTCACAGTTCCGCCTGGACTGTCTGGTGTGGACTGAGCCGGGTTCGTCACCCGTTCGGGGGTTTTTCGCCCCTTTGGGGCCGTTTCCCGGACTACTGCTGTGTCCCGGATGGCGCACGTGATCACGGCACCGCAAGATGCCTGGTGAGTCGGAATCGCTGTTCGCCGCCTACGTTCGTTCAGGCACGGCGGAAGCGGGCGCAACAGCGGGAGGCGACGTGCCGGTTTGTCCAAGGTGGATCGGACGACGACTGGGCCGGTTCACCGCCTGGGTGACCGCCGTCGCGCTGCTCCTCCTCGTCGGCGTGCCGGGGACCGCGGCCGGGCAACCGAGGCCGCGTGGTGCCGGGACGGAGCGGCCGATCGGTCCGCAGCCGGTGTACTCCGGGCTGGCGCACGGCGGCGTCGCCATGGCGGCGAACTCCGTGGTCACCTGCAGTCCCGGTGTGTTCTGCAATGACTCGGCGAGCAACGCGAGCTCGGTGTCGTGGGTCAAAGTGGACCCGGCCGCGCCTGGCAACACCGCCTCCTCCGCGCGGCTGAACATCCCCGCCGGGGCCACGGTGCTCAACGCCCGTCTGTACTGGCAGTTCAACCCGGTCAGCAGCACGTCGCCCGCGTTTTCCGGCGATGGCCGGGCAGGCAACCAGGTGTCGGTGAAGGCACCGGGATCGACTTCCTACCAACGGATCACCGCCGACACCTACGACTGGTTCGACGCGACCGGCAGCGGCGGATTCCCGACCCTGTATGCCTACGGCGCCGCCGCGGACGTCACGAACATGGTGGACGGGGCCGGAACCGGTGACTACACGGTCGCCGACATCCAGGCCTGTCAGGGCCAGTCGGTCAGCCGGACGAACCTGGGCTGCTGGGGTGGCTGGTCGCTGGTGGTCGCCTACGAACTGCCCAGCGAACCGCTGCGCTACCTCCAGGTGTGGGACGGGCTGCAGAAGGTGGCCGGTGGCGGCAGCCCGGCCAGTGCCACGATCGCCCTCGGCGGGATCAAGGCGCCCACGTCCCGCGAGCCCAACGTGTCCCTCGGCATCGTCGCGGGTGACGGCGACGCCCCGATCACCGGCGACTACCTCCAGGTCGGCCCGACCGCCGCCACCCTGAAGGACGTCCCACTCCCCGCCCCGGCAGGCGTGGTCACCAACAACGCCTTCAGCAGCCGTATCGACCAGGTGTCAGCCAACGGATCCGGCACGAACGTCACCGCGCGCGACCCGAACCCGGTGAACAACCTCGGCTACGACTCCCGCATCATCGACATCACCGGCAAAGTGCCCGCAGGCGCCTCGACGATGCAGGTCAAGATCGGCACCATCGGTGACGCGATCTACCCACAGGTGGTCTGGCTGGTCACCGACGCGCTGGAACCCGACCTGCAGATCACCAAGGCCAACAACCCGGTCGGCAACACCAACGACAATCCGCCTGGCTACGTGACCAAGGGCAGCGAGGTCACCTACTCCTTCGACGTGGCCAACCGGCACGCCGACGGCTCCACAACGGACCTGGACACCGCCACCAACGTGGTGCTCACCGACACCCTGCCAACGGGGATGACGTTCGTGGCAGGATCGAATCCGGACTGCTCCGCGGCCGGTCAACTGGTCACGTGTCGGCTGCGGAACCTGGAGCCCGGCCAGTCACAGCAGGTTTCCTTCAAGGTCACGGTCGGCGCGACCGTCCCGGACGCAACCAAGCTCGACAACACCGCCAAGCTCGACTTCCGCGGCCAGGACACCGGACGTGAGCAGAAACGAACCTCCAACACGGTACGCAACACGGTCGCCTCGCCGGGATACCAGCTGACGAAGACCGTCGACCTCGCCGAGGCGATACCGGGCGACATCCTCACCTACACGGTGACCTTGCGCAACACGGGCGTCATTCCCGTGCCCGCGCTGACGGTTCGTGACACTTTGCCGCCAGGCACGACCTATGTGTCCGCTGAGGCGTCCAAGGGAACCGCGAACGGAACAGGACCGATCGACTGGGCCGTCGACGGCCTCGCGCTGCGGGAAACCGCCACACTGACCGTGCGCGTTCGCGTCGAGGAAGCCGCCATCGGCAAGGACCTCGTCAACCGGGCGAACGTCCCGGTCGGCCCGCCGCCAGTCATCCCGCCGGACAATCGCTGCCCCGACGATTCCACAGCGGCCTGTGCCACAACCAAGGTGCCCCCGCCTGCGTACACGGTGAAGAAGAAGGTGGACAGGCAGTCTGCCAATCCCGGTGATGTGGTCAAGTACACGGTGACGGTCGCCAACACCGGCAAGGTGACCGCGAGCGGGCTCAAGGTCGTCGACGACCTGACCGGTGTACTGGACGACGCGGACTACCAGAACGACGCCGCGTCCGCGCCCGGGGGAGTGGGCAGCGTCGGCTATGCCGCGCCGAAAGTGACGTGGACAGGCTCGCTGGCAGCAGGCCAAAGCGTGGACATCACGTACTCGGTGAAGGTCAAGAACCCGAACACGGGTGACAACCGCCTGGCCAACGTGGTCACGTCGGACACTCCGGGCGGGAACTGTCCGCCGGGTTCGACCGCGCCGGAATGCACCACGACGACTCCGGTCTCCGGGCTGGAGATCGCCAAGACCGTGGACAAGCAGTCGGCCGTCCCCGGGGATGTCGTGAAGTACACGGTGACCGCGCGGAACACCGGGCAGACTCCGATCGCCGGAGCCACGTTCACCGATGACCTGACCAAGGTTCTCGACGACGCGGACTACCAGAACGACGGCGTGGCGTCGGTGGGTTCGGTGTCCTATGCGGCCCCGAATCTGACGTGGACCGGCGATCTCGCTGTGGGCCAGACGGCAACGGTGACGTATTCGGTGAAGGTGAAGAAGCCCAATGCGGGTGACAACCTGCTGACCAACGTGGTCACCTCGGACACTCCCGGTGGGAACTGTCCGCCGGGTTCCACGGATCCGAAGTGCACGACGACAACACCTGTCTCAAGCCTGGCGATCAAGAAGACGGCCGACAGGAACACGGCCGCGCCGGGCGACACCGTGAAGTACACGATCACCGTCCGCAACACCGGCCAGACGCCGTATCCCGGAGCAACCTTCACCGACGACCTGACGAAGGTCCTGGATGACGCGGACTACCAGAACGACGGCGTGGCGTCGGTGGGTGATGTCTCGTACATGGCGCCGAATCTGAAGTGGACCGGGCAGCTGGGGATCGGCCAAGAGGCAACGATCACCTACACGGTGAAGGTCAAGAATCCCGATCCTGGCGACAGGGAACTCAACAACGTCGTCACCTCGGACACCCCGGGCAACAACTGTCCGGCGGGATCGGCGGACCCGGACTGCGCGACACTGGTTCCGGTCAAGGGACTGGCTGTGCTGAAGAAGGTCGACAAGTCGTCGGCCAAGCCGGGTGACGTGGTCACATACACCGTGACTGTGACCAACACGGGCAAGGTCGATCTGGTGGGTGACCAGGCGGCTCGTGTCACTGACGACTTGACCGCGGTTCTGGACGACGCCGACTACCAGAACGACGCGAAGGCCGCGCCGGTCGCTGGTGGCTTCAGTTTCACCGCACCGAGGCTCGTGTGGGCGGGTGACCTTCTGGCCGGGCAGTCGACGACGTTGACCTATTCGGTGAAGGTGAAGAATCCGAACACCGGTGACAACCGCCTGACCAACGTGGTCACCACCGACACGCCAGGCGGGACCTGCCCTCCGGGTTCGACCGCGCCGGAATGCACCACGACGACTCCGGTCTCCGGGTTGGAGATCGTCAAGACGGTGGACAAGCAGTCGGCGAACCCGGGCGACACCGTGAAGTACACGGTGACCGTTCGAAACGCCGGTCAGACCCCGATCACCGGAGCCACGTTCGCCGACGATCTGACCAAGGTGCTTGATGACGCTGACTATCTGAATGATGGTTCGGCCACGGTGGGTTCGGTGTCGTACGCGGCGCCGAAGCTGACCTGGACTGGTGATCTTGCTGTCGGTCAGACGGCGACGGTGACGTATTCGGTGAAGGTGAAGAGTCCGAACTCCGGTGACAATCTTCTGACCAACGTGGTCACGTCGGACACCCCGGGAGGCAACTGCCCACCAGGACCGACGGACCCGAGGTGCACGACAACAACGCCGGTTTCCGAGTTGGAGATCGCCAAGACCGTCGACAGGCAGTCGGCGAATCCCGGTGATGTCGTGAAGTACACGGTGACGGTCCGGAACACCGGTCAGACTCCGTACACCGGCGCTACTTTCACCGACGATCTGACCAAGGTGCTTGATGACGCTGACTATCTGAACGATGGTTCGGCCACGGCGGGTTCAGTGTCGTACGCGGCGCCGAAGCTGACCTGGACTGGTGATCTTGCCGTTGGTCAGACGGCGACGGTGACGTATTCGGTGAAGGTGAAGAGTCCGAACTCCGGTGACAATCTTCTGACCAACGTGGTCACTTCGGACACTCCGGGTGGGAACTGTCCACCGGGTTCGACGGATCCGAAGTGTACGACGACGACTCCGGTCTCTGGTTTGGAGATCGTCAAGACGGTGGACAGGCAGTCGGCGACTCCGGGCGATGTCGTGAAGTACACAGTGACGGTTCGGAACACGGGCCAGACTCCGTACACCGGCGCTACTTTCGCCGACGATCTGACCAAGGTGCTTGATGACGCTGACTATCTGAATGATGGTTCGGCCACGGTGGGTTCGGTGTCGTACGCGGCTCCGAAGCTGACCTGGACCGGTGACCTGGCAGTCGGCCAGACAGTCACAGTCACCTATTCGATCAAGGTGAAGGACCCGGTCGAAGGCGACAAGAAGCTCACCAACGTGGTCACATCGGACACCCCGGGTGGGAACTGCCCGCCAGGCTCCACGGATCCGGAGTGCGGTACGACGACTCCGGTGTCCGGGTTGCAGATCCGCAAGACCGTCGACAAGAAGACGGCCGAACCAGGTGACTACGTTCGGTACACGATCACCGTGACCAACACCGGGCAGACCACAGTGGACAATGCGTCGTTCACCGACGACCTGACGAAGGTCCTGGATGACGCGGACTACCAGAACGATGCGGCGGCGTCGGTGGGTGGTGTCTCGTACACAGCGCCGAATCTGAAGTGGACCGGGTCGCTGGGTGTGGGACAGGAAGCGACGATCACCTACGCGGTGAAGGTCAAGGACCCCAACAACGGTGACCACAACCTCAACAACGTCGTCACCTCCGATACCCCGGGCAACAACTGTCGCCCAGGTTCGACAGACCCGGTTTGCTCGACAGTGGTTCCGGTCAAGCGACTGACTGTGCTGAAGAAGGTCGACAAGTCGTCGGCCAACCCGGGTGATGTCGTCACGTACACGGTGACCGTGACCAACACGGGCAAGGTCGATCTGGTCGGTGACCAGGCGGCACGCGTGACCGACAACCTGGCCGAGGTCCTGGACGACGCGGATTACCAGAACGACGCGAAAGCCGCGCCGATCGCCGGTGGCTTCACTTTCACCACACCAAACCTGGCGTGGGCAGGTGACCTTCTGGTCGGGCAGTCGACGACGTTGACCTATTCAGTCAAGGTGAAGAACCCGAACACCGGGGACAACCGCCTGACCAACGTGGTCACGACTGACACACCAGGCGGCAACTGTCCGCCCCAGTGGAGGACGCCGGAATGCACGACAACAACTCCGGTCTCTGGTTTGGAGATCGTCAAGACGGTGGACAAGCAGTCGGCGAATCCGGGCGACACCGTGAAGTACACGGTGACCGTCCGGAACACCGGCCAGACGCCATACACCGCAGCGACCTTCACCGACGATCTGACCAAGGTGCTCGACGACGCCGACTACCAGAACGATGGTTCGGCCACGGTGGGTTCGGTGTCGTACGCGGCTCCGAAGCTGACCTGGACCGGTGACCTCGCTGTCCGGCAGACAGCCACGGTGACGTATTCGGTGAAGGTGAAGACGGCGAACACAGGGGACAACCATCTGACCAACGTGGTCACCTCGGACACTCCGGGTGGGAACTGCCCGCCGGGCTCGACGGATCCGAAGTGCACGACGACAACACCGGTCTCCGGTGTGGAGATCGCCAAGACGGTGGACAAGCCGTCGGCCAATCCCGGTGATGTTGTGAAGTACACGGTGACGGTCCGGAACACCGGGCAGACTCCGTACACCGGTGCGACCTTCACCGACGACATGACGAAGGTTCTTGACGACGCTGACTATCAGAATGATGGTGCTGCGTCGGTCGGCTCCGTGGCCTATGCGGCACCGAAGCTCACCTGGACCGGTGACCTCGGTGTCGGCCAGACAGCCACAGTGACGTACTCGGTCAAGGTGAAGAGCCCCAACACAGGGGACAACAAGGTGACCAACGTGGTCACCTCGGACACCCCAGGCGGGAACTGCCCACCTGGGTCCACAGACCCGAAGTGCACCACGACAACACCAGTTTCCGGTGTGGAGATCGCCAAGACGGTGGACAAGCCGTCGGCCAATCCCGGCGATGTCGTGAAGTACACGGTGACGGTCCGGAACACCGGCCAGACGCCATACACCGCAGCGAGTTTCACGGACGACTTGGCCAAGGTGCTCGACGACGCCGACTACCAGAACGACGGCGCCGCCACGGTCGGCGCGGTGTCCTACACGGAACCCAAACTGACCTGGACCGGCGACCTGGCCATCGGGCAGACCGCCACGGTCACGTACTCGGTCAAGGTGAACGACCCGGACCAGGGCGACAAGATACTCACCAACGTGGTCACCTCGGACACTCCGGGTGGGAACTGCCCGCCGGGCTCCACGGATCCGAAGTGCACGACGACAACACCCGTGTCCGGTCTGCTGATCAAGAAGACCGTCGACAAGAAGACAGTCGAACCCGGCGACACAGTGCGGTACACCATCACCGTCACCAACACCGGGCAGACCCCACAGGACACCGCGTCGTTCACCGACGACATGACCAAGGTGCTCGACGACGCGGACTACGCGGGCGATGCCACCGCCACGGTCGGCGACGTCTCCTACACCGCGCCGAACCTGACGTGGAAGGGAAAGCTGGCGATCGGCCAGCAGGCGACGATCACCTACACGGTGAAGGTGAAGAACCCCAACCCCGGAGACAAGAAACTCAACAACGTCGTCACCTCGGACACACCGGGCAACAACTGCCCGCCCGGCTCGACCGACCCCAACTGCTCGGCCGACGTTCCCGCCAAGGAACTGACCGTGCGCAAGAAAGCCGACAAGGCCTCCGCCAACCCAGGCGACGTCGTCACGTACACGGTCACCGTCAGCAACACAGGCAAGGTCGATCTCGTCGGTGACCAGGCGGCACGCGTGACCGACGACCTGAGTGAGGTCCTGGACGACGCGGACTACCAGAACGACGCGAAAGCCGCGCCGGTCGCCGGTGGGTTCGCGTTCACCACGCCGAAACTGGTGTGGACGGGTGATCTGCCCGTCGGCCAGACGACCACGCTGACGTACTCGGTGAAGGTGCGTGACCCGGCCACCGGGGACCACGAACTGCGCAACGGTGTCAGCACCAACACACCGGGCACCTGTCCGCCGATGTCCGACGACCCAGCCTGTTCCACGGTCACCCCGGTCTCCGGTATCGACCTGGTCAAGAAGGCGGACAAGGCCACGGTGAACCCCGGTGAGGTCGTGAAGTACACGGTGACGGTCCGCAACACCGGCAGGACCAAGCTGACCGGCGCGACCTTCACCGACGACCTGACCAAGGTGCTCGACGACGCCGAATACCAGAAGGACGGCGCCGCCCCGGTCGGTGCAGTGTCCTATGTGGAGCCGAAGCTGACCTGGACCGGGGACCTGGAGATCGGGCAGTCCGCCACCGTGACCTACAGCGTCAAGGTGCGCAAGCCCAACACAGGTGACGGCAAACTGACCAATGCGATCACGTCGGACACGCCTGGCGGCAACTGCCCACCGGGTTCGACGGACCCGAAGTGCACGACGACAACTCCGGTCTCCAGCCTCACAGTGAAGAAGACAGTCGACAAGACGTCCGCCAAACCAGGCGACACGGTGAAGTACACCGTGACCGTCACGAACACCGGGCAGGCGATCATCGACCCGGCTGCGTTCACCGACGACCTGACCGGAGTTCTCGACGACGCCACGGTCAACGGTGACGCGAAGGCCAGCACCGGCCAGGTCACCTACACGGCGCCGAAACTCACCTGGACCGGCAAGCTCGCGCCAGGGGGGACGGCGACGGTCACCTATGGCGTGACGATCAAGTCGCCACCGACCGGTGACCACCGGCTCCGCAACGTCGTCACGACCGACACCCCGGGCGGAAACTGCCCACCTGGCTCGACCGACCCGGCCTGCGGCACCGACACACAGGTTCCCCCTGTGCCCCAGCCACCGGCGAAGCCGCGTCCCATCCCACCGAACCTGGCCACGACGGGTGCACCGGTCGCCCTGATGTCGCTGGTGGCGCTGGGCCTGCTTGTCGTCGGCGCAGTGCTGGCGCTCGTGCCCAGGCGCAGGACGAAGAAATGATCGCCACGCAGTGACTCACGGGGCAGCTTCGTCAGCCGTCGTCTGGATGGGCTGGCGTCGATAGCTCCCGCTGAGTCCGCGCAGCGCCCTGGACGATTCGAGGTCGCGCAGCCGCATTGCGCCCTCCTCGTCGGGCAGGTCGTTCTCGGGCCTCGGAGTGTCCTCCTCGGCCGAGATCAACCAGCCCGGCTCGTCGTGGGACGGACCGAGCCTTCTCTTCATGGCTCGCAGATCACTGACGTAGTCCGCGAAGGCCGAACCGAACAGGGTCTTCAGCAACCACACATACCCTCCCCGGGTCGGTGGATCAGTCGGACAGCATTGAAGCGGAGTTGTCTCCCGGCTTCGTCATCAACATTCGGTAGTACCGAGCTCGGTGCCACCAGACGCAGCAGACGTACACCGCGTGCGCCACGCTCACCAAGGCCAGAATCGTCCATGCCAGGTCCGCTTCCAGCAGAACCAGGACGTGCTTCGGGTTCATCCGCAGGATTCCCGAGTGCATCAGCAACATGAGCGTGCTTGCTCCGAGCGAGATGAGGAAGGTCGCCAACAGCGACAGCCGCGCCGTCAGCGAGCCGTCGAACAGCGCGCCCTGGCGTGATTCCAGGCCAAGCCAGGCCGCGGCGATCCCCGGAACCGCGAGGAGGAAGGCCACGATCTGGGTGTCGACGTCCGCGACAGTGGGTGCCCAGGTCACCACCGCGCCGACCGCGAGCACCACCAGGCAGGCCGCCACCGCCGCTATCGCGGATTTGCCGATCGAACCCGGCGGCACCTCGAAGAACTTGACCGTCGCACCCATGTTCTTCGTTTCCGAGGTTTTCAGGAGCCTGCCGTAGAGATGGAAGTAGCTTTGACCCCGTCGAGGCCGCACTCGGATGAAAGCATCTCGACCGGCCTGCCGCCACGTGCTGATCAGCGCCTCGATGGGCTTGGTGTCGACCTCGCCGAGGTACAGGTAGTCCGGTGCTCTGACGTAGAGGTGGTAACTGCGGCAGGTCACGGCGTTGCGGGCGCTGACGTTCAACTGGACCGGCCGTGAACCGACCATCATCCGGAACAGGCTTTTGACCCTGCCTTTCTCGCGATGGAAACTGGGGATCTCGGTACGTTCGAAGTGGACCAGTACACGCTTGCCCGTCACGGGAACCGCGACCACGACCACGTACCGCTCCGACAGCTTGTTCACCAGGTCGATCGCCATCCCGAGGTAGACGGGTCCAGCCGGGTTCCGGTACGGCAACCGCAGGGCCCGCAACGCGTTCAGCACCTTCGTGGAACTGGTTTCCGACGCGTGCCGCTCGTAACGTTCGAACCGGACGATCTCCTTCAGTGCCAGTGCTTCCGCGTGTAGCGCCGCAGGGGGCAGTCGCCGCGTGCCGTAGGCCGCGTTCAGCAGGAGGCGGAGTGTTTTCGCTGCCAGTACGCGGTATTCGCGATATGACAGCGCCGACAGACGCTGGCCCTGTGCGTCACGCAGAACCATGTCGTCCTGCAACGTGCCTTTGTGCGGGAACGACACGGCGAGGAACTCGCGCTCGTTGCGCTGATCGACATCGAACTCGATCGACACCCGTTTGAAGAGTGTCCGGTGGTTCGGTGTGTACTCGTCGGTCAACTGCCTGCGAACACTGGCCGGGAACAGGGTTGAGATCGCGAACTGCAACAGCTGCGACGAACTCGTCTGATCGGTTCGGATGTTGGTCTGCAGTGTGCGGAGGCTCGTCGCGTTCACCACGCCTTCATGTCGTGGCTGGAAGTGGGACAAGGATTTCCGCATCTTCCGCGCGTAGAGGAAACCCGCGACCCGCAACCACGTGAATCCGGTGGCTGCCAGGAAAGGCAAATACCAACAGACCAGCAGAGTTTGCCAAAATGAGAACGTGACCACTATCGGCCAGAAGCAGAGAAAGGCCGGTGAGCAACGACCGAACATTGTGCGCACCCGGTCACCTCCTGGCGGTTTGCAACACTCAGTGCCAGAACTATCCGGGAGGTTGGTGTGCCGTTACAGAAAACGCTCCAACGTTATGACCGTGTTTCGTCGCCGAGTTTCGATCGAGGCAAAAACAATTGCGGCCCCACCTGGTGGAACATCCCTGTGCGTCTCACCTTGGTCACGACCACGGGACATCAGCGAGGTGATCGGCCGCCTGAAGCGGGCACGTCCAGGCGGCCGTCACCCCGCATCGTCCAGGGGGAACGTCAGGCCCGGTAGGCGGACCACTGGTCACGGGCACGGGCGCCTTGACCAGCAGTGAACTGGTTGCGGCAACCGTCGTCCGTGTAGGTCATGTAGTTGTGGATCGGGTCCATGCCAGGTGCTGGGCACCCGTCCCACTCCTCGCAGTCAGCGCTGTTCGTGTGCTGGGGTGTGTCGGCGACCAGGTCGTTCTGGTCATCGCACCCGCGCTCGAAGGTGTGGTAGAGCCCGAGCCAGTGGCCTGCCTCGTGGCTTGCCACGTTGCCCTGATTGTGGGCTGGGTCAGAGCCGCCGGGCAGGACGGTCCAGACGAGCATGACCCCCTCGATGTCCTTGTGTGTCTCGGCTTCCCACGCGAAGTTGGCCCTTCCTCCGTAGGGGAGGTTTACCGACCAGATGTTCAACGTGGACTTGCCGCCCTCGCGGGTCGCACGCCGCATGGCCTCGTTGACGTTGTCGTCGACGGCGCGGTCGAACCAGTTGTCGTTCGTCCACCGGCGGGTGGTCGCCAGACGGAACCGGAACCCGGTGTCAGCCGCGACTCCCGGTGCTTCCTGGCCGGAGAAGTCCTTGTTCATTCTGGCTATCTGGGCGTCGACCGTTGCCTGTGACACGTTGCCTGTGCCGTCTGCTTTGGAGACGACGTGGAACACCACAGGAATCGTGACAGGCCCAGCGGGTCTGGTCGGCTGGGCCGCAAGCCGGGTCTGTGTGACCTGTTCGATCTCGGCGGTCCGCTCGTGTGTGATGCCGCTGTCGTGCTCCGCTGGTGTGGCGGCGCATTCGGCGTTGGCGGTGGACAAGCCACTCACAGACGAGGGGACGGCCACGAACGCGGCGCCCACGATGGCTAATGCTGTCAGTGCCCTCACAAGTCTTCTGCTCATGCGTACAGTCACGCGGACGAGGCTAGCGGGACGAGCGACCGTCCCGCTGAACCATTTGTCGCATCAAGTATAGAGAATGAACCCTGGGAACGCTCCCGTGTCACGTTCGGCCGAGCAGCCGCCGCAGCACCGGTTCGACGTCGGCACGAGCAGGTGGCAGCGGGGACACCAAAGCCTGGTACAGCAGCCCGTTGAACATCGCGGTCACCGCACTCGCGGTCACACTGTCCACACGGGATGCGAAAGCGTCGCCGAGCATCGCGTCCCACGCCGCGCTGGCGGCACGCAGAGCCGGGCGGCGCAGAGCGGCGCCGTAGAGCTCGTAGGCGAGCACACTGGTCGCCCGGTGTTCAGTGGCGAGCACGACGATGAGATCCGCAAGGGCTGTGCTGAGATCCGCCTGCGCGGGCACCGAATCCGCCCACTGACGCAACCGTTCGACGTTGCGCTCCGCGACAGCGCGCACGGCCGCGTCGAGCAGGTCGTCCAGATCGTCGAAGTGGTACGTGGTCGAGCCGAGCGGCACGCCCGCTCGGGCGGCGGCCGCCCGGTGGGTCAGCCCGGCGAGTCCGGCCTCGCCGATCACCGCCACGGCGGCGTCGACGATCCGTTCCCGCCTGCGCGGGTCCCGCTGGCCCATGGTTCCTCCTTGCCCGAAAACCCGGCTCGGCGCAAGGGGTTCGCCGACACGATCCACATTTCGGAACCCACTGGTCACCGGTGTGTACGTCTGTACATTCCTGAGCGTGTCCCTCCTCGCCGCCCCCAGCAGGCCGCCGAGCACCCGTCGCGCACCACGTCGAGCGTCGGTCAGCCGGGCGTTGCTCGTCCGGCTGGCGGCTGTCGCCGTGCTGCTCGCGGTGTGGGAACTGGTCACGCTGGCCGAGATCTGGCCACCGGTGATCCTGCCGGGCCCCGGCCAGGTGTGGCAGCAGCTTCTGTCCACATCGGATGCGGCGAACGGACAGGGCGGCTACGCCGGTTCGACGCTGGCCGAGCGGCTCGCGGTGAGCCTGCGACGAGTCGGCTACGGCTCCGCGTACGGCATCCTGATCGGCGTCGTGCTCGGTCTCGCCATGGGCCTGGTCCCGGTGATCAGGGCGATCACCGAGCCCGCGGTCACGTTCCTGCGCGCGCTGCCGCCGCTCGCGTACCTCAGCCTGCTGGTGATCTGGTTCGGCATCGACGAGGAACCGAAGGTCTACCTGCTGATGATCGCCGCCTTCCCGCCGGTCGCGGTGGCCGCCGCGGCGGCGGTCAGCGGCGTGAACCGGCAGTACGTCGAAGCCGCGCAGGCGCTCGGCGCGAGCAGGTTCGAGGTGATCAGGTCGGTGATCCTGCCCGCGTCCGCACCGGAGATCCTCACCGGCATCCGGCTGGCCGTCGGCATCGCCTACAGCTCCGTGGTCGCGGCGGAGACGGTGAACGGCGCGGACGGTATCGGCGGCATGGTGCTCAACGCCCAGCGCTACAACCAGACCGCTGTGGTCATCCTCGGCCTGTTCGTCATCGGCCTGACCGGGCTGGTCATCGATTCCCTGATCGTCGCCGCCCAACGCGCGCTGTCGCCGTGGCGCGGCCGGGCCTGACACCACCACCGCCAAGGAGCTGTCCATGCCTGTGTCCCGCAGGAACGTGCTGTCGCTGTTGGCCGCCGCGCCGGTGCTGGCCGCGTGCGGGGTCGGCGGGTCGTCCGGCTCGCAGGCCCGCCGGACCGTCCGGATCGCCTACCAGAACTTCGCCGACAGCACCCTGGTGCTCAAGGACCAGCAGACGCTGGAGAAGGCGTTACCCGATCACACGATCACGTGGACGGCGTTCGACTCGGGGGCGAGCATCAACACCGCGTTCCTCGGCCGGTCGATCGACCTCGCGGTGATCGGCAGCAGTCCGGCCGTCGCGGGCCTGTGCCCGCCGCTGGCCATCCCGTACCGGGTGATCGAACTGCTCAACGTGATCGGCGACAGCGAGGCGCTCGTCGTGCGCAAGGCCACCGGGATCACCAAGGTGGCCGACCTGGCCGGGCGCAAGATCGCCGCCCCGTTCAGCTCCACGGCCCACTACAGCCTGCTCGCCGCGCTCCAGCAGGCGGGCGTCGAGCCCGGCGCGGTCACACTGATCGACCTCGAACCGCAGAACATCCAGGCCGCCTGGCAGCGCGGTGACATCGACGGCGCATACGTCTGGACGCCGGTGCTGACTGTCCTGCAACGCGACGCGGTGACGTTGACCGACAGCGCCAAGCTGGCTGCGGCGGGCAAGCCGACGCTGACGTTCACGGTGGCGGGCAAGGAGTTCGCCGACAGCAACCCGGACGTGGTCGAGAAGTGGCTGGCCGCGACGAACGCGGCCATCAACCAGATCAAGACCGAGCCGACCGTGGTGGCCGCCGCGGTCAGCAGGCAGATCGGCAGCAGTGTGGCCGACGCGCTGACACAGCTGAAGCAGAACATCTACCTCGACCACGAGCAGCAGCGCGGCCCGGAGTACTTCGGCACGGCGCAGGCACCGGGCAAACTGGCCGGGCAACTGCGGGCCACCGCCGAGTTCCTGGTACAGCAGAAGAAGATCGAGTCGGTGCCGGACGTGGCCGCGTTCCAGGCCGCACTGCGCGTCCCGGGAGCCTGAGATGGTGTTGGCGGACCTGACCGGCGTCGAGCACGGTTACCGGACGAAAGCAGGTGTGGTGCCCGCGCTGGGGCCGCTGGACCTGAGCGTGGCCGATGGCGAGTTCCTCGTCGTGGTCGGACCGTCCGGCTCGGGCAAGAGCACCTTGCTGCGTCTGATGGCCGGTTTCGAACACCCCACGACGGGCGACGTCCGGCTGCTCGGGCACCCGCCGGTGCCCGGACGTGACGTCGGTGTGGTGTTCCAGCAGTCGCGGCTGTTTCCGTGGCGGACCGTCGGCGGCAACGTCACCTCGGCCCTGCGCTGGGCGAACGTGCCGAAGAACGAGCGGCCCACGCGAGCCGCGCAGTTGCTGGCCGCGGTCGGGCTCGGCACACTGGGGGACCGCCGGACCTGGGAGATCTCCGGCGGTCAGCAGCAACGGGTCGCCATCGCCCGTGCCTTGGCCGCCCGGCCCCGGCTGCTGCTGATGGACGAGCCGTTCGCCGCGCTGGACGCGTTGACCAGGGAGCGGCTGCAGGAGGACATTCGCGCGTTGTCCGATGAGGACGGCAAAGGCGTGGTGTTCGTGACGCACAGCGTGGACGAGGCGGTGTTCCTGGCCAGCCGGGTCATCGTGCTCAGCGACCGCCCCGGGCGGATCTCGCTCGACCTGCCGGTCGACCTGCCGCGCTCCGGGGTCGCGGCCGACGAACTGCGCGGGTCGGCCGAGTTCGCCGCGGTGCGCGGCGAGGTCGCGGCCGCCGTCCGCGCCACGGTTTCGTGAGGAGAGAAGACATGCCGATCACGTTCCAGCCACTGACGACGGCCATCGGCGCCGAGGTGTCCGGTGTGGACCTGGCGGACACGCTGTCACCCGCCGCGGTCGCCGACATCCGGGCGGCGCTGCTGGACCGCAAGGTCCTGGTGTTCCGCGACCAGCTCCTGACTCCGACAGCCCACCGTGCGTTCGCGGCGGCGCTGGGGGAGTTGACGCCCGCGCATCCGGTGGTTCCCGGCCTGGACGCCGACCATCCGGAGATCTACGTGCTCGACAGTGGTGACGGCGGCAAATCGCCGGTCTGGCATACCGACGTCACGTTCATGCGGCGCCCGCCGCTGGGTTCGGTGCTGCGGGCGGTGTCCCTGCCGCCTGCCGGAGGCGACACACTGTGGACCGACCTCGAAGCCGCCTACCTGGCGCTGTCGGCGCCGTTGCGTGCACTGGCCGACCGGCTGGACGCCGTGCACGACGGGCGCAAGGACTTCGAGGACTACCTGCACACCAGGCTGTCCGGGGAGGGCAACACCTGGGAGGGCGAACGGATCCGCTCGCTCGACCCGGTCACGCACCCGGTCATCCGGGTGCATCCGGAGACGGGCAGGCGGAGCCTGTTCGTCAGTCCCGGGTTCACCACCCGGCTGCTCGGAGTGTCCGAAACGGAGAGTCGCGCGCTGCTGGAGCTGTTCTTCGGCACGATCGGACGCCCCGAGCACAGCGTCCGCCACCGGTGGAGCCCCGGCGACGTCGTGGTCTGGGACAACCGCAGCACGGCCCACTACGCGGTGGACGACTACGGCGACCAGCACCGCGTCATGCACCGCATCACCATCCGCGGCGATCAGCCCGTCGGTCCACCACGTGAGAGCGCCGTTCTCGTCTCGTGAGACGGGGAATTCCGCCGCGCACCGGCTCGTTGGCCCGATATGGCTACTGAGTTCGCGGTGACGTGGGACTACCGCTGTCCGTTCGCCCGCAACGCCCACGAACACGTCCTCACCGGGTTGGCCGCGGGCGCCGACTGGGACGTCCGGTTCCTGCCGTACTCACTGGGGCAGGGACACGTCGAGGAAGGCCAGCCCAGCGTGTGGGAACGGCCCGAGGGGGACAAGGGAATCCTGGCGCTGCAGGTGGGCGTGGTGCTGCGCGACGAGTACGCGGACCGCTTCCCCCTGGTTCACCGGGCCCTGTTCGAGGCGCGGCACGACGAGGGACTGCACCTGGAGGACCGCGCGGTCATCGAGAAGATCCTGACCACACACGACATTCCGGCGGCCGAGGTGTTCGACCGGGTCGACTCCGGCGCGGCACTGGCGACCGTGCGGGCCGAGCACGAGCAGTTCGTGGAATCGCACAAGGTGTGGGGCGTGCCGACGTTCATCGCCGGTGACCAGGCCGTGTTCGTGCGGCTGATGAGCCGGGCACGGCCCGGCGCCGACCCGGAGGTCTCGATCAGGGCCATCGACCGGGTTGTCGACCTGCTGACGAACTGGACCGACCTCAACGAGTTCAAGCACACCTCGCTGCCACGCTGAGGCGCCACGCGCCGGACGGGCCAGCCGACCAGCTCAGTCCCGCCCGGCGTCGGGTCCGGTCGCGATCGGACGCTCGAAGAACGTGTCGAGGACGACGATCGTCTGCGTGCCGGTGACCCCGTCGATCGCGAAGATCCGGCGCAGCGCGGCCTGCAGGTCCTCCGTCGTCGCGGTGCGGACCTTGACCAGCAGAGTGGCCGGGCCCGCGATCACGTGCGCCTCGACGACCTCGGGCAGCGCGTCGAGCGCCTGCCGTGTGGGCTCGTCGCCCATCCAGGCGTTGGCCTGGACCAGGACGAACGCCGCGACTCCACGGCCGACGGCGGCCGGGTCGACCTCGACGGTGGTCCGGTGGATGACTCCCTGCTCGCGCAGCTTGCGCACCCGCTCGTGCGCGGCGCCCGCCGACAGTCCCACGGCCTGGCCCAGGACCGCGTAGGCCTGCGTGGCGTCCCGCTGCAGTTCGGCGAGAAGTAGCCTGTCCACGTCATCCACGACTTGACGATATCAGGTTCGGTCGAGCACGCTGATTGCCAGATGACATTCGGCAATTTGGGGGGTAAGTGGTGGATATGACCAAGACCCAGTTCGTGGTGCTGGACGAGCGGTTCGCGGGCTGCGGCGGTGACCAGTGGATGCGGCGCCTGCACACCGGCTGCCGCTGGACCGAAGGACCGGTCTACTTCCCGGCGGGCCGCTACCTCGTGTTCAGCGACATCCCGAACGACCGCATGCTGCGCTGGGACGAGACAACCGACCAGGTCGGCGTCTTCCGGCAGCCGTCGGGCTACGCCAACGGCCACACCAGGGACCGGGCAGGACGGCTGATCAGCTGCGAACACGGCCACCGCCGGGTCACCCGCACCGAACACGACGGCTCCGTGACCGTGCTCGCGGAGCGGTACCGCGGCCGAAGGCTCAACAGCCCCAACGATGTCGTCGAACGCTCGGACGGGTCGATCTGGTTCACCGACCCGAGCTACGGCATCGACAGCGACTACGAGGGCTACCAGGCGGACAGCGAGATCGGCGCGTGCCACGTCTACCGGGTCGACCCGGCGACCGGCGACGTCCAGATCGTCGCCGACGACTTCGAACGTCCCAACGGACTGGCGTTCTCGGTCGGCGAGAACATGCTCTACATCGCCGACACCCGCCAGAACCCCAGCCACATCAGGGTGTTCACCGTGGCGGACGACGGCACGCTGACCGGCGGCGACGTGTTCGCCACCTGTGACAACGGCGGGTTCGACGGAGTCAGGGTGGACACCGCCGGACGCGTGTGGGCGGCCGCGCACGACGGCCTGCACTGCTTCGCGCCGGACGGCACGCTGATCGGCAAGCTGCTGGTGCCCGAGATCTGCTCGAACCTGACGTTCGGCGGCCCGCGTCGCAACGAACTCTTCATCACCGCGTCGAGTTCGGTCTACACCCTGCGCGTGAACTTCAACGGGAACTAGGCCGTGTCTGACCAATGGATCGGCGGTGCGCTGAGAGGCTGTGACCGGCGGACTTGACCCTGACGTTGCGTCAACCCTGCATGCTGGCTGTCATGAGCATCCCGCCGACAACCGATCAGGTCCAGGGCCCGCAATCCGGCGCCGACCGGGTCCAGGCGAGCTGAGAGCAGGATCAGAGCATGCTGACCATTGGTCAATTGGCGGAGTATGCCGGCGTCACGGTGCGGGCGGTGCGGCACTATCACCAGATCGGACTCCTGCCCGAAGCGGACCGGGATTCCTCGGGCTACCGGCGCTACGGCGCAAAGGCAGTCGTGTCGCTCATCAAGATCCGAACCCTCGCCAACGCTGGCGTGCCGCTGTCTCAGATCGGTCGGATGCTCCAAGCCGACGCATCGACCTTTGCCGAAGCGGTCCAACAGATCGACAGTCGCCTGCACGACGAGATCGAACGGCTTGAGACCAGCCGCAAGCAGATCGCGCAGCTCGCCGCCGGGGACAGTCTGGCGCTCCCGCCGGAGGTGATCTCCTACCTCGATCTGCTTCGGGAGATCGGGGTGTCCGAGCGGATAGTGGAGGCTGAGCGGGACGGGTGGATCCTGGTTGTTGCTGCCTGGCCCGAAGACATCCCCGCGGTTATGGCCGCGAAAATCGCGCAGCTCGATGACCCGCAACTCGTTCGGCTCTACCGGATCCTGTCGGAGATCTTCGAGAACGACGACGCGGGCGACGACGACCCGCGTCTGGCGGAAGCCGCCGATATCATGGCCGACCTGGCCGAGCAGGCATACACCTCCGGCGAGATCAACCCCGACGAGGTCGCGCACGACGACCCACCGTTTGACCTTCTGGACGCACTTGCCGTCGAGTCCGACCCGCGGGTGGAGCGGCTGCTGGGCCTGATGCGCGAGCGCGGCTGGGCAGGTTGGATCCGGATGGAGCGGCTGGCGGAGCCCCCCGACTACGACGAGCGCGTCCGCGGCAATGCGAAGCGCTCGGCGGACTATTCGTTCGAGGGCGCCGTCCGGGACCTGGCCACCGGCACCAGCCACCGTTCGCGATTCACTTCTGAGAAAGGGAAACCATGACCGTCAAGCGATCCCCCTGGACCGGCATCGTCCCAGTGGACGACACGGCCTTGGCCGTCACCGACACCGACGGCGACGGTGTTCCCGTGATCTACCTCAACGGCCACGCCGCCGTTCAGCGGCAATGGCGGCGGGTCCTTGCCGAGTTGGGGACGGAGTGGCGGCATATCACCTACGACATGCGGGGGCGTGGTAAGTCCAAGCGTTCGGCGGATTATTCGTTCGAGACGAACATCCGAGATGTCGATGCTGTCCTCGCAGCCCGGGGTGTGGCCCGGGCGGTAGTGGTGGGCTGGTCCTATGGAGCGTTTGTCGCGGCGCACTGGGCCAGTCGGGATCCGGCCCGTACCGTGGGCGCGGTCTTGGTGGAGGGCGCGCAGCCCTACGACTGGTTCGACGAGTCCATGGAACCAGGGATGCGCAAGATATGGAAACGGATCTGGTGGCCCATGCAGCTGCTGCGCCCGTTCGGTATGGCTCCACGGATGACCGGCGACCAGCTGGCAGACAGCAACATCGAGGTCGGCAAGATCGCCCGCGAGCGTGACCTGGGCCCCGTACTGGACAGCATCACCGTCCCGGCGCGCTACGTGGTCGCTTCCGGGGAGTCCTTCGGAAGCCAGGGCGGGCACGAACAGATACGCGCCAGCCTCCCTGCGGTGACTGCCCGCAATCCGAACATCCAAATCAGCGCGAAAGTCGCCAGCAACCACGGTTCGATCCTGCGTAAGGACTATCGCGCCATCGCCGAGGCCGTACGTGAGGTCGCCGCCCTCAACCACGAGGGGAACTGAGGACGCCGCCGTCACGGTTGAGGCGTGCGTAGGTCGAACTGGGCCGGGGGACAGCTGGTTCGGGTTATCCCCGGGGTCCGCTGGGGGCGGACCGGCTGGGCCGGGCACGCCGGAAGGACGACGGTTGACAGCACGAAAACCGTCGTTCTCAGGGGAGCAGTTCGTGTCTCACGTCGAAGCCCAGGATCTCACCGTCGCCACTGCGATCCGGCTGTACGAGAAGTATCTCGACGACCTCGTCCGCGTCCGCGCCGAACAGCGAGCCCTGCACGACGGCGGGATGAAGGCGCAACTGGACGACATCGAGGCGGAGCTGACCTACCTGCGGTTGCGCGAGACCACACCCGAGACCGTCGTGGAGATCGGCTCGCTGCACGGCTGGTCCACCACGTGGATCCTGCGCGCGCTGCGGGACAACGGCGTCGGTCATCTGTCCACATTCGACATCGTGGACGGCGCGCGGCGAAACGTGCCGACGAGCCTCGCGGACGGCCGCTGGACGTTCGTCCAGGGCGACGTGCGCGACACCATGGACGCGTTCCCCGCCGGGATCGGCTACCTGTTCGTCGACGCCGCCCACACGGCCCGCTTCGCCCGCTGGTACCTGGCCCACGTCTTCCCCCGGCTGAGCCCCGGCACCCCGGTGAGCGTGCACGACGTGTACCACCATGCCAGGCCGCTGCCGTTCAGCGAAGGCTCGGTGGTCCTGAACTGGCTCGCCGAGCAGAAGATCCAGCCGTTCACCTCGGCCAAGGCGGCCGCGGCCGACGACTACGAGCGGCTCACACGGGCCCGCGCCCGCCTCGGGCTCGCCGAGCCGGTCCACCCCGGCACGGCCAACCCGATGATCTTCTTCCGGACGAGGTGAGCCAAGCGCTGTCACAGACGCGCGGGCTGTCTTGTCCTAGCTGCTGACCGGCCCGCACCCATGCGGGCGGCTGGCGAAGGGACACAGATGAAGATCGTCGTCATCGGCGGCACCGGCCTGATCGGCTCCAGACTGGTGGCCAGGCTCGGCGAGCACGGCCACGAGGCCGTGCCCGCGGCGCCGTCCACCGGGGTGAACACGCTGACCGGCGAGGGCGTCAAGGAGGTGCTGGCGGGCGCCGACGTCCTGGTCGACGTCTCGAACTCGCCGTCGTTCGCCGACGCCGACGTGCTGGACTTCTTCCGCACCGCCACCGGCACCCTGATCGACGCGGCCACCAGCGCGGGCGTCGGGCACTACGTCGCGCTGTCGGTGGTCGGCACGAACCGGCACCCGGAGATCGGCTACTTCCGCGGCAAGGTCGCGCAGGAGGACCTGATCATCGCGTCCGGCCTGCCGTACTCGCTGGTGCACGCCACCCAGTTCATGGAGTTCGCCGGGGGGATCGCCGACACGTCCGTCAAGGACGGCAAGGTGCACCTGCCGAGCGCGGGCGCGCAGCCGATCGCGGCGGACGACGTCGCCGCCGCCCTCGGCCGCACAGCCGTGGGCAGCCCGGTGGGCGGCAGGCTGGAAGTGGCCGGGCCGGACGTCCTCGGGCTCGACGAATGGGTCCGCACCGTGCTGGCCGCGCGCAAGGACACGCGTGAGGTCGTCACCGACGAGCAGGCCCCGTACTTCGGCGCCGTGCTGAGCCACGACACGCTGCTTCCCCAGCCCGGCGCGCACCTGGGCGAGATCACGCTCGCCGACTGGATCGCCAGGGACACCCGGACTCGCTGAGCACGGGGGGTTGGCCGGGTGCACCGGCCAACCCCGTAACGCCTCAGAACTGCAGGCTCCAGCCGTTGATCCGGCCGACGTCCGCAGATGCCGCGTCACGCACCCGCAGCTTCCACGTGCCGTTGGCGACCTCGCTGGACGCGTTGATCGGGAACGTGCCGACCAGGTCGTCCGCGCTTCCGCCTGCCCGGTTGTGGATGTTGTACGCCGTGCCGTCCGGGGCGACGACATCCACCACGAGGTCTCCCCGGTAGGTGTGCGTGATGTCCACGCCCACGCTCAACGCGCTCGGAGCGTTGCCCGGTACCCCGGTCACCGTGATCGGGCTTTCCACCGTGGACTGATCGGGGATGGTGACGTCCGCGGTGTTCTCGAAACGCGGCCCCGGCGGCGTTCCGGCCCCGGCCAGTGCCCAGATCGCCGTCGCGATCGCGTCGCTGTTGCGGTCGAGCGCGGTGGCGTGGATGTTGCTCGTGGTGTCGCAGGAACGGTGGTAGCAGCGGTCGAAGGCCACCCCGCTGGTGCCGCCCCACTTCTGCGCCTGCGCCGCGGTCATCGTCACCTCGGCGCCGGTGAACAGGCCACCCGTCGGGATCCCGGCCCTGGCGAACGCGGCGTGGTCGGACCGTCCGCCGACCGACGTCAGCTCGGTCGGCACGCCGATGCCGGTGAAGTGCCCCTCCAGCGCGTGCTGCAGGTCGATCGACCCGGTCGGCTGGCCGCTGCTGCTGTACACGAAGTAGCCGGGGTTGGGGGAGCCGATCATGTCGAAGTTCAGGTAGCCCTTGAGTTTCGCCTTCTCGGCCGCGGGCAGGCTGTTGACGTAGAACGTCGAGCCGACCAGTCCGAGCTCCTCGGCGCCCCACCAGCCGAACCGCAGATGCTTCTGCGGCTGGAAGTTGGTGCGGGCGACGGTCAGCGCGACCTCGAGCAGACCTGCTGAGCCTGACCCGTTGTCGTTGATGCCAGGTCCCGCCGACACGCTGTCGAGGTGGCCACCGGCCATCAGCACGGTGTTCGGGTCGCCACCGGGCCAGTCGGCGATCAGGTTCCAGCCGGTGGCACCACTGGTGGTGAACGGCTGCAGGCTGGTGGTGTAACCGGCCGCGTCGAGCTGGGCCTGGACGTAGTCGATCGACGCGCGGTAACCGGGACGGCCGTGCGCCCGGTTGCCGCTGTTGTTCGTGGCGATGGTCTGCAGCTGGTTGAGGTGGGCCTGCACGTTGGCAAGCGGGATGTCCGGGGCGGCAATGGTTCTCGGTAACGCTGTCGCGTTCGGACCGATCAGCAGACTGCCTGCGGCGGTGAGAACGGCGAGCAGGGACCTCGTGCGCATGGTTGGTTCCTCCACTGCGGATTGAGGGGCAACCACAGTGAGCTTTCCCGGCGCCCGGCACCGGACGTAGGTCCATTCGGTTCTCGTTGTTGCCAGTTGCGGGCTCGTTTTCCCACTGGATCGCGAGCCCGGTGCACGCCGGGGCTCGCCGAAACGGCGTTACGGCCACGTACGGGCTTGTCGCCGATGACGCGTCCCGAGGCTGCTCAGTTGTCGTCCACAGTCGACTGGAGATCGCATGGTTCGTCGGACGGGTCGGACGGGTTGCGGCTTGAGCGCATTCGCTCCCGCCATGGAAGGAACAACCACAGTGTGCTGAAGAAGATCGCCGTCAGGACACCGAGCGCGACGGCACCCCACCCGCCGAGCACGACCTCGCCGATCAGCAGGACCGTGCCGGTGATCGCCACAGCGAGGCACACCAGTCCGCTGAGCGCCATCTTGTTGGCGGCTCTGATGATCTTCTCGCGCCTGCCGTGCCGGAACAGCACCCGGTGCCATGAGGCGGGTGCTGTCAGCAGGGCGGTCGCCGCCGTGGCGAAGAGAACTGTGATGAAATGTGTTGTCCTGACGTAGTCGTCCGCGTCCGCGTAGCGCTCAGTGAACACAATGGACAGCAGGAAGCCGAAGAGGATCTGCACACCGGCCTGTGCGACACGCAGCTCCTGGAGCAGCTCGTTGAGGTTGCGCGCCAGGCGCTGGTTGGCGGAATCCTCGGCGTCACTCATAGGAGCACGGATACCCCGCCCGTGGTCGGTCCAACCGCACGCAGGCACCACTCCACGCGGCTTCGCCGGCCCGCTGCTGGACCGGCGAAGCCTGGGTCCTTCCTGCCCACGTGGTGCATTCGGACCTGCAACGGGAGTTTCCCCGATCTCCGGAGGCAAACCGGATCGGCCCGAGCTGTGACACCACCCGTGATGATCGCCCTGCCGAAGGTGTGAGTAGGATTCCCGACGGCTTCGTTGAGCAGTCAGCGGCCCCGTTCTTGATGGCGTTTTCAAGGCTGTTTCTCGCGTACTGGCGGAAAGCAGTGGATGGAGCCGGCTGACTGGTGGGTGATACACGCGTGGTGGCGTTGTTGGACGAGGTCAGATCGGCGCTGGCCGACCTCATCGAAACCCTGGAAACCGCGTCGGACAGTGCCGAGGTGCTCGACGCGGTCTGTGCCGAGGCGGTCCGTGTCGTGCCCGGTGCGGACATGGCCAGCATCACCGTGATCGACTGTGACGGAGCGCGCACGGCGGCGTGTTCCGACCAGCGGGCAGCCACGCTCGATCTGGCGCAGTACGAGGCCGGGGACGGGCCATGCCTGCGAGCGGCGGCGACCGGGGAGACAGTGCGGCTGTCGCTGGAGACCGCGAGCGAACTGTGGCCGAAGTTCACTGCCAGCGCCGAACAAGGTGGCGTCGGCAGCTACCTCGCCGCGCCGCTGCGGGTGGATTCGGACCTGTCCGGTGCGATCAACCTGTTCGGTTTCGGCGACCACGGCTTCGCGGAAACCGACTCCACGCTGCTCGGGCTCTACGTCACCGTGGTGACGTTCGGCCTCCGCACCATCCGCCGCTACCAGCAGGTTCGTGACCTGGCCGACCACCTGGAGGCCGCGATGCGGTCCCGTGCGGAGATCGAGCAGGCCAAAGGCATCCTGATGGCGACGTACAAGATCAGCGCCGACGAGGCGATCCGGCGGCTGATCGCCTACTCGCAGGACACCAACACGAAGCTTCGCGTGGTGGCGGTCGACTTCGTCCGCAAGGCGTCGACCCCGACCGCGTCCGGCTGATCACTTGTCGAGGGCCTTCTTCAGGTCCGCCTTCGACATGCTGGAGCGGCCCTTGATGCCGCGCTGCTTCGCCTCGTTGTAGAGCTGGTCCTTGGTCGGGCCCTTCGGGCCCTTGCGGCCGGAGCGCTGGCCCCCGCGGCTCTGCGGCGACTTGTCGTTGACGGAGGTCCTGCTGGCGGTGCGGGATTCGCCGGACTGCGCTCGGTTCTTGTTCACGATCCGGGCCGCGAGTTCCTCGGCCCGGTCCTCGCTGGCGCCGCTGTCCTTCGCCGAGGACTTGATGTGCTGGTACTGACGTTCGCGCTTGGTGTTCCACGCTTGTTGCGGCATGACATTCCTCCCGATGATTCCGCTACGGACCAGGGAGTACCCCGTTGGGCACGCCGTCACGCCTCACACCCCGCAGTGGCCGCGACGAGTCCTGAGATCAGCATGTCCACACGTCAGGGACCGCCGAGGAACGCGGCCAGCTCGTCGAGCACGGCACGGACCGGCAGGAACACGCACGCGGGCGGGCCGAGGATCTGCCCGTCCGCGGACAGCAGTGCCTGGTGGGCCGCGTCGGCGATCTCCCGGTCGCCGAGGCGTACGGCGGTCAGCCCGAGCATCGCCATGTCCCGCTCGTAGTGCGCGTCGGGTATTGGCGGGAATCCGGTACGCATCCGGTCGCGGGCCTCGTCCAGCCGCCCGGCCAGTGCCAGCGTCAGGCCGTACACCGGCGCGGTCGCGGGCCACGCCGGATGGATCCGTGCAAGCTCCGGCACCATCTCGGCCGCGCGGCCCGCGCGGTAGGCCCGGCACCAGCGGACAGTGAGCAGCAACTGGTCGACGTCCTGCCGCCTGGCCACCGCCATCGCCACGGCCGCGTGCCGGTACGCCCGTGTCACGTCATCGTCGGGCGCTTCGGTGAGGTCGAGCAGGAGTGCCCGGTGCCACTGCAGCCGTGCCGCGCAGTCCGGGTGCGGGTAGTAGGTCATGTGGCGTTCCAGGTCGTCGATGGCCGCCGTCACGTCGGCGTGGTCGCCGTGTTGCTCGGCCGCGTAGACCTGCCAGACCTGCGCGATCTGCGCGTACATCGACATCCGGTGGGTGGTGGCCAGGGCGAGCAGGTCGGCGGCGACGCGTTCCCGTTGCGCGAGGCCGCCGGGCACGGCGAACGCCTGGGTGTGCTCGGCGATCAGAATCCTGGCTCGTGTCTCCGCCGACACCTCCACGCGAGTGGCGATCCGGTGTGCCTGTTCGGCCGCCTGCTTGCCGCGGTCCGACCGTTCCCCGTAGGTCTCGAAAGCCAACGCCGTCAGCAGCAACGCGCGCAGCTCGCTGTCACCGTCGGGCAGATCACGCAGATGCCGCTCCAGCAAGGCGATCGTCGGCTGCTGGCGTGCGTCATGACCGCGGCTGACCCGCTGCTCACCGAGCATCGGACTGCCGGACTCGGTGGACACGACCACCTGGAGGGTCAGCGCGGGATCGTCCAGATCGGACAACAGCGGCAGCACGTGGTCGCGCAGCTCGTACATCTCGGTGTTGTTGTTGAGCAACGCGTGCGCGTGGATCAGCTCGCCGGTGCGGGCGATCCGCTCACGGGCCGTACCGCCGAAGCGGTCCACAAGTGACAGAGCGGCGGTGCGGAGCCGGATCGCCTCGGCGAAGGCGAGTTGGTTGGTGGCCTGGTCGGCCGCTGCCCTTGCGGCTCGGATCGCGGCCTCGGCCGTCTGCGCGGTCGGCGCGTACAGGCAGTGCCGGGCCAGCGCCTGCACGGCCGACGGCTGCAGCCGCACGAGGATCGCCGCTGCCCTGCGGTGCCACAGCGCTCGCCGAGGCGCGGAGATGCTGTCGTGGACGGCCTCATGCATCAGCGTGTGCGCGAACCGCAGCGTTCCCGGTTCGCTGCCGCTGTCGAGGACACCGACGGCCAGGCCCGCCTCGGTCGCCTCGACCATCGCGTCGTAGTCCGGTTCGAGATCCTCGCCGTGGTCACCCGCCATCGCGGCCAACACGTCAAGGTCGAACTCCTCGCCGAGCACCGCGGCCTTGCGCAGCAGGACGCGGATCGGCTCCGGCAACGCGGCCAGCCGCTGGTTCAGCACGGCGCGAGCACCGGCCGGAACCTGGGACAGTGCCGCTCGCGGGCCCTCGTCGGCGAGGGTTCTGGCCACTTCGTGCACCAGCAACGGGTTTCCGCCGGTACGCAGGGTGATCTGCCTGGCGAGGTCCGGGCCGACGTCGCGAACGTGCCGGGCGCGAACCAGCGCGGCGACGGCGTGTTCGTCCAGGCCACCGAGGTCGATCTGGGTCGGCAGATATCGGGCCAGCCCGGCCAGCGCGGTGTCCAGCACCTCGGAGTGCGTGCCACGGCGCAGAGTCGCCACAATCAGCAGCCGGTGCTCGGTGAGCTGCCCGGCGAGCTCGACCAGTGGCGTCAGCGTGTCGGCGTCAGCGCGATGCAGGTCGCCGAGCACGACCATCAGCGGCGCCTGCTCCGCGACGCCAGCCAGGTACGCACCCAGCGCGCAGCAGAACCGGAACCTGTCGGCGATCGCGTTGTCCAGGGTGCCCGCACTGGACCACCTGCCGTCCAGCCGTTCGGCCAACTCCGCGGGCGGCACCGTGTGGGATTGGAGCTGGGTGACGATCTCCAGCCACGGCCAGCCTTCCGGGGCCCCGGCGATCTCGGGACACCGGGTCGCCACCACGATCCAGCCTTCGTCCCGCAACCGCTCCATCACATGACCGGTCAGCGTCGTCTTGCCGATGCCCGGCGGTCCCTGCAGCAACGCCAGACGGCGATGGCCAGCCTTGGCCTCGCCCGCCAGCCGCATCAGCCGGTCCACTTCTGTCTTGCGGCCGACAATCGGTTCGTAGTCGACGTTGCCGTGCGCAGTGGGTACCGCTGAGGTGGTGAATGCTGTGGGGAGAGTGGACGACAGGAGCAGTTCCGGTGACTGAGCGAGGATCCCCGCTTCGAGCTGACACAGCGACTGTCCCGGGTCGACACCGAGTTCGTCCCGGAGCAGAGTTCGTACCCGGCGGATCGCGTCCAGCGCGTCGGCCTGACGGCCGTTGCGGTAGAGGGCGAGCGCCAGCAGCCGCCAGCACTCCTCCCGCAACGGGTACTCGGCGGTGAGCGTGATGAGGTCCGGTAGTGCCTCGCCCTGCCGGTTGGCGCCGAGCAGGGCAGTGGCCTGTCCTTCCCGCAACGCCAGGTGGATCTCGGTCAGCCGCTCGATCTCCGCGCTCGCCCATGTGGTGTCACGGAACTCGGCATAGGGCGCGCCACGCCACAGGCGCAGCGCTTGGCGGCAACGGGTCAGCGCCTCGTCCCAGCGCTGCCGGGCAAGCAGGTCGCCCGCCTCGTCGGCGAGGAGTTCCAGCCGCCAGGCGTCGGTCGCGTTCGGCTCCGCCCGCAGCGCGTATCCCGGTGCTGACGTGACCAACACGCGGGCCGGGGTCCGGGGAAGCCGGTCCGGTTCGAGGGCGCGGCGCAGGTGGAACACGATCGTCCGGACGGTCGCGACGGCGTGCCGTGGCGGATGCCGTCCCCAGATGTCCTCGATCAGCCGGTCCATCGCGACCACCTGGCCCCGCGAGAGCAGCAGGCGGGCCAGTACCTCCCGATGTCGGGCGCCGCCCAGCTCGATCACCGTGTCGTCGTTGCGGGCCTCGAAGGCACCCAGGACGCTGAACGTAACCATGGCGTGCCGGAGCATACGATCGGTGACCAGCGAGCCGGGGATAAATGCCGGATAAATCACTCGCGGTACCCACGCGGTTTCCCACTGCTCGCGCGTGCACAAACCCGTTCTTTATCGGCACCGGCCATTGTGGTCCAGACCAGCGAGCCGATCAGAGGGAGCACGGGCCGTGAGCGACCGGGACACCGCCGAAACCCTGGGCAGGGCACTGTTGTCCGACCCACACCGCAACCGCGGTGTGGCGTTCACACCACAGGAACGTCACGCCTACGGTATCGACGGGCTGCTGCCCGCCGCGGTGCTCACCCTGGAGGACCAGACCCGCCGCGCGTACCTACAGTACCGCCGCCAGTCCGATGACCTGGCCCGCAACACGTTCCTCAACGCGCTGCGCGACCGCAACGAGGTGCTCTACTACAAGCTGCTGGCCGACCACCTGGCCGAGTTGCTGCCGGTGGTCTACGACCCGGTGGTGGCGCAGGCGATCGAGCACTTCTCCGAGGAGTACCAGCGTCCCGACGGGGTGTACCTGTCCATTGGCGACATCGACGGCGTCGAGCGTGCCCTGCGCAACTTCGGGCTCGGCGCGGCCGATGTGGACCTGTTGGTGGCCACCGACGCCGAGGCGATCCTCGGCATCGGGGACTGGGGCGCCAACGGAATGGCGATCTCGACCGGCAAACTGGCCGTGTACACCGCGGCGGCGGGCATCCACCCGAGCCGCGTGATCCCCGTCATGATCGACGTGGGCACCGACAACGAGGCACTGCTCAACGACCCGCTCTACATCGGCAACCGGCACTCCCGCGCGCGGGGTGAGCAGTACGACCGGCTGATCGCCGCGTACGTCGAAGCCGCGACCAGGCTGTTTCCCGACGCGTTGCTGCACTTCGAGGACTTCGGCCCCGGCAACGCCCGGCGCATCCTCGAGCAGTACCGCGGTGACGTCCGGATCTTCAACGACGACATGCAGGGCACCGGCGCGATCAGCCTCGCCGCGTGGCTGTCGGGCACGCGCGTCGCCGAGGTGCCGCCCGCGCAGCAGCGGATCGTGGTGTTCGGCGCGGGCACCGCGGGCGTGGGCATCGCCGACCGGCTGGCCGCCGCGATGGTCGCCGACGGGCTCGACCCGGCGCAGGCCACGGCCCAGATCTGGCTCGTGGACAAGCAGGGCCTGCTCACCGACGACCTGACCGGCCTGCGGGACTTCCAACGCTCCTACGCCCGTCCCGCCGCCGAGACCGACGGGTGGCAGCGGCGGGCCGACGGCGGGATCGGCCTGGCCGAAGTGGTCGCCCGCGTCCACCCGACCACGCTGGTCGGCACGTCCACCGTCGGCGGAGCGTTCACCGAGGAGATCGTCCGCGAACTCGCCGCGGGCACCCCGCGCCCGATCGTGCTGCCGCTGTCCAACCCCACCGAGCGCATCGAGGCGCACCCGGTCGACGTCATCACCTGGACCGAAGGGCGGGGCCTCGTCGCCACCGGGACACCGTGGCCGGACGTGACCTTCAACGGCGTGCGCTACCAGATCGGGCAGGCCAACAACGCGCTGCTGTACCCGGGACTGGGCCTCGGCGTGGTCGTGTCCCGCGCTCGGCACGTCACCGACGACATGCTGACCGCCGCGGCACAGGCCATCGCCGACATGGTCGACACCCACGGCCCGGGAGCCGGGTTGTTGCCGCGCGTGGACAACCTGCGGGAGATGTCGGCACGGGTGGCCGAGGCCGTCGTGCGTACCGCGATCGCGACCGGCGAGGCCGCCAACGAACCGGCCGACGTGGTGCAGGCCGTGCACGACGCCATGTGGCAGCCCGAATACCTCGACCTCGGCGACTGACCACTTCGGACACCAGAGGAGACGTGATGTCCGGGAAACGCGACGGGACACGGACCGAGACGGACTCGATGGGTGCGATCGAGGTGCCCGCCGAGCACTACTGGGGAGCGCAGACCCAGAGATCGTTGCTGCACTTCGACATCGGCGGCGACCGCGACCGGATGCCGATCGAGGTCTACCGCGCCTACGGCTACGTCAAGAAGGCGGCCGCGCTGGTCAACGCCGAGTCGGGCAGGCTGCCCCGGCAGGTGGCCGACGCGGTCGTTGAAGCCGCCGACGAGGTCAGCGCGGGCACCCTCGACGCGGAGTTCCCGCTCTACATCTGGCAGACCGGCTCCGGCACACAGTCCAACATGAACGTCAACGAGGTGATCGCCAACCGAGCCAACGAAATACTCGGCTCGCCGCGCGGAACCAAGCACCCGGTGCACCCCAACGACCACGTCAACATGGGACAGTCGTCCAACGACTCCTTTCCCACCGCGATGCACCTCGCCACCCTCGAGCTGATCACCAGGCACACCCTGCCGGAGGTCACCAGGCTCGCCGAGGTGATCAGGGCCAAGGCGGGGGAGTGGGTCGACCTGGTCAAGATCGGCCGCACGCATCTGCAGGACGCGACACCGCTGACCGTCGGCCAGGAATGGTCGGGCTGGGCGTGGCAGTTGCACCAGGCGGCGGCCCGAGCCGACGGTGCGACGACATCGCTGTACGAGATCGCACTGGGCGGGACCGCTGTGGGAACCGGCCTGAACGCCCCTCCCGGCTTCGGATCGAGGGTCGCCGAGGTGCTCGCGGGACTGACCGGATTCCCTGTGGTGTCCGCGCCGAGCAAGTTCGCCGCGCAGGGCGGGCTGGACGCGATGGTCGCCGCGTCGGCAGGGCTGCGTGGGATCGCTGTGGCGTTGATGAAGATCGCCAACGACATGCGGTGGCTGGCCTCGGGGCCCCGCGCCGGGTTGCACGAACTGGTGTTGCCTGCCAACGAGCCCGGCAGCTCGATCATGCCGGGCAAGGTCAACCCGACCCAGCAGGAGGCCATGGTGATGGTGTGCCTGCAGGTGCTGGGGGAGGACCAGATCGTGGCGAACGCCGGTGCGGCGGGCAACTTCGAGCTCAACGCGATGCGCCCGGTCATCCTGGCGAACGTGCTGCACTCGGCGAGGATCCTCGGGGACGCCAGCCACAAGCTGCGGGTGTTCTCCGTCGCCGGGATCACAGTGGACACCGCACGGGTGAAGTCTGATGTGGACAATTCGCTGATGCTGGTGACCGCGCTGTCCCCGCACATCGGCTACGACAAGGCGTCCGCCGTGGCGCACCGGGCCGACCGGGAGGGCAGCACGCTGCGGGAGGCCGCGCTGGCCGAGGGAGTGGACGCGGACCTGTTCGACAGGATCGTGGTGCCCGCGAACATGGTCGGTGACCCGCACGCCGACCTCGCGGTCGACCCGAACCGTTCGGACTGACATCTTTCCCAAGATCGCGCCCAGCCACACCTTCGCGCAGGTACCCGAACCGACCGTGCTGGTCGTGCCCGGTGGCGCTGCCCCCGCGTTCCGTGCCATGACCGACTGGACACCGCTCGGGTACCTGCGCGATGCCTCGGCGCACGCCGAGGTCACCGCGTCGGTGTGCAGCGGCTCGTTGCTGCTGGGCGCAGCGGGATTGCTGACCGGCCGCCGTGCAGACCGACAGGACGCCGATGCACGGGCTGCCGCCCGGGTTGACCGCTCCTTCCACATGTCGCTCGGGTTCTGGCAGGGCGGCGGACCTGATCAAGGCCGTCCGCTCCGGCCTTGGCTGACCGGGACACCGCCGGGAGGCCGACCGGAGTCCCCAGTGGACCGAGAAGGCGCTGGACAGCGGCTCGTCACCGTCCATAATGGCGGTTACGTGTCCACAGTGACCCCATGACGCCCCATGACGCCCTGTCCACTCCGGTTTGCCGGAGTGGACACCCGGTTGTGGGTCTGATCACGACTCGCGGTCGAATGGTTGCGCGTCGTAGCTACCGGCGAGTTATGTTTGGCCACCGAACCCACATCTTCGCCGGGCGGTGTACCGATGCAGGTCGAGGTCCAGAACGTCACGAAGCACGAGCAGCGCAACCGGCCGGGACCTGTCCGGTGGGTGCTGCCCGCGCTGGTCATCATCGCGTGGCTGGTGTTCGGTGCTGTTGGCGGTGGGCTGCCGGGCAAACTCGCGGAGGTGCAGACCAACGACGGCGTGTCGTTCCTGCCGGCCAACGCCGAAGCCACCGAGGTCACGCACCTGCAGGAGAAGTTCGCGGGCGGCAAGATCCAGCCCGCACTCGTGCTGTACAGCAGGGACGGCGGGTTGGCGGCGGGCGACGCGCAGGTCGCCGCCGACCGGGTGGCTCGGATCGCCCAGCTGCCCGGTCTCGCCGGGCCCGCGTCCCCGCCGGTCAACGCCCCTCGCGGCGAGGCGTTGCAGGTGGTCGTCCCGGTGTCCGGTGTGGACGGGTTCGAGACCGGGAAGACCGTCGAGAAGATGCGGGACATCGCCGCCGAGAACCTCCCGGCCGGGCTGCGGGTGAACATCACCGGTCCGGCCGGGTTCACCGCCGACTTCGGCGAGGTGTTCGGCGGGATCGACGGACAGCTGCTGGTGATCACCGCGATCGTGGTCGTGGTGATTCTGATACTGGTGTACCGCAGTCCGCTGCTGCCCATTGTCGTGCTCGCGTCGGCCGGGTTCGCGCTGGTGCTGTCCTCCGCAGTGGTGTATCCGCTGGCACACGACGATCTGATCACCCTCAACGGGCAGAGCCAGGGCATCCTCTTCATCCTCGTGTTCGGCGCGTCCACGGACTACGCCTTGCTCCTCGTCGCGCGCTACCGCGAGGAACTCCTCGTCCACACCAACCCCTGGCAGGCGATCCTCGCCGCGGTGAAGGCGTCGTTCGAGTCGATCGCCGCGTCCGCGGGCACGGTCATCCTCGGTCTGCTGTGTCTGCTGTTCAGCGAGTTGTCGTCCAACAAGGGCCTCGGGCCGGTCGCGGCGATCGGCATCGCCGCCTCACTGATCGCGTCACTGACGTTCCTGCCCGCCGCGCTGGCGTTGCTGGGGCGGGCAGCGTTCTGGCCGACGAGCGCCAACAAGCACCACAAGCCCGGCATGTGGCACCGCCTGGCCGAACTGGTCGGTCGCCGGTTCCGTCCGGTGTGGATCGTCACCGCGTTGGTGCTGGCCGCGCTGGCCGCGTTGTCGCCGATGCTGAAGTCCCACGGGGTCAGCCAGAACGACGTGTTCCTCGACCGGACGGACGCGGTCGTCGGCCAGGAGGTACTGGCCAGGCACTTCCCTGGCGGTGCGGGCACGCCGGTGGTCATCGTGGTCAACGAACCGGCAGCGGCCCAGGTCGTCGCGGCGGCCAAGGTCCCCGGCGTCGCCGACGTGGCCGCGAATCCCAAGGTGGTCGACGGCAAGGTCGAGGTCGACGCCGTCCTGCAGGCCACGACGGACTCGCCGGAGGCACAGGACACACTGGGACGGATCAGGGAAGCGGTCCGTGCCGTGCCGGGCGCCGACGCCAAGGTCGGTGGCCAGACCGCGATCTCCACCGAGGTGCGGGACGCGGCCGAGCGGGACCGCATGGTCATCATCCCGATCGTGCTCGTGGTGATCTTCCTGGTGCTCGCGTTGCTGTTGCGGGCGCTGCTGGCCCCGTTGGTGCTGATCGCCACCGTGGTGCTGTCGTTCGCCGCGACGCTCGGTGTCGCGGCGATGGTGTTCAACCACGTGCTCGACTTCCCCGGCTCGGACCCGTCTGTGCCGTTGTACGCCTTCGTTTTCCTGGTGGCACTGGGAATTGACTACAACATCTTCCTGATGACCCGGGTACGCGAGGAGTCGCACAAGGACGGTACCCGGGCCGGGACGCTGCACGCGCTCGCCGTGACCGGTGGCGTCATCACGTCCGCGGGGGTGGTACTGGCCGCGACCTTCGCCGCGTTGTCCGTACTGCCGATCCTGTTCATGGCGCAGATCGCGTTCCTCGTCGCCTTCGGTGTCCTGCTGGACACGCTGATCGTGCGCTCGCTCCTGGTACCGGCCCTAACGCTGGACATCGGCCGCCGGATCTGGTGGCCCGGCAAACTGCGCCGCGGGGAGCCCTGAGTCCGTCCGATCGGACGGACCCCGGCCGGACGCGTCCCGCCTGGACACACGCAGCGCCAGCACCGCGCCGATCGCCACGACGACGGCCGCGACCAACGCCGACGCGTGGAAGCCGTCGAGGAAGATCGCGGGGTCACCGAGTCCCTGGGTGGCCTCGTCGGGATCCGTTGCGTCGGAGGGCACCTGCGACGACATCACCAGTCCGAGAGCCAGGATGCCGAGCACACCACCGATCTGGGTCGCCACCTGCTGCAGGGCGGAGGCGAGTCCGGACATCTCCTCCGGTGCGTTGGCCACGACGATCTGCGTGGCCGCGATCAGCGCGATTCCGGTGCCGGCGCCGAGCACCAGTGAGAACGGCAGCAAGGTGTACGCGCCGGTGGTGGCGTCGAGGGTGCGGAACCCGACCAGGCCGACGCTGATCAACGCGAGCCCACCGACCGCGGGCCACCGTGGCCCGAACCGGCCGGTCAACGCGCCGCCGATCGGCGCCGAGACCACGATGACAGCGGTCAGCGGCAGCAGCCACTCCCCGGCGCGCACCGGGCTGAAGTCTCGGACGTTCTGCAGGTAGAGCGTGAGAAAGAACAACAGGCCGAACAGCGAGAAGTAGCTCAGTCCGATGAGGACGGCGCCGAGCGGGACACCCGGTGTGCGCAGCAACGACCGCACGGTGCCTGGTTGCTTGGCGGTCCTGGACTCGCGCGTGGCCCACAGGGTCAGCCCCGCCGTGATCACGGCGACCGGCAGGTTGATCAGGAACACCACCGGCCAGCCGTAGTGCTCCACAATGGTCCCGCCGAGGATCGGGCCACCGGCGATCGACACGGCGGCCGCGCCACCCCAGATCCCGAGTGCGAGCTCCAGCCGTTCCCGGGGGAACGCGGCTCGCAACAGCGCCAACGCCGCGGGTTGCAGCATGGCGCCGCAGACACCCTGCGCTCCGCGCAGCACGATCAGCAGCCAACTCGACGTGGTCAACGCGATCAGCAGTGACACCACACCGAATCCCAGTACGCCCGCGAGGAACACCGTGCGCCTGCCCAGCCGGTCGGCGGCCCTGCCTGCCGGAAACAGGGTGAGCGCCAGGGTGAGCAGATAGGCATTGGCGATCCATTGCAGTTCGAGCATGGACGCGCCGACCGACTGTGCGATATCCGGTCCGGCTATGGTCAGTGCCGTACCGTCGAGTCCGACCATCATTCCGCCGAGTGAAACCGCCGCGAGGGTCCACCACGGGCTTCGTGAAATGTTCGTCATCACTCCCGCCTTGACTAGGTGGGGCTATTTACTCAACGGTATTCCGGTGCGATGTCGGACCACAACGAGGATGACAGATGCATCACCATGGTGACAAAAAAGTGGAAGCGGTTCGTTTTTTGGAGCAGCATGTCGCGGAACTCGACATCCGTTCCGATGCACTGGACCGGGTGGTCACCGTGCGGTTGTTGACCCCCCGTGACTGGGTCCCCCGATCGAGTCGGACCTGGCCGACGCTGTATCTACTGCACGGTGGGGACGACCAGCCGGCGTGCTGGTCGGAGCGGACCGACATCGGGGCCCGCGCGCTGGACGCGGACGTGCTGGTCGTCCTGCCGCCGGGTGGACGGGCGGGGTTCTACACCGACTGGCTGCTTCCTGACAGCTACGGCACCACCCCGGCGTGGGAGCAGTTCCACATCCGTGAGCTGCACGAACTCATCGAGACCGAGTTCAGCGGCAATGGCAGACGCGCCGTGGCGGGAGTGTCCATGGGCGGCTACGGGGCCGTCACCCTCGCCGCGAAGTACCCGGGGAGGTTCGCCGCCGCGGCCTCGTACAGCGGGATGCTGCACACCACCCGGCTCGGCACGTCCGCCCTGCTGCACTACTTCCTGCGCAGTGTCGGCGAGCGGATGAAGAACATGTGGGGATCGCGCTGGAGCCATCGCGCGCACTGGCGCACAAGCGACCCGTACTGGCTGGTCGACGAGCTGGCGGCGACACCGCTGTACATCGCCGCTGGTGACGGCGACCGGGTGCCGGGGGATCCGCCCGCTCCCGGCGACCGGATGATCGAGCGGATCGTCGCCCCGGCCAGCCGTGCCCTGGCCAAGCGGCTCGAGCAACGAGGCCATCCCATGATCCGGACAAGCTTCGGCGCGGGCACGCACGACTGGCCGTCGTGGCAGCGTGAGCTCGGCCGTTCCTGGCCTTTTCTCCTCGCTGCGCTCACAGAGCGTGAGATTTCCTCGATGGGATGATTAATGGGACCTTTGTTGACGGCGTAAAACTACTCTGTGTATTCGGCGGGTGATGAGAAAACGGGTTTTTCATGCGCAGTGCCCCGATTCACAGGGTGGCCCGTTGCGCCGCTATTTGACTCACCGGTAGCCTCCGGCGAGTTGGTTGATTGGCAACTGGTGAAGAAGCATTACCCCAGCCTCGCGGAGCACCTCCCCCGCGAGGGTTATTGACACTGGTCAAAAGAATAGTCACGAGGTTCTGGAATCCTGCACCGGGGCAGGCAGACCAGGGATGACCTTGCCCAGTTTTCCCTGCAACGAATCAAACAGGTGGGATCACCATGGTTGTTCGAGACACTGATTTCCGGGATGGATTCGAGCCGCTGACCGCTTCCTTGGCGCGGTTGGCGGGGTCCGACGAAACCGCGTTCACGTTCATCGACTACAGCGAGAACCGAGACGGGACCGAGGAGTCGATCACCTGGTCCGAGTTGGACAGACGCGCTCGCGCACTCGCCGTCCGGCTGGCCGAGACGACCAATCCCGGTGAGCGCGTGGCCATCCTGTGCCCGCAGAACCTGGACTACGTGGTCAGCTTCTACGGCGCGCTGTACGCCGGTGTCATCTCGGTGCCGCTGTTCGCGCCGGAAGTGGCTTCACACGGCGAACGTCTGGTCGGCGCGCTCGCCGACAGCGACCCCGAGGTGTGGCTGACCTCGTCGTCCGCATTGGACGCCATCCGTGAACTGCGTGACAAGCACCCCGTGCCGAGGCCGAAGCGGCTGCTCGCCGTGGACACAGTGGACAGTTCGCTCGCCGACGGTTTCGAACCGGTCGCGCTCGAAGCCGAGCAGCCCGCGTACCTGCAGTACACCTCGGGTTCGACCCGTCGGCCGGCCGGTGCGGTGATCACCCACGAGGCGGTCGTGGTGAACGTCCGCCAGGTCATCGCCGCGTTCGGCGTCGACGAGAGCTGGACGTCCGTGGGCTGGCTGCCGTTCTTCCACGACATGGGCCTGATCTCGCTGATCTGCCTGCCGATCGGCGCTGGCTGTCGGGCGGTGTTCACTACCCCGTTCGCCTTCACTCGGCGTCCCACCCGCTGGCTGAAGCTGATCGGCTCGTACCCCAACGTCATCAACGCCGCACCGAACTTCGCGTTCGAGTACGCCGTGGCCAAGCTGACCGACAAGGACAAGGAAGGCCTCGACCTCAGCGGGGTCCGCGCGATCATCAACGGCAGCGAGCCGGTGCGCGCCAACACGATCGACAACTTCCAGAAAGTGGCCGGGCCGCTCGGCTTCGCCGCACACGCCCACCGTCCGGGATACGGGCTGGCCGAGGCGACCGTGTTCGTCAGCACGACGCCACGGGTGGCCCCGCTCGTGGTCACCATCGACCGGGACAAGCTGGGCAACGGGGAAGCGGTCGACGTCCAGCCGGACGACGACCGCGCACTGAGCCTCGTCTCGGCCGGGCACGCACTCGGCCAGCAGGTCAGGATCGTGTCCGACAACAAGGTCCAGCCGGACTCGCACGTCGGCGAGATCTGGGTCAACGGGCGCAACGTGGCGACCGGCTACTGGCGTCAGCCGGAGCGGTCCGCCGAGACCTTCGACGGCCGCCTGACCGACGGGACCGAGCCGGCCGCGGGCTGGCTGCGCACCGGGGACCTCGGCGTGATCCACCACGGCGAGCTGTTCATCACCGGTCGGCTCAAGGACCTGATCATCATCGACGGCAAGAACCACTACCCGCAGGACATCGAGGCGACGGTGCACGAGGCGCACCCGGCCATCCGGCGCGACCGGCTCGCGGTGTTCAGCATCGAACGGGACGGCAAGGAAGGCCCAGTCGTCGTCGCCGACCACAACCGCGACCTGGAACTGTCCGACGAGGACCGCGCCGAGATCGCCAGGACGGTCCGTGCCGCCGTCGCGCGGCACCACGACCTGCGGCTGTTCGACTTCGTCCTGGTTCCGCCGGGCACCGTGCTGCGCACGTCCAGCGGCAAGATCGCCCGTGCGGCCACGAAGAAGCTGTACCTCGACTACACCAACGGCACCACGACAACCGAAGGGAGCGCGCAGTGACCAATTCGCCAAGCACAGCGGCAGCACTCAAGCAGTGGCTGACCGAGGAGATCGCGGAATCGTGCGCGCTCGAGGTGTCCGAAGTGGACCCCAGTAGGCCGATCCGCGAGTACGGGCTGACCTCACGCGACGCGCTGCGGCTCGTCGGCGACCTGGAGGACATGCTCGACCGCGAACTGCCGACCGCGTTGATCTGGCAGCACCCGACCATCGACGCGCTCGTCGAAGTCCTCCTTGGTGAACCCGGGGAAACCGAAGCCGCGCCCGTGGTGGTGGCGGGCGCGACTTCGGGCAACGGACCGGGGACGGCCGAGCCGATCGCGGTGATCGGGATCGGCTGCCGCCTGCCCGGCGGGATCAACGGGCCGGAACAGTTCTGGCGGTTGCTCGTCGAAGGCAACCACGCCATCACCCGTGTCCCGGACGGACGGTGGGAGCAGTTCGGCCACGACTCGCCCGAGCAGGCCGAGCGGCTGTCGAACACCACCCGCTGGGGCGGTTTCCTCGACCAGATCGACTTGTTCGACGCCGAGTTCTTCGGCATCGCGCCGCGTGAGGCGGCAGCCATGGACCCCCAGCAGCGGCTGCTGCTGGAGGTCGCGTGGGAGGCGCTCGAACACGCGGGCGTGTCGGCGGACTCGTTGCGGGGCAGCCAGACCGGTGTGTTCGTCGGCATCAGCGGCAACGAGTACAGCCACCTGACGCTCGGCGACGTCAGCCACATCGACGCGTGGAGCGGAACCGGTGCGGCGCTGAGCATCGCGGCCAACCGACTGTCCTATGTGTTCGACCTGCGTGGGCCGAGCATCGCGGTGGACACCGCCTGCTCGTCGTCGTTGGTCGCGGTGCACCAGGCGATCCAGAGCCTGCGCGCGGGGGAGAGTGAGGTCGCTCTCGCCGGTGGCGCGAACCTGTTGCTCGGCGCAGGTGTCACTGCAACGTTCGACCAGATGGGCATCACCGCACCGGACGGTCTGTGCAAGGCGTTCGACGCGTCGGCGGACGGCATCGCACGCGCGGAGGGCGCGGGAATCGTTGTGCTGAAGCCGTTGTCGGCGGCAGTCCGCGACGGTGACCGCGTGCTGGCAGTGCTGCGTGGTTCCGCCGTGAACTCCGACGGCCGGTCCAACGGGCTGACCGCGCCGAATCCCGAGGCGCAGCAGGCGTTGCTGCGCACCGCGTACGCGTCGGCCGGAGTCGACCCGGCCGAGGTGGACTACGTCGAGGCGCACGGCACCGGCACGCTGCTGGGCGACCCGATCGAAGCGAGCGCGCTGGGCGCCGTGCTCGGCAAGGGGCGCCCGAACTCTGCGCCGCTGCTGCTCGGCTCGGTCAAGACCAACCTCGGGCACCTTGAGGCTGCGGCGGGCGTCATAGGGCTGATCAAGACAGTGCTGGCACTGGCCAACCGCCGGATTCCGGCCAGCCTGCACTTCACGGAGCCCAACCCGCACATCCCGTTCGACGAACTGCGGATCACGGTCGCCGCCGAGCAGCAGCCGTGGCCCAACCGGGACCGTCCCGGCCGTGCCGGGGTGTCGGGCTTCGGCTTCGGTGGTACCAACGCGCACGTGATCGTCGAGCAGGCCCCTGTCGTGGACCAGCAGCCGACCCCGCTGGCCAAGCCGGGACAGTTCCTGCTGGGCGCGACATCGGTCGCCCGGCTTCGCCGGACGGCGAAGCAGCTCGCCGACTGGCTCGCCGGACCGGGCGAACACGTCGAACTGTCCGATGTAGAGCACACGCTGGCTCGCCGCGGCAGCGGCCGCAGCCGGGCCGTGATCACCGCGGGCACCCGCGCCGAACTGCTCACCGGACTGGACGCGCTGGCGCAGGGCACGGCCGCGCCGGGCGTCGCGCTGGGCAAGCGTGACCAGATCGGCCCGGGGCCGGTGTGGGTGTTCTCCGGGCACGGCGCGCAGTGGGCCGGAATGGGCAAGCGGCTGCTGACCGAGGAGCCGGTGTTCGCCGCCGCGATCGACGAGATCGACGACGCGCTGTCGGCGGTCTCCGGCCCCGCGCTGCGCAAGGCGCTCGAGAGCGGCCGGGACCTCGCACTGTTCGACGAGGTCCAGCCAGTCCTGTTCGGACTCCAGGTGGCGCTTGCCCGGTTGTGGCAGCACTACGGTGTCCAACCGGCCGCGGTGATCGGGCACTCGATCGGCGAGGTGGCCGCGGCCGTGGTCGCCGGGGCCATCAGCCTGCAGCACGGTGCCCTGATCGCGGTCCGCCGGTCGGCCAGGCTGGCCACCACCGGCGGAACGGGCGCCATGGCGGTGCTGGAACTCCCGGCCACCGAGGTCACCCGGCTGCTGGCCGAGCACCCGGAGATCGGCGCGGACATCGACGTCGCCGTCTACAACTCGCCGAGTGAGACGGTCGTCGCCGGACCGCACGACAAGGTGCCCGCACTGGTCGACCTGGTCGAGCAGCGCGGCCTGCTGGCCCGGCTGATCAAGATCGACGTGGCGAGCCACTCACGGGTGGTCGACCAGGTCACCGACGGGCTGCGGTCGGACCTGCGCGCGGTGCGCGCTCTCGAGCCGTCAGTGCGGATCTACCCGACCGCGGTGGACGACCCGCGCGCCGAGGTCACGCACGACACCGCGTACTGGGTCGGCAACATCCGCAAGCCGGTCCGGTTCACCGACGCCGTCGCCGCCGCGGTGGCCGACGGATTCACCACGTTTGTCGAGATCTCCCCGCACCCGGTGCTGTTCCACGCGATCAGCGAGACCGCGGGGAAGGCGACGGTGCTGGGCACCCTGCGCCGCTCGGACTCGGAGACCTGGCACTTCCACGCGAACCTCGGCTCCCTGCTCGCGGTCCGCGCCATGCCACCGGCCACCGACGGCAGGCTGCTGGACGTGCCGACCACGCCGTGGACGCGGACCGTGCACTGGGCCAAGCCGATCATCCGCGCGGTCCCCGCCGGGACGCACCCGTTGCTGGGTGTGCACGTCGAACTGCCGGGGGAGCGGACCCACCTGTGGCGCGCCGACCTCGGCACCGGTGCGCAGCCGTGGCTGGCCGACCACCGGATCGACGGCCGCGCGATCCTGGCCGGTGCCTGCTACATCGACATGGCGCTCACCGCCGCGTCCACCGCGCTCGGCACCACGCCGGACCGGTTCGCGCTCAAGGACGTCGCGCTGCACCAGCCGTTGCCGCTGACCGAACACACACCGGTCACGACTACCTTCACTCCGTTCGAGGACGGCACCCGGCCGGGTGGCCAGGTGGCGGTGTACACCAAGGACGCCGAAGGCACCTGGATCCTGCACTGTGGCGTCACGGTCGTCGCAGCGGACGATTCGGCGCCGCAGGCGTGGGAACTGGACGACGAGCACGGCACCGGCTTCGCGCCCGCCGAGCTCTACCAGCGGCTGCGGTCGCTCGGCGTGGAGTACGGTCCCGCGTTCACCGGCATCTCCGACGTGCGCACCAGTCCGACGGGCGCGGTGGTCACCATCGAGATCCCCGAGTCGGCCCCGCGTGCTGGTTACTTCGTGCACCCGGTGCTGCTGGACAACTGCCTGCAGGGCTTCGCCGCCGCGCTGTCCGGCACCAACGGCGACGACTCGCTGTACATGCCGATGGAGTTCGGCTCGGTCCGGCTGCACGGCGATCCGGCGCAGGGCGCGTTCGCGCACGTGAGCATCACGCCGCCCGAGCCGGGCGCCGCCGGGCTGGTTGGCCGGTTGCGGTTGCTGGACCTCAACGACCGGGTCGTGCTGGAGATCACCGACATCTTCGTGCGCCGCATCCCGCGTGCCGAGATCGCCGCACCGCTGCGGGACCGGCTGCTGCACCGCACCTGGCAGCCGCAGGACGCGCCGGGCACCCGGCAGCACGGACCGGTGCTGCTGGTCGCCGACCGGCGCAACGCGCTCGTCGACCGGGCGCTCGCGACGCTGACCGCGGTCGGCCTCCCGGCTCGTGTCGTGTCCGAAGTGGACGCTTCGGTGCTGGCCGTCGAGGAGCCGGAGTCCGTGGTCCTGCTCGTGGACGAGGACGGCGGCGACGGTCTCGAAGCCGCGCAGCGGACGCTGCTTGCCGCCGCCGAATGGGCACGGACGCTGGTCGACCGGCCGGGTGAGCCGCCGCGGCTGTGGTTGGTGACGACATCGGCCGCCGCGGTGCTGGCCGACGACCCGGGTCAGCCGGGCCCCGCGGCCGTGCGTGGCCTGGTGCGGGTGCTGGCGTTCGAACACCCGGCACTGCGGACGACCTGGCTCGACCTGGACGGTGCCGACCCGGCGAGGGCCGCGGCGGAACTGTCGATCGAGCTGACCACCGGGGCGGCGGACGACGAGATCGCCTGGCGGGCCGGTCGCCGGTACGTCGGCAAGCTCGCCGCCGCACCGGCTCCGCAGTCCGGCGACCTGCCGCTCGTGCGGCCGGACGGCGGTTACGTCGTCACCGGTGGACTCGGTGGTCTCGGCCTGCTGCTCGCGGGCTGGCTGGCCGACCACGGCGCGCACACGCTCGTGCTCAACGGCCGCAGCGCGCCGAAACCGGCGTCGGCCGCGGTGATCGAGGAACTGCGCGCGGGCGGCACCCGTATCGAGGTCGTGCTGGGTGACATCGCCGAGCCGGGCGTGGCGGACAGACTCGTCGCCGCGGCGGGGAACGTGCGTGGCATCGTGCACGCCGCCGCCCTGTTCGACGACCGGACGGTGGAACTGCTCGACGAGGACACCGTGCGCAAGACCTGGCGTCCCAAGGCAGTGGGCGCGTGGCGGCTGCACGAGGCCACGGCCGAGCTGGACCTGGACTGGTGGCTCGGCTTCTCCTCAGCCACCGCGCTGCACGGTCTGCCCGGTCAGCCCGCCTACTCCACGGCCAACGCGTACCTGGACAACCTCGCCGCCTACCGCCGGGCGAAAGGCCTGCCCGCGACCACAGTGCAGTGGGGCACGTGGGCGGAAGTCGGTGCCGCCGCGGACATCGAGGTGCCCTGGCTGCACCCGATCGCTCCGGCGGAAGGACTCGGGCTGATCGCGGATCTGCTGACCGCGCAGGCGGCGACAGTCGGCGCGGTGCGGCTGAACGCACCCCGCCTGGTCGCGGCGTTCCCCGATCTGCCGAAGCTGCCGTTCTTCGCCGACGTCCTCGCCGGGCACGCGGTCGCGGCCGTCGAGTCCAGCGACTGGCCGGGCATCGCGGCGGTCCGTGAGCTCGAACCCGCCGAGATCCGCAGGCTCACCGCCGAGCAGCTGCGGTTCCGGGTGGCGTCGGTGATGGGCCTGCAGACCGACGCGCTCGTCGACGACCTCCCGTTGACCAGCCTGGGCGTCGACTCACTGCTCGCGGTCCGGATCCGCAACGCGTTCCAGCACGACTTCGAGCTCAACCTGCCGGTCTCGGTGATGCTGCGTGGCGCGACCGTGGCCGACCTGGCGTCACGGATCCACGCGGAGCTGGACGTGTCGGACAGTTCGTCCGGTGCGCCGTTGCCGCGCCGCACAGTGCTCGTGCCGCCGCGTGACGCGGCCGAGCGGCTCGTCGCCGCGGCGTGGCAGGAAGTGCTCGGTGTTCCCGTCGGCGTGACCCACGACTTCGCGTCGCTGGGTGGCGACGAGGCGAAAGCGGACGCGGTCACAGCGTTGCTCGCCGAACGCAGCGGCCACGAACTGACCACGGCCGCGTTGTTCACCCAGCCCACGATCGAGCTGATCGCCGGGAAGATCCGGGAACTGGATCACCGGTCCGGCCCGCTGCGGGTGCTGCGCGAAGGCGGACGGCAGACGCCGCTGTTCTTCTTCCACCCCGGCGGTGGCGACACAGCGGTGTTCCGTCAGCTGGTCGACCTGATCGACCCGGACATCCCGGCGTACGGGTTCGACCGGGTCGACGGGACGACCACAGTGGAACAGCGGATCACGCAGCTGCTGCCGCAACTGCGGCGGATCCAGCCGCAGGGGCCGTACCGGCTGGTCGGCTGGTCCTTCGGCGGGTTCCTCGCCTATGAGGCCGCGCAGCAGCTCACCGCCGCGGGTGAACAGGTGGAGCTGCTCGGCCTGGTCGACCCGATCCTGCCGCTGCCGCTGGAGACCGAACTGTCGGAAGTGGAACTGCTGGAGCGCCGCTTCGAGCGGTTCGGCGAGTTCCTGGAGACCGCGTACGGGAAGCGCGTCGAGCTGCCGTTCGCCGAGTTGGCGAGGCTGGACGACGTGGCACAGGCCGACCTGCTGGTCTCGACCATTCTCGCCGCTGGTGTGGTGGACGCCAGGGTCAGCGACGCGATCCTGACCCACCAGCGGCGATCGTTCCTCGACGCCCGGATGCTCGAGCGCTACCAGCCGTCGGAGTACACCGGCCCGGCGATCTTCTACAGCGCCGCGAGCCCCGTCCCCGGTGGACTGCGTGACGAGCGGTTCGACCGGACCGACCCGGCACGCGGGTTCGACGCCGTCTGCACCGACCTGGAACTGGTGGTCGTCCCCGGACACCACCTGTCGGTGCTGGATCCGCCGAACGTCAACGTGATCGCCGAGCACCTGGCTGCCGCGCTGTCCCGCGTGCGCCAGTAAAACCCCAGAAAGAACCTCGTGAGTGGTTGGTCCGGTTCTAACCGGACCAACCACTCACGAGGCTTTTCAGGCGTTGGGGGCTGGAACTGTGCTGAGCCACCAGATCTCGGCGATGTCGGCCGGGTTGCGCAGATCCGCGCCGGTGAGGTCGGAGAAGTGGGTGAGCCGGTGGCGCAGGGTGTTGGGGTGTACGTGCATCGCCGCGGCCGTCTCGTCGATCCGCAGCTCGTGCGCCAGGTATCCGAGCACCGACCGCCAGATCTCCTCACCAAAGTTTCCCTTGACGCGCAACGGGACCAGCAGGCGTTCGGTGAGGATCGCGGTCATCTCGTCGTCGACCGCCGCGACTCCGGCCAACCGCAGCGTCGCCAGGCTGTGCTGGCCGGTCAGCCCCATCCGCAGCGCCGCGGTCAGCGCCCGCCCCGCGGCCACATAGGACGCACGCAGGTCCGCCACCTCCGGTCCGATCCCGAAAGTGCCGAGCGACGGCAGCAGCTCCGCCTGCGATGTCAACAGTCCGAGCACGTCCTGGTTCACCACGGCCGCGACGAGTGCGCCATCGGCCATTGTGGCCCGCAGCGCGGACACCGGGACACCGGGCGCGAGCCTGCCGCGCAGCGCGGAATACCGTCCGCCCGGCGTCAGGCCGAGCTGCACCAGGTACTGCTGCGTGGCCAGTTCCGACGGAGCCTGGGTGAGCAACGCGCGCAGCGCGTCACCCATCCGCTGCTCGTCCTCACGGGCACTGCGCAGCTCGACCTCGCGGTGCGCCTCGGCCGCCGCGACCGTCACCACGTCCAGCCACCGCCAGATGAGGTGCATCACCTGCAGCAACGCGGCGTCGTTCGCACCGCGCCTTTTCCACTCGGTGGAGAGCAGATTCCAGAATTCCTCACCGGCGACGCTGTACGCCGCCAGCACGGCGGTCAGGCTGATGCCCTGCCTGGCCCGGTCGGCGCCGACGCTGTTGATCTCGCGCAGCTCCGCGCCTTCGGGCAGCCTGCCCTCCCGCAGCTGGACGAGCGCGGCGATCATGATCTGCCGGTTGCCCTGCCGCAGCGTGGCCTCGGAGATCCGGTCGTACTCGGGGACCTGGGTCCTGATCCTGGCGACCAGCCGGTTCACGATGGCGTCCAGCATCGCCGGATCCCGCAGCAGGTCGTCGAGGACGGCGCGGACGGTCATTGTGGATACCTCCAATCCCGGCACTGCCAGGATGGTGTGGCGGCCACCGTTGCCCGCCTGACGTTGTGGCAATCACTGATCAGGGTAATCCTGAACCGAACACGACGATGTGCATGGAAGGGTCGTTGCCGATGCCGCCCACCCCGCTGGCCACCCGCCTGGCCGAGCTCGCCTCAGCCGACCCGGACCGTCCCGCGGTCACCTGTGACGGGATCACCCTGACGAGAGCGCAGTTCGACAAACAGACGAACGCGGTCGCCCGCGCCTACGCGGCGCGGGGCGTCAAGGCAGGCGATCTGGTGACCATCGGCCTGCCCAATGGTATCGGTTCCCTGCTGGCCGCGGTAGCGACGTGGAAGCTCGGCGCGACCCCGCAGCCGGTGTCCTACCGGTTGCCCGACGGTGAACAGCAGGCTCTGCTGGACGTGGTACGTCCGTCCCTTGTGGTGGGTCTCGGCCGGGCGGAGGTCGAACCGGACGATTCCGACGAGCCGCTGCCACCCGCGGTGGCACCGGCGTGGAAGGCGCCGACGTCCGGTGGGAGCACCGGCCGTCCCAAGGTGATCGTGGCCACGCATCCCGCGGTGGCCGAGGTGATGGACGAGTTCGCGGGCCTGTTCGGCATGCGGCCGGACGGCGTGCACCTCGTGGCCGGTCCGCTGTACCACAACGCCCCGTTCATGATGTCCGCCGCGGCCCTGTTCACCGGCAGCCACATCGTGGTGATGTCCCGGTTCGACCCGTCGGAACTGCTGCGGCTCGTGCCGGAGCACCGGGTGGAATGGGTCTTCCTGGTGCCGACGATGATGCATCGGATCTGGCGGCTGCCGCCGGACGAGCGTGACTCCGCCGACGTGTCCAGCCTGCAGGTCGTGTTGCACGGCGCGGCACCGTGCCCGCCGTGGCTGAAACACGCGTGGCTGGACTGGATCGGCCCGGAGCGGGTGTACGAGCTGTACGCGAGCACCGAGGCACAGGCCGGGTGCCTGATCTCGGGCACGGACTGGCTGACCCACCCCGGCAGTGTCGGCAAGGTCACTCGCGGCGAGATGCGCGTTCTGGACGCGGACCACAACGACGTGCCGGTCGGTGCGGTCGGCGAGATCTGGATGCGCCCGTCGCCGGGAGACCCGGCGACCTACCGGTACCTCGGCGACGAACCGACCACACTGGACGGTGGCTGGGAGTCGCAGGGTGACCTCGGCAAGCTCGACGAGGACGGCTACCTGTACCTGGCCGACCGCAAACCGGACATGATCCTGGTCGGTGGCGCCAACGTCTTCCCGGCCGAGATCGAGGCCGCGCTGGACGAACACCCCGCCGTGCAGTCCAGTTGTGTGATCGGCCTGCCGGACGACGAGTACGGCAACATCGTGCACGCCGTCGTGCAGACCGCCGAGCCTCTCGACGTCGACGACCTGCTCGACCACCTGAAGCAACGACTGGTCAGCTACAAGCTGCCCCGCACGTTCGAGCGCGTCGACTACCCGCTGCGCGACGAGGCCGGGAAGGTCCGGCGTGCGGCGATCCGCGCGGAGCGGCTGGCCGGTGTGCGGTGATCGACGACCGTACCGAAAGGACTGACATCGGCACGTCAAGTCCCACCGTCACGTCAAGGATGGTGATCGGCCCCCGGCTGGCCGAGTACGAACTGCGCTCCCGCGTGCTCACCGACCCGACCAGGCTGCGGATCCTGTTCCCGAACGGCTACGGCGAGGATCCGCGCGTGCGCTACCCGGTGCTGTACCTGCTGCACGGCGGGGACGACGACTACCGGTCGTGGACCGACAAGGGTGAGGCGACGAAGTCCACGGAGGACATGCCGTTCATCGTGGTGATGCCGAACGCGGGCAACGGCTTCTACTCCGACTGGGTCAAGCCGGGCCGCTACGGCCTCGCGCGGTGGGAGACGTTCCACATCAGGGAACTGCTGCCGTGGGTCGACCGGACCTTCCGGACGATCGCGCACCGCCGCGGCCGCGCGCTGGCCGGGCTGTCGATGGGCGGGTTCGGCGCGATGTCCTACGCGGCAAGGCATCCGGACCTGTTCACGGCCGTGGCGAGCTTCTCCGGCGTGGTGGACACCAACCGGTACACGTTCGTGCCCGAGATCGCCGCACGGCGCGACGGCGGGCCGCTCGGAGCGATCTGGGGCGACCGGATCACCCAGTCTGTCCGCTGGCGTGCGCACAACCCGTGGGATCTCGCGCCGAACCTGCGTGGGATGTCGTTGACCGTGCGGACCGGAACCGGCCTGCCCGGTCCGCTGGACATCCGGTCCAAACCGGACCCGGTCGAGGCGATCGTGTTCCACGAGTCGATGCGCCTGCACCGGCGGCTGGAACGGCTCGGTATCCAACACGACTGGCACTACGGCCACGGCACGCACGACTGGCCCTACTGGGCGCGGGACCTGCGGGCCACGCTGCCGACCATCGCCAACGTCTTCGCCAACCCGACCATCACCCCGACCCCGTTCTCGCACATCTCGGCCGAGGCCGACTACCGGGCGCGCGGCTGGACAGTCCACTTCAGACGTCCACGGATGGAGTTCTCCACATTGGCCAACGCGCACTGCAGTGGCTTCACCCTGATCGGCAGCGGCACCGCGACCGTGCGGACCGCGGAGTGGTTCGAACCGGACCGGGAGCACCAGGTCGCCGTCGACGGCCCGTTCGACCGCCGCACGGTGACCGTGCGGGCCGACCCGGACGGGCGGCTGGCGTTGTCGGTGCGTCTGGGGCCGACCGGGGCCGGTCGCAGGCATACTGTGCACGTGTCCATTTCGGAGTCGGCGTGACCGCGGACAGCACGGTGACGGACGTGCCGACCAAACCGGTCGGCGGGGTGTGGATCGGGTCGCTGTCGCTGGCGACGCTCGGCATGTCGGTCGCGGTGCTCACGCCGATCCAGGTGTTGCTGCCGTTGCAGATCGAGGCGATCGACCCGGCGTCGAAGGTGGTCAACCTCGGCTGGATCACCACGGTGGCCGCGATCGTGTCCATTGTGGTCTGCCCGATCGCCGGTGCGTTGTCCGACCGGACGATGTCGCGGTTCGGCAGGCGTCGGCCGTGGGTGCTGGGCAGCGGCCTGGTGTGCGCCGCCGCGCTGATCGCGCTCGGCTCGCAGCAGGCGTTGCTGGGCGTCGCGGTGTTGTGGGCGGTGGTCCAGGCGGGGACGAACGCGATGTACGCGGCGCTCACCGCCTCTGTGCCCGACCAGGTGCCTGTGCGGCAACGCGGATTGGTGTCCGCCTTCATCGGGTTGCCGATCCCGCTGTCGCTGATCCTCGGCACGTTCCTGGTGACCAGTGTCGTGACCGGCCAGTACGGCGGATATCTGGTGCTGGCCCTGTTGTTGCTCGCGCTGATCGTGCCGTTCCTGCTCAACCCGCTCGACCGCAAACCCGCGCGGCCGCCCGTCTCGACACCGTTTCGCGTCCGCGGCAGCCGTGACCTCGGGTGGGCGTTCGGCTGCCGGTTCGCCATCCAGCTCGCCAACGCGGTCGGCACGCTGTACCTGTTGTACTACCTGCGTGACGTGGTCAAGCACCCCGATCCGCCGAAAGCGGTGTTCGTCCTGATCGTGCTGTACACCGCCGGTGTGTTGCTGACCAGCGTGATCGCCGGGAAGTGGTCGGACCGGACCGGCAGGCGCAAGGTGTTCGTGGTGGTGTCGTCGGTGATCGTCGGTGCCGCCATGCTGATACTCGGGTTCGGCCAGAGCTGGCCCTCGGCGCTGGTGGCCGCCGCGCTGATGGGCGTTGGCTACGGCGTTTACCTCGCGGTGGACAACGCGCTGATCACCGAGGTGCTGCCGTCCGAAGCGAGCAGAGCCCGCGACCTGGGCATCGTGAACATCGCCAACACAGCCCCGCAGGCCGTCGCGCCCGCCGTCGCGGGTGCGGTGATCACCGCGCTGGGTGGGTACACCGGGCTCTATGTGCTCGCTGCCGTGGCCGCGTTGATCGGCGCCGCGCTGATCCGTCCGGTCCGCGCAGTCCGTTAGGACGAACTGGGGCCCCGTGTCGAGTCCGTACGGACGTCTGATCTCATTGCTGTGACGCAGTGTGAGTGGACGTGCGCTGACAATGAGGTCGAGCGCGAGGAACGGGGTAGCTGTGAGGGTGTGGCCGATTCTGTGCCTGGCGTTGCTCGCAGGCTGCACGCAAGCGGTGGAGGGGACGCCCGTGTCCGCTCCGCAACCACCGGCATCGTCCAAACCGGTCAACCTGGCAGCGGTCGATCCCGCCGCGACCGAGAGCGTGCTGGCCGCGACGAAGACCGCGATCGAGGCCGTGTTCAGCTTCGACCCGGCCAACCCCGGCGGCCAGCAGCAGGCCGTCGCCCAGCACCTGACCGGCTCGGCCCGCACCGAGGTGGACAAGCTGCTCGGCCCGGTGCGTGAGGCCGGGGCGCAGGTCACCTCGAAGGTGCACGACGCCGCCGTGTCGGAGTTGTACGAGACGTCCGCACGAGTGCTCGTGATGGTCGACCAGACCAGCACCCGCCCCGGTGGCCAGTCCGGCGCAGGGGCAGCGGCGATCCTCGCCGTGGCCAAGCGCGAACAGAACACCTGGCGGTACAGCGAGATCGTCGTCAACCCGACGCTCAAGTCACTCCCGAAGCCCTGGAGCGACAACGCGATGGCCCAGGTGCGGGATACCGCGCTGGCTGAGGTCCACACCAACCTGGTGTCCCTGATGGGAGTGGACGGCAACGACGTCGACGGCTCGCTGAACCGCCAGCTGGCGGTCACCGCCGAACCGCTGTTGTCCCAGATGCGCGGCGCGATGACCAACGCGGCGCAGACCCTGAAGGAGAAACGCACCACGGTGACGGTCGCGCGCGATCCGATGATCGCGGCGAAAACGGTCGGAGCGGACCTGGTGACCGGCCTCGCGCTGGTGAAGACCACAGTCACGAGCGTGGACGCGCCGCAGCCCACCGAGCGGGTGCTGCGCGTCCAGTTCGAGGCGGAGCGTCAGTCCGACGGCTGGAAGTTCCGTTCCATGGGCTTGGTTCCGCTGGGCAGTTAGTGCGGTGCCCACCACCAGCGCTGGTGGGTACCGCCTGCACGGGAGCCAGTCTTACGCTGACTCCCGTTCCCCCCAGGGTTCCGTCAAAGTCGGGCGGTCGGCCGATCGTGTGGGTGCCGGTTGTGGTTGGGGTGGTGTGCGCGGGTTTCGGCTGGAAGACGGCTGTCGCGCGTAGGAGCGCAAGAGCGCAGGGTGTGTGGTGTGCGCGCCAGCGCAGGGGTGTGGTTCGTGGGGTGTCCCTCCCGTATGGCCTGGGCGCAGCCATACCACGGCGTGTCGGGAGGTCGGCCTACGAAAACCAACCCACAGCGCAGGCGATACCGACCTCCCGGCACGCCGTGGTTTCCTTTGGCAGGACATACGGGAGGGGCGCCCCGCGCCCCCCACTCGACCCAGGAAATCACGTGGGTTAAGCGAACCGGCTCGGCGAACAGAGTTGTTTGTGTCCCCCTCTTGGAGGCCTGCCCGCCGGCGAGGCATCTCTTTGTCTTTCCCTGGCAGACACGTGACTGCGGCCATCTCGTGAGTGCCGCCGCCGTGTGGGTGCGGCCATCTCGTGGGTGTGGCCGTCGTTTGGGTGCAGCTGTCGTGTGGGTGCGGCGACCGTATGGGTGCGGCTGTCACGTGACTGTCGCCATCTCGGGACTGCCGTCGCTGTATGACTGCTGCCGCCGCGTGTGTGCCGCCGCCACTCTGTGTGCTGTTACCGCCGAAGGCCCGCTTCAGGGACGTGATTGTGGTGCCCGGTGTGTCGGGCTTGTTCCCGACCCTCGAGTTGGCTTGTGGCTTGAACTGCGGGTCCTCGCCGGACGGCAGGCCGCCGAGAGGGAAACCAACACGTGGTCTGTCCACCCGGTTGGCTGTGCTCACGTGATTTCCTGTGCCTGGAAAAAGAGGCGTGGTCGGTTCCCTCCCGTATGTCCTGCCGGAGGAAACCACGGCGTGCCGGGAGGTCGGTATCGCCTGCGCTGTGGGTTGGTTTGCGTAGGCCGACCTCCCGACACGCCGTGGTATGGCTGCGCCCAGGCCATACGGGAGGAAACCAACCACGAACCACACCCATGCGCTATGCGCGCAAGGCCACCTACGCGCAAGGCCGCTTACACGCTTGCCCGCTTGCCCGCTTGCGCTTACACGCTTGCTCTCTTGCGCTTGCTTTGCGCGCAAAGCCCGACTTTGACGGAACCCTGCCCCCGGGAGAAAGCCGACTACGGTTTATCGGATCGTCCTATGTCGCGTATTGAACGAATGGGAACTGTGCGTCTTAGTCGTGGTACGGCCATGCGGCCGTCAGTTCGACAGGTGTCGTGCCGGTGAGAGTGCGGAATTCGCGGGTGAGATGGGCCTGGTCGCTGTAGCCAGTCGCCTGCGCGAGGCGGGCGAACGATGGCGGCGGCTCCGACCGCAGGAGCAGGTGCAGCGCGCTCTGGAAGCGGATCATTCGAGCAGCGGTCTTCGGGGGCACCCCGATCTGTTCACGGAACCGGGTCAGCAGATGCCGACGCGTCCAGCCCACCTCGGCCGCCAGTCGGTCAACCGGAACGCGACCATGAGATCGGCACAGCTGACGCCACGCCCACACGACCTGCGGCGCCGCTCGTGGTCCGATCTCGGACCGGGCCGCGAGCGCGTCGTCGAGTAACGCCAAGCGGCTTTGCCACGTTGACGTCTCCGCCAGTCTGGCCATGATCTGGTCGGCGGTCGGGCCCAACACATCGGCGACATCGATCACCGTATTGGTGACTTCCCACAGCGGTACGCCCAGCAACGTATATGCCCCGTGCGGGGACAGCTCGACCAGAATGCCCCGCCCGTCAACGCACGCCAGCGTCGCGGGACGCGTGCGCATGCCATACATCGCTCCCGATGGAGCCGCGTGGGAATCAATCAGCCGAGGTCGTTCGCCCAGGTTGAAATCCAGGTTGATCCGGGTCGACGGCACCAACCGCAGCCGCACCGAATCGCCCCGTTCGTTCCGATATCCCAGGTAACCGCGCACGTGACCGGCAAGCCGCTGTCCTGGCGCACTGTGAACGATCTTTGCCGAGCCGTTCCCCTTGTGGATCCGCTCGAACAGAAAACCGCGCTGTGCCGCCATCGATCGTCTTTCAACCGACATGATCCTCCCCTGACAATGAGTCATCGACCCATCGTCGAAGGCGGGATCAGAACCGTCGTCCGCCCGGGAACGGTGTTCGAACTACGCCCTGGGCCGTACAGTCTGCTCGACCGGTTCGGTGGCGAAACGAGCGGTGCGCGGGTCGCGTTCGTTGCCGAACCGGGTGGTGAGGATTCCGTACAGCTCCGGACGGCGGCCTGCCATCCAGCGGCGTCCGGAGGACAGCCCGACCAGGTCGAGATCGAGGGTGGCGACGACCATGTCGTCGGCTGTCGCCCAGGTCTCGGCCAGTGTCCGGCCGTACGGGTCGAGCACCATGGCGTTGCCGGTGCGGACTTCGTCGTCGTCTCGGCCCACGCCGTTGCTGAAGACGACGAACAGGCCGTTGTCGTGGGCGCGTGCGGGAAGCCAGCGCATCAGCCAGCCGCGTCCGTTGGGGCCACGGAACTCGCGTTCGACCGCCTCCGGGTCGGTGTGGCGGTTCTCCCACAGCTCAAGGGGAATCGGACGCATGCCGTGCGGGCTGCGTGACGCGGTCCCGCCGGTCTGGTGCGGTGCGAGGAGCACCGAGGCACCGGCGAGCGCACAGGCGCGGACGTTCTCGACGAGGTTGTTGTCCCAGCAGATCAGGATGGCCATCCGCACGCCCCATGGCGTGTCGAACACGGTGTAGCCGTCACCGCTGCTGATCGCCGGGTGTTCGAACGCGTGCAGCTTGCGGTGTACATGCATGTCGCCGTCGGGCATGCACAGCGCGTACGAGTTGTACAGCTGTCCGTCCGCGCTTTCCAGGAACCCGGCGCCGATCGCGATGCCGCGTTCCCGAGCCAGATCGCGGACCGCGCTCACCGAGGAGCCGGTCGCCGACTCGGCCAGCGCGTGCAGCTCCTGCTCGCTTCGTCGATGTAGGTGCCAGTAGCCGACGAGGCACATCTCCGGGCACGTCACCAGCTGGGCTCCCGCGTCGGCCGCGGTGCGCGCGAAGTGCGCCACGCGGCCGAGGTTGTACGGCGTGTCCCCGGCGCGGTGTTCGAACTGGACCGTCGCGACCGTCATCGTGTTTGCCACGACCTCATCAGAACTCGGCACGTTCCATGCGTCCAATGAATCTTTGGGACGTTGACATAACCTCATGGAATGAATACCAGGATGCGGGCCTTTGTCGCGGTGGCCGACCACCACGGTTTCGGCCCGGCGGCGGCCAGCGTGGCGATCACGCAACCCGCGCTGACCAAGCAGATCCAGGCGCTGGAACGCGAACTCGGCGGCCTGCTGTTCACCCGAGGACGGCACGGCGCGACACTCACCGAGTTCGGGGCGACGCTGTTGCCGCAGGCGCGGGAACTGCTCGCGGCCGCCGACGAGTTCACCGACCGGGCCCACCGGCTCGCCGTCGGCGCGGCCGGACGGCTGACACTCGGTTTTGGACTGTCCACAATCGATCTCGCGCCGCGTGCGGTCGCCGCGTTCCGTCTGGCCTACCCGGATGTCGAGATCAGCCTGGAGGACCTGCCGTCGGCGGTCCAGACCGACCGGATCCAGTCCGGTGAGCTGTCCGCCGGGTTCGTTCGGCTGCCTGTGGCCGATGACCTCCGGCAGCGCGTCCTGCGCCGTGACCACCTCGCCGTCGCCAGTGCGGGCCCGGTCACCGGCGATGTCGGCGCGTGGCTGGACGAGCAAGGGCTGGTCCGGCTGGGCCGGTCGAAGGGCCCCGGTCTGACCGCACAGATCGACCGGCTCTGCGCGGCATGGCGGATCCAGCCGACGACACTGTACGAAACCCACGACCTGCAAACGGTTCTGGCGCTCGTGGCAGCGGGAGTGGGACCGGCGCTGGTGCCCGCGACCGCCGCCCGCATCGCCCCGGCGGGCGTCACCTTCACCGAGCTCGACGACCCGGCGGCCGTGTGGGATGTCGGAATCGCGTGGCATCCGGTCCAGGACACCGCGCTGGTCGCCAACTTCCTCACCGTGCTCGCCGGATCGTCGTAACGAGCCTCGGAGAGCTGCGCGGCCTAACAGGTCGAGTCGCGCCGATCGCTTGTGGTGAGTGAACTGACCACTCCGTCGACCAGTCCCGTCACATCGCAGGCCATGGCCAACACCGGTTGTTCGATGAGCGTTTCGGTCGGTAGTCCGGGCAGCGATGGCGAGGTGTCGGTTGGTGGCGGCGTGGTGGCCGGAGGTTCGACGACCGGAGGTTCGACAGTCGGAGCGGCGACGGTCGGCGATGCGGTGGCCGAAGGTTCGGCGGTGGGCGACGGTGTGGCCGTCGGTGGCGCCAGCGGCTCGGTGACGGCGACAGGCTGCACTGGGGGAGAGGCTGCGACGGGCGGTTGGGCCGGTGGCGGAGTCGAGATCGGTGTCGTTGCGGCCATTGTCGCGCCGGTGGGGGCTTTCGGCGGATGGGGAACGTAGACGGCCGGGGTGACGGAGTCCGGAACGACTGCTGTCCCGTTGGCGTACGCGGACATCCAGGCCAGCACAAGCACGCGGTAGCTCTCCGAGCGGTTGTAGCTGAGGATCGCCTGGTCGAGACCTGCCTGGGTGCTCAGGTCCCGGTTGTCCGCACACAGGTAGCGAGCGGCGGCCACGGCCGCGTCGTGCAGGTTGTGCGGGTCGGCGAAGTTGTCGCCATTGCCGTCCGAGTACCAGTTCGCCCACGTGGTCGGGATGAACTGCATCGGCCCCACCGCGCGGTCCCAGACCGTGTCGCCGTCGAGGCGTCCGCCCTCGGTGTCCGGGATCCTGGCGAACCCGATGCCGTCGAGGGCCGGACCGAGGATCGGTGTCCGCGTGGTGCCGTTCTTGTCGACCAGGCCGTTGCGGGCGTGGTTGGTCTCGATCTTGCCGATCGCCTCGAGCAGCCCCAGTGGCAGGTGGCACCCGGGCTGCGCCTGGTTGATCCGATCGCGGGCGGCTCGGTAGGCGTCTCGCACGTTGGCTGGAAGGTTCCCGGCGAACACGACCGGGACCAGCGGGCCCGCGGCGATGCCGGTCGGGCTGTCGGCCTTCTTGTCCACGGGTGGTTGTGCCGGTGGTTGCGGCTTCGGGGCGTCCTTCGTGCCTTGTGCCACAACGACGGTCGCGGTGGCCAGTCGACCTTGGTCCATGGTGCCGACCGGTGGTTTCGACGTCATGGCCAGCAACACCGCGCTTGCGGTGATCACGGCGGCCGGAGTCGTCCACTTCGGACCGTGAGGAAACGGCATGCGGCAGATGGTGTCCGTGTTCCCGTGCCACCGCAACTCGTGGACCAGGTCGCGGGAGCCCTTCGGCGGACCGGAAGTACACTCGAATGGGGTAAATGTGCTGGTGTCGTGCCTGCGTAACGGTATCGAGGCGGCTGTACAGGGCAAGATCGCCCCGAAGGCTGACACACCTGCTCCGCGCCTCGGCAAATCCCGCCATCGGGGGAACCCCTATTTTCAAGTCAAGCACAGGGGTCTGACAGTTTCCGAGGACCTGACCCGAGGCCGAGGAGTGGACCCAGTACGAGGAAGGGCTCGACTGAGTCCGCGGGAAGGCCCCCAGCGACTTCCCGCGGACCCGGTCGTCCTGCCCTCAGAGCTTGAGGGAGTCCCTTGCCCACTCCGGCATCAGGTCGCCGTGCGCCGCCACCATGTCGTCGCACAAGTCCCAGATCTGGTCCACCGTCAGCGACGCGGCCGCGTTCGGGTCCAGCATCACCGCCTGCCTGATCGCCCGCGGGTCCTGGTTGAGCGTTGCCCGCACAGTCAACTCGGCCACGTTCAGGAAGTTCCTGTTCAGCGCGGCGCACTGGGCGGGAAGGGCACCCGCGTGCCACGGGTGCACACCAGCTTTGTCCACAGTGGCCGACACCTCCACCGCGGCACCGGCGGTCAGGTTGGTGATCAGGCCGGTGTTGGGCACGTTCACCTGGATCCGCCGCGGTGTGCCGGTCACCACGCTGTGGATGACCTGTGGCGCGTACTCCGTGGCCTCCGACTCGATCTCGACGTCACCGCCTGCCGCGATGATGTCCCTGGTCTTCTCGAAGATCGTGACGTTCTCCTCGCTCATCCCCACATAAGCGTTGACCGGGATCCGCAGCCGCTCGATCTCCGCCTCGTTGTGCAGATACCAGGCGACGTACTCGCTCGAGTGCTCGCTTGTCTCGGTGGGGTAGTAGCCGAGCCTGCGGTACATGTCCACACGCACCCGGCGGCGCAGCTCGGGATCCGCCGCGATCTTGCTGTCCAGCAACGGGTAGAGGTCCTTGCCGTCACGCTCCATGCGCAGCAGCCACGCCTGGTGGTTGACACCGGCAGAGTGGTACGTGACCTCCTCGTGCGGTACGCCCATCACCTCGCTGAGGCCGACCACCGTCCAGTACACCGAGTGGCACAGCCCGTACGCCTTCACCGCCTGGGCCGCTTCGGACAGATACCAGATGTTCATCGCCATCGGGTTGGTGTAGTTCAGCAGCAACGCGTCCGGGCACAGTTCCGTCATGTCGGCGGCCAGGTCGGCCAGGAACGGGAACGTCCTCAGTGCACGGAAGATTCCGCCGACGCCCAGTGTGTCCGAGATGGTCTGGCGCAGGCCGTACCGCGCGGGGACCTCGAAGTCCGTCTTTGTCGCCGCCAGCCCACCGATCTGCACGATGTTCACCACGAAGTCGGCGCCGTCCAGTGCCGCGCGCCGGTCGGCCGTCGCGTGGACGACCGGCTCCGCGCCCAGTTGCCGCGCGACCGACTTGGCCACGCCTTCCGCGGTGGTGAGCCTGCTGTCGTCGATGTCGTGCAGCCGCAGTTCGACGTCTCGTAATTCGGCGAACCGGAGGATGTCGGCGATCAGATCCCTGGTGAACTCGACGCTCCCCGCGCCGACGAAGCTGATGACTGTCACGCCTGCCCTGTCTTCCCTGAGGTTGCGAAGTCGGTGGTGGTGATCATGTGGGTGAGCTCGGCGCCGATCTGCTCGACGCCGATGGCCAGCATGGGCTCGCGCAGCCCGGTGACGCTGACCGCGGCGATGGGGGACAGGTCGCCGAAGACCATGGGGACACAGGCCGCGACGCACACGACGCCCGGCTCGCTCTCCTCGTTGTCGATGGCGAACCCCCGCTCGCGCACCGCTTCCAGCGCGCTGTCCAACGCGTCGACGGTGGTGACCGTGTGCGGGGTCCGTGCCTTGAGCGGCCCGTGCGTGTCCACCCATTCCCGGACACTGTCGGCTCCGGGCAGCAGCCGGGCCAGCATCGCCTTGCCCAGTCCGGTCGCGTGCGCCGGATTGCGGCCGCCGATCACAGACGTTATCCGCACACCGATGTTCGCTTCAAGGATGTCGATGTAACTGACCTCGCCGCCGATCAGGCAGCCGAGGTGCGCCGTTTGCTGGAAGCGGTCCCGGATTCCGCGGACCAGCGGACGCAGCAGTTGGCGCATGTCGAATCCGGAGTGGAACGTGAACGCCGCCTCCAGCGCGGCGGAGCCGAGCAGGTACACGCCGCCCGGTTCCAGCTGGGTGGCGAATCCCCGCGCGCGCATCGCCGTCAGGATCCGGTGCAGCGACGGCTTCGGGATCCCGAGGCCGGCGGCCAGTTCCTGGAGGCTCACGCCGGACGGATGCCTGCCGAGGAAGGCGAGCACTTGCAGGGCGCGGTCGACCGCCTGGTGTGAGGGGGTGTCGGTGGGAGGCACTCGCCCACTATTGCATTCCGCTAGCAGAAACGCTAGTCCGCTGAACGGAAGGGTGCTACGTTTCCGGCCATCCCAACCAACGGAGGAAGAATGCAGGCCCTGGTTTTCACTGCCGCGGGGCGCGTCGAGCTGCTCGACGTCGCCGACCCCCAGCCGGGTCCTGGTGAGACCGCCGTGACGGTGCACGCCAGTGGGATCTGCGGCAGCGAACTGCACGGTTTCCGCTCGGTCGGCATGCGGGTGCCCCCGCTTGTCATGGGGCACGAGTTCGCGGGCACCACCACCGCGGGCAACCGCGTGGTGATCAACCCGTTGATCACGTGCGGCACGTGCGACAGCTGTTTGCGAGGTCAGGCCCAGGTCTGCCGGTCGCGCGGACTGCTCGGGGTGAACCGCGCCGGTGGATTCGCCGAGCGCGTGGTCGTTCCGGACAGTGCCGTGCACATGCTGCCAGACGAGGTCAGCTGGAGCGCAGCCGCGTTGATCGAACCACTCGCCAACGGGGTGCACGCGTGGGCGCTCGCCGGTGACGGAGACAAGGTCGGCGTGATCGGCGCCGGCGCGATCGGCCTGGTCTGCGCACTGGTCGGCCGGGCTCGCGGCGTCGAGGTGACGATCAGCGAGACCACCGGGCCACGCAGGGCGATCGCCGAACGCCTCGGGCTCAACGTCACGAGCGAACTCACGGGGGAGTACGACGTCGTGTTCGACGCGGTCGGCACCCCGGCGACGAGGGCCGCGTCTGTCGACCTGTGCCGCCCTGCCGGGACCGCGATCTGGATCGGGCTGGCCGCCGACGAGGTCAGGCTGAACGGAAACCCCATGGTGCGCCAGGAGAAGCGGGTGCTCGGGTCGTTCGCCTACAGCCCCGCCGACTTCATCGAGTCGGTGGCGATGGCCGCGACCATCGACCTGACCTGGACCACCTGCGTGCCGCTTTCCCAGGCACGGGAGATGTTCTACTCGCTGGCCGAGGGCAACACCACGGTCGCCAAGGCTGTGATCGTGCCCGATTCGGTGATGGCGGCGTCATGAGGGGGTTGGCGGGCCGCGGCGCACTGGTCAGCGGCGGGACCAGCGGCATCGGGCTGGCCACCGCGCGTCGCCTGGCCGAGGAAGGCTGCCGGGTGTACATCACCGGGCACGACGCCGACGGGCTCGCGTCCGCGTTGACCGAGCTGAGCGGTCTGGGTGAGGTCACCGGTCAGGTCTGCGACGTCAGCGACCACGACGCCGCGCAGCGGATGGTCGAGGACGCTGACACGGCATGCGGCGGGCTCAGCATCCTGGCCAACAACGCAGGCATCTCCTGGCGTGAACCGTTTGTGGACATCGGCATCGACAGCTGGGACCGGATCATCGCGGTCGACCTGCGCGGGATGTTCTCGGTCGGGCAGGCGATGGCCCGGCTGCTGATCCGCGCGGGCCGCGGCGGCTCGATCGTCAACATGGCGTCGACCAACGCCCTTGGCGGCGAAGAGGACTACGCGCACTACAACGCGGCCAAGGGCGGCGTCCTGCAACTGACCAAGAGCATGGCCGTCGAACTCGGCAAACACGGTATCCGCGTCAACGCGCTGTGCCCGGGGTACATCGACACCCCGCTCAACCAGTCCATCGCGGCGAACCTGCCCGAGGGGTTCGTGCAGAAGTACGCCGACGAGCAGATCCCGCTGCGGCGCGTCGGCACCCCCGAGGATGTAGCCGCCGCATACGCCTTCCTGGCCAGTGACGACGCCGCGTTCATCAGCGGCGCGGTGCTCACCGTCGACGGTGGACAGGTCGCGGTGATGTGACGTGGACACGATCCTGACCGAACTCGGCGAGGGGCCGTACTGGGACACCGAGACCGCCCAGGTGATCTGGGTGGACCTGCTCGCCGGGAACGTGAACTTCCTCGACCCGGACACGGGCGTCTGCGAGGTCAGGTCAGTCGACGAGCCGGTTGGCGCGATCGTCCGGGCAGGCCGCAACTGGCTGCTGACCGTGGAAACCGGGTTCCAGCTGCGCGGCCCGGAGTGGGATCTTCTGTGGTCGAAGGAGATCTTCGCGAAACCGACCCCGGTCCGGATGAACGACGCCGCGTGTGACCCGCGCGGCAGGCTGTTCGCCGGTTCACTCTCCTGTCACGACGAGCCGGGGCAGGGATGTCTGTTCCGGCTCGACCCCGACGGCAGTTGCCGGGTCGTCGTGGAAGGACTCGGAATCTCCAACGGCATTGCGTGGTCACCCGATCAGCGGACGTTCTATCACGTGGACTCGTTGGCCAGGACGGTTTACGCGCGGCCGTACACTGTGGAAACGGGCGATGTCGGCCCGGCGACGGTGTTCTACCGGCATGAGGCTGATCAGGCTCTGCCCGACGGCATCGCGGTCGATGTGGCGGGCGGGATGTGGATCGCGTTGTGGGACGGCGCGCGAGTGATTCGAGTGGACCGCGATGGCGCGATCACCGATGTGGTAACGCTCCCAGCCCTCCGTGTGACCAGTGTCGCATTTGGAGGGCCTGATCTCCGCACACTTTTCGCGACTTCCGCCCGCGTCGGGCTCGATGACGCTACGCTCCAGCAGTACCCCGGCAGCGGGCAGCTGCACACCTTTACCACTCCCATCTCCGGCCTTCCGGTATTCGGCGGCCCCACTACTGCTGGAGACCTGCGATGAGACTCGCCCGCATCGGTGACCCCGGCGCAGAGCGGCCGGTTCTGGTCGAGCCGGACGGCACGCTGATCGACCTCGGCGACGCGGTTGTTGACTTCAATCCCGCGTTCTTCTCGGCCGACATACTGTCTACATTGGACCCCAGGGTGGGTACCCGGGTCGCCGCGGACGGGCGGCGGTTCGGTGCGCCGATCGCGCGACCCGGCAAGATCGTCTGCGTCGGGCTGAACTACCGGGACCACGCCGAGGAGTCGGGCATGCCCGTCCCGGCGGAGCCCATCCTGTTCATGAAGGACCCCGCGACCGTGGTGGGGCCGCACGACGACGTCCACTACCCGCGTGGTGGTACGAAGGTCGACTGGGAGGTCGAACTCGGCGTCGTGATCGGTCGACGCGCACGCTACCTCGAGTCCGATGAGGACGCGCTGGCGTGCGTCGCGGGGTACACCGTGTCCAACGACCTGTCCGAGCGGGCCTTCCAGCTCGAGCGCGGGGGCCAGTGGGACAAGGGCAAGTCGTGTGAGACGTTCAACCCGCTCGGCCCGTGGCTGGTCACCCCCGACGAGGTGGCAGACCCGCAGCAGCTGGGTATGTGGCTTGACGTCAACGGTGAGCCCGCGCAGCGCGGGAACACCAAGACCATGATCTTCACTGTCGCCGAGCTGATCAGGTACATCAGCGGGTTCATGGTGCTCGAACCGGGGGATCTCATCAACACCGGCACCCCGCCAGGGGTGGGCATGGGCCGCACTCCACCGGCCTACCTGGCCGTCGGGGACCAGTTGACGCTGGGCATCGACGGTCTCGGTGAACAGGCGCTGCGGATCGTATCGGCGCCGTGAACAAACGAGGAGGTCACCGATGTCGCTACGCGTAGCCAGTGTGCTCGTGGGCTGTGCAATGCTCGCGAGCGTGACCGCCTGCGCCAGTTCGAGCGAGGGCTCGAACGGTCCGGCGGATCCGAACGCGCCCGTCACGATCACTTGGTGGACGGGCCAGCCCGCGCCTGCACACAAGCTGCTCGAGGAACTGACCGCGGACTTCCAGAAGCTGCACCCGAACGTCACCGTCAAGCTCTCCTCCGGCGCGCCGACCACCGACGAGATCCAGCGCAAGCTGTCCGCGTCGTTCGCCAGCGGCGAGTATCCGGACATCTCCTACGCCTACGGCAGTTGGACGAGCGAACTGGCCGATTCCGGCCGGATGCTGGACATCACCGAGAAGGTCCGGAAACCCGACGTGCGGTGGAACGAGTTCCCCGAGGTCGCCAGGACGACGGTCACCCCTGGCGGCAAGGTCGTCGGATTCCCTGCCGTGATCGACAACCTGGTGATGTGCTACAACAAGACGATCTTCGACAAGGCGGGCGTCGCGTACCCGACCGAGAACTGGACGTGGGACGATTTCCGTGCTGCGGCGAAGAAGCTGACCGACCCGGCGACCACCACGTACGGCTACGGCATGCCGGTCGACGGCAGCGAGGCCACCACGTGGCAGTTGTGGCCGATGCTGTGGCAGCTCGGTGGCGACGTGCTCAGCCCGGACAACAAGAAGACCGCGTTCGCCAGTCCCGCCGGGGTGCGGGCGTTGGAGTTGCTGCGGGGGATGGCTGTCGACGACAAGAGCGTCTACCTCGACCAGACCACTGAGAAGTACTACCGGCTTTTCGCGTCCAACCAGGTCGGCATGATCAAGTGTGGCCCGTGGTACCTGTACGACTTCGAGGAGGCCAAGACCAACTTCGGTGTGGTTCCCCTGCCCGCGTTCGACGGCAAGCACACCACGGTGTCCGGTCCGGACATGTGGGGATTGTTCGACCACAAGGACGCCAACCGGGCCTACTGGTCCTACGAGCTGGTGAAATGGCTGACCGATCCGGAGCAGAACGCACGCTGGGGCATCAAGCTCGGCAACCTGCCGCTGCGTGACGCCGAGCGGGACATGCCCGCGTACAAGGAAATGCTGCAGAAGTACCCGGCGTTGGACATGATCGCGAAGAACCTCGCCAACGCCACCAAGCCGCGGCCGACCATCAAGGGATATGTGGGCGTGTCCGCCGCCGTCGGCGAAGCGATGTCCAAGACCCTGCAGGGAGCATCGAAGAGCAACGAAGCCCTGGACGCCGCGGCGGCCAAGGCCGACCAAGCATTGGCCGAAAGCTGATGTCAGGCATGGAGCGCACCGCGACGGTGGAGACCCCAGTGGACCGGAGGGACCCCGGCCCGGGTAACACCGGTGAGGGCCGGGGGAGCAATCGAACGCGGGCGATGGGGGTCATCCGCGCTCGGCGCGGTGCGCTCCGCCTGGGGGTGGGACTGTCGTTCATCGGGCCAGGGACGCTGATCGTCCTCGGTCTGTCGATTTTCCCAGCCGTGTGGGCGTTCCTGCTGTCGAGGCAGAAGTGGAACGGCTTCTCGACGCCGACGGACATCGGCTGGACCAACTACCAGAAGATGGCCGCCGACCCGGAACTGATGGGCGCGGTCGGGCACACGCTGCTGTTCACTGTGCTGTTCGTTCCCGCGTCGATCGTGCTCGGCCTGCTGCTCGCGGTCGCGCTCAACCGCAAGATCAGGTTCATCGGGTTCTACCGGACGTGTCTCTTCGTGCCGTTCGTCATGTCGGCGGCGGCCACCGGCATCCTCGGCACGTTCGTGTTCAATCCGCAGTTCGGCATGGCCAACAGCGTGCTGCGCGGGCTCGGCCTGCCCCAGCAGGGACTGTTGGAGAGCCAGAGCCAGGCGATGATCATCATCGCGCTGATGGCGCTGTGGCAGCAGCTCGCCTTCACCGTGGTGGTGTACCTCGCCGCGCTGCAGGACGTCCCGCAGGAACTCGTCGAAGCCGCCAGGGTGGACGGTGCCTCGCCGTACCGGGTGTTCCGGCACGTGATCGTCCCGCAGTTGACGCCGGTGACGGTGTTCGCCACGATCTGGCAGACGATCACCGCGCTGCAGCTGTTCGACCTGGTGTTCGTGACCACGAGGGGTGGGCCCCTCGGGTCCACCCAGACAGTCGTGTACTACCTGTGGGACCAGGCCTTCCGCGAGCTGAAGTTCGGCTACGGCTCGGCCGTGGCCTACGGGCTGTTCGCGGCGACGCTCGTGATCACCATCATCATGGTCGTCTACTCCCGCCGGACCAAGACGGAGGGGTTCTGATGCACCGGACCCGCCGTCGGTTCAGCCCGTGGCACCTGCTGCTCCTGCCCGTGGCGTTGCTGTTCCTGTTCCCGCTGGTGCAGCTGGCCCTGACCTCGCTGCAACCGGACGCGGACATCAACCGGTTCCCGCCGCGGTTCTGGCCGTCCCAGTTCACTGTCGAGGGCTACGTCAAGCTGTTCGAGCAGACCCACGTCCTGCGGTGGCTGTTCAACAGCGCTGTGGTCACGGGCATCTCCGTGCTCGCCCACCTCGTGCTGTGCTCGCTGGCCGGATACGGATTCGCGAGACTGAAGTTCGCCGGACGCAACTTCGGCTTCCTTCTCATCGTCGCAACCATCATGATCCCCACCCAGCTGCTGATGGTCCCGACCTACGTGATGTTCTCGAGGCTGGGGATCATCAACACCGTCACCGCGGCCTTCGTGCCGTGGCTGGCCAGCGCGTTCGGCATCTTCCTGATGCGGCAGTTCTTCCTGACTCTGCCCAGGGAGCTCGAGGAGGCGGCCAAGCTCGACGGCTGCACGCCGTACGGCACGTTCTTCCGGATCATCCTGCCGCTGGCCAAACCGGCGCTCACCACGCTGGCGATCTTCACCCTGATCGGGTCGTGGAACGACCTCATCTGGCCGCTCGTGGCGATCAGCGACGAGCAGAGCTACACGATTCAGTTGGGTCTGGCGGAGTTCTCCGGTTCCAGGCGAACACAATGGTCGCTCCTGATGGCCGGGAACGTGGTGGCGACGTTGCCGCTGATCGCGTTCTTCCTTGTCGCCCAGAAGCAGTTCGTGGCCACGATGCGAGTGTCCGGCCTCAAAGGATAGTCATTTTCATCCACTGGAGATGTGCATGAGAAACTGGGGTAAGCACGTCCTCGTCATCGCCGCGGCGCTGTGCGCGTCAGCGGCACCGGTGACCGCCGCGTCGGCGGCGTTACCGGCGGTCGAACTCCCTCCGCCCGGGGGACAGTTCGACTACCAGATCGGCGGACCGTACACACCGGACGCGTCGGTGAAGGTGGTCAGCCGTGACCGGGAACAGGCACCGGTTCCCGGCAAGTACAACGTCTGCTATCTCAACGCCATGCAGACCCAGCCCGACCCGGGCGCGGACGAGGACCCGCCGAACCCGAGGCCGAATCCGGAGCTGGTGGGCACGACGGCCTGGTATTTGAAGTACCACAAGGATGTCGTGCTGCACAAAGATGGCAAACCAGTGATGGACGGTGAATGGGGAGAGGCCGTCCTCGACGTCACCACCTCGGCCAAGCGGAAGGCGCTGCTCGAGGTGCAGAAGCCGTGGATCGACGGCTGCAGGACCTCGGGCTTCCAAGCCATCGAGCCGGACAACCTCGACTCGTACGACCGGTCGGGCGGTGCGTTCAAGTTCGCCCAGAACCGCGACTACATGGTCCTCTTCAACGGCTACGCCAAGGAGAAAGGGCTCGCCGTCGCGCAGAAGAACGTGAACAGCGAGTACGGCAACACCGGCCCGAGTGTCGGCTTCAGCTTCGCCATCGCCGAGGAATGCGCCGTCTACGATGAGTGTGCGGAGTACCGCACGCCGTATGGCGACCGCTACTACGAGGTCGAGTACACCGACAACCCGCGTTCGGCGTTCACCAAGGAGTGCACGAAGAACGGCAAGACGACTTCGATCATCCTGCGCGACCGAAACGTGGTGCCGAAGGGGCACAAGGACTATCACTACGAGCTCTGCGCCAACCGGCCGCGCTCCTGATCCCACTTCCCCCAAGCTGCCGGAACCGGTATCCCCCTCACCCTTGCCGGTTCCGGCACCCTGTTCACCCGAAGTGGAGACTCCTATGAGGAACTGGAGAAAACGCGCCATGGCGGGCGTGGTCGCACTGGGCGCGGTGGCCAGTTTCGCCGCCGCCCTGCCCGCCACCGCCGCCCTGCCGGACGTGAAGCTGCCACCGGCGGGTGGGCAGTTCGACTACCAGATCGGTGGTCCGTACGACCCGGACGGGACGGTGAAGATTGTCAGTCGTGACCGGACTGCACCGCCTGCTGACGTCGAGTACAACATCTGTTACATCAACGCGATGCAGACCCAGCCGGACGAGGAGAACAACCCGAACCCGGAGCTGGTCGGCACGACAGCGTGGTATTTGAAGTATCACAACGACCTTGTCCTCAAAGGCAAGGACGGGAAGCCGGTGATGGACGGCGAGTGGGGCGAGGCAGTGCTCGACATCCGCACCGCGGCGAAGCAGAAAGCGCTGCTCGAGGTCCAGAAGCCGTGGATCGACGGCTGCAAGGCCTCGAAGTACGACGCCATCGAACCGGACAACCTCGAGTCGTACTCGCACTCGGAGGGAGCGTTCCCCTTCGCCCGCAACCGCGAGTACATGGTCGAGTTCGTGAAATACGCCCGCGGTCTCGGTTTGGCTGTGGCGCAGAAGAACACGGTCGAGGAGTACGGCGCGGATGGCAAGAACGTTGTCGGGTTCAGCTTCGCCATCGCCGAGCAGTGCGGTACCTACGAAGAATGCCCTGCGTATCGCGAGGTGTACGGCAACCTCTACTACGAGATCGAGTACTTCGAGGACCCTGATGACATGGAAGGTGTCGGCTTCACCCGTGAATGCGAGGACCACGGGACGACGACGTCGATTATCCGGCGCGACAAGATGGTGACGCCGCGGGGCCACGACGACTACAAGTACGTGCTCTGCCCGAACCATCCCTGATATTGGTTCACCGCAGACCAGCCGGGACCGGCTCTACCGCCATCTTGCCGGTCCCGGCATCCCCCACTCACCCGGTGGGTGCCAGATGACGACCTCGATCGAGGTCGTCAGTTCGGCGAAGCGGCCGTCGGGGGCCGCTTCGCCCAACACCCGACGCAGATCGGCCTCGAACTCGCCGAGCCGCGTGCCGAACAGGTGCGGCGCGGAACGGGACAGCGAGAACACCGCCGACACGATTTCGTCGAGATCCCGTTCGGCCACGCGTCTCTCGTCCAGAACGATCCTGGTAGGCCCGGTGAATCCGGCCCGCCGCATGACGGTCTCCTCGCCGCCACGAGTGCCCCGTGGCAGAAAACCCTGTCCCGCACGGCGAACCGGCCCGAGATAGCGCGCGACCAACTCCTCGATCCGCTCCCACGGCGGCGCCGGGTACGCATGCCCAACGCTGGCGCCCCTGTGTGTGGTGCCGCCGACGTGGATCCACGCCCCGTCGGGGCTGAGCATGTCGCGCACCCGGCGGGCGACCAACGGCTGGTCCATCCAGTGAAACGCCTGGGCGAACGAGGCGACCCGGAACGTGCCCAAGCCAGCCGGGAGATCCTCGGCCCGCAGGTGCCGCCACTCGACGTTGCCGACTCCCGTCTGAACGGCCCGGTCCTGTGCCTCGGCGATCATGCCGGGATCGGCGTCGACGCCGACCGCGGACGCGAACAGCGGAGCCAGCACCGTCGTCAAGGACCCGGGCCCGCAACCGACATCCAGCAACCGCCCGGTGCCGTCGAGGCCGAGCTCGTCCCGGACCGCGTCGGCGAGGCCAGGCGGGTAGGGCATGCGGCCGACGCTGTAGTGGCTGGCGCTGCCAGCGAACAGAGTCTCGTCCCACTCCCATTCCCCGGTGTCCATGACCGGCAACATATCCGGCGTCAGTCCGGTGGGGACACCCGGTTTGCCAGCGGCCGGACCGGCTCGTCGCGGTCCGCGGTCGGGGCGCCGGGCTGGTCGAGGCTGTTCCAGACCAGGCGCCATTCGCTCACCAGTTCGGTGAGGACCGCCGTGGTGTCGTTCGGGATGGGTGTGGTCATGGCAGTACTCCCTTCACTGGTTCCGATCCCGTGCGATCGGGGCAATGACGTGGCCATGTGGGAATCACTCGTCAGAGTGACCACGGTCGTGTCAGACAGCGGAGGGCTTGCGGCGTGGCTGGAGTTCGCGGTTCGCCTCGGCGAGGTGACGGGCCACGGCCCGGCAGTCCGCGCACCTGCCGACGTGGTCGGCGACCGGCTGCGCGCGCTGAGCGGACAGGCCGCCGCGGGTCCACGTTCCCATCAGGTGCCGGGCGTGCTGGCAGGCCCGGTCGTGCGCGGTCGGAACCTGTGCCTGCAGGTAGGCCTGGCGCAGGCCCTCGCGGGCCCGCATCGCCAACGCCGCGACGCCGTTGGGGCTGATTCCCAGCATCGGCGCCAGATCGGTGGGGGAGTCGGACTCCACCTCGGTCCGCCACAGCACCATCCGCCAGCGCGGCGGCAGGCTGCGGAAGGCCGACCACGCCAGGTCGAGGTTCCACAGCCGCTGCACGATCTCGTCCGACCGCAGTGCGGTGTCGTCGAGGATCCCGCCTGTCTCGGGCACTGTGCCGTACAGGTCGACCTGGTCGCGGTTGCGCCGCCACTTGATCGCCAGGTGCCGCATGGTGACCAGCAGGTACGCGCGGATGTTGTCGCGCGGGCCGCAGCCGCCGCGGATCGCGGCCAGCACGTTGGCGAACGCCTCGGCGACCAGTTCGTGCTGCTCCGCCGGGCCTTTCAGCCACTGGCCGGCGATCTGCCGCGCCGGTTCCGCGTGCCGCTGGAACAATGTCCCGTAGGCGCCCGGGTCGCCCATCCGCACCGCGTCGAGCAGCGCCACATCCGACGCGCCTTCCTGGGCGGCGTTCGACATCGCGCCGGTCTCCGTCTCCCCGTATCGGCCAGACTCGCGGTAACGAGTACAGAACTGTATCAGGTACACGGATGTACCAATTATCGAGTGAACGGTAAACTCTGGGTATGCCCTCGTCGGCACATCCCGGCTCCGCGGACGGCCGCGCCACCCGTTGGGCTGGTCAGCGCGCACGGCGGCGACGGGAATTCGTCGACGCCGCACTGCGCGTGATCGCCGAGCGCGGCCCCGGGGTGTCCACCGAGCAGATCGCCCAGGAAGCCGGAGTCGCCCGCACTCAGCTGTACAAGCACTTCACGGACGCGGCGGACGTGCACGGCGCCATCGTCGACCAAGCGCTGCAGCTGATCCACACCGAGCTGGCGCCACTGTGGAACCTGCACGGAACCCCGCTGGAGATGATCACCTCGGCGGTCGACGGCCACACGCGCTGGCTCGCCGACAACCGTCACCTGTACCGCTACCTGGGCATGCACGCGTTGTCGGCAGGGGACGGTCCACACGCGATCAGGGACGTCAAGACGACGATCGGCACTCATCTGACCAGGTTGTTTGAGCACTACCTCGCCTTGTTCAGGATGGACACCCGAGTGGCGGGCTCGGTCGCGTTCGGTGTGGTCGGGCTCGTCGATTCCTGTACCGCGCACTGGCTGGACGACCCGCGCAGGCTGGACCACAGCGAATTCGTCGCCCTGCTCGCCCGGTGGGTGTGGCGGATCCTCGACGACACGCTCCGCTCGGGCGGTGTCGAACTGGACGCCGACGCCCCGCTGGCCGCACCGGACCTGAAGTTCCCGCCCGCGCCGGAGTAGGCCGTGGTGGTGCTGTCAGAGCTTCTTCAGGATCGACTCGACCTCGCCGAGCGCCCCGATGGCCACCCGGTAGGAGACCAGGGAGTTGTTGTGCCGCCGGATGGGGAAGACACGCCCGGCCCTGACCGCGGGCAACTGTTTGAATGTCGGCTGGTCGAGCAGGTCCCGCATCTGTGCCGTCGGGCCCGCGTTGCCGACCGGGTAGACGATCACGTCCGAGTCGGCGATGAGGCCCAGCTTCTCCAGCGAGTAGTCCCCGGCGGCGAAGCTCTGCGTCGCGGTCTCGCGCCCGAACTGGACACCGGCGTCGGCCAGCAGCGAGGCGATCGCCGACGACGGGTGGTACAGCGACCACGAGCCCGGTGCGGTGACCGCGCCGATGGCCGACCACCGAGTCCGGCCAAGCTGATCGCCGTAGGTGTTCTTCAGCGCTGTCACCGTGTCGCGGTACTCGGCGCGGATCTGGTCGGCCTGAGCCGTGCGGCCGAGGATCGGCGCCAGCCGTTCCAGACCGAGCCGCCAGCCCTCGTACTGGTTGTCGATCAGCAGAACGACCGTCGGTGCGACCGCCGAGAGCTGGTCGTACACCGGTTCATCGTGGACAGGCCACGCCGGTAGGTGATGGACAGGATCAGGTCGGGGGAGAGGGTGGCGATCTTCTCCGGATTGGGCTGCCCGTTCGGCCCGACCTTGTCGATCCCGAGCAGGTTCCGGTACTCCGGCAGCAGGTTGTCCTGGCTGTACTCGCAGGTGCCGATCGGCATGAGGCCGAGGTCGGTGAGGCTGAACGCCGGGAAGTGGTCCGCGGACACCACCCGTTTCGGGTCGGCGGGAACGTCCACCTCACCGAGATCGGTGGCGACCTTGCGCGTACCGGCCCCGGCCGGGCGCTGCCCGGCGTCCGACCCGCACGCGGAAAGTCCCCACAGGACCGCGCCGGTGGCGCCGGAGATCAGTGCACGCCGGTTGAGCGCGTTGTCCGGGCCGAGCAGTGTGGCGACCACAGTTCTCTCCTGTTCTCTCAGGCTGTTCGATGTCCCCTGGTCATCAGCCAGGCCAGATAGGCGCCGCCGATGACCAGGGTGGCGGCACCGACCGGGATCTGCGTCGGCGCGAACGCCCGCTGTGCGACCAGATCCGCGCCTGCCAGCAGCAGTGCGCCGAGCAGCACGGTGGTCAGTGGCGTGGAGTTCGCGGTTCGGGTGAGTCGCTTGGCCAGTTGGGGCGCGACGAGGGCCACGAAGTGCACCGGGCCGGAGAAGGCGACCGCGAAGGCGGTGAGTGCCACCGAGATCACGACCAGACCGAGCTGGACACGTTGTACCGCGACGCCGAGTCCACCGGCGATGTCGCCGCCCATCTCGATCAGGCTCAGGTGACTGCCGAGCAGCGCGACCGGCAAACACGCCGCGCCCCGCGATCGAACCGGCCTGCCAGTACCGCACAGCGTCCAAAGTGGAATCGCTGCGGATGGTGACCGTCGCCGTGAACCCCTGGAGCACAGCGGTGACAGTCACGCCCGCCAGTGCCAGTCGGACCGGCGACGCCCCACCGGCGCCTCTCGATCCGAGCAGGTACACCAGCACCGAGGCGACCGCGGCGCCAAGGAACGCGAACCACACGTACGCCAACGGGGACGTCAGTCCGAGCAGTCCTATCGCCGACACGACCGCTGCGGCGGCGCCCGCGTTGACTCCGAGAATTCCCGGATCCGCCAACGGATTGCGGGTCAACGCCTGCATCATCGCCCCGGAAAGGCCGAGCGCGATCCCGGCGGCCAGTCCGATCAGCGTCCGCGGCACCCGCAGACTCCACACGACATCCCGGTCGAAACCGGGCGTATCGGTCCACAGCGCGTCCCACACCGTGCCGAGCGGGATGTTCTTCGATCCCACGGCGAGACTGAGCAGCACGACACCAGGCAGTACGATCATGACCAGTGCCAGTGCCGAGATCGGCAGTGCCGCGATCCGCCGCGTCAAGCCATGCCCCCTCGACGTCCCTGTTCGCCTCTCACCCCAGTGAGTGAACCGATCTCAGGTTAGCCTAGCCTAAATACCGCGTGACGGGAGTGGCACAGATACGCGTGCCCCTGACGGGACTTGTCCGCCTACTGGCACTGCCTGGCTTCGACCAGTTCGCCGCGGACCTGCCCACCCTGGTCGGCTGATTTCGGTGCGAATCCACTGAAGCGCACCAGGACGGGCGTCAGGACGAACAAGGCGACGCCGAGGGCGGCGACCGCGAACATGGCTCCGCGCAGGCCGATGCCGTCCGCCCACAGACCAACGTAGACAGGGCCGAGCAGGTACCCGAAGTACGACACGGCGGTGACGACCGACGTGGCACGCCCTCGGTGGGACTCGGCCACGTTCCTCGACACGATGCCGACGATGGTGGGGAACAGCACCGCGGTGCCAGCCGCCGCGACGACAAGGCCCGGCGTGGCCACCAGCAGCGTGGGAGCGACAGCAATCACCACGGTGCCGGTCGCCGCAGCCGCCGAGCCGATGAGCAGCACGGCGCGTGCGTGCACGACCTTGAGGCTGCCTGTGACGAAGCGCGTAACCGCGACCGTCGCGGCGAACACCGCGGGCGCGACAGCGCTCAGCCCGGCACCTGAACGGAGTTCGTCGTGCGCGAAGACCGCGCTCCAGCTCTGGTGCGCGTTCTCGCTGGCGAGCGCGAGCGCTCCGAGTATTCCGATGATCAGCAGGGGAGCGACTCTCCACCGCGCGGATGGCATGGAAGCCGTGCTGGGGCGACCTTCTGTGGTGACGTGGGCGGGCAGCAGCCTGACCATGGCCGCGCTGGCCGCCAACGCGACGACCGCGACGGCGATGAACACGACCGCGAGCGGCAGCGCCGCCGCCAGCCCCGTCGAGAGACTGCCCAGCACCACGAAACTGGAGAAAACGCCGTGGGCACGGAGAATGACAGGCCGTTCGGTCATCTTCTCGGCACGACCGGCGATCGCGTTGATGGCAACGTCAGCCGCTCCACTGGTCGCGCCGACCACCGCCAGCGCGATGCACAGGCTCGCCAAGTCCATGGCGGTCAGGGCCAACCCGACGCCCGCCAGGCCGAGCGCGCAGACAACCAGAGCCGCGACCCGCAGACCCCACCGGTCGAGTGCCCTGCCTACCAGCAGCATCGCGGGAAGGGCCCCGGCGCCGACGAACAACAGCGCGAACCCGAGTTGGCCGTCGCCAATGCCCGCCTGGTGTTGCACCCGCGGCACGGCAGCGCCCCAGACTCCCCAGAACGCCCCGAAGGCGGCGAACGCCACGAACGCCGAAACGGTCACCCTGCGCGGCGCGCCGGACAGTGTGCGAGCCATCTGTGTAACGATACACACCTATGCTGCACGGCATGGGTTCGAAGCGGGTGACTCTCGCTCAGGTGGCTGAGTTGGCCGGTGTGTCGGTCATGACCGCGTCCTACACCTACAACCAGCCCAACCGCGTCTCGGACCAGGCGCGCACGAAGGTGCTCGCCGCGGCGGCCCAACTGGGGTACGCCGGGCCCGACCCGAGCGCCCGGTCACTGCGCCGTGGCAGCACCCGCACGCTCGGCGTCGTGATGGGTGAGCACCTGAGCTACGCGTTCGACGACCCGCAGGCGGTCACTTTCCTGGCCGGGATCGCCGATGTCTGTGCGGGCCACGGCTACGGCGTGACGATCCTGCCGATCACGGGCGCCACGGACGACGCAGCCCGTGTCCAGGACGCGGCCGTCGACGGGTTCATCGTGTGGACCACGTCTGACGATGACCCGATCCTGCTCGCCGTACAGGCGACGAAACGCCCGGCGGTGGTGCACGGCGGCCCGGCCGTACCCGGCCTGCATTTGGTGAGCATCGACAACCAGGCAGCCGCACGGGCGGTGGGCGCGGTCGCGTTCGCGGACGCCACCCGCCCGGCTGTGCTGAGTTTTCCGCTGTCCCGGCAACGCGACAGCGCCGTCACACGCGGCGAGGACACTACGGGAGTGCTGTTCCCCGTGACGCGGCAACGGCTGGACGGATACCGCCAGGCGGCAGCGGACAACGGCATCCTGTGGCGAGACGTGGTCGTCGCGGTCTGCGCACGCAACGACACGGCCGAGGCGGAGGCTGTGGCGGCCACCTTGCTGTCGTCCGCCGAGCCGCCGGACGCGATCGCCGCGATGAGCGATCAGCAGGCCGCCGGGGTTGTCCGCGCGGCGCGTGCCGCTGGCCGCGCCATCCCCGATGACCTCGCTGTGACCGGGTGGGACGACGCGGCCGTCGCGGCACAACTAGGCCTGACGACCGTCGCACAGTCCCTACGCGACCAGGGCGCGGCCTGCGCACAGGCCGCGCTTGGTCAGAAACCGGACTCGTATGCCGGAGCCTGGTCGGTTGTTCGCCGTACAAGCACCCGTGACTAGTGCACGGGAGCGCTGACCTCGCCCTCGCTGCTGGTGGTTGGCCGGTTCGGCAGCCTCAGCGCGAGGATGATCGTGAACAAGGCAATGACGGTCGCGACGATGAAGGCGATGCGCATACCACTCAGCTGCGCGTCCGCGATGGCCACACCTTCAGCTGTCAGGCTGGTGACCCGCGTGGTCAGGATGGTGATCACCAGCGCCGTGCCGAACGCGCCTGCGACCTGCTGCAGCGCGCCCAGTATGGAGCTGCCGTGCGAGTACAGGTGCGCGGGGACGTCGCCCATGCCGAGCGTGAACACCGGGGTGAACATCGCGGCCAGGCTCAGCATCAGCAGCACGTGCAGGCCCAGGATCTGCCAGTACGGCATCGTCGCCGAGATCTGGGTGAACCCGGCCAACGCCACCACCATGCCGATCGCGCCGGGGATCACCAGCGGCCTCGCGCCGAACCGGTCGAACAACCTGCCGATGGTCGGGCCGAGCAGCCCCATGGCCAGACCACCCGGCATGACGAGGAAACCGGTCTGCAGCGGGCTCAGGCCACGCAGGTTCTGCAGGTACAGCGGCAGCAGGACCATCGCGCTGAGCATCGCCAGGAATCCGACGGCCGTCAGTCCCAGTGCGATCCGGAACGTGCCGACCTTCAGGGTGCGCAGATCCAGCAGCGGCGAGTCGGTGCGCTGCAGCTTGAGCTGACGGAACACGAACACCGCGGTGATCGCGAGCCCGGCGACGACGAAGCCGATGCCGAGGCCGCTCTTGGCCTCGCCGAACAAGCTCAGGCCATAGACGAAGCCGCCGAAGCCGAGCGCGGCCAGCACGACACTGAACCAGTCGATGGAACTGATCACGGGCTCGCCGATGTTGATCATCTTGCGCAGCCCGAACACGGTCACCAGCGCCGCGATCGGCAGCACGACGACGAACAGCAGCCGCCAGGACCCGACCTGCAGGATCAGACCGGACACTGTCGGGCCGAGCGCGGGCGCCACGGATATCGCCAGCATGACGTTGCCCATCACCTGGCCGCGGTCCTCTTCGGGAACGACCGTCATCAGGGTGGTGATCAGCAGCGGCAACATCACTGCCGTGCCGCCTGCCTGGATGATCCGGCCGATGAGCAGCACCGCGAACGTCGGCGCGACCGCGGACACGATCGTGCCGACGATGAACGCGCCCATGGCCAGCGCGTACGCCTGCCGGGTGGTGACCCGCTGCAGGAACCATCCGGTCGTCGGGATGACGGCGGCCATGGTCAGCATGAAGGCGGTGGAGACCCACTGCGCCGACTGCTCGGTGACGTGCAACGACTCCATCAGCCGGGGAATGGCGTTGATCATGATGGTCTCGTTGAGGATCACCACGAACGTGGCCAGCACCAGCAGCCGCACCACAGTGGGTGTGCGGCCGCCCGATCTGGCCGGTCGTTCCTGGAGCACATCTGACATCGTGGTACCTCACTGGTTTCTTGCTCGCAGTCGCCGTACAGCCCCCAGACTGCCCCGGCGTGGACATCGGTCTGTCTACCCCAGTAGACCGACACAACTGCCCCAACTCATCGGCCACGACAATTCTTCCCCATTCGGGCACCGACTTCACCCGAATATGGGAGCGCGGTCACCACGAGCACGGAAACCGCAGGCCCAGAGCCTGTTTCAGCGCAACGAGAACAGAAAATTCATCCTCCCTTTCCCGGATAAGTGACCTCGCTCACCTTCAGGCGACGAGCGAGTCGGTGAGCGCTCGACGGTCTACCTTTCCGTTCTGGTTCAGTGGGAACGCGTCGAACGCGGTGACTGTGCGCGGCACCATGTACGCGGGCAGTGCGGTACTCAGCGCGGTGAGGAGGACTTCTTCGTCCTGTGGTGTGCCCGTATAGGCAGCGACGAGTTCGGTTTCGCCGCGACCGGGCATCGCGAGGACCACCGCGTCGGCGACGCCAGGCTGCCTGCGCAGCACTGCCTCGATTTCACCCAGTTCCACCCGGTAGCCGCGGATTTTCACCTGGTGATCGATCCGTCCGATGTGCACCAACTGACCGGCGAAACTGGCTACTCGGTCACCGGTGCGGTACCAGTGCGCGTCGGTGAGTTCGGTCGAGCCGTCGTAGATTTCCCTGTCCTCGGTAAGGAATCGGCCCACGTTGTCTGCTGTGTCGAGATAGCCAGGGAATCGTTGCGGCCCGCGCAAGCACAGTTCACCGTCGTCCAGGATGAGGTGCTCCAGCCCCGGATACGGGGTGCCGATCGGGACCGTCCCGTTCGGCGGCTGCGGCCAGTCCGCGCGCGGCAACCGGTACTCGGTACAGGTCACGGTCATCTCCGTCGGCCCGTAGATGTTCTCCACGACGCTGCCGGACGCCGCGGCCTGCCAAGCCTCGGCCTGCTGCAGCGTGAGCGGTTCACCGCAGAACATGCTCCACCGCAAGGTCGGCATGCTGCCTGGTTTCAACGCCTTCATGCGGTGCGCCAGCGAGATCACCGACGGCACGGAGTTCCAGTGCGTCACACGGCCGCGGTCGACGAACCGCACCGGCGCCAGCAACTCACCGCGTGCAGGCACAACCAAGGTGGCGCCGGAGCCCCACGCGGTGAACATGTCGTACACCGACGGATCGAACGTCAACTCGAAGAACTGGGAGAACCGCGCGCCCGGACCTGCCTCGTAGCGCGGGATCACGTGTGACAGGTACGCGGTGACGTTCCGGTGCGCGACGCACACGCCCTTCGGTGCCCCGGTCGACCCCGAGGTGAACAGGATGTACGCGATGTCCTCGGCCGTGGCCGTCGACGCGGGGAGCGCGGGCGGCGGACCGTCGGCCTGCCGTGCTGTCACCACGGGAACCGGGAGCTCGGGCGCTTGCTGGTCGGTGAGCGCCACGTCCATCGCGGCCAGGTGGGCGATCGTGGCGTTGCGGGCGGGCGGGAACGTGGGGTTGAGCGGGATCGCGGTCGCGCCAAGGCGCTGGATGGCCAGGTAACCGGCGTACGCGAGGGCAGTGCGAGCCGCCAGGAGCCCGACCCGGCGGGGCACGCCACCGATCCGTGTGACCAGCTGACCGGCGATGTGGTCGGCGAGGTCGGACAGTTCGCGGTAGGTCACCTGGTCCTGGCCGATCTCCAGCGCGATCCGGTCGGGTCCGTCGGCCACGGACGCGGCGAACCAGTCGTACATGGTCTGCATCGCCTCATACCTCCGCGACCAGTTCGGTGCACAGTTTGTCGGTGGTGGTGATCAGCCGGTCGAACGCGGGCACGACCAGATCGGGCCGTGGCTTGCCGCGTTGTACCGACTTGGCGGCGAACCGCAGCGACCGCGCGAGCTTGGTCCACGCCACGAGCACGGGCTGGACCAGCGGCATCGGCGCCAGTCCGCGTTCGGTCAACGCGGTCAGCCGGAAATGCTGGTGCACTCCGGCCGCCCACAGGTCGTCCACGGTGTCCACGACGGCGGTGTCGTCGACGGTGAGCCGGTCTGCCAGGCGTCGCAACGTCGGCAGGGCGTCGACGGACCACTCGTCGGTGTCGGGCGCCGATGCGGCTGCCTTGACCAGCCAGCGGTAGGACGTGTCGGGAGGAAGTGGGACCTGTGAGCCGAGTGCGTGGGCGTCCCGATTGCGTACGGCGACCGGCAGGCCGGGCATCGGCGTCATGGCGTGCCGCAACTCGGCGTCGGTCAGCCAGCCCTCGAACGGGTGCTGCCTGCCGTGCATGGTCATCGTGCTGAACCTGTCCACGGCCAGCCATGTCTCGTTGCGCTGCGCGCGGACGAGTACCCAATGTGGACCATGCTGGTCGTCCGGATACGGCGACCACGGCAGGTGTGCGGCATCGGTCACCACGAGCACCTGCCCCGACCGCGCCAGTTCGCGCGCCAGCTCCGCACGGGCCGTGTCCCACGACGGTGCGCCCCGGTAGGACAGTTCCTGTCCATCCGGGCCCTGGTCCATGCGGGTGTGCTGGGAGAAGACCAGCCGTGCGCCGGGGCCGGTGCGCACGCCCAGTCGGATCGCCGAGGCGATGTGCCATCGGACGTCGGTGACCTCCCACGTGAGGTACTCGGCGAGGTTCGTGGTGTAGCAGCTCAACTCGGCCGACGAGGTCATGAGGCTTCCTTCCGGTACGCGTAGCTGACCGGGATCGGCGACCGGCCGCGCAGGCTCACCCAGCGGCACGACCGCCACGTGCCCGACCCGCGCCCCGGTGGAACGTCGATGTCCCACGGTCTGCCTGCCAGTCCCTCCCCGGTGGTCTTCACAAGGGCCTCCCGGACCGTCCACACCCACGCGCGCTCCCGCGAGTCGTCCGGGACCTGCACATCGATCCCGACTGCACGGCCGACGCCGACGCACGCGGCGACGGCGCCCCGGTCGTGCGACACGCTGATGCCGATCCTGGGGTGTTCGCGCAGATACGGCTTGCCGCCGGGACGCGTCGCCACGGTGTCCGCCGCCGCGGCCGGAGCGGCCACGCGCAGCAACGCACGCAGCAGGCTGCGGCCCGCCGCCGACTCCGGCACCCCGGACGGCAGGGGAGCGGTGGCGATCCACAGTCCCGCGTCGGCGTGGACTATCCGGGTTCGGGTGAACATTCCCGGTCCATCCCGCGCAGTATCGCCGACGCCTGATCGGCCACAGTGGACAGAACGACCTCGGTCACGCCACCGCCGACGCCGAACAGCCCGGCCTGCGCGCGAAGCTCCTGCACACCGCCGTCCGAGAACCCGTCGGCGCCCTGCAGGTGCGCGCACTCGGCCAGGACGTGGTCCACGGTGCTCGCCGCGGCGGCCTTCACCAACGCCGCCGCGGCGGCGTCGTGGTCCCGCACGATCCGCCTGCCAACCTCCCTGGTCAACGCGTCCAGCTGGCGGACACGGACCAGGCATTCGGCGAACCGCTGCCGAACGCTGTCCACATGCCACAGCGTGTTCTCACCGTGGGAACGCGTGGACAGGCGTTGCAGCGTGTCGGCCAGCACGCGTCGGCACAACGCCACCGACCACAGTCCACCAGCGAGGCGTTCGGTCCCGATGTGCCGTGCGAACGTGGTCATGCCACGGCCAGGGCGTCCGATGACCTGCCCGGAGAACACCCGGTCGAACCGCACGTGACCGACACCGGAGCCCTCGAACAACGTCGTGTCCGCCGGAGTGACCGTCACGCCCGGCGCGGAGGCAGGGACAAGCACCCACGTGAAGCTGGAGAAGTGCCGTCCCGCCTTGTGTCTGGCCAGCACCAGGAACGCGTCGGCCGTGGTCGCGTTGGTGATCCAGCGCTTGTCCCCGGTGACCTCGATCCCGTCGTCGCCGAGCCGGACCCCGGTGCGCAGCGCGGTCAGGTCCGAGCCGGAACCGACATCGGTGGCCGCGAAGGCGATCGTGTCGATCCCCGTCTGTGCCCTGCGCAGCACGTCGGCGGGGCCGGTGGCGAGGATCGGCAGCACGGTCGCCACCTGCACGCACACCGCCAGCGTGGTGCCGACAGGGAAACGCCGGTCCACCGCGGCGAGCAGGTGGGCGAGCCGGTCCGGCTCAGGGCTCGAACCGACCTGCTCGATGACCCCGGCCCGGCCGAGCGCCCGCCAGACGTCCCGGCCGGACGACCCGGCGGGAAGGCCGTCCAGCACTCCGGTCAACGAGGGGGCGACCAGCAGGTCAGACAAAGCGGACCTCCGGGTCGAGCAGTGCCAGCCTGCCGTCGGCCAGGTGCAGCCGGTCGTTGCTGTAGTTCAGCGCCGCTGACCGCAGGTCACGCAGTGCCAGTTCCAACCGGGTCGGCGAGTCCTTGAGATAGCCGTGTCGCAGCCCGACCGCGTCCACCAGGTCGTTCACCGCCGCGTGGCACTGCTCGGCCGCGGTGATCTTCAGCGCGTTGAGCAGCAACTGGTTGGTCGGCACGGACAGGTCCGGCGACGTGCGCACGGTCTGCTCCGCCCGCCGCAGCAGGGCGTGCACGCCGTCGAGCCGTTGCCGCGCGGTGGACAGCCTGGTCAGCAACAGCTCCGAGCGAACGTCGAACCGGTCACGCCCGTCCTTGCCGCGGATCATCCGCAGCACACGGGACAACGCACCTGCCGCGGTCCCGAGCCAGGCCGCGGACCAGCCCAGATGGGCCAGCGGCGCGAAGATCGTGGTGGCGATGTCCGGGAACGCCCCGTGCTCGCCGATCACCTGCTCCGCGGGCACACTGCCGACCAGCTTCATCGGCACGCTGTGGCTGGCTCGCATCCCCATCGGCTGCCAGTCGCCGGACGCGGTCACCTCCACCTGGTCGCGGTCGGCGTAGACCAGCGAGACCTGGTTGGGGGAGTCGGCGTTCGGGCTGCGCATGGTGATCAGGAAGCCGTCCGCGTACACGCCCCCGGTCACGATCGGCGCGAACCGGTCGATGGCCAGTGTCGTGTCCCCGCTCAGCGCCGACTCCGCGCTGCGCAGGTGGCCGCCCTTGCCCGCCTCGGTGGTCACCGACGCCAGGTACACCTGGCCCTGCCCGACGCGTTTCAGCAGATCCGCGCGGAACGGCTCGTGTGCGTGCCGGACCACCGCCGCCACCTGCTGGCAGTGCATCACGAAGATCATCGCCAGTGACATGTCGGTCCGGCCGAGCCTGATGCCCACGTCGACGACATCGCTCAGCGTGCCGCCGAGACCGCCGTGTTCGGCGGGAACGAGCAGGCCGAGCAGCTTGGTCCGGCGCAACTGCGCCAGCGCCTCGACCGGGAAGGCCGCGTCCCGGTCGGCGGTGGCGACGTGCCGCTCGGCCGTCTGGACGACCTGGTCGACCAGTGCGGTCAGCTCGCTCATGCCACCGCCCCCGTCCCGTCGGGCAGTTCCGCGGCGATCGCCTGCCACAGGCTGCCCGCGGTGGCGAAGGTCGCGTCGCCCATCTCGTCGTCGGGCAGCGTGATGCCGTAGGTGTCCTCGATGGCGAACAGCAACTCGATGGACTGCATCGAGTCCAGTCCGAGCGCCCGCAGGTCCGAGTCCGCGGTGATCGGTTTGCCGTCGGCGAACTTCAGGAACTTGCCGAGCAACTCGGTGAAACGCGCGTCCATGTCATGTCTCCGTTGGGTTCCGGGTGAGAATGAGCCGGGAGATCCTGGGTGGTGCGTCGCCGTCGACGACGACCTCGACGGGCAGCGGGTGGCCGAGGAACGCGACGAGGCTGGCGTACAGGCCGTACGCGCCGACGTTCGGGATCGCGAGCACGTCACCCGGCTTGACCTCGCCGACCGGGGCCGAACGCGCCCACAGGTCCAACGGTGTACACAGTGGACCGGCCAGCATCGCGTCGGCGAGTTCGCCGTGGTCCGCGAGTACGTCCGGCACCAGCGGCGGCAGGCGGCGCAGTCCGGACATGCCGCCGAGGTGGTTGATCCCGGAGTCCAGCACCAGAACTCGTTTGCCGTGTGACTGCTTGACGTCCAGCACCGTCGTGTACAGCGTGCCCGCGGTGCCGACCAGGTAGCGGCCGGACTCGAACGCGATGAACAGGTCGTGCCCGTCGAGCATCCGGTCGAGTTCGTCCTTCAGCCCGGCGAGGTCCACCGCCGCGCCGCCGCGGGCGAACGGGGCACCGAATCCGCCGCCGAGGTCGAGCATGTGCATGTCGGCGCCGTGCTGCCGCAACACCTCGGTCAGCCGGATCCCGGTGTCCAGTGACCGCCGGAACTGCGCGACCAGATCGTCCACAGTGGCCAGATTGGTGCCCATGTACAGGTGCAGCCCCGACACGATCACGTGCGGCCTGCCCGCGAACCGCTCCGGCTCGGCGAGCACCCACGACGTGTCGGCGCCGAACTGGGACGCCACACCGGTCATCACCAGGCCCTGGCCCGGCACCGGCTGGTCGTCGTTGATCCGCAACAGGCACCGGACCTCGGTCGCTTGCACGGCGGCGACGCGGTCGAGCTGGTCGAGGCCGGTCACCGAGTCCACGGAGAACTTCCGGACGCCCAGTTCGATGGCGTACGCGAGATCCTGGTCGCGCTTGCCGGGGCCCGTGTACAGCACGTCGTCGACAGGCCAGCCCGCCGCGAGCGCCGCGTCGAGCTCGCCCCGCGAACACACCTCCGCGCGGGCACCGCCTTTCCGGATCTCGGCGAGCAGGTCCGGGTGCGGATTCGCCTTCAGCGAGTAGTACAGGACGGACTTCTCCGGCAGGGCGCGGACCAGGGCGGTCTGGTTGGCCCTGACCTCGGCCAGGTCGTAGACGTAGGCCGGGGTCTCCGGCAGCTTGTCATCCACCGTCGGCCTCCACGAGTAGTGCGGCCACTGCTTTGCGGTCGACCTTCCCGTTGCCGTTCAACGGAAGCCGGTCGGCCACGAGACAGCGGCCAGGGATCTTGAACTCCTCGATCTCCTGCCGCATCCCGGCTAGGACGTGCTGCGGGGCGTGGTCGGTCACCACCACGAGCACGGCAGGGCGGCCATCTCCCGGCGGCAGCACGACAGCGGACTCCACCCCGGCGACCCGCCGCGCGGCCGTCTCCACCTCGGTGGCGCTGACACGCAGCCCACGCTCCTTGTAGATGTCGTCGAGCCTGCCGACGAAATGCAGGTGACCGGCCTCGTCCAGCCAGCCGTGGTCGCCGGTGCGCAGCTCGGGCAGGAGCCCCTCGCGGCGGACGAACCGCTTCGCGGTCATCTCGGGCTGCCGCCAGTACCCGGACATCACGTTCGGCCCGCGAACCGTGATCTCGCCGATCTCGCCCGCGCCAAGCCGGTTGCCCGACTCGTCCACTGTGAACACCTCGGTGCCCGGCAGTGGCACGCCGCAGGTGCCGGGGTTGTCCAGGTCGGCGTCCGGCGGCGCGATCGTGGCGCGTTTGCACTCGGTCAGCCCGAACATCAACTGGACCGACAGTCCCGCGACAGCCGACCGCAGCGACGACAGCACGGCCGCGGGCATCGCCGCTCCCGTGTTGGTCAGCAGCCGCAGCGCTGGTTTCGGGCCTTGGTGGCGGGGCAGGAGGCGGGCGAGCGCCTCCGCCACGGCGGGAACCGCGGGCAGGACCGTCGCCTTCGCCGCGACCAGCTTGCGTACCAGCGAAGGGCCGACCTCGGCCGGGCGCCCCAGCCAGATCCCGGCGCCGGACGCGGCACCGAGGAACAGCTGGTACATGCCGTAGTCGAAGGACAGCGGCAACGGGCAGTAGACGACGTCCGATTCGGCGTAGCGCAGCACGGACTGGATGGCGTTGACCGCGAACACGACCGACTGGTGTGTGCTCACCACGGCTTTCGGCGCCGAGGTGGTCCCCGAGGTGTAGAGCAGGAACAGCGGATCCACCGCCAACGGCTCCGGCGCGGTGTCCGCGTCCCCGCCTTCCCGCAGCGCGGGCCCGGCGAGATCGTCCGTGCCCGCTGCCCGGATGCCCCTGCTGCGGGCCAACTCGGTGAAGTCGTCCGAGATGAGCAGCACCGGCTCGCAGTCGTCCAGCACGTGCGCCAGCGACCGCTCGGTGGTCTGCTCGTGCAGGATCGAGACGACTGCGCCGATCCGGGACGCCGCGTAGATCAGCACCGGGTGCAGCACGGACGACGGGCTCACGAACACGACGCGGTCGCCCCGCCGCACACCCGTGTCCAACAACCAGTGCGCGGTCCGGCGGCTCGCCGCCGCGAGCTCCTGATGGGTGAGAGTGATGTCGCCACCGGTGATGGCCGGGCGGTCCGGCCATCGCGCGGCGGCCTCGTCGACGATGTGGTGTAACAGGGTCATGCGCGGACTCCGGGTTGTTGGGCGATCCGGCACAGGTCGTCGACCCGGTGCAGGTTCTCGGGGACCAGGTCGGCGGGGTCCAGTTCGACGCCGAGCTCGTCCTCCAGCCGTTCGATGATCTCCACCAGCCGGAACGAGCTGAACCGCGGCAACGCGGTGAACTCGAGGCCGTCCAGCAGTTTGGCCTCGGTGACACCGAGCACGGCGCTGGCGATCGCCGCGATCGCCCCGCGCAGCTCGTCACCGGTCAGCGGTCCACTTCGGACGTCACGGGCGCGTGGCGGCCGGTCGAACACCACCCGGTCGGCGGCCAGCATCCCGGCCAGCCTGTCCATCAGCCACGGTGGCTCGTCCCGGCCCCGCAGCACACGGCGATAAGCCAGATAGGTCTGCTCGGACAGCGAATCCCAGCCACGCAGGTGCTCCGCCAGTTCGTCGGCCGTGCGGCCGTGCACCTGGTGGAAGGCCGCGTGCAGCTTGCGCGACCGGGTCAGCAGCCACGTTTCCAGGGTGAGCTGCTCCACCGCCCGCGTCCGGTTCGGTTCGCGCTCGTACGCGGCGATGTAACCGTCCACATTGCCGTCGTCGAGCGACGGGGTGAGCCGGGGCAGCCCGGCCATGATCGGTTCGAAGTGGAACACCTCGGCCTGCGGCAGGCACAGCTGTTCCTGAACCGGCTTCCACGTGCCAGGGGTGGCCGGGCCCCACGGTGTCTCGTTCGCGTAGGCGTCGATGATCGTGCAGTCGGGGGCGAGCAGGAAGCTGTGTTCCATGTGTTTGCGGCCGTAGTACGGGACCCACGGCAGTTCGTAGGCGTCGGCGACGACGTACACCAGGTCGCGTCCGGCGGCCCAGTCGAACAGGTCCGGCCCGCACACGGTCGCCCGGTCCCGGGCGACCAGGCCGAGCAGGTCCTCGGCCGCCGCGATCTGCTTGGCCAGGCTCGGCTCGACGGTCGGCAGCTCGCCCGGCCGGTGCCGCCAGTGGAAACTCAGGTGTGCGCCCAGGTTCAGGTGTGCGTCCGGGCCGTAGTGGTGGTCGGCGAGCACCGCGAGGTTGGTCTGCACACAGTCCATCAGGTTCGCGTGCACGGACTCCGGCGACGGTGTGGCCATGGTGTTCTCCTTGCTTCAGGTGACTGGAACGGCTTCGATGAGGTGGTCGTCTAATTCGCCCACCCGCACCGCGTGCCGTGGCTGGAACCCAGCCGCAGTGAGCAAGGCGTGGAACTCGCCTTCGGTGCGTTCCCGGCCGCCGAAGTTGACCAGCATGTTGATGTCCATCAGGTAGTCGTCCGGTGGCCCGCCCGGCTCGGGGGTGGCCGGCAGCACCGACTCGACCAGCAGGAGCCTGCCGTGCTCCGGGATCGCGGCACGGCAGTTGGCGAGGATCGCCGCCGACCGGGTGTCGTCCCAGTCGTGCAGGATGTTCTTGAGCAGGTAGAGATCCGCGCGGGGCACCGCGCGGAAGAAGTCCCCGGCGACGATCTCGCAGCGGTCCGCGACGCCCGCGTCCGCCAGCACCCCGGCCGCCTGTTCGACGCCCTCCTCGCTGTCGAACACGATTCCCCGCAGTTCCGGTTCGGCGGCGAGGATCGGGGCGAGCAGGGTGCCGTTCCCGCCGCCGACGTCCACCACCGTGCCGAACCGGGAGAAGTCGTAGTGTTTCGTGACCGCCTCGGCGACCTCGGTCGTGCCCGCACCCATCGACGCGTTGAACAATGCCGACAATTCCGCGTTCTCGGCGATATGGGCGAAGAAGTCCGTTCCGTGGATCCGGTCGAACGCCGTCTGCCCGGTGCGGACGCTCCAGTCGAGATCACGCCAGCCGCGCAGGATCGTCTCGTCGGTGCTGACCCGGACGACGGCGTGCAGGGAATCGGGGACGTCCTTGCGGAGCAACGCGCCCACCGGTGTCAACGCGTAGTGTCCTGCACTGGTCTCACTGGTGAGACCGATCGCCGTCAACGCCCGCAACAGGCGGCGCAGCGACGGTTCGTGCACGCCCATCTCGTCCGCGAGGTCCACCGTGGACCGCGTCGCGCTCGCGAGCCGGTCGGGGAGTTCGAGCCGCATCGCGGCGACGACCAGCCCGGTGCTCGTGTAGCCCCACACCAGCCGCATCAGCGCCTGACCCGCATCCTGCCGCATCGAAGCCCTCCCTTGGTGGTCACGCCGCGCGATCCGCCGTCGTGAGCAGCTTCGGCGCGGCAGCGACAAATGTTCAACACCCGCCGTTTCAGAAAAGTGACAGGTCTGTGTGAGGAATTGGTCAACACTACAAATGTCCTCGGATTGCCCGGCCACACTGTCGACACGGCCGAACCGAAGCGGTTAGAAACATCGACATGACCGGGAATCCAACGACAACGGTGAATACCGAGATCCCGCATTCGGCCAGGGTGTACGACTACATGCTCGGCGGGACGGACAACTTCGAGGCCGACCGCAGGGTCGGCGACGACCTGATCGCCGCCATGCCGTGGATTCGCGGTGTGGTCAGGGCGAACCGGGCGTTCCTCGGCCGGGCCGTGCGGTTCGCCGCCGAGTCGGGAGTCGGGCAGTTCCTCGACCTCGGCGCGGGCTTGCCGACCTCGCCGAGCACGCACGAGGTGGCGCGGCAGGTGATCCCGGACGCCACAGTGGCCTATGTGGATACTGATCCGATCCTGCTCGACCACGCACGCAAGCTGCTAACCGGCGGCCTCGACTCGACGGCGGTCGTCCAGGCGGACGTGCGGGACGCGGCGGCGACGCTGAACCAGCCGGAACTGCGGCGGGTGATCGACCTGGACAAGCCGGTCGCGGTGATGCTGATCGGCCTGATGCACCTGTTCCACGACGCCGACGACCCGTACGACATGGTCGCGAAGTACCTCGCGGCGGTGCCCTCCGGCAGCATGCTGCTGTTCTCCCAGTTCACCGCGGACTTCACCCCGGAGACCGCGGGGGAGTTGCAGCGGATCTCCAGCGAGGCCGGTGAGCCCGTCGCGATGCGGTCGCGTGCGGAGATCGCCCGGTTCTTCGACGGACTGGACATCGTGGAGCCCGGTCTCGTGCAGATGCCGAAGTGGCGCCCCGACGGTGAACCGTCGGACGGTTCCGAGCACGTCTTCCTGTACGCGGGCGTCGCCCGCAAGCCGTGACAACAGAGAGGAAACAGATGTACACCACGTTGATCGTCGGGCGGATGAACCCGGCCGAGAAGGAACTGGTCGCCGGTCACTTCGCGAACTTCGACGCCTCCGAGATGCCGCATCTGATGGGCACGCGGCGGCGTGAGCTGTTCAACTACAACGACCTGTACTTCCACCTGCAGCAGTTCGACGACGACCACGACTCGGGCGAGGCGATCCGCAACGCGATGGACCACCCGCTGTTCGTCGACATCAGCCAGAAGCTGATCGCCATGATCGACCCCTACGACCCGAAGACGTGGAAGCAGCCGACCGACGCGATCGCCAAGTCGTTCTACCGCTGGCAGCCCTGAGCATGACCAGCCCGATCGCCCTGCTGCTGCCAGGGCAGGGCGCGCAGTACCCCGGCATGGCCCTGGAGCTCTACGGTGTGGAGGAGGTCTTCACCGCGGCCATGGACGAGTTCTTCGAACTCATGGGCGCGGTGGGGACCGAGCTGCGGGCCGACTGGCTCAGTGACCAGCCGGTCGTCCCACTCGACGACGCGTCGCGCGCGCAGCCGTTGCTCTTCGCCATCGGCCACGCACTCGGCAGGACGCTGATGGCGAACGGGTCCACTCCGTCCGTCCTGATCGGACACAGCGTCGGCGAGCTGGCCGCGGCCGCACTGGCGGGGGTCTTCGACCCGCCAGGCGCGGCCCAGGTCATCCTGGCCCGCTACGAGGCGATGGCCACCGCCCCACGCGGTGGCCTGCTCGCCGCATCGGCGGCGGCGAGTGAGGTCGAACGCCACCTGGATGCCCGAGGCCACGACGAGGGCGTGGGCATCGCGGCGGTCAACGCCCCGAACCTGACCGTGGTCTCCGGAACCGAAGCCGGGCTGGCCCGGGTGCGGGAGACGTTGTCGGCCAACGGTATCGGCTCGATGCGAGTGGGCTCCCGCCAACCGTTCCACTGCCCGGCGGTCGCGGCGGCAGCGGAGAAGTTCGAGGCAGGATTCGCCGGGGTGACGTTGCGCCCGCCCCGGATTCCGATCATCTCCACCAGAACGGCCAGCCCGGTAACACCCGAGCAGGCCATGACACCGGAGTTCTGGGCACGGCAACTCGACGCGCCCGTGTTGTTCTGGCCCGCCGTGGACAGCCTGCTCACGTCGGGCAGCTACACGGTGGTCGAGGCAGGGCCGGGAAAGGGACTGTCCATGTTGGCCAAGAAACACCCCGCTGTGCGGGCCAGGCGAAGCAGCGTCTATTCGTTGTCGCCGTCACGGGCCAGTGGCACGTTGACAGCATGGCGGGCTGGGCTCGACCAGCTGAACTCCTGATATCGCGGCACTCACCCGCTCCCACTGTCCGGATCCGACAGTGGGCGCGGGTGAGTGCCATGCTCCGACTGTCCGGTCCGGGGGCTTGGTCGTATGCCGATCGGCAGATTTCGGCAGGGCCTGGTGCTGCCCGCTGGTCCCGGGTCGTAGGGTCGACGGCATGGTGGCGCGGCTCTGGGGTGGTGGTGCCGCAGTCTGTCTGGTCGGACTCGCGGTGTTGTCGGTGCCGAGAACAGGGCCGGTGATCACGATCGCCGGGGCGCTGGTCGTCGCCGCGCTGGTGTTGACCGCCGTGGTGCGCCGGTTCCTGGTGCTGGCAACAGGGGCGGCTGCCGCAGTGTCGTTGACAGCAACAGGTCTGCTCGCGGTGTCACCACCGCCACCGTTGCACAACACGGCCGCGGCCTGGTTGTTGGCCGAGTTGGCGGCTCTGCTGGTACTGCTCGCGATCGTGCTGCGGCGTACGGAGTCGCGCCGCGCGGCCTACGTCACGCTGTTCGCTGTTCTCGCGGCGACGGCGCTGCCGATGCGCGTGGCAGTGGACTCTGCCCCACCAGCCAGTGTGCTGGAGTTGGCAGTGCTGGGCGGGCTGGGTGTTCTCCCGGCCGTGGCCGCTGTGCTGGCGGGCGGCTACCTGCGCGTGCTCGACGGACGCCGTGTGCGCGCTGTCGCGGAGACACGAGCGGCCCAGCGCCGACGACTTGCCTATGACCTGCATGACTTCGTCGGTCACGACCTGAACGCGATCGTGCTCGAGGCGCAGGCCGCGCTGCTGGTGCCGGGTCGCGCGCGGGACGCGCTGGCCAGGATCGAGGAGGCAGGCCAGGCCGCGCTGTCGGCCATGGACCAGACGCTGCGGATGCTGGCGGCGGACGCGGTCGGCGGTGACGAGCGTGGCATGGGAATCACCGATCTCGACCAGGTGGTCGGTCGGTTCGGCGAGTGGGGTCCGGCGCGTCCGCGGTTGCGGGTCGAGGAGGTGGGGCCGGTACCGCGCGAGGTCGGCGCGGTCGTCTACCGGATCGTGGTCGAGTCACTGACCAACGTGCGTCGGCACGCTCCGGACGCGACCGAGATCTCTGTCGAGGTGACCGCGGTGCCCGGCCCTGCGGTGTGCGTGTCGGTGACCGACGACGGCCACCATGTCTCCGGCCCCGGACCGCGACGCGGACGTGGGCTCGGCATCGTCGGACTGACCGAACACGTCGAGCTTCTCGGCGGGCGGCTCACCGCCGGTCGACGGCAGCCGTCGGGGTGGCAGGTCGTGGCGACGATCCCCACCGCAACGGTGGTGCGGTCATGATCCGGGTGCTGGTTGCCGACGACCAGGCGATGGTGCGCGCCAACTTGTGCGTCATCCTGGACGCCCAACCGGATATCGAGGTGATCGGTTCGGCCGCTGATGGGCAGGCGGCCGTCGACCTGGCCCGACGGTTGCGGCCCGATGTCGTTCTCACCGACATCCGGATGCCGCGCCGCGACGGCATCGCGGTCACCCGTGCGCTGGCAGGCGTCGGCATCACCGATCCGATCCGGGTGGTGGTGCTCACCACGTTCGACCTCGACGAGTACGTGTACGACGCCCTGCACGCGGGGGCGTGCGGGTTCGTCCTGAAGCGTTCCGGCCCGGTTCTGCTCGTCGAGGCCGTGCGGGCGGCTTTCCACGGCGACACGCTGATCAGCCCGTCGGTGACCACCCGCCTGCTTCGGCACCTCACCGGGCGGGACGACGAGCCCGATGCGCTCGCGGAGCCACTCACCGCCCGCGAACGGGAGGTCGCCGGGCTGGTGGCCGACGGTCTGACCAACGCCGAGATCGGCACCAGGCTGTTCATCTCCGCCGGTACCGCGAAGACGCACGTGGCCAACGTCCAGCGCAAGCTCGGCGTCCGCAACCGGGTCGGGATAGCCATCTGGGCACAGGCCAGAGGACTCGCCACCTGATCCGCCGATCTCTCCCGTACGGCAGATGCGCGGCGCCGCCTCTTCTTGCGACCTTGTCCACATGGGAAGCAGCACAGTCCGATCGGGACGTTCCGACACCATTCCAGCCGCCGTACCCTGGCGGGAGTTGGCCGTGTTCCTCGCAGTCACGTTCACCGGCGTGTCCGCCGTCGGGATCTGGTGGGCACTGACCGGCGACATCACCGATGAGGCGGACCAGCTGCGCTACGGCGGGCTGGCCATGTTCACCCCGACCTTGGGCATGCTCGCCGCAGCCGCGGCGAGCGGGACTCTGCGGCGACCGAAGGAGCTCCTCGCCAGCACCGGCATGCTCGTGTCCGGCAGGTGGTCCACGATCCTGCGGTACTGCGCGATCGGTGTGCTGCTGCCGCTTGTCATCCTTGCCGCCACACTCGGCATCAGCGTGCTGCTCGGTGAATACCACCTGCGCCAGCCGCTCCCGTGGGGCGAGTTGACCATGACCGTCGCCATGTCGGTGCTGACGTTCGTCCCGGCGCTGGTACTCGTCCTCGGTGAGGAACTCGGCTGGGGTTATCTGCTGCCCCGGTTACTGCCACTCGGGCTCTGGCCCGGACTGCTGCTGGCGGGCCTGCTCTGGGGGCTGTTCCACGCGCCCCTGACCCTGCAGGGGTACGGCTACCCGGACCAGAACGGACTCGTGGCGACGCTGATGTTCACCGTCGCCCACGTGTTGCTGGGCACCCTCATGGGCTGGATCAGGCTGGCGTCGGGCAGCGTGTGGCCGGCCGTCGCGCTGCACGGCGCGTCCAACATGCTCGCCAACCCCATTCCGGCGGTGATCGGGCAGACGGCCGATCCGGCGCGACTGGGCCAGTACGCCGCCGTGCCGACCGCGTGGCCCAGTTGGTTCGTGCTGGCGGCTCTGATCGGCATCCTCGCCTGCCGTGGCCATTATCGTCGGCCCTTCGACCACATACGGCATGGCGCAGACCAGCCTCAGCGCTTCGAGTAGCCGCGCGGAGGCAGTCCGATGGCTATGAGGATGCCGTCCGGTTGCGCAGCGGCGAACCGGCATCGTGCAGGTGGCGCAGCACTTGTGCGTACGAGTTGAGCAGTGTGGCTTTGCTGTAGGGGATGCCGTGCCGTCCGCAGAAGCCCTCGACGATGGGCTGTGCGCGGCGCAGGTTGGGCCGGGGCATGTGCGGGAACAGGTGGTGCTCGATCTGGTAGTTCAAGCCACCGAGCAACCCGTCCACCCAGCGGCCGCCCGAGATGTTGCGCGAGGTCAGCACTTGTTTGCGCAGGTGGTCCAGCTCCTGCTCCTTGGTCAGGATGGGCATGCCCTTGTGGTTGGGTGCGAACGAGCAGCCGAGGTAGACGCCCATCAGGCCCTGGTGGATGACGATGAACAGGATCGCCTGCCCTGGCGACAGCACGAGGAACAGCGCTGTCAGGTACCCGGCGAGGGGGATGGTCAACAGGGCGGCTTCCAGCACCGGCCGGTTGACCTCGCGGCGCACGACCGCCTGGATGCTGGCGATCCGCAGCATGCCCGCCTCCAGCAGCAGCAGGGGGAAGAAAAGGAAGGCCTGGTACTTCGTGATCCACCGGTAGATGCCTTGTTTGGTGCCCGACTGGGCACGGCTGAAGGCCAGTGCGGGGAGGTCGATGTCGGGATCCTGGTCCTCGTGGTTGGGGTTGGCGTGGTGCAGGTTGTGTTTGGCGACCCACCACTGGTAGCTGATCCCGGTGACCCCGCCGTGCAGGTAGCCGACGAAGTTGTTGCGTCGGCTGCTGCGGAAGATCTGCTTGTGCCCGGCGTCGTGTCCGATGAAGGCGAACTGGGTGAACACCATCGCGAGGAAGGTCGCGATCAACAGCTGCCACCACGAGTCACCCATCATGGCGAAGGCCACGCAGCCTGCCGCGAGCAGCAGGACGTTGACCGCCATCCGTGTGAAGTAGTACCCGTGTCGCCGGTCCAACAAACCGGCCTTCTTGATTTCCTTGGCTAGTCGGGCGAAGTCGCTGCCTCGCTGCGGATCAGCGACGTCCGAAAGTGACGTGTCCACTGTGGTCATATTGACTGGTCTCCTGGCTGGCGCCGTCCCTGTTGCGGGACCGCTGGCGCGGGATGGGTGGCTTGCTTGTCCTTGGTGTCCGGGGTGCTCGAAGCGCTGCTGCCGCCGAGGATGTCGGCTACACGGGCGGCCGCATCCGCGGCGGACCGCACGGCACGAGCCGTCCTGCCGGGTGTGGCCGGTGGCACCACCAGCAGGCGGACCCGCCGCGAGTCTGCTCCGATCACCACGGCCACCGGCTCGTTCGACCGCGGCCGCTCACCACCGTCGAAGGGGCCGTTTGCCGCGCCCACGGGCTTCATCGCCAGCCTCCGCACGGGACGGCATTCGCGATGGCCGGATTGGGCCGGGCGCGTCGGCGTATCAGCGCCACCGCCTCACGAAGGAGCAACCACACGATCGCGGCGTCCTGTGACTCGCTGTGGCGAGGGGAGGATTTCAGATGGAGAAGCTGCGATGTCATGGGTCCTGTCCCTCGGCGTGCCTGCTGTCGGTCGCCGAGGTCCGGGGCGCACCTCCAGTGTAAACCCTTGTCCGGTGATCGGCGTTGTCGCTGGTGTCGACCGGTACGCCCGGCTGGGGCGTAGAGTGACGTCATCGACTGTTCCCGGACGTCCGCAGCCGGCTCGGCGCGGCTTCGGGACGGTTCCACCAGTGGCGGTGTCCTCGCGGCCCCGCGGGCCGGAGCTGAACATGACCAACCAGCCGAGGTCGCTGCGGCTCGCCATCAAGGCCGATGACGCCGCGCCCAGCCGGTTCGACGGCGGATGGTGGCCTCGTTCGCCGGAGCTCGCGGTCGAACTGCCCATCCTCGTTCGCGCGCTCACCCCGCGGCTGGGCCCGGTCAGGAGAATCGGCTACAACCCGGACACCTGGGGCCTGCTGGCCAGACACATGACTGTCGACGGTCACACCACCCGGCTCGAGGGATTCACCGGCCTGGACCCCTACAGCCTCAGGATCAGCGACAGCGCAAGCAGGACGCTGTGCCTGCTGATCGTCCCGTCGGACGCCGCCGAGCACATCGGACACAGCGCGTTGACCGCCGCGTGCAAGCAGAACGGCCTGTCCCGACAGATCCTCTCCGCCTGCGGTGTGTTCAGCTACGGCTGAGGCGGTTCCACCATCGCGATGCCGCCCCGAGTGGCATGAGTCCATTGTGGATTGTTAGGTGGCCGTGCCGGATGGGAGTAGTGTTGACGGCACCAGGAGCCTCTTGAGCGTCGGCATTCGCGTCGACGCCGTTCCCGGCTAGGCAGTGTACCGGCCGTTCGTGTGGCCGGACGGGAGTTCGGGATGAACCCTCAATGGGAGTGGCGTGCGTCCGCGCGTTCATCTGTCAGACGCGTGTCCTTGCGGCTGACGTTGAAGCCGCCGTCGTCTCCCGCGGGGGTGGTCGACGGTGGTTGGTGGCCCCGGTCGATGGATCCCCTGGCCGAGTTCCCGGCGATGATCGCCGGTGTGACCGACCGCGTGGGTCCGGTCAACAGGGTGGCCTACAACATGGAGGCATGGGGCGAGGCGCCCCGCCGGATAGTCGTCGACGGTGAAGTGGTCCGTCTTGAAGGCGTTCGTTACCTTGATCCGCACACGGTTTTCGTGTCCGGGCACGACTGGCGGCGCAAGATCCTGTTGGTTGTCCCGCCCGATGCCAGCGAGAACACCGCGCAGGCAGCGCTGATGAGCGCCGCCAGCGAGGCTGTTCGCGATGAAGCGGAGCGAATTCTGCTCGCGGATGAGACAGGCTGCTCCGCCCCGGATGGCGCTGTTCCCGAGCCTCGCGGAAAGGCCACCGGGGCCGGAAGGTGAGTCAGCGGCTGGTTGCTGTTTCCAGCGCCTGTCGTCGAACGGTCACCTCGTCGGGATCGGCCCCGAACACCAGCAGTTGCAGGGTGCTCTGCCGGACGGGATTGTCCGTGCGCGCAGTGTCGTGACCGGCCACGATGAGCACACCACCGGCGGCCAAGGCCGGGTGCACGGCGTCAAGCAGGTCCGTCAGCGGCCCGGCGACGGTCAGTTTCACCGACTCGGCGGGCTGGTCGAGGATGTCGGCCCGGACGGACTGGAGCGCCAGCAACGGGATCGAGCCGCTCGTGATCCGAAAGTTCAGATCGAGCAGGACCTGCCTGCCGTTGCGAGTCCAGGCGCAGTCGAGGCTGCACAGACCGCGGTAACCGAGATCCGCAGCGCGCTGCGCGGTCGCCAGGCACTCCGCGAGCAGTTCGGCAGGCGGATCGGTGACCGCGCCGAACCTGCCACCGGTGTACACCCCCACCACGTCGACGCGCTGTTCGGTCACCGCAAGCAGTCGGGCCTGTGCGTCCGCTCCCACGTGGAACTGCAGTCCCCAGTTGGTCATGATCTCCAGGTACTCCTCGACCACGAACTCGTCGAGCACGTCGGTGAACGCGGGCAGCTCGATGTGATCTCCGGCGTTGTGCAGGTACACGTCGAGGCTGCCGCCGTGCGCGTCGTTGGTCGCGGCCTTCAGCACCCAGGATTCGTCGGCCGGTGTCGCCGCCGCGAGGTTCGCTCGGGTCACGATGCTGCGGTTGGCCTGGAAACGCGGGTCGACCAACGTGGTGATGCTGGCCTTGTTGTTCAGGTGACCGACCAGACGCGCGCTCTTGAGCGAGCGCTCGTCCGGGCACAGGGTGATCGGCTGCGGATACTCCATCGACATCAGCAGCCCGTCGGATATCGCTTCGGCCACGCGGTCGGCGAAATCGGCCTCGCTGCGGAAAACGCGCAGGTCCGTGCCGACCGGAAGACCGCTGTCGCGCAACCGCGCCAGCAACTGTGGATGTGTGCCCCCGGCGCTGCAGATCACCGGCGTGTCGGCCGCCACAGCGATCGGACGCGCGGAAACCACGTCACGGGTGGTCCTGTGCCTGTACTTCGGTTCGGTGACGACCAGTTCCGGCCGCGCGCACAGGGCGATGCCCGGACCGTACACATCGGTGAGCGAACGAGGAGCTCTGACAGCAGGAGGCAGTACGACGGGAACGCTGATGGCGGATCTCCTGTGGAGTGGACGGCCGACCAACCTGGCCGCGGAATTCGGGTCACACGGGGGAAGTTGCTCGACAGTCTGAAAAGGACAGTCTGATCCGGTTGGCTAGCGGACGGTCTCGGGGATGTGGTCGATCGCGTTGAGGATGCGTTCCGCGAGGTCCTGCGAGGTCTTCTCGTTGAGCTTCGAGTGTTGCCGCAGGGTGTCCTTGATCAGGTTCACACGTTGGTCGTAGCGGGACACGTACTCGGTGGTTTCGGTCATCAGATCTCCTTGGTCGTGCGGTCGCGACTGCGACAGCGCACGGAGGAAGCATGGGGGGTGATCGCGATGCGGTAGAGGAGACACCGAGGACGGCGCCAGCCTGCTGCCAGCGCGCGAAATGCTCCCGGTATGACCATACTACGCCCACAGGCTGTCGAGACCACCATTGGCGTGGTGAAATGTCGTGGTTGCGCATTGTGCTCGGTGGCTGTCGGGAATAGTGTCAACAGCTCAGTCAGCTTCGCTGCTGCGAGAGCTGGACCTGGGCGCTCGGCCCCCGCGCTCTCGCTCAGGTACTCGTGGCCATCCCCTGAGGGGGCGCCACATGCTTGATGTCGGGAAAACTGTCGCTGTCGCGCGCGAGAACGCGCGCGTGTTGTGGGTGACCGACGACGTGTACGTGCCCTGGAGACAGCCGGTGTGACAACGGCTCCCAGTGGGCAGGCAGTCCCTTGTGGACACGACTGATCGCGACGAGTTTCCTGGCAACCAGATGTTCGGCGTGGATGTGGAGTACAGTCGGCACGGCACCGGCGTTGGATCCGGTGATCTCGACATCGGAGTGGCCGGATCCTCGGCCCTGACAGGAGTCGTCGTTCGTCGTCGGCTCGAAGCGAGTCCCACCGCCCCACCGGCTGTCATGGTCGTCGAGCAGTCTCGGCTGTTGGAATGCCGATGGCGCTCAGCTGAGGCGTGTCGAGTGCTTCGACGTGGTAGCGGCCTCTGTCTGTCGGTTGAGCCTGTGCGTAATCGGTGACCCCCGGAGCGTGTGGGCTCAACCAGGGTGACATCCGGCCCGGTGTCAGCGAGCCAGAACGGTGCGCAGTGCTTTGGCCAACGCCTCCGTTGCGTCTGTCATCGCGCCGGGGCTGCGCCATGCGACGAAACCGTCCGGGCGGACGAGCACGATTCCGGCCGCGGTGATGCCGTGTGCCGCGTCGAGATCAGCCTCGCTGTGCAGGTGTGTTCCGATGCGGTACGCCTGGACTGGCAGGCCTTCGCCCGCGTGCTGCCAGGTGCCGCCGGAGCCGATCAGCACGACGAAGTCGCGGCCGTAGAGGTCCAATGTAGAAACTGGTCGGCCGAAGAACGCGACTGGGACGTGCGGTGCCCGGCTGCCGGGCTGGCCGTTCAGTTGGCCGGGGAGCAGCGGAGTGTTGTCGCCCGGGTCCACGACGGCCTCCGACTGGTACCGGAAGCCGAGTGTCATGGCCTCGGCCGGTGCCTCGGGCGGGACGGTGTCCGGGTGGCGTTCGGTCTGGTACGTGTCCAGCAACGCCGGTCCGGCCAGGCCCTTGACCACAGCCGCGAGCTTCCACGCCAGGTTGTGGGCGTCCTGCAGGAAGATGTCGCCGCTGTCGTGCGGCATCGTGTTCGCTGACTTCCCAGCCAGGAAAACCTTGCCGACTCGGCATGTCCGGTCGCCGGGCAGCAGGCCGAGGCTGTGACGGGTGGCGCTGTGCGGGCCGTCCGCGGCCACCAGGTAGTCGGCGTCGATCACGTAGTCGCCGTCGGTATCGGTGACGGACGCGGTCACGCCCTCGTCGCTCTGGCTGAAGGACCGCAGTTCACTGCCGAAGCACACGGTGACGCCGAGCGCCTCCGCACGCTCACGCAGCAAGCTCTCGAAACACTCCTGGATGATCGTCACTGCGGGGCATGGGCTGGCGTCAATGCCGTGTGCCGCTTGGCTGTGGCGCGTCACGATGTGTTCGAGGCCGACCTGGCGTAGGACTTCCATCGTCCGCGCGTTCACCGGCCGCTGCTGCGGGCGGGATGGCAGGTCTGGCCCGCGTTCCACGACAACGCAGCGCACGCCGTGCCAGGCGAGGAACACCGCGGTGGACAAGCCGGTCAGACCGCCTCCGGTGACAAGGACCTGGGTGCGTGGCATTCACTCCTCCTCGATCGATGCTTGGACGGCCGGGACGACCTCGGCGGCGAACACGTCGATCTGCCTTGCCTGATCGTGCTGTGGCCAGAACACGAACCCGTTCATCCCGCATTTCCCGACCACGTCCACGATCTGGTCCACCCACTGCCGCACTGAGCCGTGGAACGGTTGCGCCGACGGTGCTCCGATGGTCCCGGCGAGGTTGTAGACCTTGCGGATCGAGTCGGGAGAACGGCCCGCGAGCGTGGCGGCGGCGTCGACCCGTGCGGACGCCGCCGGGAGCTTGTCGAGCCCCATGTGCAGCAGCGACGGCTGCCAGCCGTCCGCTTTGGTACCGACCAGGTCGAGCATTCTCGGCCCGTTGGCACCCAGCCAGATCTGCAGTTCCGGGCCGGGCGGGGGGCCGAAGTCGGGCGAGGTCCACAGTGCACGGATCACGTCGATGGCGTCGCTCAACGCGTCCACCGACTCCGACGGCGTGCGGCGCGGGCCGCCCATCGACACGATGTCGTCCCAGAACGCCCCCGCGCCCAGCCCGAGACGCAGCCGCCCACCGGTCAGCGAGTCCAGGCTGGCGGCGGACTTCGCGAGCATCGCGGGCGGCCGCAACGGCAGGCACGCCACGGTGGGCACGTAGGAGACGTGCTGCGTCCTGGCCGCGAGATATGTCAGCAAAGTCCACGTGTCGTGGTACGCCGGACGGTACGGGTGGTCCTGGATGGTGACCAGGTCAAGGCCCGCCCGGTCGATCCGCTCGGCCAGCCGCAGCGTCTCGTCCGGATCGGCGTGCGTCGGGTTGATGTTCGCGCCGAAGATCACGTCCACGGGCTCTCCTCAGGTCTGGTACGGGCGTTTGGCTCGTGCTTCGCGTAGTGCCGTCGCCCACCAGGAGAGCTGGTCGAGCATGTTCTTGGCGGCCGCGTCGCATCCCTCGCGGTCGTACGGCCTGCCGTGCTCGTCGAAGCAGGGCCCGTGGAAGCTGACGATGTCCCGGATCGGCACCGCGTGCAGCTCGCCGAACACCAGCCGGAGCTGCTCGACCGCGCGCAGACCACCCGACCGGCCGCCGTAGGAGACGAAGCCGACCGGTTTGGCGTGCCATTCGGCGAAATGCCAGTCGATCGCGTTCTTCAACACGGCGGGGAAGCTGCGGTTGTACTCCGGTGTCACGATCACGAAGGCATCGGCCGACGCCAGCCGCGGCGTGATCGTGTCCAGCGCGGTCCCATCGGACGTCCCCGGCGGCCAGGTCGGTCTGGCCATGCTCAGCGGCGGCCCGGTGGTCAGGTCGACCACGTCGATGCGGATGTCGTCGCGCTGTTCGGCCTCGCCGAGAAACCACCGGGCGATGACCGGACCGGTGCTGCTGCCCGGCACGCTGCCGATGACCACGGCCAGCTTGAAGGGGTGCTCCGGCACGATCAGTCCTTCCAGGTAGGTGCCGTCCGGTCCGGCTGCCGCCAGGTCGCCGGACGCCGGACCGGCCCGGCATCGGCCTGCGGGCGCGGGGTGAGCAGCACCAGGACCAGAGCGGCCAGCTCCTCGGCCGAGGGATCGCCCCTGACCACCCGGATGCCGGTCATTGCGGCGGGTTCCCGTGCTTGCGGGCGGGCAGGCTCGCGTGCTTCGCGCGTAACATCGCCAGCCCGTCGATCAGCGCCGCCCTGGTCTGCCGCGGGTCGATGATGTCGTCGATCAGGCCGCGCTCCGCCGCGTAGTACGGGTGCATCAGCTCGGTCCGGTACTCCTTGATCTTCTGGTGGCGGACCGCCTCGGCGTCCTGCGCCGCCGCGATCTCCTTGCGGAAGATGACGTTCGCCGCGCCGTCCGCGCCCATCACCGCGATCTCGTTGGTCGGCCAGGCCAAAGCCAGGTCCGCGCCGATCGAACGGGAGTCCATCACGATGTACGCGCCGCCGTACGCCTTGCGCAGCACCACGGAGATCCGGGGAACCGTGGCGTTGCAGTAGGCGTACAGCAGCTTCGCGCCGTGCCGGATGATGCCGTCGTGCTCCTGGTCCACACCGGGCAGGAAGCCGGGCACGTCCACCAGCGTCACCAGCGGGATGTTGAAGGCGTCGCAGAACTGGACGAACCGCGCGCCTTTCTCGCTCGCCCTGATGTCCAGCGCACCGGCCATGGCCGACGGCTGGTTGGCCACCACACCGACGACGTGCCCACCGACCCGGGTCAGCGCGCAGACGATGTTCGGCGCCCAGCCCTCGTGCACCTCCAGGTAGTCGCCGTCGTCGACGACCTCGGCGATCACCTCGCGGATGTCGTAGGCCTGGTTGGGGTTCGTCGGCACCAGGTCGAGCAGCCGGTCGGTCAACCGGTCGGCGGGGTCGGCCGTCGTGTCCGGCGGCGGGAGCTCCCGGTTGTTGGACGGCAGCAACGAGATCAGGTAGCGAACGTCCTCAAGGCACTCCTGCTCGTTGTCGTACGCGAAGTGCGCCACGCCCGACGACGTCGCGTGCACGTCGGCGCCGCCGAGCCCGTTGTGCGTGACCTGCTCGCCGGTCACCGCGTGGACGACGTCCGGCCCGGTGATGAACATCTGCGAGATCTCCCGCACCGCGAACACGAAGTCGGTCAGCGCGGGGGAGTAGGCGGCGCCACCGGCACACGGCCCGACCATCACGCTGATCTGCGGGATCACCCCGGAGCAGCGGACGTTGCGCTGGAAGATCCCGCCGTACCCGGCCAGCGCGGTGACGCCTTCCTGGATCCGCGCGCCCGCGCCGTCGTTGAGCGACACCAGCGGCGCACCCGCGGCCTCGGCCATGTCCATGATCTTGTGGATCTTGGTGGCGTGCGCCTCGCCGAGTGACCCGCCGTAGATCCGGAAGTCGTGGGCGTAGACGAAGACCGTGCGGTCGTACACCGTGCCCCAGCCGGTGACGACCCCGTCGGTGTACGGCCGTTTCGACTCCAGCCCGAAACCGGCCGCCCGGTGTCGGCGCAACGGCTCGATCTCGCGGAACGAGCCGGGGTCGAGCAGCAGGTCGATCCGCTCCCTGGCGGTGAGCTTGCCCTTGGCGTGCTGCCGCTCGGTCGCTGCCGGATCGGTCCCGGCGGTGGCCCTGTCCTTGACGTCGGCCAGTTCGGCCAGCCGTTCGGAGGTGGTGCTCAGCATGTGTCGCCCCAGTTCCCGGTTTTCAGTCGAGCAGTGCGCCGCCGCTGGCGTTGATCAGCGCACCGGTGATCCACCTGGCGTCGGTACTGGCGAGGAACCCGACGATGTCGGCGATGTCGGTGGGCTCGCCGACGCGCTTGAGCGCGGCCATCTCCGAGAGGTGCGCACGGATCTGCGGATCGCGGAACACCGGCTCGGTGCCGTTGTCGGTGACGCCGGGAACCACGGTGTTGATGGTGATTCCCCGTGGCCCCAGGTGTTTGGCCCAGTGCAGGGACAGCTGTTCGACCGCGCCCTTGCTCATCGCGTACCCGATCTCCTGCGGGTTGCCGAATCGGGTGATGCCCGAGGAGAGGGTGATGATCCGCGCGCCGTCCGGCAACAGGCCGAGCGCGCGCTGGATGATCAGGAACGGCGCCTTGGCGTTGACCTCGAACAGGTCGTCGAGCTCCTGCGGTGTCAGCTCCTCCGGTTCCCGCACCGACTTGATCCCGGCGTTGTTCACCAGGATGTCCAGTGTGGACGTTCCGGTGCGTGCCTTCAGCCCGCTCTCGACGGCGTCGAACAGGTCGTCGACGTAGCCGGGTGCGCCGAACCTCGCCTGGACGGCGAAGGCCTGTCCGCCGTTCGCCTCGATCTCGCGGACCGTCTCGGCGGCGGACTCGGCCTCGGTCGCGTAGTGCACGGCGACCAGAGCGCCGTCGCGGGCCAGGCGACGGGCGATGGCGCGGCCGATGCCACGGCTGGCTCCGGTGACAAGTGCCGTTGTCATGGTTCCTCCTGTCAGTGTGGGTTGCCGAACCATCGGCGCAGGGCGGCCTTCAGTTCGCTCGTGGAACCATCGGCCCAGGCGATGTAGCCGTCCGGCCGGACCAGTGCGCTGTCGAAGCCCAGCTGATCGGGGGCTTCGGCGAACTCGACCCGGTCGGCCCACGGCTTGGCGACGGACCGGTCCCCACCCAGCAGCACGCCCTTACCTGTGCGCAGGGCCGGGATCGGCGGGACTCGGCTGCCGACCACGCCGTAGCGGATGCCGAGGCCGCTGATCATCTCGGCGAGGTGGGCACGGACCGGCTCCATCCGCATCAGCTCGGTCATCACGGTGCGAACCGGCTCGACGTTCCGGTCGCCGAACAGCAACTGCGTCTGCGCGGCGATGTTGGCCAGCACGTGCGCGCCGACCGGGTGGCGTTCCTCGTGGTACGTGTCGAGCAGGTCGACATCGCCGCGCACCTTCGCGGCGAGTTTCCAGCCAAGGTTCATGGCGTCCTGCAGAGCCAGATTGAGCGCCTGACCGCCGGTCGGCAACTGCCGGTGCGCGGCGTCCCCAGCCAGCAGGATCCGGCCCTTGCGGTACTGGGACACCTGCCTGCGCGTGTCGTCGAACGCGTTGAGCCACACCAGTGTTCCGCCGCTGATGTCCTCACCGGTGATCCGCTGCCATGTCCGGACGAGCTCGTCGAACGTCGGCTCGACGGCACGGGGGCGTGCACCGAACTCGTGCATCATCAGCCTGGTCACGCCGTCCGGGTAGCGGTAGGCGTTCGCCAGCCCCGCCGGATGCCGTTCGAACTTGCGGTTCAGGATCTCAACGCCGACGATGTCGGCCCTGATCAGCTCGCGACTCGCGTCCTCGCCGGGGAAGTCGAACCCGGCGAGCCACCGGACGGTGCTGTCCTCGCCGTCGCAGCCGACCACGTAGTCCGCGCGCAGCACGTCCGTACCGGTGACCTCGACGCCGGATATCTCGACGCAGTCGGACTTCTCGGTCAGCCCGGTGACCTCGAAGCCGCGGCGCACCCGAGCGCCGAGCCCGGTGGCCCAGCGCTCAAGCAGCGCCTCGGTGCGGGTCTGGAGCAGCTTCCACTGCCCCGGGTACCGCGTGTCGGCCGTCAGGTCGAGCGGGATCCCGCCGAAGTGGCCCATCGGCAGGTTCGGCAGCGTGCCCAGTTCGTCGAGCAGGCCCCGCTGGTCGAACTGTTCCATCGTGCGGGCGTGCAGCACGGAGGCCCGTGACTCGGTGACCGGTTCGGCCAGCCGTTCCAGCACGATCACGTCGGCTCCGCCGAGCCGCAGCTCACCGGCCAGCAGCAGGCCCGCAGGGCCCGCGCCGACCACGATGACGGACGTGTCCCGCACGGCGGATCAACTCCGCTTCTCGGCGTAGTCCTTGGCGTGCCCGAGAGTCGCGCGGCTGTTGGTGCTCAGGGCGTTGCGCACGAACTTCTTGGCGTCGGCCACGGTCGCGTCGGCACCGAGGATCTTGGCGACGTTCTCGGTGTTGATCACGACGGTGTGCTCGGAGGACGCGGTCACGCCGTTGTCGTGCTCGACGAACTCCCAGTACCCGGTGTGCAACGCCATCAGCGCGGGCAGCGTGGTCTGCTTGTACACGATCTTCTCGTTCGGGAAGCAGACCCGGACCGACTTCGTCGTGTGCGTCGAGCCGTCCTTGGTGCGGGTGTCCATCTCCAGTACCTGCAGGCCCGGGGTGTCCTCCTGCAGCGACACCCTGGCCACGTGCGGCAGCCGCTCGGTCCACTTGTCGGCCTCGTTGACGAACTCGTACACGTCCTTGGCCGAGCCCGCGATCTCCACCGTGTCGACGAACGACAGCATCAGGCCCTCGTGTGCCGTCACCGCCGCCCGTTCGATGTTCTCCTTCAACGCGCCGAGTTCCTTGCGGCTGTTGGTGTCCACCGCCTCGTCAATCCACTTCAGACTCTCCGGGTCGTCGTCGATCGCCCGGTAGTCGTGCAGCAGCCGCACTCGGCTCTCGTCCGCCGACAGCGGTTCGATGATCCAACCGCCGCCCATGGACGCCACCGGCGGCGGCGACACCTCCTGGCGGAAGTCGATCCGCCGCTCGGCGGGCTTGAGCCAGCGGCGGGAGGTCCAGTTCTTCGCCTCGCCGTTGGCGGTCGCCCAGATCCGGATCCGCTCCTCCTCGGCCGAGATCCCGGTCCGGTCTACGTACACCGTCGGCGGGAACAGCCGGGGCCAGTTCACGCACTCGGCCAGCAGCCGGTACACCTCGTCGGCACCGGCCCGCACGGTGATCTCGTGCTCGACCTCGCGCAGGTTCTTGTTCGACACGTCACCGCTCCTTAGAAGTTGCCGAGGCCGCCGCAGACGTTGAGCGCCTGCGAGGTGATGGACGCGGCGGTGTCCGAGACCAGGTAGCCGACCAGACCGGCGACCTCCTCGGGCGTGGAGTACCGGCCGAGCGGGATCTTGGCGTTGAACTTCTGCAGGATGGCGTCCTCGGTGGTCTGGTACGCCACCGCGTAGCGCTGCCGGACGCCCTGCGCCATCGGCGTCTCGACGTAGCCGGGGCAGACCGCGTTCACGGTGATGCCGGTCGGGGCGAGCTCGTTGCCCAGTGCCTTGGTGAAGCCGACGACGCCGTGCTTGGACGCCGAGTACGGCGCACCGAGTACCACGCCCTGTTTGCCCGCCGTGGAGGCGATGTTGACGATCCGGCCGGTGGCCTTCTCCCGCATGCCGCCGGTGGTGAGCACCTCCCTGGTCATCAGGAAGACGCTGTTGAGGTTGGTGGCGATGACGTCGTGCCACAGGTCGTCCGGGATGTCGGCGGTGGTGCCGCCGCCGGTCCGGCCCGCGTTGTTGACCAGGATGTCCACCGGGCCGTAGCGGTCGACGGCCGCCTGCACGAAACCGCGGACATCACCGGCCTCGCGCACGTCGAGGCTGGTGCCGTCGACGTCGAAGCCTTCCTTCTGCAGGGACTTCACGGTCGCGGCGACGTTGTCGGCGGTCCGCGCCCCGATGAAGACCTGGTGGCCGAGCCCGGCGAGGGCACGGGCCACCGCGAGGCCGATACCGCTGGTCGCGCCGGTGACGAGGGCTACTTTCGGCATTCCTCTGTCCTTTCAGTGGTGTCAGGCCGGGCTGAGCAGGCGTGCGTTGACGATGTCGAGCAGGGCACGCGGGGTGTTGGCGTCGTTGAGGGCGTCCTCACCGAGCGAGATGCCGTACTCACGTTCGATCCGGCTGGTGGTCTCGAAAATGGCCAACGACTCGTAGCCGAGATCCTCGAACTGGGTGTCCAGGATCTGCGAGTCCAGGTCGACGCCCTCGTCTTCACCCGCGCACTCGCGCAGGATCGACTTGAGGTCCTCGATGGTGAACTTGTCCGACATGTTTCCTCCTAGCGAGCAGACCGCACGACGACGGCCGAGTTGAAACCGCCGTAGCCACGGGCGATCACGAGAGCGCTGTGCAACGGCCTTGTCCGGGGCCCGGTCACCACGTCCAGCTGGTAGCCCCGGTCCGGTTCGATGTGGACGGTCGGCGGGATCACGCTGTCGCGGATGGCGAGCAACGCGGCGGCCACGTCCAGCGGGGCCGCGCCCGCGTACAGCCGTCCGGTCATGGTCTTCGGCGCGGTGACCGGCACACCGCGCGGGCCGAACACCTCGGTGATCGCCTCGGCTTCCAGCCGGTCGAGCTCCGGGACGGCGACCGCGTCGGCGAACACCACGTCGATGTCGGCGGGGGACAGGCCAGCGTCGTCGAGCGCCAGCGTGATCGCCCGTTTGAGCGCCGGTGGCCGCCCTGTGTCCGGCTGGGGGTCGAACGTGGACGCGTATCCGGCGATCTCGCCGTAGACCTCAGCCCCGCGTCGGCGCGCGGCCGTCGCCTCCTCCAGTACCAACAACGCGCCGCCCTCACCGGGGACGTAGCCGGACGCGGCCGCGTCGAAAGGCAGGTACGCCCGGTCCGGCTCGGCGGCCGTGCTGATCCGCCCGCTGGCCAGGTGCGAGATCCAGCCGTAGGAGGAGATCGAGCCGTCCACACCACCGGACAGCGCCAGCGGCGTGCCCCTGCGGATCTGCCGCCGCGCCTGGCCGATCGCGTCCAGACCGCCCGCGTGGTCGCTGACCAGCGCGGCACTCGGGCCCTGCATGCCGTTGCGGATCGAGATCTGCCCGGTGTTCACCGCGTAGAACCACGCGAACGACTGATAGGCGCTGACGTACTTGCTTCCCTTGCTCCACAACGCCTGCAGCTCGCGTTCACCGAACTCGAAGCCACCGGCCGAGCTGGCGGTCACCACGCTCATGTCGTAGCCGTCGAGCTGGTCGGGCACGACGCCCGCGTCGGCGAACGCCCAGTCGGCGGCCACCAGCGCGAGGCGCGTCATGTGGTCGGTCTGCGGCAGCAGTCTGCTGGACAGGTGCTCCTTGGCCACGAATCCCGGAACCTCACCGGCCAGTTGGGCGGGGTAGCGGCTCGGGTCGAAACGGGTGACGCGGTCGATGCCGCTCGTGCCCTCCAGGGTCGCGGCCCAGTACGCCTTGGTGCCAAGTCCGTTCGGCGCTGTGACACCGATCCCGGTGACTACTGTGGACGGTTTCATCGGCTCACTCCCGGTGCGGTGAGCACCATCGCGCTCTGGAACCCGCCGAACCCGCTGGCGACGGTCAGGACCGTGTCGGTGTCCTGCTCACGTGCGGTGACCGGGATGTAGTCCAGGTCGCACTCGGGATCGGGCGTGTGCAGGTTGGCCGTCGGCGGCAGCACGTCGTGTTCCAGTGCCAGCACGGACGCGGCCACCTCGATCGCACCGATCGCACCGAGCGAGTGCCCGATCATCGACTTGATCGAACTGACCGGGATCCGGTACGCCTGCTCGCCGAGGCTGCGTTTGAACGCGGCGGTCTCGTGCCGGTCGTTCTGCTTGGTGCCCGAGCCGTGCGCGTTGACGTACTGGATGTCCTCGGCGTTGACCTTGGCCTCGTCCATCGCGACCCGGATCGCCTCGGCCATCTCGCGGCCGTCGGCTTTCAGGCCCGTCATGTGATAGGCGTTGCAGCGCCCGGCGAAGCCGGAGACGATCGCGTGGATGTGCGCGCCACGGCTGCGGGCGTGCTCCAGTTCCTCCAGCACGAACATCGCGGCGCCTTCACCGAGCACGAATCCGTTGCGGCTGGCGTCGAACGGCCGGGAGGCGTGCTCCGGGTCGTCGTTGCGTGGGCTGGTCGCCTTGATCGCGTCGAAGCAGGCCAGGGTGATCGGCGTGATCGGGGCGTCGGTGCCGCCCGCGAACACCACGTCGGCCGAGCCCTCGCGGATCAGTTCGCAGCCGTAGCCGACAGCGTCCACACCGGACGTGCAGCCGTCGGAGACCATGGTGGCGTGGCCTTCCGCGCCGACCGCCCACGCCACCTCGGCCACGATCGAGCTCGGCACGAAGTAGTTGTAGAGGTGTTTGGACGCGTAGTTCTCGTCGAGCAGGTCGAGTTTGCCGTCGTCGCTGGCGACCCGGTACTCCTCCTCCAGTCCGATGGACGCGCCGATCGCACTGCCGACGCTCACCGCGACCCTGCCCGGATCCACAGTGGACATGTCGAGTCCGCTGCGGCTCAACGCCTCCCGCGCGGTCACCACGCCGAACTGGGCGGCCCGGTCCATCCGCCGGATCTCCTGCGGGCCGAGGCCGTGCTCGGCCGGGTCGAAGTCGGCCTCCGCGGCGATCCGGGACCGGAACTGCGCCGGGTCGAACGACGTGACCAGCCTGGTGGCCGTGCGGCCCTCGGTCAGCAACGACCAGAACTCCGGCACGCCGATCCCGCCGGGGGAGATGACCCCGATCCCGGTGATCGCCACTTCCCTGCGGCTCATGGTGATTCCTTCACTTCGCGGCCCGATGACAACTGGCCTGGGCCGAACCAGCGCTCCAGCGCGGTCGCCAGGTCGTCGCTGCTCCCGGGCGTCCACGCCACGTGCCCGTCCGGCCGCAGCAACACCGCCGCGGTGCCGTCCAGCGGGCCGCTGTCGTGCGGTGACGCGGTGATCACGTCCACGCGGTCTCCCCACGCCCGCGCTGTCTCGCGCAGCGAGGCGTTGTCCGCGCAGTCGATCAGCACGCCACGGGCCGGGCGCAGCAGTTCGGTCGTGGTCGTCTTGCCGTCCGCGGTGATCAGTTCGACCAGCGGCATCCGCTCACCCAGCAGCGGGTGCGTGCCCTCGCCGACGTCGTAGCGCACGGCAAGGCCGCTGACCATGCGGGCCAGGTGCCGGTGCACCTCCGGGTACTCGACCAGTTCGGTCATCACCTGGCGCAGCGGCATCATCTCCTGGCCACGCAGGAACAACAGCGCCTGGGCACGGGTGTTCATGGTCAGCCGCTCGCCGACTGGGTGGCGTTCGGTGTGGTAGGTGTCCAGCAGGCTGTCCGGGCTGGTGCCGCGGACCACCGCGGCCAGTTTCCAGCCGAGGTTCACCGAGTCCTGGATGCTGGTGTTCATGCCCTGGCCGCCCGCGGGCAGGTGGATGTGCGCCGCGTCGCCCGCCAGCAGCACGCGGCCGCGGCGGTACTCGGTGATCAGCCTTGTCGAGTCGGTGAACGCGCCGATCCAGACCGGGGTGGCGGCCGAGATGTCCTCACCGGTCAGGCGTTTCCACGCCGCCACGGTCTCGGCGAACGTGACCGGTTCGGTGCGTTCCTTCGGCAGGTTGTCCCGCTCGCAGATGGTGATCCGGAAGACGCCGTCCTCCAGCGGTCCGCCCATCACCATTCCGCCGGCGACCTTCTCGCCGATCTCCCTCGGCTTCATCTCGATGCCCTTGAGGTCGACCTGGAACATCTCCATCGTGCCCGCGACACCGGGGAAGTCGAAGCCACACTGCTTGCGGACCACACTGCGTCCGCCGTCGCAACCGACCAGGTACTGGCAGCGCAGTGTCCGGACGGTGCCGTCCGCGTCGGCCACCTCGACGTCCACACCGTCGGCGTCCGGCCGGATCGCGCGGACCGTGTGGCCGCGCCGGATGTCCGCGCCCAGTTCGGCCGCCCACTCCTCCAGCACGGTCTCGGTCTGTGACTGCGGCACCGTGCGGTTGGCCAGGTGCGGGTTGTCGAGCACGCTGAAGTCCAGTGGCACGCCACCGAAGTGGCCGAGCGAGCTCTGTTCCGGATCGCCGAACCGGGGCAGCAGGCCGCGCTGGTCGAACACCTCCATCGTGCGGATGAACAGCCCAAGCCCACGGGATTCCCCGGTCCGCTCGGCGAGCCGCTCAAGGACTATGACGTCGGCTCCACCGAGCCGCAGTTCGGCGGCGAGCATCAGGCCGGACGGCCCGGCGCCGACGACGATCACGGGAGCGTCAACGGGCTTCCCATTGACCATGAGCTGTCGTTCCCTTCGTGCGTTCTTCGGGCAGCGCGGAAACCACCGGCCATGTGTTCATGCCGGTGTTGGAAAACGAAAAAGTGTCCCCGCACAAGAGGTCAGTGCTGTCGGTGTGCTGATATCGAGTCTTGCGGTCCGCCGTGCTCCGCGTCAACGCGGTGGCTGCAAGAACAACCACAAAGCTTTGTCAAGCGTCTGCCAAGGCGGCGCACGCCCGCACAAAATGCGGGCGTGCTTTTCGTCCTCAGCGGCAGGCGAAACGGAATCCGACGCCGCGAACGGTGCGAATCCAGCCGCTGCCGCCGAGTTTGCTGCGCAGCGAGCCGACGTGGGTGTCGATGGTCCGGCTCGCGCGCACGCTCGCCGCGTGCGGGGTCTGGTCGCCCCACACCTCGGCCATCAGCCGCTGGCGCGTGACGACGGTGCCCGCGTTGCGCGCCAGGTAGTACAGCAGCTCGAACTCCTTGCGGGTCAGCTCGACGTGCCTGCCGTCGAGCCGGGCCTCACGGGCGGTCGCGTCGATCTCCAACGCCCCGATGGACAGGCTGAGCTCGACGGCGCGGGTGCGCTGCCGCGGCCGCAGCCGCCGCATCAGCGCCTCGATCCTGGCCAGCAGCTCGCGGAACTCGTACGGTTTGTCCATGCAGTCGTCCGACCCGGCCTGGAGGACGAGGACCCGCTCCAGCTTCGCGCCGCCGTCGGTGAACGCGATCATCGGCGTGTCGTTGAGCCGCCGGATCTGGCGGCACACCTCAAGGCCGTCCATGTCGGGCAGTTCCAGGTCGAGCAGGATCAGGTCGGCGTCGTCGTTGGACGTCAACGCCTCGCCGCCGGTCCCCACGGTGGCGATGTCGTAGCCGTGCCGCGACAGGGTGTGCGGCAGCGAGCTGGCCTTGTCCTGGTCCTCGACGAGCAGAATCCGAAGCGATTGCATGATCATGTTCCCCAGTGCTTGTTTCGGTACGATGCCTGCCGCTGAAAACGCCCATGTTCACTCCCGGTTTCGTGCCCGGGTTTTGGGCGCTCGGATTTGGGCGTCCGGCGACGCCCTGTGTTTCCGTGTGGTTACGCGTGTGGAATATGTCTCGTTTGCCCATGTGGTGTGTGCGGGCGCAGAGCTTTTCCAACTTTGTTCAACGATCTCCCCAGTTCGCAACCGTGACGAGCGGTCCTGGTGAAGGTGGTAATAGAAGCTGGTCGGACTGTCAAGCGAACCAAACCACCGGTAATCGTCACACGGCGTGACTGGGAGCGTGGTCATCGGGGCCGAGTGTCACCTGATGGGCTGATGACGAGGCGGTGTCCATCCCAGTGGACGCACGCTGCGTCAGGTGAGGTCCGGCTTGGTATTAGCCCAATGGGTGTCACTGTTTTGTGTGACCCATCACGTGATTCTCGGCGCCGAATGTAGGTGAAAGGCTAGTGCTGTGTAAAAACGGCGTCGGTGTCTCCTGTCCGGCGAGGACGCTTAAGTCGCTCCTTTTTGTCCGCTTTTGAGGCGCTGACCGGTGTCCAGCCTGTCCTGTGTGTCCGATTTGCGAAAAAATTGTCGGCGCTCTGCGGGTCACGTGCCACCGACGGCGGTTGACACGGTCGTTGAGTGTTTCTGTCACTGCCTTTGCCGTTGCCTGACACACTTTTTCAACGGCGTCCGGAACTGTCGGAGACGGGTTGCCACTCGTCGGCGACTGCGCCAGGATCGATCGTGAGCCCGCGCTCCTGCCGGGCATTTCCGGCGCCGGATGGCGTATGCGGTTCCTCGACAAAGCGGATCTGATGTGGAGCGAACAATGACGAACACATTCACGACCGAACACGACACGCTGCTGCGTCGGCTGTCGGACCGAGCCGAGATCTCCGAACTGCTCTCCCTGAACTGGCGCGCGCTCGACGCGCAGGATTTCGACAACGCCGACGAGATGTACACCGACGACATCGAGCTGGTCGTCGGCGGCGGGGAACCGATCACCGGGCTGGCCGAGGTCGTCAGGATCACCCGCGAGCTGAACGTCCACTACGAGTCCACTCAGCACAACGGGTCCAGCCTCGGCATCGAACTGGACGGCGACCGCGCCGTGGTGACGGCCAACGTGATCGGCGTGCTGATCGGCCGTGCGAACGAGGCTCCGCCGGTCAGCGTGAACGTCACCGGTGCCCGGGTTGGCGTGGTGCGCACCGAACGCGGCTGGCGGATGGACCGCATCGAGCTGACGCCGCGCTACCGCTACCCAGTCGGCTGACACCGCATCCGCGATTCCCAGGACAACGAGGACTGCCATGCCAGCCAACGCTTTCACCGACGCCGAACTCGACTACCTCACCGGACAGCCCATCGGCCGTCTGGCCACCGCGCACCTCATCGGAACGCTCCAGGTCAAACCGGTCACCTATCGCTACAACAGCGCCACCGGCACGATCGACATCGGTGGCCGCCGGATGGGCACCAGCCAGAAGTTCCGCAACGTCGCCGCCAACGGACTGGTCGGGTTCGTGGTCGACGACCTGGTGTCCCCCGAACACTGGCAGGTGCGCTGCCTGGAGGTCCGCGGCCACGCGGAGGCCATCACCGACCCGGTCGACTCGGCGTGGGCGGGCGCGGACGTCGGCTACGACGGGGCGATCATCCGGATCCACCCCCGGCGCGTACTCAGCTTCGGCATCGCCGAGGTCGCCGACAAGACCGGCTGACTGGCTGCTCTGCTGCCCTGCAACGGAAAGGATCACCCGTGGAACGCAGCCGTTGGGGACTGGTCGTCGCCGCCGGACTCGCCGTGTTCGTCGCCCAGTTGGACGCCACGATCGTGAACATCGCGCTGCCGTCCATCGAGGACGACCTCGACACGACCACCGCGGCCGTGCAATGGGTCGTGCTCGGCTACCTGACGCCGATCATCGGGCTCGGCCTGTGCGCGGGACGGTGGGTGGACGCGGTCGACCCGCGCCGGGCGCTGGCGCTGACGTGCACGGGATTCGCGCTGTCCACGGCGGCGGCCGGGCTGGCCCCCGGGATCGGCTGGCTGGTGGCGGCCAGGGTGCTGCAGGGCACGTTCGGCGCTGTGCTGCTCGCGCTCTCGTCGGTGCTCGCCACCGTGTCGGTCCGGCCGGACGCGCGGGCGCGGGCGTTCGGGGTGATCATGCTGTTCGGCACCACCGGCGGGGTGACCGGGCCGGTGGTCGGCGGGCAGATCGTGGAGTCGCTCGGCTGGCCGTGGATCTTCTACCTGTCCATCCCGCCGCTGGCGGTGGTCGCGCTGCTCGCCGCGGCGCAACTCCCGCTGGGGGAGCGGCTGACCTGGCCGCGACGCCGGTGGCTCGTGGAAGCGGCCACGTTCGGCGGCGGGGCGGTCGCCGTCCTGTTCGGACTGTCCCTCGCGGTCACCGAGAGTCCTGTGTGGATGATCGTGTCGGTGGTGGCGGTCCCGCTGATCGTGACGTGGTACCGGGGCGCGGACGCGGTGCCGGTGCGCGAACTGCTGGCAACCAGGGGCGTGCTCGGCCCACATGTGGCTCTCGCCTTGGTGTACGTGGGAATCCACGTCCTGATCCTGGTACTGCCGTTCGTCCTGCAGCACGGAATGGGAACCTCGCCCGGCACCGCGGGACTGGTGTTGCTGGCGTACCCGGTCGCGGCGCTGGCGACCAGCTACGGCGCGGGCATGCTCGCCGACCGTGTCGGCACGCGGCCGGTCGCGGTGGCGGGCGCCGCGGTGATCACCGTGGGATTCGTCCTGGTGCTGCTGCCCAACTCCGGTCCGGCGGACCTGTTCTGGCGGCTGGCCGTGGTGGGCGCCGGGTTCGGGATGTTCAACGGGCAGCTGCAGGTGTTCCTGATGGGCAACGTCCCCAGGGCCAGGCTGGGTCTGACCGCGGCGACCTCGAGTTTGGTGCGCCAGTTGGGCAACGCGTTCGGTTCGGCGGCCGGTGCCGCGCTCTGGGCGGTGTCGGGCTCGTCGGCGTTGCGGTGGGCCGCGGCGCTCGCGGCGGTGTCCATGGTGTGTGCCGGGCTGATCGTGGCGCGCACCCGCACGGGGGCCGCAGTCGAGGCGCAGCCGTAGAAGTCGGAGGACAAACGTGAACGCCGCCGAGTTGTCTCGGCGGCGTCGACGTCCGGCTGGGCGATCAGGGCGCTGCTGGTCCGAACCAGCGTTCCAAGGCCGCCGCGATGCTCGATCTGCCGCCGGACGTCCACGCGACGTGGCCGTCTGGTCGGATCAGGAACGAGCTCGCGCCGTAGAACGGGGCGTTCACGCCGTCGTCCAGCGGCGGCGCTGTGACGATGTCGACCCGATCGGCCCACGGCTCGGCGGCCGCGCGCAGACCGGTGTCGTCGGCGCAGTCCAGCACCACACCGCGCCCCGGGTGCAGCAACTCGGTGGTGCTGGTCTTGCGGTCGTAGTCGACCAGGTCGACGTGCGGCATCCGGCGGCCAACCAGCGGATGGTCGTCCTCGCCGACGTCGTAGCGGATGTCCAGGCCGCTGACCATGCGCGACAGGTGCAGGCTTACGCTGTCGAACCCGATCAGCTCGGAGATCAGGTCCCGCAACGGCTGGACCTCGAAACCACCCAGGAACAGGATGCCCTGCGCCCTGGTGTTGGATAACAGCTGTTGCCCCACCGGGTGCCGTTCGGTGTGGTAGCTGTCGAGCAGGCCGTCCGGGGCGCTGCCGCGTGCCACGGCACCCAGCTTCCAGCCCAGGTTCACCGAGTCCTGGATGCTGACGTTCATGCCCTGGCCACCGGCGGGCAGGTGGATGTGCGCCGCGTCCCCGGCGAGCAGGACCCGGCCCATGCGGTAGTGGGTCACCTGCCGGACAGCGTCGCCGTACGAACTGGTCCACACGGGCGTGCCACCCGAGATGTCCTCACCGGTCAGCCTCTGCCACGCCGCCGCGATCTCGTCGAACGTGGCCGGGGCGGTGCGATTCCTGGGGGTGCTTCCATGTTCGCAGATGATCAACCGGACCAGGTCGTCCTCCAGGTGTCCGGCCATGACCAGGCCGCCGGGCACCGTCTCGCCGAACTTGCGTTCCCGTACCCGAACGCCCTGCACGTCGGCGAGGAACATCTCCATGGTCGCCGGTGTGCCGGGGAAGTCGAAGCCGACGCTCTTGCGCACCTTGCTGCGTCCGCCGTCGCATCCCACGAGGTAGGCGCAGCGCAGCCGGTAGGGCCCGGCCGGGCCGAGCACCTCGATCTCGACCCCGTTGTCTTGCTGTGTCAGGGAAAGCAGCTCATGGCCGCGGCGAACCTCCGCGCCAAGTTCGACGGCCCACTCCTCGAGGACCTGCTCGGTCTGCGACTGCAACACCGACTTGTTGGCCAGGTGCGCGCCGTCGAGACCGCTGAGATCCAGTGCCAGCCCACCGAAGTGGTGATGGGCGGTGGTGGTCAGTTCGCCGAACCGGGGCAGCAGCCCGCGTTGGTCCAGCACCTCCATGGTGCGCACGGTGAACCCGAGCCCCCGCGATTCCCCTGACGGCTCGGGGAGCTTCTCGACGACGACCACGTCCACACCGGCGAGCCGCAGCTCGCCTGCCAGCATCAGGCCCGCCGGGCCCGCGCCGACGACGACAACGGCAGTGTCCATCTCTTCTCCCTAGGCAAAGTGGTTGCTGGAGACAGGATTCGACAGAAGAAGATCAACAGCGGCTGAAAATCGACAGCGGCTGAAAATGTCCGCTGCCGGGAACGTAAGTCGGGCCGGACACCGAGTGGAAGGGTTCCCAGAATTATTGTGCCCCGACCCGCAGAATTGACATCTCCTTGTGCGACTTGGGAAACGGTTGACGCAGACTTGCGGCCGCCCTTGCGCGGGCCGCTTGACTGCGCCGCCGCGCTCGATGAAGCTGAACATGGGCATCGACGGGCATTCTGCAGCCGTTCACTCGTGTCGCCACGTAATTCTCGCCGTGCGCGTTAGGGGAAAGCCGATGACAACGACCCAAGCAACTCCGCCACCGGCAGGGGACATCCAGGACGTCGGACCGGCGGCCCTGGTGACCATCCCAACCGGACAGACGGCCTACCTGGTGACCAGGTACCGCGACGCGGTGCACGTGCTGTCCGATCCGGTCTTCAGCCGCCAGGAAGTGTTCCGCACCAGGGGAACCAACTACACCGGTCCGGGCGCGAGCAGCACCGGTGACATGCTGCTCGACATGGACCCGCCGCAGCACACGCGCATCCGCGGCCTGGTGGCCAAGGCGTTCTCCCGCCGCCGCGTCGAGAGCATGCGCCCGGGAGTGCGGCAGATGGTCGACGGTCTGCTCGACGACCTGGCCGAGCAGGGGCCACCGGCGGACCTGGTCGACGCGCTGTGCCTGCCGTTGCCGATCACCGTTGTCTGCCAACTGCTCGGCGTGTCCTACGACGACCGTGGCTGGTTCCAGGAGCGGTCGATGATCCTGGCGTCGACGGCCGACACCGCGGAGACGAAGCTGACCGCGGTGAACGAGCTGCGCGACTACCTGTCGGCGATCATCGCCGACAAACGTAAGTCTCCCAAGGAGGATCTGCTCAGCGAGCTCGTTTCGGCGCGTGCCGACGAGCGGATGTCCGAGGAAGAGCTGATCAACCTCGGTGTGTTGCTGCTGCCCGCCGGATACGAGACGACCGCCAACCAGATGTGCAAGAGCATCCACGCGTTGTTGCTGCGGCCGGAGGAGTACACGGCACTGGCTGCCAACCCGGACGGTGTGCACGCGGCGTCGGAAGAGCTGATGCGGTTGTACCCGTCGGTGCTGACACCCGGATTCCGGGTGCCCACCGAGGACGTCGTCGTCGGCGACGTGCCCATCGCGGCAGGCAGCCTCGTCATCGTGTCCGACGCGCTGGCCAGCCGCGATCCGGAGATCTTCGCACGTGCGCAGGAGATGGACCTCAGGCGCGGCAACAACCCGCATCTGGCGTTCGGCCACGGGCTGCACTTCTGCCTCGGCGCCGCACTGGCCCGCGTCGAACTGGACGTCGCGATAACCGGCCTGGTCACCCGCTTCCCGGGACTGCGGCTCGCCGTCGAGCCCGATACGATCCGCTGGCACACCGAGCGCCGCTTCCGCGGCCCATCGGAACTGCCAGTCACCTGGTGACGGTCGCGAGCCAGGCAGGTGCGCCGTTGTCCCACGGCGCCAAACCATCCTGATAGGACGCGTCCAACGGTCAGCCGTTCGTGACTGGTCGGCTGACGACCGTCGAAGGTGCCCGACTCCGGCGTCACCGGTGTCTCCTTTCGCCAAGCGACCTCGTCGAGTCATGCCAAGGCCGGTGTTGACCAGGGTCTTTGCCGGAGATCCGGAAACTGTCGGACCCCGCCCCTACAGTGCCCGTCATGACTGCTGTCGCACGGGAATACCGCTACCTGCGCTCGTCGGAACTGTCCGGCGGGCTGCTCGGGCTGCAGACATCGGGTGGCACGGCGCTGCGCGGTCCGGTGCGGAACCCTTTGTTCTTCAAGGGGTTCCTCACCGAACCGGCGGCAGCGGCGGCGAGCCTGCACTCGGTGGCCAAGGTCGCGGCGAGCAGGTACTTCCAACCGACGCGGGTGCGTCTGCCGACGCAGGTGAGCCTGCGGGATCCGGTGGTCACCTGCAACGGCGATCGGCTGCGGTTCGAGTCGTTCGCTGGCTGTTGCGGCGTCTACGCCAGGCTCGATGTGCTCGCGGGCGGGCTCGACGGCGAGGTCCTCGACCGGGGAACCACGAACGTCGACGTGAACGAGCCGTTGCGGCGCATGCTCGCCCGCGTGGGCGCCGGTGATCCGCTCCGGTTCGCGGTCGGCCCCGACGAGGTCACAGTGACCACAATGGACGGTTCGGCGGTCGAGAAGAAGGTCGAGCTCCCGCAGCGGTGGCTGCGCGGCTTCGCGGAACTGCAGGTGATCACGGCCGGTTTCGAGCCACGGCTGGAGATCCCGGTCGCTGAGGCGGCTCGGTTCCTCCGGTCGTTGTCCTCGTCGCGCTCGCGCGGGGCATCGTGGGCGGTCCCGGCCGGACGGTCGCTGCGCCTGTCGGCGCGGCCCGCCGCGGGAGCGGTGTGCCTGGCCGGACCACAACGCCTTGAGGCGCTGACTCCGCTGCTGCGTCACGCGAGGTCGCTGCGAGTGTACGGCCCTGCGGTGAACGCGAGCAGCCTGCCTTGCGCGAGCGCGTGGGAGCTCGCTCTACCGGGGATGACGTTCGTCCTGGTGCTGTCACCGGAGGTGAACAGGGGGTTCTCCGGGGAGGGCGCGGTGCTGGACTTCCTCGCGGGAGACGAAGCCGGGCAGGACGCGGAGCTGATCGGGGCACTGCTCGAGTTCGAGGCGAGGGTGGAGCCCGCCGAGTTGGCCGAGCGGTCGGGGCTGCCGCGCGACCGTGTCCGTTCCGCACTGGTCCAACTCGGCGTGAGTGGCCGCGTGGGCTACGACCTGGCCGAGGCCTCGTACTTTCACCGGGAACTGCCGTACGACGCGGAATCCGTCGAACAGTTCAACCCAAGGCTGCGCAACGCCAGGGCGCTGGTGGCGGCCGGAGCGGTGACGGGCGAGGGCGATGTGCTGACGGTCAAGGGCTACCAGGTCCGGTTCACGGGGACCGACGCGTCCTGCACCTGCGCGTGGTGGCGGGATTACCGCGGCACCCGAGGCAAATGCAAACACGTGCTGGCGGCGGAGATCTCACGGGGGAGTGCGGGATGAGCGACTGGGACCGGATCGACAAGCTGATACGAACCCGGGAGTACGACGAACTGCTCGCCGTGGCCCGTGGTCTCGACGATGCCGACCGCAAGGCGCTGGTCGGCCCGCTCAAGGAGTTCGAACGGCATGCCCGTTCGGGCGAGGCGGACCTGTGGCACTCGAGAAGCTGTTTCGCGATCATCGGCGCGGGTGTCCTGACCGGCGCGTCGGTGCTCGCTCCATGGCTGGTGCGCAATGGTTTCCGGGACACCATCAACCCCTTCCAAACTCGGCGCCAGTCCGCTGACCTGGCCGACAGCGTGCTGGACATCCTGGAAGTCAGGGACGTGCCGTGGTTGCCTGATCTGGCGCGGAGACTGGCTGATCGGCTGTCGGCCAGTCGATTCGACTGGGGTCAGTTCCGGATGGTCACGAACCTGGTGAAACTGACGGGCATCGATCCGCCGCCGACTGACGGGCTGGTGCTCGGCCTGGCGGCGGAGGGCAACTGGGCGGACAGGGCCCTCGGTGACCCGCGATGGCTGGCGGTCGTGCCTCGGATGTTCGAGGTCGCCGGAGTCGGGCGGATCATCGAGGAGTCCGCGTACTTCGAAGTGGGCTGGCCACAGCGGATCGCCGAACTCGCGGCGAACGGAAAGCTCGATCGCGGCATGATGATCGACGGCGCGATCGCCGCACTGCAACGAGGCGGCCGCCTCGGCGACGTCCGCGGATTTCTGAAGGTCTACGAGGCGCTCGAACCGGACCTGCCCGAGATCGTCGACCGGCTGCGCGACTACGTGCCGATCCTGGCGGACGCCCATTCTTCGGTGGCGGGCGTCGCGCAGCGCGAGTTGTTCCGTGCGGACGACGCCGGGAAGCTGCCGGTCGATCTCCTGCTCGATGTCAGCCACGCGGTGTTCCTGCGCTCGGAGAAGAAACTGGTCAGGGCGCAGCTTGACCGGCTCGACAGGGTGATCGGCCGTGAGCCTGGCCGTGTCGACGACGTACTGCTCGCGCTCGGCGTGGTGTTCGAGCACGACGCGGCGGACATCCAGGCCAAAGCACTGGACGTGGTGCTCGCGCACGCCTCCGCCGTGGCACAGCGGACCAGGGACGAGCTCGCCGCGGTGGCGAGCGCGCTGCCCGCGGACCTCAGGGCCAAAGCCGCCAAGGCGCTCGGCACGGTCGACGCCCCACAGACGCTGATGACCACGCTGCCGCCCGTGCCGGAGGCGCCGGTGCTCCCGACTCCTGTCGGGTCGCTGGCCGACATCGTGGTGTTCCTGTATGGGAGGACTCTGCGCGGACGCGGCGGCGGTCGGATGCTCACCACACTCAGCCACACCGTCGACCAGATGGGCGAAGACTGCGCGCGGGCGTTCGCTCACGGCTTGGACGCCCACGACAAGAACGACCGCGCCGAAGCCGTCGATGCCCTGCTCGTCCTGGCCGCCCGCGACCGCTGGAACCCGGCAGCGCTCGGGCAGCAGATCGGTGTCCTCGCGGCCGACGTGGAACTGAGCCTGAACCGAGTCGTGCCGTGCCTGCGTGACCTGGCCCAATCGGGCGCGGCCAGCCAGGTCTGGGGCACTGTCGCCGCCGCTCTGCCGCCCATGCTGTCGCCGGAGCTCGAACGTCCGCCCCAGCGCCTCGCCGACCTGCTGGCCCTGGCTGTGGAACTTGTCGAACAGGTCCGTCCCACCACGTCCATCCCCGGACTGGCGGACGTGGCCGCCCGCCGTGGCGGCAGCCGCATCGTCACCGAGGCCAAACGCCTTGAGGCGGCCTTACCTGGCTGATCGGACAACCTGCGTTTCCGCGTAGTCAGGTGACGTTGTCCGCCAGCGCGGCCTCAACGGCGGCCCGTGCCAGCAGTTCGGTGGAGTTGAGCGTCGGCAGGGGAGAGGCGTCCGGTGTGAGCAGTAGCGGATGCTCGGTGCAGACCAGCGCCACGGCGTCGCAGCCGTCCGCCCGCAGGGTGTCGACGACGGCCGCGAAACGGTCCCGGGCCGCCGAGGTGAAGACTCCGCGCACGAGTTCGTCGAACGTGATCCGCTGGATGTCGTCCTGGTCGGCGGGAGACGGTGCCCTGCTGGCGATGCTGTGCGCGGCGAACGCCTCCGGGTACATCGACGCGGTCATCGTCCAGCGAGTGCCGAGAACCCCGACGCACCGGAAGCCTCGCGCGGCGGCCTCCGCGGCGACGACCTCCGCGATGTGCAGCCCCGGCAACGCCAGCGCGGGACCGGGAAGGTCAAGGGCGAGATGCGCGGTGTTGTCCGGGCAGACGTAGAAGTCGCACCCTGCCCGTGCCAGCCGCTCGACGCTCTCGGCGAGGATGGCCCGCACGGCGGCGCGGTCGCCGGACTCCCACGCGGGCATGCTGCGTCCCATCGGAACGCAGTCGAGAGTGATGTCCGGATGCTGGTATGCCCCAAGGCGTTCCTCGCCATACCGGGTGATCGACTGGTAGCAGTGCGCCGAGCCCGGAACCGAGTGGCCGAGTATTCCTATGTGCAGCACGGAAACCCCTCCTCAGGCAACTGAACGCCATGATCTCACACCCGTGGTGGTCAGATGATCTTTCTCGTTCACGCTGTACCGGTGGGACAGTCGGTCAACCGATCGGTGGGTCGTCTCAGCCGACCGGCGGGGCAGGGGTTCACCCGCTGTGCCCGGTGATCGGCTGATGTGTGACCAGTGGTGGTGCTGCGACGGTGGTGACGTCGTTGAACCGCAGCTGGAGGGGATCGGATGAGTCAGTCGGAGCGCGCCCAGGTAAGCCGCCGGATGCTGCTCGCGGGCGCGGGAGCCGTGGCAGCCGGAACGTGGGGGACAGGACAGGCGGCTGCCGAGGCCGCTGGGATCGGCGGGATCGGCGCCGTGCGGATCAAGCCTGGCGACCTGCGGTACGACAGCCTGCTGCGGGGCAACAACTTCCGGTTCGTCGGTCGGCCGGACGAGATCCGTGTCGCGAGCTCGACCGACGACGTGGTGCGTGCCGTCGCCGATTCGGTGCGGGCCGGGCGACGGGTCGCGGTCCGCAGCGGCGGACACTGCTTCGAGAACTTCACCGCCAACCCGGCCGTGCGAACGCTGCTCGACCTGTCACCGATGGATGACGTCGGCTACGACCCTGGCATGCGGGCGTTCGCGGTCCAGCCAGGGGCAACGCTGGGCAAGGTGTACCGGAGGTTGTTCACGGGCTGGGGTGTGACGATTCCCGGCGGCGGCTGTCCGGCGGTGGGCGCGGGCGGCCACTTCGCGGGCGGCGGGTACGGGCCGCTGTCCCGCCGGTACGGCTCGGTGGTTGACCACCTGTACGGCGTGGAGGTCGTGGTGGTCGACCGCGACGGCACCGCCCGCGCGGTGGTAGCCACGCGCGAACCCAACGACCCGCACCGAGACCTGTGGTGGGCGCACACCGGCGGGGGCGGCGGCAATTTCGGCGTGGTCACCCGGTACTGGCTGCGCTCACCCGGCGCCACAGGCGCACCGTCCCAACTGCTGCCCGCCGCGCCGCAACAGGTGCTCGAATGCGTGGTCGCCTGGTCATGGGAAGGCATGACCGAGCAGGTGTTCACCAGGCTGCTGCGCAACTTCGGCACGTGGCACGAGCGCAACAGCGCACCGGGCGACCGGTCGGCGGGCCTGTACGGAATCCTCCTGCTGTCCCACCGCAAAGCCGGGTATTTCACGCTGGTCGTGCAGATGGACGCGGGTCTGCCGGGCGCGGACGGGATCGTGACCGACTTCGTGGCCGCGGTGACCGAGGGGACCGGCGAGGTCAAGCCGATCGTCAACGAGCGTAGGACGCTGCCCTGGCTGCACGAGATGACCTGGCCGGGCACCGGCGAGTCCGGTGACTCGGTCGCGCGCCGGTACAAGATCAAAGCCGGGTATCTGCGCAGGTCAATGACGGACAAGCAGATCGCCGCGGTGCACCGCAACCTGACGAACACCACCGGCAGCGCCGAGTCGCACATGCTGCTCATCGGCTACGGCGGCCAAGTGCGCGCGGTGCCGTCAGAGGCGACCGCGGTCGCTCAACGTGACGTGGTCATGAAAGCGGTCTACAGCACGGGCTGGGCCGACGAGGCCGACGACGCGGCCAACCTCGCCTGGATACGCGAGTTCTACCGCGACGTGTACGCGGACACCGGAGGTGTGCCCGTCCCCAACGAGGTCAACGACGGCTCATACATCAACTACCCCGACAACGACCTGGTCGACCCAGCGTGGAACACCTCCGGTGTGCCGGGACGCATCCTCTACTACAAGGACAACTACCCACGTCTGCGGCAGGCCAAGGCCCGGTGGGACCCGCGTGGCGTGTTCCAGCACGCGCTGTCCATCGAGCCACCGGCCTGATCAGGCCGGATAGATTGTCCACGGGACAGGGAGGTGCGGGGATGCGCGGACGGTCGGTGGTGACCGGCGTCGTGCCGTACACCCTGCTGGGGCTCCTGGCCGTCGTCACGGTGCCCATCAGGTGGTCGGACGGCCAGTCCCCGGCGGTCGACCTGGTGCTGTGCGCGCTCGCGGCGACGTGGATGCTGTGGGTCTTCACGCTGCACCCAGCCTGGCGGGAACGCCCGTTCGTGATGGCGGTGTTCTTCACCGTGCTGATCGTGATCATGGCTGTCCTGGTGGTCAGAGCACCGTGGTTCGGGTTCTTCACGCCAGCCGGGTACATCTTCGCGTTCCGCGTGCTGAGGTGGCCGTGGCAGGTGGTCGCCGTCGCCGCGGTGGCCGTGCTGGCGGGCACCGCGCAGGCGTATGACGTGGACAAGGGCACGACCCTGGGTGTGCTCACCTACCTCGCGGTCGTGGTCGCGAACGTGTTGCCCATGTGCGCGTTCGCCTGGTTTGCCCAACGCGGCGAGTTGCGTAACGAGGAACGCGTGCGCGCTCTGGCCGACGCCCGGGAAGCCAACCGCAGGCTGGCGGAGACGCTCGCGGAGAACGAGGCTCTGCACGAGCAACTCGTCACGCAGGCCCGCCAGGCAGGCGTGCGTGACGAGCGGCAGCGGATGGCACGGGAAATCCACGACACCCTGGCCCAGGGACTGACCGGGATCATCAGCCAGCTGCGCGCGGCCGAACACGCGGGCGACGACCCAGCGGGCTGGCGCAGGCACCTCGCCGCCGCGACCGGGCTGGCCAGGGAGAGCCTGCAGGAGGCACGGCGCTCGGTGCACGCGCTGCGCCCCGAGCCGCTGCGGACTGCGCGACTCGGCGAGGCACTGGGCAGCGTGGCGGACCGCTGGTCCACGCTGAACGGCATCCCGGTCCAGGTCACGACGACCGGAACCGCGTCGCCCATGCGGCCGGAGGCCGAGGTCGCCCTGCTCAGAGCCGCGCAGGAAGCGCTGTCCAACGTGGCCAAGCACGCGCGGGCGAGCCGGGTGGGGGTGACACTGTCGTACATGGAACACGAGGTGGCCTTGGACGTGCGGGACGACGGCGGCGGCTTCGACCCGGCACTGCCGGGCAACCCGGGGTTCGGCCTGGTCGCCATGCGGCAGCGGATCGAGGGCCTGTCCGGCTCGCTGCAGGTCGAATCGGAGCCCGGCGCGGGCACGGGAATCTCGGCCCGCGTTCCCCTCGCGGAGGCCACCGCGTGAGCGGCCCGGTGATCAAACTGCTGATCGTCGACGACCACCCGGTCGTCCGGGACGGGTTGAGCGGCCTGTTCGGCCGTGACCCGGACTTCGAGGTCGTCGGCGAGGCAGCGGACGGAGCCGAGGCGGTCCGCCTCGCCGAGCAGTTGCGTCCCGACGTGATCCTCATGGACCTGCGCATGCCCGGGATGGACGGCGTCGCCGCGACGAGAGAGCTCGCCGGGCGAGGACGCGTGCTCGTGCTCACCACGTACGACACCGAAACGCACGTGCTGCCCGCGATCGAGGCAGGCGCCACCGGCTACCTGCTCAAGGACGCGCCCCGCGACGAGCTCCTGCGCGCGGTCCGCGCCACGGCACGCGGCGAGGCAGTCCTCGCTCCGTCAGCGGCCGCGCTGCTGATGAGCCGGGTCCGCGCGTCCGCCGCCGGGCCACTGAGCCAACGGGAACTCGAAGTCCTCCACCTGGTGGCCGAGGGCGCCACGAACCGTGAGGCAGCGGCGAGACTGTTCCTCACCGAGGCGACCATCAAGTCACACCTGCTGAACATCTACGGCAAGCTCGGCGTCAGCGACCGCGCCGCCGCCGTCACCGCGGGCTTCAACCGCGGACTGCTCGTCCCACGGGCACCGGAGAAGCCCTGACCACCGTGATCACAGGTCGTCGGCACTGACGTACGAGGCGTCGAGTACCGCGTCGCAGAGCGCGCGGATGCGGTCGTGGCGCATCCGCGGCGTCTCGTCCTCCGGGGTGACGGGCCGGTGCGTGGGACGCTGTCTGTCGGACTTCTTCAGCCGGATGACAGATCCCAGCGGAGGATTCGGCGTGGGTGCGTCCGGGACGCGGTCGGTGACGAGCGCCGAGATGCTCCGCAGCCGACCGGTCGCGTCCTGCAGGTCTCTCGCGGCGATGGCGGCCTCGGCTGAGTTCTGGCCACGCCACAGGTCGATGTCCTCGTTCGCGCGGACCCAGTTTCCGTCATGCTGGGCGCGCTGGATCGCGTACTTGGCCAGGCTCTGGACTGTGATCAGCGTCTCGCGGTAACGGTCCAGCGCTTCCGCGGTGTCGTCGAACGCGATTCGGGCTGTTTTCACCTGTCCTTTCATGGTTTCCCGGTGTGCGTCGAAGGCCTGCGCACTCTGGCCGCGCCATTCGTCGACCGGCAGGTTCTCCAGGTCTTTCTCAGCCTGGTGGCAGCGTTCGACGAGGTCGCGGTACCGGCTTATCTCGTGTTCGAGTTCGTCGGGGTCTCCCGGAATGGGGGACGACATGCCCCTGGTCCTGTCGTTCACGATGACAGGCCCGCATCCGCTGTGGCTCCGGCATTCATGCGCCGCCTGTGCGCGCTGTCGGTATCCTGATAGGCCGTCACGGTCTGTCTGAGACGCCTGGCCGACTCCTTGGCGTTCTCGGCCAGTGTGTCTGTTGCCCGCGCTGTGCTGTTTCGCATGTCGTTCATCGCGGTGGCCAGCGCCGAGTCGCCGACCTTGGTGTGCTGGAAGTCGGGATCCCGGGGAATTGACCCGATGATCGCGGGAAGGCCTTCGAGCGATCTGGCCGCGTCGAGCAGTTCGTCGAGATCTACGGTGAATCCGAGCACAGCCACTCCGTTCGCTATGCCTTGCCGGCCAGTTCGGCGACACGCTGTGAATTGATCTCGAGAGCGCCCGAGGCATCCGCTCCCACGGTGGCGGGCGGGTCGATCAGGATCCCGATGTTCTTGCGGAGGCCGCTCGCCAGACGGACGACCTCGGCGCCGGTCAGGGTGCGGACGTCGGCGGGCTCAGGACGACGGTCACGGGTCGTTTCCTGGTGCGCGTCGAGCGCGTGGCGATTGGTGAAGACACAGAGCCATGCACCGTCGGTCCGCGTTCTCGCGATGATCGGCTGCCCGGACCCCGACACCACAATGGAGACTCTGACGTGCAGAAACGCTTCGCTCGTCTCGGTGGACAGTGCCTGGTAGGTCTTGCGTACGAGGGCTGTGAAGGTGGCCGGACCGACGAATCCCGCGGCCTTGTCGTGGAACTTGGCCTCCTCGCTGACGATGGCGAGCAGCGCGTCCTCGTCCAGCGGACGCTGGCGGTACTCGAGAGAGGCGATGAGCGCCTCCTGGAACGATTTGAGGATCCGATTCTGGCTGGCCGGGGAGAACGACCGGTCCGGATGCCGCCGCGCGATCACCTTCTGCCTGTCGCCCAGCATCAGGCCGCGGAGTTCCTGATCACGAACGATGTTGTACATCGCGGGCAGAACCAGCTTTTCGCTCGCGTTCCGCATTTGGATCACCGCGTCGAGCCGGTGGATGACGGAACCGACCATTTCAAGATGGGATGCTTTCGGGTCGATCCGCCACAAGGTGCCCAAGGATGTGCGCGCCAGCCGTTCGCGCAGATCGGTTCGCCACACGCCTGTGCCCTTGTGAAGCTGGTGAACCAGTGTCTGGGTAGGTCGATCCAACGGCAATTTCGCACGCTCCAGCATCGGATGCAACGAGGGTAGCGCAGGTGATCCGGGACTGTATGGCGCGGCACGCGGTATGTCCCAACCGGGTATGAAACGGCTGTGACCTGCATTTTTGTCAAAAATCTCGCACCGGAGCCCGCTTTCGTAGATCGAGATGTCAACAAATTGGCATGTCGTGCCGTTCTGTCCAGTATCGACGGTCGGTTTACGTCAGAAATTCACAGCCGTCTTTCTGACTGGTCGATCATGGAATATCTCAGTCGTGATGAATTTGTGGGGATGCTCGACCGGTTCGGTCGCCTCGGTCAATCTGGGGAGGAACGGCGGTCTCGGGACGTCCGCCCTGAGATCGAGGATGTGGCTTGATGGGTGCGGGATCGTGGGATCTCATCGCCGGAGTCGGCGCCGGTGGGCTGCTGCTGCTCGTCGTCGCGAACGTGACACGCACGGTGCTCTGCATCGCGTTCGTGCTGCTGATGTGCCGAAACCAGAAACGAGCCACCGGACAGTGGCCCACACTCGGCGAGGCAACGAACTCGCTCACCCGCCTGCTCGGCACGTTCCGCAACCGGCCCCTCGGGTAATGGTCGACACGGCCATGTCCGGCAAGCCGTGAACTACGCTCGACGAAGCCGGGGAGAGGCGGGGCCATGACGGACGAGGAACTGCTGATCGAGTTCGCGCTGGTTCGTCTGGACAATCCCGGCCTCGACATGGAGGAGATCGCGGGTCTCGTGGTCCGGCGGATGGGGCCGGACAGGATGCTGGAGTTCGCTTCCCGCAACCTCGGTACCCGTGACGAGTTACGAGGCGCGGTGTTCCCGTCTGCTGTGGAGCATGTTCTGCGCGTGATACTGACGTTGCGCGGCCCGGTCGACTGATTCCGCACCGATCGCTTGCCCGCCAACAGGTTCGCGCCGGTCAGCAGCGGATCAGGACGCGAAACGCCGACGGCCGCCGTTCGACGAGACACCTGCCTGGTCGCCCTGTTCGTCGAGCAGTTCGATCAGCAGGCCCTGGGTGGTCGACCACGGGCAGATCCGCACCGACGGCTGACCGGTGGCGCCGAGCAGCGCCTCGGCCACCACCGCGCCTGCCAGTGACTGACGGGCGCGGTGCCGGGAAATGCCTGGCAGTTCGGCACGTTCGGCGGCGGTGAGGTTCGCCAGCCGCGGAATCCACGTCCGCAGGTCGGACAACAGCAGTTGGCGTGCCACGAACGGACCGTCCCGCTGAGGGCGGGCTCCGGCCAGGCGTGCCAACTGCTGCAACACCTTCGAACAACCAACGGCTGTCCCAGTCACGTCGGTCGCACGCAGAGCGCGCCGCACGCTCGCGGATGTCTCGGTACGCGCGAGGGTCAGCGACATGCCGTTCTCCAGGCCTGCCTGCGTCAACGTCCGTGCTCCCAGGGGAAGCGAGAGGGCCGCGTGCGGGCGGTTGCCGCGGCCCGCGGCGATCTCGGCGGTGCCGCCGCCGACGTCGAGCACGGTGAGCGGACCGGCGGCGTGGCCGAACCAGTGGCGTGCGGCGACATAGGACAGGTGCGCCTCCTGTTCGCCGGTGAAGGTCACCAGCTCTGTCCCGGTCTGCCGGGCGATCTGTCTGATGACCTGGTTCGCGTTGGCCGCGTCCCTGATCGACGACGTCGCGAACGCCACCAGGTCGACATCCTGCGGCATCGTGTGCATAACGTCGTTCACGGCCCGGCTGATCTGGTCGATTCCCTCCCGGGAGATCCGCCCGGCCGCGTCGAACGCGCGGTCAAGACGTAGCCGCGCCTTGCGGTCGACGGACGGGTGCAGCGGAGTTCCCTCGGCTCGGTCGACGGTCACCAGATGTGCGCTGAAGCAGCCAACGTCCAGAACGCCAACCTGCCTCGCCAACCCCCGCATAGGCCACCCCATTCGTTCAGATCGGACATATTACCTACCCCGATCTGAACGAAAGCAACCACATATGCGTGATTACGGCAGGTGGCCCGTCATGGTGCGGTAGATCCAGAGCTGGTGGGCACTCACATCAGTGTACGAACTGTGTGTCACACCAGCGGGATCCGTTCCGCCGCTGGACGTGACTCCGACCAGTTTCCAGCCGTGGCCCGACTTGACCACCGCGGGGCCGCCGGAGTCGCCCGCTCCGACACCGCGGCCGCCGGAATCCTTGAAGCGCAGGCGGTCCTTGTCGGTCTCCGCAAGCGGCAGGGTGACTTCCTTGAGCCGGTTGGGGCCGGGCCGGTCGAGCTTGATCAATGCCAGGTCGGTTCCCTCAAAGTGGAGCGACCCGTTGGACTCCACCAGTTTCGCGGTGGGATGCGGGTGGACGCCTGCCGCGTGCGCGGTACGTGTACATCGCGCGTAGCGACCGACTGGGCACGACGGCTCCTTCACTCAGAGTGATCTTGTCCGGTGGCAGGAACGTAACCGTCGCGGTCTATGGACCAGATAAGCGTGGCCACCCCGGGTGTGGGGTGGCCACGCCGTGCGAAACGTCAGAAGGTGACGTCGGAGCAGCTGTAGAAGGCCTCGCCGCTGTCGGGCAACTGCCGCTGCCAGATCGCGTAGATCAGGTGCCTGCCGGTCTTACCGGCCGGGATCTGCGCGGTCATCTGGTACGCGCCGCCGGACACCGGAGGGTTCATCTGCCGGTAGAACGGCGTGGGCTCCAGGTCCGACCACCGCAGCAGGCGTGTGGGGTCGTAGCTGTTGTTCGTGACGTACAGCTCCCACAGGCCAGGGTGCGCCGCGGTGTAGGCGTAGCGGAAGGTGAACGTCCCGCTGGTGGGCAGTTTGGTGGCCACCCAGTCGGCCCTGGGCAGGTCGAAGCCCTGATACTTGGCCCGTCCGGCGCTGCACAGCTTGCCGTCCGGGATGAGCTTCTTGTGCTGGCCGTTGGCGTTGGGCTGGTTCACCTCGTCCCAGTCGTACACCGGCCAGCTGTCGCCTGCCGCGATGGCCGCCTTGCACGCGGCGGTCTTGGGTGCTTCCGGGTTCTCGCGCCAGCAGTTGTAGATGCGACTGGTCGGGTTGCTCATCGAGCCGTGTGCCGATGCCGGGGTGACCGGTATCAGCAGGCTCAGGGCAACCATGCCGATGCCCACCAGCGCGGCACGGGCAGTGGATCGCCGTGTGGTCATGCTTCTCCTCAGGCAGGGGTTCACGGGCTTCGCCGCAGGGAGGCGGAAAGCCCACTGAGTGCGCCTGCCATTATCGATTGGTCTAGTCCATATCGCTAGACCAGTTTGGTCATAACATGCGGTGTTTGGCCCCGAACGACTGTGTAGTGATCGGATGACTTGGTTCGAAATTGACGTAAGTACTGATCGACGACGAGCGCTATTGGCGTGAGAGTCCGATTATTCGGTTGATTCTGATTGTTTTCAGAACGGCGATCGTCTGCTTAGATCCGATGTATGGCGAGGAAGCTGCTGGTTCTGGTGATCGCTGCATTGCTGGTGACGGGTGCGCTGCCGGGCACTGCCGTGGCTGAGCGCGGGCCGGGGGTGCGGGGTGTACCCGGCACGGTCGAACTGAGTTCCGACGCGAAGATGGCCGCGTGGCAGCGGCTTCAGTTCGGCCTGTTCATCCATTGGGGCGTCTACTCCGAGCTCGGCGGTGTGTGGCAGGGAAAACCGGTCACCAAGGGCTACAGCGAACAGATCCAGATGTGGGCGAACATCCCGGAGGCCGACTACCGCAAGGTGGCCAACGGGCTGCGGCCGGACCGGTTCGACCCGGCGGCCATCTGTTCGCTGGCCAAGCAGGCGGGCATGCGGTACGTGGTGATCACCAGCAAACACCACGACGGCTTCTCGATGTTCGACACGGCCACCACCGACTACGACGTGGTGGACGCGACCGCGTACGGCAAGGACCCGTTGAAGCTCCTTTCGAACGAGTGCAGGCGGCAGGGACTGGGCTTCGGGGTCTACTTCTCCTTGGTGGACTGGCACCAGGGGCACGCGTTCGACGGCGACAACAACAATCCCATCCCGGCGTCGATGGAGCCGGTGATCGAGGGACAGCTGCGCGAGCTGATGTCGAACTACGGCGAGATCTCCGAGGTGTGGTTCGACATGTCCGCGCCGACGCGGGCGCAGAGCGAGAAGTTCGCGGGCATCGTGCGGCGGCTGCAGCCACGCGCGGCGATCAACAGCCGGATCTGGAACAACGTCGGTGACTTCCGCACGTTGGGGGACAACGAGATTCCCTCGGTGCCGCTGGACGGGACCTGGCAGACTCCGGCGTCGATCTACCACGAGACGTGGGGCTACCGCAGTTGGCAGAAACGCGAGGACCTGCCCGGCAAGGTCCGTGACCTGGTCACCGGGCTGACGGGGGTGCGCGCCCGAGGAGGCAACTACCTGCTCAACATCGGGCCGCGCGGCGACGGCTCCGTGGTCGAGTTCGAAGCCGATGTGCTGCGTGGGATCGGGGACTGGCTGCGCCGCCACCCCGGTGCCGTGCTGGGCGCCTCGGCCACCAGGTTCGGCGGGCAGCCATGGGGCGAGGCTACGGTCAACGGCAGGGACCTGTACCTGCACGTGATGCGGTGGCCCGAGTCCGGAGAACTGCGGCTGCCGGGATTGGCGACGGACGTCGTCCAGGTCAATGAGGACGGCGCGGGCCCGCTGCGCTGGGAGCGTGACGGCAACGACCTGGTCGTGCGGCTTCCCGCGCAGCCGCAGGACAAGGTGCTGCCAGTACTGAAGGTCCGGCTGGCGGGGGAGTTGCGGATCATCCCGCGCAACACCGTCAGCGCCGAGAAGGCATGGCAGCTGACCGGCGCCGACTTCGAGCAGGGCTACAGCTACGGCGACACCGGCAGCTACCCGACCACGCGGCGCACGATTGTCCGGCAGACCACCAACCTGCTGACCGGCCGTCCCCGGGTCGTGTCCGCGACCGTCCATGGACAGGCCGAAAAGGACAGTCGGTACCTGGTGCGGATCGGTCGGTTCTCCCACGAGGTCACCGGGGCCGAGCTGACCAGCGGCGCCGTGGGCCCGTTTGTCGTGCTGCCGAACGAGGTCACACCGTTGACCATCACCAAGGCCACACCGGCTCACCAAGGCGAACAGCTCGGGCTGCGGGTGGACACGGTGACGGTCCGGTAGCGCGTCAGCGCCCCGGGCACGTGTCGCGGTGTGGCAGTTCGGGGACGAACTGGTTCCACTCCTCAGCAGTCAGGTTGCGCGAGACCGTGTGACAGATGCCCGCCGCGACCCGCTCCGGTTCCGTGTCCCACAGGATCACCGTGCCGTCCGCCCCGGCGGTGGCCAACGTGCCGCCGTCGGGGCTGAAGGCGACCACCCGAACACCGGCGAGATGCCCGGTCAGGCGGGCCGAGACCGTGCGGCGCTCGACATCCCACAGCACCACGGTGTCGTCCGCGCTGGTGTACGCGATGGTCCTGCCGTCCGGGCTGAAGTCGATGCCGTGGAAATACGCGTCCTTGTGGCCGGTGACGCGCGCGAGCTGTGAGCCGGTCGCCACGTCCCACAGGATCACCGTCTGGTCCGCGCTCGCGGAGGCGAGCGTGCGGCCGTCGGGGCTGAACACGACCGACCTGGCCCAGCCGCTGTGGCCGCGCAGCTCGCTCTTGCGCGTGCGAGTCGCGATGTCCCACACCGTCACGAGTTGGTTGTCATGATCGGCCACGGCCAGCAGGCTGCCGTCCGGGCTGAACGCCACACCGGTCGTCACCGCGCCGATGTCCAAAGTAGCCAGACGGGCACGGTTGGGTACATCCCACAGGATCACGGTCTTGTCCGTGCTCGCGGTCGCGGCGGTGCGCCCGTCAGGGCTGAGGGCCACGTCCATCACCGCGCCGCTGTGCCCCGGCAGCGTGACCGGCTCCGCCGCCGTCACGGGATCCCACAGCCGCAGGTCGTTTCCGGGTTGGCCAGGGGGTTGGCGCGGCGCCTCGGTGGCGGTCGCGATGATCTGTCCGAACGCGACAGCGTTGACATGACCGTCGCCGACGCTCTGGATCCGGCGCGGCGCGCGGGTGCCGACGTCCCAGAGCGTGGTGTGGCCGGGGCCGCCTGTCGCCAGGCTGCGACCGTCCGGGGCGAACGCGAGAGCGTGCACCAACTGCCCCGGCTTGCCGATCAGCGGCGGCGACTGCGGATCCCACAGGATGATCTTGCCTTCCTCGCCCGCCGAGGCGAGCGTGCGCCCGTCCGGGCTGAAGGCGAGCGTGTAGACGCTGGACTGGTGGCCGGTCAGCACCGCGCGCGGGGCCCGGTTGGGCACGTCCCACAGCCGGACGACCAGGTCGTTGCCCGCGCTGGCGAGCGTGCGCCCGTCCGGGCTGAACTTGGCGGCGATCACCGCTTCCTCGGTGTGCCCGGTGAAGGCGGCGACCTGGGTCCGGCTGGCCACGTCCCACAGACGCACGGCGCTGCCCATGCCCGCGGACGCGATCAGTGTGCCGTCCGGGCTGAAGTCGAGCGCCTTCACCGCGCCCACGTTCTCGGCCAGTACGGCGATCCGTGTCCGGCTGGCGACGTCCCACAGCATGATGGCCTGGTCGTCGCCGCCGGTGACCAGCGTGCGGCTGTCCGGGCTGAAGGCGAGCGTGGTGACACCCGCGGTGTGGTCGGCGAAGGTCGCGAGCAACGAGCGCTGGTCGACGTCCCACAGCCGGACTGTCCGGTCGTTGCCCGCCGAGGCGAGCAAGCGCCCGTCCGGACTGAACGCGAGTTCCCTGATCACGCCCGTGTGCTGGTCGAGCGATGCGATAAGCCGCCGAGTGGCGATGTCCCACAGCACCACCCGCTTGTCGTCGCCGCCGGTCGCCGCGATCCGTCCGTCCGGTGTCACCGCCATGGCCTTGATCCACGTGTCGTGCCCGGTCAGCGTCGCGATCCTGGACCGCCGCGCCGGATCCCACAACGCCACGGCCCTGTCCCGTCCGGCACTGGTGATCGTGCCGTCCGGCAGGAACGCCACCTGCGAGACAGCGCCCGTGTGCGCCTGGATCTCGGTTCGGTAGTCGCGGTGTGCGGACATGCTCATCAACGCGCCGCGCGCCTCGACCGTCGGCGCGGTGCGGTACGCCTCCAGACTGAGCAGTTTCGCCCGGCCCGGATCGGTCTCGGCGATCGTCAGCGCCTGGGTTGCCAGCTGCCGGGACACCGCGATCCGCTGGGCCTGCTCGGCGTCCTGCCGCTGGCGCACCGCGACAACCGAGATCACCGTGACAACGAGCAGCAGAACAGCCAGACCGACGGCGAGATAACGCAATTGCCGGGCACGTCGCCTGTCCCTCGCGCTTTCCCGTTCCGCCTGGTCGACGCTCGCGTCGAGAAATGCCCGTTCGACACCGTTGAGCGCGACCGAGTCCCTGTTCGCCCATTCCCTGACGACCACCAGCCGGGCGCCGCGATACAGCGCACCGGGGTCATTGTCGAGTGTGGACCATTCCTGGGCGGCCTCGGTCAGATGTCTGTGCGTGCGCAACCCGTCACGGTCGGCTGCCAGCCACTGCCGCAACCGCGGCCACGCACGGATCAACGCCTCGTGCGCGATGTCGACGGTGTTGTCCGCCACCGTGATCAGCCGTGCGTCGGCCAGCACGTCGAGCACGTCACCGGTCTCGGTGTCCACTTCGGATCGGGTGATCCTACGTTTGGTGTCCTCTGTGCCCTCGCCGAGCGCGGTCAGCCGCAGGAACAGCTCACGCACCAGCCGTTGCCGAGCCTCGCCGAGATCGGAGTAGACGGTCTCGGCGGTACGGGCGAGCGCGCCGTCGATGCCACCCGCGGCCCGGAAACCGGCGAGCGTCAGGGCGTTGCCCTTGCGCCTGCGCCACGTCTCCAGTAACGCGTGCGACAGCAACGGCAGCACGCCCGCGTTGTCCGAGGCCTGCGCGACGAGTTCGGACAGCAACGCGCCCTCGACCGTGCAGCCCGCCTGGACAGCGGGCTGGACGATCGCGCGCCGCAGCTCGTCCGTGGTCATCGGGCCGACCGCCACCTGCGCGTCCGCCATGGCCGCCACGAGGTCCGGGTACCGCGTGCAGTGGCCGTAGAAGTCCGCCCGCACCCCGAGCACCACCCTGGCGTTGCTGTTCGGACTGCTCGCGGCCGTGACCAGCAGTGCGATGAACCGGTCGCGCTCGGCCTGGTCACGGCAGAGCGTGAACGCCTCCTCGAACTGGTCGACGACGACCAGCACGTCCTCGTCGGCGGCCATCCGCACCGCGCGGTGCAGGTTCCGGTCGTCGGCCATCAGGTCCGCGTGTGCCTGGCCCGGCACGGTCCCGGTGAGCCGCGCGAGGTGCACCGCGCATTCCTCCACCGGGTGCGGACCGGGCGTGAACAGCACGACAGGACCGGTCCACGTGGCCGTGAGCCCGGCCCGCAGCAGCGACGACTTGCCCGCGCCGGACGCGCCGAACACCGCGACGAACCGCTGGCGCGACACCCGCGCGGACAACTCGCCGACCAGCCGCTCACGTCCGTGGAACTTCTCGGCGTCCTCCGGCTGGAACGCCGCCAGGCCCACGTACGGCGAACTCCCGTCCACCTCGGGCTCGCCGGGGACCTCGGCGTCACTGCGTGGCTCGGTGGCCTGCTCGGCCGCGACCTTGTGCCACCGCTGCTCCCAGTCGGCCTCGTCGCCGCCGCAGGCGCGCACGTACGCCAGCGCCACGGTGAGACTGGGCAGCTGACGGCCGTTGGCCGCGCTGGACAGCGTGGTCACCGAGAAGTGCGCGCGCCGGGCGAGCTCCCGGTACGTCGGATTGCCCGCGTCCTGCCGCAGCTGCCGCAGGTCGGCGGCGAACCTCAGCAGCGCCGAATCGCCCGTGGCCAGTGGGCGCTCAGCTCTCGGCATGGTCTTCCTCCAGGCAGGTGGTGGCCAGGCGGGTGTTGTTCCCGGTTTGTTTGTTCGCCGGTGCGGCGTCGATGCCGAACAACCTAACCGCGTTTAGATCTGGCACGGGCGACCGGGTCGGGAGATCCGGTGACTATCGAGAGAGGACACGGCACGGATGGACACGCGGCACGAGGACCGGGAGTGGTACCACCGGACGGACCCCGCCTGGCCAGGGCTCATCCGTCAGGATCGTCAGATCGTCGGTTGATCACACGTCGCTGAGACGCCCGGGGATGGCTGGGGGTTCCCCGGGCGTCTCGTCATTTCCCGTCACTGGGCACAGTATTGGGAAATGGCTGGCGTTATTTTCGAGAACGCGGAGTCGAATACCATGGCGTGGTGACGGAGCTGATTTCACGGGAATGGCGACCGGCAACGCCTGTCGAGGTCGCCGATTTGTTCTCGGTAACAGACGTGCCGTGGTGGATCGCCGGTGGATATGCCATCGAACTCGCCGTCGGCCACGCGTTCCGCGAGCACGGCGACATCGACGTCCTGCTGCTGCGGCGCGACCAACTGGCGGTGCAGCGGGCGCTGAGCGGCTGGGAGTGGTGGGCCGCCGACCCGCCCGGCACACTTCGCCCGTGGCGGCCGGGCGAGATCCTGCCCACCGACGTGCACGACATCTGGTGCTGTCCGGCGGCCGGGGAGCCGTGGCGGATCCAGATCATGCTCGACGAGTCCGACGGCGAGGACTGGGTCTCCCGCCGGGACTCCCGTGTCCGCAGACCGATCGCGTCGATCGGCCGCGTCGCCGACGGCATCCCGTATCTGGTGCCGGAGATCCAGTTGTTCTACAAGGCGCGGAACCCGCGCCCGAAGGACGAGGCCGACAGGGCCGCCGTACGGCTCGACCCCGCACAGCGCGCGTGGCTCGACGAAGCCATCGCCATCGCGTACGAATGATTCCGGTCACTTGTGGTGATTGTCCTGATCGGTGACTGTTCAACCCGGGCAACGCCTTGCCGCCCCGACCGTCCACATATGACATTCGCGCCGATGTGATATCGACCGCCCGATATGCGAACGTGTAGGGCATGAGAGCCCTGATCCGGTCCTGGCCGCTGAGTGTCCCGTTGTTCGCGCTCGTCGTCCTCGCCCTGACCTGGGGCCGTGACATCCCGGTCGTCCTGGTCGTCATCGTGGCGCTGGCGCTCGGCGGCGCGGTGTCCACAGCGGTGCACCACGCGGAGGTGGTCGCGCACCGGATCGGGGAACCGTTCGGGTCGCTCGTGCTCGCCGTGGCCGTGACGGTGATCGAGGTTGCCCTGATCGTCACGCTGATGGTCTCCGGCGGTCCGGACTCCGCGACGCTGGCCCGTGACACGGTCTTCGCCGCCGTCATGATCACGTGCAACGGCATCGTCGGCATCTCGCTGCTCGCCGGGGCACGCAAGCACCAGATTGTGGCGTTCAACGCCGAGGGGGCCGGTGCCGCGCTGTCGACGGTCGCCACCCTGGCGACGCTGAGCCTCGTGCTGCCGACGTTCACCACCAGCAAGCCGGGCCCGGAGTTCTCCCCAGGTCAGCTGGTGTTCGCCGCTGCGGCGTCGCTCGCCTTGTACATCGTGTTCGTGCTGACCCAGACCAGGGCGCACCGCGACTTCTTCCTGCCGGTCGGCGTCTCGGACGGCGAGGAGGAACACGCGCCGCCGCCCACCAGTCGTGCCGCGCTGACCAGCCTGGGCATGCTGCTGGTCTCGCTGGTCGCGGTGGTCGGGCTGGCCAAGGTGGAGTCACCGGCGATTGAGGACGGTGTGGCCGCGGCCGGGTTCCCGCCGTCGTTCGTCGGTGTCGTGATCGCGCTGCTGGTGCTGCTGCCGGAGACGTTCGCCGCCGTGCGCGCCGCCCGCCGCGATCGGATGCAGACCAGCCTGAACCTGGGCTACGGCTCGGCGATGGCGAGCATCGGGCTGACGATCCCCGCCATCGCGGTCGCGTCGATCTGGCTGGACGGCCCACTGGTGCTGGGCCTGGGACCCACGCAGATGGTGTTGCTGGCGCTGACTTTCGTCGTAGGAGTGCTGACCGTGGTGCCCGGCCGGGCGACACGGCTGCAGGGCGGGGTGCACCTCGCCCTGCTCGCCGCGTTCCTGTTCCTCGCGATCAACCCCTAACGGGGCCAGGTGCTGTTGTTCAGTCCTGTGCCGAGGTAGACCTGGTCGAACGTGTTGCCGTCGGCGTCGTCGGTGTAGGTCATGGCGATCTGGCCCCACGCGTCGACGCCCACCGCTGGCTCGTCCTGGCGGCCGGTAGCGTTGGTGTTGGCCCTGATTCGGGGCTGGCGGCCGGTGGTCGTCCCATCGGCATTGAGGCCCTGGACGAAGATATCCTGTGCCTCGGCCCAGGTGACCACCGCGGCCCGTTGGTCGTCGATGCCCACCTGAGGGTCGGTGCCGGGAACGTAGATGTCCACAGTGGAGGAAGCGGCGCCGGTCGCCGAGAACGACCGCACTCCGATCTGGACGGTCCCGGTATGGTCGGTCTCCCACGCGACCACGTGGTCACCGTTGAAGTTGGCCGCGACGGACGCGTGCCGCTGTTGGCCGTCCCCGGCGGCGTTGACCACCGACTGGGCCAGCCTCACCGCACCGGCGGGCGTGAAAGCCTTGCGTGCCACGTTGAAGTACCCGTTGCCGTCGGAGTCCTCGTCCCACACCACGATCGCGTTCTGCGCCGCGCCCATCGCCACGTCCGGCCGCTGGTGCGTGCCGCCCGCCGCGTTCACCTGGACCTCGTACGCCTTCGCGGTGATCGAGGTGAAGCCGGACAGTCGGACCGTGGGCGCCGTTGTGTCCTGCTTGTCCTCGAACGCGACCGCGAAGCCGGGGCCGTCCGGGTCGGCGGCGACCGCCGGGTTGATCTGCTGTCCCGTCGAGCTGGCGTTCGCGGTCGCCGAACCGGTCACCGTGCCCGCGGCGTTCAACGTACGCACGGCGATCTGGTAGTAGCCGTTGCCGTCCTTGTCATCGGCCCACACCACGACCGCGCTGCCGTCGTCGTGCAGCGCGACATCCGGATGCAGGTGGCTCCAGTTGCCTTCCCCGCCCGCGGAAAGCTTCTTCTCGTACAGCGAGACGCCGTCGCGGTACAGCCGCACCCAGACGTCGCTGTGCACCGGGTTCTCCGGTTCGGCGCTGTCGCGGTCATCCTCCCAGACGACAGCGACGTAGCCGTTGCGCACGGCGGAGATCGCGGAGTTGTCCTGGTCGCCGGTGGATGTGCTGTTCGCCGCCGCCCAGGTGATGGTCCCGTCGGCGGCGGCCGGTGTCACGGCCGACGCCAGGCCGAACAGGGCTGTGGCGGCGATGGTCAGTGCGCGCTTCATGTCGATCCCTCTCACGGCGCCTGCAGGCCGGGGTTGCCTGCCTCGATCACGTAGCTCTTGTCGGTCCTGATCGCGTAGTCCCGCACGCTCACCTTGTCCACCGTGCGGAAGTCGACCTTGATCTGTGCCGGAGTGATCGATGTTCGCACGTAGCCCCGCAGGTTGCGGTAGTACTTCACGTGCGGGTTGAGGCTCGACAGGCCGTTGTCGGCGGCGTTGCCGTCACCGTCGGACGAGATCGACGTGGTGACCAACTCGGTGCCGATCACCTTGTCCTGCGTGGCGTAGTTGTTCATGATGTTGCCCGCCCACGACCGGTGCACGTCGCCGGTCAGCACGACCGTGCTGGTGTTGCCACGAGCCTGCCAGCCGTCCTGGATCCGCTTGCGGTTGGCGGTGTAGCCGTCCCACGAGTCCATGCTCTTGGTGCCGTCGGCCTTCGTCAGCTTCTGCGCGAAGAAGACCTGCTGGCCGATCAGGTCCCACGTCGCCAGGCGCTGCCCCATACCGTCGAGCAGCCAGCTCTCCTGCGCGGTGCCCGTCAGCGTGCGGTTCGGCGCGTCTGCCTCGGGACACAGCTTCAAGCCGTCGCCGCACGCCTGGTCATCGCGGTACTGGCGCGTGTCGAGCATGTGGAACGTCGCCAGACCGCCCCAGCGCAACCGGCGGAACAACTGCATGTTCTCGCGCACCGGTGCCTGCGCCGACCGCAGCGGCATGTGCTCGAAGTACGCGCGATACGCCGCCTCACGGCGGGCACGGAAGTCGCCAGCGGGGGACTGGTCGTTGCGCACGAGGTTGGCGTAGTTGTTCTCCACCTCGTGGTCGTCCCATACGACCGCCCAGGGCGCGGCGGCATGCGCGGCCTGCAGGTCGGCATCCATCTTGTACAACGCGTGCCGGACGCGGTAGTTGGCGAGGTTCGCGATCTCCGCGGCGGGGGAGTGGGTGCGCACGCGGGCGTTCGCGGCGCCCTCGTAGATGTAGTCACCGAGGTGCAGGATCAGGTCCGGCTGGTCCTCGGCCATCCGCCGGTACGCGGTGTAGTACCCGGTCTCGTAGTGCGCGCAGGACGCGAACAGCATCGTCAGCGCGGAACCCGAACCGGGCGCGGGTGCCGTGCGGGCGCGTCCGACCTGGGATATGTGTCCCTCGGCGCGGAACCTGTACCAGTACTCACGGTCCGGCTGCAGGCCGGTGACCTCGACGTGCACGGTGTGCGCGGAGGCCTGTACGGCGGTCGCCGTGCCGGAGGCGGCGAGCTGGCCGAAGCCGGGGTCGGTGCCGATCTGCCATTCGACGGCGACCGGGGTGTTCGGCATGCCGCCGAGTCCGTCGGCGTTGAGCGGTCTTGGTGCGAGACGTGTCCATAGAACAATTCCGTCAGCGGTGGGCTCACCGGACGCGACACCGAGGGTGAACGGGTAGGCCAGTGCGTTCGCCGTGCTCGTGCTGAGCAACGGGGCACCCGCGGCGGCCAGTCCACCGACGATGAACGTCCTTCGGTGCAGTCGGGTCATGAGCCCCTTCTACCGGCGCCCGCACACCGCTGGGAAGCGCCGAACCTACTATTTGCAGGAGGTTACGTCACAGGACGCCCGGCCGTCCCGGGAAGTCCACACACTGTCGATAATGGACTCCCCGGGCCGAGCCGGGGTGGCGGGTCAGGACACCAGCGTCCACTTGTAGCTGTTCGCCTTGACCGGCGCGGTCGCGGGCTTGGTCCACACCGTCCTGACGTTGCACGGAGCCACGATCTGAGTCTTCTTGACGGTCATCTTGCGCGAGTCCTTGAACTGCTGCAGCCGCTTGGTCTGACCGGCAGGCACGTTGGCGGTGTACGACCAGGTGTCGGACCGCGAGTAGCTCGCGCCGACTGTCACGCCGATCGACACGCTGGCCTTCGCGAAGATCACCCCGGCCTCCGCGCTGGTCGTGCCGGTGATGGAGGCGTTCACGCTCGACGTGGTGTTGCGGCTGAACGTGATCGAACCGGGACCGGTCAGGTAGTCGCTGCGCAGGCTGGTGGGCAGCCACGCGGTCGACACACCGCTGAACGAGTAGTAGACCTGCCCGACCTCGGGGCACGCCGCCGACGCCTGGAACCCGGTGCCCACGACGGCGGGACCGAGCAGCCCGCTGACGGCCAGTCCGCTCGCGGCGACCAGTGATCTGACACGCATAACATTCCCCTCTTGCGGTTTCCCTGTGCCGATCGTCGGTCGAATAGCCGGGGGATTTCCGCGCCCGGTGAACGGATCGGCTCTTGCCTGCCGGGCGGAACTCTGACAGATTCTGCTTTCGTCGCGGTATACCCGCGGTATCGTGGATCACTGGGGTGGGGCTGAAGCGATGGAATTCGACATACTGGGGCCGTTGCGGGTGCGGAATGGGGCGCGCGAGGTGCGTATCGACGCCCATTTGCAGCGTGTGTTGCTCGCCGTGCTGCTCTCGCGCGCGAACCGGGCGGTGGCCACGAGCGTGCTGCGGGACGCGCTCTGGGGTGACTGCCCGCCGCGGTCGGCGGACAAGGTTCTGCAGGTCTACGTGCACAGACTGCGTCGTGCGCTGGGTGAGCACGACCGGATCGCCCACAGCAGGTCCGGGTACGCGGTGGTGGTGCGCCCGGGTGAACTCGACACCGCCCGGTTCGCCTGCCTTGTCGACCGGGCATTGCAGGAACGTGCAGTCGGCGAGTTGCCCGCATCCCGGGATTCACTGCGTGAAGCGCTCACAATGTGGCGTGGCACACCATGGGAAGACGTCGGCGAAATCCCGGCATTGCGCGCGGAAATAGCTCGGTTGCAGGACCAGCGGCTGGCTGCGTTCGAAGAATGTGCTGACGCGGAACTAACGCTCGGTATGCACATGGAAACAGTCGGCGAACTCGCCACGCTGGTCGCGGAATACCCATTGCGGGAGCGGCTGCGCGCCCAGTTGATGCTCGCCCTGCACCGCGGCGGACGCCGCGCGGAGGCCCTGGCGGCCTACGACGGCGGCAGGCGCCTGCTCGCCGAGGAACTCGGCATCGACCCTGGCCGTGAGCTGCGCGAGCTGCACGCCTCCATCCTGAACGACCTGCCCGACCTCGAACTCGATCCCGCACGCCACCGATGCCGCCACCACAGTTACGCAATGTAGGCGGCGTTAGCCTGTCAGGTCACACTTCGTGACCGGAGTCGGTGAATTCCGCTGTGGACACTCGACAGCCGGAGTGGATCACGGGTTACCGTGCCGGATATGACCGACCAGCCCGAGTACCCCCACAGTCACGCAGGCGGCGACCGTGCGATGGGCCACGCCCGGGTCGAGTTCGCGGAGATGTTGTTCGCGGAAGCATCGGACATCTCCGCATCGCCCCAGCCCGCGACGGAACTGACCGCGCAGGTCCAGGCATCGGCCCTGCTGGCGCTCTACTACGAGATGCGCCACGGAAACGACCTGCGCGCGGCCCAGATCCGGGCGCTGGAAGCACATCGCCTGGCCCTGACCGAGCACGCCGACATCATCCCGGAGGCCCCGGCACTGATGGCGGCCATGTCCGGCGGCGAGGCGGAACTACCACCGGCCCGGGAACCGATCGACTGAGCGGCCCGGTTGAAATAGCCGTTTTCGCTGGTCGGCTAGGAAGTCGACTGCTTGCGGCGGCGACGTTGAGGCCGCCGGACAGGCGTGAACGGCAACGCGGTGACGAGTTCCTCCGGAGCGGTCAGCCGCCAGGCCTCATAGACCAACTCGGAGAGCTCGTCCGCCTCGATGCGGTCGAGGTACACCACGACCCAGCCGAAACCGCCCGAGGTGAACTGCTCCTCGAACACGTCCGGGCGCTCGGCCACGAGAGCGAGCTGTTCGGAGATCGTCTGCTTCAGCCCGGCGGTGTGCGTGCCGGGCCAGTAGTACCCGAACTTCTTGCCGTGCACGCTGAAGGACGTCCACTTGCTGGCCTCCGACCGTTCCACGTCCGTCAGCCGTTCGACGATCCGGTGGAACTCGTCACTGTGCACTGCCACGCCGCCTGACCCCCATGAAATGTGTGGTCCGACAAGCCTAGACGCTAGGTTCGGGCCCCGTCGTAGAGCTTCTGCGCCGCATTGATGTCCCCGCGGTGCCGCTCCGCCCATTCGGTGAGGCTGCGCAAGGTCTCGTGCAGTTCCGCCGCCATCGGCGTGAGCGTGTACTCGACCTTCGGCGGCACGGTCGGGTACACCGTGCGGCACAGCAGGCCGTCGCGCTCCAACTTGCGCAGGGTGAGCGTCAGCATTCGCCTGCTGACGCCGTGGATGGCGCGTTCGAGTTCGGTGAACCGGATCGGCCCGTGTGCCGCGGCGACGAGTACCCCGATGCTCCACTTTCCGGCGACGTGGTCGATCACCTCGGTCAGCGGGCATGCCTCCTCGATCACATCGCGGACGTCCTTGGTGCCGCCTGCCTCGACGGGTACATCGATGTGACTGCGGGACATGGATGTGCCTCCTTCCGCACGCGCCGATAGTCACACACGATGTGCCCTGTTACAAATCGTGCACCAAGAAGGGCATCCCGATGCACCGCTCCCGCCTGTTCGCGCTGATCATCCTGTGCGCGGCCGCACTCATGGCCATCGTCGACGAGACGATCGTGGCCGTGTCGCTGCCCGCGATCCAACGGGACCTGGGTTTCACCCAGTCCGGCCTCGCGTGGGTCACCAGCGCCTATCTCGTCGCGTTCGGCGGCATGCTGCTGTTGTTCGGGCGACTCGGCGACATCTTCGGACGCAGACGTGTGTTCCTCACGGGACTAACGGTGTTCACCATCGCTTCGGCCCTGTGCGGGTTCGCGTGGAACGCGCCGGTCCTGCTCGTCGCGCGGTTCGTGCAGGGTGTCGGTGCCGCCGCGCTCACCGCGGTGGTGCTGGGCATGATTGTCACGCTGTTCCCGGAACCCGGTGAACGCGCGAAGGCGATCGGCGCGTTCAGCTTCGTCCAGGCCTCGGGAGGCACGATCGGCAGCTTCTCCGGCGGCCTGATCACCCAGGCGGCCAGCTGGCACTGGATCTTCGCGGTCAACGTGCCGATCGGCATCGCAGCGCTCGTGTTCGCGACGCGGCTGCTGCCGCACCAGCCCGGAACTCGCACGGCGCGAACGGACGCGCCCGGCGCGGTGCTCGTGACGGCCGCGCTGATGACACTGGTCTACACGATCACCACCATCGAACATCACGGCTGGGCTTCCGTGCACACAGCGGGCTTCGGCGCGGCGGCGCTCGCGCTGCTCGGCGCGTTCCTCGTGCGGCAGGCGAAGGCGGCTAACCCGCTGCTTCCGTTGCGGCTGCTGCGGTTGCGTGGGCTGTCCGGCGCGAACGTCGTCCTGTTCCTGCTGGTCGCCGCGATGTTCGGGTTCATGTTCACGACCGTGCTCTACCTGCGGCAGGTGGCCGGGCTGAGCCCACAGTCCACGGGAGTGGCGATGATCCCGCCCGCGGCGACGATCGCTGTCGTATCCCTCGGGCTCTCGGCCAAGCTCAACACGCGCTTCGGCGAACGACGGGTGTTGCTCGCTGGGCTTGTGCTGATCATCGTCGGGCTGGGCCTGCTCGGCCGTGTCCCGCTCGACGCCGTGTACGTGGCCGACGTGCTGCCCGCGCTGATCGTGCTGGGCCTCGGATGCGGCATGGCGATACCCGCGCTCATGGCACTGGGCATGTCCGCCACCGCACCGCAGGACGCGGGCCTCGCGTCGGGCCTGTTCAACACGACACAGCAGGTCGGAGGCGCGCTCGGGCTCGCCGCGCTCGCCGTCCTGTCCGCCACGCGGACGGAGGCGCAGCGCGCCATCGGCGCCGAACCCATGGCGGCCCTGCTCAGCGGCTACCACGCTGCCTACCTGGCCGGAGCGGGCATCGTGGTGGTGGCGTTGGTCGTCGGCACGGTGGCCCTGCGCCGCCCGGCCGCCCCTGAGCAGCGGAAACTGGTCCTGAGCGCGAAGTAGTCGTTCGTGCTCGGCACGGTCATCGGCGTCATCGGCTGGCGCGGCCTGCGAGCACGGCGTCCGCAATCCGCGTGACGGGTCACGCCGACGTCGGCCATGATGTACGGCTGTGGAGTCCACCCGAGTGGACCGCTGGCTCTGGGCGGTCCGGCTGACCAAGACCCGATCGGACGCCGCCGCGGCATGTCGCGGCGGACACGTCCGCGTCAACGGCAGGCCAGCGAAGCCCGCGACCAGCGTCACCCCCGGCGACGAGGTACGCGCACGCGTCGGTGACACCACCCGCGTCGTCGAGGTCGTCCGGGTCATTCAGAAGCGCGTGGGCGCACCCGACGCGGTCACCTGCTACATCGACCGCACACCGAAGCCGCCGCCCCAGGCACACGCCCCCGTGGCCGCCCGCGACCGCGGCACGGGCAGGCCCACCAAACGCGACCGGCGAATCCTCGACAAATTCCGAGCAGGCGGCACCTGAGAACCATGCGCGCCCACGAGATCCGAGCCAGCTACACGGACACGACCATCACGGTCTACCAGGCCTACAGCCCGGCGATAGGCCAGGCAGCGGTCCGCGACGGCAGGTTCCCCCCGACCTGGAAACGCGACCGGATGACGTGGATAAAACCGTCGTTCCTGTGGATGATGTACCGCTGCGGCTGGGCCACGAAACCAGACCAGGAAACCGTGCTCGCGATCGAAATCACCCGAACGGGCTTCGAATGGGCACTGACCAACGCGGCGCTGTCCCACTACCAACCAGGCCTGCACCCCGACCGCGCGGCCTGGCAACGCCAGCTGAAACAAACGACAGCCCGCGTCCAATGGGACCCCGAACGCGACCTGCGCCTCAACCCCCAACCACACCGAAGCCTGCAACTGGGCCTGACAGGCGAAGCAGCCAACCGCTACGCCGACGACTGGATCGTGACCATCACCGACACAACCCCGCTGGCACACGAGATCCACGCCCTGGTCAAGGACAACAAGCTCGACGAGGCCACCGCGCTGCTACCGCCGGAACGGCCCTACCACACCGACGAGAACACCCTCACCCACCTCCGCTGAGCCAACGCCAACCGATCGTCTAAACTGGTCAAGCAAGCACCCGTAGCTCAACGGATAGAGCATCTGACTACGGATCAGAAGGTTAGGGGTTCGAGTCCCTTCGGGTGCACATATCGCCTGGTAGAGAAGGTGTGAGGCTGGTTCGTCATGATCAACCCCACACCTTTCCCACACTTTATTAGCCGGTTTCCGCGATCACGTCGAGCAACTTGGCAGCTGCAGGACTAGCCTCCGCTCTGCCGAAGTACCTGTCTTGCGTCATGCTCACTCGCTTGTGTCCGAGCTGATCGGAGATCTCGCGGACGGTCAGACCGCCGTCATCAAGTAGGGTTGCCGCCGTCTTGCGGAACGTGTGACTGGTGATCCACTCGAATCCCAACGGGTCGAAAGCGTCCCGCATGTCGGCATTCGTGTTGGACCGCTCCCGCAGCTTGCCCCGTTGCGAGGGGAACACGACATAGTGTGTCCTTTCCCTGGCCTTGAGCACCACGACCAGCCATGGCGGTAGGTGCAACTTCCGCCACCCTTTCTTGGTCTTGGGCTTCTCCTGAATGACCAGGCCGACACCGCGCTTACGGACGACCGTCCCGCGAATTTCCACGGTGGCCGCGTCCAGGTCGAGGGCATCCCAGGTGACCGCCAACGTCTCACCGATGCGCAGACCGGTACCGAGCATGAAATCAACGATTGCCGGAATGTCCCGACCCACCGCCTTTGCATCGTCCGCAAGGCCTGCCCGCAGTTTGCGGACCTCCGTCAAGGTCAGTGCTTGGACCTCTTTGTCTTCAACGGTGATCGGAGTTACGTCCTGTATCGGGTTGTGGTCGAGCGCGTCATGTCGGGTCGCCAAGCCCATGACCTGACTCAGCACGGTTTTCGCATGCTTGGCGGCCGAGGCGCCTACCTTGTCCCGCACCGAGATCAGGAACCGGTCAGCCACGCCCACACTCACCTCTCGAACCTTGAGCGCGCCGAGTGACGGTTCAATGTGAAGCCGCAGAGCATCCTCGTATGCCTCCACAGTGGACGTTGCTTTCCCCCTTCCCTTGAAGTCGTCCATCCACATGTCACAGACCGCAGACAGGCGAGTCTCAGCGGTTATCTCCCCATGCCCGGCTGCCCGTGCGCGGTTGGTAAGGTGCTCCATCAATCGTCGTTCTGCCTTGGCGCCAGTCGAGCCCCAGCGTTCCACCGGCCTGGTCACGCCGTCATAGTCGCGGTATTTGGTCATAGCGCGCCAGGTCTTCGGCCCCTTCTGGTAGCGCCGGATCTTGCCCCACGAACCGAGCGGCAGCGTAGGTCTACCCATCACGCACTCTCCTCAAGTCCGTCCACCCACGCGTGTACGTCGATGGGTCGATAGCGGATGTAGCGCCCCACTCGGCGTGCGGCGGGCCCATGCCCTCGATACCGCCACTGGTAGAGCGTCTTGACCGGAACCCCTAAGAATTCGGACAGGTCCTCTACGGTCCACAGTCGATTCACATTCGATCCGTTGTCCATCTCATCCCCTCCCCGGGTCACGCCGCTTGTCGAGTTGCCGAAAGTTCTGGGCCTGGTGGTCCGGCCGAGGCGAGTAGGGCCGTGTCGTATTCGGCCCGCCATCGGACGCGTTCGGCGATGGCGTGCATGAGCAGGTGATCCCGGGGAGGGGCGTATTGATCACCGGGCGCGACCTTGCGCCAGACCAACCGCGACGTGTCGGTGACTGGCTTGACGATGCCGACCGCCGCCAACGTCTCAGCCACGAACGCCTTCCGGTCCGCCTTGTGATCGGTCAGGCTCTTGCCCGACCACTTACGGGACACCAGAACTCGCCGTCCGGGCAGGCCGAGCGTGGCCCGCTTGTGGGCCTTTCCCTTGCAGTGACCGGGAACCGTCTTGCTGGACACACCTTTGGGGTTGATGCCGTACAGCAGCCACACCGCGCAGGTCTGCGAGCACGGAGTGACGGCCAGCTCAGCGTGCAGCCGTTCGTGGTGGAGCGCCTGGCGGTCACTGGCTGCCTCGATCACCTCACCGGTCGACTTGGTGAGGTACTTGGTCAGATAGCCGATGTGCCGGGCGGATTCGTCCGTCCCGCCGAGGATGCCCTTGGAATGCACCTGGACGCCGAACCGGGCGACGTGAGCCGGTTCGTCCACGGCGGCCACCGCGTCATCCCACGCCGTCAAAGGGACCCGGGTGACCGGGTCGACAAAGGCGTGTGTCCGGATGTCCCACACGGGCAGCGGTTCGCCGTCGAGGTAGACGCGTTCGTCATGCTCCGGCCACCACACTTGGTGATAGGTGGCTGCTGTGACCTGCCGCAACAGGTCGTGGGAGATGGCACCGCGGATTCCCGCATGCAAATGCGGGGCTACTCGTTTCTGCGGTTCCACGGTGGCGAAGTACTGGACATCCCAGCCGACCGCGCGCCGCAGGTTCTGCCACCACCGGTCGACCAGCGACGAGAAGTGCACCGCGTCCCGCGCGGCCCGCCGGTAGTCGTAGGTGTTCGGGTTGACCGGGGTGCCGTCATCGTGGACCCGGCCGTAGGTGTCCAGGGTGAGCGTGACGAACATCGAAGGCCGGTACTTGCCCGCGAACTCCCGCCCCACGGTGCGCTTGTCGACCTTCCGCCGAGGCAGGTCGGGTGCGTCTTGGCGCCGCCTGGTCGAGCGCTTGACGGTCTTCTTGACCGGGGCGTCCGGGGAGGGCAACCGGCCCCGCATCCCGAGTTGCCGAAGTTCGTCGTCCGTGCGGGTGATCTCCTCTCGCAGCTCGTCCGCCTCGTCCAGTTCGCCGACCGCGACGGCTTGTTGGTAGGCGGTGAACAGGTCTGCCCGCAGCGTCAGCAACGCCGTCTGGTCATCGGTCGGGGGTTCCGGGGTGAAGTCGGGTTCGTCGGCCCGGTGCCAGCCTTCCCGGCATTGGGTGATCCGCAGCGCCCGAGCCTTCATGGCACACGGCTTGCAGACCGATTCCACAGTGGAGCCGCAGGGGACGGCGACGTAGCGCAGTTCACCGGTGTCGGTGTCGCCGACCTCCATCGTGAACGGCCGGACACACACGCCGTGCTGTTCAGCGGTCGCCTTGACCACGTCGGCGGCCAGGGGGACGCGCATCCGTTCGGCCCGCGTCTGGTGGCCCACGTCGACCGGGACACTCGGCACCGCTGGACGTTCCTGCGTGGGGGTGGTCATGCCGCCACCTCCAACACGGGCACGGCCCATTCCCGTAGCCGACCCCAGGACACCTCAGTCCGTCGACCAGCGGCCACGTACGGGCCGTCCAGCAGGCCACCGAACACCTTGACCGGGGTGTCGTCGGTCAGCCGCCCGCGCAGCTCCAGGAACACCACCGGGTCACCGTCATCGAACGGGGGACGCCATAGGGTCACGGTCGCGTTGTCGAGCGTGTCAGCCCATGCCAGGAGCTCACCCACCAATGTGGACACTGATGCTCCGGACAGTTGCACCGTCGCCCGTGGCCCGACCGCGCAGGGTGCCGCTGTGATCTGGATAGGTTCGGCCAGCTCGAACGAATCGAGATGTTCGGCCACCGACATCAAGACACGTGCGGTGTTCATGTCACCACCCCCGCATTGCCCTGCGACCACAAGCGCGGCAGAGCCAGCGGGATCACGCGCCGATCGTCCACGGCCAAGTCGGCCCCGAACACGTCCGGGTCATAGTCGGTACCACCGAACACCTTCACCAAGGTCTCGTCCGGAAGTCGACCCTCCATATTCAGATGGACGTTCTTGTCCGCTGCCCGCCATATTGAGCACGTGACACGAGTCAGGGTGTCCGCCCAGGCAATGATTCCGGTAGCCGCGTCGGCAAGATCGAAACCGCCGAGCTGGACTGTAATCTGCATGCCCTTGACCAGGTGATTAACGACAGTGATCACCGCGATCTCAGGCAACGCGTGCACCCTCAGGTGTTCCCGCACACTGCCGAACGTGTCCATGAACAGTTCAGACGTGTTCATGCCGCCGCACCCCCTTGGCCGCTCGAATCCCGGAAGGGCAGCACCGCAGCGGTCCCACCACCCACGTAGTGACCAAGCTCGGTCAGGTTGTCGTCAGTCGGGTAGAAGGCCCTTCCCCGCACCGGTTCCCGCTTACCGTCCTCTTTGGCCCACGCCACACCCGGAGTCAGTTCAGAGATCTCGTGAGCGTCGGCGCCCCGTTCCCGGACACCGTCACCGAGCACCATGTCCACTTGAGTCGCCTCATCGAGCCGCATCGCGATACGGGTTGTGAAGAGGTTGCGGAACGGCACGATCTCCTTACGCGGGTCCTGCACCAGAGCGAGAGTCGCGAACCCGGGCGCACGCCCTTGCGACGTGATCGTTTGCAACGCCGCTTGCGCCCGCTCCTTGAGCTTCTTGTCCGGCTGGTAGGCGATCACGTCCGCCAGTTCATCGATGATCAGCAGCGTGAAGGGCTCACCACTGTCCCGCGACCAGCGGCGCCGGATACCCCGGTAGGAGCTTGCCCGCTGGCGGACCTGTTCGGCGAGCTCTTCCAACAGCTCCACCGCGTCCATGCCGTTGTCGTAAACCACCTTGTGGAACGCCCCCGGGCACTGGCCGAGCTCCATCCCGCCTTTCGGGTCGATCCCATACAGCCGCACCGTGCCTGTTCTGATCATGGGAGCCAGCGCCCACACGACCGACCACAACAGCGAGCCCTTACCCGCGCCCTGGACACCCACGCCGAGAATCTGGTTGCCCAGTAGGCGAATCCGCCACGGCTTACCCGTCTCCGTGCGGCCGATCGTGACCCGCTTGAGGTCCACCGCGGCTTCACTGGCGGCCATCACCGGAAGCCGCAAAACCTTGGTCAACGGGTCCGAGTGGATCAGATCCAACTCGATCCGACCGGGACCGGTCACCCGCACCCGACACGACCGAGCGTGAAACGAGTGCGCCAACCCGGAGGCGCGTTCGGCCCACTGCTCCGGAGCCTGCCCCTTGATCATCCGTACCCGAACCTTGTCCCGCCAGCCCTCAGCGCGGACCCGCTTGAGCTTGGGCCGGTACTCGCGCCGGTTGGCCGTCCCGGTCAGGTTCGCCAGCCGCATCACTGTGCGCCAGTTCGCCGCGTAGACCGTCAGTCGCCGCGTTTCGGTGCGCAGCCACCACATCCACCGGCCGAAGCTCTCCGCCGAGCGCCACCACCACACCAGCAGACCCAGCACCAGGACCGAGGCCAGCGCGCCGACCAGGTAGTGACCCGCCCACCAGTCCAGCGCCACCGCAGCAGTCCCGAGCGTGACCAAAACCGGGTAGTACCAGCACAGCCGCACGAACTTGGTAGCGAGCCAGATCACCAGCCAGACCAGGACAACCGGCGAGATCACCAGCTTGACCCAGCCGGGTAGCAGCGTCCACCACGGCAGCCGAGGCCGGGCGATTTCCAACGGCGCCGGGTCCACCCAGCGCGAGCCTTCCGTCTTCATCAGTAACCACCCCGCACCGTGGTGTGCGAGGTGCTCGTGATGTTGCCGAACTCCAACGCCAGTGCGCCCGTGCACGCCGCACACGAGGTGTCGCCTGGCAGTAGCCGGGCGAACTTCTTGCACTTCTCACAGCGCTTTCGCGTTCGGGTGACCCCACTTGCGCAATTACCGACAGGGGGTTCTATGCTTGTCATTGTCCGCTCCAAGGGGACAAGCGCAGAAGCGGAAACGGTTGGTAGCCTGGACTTCCGCTTCTGCGCCTAATGGATAGGGTTACCGGGCAACGAAAGGCGTGCGTGTTCGCCGCACGACACCGCCGCACGTGGTTCTTGATCTTGGTACTTGTTTGTCTACTGTGGCCAGTCGAGTTCGCGGAGAACTTCGCCGATGACCTCCTTCACCATCTGGTCCACGTCAACGGCCTCCCAGTACTCGACCTTCTTCCTCGCGATCCAGTACTCCCGCGTCAACGCGTCGATGTGGTCCGCCCGTGCCAGGAGATCCCGGGCCCGCCGAGACATCCGGTCGGCTTTAGCGTCCTGGCGGGACTCACGGGCCGCTATCGAACCGCCCAACTCCTCAAACCCGCGCACCCGCAGGTCCGCCGCGAACACGCCCGTCAGCAGCTCCGGCAGTTCCGTCCGCTCGTGATCGTGGTCCTGCGTCATGATCATGATCACGACCTGTCTTCTCCGTCGTCAGCCGCCACCGATTGCGCGATCTTCCGCAGCTTCTCCGCCTCTGCGCGCGCATGGTCGGCCCGTTCCGGGTACACCTCCGCGATCTCGTCGAGAATGTGCGCCTGACGCAGCAACCACATCACGTGCTCACTCGCCGGAGCAGCCGCCGCCGGTTGGGCGGTCAGAAGGTCGGCGATCTCCACCACCAACGCGTCCGGATGCCCGTGTGTGACGACGAATTCATGGATCTGGCCGTGAACCTCCCGGTACACGGCATCGCGGTCACTCATCGTCCCACCGTCCCGCCTGCCTCAACCCTGCCTGGCCGTAACGGTCCGGCACGAGCAGGTCTTCCATCGGCACGCCCAGCGCAACCGCGATCATGCCCACGGTCCGCACAGACGGGTTCTTGTTCCCGTTCTCAATATTGGACATGTGCGCGGCCGTAATCCCCGCACGGTAACCCACTTCGGATGCCGACAGACCCAACTGTTCACGCCGAGCCCGCATCTCCTCGCGCATGCCGACCGGGAAACCAGGCACGTTCGCCCGCACCGCCAGCAAACCGGACTCCGCGCCCGACACCACGCACGCGTCCACCAGGTCACACGCCCACCGCATCAACGCCAACCCGTCCGGGCTCAGCGCGAGAACTACCTGTGTACCCGCGCCACAGAAGCGAATTGTGGGTAGGCTGTCGTGATCCACGCTCACCGCAGCAAACGAGTCACGGCCCACCCCGACCACCAAGGCCGGGGACGACACTTCCCCGAGCACCGTCACGTTCCCGCTCACCTGTCCTCACCGTCCAAGTAACTCCACGGCTCCAACAGGTCAGCCAACGACACGTCCGCGACGAACGCCGCTTTCGCCACGAACATCGGAGTCGGCTTCCGCTGTCCCTTCTCCACAGCGGACAACAGCTCCGCCTTGACGTTCATCCGCTTGGACATTTGATTGATGGACAGGCCCGTCGACCACCGCGCGGCCCTGATCCGGACACCCAACTCGTCTGGGTAGATCAGACTGTCCATGCCCACCACGAGTTGACCGGCCCGCGCGCCCGTTTTCATGCACGCCACAAGCCACTCCACCGCAGTCGCCAACACTGTCAGGCCGTCCTGATTCATCCCGACCCGCACGACACGGCCCAGCGAGATCAGATCGATCTCCGGCATCACACCCGCGCTACCGCCACTGACCACCGCCTGGGCCCGGTCCCGCAGCACCACGGTCCGGTCAGGAGAGACCGGCACCTGGCCGGGTGCCAACGCCGACACAACCCCGTGTGGACGTGATGACGACGTCACCGCGCAACACCCCCGTCCGTGCCGAACATGTCAGACCACAACAGTTCAGCCACAGCCACATTGGCGGCGCCCGCGATCCGTGCGACAAGCAACTTAGACGGTGAGGTCACACGTCCAGTCTCGATCCGATCCAACTGACTCGCCGAGATATCCAGACGCTTCGACATTCCGTCCAACGACAAACGCGCACGCTGACGAGCCCTCCTGACCCGAACGCCGAGATCAGACGGGTAACCCAACTCTTTGACCCACACCCCGATCGGGCCAGACTGAACACCCGCAGCCATGCACGCGACAGCCCACTCCACCGCCGCCTGCACAACTTTCGCCGTATTCTGGTCCCGCAACGTGACTGTCAAGTCATGACGTCGATCCTCGAACGACAGCCGCACCCGAGCCTCACCGCAGGCGTCCACGAACACCAAACCGTATTCGTCAGACCCCAGCCACACACCAACTTCCTTCACATTAGGCGGACCCACGTGCACCGACTCAAACATTCGGTCCCAACCGGAACCATCCGTAACGCTCACCGCAGCACACCCCCGTCCGGGTCCCCGAACTCGTCACGACGAAGCAACGCATGGCGTCCACTCGGGACACCTTCGTCCTGTACCTCCGGAGGCGCGGCAAGGCCATGCGGGTCCAGCACCGACGCCAACACCAAGGCCGCGTCCGCCAGCTCCCACAAGAACCCCGCGAACGGGCCGCGAAGCTGGTCCTCCAACGGCGTGGGGATCAACACCCCACCGCCCTCCAGGGCCAGCCACAGCCCCGGAGGGTGGCGCGTGCTCCACTCCCGCACCGCAGCCGACGCCCCAGGCCCCGCGACCCAGACAGCGTGTCCCAGACTCTCGGTCATCACGCCGCCGCCTGTTTCGCCGAGTCACCGGCCGACGACTTACCCGACGAGCCACGAGCCCCCGCACCACCCGACGCAGCGGCCTTGAACCCGGTCGCCCGGTACACGAACGACTGGTATTTGAACTCGCCGTTCCCCGCCACCTTCGGCTCAGCCGTCAATCCCTCCAACTCGACCGGCCGCACACCCGGCAACACCTCCGACGTCGACGGCACCGGCTGAATCTCAGCCAGCAACACAATCTCGAACGACGCCCGCTTCGCCTTCACCTCGTCCGGGTCGGTCACCGCTGCCTTCCACTGACGCAGACCGGTCGCCTCGTCAATCCTCTGCCGCGCAGGACGACCAGAGGCCCGCTCTTGCGGTGACTGAAACTCTGTGTCCGGCGCAACGTCTCCTACCAACACCAAGCCCTTCGGAAACGCCACGTCAAACGGGATCTCGAACCGGTAACCCTTAGGAATAGCCATCGTTCAGTCCTCAACTTTCGCTTGTTCGTCCGTGACTTCATTCAGTTGATCAGCCGTGCTAATCAGTAGTTCGCCGACCTCTCGCGCCTCGTCCTGACTAAATTCCAGGACTCGCACCCCCGGGATGGAGAGCTTTACTTGGCCATTTTCGACAAACGCCCACATATAGCGCTCAGCCCCCTGATTTCCCAGCCCTTCACTGTCTGCGCCCTGAGAGCTGTTGCGCCTGGTCCGACCCGCCATCGTTCCCGTCCTCTCACTACGCGCGACCTCCCTTGTGGGTTTGCGGTCATCTGTCGCCACCAACACAATGACGGCTGAAGCCCGCATACCGCCTGTTCAGAGCGCATATGGAGGTGAGCAAACAGGCATGCATATGTCAATCGCGCATACGGGCAGGTCAGAGGCCACGACACCGTATGCATCGTGATACGCTCAAGACATATCGACATCTAGCCAGCGAGGGCAGTCATGAGCACTCCCGATCAGGGGAAGACTCCCGCCAAGGAGTCCGCCCCCAGCGTCCCGCCCGATTTTTGGGAGCAGCCCACACTGCTCGCGGCACTTCGCGAACGTCATTTTGGGCGGTTCTTGCGAGCTTATCGACTCGTGCATGAGCCCGCCATCCAGCAAGTACAACTAGCGGCATGGATCGGTATCACTCAAGGACAATTGAGCCGAATTGAGCGGGGAGTCAGCCCAGTTCATGATTTGGCCAAACTTGAAGCCTGGTCGCGAGCTATAAATGTGCCTCAGGATTTGTTGTGGTTCAAGTTCTCCGACGACTCAAACGATGAGACCGAAACGCCATCCACGCCGAACGTAGTTGACCCGATAAACGAGCAGAATCAAGGTGAGTTGAAAAGGCGGGAACTGTTTAAGGCCGCCAGTGCCGCAACAGTCGCAGTAGGCAGTGGACTACTAGCCAATAGCCCATGGCAGCGACTTCTGGACTCGGTCGACAATGGGCGCCCCGTCGACTCGGCCACAGTGCAGCTAATGCAGGATCGAACGGCTGACTTCTTCGACACTGAACGGACGGTCCCCGCCCGGCAGGTTCTGCGTGCATTGCAAAAGCATCGTTCAGTGCTGACTGCTTTGGTACGTAACACGTCAAGTGGCTCAATTCAACACCAACTTGCCGTTACATTGGGAGAAACCGAGGCCCTTCTTGGATGGCTACAGTTTGATCTAGGACATGCCACTGACGCCGCAAATTCATGGCGTGCAACGCTTAAAATCGCTAAAGAGACTGGTGACGGCGCGTTGGCGGCTTGCGCTCTTGGTTACTGGAGCTACCTTGCAGCATCGAGAAATGATATCGAGCCTGCAATAAACCTACTTCAACAAGCCGAACAATACGTCCCGGGCAACTCCGCACCTGCTACACGCGCATGGATTGCCGCACGCCAAGCTGAAGAGCTCGGCCGTCTTGGCAACGAAACCGATGCGCTCCGGTCGATAGAGCGTGCCTTTACCGCGTTCGACTTTGCCCGCCCGCGCACCGAACGCGTATGGACAGGTTTCTTCACTGCCAACCGGCTAGGCGGCCTTACAGTCTCCACGTATGTCGCACTCGACCACAAGGACGCCAATATTGCGGCTGACTCATTGCTGGCTTCCCTGCCGCCCACAGACTATAAGTCCCGCGCAATTGCCCTTACCGATCTAACAAGGCTTGCCGTACGGCGAAAAGAGTATGATCACGCGTATGACCTCGTTGGCCCTGCCCTGAGTACAACTATTCGGACAGAAACGAGCCTTGCGCGACAGAAACTGATGGTTCTTGCCACTTCATTGGCGGCGAGCAGGGACGATGCTGCAACGCGCGACATACACGACCAGATTATTTCCACACTACGCCGCCAATGAAGTGGCAGTCATTCAAGAGGTAGGCCGCGTCTCCGTGGTGAGCCAGGTGAGGTAATCAGGACTACCGTCAGCAATTGGTACGACCACGATTTCAGGCACCTCATAGCTGTGATTCGCTTTGATGTACTCCATCAACGCGTCAACGCGGTCAGCGTTAGTTTTGGCCCAGCATTGCCATTCCTGGGCATCCTCTATTTTGCCTTTCCACCAGTAGAAACTACGGATAGGCGCAATTATGTTTACGCACGCTGCAAGGCGTGCCTCCACTATCCCACGCGCGAGGTGCTCAGCTTCCTCTGAACTATCAGTAGTAGTGATCACCGCGCAATAGGACTCCGACACTCCTGCCTCCCAAGCTTTGCGGTAGCCCGCGTCCATCTATCCACCGACGATCATACGCACCCACCAAACGGGCGGTGTCTCCGCTGATCGGTTCGCGCGTGGGGTGCGGGTGAATCGTGTCTTTGCCGAATTTGGCTCTATGGGATCAAGCGCGCGCCGCCGTCAGCGGCGCGCGTCACGCTCGGGCGGCACGGGCCATTCCATCCCGACACGAGCGGGCTCCCGCTCCGCTACGCCCGCTCGGTCGATCGGCTGGGCCCCGAGCCGCCCGCGTGAGTACCAGCGGCCGACGGCGGCGCGCAACGACCTACAGAAACTACGTCAGCAGAAACCGGGTTACACGGGAGGCACGAGCCCGGGAATCCAGCCGGGCTGATCAGACTCGCCACACACAGGGCACGGCTGCTCAACCATGACACCTGGCGCCTTCTCCACGTAGATGACACCTTGACCAGGAACCACCATAGGACGGAGGACCGCCATGTCGTCCTCGTCTTCCAGCCGGATGTGCGTCACCTGTCGGCACCCGTGACACACGGTCCGCATACGGTCGCCCACCTCAGTCGGCTCGGTCATAGCCATAGCTTACCGCGTCACCTCATCAATCCAGCCTGATCCCTCGCACTGCCTACAGACCTCCTCACTGTCAACAGTGCCGCCCTGGCGACCCTTACCACCAGCCCGGGGCCTGGTCTCCCAACCCGAGCCATCACATGTCGGACATACCTGTCGCATGCACGCAGCGTTTCAGGCCATCGACCGGACGGATAGACCGGCATCCAGGTGATAGCGGGAACCCGTGAAGCAACCTGGACAGGCGCACGGCCAAAACAGCACGTAACGACCGCAACCCGCAGCCAACAACAAACCACAAGACTTTTATGGGCGTACTCCCAGCACGGTCACCCCGCGCCGCTCCCGCCGACTCACCACCCAGCCCGCTTCTGTTCGGGTGCACCGACCAAACAAAGAGCATAACCCCAGGTAGCAACAGGGAAGTCGCCGCGGAATTGACCCCGGCAGACGGGCGGAACAGATGCCCGCCAGCCTCTCCCCGGCGGACAAAGACTGTCGCGTTGAAGGTCCCTCGCAATTGATCGTTTAACACCGGGTCGCCGTCATCAAGGGCGCCTTCGGCGTTGCTTCGCAATGGCCGCAAGCGACCACCCTTGACAACGACGACCCGTTGCTAACTGACGGCAGGGGCGAGGGGTGAGGGGGCGGGCAGGGACCGCCCAAATCACCTAGCGCGCGCCCGTGACGACAGGAGGACGGCATGTACCGCACCCGAGAGATCAGCCCCAACCAGATGACACTGTGGACGGCCCACGAGCTCACCGGAGTGTTCCGGCCGACCACGGCCAGGCCCAGGCAGGCCAAGGCACCTACCGGCCGTCCGATGGCGAGGCAGGACCCGACACAACCGGCCGCAAACCGGCAGGTCAAGACAAGTGCGCGGGGTAAGCACTCCAGGTCGACAAACGCCAAGCGCGAAAAGCACGACAATGTCACCCGTACCGCTCTGACCAGCCACTATGGAGTTTGTGATCTTGCTAAGCCATCGTCGGGTGGTCCCAAGATCGGACGCCGCCCGCGTCGCCGATCAAGTCGACTTGACCACCTGATCTGATGCACATGTGCCTACACTCGAAGTGTCCAGGGGAGAGCTTGACCAGGGCCGCCGCCGCTCCCATTTCGGGCAGGCGTGAACCATAGCGACCCCTCAAACCGCATGATCAACTCCACACCTTACCCACACAAAACCGTGTGACACGGTGCGAACTAGTGAGTGACAACGGGAGATCCTTTCCTTGCGAGGCAACAAGTTGAGCAACGTTGAGAACTGTCCAGCACGGAGCGTTCCTAACAGAAGGTTAGGGGTTCGAATCCCTTCGGGTGCACGTCCTCAGGGCGACCATGCTCGATCGCTTCGCGGTCTCGCCGGGTCGTCCTTTTCATTTTGGGGGGGCCGAGCCCCCCAAGCCCCCCACGGTGCGAGCTCCTCTCGACCCAGCGCCGGTTGCCCAATTCGTTCACCAGCACCGCCCTCAACCGGGCTCACGAGCCCTCTCACGGTGCGGGCTGGTTCGGTCAGGTCATAAGATGGGTGGTGTGCCCGTTTTGATGATTATCGTGCGTCATTGAGGTTGATATGACTGATGCGGAAGTAGTTTTCAGTGCTGTTGGGGAGATTCTTGGGGGCCGGCAGCGGGTTTCTGGGCTGGATGTTCAGGGGGGTACTTTTGACCTTCTTGGTGAGGGTCGAACGGTTCGTGTCACGCTTCAGTTGGATCTTCTTGGGGAGTACTTTCGTCAGCTGGATGAGCATTACATCCCTGATCTTGCGCACTCGCCGCGGGATGCTTGGGATCGGGTTCGGGCGAAGCGTGTCGCGCTGTGGATTGAGGAGATCTTCGAGTCGGACGTGTCTTTGTCTCTTCTTGAGATTCGACTCGGGCGGTCTGCTGAGGGCCGGATTTCTCTTGTCGATCTACGTGGTTCCGCGCGGCGATCGTTCCCGTTGACGGACTCGGAGGGCGGGTATTGGTCGCCTGATCGGCGTGATACCTGATCGGTGCCTGTTATCGCTTGCAGATCGCGCTGCTGGGGTAGGTGGTGATCACGCGGCCGTCCATGGCGCTGTAGATCATCTTGAAGCGCTGCTGCCATACCAGGCGACCGTTGCGGTCGTGCAGGAACAGCATCCGATCTCGACATCCGTCGCCCTCTTCGACGATGACGTGGTCAGGATCCTTGGTGTTGAAGTGGATGGCCCAGTGGACCAGGTCGCTCCAGTTGAGCCCACCCGCCCGCGCCAGGCCTTGGAACTCGTTGAGGTGCCTGTCCTTGATGTGCCGGAAACCCCAGCCTGCGTTGCCACACTTCAGGGTGATGCCGCCGAAGTCGTAGACCATTTTTTGTTCGCTGGTCGACGTGCCGCACGCGCCCCAGTTGGGCCTCGGGCCCAGCTTCTCCGCATGTGCGGGTGTCGCCACAATCAGCCCAAGGCTGAGGGAGAGAAGGAGAATGAGCAGCCTGCTGCGCAACTTCGTCATTTCGACCTCCTTGGGAAGACTTCGACCAAGGGTGTGTTCCGGCTCGCCGGTCCGTGAGTGATTGCCACTTTCGCGCGTTTCGCGCAACGTGGGTCAGAACGCGACCGAAGCACCCCCTGTGCGTCGCGTATGTTGCCTTGCTTTGGAGCGACGGTATCACTACGGCAAATGCCAGGCAAGAATTCGCCTGATCAGGTGACGAACGGCTGGCGCTTGGAGTGCATCTCGGAAGATGATCTCAGTGTGGCGTGATCTTGGGCAAGGAGGTCCCCACGGGCCAATTGGTGTGACAGTTCGACGTCGAACTCAATACGGGGTGCGGACTATTTCGGCCTGCCCAGGGACTAGCCGGCCTGTCGGCGGACCATCTCGGTGATCCAGATGGGCGCGAACGGCGACGTGCAGTTCGGTGCGGTCGGGTAGTCCTTGAGCACTTCCAGGCGTTCGCCGATGTCGATCGCGCGGGCGCGGTGCTCGGGGTGCTTGATCCCGATCTGGGTCAGACAGTGGTTCATCGCCCACTGCAGGCGATCCGGGGCGTCCTTCATCTCCGCCTCGATGACGTCGAGCAGTCCCGCCAGGTCGAGCCCCTCGGGCCGCTTGGCCACGCGTTCGACTGTCAGCGCCCAGCCGGCACTCGCGACCACCGGGTCCGGATCGGCGGACCAGGCCAGGCGCAGGTCCTCGACGTGCGGGTTCTTCTTCACCACGTAGTTCACGAGCCAGTCGTGCACCTTGGGGGTACGCGCCTCGCGCACCATCGCATCCAACTCGGCACGCTCGAACGCCTTCGGGCGGCAGATCAGAGTGGCCAGCAGTTTCGCCGCGGTGTCAGCCGTCTCCCACAGGTGCCGAGCGAGTTCGTGCTGTGTCTTCAGACGCTTCGCGAGCGCGCGCAGCTTGCCGAGGTTCACGCCGTGATCGTCGCCGTGCTTCTCGTTCACTTCGCGTGCGCGTGGGTCCTCGAGTGAGGCCAGTTCGGCCATCACCTCGGCCACAGCCGTCTCGGCCACGTCAGCCCCCTGTCCACCATTCGGAGGCGATCAGCCTACGGGGAGGCGCTGGGTCACGCGTCGCGGTGTGCTCCCGGCAGGACGTGGGGCAGGACTTTGGTGCCGCGCAGCACGCGGGTCGCCACGAAGGTGGTCAGCCGCTGGTAGCCCGCGCCGGTCAGGCGGACCAGAAGATCCAGCACTTTGGCGTCCGGGCCGACGAGCACCTTCGGGCTGCGGCGGGCCACGCCGCGCAGGATGATCCTGGCCGCGGTTTCGGCGCTGGTGATGGTGATCCGGTCGAACAGCCGCGCGAAGTCGGCGACCTCGCCGGTGGACGGCTGGGTCATGTTGCGGGCGATGTCGGTCTTGATCCCGCCGGGGTGCACGCACGTCACGGCGACCGGGCTGCCTGCGGCGAGCATCTCCATCCGCAGCGCCTCGGTGAAGCCGCGCACGGCGAACTTGGCCGAGTTGTACGCGGTGAAACCGGGCATGGAGAACAGGCCGAAGATGCTGGAGGTGTTCACCACGTGGCCGCCGGAGGCGATCAGGTGCGGCAGGAACGCCTTGGTGCCGTTCACCACGCCCCAGTAGTCCACATCCATGATCTTTTCCAGGTCCTTGAAGGACGACTGCTCGAACGTGCTGGCGGTCGCGATGCCCGCGTTGTTGAACACGTAGTGCACCGCGCCGTAGTGCTCGGCCACCGTGTCGGCGTACTCGAGCACGGCGCCGCGCTCGGCCACGTCCAGCGCGTCCGCTTTCACCTGTGCGCCGACCGTCTTGCACTGGCGCTCGGTCTCGGCCAGGCCGAGGGTGTTCACGTCGCTGATCGCCAGCCGGGCACCGCGGTGGGCCAGTTCGACGGAGAGGCTGCGGCCCATCCCGGAGGCGGCTCCGGTGATCACGCAGACCTTGTCGTGGAAGACGTTCATCCGACCAGCTCCTTCGCCAGCGCAAGGCCGCGAGCACGGGCTATTTCGGATACAGACCGTATCTGGATAATCTGATTGTCACAAGGGCGTAGCATCACGTGATGCCCCGCATGCGACGCGAAGAGGCCAAGGAACACAACCGGCAGCGGATCGTCGACGCCGCCAGGGGCCACTTCCTGCGCGAGGGCTTCCACAACGCGTCGCTCGGACGGATCGCCGACACAGCCGGGTTCTCGACGGGCGTGGTGTACTCCCAGTTCGGTGGCAAGGCAGAACTGGCCATGACGGTGCTGTGCACGCTCTACGCCGAAGAGACCGACCGGGTGCTCGGCCTGGTCACCGGGCAGCCGGAGCAGACCGTCGAGGACTGGCTCGCCGCCGTCGGCGACTGGGCGGAGGTGCGCGTCGGCGATCCCGACTGGGGGAGGTTCGAGCTCGAACTCAATGGCGCGCTGTCCGGTCAGGACAAACTCAAGGACCTGATGTCCGTGCTGTACGGCCAGATCCGGGAACGCGTCGTCGACCTGCTGTCCGCCCGGTCGCGGGACCTGGAGTTGCACGGCCGTTCGCCGGAGGCCGTCGCGACTCTCCTGCTCGCCGTGATCCTCGGTGTCGGCCTGCAGCGGACCGCCGACCCCGCCGTGCCCGCGCGGCTGGTCACCGAAGCGCTCAGGGCGCTCCTGCTGCCGGACAGGGCCGAATAGCTCGGTGCCCTGGTGACCGGCCGGTCACCAGGGCACCGAGTGGGGGACGGGGGTCAGCGGACTTGTCGTCGTCCGTAGATGCCCGCGACCACGCTCACGCCCGCGGCCGCGATGAGCACCTGGATGAGGATCTCGATCCAGTCGATGCCCGAGGTGTCGCCGACGCCGAGCGCGTTCGCGACGAAGGTGCCGATCAGGGCCGCGACGACACCGATCACGATCGTCAGCCAGATCGGGATGGACTGCTTGCCGGGGACGACCAGGCGTCCCAGTGCGCCGATGATGAGGCCCACGATGAGGGCGCTGATAAGGCCACCGACGGTCATGACTGCTCCTCGCTGCCGATCCTCCGGGGTTGTGACCCCACTGACCTGCAGGTACCCGCCGTCAGATCGGTTCAAGACACCTTGCGGCGTTGATCACTCGATCGATTGGCCAGGTACCGACGATGTTTTGACACACCGGCCGTCTATAACGTCATGGTGACTACGCACACGCTCGAAACCACTGAGGTCGACCTCGTCTACGACGTGCACGGCCCTCAGCCGACAGCGGACGGCCCTCGTCCGCTGTTCATGATCGGTCAGCCGATGGACGCCAGTGGGTTCACCTCGCTGGCGTCGTACTTCACCGACCGCCCGGTGATCACGTACGACCCGCGCGGCCTTGGCCGCAGCGCCACCCGCAGGGACGGCAGGACGGACGCCGTCCCCGAGGTCCAGGCGGGGGACGTGCACGCCATCATCGAGGCGCTGGGCGTCGGGCCGGTCGACATGTTCGCCAGCAGCGGCGGCGCGGTGACCTCGCTGGCACTGGTGGCGGCCTATCCGGACGACCTGGTCACGCTGGTGGCGCACGAGCCGCCGCTCATCCCACTGCTTCCGGACGCCGCTGCCGCCGAACGCGCCCGCAACGGCTTCATGGAGGCCTACCAGGCAGGTGGGCAGGGTGCGGGCATGGCCGCCTTCATCGCAGTGACCTCGTGGCAGGGCGAGTTCACCGACGAGTTCTTCGCTCAGCCCCCGGCCGATCCCGCCGCGTTCGGGATGCCAGCGGAGGACGACGGCAAGCGGGACGACCCCCTGCTATCCGACAGGTCCGTGGCCATCTCGAGTTACGTCCCCGACGCGAAGGCGTTGACCGCCGCCTCCACTCGTGTCCTGATCGCGGTGGGCGAGGAGACCGGCGACACCTTCACCGGACGTACCGCCGTGGCCACCGCTGCCCTGCTCGGGCAGGAGGCCACCGTGTTCCCGAGCCACCACGGCGGCTTCCTCGGCGGTGAGTTCGGCTACCCCGGCCAGCCGGAGGCCTTCTCGAAGCGGCTGCGCGAAATCCTCGACGGCGAATGATCCCGCCGTCCATGTCGGACTGTCCATTAATGACAGTCCGACATGGACGTCCGGGCTGCCGTCAGACGGCCTGCCACGTGGTGAACGCGCCCGACGGGCCCGCCGTGGTCTGGCGGCGTTCGTACAACCGGCAGTCCCCGCCGACGACGAGCAACCGCACCAGCCCGGCGTTGTCCAGGACAGCGGCGGGTCCGATCTCGCAGTACCCGCCGAGGTCCTCCCACGCGTTGGGGTCGAACGTCCCGTTGGCCTTCTGCCGGTTCAGGCTGATGCCGTAGTCGTCGTTGCGCGCGAACGCGAACACCCGCGGGGTCGTGCCGCTGGTCCGGACACCGAAGGTCGGGCCGAAACCACCCTGCCCGCCGATGTGCGCCAGGCCGGACCACGTCCCGGCAGCCGTCTGCTCGACGCTCCGGCCGATGGTCCCGTCGCCGTGCTCACGGATGATCAGGATCCCCTGGCCGGTCGTGTTGACCACTGGGCTCGGCGTGCCCACCGTCTCCACTGCGGGGAAGCCCGCGTTGACGGTCGTGGTGCCGCCGGGCGGCTGTTTCCAGTGCCGGATCTTTCCGTTGCTGTCGGCGAAGATGTTCAGTGTGTTGTCGGCGCTGTTCCACACCGTCGGCTGACCGAGGATGTCCGGCCCGCCGGAGACGTCGTCCCATCCCTTGAAGACCGTGCCGTTCGGCGTCTCCTGGTAGGCGTTGCTGAGGCCACCGGCCTCGTTGAGCACGTACAGCTCAAGGCAGTTGTCGGAGTTGCGCCCGAACGCGGGCACGCCGAGGATCCCGTCGGGGGCGCCGATGCTGGTCCACGGGCCGAATCCGGCGCCGGGCGCGGTCTGCCGAGTGGTCATGATCGTGGACGAGTCCAGGTCGAGCACAGCCAGCTGGACGGTGCCGTCGGCGTTGAGTTCCATCGCGACACCGGGCGCGAACTGACCGGAGACCAGGGTGGTCGCCGCCGACCAGGTCGCGCCGCCCGTGTTGAGCCGCCACGCGATCACGTTGTCGCCGCCCGCGATGACGGCGTGCAACGCCCCGGTACCGTCCTTGATCACGAACGGCTCGGTCACCGGGAACCGCTGGTAGTTGCGTTCCAGTTGTGCGTCGAACCCGTTGCCGGTCAACGGGTCGAGCTTCTTGTACTCGCCGTACGCGGCGGCTTTCGGCGTGTACAGCGGGGCGAAGACGTTCACCGGCGACAGGTCGGTGTTGTAGCAGCGGTAGCGCACCAGCAGGCACTGCCCGGTCGCGTCCGGCCCCTCGTACGTGCGCACCGCGTAATGAGCGTGGTACGAGGCAGCGATGTGGTCGATGTGTTCGGGGCCGTAGCGCCCGTCCGGCGCCGGGTCCTGGATCCGGATCGTGGTCGGCTGGTAGAGCGCCAGCAGTTCCACCAGGACGTTGTGCAACTGCTCGCCCGTGTACTCCTGGACGTCGGTCACCGGGCCGCCGGTGGGCACGATCGTCGGTGAAACGAAGTTCGGGTCGTTCCACAGGTTCATCAACGCCTCGGAATGCAGTTCGTCGCCACCGTCGGGCAGGTTGATCCAGAGCAGTTGGACGTGCGGCGCGCCGTCGAGCGTGTTGCGTTCGATGATCCGGTCGGCTACGACGATCGTGTCGATCGTCCAGTCTCTCGGCTGGCCTGTCAGCGCCGCGTAACCGTTCCTGGTGCCCTCGTGCAGTTGGGCGGCGAGGTCTTCCCGGGTCAGGCCGCCTGCCGGGTACCCGTTGTTCTGGTCGGCGGTGATGTAGATCGTGCGGACCGGAAGGCCCGCGTCGATCGCGGGTTGCAGATCCGGGTTGATGAACAGCAGTTCGTCGTCGGAGTGCGCCACGATCGTGACGTAGCTGCCGGTGGTGGGCAGCGCCGCGGCACGGTTGCGGGCGCGTGGCCGAGCCGCCGCCTTGGCCCATGCCGGGAGCTTGTGGGCGCCGACCGCTGGACGTCTGGTGTGGCCAGGTGGGTGTGCCATACGAGTTCCCCCTCGTGGACGAGCGTTGTTGAGAGTGTCGAACTAGACGTTCCACCCTCCGGTGAGGTTGCGCCACTCTTGACGCAGTGAGTCTATCTACGCAACTATGCTGGTAGATGGCGTGACGAGGAGGCCGACTGGCATGCGCACCGCAACGACAGTCGAAGTCTCGGGCGACTGGCACACGCAGGCGGACTTCGTCGACGAGGCCGAGCGGCTCGGCCTCGACGTGTGTTTCGTGGCCGAGGCGTGGGGATCCGACGGCCCGTCGGTCCTCGGCTACCTCGCCGCGCGGACCGAGCGGATCCTGCTCGGCTCCGGGATCTTCCAACTCGGTACACGCACCCCGGTGGCGATCGCGCAGACCGCGATCACGCTGTCGAACCTGTCGGACGGGCGGTTCCTGCTCGGCCTGGGAGCCTCTGGGCCACAGGTGATCGAGGGGCTGCACGGCGTGCCGTTCGCCAAGCCACTGGTCCGGATGCGCGAGACGGTCGAGATCATCCGGCAGGTGCTGGACGGCGGCAAGATCGCGTACACCGGCGAGGCGTTCCACATTCCCCTGCCCGGCGGGGACAGCAAGCCGATGCGGCTGTCCACGCGTCCGGCGCACCGCATCCCGGTGTACCTGGCGACGCTGTCGCCCGCGATGCTCCGATTGACCGGGCGGGTCGCCGACGGCTGGCTCGGCACCAGCTTCGTGCCGGAAGGCGCCGAGCAGGCGTACTTCCGGCACATCGACCACGGCATCGCCGCCAGCGGCCGCACCAGGGCGGACCTGGACATCTGCCAGGGCGCGGAGGTCGCGTTCGCGCCCGACGAGGACGCGCTGCGGGCGATGGTCGCCGATCGCCGCAAGGAACTCGCGTTCAGCCTCGGCGGAATGGGCTCCGCGTCGACGAACTTCTACAACCAGGCCTACAGCAGGCAGGGCTGGGCGGACGTGGCCGCCGAGGTCCGCGAGCGCTGGCAGGCCGGTGACCGGGACGGTGCCGCGGAGTTGGTCACTGACGAGATGGTGCTGGGCACCACCCTGATCGGCACCGACCAGATGGTCCGCGACCGGCTGCGGGTGTGGCGTGACGCGGGCGTGGACACGGTCCGGCTGTATCCGGCGGGCCGGACGCTCGACGAACGGCTGGCCACGCTCGCCACGGCGATCGAGATGGTCAGGGAGATCGGGTGAAGCGCAGTTCGTTGGGCCGGTGGCCGTGTTCGATCGCGCGGACCATGGACCTGTTGGGGGACTGGTGGACGCCGTTGGTGCTGCGCGAGGCGTTCTACGGCATCCGCCGGTTCGACGACTTCCAGCACGGGCTCGGCATCGCCCGCAACACCCTCACCGACCGGCTGACCCGGCTGGTGGCCGAAGGCCTGCTGGACAAACAGCCGTACCAGGACAAGCCGACGCGCCACGACTACGTGCTCACCGAGAAGGGCAGGGACTTCTTCGGCGTGCTGATCGCGATGACCCGCTGGGGCGACCGCTGGCTGTCCAGTGTGGATGGTCCACCGGTGACCATGCGGCACACCGGATGCGGGCAGGACGCGCACGCGGACGTGGTCTGTTCGGCCTGCGGCGAACACCTGACATCCGATGACGTGACGATGCGACTCGGGCCCGGCTATCCCGAACGGCTCAAGGCCCTGCCGGAGGCCCGGCGGCGGTTTCCCGAAACATGAGAAGAACCGGTGGTTGGCGAACACGAAGGGGTGACGCGGCAATGGAGTGGACCGGCGCGCGGTACGCGGACAAGCCGACCGTCGAGGTGCGGACGTGGATCGACGCGTCGCCCGACCGGGTGTGGGCGATCGTGTCCGATGTCGGGCGGATGCCCGACATGAGCACGGAACTGCAGTCGGTGCGGTGGCTGGACGACGTCTCCGGGCCCGGCCTCGGCCACAAGTTCGTCGGGCACAGCAGGCACGAGTCGTTCGGCGAGTGGTCGACCACGTCGGAGGTGGTCGACTTCGAGCCGGGCCGGACCTTCGGCTGGGCGGTCGGTGACGTCGCCGAACCGGCCGCTGTCTGGCGTTTTCACCTGCGGCCCCAGGACGGCGGCACCGAGTTGGCGCAGTGGATGCAGCTGGGCCCCGGCCGGTCGGGCCTCTCGGCCGCGATCGACCGGATGCCGGACAAGGAACAGAAGATCGTGTTCGTCCGACTGAGGGAGTTCGAACGCAACATGGCCGCGACGCTGGCGCACATCAAGAGCGCCGTCGAGGGCTGAGCTACCCCGATCAGGTTAACGTTCGCCGTGCGGCGAACGGAAAACGCCGGGATGCGAAGATCACTTGTGGACAGTGCGCGGCAGTGCGCTACGGGCGGTCTACAGTGAACCACCCGTTAGTGCGCCGCCGGGCCCCGGCTGGCGGATCCCGGCGGCGCGGCGCGGCTGCCAGGCTCGGTGAGGAAGGCGAGAACCCCGAGCCTCGAAATGGAGTCACCGGATGGCCACTGTCCAGTCCACCACCGGACCCGTGCTGCGCAGCGACTATCAGCGTTCCATCGCCGCGTACTGGAACAACGAGAAGGATCCGGTCAATCTCAGACTGGGCGACGTCGACGGGCTCTACCACCACCACTACGGCATCGGCGACTACGACCCGTCGGTGCTGCAGGCAGGCGACCAGGCGGTCATCAAGGAGATGCACCGGCTGGAGACCGCGCAGGCCGATGTGCTGCTCGACCACCTCGGATCCATCGGCCAGTCGGACCGGCTGATGGACGCGGGCTCCGGCCGGGGCGGCACCAGCATCATGGCCAACCACCGCTTCGGCTGCCACGTCGACGGCGTGAGCATCTCCGAGCAGCAGGTCGCGTTCGCCAATGATCAAGCGCAGCAACGGAATGTGAACGATCGCGTGCGGTTCCACTTCCGCAACATGCTCGACACGGGGTTCGACACCGGTTCGATGCGGGGCATCTGGTCCAACGAGACCACGATGTACGTGGACCTGCACGACCTGTTCAGGGAATTCGCGCGGTTGCTGGAGTACGGCGGCCGGTACGTGTGCATCACCGGGTGCTACAACGACGTGACCGGTGGGCGCTCCCGTGCGGTCAGCCAGATCGACCAGCACTACATCTGCAACATCCACCCCCGCAGCGAGTACTTCAAGGCGTTGTCCGACAACGGGTTCGTCCCGATCAACGTGGTCGACCTGACCGCGGCGACGATCCCGTACTGGGAACTGCGGGCGCAGTCCTCGGTGGCGACCGGGATCGAGGACCCGTTCCTGACCGCGTACAAGGAAGGCAGCTTCCACTACCTGCTGATCGCGGCCGACCGAATCTGACAACTGGGGACAACCAGATGACGGACATCCTGTTCGGACCGTCGGGGCTGGGGACATCCGCCGCACGCGTGATGTCCCGGCTTTCCCATGATCCAGCCTACGTGGAGAGAGAGTGGGGTGATGCGACCGCGCCGCCGTTGTACGTACCCGTTGTGGAGCGTGTGAACGAACCGTTGGCCGAGGAGGTGAACAGGAGGCTGGTGATCTGGGCGGGGGAGTGCGGGTTCGAAGGCGAGAACCTCGAACTGCTGGGCCGGGCCGGGTTCGGCAAACTGGCGATGCTGGCGCACCCGGACTCCGACGACCCGGATCACCTGCTGATCGCGGCGCAGATGAACGCCGCCTGGTGGGCGGCGGACGACCTGTACGCCGACGACAGCGAGATGGGCGCGACGCCGACAGCGTTGCCGCCACGGCTGTCCCTGGCCATGGCGGCGATGGACCCGCCGCCCCCGGCCGGGGAGTTCACCGGTGAGCTGGAGTCGGCACTGGGCTCGGACCCGGTGTTGGTGTCACTGCGCTCCGGTGTCGAGCACATCGCCCAACTCGGCTCGGCCGCGCAGGTGCAGCGGGTCAACTACTCCACATTCGCCATGTTCGTCAGCTGGAACGCTTATGCCGCTTGGCGATACACCAGCGAGTACCCACCGGCGTGGGAGTACCTGGCCGCACGCCAACACGACAGTTTCTACACGTCGATGACGCTGATCGACGTCGTCGGCGGCTACGAGGTGCCCGCGTCGGTCTACTACGACCCCCGTGTCCGGGAGGCGGCGTTCCGGGCGGGCACGGCGACAGTGCTCGTCAACGACCTGTACTCGGTGGAAAAGGACGCGGCGGACGAAACTCCCGTGTGCAACATGGTCCTGCAGATCGCGGCGGACCGGGCCTGCTCGATCCAGGAGGCGACCGAGGTCACAGTCGACCTGCACAACACCATCGTCAAGGACTTCGAGGCCGGGCACCGCGCCCTGCAGGCGATTCCCTCGCTGGAACTGCAACGGTTCCTGCGCGGGCTGCGCGCCTGGATGGGCGGGGGTTTCGAGTGGCACGCCACCAATCCGCGGTACAAGTCGTCCGGACAACAGGAACAAGAACCGACATCCGGTACCGAATGACCACTACCGGATGAACTGACGCCGACGTGGTGTCATGGCGGGCAGGGACGCTGTGGCGCCACGTCGGCATTCGTATGAATGTGTTGCCCGCCGCGGCAATCGGGTCCGCTACCCGGAACGCCGCCGCGCGGGTGACCGATACCGGGGCTGTGAAGGTGAACTACACGCCAGCGGACCCGGCGATCGACCGTCTCGTCACACAGGAGCGTGCGGTCGACCCCGTCCCCGACGATCTGGCCGCCATGGTCGACTTCGCGCTCGACCATGAAAGCCCGGACGCGGAGTTCCTGCGTCCCGTGTCCCGCCACCGCAACGACCGGTCGCGGATGCTCACCTTCGAGGGCGCGGGAAAGACCGTCCTGATCGCGATCACCGAGGACGCCGACGTCACCGTCCGGGTTGACGGCTGGGTCGCGCCCGCCGCCGCCTGCCGCGTCCGGCTGCGGACGGCAGCCGGTGTCCTCGAGGTGTCCGCCAGCGCCACCGGGCGGTTCACGTATGCGTCCGTGCACCGGGGGCTGGCCCAGATCTCCCTCTGCCGCAACAGATCTGTCTGCTCTGTCGCCACACCCACGCTCGTGCTCTGAATCGCCACTTCCGGTCCGGGCACGGCGTCCACTACCCTCTGGCATGAATACTTACCACGTGGTAGAAAAATGTGAGAGCGCTTCCATCGTCGCCGATGCCAGGGGGCCGCAGTGACTACCGTGTCCGTTCAGCTGTACTCCGTGCGGGACGAGTTCGCCGAGCGTCCCGGCGAAGTCCTCCAGCGGCTCGCCGCGATCGGGTTCACCCAGGTGGAGCCGTACGGCCTCGTCGAGAACGCCGCTGTGCTGCGGACCGGCCTGCGGGAGAGCGGTCTCACCGCGCCGACCGCGCACGCACAGCTGATCGACGCCGACCAGCGAGCGGTGTTCGAGGTGGCCGCCGAGTGCGGTGTGAGCGTGGTGATCGACCCGTTCGTGCCCGCCGAGAAGTGGCGGGGCGTCGACGACATTGCGGCCACCGCGAAGGCGCTGAACGCGGCGGCGGCGATCGCGCACGAGTACGGCGTCACCGTCGGTTACCACAACCATTGGTGGGAGCTGGAATCCCGGATCGACGGCCGCAGCGCGTTCGAGGTGTTCGCCGACCGGCTGGATCCGGAACTGGTGCTGGAAGTCGACACGTACTGGGCGGTGGCGGGCGGCGAGGACGCGCCCGCGCTGCTGCGGCGACTCGGCGACCGGGTGCACGCCATCCACGTCAAGGACGGTGGGCTGGCCACCGACGCATCGGGCCAGGTCCCGGCGGGGCAAGGTCGACTGGCGGTGGCCGATGTCCTCGCCGCGGCGCCCAAGGCGCTGCGCGTGGTCGAGTTCGACCGCTACGACGGCGACATTTTCGACGGCATCGCGGCCAGTTTCGCCTACCTGCAGGGGCGTGCGGGATGAGCCTGGGTATCGGCGTCATCGGCGCGGGTGTCATCAGCGACGTGTACCTGACCAACCTGACGAGCTTTCCCGACGTGAACGTGGTGCGCGTCGCGGATCTGGACACCGCCCGTGCCCAGGCACAGGCGGACAAACACGGCGTTCCCCGCGCGGGCACGGTCGCCGACCTGCTGACCGACCCGCAGGTGGAACTCGTCGTCAACCTGACGATCCCCGCCGCGCACGCCGAGGTGGGCCTGGCCGCGCTGGACGCGGGCAAGCACGTCTGGTCGGAGAAACCGCTGGCACTGGACCGCCAGTCGGGCCGGAAACTGCTCGACCGCGCGGCGGAGAAGGGCTTGCGGGTCGCGTGCGCGCCCGACACTCTGCTGGGCGCGGGGCTGCAGACCGCGCGTCGCGCCATCGACGACGGTCGGATCGGCGAACCGCGCACTGTGCTGGCGTTGTTCCAGACGCCAGGCCCGGAAAGCTGGCACCCCGCGCCGGAGTTCCTGTACCAGGCAGGGGGAGGGCCGCTGCTGGACATGGGTCCCTACTACCTGAGTTCGCTGGTCACCCTGCTCGGGCCGATCGCCAGGGTCACCGGCGCCGGTGGGCAGGCCCGGCCGACGCGGGTGATCGGCAGCGGGCCGCGTGCCGGGACGGAGTTCGCCGTGACGGTGCCGACCTCGGTCACCGCGCTGGTGGAGTTCGCCAGGGGAGGCTCAGCGCAGATCGTGCTGAGCTTCGACTCGGCGCTGCTCCGGACGGGCTTGCTGGAAGTGACCGGAACGGGCGGTGTCGCCGTGCTGCCCGATCCCAACTACTTCGAGGGGCCGACCACGCTGCACCTGCCGGGCCGGGAACAACCGCAAGAGGTTGAGGCGCAAGGACACACGGCCACGCGGGGGACCGGTGTGCTCGAACTGGCGCGGGCGATCAGGACCGGTGTGCCCGAGCGGGCCTCGGGTGCGCTGGCCTACCACGTGCTCGACACCATGCTGGCCATCGACGAGTCGATCTCCAGCGGTCGCACGGTCGTGGTGGAGAGCAGCGCCGACATCCCGCCCGCCTTGCCCGTGGACTGGGACCCGTACGAGCGGACGTTCTAGTCCAGCGGGACCGTCAGCAGGTTCTGCAGGAAGAACCGCAGCGACCCGACGAGGTCGACCTCGTCCGGAGTGGTCAGCCACTGCACCTGCAGGCCGTCTTCCATCGCGATGAACGCGGCGGCGGCCGCACGCGGATCCACGCCGTCGCGCAGCTGACCGCTCTCGGCCAGCGCGGCGAATGTGGCCACGGCGCCGTCGCGGGCGATCCGGTAGTGCCGGATGAAGTACTCGTGCGCCGGGTGGTCGGGTGCGATGGCTTCGGCGGCCAGGCGGGCGTACACCTCCACGATGCCGCGGTGGGCCACGTTGTACTCGGCCAGTGCGATCAGGTGTCGCAACAGGTCGATGCCCGGCGGGATGTCGAGCTTCTCCCGTTCGGCGTCCTCGGCGTCGCGGCGCTCCAGCACCGCGGCGAGCAGCGCTTCCTTGGTGGGAAAGTAGTAAAGGAGACCGGCGTGCGTGATCCCGGCCCGTTTGGCCACCTCGCGCAGGGACGAGCCGTGGTAGCCCGTCTCGCGGTAGACCTCGATCGCGGCCGTGGTGATGTCCTCCCGGCGCTGCCGTCCCTTGGGGTAGCCGGTCACCGCAACATCATGCCCCAACCTGCGATGATCACGGGTGTGAGGAGTGCCTGCCGATGACACAGCTCGCCGCGCCGCCTGCCCGCGCCGCCCGGGTCGCCACCTGGATCTACTTCACGCTGAACGGGTTCTCCGTCGGCCTGTGGGTCGTGCACATCCCGAACGTCGAACGCGCGACCGGGATCAGTCACAGCACCCTCGGCCTGCTGTTGCTGCTGCTCGGCGGTGCGGCGTTCGTCGGGATGCAGGTCGGTGGCGCTGTCGCCGATCGCATCGGTCAGCGCAAACTCGTGCCCGCGGCCGGTGTTTTGATGGGCTGCGCGCTGTTCGGGCCCGGACTGGCGGACTCGTGATGGACGCTCGGGCTGTCGCTGGTCGCGTTCGGCTTCGCCAACGGCACCATCGACGTCGGCATGAACGCCCAGGCGGTCGTGGTCGAACGGACCTATCCCCGGCCCATCATGGCGGCGTTCCACGCGATGTGGTCCGTCGGCGGCGCGCTGGCCGCCACCGTCGGCGCCGCCCTGCTCGGCGCGGGCGTCCCGACCGAGGTTTCGATGAGCACGTGCGGCGTCCTTGTCGTGATCATCTCGCTGGCGACGGCGCGGTTCCTGCTCGAACCCGACCACCAACAGGCCGACAACGAGGGCGAACCGGCTGGGAAGGCGGCGACCGGCGGCAAGCTGGTGTGGCTGCTGGGGTTGCTGGCGTTCGCGCTGATGCTGGGTGAGGGTGTCGCCGCGGACTGGGCCGCGCTGCACTCCAAGGACCTGCTTGGCACGTCGGCGAGTACGGCCGCGTTCGCGTTCGGGTCGTTCTCGGCCGCGATGACAGTCGGCCGCTTCGCCACCGACCGGGTCGCCGCGATCATCGGGCCGGTCGCGATCGTCCGGTACGGCTCCGCGCTGGCCACGGTCGGGCTGACCGTCGTGACCGTGTCGCAGTGGGTGCCGCTGTCGCTGGCGGGCTGGATGCTGTTCGGCCTCGGCCTGTCCGGTGGTGTCCCGCAGCTGTTCACGGCCGCGGGGAATCTCGACACCAGGTCGGCGGGCACGCTGATGGCTCGGGTGGTGGGTCTCGGCTATGTGGGCATACTGGCAGGACCGGCGTTGGTCGGCGGGCTGACACACTGGGTGCCGCTGAACGTGGCGTTCGTGCTGCCGATCGTGCTGTGCGCGCTGGCCGCCGTGTTCGCGTATGTCATGCCCGGAACAAAACATGCCGCGGATGCGCTGGAACAGAGCGAGAGCGGACGAGAGGAGCGTTGACGTGACCAAGGTTGCGGTGCTGGCCGGTGGTTGCTTCTGGGGCATGCAGGACCTCATCCGGCGCCAGCCGGGTGTGGTGGCCACGCGAGTGGGCTACACGGGAGGCCATGTCGCCAACGCGACCTACCGGAACCACGACGGCCACGCCGAGGCGATCGAGATCACCTACGACCCCGAGCAGACGTCGTACCGCCGAGTACTGGAGTTCTTCTTCCAGATCCACGACCCGACAACCCGCGACCGCCAGGGCAACGACATCGGCAGCAGCTACCGGTCGGCGATCTTCTACGCCGACGAGGAGCAGAAGCAGCTGGCGGAGCAGACCATCGCGGACGTGGAGGCCTCAGGACTGTGGCCGGGCAAGGTGGTGACGGAGGTCAGCCAGCTGGGTGACTTCTGGGAGGCCGAGCCGGAGCACCAGGACTACCTGGAGCACTACCCGAACGGCTACACCTGCCACTACATCCGGCCGGACTGGAAGCTCACGACCAGCTAGTGACCATCGAGGCGTGCACGCGTCCAGCGTGCACGCTCAGCTGCTGTAGTCGGCCGCGATCCGCAGGTGGTGCGCGACGACCAGCAACTCCCGCGCGTAGCCGTAGGCCGCGTAGTCGATGCTGTACAGACCTGCGCGGATACTGCGTCGCACCATGTCGACCTCGAAGTCCAGCCTGTCCCGCTGCGCTGGTGTGAGTGCTCCGTCTGCGGCCAGTGACGAATCCACGAGCGACGAGAACCGGCTCACCACACCGTGGTTCTGGCCGCGCCACGTCAGCAACGCGTACGCGGCCGCCTTCTGAGGAGCGCCGTACCAGTAGTGCGGGCCCGTGTTGGGGTTCGGGTCACGCGGGCGCGGACTGCGCTGCCCCTTCCGTTTGGCGACGCGGCGGACCTGGGCGTACTGCTCAAGATCGGCGTGCCAGCTGGCGCGGCTCGCGGACAACGCGTCGAGCGCACGCAGCAGCGCCGCTTCTTCGTGCTGGAACGGCCCGGCCAGGATCGCCAGGTAGCCGAGAGTCGCGTGATACCCGATCGGCCGATAGAGCTGGACACAACAACGCAACGCCACCACCCGGCGCCCGAAGGGCAGCGCCGGGTTGCGTACGTGGTTGGCGAAGGCGTTGAAACTCACCCGGTGAGGCTAACGGCGGTCACCGGGGTTTCGCGTGTCAGCCGCCGGTCGAGGTGCAGGCCTTGGTGAGGGCGGCGACCTGGTCGGCCTTGGTCTTGATCCAGTTGGTCGAGCCGTTGACCACGTCGGTGGCCGTGGTCTCCTTGAAGGTCGTGGAGAGGTCGGTGAGCGCCTGGTTGACCGTGGTGTTCGTGGCCTTGCCCGCCAGGTCGGACAGCTTCTGGCCCGCGTCCTTCGCGCCCTGGGCGGCGGCCTCGGGGTTCGCGGTGTCCGGGTTGAAGGCGGCGATCTTCAGCGCCTCGGCACACACCTGCACGGTGGAGGCCGCGTTGCTGGCACCTTCCGCAGCCTGCTGGGCACCCTTGACCGCGTCACAGCCGGTCAGCGCGATGACCAACGCACCGCCGCCGAGGACACCTGTCAGCAGCCGCTTCGTGGAACGCATGCGAATCCCTTCCGGTTCTTCGAGTGAACCGGAGGTCTCCCCAACCACACTGCTCACGTCGACCCTGTTCGCGTCAACGCTCTGTGGCGCCGAGACCGGGTCACCACTGGGGGCGCCGTATTGACGAATCTCGACCGGGTGGGTACTCCCCTCCGCTGTGGCCACATTACCAGGGCTAACCCGCGGTGCTTTCACGGACCTGGAGCGTAAAGGGGATCTGCACGTCCCGCACGGGACTGACGTCGCCGCTCGCCCGTTCGTGTACGAGATCCACGGCGGCCTTGGCCAGCGCGGCCTTGTCCGGGGCGATGGTCGTCAGCGAGGGCAGGCTGTACGCGCTGTGCTCGGTGTTGTCGAAGCCGACCACGGCGATGTCCCCTGGCACCTGGTAGCCGCGTTCGGCGGCGGCGCGGACGGCACCGTGCGCGAGCATGTCGTTGAAGCAGAACACGGCGTCCGGCGGTTCGGGTAGTGCCAGCAGGCGTGCCATGGCCTCGGCGCCGTCGCGGTGGTGGTACCGCGCGGCCGGTGCGATGTAGTCGGGTGGGCTGGGCAGCCCGGCGTCGGCGAGCGCGGAGTGGTAGCCCGCGAGCCGTTGAGCCGCGGTGCCTCGGTTGGGGTTCTGGCCGACGACGGCGATCCTGGTCCGGCCGAGGTCGACCAGGTGCCGGACCGCGATCCGGGCCGCCTGCACGTTGTCGATGCCCACGTGGTCGATCGGCACGTCCAGTGAGTGCTCGCCGAGCAGCACCATCGGCACGTCGGTGGGATTGCGGGTGAAGTCCTGCGTGTGCAGCGCCTCCGGGCTGATGATCGCGCCGTCGACCATGTGCGGCCCCAGTGAGGCCAGCGTGGAGACCTCGGGATCGCGCAGGCCGTGGGTCTGCTCGATCAGCACGCTCCAGTCGTGCGTGTGCGCCGCGGTGATCACCCCGCCCGCGAGCTCCCCGAAGTACGGGATGCTCAGCTCCGGGACCATCAGCGCGATGAAGCCCGTCCGGCCGCGGCGCAGGTTGCGGGCGCCGACGTTGGGCTTGTAGCCGGTCGCGGCCAACGCCTCGCGGACTCTGCGCTCGTTCTCCGGCTTGACGAAGGAGTACCCGTTCACGACGTTGGACACCGTTTTGACGGACACCCCGGCCAGTTCAGCCACGTCCTTGAGCGTTGCCACGTCGGTGAGGGTATCAAGATCGAGCGTATTTACAACGTTGTACCAACGATGTAACGTGCTCGCCGAGCGAGTTCGCCTGTCTCGACGAGGAGTCAGCCCATGGCCGCCGCCACCCAGTCCCGTCCCGTCCACTTAGGCCGGATCCTTGGTGCGAGCCTGTGCGGCGTCGCGCTGGTTCTCTCCGGCTGCGCCAAGTCCGAGGAAACGCCGACCCTGCCCGCGCAGGGCACGGGCGGCGCGCAGGCGCCGGTGGCGCCCGCGACGGACGGTCCCACCTGCACGCTGCAGCAGTACGGTGGCGACAAGGTGGACCTGAAGAACGCCGTCGTCGGTTTCTCCCAGTCGGAGAAGGAGGCCAACCCGTTCCGGATCGCCGAAACCCAGTCGATCAAGGACGAGGCCGCCAAGGTCGGTGTCAGGCAGTTGCTCACCACCAACGCCAATTCGCAGCTGAGCAAGCAGATCTCCGACATCCAGGACATGATCAACAAGGGGGCGCAGGCGCTGATCGTGGCGCCGCTGAACTCCGACGGCCTCGAACCGGCGCTGTCGGCCGCGCGTGCCAGGAACATCCCGGTGCTGACCATCGACCGCAAGGTGAACTCCTCGCCCTGCAAGGACTACGTGGCCTTCCTCGGCTCCAACTTCGTCGAGCAGGGCAAGCGGGCCGCCAAGGAGATGGCCAAGGCCCTCAACAACAAGGGCAAGGTCGCGATCCTGCTCGGCGCGTCCGGCAACAACGTGACGACCGACCGCACCGCCGGGTTCGTCGACGAACTCAAGGCGTCCGCGCCGGAGATCCAGGTGGTGGCCCAGCAGACCGGCGAGTTCGCCAGGGAGAAGGGCCAGCAGGTGATGGAGCAGATCATCCAGGCCCAGCCGGACATCAACGGCGTCTACGCGGAGAACGACGAGATGGCGCTCGGCGCGCTGGTCGCGTTGCGCGGGGCCAACAAGAAGGCCGGGACGGACATCCGGGTGGTGTCGATCGACGGAACCCGCAACGCCGTGCAGAAGGTGGTCGACGGCGAGCTGTCCGCGGTCGTCGAGTCCAACCCGCGGTTCGGCCCGTTGGCGTTCCAGACGCTGGAGTCGTACTTCGGTGGCAAACCGGTCCAGCAGAACGTGGTGATCAGCGACAAGCTGTACAACAAGGACAACGCCGCCGCCGAACTGGGCAACGCGTACTGATGCCGAGCGAGGTCGTGCTCGACGCCCGCGCTGTGGGCAAGCGGTTCCCCGGTGTGGTCGCGTTGTCCGAAGTGGACCTCACGTTGCTCGCCGGTGAGGTGCACGCCCTGGTCGGCGAGAACGGCGCGGGCAAGTCGACGCTGATCAAGGTGCTGACGGGAGTCCATCCGCCGGACAGCGGCGAACTGGTCCACCAGGGCGAGCCCGTGCGTTTCGGCCGACCGCTGGACGCGCAGGCGGCCGGGATCAGCACGGTGTACCAGGAGATCAACCTGGTGCCGTTGATGTCGGTGGCCAGCAACCTGTTCCTCGGCCGTGAGCCACGCACCCGCTTCGGGCTGCTGGACTACCGGGCGATGAACACGGCCGCGGCGAAGCTGTTGCGGTCCTACGGCATCGACGTGGACGTCACGAGGCCACTGCGGACCCTGGGCGCGGGGGTGCGGCAGATGGTGGCGGTCGCGAGAGCGGCCGCCACCGACGCCCGCGTGGTGATCCTCGACGAGCCGACGTCGTCGCTGGAGCCGCGCGAGGTCGACACCCTGTTCAAGATCGTCGAGCAAGTGCGCGCGAGCGGGGCCGCGGTGTTGTACGTCAGCCACCGGCTCGACGAGCTCTACCGGATCTGCGACGCCGTCACGGTTCTGCGTGACGGCCGCAAAGTCCACAGTGGTCCGCTGGCCGAGTTGCCGCGGCTGCAGCTGGTCGCGCTCATGCTCGGCCGTGACCTCGAGCAGATCCGCAGGGAAGGCACGACCAAGTTCGACTCCGCGCCCACCGAGACGGTGGAGACACCGGTGCTCGCGGCCAGGGGCCTGACCAGTCAGCACCGGTTGCACGGCGTGGACGTGACCGTGCGGCCGGGCGCGATCGTGGGCCTCGGCGGGTTGCTCGGCGCCGGACGCAGTGAAACAGTGCGCGCGATCGCGGGCTCACTGCCCGTCGACGAGGGCACGGTGACGGTCGCGGGCAAGCCGGTCCGGTCCGGTTCGGTCGCTGCGGCGATGCGCGCAGGTGTCGTGATGCTGCCGGAGGACCGCAAGGCCGACGGGATCCTGCCGGACCTGTCGGTGCGGGAGAACATCGTGCTCGCGGCGTTGCCCCGGCTGTCCGCGGCGGGCCTGGTGTCCCGCGGACGCCAGGACGCCATTGTGGACACGTTCATGAAACGCCTGCGGATCAAGGCATCCGGCCCCGACCAGAAGGTGGGCGAGCTGTCCGGCGGCAACCAGCAGAAGGTGCTGCTGGCCAGGCTGCTCTGCCGGGAGCCGAAGGTGCTGCTGCTCGACGAGCCGACCAGGGGGATCGACGTCGGCGCCAAGGCCGAGGTCCAGGCGCTGGTGGCGGAACTGGCCGCGGCGGGGCTCGGGGTCGTGCTGATCTCCTCGGAGTTCGAGGAGGTCGTCGAAGGCTCGGACTCGGTCGTCGTGCTCAGGGAAGGCCGGGTGGTCGCCGAACTGAGAGGCGCGGACGTGACCGAGCGGAAGCTGATCGCGGCGCTCGCGGACGGCGGTGAGGGCGATGGCTGAGGCAACCGTCACCCCGGTCGCCGCGCCCACTGTGCGGCGACTGCGCGACTACGGCGTCTACGCGGCGCTGGGCATCCTGGTGGTCTACAACCTCCTCTTCACCGAGAACTTCGCCACGCTGGCCAACCTCAACACCCAACTGGTGCAGGTCACCCCGATCCTGATCGCGGCGCTGGGCATGGCACTGGTGATCGGCACGGAAGGCGTCGATCTCTCGGTCGGCTCGGTGATGGCGCTCGCGGCGGCGCTGCTGCCGCTCTACCTCGGCTACGGCCTGATGCCCGCGCTGCTGGTGGCGTTGCTGGGCGGCGCGTTGTGCGGGCTGTTCAGCGGCACGCTCGTCGCGGTGGTGGGAATCCAGCCGATCGTGGCCACGCTCGCACTGCTGGTCGGTGGCCGGGGGCTCGCGCTGGTGCTGGCCGACGGGCGGCTCAAGGACATCCGCAACCCGACGGTGCTGGAACTGGGCTCGGGCAGTGTCGCGGGCATCCCGATCGTCGTGCTGATCGCCGCCGTGCTGACGCTGGCAGTCGGTTTCGTGGTGCGGTACACCACGTTCGGCCGCCAGTTGGTCGCGGTCGGCGGCAACCGCTCGGCGAGCGTGCTCGCCGGTCTGCCGGTCCGCCGGATCCTGATCGTGACGTACGTGATCAGCGGGCTGCTGGCGGCGGTCGCCGGGATCGTGGCCACCGCGCGGCTGACCGCGTCCGACCCGTCGGCGATCGGTCAGCTCGCCGAGCTGTCCGCGATCACGGCCGTCGTGGTCGGCGGCACGCCGTTGAACGGCGGCAGAGTGCGGATTCTCGGCACGGTGGCCGGTGCGTTGCTGATGCAGCTGATCTCGGCGACGTTGATCAAACACAACCTGCCGACCTCGGCCGGTCTTCTCGTGCAGGCGGTGATCATCGTGGTCGCGGTGTTGTTGCAACGTCCCCGCCTGGCGGGTGCGAAATGACCGGCATCGGCACGGTGACCGAGAGGACCGCGGTGGACGTCGCCGACAAGGGGATGACCAGGCGGGAATGGATCGCCGGGCTCGTGCAACGGCGTGGCTCGCTGGTCGTGCTGGCGCTGGTCGTGCTCGTGTCGTCGTTCTCCTTCGACACGTTCGCCACAGTGGACAACGCGCGCAACGTCGCCATGCAGAGCTCGTTCCTCGCGATCGTCGCGCTGGGCATGACGTTCGTGATCCTCTCCGGCGGGATCGACCTGTCGGTCGGCTCGGTGTACGCGCTCGGCGGTGTGCTGGCCGCGCTGGGAATCAAGTGGGGCAGCGTCGCCGGTCTGCTGCTGCCGCTGGTGGTGTGCGGCGGGATCGGCCTGCTCAACGGCGTCCTGGTCGCCTACGGGCGGCTCGCGCCGTTCATCGTCACGCTGGCTACCCTGCTCGGCGCTCGTGGGCTGTTGCTCGCGATCACCGACGAGGGGGCCAACACCCGGCTGATGCCGCGTGACGCCGTGCTCACCCAGATCGGGCAGGGCACTCTGCTGGGCTTCGGGTATCCCGTGTGGATCGCGATCGCGCTGTTCGCCGTGGGCGTGGTCGTGTTGCAGCGCACCAGGTTCGGCCACTCGGTGCTGGCGATCGGCGGAAGCGCGGAGGCCTCGCGGCTGATGGGCCTGCCCGTTGCCAGACGCACGGTCTGGCTGTACACCGGCAGCGGGCTGCTCGCCGGACTGTCCGGTGCGCTGGCCGCGGCCTATTCCGCGTCCGGCGTGACGATTGTGGGCGTCGGGTTCGAACTCGACGCGATCGCCGCCGTCGTGATCGGCGGCACGCTGCTCACCGGTGGCGCGGGCACGGTCGGCGGAACGCTGGCCGGTGTCCTGCTGCTGATGGTGATCCAGAACGTGATCAACCAGATCGGAACGTTGTCGTCGCACTACCAGTCGGTGGTCAGCGGCGCGTTCCTTGCCATCGTCGTGGCCATTCAGGCCTACCTGAGCCGTGCGCATCTCGGCCGGGAGCGAAGTACGTGAGACAACGGGAGGTGCCGCTGATGTTGAGAACCTCGGTCCTGCTCACCGCTCTGCTACTCATCTTCGGAATCACGACCCTGCCCGCGTCGGCCCAGCCGACGTGGAAACCGGGCAAGCCACCACTGACCACGCCGTGGACCAACCAAGTCGGGCCGGACAACGCGCTGCCCGAGTATCCGCGTCCGCAGCTGACGAGGGACCGCTGGCAGAACCTCAACGGCGTGTGGGAGTTCGCCGGAGCCAAGGCGGGGGAGGCGCCGCCGATCGGGAAGTCGCTCGCGGAACGGGTGCTGGTGCCGTATCCGATCGAGTCGGCGCTGTCCGGGATCCAGCGCAGGGAAGACCGGATGTGGTACCGGCGCTCGTTCACGGTGCCGAACCACTGGCGCGGTGACCGCGTGAAGCTGAACTTCGGCGCGGTCGACTACGACTCGACGATCTGGGTCAACGGCCGCCAGGTCGGCACCCACCGCGGCGGGTACGACTCGTTCAGCCTGGACATCACCGACGCGCTGACCCGGTGGGGCCCGCAGGAGGTCGTCGTCGGCGTGGCCGACCTGACCGACGCGACGTGGCAGCCGGTCGGTAAACAGCGCAACGTGCCCGACCGCGGCATCTTCTACACCTCCAGTTCCGGCATCTGGCAGACCGTCTGGCTGGAGCCGGTGGCGTCGGCGAGCATCACCGAGCTCGGCCAGACACCGAACCTCAAGGACTCCACCCTCCGGCTCACCCCACGAGTCTCCGGGAACACCGCGGGCCTCACCGTGGAAGCGATCGCCTACGACAGGGGCAGGCCGGTCGGCCGTGTGACCGGTGCCGCGAACACCGAGCTGAAGCTGCCGGTGCCCAGGACGAAACTGTGGACGCCGGACTCGCCGTTCCTCTACGACCTGAAAGTCCGGCTGGTCAAGCGCTACCAGACGATCGACGAGGTCGGTTCGTACTTCGGCATGCGCGAGATCGGCATGGCGCCCGGCGCCGACGGCAAGCTCAGGATGACACTCAACGGAAAGATCCTGTTCCAGATGTCCACACTGGACCAGGGCTTCTGGCCGGACGGCATCCACACCGCGCCGACCGACTCCGCGCTGCGCTTCGACCTCGAACAGCACAAGGTGCTCGGCTTCAACACCGTCCGCAAGCACATCAAGGTCGAACCGGACCGCTGGTTCTATCACGCCGACAAGCTGGGACTGCTGGTGTGGCAGGACATGCCCGCGATGAAGACGTCCAACGACCTGCCGCCGGTCGACGCGCAACAGCAGTTCGAACGCGAACTGCACACCATGGTGGACAAGCACAAGAGCTTCACCTCCGTGGTGGCGTGGGTGCCGTTCAACGAGGGCTGGGGCGAGTGGGAGCGCACCGCGACCGGCCGGATCGCCGACGACGTGAAGAAGCAGGACCCGAGCAGGCTGGTCAACGCGCACAGCGGCGTGAACTGCTGTGCGTCCAAAGGGGACTCCGGGCGCGGTGACATGATCGACCACCACGCGTACGTCGGCCCGGCGACGCCGACGCCGAGCGCGAACCGGGTGGCGGTGGACGGCGAACACGGCGGCTTCGGCCTCGAGGTCAAGGACCACATGTGGTTCGGCGAGGGCCACGCCTACGAGATGACGCCCGACTCGGCCACACTGACCCGCCGCTACGTCGAAAACCAGCGTGACGTGCTCGGCGCGGCACAGAAGTGCGGGATCAGCGCGGCGATCTACACGCAGATCACCGACGTCGAGCACGAGGTCAACGGGTTCTTCACCTACGACAGGGAGGTCCGCAAGATGGACTTCGGCCAGGTGAAGGCGATCAACGACGAGATCGTGAAGAAGGCGGACGGCACCGGAAGCGCGCCCGCACCCGGACCGGGCACTCCCGGAGCGGACGGGATCACCTACTACCCGTTCGACGAGGGCACGGGCACGGTCGCCGCGGACAAGGTCGGCACCAGGAACGCGACGCTGACCAACGCCACCTGGACCGAAGGACACCCGGGATCGGCGGTCCAGTTCAACGGCGGCGACTCGGTGGTGGACACCGGGTCGAGCGTGCTGGACACGGCGGGGAACTATTCGGCGGCGGCGTGGGTGAAACTGGACAGCCTCGGCGGGTTCGCCACCGCGGTGAGCCAGGACGGCCCCAGCCACAGCGCGTTCTTCCTGCAGTACTCCGGCCAGGACAACCGGTTCGCGTTCAGCTTCGCCGGGGTGCGGGCAGTGGCCCCGGCCGCGCCCGAACCGGGCCGCTGGTACCACCTCGCCGGTGTCCGTGACGTCCGCACCGGATCGCTGACGCTGTACGTGGACGGCAATCAAGCCGGAACGGCGTCCTCCTGCGACGGCGGTCCGGGCGCAGGCAACACGGTGATCGGCCGCGCGAAGTACAACGGCGGCCCGGTCGACTTCTGGCGAGGCGCGATCGACCAGGTGCACCTGTACGACCGGGCGCTGCCCGCGTCGGAGGTGGCGCAGCTGTACGCATCGGGTCGCTGATGCTGTGACCGGACTGGTTCACCAAGGATTCGTTCAGCAGTGACGACCACGCGCCCGGTTCGAACCGGGCGCGTGGTCTGTTCGATGTGGCTGATGGGCGCGCAGTCGGGTCACGGCGGCGGCGTTCCGGGGGCGTACTGGTTCGCGATCCACAGGCAGATCGCATCCACGACATAGGTGCGTTCGGTGTCGCTGAGGGCCGCACCGGCAGGGATACCGTGCCAACGCTCCAGACAGGTGCGACAGCACGTCGCGGTCGCGTGTTGAGCGACGAAGACGGGATGTCCACGGTAGGGCGTCTGGCGGCCGTCCTTGCGCGGCGCGGCGGGGGCGAGCCTGTCGCCGATCAGCGCTTCCGCGTGTCTGCGCACGGTCGCCAGCCCGCGTAGGTCGACCGTCGCGCGGTCCCGGCCACGCAACTGGAACTTCGCGCGGAAGGGATGTTGCCCGATCCGGTGCAGCCTGGCGTTCAGCTCGTCGTCGTTCAACGCGTGCTCAATCAGTGCTGCTGGGCGGTGATGTTGAACATCCAGCTGATCCCGAACTGGTCCACGAGCGAGCCCGCTTCGTCGCCCCACACCTGCTCTTCGAGGGGCAGCGTCACGGTACCGCCGACAGACAGCTTCTCGAAGTAGCCGCGGAGTTCGTCGCCACCGTCGCCACCGACGAAGACCGCGACGTTGTTGCCTGGCTGATAGGGCGGGTGGCCGGGCCGGTCATCGGGGTAGTCCCATCCCATCAGCGTGTACCCGGCTGGCGTGTCGAGCCGAGCGTGCATGACCTTGTCAGCGTTGGCCGAGTCCGGTGAGCCGAAGTCCGCGACTGTTCCCACCGCCAGTTCGCCGCCGAAGACCTCCCGATAGAACTCCAGCGCTCGCCGCGCGTTGCCGTTGAACACGATGCATGGATTGACTCCGGAACTCACTGCACGCTCCCTCGGGGCATGACCGATCGGGCCGTCCGCCGGTCGCCAGGTCGAGCCTGCCAAACAATCACGACACCTCCTGTCGTGATTAGTGGTGGAACCTGGCGAAGATGTCTTGCACCTCACGGGGCGAGTGGGCAAGGGCGTCCTGGTCTGGGTGGGCCGCGGTGACACGGGGGAGGTGGACGACGACGTCGTAGGCGCTCAGCGGATCCACCTCGGCGTAGTACGGGCTGTAACGCTGCTGCGTGACGGCCCTGACGGTGGCAGTGTCGGTTGCGGACAGCCGCCGGAGGTCGGTCGCGAACGGGCCGTCGTGGCTGGCGGCCATGAGGCCGTCGAGGCTGTCCGGATTGGGTTGTTCCAGCGTGGTGAAGAGTTTTCCGTCGTAGAAGTCGGCACCTGAGTTGAGAGTCTGGCCGGTCCCGGTGGTCACGCCGATCACCCGGTAGTCGCTGCCCAGCCGATCGTCCAGGTGCATGCCCATCGGCGTCACCGGCGCCATGCCGGGCATCGAGGCTCGCCAGCGTTGGATGTGGGCGTTGTGGGCGGCAAGCACGATCCGGCCCTCCCCGCGCAGGATCCACCCGACGGTGTCGGCGATCGCGGCGTCCCGGTTGAACATCACTGCCTGCAGGTCGCTGCGGGCCATCGCCCGGTCGACCGTGTCGAGGCCGACGGTGAGGCGCAGTGAGTGCAGAGCGCGTTCGTAGGCGCCGATGGAGGTCTCCTGGAGGTAGTCCAGGCGCCGTGCGGCCACGCGGGCGGCGAGGTCTGTGAGGCTCGCGGTGAGCGCGTCCCGGGTCTCCTGCGTGAGCCTGCCGTAGGCGGCGATGGCCGCGGGGGCGGAGAACGCGGACGCCGCCGCGAAGACCGAAGCCGTCTCCCGGATGCGCGGGTCCATCGTGTACTGGGGATCCGCCTCGGTGAGGTAGGCGGTCACAGCGTCCAGGCCGGGCATCAAGGACACGTTCGAGCCGCCCAGATCGATCCCGTGAAAGCTGATTGGGCGCGCGGTCGTGCGGTTGTGCTGGCGCATCCACTGCAGATGCGCGCGCATCTGCGTCCACAGCCCCATCAGCGACGTCACACCGTTCGCCTGGACCTGGCCGACGTCGCCCTGGCCGCCGCGGATCCACCTGTCGGCCAGCGCACCCTCGGTGTACCCGGATTCCATCGCGTAGGCGCTGAACCCGTGCCGCTCCACCAGATAACGCAGCAGGCGGTGCCGCAACTGATAGGACTCGCCGTTGTAGTGCGCGCTCTCACCGATCGCCACTACCCTCGCGTCGCCGACCGCGTCGTCCACCCAGTCGAGGTCGTCAAGCGGCCCGGCAGGGTCGAGCGTCCGCAACGGCCTTACCGCCTTCGCGGTCAGGCGGTTCATGGTCATACCAATCCTCTTTCCGTGTTCGCTGGGGCCAGACGGCCACAACCAGGCCGAGGGTGTGTGCGGTGAGCTTCACAGCGGTTTCATATCGGTTCCGCGAGTTCCGGCAGCCACTGTCGGCGACGCCATCGCCGACGCGCTGCCGTCACTGTTACATACGCGACTGTCACGTTGCGTCAACACGGGCTGGGTGGTAAGGATGGTGAACCGGTAAGAATTCTGAACCGACTCAGGGGTGCCCGTGCCTGACTCAGTCGTTCCAGCCACCGCGCCATCGGGTGAGTTCCACCAGATGCGCGCCGCCGCGCGCGACTGTGCCGCACTGGCACGCAGCCTGGCCGCCGACACCGAGCAGGCACGCGCTCTGCCGCCGGAGCTCGTCGATCGGCTGACCAAGGCCCAGCTGCTGCGTTCCGGCGTGCCCGCGCACCTCGGCGGGCCTGAGGCGCCGCCTGCGGTCGGCCTGGAGACGGCCGAGGCGGTGGCCCGTGGCGACGCCTCGGCGGGCTGGTGCGTGTCGATCGCGGTCACCAGCAGCCTGCTCTCGGCCTACCTGCCACAGCAGGCCGCGGCGGAGGTTTTCGCCGACCCGGCCACGGTCGCCGCGGGTGTGTGGGCCCCGCGAGGCAAGGGCGTCCCGGCGGACGGTGGCGTTGTCCTGTCCGGGCAGTGGGCGTTCTGCAGCGGCATCCCGCACGCCGCTTGGCTGTTCGCGGGGTTCGTGCTCGGGGACGAGTTGAAGGTGGCCGCGATCCCCAAGGCCGACCTCGAGGTGCTCGACACCTGGCACACCAACGGGCTGCGTGGCACCGGCAGCCACGACTGCGTGGCCAGGGACGTGTTCGTTCCGGAGCACCGGGTGTTCTCGGTGCTGGGCGGCTCACCGCCGCACGCCACATCGCTGCACCGCTTCCCGCTTTTCGGGTATTTCGCGCTGTCGATCGCGGCCGCCGCGCTCGGCAACGCCCGGGGCGCCATCGACGACCTTGTCGACCTCGCCTCGACCAGGAAATCGCTCGGATCGAGCCGGACGCTGGCCGAACGCCCGAACACCCAGTCCACAGTGGCCTCCTGTGAGGCCGCGCTGCGCGCCGCCCGGCTGCTGATGTACCAGTCCATCGAGGATGCCTGGCAGGCGGCGCTGGGCCACGAACCGGTTCCCGAGGCGCTGCGTGTCGGCCTGCGTCTCGCCGCGACCCACGTCGTGCGCACCTCCGCCGAGGTCACCACGGCGATGTACGAACTCGGCGGCGGCGCGACCATCTACCGCACTTCCCCGCTGGAACGCCGGTTCCGCGACGCGCACACCGCCACCGCTCATTTCCAGGTCAACCAGGCCAGCTACGAACTGCCGGGCAAGCTGTTGCTCGGCCTTCCGGCACGCGCGGACCAGTTGTGAGCGACCTGGGTGTGGTGATCCCGTTCTGGCTCAACCGGCCGGACCTGGAAGCCGTCGACGTCGCCGAGCAGGCCGACCGGCTCGGCTACCGGACACTGTGGATCGGCGAGATGGTGACCTTCGACGCGTTCGCGCTGGCCACCGCGATCGGCCTGCGGACGCGGCGGATCGGCCTGCGGATCGGCCCGCTGGCGGTCGGCGTGCGCGGCCCGGTCGGCATCGCTCTCGGCCTGTCGTCGGTGGCCCAGCTGACCGGACGACCGGTGGACGTCGCACTGGGCGCGTCCAGCCCGACGATCGTGCGCGACTGGCACAACCGCCCGTTCGACCACTCGGCGCTGCGGATGCGTGAGACAGTGCGGGCGCTGCGCGGGATCTTGGACAACGGCCGCGCCGACTTCGCCGGTGAACAGGTGCGCACGAGAGGATTCCGGCTGCGCCACACCCTGCCGTCGCGCTCGGTCTCGGTCGCCGCGTTCGGCCCGGCGATGACCAGGGTCGCCGCCGAGGAAGCCGACGAGGTCGTGCTGAACATCGTCACCCCGGGGATCGTGGCGAGAGTGCGTGAGACGGTCGACGCGCACGCGCGTGCCGCGGGCAGGACACCGCCGAAGCTCGCGGTGTGGCTGTCCGCCGCGGTCGACCCGGGACCGGCGAGCATCAGCCAACTGGCCGGGCAACTGGCGGTGTACCTCAAACCGCCCGGCTACGGCGAGATGTTCACCGAGCTCGGCTACGGCGAGCTGGTGCGTCGGGCGAGGGCAGGGGAGTCCTACGCGACCCTGGCCAGGGACCTCCCGGCCGAGTTGCTCGCCCGGGTGTGCGCGATCGGCACAGTCGACCAGGTCAAGGACCGGATCGCGAAGTATCACCTGGCAGGCGCGGATCACGTTGCTCTCGTACCGTGCACTGCGGAAGACCCGGCCGGTAGTTCTGTCCTGAGTGCACTGAAGGAGTACACGCCATGACCGTCAACGCACAGATCCGCCTCGCCGCCCGGCCGGTCGGCCTGCCGAAGTCCACCGACTGGCAGCTCACCGAGGAACCCGCCGGGCAGCCGGGCGACGGTGAGTTCCTGGTTGAACTCCAGTACATCTCGCTGGACCCGGCGATGCGCGGGTGGATCAACGCCCAGCGGTCGTACATCGCCCCTGTGGAGATCGGGGCGGTGATGCGGGCGGCCGGGATCGGCACGGTCATCGAGTCCCACCACGAGAAGTTCGCCAAGGGCGACGTCGTCCAGGGGTTGTTCGGCGTGCAGAAGTACGCCGTCTCCGACGGTGCCGGTGTGTCCACAGTCGACACCTCGCGGGCCTCGGCGCCGATGTACCTCGGCACGCTCGGCAGCAGCGGCTTCACCGCGTACTTCGGGTTGCTCGACGTCGGCAGGCCGAAGCCGGGGGAGACCATCGTGGTGTCGGCGGCCGCGGGCGCGGTCGGCAGCATCACCGGGCAGATCGGCAAGATCAAGGGCTGCCGCGTCGTCGGCATCGCGGGCGGGCCGGACAAGTGCCGGTACCTCGTCGACGAACTCGGGTTCGACGCGGCGATCGACTACAAAGCCGGTGACATCCGCCGCCAGCTCAAGCAGCACACCCCGGACGGCGTCGACGTGTTCTTCGACAACGTCGGCGGCGAGATCCTTGACGACGTGCTCGCCCGCATCAACCGCGGTGCCCGGGTGGTCATCTCCGGAGCGGTGTCCCAGTACAACTCCGAAGACGGCATGCGCGGTCCCGCGAACTACATGCAGCTGCTCGTGCAGCGGGCGTCCATGACGGGTTTCCTCGTCTTCGACTACGTCGCCCGCTACCCGGAGGCCGCGTCGGAGCTGGCCGCCTGGCTGGCCGAGGGCCGGATCACCTCCCGCGAGCACATCGTGGAAGGCGACATCGCCGCGTTCCCCGAGACACTGCTCGGGCTGTTCGAAGGACGCAACACGGGCAAGCTCGTCCTGGCGGTCTGAGATGCCTGCGCCGAAGGAGCTCGAACGCGGCTTCGACGCGGACACCGTCGGCCGCGCCCTCGCGCTGGTCGGCGAGAAGTGGAGCCTGCGGATCCTGCGGGAAAGCATGTTCGGAGTGCGTCGGTACGGGGAGTTCGCCCGCACCCTGTCGATTCCCCGGCCGACGCTCTCGGCGCGGCTGAAAACCCTCGTCGAGGCCGGACTGCTCGACCGGGTCCAGTACGCGGCGAACCCCGACCGGCACGAGTACCGGCTGACCAGGATGGGCCGGGAACTGTTCCCCGCGGTTGTGACGCTGATGCGGTGGGGCGACAAGTACCTGGCCGGGCCGGACGGGTCGCCGATCCTGTTCCGGCACAAGGAATGCGGCCAGGTGGCGGACTCGTACGTGGCGTGCGCCCACTGCGGCGGGGAGATCGGGTTCCACACCGTCACACCGGAACCCGGTCCGGCGTACGGCGCCCAAGCCGACAACTGAGCCAACTGGGGCCGACTGGGCCGAAAACCAGGAGAGCCATTGGGTGCGCTTCCACTACAGTGCGTGGGCAGACGCATCCGAGGGGGATTTCCGTGCGACGCACACGAGTCCTGAGTTCCGCACTCGCCGTTCTGACACTGCTGGCAGCCGCGCCCAGCGCGCTCGCCGCCGCCGATCCCGCGGTGGTCCGAACCACCGACGGGCCCGTTCGAGGGACGGTCACCCAGCAACACCGGCTGTTCCAAGGCATCCCGTTCGCCGCGCCGCCGACGGGCGAGCGTCGCTGGCAGCCGCCCGCGCCGGTGACACCGTGGACCGAGGTCCGGGACGCCACCAAGGCGGGCAGTGCCTGCCCACAGCGACCGATCTTCCCGGTAGGCGGCTCGGAGACCGGCAGCGAGGACTGCCTCTCCCTGAACGTGAGCACCCCGTCCGCGCCCAGCCACAAGCCACGCCCGGTGATGGTGTGGATCCACGGTGGCGGGTTCGTCGGCGGTGCCGGGGCGGACTACCCGGCGACGCAACTGGCCGCGCGCGGCGACGTGGTCGTGGTGACCGTGAACTACCGGCTGGGAGCGTTGGGCTTCCTGAGCCTGCCGGGCCTGCCCGGCGGCGGCACGTTCGGCCTGCAGGACCAGCAGGCCGCGCTGCGCTGGGTACAGGCCAACGCGCGGGCCTTCGGCGGAGATCCCCGCAATGTCACCGTCTTCGGCGAGTCCGCCGGGGCGCTCAGCGTGTGCGCCCAGCTCACGTCGCCCGCCGCGCGCGGCCTGTTCCACAGGGCCATCACGCAGAGCGGCCCGTGTGAGCTGAGCTGGCGCGACAGCGGGTTCCTGCCGGACGTGCCCGCCGGATCCAACTGGACGCCACTCGCGGACGCGGACAAGACGGGAACCGCGCTGGCCACCACGTTGGGCTGCACGGGCGACGCACTGGCGTGCCTGCGCACCGCGCCGGTGTCGAAACTGCTGGACAGCGCCATCAGCCAGCCCGCGTTCGACACCCCGCTGCTGCCAACGCACCCGGCCAAGGCCGTGGAGGCGGGCCGGTTCGCCCGGGTGCCCGTGTTGACCGGCATCACGCGAGACGAGCACCGCACGTTCACGGCGTTCATTCCGGAGCCGCTGACCGCCGAGAAGTACGCGGCGCTGCTGCGCACCACGTACGGGGACAAGGCCGACCAGGTGCTCGCCAAGTACCCGATCTCGGCGTACTCCAGCCCGACCATCGCCTGGGCCACCACCGTCACCGACGCCGTGTGGGCACGGACCCAGCTCACGACAACCCGTCAGCTGGCCCGCCGGGTGCCGACCTTCGCCTACGAGTTCCGTGACCGCACGGTGCCGTCGGTGATCCCGTCGGTCCCGGACATGGGCGCCTACCACGGCTCGGAGTTGCCGTACCTGTTCCCCGGCTCGCTACCGGTGACGCTGAACCCCGCCCAGCAGGCGCTCGGCGAGCGGATGCAGCGCTACTGGGTGAACTTCGCGCGCACCGGACAGCCGAACGGACCGGGACTGCCGCTGTGGCTGCCGTCCGGCCGCGTCGAGAACACGGTGCAGGGCCTGGACATCGCCCCGGCGGGCATCGGCCGGGTGGACACGGCCGCCGAACACAACTACGCCTTCTGGACCGCGATCCTCGGCTGACTCGGCTGGCAGTCAGACCGTGATGACGATCTTGCCCCGCGCCCGGCCTGCCCGGGCGTGGGCAATGGCGTCGGGCACCTCGCTGAGCTGGTACTCGCGGTCGATCGCCGGGACAATCCTGCCCGCCTCGGCGAGATCACGGAGCACGGCGAGGTCCTCCTTGTTGCCCAACGAGATCAGGCCGCGCAGTGTGTGCCCGGTGAACAGGTTCATCACTGTTGCCTTGAGCAGCCCGGCGGCGCCGCCGATCACCTTGCCGCGTTCACCGCCGACGATCACCAGCGTTCCCCGTGCGGACAACGCCTTGCGGACGTGGTTGATCGGCCGGTTGCCCGCGATGTCGATGATCAGGTCGTACTCGTCGCGGGTGAAGTCGTCCTGGGTGTAGTCGAGCACCTGGTCGGCGCCGAGAGCGCGCACGAACTCCACTTTGGACGTGCTGCACAGCCCGGTCACGACCGCGCCGAACACCTTGCCGAGCTGGACCGCGTACGAACCGACGCCACCGCCCGCACCGATGACCAGGACCCGTTGTCCCGCCTCGACTTCGCCTTTGTCCCGGAGCGCGGCCAGTGCGGTGAACGCGGAGATCGGGATGGCGGCGGCCTGCTGGTGCGTGAGGTTGCGCGGTTTGCGAGTCAGCTTGGTGTGGTGCGTGGTCGCGTATTCGGCGAAGGAGCCTTCGCAGGTGCCGAACACCTCGTCGCCCGGCTGGAAGTCGGTGACGTTCTCGCCGACAGCCTCCACCAGTCCGGCCACGTCCATGCCCCGGACGCGCTTTCTCGGTCTGGTCAGGCCGAAGCCGAGGCGTAACAGATAAGGCGTCCCGGTCATCAGGTGCCAGACTCCCGCGTCCACCGCGGCGGCCCTGACCTGGATCAGCACTTCCTGCGGTCCGATCGCCGGGGTGGGGATGTCGGAGAACGTCAACACGTCGGTGTCGCCGTAGCCATGCTGCACGATCGCTTTCATCTGTGCTCCTGTCGGTGGAAACCCGGCCGTTCATGGTCGGGAGGAGGCCGATGCCGTGACCCGGTACTGATCGCTAGAACGGGTGTTCTAGGATTCGGAGTGTGAAGGTGGTGGTGCAGGTCAAGCTGCTGCCGACGGCCGTGCAGGCGGCGGCGTTGGCGGCGACTCTGCGCGGGTGCAACGCGGCCGCTGATCGTGTGTCGGTGGTGGCGTTCGAGCGGAAGGTGTTCTCCCGCAACGACTTGCATAAGTTGGTGTATCCGGAGTTGAAGGCGGGTGGGTTGGGTGCGCAGGCCGCGGTGCGCACGATCAAGAAAGTCGTCGACGCGTACACGACGCTGCGCGCGAACCTGCGGGCCGGGAACCTCGGGCGTGCCGGGTCGACACGTCGGGCGAAGGCCGAGTCGAAACCGGTCGCGTTCCGGCCGGACAGCGCGCAGCCGTTCGACGACCGGATGCTGTCCTGGCGGCACGACGCACGGACGGTGTCGGTCTGGACCACCGCTGGCCGCCTGAAGGACGTCCGCTTCACGGGCCATCCCGACCAGCTCACACTGCTGGCCGGGCACCGCAAAGGCGAGTCGGACCTGATAGGGCGGGACGGGATGTGGTTCCTGCTCGCCACGTGCGAGGTGCCCGAACCGGCCGTGCACGAACCCGTCGATTGGATCGGTGTCGATCGTGGCATCGCCAACCTCGCCACCACCTCCGACGGCGCGAACTTCTCGGGTCGCCGGTTGTCCCGGTATCGGCGTTGGCACGCGCGGAAACGCCGCGAGTTGCAAGCCAAGCGGACAAAATCCGCGACCAGACGGCTGAAACGGCGTGCCCGGCGCGAGACCCGGCACGCGCGGCATGTGAACCACAAGATCGGGAAGGAGGTAGTGGCCGTCGCGCAACGCACCGGTCGCGGGATCGCCCTGGAAGAGTTGGGTGGTATCCGGGATCGGGTACGGCTTCGTCGTGACCAGCGGGCCACCCACACTTCCTGGCCGTTTCACCACCTCGGCAGCGTCATCGTCTACAAGGCTCGCAGGGCCGGGGTGCCGACGGTGACGGTGGACGCGCATTACACCTCCCAAACGTGTCCTCGGTGCGGGCACGTGGCCCGTACCAACCGGCCGGATCGGGACCATTTCTTGTGTCGTCGGTGTGGCCTGGCTGGGCCCGCCGATGTCGTCGCCGCCGTGAACGTTCGTGGTAGAGCACGGCGAGCGTGGGTGTTCGTCAACACACCCGCACCCACATAGACCGTGGGTGGATGCGTCCCGCACACCACACCCAGTGGTGCACGGAGAACGCGACCCGGCTTGAACGGCGCCGAGCCCCAAGCTCAGCCCCTTCAGGGCCGACAAGTTGACGCTTCGTCTCCTGGGTAGTGGAACACGTCGTCGAGTGGTGCCTTGAACACGCGCGCGATCTGGAACGCCATCTCCAGCGACGGCGAATAGCGGCCCTGCTCGATCGCGATGACCGTCTGGCGGGTGACGCCGATCCGCTCGGCGAGATCGGCCTGCGTCATCTCGCCGTTGGCGAACCGCAGCGCCTTGATCCTGTTGGTGACCTTCGTGGGTTTCACGGCTGGAGTCCCCACCGGTAGGCGGCGATCTTGGCGATCGAGTTGAGCACCGCGGTGAGCGCGAACGCGAGATAGACGGTGTTGGCGATCCAGAAGTGGTCGGCCTCGGCCATCGCGAGGACCATCGCGGCGACCCCGCCGATCACCGTGAAGGACTGGGCGATCCGGTCACCGAAGTGGCCGATCTCGGTGTCCCGCTGGTCCTTGCGTCGCTCGCCCTTCGGCGTCGTCGTCGCGACCACGACCTCCAGCGCGACCGACGCGACGATCGCGCCGAGCACCGCCCAGATCAGCGTGGCCACGTAAGGCGTTTCGGCCAGTGGCGCGTCGCCGCTCCGGGCCAGGACCACAATCGCGTAGATAGCGTAGGTCACCACGGTGACCACGCCCATGATCCACGCGCGCTTCTCTTCGAATGCCACGCTCGCTCCCGATGTAAAGCATCTTTGACACGGTCAATGTAAAACAAGGCAGACATCGTGTCAAAGATGCTTTACATCGGTGGCTCGGTTCAGCGTTATGGGGTGCTCAACGGGCTGGTCGGGGCAGCACGTTCTTGCGGTACCAGCGTTGGCCGTGCCAACGCTGGTAGTGCCATGCGAAGGTGGCCGCGGTACCGAGTGGGTGCAACCAGAACTTGGCAGGCGGTTGGAGCTCCGGTGTCACCCTGCCGAGAGCGATCTCACCCAGCACGATCCCTTCGCCTTCCTCGGGGCGGCGTGCGGCAATGATCGTGCCGTGTGCGTCGGCGATCATCGTGGCGGGTTCGAAATGCCCGCGGTACTCGATGGGCGCCCATGGCATGCGGCAGCGCAGTTGACCGGCGTGCCCGGCGTGGACCAGGGGTGCGCCCACGTGGCGCGCGAATGCGGGCATCGCGTCCCTCGCGTTCGTCGCGTGGCGGCGTCCGAGTCGGCGGAACACCGGTGCTGGTTGCCAGTCCGGCATCGATGGCCAGCCCGAGCCGACCATGACGAGATCGACCCGGCCGCGCAGGCGTCGGACTGTCTTGGTGCGCATGGTTTCCCAGCAGATGGCGATGCCGACGTCGTGTTCGTCCACCGCCAGCACGCCATCGTCCTCGCTACCGATGTAGAACGCGTTCTCCCACATGCTGGGGAGGTCCTTGTCGTGGCGTCCGACGACACCGGTCGGATCGGCCAGCAGGTAGGCGTTGCGGACGTGGCCGTCGTTGTCCCGGCAGAGGAACGAGCCACCCACCAGTGCCTTGTGGCGGGCAGCCAGTCGGCACAGCAGGTCGGTCGCTTTCCCGTCCGGCGGTAGTGACGCTTGCGCCAACCTGTCCACGAAGCCGATTCCGGTCGTGAAGAACTCGGGCAGGGCGATGATCTCGGCGCCGGCGCGGCCGGCCTCGTCGGCCAGGCGTTCACAGGTGGCCAGGTTGTGCGGGATGTCGCCGAGCACGGCTTCGATCTGAATGGCGGCTGCCAGGACCACGGTGGCCACGTCCTTCGGTTAGGCGGCGATGGCGACCGCGACGAGGCTGCCGCTGGTGGCAGCGAAGGACAGTACGCCGAGCACCCGGTAGGCGGGGGCCTGGAGCAGGTCGTCGCTGAACGCCAACAGCAGGAGCAGTGCCGGGTTGAGCCAGGTACCGGCGATGAGCGGGACGAGGAGCCAGCCGGGCAGCGCGGGTAGCGCGAGTCCGATCCCGATGAGGATCAGCCCCATCATGATGAAGTCGAGGTGCGCCTGGAACACGCGGCGCGGGACGGCAACACCGAAGCGGCGCAGCGCGTGGGGATCGACGTATGTGTAGAGCGCGACGGGCCAGCCGAGCAGGCCGCCGAATGCCAACTCGATCAGGCCGATCTTGACGAGGACGCTCATGTTTTGAACGGTACTTCGAAACTGAACGGCTCTACAATAACCCTGCTGGGTGAGGTCAGCGGATGAGGCCGTGCATCAGGATGTCGGTTCCCGTCGCGAGCACCTTCCGCAGTTCGGCGGTGTCCAGTGCCAGCCGGTCCGGCCGCATCCGCAGGGCCAGCACCCCGTTCCACGAGCCCCAAAGGAACACCGAGGCTCGTGCCGGATCCGGGCAGGTGATCTCTCCGGCCTCGGCCGCGCGAGACAGAGTGTCCGCGATCCGGCCGACGATCGCCTCGACCTTGTTGGCGATCCGCTGCTCGACCTCGCTGGCCAGATCGCCCGGTGGCACGTCCAAGACGCGTAGGGCGATCATCCGGAAGTAGCCGGGGTTCTCCAGGTGGAACCGCAGGTAAGCGTCGGCGGCCGCGGCCAGTTCCTCCGCAGGGGTGCGCTCCTGGCTGTAGGCCCGCGCCATGACGCGCTCGTTGACCTCCAATGCGTGCTCGACCAGCGCCAGATACAGCCGTTCCTTGCTGCCGAAGTGGTGGTAGATCGAACCGACCGCGATGTCCGCCGCGGCCGCGATGGCATCCATGCTCGTCTCGTGAAATCCGCGGTCGGTGAACAGCTTCTCCGCCGCGTCCAGGATCGCCGACGTGGTGCGTGCGGTACGCCTGTCTATCCGCGGCTCACCGGATGCTGTCATGACCCGAGCGTAGTCGCGCCCTGCGCCGGTCAGGTCCCAGCGCTCGGTACAGCACTACGCAAACCGACCTCGACATGGACCAGTATGTCACCCCCTTACGGCTGGTCGCGCAGCGCGCGCTGGGCTTGGTCGCGCAGCCGCTCAAGAGCGCCGATGTCCTCGGCCGAGTAGTCCCGTGGCGTGTCGTGCAGCGCGCACACCGTGCCGATCACGGTCCCGTCGTCCGCTGTCAGCGGGATGCCCACGTAGTTGACCAGGCCGAACTCCACCTCGTCCTCGTTGCCCGCGAACTCCGGGTCGTCCCGGGAATCACGCACGAACAGCGGCTGCGCGGTGTCCACGACGCGTTCGCAGTACAGCTCCTTGGCTTCGGGGAAGGCGCCGTGCTTGCGGCCCTCGGCGCCGACCGGGTAGACGGCCTCGCTCTCGCCCGCACTGGCCTCGACACGCATGTGCGTCGGCGTCGACCGCATGACCAACACCGACTTCGCGCCGATCCGCCTGGCGGCCTCGTCCAGGTCAGCGCTCAGTCCGGCCAGGTTCTCGCTGGTATCTGCCATGCCGTGACGATGACTGGTCCGAATGGTCGAATGCCAATTCTCCCATCAGGTGAAACCTCTGTGCCCAGGGTGTCACCCGAGCGGGGCGACGCCCATCCGCCACGCGAGCCCGCGCAGTTCTCGGTCTCCAGAGTCCCGTCGGGCCTGGCGCAGCAGGTCACCGACCGCTTCACGCACGAACATGTCGTTCCTCGTCCATTGAGGTGCGAGTTTTTCGGCTCGCAGGAGAGCGGTCAGCCCTTCGTCGTGTGTCGCTCGTTCGGCGACCAGCGACCGGCCGTAGTCACAGTAGAAGCTCGCTTGCCTGGCCGGCGCGGGGATCACCTCGGGGTGGACATCACGCGCCAGCTCGGCGACTCGTCCACCTTCGCCGAATTCGGTGGCAAGCGTGACCTTCCAGATCGCCACATTGGTCCGACCGAACCACAGGCGAGCAAATGAGCCGACCTCGTCGTCGAGTCGGTTGGCGACAGCCTCGGCCTCGGCGAGGTGGGTGTTGGAGGTATCGTGGTCCGCCTGCGCCGCGGCTGCCAGAGCGGCCGACAAATGAAGCATGCCGTACGCCTGGATCACGTCCAGTTCGTCCAGGCTTCTGGTCAGATCATCAGCCACGGCCACCGACCGGGCGTACTGCTGTGCGCGACTGATTTGGCCGGTCGCGTCGCCGCGCAGCCAGGCCGCATACCCGTGCCAGGCGGGCTCGTCCAACGCTTCGGCACATTGTTGGGCCAGCCGGGCGGCGAGCAGCGGAAGTCCACGACCGCCCACCTGCTTGGTGACCCAGGAGCATGAGCTGTAGCAACGAATCAGCCCGATCAGGGCAGCCGCGCGATGGTGGGGCTGGCGGACGTATACCGCGTGCAGCTCTGCCATCAGGACCGGAGCCAGTTCACCTTGGGCGGCGAAGTCGGCATGGACATGTGCCAAATCGACCAGCCGATCGATGTCGTCCTGGATCTCCGGCCACCCACGGATCGGTCCGCCCGGATCATGGCCCAACTCGTAGATCGCCATGGCCCGTTCGACGCCCTCAACGGCGGCATGAGCATCACTCGACAGCGGATCCGACGGGGCGAAGGGCTTGCCGACCAGCTCATTCGGCGCGACCCGCAGTGCGAGGGCAAGAGCCTCCAACGTGGCCCTCTTGGAGACAGGCCGAAGACCACGCTCGATCATGCTCAGGTAGGCGGGCGAGATACCGGCAAGCCCGGCGAGAGCGGTCTGGCTCTGCTGCCGCCAAGCGCGGATCTCTCGAACTCGTCGACCGATCTGCGTGTCCTCGATGTCCACGGACACCACCTCTTCGCCGGGCCGGTGCGACTCCATCAGATGAGGCCGAGGTTACTCGGGCGGGGTCAGGCGCATCACCGGGTCGACTGGTGCCGTGCCGTCGAACGGCTGGGCCAAGCACGTGTTCGCGAGGTCGACGAAGTGCTGGTACGCGCTGTTGATGTCGGCTGCCGAAGGGTCGCTCGCCAGCGGGAGCGTCGGCCCGGTGAACCAGCCTTCCAGCGCGGCCGGGATCGGGTAGTGGGCCGTGCGGTCCCGGTACAGCACCGACCGCGCGTCGGCCTGCAGCGCCACCTCACGCCATTCCCGCAACGCCAGCCTGAGCCTGATCCACCGGTATCGGTCGGTGCGCGTGTAACCGTCCGCCTCGTCGTCGAACTGGGCCGAGAACCGTTCCCGCAGCGCTTTTCCGGCGTCACGGCCGCGCAACGCGAGGCGTTCGATCACCGCTGGGGACATGAACAGGTTCGTGCCACCCTCGCCGGGTCCCTGCCGGATGGTGGCGATCCGGCCGCGGAAGCCGGGCAGCGCGGACTGCATGGTGTCACGCCAGTCCAGGAAGGTGTCCAGGATCCGGCCGACGAACGCCAGCGCCGTGCCGCCCACCTCGCTGTAGGACTCGCTCGGCATGGACGCGTCCTGCTCGGGCAGGGAAATCCCGCCTTCGGCGACCTTCCCGTCGGCCGACGACAGGGTCAGGCCGAACGTCGGCCACCGCGGCAGCAGCGAGTCGAAGAAGTGGATCGGGAAGTTGCTGGTGATCCCGCCGTCGGAGAACCAGTGCGGCCGACCGTCGCGGTACAGCGGGATCGGGCAGATCAGGCCCGGCAGCGGCAGGCTCATCCGGGCGGCCAGCACGACCGGCATGTCACACGGCTTCGGCAGCTCCTGCAACGTGACTGACGGGTGTTGCGGGCAGGCCACTCCGGGCACGTCGGTGCCGGACATCTGCGTGACGATCCGGTCGGGTACGAGGCCACGCAGGCATTCCGGGCAGAACTGCCACTGCTCCGACGCGGGGAACGGCAACTGGTGCGGCCGCCCGGCGGACAGGTCCGTGGTCATCAGCGCGAGGTTGATCACCCGGTCACCGGGTGCGGGCTGGTACGCCGGATCCGATTGCCGTGGCCGGTCGGGGCCGCGCCACAGGTCGCCGAACGTCAACGCGCGGGAGTGGTCGATGCCCGCCAGGTCGTCGATCCGGTCGGCCAGCCAGGTCGCCAGCGGCGGCACCGAGGCCGACGGCATCCCGCACATCCGGTCGATCCGGCCCGGTGTGTACTCGCAGGCGCCGGGGACCAGGCCGAACCGGTGCGACCGGTACCGCATCACCACGGGCCACGACGTCACGCAGTAGATCACCGCGAACGCGGCCGTCACCGCGAAGCTCAGCACCAGCCAACTCACGACGACCACCGCCCCGGCCACGAGCCAGCCGGACGCGTCCATGTCGTACAGCGGGATCCCGGACAACCCGATCGCCAACGGGATCAGCAGGAACAGTGTTATCCGGCCGAGTCGCGCGGCGGTGACCTTGTACGCCCACGCGGCCATCGCGACCGCCACCACCGCCAACGGCACCCCGACGATCCACAGTGAACCGTTCCACGTGGAGGGTGGCACCACCCACCGCAGCGAGTACGGCCCCACCAGCCACAACGCGAACAACAGCAGCAGCACGGCCGTCGCCAGCGGCTTGACGGCGAACAGCACCGCGGTCAACACCGAACTGAACCGCCTGCGCCCGGTGACAGCCGGGCTCTGCATCAACGCGGTCACCAGCCGGAAGGCCTTGTGCAACTCCGGTTTGGGCTGGAACAGCCGGGGAAGCCGCCAGCGATCGGCACCCGAACCGGAGACCAGCCAGCGGATCATGCCTGCCAGGCCCGCGAAGCCCGGCTGGACGGCGTCGCCGTCGACCGGACCGGCCGGACGCGCGTGACGGCCGTATTCCGCGGCGGCCGTGGCGGCGGCACCGATCGCGCCCGCGGACGCGCCACCGACCGACCGGAACACGTAGTGCTCGGCCAGCGCGCAGACCGCGAGCGGGTAGATCACCCCACTGGTGGTACCGCCACGCATGGTCAGGTCGCAGGACCGTCTCGCGTAGTCCAGGTAGGCGTCCGGGTCCTGCTTGGCCAGCCGGTCCGCGGCGGCCGGTGACATCCGCATCAAGTTCGGGTCGGCGGCGATGTGGTAACGATCCGGTTGTTCGTACGCCGCCACTTCGTCGATCGCGCTCATGGAGTCCTCCCGCGCCGGTCCTCGACTCCCTATATCGGCCGCAATGGACAGCGGGTTATGCCCCGCAAGGGTCACAGTATGACTGTCGCCGGGACCCAACGGATCCCGGCGACAGGTCGGTGTGGTTGTCAGAAGGTGAACGCTTGGAACTCGGCGATCCGCACGGTCTGGGCGACCACCGGGTTGCCGGTCGTGCAGTCGCTTGTGGACCGTGGGTCGTTGTGCTGCGACCCGGCGTACTCCTTGGCGCCGGTGCACTGGTTGGACAGCACACGGACCATCAGGTGGGTGGCCACCGTCGGGTGAATCCGGAACGACCGGGCGGTCAGGTCCGGCGCGGTCGGCCGAGGCGCGTCGGCCGGGAAAGCGTCACCGGGGCTGGTGTACACCTTCCGGTAGTTCGCCGGGTCCGCGCAGTTCTTCCCGTGTGCCGAGTTGCACGCCAGCAGTTCGAACTGGCGCAACGCGGTGAACCGGTTCTGTGGCTCCGCGTCGGGGTTCTGAATGTCCTGCGGCCGCAGCTGGGCGCTGACCTGGACACGGCTGATGAACCGCGGCCGGTCGCCTGCCAGGTCGATCCGGACGCCCTTGCCCGCGACCGGCGAGCCCGCGGACACCCAGTTCGACGACTCGGTGTCGTCGATCAGCTTGTCCACGTTCACACCGTCGCCGACCGCTGTCGCGCCCTGGCTGCGGGAGGCGGCGTTGGGCAGCAGCAACGGATACAGCGTGCCGCGCTCGCCCCCACGGACACTGCGGCGGATCTTCGTGCTGCCGTAGCCGTCGGCCGCGACGAGGAAGTTGTACGTCCCCGGCGTGATCTCGACGGTGTCGGGCAGGGGAGTGGCGGGGTCGGTGTCGGCCACCGGGACCGACCGTGCCTCGTAGTCACCGACGTACAGGCGGGCAGGCTTGTCCGTCGAGAGCCGCAGCGTGCCGTTACGGCCGTGCGGTGAGGCGAAGCTCGGCGCCGGGTCGGCGTCGTTGCCGCCGTTGCTCGCCGCGTCCCGGCCCAAACCGTGCTGCGCGAAGGCGTTCCACAGGTCCGGCACGTCCGCGCCGCCGAACCTGATCTGGTTCGCCGCCAGTGTCGCGTCCCGCATGTCGACGTAGCTCACCGCGCCGGAGGCGTTGAGCAGCAACGCGTCGAACGCCTGCTGGACCCAGCGCCGGTTGCCGGGACACTTCTCGACCGGGATCTTGCCGTCGGCGCAGTCCCGCTGCAGTGACGGTGTGCCGCGGCCGTACTTGTCGATCAGGGCCTGTCGCACGTCGAAGCTCGTCGAGCTCCAGATCTCGCCGTCCGCGTGCACCTGCTGACCGACGAGGTCGTAGGACATGTTGCTGTAGTTGAGCTCGCTCTTGCTCATGTCGTAGTTGCGGATACCGGTCCGCTTGTCACCAGTGACGTACCCGCCCGTGACGTACGGTGTGTCGCCGCGTGGCGTGAAACCGTACTCGTACAGGTACTCCATGGCGAACAGGTCGGAGTGCGACTCGTTCATCGCGCCACCCTGCGCACCGGACCAGCCGCTGTTGGGGCCCGCGATCAGACGGCCGCTGATGGCGTGGCCGTACTCGTGCCCGATGACGGACATGTCGTAGTCACCGTCGACACAGGGCGCGTAGAAACCGGCCGGAGTCGGCTGCCAGAGGTACATGTTCGTGGTCGGCGGCACGCCGTCGGGCGGAGTCGCCTGGTTGGCGTTGTTGCGGGACGGGAACGCCGGGGGCGCACCGCCCGCGCGTCCACCGGCTTGCGCGTTGCCGCGCTCGGCGTCGCCGCCGAGTCCGCCGCGGTCACCGTTGGTCGCCTGCATGTTCCAGGTCTCCTCGGTGAAGCCGAGGTGATAGGACCAGTCGTGCATCCGGTTGTGCATCGCGAACAAGTTGCCCAGTGCGGCGTCGATGTCGTTCTGCTGTGGGCTGGCGAACACCGACGGGTTGCACTTCTCCTTGAACCACTGGTTGGTCCATGGGTAGGTGTACTCACGTGTCGCGCTCTGCGCCGACGTGCGGGTGCCGACCGTGCCACCGGCCAGGTCGTCCCATTTCTCGGTGCCGCGTGCGGAGTTGCCCGCGCTGGTCTGCGTGGACGCGCCCGTCACGGGGTCAGCGTCCCACGCGACGCCACGGTCCGCCGTGCGGACTGTGCGCTCACAACCCGGCCCGCGCACCAGGCACCACTTCACGCGGTTGTCGCGTGAGGAGTAGTCGGCAGGCGGGTTGGCGGGGAAGACGTCCCACTCGGCGTTGTCCGAGTCGTGGTCGACGATGTCCTCACGGACCAGCACCTGCCCGGTGCGTGCGTCGACATAGGTTGTGTACGCGGTGGGGTGGTTCTGGTCCTTGGTCATCAGGACAACCTGGTAGGCCGCCCTCGGCGCGCCCTCTGGCATCGGCACCGCACCCAGTTGCACCCGGGTGGTGCCCAGCGCCGCAGCCGTCAGGCCCGCGTCCGCGGTCGCCGAGGCGAGCGCCTGGTCAGGCGAGAGCGTCGCGGGTTCGGGCGCGGCCCGGTCCGGGCTGAGAGTCGAGCTGAGGTGGAGGACGGCGCCGTCGCGGATGCCGAACACCGCCAGACCGTCCAGCACCGACGGCATCGAGCCGTGGCGCTGCCGCAGCATGACGTAGGAGCCCTGCCCCATCGGCCTGCTGACCAGCACATCCATCGTGCCGATGCTCCCGGCGGTCAGGCCGAACGTCACCTGGTTGTCGGTCAGGTACGCCTTCGCGATCGCCACCGGGTCAGCCGCCGCGGCGGACCGCCGCTGCGCTTCCGGCTTCGGGGCCAGCGTCGACGGTGTGCCGTACTTGTTCCAGCGGACCGTGGTGCTGGACTGCCCGGCCAGCGTCCGCTGCTGGTCTGTCGGCTGGGTCGCCCCAGGCCGGTTGTCGACATCCCCGTGGTCGACAGTGTCTCCCTGCACGGCGTTGCCAGGAGAGACCGGTTGCCGAGGGGCCGCAACCGCAGTGTCTGTCCACAACAGACTCGCGGATAACGCCCCGGCCGCGGCGAGCGCACCGGCTCGCCGGAGAGTGTGTCTTCGCATGCCCCACAGCTTCGTGCGGGGTGGGCCGGGGCGACACCGGCCGTTAGTCGCTGACTTCTCAGTCGAGTCCTTCGACGTAGTCCAGCTTGTGCCTGAGGGTGCACAGGCTGGAGCCGTCGACGAAGTCCACTCGGACGAGCTCGACGAACGGGAAACTGCGGCCCGTCAGCAACCGGGTCCACCCACGCACCCGTCGGGCGTCCGCCTCCCACAGCGACACCACCTTGTCGCGCATGTTCCAGGCGTTGGCGGAGAACGCCCAGTCGTTCGCGGCCGACAGCGCCTGGCCGACCAGGCCCTTCTCCTTCCTCGCCGTCCTGCGGGCGTCCCGGAAGGAGACGAGCAGATGCTCGGGAAAGATCACCGCCACCCGACGGTCGGTGAGCGCGAGGCCCGACTCGGCCTTGCACCCGGCCATCGCGTCGGCGACCAGCACCGCGTCCTGACGCGGGTCCTGGGCCTCGGCCCACCAGCCGATCGAGTCGTCCTCGGTCCAGTCCATCCCGGTGAACCTGGCCCCGGTGGCGAAGTCACTGGTCAGTGGCGGCGCGAACTGCAGGTCGATCGCCTCCGGCGCGTTCGGCGGTACCGGATGCGGCACCTGCACACGTCCCGCGATCCGCGAGCCGACGACACGGATGCGGGAAGCCATCGCGATCCGAACCGTCTCCCCTGGCTGCGTCCACTCGCGTTCCAGATCGTTCTTGACGACGTTCGAGTTCGACACGTCTACTCCGGTGCGCCGTTGGTGAGGGCGAGCAGTCGTTCGTACTGCTCGCGTTCCTTGACCACGCCGCAGAAGAACTCGAAGCCCGAGCGGTCGGTCAGTTCCATCCGCAGGTAGTGCACCTTGCGGGCGAGGCCGTCGCTTTCGATGTCGAAACCGGCGATCTGTGCGCGGGGGATGTCGACCAGCGGACGCAGCGGGTGCACGGAGACTGTCCTGCGTCGCGGTTTCGTGTCGGACGTGACGACGGCCGCGATGTCCTTGCCGGTCTCGATGACATCGCCGACGAAGGCCGCGAACCTGTTCTTCTTCTTGCCGACGGGCTCCGGTTCGGGCGCTGGCTCCGGCTGCGCGTCGTCGGGGTGCGACCCGAGCGCCGCGATGTGCATCCTCGCCGGTGTCAGCATGAACAGGGTGCGTGAACTGCCCGTCAAGCGAGCTCCGTACTGCGCGGCCAGATCCTGGTCGGACCGGAAGAACGAGATGACATCCGGCGTGGGGGCAGCGTCCGCGTCGGGCAGGTCGTCGAACGCGGCGATGATGCCCTCCAGGGTGCTGAGCCCTGCCTTGGCGAGCTTCCCCGGCACCGCGCCGATGCCTCGTTGCTCGCACCGGACGTGCTTCGCGAACGTCGCCCAGAGCAGCGGTTCGCCCGGGTTGAGCGCTGTTCGCGCGTGAGTGGCCGGTCCAGCGGTGTCGGTCGGAAACCGGGTGCGGATCATCGCCACGAGCCCCCCTTCATGATCGTGCGGGAGGGATCGTAACCAATGGAGTGGCCCCGCTCGTGAGTGGCCGTGCAGGTTCAGACCGGTCTGGGCCAGCGCGCCCGGTCCGAAGAGGATGATCAGGACGGCCGGTAGCGGGTCCTCACTGCGCGTACAGTGACGCCGTGGACGACGACACCGACGACAACGCGGACACCGGCATCCTCGACCCCGAGGACACATTGGACGATCGCGACGCGTACGACGAAGGCTACTCGCCGCCCGAGAGGGCGCCGGTTCTCGACGAAGGCGTGAGCCTCGGCGACCGGCTGGCCCGCGAGGAGCCGGACGTCTCCTCCGACGAAGGCGGAGACGGCCTCGGGGACGCGAGCGACACCGACGGCGAACTGGTCGACGACGAGGTCGGCGGCGCCAGAGCGGGCCGCCTGGTCGCGGCGGACGAGGGCGTCGGTGCCGACACCGACGCCGAGCTGCGCGCCTCCGACGTGGGCATCGACGGCGGCGCGGCGTCGGCCGAGGAGGCGGCGGTGCACCTGATCGACCCCGAGGACTCCTGAGCGATCTTCATCGGCCCGCCGTGCTCCGGCTGGACATCAGCGGCGCGCGGTCAGTTCGGGTTCCGCTGCCCGCTGCGGCGTGACCAGCAGGACCAGGCCGGTGACCAGCAGCGGCACCACGCCGAAGCCGATCACGACAGCGCCCGCGAGCTGCTGGGACGCGGCCAGGTCGGTGATCCACGGCAGTTTCAGCGACCGGTGGAACTGCTCGCCGGTCACGCTGTCCTTGAGCAGCAGCGCGGCGGCGAACACCGCCTGGGTGCCCAGCGCGGCGAACACCATGATCCGCCTGCTGGCCAGCGAGATCTCGGAGGCGAAGGCAGAGCAGAAGAACGCGCACCCGGTGAGCAGGAACCACAGCTGGATCCCGGCCCGGACGATCGGCTGGTCGAGCGACCACTCGAACACCCCGGTGAAGTAGACCAGGGAGAACGAGCTCGCGAACAGGACCGTCGCCGCGATCGGGTGCAGCAGCACACGCCTGTCACGGGGCATGCCGAGCGCCAGCAGCATGGGGGACAGGATGGCCAGGATCATCGCGCTCACCACGTGCAGGCTGAACACCGCGGGCGCGTAACGGCCGATCCCGGACGACGTGGCGATGAGAACGCCCGCGCACCCCGCGAGCCACAACGGCAGCCGGAAGCCGGACCGTCGCACTACGCCGAGCACCGCGAGTACGATCGCGCCGACGCCCAGCAGCAGGTCGAACCGCCAGTCGGTGATCAGGCCGATCGCGTCCGGTGGTCCATTCAGGACATAGCCGAGCTTCAACTCGACCGTCGGCACGATCTCGTTGTGATCAGGCGGAGGGGTGCGGGCGAGTGCCGCGGCCAGCCCGATCGTCATCAGCATCAGCAGCACCTCGACCGCGCCCAACCTGAGCAGGGCACGACCGCACCCGGTCCGCACGACCTCGGCAACACCGTTGCGGCGCTGGAAGAACCCGAACACACCGAGCGCCACCAGCGCGGCGGCCTTGGCCACGACGAGAAAGCCGTACGACGTGGTGAAGAGGTTCTCCGGCTTCACCCGTACCAGCGCGTTGATCAGACCCGAGGCGGCCAACGCGATCCAGCACCACAACGCCAGTGTCGAGAACCTCGTGACAGCGGTCGTGAGATGCTCGCCCTTGCGGTAGGCCAGGATGGCGGCAAGCCCGCCGACCCAGAGCGCGGCGGCGACCAGGTGCGTCAGCAGGCTCGCTGTCGCCCAGTCATGATCACCGCCACTGGACGAATGTCCGCTGGCGGCAACGGGAACCAGCCCGAACAACGCCAGGCCCAGCAGCGCCCGTGCGGATGCCTGGGAACCGGCGCGTGTCGCGGCTACCGCGATGACCGTGGCGATCAGCGCCGTGAGCATCGACGCTCGGGTCGGCTCCACGGCGAACGCGAGCTCGACGAGACGGTCGAACTCCAGGACGTAACCCAGAGGCCGCGCGTACGCGTCCGCGAGCGTGAACGGCACGGACAACAACGCGGCTACTGCCCAGATGACCGCCGCCCACCCCGCGATCCTGATCGGCACACGCTCCGGTGAGGGGAGGAGGAACGCGGAGAACAGCAGTCCGCCGACGCAGACGACGGCGGCCACCTCGGCCAGGACGCGCACGACGGGGAGTCCGTAACTGGCGTACAGGTCCGTGCCGCGCAGACCGGCGACGGTGAAGTCGTTCCCGGTGACCGACAGCAGCCCGACCGCGACCAGGCAGGCGACCAGTGTTCCCAGCCCCACTAAGGCGCCGGTCCTCGGAGATGCGCGCACGCGCGGAGCCTAGAGGCCAGGCGCGGTTTCCCCACGCCGGTATGCGCCCACCGGTTATCCAACTTCATTTACTACTACGGCCACGGTTAATAAATTAGTGACGAAATAACCACCACCGCCATGACCCGGGCGGACCCAGCTCGATAACCGAGTCCGCAAGCCCGTAACGAGGATCGTGGGCCGCCGATGCACGGGGTGCGCATCGGACGACTTGAGGGGGTCGGTTGGCGCCCAAGGAAGATCTGGCCACCGGAGTTCGGAAACACCGTTTGCACAAGGCGATCAGGTTCAGCCGTCGTGTGCCTGGGCAGCTCACCGTCATGCTGATGGTCCTGGTACTGGTCTGCCTCGCGACCGGACTTGGTGCCGCGCTTGACGTGCAGCGGCGGCAGGACGTGCTGGACGGCGTGATCGACCGCGGTGGACCGTTGACCGGCGCGGCGGTGGAGATCTACCAGTCGTTGTCGGACGCGAACGCCACAGCGGCGAGCGCGTTCCTGTTCAGCGGCGTGGACCCGGACAACCTGCGGAAACGCTATGACTCCAACATCACCGAGGCGTCAGCCGCGCTGTCCACTGCCGCGGCGGGTTCGCCGACGGGGGAGAGCGCGGCGACCGTCACCCAGTTGGCGGCATACCTGCCGGTCTACACGGGATTGGTCGAACGGGCGCGGGCGTACAACCGCCAGGGACAACCGCAGGGCGCGGCCTATCTTCGGGAGGCCTCCCATCTGGTTCAGTCCATGATGCTGCCGTCGGCACAACAGCTCTATCGCGCCGAGGCCACCCGTTTGGCTCAGGCTCAGGTGGACGCCGGTGTGCTCGGCTGGGTGTTTCTCTCACTGGGCGTCCTGACGTTGGGGGGACTGGTGGCGGTACAGGTCCACCTCGCGCGCTCGACTCGCCGTGTGCTGAACGCGGGCCTGTTGGCGGCCACGCTCGCCGCGGTGGCTGCGATGTCGTGGTACGGCATCGCTGCGGCGAGTGCGGCCGACCACAGCGTGGCCAGTCACCAGGCCGGTTCGGCGGCCGTCGAAGCGTTCGCCGAGGCGCGGATCAAGGCGCTGGAGGCGCGTAGCGACGAGGCGTTGACGTTGGTGGCCAGGGGCAACGGCCGCACGTATGAGGAGCACTTCGCCGGTGTGCGCGACGAGTTGAACAACGGGATCCTCGCGCGTGCGAAGGCGGCGGCGAGCACGGAGACGGCAGCGCACGTCGAGAACGCGATCGGCGCGTGGTACGGCTGGCTGGAAAGCCACACCAAGCTGCGCGAGCAGGACGACATCGGAAGCTACGACAAAGCCGTGGAACTGGCCACCAACGGTGCTCCCGGTGAGCTGTCCACCAAGGTCGACGAGGAACTCGGTGTCGCGATCGCACGAGCCACGGAGACGTTCCGGCGGGAGGCGGCCAACGCCCGGGACGCGGTGAGCGGCGCGGACATCGGTGTCGGTGTGCTGATGGTGCTCGCGTCCTTGGGTGTGTGGGGCGGGCTGACGCCGAGAATCCGGGAGTATCGATGAAAGCCCCAGTGAGAGTATCGGTGCTCGTGATCGCCGTTGCCGTGCTGGGCGGGTGCGGTGTGGCTCCCGAGGCTGTGCCGGTCAGCCTGCCGTCGGTGACGGTGTTGCCGTCGGGTGTGCAGATCCCCGCGAGCGTGCCGGAGATCAGCACGAAGCCGTGCAATCCCCGGGAGAGCCTGCGTCCGCAGCCGGGCCCGGTGGCGGCTGGCGGCGCGGTGGCCCGGATCAGAGAGCGCGGCAGGCTGGTCCTCGGTGTCGGGTCGAACGCGTTCCTGCTCAGCCACCGTGATCCGTACACCGGCAGGGTGGAGGGGTTCGAGGCGGAGATCGCGCGGGAGATCGCGGCGGCGATCTTCGCCGGGGACCGGACGAAGATCCAGTTCAGGGCGTTGAACGCGGCCGAGCGGATCCCGGCGATCCGTGGCGTGGACGACAGGGGCAACCAGGTCGACATGGTCGACATGGTGATGGCCGCGATGACGATGACGTGCGAACGGCGTGAGCGGGTGGCGTTCTCGGCCGAGTACTACTCGGCGGGCCAGCGGATACTGGTGCTCCGCCGCTCTGGCATCCGGTCCGCCGCCGACCTGGGCGGCAAGAAGGTCTGCGCTTCGGCGACGAGTACCAACATCAGGACGATCGCGGACCTGCCCGCGCGGGCAGTCCCGGTGGCGGCCGCCAACACCACCGACTGCCTGTTGATGCTCCAGCAGGGCCAGATCGACGCGGTGTCCACGGGTGACGTGATCCTGGCCGGGCTGGCCGCGCAGGACGCGGCGACCGAGATCGTCGGGCCGAGGTTCACCGACGAGCCGACCGGGATCGCGATGTCACTGAACTCCCCGGACCTGGTGCGGTTCGTCAACGGTGTGCTGGACAACCTGCGGACCAGTGGGAAGTGGCAGCAACTGCATGACCAATGGCTGCTGGCCTACAGCGCGGAGGCGAAACCGCCCGTCCCGCAGTACACGGCGGAGTGAGCCGTGGACATCAGGTACCCGGCACGGTTGACGGCGGTGCTCGTCGGCCTGGTGGTGCTGTGTCTGGCGACGGGGCTGGCCGGGATGCTGGACGTGCAGCACCGGCGTGGGGTGCTGGTCGGTGTTGCCGAGCGCAGCAGCTTGCTGGCCAGTGCGGCGGCGACGGTCTACCAGTCACTGTCAGACGCGGACGCGAGGGCGACGGGGTCGTTTCTGGCTGGTGATCAGGCTCCACCGCAGGACCGGCAACGTTATCGCCGCGACGTGATCGAGGCCGCGTCCGCGTTGAGCACAGCGGCCGCTGGTGCGCCGGATGTGCCGACGGCCACGAGGATCGCCGAGCTGACCGCTCAGCTTCCGTCGTACACCGCGCTGGTCGACACCGCGGGGACCTACAACAGGCAAGGCTTGTCTGTGGGGGCGGCGTACCTGCGGGAGGCGTCCGAACTGGTCCGTGGCCGGATGTTGCCGGTGGCGCAGCAGTTGTACCGAGACGAGATGACCAGGCTCGGCGCGGCGCAGGACGACGCGTCCTCGACGGCGCTGTTTTCCTTGCTGCTGGGGATTCTGGCGCTGGCCGCGTTGGTGGTCGTGCAGATCTATCTCCAGCGGACGACGAACCGGCTGTTCAACGCAGGGCTCCTGGTGGCGACCGCCGCCACGTTCGCCGCGCTGGTCTGGCTGGGGTTCGCGTCGGCGAGCGCGGCCGAGCACAACGAGACCGGCCGCAGGGACGGCAGTGCCCAGTTCGAAGCGTTGGTCGAGTCGCGGATCACGGTCCTCGCGGCCCGCAGCGAAGAGGCGTTGTCGTTGGTGGCGCGGGGGAGTGGTAAGTCCTATGAGGACAGGTTTGGTCAGGCGCGGGACCGGTTGGACGGTGACGAGGCGACCACCGGGGCGTTCGCCGCGGCGCGTGCCAGGATCGGCCAGACGGAGACGTTGACCAAGATGCACTCCGCTGAGCGGTTGTGGCGGATCTGGCTGGGGGAGCACGAGAAGGTGCGGACCCACGACGCGGATGGCAAGTACAACGAGGCGATCAAGGCGGCCACCGGTGTCGATCCGACGAATCCCGGTGCGGCCAAGGTGACTGACGGCAGCACCGGTCAGCTGTCGGCCCAGGTGGTCGACCAGCTCGGTGCCGCGATGGCGGACGCGCAGGCCAGGTTCGACGACCAGGCGAGCCGGGCGGGTGGTGCGCTGACCGGAGTGGACATCGGCATCGCTGTGCTCGCCCTGCTGGCCGCCGGAGGGGTCGTGGCCGGGATGGCGCTGAGAATCCGGGAGTACCGATGAGAGCTCTGCTGGTTGTGCTGGTGCTGACTCTCGGCCTGGTGGCGGCGTGTGGCCAGGCGCCGCAGACGATCCCGCGCAGGCCGCCGCTGTCGATCGCGGAGCCGGTGCCGCCGGGGATGGCGCCGGTGGCGAGCAGTACGCCGAGGCCCGTACCGCCGGAGTGCGGACCGGGCTTCAATCCCCGCGCGATCAGTCTGCGGCCCTACGCGCCGCATCCGAAACCGGGCGCGATGCCGCCGGGCAGCCTGATGGACAAGATCGTCCAACGTGGCCGGTTGATCGCGGGGGTCGACCAGAACGTCCAGCTGATCAGTTCACGCAATCCGCGTACCGGTGAGCTCGAGGGTTTCGACGTGGACGTGGTGCGACAGATCGCCAAAGGGCTGTTCGGCGACGAGACGAAGGTCCAACTGCGCGCGGTGAACTTCTCGGACAACTTCGCCGTGCTCAACTCGGGCGACGTGGACATCCTGGTCGACTCGCTCACGATCACCTGTGAACGCCGCTACGGCCTCAAGGTGTGGTTCAGCACGGACTACTTCGACGCGGGCCAGCGGATCATGGTACAGAAGCGCTCGCCCTACCAGTCCATCGAGGACCTGGGAGGCAAGCGGGTCTGCGCGCCCGCGAACACGACGTCGATCCGGACCATCCAGTCCTACCCGACGCTGGTCCCGGTCGCCGTCGCGGACTTCTCCGACTGCCTGGTGCTGTTGCAGCAGGGCCAGATCGAGGCGGTGTCGTCCACCGACGGCGTGATGCTGGGCATGGTCAGGCAGGATCCGACCCTGGTGCTGCGGGGGCCGCGGATCACCGACGAGCCGCACGGGATCGCGATCCGCGACCGTGACCAGGACATGGTGCGGTTCGTCAACGGAGTGCTGGAGCAGATGCGCCAGGACGGCACGTGGCGTGTGCTCTACAAGAAGTGGCTGGACGGGTTGGACGGTGCCGGTGTCGTGCCGAACCTGCCGGTCGCGCAGTACCTGGAGGGATCGTGACGGCCCGGCTACCCGATCCGGGCACGTCCCGTGCCGTGCTGATCGGCACGGCGCGGTACCAGGATCCGGACCTGACCGACCTGCCGGGTGTCGCGAACAACCTGACCGACCTGCGGGCCGCGTTGACCGGCCCGCGTGGCGCGGGCCTGCTGCCGGAGCACTGCCAGGTGCTCGGCGATCCCGCCGCGCAGGCGGATGTGGGTGATCACATCGTCAAGGCGGCGAGTGAGGCCGAGGACGTGTTGCTGGTCTACTACTCCGGGCATGGCCTGATGACGTGGGGCCGCACCAGTGAACTGTGTCTGGCGTTGCGGGACACGCGGTCGAGGTCGCTGCTGACGTCGGCGCTGCGCTGCGAGGACCTGCGCCAGTACATTCTGGACAGTCCGGCGCGCACGCGGGTGCTGATCCTGGACTGCTGCTTCGCGGGCCGGGGGATCGAGCCGACGATGAGTTCCCCGGCGGACACGATGCTCGGTGAGGTGGACATCGCGGGCGCGTTCGTGCTGGCCGCCGCGCAGGGCAAGGCACTGGCGCCGTTGGGCGAGCAGAACACGTTGTTCACCGGTGAGCTGCTGCGTCTGTTGCGCGAGGGCATCCCGGCGGAGCCGGGCATGCTGCTGACGTTGCATGTGCTGTTTCGTGAAGTGCGTGCGGTGATGCGGCGCAACGGATGGCCGGAGCCGCGCGGGAACTCCAGTGACATGGCCTTGCACCTCGCGTTGGGCCACAACCCGGCGCACATGGTGCGTAAGGCGATGGACGCGTTGCGCGTCGACATCACGAAACTGTCGGCCGAGGAGACGCGGACCAGGCAGGTGCATGACGCTGTGCGCGACAAGATCAAGGAGCCGAACCTGCCGCTGCTGACCGAGGTGGCGGCTGAGCTGACCGCGCGGCTGGCCGAGCTCGAACGTCTCGCGGCCACGGGCCGTGCGGTCGGCGGTGAACTGGCGGAGCTGAAAGGCCAGCTGACCGACGGTCGTGCCGCGACCCGCCGTCTGCGTGCGCTGGGCGACGGGCTGCTCGACCGGCGCGGTGAGCTGCGTGAGCGGCTCAAGGGGTACCAGGCGCAGGCGGTGCGGCTGCACATCGCGGAGGAGTGGGACATCGCGGAGTTGTATGTGAAGGCCAGGACGTTGTTGTGGACGCGGCCGTGTGACCTCGTTCTCGCGCTGCGGGCAGTCAACGCGTACCAGCAGGCCGTCACCGACCTCAGGGAGAAGCGGAATTGAGCGCCTGTGCCGAGCCCGGCTGCACCGGATCGTACGGTTCGCACGGCTACTGCGACGAGTGCGGACACAAGGCGGCCGGGTCTGACCGGCGGGATCCCGGTGGCGGCAAGCAAAGCAGCCGTTCGGTGGCCCGCGAAGAGTCGCATCCGGTGTCGGCGCCGGTGGTGTCGCGCCCGGTCAGCTCGTCGCGGTTCGGCGCGGGCTGGGTCAGCATGCCGAAGGTGACCCGCGGCGCGGCCGCGGCGGCCGCGCCGGTGCCGGAGATCGACGAGTCACAGCGGTTCTGCCGGACGTGCAAGGCACCGGTCGGCCGTGGCCGCAACGGCAATCCCGGGCGGCCGAGGGGTTTCTGCACCAAGGACGGCACCCCGTTCTGCTTCGAGCCGACACTGGCCGCGGGCGACACGGTCGACCGGTACGAGATCGACCGGTGCATCGCGCGCGGCGGCCAGGGCTGGATCTACCTGGCCCACGACACGCATTTCGACGACACGGGCGCGCAGCGCCCGGTCGTCCTCAAAGGAGTGATCGACAGCGCCGACCCGGACGCGATCGAGCAGGCGCGCCAGGAACGACGGTTCCTGATCGAGGTGGACCACCCGAACATCGTCAAGGTCGGTGACTTCGTCCGGCACCCGGACCCGCTGACCGCGACGATGGCCGGGTACCTGGTGATGGAGTACATCGACGGCCGCACCTTGCTGGACTTGCACCGGGAGCACCGTGACGAGGACGGTCACCGCGCGCCGCTGCCGTTGACGCACGTGCTGGCGTACGGCATCGAGGTACTGCAGGCCATGGCGTACCTGCATGAGAAGGACCTGGTGTACTGCGATTTCAAGCCCGACAACGCGATGCACACGGGGGACCAGCTCAAACTGATCGACCTCGGCGCGGTGGTGCGCGCCAGCGAGGTGCCGGACTCGTTCCTCGGCACCGTCGGTTACCAGGCGCCGGAGGTCGTGGACACCGGGCCGACGGTCGTGTCCGACCTGTACACGGTCGGCCGGAGCCTTGCCGTGCTCAGCTTCGACTTCGAGGGCTTCACCCGGCAGTTCCACGACCGGTTGCCCGACCGGGACGACGTGCCGCTGCTGGCCGCGAACGAGTCGTTCGACCTGGTGCTGCGCCGGGCGACGGATCCGGATCCGGCCAAGCGGTTCACCTCCGCCGAGCAGATGAGCGGTCAGCTGGAAGGTGTGCTGCTGGAGGTGTTGGCCGCGGCCGGGGCGCGGACGCCGCCGGGCCCGTCGCGGACCTTCACCGTGGAGCAGCGGACGTTCGGCACCGACTCGCTCATCGACGACGCTGAGTCCTCTGTGGACTGGGCGGGGCTGGTGCCCGCGTTGCCGACACCGTTGGTGGACCCGATGGATCCGGGTGCCGGTCATCTCGCGGCGCTCGCGGCCGCGGACCCGGACTCGGTGATCGACGCGTTGCTGGCGATCCCGGTGGACAGTCCGGAGATCGTGCTGCAGCTCGTCGGCGCGCGGATCGCGGCCGGTCACCTGGAGGCGGCGCACCAGGATCTGGACGCGTACGCGGTGACAGCACCGCATGACTGGCGTGTGGCCTGGTATCGCGGTCTGGCCGCGTTGGCCGCGAGCCGTCCGCGTGCGGCGCGGCCGTACTTCGAGCAGGTGTACGCGGCGCTGCCGGGTGAGCTGCCGCCGAAGCTCGCGTTGGCGGCCGCGTCGGAGTGGGACGGGGACGACGATCGCGCGGGTCCGTTGTACGAACGGGTCTGGCGCACCGACACGCGGTATGTCAGCGCGGCGTTCGGGTTCGCCAGGGTGCTGGAGCGGCGTGGGGAGCCCGCCGCGGCGGTCGAGGCTCTGGACGGTGTGCCGGAGGACAGTGCCCAGCACACGCTGGCGCAGGTCGCGGCGATCCGTGCGTGCCTTGCGCCGAACCTGGCCAAGGCGGACCTGCTGGCGGCGGGTGCGCGGCTGGCCCGGTTGCGGATCGGGATCGAGCGGCAGGCCGAGTTGTCGGTCGAGGTGTTCCAGGCCGCGCTGGACTGGGTGCGCGGCAACGAGGGCGTGGACGGCGGTGGCGAGGTGCTCGGCCGTGCGCTGGAGGACCGGCAGCTGCGGTTCGGGCTGGAGAAGGCCTACCGCGACCTCGCTGGCGTGACCAAGGACGTCGACCGGCGGATCGAGCTGGTCCGCACGGCCAACCGGGTCCGGCCGCGGACGCTGTTCTAGCGAAGGGGGAGCGGTGATGGATTTCCAACTCCACGTCGACCACAACAAGTTCCTGCCCGAAGGCGGGCAGACGATCGACGCGGTGGTGTCGGTGAGCGCGGCGGGTGGTCGTCGTGGCCCGGCGCCGACCGCGGCCGAGGTGATCATGGTCGACTGTTCCGGGTCGATGGAGGGCGAGAAGATCATCGAGGCCAAGCGGGCCACCGGGCAGGCGATCGACCTGCTGCGCGACGAGGTCGCGTTCGCGGTCGTCGCGGGCACGACCGGGGCGCGGATGGTGTACCCGCGCAACGAGGCGATGATGGCCGCGTCCCCGGCCACCCGCGCGGAGGCCAGGGCCGCTGTGCGGCGGCTGCAGGCCGACGGCGGCACCGCGATCGGCACCTGGCTCGACCTGGCGAACTCGCTGTTCAGGGCGCAGCACGCGGACATCAAACACGCGATCCTGTTGACCGACGGGCACAACGTGCACCAGAGCCACGAGGAACTCCTGGCGACGCTGGAGCGCTGCCGCGGCACGTTCGTGTGCGAGAGCCGTGGCGTGGGGGACGGCTGGTCGGCGGAGCCGTTGAACGCCGTGGCCGACGTCCTGCTCGGCACGGCGGACGGTCTGCCGGACGCCAGGACACTGGCGGCGGACTTCCAGTCGATGATCGAGTCGGTGATGGGCAAGACCACCGCGAACGTGGCGTTGCGGCTGTGGCTGCCGCGCGGCGCCCGCGTCCGGTTCGTCAAACAGGTCTTCCCGGACATCCTGCCGTTGACCGGGAACGGCACCGCGGTGTCCGAACGGATCACCGACTACCCGACCGGGTCGTGGGGCGTGGAGACCCGCGACTACCACCTGTCCATCGAACTGCCTGCGGGCAGGCAGCTCACCGACGAGATGCTCGCCGCACACGTGCGAGTGGTGGTCGACGACCAGGACGTGGCGGAAGGGCTGATCCCGGCGGAGTGGACGGCGGACGCGGTGTTGTCGTCGGTGATGAACCAGCGTGTCGCCCACTACACCGGCCAGCAGGAGCTGAACACCGTCACCCAGGAAGGGCTGGCCGCGCTCGCGGCCGGGCGGGACGACGAGGCCACGGCCAAGCTCGGCAGAGCCGCCCAGTTGGCGAGGGAGTCCGGCCACGAGGACACGCTGCGCGTGCTCAAACGCGTGGTCACGGTGATCGACGCGCCGACCGCCCAGGTCCGGCTGCGCCGTGACATGGCGGCGGTGGACGCCGAGATGGCGGCGGTGAAGTCCCGCAAGACCGTGCAGTGGCGAAGAAACGCCACCGGCGAACGGGAGTCCGAGACGTACGACACCGCGCAGGGCAACACCGACATGGACGAGAATGCCGTCGAGGGCGAAAACGGTGATTCGGTATCGTGACGCCCCTGACCTCGGTGCGACAAGGAGCCACGTGATCACGATTGACCCAGGTTCGTCGGTAGCGCCGTTCGAGCAGGTCAGGTCCCAGTTCGCCCGGCAGATCACCGACCGGGCGCTGCCGGTCGGAGCCAAGCTGCCGACCGTGCGCGCACTGGCACACGAGTTGGGGCTGGCGGCCAACACCGTGGCCAAGGCCTACCGTGAGCTGGAGGAAGCGGGGCTGATCGAGACCCGCGGCCGGGCGGGAACGTTCGTGAGCGCAGCGGGGCAGCAGAGCCGGATCGTGATCCAGCGCGCAGCCCGCGACTACGCCTCGCAGGCCCGCGCGCTCGGCCTGAGCCACGACGAGGCATTGAGCATCGTGAAGGCCGCGCTGTCAGTGACCTAGCGATACCGAGGACGGCACGGTCGGCAGGTCACGTAGCCGTGTCAGCGGGGACAGCAGCAGGAATGTCGCCGACACCAGCACGCCGCTCGCCGCCACCCACAGCGTGGCCCGCGTGCCGACGAGTTCGGCGAGCGTGCCGCCCAGCAGGCTGCCTATCGGGATGGCGCCCCAGGTGGCGACCCGCAGCGTGGCGTTGACCCGGGGCAGCAGCTCGTCAGGGCAGACCTGCTGTTCGAAGCTCACGCCCAGGATGCTGGCCACGATCACGCCGAAACTGGCGACGAACGTGGCGACGACGTACCACACCAGGCCCCAACCGGGACCCGTCAGCGGGTACAGCAGGAAGGCCAGCCCGGTGAGCACCGCTGTCAGCCACAGCAACCGTGCCGTACCAACCAGGTCACCGAGCCGTCGGGTGACCACGGCGGCCAGCAGCGCGCCGGTCAGCCCGACAGTGCCCAGCACACCGACGGTGCCGGGGCTGATGCCCACGTCGCGGACCAGGAACACCACCGCCACGGCCATGTGCATCGCCTGCGTCAGTGACCGGCTTGCCCCGTAGGCGGCGGTGGCCCGCAGCAGCGGGTGACGCCAGACGAACCGGATACCGGCGGCGATGTCGGCCCGGGTGGTGGTGCGTACCGCCCGTTCGGGCCGTGGCTCGGCGCGGCGAATGGTGCCCAACCAGAGCGCCGACCACAGGTAGGTCAGGGAATCGACCAGCAAGGCGACGGGCGCGGTGAACCATTGGACGAGGTAGCCCGCCAGCCCGGGTCCGGCCACAGCACCGACGGAACGGTTGAGCTGGAGCAGCGAGTTGCCGTCGACGACGCGGTCACGCCCGATCACGGCCGGGAGGTAGGAGGCCGCGCTGACCTCGAAGGCGACCGTGAGCACTCCCGACACCGCGACCGCGGCGATCACGTGGCCGAGAGTCAGCACGCCGAACGCCGCGGCGATGGGGATGGAGATCAGCGCCGCGGCTCTGAGCAGGTCGGCGGCGACCAGCACCGGTCGGCTGCGTCTGCGGGCGCACCACGCGCCGGTCTGCAGGCCCAGCACCAGGTACGCGGCGGTCTCAGCTGCCTGGAGCAGCGACACCTCGAACGCTGAGGCGTGCAGCTCGCTCACCGCGAGCAAGGGCACGGCGAGCACGCTGATGCGCCTGCCGGTCTGACTGAGCGCGTCGGCCGCCCAGACATGGCGGAAGTCTCGGTGTCGAAGGAGTCCCCAGAAGCTCACCACCTCGATCATGGCGCAGCTGCGGTGTCATCGGCAACAAAGTTGAGTCAAACTCGCGCAGCTTTAGTGAGCCACTCTGCTGACGTGCATCACGCACCGCCGTGGGGGACGACGACCGGTGCGACCTCATCGACGACGAACGTGATCATGGGACGACCCTGACCGCCGGTCATTCCACAGTGAATTCGCCGAGTGCGGACCAGTCGTCCTGCGGGACCGTGAAGTTGACGATCTTCGGTGTGGCGACGAGGTACTGCGGGAAGGTCTGGCGCGCCTTGGTGAAATGGTCGGACTGTACGTGCGCGGCGCCCGCGTCGTCGTCGCGGAACGCCTCGACGATGACGTACTCGTGTGGGTTGTCCACGCTGCGCGACCAGTCGAACCACATGCAGCCCGGCTCGGCGCGGGTCGCCTCGGTGAACTCCCTGGCCAGTTCCGGCCACTGGTCGGCGAACTCCGGCTTGATCAGGAACTTCGCGGTGATGAAGATCATTACCGCATCGTATCGGAGTCGCGGCGCACCGCATGTCGCACAACGGGACACCTTGCCGAATCGCTCCCGGCTGTCCACTCGGGACAATTCCGCCGACGGGGTGATCGTCACAGGACGCCATGACGAGTTGGCGCTGATGTGGTCCAGTCCACACTTTCGCACCGTCGAACGGCTATCCTTGACCCTGCCGATGGGAGGGGTACCTTGGCCGCGGTCTTCGTCAGTTATCGCAGCACCGACCATATCGAAGCGGAACGACTCGCGGTCGATCTGCGCGGCCACGGCCATCAGGTCTGGCTGGACACCTGGGAACTGCGTCCCGGTGATTCCGTCGTGCAGAAGATGGACGAGGGACTGGCCGCCGCGCGGTATCTCGTACTGTGTTGTTCCACCAATTCCTCGGCCAGTCCGTGGCAGTCGAGAGAATGGATGTCCGCGCTGCACCGCCAGGTCAGTGGCAAGGGTGTCACGCTGCTGCCGGTCATCCTGACCGGAGGCGCCGCACCGGCGATCCTCGCCGACATCAAACACGTCGACCTCACCGCCGACTGGGCCGAAGGTGTGCGGGCTCTCCTCTCGGTCATGAAGTGACACGGCCATGACGCGGCAACCCGTCTACGTGGTCTGCGCCGACGGCGAGGAAGACCTGGCCGAGAAACTGGCAGGTCCATTGCGCGACGGCGGATACGACGTCACGCACGACGGCACAGTTCTCGTCGGTGAATCCCGTATCGGTGTGGCATTGAAAGCGATGGACTCCGGTGTTCCCATCGTATTGTGCGCGACCACCAGATCGGTCGGCAGCTCATGGGCGCACAAGATCGTGAACGCGGGTTACGCGCGTGCCAGCCGGGTATTCGTCGTACAGATGGAGGACCAGGCCTACGTCGACCAGCTCGCGGTGAAAACAAAAGTCGCGAAGTACTACGCCGATCCGGTGACAGGTGTGCGTGAGCTGCTCAACGCGCTCGCCGCACAATTCCCGCCCGTGCGAGACCCGCAGGGCGACACCACCGCGTCCACCAATGGGCTGCCTTATCTCGACCAACCGACCGACCTGATGACGTTCGACGTCGACGCGCTGCAGGACTACCGCACCCAACTGCGCACCGAGGTGGCCGGGCGGCTGCCCGCCGGGCTGACGCCGTGGCAGTTCCTCGAACAGATCGAGGTGTGGACAGGCAGCAAGCTGACCCGCACCGGTGCGTTGCTGTTCGGCCGCAGCGCGACGTCCGCCTGCTCGGCGGCGATGGTCAAATGCGTGCGGTACTACGGCCTCGACCGTTCGGACCAGCGCGACAGCGAGACCTACGAGGGCCCGGTGACGACGCAGATCGTCAAGGCGCACGCGTTCGTGGCCAAGCACGTTCGGCGCGGCGAACGCCCGAGCGAGCACCATGCGCAGGCCGTCCCGGTCTACGCCTACCCGATGATCGCGGTGCGCGAGATCATCGCGAACGCGGTGGTGCACCGCGACTACTCGCACCTCAGTTCGTGTGTGCACGTGCGGGTGTTCGACGACCGCGTGGAGATCAGCAGCCCCGGCGGTTGGATCGGGTACGACATCCCGTCGGGTGAGAAGCACGAGTTGGCCGAGTTCAACGGGCAGTCGGTGAAACGCAACTACCGGCTCGCGCACCTGCTGTCGTGGGTGCGGCTGGTGGAAGGGGAGGGCAGCGGGATCCCGTCGGCGCTGCGCGACTGCCGCGACGGGGGCAGTGCGATCCCGACAGTGTTGCGCGAGAAGGACTTCATCACGGTCACCATCTGGCCCCGCCCGGTGCGGCACGCCCCGCAGCCGGTCCAGGACGTCACCGTCGGCGGCAGCGGCCAGCGGCTGTTGCCGCCCCGTACGCTGCCGCGCGGCGTGAAGACGTTCGTCGGCAGGGAGGCCGAGCTCGGCTGGCTGGAGAGCTCACAGGACGCGGGGGTCTTCCTGATCACCGGCGCGCCGGGAACCGGCAAGACCACGCTCGCGGTGAACTTCGCCCACCAGGTCGCCGACCACTACCCCGACGGCCAGCTGTACGTGGACCTGCGCGGGTTCAGCCCGTCCGGCCGCCCGGTCCAGGCGAGCGAGGCGCTGCTGCTGTTCCTGGACGCGCTGGGTGTGTCCCGGCAGGCGATGCCGGTCGAGTTGGACGCGCGGGTGGCTCTGTACCGCAGCATGGTCGCCGAGCGGCGGATGCTCGTGCTGCTGGACAACGCGCGCTCCAGCGAACAGGTCCTGCCGTTGCTGCCCGGCGCGCCGGAGTGCCGGGTCCTGGTCACCAGCCGCGCCCGGCTGGCCGACCTGGTCGCCAAGAACGACGCCGTGCAGGTGGCGTTGAACGTCTTCGACCGCAACGCCGGAATCGCGCTGCTGTCACGCTGCCTGGGCGACGAGCGGGTCGACGCCGAGCCCGAGGAGGCCGCGAAACTCGTCGAGTACTGCGGCGGGCTGCCGTTGGCGCTGCGGATCGTGGCCGCGCACGCCGCCGCGCACCCGGAGTTCCCGTTACAGGTGCTGGCCGGTGAACTCAACGACGCGAACAACCGGCTGGCCGTGCTGGCCGGGGACGACGAGTCGGCCAGCATCCGTGCCGCGTTCTCGTGGACCTACCAGGCACTGAGCCCGGAGTCGGCCCGGGTGTTCCGGTTGCTGGGCCTGCACCCGGAACCCGACATCGGGCTGCCCGCGGTGGCCGCGCTGACCGGCCTGTCCGAACCACAGGCGCAGCAAGTGCTGCGTGAGGTCTGCGTCGCGCATCTGATACACCACTACAAGCCCGGCCGGTACCGATTCCACGACCTGCTGCGGCTCTACGCGCACGAGCAGGCGATGGCGATCGACTCGGACTGGGAACGCGACGAGGCCATCCGCCGCGTGCTCGACCACTACATCAACCGCGGCGCGGAGGCTGACCGGCACTGGTTCGCCAGCGAGCGGCCGGTGCTGCTGGCCGCGATCGACTTCGCCGCCCAGTCGGGGCTGGACGAGCGGGCGTGGCGGCTGGCCGCGGTGATCACGCCTTTCCTTGACCAGCAAGGGTTGTGGCACGACCTGGCGGCGGTGCTGCAGACCGCGCTCACCGCCGCGGACCAGGCCCGTGACCGCCAGGCACAGGCCGACATCCACCGGAGCCTCGGCGCGGTGCACGGCCAGTTCGGCCGGATCGCGGAGGCGGTCCGGCACTACGAGCTCTCGCTGGGCCTGTGCCGGGATCTGGGCAACGAGGTGGGGGAGGCCCGCTCGGAGCTCGCGCTGAGCGAGGTCCACGGCCGCCGCAACCAGCCCGACGAAGCGGTGTTCCACGCCAGGGTGGCGTTGGATCTGTTCCGCCGCAACGCCGACCGGCACGGCGAGGCGGACGCGTTGGTGACGTTGGCCGACTGCGCGGCGCAGACCGGCGCGCCCCGGCAGGCGTTGCCCGAGTTCCACGCGGCCCGCGAGCTCTACCGTGATCTGGACAACCGGCGCGGGGAAAGCGTTGCGCTGGAAGGCCTCGGCCTGGTGCACCACCGCCTGTACCAGTTCGCCGACGCGGTCGAGCACTACGAGGCCGCGCTGCGCCTGTCGCGGGAGGGCGGCAACCGGTACGCCGAGGCGGTCACGCTCAACCGGCTCGGCGACACCTACCGCGCGCTCGGCGACCGGATCAAAGCACGGTCGACGTGGCAGCACGCATTGGGGCTGCTCAACGAGTTCGGCGACCCGGACGCCGAGACCGTGCTGGCGAAACTGGCCGAACTGGAACAGCGTGGCATCGCCAGCTCCCAGGACCCGGCGATCCTCGTGGTGGACGTGGCCCGGTTGACCCTGCGGGAGCTGGCGGACTTCCGGACACTGCGCGACGGGCCGCTGCGCGCGTTGAAGAAGGCGTTCCGGCGCACGGACATCGACTGGGACACCTGCCGTGCCCAGTACCGCGGTGACGGCGTGATGATCGTGGTCCCGGCGGAGGTGGCCAAGGCGGTGTTCGTGGACGTGTTGCCGCAGGCCCTGGTGGCGGCGGTGCACGAGCACAACCTGCGGCAGCCGGAGAGTCGCCGGTTGCGGCTGAGGGTGGCGCTGCATTCCGGCGAGGTGCCCGTGGACGACGACGGGCCGGGCAGCGCGTCGGTGAACTTCGCGTTCCGGTTGGTGGACGCGGATCCGCTGCGCAGAGCGCTGGACGAGTCCGTCGGCCCGGTGGCGTTCATCGCGTCGTCGACGTTCTACGACAACGTCATCCGGCCGCACCCGAACGCGGACCTGAGCGCGTACGAGCAGGTGAGTGTGGCGATCAAGGAGACCGACGCGACGGCGTGGATCCATGTGCCGTCACTGGAGTCGTAGCGCCTGCTTGTGCACGAACTCCAGCGCGTCGAGCACGACTGTGCGCTGGTGCCAGTCCAGCCAGTGCGCGGTCTGCGTGGCGAACCGGTCCACTCGGTCGAGCTGAGCCCGGGTGGGGGAGAGGTCCGGTTCGCCGTGGTGGGTGGACACCATCGCGACGCATCGCCCGCCGGGCAGTTGCACTGGCGTGCTCTGCACTGACCGGACGCCTTCGCTGAGCACCATCGCACCGGAGTCGGTACCGGTGAAGATCGGGTCGGTGGCCACGTCCCGGACGATCACACGGCTGCGCCGCCGCATCGCCGTCGCACAGGAGGTCGGGTCGTCGCTGACGTTCGCGAAGAAGTCGACGAACCCGGCCGACAGGTTGCGGTGCTGCTCCAGGTGCAGCGCGCCCGTCAGCGGATCTGTCAGCTGCAGGTCGCCGACCTGGGTGTCCATTATGGTCAGTACGGCGTCCAGGAACGCGCTGAGCACGGCAGTGCGGTTGTGGTGCTTGTCGTCGATGTAGCTCAACGACGGGCTGGGTCTGCGAACCCGGCCGGGGAACCACGCGGCACCGGTCGGTGGTGCCGCCACGAGCACCGTGGACGCCAAGGTGGACAGTTTGAGGTTGTGCCGTTGCGCGCTTTCCCGCAGCAGGTCGAAGGCCCTGTCGGCGTCGAGGCCGTAGCGCCCCTGGATCACGCCCAGCGCACGGGCGATCAGCGGCCGGGACCGCAGTGCCGCACGCAGGCCGTAGATCTCCTGGTACAGCTGAGCGGTTTCGTCGGTGGTCACGCCGACCACGTCGTTGGTTCGCGACACGCGCGCTCCCTTGGTCTTCCGGGTACGACAAGGAGTCGCCGGGTGTGCCGCGCTGTTGGACTCGCTCCGACCAGACAGACCCTACCCGGCACTGCATCTAGGACTACACACACAATAAATTAACTTGTGACGAAAATAATCTCAGACGCCCTGACGGAGAGCTGTCGGTCGAATCAGCTTCCGGCGCGGGCGAACGTGCGCCGGTAGGCCAGCGGTGAGACACCGATGGCGCCGCGCAGGTGCTGGCGCAGTGACGTCCCGGTGGCGAACCCGACCTGTTCGGCGATCTTGTCCACCGGCAGATCGCTGGACTCGAGCAGTTCACGGGCCCGGACGACGCGCTGCTGGATGAGCCAGCGGCCCGGGCTGATCCCGGCTTCGGCACGAAACCGGCGGGCGAAGGTGCGCAGGCTCATCCGCGCGTGCTGGGCGAGATCGGACTGGGTGAGCGGCAGATGCAGCCGTTCGAGCGCCCACTGCCGGGTGGACGACGTGCTGCTCTTGGTCGGACTGGGCACTGGCTGCTCGATGTACTGGGCCTGCCCGCCGTCGCGCCACGGCGGCACCACGCACGTGCGAGCGACGCGGTTGGCCACGGCGCTGCCGTGGTCACGCCGGATCAGGTGCAGGCACACGTCCACGCCGGAGGCGGCGCCCGCGGAGGTGAGCAGGTTGCCGTCGTCGACGAACAGCACGTCCTGATCCAGCCGCACGGTGGGGAACCAGCTGCGGAACACCTCGGTCAGCTCCCAATGCGTGGTGGCGGCCCGGTTGTCGAGCAGGCCCGCCGCGGCGAGCACGAAAGCACCTGTGCAGATGGACACGATGCGGGCGTCCGGCCGGATACGGCTGAGCGCGGCGGCGACCAGGTCGGGGAGGCCCCCGGCGGTCAGGTTCACGTCGTACGGCGGGATCACGACCGTGTCGGCCGTGTCCAGCATCTCGGGGCCGTGCTCGACGGTGATCGTGAAGTCGGCGTTGCTGGCGACCGGGCGGCCGTCCACCGTGCAGGTGAGCACCTCGTAGTGCTCGGGAAGAGATCCGAAGGTCCGCTTGGGGATGCCCAGTTCGAACGGGTAGACACCGGGCAACGCCAGCACGACGACTCTGTGCATGGCACGATCCTATCGAAGGATGACTTTCATGCCATTTCGCGGTGGCCGTGACGGCGGCAGCATTCAGGGCATGAGCACAACGAAGACAATGCGTGCGATCAGCCAGGACGTCGTCGGCGGCCCCGAGGTGCTGACCGAGGTGGTCCTGCCCCGGCCCGAGCCGGGGCCGAGTCAGGTGCTGGTGCGCGTGCACGCGGCGGGACTCAACCCGACGGACTGGAAGCACCGCGGCCTGCAGGACCTGTTCCTCGGCGAGCCGCCGTTCGTCCTGGGCTGGGACGTGTCGGGCGTCGTCGAGGCGGTCGGGATGGGTGTCACGCTGTTCAAGCCGGGTGACGAGGTCTTCGGCATGCTGCCCTATCCCCACGGTGTCGGCTCGTTCGCGGAGTACGCCGTCGGACCCACACGGGCGTTCGCGCGTAAACCGCCATCGCTCGACCATGTCCAGGCCGCCGCCATGCCCCTCGCCGGGCTGACCGCGTGGCAGGCGCTCGTCGACACCGCTGGAATCCAGGCCGGGCAGCGGGTGCTGATCCACGCTGCCGCGGGCGGAGTCGGGCACTTCGCGGTGCAGATCGCCAAGGCGCGCGGCGCGTACGTGATCGGCACGGCGAGCGCGGGCAAGCACGAGTTCGTCCGGCGGCTCGGCGCGGACGAGGTGGTGGACTACCGCGAGGTCGACTTCACCGATGTCGTCAGCGATGTGGATGTCGTGCTCGACGCCATCGGTGGCGAGTACACCGTTCGTTCGCTGCGTGTCCTGCGCCGGGGTGGCCTGCTGGTGACCTTCGCGCTGCGTGGCCAGGAGGCGCTGGCCGAGCAGGCCGCGCAGCGTGGAGTGCGCGCGGAGAGGTTGCTGGTGGAAGCCGATCACGCCGGAATGGCGGCGATAGCGGCACTGGCCGAGTCGGGGCAGGTGCGGCCGGAGATCGCGGCCACGTTCCCGTTGGCGGAGGCGGCGAAGGCCCACGCGCTGGGGGAAACAGGCCGCACAGCGGGAAAACTGGTGCTCGTGGTGCGGTGATCAATGGCCAGCGGTCGGGGGAGTTTCTGTGGCCGGTGTTCGCATCCGACGCGAAGCGTGCGCGTCCGATGCGAACACCGAAACTTCACCGAGGACACCGCGCTAGCCGCGTTGGACTTCTTCCCAGGTGCGTTTGGTGACCTGGGGGCCGTCGTCGGCGGCGCCGTTGGCCAGTCCGTTCTTGCCGAGGTAGTAGTCGCCGGACTGGTGCCAGGCGGCGGGGGACTGCTGTGGGTCGGACACGGCCATGGCGTGGATGTGGTTCTCCCATGGGCCCTGTGAGGGCTTGCGCCACCACGCGGCGAAGCCGACCTCACGCAGTTTGCGGACGACGTCGGTCTTGGTGGCGTCGGACATTCCGCTCACGGAGATGTCCAGTGCGCCGCCGCCGTCGTGGGTGCCGCCGGACGCGCCGACACCGCCGGGGTTGTATGAGCCCTGTGTGATGGTGAGGGTGCGGCCGAGCTTGGCCTCGGCTGCTTTGAGCATGTCGCGGGTGCGGGTGTTGATGGTCTTGCTCTGATAGGTGATCCTGCTGCCCGCGGTCACGACGCGCGTGATGGTGAAGCGGCCTTCGCCGAGCCGCTCCAGCGAGGTCTGGCCGGGGATGCCGTTGGTGTCCAGCCCGGTCCAGCCGAGTGATTTCTGGTAGTTGGTGTACGCCGTGGTGGTGGTCGTGCCGAAGTGCCCGTCGACGTACTGCGCGGCGAGGAGTCCCTTGGCCTGCAGTGCCTGTTCGACGGCCAGCACGTGGTCCTTGGCGCCGGGGGTGATCGCGGAGTCCGCGCGCCTCGGGTCGATCTGCGCCGCGAGGAGCACTTTCTCCATGTCCACGGTGGCCAGTGCCTGGGCCGGTGCCGCCGTGACGATGGCGGCGGCGCTCGCGGCCGCCACCGCCGCGGCTGCCCACTTGATCCGCATGTCCGTCCTCCTCCTGGTCAAGGCAGTTCGGCGCAGCGTGACGAGAAGGGATACAAGAGAGGTACAAATTCACGTGATGGTGCGTGTCGGGTTTCCGGCGATGAACGCCTGGATGTTCTCGACGGCCTGGTGGAAGTACGTGCGGTAGTTGCCGTCGGTGACGTAGCCGAGGTGTGGGGTGGCCAGGACGTTCGCCATGGTCCGCAGCGGGTGGTCGGCCGGTAGTGGTTCCTGGTCGAACACGTCGAGTCCGGCGCCGCCGATCCGGTGCGCGCGCAACGCCTCGACCAGTGCCTGCTGGTCGACGATCGCGGCGCGGGAGGTGTTGATCAGGAGGGCGTCCGGGCGCATCATGGCCAGTTCGTCGGCGCCGATCAGGCCGCGGGTGCGGTCGCTGAGCACGGTGTGTACGGACACGATGTCGCTGTGGGACAGCAGTTCCTGCTTGCCGACCAGGCGGACGCCTTCGGGTTCGGTGCGGTCGGCGGTGAGGTTGGCGCTCCAGGCGGCGACGTCCATGCCGAACGCGCGGGCGACGCGGGCGACCTGGATGCCGATCTTGCCGAAGCCGACGAGGCCGAGGGTTTTGCCGTTGAGGCCGGTGCCGACGGTGCTCTGCCACGGTCCGCCGGAGCGGAAGGCGTTGTTCTCGGTGACGAGGTGGCGGGCCAGGCCGAGGATGAGCGCCCAGGTCAGTTCGGCGGGTGGGGTGGAGGTGCTGGCGGTGCCGCAGACGGTGACGCCCTGCGCGGCCGCGGCGGCGAGGTCGATGGAGGCGTTGCGCATGCCGCTGGTGATGAGCAGTTTCAGGTCGGGCAGGCGGTGCAGCAGGTCGGCGCGGAACGGGGTGCGTTCGCGCATGATGACGACGATCTGCTGGTCCTTGAGCGCGGCGACGAGCGTGTCCTGGTCGTCGATGTGGTCGCGGTGGACGGTGACGTCGACCTGGCCGTCGAGCACGGACCAGTCGGCCATCGTGCGGGCCACGCCTTGGTAGTCGTCCAGGATCGCGCATCGCATCATGATCGACACGCTACTCGGCTGACGTGGCCGTTCGGGCCCAGCCGCGTCGTTCGCCCTCGTCGATGAGGCCGCGGCTGGCGTTCCAGAGGGACTGGGAGGCGTCGCCGATGACGGCTTTGCGGGCGCGGACGTCGTCGGCGGTGACGCCGGGGGTGCGCCAGGTGCCGCCGCGGGCCATCCAGTTGAGCAGTTGGGGCTGGAGCCGGTCCATGGCTTTGGCGAACCGGGCTTCGGGGGTCTGGCGTGCCTCGAACTCGTCCCAGAGCGCGCGCATCGTGGCGGCTTGGTCGTCGGGCAGCAGGCCGAAGAGGGTGTCGGCGGCGGCGGTTTCGCGGTCGGCCTGGTCGGCGGCCATCGTGGTGTCGTAGATGGGGGTGTCGCCCGCGTGGATCTCGACCAGGTCGTGCACGATGACGAGTTTGATCGTGTGGCCGACGTCGATGGGTTCGTCGGTGTGTTCGGCGAGCAGGATGACCATCATGGCGAGGTGCCATGAGTGTTCGGCGTCGTTCTCGCGCCGGTCCGCCGCGGCCAGTGGTGACTGTCGCAGGATCGTCTTGAGCCGGTCGACCTCGATCAGGAAGGTCAGCTGTTGCTTGAGGCGGGTGTCGAGGAAGTCCGGCAGTGGGGTGTCGTCGGTCAGCAGGCGCGGGTCGGTCACGATCGCAGCCTGTCAGATCGCGGCATACGGTGGCGCCCCGGTGCGGTGCCCGGGGTGCTGGGGTCGTGCGCGGCCTGGACGGTTAGGTCATCAGGCCGGGAACGCCTGTTCGTGGGCGTTTGCGGCGTAGCAGGACTTTGCGGGTGCCGTCGGAGTACAGCCGCACGCGCGACAGTTCCCACCCGGCGAATTCCGCTTGGATCGACAGTTGGACCGCGGCGCTGACCCGGGACACCCCGGGCGGCAGCTTGAGCGGCCGGTACTCCCAATCCCCTTCAACCACCCCATCGTTCACGGCTGCATCACCTGAACTCCTCCACCGGTCGCGGACGCGACGTAGACACGCCCGCTGTCCGGGTCGACGGTCACCGAATTCGGTTGTACGACAGTGGCGAACCGGTGCGTTTCGCGGGGTTCGCCGCCGGCGACGTTGTAGCCGACCACCTCGTTTCGCTCGGTCAGGGTGACCCACGCGAGGTCACGTTTCGGGTCGTACGCGATGCCGTAGGGCGCTCCCGGCACGGGGTAGCGCTGTCGGAGCATGATGGGGTTGGCGGTGAAGGCCAGCAGCGCGCCGCCGCGCGTGTCGGTGACCAGCACGCGGCCGTAGCGGTCGGTGGTGGCGTTGGCGGCGCCCGCGCCGGCGCGTTGTCCGGCTCCGACTGTGCCGCCCGCGAGGTCGATGTCGAACAACGCGGTGCGCAGCCGGTCGAGCACGACCACGTTCTGGCCGGTGGCCAGGACCTGGTCGGCGCTGAACATGCTGCCGGAGATGCGTTTCTCGGCGACGCCGCCGCGCAGGACGTCGACGGCCCTGGTGTCGGTCAGCGGGACGAGGGTGAGCTCGCCGGAGGTGGTGGCGTTGCCGGGCGCGCCCTGCAGTTGCAGTGTGCTGGGGGTGGCGGCGGGCAGCGGCACGGTGACGACCTGTTTGGTCGAGCCGACGGAGGCCAGGACGCCGGTGGCGGTGGCGCTCAGTGCGGTCGCCGGTCCGGGCAGGTCGACCGTGCGGGCGGGCTCGGCGGGGTTGTCGAGGTTGAGCAGCAGCAGCGTGGGGCCGGTGGTGGCCACGGCGATGGTGCGCGCCGGGGGCACGGCGACCATGCTGGTGATCTTCTCGGCGAGGGGGACGACGGTGCCCGCTGGCGTGGAGCTTGTGGGGGACGTGGCCGGTGCGGCCGCTGTCACGGTCTCGGTGACCTGGAGTTCATCGCGCGGTTCGGCTGTCTGCGAGCATCCGGCCAACAGTGCCATTCCCGCCAGCGGTGTCGTCACCGTGGCTATCACCCGACGCAACAGCAACCTCCGTATGTAACGTCCAGTTCACCCAGCATCCCCGATTCCGTACGCCAGGTCACGTGTTGTCGGCAACCTTCACCCGAGTCGTTGCTCCGGGTAGCCGAGTTCGATTCCGCTGACGTCGTCCAGTGCGGCGCGAATGGCCGAAGGCAGGGTCAGGTCCTCGGTGGCCAGCGATCCGGCCAGTTGTCCGGTGTCGCGTGCGCCGACCACGGGGGCCACGACGCCGGGGCGGTCCCGTACCCAGGCCAACGCGACGGCGAGCGGGGACGTTCCCAGTCCGTCGGCGGCGGTGGAGACGGCCTGCACGATGCGGGCGGCGCGTTCGGTGCGGTGGTGTTCGACGTAGGGGGCGTAGTGCGGGGAGGCGCCGCGGGAGTCGGCGGGGGTGCTGGTGCGGTATTTGCCGGTGAGCACGCCGCGGCCGAGTGGTGCCCACGGCAGGATGCCGATGCCGTGGTGCTCGGCGGCGGGGACGACTTCGCGTTCGATGCCGCGTTCGGCCAGTGAGTACTCGACCTGGGTGGAGATGATGGGGCTGGCGCCGCCGGACATGAGTTGCATGGTGGCGGCGGTGGACAGCTGCCAGCCGGAGTAGTTGGACACGCCGGTGTAGCGGACTTTGCCGCTGCGGACGGCGGTGTCGAGGACGGCGAGGGTTTCGTCGAGCGGGACGGCGTCGTCCCACGCGTGCAGCTGCCACAGGTCGATGTGGTCGACGCCGAGCCTGCGCAGGGAGGCGTCGAGCGCGGTGAGCAGCGCGCCGCGGGAGGCGCCGCCGCCGAAGGGGCCTTCGGTGCGGCGGGCGACGGCCTTGGTGGCGATGATGACCTCGTCGCGGGGGACGGTCGAGCCGATCAGGGAGCCGAGGATCGTCTCGCACTCGCCTTCGGCGTAGACGTCGGCGGTGTCCACGAGGGTGCCGCCCGCCTCGACGAACGCGGCGAGCTGGTTGGCGGCCTCGTCGGCGTCGGTGTCCCGGCCCCAGGTCATCGTGCCGAGGGCGAGCCGGGACACCCGCAGGCCGCTGCGGCCGAGGTGTCGATACTCCACAGAGCGTGAGCCTAAGGGCTGACGATCACCGGGGCCGGGCAAGGGCCATGGTCGGCCGCGATCGGGCGTAGGCCAAGATTCCTTCGGCAGGTCGCACACGCGCGGGATTTCGGAGTGGGAGTAGCGGTTTGGACTGGTTGCAAGCGATCGTTCTGGGGCTGGTCCAGGGCCTGACGGAGTTCCTGCCGATCTCGTCGTCGGCGCATCTGCGGGTGGTGTCCACGCTGGGGTGGGGCACGGACGCGGGCGCGTCGTTCACCGCTGTCACGCAGTTGGGGACCGAGCTGGCGGTGCTGATCTTCTATGCGAAGAAGATCGGTCAGCTGTTGGGGGCGTGGTTCAGGGGGTTCTTCGACGCGGCTGTGCGGCGCACCGACGAGTACCGGATGGCGTGGTACGTGATCATCGGATCGGCACCGATCGCGGTGCTCGGGGTGATCTTCAAGGACGAGATCCGGTCGACGTTCCGCAACATGTGGATCACCGCGACGGTGATGATCGTGTTCGCGGTGGTGCTGGCGGTGGCCGACGAGATCGGCAAGCAGGCGCGCACGAAGCTGACCATGCGTGACAGTGTCACGATGGGGTTCGCGCAGGCGATGGCGTTGGTGCCGGGTGTGTCGCGGTCGGGTGGCACGCTGACAGCCGGGATGTTTCTGGGGCTCGAGCGCAAGGCCGCGACGGACTACTCGTTCCTGCTGGCGTTGCCCGCGGTGTTCGGTGCGGGGATTTTCAGCATCCCGGACGTGATGGACAAGACGGGGCCGGGGCCGCACGCGTCGACCGCGCAGATGATCGTGGCGACGGTGATCGCGTTCGTCGTGGGGTACGCGACGATCGCGTGGCTGCTGCGGTATGTCTCGAAGCACACGTACTCGGTGTTCGTGTGGTACCGGATCGTGCTGGGTGTGTTGTTGATGGTGTTGCTGGCAACGAACGCCATTCCGGCCACGTAAGGTCGGGATCATGGCCACGGTGATCCTGTTACGGCACGCACGCTCGACGGCGAACGGTTCCGGTGTGCTCGCCGGGCGCACCCCGAAGGTGTCGTTGGACGACACGGGGGTCAAGCAGGCCGCCGCGTTGGTGGAGCGGTTGGCGGGCGTGCCGGTGGCGGCGATCGTGGCGTCGCCGTTGCTGCGGTGCAAGCAGACGGTGGCGCCGGTGGCGGCGGCCAAGGGCCTGCAGGTGGTGACGGACGCGCGGCTGTCGGAGGTCGACTACGGCGACTGGACGGGCCGCAAGCTGTCGGTGTTGGGCAAGGAGCCGTTGTGGCGGGTGGTGCAGACGCATCCGTCGGCCGCGGTGTTTCCCGGCGGTGAGGGCCTGGCGAACGTGCAGGCCCGTGCGGTGGCGGCGATCCGGGCGCATGACGCGCGGGTGACCGAGGAGCACGGGGCGCACGCGGTGTGGATCGCGGTGAGCCACGGTGACGTGATCAAGTCGGTGCTGGCGGACGCGTTGGGGCAGCATCTGGACTCGTTCCAGCGGATCGTGGTGGATCCGGCGTCGGTGTCGGTGGTGCGGTACACCGACACGCGGCCGTTCGTGTTGCGGACCAACGACAACGGTGGTGACCTGGCGAGCGTGGTGCCGCCGAAGCCGACGAAGAAGACCACCAAGCGGTCCGGTTCGGACGCGGTGGTCGGCGGATCCACCGGGAAGTAGCCGGTGACCTGCGGCTGGCAGGTTGGTGCAAGGTTTGCCGCAGCTGGGTGGGGCACAGTCGTGGCATGCGGTGGTTCGCGGTGTTCACGATGGTGTGCACGGTGGTATCGCTGCTGCTGGCGTCCATGATGGTGCTGTGGCGCTGGTGGTCGGGGACGTCATGGAGGGGACGGTCCTGACGCGGTAGGAGTATGGGCGGGTGCGTCGCGGCGGCGATGGGGGCGTGCCCGGAGGTGCTGACTGGGGTGGGTGTGGTGCTGGTCGCCCGGTCGGCGGGTTTCTCGCTGGTGTTGGTGGTGCGGTCCGCTGTGGCACGGGTCGCTGTGATCCGGTTGCGGCGGGGTATGGGCCGGTTCGGGCGGCAGTGTGGCCGCTGGGACGGTGCCGGGCAGTCCGATGCGCATGCGTGTAGGGGAGGGGCGTGGGTATCGGGCTGTCCGCGTGGCCGGACCGGGTGGCCTGGCCATCCGGCCTGACCCGGTGGGCCAGCACCGCGAATCCGTGCATGGTCGCGCGTAGGCAGCGGGCCGCGTGGATGGCGTCGGAGTCCTCCAGGCGGTACGCGCGTAGCCGGGCCTGGTCAGCGGGCTGTCCGGTCGCGGTAGGCCCGTTGCTGGCATGCCCGCGAGCAGTAGGCCTTCGGCCTGCCCTTCCCGGTGGCCTCGATCCGCGTCCCGCACACCACGCACGCACTTCCATCACGCGAATCATCACGACTTTCGTCACGGATCGCGACTGTGCTGACGGGGGCTGTGCTGCTGGAGGAGGCGCCGATCAGGGCGGCGACGCCGTCGAGGACCCGCTGCAGGCCGAACTCGAACGGGTCGAGCGGCTCGTCGTATCCGCCCTGCTCGTAGATCCGGGTCAGCGTGGGGTAGCGGTCCATGTGCTCGAACAGCGAGTCGCGGGAGCCCCAGAACTCGTCGTGGGTCACGCCGGAGTCCCGCTCGGTGGTGATGACGTCGACCACCTGGCGGGCCGCGCTCTCGACGAACCCGCCGACCAGCGTCACCACCGCCACGATCTGCGCAGGCGGCAGGCCGGTGCTCGCCACCAGTGCCAGCGCCCACTCGAACCCGGCCATCGCGTGCGGGCCCGGCATGGTGCGCGACCCGGACGTTTCCAGCAGCCACGGGTGCTCGCGGTACAGCGCCAGCGCGGCCCGCGCCCACGCCTCCATCCCCTCGCGCCAGTCGGTCGGCACGGGCTGGCGCGGTGCGGCCATGACCGCGTCGCGCATCAGGTCCAGCAGTTCGGCCTTGCCGGGCACGTGCCGGTAGAGCGACATGGACGTGAAGCCCAGCTGCTGGGCCACCCGCCGCATGGACACCGCGCCGATGCCCTCGGTGTCCGCGATGCCGATCGCGGTGCGCACGATCGTGTCCAGATCGAGGCCGCGTTTGGCACGCGTGCCCCACAACAGTTCGGTACTGCGCTCCGGATCCGGCACTTGACTCCCCGGCTTGTTTATGGTGTATATGTGAAGTATACGCCATAAACACGCAAGGGGAACCAGTCATGCCGCTTTACGTCCACCCGTCCGGCGACGACGCCGCCACCGGCACGATCGACCAGCCGTTGGCCACCCTGCACAGAGCCCGGCAGCTGGCCGGGCCCGGTGAGGTGATCACGTTGCGCGCCGGGACACACCGCCTCGCCGAGCCGCTCACGCTGTCGGCGGCGGACTCCGGCGTGACGTTCCAGGCCCACGACGGGGAACAGGTGGTGATCAGCGGCGGCCAGGTCGTCAGCGGCTGGAGCAGGGGAGAGGACGGTGTCTGGACAGCCCCCGTGCCTGGACTGGCCGTCCGGCAGCTCTACGCCGCCGGGCGCCGCGTCAGCCGCGCGTCGCGTGTGCTGGACCAACCGCTGACCCGTACCGACAGCGGCTACGTGCTGGCCGAGCCACAGCAGTGGCGCGGCGAGATGGAAATGGTCTACCGGGGCGTGTACCCGTGGTCGCACGCCCGCTGCCCGGTCACGGCCGTCGAGGGCACGGCGGTCACCATGGCACAGCCCGCCTTCGGCTGGGCGAGCGAGCTGTACCAGTCGGTGATCAGCTGGGACGGCCCCGGAGCGGGGGAGACCAACGGCGCCGACAACCCCACCTCGATCGAGAACAGCCCATCGTTCCTGACCGAGGACACGTACGCGGTCGCCGACGGCGTCCTGCACTACCTGCCACGGCACGGACACCATGTCGACGAGGTCACCGTGCCCGTACTGGACACGCTGGTGCGCGCGGAGAACGTGCACGACGTGGTGTTCCGCGGCATCACGTTCGCCGACGCGACCTGGCTGCGGCCCGGCACGCCCGAGGGGTTCCTGCACTACCACGGCAACGGCTACTACGACGGCGGCGAGATCATGACCGTCACCTTCGCCGACGGCGCCGGGCAGGTGCGGGTCCCGGCCGACGCGGCGAGCATCCCCGGCGCGCTGCGGTTCCACGGTTGCACGGGCATCACGCTCGACCGCTGCCGCCTGACCAGGATCGGCGGTGTCGCGCTGGAGTTCCAGGGCGGCGCGGGCAACACGGTGCGCGACAGCGAGATCGACACCATCGCCGGTGGCGGTGTGACGGTCGGCGGCGCCGCGCGGGACTGCCGGATCACCAACACCCACATCCACGACATCGGCCTGGAATTCCACGGGTCGCCCGCCGTCGTGGTCGCGGGCACGACCGGCACGGTCATCGCCCACAACGAGATCGACCACGTCCCGCACGCCGGGATCGTCGTCTACGACGGCACGGCCACGCAGGTGCTCAACAACCTGGTGCACGACACCATGCAGGTCCTCGCCGACGGCGGCGGCATCTACATCGCGGGCACGCAGGGCAGCTCGTACGCCGACGGCGCCCTCATTCGCGGCAACGTCGTGCGTGACACCGTGACGCCGTACAACTTCGCGCTCTACACAGACTACGGCGCCGCGTGGGTGACCGTGCAGGGCAACGTCATCCACCGCAACGACAAACCTGCCGTCCTGGAGGTGTCGCCGCCGCTGGACCACGTCGCGTTCGTCGGCAACTTCTGGGACGCCGACCCCGGCACGGCCCCGACTACGGTCTCGCTCGCCGACAACACGGTGCTGGCCGAGGCCGACTTCGCGACACACGACACCGTGGCCGCCATCGTGTCCGCGGCGGGCCGACGCACCGGCTGAGCCGCGTCAGGCCTCGTGCACGCGCGTCAGTAACGCCATCGGCTGTCTGCGCTCGGTGGTGTTGAGCGGTGCGAGCAGCGCGTCGTTGGCCTCGTCGGCCAGCGCCGCGCACCGCTGCAGCGTGCGTGCCCTTCGGGGGTCACGGTCACGGAGTTCTTGCGCCGGTCCTGCCGGTCGCGTTCCCGCGTCACCAGTCCGGCCTCCTGCATCGAGACCCGGGCCGACATCGGCAAAGTCACCTGCACTGCCATTGATACTATGGCCACAATACCTTCATCATGTGACGAAACTGCGGTCACCATCATTCGCCCAAGTCCATTCCCTGCGAAATATGTTCCCGACAGCTCCGAGAGGGAAAATTTTCCCAGTTTTTCACACAATCTCCGGTAGGCCGTTTGGCGGCTGACCGAATGTCAACCGGTCGGTACCGTCGGTGACCTGCTCGGGCATTTCCTCCTGCCCGGGTATTCCCTGCTGCGATCCGGAGGTTGTTTCATGCTGCGGTCACGACGCGGCCTGCTTGTGGGTTCGGTATTCGCCGCCGCACTGATGGCCACGGGTGTCATCAACGCGGTCGGTTCCGACACGCCACAGGACGCCCAGTTCATCTACCTGGCGAATCGGGTCTTCGACCCCACGAAAACCAATGCGCGTTCCGCCGTTGCCGAGTCGGGCAACGGCGCATATCTCGTTCAGTTCCGCAATGTTCTGACCGACGCCCAGCGTGCGCAATTGCGGTCGCTCGGCGCTCGAATCGGCACTTACATTCCCGATTTCGCCTATGTCGTGCGAATGGACGCGGGCGCGCGGAAATCCGTGTCCGGGTTGAATTTCGTGCGCTGGGTCGGTGACTACCAGCCCACCGACAAGGTGGAGACGACGGCGTCGAGGGCCGCCGCGTCCGGGCAGTACCTGGTCACGCTGGTCGAGTCGGACGCTGCCGACCAGGGCGTGGTCGCCGAGCGTGTCCGGCGCGCGGGCGGGCAGGTGGAGATGGTCTCCGAAAGCCGCCAGCATCTGGCCGTCTCGCTGGACGCGGGCCAGCTCGCCGGGATCAGCCGACTGCCGGAGGTGCTGGCCATCGGCGCGTTGTCCGCGCCGGAGACGGACGTCAACACCGCGCGTGAGGCCACGGGCGCGAACGCGATCGAGACGGCGGGCGGCTATCGCGGGCAGGGTGTCCGCGGTGAGGTGATGGACGGTGGTCTGCGGGCCACGCACCAGGAGTTCAAGGCGCGGCCGCCGGTCATGCACGGCGCGAACTCGACCGACACCAGCCACGGAACGTCGACCTACGGCGAGATCTTCGCCCAGGGCGCGAGCGCGACCCGGCGTGGTTTCCTGCCGGAAGGCCAGGGAGTCTTCGCGACGTACAACAAGCCGGACCGGTACGCGCACACCCGTGAACTGGTGGCGTCGACCGGCAACTATCGCGCGGTGTTCCAGAGCAACAGTTGGGGCAGTTCGCTGACCACGTCGTACACGACGGTGTCGGCGGCGCTGGACAAGATCGTGTTCGACCACGACATCCTGATCTGCCAGTCGCAGTCCAACGCGGGCACCCGCAGTTCTCGTCCGGAGGCGTGGGCGAAGAATGTGCTGTCGGTGGGCGGGCAGTACCACTTCAACACGCTGTCGCGTACGGACGACAAGTGGAACCGTGGCGCGAGCATCGGCCCGGCGGCGGACGGCAGGCTGAAGCCGGAGCTGTCGAACTACTACGACGCGATCGACACGACCTCGTCGACGAGCGACACGTCGTACACGTCGTCGTTCGGTGGCACGAGCGGCGCGACGCCGATCACGTGTGGCAACGCGGGTCTGTTGTTCCAGATGTGGGCGGACGGCGTGTTCGACGGTGGACCGGGCAAGGCGCGTGACGTGTTCACCTCGCGTCCGCACGCCGCGACGGCGAAGGCGTTGCTGGTGAACACCGCCAACCAGTACCCCTTCTCCGGCACCGAGCACGACATGACCCGTACCCACCAGGGTTGGGGCAGTGCGAGCGTGGGCAACGCCTACAACGTGGCGAAGGCGAACGGGTGGAAGTTCCCGGTTCTGGTCAACGAGACGGATCTGCTGACGCAGGGCCAGACCAAGAGCTATTCGGTGGCGGTGTCGGCGACCAAGCCGTTGAAGGCGACGCTGGTCTACTCCGACCCGGCGGGCAGCCCAAGCGCGTCGGTGGCGCGGGTGAACGACCTTACGCTGCGCGTGACCGCCCCGAACGGCACGGTGTACTACGGCAACAACGGCCTGTCGGCGGGCACACAGTCCACGGCGGGTGGTTCACCGAACACTGTGGACACGGTGGAGAACGTGCTGCTGGATTCGGCGGCGCCGGGAACGTGGAAGGTGGACGTGCTCGCCAGCCAGATCAACGCTGACGGTCACGTGGAAACAACGGCGACGGACGCGGACTACGCGCTGGTCGTGCAGTAGCCAACGCTGTGTTGGCCCGCGCGAACGGTGCTGTTCGCGCGGGCCGACACGGACGGTGACAGGTAGGCTCTCTATCGGGTTCGCACGCCCATGCCAGGCTCGGTGGGCTACGTGAGGAGGAGCCGTGACCGCGATGGAGCAGCTGCCGACGCATTTCTACACAGTCGGTGAGTACGCCGCGCTCGGTGAGACCGAACATCGGACCGAGCTGCAGGAGGGCAGCATCTTGATGTCGCCGAGTCCCAAGCGGCGCCACGTGCTGGGGGTGAACGCACTAGCCAAGCAACTTGAGGATCAACTGCCGGTGGCATCCGACCTCGAGGTGCTCACCGAGATCGACCTCGACCTCGGCCTGGCCCAGGTGGATCAGCCCGGGACGGTTCGGCGACCTGACCTTATCGTTGGTGACGGTGTCGCGTTCGAGAGAACCGAGGATGCTGGTGACACCATGCGGGCATCGGATGTCCTGCTGGTGGTGGAGTTCGTGTCGCCGGGGTCGCGGCGGATGGACTACAAGATCAAGCGTGCGGAGTACGCCGAGGCGGGGATCCCGCACTACTGGATCGTCGATGTGAAGGACCCCATCTCGGTGCGCGTCTGTGAACTGACCGAGACGTCAGGATATGTGGATACCGGTGAGGCGATCGGTGGATTCACCACGACCAAGCCCTTCCCGATGAGCATTGATCTTGCTGGGCTGGTCACGCGTCGAGCTGGGGGATGACCTTCTCGCCGAACAGGCGGATGGCGGCGAGGACCTCGTCGGGTGGCAGGCCGCCGATGTCGATGAGCACCAGGTGCGCGTCCAGCCCCAGCAGTTTCTGCTGGGCGTTCAACCGGTCGGCGACCTCCGAGGGAGCCCCGCAGATCGCGGCACCGTCGATGAGACGGTCGACGTCGATGGTTCTGCCGTCGCCCCGCCACGGGCTGGCGAACTCGGCGTACGCCTTCAAATAGGGTTTCCAGCGTTCCCGCGCGTGGTTTTCGGCGACGTACACGTGGCTGGGCAGGGCGACTCGGCCGGAGGTGAAGCTGCGGTAGCGGGCTACGACATCCACGTAGACGCTGGGGTCGCGCAGGGTGCTGGGCAGCATGAGGGGCATGCCCAGTTCGGCGGCGAAGTCGGCGGAGTTGGCTGAGCCGCTGCCGACCCAGAGTGTCGGGTGGGGTTTCTGGATCGGCCGGGGTGTGGTGGTGACGTTTTTCAGTGGGCTGCGGAAGGTGCCGTTCCATGTGACGTTTTCCTGTTGCAGCAGGCGCAGCAGCAGCCGCAGGTATTCGTGGAAGCGGGGTCGCAGGTCTGAGGGGGAGATGCCGAAGGCGACGTCGGTTTCGGTGGACACGCCTCGGGCGACGATGAGTTCGGCGCGGCCGTCGGACAGGACGTCGAGGGTGGCGAGTTCTTCGGCGACGCGGACGGGGTCGCGGTGGGCCAGGAGTGTCACGCCGGTGGACAGGCGCAGGGTGGTGGTGCGGGCGGCGATGGTGGCGAGCAGGAGTTCCGGTGCGGAGACGATGTAGTGGGTGAAGTGGTGTTCGCCGATGGCGACGCCGGTGAATCCGGCTTGTTCGGCGACGACGGCCTGGTCGACCATGGCTCGGATGCGGTCCGGTTCGGACAGTGTCCGCCCGGTGCGTGGGTCCGGCAGGTGATCCCCGAGGATCAGCAGGTAGACGTCCACGGGGAAAGATCCTACCTGTGGGTGGGCACGAGTCCGGCCCACCCAGGGGGTGGTGTCAGATCTGGCCGCATTGGCCCGTGCGGGGGCCGGTGATGGTGTTGGTGAGTCCGTTGTTGGCTGGTGGTGGTGTGTTGCCGGTGCAGGCGACGGGTCCGGTGACGTGGGAGGAGCCGATGACCGGTCCGGTGTTGTCCAGTAGGGACAGGGGTCCGGTGATGGTGGTGGCGCCGATGGTGAGTTCGCCGCGGGTCCTGGTCAGTGTCACGGGTCCGGTGATCTTGGTGTTGATCAGGGCGACGGCGGCGGCCTGGGTGCCGGTGACCGGGCCGGTGACGGTGCTGCCGAAGGCGTAGAGCGAGGCGCCCGGGTCGATCTGGATGGGGCCGTTGACGGCTGCGTCGGTCAGGCAGAGCACGCCGGTGACGCGCAGGGGGCCGTTGTGGGTGCCGGTGATGGTCTGGGCGCAGGTGGGGGTGGGTTTGGCGAGGAATTCCAGTTCGGCGAGGGTGGCGGGGCCGGTGAACTCGAGCCGGTAGTGGGTGTAGCGGCTGGGTTTGGCGAGTTTGAACGGTTTGGTCTGCTGGCGCCAGGGGAAGGTTTGTGCCTTCCGTTCGTCCACGACCGTCCAGTTCTTGCCGTCGTAGGAGCCTGTGAGTGTCCAGGCGTGGGGGTCGGTGGCTGCGTTCGTGCCGGAGGTGACGGTGTAGAACTCGACGATGTCGTGGGGCCGGGGTGGTGTGACGTCGATGGTGGTGGCGGTGGCTTCGGTGTGGGAGTTGTTGTCGAACAGGGCGCCGGTGAGGTTGGTGGTGTCACGCAGTGGTGTCGCGACCTGGGTGCCGGTGGTCAGTGAGGGTGGGGCGGCGTCGGCGCCTGTTCCCCATGTCGAGGGCTGGGGGCCCATGTCGAAGTCGAGGGTGGCGCCGCCCGCGAGTTGGTCGTGGGTGAGGTAGGTCTTGTCGTGTGGTCTGCCGTTGACCTTGAGGCTTTGGACGTAGATGTTGCGCTGGGAGTTCTTGGGCGCGTTGATGACGATCTTGCGGCCGTTCTCCAGGTTGACGGTGGCTTTGGTGAACAGTGGTGAGCCGATGGCGTAGGTGGGTGCGCCCATCTGCAGTGGGTAGAAGCCGAGTGCGCTGAACAGCCACCACGCGGACATTTCGCCGTTGTCCTCGTCGCCGGGGTAGCCCTGGCCGATTTCGCTGCCGAGGTAGAGGCGGCTGGTGATGTCGCGGACCTTCTGCTGGGTCTTGGACGGCTGGCCGGTGTAGTTGTACATGTAGGGGATGTGGTGTGAGGGCTGGTTGCTGTGGCCGTATTGGCCCATGCGCACGTCGCGGGCTTCGATCATCTCGTGGATGGTGCCGCCGTAGGAGCCGGGGTAGCGGGCGGTTTCCGGTTCGGTGAAGAAGGTGTCGAGTTTGGTGGCGAGTTTGTCGCGGCCGCCGTAGAGGTTGGCGAGGCCTTGGCCGTCGTGGGGGACGGTGAAGGCCATGTTCCAGCCGTTGGTCTCGGTGTAGTCGTGGCCCCATTCGCGGGGGTCGTACTTGTCGGGGGTGGTGCGCCATTTTCCGTCGTTGGTTTTGCCTTGGAAGAAGCCGATGGCGGGGTCGAACATGGTGACGTAGTTCTGGGCGCGGTTGCGGAAGTACTCGGCGTTGTCGAGGTATTCCTGTGTGCGGGGGTCGTTGGGTGGGGCTTTGTCGGCGAGTGCTTTCGCCATCTGGGCGATGCCGAAGTCGTTGATGTAGCCCTCCAGTGCCCAGGACATGCCTTCGCCGGTGGAGGTGGGGGTGTAGCCGAGGAAGATGGATTTGTCGATGCCCTTGCGGCCGACGCTGTGGTTGGGCGGGGTGACGGTGGCGTTGCGGACGGCGGCGTCGTAGGCGGCGCGGGCGTCGAAGTTGGTGATGCCTTTGAGGTAGGCGTCGGCGAAGGAGACGTCGGAGCTGGTGCCGGTCATGAGGTTGGCGTAGCCGGGTGAGGACCAGCGGGAGATCCAGCCGCCGTCGCGGTACTGCTGGACGAAGCCGTCGACCATCTCACCGGCGTGGGTGGGGGTGAGCAGAGTGTAGGCGGGCCAGGTGGTGCGGTAGGTGTCCCAGAAGCCGTTGTTGACGTAGACCTTGCCGTCGGTGACCTTGGCGCCGGTGTGGGTGGGGGTGTCGGGGCCGGTGTTGGGGACGAACGCGCTGGCGTACTTGTATGCCGGTTTCTCCCGCGTGCCGGTGTTCTCGTGGCCGGAGTTGGGGTAGAGGAACAGTCGGTAGAGGTTGGAGTAGAGGGTGGTGCGTTGGTCGTCGGTGGCGCCTTCGACGTCGATGATGCCGAGTTTGGTGTTCCAGGCGGCTTTGGCGCGGGCGCTGACGGTGTCGAGGGTGTCGGTGGCGGTGATTTCCTGGTCGAGGTTGCGGCGTGCCTGGTCGATGCTGAGCAGTGAGGTGGCGATCCGCATGGTGACGGTGTTGTCGGTGCCGGTGTCGAACTTGAGGTAGCCGGTGACGGCTGGGCCGCCGCCGCCGGGGAGCATGCCGCTGGCGGTGACGGGTTTGTCGAAGGTGGCGTAGACGAAGAGGCGCCCGGCGCCTGCGGACAGTCCGCTGCGGACGTCGGAGTAGCCGGTGATGGTGCGGGTGGCGGGGTTGAGGGTGAGGCCGCCGTTGTTGTTGACGTTGTCGAGGATCAGGTTGGCGGCTGTGTTGTCTGTGCTGGGGAAGCCGAAGCGGAACAGCGCGGCGTGGTCGGTGGGGGCGATGTCGGTGGTGACGCCGTTGTCGAAGGTGACGCTGTAGTGGTGTGCGGTGGCGGTTTCGTTGCTGTGTCGGAAGGGCAGGGCGCGGGCGCCGCGGTTCGCGTCGGGTGTGCCGTTGGCGGTGGAGGGCATGACTTGGAAGGTTTGCCGGTCGCCCATCCAGGGGCTGGGTTCGTGGCTGGCGGCGAAGGCCTGCAGGGTGGGCAGGTTGTCGGCGTTGTTGCCGCGGGCGTAGTCGTAGAGCCAGCTGGTGGAGCCCGCGTTGGTGACGGGGGTCCAGAAGTTGAAGCCGTGTGGGACGGCGGTGGCGGGGAAGTTGTTGCCGCGGGAGAAGGAGCTGGTGGCGTTGGTGCCGCGGGTGGTCAGGACGTGGTCGGCGGGGCTGGTGCGGGCCGGTGCGAGGGGTGCGGCGGTGATCTTGATGTCGTCGACCCAGCCTTTGAGTCCGGTGGGGCCTTTCGGGTTGTCGTAGGCCAGCAGGATCCGGTCGACGGTTTTGCCCGCGGCGACGGTGCCGATGTCGGCGGCGACGTTGTTCCACTGTTGGGTGTAGAGGGTGCGGGACGCGGCCTGGCCCTGTGGGGTGAGGGGGTTGCCGTGCTGGTCGACGGCGCCCAGGTCGCTGAGGTGGGTGCCGTCGGTGAACGCGAGGTCGATGGCGGCGTGGGTGCTGGGGTAGTTCAGGTCGTTCAGCAGGAACTCGGGGAACAGCAGGTAGGACAGTCTGCTGGTCGGGGTGAGGACAACGTTGACGTCGAAGACTTTGTTGTAGGAGTAGGCGCGGCCGGTGGCGGTGTGGGTGCCGACGTAGCGCAGTGCTTTGCGGCCGGTGAACCCGGCTTTGGTCTTGGCGGTGAAGGCGCTGGTGGGGCCGTCGCCGACGGCGGTGCCCATGTTGGGTGCGACGTGGATGCGGGTTTCGGCCTGCGGGGTGGTTTCGGAGAACTGCGTTTCGGCCAGTTGCAGGATGGGGTCGCCGTTGTTGGCGGTGAAGTCCAGCCGGTAGTGCGGGTATTTCGTGCCGCCGGTGAACGTGTACTGCTTGGTCTGCAGTCGTGTGTCGAAGGTTTGGCCGGTGCGGGTGTCGAGGGTGGTCCAGGTGTGGCCGTCGGGTGAGGCCTTGAGTGTCCAGTCGCGGGGGTCGCGGCCGGGGGCGTCGTTGGCGGAGGTGAGGGCGTAGCGGACGACGTCGACGGGTTCGGCGAAGGTGAACTGGACCCAGCCGGTGCGTTCGAACACGAGCCATTTCGTGCCGGGGTCGTGGTCGACGAGGTTTTCCTTGACTTCGCCGGAGCCGGTGTTCTCGCCGTTGGCGGTGACGGTGACGATCTTGTCGGTGATGTCGCCGGGGATGCGGGTGGGGTCGTCGCTGGTGACGCCGGAGGCTTTCTCTGCGGTGTCGGTCCAGGTCGGCTGGGGGTCGCCGGTTTCGAACGACGAGGCGAAGTCGGTGGTGCCGCTGGGTTGGGCGGCGGCTGGGGTGACCAGCATGGTGGTCAACAGTGTCACGCCGACGGCGGCTGCCGCGAGCCGGGTGATCGTGGGTCGTGGCCTGGTGGTCCGCCGGTGCCCCATGAGCTGCCTCCGCGTCGAGGAAAGGGACGACCCTGTCGGGTCGGGCACAGGACAACTCAGGTTTGACATCGATGTCAATACGCCGTTGTGGTCCTGTCCGTCATTTCGACCGGTGGCTGCGCCCATGTGGGGTCGCCGTAGAACTCGGGAAAAATCGGGCGGATATCGCTGATCAGGCTTCTGAGCTGGGGATCTTTGGATACTGGCGTGGAGGTACTGCGTGGCGGCGCAGGTGTTCGCGGACGAGGAGCTGACCGGATCGTCCGCCACTGCGGCGGTGACCAGCTGCTGCTCGGTCGCGCCGGTGGGCCCATCTTGCTGAGGCCCCACAGTCGCGGCCGTCCCCGCTCTGTCAGAGGCTCCTCCGCTATGGCGGGAATCTATCGCATGTTGTCATTTCAGCCACTTGGCCGGATGGCCGTTCGGACAGAAGATGACCGGCATGGACGAAGAGACGGTCACCGCCGACGGCGACCTGCTGGTTCTCCCCGACAGTGCCACCGCGCGGGAAGCCCTGGAATGGATCAAGCGGACCGAGTCGGAATCGTTGGTCAACCACAGCATTCGCAGTTTCCTGTTCGCGCGCCTGTTCGGTCGGCACCGTGGCATGCTGCCGGGCGCGGACTACGACCCGGAGCTGTTGTTCCTGGCGTGCGTGCTGCACGATGTCGGGCTGACCGACAGGGGGAACGGTAGCCAGCGGTTCGAAGTGGACGGTGCGGATCTGGCCGCGGGTTTCATGACCGCCCGCGGCTTTGCCGCCGAGGCGGTCGACACGATCTGGCAGGCGATCGCCCTGCACACCTCGCCGGGGATCGTCGAGCGGCGCGGTGCGGTGTGCGCGCTGTCCAACGGCGGCATCGTCATCGACGTCACCGCGAGCGGCAGCGAGTTCATCACCGATGCCGACGCGCAGCTGATCCACGACGCCTACCCGAGGCTTTCCGTGGTGCGTGAGTTGTTCGACGCGATCGGCGGTCAGGTCGTCGCCCGTCCGGAGAAGGGCCCGCCGATGACCCTTCCCGGGGAACTCGCGCGGCTTCGAGGCACCGACGACTTCACCCGCTTCGAGGACCAGGTGCTCGCGGCGTCACGCTGGGATAGTTGAGTCAGGCAGCCCTATGAGGAGGCGAACGTTCCACGGTAGTCGGTGGGCGAAGTGCCGACCAACCGGCGGAAGTGCGTGCGGAGGTTGGCCACCGTGCCGATGCCGCAGCGGTTGGCGATCTGCGCGACGCTGAGATCCTCGCGTTCCAGGAGCTCGCGGGCGAGGTCGATGCGCGCGGCGAGCAGCCATTGCAGCGGTGACACGCCGGTCTCGGCGACAAACCGGCGGGCCAGGGTGCGCTCGGACAGCCCGGCGTGCCGGGCGAGGTCCGCGACGGTGAGCGGGCGCTGGAGCCGGCCGAGGGCCCAAGCCCGGGTGGCGGACAGCGAGGTGCCGCGCTCCGGCGGAACACTCCGCTCGATGTACTGCGATTGGCCGCCACCGCGGTGTGGCGCGGCGACGATGTCCCGGGCAATGTCGTTGGCGATGCGGGATCCGAGGTCGGTGCGGACGATGTGCAGGCACAGGTCGATGCCCGCCGCGACGCCGGCGGAGGTCAGCACGGTGCCCTCGTCGATGTAAAGGGCGTCGCGGTCGACCCGGACCCGGGGGAATTCCTCGGCGAGCCGATCGGCGTGGCGCCAATGGGTCGTGGCCTTCCGTCCATCCAGGACTCCGGCCGCCGCCAACGCGAACGCCCCGGTGCAGATCGACACGATGCGCTTGCCCCGGTCGTGCGCCCTGGCCAACAGGTTCGACACCGCTGGTGTTGGTCGCGCATCCGGCGCGTAGCCGGGCACGATGATCGTGTCCGCCCGGCGCGCCACGTGTAGCCCGCCGTTCACGCGCACGGTGAAGCCCGCCGTCGTCATCACATCGCCCGGGGTCTCCGCGCACAACGTCATCCGATACGGCGTGAACTGCCGCTGCTCGAACACCAGTACCGGGATGCCCAAGTCGAAGGGAATCACGCGGTCGAGGACGAGGATCGCGACGCGATGGACTGCCATGGCAGGAATCTATCGCGATGGGGCATTCCAGTCACTGGAAATGAATTCGACCGACATCGACAGCCGCCACAACTATCGGTAGCGCGTAATGGCGTCTGCGATGCGGTCGAGGAACGGGCGACCGAAGGCCGACGAGCCGTCGACGGTGATCACGGCGAGGTAGCCGAAGAGCCGCCACAGTTCGCGACGCCGCCGAAACTCCGGATCGATCGGCGTCACGTCGCCGTACGCCGCGAACACGTCGTGCGGAACCGGGGCGAAGTAGTCGACCAAGGCGAGATCGATCTCCGGATGGCCGAAGTACGGGGACGCGTCGAGCAGAACCGCGTCCGTAGCGGTGGTCAGGAAATTGTTCTGCTGCGCATCACCATGCAGCAGCGACGGCCGGGGCTCCGGCCCACACAGGGCGGGCAGCCTGTCGATCAACTGTTCGACACCGGCGGCCAGGTCCGTGGGAAGGTGGCCAGAGTCGACCGCCGATCGCAGGCGCGGGATCAGCCGACGCTCGGCGTAGAAGTCGGCCCACCGGTTCGAGTCCACCGGCCGGTTGTCCTGCCGCAGCGGACCGAAGAACCCGTTGAACTCCTCCAGACCGAACCGCTCATCGTGAGCCTGATGCGTCATGGCCAATGCGTGACCGATCGACCTCCACTGGCTGACCGATCGCGCCGCCGGAGGAACTTCCGAGATCGCCTCCAACAGCAGCAGGGCACCAGCCTCAAGGCGGATCACACCGGTGGCGACGGGCCTTGGCGTCGCCACGAGCGTCCGCTGTCGCAGCAGGTTGAGACCGTGAAGCTCCGCGGTGAACTGCTCAGCGCCCTCCGCTGCGACGTCAAGCTTCGCGAACACCGAAAACGAGTCTCCCTGAAAGAGCCCACACGGATGCGACGCGCGGTCGTTCAGATTGATGAAATCCGCGACTACCCATGTTCGTCTGAGATGGGCCGACACTGCCCGCTCGATCTCACGCACAATCGACGCTTGCTCAAGCGGATGAATCGTCAACACCGCGCAGATCCTACGGAGCCAATCAGACCGTATCCGCCCGTTTTTCCCGAGCGCTACGGCGACTCCCACGTGGCGTAGCCGGGTAAGCACCCCACGTCGTGGTACGGTGGCGTACCACGATGGAAGGGGCTGGTATGGCAGGCAAGTGGACCGCGGCCGACATTCCCGACCAGAGCGGCAGGCTGGCCGTGGTCACCGGGGCCAACAGCGGCCTCGGCCTGGTCACCGCCCGCGAACTGGCCCGCGCGGGCGCGCACGTGGTGATGGCCGTGCGCGACACCGATCGTGGCGCGGGTGCCGCCGAGCGGATCCGCGAGGCCGTCCCGGACGCGTCGCTGGAACTGCGACAGCTGGACCTGGCCGACCTGGCCTCGGTGCGGGAGTTCGCCGAGCAGCTGGCCGACCGGCACGACGGGCTGGACCTGCTGATCAACAACGCCGGGGTGATGGCGTTGCCGTTCCGCACCACCGTCGACGGGTTCGAGCTGCAGTTCGGCACCAACCACCTCGGGCACTTCGCGTTGACCGGACGTCTGGCGGGCCTGCTGACGCGGCGCGCGGGCGCCCGCGTGGTCACGGTGTCCAGCGGCCTGGCGCAGCGCGGCCGGATCGAGTTCGACAACCTGCAGGGCGAGCGGACCTACCAGAAGTGGGCGGCGTACTCGAACACGAAGCTGGCGAACCTGCTGTTCGCGTTCGAGCTCGACCGTCGCCTGACCGGCGTGGGCAGCTACGCGGCGCATCCCGGCTACGCCGACACCAACCTGCAGTCCACCACGGCGAAGGCCACCGGCAGCAAGCTCGTGGAGTTCGTCATCGGCCTGGGCAACAAGATCTTCGCGCAGGACATGGCGATGGGCGCGCTGCCGAGCCTGTACGCCGCGACCAAGCCGGGCCTGGCCAGCGGCTCCTACATCGGGCCGGACAGGTTCATGCAGCAACGCGGCCACCCGACCGTCGTGCGGGCGATCCGCGCCGCCTACGACGAGGACGTCGCTCGGCGGCTGTGGGAGGTCTCCGAGGAGCTGACCGGAGTGCGCCTGCAGACCACCTGAGACCATGGGGCGGTGACCGCCGAGACCGCCGCCTTCGTCCGTGCCCACACCCGGCTCGGGCACGCGCCGCACGTCCCCGAGATCCAGCTGTACCTGGCCGAGGACGCGTTCGACCTGTGGGAGCGGGTGGAGGCGCAGGTCGGCGAGAAAGGCCTGGCGCCGCCGTTCTGGGCGTTCGCCTGGGCGGGCGGTCAGGCGCTGGCGCGGTACGTGCTGGACAACCCGTCGCTCGTGGCCGGGCGCAGCGTGCTGGACCTGGCCGCCGGGTGTGGCGTGGTCGCGCTGGCCGCGGCGAAGGCCGGGGCGCGGCGGGTCGTGGCCAACGAGATCGACCCGTTCGCCATCGACGCGATCCTGCTCAACGCCGAGGCCAACGACACGCGGGTGGAGACCGAACTGGGTGACATGGTCGGTGGCGACGCCGACGGGTTCGACGTCGTGCTGGCCGGGGACATCTTCTACGACACGGCCGTGACCTCGCGGATGATGCCGTTCATCCGGCGTCTGCGGGCTCGGGACGTGACGGTGCTGGTCGGTGATCCCGGCCGGGCACACCTGCCTCGCGAGCAGTTCTCCCGCGTCGCCCAGTACGAGGTGCCGGTGCCCCGCGCGCTGGAGGACGCGGAGATCAAGACGACCACGGTGTGGCGGCCGCTTCAGTCCAGCTGATGGCGGCTGAGCACCGACGCCAGCGTGTACACCGGCGACGAGTCGAGCTTGTGCCGTGCCGCGTCGTAGCCGCGGGTGATACGGATGTCGTTGTGGGACAACAAGTCCTGGACCTTCTCGATCGGCACGCCGTTGGCCAGCAGGGTGGTGGCGACGGTACGGCGTGAGGTGTGCGGGGTGATGCTGTCGGCGGCGGCCAGCCCGGCCTGCTTGGCGTAGCGGCGCAGCGCCAGCCACACGTCCCGCTGGGTCAGCGCTCGTCCGCCCGTTTTCGCTGGGTCACGCGGGTGCGGTGTGGTCACCAGCAGCGGCCCCGACACCTGGCCCTCCCGCGTGGCCCGCACCGCGAGGTAGGAGTCCAGTGCCGCCAGGACCGGCGGTGCGAGCGGCACGAAGTCCTTGGTCTGGCCCTTCTTGGTGTACCAGAGGATGCGGTGGCCGCGGTCGTGCGCGAGATCCGACACCTGCGCGGTGGTCACCCCGGACACCCGCAGTCCGGTGTGGAACAGCAACGACACCAGGGCCGCGTCGCGGTGCGCGGCCTCGCTGCCGATCCGCCGCGCCCGCCGCGTCACATGCTCCAGCAGCGCGGCCGTCTCCGCCTCGGCGAGCGCGGGAAACGGCGACTGACGGTCCACTTTGGGCCGTTTCACGGCGGCGACCGGGTTGCGGTCGGTCACGTCGTTGTCCTCGAGATACTGATACCAGCTGGAGATCGCCGCGAGCCGACGGGACACAGTGGACGATGAGGCCTTCCTCAGCGAGCCGTCGCGTCCGGTCACGGTGATCGTGGCCTTCCACGCGTCCACATCGGCCCGGCGGGCGGTGAGCGGATCCAGTCCGCCGCGGCCACACCACGCCAGCCACCCGGCCAGGTCGGCGAAGTACGCGCGGCGGGTGTGTTCGGTCTTGTCCGCCTCCAGCCACAGCACGGTCAACGCGCGGATCCCGTACCGGTCAGCCGGATCCGCGGGCGGCAACGCGGGCAGCGACCGCACCGCCTCGGCCAGCGCGGCCCGCACCGCGCCCGGCCGCGCCGGGTCAGCGGGCTCGACAAGCCGGGCAACGGGCCGGATCAGTTCGCCTGACACGGCCAAGATCCTTCCACAGGACCACGGCCCGACCCGGGATCTCGACGCCGCGACCGCCCGAGAATGTCGTACCCCCGGTGTTGAATGAAACTGGGGGTCATCGATGACGGGCTTTGCCGGTGGGCCCGCGCTGACCGGCCGCGCGGGGACGGTCACGACGGTCACGGCGGAGGGGGAAGGAAGGGATCGCGCGAGACCGGGGTCAGCCGCGCAGGCCGTCGAGCACCATCGCCAGCAGCCGGTCCGGCAGACCCGGGTCGTCCGGGTCCTGCTCGCTGGCCATCGCCACCCCGTTGACCAGCTTGAGCAGATCCAGCGCGTTCACCTCCGCGCGGACCACGCCCGACGCCTTCGCCCGGTCCAGCACCTGCGTGGCCGCGTCGTACATCATCGTGTGACAACTGCGCGCCAACGGCGAACCGCCGGAGCGCAACGCGCTCGTCAACGCACTGGCCAGGCCGCGGTAGGTGCTGGAATGCGCCACCACCTGCCGCAGGAACAACCGCAGCGCCTCACCCGCGTCCGGTTCGGGCCCGCAGGTCCGCCGTGCGGGCCAGCAGCTGCTCCATCCGCGCCCGGAACACCGCTTCGACCAGGTCGTGTCTCGAAGTCCCCGTTCGATGAGAGTCTGCCCCGGCCGGAGGCCGGAGTCGGGCTTCAGTGGGGCGGTTCCTGGCGTCGCCGCCGCGACGGCGCGAATACTGGTTGTCTTTGGCTGTTGCGGCGGTGGCGTCAGGGACCGCATCCGGCCCGGCTATCGCGGACGGGGGCTTTGAGACACGACCTAGGTCGAGACGGGTCGGGAAGTGCCGGTACAGGGTGCCTGAGCCCACCCCGGCCCGTTTGGCGATGTCGTCGAGCGGCGCGTCGGTGCCGTGTTCGGCGAACGCCGCGCGGGCCGCGTCCAGCAGCCGCTCGTAGTTGCGGCGCGTGTCCGCCCGCATCGGCCGGGCAGGCCCGACCGCGTCCACCGTGTCAGCCATTGGTCAATCCACCCCTTGCGCGGCTGGTCCCGGCCATTCTGACGCCTTCGGGTGGGTCTGGACCTACCCGCTGCGGGGGAGTTGCCGCCATCGCCGCGCTCCTGCCCACCGCACTAGCGTCGCCGTCGACACGAACCCTGGGGGTACCAATGGTGCAGCTCGCACTACGCTCCATCCGTTACCGGGCAGGTGGTTTCGCCGCCAGCCTGCTGACACTCCTGCTCGGCGCGACGATCCTGATGACCTTCGCCTCGCTGCTGGACACCGGTGCCGCGGCCGACCCGCACACCGCCGAATCGCTCACCATCATGGCCAACGTCGTCGGCGGGTGGGGACTGGTCATCGTCACCTTCGCCACGGCGTCCACCCTCACGCTGCTGGTCCGGCAGCGCGCCACCGAGATGACGCTGCTGCGCACGGTCGGCGCCACCCCCGCGCAGATCCGCCGCCTGCTGCTGGCCGAGGCGGCGGTCCTCGCGGTGGTGGCCGTCGGGATCGCGGTCACGCCGTCGGTGTTCACCGGGCGGCTGCTGGTCGAGCTGCTGGCCGACGCGGGCCGCATCCCGCCCGGCGTCACCCCGGTGTTCGGTCCGATCGCCGTCAGTGTGGGGCTGGGCGTCACGCTGGCCTCAGCGGCGTTGGCCGCGCTGCTGGCCGCCCGCCGCGCGACCTCGGCCAGCCTCACCACCGGGTCGTCCAGGCGCGGCCGGGTCGGGTACATCGTGGGCGCGGCCGTGCTCGCCGCGGGGATCAGTTGCGCGGTGGTGACCATGACGGTGTTCGACAGCGGCGACATGGCCGTGATGGCTGTCGCAGGACAGGGCTCCATCCTGTGCGCGATCGGCCTCGCCCTGCTCGGGCCGTCGATCATCACGGCCGCCGCGCGCGTGCTGGGCCCGGTGCGCCGCGGTGGCGTCACCGGCTACCTGACCGTGGCCAACCTGCGTGGCCACACCCACCAGATGGCCACCGCGCTGGCCCCGATCGTGCTGTTCACCGCGATCGCCACCGGCACGCTGTACATGCAGAGCATCGAGAACAGCGCCAGTTCCCGGATGCCCGACGACATCGCGGGCACCGTCGCGACCCTCAACTACGTCGTCGTCGCGATGATCGCGCTGTTCGCCGCGGTGATGCTGGTCAACACGATGGTGTCGGCCACCCTGCACCGGCGCCGCGAGTTCGGCCAGCTGCGCCTGGCCGGGTCCACCCGGCCGCAGGTGGTGGGCATGGTCGGCGCCGAAGCGGGTGTCCTGGCCGCGGTCGGCGTGCTGTTCGGGACACTCGCCGCGACGGCCACGGTGATCCCCTACAGCGTCGTGAAGACCGGCTCGGTGCTGCCCGACGCGACGGTCATGACCTACCTGGGTGTCGTGCTGGTTGCCGCGGCCCTCGCCCTGGCCACCAGCGTGGCCAGCGCCCGCCGCGCGACCCGCCAGTCCGCGATCACCGCGGTCGCCGCCACCTGACCGGGGACTGTGGACTTGAGTCTCCAGCGGCTGGAACGTTTAGCGTGCCGGGTATGACGATCACGGTCCTGGACACCCACCCGGCCATCCAGGAGATCCTGCGGGCCGCACGCCCGGACCGGCCCGGCCTGCTGGAGGCCATGCTGCGCCCGGCGGCGGGCATGTACCGGTACTTCCCCGGCGAGCCGGACCTCGTGGCCCTGCACAGGATGGGCTCCGGCTTCCCACTCGAGGGCCACGAGGACCAGTGCCTGGACGCGCTCGAGACGATGCGCGCCGCCGACGCGTGGGGCCGGGTCACGCGAGCCCTGCACGACGCGCTCGCCGTGCAACTCGCCGCGACCCCCGCCATCACCGTGCCGGACATCACCGTGCTGCTGGTCGTCGGCGACCCCGGCGACCAGCATTTCATGGGCCCGAGCCTGGGGATCACGGCGAACGGCAGCGTCTCCGGGTACCTGTACCTCAACATCTGGCCGTCCCCGGAGAACCTCGCGCGGCTGGAAGCGACCGCGGTCCACGAACTCAACCACAACCTCCGCTACAACCCCGGCAACGTCCTGTGGGACCCGGCGACGGTCACAGTGGGGGAGCAGGTCGTGTCCGAGGGACTGGCCGACGCGTTCGCCCGGCAGCTCTACGGCGACGAACTCGGCCACACCCGTGTCGGCGTGCCCCACCTGCACGACGACACGGTGTTCGACAAGGTCGTCTCCGGCCTGGAGGTGACCGGTATGCAGAACTTCGCGGCCTGGGTGCACGGCGACGACATCGCCGCCCGGTTCGGCGCGGCGCCCGTCGGCCTGCCGACCGGCGCCGGGTACGCCGTGGGCAACCGGCTCGTCGACGCCTACCTCGCGCGGACCGGCCAGAGCGCCGCGCACGCCCTGCTGGCCGACAGCCGAGACGTGATCAACACCGCACTCGGTCGCTGAAACCGATGGGGCCCAAGCCTTCTCGCCGGGCCCTGGTCGAGACCGTGACGGCACGACCGGATGCCCGACGAGAACGCAGATCTACTGGCCATCTCGCCACATACGCGGGATGATCAGCTGGCGGGCTTGCCGAACCAGCGGGAGAGGTGATCGTCCAGGTCCCGCTGATCGTCACCGATCCAGGCGACGTGACCGTCGGGACGCAGCAGGACACACGCGACATCCAGTGCCGCGGTGGGATCCGCGAGATAGTCGACCCGGTCTGCCCAGCCGCCGACGGTCAGGCGTTCGGTGCGGTCCAGCAGCAGGCCTCGGCCGCGGTGCAGCAGACCGTAGAGGCGGCCCTGTTTCACGTCGATGTCGCGCAGGCGGCGGCCGAGCAGATCGGGGCCGGGGCCGAAGTCGTAGCGGATGCCGATCGCGGTGATCTTCTCGATCAGGTAGCGGTTCACCTCCTCGAAGTCCATCAGGTCGGTGAGCAGCCTGCGCAGGGCCCGCGGGCCCGGTTCGGTGGAGTGCAGTTCCATCTGGGCGCGGGTGTTGTCCAGCACGTCCTCGGCGACCGGATGACGTTCGGCCTGGTAGGTGTCCAGCAACGGTTGCGGCGCCCAGCCGCGGATCTGCGCGGCCAGTTTCCAGCCGAGGTTGAACGCGTCCTGAACGCCCAGGTTCAAGCCCTGACCACCGGCGGGCGGATGGATATGCGCCGCATCACCGGCCAGCAGCACCCGCCCGACCCGATACCGCTCGGCCAGCCGGGTGGCATCACCGAAACGGGACAACCAGCGCGGGGAGTGCACACCGAAATCGGTTCCCGCGACGGCCCGCAGCTGCTGCCGGAAATCCTCCAGGGTGGGCGGTTCCGCGCGATCGCTGACACCCGCGGCGGGCACCACGACGCGATAGACCCCGTCACCGAAGGGCCCGACGCTGAACGACTTGTTGGTCTCGTAGATTTCGGTCACCTTGGCCGCGATCTCCTCCTGCGGCACACCCACTTCCATCTCGCCCATCAGCGTCTCGGTCCGCGAAGGCTCACCGGGGAAACCGACACCGAGCAGTTTGCGCACCGTGCTGCGCGCGCCGTCACAGCCGACGAGGTACCGCGACCGCAGCCGCTGCCCGTCGGCCAGTTCGACGGTCACACCCTCGTCGTCCTGCTCGAACCCGGCCACCGCGCACCCGCGCCGGACCTGTGCACCTCGTTCGATCGCATGCTCCTCGAGCAGGCGGACGATGACGGGCTGCGGGATGCCCAGCAGATAGGCGTGCGCGGAATCCAGGCCCTCGGGCGCGGGTTTGCTGATGGCGGCGAAGAAACCGGCGGCCGGACGCCGCCTTCCGTGTTCGAGGACGCGCTCCAGCAGTCCGCGCATGGCCATCAGCTCGATACTGCGGATATGCAGACCGACGATGCGGACGAACGACACGGGCTCGGTTTCCTGCTCCAGAACCAGTACCCGCACATCGTGCAGCCGCAGTTCGGCTGCCAGCATCGCACCAGTGGGCCCGCACCCGGCAATGATCACGTCGGACGGGAAGGGCGCGCGATCGGCGCCGTCGCGCTCGGCCGTGTCGTTCGACGACGGCTCGGCGGTGAGCTGGGGAGAAAACATGAGGTGTTGCCTTTCGGGAGTGCCTGGGTGGTGCGGCGCTCCCGGCGACACCTACGTCAATCGCCCGACCGTGACAGGAAGGGGGAGCACCCACGTCGATACAGCGTTCATGGGTCTCACCTCCTGGGACGGTGTCGCGGTCGACGGCAAGTTAGCAGCCCGCCGCGATCACGCCCAACCCTTTTTCCCGCCGGAACGTCATCCGACCGGTGCGACCGACTCGATGTTGGCCACGGTGAACTCCCGCTGCGCGGACCGCAGATGACACCACGAGTCCAGCCACCGGCCGTACAGGTGGCACGGCTGGATCTCGCGCACCGTCCGATTGCCGGTCTTGTTCCGGTAGGTGATCAGCACATCCCGCTGGTGCTCGACCGCGTCGGCCAGCAAGATCAGCTCGGTGTCGGTCAGCGCCGGATTCAGCTGCGCCAACTGCTCGAACGTCTCCGAGGTGCCCGCCCCACCGTCCTCGCCACTCGGGTCGGCGAGCAACTGCCGGGCCAACTCCGCCGGGCCCAGCCGAGCACGGGACGGGACCCGCACCGGTGAGCGGGGCGCGGACGCGCGATGCTCCTGCCGCTGTTCGACGATCACCGCGCCCGACGCGTCCTCGGCAACCGGGGACAACCCCGCCGCCCGCAGCCGCGCCAACACCTCGTCCATCTCGTACGGGCTGGACAGCACGGTCGGCGCCACCTGCGCCAGCGACAGTTTCGCCAACGACCGGGTGTGCAGCAGCTCGGTGATCATGGTCTCGTCGGCCACCACACACGAGCGCATCCCCCGCACCCGGACCGTCCCGTGTCGGCGGGCCGCGTCCATGACCAGGTATTCCAACGGTTGCGGCACCGGCCGATCCGACACCGCCGCCAACTCAGTGAGCAATCGTGGGGCCGTCCACCCGGCGTCGAACGCCGCCCGGACACTGGCCGGGCTGAACCGCCACACTCCCGCCGCGCCCCGGGCCTCGCTCACCGCGGCTGTTCGCAGCAGCCGCGAGACCGCCGCCGTCGGCTGCCCGGACACCACCGCGGTCAGATCCGACTGGAGGATCACCGTGCACGGCGACTCCACCAGCACACCAGCCACCCGCTCAGCCAACCCGTCGACCGTGTCCCCCGGCTCGGTGTCGCCCGACCCGTCATCGAGTATGGCCACGAGCTGTTCGCCACAGTCGGTCAGCCCGTCGCTGGCCACCACCCCCAGCAGTTCCGCCTCCCGCACGGCAGCGGCCACCTTGTCCCGCAACTGGGCGGCCTCGTACCCGTGCAGCGGGAAGAACCAGTCGACATGGTCGCCGACGGCCCGTACCGACAGCCCGCCCCGCGCCGCCCGCAGCACGGCGCGGCGCAGCGCCCCAGCCGCCGAGGCCAGGGGCAGCGGCGGAGGCAGTTCCTTGTCCCCCTGGATCTCCCGGCTGGTCGGCGCGTGTTCCAGGGTGAACCACGCGGTCACCAACTCCGACCACTGCCGAGCAGGCGTCGCCTCCCGCCACGCCGCGTACTGCTCGGTCGGCGCATAGCCCGCATCCGCCTGGCCGAGCAGACCGGCCGCGTAGGTCAGGTCGATCCCCAATGCCAGCACCTCGGCGGGCAGCGCCAGCTGTGCGGCCAACCGAGACCGTTCCCGCGGTCCGACGCCGCCCTTCTTCAACGCGACGATGGAATGTGCGTGCGCCTCGTCCAACAGCGAGGTGACCCCGCGAAGCAGGTCCTGCACCGCCGCTTGCGCAGTGGGCAGCGCCGCCGTTGCCGCGACCGCGGCCTGAGGGATCCGCGGCCGTCCGGTCACCAGCAGGTCCCGCTGCGCCAGCCAGGCCGCCACCCCGACCTCCCGGGGCATCTCCCACCGCCCGTGCACCCGCACCACCAGGCCACCGGCGGCCAGCATGCGATCGGCACTGGCACCGGTTCCGACCTGTGCCCCATAGCCGGGGTAGTACTGGCCATATCCACGGCGCAACTGCTCCAGGCGATCCCGCGCGGGCGCGGGCAGCCGACGCACCACGTCGGCCATCGCACGGGCATCGGACAGGACCTCGACCAACCGGGCGATCAGCTCCGGTTTGCGCAGCCCCGCCACCTCGACACCCAACGCGTCGGCCGCCGAACGCAGATCGTCGGCCAGTGCCGACCGCGCGATCGCCGCCAGCGGTCGACCACCGCTGATCTCGGCCGACCAATGCTCGGCCAACCGCTCCGGCAGGCACACCGTCCCAGACACCAGCCACGCCAACCCCCGACCGCACAACTCGTCCACCGCGTCGTGCACAGCCTGTTGCGGCGCGGCGACCAGGCGCGCCACCGCCTCGACCGTGGCCAACGATCCCAACGCGGCCGCCGCCTCGCCGACCACGATCGCGTCCCGATCGACCGACCGCAACGCCGCGACCAGCGATTCCGGCCCACACAACCGTTGCGCCAACTGTTCGAACCCGCACGGCACCGGTTCGATCCGCACGTCCGGTCGCGCCCGCAGCAGCCCTGTCAGCGCCACCTCGTCCAACCCGGCCAGGTGCTCGGCAAACGATCCGGAAGCCATGTCGGCATTCTGCCGAACGCCCACCGCGCACCGACGAGCACCACACCACCCCTGCAACTTGACGATCTCAAGTGCGCTTGACAGACTCAAGTGGACCGTGAGACTCAGTCGAGAGAGGGCCGCCCATGGCAGGTACCACCAACGGCGTGCGGCCCACGTGGGTCGACGACGACCTGTTCCCGTTCGAGAGCCGCTTCGTCGATATCGACGGGCACACCGTGCACTACGTCGACGAGGGGACAGGTCCCACATTGCTGCTCCTGCACGGCAACCCGACCTGGTCGTTCCTCTGGCGCGACGTGATCCGCGCACTGCGCGACGACTTCCGGTGCGTCGCCCTCGACTACCCGGGCTTCGGGCTGTCGACGCCGAGGCCCGGCTACCGGTACCTGCCCGAGGAACACGCGGACGTGGTCACCGGCTTCGTCGACGAGCTCGGCCTCACGGGGGCCACCCTGGTCGGACAGGACTGGGGCGGCCCGATCGGCCTGGCCGCCGCGCAGCGGCGACCAGGCGTCTTCGATCGGCTGGTGCTCGCCAACGCCTGGGCCTGGCCGGTCAACGGCGACCCCTGGTTCGAGGCCTTCGCGCGGATCGGCGGCGGACCCCCGATCCGCTTCCTGGCCCGGCGGCTCAACCTCGTCGTCAACGCGTTCATCCCCATGGGCCACCGAAGGCGGAAGCCAACCCCAGCCGAGATGACCCACTACCGCCGGGCACAGGACACCCCCGACCGGCGCCAGGCCTCCGCCATACTCCCCGGCCGGATGACCGCCAGCCGAGCCTTCTTCACCGAGATCGAGAAAGGCCTAGCCGACCTCACCCACCTGCCGACACTGATCATCTGGGCCAACGCCCAAATCGGCTTCCGCACCCAGGAACGCGAACGCCTCGAAGCCGCCTTCCCCGAGCACGACACCGTCATCGTCGACGGCGCGGGCCTCTACGTGGAGTCCGACGCGCCCGAAGAATTCGTCGCCGCGATCCGCGACTGGACAGCGACACAGCACAGAGACACGAATCGCGCCGACGAGCCAGACCTGCAGACCACTCCCACCCACACAGGTCGAGACGACAGCACGCAGCAAGACGCGCCATAGCCTCGGACACGTGGAGACCTTCCGGTCCGGTGAGCTGTCCCCACAGGACCAGAAAGGCTACGTGACAGTGGACGACCGGCCTCGCCAGCCGCATGACCCGGCCGGGTACACCGAGCGCCTGATTCGGATCAGCCCGGTCGGCACCGCCGAGGCCAGCGCGAGCGTCTGGCACACCAGCGCGACCGGACGCGAGTCACGCGCCGCCCGACACGCGGCAACGAACCGGTCGACCCGCGGGCCCGCTGGCAGCGCCAAGACCTCGCCCTCGCCTGGCACTATCCGACCCCGTGCCCGATGCAGTGGCCGAGCAGCGCCGCTGCGCCGAATGCCAACCACGCCAACGGTTTCAGGCGTTGTCAGACCAATGTGCAGAGCCGGACCCCCTGCGCAGGCTCGTACAGCATCTACACGAGGCCGCACCTGTCGTGAACTGCTGGTTTCCGCGACCGTTGACGTTGTTCGGCGTCGCCGTCCTTCGGGCGAGGTCCAGTAGGTGGTGCGTTCGCTGGTGTGGGCGGCGATGGGTTCGGCTTGGCGGAGGTGGTCGTGAGCTGCCCAGACGTTGCCTTGACGAGCGGCGGTGATTGCGGCGATGAGCAAGAGCGCGCCACGCAGTGCGAGTACGTCCAACCCGCCGCGTTGCACGTTGCTTTGGAGTTCCTCGACGCCATGGCGGGCAACGGCTTCTGCGCCTTCGGCCTGGTTGTCGGCGAGTAGTACCTGGGTGAGGTTCCAGTGGGCCGCTGCGAGACGGAGTGGATCGTCGGCAGCCTCGGCTGCGTGGACGGCTCGGTCGGCGGCCAGGAGGGACAGGTCGACCTAGCCGATGCGTTTAGCCACCGTGCGGACGACGCCGTAGAGGTCAGCGGAGTATCCGTGCGCGATCCGGCGCTCGTCGGTCTCGGCGGAACGGACAGCGAGCGTGGTGTCAGTGATGAGGCCAGGTAGTTGTGTGGTGATCTTGCTGTAGCGCTGCGGTGAGGTCTGCCAGGTTTGCCACGCGGCGGTGATGCGGTTGCGGAGTTCCGGCAATGCCGGTGGCGTGAGTGAGGCAGCCACAGGGCCGGTGAGAGCCTGGTAGATGGCGTTGCCTGCGGAAGCCTTAGCTGGGGTCTTGTCGGGTTCGGGCTGATCGTCGAGGAGTTTGTTGATCGGGATGCCGATCGCGCGGGCGAGGTGGAGTAGGACGGAGATGGTGGGCAGTTTGGTGCCGCGTTCGACTTGGTAGAGGTAGTCGGGCGTGATGCCTGCGAGGCCTGCTGTGACCGTCTTGGTTTGGCGGGCTGCAGTTCGGTAGAACCGCACTCGCTCTCCGATTCGCCTGGCTAGTGTCTCGTCCACTGTGTACTCGGCCGCCTGGCTTGGGGCTCTGACCTCGGTTGATGCTACGCCGCAGGCCAGTGACACGACCAGGTGACAGACTTGTTCTCATGTCCACGTCTTCGGTTCCGCGTGTGCTCGTGCTGTTCGATGTCGATCACACGTTGATCGAGACGCGTGGCGTTGGACGTGAGATGTACGAGCGGGCGTTTCCTGCGGTGACTGGTGTTTCGTTTCGGAAGCTTGCTGCGGTGTCTGGTCGGATCGAGATGGACATCATTAGGGAAACCTTGGAACTGCACGGGATTGAGCCAATCAGCCGGGCTTCGGGTGAGCTGGCGGCGGCGTTGATGCAGGGTTACGAGGCGGCCCGCGGTGAGTTGGGCGAGCGGGGCAGAGTGCTGCCCGGTGCGCGCGAGACGCTGGCGTTGTTGGCGGCGGACGACGGCATCTACCAGAGCGTGCTGACCGGAAATCTACGTGGTGTTGCTCGGACCAAACTTGAGGTCTTTGAGCTGGACCGGTATCTCGATCTTGAGGCCAGTGCTTACGGTGACGACGATCCTCGACGGTCGGAGCTGGTGGCCGTCGCGCAGCGACGGGCGACGGAACGAACTGGTGTGGTGTTCGGCGATCAGCGGACGGTCTTGATCGGCGACACGCCCAAGGACGTCGAGGCTGCGCTGACCGCTGGTGTTCGGGTGATCGGTGTGGCGAGCGGCAAGAGCAGCGTGGACGAGCTGCGGGACGCGGGCGCGACCCGCGTGTTGGCGGACCTCGCCGAACCGGCGGAGGTCGCGCGGGCTGTCCAGACGGCCGCGGAGGCGTAGCGGCTGCCGCACGGCCGAACGCTGAGACAACCCGAGCTGGGAGCTCGGGTTACTTGTCGGTAGCCGTCTTAGCGTGATGTTGGCGCCCGGGGTCGCGCGGCACTCTCCACGAGTCGTACTCGCACTCCTCGACAACCTCAGTACTGCTCACGAGCCGCACTGGCCTCGGGTGCCCCACGTTGGAAGGCGAGCGTCAGGGGCTGACATGCAACCGTGCGAACCAGCGCGTGACCGGGTTGTTCGTGAGGTCCGCAATCAAGCGGCTGAGACGTTGGCGGCTGTTGGATCGAAGAAGCTCACCCGGGTAGCTCTGTTCCGGGCCAGCAAGTGGGCCAGTGTGTCTTTGCGGGACTGCACCGATGATGCCCGTGCGGAGGACGTGAGCCTGGCCAGGGCGTTCGAGTGGCTGCGTATCGCGCTGCGCTTTGCCTCGTGCGACTGCTGATATCCGTTACGAGTCAATAGGTTGGCCATGTCATCAAGTACTGAAGCCGTGCAGCAGCGTCTCACCGTTCCCTACGTCACGGCGTGGTCTGCAGAACAAGACCTGTCCGGTGACCTGATCTACCGCTCCGGCGGCAGGATCGGTTACGTCGACGAGACTGCCATGGACCGCGACGTACACGGTGTCCTGTGGGTACGGGCTGCGTCGCGTCCGGGCGAAGGGCGGCCAGACTTCGGTGAGGTCCACTCCTTGTGGCAACGTCGAGCGATGCGGCGGTTGCTGTGCCAGGTGTGCGGTGGACCAGCCGACCGGAACACCGACGGCGTGTTGTGGCTGCTGCCGGACTTTCGGGAGGACTGGCAGGGTTGGCCGGATGCCATGGCTAACGCTGAGCCTCCGATCTGCGCGCGTTGTGCACACCTGTCAATCCGGCTGTGCCCCAAGCTGCGGCACGGTGCGGCCGTGATCCGAGTACGCGGTCGTGGTCGGCCAACTGCCCGGCGACCGAACCAAGCTGCACCTGCTTCCGGCCGAGGCGCGCCAGGTCGCTCAAGCGTTGCTCGACGTGGCGAACCTTGCTGAAGGACGGCACCTGACCAAAGTTTCTCAAATTTCTTGGCTGACAGTGTCTAAAAACGACCGAAAAACCGGAGTTAAGGGGTGTAAAGCAAACCGGGAAGGACGGTCGGTCATGGTGGACAGTGGTGACAGCGGTCGCGGTCAGGAAATAGTAGTGACGGATGGGTTGGCGTCGGGGCGGCGGATGGGGCGGCGCAGCCTCGGCGTTCTGAATCCACCGTCCCAAACGCCGAGGCCTCTTGGCGTGAATCCGCTGGTCAGCGGTGGTATCACGCGGAGCGCGTGGAAGGCCGAATGAAGGGCGGTAATAGTCAAGCCTTCCTGCATTCTGGGCGTGGGCGGCGGGGCGGACGTCGGTGGGGCGAGCCGGACATGTCGTTGTGGTACCGCTTGGTCGATCGGGACCGGCGGCTGCTGGCTCTGCTGGCTGAGCACAAGGTCCTGACCACTCGGCAGGTCGCCGCGATCGAGTTCACGTCCATCCGGCGGGCACAGGACCGGCTGCGGCGGCTGTACGAGTCGGGCGTGCTGTTCACGTTCCGGCAGTCCTACGCCAACGGCGGCACGAGCGAGACTCGTTTCGCACTGGGTTACGTCGGCAAGCGGCTGATCTGCGCGTTGCGCGCGAAGACGCCGCCCGCGCCGAAGGTGTATGCGGAGAGCCTGGAACGGCTGGTGGTGTGGCCGAAGTTGGAACACCACCTCGGCGTGAACGACTTCTTCTGCGACCTGGCCGTACACCGCAACCCTGCCCGGCACAGCAAGTACAGCGTGAGCGGCGGCATGTTTGACGCAGTGGTGGCCGGAAAACGATGCGTCGAGTTCTTCTGTGTAGATGCTGTATGTGCCCCGGGTGGAAACAGGAATCTGGAGCGGCCGTGCGGGCCGGGCGTGGCCGCGGGTGGCCGTGGGGGAGTGGCGGCCGTGTTTGTGTGGCCGCGGGAGGAACTGGCTGTGTGAGGAGTGCTCACTCGGAGAGTTTGCGTTCCAGCGGGGTGCGGAAGCGGGGAGTGACACAGGTGTCGCCCAGCCAGGACTGCAGGCGAGCTGCCTCAGCCTCGATCGCCGTCAATACCTCCTTTCCCACGTCATCCAGGACCTCGACCACGACCTCGCCGTCACCACGCTGACCCCAGCCGCCCACGATCCTGCCGTCAGCCCACACTGTGGGGCCGACGTTGCCCGTGCGGTCGAACAAGGCGGGGCCGTGGCCGCCCAGGAACCACTCACGGGCTTGCCAGCCAATCGGTGTCGAGTCCAGCCCCGGCAGCAACGCCACCCACGGATCCGGGCTCGGCACAGGTTCCAGGTCGTCGGGCAGCGCGATCCCCGGCACGCCGTCCAGGTCGACCTCGGCCGGTTCGATGGCGGCCAGCGCCTTCTTCGTCTGCGTCGCCGTCCAGCCGGTCCACCACCGCAGATCAGCGACCGGCGCGGGCCCATAGGTGTACAGCCAGCGCCGTGCCAGCTCCACCCGCGCGGCCTCCGCCGACCAGACTGCCTGGTCGGGTAACCAGTCGTTCAGCATGCACCACAGGTACTGGCCGCTCAGCCACGACCCGCGCGGGCGCCCCCGCACGATCCGCCCGTCCGCGGCCAGCAATCCCAGCACCCGGGTGGTGATGAACGACGTGGTGCCGTAACTCTTGTCCGGCGCGTAGACCAGCGCGGTACGCAGCCGCGGCTCGTCCTCGGCCAGTTGCGCGGCGGTCGCCGAGCCACGCGCGTTGAGCGCGGCGGCCACCGCGTCCTCCACTTCCGACAGCCACGCACCGCTCTTGTCCACCTGCCCGAGGTGCTGGACCAGGCCACGCCTCAGCCGGGCAGCCACATCCCTGGTACACGCCTCCTGGACGACCGGGACCAGGTCGGCGGGCACCACGAACATGGTGCGGCGCATCCCGAGCATCCGGACGAGCGCACGATCCTCGTACAGCGCGCGCTCGACGCCCACACCATCGGCCACGCGCTGGCGAGCCACGATCGCCAGATGCACTGTCGCGGGATCAGTGGCATGCAACGCCACCATCGCCTCGGCGGCATCGATGGCCGTCGCCCCTCGGACGGCCAGCAGATGACGCCGGGCGAGCCTGGCCCGCCGCTGCTCGACCCCGATTCTCATGCCCTGGTCATACCAGCCACCTCCGACACGCCCGGCCGCACCACACGCTCAGCCTGGTCACCCGCGGTGTACATGTCCCACAGATCCTCCGCGAGAGCCCGCGGATCCAGCATCGGGACACGCTCGTCCGCCATGAACCGCCGCTGCGCCTCGCTGCCCCGCACCATCCCGCCGACCAGCAACAGCCCCGCGTACACGCCCGTACCGGCCAGTTCCTCCCGCACGGTGTGCACGTAGTTGCGCAGCCCCGCCGCGGCCGCCCCGATATTGCTGATCATCGGCACCGGCTCGATCGCCGAGACGCCCGTCGCGTACAACAACGCGCCCGACCCGCGCGCCAGCATCGACGGCAGCACCAGCCGAGTCAGCTCCACCGGCGCGACCAGCCGTAACTCCAGCTGGGAACGCAACGCCGCCACCTCGAGCCCGACCGGGCGCGCCAGCACCTCGTCCATCCCGGTCGCGCTCGACAGCAGCACATCGATCGGGCCGATCTCGGCGACCACCTCGGCCAGCCGCCCGTGGTCCGTCACGTCGGCGGTGAACGTCCTTGTCTCGCCGTCGATCCGCGCCGCGACCGCGTCCAGTGTGGACTGTGTGCGGCCGACGAGCGCCACTCGGAACCCCGCGTGCACGAACCGGGCCGCCGTGGCCAGCCCCAACCCGCTGCCCGCGCCGAACACCGCGATCGTCCTGGTCATGTCGGATCTCCCCTCCGGTGGGAACCATAAATTGAGGACGCCCTCAATTTATCAGAACATGAGGTCTTCCTCAACTTCGTAGGATGGGGGAGTGACCAAGCCGCTGCGCCGGGATGCCCGCTACAACCGGGACAAGCTGATCGTCGCCGCCACCGCGGTGTTCGCCGAGCGCGGCCTGGAAGCCCCGCTGGAGGAGATCGCCCGGCAGGCCGGGGTCAGCATCGGCACCCTCTACAACCGGTTCCCCAGCCGCGCCGCCCTGTTCGACGCGGTGTTCCCCGACCGGCTGGCCGTCACGCTCGTGTTCGGCGACGAGGCGCTGGCCTGCGAGGACCCCTGGGACGGTTTCGTGCTGTTCGTGACGAAGCTGTGCGAGCTGCAGGCGGCCGACCGCAGCATCAACGACCTGATCACCCGCCGGTTCCCCGAGGCCACCGCGGTCGCCGAGGCCTGTGGCCACGGACTGGACAAGGCCGCCGCGGTGATCGCCCGCGCCCAGCGCGCGGGCGGTCTGCGGCCGGACTTCACCTTCGCCGACCTGGTCACTCTGACCTGGGCCAACGCCCGCATCGTCGCCGCGACGCACGACACCGCGCCCACCGCGTGGCGACGCCACCTGGCATTCCTGCTCGACGGCCTGCGCACCGCCGCCGCGCACCCGGTCAGCGAACCGCCACTGACGCCCGAGCAACTCGACGCCGCGATGCGCGCCTGACCTACCGGACCGACCCGACCGGCCGCAAGGTCACCGCGTTGACGTCCACACCCGGCGGCTGCGTGAGCGCCCAGACGATCGACGACGCCAACTGGTCGGCGGACAGGTACCCACCCGGCCGCTCCGGCGGCCCGCCGATCCGGTCGAAGAACCCGGTGTCCGTCGCGCCCGGCGAGACCAACGTGACGCCGATACCGTCCCCGGTGACCTGCAGGCGCGTGTTCTCTGCCAGACCCGTGACCGCCCACTTGGTCGCGCCGTAGATGTTGCCGGGAGTGTGGATCAGCCCGGCGACGCTGCCGACGAGCACGATCCGGCCCCGGGTCCGTCGAAGCGCGGGCAGCGCGGCCTTGATCAGCAACGCCGGGCCGAGCACGTTGGTCAGCACCATGTCACGCCAGCCGTCCGGGTCACCGTCGTCCAGGGAGTCGTGCGTGGCGTACCCGGCGTTCGCCACCACCGCGTCCACCCTGCCGAACCGCCGCACCGTCGTGGCGACCGCGTCACGCACACATCCCCAGTCCGCGGCGTCACCGGCGATGGCCAGCACCGGCGTGCCCGCCGCGAACGTCTCCAGCCGTGCCGGGTCCCGGCCGGTGACCGCGACCCGGTATCCGCGAGCGACCAGCTGACGCGCGGTCGCGGCGCCGATCCCGCTCGCGCCGCCGGTGATCAGAGCTACAGGAGTCATGCCGGGCAAACTACGAGCTAGAGCGGACTCTAGATCAAGCACGCGAATAGGCTTCCCGGCATGAGCGAGACCCTCGGCATCGGGCAGGTGGCCGAACGCACCGGGCTGAGCGTGCACACATTGCGGTTCTACGAGCGGGAAGGACTGCTCACCACCGCCGTGGCCCGCGACACCGGCAGGCGCCGGGTCTACACCGACGACGACGTGGAGTGGCTGGTCATGTGCGCCAACTTCCGCGCCACCGGCATGCCGCTGCCCGCCATCCGCGCGTACGCCGCGTTGGTGCGGCAAGGGCCCGGCAACGAACAGGACCGGCTGAACCTGTTGCGGGAACATGAAAGGCGCATCGCCGAACGGATGGACGACCTCGCCGCGTGCCAGGAGATGATCAGCCACAAGGTGCGCGTCTACGAACGCCATGTCGCGCACCGCGGCACCGGTGGGCTCTGGACCTGACATGTCGGCGACACGGCTGCTCGTGCTCGGGGTGGTACGCGGATTCGGCCGCGCGCACGGCTATCTCGTACGCGCCCAACTGGTCAGCTGGGGCGCGCAGGACTGGGCCAACGTCCAATGGGGATCGCTGTACCACGCGCTGCGCAAGCTCGCCGACGAAGGCATGCTGACCGCGGCGCACGACGTCCGCAGCCGGGTCGACTACGAGCTCACCGCGCGCGGCGAGGCCGAGTTCTTCCGGCTGCTGCGCGCCGCTCTGCGGGAACCCGGGCCCCGGCCGGACATGCTCGCCGCCGGGCTGTCGCTCCTGCCCGCCCTGCGGCGCGAGGAGGCCATCGAGCTGCTGCGGGCCCGGCAGCGGCTCCTGCGGGCCACCCACCAGGAACTCCCCGCCGAGATCACCGGCCAACCACCGCACGCGCGTGAGCTCTACGGGCTGTGGGACCACAGCATCGCGGGCGCTCTGGACTGGGCGCAAAGGATGATCGACCGCCTGATCGCGGGCAGCTACGTGATGGCCGGGGAGCCCGGGGCGCACTTCGGCACGGCCGGTGCGTGGCCGGTGCCGAGCGATTCCTCCCATTTCGGGGCGTAAACCCCTGGTTGCGCCGTTCGGCCGTAGCTGTGGTCTAGACCTCACTCTAACGTGGTCTGAACCAAATTGTCGCCGCTGCAAGCGCGAGGAGAACCATGTCGATGAAGAGATGGGGCGCCGCCGTCGTGGCCGGTGCCTTGTCGATCGGGTTATCGGTCGCCGCGTCCCCGGCACAGGCCCATGACCACGACGGCAGCGGTGCCCGGACCGTCGGGTACTACACGCAGTGGAGCATCTACGACCGCAACATCCCGCTGCGCTACCTGGTCGACAACGGCACCGCGGCCAAGCTCACGCACCTGAACTACGCCTTCGGTTTCCTCGACGAGCAGGGCGGCTGCGTCAGCGCCGACCCGTGGGCCGACTACCAGCGGCCGTTCCCCGCCGAGCAGGCCATCACCGGCAAGGCCGACGAGCCGGGCCAGGCCCTCGCGGGCAACCTCAACCAGATCAAGCAGCTCAAGCGGAAGTTCCCGCAGCTGCGCGTCTACATCTCACTCGGTGGCTGGACCGGGTCGAAGTACTTCTCCAACGCCGCGCTCACCCCGCAGTCGCGTGCCGCGCACGTCAAGTCCTGTATCGACCTGTGGATCAAGGGCAACCTGCCCGGCGCGCCCGCGGGCGCCGCCAAGGGCGTGTTCGACGGCGTCGACCTGGACTGGGAGTGGCCGTCCACCGAGGGCAACGCGGGCAACGTCGTGCGCCCCGAGGACAAGCAGAACTTCACCAAGCTGCTGTTCGAGTACCGCAAGCAGTTGCTCGGGCAGGGTTTCGGCGACCGCAGGCGCTACGACCTCACGGCGTTCCTGCCCGCCAACCGGGAAGCGATGGACCGCGGCTACGAGCTGGCGTCGGTCTACCGGCTGCTGACCTTCGCCACGGTGCAGGGCTACGACTACCACGGCACCTGGGAGAAGACCACCAACCAGCAGTCCGCCATCCGCGCCCCCGAGGGCGACCCGACCACGCCCAAGGACAGCAGCGAGATCGTGGTCGACGCGCACCTGGCCCGCGGCGCGCCCCGCGACAAGATCACCCTCGGCGTGCCCTACTACGGCCGCGGCTGGACCGGCGTGACCAACCAGAACAACGGGCTGTTCCAACAGTCCACCGGTCCCGCGCCCGCCACCTACGAACCGGGCTACGACGACTACCGCAAGCTCACGGCCCTGCTGGCCAGTGGCGCCTACAAGCTCTACCGCGACGAGAAGGCCGGACACGCCTGGCTGTTCGACGGCACGACGTTCTGGACCTACGACGACCCGACCGAGCTCAAGCGCAAAGGCAAGTTCATCCGCGACCGCAGGCTCGGCGGGGCGATGATCTGGTCACTGGACGGCGACACGTCCAGCGGTGAGCTGATCAACGGGCTGCACGCGGGCCTGCACCGCCGCTGACAACACCGTCAACACCCGTGACCGTGGGGTGGGCCGCCGGGCCCACCCCACGGTTGTCACTCACCCGTGTAGAACTTGCCGACCGTGTGCTCGGCGGCCCGCGCGGCGTCCTGCGGTGTGCCCGCGGCGATGCTGGCCTCGGCCCACTTCGCGCTGCTGGCCAGGGAGAACTGCTTACCCTCCGGGGAGACCTGCCACGCCTGGCCCTCCTCCGGCGTGATCGAATCGTCCGAGGCGAGGTGCAGCGACAGGCCCAGCAGCATCCCGTCCCAGCCGATGCCGACCGCGCCCGGACCGAACTGCGCCCACATCTCGTCCTTGACGTGCGCGACGTGCTCGAGCGTGAAGCGGGACCGGCCGTCCGGGTCGGTCGAGAGCCGCACGTCGACCCAGGACACCTCGCCGCCCATCTCCCAGGTCACCGCGAAGTTCTTGGGCGGGTCGCAGCGCTCGACCACGCCACCCGCGTTGCCCTCGAACTGATAGCGCCCGCCGAGCGTCAGCTCCCCGCTGACCGGCAGGAACCAGCGGGGGATCCGCTCGATGTTCGTGCACGCGTCCCACAGGTCGTCGAGATCGGTGTCGTAGGCCTGGCTGAGGGTGACCACCCGCGCCTCACCGGCCTCCAGGGTGCGCGTGCCGACCGTCCGCCGGACGGAGCTGATCTGGTGTTTGACGTCAACCATGGCGCGAAAGTACAGTTGTCGCTTATATAAGTCAATGAATGAAATAGACCGCCTTGATCTTGCCAGTGCGCGACGCGCGGAGAGCCTGATTTAGGCTGATGTGCCATGTCGGCGACACGGCTGCTGGTACTCGGGATCGTGCGGGGATACGGGCGCGCCCACGGGTACCTGATCGGCAACGACCTGCTGGCGTGGGGCGCCGACCAGTGGGCCAACGTCAAGTGGGGCTCGATCTACCACGCGCTCAAGCAGTTGACCAAGAGCGGCTCGCTGATCGAGGACTTCCAGGCCACCCGCACCGAGTACGAACTCACCGAACGCGGCGAGATCGAGTTCCAGAAACTGCTGCGCAACGCCTTCCGGCGGCCCGAGCACCGCCCCGACATGCTCGGCGCCGGGCTGGCGCTGCTGCCCGCGCTGACCCGCCAGGACGCCGTCGGACTGCTGCGCGAGCGGCTCGCCGCGCTGGAGGCCCAGCGCGACGACGCCGACGTGCAACTGCGCAAATCCCCAGGTCCGGAACATGTCTGGGAGCTGTACACGCTCTGGGGGCACTCGGCCGACTCCGGTATCGCGTGGACACGGGGTCTGCTGTCGCGGCTGGAGGAGGGCAGGTACGCGATGGCGGGGGAGCCGGGATCGCCCGGCAAACCCGGCAGCTGGCACGACCTCAGGGCGCGACTCGACGAGCACTGAGGCCAGCCACCGGGTTCACCAACCTGGCCTCAGCCCGAGGTGCGGACTCGGGCGACCCAGACGGGCGTGGCCAGGTTCTTGCCAGGCGCGACGGTGCCTACCGGGATGGCGGGCGTGTCACGTCGCCGACCCCAGGTGGCGACCAGACGTCACGGGTCGACCCGAACGCTGTTGGCCCTGTTGCTGGCGGCGTTGTCCAGGTTGCGCGGTGGACCCACTGGGACGGTCGCCAGGAGCGTCACGCAGTTGTTGCTGTCGTACAGGCGAACTGTGCCGCCACCGCGGTTGTTGACCGAACTGATTTTGTTGACCGCGCTGGCGGGCAGGTTGTGGCAGCCCGGACCTGGCGCGACGTAGATCCGGGTGATGCCGTTGAAGCCGTCGTAGTAGCACGAGAACCCGGCCGAGCACTCCCACGCGAGTATCTCGGCGGATGTCGCGGGGGCGGCGGCCATGCCGCCCGCCAGTGTCAGACCGGCCGCCAGCACGGTGGCGCGCCGAACCCAGCTCTTCATCGTCCTTCTCCAGTCTTTTGTGGAAAACCGCCTGGTCAAAGGTGGTTCGTGGACGACAGGCAACCTCGCAAAACGCGCTAACCGTCCGCTAAGTGGACCGGGCCGCACCTGGAGTCGGCAGTGCTCAACTTTGCGGCCACCGCGTGGACTCAAATTTGCATAAGCCGGACGGGCTGGGGCATACTCCCGGCCCCGGCATTCAAGTTTTAGTATGGAGTGGGGTACTCGCATGGCCGAAAGACTGGCGGTCGTCGCTGAGGGACTGCGCAAGCGGTACGGCGACCACTACGCCCTGAACGGGTTCGACCTGACCGTGGCGGAGGGCACGGTCTGCGGGCTGCTCGGCCCGAACGGCGCCGGAAAGACCACCGCCGTACGGATCCTCGCGACCCTGCTGCGCTTCGACGAGGGCCGCGCCGAGGTCGCCGGGATGGACGTCGCCCGGCGATACAAGGAGGTGAAGCGGCGGATCGGACTGGTCGGCCAGCACGCCGCCGTCGACGAGATCCTCTCCGGACGCCAGAACCTGGAGATGTTCGGCAGGCTGTTCCACCTGTCCGCCAAACAGGCCCGGCGGCGCGCGGACGAACTGCTCGACCACTTCGGACTGACCGACGCGGCCACCCGCCAGGCCAAGACCTACTCGGGCGGGATGCGCAGGCGGCTGGACATCGCCGCCAGCATGATCCTCTCGCCCCAGGTGCTGTTCCTCGACGAACCCACCACCGGCCTGGACCCGCGCAGCCGCAGCGAGGTGTGGCAGGCCGTGCGCGACATGGTCGCGACCGGCACGTCGGTCCTGCTCACCACCCAGTACCTCGACGAGGCCGACCAGCTGGCCGACCGCATCTCGGTGATCAACCACGGCGCCGTGATCGCCGAGGGCACCCCCGACCAGCTCAAGGCCCAGCTCGGCGGCGACCGGATCGACGTCGTGCTGCACGACGCCGCCGAACTGGCCAGAGCCGCCGAACTGATCGGCAAGGCCACCGGCGAGGCCGACGCCGTGCTCGACCCCGACACCCGGCAGATCAGCGTCCAGGTCACCGACCGCGTCACCGCACTGGTCGAGGTGGCGCAGGCGCTGCGGGCCGCCGAGATCGACATCGAGGACATCGCACTGCGCAGGCCGACCCTCGACGAGGTCTTCCTGTCACTGACCGAGAAGGAGGCCGCATGAAATGGGCACTGATCGACGGCTGGACGATCACCCGGCGGCAACTGACCCACTGGGTGCGTGAACCCGGATCCGTCCTGTTCGGACTGTTCTTCACCGTCATGATCGCGCTGATCTTCGGCTACCTTCTCGGCGGCGCGATGATCGTTCCCGGCGGCGGGGACTACAAGCAGTTCCTGCTGCCCGGCATGTTCGCGATGAACATGCTGTTCGGCATCGGCGCCACCATGACCGCCATCACCGGGGACATCACCAAGGGCGTGACCGACCGGTTCCGGTCCATGCCGATGTCCCCCTCGGCGGTCCTGCTCGGCCGCAGCATCGCCGACATGATCGACTCGGTGCTGCTGCTGGCCGTGCTGATCGTGTGCGGACTGGCGATGGGCTGGCACAGCGACGGCAGCGCCGGGGAGACCGCGCTGGCCATCGCGCTGCTGCTGTTGCTGCGGTTCGCGTTCATCTGGGTCGGCATCTACGCCGGTCTGATGGCGGGCAGCCAGGCATTGGTCACCGCCATCCAGACCATGGAGTTCCCGATCGGGTTCCTGTCCAGCGCGTTCATCCCGCCCAGCACCATGCCCAGCTGGCTCGGCGCGATCGCCGAATGGAACCCACTGTCCTCCACGGTCACCGCCGTGCGGGAACTGTTCGGCAACCCCGGGGTCGACGCCGGGTCCTGGATCACCCAGAACGCGCTGCTGATGGCCGTACTCTGGCCAGTGGTCCTGGTGGCGATCTTCTTCCCGCTGGCCGTGCGCCGCTATCGGAGGTTGAGCAGTTGATCGAGTTCGAACCGGCCGACCCGCCGCGGTCGGGCCAGTTCGTCTTCCGCGGCCCGGACGGCACCGTCCGGGCCGCGGTCGGCGCCGCACTACCCACCCTGCTCGACGACCACCAGTGGGGCCCGCGCACCCGCCGGGCCCTGCGGCTGATCGCCGACGGCAGGATCACGCCAGCCATCACCCCCGGCGGCCACGACGCCTGGTACGCCGACACCGACCAGGCCGACGAGTTCGCCAACGCCCTCGCCGACACCCTGACCCGCACCCCGGCCGCGCCGCTGGTCCTGGGCGGGCAGGCCTTCGCCGCCTGGGAACCGCAGCGCATGCCGCGCGGCGCGCTGGACGCCACCATCCGGCTCGCGCTGCGGCTGACCGTCGACCTCGACACGTCCGAATTCCGCGCCACACTGGAATTCCCCGGCGACTGGACCGCCGCGACCATGCTCGCGGTCCGCCGCGCCGCGCCCGCGTGGCCGACGCTGGAACGGTTCCTCGACGACACCGAACCCGGCGAGCTCGTCCTCGGCGACCACGACATCGGGCAGCTGCTCGGCGGCGCGCTGGACCGGCTGGCCGAGGCGGGCGTGGACGTGCTGTGGCCCAGCGACGTCGCCCGGTCGCTGGCCGCCCACGCGGTGATCAGCGGCAGCCCGCACGCCGGCTCCGAATTCGACCTGACCTGGCAGCTCACCCTCGCCGGGCAGACACTGTCCGACGCCGAACTCGACGTCCTCGCCGAGGCACACCGGCCGCTCGTGCGACTGCGCGGGCAATGGCTGCTGGTCGACCCCGCACTGGCCCACAAAGCACGCGACCGCGCCCTCAAACCGTTGCCCGCCGCCGAAGCGCTCGGCGCGGCACTGACCGGCAGCACCGAGATCGACGGCCAGTACGTGCCCGCCGTGGCCACCGGCTGGCTGGAGACACTGCGCCAGCAGATCACCGACCCCGACTCGGGGCCCGGCGAGATCGCGCAGCCCACCGGGCTGGCAGCGACCCTGCGCGACTACCAACTGCGGGGCCTGCGGTGGCTGGATCGGATGACCACCCTCGGTCTCGGCGGCTGCCTGGCCGACGACATGGGCCTCGGCAAAACCATCACCCTGATCGCGCTGCACCTGCGGCGCGGCGCGAAACCCACGCTCGTGGTGTGCCCGGCGTCGCTGCTGGGCAACTGGGAACGCGAGATCACCCGGTTCGCGCCCGGCACCCCGGTCCGCCGCTTCCACGGCACCGCGCGGTCGCTGGCCGACCTCGACGGCGGGTTCGTGCTCACCACCTACGGCACCATGCGCGTGGACACCGACACCCTCGCGGCCCAGGACTGGGACCTGCTCGTGGCCGACGAGGCACAGCACGTCAAGAACCCCACCTCCGGCACAGCGAAGGCACTGCGCCGGATCCCGTCCGCGGCACGGGTCGCGCTGACCGGCACGCCCGTGGAGAACAACCTCTCGGAACTGTGGGCCATCCTGGACTGGACCACGCCGGGCCTGCTCGGGCCACTGGCGGCGTTCCGGGCCCGGTGGGACGGCCAGCCACACGGCCTCGCGCCGCTGGTGCGGCCGTTTCTGTTGCGGCGACGCAAGTCCGACCCCGGCATCGCGCCGGAACTGCCGCCGAAGACCGAGACCGACCGGCCGGTCGCGCTCACCCGCGAACAGGCCGGGCTCTACCAGGCGCTCGTCGACGAGGTGATGGCGCAGATCAAGGCCAGCAGCGGGATGGCACGCCGCGGCCTGATCATGAAACTGCTGACCGGTCTGAAACAGATCTGCAACCACCCCGCCCAGTTCGCCAAGGAACCCCACGCCGAGCTGCGCGGACGCTCCGGCAAGCTGGAACTGCTCGACGAACTGCTCGGCACGATCCTGGCCGAGGACGGCTCGGTGCTCGTGTTCACCCAGTACGTCACCATGGCCCGGCTGTTGGAACGGCACCTGCGCGGCCACGGTGTCCCCACCCAACTGCTGCACGGCGGCACCCCCGTGGCGGCACGCGAGGACATGGTCCGACGGTTCCAGGACGGCGAGGCGCCGGTGTTCCTGCTGTCGCTCAAAGCCGCGGGCACCGGCCTCAACCTCACCCGCGCCGACCACGTCGTGCACTACGACCGCTGGTGGAACCCGGCCGTGGAGGACCAGGCCACCGACCGTGCCCACCGGATCGGCCAGACCCGGCCGGTGCAGGTGCACCGGCTGATCGCCGAAGGCACCCTGGAGGACCGGATCGCGCAGATGCTGGGGGAGAAACGCAAACTCGCCGACGCCGTGCTCGGCTCCGGCGAGGCGGCACTGACCGAGCTGACCGACGCCGAACTGGCCGACCTGATCGAACTGAGGGGGACATGGTGAGCGACGCACGCGGCTTTCCCGCGTTCCCGGCGGGCACCCGCCGTGCCCGGTTCGCCCGCTCGTGGTGGGGCAACGCCTGGATCGCCGCGATCGAGGACGCCGCGCTGGACAACAACCAGATGAAGATCGGCCGCAAGTACGCCTACGGCGGCCAGGTCGGGCCGATCACCGTCAGCGCGGGCCGGCTCGCCGCCACGGTGTACGGCAGCGACCGCACCCCGCACACCACGACCGTCCGCATCGCACAGTTGTCCGACGCGGAATGGGCGCGGCTGCTGGACTGGGTGGCGGCCAAGGCCGGGTACATCGCGGCCCTGCTGGACAAGGAGATGCCGCACGAACTGACCGCGGCCGACGTGGCGCTGCTGCCGCAGATGACCGACATCGAACCGGAATGCGACTGCGAGGGCTGGGAACTGCCGTGCCGGCACGCCGCCGCGTTGTCCTACCAGGTCGCGTGGCTGCTCGACGCGGATCCGTTCGTGCTGCTGCTCATCCGCGGCCGCGGCGAGGCGGACCTGCTCGACGAGTTGAACCTGCGCAGCGGGCCGCCCTCGTCGATGCTGCGCTACCTCGTCACCGACGCCGCGGCCCGCGCGCAGGCCCTGCTGGACGGCCACCAGCCGCCCGAGCTGACCGAATGGCAGGACACCGTGCGCTGGGCGGCGACCTACCCGGCGCTGACCACACAACTGGCCGAGGCGTGCGGACGCGACCTGACCCACGCCGTGCGCGCGTGGACCTACGGCGGGCCCGCCGGTCTCGACGTGCTGGAAACCACGTGGCGTCCCGGGAAGACCGACCTGGCCAAAGCCGCGGCCGCGTTGGCCGGGCCGGACATCCCCGAGCTGACCCAGTCCCGCAACCACTGGAGCGCTGCGGAGGTCCAACTGCGGCTGGGCAAGGACGGCAACTGGTACCCCTACCGGCTTCAGGCAGGCGAATGGTGCCCCGCCGGGCCACCCGAGGCCGACCCGGCGACCGCGCTGATCGGGATCTGAAGCCGCCCATCGAGCACGGTGACCGCGTGCCCCGTCAGGTGCACGCGGTCACCGCGCACCTCGACCCGCACCACACCGGTCCGCCGCGAGGCCTGGAACCCCACCAGACTCGTGCGCCCCAGCCGCTCGGCCCAGAACGGCGCCAACGCGGTGTGCGCGCTGCCCGTCACCGGATCCTCCGGGATCCCGTGGCTGGGCGCGAAAAGCCGGGACACGAAGTCGTACCCGGCGTCCGGCCGCGTCGCCCGCGCCGTCACGATCACCCCATTGATGCCGTACGTGGTCTCGATCCGTGCGATCGCGGCCACATCCGGCCGCAGGCCCCGCACGGTGTCCTCATCGGACAGCACGAACAGCCGGTCGCCCAACGCGCCGGTCCGGTACACGGCAACCGGTTCGGTGCCCAGCGCCGCGGCGATACCGTCGGGGACCTGACTGTCCTCGGTGACGGTGGCCCGGGGGAAGTCCAGGGTGACGCGGCCGTCGTCGAAGCTGTGCGTGACCAGGATTCCGCTGCGGGAGGCGAACCTGACCGTCGCGGGCCCCTGGTCGGCGCGCAACGCGTGCGCCGTGGCCAGCGTCGCGTGGCCACACAGGTCGACCTCGACCTCCGGCGTGAACCACCGCAACGCGTAGCCGGCCGTGCCGTCGCCGAGCGGGTGCGCGAACGCCGTCTCGGCCAGGTTCATCTCGAAGGCGACCTGCTGCATCCACCGCTCGTCCGGCCACTGCTGCTCCAGCAGGCACACCGCGGCGGGATTGCCCCGGAACGGCTGGTCGGTGAACGCGTCGATGACCCTGATTCGCATACCGACGGACGCTACGAGAACTCCCGGGGCGAGGCCCATGGCCAATCCGGTGAAAGTGGTCTTCTCACCGCGCCGCGCCCAACAGTCGCAGCCCCTCGGGGATCTGCGAGACGTGGATGCCGCCGTAGCCGAGCACGATGCCGTGCTGCGGCTCTCCGGCGCAGAAGTCCGCCAGCGCCTGCACGCCCACACCGCTGGCCCGTGCCCGCGCCACCACCTGCGTGGGGTCGAACGACGTGCGGGCGCACACGTGCAGGCCCGCGGTGGACGCCACCACCTCCAGCCAGTCGACCTCGCGCAGCGTCTGGGTGATCAGCTCGTGCCGGGCGGCGTACGCGCGGGTGGCCTTGCGGATGTGCCGCGCCAGCAGGCCCTCCTCGATGAACCGGGCCAGCGCGCCCTGGGTGACCATGTCGCCCTGCAGGTCGGCGAGTTGCTTGGCGGTACGCAATGCCGAGCGCAGCGACGGTGGCGCGATCAGGAACCCCACCCGCAGCAACGGCAGCATGATCTTCGAGAACGACCCCACGTACACCACCCTGCCGCTGTGGTCGAGGCTCTGCAGCGGCTGCAGCGGGCGGTCGGAGAACCGGAACTCGCTGTCGTAGTCGTCCTCGATGACCACCGCGTCGCGTCGCGCGGCCCACGCCAGCAACGCCGTGCGCCGCGCCAGTGACATCGGCGTGCCCAACGGGAACTGGTGCGACGGCGTCGTGTACACCAGCCGTGCCGCCGCGGGAATCGCCGTCACGTCCAGGCCCTCGCCGTCCACCGGCACACCGACCACCTGCGCGCCCAACGACTGGAACAGCCGCCGGGCGGGGGAGTAGCCCGGCTCCTCCACCGCGACCACGTCACCCGGCCCCAGCAGCACCCGCCCGACCACGTCCAGCGCCTGCTGCGCGCCCTGCGTGACCAGCACGTCCTCGGCGCCCGCGACGACCGAGCGCGACACCCCCACATACCGCGCGATCGCCGCCCGCAACCCGGCGTGCCCCGCCGGGTCGGCGTACCGGGCCGGGTGCACGCTCTTGCCGCGCCACTCCCGCGCCACCAACCGGCGCCACGTCTCCAACGGGAACAACCGCCCGTCGGGCACACCGAGCTGGAAGTCATACGGCAACACCGCGTCGGTCGACGGACCGTCGACCGACTCCCACAGCCGCCTCGGCCGCGCCTGGCCACGCGGCGCGCGCCGGGCCGCGGGCTTCACCGGCTGGTCGGTCACGAACGTGCCCGCGCCGACCCGGCCCACCAGGAACCCGTCCGCGGTCAACCGCTCGTAGGCGTCGGTCACCGTCGTGCGCGACACCTGCAGCCGCTGCGCCAGCTCGCGGGTCGGCGGCAGCCGCTCACCGGGGCGCAACCGGCCGTCCAGGATCGCCTCCAGCAGCGCGCGGTAGATCCGCGCGGACAGATCGCCCCGGCCAGTCAGGTTGACATGAAAATCCATTGGTCCATTCAGTTGTGCGAATATTGGCTATAACACCCGACCAATGTACTCCGTAGGTTCAGCGGTATGCGCAGACTCGCGGCGGCTCAGCTGACCAACTCGATCGGCGACGGGGCCTTCTACGTCACCTCGGCGCTGTACTTCACCCGCGTCGTCGGCCTGTCCGCCACCCAGGTCGGGCTCGGCCTGACCATCGGCTGGGCGGTCGGGTTCCTCGCCGGTGTCCCGCTCGGCCACCTCGCCGACCGGCGTGGCCCCCGCGCCACCGCGATCCTGCTGGCCGTCGCCACCGCCCTCACGATCAGCGCGTTCCTGCTCGTGCGCTCGTTCTGGCCGTTCCTGCTGGCGGTCTGCCTCTACACCAGCAGCCAGTGCGGCCTCACCGGCGCACGCCAGGCGCTGCTGGCCGGACTCGTGCCCGCCGAGCAGCGCACCCGGACCCGTGCGGTCATCCAGGCCGCGATCAACGGCGGCATCGCCGTCGGCGCGGGCATCGGCGGACTGGCGCTCTACGTCGACACCGAGAGCGCCTACCTGGTCGTCTTCGCCGTCGACGCGATCAGCTTCCTGGTCTGCGCGGCCATCCTGCGCGCCCTGCCGGACGTCCCGCCCGCCGCCGCGACCGGCCAGAAGATGGCCGTCCTGCGCGACCGGCCGTACGCGCTGCTCGCGCTGCTCAACACGATCATGCTGCTGCACGTCCCGATGATCACGCTGGCCACGCCGCTGTGGATCGTGCGGCACACCGACGCGCCACGCTGGATGGTCTCCGCGATCCTGCTGCTCAACACCGTGTCCGTGGTGCTGCTGCAGGTCCGGGTCGCCCGCCAGGTCACCTCACTGGCCACCGCCGCGCGCTCCCTGCGCCGCGCGGGCGTGACGCTGCTGGTGTCGTGTGTCGGGTTCGCCCTGTCCGCGCTGGGCACCTCCGCGTGGATCGCCGCAGGCATCCTGCTCGCCGCCGCGCTCGTGCAGACCTACGGCGAGATGATGCAGTCCGCCGGGGCGTGGGAGATCAGCTTCGCGCTGGCCCCACCGGACAAGCACGGCCAGTACCAAGGCCTGTTCGGCAACGGCCTCGCCGTCGCCCGGGTGATCGCGCCGCTGCTGCTGACCACCCTGATCGTCACCTGGGGCATCCCCGGCTGGCTCGTGCTCGGCGCCGTCTTCCTGACCACCGGCCTGCTCATCGGCCCCGCCGTGCGCTGGGCCGAACGCACCCGCGCCCACACCGGCACCGCACCGCAACTGGCGTGAGCGCGCGTCAGACCGGCAGCAGCGCGGCCGCCCGCTTGACCGTCCTGATCACCGGCGCGGTCTCCATGTCCCGGATCGCCTCCAGCGACGCCACCCGCTCGGTCAGAAACCGGTACAACTCCGCGTTGTCCCGGCAGGTCACCGCGGCCACCAGGTTCGTCGGCCCGGTCGTGATCGCGGCGAACGACACCTCCGGGTGCCGCGCCACCAGTTCGGCCGTGGCCACCAACTGCGAAGGCTGCACCCGCATCCACAGCCGCGCCTCCGCGCGGAACCCCAGCGCCGCAGGCGGGACATCCAGCATGTACGACAGCACCCCGGCACGCCGCAGGTGGTCCATCCGGCGCTTGACCGTCGAGTCCGACCAGCCGGTCACCGACGCCAGCTCCGCGTACCCCATCCGCCCGTCCCGTGCCAACGCCTCCAGCAGCACCGTGTCGGTCGCGTCCAGCGCGATCGGCGGCCCCTCGGCGGGCGGCGGCGGAGTCAGGTGCGCGACCTGGTCGGCGTCCAGCCACTTCAGCCCGGACCACCGGTGCGGCGTCGCGGTCGCGCGCAGGATCGAATGCGCCGACACCGACGTCACCCGCCGTGTGCGCGGCAGCTTCGCCAACAGCAACGTGTCCCGGTCACCCGTGCCGCGCAGTTGGGTGCTGCACGAGATCTCCGTCCCGCCCGACAGCAGATACACCCACGACGTGTCCGACCGTTCCGCCAACGCGGCGGCGACCGCGTTCGCCGCGTCCGGCGTGCACTGCAACCGCAGCGTCCACTGGGTGTAGCCCAACCTGTCGCCGTTGACCGCGCCCGCCACCCGCACCACCCCGGCCGAACGCAGCCGCTGATAGCGGCGCGCCACCGTGTTCTCCGAGACACCGATGACGGCCGCGATGGTTCTCAGCGGCGCCCGGCCGTCGATCTGCAACGCGTGCAGCACGCCACGGTCGACCGGGTCGAGCGTGACGGCATCCATCACCCGAGCTTATGCCCTGACGGTTTCTCCCATAAACGATCGGTGTGGACCGGGCAATCCCCCTGGTGGGTCGAATCTCAACGCACCCAACCGTGAGGAGACACCATGCGCAGGTGGGGAGCGCTGATCGCGATCAGCCTCGGCTCACTGCTGTTCATGATCGACACGACGGCCGTCACCGTCGCCCTGCCCGACATCGGCCGCGACCTGGCCGCGTCACTGACACCCCTGCAATGGGTGCTCAACGTCTACACCGCCGTCCTGGCCGCGCTGATGCTCGTCGCCGGATCGGTCGCCGACCGCCACGGCCACCGCGCGGTCTACCTGGCGGGCCTCGGCGTGTTCGCCGTCGCGTCGCTGGCCTGCGCCCTGGCCCCGCACATCACGGTGCTCATCATCGCGCGCGGCGTGCAGGGCGTCGGCGGAGCGGCCATGGCCGTGTCCACGTTCGCGCTGATCGGCCGCAGCTACGACGGACGCGAACGCGGCATCGCCCTCGGCATCTGGGGCGCGGTCAACGGACTGGCCGCCGCGGCCGGGCCGATGCTCGGCGGCGTGCTCACCCAGTACCTCGGCTGGCGCGCGATCTTCGTGGTCAACCTGCCGCTGGCGCTGCTGGCAGTCGCGCTGACCCACGCGAGCGTCACCGCCGTGCCCGGACACCGCGGGAAACGGTTCGACCTGGCCGGGCTGCGGGCCCTGCTGCGCAACGCCACCTTCACCGCCCTCGTGCTGTGCGGGATCATCGCGGCGAGCGTGTTCGCCTGCCTGGTCTACACCTCGGTGTGGCTGCAGGACACGCTGCGGCTCGGTCCGGTCGCCGCCGGACTGGCCATGGTGCCGCTCGCGCTGAGCACGTTCGTCGCGTCCACGCTCGCCGGACGCGCCCCGCGGTCCGTCCCGCCGCGGATCATGATCGCGCTCGGGCTGTTGCTCGGCGGCGCGGGCAGCGCACTGCAGGCGGGCCTGGGTGTGGGATCCACCGCGACGGCGATCCTGGCGGGCCTGGTCGTGTCCGGCATCGGCATGGGACTGCTGATCCCCGCCATGGGCACGGTGCTGTTCTCGTCAGTGCCCGCCGAACATGTCGGCATCGCGGTCGGCGTGTCCACCACCGCACGCCAGTTCGGGCAGACACTCGGTGTCGCCGCGCTCGGCGTGGTGTTCCAGACCGGCGCCGACACCGTCGACGGGCTCAACCGCGTGTACCTGGTCACCGCCGGGCTGGGAGTGGCCGCGGCCGTTGTGGCGTTCGCGATGATCCGAGACAGGACCGGCGCCCGGGTTTAGCGTGATGACCATGAGCGACGCCGTACATCCCTTCCGCAGCCAGGTACCGCAGACCGACCTCGACGACCTGCGCGACCGGCTGGCCAGGACCCGCTGGCCGGACGAACTACCCGGCGTCGGCTGGGACTACGGCGTCCCCCGCGACCGGTTGCGCCAACTCGTCGCACGCTGGCAGGACACCTACTCCTGGCGCGAGCACGAGGAGGCCCTCAACGCCGTCCCGCAGTTCACCACCGTCATCGACGGCCAGAAGATCCACTTCCTGCACGTGCGCTCCCCGCACCCGGACGCGCTGCCGCTGCTGCTCACCCACGGCTGGCCCGGCTCCGTGCTGGAGTTCCTCGATGTCATCGGGCCACTGACCGACCCACCGGCACACGGCGGCGACGCGGCCGACGCCTTCCACGTCGTCATCCCCGCGATCCCCGGGTTCGGCTTCTCCGGCCCGACCGCCGCCACCGGATGGGACGTGCACCGTGTCGCGGGCCTGTGGACGACGCTCATGGCCCGCCTCGGGTACGACCGCTACGGCGTCCAGGGCGGCGACTGGGGCTCGATCATCTCCCGGGTCGTCGGCGCCGCCGACAGCGAACGCGTCGTCGGCGTGCACCTGAACTTCCTCATCAGCGTCCCGCGCGGCACCCCGGTGGAACTGTCCGAACAGGACGAGGCCCGGCTGGCCACGGTCGGCAAGTACCTCGCCGCCCCCGCCGGGTACATGCGCCAGCAGTCCACCCGGCCGCAGACCCTGGCCTACGCGCTGACCGACTCACCCGTCGGGCAGCTGGCGTGGATCGCGGAGAAACTCCAGGAGTGGACCGATCCCGCGGTCACGGTCGACGACGACTGGCTGCTGACGAACGTCTCGCTGTACTGGCTCACCGCCACGGCCGGGTCCTCCGCGCGGATCTACTACGAATCCGCCGCCTCCCGCGGCAAACCCGTGTACTGCCCGGTGCCGATGGGCGTCGCGGTCTTCCCACACGAGCTGATCCTGCCCGTGCGCGGGCTGGCCGAACGGGAGTACGACATCGTGCACTGGACCGAACACGACCGCGGCGGGCACTTCGCCGCGCTGGAGGTCCCCGAGACGTTCGTGGCCGACGTCCGCGAGTTCTTCGCCAAGGTCCGTCGCTAAGACCTGGTCGGTGCGGTCCAGCCGTGCGTGAGGATGGCGAAGACCGTCTCGACGGTGGCCCGGGGATCCTGCCTGCCTCGGCCGAGCGCCGGGATCTCCAGCACGAACCGGGCGAGGGCCACGCACGCGAGGTCGTCGTGGTCCGCGCCGACCTCGTCGGCGATGGCCGCGCCGAGGGAGGCCGTGTGCCGGGCCCACATGCGTTCGGAGTAGTGCCGCAGCGCGGGCGTGGACTCCACGAGGGCCGTGAAGTCCGCGATCTGCGGGTGCCCCGTCATCTGCAGGTGCGCGGCCATGGTGTGCTCGCGCAGGGCGTCGATGATGCTCTGCCCGGCGGCCCGGTCGCGCACCGCGGCGACCAAGCCTGCCTCCTGGTCCTTGTCCTCGTCGAACACCAGCGCCTCTTTGCCGGTGAAGTGCTTGAACAGCGTGGTCGTCGACACGTCGGCCGCGTCCGCGACGTCCTTCATGGTCACCTGGTCGTAGCCGCGGTCGAGGAACAGTCGCAGCGCCGCGTCGGCGATGGCTTGCCGGGTGGCGGCCTTCTTGCGTTCGCGACGGCCGAGAGGGGGCTGGGACATGGCCATGACCCTACCCGAAAGTAACATCGAGCCATAAATGAACTGATTGCACGTTCGAACTCGTTCTCCTTTTCTGGGCACGGAATGCCCCCTGCGGCAGGATGGAAGCAGACACGGACACGGGGAGGAGCCAATCCATGCGAGCCTGGCGACTGACCGCCATCGGGCAGCCCCTGACCCTCACCGACCTGCCCGACCCGGTCGCCGGACCCGGCGAGGTCGTGCTCCGCACCATGGCCGCCGGTCTGTGCCTGACCGACGTCAGCTTCAGCCGCGGCACCCTGCCGGGGATAAACCCGCCGATCGTCCTCGGACACGAGATCGCGGGCGTGATCACCCAGGTCGGACCCGACGTGCACGCGTTCGCCGTCGGCGACCGGGTGGCCGTCCGCACCGGCATGGACGCGCCCGGAGTCGTGTCCGACGGCGGATTCGGCACCCTCGTGCGCACCCCGGCCGAACGGCTGGTCGCCGTCCCCGACAGCGTGTCCTTCCCCCAGGCCGCGGTCGCCACCGACGCGGGTCTGTCGGCCTATCACGCCCTGCACGACAAAGGTGGCCTGCGGGCGGGCATGAAAGTCGGCGTGGTCAGCATCGGCGGGCTGGGCAGCTTCGGCGTGCAGATCGCCGCGGCCGCCGGAGCCGACGTCACCGCGGTCGTCCGCAAACCGGCACTGGCCCCGGTGGCCCGGCAGCTCGGCGCCACGACCGTGGTGCGCGGCGCGGCCGAGCTCGCCGGGCTCGACCTGGACCTGGTCGTGGACTTCGCCGGATACAGCGAGACGATCGTCGGCGCTGTCGACGGTCTGCGCCACGGCGGCCGGGTGGTCGTCGTCGGCGTCGAGGAACCCGTCGCGCACATCCCGATCGGGCTCATCGTCGGCAAGAACGCCGAGATCGTCGGATCGAACGCGGGCACCAACGACGAACTGCGCCGCGTGCTGGCCATGATCGGCGAGCACACGATCACCCCGCTGATCACCACCATCGCCTTCGCCGACATCCCCGGCGCGCTGGACCGCCTCGCCCTCGGCGGCATCGCGGGCCGACTGGCCGCCGACCTGACCGACGACTAAAGCGCGGCGGGCAGCCCGAACACCTCGAACAGCGAGGTGTCGAAGAACGACACCGACTGCCGCACGCCCGTCTCGGCGAGCTCCAGCAACTCCAGCTTCCACGGCACGAACGACCGCGGCGACGGCGTCACCGACGGCACCCGCCGGTGGGCCGCGGACGCGCGCATGTACGTGGCGAACCCGGGCTGGCCGTTGCCGTGCACCGGCACCAGCCGCAGATCGTCGGTGTGCGCCGGGCACCACGTCCGCACCAGTCGCGCGATCGACGGCCTGCCGCGGTACCAGTGCGGGAACGGCGGCATCTGCATGATCGCGTCCTCGGTGAACACCGCCACGATCCCCGGGATGTCCTTGGCCTCGAACGCCGTGACGAACCGGTCCAGCAGCTCACGCTGCCGCGCCGCGGTCGGCTCCGTCACCGTCTCGGGCGTCGGTGTCACACTGGCCAGCTGGGCGTGGGCGCGCTGCAGCGCGCTGTTGACCGCCGCCGCGGTCGTGCCGAGTATCTCGGCGACCTCCGCGGCACGCCACTTCAGCACGTCCCGCAGCACCAGCACGGCCCGCTGCCGCGGCGGCAGGTACTGCAGGGCGGCGACGAATGCCAGCCGCACGCTCTCCCGCGCGGTGACGATCGTGGCCGGATCCAGCAACGCGTCCGGAATCGGCTCCAGCCACGGCACCTCGGCCCGCGCGACCGGCTCCAGGCCCGGATCGCCGCAGTCGCCCGACAGCCCGATCGGCAACGGCCGCCGCTCCCGGCTTTCCAGCGCGCTCAGGCACGCGTTCGTGGCGATCCGGTACAGCCACGTGCGGATCGACGAGCGGCCCTCGAACGCCGGATAGCCGCGCCACGCGTTCAGGTACGTCTCCTGAACCAGGTCTTCAGCTTCATGCACCGAACCGAGCATCCGGTAACAGTGCGCGAGCAACTCGGCCCGGTACGGATCCGCCGACCGCTGGAACTCCTCGTCCAGCGCCGCCGATGACCTGGTCACACTCGTTCCCCTCCACACGCGACAGCCCGTCACCACTACCGACGGCCGTGCGCGCGGGAATTCATCGCGTCCCGGCCGATGAGTTCACATGATCTTGCAGATCTGCCTATGTAGATACCAACACTGACCGAACGGAGACCTGGATGACAACCGCGTTGCCGCCAGTGGTGTCGCAGCAGGAGTGGCTGGCCGCCCGCAAGGCACTGCTCGCCAAGGAGAAGGAGGCGACCAGGCTCAGGGACCAGCTCAGCGCCGAACGGCGCAGGCTGCCGATGGTGCGCGTCGAGAAGGACTACGCCTTCACCGGCCCCGAGGGCCAGCTCGCCCTCGCCGAGCTGTTCGAGGGCCGCAGCCAGCTCTACGTGCACCACTTCATGTGGCGCGACGACCTCGACACCGGCTGCCCCAGCTGCACCGCCGCGGCGGACATCAACTTCACCCCGCAGATGCTCGCCCACCTGCACGAACGCGACATCACCTTCGCCGCGGTCAGCCGCGCGCCGGCGGAGAAGGTGCTGGCCTACAAGGAGAAGCATGGCTGGGGGTTCCCGTTCTACTCCTCGCACGGCAGTGACTTCAGCTACGACATGCACGCCTCGCTGGACGCGTCCCGCCAGCCGGTCGAATACAACTACCTGACCAAGGAGGAGCTCAACGAACGCGGCCTCGCCGACGAGGCACTGCACGGCGACTGGCCGGCCAACAGCGTGTTCCTGCGCGACGGCGACCAGGTCTTCCACACCTACACCGCGTACACCCGCGGCCTGGACCAGTTGTTCACTCCCTACAACTTCATCGACTTCACCCCCTACGGCAGGCAGGAGCCGTGGGAGGACTCGCCGGAAGGCTGGCCGCAGCTCAACGACCGCCTCAAGAAGTAGACCGGCGCCTGGGCCAGCAGACCGGGGACGACGACCTGGCGGGCATCGTGGACCAGCCGCCCGCCAGGTCACACGCCGACGCACCTGCCGACCGTCTGGTTGCAGCACGGGCGGGGTAGCTGCTGAGATGCCGCTCGTGACGGTAACCGAGACACACCGGGCCATCGACGCGGTCTGGCGGATCGAGTCGGCCAGGGTGATCGCCGGGCTCGCCCGGCTCGTGCGGGACGTCGGCCGCGCCGAGGAACTGGCACAGGACGCGCTGGTCGCGGCCCTGGAACAGTGGCCGGAGCAGGGCGTGCCGAAAAATCCCGGCGCGTGGCTGATGGCCACGGCCAAACACCGCGCGATCGACCACATCCGCCGCGAACAGGTACTGGCCCGCAAGGTCCAGGAACTCGGGTACGAGATCGAGACCGGCGGCGCCGCCCCCGAACCGGACATCGACGCCGCGCTCGACGACGACATCGGCGACGACGTGCTGCGGCTGGTGTTCACCGCGTGCCACCCGGTGCTGTCCACCGAGGCCCAGGTCGCGCTGACCCTGCGGATGCTGGGCGGGCTGACCACCAAGGAGATCGCCCGCGCGTTCCTGGTCGGCGAATCCACCATCCAACAGCGCGTCGTGCGGGCGAAACGGACACTGGCCGACGCCAAGATCCCGTTCGAGATCCCCCCGGCCGCGCAGCGCGCCGAACGGCTCGCGTCCGTCCTCGAGGTCATCTACCTGATCTTCAACGAGGGCTACTCGGCCACCGCGGGCGACGACTGGCTGCGACCGACCCTGTGCGACGAAGCGCTGCGGCTCGGCCGTGTGCTGGCCGGTCTCGCGCCCCGGGACGCCGAGGTGCACGGCCTGGTCGCGCTCCTGGAGATCCAGGCCTCCCGCGCCAAGGCCCGCACCGACGCCGACGGCGAACCGATCCTGCTGCTCGAGCAGAACCGGTCCCACTGGGACCAGCTGCTGATCCGCCGCGGCTTGGCCGCGCTGGACAAGGCCGAGGCCCTCGACGACAAACGCGGCCCGTACACGCTGCAGGCCGCGATCGCCGCCTGCCACGCCCGCGCCGCCGTCGCCGAGGACACCGACTGGGCCCGCATCGCCGCGCTGTACGCCGACCTGGCCGACGTGACCGGATCACCGATCGTGGAGCTCAACCGCGCGGTCGCGCTGTCGATGGCGTTCGGCCCGCAGATCGGGCTGCAGCTGCTCGACATGATCGCCGACGCCCCCAGCCTGAAGTCCTACCACCTGCTGCCGACCGTGCGCGGTGACCTGCTGGCCAAACTCGGCCGCTACGAGGAAGCGGGCGCCGAGTTCGAACGCGCCGCCGCACTCACCGGCAACGCCCGCGAACAGGCACTGCTGCGGGAACGCGCCGCCGCCTGCGCCCGCGGCGAGGCACCGGCGCGATGAATTCCGGCAGCGCGGACCGTCAAGAGAACGTGAGCATGAAACCAGAGATCATCGAGCGCGCCGAGCAGCCGTACGCGGCCGTGCGCGGCACCGTGACCATGCAGACCTTCAACGAGATCGCCGACCGGCTGCCGGAACTGATCGGCTCCCTGCTGGCGCGGGGCGTCGAGCTGGCCGGAGCGCCGTTCTTCCGCTACACCCTGATCGACATGCAAGCTCAAGTAGAGGTTGAGGCTGGCGTGCCGATCACGCACGTCATCCCTGATGACGGCGACATCATCAGCGCCGTACTGCCCGCCGGGCGCTACGTCAGCCACACCCACGTCGGACACCCCGACGAACTGGTCGACGTCACCGGCCAGCTGCTGACCTGGGCCGCCGACCAGGACCTGACCTGGGACAAGACCGACACCAGCCAGGGGGAGCGGTGGGGCTGCCGCCTGGAGGTGCTCAAGACCGACCCGCGCGAGCAGCCCGACATGGCCAAGTGGGAGACCGAACTGCTGGTCCGGCTGGCCGATTAGTCGGCCAGCCGGTCTAACCCTCGACTACCACTTGAGGTTGGCGATCACCTTCTGCACCAGCGGTGTCGACCGGTCGCACTCGTGGGTCTTGGCGACCGGCGTGCCGGTGTCGGCGCTCTGGCTGCCGAACTGCAGCCACGGCGTCCCGCCGTTGACGTAGATCAGGCAGTACAGGCCGTCGTCGGCCAGCACCGAGGCCTTCTTGCCGCCGATGTCCACCGACCGCCTCGCCGAGGTGCTCACGTCGGGGAAGGCCGGGGTGTTGAGGATGACGCTGAGGTAGGCCGCGCCACCCGGGGCCTCCCAACGGCAGCCGCGCCCGACGGTCGGCAGGTCGTCGGGCACGCCGCTGACCTTCGCCCCGACGTGCGCGCTGACCTCCTCGGCGGTCAGCAACGTGCACGGGTCGGTCGTGACCTTGACCTCGTTGCGGGTGGGTGGCGCGGACGGCGTCTCGGAGGCGGCGGGCGGCGGCTGGTCCGCGCCCGCGCAACCGGCCAGCAGTGCGAGGGCGGCGAGTGCCACCGTGGTTCGTGTGATCACCAGGAGTCCTTGCGTGCAGGGGGTGCAGGGATGGTGTGTTGTCTAGACCACATCCTGCCCGCGTGGACGAACCACGGTCAACACGATCACCGGCCGCGGCGTGGCCGCTTCCCGCTCGGCGCCCGGTCACGCCGCTGCGCCCGCGTCGCCTCGGGCGTCCGGTTCCAGTGCGCCGGGCGGGCCAGCGACGGCGGCAACACCGTCGTCGCGTCGCCACGCGCGGCATTGACCTGCGCCTGGGTCAGGAAGATGCCGCCGGTCAGGTCCGCGCCCGCCAGGTCGGCGTCGCGCAGGTCCGCCCCGATCAGGTCGGCCAGCCGCAGGTCCGCACCCCGCAGGTCGGCACCGACCAGCAACGCCCCGCGCAGACTGGCGCCCCGCAGGTTCGCGCCGCGCAACTTCGCCCCGAGCAACATCGCGCCGCGCTTGTCCGCCCCGCCGGTACCGGCGCGGACCAGCTCGCTGACCCGCAGCAGCAACGCGTTGACCTTCTCCCGATGCGCGGGCACGTCCAGCTCGATGATCGCCTCGGCCGGGGCGTGCGTGAGCTTCTCGGTCTCCTCGAGCACCGCGGCGAGCCGGTCACGCAGCTCGCGCGCGGGCTCCAGGCTGATGGCCTCGGTCAGGTACCACAGCAGCTCGTGCAGTTGCCGCATCACCGGGAACACCCGGAACATCCGGCCGCTGCTGCCCGGCTCGGCACGCCAGTCCCGCCCGGCGAACGTCACCTGCGAGACCTTCTGGCCCGCGCCGAAGCAGTCGAACACCGTGCAGCCGGGAAAGCCCCGCTGCCGCAACGAGCTGTGGATCCCGCACTGGAAGTCCGCGAGCAGGTTGACGCAGGGATCCCCGGCGTCCTTGCTGACAGCGAAGTCGGCCGACGCGGCGAACGGCAGTGCCACGCAGCACAGCCCGAAGCAGCGGGAACAGTCAGCTCGCAGGCCGTCGGGCACAACTCTCCTTCATCAGGGGACGAAAGGAGAGGTTAGCTTCAGTCCTGCGACGGCTGCCCGGGCCGGTGCACGCCAACGGTCCACTCGAAGCCCTCGAGGTCGGCCACCCGGAACCGGTAGTTCCACTCCGAGCGCCCGGCCGCCCAGATCGTCGTCGCGCCCTCGGCCGCGGCCCGCTGGTAGAGCCGGTCGACCGTGGCCTCGCTGTCGACGACGAGATACACGCCCTGACCAGTGGTCTCGCCCTTGCGCGGGGCGCGCTCGTAGTCGTCGCGGTCGCTGAACACCACGATCACCGCGTCCCCGAGACGCAGTTCCGCGTGCAGGATCCCGCCCTGCTCGTCGGGGAACTGCATGGTCGGCTCGAAGCCGAACACCTTGCCCAGCCAGTCGATGGCCTTCACGGCGTCGCGGTAGCCGAAGTAGTTGCTCAGTACAGTCGGTGTGGTCATACCGGAAGCCTCTCGCGAATAGCGGTCAGTTCCCGACCTGAAAGAAAACGGGGTGCCGCCGAGGTGGGGGACTGACAGAGTTCGGCCGGTGTACGAGGTACTGCTCATCGGGGGACCCGCTGGCGTCGGCAAGTCGACCGTGGGATGGGAGGTCTCCGCGCTGTTGCGGGCACGCGACGAACCGCATTGCCTGATCGAGGGCGACATTATGGACCAGATCCACCCCGCCCCGCCCGGCGACCCGCACCGCGCCGCGATCACCGAACGCAACCTGGCCGCCATCTGGGCCAACTACGCCGACTTGGGCCAGCGGCGGCTGATCTACACCAACACCGCGAGCATCCTCGACGTCCCGCTGGTCACCCGCGCGATGGGCCCGTCCACCCGCGCCACCAGCGTCCTGCTCACTGCCAGCCACGACACCGTCCGCGCGCGCCTCGCCCAGCGCGAGATCGGCTCCCAGCTCGAACCACACGTCAAACGCAGCGCGTTCATGGCCCGCCACCTCGACGAGCACGCTCCGCCCGGCACCGTGCGCATCGACACCGACGGGCGGACCGTCACCGACATCGCCACAGAGGTGTGCGCCGCGTGGTCGTGACCCAGCTGTGCTCGGGTCGAGCACAGCTGGGTCACGCGGGTCGCTACTTGGCGATCCAGATTCCGAAGTCCCGGGTGGCGGTACCGAAGTCCTGGAACCCGATGATGTTCGGGTACTGCTCGTAGCGGTACATGGTGGTGCCCTTCGCTACCACAGTGCCGGAATTCCAGCTGTAGACCGGGCCACCCGAGTCGCCGCCGCGAACCGCCACCTGGTTGTCGACCTGCTCGGCCTCAACCGCGTCCTGCTCGTCGACGAAGTCGGTCACCCGCAGGCCGCAGATCTGGTGGTGGCCTTCCCTGGCGCTGGAGCCACCGGCCTGGCACAGCCATTCCCCGGCGTACACCCAGTCCCAGCCCTCCACGACGGCGGTGGTGTTGTCGTGCAGGCCGCCGATGTAGATCTGGTCGTCGACGTTGGACGTCGGGATCAGGGCGATGTCGTGGTAGTCGTGGCGCGGGCCCATGTTGCCGACGAACTCCCAAGTCCCGTCGAAGACCGCTTGCCCCGGGCTGGCACAGTGCGCCGCGGTGAGGACGTAACGGGCGTTGTCCCCATTGCGCACGCCGAAACCCGAGGTGCACCGTGTCCCGTTGCTGTTGAGCAGGTCCGCACCCCCGGACCACGGTGCCCAGTCGTCGGCCCGTGAGGTCCGGACCGGCGCCGACCGGTGCACCACGTCCACCGGCACGCCCACTGCGACCAACGCCGACTGGGCGACCACCGTGCTGGGCTCGGCCAGCACCCGCAGCCCGTGGCCGTTCACAGCCAGTTTGATGGAGTGCACCGGCCGGTCAGGCCGCACGTCCAGCGTGGCCCGAAGATGTGCGGCCGCGGCTTTCAGCTCGGCCCGTGAGTGCGGCGCCGCCGCGACGCGCACCGGCGCGTGCGCCGTGGCCTGCGCGATGACCTGCTGGATCGAGGCGGACGGTGTGCCCTTCCACCAGAGCACCACCTCGGCGTCAGCCAACTCGATGCCCGCGTAGCCGTGGTCGTCACCGCGCTCCACCTGGCCGCGGATCAAGCTCGCCGCCTGCTTCAGCGGCTGCTGGCGGGCCTCCCGTTCGCTGTAGGCGGTGGTCCGTGCCGTCGGGCTCGCTCCGGACTTGCCCGCATCGGCCGCGCTGGCCGGTACCACCGCGGCACCGAGCAGTCCGGCAAGTGCCAGTGCTCCGACCACTGCTCGGCGGCGTAAGTGTTTCCGCACGCTGTTCGCCCCTTCTTGGGTGAAACCGATCACGAGGCTGTTGACCTCGCAACTACACGGCAGACAGTGACGGGAAACCTCAAAAATCGGTCAATAGGTGTTAAACGGGCAGGTCGTCCGGTGTGCGGCCGAGCCGGTTGCCGATGACCACGAGATAGCGGCACGTCTCAGTGGTCGGGTTGATGAACGAGCACGGCGATGGCGGTCCGAGCCGCAGGCAGTCACCGGCGTCCAGTTCGTGGTCGGTCCCACCCTCGCGGAACCGCAGATGGCCGGACAGCACCCAGATCTGGTGGTGGACGTTCACGTAGGACTCCGGGGGAAACGACACGACGGCCCCGGCGGGCAGTTCGACCTCGACCAGTTCCAGCGGGCCACCCGCGGCGGGGGAGACCGCGCGGCGGCGGTATCCGCTTTCCGGGTCGGTCCACACCGGCTGGTCGGCGGCCCGGCGCACCCGCTCGGTGTTCGCCTCCGCGCGGGCGATCAGTGACGACAACGTCATACCGAGCGCCGCGGACAGCTTGCTCAACAGCACGGCCGTCGGCTGCGCCTCCCCGCGTTCGATCTTGGCGATCATCGCCCGCGACACCCTCGACCGGGCGGCCAGCGCGTTCGTCGACAGGTCCCGGGCTTCGCGAGCGGCGCGCAGCGTGTCGGCCAGCGACACCGCGAGATCATCCATGACTGTCACTATAGCGCTGTAATTGGCTACTATATGAGCCATGAAGGTTCGAGACGCGACTGAACACGACGCCGAGGCCTGCGCGGCGATCTACGCCCCGTACGTCACCGACACGGCGATCACGTTCGAAACCGAACCCCCGAACCCCGCCGACATGGCCGCCCGGATCGCGGCCGCGACCGCCACCCACGCGTGGCTCGTGCTGGAAGACGACAACGGCACCGTCCTGGGCTACGCCTACGGCGGACCGTTCAAGGCACGCGCCGCCTACCAGTGGTCCTGCGAGGTCAGCGTGTACCTCGAACGCAGCCGACGACGCACCGGCGGCGGCCGCGCGCTGTACACCGCGTTGCTGGAGCGGCTCGCCCAGCGCGGCTACCGGACCGTCGCCGCGGGCATGACGCTGCCCAACGAGGCGAGCGTCGGCCTGCACCGGGCCATGGGCTTCCACCCAGTCGGCACCTACAAGCGCATCGGGTGGAAGCACGGCGCCTGGCACGACGTCGCCTGGACCCAGCGCCACCTCACCGATGACCGTGTCGAACCCCCTGCGGATATCGTGAACGCATGAGATTGACGCGTGCGGAGGCGCAGGAACGAACCCGCGCCAAGGTGCTCGCCGCCGCCCGCGACGAGTTCACCGAGCGTGGATTCCGGGACGCCAAGATCGACGAGATCGCCGCCCGCGCCGAGCTGACCCGCGGCGCGGTCTACTCCAACTTTCCCGGCAAACGCGCCCTGTACTTCGCTGTCCTCGCCGACGCGGCCGCGGCCCGGAGCGGCCCGTCGCACCCGGACACCGCCACCACCTCACGCGAGGCCCTCGGCACCCTCGCCCGCGCCTGGGTGACCCGGCTGCCGCTGGCCACCGACAGCGACGCCCGGCTCGGCGTCGAGCTGATGCCCGAGATCATCGCCGAGGAAAGCACCCGCAAGCCGTTCGCCCAACTGCTGTGGCTGAACGCGATCCAACTCGGCCTGGCACTGGAGAACCTGCGCCCCGGTGGCCGACAGGTCCGTCTCGCGCAGACCGTGCTCACCACCCTGCACGGCGCCGGGCAGCTCGCCGCGTCCGCGCCCGGCTTCGGCGAACCGTTCACGGTGGTCACCGCGTGCGAGCACCTCGCCGACGCCGCGTTCGACGACATGTGGCTCACGCCCCACGCAACCCCCGACACACAGACGGTCGACCAACCGTGGTCCCTCACCGGGGACGGGGTCGTCGCGATCCTCGGCGTGCACCGCCTCGCCGCCGTCGAAGAGGCACTGCGGGCCGGAGCTGACGTCACGCTCGTGCTGGTCACCGCCGACCCCGGTGAGCTGATCCCGTTGGCGCGGCTGGTGATCACCGAGTTCACCGCCCTGCTGCACCAGGCCGTACCACCCCCGGCCCTGCCCCGGCTGCGGATCGTGCTCGACGACACCAGCACATACACGGCGGCCGCGGGCATCGAGACAGCCACCGACATGACCGAGACCGCGCTGCGCATCGAGTCCGGCCGGGTCGTGCTGCGTGCCGACGGCTTCGGCGCCTGCCACGCCGTCGCCGCGACCCAGCACCAGCACTAGAGCAGTGTCCATCCCGGTTCGACGGACGGTTGAGTCCCGCGCTGGTGGACATGAGCTTTCCGAGTAGGCGACAGTGGCGCGATGGGGAGACGGTGGGTTCGTCGTCGTAGGGTCCCACTGAGCCGGACATCGCCATTGCGGCGGCTGCCGGGATACGGCCGGTTCTGGGCCGCGTCGACCATGTCGTCCTTCGGCACACCGGTCACCGCGTTCGCGCTGCAGATGATCGCGTTGGAGACGTTGCACGCCAGCAACACCCAGCTTGGTCTGCTGAACGCGGCGCGCTGGGCGCCGTACCTGGTACTGGGTCTGGTTGCCGGGGTTCTGGTGGATCGGTATCGGCGCAAGCCGGTCCTGGTGACGACCGATCTCGGCCGGGCCGCGCTGCTGTGCGTGCTCCCCGTGCTGGCGTTCGCGGACCTGTTGACCATGTCGGCGCTGGTCCTGGTCGTGTTCGCGTTCGGAGTGCTGTCACTGCTGTTCGATGCGGCCAACCAGTCGTTCCTGCCCCGGCTCGTGCCCAAGGAGTTGCTCACCGCCGCCAATGCCCGGCTGGAGCAGTCCGATGCCGCCGCCCAGACCACCGGCCCCATCCTGGCAGGCGGACTGATCAAGCTGGTCGGCGCGCCGGTGGCGATCCTGTACGACGCGATCACCTACCTGGTCTCCGGCCTGCTGCTGGCGTCGATCCCGGTCACCGAACCGGCACCCCGCCCCAGCGAACGACGTCCGATCCGGGCGGACCTGCGTGAAGGCCTGACCTACGTCTACCGGCATCGGATGCTGGCCCCGGCGGCGCTGTCCAGCCACCTGTGGTTCCTGGCCAACAGCATGCTCGGCACGGTCTACCTCGCCTACGTCCTGCGTGACCTCCGGCTCGGGGAGTTCTGGCTGGGCGTGACCCTGGCCAGTGCGAGTGTCGGCGCGGTACTCGGCGGGGCGTTCGCGCAGTGGGCCGGGCGACGGTTCGGCGTGGGCCGCGTGAGCATCGTGGCGCATGTCGTGATGCCGGTGGCGTGGGTGCTGGTCCCGCTCGCCAGCTCCGGTCCCGCAGCGGTGGCCCTGCTGGCCACAGCCCAGTTCGTCACCTGGGCGACGATGGGCGCCGCGAGCCCGAACGAGATGAGCTACCGGCAATCAGTGACTCCCGACCACATGCAAGGCCGGATGAACGCCACGATTCGCTCGCTCAACCGCGGCATGATCGTGATCGGTGCCCCGCTGGGCGGAATCCTCGCCGACACCACCGGCTACCGCACCGCGTTGTGGACCGGGATCACCGGACTGGTCGGCGCGGCCCTCATCCTGATCTTCTCCCCGTTCCGGCACGCCAAAGTCCAGACCACCTCGGCGAGCACGGTTCTCCACCCGGGCGACGTCAACGCTGTGCCAGCCCCAGATGCTCAGTCAGGAACCGCTCCCGGTCGGCATACGCGGCCACGTCGTTGATCACGTGCCCGGAGTCGTACCACCGCTGCTGTTTCGGCTGCGGCGCCATCGCGTAGAACTCCTCGGACTCCGCCGTGGTCACGCCGATGTCGAACCGCGCGAACTGGTACAGCACCGGAACCCGCACATCGCCGATGAAATGCTCCGCGTCGTACGGCGCCATCGCGGCAAGGGTCTGCTCGAACAAGTCCGGCGGCAGTGCCGCCCGCATCCTGGTGATCTGCGGATGCGTGCTGTTGCGCCAGTGGTGCGTCAGCCCGGCCATCGGCACCTCGAGCACGAAACACTCGAACCGCCGGTCGATCCCGGCCACGACCGCCATCATCATCGCGCCGCCGCTGTGCCCGACACCGGCGATCCGGTCCGTGCGCCGCAGCAGGAGATCCGCGCCCCGGCGCAGCGCCAGCACGGACTGGCGGATCGAGGCGACCTGGTCGTCGAGATACCGAAACTGCAGGCACAGCCCGAGCCCGCCCGCCTTGGCCAGGTTGAGCGCCTCCGGCAGGAATCCCTCGGCGCCGCTGGTGGTGTGCATGTAGACCACGCCCGCGGTCGGCGTGCCTTCCGGCTCGACCAGGTAACCGGTCACCCGGTCGCCTTCGGTGTTGTCGAACTCGCAGCGGGAGATCGTCGCGCCGGGACGCCCGGCCAGTCGTTCGGTGCTGTCGTTGAGCGGGGCGGCGGAGTCGTGACGCAGGTCGGGCATGCCTGCCAGTGTCCCCGAATCGGACGCACCGTGACGGGTAGCGGCCGACGATCATGGGTAGGCGCTGAGCATGACTGCTGTGCGTGAGTGGAACGTGATCGTCGTCGGCGCCGGTTCGGCAGGTGGTGTGCTCGCGTCGCGGTTGTCGCAAGACCCGCAACGGTCGGTGCTGCTGGTTGAGGCCGGTCCGGACTACGGCTCCGTGCCGTCAGGGCAACCCGACGCGGTACGGGACGCCTACGACACCGGTCCGACCGAGTGGGACTGGGGATACCAGGCCACGTGGAGCAACGGCACACGCGAGTCACCGGTGTTCGCTGGCCGACTGGTGGGCGGCAGTTCGGCCACCAACAACGCGATGGCGCTGCGCGGCCACCCCAGCGACTTCGACCGCTGGGGCAACGGGTGGTCCTTCGACAGCGTGCTTGCCTCGTTCCTCGCTCTGGAGAACGACACCGACTTCGGACACACGGCGTGGCACGGCGACACCGGTCCGATCACGGTCACGCGCCCTCGGACTGCCCGACTCGGGCCGGTCCACGAGGCCTTCCTGGCAGCCTGTGACGCCTGCGGCCACGCACGAACACCGGACCACAACGCTCCTGGCGCGGTCGGGGCGGGGCCGATCCCCTTCAACGCCGTCGACGGCGTCCGACAGTCGACGGCGCTGACCTACCTGGCACACGCCCGCGAGCGGCCCAACCTCAGCATTCGTGCCGGGAACGCCGTCGACCGCGTGTTCATCGAGAACGGCCGGGCGAGTGGTGTCGTACTGGACAACGGTGACATCGTGCGCGCGCAGCAGGTGATTCTGGCGGCGGGCGCGTACGGCAGCCCGGCCGTCCTGCTGCGATCCGGTGTCGGCCCGGCCCGGCAACTGCGTGATCTCGGCATCGCCGTCCACGCCGACCGGCCTGGTGTCGGCGCCAACCTGCACGACCACCCGCTGCTGCGGCTGCGCTACCGCACCAACACACCGTCGTCCGACCCGCCGTTGCAATCCCTGCTCACGCTGACCCGCGACAGTGTGCCAGCGGTGCAGGTGTTCCCCCACGGACCGGTGATCGGCGCGGACGGCAGCGCAGAGCTGACGCTGCTCGTCGCTCTGCTGAGCCCTGCCTCACGAGGGCACGTACAACTCGACCCGGCCAACCCGTCCGGTCTGCCACATATCGACGTCGGCCTGCTCACCGACCCAGCCGATCCACCACGCCTGCTGGACGGGGTCCGCGCGGCACGCCAACTCGCCGACACATCCCCGTTGTCGGATCACATCACCGCGGAACTGTGGCCGGGCACCGAGGTGGTCGCCGACACCGACGTCGCCGCGGCCATCGCGGCTGAGGTCAACGTCTACCAGCACCCCGTCGGAACCTGCCGGATGGGCGCCGCCGACGATCCGCACGCAGTCGTCGACCACGCGGGGAACGTGTTCGGAATCGCGGGGCTGCGAGTCGCGGACGCGTCGATCATGCCGGTCATCCCGCGCGCGAACACCAATCTGAGCACCATGGCGGTGGCCGAGGAGCTGATGCGCCGGGATGGCGGGACGGCCGCGTTTCCTGCCCAACCGCACGGTTGATCACGCACGATAAGGTCACACACTGGGGGTGGTGTCGATGGCGACGGCATCGTTGGGTCCGGCGTACCGGCGGTTGTGGTCGGCGACCGCGTTGGCCAACCTAGGGGACGGTATCCGGCAGGCCGCGTTGCCGTTGCTCACGGTCACTGTCACGACCGATCCCATGCTGGTCGCCGGTGTCACTGTGGCCGGGCAACTGCCGTGGCTGCTGTTCGGGCTGGCCGCGGGCGCGATCGTGGACCGCGTCGACCGGCGGCGGCTGGTGGCCGTGGTCGACATCGTCCGCGTGTCCCTCCTGGCGGTGCTGGTGGCCGCGGTCGCCGCGGACGTGGTCGGTCTCGTCCTGATCTACCTGGTCGCGTTCGGCTGCGGGATCGGCGAGACGCTCCGCGACACCGCCGCGTCGACCCTGTTGCCCGCGCTGGTGCACCGCGACGAGCTGGACCGTGCCAACGGCAAGCTGATCAACGCCGAGATCGCGGGCAACGAACTGGTCGGCCCGCCACTGGGCAGCTATCTCGCCGGAATCGCGCTGGTCGTGCCGTTCGCGGTCAACGGTGGCACCCTCGCGGTCGCCGTCGTGCTGATCCTCGCGCTGCCCCACCTCTTCACGCCCCGCACGGCACCCGGCCGCGCCCGCATTCTCGCCGAGACAGGCGCGGGCCTGCGCTGGCTTGCCGGACACCGCCGACTGCGCACGCTCGTCGGGCTGACGAGCGTGTTCGTCTTCGTCGACAGCGCCTGGTTCGCCATCCTCGTGCTGTACGTGACGCAGGTCCTCACGTTGCCCGCAGCGGGCTACGGCCTGATGCTCGCCGTCGGCGCGGTCGGCGGACTCACCGGTGGCGCACTGGCCGCACGGGTCGGCCGCGTGTTGGGACCTGGGAGAACACTCGCCGGGGCGCTCCTGGTGGCCGCAGCGGGCCAGGTACTGCTCGGGGCGACCAGTTCCACGCCGTTCACCGTCGCCGGACTGGTCCTCGGCAGCTTCGCGTTCGGCGTGTGGAACGTGATCAGCGTGACGCAGCGCCAGAAACTCACGCCCGAGGACATGCTCGGCCGGGTCACGAGCACCGCGCGCACGATAACGATGGTCGCGTCATTGGTCGGCGCGCTCGTCGGCGGTGTGGTGGCCGGTGCGCTCGGCCTGCACGCGGCCGTCCTGCTCGGCGTGCCACTCCTGCTGGCCGCCGCCGTGGTCAGCGTGGTGACCTTCCGCGACTAACGGCCGTCCCACGCTTGGCGCAACGCCTGCGCGAACACGTCGACCGACTGCCCGCCGTACACACCGATCTTGCGGTCCAGCACGAAGAACGGCACCCCGCGCGCGCCCAACTGCGCCGCTTCCCGCTCCTCGGCACGCAGGTCGTCGGCGTAGAGGGTCTTGTCGTCCAGTACGCGCTGCACGTCCGCCCGGTCCAGACCGGCCTCGACGACGACGTCCACCAGCGTGGCGGGTGTGAAGACCGGGCGCGCCTCGGCGAAATGCGCGTGGAACAGCGCGTTCAGGACCTCGTCGGCCAAGCCATGGTCCCTGGCCAGGTGCAGCACGCGGTGCACATCGAACGTGTTGCCGATCTCGCGGTCGGTCCGGTAGCCGAGGCCTTCGGCGCAGGCCAGGTCGACCATCCGCTGTTCCATCTCGACGGCCTGCGGACCGTAGCGGGCGGCCAGCATCTGCCCGATCGGCTCGACGCTGTCGCGGTCGGGGTGCAGTTCCAGCGAGCGGTGCACCACCTCGACCTGGTCGCGGTGCTCGAAGTCGGCCAACGCCGCCTCGAACCGGGCCTTGCCGAGATAGCACCACGGGCAGACGACATCGCTCCAGATCTCCACTCGCACGTTCGCCAGTCTACGAAGCCGTTGCGGCGCGGGGCTGTGAGCTGATGTGTCAGTCATTAGCGTAACACCGTTTTTGATTTGTTATGATCTTCTTGTGCGACTTAGGGAATGGGCGCGTGTCCGAGGCGGTCATGGTCAGACCGCTTGGAAATGGTCGTATGAAGGGAAACTGCTGGTTTCGGTGGTCGAGACAGCCACTGGCCTGTGCCGCGCGTGAGTCATAAGCAGGGCATCCGTTATGAACTGGCGCCCGACGCCGAGCAAGCTGTGCTGATGGGACGGCACGCAGGGTTGTCTCGGGCGGTGGAGAACTTCTGTCTGGAGACCGTCCGCAGCGGTCAGTGAAGCAGGAAGAGTCTCAGCGAGATGAACACTGGGAGTGACCCGATTCGACAGACAAGGTCGATATGTGGTCAGGCTACCGCAAGCTCGGTATCGGTTTCCTGGGCCTGTTCGTAGGCGGCGGGGCTGAGGTAGCCGAGGCTGGAGTGCCGTCGGCGGGTGTTGTACCAACCCTCGATGTATTCGAAGATGGCCTTGTGTGCCAAGGCTTTCGTGGGCCATGCCTGCCGGTCGAGCAGTTCGGTCTTGATCGTGGCGAAGAACGACTCGGCGACCGCGTTGTCCCAGCACTGTCCCTTACGGCCCACCGACAGCCGCACCCCGGCGCCCCGCGCGAGCCGGGCGTACTGACCGGAGGTGTACTGGCAGCCGCGGTCGGAGTGAAAGATCACACCCGGTGCTGGGCCGCGCTGAGTGATCGCGTTGCGCAGGGCCTGGTCGACCAGGTCGGTCCGGAGGTGATCCGCGGTCGCCCAGCCCACCACCCGGCGAGAGCTCAGATCGATGACGGTGGCCAGGTACAACCATCCCTCCCAGGTCGGGATGTAGGTGATGTCACCACACCAGCGACTGTTGACATCTGTGGTGGTGCAAGCGAAATCCCTGCGGATCAGATCATCGGGCAGGGTAGCGGCCGGATCCGGCACGGTGGTGGTCCGCCACCGTTTCGGTGTCCTTCCCGCCAGCCCCGCGGCACGCATCAACCGGGCCACCCGCTTGCGCGAACACCGCCAGCCGGTCGCCACCAGCTCGGCATGCACCCGAGGCGCCCCATAGGTCCCCTTCGACTCGGCGTGGATCGCGACAATCCGCTCGGTCAACGCGGCATCATCACGAGCCCGCTGGGATGGTTCGCCGGTGCGCTGGGCATAGTAGGCGGCACGGGAGACCTCAAGCAGCTCACACGCACGTTTGACGTTGCTGGTGGCGCTGACCTTCTCCGCCTCGATGAACGGGTAGACGTTCACCGGGTCTCCTTGGCGAAGAAAGCCGTGGCGCGTTTCAGGATCTCGACATCTTCCCGCAGCCGGCGGTTCTCCGCCCGCAACACGGCCAGTTCGTCGCGCTCCGTGCTGGTCGGCCCGTCAGTGCGGGTCCCCGCGTCTAGCTCGGCCTGCTTGACCCACTGCCGTACCGCGGTCTCGGTCAGGTCAAAATCCCGCGCGACCTGCCGCATCGACCGGTCCCCACGCTGGCACAACTCCACGATCTCGGCTTTGAACTCCGGCGTGAACGCCCGCCGAGGCCGTCGCTTCTTCTTGCCCACAGGCTCCATGATGAACATCCTTCCCAGAGGCTCGCACCCCTGATCTGAGATGTCCGTCAAAACGGGTCAGGCCCACACTGAGATTTACGCAACGGAGTACGCACTCTCGGGTAAGCGCGGGTAAGCCAGTGAACCCAGTGTGAGCACACAGGTAACCCGATCGGGCAAGACAGGCGTGTGCTTCGCTGAAAGCCGTGATCAGAAAGCGTCAGCAGAAGAACGGCATGGTGACTGTGACCTGGGTGCTGCCCGTTGACGTCCATGACGGGCCGGTCAGCGTCGTGGGCTGCTTCAACGACTGGCGGCCCGGCACGCACGTGCTCGGCAGGCGGTCCAACGGAACCCGGTCGGTGTCCTGGACCGCGGCCGCCGGAACCGAGACCCGATTCCGGTACCTCGGCGACGGTGGCCGCTGGTTCAGCGACCCCGATGTGCACAACGACGGCGTCGACAGTGTGGTCGTCGCCGAGCTGTCACGGAACTAGCACGACCTTGCCCGTCGTCGCCCTGGTCTCCAGTGCGGCGTGGGCCGCGGCGGCCTCGGCGAGCGGGAAGCTCTGCACAGCGGGCACGAGCTTGCCCTCGCCCGCCGCCGCGAGCGCCTCGGCCCTGAAGTCGTAGTCCCCGAGCGCGCCGAGCATGACCCCCAGCGCGTCGACCGAGGTGACTTTCGGGTTGTCCTGAGCGAACTCCTGCTGTGCGGCGTTGCCGATCGACACGAACCGGCCGCCGTCGACGATCCGGTCGTAGGCCTGTTTCGCCAGTTCACCGCCAACGCCGTCGAGCACGAGCGTCACACCGCGCAGGTTCTTGTCCCATCCGGGTTCGTTGTAGTCCACCGCCTCGGCGCCGAGGTCCCGCACGGCGGCGACCTTCGCCGGACCGCCCGCGGCGCCGATCACCGTCGCGCCCATATCCCGCAGGTACTGCACCACCAGCCGCCCGATGCCGCCAGCGGCGGAGGTCACCAGCACGACGTCGTCGGCGGTCGGCTTGGCGATGTCCAGGAAACCCAGCGCGGTGTTGCCCGTGACGACCATCGCGACAGCCGAGGCGTGATCCAGCCCGTCGGGAACCCGGTGCACGTTCTCCACAGGCGCGACCGTCAGCTCGGCGTAGCCACCCGGTTGGCTGCGTCCGACCACGACATCCCTGCCGATCCACACCGGATCGACGTCGGCGCCGACCTGGTCCACCACGCCCGCCACCTCGCCGCCGAAGATCGCGGGCAGCTCGGGCGGCGGCGGTGACATGCCACTGACCTCGCCGCGCCGCATCACCGTCTCGATGAAGTGGACACCGGCGGCCTTCACCACGATCCGCAGCTCACCGGGACCCGGCACCGGGTCGGGGACAGTCTCGTACCGGAAGTTGTCGGCGGGGCCGAACTCATGAAGAACAACTGCGTGCATGGGTTGAGCGTGCAACCTCATCAGCGGTTGAGGTCAACTGTTGACTCTCTCACTGTGTGAGGGCCTGTACTGGGAGGCGTCATGTTCAGCATCGGAGACTTCGCCAAGCACGGCCGCGTGTCGGTCCGGATGCTGCGGCACTACGACGCCATCGGCCTGCTCCGGCCCGCGCACGTCGACCAGGTCAGCAACTACCGCTACTACGCGGCGCAGCAGCTGACCCGGCTCAACCGGATCATCGCGCTGAAGGATCTCGGCTTCAGCCTGCAGCAGGTCGCGACCATCGTCGACGAGCAGGTCAGCGTGCCGGAACTGCGCGGCATGCTGCGGCTGCGGCGAATGGAACTGCAGGCCGCGGTCACCGAGACGGCCGCACGGCTGGCCGGTGTCGAGGCGAGGCTCCGAAGTATCGAAACCGAGGGAACGATGGCCGACGAGATCGTCATCAAGAGCCTGCCCGCGACGCGGCTGGCCGAACTGACCGCGGTCGCGGACAGTTTCGAACCACACCACATCGGGCCGGTCGTCGGCCCGATGTTCGGCGCACTGTGCGAACTGGTCACCCAACCGGTCGGCCCCGGCGTGGCCCGCTACGCGGAACTGCCCGACGGCCGCATCGAGGTGCACGTGGGATTCCCCGTCGCCGCCGACGTGCCCGGCACGACCATGGTCGACCTCCCAGCGGTGGCGCGGGCCGCGACGATCCTGCACCACGGCAGCATGGACGACGTCCTGCCGACCGAGCAGGCACTGGTGCGGTGGATCGACGACAACGGGCACACCGCCACGGAACTGCCACGCGAACTGTCACTGGCAGTGCCCGACGACCGCTCCCAGTGGGTGACCGAACTACAGGCACCGCTCGCATGACCGGGTACATCGGCTCAGGGCCGTACTGCTACGCCCATACCGTGGCGATGATGACGGGCGCGACGCCCGCCGTGGTCGAGACGTTGACCGGGGCGCCGTTCGGAGCGCAACTGGACGGGACACAGCCGTTCTTCGACCCCTGCGGCTGGGATCCGGAGATCGGCGTGGACGCGGCGCTGTCGTTGCTGGGCTGGCGCTGTGACCGCGAGTCCGGGGGAGACCCGGTCGCCCGGCTGCGCGCACTGAACGCTCCCGCGATGGCGGGCCCCCTGGACATGGGGCCGCTGTCGTACCAGACCGCTGGCGACGGGGACCATTACGTGGTGGTGGTCGACGTGACCGACGACGTCGTGCTGCTGCACGACCCGCACGGCCATCCGTACGCGACATTGCCGCTCGTCGAGTTCATCCCGGCCTGGGAGGGGAAGCCCGTCGAGTACTGCGCCGAGCCTTACGTGCTGCGTTCGAGATTCGTCCGTGAGCGTGAGGTGTCCGAAGTGGACGCGATGTGGGCGTCGATACCCCAGGCGATCCAGTGGCTCGACGGTGCCACCGACGCGGTGACGGCCATGACTGGGCAGGACTTCGACGCGGACACCCGGATGCTGCTGGCGAAGTTCGCCATCCGGCTCGGCGCGCGGCGGCTGGCCGACGCCTCGGTGAACCTGCGCGCGTTGGGGCTCACCGAGGCCGCGGGTGTGCTGGACGACCAGGCCCGCCTGGTCGGCGGACTGCAGTATCCGCTGGTCACCGGAGATACCCGCGCGATGGCCGACGGGTTGCGGCGGCTCGCGCCGACGTATAACCAGCTGCGGGACACGCTGCGGGCTGAGTACGTTCGCGTGCGTGGCTGACGAGGCATACCGGCACCCGCGACTCGCGGCACTCTACGACCCGCTCGACTCCGACCGCGGCGACCTCGACGTCTACGCAGCGATCACCGACGAGGTGGGCGCGCGGAGCGTGCTCGACATCGGCTGCGGCACCGGGACGTTCGCGTTGATGCTGGCCGAACGTGGCATCGAGGTGACGGGGGTGGACCCGGCCGGTGCGTCCATCGACGTGGCCCGCGCCAAACCGGGAGCCGACCGGGTGCGCTGGATCCACGGCACCGATCTGCCCGCGATCGGCGCGGCCCTGGCGACCATGACAGGCAATGTCGCCCAAGCAATTACCGAGCCGCAGGCGTGGGCGGGGACGCTGAGCGGAGCCCACAACGCGCTCCGTCCGGGCGGGCACCTCGTGTTCGAGACACGGGTGCCCGCCCGGCAGGCGTGGCTGGAGTGGAACCGCGACGCCACCCACAGCGTGGACCACGTCGAGGGGGTCGGCGCGATCGAGAACTGGCTCGACGTCGTCGACGTCAGCCTGCCACTGGTGACGTTCCGCTGGACGTGTGTGTTCGAATCCGACGGGCAGACACTGATCTCCGACTCCACGCTGCGGTTCCGTGAACGCGACGAGGTCGAGGCGGACCTCGCCGGGCACGGCTTCCGCGTCACCGAGGTCCGCGACGCCCCCGACCGTCCCGGTCGCGAGTACGTGTTCCTCGCGCGGAGCGTGTCCTAGACGCGGACCTTGGCCAGGAACGCGTTGAGGTTGACCAGCATCCGGTCCACCTTCGTCTCCAGCGGGATCGACTCCTTCAACTGGCCCGCCTGTCCGGCGTCCTTCTTGCCGCGCAGGTACAGCGAGCACGCCAGGTCGACGCACATGTACGCGCCCACGGAGTTGCCCTGCTGTCCGCTCTTGCCCGCCTTGCGGCCGGTCATCAGCGCGACACCGCCGCCCGTGTGCGTGGTCAGGCACAACGAGCACATGGAGCGCCGCACGAACCCGGCTGAGCCCGGTGTGGCCCGGCGCAGCGCCACGCCGACGAACCCGTCGCCCTCCGGCGCGACCAGGTAGGCGCGTTCCGGTGAGGCCGGGTCCTGCCAGCCGAAGAAGTCCAGGTCGTCCCACGGACGGTCAGCCAGGTCCCTGGGCACGGCGAGCCGCTTCGTCTCACCCTTGGTGCAGTTGACGAACGACGCGCGGATCTCGGGGTCGGTGACTGGTCTCATGCCGACAACGGTAGATTTCCTAGGGGTATTAGGCAAATAATTAAGAGCCTTAGGAAGGGTGATGCATGGCACGTGCCGGACTGACCGCCGACCGCCTGGTGCGGGCCGCGGCGGAACTCGCCGACGAGATCGGCTTCGACAAGGTGACCGTCTCGGCGCTGGCCCGCCGTTTCGGCGTCAAGGACGCGAGCCTGTACTCGCACGTCAAGAACGCCCAGGACCTCAAGGAACGCCTCGCCATGCTCGCACTGGCCGAAATGGCCGACGTGGCCGCCGACGCGCTGGCCGGGCGAGCGGGCAAGGACGCGCTGGTGGCGTTCGCCAACGCCTACCGCGCCTACGCCAAACTGCACCCCGGCCGGTACGCCGCGGCCCAGATGCGGCTCAGCCCCGAGCTGCTGCACGCCAGCGCGGCCCAGCGGCACTCGGACATGACCCGCGCGATCCTGCGCGGCTACGGTCTGGCCGAACCCGACCAGACCGACGCCATCCGCATGCTGCACAGCACGTTCCACGGCTACGTCAGCCTGGAGACCGCGGGCGCGTTCAACCACACGCCCCGCGAGGTGAGCGCCTCATGGACACGCACCTTGGACGCCCTCGACGCAGTGCTCAGAAACTGGCCGGGCTGACCCGCTTGGTGCCGTACACGAACGGGTGTTCCTCGCTGGTCTCCAGGTCATCCTGCGGATAGCCCGGGGTGAAGCCTGTCGCTGCGGCCAGCCGCCGCATGGCGTCCTCGCCGATCGTCACTCCGACCGCGCCGACGTTGTCCTTGACCTGCTCTGCGCTGGTCGCGCCGATGATCGGGTGCACCATTTGCGAGCGGTGCCACAACCACGCCAGCGCGACCTGGGCGGGTGAGGCGCCAAGTTCGTCGGCAACCTCCTGGACGGCCTGCGCCACCGTCCGCTCAAGGGCAGTCGCCTCGTCGACGTTGATCCGCTGGCCCGAGCCCGCCGCGCCGGAGCCGGTGAGCCTGCCCGCCAGCTTGCCCTGCGCCAGCGGTGCGTATGCGGCAATGGTGACGCCCAATGCCCGTGCCATCGGCAGCAGTTCACGCTCGACGTCCCGCTGCAGCAGGTTGTAGGGCACCTGCAGCCCCGCGAACGCACTCCACCCGCGCCACTCGGCCAGCGTGTTGGCCCGGCTGACCAGCCAGGCGGGCGCGTTGGAGATCCCGACATAGCGGATCTTGCCCGCGCGCACCGCGTCGTCCAGCACGCGCATGGTCTCCTCGATCGGCGTGTGCCGGTCCCAGCTGTGCACCCAGTACAGGTCGATGTAGTCGGTACGCAGCCGTCGCAGACTCCGCTCCAAGGTGAGGACCATGTTCTTGCGGTGGTTGCCGGAGGCGTTCGGGTCGTCCTGGTCACGCGAGAGCGTGTACTTCGTGGCGAGCACGAAGCGGTCACGGTCCTCGGCCAGCAACTCGCCGAGGATCGACTCGCTCTCGCCGTAGGCCGACGCCGTGTCGATCACGTTGCCACCCGCGTCGGCGTACGCGTCGAGCATGGCGCGGAACTCCCGCTCACCGCCGCGCTCGTAGAACGTCATGGCGCCGAAGAACACTTCAGACACCCGCAACCCGGTCCGGCCCAACAGTCGGTAACGCATGACCGTGAGCCTGCCGGGCCCCACGCGGTGCAGGGAGACCGCGACAAGGATGGCCCCACGAGGGCTACGCTGCAGGTCATGACCGAGCTGGGGGCGTTTCTGCGGGCACGGCGTGAGTCGATCGCACCAGCCGACGCGGGGCTGCCCGACAGCCCGCGCCGCCGCACCCCGGGCCTGCGCCGCGCCGAGCTGGCCACGCTGGCGGGCATCAGCATCGAGTACCTCACACGCCTGGAACAGGGCCGCGACCGCAATCCGTCCGCCGAGATCCTCGGCGCGCTGGCCGACGCCCTACGCCTGACCGTTGACGAGCGGGTCTACCTGCACCGACTGATGAAGGCCAACACCGGCGCCGCCTGCCAGGGCACCACGACGCCGACACGCACAGTCCGCCCGACCGTGACAGCCATGGTGGCGAGACTGGAACCAACCCCGGCCGTCCTCACCAACCAGGTCGGCGACGTGCTCGCGCACACCGCGGGATACGCACGCCTGCTCGACCCGGTGCCCGAGAACATCGCGTGGTTCGTGTTCACCTCCCCACACGCCCACGACACCTACCCCGACTGGGCCGCCATCGCCGACCACTGGGCCGCGCATCTGCGGACAGCCGCGTCACTCGGCGACGCCTACGCCGCGTTCATGGCACAGGAACTCCAGGTCGCCGGAGGCACGGAGTTCAGCCGCCGCTACGACTCGTCCGCCATGCTCGCCAGCCGCACCGGCGTCGAGCGCTGGCGGCACCCCCGAGTGGGGGAGTTGCGGCTGGCCTACGAGACCCTGGCCCTGTCGGACGTCGACGAGCAGCGGCTGACGGTCTACCTCCCGGCGGACGAGACGGCCTCAGCCGCCCTCGACCTGCTCACCCTGCACGACGACGTTCGCCAGTAGCGTCCGCTCCCGCTCCCGCGCCTCGGCCAGCTGCCGCCGCAGGTCCTGGATCTCCTTGTCCTGACCGGACAGTCGCTGCGCGACGACACCATAGGCGGCGCGCACCGTGGTCGCGTCGGCCTTCGCCGCGGTCTCGCCGTCCCGAGCGGTTGTGGCCTCGGCCTGCGCTCGCCGTAGGTCCTCGTGTGCCCGTTGCGCGCTGAGCTCGGCCAGCCGCGTGGCCTCCCCGGCCAGCCGGGCCCGCTCCTCGGCACTGGCGATCTTGGCGTCCGCGAGTGTGCGCGCGGCCTCGGCCATGTCGGCGGCGGCGAGCGCCTGGCCCAGTCGCCGCTCGGTGTCCTGGTGCTCGGTGATCAACGCACGCAGGTCCTGCCGGACGACCTCGAGCTGGTCGAACGCCTCCCGCTGTGCCTGCTCGGCGTGCGTGGCCCGGTTCTCGGCCTGGCCGCGGGCCCGCTCGTGCTCAGCGGTCTGTGCCCACGCGGCCTTCTTGACCAGCTCGGCATCCTTGATGGCCTGCTCGACGGCCTCCTCCGCGGCCTTGCGCCGCTGCTGGTCCTTGGCCGCGGCCGACACCGCCTCGGCCCGAGCCCGCTCCGCGTCGTCGGCAGTGCGCTGGGCACGCTCGACGGTCAGCATCGCCTCCGCGGTCTGCGCCTTGTCCTTGGCCGACTGCGCGACAGCGCCCGCGTCGAGCTCATCCCAGCGCTGCCGGATCGACGCCAGCTCCCGCACGGCCGCATCCATCGCGTCCCGGGTCTGGCCCCCCAGCTCGCGCAGCACCAGCAGCGGCTCATCGACGCTCACCGCCTCCAGCGCGCGCCGTCTCCGCGACGCCTCGTCCGCGTGCGCTTTGCCGCAGTAGCGGAACGGCTTCCCGCCCTTGAGCCGTCCTTGCTCGTCTCGTGCCGGGGCAGGCAAGGGGTTGTCGCATCCGTCCAGCGCGCAACTCCCAGCCACGGCCGCCTCAGTGTCCATTTCACCAGCATATCTCAATCACTTACGCGTACGCGTAAGTGGTAAAGCGCTAATGGTACGCATAACTGGAAAGAGCAGTTAGTTCAGTGATAATGACTGTTATCACGGTGTTGAGGACTCAGGATGGGGGAGTTACGCGCAGTGTGGTGACACCAGCTCTGACTTGCGGATTTGGTCGAGGAGGTCGGCTCGTGGCGCCAGGAGGGTAATTGGCCCGGCCGGGCGGCTGGCCGCGTCTACGGGCCTCTCAGCTTGTTTTGCCTGGTCAGCGCGCCACACCGGCACACGCCCGACGACGAACACACATTGGGCGCCCGACAGGGACGCCTGGGCCGCCTCGCTCGCCGAACACAGCACGCCACTGAGAACCCGCGTCGACCCCGTCGCCGCAGTCCTGACCGATGGGGCGCGACAACGCACGGCCCGCCTGGCCGCAGTTGCCGGTTTTACTGGCGCAGTCGTCCGTCGGCCGTCGTCATTGCATGGCGTGTCCGCGCCGGTCGAGTTCGTCGGCCACCGAGGTCCACGATTGAGCACAACGCCGAGCGAGGATGGCGACGGTCGCCACGCAATGCGCGGGAACGGTATCCAGGATCCTCCCGTGGTCGTCCCAGATCTCGCATACCCCCAGCCATTGCAGCAGCGTTCGGCCGGTTCCGGTGAACCGCATCGACGGGTCCCCGCGCAGGGTGGCCAACAGTTGAGCGGTATCCACTGTCGGCAGCGGGTCCTTGGGGGAGAACCGATCCGGCAGCGGGCCCTCCCCACGTCGCAGTCGTCTGCGGACATCCTGCGCCGTGCTGATCGAGACACCTGCCGCATGTGCGACGTCCCGCAGTGACGCATTCGGGTGTTCACTGATCACACTGGCGGCACGTAGTCGTCCTTCGGCTCCGCTCATCGGCCGCGCCCGCCCATCCCTGCCGACCCTGACGTTCGACTGGCCTGTTTTTCCAGTCGTACGCTTTCGGATCGCACCGACGGTTGGTGGACTGACGCCGGTGGCCTCTGCGACGGATCGGTTCGACCATGTCGGGTGCGACCGCACGATCTGTTCGACCGCTGCTTCCCGATCCGCACGTGACAACGGCAGTCCGTGCTTGATGTTGTCTCGGACAGCGCGGATGAACGCCTCCTGCTCCGTGCCATCGAAGAACTCGACTTCGATCTCTGTGTTTCCTCGCGCGGCAGCCGCTCGCAACCGGTGCATGCCGTCGATCACGCGCATTGTCGGTCGGTGAACGACAATGGGCGGCAATTCCTGCTGTGTGTCCGCGAGGATGCGCACATGTTCCGCATCCTCGCCGTCGAGGCGTGGCGAATACCCGCCTGTCAGTTCGCTGATCGCCACCCAAGCCATACGCCCATGATTCGGCAACAGGCTGACTTCGCCGTCGGCCCGTAAGCGGCCTTGTAACTACGTTCCACTGCGTAGTCCCGAGCATGGTCATCATGCCGAGATTGGTCGGCCGCAGCGTGGCCCACGCACGGCCACCGGTCGACGTTGGACGTACCAATTGGCATCACAATTAGTTCGGCCGTCCGCCGCAGGGCGCTCCGCAAAGGGCCCAGCCGAAAGCGGAAAGCTAGACAGACGACGGAGACGTGGGCAAGGTTTTGTAGCCGGAGATCGGCGCTGGCGGATCGGATGGACAGGTAAGCCGTCGAGCTTGCATTTCGAATCGCCTTTGCGATCTCGCGTCGTCGACCGTTTCACTGATGCCAGCGAAAGGATCACGATGAGTTCCACAGGCAGCAGCCGCGACTCCAAATCTTCTGTGGCCCGTCGCTCGGGGTGGAGCGGTGGTTCACTGCTGTCAACTGGTTGGTCTCGTCAGTTGACCGGTCAGCGGGGGCTGGTGCCGTTGTTGGTGATGGGTCTGTTGGCAACGATCGTGGTGACGTCGTCTGGGTGGATGCCGGTCGTCCCGGAGATGAGACAGTTGACCGAGGCGCCTGATGAGTCGGCGGCGCTGGCGGCGGCGCGGCAGCGAGGGACACGAGTGGAGGTGGTGAGCCTTCGCTCGGGGACGGCGAGTACGTTCGCCAATCCCGATGGGACATGGACGTTGGAGCAGTCCGTGGGGCCGGAGCGGGTGCGTCGCGGCGAGGAGTGGATGCCGGTCGATACGAGCCTGACGCGTACCGCGGATGGATCGTGGACATCGAGAGCGACGACGGCGCGGCTGTCGCTGTCAGGCGGTGGATCCGGCCCGTTGGTCCGGATCTCCGCCGGGGACAAGGGAATGACGCTGTCCTGGCCGGATGCGTTGCCGGAACCTCAGGTGTCGGGGGACACCGCGACGTACTCAGAGGTGTTGCCTGGTACGGATCTGCGAGTGCGGGCGACCGATCGTGGGTTCGGCCACGAAATCGTGGTGAAGTCCCGTGCGGCGGCCGCCAACCCTGCGTTGGCCCGGATCAGCCTCGGGCTGGCGACGCACGGTGTGCGACTGTCGGCGGACAAGGACGGAGACCTGTCGGCCACAGACTCCAGTGGTTCCGCGGTGTTCTCGGCAGGAGCGCCGTTGATGTGGGACAGCCCTGCCGGTGACCTACCGCGCGTCGAGCGGCGAGTGGGCATCGAGGTGGGTTCGGACACCGTCACATTGGTGCCAGACCAGGCAATGCTGACTGATCGATCCGTGAACTTCCCGGTGGTGATCGATCCGCAGTACAGCTTTCACACGCCCCACGCGGGCGCGTCGTGGACGTTGGTGCGCAGGGCCTTCCCCGGCAATTCCCATTGGAACCTGCCGCCGCGTGATGAGGACGAACGGGTCAAAGGTGTGGCTCGCATAGGGCACGCGCCCGGCTATCCCGCCGCGTACCTGGACAGATCGCTGTTCCAGTTCGACACCACACCCGTGCGTGGCGCGGTGATCAAGAGCGCCACCTTCCAGATCTACCAGGTGTGGAAGAACGCGAACAGTTGCGACCCGAACGCGGTAGACCCCATGGTGCTGCACCTGACCGATGCCATCGGCCCGGCCACGACATGGAACCAGCAGCCGGTGTGGCGTCAGGCGTTGTCGTCGATTCGCTCGGTGCCCAAGCTGACGTTCTGCGATCCGGCGTGGGTGGGGATGGACGCACGTGCCGGTGTTCAGGTGGCTGCGGACAACAACTCGTCCATTGTGACGCTGGGCTTGAAAGCGAACGACGAGGGCGGGGACAACGGGTGGAAGCGGTTCTATGTGCAGAACGGCACCTACCCGAAGTTGGCGATCACCTATAACCGTAAACCAGGTGTATCTGAGGTGGGCACAGAGCCTGTGCTGAAGCCCTGCCGGTGGTGCGGCGGCGTTCCGTATGTCGGTACCACATCGATGGTACTGAAGGGCAAAGTATCCGATCCGGACGGTGGGCAGGTCACCGCGAAGTGGAACATTCGACCAACGGTGGGAGAGCGCCAACAGACGTTGGCGACTGGGTCGAGGTTCGCCACGCCGTTGAACACGAGCGTGTTCGGCGATGGTACGACGGTGACCTGGGACATGCACGGCTTCGACGGCGAGTTGAGCAGCGGGGTGGTGGCGGGGCCGAAGTTCGTCATCGACCGGACGGTGCCGAGACAGGCCCCAGTGGTCACCGCGGCCTTGTACAAGGACGACAACCGCTGGCACGGCGGGGTCGGAGTGTCGGACACGTTCACGTTCACCGCGAACCCGGCGGCCGGTGAGACCAACGACATCGACCATTATCTGTGGAGCTGGCAGGATCCGCCGTCGGCCAAGGTCGATGCGTTCGGAGGGCTCGGTGGCAGTGCCAGTGTGATCTTGTCACCGCCAGGGGACGGCCCGCGCACCCTGTACGTGCAAAGCGTCGACCGGGCGGGAAACGCGAGCCCGACGAACGCGTACCGGTTCTACGTGCGGGGCGGAAACGGCGCGCTGGCCCATTGGTCGTTGGAGGGCAACGCACAGGACACGGCGTTCCTGGGAGACCGGCATGGCGCGTTGAACGGCCCGGCGAGCTACGTGCCGGGCGCCGTGGGCAACGCGGTCCGGCTGGAGCGGGGTGGCACGATGACCGCGCCGCACGCGGTGCGTACAGACGCGAGTTTCACTGTGTCCGCCTGGGTGCGGGTGGACGACGCGGTTCGTGATCACACTGCGGTCAGCGAGACCGGAACCAATACCAGCGCGTTCCAGTTGGGCTACCGGGCGGACAACGGTGGCCGGTGGTTCTTCTGGATGCCATTGACCGACACCAGCGTGCCAGGATTGGCCGCCGCGTGGTCGTCCCAGTCCGCGCCCAGAGGTATCTGGACGCATCTGGCCGGGGTGTACGACCCGGGACGGGGACAGATCCGGCTCTATGTCAACGGAGTGCTGTCGGCGACCGTCGCCCACCGATCGACCTGGAGCGCCTCCGGGGAGGTCCACATCGGAAACGCGTGGTGGAACGGGGCGTGGCAGAACCAGTGGATCGGTGCGGTGGACGAGGTCCAGATCTATGACCGGGTAGTGCCGGAGGCTGAGCTCACCGCGACCGTGAGTCGCAACAATGTGCAGGTCGCGCACTGGAAGTTCGACGAGGCCGACACCAGTGGCGATCCAGGAAGAACCGCTCGCAACGCGATCGACGGCAGCGCGATGGCCGTACTCACCGGCGGAGCGGCATTCACCACGGACGGTGCGGTCAACGGCGCGGTCGGTCTGGACGGGGTCGACGGGGCGATGACCACCAATGAGCCCATCGTGCGTACTGATCAGAGCTTCTCGGTCGCCGCGTGGGTGAAGCTGAACAAGGTCGACGCCCGAACCTACACGGTGCTCAGCCAGGACGGCCAGCACGTCTGCGGGTTCTGCTTGCAGTACAACCAGGGGGCGGACCGGTGGGTGTTCGTGATGCCACGCACCGACGGCTCCCCGCCGAGCAGCTATGACTTCGTGCAGTCGACGGCAGCGCCGATCGCTGGCACGTGGACGCACCTGGTTGGCTCCTACGACGCTGCCGCAGGCAAGGTCCGCCTGTACGTGGACGGTGTACTTGCCGGTGAGCAGGCCCGTCCCGCGAGTTGGTCAGCGACCGGCACGTTGCGGATCGGGCAGGAGCGCCTGGCGGGCAACCTGGGCCACTTCCTCGATGGCTCGATCGACGAGGTGCGGCTTTACAGCCGGGTGATCTCGCCGGACGAGGTCGCTGGGATCGTCGCGCAGAGCCATGTCACCGTGGGGCGCTGGACCCTGGACGGGGATACCCGTGACTCGTCCGGACACGACCGGCACGCCCAGCCCGTCGGCATCCCGGACTGGGCTGCTGGCCAGACCTCGATGCCGGATCCGACCGACCTGGCGGTCCGGCTAACCGACAACGGCGCGCACCTGAGCGCGCCGCACGTGGTCGACACCGACCGCAGCTTCGCGGTCAGCGCATGGGCACGCGTGGACACCGCAGGGCGGCAGAGCACGGTGGTGTCCCAGGATGGCACCACTGTGAGCGGGTTCGCGCTGCGGGCCACCATTTCCGGCCGCTGGTCGTTCGCCCTGTGGCAGGCCGACGCCCCCTCCGCGGTTCCCGACCAGGTGTTGGGCGGTGCGGTACAGGTGGGTGCATGGACCCACCTGGTCGGCGTGTACAGCACCGACCGACGACAGATCGAGCTGTACGTGAACGGTGTGCTGGCCGGTACCGCCGCGCACACCAGCGGGTTCAATGCCACCGGCGGCCTACAGATCGGCCGCGCCAAGCTCAACGGCAGTCCCATCGACCAGATGATCGGCGCCATCGACGACGTGGCCGTCCACAGCAGAACACTGACGGTGGACGAGATCGGCACCATGGCCGGACGCGAGCAGAGCCTGGTGCACAACTGGCAACTCGACGAGCCCAGTGGGACCAACACCGCCGACTCCGTCGGCTCCCGGGGTGGCACCCTCACCGGCGGCGCCACGTTCACCCAAGGCCGGGTCGGCAACTCCGTCAAGCTGGACGGCGTCGACGACGCGGTCACCACCACCGGTGTCGATGTGCGGACCGATCAGAGCTTCACCGTCGCGGCATGGGTGTACCTGGACAGCGCGGACTCGACGGCGACCGCAGTCAGCGTCGACGGCCAACGGACGAGTAAGTTCCGGCTCGGGCACGTCCCACCCAACGATCAGAATCCGTTCGGCCGCTGGGTGTTCGAAATGCCTGAGTCCGACACAGACGCCGCGCCCGTCACGCTGGCCGCGTTGTCCACATGGGAGAGCGAGGTCGGTGCCTGGGCGCACCTGGTCGGCGTTTACGACGCGCCGAGCAAGATGCTCTGGCTATACCTCAACGGGGAACGGCAGAACGACGGCACGTTGAACACCGCGTGGGCCGGTCGTGGTGGCCTGCAGGTCGGGCGTGGCCTCGTGGCCGGAACTCCAGGCAAGTACTGGCCCGGCGGTGTCGACGACGTCCGGATGTACACCGGCGCGTTGGACAAGAACCGGATCGGGGCACTTTACCGGTCATTCCCGGCGCCAGCCGCCCCGTCGACATTGCCCACGGCCGATGCAGGGCTGTGGAACTTCGACGAGAACACTGGTACCGCGGTCGCCGACGACAGCGGCCAGGGCGTGGACGCGACCATGCGCGGTGGCGCCGGGTGGATCGGTGGCCGCAAGGGCGCGGCGGGTTGGTTCGACGGTACCAGCGGCTACGCGGAGACCATGCGACCGGCGGTGCACACCGGCCGGAGCTTCTCGGTCACCGCATGGACCTACCTCAGCTCGGCGGTAGGCCCGAACAGGACGGTTGTCGGCCAGGACGCCGACCACGTCAGTGCTTTCCAGGTGCAGTACGTGGCAGCGGCAAACCGGTGGTCGGTACTGGCGCCCACCACGGATGTGGCGCGTCCGTCGAGCGTGCAGCTGATGTCCACCGAAAGCGCGGCCGTCGGAGAGTGGACACACCTGGCGATTGTCTACGACGCGGGAATGCACCGACTTCGCTTGTACGTCAACGGAGTGCTGTCCGCCACGAGGATCGGCGTGACCGTTCTAGACTCAAGTGGCGCGTTCACGATCGGTCGCGGCAAATGGGACGACCAGTCGACCGCGTTCTTCCCCCGAGGTGTGGACGACGTACGCGCCTTCGGACGGGCGCTCACCGACGGGGAGATCCGCCTGGTCCACGACGATGTGCCGCCAATCGGCTTGAACGCGTGGCGGTTCGACGACGGCACCGCACGCGACTACCTGCCCCGCGGCAACGACGCCACGCTCACCACCGGCGCGTCGTTCGGTCCAGGCATCAGTGGTACGGCGCTGCGGCTGGACGGTGCGTCCGGGGCGGCGATGTCACGGGTCCGCGGGGTGACCCTGCGGGACAGCTTCACGGTGTCGGTGTGGGCGCGGCTGGATCGAACCGACCGGGTGGCGACGGTCGCCGGGCAGGACGGCACCCGGATGAGCGGGTTCGTACTGCAATATCGACCGGACTCCGGGCGGTGGATCTTCGGTGCTCGCACGCAGGACCGTGACGGGGCCGACCTGGGATACGCGGCGTCGCATCAGCAGGCTGTGGCTCTCCAATGGGTGCACCTGACCGGCGTCTACGATGTCGCAGGCCAACAGTTCCGGCTCTATGTGAACGGGCAACTGTCCGGCACCCGCAACCAGGGCGCCCTCTGGGCCGCCAACGGCGGCTTCACCATTGGCCGCGCGAAGTTCAACGGTACGCCAGCCGAGTTCTTCCCAGGTGCCGTGGACGAGGTGAGGGCCGAGCAGGGCCTGGTCGCCGATGACGAGATCGCGCGCCGGGCCACCTGGCCGGTGCCGCATACCGGTGTACTCGGCAGCTACGTCAACGCCGCAGGTGATCGCCGCACGGCGAGCACAGACAACCCCGTTCCGGACGGCTACCGCTTCGAACGGACGCTCGGCCTGACCGCGCCACCCGACGTGCCCGGGACCCAGATGCTGTACGCGTGCAGGACTGGACAGGACTTCTTCACCTGGACTGACCCTGCCTGCGAAGGGCAGGTGCCGGTAGGAGAGGCCGGGCGGGTCTATACCAACCCGCCTACCGACATCCTCACGGTGCCGATCTACCGGTGTGCCACGCGCGAGGACAGGTTCGACTCGCGGGACGGAAACTGTCCGGGCGCGACTCGGCTCGGCTACACCGTGGCCTATTCGCCGCTGGTGCGGTATCACAGCCGGATCAACGGTGACCACTGGGCCACGATCGACGGCACCGCACCGTCCTATCGGAACGAATACGTCCTTGGCTGGACATCGCTGGTACCGCAAACCGGGACCAAACCGTTGATGAGCTGCCGCAGCGACGCCGACGAGTTCACCTCTGACGACCCAGCCTGTGAAGGTAAGCAGATCATCGCGCCTGTCGGTCACGTGTGGACCGAGGCCCCGGCGGACCTGGCCACCGAACCGATCTACCGCTGCGCTATTGGTACCCAGCGATTCGTGAGCCGCGAACCGGACTGCGAAGGCCGCACCGTCGAACGGCAACTGGGGCACGTGCTGATCGCGGCCCCACGCCCCACGCCACCCGTCGAGACCCCCGTGGCCTGAGGAGGAGCGATGCGTACGAGGTCAACTCCGCGGCTGTGCCGGACCTGGGCGTTGTTCCTGTCGAGTGCGCTCGCGGCGACGTTGGTGCAGGTGACTGTTGCGCCGCCGCGCGCCCACGCGGCTGGAGGGCCGTCGGAACCGTTGCCGGTCACGCCGTCGGTGCCCGTGTCGCAGCAGGGGAGAGGCGGGCCGCCGTCGGCGGACGAGACGACCCCGCGGGCACTGCGCGGCGACCAGCCACAAGGTGGCTCGTCGCTGCCCGGCACCGGAAACCACGCGGCCACGTCACTGTCCCCGTCGGCGACCTGGCAGGTATCCACCCAGACCGGGGATTTCACCTGGTCCTACCCGATCCCGGTGCCACCCGCGGCCGGTGGTCTACATCCCGACCTCGCGCTTGCCTACTCGTCGAGCGCCGTCGACGGCCTCACCAGCTCGACGAACAACCAGGCGTCCTGGATCGGCGACGGCTGGAGCCTCTGGCCCGGGTTCATCGAACGCACCTACCGCGGCTGCGCCATCGATCTCGGTGGAACCGGCGACGACAAACCCGCGGACCTGTGCTGGCACACGAACAACGCCACCATGTCGCTCAACGGTGGCGGATCCGTGCTTGTCCGCGACGACACCAGCGGCGTATGGAAGCCCAAGAACGACGACGGTTCCCGTATCGAACCCATTACCACGACCGGCAACGGCGACGACAACGGCGAATCGTGGAAAGTCACCACGGTCGACGGCACCCAGTACTTCTACGGCACAGTACCGGCGGCGAAGTCGACCTGGACGGTGCCGGTCTACGGCGACGACGCGAACGAGCCCTGCCACAAACCCACGTTCGCCGAGTCGTCGTGCGTGCAGGGCTACCGATGGAACCTGGACAAGGTCGTCGACCGGCACGGCAACATGATCCAGTACTTCTATCAGACCGAGACCAACCACTACGGTCAGAACAAGAACAGCCAAGCCACCCCCTACGTGCGCGGCGGCTGGCTCGAGCGGATCGACTACGGCCTCCGCGTCGACAACACCGCGATCGCCGCCTCCGGCCAGGTCCACTTCGCCGTGGTCGACCGCTGCGTACCCGGCTCGGTCTGCACACTGACAAAACCGGACAACCTCCCTGACGTACCGCTGGACCTCAAGTGCGACGGCGGGACCTGCGTCGACAAGTGGTCACCATCCTTCTGGACCACCAAACACCTGCGCACCATCACCACCAAAGTCCGCAAAGGCACCGAGTACGTGCCGGTCGACACCTGGACCCTGCGACACGAACTACCCGACCCGGGCGACGGCGAGAAAGCCGCCCTGTGGCTGAAAGGCATCACGCGCGCCGGTCTGCCCGAGATGACCTTCGACGGCGCCCGCAAACCCAACCGCGTACACGGAACCGACGGCTACGCAGCCCTCATCCGGTTCCGCATGAACGCCATCACCTCGGAAACCGGTGGCATCACCTCGATCAACTACGCCGAGCCCGAATGCGTCCACGGTTCGACCATGCCGCCGAACACCCACGACAACAAGCTGCGGTGCTTCCCTGTTCGCTGGACACCGAAAATGTCTCCGGAACGCACTGACTACTTCCACAAGTATGTCGTTGCCTCCGTGGCGGGACACGACGGAATCGCGGGCACCATCGCGGACGAGACCAGCTACGAGTACCTGGACGGAGCGGCCTGGCACTGGGACACCTCGGAGTTCACCGAGGAAGACAAGAAGACCTGGAACGACTTCAGAGGCTTCGGCCGCGTCCGCACGCGCAAGGGCTCCGGCTACGACGCCCCGAAAGCCATGACCGAGCAACGCTTCTATCGAGGCATGCACGGCGACAAATACCCCGGCGGGACCCGACCGCCGGTCAACGTGGCCGACACGGAGGGCGGCGTCCGCGTCGACTCGGACTGGTTACAGGGAACCGAGTTGGAGTCGGCAGCCTTCGAGCGTGAAGGACCGTCCAACCAGTCTGACCCACCCCGAATCACCAAGACCATCTCCGTCCCCACCGCGCACGGCCCCACCGCGACGCGCGCATCCTTCAACGCCTACATCGTCCGAACCGGCGACAAACGCACCTACACCGCGCTGGCCGCTGGCGGCTGGCGCACCACCCGCACGGTCACGACCTACGACACCACCTGGGGCCTGCCCACGGTGGTCAATGACCTCGGCGACACCACCCTCGCCCGCGACGACCTGTGCGTCCGCACAACCTATGCCCCGAACACAGCCAAATGGCTGATCAACTACCCCGCCCGGATGGAAACCGTATCCGTCCACTGCGGACAACCACCTGGTTTCCCCGGCCACGCCGTCAGCGACGTCCGCAACTCCTACGACAACCAAGTGCCTGGCACCGCACCGGCAACCGGCAACGTCACCAGGCTTGAGCAAGCAGCCCAGCGGCCCGCATCCGGTCCTGTGTACATCACCCGCGCGAAGTCCAAGTACGACACCCACGGCCGCGCCATCGAAGCGACAGACGCACTCGGAAATACCACAACCACCGCCTACACACCGGCCATCGGTGGCCCGGTCACCCAGACCGTGACCACCACACCTGGCACCACCGCCGTTCCGGCCGGGATGGTCACCACCACCACGCTCGACCCCGCGCGCGGTTTACCCACCCTCACCGTGGATCCCAACGATCACCGCACCGAGCTGACCTACGACGCCCTCGGCCGCACCAAAGAGGTCTGGCTCCCGAACAGACCCAAGGCCAGCAATCCCAACGGCAACTACCGGTACGACTACCAGATCCACGCCAACGGACCGAACGTCGTCACCACAACGAAGGTCGGTCCGCGCGGCAACTACACCACCATCAACGAACTCTTCGACGGTCTGCTTCGAGCACGCCAAGCCCAGGCCCCCGCGTCCGGGGGCGGCCGCCTGCTCACCGACACCCGCTACGACTCCCACGGCCGCGTCACCAGGGTCACCCACCCGTACTTCAACGACGCCCCCGTGGACGCACACCTGTGGTTTCCCTTCGACAACACCGTTCCGGGCGCCACCATCACCGAGTACGACCACTCTGGGCGGCCCAAGGCTGAGATCTTCCGTGGTTCGGGCCGGGAGTGGCGGACCGAAACCACCTACGGGGGCGACCGGGTAACCGTGACCCCACCGCCTGGCGGAAGCACCACCACCACGATCACCGACGCGCGTGGCCGCACTTCGGAGCTGCGCCAGCACAACCCGACCGGATTCGACGCAACCACCTACGCCTACACGCCTGCGGGCAAGCTCGCCCAGGTCGTGGACCCCGGCCGGAACGTCTGGAGCTACGACTACGACCTGCTCGGCCGCAAGATCGCTGAGATCGATCCGGACAAGGGCAGATCCAGCCACACCTACGACAACGCCGACCGGATCCGCACCACGACCGACGCACGTAACCTCACGCTGGCGTACAGATTCGATGCGCTCGGACGCAAGACCGAGCTGCACCGCGATTCCCTGACTGGTCCCCGGCTCGCGGACTGGACCTACGACACTGTCTCCCACGGCAAGGGCCATCCCGACGCGGCCACCCGGTATGTCGGTGGCAATGCGTACGTCACTCGGGTCGCGGCGTACACCCCGCTCTATCAACGCGCCAAGACTGAGACCGTCATCCCTGCTGCCGAAGGCAAGCTCGCTGGCACCTACACCTCGCTCCAGAGCTACGAGCCCGACGGCTCCCTAGCGTCGGAAACCTATGGACCGGCCGGTGGGCTGCTCCGGGAAGGGGTCGGGCATTCCTACGATGATTTGGGAAAGCCGGCCCAAACCTGGGGTGGATACGACGGATCCACCACCGAATATGTGCTCATATCCAACTACACCCGCTACGGCGAACCGCAACGGCTCGAGCTCGGTGAGGGCACCAAACGGGCATGGCTGTCGTATTACTACGAGGGCGACACCCGTCGACTCAACCGCACTATCGTCGATGCCGAGGTGCCCCGGCCAATGCAGGCCGACACCCGCTACACCTACGACGACGCCGGTAACGTCACCTCCATTGCCGACAACCCGCGAGAGCTACCCCGCGACACACAGTGTTTCCGCTACGACCACCTCCGCCGCCTCGCTGAGGCATGGACCCCTATTTCCGACTGCGGCGCCAACCCGTCGGTCACTTCCCTCGGCGGCGCCGCCCCGTACTGGCACCGCTACACCTACGACGCGGTCGGCAACCGCCGCACGGAGACCCAACATGCTGCGGCCGGAGACACCACCCGTACCTATACGAACACAGGCCACCGGGTCGACTCCGTCGCCACCAATCGCCCCGGCGGCAGCACGCTCGATACCTACGGCTACGACCCTTCCGGCAACACCACCGCCCGCTCTCTCGCCGGCATCAACCAAACCCTTGACTGGGACCTGGAAGGCCACCTCACCAAGGTCGCCGAACCCGGCAAGGAGTCCAGCTACGTCTACGACGCTGACGGCATTCGACTTCTCCGCCGCGAACCTGGCGCCACCACCCTCTATCTCAACAAGCAGGAAATCCGCCTCGACACCACGACCAACACCACCACCGGAATCCGCTACTACACCCACGGCGACAAAACCATCGCCGTCCGAACCCAGGCCGGTGTCTCCTGGCTCGGGGCCGATCACCATGACACCACGCTGACCAGCATCAACAGTTCCACACTCGAGGTCACCAAGCGTCGCATGGGCCCGTTCGGCGCCCCTCGTGGCGACCAGCCTCGGGCCTGGCCCGGCGACCGCGGATTCGTCGGTGGCCCAACGGACGCGTCCACCGGCCTGACCCACCTCGGCGCCCGCGATTACGACCCCACGCTGGCTCGCTTTATCTCAGTCGACCCAGTCATGGACCTCACCGACCCCCAGCAAATGCACGGCTACACCTACAGCAACAACAACCCAGCCACACTCTCCGACCCCGACGGTCTCTGTCCAATCGGCGACTACCCGAATTACTGTGAAGGCGAAGAGCCGCCGCGATCCCCACCGAGCCCAAGTCCACCGAGCGGTCGCGGTCCTCCTTCCGCTGGAAAAGGTGGCGGAAAAGCTGATGCCGTCACTGATCTTGGGCGGGACGAATACACAGAACTTTTGTCGTACATCTACCTTCAGATGATGCGGAACTCTCAGTCCAAGGTCGCTGATAAGATCCGCATACAATTGTCAGGAACTTGCTACTCGAACTCGATGCGAAGCGGAAGTTTGCCGGGAAGCTGCACCAACGGAGCAATGCTGAACTGGATCGAACAAGTATGGCCCGGTGAAGAGTGGGATCACAAATCGGCCATCACTGCGTTCATGAAAATGAAGGAAGGCGGGAGTGACGACCTCTTTACTCCACTTCCTGACCCCCGAGGGGGCGAGATTGCCTACGATGTGTGGTCGAACATCCACTATGGATTCGTTGGAAAGGATGTCGGCATCGACTCCGGGATCCTGCACCTTGGGGCCGATCTGGCGGACATGGGTGATCCCGTCATTCGCGACCCGAGCAAGGCCTTCACCGGACAATGGGGCAAGGTGAACAAAGGCGATCGGATCGCAGTTCAAATAGGAATTGATCTGCGCAAGAGGTACGCACCGGAGGAACTCACCCCGGCGAAGATTGCCAACGCCATCAGAGATCGCTACGACGAACTGGAAGAAACGGGCAAGATTCGACCTCGGTAGAGATTTCGCCGCCTCATGATCTCCGTCGACACGGACCGTGAGGCGGCGAGGTTGGTGCGTGGTGCTCGACGGATCCGTCGTCGCCGACCGTGCTGAGCAGGGTGAGGGCGGTAGGAGGTCTGCTGTCAATAGGTTCGTGCGCGGGTGGGTTGCCGCAGGTGTGGTGGAGATCAAGATGCGACGCCGAGCGGTTGGATACGAATAGATCCCATCGGGTGTTGACCGGTCCTACATCCTGCGCCCGCAAGCTCGGCGCGCTGAGGCTGTCAACGGACGAACCGGCCACTGACACTGCTGATCAAGTTGGACCCGCCCAGTGCTCCGGTGAGGGCGCGCGCGTCGGCCGGTGGCCTCTGCGACGGATACGTGTTCCGCGTCCTCGCCGTCGAGTCGTGGCGAATACCCGCCTGTCAGTTCGCTGATCGCCACCCAAGTCATGCGCTCATGATTCGGCAACGGGCTGATTTCGCCGTCGGCCGGTGAGCGGCCTTACCACTACGTTCCACTACGTAGTTGCGGGCGCGACCTTGATGTCGTCAGGACTGGTTCAAGGCTCGTTCGATCGCGCGGCGGGCTCGGCCTGCGGCCGCTTGGTCGTGCTGGAGTTGCATGGCCGCGTTCAGCGCCAGCCCGGCGGCGATGATCTCGAACAGCGCCTGGTCGATGTCGAACCCAGTGGGTAGCTCGTCGTTCTCCGCCGCCACGGTCAGGTCCGTCCGCAGTTGGTCCCGCCAGCGCGACCACACCTCGGCCACCGTGTCGCGGACCGGGCCGGGGCGGCCGTCGTACTCGGTGAGCGCCGCGGTCATCAGGCAGCCACCGGGAAGCAGGGGCGCTTCCAGGTAGCCCACGGAGTTTGCACACACCGCCCGCAGCCGTCGCAGACCTGGCGGCTCGACCAGTGCGGGCTCGACCACTCGGTGCCAGAAGTCCACGAACGCCTTGTCCAGTGTGGAGATCTGCAGTGTCTCCTTCGTGCCGAAGTGCTTGTGCACTCCGGACTTGCTCATTTCCAGCTCCTCGGCGAGGCGGCCGATGGTGATGCCGTCCAGTCCTTCCTCGGAGGCGATCTCGGCGGCCCGGCCGAGGATCCGGCTCCTGGTGGCCTGCGCTTCGGCCGCTGAGCGTCGCGGTGACATGTGACGAGAATAGCGTACGCGCGTTCGCTATTGATTTAGTGAACGCGCGTACGCTAAATTTCGCGGCAACAGCCAGGACGAAGGAGTGCGAGATGCGGGTGCGACGACTGGGCTGGGCCGGACTGGAGATCGAGGCAGGCAGTACCCGACTGGTGATCGACTACGTGCGGGACCTCTCACCGCTGTTCACGGGGTGGAAGCCCGGCGAGGGGCTGGCGGTGCCGAGCGGGAAGGTCACCGCCGCACTGGTCACCCACCTGCACCGGGATCACACCGACGCGGCCGCGCTCGCGGACGTGCTGACGCCGGGGGCACCGGTGCTTCGACCGGCGCCCGGTCACGGCGACGACGTGGACAACGTGACGACACTGCTGGCCGAGCGAGAACTGGCCGTGCACCGACTGGCCGCCGAGGTCGTGGATGCCTGGTCCACCCGCGACCTCGGGCCGTTCCGCGTCACCGCGGTCCCCGCCGTCGACGGGCTGGGCGACCCGCAGCTGAACTGGGTGGTGCAGGCCGACGGGCAGCGGGTCTTTCACGGCGGCGACACGATGTTCCACGGCTACTGGTGGCTCACCGCGCGCCGGTTCAGCCCGTTCGACGCGGTGTTCCTGCCCGCCAACGGCGCGGTGGTCGACGCGCCGCACCTGCAACCGCCGAGCCCGCTGCCCGCCGCGATGGACCCGAGACAGGCCGCCGCGGCCGCGGACATCCTCGACGCCCGGTACGCGGTGCCGATGCACTACGAGGCGGAGCAGCCGGACAAGATCGCGGGCTACGTCGAGGTCATCGACCCGGAGAAGGAGTTCCGCACGCACGCCGGACAGCGCGCACACGTACTGGCCGTCGGGGAATGGCTGGACCTGGCCACATGACCGGAAAGCTCCGCCGGACCAACGGACTCAGGTAGCAACAGAACACAGGGTGGTCACCGCATTGTCAGTTGGGCCTGCGGCCGTGAAAGGTGCGGCGCAGGTCGCTCACCCAGGCGTCGGGGTTCTCCCAGGGGATGAAGTGGCCGCCGTGGTCGTGGGCGTTGACGTTGACGTGGTTGAACCAATTGGCCTGCGGGCCGGTCTTGAACGCGCGGACGCGTTCGTCGGCGGTGTGGATGCCCGGCGGGTTCTCGTACGTGACGAAGGTGAGCCCGACCGGGGCCTGCACGACCGGGGTGCGGTCGTGGGCGGGGGCCCAGGGGTAGCGGTTGGCATTGGCGTAGTAGCGCATCGACGTGGCGATGGAGTTGGTCACCCAGTAGATCGTGGCGTGGGTGAGCAGGTCGTCCTTGGTGAAGACCGACTCGACGTCGTCGCCGTTGTCGCTCCAGGCGTTCCAGCGCTCCAGCAGCCAGGCGAGCAGTCCGGCGGGGGAGTCACTCAGCCCGTGGGCCAGTGTGGCGCCGTCGAGCATGTGCACAGTGAGGTGGGACGCGAAGTGGTGGTCCAGCTCGATGATGCGGGCGCGGACGTCGGCGGGCTGCTCGTCGGTGAGGGGCCGGTTGCGGGCGAAGTCCCAGGCGCGGGGGCCGGTGAAGAAGTCGAGTGGCAGCCCGGAGCCGATGTGGATGCCGTACAGCTCGTCGGCGTACTTGTGGCCGAGTTGGCTGGCGACGATCCCGCCGATGTCGCAGCCCCCGGCGGCGTACTTCTCGTATCCCAGGGTCTCGGTCATCAGTGTGTGCCAGAGGTCGGCGACCTTCCAGAAGTTCACGTCCGGGAAGCCGGTGAGCGGCCCGGGGAAACCGAAGCCGGGCAGGGACGGCACGATGACGTCGAACGCGTCGGCGGGGTCGCCGCCGAACGCGGCCGGGTCGGCGAGCGGGTCGATCACCTTCGACCAGTGCCAGAACGTCCACGGCCAGCCGTGGGTGAGGATCAACGGGATCGGGCGGGGGCCGCGGCCTGGCTTGCGCATGAAGTGCACTGGGACACCGGCGACGCTCACCTGGTAGTGCTCGTAGGCGTTGATGGCGGCCTCGGCCTTGCGCCAGTCGTAGGCGTCCCGCCAATAGGTGACCAGCTCACGGAGATAACTGTCCGGAACGCCGTAGGACCAGTCCTCGTTCCCCTCGTCCAGCGGCGGCCGGGTCAATGCGAGACGGGCGCGCAGATCATCGAGGACCGGGTCGGGCACGTGGATCGGGGTGGGTTCCAGCGGGAAGGCGTGCGGGGCGGTCACGTCCTGGTTCCTTACCGGGTCAGGGAAACGGTGCCGTCGGTCTGGTGGTGATCGGCGGCGAGCCGGGCCATCCTACGAGTGCGGCAACCAGGATATCGATCTTGAGTATGGCTACCCGGCCGCCGAGCCGTTCGGCTTCTCCAGTGCGGCAGCGACATCGGCGATCAGGTCCGACGCGGACTCCAGGCCGACCGCGAACCGGACCAGTCCGGCCGGAATCCCGGCCGCGGCCTGCTGCTCCTCGGAGAGTTCCTGTTCCCACATGGCCACCGGACGTACCACCGTCGACCGGATCCCGCCGAGGCTTCCCGACCGCGCGGCGAGCGTGAGCGCGTCGATGAACTGCTCGGCCCGCGCCGCCCCACCGGCCAGTTCGAAACTGAGCAGGCCACCGAAGCCCCGCATCTGCTTGACGGCCAACTCGTGCTGCGGGTGACTGTCCAGGCCGGGGTGGTTGACGGCGACCACGTCGGGCTGCCCGGCGAGGAACTGGGCGAGCGCAAGGGCGTTGGCGTTGTGCCGATCCACCCGCATCTCCAGGGTCCGCAGGCCGCGCAGGGTCAGCCAGGCGTCCATCGGCCCGGTCACCGCGCCGGTCATGATGTGGGTCTGCCAGATCCGGTCGATCAGTTCGGCGCTGCCGAGCACGATCCCGGCGAGCACGTCCGCGTGTCCGGACAGGGACTTGGTCAGGCTGTGCATCACCAGGTCCACGCCGAGATCGATGGGGCGCTGGTTCAGCGGGGTGGCCACCGTGTTGTCCACAAAGGTCAGAATGCCGTTCGCGCGCGCGAGGTCGGCGACCGCGGCGAGATCGGTCAGCCGCAGCAACGGATTGCTCGGCGTCTCCAGCATGACCAGTTTCGTGTTCGGCCGGATCGCCTGCTCGAAGGCGGCCAGGTCGTCCTGCTCGACGAGGGTGACCGTGATGCCGAGGCGGGGTGCCAGCTCCTGCAACAGGCTCAGAGTTCCGCCGTACATGCTGGTCTGGGCCACGACGTGATCCCCCGCTCCGGCGAAGGTCAGCAGGGTCGTGCTGACCGCGCCCATGCCCGACGCGGTGGTCAGCCCGGCCTCCGTGCCCTCGACGGCCGCCATCACCTTTTCCAGCCGGGCCTGTGACGGGTTGCCGTGCCGACGGTAGTAGCGGTTGTGCTTGCCGCTGTGCAGCGCGGTGAAGTGCTCGGCTGAGTCCGCGGCGAAGTTCGCCGTCTGGTAGATCGGCGGCGCCAGCGACGGTTCGGCTGGGTCGGTGTCCGCGTGGGCCAGGAGCGTGGAGACATCCATGACGTCAGCATCGCCGGGATTGGACTGGTATTCGATATCCACTTCCGGCAGGATTGGATATCGATGGACACGTCCTTGCTGGCGGTCCAGGTCGGGGACCTGTCCCACGGCCGAGGCCCGCTCTACCAGCGTCTCGCCGACCGATTGCGTACGGCGATCGGCGGCGGAGTGCTCGGCGCGGCCAGCCGTCTGCCGTCCGAACGCGACCTCGCGACCGCGCTGGCAGTCAGCCGTACCACCGTCATCGCGGCCTACCGGGTGCTCCGCGAGGACGGTCTGCTCGAAGCCGCCCAGGGCAGCGGCACCAGGGTCGCCGCGACCGGCCCCGGCATCGGCCCCTCGGTCCCCGCCGCCGTCACGCCCGCCACGAAACTGGTCAGCGAACCGCTGGGCGACGCCATCGACCTGTCCGCCTCGGTCATCCCCAACCTGGATGGCCTGCCCCAGGACCTGCTCCGCCTGACGGCCGACGACTTCCACGGCACCGGCCTGGACTACGCCCCACTCGGCCTGCCCGCCCTCCGTGCCGCGATCGCGGCCCGATACACCCGACTCGGCCTGCCCACCACGCCCGCCGAAGTACTCGTCACCACCGGCGGTCAGCAGGCAATATCCCTGCTGTTCACCCTGTTTGGCCGGGACGGCGGCACCATCGTCACCGAGAACCCGACCTACGCGGGGGCCTTGGACGCCGCACACGCCGCCGGAGCCCGCGTCGTCGGCTTGCCCACCGACAGCGAGGGCATCAGGGTCACCGCGTTGCGTTCCACAGTGGACCGTACCGCTGTGCGGCTGGTCTACCTGATGTCCGCCGGGCACAACCCCACCGGCGCCGTGATGAGCGCCGCCCGTAAAACCGACATCGCCCATCTGTTGGCACAGGCCGGAATCCCGGTCGTCGACGACGCCACCCTCGCCGATCTGGCGTTCCACGGCACGCCGCCCGCCCCGTTCACCATCACCGTCGGTTCCCTGAGCAAGGTGTGCTGGCCCGGGCTGCGCGTGGGCTGGATCCGTGCCCCGGAACACCTCATCGCCCGGATGGCGAACCTCAAAGTGGTCGCCGATCTCGGCTCCGCCCAACCCAGCCAGCTACTGGCCGCCCGTCTCCTGCCCGCACTGGACCGGATCGCATCGGTCCGGCGACAGCAACTCCAGCACCGCCACGACCTGCTCACCGCCCTGCTGCGCGAGCGCCTCCCGGACTGGACGTGGCCCGCACCGCGCGGCGGCCCCTTCCTCTGGGTCCGACTACCCGCAGGCGACAGCACGGTTTTCGGTCAGATCGCGCTGCGCCACGGGGTCCGTGTGCTGCCAGGAGCCCGGACCACTCCGGACGGTATGGGCAACAACCACCTTCGCATCTCCTGTGTCGCCGAGCCCGCCGAGCTACCCGTCGCCGTGGACCGGCTCAGCCGGGCGTGGGCCGCGTTCCGCAGCGCCCCCGGGCTTTCGGTGGATGTCGTTGTCTAGTGCGGTATGAACGCGGGTTAGGCCTGACCAGGCAGCGTCAGGGCCGAGTGGGCCGGTCGTTCTGTCGAGGCGGGCATCGTGACGAGGCCGCGCAGTTGGGTGTTGCGTTGCTCCAGGGCGCGCGCCGTGGTGGGGAAGAGCGCGGCCCCGCCGTTGTCGACCAGTGCCTGGTTCATGGCCACGAATCCCCGGGTGTCGTGTTCGTAGGCGACGAGGGCCTGGGTGTGGTCTCGGTTCGTGGCCAGGGCGTTGGCGAGCATGTAGGCGCCGACGAGTGCCAGGCTGGTGCCTTGGCCGGTGAGGAACGACGGTGCGTACGCGGCGTCGCCGACAAGCGCGACCCGGCCGCGTGACCAGGCGGGCATGCGGATCTGACCGACTGTGTCGTAGAACAGGTCGTCGGCCTCGCGCATGGCGTTGACGATGCCAGGGACTTCCCAGCCCGCGTCGGCGAAGATCGTGGCGACCAGGTCCTGCTGTCGTGCTGGGGTGCGCAGAGCGTCCACCGGCGGTTCTGGTTGGTGGAAGTTCAGAAACGCGTGCAGGTCGTCGTTGTCCCCGCCGGTGGCGTAGAGGGCCGCGGCCCTGCCCGGGGTGTTCCACATCATCAGCTCGTGGGAGAGCCGGTAGGTGTTGGGCATGGTGAACACGGCGAAGCAGTAGCCGAGGTAGCGGTGGAACTGTTCCTCGGGGCCGAAAAGGATCTCCCTGGTGCGTGAGTGCATGCCGTCGGCGCCGACCACCAGGTCGAACGTGCGCTGGTTGCCGCTGCGGAAGGTGACGTCGACGCCGTGTTCGGATTGGTCGAGGGCGTCGATGGAATCGTCGAACAGGAATTCCACGTCGTCGCGGACCGTCGTGTGGAGGGCCGCCGTCAGATCCCCGCGACCCACTTCGAGATCCTGTCCCTCGCTGCTCCCGGCAACAGCGTGGGGATGGACCGAGGCCACCTCGCTGCCGTCGGCGTTGAGGAAGGTGAACCGCCGTAAGTCGATGTGCGCTTGGCGCAGTCGGGGCAGTATCCCCATCCGCCGGACCACTTCCACCGCGGTTCCGCGCACGTCGATCGGGTAGCCACCGCCGCGCGGTGCGCCTGCTTTCTCCACCACCGTGACCGCGAATCCGTTCCGGTGCAGCCAGTACGCCAGCGCGGGTCCGGCGATGCTGGCCCCGGAGATCAGGACCGTGCTCCTGGTCATGCCTGGGTTCCTTTCTTCATGACGCGAACAACGAGCAGTGACAGTGCGGCCACGACACCGGCGACGGCGAAACCGGTGGCGAAGGCCGCTTCGGCCGGTCGGCCCGACACCGGGTCGGCCCCGGCGGCGAGGATCGCCCCGGCGACCTGGGCGCCCAGTGCGATGCCGACCACGCGGGTCACCACGAGCAGGCTGGTGGCGATGCCGGTGTCCTTGGAGTCGACGGCGGTGGCGGTGCTGGCAAGCAACGCCGTGGTACCGACGCTGGACGCAAACGCGATCAGCACCTTCGCGACGACGAGCTGCCAGGCCGCGTCGTGCCACGACGCCAGGGCGATCAGGGTGGCCGCCGCGACGACAGTGCCCATGATGACCACGGCGCGCGAACCGAAACGTCGCGCCGCGATCCCGCCGACGGTCCCGCTCACCACCCCGGCGATGGCCCCGGGCATCAGGAACAGCCCGATGTCGGTCGTGCTGGCACCGAAGCCGTGCCCGTCGGCCGACACCCCGAACAGTTGGGGGACAAGAAAGAGTGCCATCCCGGAACTGACGGTCGTGAGAAAGGTGAGTACGCACGAACTCCACATGGCGGGCGTTGCCAGCATGCGCAGATCGACCATGGGCGAGGTCGCCCGGCGCTCGACGGCGACCCAGCCGGTCGCGAGGGCGGCCACGACCACGGTGATGGCGGCGATCGCGAGTGGCGGCAGGTCGCCGCTGGTCACCGCCCTGATCCCGAGCATGAGCGCGAGCAACGTGCCGCTCAGCAGAACCACGCCAGGCCAGTCGATCCTGGCGGCCGACCGGATCGGCGGATCATGCGGCATCAACCGGGTCACCAGCGCCGTGGTCGCGATGATCGCGATCGTCGGCAGCGCGAACATCCAGTGTCGGGACAGTCCTTCCGCCACGGGCCCGGCGATCAGTGTTCCGACCAGGCCGCCGCCCGTGAACAGTCCACTGACGAACCCGACGGCCACCAGCGTCTGTCCCGGCGGGAGGTGTTTGCGCACCAGGATGAAGGAGAGGGGGAGCGCACCCACCATCGCGCCCTGCAATACCTGGCCGAGCAACAACACCGGCAGGTTCGGCGCCAGGCTGGAGAACAGGCCACCGGCCGAAACCACGGTCATCAAGACGACCAGGACCCGTTTTCCGCCGTAGCGGTCGCCGAGTTTGCCTGCGATGGGTGCGACGACGGCACCGGTGATCAGCAAGGTGATGGTGATCAACGCGCCTTCGGCGGGACCGATTCCCAGCTCGCGTTGCAGCAGCGGGAGCGACGGCTCCACCACTGACTGCAGGGCGCCGAGGGCCAATGCCAGGAAACCGAGGGCACCGATCGCCAGCCGCCCGATGCGGGCCGGGGCAACAAGAGCTTCGGACATGGACGTCCTATTCGTCGTTGGTTGCGAGCGGAGCGGACCTCGCTCGAGGGATATGCCGCGCACGTGGTTCTGGGCGCCGACCGCGTACCGCCGGGGGTGATCCCCTGCCATCGCACGCCGCCATTCCCTGGCTACACTACACGGTGCAGTGTGACTCCGCTAAGATCTGCCCATGTCGACCGCGAAGACGCTGCGTGCGGGGTCCGCACAGAAACGGGCCGCCATCCTCTCGGCGGCCCGGGAGTTGTTCCTGACCGTCGGTTTCGACCGGTCGAGCGTGGACGCGGTCGCCGCCCGTGCCGGGGTGTCCAAGCGGACGGTCTACGACTACTTCGGCGACAAGCAGACCCTGTTGCAGGCAGCCGTCGACGCGGTGGACCAGTCCTTGCTCAGCACGATCCGGCGCACCCTCGACGACACGCTCGACGGCGTCACCGACGCGGCCGAGTTGGAGCCCGCGCTGGTCACGTTCTCGATGCGGATCGCGACCGACATGCTCGACTCAGCGGAGTACGCCACGCTGCAACGGTTGGTCCGGACCGGATCCGATCACCTGCCACACCCGGACGACCGCGCGCTGACCAACGCGCCCGAGGAGGCCATCGGTGAACGCTTCGCTGCCCTGGCCAGTGCCGGGCTGCTGGAGGTCCCCGATGCGCGCCTCGCCGCCGACCACTTCATCGCACTGACCTTCGGGGTCACCATCAGCAGGCTCGGTTCCGCGAACGCCGCCGAGGACACTCGGGTTCGGCCACTCATCGTCGAGGGAGTGCGGGCGTTTCTCCGCGCGTACCGGATCGGATGACGACGCCGTCACCACCAGGCACGGCTTAGGTGAGTTGGAAGGCGGGTATGCCCCAGGCTATTGCGCGCTGCGCGACGACAGTCGCCGGGTGATCCGGTCGAAGAGTTCCGTCAGCGGCTCGCCGACGTCCCAGCCGAACTCGGTCAGCCCGTAGGTGACCTGCGGTGGCGTCGTCGGCTCGACCTTCCGCCAGACCAGGTCGTCCTTGACCAGTGCGCGCAGGGTCTGGGAGAGCATCTTCTCGCTGATGCCCTTGATGCTTTCGCGCAGCTCGTAGAACCGGAGGTCGTTGCTCCGCAGGCAGATCAGCACCCAGATACCCCACCTGCTGGTGACGTGGTCGACCACGTCACGCGCGGGGCAGTCGGTATGAAACACCTCATACTGCTTGTCCGCCTCGCTCGGTATGAGCTGCGTGCCTCCCGCCATGTCATGAGCTTACCCCCGGGTACGTCCTTACCAAGAGTTAGCCCGACTTCTAGCGTGATCGCCACAGAGGGCACCGAACAAGGAGCTGAACATGATTGTGGTGACCGGTGCTACCGGGAACATCGGGCGGCCGTTGGTGCGGGCACTGGCCGACGCGGGCCACCAGGTGACGGCGGTGTCGCGGCACGCGTCGGCCGCGCCAGACGGCGTCCGCCACGCGGTGGCCGATCTGGCCGAGCCGTCCAGCCTCGAGCCCGTGCTGGCCGGAGCGAAGGCGTTGTTCGTGCTGCTGTCCGGCGACCTGCACGGCGCCGCGGCCAAGACTGCCGACATCATCGGCCAAGCCGCGGCCAGCGGGGTGCGCCGGGTCGTCCTGCTCTCCACGCAGGGCGTGGCGACCAGGCCCCACGACCCGACGCGGATCGCGATGATCGCGTTGGAGGACGTGCTGCGGGAGTCCGGTTTGGACTGGGCCATCCTGCGGCCGGGCGGTTTCGCCTCCAACGCGCTGTGGTGGGCCGAATCCGTCCGCACACAGCAGGTCGTCGCCTGGCCATTCGGTGATGTCGGCACGCCGATCATCGACCCCGCGGACATCGCGGAGGTCGCGGCGGCCTGCCTGGTCGACGACCGGCACATCGGCGGCGTGTACGAGCTGACCGGGCCCGAGGTGATCACCCCGCGCGAGCAGACGGCGGCCATCGCCGCCGCGCTGGGCTCGCCGGTGCGGTTCCACGAGCTCACCCGCGACGAGACCAAAGCAGGCATGGTGCGGAACATGCCCGCGGAGCTCGCCGACGACACCCTGGACATCATCGGCTCGCCCAACCCGGCCGAGCTGCGCATCAGCCCGGACGTCCAGCGGGTCCTCGGTCGCGCCCCACGCCCCTTCGCCGACTGGGCCGCCCGCAACATCGCCGCGTTCCGCTGACACTCGCGGCGCACGTCACAGCGCTCGCCGCAGCATGATCGGTGTACGATCAGGCCACTGGAAGTAAAACGTGCGGTCACCACAGGGCCCACGCGCACACGCGGTATCGGACGAGCCGCCACTTCTTCACTTCGAAGGAGTGCGCCGTGAAAGTCCACCGCAATGCACCTGTCACGAATGCCGAAACCCCTCGTTCGCCACGGTCCCTGCGTGAGGCGTGGGTAGCCCTCGCCGGGCTGTCGGCGGTGTTTCTGTTCGAGATGCTCGACAACTCGATCCTCAACGTCGCGTTGCCGACCATCGGTCGCGAGTTGTCGGCGTCGACGACCGCGCTGCAGTGGGTCACGGGCGTGTACGCCGTCGTGTTCGGCGGGCTGATGTTGGCCTTCGGCGCGCTGGCCGACCGGGTTGGCCGCCGCAAGGTCATGCTCGTCGGGCTGGTGCTGCTGGGCGTGGCAAGCCTGGCAACCGCGTTCGTCACCACGGCGGAGCAGCTCATCGCGAGCCGTGCGGCGATGGGCGTCGCGGCCGCGATGACGACGCCAGGCTCGCTCGCGTTGGCGTTCCGCCTGTTCGACGACGACAGGCTCCGCGTCCGCGCGACGACGCTGATCTCGACCGTGGGCTTGATCGGACTCGCGATCGGGCCCACGGCCGGTGGTTTCGTGCTCGCGTTCGCTCCGTGGCAGGTGCTGCTGCTGGTGAACGTGCCGGTCGCCGCACTGGCGTTCGTCGGCATTCGACGCGGGATCCCCGCTGACAACGCGGACGAGTTGCACCGCGACCCGATCGACATCGCGGGCGCCCTGCTGGGCACGGCCGCGATCGTGCTCGCGCTGGTCGCACCGACGATGTTCGTCGACGCGGGCACCGCCTCGCCTCTGCCGTGGCTGACCACGGCCGCGGCCATCGTGATGGCGGTGCTGTTCGTCGTTCGCGAGCGTTCTGCCCGCTATCCGCTGCTCGACCTCAAACTCGTCGCCCGCCCTCTCGTGTCGAGCGGCCTGGCGTTCAAGGCCGCAGCGGGCCTGGCGACCGCTGGCCTCGGTTACCTCGTGACCCTGCAGCTCCAGCTTGACTGGGGCTGGGCGCCCACCCAGGCGGCGATCGGCATGTTGCCGCAGGTCGTCGTGCTCATCGCGGGCGGCGCTCTGATCAGTCCGCTGGTCACGCGCGTCGGTCTGGACAAGGCCGCGTGGCTCAGTGCCGGTGCCGTTGTGTGTGGGCTCGCCGTGTACGGGTTGTTGGGACGCCTCGGGTACGTGTGGGTCGCCCTGGCGCTGGTGCTCGTCGCCGTCGGTATGCGCGTGGTCGGTGTCGTCGCCGGGACCAACGTGATGCGTGGCCTCCCAGCCAACCGCACCACCATCGGCGCCGCGCTGGTGGACACCGCCAGCGAAGTCACCACAGGAATCGGCATCGCCGTCAGCGGGACCATCATCGCAGCGATCTTCACGGGCAACATCGCCACCTCGGCCTGGAGCACCCACCAGACGGCGGAGTTCCGCGACGCGGTCAGCTGGGCTGGTCTCGCACTCACGGTCCTGGCCGCGGCGCTGGTGGGATGGGGCATCGTCCGTGCCCGTCGCGGCGCGGACAGCACGACGACACCGCCTGCGGCCGATGCCGACGGTTTCCCTGCGCACTGAGTTCGGTGATGGTGTCCAGCAGGCCGTCCTGGCACTCGAATATCTTCCAGGATATATCTTCCAGAATTTCTGTTTTTGACAAGATCGTGGACGCGATGATCACGGCCGCCCGGCACGCGACTGGTCCACACCGGACGCGGTGTCAGCCCGTTGGGGACACTGACCGACATCCTGGTGCACGGTCAGGACATCGCGATCCCGCTCGAGCGTCGGTTGGACAGCTCACCGACGGCCGCCGCGATCGCGGCGAGTTTCGTCTGGCGACTCGGCTATCCGTTCCACGCGCAACGGAAACTCCGCGGCTTCCGGCTCACCGGCAGGCTCGCCACACTGGAACACGTGAGCGGTGACGGCGCCGCCGCGCTGACCACACAACTGAATCAGCGGGCGTAGCAACAACGTCAGACGTTCAGCGCGGCGTGATCCGCGCGTACGGCTGACCGCGTTCACCTGACGCGAGTTTCCGGCATGATCATCCCGGGTACACGACAACCGATTCGTCGCACGGGAGACGCCACCGCATGAGCACACCACCATCACCACTCGCCGACGGATCCTCTGTCCAGATCGGTGCTCTCGTCCCGCTGACTCGGCCTGGCTGGGTCGAGGCGGGGCAGCACCTGCTCGCCGGGCTCGAGTTGGGTGTTCGCGACATCAACGAGGCGGGCGGGATCGCCGGACGCCCTCTTGAGCTGCTGGTTCGAGACACCGCGGCTGATCCGCGGCGGGCCGAGGCGGCCGTGGACGAACTGGCTGGCCTGGGCGTGGCCGCCGTGACGGGGGAGTACCACAGCGTCGTCGCTCGTGCCGCCGCCGCCCGGGCGGACGCCCTCGGCCTGCCGTTTCTCTGCTCGTCAGCGGTTCTCGACGCACTCACCGAACAGCCAACGCAATGGGTCGCGCGCCTGGCCCCGGCGCAGTCCCACGGCTGGCAGATCTACGCGGACTTCCTCCTCGGCGCGGGCCACCGTCGGATCGCCGTGGCCGCCCAGTCGAGTGTCTATTGGGCGTCCGGGACCCGTGTTCTGCGGGAGTACCTCGCGTCGCGCGGCGGCACGATCATCGGGCTCGACATGGGGACGCTCGATGCCGTGGCCGTGTGCGACGAGCTCGTCGACCATCGTGCGACCGCCCTGCTGCTCCTGGTCGGCATCCCCGAACCGGCGGTGTCGATCGTCAAGGCGGTCCGCCGCGACCCGCGCCTGGCCAAGGTCCTGATTGGTGCCCCGGCCGGGCAACCGGAGTTCCCCGAATGGGCGGCGTTGCTGGGCGACGACGGCGCCGCTGTCCCGTTCTTGCGCTACCTGCCCGAGCGTCTGGGCCCACTCGGTGCGCGCGTCGAGGCGGCTCTGCGCGAGCGGCTGGCCGAAGCGCCGTCGTTTGTCGCCTTCGAGGGCTACGACGCGATCGCCGTTCTCGCCGACGTGCTGCGTGCGCACGGCGGGGATTGGGCACGTGTCGCGGTCGAGGGCACTCGTGGGCCGATCCGGTTCTCCCGCACGCCAGGGATCAGTGTGTGGCAATGGGTTTGGCCGCCGGTTCAGGTCGTTGACCGGGACCCTGCGCGACCCGGGCACTTCCGGATCCTGCACGCCCCCTGAGCCAGCACGCGCGTTACCCGTGGCTGGCGATACGCCTTCACGCAGCGCCGGTCAGGCGGCCGCACGGTACGCGTTCCGAACCTCTCGGGGCAGTACACCTAGGCCGGTAACCGCAGCCGGTTCTCCGGGTCCTCGGCCTCGACGGTCACCAGGAAGTAGTTGGCCTGCGCGCAGTTCGTGTTCTCGCCGCCGGTGAGCCGGACGCCGATCACGTTGTCCGTCAGTGTCGGCGCCGCGCCGGTTTCCGCGCAGCCGGGCTTGACGAACGCGAAGCTCCTGGTGCCGCCGCCGGGCTGCGGGCGGGTCAGCAACTCCCGGGCCTGGTCGATGTCTTTGGTGGAGACCTGCCGCAGCGCCTGGTACATCGTGTCACCGGCGTTGCCGGTCAGTTCGGTCGCCAAGCGTGGGTTCCCGCGCAGCGGGCCCAGTTCCACGAAGCCGGTGGTCTGGGTCCCGGCGGGCCCGCCACACGCGGCCACTCCGGTCAGCAGGAGCAGGACGACGGCCACCGTGATGCGCATGCCATCCAGACGGCACGGCGGGCGATTCGGTTGCCCGCGCTCACCACCAGGTTCGCACCGTGACCAAACAGTAGTTCGCCACCAGGCAGAACACACCCTCGCACCCGAAGCCCCCAGCTCAGAAGCCTGCTCGGACACATCCGCCCCAAGTTTTCTGGTTGTTCCCGGGAGGCCTAGGCGTCCAGAAGGTGCCGCACGGCACGGCGGGCGCGGGCCGGTGCGGACTGGTCGTGCTGCAACTGCAGGAAGTGGTTGAGAGCCAGCATGATCCCGACCAGGTCGTAGATGAGCTGGTCGACGTCGGTGTCCGGCGGTAGTTCCCCGGCGCTGACCGCACGCCGGGCGTGCAGGCGCAGGTCACGTTGCCAGAGCGTGGCCAACCCGGACAGGGCGTCGCGGACCGGGCCGTCGCGGCCGTCGAACTCCGCCGTCGCCGCAGTGAAGAAGCAGCCGCCGGGCAGCACGTCGCGTTCCAGGTAGGACACCCACGCCTCGCACGCCGCGCGGAGCCACGGCAGGCCGGGCGGCACGGCGCCGACGCGGTCGGGCACTTCCCGGGTGAACAGCTGCGCCGCCGAGTCGACGACCGCGAGTTGCAGGGTCTGCTTGGTGGTGAAGTGGCCGAGCAGGCCCGCCTTGCTGATCCCCAGTTCGGCCGCGAGCCTGCCGATCGTCAGGCCTTCGAGGCCTTCGACGGAGGCGATCCGCAGGCTCAGGTCGAGGATGCGCTCTCGGGTGTGCCGGGCTTCGGTGGCGGACTTGCGCGGGCTCATGTGGCCAGTCTAGCCGCTTTAACTTCCGACCGATCGGTTGCTATTCTCGCCCGGTCTGTGCCGCCGAAGCACCCGACCTGGAGGGATTCCCCATGCTCTACGTCCTCACCCGGCTTCTGCTCGCGCCGCTGGTGCGGGTGGTCTACCGGCCCGTCGTGCGCGGCCGGGACAACATCCCGCGCACCGGCCCGGTCATCTTCGCCAGCAACCACCTGTCGTTCGTCGACAGCGTGGTGATCGCACTGCTGTCGCCGCGTCCGGTCCACTTCCTCGCCAAGGACGCGTATTTCACCGGCACAGGCGTCAAAGGCCTGGTGCTGCGGGGTTTCTTCAGCGCCTTCGGCTGCGTTCCGGTCAACCGGGGCGGTCACCGCAGCGCGCAGGCGTCGCTGGAGGTCGCGGAAGGGGTGCTGGCTCACGGGCGCGGCTTCGGCATCTACCCGGAGGGCACCCGTTCACCCGACGGCAGGCTCTACCGTGGCCGGACCGGCGTGGCCTGGCTCGCGCTGAAGACGGGCGCTCCCGTCGTTCCGGTGGCGCTGACCGGTACGGACCAGCTTCAGCCGATCGGCAGATACCTGCCGCGCCTGCGACGCGTCACGCTGGAATTCGGCAAACCGATGCACTTCACCGCGACCAGGCTCGATGAGCGGCCCGCTCCCGCCCGCCGGGCCGTGACCGACACGATCATGCACGCCATCGGGGATCTGTCCGGACAGGACCACGCCGACGGTTACGCCGCAGTCGCAGGGAAGAGGCACTGAAAAGAAAAACGGCAAGGGAGCATTGCTCTCCTTGCCACTCCTAACTTATAGCGCACCGGGGGGCTTGCCGCAAGACCCCGGTTGTGCCGCAGAATCTCCGCTCGAAGCCAGTACCTGCGCAAATCGGCCAGGCGCGCCGCCGGAATCGTGCGGCGTGCCTCACCGAAGCGAAACCTCTTCGAATGGGCGGTTCATGTTTGACGTGATCGTTGCCGGCGGCGGACCTACCGGCCTGATGCTGGCCAGTGAACTGCGGCTGCACGGCGTGCGCGTGCTCGTGTTGGAAAAGGAGGCGGAGCCGACCAAGGTGGTCCGCTCGCTCGGCCTGCACGTGCGCAGCATCGAGTTGATGGACCAACGCGGTCTGTTGGAGCGGTTCCTCGCGCACGGCAAGCAGTACCCCGTCGGTGGTGTCTTCGCCGCCATCGACAAGCCCGCGCCCGAACGGCTGGACTCCGCGCACGCCTACATCCTTGGCATCCCGCAGCCTGTCACCGAGCGGCTGCTGGCCGAGCACGCCGCCGAACTCGACACCGAGATCCGGCGCGGCTGCGAGGTGGTCGGGCTGACCCAGGACGAGGCCGGGGTGACCGCCGAACTGGCTGACGGCACACGGCTGCGCTCGCGCTACCTCGTCGGCTGCGACGGCGGCCGCAGCACCGTGCGCAAGCTGCTCGGTGTCGATTTCCCCGGCGAACCGGCCAGCATGGAGACGCTGCTGGGCGAGATGGAGCTGACCGCGTCACCGGAGACACTGGCCGCGGTGACGGACGAAGTCCGCAAGACCCAGAGGCGTTTCTTTTTCGTGCCGTTGGACGATGGGGCCTACCGCGTGGTCGTGCCCACGACGGGGTTGACCGACGACCGCACTGTCACGCCCACCTTCGACGAGTTCAAGCAGCAGCTTCACGCGGTCGCGGGGACGGACTTCGGCGTGCACTCCCCGCGCTGGTTGTCCCGCTTCAGCGACGCCACCCGGCTGGCTGACCGCTATCGGGTCGGCCGGGTGCTGCTGGCGGGCGACGCGGCACACATCCACCCACCGGCTGGTGGGCAGGGCCTCAACCTCGGTGTTCAGGACGCGGTCAACCTTGGTTGGAAGCTGGCCGCCGAGATCAACGGCTGGGCGCCGCCGCAGCTGCTGGACAGCTACCACAGCGAGCGGCATCCGGTGGCTGCCGACGTGCTGGACTTCACCCGCGCCCAGATGCAGTTGATGTCCACCGAGCCGGGCGCGCAGGCGGTGCGCCGACTGGTGTCGAAGCTGATGGACTTCGACGACGTGAACCGGTACCTGATGGGGCGGATCGGCGCGATCGAGATCCGCTACGACTTCGGCCAGGGGCATGCCCTGCTGGGTCGGCGGATGCGCGACATCGGACTCAAGGGAGGGCGTCTCTACGGGTTGACGCACGGTGGCCGCGGGCTGTTGCTCGACCAGACCGGTCAGCTGTCGGTGGACGGTTGGGAGGATCGGGTCGACCACGTCGTGGACGTCAGCGAGGAACTGGATGTGCCCGCGGTGTTGCTGCGGCCGGATGGCCACGTGGCGTGGGTCGGTGACAGCCAACAGGATCTGCTCGACCACCTGCCCACGTGGTTCGGCGTCAGCTGAGCGCTCGGTCACGGTCCGGTGCGGCGGTGGTGCGGTGCAGGCCGACTCCTGCCACGACGAGCGCCACGCCCGCGGCCTCGGCCAACGACGGGATCTGGACCAGCACGACGACGCCGATCACGGTCGCGGTGGCGGGCAGCAGCGACACCATCAGCGCGTAGGCGCTGCGGGTGAGCCGGGCCATCGCGAGTTGGTCGCACACGTAGGGGATCACCGAGGACGAGATCCCGACGCCGACTCCGGCGGCGAGTGCGATCGGGTCGGCGAACGCGGGCGCGGCCTGGCCGACGCCGATCGGCAGGGCGATCACGGCGGCGATGAACATGGACAACGCCAGGCCGTCGACGCCCCGCACGTCCTCACTGTGCGCGACGCGATGGCCGAGCACGATGTAGAGCGCGAACAGCACGGCGTTGGCCGCGGCGAAGGCGAACCCGAGCGGTTCGGCGACCAGCCGCACGTCCGCGAGCAGACCGACACCGCCGACCGCCAGCAGCAGGGCGACGGTGTTGCGAAGACTGCGAACGCCGACAGCCGCGACAGCGATCACGGGGAGAAACTCGACCGCGGCGACCGTGCCCAGGGGCAGGCGGTCGATCGCCAGATAGAAACAGCTGTTCATGGCGGCGAGCACGGTGGCCCATGCGGCAAGCAGCCACCGTGCTCGCCGGTCAAGCCGCCGCCAGACACGCCACGGGCGCCGCCACAACGCGAACACCACTGCTGCGGAGGCGATACGCAGCCATGCCACGCCCAACGGCTCGACTCGGGCGAACAGCAGGACCGCGAACGACGGGCCGAGGTAGTGGAAGATCGCCGAACCGACGAAGTAGGCCTGGGGCGGCACCCGGACGTGCATGGTGTTCATTGTCGAAGGCAACTCGGTGCAGGTACATGCGATCTTGATGGAGAAAACGGTCAATTTCCTGGATAAGAACGGCCACGTCGCCTGTTGACCTTCAAACGGCACAAGCCCGTCGTGGGCCGGGTCGTCCGGCTGGCACACTGCGGTCCCGTGCGCGCGAGCAGGCTGGTGTCGGCGCTTCTGCTGTTGCAGGCCCGGGGCCGGATGACGGCCCAGCAACTGGCCGAGGAACTGGATGTCTCGGTGCGGACGATCTACCGGGACATGGAGTCGTTGGGCGCGGCGGGCATTCCGCTCTACGGCGAGGCGGGACACGACGGCGGTTACGAGTTGCTGGCGGGCTACCGCACTCGCCTGACCGGGCTCACCACGCACGAGGCGGAGGCGTTGTTCCTGTCCGGGCTGCCCGGTGCCGCCGCGGACCTGGGGCTGGGCGCGGTGTTGGCGACCGCGCAGCTCAAGATGATGGCCGCGCTGCCCGACGACCTGCGCGACCGTGCCAGCCGTCTTCAGCAGCGCTTCCACTTGGACACTTCGAACTGGTACGCCGAGCAGGAGGGCACGCCACACCTGGCGGCCGCCGTGCACGCGACCTGGAACCAGCACCGGATCCTCGTGACCTACCAGCGGTGGGCGGTTCCCCGTGAAGTGAACCGGACCCTCGAGCCGTGGGGTGTCGTGCTCAAGGCGGGCCGGTGGTATCTGGTGGCTAGCCGCAGTGCATCCGGCGGGGACTCGGTCCGCACCTACCGGATCTCCCAGATCCGTCGGCTGGTCGTGCTGGACGAACGCTTCGACCGGCCCGAGGGATTCGAACTGGCCCGGCACTGGGACGACTACCTGCGGGAGTTCGACGCCCGCCGCTACGCGGGCGAGGCCGTCGTGCGGATGTCGCCGACGGTGTTCGAGCGCCTGCCGCACCTGCTGGAACCCGGGATCGTGCGGCACGCTCGTGAGACCGCGCGGCCGACCGAGCCAGACGGGTGGGTCAGGGTCGTGATCCCGATCGAGTCGATCGAGTACACCACAGAGATGCTGCTGCGCCTGGGTGCGGAGGCGGAGGTGCTCGAACCGGCCGCGCTGCGGCAGCGCCTGGCCCAGACGGTGGCCGCACTGGCCAGGACCTACGGCGGGGATTGAGACTGGTCCAGGTTCACTGACACTCGCTCGTTTTCCTACGGGGTGGCCGCCTCGGCGTCGCCCAGGCGCAGGACCGACTCGAGCAACCCGGGGAAGCGTTCCTGCAAGTCGTTGGTGCGCAGGCAGATTCGCCGGTAGCGGCCGTCGGCGGTCATGCTCAGCAGCCCGGCCTCGCGCAGGATCCGCCAGTGGTTGGACAGGGTCGAGATCGGCACGTCCAGTCCGTCGGCGGTGACCGCGCAGGTCGCGTCGGGCATGGCCGAGGCGCGGCGGACCAGTTCCAGTCGGACCGGGTCGCCGAGCGCGTGCAGCACCGAGGGCAGGGTCAGCGCCTCGGGCGCTGGTTGGGGAAGCAGCCGCATGACGCCACGATACCCGTTGTTCGACAGTTCGGGATTATCGAACTATGGTGGGGTGATCATCAACCTTCCTGAGGGGACATGGCGTTGACCGCGGATGACGGCGCGACCAGTACGAGAATCCGAGGCAGCCGGACGGCGCTGCTCACCGTGACGTGCGTGGGACAGTTCATGGTGCTGCTCGACAACACCATCGTCGGAGCGGCGCTTCCTGATATGCAGCAACGGTTACACACTCAGTTGACTGGTCTGCAGTGGATTGTGGACGCCTATGTCCTGCTGGTCGCGATGCTGTTGCTGTCCGGTGGCGTGTTCGCCGACCGGTTCGGCCGCAAGCGGGTGTTCCTCGCCGGTGTCGTGGTGTTCACGCTCGCGTCGGTGCTGTGCGCGCTCGCGCCGTCGCTGGGGTGGCTGATCGCCGGGCGGGTGCTGCAGGGTGTGGGGGCCGCTGCGCTCAGTCCGGCGTCGCTCGCCTTGCTGGTCGCCGCGTATCCCGTGGTGCAGCAACGGGTCAAGGCGATCGGGCTGTGGGCCGGGTTCAGCGGGATCGGCCTGGCGGCCGGGCCGCTCGCCGGGGGTGTGCTGGTCGACGCCTTCGGCTGGCCTGCGATCTTCCTGGTCAACGTGCCGATCGGGGTGGGTTTGCTGCTGGCCGGTCGGTGGGTTCTGGGGGAGTCGCGCAATCCGGCCGCGCCGAGGATCGACATCCCGGGGACGGTCGTGTCCGTGCTGGGTGTCGGCGCGCTGACCTACGGGCTGATCGAAGGCGGTTCCCAGGGGTGGACCTCGCCGCTGATCCTGGGCAGCTTCGCCGCCGGTGTCGTGCTGCTGGTCGTGTTCGTGCTGGTCGAAGCCCGCAGCCCGGCGCCGATGCTGCCGTTGCGGCTGTTTCGGCAGCGGCTGTTCACGGTGTCCAACACGGCAATGGTCGTGGTGGGCTTCGCCCTGATGGGCTCGTCGTTCTTCTTCTCCCAGTTCTTCGTCCGCGTGCAGGGCACGTCGGTCCTGGTCGCGGGTGTGCAGACGCTTCCGGCGACGCTGGCCATGGTGATCGTCAGTCCGTACGCGGGCAAACTCGCGGCCAGGTATGGCTTCCGGGTCGTGGTCACCGCCGGGCTGGCACTGGCGGGCGCGGGCCTGGTGACGCTGGGTGTCGTGCACGCGGACACCGGCTACGGCAACGTGTGGTGGCGGCTGGCGATCGTCGGCATCGGTTTCGCGCTGACGTTGTCTCCGCTGACCGGCGCCGCGATCTCGTCGGTCAGTCCGCAGGAAGGCGGGCTCGCGTCGGGGATCAGCAGCACCACACGGCAGATCGGCGCGGTGCTCGGCGTGGCCGTGCTCGGCGCCGTGGTGCGTGCCCGGGAATCGTCGGGCGGGTCCTTCGAGGCCGGGCTCGACAGCGCGTTCCTGGTGGCCGGTGTGGTCACGCTGGCCAGTGCCGTGTTCACGGGACTGTGGCTGGCTCGGTCCACAGTGGTGGCCGCCGCCCCGGAGCAGCCCCACGAACCCGCGGGCCACGGGCCGTTGCCGAAGACGTAACTTTCCGTGCTTATGGTCCCGGGCATGACGGCACGTGGCACTGACAGTGCGCCAGCGGTCGGTGCGGGCGCCACGAGCCCTGAGCGGCTGACCGCACTCTCCGATGGGATCTACGCTGCCTGGGGTGGCAGCTTCGCCGTCCTGGCGTCCATGTGGCGTGACCAGCGCCGGATCCTGCACCGCCTGGGGACTGCTGCACATGATCACGATTTCGTTCATGGGGAGGTCGGTCACCACCTCACCGGCCTTGAACACCCGTCCACTGGGCAGGATCTGACAGGTGTCGGACCAGAACTGGTCCGGCTGCGTTGCCTGGCACAGGTACCGGTACGCGGTATCGCCGGGGGTGTGGAACGCGTTGAGCGAGTACGGCAACGGCCGCTCGACGGCGTAGTTGAAGTTGCCGAACATGCCCGGCGCGACAGCCGCGCCCCGGATGCGGGCCTGCCCCAACTGGTTGTCCGGGTATGTGATCGTTCAACGTGACGCGCCGGTTAATGCGGAGGCACGCCAGGATGGGCTGCGCTACCGTGATCGTCATGCCGGGTTGACGCTAGAGACTTCGCCACGTCGTGTGGCCGCGTGCTCCGCCGTTCACCGTTCCCGCTCGCAGGTCAGCCGGAACGCCAGAACGGAAGGAAGCCCATGGAAATCAGGAGAATCCACCAGAGCGAAGGCGGCGCGGTCGCCGAGCTGTGGGACCGCATGTGCCGTGAGGTGCAGGACGGCGGCCCGCTCACCGAGCACGGCCGCGAGAACATCACGCTCATGCTCGCCGCCTCGACGTGGCATCGTGACACGTTCTGCCTGGTGGCCGTCGACGATCAGCGAATCGTCGGTTTCGTCAACGGCACGGCCACTATTGGCGACGGACTGCTGCCCGGAGTCACCGGGGAGATCGATTCCCTGTACGTGCTCCCGGAACGGCGCGGCGAGGGCACCAGCACGGCGCTCGCGCGGGCCGCGATCACGTGGCTGCGTGAGCACGGCGCCCACACGATCCGGTACCTGTCGTGCGCTGACACGCACCGGGACCACCGGTTCTGGCAGGGCCTGGGATTCGAGTCGGACATGGTGTGCCTGTCGCTGTACGGCGACGCGTGAGGCGTGTCCGCCGATCAGTGCGCCGCTAGGTAGACCCAGCTGTCGGTGCCGGACGCGAGCTGCACGAGGATCCGGCGGTAGTCGTCGACCTCGTAGAGATCGGCGGCGGCCAGTTCGGCTGGGCTGAGCCTCAGCACGGTGCCCTCGGTGCTGTCGGCGGGGTCGCCGGTGTGGCGGACGATGGGGTGGCGGTCGGTTGCGCTGGCCGCCACCACCGCCGGGTCGGTGATCGTCACCCAGTCCTGCCGGTGTCCGGGAAGCGCGTCGGGCGTGCCGGTGAGCTCACGGCCGAAGTGTTCGATTTGGACGGTTGGCAGCTGCAGGGTGCCGTAGGAGAACAGGTGGACGGTCGCGTCGGCTGGTCCACCGACGCGGTGCAGCGCTGGGTGGGCGGTGTCGTCGTTGCCGATCACGATTGTGGCGCGGGAGAGTGGATCGACCTCGGTGAGGTAGCGGCGGCTCGCGGCGTGGTAGCGCTGTTGGAAGGCGCGGGCGGCGTGCTGGCGGCCACCGAACAACTCGGCGTCCCGCCGGGTGCCCCGGTCGTGGGCGATGTCGAGGGTGGTGTCGACGAACACCACCTCGTCCCACCGGTTGGCCAGGTCGCGCTGCAGGAAGCTGCCGTCCACGACGAGCACCATGTCCTGGGCCGCGGTCACGGGTGGTTCGTCGATCGGTGTGTCGGAGGCCAGGTCGAGCAGGCGTTGCCGGTAGCGGCGATCGCCGCCGGGGCCGAGTGGGTCCAGCACGGTCCGGGCGAACGTGGGGAAGTCGTAGGCGTCGGCGTAGTAGCCGTCGGCCGAGTCGCGGCCTCGGCGGTGACGATGCGCGCGGGGGTGGTGGAAGCCGTCCATGGACAGGTGGACCGCGTGCCGCCCTCGCGCGTTGACCGCGTCGGTGAGCTCGCGGGCGAGCGTGGTCTTGCCCGCGGCGGTGACGCCGTCGACCGCGACCCGGAGGGGGTGGCCGAGTTGTCGCGCGGCCAGGTGGTCGGCGACGCGGCCCAGCACTCGTGCGCGTGCCGCGGTCGGCGGTGTGTCGATCACAGCGGGATCGTAGTCAGGGCGAGTCGAGCGCGGCCGCGGTGCTCAGCCGTCGCACGCCTTCGATCAGCTCGGCGGTGTCGGCCGTGGCGGCGAACCCGATCCGCAGGTAGTCACCGGACGGCTCGGCGGCGAAGTAGCCGCGGCCGTCGCTGACCGCGACCCGCGCCCGCCGCGCGGAGTCCACCAGTCGCGCCGGGTCGCTGGTTGTCCGGACCCACAGGTGCAGTCCGCCGGTGGGCACGCCGGTGACGGTCCAGTCCGGGATGTGCTCGGCGAGCGCGGCCGTCAGCACGGCGCGGCGGTCGGCCAGTGCGGTGGCCAACCCGCGCAGGTGCCGTGCCCAGGCTGGGGCGCTGACCAGTTCGATGGTGGCTTCCTGCAGGGGGCGTGGGACGAAGAAGTCGTCGACCAGGCGGGTCGCGCGCAGCCGCTCACGCACGGGGCCGCGTGCGATGACGGCGCCGACGCGCAGGCTGGGCGCGGCCGGTTTGGTCAGTGAGGTCAGGTGGATCACGGTGCCGTCGCGGTCGTCGGCGACCAGCGGCGGTAGGGCGGTGCCGCCGTGGCCCAGCAGGCGGGCGAAGTCGTCCTCCAGGACGAACGCCCCGGCGGCGCGGGCCACGGCGAGCACTTCGCGGCGGCGGTGCGGCGCCAGCACGGCGCCGGTGGGGTTGTGCCAGGTCGGCTGGCAGTACAGCAGCCGTGCGCCGCTGTGGGCGAAGGCCTCGGCGAGCAGGTCGGAGCGGATGCCACCGGCGTCCAGCGGGACGGGCACCGGTCGCAGACCGGCCGCGCGGGCCGCGGCCAGCGCGCCGGGGTAGGTGGGTGACTCGACCAGGATGGCGTCTCCGGGCGCGGTGACCGCGCGCAGGGCCAGGTTCAGCGCTCCCTGTCCGCCGCCGGTCACCAGGACGTCGTCCGGGTTGACCGTGCCGCCCGCGAGCCGGGCGAAGATCGTGCGCAGGGCGGGCAGGCCCTCGGTGGGGGCGCGGTCCCACGCGTCGGGTCGCCGGGCCGCGCGGGCCAGCGCCGCGCCCAGTGCCCGGGTCGGGCGCAGGTCGGGGTGCAGGTAGCCGCCCGCGAGGGTGATCCCTTCGGCGGGTGGTGGGCTGAGCAGGCTGGTCACGGCCATGGCGTCCACGCGTCGGTCGGTCAGTGCCACCGCCTGCCAGGACAGGTCGGCGGGCGGGGTGGACGCTCGGCGGGGCGCGACGAAGGTACCGCTACCGGGCCGGGTGATCACCACGCCCTCGGTGGCCAGCTGCGCGATGGCTTTGCCGACCGTGCCCGGGCTGACCTCGTGTTTCCTGACCAGCTCGCGGCTGCTGGGCAGCCGGTCGCCGGGGGCGAGGCGGGCGAGTTCGGTGCGCAGGCTCGTCACGACTGCCGCGACGCTGCTACTCTCGGACATGACGGGTAAGGATAGCGCTTTTGTCACGGTGGCGGCACCGCTTTCCGCTCCTCGGTTCGGGCCCCGCGCCACCGGTGCGGTGGCGATCACGCTGGTGCTGTGGGCGTGCGCGTTCGTGGCGATCCGGGTCGCGTTGCCCGGGTTCAGCATCGGCGGGTTGGCTCTGGGGCGGCTGCTGGTGGCATCCGTGGTGATGGCGGGGGTGGCTCCGCTCCTGGGGGTGCGGATCCCGGCCCGCGCGCACCTGGTCCGGATTGTCGGGTGTGGGCTGGCGGGCATGGCCGGGTACCAGTTGCTGCTCAACGCGGGGGAACGGACCGTGCCCGCCGGGACGGCGAGCATGTTGGTCAACACGGGCCCGGTGTTCGCCGCGTTGATGGCGTTCGTGCTGCTGTCCGAGCGTGTCGGTGGCCGCGGCTGGATCGGGATCGCGCTCGGGTTCACCGGCGCGGTGCTGATCACCTTCGCGCAGGGCGGGAGTTTCCAGCCCAGCGCCGACGCCATGTTGGTGCTGGCGGCGGCTTTGGCGCAGTCGTTGTACTTCGTGCTGCAGAAGCCGTTGCTGTCGCACTACAGCGGGTTCGAGGTGACCTGTTACGCGACCTGGGTCGGCACGCTGGTCCTGCTGCCCGCCTTGCCCGCGCTGGTGGCTGACCTGCCGCGGGCGGACGGCGGTTCGCTGGCGGCGTTGATCTTCCTCGGTGTCGGGCCCAGCGCGGTCGGCTACGCCACCTGGGCCTACGCGCAGTCCCAGCTTCCCGTCGCGACGGTGGCGAACACCCTGTTCCTGGTGCCGTTGCTGTCCATCGGTATCGGGTGGGCGATGCTGGACGAGGGCATCCACCTGGTGGCGCTCGCCGGTGGCCTGGTCGCGCTGGCCGGTGTCGCGCTCAGCCGCGGCCGCCGCGCGTCGCCCGCGCGCCCCGCCAAGGACACCGTCGACGCTGGGGTCAGCGCAGCGCGTCCTTCGCGCCCTGGGTGACCGCGTCGGCCACGGCCGCGAGCGCCGGGGAGTCCAGTTTCCACTGCTGCCAGTACAACGGGACGTCCAGCGGCCGGTCCGGCGCCAGGTCGACCAGCGCGTCCCCGCGTGCCGCGGCCTGCGCCTCGGGCACCATGCCCCAGCCGAGACCGGCCGCCACCGCGTCCACAAAGGACTCCGATGCCGGGATGTGGTGGCGCAGCGGGGTGAAGCCCTGGCGGCGGGTGAGCGCGCGCAGGAACCGGTCCTGCAGGTCGTCGTTGCGGTCGAACACGATCATCGGCGCGACCGGCAGCAGGTGGGTCAGCGGGCCGCCGGTCAGCCGGCGCGTGCGGAACGCGGGCGCGGCCATCGCGCGGTAGCGCATCCGGCCCAGCCGCCGGGACGTGCAGCCCTGCACGGGGTGCCGAGCGGCGGTCACGGCGGCCATCACCAGACCTTCCCGCAGCAGCACCGCGGTGTGGTCCTGGTCCTCGCGGCGCAGGTCGAAGCTGATCCCGGCCTCGGGCCGCACCCGGCCAAGCGCGGGCAGGAACCAGGTGGCCAGCGAGTCGGAGTTGACTGCGATGGACAGCGTCGGGCTTGCCTGTTCGCCGAGGCCGAGCGCGCTGCGCGTGTCCTGCTCCAGTTGCGCCAGCGACCGGGCGAACCGGACGACGATCTTGCCCGATTCGGTGAGCCGCACGGGTTTGGTGCGCAGCAGCAGCACTCGGCCGGTGCGTTGTTCGAGCGCTTTGACCCGCTGGCTGACCGCGGACGGCGTCACGTGCAGCACGGCCGCGGCGGCGTCGAAACTTCGCTCGTCCACTACGGCGAGCAGTGTCCTGACCTGGTCGAGCGGAAGATCCGACATCATGAGCGCTAATGTTACGTAAGAATCTTTAGCTGGATTGATGTGGTGGCGGGCGCTTAGCGTCGGGGTGTGCTCGCAGTCGTGGTGGCCGGTTTCGGTACCGGTATGTCCCTCATCGTCGCTATCGGTTCGCAGAACGCTTTCGTGCTGCAGCAAGGGCTTCGTGGTGGCGCGGTGGCGCCGCTGGTGGCCATCTGCGCGGTGTCGGACCTGGTGCTGATCGGTCTCGGGGTCGGGGGGACGGGCGCTGTGCTGGGCCGGTGGCCCGCGGCGGTCACGGTGATCGCGGTCGGCGGCGGGCTGTTTCTGATCGGCTACGGCCTACTGGCCGCGCGGCGCGCGCTGCGGCCGTCCGTGTTGACCGTGGGGCAGCAACGCGTCCCGCTCCGCCGTGCGGCGTGGACGTGTATGGCGTTCACCTGGCTCAACCCACACGTCTACCTCGACACGGTGGTGCTGCTGGGCGCGGTGGCGGTCGCGCACGGCGACGGGCGCTGGATGTTCGGTCTGGGCGCGGGCGTGGCGAGCGTGGTGTGGTTCAGCGCGTTGGGTTTCGGGGCGCGTCGCCTGGCCGGTGTGTTCGCCCGCCCGGGGGCGTGGCGGGTCCTGGACGTGGTGATCGCGGTGACGATGACCGGCCTCGGCACCGCGATGCTGCTGGCACGGCTGTGACCTGGCGCGTGTTTCACGAGTTGCGCAGCCATTCGTTGATTGAGGCGATTACCAACACGGCCTCGAAGCTGCCCTGGCCCTGTCACGCAAGCTCAGGGGGAATCCGTTCGAAGGTGGATCACTCGCCGGACTGGGCAACATCGACCACATCATGCACATCGGGTTTGAGGGGAAGACAAGGTCCCCCGCCGGGTACGTAAAGGACTCATGGTGGCCGAACTCGTGAGACCGGCAGACAGTGTCGAACCGTGAATTGATCCAGTGGCAGATGCGCTATTTGGGTATGGTGTCGACATCAGCTTCGTTCCACACGTCGATGATATGTTGAAGCTCATTGGTGAGTTGCCTCAACTTGCTGGTTGCCCCGTCGATTATCTCGTCCTGTACATGCAGATAACTTTCGGAAATCTGCGCCCAGGTCGGAGCGAGCGGCTGACTGCCTTTCGTTTCCGTGATTTTTTCGGCTATTCCGTTCTTGACGGCGTCGAATGTTTGGCCTTTGGCTTCGCCTGCGAGGATCTTCGATATCGGATCCTTGGTTCCTGCTGTCAATGTCCGGGCGCTGCCAAGAGCGATGTTCAGGACAATTTCGAGAATGAATATCAGTGCCTCTTTGAGCTGGTCATCGTTCCGCAGGTCATTGGCTTTGAACGCGTCGATTGCCTGCCTGGCCGAGTCGTCGAGTTGTTCACGCGTTCGCAGTATGAGGTTGCAGTACCCGCCTATCACCGGAATGAGGCGATCGATGAGCCGGTCTCGCACCAGTCTCATGGCTTGGCACATGTGCTCGACGGATGCCCAGTATTTCTTGCCAGCCTCGCCTTTCCATGCCTCTTCCTTCATTCCCAGTGCGCCGAACAGCGGCTCGTAGTGAAGGTCGATCCTCCAGTACACCTCCGTCAGCGCATCCAGCATGTCGCCCCACGGTTCCGGTCGGATATGCTGGGTTGCGGTAGCGGCTTGCACGGCAAAGAACTGCGAGAAGCGCCATTTCTCGATTGTTGACTCATAGGCCATGTAGTACTGTTTTCCGGGATGAATGGGCGGGATTCCGTCCCGGCCTGGCAGCGTTTGCGGATAAGCCTCTACGGGCTCGACAGGTCGCGCCGAAGCGCGTGGCTCGGCGGGATTGTGGACGTTTTCGAAGTATTCATAGTTTTCACCACTGGGTGGCAAGATGGTGCGCGGGCCGTTGTGGTCTTCCGGATGCTTCAGCCACTCGACGTATGCGGCCAATTTGTTCGCGTGCTTGAAGTGCGCGTGATCAGCGAGGTTGATGTCCTCCCTGGCCAGGTATTCGCGGTAATTGCTGCGCTTCGGCTGGTCCCCTGGTACCACCTCCGAGTTCATGCGGCTATCCTCCCAGGTTGAAGTTGTCGGAAATTTTGTTGAATCTATCCCTCGTGCGACTGTCGGCCTTCTGGTACAGCTTCGCCGCTTCCTGGGCGGAAGTCTCTACAAGATCGAGAGTGTCCCGGATCTGGCGGGTTCGATCCTGGACGAGGTTGTAGACCTCGACCAGCTTGTCAATGAAATCGCTGGACGCCTGCCAGAACTCTGTCGGCTTGCCGCCGCTTTCCGGCTGGATGCCTTTCAGCTTCTCGATGCCGTACCCGTTCGGATTCCTTTCCTCAAGCCATGTCGTCAGCTTGATGAACATTTCATAAGCTGGGTTGACAGTCTGTTCGACGTACTCGCTCATTGTTGATGGAACAAACGTGAATCCCGTGCTTTCCATTGGTCGCCCCTGGCAGCTACGCGATGATCGTTTTTGTTGACCTGGCCAACTGTAGTCGGCCGATCGCGATCTTGGCGGCGCTTTGGTTCACCTTTCATGGTGGCGAGCGGCTGCGAAGTCACTGCCATGATCAACCTTGGCGAGGCATGCTTCGAGTCTGTTCAAGGTGTTGGCAGGCAGACGAGGCGCGCCGATGCGGGACCGGCGGTCACATCCGGTCGCGGTGGCGTTGTGGACTGATCCCGCGGGCTCGTTTGAACGCGGCGCTGAACGCGAACGCGCTGCCGTAACCGACCTGCCGGGCGATGGAGTCGATCGTGGCGTCCGACTCCTTGAGCAGATCGGCGGCCAGGTCGATGCGCCACGCGGTGAGGTATGCCATGGGTGGCATGCCGACGAGGTCGGTGAATCGGCGGGCCAACGTCGCTCGGGACACCCCGGTCCGCCCGGCGAGCGCGGCCACCGTCCACGGATGGTCCGGGTGGCCGTGGACGAGTCGCAGGACGGGCCCGACGACGGGATCCCCGTTGGCTCGGTACCAGACCGGCGCACCGGCATCGGGCCTGGTGAGCCATGCGCGGAGGATGGCGACCAGCAGGAGGTCCAGAAGTCGTTCGAGCACGAGATCTTGGCCCGGCTCGTTGCGCACGGTCTGCTCGGCGAGGAGTGACACCACAGCGGATTCGCCGTGGGCGGCCTTGGGGATGACCAGAAGGGGCGGCAACGCACTGAGCAGTCGCGTGGCGATCTCGCCTGGTCGCCGGTACTTGCCGATCAGCAGCGCCGACGAGCTGCCCGCACTGGTTCGCGTGCCGTTGACCCAGGTGCGGACACCGGTGTCCGCGGCCTCGGGCAGCTCCACGCCTGCGGGGGTGGTCCGTCGGGGGCCGGGCTGAACGACCACCTGGATCGGAGTGTGCGGATCGTCGGTGAAGGTGAACGTGTCGGGGCCGCGCATCATCGCGATGTCACCCACGTCGAGTCGTACCGCGTCACCGACGCTGGGCACGACCCAGGGCGTCCCGCGCAGGATGGCCACCACGTTGAGTGGCGCCCTGTCGCGCACCTGCACCGACCAGGGTGGGTGCTGGGTGGTCCGCAGCACGAACGCCCCTCTGGCCCTGGCTGCGTCGAGCAACATCGACAAGGGGTCCACCGGCGCAGTGTAAGACGCGCCCTTATGGACCTGCGAGCCTCGAGCATGGCCCGTGGCCCGGCGTTCCGGTGGACTGTGGATCATGACAGCGACTGCGCCGACAACATTGGTCCTCGCGGGGACCGGCAAGACCGGACGTCGGGTGGTGTCCGGGCTCGTAGCGCGTGACTTGCCGGTGCGGGTTGGCTCACGGCGCGCCGATCCGCCTTTCGACTGGCAGGACGACACCACGTGGGTACCCGCGCTACGAGGCGTGGACGCGGCTTATGTGGCCTTCTATCCCGATGCGGCGTTCCCCGGCGCGGCCAGGACCGTGGGGTCCTTCGCGGACCTGGCAGTGGCCTGCGGTGTCCGGCGCCTCGTCCTGCTCGCGGACCGCGGTGCTGACGAGGCCGGGCGGTGCGAACAGGCGGTGCGGGACTCGGGTGCGGAGTGGACCGTCGTGCGGGCGGGGTTCATCACGCAGAACTTCAGCGAGGCGTTCCTCGTGGAACTGGTCCGGGCCGGTGTGGTCGCACTTCCGGTTGGCGACGTCGCGGAACCGTTCACCGACGCGGAGGACATCGCGGATGTCGCCGTCGCGGCGCTGACCGACAACGGCCATGTCGGCCGGATCCACGACGTGACCGGGCCACGACTGCTCACCTTCGCCGATGCCGTCGGCGAGATAGCGAGGGTGACCCGCAGGGAGGTTCGTTATCTGCCGGTCACGCCTGAGCAGTTCGTCTCATCGCTGACCGGGCGAGGCGTCCCGGCCGAGTACGCGACGCGACTGGCCGGTCTGATGGTCGAGGTCTTCGACGGCCGCAGGGCCACGGTGACCGACACCGTCGAGCGCGTTCTCTGCCGCCCGCCCCGCGACTTCGCGGAGTACGCGCACAACACCGCCGCGACCGGTGTCTGGGACGCCCATGCCGCGTCCGCTGGTGGGGCCTGACGTGCTCGGGAAGTCAGAGCACAGCTCGACCTGCGCTGACCGTCATGTGCCGGGCGAGCACGGGCGCGCCCAGTGCGGGCCCCGAGGACCGCGTTCAGTGGCGGCGGGCCGTCAACGGACGGCCCGCCGCGCTTACCGGGCCAGCCGGTTCATCACACCTGGTCGATCACCCATCGGGACGCTTCCCCGATGGTGCGCTGGAAAATGACCTGAGACCCGACGGTTCCGGTCCCGTGCAGGTACTTGTCACTGTGCTCATGCTTGATCGACTTCGGACTGTCGGACGTGGTCGTCCATTGTTGATATCCGCCACCGTTGCACGGCTTCGTGTAGACCTTCGCGCCGTTTCCGTCAAGGCAGTGGCCTGATGCCGGGTTCCTGAAGACGCCGTTGATGATCGTCCACACCTGCTTCGCGCTGCGGTCACAAACGCCGAGGACGAGGTATCCTTCGCCTGTCTGGGCGTCCATCACCTGCAGGCAGGCGTTCCTGCTGTTGCCGTTGATCACCTGGTAGTACACCGGCGCCGCCGCCTGCGCCGCGCTTGCGGCGCCGACCAGCAGCGTCGAGCCGAATGCGATCGCCGCGACCGCTCCGGTGAGCCGGGTGAGGTTGTCCTTGAGTTTCACGATTGATCTCCTCAAATTCGTATTGTTGGCGGCCGCTTGGCTTCTTGTCGATCTGATCGGATCGCGGGTGAAGGCGAGAGCGTCAGTGCGCCGATCACCGTCTCGTGCGCCATCCCCACGGCGTCATTACCTTGTCCAGCTCAAACGACACAGGAGCCGACGTCGTCGAGACCGAGGATGTGCAGTTCGCCTCGCTGTCGTCAGCTCTTGAGGGGGACGACGAAGAGATGGCTCATGCCGGAGTTGTGGGTGGTGGTCGATCCGCGTGAGTCGGTCAGGCCCACTGCGGTGCCCTGCACTCCGCCGTCCATGCCCTCTTTCCACGTCACCAGGACGTAGGCGTTGAACCGTTGTTCGCAGTCGGCCCGGACGGTGAAGTCGGGCAGGTGCAGTGGCACGTAGTGGTGGTGTACCGAGTAGGACATCTTGCGGGTCGTGGTGGTGGCGTTGTTGGTCTGGCAGAGTTTGTCGCCGTTCCATTGGTTGACGTAGAGCGTGAAGGTGGCTGTCGAGGCCGGTGGCGTGTTGCAGTCCTTGTTCGGCTCCGGATAGCACGTCTTGTACTCGGTGTCGGCGAAGACGCTGAGTTTCGTGGAGCCCGGCGCGAGGGTGAAGTACGGCAGTGCGGGCTCGCGCGCCACCACGTTCGGGTCCGGTCCGACCCGCACGAGGCCACGGGGCGTGGCGCGCTGGGCGGGCAGGCCGGTCGTGGTGTTGTGCACGGACGTGGCCGCGAACTCGAGGAATCCGTCGTACAACTGGAACTGGGCGTCGAGTTTCTTGCGCATCGTGGCGGCACGGACGTACGCGGTGCAGGTGACCTTCGTGGCGACACCGGGGTGCACCAGGAAGCGGGTGGTGAGCGCGACGTCCTCCTTCTCCGGTTCCAGGGACGCACCCTTCTGCAGGATGTTCTGTCCCGTCACGTAACTCTGTTCGCCGCCCGGCCAGGTGCACCGCACCTCGTTGTCGAACAGTGAGCGGTAGGTGGCCGAGTTCGCGCGCATCACCGACCTGACGTACGCGGTCTGCGTCGCTGACATCTGCAGGTCCACGCTGCCCAGCGCCTTGACCTCCTGGTCGAACTTCACCGGCTCACCGGGCTCTGTGTCGGGCACCTTCGGCGCGAGCACCGGTTGCGGCGTGAATCTGACATGGGTGGCGGTGTTCGCGGTCGCCGCCGGGGCGAGCACGACCAGCACCGCGGCACTGAGAATGAGGGACGGTATTCGCGTCCGGATGCTGCGGGCGGACATCACCATCACCGCTGCCGCAGAGAAAACGGCAGCAGCGCCGGATTGGAAATCCTCATTGATTCTCCCCTTCGTCGCCAAAGTTTTGACCGGGGCAACTGTAGAACGCACTTCGGCGACGAGGAAGGGCACTTCTGAACACGGCTTTGACCATAGCCAAATCATGAGGTACCCGCAGCTCAGCGCTTTGGCTTGGGGCGCTGGCCGGTCAAATCACGGCCTGGCGGAGCCGGTGCAGAACCAGTACGCACCGGGCAGCGATGAACTGTCGCGACTGCTGTCACCGGCGCGTATGTTCCCAATATCGGCTTTCGTCGAGTCATAGAAATGGCCAGTGACAGGCAGATTGTTGTCGTAGGAAAAGACCGCGTCCTGCAAATGGTAGTCGGCGAGGCGCCAGCACGTGTTCTGCCGCTGGGTCCGGAAATTCATGTCGTCAAAGCCGATGTTCCGGTACAGACACAGCCAAGCCGCCTGGCACGGCTCGGCGATCGTGGCAGGCGCCGGTCGTTCCGTCCGCAGCCACAGCGCGGTGACCAGCAGCACTCCGATCGCGGCGACCGCACCCAGCACCCACCAGCCGCGCCGCCTGATCCACGGTGCCGCCGGAGGGCGTTCCACGGGCACGGCCTGGGCCAGGACCGCGGCACCCGCCTGATCCCACCGCTGCCGCCACTGCGCGCGAACCCGCTGCTCGTCCTGACCGAGCACGCCGACCGCCAGCGATCGGACGAACTCCCAGGTCGTGTCCCAGGAAGGCAACTGCGCGCCGCGCGCCGCCGCCGACAGCGCCGATTTCGAGGCCAGCGCACCATGATCCTGGCGCATGGCGTCGTAGGACGGGTCTCCCGCGTGCTGCTTGAGCTCCCACAGCTGCCGGGCGAAGACCGCCGCCGGTTCATCACCCTCGGGAGCCTTGGCCACCCGCCCCCTGCGCCCGGTGCTGATCGCCTTGTTACCCACGGTTCCCTCCCGTGACGGTATGTTATCGGCAGTATGTCAGCCCCAGCTCGATACGCCTTCCCCCGATCCGGTGTCGTCAGCCGTGCGCGGCAGTGGGTCGACGGTGTGTTGGAGTCCGCAGGCACCGTGCAAGGCAGGAAGGCGGCCCCATCAACTCCTTACCGTGTAAAGTGATGCTGTCATCGGTTTACGTTGTAAAGAGTTAACGGAGGGTTCGATGGTGCAGGCGACGATCCATGACGGGCACCGGATCGACGTGCACGTCAGCGGGACGGGTCCGACGGTGCTGCTGGCGGTCGACCCGGTGCCCGCGAGCGGCGAACGCGCCGAGCAGATGCGCGCCTGGGGAATGGACCCGGCGCTGGGCCGGTCGCTCGTCGACGGCCTGAGCGACCGGTTCCGGGTGGCCGCGTTCGACTACCAGGGGCACGTGCTGGCCTCGCCGAAGCCGGACACGTTGACCCCGGACACCGTGGCGGCCGATTTCCTGGCCGTGGCGGACGCGGCGGGAGCCGACCGGTTCGCCTACTACGGCTACTCGTGGCTGGCGTTGGCCGGACTGCAAGTGGCGCTGCGCACCGACCGGCTGACCGCGTTGGCCATGGGTGGTTACCCGCCGCTGGACGGCCCGTACGCGCAGATGCTCGCGGTCACCACCGCCACGCACGCCATGGCCTGTGGCGCCCCGGGCGCGCGGGCCGGATCGGGAAGGCAGGGCGACTGGTCGAGCGCCGAGATGACCATGTCGGAGCCGCAGACCCGGCAGTTCATGACCTTCTACCAGGCGTTGCGGGACTTCGACGACCGCGCTGCGCAGGCCCGGCTGACCGTGCCGAGGCTGTGTTTCGCCGGGTCGAAGGACACGATCGTCTACGACGAGCGGTGGGGCGGGGTGACGGTGGACATCGCGGGCCCGGTCTCGGCCCATAGGGACGAGTTGACGGCCATGGGTTGGGTGGTGCGCGTGCTGGACGGGATGGACCACGGGCAGGCCATGCAGCCGCCCACGGTCCTGCCCGTCCTGCGGCCGTGGCTGGTCAGTTCGGTTGGCTGATCAGTTGGGTTGGCTCAGCGCGATGAGGTTGCCGCACGTGTCCTCGAACACCGCGTTGGTGACCGGGCCCAGGGCGGTGGGCGGCTGGGTGAACACGACACCGAGTTTGCCCAGCCGCTCGTAGTCGGCCCGCACGTCGTCGGTGCCGAACATGGTCGCCGGGATCCCGGCCTCGCGCAGTCCCTTCTGGTACTGCGTGGCGATCGGGTTGCCGTTGGGCTCCAGGAGCAGTTCGACGCCGTCGGGGTCGCCGGGGGAGGTGACGGTCAGCCATCGGGCCCCGCCCGCGGGCACGTCGTGCTTCTTCTCGAAGCCGAGGATGTCGGTGTAGAACGCCAGGGCCTTCTCCTGGTCGTCGACGAACACGCTGGTGATCACAATCTTCATGACACCAGTATGCACTTATATAAGCTGTAACTAAAGCAGGGGGTGGGTGTACGGCGTTGACCAGTGCCGTCCGCGTGGGTTGCGCCAGTGCCTGCCGCGTCCGGGGTGCCCGGTGAGCGGCAACCCGGCGAACTGGTCGGCGGTGACGCTCATGCCCACCATGAAGGTGAACGTGCCGCGGCACAACTCGGCGTCCAGGACGCGTTCCCGCTCGCGGAAGCCCAGCCCGGCGTGCAACGTCAGCGACGCGAAGTTGCTGCCGTGGATGCCGACGTCGCACGCCAGGTAGGCGTGTTGGTGGAACATGAACGCCAGCAGGACGGTGATCGCGTCCGCCGCGTAACCACAGCGCCGGTGGCGTGGCCCGATGCCGACGCCGTAGCTGAAGCGGCCGCTGGCCGGGTCGGCCTGCACGGTCATCGAGCCGACCAGCACGCCGCCGCGCATGGTCTCGATCGCGAACTGCACGTCCTCACAGGAACCGGTGCCGTCGGCGCGGTGCGCGGCCCAGTGCAGATAGTGGGGTCGACAGTGGGGCCGGTGGTGTGCGTCGCCGAGTAGGTCGCGGTCGAACCCGATCAGGGTGCGCCGGTCGCCCGCGTCGACCTCGCGCAGCCGGGTCTTCCGGCCGACCAGGCCGGTGAACACCGAGGCGGGACGCGCACGCGTGATCATCGTGTCCGACGATACCGGCGCGATCGCCGTGGCGTACCGCAGAATCAGGGAATGGCGGAGCTGAGCGCGGACATCAACGGGGTGCGGATCTGCTACGAGACCATCGGCGACCCGAACGGGCGACCGTTGTTGCTGGTCATGGGGCTGGGTGGGCCGCTGATCTGGTGGGACGACGAGCTCTGTGGCCTGCTGGCCGACCGTGGCTTCCACGTCATCCGGTTCGACAACCGCGACTGCGGCCGGTCGCAGCCGATGACCGGCCGGACCTCGCTGGCGCGGTCGTTGCTGCGCCAGCCGCCGCCGTACACGCTGGCCGACATGGCCGGTGACGCCGCCGGGCTGCTCGATCACCTGGGGATCGCCTCGGCGCACGTCACCGGGGTGTCGCTGGGCGGGATGATCGCGCAGACGCTGGCGATCCGGTACCCGGCGAAGGTGTCCTCGCTGGTGTCGGTGATGTCCACGACCGGCGGCAGGCTGGTCGGCTGGCCACGTCCGAGGGTGCTGCCGTCGATGCTGGGCCCGGCGCCGCGCGACCGGGACGCCTACGTCGAGGCGACGCTCGCGGTGTTCCGGCTGATCGGCTCGCCGGGGTTCGACCTCGACGAGGAGCGGATGCGCGTGCGCGCGCGGCGCACGTTCGACCGTGGCCTCAACCGGGCGGGGACGCTGCGGCAGTTGGCCGCGATCACCTCGGCCGCGGACCGGACGCCGTGGTTGCGGCGGCTGCGGGTCCCGGCGTTGGTGATCCACGGTAAGGCCGATCCGCTGGTGCACGTCTCGGGCGGGAAGGCGACCGCGCGGGCGATTCCCGGCGCCGAGCTGATCCTGGTGCCGGGCATGGGACACGACCTGCCGCGCGAGGTGTGGCCGACGTTGGTCGACGGCGCCGACCGGACCGCGCGCCGCGCGGTCCGCAGCCACCCGTGAGGGCAGGCGCCTGCAGGGTCAGGGGGTGGGCACGCGCCAGAGCCGCACGGTGTTGTCCGTGTCCGCGGTGGCCAGGGTGCTGCCGTCCGGGCTGAACGCGATGTGGTTGGCGTGCTCGATCGTGCCGCCGACGCGCTCGCCGGTGTCGGTGTTCCAGAACCGCACGGTGTCGCCGTTGTTGTGCAGGGTGGCGAGGATCTTGCTGTCCGGGCTCAGTGCGAGCTGCCGCAGGTCCCCGTCGGCGGGCAGGGTGATGGGCTGGCGGACGTGGGTGAGGCCGTCGGCGTCCCACATGTCGGCTGTGCCGGTGTGGCCGTCCCAGGTCGAGGTCACCAGGTAACGGCTGTCGGGGCTCCAGGCGACCTCGTCGATGTCGGTGACGAGGATCGGGTTGTCCTCGACGCGGCGCGCCTCGACGTCCCACAGTGCCACGGTGGATCCCTCCGGTCGGCGCACCGCGAGGCGGCGGCTGTCCGGGCTGAAGGTCAGGCCCGAGGCTTTCTCCAGTGTCCCGGTCTGCTTGTCGCTGGGGATGTCCAGATCGCTG
>NZ_CDME01000002.1:0-1186059 GCF_000826545.1 Kibdelosporangium sp. MJ126-NF4 | reverse complement strand
CGCTGCGCAGCACTGTCCGCAGTGACGGGCCGGGCACGAACACCGACGCCAGCCAAGGGGTGGGCGCGTCCGGGTCGGCGTCGACCACGGCGGCGGTGTAGGCGCCGGACACGCCGCTGGAGGCGGTGACCTCGCGGCGGAACCGGGCCCGGAACCGGTCGTCCTCGGCGAAGTGGCCGTGCACGAGTTTGACCGCGACCAGCCGCCCGTCGGGGCCGTTGCCCAGCAGCACGCGTCCCATGCCGCCCCGGCCGAGTTCGGCGAGGACCTGGTAGGGGCCGACGGTGACGGGTCCCGCCGCTCCGAGCGGTTTCACGACACCTCGATCACGTCGTGCCCGGTTGTGGGCGGGTGGGGTGGCGCGGGGTGGGCGGGTCGGGCGCGAGGGAGCCGTCCGGCGCGATGTGTTCGAAGATCTGCTCGACCAGGGTCAGCACGTGTGGGTCCTCCACGGCGTAGATCTGGTGGCGTCCTTCGCGGCGGGCGGCGACCAGACCGGCGAGGCGGAGCTTGGCCAGGTGCTGGCTGACCGCGGCGACCGTGGTGCCGATGCGTTCGGCCAGGGTACCGACGTCGTATTCGTGGCGGGCCAGCAGCCACACGACGTGCAGTCGTGTCGGGGCCGACAGCAGCGCGAACGTGGCCGCGGCGGACTGCAGCTGCGGGCGGGTCGGCTCGTCGGGCGGTGTCGGTTCGCTCATCTCGGGGTGGATTCTTGCGGAACGGGGCCCGCGCCACAGTCTGACGCTTGCGCAATTGATTGACAATTAGCTACGCGTACGGCAGGGTTGTCCTCGAAACGAAGGGGAGTAGCCCCCAACGCCTTGGTCGACATGCTGGCTCTCACGGGCCCGGCCGGGCGGCCTTCTCGTGTGGGAAGGCGGGCGAGACCTTCGACCCATGACGGACGCATGACTTGGTGCGCACCGTGGGTCGAGGTCGCCGGTGCGCTCCCGGGGAGTTCGTCCCGCGATGCGCGGGAGGATCCCGTGATTCACTTCGTGTTGCTGGTCGCCTGTGCGATCGCGATCTATCTGTCCTGCGAGTGGTTCGTCAACGCGGTCGAGTGGCTCGGCCGTCGTCTCCGGATCGGCACGATCGCGGTCGGCACCGTGCTGGCGGCCATCGGTACCGCCCTGCCCGAGAGTGTCGTGACGTTCGTGGCCGTGGCGTTCGGTGATACGCCGGAGCAGCGCGATATCGGTGTCGGCGCGGCGATGGGCGGGCCGTTGGCGCTGGCCACGGTCGCCTACGGGGTGGTCGGCTGGAGCCTGCTGGCCAGCCGCCGCGGTCAGGCACGCAGTCTGGCCCGCAGTGGCGCGCCCAGTGGTCCGACAGGGGGCCCGGTCGGGGGCGGAGCGCCGGACTGGGGCGATGTGGACAAGCTCGCCAAGGACCAGACCTGGTTCGTCGCGGTGTTCGTGGTGAAGGTCGCGCTCGGGCTGGTGGCGTTCGCGATCAAGCCGTGGCTGGGGCTGTTGTTCTTCGCCGTGTACGCCGTGTACTGCGTGCGGGAGATGCGCCAGAAGGACGAGGACGGCGCCGAGGAGGAGCTGGCGCCGCTGAAGCTGCAGCGCCGCCGCGCGACCCCGGCGACGTGGGCGGTGGTGGCGCAGACGCTGGGCGCGTTGGCGGTGATCTTCGCGGCGTCGAAGGTGTTCGTGGTGCAGTTGGACACGGTCGGCCCGATGCTGGGGATGTCGGCGTCGTTGACGGCGTTGCTGCTGGCGCCGATCGCGACCGAGTTGCCGGAGATCATGAACGCGGTGATCTGGGTGCGGCAGGGCAAGACGAGGCTGGCTTTGGCGAACGTGTCCGGGTCGATGATGATCCAGGCGACGGTGCCGAGCGGGTTCGGCCTGCTGTTCACGCCGTGGCGGCTGGAGGGCCCGTTGCTGATCGCGGGCGGGGTGACGTTGCTGGCGGTGGTGTATCTGCTGATCACGTTGCGGTCGGGGCGGCTGAGTGTGCGCCGGTTGTCGGTGGTGGCCGCGTTCTACGGGCTGTTCGCGGTGGCGTTGGTGCCGATGTTCGCCTGAGCGGCCCGTCAGGTTCGCCAGGTGTCGACGCCGGTGACGATCGCCTGCAGGCCGCGGGTGTAGCGCTGGTCGAAGCGGTCGAACAGCTCAGGTCCGGCGGCGGTGGCGAGGGGGACGTGTTCGTCGGCCATGCGTTGGGTGCGCCGGTCGAGGTCGTAGCGCTCGTCGCGTTCGCCGGGGCGCGGGTAGACGGCCTGTTCCTCGATGACGAAGCCGATCGTGTAGCTGTAGATCGTCCAGTAGACCTGTCCGGCGTCGGCCAGGCTGAACCCGGCGTCGGTGAGCAGCCGCAGTGCGGCGTCCTGGTGTCGGTAGACGCTGGTGTCGGTGAGGTAGGTGCCCGCGAACATCTTCGCGCCGTCGCGGTGGCTCAGCAGCATCCGCCGCAGGCCCTCGCCGTAGGTCAGGGTGAACTCCCGCCAGGGGGTGTCGCCGGGGATGGGCTGGGTGTGGTCGGTCAGCAGGGTGGTGGCCATCTCGTCGATCAGGTCCCGCTTGCTCTTGAAGTGCCAGTAGAGCGCGGGCGGCTGCACGCCGAGCTCGGAGGCGATCTTGCGCAGGGTGAGCGCCTCGAGGCCGACCTCGTCGAGTACTCGCAGGCCGGTGCGTACCACGGTGATCCGGTCCAGTGCCACGGCTTGACACCTTAACAGCATTAAGCTCTACTTAATGACGTTAAATCGAATGTCGTTAAGGAGTGGTGGCGGTGATGGACGTACTGGTGGTGGGCGCGGGTCCGACCGGGTTGACGCTGGCGGTGGACCTGGCTCGCCGTGGGGTGGCGTGCCGGGTCGTGGACCGGGAGCCGGAGTTCGCGACAGGCTCGCGCGGCCGGGGGATGCAGCCGCGCACCCTGGAGGTGTTCGACGACCTCGGCCTGGTCGAGGCGGTACTGGCGAGCGGCTCGGACTATCCCCCGATCCGCGCCTACCAGGGGGACGCGGTGGTGTGGGAGGGAGTGATGAGCGAGCGGGTGGAACCGACACCGGACGTGCCGTACCCGAACGTGTGGATGATCCCGCAGTGGCGGACGGTCCAGTTGCTGCGGGAGCGGTGGGCGGGGCTCGGCGGCCAGGTGGAGCTGAGCACCGAACTGGTCGGGCTGGAGCAGGACGAGAACGGGGTGACCGCGACGCTGCGCCGTGACGGGCGGACCGAGCGGGCCCGGTTCGCGTACGTGGTCGGCGCGGACGGCGGCAAGGGCCCGACACGGCGGCTGGTGGACGTGCCGTTCGAGGGCGTGACCCACGAGGACCTCCGGATGCTGGTCGCCGACGTGCGGGTGACCGGCCTGGACCGGGAACACTGGCACATGTGGCGGGAACCGCGGATCGCGTTGTGCCCGTTGGGCGGCACGGACTCCTTCCAGTTGACCATCGCCGACCCGGAGCGCGAGTTGGCCACGCTGGCGGATCTGGCTGGGTATGTCGCCGAGCAGACCGGCCGGTCGGATTTCCGGCTGGACGGCCTGACCTGGTTGACCGAATGGCGGCCCAACATCCGGATGGCCACCCGGTTCCAGGTGGAGCGGGTGCTGCTGGCGGGGGACGCGGCGCACGTGCACCCGCCCACCGGTGGTCAGGGACTGAACACCGGCGTGCAGGACGCCTACAACCTGGGGTGGAAGCTGGCGGCGGTGCTGGGTGGCGCGCCGGTGTCGCTGCTGGCGAGCTATGAGCGGGAGCGGCTGCCGATCGCGGCGCACGTGCTGGGGTTGAGTGAGCGGCTGCTCAACGAGCGCACGATGGCCCGCGGCTTCGAGGAGCGGCAGCTGGGGTTGTCCTACCGGGAGGGCCCGCTGGCGGTGGACGACCGGCCGCGGCCGGGGTCGCTGCGGGCGGGTGACCGGGCACCGGACGGGCCGCTGACGGGCGACCCGGGCGGCAAGACGGTGTTCGACGTGTTGCGTGGCCCGCACTGGACGCTGCTGGAGTTCACCGCGCCGCACGAGACCTACGACGTCGCGCCGGGCACGTGGGTGCTGGTGCGGCCGGACGGCTACATCGGGGCGATGACCGCTGAGCTGGCGACGGTGGACGCGTACCTCGGGAGCATCGGTGGCTCCCGAGGTGACGTCGTCACGGTGACCGTGTGAGGGTTACGTGACCTTGAACGCGGGGTTGAGCGCCATCGGCGCGAGTTGCTCGACGGTCAGCGGCAGTGTGCTCATCGAGCCCGCCGGAGGGCCACTGCTGTCGCCTTCGTTGTTGGGTGCCGTGGATTGGGCCACGAAGACCACGGTCCCGTCGTCGTAGCGGTACCCGACCACCGTGGAGATGCGGGAATCCTGGGGCTTGACGATCACCCCGACGGTCTTGCCCTGCACGGTGCGGGGCTCGCACGTGCCCCGGACGCCCCAGAACTTCCCGGTCAGCACGCACACGTCGGTGTCGGCGTAGGCCGGGTTGCCGGGGGTGAACACGGTGACCAGCACGCGCCCGGTCCCGCCCTGGGGGTTGGTCTTGCTGGCGACCGCGGCGATGGCCGAGTAGTCCCACGCCTCCTGTTTGTTGCCCTGGCCGTAGTAGTTGTTGAAGTTGGCCTGCGACAGGGTGATCTTGCCACCGCCTCCGGGTCGGGTGGTCGTCTCGTCGACGGTGAGAGTGTCGGGCAGCGCGGCCTTGAGCGTGGCCAGCACGCCGTTGGCGGTGTCGGAGCGGGGGCCGTTGCGGGCGGTGCGGTCGACCTGGCCGGTGGGCCAGGAGGTCTCGGTGCCGCTCTTGGTGATCGCGGTGCCGTTGGTGGTCATGGGGGTGCCGTCGGTGGTGTTGGCCGTGGCCGCGACATCGATCGGGAGCGTGTCGTTGCTGGGGGTCAGGGCGAACACGGTGCCTGCGGCGAGCGCGACCACGGCGGCTCCCGCTCCGGCGCCCGCCCAGGTGGCGCGACGGCGTTTGTGGGCGCGTTTGGCGGCGTCGAGTGCCTCGGTGGGGTTCATCGAGGGCGGCTGGCTGCTGACCGCCATCACCTCACGCAGGCCGTCACGCAGTTCCTGCTCGTTCATCTAGCTGATCCTCTTTCGGTCAAAGGTCGCGGTCATCTGGTCGGTGAGCAGGCCGCGCAGCGTCTGCAGCCCCCGCGCGGCCTGGCTTTTCACCGTCCCTGTCGAGCAGTGGAGGGCTTTGGCGGTCTCCTCGACCGACATGTCCTCCCAGTAACGCAGCACGAGCACCGCGCGCTGACCGGGCGGCACCTGCTTGAGCGCCGCCTGCAGGACCATCCGGTCCTCGGGTCCGTGCCCGCTGACCGGGGTGTCGGCCTGCTGGTCGGACACGCTTTCCTTGCGGAACCAGCCGAGGCGTCGTTCGGACAGGAACGTCCGCACGAGTGTCTGGCGCGCGTAGGCGTCCATCGCCTCGCGCCGGGCGATGCGTTTCCAGGCCAGGTACAGCTTGGTGAACGACACCTGCACCAGGTCCTCGGCGCGGTGCCAGTCACCGCACAGCAGGTACGCCGTGCGGCGCATGACATCCGACCGCGCCGCGAAGTAGTCCGCGAACGCGGTGTCCCGATCGGTCATCGATCCCCCGGGGGTGTTCTTCAGTGGTGTGCTGCGTTTCCGCACTAGTCACGCGCGTGGGCACGCGGCGGGTTGCACGGCTCGCCGGATCGCCACCGTCACCGGCATCATCCCCGGCGCCATCACAGCTCAGCCGTCTTCGCCGCGATAGCGGGCGGTGACGAACGCGCTGGCGGCGGTGTGCCTGCCGGGCAGTTCGTGGGCGCCGAGGACCTCGAAGTGGTGGTTGTCGAGGTAGTACTCGAGTTCTTTGGGGTAGAGCAGCCGCAGGTGTGCCTGGTCGTGCACCAGTCCTTGGGCGCGGCGCCAGGTGCGGTGCTGTTCGAGCAGTTGCTGGGCGTGGTGGTGGCGGTATTCGGTGATGGCGTCGGCGCGCAGGTCGGGCAGGTCGATGGTGAGGTTGCGGGGCAGTTCGCCGGTGCGCAGCGGGTCGATGACCTCGATGACGAGCACGGTGCCGGGCTGGCTGTGGGCGGCGTAGGTGGCCATGACGCGGTCGATGTCGCGGTTGCTGTGGATGTCGGCCAGCGCGTAGCCGAGGGTGGTGATGGCCTCGAAGGCGCGCTCCAGCCGCAGCGCGCGCATGTCGCCGTGGCGCAGGTCCAGGCCGGGGCGTCGGCGGCGGGCGTAGTCGAGCATGCCGTGCTGGTGGTCGACGCCGACGCAGTCGGGCACGAGCGTGGCGAGGTGTTCCAGGTCGCGGCCGGTGCCGCAGCCGAGGTCGAGCAGGCTGTCGGGCAGGTGGCCGAGGTGCTCGCGCAGGATGGTCTCGACGAGCCGGGCGACGGCGTGGTCGGCGTCGTCGTAGGCCACTTCGTAGAGCTCCGGGTGGCGGTAGAGCAGGTTGTCGGCGGCTGTACGACTCTCAGCGCGGCTCTCGTTACGGCTCTCTGGGCGGCTCGGCCTGTCCATGGCCGTCGATGGTGCGCACGGGGCCGGTCGACGGCCAGCACGGGGCGGGAAGTTCACCCGGTCGTGAGTTTCCGTGAGTATCCTCGCAGCTGTGCCCGATTTCGGGCACAGAAGTTGAGTTCGGGGGGTGTGTGGTGCCAGGCTCGGACGCCATGACGCAGACGGAGTTGGTGCGGCACGTGGTCGCCTCGACCGGGCTGGCTCCGGAGACCGCGGCGCGGCTGGTCGCGGACGTGGTCGCCTACTTCGGGGAGACCGCGGAGCAGTTCGTCCGCCGCAGGCACGCGGAGCTGCGGCGGCGGCACTACGGCAACGCCGGTATCTGGCCGGTGATCGCGGCCGAGCTGGCTGAGCGGCGGGTCGCGGCCCCGGAGTTGTCCGAGCGTCAGCTGCGGCGAATCGTGTACGGCTGAAAGGGACGTCTATTCATGTGCGGGATCGTCGGTTACGTGGGTCATCGGGACGCGGTGCCGGTGCTGCTGGAGGGGTTGCAGCGGCTGGAGTACCGGGGGTACGACTCGGCGGGCCTGGCGCTGGTGCACCGGGGTCGCCTCAAGACCCACAAGGCCGCGGTGCGGGTGCGTGAGCTCAAGGAGCAGGTCGGCAAGGCGCCCGGCGCGGTGGGGATCGCGCACACCCGGTGGGCCACCCACGGTGAGGTGACCGACGTCAACGCCCACCCGCACACCGACACCTCGGGCCGGTTCGCGGTGGTGCACAACGGGATCGTGGAGAACTCCGACGAGCTGCGGGCGAAGCTGTCGGCGCAGGGTGTGCCGCTGGTGTCGGAGACCGACACCGAGGCGCTGGCGCACCTGATCGCCGCGGCCGCGGAGCAGCACGAGACCCTGGAGGAGGCGGTGCGGGCGGCGCTGCGGGGCGTGGAGGGCACCTACGGCCTGGTGGTGCTGGACGCGCGGCGCCCGGCGGAGCTGGTGGTGGCGCGCAACGGCAGCCCGATCGTGCTGGGTGTGGGCGAGGGCGAGATGTTCATCGCCTCGGACGTGGCGGCGCTGGTGCGCCACACCCAGCGGGTGGTGTACCTGGAGGACGGCGAGATCGCGACGGTGCGCGCCGGGGACTTCGAGACCAGTGGCCGCGCGGAGACCGTGGACCTGGCCGACGAGGACTACCAGCTGGGTGAGTTCGCGGACTTCATGCGCAAGGAGATGGCCGAGCAGCCCGAAGCGGTGCGCCGTGCGCTGCGGGGCCGTCTGGACACGCGGTTCGCCACGGCGCGGCTGGGTGGTCTGCGGTTGGACCCGCGGGATCTGCGGGCGGTGCGGCGGGTGAAGTTCCTGGGCTGCGGCACGGCGTACTACGCGGGGCAGATCGGCGCGAACCTGGTGGAGGAGCTGGCGCGGATCCCGGCGGACGCGGAACCGGCGTCGGAGTTCCGGTACCGCAACCCGGTGGTGGACCCGGACACGCTGTACGTGGCGATCTCGCAGTCCGGCGAGACGCTGGACACCCTCGCCGCGGTGCAGGAGCTCAAACGCAAGGGCGGCAACGTGATCGGCGCGGTGAACGTGGTCGGTTCGGCGGTGGCGCGCGAGTGCGGCAGCGGGGTGTTCCTGCACGCGGGCCCGGAGGTGTCGGTGGCCTCGACGAAGGCGTTCACCAACATGGCGGTGTCGTTCGCGATGCTGGCGCTGTGGCTGGGCCGGGTGCGGGACCTCTCGGCGGCGCACGGGTCGCGGCTGGTCACGGCGTTGCAGCAGTTGCCGGACCAGATCGACTCGATCCTGGAGACCGACTACGAGGTGGCGGCGATCGCGCGCAAGTACGCGCAGGCCAGTCACATGTTCTTCATCGGCAGGGTGCGGGGCTGGCCGGTGGCGCGGGAGGGCGCGCAGAAGCTCAAGGAGATCTCCTATGTGCACGCGGAGGCGTATCAGGCCGCGGAGCTCAAGCACGGGCCGTTGGCGTTGATCGACGCGCAGATGCCGAGCGTGGTCGTGGTGCCGCAGGACGAGTTGCTGGCCAAGAACATCGGCACGATCGAGCAGATCAAGGCGCGGGGCGGTCCGGTGATCGCGGTGACGAACGCGGACCTGCCGGACGGGCTGGCCGATGCGGTGCTGCGGGTGCCGCGCAACGAGCCGGAGCTGGACCCGGTGCTGCTGACGATCCCGCTGCAGATGCTGGCCTACCACGTGGCCTCGGCGCTGGGCCGGGACATCGACAAGCCGCGCAACCTGGCCAAGAGCGTGACGGTCGAGTAGGTCCGTTTTGTTCAAGCCCGCCGCGCGGGCGGGCTTCTAGGGTTCGGCCCATGACTGTTCGACTGAACGCGCTCTCGATCGTTGTCGCGGACATGGGCCGTGCCCTGGCTTTCTACCGGCATCTCGGCCTGGACATCCCGGCGTCGGCGGATGCCGAGCCGCATGTGGAGGTGGCGTTGCCGGGTGGGATGCGTCTGCTGTGGGACACCGAGGACGTGGTGCGGTCGTTCCAGCCGGACTGGGTGCGGCGGGGCAGTGACGGCATGTCGCTGGCGTTCGAGGCGGGCAGCCCAGCCGAGGTGGACAAGGTGTACGCGCGGTTGACGGACGCGGGGTACCACGGCGAACTGGAGCCGTGGGACGCGTTCTGGGGGCAGCGCTATGCGGTGGTGCTGGACCCGGACGGCAACGGCGTGGACCTGTACGCCGCCCTGTAGAGCACCGCCTTGTAGGTCACCGTCACCGGCGCTGGCTGAGCCACGTGTCCCAGGGGCGTGGTTTGTCCGTGGCGAACGGTGTGCCGGTGGCCAGGGCGCGGGGGATGAGCACGGCGGCTTCCCCGGCGAAGCTGATGCCGATCGCGAGCTGGTGGGGCCGGGCCTGTTCGTGCATGCCCAGTCGCACGGCGAGCAGGGTGATACCGGCGCTGGCCAGCACGCCCAGTGCGAGCAGTGTGAGGCTCCACGCGGTGTAGCGCTGCCAGAGCTCGCCGTTCTTCTCGTAGATGCGCACGGTGGCGCCGCGGGCCGCGCCGAAGGCGAAGCCGATGACGCCGCTGCCGGTCACCCAGGCGATGTCGGTGCCGTCGAGTCCGTCGAAGGCCAGCATGCCGGTGACACCGATGGCCAGCAGCACCACCGGCGGGGCGACGACGTCGCGCCAGTTGAGTGGCTCGCCGATGACGCGCAGGACCAGCACGATCCCCACGCCGACGACGAGTCCCGTGAGCAGCCAGCCGTTCATCCCCAGACTCCCCTTTTTGTAGCATCATCATGCTAAATCCATGGTGGCACCACCGTGCTATAAAAGCAACCGTGCCGAAAGTGGTGAGTGCGCAGGACCGCCGCAGGGCGGTCGGCGAGGCGGTGGTCCGGGTGGTGCGCCGGGTCGGCGTCGAGGGCGCGACGCTGGGCAACGTCGCCACGGAGGCGGGGCTGGCGATCGGGTCGGTGCGGCACTACTTCGACGACCACGAGAGCATGCTGATCTTCGCGATGCGGGAGCTGGGGGAGCGGATCGGCGGCCGGGTCGCCGTGCACGTGGACCAGTTGCTCACGCCCGGGGCCGAGGTCGACCGGCGTGGCCTGGTGGAGGACCTGCTCGCCGAGTTCCTGCCGCTGGACGAGCGGCGGCGCGACGAGGCGGTGGTGTGGCTGGAGTTCGCGATGGCGGCCCGCACTCGTGCGGCGTTGCGCGCCACCGCCGACGCGCAGCACGCGTCCATGCGTGCCCTGATCACCCGCGTCCTGCGGGAGGCCGCCGCGGTGGGCGGGCTGCCTGGCGGGCTGGATCTGGACGTGGAGTCGCTGCGGCTCTCGGCGCTGCTGGACGGGCTGACCGTGCAGGCGGTGCTCTACGAGCCGCCGATGAGCCCGCGGCTGCTGCGTGACGCGCTGCGGCGGGCCCTGGAGGCCTTGCGGCGCGGGTGACCCGCGCCGCTCATCTGGTCGTAATGGCGTCAATATCGAGCCATTTGCCCGTTAGAGCAAAAGGCTATACCTGATGAGAGCAGTCGCTCTTGGACATCGCCGTTGACGACATGTGAGACTGATTGTGTCCGGCCGACACGTAAAGGCCGAAATCGACGCCTCCCTCGGAATAATATCGCATGAAAGGTGTCCACGTGAGTTTCCTGCGTCGGCGGCTGACGCTGTTTTTGCTGTGCACAACACAGTTTGTCGCTATTTTGGATTTTTCCATCACCACGGTTCCACTGCCGGAGATCCAGCGGGAGTTGGGTTTCACCGCGGGCGGACTTCAATGGGTGGTCAACGCTTACGGGGTGGCCATAGCGGGGTTTCTGCTGTTGGGCGGGCGGGCCGCGGACACCGTCGGCCGACGACGGGTGTTCGTGGCCGGTCTCGCCGTTTTCTCGATCGCGTCCCTGGTCGGCGGGTTCGCGTCCAGCCCGGCCATGCTGGTCGCCACGAGAGCCCTTCAGGGGCTCGGTGCCGCGATGTTCTCACCGGCGGCCTTCTCGTTGCTGACGACCGTGTACCCACCGGGGCGCGAACGAAATCGGGCGCTCGGGGTGTGGGCCGCGGTCGCGGCGAGCGGGTTGGCCGCCGGGGTCATCCTGGGTGGTTTCATCACCGATGTGCTGGGGTGGCGTTGGGTGTTGTGGCTCAACGTTCCCCTCGGGCTGCTGGTGGTCGCTTTCGCTCGTGTGCTGCCGGAAGGCAGGCCATCGGCACGGTCACGGGCGGCACGGCTGGACGTCGCCGGAGCGCTGCTGGTGGCAGGCGGTCTCGTCGTGCTGGTCTACGCCTTCGCGAACAGTGAGCATGTCGGACTCGGACATCCGCTCACCTTCGGGCTGATCGGGATCTCGCTGGTCCTGCTGGCGGCTTTCGTGTGGGTGGAGACGAGGGTGGCCGACCCGTTGATGCCGTTGCGGTTGTTTCGGCGTCGTTCGGTGGGTGGGGCCAACGCCATTTCGTTACTGGCCAATACCGGGCTGGGCCCGACTTTCATCATCGTCGCACTGCACATGCAGGTGGTACTGGGCTTCAGCGCCGTGCAGACCGGTCTCGGCCTGCTCCCGATGGCCGCCGCCTTCATGGTGTTCAGTGCCTGGGTCGGCCCGGCGCTGGTCGCCCGGTTCGGCACCAAACCGGTGATCGTCGTGGGCATGGTGTTGTTCGCCGCGTCCTTGGCGCTGCTCGGATTCTCGTTGTCCGGAGAAGGGGCGTGGGCGATGTCGGTGCTGCCGGGTGCGTTGCTCGCGGGGATCGGGTACGGGATCGCGTTCCCGGCGTGGACGGTCGCGGGAATCGACGATGTCGAACCGGAACACCACGGACTGGCTGGCGGGATGCTGACCACCACCCAGGAGGTCGGATCCGCGGTCGGGCTGGCGGTCGGGGTCGCCGTCGCCGCTGCCGCGGTGGCCACCGGCCATGCCGTGGCCGACGGTTACAGCCGTGCCGTTCTCATGGCCGCCATCCTGGTCGCCGCCGGGGCCGTCGTGGCCGTTGTCGTTCTGCCGAGCCGTCGCGGGGGCAAGCCCTCGACGCCCGACGACGCCATCCTCGTGCAGAACCTCTGATGATCACCGAGCACCCTTACTGCCGGTGCGCGGTGTCCGCGACCGCCTCCTTGGCCACGGCCAGGAAGTGCCGCAGGGCTGGGGAGGTGTTGTCCGAGCGCCAGGCAAGGGCGATGGTGGACGCCGGAGCGTCACTGATGTCGACGAACGTCAGGTCCGGGCGATTGTAGAAGCGGCGCGCGCCCTCGGTGGTGATGCTGACGCCACGGCCGGCCGCAGCGGCCTGCAACTCACTTTCGAACGTGCTGGCCTCGGCGCCGATGAGCGCCGGGGTACCGGCTCGCCGGTCGGTGAACAGCCAGAAATCCCGCCACGATCCGCTGACGGGCGAGGCGATGAGCGGTTCGGTGAGCAGGTCCTCGACGCTGACCTGGCGTTGCCTGGCGAGCCGGTGATCGACCGGTACCGCGGCGACCAGGCCCTCCTGTGCCAGCACGAGGTGGTCGAGGCCGACGGCGCCGTCATGGGGCCGCCGGAGGAACGCGGCGTCCGTGGCCTCGTCGGCGAGACCGGCGGAGGTGTCGGTGAAATCGAATTCCCGGACATCGACCGTGATGTCGGGAAAGCGCCGACGGAACTGCTGCAGGATGATCGGCGCGTAGTCGAGTGCGGCGGCCACCAGGAAACCGATCGTGAGGTGACCGTTCCTGCCTTCCGCGGTGAACTTGGCCGCGGTGACCGCGTCGTCGAAGGCTGCCACCGCGGCACGCGCACGGACCAGGAAATCGGCGCCCGCCCGGCTCGGGGTGACCCCGTGCGGATGCCGGGTCAGCAGCTGAAGGCCGAGTTCTCGTTCGAGGAGCTGGACCTGCCGGGAAAGGGACGGCTGAGCGATCCTGAGCCGCCCGGCCGCCCTGGTGAAGTTGCCTTCTTCTGCGACAGCGATGAAATAGCGAAATTGCCGCAGGTCAATGGCCACGAAGGGGAACGGTACACGCGGATGGTGGGCCTTCGACCAGGGCTGGATCACGATCACGTCAGGTGCTGGTCTGTCGCGCTCACCTGGTCGTGATGGCGTCGATGAGGGCCGGGCTGTCGAGCAGGGCCTGGTCGTTGTGGTCGGCGCCGGGGATCTCGACCAGGCGGGCGTGGCCCGCGTGGGCGACCGCGCGGCTCTGCTCGGGCGGGATGACGGTGTCGGCGGTGCCGAGCACGACGGTGACCGGGGCCCGTACCCGGGTGATGGTCTCGGCGAGCGGGAACGTGTCGCGCAGCAGCAGCCGGACCGGCAGGAACGGGTAGTGCTCACCGCCCGCGGCGGCGAGGTCGGTGAAGGGCGAGCGCAGGATCAGCGCGGCGGGCGGGTGCTCGGCGGCCAGTTCGGTGACCACGGCGGCGCCGAGGCTTTCGCCGTAGTAGACCAGCTGCGTGGACGGGACGCCCAGGGTGTCGGTGAGCAGCCGGTGCGCGGCGCGGATGTCGCGGGCCAGGCCGTCCTCGCTGGGGCTGCCGGGGTTGCCGCCGTAGCCGCGGTAGTCCACGAGCAGCACGGCCATGCCCGGGCGGCCAGCGCGGCGGCCAGTGGCGCGCGGTCGGCGCGGTTGCCCGCGTTGCCGGGGGCGACGAGCACGACGGCGTAAGGGCCGGGCTGGGTGGGCGGCACGAGCCAGGCGCCGAGGTCCAGGCCGTCGTCGGTGCGCAGCACCACGTCCTGCGCGCCGGGCAGCACCTGGCCCGCGGGCGGGACGGGGTCACTGTTGGGCAGGTAGATCAGGGAGCGCTGAAACAGCCACACCAGGCCGAACAACAACACGAGCACCGCGGCGAGCGCGATCAGCACACGGACCACTCTCGCACGGCTCATCCTGGCATTGTCGGCGTCAGGCCTGGATGACCTGGACACCCGCGTCGGTGAATTCGGCGGCCACGCTCGACTCGGCGCCGGAGTCGGTGATCAGGACGTCGACCTGGCGGATCTCGCAGATGCGGGCGAAGGCGTGCCGACCGAGCTTGGAGGAGTCGGCGACCACGATGACCTGGCGGGCGCGGGCGACCATCAGCTGGTTGATGCTGGCCTCGCCCTCGTTGTAGGCGGTGGCGCCCGCGGTGGCGCTGATGGCGTCGACACCGAGGAACAGGTGGTCGAGGGTGAGCTGTTCGAGCACGAGCGTGCCCAACGGCCCGGTCAGCTCGTAGGACTGGGGCCGCACGACACCGCCGGTGACGACGATCTTGACGTGCTGACGGACGGTGAGCTCGTTGGCGATGTTGAGCGCGTTGGTCACGACGGTCAGCGCCGCCTCGCCGCCCGCGGCGTGCAGGTCCGCGCGGGTGGCCAGCGAGCGGGCGACCTCGGTGGTGGTGGTCCCGCCGTTGAGGCCCACGACGCCACCGGGGCGGATCAGCGCCGAGGCGGCGCGGGCGATGCGGTCCTTCTCGGTGGCGTGCCGCGCGGTCTTGTAGCGCAGCGGCAGGTCGTAGGAGACGTTGTTGGCGGTGGCTCCGCCGCGGGTGCGGGTGACCATCTGCTGCTGGGCGAGGCGGTCGAGGTCGCGGCGGATGGTCGCGGTGGACACGTCCAGTTCCTGCGCGGCGGTCTCGACGTCCAGGCGCCCGTCCCGAGCGATGATCTCCAGCAAGGCGTTCCACCGCTCGTGCGACGCCATCGTTCCTCCCCTGTCTGGATCCACTTCTGGATCCGCTCTCAGGACCGGCTGGACCCGAATCGGTGCAGATCGTCACAGTTATTCACGCCGAACGCCAACAACCACGCCCAGTCTTGCGTGAAGCTGCATGCTCTGACCTAGTATGAAGCAGAAACGCTCATCATTTGTCATCGCGACGGTATCGAGGTCCTATGAGTCACGCGTCGGAGGAGATCGCCAGCCAGCCCGCCTGCTGGCGCACGGCCATCGAGGTGGCCGCGGGCACACCGGCCGGGTTGCCGCAGCCGGGCGAGCGGGTGGCGGTGATCGGCTGCGGCACGTCATGGTTCGTCGCACAGGCCTACGCCGTGCTGCGGGAAACCGCGGGCCAGGGCGAAACCGACGCGTTCACCGCGTCCGAGTTCCCCCTCACCCGCCGCTACGACCGGGTCATGGCGATCTCCCGGTCCGGCACCACCACCGAGATCCTGCGCGCGTTGTCCCAGATCGGCCACGTCTCCAAAACCGCGGCCATCACCGCGGTGCCCGGCAGCCCACTGCGCGATCTGGCCGACGATGTGCTCACCCTCGAGTTCGCCGATGAGCAGTCGGTTGTCCAAACCCGGTTTCCGACGACATTGCTCACGCTGCTTCGCGCACACCTCGGCGAAGACGTGTCCGCGCTGCCCGCCCACGCCGAACGCGCCCTGTCGGTACCGCTGCCCGAGGACGCCGACGGATTCCGACAGTTCACGTTCCTCGGCTCCGGCTGGACACTCGGCCTGGCCAACGAAGCGGCACTGAAAGTCCGGGAGGCCGCCCAGGCCTGGGCCGAGTCCTACTCCGGCATGGAGTACCGGCACGGCCCGATCGCCATCGCCGACATCGCCTCCCTGGTGTGGGTGTTCGGCGACGCCCCGCACGGCCTGCTCGACGAGGTCCGCGCCACCGGCGCGCACGTGGAGGTCTCCCTGCTCGACCCGCTGGCCGAACTGGTCCGCGCGCACCGGCTCGCGATCAGCCTCGCCGCACGACGCGGCCTGGACGTCGACACGCCCCGCAACCTGACCCGCTCGGTCATCCTGACGTGAGTGTCGTCGCACTGGACGTCGGCGGCACCCTGATGAAAGGCGCGGTCGTCGACCGTGACGGCAGCACCCGCGCCGTCGAACAGCGCCCGACCCCACGCCAACCCGACACCGTCGACGGGATCCTCGCGTTCGCCGCGGACCTGGCCACCGCCGCGGGCACACCACAAGCGGTTGGGCTGGCCGTACCGGGCATCGTCGACGACCTCGCCGGTATCGCCCGCTACTCCACCAACCTCGGCTGGCGCGACCTGCCGCTGCGCGACATCGCCACCGACCGACTGGGGGTGCCGGTGGCGGTCACCCACGACGTGCGCGCCGGGGCCATCGCCGAACACGAGTACGGCGCGGCCCGCGGCGTGCCCGACTTCCTGTTCCTCCCGATCGGCACCGGCATCGCGGGCACCGTGTTCACCGGCGGCGCGCCCTACCGCGGCGCCGACGGAATGGCCGGGGAGATCGGACACGCACCCGTGCCCGTCGGCGACGAACAATGCGCGTGCGGCCAACGCGGCTGCCTGGAGACCTACGCCTCAGCCGCCGCCGTGGCCCGCCGCTACGGCGACCCGACGCTGTCCGCCGCCGACGTCATCGCCCGCGCGGACACCGACCCACACGCCCGTGCCGTACTCGACGACGCGGTGTCCGCGCTCGGCTTCGCCCTCACCACGTACACGATGCTGCTCGACCCCACCCTGATCGTGCTCGGCGGCGGCCTCGCCGAAGCGGGCGACACCCTGCTCGGCCCGCTGCGCGCCCAGCTGGCCGACCGGCTGACCTGGCGCACCCCACCGCGCCTGGTCCGCGCCGAGTTGGGCGCCACCGCCGGACGGCTCGGCGCCGCGATCTGCGCCTGGGGACTGCTGTGATCCTCACCGTCACCCTCAACGCCGCACTGGACGTCACCTACCAGGTCGACCACCTGCGCCCCGGCCACACCCACCGGGTACGCGACGTGCACACCCGACCCGGCGGCAAAGGCGTCAACGTCGCCGAGATCCTGGCCCAACGCGCGCAACCGGTGACCGCGACCGGGTTCGCCGGACCGGACCTGGCCACCCGGCTGACCATGCCATGGGCCCAGTTCGTGCCGATCACCGCGCACAGCCGCCGCACCGTCACCATCGTGCCCGACCAGACCAACGACACCACCCTGTTCAACGAACCCGGGCCGGTCATCAGCCCAGGGGAGTGGACCGCGCTGCTGGACCGGTTCGACCACCTCGCCGCCGACGCCCACGTCGTGGTCCTGTCCGGCAGCCTGCCCCCCGGCCTGCCCGACGACACCTACGCGCGACTGATCACCCGCAGCCCCGCACCGGTCATCCTGGACACCGACGGCGACCCACTGCGCCACGGCCTGACCGCACGGCCCGCGCTGGTCAAACCCAACCTCGACGAACTGACCCGACTGCTGGGCCGCACCCCCGACCTGCCCGCCGACTGCCACCACCTGGGCGTGCCCGTCGCCGCGACCCTCGGCGCGGACGGCGCCCTGCTGGCCACCCCCGGCCGGGCGTGGCGCGCCCGGCCACCCACCGCACTGACAGGCAACCCGACCGGCGCGGGCGACGCCTTCACCGCCGCACTGGCCCACGGCCTGGCCCACCAGCACACCTGGCCCGACATGCTCGCCGACGCGGTCGCCCTGTCCGCGGCCGCCGTGCTCAGCCCGGTCGCGGGCTCCTATGACCCGGTGGCATACCAGACGTTCACCGGCGTGGTGACTGTGGAGGAAAGCTGATGCTGCTACCGACGAGCGCGATCGTCGAAGAAGCCACCCGCACCGGCACCGGTGTCGGCGCGTTCAACGTGATCACCCTGGAACACGCCGAAGGCGTCGTCGCCGGCGCCGAAGCCGCGGGCAAACCGGTCCTGCTGCAGATCAGCCAGAACTGCGTGCGCTTCCACGGCGGCCACCTGCTGCCCATCGCCCGCGCCGCCGCCGCCGTCGCGGCCGAGTCCTCCGTACCGGTGGCACTGCACCTGGACCACATCGACGACGAACTGCTGCTGCGCCAAGCCGCCGACGCCGGATTCGCCTCCGTCATGGTCGACGCCTCCGCCCAGCCCTACACCGACAACGTCGACACCACCCGCCGCGCCGTGCAGTGGGCACACCGCGCCGGACTGTGGGTGGAAGCCGAACTCGGCGAAGTCGGCGGCAAGGACGGCGCCCACGCACCCGGCGTCCGCACCGACCCCCACGACGCCGCCCGGTTCGTCGCCGACACCGGCGTCGACGCGCTCGCCGTCGCCGTCGGCAGCTCACACGCGATGACCACCCGCACCGCCGCCCTCGACCTCGACCTGATCTCCCGCCTGCGCGACGCCGTCGACGTCCCGCTGGTGCTGCACGGCTCCTCCGGCGTACCCGACGAACAACTGCGGGCCGCGGTCAAACACGGCATGGTGAAAATCAACATCGGGACGGCGCTCAACGTCGCCTTCACCCACCGCATCCAGACCGCCGACCTGACCAAGTCCGACCCGCGCACATACCTCGCACCCGCCCGCGACGCCATCGCCCAGACCGTGGCTCACCTGCTGGGCGTACTGACCGGCGGCTGAGCGGGCAGCGGGACACGCCGCAACACCAGCACCGCGCCCACACCCACCACACACAAGCCGGTCAACAGCAGGAAACCAGCGGCGAACGTCCCCGTCGCGTCCTTGAGCGCCCCCAACGCCCACACCGCGCAGAACCCACCCAGATTCGCCCAGAAATTGCCGAACCCGCTGACCGCCCCCGCCACCGAACGCCCCAGGTACTGGATCGGAATGGCGAACAACGGCCCGAAATACAACTGGATGACCATCGCGTTCAGCACCACCACCGCCACCACCACCGGCAACGACGACGCCAGCATCAACCCACCCAGCGACACCGCCACCAGCGTCAACGACACCCCCACCACCGCCAACGGCCGCCCCGTCCGGTCGGCCACATACCCGCCCAGGATGTTCGACGGCGCCGTCACCGCCGCCCCCAACGCCACCAACAGCCCCGCGGTCTGGATCGAATAACCCTTCTCCGCCACCACAAAACTCGGTAACCACATCGCCACCCCATGCGTGGCCGCCAACCGCACGAACTGGATCACCGACGTCACCGCCACCACCGGATGCCGCACCAACCGCCGCAACTCCCGCAACGACGGACGCGGCCCCCGCGCGCCCCGCCCGTCACCCGCACCACCCACCAGCCAATACCCGCCCAGCGTGAGCACACCCACGCCCGCGCACACCAGAAACACCCCCTGCCACCCCACCGGGCCCACCAGCAACGGGCCAGCCAGGTTGAGCACGATGCTCGACGAGAACCCGCCCGCCACGTACAACCCCATCGCCGTGGCCTGCTTACCCGAGGAGAACTGGCGTCCGATCAGGATCAACCCCGGCGCGAACGCCATCGACCGCAACACCCCCGACACCGCCTGGTTGACCAGCAGCCAGCCATAGGAGTCGATCACCGCGAACCCGCACGCGAGAACATTCACCCCCAGCAACCCGGCCAGAAACAGCTTCCGCGGGTCCACCCGGTCGGCCAGCACCCCCACCGGCACCTGCATCAGCGCGTAGGTCAACGTCGACGCCGCCGCCAACGACCCACCCTGCGCGAAACTCAACCCCAGATCGTGCCGGATCAACGGCAGAAACAACGCCAGACCACCGGTGACCAGCGCCTGCGAACTCTGACACAACACGATCAACGCGATCGTCACACCCCGCCGCATGACCACCGCCCCAGCCTGCCGCACCGCACCCACGGGGGAGAAGTACCGTGATCACCATGCCGCACGTGCTGGTCATCGGATTCGACCCCACCGCCGTACCCGGAGTGGACGCCACCGCGATCCTCGCCGCCATGGACACACAGTTCGCCGAGTTCACCGCCCTCGGCATCGACACCGGCATGGCACTGGTGGCCCCCGGCCAACCCGCCGACCCCATCGTGGTCCCGGTACTGACCGAACGCGACTGGGACGTGGTGCTCATCGGCGCCGGGATCCGCAAACCCGACCACGAACTGGAACTGTTCGAACACCTCGTCAACCTCGTCCACCGGCACGCCCCGAACGCGGCGATCGCGTTCAACAGCCACCCCGGCGACACCCTCCAGGCCGCCCAGCGACACCTCCCAGGACACCAGCCCACGCACTGACCGCCGGAACGCTACTTCCCGGCGTTGTCGCCCTCAGGTTTATCGCCCTCGAGACCGCCAGCCGCGCGGTCCTCACGCGCGAACAACGCCGGGACCAGCAACAACACCGCGCCGCAGAACAACGCGATATCCGCGACGTTGCCCACGAACCACCCGTTGTAGTCGATGAAGTCCACCACGTGCCCCCGCGCGAACCCCGGCGCACGGAACAACCGGTCCAGCAGATGCGTCACCGCGCCGCCCAGCAGCAGCGACAACGCCACCGCCTGCACCGCGGACGCGGGCTTGAGCACAAACCGGACCAGCACCACCACCGCGACCGCCGTGATGATCGTGAAGATCCACGTCGCCCCCGCCCCGATGGAGAACGCCGCACCCGAGTTGTACAACAACCGCAACCGCAGGAACTCACCCAACACCGGCACCGGCGCACGCCCCGGCAACGCCGACTCGGCCCAGAACTTCGACACCTGATCCAGCACCACCACGAGCGCGGCCACGGCGAACACCACCGGAACCCGCGCCACCAGCGGGCGAGAAGCTGACGTATCCATCCCCACCACCCTATGCGGCCCGCTCACCGCTCGCGCCAGCGCACCACACCCCATCAATTAACAGTTATGGTAACTTTGAACTATGGCCAGGCCGACCGTCAGCAGCGACGTCTACCACGCCGTCGCCGACCCCACCCGCCGCGGCGTCCTCGAAGCACTCCGCGACCACCAAGAACTGGCCGTCAGCGCGATCGCCGAACAACTCGACGTCGGCATGCCCCTGCTGTCACGCCACCTCGCCGTACTCCGCGCCGCCGGCCTCGTCACCGAACAACGCAACGGCCGCCAACGCCTCTACCGCCTCCAACCCGAACCACTGCACCAACTCCACGACTGGGCCGCCACATTCGCCGAATTCTGGGCAGAACGCCTCCACAGCCTCACCGACTACCTACGCGACACCGACACCGACACCGAAGGACCCCACCCCGATGCCCCGTGACATCACCCTCGACACCCACCTGCCCCACCGACCCGACACCGTCTGGCGCGCCCTCACCGACCCGAACGCCCTCAGCCAATGGCTGATGCCCGTCGACGGCTTCACCCCCGTCGTCGGCTCCCGATTCCGCCTCACCGCCAAACCCATGCCCGGCTGGGACGGCATCGTCCACTGCGAAATCCTCGCCATCGACGAACCCCGGCACCTGTCCTACACCTGGCACGGCACCCAGATGACAACACCCACCACCGTCACCTGGACCCTCACCCCAACCGACGACAACGGCACCCACCTACGCCTGCACCACACCGGATTCACCGGCCTCGGCGGCGCCATCCTGCGCCTCATGCACCGCGGCGGCTGGCGCAAATTCCTCCTCCGCCAACTCCCCACCCACCTGACCACCACCGACCACACCATCGACTGACCAGGGCCACCAGTGAGCGAACACATCACCTTCCAGGCAACACCCACCACCACCGACCGCGGCCACATCCGCCTCCCACTCCCCGTCGACCCCCGCACCATCTGGGGCCGCAAGAAACGCCACCACGTCACCGGCCGAATCGCCGACATCCCCTTCACCGGCTCCATCGGCTTCCAAGGCGGAACCGCCTTCCTCGTCCTGTCCAAGGACTTCCGCACCCGCGCAGGCATCGAACCAGGCCAACCCGTCACAGCCGACCTCACCGAAGACACCGCATAGACACCCACCAGCGGAAAACAACTCGACACCCACAAACACCGGCGGATACAACCAACCCCGTGCTCCGCAAATACCCCCGAACCCACCACCTCGAATCGTCCCGGCTGCAACCCGGCGACGAAGACATGAACTCCATCCCCTTCACCCACATCCGCAACCGACACCTCGTCGTCGAGGAAAAACTCGACGGAGCCAACACAGCCATCAGCTTCACCCCCGACGGCACCCTCCAACTACAAAGCCGCGGCCACTACCTCACCGGCGGACCACGAGAACGACAATTCGCCCCACTCAAAGCATGGGCACCCACCATCCAACACGCCCTCTTCACCCGAATAGGAACCCGCTACATCATCTACGGCGAATGGCTCTACGCCAAACACACCATCTACTACGACGCACTACCACACTACTTCTGCGAATTCGACACACTCGACACCGAAACAAACCAATTCCTGTCCACCCCACGACGCGCCGAACTCCTCGACGGCCTCCCCATCCACTCCGTACCCGTCCTGCACACCGGACCACACAACACCCTCACCGACCTACTCACCCACGTCGGCCCCTCCACCTGCCGCACACCACACTGGCGCGACACCCTCACACGCCACGGCAGCGCCACCGCCATCGCCGAAACCGACATGCACGACGACATGGAAGGCCTCTACATCAAAGTCGAAGAACACGGCCACGTCGTCGAACGCTACAAATGGGTCCGCCCCACCTTCCTCACCGCCGTCCTCGACTCCGGCACACACTGGGCCGACCGCCCCATCCTGCCCAACCAGCTCACCAACCCGGCGGTGATGTATGGAGCCCTTTGACCAACTCTGCCCCACCGCCCCCACCTGGACCCTCGACTGGCCCGCCATCCGCGACACCTTCTGGTGGATCCGACGCATGACCGGCATCCCCCAAGACCCCCAGCACCACGCCGAAGGCGACGTCGACACCCACACCCGCATGGCCTGCGAAGCACTCACAACCAACCCCGAATGGCGCGCACTGCCACCCGAGAACCGCACCCGCCTCTTCGCCACCGTGCTCCTGCACGACGTCGCCAAACCCGACTGCACCCGCCACACCGACGACGGCCACATCACCGCACACGGCCACTCCCGCCGCGGCGACCTGCTCACCCGCCGCATCCTCTGGGAACTCGGCGCCACCCCCACCTGGCGCGAACACGTCGCCGCACTCGTACGCCACCACCAGATCCCGTTCTGGGCACTGGAACGCCCCGACCTCCAGCAGATCGCCTTCCGCGTCAGCCTGCTCGCCCGCAACACCGACCTGGCCATCCTCGCCACCGCCGACATCCACGGCCGCATCTGCGCCGACACCCACGACGTACTCGACAACATCGCCCTCTACCGCGAGTACTGCGCCGAAACCGCCTGCCTCGACACACCCCGCGCGTTCCCCTCCGACCACGCCCGCTTCCTGTACTTCCGCACCCCCAACCGCGACCCCGACTACAACGCCTACGACGACACCCGCCTCACCGTCACCGTCATGTCCGGCCTCCCCGGCGTCGGCAAAGACACCTGGATCACCACCCACCGCCCCGACCTACCCGTGATCAGCCTCGACACCCTGCGCACCGAACTGAAAATCAAACCCACCGACGACCAACGCCCCGTCATCAGCGCAGCACACAACCACGCCCGCAAACACCTACGCGACGGCCAGTCATTCGTGTGGAACGCAACCAACGTGTCGAGACAGATCCGGCAACAACCCATCGGACTCGCCGCGGCCTACAAGGCCCGCGTCGAAGTGATCGCCCTCGAAGCACCACCCGACGTCATCAAAACCCGCAACGCCGCACGCCCACACCCCGTACCCACCGCGGTCATCGACCGCCTGGCGAACAAATGGGAAGCCCCGGACCCCACCGAGGCACACACCGTACGGTGGCTGAGCACCCAGTAGAGGAGTAACCCACCCCCGGCTCGCTGATACACCCACGGGAGTACCACCAACTACCTCCCACAGCCAGACGCGGACACTCACCCACACGCACCACAGTGACCCCATGCACCCGGCCACCAAAGACCACTGGGCCACCGCACTCCTCGCCCTCGCCACCGCACTCACCGCGGCCACCGCGGGCCAGATCCACATCACCCACGCCCACTACCGATCCTGGCAACACATCTCCCCACCAGACATGACCGCGGTCCACGACAACTGGGCAACCACCGTCGACACCGCCGTCCTGCCGCTCGCGATCGCCTCCGCCACCGCCACCCTCGCCACCCTCGCGCTCAAACACTCCCGCCTACCGTGGTGGACCGTCACCACCACCAACACCATCCAAGCCGCCGTCCTGGTCACCTCGTTCACCATGTGGGCCAAATGGCAACACCAACTCGGCAACGGCGGCTATGTTCGCAATGCCGACAACACCCTCAGCGCACCCTACGAGCGGATCATGGACACCCACTGGCTACGCATCACCCTGCTGATCACCCTCGCCGCAGCCACCCTCGCCATGCTCATCCGCGCCACCACAACCACCCGCGAACCCCGTGCGTAGCAGAGACATCCTCCTCGGCATCGGCCTCACCGCCCTCGTCCTCGCCTGGGGCCACCTCGCACCCGAGAACCGCACACTCGACCCCCAGGGCATCGCCCTCGCCGCCGCCGCCACACTGCCCCTCATCGCCCGCCGACGCTGGCCCATCGCCGTACTCGCCACCCACATCGCCTTCTCCGTCGCCTACCACACCTTCGACTACCCGCACGACGCCCTGATGCCACCGGCCCTCGTCGCCCTCTACACCGTCGTCGCCACCGGCAACCGCACCCGGACCGTCATCGCCACCGCACTCACCAGCGTGCTTGTCCTCGCCGTCCGCGCCATCGACGACAACGGCCTCAGCGTCGACATCCTCGGCACCCTCGGCTGGACCACAGCCGCCGCCGTCCTCGGCGAATCCACCCGCCAACGCAACGCCACCCACGCCAAAGAAACCCGCCAGCAAGTGACCGACGAACGCCTCCGCATCGCCCGAGACCTCCACGACCTGCTCGCCCACACCATCACCACCATCCGCGTCCAAGCCGGAGTCGCCGCACACCTCGTCTCCGACACCACCCAACCCCTCGACCGCGCAGGCGTCGCCACCACACTCGAGACCATCACCAACGCCTGCGACACCGCACGCACCGAACTACGCGCCACCGTCGAAGTCCTCCGCGACCCCATGCCCGTCCTGCCCAACATCAGCGACCTCGGCGCCGTCGTCCGCGCCGTCGGCATCGACATCACCTTCGACCACCACGGCACCGAACGCCCCCTGCAACCCGACGTCGAAGTCACCGCGTACCGCATCGTCCAGGAAAGCCTCACCAACATCGTCAAACACTCCAACGCCACCAGCGTCGCCGTCCGCCTCGACTACAGCGCCACCACCCTCACCGTGACCATCACCGACAACGGCACCGGCCCGAAAACCACCACCGGCGGACACGGCATCCCCGGCATGACCGAACGCGCACACAGCGTCGGCGGGCGCCTCCACGTGACCACCGACAACGGCTTCACCGTCACCGCCCAACTACCCGTGGACAAACCATGACCATCCGCGTCGTCCTCGCCGACGACCAGACCCTCGTCCGCGGCGCGTTCGCCATGCTCATCGCCTCCGCACCCGACATCGACGTCGTCGGCGAGGCCTCAACCGGACGACAAGCCATCAGCACCACCGCCGACACGACACCCGACGTGGTCCTGATGGACATCCGCATGCCCGACCTCGACGGCATCGAAGCCACCCGGCACATCACCGAACACCACCCCGGCATCCGCGTCCTCGTCCTGACCACCTACGACACCGACGAGAACGTCGCCGCCGCCCTGCGCGCGGGAGCGAGCGGCTTCGTCGTCAAGGACATCCGGCCAGCCGACCTGCTGGAGGCCATCCGCACCGTGGCAGCGGGGGAGCAGCTGCTCTCACCTGGCCCCACCGCCGCCCTGATCGCCCGCTTCCTGCGCGCCCCCGACCACGCGCCCGTGACGAAACAGATCGACGTGCTCACCGACAGGGAACGCGAGGTCCTCACCCTGGTCGCCCAAGGCCTGAGCAACCACGAAATCGCCGCCGCGCTGGTGCTGAGCCCGCTCACCGTGAAGACACACGTCAGCCGGATCCTGACGAAACTCCACGCCCGCGACCGCGTGCACCTGGTGATCGCAGGCTACGAGTCCGGAATCGTGGCCCCCGGCTCCAGCCCCGACAGCGCCCGATAGGTGCGATTGCCCGCGGCCGCCGCACGACGCTCCTTCCCGGTGGCCTCGATGTAGTTCTGGCTCGTGTTCAGGTTCGCGTGCCCCAGCAGCGCCATGATCTCGGTGGCGTTCGCGCCGTCCTCGGCCAGCCGAGTCGCGAACGTGTGCCGCAACGCGTGCAGGTTCGCGCCCGTCGGCACCTGGTCACGGATGCCCGCCCACCGGTAGCTGGTCTTCACCAGGTAGTCCAGTCCGCCCCGGCCGATCGGCCCGCCCCGATAGTCCAGCAGCAGAGCCGAGTTCGGCCCGAACCGCTGCTGCGGGAACCGCACGGCGCACGACGCCAGGTACGCGTCGATCACCCGTTCCAACGGCGGCTCGATCGGGATCGACCGCTCCCTGCTTCCCTTGCCTTGCACGTGAAGGCGCTGCTCACCGGGCCTGCCGACCACCGAACACCGTTGCAGCGCCCGAACTTCCGCCGACCGCAGACCCGCGACCAGGCCGAGCGCGATCACCAGCACGTCTCGTTCAGGCCACGGATCACGAGACTTGCGCGCCCCGGCGGCCGCGGCGGCGATGAGCCTCTCGGGCGTGTCCTCACCGCGCAGGGGCTTGGGGGAGAGGGGAGGGGCCTTCGGCCGGACGACCGCGCCCATCGGATTGCCGTCCAGCAGACCGTCCGCCACACAGAAGTTCAGGAACTGGTTCCAGGTCGACCACGCGCGGGCGACGGACGTCTTGGCGTGACCGTCGGCGAACTCACCGAACGCTGTTCGGAGCGTGGGGACAGTCAGGTCCCGCAGGCTGAGCTGCTCGACGGGCCGACCAGTGGCGTCGGCCAGCAGGGTGGTGACGCCGTGGAGATCGCGGCGATAGGCGGCGGTGGTGTGCGGAGAATCCTTGCGGGGTCTCCGGGCGAGAAAGAACGCGTCCAGGGCGTCGAGCAGCAGCACGTGATCTTGATACCGGTAACCACCGACAATCCACATTTCGCCACATGTTGAATTGATGCATAACGTTCATTATGCATCAAACCGGACAGAGCCCTCTTTGGAGACCATGGACGGCCGTCCGGAGACCTTACCCAGAAACGTCACGGTGACGATTAATGGCGCGGCGATGGAGACGGTCACACCAGGGCAGGGCGCAGGAAGCGGCTGGTGAGCCAGGAAAGCTCAACCCGGCGAGCCTCGGACTGACAACGTGTCACACGACGCGCCTCGTCACGCACGGTCAACAACGACTTCACCATCTACGGCGACCCAGTCCCAGGCCGAGCCAGGCGAATGCTCAGACGTCCCCGTGACGCGACGCCACGGCGAACTTGACGCGGACGGCGAAATCGGCGATTGACAGCCCCTTTCGCAGCTCGTGGATAACACGTCGCTAAGTTCGATAATCTACATTATGTCAAGTAAGCGATGGAGGGGCCCTCCCCGGACGGCGCGACCGCTGGCCGAATCTCCGATGCGTCCGTGTCCGCGGCTGTGCGAACCTTCGGCGCATGGATGGGAACCTCGCGGCCGCGTTGACGCGACTCGGCCAGGCGTTCGCGCCGTATCCGCGACGGGCTGTGCTTGACGGGTGTCCCCACTGTCGGTCGTCCACCACGGTCGGCGAGCATGACCTCTTCTCGCTGTCGATCAGGCTGGGCAACACGGTCGGTGGCCGTGACGACGTCAAGAGCCTGCTCCCCCTGCTGTTTGAGCGCCTGGTGACTTCGGACGAACTCGTGTTGTGCCTGCAGTCGCTCGTGCGGAAGGCCAGCTGATCCTGTCTGGCGCAGCCCGGCGCCGTGTGGTGGTCACTCCCCTGGCGTGTCTCCCCGCTGCTGTTTCGGTGTCGGCTATGGCCGTTGGTTCGGTGGTGTCCGCTCCCCTGTGTTCGGGCTCAGGCCGGTGATGGCGAGGTGGAGGAGTCGGTGTGCCTGGGTGGTGGGGTCCGGGTAGTGCTCGGTGGCCAGTGCGATGCCGACGACGAGGGTGATGAGGTCGGTGACGGTGACGTCCGGGGTGATCTGGTTGTCCTGGATGGCGCGGTGCAGGAGTGGTTGTGCGGCGTGTTCGAGGGTTGCTGAGCAGTTGTTGTTGTGGATGTCGCCGGTGTAGGCGAGTGCGGTTGCCAGTCCTCGGGCGGTGACGCAGTAGGTGGCGACGTCGTCGAGCCAGTGGATGAGGGCGGTTCGGCTGTCGGGGTGGGTGGTGAGGGTGTGCGCGCGGGTGCTGAGGGCGTCGATTCGGGTGTGGGAGACGGCTTCGAGGAGTGCGTGGCGGGTGGGAAAGTGCCGTCGGACGGTGGCTGAGCCGACGCCTGCGGTGCGGGCGATCTGTTCGAGGGAGGCGTTGGCGCCGTGGGTGGCGACTTCTTGTTCGGCGACGGCGAGGATGCGGGTGTAGTTGCGTCGTGCGTCGGCGCGTTGGTGCTGGTCGGGCATGGGGTGTTCTCCGAGGCTTGCCAAGTGGCGGGGTCCGCCATATTGTAGCCGGAGATAAATGGCGGGCCACGCCGTTTCGTTGGTTGAGGAGTATCATGTCCCTGGATTCCGCGCCTGTTCTGGTCGCTGGCGCCACCGGCAGGCAGGGAGGCGCCGCCGCTCGGGCCCTGCTCGCGGCGGGTGTTGCCGTTCGGGCGTTAGTGCGTGATCCGGCCACCGCCCGGGCTCGGGCTGTCGCTGCGCTCGGGGCCGAGTTGGTGGTCGGCGATCTGCATGACCGTGACTCGGTGACTCGGGCGGCCGAGGGCGCGCGGGCGGTGTTCTCGGTGCAGATGCCCGGTGTGACGGCGGAGGGTTTCGATTTCGACGGCGAGGTGGCGCAGGGTGTCAATCTCGTTGAGGGCGCGCGGGCCGCCGGGGTGGCGCAGTTCGTGCACACGTCGGTGTCCGGTGCTGGTCAGCATGTCGACGCGCCTGGCTGGGCTGAGGGGCGTTGGGTGTCGATGCGGGGCACGTTGGGGGCCAAGAGCGCGGTTCAGGATCGGGTGCGTGCGGCGGGTTTCCGGTACTGGACGCTGCTCAAGCCGGGGTTTTTCATGGAGAATTTTCTGCCGTCGATGGCGTTCTTGTTCCCGCGTGGCCTTGAGGGCGGTCTGGTGAGTGTGCTGCGGCCGGAGACTCGGCTGTCGTTGGCGGCGGTGGACGACATCGGCGGTGCGGTGGCCGCGGCGGTGGCTGAGCCGGAGCGGTTCACCGGGGTTGAGCTGGAGTTGGCGAGTGACTATCTGTCGGTGGCGGAGGTCGCGGAGGTGCTGTCGCGGGCTGTGGGCGTGCCGATCGTGGCGCCGGAGATGACCGAGGCGGAGGCGTTCGCGGCGGGGATGCCGCCGATGGGTGCCGCGCATGAGTGGTTGAACGTGGTTGGCCAGCCCGCGCGCCCGCGTGCGGCGCGGGAGCTGGGTGTCCCGTTGACGAGTTTCGAGGAGTGGGCGCGGGCGTACATGGTGGGAGTAGGGGCGGGTCGTTAGTCGTCGTCGAATTGTTCGGCGGCGAGGGCGAGTGAGGCTTTTTGCAGGATGGCGGGGATGTCGGCGTCGGGGCAGTCTCGTTCGTAGGCGGCGGCGACGTCGACGAAGGCCTTGACGCAGCCGTTGACCATCTGTTGGGCGCGTTTGCTGAGTTCTTCGGCGACTTGTTGGGCGACTTCGCGGACGACGGTGTCGCATTCGCCCGGTACGCCGCTGATGTCGATGTGGAGGTCGAGTACTCCTTGGCGGAGTACGGTCAGTGCTTCCTTGATGTCGGCTATCCGGCTGCCGTGGGCGGCTCCGTGTGCGACGGTCAGGATGCCGACTCCGGCTTGCATGGCTTCGATCCGGCTGATCACGGGGTTCAGCTTAGAAAGTGCGCGTGTGGTGCGCATTTCTGTTTGGGAGACTTCCCGTTATGCGTGCTGATCGGCTGGTGGCCGCGTTGCTGCTGATGCAGTCGCGGGGGCGGGTGACCGCGGCGGAGTTGGCCACGGAGTTGGAGGTCTCGACGGCGACGGCGCGGCGGGATCTGGAGGCGTTGTCGGCTGCCGGGATTCCGGTGTATCCGCAGCCTGGGCGTGGTGGTGGGTGGCGGTTGGTCGGTGGTGCCCGGACGGATCTGAGTGGGTTGACCGCGGCGGAGGCGCAGGCGTTGTTCGTGCTGGTGGGTCCGGCGGCGGCGATCTCGGGTGAGGCGAAGGCGGCGTTGCGGAAGTTGGTGCGGGCGTTGCCGGACACGTTCCGTGCGGACGCTGAGGCGGCGGCGCGTGCGGTGGTGGTCGATGCGAGTGGGTGGGGTGAGCGGGAGCGGAAGCGGTCTGAGGTGGTGGAGGTGTTGCAGTCGGCGGTGGTGCGGCGGCGGAAGGTGCGGTTCGGGTACGCGAGTCGTGGGCGGGAGCGGGCGGTGCGGCTGGTGGATCCGTGGGGCTTGGTGGACAAGGACGACGTGTGGTACCTGGTGGCGGGGACGGAGGGTGGGCAGCGGACGTTCCGGGTGGATCGGATGGTGGATGTGGCGGTGGTGGACTCCCCCGCCGGGCCTGCTCCGGCTGGTTTTGACTTGTCGTCGGCGTGGGGGCGGGTGGTGGAGCGGGTGGAGCGTCAGCGTGGTCTGGTGTCGGCGGTGGTGGTGGCGCAGGAGCGGCATGTGCCGGTGTTGCGGGATCAGTTCGGGCGGCATTTCGAGGTGGTGGCGCAGGAGGGTGGTGGCAGGGTTCGGGTGCGGGTGGCCTCGGCGGCGCCGGTGATGATCGCTCAGGTGTTGGCGGGGTGGGGTGGTTTGGTGGAGGTGGTGGAGTCTGAGGCGGTGCGGGCGGAGTTGGCGCGGTTGGGGTCGGAGTTGGTGGCGCGGTACGCGGGGTGATGTCGGGCTGTGGTCGCCGTCTGGCGGTTCACTGTGGAGTCCACCGGCTATCTACGCGGTCTCGTCGCCGGTTGACGTTGCCCGCCGGGTGATCAGGTGGGCTGGTTGAGGTGGGTGAGGAGGCCGTCGAGGGCTGTGGTGAGGGCGTCGGTGTTGGCGGGGGTGAGCCAGGTGGTGCGGATGCGTTCGTTGTTGCCTTGGGGGGTTTCGTGGTCGGCGGCGAGTTGGTGCAGGGTGCGGGTGTTGTCGTCCAGTGCGCGGCTGAGGCCGTGGAAGAGGGAGCGGATGTACTGGTCGGCGTGTTCGGGTGGGATCCCGTGGCTGCTGGCCCATGAGGTGAGGGTGGCGAGGTACTGGAAGTGGGTGGTCAGTGTCCCGGTCAGTGCGGAGAAGACGTTGAAGGTTGTCTCGTCGGTGACGGGGAGGCAGCCGCCGAGGCGCTGGAAGAGGGCGTCGACCGCTGGGTGTGCTGGGCAGGTGACGGTGATGGAGTCGCGGTCGCGGATGGCGGGTAGTGGGATGGCGCGGACCAGTGTGGCGTGGGTGGCGAGTGTGTGGCGTAGGTCGTCGTTGGCGACGCCGCTCATGATGTTGATGATGGTCTTGTCGTCGGTGACGGTCAGTCCGGCGAGGGCGTCGTGCCGGTCGTGGGGGCGGACGGCGATGATGACCATGTCGGTGTGGTCGATGACGGTTTGGTTGTCGGCGCAGATGTGCGCGGTGTCGTAGCGCTCGGATAGTTCGGCGGCGGCGCGGGCTCCTCGTGGGGAGAGGTACACCTCGGGTGGTGTGTCGGGTCCGTCGCAGAGGCCGGTGACGATGGCGCGGCCGATTTCGCCTACTCCGATGATGCCGATGCGGTTCATGGTGGTGGTCTTTCTGTGGTCAGTTCGTGGGGGGTTTCCAGGCGCTGAGGCCGAGGGTGGTGGTGTTGCCGAGGTCGATGCCGCCGTCGGGGCGCAGTGTTCGGGTGGGGGTGTCGGGTGTGGGGGCGATGTCGAGGTAGGTGCCGAGGGTGGCTTTGCGGTCGGTCTGGGTGACGAGGTTGCGCCAGAGCAGTCCGGCGTGGACGGTGTGGCCGGGTTGCAGGGTGATGGGTTGGGGTGGGGTGTCGAAGTTGTCGACGGTGGCGACGCCGGAGGAGCCGTGGCCGACGGTGACTTCGAGGGGTGTGTGGTCTTTGTCGAGGACGCGCAGGTGTGGGTAGCCGTTGATCATGGCGGGTGTGGTGGTGTGGTTGGTGAGTTGGATGTCGAGGCTGCGCAGGCCCATGGCGGCGTCGACCGTGCCGAGGGTGATCACCAGGCCGGTGGGGCGGGGTGTGGTCGTGGTGGTGTCCGGCGGCGGCGGTGTGGGTGTGGGTGTGCCGCAGGCGGTGAGCAGGAGTAACGCGGTGAGGGTGATCAGGGGGCGCACATGATCATCCTTTCAGGCGATACTTTCCGTTTACATGTGACCACCGTTCGTAGGTTCTAATCACACGCATGTCACTCCATACTCGCGTTCGGCGCGGCGGTCGTCCTCCTTCCCCTGCAGTGGCCGTCGGCCTCGTGGAGGTGTGTCGATGAAGCTCCGGATCGGTTTCGTCGCGGCTGTACTGGCGGCGCCGTTGGTGGTGTCCAGTACGACGTCGGCGGCTCAGCCCGATACCACGCCGTATTACTGGCAGGTGCCCAACGCTGATGAGCATGTGTTGGCGGACGCCGGTTTCGATGTCGAGCATGGTGTCGGCGGCGCGGTTCAGGTGGTGGGTGACGAGCGGATCGCCGCGCGGTTGCGCGTGTTGGGTTATCGGCCGTCGAAGTTCGACACGGTGTACAAGGAGGTCCTCCCCCGGGTTCAGGACGTGGGGGTGCAGTCGTTCTACGGCGGGTATCACACGTCCGCGGAGCACGCGAAGCACGTGACGGATGTGGCGGCGGCGTTTCCGGCGTTGACGCAGGTGTACGACATCGGTGACAGCTGGCGTAAGACGCAGGGTCAGGGTGGGCATGACATCCGGGCGATCTGTATCACCAAGAAGCAGGCCGGTGACTGTGCGCTGAGCCCGAACTCGGCCAAGCCGCGGTTCGCGATGATCGCGCAGCTGCACGCGCGGGAGTTGGCCACGGGTGAGGTGGCGTGGCGGTGGATGGACTACCTGACCAAGGGGTACGGCTCGGACGCCGAGGTGACGGCCATTTTGGACACCACGGAGTTGTGGGTTGTGCCGGTCGCGAACCCGGACGGGGTGGACATTGTCGCCTCGGGTGGGAATTCGCCGTTGATGCAGCGCAAGAACGCCAACAACCCGACGGGGTGTTCGTCGCCGTCCGGTGGGGTGGATCTGAACCGCAACTCGTCGTTCAAGTGGGGCAAGGCGGGTACGAGCCGGTGTGGTGAGACGTATCAGGGTCCGTCGTCGGCTTCGGAGCCGGAGACGAAGGCGTTGGAGGCGTGGTTCAAGCAGTTGTTCCCGGACCAGCGTGGTCCGGGTGACACGGATCCGGCTCCGGTGACGACCAAGGGTGTGATGATCACGGTGCACAGTTACGGCAACCTGATCATGCCGCCGTGGGGCTGGACGTGGAACGCGAACCCGAACGCGGCGGGTCTGAAGGCGTTGGGGCAGAAGATGGCTGCGTTCAACGGGTACACGGTGGTGGCTGAGGGTGACACGACGGGGACGACGGACGACTTCACCTACGGCAACCTGGGTATCGCGAGTTACACGTTCGAGTTGGGGACGGGCAGCGGCAGCTGTGGCGGGTTCTTCCCGCAGTACTCGTGTGTGGACAGTTTGTTCTGGCCGCGTAACAAGGGCGCGTTCCTGACGGCGGCGAAGGCGGCGAAGGCCCCGTACGCGGGTTGATGGGCGTGGGTGTCAGTGCGGGAGTTGACCTCGATCTAGGTTGAGGTTGCAGGCTGGGCGGCATGAGTACACATGCGATTCGGCAGTACGAGTTCGGCCCGGCCGAGGTGTTGAAGTTCGAGGAGGTGCCTGCCCCGGTTCCCGGCCGGGGCCAGGTACGTCTTCGGGTGGCGGCCGCGGGGGTGCACCTGCTGGACACGTCGATCCGCCGTGGGGAGAGCGGCGGGCCGATGCCGGTGCCGGAGTTGCCGATGACGCCGGGCCGTGAGGTGGCCGGTGTGGTGGACGCGGTGGGTGAGGGTGTGGAGCAGTCGTGGCTGGGCAAGCGGGTGGCGGCGTATCTGGGGATGGTCAGCGGTGGGTACGCGGAGTCGGTGGTGACGGACGCGGAGTTGTTGCACGAGTTGCCGGACTGGGTGGAGTTCGACAAGGCGGTGGCGATGATCGGCACGGGCCGTACGACGCTGGTGGTGTTGGAGTTGGCTCAGCTCACTGAGCGGGATGTGGTGTTGGTGCCCGCGGCCGCGGGTGGGATGGGCGCGTTGCTGGTGCAGGCGGCGCGCAACGCGGGCGCGTTCGTGGTGGCGTTGGCGGGTGGCGCGGAGAAGGTCGCGCGGGTGCGGGAGCTGGGTGCGGACGTGGTGCTGGACTACCGCGTTGAGGGCTGGGTGGATCGGGTGAAGGACGCGTTGGGTGGTCGTGAGCTGACGGTGTTCTTCGACAGTGTCGGCGGTGAGACCGGGCGGGCCGGGTTCGACCTGCTGGGCCTGGGTGGCCGGGTGATGATGTTCGGGTACTCCGCGGGTGAGCCGACGTCGTTCACCCCGGCGGAGTTGATGGGGCGCGGGTTGTCGGTGTCGGCGGCGTTCCGGGCGCGGATCCTCAACCGGCCGGGTGGGTTGCGGGGGTTGGAGACGGATTCGTTGGCGGCGTTGGCCAAGGGTGAGTTGGTGCCGTTCACGCAGACGTTCCCGTTGGCGCAGGCCGCGGCGGCGCATCGGGCGTTGGAGACACGCGGCACGGTCGGCAAGGTTGTGCTGGTGACGTGATGCGATGATGTCGCGCATGTCGTCTGCTGAGTTTCAGCCGTTGTCGATCGAGGTCGGGCAGGGTCCGTCGGGGCCGGTGTTGGCCGTGCGGGGTGAGATCGACACGGTGACCGCGCCGCAGTTGCAGGCCGGTGTGCGGCAGGCGCTGCCGGGTGCGGGGCGGGCGCTGGTGGTGGATTTGAGTGGCGTGACGTTCCTGAGCTCGGCTGGGTTGTCGGTGTTGGTGCAGGCGCATCAGCAGGCTGGGGAGGCCGGGTGTGAGCTGCGGATCGTGACGAACTCGAACACCGCGCGGGTGTTCGCGCTGACCGGGTTGACCGAGACACTGCGGTTGTTCGATTCGGCGGACACCGCGCGGGAGGTGTGACGCGTGCTGGTGTGCCGGGAGCGGCCGGAGGATGTCGCGGGTGCGCGTGCGGTGCAGGTCGCGGCGTTCGGGCGGGAGTTGGAGGCGACGCTGCTGGATGAGCTGCGGGTGTGTGACGCGTGGATCCCGGCGTTGTCGTTCGTGGCCCGCTCGGATGACGGGGTTGTCGGGCATGTGGTGTGTACGCGGGCGCATGTGGCGGGCACACCTGTGGTGGCGTTGGGCCCGATCGGTGTGTCCCCTGCCCTGCACGGCCGGGGTGTGGGGGCCGCGTTGATGCACACCGTGCTGGGCGCGGCGGACGCGATGGGCGAGCCGCTGGTGGGGTTGCTGGGTGACCCGGCGTTCTATCGGCGGTTCGGTTTCGTGGTGAGTTCGGCGGTGGGGATCGAGCCGCCGGTGGCGCAGTGGGGGCCGCATTTCCAGGTGCGGCCTCTGGCTGTCGGCGCGGCGGGAGTCACGGGGACGTTCCGGTACGCGGCGCCGTTCGAGAACCTGTGACTCAGTCGAAGGAGCCGCCGGAGGGTTATCAGGGCGCGAGTCTGCGTCGCGACGCCTAGGCCTCGCTGAGCCAGGTGTCGATGAGGAACTGTTCGATGGAGTCGGTGCGGCTGCCGCTGTCACTGCTGTCGGTCTGGCGCAGGGTGGTGACCTCGTCGGCGGTGAACCAGCGGGCGTCGTCGAGTTCGCGGTGGTCGACGTCGATGTCCGGGCCGGTGGCGCGGGCCCGGTAGCCGATCATCAGTCCGGCGGGGAACGGCCAGGACTGGGAGGCCTGGTAGCGCACGTCGGCGAGGAGCACCCCGGCTTCCTCGCGGACTTCCCGGTGTACGGCGGCTTCGAGGTTCTCCCCCACTTCGACGAACCCGGCGAGGGTGGAGTAGGCGGTGGGTGCCGCTCCCCTGTGTCGGGCGAGCAGGCACCGGTCCTGCCAGGTGACCAGGACGATGACGGCGGGTTCGATGCGGGGGAACAGCAGGGTGCCGCAGGCTCGGCACTGGCGGGTGTGGCCGCCGTCGCGGGTGTCGGTGGGTCCGCCGCAGGCGCCGCAGTGGCGTTGGTTGCGGTGCCAGTGCAGGATGCCGCGGGCGTAGGCGAGGGTGGCTGCTTCGGCCGGGTCGAGGGCGCTGACCAGGGCGCGTAGGTCCGCTGGTTGGCCGACTGGGTCGGGCAGGTCGGCGGCGAAGACGGCGGTGTCGCCGTCCAGGCCGAGGAACACCGCGTCGGTGTCGGGCGTGGGGTGCGCCTCGGGCAGGTAGTGGTCGTGCCAGAACGCGACGACACGGCTGGTGGGGTGTGCTCGCTGGGCGGTGATCCAGTCCGGGTCGGCGCGGCGTTCGGGTACTCGGTCGAGGGACAGGCCGTTGTAGGCGAGCATGCGTCCACGCTACTCGCGTTGCAGGTCAGCGCGGTGGATCAGCGCGGTGCGGTCGGCGGGTGAACAGTGACGTCGTGACGGCCAGCAGTCCCGCGACACCGCCGGTGAGGAACGCGAGCCGCATGCCGGGCAGATCGGGTGTGCCGGTGGTGTTGGCTGCGCCGAGTGTGGCCACGGTGATGAACAGGGCGGTGCCGAAGGCGCCGGACAGTTGTTGCGCTGTTCCCAGGATCGCGGTGCCGTGGGCGTAGAGCGCGGGTGGCAACTCGGCCAGTGGCTCGATCATCAACGGTGTCATGACCAGGCCGATTCCGGTCATCAGGACAATGTGGACCGCGATCGCGGCGGGCAGTGGTGTGTGCTCGTCGAGCGCGGCGAACACCCCGAGCGAGACTGTCATCGCGACTGTCCCGGGGATCAGCAGTGGACGCGCGCCGTAGCGGTCGAACAGGCGGCCGGTGGGAATCCCCAACGCGCCGAGGACCAGGCCGCCCGGGAGCACCGCGAGGCCGGTGACGAACGTGTCCAGGTGCAGCACGGTCTGCAGGTAGAGCGGCAGCAGGACCACGCCTATCCCGATGTGGCACAGGATCACCAGCATGGAGATCAGCAGCGCCACCAGGAATCTGTGGTGGGCCAGCGGCCGCAGGTCCAGCAGCGCGCGTCCGTGGCGCTGCAGCGACACTTGGCGGAGCACGAACACGGCCACAGCCACCGCGCCGGCGGCGATCGGGATCCCGGCGGGCACGTGCCCGCCGTCCTGTGCGGTCGAGGACAGCCCGTAGAGGATCCCGCCGAATCCCAGTGCTGACATCAGCACCGACAGCGCGTCCAGCGGTACCGGCCGTGTCTGCGTCCGCGCGCGGACGGTCGCGGCGCCCCACGCCAGGATGAGCGTCGCGAACGGAAGGACCACGAGGAACATCCAGCGCCACGGCAGGTGTGCCAGTACCGCGCCGCCGATGGTCGGGCCCAGTGCGGGGGCGAACGCGATGACGATGGCGACCACGCCCATCGTGGCGCCGCGTTTCTGGGGCGCGACCAGCCGCATCACGGTGGTCGCCAGCAGCGGCAGCATCACCGCTGTCCCGCAGGCCTGCACGACGCGGCCGAGCAACAAGGCCGGGAAGCCGGGGGCCAGCGCGCCGATCAGCGTGCCCAGGCAGAACGATCCCATCGCGGTCAGGAACATGGTGCGTGCGGTGAACCGGTCGAGCAGGTAGCCGGTGGTCGGGATGACTACCGCCATGACGAGTAGGAAACCGCTGGTCAGCCACTGGATGGTGGTGGTGCTGACGTGCAGGTCGACGCTGAGGCCGCGCAGTCCGACGCTCAGGATCGTCTCGTTGAGGAACATGATGAACGTGGCGGCGATGAGTACGCCGATGACCGTCCCGCCGCGGTACTGGGCGGGGTGGGCGTGTTGGACACGGTGTGGCACCAGGCACCCTCTCCCGCGTTGATTAGGTGAGGCTTACCTTGCCCGGTGAACCGTGGTTGAGGTCAACTGTCCCCATGGACCAGCAGACATCGATCACCGAGACCGCCGAGCACTTCGACCTGCCGCTGTCCACGTTGCGTTTCTGGGAACGCCGCGGCCTGCTCACCGCACACCGGCACGGCACCCGACGCTGTTACGACTCGCGGCAGCTGTATCGGATCGCGGTCATCCGGCAATGGCGGGACACGGCGTTGCTCAGCATCGAGCAGATCCGCGAACTGCTCACCTCCCGCCCGGGCGCGGCGACCTGGCACGGTGTGATCACGCGGGCCATGACGGCCATCGACAGCCAGATCGACCGGCTGGGCAACGCCCGCGAGTACCTGCGTCACCTCCGCGACTGCCCCTACCGCGGTCCCGGTGTCTGCCCGGGTTTCCGTGCGACGGTCACTCTGCCGCGCACCGCGTCGCGGCGTTCGTGATCGGGTGGCCGTTGAGCAGCACCAGCCAGGCGCCGCAGACGCAGCGCTGGTAGCGGATGACGCCCTGGGACGTGTGGTGGGCCGAGGCGGCGGGCAGGTCGCGCAGAGGCCAGCCGCAGTGCGAACAGGTGGTGGTCACCCCGCCACCCTGCTGTAATGAGTCAATGCATTTCAACCCTTACGGCGGGGCGGCGGCGGAGCTGGCGGCCGCGTTGGTGAACATCGACCCGCGCGCCGAGCCGCCCACTGGTCCGCCCAATGATCCGCACAGTCAGTTGCAGCGGGTCGTGCCCAGCTACCACCGCAGCGCGGAGACCATCACGGCCGAGATGACACCGCCGCTGCTGGCCTGGGCGCGGCGGCTGTCGGAGGTGTTCGGACAGCCGGACGTGGACGTGCTGGTGGACACCGTCAACGGGTTGCTGGCCGACTCGGCGTCCAGGCCGTACATCTCGCGGCATGACGGCCTGGAGCCGCACATTCACTTCGCGCACGAACACGACGACATCGTCACGCGGGTGCGGGCGTTCACCGCGGCGGGCGTGGCACACGTGCTGTGCCGGGACCCGGCGCGGCTGGGCCGGTGTGACGGGACGGACTGCGCGGTGGTGTACGTGGACACCTCACGCAACGGGCGGCGCAGGTTCTGCTCCGCCCGTTGCGCTACACGCGTGCACGTGGCCGATCACCGGTCACGGGGTGCGCGGGTCGTCTGACAGTTCGGGCGAGTCGTTCAGGTCCACACCGGGGCCGGGCAGCTGCGGCGGCTCCAGCGGCTGACGCCCGCCGACCGTGGGACGCACCTGCAGCGGGCTGGGCACCTCCTTGCGGGCCACCGCCTCCGCGGCGCGCACCGCCTCGGCCACGTGCGGGTCCGGTGCGGTGTCGAACCAGTCCTTGATCTCCTCGTCGTCCTGCTCGGGCTTGGAGAGCGGGATGTCCTCGGTGGGCGGCTCGTAGCGGAACACGCCGTCGTCGCCGGGCGCGCCGAGCATCTTGGCGAACCCCTCGAGCGCTTTGCCGAAGTCGCTGGGGATCATCCACACCTTGTTCGCGTCGCCCTGCGCCATCTGCGGCAGGGTCTGCAGGTACTGGTAGGCCAGCACCTCGGGGGTGGGTTTGCCCGCCTTGATCGCGGTGAACACCTTCTCGATCGCCTTGGCCTGGCCCTGGGCCTGCAGGTAGCGGGCGGCGCGTTCACCCTGGGCGCGCAGGATCCGTGACTGCCGCTCGGCCTCGGCGCCGAGGATCGAGGCCTGCTTGGCGCCCTCGGCCGACAGGATCTGCGACTGCTTCTGGCCCTCCGCGGTCTTGATCGCGGCCTCCCGCTGCCCTTCGGCGGTGAGGATCATCGCGCGCTTCTCCCGGTCGGCGCGCATCTGCTTCTCCATGGAGTCCTGGATCGACGGCGGCGGGTCGATCGCCTTCAGCTCGACCCGCGCCACCCGGATGCCCCACCGGCCGGTGGCCTCGTCCAGCACGCCCCGCAGCTGGTTGTTGATCTCGTCGCGGGAGGTCAGGGTCTCCTCCAGGCTCATCCCGCCGACCAGGTTGCGCAGCGTCGTGGTGGCCAGCTGCTCGACACCGACGATGTAGTTGGAGATCTCGTAGACCGCCGCACGGGAGTCGGTGACCTGGAAGTACACCACGGTGTCGATGGACACGGTCAGGTTGTCCTGGGTGATCACCGGTTGCGGCGGGAACGACACGACCTGTTCGCGCAGGTCGATGCGGGCACGGACCCGGTCGACGAACGGGGCGAGGAAGTTCAGGCCAGGCTCGGCGACCTTGGTGAACCGGCCGAGCCGTTCGATCACCGCGGACTGTGCCTGCGGGATGACCAGGATCGACTTGGCCACAATGGTCAGCACGAAAATCACGATGACCGCGACGATGATGATCGCGACGGCGTCCAAAACGGGTACCTCCACCCTTTCACGCGCTTGTTGGGTTCGTTCTACTCGCTGCCGTGCGATCACGCCCCGGTTGGGGGCCTGTGTCGGGTCACGGTTCGGGTGCGACGACGGCGGTGGCGCCGGAGATCTCCATGACGATCACCGGGGTGCCCGGCTCCGGGATGACGTCGTCGCGGTGGTGCGACCGGGCCGACCAGATCTCGCCGCCGATCTTGACCTGTCCCTGGTGGCCGTCGACCGGGGTGACGGTCACCGCCCGCGCGCCGATCAGCGCCTGGGTGTTGGTCCGGTGGTCGAGGCCGGTGAGCATCCTGCGTCTGAGCACCGGCCGCAGCCCGCCGACCAGCGCGATGGTGGCCACGGCGAACACGACCGCGCTGATCACCATGCCCGCGCCCAGCGCGGAGGCGACCGCGCCGCCGAGCGCGCCGATCCCGATCATCAGCAGCCACAGGTCGCCGGACATCACCTCGGCGGAGATCAACACGAACCCTGCGATCAGCCACACCAGCCACGCCGCCATGGGCACATCCTCGCAGACGAACCGGACGGCCAGTGGCCTGTCACCCGAAGTGACCCACGAAGTCGATCAATCGCTCGACCGAGGAGATCAGCGGCGTCTCCAGGTCACGGAACCCGCGCGCCCCGGCGAGAACTCGCCGCCACCCGGCCGCGGGCTCGCCCCAGCCCAGGCGGGCGCAGACGCCCTCCTTCCACGACTCGCCCCGCGGGACCCGCGGCCACGCGGCGATGCCCAGCGAGGCGGGTTTCACCGCCTGCCAGATGTCGACGTAGGGGTGCCCGGTGACCATGACCTCGGGGTGGGTGACCTCGGCGACGATCCGGGTCTCCTTGCTGCCCGCGACCAGGTGGTCGACCAGCACGCCGAGGCGCCGCCGCGGGCCGGGCCCGAACTCGCGCACCCGGGCGGCGAGGTCGTCGATGCCGTCCAGCGGCTCGACCACGATGCCCTCCACGCGCAGGTCGTGGCCCCACACGCGTTCGACCAGTTCGGCGTCGTGGATGCCTTCGACCCAGATGCGGCTGGCCTGCGCGGTGCGGGCGGTGAGGTTCTCGACCTTGACCGACCCGGACGCCGACAGCGCGGGTTTCGCCGCGGCGGCCGCGGGCCGCACCAGGGTGACCGGTGCGCCGTCGACGAGGAACCCGGCGGGGGTCATGGGGAACACGCGGTGGCGGCCGTGCCGGTCCTCCAGCACGACGTTGCCCTGCTCGATCCGCACGACCGCGCCGCAGAACCCGCTGGCCGGATCCTCGGCCACCAGGCCTGGCTCGGCGGCCAGTTCGGGGATCCGGCGTTTCGGTTTGCCGGCGAGGATGTCGCCGTAGTCCTGGGATCGCACAGCGGGCACGCTAGCGGCTCGCGCCCGGGACCGGCCAGCGGCGGGTACGGCTCGCCGCTGGCCGCGGACGTGGCTCGGGTCACACAGGATTTCATGTGCGCGATGGTCCGGCGGCGCGCTAACGTCCGCTTATTCAAGTTTGAATAACCGAGAGGGGTGATCAGGTGACCATCCTGGTGACGGGCGCGACGGGCACTGTCGGTCGTGTCGTGGTCGACCAGCTGCTGGCCGCCGGGCAGCGGGTGCGGGCGTTGACCCGCAACCCGGCCACGGCCGCACTGCCCGAAGGCGTGCAGGTCGTCGGCGCGGACCTCGCCCAGCCGGACACGCTGCGCGGCGTGTTCGACGGCGTGGACCGGATGTTCTACCTCGGTGGCGTGCTGGATCCCGCGCGCGCGGCGGACATCACCGGACAGGCGGTCGAGCTGGCCGCGCGGGCGGGGGTGCGCGGGATCGTGCACCTGTCGGGGATCGCGGTCACCGTCCGCCGACCCGGCAGTTACGAGATGCTGCTGGACATCGAGCAGGTCATCGAGGCCTCCGGCCTGGAGTGGACGCATGTGCGGCCGGGCGAGTTCGCGGTGAACAAACTGGACACCTGGGGGCAGTCCATCCGGGCCGAGGACGTGGTGCGCAACGCGTTCCCGGACGCGCTCGGGGTGCCGATCCACGAGGCGGACATCGCCGAGGTGGCCACCGTGGCGCTCACGCGCGACGGGCACGCGGGCCGGGCGTACTCGCTGTCCGGGCCGCAGGCGCTCAGCCACCGCGAGCAGGCCGCGGCGATCGGGGACGGTCTCGGCCGGGAGATCCGGTTCGAGGCGGTGACCTACGGGCAGGCCCGCAGCGCCTACATCCAGGCGGGCATACCGATGGACATCGCCGAGTACATCCTGGGCTACCAGGCCGAGTACGCCGAGGAACCACCCGCGGTCTCCCCCGACTTCGAACGGGTGACCGGGCGAGCGGGCCGGACCCTCGCGGTGTGGGCGGCCGACCACGCCGCCGAGCTGACGGGGTGAGGAGCTGACAGGGTGAGCACCACCTGGGTGTAGGTCCTGTGCTCACCCGGACGGTTCAGCCGGTGGTGTGAGGCGGCCCGGACCGCCTCACACCACCGGCTCACACCACCGGCTCACACCACCGGCTCGCACGGGCGCTCCCGCCCGAGCCGGGCTCAGGCCTACAGGTGGGTGCGGAACCAGGTCACCGTCTCGGCGGTGAACGCGTCCCATTCACCGGGCCCGAACACGGTGTGCCCGCCGGTCATCCGGACCAGCCGCACGGTGCGGCCCAGCTCGACGAGGGTGGCGTGCAGCGTGTCGGTTTCCTTGATGGCCACGCGGCTGTCGTTCACGCCGTGTCCCAGCAGCAGCGGGGCGTGGATGTTCGCGGCGTGCGTCTGCGGGCTGGCCTGCGCGAGCCGGGCCCGCTCGGCGGGGTCCTCGACGTCGCCCACCCACTCCGCCGCGCGCCGCCGCCACGTCGGCGGGAACGCGCGGGTGTTGCTTTCCAGGTCGCAGGGCGCGCAGACCGCCACACCCGCCCGCCACAGCTCGGGCAGCCTGCTCAGGCAGGACAGGGTGGCGAATCCGCCGTAGGACTCGCCGTACACGCCCAGCCGGGTGCCGTCGATGCCGGGTTGGGCGCGCAGGAACTCGGCGCAGGCGGCGAGGTCGCGCAGGTCGCCGCCGCCCCAGTCGCGGTAGACCATGCGCTGGTAGCGCAGGCCGCGGCCGGTGGAACCGCGCACGTTGGGCGCCAGCACGGCGATCCCGGCGCGCACGAGGTCCTGGATGAGCGGGTCGTAGAGGGGACGGGCCTGGTCCTCCGGGCCGCCGTGGATGTGCAGCACCGCCGGGACACCCGCCCGCGGGGTGTCGCCGCGGGGCCGGTAGAGCAGGCCGGTGATCTCCAGGCCGTCGTCGCTGGGGAACCGCACCGTCCGCGGGACCACGAGGCCCGCGGGCAGGGCGTCGCTGTCGTGGGTGAGCCGCTCGACGGTGCCGGTGTCGGGGTCGGCCAGGTAGATCTCGGTGGCCCGGTCGGCCGCCCCGGCCTGCACGAGCAGACGGCCCTCAGGGGTGTAGCGGGGGTGGAATCCGTCGGAGCCGAAGGCCACACAGGCGATACCCGGGATCGCCGCTGCGCCCAGCAGGGTGTGGCCGTCGTCGGTGAGCGTGGGCCACAGGACGCGGGGACCGACGACGACGGTCTCGATGTCGTGCTCGGGGGTGGCCAGCCAGTCCAGCGGCTGGCCGGGGACCAGGCGCGCGACGCCGAGGTGGTCGCGCCCCTGGGTGGTGCACAGGTAGATGCCGTCCTCGGCCCAGCCGCCGGGCAGGTACTTCGCCGGGCCCTCGTGCGGGGTGAGGTGCTCGACCTGGCCGGTGCGCACGTCGCACGCGAACAGGTCGTGCTCGCTGTTCTGGTGCAGGCGCAGCACCAGCAGCCGCTGCGAGTCCGGGGAGAAACACATCGGCAGGTACCGGTCGTCGCCATAGAGGTCGGTGCCGCGCAGCAGCGTCCGGGTCTGGCCGCTGGCCAGGTCGCGGAGGTACACGTCGAAGCACGTCTCGTCGCGGGCGGTGCTCGCGTAGGCCAGCAGCCGCCCGTCGGGACTGTAGGGCTGGCTGCCGCTGGAGTACGGCACGCCGATCTCGTGCCGGACGTGGTCCTGCCGGTCGATCCAGTCGAGGGTGCCGGTGACCGGGTCGATCTCGGCCAGCTGGTAGTTCTCGGCGCCGGTCAGGTCGGTCTGCGCGAGCAGCCGGGTCCCGTCCGGGCGCCAGGCCAGCCGCTGCACCGCGCCGTCGATGGCCAGCGGCCGCGCGGGCCCGTCCCCGGTGCGCAGCCATGGTTGGGGTCGGCCGGACTCGGTGCTGACGTAGGCGAACCCGCCGGTGGTGGGCCAGGCCCCGGTGATGCTCACAGCTGTCCTCCCAGTGCGAGTTGGACCGCGGCGGCGGCGACGATGCCGCGGCGGAACCGGTCCAGTTCGAGGTTCTCGTCGGGCGCGTGGTTGGCCTCGTCAACGTTGGCGAACGGGACGCCGTAGCAGGGCACGCCGAGTTCGTCGGTGAGGGTGGCGATGGGCAGGCTGCCGCCCAGCGCGGGCACCAGCAGCGGCCGCTCCCCCAGCCCGGCCTCGGCCGCGCGCAGGATCGTGTCGGTGTAGGGGGTTTCGGGCAGCGTGGTCGACGGTGCCATGGCGTCGCGCGGGGTGAACTCGACGTCGATGCCGTGCTCGGCGGCGTAGCGGGTGACGTGGCCGCGGATGGCATCGGTGACCTGGTCGGGTGTCTGGCCGCCGACCAGCCGCGCGTCGCAGCGCGCGATGGCGACGTTCGGGATCACCGTCCGGTGTTCCCCGGCGTCGTCGCAGGTCAGTGAGTTGATGGTGAGGGTGGGGCTGGTGAGCCGGTCGTAGAAGCCTTTCTCGGCGGGCGGGTCCATGTGGGTGGCGCCGATGTCGGCGAGGGCGTCGCGGACATCGACCGGCAGCGCGGCCAGCGCGGCGCGTTGGCCGTCGGTCAGCGGGGTGACGGTGTCGGCGAACCCGGGGATGGTCACGGTCCCGTCCGGGCGGCGCATGCTCGCCAGCAGGTGGGTCAGGGCCCACGCGGGGTTGGGTCCGACGCCGCCCCAGTTGCCGGAGTGCAGCACGCGCGCGGCGCCGCGGACGCGCAGTTCGAACGTGAGGATGCCGCGGACCCCGAGCACGACACTGGCCTGGCCGTTGTCGTGCACCGGTCCGTCGCTCCAGATCGCCAGGTCGGGCTGGTCCAGCTGCCGCACGGCGGTGGCCAGGTTCGGGCTGCCGATCTCCTCCTCGCCGTCGAGCAGGACCGTGACCCGGCACGGCAGCTCACCGGTCAGCTCGCGCAACGCCCCGCAGCCCGAGCAGTTGCGCCAGGTGCTGGCCCTTGTTGTCGCCGGTGCCGCGGCCGTACATGCGGCCGTCGCGGACGGTGGGCTCGAACGGGGGGCTGGTCCACTGGTCCAGCGGGCCGGGTGGCTGCACGTCGTAGTGGCCGTAGATCAGCACGTGCGGGCCGGAGCGGCCGGTGCCGGGTCCGCTGGTGCCGACCAGGGCGGGCCAGCCGCCGGTGTCGACCGCGCGGGCGTCCAGGCCGCTGGCGCGCAGCAGGCCCAGTCCGTGCTCGGCCGCCTCGGGCATGCCCTCGCCGGTGCGGCTGACGCTGGGGACCGCGACCCACGCGGCCAGTTCGCCCACCACGTCGGTCCGGGCCACCCACTCATGTAACCGCTCGATCATGTTCCCTCCCAGTCGATTGCAGGAAATGAAATCGATGTCAGTCAATCAAACAGGGTGGTGGGTGGGCAAGGTAGGGTGCCCGATGTGGAGGCGACGACCGACGAACTGAAAGCGCTCGGCCATCCGGTGCGGTGGCGGATCCTGCGGCTGTGCCTGGACCGAGCGTTGACCAACAAGGAACTGTCGGTCGAGCTGAACCTCTCGCCCGCGACCACCCTGCGGCACGTGCGCGCGCTGGTGACGACGGACTTCCTCGCCGCGGAGCCGGTCCGCACGGGCGAGCACGGCGCGTTGGAACGCCCCTACCGGGCCACCTCACGCACCCACGGGCTGGGCATCCTGCACGACGACACCGGCTTGGGGCAGCGGGTCGAGCTGGCGGTGCTGGGCGCGCACCGCGCCGAGTTGATCGCCGCGGGCGTGGATTCCGGGCGCGGCAGCTGCCGGGGTGTGCTGCGGCTGAGCCCGGAGTCGGCCGCGGCGCTCAACTCCCGCATCCGTGAGGTGATCGCCGAGTACGCCGACGAGCCGGACGGGGAACCGTTGTCCTACCTGTGGTCGATGGCCCTGCGCCCGCCCACCGCCACCGACCCGGACCCGGTCATGGGGTGAGGTGGCCGGTCTCGCCGAGGCTGACCAGGGCGCGGTTGTGAAAGAAGTCGTCCTGGCGCAGCACGGTGATGCTGCCGCTGGCGACGCGGAACGCCACCTGCCCGGCCGCTTGCAGGGGCATCCCGATCCACGCCGCGATCACGAACGTCACCGCGAACCCGTGCGTGACCACGACCTGGTGCTCGCCCGGCGCGGCCAGGACCGTGTCCAGGGCGGCGTACACGCGCCGCGCGCACGACAGCCGTGTCTCCGCGCCCGGGACGCCGACGTCGTGGCGCAGCCGGTCCCCGGTGGCGGGCGGCGGCACGAACCGGTCGTCGAGCCACCGCTGCGCCTTGCCTTCGGCCTGGCCGTAGGAGATCTCCCGCAGCCGGGGGTCCAGGACCGGCCGGGTGCCCAGCGCGCCGCCGATCGCGGCGGCGGTCTGCGCGGTGCGCCGCAGGTCTGAGGAGAACACCGGGGTGTCGGCCGCGCGCGGGATCCTCTCGCGCAGCACGGCCGCGATCCTGGCCGCGGCCGTGTGTCCGGCGGGGGTGAGCGTGGAGTCGTGCCAGCCGCCCACGACGCCCTCGACGTGGTGTGTGGCCTGCGGGTGGGTCACGACGTGGATGGTGCGTGCCACGGGGTTAGAACGCGGGCCAGGGAATGGGGCGGCCGTCCGGGTTGGGCCGCGGGTACACCGGGTCGCGCAGCAGCGCGTCGGTGCGCTCGCGCAGCGCCTGGATCTCGCGGCGGGTCAGGTGCGGGCGCAGCTCACTCCCGAGGTCACCGTCCAGCTGGTCACGCAGCCGGGTCATGGCCTCGATGGCCTGCTCGGGCATGGTCTCGCCGAGGAACCCCCACAGCACGGTCCGCAGTTTCGGGTCGCTGTGCAGGCAGATGCCGTGGTCGACGCCGTAGACGTCGCCGTCGGTGCCGTGCAGCACGTGCCCGCCCTTGCGGTCGGCGTTGTTGAGCACCACGTCCAACGCGGCGAGCAGTTGCACGCTCGGGTGCTCGGCGTGGGCGAGCACCGCGGGGTCGCCGTGGCGGTCGTGCGCGCGCAACACCGGCCGCCACCCGTCCGGGACCTCCTGCGGTGGCAGCACGTCGACCAGGTCGTCGCCGTCCTTGGTGTCGATCCACAGTTGCACCATGCCGCGGCCGAACGGGCCCGCGCGCAGCACCGTCGGCGGGATCAGGCGCAGTCCGCTCGCCTCGGACACCAGGTAGGAGGCGACCTCCCGGCCGGCCAGGGTGCCGTCGGGGAAGTCCCACAGGGCGCGTTCGCCGTTGATCGGCTTGTACACGCAGTGCGCGGCGATCCCGTTGTGGCTGATCGCGCCGTAGAGGGTGGCGTTGGACGCGTCGACCAGGCGTCCTTCCACGTCGATCTGGCCGTGGGTGATCAGTTCGAGCGCGGCCGCGTCACCCGGGTGCACAGTCAGCCTTCTTCGTTTCTGCGGTAGCCGTTCTGGCGTGGGCAGACGTGACCACCCGACTCGAGGGGCTCCCCGCACAGCGGGCACGGTTTGCGGCCCGCGCGCACCACCCGGTCGGCGCGGTCGGCGAACGCCTTCGCGTGCGCGGGGGTGAGGAACACGCGGACCGCGTCCGGGCCTTCCTCGGTGTCGTCGAGCACGACCGCCTCGTCGACCTCGGCCTCGCTGACCGCGAGCAGTTCGATCACCACCGCGCGGGTGTCGGCGTCCCAGCCCAGGCCCATCGTGCCGACCCGGAACTCCTCCTCGACCGGGACGGTCAGCGGCTCGGAGTCGAGCAGGTCGTCGGGGGTGTCGGGCGGCACCTCGGCGCCGAACCGGCGGCCGACCTCGTCCAGCAGTGACCCGATCCGCTCGGCGAGCACCGCGACCTGCTGTTTCTCCAGTGCGACGCTGATCGTGCGGGCGTCCTGGGAGGCCTGCAGGAAGAACGTGCGGTCGCCTGGTTGCCCGACTGTCCCGGCGATGAACCGGTCGGGCTGACGGAAGACATGTATGACACGAGCCATGGCACCTTCGACCCTAGGGCACGCGCCCCGCGGACAGCAGCCCGGCTCACCAAGTTGACGTTGACTGACAGTTTCCGCCTCAGGGCGCCGGGACGCGGGCGCGGACGAACCCGCCGAACTCCCACATCGGCCCGGCGACGGACCCGTCGCGGCGGGTCAGGTAGCGGTGGGCGTCGCGCGCGCCGTGGTCGGCCTCGACCCGCAGGCCGCGCGCGGCGAGGTACTCGGCGGCCTGCCCGCGCGGGATGCCCCACCGCAGCGGTTCGCCCTGGCGGGCCAGCGACCGCGCCAACGCGCGGGCCTGCGGCGCGTCCGACGTGCCGTCCACGACGTCCTGCCAGCAGTAGTCGAACACCAGGCAGCTGTCCGGTGCCTGGCGCGCCATCCACCGCAGGGTCGTGTCGACCGCGTGCGGGGCCAGGTAGGGGGCCACGCCGGACCAGACGACCACCGAGCGGGCCGCCGGGTCGTAGCCGTGGTCGGCCAGGCGGGTGGCCAGGTCCTCGTGGTTGAAGTCGAGGGTCACGTACCGCACCTGGCTGCTCGCGGCCGACGCGGCTCGCAGCCGGGCGCGTTTGCGGGCGGCGGTGACCGGGTGGTCGACCTCGAACACGGCCACCTCACGCAGGGTGTCGGTCATCCGGTAGGCGCGGGTGTCGAACCCGGCGCCCAGGATCACCAGCTGCCGGGCCCCGGCCGCGACCTCCCCTGTCTCGACCTCCTCGGTGACGACCTCGTCCATGAACTTGGTGCGCACGATCTCGAACCACAGCGCCCCGGGCAGCACCCGCTGGATGCCCAGCGGCACCAGCCTGCGCAGCACCGGGACCTTGACCAGCGCGCTGAGCCGCGGCGCCCACGGGATCATCGCCGCGGCGAGGGTGTCCGGGCCGCGCAGCCGCCGGTCGGCCACCAGCGCGCCCGCGGCCCGCAGCAGCGCGGCGCCCTCCGCGGTGGAGCCGATCAGCAGGTTCCCCCTGGCCCCGGCCAGCCCCGGCCCCGGTGTCGCGTGTGTGCTCATCTGGCGTCAGCTCCCTGCGATGGCTGGTCCGCTACGATCGGCCACGAACGATTTATGTTTCCGTTGACGTCAAGGTAAATGGGCGGTGGTCGTGCCTGTCAACCCCGCCTCCCCGCGCGGGCGAGGCCGCCCGCCCAGGACCAGCGACCAGCAGGACCGGTTACGCCGCCGTGTCCTGAACGCCACCGCGGCCGTCTACGCCGAGTTCGGGTTCCGCGGCAGCACCGTGGCCCGGATCGCGCAGCGGGCCGAGATCTCCAAACCGACCTTCTACACCTGCTACCCGAGTGTCGAGGCCGCGGTGGAGGCGGTGGTCGCCGACGCGGGCGCGCACCTGCTGGCCCACCTGCGCCCGGCCATCGCCCCCGACGGTGACCCGCTGGGCGGTGATCTGCTGGGCAGGCTGGGCGCGGGCATCGACGCCTACCTGGACTGGGCCGAGAAGGTCGGCGACGGCCTGCGCGTGTTCCACGCCGAGCAGCACGACCCGGGCTCGCCCGCCGGGCGGCTGCGCGCGCAGAGCACGGCGTGGGTGCGTGAGGTGGTGCGCGACGCCGTCGTCGGCAGCGGCCGTCCCGCGCCCAGCCCGCAGGCGCTGGAGCTGCTCATCGGCGGACTGCAGCACGCGTGCCACCAGTACCAGCGCGGCCCGCGCCGCGACCGGCCCGCGTGCCGCGCGGCGATGCTGCGTCTCGCGCTGGCCCTGCTGGGCACCCCACGGGACTGGCACGCCGCGGCCGACACACTCGCCGCCGAGACGTGACCGGCGAGAAAGTGAACACGACTCACGGTCGGTGCCCGTGGGGGTGGCGTGGCCAGTAGGGTCGCTGCTTGTGGTGGAGATCGCGTCCTACGGGACTTGGGTGTCGCCGGTCACCGCGGCGGCCGCCGCGGCCGCGGGCGGCGGCCCGGACTGGGTGGACCTGTACGGCGGGGACGTGTGGTGGACCGAGACCCGGCCCGCCGAGGGCGGGCGGGTCGCGCTGATGCGCAGGCCCGCGGGCGCCGCGGCCCGTGAGGTGCTCGACGCCCGCTGGAACGTGCGCAACCGGCTGCACGAGTACGGCAGCCGTTCCTGGCTGGTGCGACCAGACCGGGTGGTGTTCACCCACTGGGCCGACCAGCGGGTGTACCAGGCCGGGTGGGACGGCGCCGACCCCCGGCCGATCACCCCGCCGCCGCCCCGGGAGCACGGGTGGCGCTACGGCGACCTGCTGCCCGGCCCGGACGGGCAGGTGTGGTGTGTGCGCGAGACCGTCACCGGTGACGCGCCGACCGACATCCGCCGTGAACTGGTGGCGCTGGACGGCGAGCGGGTGCGGGTGCTGGGCGCGAGCCACCATTTCCTGTCCGGCCCGAAACTCAGCCCGGACGGACGGCACGCGGCCTGGATCGGCTGGGACCACCCGGCGATGCCGTGGGACGCCACCGAGTTGTGTGTCGCGCCGGTGCTGGCCGACGGCACCCTCGGCGCGCACCGGGTGGTGGCGGGCGGCCCGAGGGAGGCGGTGTGCCAGGCCGACTGGGAGGACAGCGCGAACCTGCTGGTGCTGACCGACCCCGACGGCTGGTGGAACCTGTACCGGATCGGCATCGACGGCCACGCCCGCAACCTCGCGCCCACCGAGGTGGAGCTGGGCGGCCCGCTGTGGCGGCTGGGCGGCCGCTGGTTCACGCCGCTGGGCGCGGGCCGGTTCGCGGTGGTGCGCTCCGGCGGGCAGTTGGCGGTCCTCGACGAGCGCAGCGGCACCGTCACCGACGTGGACACCGACCTGACGGCGTGGCGGGCGGACCTGGTGGCCGCCGACGGTGTGCTCTACGGCGCGGCGGGCAGCGCGTCGCTGCCGATGGCGGTGGTCGGCCTGGACCTCTCGAGTGGCGAGCTGACCGCGTACACGCCGCAGACCGCGCCGTTCGACACCGCCCTGCTGCCCGAGCCGACCGAGCGGGTGTTCGGCAAGGTCCCGGCGTACGTGTACCCGCCGTCCAATCCGGACTTCACCGCGCCGCAGGGCGAGAAACCACCGTTCGTGGTGTTCGTGCACGGCGGCCCGACCGGCAAGTACACCCCGACGGTGAACCTGGACTTCGCCTACCTGACCAGCCGCGGCATCGGGGTGGTCGCGGTGAACTACGGCGGCTCCACCGGCTACGGCCGGGCGTTTCGGGAGTCGCTGAACCAGCAGTGGGGCGTGGTCGACGTGGACGACTGCGCCGCGGTCGCGCTCGCGCTGGCCGACGAGGGCGTCGCGGACCCGGCGCGGCTGGCGATCATGGGCGGCAGCGCGGGCGGCTGGACCTCGGCGGCGTCGATCACCGGCACCCGGGTGTACGCGTGCGCCACGATCCTGTACCCGATCCTGGACCTGGCGGGCTGGACCGCCGAGGGCGGCGAGGTGCACGACTTCGAGTCGCGCTACCTGGAGGGCCTGGTCGGGGCGTGGCCGCGGCAGCGTGACCGCTACACCGAGCGTTCCCCGATCAACCGGGTCGACCAGCTGGCCGGGCCGGTGCTGCTGATGCAGGGCCTGGAGGACCGGATCTGCCCGCCGGAGCAGGCCGACCGGTTCGTGGCGGCGCTGGCCGGGCGGGGGATCCCGCACGCGTACCTGACCTTCGACGGCGAGCAGCACGGGTTCCGCAAGGCCGAGACGCAGCAGACGGCGCTGGAGGCGCAGGTGTCGTTCTACGGGCAGGTGTTCGGGTTCACGCCGCCGGGGGTGCCGGTGCTGCCGCTGCGCTCGTCCTGAGCCCGAACCGGTGGCGTGTTCTGGCCACCTCCCGCCCGCTTGATCCGAATCGATCGTTCTGGTTAGCTCGTTGGTGGTGGCCCCGCCGGTGCGCGGGACATCCGTAGCCCGGCAACCGCGGGCTCGTCACCGCCTCAGCATCCACATGTGGCCTCTGCCCATCACCGGAGTACGAATGCGTGTCATCATCGTCGGCGCGGGACTCGGCGGCCTCGCGCTGGCCCGGTTCCTGCGCCGCGCGGACATCGACGTCACCGTCCACGAACGCGACCAGGCACTGGAACAACGCCCACAGGGCGCGCGGATCCACCTCGACGAGCGTGGGCTCGGCGCGCTGCACGCCTGCCTCACCACCGCCGAGAACGAGTTCCTCGACGCGACACTGGGACAGCCCGACGACCACGTCACCATCCTCGACGAATCCGATCTCTCGATCGTGCGACGCCGCGAGTCCACCGGCCGGGAGGGACATCCCGACGCGATCCGGCCGGGCGCGTCGGCCAGCCGCCGTGTCGTGCGACGGCTGCTGGCCCGCGGCGTGCACGACGTGATCCGGTTCGGGTCGACGGTGACCGGCTACACCGAGCACCCGGCCGGGGTCACCGTCCGGTTCGCCGACGGCACGGTCGGGGACGCCGACCTGCTCGTCGGGGCGGACGGCATCGGGTCCGCGGTGCGCCGGCTCCGGCTGCCCGACGCCGCGGTCGACGACAGCGGGCTGCGCCTGCTGCAGGCCAAGACACCGATCACGCCCGAGCTGATCGCCACCGGGGTGATCGACCGGATCGCGGGCAGCATCACCTTCACCGCGATCGGCGACGTGCAGGCGATCATCGGCGCGGTCCGGTTCGCCCACCAGCCCGCCGCGGCCGCCGCCCGGTTCCTCCCCGGCTTCGACCCGGGAGACCTGCGGGACTATGTCATGTGGGGGCTGCTGTTGCGGCGTCACCAGCTCGGGGACCTCGAGCGTGACTTCACCCGCCGGTCCCCCGCGAGCCTGGCCGAGCATCTGCGGACCGTCACCTCGGCGGCCCACCCGGTGTTCGGGCTCCTGCTCGACCAGGCGTTCCCCGACCAGTTCCACGGCCTGGCGATGGGAGCCGCCCGCGAGGTGCCCGCGTGGACACCGAGCCGGGTCACCGTGCTCGGCGACGCCATCCACGCGATGCTGCCCACGAGGGCCTCGGGAGCCAACTCCGCCCTGCAGGACGCGCGGCGGCTCGCCGACGCGGTCCTGTCCGCGCACACCGGTGTCCAGACGTGGGAACACGCGATCGGCGGCTACGAACACCTGCTGCGACGGGACGGTTTCCAGGCCGTGTGGGCGTCGGTGAACGGTGTCCGCGAGCTCGACGACGATCACACGGCCGCCGTGGCGTCGTCGGTAGGCTGAGTCGATGACAGCCCGGCAACGGCCGCGCCGCGGTCCCGTCCGGCGAGGACAGATCGCGGCCGCGGCGTTGACCGTGCTGCTCGACCGCGGCTACGCGGGCACGTCGGTCCGGGCCATCGCCGAGCACGCGGGCTGTTCCCTGGAAACGCTGTACCGGCATTTCGACAACAAGGAAGCCCTGTTCCTGGAGCTGGTCAACTCGTTCCGGGAACGCATCGTCGAGCCCTTGCGCCACGCGGTCGACACGCCCCACACCGCCCGCGACCCGAAAGAGGCGCTCACGCACGCCGGTACCCTGCTGCTGGACGTGCTCACCAGCGACGAAGGCCTGAAAATGCAACGCCTGACCTTCGCCGAGTCAGGCCGGTTCCCCCAGCTGGGGCGGCTCGTCTACGACGAGGGGATCCGACACGTCGACGACGCCGTCGCCGCTGTCCTGCGCGACGCCGCCGCGCGGGGACTGCTGCACTGCCCCGACCCGCACGAGGCGGCACGCGTGTTCAGCGGCATGGTCCTGTTCGACCCGCGGGAACGACTGCTCCTGGGAATCGAACAACCACCATCCCGCGGCAGCCGTTCCGACTACCTCGACCGGGTGGTCGACCATTTCCTGACCGGCCTGGGCCCGTCGACCGCCACCGGGACCTCGGCGACTGTCGGCGGGTGACGCCGTGGCAGGCTGGTGGGTGATCATCGACCACCACAGGCGCACGCGCCTGGTGACCCGCACCCCCGCCAGCCGGGACTTGGAGTTCAGGTGAAGATCCATCCCGCCCGGCTGCGGCCGGGCTCGTGTGTCGCGCTGGTCGCCCCGTCCGGGCCGGTCACGCCGTATCTGCTGGCGTCGAGCATCAAGCACCTGGAGTCGTGGGGGCTGCGGGTGCGGCTGGGCAAGCACGTGACCGACCGGCACCCGCGACTGCCCTACCTGGCGGGCACGGACGCCGACCGCGCCGCGGACCTGCAGCGCGCCTGGTGCGACCCGGAGGTGGACGCGGTGTTCTGCGTCCGCGGCGGGTACGGCACGCTGCGGATGGTCGACCTGCTGGACTGGGGCGCGATGGCCGCGGCGGCGCCGAAGGTGTTCGCCGGGTCCAGCGACATCACCGTGCTGCACGAGGCGTTCGCGCAGCACCTGAACGTGGCGACGCTGTTCGCGCCGATGCCCGCCACCGACGCGTTCGTCAACGACGACACCGCGCGGGAGCATTTGCGCCAGACACTGTTCGAGCCGGAGAAGACACAGGTGCTGACCGGGCCGGACACCGCCACGATGGTGCACGGCCAGGCGCGGGGTGTGCTGGTCGGCGGCAACGCGAGCCTGTTGGGGTTCGCCCCGCCGCCGCGCGACGCGATCCTGCTGCTGGAGGACGTCACCGAGGACACCTACCGGCTGGACCGGATCCTCACGGCGCTGCTGCGTTCGGGCTGGTTCACCGGGGTGAACGGGATCGCGCTGGGGTCGTGGACCGACTGCGGCGACCCGGAGGTGGTGGAGGCGATCCTGCACGACCTGGTGGCGTCGCTGGGCATCCCGACACTGTGGGAGCTGGGGTTCGGGCACTGCCCGGCGCAGCTGACGGTGCCGCTGGGGGTCCAGGCGGAGCTGGACGCCGACAACGGCACCCTGACGATCCTCGAACCGGCGCTCAGCCCAGCCGATAGTCCAGCGTGATCTCACCGTGCCGCACCCGGCACGTGCCCGACATCCCCGCCAGCTCCCCGGTGCCGCTGCCGGGCACGACGAACCCGTACTGCTCGGTGCCGCCGGGCCCGCCGCAGGCGCCGTGCTGCAGCACGAACGTGCCACCGCGGCCCTCGAGGGCGCCGGTGACGCGTTCCTGGGCCATGTACCCGGCGCCGTCGGTGGGGTTCTCACCGGTCTGACAGGCCAGCATGCGCACCTGCCCGGTGGCCTCCAGCGGGCCGCTGTAGGTCTTGGTGATGGTGGCCTCGCCCAGCGGCGGGCCCTCGGCGGGCTCGTCGTAGGTCGACTGTTCCCAGCCGGTGATCTCGAACTTCGCGGTGACGTCCATGCCGGGCATCCTGCCCCGGGTACCTGACATCCACTGTCAGGATGGGGTGGAGTTCCTCGACTCGGTCCCGGTCACCTGACCGCGCACCCCCGGGCGGTACCGCGCGGGCGTGGCTAGCCGACGGTGAGCGTCGGTTCCTGCTCGTCGATGACGAGGGGGCAGTGCGCGTTCGGCCGCTCGGACAGGGCGATGACGTCCTCGAGACGGTCGCGGGTGTGTTGCAGGTCCGCGATGTGCTCGTCGAGGCGTGTTTTCTCCGCGCGTAGCCGGGCCCGCGACTGCGGTGTGCTCACTCCCGCCACCACGCACGGCAGCAGGTCCCTGATCGTGGGGCTCGACAGCCCGGCGGCGTAGAGCCGCTGGATCAGCTCGACCCGCACGACGGCGTCCTCGGGGTAGCGGCGCTGGCCGCCGGTGGTGCGGGTGGAGCTCAGCAGGCCCTGCTGCTCGTAGTAGCGCAGGGCGCGCACGCTCACCCCGGCACGCTCGGCCACTTCCCCGATCCGCATAGACCCAACCTAACATCAGTGTCAGGTTGGGGTGTGGTGCCGACGTGGACGGTGATCCGCGCGACATTCGCGTGAACCTGACGTCAACGTCAGGGACCAGGATTCGGGTCAGCACACCCGACCCCACCCGCTCAGGGAGACATCATGCGGATCGCAGGCTCGACCGCCCTGGTCACCGGCGCTGGCCGTGGCCTCGGCCGCCACTTCGCCCAGGCCCTGCTCGACCGCGGCGCGGCCACGGTCTACGCCGCCGCCCGCCGCCCCGAGTCGGTCGACATCCCCGGGGTGGTCCCACTGGCCCTGGATGTCACCGATCCCGCGTCGGTCACCGCCGCCGCGGCCGCCGCTGCCGATGTCGACCTGCTGGTCAACAACGCCGGTCTCACCGTGTTCACCGACCTGGTCACCGGTGACCTCGCCGACATCCACCGGGAGATGGACACCAACTTCTTCGGCCCGCTGCGGGTCATCCGCGCGTTCGCACCGGCGCTGGCCGGTGGCGGCGCGGTGCTCAACGTGCTGTCGGTCCTGTCGTGGGTGTCCTATCAGGGCTCCGCCGGGTACTCCGCGTCCAAGGCCGCCGCGTGGAGCATGACCAACAGTGTGCGGCTGGAACTGGCCGCTCAACGCACCCAGGTCACCGCGCTGGTGATGGCCAGCACGGACACCGACATGATGGCCGGGTTCGACGTGCCCAAAAACGACCCCGCCGATGTGGTGCGCGCCGCGCTGGACGGTATCGAGGCGGGGGAGATCGAGGTGGTCGCGGACACCGACAGCGTCGGGGTCAAGGCCGCGTTGGCCGAGCACCCGAGCGTGCTCTACCCCGGCCTAGCCGTCACTCGCTGATGGCCGCCGCGCGCGCCGACGCTGTCGCGGTGGCGAACGTCTCGACCAGTTCCCGGGCGCATTCGTCCAGGTCCAGCGTCGGGTTGGCGACGTACTGGCGGGCGACCTCGTCGAGTGCCGCGCGGATCGTCCACGCCATCAGCCGCGGCGAGAACTGCCGGAACTCGCCGTCGCGTTGCCCTTGGCGCAGCCGCTCCTCCAGTGGCGTGGTGTCCGGGTCCAGGTCGGTCTGGGTGCGGTGGTAGATCAGGATCTCCGACACCGCCGCGACGTGGTACGGGTGGGTGCGCATGAAGTCCAGGTGGGAACGCAGGTAGGCGCGCAGCATGCCCGCCGAGGTCGTCTCCGCCTGCACCTTCGGCCACATCAGGGCCGCGCCCGCCTGGCTGACGTCGGCCAGCACCTGCTGGATCAGTTCGTCCTTGCCGGTGAAGTGGTAGGAGATCACGCTTTTGGAGATGCCGGCCCGCTCCGCGATCTGGTTCAGCGACGCCTGCGCGTAGCCGACGGAGGCGATGGTCTCGATGGCGCACTCGACGATCTGCGCGCGCCTGGCCACCTCGATGAACGAGGGCCCGTCCCGGCCGATCGTGCGGGTCTTCGGCTGCATCGGCGCAACGTAACACCCATGATCGACCACCCTGTGTGCGGGCTCGGTCACAGCCAGGAACTGACCGGGTGGCCGGATTTCAGGCCAGCAGGTCGAGGTGTGTGCCGGTGCCCGCGCGGGCCGCGGCCGTGTACAACTCCCACGCCAGGGCCAGATCCTGCCACGGCAGACCCACCGGCGTGTACACGCTCGGGCCCTGCACGTGCGCGGGGATCACCCCACGCAGAACATCCGAAAGTGTGCCGTCGGCAGCGTTCTGTGCAAGTCCTGCGGTGCCCAACGCCCCCGATGTGGTGACCAGGGCCAGGTCGTCGACGATCACCCGGCTGGCCTCGAGCACGGACCGCGACAGTTCGCTCGTGCCGGGTTCGTCCGCGCCGAGACTCGTCGGGACCATGTGGCCAGCACGACCACGTCCACCTCGGCCGCGCCCGCCAGCGCGGCGGCCCGCGCCGGATCCAGGTCGGTGGCCACGACGGTGTCCCAGGTCCGCGGGCGCCGCAAACCGGCCCAGGTCATCGCCGCTTGCGCGCCCGCGCCGACAAACCCCAGGGTGCGGGCTCGGGGCGCCGCGAGGGCACACTCGCCGAGTCCACTAACGCCAGCAGCTCACCCGTGGCGAGGCTGTGCAGGCAAATCACGCCCCGCAGCGGCGGGACGCGGCGGGGTACTTGCACCGTGTACGCCTCGACGCCCGCGAGCAGCCCGGGGATCAGCGCGGAACCCGGCGGCGAGGACCTCCAGTGCCCGGTCGATGTCCAGCAGCGCCCGGTCGATGTCCAGCAGCGCTGTCACATCCGACCGGGTCAGCAGGAGCGTCAATCCACCACGGGGTTCTTGGTCTCACCCGGCGTCGGCGTCGGCGCCCGGGTGGGGGCTGGGCCGACGTCGACCAGCGCGGGCCGCTTGTGACCGAACATGTTCAGCGGGTCGATCGTGGTCAACGCCTTCGCCGCCAGGATCGACACCAGGACCGCGGCCGCCATGAACGGGTAGTTGTACAGCTGGTCCTCACCGGCGGGTGAGTAGGTCAGCACGAGGAACACCGCGAAACCCACCACCATCGGCAGCCGGTTGACCTGCCACGGCAACGCGGCGGCGATCACGAAGCCCCACGTCAGGTACCACGGCAGCGTCGCGGGCGAGAGCACCGCGACACACAGCAGCACGATCGCCATGCGACGGACCGCGTCCGCGCCGCCGTCGCGGGCCGCCCACCACTGCTTGACGAAGATGTACACCAGCAGCAACGCGCCGATGGCGCGGGTGACCATGACGAACGGGTCCTTGGACACGTTGAACAGCAGCGCCGTCACCCAGTGCAGGAACTCGCCCACCGCGGTCGGCGGCGACATCCAGTTCACGATCATCGCCGGTGCCCGCAACGCCGGGAACCAGCCCAGGTTCACCCCGGCGGCCAGGGTCACCGCCGTGAACGTCGCCGCGAAGATCCCGATCGACAGGGCCGCGGCGCGCACGAAGTTGCGCCAGAACGTGGACGTCAGATGCTTGGCCCACACCCACACCAGGAACGGCAGCGCCGGGGCCGCGGAGGCCTTCACCGCCATCGCCAGCGTCGCCAGCACGATCCCCAGCACGTGTTTGCGGTTGAGCACGCACAACGTGCCCGCCGCGAGCAGGCCCACCATCAGGATGTCGTTGTGCGGGCCACCGAACAGGTGCACCACCGTCATCGGGCTGGCCACCGCCAGCCACAACGCCACCGGCAGCTTCCCACCCAGGTGCTTGACCAGCCCGGGCAGCGCCCAGATCAGCAGGCCGAGGCCGATCGCCAGGGCCAGCCGCATCAGGATCACACCCATGATCGCGTCACTGCCGGTGATCGACACGACACCTTTGGCGACCAGGATGAACATCGGGCCGTACGGCGCCGGGGTGGTCTGCCAGAACGAGTGCACGTTCTGCGAGATGTCCGGGATGTTCTCCAACTGGGCCGGGCCCACCGCGTACGGGTCAAACCCGTGCAGCGGCAACGTGCCCTGCCCCAGGTAGGAGAACACGTCACGGGTGAACACCGGCGGCGAGAACACCAGCGGCGCCATCCAGCACAGCGCCGCGGTCAGCACCGCGCGGGCGTCCACACGACCGGCCAGCACATGCCGGCCCAGTCGCACCCAGGCCCACACCACGAGCGCGAACCCGATGTACAGGACGGCAGTGGCCAGCATCTTGCCGTGGCCGTAGCGGATCCACGACAACGGGCCGTTGCCCAGGACCGGGTCGCGGACAAGGATCCCGGCCGCGCCGACGGCCGTGAGCAGGATCAGGACAGTGCCGAGCGTGCCGAGCGCGATCGTACGCACCGGCATGCCCATCGCGGGCTTGCCGGAATCTCCGGTCTTGTCGGTGTCAGCACCCAAAGTGGTTTCCAGGTTCGGCGCCGGATCTGTGGTGGTGGCCATGGCGTCTAGCAGGTTACACACCGTCCCCAGACGTGCGATCAGGGACACCCGTGGTTCAGATCACTGTTCGACGGGTGTGCTATGCGGCCCGCACACCCCGGAAACACCACGGTAACCCGGTTTCCCGCGCCGCGCGTCCCGATCATCCTCACGTCACCGGCGACACGTCCGGCAACGCCGCCAACAACGACTTGGTGTACTCGTGCCGCGGCTGCAGCAACACCTGCTCCACCGCGCCGACCTCCACCAGCTCACCCCGGTACATCACCGCCACCCGGTCGGCGATGTTCCACGCCAGCCCCAGGTCGTGCGTGATCACCAGCGCCGCCAACCCCAACTCCGCGCGCAGCCGCAGCAACAACGCCAGGATCTCGCCGCGCACCGACGCGTCCAGCGACGCCACCGGCTCGTCAGCCACCAGCAGCCGGGGCTGCAACGCCAACGCCCCCGCGATCACCACCCGCTGCCGCTGCCCACCCGACAACTGGTGCGGCAACACCGGCATGAACCGCTCCGCGGGCCGCAACTCCGCCGCCTCCAACGCCGCCGCCACCAACTCCCGCTCCGCACCCGGCATCCGGTGAATCCGCAAACCCTCCGCGATCGCCTCGTACACCGTGTGCCGCGGATTCAACGCGCTCGTCGGGTCCTGCAACACCAACTGGGCCTCACGCCGATAGGAACGCAACCCCCGCGACCCCGTCGGCACCGGCTTGCCCTCATACACCACCCGCCCACTGGTGGCCTGCTGCAACCCCAGCACCGTGCGCGCCAACGTCGTCTTGCCCGACCCCGACTGGCCCACCAGCGCCACGATCTCCCCGCGCCGCACCTCCAGCGACACGTCCTTGACCGCGTGGGTCCAGCCACCGCCGCGCGTGTGGAAATCCACCCGCAGCGACTCCGTGCGCAACAACGGCTCCCCCGGCTCCACCACCACCCGCTCCGGCAGGCCCACCGGGTTCGTCGTCGCCGGGGCGTACCGCGACACCGGGTCACCCACCGTCGGGAACGCCGCCGCCAACGCCCGGGTATGCGCGTGCTGCGGATCGTGCACCACCGTCGGCGCCGACCCCAACTCCACGATCCGCCCCTGGTACATCACCGCCAGCCGCTCACACACCGACCCCAGCACCGACAGGTCATGGCTGATCATCACCAGCCCGATGCCCTGCTCGGCCACCAACCGCGTCAACAACCCCAGCACCTGCGCCTGCACGATCACGTCCAACGCCGTCGTCGGCTCGTCCGCGATCACCAACCGCGGCCCGCACGCCAACGCCATCGCGATCATCACCCGCTGCTTCTGCCCACCGGAGAGCTCATGCGGATACGCCCGCGCCTTCTCCGGCGGCAACTCCACCTGCTCCAGCAGCTGCGCCACCCGCGCGTCGACCTGCTCCTCCGGCAACGACGCGTGCAACCGGATCGGCTCCGCGATCTGCTGCCCGACCCGCCGCACCGGGTTCAACGCGTGCATCGCGCCCTGGAACACGATCGACGCCGACGCCCACCGCACCGCACGCAACCGGCCCCAGCTCATCGTCCGGGTGTCCTCCCCGTCCAGGAGGATCTCCCCCGACACGTCGGCGTCCTTGGGCAACAGCCGCAGCACCGACATCGCCAGCGACGACTTGCCACACCCGGACTCACCGGCCAACCCCAGCGTCTGCCCCGGCAGCAGCGTCACATCCACGCCACACACGGCCTCATGCCCACCCGCGTACGTCACCCGCAGGTCACGAATCTCCAGCACAGGCTTCACCGGCGCTCCCGCAGTTTCGGGTTCAACACAGTCTCCAACGCGCGCCCCACCATCGTGAACGCCAACACCAGCAACACGATCGCGATCCCCGGCGGCAGCAGATACCACCACGCGCCGTACGTGATCGCGCCGCTGCTGCCCGCGGAGCGCAGCAACCCGCCCCACGTGATCTCGTTCGTGTCACCCAACCCCAAAAACCGCAGCGTCGACTCGGCCACGATCGCCGACCCGACCGCCAGCGTCGTGTTCACGAACACCAGCGGCAACACCGACGGCAACACGTGTTTGAAGATCACGTGACCGTGCCCGCCGCCCAACGCCCGCGACCGCTCGATATACGGCCGGGCCTCCACCGCCAGCGTCTGCGCCCGCACCAACCGGGCGCTCGTCGGCCACGACACCACCCCGATCGCCAGGATGATCGTGCCCGACCCACCGTCCAGCACCGCCGAGAGCGCGATCGCCAGCACCAGCGACGGCATGATCAGGAAGAAGTCCGTGAACCGCAGCAGCACCGCCGACAACCAGCCACCGAAATGCCCGGCCAGGACCCCCACCGTCGTGCCGATCACCACCGACAACAACGCCGCGGCCAACCCGACCACCAGCGACAACCGGGCCCCCCACAGCGTCAGCGTCAGCACCGACAGGCCGTTCTCGTCGGTGCCCAGCCAGAACTCGCCGCTCGGCGGCTGCAGCCGGTCACCCGCCGCCCGCGTCACGTCCAGGCTCGCGTCGCTGATCAGCAGCGGCCCCAGCACCCCGATCAGGACGAACACCGCCAACACCGCCAGGCCGATCAACCCGCCCCGGTTGGTCGCGAACTCCCGCCACGCCTTGCCCGCCGCGTCCCGCCGACGAGCCCACGCCGGTGATGTCATGACGCACGCACCCTCGGATCCAGAACCCGCAACAACAGGTCCGCGAACAAGTTCATGATCACCACGGCGATCACCAGCACAATGAAGATCCCCTGCAACAGCGGCAGATCCTTGGCCGCCAGCGCCTCAGCGGTCAACTGGCCCAACCCGGGCCACGAATACACCGCCTCCACCGTGATCGCCCCCGACACCACCATGCCCAGATGCAGGAACACCAACGTCGCCGTCGGCAACAACGCGTTCGGCAACGCGTGCCGCCGCCGCACCAGGTCGTCGCGCAGGCCCTTGGCCCGCGCCGTGGTCAGATAATCGGAGTTCATCTCCTCCAGCAGCGACGCCCGCATCACCAACTGGTACTGCCCATACAACGCCAACACCAACGTCAACACCGGCAACACCATGTGATGGGCCACGTCCACCGCGTGCGGGAAAAACGCCACCGGACTGTCCGGGCTCTGCATACCCCCGGTCGGGAACACCCCACCGGCGACCATCAACAGCACCACACCCAGCCACCACGGCGGAATCGACCAGAACACCAACGCCACACCGCTGCTGCCCCGATCCAACGGCCCATTGCGATGCCAGCCCGTCTTCGCGCCCAGCCACAACCCCAACGCCGCCGCCAACACCGCCGCCGTGCCCGACAACAACACCGTCGGACCCACCCGCTCACCGATGATCTGCCCAGCGGGCGCGTTGAACGCGTACGACTGCCCGAAATCCCCGTGCAGCAACCCCACCAGATAGTTCCAGAACTGCTCCAGCAACGGCTTGTCGAACCCGAGCCTGCGGCGCAACTCCTCCAACTGCGCACCCGACACCGGACGACCCCGCGTCATGATCGACACCGGGTCCCCCGGCATCACCCGGAACAGGAAAAACCCCAACACCACGACCATGAGCACACTCATGATCGCGCCACCGACCTTCGCGAGCAGATAGCGAACGGCCCCACCGCCACGAGACGGCGACGGGGCCTGTTCGATCGTCTCCTCGACAGGCGCGAGGAAATCGGTCACAACCAGCTACCTACTCTCGCTCATCCGCCGCGCCACGCCGACGTGATCGCCCGACCAGCCACACAACCCCACCGACGACCACCACACCGGCCACCACCAGACCAATGATCAAACCGGTGTTGCTCTCCTCCGCCGCCCCGGTGCCCTGACCATCGGGCACGCCCGTGGACTTGCCCGGCGTCGCGCTGTAGATCCCCCAGTAACCCTGCTGGTTCAAGATCACGCCACCATCGGCGGGCTGCGTCTGGAACGGCGCCCACCGATCCGCCCGATAGGCCTCCAGCGGATTGTCATAACCGAGGATCACCAACGTCGCCCGGTCCGCCAGCACCTGCTGCATCCTCTTGACGATCTCGACCCGCTTGCCCCGGTCGGTCTCCGCCAACTGCTCGTTGTACAACCGGTCGTACTCCGGGTCGCACAGGAACGAGTCCGGCGTCGCGCCCTTGCCGTCCGCGTTCGGCCGCGCCCCACACGTCTGCAACGACAACACGTAGTCCGGATCCGGGTTCGCGCTCCACCCCGACACCGCCAGATCGAAGTTCGCCCCCGTCGTCGCGTCGTTGACCTTCTGGTCGGCCACCATCTGCGGCTCCACCGCGATCCCGATGTCACGCAACCAGCTGGTGACGTACTTCGACGCCTGCTCGTCCAGGTTCGTGCCCGCGTGCCCCAGCAACCGCAGCTTCAACGGCTTGCCCTGCTTGTCCGCCCGCACCCCATCCGCGCCCTTGGCGTACCCGGCCGCGTCCAGCATCCTGTTCGCCTCGGCCGGATCGAACTTCTTGCGCTCCGGCAGGTGGAACTCCGAGAACCCCGGCGGGATGTACCCGGCGGCCTCCTGCGCGTACCCACCCCACACCCTGTCCACCAGCGCCCTGGAATCGATCGCCAGCGAGATGGCCTTGCGCAGCTGGACGTCCTTCAACGCCGGATTGCCGTCCCCGATCGGCTTGTCATCCGCCGACGTCGCACCCGGGTTGATCAGGACCTCGTTGAACCGGCGCCCCGGGCCGGTGTTCAACTTGACGTTCGGGTCCTTCTTCAACGCGTCGTACTGCGCGGGCACCAGGCGGTTCACCACATCGATGTCGCCCTTCTGCAGCGCCTGGACCTCCGCGTCCACGTTCTTGTAGTACACGAAGTCGACACCGTCGACCTTCGGCGCGCCCCGCCAGTAGTCCTTGTTCGCCTTCAGCTTGATGAACTGGCTCGCCTTGTAGTCCTGCGTGATGAACGGACCCGACCCCACCAACGGCAACGGCGGCTCCGCCTTGAAATCCGTCACCTTCTCCCACACGTGCTTCGGCACGATCGGGACATCCAGCGCCAGCATCGTCGACCGCGGCTGCTTGGTCCTGATCACCAACGTCCGGTCATCCGGCGCCGACACCGAGTCCCAGCCCTGCACGAAGTTGCCGTTCGCGGTCGCCGCGTCCTTGTCCGTCATCATCTTGCTGAACGTGAACGCCGCGTCCTGCGCCGTGATCGGCTGCCCGTCCGACCACTTCCCACCCGACCGGATCGTGAACGTCCACGTCAGCTTGTCCGCCGACGTCTCCCACTTCTCCGCCAGCCCCGGCACCGGGTGGAAGTCCTTCGGGTCGTACGTCGTCAGGAACTCGTAGTTCAACCGGGTGAGCTCAGTACCGATCCGGGTGATCGTGATGAACGGGTTCAGCGAGTCCAGATCCTGCGTGACCCCCGCCCGCAACACCTTCGCACCTTGGGCCTGCGCGGAACCGGTCACCCACGGTGCCATGACCGCCACCAGCGCGATCACCGCCCCCGCCCCGGCCAGCCGACGTCTGACGAGCACGACGTACCACCTCTCCTCCACAATTCGGAAAGAAGTAACCATTCATCAACCTGAGAAGTCAATGAGTACCGGCAGATACTGCCAAGACGTAACTTAAGCCTCTACGGTGGCCACGTGCGGATCATGATATCGGCCGACATGGAAGGCGCCACCGGGGTCACCTACACCCAGGACGTCATCCCCGGCACCGAACAATGGCAGCGGATGCGACACCTCTTCACCGGCGACGTCAACGCCTGCGTCACCGGCCTGATCGACGGCGGCGCTGACGACGTTTTCGTCAACGAAGCCCACTCGTCCCAACGCAACCTGCTGCTCGAAGACCTCGACCCCCGAGCCACCCTGCTCACCGGACGCCACAAACCACTGTCCATGATGCAGGGCATCGACTCCCAAGTGGACGGCGTCGTGTTCCTCGGCTACCACACCGGCGCAGGCGTCGACGGCGTCCTCGCCCACACCTACCTCGAGAACTCCATCACCGGCGTCTGGCTCGACGGCACCCACGCCAGCGAAGGACGACTCAACGCCGCCATGGCACACGAACACGGCGTCCCGGTGATCCTGGTGACCGGCGACGACAAAACCTGCCACGACGCCGCCGACTACGTGCCGCACGCACGAACAGCCGCAGTGAAACAATGCGTCAGCCGCTACGCCGCCATCTGCACACCCCCAACCCGGACCGCCGAACTCATCCGAACAGAAGCCACCGAAGGCATGAAACACGCGGGCCGCTACGAAACCACCACCGCCCCCCACCGCATCGAAATCGAATTCGACGCCACCCACCTCGCCCACGCCACCGCCGTCATCCCCACCGTCGACCTCATCGCCGACCGCCGCGTCGGCTTCGACGCACCCACCATGACCGACGCCATGAAGGCATTCAAAATCGTCACCGCCATCGCCGCAGGAGCCGTGGAGGGAATCTATGGCTGACGTCGCACAACTGTGCTCACAGCTGATCCGCATCGACACCACCAACTACGGCGGCGGCGAATCCGCAGGCGAACGCGACGCCGCCGAACTCGTCGCCGACATACTCGCCAGCGCCGGCATCGGGTCCAAACTGCTCGAACGCACCCCCCGCCGCAGCAACGTCATCGCCCGACTCACCGGCCGCGACTCCACCCTGCCCGCCCTGCTCGTCCAAGGCCACCTCGACGTCGTCCCCGCCGACCCGGCCCAATGGACACGCGACCCCTTCTCCGGCGACATCACCGACGGCTACGTCTGGGGCCGCGGCGCCACCGACATGAAGGACTTCATCGCCATGGTCCTCACCGTCGTCAACGCCTGGGCCCACCAAGACCGCGCACCACGACGCGACATCGTCCTCGCCTTCGTCGCCGACGAAGAAGACGCCGGACACCACGGCGCCGAATGGCTCGTCGACGAACACCCCCAACTGTTCCACGGCTGCGGCGCCACCATCAGCGAATCCGGCGGCTACTCCTACCACGTCACCCACGCCGACGGCACACCACGACGCCTCTACCCCATCGGCACCGCCGAACGCGGCACCAGCCACCTACGCCTCACCGCCACCGGCCGCGCCGGACACGGCTCCCGCCACAACGACGACAACGCCGTCACCAAACTCGTCAGCGCACTCGACCGCATCGCACACCACCCCTGGCCGACCCGCCTCACCCCCACCGTCACCGCCTTCCTCGAACGCACCGGCCACGCACTCGGCACCGACATCGACCTGTCCGATATGGACACCACACTCACCAGACTCGGCAAAGCCGCCCCACTGATCGAGAACACCATCCGCAACAGCACCCGACCCACCGTCCTCAAAGCCGGATACAAGGTCAACGTCATCCCCTCAACCGCCACCGCCGAAATCGACACCCGCACCCTGCCCGGCACCGAACAGGAACTCCTCGACACCATCGACGCCCTCCTCGGCGACGGCATCACCCGCGAATTCGTCAACCGCAGCCCCGCCATCCAAGCCCCCGTCGACTCCCCCTGGTTCGACGCCATGACCGCCGCCATCCACACCCAGGACCCCGACGCCATCGTCGTGCCCTACTGCATGGGCGGCGGAACCGACGCCAAAGCCTTCGCCCGCCTCGGCATCCCCGGCTACGGCTTCGCACCCCTGTCCCTGCCGCAAGGATTCGACTACCGCGCCATGGCACACGGCGTCGACGAACGCGTCCCCGTCGACGGCCTGCACTTCGGCACCCGCGTCCTCGACCACTTCCTGTCGACCGTCTAGGCCAGCATCACTGAGGAGACTGCGAGAGGGACAGGTCACCCTGATCGTCGATGATCTTGACGAACACAGTCTTCGGGTTCGTACCGCCCAAAACCCGGCAGTCGAACTTCTTGCCCACCTCGACCACGACCGAGGTGGGACAAGCCACCCTGCCCGGACGATCCGACCGCAGATTCCCGGCCTCATCGAGCACCTGCCGCTCCAACGCCTCCTGGTCCAACAACCGCAACGGCCTCGCCGAGGCGATGTCCGTGCTCAACACCTTCACCGTCACCGCCACCGCGCACGCGGCGACCACCACCGACGACAACGCCATGACCGTCCGCGCGGCGTTGCGCTGCCCACGGTGACCCGTTTGCCCCATTTGATCCTGTCCGTCAGTCACGCCGGAAGTTCTACCAGCCGGTCGCAGGCGACCCACGGGTCCGGGCGCGATAATCAATTTGAGTCTCCAGTCGCTGGAAGGTTGAGGCTGAGGTTGTGACCGAGATGTTCAGCATCGGGCAACTAGCCCGAACCACCGGCCTGCCGGTGCGCACCGTGCGATTCTGGTCCGACCTCGGCCTCGTCCCACCCGCGGGACGAACCACCGGCAACTACCGGATCTACGACGCCGAAGCCGCGGCCCGCCTCGACCTGGTGCGCACCCTGCGCGAACTGGGCATCGACCTCGACACCGTCGAGCGAGTCCTCCGCGAACAGGTCACCGTCGCGGACGTCGCCAAAGCACACGTCCGCGCACTGGACGCCGAGATCCGCACCCTCCGGCTACGCCGCGCGGTCCTCAACTCGGTCGCCACCAGAGGCAGCACGACCGAGGAGATGAAACTGATGCACGAACTGGCCAAGCTGTCCGCACAGCAACGGCAAAACATCATCGACGAATTCGTCGACGAGGCCTTCGCGGGCGTCGAACCACGGCCAGAAGGCGCACACATCGCCGACGGCATGCGCACCATGCCAGCCGACCTACCCGACGACCCCACCCCCGAACAGGTCGACGCCTGGATCGAACTCGCCGAACTCGTCGCCGACCCGTCGTTCAAACAACGCGTACGCGAAATGGCCGTCGCGGGCTCCACCGACTCCCACACCCAACCACCAGCACACGCCGACCCGGCACTGGTGTTCGAACACGCCGCACCCGCCCACGCCGCGGGCATCGACCCGGCATCACCCGAAGGACAGGAGATCCTGCACCGCATCATCCCGGCCGACCTGCCCGCCGACGAGCGCCACACGCTCGCCGACACACTCGCCACCTTCAGCGACCGCCGCGTCGAGCGCTACTGGGCACTGCTCGGCAAGATCAACGGCTGGCCCGAGCGCCCACCCTCGGTCCCGGCCTTCGAATGGCTCGTCGACGCCCTACGCGGCCCAACCCTGGACACGTAACGCCAAGGCGGAATACCGCCAGCCCGCAGTGGTCACGACACTCCACCATGACAGTCATGACCACCGACCCCCTGTCCGTCCTCACCGGCATGTACGCAGCCGAGGCGGACTACCTCGCCGCAGGCGGCCCGGGGCGAGCGTCCTTCGCGACGCTCGCCCCGTACTTCTCCCCACACGTCGTGCTGCACCAGGCCGCCAACCTCCCCTACGGCGGAACCTGGCGCGGCCACGACGGCATGGAACAGTTCTTCCACACCATGGCCGAAACCTGGCAAGCCTTCGACATGCTCGACCAGACCTTCCTGACCACCACCACCCCACTGGTCGTACTGACCCACGTACACGCACAGGCCCGCACCACCGGCCTGCACCTGCACTTCCCGATCCTGCAGACCATCACCGTCCACAACGGACAGATCACCGAGGTCCGCCCGTTCTACTGGGACACCGCCGCCATCCGCGAAGCGACCTCCCCCGTCCGCACACACTGAGACCGATCACGCACACCGGGCAGACCAGCAGCACCCGCGGCCGGGTCAGGGTTTCCACGCCACCGCCGCGTAGTCGGCGAAATCCACGGCGGGGCGACCGAGCACGTCCGACACAGCGTCGCTCACTGCCTCAGCCTCCCCTCTGCGGACCTGCCCGAGCACCATGCCCGCCAGTTTCGCCTGGTCCGGGCTCGCACCGGCGGCCTGCTGCGCGGCGACATAATCCTCTTCCGGGATGTCGGTGTAGGTCAGCGCCCGACCGGACACCCGCGCGATGGTCGCCACGGCTTCGCCGAAACTCAGCGCCCGCGGGCCGGTGAGTTCATAGGTCCGCCCGTGGTGCCGATCCTCGGTCAGCGCCGCCACCGCCACCGCGGCGATGTCGGCGACATCGATGAACGGTGTCCGCCCGTCCCCGGCGGGCAGCCGCAGATCGCCGGAAAGCAGGGCATCGCGGAACACGCCACGGTCGAAGTTCTGGTTGAACCAGCCCGGCCGCAACACCGTCCACTGCGCACCCGAGTCGCGCACCGCCACCTCCATGTCCAGGAAATCCTTCTCGCCCAGTTCCTCGACGCCAGTACCGGTCAACGTCACCAGACGACGCACGCCACGCTCCACCGCGAACGACACGAACCGGGGAGCCACGAGCAGCGCCTCCTCGGGGACCAGCAGATACGCCGCGTCGGCACCCGTCACCACAGCGTCCCATGTGGACTCATCGAACCAGTCGAAACGCACCACACCGGACCGCGAAGCGGCACGCACCCGGTGCCCGGCCGCCCGCACCCCCGCCACCACCAGGCTCCCGGTCTTGCCGGTGGCCCCCAGAACCACAGTCGTTGTTGTCATGCACAGCAGTCAACCCGCCCACAACGAGACAATCCATTATCGATTCACTCAATTACCTGTCCATTCGTCTACCCTTGCGAGAGTGGATCCCTTCGCCGACCTGGTCCGTGGCGTCCGCGCGAACAGCGCGCTGCTCAGCCGTTCGGTCCTGACCCCGCCCTGGTCACTGCGCTACATCCACCCAGCCGAACTCACCCTCTGCACCATGGTCACCGGCTCCGGCTGGCTGATCCCCGCCGACGGCCCGCCCGTGCGGCTGCCCGTCGGCAATGTGGCGGTGGTCCGCGGCCCGGACTCGTTTGTGGTCGCCGACGAACCCGACAGGCCACCGCAACTCACCGTGCGCTGCGACATCGAATGCGATCCCGCCCCGGTGACGGATCCGGCCCAATCCCCAGCGCCCGACCTGTCCCCGTGGCGCGAAGACACGGCCAACCTCGTGGTCGGCTCGTACACCGCGCCCGGGGACGTGGGCCGCAGGCTTGCTCAACGCCCTGCCCCCGGTGCTGGTGGTACCCGGACACGAAGTGCCGTGCATGCAACTGGAACTGATCGTCCCCGAGACGTGCCCCGAGCAGCCCGGACAACAGGTCGTCCTCGACCGACTGCTGGACCTGCTGCTGGTGTGCACTCTGCGGGCCTGGTTCGACCGGGCGGAGTCCGACCCGCCCGCCTGGTACCGCGCGCTCGGCGATCCGGTGATCGGGCCGGTGCTGCGCGCCATGCACACCGACCCCGGCGGGCCGTGGACAGCGGACTCCCTGGCCTCGGTCGCCAACGTGTCCAGATCCGCCTTCGCCCGCCGGTTCACCGAACTCGTCGGCGAGCCCCCGCTGGCCTACCTGACCGACTGGCGCATGACCCTGGCCGCGGACCTGCTGCGCCGCGAGAGCGCCCCGGTCGCAGCGGTGGCGAGCCGGGTCGGCTACGCGGACGGGTTCGCCTTCAGCTCAGCGTTCAAACGAGTCCGCGGAGTGAGCCCCAGCGCATACCGCGCGGACCGCGCACCGACTGAAACACTTGCCCCACATACAGAGAACGCCTGAAACAGACTCACGGCGTTCCCTGTATGTGCAGGTTCTGTTGTCTGTATTTTCGTCATGATGAATCCAACAAAGTTCGTAGTATAGGAACTAGTCCGGGATGATGCCCAGCCACCCGGCGGCGTGCGTTGACAAGACCCGCGCCAGCTCAGCCGGGGCGTCACGAGCCACCAGATGGCCAGCACCGGACACACCGGCAACGGTGACCCGAGGGTTGACCATGCAGAGACGATCTGCCTCGTCGTCGCTCAGTGGAGACTCCGCTCCCCCACGCACCAACAGGATCGGCATGTCCAGCCGCGCGGCCACCGAGAGCAACTCGCTCCCCTGCCCGAGGATGTCCTCCGTGAGCTCGGCGTACTGATCACGCAGCCCACGCTCGGCCAACCAGGAGCGAACCCGCTCGGGATCAGGGTCAGGAACAACGTCCACGAGCACCAGACCGGCCACCCGCTCCGCCACAAACGGCTCCGCGAGAGCAGCGATGGCCGCGAACCCACCGAGAGACGCGCCCACCACGACAACCGGCGCCCGCTCCCCCACCACCACCTCGGTCACGTCACCAGCGATGTCACGAAGCCTCGCCGCAGTCCCGGAACTGGCCCCATGGCCGCGCAGATCCACGGCCACCGTCCGCAACCCGTGCTCGGCGATCCGGGCCGCGACCGGCGCCCAGACCCCGCGATGCTCACCCCCGGCGTGCAGCAGCACCACCGTCGGCCCCGCCCCGGTCACCGTGGCCCGCAGGGTGACATCCCCCAACTCCAGCGAAACGTCGACCATTGTCCCTCCCCCATTCTACCTTGATGCCTCAAGGTAAGTCGCAGACCTTGGCCAGTCAAGGTACGATCGGCCAGTGACCGCCCCCCGAGTGCGCAGATCCCCCGACGAGGCCCGCCGAGCCATCCTCGACGCCTCGGCGACCCTGCTCGCCGAGGGAGGCGTCGCCGCGGTCCAGGTCCGCGCGGTGGCCGCGCGCGTCGGCATGACCGACGCCGGAGTCACCCATCACTTCGGCAACCGGGACAAGCTCCTCACCGAACTCCTGCGACACGGCGGCCGCCAACTCCGTGACGCACTCCAGGACGTCCTCACAAGCTGGCTGGAACGCGGCCCAGACCTGCTCGCACTCGTGGAATCCCTCGAAAGCCTGTACCGACGCGGCTACGGCGAACTCGCGATGGCACTGCACGCGGCGGGCTGGCGCGATCCCGGCAGCGGCATGCTCAACCCTGTCGTCGACGCACTCCACCAGCTCCGCCCCACCGGCAGCTCCCTGTCCGACACCCGGCTCGCCATCGCCGCGCTCCACCAGGCGATGGCCGTGGAAGCCCGCTACGGCAACGACTTCCGGCGCAGCGCAGGCCTCCCCGAGACCGACTCGACCGCCCAGGTCCACTGGTGGGCACGCCAGCTCCACCTCGCACTCGGCATCGAACCAACCCGATAACCGATCAGTCGCGCGCTCCGTTGCTTTTGTGTGGTATTTCGTCACGATGATGGTCACTAGGTCCGTAGTAGTGGAACGAGTGTGCGTGCAGGGTCTGTGTGCACCCGGTTGCTAGAACCGATGCATGAGTCCCCGAATCGCGTGTGTTGTCCCCGCCCCCGTCCAGGTCCGGCCCTCCGAACAGGGCTTTCTGATCACCCCCGAGACCACGATCGGCCTTGGCGGCGGCGCCGCGGCCGTCGGGCAGTACCTCGCCGGGACGCTCGGGCTGGCCACTGGCACGACAGGCGAGATCTCCCTGTCACTCCACGGCGCGGACGCCCGGATCGGCGACAGCGGCTACCAGTTGACGGTCAGCGACACCGGCATCGCCCTGGTGGCCAACACCGAGGCGGGACTGTTCGCCGCGACCCAAACCCTGCGCCAACTGCTGCCCGTCGACGGGCCGAGACACGTCGACGGCGGCGAGATCCTGGACTACCCGCGGTTCGCGCACCGGGGCGCGATGCTGGACGTGGCACGGCACTTCTTCACCGTCGACGAGGTCAAGCGGTTCATCGACCAGATCGCCCTCTACAAGATCAACGTCCTGCACCTGCACCTGACCGACGACCAGGGCTGGCGGCTGGAGATCACCAGCTGGCCCAAGCTCGCCACGGTCGGCGGCGCGACCCAGATCGGCGGCGGGCCCGGCGGTTTCTACACCCAGCGGGAGTTCCAGGACATCGTCGCGTACGCCGCGTCCCGACACGTCACCGTCATCCCCGAGATCGACATCCCCGGGCACACCAACGCCGCACTGGTCGCCTACCCGGAACTCAGCTGCGACGGCGTGCCACCGGAACCGTTCACCCGCAGCGGAACCGCGACCGGATTCAGTTCACTGTGCACCGACAGGGAGCTCACCTACCAGTTCGCCGACGACGTGCTCACCGAACTGGCCGCCATCACCCCCGGCCGGTACCTGCACATCGGTACCGACGAAACCCATGCCACACCCGAAGAAGGCTACGTCGAGTTCGTCCAGCGAGCACTGAACTGCGTGCACCGCAACGGAAAACAAGCCATCGGCTGGCACGAGATCCTGCGCGCCGACCCGCGTGCGGGCACCGTCGCCCAGTTCTGGCACAAGACCGACGACGATCCCCGCATCGCCGAGGCGGCCGCCCGCGGCCACCAGATCCTCCTCTCCCCCGCCAACAAGGTCTACCTCGACATGAAGTACACCCCCGACTCCCCCATCGGCTTCAAGTGGGCGGGCTACCTCGACGTCCGGGACGTCTACGACTGGGATCCCGGCACCTACCTCGACGGCGTGCCCGAACAGGCCGTGATCGGCGTCGAAGGTCCACTGTGGTCGGAACACCTGCGCGGCCGCGACGACATCGACCACATGGCCTTCCCCCGGCTGCCCGCGATCGCCGAACTCGGCTGGTCCCCACGCCGCACCCACGACTGGGAGGACTTCCGGCGCCGCCTGGCGACCCACGCACCACACTGGCGCGCCATGGGCATCGGGTTCTACCCGTCCACTCAGGTCCCCTGGACCGTCTGAGCCACTCTCCTATTTACGTCATGATGGAACTTATCGTGACCGTAGTCCTGGACGAAGTTGGGTGACTGTGGGCTGCCTGGGCACGAAGTTCGGTCAGAACCAGTGCAGGCACTGCGGAGTGCGTTCTGCGCGGAAGAGAGCGTCAGCGACGGTGGACGCGCGCGGGTGGTGGGCCCGGATGTGTCCGGCGCGCACGAGTGTGCTCGGGGTGGTGCCGCCGAGGTAGATCGAGCCCAGGTCGCTCACGTCCAGCGACAGATCGGGCTCCCGGTCGGTCGGGACGCAGTCAGCCTTGCCGTCCCGCACGGTCAGCAGGTAACGGCCGTGCTCGCCGAGGAACGGGTCGTCGACGTCCAGGACGAGCTCGCCCTCGGTGAGCCAGCCGCGCGAGGTCAACGCGCGCGGGACGTCCAGCAGCCGCACCCAGAGCCAGTCAGAGGCGTGGCTCACCTGACCGGCACGGAAGTCCGCGAGCTGCCAGCGCAGGGGATGCTCGAACGGGAAGTGCTTGAACACGACCTCCGTGATCAGGTCGTGGCCGAGCGCGAACCGGGCCAGGGCCGTGAAGACGGTGTGGTCGGTGGCGATGGTCTCGTCGACTGTCATGGTGGTGTCGGTGAGCGAGTAGCTGGCATACCCGTCCGGTACGCCGTCGGTGTCGCGGTGCACGGCGACGTAGCGCGGCGCCGAGGACACCGGGGACTGTCCCGCGCCCAGGGCCCACCAGCGGTGTGGCCGGGACAGCGCGCCCGGTTGCGCGCGGCGGTACCGGTCGTAGACCTGTTCGAGCACCTCACCGCACTCGCCGCGGCGCAGCAGCTCGATCGAGCCGGTCGCCGCTGTGCCGTGCCCCCGGGGCGCGGCGAAGGCGGCCTCGTGACGCGGCACCGTCAGCTGCTGGGTGTAGGTCGCCGGTCCGTAGCCGAACCTGCGGTAGATCAGGGCCTCGGAGGCCAGCAGCACGGAGACGAACTCCCCTCGGGACCGCAACTCAGTGAGCTGGTGCCGCATCATCGCGCTGAGCACACCTTGCCGTCGGTGCGAAGGCACGACGCCGACGGCGGTCACCCCGGCAACCGGGACGACGCTCGGACCGGGCAAGGTGAGCTCGAAGGTGTACGCGGCGGCGGTGCCGACGGGCCGACCGTCCGCCGCCAGGGCGAGCAGGCTGCGGTCCATTTCAAGCGCCGCCCACCGCATTCCGCCGCCGTCCTCGTTCGGGGTTTCCGGGAAACGCCCGAACGAGGTGTACATGGTGGTGACGAAGACGTCGAAGTCCTGGTCGGTCGTGGAACGGATCTCCATCGCTGCCGCTGCCTCCTTGGCTACCGGCACCGCGCCCCGAGGTGCCCTGCTGCAGTGCAGCGTGGACCCGCACCAAGATCAAGTGAATTACGTCCCGATGCCCGCCGCGCGGCCGAACCAGTCACCCAGCGCGCTGTCCAGCCGGACGATGTTGTCGACCGGATCACCGGACGCACCGATCCAACAGACGTAGCCGTCCGGGCGAACCAGCACAGCATCGGCCGCCAGGTCGGGAAGTTTCGGCACAGTTGCTGTCACGACCCGGTCGGCCCACGGCTTCGCGGCCACCGGATACCGGGAATCGGTGCTGAGCAGCACTCCCCTACCGGTGTGGAACAGGTCGCTGGCCCAGCGGGACCGCCCATCGACGTCCAGTTCGGCGTCGGGCAGTCTGCTGCCCAGCAACGGGTGTCCCGGCCCGTCCATCGGGTATCGAATGTCCAATCCGGACACCATCCCGGCCAGGTACCGGTTGGCCTCGGGCAGCTCGGCCAGCTGGGTGATCAGGCCGTGCATCGCCAGTGTTTCCGGATCCGGTTGGGGCGGCAGGGTTTGCGCCCTGGTGTTGGCCAGCACTCGCGCCCCCACTGGGTGCCGTTCGGCGTGGTAGGTGTCCAGCAGGCCCGCCGGGGCCTGGCCGCGCACTTCGGCGGCGAGCTTCCAGCCGAGGTTCATCGCGTCCTGTATCCCCAGGCTCAGGCCCTGCCCGCCGGCCGGGTAGTGGATGTGCGCGGCATCGCCTGCCAGCAGCACCCGGTCGACTCGATACCGCTCGACCTGCCGGGTGGCGTTGGTGAACCGGGACGCCCAGCGGACCTCGGCGATCACCAGGTCGTCTCCGTAAAGCCGCCGGGCCGCGGCTGTCACCTCGGCCGTCGACACGGGCTCGGTCTGGTCCTGCCGCCGGGCGTCCGGGTCGCTGAAGCCCAGCCGGTAGTAGCCCGGCCTCCCCAGCGGGATCAGCCCGCCCGATCCGCGTCGCCCGTCCTTGTCGGTGGCGATCGCGTCGCGCACCGACCGCAGCCGTGTGGGCACGGTGTCCGGCACGGTGCCGAGGACGACGTCGGCCGCGATGGCGAATCGGCTGGCGTCCGTGCCGGGAAACGCGACACCGAGCTGCTTGCGGACTGTGCTGCGGCCGCCGTCACAGCCGACCAGATAGCTGGCCCGCAGCCGACGCACGCCCGTCGGGCTCCGCACGGTGGCCGTCACGCCCGTGTCCTGGTGGGTGAATTCGATGAGTTCGTGCCCACGCGACACGTGCACGCCCTGCTCGGCGAGCCGTTCTTCCAGTGCTTGTTCCACCCCTGCCTGAGGAATGTTCACCTGATACGGATGTCGGGTTCGCCACCCCGCGAGGCTCAATGGACGCCCACCGAAATGCCCACTCCCCCACGTGCCGTGCACAGAGTGCCGCAGGGGCTCCATCAACCCGCGCAAGTCGAACATCTCGGCCGTGCGAGGTTGCAGGTTCAGCGCCTTCGACTGGCCGCTGCGCTCGGCGAGCCGTTCCAGAACGACCACACCAATCCCAGCCAGCGCAAGCTCGTTGGCCACCATCAGCCCCGTGGGGCCGCCACCCACCACGATCACGTCGGTCCGCACCGGAATCATCCCAGCCACGTCCACTCGCCTGCCGCCATGACCGGGTGAGCGGCATCGCATTCGACTACCACAGAAGTCGACCGCGCCGGGGAAACCCATTCGCACTGTGGTTTCAGGACATTCACATCAGACTGTTCTACACGCACAGATCAACTGTACGGACTCTTTCATTCACTATAACAGAAAAAAGAATCTTCCGAAAGATCGTTTGTCTTTCTCTTTCGTATCAGTTCCCCCTGTCGACGCGGCCCCGGGGGTAGGGCTGTCCCCACCGGCAACTGCCCTGCCCGTACCAGTGATCCTCCCGCGTCCACGCGAAAAGCTCGACGTCACACACGGAAGATCATCAGGAGCGAAACCATGACGTCACCACCACTGACCGTGCGGGCTGCCAGGTGGAGCGCACGCCATCCCTGGCAGGCGATCACCGGATGGGTGGTCTTCGTCGCGCTGTGCCTCGGCATCAGCGCCCTGGTCGGCGGCAAGGCGCCGGACAACCGGGATTTCCTCGTCGGTGAGGCGGGACGCGCCGAGGCCGTCGCGATGGACGCGAGCATGATGCCGCCGCCGATGGAACGGGTCCTGATCAGTCCGGCCGACCAGGCCGCCGCGGACGACGTCGCACGCCGGATCCACGGTCTGCCCGGGGTGGCCGCGGTCGCGCCACCGCAACGGTCGGCGGACGGCAGCACCCTGATGGTCGCGATCACCATGACCGGGGATCTCAAGCAGGCCAAGACCGATCTCCAGGCCATCACCGACCAGGTCACCGCGGTGGCCTCGGCACAGCCAGGTGTGCGGATCGAACAGACCGGCAACGCGTCCAACTCGCGTGGTGTCAACAAACAGCTCAGCGACGGCCTGCTGCACGCGGAGATGATCACGCTGCCGGTCACCCTGCTGATCCTGTTCATCGTGTTCGGCTCGATCGTGGCCGCCGGGGTACCGCTGCTGCTGGCCCTGACATCGGTGGGCGCGTCGATGGGCCTGTACACCCTTGCCTCGCATGTGTTCCCGGACGCGGGCGGCGCGGTCCCCAACGTGATCCTGATGATCGGGATGGCGGTGGGTGTGGACTACTCGCTGTTCTATCTCAAACGGGTCCGTGAGGAACGGGCCAGGTCCGGTGGCGAGCTGACGCACCGCGCGGCGATCGAGCTCGCGGCGGCCACCGCCGGGCGCACGGTCGTGATCTCCGGACTGGCCGTGCTGGTCGCGCTCGCCGGGCTGTATCTCACCGGGGACATCGTGTTCTCGTCCATCGCCACTGGTTCGGTGATCGTCGTGCTGGTGTCGGTGGCCAGTTCGCTCACGGTGCTTCCCGCGCTGTTGGCCGTGTTCGGCCGCCGGACCGATCCCGGCCGTCTTGCCCGGGGACGTGTCCGGGCCGAGCGGGCTCAGATGTGGCCGAGGATGGTGCGTGCGGTGCTGCGGCGCCCTGCCGTGACACTGGTCGTCGGGATCTCCGCGCTGGTCCTGCTCGCGTTGCCCGCGGCGGGACTGAAGCTGAAGGTGGAGGGCAACGAGACGTTCTCCCGTGCCATCCCCGAGATGCGGTCCTACGACACGTTGGTGGCGCAGTTCCCGGCCGAGGGCGTGTCGCACCTGGTCGTCGTGCACGCGGACGCGGCCCAGTCACGTGCGGTGACACGTGCGCTCACCGCGCTCGCCGAGCGTGCCACGGAGGATCCGGTGGTTGTCCGCGGTCCTCTGCGGCTGCGGACGTCGGCGGACGCGACGGTGAGCACGCTGGAACTGCCGATCTCCGCCGCGGCCAGTTCGACGGAGGGCACGGCCTCGCTGCACCGGCTGCGGGCCGGGCTGGTGCCGGAGACGGTCGGCCGTGTGCCCGGTGCCGAGTACGCGGTGTCGGGTGGAGTCGCGCGCAACGTCGACTATGTCGACAACCAAGCCGAGCAACTGCCATGGGTGCTGGGTTTCGTGCTGCTGCTGACGTTCGTCACCATCCTGCTCGCGTTCCGCTCGGTGGTGCTCGCCGTGATCGGCATCGGGCTCAACATCCTGTCCGCCGGTGCCGCGTTCGGCGCGATCGTGGCGGTGTTCCAGAACACCTGGGCCGAGGGCCTGCTCGGCTTCACCTCGGCCGGGTTCGTCGGCGCACACCTCCCGCTGATCTTCTTCGTGATCCTGTTCGGACTGTCCATGGACTACCAGGTGTTCGTGCTCAGCCGGATCAAGGAGGCCAGGGACCTCGGTCTGTCCACACGGGACGCGGTCGTCAGTGGGATCACCGGTTCGGCCGCCATGGTGACCAGTGCCGCGGTCGTGATGGTGTCGGTGTTCGCCAGCTTCGTGTTCATCGACCAGTTGGAGATGAAACAGATCGGCTTCGGACTGGCCTTCGCGGTGCTGCTGGACGCGGTGGTGGTGCGGATCCTGATCCTGCCGACCCTGCTGGTCCTGCTCGGCGACCGGACGTGGTGGCCCGGCAGGGCGAACCGGCGCCGGGCGACCGTCGGTGACGACCCGCCGACGATAAGTTTTGGACAACCCAGCGAGGTCCCCGGCAGGATGGCGCCCTGATCGTCGCCAGGGGAAAGGCCGAGGGGTGGACGTGTTCCTGCAGACCGACCGGCTGGTGCTGCGCCGCTTCACCGAGGCCGACGTGGACAACCTGGTCCTGCTCGACAGTGATCCCGAGGTGATGCGCTACCTCACCGGCGAGCCGACTCCGCGCGCCGAGATCGAGGACGAGGTGCTGCCCAGGATCCTGCACGACTACACCCTCGGCCCGGCCGGGCGCTGGGCCGTCGTCGAACGGTCCACAGGGGACTTCCTCGGGTGGCTGTCGCTGCAGCCGCCCGAGGACGGTTCCACCGCCGAGGTCGAGATCGGCTACCGGCTCATGGCCGCGGTGTGGGGCCGCGGCTACGCCACCGAAGGCGCGCGAGCCCTGATCAGCAAGGGGTTCACCGACCTGGGCGTGCAGCGGGTGTGGGCGCAGACCATGGCGGTGAACACCGCGTCCCGCAGGGTGATGGAGAAGGCAGGCCTGCGCTATCTGCGCACCTTCCACGTGCACTTCGACGACCCGTTGCCCGGCACCGAACACGGCGAGGTCGAGTACGAACTGCTGCGTGCGGACTGGCAGCCGTAGTCAGCCGTTGGCCACCACCGCCTCGTAGGCAGCTTGCATCCGCTCGGCCACGGTCGGTCCGGCGGGCGCTGGTTGTCGGCGGGCCGCCGGACCGAGGTGGGTCTCGCGGAGTTCGTCCATGAAGGCTTCCCACAGCGGTGGCCCTCCGGCGGCCAGCACCCTGGTGCGGGCGGCGTACTCGTCGGCCACCGGGAGGTGCTGGATCCCCCAGACACTGAGCTGGGCGAACACCGGCACCAGTTGGATCGCCTGCTCGGTGAGGCGGTAGGTGACCTTCTGCTTGTGCGTGGGATCGCCGGTCTTGGTGAGCAGCCCGTGCTCGACGAGCACGGCGAGCCGGTCGGCCAGGACGTTGGAGGAGATCCGCTCCGGGCCGGTGAGCATCTCCCGGAAGTGCCGGACGCCCACGAAGATCACGTCGCGCAGCACCAGCAACGTCCACCTGTCACCGAATATCTCCAGTGACAGGTTGATCGGGCAGCTCGACCGCTCGTCCTTCCGCACCGCACGCACCTCCGAACCGGTTGCAGATGTGCACCAGTATCCCCTAGGGTGCGACTGATTGCAAAACAAGAGCAGTTGGAGGTTGACGAGATGTCGCTGGAAAACCTGCCCGATGTGGTCTCACGAGAGGAATGGCTCACGGCCCGCAAGGATCTCCTCGCCCAGGAGAAGGAACTCACCCGACACCGCGACAGGGTCAACGCCGCCCGGCGAAGCCTGCCGATGGTCGAGGTCACGAAGGACTACACGTTCAACGACGGCACGACCACCCTGCTGGATCTGTTCGAAGGGCGCAGCCAGCTGGTGATCTACCACATCATGCTCGACCCGGACGACGACGAGGCCTGCCCGGCCTGTTCGTTCTGGATCGACAACGTGGGCAACCTCAGCCACCTGCACGCCCGCGACACCACGCTGGCAGGCGTCTCCGTGGCGCCACTGGACAAGCTCGAGCGCTACAAGGAGCGGATGGGCTGGACCATCCCCTGGTACTCCTCGCACGGCAGCCACTTCAACTACGACTTCCACGTCACCTTCGACCCGTCGATCACCCCGGTCGAGTACAACTACCGGCCGTTCGAGGAGCTCGTCCGCGACAATCCCGGCTGGCAGGGATACACCGGATCCGAAACGGGGATCAGCGCGTTCCTGCGAGACGGCGACCGCGTCTTCCACACGTACTCCTGCTTCGGGCGTGGCATCGATCTGCTCAACGGCACCTACAACTGGCTCGACCTCACCGCCCGCGGCCGCCAGGAGGACTGGGAGCAACCGCCTGGCCGCAGCGACAGTCCTGCCATGGGCTGGCTGCGCCGCCATGACGAGTACGAGCCGACCGCGACCAGCGATGCGAGTGTCTAAGCCCAATCTGGTTCTGGCGACGCTGTTCTTCGGCGTCTTCGTGTTGGGCTGTGCGGAACTGCTCGTGGTGGGTGTGCTGGACCTGATCACCGCCGACCTGCACATCTCGGTGGCCGCGGGCGGCACGTTGGTGACCGCGTACGCGCTGGGCATCGCGCTCGGCGGCCCGGCTTTGACTGTGCTGACCCTGAAACTGGACAAGCGGTGGGTGCTGGTCGGTGCGGTCGTCGTGTTCGCCGTGGCCAATCTGGTTCTGGTGACCGCCAGCGACCACGAGGTCTTCGTCGCGGCGCGGTTCGTCTCCGGCGCGGTCGACGGCCTGTTCATCGGTGTCGCGTTCGTGACGGCCATGGCGATCGTCCCGCCCGAGCGCGCGGGCCGGGCCATCTCCACGGTCATCTCCGGCGTCACGGTGTCGGCCGCGCTGGGCGTGCCGCTGGGCACGCTGGTCGGCCAATGGCTCGGCTGGCGCAACTCGTTCGTCGCCATCATCGCGCTCAGTGTCATCGCGCTGATCGCCGTGGTGGTGCTGGTTCCCTCAGTGCCTGCCACCGGGAGCGGCGCGGCCGGACAGGCCAGACACGCTTTCGCGCCACGGGTGCTGGCCGTGCTGGGCCTCAACTTCCTGGTGTTCGCCTCGCTGTACGCGACGCTGACCTACATCGTGCTGTTCCTGCGGACCGTCACCGGCGTCACCGGTGCGATGGTCAGTGTGTTCCTGTTCGCCTACGGCCTGGCCACCGCCGTGGGATCCGTCGGCGGGGGCCGGTTCGCCGACCGGAACGCGTCAGGCACGCTGATCATCGCCACCTCCGGCACCGCGGTCGCCCTGCTGGCGCTGTGGATCCTCGGCTCGGTCCCGGTACTGGCGGCGCTGGTGCTGCTGGTGTGGGGAGTATTCGCCTTCGGCATGGCGCCGTCCCTGCAGCTGCGGGTGGTGGGCCTGGCGGGCCCCGGCGGCCAGCTGGCGTCCTCGCTGCCCGCCTCCGCGTGCAACCTGGGCATCGCGGCAGGCTCGGCCACCGGTGGCTGGGTGATCAGCGACTTCGGCCCCTCGGCCCCGGTGATCACCGGCATGGCCATCGCCGCGCTCGGCACTGTGGTCGCCTGGGCGACCAGCTACCTCAAGCCGCCGGTGCTCGAGATGGCGACCTCGTCGTGAACAGCGGTGCGGGCCCTCAGTGTTTCCAGGCCCGCACCGCCTGGTTCGGCGCGCGAATCAGACTGGCAGGATCCGCCAGTTCTGGTTCTCCTGGCCGGTGCAGGTCCACACGCCCAGCACCTTGCCGTACTCGTTCGCGGTCAGGCAGGCCCCGTCGTGACCGACCACCTGGTGCAGGCCACCGCCGACCGGGCGCAGCGTCCACTTCTGGTTGTCGCTGCTGAAGTTCTTCCAGAGATGGCTGAAGTACGAGGTGCCGTCGACGACCCGGCCGCGGTCGATGTTGCTGTCCAGCACCTTGTCCGACGCGATCGCCGCGGCGAACTGGTAGCGGCCGTCAGCCTGCTTGGTCAGCGCCCAGTGCTGGGCGGTGTAGCCGTTGTGCTTCTCGGCCTTGATCCTGGTGCCGTCGTTGGGGCGCGCGCCGTCCACGTCGGCGACCCAGCCGGTGGCCGGATTGGCCAGCAGCACCGACGCCGGGAAGCCGGGGTTCGGGTTGCTCTTGACCAGGTAGCGGCTGTTGGCGGTGTTCCAGTGGCTGGCGAGGTAGCCGCCCTCGCGGGGGTTGGGGTTGAAATACGAGTCGCCGTGGCAGTCGAGCCAGTTCGACGCCGGGATCGGGCAGGGGATCATCTTGCCCGGCGGGTTCGGGATGTGCCCGTCGTCGTAGCACATCGCGTCCCCTTCGAGGTAACAGTGCGCGCCGGTGGAGTTCGGCGCCGACGGCTGCACCGCGCCGAGTACGTGCAGCAGCTCGTGGTTGCCCACGTAGGCGGTCGCGCAGTTGTTCAGCCTCACGAAGGCCCAGGCGGTCTGGGTGTTGCTCTTGTTGTCCTGGCCCGGCCGGTCATCCTGCTGGTATCCCGGGGCAACGCCGCAGAAGCCGTTCGCCGGGGTCTCGGTCAGCTCGGCCCAGGTCAGGTACTTGCGGTCAGTGCTGTTGTATCCCCCGGCGTTCAGCAGGTCCCTGGCGATGCGGTAGTCATCCATCGCGTACTGCGGCAGGACCACCGGGACGACGGTCACCACGCAGGACGCGTCGTGGGCGAACCGGATCTCCCTGCGGGATCCCGCCGCGTCGGAGGACCGCACGAACAGGCCGTTCATCTCGGCTGCCCGCTGGACCAGCGTCGCCCGCAACTGCGGCAGGCGGTCAGGCTGGGCGTCACCGCGGACGTAGAGCATCTGGACTCGGGGGCCACTCTGGCCGTCGCCTTCGCAGGGCGGGGTCACCTGCGGGATCGCCGCGCGGTTCGCGCCGGGCGGTGTGGGGGCCAAGCCGCTGTCATCGGGCCCGTCGCTGATCTGCGACGGCTGGGGCGTCGGAGTGGCCGGTGCTGCGATGGCGGGCGTGCTGAGCAGCGCACCGCCGAGGGCGGCGGTGACCGCCGCCATGGTCAATCTGCGTAAGTTGATCACGTCGGCACACGGTGCCGACGGCGCTCAACGCCAGCTGAAGGAATGCTAAACAGGCAGGTGAGGAGCCCGAGACACGGTCCGGGCCCCTCACCTGCCCGCGGCTACGCGTCGGGCAGCCGCTCGCCCGTGTCCTTGTCGAACAGGTGCACAGCGCCTGGCCTGGGCCGGACACCGAGCTGCTGTCCCCTGGTCCACTCCGCCATGCCCGGTGTACGGACCACGACCGGGTGCGGCGCTTCCCTGTGCTCGGCGCTCTCCCCCGCCGCGATCAGTTCCGCCTCCGAGGAGCCGTACAGGTACTGGTCGGACCCCAGTTCCTCGACGGCCTCGATGGTCATCGACAGCTGGTCGGCGCAGTCGACGATGTCCCAGCCCTCCGGCCGGATCCCGACGACCACCTCGGTGCCGGTCACGGCCGCCTTCTGGCCCGGTGTCAGCGGGATCGTCGCGCCGCCGAGCGCGACACCGCTGTCGGACACCCGTGCCGGGATCAGGTTCATCGCGGGCGAGCCGATGAATCCGGCCACGAACACGTTGCGCGGCTTGGCGAACAGCCCGACCGGGGTGTCGCACTGCTGCAGCAGGCCGTCGCGCAGCACCGCGACCCGGTCGCCCATCGTCATCGCCTCGACCTGGTCGTGAGTGACGTAGATCGTCGTGGTGCCGAGCTTGCGCTGCAGCGACGCGATCTGGGTTCGGGTCTGCACCCGCAGCTTCGCGTCCAAGTTGGACAGTGGCTCGTCCATGCAGAACACCTGGGGCTGGCGGACGATCGCGCGGCCCATCGCCACGCGCTGCCGCTGGCCACCGGACAGCTTGGCCGGTTTGCGCTCGAGGTACTGCTCGAGGTCGAGCAGCTTGGCCGCCTCCCGGACCCGCTCGTCGCGCTGGTCCTTGGGCATCTTGGCGATCTTGAGGTGGAACGCGATGTTCTCGTGCACCGTCATGTGCGGGTAGAGCGCGTAGTTCTGGAAGACCATCGCGATGTCCCGCGAGCGCGGCTCCATGTCGGTGACGTTCCTGTCCCCGATCCAGATCTCACCCTCGTCGACACCTTCCAGACCGGCGAGCATCCGCAGTGTCGTGGACTTTCCGCAGCCGGACGGGCCGACCAGCACGAGGAACTCACCGTCGGCGACCTCGAGATCGAGCCTGTCGACCGAGGGCGTGTCGTTGCCGGCGTAGTACCGGGTCGCGCCCCGGAACGAGACCGTAGCCATCTTGGAGATCTCCCTACTTCCCGGCGCCGAGCGTGAGGCCGGTGATGATCCGACGTGCCAGCAGGATGTACAGCACGAGCATCGGCAGCACGATGATGGCCACACCGGCCAGCAGTCCGCCGTACTCCGACTGGTAGGACGCGGCGTTGTAGAAGGTGAACAACGCGCGGGCCAGCGTGAAGTTCGCGTTCTCCTGCAGGAACACGATCGCCAGCAGTGTCTCGTTCCACAGCCCGATGGCGTTCAGGATCAGCGCCGTGATCAGCCCGCCCCGCGCCAGCGGCAGCATGATCGACCAGAACGTGCGGGTGGCCGACGCGCCGTCGATCGCCGCGGCTTCCTCCAGTTCGTCGGGCAGGGTGCGGAAGAACCCGGTCAGCAGGAACACGGTGAACGGCAACGACAACGCGATGTACAGCAGCGCCAGACCGAACAGGTTGTTGGTCAGGTGCACCTTGGACATCGCGATGAACGCCGGGATGACCACGGTCTGGAACGGCACACCCATGCCAATCGCGATGAACCCGGTCAGTGGGCCCGAGCCGCGCACACCCAGGCGCGACAGCGCGTACGCCGCGGGAGCGGAGATCAGCACGATCACCACCGAGCAGATCGCCACCAGCCCGACGGTGTTGAGAAACGCGGTGCCGAACTCGGCGGTGTCCCACGCGTAGACGAAGTTGCGGAACGGTGTGCCACGCTCGAACAGCGTGCTGGGCAACGACAACGGCTCACGGAAGATCTCCAGTGGCGTCTTGAACGCCGCGGTGATCAGCCAGTACAGCACCAGCAGGTTGAACAGGGTGAACGCCCACACGACGATCAGCCCGATCACCCGCATCGGGCTGATCCGCTTGGTGCCCGGCGCGGGTTTGGGCCGCCGCGGTGGTTTGCGCGTCGGCCGCGCAGCGGGTGTTGACCCGGTCGGCGACGATGACAATGCGGTGGTCGACACTGCTGCCTCTCAGAACTGGATGGCGTCGCGGCGCATCATCCTGCGCAGCGCCACCACGAACACCGACACCAGCAGGATCATCACGACCGCGCACGCACACGCCGTACCGAACGCGGGTGTACCGCCGAAGGACCGGTCGAACACGAAGATGCCGAGCGTCCACGTGTGGATCGGCGGCGCGTACGTGCCGGACCCGGCCATCACGAAGACCAGCTCGAAGATCTTCACCGCGTTGATCGTCCACAGCACGCCGGCGATGCCGACCACGTCCCATGTCAGCGGCAGCGTGATGTTGCGGAACTTCTGCCACGGTGAGGCACCGGCGATCGAGGCGTCCTCGTAGAGGTACGGCGGGATCCGGTCGACCGCGGCCATCAGGATGGTGATGTAGAAGCCCGCGGACGCCCAGATGATCGAGCCGAGCACCACCCACGTGACCGAGCCTGCCTCGAGGAACTTCGTCGCCGACAGGCCGACGCTCTCCAGCAGGAAGTTGGCGAGACCCTGCCGGTTGGGCTGGTAGCGGTAGATCACGCCGAAGAACATGCCCAGCGCGACCGGGGCGACGATGTTCGGGAAGAACAGGATCGCGCGCACCATCTTGTTGCCGCGCATGTCCCGCAGCACCATCGTGAACAGGAACGCGAGCACGAACGTGCCGACGCCGCCGAGCGTGATGTAGATCAGCGTGTTGACGAACGCGCTCTGGAAGCCTGCGTCGGCGAAGATCTGCGCGTACTGCTTGAAGCCGTTGAACTCCGGCGTGTCGCCTGCGCCCCTCCAGTTGGAGAAGCTGAACACCACGGTGGCGACCGTCGGGACGATCAGGAACAGGCCGTAGAGCACCAGTGTGGGGATCAGGAACGGCCAGAACAGCTTCTTGCGCCTGGTGATGTGGGCGGCTTGTGTACTACCGCCTGCCTCCGGTTTGCGGCCGGAGGCAGGCGGAGTGGCCAAACTGGTCGTCATCCTCGGTTTTTCCAGAAGTCGGCGGTCTTCGGGCCGATCTGGTCAATGAACTGCTGCGCGCTGATCTTGCCCTTGAGCAGGTCGTTGTTCAGCGGGTAGAAGACGTTCTTGACGTAGGTGCCCTCGTAGAGCGAGTCGATCGAGTCCATGAAGACGACCTTCTCCTTCTTGGAGTCGGTCAGCGCCGCGTTGAGCTGCTTGAGGTCGTCGGGCACCGGCAGCTCGGCACGGGGGTGCAGGTTGTCGCCGACCGCGGCGATGCCACGGGCGAGGTCCTTGTTGGTGAAGTACGCGATGAACGCCTTCGCGGCCTCCGCGTTCTTGGCCTTCTTGGTCACCGTCCAGCCGATCGGCAGGAACTCGATGGTGTCGTGCGTGGCGTCCGCGGGCTTGGGGAACTGGAACGAGCCGTAGTTGATGGTCGCACCGCCGCCCTGCTTGCCGAGGTACTCACGGGTCTCGCTCGGCACCCATGAACCGACGAACAGGAACGCGGCCTCGCCGTCGGCCCAGCGCTGCTGGATCTGCGGGAACTTGCCCGCGTCCCAGCCGTCGAGGAAGTACTTGCCCTTGGCCAGCTTCTCGACGTACTGCGCGGCCTTGAGGAAACCGGCCTCGCTCTTCCACAGTCCGCCGGTCTTGTCGTCGACGGCCTTCTGGATACCGCCCGCACCGACGTACTTCTCGGCGATCTGGGTCAGGAAGTAGGCGTTGTAGAAGTCGATGTCGCCGTCCTGGGCGATCGCACCGCCAGCGCCCTTGGCCTTGTCCAGCGCCGCGAACAGCTCCTCGGTCGACTTCGGCTCGGCGAAGTCCTTCTGCTTGTTCTTGTCGTACCACCAGCCGTTGGACAGCACCTCGTAGGGAACGGAGAAGAGCTTGCCGTCCTTGTCCTTGGCCTGCGGGATGTCGTAGAGGTACGACGGGATGACGTCCTTGACGGTCTTGTCGCCCTCACCGATCTTCATGGTGAGCACGTCGTCGAGGGCCTGGGTGCCGCCGCTGTCCACCACGGCCGCCTTGACCTGGCTGATGTCCTGGTCGATCAGGTCGGGCACGGTGTCGGTGTTCAGCGCGGGCGCGACGTTCTGGGTGAGGTACTTGCGGCCGAGCCACTGGACGTTGACCTTGACGCCGGCCTTCTCCTCGAAGCACTTGAAGGCCTTCTGCAGCAGTCGGCCCTGCGGTTCGTCCTTGGTCCACATGGACCAGTAGGTGAACTCCTTCTGGGTCGGCTTGACGGCCGGCTCGGGGCACGGCGCGTTCAGGTACTCCTGCTCGCCGACGAGCTTGCCGTCGTCGCCGGCGGGGGCGTTGCCCGAGCCACCGCCGTTCGACGACGAGCCACAGCCGGCCAGCACGAGCGAGACGGCAGCGGTCAGCACGAGAGCGGACGTGCCTCGCCTACCGCCATAGATCGATCGCATCCAGTCACCACCTATGAAGCTTTGTTGACAAGACGAACCCAAGGCGCCTTGCGCGGATGTGCAACTATTCCGGCAGTTTCAAGCAGAAGTCAACACAAAGATGCACTCTTGTTGCATTGGTCTGTACCAACCTAGCCCGGGGGCAGAGCATGCCCGTCGATACCCCTCCGTGTCCAGTCCCGCGCATACGGGCTCGGACTGGCCGTTTTGCGCACTGTGTCCGGTGCTCGCGCCGCAGTCACGGGTCGATCCTGGCCGTTCAGGGCCACCTCGGCCACCGCACGTGGGAAAAGCAGCCCAATCGTGAGGGTTCGCGATTTACGCAGATCAGTCGGCAAATCTCTCACGTACCCACGCGGCGCGCAGACCGATATGAAAATGAGGCCTTGTCACGTTAGGGCCGGGTGATGTCCGCACCCGAGACCCGCAGCGGTAACGTCAGCCCGTTTCCTGGCTGAAGGGGAGTCGGCTGTGCGAGGAACGCACCGGTGGCTGGGCGCCGCCGTGCTGGTGGGGTGTTGACGTCGTCGCCACCGCGCTGGGCATGTGGCTGGTCGGCGAGATCTATCTGCAGCCCCGCACCGGCGAGGACGGCCAGCCACTGCCCTACCCGGATCCCACGCCGATGCTGGACTCCGACCGGTTCCCGGACAGCCGCTCCGTGCAGGTCCACCTGCTCGACGAATACATACCGGTCGTCGCCGCCCGACGCCGACCGGTCGCCAAGGTGGTCGGCTCAAAGGTGGTCGGCCCACGACGTCCGCGCAAGCCCCTCGACCCGACGCGGGCCGAACACTGGCTGGGCTACCTGGCCAACCGGATGGAGGCCAGCCACGACGCCCGCGGCTTCGCCTGGTGGGAACTGGCGCGCACCAGGCCCTCCTGGAACGACCCGCGCTTCAGACTCATCCCCGCGGTCCTCGTGATCACCGGCGTGTTCGGCGTGTGGCTGAAGGTGGTCGTCCTCGGGCCGACCGATCCGTCGTTCACGATCGCGCTGGGCCTGTCGATCCTGATGGTCGGCCTGCCCGTGGGAACCCTCGCGGACCTGAGGTTCGGGATCGTCGCGCGGTCAACGCACACGCTCAACACCAGCGTGGCCAGTCCCCCGTTCGAGTCATGGCGAGCCGACCGCGCGCTCCAGCTGACGCGGGTGGCCGTCGGTGCCGCTGGCCTGGGCGTGCTACCCGGTCTGGCGGTCATCGCGGTGGCCGACCCGTTGTGGGGCTCGGTCTTCCTGGTGGCGGGAGCACTGCTCGGCGGGTGGTACGGCGTGGTCGGTGGCACGCACCACGCATGGGACGCCTACGTGCGTGCCATTCGGCGACTGGCCAAGGACGGGCATCTGCCGCGCGACCTCATGTACTTCCTCGACGACTGTCACCGGTTGGGCATCCTGCGCACCGTGGGCCCGGTGTACCAGTTCCGGCACGCCGCGCTGCAGGACCGGCTGGCGGAGAAATGGCGGGCGGCCGACGCACTGTCATGACGTGCGTGCACGGCAGACTTGAGCGGTGGACGGTGAACTCTCGATCACGCGCCTCAGCCGGACCGCGCAGGCGGGGTACGAAGCTCTTGTCGACCGGACCGCCACCAGTGTGGCCGACCTGTGCGCGGTGCTCGGGCAGAGCGAGCACAAGGTCAGCCGGGCGGTGTCCGCCCTGGTGGCCCGGGGTCTGGTGAGCGGCACCGCGGACCGGCTCGTGGTGACACCGCCGGGTGTGGCGCTCAACGTGCTGTTGCTGGAGGCCGAGACCGAGCTCGAACGGGCCCGGTTGCACGCATTGCGCCTGGCCGAACGGCATCGTCAGACGGCCGACAACCGGTTGCCGACCGAGTTGGTCGAAGTCGTGCACGGCAGTGCGGAGATCACCCGGCGGGCCGAGCAGATCATGCGCACCGCCCGGCACGAGGTGTGTTTCATCGACAAACCGCCGTACGCCAAGTTGGCGAACACCCTCAGCCCGATCGAAGCTGACCTGCTGCTCAAAGGCGTCCGGTTTCGCGGCCTGTACGACCGCGACGCGCTGGAGCTGCACAATCTGCTGGCCGACCTGGAGGCTGGGATCGCGCTGGGCGAGGAGGCACGAGTGCTCGCCGACGCGCCGACCAAGATGATCCTCGTCGACGACCGGCTGGCCATAATCCCGTTGAGCTCGGCGCCGCCCGCGTTGGACAGTGCCGTGATCGTGCACCCGTCGGCGCTGCTACTGGCACTCGGGGCACTTTTTCACGCCTTATGGCACTCCGCCATGCCACTCGCCCTGCGCGACCGCTCAGTGGTCGGCGCCGAGGGACTGTCGGAAACCGATCTCCGGCTGCTCGCGTTGCTCACCGCGGGTATGCCCGATCGCAGTATCGCGAGGCAACTGGGCCTGAGCTACCGAACCTTCCAACGCAGGTTGCACGACCTGATGGCCCGGATGGGCGCGCACACCCGCTTCCAGGCCGGGCTGCAGGCGGCAGCGCGCGGGTGGGTGCCTCTGCAGCGCACCCACCCGCTGTCCGGGCCTACTTGAGCGCGTACGCCCGTCGTACGGTCTGTGTGACCGTGTTTCCGGAACTGTCCCGTGCCTCGGTCCGTGTCCACACATAGCCGTTGGTGTCGGCCAGTGGCGGCAACGGCACCGTCACCGACCAGCGTCCGTTGTTCTGCGGCGTGGCGGTGCCCTGCCGCCACGTGACGCCGTCATCAGTCGAGTACGACAGTTGCACGCCGACGACCGGGCCGCCGTCGCGCGCGCCCGAATGCTCGGCCGCGGTCACGGTGAAGGTGTGGCTGACGCCTGCCTGCACCTGGTTGGCCACGTCGAGGCCGAAGTCGTAGCCGAGCTGGATCAACGGCTGGAACGAACAGGTCGGTCCTTGTCCGTAGCACAGGAATCCGGTCGGCGGCGGCGCGGTGGCCCGGCGGGACTGGAACGACCACACTGTGTCCACCATGGTCGCCAGTCGGAACACCGCGCCGTTGGGCACTCCGGACTGCCCGGCCGCCGGATGTGTGTCGACGGCCTGCAGCCGGTAGCGGGCCAGCGCCGGGTCCAGCCGGTAGACCGGGAACAACGCTGTCGGGTCACCGGAGTTGGCAGGGGGGATCTCGGTGTCGCCCGCATAGAGCCGGGTGGTGCTGGCCGCCGCGTGCCTGCCCACCTGCCACGGGCTGGTGTAGTGACCCGGTGTCGAGTCGCCCCACTGCAGCGGCGGCACGAACAGGTCCGGATCCGCTCCGCCACGGCACATCGAGCAGATCTCCTGCCAGCCCGCAGCCGTCGCCGGGTAGCGGGCCGGGTGATCGGGTTGCAGCTCGACCGCCCCCGTGTGCAGCGGCGCGGCGAACCACTTCTCCGGCGGCCGGGTGGTCTCCCCCTGCCGGTAGGTGTTCTGCTGGAACATCGTCAGCGACCCGAGCCGCCCGAGAGCGTCCTTGCCGGACTGGGTGAGCGACCGCTTCCACACCGTCCGGTCGTCGACCGGGCCGGTGAGCTCCCGCACGGTCGCGGGCACGGTGAATCTGGTGCCACGCAGGAACTGGGTCTTCCACAGCCCGGTCGGCACCGCGTACCAGGTCTTCTGCGCGGTCAGTCCCGGTTTGTCGGCGTGGTAGCTGGTGCCGACGGCGACCAGCGCGGACCGGTCGAGCCGACGGAGGCTGTCGGCCGGGATGCCGTTGGGGTTGAGATAGCTGACGTTGTACGCCTCGGTGGGCTGCGCGGCCACGGTGGCCTTCAGCGTCGCCGCGCCCCCGCTGATCATGGCGGATACCTGCTCCCCCTCGTCACGGGTCAGGGCGAGCACCGGCACCGTGTCACTGGACAGGCCAGGGATCGGCACAGCGCCGGGCGTGGTCACGTAGACCAGCACCGCTGTGGCACCGGCGGCGGCCGCCGTGTTCGCGGCCTGGGTGGCAGCGGTGAACGCGGCCGGTGCCTGCGAGGCCTGGACCGGCACCAGGACGGCTTTGCCACGCATGTCGGCCTTCGGGTCGTAGCCCGTCACCCCGACCTCGTGGGTTCCCGGCCACTTCGTCGCGATCCCGAACGCGTCGTACTCCGGACGCAACGGCACCGTCCCGACGCTGGCCTGTACCGCGGCCGGCTGCAGGCTCTGCAAATCCTGCGACGTGATCGCGCCGCGCTTGGCCGCTCGGGCGGGTGTGGCGCGCACCTGCCACGAGGTGGCACCGGCGGCGAGGCCGAACTCGGTGATCAGCCCGGGCACCACCCTGCGCACCATGACCGTACGGTCGCGCTGGTCAAGCGGGACGGTGCCGGTGACGCCCACCGGGACGGTGGCCCGCTCGTCCAGGGTGATCACGGTGGGGCCCTGAACGGGGACCTCCGATGCGCTCAGCGCGTTCCACCGACGGGCGGTCAGGTCCGACTGCGATGTGGTGGCCAGCACCGAGTAGACGCCTCGCGGCACATCGACGGTCGTGGTCCCGCTGGCCCCGATCGTCAGGAATGTCACCGGGTCGCGGCGGAACGGGTCGTTGGCGTTGGAACTGGTGCCCGCGTCGTCCATCAGCGCGGCCAGCGACGCCGCCCGTGGCTGGCCCGCGGAGTCCAACACCCGCACGGTGACCGGGACCAGTTCGGGTGGCGCGTACCGGCTGACCGTGGTGCGCCGCGCGATGGTGGAGTTCGATGCCACGATCGTGCCGCCATACGCACCGGTGTCGGTGGCCTGGAAGGTCACGGTGACCGAAGTGGAACCGTTGGCGGGCACCGTGATTGCGTTCTGACTGAACCGGACGGCACCGGGAGCGACCGGTTTGCCGGTCCACGACCGGATCGACGCGGTCAGCGATAGTGCCACGGGCGCGTTGGTCTCGTTGGTGTACCGCAGGGTCTGCTCGCCCGCGCCCAGGTTCGCGCTCGCCGGGGCGAACACCGGGGTCGCGGCGACGCCTGCGACGTCCAGCCTGCCCGTGCCCTGGCCGTACCAGTCCTGGCCGATGTCCTTCGCGCCGCCGGCGAGCGCGTCCTTCAACCGGCTTGCCGACCATTGTGGATACTTCTGGGCCAGCAGCGCGGCCGCGCCACTGACGTGCGGAGTGGCCATCGAGGTGCCGGACGCGGCGGTGTACGTCTCGTCCACCGGCCGACCCATCGACGTCCCGGCCGCCCGGGCGGCGGCGATGTCCACTCCTGGTGCCACGATCTCCGGCTTGGCCAACGCGTCCTTGCCGCGCGGGCCGCGGCTGGAGAACCCGGCCAGCTTGTCCTGGCGGTCCACCGCGCCGACGGTCAACGCGGACGCCGCCACGCCGGGACTGTCCACCGACACCGCACCAGGGCCGGAGTTGCCCGCCGCCACGACGAACAGTGCTCCGGTGCGCTCGGTCAGCGTGTCCACCAGCTCGCTCATCTCGTCGGTGCCGTCGGGCACTGGCCCGCCGAGGCTGAGGTTCACCACCTTCGCCCCGTGCTGCGCGGCCCACTCCATGCCCGCCATCACCTGGGCCGCCGACGCCTCGCCGCTGCTGTCGAAGACCTTGGCCACCAACAGGCTCGCGGCCGGAGCGACACCGCGATAGCGGCCGCCGGACGCCAGCCCGGTGCCCGCGATGATCGACGCGACGTGGGTGCCGTGCCCGTGCGTGTCGGCGATGTCCGGTTCGGCGGTGAAATTGGCCGAGTCGACGATCTTGCCCTTCAGGTCCGGGTGGTCCGCGTCGATGCCGGTGTCCACAACGGCGACAGTCGTCCCCTTGCCGTCCACACCGGACTGCCACATCACCGGGGCGCCGACCTGCTCGGTGCTGCGGTCGAGGCTGACCCGTACCTTGGGGTCGAGGCTCAGTCCGGCGAAGTCACCAGGCCGGGCCTTGACCGACCGCCACGTCTCACCGGCTTTCGCCGTCGCCACACGCACTCCCTCACCGTTGAGGGTGGGCACCACCGCGCGCCTGACGGCCTGAGGCAATGCGGCGGTGGCGGCCATGGCGTTGCGGTAGCGCACGAACAGCGGCAACTGCTCGGTGTCGCCTTCCCTGGCCAGTTTGGTCACGTTGAACAGCGAACGGTCCACGATTCCCGCCGAGACGAGGGGCATCGCGTCCGACGGGAAGACGAACACGCCACCGGGCGTGCTCAGGGTCTCGAACGACACCGCGGGACGGTCGGGCGCCGGGTCGGCATCGATGCGGGCGGCCCTCGACCCGTCGCCCGACTCGATGTAGTCGACCCGGTCCCCCGTCAGCAGGGTGACCTGGTGGTGTTTCTGGATGCGCGGCAGCGCCGTGTCCGGCACCGCCGTCACTGGATTCGCTGCGGCGAGCGGTAAAGCGACCGGCAAGAGCGCGACCACGACCAGTAGTCGGCGCAGCCTGAAATCGGTACGTTCCATGGGAGCCTCGCTGGAGATGGCGGGAATGGCAAGGTGCCAACGAGGATCCGTGATCAACCGTCGCCCGGGAACGACTTGCCCCGGCGGGCTGTCGCAACTGGCGACTTTGCGCCGTCAGACGTGCGAAAGCCCGGGCCACCTGGTGGTGGCCCGGGCTCCGGCGTACGCCACGCCGACAGTCGTCCGGCCGGTCAGGTCACGCTGCCCGGCCGGTCGGCCTCAGTTCAGCGCTCCGGGCGTACTCCTGTGCAGCGTGAAGTCAACGCGGTTGTTGTCGGTGTCGGTGCTCATGATGTCGCGCGCACTCGCGGGCCGCAGTGCGTCCATCGCCGGGGTCTGCTGCGCGGCGGGCTGCCCTTCGCGCGGGGTGCTGACCTGGGTGGAGAAGCTGACACCGTCGACCTTCAGGTTCGCCTGGTTGAAGATCGCGACGCCGCCGCTGGACGGCACACCGCCGGGGACGGATGGCGTGTACAGCAGGACGTTGGTCGAGTCTTCGATCGGGGCGGTCAGGTTGGTGCCCTGCAGGACGAGGAACTGCCCGAAGTTGTCCCGCGGCTGCAGCACGGTGCCCGCGGGCACGAGCACGGTGTCGATCAACGCGTTGTTCGAGCCGTAGATCCGGATCTGCCAGCCGCTGATGTCCTGCGGTTGGTTGGTGATGTTGCGGATCTCCACGAACTCGTCGAGGACGTCCGCGGGGCCGCGGGTCGACACCTCGTTCACCACCACGGTCGACGAGGCGGTCGGCGTCGGATCGGCGGCGGCTGCGGCCGCGAGCGCCGGGGACGCTGCCATGGCCATCGCGGCGGCACCGATCAGGAGTCGACGCATGTCGAATTCCTTTCTACTGGGTCGAGTACTTGTCGGGGTAAATGGCGACCGGGTCACTCATTGGTGTTTCTTCCCGGCTGCCACACGCAATGCTTCCGGTTGTCAACCTCGGTCATAAGGGGCCAATTCAGGAATTGCCTTCCTGTGGTGATCTTCGGACCCGGCGCGCTGATCTCGCGGCTGTTTCCAGCCGGGCTGGCGACACGTCGAGCACGTCGCTCAGCCAGCCCCGCCAGTACGGGCCCGGGATGCGCTTGCCGCGTTCCCACCGGGAGATCTCGGTCCGGGTGACAGCGGGGTTGCCCGATCTCTCCGCCAGCACCCGGGCCAGCGTGACCTGCGACATCCCCTTTCGCTCGCGCAATTGCGGGATCAGCAGCCACAGCGGTGTAGGGCCTGTCCTCGTTCGACTGTCCACCGGGCGCATCCTGGCCCGGCCGTGCTGGCGGCAGAACCTGCGGTGCGGTGATACTGCGAGCAGACACGACCTGGATCGTTGTGACAGGAAATAGTCGGTGAAATCGCACACATCGCTGGTTCGACCCGCGGTTGGCCGATGAGTGCACCCTTCGGGTGAAACTTGGAGAATCATCACACCTTTGTCACCAGGGCCATTAGCGACGTCCAGGGCCTTGGTACCCGACGCCACCGGTATCACCGAGGTTGCGTATGGCAATGGTCCGTTTGGGCGCGTATTGGATGCCGATTCAGACGAATCACACCTGAGCGGGGACACCGAGCGCAACAACCCTGCTACCGTCCGGTTACGGAGGGTAGAACCCATGTTCGCGCAACTGGAGAGGGGCGCCTGGCTGGTGAGTTCGAGACCGTTGTCCACCCTCGAACTGGTCCAGCTGATGCTGGTGCGGTTCGGTGCGAAGGACGCAGCCGGACTGGCCAGACTGTTCGCCACCAAGGTGGAGTGGCGGGCCAGCGGCCTGCCCTTCACGCACTGGGGCGACGGCACCCGCTCGCGACGCGAGGTGGAGTCGTTCTTCTTGGCGTTCTTCGATTCGCTGCCGCCCGAGGCGATCACGGTCCGCAGGCTGGTCGTCGACGGCGACGACGCCGTCATGATCGGCCGGGCACGCTGCCGCATCGGGTCGTCCGACCGGTTGGTCGCGCTCGACCTGGTCATCTCGGTGTCCACACGGGACGGTCAGGTTCGGGAGTGTTGGCTGATCCCCGACTCGCTCACCGCGGGCCTCGCACTCGGCCGCGCCCAGCTCGTCTGATTCTCGATTCAGGGGACATCGTGAACGACAAACACACCGGCGCCACGACCCGGGGAAACCTGGTCGCCGCGGCCGCCGTGCTCTTCGACCGGGACGGGTTCGCCGCGGCGAGCCTGCAGGAGGTGTGCGACCGCGCCGAGGTGACCAAAGGCGCACTGTACTGCCATTTCCCGTCGAAGAACGCCCTCGCGCTCGCCGTGATCGAACGACAATCGCTGCTGTGGCACGAAGTACGGCACGACGTCGGCGAACGCGGCACCGGACCGACACAGGCTCTCGTCGACCTTTCGTTCGAACTCGCCGAACGGATGCGCGCCGACCCGGTCGTCCGCGCGGGCAGCAGACTGGTGTTGGAGGCAGGCCTGTTCGAAGTGGCCGCGGCGAGCCAGTTCACCGGGTCGGTGGCGATCGTGCGCGACCTGCTTCGGGCGGCGGAGCAGGCGGGTGAGCTGCAAGCCGACATCGACGTGCGCGCCGCCGCCGAGGCGATCGTCGCCGAGTTGACCGGCACGCACCTGCTGTCGCTGGCGATGACCGGCGAGTGTGAACAGTGCGCACGGCTTGCCCAGATGTGGCGGCTGCGGCTACTCGGCCTGGTCCGCGACCGCGTCCGGATCAGGCTACGGCTCACGTCACCGCCACACAGCAATCACTAGTGCGGTGTTCACGGAACCCCGCACTACACCCAGGTCAGGCGTTCTCCGCGCGGGCCCGGTTCTGCTCCGCGGCTTCCTCCATCGACTGCGGCCGCTGCGGCCAGCCGACGTTCGGACGCGACAGCAGCACGTTCAACGGCTCCGGCCTGCCGAGGTGGAATCCCTGCGCCACCCGCACACCCAGCCGTGACAGCGCCTGCACCTGTGTCGGCCGCTCGACCCACTCCGCGACCACCGACAGGCCCAGGCCCCGCGCGATGTCCACGATCCCGCTCACCAGCACCGTGTCCCGGCTGCCGTAGTCGATGCCGTGCACGAACTCGCCGTCGATCTTCAACCCGGTGATCGGCAGTTGCTTGAGGTGCACGAACGAGCCGAAGCCCGAGCCGAAGTCGTCCAGGGTGATCCGGCAGCCGCTGGCACGCAGCTGCTGGGCGAGGCTGCGGGCCGCGTCCAGGTTCGTCACCGCGGCCGTCTCGGTGATCTCGAAGCCCAGCCGTCCCGGCGCCACCCCGGCCGCCGCGATCCGGTCGAGCACGAAGTCACCGAAGTCCTCGTCCTCCAGCGTGCGGCCGGACACGTTCACGTTGAACCGCAGCCCCGGGTACGGGTGCTCCACCAACGCGTCGATCGCCGTGCCCGCCACCCAGCGGTCGATGTCCAGCACCAGGTCGCTGCGTTCGGCCGCGGGCAGGAACTCCCCCGGGCCCAGCCGGGGATGCTTGTTGTCCTCCAACCGAAGCAACAGCTCGTGCCCGACCACACGCCCGCTGGCGAGCTTGACCATCGGCATGGCGTGCAGCGCGAAACCGCCGTCCTGCAACGCGCCCCGCAGGCGGTCCAGCACCGACACCCGCAGCGCGGTGTCCGTGTAGTGCCCCTGCTCGTAGACGGTAACCCTGTTACGCCCGGCCGCTTTCGACGCGTACAGCGCCAGGTCCGCGTTCGCCAGGATCGCCTGCCAGCTCTCCCCCGAGTCGAACCGCGCCACACCCGCGCTGATCGTCGTGCGTGTCGCGCCCGAACCGCCGCTCAACGGCACCGCCGCGACCGCGGTCCGCAGCCGGTCGGCCACCGTGACCGCTTCACGCTCGTCCGCGCCGGGCAACACGACCGCGAACTCGTCGCCACCCAGACGGCCGACGACCTGCCCGTCGGTCAGCCGGTCGCGCAGCAGGTTCGCCAGCGTGCACATCACCCGGTCACCCGCGGGATGCCCACGCAGGTCGTTGATGTCCTTGAAGTTGTCCAGGTCCAGCAGCAGCAACGCGCCCCGCACACCCAGTGCCAGCTGCCGCTCCAGTTCCCTGGTCAGCGCCCGCCGGTTGGGCAGCCCGGTCAGCGGGTCCTCCTCCACCATCCGGAGCAGGTCCTCGTGCCGGTGCCCCAGCTTGGCCGCGCGCAGCTCCTGGTCACGCCAGCGGGTCACGTCCACCGCGCGGAACAGCAGGTCGGACTCGGCCACGGCGACGCACGTGATCTCCAGCCACAGGTGGTCGCCGTCGTCGCGGGAACGCCACGAGACCACGACCGCCTCGTCGGTCGTCGAATCGGGCGCGCCGGCCAACAGTGCGGGCAGGGACCGCCCCACACTCTGCTCCGCGGTCAGCCCGAGCAGGTCGGCCATCCGTGGGTTGGCCCACTTCACCCGGCACCGCTGGTCGGTGACGGCAAAAGCGATATCGCTGGCCGCCAGCACCTCGCCCAATGAGGCGCTGTCGTCGCTCACTAACACCCTCGCAAGATCTCAACAAAGCAGGTTGTCTTGTCACGCGCGCACGAAGCGTAGCCGACTGCCCCCGTCAGCGCAGACGCTCCAGTGCATCAGCCGAACGCAGGATCTGCGCGGCCAGCCGCCCCAGCTCGGCCGCGTCCGCCCCGTCCTGCGCCGCGGTCACCACATCCTCGGCCGCGCACCGCAGTTGGAACAACCGGTCCTGCAGGTCCGCCAGTTCCGCGGTCGACAACACGACGGCGTCGTCAGGAAGGCCACTGCGCTGCAGCGCCGACCGGCGCTCGTAGGCCCGTTGCCGACACGGCTGCGCGCAGTACCGCCGCGGCCTGCCGACCCTGTCCTCGTCCGGCAGCCTGCGGCCACACCAGCCACAGTGCCTCGGCTCCCCGCGCAGCGGGTCCCGCTGCATTGGGTCCCCATGCATTGGGGATTCCCCGGGCGATTCCGTCCCGGTAACCACTGTCATGGCAATTGACCGTATCTGGACATCGTGTTGCCACCCATCCGCCACGCCGCCGGTGCACACTCATTATGTGCGCGACCACGACTATCTGGCCGGACCCTACCCGCGGGCGTTCGCCCACCGCGGGTGGCATCTCGGCGACCTCGAGAACATGGAGAACTCCCTCAGCGCGTTCAAGCGCGCCGTGCAGGAGGGCTACCACTATCTGGAGACCGACGTGCACGCCACGTCCGACGGTGTGGTGGTGGTGCACCACGACGACAAGCTCGACCGCACCACCGACGGGCGCGGAGTCCTCGCCCGGCAGCCGTGGCGCAGCGTCCGCACCGCCAGGATCGGCGGCCGCGAACCGGTCTGCCGCTTGGAGGACCTGCTCGAGGAACTGCCGGACGCCCTGATCAACATCGATGTGAAGGCCGACTCGGCCGTCGAGCCCGTGGTGCGCACGCTGCGGCGCACCGGTGCGCTCAACCGGGTGTGCCTCGCCTCGTTCTCCGACTCACGGCTGCAGCGGCTGCGCACCCGCATGGGCCCGCGTCTGATGACCTCGATGGGGCCCCAGTCGGTCGCCGCGCTGTGGGCGGCCGGACGGGTGTGGGCGCCGAGGGCGTGGCGTGCGATCCGCGGCCGGATGGCGCAGGTCCCGGTCAACCAGGGCCGGCTGACGGTGGTCGACCGGCGCCTGGTCACCGCGGCGCACAGGCGGGGCATGGAAGTGCACGTGTGGACGATCGACGACGCCCCGCAGATGAACCGGTTGCTGGACCTCGGGGTCGACGGGCTGGTCACCGACCGCCCCGAGATCCTCAGGGACGTGCTGCGAGCGCGTGGGTTGTGGCCCGCGGCAGCCCCCGCTGTCTGACGGCTGGCGGCTAACGGATGTAGGCGGCTTCGGCGTAGGTCGGGACGCGCTTGCTGCGGGCGTCACGGTCTTCACGCAGCTTCAGCTTGCGTGCACAGGTCCACGGCTGCCAGCCGCGCATCCGGTAGAGGTACAACGCTCGGTAGTCCTGTTCATCCGGGGTGGCCTGGTGTGGGTAGCCCTGGCCGCCCACGCTGCGCCACGTGTCGAGGTTGAACTGGTACGCGCCGTAGTGCTTGCCTTTCGCCTCGTAGCGGCCATTCGATTCACACTTGCGCAGCCGACCCCAGTCATTGACCGGCGGGTCGGCCCACGCCTGCGGTGCCATCACGGTTGCGATCACCAAACAGGCAATAACGAGCCGTTTTGTCATGGTCGCCGAAGGTAGATGACATCGTTATGATTCGCTCGGCGAGTCACTCCGGCGTGAACATTCGATACCGCATCCCCCAGTCGATCACCCGTCCGGGAAACCGACCAGTACAGTCCGCGTACCAACCGACGGGGAGGACCGGAGTGAGCACGACGACAGACGCCCAGATCCGCAAGCGGGAACAGCGCGGCTGGGTCTGGTACGACTGGGCGAACTCGGTCTTCCCGACCTCGGTGACCACTGTCTTCGGCTCGCTGTACCTCACCGCGGTCGCCGCGACCGCGGCCAAGGCCGACACCAGCCTCAACGGCACCGACCCGTGCCCGGCGGGCGACAAGCTCCGCAACTGTGATGTCTCCCTGTTCGGGTGGCAGTTCCCGGCCGGGTCGCTGTGGGGCTACCTGCTGTCGTTCGCCACCGTGATCCAGGTGCTGATCGTGCCGCTGATGGGCGCGATCGCCGACCGCTCCCACAACAAGAAGCGGATGCTGGCCGCCTTCGCGTTCGCCGGATCGGCAGCCACCGCGCTGCTCGCCCTGGTCGCGGGCGAGAACTGGCAGCTCGGCGCGCTGCTGTTCATCCTCGGCAACATCTGCTTCGGCACCTCGGTGGCCATCTACTACTCCTTCATCCCCGACATCGCCGCCGCGGACGAACGCGACGACCTGTCCACCAAGGGCTGGGCGTTCGGCTACCTCGGTGGTGGCGCCGCGCTCGCACTGCAACTGGTACTCGTGCTGTTCGGCGACAGCATCGGCGTCGACGAGTCCACCGCGGCCCGGATCGCGTTCCTGACCTCGGGCATCTGGTGGGCGGCGTTCACCCTCATCCCGCTGCGACGGCTCAGCAACCACCAGCCCACGCACAGCCCCGAACCAGGCACGTCAGCCGTCACCTCGGGCTTCAAGGAGCTGATCAGCACACTGCGCGGCGCCAGGGCGTTCCCGCTCACGCTGGCCTTCCTGGGCACCTACCTGATCTTCACCGACGGCATCGCCACGGTCGCCAACGTCTCCGCCCAGTACGGCAGCGAGGAGCTCAAGCTCGACCAGCAGGTGCTGATCACGACCATCCTGATCGTGCAGTTCGTCGCCTACATCGGCGGCGTCGTGCACGGCCGGATCGCCCGCCGGATCGGCGCGAAGCGGACCATCCTGGTCAGCCTGGCCATCTGGGTCGTGGTGATCGGCGGGGCCTTCTTCGTGCAGGCGGGCCAGCAGTTGCAGTTCTACGCCGTGGCCGCGGGCATCGGCCTGGTCCTCGGCGGCACCAACGCACTGGCCCGCGCGTTGTTCAGCCACATGATCCCGCCGGGCAAGGAGGCGCAGTACTTCTCCGTCTACGAGGTCGGCGAGCGGGCGACCTCGTGGCTGGGGCCGCTGCTGTTCGCGTTCATGGCCCAGAACACCGGGTCCTACCGGTACGCGATCATCTCGCTGGTGATCTTCTTCGCGGTTGGCTTCATACTGATGCTGTTCGTACCGGTGAAGCGAGCCATCGAAGCGGTCGGTAACACCGTGCCACGAACACTCGAGAGCAAGGCGTGACAATGGATAAACGCTGAGTACCGTCCGTATTTGAGTACAACCGACTACCCGAAGTCATGATTTATCACCCGTCCGATCGGCGTTTACAGTCGGACCGGGCCGGGTACCCGCAGATCCTGGACTGACCTGTGAACTAACTCCTCCGAACGGGTGAGATGTTGGTGTCGATTGTGGGATAACGCGTCACTTTCCCGCGCCGATTGCCTCCCTTAGGAGGAAGCTGTTGTTGACGGGTGAAACATGTCACTGTGCGCGACGAAGTGCCGGGGAAGGGAATCTTCCGGCCGTTCCGTTCGTTGCGGACAGTGAGCACCACCCTGGCCCGAGGGGACTCGGGCCGAACGAAAGGACACCGCCATGGCCGACCGTGTTCTCCGTGGAAGCCGGCTGGGAGCGGTCAGTTACGAGACTGACCGGAACCATGATCTCGCGCCGCGTCGTACGGTCAGGTATGCGTGCCCGAAGGACCACGATTTCGAGGTCCCCTTCTCGGACGACGCCGAAGTGCCGCCGGTGTGGGAGTGTCGACTCCACGGGCTGGAATCCAAGATGATCGACGGTTCCCTGCCCGAGCCGAAGAAGGTCAAGCCTCCGAGGACCCACTGGGACATGCTGCTTGAGCGCCGGACCATTCCGGAGCTTGAGGACTTGCTCACCGAACGGCTTGAAGAACTCCGCGGCAGGCGCAGCCGCACCGCGTAGTTCGCTCCCACCACGACAAACCCCGCCCAGACCTCCCGCCTGGGCGGGGTTACTCATATCGGGCGACAGGTCGTGACCTAATGCCCGGTTGCAGGTTCCTGCACGAGCCATGGTCCAACAATAGTTGGGCAACAGAAGTCGCACACAGCGGCACCCCGCGTACCGGCCGACTATTCGAACAAGCCGCAGGACAGATACTTCAGCCCGCTGTCGACCTGGACGGTCAGCACGCGGTGCCCCCGGCCGAGACGCCGGGCCAGCCGGGCCGCGGCCACCAGGTTGGCGCCGGTCGACGGGCCGGAGAACAGGCCGTACTCCGCAGCGGCCACACGGGCCATCTCACACGCCTCCTCGGTGGACACCGTGATCACCTCGTCGAAGTCATACGGCTGCAGCAGCGGCGGCCAGAAGCCGATCCCCGCGCCTTCGATGCGATGCGTGCCCGGCTGTCCACCCGACAGCACGCACGACTCGGCGGGCTCCACCGCCACCCGCAGCATCGACGGGAACCGCTGCCGCAGCGCACGCCCGGCGCCGATCAGGCAGCCGCCGGTGCCGACGGCGACGCAGAACGCGTCGATCTGGCCAGGGACCTGGGCGGCCACCTCGTAGCCGAGCGCCTTGTAGGCATTGATCACGTCCGGGTTGTGGAACTGGTCGGTGGCAAAGCCCTCCACCTGGTCGGCGACCAGCCGGGCCAACTCGATCAACTGCGGCCACAACTCCGGCCGGAACCCGCCGGGCGGACTGGTCACCAGGTCGACCTCGGCACCGAAGGCCCGCATCGCCGACAGCTTCTCCGGCGCGAACGCGTCCGAGGTGACCAGCCGCAGCGGATGCCGGGTCACCGCGCACACCAGCGCGAGGGAGGCGCCGGTACTGCCGCCGGTCGCCTCCACGACGATCTGTCCCTGCCGTAATCGGCCACTGGCCTCGGCGCCGCGGACCATCGCCAGCGCCATCCGGTCCTTGTACGAGCCGGTCGGGTTCGCCGCTTCCAGCTTCAGCCACACCTCGGCGTCGTCGCCCGCGGTCAGCCCGTCCAGCCTGACCGCGCGGGTCCAGCCGATCCCGGCGAGCAGCCCCTGCTCGGCCATCGGCGTCAGGCGGCCTTGCTGCCGCCCTTGACCAGTGACTTCAGCTGGTTGCCGCGCACGCGCACGCCCCACTTGAACACGCGCCACAGCGCCTCGCGGACGATCGAGCCGTCCATCTTGGACACGCCGATCTCGCGCTCGGTGAACGTGATCGGCACCTCGGAGATGGTGAACCCGGACTCCAGCGTCCGCCAGGTCAAGTCGATCTGGAAGCAGTAGCCCGCCGAGGCGACGTTGTGCAGCTTGAGCTTCTCCAGCACCGCGCGGCGGAACGCGCGGTAGCCCGCGGTCATGTCGTTGACCTTGGCACCCAGCCACATCCGCGAGTACACGTTGGCCATCTTGGACAGCATCCAGCGGCGCTTCGGCCAGTTCACCGTCTTGCCGCCGGGCACGTAGCGCGAGCCGATCGCCAGGTCCGAGTCGTGCAGCGCGTCGATCACGCGGGGCAGGTCCTCCGGCGCGTGCGAGCCGTCCGCGTCCATCTCGACGATGACGTTGTAGTCACGCTCCAGCGCCCAGCCGAACCCGGCGACGTAGGCGGCGCCGAGGCCCGCCTTCTCGGTGCGGTGCATGACGTGCACCCGCTCGTCCGCCGCGGCCAGCTTGTCGACGATCTCCCCCGTGCCGTCCGGGCTGCCGTCGTCGACCACCAGCACGTGTGCCTTGGGCATCGCGGCGTGCAGCCGGGTGATGATCGGCGTGATGTTGTCCTTCTCGTTGTACGTCGGGATCACCACAAGCACCGGCTCGAGCTCCGCCATACGTTCCTCTCCTAGTCCTCTTCTGTCCGGCCCGAGTCCGTGCCGACCTGACGCTGACGCTGCTGGATCCGCGACCCGATGGCCCACAGCAACGCCGCGAGGCCGCCGACGACCATGACCCCCTCCGGCCAGGCGCCGATCCGGGTAGCCAGGGTAACGGTCGACCGTTTGGCGACTGTCGCCACCAACGTGTCAGCGGTATACAACTCAGTCTGACGGGTGACAGAACCATCAGGTTGCACGATCGCGCTGACCCCGGTTGTGGCCGACACCACCACCGCCCGGCCGTGCTCCATCGCCCGCACCCGTGACATGGCCAGCTGCTGGTAGCTCATCTCCGTCGGGCCGTACCAGTTGTTGTTGGTCGGCACGGTCAGCACGTCGGCGCCGTCCCGTACCGCCTGGGTCAGCACGTCGTCGTAGGCCACTTCGAAGCAGATGCCGACGCCCAACTTCGTCCCGGCCGCGGTGAGCACCGGCGGCTGGACACCCGGCCGCATGTCGCTCTGTCCGTCGACGAAGGGCGTGAACAGGCGCGCGACCGGGCGGATCGGTACGAACTCGCCGAACGGCACCAGCTTGGTCTTGGCGTACTCCTGGCCGGGACCGGTGAGCGGGTCCCAGACGATCACCACGTTCTGGTCGCTGCCGTCGACCATCCGCTGACGTGCACCGATCAGCACCGGCACGCCGAGGTCGGTGACCATCTGGTTGAGCTGGGTGTCGTTGGCGGGGTTCGGGCCGAGCCCGGTGAACGTCTCGGGCATGATCACGACGTCCGGCCGGGGCACTCCACCGTTTCCTGGGCCCGGCCTGAGGTCCTGTGCCAGCTGTTCGGCCCGTTGGATGTGGTTGCGGCGCATCTCGTCGCCGGAGCCCAGCGCCCCCAGGCCCTCCGGCGCGTTGCCCTGCACGACGGCAACCGTGATCGTGCCGTTCTGCGCGTCCGTGCCGACGAACGGCAGCGTGGCGAAGGCCACCGCCACAGGAGCGATGGCCATCAACGCCGGAGCAACCCGACGTCGGAAGAACAACTCGGCGATCGCGCACCCGGTCAGCACCACCGCGAACGTCAGCAGCGGCGCGCCACCCAGCGACGCCAGCGGCAGCAACCATCCGTCCGGCTGCCCAAAACCCACCCGTGACCAGGGAAAACCGCCGAACGGGAACCGTCCTCTGACCGCCTCGCCGACGACGAACAACGCGGCCATCCACACCGGACCGCCGGGCAAGGTGCTGACAACGGCCATCCCCGCCGAGGCCGCGGCGATGTATAGGGACAACACCACCGACAGCCCGACCCACGGCGCCGGGCCGAATCCCTCCCCCAGGAAGTTCTGCAGCCAGTACAGCGACGGCATCAGGAAAGCAATCGCGAACAGGAAGCCGTACCCGAAACCGGCACGGGCCCGCCTGCCCCGGATGACCCAGGCGAACACGGCGAACGCCACAACCGCCAGCCACCACGTGGTCCGTGGCGGGAAACTCAGGTACAGCAGTCCCCCGGCAACCAGCGACGCCACGGTCCGCCACACCACCGGGTGTCGCCGGACGAACGAGCCCGCGCGCTCACCGGACTCCGGCTCAGGCGAAACGGGGGCAGCGATCACCCCATCAGACTACGGCCGGGGTGTGAACGCTCCGTGACGGCCATGCCGCAACCCTGTACTGCTCGCTCACGCTGCCATCGCTCTGAACCTCGACCAGAGCTGGAGGGTGGCCAGGACCAGCCGCAGCGCTCTGGCCTCGTTGTTCGCAGGGATGGCCCGCACCGTGCCGCTCGGCCCGCCGAGGCAGCCGGGCGTCCACCGTCAACCTCACCTTGAAGATCGACCTCGACGGGAACTTCACCTGTCCCGCTCGCGCCGACCCACGCAACGAAGGCCGCCTTCGTTGCGGCATGTTTGGTGTCGCCGCGGGTGGGTATTTTCGTCACTTTGATAACCACCATGTCCGTAGTACTGACCGCATTCACTCCGGAGTTGCGCCCAGATGTGAACAGGTGTTCGATACAGGTGACTCGAGGACTGATCCGGCAGGTCGTCCCCGGAGGCCACCCCAACGCGAACAGCCAGGCGACCGCTAAGGAAGGATCGCGCCATGACAGCGGCGCTCACCCTGGTGGAGGCGGACTCGACGAGCGTGCGGCTCTTCGGCACCGCGGCGACCGTTGTCCACCGCACCAACCGGGTCGAACACGCGCGGCGGCGCGATCACGGCCTGACGAGCGTGGAGTCGATGGAACTGCTCGACGTGCTCACGGACTTCCCGGTGCGGATGCCCGTGCCGCTGTCGTCGGTCAGGCGGCCGGATCTGCGGGTGCTGCACCGTGCTCCCACCGGAGTCGTCCGGGTGACCGCGTCCACGGTGACCCGGCTCGTCGAGCCTGTGGTCACTCCCGTTCTTGCCGTGGTGCACGCGCCGCGATGGCGGGAGGGCCTGGCCGACGCGTCGGAGTTCGCCGCTTACTGCCCACGGATGGTCGTCGTCGACAAGCTTCCCGAGAACTCGGACGAGGCCTTGGCCGAAGCGTCCTGGTACGGCATCGGGGTCGCGGTCGGGCCACGGTCGGCACCGGACGTCGTTCTCGAGCCCGAGCCGCTGCCCGACTGGCAGCCGACGGTCGCGTGGTGGCGCTTCTGCGAACGTGTCTACCGGCACACGCTCGACGGCTGACCGTCAGACCGCATCGGTCGGCCACAACGGCAGGTTCGCCCACACTTCGAGCGTTCTCGGTGGTTTGAGCGGTCGCACGCGCCTGAGTTGATGGGTGAACATGGCGTGGTGGCCGAGCGCGTTGCGGCAGAGCTGCCGCCAGTACCGCGCCCGTGACCGCATGGTCGGCTGCTCCAGCATGTCCCCCGCGTAGGACGACCACAGCGCCACCGCGTGACACATGGCCTCGTCGGCGTCCGACTTCTTGAGGAACCGGGTCACACGCTTCTCGTCACACACCGGACACGGGCAACGTGGCGCCAGGTTCGGTCTGGCGCCGAACAGGTCCGCCAGTTCGCCGCCGCGCCACCACGACAGGAATTCGGGGACGAGGACACTCGGCGCGGGGTGCGGGCCCACGCTCCGGATCGCGCCCGCGAACGCGCCGTGTGCCACCAGGTCGAACGCGTTGAGTCCTGTTCGGACGGGCATCAGGTCGACGGTGGCGGCGAGCGTCCGGAGATTCGGGATCACCCGGTCCGCCACGTGGGTGAGCGAATCGACCTTCCTGCCGAGCACCAGCGCGACCGGGCATTCGACGTCGGCCAGTATCGCGGTGACCTGGTGGATGTGTTCGCGGTCCACCAGCGATATGTCGATGGGCGCGAGAAAGAGCACGTCCTGTCGGTCCAGTCGCCGCATTTGCCTGGCGGCCGCGGCCAACGAATCCGTGTCCCCCGCCGAGATGAACTTGGTCGGCGTGATCGCCACCGTCGCGCCTGCCTGCAACTGCTGGTCGAGAACATCGTCCAAACCGGACGCGAACAACCCGGCTTCCGGAAGCAGAAATGGGGCGTCGGGCGTCGCGGTGCGCTTCTCGTAAACCGCCGGATCGAGCAGCACCACCCCCTCGTAGAGCGAATCGTCCAGGAGTCCGCGCAGATCACGGGGCTTGACTCCGGCGACGACGAATCCGCCGTGGTCGTGGCTGACGTGCGGCCTCAGCGCGGACAACTGATTCCGGCGCGCGTGCACGAGGATGCGGTTGACCAGCGCCCCGACCTTTCCGGCGGGGCGCCGCGGTGAGCCATGATCGGCGAGTTCCGCCAGTGGAGCCGACTGCCCCTCCACTGAATGACCGCTCATTCACTCGACGATACGAGAAACCATTCGGACAATCCACGGTTCCATTTCAGTCGAGACTGGTCCAGATCGGTGACGGACGCCCGGCGGCGACATCCGCGCCGCAGAGGATCTGAATTCGGTACGGACGCAGTTTCCACACGGCGAAGTCCGGCGACTCCGTGCGGCTGGGACCGGCTTCGGGCGACCACACCCGTCCGGGCGGCGCCCGGACAATCCAATACTGCTCAACCCGAGTTGCTCAACCATGGTCTCATATCGGAGGGTGGTCTGGTGACCGCTCCGGAGCCGATCGTCGAGGACCTCGTGCTGCTGTTCGCCGCACTGTCCACGACGACGCAGGCCCATGTGACGGCCACGATCGCCCAAGCGGGCTTCGGCGACTTGCGCCCATCGGACGGATTCGTCGTGCAACATCTGCAGCACGGCCCTGTGTCAATCAGCGACCTGGCCGACAAGCTCGGCATCACCGCCCAGGGCGTGTCCAAGACCGTGATCGAGATGGAACGCAAGGGCTACGTCACCCGCACGGCCTCCTCGGGTGACCAGCGCAAGCGGCTGGTCGAGCTCACCTCGCGCGGCTGGGACGCGATCCACGCCAGCCGCCGCGCCCGCGCCGACCTCAACCGCCAGCTCAGAGCCACTCTCGGGCCCGGTGCCCGCGCCTTCCTCGACCAGGTCCACCAGTTGGCCGAGACAACGGGCGCGATGGCGGCGCTGACCGAACGGCGACTGCGTCCCTAACTGTGCCTAACCGTGCCCCTTGGGCACTGCTCCCCTGCCCTGCGCACCGACACACGCCAGCCAGGCCAGGATGGCCAGCAGCAGCCACTCCGAGGAGTAGAACAGGTTGCTCAGGAAGTGCCACGCGTCCGGGTACCTGTCCCACAGCGGCGGCCCGATGGTGGTGATCAGCGCCCCGAGCATGGTCACCGCGAGGACCACCGCGGCGACCCTGGCGAACAGTCCCAGCATCAACGCGAGGCCCGCGACGAACTCGACCACGGCCAGCACCGGCGCCACCAAGTGCGGAATTGGGATACCGGATTCGGCGAGTTTTCCGGCGAACTTGTCGCCGTCGGCCAGCTTGCCCACCGCGCCGCTGAGGAACATGAAGCCGATCGTCAGCCGCAGCAGCAGATTCGGCACCCACCCCCACGCGGCCAGCCGTTCGGTCGTCATCCTCATCCGCACAGCGGCACCGTAAGGTCCGGGCCGCGACCCGGCAACACGAGCCAACCAGCCAGCCACCTGGGGATCTCAGGAGGCGTCGTGGAAGACCAGGCCGAGGGTGTGCCGGATGCCGGAGCGCACCACGCTGACGCCGTGCCGGACCGGGGAGGTCGACCAGCCGCGGGCCGAGCGGACCGGCCGGTCCCTGGTGGTGAAGATCAGCCCGTGGCCCTGCGGCAGCAGGGTCGCCATTCCACGGGACTGGGCCCGTGGCCGCTGTTCGACGAGCAGGAACTCGCCGCCGGTGTGGTCCTCGTTCGGCACGTTCAGGCCGATCACGACCTGCAGCGGGAACACCAGGTCCCCGTAGAGGTCGCGGTGCAGCGCGTTCCAGTCGCCCTGCTGGTAGCGCAACAGGATCGGCGTCGGCTTGGTCTGCCCGGCCCGGTGGCACATGTCCAGCCACTCGCCCAGTTCGTCCGGCCATGGCGCGGGCTGGCCGAGTTTCGCCGCCCAGTCACGGGCGATCGGCAGCAGGTGCGGGTAGAACGCCTCCCGCAACTGGGCGACCAGTTTGGGCGCCGGTGCTTTGAAGTACCGGTACTGGCCCGCGCCGAACCGGTAGCGCTCCATGTCTATTGTGGACCGGAACTTCGCCACGTCGTCGTACAGCTCCACGATCGACTCGCACTGCGCGGCGGTCAGGATCCGGGGTGTCAGCGCGCACCCGTAGGTGTTCACCTCGTCGACGAGAGCGGGCCAATCGGCTGAGGACACAGATCGCATGCCACCCAGCCTGACGGGAAACCCGCCAGCGGGCTGGCGGGTTTCAGACCGTGCTTCTCACAGCGTGCGCTGCGGCACCACCACAGTTCCCCGTGCGCGGGTGACCGGGATCGGCGGGTCGAGCACGTCCGCGGCCGACGGCCCGCGGTCCGGGTTGGCCCGGCACACCACCCGTGCCTCGAACGTGATCTCCCGTGACCGGTTGCCGACCCGCACGATCGTGCCGGTCGCCTCGATCACGTCGCCCGCCTGGATCGGGGCCAGGAACTCCACCGCCGAGTAGCCCGCGAACAGGCCCTCGTCGCCGTCGGTCCAGATCATCATCTCGGTGGCCACGTCCCCGAACATGCCGAGGCCGTACGCGCCGTCGACCAGGTTGCCGCCGTAGTGGGCGTGCGAATACGGCACATACCGCCGGTGGGTGACCGCGAATCCCTCGACCAACGCTCCGCTCAAACTCCCGCTCCTGTCTTCTGCCGCAACGCGTGCACCAAAAAGCTCGCCACTTCACCGGGTGTCGTGCCACGGCCGAAGACGCGGTCCACGCCCAGTTCCCCCGCCATCAGCGGATCGAACCGCGGCCCGCCCGCGATCAGCAGCGGCCGCCGCTCCCCCATCGCCTCGCGGAACGCCGCCGACATCTCCTGCGTGTTCTGGATGTGCGCGTCCCGCTGGGTGACCACCTGGGACACCAGCACCGCGTCGGCCTTCTCCGCGCGGGAGCGTTTCACCAGTTCCGGCACGGAGACCTGGGCGCCGAGGTTCACCACGCGCAGTTCGCGGTAGTACTCGAGGCCCTTCTCCCCCGCGAAGCCCTTGATGTTCAGGATCGCGTCGATGCCGACCGTGTGGGCGTCCGTGCCGATGCAGCCGCCGACGACGACCATCTTGCGGCGCAGGTTCTTCTTCACCGTCGAGTTCACCTCGGTCGGCGACAGCATCGGGTACTCCCGTTCCACCACACGCACGTCGGCCAGGTCCACGATGTGCTTGACCGATCCGTAGACCACGAAGAACGTGAAGTCCGGGCCGATCGGCTTGGAGTGCACGACCATCGCCGGGTCCATGCCCATCTTGTTGGCCAGTTGCAGCGCGGCGCCGTCGGCACGGGGGCTGTGCGGCACGGGCAGGGTGAACGACACCTGGATCATGCCGTCCCCGGTCGTGTCGCCGTAGGGCCGAACGTGCCGCTTCTCGGGTCGAACCTCCGGCTCACTCATGCGGCCCCTCCTCCAACAGTTCGCTCGCCGGGTTGCGGTAGCCGTCCGTTTTCTCGATCACGCCGTCGGCGCCCTTGCCGCCCGTCGGCGGGCGTTTCATCAGGCCGAACGTGCCGTCGGCGATCGCGTTGAGCAGGCCGTCGTCGACGATCCGCTCCAACAGGTCGACCGCCTCGCCGAGGACCTGGTGGGCTCGCTTGACGATGAAGCCGTCCGGCGCGGGCCGGAAGTCCTCACGCAGGCTGCCCGCCGCGTTGAGCACGTACCGCACGTTGGCCAGCGCGAGGTCCCGGTCGGACAGGAACGGCGTGACCACGGCCTCGGTCATCATCCCCACGAGCAGGATGGACTGTCCGGTGAGGACACCGGCGAGGTTGAAGAACCCGTCGAGCAGGTGCCCGTTGAACACGTCACCGGTCATGTGCTTGGTCGGCGGCATCCACTTCAGCGGCGCGTCCGGGAACAGTTCCCGCGCCAGCAGGGCGTGTGCCAGCTCCAGCCGGAAGGACTCCGGGACGTCCGGGTTGATCTCGAACGCGTGCCCGAGGCCCAGCAACGGGTCCGGCAGCCCGGCCTCGTGCGCGAAGTGTTCGTTGAGCAACTGGGAGACGGTGACGGTGTGCGCCGCGTCGACCGCGTCGGCGGTGGTGAGGTAGTTGTCCTCGCCGGTGTTGATGATGATCCCGGCGCGGGCGTGCACCTGGCGGGAGAAGCGCTGGTCGACGAAGGTGCGGATCGGGTTGATGTCGCGGAACAGGATGCCGTACATCGAGTCGTTGAGCATCATGTCCAGCCGCTGCAGCCCGCCGAGCACGGCGATCTCGGGCATGCACAGGCCGGAGGCGTAGTTGGTCAGCCGGATGTAGCGCCCGACCTCCTTGGACACGTCGTCCAGGGAGGCACGCATGATCCGGAAGTTCTCCTGCGTGGCGTAGGTGCCCGCGAACCCGTGGTGCGTCGCGCCCTCCGGCACGTAGTCCAAAAGGGACTGCCCGGTTGAGCGGATCACCGCGATGATGTCGGCGCCCGCGCGTGCCGCGTTGCCCGCCTGCACCACGTCCTCGTCGATGTCGCCGGTGGCGACGATCAGGTAGATCCACGGCCGCTGCGCGGGATCGCCGAAGCGGGTGATCAGCTTGTCACGCTGTGCCCGGTTGCGGTCGACGGTCCTGAGGCCCTTGCCGACCGCGGTACGGGCCAGCTTGTACGCGCGGTCAGCGTCCCGCCCGGCCGGGACCGTGTACTGGACCTGTCCGGCCGCGGTCGCCTCGGCGAGTTCGGTCAGCGACGCGAACCCGTGTTCCCGCAACGCGTGGAACGCGGGCAGCACCGAGCCGTGTTCCAGTCCGCAGTGCTCGCGGATCGTGTCGACGACCCGGTTGACCCAGGGGACATCACCGGCCCGGTGCGCGGTGTCCGCGCCGGTGATGCCCGCCAGCCGCAGCGTCGCGCGTTCGACCGCGACGGTCGTGTGCGCCTTGGCCAGCGCGACCACCGGTTCGCTCGCGCGGGCCGCGAGCTGCCGAGCCTTGGCCACGACACCGGGGTCGAGGTTCAGCAGATCACCCATCCAGCCACCCCTTTTCGAAGATCGTCTTTCCCCTGAGTACCGTGCGGACGCATTTCGGCAACTCGACACCCGGGTCGAGCGCGGGCAGGCCGGGAACGCCGGAGCGCGGATCGGTCGACCAGCGCTGGACCCGGCTGTCGCTGCCCGCGACCACGAGGTCGCCGGTCTCCCAGACCGCGTACGTGGCCGGGGCGCCGGGCACGAGCATGCCGGTCAGGCCGTCGTCCACGCCCGCCGCGCGCCAGCCTCCCCGCGTGTGCGCGGTGAACGCGGCCCGCGCCGACACGCCGGAGCCCGGTGTCCTGTGGTGCACCGCTGCCTGGACCGAGCGCCACGGGTCGACCGGCGTCACGGGCGCGTCCGAGCCGAACGCCAGCGCGACACCGCTGCGCGCGAGCATCGAGAACGGGTTCAGCGTGGTCCCGCGCTCCCCGAGGCGCTGGACGTACATGCCGTCCGGGCCGCCCCAGGCGGCGTCGAACATCGGCTGCATCGAGGCGATCACGCCCCAGGACGCCACCTGCTCGGCCTGCGCCATGGTGATCATCTCGACGTGTTCGAGGCGATGCCGGGCCGCCGCGAGCGCGTCGCGGCCCACGGTGTCCGCGGCCTTGGCGAAGCCGTCGACCACGGCCGACACGGCCGCGTCACCGATGACGTGGAATCCCGCCTGCAGCCCGGCGTTCGTGCACTCGATCAGGTGCTCGGCGATGTCGCCGGTGTCCAGGTAGCGATTTCCGCTGGTGGTCGCGTCGGCGTAGGGCTCGTGCAGCGCCGCGGTGCGTGATCCGATGGCGCCGTCGACGAACAGGTCTCCGGCCAGGCCCCGCAGGTCCAGCTCGCGCGCCGCCTCGAACGCCCCGATCTCGCCCCAGTAGCCGACGACGTCCGGCAGCGAGTCCGACCGGCCCAGCGCCATCACGTCGGCGAGGTCCTGCAGGCCCGAGATGTCCGGCCCGGCGCACTCGTGCACGCTGGCCACACCGCGGGAGGCAGCGTGCCGCAGGAAGGCCCGCGCGGCCGTCGTGCCCTGATCAGCGGACAGTTCCCGCAGGGCCACGCGCCGGACGCGGTGATGGGCGGTGCGAGACAGCGGCCCGTCCGGATCCCACCCGTCCGATCCTCTCGTGCCCGGCGCGTGGTCCACGGCCGCCGAGGACACGAGCGCGGAGTGGACGTCGATGCGCGACAGGTAGACGCGCCTCCCGCCCGCGACCGCGTCGATCTCCGCTCGTGTCGGCGGCCTGCCTTCCGGCCATGTGGTCTCGTCCCAGCCGTGGCCCCAGACGATGTCCCCTTCGGCCCGGCGCACAGCGTCGAGGACATCCGCCGAGGACGTGCAGCCGGTCAGGTCGAGGCCGGTCAGCAGCAGCCCGGCTGAGGTGGCGTGCACGTGCGGGTCGACGAACGCGGGGGCCACGAAGGCCCCGTCGAGCCGAACGACCTCGAAGTCCGGATACAGCGCCTTCGCCGGGCCGTCCTGACCGACCCACACCACCACGCCGTCCTGCACCGCCATCGCGGTCGCGTCCGGCGCTCCCGGGGCGTGGATCCGGCCACCCAGCAACAACATCGTCATGCTCCGGAAGTCTGCCGTTCCCGGGCTTCGAACAACTCGCGGACCCCGGGCTCGGAGCGCAGCAGCTCCAGCGCGAACTCGGCGTGACCGGGCACGTACCCGTTGCCGATGATCATCTCGACGTCCGCGGCGAGTCCTTCGGCGCCGAGCGCGGCGGCGGCGAACGAGGTGGCCATCGAGAAGAACACGACGGTTCCGCCGTCCGCGGTGGCCAGCACCGCACCGTGCTCGCAGCCGGGCACGTCCACACACACGATCGTGACGTCCACCTGGTCGCCGACCCCCTCGGCGACGGCGACCGGGTTGCGGGCGTCCGCGATCACGACCTCGTCGGCCAGGTCGGCGGCACGCACGGCCGCCGCTTCCCGCTCGGTGGGCACGAGGGCAACGAGCCTGCTCGCGCCTGCCCGGCGTGCCGCGGCCAGCGACAGCGACCCGGACTTGCCTCCCCCGCCGAGCACCAGGACCGATGGGCTGCCGTGCCGCCGCACGACACGGTCGGTCAGCGCGGGCGCGCCGCACACGTCCAGCACGGACAGCGCCAGCCTGTCCGGCATGTCACCGGGAAGGACGGCAGCGATGGACCGGCCGAACAGGATCGCGGTGCCGATGCACGGGACCTGTTCGCTGGTGCCGTCCCAGTTGGCCAGGCCGTCGGTGATCCGCAGTGGCGTCAGCGTGAGGGACACCAGGGTGGCGATCCGGTCGCCGCGGTTGAGGCCCAGCGGGGACTCGGGCCCGGCCTCGCGGACCGTGCCGAGCAGCATCCCGCCCGAGCCGGTGACCGGATTGTGCATCTTGCCGCGGCTTTCGACGATCTCCAGCACGGCCGCGCGGACCGCGTCACCCGTGCCGTGCTGCTCGCGCAGTTGGCGGAACGACGCGGCGTCCAGGTTTAGGCACTCGACCTCGACGGCTACTTCATCTGGACGCGGCGCCGGATCCGCATCCAACCGGTACGCCTGCTGCGGCAGCACGCCCACGGGCTCGGCCACTCGGTGCAGTCCGTACGGCGACATGCGCGACCTCCGAAAGATTTACGTTGTACTGTCGTTCTGGCAGTATATCTTTACGCCACGTTGACTGCGAGGAGGAGATATGACTGCAGCGACCACCGTCTCGGCAGCGATCCAGGCCAGCGACGAGCAGCCGTACTCCTATACCCGGCACGAGCTGGTCGAACCGGACTGGCGCCGCTTCCCCGGCTGGCGCGACGTCACGGACGCGCAGTGGCGCGACGCCCAGTGGCAGCGGGTGCACTGCCTGCGCAACATCAAGCAGCTGCGGGCGCTGCTGGGGGATCTGCTGGAGGACCGGTTCTACGAGGATCTCGCGGCCGACCAGGAGCACCTGGCGACCATGTCGATGCTGCTGCCACCGCAGATGCTCAACACCATGGCGCCGGACGCGGGCGACGACCCGGTGAAGTTCACCGAGGCCTTCTACGCCGACCCGATCCGCCGCTACATGCTCCCGGTGCGCAGCGACCGTGACACGGCATGGCCCAACCACCCCTACTCGTCACGGGATTCGCTGCACGAGGCGGAGATGTGGGTGGTCGAGGGCCTGACGCACCGCTACCCCACCAAGGTGCTGGCCGAGCTGCTCTCCACCTGCCCGCAGTACTGCGGGCACTGCACCCGGATGGACCTGGTCGGAAACTCGACCTCACAGGTGGACAAGCACAAGCTGACGCTCAAGCCGGTGGACCGGCAGGACGAGATGATCACGTACCTGAAGAAGACACCGGGTGTGCGTGACGTCGTGGTCTCCGGCGGGGACGTGGCCAACGTGCCGTGGCACCAGCTGGAGTCGTTCCTGATGCGGCTGATGGACATCGAATCCGTGCGCGACATCCGCCTGGCCACCAAGGCGCTGGCCGGTCTGCCGCAGCACTGGCTGCAGCCGAAGGTCGTCGAGGGCCTGGAGCGGGTCGCGCGCACCGCGCACCGCCGTGGTGTGAACCTGGCGATCCACACGCACGTCAACCACGTGCAGTCGGTGACGCCGCTGGTGGCCGAGGCGGCGCGGACCGCGCTGGAGGTCGGCGTGCGGGACGTGCGCAACCAGGGCGTGCTGATGCGGGGCGTGAACGCGACCCCGGCGGACCTGCTGGATCTGTGCTTCGCCCTGCAGGGGGAAGCCAACATCCTGCCGTACTACTTCTACATGTGCGACATGATCCCGAACGCCGAGCACTGGCGTGTCGCGGTGTGGGAGGCGCAGGAGCTGCAGCACGCGATCATGGGCTACCTGCCCGGCTACGCCACACCGCGCATCGTGTGCGACGTGCCGTACGTCGGCAAGCGCTGGGTACACCAGTTGCACGAGTACGACCGGGAGCGCGGAATCTCGTTCTGGACGAAGAACTACCGCACCGGAATCGAGCACGACGACCCGGAGGCGCTCACCCGCCAGTACCCGTACTACGACCCGATCGGAACGCTGCCTGCCGCAGGCCAGGAATGGTGGTCCAAGCAGTCGTGAACAGTGCCCGATTTGGGGACCTGAATGGCCACCGCCCCATTCGGCGGTGACCATTCAGGCTGACCCGGATTACGGGCCGGTGTAAAGCAGACGGTTCGGCGAACCGGCTCCCGGGTTCTGCACGATTCCGGGGGTCGCTTTCGTCACCAGCGCTTGGGAAACCTGCGTAGGCGTCGCCGAGGTGTTCCCGGACAGGTACAACGCGGCGGCACCGGCGGCGTGCGGCGCGGCGAACGAAGTGCCGTTGCCGGTGTAGGTCGCGGTGTCGTTGGTGTTCCAGGCCGAGGTGATGCCGGAGCCCGGGGCGAACAGGTCGAGCGCCGCGCCGAAGTTGGAGTAGCCAGCGCGGGTGTCGGTCTTGTCGGTGGCACCGACCGTGATCGCCTCACGTACGCGGGCCGGGGAGAACGAATCCGCGTTGGTGTTGGAGTTGCCTGCGGCGACCACCCAGGCCACGCCGGACGCGACCGACTTGCGGACGGCGTCGTCCAGCGTGCTGGACGTCCCACCGCCGAGGCTGGCGTTGGCGACGGCTGGCTTCTTGGCGTTCTGGGTGATCCAGTTGACGCCCGCGATGACACCGGCCGTGGTGCCGCCGCCATCGTTGCCCAGTACACGCACCGGGTAGATCGACGCGCCCTTGGCCACCCCGTACTGCGAACCCGCGATCGTGCCCGCGACGTGCGTGCCGTGGCCGTAGCCGTCGTCGGCGTTCGTGTCGTTGTCGATGAAGTCGTAGCCCTGCTTGACGCGTCCACCGAACGTCTGGTGTGTGGCCCGGACACCCGTGTCGAGCACGTACACGTTCACGTTCGACGCCGTGTTCGCGTACGTGTAGGCCTTGTCGAGCGGCAGTTTGCGCTGGTCGACACGGTCGAGGCCCCACGATGGCGGATTGGTCTGGGTGGCCGTGACGTGGACCGCGCGGTTCTGCTCCACGTAGGCCACCGCCGGGTCGGCGGCCAGTCGCCGGGCCTGCCGTTCGCCGACCTGCACGGAGAAGCCGTTGATCGCCTGGTAGGTGAAGCCGAGCCGACCGCCGACCTTCCCTGCGAGACCGGCGGCCGGCTCCGTGGCGCCCGGCTTGAGCACCACGATGTAGCTGTCACGGATCGCGCCTTCCGCGCCAGCACCGACGACATTCCCCTCCGCGTAGGCCGGAGCGGCTGTGACACCAGCGAGTACCGCGGCACCCGCGATAACGGTTCCTAAGACTTTGCGCACTTTTCGCACTCCCTCGCTTGCGGGTCCCTTGGGTGGACCCACTACGAAGTTATGTGCGCTCCGGGAGCCATTCCAGGCCGTCTCATTTACAGCGGGACGCGTTTTTCACAGTATTTTACGTGTTAATCGCCGGTTACCTCTTTGACGAAGTCGACGAGTGCTTTCCAGACGTCCTCGCGGTCGATCTCGTTGAGGATGTTGTGCAGGTCGTCGGGGAAGATGGCCGCGCGGGCGTTGGGCAGCAGCCGTGCCGTCTCCCGCGCTCCGGCCGCGGGCGCCATGTCGTCCTTCTCGCCGTGCACCACCAGCACCGGCACGTCCAGCACCCGCGACTCGATCACCGCGGACAGCCGCGCGGCGCCGACTCCCAACGCCTGCAACGTTTCCAGCCGAATTCCGCCCTGCCAGGTGAGCGGGTCCTCGCGGATCTGGCGCGCGTAGGCCTCGTTGCGGCTCATCTCGCCGGGGTCCTTGCGCAGGTCCATCGGGTCGGCGCCGGACGCCAGCAGCTCCACCAGTGCGCTGTCCGCGCCGGGCACGTGCACCAGCGACGACCCGGCCAGGATCAGGGCGGCCGGTGAGCGGTGCGTGGGCAGCAGCCGTTCGGCGGTCAGCAACGTGGCCACAGCGGAGCCCAGTGAATGGCCACTGATCACCACCGGCAGGTCCGGGTGCGCGTCCTTGGCCAGTCCCAGCAGGGTTTCCGCGTCGTCGAGCAGGTGGTCGACGTTGTCGATCAGGACACGGACACCGTCGCTGCGGCCGTGGCCGAGCTGGTCGTGCGCCCAGACCGCGATCCCCGCCGCGTTGAGGGCCGCAGCGAACGCCTCGTACAGGCCGGTGTGCTCGCCCAGGCCGTGGTAGTGCACCAGCAGGACGCGCGGGTCGTCGGGGACCCAGTGCCGGTAGTGGATCGTTCCGGTGCTTCCAGCGAACTCAGGCATGCAGTCCCCGGTTCAGGTCGGTGATCAGGTCGTCGACGCCTTCCAGCCCGATCGACAGCCGCACCAGGCCGGGCGTGACGCCGCTGGCCAGCTGCTGGTCTCCGGACAGCTGGGCGTGAGTGGTGGAGGCGGGGTGGATGACGAGGCTGCGGACGTCACCGATGTTGGCCAGGTGGCTGAACAACTCGACACTGTCCACGAACTTCCTGCCCGCGGCCACTCCCCCGGCCAGCTCGAACGCCAGCACAGCGCCGACGCCGTCCGGCAGGTACTGCTTGGCTGCCTGGTGCCAGCGGTTGCCGGGCAGGCCCGCGTAGTGCACGCGTTCGACACGGTCGTGCTCCTGCAGGTGGTTGGCGACCGCGACGGCGTTGGCCACGTGCCGCTCCATCCGCAACGACAGCGTCTCGATGCCCTGCAGCAGCAGGAAACTGTTGAACGGCGACACCGCGGGACCGAGGTCGCGGACGAGTTTCGTGCGCAGCCGCAGCAGGTAGCCGAGGTTGCCGAACTCGGTGCCGAAGACCAGTCCGTTGTAGCTGGGGTCCGGTTGCGTGAGCTGGGGCCAGCGGCCGGGGTCGGCGGTGAAGTCGAACCGTCCACTGTCGATGACCACGCCGCCGATACCGGTGCCGTGCCCGGAAAGGAACTTCGTGGTGGAGTGCACGACGATGTCGGCGCCGTGGTCGATCGGCCGGGTCAGGAACGGCGTCGGCACGGTGTTGTCGACGATGAACGGCACGCCCGCCTCGTGGGCGACCTCGGCGACGGCCGTGATGTCCAGGACGTTGCCCAGCGGGTTGCCCACGGTCTCGGCGTAGAACGCCTTGGTGTTGGGCCGCACCGCCGCCCGCCACTGGTCGAGGTCGTCCGGGTCGGTGATGAAGTCGACCGTGATTCCCATGTCCTGCAACGTGTACGCGAACAGGTTGTAGGTGCCGCCGTAGAGGGTCGCGGCGGACACGACGTGGTCGCCCGCGCGGGCGATGTTGAGGATCGCCAACGCCGACGCGGCCTGGCCGCTGGCGACCGCGACCGCCGCGACGCCGTTCTCCAGGTCCGCCAGGCGTGCCTCGACCACCGCGGTGGTCGGGTTGGACAGTCGGCTGTAGGCGTGGGTTTCCAGGTCCCGCAACGCGAACGCCGCCGCGGCGTGGTCCGCGTCGTCGAACACGAACGACGTCGTCTGGTAGAGCGGTGTCGCGCGGGCACCGGTCGTGGGATCGGGCCGGGCACCTGCGTGGATCTGTCGGGTCTCGAACGACCAGCGCGGCGTCATGCGGTGACGTCCGCCCACCAGCGCTCGGCCACCTTCGGGTGCGAGCGGAGCCAGCCGACCAGCGCGTTCGCGCCGAACTGGGCGTGCAGCGGGTTGTCCTTCTCGTCGCTGACCCCGCGTGCCTGACCGGCCAGCTCGGCGGGCAGCCGCAGCGGTTCCACGATCGCGTCGAGGCGCGGTCCGAGGAAGAACGGGATGGAGAACCGTTCGACGCCCGCGGGCGGGCTGATCACCCGGTGGCGGGTGGCGGTGAGGTAGCCCTGGGTGGCGATCTCCAGCATCTCGCCGATGTTGAACACGAAGCTGCCGGGGATCGGGGTGGCATCGATCCAGCCGCCGTCCTGGGCCTGGACCTGCAGGCCGCCGATGTCGTCCTGCTGCAGCAGGGCGAGGTAGCCGTAGTCCTTGTGCGCGCCGACGCCCTGCTCGGTGTCGGCACGGCCGGGATAGCGGACGATCTTGACGTGGGTGGAGGCCTCGTCGTCGAACCAGGCGTCGAAGTACCCCTCGTCCTGCCCGAGGGCGACGGCCAGCGCCCGCAGCACCTCACGGCTGACCCGCAGTGCCTCGTCCTGCCAGGCCAGGACGGTCTCCCGCAGCTCGGGCAACGCGTCGGGCCACTGGTTCGGGCCGATCAGCCGCTGCCAGGTCGGCGTGTCCTCGGTGACCGGCAGCGCGGCGCGCTCCGGGCCGATGTCGATCTGCTCGCGCCAGTCCTGCTTGCCGCCGGTGTACTCGTAGCCGGTGCGCGTGTATCCGCGGAACTGGGGTGAGTTGATGTTCTCGATGGCCAGCCGGTGTTCCAGCGGCAGTGCGAAGAACTCCTTGGCGACCTTGTGGACACCGGTGGTCAGCGCCTCGGGCACGCCGTGCCCGACGACGTAGAAGAACCCCACCTCGTGGGCGGCGTACCTGAGTTCTTCGAGGAACGCGGCACGGTCGGCCGCGGGATCACGGAACCGGGACAAGTCGATCAACGGAAGCGGCGTTCTGGTCACCCTCGCAGCCTATTGTCCCAGCGCAACCGGTGTCCCATCTTCTGGACCCCGGCCCGGTTCAGCCGGGTGCGAGGATGATCGCCTCACTGGGCTGGCTCTTGCCCGCGGCACGCTGCTCCAGCAACGTGATTCCGGCCGCGATGCGGTGCAGCAGCGGCCGGATGTCCGTTTCCTTCGGCGGGAACTGCTCGGCCGTGAGGCACAGCGCGGCGAGCCGGACCGCTGTGGCCAGTTCACTCGACAGTGGTTGTTCGCGCTGGAAGGCCGGTACGGCGACCCGCTCGATGGCCAGCACGGCCTTCTGCGCCCATGTCGAGGGCGTCAGCCCGGTTTCCACGTCGTCGTCCTCGTCGTACCCGGTGTCGTGGCGCAGGGCGACCACCGCCGCCCTGGCCTGCGCCGTCACCTCCACCAGGGAGTCCGGTGCCACTTCGACGTCGTGGTCGACGTAGGTGGTCTCGACGAAGTGCTCGATGAAGACCGAGCTCCACGACGAGCCGGTCATCGCGCTGTCCATGACTTTCGTGAAGACCGTCGACAGTGCCCGTCCCATGACATGGTCGGCGGTCTCGTGGTCGGCGAGGTCGCCGGACACCGCGAACGTGTAGGCCAGGTACGGCTCCAGGCCGCTGATCAGATCGGCGGTGATGCGGTCCGCGTTGTCCAGTGCCGAGGCACGCACCGCGGCGGGCGACACCGCGACGGCCTGCAGCACGCCGAGTACCTCGCTGAGCGCGTCACCGAGACCGAACAACACGGCGGTCTTGTGGCTCGTGCTGAGCGATTCGTAGTAGTTCATCGTCCGCTCGGTGACCTTCTGGCGTGCGTTGGCCAGAATGTGGTCGACGTCGACCCGCCGTTTGCGGCTGCCCGCGTACAGCCGGGCCCGGGAGAACTCGGTGTCGAGGTCACGGGCGAGCAGCCGGGCCTCCATCAACGCCTGCAGCAGCAACAGCCGGATCAGCGTCGGACCACAGCCGCGGATGTCGGCACCGACCGCGGTGGCCACCGTCTCGGCGGTGACCAGGTGGGGATGGCGCAGCAGTGGCGGCACCCAGAGCGTGGGCTGCCCGGGAGCGTCGTCGTTCCTGGCCCACACGCTCACGGTCTCACCACGCTTGCGTAGCGCGTTCTGCACGCTGACGTCGCGGATCTGGTCGACGGTGACGAGCTGATAGGACGTCTGGTTGCCGAGCATGTCGTTGACCCAGTTGGCGAACGCCAACGCGTCCCGGCCGCGGACACCGACGACCGCGTGTTTCGCCGTCACTCCCCTGCCGTACAGCGCGTCGGGTTGCGGGTAGCCGGTGTCCTGTTCGAACAGTTGGTAGATCTCCGAGCTGATCGGGTTGGCGCAGACCCGTGACCCGTTGCGGGTTCGCAGGACGTCCCGCAGGTACCGGTTCACCGCCACCCCGGCGCGCAACCGCCACCGTTCGGGCGCGAGTTCCGGTGTGGCTATCGAGTGGAGCAACAGTTCGACGCGCTCACGCAGTTGGGGCGCGATGTCGCTGTCCTGGTCGACGCATTCGATGGCCAGCGACAACGTGGTCACGGTGTCGTGGGCCAGACAGGCCTCGACGATCTCGTCGGCCTTGTACTCGGCGGCGTACAGCAGGATCGTCTCCCGCCACCAGGCGTGGTCGACTTTCTGGACCAGTGTGCCGACGAGGTTGTTGTTACGCACGTACGCCGCCGCCAGGTATTCCTGGAAAGTCAGGTGCGCGAAGGCGAAGACGCCGTTCTCCCGTTCCACCAACAGCCCGTTGGACCCGACGTCGTCGAGGAAGTCCTGGCCTCGCACGTCCCTGGCGAACCGCTGTAGCCCGATCTCGATCTGGTCGAGCAACGTGTCCCGGTCCAGGTCGCGGATCTCCTTGTTCATCATGTAGTAGCCGACGTGGCTCAGCACGGCTTCCTTGCGTTGACCGCGCAGATCGATCGCCATGTTCTTGGCCACCTGACGGCGCCACAACATCACCTGGCAGATCTCCTTGTAGAGTTCGGCGCGGCTGCCGGGCAGCGCGCCGCGGGAGAAATGCACATTCACGAGCATCGCGAGCAGCAAGGGATTGACGACCAGGTCGTACAGCGCGGGATTCGCGTTCAGCCGCTCGATCAGGTCGTTCGCTGACTGGGTCGCCCGATATTCCGCGGTGTGGCCCTTCTCGTCGCCCTGCCCGAACCGCTCGATCGCCAGGTACCAGCGGCGGACGAACTTTTCCGCCTGTGCGTGGCTGAAGTTCTTGACGGTGAGGACGGTGGCCACGTTGATGGGGGCGCTGATGTATCCGCGTGGCCGCGAGGTGACGATGAAATCGTTGCGGTGGTAGGTGCTGACCTGGGTGTTGATCCAGTCGGAGACCATTTGCCGGTTGCGGGTCCTGCCGATCTCGTCGAGGCCGTCGAGCAGTACGACGCAGGTTCCGGCGCGCAGTCGCCGGTCCACCCAGCCCTGCTGTACCTCGATTTTCTCCAGTACCGGCCCGAGCAGTTCGGGGATGGTGACGTTCGGGTTGCGTTGGATCTGTTCGGCCTGGTCGCGCAGCAACAGCAGGATGGGGACCTTGCGGCGTCGCTTGCGGCGCTGGCGGCTGACCAGCTGCCCGGTGCGGCGCAGCAGCGTGGTCTTGCCGCTGCCCGGCGCGCCGAGGATGGCCAGTACCTGCGGATCCGGCTGGTCGATGAAATCCTCGATGGAGCGCTTCCGCGGTGATTCCCGGTAGTTCTCGGCTGCCGCGACGGCCAGCAGGCCGCGCTGTGCCTTGTGCGGTTCCTTGGGGACCAGTGCGACGTTGACGAATATCTCGTCCAGATCGGGACGGTAATAGGCGGTGGTCGCCGGTCCCTGTTCCTCGATCTTGCGCAGGGAATCCTGTACGTAGCTGTGATACCTCTTCCCCGAACGGAACACCAGCGTCAGCAGTCGTTGGTCGAGCATGTCGGTGATTCGGCTCCGCCACCGTGTGCTGAGCTCGTTGAGCACACTGCCGGTCAACGCGGCCAGGGCGGCGACCAGCTCTCCCGCGACAAAAAGAACGAGACCGGTTGTCACGTGTCCGGCGATGAATGTGATCACCGCGGGGACGCTGCCGAGAACGAAAACACCGACCCGCGCGAGCGCACCCAAACGCATCCTCGGCAGCCCCTTCATGCGCTTTTCGCTATGCCAGGTCTATCGCGGTGCACCTCGTGCCGTGACGTTTTGATCTGTACCGAGTTGATAACCGGATATTCGCGTCCGTAGGAACGTGCTACGCGCCGCTGTGAACGAGGGCCGCCCACAGATCGGGCCGCTCGGGGTGTTGGGCACGCAACTCGTTCGCGACTTCGTGCAGCGCGACGGCGGCGCGGTCGGCGGTGGAGCCACTGGGCAGGCGTTCGTAGAACGCCGCTGCCGCGGTGGCGGCGATGTCGTCGTTGAGCGGCCACAGGCTGGCTATCACGTGCCGGTATCCGGCCAGCTGGAAGGCGGAGGCGAGGTGGAGGACCTCGTTGGGGGTGCGCAGTCCCGGGTGCGCGGTGGAACAGGCGGACAGGTAGGCCAGTTCGGCGTCGGCGAGGTGGAGTCGGCTGATGTCGGACAGCAGCAGTGTGCCGTCGTGCAGGTGCAGCCCGCTCTGGGACGACGTGGTGGCGTCGACATTGGCGTGACACGCGAAGTGCGCCCACGTCGCCGTTGGCAGCGCGGCCCCGACCCGGGCGGTCGTCGCGTCCTGGTCGGTCAGGAGTCGCGCGTCGGATTGGTCGGCGTGCAGGATGGCGGCCTCGGCGGCGGTGCCCGGCAGATCAGGCAGGCCGGGCGTGCGGGTGAGGGCGACGGTGAGCTGCCGACGGACAGCCGACGGCGGCCGGGTGCGGCTGTGTGCCAGTGCCCGCAACGACGGTGTGTACGACGACACGACTCGATCCAACGCACTGGCCTGGCCGGGGTGGCCCGCCGCGTGCAGCGGGAACAGGCCGAGCAGGCCCACCGGCAGCCACCACACTCGCGGCAGCGGGTCGTCACCGGTGTCCTGACTGTGCAGGGCGTCGGCAACGGGCTCGACGATGGTGTCCCACAACCATCCGAGCACGGCGGGCAACACGCGTCGGCGGCGCAGGGCACCGGACACAGCGGTGCTGTCGTGGGTGGCTTCCAACAGTTGCCGCGCCTGAGCCTGCACGTCGCCAGAACGCAGGCCGGGCAACGGGACGTGCACCGGGCCGGTGTCGCCGCTGACGATGATCGCGTCGCTGCGGTGGGAACCGGCGTTGACCAGGACGACAGCGCCGCCATCGGCGGCTGGCCGCAGGTCTTCCAGGCGTGGCGGCCGCAGGAACCGGGCGAACCCGGCCTGCTGGCGGATCTGTGCCAGCAGGTCGTCCTGCTCGCGCCACAGTCGCCTGCGTTCCTCGATCTCGCGGACAGCACTGCCGGCCGGGAGGTTGAGGCGGTCACGGACATGCCGGAACCTGGCTGCCAGTGCGGGATGCGCCTGGTCGAGTTCAGTGAGCTCGGTGCGGGAGTCCAGTTGGGCGGCGAGCAGGATCCCCCGGCTCAGCTCGGCTGCCTCCACCGCTCCGGTGACGTCGCCGTGCGCACAATGGGCGGCTACCGCGTCCCCGACGAGTTCGGTGTACGCACCGAGGCTGTGTTCCTGGTCGGCCCAGCCACTTTCGCGTGGAGCGACCAGCGGCAGCATCGCCACAGCGGCGTCGAACAGTCTCACCGCGGTGGCGTACTCGTTCATCGCGTACGCCAGTCGCCCCACCATGCTTGTCGCGCCGACCTGATGCGCCGCTGGCGCCGTGTTCGCCGTCGCTGTGTGCGACACCAGTTCCGCCAGCGTCTCCAGGTCGACGGCCCGGTCGAAGTAGGTGGCCCGGAGCAGATAGGCGCTACTGAGGTTGGACAGGTATCCGCTGCGGTGCGGGTTGTCCTCGGGGGCACCGGACACGGCTTGTTCGAACGAGTCGATGGCCCGATCCAGGTCCGTTGGCAGCTCACTGTGGCCGAACCGCCGCAGGTAGGCCAGTCCCAGGTTGGACACACTCCGGAACCTGTCGGCGAAATCGGGCGGCATCGCGCGCTGGGCCTGCTCGCCCAACTCGACAGCCCGGTCGACGTCCGCGAGCGCGTCCGTCCGCTCGAATCGCCGGATGTAGGCGATACCGAGGTCCGACATGGCTTTCGCACGGTCGACCGGGCTGGCGGCCAACGTCAGGATGTGCTCGCCCAGTTCGATGCCTCGGTCCAGATCCGCGGCCACCCCGGTCCGTTCGAACCGTGCCCGGTACGCGAAGCCCATGTTGGTCAGGGGCCGGGCCTGGTCGGGGTAGCCGTCGGGCATGACGCGGCGGGCCTGCTCGGCCACTTCGACGGCCCGGTCCACGTCCGCGAGCACACCAGTGCGTTCGAACCGCAGGACGTGCGCGAGGCTGAGGTTCGTCAGGGGCAAGGTCGCGCCCGCGGGATCGATGTCCGCGGCCTGCCCGCACAACTCGATGGTCCTGTCCAGGTCCGCGGGTGCTCCGGTGTGCTGGTACCGCGCCAGGTAGCTGCCGCCGAGGTTGGCCAGGATCACCGCTCGATCGGCTCCCTCGGCCGCGTTTCGGGCCTGTTCGCACAGGTCGATGGAGCGGTCGAGGTCGGCCACGACTCCGGTGCGCATGAACCGCCGCAAGTACATGGCACCGGTGTTGGACAGGCAGTCCGCCACGGCGGGTTCGCCCGCTGGTATCAACGACAACTCTTGCTCGTGCAGTGTGATGGCCGTGTCCAGGTCAGCGGGTGTGCCGGTGCGCTCGAACCGCAGACCGTGGTTGCGAGCGAGGTCGGACAGCAGTTGCGCTCGAAGCGGGTGATCGGCGGCGGCCGCGGCCACTGCCTGCTGGCCCAGTGCGATGGCTTCGTCCAGGTCGGTCACGAGCCCCGCATGCTCGAAACGCTGACGGTGGGCAGTACCCAGCCGTACCAACGACAGCACTCGGTCCGGATGGTCCTCGGGGGACAGCGCCTCGTGGCCCAGAGTGATGGCCCGATCGAGGTCGGCGAGCACTCCTGTGTGGTCGAACCTCGACGTGTGGATGACAACGAGGTTGGACAGCACGCTGACGCGGTTCGGGTGGCCGGGCGGGGTCACGGCCATGGCCTGCTCGCCCAGTTCGGTCGCCGCGTCGATGTCCGCCTGCTCGCCGGTGCGGCGGAACCGCAACGCGTGGGCGGAAGCGAGGTCGGACAGCACAGTCAACCGGACCGGGTCAACCACGGCCATGGTCGCCAGCGCTTGGTGGAACGCGTCGATGCCGTGGTCGAGGTCGGTTGCCACACCCCCACGTTGGAACCGCTGCAGCAGAGCGAATCCCAGATCGGACAGCCACTGCGGCCGACCGGGGTCGTCGGGCGCGCTGGCCAAGGCCTGCCGGTACAGGTCCACGGTGTGGTCCAGGTCCTCAGCTGCTCCCTGCTGCTGATACCGCATGCCATGGGCCGTGGCCGACCAGGCCAGGCGTGACGCCCGCCGCGGGTCGTCGCTGGGAGTGGCGGCCACGACGCGGTGCCACAGTTCGATGGCCTGCTCCAGGTCCGCTGCCTGTCCGGCGTGCTTGAAGCGCTGCAGCCGGGCAACGCCGATCTTGGCCAGGTATTCGGCCTGCTCGGGGTGGCCGGTGGGGATGGCACCCAGTACCTGCTCGAACAGGTCGATCGCCCGGTCGGCGTCGTCCAGCACCCTCGTGCTCTCAAACCGCCGAGCGTAGGCGGAGCCCAGCCCGGACAGCAGTCGCACTCGTTCGGGGAAACCACTGGGCGCGGCGGCGAGTGCCTGGTGGAACACGGTGACGGCCTGATCGACATCAGCGAGTTCGCCGATGCTCTCGAACCGCCAGAAGTGGGCAAGCGCGAGATTGGCCAACAGTTTCATCCGGTCGGGGTGGTCGGCGGGCATGGTGGTGAGTGCGGCGGTTTGCAGGCCGACAGCGGCGTCCAAGGCGTACGGGTCGGTAGTCCCGAACTCCTGCAACAACTGGCCCGCCAGGCTGAACTGGTGCTCGGGATCCGCGTCCGGCCCGAGCACCGTGCGCAGTGGTTCGGGTATCGCGTCGGGTTCGTCGGCGAGCGGTTCGAGCAGAACGATGGCTCGTGCCAACTCCACCAGATGGGCAGGCGGCACCTGCGCGGTGGAACGACCGAAATACAGCCATCCCACGGCATGGTGCGCCGACGCCAGTCTGGCCTCGTCGCCCTGCGCTGCCCGCAGCACGGCGACCGCGTCCGCTGTTGCCGAGTCGTTCAGGATGCCGGTGGCATCGCCGGTGCGCCAGTAAGTGTCGACACGTCGCAGTAGCTGCCGTAACGATTCGTCGAACGACACACTCACTCCCCCTCGCCGCATCCCGAACCATCAGCGCCGCCCACGGCTCGGTCGACGACAGTATCGCGTTGGAGCGCGTCGCCGCACTTGGCTAGTCCGCCTGTGCCCATGCCTTGCGCAACGCGACCTTGCCGCCGGTCTGCAACAACGAACCCGCGTAGAGGCGGCTGGCCAACAGCACGATCGCCACCACCGTCGCACCCAACACACCCAGTGACAGCACCGCTTCCCACGCCTGCGCGTCTCCGGTGAACAGCCGCACCGGCATCGCGACCGCCGACGAGAACGGGAAGTAGGACAACACGGTCATCGCGGTGTTGTTGTCGGAGGCGAACACCACACCGAAGTACGGGCCCATCACCAGCAGCATCACCGGTCCCATGCTGGCGCTCAGGTCCTCCTGGCGACTGACCAGCGCGCCTGCCACCGCCCACAACGAGGCGATCAACACGAACCCGACGCACAGGAACGGCACGTACCACCCCAGAGCGGGGGCAACCATCTCCAGTAGCGCGGAATGTCCGCCCACGCTCAGCGCGATCGGCGCGGCGACCGCCAGGACCAGCAACTGGCCGACGGTCAGCACCCAGTGCCCGAGGATTTTGCCTGCCAGCAGCGCCCGCACGGGCACGGTGGCCACGAGGATCTCCACAATCCTGGTCTGTTTCTCGGTCACTGTGGATTGTGCGATCGCCGCGCCGCCCATGCCGAACACCAGGAAGATCACCGCGAACAACTGGATGACGAGTATCTTCACGCCCTTGCTCACCGCGGCGGGGGCGAGCAGGTCGACCGGCGGTGCGGTCGCCAACTCGGCGATCACGCTGGTGGGCGGGTCGTCCAAGGCGATCACCCTGGGGCCCGGCACCACGGCCGCGTCCACCTCCTCGGAACGGACGAGCTGCTCGGCCGTGGCGATGTCCGGGACGTCGCGGATCTGCAGTTCGGTGCCGGTGAGCAGCTGACGTGCCTCCGTGCCGACCGCGGCGACGCTGGGGGTGGACCCGCCGAACAGCGTGGGCAGCACGGCCGCGGCGAACAGCCCGGCGACCAGCACGCTCAGGCTGATCCAGAATCCCTTCAGCCGCACGAACGTCCTGATCTCCCGCTCGGCGACCAGTTTCGTCGCAGGCCAGAACGCGGTGGCCGCCATCAGATCGCCTCCTTGAAGATCTCTTCCAGTGACGGCACGACCGGCGTGAAACTACGCACCGCGCCACGGTTCAACGCCGACCGCAGCACCAGCTGGTCGGTGTCCTCGTTGTCCACTTCGAACATCGCGCGTGGACCGTCCACTTCGACCATGCGCACACCGGGATGGTCACGCAGCCAGCCCGCGTCGGTGTCCACGACGAGTTCGTACCGGGTGGTGCCGTACCGGGCGCGCAGTTGTTCCCTGCCGCCGCTCGCGGTGATCGCGCCGCCGGAGATGATCACGAGGTCGTCGCACAGCCGCTCGACCAACGCCAACTGGTGGCTGGAGAACAGCACCGGAACACCGCCTGCGGCGCGGTCGCGCAGCACCTGCAGCACGGTGTCGACCGCGATCGGGTCGAGGCCGGAGAACGGCTCGTCGAGGATCAGCATCGCCGGATCGTGCACGAGCGCGGCCGCGACCTGGGCGCGCTGTTGGTTGCCCAGGGAGAGTTCCTCCAGTTTGTCCTCGGCGCGGGCGGTCAGCTCGAGTTCGTCGAGGAGTCTGTCGGTGTTGGCCTTCGCCTTTCGCGACGACAGTCCGTGCAGCTGGCCGAGCCACATGATCTGCTCGGCCACCTTCATCTTCGGGTACAGGCCGCGTTCCTCCGGCATGTACCCGAATCCCTGCCGGACCGGTTGCGTGATCGGCTCCCCCTGCCAGGTCACGGTTCCCCCGTGCGGGGCGAGCACCCCCAGGATGATCCGCATGGTCGTCGTCTTGCCGGATCCGTTGGCACCGAGGAAGCCCGTCATCCGTCCGGGGTGGACGTCGAACGAGATCCCGTCGAGGACCCGGTGGTCGCCGAAACTCCGGCTGACCGATGTCACCTTCAACATGCCCGCAAGGCTAGGAACAGCGTGTCCACCCGCGCGTCCGGCGCGCGACCCGCCGGGCATCCTCCGAGCGGAGGATGTCGATCACTACGACCGTCCCGGTGCGACGATCCCGTTCTCGTAGGCGTACACGACCGCGTGCGTACGGTCACGAACCCCGAGCTTGGTGAGGATCCGCGACACGTGCGTCTTCACCGTGGTCTCGCCGAGGAACAGTTCCTTGGCGATCTCGGCGTTGCTGGCGCCACGGGCCAGGTGGATGAGCACCTCGCACTCGCGGTCGGTCAGCTCCGGCGGGCGGTTCAGCGGCGCGGCGGGCTCGGATCCGCTGAACTTCGCGATCACGCGCCGGGTGACCTCCGGCGAAAGCAACGCGTCACCGCGGGCCACCACACGGACCGCGTCCACGAGGTCCTCCGGTGAGGCGTTCTTGAGCAGGAACCCGCTCGCGCCCGCGCGCAGCGCCTCGAACAGGTAGTCCTCCCGGTCGAACGTGGTGAGGATGACGACCTTGGCCACGTCGACCACGCGCCGGGTGGCCTCGAGGCCGTCGATGCCGGGCATCTGCACGTCCATCAGCACCACGTCCGGGCGCAGCCGGGTGACCATCTCGACCGCAGCGAGGCCGTCCCCCGCCTCGCCGACGACCTCGATGTCGTCCTCGGCGCCGAGTATCACCCGGAACCCGACCCTGACCAGGTCGTGGTCGTCCGCGAGTACCACCCGCAGCGTCACAAGGCCCTCCTTCACTGCCCGGTCGGCATGCTGACCCGGACACGGTAGCCGCCGTCCCGGCGTGGCCCGGCCTCCAGCTCACCACCGTGCACCGCGACCCGTTCCCGCATCCCCAGCAGGCCGAACCCGCTCGCTGCCCGCTGAGTGCCGTTCTTCGCCGGGCCCCTGCCGTCGTCGGTGACCTCGACCTCCAACGCGGTGTCGAGGAAACGCACCCGGACGTCAGCCGTGCGGGCACCCGCGTGTTTCACCACGTTGGTCAACGCCTCCTGTACAACGCGGTACGCCGACAGCGCCACGGCCTGCGGAATGGGGCGCGGCTCGCCGTACACGCCGTGCGCCACCTCGATTCCGGCGTTGCGCGCGGCGGCGACCAGCTCCGGCAACTGGTCGAGCCCTGGCGAGGCCACGTGGGTCTGCGGCACCTCGGTGTCCTCGGCACGCAGGACTCCCAGCAGGCCCCGCAGTTCGTTGATGGCCGTGCGCGCGGTCTGTTCGACCGTTCGCAGCGCCTCGCTCGCCACGTCCGGGTCCTTGCCGAGCACCCGGCGCGCGGCGCCTGCCTGCACGCCCATCACCGAGACATGGTGGGCGACGACGTCATGCAGGTCACGCGCGATGCGGACCCGTTCGGCCACGATCGCGCCCCGGGTGTTCTGCTCCTGCGAGAGCCGGAGTTCCTCGGCACGCTGCACGAGTTCCGCTCGTCGGCGCGCTGACATCCAGGCCACGTTGCCGAAGAAGTACGCGCCGAGGAAGTACATCAGGTTGTAGGCGATGCCGTACAACACGTTCGCCACATGCGGGTCGAACGGACCGGACGCGTTCTCGAACAGCGTGGGTGGCTGCCCCATCGCGGTCACCATGTTGTACGCGAGCCAGATGAACATGGCCACGATCACCCCGACGCGTGACCACCGAGCCCAGACGCGGTTCTGTTCCCAGGCGCCGACGGTGTAGATCGCGATGAACAGCGCGACGGAGGGCATGACGTTGTCGCCGATGCGCCGGGCCTGCGCCGCGATGAACAGCACGCCGATCACGACGAGCACCACCAGTGGGAACCTGCGCCGCACGGACAGCGGCAGCGTGAGCACCGCGGCCCAGACAAGCTGCTCCCACAACGCGGGGGCCTTGCCCAACACGAACGCGCCCATGCTGTTGATCAGGACCATCGCCGCCACGGCACCGGCCATGACCGCCACGGCGATCCACACGTCGTGCCGCTGCTCGACGCGCGTGGGCGACGGCCGTCGCCACATGGCCCACGTGCGCTCGTCAATGCCCGCCTCGGTCATACCGGACAACGTAGCCGAGGATGCCATAGGAACTTCCTATGGCACCTGCTGACATTTCGTCTTTGCGCCTCACTCTTTTCCGGACGTACCGTGAAACAGTTCGACGAGGTGCCAACCGCGATTTCTTCGAGAATTCGCGCTTGCCGCATCTCGGACCTTCTTCCGTCGACGTCTTCTCGACAACGGATCACAAGCACAGGAGAACCCGATGTCGCTCACTCTCGACACCTACCGACTGCTGGGCCGTTCCGGCCTGCGGGTGTCACCGCTGGCACTGGGCGCGGCGACCTTCGGCACCGAGTGGGGCTGGGGCGCCGAGCAGGACGAGGCACGCAAGCTGTTCGACGTCTACGTCGAGCGCGGCGGCAACTTCATCGACACCGCCAGCACGTACACCGATGGCAGCTCCGAGCGCCTGTTGGGTGAATTCACCCGCGACAACCGCGAAAGCCTGGTGCTGGCGACGAAATACTCGACGCTGCGCCGACCGGGCGACCCGAATTCCGGCGGTCCGCACCGCAAGAACATGTTCGCGTCGGTGGAAACCAGTCTGCGACGGTTGAACACGGATTACATCGATCTGTTCTACCTTCATCTGTGGGATTTCACGACACCGGTCGACGAGATCCTGCGTGGCATGGACGATCTGGTCCGGCAGGGCAAGGTCCTGTACGTGGCGATCTCCAACGCCCCGGCCTGGCAGGTGTCGCGCATGCAGGCGATCGCCGACCTGCGCGGCTGGTCGCCGCTGGTGGCGCTGCAGATCGAATACAACCTGATCGAGCGAACCGGCGAACGTGACCTGATCCCGATGGCACGCGAGATGGGGCTGGGCGTGGTCCCGTGGTCGCCGCTGGCGGGTGGGGTGCTGACCGGCAAGTACAGCCGCGACGACGCAACCGTGGTGAACTCCGCTTCCGACGACGGCACTCGCAAGAGCGTCACTGTCGCCAGCGGCGCGCTCACCGCCCGCAACCTCGGCATCGTCGAGGTTGTGAAAGAGGTCGCCGCGGAACTGGGCCGCACACCCGCCCAGGTCGGGCTGGCGTGGACGCTGCGGAACCCGGGCGTGACAGCACCGGTCATCGGCGCCCGCACCCCCGCGCAACTGGAGGACAACCTGGGTGCACTGGAGGTCGACTTCACTGCCTCCCAGCTGGCCCGCCTCGACGAGGCCAGCGCGACCGGACACGGCTTCCCGCACGACATGCTCGCCAGTGCCAGGGCCCGCACACTCACCCGCGGTGATCTGAAGTTCGACACCCACCGCTGACACCCGGGCAGGCGCCACACACGCAGGCGTTGACGGTTGTCCGGTCGGCTGGGCGCAGCCACGGTCCTCGCCATGGCCGACGCCGAGGTGACATACCGCAGCTGACGAGGAACGCGCGGTCCTCGGGGTGCAGGTCGCTGTAGTAGTCGACGCCGAAGTGCATGGCGAGGTCCCTCTTCAGCTGGGTTCGCAGGAGGGACACTTGGCGGATGACCGCGCAGCCGCGACGCCGTTCGGCCTCGGCGTGGGGCAGCGCAACGAGTTGTGCGGCCAGGACGGACGGCTTCATCGCGGCGATCGGGCAGGTGAGATTGGTGTGGACGCCGACGAACAGATTGCGGACGGCGGCGGAGGCGAGCATGCCGTCGCCGTCGTCGAAGTACCACCTGCCCATGTCGTCGTAGAGCTTCGTCAGCTCGGCAGGCTGCAGTGGTGTGGTGCGGAACGGAGTTGCCGACGCGGTCAACGTCCAGAGTCGCATGTAGGACTCGACTTGGCGTTCCGCGAGTTTCAGGCGGATCTGCCGACGGTAGTTGTGGGCGAACCAGAGGCCGACGAGCCCGAGTAACAGGGTTCCGGCTGCCTGGACCCATGTCGTGATCGCCATGTCACGTCAACTCCCAGCGTGTCGGCGGTGGCTACCAGTGTGCGACGCGGCCGCAAGCCACATGGTTGGGTCATTGCCGTGGCGGCGACTTCGAAAACGGCGTGCCCAAGCCGGTGCCGCCAACGACCTCGCGTCGTTGCTGTTCGCGATCAGCCGCCGCGCGGACGCCGAGCTGATCGCGAACACGACACGCGTCCTACGCTTCCACCTGCGGCTACCCCGTTGAGGCGCGCTCAGGTGGTTTTGCGGACCAGGCCGGTGAAGCCCGCGACGAACAGTGTGGTGAACGCCCAGGCAAAGCCTTGCAGGATCCATGTCCCGACAACCACGAACTGACCGAGTCCGCTCGAGGTGACGATCTGGCAGCGTTGTTGACCGTCCGGTTTGATCAGCGGGGTGGCTGAGTTGAGCGCAAGACCGACTTGCTCAACGAGCGAGCAACCACCGGACGCGCTGCGGACCAGCCCGGCCGGTCCCGCGACTGCGGCCACGAGGAGAATCGCTGTCGCGAGCGTGGCCGCGAACCACACGAGTGCTGTGGCCGGACGGTATCCGAAGCCGACTGTCACACCGGTTGTCCGATGCCAGAGTCGGCTCCAGGCAGTGAGTTGTCCGCGGCGGAGCAGGTCCTTCTGCTGGGCGACGCGGATCCGCCGGACATCGCGTTCGTGCCCCGCGGCCTGGTGCGCCGCGGCGAGTTGCAGGTACGGCTGGCTGGCGTAGCGCGGGGTCCGGTTGGCCAGCAGGTCGAGCCATTCGTCCAAAGTGGAATCACGGGGAAGGCTGGTGTAGGTCAACCCGTCGAGGTCGACGATCCCTTCGGGGAAGCTCGCCGGGAACAGGACTTCCATCCCGACCTTCACATGTTTGACGTCCAGGGCGACCTGCCCGGTCGCTCGCCCGTCCCGCAGCACCAGTTGACCGCCGACGCGCGCGCCACGGATGCGCACGGCCGCCCAGGTTGCCGACGTTGCCTGAAAACCCTTGTCGAGAAAGACACTTTCCTCCACGTGCATGTCGACGGCGTTGAGTGCCGCGCTGGTCGTCGACCCGAACTGCGAACCGCCGCAGTGCAGGTTTCCCCCGATCCGGGCCCCGTCGATCCGGACTGTGCCGGTTGCCTTGACCTTGGTGAGGTACACGTGACTACCGGTGCGGAGTTTGGGCGCGTACAGGGAGAATTCGGAACCGCCCGCCAACCGTGCCCCTGACAGGGAGACGTGACTGCCGATGTTGGCCTCGGCGAGGTTGACCGCCCACTCCTCCGTACCGTTCTCCAGCTGCGCGTCCGACAGCAGCAGGTAGTGCTCCAGCCGAAGCCAGGGCGCGCTGACCGCGGGCGCGACGAGCCCGGTCAGATCCAGCGACGAGATCCGTGCGCGATCAAGCAACACAGGCGAATCGGTCACACAGTCGCGCAGCACCAGCGGTCGGCTCATCGAGATGTCACAGAGATCGAGCTGACCGTCGATGCGCGCGTTCCGGACACGGACGCCGCGCAGATCCAGCCGATCGTCGTCAACAAGAATGTCGCGCAGCAGCGAGGCTGGCAGGATGTCACCGTCGAAGTCCACAAACTCGCCTGTCAGCAACCGCTGTTCCATCCGCCAACACTATCGGTGCTGTCCGACAGCAGATCCGGTTACTGGCGTACCCATCGGTGATAGGCGTCCAGGTCGACGTTGCTGCCACAGATGACGGTGACGACGTGACGACCGACGAACCGGTCACGATCCTCCAGTACGGCAGCGACACCGAGCGCGGCCGAGGGTTCGACGACCAGGCCCGTGTGCTCCAGGAGCATCCGCATGCCCGCGAGGATCGACGACTCCTGAACAAGGACAGCGTCGTCGGCCACCGCGAGGAGGTCGTCGAGAACCTCCGCGATGGGGAACCGACCGGCCACACCGTCGGCGATGGTGTCCGTGGATTCGGTGGTGACGACGCGCCGCTCGTGCCAGGAGCGCGTCATCGCCGGTGCGCCCATGGGCTGCACGCAGATCACCTCGACGCCGGGTGCCAGGGACTTGAGGACGTAGCCCACGCCGGTGGCCATCGCGCCGCCGCCCAACGCGATCAGCACGGTGTCGAACGTCGGTTGCGCACCAGCCAACTCGAGACCGATCGTCGCGGCGCCCTCACAGGTCTCGATGTCCAAACTGTCTTCGAGCAACCGGATACCGCGCTGCCGCGCGATGGTCACCGCTCGCTCGCGGGCCATCTCGAAGTCGCCGTCCACCAGTTCCAGTTCCGCGCCCAGAGCGCGGATCCGATCGAGCTTGGCGACAGGCGCCCGCCGCGATGCCACCACCGTCACGTCCAGGCCACGGCGGCCGCCTGACCAACTCAGCGCCTGGCCAAGGTTTCCGGCGCTGGCGCATACCACGGCGGTGCGCCCTTGCTCGGTCAGCAGGCTCGCGACCAGTTCGGTTCCCCTGGCCTTGAAGCTGCGGACCGGGTTCGCCGTTTCCAGTTTGACGGTGACGGTGCAGCCAAGCTGCCGTCCCAGTGCGTCGCACCGGTATGTCGGCGTGTTCAGGAACATGGGGTCGATCACGTGGCGGGCAGCGTGGATCCGGTCAAGATCAAGGCGTGTCGTGAGCACGCCGGGACCCTACCCATCCGACCGCGCCGCCTTGGTCGAATTAGTGGGACGACCAGGCCTCCTCGCGCCCTGTCCTCGACCGCCACACCCCGATGAAGGCGAACCAGGTCATGCACTGAGGCTATGACCTGGGCCCGGACAGCGGGGTACCGGAAAGTCCGGCCGAGCGCAACCCTTCTCACTATGTGGGTTGCGTTGGCGGGTGCGGTGGTGGCGTTGGCGGTCAATTACTTCGTACCGGTCCTCAGTGCGTTGACAGTGGCCGTTCTGCTGGGCGTGGTGGTGCCGGTCCGCCTGGACTTGCAGCAGGTGACCAGGCGGTTTCTGCGGGCTGGTGTGGTGTTGCTCGGGTTGCAGCTGAGCATGGCGCAGGTGACCAGCCTCGGATTCGGGACCGTTGCCGCGGTGGTGGTCACGGTGTTCGCCGCGTTCTTCGGGACGTTGGCGCTGGGCCGTCTGGTCGGGGTGTCGCGCGGGCTCGGGCTGATGGTGGCGACCGGGTTCTCGATCTGTGGCGCGTCGGCGATCGTGGCGATGGACAGCGTCGCCCGGACCGACAAGGAGGACGTGGCCGCCAGCGTGACACTGGTGACCCTGTACGGCAGCGCGGCGATCGCGCTGGTGCCGTTGATCGGCAGCGGCATGGGCAGTGAGTTCCTGGGCAAGTGGGCGGGTTTGAGCGTGCACGAGGTCGCGCAGGTGGTGGCGGCGGCGTCACCGGCCGGTGCGGCGGCGGTCGGTGTCGCGGTGGTTGTCAAACTGACCCGGGTGGTGCTGCTGGCCCCGATCGTCGCGGGCGTCGGGTTCTTTCAGCGCCAGGAAGGTCCCCGGCCGCCGGTGGTGCCGTTGTTCGTGGTCGGCTTCCTCGCGATGATCCTGCTGCGGACCACAGGAGTCCTGCCGTCGGTTGTCCTGGACGGCGCGAAACTGGGCACGACGGTGCTGCTCGCGGCGGCCATGTTCGGGCTCGGCACGACCGTCCGGCTGGGGCAGGTGCTGCGATCCGGCCGCCGAGGCCTGCTTCTCGGCGCGCTGTCGACGGTACTGGTCGGCGCGGTGGCCTTCGGCACGCTCAGCCTGACTTAGCCTGCTCCCCCAACGCCTGTGGCGCGTATCGTCCAGCAGACTACCCGGACGCCGCGGGCCTTAGATCAGCCGCCGCCGTGACACCCACGCACCAGCGCCGAGCACACCGGCAGCGAGCACCAGGTACAGCCCGAGCTCGTACGACTGGAACTGCCAGAACCGGCCTGGTTGGTGCACAAGGACATACGTCTTGACCGCGCCCTGGGACCGCATGCACTCGGTGTGGTCCTGCCCACCGCACTTGGCCGGGTCGGCATCGACATGGTTGCCGGACGCGTCCCGGAAGCCGTAGCTGACCTGCCACGCGTCACTCGGAACGAGCGGGCCCTGCAGGTTCCTACCACCGACTTCCGTCTCAAGAGACACCGGTTGCGCGTAGTGCGGCCGGACAGCGTTGCCGACGACCGGAAGCAGCACTGCGTACAGGACCAACGTGACCAGCATCGCCGCCAACGTGTTGCGCAGCAACAGCCCGGCAATGGCGCCGACCGCGAAGGCCAGCAGCGCGTACGCGCCGACGACCACGCCCTGGATCTCGAACAGCGGCGGCACTATCCGCCCGCGCATGACGAAGTTCATCGGTGCCAACGCCCACGTCGTCACCAGGCCGAGGGTGAACATGGCCAGGGCGATGGATCCGCCTGCCATCACGAGTTTCGTGGCCAGCCAGCGCGCGCGGCTGACCGACTGGGTCAGGCCGAACACGTGCGTGCCCTGTTCGACCTCCCTGGCGACCAACGGTGCCCCGAAGAACGCGCCGAGCAGCGGGGGCACCGCCAGCATCACGAGCTGGAAGTACTGCAGGAACATGTTGTACCGGTCGCTGATCAGTCCCTTGTCGGGCAACAGGGACATCACGTCCGACCGGATGAACACCAGCACCGCCGAGACCACCACGACGACGCCGAACACACTCAGGATCTGCGCGCGCTGCTGGCGCCAGGTCACCCAGATCACGCCGCCTCCTTGGCCGAACGCAGGTACGCCAACGTCAGTTCCTCCAGTGTCGGTTGGTGCAGTTCCCAGCCCTGCGCCGCGGACGTCGCCCTGGCCAGCAGGGTGGCCTGCCGCGCGGTCGTGCTGCTGTCCACAATGGACACGTCCGGTGTGGCCAGTTCGCGCGCGCCGATCATCACGCGATGCTCGGCCAGCAGGTCGTCGACGTCACCGATCAGCTGAATCCGCCCACCCGCAAGCAGAAGCAGGTAGTCGCAGACGCCGTCGAGGTCGGCGAGCACGTGCGAGGACAACAGCACGGTCATCCCGGTGTCGGCCACTTCGGCCAGCAGGGCACTCATCACGTCCTTGCGCGCCAACGGGTCCAGATCCGACAGCGGCTCGTCGAGCAGGAGCAGCCTCGGCCTGCGGCCCAGCGCGACGGCCAGCGCCACCCGGGTGCGCTGCCCGCCGGACAGGGTGCGGATCTTCGCGTCCATCGGCACGTCGGCCTCGGTGACCAGGCGAGTGGCGTACTCGTGGTCCCAGTCGGCGTTCATCGACGCGCCCGCGTGCAGCATCTCCGCCACGGTGAAGCTCTTGTACAGCGGCTTGTCCTGGCTCAGGAACGCCACGGTGCTCGCCGTGTGGACGTGTCCGGTGGTCGGCGGGATCAGGCCGATCGCCAGGTGCATCAGTGTGCTCTTGCCCGCGCCGTTCGGGCCGACCAGTGCCGCGATCCGGCCTTCCGGCAGCTCGAACGAGCAGTCCCGCAGTGCCCAGCCGCGCCGGTACTTCTTGCCGAGGCCGACGGCCTCCAGTTCGATCGTCACGTGTCCCCTTGGTAGTTCTCGTCCAGCGTGGCCTTGACCAGCGCCTCCACGTCCTCCCGGGCCAGGCCTGCCTGCCGGGCCCGCTCCACCCACCGCGCGAGTTCGTCGCGCAGCGGTCCTTCGGCCACGGCCTGTGGCATCGCCAGCGACCGGGACACGAACGTGCCCATCCCCCGCTTGCCCTCGACCAGTCCTTCGCGTTCCAGCTCGCGGTAGGCCTTCAGCACCGTGTTCGGGTTGATCGCGGTGGCGGCCACCACTTCCTTCGCGGTGGGCAGCCGGTCGCCCGGCCGCAGGATGCCCATCCGCAGCGCGTGCTTGGCCTGGTCGACGATCTGCTGGTAGGTGGCCGTGCCGGAGCGGCGGTCGATCCGGAACTCGATCACCCAACACCCTTTCACTAATTAACTAGTGAAAGCATGCCACGGGTCGCGGCCGGGGTCAACGGGCGCACCGGGCACTGTGCAGAATGGAGCCATGAGCAAAGTCAAGCTGCACACGTCGCACGGCCCGATCGTCCTCGAGCTCGACGCGGCAAAGGCCCCCGAGAGCGTGGCGAACTTCCTGCAGTACGTGAACAGCGGGCACTACGACGGCACGATCTTCCACCGTGTGATTCCCTCGTTCATGATCCAGGGCGGCGGGTTCGAGCCGGGTATGCGGCAGAAGCCGACCGGCACGCCGATCAAGAACGAGGCGCAGAACGGCCTGAAGAACGACCACTACACCGTGGCGATGGCCCGGACCAACGACCCGCACTCGGCCACCGCGCAGTTCTTCATCAACACCTCGACCAACGACTTCCTCAACCACACCGCACCGGCCGGCCAGGGCTGGGGCTACGCGGTGTTCGGCAAGGTCGTCGAGGGCACCGAGAACGTGGACGCCATCGCCGGGGTCGCGACCGGCAGCGCGGGCGGCCACCAGGACGTGCCCAAGCAGGACGTCGTCATCGAGAAGGCAGAGGTCCTCGACTGACCCGTCCGAGGTCGATCGATTGGGTGAACGTGACCGGCCGGGACCTGGTGTCCCGGCCGGTTTGTCATGCTCGGACCCACCTGATCGATCAGTTCGGTATCGATTACTTCGGCGGACAGGCGACGTCATAGGGCCATGCACTCATCAGTCCAGTCATTCCACACATTCGACGGCGTCACGCTCGGGATCGAGCATTTCGGCGACGTGACAGCGCCGCTCGTGCTGCTCGTGGGCGGAGCGACCATGCTGTCCTGGCCCGACGCCCTCTGCGCGGCGCTGGCTCGTGGGGGTCGTCACGTCGTGCGTTACGACCTGCGCGACTCCGGCGCGTCGACGACCATCGCCCCCGAGGCGCCGACCTACACACTGCGTGACCTCGCGGCCGACGCCGCCGCGCTCGCCCGCGGACTCGACGACCGGCCAGCGCACCTGGCGGGTATCGGTGTCGGCGGCATGGTGGCCCAGGTCGCCGCCCTCGACCACCCCGACGCGTTCTCCGCGCTCACTCTCGTCGGCACGCGCCCCGTCGCCCCGGGCCCGGTCGACGACGACCTGCCCGATCACGACCCAGCGGCCATGAAACGGTTGTTCGCGCGCCCGATGCCCGACTGGGCCGATCGCGCCGCCGTCACGGACTACGCCGCCGCGGGCGCGGAGGCCCTCGGCAACGACCCCTCAGCCGCCCGCGCCACCGCCGGGCGCGTCTTCGACCGCGCCCCGAGCAGCGAGCCCGCGATCCAGATGGCCAACCAGATGGCCATGGTGTTCTCCCGCCTCGACTGCGCGCCGCGCTGGCGTGAGCGCCTGCCCGACCTCGCGGTCCCGACTCTCGTCGTGCACGGTCGCCGCGACCTGTTCTTCCCGGTCGGCAACGGCGAAGCGCTCGCCCGCGACATCCCCGGCGCCCGGCTGCTCGTGCTCGAACACGCCTCGTCCGCGATCCCCGACGCGGCCGCCGACGAGATCGCCGAGGCGATGCTCACGCTATAGCGACCGCGCAGCGCGATCCTTCAGGTACAACTCGATTCCGTCGAGGGCGCGGGTCAGGCCGAAGCCGAAATCGTGTTCCAGGTCGGATCCGTTGTCGCCGAGGTCGGTCGCGACCGCCTCCAGCCGCCGCAGCCCGGTGCCGAGCAGGCGGTCGCGCCACCATTCGGGCACTCCCTCACTGCTGCCCTGCTGTGTCCAGGTCAGCGCCAGTCCCTGCACGTAGGAGGTGATCACACCGAGCAGATTCAGTTTCTCGCTCGAGCTCAGCTCGCATTCGTCGAATGCCGCGAGCGCCCATTCCATCGATTCCAGCATCCGCGGGCCGAGCGCCGGACGGCAGGTCGCAGTCGCGGCGAGGAACCACGGGTGCGCGAAGTACGAGCGCCAGTCCTGCCATGCCATCGCGGTGAGCGCGTCCCGCCAGTGCCGTGGACGGGGCTCCGGGTAGGCGTACTCCCCCGCCACGGCGTCGATCATGGCTTCGAGCAGGGCTTCTCTGTTGGCGACGTGCCGGTACAGTGCCATCCCGCTGGCGTTGAGGCGTTGGCCGACCAGTCGCATGGTGACCGCGTCGAGGCCGCCTTCGTCGGCCACCTCGACCGCCGTCGCGACGATCTGCTCACGGCTCAGTGTTGCCCGCGCCATAGCTCTCCATTCCCGCTTGCCTGAGGTCCCAATTTCGAGTATACCTTGTAAACATCACCGTGTTTACGTTGTAAGCAAAATTGGGGGACCGATGGAAACACCCGTGCTCACCCGCGCGACCCGGCGCGAATGGCTGGGTCTCGCGGTCATCGTGCTGCCGAGCCTGCTCGTCTCGATGGACCTGTCCGTGCTGTTCTACGCCCTGCCCGCGCTCAGCGCGGACCTGGCTCCCAGCAGCACCCAACTGCTGTGGATCCTGGACCTGTACGGGTTCGTCCTCGCCGGACTGCTGATCACCATGGGCACCCTGGGCGACCGGTTCGGACGACGGAAGGTGCTGCTCGTCGGCGCCGCCCTGTTCGGCATCGCCTCGATCATCGCCGCGTTCTCCACATCCACCGAGATGCTCATCGCCGCGCGCGGCCTGCTCGGCGTCGGTGGCGCGACGCTCGCACCGTCCACCTTGTCGATGATCCGCACCATGTTCCACGACGGCGGGCAACGCCAGGTCGCGATCAGCATCTGGACGATGGGCTTCGCCGGTGGCGCGCTGCTCGGGCCGATCGCGGGCGGGGTGATGCTGGAGCACTTCTGGTGGGGCTCGGTGTTCCTGCTCAACGTGCCGGTGATGGCGCTGCTACTGGTCCTCGGGCCCATCCTGTTGCCGGAGTTCCGCAGTCCGCAGCCTGGCCGGTTCGACGTGCTGGGCGCGCTGCTGTCGCTCGCGGCCATCCTGCCCGTCATCTACGGAATCAAGAAGATCGCCACCGACGGCGTGAGCTGGCAGTACCTCGGCTGGATCGTGCTCGGCCTGGCACTGGGCGCGGCGTTCCTGCGCCGGATGCGCCGTGCCGAGCACCCGATGATCGACGTCCAACTGTTTCGCCGCGCCCAGTTCAGCGGCGCGGTCGCGACCGGCGCGATCACCTTCGCCCTGATGGCCGGGCTCGGCCTGTTCATCTCGCAGTACCTGCAGCTCGTGCTGGGCTTCAGTCCGCTGAAGGCCGCGTTGTGGAACCTGCCGGGCATGGCCGGGATGGCGTTGGGCGTCACCGCGGCGACCGTGTTGTCGGCCAGGGTGCGGCCCGCCGTGCTCGTCGGGCTGGGCCTGCTGTTCGCCGCCATCGCCTACGTCATGCTCGCCCAGGTCAGTGTGACCGAAGGGCTGGGCTGGGTGGTCACGTCCCAGGTCGTGCTCGCGTTCGGCATCGGCGGAGTCGCCACGATCGCCACCGATCTGGTCATGGCCACGGCACCGAAGCAACGGGCCGGTGCGGCGGCCGCGTTGTCCGAGACCGCCAACGAGTTCGGCGGGGCGATCGGGATCGCCGTGCTGGGCAGCATCGCCGCGGCGGTGTACCAGTCGCGGCTGCCCGAGCACATCGTCGGCCCGGCGCGCGAAACCCTTGGCGCGGCACATCACGCGGCCGCGTCGCTCCCGGCTGAGCTCGGCGTTCCCCTGCTCGGTGCGGCAAACGAGAGTTTCGTCGGCAGCATGCAGTGGATCGTGTGGCTCGCGGCCGTCGGCTCGGTGTTGATCGCGGCGTTCGTGATGGTCGCACTGCGCCGGGTGCCCGCGCGAAACCCGTCCGAATAAGGGATTCGCCGCACGGGCAAGCCAACCGGCCTAGCGCTCCCCTGTCACAGCGGTACCGTGCGACAGGGAGGTGCAGGCCGGGTGAGCCACGAATTCGGCGCCGAACTACGGCGGCTGCGGGTACACGCCGAAGTCTCCCTGAGTGAACTGGCCAAGCGGCTGAACTTCAGCAAGGGCTATCTCAGCAAGATCGAGAACGGCCGCCAGCCACCGACCGAGCAGCTCGCCCGGCTGGCCGACGCCGAACTCGACGCCGGTGGTGATCTGGCCGCGCTGGTCGGGTCGACCGCGCGAGCGTCCTACAACCCCGCGCACGCCCAGGCGGTGCACGCCAACCGCAGGGAGGTCCTCGCCTTCGGCAGCGCACTGTTCCTGCCACTGGGAATCAGCGACGGCGACGCGGAAACCGCAGGCGAGGACCCACAGACACGGCTGTACTACCGCGACCAGTTCGAGCAGCTGCGCAGACGGGGCCAGCAAAGCGCGCCCGCCCTGGTGCTGCGCACCGTCGGCGTCGAGTACTGCACGCTGCTCGAACTGGCCGAGGCGGCGCGCAATCCCGTGACCCGCTCGGCATTCGAGGTCATCGCCGCCCGGTACGCCGAATTCGCCGGCTGGATGGCCCAGGAAGCCGGGGACAACCAGGCCGCGTTGGCGTGGACGCGCCAGTCCGCGCACCTGGCCACCGGCGCGGGCGACACCGCGCTGGCCGCGTACACACTGGTCCGGGAAGCCGAGCTGGCGATGTACGCCCACGACGCGCGCCGCACGATCTCCCTTGCGCAGCAAGCACAAGCACAGCGTGGCGCGGACACGCGCGTGCGTGCGCTCGCGGCGCACCGAGAGGCGCAGGGCCACGCGATGCTCAACAACGGCCGCGACTGCCATACCGCGCTGGATCGCGCGGAGAGGTTGCTGGCCAACGAAACCTCCACCGGACCAGCCGGGTCACCGCTGGGCTCGACCAGCGTCGCCGACCTCAACCTGGCCGTGTCCGGCTGGTGCACCTACGACCTCGGCAGGCCACGCCAGGCGGCCGACCAGTTGGAGCGCGCTCTCGCGCAGACCGCGCCGACCGCACGGCGGGCACGGGCGATGTACGGAGCCCGGCTCGCACTGGCCTACGAGGCCACGAGCGACCTCGACCGGATGTGTGAGGTCGCCGCCCAGGTCATCGACATCGCCCAGCCGATCGGGTCGTCCACCGCACGGACCGAGCTGCGCAGGCTCACCCGCGCCATGACCCGCAGGCACCACTACCGACCGGCGAAACAATTGCACGTCGAAATCACCGCTGCGCTGTTCGGGTTTCCTGTTTCCTGACTGACACGCCCACAGGAAACGCCTTCCTCGCGCCGTCGCGTACCGGCCATTGTTGGTGACACCACCGGGTGGCACATCCACGAAGGTCGACGTCTTCCTTCACGCACGGCTTCCTGAAGGAGGAAACACCATGGAGCCGCACTGATTCTTGCGTGCGTCGCGGCGACGTCCGGATGGTGGAAGCTCCGGACGTCACCGCCATTGAATTCCGTATGCACAGCCGTTGATCAGGTCACGGAACTGCGCGCTGACCTCGTTCGCCCTGTTCGGTTCCAATTCCGTCCCCGGCGCGGGCTCGTCGTACACGGCGCTGTGCGGCGCGCCTTCGTGCCGCCAGATCTGCTGGGGCACCCGGTCGGGATGGAACCGCACGAGCAGGGTGAAGAAACGACATTGCCGGTACGGCACGTACACGTACCGGTTCACCATTTCCTGGCCCGGCGGAATGCGCTGGATCAGGCCGTAGGTGTGCCGCTCGCCCCGGTGCAGCGTCCTGGGCAGCATGATCTCGGCGCTGAAGTTCGTGCTGGAGCCCTGCCCGGTCGACGCGAGCAGGCCACCGAACATCATCTCCCTGGTCAACTCCACCCGCGCCGCGCTGTTGGCCGGGTGCTTCGGCACGTCGATGGACGTCACGATCTTGTCGAGGGACGCGGCGGTGGCCACGATCGTGCGGCGTTCCACGGCTTCGGGGTTGGGCAGGTCCAGGCGCAGCACCGCGTCGAACACGTCGACGTACCAGCCGATCCCGCCGTGCCCGACGCCCGGCATCGGCACCTGGCCGCGGTCGGCGTTGGCCACCATCCGCTCGAGCGCCTCGTCCATGCGCCGACGCGCTGTTCGCGTGTCGAAATAGAATTCCGCGGCCAGCACATCGAGCCGCTGCTGCAATGTGTCGCCGTCCGAGGCCGGTGGCATGTTCAACGCACAGCGCGCGGCCCTGCGCAATGGATCCGGCAAACCGGTCATCAGCTCGTCGAGATATCCGATGACCTTGGCACGCAACGCGGGCCCGGTGTCGACATGCGCGCCGATCAGCTCGGCGAACTCCGGCTCGACGCGTGATTCCAGATCCCGTGTCTGCAGGCCGCGTCCTTTGCGCAGGCGGACGAGGCCTTCTTTCACGATCTCACCGACAGTGCGCACGGTACGGAATTCTTCCCTCAGGTAGTCGGTTTGCGGAGAAAGAGGCACAGCTGTTCACCCGTTCGTGCGGCACCGTCCACTGTCACCCAGAAGGACCAACCTCCGTCCCATGTCCACCGATCCCCACTACCTACTCACTACCTACTCACGGACCGGTCGGGATTACTCCCGTACACGCTACAGTCGGGCCCGTGAGCCAGAAGAGTTTCGCATCGTCGGCCGACCTCGCCGACAAGCAGCAGACGTTGGAGATTCTGGGTGACGGCGTCTACGCGCTGACCGCCGAGGGCGACCCGAACATCGGCGCCATCGAAGGCGAGGACTTCCTCGTCTGCTTCGAGGCGATGGCCACGCCGGTCGCGGCGCGCGAATGGCTCGCCAAACTCCGCGAGCACACCGACAAACCGGTCCGCTACCTCGTCCTGTCCCACTACCACGCCGTCCGCACGCTCGGCGCCTCCGCGTTCGACGCCGAGGTGATCGTGGCACACGAGAACACCAAGGCCCTCATCGCCGAGCGCGGCAAGCAGGACTGGGCGAGCGAGTTCGCCAGGATGCCGCGGCTGGCCAAGTCACCGGAGTCGGTGCCGGGGCTGACGTGGCCGACGCTGACCTTCGCCGACCGGCTGACGATCGACCTCGGCGGCGAGCGCGGCGACCTCGTGCTGCAGTACTGCGGACGCGGCCACACCGAGGGCGACATCGTGGCCTGGCTGCCCCGCCGGGGCATCCTCTTCGCGGGCGACCTCGTCGAGGCCCAGGCGGCGCTGTACACCGGCGACGCCTACCACCAGGACTGGGCGACGTCCACATTGGACAACGTGCGGTCCTTCGGCGCGCAGGTGCTGATCGGCGGCCGCGGCGCGGTCACCCACGGCCCGGACGCGGTGAACGCGGCCATCGACCAGACCAGGCACTTCCTGGACGTGCTGCGCCACGAGGTCTCGACGGTGCACGCGGCGGGCGGCTCACTCAAAGAGGCCTTCGAACGCACCCACGCCGCACTGTCCCCGCAGTACGGCAAGTGGCCGATCTTCGAGCACTGCCTGCCCTTCGACGTCTCCCGCGCGTGGGACGAGCTGTCCGGGATCGAGCGACCGGTGATCTGGACCGCTGAGCGGGACAGGGAAGTCTGGGACCAGCTGGCATGAGTGTGCTGGTCGTCGGCAACGGTCCGGTCGGCCAGACCACGGCGTTGCTGCTGGCTCGCTGGGGCGTGCCGAGCGTGCTGCTCGACGGCCGCCCAGCACGCGATCCCGTTGGCTCCAAGTCGATCTGCCAGCAGGGTGACGTGCTGGACATCTGGCGGTCGATCGGCGCGGGCGACCAGATCGCGGCCGAGGGCCTGACCTGGCGGACCGCGCGGACGTTCTACCAGGACACCGAACTGTTCGCGGTCCGGTTGCCCTCCGGTGGGCGGTTGCCGCCGTTCGTCAACCTGTCCCAGTCCCGCACCGAGCAGATCCTCGACGAGTGGATCGCGCGGCAGCCGCTGATCGACGTGCGCTGGGAGCACCACGTCATCGGCTTGGACCAGGATCCGGCAGGGGTGAGCGTCACCTGCGCGGGCGGGCAGGTGGTCAGCGGCTCGCACGCGGTGCTGTGCGCCGGGGCCCGCGCGGACGATCTGCGCACGGCACTCGGGGTGAGCTTCGACGGCCGCTCGTTCGACGACCAGTTCCTGATCTGCGACATCCGCGCCGACCTGCCGGACTGGGCGCACGAACGGCGGTTCTACTTCGACCCGCCGTGGAACCCGGGCCGCCAGGTGCTCATCCACCCGTGTCCCGACTCGACCTTCCGGATCGACTGGCAGGTCCCCGCGGACTACGCCGTGGAATCCGACGACCTGGACAAGCGGATCCGCGCGATCATCGGCGACGCGGACTACTCGGTGATCTGGCGTTCGGTGTACCGCTTCCATTCCCGGGTGGCCTCGCGGCTGCGGATCGGCCGGGTCCTGCTCGCCGGGGACAGCGCGCACCTGATGGCCCCGTTCGGCGCGCGTGGCCTGAACTCCGGCGTGGCCGACGCGGAGAACGCGGCCTGGAAGATCGCGTTCACGCTGCAGGGCAGGGCGTCGACGGACCTGCTGGAGACCTATCACACCGAACGGCACGCGGCGGCGACGGAGAACCTCGCCGTCACCGGCGAGACGATGGATTTCCTTGTCCCCCATGACGATGCCCAACGGCAGCGCCGGGTGTCCGTGCTGGAGCGGGCCCGGCACGACCCGTCGGCGCACCCGCGGGTCAACTCCGGCAAGCTGTCCGAGCCGTTCCCGTATCTGGATTCCCCGCTCACCCACGGCACCCATCCCGCTGCCGGTCGGCTTGTGCCACAACAGGTCCGCGCTGCCGCTCGCGACGGGCTGCAGGTCGTCCGACCTGGTGGCCCGCTGGCCGACGGTCTGGGCGTCGCGCCCGGTGAGGCCTGGGTGATCCGGCCGGACGCCTACGTCGCCGCGGTGGCCACGTCCGAGGCCGAACTGGACTCGGCGCTGTCCCAGTTCTGACGGCGCCACGGCAGCAGCACCGAGGTGAGCGCCAGCAGCACGCCCGCGGCCGCCATCGCCGTGCTGGCGCTGGTGAACGCGGCCAGCACGCCCCACGCGGCAGTCAGCGCCGCGATGCCCGTGCGACTGGTGATCGTCCAGGCCGTGAGGACCCTGGCGACCTTGTCGTCCGGGGTGCGTTGCAGACGCACCGTGGCGAACACCGGGTTGAACGCGGCCAGACAGGTGATCATGGTGAACTGGACCGCGATCACCAGCACGAACCCGGACGCCCCCGCGCCGATGAACCCCAGACCGACCAGCCACATCACCCGCGCGGTGCCGAAGCCCAGCAGGACCGCGCGGTCACCGAACCGGCGGACCAACGGCCGCGACACCCGCGCGCCGAGCAACCCGCCCAGACACGAGATGCCCAGCGCCAGGCCGTATTCCCACGGTGTGAAACCCAGTTCGCGCACCATCCGGAACAGCAACAGCGGCCCGGTCGCCATGATCAACGAGTTCGCGAGCACCGTGTTGGCCAGCATCAGCCGCAGCCAGGAGTCGCGGAAGATCACCCGCCACCCTTCGGTGAGCCGCCCGGCCTTGTGGTGCATGACCGGTGGAGCCGGTTCCGGCGCCTTGATCATGCGGATTCCCAGTGCGGACAGCAGGAAGCTGGCTCCGTTGAGCACGGTGGTGATCACCGGGCCGAGTACGCCGATCAGCGCGCCGCCCAGTGGCGGGCCGACGGCGGTGGAGATCCACAGGACGTTCTCGAACCGGCCGTTGGCCGTCAGCAGCTGTTCCCTGGGGACCAGGCCTTTCAGGTGCGCTCCGCTGGCGCCGACGAAGACGATGTCGGCCAGTGCGACCACGATCGCCACCGCGAGCAGGTGGTAGTAGGTCAACGCGTGCAGCGCGTACGCGGCTGGAATCGTGGCCAGCACGACGAAACGCAGGAGATCCGCGTTGATCATCAGAGGGCGTTTGCGCCGGAACTCCACCCATGGTCCCAGCGGCAGGGCGAGCAACGCGCCGACTGCCAAGCTGGCCGCCGCGATCAGCGACACCTGGAAGGCGCTGACGTGCAACGCCTGGATCGCGATCAGCGGAAAGGCGTCCAACGCCAGATATGTCCCCAATGTGCTGGCCGTGTACGCCCGCCACAGCCACGCGAAGTCTCGTCCCACGCGGGGATCCAACCAGTCCCCTCCGACAGCCGTGGCCGTAGACCACGAATTGATCAAGAAAGCCGCGCGGTCGTAGCGAGGCGGTGGGCCACCGTGCATGATCCGTCAATCCAGGATGGACATCCCGCTGATCGGTCCATCGCCGCCGTGCTCATGAGGAACGAAGGCCACCGCCAGTGCCCGCGACAGCCGCCGTCGACGACGTCCTCCTGTCCAGAGCAGGTATGAAATATTTTCGTCACAGCGACAATCACTGCGTGTGTAGTCATGGCTGTGGCGTCCGGCAGATTTGTCTTGTCATGAACCAACCCGGCCATCCCAGGACGGTTGTCTTGCGAAATTGACAGAAGCCTGTCTCGTCCGTTACGCCGTTTGGCTCTTAACTTTTGTCTATACAATGCATAAGTTGCACGGGATCGAACCGAAAGAACACAGGACCCGTCGGACTGAGGCAACACACAAACATCGCACCTGTCCATGCAAGCGCGGCATGGACTTCAGCTGTGCGATGGCTGGGGATGCGCGAGCCGCCACAGCGTGGTCGCGGCGTGCCCGCCATGCCTCGTAGCGGTCTCGAAGACGCTTCGAGGACCGTTCGGACCGATTAGCCGTTGACCCGAATGGAGAAGGATGGACAAGCACGCCCAGACCGGCTGGTTACAGAAACTCGTCACCCGTCGCTCTGTGCTCGCCACGACCACTGTCGGGCTGGCTGTGCCCGCCGCGATGACGCTGGGTGCGGCGGCTCCGGGCGGGTCGACCGCCCAGGCGCAGACCGGCGTGGTCAAGAAGATCACGATCTACGCGGAGTACCTGCCGGGCCAGACCACCCCGTACCTCATCGGATACGGCCTCGAAGAGGGCAAGCCCTCCATCCCGGGCCCGCTGCTGCAGATCTACGAGGGCGACACGATCGAGATCACGCTGGTCAACAAGACCGACAAGCGGCTGTCCATCCACCCGCACGGTGTGGACTACAGCGTCGAGTCGGACGGCAGCCCACTCAACGACTCCTTCAACAACCCCGGCCAGACGCGGGTGTACACGTGGCGGACCAACGAGATGACCGCCGCCGAGGGCAGGCGGTTCATGCCGGGCAGCGCGGGCTACTGGCACTACCACGACCACGCGCTGGGCGACCACGGCACCGGCGGACTGCTGCGTGGCCTCTACGGCGGACTGATCGTGCGCCGCCGTGGTGACATCCTGCCGGAGAAGACGTTCGTGGCCGTCATGGACGACACCAGGATCAACCACCAGAAGGCACCGGACACACCGATGTTCGAGGCCAACCTCGGCCAGCGCGTCGAGTGGCTGGCGATCGGCCACGGCAACCTGTTCCACACGTTCCACCTGCACGCGCATCGCTGGGCGGACAACCGCACGGGCATGCTCGAAGGCCCGAGTGACCCCAGCCGGGTGATCGACATCAAGGACCTCAACCCGGGCACGTCGTTCGGCTTCCAGGTCATCGCGGGCCAGGGTGTCGGCCCCGGCGTGTGGATGTACCACTGCCATGTCCAGCAACACTCCGACATGGGGATGTCCGGGCTCTTCCTCGTCCGCAACGCGGACGGCAGCATGCCCCCTGGCGCGCAGGAGGCCATCGACCGCTTCCACGGACACGCCCACCAGCCCTCGGCGGCCGACGCGCCACCACCCGGGGCTCCGGCAGCGGAAGGGCACGCACACCACAACTGACCTCCTGGCCTGCCTACGACAAAGGAGTTAGGGATGGGGCGACGGCTTATGACTGGCCGCTTTCGCAGGAGAACTGGCAGACAAGCCTTATTGGTCCTGACGGCCGCTGCGGCCATGGTGACCGGATCGCTGACATCGGCGGCCGCGGCACCCCAGCAGGTACCGGCGGCACCCGTCGCGGAAACCGGGGTCAAGGTCCTCGTGTTCCACGGCCCGGTCGCCGACCAGCAGGACCCGGTGGCCAAAGCGGCCGCCACCGTCAAGGAACTCGGCGCGGCCAACGGGATCACGGTCGACGCGACCTCCGACCCGAACGCGTTCACCGCGCAGAACCTCGCCGCCTACCGCGGCGTGGTGTTCCTGTCCGCGGCGAAGGCCGCGCTGAGCCGTGACCAGGAAGCCGTGCTGCAGGCCTACATCAAGGCGGGCAACGGTTTCCTCGGCGTCGGTGACGCGGCCAAGGCACAGTCCGACTCGACCTGGTTCACCGGGCTGATCGGCACGCGCCCGGTCGGGTCCTTCTCCACGCCGGACGCGGCGGCCACGGTCACCGCCAGCGCGGAGAACGCGCCGAACGAGACCGCGGCGAAGGCCAACGACAACAACCCGAGCACCAAGTGGCTGACCTTCAACCCGACCGGGTGGCTGACCTACCAGTACTCCTCGGCCAAGGCCGCCAACCGGTACTCGCTCACCTCGGCCAACGACTTCAACGGCCGTGCTCCGAAGGACTGGACCCTCGAGGGCTCCAACGACAGCGGCGCCACGTGGAAACAGGTCGACAAGCAGACCGGGCAAACCTTCACGGAGACCTTCCAGACCAAGACCTACCCCATCGCCTCGCCGGTGGCCTACACGCACTACAAGCTCAACATCACGGCCAACAACGGCGAGCCGATCATCCAACTGGCTGACTTGTCGCTGTACTCGAGTGACCCGACTCCCCCACCGACGCCTGGCGTCAACCAGGCCGTGGTGAACATCCTCGACAAGCAGCACCCGGCCACCAAGGGGCTGCCGCCCACCATCACCCGTTCCGACCGCTGGTACAACTGGGCGCCGAACCCGGTTGGCACCGTGCACACGGTCGCGCAGGTCGAGGAGAGGCACTACAACCCGGGTCCGGGCGCCAACGGCCCGTTCCACCCGGTTTCCTGGTGCCGTGACTACGAAGGCGGCCGCTCCTTCTACACCGGCATGGGCCACACAGAAGGCAGCTACGGCGAGCCCGAGTTCCGCAGCCACCTGACCGGCGCGCTGAAGTGGACCACCGGTGTGGTGCGCGGTGACTGCCAGGCCACCATCGCCGCGAACTACAAGATCGAGCGGCTGACCGCGGCCAACCAGCCGGGCCAGCTCGACCAGATCGGCGAGTCGCACGGCCTGACCACCGCTTCCGACGGCACGATCTTCTACGTCGGCAAGGCGGCCTGCCCGTCCGGCCCGATCTCGCCGTGGGACAACCCGAACGTCGGCCTCGGCTGCGGCACGATCCACCAGTTCAAGCCGGACACCAAGCAGGTCAAGCAGTTGGCGACGCTGCCGGTGATGGGCAACCGCGGCGGTGGCGGCGAGCTGCAGAAGAACGAAGAGGGCCTGCTCGGCATCGTCACGGACCCGAAGTTCACCGAGAACGGCTGGATCTACGTCTACTGGATGCCGCACGACACCGTCGACCGGGTCAAGCACACCGGCAAGCGGACGATCTCGCGGTTCACCTACGACCGCACCGCCCAGACGATCGACCTGGGCTCGCGCAAGGACCTGCTGCAGTGGCTGACGCAGGAGCACAGCTGCTGCCACGCCGGTGGCGGTATGGCGTTCGACGCCAAGGGCAACCTGTACGTGGGTTCCGGTGACAGCAACTCGTCCGAGGGTTCCGCCGGTTACTCCGGCAACAACTGGACCAAGGAGTTCGAGGGACTGTCCTTCCAGGACGCGCGCCGCACGTCCGGCAACACCAACGACCTGAACGGCAAGATCATCCGTATCCACCCGGAGGCGGACGGCACGTACACCAACCCGCCGGGCAACCTGTTCCCGCCGGGAACGGACAAGACGCGCCCGGAGATCTACGTGATGGGCGTGCGCAACATCTCGCGCCTGCAGATCGACCCGGTCACGCAGTGGCTGACCGCCGCGTGGGTGGGTCCGGACGCGACCAAGCCGAATCCCGAGCTCGGCCCGGCCAAGTACGAGACCGCCACGATCATCACCGAGGCGGGCAACCACGGCTGGCCGTACTGCATGGGCAACAAGCAGCCCTACCGCGACCGCAGCAACACCAACGCCGAAGAGCTGACCGGCTGGTACGACTGCAACGCGCCGAAGAACAACTCGCCGCGCAACACGGGTCTGGTCGACCTGCCGCCGGTGAAGAACAACATGATCTGGTACGCGCCGGACGGTGGCGGCCCGGTCTTCAAGACACGGCCGGACGGCAGTGGCCTTCCGACGTACAACGAGGCTGACGCCACCTACACCCAGCCGTACCTCAAGGGTGGCAACCAGGCGGTCATGACCGGCCCCACCTACCACCGCGAGCTGATCGACGCCAACAGCGGTGTGGCGTGGCCGGAGTACTGGAACAACAAGTGGTTCATCGGTGACCAGGGCAACCCGGACAACCGCATCGCGGTCACCGTCGACCCGGCTGGTGTGCCGACCGGGCAGCCGCCGCTGTTCGCCGAGTCGCTGCGGGCGATCATCCCCGGCGGCAACGGCAGTGACCGGTTGCAGAGCTGGATGGACGCGAAGTTCGGCAAGGACGGCGCGCTCTACCTGCTCGACTACGGCGGCGGGTTCTTCACCCTGCACCCGAACCAGAAGCTGATCCGGATCACCTACCAGGGTGGTGCGGCGACGCCGAAGCCGACGGCGACGGCAACCGCGGTGCAGAGCAAGCCACAGACCGTCGCGTTCTCCGGCTCCAAGTCCGGTGGCGTGTCCTACCTGTGGGACTTCGGTGACGGCACTCAGTCCACTGAGGCCAACCCGCAGCACACCTACGCCCGCACGGGCACCTACAACGCCACGCTGACGGTGACTTACGCCGACGGCGAGAAGCAGGTGTTGTCGGTGAGCGTGAACACCGCGTGTGCGGTGCCGGACAGCCGCGGCACGGTGTTCATCGGCAGCACGGACACCGGTGTGGCCAACAAGCCGGTCGGCGGCTGCACGATCAACGACCTGATCGACGACGAACGCCAATGGGACGACCACGGCGCGTTCGTCCGGCACGTCGAGGCCGTGGCCGGTCAGTTGCAGAAGGACGGTGTGATCAACAGCCGGGAGAACGGCACGTTGGTGCGTGCCGCCGGTGCATCGGACATCGGCACGCCGGGCAGCACCGGCTACGTGCCGATCTTCGACGGCACCGAGGCCTCGCTGAAGGACTGGGTGCAGGCGCCGGGCGGGTCGTTCTCGATCCAGCCGGACGGGTCACTGCGGTCCTCCGGTGGGCTGGGCATGCTGTGGTACGCGGGCAAGCAGTTCGGCGACTTCTCGGTGAGAATGCAGTTCCGGGACTCCTCGCCGGGCGACACCCGCGCCAACAGCGGCATGTTCACCCGGTTCCCGGACCCGCGCACTCCGCTGGAGCAGCGTCCGCCGGGCAGCTGTGGCACGGTCGGCAGCGCACGGACCTCGCAGGCGTGGGTCGCGATCTACTGCGGCCACGAGGTCCAGATCTACGACGGTGAGACCGGTGAGCCCCAGAAGACCGGATCGATCTACAACTTCGACCCGAACACTCTGGCCAACGCCGGTGCCACACCGAAGGGCGTCTGGAACGACTACGAGATCCAGGTTGTCGGACAGCACTACACGATGATCCGCAACGGCAAGGTCATCAACGAGTTCGACAACACGCCGGGCAAGCAGTCGTCACGCGCGGGTGACCCGCCGACCGATCTGCGCCAGTTCGCCAGTGGCTTCCTCGGTCTGCAGAACCACGGCAACTCCGACGTGATCGATTTCCGCAACATCCGAGTGCGGTCGCTCTAAACCGCATGGACCGGCCGGTGTGTCTCCCCCTCGGTGACGCACCGGCCGGTTGCCCGCACTCACTGGAAGGTGCACCATGTTTCGACGTTTGCTCGCCGGAGTCGCCGGTGCGCTGATGGTGACGTCCATCGCGCTGGCCGTCCCGGCATCCGCCATTCCGGCCCCGGAACCCACTCCGGCGGCGGCTCCCGTCCAGGCACAGGAGCAGCTGCTCAGGTGGACAGCCGACAACTCACAGGAGCGGTACAAGTCCGCGCCGACAACCGCGGTCGCGGGCGCCGCCATCATCGAGTTCGAGAACAGCTTCGCGACCGGCAACGACATCTACATGACGCACACGTTGACGTTCGACCAGGACACCCCCGGGTACAACCATGACGTCGCCGTCGACATCACGGCCAACCCGGACGACCAGCAGCAGGGCAAGTGGCGGGTCAACGTCACCCTGACCCCGGGCAAGTACCGCTTCCACTGCACGTATCCCGGTCACCAGGCGATGGTCGGCGAGCTCACGGTCCTCCCGTCCGGTGAGGACAACACTCCCCCGACGGTCGACGCGACCATCAAGGGCACCAAGGACACGAACGGCAACTACGTCGGCAAGGCGACCGTCGAGGTGACCGCACAGGACGCGCAGTCCGGTGTGGACAAGGTCGAGTACCAGCTCAACGACCAGAGCTGGCAGCCTTACACCAAGCCGGTGGACGTGACGACACCGGGCGACTACTCGGTGCAGTACCGCGCGACGGACAAGAGGGGCAACCAGTCCCAGCCGGGCTCGAAGCAGTTCCGTGTTGTCGCGACGCAGCCGGACAGCACACCGCCGACGGTCAGCCACACCATCGCGGGTGACAAGGACTCTGACGGCAACTACATCAACAAGGCCACGGTCACTGTCAACGCGACCGACACCGAGTCGGGCGTGAAGTCGACCGAGTACAAACTCGACTCGGGCGCCTGGACGGCGTACACCACACCGGTCGTGGTGAACACCGCGGGCATGCACATGCTCAGCTACCGGGCCACGGACAACGCGAACAACGTCTCGTCCGAGGGCATGGCCCACTTCACCGTGGTGGTCGTGCAGCCGGACACCACGCCGCCCACGGTGAACGCGGCCGTCACCGGTGACAAGGACGCTCAGGGCAACTACCTGAACAAAGCCACCGTCACCCTCACCGCCACGGACACCCAGTCCGGGGTGAAGTCCACCGAATACAAACTCGACTCCGGCGCGTGGACCGCGTACACCACACCGGTCGTAGTCAGCACCGCCGGAGCGCACACAGTCACGTACCGCGCCACGGACAACGCCAACAACGTCTCGCCGGAGGGCACGGCGAACTTCACTGTGGTGGTCTCACAGCCGGACACCACCCCGCCGACCGTGAACGCGGCCGTCACCGGTGACAAGGACCCGAACGGCAACTACATCAACAAGGCCACCGTCACCCTCACGGCCACCGACACCCAGTCGGGCGTGAAATCCACTGAGTACAAACTGGACTCGGGCGCATGGACCGCCTACACCACACCCGTTGTGGTGAACGCAGCCGGTGCGCACACGGTCACGTACCGCGCGACCGACAACGCCAACAACGTGTCCGCAGAGGGCACAGCCAACTTCACCATCGTGGCACCGGACACCACTCCCCCGACGGTGAACGCGGCCGTCACCGGTGACAAGGACGCTCAGGGCAACTACCTGAACAAAGCCACCGTCACCCTTACGGCCACCGACAGCGGGTCCGGGGTGAAGTCCACCGAGTACAAACTGGACTCGGGCGCGTGGACCGCGTACACCACACCGGTCGTGGTCAGCACGGCCGGAGCGCACATGATCCACTACCGGGCCACGGACAACGCGGGCAACGTGGCCCCGGAGGGCATGGCCAGTTTCACGGTCGTGGCCTCGCAGCCGGACACCAACCCGCCGACGACCAGCGCGGCCGTCACCGGCGACAAGGACCCGAACGGCAACTACATCGGCAGCGCCTCGGTCACGGTCACCGCGACCGACGCCGAGTCCGGTGTGCGGCTCGTCGAGTACGCGCTGGACACCGGCGCGTGGACGCAGTACCTGAACACCATTTCGGTCACCGCCAAGGGCGCGCACACCGTGAAGTACCGGGCCACTGACAAGGCGGGCAACGTCGCGGCTGAGAAGTCCGTGTCGTTCACCGTGGTCGAGTCCGGTTCGGACAAGTGCCCGAACTCCGACACCCGGGCGACCGTGATCATCGAACGCGACGACACCGGTGTGGCCAACGTGGACACCGGCAACGGCTGCACCGTCAGCGATCTCGTGGACCAGCACCGCAGGTGGGACAGCCACGGGGTCTTCGTCAGGCACGTCGACGACGTCACCACCGAGTTGGTGACGCGTGGCGTGCTGTCCCGCCGGGACGCAGGCACCATCGTGCGCGCGGCCTCGCGATCCGACATCGGCAGCTAGTTCCTTTCAACGCAGCAGGGAGAACAAAGATGGCTAGACGGACCGCATCAGCGCTCGCGGCTCTGAGCGCCGTGGTCACCGCCTCTGTGATGATGGCCGCCCCGGCGAACGCGGGTTTCGTCACGTACTGCGAGGGAGAAGGCGGCCCTGTCACGCTGCCGACCGACCTCGCCGTGGCACCGGGCAAGTCCTGCACCCTGGACAGGACAGTCATCACCGGCAGCGTGAAGGTCGGCGAGGGCGCCAACCTGATCGTCAAGGGCGGCACCATCAACGGCACGGTCGACGTGGCGGCCAACGCCTACTTCGACGCGAAGGACACCCGCGTCGACGGTGACGTCACGCTGGCTCCCGGCGCTTTCGGGATCTACCTGACGAACACCGACACCGCGAAGGTCACCGTGCAGCCGAAGGGCTCGCAGACGGTCGAGGGCTTCCTGTTCGTCGAGGGGACCTCGAAGGTCGACGGCAACCTCAGCTCCGGTGTCGGCGAGGTCAAGGTCGTCAACAGCGAGGTGCTCGGCAACGTCACCACGAACGGGTCGCTGTACACCGACCTGACGAACGCCTTCGTCGACGGAACCGTGTCCGTGCTGAACAACAGCGAGGGCAGCGTCGTCTGCGGCGGTGCCGTGCAGGGCAAGGCCACGTTCGCGGGCAACCGCGGCGGCGTGCAGCTCGGCCCGAACGGCGGCCTGGACTCGTGCGCGAGCGGCGGCTACTTCGCCAGGGACGTGAACATCAACAACACCACCGGCAAGTCCTCGGTGGACGACACCATCATCAACGGCAAGCTGGAGCTGTCGGCGAACAACCCGATCACCCAGCTCGCCACCAACAACCGCATCCGCGGTGGCGTCGTCGGCGAGTCGACGTCCCCGGCCGCGGCGCGTGCACTGGCCGCTCCGGACCGTCAGAGCGCCAGCGAGCAGAAGGCAGCTGACAGGCTGGCAGCGGCGACCAACGCCGCTGCCGCCAAGGGCAAAGCCCGTCTCTGACGGGTTTTCCGGCCCGGGGTCTGACAACGGCGTCAGACCCCGGGTTTTTTCATGCCTTGTGCGCCCGCTGCCGGGACACTTCGTACAACACCGCTGTCGCCGCGTTGGCCGCGTTGAGCGAACTCGCGCTGCCCACCATCGGAATGCGAACGACGTGGTCACACACCTCGCGCCACGCCGTGCTCAGCCCGGTCGTCTCGTTGCCGACCAGCAGCAGCACCGGACCGGTGAGGTCGAAGTCGAAGATGTCGACCGTACCGGTCTCGTCGGTGCCCACCACCGCCACCGGAATCCCGTCGGCGCGTTTGGCTGCCAGCCAGTCCGTGACGTCCCGGGGCGAGGGCACCCGGACCGCGGGCACCGCGAACAGTGATCCCGTACTGGCCCGAACGGACTTGGGGTCGTAGACATCCGCCGCGTGTCCGGCCACGATCACCCCGTCCGCCCCGAAGGCATCCGCCGACCGGATCAGGGAACCGATGTTCCCCGGACTGGTGGGCCGGTCGAACAGGACACCGAGAAACCGCGGCCCCACCAGGATCCGTTCCAGGTCGTCGGCGGGGCTCCCCAGCACCGCGAGCACCTCGGCGGCCGTGTCGTCCTTCTCGCTCAACTCGGCCAGCAGTTCCCTGGACATGGCGTACTTTTCCGCCTGCACGCTGCCCAGCAGTTCGCGCGCCCACTGCGACAGCGCCCGGTCGCTGTCGTAGAGCAACGCGTGCACCGGCCAGCCTCGCTCGACCGCGACGGTGATCGGCCGTACGCCCTGCACCAGGAACTCCCGTGCTCGCTGGCGTTTGTTCCGGTTGGTCAGCAGCGCCTGCCATTGCTGGAAGGTGGCGTTGCGTGAGGTGATCCGTCGCACCGAGCAACAGTAGCCCGGGGTCTGACAACGACGTCAGACCCCGGGTTCTTTCACGCCTTGCTGAAGGAGTACACCTTCGGCGGGGCCTTGTGCTGGTAGTCAGGTGCGCTGCCACCGATGGTCTTGATGTAGCCGTAACACCGGCGGCCGGAATAGATCTTGAGGCTGTATCCGCGCCCGCCGCTGTTGAGGATGCTCGCCACCGACGAGAACCCCGCGTCGGTCTCGTTGACAGTGACGCACAGGTCGAGCTGCGCGTAAGCCATCATGTCGCAGGAGGCCCCGGTCATGTCGGGCGTCCGCCAGCCGCGCAGGAACACGTTCGGAGTTTGCGTCTCACAGGCCTGGATCACCTTGCACCGAGGCAGTGGGCTCGGCAGCCCGTTGCACGGACCGGCGGCCTCGACCTCGGCCGACGGTCCGGCCCCGACCTGGGAACTCGCGCTGGGCGACAACACCATGGCCAGGGCCAGCAGCGGGCCGATGATCGCCAGCAGCGCCGTGATTCTGGATTTGTTCACTGTGCTCGATCCTCCCCTTTTCGTCCGAGGTCTCCCGTCCACGGAGGCCCATCGGGTAGCACCGAGCACCGTCTCAGCCGGACCTTGTCACAACCTTTCACCCCAGGCCGACCAGCGCGACCATCACCGGCAGGCCGAGCAGGATCAGGATCGCGCCGAGCACGTCGAACGAGATACCCGACCGGATCATCCTGGTGATCGACACCGCGCCCGAGCCGTAGACCACCGCGTTCTGCGGCGTGGACACCGGCAGCATGAAGCCGAACGACGCCGCGAACGTCGCGGCCAGCGCGGGCACGAACGGGTTCGCGCCCGCCGCGACGGCGATCGGGATGATGATCGGCACCACGACCGACGCGGACGCGGTGTTGCTCGTGGTCTCCGACACCAGCACGGCCAGCACGACCGCGAAGATGGTGATGGTGACCGTGCTACTCAGCCCGAGCGACTGCGACGCGGACTGGCCGAGCGTCTTGGCCAGCCCGGTACTGGCCAGCAGCGAGCCGAAGATGATGCCGGTGCCGAACAGCACGATCGTGCCCCAGTCGATCTCGGCCGCGTCCCGCCAGCGCAGCGTGAACTCCCGCTTGGACCAGTCGGTAGGCAGCAGGTACAGCAGCGCCGCGCCGAGCACGGCCACGATGCCCTCGTTGAGGCGCCCGCTGACGGCCGCGTACACCGCGGAGTCGTTGCCGAAGATCACCGCGACGACACCGGGCGCGATCCACAGTGTGACCGTGATGCCGAACGCGACCAACGTGTTCTTCTCCGCACGCGACAGCGGCCCCATCTCGGCGCGCTGCTGGGCGACGTACTCGCTCACGCCCTCGATGCGACGGATCTCCGGCCGGTTGAGCAACAGCAGCACGACCACGAGCAGCACGAACATCAACGCGCAGATCGGCAACGCGATCAGGAACCACTGCGCGAACGAGATCCGCTCCCCGGTCGCCTTCTCGATCAGACCGCGGCCGATCAGGTTCGGCGGGCTGCCCACGGGTGTCAGCAGACCGCCGACGCTGGCACCGTAGGCGAGCATCAGCAGCAGCGCGGCGCCCACCCGCAGCCGCAGCGGGTCGAAGTCCTCAGCGACCAGTCCCCTGTCCTGCAACAGCTTCGCGATCACAGCGAGAATGCCGACCGCAGTGGGCAACAGCATCGCCACGGTCGCGGTGTTGGACACGAACGCCGACAGCACACACGTGATCCCGCCGAACGCGGCGATCACGCCGAACGTCGACGAGCCCACCCGCGGCAACGCCAGGATGCGGAAGGCGAACCGGCGCGCGATGCCGTGTTTCAGCATGGCCTGGGCGAGGATGAACGCCCCGATGAACGTGAAGATCGTCGACGAGCCGAACGGTCCGAGCGCCTCCTCCGCGGGCACGACACCAAGAAGGACGATCATCGCCACACCGATCAGGCCGCCGACCGGGATCGGCACCGCCTCGGTGACCCACAGGACGATGACGCCGAGCAGGACGCCAGCCAAGGTCTGCTGGTTGCCCGCCAGGTCAAGGGGTAACGCCAGGAACACGATGGTCACCAACGGGGCCAGCCATAAACCGACGGTGCGCCGGGTCTTCTCGAACCGTTCCTCGGCCGGGGAGAGTTTCTGCTCACCGAGACTGCGGTACGTCGCATGGCCGAGCAACGCGCTGTCCACATCGGTGCGATGGCGGTTCTGATCAGCCATGGCCGTCTCCCATCCGCTGGGTCGCCAAGTGAGGAAGTTTCAGGGTGACACACCCGCCGGACGAACGGGACGAACCGACCTGAGCCAGAATCTATACCTGTGATTACCGTTTCGAATGTGCTGGAGCAGCAGCTGCGTGCCGCGGACCCGATGCGCGGCAAGGTGCTGTCCCTCGCGTTCGCCGAGCACGTGATCAAGGTGTGTGCCGAGGAGCTCACCCCGGAGCAGCAGGATCTGTCCCGGATCTATCTGAGCACGGCGAAGGCCTTGTTCAGTGGTGAGGCCAGCATGACGGCACTGGCCGACGCCAGCGGCGCGCACGCGAAGATCCGGATCACGGGCAGCAGGCTCGCCGAGGAGATCCTGTGGGTGGCGGTGCTGGCCGTGTCGGTGTGCTGGCAGCGTGACCTGGTCCGGGAAGGCCTGAGCCGGGGCGAGCTGAAGAACCTCACGGTACGGACGGTGGCCGCGGAGGCCCAGACCGTCGTGCGGCGGTGCACAGGCGGGCCGGAGGCGCTCTGGCAGCTGACGCACGTGATCGAGACGGCAGACCGAGTCGATCCCCAGCTGATGGCCAACTTGCTGGACGAGGTGGCGGACGCCGAGGCTCTGGCGGCGGACTTCGCACGGCATGTGCTGGAGGCACGGCCCGGTGAGCGTTACTTCGAGGCGGTGCTGGACGATCCGGGCGGACTGCCGTTGGCGGTGGTGGCCAGCCAGGCCCAGCACATGCTCGGCGAGCCGGAAGGAAGGTGGCAGCTGATCAGGCTGGTCGAGACGCTGGCGCAGCGGCCAGAGCAGCACAGGTCATGGCAGCGGCGGTCCGCGCGTGATCAGGCCTGACCACCCGGGGCGCCGAGCCGCGTGAGCGACTCGGCCACGGATCGACGCGGGGAACCTCAGGGCTGACGTGCCACGAAGGCCCGCCACTGAGCGGCATCGAACATCAGAACGCCGCCCTCGCTGTTCTTGCTGTCCCGGACTCCAACGACAGTGGGTCCTAGGGCAATCTCCACGCAGTCACCGCCGTCCGGCATGCTGAAGCTGCTCTTCCGCCAGGCCACCTCTACGCAGTCACCGCCATTTGGCATGCTGAGGCTGCTCTTCCGCCAAGCCAGTTCGCGCACCACGACTGGCGCTCCTTCCTGCTTGCCCAGGTGTTACAGGGCAAGGGTAACCAGGAAGTCGCGGGTTTTCTTCGGTGACAGCGCTTGAGTCTTGAGCGCTTCCGACACAGCGATGTATCGGTTGAGGTCCGACTGACGCTCCATGTAGACCGCACCGTCCTCGTGCTCGACGTACACGAAGTTCGGTGCAGGCTCTTCGGGCAAGGTCACCAGGTTGAACGGGCCTTTCATCCCGGGATGCGCCCCTGAGTCGAAGGTGAGCACTTGCAGGGTGACGTGGTCACGCTCGGACATCTCGATCAGGTGCCAGATCAGGCCTGGCATGTCACCAATCCGCCGCCTGAGCACGGCCTCGTTCAACACCACGTGGTAGGGAGTGTGGCGGTCAATCAACCGCTCCTGACGATCCTGCCGGAAGGAGATCAGCTTCTCGGCCGCCAACATGTTGATCTTCCCCATGGCGGCACCCCTGTTCAGCGCCCACATGTAGTCCGAGGTCTGCAACAGGCCGGGTACCACTTCCGAGCTGTAGGTCAGGATCTCCTTCGCATCCGCTTCGAAGCCAACGTAGATCTCGAACCAGTCCGGCATCGTGTCCGAATGAGACACCCACCAGCCGCGCTCGTTCGACTCCTCGGCCTGGCGCATCAGCGTGTCCACCTCGGGCGCGCCGACGCCGTAGAACTGGCAGAGGAACTTCACGTTCTTGGCCAGGATCGCCTGCCTGCCGGTCTCGATCCGGCTGATCGTCGGGCGCTTCACACCGATGTACGCGGCGGCCTCGTTCATCGTCTTGCCCGCGTCCTCGCGCATGCCCCGCAGCCGCTTGCCCAGCCGCCAGCGCCGGACCAGCGAGCCGGGGCTCAGGTCGTCGGTGTCTGCCATGCCGGACAGTCTGCCGGACTCAAGTACGTACTTGAAGTACACAATCAGGTGATGTCCCCCAGGTACGTACCTAGACTAGTTTCCCGACTGCCGGGACATCCGGCGACGGTCACCACAGGCGAAAGAACAGGACATGCCCGGCATCACCCACGATCAGAACTACTTCGGCAGGCAACTGCTGCGAGCCCTCAAGACACTGCGCGAGCAACTCCGGCTCACCCAGGAGGAGGCGAGCCTGCGCGTCCACATCGAGTACAAGAAGCTGAGCCGGATCGAACGCCGCCAACTGCCGACGTACCACGAACTCGTGATGATGCTGGACGCCTACGGCATCCCGAGCTGCGACTACGGGCCCTACATCAAGCTGTGGGAGCTGGCGCGGGAACGACCGTGGTGGCGCGACTTCCCACTGGAGGACACCCGTTACATCAGGATGGAGGACGAGGCCGCGCACAAGTACGAGTTCCAACTCGGGCACATCCCGACGCTGCTGCAGACCGAGGACTACGCCCGCGCGTCGATGAACACGGCCAAGGACACCGCCAGGCAGTTCGCGGCCCTGCGGATGCGCCAGCAGGAACGACTGTTCGGCGAACCGCGCCTGCACCTGCATGCCCTCATCCACGAACCGGTACTGCGCCAAGGGGTCAACCGCGCACAACGTGACCTGCTGATCCGCCGCGCCGAGATGCCGAACGTCACGATCCAGGTCGTCCCCCAGCGCAACGCACTACACGCCGGTCTGCACGGTTCGGTGGTGTTGCTGTCGTTCGACGATCCTTTCGAAGCCGACGCGGCCTTCACCGAGACGCTGGTCGGCATCCAGGACACCCAGAACGCCGAATGCACAGCGATCATCCGGCACGCGCTGAACCACCTCAGCCGGGTGGCGATGAGCCCGGAGGACACTCTGCGCCGGTTCAAAACGCCACGCCTCGGGCGTTGACCACCGGCTGAGCCTCCCTGTGCTCCGTCCGGCTCTTGTGGACGGGCTCGACGGCGGATTACTGTCCGCACACGGTGATCCCATGGAGGCACTCGTGCGCGGTCGGTATCGGGGCCAGGCGGCTGGTGCCGTCGTTTTCTCCTTGACAGCAGCGCTTCTGACGCCGCCGACGGCGCAGGCCGCGTCCACCGTGACACTGTCCGGGACACTCTCGGGGACACTCGCCGGGGCACAGTCCGGGGCCATAACACTGCTCACCGGTGATCAGGTTTTCCTGAGTGCGCAGGGGACTCCTAGGTATATGCGGCCCGCGCCCGGCAGGGAACGCCAGGATTTCTCCGTGTACCAGTCGAAGGGACACAGCTTCGTTGTGCCGAGCGACGCAATGCCGTTGCTGGCAAAGGGAGTACTCGACGAGCGGCTGTTCGACGTCACCGAACTGCGCGACAGCGGCTACGGCAAGCCGAACGTGCCCGTGATCGTGCAGTACGAGGACGGGCACAGGCCGGGGACCGTCCAGGCCGCCGCCGATCTGCCGAGCATCGGGGCCGTCGCGCTCGCAGCCGGTGGCGGTGATGTCTGGGCAGGCGCGAAGGCTGGCGGGATCAAGCGGGTCTGGCTGGACGCCAGGCGCGGCGCGGCGCTGGACCGAAGCGTGCCGCAGATCGGGGCACCGGCCGCGTGGCAGGCCGGGCACACCGGCAAGGGCGTGACGGTCGCGGTCCTGGACACCGGCGTCGACCAGACCCACCCGGACCTGGCGTCCCGGGAGGTCGGCGAGAAGAACTTCTCCAGCTCACGCGACAACGTCGACCGCTACGGCCACGGCACGCACGTGGCGTCGATCGTGGCGGGCACTGGGGCGAAGTCGGGGGGCAAATTCCGGGGTGTCGCGCCGGACGCCCGCATCCTGGACGTCAAAGTGCTCGCGGACAACGGTTTCGGCGCGGACTCCGCGATCATCGCCGGGATGCAGTGGGCCGCCCAGCAGGGTGCGGACGTGATCAACATGAGCCTCGGCGGCTTCGACACCGCCGATGTCGACCCGGTGGAGGAGGCCGTCAACCGGCTGTCGGCCCAGTTCGGCACCCTGTTCGTGATCGCGGCGGGCAACTACGGGCCCGCCGACGCCACGATCAACTCCCCGGCCAGCGCGGATGCCGCCCTGGCTGTCGGCGCCGTCGACCGGGACGACAAGCTCGCCGACTTCTCCAGCCGCGGGCCCCGTGAGGGCGGTGGAGTGATCAAACCGGACATCACCGGGCCCGGTGTCGGCATCGTGGCCGCGCTGCACTCAGCCGGGCGGATCGGTGAGCCCGTCGTCGACGGCTACACCGCACTCTCGGGCACCTCCCAGGCGACGCCACACGTCGCCGGGGCGGCGGCTTTGCTTGCCCAGCAGCATCCTGAGTTCTCCGGCAGCCAACTCAAGGCTACGCTGGTCGGGTCGAGCACGCCGACTCCGGGGCTCACACCGTTCCAGCAGGGAGCGGGACGGGTGGACTCGGCCACGGCGATGAAGCAGACAGTCAGCGCCGAGCCGAGCAGCGCGAGTTTCGGCCAGCACCGATGGCCGCACGCAGGCGAACCCGACCTGCGCAAGGACATCACGTACGCCAACGACGGCCCCGAGCCGGTCACACTCGATCTGCGAGCGGAGACCAACGGCCCCGCCAACTTGTTCACAGTCTCGCCCGCTCACCTGGTTGTTCCGCCGCACGGCAAGGCCACGGCGATCGCCACAGCCGCGACCAGCACGGTCGCCGACGGCGGTCAGTTCGGCGGCGCGATCGTGGCCACCGGCGGCGGACAGCGGGTCCGGACCGCCGTCGAGGTCGACCTCGAGGTGGAGAGCTACGACCTGACGCTCAACGCGACCGGCCGCAACGGCGAGCCCGCCGACTTCACATCGGCCTATCTGATCAATGTGGACACCGGTGACCGGGTGTTCCCCGACGCGACACTGGACGGCACGCTCACCCAGCGGCTGCGCAAAGGCCGGTACCTGCTGACCAGTTCCATCCTCGGCAGCGAGCCGCACACCCACGACGTGATCAACTACCCGAACCTGACCGTCTCCGGTCCGGTCACGATCGAGCTCGACGCCAGGCAGACCAAGCCGATCGCGATCACACTCCCGGTCGAGTCCGCCGCGCTCTCGATGCTCCAGGTCGGTTTCGAACGCACGTCGGCGACCGGCCGCTACCTGGTGTCCAATCTGTCCTTCGGCGGGAACGCCGACCACGTGGGCCTCGCCCATCTCGGCCCGGACTCCGACGAGGTGCTCGGCCAGCTCGGGACAAGTTGGACAGCCGGGGACGAGTTCTACGGCCTCGCCTGGTACACCAAGGGCCGCACGCCGTCCGGGATCACCAAGGAGATCCAGTACAGCGACCTCGCCACGGTGAAGGTCGACCTCGGGCCGTTGCTGCCCGGTCAGTCCGCGTTGGTCGGGTCGACGTCGTCGCCGCACGACCGTGGTGACTGGGGGCTCGGCGCGATCACGCCGTCCACACCGGGAATCCGCACCGAGTACTACGGTGGCGAGAATGCCGACTGGGCCCGGCGGATGAACGTGATGGACGCCAACGGCTACCAGGGCGGTCTCAACGGCCCGCCGCGGCACTACGTGCCGGGCAAGTCGTATGCGGAGTCGTTCTACCGTGGTGTGTTCGGACCGTCCTTCTCGGACAATCGTGGTACGCCGTGGGTCCAGCAACGCGGGGACACGCTGGTCGCCCAGGTTCCGCTTTTCGGCGACGGCTCGGGCAATGCCGGGTTCTCCGCGGCGGACAACGCGTCCACGAAGCTCTACCGCAACGGCGAGTTGCTCAGCGAGAGCCAGGAAGCGGGGTATGTCCGGCTGGCTGTGCCGCAGGGATCGGCCCGGTACCAGCTGACCGCGGAGGCGTCGAGGTCCGGGTATTCGAAGGCGTCCCGTGTCTCGGCCGCGTGGACGTTCCAGTCCGACCACTCCCCTGCCGTGACCGCGCTTCCGGTCTCGGCGATTCGGTTCACACCGAAGCTGGACGCGGCGGAGCACGCCCGCACCGGGGTGGTGTTCGCGGTGCCGGTCCATGTCCAGACGCAGGCGGGCTCGGCCTCCCAGCCCACACTGACTTCTACCGAGGTGTCCTATGACCATGGTGCCACGTGGGAGAAGGCCGCGCTGTACGGCGAATATCTCCTGTTGTACCACCCGGTCGGCGCGCCGTCTGTGTCGTTGCGGGCCAGCGCGTCCGACGCCGACGGCAACAGTGTCGAGCAAACGATCATTGACGCCTACCCGCTGATGACGTCCAGCTCCGCCAACCGGGGAACGACCTCCTGAGCGAAGTAGCGCGGTGTGGACCATCGGCCAGATGTCCCCCACCCACATCCGGTCGGTGCGGACCTGAGAGGGAGACGTTTTCCTCCCGCGCGGGAGGCGGCAGAACAATCCACAACGGAATCGTGGCGCCATGATGACAAGGCGGACATTGCTCGCCGGGACCGGAGCAGCGGGGATCATCGGCGTGGGCGTACCCGCGCAAGCGGCCACGGTCACACCCGTTCTGCCCGCGCCGACGGGGCCGTACTCGATCGGACGGACCGATCTGCACCTGGTCGACCGCTCCCGCCGGGATCCCTGGCTGCCGGACAAGCGCTACCGGGAACTGATGGTCAGCGTGTGGTACCCGGCACGGCGAACCCGGGAATGTCCCCTCGCGCGCTATCAGTCACGGCTCGTGGCCGAGGAGTACCAACGGCTCGTGCTGCCCACTGTCCCCACCCGAGTCCTGAACTGGACGGGAATCCGGACACACGCCCGGCTGGAGGCACCGATGCTGCCGGGACGCAGGCCGGTGATCCTGTTCTCCCCCAAGCACCTGGAGATCCGGTCGTACGCCACCCTGGTGGTGGAGGAACTCGCCAGCCGCGGCTACCTGGTGGTGACGACCGAGGGGACGCACGAGGCGCTGGCGGTCGAGTTCCCGCACGGACGGCTGGAAACCATCAAACCGCAGGCGATGCCGGACATGAGTGACCCCGCCGACCTGCTGGACAAGCAGATCCGGACCGTCCGAAGCCGGGCCGAGGACATGGCGTTCGTGCTGGACACCATCCGGGCGCGGTTCGATGTGTCCACTGTGGGCGTGTTCGGGATGGTCGGTGGTGCGGTGGCCGGTCTGCGGGCGGCCGCCGACGGAGTCCGGATCGACGCCGTGGCGGGAATGCCGGAGGTCATCGGACCGTGGGTGACCGCAGCGGGTTCTGTGCCGTTCCTGCAGTTCAGCGATTCCGAGGCGGCCAACAACCATCGGGACGATCCGGGGTGGCGCGCGTTCTGGCCGAAGCTCACCGGCTGGAAGCTCAACCTCCAACTGGAAGGCTCCACCTGGGGGTCGTTCTGCGACTACCAGGCGTTGTTCCCGTCGATCCGCAACGGCTATCCGCCGTTCGACTACGGCAACGAGGTCGGCACGATCGCGCCCGTACGGTCGATCGCCGCGCAACGGGCCTACCTGACGGCGTTCTTCGACCTGCATCTGCGTGGCCGCGACAGTGGGCTGCTGCGCGGGCCCTCCGCCGAGCACCCGGATGTCAGCTTCATCGTTTGACAGCGACAGCAGTGCCTTGCGCGACCGCGCACAGTTCTTCGTCGGAGTAGATCTCACAGCGGCAGGTCGCCCGTGACTTGCTGGACTGGATGACACGGGCCTCGGCGCGCAGTGTGTGCCCGTCGGCCGGGCGGACGTAGTCGATGGTGAAACCGGCCGTGAGCAACGACGGGCCGAGGACCGATCCGGCCGCGAAGGTGAGTGTGTTGTCGGCGGCGTAGGAGACCACGCCGCCGTGCAGGTAGCCGTTCTGCTGACGCAACTCGTCGCGCGCGTCGATCTCGATGACCGCCGCGCCGTCGCCGAACGATGTCAGCCTCGCCCCCACCAGAACGCTGAACGGCTGCCGGGCCAGGCCTGCGCGCGCGTACTCGATGTCCATCCGTTCCCCTCACTTCACTAGTGAAGTGAGGATGTGCCGCCCGCCGTTCTTTGTCAAGATCTAGGGCTATGGCAGACCAGCGGCTGTACTTCCTGCTCCAACGGGCGGCGCATCAGTTGCGCGTCGCGGCCGACCGGCGGTGTGTGAGCGCGGCAGGGATCACCACGGCCCAACTGGGCGCGCTGTTCGCCGTACAGGAACAGCCCAGCATCACGCAGCAGGAGTTGGCGCAGGCGCTCGGGCAACGAGAGTCGGCGATCACCGCGATGGTGGCCCGCCTCGTGGATGCCGGGCTGGTCAGCAAACGGGTCCACCCCCGCCAGTACCGGGCGATCATGCTCGACCTCACCGCGGCGGGCCGCGCAGTGCTCACGAAGGTCCGCCCGGTGATCGAGGAGTTCAACGACCAGATGCGCGCCGCGATCGGCGCGGACACGTTCGACGTGACCGCGGAAGCGATGGCGAGGCTCGACCGGTGGTTCGCCGCTGGCGAGTAGCCGAAGGCGTGCTTGAATCGGCCGGTGACCGAGACCCCGAAGGTCGTGAGCTTCCAGCGTGAGATCGCGACCAGCGCACAGCAGATCTTCGACCTGATCGCCGACCCGGCACAGCAACCGCGCTGGGACGGCAACGACAACCTCGCGGAAGCGGCCCCGAACCAGCGCGTCCGCGCCGTGGGCGAGACATTCACGATGACGCTCACCCGGCGTGGTGCCCGGGAAAACCGGGTCGTCGAGTTCGAGGAAGGACGCCGCATCGCGTGGCTGCCCTCAGAACCGGGCAAAGAGCCACCCGGGCACCTGTGGCGATGGGAGCTTGAACCGGTCGACGAGGCGCGCACCCGGGTCACGCACACCTACGACTGGTCGCGGTTGACCGACGAGAACCGCGTCGCCCGCGCCCGCGCCACCACACCGGACAAGCTCCAGGCGTCCGTGGACAGGTTGGCCGAGCTCGCCGAATCCTGAGTGCCCACGCGGCGTTTTCCGCGATGATGACCCCATGCCCCAGATCTCCCGTCGCGGTGTCCTGGCCGCGGCTGCCGCCGTGCCACTGGCGTTGCCCGACACCGCGAACGCGCGGGATGTGATCGCCCCGAGCGGGCGGCAGTTCCCGTTGTCCTCCGGCAACCATAAGCTCGTGGTCACCGAGGTCGGGGCCGCGCTGCGGTCCTGGCAGGTCGACGGCAGGGAGCTGCTGCTGACCCATCCCGCCGACCAACTCGGCGACAGCTTCTTCGGAAAGGTGCTGTTGCCGTGGGCGAATCGGATCGACAGCGCCACCTACACCTTCCGCGGCACGGAGTATCAGACACCGGCCAGTGAGAACTGGAGCGGCCACGCCATTCACGGCCTGGTCAGCTGGGCGGCGTGGACACCGGTCCGGCACGACAAGGACCGCGTCACTCTCGAGTACACGCTGCACCCGCAGTACGGCTACCCGTTCGCACTGCGGTTCCAACTGGAGTACGCCCTGCGGCCCCACGGCGTGCAGGTGATGCTGACCGCCCGCAACGTCGGCACGACGGTCGCGCCGCTGGGCGCGGGGTACCACCCGTACTTCCGAGTGGACGTCAACGCGGCCAGGCTCACCGTGCCCGCGGAGACCTACCTGGTGAACAACGACATGCTCATCCCGGTCGGCCGGTCCGGTGTGGACGGCACACCGTACGACTTCCGCGCCACCCGGCAGGTCGGCGCCACCAAGCTCGACACCTGTTTCACCGACCTGCGGCGCGAGGACGGGATCGCCACCGTGTCGGTGGACCAGATCCGGCTCTGGATGGACGGGACCCACGAGTTCGTGCAGGTCTACACCGATGACGGCGCGCCGGGCCGTCCCGCCCGCGCCGGAATCAGCATCGAGCCGATGACCTCCGCACCCAACGCGTTCAACTCCGGCGACGGGTTGATCACCCTGGAGCCAGGCCAGTCCCACCGGGGCAGTTGGGGGCTGTCCGGCTAGTCGCTAGTCGATGTGCAGGACAACCTTGCCGCCGACCCGGCGGCTGAGCAGGGCGTCGATTGCGTCGGCGACGGTGCGCCATGAGTGTTCGAGTTCGATCTGGCAGTCGAGCCTGCCGTCCGCGACGAGGGCGCAGAGGCGGACGAGGTCGCTCGTTCCGCTGTCGTGGGCGGCGGTCTCGTCGAAGCTGTTGAAGGTGTAGATCCGCGCGCCGGGCGAGCGGGTGTAGCGGGACATCCGGAAGGTGACGGACTCCGCAGGGTCCAGTGTCGCGATGTTGACCAGGACGCCACGTTTGGCCAGATGCTCAATGGCCGTGCCTAACGTGGCGCCGCCGACGCCTTCCACAATCAAGTCGAAGTCCTCGGTCAAAGCGTTCACGACCGCGCTCGCGCCGAGGCCCCGGAGCAACGATTCCGCCGCGAGATCACGGACGAGCGCGGTGACGTGAGCACCACTGAGGCTTGCCAGTTGCAGCGCCATCCGGCCGACTCCCCCGGTCGCGCCCGTGATCAGTACTCGCTTGGCCAGCAGCAGGCCGCCGATCTCCAACGACCGCAACGCTGTCACACCCGCAGTGGGCAATGTGGACGCCTGGGCGTGTGACACACCGTCCGGTATCGGTGTCAGCCTGTTGGTGGGGATCGCCGCGAGTTCCGCCCAGGCGCCGACCCTGACCAGACCGACCACCCGAGTTCCCGCCGCCGGTCCACTGCCGTCCGCGGCGGCGTGCTCCACCACACCGGCCGCGTCCCAGCCCGTGATGGAGCCTTCCGGGCGTGTGGGCAGGTCGAGGACTTCGCCGCGGTTGAGCGAGAACGCCTTGACTCGGACGAGCGCTTGGTCAGGTAATGGCGTGGGATCCGCGACTTCGGTCAGTGCGACATGTGGGGCACCGGGCACAACGGTCAACGCAAGCATGATGCGGACCATAGCCTGGCACCGTTTCACGATCGACATGTCCACGTCGCCGGACAGGCATGATCCGTGGCCAACTCTTCGGCTAGGCGGTCACCACTGCGGCCACTGCGGTGGTGATGCGTTCCTCGGCCTGTCGCGGGTCGGGAGCGCCCACGTCGAGCCAGGCGAGCACGGCCTCAAGACACGTACTGACAGCCAGTTCGGCGGACCATCGCGTCCAGGGGCCCGGCGGAGTGTCCTCGGTGATCCGCGTGTGCACCTCCGCCACCATCGCCGCACGCACGTCGACCGCGACCGGGGCAAAGGTGGGGTCGTGGACGGCGTGCCGGAACAGCACGCGGAACGCGGCAGGCTCGCGGGCCGCCCAGCCCACCAGTGCGCGCACGCTCGCGGCGCCGATGTCGTCTCCCGCTGCCTCGGCCAGCCGTCTTGCCGCCCGGTCCAGCACTGCCCGGCACAGGTCGTCGCGGGACTCGAAGTGCCGGTAGAGGATCATCCGGGTCACCCCGGCCGCCGCGGCGATATCGTCCAGGCCGGTGACCGCGAACCCGTTGCGGGACACGACTTCTGTCGCCGCTTCCAGTATCTGTTCGCGGCGCTGGGCGCGAGGTAGCCGAGTCATCGCCCGCTAGTGTATACCTGGACTTGTATACCTCAATGTATATCTCCTCGTGTCTACTTCAGGAGGCGTCATGACAGTGCGGCGGATGCGCACGCCCACAGGCGACCAGGCGTGGCAACTCGGCGGACACGCCGAGGTCCGGCAGTGGTACACCGACCGTCGGCTCGGGCTCACCCATCCCGCGCCGGAGTCGGCGGCGCGGTTCGGCGAGCACCCGCTGGAGGGCCCGTCGCCGCTGTACTCGCACGACGACGAACACGCCGAGCACCAGGCGGTGCGGGCGCTGCTGCAGCCGTTCTTCGGCGGACGGCGGCTGCGGGCGTTACGGGAACCGGTGCGCGCGCTCGTCGCGGAACTGCTGGACGAGCTGGCGGGGCGCACGCCACCGGTGGACCTGCACGCCACGCTCTCGGCGCCGTTGTCCGCCCGGGTGCTGTGCGCGCTGCTCGGCGTGCCGTACGCCGACCGTGATCTGCTGCGCAAGCTGGTCGACCGGATGGACGAGCCCGACGCGCCCGGACAGGCCGATCTGACCGACTACCTGACCGAGCTGGCGCAACGCGCGACCGGCGACGGCGAGGACGTGCTGTCCGGGCTCCGCGCCGCCGGTCTATCCACTGAGGACACCGCAGGGATGGCGACCATGCTGCTGTTCGCGGGCTACGACAGCGTGGCCGTGACCGTCGATGACGGTGTGCGCCTGCTGTCTCGACACCGGGACCAGTGGGAGCTGCTGCGCGACCGGCCCGAGCTGGCCCCGGGCGCGGTGGAGGAGGTGCTACGGCTGGGCGACTCGTCCGGCTTCGGATTCCCCCGCTACGCCAGGCAGGACGTGCAGATCGACGGTACGGCGGTCCGGCGCGGGGACGCGGTGCTCCTGGACACCACACTGGCCAATGTGGACCCGGCGGCCTTCGCCGAACCGGAACGCTTCGACGTCACCCGAACGCCGAACCCGCACCTGTCCTTCGGACACGGGCCGTGGCACTGTATCGGGGCGCCGCTGGCGCGGTTGGAGCTCACCGAGGTGTTCACGGCGCTGCCCGCCCGCTTCCCGCAACTGCGCCTGGCTGTGGCGGAGGACGAACTGGCCATGGTCGGTGGCACGTTCACCGCGCGGGTGCGGGAACTGCCGGTGACGTGGTGAGCCCTACGAAGCCAGCCTGAACTCCAGGATCGAACCGGGATGGGCCAGTGCGCTGGTCGGTTTGCCGTTGATGTCCTTGGTCTGCCCCGAGTTGTCGGTGGCGACGTAGATCGTCCTGCCGTCCGGGCTGACCGCGATGTCCCGGTACCGGTTGACGGTTCGCCACATCGGCTGGACGGACGCGACCGTCCTGCCGTCAGCGCTCAGCACGAGCCGGTACACGGTGCCGTCCTTCAACGCGGGCATCAGCAGACTGCCGCCCACGTAGTCCAATCCGGCGGGCGCCACGGTCGGCCAGCAGATGTACCACTGCTCGTTCTCCGCGCACTTGTCGTCGGTGAAGTCGTACGAGTCGGGCACAGTCTCGAACGTTCTGATCGGCGCGGTGAAGGACACGTTCCACGCCGATTCCCGCGCCCGCGGCACGGAGGGCGGGAGGGCCAGGTCGTCGTAGGTCAGCTCGTGGCAGTCCGGGGCGGCCGACCAGTTGCCGTACACGTAGGCGTTGTCGTCGCGGTATCCGGCGACGTGCGGCCAGCCGTAGTTCGCGCCGCGGCTGATGATGTTGACCTCGTCGTCGGTCTTCGGCCCCTGCTCGCTGGAGTACAGGATCCCGTTCGCGCCGAACACCAGGCCTTGCGGGTTGCGGTGCCCGTAGGTGTACACGTGGCTGCGGACGCCGTCCAGGATGGGGTTGTCCGCCGGGATCGAGCCGTCCAGCTCCAGGCGCAGTACCTTGCCGCGATACGCCGACCAGTCACGGTCGCGGACCTCGTCGGCGGTCGGCAGCCGTTGTGCCTGGTTGGGGTCGCACTTGCGGTCGAGTTGGTTCGCGCCCTGGTCGCCGATCGTGTAGTACAGCTTCTGGTTCGGCCCGTAGACCAGGCGTGCCGACTGGTGGTCCGGCCCGGCGGGCATTCCGGTGATCACGGCGACCGGGTCGCGCAGCCGTCCGTCCACATTGGTGAAACGGACGATCTTGGTCCGGGTGGTCATCGCCGGTCCTGGGTCGCTGTCGTAGGTGTAGGCCACGAACACGTTCGGGCTGGCGGGCTGCATCGCCATGCCGAGCACGCCGTCCTGCGACCAGATGGTGTGCACGGCGTCGGTGATCTTCACCGCGACGCGCTGTTCGCCGGTGCGCGGGTCGATCCGCACGACCCGCATCCCGGACTTCTCGGTCGCCCAGATCCACCCGTCCTGGCCGACCGTGATCTCGTACGGATCCGCCATCCCCGTGGTGACAACGCGGAAGCCGCTCTCCGCGGCGGTCGCGGAGAGCGGCGCGGCCACGAGGAGCATGGTCAGCACCAGCGCAGGTGTTCGCATGATCCAGGTGGTACCAGACCGGTCAGGTATTCACCAGTTCCTCGGTGTTCTCGGTCCTGCGTCGCAGCAGCACCATCCCGGCCACGGCGAACACCACGATGATCACCGAGGCGATCCCGGCCACGGTGTGCAGGCCCGAGGTGAACGCCTCCCGTGCGACGGTGACCAGGTCCTGCGCGGCCGGGCCGGGCAGTTGCGCGGCGGACTCCAGCGCACCGGCGAGGCTGTCGGGTGTCCCTGCCGGGACGATGCCCTGGTAGACGGCCGTGCCGATGCTGCCGAACACCGCGATCCCCATGGCGATCCCGAACTCGCCGCTGGTCTCCGACATCGCCGACGCGGCACCGGCCTTCTGCGGCGGCACGGAGCTGACGACCATCTCGGTGCACAGCACACCCTGCGGGCCCATGCCGAACGCGGACACACTGAGCCCGATCACGACCGCGGTCAGCCCGCTCTGCCCGTCGGCCAGCAGGTACAGCAGGATCCCGGCGGTCGCCACGAGCATCCCGAAGCCGAGCACGAACTCCGGGCGGTAGCGCTCGGCGAGCTTCGGCGCGATCAGCGAGCCGATCACCACAGCGACCGCCTGCGGCACCATCCACAGCCCCGCCTCGGCGGCGTTGAGCCCGAGCACGAGCTGGATGTACTGGCTGACCAGCATGAACATCCCACCCATGGTGATCGCGCCGACCAGCATGATGCCCAGCGCCGCACTGAACTTGCGCACCTTGAACAGGGTCAGGTCCAGCATCGGGGTGGCCAGCGTGCCCTGGCGCCGGACGAAGACCGTGCCCACCAGCAGGCCGACGACCAGTGCGATCACGTTGACCAGACCGAGGCCGTCCTTGGCGATCTCCTTGAGGCCGTAGATGATCGGCAGGATCGCGCCGAGCGACAGCGCCACGCTGGCCAGGTCGAGCCGACCGGCCTCGGTGTCCTTGTACTCCGGCAGCAGCTTGGGCGCGGCTGCCAGCAACAGCACCATGACCGGGACGGCCAACAGGAACACCGCGCCCCATCGGAAGTTCTCCAGCAGCACACCGCCGACGACCGGGCCGAGCATCATGCCGCCCATGAAGCAGCTCATCCACACCGCGATCGCCGTGCCGCGCTGCTTGGCGTCCTGGAACATGTTGCTGATCAGCGCGAGAGTGGACGGCATCAGCGTCGCCCCGGCCACGCCGAGCACGGCCCGTGCGGCGATGAGCATCTGCGGGCTGGTGGCGAACGCCGCGGCGATCGAGGCCAGCCCGAACGCGGCGCCGCCGATCATCAGGAGTTTCCGCCTGCCGATCCGGTCGCCGAGGGTGCCCATGGTGACGAGGAACCCGGCGGTCAGGAACCCGTAGATGTCGATGATCCACAGCAGTTGGGTGCTGCTGGGCCGCAGGTCGGCGGCCAGATGCGGGACCGCGAGGTGCAGCACGCTCATGTCCAGCGACAGCAACAGCGTCGGCAGTGCGAGTACCGCCAGTCCCAGCCATTCACGTCGTCCCGCTTTCATTGCCTGTCTCCCTCTGTCCTGATCTCCCGGTGTGTCTCACCCAGTCGTCGAACCGGCTCGACGCGATTCGACATCCCCGCCGAAAAAGATTGAGAAAGTTTTCGGCGGATACCCGATACCCACCGGAATCGGACAACCACAAGGAGCCCCCATGCGGCGGCTGACTGTCGTCCTCGCACTGGCCACCACCGCACTGCTCACCACGGCGTGCGGCAGTAGCCCACCGGCAGGTCCGGGCACGGCGACGCCCACCTCCACGTCGCCCGCACCCGACCGCGACAAGGTCGAGTTCGCCGACGATCTCTGCGGCGCGGTGGCGAAGTTCATCGTTCCCGCCGCGGCCTACCGTCCGGACACCAGCAGCCCGGCCGCCGCCGTGACGTCGATCAAGACCCAACTGTCGGGGCTGTCCACCGGGCTGGCCGAAGCGAACGACGACCTGACCAACGTGCACACGACGAACGTGCCCGACGGCAAGGCCGCGGTGGACTCACTGCGCTCGACCTTCGCCCAGCTCAAACAGAGCGTCGACAACGCCAGGGCCAAGCTGGACGGGGTCGACCCGAACAACCAGCAGGCGGTGGCCACCGCCGTTCAGGAAGTCGCGAAGGACATGTCCGCGTTGGGCTCGATGCAGAACCCGCTGGACCAGCCTGCCCTGTCCGGTCCCGAGATGGAGGCGGCGGCCGCGCAGGCCGAGGAGTGCCAGAAGGTCAAGCAGGTCGTGGGGAACCGTTCGACGGGGTCGGCATCGGCTGCTCCGCCGACGTCCTGACCCTGACCAACGCCGGATCCGGTGATCGAGACGACCTCTGACTAGGCTTCCCGGTACAAGTCCCGTACCTCGGGACGTGGCTGGAAGCCCCCTGACTTGTAGGTGGCGACCGCGCCGACATTGGAGCTCGGGGTGGAGACGATCGCGCTCGACGAGCCCAGTTCCCGGAGCATGGCCGCTCCGGCGACGGTGATCTCCCTGCCATAGCCGTGGCCACGATGGTCCTGGTGCACACCCATCGGCTCCAGCAAGCCGGGCTTCCCCGGACCGGCCGCCCACACCGTCACCGCCGCCACCGCGTTGCCCTGGTCGTCGTACGCGACCAGGCATCGGGCATCGGCGTACGCCACTCCCGACGCCATCACGTGCCAGCGCTCGTCGGTGAAGGACGAGCCGTCGAACGCCGAGCGCTGGATGGCGGTCCGCACGTGTGCCTGCTCCGGCCCGATCACCTCGATCCGCACGCCAGGGCCCTGCACCGGCTCCGTGAGGTCGCGGCGCAACGGCGTCCACGGATCGTCGGCGTTCCAGCCCTCCTCGGCCAGCAGATCCTGGACCAAGGCGTCCATCGGCGCCTCGACGTTCACCTTGCCCGACGGCAACACGCCGCGCTCCGGCTCGATCATGTCCGCGACCATCTGCCGCGCCAGGTGCTCGTCCCGCCGAACGTCCGGCGCGATCGTCAGCCGCAACAACTCGGGACCGTCCAGCATCCCGACGGCCAGGATCCGTCCGTCCCGGCTCCACGTCCGCACCGCCGCGGCCGTCGCCTCCGCACCGAACCGCCAGAACCAGCCAACGTCCCCCGGATGCAGTTGCATCGGCGCACCCTCGTACTGCCACTCCCGCAGGGCATCCACAGCCTCGCCCAGCCCGTCAACGCCCGGCTTGCCCAGCACAATCGCCATGCGCTTGATCACACACCACCGCGCCGAACGTCCGCACCCGATTTTGGCCGCCGTCACGGAGTTCGCTCCACTGAGGACGAACCGCGTCGCACAGGTCTTGGACGGGCGGGTGATCCACCGCCGGCGTGTACGTGACAAACTAACCAACTGTGATCGTCTCACGAAAACCCAGAAGAACCATTGCGTGACAATCAGAAACCAACCTAAACTCACACTTTCGTCGGGCGAGCGCGGGTGGGTGAATTCCGCCATGAGCGACAACCGTCAGCTCACTGGTTTGTTCTTCGGGGGCTGGGGCGATTACCAAACATGGGCCGACCACGATTTCCAGTTGCGTTCGTTGGTGGAGAATCCGGTGGTAAGTCAGGACAAGCGGGCGGCGGAGCAGCCGACAACCGAGCCGTACCTCGAACCCGTCGACCCGGACGACCCGCCGTTCGGTGACGACTCCGGCGTCTTCCCCGAGCCCGTCGAGGAGGCCGAGCCGCGCAGGCTGGTGCGCCCGTACACCCGCACCGGCGGGCGGACCCGGCCGGTACACACGCTCGAACTGGAGACCCTGCTGTCCTACTCACCCGGATGGCAGACGGACCTGACTACGTTGCGTACCGACCACCGGGCGATCTGCGTGGCCTGCCAGACCCCGATGTCGACCGCGGAGCTCGCGGTGCACCTCGGTCTGCCACTCGGCGCCGCGCGAGTGCTGATCGCGGACGTGGTCGACCTGGGCCTGATCCACGTGCACGAGCTCGAACTGGTCGGCAACCGGCCCTCGATGGACCTGCTGGAGCGAGTCCACGCCGGACTCCTGCGACTGTAGGCTCATCACGGCGCTCGTCGCCCCGGCCAGCAGCAGCGCGGCCGCCACGGCGACCAGCCACGCCTTTTCCCTGATGATCGACGCCGCGCCCGTCACGATCGTGGCCGCGCACAACATGAGCGCGGTCGTCGTGGCGCCGTCGGTGAGTTGCGCGTACGCCAGGACGATGGCGATCGTGACGATCCCGGCCAGCACGCAGAACAGCGCCGACCAGGTTCGCACCAGATTGCCCACCGAATTGTCCACTGATTGCGTCATGACCTCGTCCACCCGATTTTACCGAATTACCCGTGATACTGGACCGAGTTGTAAACATGCATGGCCCACGCGTGTTCCGAATCCGACGGGTTGTCGATAATGCACACCACTCGTAACGCCGCGCCCGGCCACGCCACAAACCCGTACACCTCGTTGCGCCGATTTCCGTCGACGGTGTTGGCCAGCCAGAAGCAGTAGCGCACCTCGACGCCCATCTCCTGTCGGCTGGACTGTCCGACCGAGACCTCCGGCGCTCCTTCGAGCAGCACGTCGAGGAACTCCTCCGCGGACCGGTCGCGCCGGTCGGCGAACTGGTCGATGTGGACAGTGCGGCCCGGACCGCTGAACGTCAGCGTGCTGCCCTCGACGCGCGCGGTCAGCCCGGCCGTGCGCTCGATGCTCCAGTCACCGCCGACGGATTCCCGGAAGCTGACCGGCAGGGCGACGCTGAAGAAGCCGAGTACGTAGTCGCGGTTCCACGTCTCGGCCAGCACCCGGTGCAGCAGCGGATGATCCGAGGCGGTGATGTACGGGATCTCGGTGACGTTGCGCACGACGGCGGTCAGCGGGGCGTCGAAAATCTCCTCACCCCACGGCTTGATCACGTTGGCGAACGTGCCGTGCAGGACGAGGTCCTGGTACGCGTCCTCGTTCCACACGGCCGCGGCACGGTCCAGATCCTCGTCGCTGATCTTCATCCACGCGCCGAACACCATCGTGACACCCTCGGACAGCGCGATCGGCAGCAGGCAGCGGGCGAACGCCCCCTCGCCGTCGACGCGCAGCAGCCCCGGGTTGACGCCGTGCACGTCCTCCTTGGGCTTGTCGATCGCGACCTCCGGCCGGTAGAGGCGGAAGTCGATCTGGTCTGTCGTGGGGATGTGCTGGCCGCAGCAGCCGCATCGTTCCGGTGTCCACCGATGCCACGGCACGGCCTCGCGCCAGCCGTCCTCGCCGAACATCCACTGTGTCATGATCCGCGACACCAACTCGTGCGCGGCGACCTCGTCATCCCGCTTGACCACGGCGGCGAAGTGCGCGTCCGGCCCGCCGTCGCGGTACTCGATGTCGTAGTGGCTGAAGTCGTCGCTGATCCGCACCTGGATGTAGAACATGTCGTTGGGCGCGTCGACCCGCTCGACGATGAGGTACTGGCTGTGCAGATCCAGCTCACTGATCAGGTCGAACAGCTGCTCCTCCGACGGGTCGGACCATGCCCGTTCCACCCGTTCCATGTGTACCAAGATCCGCTGCGCCACGCCCGTGACACTATCCGAGACCACCAGGCCTGCGTGCCTGAACACAGAGGTGGATCAGGTGGCGAATCAGGTCAGTGCGGCCACCACGCTCTTGGCGGTACGCACGCTGGATCGGGGGTTTTGTCCTGTGATCAGCGTGCCGTCCACGACGACAGTGTCCGACCACGGCGCACCGACCTCCACGATCGCGCCGAGCTCACGCAGCCGGGTCTCGACGAAGTACGGAGTGCGCTCCCCTGTTCCGCCGCCGAGCTCCTCGGCGTTGCTGAACACCGTGAGCCGCTTGCCCGCGAACGCGAACTCGCCGTCGACCGCCGTGCTCAGCAGCGCCGCCTGGCCGTGACACAGCGACGCGACGATGACGCCCCGCTCGTTGGCTGACCGCAGCAACCTGGCCATGTCCCGGTCTGTGGCCAGGTCCGTCATCGGGCCGTGGCCGCCGGGCAGGTAGAGGGCGTCGTAGCCGTCGATGGCGACCTCACCGAGAGACAGAGGCGTGGCGAGTTCGTCGGCGATGGTGTCGAGGTATGCGGTGAACGGCGGAGTCATGCTGCTCTGGTCCGGCGGTGGCTGGATGCCGCCGGGAGTGGCGATGTCGACGTCGAACCCCGCGTCGGTGAGCACCCGGCGCGAGGCCGCGACCTCCTCGGCCCAGAACCCGGTGGGGTGCACGGTGCCATCGGCCATCACGAGCGAATCCGCGCCGGTCAGCACCATCAGAACCCTGGCCATCAGTGTGTTTCCTTTCGTTGTCAGGTGATCACGACAACGACCATTCCATCAGGTTTAATCCAGTATGATCCGCCCAGTCATAAATTTTGTTATGAGTGGGGAGTTGCGTGCCGAACGTCGATCTGCTGGTGACGTTCCTGGCGATCCACCGCCAGGGGTCACTGACGGCCGCCGCGGCCGACCGCGGCCTGACCCAGCCCGCGGTCAGCGGCCACCTGGCGAGACTGGAACAGGAGCTCGGCAGGCAGTTGTTCGTCCGCGCGGGCCGCGGAGTCGTTCCCACCGCCTACGCCGACGACCTGGCCGCCCGGATCGGCCCGCACCTCGACCAGCTCACCGCCGAACTCGCCACGGGCGCCGAGTCGCCGGGGACCGTCCGACTCGGCGGCCCGGCCGAGCTGATGACCGCCCGGATCCTGCCCACCCTGGCCCCACTGACTGTCCGCGGCCTACGCCTGCGGGTCACGCTCGGCGTCGCCGAGGAACTGCTGGCCGCCCTGCACGACGACACAGTGGACATCGTGGTGTCGGCGATCCGGCCCCGGCGCGGGAGTATCGTCGCCACCACGTTCGTCGACGAGGAGTTCGTTCTGGTCGGTCCGCCCGCGCTGGCACGGACCGTCCACCAACGACAGTTGGCGCAGGACGCGGTCAAGGCGTTGGCGCACTTGCCGTTGGTCGCCTACGACGACGACCTGCCGATCATCCGCCGGTACTGGCGCAGCGAGTTCGGGCGCAGGCCACCGAATCCCACATCGATCACTGTGCCGGACCTGCGTGCAGTTCTCGCCGCGGTGGTCGCCGGTGCGGGCGTGTCGGTGTTGCCGCGCTACATCGCCGAACCGGCACTGACCGCCGGATCAGTCGAGATCCTGCACCAGGCACAGGTCCAGCCACTGAACACGCTGTTCCTGGCGATACGCACGGATGGACTGGACGATCCGGCGATCGCGCTCGTGCACGATCACCTCAAAGCCCGTGCCGGGGCGTGGGGTGCGCTGTGACTCCCAACTGGTCCAGCAGGAACGCGAGGATCTCGGCACGGACCTCGGCCGCGATCACCGGATCAAGGCTGCCGTGCCCGACGTCCTTCCAGACCCGCAGCAACACCGGCCGGTCACTCGTGGAGCTGTACTGCAGCGCGGCGGTGAACTTCCTGCCCTGCACGGGCGGGCAGCCGATGTCACGCTCGCCGATCACCTGTAGAACGGCCGGATAAGCCACCCCGGGACGGATATTGTGGTACGGGGAGTACTCGGCGAGGACTCGGGCGTCGGCGGGATCGTCGGGATCACCGTAGTCCTTGGCGTACACAGCAAGGATCGCCTCCGCACCCGCCACACCGGACAGTGGTTCGAGCACATCGAGCACTGGGACCTGCGCGACGACCGCCTGCCAGAGCTCCGGCTGCCGGGTCGCGGCGACCCCGGCCACGAGCCCGCCGTTGGACGCGCCGTGAAACGCCAACGCACTCGCGATCCCCCGTGAGACAAGGTCCGCACCGACCGCGTGGAGGTCGTCGAAGACGTTCTGTTTGTGCTGCCTACGACCGGCTTCGTACCAGTCGCGGCCGTATTCGCTGCCACCACGCAGGTTCGCCCGAACATAGATCCCGCCCGCCTCAACGAACGGCGTGTTCTCCCCGAGGAACACCGGCAACCACGGGATGTTGAACCCGCCGTAGGCGTTGACCAGCGTCGGCTTGCCGCGGTTTCCGTCCGGCCCGGCGAGAACGAAGTAGGGGATCCTGGTACCGTCGCGCGAGGTGGCGAAGTACTGCTCGACCGTGATGCCGTCCAGGGTGCTGCCTTCTTCCAGCACCTCCAGGCTCACCTCGGCGAGGTCGAGCCGGTACAGCGTGTCGGCCTTGGTGAAAGTGTTGGCGTAGAACAGGAACTGCTCGGACTTCGGCCGTATCCGGTCGAGCACGAGCCCGAAGGAAGCACTGGCTGGTGGCAGCGGTGCGGTGCCCAGCAGTGTTCCGTCCAACGCGTGCACAGTGAGGTCCAGCGACACGTCCTTCAGTGCGGACAGGACAATCCGATCGTCCACGATGTCCAGTGAGCGCAGCACGCGGTCGCCCGCGGGGATGATCTCCCGCCAGGTCGTCCGGTCGGTCGACGTGCCCACCGGTATCGCCACCACGCGGCCCCGCGACTCATCGGTGACGATCGCCAGGTAGGTCTCGTCGTCCAGCCACGCGCCGTACAACTCCTCGGTGAAGTCATCCGGCACGAACCGCCGCCACTGCCCGGTGGCCAGATCCCCGATCACCGAGCCGACATACTCGTGCGGCACAGTCACCCCGAGGACGAACCGGCCCGACGGCGAGATCTGCGGCGTCAGACCAAGCGCGGTCGGCGAGACGTCACTGAACTCGAACACCGCCTCGGGATGCTTCGTCGCGTCGTCGCTCACCGCGGCGAACCGCAGCGCGTGCTTTCCTTCCGGAGTGCGTCCGTGCAGGAAGAAGCCGGTGGCGTCCGGCAACCAGTCGACACGCAGCATGTTGCCCTGCATCGCGGGCTCGGCGATCTCCAGCAGCCGCCCGGTTTCCACCTCGACCACACCGTAGTGCCCGAACGGCTCACCACCGGCCGAGTGACTGAACGCCACCCACCGCCCATCCGGCGACGGGATCGCGTAGACGAAGGTCGTCGGCCTTCCGTCGCCACGCCGCTCCGTCATGGCACCGGCGTCGACAAGCACTCGGTCAACCCCGCCTTCGGAGACACGCAGCGCTTGCGCGGATCCGTCGCCGTTGCGGCCGATCCAGAACTCGCTGCCCGCCACGACAATTCGCGCCCCGAGCGCAGTGTCCACACTGGACGGAAGATCTCGCAGCGACTTCAGGACAGGCTCGAAGTGCGGTGACGCCCTGACCGCGGCAACAGCCGCCGTCACCTGTTCGTCCTGCCAGCGCCGCACCTCGTCGGTGTCCTCGCCGAGCCAGTGATATGGATCCGTGAAGCTCACTCCCCCGATCGTCTTGTCGACCGGTCGCCTCGGCGTCTCGATACCCACCCATCCCCATTTCAGATGTTGTAGTCATTCGGATGATGTCACCATCATGGATTCAGGGGTGTGGAGCTGTCAAGCGGACGCGACGCGGCGGTGCGACCATCGAGTGATGACATATCCCGAACCTGATCCGCAACGGACCAGAGCCTTACCAGGCCAGGGTGGTCAGGCAACACCGGCCGCGGCGGAAGATGTCAGCAGAGCGAAGCGGGTCCGCACAGTCCGCATGGCCCGCACGGCTGTCACGTTCGTCTGCGCGCTGTTCGCGGTGGTGCTTGCCTTCCAGATCATCCTGGTCCTCGCCGAGGCGAACCCGGACAACGGCTTCGCGTCGTTCATCGACGGCTTCTCCGGCGCGGTGTCGCTGGGCTTCGACGGGCTGTTCGCGCCGGACTCGGCGAAGGCAGCGGTCCTGTTCAACTACGGCGCGGCAGCGATCGTGTGGCTGCTGATCAGCGCCGCCCTCAACTACCTGATCCGCCGCTTCGCGCTGCCGGGGCCGAGGACGACCCAGGCTTAGGCACGGCTTCCGCTGGGTACGTGTCCTACGACCCACGAAAAACGGGAGCCCATCATGCAGTCCACAGTAGATCGATCAGTGCTCGTCGCCGGATACGACGGTTCCGCAGCGGCTGAACGCGCCGTGATGTGGGCCGCGCGGGAGGCAGTCGGTCACGGGCTGGGACTCGCTGTCGTGCAGGCAGTCGGCCTGCCTGTGATGCCTGACTCGACAACGGCGGGCTGGATCAGCCCGCAGGTTCTCGACGCCGACGAGCAACAAGTGCTTCTCGCACACGCGCAGACCGAGCTGGACCGGGTCGCCGACGCCTGCCGAACCGAACATCCGGATCTCACGGTCGAGTCCCGGGTGGTGTCCGGCCGAGGCTCGGAAACCCTGGCCGAGGTCGCGTCCAGCGCGTGGGCCCTGGTGATCGGACCGGCTGGACGTTCGGCGCTGCCGAGGGTGTTGCTCGGTTCGACGGCCGCGGAGCTCCTGCAGTCCTACACGCGTCCCATCGTGATCGTGCGGCACACCGAGGGCCAGCCCGAGGGCAAGCACGTGGTGGTGGGTGTGGACGGATCGCAGACCAGTACCGCCGCCGTCGACTTCGCGTTCGACTTCGCCGATCGGCACGGCCACGACCTGGTGGCCGTGCACGCCTGGTCCGATCTCCCGCTGGACGCCCTGGCGCCGGTGCGGGAATGGGACTATGCGTGGCAGGACGTCCACGAGAAAGCCGAGCAACTGTTCCACGAAGCCCTCGCCGGTCATCGGGAACGCCATCCCACCGTGACAGTTCGCCAGCAGCTCTCCGCGGACCGCCCGGCGCACGCGTTGCTCGAACACGCCGAGGGCGCAGCGCTCCTGGTTGTCGGCAGTCACGGGCGCGGCGCGTTGCGACGCGCGCTGCTCGGCTCGGTCAGCCACGCTGTGGCGTACCACGCTCCGTGCCCTGTCGCGATCGTCCGCCCAGACAACGATTAACTCAACGGCGTAGCTCGGTCAGGTGCTGCGACGGGCTGACCCCGCGCACCCGCTTGAACGCGGTGCTCAGCGCGAAACCGCTGCCATAGCCGACTTTCCTGGCCACGGAACCGACCGTGGCATCCGGCTCGCGCAGCAGGTCGGCGGCGAGCGCGAGCCGCCAGCCGGTCAGGAACGCCATCGGCGATTCACCGACCAGTTCGGTGAACCGCCGGGCGAGCGTGGCCCGCGAGACACCCGTCTCGTCGGCCAGGGACGCCACGGTCCACGGGCGCGCGGGATCGTTGTAGATCATCCGCAGCGCCGATCCCACGACAGGATCCCCCTGTGCCCGATACCACGGCGGAGCGTCCGCACGCGCGAACCACGCACGCAGCACCGTGATGAGCACCAGGTCGAGCAGCCGGTCCAGGACGACAGCCTGCGCGGGTTCGTCCTTGACGATCTCGTCGGCCAGCACCGGCACGATCGGCGACTCCCACGTCCCCGCCGGGACGATCAGCATGGGCGGCAACGCGTCCAGCAGCCGTCGACTCACCTCACCGGACATGTGGTAGGTGCCGATGAGCATCATCGTCGCACCGTCCACATTGTCGCCCCACGTCCGCACGCCCAGCCCGAGCTTCTCCTCCAGTGGCTCGCCCCGCAGCGTGGTGCAGCGGTCACCGGGGTGGATCACCACCTGGGGCGGCGTGGCCGGATCGTCGGCGACGACGTACGGCGTGCTGCCACGGGCAACGACGACGTCCCCGGTGTTCACCCTGACCGGTTCACCGCCGTCCGGGACCACCCAGCCGCTGCCGCGCACCATCGTGACCAGAGCGAGCGGCGCGTCGTCACGCACGTCGATGCTCCACGGCGGATCGAGGACGACCTTCATCAGGAACGCGCCACGGGCGCGGGGGCCGTCGAGGAGGTTGGCGAGAGCGTCCACTCCCCCAGCTTAGACGCACGCTTATGGAAACGAGCTTCTCAACCATGGCTCGTCTCACGACGATCGCCTTTACTTCAGGTCATGACAGCGAAACCCATCCTGGTCCTCGGCGGCACCGGCAAGACCGGAAGCCGCGTGGCCGCCCGTCTCGCCGCACGCGAACAAGCGGTGCGCATCGGCTCGCGCTCCGCCGAGATCCCCTTCAGCTGGGAGGACGACAAGACCTGGGAGCCCGCGCTGCGAGGTACGTCGGCCGCCTACATCGCCTACTACCCGGACCTGGGCGCGCCGGGAGCGGCGGACGCCATCGGGTCGTTCGCCCGGCTCGCGGTCTCCCTGGGCGTGACACGGCTGGTGTTGCTGTCCGGCCGTGGCGAGGACGAGGCCGAGCGCAGTGAGCAGGAGCTGCGTAAGTCCGGCGCGGACTGGACCATCCTGCGGGCGAGCTGGTTCGCCCAGAACTTCAGTGAGAGCTTCCTGCTCGACCCGGTCCTCAGTGGAGCGGTGATGCTGCCCGCCGGTGCCGTGGTCGAGCCGTTCGTCGACGTGGAGGACATCGCGGACGTGGCTGTGGCGGCGCTGACCGAACCTGGTCACGTCGGCAGGCTGTACGAGCTCACCGGGCCCGAGTCGTTGTCGTTCGCCGAGGCGATCGCCGAGATCGCGGCGGCGTCCGGGCGTGAGATCAGCTACCAGCAGATCACGACTGAGCAGTTCGCGGCGGCGCTGGCCGACGAGGTCGGCCCCGACTATGTCGAGTTCCTGACCTACCTGTTCACCGACGTGTTGGACGGCCGCAACGCGCAGCCGACCGACGGTGTGCGGCAGGCCATCGGCCGTGCGCCGCGGTCGTTCCGTGACTACGCCAGGGACACGGCCGCTTCAGGAACGTGGTCGGCCTAAGTGTTCAGGTGGACGGTGACTTCCACGCGGCCGGATCGGACGCGCCGGGCGACGGCGTGACCGGTTCGGCCACCGTCCACATCGAGCATGATCGGGCCGCCGTCGCCGGTGAAGTTGCGCCACCACTTCTTGGCATCCGGCATCACGACACCGATCCGCACGACGTCACCGGTCCGGCGGTACCCGACGGGCGTGCTGAACGTGCGCCCCGAGCGGCGTCCCTGATACGTGACCACGGTGAAGAACTTGCTCACCACCGGCCCGACCCGACGGGACGAACGCAGCCCCACGACACACGAATTCACCCTGTTGACCACTTGCCGGACGACCGGCGTATCGATCCGCACGACGACCACGCTACCCGAAGCGCGCATCCGCTCGCCCGCAGTGACAGCTGTCCACCAGCGACATCCCGTTCACCCCACGTTCACCTTCGGGTCATCTAATGGGCCTCTCAGGGGCGGATGAGAGGACCGAAGCCATGGCAGGGCAGAACGGTATCCACCTCGACCAGATCGAAGACCGCCTCGTTACCCGCTATCAGGACGACGTCCCCGCGGACCGGGTACGCGAGTGCATGCGTGCCGAAGCCGACCGGTTCGCCGCCGCCGCCGTCCGGACGTTCGTCCCCATCCTGGTCGAACGAGCCGTCCGCGCCCGTCTGGACCACCCGGCCTGATCCGCGGGACCCCTCCCGCGAGGGGCGCCCACCATTGAAAGATGCAGACCAGTCCGGACATCGGCGTGCTCATCGGGCAGGCCACCACCGGCATCACGGTGATGTGCAGGCACGACCCGGTGGGCACGTTCCGGATGTCAGGCCGTCCCGGGTCGGGTGTGCGCTACCGGGTGCTCGTCCCGGACACCACGAGGGTCACGCCGGTGCTGGCCCGGCAGGTGGTCGAGTTGGCGGCCGCGGGCGCGGTGGTGCGAACACTGGCCCACGTGCCCGCCGACTCGATGGTGATCGACGGCCGGATCACCATCGTGCCCACTGGTGGCACCAGTCTGGCCGCGTTCACCTTGCCCGCGGTGGTCTCGACCGCGGCCGAGCTGTTCGACCAGGTCTGGCCGCGGGCGATGCCCCTGTTGCCCGACGACCCACCGGCGTCGCCCGCGCTCACCGTGCGGCAGCACGACGTGCTGACGCTGTTGGGGCAAGGGCACACCGACGATTCGGCCGCCGCCCAGCTGCGGGTCTCGGTGCGCACGGTCCGGCGGACGGTCGCGGAGATCATGGCGCGGCTCGGCGCGCGCAGCCGGTTCCAGGCCGGTGTCATCGCGGCGGATCGTGGCTGGCTGCTGGCCGAATCGTCACCTTCCGTTGGGTGATCTCCGCCTGAGGTGTCCACTTGGGCGTCACCTGCGCGCCGCACTCTCGAAGACAGCTTCGAGAGGTAGCGCCATGGATCTCACCGAACTGGCCGATCTCGCGCACACCAGAAGAGTCAGCCTGTACCGGTTGCGGGCGGCCGACGACCTGTCCTCGCTCCGAGCTCCCAAGGTCGTCCACGACGACCACGACTACGTGACCCTGCGGACGGTTGTCGGCGGCCTGCCCGCGCTTCTCGTGGCCGGACTGTCCGAGGACGACCCGGTCGAGTGGGGCGCGATGGTGCGCAGCCTGACCGGAACGGACCTGGACTTCCGCAGTCGCACGGCGTCCGCCGCGTTGTTCGTCCGGAGTGGAACCGAGGTGTACGCGGTCACGTTCGGGCAGGGCTGGCGGTTGATCCGGGACAGCAGGATCGACCGGGACTTCGGCCTGCGGTTCGCGGTACGGGTGCTGGATCCCGACGAGATCCGCCAGATCACCCGGTGGGCGTTGAGCGCCCGGTCGCGAGTGGACCGCAGTTCCGTGCCGGGCGGGCAGGGACTGTGGGCGTTCGGGTTGCGCGAGCACGCCGAACTGGTCCGGCAGTTGACCGGGTACGTGCGCGCGGAGCTCCCGGTCGAGCTGACGCACGTGCGGCGGATGCGTCACCGCCACAACTTCCGGCTGCGGCTGGAGTTCGGCGACGGCGTGCGGATGCCGTTGAGCAGTGACGGCGACGGACTGGCCGCGGATCTGGCCGCGATCACGAGGATTCTGCGCGGCAACGCGGTCGATCCGCGGTTGCAGCCGCTGACGTGGGTGCGGCGGATCCCGCCGCACGACGAGCGCCGCGCGGCGCTCGAACGGGCCGTGCTCGGCCTGCTGGCCGGTGCGGATGGCCACGGCGAGGTCGGGATCGCCTACCCGGCCAGGTATCACGACGGACCCGCGGCCGACCACTTCCGGGGCCGGATCAACGGCACGCGGATCGACACCCCGGACCTGACGCTGGCGGACCTGACGAGTCCGCTGCTGGACCCGCTGTCGACCGGGCGGCTGGACGCCCTGCGGACGGGCCGGATCGCCGGTTACGACGAGCACGGGCAGAGCGTGGGCGGCGACGTCCCGGCGTTGCACTGGATCGCCGCGGAGGTCGAACACGAGGGCACACGATGCGTCCTGCTGGACGGTGAATGGTACGAACTCGGCGAGGAATACCTGCGGCACGTGCGTTCCGTCACCGAACGGGCATTCTCGCACGCGCCGAACTGGGCGCTGCCCGCGTGGAACGACTCACGGGTTCACCCGAACGATCCCACGCCGAGCGAAGACACCTACAACCGGTATGTGGCGCGGACCGATCCGCGTTTTCTCCTGATGGACAAGAAACTGGTGTTCACCCGGGCGCACCGGCGTGGTTTCGAAGCGTGCGATCTGCTCGGTCCCGGCAATGAGCTGGTGCACGTGAAACGGACCAGCTCGCGAACAGGGTCGGCTCCGCTGAGCCATTTGTTCGCCCAGGGACTGGTCGCGGCGGAAACGCTGACCGATCCGGTCGCGTGGCAGGACTTCACCGCGCTCATCGCCGGGCAGTCCGCTGAACGGGCTGCTCAGCTCGGTCACCGGCCGTCGGCGATCGTGTACGCGATCCACCGGTCGGACCGATTGCTGACCCCGGACACGCTGTTCACGTTCGCGCGTTCGTCGCTCGTGTCGGCGTGGACGACACTCACGACATACGGAATACCCGTACACGTCCACGTCATCCACTGATACCGTGATGCAGTCCTCGGCGAAACAGTGTCCGTTCAGTGGATCACGAGTGTCCACGAGAATGCCCGTTGTTATCGCCGAGAACAATTTCCACTTTTCGCTCGTACGGCGTAACAACATCCCTGTACTGGACCATCTGTGTCATGCGGGGAACGCCGTGATTCCGGGGTGTGACAACCGTCGCAACACGAAACGGGCTGGTCGGGTCGTTCGGGGTGTGCGCGGCCGGACACGGCCGTTCGCGATACACCGGGTAAGTCCCTAGGCTTGCGGGGACAGTTCCCGTCTCGCGACACGGTGAGGGCAGCATGGAGGCACTACCGGCGTTCTCCCACGACGAGCCCCTCACCCGCCGGGATCTGGAGTCGATCACCGATGAACGTCACCGCTACGAACTGGTCGACGGAACACTGATCATGAGCCCGTCACCGCGTCCGCTGCACCAGCGAGCGGTCGCTCGCGTGCTGGCTGCGTTGGCGAGAGTGTGCCCGGCGGGCTGCGAGGCGCTGCCCGCCCCGGTGGATGTGTGGCTCAACGACGACACCGTGCTGATCCCGGACGTGGTGGTCGGCAGACGGGAGGCGTTCACCGAACGCGCGCTCATCGGCGCCCCGGAACTGGTGGTCGAAGTGGTCTCGCCGTCGAGCGAGCACATCGACCGCTTCCTGAAACCGGCACGGCTGGCCACGGCCGGGTGCCCGTACTACTGGCTGCTCGACCCGCGCACGCCCAGCATCTCCTGCTACGCGCTGGCGGGCGACGGCTACACCCTGGCCGCGGAGGCCAGGGGCACCGACAGGATCACGCTCACCGATCCCTATCCGATGACGCTGGTCCCGGAGGACCTGGTCACGCCCTACTGACCTTTACTGGGCCTCTTGCTGGGCCTGGCCGCCGCGCGCGCTCAGCAGGAAGGACGGCGCCGCCCAGTAGTCGATGAGGATCTCCGCCCGCACGCCCTGGTAACCGCACGCGGTGAACTGCTCCACCCATGCCCGCATGGGCTGTTCCCACGTGCTGCGCACCGCGCCCGGCGCGAGTTGGCCGGTCAGCACGGGCATCAGGAAGCCCTGGGCGACCAGGTCACGGTCGCTGTCGTACTCGGCGATGCCCCGTTCGTAGGTGTCCGCGAGCAGTGTCCGCCGGTCCTCCGGGCTCTGGTCGAGCACGTCGAACTCCACGACCACGAACCGGTCGACGTGGGGGCGCAACGCGGCGAGAACGGCCGAGCGGTCCTCGTGCGGCATGGTGTGCAGCGCGAAGGTGGATTCCGCCAAGTCGAACCGAGCGTCCTCGTGCAGGCCGTTGGCGAAGACGTCCGCGGTGCTCGGCACCGGAGTCACCTGCTGGTCGCCCAACCGCGCGACGGCGGTGTCCAGCAGCGCCTGCGACGGTTCGACCAGCGTGACAGCCGGGATCGGGGTTGCCGCGAGCGCGGGGATGAGCGCCCTGCCGTTGCCGCAGCCGACGTCGACCAGGGACGTCACGCCGTGCGCGCGGTACTGCTCGGCCAGCGCGCCGCTGACGGCGTCATACAGCGGGATGTTGCCGCCGCCGTCGATGAACGCCTCGAAGGCCGCCGGTTGGTGGTAGACGGACTCCGAGGCGTCCCCCTCGAGATACGTGGCCAACGCGCCCCGCAACAGCGGGTGCCGTGGCGCCGGATCGTCGAGTGCTTTCCTGGCCTGGTCGGGGTTTCCGGCGGCCAGAGCCGCCAGGGCGTCGTAGACGGTCACCCCACCAACCTAATGGCAGGATGATCGACTACGCCTGCTCCTGGGTGGCGGACGCCCGGACCTCGTCCATGTCGAGTTCCTTGACCTTGCCGATCAGGTCCTCGAGCGCGGGCGCGGGCAACGCGCCGGGCTGCGCGTACACCACGACGCCGTCCCGCACGGCCATCAGCGTGGGAATGGAGGAGATCCCGAACGCCTGAGCGAGCGCCACCTGCGCCTCGGTGTCGACGGTGCCGAACGTGACGTCCTCGTGCGCCTCCGACGCGCTCTCATAGACAGGAGCGAACTGGCGGCACGGGCCACACCAGGACGCCCAGAAGTCGACGAGCACCATGCCAGGGGCGCTCACGACCTCGTCGAAGTTCTGCTCGGTCAGCTCCACTGTCGCCACCGCGATCTCCTTCTGCTCGGGCTCTCCCGCGTTCAACACAGCGAGACGCCGTGGTGTTCCACACGCGGCGCAGGTCACTCCCCCGCTTTCCGCAGCCATTGCACCGCGCCCGCGTACGTGGCCTGGTAGACGGCGTTGGCCAGGCGTTGTCCCCACTGTGAGCGCGGCCCGCCGTAGAGTTCGCTGCCCTGATCCGGGCAGCAGACGACGATCGCGTCGCTCGGCGTGCCTGTCCCCGCCACTCCGGCGTCGCGCAGGGCCTGTGCCTTGGCCTCGGTCGCCGTGACGACGCTGTTGACCAGCGCCGCGTCACCGAGACCCACCGGCACCCAGCAGACGGTGTTGATGGTTCCCGGCGTCCAGCCGGTGCCCTCGGCCGGGGCCGCCGCGAACACCGGGTGCGTCAGTCCCACACTGGTGACACATTCGGCGTCGGCGTCGCTGCCGGTCGTGAAGTCCCTCAGCCGCGCCGCCGTGAGCAGGCCCGTACCGGGGCCGGTGAGGTTCCATTCGGCCGCCAGACCGGTGAGGTGGTCGACGGGGTCGCGGTGGTACTCGTACTCCACCCTGACGTTGACGATCCACTCGCACGCGCCGATGCCGCCGCCCACGACTCCGGTCGAGATCGCTCGGGTGCCGAGCGGAAGCGCCCAGACGAGCATGGGCCGTCCGTTGTCACGCTGCTGGACCACGGTGGGGTCAAGGATGGAGAACACGCGGCTCAGCCTGCCATGATCGTCACGTCCCAGTCGATGCGACCGCCCTACTCGTCGAGGCGGATCGGCTCATCCCAGCCCACTCGATGGACGGTCCACTGTGTACGGCCGTACTGGCTGGCCCTTTCCGACCTTGGGGCACCACATCTTTGGCCCTGGTTGTCAGGCCGCCAGCGGCCCGAACACCAGCGTTCCCGGCGCGTCCGCGTTGTCCCCCGCCCAGAACTCCAGCCACAGCGCCTCGAACTCGGCACGCGACAACCGGCCGTCGCCGTCGGCGTCCAGGGTCGGGAAGATCGTGTCGGTGTCCGTCGCCTTGCCGTTCCACGCCTCGATCATCTGGCGGTACTCGCTCGCGGAGATGTAGTCGTCCTCGTCCGCGTCGATCGCGTCGAACATGGCCTCCGCCGTCACGGTCATCGCGTCCGGCATCTCGGGCAACTGGTCCACCACGAGCAGAACCTCGTCGATGGTCACCTTCTCGCCCCTGTCCTGATCGGACGCGGCCAGCAACGTGTCCCACCAGCCGAGCATGATGGCGGTCAACCGCCGCTCGTCCGTGCCGCGCAGCTCGGTCCACCGGTCGGCCAGCGCCTGGAAGTCGCTCTCCTCAAGGAAACCGTCGGCGTTGACATCCATCGCCGTGAAAACGCTCGCCACTTTCCGCCGTTGTAGGTCGCTGGCCATACCGACGACAGTAGGCTGAACGGCCGAGCCCTCGCGTCGGCCATTCAGGCGACTGAGAAGTGTCAGCGGAACAGTGCGAGCACGAGAACACCCGACACGACACCGATCACGATCCCGGCAACGCCGAGCGCGGCCCGGTTCTCCCGCAGCACCGGCAGTCCACGGTCCACAGCGAAACGGCCGGGCCCGGTGAGCGCGACCGCCACGGTGGCCACGATCAGCAGCAGCTCGTACTCGATCCCGCCCTTGGCCGCGAAGAAGCCCGATCCCCACATCACCGCGACCGCGTTGATCATCGTGCCGATGATCGCGGCGCAGGCCAGCGGCGTGAACAGGCCGACGGTCAGCGCGAGGCCGCCGACGATGTGGCTCAGCCCGGACAGGACAGCCATCAGGGTGGCGGCGGAGTACCCGCTCGCCGCGAAGAACGCGGCCGTGCCGTCGATTCCGCCACCCCCGAACCAACCGAGCAGTTGCTGAGCGCCGTGCGCGGCCATGATCAGTCCGAGTGCTGCCCGCACCAGCAGCAGGCCGCCGTCGGTGCCACGCCTGACGTCCACTTCGGCCACAACAGCCATGAGTCCTCCACCCACGTTTGGTTCAAATTCGAACTAATCGTAGCGAGGCTTGTTCAATTTTCAACGACCGGATCGCCAGTCGACAGGAAACCGACAGCCACTCCGATAGGCTGGCCGAATGGCGCACGACGGATGGCTGGACGAGCGGGAGCTGGCCGCGTGGAAGGACTTCCTCACGGTCAGCGCGACCATCCACCGACGCGTCGAACAACAGCTCAAGGACGACGCGGGCCTCACCCACCCGCAGTACGAAGTCCTCACCCGCCTGTCGGACGCGCCGGACGGCTCGCTGCGGATGAGCGAACTGGCCCAGGCGGCCGTCACCTCCAAGAGCGGGCTCACCTACCAGGTCACACAGCTGGAGAAAGCCGGTTTCGTCGGACGGCGAACGTCCACAGACGACGAACGCGGCGTGGTGGCCTACCTGACCGACAAGGGCTGGGCCAAGATCCGTGCCACTGCTCCCGGCCACGCCGCGACGGTTCGCGCGCTGTTCCGGGACGGCCTGTCCGAACGCCAGTTCGCCACTCTGGCCAAGGCAATGGCCGCACTCGACAAGCACCTGCGCTGACCATGTCAACCGGTCCACATCAGTCTTCCGGGCGGGCACGGAACCGTTGCCGGATCAGGGGATGATGGGTGCGACGAAGGACGCAGCCGGTGCGCCGACTGGTGTGCGACGCTGATCCGCTGGCCTGGCAGACAAATGCGCCGAAAGGCGCCGGGCCGTTCGGCCCTTTCGGCAACGTGTGCCGACGCGATGGGATGCTGCGCGGTCACCTCGGACGCAGGTGATCTCCACGCAGACAAGGAGCAGGTATGCGACAACAGCGAACCGTGTTCCACCTTGCCGCCCGGCGCGCGCTACCCGCAGCCGCAGTCGTGGCGGCCATGGCGTTGTTCCCCGTCGGGACGGCGAACGCACAGCCACCGCAGACATGCAACGGGGTGACGGCTACGCACGTCGGCACCGCCGGACCGGACGTCTTCTTCGGCACCGCCGGTGCGGACGTGTTCGTAACGTTGAGCGGTGACGACGTGGTGTTCGGTGCCGGTGGCAACGACACCGCGTGCCTCGGCGCTGGGCCGGACGAATTCTTCGGCGGAGACGGCAACGACTGGGCCGACGGTGAAGCCGGAGCCGACACCCTCAACGGTGAAGCCGGTACCGACACGCTCTCCGGCAGTGAAGGCGCCGACCGGCTGGACGGTGGCGCGGGCGCGGACACCCTGGCAGGCAACGAAGGCATCGACACAGCCGACGGCGGCAACGGCAACGACACCATCAACGGCGGCCCCGGTGCGGACTCGTTGACCGGCGGAGATGGCAACGACATGGTCAACGGCCAAGCCGCAGCCGACACCGTGGCCGGTGGACCGGGCAACGACAACCTCAACGGTCAGGCGGGTGCCGACAAGATCAGCGGCGAGGAAGGCAATGACACCATCAGCGGCGGTGACGGCGTCGACGACCTCGACGGCGGAGTGGGCAACGACGTCGTGAACGGCAACGAGGGCAACGACACCCTCACCGACGCCGCGGGTCTCGACGTCGGCAACGGCGCTGCCGGAGCGGCCGACCGCTGCGACTCCAGGTTCGAGTCCCTCTCGAACTGCGAGGTCATCTTCTGACCTGACCACGTGTGCGGCCGGAACAACGCATCATTGCCGCGATGTCGTCGGCTGACCTGGTGTCCTGTGGGTGGCCACCCGATCCAGGCCACCCACAGGAGCCTTCACACCGCGACGAAGCTCAGCCGTGTGGCGTTGGCGCTGGCGTCGTCCGGTTGCTGCTGCGCCGATCGTTCGGCGTCCACACGGGACAGATAGCTGTCCACTTCGTGCCGCTGCTTGGCGGCGTCCCATCCGAGCACCGGCGCGACCAGGGCCGCCACGTGCGGTGCGGCGGTCACGCCACGGTCGCGTTGTTCGATGGAGATGCGGGTACGCCGGGTGAGCACGTCCTCCAGGTGCAGCGCGCCCTCGTGCGAGGCCGCGTACACCGCCTCGGCCTTGAGGTAGTCCCCCGCGCCCGGGATCGGCTCTGCCAGCTCCGGCCGCTCCCCCATCATGCCCAGCAGGTCGTGGATGGCCGTGCCGTAGCGCTGCAGCAGGTGCTCGACACGCGCCACTGGCAATCCGTGGCGTGAGGCCAGATCCTGCCGGGAACGCCACAGCGGGTGGTAGCCGTCCGCGCCGAGGATCGGCAGCTGGCTGGTGGTGGAGCGCGGCACCGGCCGTGACAGGTTCTCGGCGGCCACATCCACCGCGTCCTCGGCCATCACACGGTAGGTCGTGTACTTCCCGCCCGCGATGACCACCAGACCGGGCACCGGGTTGGCGACCGCGTGCTCACGCGACAGCTTCGTGGTCTCCGCCGCCTTCGCCGCCAGCAGCGGCCGCAGTCCCGCGTACACGCCTTCGATGTCGTCACGCGTGATCGGCGTGCGCAGCACGGCGTTCACGTGGTCAAGCACGTAGTCCACATCGGCCTGACTGGCGGCCGGGTGGTTGCGGTCAAGGTTCCACGGGGTGTCGGTGGTGCCGACGATCCAGTGCCTGCCCCACGGGATCACGAACAGCACACTCTTCTCGGTCCGCAGGATCAACCCGGTGTCCAGGTCGATCTTCTCCTTGGGCACCACGAGATGCACGCCCTTGGACGCGCGCACCGTGAACGGCGCCGGGATCCCGGCGGCCTTGGACACGTCGTCGCTCCACACACCGGTCGCCGCGATCACGACCCGCGCGCGCACGTCGAACTCGGCGCCGCTCTCCCGGTCCCGCACCCGAGCGCCGGTGACACGGTCGCCCTCACGCAGCAGCTCGGTCATCCGGGCTCGCGTCAGCACCGCGGCACCCCGCTCGGCCGCGGTGCGCGCGATCATCATCGTGTGCCGGGCGTCGTCGACCTGAGCGTCGTAGTACTGGATCGCGCCGATCAACGCGTCCGGCGCCAGACCCGGTGCGACCTCGAACGCGCGACGGCGACTGAGGTGCCGGTGTCGGGGCAACGCACGCGCGCCGCCGAGCGTGTCGTAGAGCATCACGCCCGCGCCGATGTAGCCGCGCTCCCACACCCGGTGGGTCAGCGGCACCAGGAACTTCACCGGGCGCACCAGATGCGGCGCCAGTTTCGTGAGCAGCAGCCCACGTTCCCGCAACGCCTCCCGCACCAGCTTGAAGTCCAACTGCTCCAGGTAACGCAGTCCGCCGTGGATCAGCTTGCTGGAGCGGCTCGACGTTCCCGCGGCGAAGTCACGGGCTTCGATCATGCCGACGGACAGGCCGCGCGCGGCGGCGTCCAGCGCGATTCCCGCGCCGGTCACCCCACCGCCGATCACCAGGACGTCGACCTCCCGCGTGCGCAGGGTACGCAGCGCGTCCACGCGGTACTGCGGGGAGAGTGGTTCAGCAGACACTTTCGTCACCTCTCAGTTCACGTCGACCCAGTCGAGCGTCCGGCCGACGGCCTTCTGCCAGCCCTGATAGCCCTTGGTCCGCTGTTGTTCGGTCCACGTCGGCTGCCAGCGCCGGTCCTCGTTCCAGTTCTGCACCAGCTCGTCGGTGGACTTCCAGAACCCGACGGCCAGCCCGGCCGCGTAGGCGGCGCCGAGTGCGGTGGTCTCCGCGACGACCGGTTTGGACACCGGCACGCCCAGCACGTCGGCCTGCATCTGCATGCACAGCTGGTTCGCGGTCACGCCACCGTCCACTCGCAACACGTCGAGGGTCACGCCGGAGTCGTTCTGCATGGCCTCCACGACGTCACGGCTCTGGTAGCAGATCGCCTCCAGCGTCGCCCTGGCGACGTGCGCGTTGGTGGTCGCCCTGGTCAGGCCGACGATCGCGCCGCGCGCGTCGGAACGCCAGTACGGCGCGAACAGGCCGGAGAACGCGGGTACGAAGTAGATCCCGCCGTTGTCGGCGACCTGGGCGGCGAGCGTTTCGCTCTGCGCGGCGCCGCTGATGATACCGAGTTGGTCACGCAGCCACTGCACGGCCGAGCCGGTGACCGCGATCGAGCCTTCCAGCGCGTAGACCGGTTTGTCGTCGCCGAACTGGTAGCACAGCGTGGTGAGCAGGCCGTGCTTGGAACGGACGAGCTCGTGGCCGGTGTTGAGCAGCAGGAAGTTGCCCGTGCCGTAGGTGTTCTTGGCCTCGCCCGGCCGGAAGCACACCTGGCCGACGGTCGCGGCCTGCTGGTCGCCGAGGTCGCCGGTGATCGGCACCTCGCCGTGCAGCGGGCCGTTCGCCCTGCTCACGCCGAGGTGCCCGGACGACGGCTTGATCTCCGGCAGCATCTGCCGTGGGATGTCGAAAAAGGACAGCAGCTCGTCGTCCCACGCGAGGGTCTCCAGGTCCATCAGCATGGTGCGGCTGGCGTTGGTCGGGTCGGTGACGTGCGCGCCGCCGTCCTTGCCGCCGGTGAGGTTCCACAGCAGCCAGGTGTCGGTGGTGCCGAACAGGGCGTCGCCGTTCTCCGCGTCGGCGCGCACGCCGTCGATGTTCTCCAGGATCCACTGGAGTTTCCCGCCGGAGAAGTACGTGGCGGGCGGCAGGCCCGCCTTGCGGCGGATCACGTCACCCTTGCCGCTGCGTTCCAGTTCGGACGCGATGCGGTCGGTGCGGGTGTCCTGCCAGACGATCGCGTTGCAGTACGGGCGGCCGGTGCGGCGGTTCCAGACCACAGTGGTCTCACGCTGGTTGGTGACGCCCAGTGCGGCGAGGTCGGACGCGGACAGCGTGGTCTTGGTGAACGTGGACTCGATCACCGAGCGCGTGCGTTCCCAGATCTCGGTGGGGTTGTGCTCGACCCAGCCCGGCCTCGGCAGGATCTGCTCGTGTTCCAGCTGGTGGCGGGCGATCTCGTTGCCACCGTGGTCGAAGATCATGAACCGGCTGCTGGTGGTGCCCTGGTCCACGGCTGCGACGAATTCCGGCATCGGGATCACTCCTTCCTCAGGCCTTGACGGCCACTGGCTCGTCGGCTGGCAGGAACTTCTCGATGAAGACCTTGTAGACCGCGGCGCCGATCAGCCCGCCGAGAACCGGGGCGACGATCGGAATCCACCAGTACGAGTGACCGTGCTGGTCTTGGAACGCCGTGTCGTAGCCGGTCAGCCAGGACGCCAGCCGCGGCCCGAAGTCACGGGCCGGGTTGATCGCGTAGCCCGCGTTGGTGCCCCAGGCCATGCCGATCGCGACCACCGAGAACCCGACGACCAGCGGTCCCATGTTGGCCAGCGGCGCGGTGTTGCGCAGGTCGGTGATGGCGAAGATGACCAGCACCAGGATGGCGGTGCCGATGATCTGGTCACGGAAGGCGCCCCAGTCACCCACCGGAAGCGTGCCGTTACCCGGAAGGGTGGAGAACACACCCTGTGTCTTGATCGTCAGGCCGGGGTCGGCGGCGTTGAGCACCTCGGTGTAGTTCCACCGGACCAGCAGGGCGGCCAGGAACGCGCCCGCGGTCTGCGCGAGGGCGTAGGGCGCGACCTTCTTCCAGGAGAAGCCTTTGAACACCGCGAGCGCGATCGTGACGGCCGGGTTGAGGTGTGCGCCGCTGACCCGGGACGCGACGTAGACCCCCAGTGCCACGCCGAGTCCCCACGCCCACGCGATGCTGTCGTGATCGCCGATCCCGGCGGCCGCCACCTGGGCGACCACCCCGCATCCGAACAGGATCAGGATCATCGTCCCGACGAACTCGGCGGCCATCTCGCCACCGAGTCCTCGGGCTTTGAGGTTTCGCACCATTGCATTCCTCCACAAAGGACATCCAAGCCCTCGACTTGCCCGAACGTTAAGATCGTGGAAAGAACAGGTCAACGAGCCTCGGTCGGCATTGTCGAACGACGCGCGGAGGGTGTTCGACAATGTCGAATCAGAGCCGGTGAGGAGGTCGGACGAGCGGTGCCGGGACCCATCCAGTCGATCGAACGAGCCGCCGCGATCCTCCGGCTGCTCGCCCGCGGGTCCGGCAAGCTCGGCGTCGGCGAGATAGCCGAGTCGCTGGAACTGGCCAAGGCGACCGCGCACGGCATCCTGCGCACCCTGCAGGGCGTCGGGTTCGTCGAACAGGACCGGGACACCGGCAAGTACCAGCTCGGCGCGGCCCTGCTGCACCTGGGCACGAGCTACCTGGATGTCAACGAACTGAGGTCACGCGCGATCAACTGGGCGGACGCGTTGGCCGCGCGCAGCGGTGAGGCGGTCCGGATCGGGTCGCCCCTCGACGGCCGGGTGCTGGTGGTGCACCACGTGTTCCGGCCGGACGACTCGCTGCAGACCCTCGACGTCGGCGCCCTGCTGCCGTTGCACGCGACCGCGCTCGGCAAGGTCCTGCTGGCCTACGACACGACGCTCGTGGCCGCGCTGCGCGGCACGGACATCGTGGCCTACACCCGTCGAACCTTGTCGTCGCTCACTGCGATCAAACGCGCACTGGCTGGCGTGCGCGAGGCGGGTTGGGCGAGCGACCTCGGCGAGCTGACGCCCGGCGAAGCCAGCATCGCGGCACCGATCCGGGGACACGGTGGCATCGTGGTCGGCGCGTTGGGGGTCTCGGGAGCCGTGGAACGCCTGATGGATTCGCACGGCAGTCCGAAGGCGACACTGCTCGGGCACGTGCGTGACGCCGCACGTGCGGTGTCCCGTGATCTCGGCGCGTCCCGGTGGTGAGGGTGAGATGACGCATCGTTACGTGATGTCGGTCGACCAGGGCACCACGTCGACCAGGTGCATCCTGTTCGACGCGCGGGGCAGGCTGGTGTCGGTGGTGCAGCGTGAGCACCAGCAGCACTTCCCGCGCCCCGGCTGGGTGGAGCACGACGCGACCGAGATCTGGCGCAACCTCGCCCGGCTGATGCCGGAGGCGCTGGCGCAGGCCGGGGCGAGCGCGGAGCAGGTCGTCGGGCTGGGCATCGCCAACCAGCGTGAGACGACCGTGCTGTGGGACCGCCGGACCGGCGCGCCGATCGGCCGTGCGATCGTCTGGCAGGACACGCGCACCGACCGGATGGTCGAGCAGATGGCGCGGGAACCGGGCGCGAAACGGGTGCGTGAGCTGTGTGGGCTGCCGTTGGCCTCGTACTTCTCGGCGCCCAAGATCCGCTGGCTGCTGGATCAGACCCCGGGGCTGCAGGAGCGTGCCGCACGCGGCGAGGTGCTGTTCGGCACGACCGAGAGCTGGCTGATCTGGAACCTGACCGGCGGCCTGCACATCACGGACGTCACCAACGCCAGCCGGACCATGCTGATGAACCTGCGCACCCTGTCGTGGGACAAGGACCTGCTGGAGTTCTTCGACATCCCCCGCGCGATGCTGCCGGAGATCCGGTCGTCCACAGAGGTCTACGGCACCACGACCACGGCCGTGCCGGGCATCCGGATCGCCGCGGCACTGGGCGACCAGCAGGCGGCGCTGTTCGGCCAGACCTGTTTCGCGCCGGGCGAGGCGAAGTGCACGTACGGCACCGGCAGTTTCCTGCTGCTCAACACCGGCCAGACCCCGGTGCTGAGCACGCACGGCATGCTGACCACGGTCGGGTTCAAGATCGGCGACGAGCCCGCGGTGTACGCGCTGGAAGGCTCGATCGCGGTGACCGGTTCGCTGGTGCAGTGGTTCCGCGACGGCCTTGAGCTGATCGGCAGCGCGCCGGAGATCGAGACGCTGGCGCGGACCGTGCAGGACAACGGCGGCTGCTACATCGTGCCCGCCTTCTCCGGCTTGTTCGCGCCGCACTGGCACAGTGAGGCCCGCGGTGTGATCGCCGGGCTGACGTCGTACATCACCAAAGGGCATTTGGCGCGGGCGGTGCTGGAGGCGACGGGCTGGCAGACGCGGGAGGTCGTGGACGCGATGAACGCCGACTCGGGCCTGGCCCTGTCGACGCTCAAAGTGGACGGCGGGATGACCGCGGACAACCTGTTGATGCAGTTCATCGCGGACGTACTGGACGTGCCGGTGGTCCGGCCGATGGTGGCCGAGACGGTGTCGCTTGGCGCGGCCTACGCGGCGGGCCTGTCGGTCGGGTACTGGCCGGATCTGGAGGGCCTGCGCCGCAACTGGCACCGGGCGGGCCAGTGGCTGCCCGCGATGACCCCGGCCAGACGGGACTCCGAGTACGCCAACTGGCGTCAGGCGGTCGAGCTGACCTTCGGCTGGATGCGCCCGGCCGAGCCGAGCCGCCCACCGGGCACCGACGTGGTCGAGGTGATCCTCGACGACCACCGCCGGATCGAGAACCTGCTGCGTGACCTGCGCAACGAGGACGCCGACCAGGCGGCCGTGCGGCGTGAACTGGTCAGCCACCTGAGCGCGCACCTGGCTGCCACCGAACGGATCCTGCACACCCACACAGATATCGACATGGACATGGACATGGACGATGTGGAGAACGCGGTCCAAGCACACATCCGCGACGAGGAAAGCACACTGCTCAACGACCTGCGCCGCTCGTTGTCCTCTTCGGACCGAACAGCGCTCGGCCGGGCGTTCACCGCGGAACGCGGCAAGCACCTTGCCGCCCAGCGCTCACCGTGAGCGGCGGCCAGGCTTCCCGCGTTTGCCCGCCTTCGGCGCTCCCTGGCGGCGGACCGGTTGTCTGGCCGCCTTCTTCGGCGCGGGTTTCGCGGCCGTCGGCTGCGGCTGCGGACGGCCGCGTGTGCTGTTCACGGTCCGGCCGCGCACGATCCCGATGAACTGCTCCATCAGGTCGCTGGTCTCGCCCTCCGGCCAGGACAGCGCGACGCCGGACTGCGGGGCGTCCGTGACAGGCCGGTAGGTCAGGTCCCTGCGGTGGTACAGGCGGGCCAGCGACTGCGGCACCACCAGCAGGCCCACACCGGCGGCGACGAGTTCGATCGCGTCGGCCGTGGTGTCCGGCTGGTGCAGCGCGGGTTTGCCCGGTGGCTGTGTCCAGTCGAGAGTGTCGTCGTTCGGGTGCAGCACGATCTCGTCGGCGAGGTCCTCGGTGGACACTTCGTCGACCGCGGCGATCACGTGGTCCTTGGGGATGACGACCACGGTGGTCTCGGTGTAGAGCGGGATGGCGTGCAGGCCTTCCCGATCGGTCGGCAGCCGCAGCAGCACGGCGTCGAGTTCGCCCGCGCGCACCTGTTCGGTGGCCTCGGCCGTGCCGACACCGACGAGATCAAGTGGCACGTCAGGCTCGCGTTCGGCCCAGATCCGCGCCCACTTGGCCGGGGTGGCTCCCGGGACGTACCCGAGCCGGAACGAGCCTGTCACAAGGCCAGGTTACTGGGTCCGGTTACGCTAGGTGCCATGACGTCGCGCAAGACCGTCCAGACCATGAAGCCCGCGACAGCGGCCAAGAAACTGGGCGTCTACCTCGAAGCCACGCCCGCGGAGTTCCAGGACGGGGACGTGTCCCGCGACGAGCTCAACGCTCTGCAGACCTCCCCGCCGGACTGGCTGCGTGATCTGCGCCGCGACGGACCGCACCCGCGCCAGGTCGTCGCGACCAGGCTGGGCGTGTCGATCAGCGGTCTGGCCCGCGCCGGTGTGACGGCCGCGCTGACCACGGAGCAGATCAACGAGATCAAGGCCGAGAACCCGGACTGGCTGGTGCGCGAACGCGAGACCCAGGCCGATGTCCGCGCCGAGGAGGCCAGGATGAGGGAGAAACCGGCCAAGAAGTGAGCTCGCCGTGGAGATGCTGCACCTTCGCTACTTCGTCGCGGTCGCGGAGGACCTGAACTTCACCGCCGCCGCGCGCAGGCTGCACATGGCGACCTCGCCGCTGAGCCAGCGCATCCGGGACCTGGAGCACGAACTCGGCCAACGACTGTTCGACCGCGACACCCATCACGTGACGCTCACCCAGGCCGGTGAGACGCTGCTGCCGATCGCGCGCGACATCCTCGATCAGGTGAATTCCATCCCGTGGCGGCTGCGGGAGTCGACCGGGCCACGCCGGGAGACGATGTTCTTCGGCATGCCCACGGGCGTGCATCCCGACCTGCGCGCCAGAGTCAACACGCTGGCCGAGCGGGTGCGCGACCGGATCGACCTGAAACGGTGGCCCGGCGTCACGCCTGCCCTGATAGACGCGGTCCGCGCAGGGAAACTGGCGTTGACGCTGGCCCGGCTGCCGGTCGGCGATCCGGCGCTGGCGCACCTGCCGGTGATGTCCGAGCGGATGGGCGTGGTGGTGTCGGCGGCCCAGTTCGCGGGCCGGGACTCGGTGGCACTGGCCGAGCTGACCGACTTCACGTTCGTGACCGCGCCGCCGGACGTCACCCCGTCGTATTTCGACAAGCTCGAACGAGACCTCGTCGACCGAGGAATAAAGAAACGCGTCACCTTGACAAGCACCGACTACAGCGGCGTTTCCGAAGTCATTTCAAGCGGTTCCGCTTTCTCCTTTTCCATGCTCGACGAGGACAGCCCGATGCGGGGCTACCGAGTGGCGGACGTCGTCGTGCTCCCCGTCACGGACTTCGAGGCCCACCTGGACATCGGCCTGGTCTGGCGCCGCGACCGGGCCGACGGCGGCGACCTCGCCGACCTGGTCGATACCGCCCGTGAGGTCTTCGCCGACCTGCTCACCCGGTGACAACAATGGTGTGACCACCGCGGTCACACCATTGTTCGTGACACGGTGATTCCCTTTTCCGTCGATCGTTCCTAGCGTTGATGTCAGCGGAACGAAACACGGGAAAGGACGGCAACAATGACAGGCACAGCCGGACCACTTGCCGGGGTGCGAGTGGTCGACCTTTCGACCGTGGTGATGGGCCCGTACGCGGCACAGATCCTCGGCGACCTCGGCGCGGACGTGATCAAGATCGAGTCGCCGTCCGACACCGTGCGCGTGGGCCTGTACCGCACCACACCGGGCATGACCCCGCTGGACCTCAACGTCAACCGCAACAAGCGCAGCGTCGCCCTCAACCTCAAGCACGACACCGAGCGCGAGCGGGCACTGGACCTGATCGATACGGCGGACGTGCTGATCACGAACATGCGGCCCGGCGCGCTGGCCCGGCTCGGCATGACCTACGCCGACATCGCCGAGCGCAACCCAGGCCTGGTCTACGCGCACGCCCAGGGATTCCGGTCGGACTCCGACCGCGCGGGCCACGCGGCCTACGACGAGACCGTGCAGGCCTCCTCCGGCCTGGTCGACATCGCCAACCGTGCCCTGGGCGAGCCGGTCTACCTGCCGACGATCATCGCCGACAAGGTGGCCGCGCTGACGATCGTCTACAGCGTGCTCGCCGCGCTGGTGCACCGCGACCGGACCGGCCAGGGCCAGCAGGTCGAGATCCCGATGACGGACACGCTGATCGCGTTCAACCTGGTCGAGCACCTGGCTGGGCACGTGTTCGACCCGGCCGAGGCGCCCACCGGCTTCCCGGCCTCCATGACCAAGGGCCACAAGGCCGTGCGCACGAAAGACGGCCTGGCCTGCGTGATCCCCTACGGCCCGCAGAACTTCCGTGACTTCTTCGCCGCCGCCGGGCGTCCCGACCTGGTCGACGACCCGCGCGTCAACGGCGACGCCATCGACCGCGCGGACTATCCGTCCCCTGCTGGCGCTGCTGGAGGACTGCGCACCGGCGCTGACCACGGCCGACTGGGCCGAGGCGTGCGCCAAGCACAGCATCCCGATGGCTCCCGTGCTGGACCTGGAGACCGCGCACGAGGACGACTACGTCCGCGACGGCCACCTGCTGGACACGGTCGAACATCCCACCGAGGGACCGGTCCGGACGATCGGTATCCCGGTGCGGTTCTCGGCCACACCCGGCTCGATCCGCCGCCTCGCCCCGCTGCCCGGCCAGGACACCGCGGACGTGCTCGCGGAACTGGAGAAGACCCACGCGTGAGGCGTCGAGCTCCACAGTGGACAGGAGAGTGACATGAAGATCCATGACGTACGCCACCACCCGACCACACCGCTGACCAGTCCCGCGTTCGCGCCTGTGACGCCCCGGTTCACCGACCGCGAGTACCTCAACATCGTGTACCGCACCGACCTGGCCGCGTTGCGGGCCGTCGTGCCGGAGCCGTTGGAGATCACCGAGCCGTTGGTGCGGTTCGAGGTCATGAAGATGGGCGATGTCACCGGCTACGGCCCGTACACCGAGGCTGGCCAGGCGATCCAGGTCGCCTTCGACGGCGAGCAGGGCGAGTACCTGCACGCGATGTACCTGGACAACTTCCCGGCCACCGCGTCCGGACGTGAGGTCAGCGCGTACCCGAAAGCCATGGGCCAGCCACGGTTGTACGTCGACAGTGGAGCGCTGGTGGGCACAGTGGACTACGGCACGCTGCGCGTGGCGACGGCGACCATGGGCTACAAGCACCACGCGCTGGACGTCCGTGACGCCGAAGCACAGATCACCGTGCCGACGTTCATGCTCAAGACCATCCCCGGCTACGACGGCACCCCGCGGGTGCAGGAGTTGGTGCGGACCGAGATCACCGACGTGGTGGTCAAACACGCCTACTCCGGGCCCGCCCGCCTGCAGCTGTTCCAGCACGTCCTGGCTCCGCTGGCGGACCTGCCGGTGCTGGAGGTCGTCTCCGCCAGCCACATCCTCACCGACCTGACCCTGTCTCCCGTCAAGCCGGTCTTCGACTACCTGCAGGAGGGATCATGATCGTCGCAGTGATCGGCGCGGGCACCATCGGCCTGTCGTGGGCGCGGCTGTTCGCCGCACACGGCTTGACCGTCCGGATCAGCGACCCGCGCCCGGACCTGGCCGACGCCGTCGCGGACATCCCCGGCGTCCACATCGCCACCTCGGTCGCCGAGGCCGTGCGGGACGCCGACGTCGTCCAGGAGAACGGCCCCGAGCGGCTGGAGTTCAAGAAGGACCTGTTCGCCTCCCTGGTCCAACTCGCTCCGGCGCACGCGCTGCTGCTGAGCTCGTCCTCGGCGATCCCGTCGACGGCGTTCACCACGGACATCCAGGACGCGAGCCGGATCCTGATCGGTCACCCGTTCAACCCGCCGCACGTGCTGCCACTGGTCGAAGTCGTGCCAGGAGAACGCACCAGCGAGGACGCCGTCCAAGCCGCTGTGGACTTCTACACCTCGGTCGGCCGCACGCCGGTCGTGGAACGCAAGGAGATCCCCGGCTTCGTCGGCAACCGCCTGCAGAACGCGCTCAGCCGCGAGGCGGTCTACCTGGTCGAACAAGGCGTGGTCACGCCGGAGGACCTGGACAAGGTCGTGACGAACTCGCTGGGCATCCGGTGGGCGACGGTCGGCCCGTTCCTCGCGTCCCACCTCGGCGGCGGGCCGGGCGGCTACCGCCACCTGATGGAGCACATCGGCACGTCGATGCGCCAGATCGAGCTCGGCGAACCGTCCGGCGATCCCGAACCGGTCATCGAGGCGGTCGAGAAGGCCTACGGCTCGGCCACCTACTCCGAACTCACCCACAGCCGCGACCACAGGCAGTCGGCCGTGCTGTCCGCATTGGAGCAGAACTGATGGAAGACCACCTGATCGCCGACTTCTCCGACTACGAAGCGCTGTTGTCCGACGAGGAACGCAAGATCCTGCTGCAGACCCGCACCTTCATGCGTGACGAGATCAAGCCGCTGGTCAACGAGTACTGGGCCAAGGGCGAGTTCCCCGCCTCGTTGATCGGGAAGTTCCGGGCCAGCGGCCTGGCCGGACTGCCCTACGAGGGCTACGGCGAACACCAGCCCGCCGTCAGCCACCTGCTGACCGGCATGATGGCGATGGAGATGTCCCGCACCGACGCGTCGGTGGCCACGTTCTTCGGCGTCCACAACGGACTGGCCATGTACTCGATCCATTCGGGTGGCGACCAGGAGCAGCGCGACCGGTGGCTGCCGTCCATGGCCGCGATGGACAAGATCGGCGCGTTCGCCATGACCGAGCCGCTCGGCGGCTCCGACGTCGCAGGAGGCATGCGCACCACAGCCAAGCGCGACGGCGACACGTGGATCCTCAACGGCGCGAAGAAGTGGATCGGCAACGCCACGTTCGCCGACTACGTGGTGGTCTGGGCCCGAGACCTCGACGACAACAACGTGAAGGGCTTCGTGGTCGAGAAGGGCACGCCCGGGTTCAGCCCGGTGAAGATCGAGGGCAAGATCGCATTCCGGATCGTGGAGAACGCCGAGATCACCCTGACCGACGTCCGCGTGCCCGACGCCAACCGGCTGCAGAACATCACCTCGTTCCGTGACGTCGCGGAGATCCTGCGCGCCACCCGTGGCGGCGTCGCGTGGCAGGCGCTGGGCGTGATGATCGGCGCCTACGAGCTCGCCTTGGACTACGCCAAGCAACGCACCCAGTTCGGCCGACCGATCGCGAAGTTCCAACTGGTGCAGGACCTGTTGGTGAAAAGCCTCGGCGACATCACCGCCTCGTGGGGCATGCTGGTCCAGCTCGCCCACCTGCAGGACGCGGGAATCTTCCGCGACGAGCACTCCGCACTGGCCAAGGCGTTCGTCACCACCAGGATGCGTGACGTGGTCGCCCGCGGCCGGGAGATCTTCGGCGGCAACGGGATCCTCCTGGACCACGACATCGCCCGGTTCTTCACCGACGCGGAGGCGATCTACTCCTTCGAAGGCACCCGCGAGATGAACACCCTCATCGTCGGCAAAGCCATCACCGGCCAGAGCGCCTTCGTCTGATCCGGACTCACCCACTGTCATGCCCGGGACAGTGGAACGGATCGGTGTCGGCCGCCGTCGTATCATCCTTGTCCCGAACGAGAGGGCACGATGGACGACAACGCACCAGCGGCGGCGTTCGCCGCCACTGTCCCCGGCGACGCGCCGCTCGTGGTGCGCTGCAAGCGCGGCACCAGGGTGCTGTATGTGATCCTGCTCTGCTGCGTCGCGTTCGAGATCGCCGCGATGGCGGGGCTCGTCGCGGTGTCGATCTGGATGGGCGCGGCCTGGTTCCTCGTGCTGCTTCCGTTTCTGGCGCTGCAGGTCCTGTTGATGGGCGTGGTCGTGCGCGAGTACCGGGGACTGCTGGGACCGCAACTGGCCGCGGACCACACCGGAGTGTGGGTACGCACCGGACTCGGCGCGAAACCAGAGACCGTGCACCTGCCCTGGTCCGCGATCGACGGCATCGACGCGCTCCGCAAGGGCCCGGTCGTGCGGATCATGAGCGCGCGCGGCGACGCCCTGTACGGACGCCGTCCACACTGGCGTGTGCGGTCGTTGCGGCGACGCTTCGGCACGCCGTTCATCGTGGACGGTCGCCGCTCAGTCATGCACCCCGTACAGATCGTGGAGTGGCTGCGTCAGATGCCACGTCTTCCCTACTGAGCCTTCGCCACTTGCTCGCTGAGGGGCTGTCCACGCCGTTCCTTCACGAACACGGTCGTGACCAGGCCGACCAGGGTCATGGCCGCGAGGTACACAGCGACCGAGTACACCGTGCCGGTACTGGTCTGCAGCGCCTCCGCGATGGTCGGCGCGAACGCTCCACCGAGGACAGCCCCGAGCGCGTAGGAGATCCCGGCGCCGCTGTAGCGGACCTTCGTGGGATACATCTCGGCGTAGAACGCGGCCTGTGGCCCGTAGGTCAGACCGAGGCCCACCGAGAACACCAGCAGCGCCAGGATCAGCAGGCCGATGTTGCCGGTGTTGATCAACGCGAAGAACGGGAACATCCAGGCCAGTTGGATGACGAACCCGACCTGGTAGACGCGGACGCGACCGTGGCGATCCGACAGCCAGCCGCCCGCCAGCGTGCTCGCCAGCCAGCCGACCGCGGAGACCATCACGGCGAGCAGCACGGTCGAGCGGTCCAGGTGCAGCGTGCGGGTCGCATACGATTGGACGTATCCCCCGGTGGTCATATAGCCGACGGCGTTGTTGGCAGCGAACATCAGCGCCCCGGCGAGCACCAACTGCCAGTGGTTTCGAAACAGTGGCACGATCGGCACGCTCGACTGCGCCCGTGACTGCCGGACTTCCTCGAAGACCGGGCTTTCGGCGACGCGGGTCCGGATGAACATGCCGACGACGATCAGCACAACACTGGCCAGGAAGGGAATCCGCCAGCCCCACGCGAGGAACTGCTCCGGCGTGGTCAGCCAGGCGACCAGCGCGAGCACGCCGTTGGCCAGCAACAATCCAATGGGAACACCGATTTGGGGGAACGCGCCGTACAGGCCGCGTCGGTCGGCCGGGGCGTGCTCGACGGCGAGCAGCGCCGCGCCGCCCCACTCACCGCCGGCCGACAGCCCCTGCAGGATCCGCAGCAGGATCAGGAGGATGGGGGCCGCCACCCCGATCGTGGCGGTAGTGGGCACGAGGCCGATCAGCACAGTCGATACGCCCATCAGCAGCAGTGTCAGGATCAGCATGGCGCGTCTGCCGATCCTGTCGCCTAAGTGGCCGGCGATGATGGCGCCGACGGGTCGGAAGAAGAAGCTGATCCCGATGGTCGCGAACGACAGCAGCAGCGCGTCCTTGCCGAGCGCCGCGAAGAACTGCGAGGCGAAGACGAGGCCCGCGCAGATGGCGTAGATGAAGAAGTCGAACCACTCGATCGTCGTACCGACCATCGCCGCGAGGACGACCCGGCGGTGCTCGGCGTCGACGTGCTTGGTCAATCGCATCATCGCGACTCCCTGAGCGCTGAGGGGAAGCAACGGCCAGGATCGTATATAGTCCTGCTCTTTCAGGCAGAACCTTGTCCGACCCTACTTCCAGATATCGGTCAATATCCGCCACATCTTTACCGAATGGTGTACCTTTTCATATATGGTTCCGGGTGACGAGCTGGCGCTATCCGATCAGGCGCAGGACGGGCTGAGCAAGGCCCAGCGGACGTATCAGGCCATCAGGTCCCGGATAGCCGACGGTACCTACAGACCCGGCCACCGGCTGGTCCTGGGATCGCTGGCCAAGGAGTTCGATGTCAGCCCAGTGCCGGTGCGCGAGGCGATCCGTCTGCTGCAGGCCGAAGGACTCGTCCACTTCGAACGCAACGTCGGCGCGACAGTGGCGGCCATCGACCCACTGGAGTACCGGCACAGCATGCAGATGCTGGCAATCGTCGAAGGCGCGGCGACAGCACTCGCGGCGCCCCACCTGTCCGCCGACCAGCTCGCCGACGCGGCGGACATCAACGACCGGATGCGAGCCCTGCTGAGCGCCTTCGACCCGGTCGCCTTCACCCAGCTCAACCACGAGTTCCACGAGACGCTCTACCTGCCGTGCCCGAATCCGCTGCTGGTCGAGCTCGTCCGAAAAGGATGGTCCAGGCTCGCGACGATCAGGGACTCGACGTTCACCTTCGTGCCTGGCCGAGCGGAGGCCTCGGTGGCAGAGCACGACCAACTGCTGGAGCTGATCAGGACCGGCGCGGGCCAGGAATGGATCGAGCACAGGGCGCGAACCCACCGCACCGCCACGATCGACGCATTCCTGGACTGGGAGTCCGGCCAGCACAGCGGGTGATCAGCAGTTGCGCAGGAACCGGTCGAGCACCCGCGTGCCGAACTTGAGGGCGTCGACCGGAACCCGCTCGTCCACACCGTGGAACAAAGCGGAGAAGTCCAGGTCGGCGGGCAGTTGGAGCGGCGCGTACCCGAAGCAGCGAATGCCCAGCTGAGCGAACGACTTGGCGTCCGTCCCCCCGGACAGCATGTAGGGAAGCGTCTTGGCGCCCGGGTCCTCGGCGATGATCGACGAGGTCATGTGGTCGACGAGAGCACCGTCGAAGGTAGTCTCCACGGCGGGAAGGCCAGTCCACTCCCGCTCGATGTCGGGGCCGAGAATCTCGTCGAGCTCCCGCTCGAACGCCTCCTGGCGGCCGGGAAGGACCCGGCAGTCCACAGTAGCTTCGGCAACGGACGGGATGACGTTGGCCTTGTACCCGGCCTTGAGCATGGTGGGGTTGGCGGTGTCCCGCAGGGTGGCCCCGATCATCCGAGCGATGTTCCCCAACTTGGCGACAGAACCCTCGAGGTCGTCCTCGTCGACGGTGAAACCGGTGAGCTCACCGATGCCATGCAGGAACTCCCGGACGGAATCAGTCAGGACGATCGGGAACCGGTGAGTCCCAAGCCGCGTGACAGCCTGCGTGAGCTTCGTAACGGCGTTGTCGTCATGAACCATCGACCCGTGCCCAGCCCGCCCCCGAGCCCGCAGAGTCATCCAGGCAATGCCCTTCTCAGCAGTCTCGATGAGGTAGGCCCGCACCCCGTCCTTGACCGTGACAGAGAACCCCCCGACCTCGGAGATGGCCTCGGTGGCACCCTCGAACAACTCAGGCCGGTTCTCGACGAGCCACTGGGCGCCGAAGTGCCCCCCAGCCTCCTCATCAGCGAGAAAAGCGAAGATGATGTCCCGCCGAGGCACAATCCCATCCCGCTTGAGCCGACGGGCGAGAGCAAGGGACATGGCAACCATGTCCTTCATGTCAACGGCGCCCCGACCCCACACATACCCGTCCTGAACAGCCCCGGAGAACGGGTGAACAGACCACTCGGACGCATCGGCGGGAACAACATCAAGATGCCCATGGACCAGCAAAGCACCGCGGCTGGGATCACTCCCGGCAAGCCGAGCGACAACATTGCCCCGCCCAGGAGCGCCGGACTCAACGTAGGTGGTCTCGTACCCAACCTCAGCCAGCTTCGCGGCGACATACTCAGCGGCAGCCCGCTCGCCAACAAGCGTGTCCGGATCCCCAGTGTTGGTGGTGTCGATCCGAATAAGCTCGCTGGTGAGGAGAACAGCCTCCTCCTCAGCGAAGGCGGTACCAGGGACGTCGGAAGCGGTAGGTGGTGGCAACTGCTCAGTCACAAGGCCTTCCTATCACTGATTTCACCAAACCCACCCCCCGATTTGGGATGATCATCAACATCCGCTAGGCTATGCCCACAACAGAAACACCGCAGGTCCGGGTGGCGGAATGGCAGACGCGCTAGCTTGAGGTGCTAGTGCCCTTAACGGGCGTGGGGGTTCAAGTCCCCCCTCGGACACGTCGACGTAGCACACCTGCTACATCTCACGAGTGAGTGCCAGAGCGCGCTCAACCACTTGAAACCGGTCACGTACCACCCATGGCGGTGGTTGTCGTGACCGGTTCAGCCATTTCACCGGTAGTCCTCCCGACTACCCGCCCAGTCATACCCAGCACGGCAGCCGCGCGACTCCCGCTGCCCCTGCCGATCGGTCCTCCCCTGACCCGGTCCAGCACCTCGCTGTACGGATTGGCCACGATCGACTGCCACGGCCGGGTCGCCGACCGAGCCATGATCACGGCACTCGACTGGCCTGCGGGCACTGGTCTCGCATGCCGGGAAGCCAATGGCCGCTTGATGATTCACCCCAACGAGTGCTCCGTGACCATGATCACTAAGGACGGTCACCTCCGACTCCCGGCCCCGATCCGCCACAGGATCGGACTGCGCACCGGCGATCGAGTTCTTCTGGCCGCCAAGGTCGACCAGCAGACGCTAACGGTATACCCGCCCGCAGTGCTCGATGTCCTTCTAGCGGGTGATCTTCCATGACCACCACACCGTCCACACCGTCCGAACTGGACGCGGCCCGGCTGCTGTTGAGCCGCATGGGCATCAGCCCAGAGGACCTCCTCAACACACCGGCCGCACGACCTGCCGCGCCGACGTTCAGCGAGTACATCCCGATCGTCTCGGCGGCGGTCACCGACGGCACCCGCCGGGTCTACAGCTCCTATTGGAACCGGATCCTCGACCAGTGGGGAGACCGGAGACTCGACGAACCCACACCATCCCAGATCAAGCAGCTCGTCGAGCACGTCAAAGTCAACGTCGTCGCCAGACGAAATGCTCGCGGCGGACACAGCGCGGGCGAACACCTCGTCGCCGCCCTGCGCTGCGTCTACCGCCACGCCGAAGACGACGAACTGATCAACCCAGCAGCCAACCCGGCCAAGAAAGTCTCCAAACCACGACGACTCCCCTCAACCAGACGAGCCGTCGCCGACACCAAACTGGCCGAGATCAACCAGGTCGCCGGATCGACAGGCAACGACCCCGCCCTGGACACCCTGATCCTGCGACTGCACACCGAAACCGCCTGCCGCAGAGGCGGCGCCCTGGCACTACGCCCTCAGGACCTCGACACCGACCAATGCCTCATCTTCCTCAGGGAGAAAGGCGAAACGGTTCGTTGGCAACCGGTCTCCCCGACCCTCATGACCCACCTCGTGCAACACGGTGAGACCAGGGACGCACCACGGGATGGCCAACTCCTGCGGTACGCCAACGGCAAGCCCATCACCACACGACGTTACGACCACCTCTGGGTACGCATCGGCCTCAAACTGCCGTGGGTAGCCACCCAGCAAATCTCCATTCACTGGCTACGGCACACCACCCTCACCTGGGTTGAGCGCAACTTCGGTTACGCCATCGCCCGCGCCTACGCCGGACACACCGACAGCGCCGGTGATGCCGGAACAACCACCACCTATGTGCGGGCCACTCTCGAAGAGATCGCCACCGCCGTCGCTTCCCTCACCGGCGAACCACACCCGTTGGGCAGGCCGATATGACCTACCCATCGACCATCCGAGTCCGGACCCAGTGTCCAAATGCGAACCCGAAACCGGGCTCCAGTTATGTGACGACCACACCGCCAGAAGCAGCACAACACCAGGCAAACCGACCAAGTCCGGACCGCGACCAACACCCGCACGAGCGGAGGCACCCCGACATGAACACCCAACTGAGCTTCGGACAGCGCCTCGCTCTGAGTGCCGCGATCATCATGGCCGCGGTCCTGGCCGCCTACGGCGCGATCGGCTCCTACACCACCATCGCTGACAAAGCCGCCCAACTCGGCGTCCCGTTCCCCCACCTCGTCCCGATCGGCATCGACGGCGGGCTCGTCGGCGTGATCACCCTTGATCTCATCCTCGCCTGGACCGGACACCCGGTCGGGTGGCTCCGCCAACTCGCTCGCCTGCTGACGATCGGCACGGTCGCTGCCAACGCGTCCGCAGGATGGCCCGCCCCCATCGCCGTCGGCCTGCACGCCGCCTCACCCGTCATGCTCCTCGCCATGGTCGAAGCCGGACGAGCGGTCCTCCTGCGACGGACCGGACTGGCGGCCGGACTGGGCCGAGACCGGATCCCGCTCGGCCGCTGGATGCTCTCCCCCTGGCGAACCTTGCTTCTCTGGCGACGCATGGTCCTCTGGCAGATCGCCAGCTACCACGACGCCCTGGACATGGAAGCCCACATCCGCCGGGCACGCACCCAACTCCACACCGAGTTCGGCCGCCATTGGAAACGCGACGCACCCGCCGATCTCGTGTGGATGCTCAACACGGCACCCTTCGCCCGCGAAGCCTGCCAGCGAATAGGCACTTGGCCCACATCACCGGAACTACCGCCCCGAACTCCGGTGCCGTATCCGCCAGCACGGGCACACGATCCACACTCCGACACCACGAACACGACGTCCCTCCCGCGATACCACGCCGATGACCAACTCGACCAGGTCATCAAGATCAACGAAGACCACTGGGCCACCCGCAACCGACCAGTCTCCGCCGACACCGTCCGCGAACAACTCCACATCAGCGCCGCACGCGCCCGTCAACTCACCAAAACCGTCCGCGCCATGGACAAAGCCACCATCAACAACCGTCCAACACAAACGCATCCAGCATGACCACACCAGGTGTGAGGGCGGCACATCACGCCCTCACACCAACCACCCCAAATCATCGTGTTGAACAGCTTCTTCCGGAACGCGGTGATGATGGGCCGATCGCGATCCACTCAAGATGGCTAAACACGGAACCTGGCAGCGTTTCTGACGTTTCTGTGGTCGGCGCGGGATCACCAGGGGTGGCGGGATGCGACCGAGGCCGACCACCTCGCGTACCTGCACTGGCGACGCCGTAATCCGAACGGGCTGCGGGTGCAACGTGCCGCACGCTGCTGCCGTCACGCAGTTCGGCGAGCGCGGGTCCGACCTCGCCCAGCTACGGCGTATCAGTCATCGCCCCCGACAACATCCACGACATCGAAGCCGACCACATCGACAACCTTGCCGGACCAGGCGTTCTCAACATCCAGCCCCGACCCACCACCCCGTAACAGACTCCACCGGCATCCGGCGGACAGTAATCAGCCCCGCCAGTGAACGCTTTCCGCGTCCACGGAGCTTCGATTGGTGACCTCAACCCAGTATCGGACACTGTCCTTCAGCTCCATGCACTCCGCGAATACAAGCAGTCCTACTACAACCACCGGCCCCACCAAGGCATCACCAACACCCAACCGCTACCACAACCAATCACCAGAGCCGAGAGCAACCGCCACGACATCCACCGGCGCCAACGATCGGGCAGCATCCTCAACGAATACCATCACGCATTCCAACCAGAGCAGATGACATTTTTGGCCAGCGTGGCGCAAAGTCAGAATATGCGACAAGCAGCCGATTCGGCATGTCCAAGCGTGATTCGATAGTAGTGTCCGAGCCGACTCTGAACGCCGGAAAGTCGTCGAACCAGCACCCTTTGCATATCGTGTGCCGCAACGGTGAATCCGTCGTCACAGCCGGGCCCTAACCATCTAGTTGGTAGAGACGCCGGCAGCTCCGATCTCCGTATTTCGCCAGAATTCGCGTCAACATCCCGACGCCACATTCGAGGAGCCGGATCGCAACTCTGGCCGGGGCCGGGTGCATGGATCTCACCCGTCACTACCACGATGTCGTCTCGCCAGTACACGTCCGTCAACATGAACCAAGCATCGTTACCATGCGTAACAGCAGCTTCAACATCCGACGGAAAGCGCGGGGCCAATGTGACAGCTCGCATAATTGTGAGATCAATGATCATGGGATCGGACACAGTAATGCAAGCACCACCAGAACCACCGACACCGAGCGCGAGGTATCGCCCGTCATGCGACAATGCCGAGCTTCCTATAACGCCGTTGACAAGGACGCTTCCGAGCAGTTTCCCATCAAGCGCGTACTGCCCGATGAGAGATGCACCCCGCCGACTTCCACCGGATTGAGACAAATAGCCGACTACTATCTTGTCGACGGTCGCTCCGAGCGTGATTGGATACTGCCCCGCATCATCACCTTTAGTGTATGCATTGGACTCTGGAGCATACGGTGCATACGAGCTGTGATCCAACTTCATATCTCGATCAAAGAACTTGATTTCTATCGCATGTCGTCCACCGAGCCCCACATCGGTGGTTACAATGAACCGCCCCGCGGCGGCAACGCCTCTACACGAAGGACATTCTGCGAAGATTGCGGATGCATGAGGTCTAACGATACCCACGCGTCCGAATCCGGCTACTGCCGCTGTCCCGTCATCTAGAGAAACCGACAGCGGGCCAGCATTTGAAAGGCTCGACGCATCAAGTTCGGGTATGTATTCAATCCAGTTGTCACCAGCGATAGCGATACCAGAATCGCCCACCGCAACAATGAAGTTCAATCCACCGAGCAGAGTATCCGCTTTGGGCGAGTCCCGCGATATGGTGAACAGCACGAAGATACAGGCAAAAAGACTCAGACGTTTCAATCGAAAGCGCAGAAAAATACGGCTCTGAACAACCTTCGGCATTAGCATGTCCAAACCTTAGATTGTTGCATCGAACATCCGAGCAGATACCCATTAACCGAAAGCTGACTACCCTGCGGCGGGGACCCATTTGCTAGCGGAAAAGTCCCAATCAAAGTACTCAAATTCTAGGTAACTTGACACAATTCGTATCGGCCGTTCTGGTGTTGCGAGTTCTACTATCTTCTCTTCGCTGTTTTCGACAACGACGACACGGATGGCCAAGTTGTACACATAGCCAGATGCGCCCGACAACACAACGGTCATCGCCTCGGACTTGGCTGCATCGACGACAAAGACGCCACCAGGAATCGTCGTATCGGGTTCGCCGTCACCGTCAACATCCATAGGCAAACGCCGTGGTGGCGCATCCAGGTTTAAGTGGACGTTGGTGCCCATCTGGCCGCCAGCGCCATACTGGCACCGTATGCCCCGAGAACCCGAAACGGGCGTCTTCGATAGCACTCGTACCACTACATCGCGAATCGTCATCGGCGATGTGACACTTGCGTTCACACCAATATCAAAGGCTTGTCCAATGAAAGCAATCTTCGAGTCTTCTGCCCATTTCTGCCACTCGTCACAATGCCCCTGCTGTTCCGAGACAGGGTAAGACGGAGGGATGCCGCCAGGCAGCGTGCCTTCGTTTGGATACAGTGTCGTCGTGGAGTCGTATCGCACTTCAATTGCGCCACTTCGCGGTTGCTGCGGCGGAGCTGGAACTGGATCCGCTTGCCGCGGCCATACGTATACGATTATCGACACCAGCAAAGCGGCCGCCGCAACGGTGACAGTCACTTTTCCTTGATCAATTTGCCGCCGTCTCGCCGCTAGTTCATTCGAATTTTGGGATGTCGATGTTGAGACTTCGGGACCACCCTTTTTCGCCATCCTCGACCTGCTTCGCCGAGCTTTCTTCGCCACACACTTATGTCGCAGGTAAACCTGCGATCGTTACACAAACACCTAAATGACCAGAACCTGCGCCGCTCAAAAGTCGTAGTGCCTGGTTAGAACGTCGCAGTCAAAGGTACTGGGAACATGCTCCGGTGGTCGTGCCGCTGCTGGATCAACTAGGGCGTGTTTCGTGGATCTCGATTTCGGGATCGGGTAGACGTATCACGTGTTTGATCGACATGACTTGACCGACGCGGAATCGGACCAGCTTCGGCCGCTGCTGCCCGCCGATCCGGGTCGCGGCGGCCGGTGGGCCGATCACCGGGCGGTGATCAATGGCGTGTTCTGGCGGACGCGTACCAGCAGCCCGTGGCGGGATGTGCCCCCGGAGTACGGCAACTGAATGACTGTCTACAAGCGACACGATCTGTGGTCGAAAGACGGCACCTGGGCACAGATCCTGGATCGGTTACGTGCCGGGTGTGACGAGGACGAAGGCAAGGAATGGACGGTCGGAGCGGATTCCACCGTGGTCCGTGCCCGCCAGCATGCCGCGGGAGCACGCCACCCGCCCGTGGTCGAGGACGACACAGGGGGCCGCGTCGGATGACAAGAAACCCCGACCTGGCAGAGAAGGGCTGGGGCGTTCCCGTGGCGGGCTGAGTACCAAGATTCACCTGGTCTCAGACCGACGGTGCCGCCCGATCGCCCGGCAGACCAGTCCCGGCCAGCTACAAGCAGCCGAGGACAGTGCGTTGCGCGGGTGACCCCGGCCACCGGTCACCTCTTCATCGTCCAAACGCCCACGCCGCCATCAGCGGGAACTCTTCGCGCCAGAATGCGTCGCCGTGTGATCCGACCCGCTCATTCAGTACGACGTCCGCCTCTGCACCGCGCAGGGCGTCCGCCCACCGGGTCGCGTTCTGGAGGAAGAACGGCTCCAGCGTGCCGGCGACGAGGTACGTGCGCGGAAGCGAACTCGGCATGGCGGCAGGTGGTCGATAGCCTCCGCCGGGGGAGGCGCACAAGACCGTGCCGTAGACGTCCGGATGCCGAAGCCCCATGGCTAATGCCAGCTCTCCACTGGCCGAGACACCGCACACCGCCGTGCGCTCGGCCGGCAGGGCCACTCCAAATCGCGATCGCACCCATTGGCCGACGTCTTCGCCGAAAAACTTCTCGTGCGCCGAGAACCGCTCCGGATCGGAGCCCGGTGAGTACTCGTGGAGCCGCAAGGTCTCATCGGCCAGGCGGTGTACACCGACGATCACCGTGGGCGGTACGTCCGCAGCCTCAAGGTCACCACCCCACTGTGAGATCAACTCGCCGTCACCGGCGAACACGACCGCCTCGGGCCGATCCGCCGGGACATAGACCGTGACCTGGCGACCGCCGTCGTACTCAAAGGTCTCGGTGACCAGCTCGCCCGCGAGTGACATCGTCGATTCCTCCGGTCAGTAACGCTGTCGGCCGCGTCTACAAGGGGGTGAAGCTAGCGGATTGCTTCGTTGCCGATCCAGTTGCCGCTGACGAGGCGACGAAGGCTGCACCGGAGGTCGAAGGTGAGCCGGGCCTGATACTGCGACAGGCTGTCGGAGGTGAATCGCGCTGCGGCGATCCGGCGGAAGCAGTCGGCACCCACTGATTTCGACCACCGTCAAACATCCTCATCTGCCGCGATGAGCGCGTGAATCGTGGCCGTGTGCACGGCGAGGCTCGGGTGACAGATGGGTCTGGATGTTGGTGACAACTACCGCTCACAGTTACAGGCGTGTCGCCACGTCCACCGCGACATCCGCAATCAACGAAGCCGCTAGGACTGGCACCCCCAGGCATCGCTGTGACAGCACTGCCGAACCGAAGTCTCAAGCTGGACGGCGCCTCTGCGCCTTCCAATCGAAGTCCGGACTGAGACTCGCGAACCATTACATGGGACCAAAATGCGAACACAGACGACGCACCGGCGCGGAACCGTCGAAGTTTATCGAAGCGAAACGTTAGGCGACATCGACAGTCCACTTCCCCGGCCAGGTTCGATACCTTGGAACACCGGCCAACTGACCGGAACAGGCAAGTTTCCCCAGGTCGCACCCACGCACATCGAGCTCAGTAGCAGCCCGACCCAGGGCTATCGACGAGGCGACAGACGCCAGGGATCGCGGCGTGACCAGCGGATCGCGATGACTTGCCTTTAGTAGATTTAGTACTGAAATAGCAGTTCCAGCGGCAGTTTGAGCCGGAGCTCAGTCGAGGGACTTAGTAGCGGATCCGGTTTCGTGGAAGCAGTGATTTCCATCCGCTACTGGGAGCCCACCATGGCTGCTTGCACCACTGGAGCGCGTCACAAACGCGCGAAGAACTCGCTGGATGTCGCTCGGGACTCGTTCGCCCTGTTGGTGACGGGTCCGCGACCGCTGAGCGTCAATGGCCGCCGCTACCCCGGCTTGCCACCCCGCCACCTGCCATTGGACGAGGTACGCGACCTGCTGCTCGCAGGTACCTGTCCTCAGTCGACAACAGATGCTGTCTGGGCGCACTTGGTCGCTCAGGCGCGGTCAGGTGATCCGAAGTGGATCCTCGGCGCAGTCGGGGCAGCGCTGCCCGCGTTGATCTCGGTCGCCGCACGACTGACCATCGCCTGCCCCGGCGACCCGGCCGATGTCCAAGCCGAAGTACTACGAGGCTTCCTCGACGCACTGCGACGCATCGACACTGACCGGCCGCGGATCGTGCTGCGCCTGCGGTGGGCCGCGTATCGCGCCGGCCACGCCGAACTCGTCAGAACCTTCGCCGCAGCGAAGCAACGCGCCTCTGCCACACCCAGCGCCGCGATCAGCAACCACCCGGACTTCCTGCTCACACAGGCCGTAGCCGAGGGCGCGCTCGCGCAGCTGACCGCAGACCTGATCGGCAAGACGCGCCTCGAGTCGGTCTCGGTCAGTGAGTGGGCTGCGTTGCACGGCGTCAGCGAGTGGGCCGCGTACAAAGCCCGGCGACGTGCCGAACTCCGCCTCGCGGAGTATCTCCGCCTGCGCATGACCGACGCGGACGACGAGATGACCGAACACGTGGCCGCCGTGCTGGCAGTCAAGGCAGCACAACGCGCGCGAGATGCAGTGTCCAAAAGAGACCCGGATCCGCGGCTTCAGGGTTGTAAAGGGTTCCCAAGAGAGACGACTTCGCCGGAGGTACGTCCATGCGCGTGATCCGAAACCCACTACGTCGTGTCGGCCTCATCGTGACATCGAAGCCAGTACGCCTCGGCGTCTCGCTGGTCACCGTGCTGGCAACCAGCGCCTCGGCCACGACCAGGGTGGCGCTGGCACAAGGGCTGGGCACAGGGAGCTTCCGCAACTGGCTGCTGGACAACCTCGTTCCCGCCGCCCTGCTGATCGTGGCCTTGCTGCTGATCTGGCTGGGCGGTGGCCGCGGCGAGAACTCGCAGGTGATGCGCCGGGTCCTCGGTGTGCTGGTCGCGCTGGCCGTGCTCGGCCTGGCGGTGACCGGTGCCGGGAAGGACATCGGTACCTGGCTGGCCAACCTCTTCAGGGGCTGAGCGGCATGTTGGCCGAACCTGACGACGAGATCTACCGGGTCAACCCCGTGTGGCTAGGTCCACCGCGGCTGACGTTGCCGTGGCGTGCCCGGTACGTGGCCTACGGCGTGTGGATGGCCGCGTTCCTGCTGATCTTCACGGTGGCGCGGCTGGTTTTGCTGCTGCCGCTGACGGTGTGGGTGGTGGCGTGGTCGCTCGTGCTGACCACAGTGGTCACTCGCCTGGTCTGCCGCCGGATCGACTTCGAGAAGCCCTTGAGCAGCGTGCTGGCCGCGTTCGGCCACGAGATCGCCGGACCACGACGCCAGCACACCGTCCAGCGCGGAGTAGTCGGCGTCAACCGCCGAGTCGCGTTCCGACCGGCCAAGGAGACAACGACATGACAAGCAAGAGACTGACCGGCCAGAAGCCGGTTCCGAACTATGTCCCCAGCATCAGTCTCCGGTCAGTGGACGGGCACCTGGTCCGGACTCGGACCCAGACCTGGTCCTGGTATCGACTCGCGCCGCAGCGCTGGTCGTTCCGGTCGGACTCGGCCCGCAACGACCTGATCGCCGCGATCGCCGGGCAATACGCCGAACTGGCCGGACGGTGGCTGCACCTGCGGGTCACCTCCAGTGCCTACCCGATCTCGCACTGGGCCCGCGCGCACGTCGACAACGCCCGGCAACGGCCAGCAGACGTCAAGGGTGGGTTGTCGTTCGACGACTACATGATCGGCGAACAACAGCAGCTGGCCTCGGCGTCCATGACCGACAAGGAGGTCTACCTCGGCGTCGAGGTCCAGGCCCGGCGCGTGTTCGACCGGGCAGTCGAGCGCGCCGCACCCGTCCTGCGGCGAGTTCTTCCATCTCTCCCCGACCGCGAGTTGACCTCGCTGGGCGATGAGATCGCGCGCCTGAATCACGTTGTCAGCGGGAGCGGACTCGAAGGGCGACCGGTCACGCCGGTCGAGATGCGCACCCTGCTGTTGCGCTCCTGCGCACTTGGGATGCCGACCTCGTCGAACCTCCCGGCCGCACCGGATGTCGCGTGGGCATCCGAGGACCTTGCGGGCATCACCTCGGCTGCCGAGCTGGTCCAGGAGCCGTACGCGCCGACCGTGGCCGTGATCGGCCGCTCCGGGGCGTACGCGGCTGTCGAGCGGCACGTGGCGGTGTTGTCGATCGGCCCGATGCACGGCCTGCACGTACCCGAGGTCGACGAGCCCTGGGCGCAGCGCGCCGACCGGCTCCCCGCGCCGGTGGAATGGTCGGCCCGGATCTACGTGCGACGGCCCGACGAAGTGGCCTCTGAGTTGCAGCGGCAGGGCACCAAGGTCCGCTCGCAGATGAACCACTTCAGCGAGGAACACGGCCTCGAACCACCACGCTCGTTGGCGCGGCAGTACCAGCTGGTGCAGGACGTCGACGACCAGCTCACCTCCGGTTTCACCGCCCTCGGCACCCGCGTCCGATCCTGGTGGCGACTGGCGATATCCGCACCCAGCCGACGCGACGCGCTACAGTTCGCCCAGCTGGTGACCGACTTGTACAAGCCGAAAGTCACCATCGAACACCCCGACGCCCAGTACAAGCTGGCACGCGAGTTCATCCCGGGTGAGCCGCTCGCGACCTCGGCGCACCAGCGCCGCGGCTCGGTGCTGTGGCTCGCGTCCGCCGTCCCCGCCGCGACCGCGGACGTCGGTGATCGGCGCGGCATTCTCCTGGGTGAGACGTGCACCGCGACCCGGCGGCCGGTCGCGTGGGATCCGTGGATGGCCCAGGAAGTCCGGGACTCGTCCGGGCTGACCGCGATGGTCGCCGGACTCGGCGGCGGCAAATCCTTTCTCGGCGGCGGGATCGTCTACAAAACTCTGCGCGCCGGCGCGCACTGGACGCTGCTCGACCCGTCCGGACCATTGGCCAGGTTGTGCGAGCTACCGGAGCTGCGACCGTACGCGCGGGCGATCAACCTGCTCAACGCGCAACCGGGCATCCTCAACCCGTACCGCGTGGTCGCCGAGCCGCAACTGCACCACTTCGCCGACGAACCCGACCCAGGCCGTGCCTACCAACGTGAGCACGCATTGGCCGCGGCGACCCGGCGGCGGCTGACGCTGGATGTGCTGTCCGGGCTGTTGCCGTGGGAGATCCAGCGCATGGCCCAAACTCGCATCGTGCTCCTGCGCGCCGTGCGGGCGGTCGGTGGCAGCCCGAGCGCACATCCAGGGATGGTGATCACTGCCCTCCGCCAGGACGAGAGCGAGCACCACGAGCACGCCCGGGTCGTAGCCGACTTCCTCGACGAGATCCGCGAACGCATCACCCTGCTCATACCCGAACGCGACGCCGACCCCTACGCCCTGGAACGCGACGACCGGCTCACCGTACTCACCTTGGCCGGGTTGACCATGCCCAAGGACGGCGTCAGCCGCGAGCACTGGACAGACGCGGAAGCCACCGCGATCGAACTGGTCAACCTCGCCGCCTGGCTGACTCAACGCGCGGTCTACGACCGACCCAAACACCTGCGCAAAGGCGTCTGGATCGACGAGGCATTCTTCCTCTCCGAAGTCCCCACCGGCCGCGTGTTGCTCAACCGGTTCTCCCGCGACTCCCGCAAATGGAACGTCCGGGTGCTGCTGTCCAGCCAAGTCCCTGCGGACTTCCTGCGGATCGAGGGGTTCGTGTCCCTGTTGGACTCGGTGTTCGTTGGCCGGCTGGACGACGAACAGGTGCAGCAGGACGCGCTGCGGCTGCTCAAGGTCCCCGTCGGCGCCGGATACGAGCCGGTGATCGCCAGCCTCGGCCGCCGCACCACCGCCCAGCGGACCGAACGCGACACCGACCCACGGCAATTCATCTTCGCCGACGGCACCGGCGGCGTGGAACGCATCCGCATCGACTACTCCGGACCACACCTCGCCAACCTCAGGTCTGCTTTGGACACCACACCCCAACCTGACCAGAGCCAGCCGGACGACGAGGGAGTGGAGCATGACTAGCCGCCGTCGCGCCCTGTTTGTCGTGACCGGGATCCTCGCGCTGCAGGTGTTCCTCGCCGCGCCAGCACAAGCCGCAGCCGGGTGCGTCCCGAACCCGGAACGCGTGACAGCCGGATTCGTCGCAACGATCGACACCCCGCGCGTCAGCCACGGCCTGCCAGGAACTTGGTACAACACCCACGGCTACGCCGGAACCCGCTGGAACACCTACACCTACGACACCATCACGCTGTTCTGCGGCGACCCGATGACCAAAACCGACACCTGGCTCGGCAACCAACTCTTCAACATCGGCAAAACCGCGGTCGCCGCGACCAACTCCGTCTGGTACCTGCTGGTCTACGGCGACGACACTGGCCCCGTCTTCTCCAACTTCGACCGTGGCCTCGCCGGTGGCGCGAAGTCCCTCTACGACAACGCCTTCATGCCACTGCTGTCACTGGTTCTCGTGCTGGCCGTGGTGTGGATGCTGTTCAAAACGTTGAAAGGCGCGCTCGCGCACATCGCCACGAAACTGCTATGGATCCTGTGCGCGTTCTGGGTCACCGCCTCCTCCCATCTCATGCCCACCGCCTACACCAGCTTCCTCGACACCATCCTCACCGAAGAACTCCGCGAACTCCAAGGCGCGGTCCTGCGCGCGAACGGCTACGACTCAGTCCACGGCATGCCCGAACTGCTCTACGACCACGTCATCAAGAAAACCTGGCTCGAAGGCGAATTCGGCGCCGCCGACTCCACCATCGCGCGTGACCAAGGCCCACGGCTCCTGGACGCCCAGGCGTGGAAGAAAACCGACACCACCGAGACCGTCAACCAGACAGACCTAGACCGCAAGAAAACCACGTTCGAAGACGTCGCCGCGAAGGTGCGTGGCACCGACGCCGAGGGCTACTTCACCGGCGCCCACAACAACCGCATCGGCACCGGCATGCTCGGCCTCGTTCGTGGCTTGTGTTTCGCCTACTTCCCTCTCATGGCACTGCTTGGGCAACTGGCCGGGATGCTGATCCTGCGCCTGGTCGTGCTCAGCGCACCCATCCTCGGCCTCGCCATGATCGTCTACCACCGCGCCGCACCCGGCATCGCCCGCGGCCTCGGCAAGGCCCTCACCTCCTGCATCCTGCTCGCAGTCGGGTCCACCGCCTACCTCTGGGCCCTGCCCGCCGTACTCAACGGCGTCAAGACACCGCTTCTGCAGATGCTGATCATGACCGTCATTACGATCATCGCGACCGTGCTGATCCGCCCGGTCCGGCAGATCACCGGCATGGTCGGCGGCATCGTCCAGGCCGCCGGACTCAACTACGCCACCCACCCGATGGCCAGCAGTTGGGCGGTACGCACCTGGCGACGCCATCGCCGCTGGAACAAACGACACAAGCAACTCCTGCGCGCCGTCGGCAGCGCTCCAGAGCAGACAGAAGCACCAGTGCAACACCACGAACCTGCCGCCTCTCAACCACAGCACTCACCGACCCCACAACGCAGGCAACGCCCGGAAGCACACGCCCCACAACGGGTCACCAGTACCCGAATCCCCACCCATGCCCGGCCGCACCCATCTGCTCACCGGGCAGGTGAGATCGGACCGAGGGTGTTCTTCCACGGACCACGCGTGTTCTACCAAGGGCCCGCCACCGACCAAACACCACCACAGCAACCGACACCAGCGCCCGCCCCAGGGCCCCGAAGGCCCCCGGTCCTGATCGGCCCAGTCGACACGGACACCACTCCGGCGGACCACCACAGCGAACCCGTCGACGCCACCATTCCCGAACCGCTGTCCCATCGCGCTGCCGAGGCCACGTTTGTCGTGCAGTCGGAGAACCTGGTCATCCCCTCCGAATACGAGAAGAAACACTCCGACACCGACCCGGCACCACCACGGGCTGCCGCGCCCAACCCACGGGTCGTCGATGTCTACCGCCCCAGCACCGATCAGGTCGTGCCCTACCCGCCGACGAACGACAACCCGCCGACGAGGCCAGAAACCGAGGACCGAGGAGACACTGATGCCGATCCGATCTGACCACGGCCGCAACGCCACCCTCCGCGGCCTCGCGACCTGGCCGCTGTACACACACCGCTGCGACTGCTCGGCACCATCACGGCATTCGCGGCCCTCTGCATCGCGATCACCATCATCGCCAGCGCGGGCACGACCCCCACAGTCGCATCCACCACGCCCGTTCCAACACTCACATGGTCAGTGCCGCGCAGCACACCACCAACCTCACTACCGACCAGCACGCGACCAACCGAGCTCCCGATCACCGGAGATCCCCTCGCCACAGCTCGGCGATTCGCTGAAGCCTGGATCACTCACGCCGAACCGCAGGCGTGGCGCGACCGTCTCGGTCCACTCTGCACTGACGAGTTCCGGGCAGTGGTCTTGCCCGCCCTCAATCCGGAGCAGGCGTCCGCCATCACCGGCAGTCCCATGCTCGTTCGCGTTCGAACCGGGGTCGCCGAAGCCACGGTCCCAGTCGACACCATGGTCCTCGCGATCACCCTGCACGACATCACCAACAACGGCGACTGGCGCGTCGCCGACGCCCAACCACAAAGGTGACCGCGATGCGACTCTGGCTCATCCTCAGCATCACAGCACTCGCCCTGATCGGCGGACTCATCGCCGTCATCACCACCACGAACACGACAGCGGTCCTCACTACACCGACCAACGGCACCTGCCGGCCACTGCCACAGCTCGCCTCCGACCCGAGCTCGGACCTGAGTGAAGAACAGCTTGGCAACGCGGTGCTGATCATCCAGGTCGGACGCGAGCTCATCATGCCGCCGTACGGGCAGCAGGTCGCCGTCGCGACAGCGATGCAGGAGTCCCGCCTGCGCAACCTCACCTACGGCGACCGCGACTCCCTCGGCCTGTTCCAGCAACGACCGAGTATGGGCTGGGGCACCCGCGAACAGATCCTGGACCCCCGCTACGCGTCCACCATGTTCTACACCCGCCTCAAAGACGTGCCCGGGTGGCAGGACATGCCGCTCTGGCAGGCCGCGCAAGCCGTCCAACGCAGCGGCTTCCCCTACGCCTACCAGCAATGGGCGCAACTGGCCGCCGACCTCGTCCAACGCCACGGCGGCGGCCTGACCTGCGTCACCCCCGGCTGGCCACACATCGAAGCAGCAATCCAGCACGCCACCGCTCAGGTCGGCAAGCCCTACGTGTGGGGCGCGACCGGACCCGACGCCTACGACTGCTCCGGTCTGATGCTCGCATCCTGGGCCGCAACCGGAGTCACTCTCAACCGCACCAGCCGCGACCAATGGCGCAACGGCGACCCCTACCCACTCGACCAGGCCACCCGCGGGGACCTGTTGTTCTGGAGCTACGACGGCACCCCCGCTGGAATCCACCACGTCGCGATGTACCTCGGCGACGGCACCATCATCGAAGCCCAACAAACCGGCGTCCCCGTCCACATCCGACCCGTCCGCCTCGATCCTGTGGAGAACGGTGTCATGCCGCAGGCGATCCGGGTCCGCGCTCCAGTCCAGGAACGCGCATGAAGCGTCCTCAGAGGTTGCTCACCCAAAACCGGACGATGAAGGCGATCGGCGTCTGGAACTGGACCCTGCCCGCCTGGGCCGGACGCCTGCCAGACGGCCGCACGTACAACACCTGCCCATCCGCAGGCGTCTGCGCACAGGCCTGCTACGCCCGACACGGCACCTACACCTGGCCAGTCGTCAAAGCCAAACACGAAGCCAACCTCGCGTTCGTACTCGACGACCTCACCGGCTGGCAGTACGCCATGCTCGCCGAACTCGCCACACCGAAAATCCAAGGCAGCTGGATCCGAATCCACGACAGCGGCGACTTCTTCTCCGACCGATACCTCCACGCATGGCTACGCATCGCCCGCACCCGACCTGAAACCAACTTCTACTGCTACACCAAAGAAGTCGACCGATTCCGCCGACTCGCCGAACCCAACCCACCACCAAACTTCCTGTGGGTCTACTCCTACGGCGGCACCCAAGACACAACGCTGAATCCAGACATCGACCGCGTAGCGGATGTGTTTCCGGACGATGCGGCCCTACGCGCTGCCGGGTGGCACTCCCAGGAAGGGGCCGACTTGCTGGCCGTACTTGGCCCGCGACTGGTCGGCATCCCGGCCAACCGGATCCCACACGCACTCAGACTGCTGGCCGGACGAACGTTTCGGGAATGGCAGCACGACATGGACACCGAGCGCGACGCCCAACGCCGACGACGGCGCTTCCGGCTCATCGTCAACGATCCTCCGGCGAATCGAGACGCAGCATGAACGGAACCAAACTCCAGGCGATCGTCGATCAAGCCCTGGCGTGGCTCGCACGGTGGACACCCACAGCACTCACCATCATCGCCGCCCTACTGCTCGCCACCCTGGCTTGGCGCACGCTCCAACACGTGTGGCTTGGCCGCGACGCGCGTGTTGTCACGATCGAAGCACCGCCAGAGGTCGACCCATCCGGAGCGGCCACATTCTGGGCCAACATGATCGGTCTACTGCGCCCGTGGTGGCGACGTCTGCTGACCGGCCAACCACACCTGGCCTTCGAGTACTGCTTCGCTCACGACGGAACGAGTATTCGGCTGTGGGTACCAGGTGCCGTCCCACCGAGCATGATCGTTCGCGCGATCGAGGCGGCCTGGCCCGGAGCCCGAGCGACCATATCCCCGGCCACAACACCCCTGCCGACGGATCGCAAACTGGGCACTTATGGCGGTCGTATGCAACTCGCTCGGCAGGAGGCCATGCCCATCCGCAGCGAGTTCGCCGCCGACCCACTCAGACCGCTGCTCGGAGCTCTTACAGGACTCGACCCGAACGAGGCCGCGTGCGTACAGGTCCTGGCAAGGCCTGCTACGGGCCGCCGTACGCGTACCGCTCGCCGGGCGTCGCGTCACAACCGGTCAGGGCAAGTCACTGACCCGATCGTGCGGCTGGCCGACGCCCTAGCCGGTACCCAGCCGCGCCGTTCAACTCGGCAGTGGGACCCGCAAGGCACCATCGAGCACTCCGCACGCGACCGCGCCATCGTGGCCAAACAACGCGACAACCAATTCGAAACCACCATCCGCTACGCAATCACCACGCCCCAATCCCGCAAACTGTCACGTGGCCGGACCCACGCCATCGCCGCAGCCTTCGCAGGATTCGCCCACCACAACTTCTACCGCCGTCGACGCCTCGCCCACGCGCACGCCGCCCTCGCACGCCGGTGGATGCGATCCGGCGACCTCCTCTCGGTACCCGAACTCGCCGCCCTCGCCCACATCCCCTACGACCCCGCAACACCCGGCCTTCACCGCGCCAGCGCCAAAGTCGTCACGCCCTCCCCACGTCTCGCAACCAGCGGCCCCACCATCAAACCCATCGGCATCTCCGACGCAAGCCAACCCCGACCCGTCGGTCTTCATGTCGCCGACGGACGACACCACGTACACATCATGGGCGCCACCGGCAGCGGCAAGAGCGAACTCATGGCCCGGATGATCCTCTCCGACGCAGAGAACGACCGTGGCGTCGTGGTCGTCGACCCGAAAGGCGACCTCATCGACGACGTCCTCGCCCGGCTCCCAGAACGATTCGCCGACCGCGTCACGCTGCTCGACTCCGACAGTGCCGCTCAGCAACCAGTCCTCAACCCGCTGGACGGACCAGACACTGACAGCACCGTGGACAACCTGGTCTCCATCTTCTCCCGCGTCTACTCCGCCAACTGGGGACCCCGCACCGACGACCTCCTCCGCGCCGGACTACTCACCCTGCGCGCCATACCCGAACCACCGACACTGATGAACCTGCCGAAACTCCTCACCAACGCCACCTTCCGCCAACGCGCCCAAAAGACGGTGCACGATGAGATTCTCGCTGGATTCTGGAGCTGGTACGACGAGTTGTCGGATGCCTCCCGCGCCCAAATCGCCGCACCACTGATGAACAAACTCCGCGGCCTACTCCTGCGCCCGTTCGTCCGCTCCACCCTCACAGCGGGACCATCCACAGTCGACATGACCGACGTCCTCAACGGCGGCATCTGTCTGGTGCGATTGGCCAAAGGCACACTGTCCACCGACACCGTCCGCCTCATCGGATCGCTCGTCGTGGCACGCACCTGGCACGCCGCCACCCTCCGCAGCCAACTCCCCAAGGCCGAACGCCGCGACTGCGCGCTGTATCTCGACGAGTTCCAGAACTTCCTCAACCTGGCCTACCCACCCGAGGAAATGCTCCCCGAAGCCCGCGCCTACGGCCTCAGCCTCGTACTCGCCCACCACAACTACCGCCAACTCTCCCGCGACCTCCAAGAAGCCATGAGCGTCAACGCCCGCAACAAAATCTTCTTCAACGCCAGCCCCGAAGACGCCCGACGCCTCGCCCACCACACCAGCCCGCACCTGACCGAACACGATCTCACCAACCTCGGCCGCTTCCAAGTCGCCCTTCGTCTGGTCGCCCACAGCCAAGACATGCCAGCTTGCACCGCCCGCACCGAACAACTCCCACCACACATACCCGGCCGGGCCGACCACATCCGACAACTGGCTCAATCCGCATACCAACCACCAGCCGACGCTCCCGAGCCCAAGTATGTCCGCGATCCACGGAGGACAGCATGACCAATGAACTCACGCCGCAACCCGCACTGCGCAGCCCGCGCGCGTCACGCCCACGACTCCGTATGCGCAACACCGCTGTCCAACAGGCGTGGCTAGTGCGACGACTCACTCCGCGCGACCGGTGGCTCATGCACATGCTCTACGAGCACAAAGTCCTCACCACCAACCAAATCATCGACCTGGCCTTTCCCAGTCGCCGCTCCGCCAACCTCCGTCTGCGTCTCCTGGACGAATGGGGCATCGTCTACCGCTTCCAGCCACACCGCGAATTCGGATCGCACCCCATGCACTACGTCCTGGACACACCTGGGGCCACGATCCTCGCCTACGAAGCAGGCATCACACCCAGGAACATGCCGTACTCCCGCCGCGACGTGGCCCGGCACGCCTACTCCCTCCAACTCGCCCACGACGTCGCCTGCAACGGCCTCTTCACCTCCCTCGTCCGCCACGCCCGACAACCACGCACCACCGGCCAACTCACCACATGGTGGTCGGCAAGCCACTGCAAACGACTCTGGGGTGACATCGTCAAACCCGACGGCTACGCACGCTGGAGTCATGACGGCCGCGAGTTCGACTGGTTCATGGAGTTCGACTTCGGCACCGAACCCCGCTCAAGGATCCTCGACAAGGTCGATCGCTACACCAAACTCGCCACCAACACCGGCCTCACCACACCAGTCCTACTCTGGTTCCCCACCCCCGACCGAGAATCGTCAGTCCGCTACACCCTCCAGGAACTCCACAACGAACTCTCACAACCGAACCGCGTCCCGATCGCGACCACCAACTCCTACACCGCCGAAGACTCACTCGACATGAGCACCGCCCGTTGGTTGCCCGTCGGCCCAGGTCTGACTCCAGACCGCGTCCCCTTCACCGAGTTGACAACCCTCTGGCCAGACATCCCAGAACCGGAGCCACTGGACGACCACGAAGACTCGTACCTGACAGCACCGTCACCGATGCCGCCGCCGGACCTCGAGTACCGGAAACCAACAGCAGCATAGAAGCACGTAACGGCACGGGGCGGCCAGCAGCTGAGACAGCTCGCCGCCCTTTCCTATGCTGCATTCCACGGCCGCAACAGCGCAGACTCGGCCTCGACGAACACGTTCGCGCGATCAGGATCGATGCATGGATCCGGCCGCGGCTTCTCAACGCGAATCCGACCTCGGAATCGCCGACACGGCATCAAGATCAACCTGACTTGGCTCAAGATCGCTGATCTTGGGTAGGGTGCTGGCTGTTGAGCTGCGGTTTCGTCGTGTGAACGGCGAAAATCTGCGCACTAAGCGGCCGGTTCTAGGGGTCTGCCCATCGCTTCCCGGTTACGGCTTCAGCGACAAGCCGGCCGCGCCGGGGTGGGGGATCGAGCGGATATCCGACGCGTGGTGCGAGCTGATGGCCCGGCTCGGCTACCGGCGGTTCGGCGCCCAGGGCAGCGACTGGGGCACCAGCATCGCCACGAGCATCGGTCAACGGCAACCCGATCGGGTCGCCGGCATCCATCTCATGCCGCCGCTCGCACCGCCCGATCCGGCCACGTTGGACGACCTCACCGGTGCCGAGCGGGCGGCGCTCGCGACACTGCGGGAGGCGGACGAATGGGGCTCCGGATACTCGGCGCAGCAGTCGACCCGGCCGCAGACGGTCGGCTACGGGCTGGTCGACTCGCCGGCCGCCCTCTGCGCCTGGATCGTCGAGAAGTTCTGGTCGTGGACCGACTCCGGTGGCGACCTGCATCGGGTTATTACCCGGGATGAGCTGCTCGACAACCTGATGCTCTACTGGCTGCCCGGCACCGGTGCCTCATCCGCCCGGCTGTACTGGGAAAGCCTCCGGCAGGTCAACGAATGGATCTCCGGGTCGGCCGGCGCGCCGGTGACCGTACCCACCGGCTGTTCGGTCTTCCCTAAGGAGCTGCAGCGCCCGTCTCGGCGGTGGGCGGAGCGCCGGTTCCCGAACATCCGGTACTGGAACGAGCCCGGCAAGGGCGGCCACTTCGCGGCGTTCGAGCAGCCGGCGTTGTTCGTCGACGAGGTCCGGTCATTCTTCCGGCTGGTCCGCTGATGGTCACCCGTCCTCGGTAAGCGGCTGGCTAAAGATCAACAAGTGCCCATCGGGTGTCCGTACGTTGAAGTCGCGCATCCCGTAGGGCCGGTCAGCCAGTGGCTCGACGATGTCGGCGCCGCGGGCGCGCAGCTCGTCGTGGCAGGAATCGACGTCGTCGACGACAACAGTCACCCTGGCCGGGCCGACGCTGCTTTCGGCGTACAGGTGGAACTCGGCGGTGTCGCGGATCACGGCCGCGTAGCTAGGTGGGGTCTCCCAGGTGAATATGGTGTCGAATCCGAGCACGTCCGTGAAGTACGACCACGCTGCCTGCACATCTCGGCACGGCAGCACGGGTACCGCCACCCGCATGACCATTCCGTCACCTTACCTGACTTTGGCTCAAGATCGCTGATCTTGGGTAGGGTGCTGGCTGTTGAGCTGCGGTTTCGTCGTGTGAACGGCGAAAATCTGCGTACTAAGCGGCCGGTTCTAGGCTGTCTCTCGTGGCGTATGTGCGCACGGTGAAGACGGCGTCGGGGGCCAGGGCGGTGCAGATCGTGCACTCCTCGCGTCGCGGGTCGCGGGACATCGAGCACATCGGCTCGGCGCATGACGATGCGGCGTTGGAGGCGCTCAAGGCGGTGGCGAGGCAGCGTCTGGCTGTGGGGCAGCCCGAGCTCGACTTTGGCCCGGACTTCGCGGCGTTGCAGGCCGGCAGTGGTGCTGGTGGTGGGCCGCTTGCGATCACGTCGTCGCGGATGGGGTACCTGTGGGACGCGCTCGGCCACGCCTACCAGCTGTTGGGGTTCGAGGAGGCCGCTGGTGGTGACGAGGTGTTCCGATTACTGGTGCTGGCACGGATCGTCGAGCCGACCAGCAAGCTGGACAGTCTGCGGGTGGTCGAGGAGAGGCAGGTTTCGACCCGCCGGCGTACGCGACCCTCAAGCGGCGTCTGCCCGTGTTCGCGAAAGAGTCCTGGCGGCAGAAGTTGGCCGCGGCGTGCGCCTGCACCGCTGATCTGGGGCCGGCGTCACTGGTTCTCTACGATGTGTCCACCTTGTACTTCGAGACCGATGCCGGGGACGGGTTCCGTGAGCCCGGGTTCTCCAAAGAACGCCGCCTGGAGCCGCAGATCACGATCGGGCTGCTCACCGACGCAAGCGGGTTTCCGTTGATGGTTAACGCGTTCGAGGGCAACCGGGGCGAGACCACTACGATGCTGCCGACCATCCGTGCGTTCATGGATGCCCACCAGCTGGCTGATGTCACGGTCGTGGCCGACGCTGGCATGAACTCTGCGGCCAACCAGCAGGCCATCGAGGCCGCGGGGTTGTCGTTCATCCTCGGCGCGCGGATACCCGACGTGCCGTACGTGGTCCAGGCGTGGCGCCACGAGCACCCGGATGAGCAGATCCCCGACGGGCACATCTTCACCCAGCCCTGGCCTGCCGACCCCAAGGACCAGCGCCGCGACCAGATCATCTACTACCAGTACCGGGCGGACCGGGCTCGGCGCACCCTGCACGGCATCGACGAACAGGTCGCCAAGGCCGAGCAGGCCGTCGCCGGCAAGACCGCGGTCAAACGCAACCGGTTCATCCAGCTCACCGGCGCCACCAAGAGTGTCAACCGGACCCTGGAAGCCAAGGCACGCGCCCTTGCCGGCCTCAAAGGCTACGTCACCAACCTCCCGGACGTCACCGCCGAGTTCGTGATCGACGCCTACCACCGACTGTTCCACATCGAGAAGTCGTTCCGAATGTCTAAACACGACCTACGTGCGCGGCCGATCTACCACCACAAGCGCGAGTCGATCGACGCGCACCTGACGGTCGTGTTCGCCGCCCTGGCCGTCAGCAGGTGGATCGAGCAGACCACCGGCTGGTCGATCAAGAAGTTCGTGCGCACCACCCGCCGCTACCGCACCATCAACATCCAGGCCGGCGAGCACACCCTCACCGCCGTCGACCCGCTACCCGACGACCTCCGCGGATGCCCTCACCCGCATCCACGACCGCGGTGCGCACTAATTTGAGCCAAGTCAGGTCTCAACGCGAATCCGACCTCGGAATCGCCGACACGGCATCAAGATCAACTTTGCACCGACAGACAGTCCCACAAGATCAACTTTTCGGGTACGCAGCGCCAGATGAGCGGCGTCGTGGAAACTCGATCGCAATCTGACGCCAGGATAGTGAACGCCAAGACACCACGGGATACCGCAGGTGCTTCGTACGCGGGCGTTGCCTCACCATCCGGTTCGAGTTTCCTGGCGTGAGGGATGAACAGTTCCCACACGACCTCCGCAGCATCCTCCTGCATGTGGCGACCTGCGCACGCCGCGGCCAAGGGTCGCAACCACCGACTCCACGACGCGGCGGGCGCGGTGCATGGCGAAGCACGCCGCCTGGACCGCCGTCGTGACCCCGTGAGCACGCTCGTCCACGTTCGCACGTCCGGACGCGTGTTGTGGTCGCTCAGGCGTGCCCACAAGCCCTCGCCCGACAGAGTCACGGGGAAGTTGGCCCGCGAACGACAACCCGCGTGTGCGGTAAAGTGGCGCGCCACTTCCTCGGAAGTGACGTTGGATGCCTGGCGGGTGGTTGCCGCACTCCCTCGGGAGTGTTCACCCGCCAGGCGCTTCGTCCGCTGCAGCCGGTCCATGCCGAGCGTCCAAAGCATCACGAAGCCCTTGGCCGCTGTCGCGAGTTGACGGACATCACCAGCACAAGCCGGAATGCGGGTGCGCGTCCCGCGCACCCGCATCCCTCAAGGCTTGATTAGATAGTCGGACGGCCCGTAGCCATGAGATGAATCCGGTACGGGTTGCCGATCACACAGGTACCGTCATGGAGTTGGGTCAGTGGCATGTGCGGACTGGTCATGTCTTCGTAGGGAACGTGCATGATCAGCTGCCCGGCAAGGGGCCCGTCAACGTGATCCGGCACGCGCCGGATGGTGAACGTGAACGCGCCACGCGGGTCACCGACCGATATGGACACAGTCACCGCATCGTCGGTCTGGTCGGTGGACAAGGTCGCACTGTTGCACCACGACAGGGGGACACGTTCCGCGTCGTGCGGACCGTCAGTGCAGTCCGAGTCCGGACCCAGACTCGGGTCGTAATCCGGACACAGGTACTCGCCCGAGTCCGTGCACAGACCATCCGCCGTTTCGGTCAACTCTTCGCCGCACGCGCGGCACCGGTGCTCAGGCCACCGGTCGAACTGGAGACTGACACTGTCCGGGCACTCCTCCCGCACCGGACAGATCACACCGTCGACATACAGTTCAGCGAACATCACAGGACCTCACCAAGGGATCGTTCGAAGATGGGTGTCGGGCGAGAGCCCTGGGAGATCAAGAGATCTGAAAGTACACGCGACCGGTGCCGCAACTCGGGCAGCCGACAGTCTCGTTCGGACCGAAGTCTTCAGCATCGTCGAACGACCACGCGGGTGCGTCGCACCAGTCCGGCTCAAACCGCCATGAACCGCCGTCTGCAGTCCAGCGTGAGCCGCATGAGTCGCACTCGGCCATACAGTGGGACGCGTCGAACCCTTCGAGGTCATACAGCCAGCAGAAGGTGTCATCGGAGATGCCATCCATGCCAGCGACCCCGGCCAGGTCGTAGCAGTGCTCCCCCACTTCCCCGACCAGGTACCACCCGGCAGGCACGATGTAAGAACGTTCCGCGATCTCCCACCTGTCGGCGTACATGCTGCGCCACGCGCCGGATGACCAGCTGTGCCGGACCGTCACGAGGACGAACGGCCGCATGACCTCAACGGCCGTGACGATGCGACCGTCGGTCAGGTAGTTCTCTGATGGTGCCTCATGCAGCACCGTCCGCGTGGCTATGAGCCCTGCGGCCTCCAGATTGCTCAGCACGCGACACAGAGATGCATCTCCCACGTCAGGCAGGTCAAGGCCGTCTGACGCGCGTGGATCCATCTCCGCGTGGCTCAGAGCGGCATAGGGCGACACAGCAAAGCAAGCGTCGCGACCGGACGTCGCCTGTATCAGCGCATCACGCAACCGACGGCCCCAAGGATTGTCAGCGTTCTGCACCATGAGATCGATCGTTTCGGACGCATCCACAGTCAGCGAATACTTCGATACACAAGCCTCAAGAGTGGCCATCACAAACCTACTTACTCACAAGGTGACGTTGGACTAGCCAGACAAACGGGTTGCCGTCCGCCGTCTGACACTTTCTATATTAGTTTCGACCACCCGAAAAGCAACACTCAAACGGGTGACATCAATATCGCATCTCAAGATCATTCGATACCATTAATGCAGACCAGGACGAAGGGAGGCGCGCACCGAAGGGTTCACAAGAGAGCAGGACTCCGGCAATTCGGAAAGCTTCCAAAAGCAATAAAAATAAAAGGTGACCTGGAGTACCAGCCTTAAACATCTCCTATAAAGACCCTGGGCGTCCAGACTCTCAAAGGACACACTCCGACGCTCAACGTCTTCACCTCCGCAGCACACCAAATCAACTTGACATGTGCCTAACGGCACATAAGTCGGACCAAGCGGAAGTAGCCAGAAGGCATGCTGAGCCTGCAGCTCAGCTAGCCACAGAGCGTCAACACTAACGCGAAGACACAACAGCAGGTGGAGGCGAAGGCAGAGAGGAACACCCACAGGACTCAAACCCAAGGCACCGTCATCCTGACAGCAGCAGGTTCCGCGTCCGAATATCAGGCTGTCGTCCAATTTCGTCGAGCATCTCGACTAACAAATCATAAGTTTCACGCGCCAGATCAATGCAACCAACACTCAGCTGGGCGCCAATAAGCTCGCGGTAGACATATTCATTGCATGGATCCACAGCTCGAATACTTTCAAGCGCACTCAATGCCCCAGCCAATTTATCATGTCGACCGCCGCAGAAAAGTTTCGCAGCACTTTCAATGACCTTATGACGCATCGCTTCACGCGGCAGAGCAAGCCACAGTGATTCGATGCCTTCACCGACATCGCCTCGATACAGCGCCAGTGCTCGATAGTCGGACCTTCGCAGGCGCCAGTAGTCGACGTCTACAACGTCTCGATTGATTCGATAGTGCGGCCCGGAACGCAGCACTACGTCACGGACAGCGCCGCTAGAGACATCCAGCATCACGCTTCGCAGCTTCGACAGCGCATTGTGCAGGGAGTTGTACGGCCGCCCCGGCGGGCTGCCCGGCCACACGGCCCTGTTCAACGCCTCGCGACGAGCGCCTTCCTCACCCGCAACCGCCAAGTACACCAGCAGCTCCTGCTGCTTCGGCGTCAGCACGTGGGTGACCTCCCGGCGCTTGCCAGCTTCCCAGAACTCGAGCGTCACCGACCCCAGCACACGCAACGCGAACGGTTTTACGTTGGCACGAGTCGGAGTACGCCCGCACGAGGCACGCACTGCCTGGACATCGTCCCGCGGCTCAGTGAACAGACGTCGACGGCCGAGGAAGTCAGACCGCGGCTCGACGCACCCGTCCTCGCGAACATCGACTACACGACCAAGGCCCGCGCCGAGAACAGTCACTCTGGTGGTCCCAGCAGGACTCAACAGCGCCCCAACGCGCCCGCGCAACTGAGGTTCAACGCTGCCGACCAACAACACCGCCTGCCCGGCAGCAGCAGCGGAAGCGGCCAGGTCGACGGCCGTATCCAACGTGCCAGTCACCGTAACCGCGTCCGATGCGACCCTGCTGTACGGCCCGCCCAGCAGGAGATCCAGGTCGACCTGGGGAATGACCAGCCGGCCGCCTGGTCCGAGTCCGGACTCGGACCCGGACAACGCGTGCACGACGATGGCTCGCGCCGCCGAGATCGCGCCCGGCCCGACCAAGCTGAGTCCGTCGGTACCCGCCGCGCGGAACGCGCTCGCGGTCGCATCGGCGGCACCTGGCTCATTGCGGTTCCGTCTCGGCCACCACCGGATCCTCATGGCACTCCCCTTGCGACGGTGGCCGGCCGCTCGCCACAAGTGACCGGCCACCTTGTTCCCGTGTTTCCGTGGGCGAACGCCGCCCGCATACCGAGACCTACTCCCCCACCTCCCAGTGAGCGCAAGGTAAGCGCCGACTGAGCTCGAGCTCAGTCGAGGCGAAATCACCCATTTGGCGGACATGCAACGAGGACAGGGCGAGTCGTGAAGTCGGGAATCCCGATCATGCGATAAGCACAAGCACGTGACCGGGTGGAGCCTGCCGCATCAACAAGCTGTCTCGGAAGCCGTCAATCTCCTCAAGGGCAAGTGGACACTGCCCGTCCTCGCCGCCCTGGCACTCGGCGAGCGCCAGAACAAGGACATCCTCACGTCCATCAACAGCCACATCGCCAGCACCGACGGCGACAGCAACGCGCTCTCACACCGCGTACTGACCGACACACTGCAACGAGCCACAGAGGATGGACTCATCGAACGCAACGCCGAGCACGGAACGTTCGGCGCCGTGCGCTACAGGCTCACGACCAAGGGACGGTCACTGCTCCGAGCCATCTTCCCGCTGGCCAAGTGGGGCCTGCAGTACTACGGGCCAAGTTAGTACTTCTCGACCGCACGTACTTCGTCTCGGCCTGCGGTGAACAACGCATTGCTCGCGGCGAGCAGGATTTCCTCCAGCTGACGCGACGTCGCCGGATAGTGAGCGACGCCGATGGAAACGCTCAAGCTGGGCACGCCGTCGACCCCTCGGAGACGGACCGCCCGCCGGATGCGGTCCGCAATGGACAGGACGTCGCGGTCAGCGATGCCTGGCACGAGGACGACAAACTCCTCTCCGGCCAGCCTGCCGCTCAGGTCGTAGCTTCTGGTTTCGCTCCGCAGCGTCTCAGCCACTGCGGCCAGCGCCTGGTCGCACAGCACCTGCTCGTGTTCGTCGTCGATCCTGAACACGTTGTCGATCTTGATCATGAGCAGGCCGGCGGTTGTCTCCGCTCGGCGGGCGCGGTCGAGCTCCTTGGTAGCCAGCGTGTGCCAACTCGTTGCGTTGAACAGCCCTGTCTTGGCATCCGTCATGGCATCGCGTTCGAACTGTCGGAGAAGAACGCTCCTGTGCAGCGCGTACAGCGGCAAGTACACCAACAAGATGAGCGGACGGCCGACGCTCAGCAGCACCACAGCCAGCGCGGCCATGCACAAGGTAGCCAGCTCCAGCACGTTTTCGGACGTCTTGCCCAGCAGCCGCACCAGTGACCTGTCCGACTGCAGCAGCGCGATGGCGGCCGCGGCCATCGACGAGTTCAGCACGAAGTAGAAGGCGATGGTCAGCGTGAACAATCCCAGTGTTGTCCACGGGTCAACAAGACTGAACGGTCGCAAGTGGATGCGATCGGCCAGCAGCGCCGTGGCCTGACAGCACACCACGACGTTCGAGGCGTTGAACACGACCCGGAACGTGTGGAACCCGGGCAAGCGTCGCCAGCTCCGGAACCACAAGTGGCTGTACAACACCACGACGGCCAGGGACGCGAGACCGGATGGCAGGACAACCGCGGCGGACAGTGTCCAGACCGACGACAGGTTGACGTGCGGAGCGTCCGTGATCATTCGGCGCATTCGTTCGACGCGCCGCGTCACCTCGGCCGCAGCGATACCCGACGCAACGAGCACTGCGAACAGCAGCAGGTCAGCGCGAGAAACCCGCTGCGAGACCAGCGTGCCCATAGTGAGCACACCTGCGGCGGCACAGACACCCAACAAATAGACCACCGCAGGTCTGGGCCGGGAAAAGAGTGCCCAACCCGCACGTTGTCCCCTTGGTGGGGGCTGCGTTCCAGGAGGTCGGCCGTCCATACTGGGCGAGTTTCCGTGTTCCGATCCCGTGCCGTCGCCACCGGAGGCGGGATCCCGAGGGCTTCGCCGTACCCAGGAGGTCACTGTGGCCAACAAGGACATCTGAGTCGTCTCCCCCGGCTGCCGCTCGTCTCCGTCACGGGGACGAGCGCGGCCCCACACCACGGCCACCAGCACAACGGCCGCTACGCTCAACGCACCTGCTGCCGCGACTGCCACGAACGGCCCGGCCACTTCGGCCAGCGCTCCACCGCCGAGAATGGCCACACCCTGCGATGTCTGCAGCGTGGTACTGATCCGCCCCATCACGGTGCCCCGGCGACTGTCCGGCACGACCTCCACAACATGCGCTTGTAGTCGAATCAGGAAGATGGTCGACGCCGCGCCGGAGAACGCCCAGAGGACAGCCGATGCCCACAGCCCAGGCTGCACGAAGCACCCAACCAGCGGGATCCCCGCCAGTACCGCAGGCCAGAACAGCGAGTCCAGAGTAGGCGTGCGAACCATCTTCGTGGCCAGCCAGCCCCCGAGAACGCTGCCGACAGGGTCGGCGGCCATCAGCATCCCCACCATCAGGGCCGTGCCACCCAGCGCCCCGGCGTACGGCGCCGCCAGTCCCTCCGGCACCACCCACAAGCCGACCAACGACGCCAGAACGAACACAGGTACGAGCCCCAGCCGAACGCTCGAATGTTCGGACGTAGAGAAGGCTGTCTCCGCCTTGCTTTGCGCTGACGCGGCCCGAGGGCGAACGAACAACAGCACCAGCACAGCGCTCAAGGCGAACGTACCGGCGTTGAGCAGCAAGGTGCCGACTGGAGCGATCGCCGCGACCAACGCACCGCCGAGCAAGAACCCGACGACCTGCGCCGCCTGGTTGCTGATCTGCCGCAGCGCCATCCCGGACGTGAACTGGTCCCTGTCCAGCACTTGGGGCAACAAGGCCAATTGGGCTGCCTTGTACGGCGCCGCGGCCAGGGTCAGCACACCGACCAGCGTCCACAACAGACCCAGTGGTAGACCCGGAAGTGCCATCGCCGCGGCAAGCCCGGCACGCAGCAGGTCAGTCGTGACGATGACCGCCCGCCGCGGGAACCGGTCGGCCAGCCCGGAGAGGAACATGCCGCCCAGGAACGAAGGCACGAACGTCAACGCGTACGTCAGACCAGTCAGGACTGCGGACGAGGTACGCGCATAGACCACAAGAGACAGTGCAACGCGGGCCAATTGGTCTCCGGCAACAGAGATCGTCTCTGCTGCCCAGAGCGCGCGAAACTCGCCGACGCGAAGCGCATCGGCCAGACGCACAGACCTCGCCTCGACCATCGTCGCCCTCTCCCCTGCCGCGACGGCACCAATCCACCAGTTCGGCACCGCGACCCGCGAACCATTCACGGTAGGCTCATCCCACGGATCCGGTAGACCGATCGCCGGAAATCACCTCTTCGTAGTACGACAACTACGCTAGGTAGCATTTCTAGGAATCACAGTCAGTTCACGTTGGTATGTAAGGGCAGCGTGATCGAGTAGGACCGCTGTTCGACGGGACACGTCCCTCGGTTGACGGACCGGCGTGTTCCATGGCTCAGGTTCGCGTCCAGGACTGTCGTACCCATGCGGCAGACTAGAGGCACTTCGGACCAGCAGGCGCTGTAACGAGCGGTTAGGACTGAACTGGGTGGTGTCCCGCGCCAAGAAGGTCAGCGTGCAGACTCTTATCAGTGAGGCTGGCATTGCGTTGATCCACACCCGCGTGACGGAGATGGGGTTCCTTTTCCATCCTCGCCGGGTTGACCACGGTATCGACGGTCACATCGACCTAGTCGATTCATCGAGCGGCGAGGTGCTCAACCTGACGTTGCTAGTCCAGAGCAAGGCCAGCAACTCGCCGTTCGCTGGCGAGACTGACTTGTCGTTCCGGTACAAGTGCAACGAACGCGATCTGAATCTGTGGTTGAGAGGCAATGCGCCCGTGATCCTCGTGTTGTCGCACCCGAGGCAGCGCAAGGCATGGTGGGTCGACATCAGGGCAGAGTTCGCCGATCCACAGCGACGCGCGGCGCGGGTCGTGACGGTCGACAAGCGTAGCCAGGTCTTCGACGCGTCGGCGGCACAGGCGCTGCGCCGCTGCGCGGCGGCAGAGAGCGAACAGGATGAGATCGATCTCGCTCCGGGGCGACCCGTTGGCGAGATGCAAGATCCGTTCTTGCTTGACGTGCACGAGGCGATCAGTCCGTCTGGCGTAGGGCAGCCCGTTTCACAGTTGCCGTTATACATCCGGCGCGAACACGACAGTGATCTCGAAAAGATCGTTGACCGGGCAATTGCAGGCGAGAGTGGTCTTGCAGTATTGCTGGGCAACTCCTCGACTGGCAAGACTCGCTCAGCATGGGAGCAGGTCCAGCGTCTGCCCAAACAGTGGCGGCTGTGGCACCCGACATCTCAGGATGAGTTGCTGGCGCAACTTCCAGAGATTGGCCCGCACACGGTGCTCTGGCTCAACGAGTCGCATCGATATCTACACACCGATGATATAGAGCGTGATGAGACGGTTGCTTCGTGGCTCACAAGTGCGCTCCAAAATCCCGACTGCGCCCCTGTTTTGATCTTGGGGACCCTCTGGCATGAGTATCGCCTTCAGCTGGCACCTGCGAAGATTGAAAATGATGTCCGGCCACACGTGCGTAGATTGGTGACCGGACACTTCATTCCGGTATTGGAGACGTTCACCGCGTCTGAGCTGCATTTGCTTGCCAGGGTGGCAGCACAAGATCCGCGACTCTCAGAGGCACACGCCAACGCCGAGGAAGGACATGTCACCCAATACCTGGCAGGTGGCCCGGCACAGATCGAACGCTACGTCACCGCGGACCCAGCGGCAAAAGCAGTCATGCAAGCTGCGATGGATGCCCGTCGACTTGGGTGGAGCCTTTCCCTGCCTACAGCATTTCTTATCGACGCCGCGCGGGCATACCTGACCGAATTGCAGCGGGATAATCTGCCAAGCGAGTGGTTCGACCACGCGGTCGAGTATCTACTGCCGTTGTGCCGAGGCGCTCGAGGCCCGCTCTCACGAGTCAGGCCGAAACACGGTGCAGTCGAAGATATCAGCTATAAGCTTGTCGACTATCTTGAACAATATGGCAAACAGACCCGATCCGGAATCTGCCCGCCGGATTCATTCTGGCTCGCCGCACTACGCGATGAGGTCGTGAGTGCGGATCAGGCTTCACTCGCCCAAGCTGCCTACGCTAGAAATCGGACAGATATCGCTCACCAACTGGCCCGATCGGCCGCACGCCGTGGGGACGCCTCAGGTGTCGGAGCTTTCGCTTCATCGATAAATGAAGCCGAAGGTCATGACGCCGCGTTCCCATACTGGCAGCTCGCTGCCGAGAACGGCGATCCGAGATCCCAGATAGTGCTAGGCCACTTGCATGAAGACAAAGGCGAATGGGAAGCAGCGAAGGCTTGGTACGCCTTGGCCGACGACGGAGAAAACCCTGATGCGCTTGTCGGGCTAGCATCGATCCACGCACATTTGGGACAACCTGACCAGGCAGAGCAGCTGTACGAGCGGGCTCTCACGGTCGGCGGTGCCCGGGCTGTTGAATATCAGGCCAGGTCCCTCACCACGCGAGGAGATCATGCCCTGGCGCTCCATCTTGCCACCAGGTCCTTCGAACAAGGCAACCACGAGGCGCTCACCGGACTGGCCTGGGCCTACGTTTTCACGGACAAGAACCGCGCCGTCGCAGTGATGCTGCACGCGATGCGACTCGGCTTTCGAGACGCAGTCTCTGAGCTGATCATCATTTCCGTAACAGTCGACGATCCAGAACTTTTCCAAGCTTCCTGTCACCTGGCTGAAAGGTACGGACTTCCCAACGCGCTGCGCGTCGCCGGAACAATCCAAGCAAGAAAGGGCGATGAACGTCGAGGCGCCGCCCTGCTCTGGCGAGCCTTCAATGGTGGACTGCACTGGGCCTTGTTCGAGCTAGGAGAGCTTCGTGAGAAGCAAGGACGCTCCCGTAGCGCACGCAACATCTATCGAAAGCTGGCGAGGCTGGGACAATTCTATGCAGTCGTAAAGCTTGCCACGCTGTACGAACGCGCTGGCGATTGTGCCACAGCCGAGCAATTGGCCAAACAATACGAGCGAGTCTCTCCACTGAAAGCGGATGACGCCGCATGGTACGAGATTGCCAACGTTCGGCACGATCGCGGAGATGTCGTTGGCGCCGAGAGCCTACTGTGGCGGCTCGCAGCAAAAGGTGATGGTCGAGCTCTAGTAAGGATCGCTGAACTGCGCATGAAAATCGGTGACCAATCCGATCTCAAGGACCTCCTAAGCCGGGCCGTCGATAGCGGGAACTCTGCCGCCAAAAAACTACTGGCAAAGCTGGAGTCAAATTCGCCAGACTGACAACCCGTCACGTGCGACGCGTTCGCGCAGATCCACGCCCTGCTGCGATCACATCATTAGGCTCACAACGGCGTGCCTCGGCGACTGTCCGGCACGGCCTTTACGACATGCGCTTGCAGCCGAATCAGGTAGATGGTCGACGCCGCAGAGGAAAACGCCCAGAGGACAGTCGAAGCCCACAGTCCAGGCTGAACGAAGCATCCAACCAGCGGGATCCCGACCAAGACCGCAGGCCTGAAAGGCGATTCCAGAGTAGGCGCGCGAACCATCTTCGTGGTCAGCCAGCCAACGAGAACGCTGCCGACAGGGTGCTCGGCCGTCAGGTCCCCACCACCAGGGCCGTGCCCCCAACGCCCCTGCGTACGGCGCCGCCAGCCCCTCCCGGCACCACCCACAAGCCGACCAACGACGCCAGAACGAACACCGGTACGAGCCCCAGCCGAACGCTCGAATGTTCGGACGTGAAGGATACTGTCGCCGACTGGCCCTGCGCTGACGCGGACCACTACCCTGAGTAGCAATCAGGTCGGATTACGGCAAGGCTCTTGTCATCGTGCGGTTTGGCCCGCGGGAGCTCACGTGCGAGTGGGTCAACCTCAGCTTCCCAGCGCTGACATCGATTAAGGACGCGTTGCAAGCCGACCTCATCCAATGTGGCCAGATGCTCCCAGTCGTCCAGTTCCAGATGGCGCATGGGCTCATAGGCTCCATCAGTCGCGAGGACCAGCCATGGAGCCGCGCTCAGCGGAAGCCTCGTGACCACTGCGGCCTCAGCCGCCGTTGGCTCCGCTTCGGCGATCCAGTAGCCGTCTTCGCGATTGCGCCGCTCTGCTTGCTGCGCTTGCAATGTTCGGAGGATGGCGTGATGTGTCGCGTCGAATCCATGTCCTTCGGCGAGCCTCTGGCGGTACGCGCGGCGTGGGGCGAGGTCGAGTTGATCGATGCGTTCGTCGGTGATGATCTGCCCAGGAGTGGCAACCAGGTTGTCGCCGAGGACCAGCACGTCCAGAAAGTCCTCGAGCCAACGAACGATCGTCACGGTGCTGGAGGGTGAGCAACCTGGACGAAGGTCGAGATCGTCAACGACAGCATGGATCGCCATCGCGAGGGTCTGACGTAGGTCGCCCGCTGGGCTGCGCTCCAGCAGGCCCTGCAAGTGGCCACCGAGTGCTTCGGCGTACTCGCTTGGCGACACCGGTACCGGGAGGAACGCGGATGCGCCGTCGAGCATGACAACGCTGTTGGCCGTGGTGTAGATCTTGTCGTCGCTGTCACCGAGGGGCGGCAACTGGCACGTGATCACTCGCACCGATTCACCATATGAAAGGGCCCGCGAGCAGGTCGCTGTCGACGATCTGCAGGTGGTCGTACGTCGCGCGAACAACGAAAGAGCACGGCTCGTCACCCGTCTCGCCGAAGATCGTCGGCAGGTTGTTGACGAGGTAGTGGGTCGCGCCCAGTGACCCGATTCCATGAATCCCAGCGATGTGGACGATCGTGCGCGCGTCAACGCGGTGACGGGCTACGTATGCGACGTCAGCTCCATGCGGTTCCGCTTCGTCAGCCGGGGACCCGTGCCGCTGTCCACTGGCGATCTCCTCGATCCACCAGCGCCCACCGTCAGCGCCCATCCGCAGCGCCGGGTCGCGCTCGAGCAGCGACATCGCAGCCGGCGCCGACTTCGGACCGCACACGAACACCGTGTCCCCTGCGGGCACGTCGGCCTGGTCGGGCTCGATTTGGTAGCGAGATGTAGCGAAGGCCAGCGATGCCAGCAACTGCACGAGCTGCTCCGCGGTTTCGGCGTCTTCGGCTGCGATAAGAGGACGCTCGCGGTCAGTCGTCTGGTACCGGTAGGGCACTCCGACGCTGACCGGCCCGACGCCGAACCAGCCTCGTTGCTTGGCCGGGCCGGACTTGCGCACCTGCGACATCCGTCCCTTGCTGATTCCCAGGCGCTCAGCGATTTGGGTGTCCTTCAGTCCGAGTTCGGTCTGAGCCCGATCGATGGCCAGTCGCCGAAGCCGGGCAGCTTCGACTGCGAACTGTTGGTACCGCTCCTGCAGCTCCATCGCACGCAGTGCTTGGCGGACCGGGTCGGGTTCCCGCCGCACGGCGTCCAGATCGCTGGCATCGTTCACCCGACCGAGTTTAGCCCCCCTTGACTGATTGCACACGCCGTCCTAAATTGCGTTTATCCCCCCTTAACCTTTCGGGGGTCGCTCTCCCCCCGAGCAGTTGAGGGGCCCTAAACAAGGAGGCTCCATGACGACACACGTCCCAACGGTCGCTGGCAGGCGCCTTGGCATGGCCTTCCATCTGGTGCGCGGGCTGCGGCCCGCGACTCATGAGGGGCCGAGCACATGGTGATCGAACGAGACACCGCGACGTCGGCCCACGAAGCTGCCGTCGCGGACGCGCTGATCGCGACCTTGACGACGCAATTGGTCTCCGCTGTCCACGTAGATGGAATCGAGCATCAAGAGGTGGACGCGATCCTGAACGCGCGCTTCCCCACGGTCACGCATCACCGTCAGTCCCTGGTGTGGGGCGTTGACGAGCATGTGTTCGTCGACCGCAGCGCTGGAGTTGGTGTTCGGATGCTGACACGACGAGACGATCGAACGCGCCGTGTCCAAGTCCACGTCGCCGAGGTCGGCGGCATCGGCCTGTGGGACAAAATCGTCGCCTACTTCGCCGAGTGGGAACTGGCAGGTCGACCAGTGCCCGAGTCCCTCAGGATCTGGCCAGCCGCATGCCCCGACTGGCGCCCGTGATGGCCAAGTCCGTCTGGTCCGCGCTCAAGGGGCCTACCGACGTCGATTCCACAACGGCCTCGTTGACCACGTTGCAGCTCGTACTGGCCGTGATCTCGTGCGCGTGTGTGGTCGCGCTCGTCATGGTCGGGCGCAGATACGTCATCCGGGCGAGCCGCGCCGCACGTGACGCGGAACGAGCCGCAGAAGAGATCCGCGAGCCGGATTCGTACGACGAGCATTCCTACGAATGGCCTTCTCAAGGAGTTCCAGATGCGCGTCAAGAGGATTCTGGACCTCGACATCGGCGCCGCAGGTCGTGACGGCGCCTCACAGCAGGTGAGACCATGGAGGCTGGGCACACAACCCAGTGCTGAGGAGTTCCTCCATGGACGCCGCGGAGAGAGAACCTGAGTTGCGGCCGGCCGAGATCGGCAGTCGCGTTCGCTTGATCCGCAACCGCCGGGGAATGAGTCTCGAAACCGCGGCTGGCCTGGCCGGAATCTCGAAGTCGTACCTCTCGATGCTGGAGAACGGCGAGCGACGGTTCGAGCGCCGCGGTCTGCTGGAAGACATCGCACAAGCACTCGGCTGCTCTGTCGTCGACCTCGCAGGACCGGTCCTGCCCAGCGACCAGACGGGGGTTGAAGCTCGAGCCGCCCTGCTCGAAATCAGCGTCGCCCTCTACGACTCCGACCTGGAAGACGTACCCGACGGCATGGCACGGCCTGTCGACGAGCTTGCCCTGCTGGCGGCGCAGGCGAACGAGCATTGCGCCAACAGCCGGTACTCCATCGCGGGCAACGGACTCGGAGCCATCCTGACCGAGCTCCACATCCATGCCGTCCAAGGTGACGATGACACGCGCCAGGTCGCGCTGCGGGCGCTGTCCGAGGCGTGCATCGTCGCTGGCGGCACTGCGCGAAGCCTGGGCAACCCGGATCTGGCCGTACACGCCGCACGACGGGCATTCGAAGCCGCCCGCGCCCTTGACGATCCCGCCCTCGTGGGATTCGCGTCGATGACCAGAGCCGGAGCACTGGCACGTCTTGGCGCACGCCACCGAGCCGGGAAGATCCTCACCGAGGCCATGGCCAGCGTCGAGTCCATTGCCGACCCCACGGCGACGAAGACAACCCCTGCCGAGGCTCTCGGGATGCTTCACCTGGCAGCGGCCCAGATGTCCGCGAAGAACCAGGACAGCGGCCGGGCTCATGACCACCTGGCCTTCGCCCAGGAGCTGGCAACTCGGACAGGCGAGCGGAACCACCTATGGTTCAGCTTCGGCCCAGCCAACGTCCTCGCCTGGAGCCTGGCCGTCTCCGTGGAGATGAGCGAAGGACCAGCTGCGGCTGAGAAGATCGAGCGGAAGTCAGGGTACGACGCGGGATTGCACACCGCTGACCGGAAGTCCGCGTTGCATTTCGATTTGGCCCGCGCGTACGCCCAAGCGGATGGCAGCCGTGACTGGGACGCCGTGCGACACCTGGACACTGCCGATCGCATTGCGCCGCAGAAGATTCGGTTCGACCCCATCGCGAGCGAGCTCCTGGCCAGTCTCGACAACAGGGCTCGTCGCAGGAGCTGGGAACTGAACTCGTTGCGTCACCGGTTCGGGTTAAGTTGACATGGGTTCACGCATTGTGAACTCCTGAATCCCGTTCTGCCATAACGTCATTCCTAGATAGGAGGTGCCGTTATGCCAGATGCATTCCACGACCGAGTAGGCGCCTGCCCACGAGGTTGCGAGCTCCTGGAACGGAAACTACCGCCACCGTCCAGTTGAGACCGACCACGGTACGCCACTCGGCGAGTTCGCATGGCCGCAGCCAACCGCGCCTCCCCTGCGGCCATGCGAACCGCAACCCGCCGCCATCATCCGCTGTTGTCCACGAAAGACGAACGCCCCATGCCCTCTCCCCCAATCGACCTCATCGAACTGATGCACCTGCTGGACTCCGACTCCGCAGCAACCGATCCGCGCCCGACAACGACACTCGTTGACATGAGACTCTTCGGCTCCCGCGTTCTACAACGCCACGGGCATGCTGCCCCAGCCGAACGCATTCAGGTCTTCGAAGGTGGCATCACGCATGTCCTCAATGCGCTCGTCGGCGCCACCATGCTGCCAGAACACACTGACAACTACCTGCTCGCGGCGGCCGGGTTCGACCCTTCATCGATGGATCCACTACCAGGCCTGGGATCGACCGTCATCCTCAAGGAGCTCACCGAAGACCTCCTCCGCGACGACTGGTTCGTCAACTGGGCAAACCCCAGCGACCAGATCGTGCTCTACGTACCGTTGGTCAACGAACTCACCGGCCAAGTCCTGACCCGCGAACGTGCACACGGCATCGCCCGCGCGGTGCTGTCTTACAACCGCGACCGAGGCAATCGCAGACCTGTGCTCGTGTTCGCCAACGACTCCGACAACGACAGTTTCCACGACGAGAAGGTCTCGGACTACGCGCAACCAATCGGCATGGTTTCCGGCGCAGAACTCCGCAACAGCACTCTCGGCCATATGTCCGACTGGACAGTAACCGCGGTCGCGCCGCGTACCGCTGGATCATCCACGGCAGATGTTTCCTTCGCCTTTACGAACAACCCTGATCTTCACGCTGCACTCGCGACCAAGGCAACGGACCACACTCAATGGCCCGTGGAGGACAAGCTGCTCACGGCCAGCCCGTGGACCAGCAAGGACAGAAACCGTGTCACACGAAACCTGAGGTACTTGCGGCAAGCAGCTTCTCGTACCAACAGCAAGCTTGGCTTCAACGCCGTCAGCGTCAGCCGACGTACCGCCGCCGGATGGCACACAGCCATACGGCTCCATCCCCGAGTCTTCCCGATGCCGAGTGACAAGGCGATCTTCCAACTCACCTGGTGTCACCCTGACGAGCAGGAGTGGCGGGTCATCAAGGCCAGGACCACCTTCAGTGGCTTGTTCGCGTGGCACTACCGCGGTGAACACGACAGCAACCGATCACTGACGCTCCGAGTCAACCTCGCGGTGACAGACGACGAGATCGCGGAGCGAATCGCCCAACTCGAACGCACAGTGGCCTCCCTGAGCCAACTCGACCATCACCACCTCCGAGCAGAACCGGCAACCGCCCATGAACATCACCTGGGATCTTGAACCCACTCGCTGGCCCATGCCACGCCGCAGGCTCGGCATCAAGCTCCGTCGGATGAGAGAACGAGCCAAGTTCACGCTGGAGGCCGCCGCACCCGAGCTGGACAAGACGCGAAGTGCGTTGCAGCGTATAGAAGCCGGTGAGACCAAGGCAGACGTTCACCTGGTCCGATCGATGATGGACCTTTACGACCTCCACGACCCTCTGCTGCTCGACGAAGCTCGCAAGGCCCTCAAGTCGCCGTGGTACCAAGCGCACGGAGTGAAGGCGCGTTACTACGTTGACGTCGAGACTGAAGCCGCATCGGCTTGTGACTTCTCCGCGCTGATGATTCCGGAGCTACTGCGAACCGAGGAGTACACGTCCGCCTTGCTCAAGTCCTGGGACCACCCGTCACCACATCAGGAAGTGACGATTCAACAGGTCCGGCAGCAGCGTCTCACTGACAGCACTGGACCATTGAACCTCGTCGCTGTCATGGACGAGGCAGTGCTTCGCCGTAGAGTCGGCGGGTCCGAGACGATGCGCTCCCAACTGCAACATCTCATCAGTGCCGCAGCACTGCCTACGGTCGACCTCCACGTGCTTCCGCTCAACGGCGGAGCTTGCTGTCCGACCTCGGGAACATTCACCCTCCTGACACGTCCGGAGACCTCAGGTCCTGACGTGCTCCACTTCGGACAGATGATCGGTGGGCGCGTCATCGAGAATCAGCACAAGATCAAAGACGCGGTTGTCATCTTCGAGTACCTGCAGAGAATGGCGCTGGGCACGGCCGCAACGGTCGAACTGATCCAGCACATCGCGGCCGAGGTCAGCTGAAACCGGCATGAGATGGCGCGTGGGACCTCACTTCATGTCTGTTCCACACTGGCAGACTCGGTCACCATGGTGACGAGCTCAGGCTGTGGCACCGCCGGCCGAGCAAGCGACCACACGGTGATCCCTGACTTCCGGGGGTGGCGGACCGATCGCACGACCCGCCACCCCTGGGATCGGTAGTAGCGGACAAGCCCCTGGTTACCTCCATCAGGATCGGTGAGCACTCCCCGGCGCACCCACCGCCGACCGAGCCGCGCGGCACGATCCAGCGCCCAGAACGCGACCAGCATGCCCAGGCCCTGCCCCGCGGCCGATGGGTGGGTGACAGTCGATTGGAGAAAGAGCGCCGATTCGGCGCGTTCCTGCTCGGTCCACCCCAGGTTGGGTGTCTCGTCGGCGGTGGTGACGCCGAGCAGTGTGTGGTCGGTGTCGGCGAGGACCCAGACCGGCCAGTCCGGCTCGGCGACCTGGTCGGCGAGCGCGTCGGCCGAGTGTTCCCAACTCCGCCACCGGTCCAGGCCCTGGACACGCATCCAACCCGCTCGCGCCCGGATCAGGCGCGCGACACTGTCGCGATCAGCTGGGACGGCTGGTCGGATCACGTACACGCCGCGTCCTCTCTATGGCTGTTCGCCCCTGTCCATGGCCCGTAGGGCAAGCTCAAGCGACAGCACGGGAAACATCCTCGTGTCCGCCTGCTCTCCTTGCTTCGCCCTGCCGAGTGCCGCTCGAAGCTCGTCACCGTCCACGTAGCCAAGGTCCACGGTGATCGCTTCGGTCGCCACATCCGCGAGCAAGGGCATACCGTACTTGCTCAGTCCGTGCTGCATGACATGCCGGAAGTTCTCCCGAAGGTGTGGCCGGACCACATCGTCGGAGAACCCGAGCCGTCGCAGCCACTCCCGGCAGACGCGCTTATCGCTCCGCCACTCCACAGGAAGCTGCTCGGCGAACCGAATCAGCCGCGGCGAGCACAACGGGGACACTGGCCACATGCCGTAGTCAAGGAACTGGGGCGAGCGTAGGGCAAACCCGAGCAGCGTTGCCTCGTTGATCACGGTGGGAGGAGCGAGGTCGTCGTCGATCGCGTCGACCAGGTCACGACACCGGTGGCCCAGCCAAGGTGGCGCACGGTGATGGTCGGCGAACCGTCCGCGGACTTTGCCGGCCGCGTCCCACTCTTCGCCGCGAAGGCTGAGCAACTCATCGCCGCCATCGCCAGTGAACACCGTCCGCACGCCACGGCGACGGGCGGAGTCGAGCATCGCCCCGACCGCTTCGTGATACGGCTCGGCACTCGGTTCGACGAACTGCCCGCGGGCGCGCAGTCCAGCTGGGTTGAGCGGGGCGACGGACAGCGCGTCCAGGGTGAGGTCGGGGAACTCGAGGTGGCGGAGCATTTCGGCACGGCGCCGATCCTGCTGTGGACCCGCGTCACCGCCGATCGCCAGGGCATAGGCCAGCACATCACCCCGGCACCGCTCGGCCAACGCCATCGCCACGCTGGCCGAGTCCATGCCGCCGGACAGCTCGACAGCGGTTTCCTCCGTGTGGAACGGGCGCTCGTGCACCGCCTCTGTGACGCACCGCTGGAAGACCTCGACGACATCAACACCAGCCCGCACGGCTCGGGGCGAAGCGTGCTTGGCCGGTGCGGGGTACTGCAATGTGAGGCCGTCTACGCCGTAAAGGGCACAGGCGCGTTCGGTGAGCTGGTAAACGCCATGAAACAGCGTCTCGCGTGCGTACCTGGTGTTCTGCGTCAACAGTCGAGTGACTGATCGACCGTCCAGATCATCGAGGCTGAACCACTGACACAGGTCCGCCAACGCCCACGACCCGCGCAGTTGCCCATCGACATCGGCGAGGTAGATCGGCGCGGTGCCCCACTGTCCTGCTGTGATCCGGTAACCACCCTCGGCCCGGCACTCGATGAGCAAGAAGTCGAGCGGCCATGCCTCCACGTCTCCGAGCATCCGGAGATAGGTCGGTGTATCCACCGTCGTGTGGTTCGGCCCAGCACTGTTCAGGTTGCTGCCGCGCGCACGTTCTCGCACCACGATGAACGTTGACAGCCCGTCCGTCACCGCGGCGTGTTCGAGCATGGCGTGTTCGAACAGCTCGATGCTGCTGGCGCCGTCCGTCCAATGCCTGCCGGTCCACCGCCAGCTCTGACCAGGAGGTGCCTTCAAACAGAACTTCAGCACGTCGACTCCCTAACGAACATGTCCGCAATCAGCGACCCGGCGAAATCAATCAGATTTCGTCGTATTTGCGCCGCACATCCGAGTCACCGTCAATCTTGTAGTATTCGCGAGCCTGGACATCCATCGACGCGACGCCTTCGAAAACGTCGTCAAAATTGTCAATCATGCACATCACCTCCAACGATCAGCCGTTTGCGCACTGTCCGTACGCGTACCCACGAGGTTTTCTCACATAGCCACGAGGTAGAACGCCAGCCCAAGGGGCAGGTCGGGGATTGTTGGGGCAGATGCTCTCGTGTGCTGACCTGCCGATCAGGCTTGACTACACTCCGCATCGTCGGGAGGGGTCATGACGGAGGCGAACACCCTGCTTCAGGCAGCACGTAAGCGACTACCGTCCGCAAGCGCGCCCGGCGAGCACGCGTCGCGTGCCGAGGTAGCCGAGGCCGTGAACATCTGGCTGTGGAAATCAACTGGCAAATGCCACGCACTGGACGCGCACTACATCGCCAAGCTGGAGCGCGGCGTGGTCCGTTGGCCCAGCGCGGCATACCGCGCCGGATTGCGGCACGTCCTCGGTGTCTCAGACGACGCATCGCTCGGCTTCCATCGACCCCGGCGGCGACACGCAGACCTGAACACCACACCCAACCAGCTCAAGGTCTCGGGTTCGTGGGACGCCCGATCAGTGATTGAACGAACAACACTCATCACCGACGAGGACCTCATGCCGCCGAACCGCCGGACGATTCTCGCCGCGACCGCCACACTCACCGGCACGTCACTGAACTCTGCCTTGGAACCACTCCTAAGGCCGGTATACGCATTCTCGACCAATGAACGGACCGTGTTTGCTCCGCCCGAACTGGACTCCGCGGAGCAATTGGTCAGCGACCTGCGGGCATGGCATTCCAAGAAGAACACACTCGCCCGTCGTGCCGTGGTCGCACAGCTCAACAGCCACACGCAACGCCTGAAACAGGCTCCCCAGGACACTCCTGAAACCCTGCGCGCGTTCCGCGTCGGAGCCGAACTGGCCGACATCGTCGCGTCCATGGCCTGGGACGCCGGCCAGCACCGGCACGCCCAACGGTACTTCGTACTAGCCGCCGAACTCGCTCACGTCGCGGGCGACGACGCCCTCGCCGCGGTCGCGCTCGCCTCACTGGCCCGTCAATGCTTCGACCTCCACCGCCCCGACGACGGCCTCGACGTCGTCCAACTCGCCCAGTACGCCACCCGCCGCACCGCCACCCCGCGCCTGCGCGCGGTCCTGGCCACCCGCGAAGGCTGGGCCTACGCCCAGAAAGGCGACGCTCGCGCGTTCCACCGCACGGTGCGGCTCGCCGAGGATTACCACGCCGAAGGCACGCGCGACGCCGATGCGCGCACGCCCTCAGCCCGCAGCCTCGACGCCGCCGAGCTCGCGGGAGTCATCGGCGCGCGGTACCGCGACCTGGCCCAGCACGACCCCAAATACGCGCGCCAAGCGCAGACCTACATCGAACAGGCCCTGCGTCTCCGGGACTCCGGTCGTCCCCGCAACCGCGTGTTCGACCTCATCAGCCTCGCCCGCACCCACCTGATCACACGAGACCCCGACCGAGCGTCCGAACTGGTCAGCGCGGCCCTCCCGATCGCGTCGACGTGGGCCAACGGCCGGGTCGGGACGAAACTTCGCGACTTCCACCACGAGACCGCGCAGTTCGCCACCCTGCCCACCATCAAAGCCGTCCGCACCGCTATCGCAGACCTGACCATCGCACACAGCAACACCTGAAGGGACCGCAGTGCCGCACATCGGAATCACCGGCCATTCCAACCTCACCCCCGACACAGAAACACTCGTCGCCGACAGCCTGCGAACCACCCTCGCCGAACACCCCGCGACCGAGTTGATCGGCGTCACCTGCCTGGCCCGCGGCGCCGACCAGGTCTTCGCCCAAGTCATTCTCGAGCTCGGCGGACGCATCGAGGTCGTCCTGCCCGCCGCCGACTACCGCAACCGCAAAGTCAAACCACACAACAAAGCCCAGTTCGACCAACTCCTCGGCAAAGCCTCCGCCGTGCACACCATGCCGTTCGCCGAATCCAACCGCGACGCCTACATGGCCGCCTCCGAACACGTCCTCTCCACCGTCGACACCATGATCGCCATCTGGGACGGCGGCCCCTCCGGCGGACACGGCGGCACCGCCGACGTCGTCAACGCCGCCCAACAACGCGACATCCCCGTGACAGTCCTCTGGCCCGAGGGCGCCAAGCGCGACTGACCAGCGGAACAACAACGACCGAGGCCGACCGGACTGGACGCACTACGCGAGTCCAAGTCCGGTCTCCGCCCTTTCACCAGCAGAGTCTGCGTCCCGACGCAGACCGTCGGATCGACTAGCCACGTTCTCCGGCGGCCTTGTCCAAACCGGACACGCCAAACAGGACTTCACGGGTGAGTTACGACCTCACCACCCAGGAGTCCTCGATGGCACACCCAACACGCAAAGCCACGCCCACCACGGGGCGACGCCGCCGCGTCCCGCGCCACGACGTGCCACGGCGGAAAAGGTTCACCTCTGTATGGCCGTGTGCCCAGGAGATCCCGAGTCCTGGAACCGGTGTTCTCGCCGACTGGCTGCTCAACGCAGTAGTCAAGATCGTCACCACGTACTCCAGCCCAGGCGACCGCGTCCTTCTGATTGCACCCGGTCCCGCTGCCACACCGACACCACGTCGTCTCGGCCCCTACGCTGGCCTCTTCGAAGCTGTCTGGCCCATCGTCCGGCTCGGCCGAGGAGTCCAAACCGGACTCGCCACGCCCTACGAGTCCGCCTGCCACATCACGCCAGCAGCCGACATCGAACTGTTCAACGCCATCATCACCGCAGCCGAGCCGAGGTCAGTCATGGCCATGCGCCCCAGCGCATGGAGTTCGTCGCTGGTCCCGGACGGCATCCTCGCGGTCCTCACTCATGGCCAGCGCACCCCCGCACGGTTTCATGACCCTGCCAATGCACTCGTCCAGGCAGCGCACAGAGACGGATTGAAGTACCTCGACCGCATCGCGGTGCTACAAGCTCCGATCGAACAACGCGACAGCGGCATATCGGCGCCACCGGCGGTTCACGCACGGGTTCATGCCGACCTGCACATCTTCAGCAACACCACCACAGACGCGACTGTCGCCGAGGACGGCCGCGCATGACCCTCAACGACCGGAATCGAGCGCCCTGGACACAGGCTCACTCGTACGCGAACCAGTCAGTGTGGCCCACCGGCCAACACTCCACAGCACGCCAACTTCGCACTCGTGGTTACGCCCCGGAATCCCACCAGGACACCTGGGCGACCCCGCCCGCAATCGCCGAGCACGCGATCAAGCACTACAGCACCCCCGGCGCCCTCGTCATCGACCCCGACTGCGGTTTCGGCGTCGTACTCGTCGAAGCCCTCCGCGCGAACCGCCACGCCGCCGGCATCACGACCAGCCCGCAGTGGTGGCGTACGGCCCGTGCAAACGTCACCGCAGCCAAACGCAGCGGCGCATGGCACGACGGAACCGTCATCCACCGCCGCGACCATCCCACCACGACCGTCCACACCGCAGGACTCCACCACCGAGCCGACCTCGTCCTGACCACCATCCGCACCACCGACCTCGGCACCAGTCTCAGTCCGGACTCCGACTACACCAGAACCATCGCATCGCTACTACGCCCAGGCGGCCACGCCGTCCTCGTCGTGCGTTCGCACCGAGCGCCGGACGGGACACTGATCGACCTGGCCAGCGTCGCGGCGGCAGCCGCTGAAGCGCGCGGGCTGATCCTGGTCGATCGGTGCATCGCGCTAACCGCACGCATCCGCGGCACGCGAGTACTCCACCACGAATCCGCTGTCGACCATGCTGCTCGCCCACTCAGCACGCCGGTCGCTGCAGCCGCCCACCACACAGTGCTGGTCTTGCGCGCGCCCGACACGTCAGCGTCCGCGTTGACAGCCGACCCTCGCGAGATCGGCCAAGCCCAGTACATCAGCACCAGAAACGAGCGGGCACATGGCTGACACCCGAGCACGCCCGCGGTCACTACAAGACTGCCTCACCGCGATCTCCAAGCAGCACCCAGCAAAACACAACCCGAACCCCACCGGCCTGCCAGTCGCCGAACTCCACACACACCCAGCAGCCACCACCAACCACTACGCCACCACGACCATCGACCGCCGCGGCCGACTCGCCGACCGGTCAGCCCTGCGAGCACTCGGCTGGCTTCCCGGCCGAACGATCTCGATCACAGTGCACCGCGACATCATCATCGTCACAACCGGCGCCGGACCTCATCACCTCACCCGCGAAGGACACCTTCGCCTCCCCGCCGCGGCACGACACGCCACCCGACTCGAAGCCGGAGCCCGACTGCTCGTCATCGCCAGTCCGACACACCGGATGCTCGCCGTGTATCCCGCATCCACACTGGACAAGATCCTGCTCGACCACCACACAGCACAACTCACCGGTGCACCCTCATGACAGCCACCGACCTTGAGGCCGTCCGCCTTCTCCTAGCGCGGCTCGGCATCAGCGCCGAACAACTCCTGGACACGCCCACGTCACCTCAACGGATGCCCACGATTCGCGACTACGTCCAGCACGTCTCCGAAGCCGTGCCAGCAAGCACCCGACGGGTATACGCCACATATTGGCGCCGAGTAGTCGACGTGTGGGGAGACCGACGCGTCGACGAGCCCACGTCTCTGGAAATCATGCAGCTCGCCGAGCAGTTCAAACCGCACGTCGTGGTCCGCAGGAACTCCCGCGGCGGCCGGACCGCGACCGAGCACCTCATCGGCTCACTCCGCTGCCTCTACCGCCACGCCGTCACCGACCAACTCATCACCCAACCCAACAACCCCGCCGCCCGAGTCCACAAACCCCGACGCCTCGCCAGCCCACGCCGCGCACTTCCCGCCCACCGACTCGCCGAAATCAACCACACCGCCAGCATCACCGGCAACGATCCCGACCTCGACACCCTCCTGCTCCGCCTCCACACCGAAACAGCCTGCCGTCGCGGCGGAGCACTCGCCCTCACACCAGACGACCTCGATCGCGAACAATGCCTCGTACGCCTGCGAGAGAAGGGCGAGACTGTCCGCTGGCAGCCCGTATCCCCCACACTCGTCCGAGCTTTGGTTCGCCACGACCAAGAACGCGGCGGTGGCGGCTGCCGGCTGTTGCGCTACCGCACCGGCCAGCCGATCACCGCGCGACGCTACGACCACCTTTGGCAACGCATCGGACGACATCTTCCTTGGGTCGCCACCCAGCAAGTCACCACTCACTGGCTGCGACATACCACGCTCACCTGGGTCGAGCGCAACTTCGGCTACGCCACCGCTCGCGCCTTCGCTGGCCACAACAGCAAAACCGACGCCGGAACGACTTCGACATATGTCCGAGCCGATGTGCACGAAGTCGCAACCGCATTGGCCGCACTCACCGGTGAACCACATCCACTGGCACAACCTGACCACTAGTCGGTAGGGGATCGACACGATTCGATCCCCTACCTTTTACGGTTTCTACGCTGCGGCCTTACCGCCGTCGACATCCTTCTTCCGCTTCGGTTCGTACGGAATGTCCGCGAAATGCCCAGGTGGCCGATCGCCGCCCCGGTGTCACAGATCACTGAGAGCGCCTTCGCTGCGAGCAAGATAGTCGTGGATCTTGGCGTGCTGGAAGCGGTAGCTCGTTCCCGAAGCACGCAGTATGCCGCGTGTGCGGGCGTCCTCCAGTGCCTCGCCGAGACTGCGGTCATGCGTTGGTATGCGACGAAACAGTAGCAGGCGCCACAGAACCCACCTGCTCCAAGCTAAGCCGGGGACTTGGTTGCGCACAATCGTCGATGCAAGAAGGGACAATACTAACGTGCCGTAAAATTCAGTCCATCCTCCTATCGTCGCACAGTATGCGGCCGTACCGATAATGGGGAGGGGGAAGTGGGCTACTAGAGCTATACGGTCCCGACGCAGAGTGGCGAGCGGTTGCGAAACTTCATTGTCGGCTACAGTTTCAGTGAGGCTTCCCCACCCGAAGACGCCGAGTACCGCAATGAGAAGGGTGATGGTGATGATGCCAGCGACTAGCCTTGGGTCACTTAGGTCTGGACTGTTGTTGGGCGATAACAGAACCATGAGGTTCAGGACTGTCGCAAAGCCCACTGCACTCGCCGCACCGCGGAGCATTCTGGTGATCGTTATTTTGAGTCGGAATGGGGTTGCTATATCGGCCCGACTGCGGTAGGCGAGCCGGAGAATCATGTAGCCGACCAGGATGGCTATCCAGGCCGCGATAGCGGCGATCGTGTCGTAAAGTGGGCCGCTCCAATCGATGTGGCGACCGTCGAAGGCGGCGAACCACCCGGCGCATGCAGTAACCAAAAAGGACACGGCGCGTCGCCGGTGCCGACCCCAACCCGCCGGGGTCAATGGGCCGCTCAAGTCCATATGCCGCATTTCCAGCCGTGTGAGGTGGCCGGCCAAGCCTGCCAGCCACGTGAGGGGCTCGTCCCGTCGGTATACGACGTCCATCAGGTGGCGTTCCACCGCATCTGCGGTGTCGAGAGACAGCAGTTCGTCAGGGTCGGAGTCGCTTGGGGTGTATGCGGTTCTGGCTAATCCGCTCATAAGAGGCGACGACAGCACTTCGCCGAGCGGTCCCCCATCTTGTTTGTGCAGTCGTGCCACCACGTCAGACCACCGACGTTCCGTGTCTGCACGTCCCGCTGTCAAATGCGCGATGATCTCGGGAACCGGCATGGGAGCCAAGCGCACGACTAGTGCCCTGGCCGCTGTCACACCCGCTGCGCGGACGGCTGTCTCGTACTCCAGCGGTTGGCTGGTCAGTACGAACGGGCGGTTCCAGGTCTGCACGTCTTTAATCACGAGTTCGCGCAAGCCGGAGGGCATCTCGTCCAGACCGTCGAGCACAGGAATGAGCTTCTCGCTGTCCACCAGCCGGGACGCAACCGCGCGGACGACTTCTACAGACAGCCCTGCGGGCAGCACAGACCTCAAGCACCTCACTAGGTATTCGTCCAGGCGGTCGAGGTCCGCGGCCCACCCGGCCAGGTCGATCAGAAGAGGGATTCGGCCCTCGTCGATCAGACGCAGGGCGAGCAGCAGCGCCGTCGAGGTTTTGCCTGCACCTTCGTCGCCGAGGATCACCACCTGGCGGGCGGGCAAGGCTGCGACGGTGTCTGCGAGCGTGGTCACGTCTCCGCACAGGTGCAGAGCGGTGCGCCGGACGCCTGATAGACGGCCGAGGACGACATCTGGGCTCGCGGCGGCCGGTCCGTTGACCGACGACCACGGCACTCTCAACGGCTCGGGGAACAATAGATGACGGCCCGTCGCTTCGCGGCGAACATGCTCAGCCATCTGCTTCGAGAGACTCTGAAAAGCAGACGTCTCCAGCGTGTCGTTAACCCGGGAGGGTACACGCGACGTGACCCAAGTTAGACCCAGTGTGACAACACCGACCAGGCAACTGATAAGGCTGGCAACCTTGTCCCCGGTGTCGAGCGCACCGAGAGCGAGCCCAACCCCAAGCACCGACGCAGTCAAGGCGAATAGCATCACCCACGGCCACCAGCGCCCAGATCCAGGACCCACGTGTCTCCTTCCTCCGGTGAGCAGGCCCGACGCCCTAGTTAACTCCCCCCAGCGCCACCGTCGCGGCCCGATACGCTATGTGGATCGTAGACGCCGCACAATGACCTCTGTCCTCTGCTAACGCACGCGGATACACTCGCCTCCTCGATATGCCCGGCCGTCGCCAAGCAGGATTTCGCCACGGAACGGCGCCTTGCCATAGCAGTGTTCGTTGAAACTCGTGATTCGTGCTGCGATTTCTTCTGCAATCACATAGGGGGCGACTTTCAATTTGACCGGCAAGCCAGGTCCAGTTATGTCGTCATCATACGGTTCGGTACCTAACCGCCTCCGCCTGGGCAACCAGATCTCCCATTTTGACAGCAAAAAGTTGATGATCGACGGACGGAAGGTTGCATAAAATCTGTAGCTATCAAGCACAATCGGGAGACGACCAACGTTGCGCACACGGATACCTAATATCGACATCTTTGCGACCTTCTCCATCTCCCAATACCACCGGTCCGCGAAGTAAAGGTGATCCAATCCATAGGAGTAGTTCACTCTGCCACGCCAGTTCACTGGGACGACGAACAAGTCGCCATACTGGTCGACTACGCCTGTGAACAGTTCAATCTTGACTCGACCGCAGGTCAGCCTGAAAGACGATCCATTCCAGCCGAGCGAAAGCAGAGCTAAGACTGCGCATGCGAGACCGACTACAAAGCTGGCAATCTGTATGCCGCCTAACAGTAGCAGAGAACGAAAAGAGCTGACGCGGTCACTACCCGGCGGCACTGCCGAGTTCAGTGATCACCGACCGCGCCATTGTTCGTCCCATCGAAATGGCTGCCGGTGCACACGGAAACGCGCAGAGCTATATACGACTGATCGGTTAGGCGCGTTAGAAGATCGTAAGCTGAAGTAGCGCGGCGACAGTGAACACAGCGACGAGCACCGCGAGATGATTGCGTTGGCGCCGGTAGAAAGAACTGTCTTTGTTAGCACCTCGCGCCGCTCCCCACACATCGCAGAGGTTTTTGGCTTCAAGTTGCGCCGACTTCGTAAACTTGCCGTCACTGCCGGTAAGGCGCGCCATTCCATGCCTGATGGATACAAGCAGGGCCAGTGAAGCGTCGATCCACGGCCACCCGGACATTCGGGGAATCTCGCAATTCAGGCGCGAAAGATTCCCATTCGGGGATGCTATGTACTTCAAATCGGCGGCCAACACGGGACGTGACAGCGCCTGACACAGTTCATTTCTTACCTTCTGACTTGGAGCATCATGGATGTAACACGCGATGAGGCGAGCGCTAGGAGCAAAGCGGAGGCGCGATAGATATCCGGCCACTTCTCTGGGAGGCAGCATGATTAGCAAGGCAGCGGTTCTCTGAGCGTTGATCTCTTCCAACCGGCTCAGGAAAGCATCGATTTGAAAAGTAGTAGCGGGTTCACACGTCGGGCCGTTCCCCTTCGCTCCAGGCTGGGGTAGAAGCCGCCGCAGTAGCCATGCCCCTACCTTAGGATCCAGTTTAAGAAGGAAAGACGGACCGTCGGGCAACAATTCGATGGCTTTGCGCGAGCCAGCAAGTTGAGCCTCACCAGCCGACATCCTCGCCACGCAACCGAGGATTTGAGCAGCTCGAGTGAGATTACCGCCGGCCCAGTCATTGACTCGTGTTCGCGCTTTTTCGACGACTTCCCCCTTGGCCAGACGCCACGCCAAGTAGTGTGTAATCTCATCCTGGGCCTCTACGGCTAGGTCGGCAAGTAAGAGCTCAGCCCGATCAATACGCATGCCGTGCAGCAGCTCAGCACAAAGTTGAGCACCTTTCTTAGCAAAATCGCGCGGAAATATACTTCGAGCCCAGCGCGAATTGGCGAGCAACGTCCTTTGCAGCCCAGGTTCGCACTGGTCGTACAACTCGTACGCTTTGGTCTGATCAGCACTGTCGATTTTGTGCAGAACATCATGCGACAACGGTGTAGGAATAGAGTGGTAATGGTTGTTCTGCTCTATGTGACCATTGTTACCAATGTGAATAGCCGCGCCCTGAACTTGCCGAGCGTCGATCCACGGATCATGACCTCCGTCAGCGCTGTGTGTCATGAGGACCGACGAAGACGTTGTGCTGCACATTCTCTCCCGACTGACTAATCTGAACCCCACGTGCGTGCCTCAAGTCGATGCGACCATGGCCGCTCGGGTTGGGTGTATGGTCCGGCCCTGCTCGATGTGGGGACGGCAGTAAGTACGGCGCGATCAACGCTATTAGCGCCGCCAGCGCGCCGATCACACTGGCAATCTTGTCGGCCTTATCTAGCCCGCTCGCGAACAAGTAGCTGGCGACAGCACAGATGACCAGCATTGCGAGGAGTCGTCCTGTCCAGATCCAAGTGCGGCTCCGGCGTGGTATACGCATGCATCCTCCCGCGCAAGGGAACGACGAATTCTAAACGAGGCGTCGGCCAAGAACCTAGACAAATACAGGACAAATAGTGGACAACATTATTTAGGAACGACGCAAGCTGCACAGCTTGCGCTCTTGCGGTGCGACGAGGCCGTGCTTCTCCAGACCCACTGCAGTGCGGCAGCGCTTCTGGGTCCTCGAATACGACCGGTTCGACTCGGCCACCAGTGATTCCGCTCTCCTGCGGTTCCTGGCCGAGATGCTGCACCCAGAGGTTCGGATGCACCTGGCCGACGTAGAGCGGCTCCACGTGTTTCTCAACCAGATCCTGAGTCAAGACGGCTACGAGATCGTCCCCGTCCACGCCATCAGCGGCGCCCCGGTCTTCGTCGGCCAAAGAGTCGGCAGGTGCGTGCCCAGTTCGATGAAAAACCTGATCTTCGCCGCCGACGGCCCCAAGCCGAAGATCGTTGCCAGCGACGCACTCAATAACGGCTTCGTGGCTATGAGGGCTACCGCTTCGGTGGCGCCGCGCTCACCGGACGTCCAGCCATGGACAAGCTCCTCTCCAAGTTCTTCAACCGGCTCGTCGATCGCTACGCGAGTTAGCCAGCAGGCTCAATCCACAAGGTCTGCCCGGGAGAACGACCCACGGAACGCTACTATCGACGGCTCCGATACAGCTCAGAGTGCGATCCTTGCGTCGGCTGGTTCCGCCGACGTACGCCCGAATGGGTGCCGAGGGTGCTCGGCCGAAACACTGACCGGAACGATGGCGACCAGACAACACGGACACTGACGTGCGCAACCTCGCAGGGGGCTGATGATGGCGGGACTCGACTTCGGCAAGTTGACCATGCGATCGGTCGTGGATTCCGCCTCCGAACCGCGGCGGATCTTCGCCGCGCTGCCGACTCGCGATCCGAAGTACGCCCGACCATGGGACGTGCAGACGCAGGTGTGGAACCGCTGGCACGAGCGGCGCACCGAATCCGACCTGCTGGTCAAAATGAACACCGGCGGCGGCAAGACGGTCGTCGGGCTGATGATGCTCAAGAGCTGCCTCAACGAGGGGGCGGGCCCTGCCGTCTATATCACCCCCGACATCTACCTTGCCGACCAGGTACGGGACGAAGCCAAGGCCCTGGGCATCGAGACGACCGACGATCCCCGCTCAGGCCGGTTCCAAGCCAGGAAGGCCATCCTCGTCACCTACGTGCACAAAGTGATCAACGGCTTATCCGTGTTCGGCGTCGTAGGCGACACCCGGCAGCACATCGAGATGGGCTCAGTGCTGGTCGACGACACGCACGCCTGCCTGGCGACTCTGGAAGATCAGTTCACGCTGACCATCCCCCGCGGCCACGCGGCCTACAACCCACTGGCCAACCTGTTCGATGACGCACTGCGTGATCAGTCGCCCTCGGCGTTCCGAGACCTGACCGAAGGCGTCCCTGGTGTCGCGCTGCGAATTCCATACTGGGCTTGGGCTGACCGTCACGAGCAGGTCCTCAACGCCCTGCACCCGCACCGCGCGAGCGACGAGTTCAAGTTCGTGTGGCCTCTCATCCACGAGGTTCTGCAACTGTGCGACATAGCGATCAGCGATGACGAGATCGAAATCAAACCTCCATGCCCACCGATCGATCGGATCCCTAAGCTGGCCGCCGCCCAGCGCCGGATCTACCTGACCGCCACCCTGGCCGACGACAGCGTCCTGGTCACACACTTCGACGCCACGCCAACCACGATCGCCACGCCGATCACCCCGCAAACCGCCGACGATCTCGGTGACCGCATGATCCTGACCCCGCTAGAAACCTACCCCGGCACAACCGACGAGGAAGTACGCGACTTCCTGGTCGAGCAGGCCGAGCAGCACAACGTCGTGGTCATCGTGCCGTCCCGCCGCCGAGCCGCGTTCTGGCGGGAAGTCGCCGACGCCGAGCACGACAGCAAATCCATACACGACGGCGTCCGCGCGCTGCGCGACGGCCATGTCGGCCTGGTCGTGTTGATCAACAAGTATGACGGCATCGACCTCCCCGGCAACGCCTGCCGCATTCTTGCCCTCGACGGGCTCCCCGAGGCATATAGCGCCCTTGATCGCATCGAAGCCCTCGCTCTGGACGAGAGCGACGCGATGATCACCCGGCAGATCCAGCGGATCGAACAAGGCATGGGCCGCGGCGTGCGATCCAACGACGACCACTGCGTGGTGCTGCTGCTCGGCTCGAAACTCACCCAACGCCTACACAAGTCCGGCGGCGCAGCCAAGTTCAGCCCGGCGACCCGAGCCCAGCTGATCCTGTCTGAGCAGGTCGCCGACATGCTCCACGGGATGCCGTTCCGCGAACTCGGTAGCGTGATCAACCAGTGCCTGGACCGAGATCCGAAGTGGGTTACAGCCAGCCGCGACGTCCTTGACGGCGTCACCTACCCAGCTACCAGCACTATCTCGCCTATTGCCGTGGCCGAACGGGAGGCGTTCCGATTGGCTGAACTCGGCCGCTACCGGGACGCTCACGCGAAGATGCGCGAGGCGACCACTGCAGCCCGCGGCGATCGGCGGCACGAGGGCTGGCTCAAGCAGCGGGCCGCCAGCTATCTGCACTTGGTGGACCCGGCTGCCGCGCTACAGATGCAGAAGTCCGCGCAGACCGACAACAAGGCGGTATTGCGTCCGCGCGACGGCGTCGAGTACCACCGCTTGAGCAGCATCGCCGACCAAGCCCAGCAGGCCGTGGAGTACCTGACCGAGCGCTATGACAACGGGAACGACCTGATCGTCGGCGTTGCCGCGATCCTGGACGACCTCACACCAGACCTGGACCCAGCCAGCGTGCCGAACTTCGAGCAGGCCATCCACGGCCTCGGCCTGCACCTCGGGTTTGGCGCACAACGACCTGAGCGCGACACCGGAGAAGGGCCGGACGTGTTGTGGTCCCTAGGCGAGCTTGCATACCTGGTCATCGAGTGCAAGAGCGGCACCACGACCGACGCGATCTGGCGCCACGACGCCGAACAGCTGTCGCACTCGATGGACTGGTTCCACGAGAAGTACGACCACACCTGCAGCGCGACCCCAGTCTTGATCCACAACACCCAGATGCTGCACAAGCAGGCCTCCGCCCGACCAGGGGCCCGAGTGATCACCTTCGACAAGCTCGCCAAGCTCCGCGAAGCCGTCAGCAAGTACGCCGCAGCGCTGGCAGCCGACAACGCCTACCAGGACGCCGACAAGGTCAGTGCCCAACTGGCGACCTGGGGTCTCAATGGCAAATCCTTCGTCCAGAAATGGGGCCTGGCGCCGCGCAAGCCCTGATTGCTCAGGAGATCATGGCGCTGGCAACTTGCCGTTGATGAAGGGACGAACCAGTGGGGCAGCTCCATCCGCCCTGGGACGCGCAGGTCGTCGAAGGTGTCGCCGACGTTCTGGGTGACACCACCACCGGCCTCACCGCCTCCCAGATAGGTCAACTGCTCGCCGAATTGAACATCCCCGACCCCCTGGAGCGCGACACCAAACGAGTGCGGCTCCGCTACGCCCTGCTGTCTAAGCAGCAAAACGACTGCGCGTCCAACTGCGTGATCGCCTTCATCACCCAGTCAATGGCTCCAGTGCGCTATCGGAACCAACCAAGCCTGAGGACGCTGCGCCAGGACGCTCTCAACGAGGTGCTGGTCTACGAAGGACTCCGGGTCAACGACAAGGGGCAGATCCAGCGAGGACCACAAGCGTCCACTTTGACCGAGGCTGCTCAGCACGCCAACAACATGCGCGCGGAGCTTCGCCGCCGCGGTACGCACCCGGACGTCCTGCGCTACTGCACCACCGAACTGCTCCAAAAGAACGCCTTCCACGCCATGCTGGAGGCCTCGAAGAGCGTCTTCGACAAGCTCCGTTCCCGGACCGGTCTCACCGGCGACGGCGCCGCTCTCGTTGACGCCGCCCTTGCCCTGGGTCGGTCAGGCGTGCCACGGCTGGCCATCAACACCTTGGCCAGCCATACCGACAGGGATGAACAAGCCGGCTTCACCAACATGATCAAGGGCCTCTCCGGGATGTTCCGGAACCCCGTGGCGCACGACCCACGCCTGAATCGCACTGTCACCGACGACGAGTTGCTAGAGCTGCTGACCACGCTGTCGATGGTCCACCGCCGCCTCGACAACGCCCAACTGCAGCCATAGCCAACGAACGACCAGCAGCACGCGGTCGCCGACCGTCACACGCGGTTGAGTTTGGCGGCGATCCGACCTACGGACGTAGGCACTAGGCGCGGCTACGATCTGTGAAGGGCGCGACTTCGAGACACGAACAGATCGCGGACGTTGCTCGTGTCGGCCAGCACAGCACGTAGCCGTGTGATTTTCTCGTGCTCAGCCGCCAGCCTCGTAGCCGCCTGAGCGCGAAGTGCCATCAGCGCGGCCTTCTCCTGTGTGCGAGCCGCCAGTTGACCTTTGAGCTGTCCGGCTTGCTCCTTCAGTCGCTCGATCTACGTCATCCGCGGATCAGTAACAACACCGGCCACCCTGAGTTGGTCACGGCGATCCTCGAACTCCTGCGGCAGGTGCACATAGTTGGTGCACAGGCAGCCCGCGCAATCGCGAATTGCGACGTCACGAGTTCCCTGGCTCGGGCGACAGAAGGCGGGACCGGCTTCACGTCGCTTCGGCCAAGCTCGCGAGATTGCCGAGTGACAAGTGGTCTGGCCAACTCGAGCATTGGGGTGATCCCGCACTACGACGTTCACCGATGCGTCGATTCCTGCCACGCTTTCAGTGTCTTCATCGAGTGGCGGGAACACCATGACAGGCGGGCAACATGGGCGACGCGTACACAGCGAGGCATCACACGATCGTGGTATTGGATGTCGAAGGTTTCGGGGATCGACGGCGAACCAACCCGCATCAACGCCGTGTCCGCGACGGCCTTTACCACGTGGCACGAACCGCCTTCGACAGCGTCGACGTGCCCTGGACCGACTGCTACCACGAAGACCGGGGCGACGCGGTGTTCATCCTCGCCCCCGCCGCTACCTCGAAAGCAGTGTTCGTCGAAGCGATACCGCCCGCGCTGGTCACTGCGCTGCGAATCCACAACGACACCCACCCCGACCCACAACGGATCCGGCTGCGAATGGCACTACACGCCGGAGAAGTCCACTACGACGACCACGGCGTCACCTCCTCATCCCTCACCCTGACCTTCCGGCTGATCGAGGCACAACCACTCAAAGCCGCACTCGCCGCCTCACCCGGCGTGCTCGCGGTGATCACGTCAAACTGGTTCTTCGACGACGTCGTGCGCCACACACCCGGCGCCGCACCAGCCACTTACCGCCCAGTCCAGGTGGCCGAGAAAGAGACCAGCACCGCCGGTTGGATCGCTCTGCCGGATCATCCCTACCCGCCCGACACCAAGCACACGACTCAGCTGGATCTCGGACATGTCGGCGCGCGATCGCTGCCGGTGCCACGGCAACTGCCGCTAGCAGTACGGGATTTCATTGGCCGCGCCGACCACCTCGCCACCCTCGACGCCCTGCTCCCGACAGATGGTGAGATCCACCCACCCGAAAATGATGAGGCGTCGACGGTGGTGATTACGGCGATCAACGGCACTGCCGGCATCGGCAAAACCACCCTCGCCGTGCACTGGGCACACCGCGCACAACACCGGTTCCCGGACGGCACCCTGCACGCCAACCTCCGAGGCTACGGCCCCGGCGACCCTGTAACGTCCGGCGAGGTTCTCGACGGTTTCATACGCGCCCTGGACACCCCGGCGGAGAAAATGCCAACCGGTGAGGACGCCCAAGCGGCCCTGTACCGATCGCTACTGGCCGGGCGGCGGATGCTGATCGTACTGGACAATGCCAACAGCGCCGAGCAAATCCGCCCTCTGTTACCGGGGACGGCGGGGTGCATGGTGCTGGTCACCAGCCGCGACAGCCTCACCGGACTCGTGGTGACCGCCACTGCCCACCGCCTCACCCTCGACCTACTCACCTCATCCGAAGCGCTCGAACTGGTCACCGGCATCATGGGCCCCGACCGCGTCGCAGCCGAACCCGACGCCGTTACCGACCTGATCCGACACTGCGCCCGGCTGCCGCTGGCGCTGCGGATCGCCGCCGGAAAGGTCGCCGCACACCCCGACATCACTGTCACCGACGTGGTAAGCGATTTGTCTGACGAACACGACCGACTGAATGTGCTCAGCCACGGCAACGACGAACGGGCGGCTGTGCGGGCGGTGTTCGACTGGTCCTACGTGCGCCTGCCTGCCCAGCAGGCACGACTGTTCCGACGTCTCGGCCTGCACCCTGGCCCTGACCTATCTCTGCCTGCAGCGGCCGCAGTCGCCGAACTTGATCCGCAGACGGCGCGTCGGTTGCTCGAAGGGCTCGCTGGAGCACACCTAATTGAGCCGGTCGGCCAGGGGCGATATCGGTTCCACGACTTGCTCCGTGCCTACGCGGCCAACCAGGCACGTCACCATGATCACGCTGACGAGCGCGAGCACGCCCTGCGTGCATTACTGAGTTGGTACGCCCTCTCCGCCCGTGCCTGCAACAGAACCCTTCTACCCGGTGCGGAATTCCTCCCTCTTCGCCTCAACGCCCCAGAGCACCCAACACACGATTTCGACCGAGCACGAGCGCAGCAGTCGCTCGTTGATGAGCAAGACAATCTACTTGCCGCCATGCGCGAAGCCAGCAGGCACAACATGCCCGAGCACGCACTTCACTTGGCTGAGAGCCTCGCATTCCTCACCGCGCTGGGTAGGTGGGACGAGGCCCTCGAGGCTTACAACTGCGGGCTACAGACTGCGCGTCGTTCTGGTGACGACGCTGCCGAATGGTACTTCCTCAGTAGCCGAGGCGAGACATACGCTTTGACGCGACGTTGGGATGAGGCCCAAGCCGACTACGAGCAGGTTCTAGTCCTGGCTCGTACTCATGGCGACCAGATCCAGGAAGGGCGGGCGCTCCGCCTTCTCGGTTCACTTTGCTGCAGACGTAAGCACTTTCAGGACGGACTGTCGTACCTTGTAGAGTCATCCCGTCTGCTCCGCGACAATGCGCGCCTCGAGGCCGGGAACGAGGGGCTTCTCAGCTCGGCGTACTTTGGCCTCGGTCGCTATCGACAAGCCGTCGAACGTGCCGAACGCAGCCGTATGCTCTGGCGTCGCTGTAACGATCCTGGTGGCGAAGCCGGTGCGCTGCACGGCCTAGCACTCGCATGGCAGGGACTTGGCGAGCACCAGAGAGCCATTCACCTGTGCAAAGAATCGATCGCCCTCCTCCGTGCGCTCATCTTCTCCCACCGAGGTGGGGTCATCGCAGGCCCACTCGACACTCTCGCGAAGTCGCTACACCACACCGGCGACATTGATGAAGCTGTGGCCTGTTGGAGTGAAGCCAGCGCCCTGTTGGACGACAGCGGCTACCCAGACGAGGCCGCGCAAGTCCGACAACGTCTCGATGCCTTATTTGCCAACGGTGAAGTAGACGGCAATCAGAACTGACCTGGTTGTTCCTAGTTAGTCGCTGCCACCACGCCGATGGCACAGAGCATGATGCGTAGCGCTCAGTCACAAGCCACCTTGGACGCGCCCTTGCATCAACCATCCACGAAGGACATGTCGTGCTGAGTGCCATCGACTTGCGGTGTCGCGAGCTCCGTGTGGGCGTCGGCGGGAGGCGTAGTTAGCCCAGGTCGCTCGGGCGAGGATGGCGTGGCCTTCGGCGGTGCAGCCGAGGGCTTGGGCCGCGACGGCGGGTGGCATCTCCAAGACCAGGCTGCGCATGGCGCCGAGCAGGTTGATTCCGGACTTAGCAAGTTTCGTCATCAGGTAGATCGAGTGAACATGCTGGCCCGGGTCGGTTGCCGGGAAACAGCCAAGGGCTGGTTCGGTTGACCTCAATGTTGCGGGGACCGCAGTTCGCGGCGTAGTCCCGGAGCATCTGGCCGAAGGGCTCGGGAACCGGGATCTGTCCGTGCAGGCCGAGGGTGATCTGGACTTCGTCACCGGTGAGGTCGAGGTCGTCCATGCGGAGCGCGGAGAGACGGGTCAGCGGCTCAGGGAACAGCGCGAGCAGGAGGCCAGCCGCACGGTCACGCAGGAAGTAGGGTTTGCCGGTCGCAGCTGTGATTACACCACGCCAGGAACGCGTCGCAGTGCCGCTGGTCGGCCGCGACCAGGTCGACCACGCCCTCGGCGGTGAGCCAGCTGAACCACCAACGCAGGTGAAACAGCCGCTGGTGACAGGTCGAGATTCCCTCGGGGTGCGGTAGGCGCGCGGCAGCTCCCGGACTGCGAGCTACCCGGGTGCCAGCAGGGCGAGCACGTACTGCTTGGCGACCTGACGCTCACTGCGGATCGGGTACCCGGGCGAAATTCAGAATCTGCAATCACCTGGTAGCGATCCAGCAGAGGCCACGACCTGGGAACCTCAACGGCCATCTTCCGCAATGTCAGCGGACAACGTCTCCCGGAATTTGGTGTCGGCGAGCTTGGTTGCGACCTCCGCCAGATTCGTTGCTGTTCGAACCGTTAGCCCGTCCGTCTGCGTCAACAGCGTTCCTGTCGCCCTCTTAGTCCCTCCAATTGGGACACCGATTCGTTACGGTCTCGTTGCATCACGATCTACACTCTGTGAAGACGTAACGTGACGCCGACGGATGAAGACAAGTCCCAATACATCGACGTGAAGGAAGGAGCAAAGTGGACGCAGAGCTCGTCGCCGCCATGCGAGCTGGTGGATCATCGTCCGCGGGAGGCGTCGCCTGATGGACGCGGCAGTGTGGTCCGCGATCGCCGGATGGGTGGCCGCGGCGGTCGCGATTGTGGCGGCCGTATTATCTGGACGACAAGCAAGAGCTGCGAGCAGCCAAGCCAATGCAGCAACTGATCAGGCTGCATCAGCCTGGCGAAGTGCGAACGCTGCGGAGGAAAGCGCGGCGCAAGCCCGCACGGGAAACACAATCGCCGAGCAACAGCTGGCGCTGGAACGGCAACGGGACGAAGCCGCCCGACACGAACGCGACACGAGAGACGCCGAACAGGCGCGCCTCATCACATGTCGGGTCACCAATATGGGCGCACTGGCCGTGGTCGTTCATAACCACAGCGATCATCCCGTTCGCGATCTTCGGCTTGATCACGTCGTGGCATGTGATGACGCCAGTTGGGGTTGGCGCATGCGGGCGACCGCGCGCGGCAACAGGACGGTTCAAACACTTGACGCCCATCGGTCGCACGAGTTCCACATTGAGATGGTCCGAGGCAACGATGCCATGCGAGCAGTTGGGCGGGAGTACGAGCTCACTGTCAGCTACACCGATATCCACGGAGCCCGTTGGTCGCGCACCGGAAACGAGCCACCACAACGCATCCCCATATGACAGAAGACTCTTCACTAGCTCTTCCCCAGCAACGTCATCGGTTGTCAGCCGCAATCAAACTGTCCGTCGTTAGCAAGGTTAAGCACGATGATGAAGGGAGTGACGGTTCGTTGATGGACTTGCCTGGGGAGGTGGCCGAGCAGGTCGTTACTGAACTGTCTATTCGAGGCGAGAAGATCGTCGCTGCGCTGCGGACGGCGGCAGTGCTCATTGAGAAAACAGTAGAGGACGACACCGGCCTCCGGTTCGCGGAGAGTGCGGTCTATAACCTGCGTGAGGCACTGGATGCGGTGGTTACCGGGCGTACTCCTGTACCGGGTGGCCTGCCCGTGGTCATAACGGCTTGGGAGCGGTTCGAGCGGGAAGTCGCACAGCCGGGCAACGACAGCGCCGCCTCACTCGACGTATTTGGTGCGGTACTTCGCGATGCGGCGGAGAGGAAGGATCGCAACTCCTACCACGAGGCTCGACTCATCGCCTACTTTCGCGACAAGTCCGGCCTGGACCCGCTCTTCGACGGTCTCGGACCAGTCGCCGAGTACCGGCGTCTTCGCAAGGCCACCAGCCAAGGGCTCCACCAGGACAGTGCCATGGAATCGGCCACTGAGCTCTACGAGCGAACGCTCGCATGGTTCGTCCGGCTCTTCACGCCACCGGCCGCTGTAGTTCAGAGACTTCGGGCGTTGGCGGCAGAATCATGGCAAGGGGAGCATCAAGTCGACTGCCTTCGGGAACTGGCCTCGAACCCGCACCATCTACGGCTGTTCTTCACGCACTTGGCCGATCCAGCTTGGTTGACTCCGCTGTACGACGCCGATGCCGTGCCTATGCCGGACCTTGAGTCGCCATGGCCCGTAACAGGGCTGTCGGAAGGACTCGCGCGCACGAACCCCGCGGCAGTCGCCGCACTAACTCAGCGACTACTGAGGGACAGCAAACAACTACAGGACGGGGCACGTCTCAACGCCCGGTTCAACATGCTCATCCTGGCGACGAAACTCGGACCTCACGGCTACACGATCATCGGTGACATCGTGACAGCGCACCCGGACAACAGATCCATGCGGTCTCTCGCGACCAGCGTGGTCAAGCAAGCCGATCCCTCCGATCCGATCGTCGAACGTGTCGGCAATACCGTGCTCAACGGCGACGCCTGGGACCGTGACAGCTACCACTATCGCGCGCTGTTGGACCGTCTGGAATCGGGAATGACGCGGGAGAACGTGCAGAAGCGGACCCGGATGGTTGTAGCCAAGCTCCGAAACGCTGCCGAACGGCACGGCGCAGGTTGGGTCGCCCTTGGCATCGCCAGACTGACTACCGAACTCGGCGAAGATGATCGACGCTTCCTCGTCATCATCTCGCACTACCTCGCTCGGCTGTTGCTTCGTGCGCACACGCTCGGTGTACCAGGCACTCAGTTGCTCACGTGGATCGCGCCGATCCCAAGTGAGATCGGTGAACGCCTCGTATGCCGTGTGCTTACCATCGCGGATGACGTTCCGCTTCACGACAAGATCGACCACATCACGCGACGCCTGTCATCACAAACTGCCACCGGCGACGACCATGACCTGGTCCAAGCGGTGCTGGCCGCCAACCCAGACCCCACTCAACTCACCGTGTGGACCGATACGCTCGGCTCCCCCTCAGCTGCCCCTGCCGACCCCGGTGTACCGCCCGGGGACTGGGAGAAGGCATGGAGGTGGTCAGCAATCCTGCCGGGGCACCTCCTTACTCAATGGCAAACACCGATCGCGACGGTCTCCGCCAAACACGGCCTGATGACCCCAGAAGCGTTCGACCACAGGATCCCGGTTTCCTTCTCAACCTGGAGCCAATCCGCATACAGCGCGGACGAACTCACAGATCTACCTGCGCTCGATGCGGCCCGCATGACCGCCAGATGGCGACCCGACGCCGAAGAACACCACAGACTGATCGGTGCCCGGGAGCTCGCGCGCACCCTACAAACCGTAGTCACATCGGATCCGCTTGCATGGACAGAAGATCCACTTGCAATGGTCAAGGCATTGCGCGAACCCGTATACGTGCTGCACTACTTCCGGGCTCTCGCTGAGAAGGCTGTCGACCTAGTCTCCCGAACCGATGGCATCATCGCCGCAGCCGCACTGGCCAAGTCCGCGAGGTGGACGCCGACAGTCCTCGGCGACAACAAGTTCGACTACGAACCCGACTGGCAGCACGTCGAAGCCGCCACAGTCGACCTGATCGCCGCGCTCGCCAACCACGACGCACCGTTCACCCAACACCTCGACACCGTGTGGTCGTGGGCGCTAGCGACGCTCGACATGCCAACGGATCCCGACTACTCCACTGCCAGCGATCCCCTCGACCGCGCGATCAACAACCTACGTGGACGTGGGCTTCAGGCCGTGCTGTCCCTGGCTGACTGGGAATATCGCAACGCTCCAGTGATCCGTCCACAGTTCTTCACCACGCTCGACCAACTTCTCCAAGTAACCGGTTCCGTCGGCATGGAGTACCGGGCCATCATCGCGTGGCAACGCCTACGGCTGGAACGCATCGCCCAGGACTGGCTGGACCAACGATTCGACTCGCTGTTCCACGAAACCACCGCCGGTCCTGCCACAGTGGACCTCACACTCAAGTACGGCCGGTACATCACCCCCTGGCTGCTCCAAACCTTGCGCAACGACATCATCGCGGCGGCACTCCGCGGCGCGGAAAACGCGACCGTCAGCCTGCTCCTCGGAACACTGCAAGGCCAGGCCGGCTACGAGACAGACGCGATCATCCAAGCTCTGAAGAAGAACTCCAGCGCCCTAGCCAACGCCGCCGAAGACATCGCACACCTAGTAGAAAACAGCAACACCGACGCACCAGACCTCGCCGTCGCAGTCGAGTTCTGGCAAACCCTGATCGATGCCAAACGAAGTGCCGTCCCCACTGAAGTACTTCACCGCACTGGACGCTGGGCCTTCGTCACCAACCTCCAAGATAGTGTCTGGGCACCCCTCATGCTGCGGACCCTCACCTACACCGACGGATCAATCGACTACGCCATCGAGGTCGCCGACCGCTGCGAAACGGTTCCGGTCCCCGGAACCAGCACAAAGATCTTGCTGCTCCTCCAAAGCCGAGGCGAACCGTGGGAACAGCACCATATCGCCAACGTCGCCCTCAACGCACTCCGCACCCTCAGCACCACTCGCTTCGACGAGAACTTCACCGCACTGCAGACCAAGCTGATCGAACGAGGGTACGACCACGCAGCCGGCCTACATCCATACGAAGACCCTCCATGATCGAGCCCCAACGCCGATCCCCAGCTGGACTGGACTACACAAGCCTTCGTCAGGACCGTCCACAGTGCCTTGAACTAACGCCCAGAAACGGCTACAATTAACACATGAACACCCGCACTGCGCGGGTGTGCGGTGTAGACGTGCTTGATTCCCCCCTCGGACACACGTACTATTCACCCGCATAGAGGCTGTCACATCGACGGCCTCTTTTTCGTTGTCGTACAACAGGTTCAGCTCAAGATCCCAGTAGAGCTCGATCAACTTCTCGGGTCGCTTGCCGGTCAGCACCTCGGCCACGTCGGTCATCGAGTCCAGCATTGCGTAGACCTCGGCATCGGTGAACGCGTCCGGCGCCGGGACGTTGTCCAGCTCCGCCCTGGCTGCAGCCCTCTCGGCCTGAGCCTGGTTGATGACCTCCACCAGCGCAGCTGGGTCAATACCCGCCTCTATGGCCGCCTGGAAGCGCTTGAGCTTGGCCTCCGCGTCCCTCGCTCGCTTCTCGGCCTGATCTCGATCACCCGTCCGGGTCGTCTTCTCCTGTGATCCAACCAACAGCCGCACGGTTCGATCTCGGTTCTTGGGATGGAACAGCCCACCGAGCCACTCGTTGACGCCCTCCAAGAGTGGGTCCTCCCGAACGTAGATCGTTGGCGGGTGGTCAACAAGTGCCGGAGAACCTGGCGCGAGCGTCCGAGCCGGACACCGGTAGTACATCCCGTGCACCCGTGGGCTCCCCTCCATCTTGCGCTTGCACACGCTGCACCTGATCAGCCCCCGGAACAGGTAGGTGTACTTCGTCGCCCGCGCGGCCCGCTCCGTCTTCCGTGCTGTCCGCAGCCCACCGGCACTCTTGGCGTGGCGCTTCAACTGCACACGCGTGAAGTCCTCAACGGACACAATCGCTGGGTGCGCTGGTCGGCGGGACCTGACGACCTTGTCCGGGGCCGCGCGCTTGAACCGGGTCACATGCCCTGCGCTGACGTCGTCCGGGTCGAGCAGCATCTCCTGTCGTGCCCATCGGCCGAAGACGGCGTAGCCGGTGTACTTGGGGTTCTCCAGGATCGACCGGACTGTGCTTCCTTGCCATCCGTCCGCCTGCCGGTGCCGATTCTGCTCCGGACGTCGCGCCGACGGACACAAGATGCCGTCTTCGTTCAGTCCCTTCGCAATCGCCCGGTCGCCCTTGCCCTGCAGGTACTCCCGGAAGATCCGCCGCACCACATCGGCGCTGTACTCATCGAGGACCAGCACCCGAAGGCGGAAGCCCTCCGCCGCCTTCCTCGGGTTCGGGTGCGGCCCGCCGTCCACAGCGTCATACCCGTACGCTGCCCGACCGCCCTGGTGGCGGCCTTCGTTGACGACCTGCGAATCCATCGCGGCACGGACGCGCGCCTGCACATGCTGACGTTCAGACTCGCTCATCCCACCGAGAACGCTCATCAGCATCTTGTGCGACGCGTTGCGCGGGTCGTACTTGCCACCCAGCTCCGGCACCCACAGGTCCACGCCATAGGCCGCGAACCGGGGAGCGATCAACGAGAACTGGTTACCGAACCAGCACCGGGTCCCCTCCCCCACGACAATCGCATTCCACTTCCGGTTCGGGTCCTTCAACGCGGCCAGCAGTCGACTGGCTTCGCCGCGTCGATCCCAAGGGACAGAACGGGACTTGCCGACGTCGAAGAAGTCTTCGACGATCTCTCCACCCAGCGGTCCTACGAACTTCCGCGCGTTGCCGATCTGCCAGCCGTAGGAAGTCTCTGGGTCCTGGTTGTCCTCCGTGGAGCATCGTCCGTAGAACGCCAACGTCCACGCACGGTCGTCGACTGCCTCGTTAGCTACCTCGATGCCCCACAGGTCATCGAGCGTCGACCAGGGGTTCAGGCTGATTTCAGCAGTCACGAGGCGTCTCCGTCCAAGACTTCGACCGTAGTCACTTCGACGAGTATCTCTAGCAGTATGCGCCATCCTCGCGTTGTTGGTTCAGGAAGTTCATCCGGCACGTTGACCGTGACCTTGTCCTTGCGTTCAGCCCGCCGGGTCATGGCTGGTCACTTCCAGCCACATCGTTCGCGCCGAAATCATCACAGGCGGCCCTGATGTCCGTCGTCAGGTACCCACGGACTCGGCGCGTGCCGCCATCCTCACCAGGCACGTACTGCCGGACCGGCTTGCATCCCAGCTCGGCCATCTGCCGGGCGAACGCCGTCGGCTCAACGTCCAACGCCTCTACCAGCTCAGCCGTCGGCACGAACTCCCGCGTGTCCACCTCGTCGCCCAGGTGCTCGACGACCGAGGCGAGCGGTTCCGGCAGCTCCTCACCTGCACTACTCGGCCCCAGCGCCATGACCACGGCCGCCGGATCGAGCGCGCGAGTGGTGTCGTCACCGGCCGCATGTCCGGTCAGCGTGCCTGCGGCCTCTCGGAGCTCTCGGCCACGCGCACAGATCGTTCTCCACTCGGAGTTCGGCATGTAGAACGTGCGCACGGTCGTCGCCAGCATGTCCGCTCCGGCTGTCTCGCCGTCCGGCCGCAGGATGCCCACGCCTTTGTGACTCGGCAGCAGGGTGGACGAGTCATAGCCACGGGTGTTCATCTGCTCACCGAGCACGATGTTGGAGTCCCGCCAGTCCATTACCCGCAGGGCGAACCTCGACCCCAACACCGCCCGCAGCCTCGACGGAATGGTGTTCGAGTCCGGCCGCTGGGTAGCGAGGATGACCACGATTCCCGCCGCTGGTCCTTTCCGGACGAGGTACGTCAGCAGGTCCGCGATGTAGGCGCCGATCGTGGTCTTCTTGCCGCCGACATCCTGTCGAGTCGGGTTCTCCAGGAAGACCTGAACCTCATCGATCACCACGGCCGTGATCGGCATCCGCAGGCTCACGTCCCGCGAGATGCCAGGCGTGATCTTCGACTCCGGGCAGACTTCGTCGTCCAAAGTGGCCATGCGTGCGTACCTGGATTGGACTTCTGCCGCCAACTCCACCAAGTGATCTCTGACTGACTCGACGTGCTCCAGTTCGTCGCCGCACACGAAGCGGTGAGCAACTCGCTCGGCCGCATCCCAGTCCTTGCCACCCTTTCCGTCGAAGACGTAGAGCCTCGTGTACGGATCGAGAATCAACCCGGCCGCGGCGAGTCGAGTAGCGAATGTCTTGCCCTGCCTTGGGATCGCGCCGACGAGAAGTGACGTCCAGACCAACGGAAGATCGATTCGACGGTTCCGCGCGTCCCTGCCGAACGGCACTGGTTGCCACGCATCCCAGTACTCGACGTCGAGCAGCGGTGTACGCAACGGCTGACCGGCGTACGGGTCTTCGTCAGCCACCCACAGGAACACCCTCCCGGCGTGTCCACCTCGGCCACGGACGCGCTCAACGATGAGCTGCACCTCGTCGACCGCCAGTGCCGACGCCAGCGCGTCGCGGTGCTTGATCACGTCGTCGGCCTTGCGCGTCGCGGGCAGGTCAACGGTGACCGACCATCCGTCTCCAACCCGCGAAGCACGCTCGACCAGCCGGAGTGACTCGTCCTTGCCGATCAGCTTCGCGTCCCGGAAGGCGTCAACCAGCACCTGAGGGTCCATCGTCCACGTCAGCGTCCGTGGACCGGCCAACACCGCCTTACGCCCCGGCGAGCCGTCCTTGCGACGGCCGACGATCGCCAAGACCACCGATCCGACACCGCCCGCGATCCACAGCGGCGCAGTGCCGTACACGAGGTCCACGAGAGCGACCGCGACCGATACCAGGGCCACGGTTATCCCGGTGACCTTCCATCGGAACAGCGTCAGCGCGCGGATCTCCACGAACTTGTCGGCAAGCTTCTCGGCGTTCTCGGCCGCCTCGCGGTAGTCGACCACTCGAACCCACCGACGCCACGCTCGCACCGACACGATCAGCCCTCGACCGACCGCCCCGACGAACCGGAACGGCACCCGCACCAACCACGCCACGGCATCCTTGACGCCTTGCCGCGACTTGAGCACATCCGGCACGCGTCGTGAACGCTGCCACCAGTTCATGAACCGACCAGCGTTCACGTGTACGGCGGGGGCCTCGTCGACCAACTCCGCGTCCAAGACGGCCCGCACGACCTCGCGCCCGCTCATGACTCCGCCTTGAGCGCCGCAGCCAACTTCGACGACAAGCCACGCGAGCAGCCGGTGACCTCACGAACCCATGCAGGCGTGACCGCGACGCCTTTCTTGCGAGCAGCCTTCGCCACCGCCAGGTACTCAGCGAACGACGTCCGCCTCGGAGCCTCCGGCTGCTCCACACCGATGGTCGCCTTGACGGCAGCTTCCGTCAGCTTGTCCCGTAGGTCGGTGACCGCCTCGGCCGCAACGAACACGACCAGAGGCGGCACCGAATGCAGCACGACGGAGGCAGCCGAACCAGCTGCATACGCGGCCCAGGTGTTCATGACGTATGTGGCCGCGAGCGTGAACCACTTCGCCGCCCGCACCCACCCACCGGTCCGCACACCGTGCCGCGCGGTGACCTGCTCGGCGCGCAGAATCGCCAGCAGAACCAGCGACACCATCGGATCGAGCAGCCATGCCGCGAGCCACGGCAGGGACCACGGCGGCGAACCGGCCGCCGCGAATCCCTGAACGTTGGTCATCGTGAACGCCAGCCCGAGCAGAATCCCGGTCCAGCACAACCGGTCCACCTGGGTAGCCACGGTTTCCACCGATTCGGCGCTCATCGTCGCCCCCTCGGCATGTCCCGCGTAGTCACGGTCAACGCCCGCGTCAGCGAGTACGAAGCGAACAGTGCAGGCACACCAAGCACCGCGAGCAGCAGCCATCCGATACCGGCCTGCGTGATCACCAACCACTGAGTGCCGACGATCAGCCCAGCAGTGAACAGCACCCGCCCGGCGAGTGACATGAACCGCGCCCCGGACCGAGCAGCCTCGGCCGCAGCCTTCGCCCGGCGAGAACCAACCCGCCAGACCATGAACAAGACGAGAAGCACGCCCAGACCGGCCATAACCTCGACCGCAGACAAGCTGATCATGGCGTCACCTCGTCGTCCGCCCGGTCGCCACGTTCCAACCAGTGCGGATACAGCGCCCGGCGGTCATCGTCCGACAGTGCGCCCCACACACCGACAGTCCCGAGCCCAGCCGTCCGAAGTTCCAACTCCAGGCACTCGTCCTGAACAGGGCATCCAGAGCACAACCGAGCAGCCAACTCCTGATCGGTGAGCCGATCGTCCTGCCAGGCAGGCTCGTCGTCAGCCCACTCCAACATGCACAAGCCGTCGCGGAGAACGACCTCCGCCAGAACCTCACGCGGCACCCACCGCAGCCGGTCCAGCCGCCATGCGATGCCGATCAACCGGTGGTCATTCGTCATGACAAGCCCCCGGCCTGTCCTCGACCGGCGAACCCAGCAGCCTGACCAGCGCAGACGCGGGAACAACCCGCCGACCATGCCGACCGGCGGCCTGCAGGGTGCCGACCCTGATCCAACGAGACACGACCGAGGGGGAGACACCCAGAATCCAAGCGGCCTGCCGAACGGAATACGAAAAAGACAGAGAAGTACGCATCAGAAAAGTCCTTAAGTCAGGGGAATTCAACAATATAGTGTTGATTTCAGCGCATGAATGCGCGCGAGAAGCCTGCCGCAGCCCGGAACACGTCGTGTCCCGCCACGGAAAGGCAGAGAACCGCTAACCTCGACGCGAAGGCGGACCGCGGAGGAATAGGTGTCGGAAGATTGGGCGGCAGTCGCCAAGACCATCAACGAGCGCGTGAACGAACTCGGATGGCGTCAACGCGAACTGGCCGAACGCTCGAACGTATCGCAGGCGATCGTCCGCGAAATCCAACACCACGTCGTCGAGCGACGACGCAGTGCCCGAACCCTCGAATCCCTCTCGACGGCCCTGGGCCTGCACCCGCAACACCTCGAAGCGGTGCTGAACGGCCGCACTCCCCCACCGGCAGACGAACCGGTGACTCCGGGGCAAACCAGCGTGTTGTCCCGTTTGGACAGTCTGGAGCGAAGGCTCGACGACATCACAGACCGTCTCGACGACCTGAAAGCCGATCTGGCGAAGGTGATCAACCATCTCGGGAAGACCCGGTAGCGCGGTGTTTGTCATGTCGTTAATTCCACTCCGGAATGCCCGGGGAAACGATGCATGACCAGTGCACAACCAGTGCAGCTTCGATGCGTAAATCGACGCGGGGGACGCGATGAGCCTGGTAAACGGCTGGACCGGCGAGACAGCAGCCACCCTCCAAGCCGCCTTACGGCTCAGCAATGAGGCATTCGCGCATCAACTCGGAATAGGCGTCCGAACCGTCGCCGCCTGGCACAAGAAACCCAGCTTGCGCCCGCAATCCGAGATGCAACGAATCCTCGACACAGCGCTCGAACAGGCTGGCCCGACGGTCCAAGTCCGCTTCGCCGAGCTCATCGGCACGACCAGTTCAACGCCAGACGACCGCCTCACGATCGACCCGAACATCATGTCGGCGCTCGACTGGCTCGACCAGCGCGCAGGCTGGCAACCAGGCACAAGCCGCCGCGAAGTCGCCGCCCGCCTCGAACACGTCAACCGGCACGACATCGAACTCCGCGGACGCACACGCGGACGCGTCACCCAACACCAGGTAGCGCGCGCCCTGGCCGAGTACTACGGCAACCCCAGCGGTCTGTACGGCGCCAGAAACGGCGTAACCACAAGCATCCTCACGCGATCAGACTGGCTCGACCTCGAATGCCCACTGATCGCGAGCCGCGACCGTCTAGCGCTCACGAACGAGACAGAACCGCCGATCACGCTCGACGCCGAAGCCGCCGGGCAAGCCGCCCAACGTCTAGCCGAGACCCTCGCACTGAGTGTCCGAATGATCGACATGCCGATCTACCAGCTCCGAAGCGCCGACATCCACCACGGTGCACTTAGCGGAACGGTCGGCGTGACCCGCTTCGTCCACTACGCGCTGACCATGGATCTTCTCGAAGGCGAACTGGTTGACGCACTGGCCGCAGGCACAACGTCACACCCACTACGCGACCGCTACCTCCCAGACCTCGACAGCGTCCTCGACCTCTCCGCCCGCCTCTGCGCAGGCGGCGCGTTGGCGCTGACGGCAATAGCCCGCCCGGCGGACCCGTACCGAGGTCCCGCCGACTACGTTCTCCTGGTGCAGGAACGCTCCGGACACGTGGTCAACGCCGCCCGGCGACTGGCCGTGATCCCCAAGGGCTTCCACCAACCAATGACCGACTTCCGCGCCGACGCCCAGATCGGCGCAACCCTCCGCCGAGAGATGGAAGAGGAACTCTTCGGCCGCGAGGACGTCGACAACACCCTCGGCGAACAACGCTTCGCCGATCCCATGCACCCGAGCAGGCTCTCGGAACCGATGCGTTGGCTCATGTCCGACCACGGCCGCCTGCGCATGGAATGCACCGGCTTCGGCCTGAACCTCGTCAGCGGCAACTACGAGTTCGCCGGACTGATGGTGATCGACGACGAAGAGTTCTGGACCCGCTACGGCGGCATGATCGAAGCGAACTGGGAAGCCTCAACGATGCGTCAGTACTCCACGCTCGACAGCGACCAGGTGACGCACCTGATCCAAGACGCAGCATGGAGCAATGAAGGCCTTTTCGCGCTCCTGCAAGGACTTCGCCGCCTGCGCGAGCTAGGCGGCAGTAGGGTCAACCTGCCCGAGATCGAATGGGAGATGAGCTAGTGGCTGCTGCGAACTGGACCCACGGCAACGCCGGAGAAGACACCGACGACACCCGTGGCTGGCTGCTCGGTCACTTCATCGACCCATCCGAAGGCATCCGCCACTCCAAAGGCGTCGAAGTCAAATGGGGAGTGCACCCCGTAGGCGACAAGCGTCCGGAGTGGACTTCCGACGACCAGCGCACCACGCTGGTCCTGTTGTCGCAAGGCAAGTTCCGGATCGACCTCACCGAAGGCAGCTTCACCATGGAACGGCAGGGCGACTACGTCCTATGGGGACCAGGCATCGACCACTCATGGGAAGCCATCGAGGAGTCAGTGATCATCACGGTCCGATGGCCGTCAGCTCCGGCAGCCTGACCCGGTCACCGCCCAACTCCCGCAGCCGCCGCAACCCAAGCAAGAAGGCGAACAGCCCTTCGTTGCTCCATGACTCGTCCACGACCAGGGCACCGATCTGCTCTGCGTCCAGGCTGGAGTACACCCGAAGGCCAACCGCCTCCCAGTTGGCCTCGACGTGCCCACCGAACCGCGTCCAGAACTCCTCGTCGTCGATCACGACCAGCCCGGCGAACTCGTAGTTGCCGCTGACCAGGTTCAACCCGAACCCGGTGCACTCCATCCGCAGCCGTCCAGCCTCGGCCATCAACCACCGCATCGGCTCTGACAGGCGGCTGGGATGCATCGGCGCGGCAAGCCGGTGCCCGCCGACCGTGCCGTCAACCTCGTCCCGCCCGAACAACTCCTCTTCCAACTCCCGCAGCAGGGTCGCACTGATCCGCGCATCAGCCCTCGCATCCTTCAACGGCTGATGGAACGCCTTCGGAATGACCGCCAGCCGACCGGCCGCGTTCAGCACGGTCCCGGACCGCTCTTGAACCAAGAGCGCGAAGTCCGCAGGTCCCCGGTACGGGTCGGCCGGACGCGCGATAGCGCACAAGGCAAGCGCCCCACCAGCACAAAGCCGCCTCCGCAGGTCCAACACCGCAGACAAGTCCGGCAAGAAGCGGTCCCGCAACGGCAGCCTGCGCACTCCGCCAGCCAACGCGTCGACCAGCTCGCCCTCAAGCAAGTCCATCGACAGCGCGTACTCGGAGAACATCGTCACCGCCACCGAACCGCAGACTGAGCCCCGCGCAATATCGGCCTGGACCAGCCGGTAGATCGGCAAGTCAGTCATCCGCACATCGAGCGCTGCAGCCTCGGCAAGCCGATCAACGGCCTGTCTCACGTCGACGTCGCCACCCGCCTCTGCCGCACTCACCAACTCGAACCGCTCGCAGTCCGGCACCAATGGCGTGGCGAGATCAACCCAGTCCGGACATGTCAGGATGCTGGTGACCACCTCACGGTCCCCGCACCGACCGCCGTAGGCGCCGTACCCCTCGACCGAATCGGCGTAGTAGTCCCAGAGCGCTCGCGCGAGCTGCCGCCGACTTACGCGCGCCCGCTGAACCTTCCGATCATGCAAGGCGTCGGTATCCACGGACGCCAGCCGCGACGTCACTTCCCACTGGCTCGACTCCGGAAGCCATCCAGCCCGCGCGTCCAACCAGTCGAAGGCTCCTCCGAACCGCGTCACGTCCAGCTCAGCTCGAACCGCCGTCGGCTCCTCGTCCTTGGGCGATCGGAGCAACTCCTCAACGCTCAGGCCGAAGATGTGCTCCAGCAACCGGGCCGTCGCCGGACGAACGGTTCCAAGTGGACGTCCCTTCGGCCCAACTCCTGCGGCAAGCCGCTTAAGGTGCCGAACACTGACGGTCCCCAGCTTGAGGCCCCGGCGTTCCGGAGCCATCGCGAACGTCTCGGCGAACTCGGCGAACTCCTCGAAGGTCTGACGTCGTTCCTTGATCTTCTGCTCAAGCACAGTCCGGAACGCGCGCATCAAACCTCTCCTGTCCGCTCCACCGGATCGACGATCAACCGTCACCCACCAGCTGATTTCAGTGTCGCACGACAAGCACAGACCGCCTTTCTCAACCCGTCCCATCCGGGCAAGCAACCTCGACACCCGTCCCACTTCCCCACACAGGCCGATCACAGCGTCCACCTGCACAAACCGCCTGTCGGGACAGGTGGCCAGGTCCAGGTCAACCCCGTCCCCCTGGCCGAGAACCTGCGGTCAGCGCAGCCCGCAGAGACAAATGTCCCCCAGGTGTCCCCACAAGATCATGTTCTGACGCCACACACCCCGACATGCTGATTTCAGCCAGCCGAGATCACCCGAATCGATCACGGCAGGGCAGCCCAGCGGGACAAACATTCAGGCGTCAACCACCGCTGAGCACACGTCGCGGGCGAGACGCACTGTCCCGTCTCGCCCGCGACCAGCCAAGAAAGGAGTCCACCCGTGCGCGCGATGGCCAGTGTCCCGACACGCCCAGCGCGCCCCATCTGGGTGATCAGCATCGTCGACAACACCGAGCACGCGATCCCCCACGACGTTATGGCCGCAGGCATCACCAACCGCACCGGCACCTACCGCGCCCTGTGCCAAGCAACCGTCATCCCACCAGCCATGACCGAACCGCCCGACGGCCGCTGCCCGATCTGCCGCGCCGTCCTCCGCAACTACCGCCGTCGCGGGTAACAGCCCACCCACACCACCATCACCGCTTGGAGCTCACCTTGCCCAACACCAACCAGCACGACACAGACCAGCACACCCCGGCCCCCTCTGACCCCGAACCCCTCACCGACGACATCGACGACCAGCTCGCTCGACTGGTGGCAGACCAGGCACCCCGTCTCTTCGCCGTCGCCTTCGAATTCGACGGCCCCGAAGAACCCGTCATCGCCGCATGGGGCATGGACTTCGACGACAGCGCCTACATGGTCACCGCCAACGGCAACACCCACTTCTCCCTCGCCACCGCCGACAACGCACTCAACTACGTCCGCACCGGCCCCAGCGCCACATCACACCTCATCTGGACCACCGCCAAACCAGCCCCACCCGACACCGACAACTGACTCACACACCACAACTCCCAGCACTCCCAGCAGCAGGCGGCGGGGCACCACGCCCCGCCGCCTACACACGTTCATGACCAGCCCCAAGGACAACGCATGCCCACCCGCCGCACCAACTCACGCCAGAAAGCCACCCCATGCCCTGACTGCGGAGTTCCACTCACACGCCCCACTCCGGCAAACCTGCCCAACTACCCCGCCGACGGCGCACTCACCAAGCCAACGCCATACCTCCGCGTCGTAGCCCTCGCAGCCGCGGCGAACATCGACGTCTTCGACTTCCCCCACGACATCCCCGAAGAACTCGGCGCCGCCATCACCCTCGCCCTCGACGACAACGACAAACTCTGCGCCACAGTCGGCCTCGACCGACGCCTCGACGAAGACCTCCGCACAGACCTCCTCGCCTTCGCCATCGCCCTCTACACCGCCGAACCCAAACGCATCGCCACCACCCCCAATGCTGCTCTCGGCATCACTCAAACCCGCCTCCAACCAGCAAAACACGGACCAGGCCACCTTGCCTGGCACATGCTCTACAGCTGTGAGCGGGTCGTACCATCGGCTACTTTCACCATCGTTTCTATCTGAGCCGCCTCGGACAACTGAACGAATGACGGCTTCGACAACACTTGAGCGAACATCCTGAGATGCGTTTACACTTAAGAACATCATCGAACACGCGTTCCGCTTTTCGCATATTCGTCACAATTTGACCTACATGAAAGGTACATTCGCGTTACGACCAGGCAACTAACCAATATCAACTTACATAGCGCCCGAGTCGGGGTTATGAAGGTGCGTAACGCGCCGATAACTGCCATATGGACGTACGCAAAGTGGCACTCGGAGTGATTCAGGCACGTGGTCAAACTGTGATCGAACCAGCCATCGTGACCTTCGGGCCAGATGAGGCTGACTTCCTGACCCGCCACGTCGGCAAGGTCCGCACGGTGAGAGACACGACCGTAAGAAGCCGGTTCAGGCAGGGCTCTAACATGCCGTCACTCTTGGACAGCCTTAGAACGCTAGACGAACAAAAGTTCGAAGCCTCGGCGAAAGTGCTTCAAGATGCACTAGTAGCTGCTATGGCCACTTCAACCAATGCGAGTGACTGCGTGTTCGCAGTGGTTCATACCGCCGACGAAATAGGCGAACCAGGTTATATCACCGTACTTAAGCTCGATGCCGTTGTCGAAGCAGCTCGAATGAGTGTTGCAACGGGTAAAGTCACACTTCAGGTACTTAAAGAGCTCCTCCCTGAGCCAGGAAAACTGCAAAAGGCATTTTCATGGCCAGACGTCCGCGCTGTCAGTGATGCAATCGTTGTAGACGCCAGTTCTGCAAAGTATTTTCAAGCTGCTTTTGACATAGAAGTCAGCCCGCGCTCACTCGAAGCAGAAGCAAATCTAACTAGAACTATTCTCGAAGAGGTGCCGCCCGACCGTCAACACGAAGCACTTAGCAAAGCGGTAACATTGGTAGGACCATTAGACGACGTACTTAGTGAATTGTCATTAAACGGTTTCCCCGAACTCCAGCAGGCTGCCCGTGAGGCTTCCGAAAGTAGCCAACCCGCTGGCCTAATCAGAACCAACAAGGTAGCTACAAAGCCACTTATCTGGCGCGCTGACGGCATCGAAGTTCGTGTACCACCCGCACTGATGACAAATGTCAAAGTTGCACCTGACCCCGAACGGCAGGGCTGGCAGATTATAGTCAGCACTAGAACACAACCCGAAATGGGCGTGTAATGGTTGATGCCGACTTCTTTGTTGTCGACCTTTCAGCGTTAGGGAAACTGAATGATAAGATTAGCGATCTCCTAAGGGATGGCTGGCAGATTCGCGATTCTGTAGGAGACATACGTTTAACTAGAGTCTCTGTAGATGTTCATGCAGATATTAACCGAATCAACGAAATTGACCCACGCATCGTAGAGCTGGAAGTAGTTGGCACCATCTCTGGCGAGTATCTCCGCTTGCGAACTGTGCAGGGAAAACTGGAGGTTGTCGGTACTCCAAACTCAGATCCATCTACCCTATTCGAAGGCGACGAAGTTGATAACGCGCACCTTGCCAGGGAAGGTGACGTTGTAGCCGCCTTACTACTTCCCCTGGAATGGGTAATCACCGCATTTTTGGAACCGGAAGCGTCTATCGATGGCTTGCCCGAAAATATTGAGATAGTCGTAGCTACCAATTCAAGGGCCATCTCAGCGCACTTCCAAGAGACCGGCTTCAAGAATCTGACACGACTGGTTCCTTCGGGAAATTGCCGGCGGATCTATATATCTCTGACGGGGCGCGCCTCGCCAGTGCATCTCGGCACCGTTAGCTTCGCCACCATAGACGGATTGCGTCAACTCGCAATACCGCCTCCTGCTGTCCCGTTGCCGGGTGAATGCGCGCGTCAAATTTCCAGCCTTGTTCACGCATATTGTCTTCTCATCTCTAAGCCTTTCGATACCAACTCGACGACACTCTGGAATGACATAATAAACTATTGCAGAGCGACTGCATCACTTTCCACCTGGGTATCACTTGCATCAAAAATTCAAGCCTCAGAGATGGGGGTTCAAATTGAGTTTCAGGGATTTAGGCGTGTGACCTTTGAGCTTCCGCCGCTCGATAGCTTGAACACAAACGCCATCTCGAACACTTTAAATCTCCGTGAATGGGCCTTCCAAGAAGCTAGCCCTGACAGATTGCTCGCCATAAGCCAGGTCGTGAGCCTGTACGACCGCGACGACCCATTCCTACACACGGTGGACATCAAGGCAAGCGCCGAGGTTGTCTACATTGGGCTACGAAGTGATGCTGTAGCCGAAGTGATTAAAAGCTCAAGAGATGCCTACAACCAAGCCAATGAGACAGTCCGTCAAGGCCTAAAATCTTCACAAGACCTCATAAAGTCATCAATGGAGAGATTTCTTGCCGGTTTAGTCGCCGTCGGAGCAGTCACAATTGCCAATGCAAGCCGAGTGATCTCTAACGATGCGAGCCGACTACTGATGCTATTTATCGCTGGATTCTTCCTCGTTTTGACCATAGTAGCACTTTTCGTAGAAGGCCCACTACTATCGTTGCAAATCAAGAACCTTGACCACGACATACGCCAGAGCGCATCGTTGCTGACGGAGCAGCAAATAGCCTCGGTTGCCAATTCGGTCAGCGTAAGAGCCACACGGAAGCGAATTGTCACTGTGCGAGTTGCAATTCCCGCCATATATGCAATGCTTGCGCTAGCAATTGTCATTTGGGCGTACCCGTAGATCAGAAGCTTAAAATTCCATTTCCTTAGAATTTGCCCCCCGACACCGCCTCCATGCGATATTGCAGGACTACCACCAAACTATCACATTCGGCGACAAGGAGTCCAAAGTTACAGGTCACGCCAAGATGCTTCCCGCAGCGTCAAACCGGTGAGACCAGACGCTACACTTGCTAGTCTTAGGTAGGCGAACAAGGGGGCCTCACGTGGCACGCATCAATCCAAACCGACGCATCGAGCGTGCTGGCGTAAACGCGCTAAGAACCCTGCTCGAACAACACGATCACATCGTTCATGAGATTGACGGCAATAACGACTACGGGGAAGATATGTATGTCAATTTCGTTGACAAAGGCCAGCGTACTGGATACACAATCGCAATCCAAGTCAAGAGCGGCCAAAAGTACAAACGCACTAACGGCTACGCCATACCGGTGGGCACACACAGGGACGACTGGGAGCAAAGCCGGGTACCTGTAATTGGAGTTGTTCATGACGCGAAACAGAACAAATTGTTCTGGTGCAACCTAACCGAGAGACTCAAAAGTGAGCTGAATAAAGGGTGGGTTGATATACCGGAAACCGCTGAGCTTAGCTCTCTTACGCTTGCGAATTTCACAGAAGAAGTTTGCAGCTCGGCTCGCCGTGTAGAATATGTCGAGGTCCACGAAATCAAGGGGGGTAATTTCGTTCTTACCAACCGCTCCGGCGTGTACCTCAATGACCTACGTATTGAATCAAACAGGAGTAATGAAGACGCCTATTTGCCAGCAAGCCATGCGGTGATAAACCGCAGCGAAATTGACGAGCTTGAGCCAGATGAGGCAGTTATTATAGGGCACCGATACCGTGCTCGCACATGGACACACAGTAACCCAGTTATCATTGTCGCTGGCCGAACGTGCGACGGCGACAAGTTTCATGAATATTTTGAAGGATTCATGCCGTAGTCGGGATTATGGCTTGTGAATACAATTCACATCAGATCGCCAGGACTACGGCAACAACAAGGCTGACGTCTCGACAACTCTTTATAAGCCAACCTGCCCGGCGGCGCGGGACGATACAGTCTCTCACGGGAAAGTCAGACATCTACAACTACTTGGCATACTCTGCTAAAGTTGTAGACGGGTGAATAGTGCGCAAATCGCGCCTCGGACACAAGAACTGGTGAGATTTCCCCATCAGCGACAGGTACTTGAACACCTTCACGGTGACCTCGCAGATAGCTGGTTCAGCCCCTCTTCGTGGGGGCAGTCATGATCGAGTCTGTCGTGGCTCCCGTCATCCCGTGGTCGACCGGCACGCCGTCGTCGCGGTCCACTGACCCAGCCAGAACACGCACCGCTCGAACGTTGCCGCTGGCCGTTCCACCACCACCGCCCATACCACCGCCGGTGGACGTGATCTACGGCATGGGCCGAATCGACGCCTCCGGCCGAGTAGCCGACCGTGGCGTCACCCAGGCCTTGGGCTGGCAGGTCGGCGACCGGCTCACCCTGACCGGCACTCCCGGCATGGTGATCGCCCGCCGGGACCCGACCGGCATGCTCGCGCTCGGCCACAAGCCCTACGTCACCATCCCCGCCGTGCTGCGCACCCGCTGCGGTCTGCGAACAAGCGACCGAGTGCTGTTGGCCGCCACCCTCGACGAAGACCTGCTGACGGTCTACCCACTCAGCACGGTCCACCACGCCATCCGCGGCAGCCTGCCAGCAGTGGGCGGTGACCCACTATGACCACCACCCAACCCGGTACCACTGGCACGGCCACCGGAAAGCAGGCCGCCCTGGACGCCGCCAAACTCGTACTGGCTGGCATGGGACTGTCCGCACAGGACCTACTCACCGAACCCAGCACCCGACCGCCAGCGCCGACGTTCGCCGAGTACATCCCGACCGTGTCCGCCGCCGTCACCGCGGGCACCCGGCGGGTCTATGGCTCCTACTGGAATCGGATCGCCGAGCACTGGGGCGGGCGCCCGCTGGACGAACCCAGTCCGTCGGACGTGCGTGCGCTGGTCGAGCACATCAAAGCCAACGTGGTCCCCCGGCGTAACTCCCGCGGCGGACGCAGCGCCGCCGAACACCTCATCGCCGCCCTGCGCTGCCTTTACCGCCACGCCGAAGACGACGGCCTGATCGACAAGGACGACAACCCAGCGCGCAAGGTCGACAAACCCCGCCGGTTGCCCTCCACCCGCCGAGCCGTCGCGGATACCCGCTTGGCCGAGATCAACACCGTTGCGGCGACCACCGGCAACGATCCGGCACTGGATACGTTGCTGTTGCGGCTGCACACCGAAACCGCCTGCCGCCGCGCCGGAGCCCTCGCCCTACGGCCGCAGGACCTCGACCCCGAGCAGTGCCTGATCTTTCTTCGGGAAAAGGGCGAAACCGTGCGATGGCAACCGGTCTCGCCCACCCTGATGACCCACCTCCTGCACCACGGCGAACAACGTCACGCGCCCCGCGACGGGCAACTGTTGCGCTATCGCACCGGTCAACCGATCACCCGGCGGCGTTACGACCACCTGTGGTCCCGGATCGGACAGCACCTGCCGTGGGTAGCCACCCAACAGATCTCCACGCATTGGCTGCGACACACCACTTTGACGTGGGTCGAGCGCAACTTCGGGTACGCCGTTGCCCGCGCCTTCGCCGGGCACACCGACAGCGGTAACGAGCCTGGCGCTACCGCCACCTACGTGCGTGCCACCCTCCCCGAGATCGCCGCCGCTCTCGCCGCGCTCACCGGCGAACCTCACCCGCTCGCCGAGCAGAGCGGAGGTGACTCCCATGGCCATCAGCGCTAACCACGACCCGGACCCCGACCCAGGTCTGGAGTTCGGAATGGACACCGGGCCAACTATCGAGACGTGGCGGTTGCGGCACCGAGTGCAGCAGGACGCCCGCCGCCGGTTGGCCGAACGCTACGGCAGCATCCTGGAAAAGCAGTGGATCGCCGACCCCAACGCTCCCCGTATCGACGCGGTCAGCCTGCTCTACGCGTTCCTCTACAAGGCAGGGCCGCCCGCTCTGCGCTCGCCCGAACTGGACAACGCCCCAGCGTTAGAGCGAAACGACGCGATAGCGGCCGCACACATGATCCGCGCCGCCCGCGACGAGGCCCGCTACCGCGAAATGGGCGTCATGCGGCACATCCTCGCCCACGGCGTCACCTGGGACGAACTCGCCCACACCCTCGACACCACACCCCAGCAACTCCAGCAGTCCCTGCGACGAGACGGCGCACAGCCCGACACCTGGACCACGCCAGACACCTCGTCAACCGCTGCCCGCGTCACGCCTCGACCCCATTGACCTCACCCACTTGTCCACACACGCCCTGGCGCCCGCCACAGCGCCACCGGTGCCAGGGCCCGGACGGGATAGCGAGCCCAACCATGAACGAGACGTTCACCAACCCACCGAACGCGCAGCGGCACGAGCCGACCAACGCCACCCCACCGGCCCGCGAGAAGATCCGCAGCCCACATGCCATTCCCTTTCAAGCGGTCAGCTCGCTGGTGCGACAGTGGTCCGACGCCCGCGCCCGCGTCTTCGACGCTCAGCACTCCGCCACGACCGACCTGGACTGTGACGACCTCTTCGCCGAACTGGCCTACGGCGCGCGAATCGCACGCGACGCCACCGCAGGACGGTGGTGCGCCGTCGCCGACCTGCTGCGCGCGGGCGCGGTCCAGTCCTGGACGCAAATCGGTATCGCCATCGACATGACCGACGCCCAAGCGCGCGAAGGATTCCACGCCTGGATCACCGGACAGGTCAACCTCCAACGACGCACCAGCACCATCGGGCTCACCGACACTCAAGCCACCGAACTGACCACCCTCGCCCAGGCGGTGCCCTTGTGAGTACACCCCGCACCGCCACCGCGGACGTCACCGACCCCACCACCGACACCCCGAACACCACACCAGCCGACACCCATGGACCGGTAGCCAGCCCGACGCCCGCCACAGGCCAGACCGGTTCGCCGTCCACAACACGCAACGCGGTACGCGCCACCACCGTCGCCGCGGTCAGCGTCGTCGCCGCCGTCGCCGCGGTCGTGTCGTTCATGCACATGTACGAACTCGCCACCCGCGCCGGAGAAGAATGGCGCGCCTGGCTGATACCACTGGCCATCGACGGCCTCGTGGTCGCGGCCAGCATGACCATGGTCGTGCGCCGCCGGACCGGCAGGAAAGCCAGCTGGCTAGCTTGGGTCAGCATGATCCTCGGCATCGCGGCATCACTCGCCGCCAACATCGCCGCAGCCGAACCCACCCTCATCGGCCGCGCGGTCGCCGCCTGGCCACCCATCGCCCTCCTGCTCGCCTACGAACTTCTCATGGACCAACTCGGCACCAAACACGCCACCCCACAACCAGTACACCCTTATCAACCACCCGCGGCACACGGCCTTGCCGTCTTGCCGCCCAGTACGGCAACCGCCCGGCAAGACGGCACGACATCCCGACGGTCGGCACGAACACCAGTCCTACCCCGGCAACCGTGAAGGCACCCCTGCCGCTACTCGTCGCCGTCCCCGACCGCGACGACGACAACGGCAAGACCCTGCGGCACGCCGCCCGACAGCGCTACCTCACCACCCTCGCCGACGGCCTGCCCTGCAGCGGCCGGGAACTCGCCAACATGTACGGCATGAGCGAACGATGGGGCTGCTACCAAATCCGCGCCGCACGACGAAACCACACCACCCACCCACCAACAAACCCGCCCGACTCCCCAACGAACACGACCAACCACCCGCACGCCATCGCCAGCCAGCGATCAGACTCTAGTTAAGTTGCGCTCCACGGTGACAAGGCATACGACCAGATCGACCTGCGACGGTGGGTGCGCGATCAGGGCATCGCCGTGCGCATCGCCCGCAAAGGGATCGAATCGAGCACCAAGCTGGGCAACACCGCTGGGTGATCGAACGATCCATGTGCGCCGCGAGGCTCCCTGTTGTATCCCGGCTCAGCCGGGAGGGACTTGGAGGGAGGTTCCTGGGTCGAATGGCTGACCTGAAACCGAAAGGCTAAGGGGACAAGAGCATGCCAGAGAACCCGGCAACCGGGTCCAGTGGTCAGGGACGGTGTGTCGGGGGGACCCGCGTGATATGGCGAAAGCTGGATTGCCTGAATCCCAATCTCCAGTCGATGCAAGTTCCCATCCACCGGAAAGACTGCTGAAACCGGTGCCGTGCTCTGCGTCGGAGTCGATGGTGGCCGACGCAACCTCCGGAGCGCGGGCGACGCCCAGCGAGGGTGTTGAAGGAGATGAGTGGGCCGCCTACGTCACGCTGCCACGTACAACAGGGAAGAACGCGGGATCGCCTGTGGGACGCGAGTTCTATGGCGACGGAGGCCTCGTAGTCGCCGGAGTCACGACCGGTCAAGGAGGGCGGGAAAGCCGCCTGCAGGGCGAAGGAGGCCAGGTGATCGGACACCACCAGATCGGGAGGTATGCGCAATGCAGAACGCCGCAACGGTGCTGAGTGTCCTGCGTGAGCGCGGCAGGCGTGGTCTGCCGCTGGAAGAGCTGTATCGGCAACTGTTCAATCCGCAGTTGTATCTGCTGGCCTACGGGCGCATCTACGCCAACCAGGGCGCGATGACTCCGGGGGTCACGCAGGAAACCGTGGACGGTATGTCCCAGGCGAAGATCGGCCGCATCACCGACGCGATACGCCACGAGCGCTACCGATTCTCGCCCGTCCGGCGGGTGCACATCCCGAAGAAAAACGGGAAGCCCCGTCCGCTGGGGCTGCCGACCTGGTCGGACAAACTCGTCGGTGAGGTGGTCCGTCTGCTGTTGGAGGCGTACTACGAGCCGACGTTCTCCGATCAGTCACACGGGTTCCGGCCACGTCGAGGCTGTCACACCGCGTTGCGGGAGATCGCCAACACATGGACCGGGACGGCCTGGTTCGTCGAAGGAGACATCGCCGACTGTTTCGGGTCACTCGACCATGACGTCATGATCGGAATCCTGTCGGAGAAGATCCACGACAATCGGTTCCTGCGGCTGGTGCGCAACATGCTCACAGCCGGATACCTGGAGGACTGGAAATGGGGCTCCACCTTGTCCGGGGCTCCCCAGGGCGGGGTGGCATCCCCGATCCTGTCCTCGATCTACCTGCACAAACTGGATCAGTTCGTTGAGACAGTTCTGATCCCGGAGTACACCCGAGGGGACCGCAGGGCGCGCAACCCCGCCTACCTGAAACTGCAGACACAGTTGGCAACGGCTCGTCGGCGTGGTGACCGGGCCTCGGCCCGAACGCTGCGTCGGCGGATGGTCAGCCTGCCCAGCGCCGACCCGGACGACCCGGGCTATCGGCGGTTGCGCTACTGCAGATACGCAGATGACCATCTGCTCGGGTTCACCGGACCGAAGGCCGAAGCCGAGGAGATCAAACAGCGCCTGGCCGAGTTCCTGCGCGACGAACTCAAGCTCGAACTCTCCCAGGGCAAGACGCTGATCACCCACGCCCGCACAGGCGCGGCCCGATTCCTCGGCTACGAGATCACCGTCCAGCACAACGACACGAAGAAGACCGGCCGTTACCGGCGCGTCAACGGCCAGGTCGCCCTGCGTGTCCCCCTGGACATGATCAAGGCCAAATCCGTTCCCTACCTGCACCGCGGCAAACCCGCCAAGCAGAAGGCCCTGACCAACGGCAGCGACCACACCATCGTCGCCATCTACGGGGCCATCTACCGGGGCATCGTCCAGTACTACCTGCTCGCCGGGGACGTCTACCGACTCCACCGGCTGCGCTGGGTCATGGAAACCTCCATGCTCAAGCCCCTGGCAGGCAAGCACCGCTCGTCGATGTCGAAGATGGCGGCCAAACACAAAGCCAAAATCCAGACACCGCACGGGCCACGCACCTGCTTCGAGGCGCGCATCGAACGCGACGGCAGGCAGCCACTGATCGCACGGTTCGGCGAAACACCGCTCCACCGGCGGAAAACGGCGACGGTCATCGACCGTCAGCCAATCCGGGTTGACTATCCGCACAAGGAGCTCGTGTCACGGCTTCTCGCGGACACTTGCGAGATCTGCCAGCAAACGGGCGACGTTCAGGTCCACCACGTCCGCAAGCTCGCCGATCTCGGCAAACCCGGACCACTCCAACCCATGTGGGCCAAAGCGATGGCAAACAGGCGACGCAAGACTCTCGTGGCCTGCGCCCCTTGCCACGACCAGGTCCACACGGAAAACCAGCCGCACCACTCACGCAGTAGTCACTGGAGAGCCGGATGATCGGGAAACCATCAAGTCCGGTTCGGCGGGAGGCCGCACGGAAAAGGACCAGCCCAACGCTGGCACCTCGCTGCGCGGCCGACCCATCCGCCTGGCTGTTCGGCTACCACCGACTCACCATCCGATACGACCGCCACGCCAACCACTTCTGCGCCTTCCTCACCCTCGCCGCCACACTCACCTGCTACAAAAAACTCCGAAAAGCAACCACGTGAGACACCCTCTTAGCCAGCGGGCAGAAAAGCTTGCCGCCGACCGGGAAATACTGACTTCTAGACTGGCTTGTTCATTCGGAACAACTCGCCGAAAAACTCTTTGACCATTACCCGCGCCTCGCCGTCGTCTCGCAGTTCAGCTGCGCCGAAGCGGAACACCTCGTAGCCGCTCAGCGCGAGATGACGGTCGCCACGCATCGTCTTGGCGTAGAGAGCAGGATCAGCGCGTCCGTCTCGGGAATAATGCTGCGAGCCGTCGACCTCCAGTACTATGCGCTTCCCGTGAGGCAGAAGCAAAAGAAAGTCCATCCGCGAGTTCAGCAGGGCGTCCCTCCCACGCAGACGCATGGTCCGCGGGTCCCAGTGCAGCCAGACTTCAGGCAGCAAGGCGGGCATGTCCGGCATGATGGACGAGTGAATCTGATGGTAGAGCTCAAAAAGCAGCCGCTGTGGTGGCGAGTTCACCGGCAGACTGGCCTTCAACCGTCGATAAAGTGAGGTTTTCACCTCCACAGCGTCTTCAATGGACTGTGCCTCCTGCCACCACATCTGAAGATCCCGCCATTTAAGGCCGTCCGTCCCGATCGGCCGGTCGTACACGAGAACCTTGTCCGCGTTGGTGACGATCTCGACGTGGTTATCGATCGCATCGCTGAACCGAATGTCCGGCTTCTCCTGCGACGCGAAGATCAAGTTCTTTGGCCGCCCCCTCGGTGCCCGCGTGGAAATGACACCGAAGACTGGATAACCACCCTCCTCACCAACCTCACGAAGCTCAAGCCCTGCCTGATGGAGAGCAGTGTTGATGACGTCAGCCACGACGCGCTGACCACCCACGTCCGGCACGACGTCCGCCGAGACCAAGCCCTCGAGGAAAACCGCGAACCGCTTATCCACGGCGTCCAATGCACCGACGTGCTCGAACAAGTCCTCGACGGACCAATCCTCCGGATGGCGAAAGAAGTGCTGGTTGACCTCTCCATACAGACCGTAGTTCTCATCAAGCCAAACGCTGTACGGATTGTCGTCCAGCACCCAGACTCGCCGAAGGAGTCGCATCAGCTTCCCGCCTTGGTGCACGAGTTGGCCGTGGTTGAGCCGACGACCGATCTCTCTCCGGATGCGCTTGGGGATCGGTGGATGATCGCTCAAAGCCCACAGCGCGTCCTCGACATTGTTACGATCCACAGCGGTTACTGGGATAGTCAGTAGGACCTGCTCCGCGACCTTCGGCAAGCTGCTATCGGTCGCCGCGTTAAAACTCGCTGCCGTGCGCTCCCGCTTCGTTCCGTCCGCCGGAGGCACTGGAAGCGCTAGGGTCTCACAGAGGTCGGCAAGACTGTCGTGCGTCGCTTGCACCTTGATGTAGTCCGGAACATGGACAAGAGCTCTGCGGAGTGCGGCCAGATCTTCGGTTCGAGCCATGTACCAGTCTCCCAAATCCCCAGCAGAGCCCCCGCCCTCCCCTGGAAGCGGACATCACCGACGTCCATCTCGGTCTCGCGAACCTCTCTGACGGACTCTGAACGCTCATCTCACCGGCGCATACCCATGCGTAGCGAATCTTGCCGACACGCACTTCAATGACGTCGAACACGACCAGGCAACCGTCACCACCGGAGTTCGCCCTGACCGTGAGACTCCGGCGTGTGATGGTGCTCGAGGCAAGACCCGGTGGCACTGCGGACAGTCGTGACACTGGCCGCCTTGCGCACCACCACTTCCCAACCGACCTCTGTCCTCCAGTGCTTCCGCGACCAACCGCTCAGCTCGCTTCTCGGCGAGCCCCTGGAAAATCCGGCTACCATGCTGTCGCTTCATCCTTCGGCCGAGTTCCAGACACCGCAGCAGCGGACCCGCAGAACCCCCGCCTACAGCGGTTACAGGCCAGGCCCCGGGCAGCCGCACCATTCCTCGTTCGCGTGCCAGGCACCGCGTGGCGTCCTCGATCAATGCGGCGTGTCCTGGGCTAGGCGCAGGTAGGCGGCCCAGTCGATCTGCTTGGCGTCGTCGGGTGGGTCAGCGACTGAACGGGCTACATCGGCCAGTTCCTCCAGACCGCATTCGGTCACTCCAGCGGTCTTGCACAGCACCGACAACCTGACTCTGGTCTTTTGAGGCCAGCTTTCTACAGCGCGACCACTGGTGACATAGAAGCGCCACTGTTCGGAGACGCCGACGTTGTATTTGTAGGCTTGCTCGTTGGTGCAGGTGTGCACGGCGAACACGTATGTGGCTGCCACGATCGCCGCCTTGTCAGTGTACGCGTTGCCGTGCCCCAACCACCGCTTCTTTGCGGCGATGTCGAACTCCTGGCGAGAACGTTCACGACCGGGACTAGGTTCCCATGCTTGCACTATGCCGGACGCCTTCACCTCGATGGTGAGTAAGTCAGGAGTGAGCACGTCGCAGGCAGCCCACTCCCCGCAGAAGGGGGTTCCGCCCAGGGCATTAGCCACCAGCCACTCCGCGTACCAGCCGCGGTGCGTGTTGACTACGATCGCGCCCAGCGCCCAGCGGGCGAAGGCCTCGAAGTCGTGGGGCGGCGTCGGACCGTGCGGATGGCTCATTCAGGTCCTCTTTCGAGTTCGCTTGTATTCGGTGTCGCCGTCGCGGTGCGGCACTATAAAGTCTATCGACGGCACCACGTCGCGTCGCCGTAGAACGCGCACCGGCATCCTCACCTCAAGCGACATCACCAATGACGTCGACTCCCGCATACTAGGCTCGCGCCGAGATAAGGCGACACAGCTGCGAGCACGGCGTCCGCCTTGCCCTGTCAAGCATGTGCTTCTGAGGTCATCCCTGCCCACTTCGTTGGAAACGGGTATCGCAGCTTGGCGTCGGGCCTTGCCCCAATGGGTCCCGAGCGGCGCCGTGCGTAGATCCATCCGCGCGCGGCGCAGAGGATTCAACGCGGCGTAGAATCTCGGAGTGTCCAGCGATCACGATGAACAGGATGGCGACGGCTCTCCCGCCCGTAGCCAGGATCTGGCCTTCGATCCAGTGGCCAACAGGGTGGACTTCCTCGACAGTGCGATCACCTACTTGAAAAGCTCGGAAGACCCACGCAACCTGAAGTACGCGGTGCTGCATCTGCAGGCGGCCATCGAGATCCTCGTCAAGGTTCGGCTGCAGCGCGAGGGCTTCGAGCACATCTTCGAAGACCCTTACAGCGCCGACGAAAGCAAGCTGAGCCAGGGCAATTTCCGTAGCGTGACGATGGACGATGCACTCAAGCGCTTGGCCAGAGTGGCCGACCTCCACCTCGCCAAGTCAGAGGTTGACGCCCTCAAGTTTCTGAATAGGGAACGCAACAAACTGCAGCACTTTGGATCGACCAGCAACCACGAGGTTGTCAACACCCGTGCGGCCGCAGCGCTGGACGTCCTGTCCAAGTTCATCCTCGAACACCTCGGGCCAGACGCACCCGAGATCGAAGCCGGGCCATTCGAACAAGCTGAAGACCTCATCCACGACGCCCTCAAGACCATCGTCGCCCTCAACCAGGCTCGGTTGGCTCGAATCGCACCCGAACTGGACAGGTGGCCCGGCATCGTGATCCACTGCCCAGCCTGCCTCCAGATCGCGTGGACTTTTGAACCCCACGACGCCACGTCACGGTGCCGGTTCTGCGGCCGAGACTGGAGTCAGGAACACGGACAAGAGGCTGCGGAGGACTACGTCTCGGAGGTCTTGAACGAGTCTCGTCATGACGCTGCACAAGGCATGGGTGGCTGGTCAGTAAGTGAGTGCCCGGAGTGCGGATTCGAGGCGCTCGTGGATGTCGCGACCCGCGCAGACCCGACAAGTTTCCTGACAACCGCGTGTTTCCACTGTGGGTTCCGCACAACGGGACAGCTCGGTTGCTGCGGACGATGCGGACGCACCACCCCCGAACCGGACGACGTCATCTGTTCCCACTGCATGCGCGATCTCGCGTCAAAAGACTGACGCCGCTCCGGACGGCAGGGCAAGGGCCCCGTTGTCACCCTGCATATGCTGACTTCAGCATGTCCCCTCGATGCCCCGAGCGCCAGCGCACCCGAGGTAATCGATGACATAGAGCCCGCTGGTCTTCTGGCCGGTGGACTGTCCTCAGAACGTGGACAGAACCCCAAGGCAGAGCGCCGCTCTCGCCGGGGACGTTCTCCACAGGCCAGCGGGTCGCCCACAACTGAAACGGCGGCGATTCCCAGCGCAGCACCGGGGGGGCCGTGACTGCTGCGGATTGGAACACGCCCCGCTCACGGACAAACACCATCACGACCGGCTTCAATGGCGACGTCGACCGCGACAAGTCGCCTCTGGGCAGGTTCATGCTCAAGGGCACCCCGTGACGTCGACTGACCGCCGGGCAGAATGGGCCGATGGACTCGTTCGATCTGGGTCGGCTGAGTGGGCACGACTTCGAAGTACTCTGCCGGGACCTGTTCGAGGAGATCCTGGACCGGAGGATCGAGATCTTTGCCCCCGGCGCCGACCGCGGGATCGACCTCCGGCACATGACCGCCGCAGGCGACGTCGTGATCCAATGCAAACACTATGCTGGCAGCGGCCGGGCCAAGCTGCTCGCCGACATGCGCGGCAAGGAACTCCCCAAGATCGCGAAGCTGCGGCCGGCCCAGTACATCCTCGCCACAAGCGCCGAACTGACCGTGGGCGCGAAAGACACTCTATTCGCAGACCTCGCGCCGTACGTTCTCGACCCCGGCGACCTTTACGGTGCGGAGCAGCTCACCGAGGAGCTACGCAAGCGCCCGGCACTCGTGCAGCGCCATCTTCGACTGTGGCTGAGCAGTACCGCCATCCTGCAGGCGGTGCTGAACCAGGACGCGCTGATCCGATCAGAAGACCTGGGTCGTGAACTCGACGACACCGCAAAAACGTTCTTCCCGACCCCCACATTCGACGTGGCCCGGGAGCTTCTCGAGCGGGAGTCGGTCTGCCTGCTGGCGGGCATCCCGGGGATCGGCAAGTCGACGATCGCGAAGATGCTCGCCCGTCTTCATCTGGAAGAGGGTTACCAGGTGGTGGACGTGACGCGGGAAATCGGCGAAATCGACAAACTGTGGCTGCCGGGGACCCGGCAGCTGTTCTTCTACGACGACTTCCTGGGCGAGATCGCCCTCGACCACCATCTCGCGAAGAACGAGGACCGACGGCTGCTCAGGGTCCTGCGACGGATCCGGGAGACACCCGGGAAACTGCTGGTGCTCACCACGCGCGAGTACATCCTTCGGGAGGCCAAGCATCGCCACGAGATCCTGGACGACGGTGACCTCGAACCACTGACGTGCGATGTCGGGGCGGACGGCTACAGCGTGGATATCCGCGCCGGCATCCTGTACAACCACGTCCACTTCGCCGAGATCCCGGCCGCCGAGAAGCAGAAGTTCGCCGTCCCGTCGCGGTGGCGGGAGCTCCTCGGGCACCGCAACTTCAGTCCCCGGCTCGTGGAGAACACCTTGCGCCTCGCCAGCCGTGACGGCACCGAGGAAGTAGCCGCAACCCTGCTTCTCAACTTTGAGAACCCCGAGCGGGTCTGGGCACGCGTCATCGAACAGCAGCTCGACTCTCCTGCCGTCCAACTGCTCGAGGTGCTGCTCACCTTCGGCCAGGCCACGGAACTCGGCCATCTCTACGACGCCTGGCGACGCTACCGAGTCGTGCTGAGGCAATCGGATGACCGTCGACTGTTCCATGACGCAGTGAAAGTGCTCGACGGCTCGATGATCGAAACTTTGCGCCGGTTCGACCAGACCGGAGCCGAGCCCGAAACGTCACCCATCGTGGTGGCCTTCCACAACCCGTCCATTCGGGACTACCTGCTGAGCCGGGTCCAGTCGAAGTTGGTCCCCCTTGACGAGCTGCTCGGGACGATCACCGATGCTCCACGTTTTCACCACCTGGTCTCACTCGCTTCCCTTCGCTCCCAAACAGTTCTGCGGGACGCGTTGCGGACCCGCAGCAACGAACTGACGGGCATGTTCCTCCGCGAGTACGAAGCGACTGAGCGAGACTCCCTCGAAAACGACGAAGACGATCAGTCCGAGGAAGACTCCAGCTTGGCGAACGATCTGGATTACTACCTGAGGGTCGCGATCGTCATCGACTCCCCTGTCCTGGCGGAGTTGATCGCGGACAGGATCGATAACGATACTTCCGGCTGGATCGGGGACGACGAGCCGCGTCACCTCGCGACCCTCGCCGCTCGGCTCTCGGCGGCCGAGCTGATCCCGGCGGAGCAGCGTCTTCGGTTGGGGCACAAGCTCCTCGATGAGATGATCGCCGACCGGTGGCGCGCAGAGGGCCAGCTCGGATATCTGTGGGCGGACCTCACCGAGTTGGCGGACCTGCTCACCGACCTGAAGGTACCGGGAGCGTCCGAGCGCCTGCGGATGATCCACGAGGACATGACCGAAGTGGTGCATGGTGAACTTCGCGCGTGGCAGGCCGACGAGCCGGCGCAGAGGGCACGCACTGCCCGTGACGACGACTGGTGGGATCTGGCGGACGTCTTGTCGTTCGTCGAGCCCGACGATCTGCCAGAGGGGCTACGTTCCGCGTACGTCGTCGCGACGACTGCGGCCGAAGGCGAAATTTCGGCTCGGACACCACTGAAGACCAGGGACCTGCCCTTGACGAACAGGCCGCCGGTTCATATCGCCGAGCCGGCTCTTGAAGAGACCCTTCGCAGCCTGCTCGAAAACTTGGAATAGCACAGGACCCGAACGACACCCGAGCCACCGGACCGTGGCGGCCCAGAGCACTCGAAGGTGAGGCATCGGGCAACGCCTCGCGCTCGGCGCCGCCATCATCATGGCCGCCTACGGCGCCATCGGCTCCTACACCACCATCGCCACCAAAGCCGCCCAACTCAGCGTGCCATTCCCCCACCTCGTGCCCATCGGGATCAATGGCGGACTCGTCGGCGTCATCACCCCTCGACCTCATCCTCGCCTGGACCGGACACCCCGTCGGCTGGCTCCGCCACCCCGCCCGACTGCTGACGATCGGCACCGTCGCCGCCAACGTATCCGCGGGATGGCCCGACCCCATCGCCGTCGGCCTGCACGCCGCAGCACCCGTCATGCTCCTCGCCATGGTCGAAGCCGGACGAGCAGTCCTCCTCCGACAAACCGGACTCGCCATCGGACTCGGCCGAGACCAGATGCGGCGGGTCCGGCGCGGCCTGATCTTTGTTCGCGTGTCTTTTGCCGCACCGCACTACACGCCGCTGATCTGGGACCACGGATGGATAGTTGGGGTGCTGCCGAAGGCACCAACGCTGTCACAGTCGCCGGTGACTACACCCTGTACGACAAGTGTGGTCATCCTGTTCGCACCGCGGGCGGGTGAGACGACGCTGGGCCGACACGGGCAGCCGCACACGTGGAGACGGGGAGCGTTGTCTGACCACGCCAGCTCTGCATCTGAAGAGAGCGCCGCTCAACACCCCGGTCGCACCGCTGGACGGGTGGGTGTCCCGGCACACCGGCGAGTACCAGCGGCCATGGGCCGACCTCGAGGCCTGATCTTGTGAAACAGCGGGACGTTGTCACCCATTTCCGCTGCGTGACCACTCCTGCGCTACCGTATTCCAATGTTGTTTAGCAGCCAACAGAAAAAGATCAAGTTGCGAGGGGAAGCCACTTTCCTTCTGAGCATGAAATTTGACGTACACGTGATGACATCGACGGTGAAGAGTGCCATCAAACATGCGAGAACCTTGATGGCGGTAGGGAACGTGATGGGCATCGACACCATGCTGCTGCTTCCCGCCGAAAGTAGCGACCAAGCGAGGCTTGACGCCTACAAGTCCAGAGTGGTTGTCGGAACAATCGACACGTTCCTCGCTGACCTCAGGCATGGCCTTCGACCTGACGGTGAGATCGCGGCCGTCGTAGAGGGCAACCATCAATCGGACGCGCTGCACCTAGTGGACGTGGCCGAAAAGTACGCCACGATCCTTCTACTCTAGCGGCTACGGTGACACCCGAATCCCAGCTAACACCGCCGTTAGGCCCGCGCGGCCAAGGCAGGGCAACACAGGCTCAAGCCGCGACGTCAAACGGTCATAGCCTCCCTGGCTGCTTACCCTGCTCGCAGTTGAGCGCGAACTCGGCAGCACGTCGCTGATTCGCCGGCGTAAGCCCTGAACTTTGAACCGTCAATCGGTCCCCCTTTCACCATGAACGGCTTATTCTCATCCGCCTGAGGCGGAACACGAATGGATACAAGAAATCTATCCACGCATTTGTAACTACTTATTTGAAGATTGTCGGGCATCGGGATCGCACGCACGCGGTGGTGTTCGCGTACGAGCAGGGCGTCACGCCAGGCGGCTGACTCACCGCCCCTTGCGGGCGATGTCGGTGATGCGCAGACCTTCCTCGGGATCGAGCGGCCCCGTCACGGACTTGTCGGACACGCCGAGCGTGATCGCCAGAACGCGCCCGTGAATGTCGAGGGCGGCCTCGGTCAGCTCGGCGAGCGCCCCGATCCGGTCGCGCGCGCGGGCCCGGCCCACCGCCGCGATCACCAGGCCGGCGAGCAGCGCCGGCCACCAGAACGCACCCAGCACCAGGTAGGGGATCGACCAGGTGAGGGTGAACAACGCGGCCGCGAACCCGCTCTGCGCGGTGTTGATCTCGGTCTGCGTGTTCTCCGGGAGCACGAGCCAGAGTCGCGGCCAGCAGAAGGTGAGGTCGAGCCCGTACCGGTTGACGGTGACCTGGCTCAGCGCGTGCACGCGGTCGCCCATCCACGTCGGCCGGCCGGGCTCCGCCAGGGCGATGTTGTTGGCACGGCCCGCGATCAGGTCGATCTGCTGCTGTTGCTCCGGCGTCCGGGCGTGCGGTGGGTGTTCCTTCTGCAGCTCTTCTCGCCGGCGTACGACGGCGGTCCATCGGCGTCGTCGCCTGCCGGTCAGCGCTGTGGCCAGAAGCCGGGGCCACTGCCCGAGACAAAACGCGCGCACGGGACCGACGAGCGCCTGGACGACCAGCCCGACGAGTGCCGCGGCCAGCACGACACCGATGAGGCCCAACGCCTGCGCGGCACCTGGCCAGCGGGCGATCTGAGTGGCCACACCGGTCGTCGCCTCGGTGAACCGGCGGAGATCCAGGGCGTGGGCGTGGCCGAGCCGGAACCCGATCCAGCCGGCGGCGAGGAACAGCACGCCGGGCAGGGCCAGCATCGAGACCCACCTGGTGGCGAGCTGCTTGGCCAGCTCCTTGTAGAAGTCGCTCACCTAGCCTGCCCGCCGTCGCATGAACCGGCCGGTGAGCCAGCACCGCGGTAACGGCCCGGCGGGCTTCGCCGTGGCCTCGCGGTCGCACAGCTCCGCGGGACAACCGAACCGCTCCTCGCTGGACCGGCCGGGCCCCAGCGACGGTAACGCCTCGAACGTGCGCGTCACCCCGGCCTGGCCGGGCGGGAACAGCTCGGCGAACAGCGCGCGGACCGGCTCGCCTGCTCGGGCCCGCGACTCGATGCGCGCCAGCAGCTCTCGCGTGGCGGCCGGATGCTTGGCGATCTCCGTGCGCAGTCCCGGCAGCTGGTCGCACAGCCTCGCCAGCGCCGCGCGTTCGTCGTCGTGCACGTGTGGATACTATCCGTGACGGAACGAACGTTTCTGGGGAGGCGTATGACTGAGCACCTCGTGGCCTCCCTGCAAGCGCGAACCAATGATTACATCCGATCTGGGATTTCCTGGCACGTTCTCGAAGAACAAGCACTCGCTGAAGCCGATGCACTGTGCCGGACGGCGTTACCTGAGCTATCCGTGGCGGGTCTTGGTCGTGAGCCGTGCGATGAGGCCTACATCCTGGCGTGGTTCCACTACGCGCGTTTCACCGCCGCAAAAGGGAAGGACGACCTGGCCGCCTTCGCCCAGTCGCTGTTCCTGTTCAGCGCCAACGACAGCACCGATGACGAGCTCCCACCACCACTGCTGCCGCTGCTGGGCGCCGACTCGGCTCCCGGCGCGCAAATACAGCTGGCAGAAGCGCTTTACGACACCGGGCGCGAGTCGGCCGACGAGTACGCGCTGACGGTCGCCATCGATCTCTTCCACCGCGCGCAGGCGGCGTTGTGGGGCCATCCGGACAGGGGCGCGTGCATGGCCACTCTCGGCGCCACCCACGCCGCCCGGTTCGATCTCCTCGGTGAGCCGGCAGATCTTCAGGCCGCCATCGACTCGGCCGAGGTGGCGCTCGCGTTGATTCCGCGCGACCACCCGCTGCACGCCCTCCCGCTGCTGAACCTCGCCGCGGCGCTCCTCACCAGGTTCGAACTCGGCGGGGATCCGGCCGATCTGCACGACGCCATCGAGCGCGGTGAACTGGCCGCGGCCGCGATTCCCGCTGACAACTTGGCTCGCTTGCTCCCGTTGAGCACCCTTGGCAGGGCATATCGGGCTCTGTTCGATCGCACGCACGCGTTGGCCGACATCAACGCGTGCGTGGACCGCCACGAGCAGGCAGTGGCGCTGAGTCCCGCGGACCATCCAGAGACCGCGATCCACCTGTCCAACCTCTCGGGCGCCTACCTAGTGCGGTACGAACACACCGGCTCGCTCGACGACCTGAATTCGAGCGTCGAACGCGCTGAGAACGGCGTAGCCCACTCGCGCGATCCCGACCAACGAGCGCGTTGTCTCGCCGACTTCACGAGTGCCTACACCCGGATCTACCGGCACAGCAGGGCATTCGCCGACCTGCGCGTCCTGATCGAGAGCGGGCAGCGGGCCCTGGCCGTTCGCCCCGGCGACGCGGTCCTCCTCTGCACACTGGCGTTCGCGCACGAGAAGCGGTTCGAGCACCACGGCGATCCGGCCGACATCGACACCGCGATCGAGTACCGCGAACGAGCCGTAGCCGCCGACGCGAACCCGTCCGACCACGCCACGTACCTGTCGAATCTCAGTCTGGCTCGCCAAACCCGGTACCGGGCGCACGGGGACGTCGCCGACCTCGACGCCGCCGTCGAGCACGGGACCGCCGCGGTCGCCGCCGCTCCGGCCGGTGCTCCCCAACTGCCCGGCCTGCTGTCCAACGTGGCCACCAGCTTCCTGCGGCGCTACGAACGCCTCGGCGTCCTCGCCGACGTGCACCTGGCCATCGACCACCTCGAACGCGCGGTCGCGGCGAGCCCGGCCGACGACAACGCCTGGCTCCTGGCCAACCTCGGGGCCGCGTACCGCACGCGCTACGACCACGCCGGGGACTTCGAGGACCTGTGTGCGGGGTTCGACCTGGCCGAGCGGGCACTGGCGGCCACCCCCGACGACGACCCGGCGCTGGCCAGCCGCCTGTCCGGCCTCGCCAACAGCTGTCAGTTGCGGTACGACCACCTGGGCAAGCTCAGCGATCTGCGCCAGGCCGCCGAGTACGACGAGCGAGCGCTGGCCGCGACTCCGGCCGGTCACCCCGACCGGCCGAAGTACCTGTCGAACCTGTGCGTGGCCTACCGCAGGCTCTTCGAGAGCGGCTGGGATCAGCGGCCGGCCGACCTGACCAAGGCCGTCGAGTACGGCGAGCAGGCCATGGCGGTCGTCTCCACCGACCTCCACCGGCTGGGCACGACCCTCACGAACCTCGGCACCACGTACGCCGCCCGGTTCCGCCACAGCGCGGAGTCTGCCGACTTGGCCGATGCCGTTGACCGGTGCGAGCGGGCGTTGGAGGTCACCCCGCCCGGACACCCCGACAGGGCGACCTGCCTCAACAACCTGGCGATCGTCTACACGCTCGACGAATCCCCTGGCCTGGACGAGCACGGGAGAGCGGAGCGGCTGGCCGCCCATGCGACCGGTCTGACGGCCGCGTCCCCGATGGCGCAGGTGAACGTGGCACGCGCGGTCGGAGTCGCGCTGAGCGGGATGGGAGCGGTCGGCGACGCGGCCCGTTCGTTCCGGACGGCGGTGCAGGGGTTGCAGAGCATCGCACCCCGCGAGCTGAGCAGGGCGGACCAGGAACACCGGCTGGGCAGCCACGCCGGGCTGGTCAGCGAAGCCGTCGCGGCTCACCTCGTCGCCGGGGACTCCAGCGGCGCGGTGGAGGTAGCCGAACTCGGCCGCGGCGTCCTGCTCGCGGCCGCGCTCGACACCCGCACCGACCTGACCGAGCTCACGTCGGTCGCACCTAACCTGGCCGACGAGTTCCGGTCACTGCGGGACGCGCTGCAGGTGGGGGACCAGGCAGCACGATGGGATCAACTGCTCGGCCGGATCCGCGCCGTGCCGGGCTTCGAGTGCTTTCTCCAGCCACCGCAGGCCGCTGACCTCCGGCGAATCGCCGCGGGCGGCACCGTGGTCGTGCTCAACGTGGCGCCGTCGCGCAGTGACGCGATCCTGGTGCGCGAGGACGGGATCACCGCGCTGCCCTTGCCGGGCGTGACCCCGCAAGCCGTGGAGGCGCGGACCAAGCTGCTGCTGGACGCGACCCGCACCAGTTCGATCTCTGGATCGCTTGCGCGCCAACGCGTTGTGCCCCAGGTGCTGGCCTGGCTCTGGGAGCGGGTCGCCGCCCCTGTACTCGAAGCGCTTGGCTGCGTCGAGACTCCCACTGGGCAGTGGCCGCGTGTGTGGTGGGTGCCAATCGGAGAGACGAGCCTCCTGCCGCTGCACGCCGCTGGGCTACCGGACGGGCCCGCAGTGCTGGACCGCGTCATCTCCTCCTACGTGCCTACTCTCCGCGTTCTGCAGTACAGCCGACGAAAGCGCGCTGACGCAGCACACGCCCAACTCACCGTCGCCGTGCGCGAGACGGCCGGTCAACCCGCCCTGTCCGGCACCGTCGCCGAGGCGCTCACGCTGCACGCCCGCCACGTGGGCGGGAAGCGGCTGACCGACGACACGGCCACCACCACGAACGTCCTGGCCGCCCTGCAGCGCTCGACCTGGGCGCACTTCGCCTGCCACGCCACGAGCAACCCCGCCGAGCCGTCCCGCAGCGGCCTCCACCTGCACGACGGCGTTCTCGACGTCCTGCGGATCAGCCGGCTGCGGCTGGACGACGCCGAGCTCGTCTACCTGTCCGCCTGCTCGACCGCCGAAGTCCGGGGACACACGGCCGACGAGGCCATCCACATCGGTTCCGCTTTCCAGCTCGCCGGGTTCCGGCACATCATCGCCACCCTGTGGCCGATCGACGACGCCACAGCCGCCGACTCCGCCCACCGCTTCTACGAACGCCTCCCGTCCGCAGACCTCGCACCCCACGCCCTGCACAGCCTCGCCCGCGACCTGCGCGCCGAGCATCCCGGCGACCCCGGCCGCTGGGCTCCCTTCGTCCACAGTGGACCGTGATGATGACTCCCTGGACCAACGCCCTCCTCGGCGACGCCCGCGAGCTGATCCTGGCCGGCCGGTACCGCCCGGCCCTCGACTGCGTGCTCACCGTGCTGAGCGTCCACCCGGCCCTCGCCGAGGCCCAGGAACTCGCGGCGAGCATCGTCTATCACGGAGCAGGGCAATCAGCCGTGGAGCCGCTCACCGCACGCGAGATGTGGGATTCGCGCCTCGACGAGCTGTTCTGCAGCTGCGACGCACGCGGGTGCACGGCCGTGTGGATGAGCCTCGGGCGGTTCATGTCGGGCAACATCACCGTGACGAACCCGCGCGGCGGCCGGTGCACGGCCTGCAGCCAGTACTTCTGCCGCAACCACTTCGGACGCCGGGGCGGGTGCCCCCGATGCCGCCGCGCCCTGGATCACGCTCCGCAGGTCAGCAACGGCCGTCCGGCGGGGCAAATGGTGCGGCTCAACCAGCCGCTCGTCCACGTGCAGGTGCTACGCGAAGGAACCGGCACCGTCAGCCCCGAGTTCATGACGGATCTCCTGTCGTGGATGGCGCCGGACGTGTTCGAGGACAGCCCCACGCTCCGGTCGCTCAGCGTCCACCCGTGGCCGGACAACCCTGACGACGTGGCGATGATTCAGGTGATCGTGGAGCACGAGGAGTTCGGGCAGGACACCCACGACCTGCGGGTCTCGAACGGCTACCAGCAGGATGGCACGCGCTGGGCGATTGTGAAGGTGTTCGCGAAGATGCCGAAGTACGTCGACCCGGACTTCCCGTCGTGACACCGGGCCGTAGTAACGCAGGGAGGCTGACGCGTACACAATCTGACGTACGCGAGATCAGAGTGTGAGCGGATGATGCGGGCGCCCGTGGCGGCGAGAGTACGACGCGACACCACGAGACAAAGAGTGCACCGCGATGCCTCGCGCTGGGGATCCTCGTCGTGGTCGCACCGCGCGTCCACTGTGGCTTGTGCTGATCTTCCAACGAAGGTACCGTTTCCTACATGAACACCTGCATTGCGCGGGTGTGCTGCGAGTCGGTGCCGGATTCGGACACTCAATTACCCCATAGCGATCTAGAGCCTCTTGCTCTGCGGAGCAGGAGGCTTCAGGCCGTTGCCGGTGTTTGAACCGAGCGGCTGTGCCGAGCGAGACTGGATGCTCCAGTGCGAGTCGGCGCACACGATACGCAGCCCGTTGGCCCACAAATAGTCAGCCAGCTCTGCACCATCAGCAGCAGCCAGATCAGGCAAGCGACACCGCAACTCACCGAGAATGCGGTCCTCTCGCACGTAGATGTTCTTCGCCAGGCCAAGTGGTCGAGTTCGCGCACTGGTGTGACCATGACGACAGCGATAACCCGGCCGGTTGTTCACCCAATGCGCATCCAGCCGCCGGTCACAGACCCCACAGCTCACCAGGCCTGCCAGAACGTACGTCCTTGTTGCACCGTCCTTGGTCGATCTCGCAGCTCTCAGCCCCTGTACCGCGGTGAACGTCGCATCGTCGACCAGCCGGGGATGCGCGAGCCCTTCCGAGATCGCCCATTCCTCAACACTCGTGCTGGTGTGCCGATTCCACACCTGCCGACCCGTATACCGCGGGTTCTCCAAGATCCCTACCACCGTCCGCACAATCCACGCCTCCCCCGACCGATGCCGATTACAGACCTGATCAGCCCCCGCAGGACAAGCCACTCCACGCTCGTTCAACTCCCGCGCAATGCCTGCCACACTACGGCCGACTGCTCGCTGCTCGAAAATCCACCGAACCCACGGCGCCGTCACCGGATCCAGATCCAAACGCTGCAACCGACGCCCCCACCGAGCATGCGCCCGGTTCGGATGCGGACCAGCATCCACCAACCGATACCCATACGGCGGCGGACCACCCAGAAACCGGCCCTGCACGCGAACCTGCGCACACATCGCCGCCAACGTCCGATGCCGCGCCCGCACAACCTCCCGACGAGACTGCGCACCCAACAACACCATCAACGCCCGATGCACCGCACTATCCACATCAACCTGACCACCAGCCTCCGGCAACCACAACCACACCCCATGCTCCCGCAAGACCGCAGCCACCGGCGCGAACTGGTCCCCACAGAACGCCCGCTCATACTCTCCCACCACCACAGCATCAAACCCACGATCCGAGCCATTCACCGCCGCCAACAACGCAGCCGCAGCAGGCCGCTCCCACCACGACAACCGCCGCGAGACACCCCATCAAAGAACTCCGCCACCACCGCACCCTCCCCCGCTACCAGTTCATCCGCGACCTCACGCTGCCACGACAACGACGTCACACGATCCTGATACTCCTCAGTGGACATCCGACCGTAGAACGCAAACCGCAAACCAGTAACCGCATCGCCCTCGCCGCCCTTCGGCCGCGATCGGCGGCGCTCGAACGCCTCCACAAGCACTCCAAACCCGCCCAACATCGTCACCCCGTTCGCCTCAGCCATCCAGACACCACGACAGCGACGACAGAAATCCGTTGGTATGACACACCCTCAGCATCCACAACCCGAATAGCCGAACACGGCCGCCGCATGGTTGGCGTAGGCCACGACCAGATGCCGTTCATGATCTAGCCCCACTGGCAGCCGCAACCAGAGGAGATGACAATATCCGGACAATCAACTACGACCGGACGAAAGTTGACACCTTCGAAAGGCACACCCGACGTGCCGACCCAGTCGGATCCGCGCGAAGTCGAAGGAGAACTGGGCATCCAGCTCGACCCGACCACCCTCCACCCGACTGAAACCAAGTCCATCTTGGACGGCAGCCTGAGCTGCCTCGCCGTTACCTGTCTCGAATAGTGCGATGCCGCCAAATCCGCGCGGCCAGGGCGTGCCGAGAATGACACGTTCGTCAGCACCCACTTTCGTCACAAGCGAGCTTGGTCAACGCGTCCACCGCATGATGGTCAGACTGGCCGGCAGCGAGGGAGCAGCGGGTGATCTCGAGGCGGACATGGTGCGCCAGGAGTGTTGGTCCCGGCTTTCCGTCAACGGCCGGTCGTCCTGGGCAGCGGACACCAACGTCGCGGCGTCGTCTCACCCGCCCCATTCGCTGGTAGACCTCGGCGAGATTCGTCCGGGTCTCCGCTGGCCAAGTCCGATCGGTCTGTCCTGGCGTCCACCAGCGAGCAGCGCACCCTCCAGTTGCCCGACGCGAGCGGTCAGGCCGCCAGAGCCATTCGCTGGGACCTGTTTCATAGGGCCACTCAGGCTAGTGCCGCACAACCAACCGGCCCGCATTCGGCGAAGGCCGAAAGTTTGTCCGCGGCGAGATCAGGTCAGCTCCGGCTTGGCCGATCGGCTGAACTCCTCCAGGAGCTTACGTACTGCTGGGGTGAGATCTCGGGTGCGCAAGGTCTTGAGCCAGATGCCTCGCCGGTTGAGCTCAGAGATGTGGAGGTAGTAGTACTCGCCGTCGACATCGAGGACGCCGCACTCGGAGAGATGGTTGATGAGCTGCTGAAATCTGGGAGATGTCGAGATCCGACGCACCTGTCTCCAGTTCGCCCATAGGGCGTCCGCGCGCGCAGGTGCGTTGGGCTGTCCGGCGATCCTGCGGTGGGCGAGGAGCGCTGTCGTGAGCCTGTTCAGTAGGACGAAGTCGCCAAGCAGCACTCGTTCGTCGACTTCCGGCGGCGGAGGTGGCCCGCTGGCGTGCTGTACCCATGGGAATCTCATGTCGTCCCAATGGACGCCGAAGTCACCTGTTCCTTTGATGACCACTTCCGGTTCGTGGTGCCCGAACGAACTGGACACGTATCCGTCGCTCGCGAAGATCTGCACCTGGCTTTCGTGCCGGCACGAGACTCGGATATACCGGGCAGGGACGTCGAACAGGCTCGCGTGGATGCGTACGTTGGGGCCAAGGGTGAAAGAGCTGTCCGGGACACCGAGGCTGACTGGTAGTCCACCGATGATGTCCGCGTTCGAGAGCCGCCGCCAGAACCGCATGCCATTGTCCGGTTCGAGCACTCGGATGAGGGAGGCGGTCGAGTCGTTGCCTCCTAGCATCATGATGGCTTCTGGCTCGTCTGGCATGCGGCTGACGATGAGTGCTGGCCGTTTCTCCACGGAGTGTTCAGCGACCAACGATTCGTAGATCAGGCCGATGTCTTCCGCACGGCAGGTCGGTGGCGAGGTGGGGTCCGCAGAGGCCAAGTGGAATCGGCCGAGCATCGGGCTCACCTGATAGGTCTCGTGGTTCACCACACTGTGCACGATGTTCCGCAGCGCCGAATCCGGTTGGCTGAGTGCCCATGCGTAGGTGAAGTCGCGCATTACGACGTTGACGAACGATGACGTGGGCCCGAGGAACGGGTGGTTGGGCAGCGTGGTCCGCACGAGCCCGCGATACACGGATTCCTGATCGAGAGCAAAGCCTGCTGGGAGCGGCACCGACGCCTCGCGACCCGCAGTCCGGTGAAGGATGCGGGTGAGTTGCTCGTCCCTGTCGTAGAGCCGCCGCCAAGCGGCGTTCGGTGCCGCGTCGAGGACCTCACGTGCCTGCTTGACGAACTTGAGGTGCTCACGGTCGAGCAGGTTCAGGACGATCGACCGTAGCAGTGACCAGTGGGCGCCTTCGGTCGCGGCCGGCTTGAGCAGGGTGTCGCTGATGTCGTTCGCGAGACGGAAGTAGAAGTTACTGCCCCGTCCGGCATCGGTGCCGTCCAGGTAGCCGCTGATGGACTCGAGAACCGGGGCGTAGCCGAGAAACGCGCGGGATCGCTCGCTTCGCCAGTCCGGCCGCGGTGTCCGGATCTCCTCGGCGTCGAACGAGTCCGGAGTCGCGATCAGGTTCAGCTCCAGCGCGTTGAGGAGGATGTCGCGAGCTCTCTCGAACGTCGCCCGCGCCCGGCGATGTGCCGAGTACCCGACAGCTCCCGCGCGCAGGTCGAGCCTGCTATCAATGAACCCTAGCGCGGCCAGCTTGTCGAACTCCTCGATATCCAGTCTGGCGATGTGCAGCTTGGACTCCAGCACGAGGGTGATGTACTCGATCGTTTCCGAGCGGCCGAACATCACCACAGCCGGCTTTCGCCGCGGCACGGCCAGCAGCTCCCCCAGTTCCTCGAGAAACGCGTCGAACCCCCGGCCGGCGGACCTCAGTTCGGCCTCGTCGACGGCGTCGATGACCAGCAGCGATCGGCCCTGCATGAGATCCGCGATGACGTCAGGGAGGCCGGACGTCCCGAACGTCCTGGCCAGCCTCCCCCAGAGGGTGCCATGGCCCGCGTGGATCTCGGACATGTCCCAGTACAGGCCTCCGGTCGCGTGAGCCAAGTGACGGGCGACCATCGACTTGCCGACCGCGGCGCGTGCCTCGACGACCACCAGTCCCGCCGACTGTAAGCCGCGCTCGAGGACGCGCAGTCGCGGCGGGACAAACACCGGGTCGGGGTCGGGCACGTAGCGGATCTCCGTCGCGGTGACGATAGGCACCTGGTCGGTGGTGGAGGCGAACACGTCAGCGAACTGGTGGAAGCTGATGACCTCGGCTGTCATGTCAGTTCCCGGAGATAGTGGTTTCAGGCGAGATAACGGCGGCATCGGCGAGATCGTCCGACAACCCGTCGATGTCCGTGTAGGCGCCTGCGTCGACTGAATAAAGCAGATACCTGGTTCCGGGTGCGTCGGACCTGGTCACCCCGCGGCGAACCAGGTGAATCAACCGGAGGTCGTACAGCTCGCGGATAGCCTTGGCGGTCGCGAAAGCCCTGTCGACGAGGAAGTACGCGGAACCTGCACCGCCCACGACATCGTTCACCAACCGGCGGAAAACCTCATACATCTCGGTCGAGAGGTTGGCCAGCTTGTCGATCTCGAACCACTCCGACGCGGTGGCACGCACGGCCTCGGCGGTGATCTTCGATTGTTTCGAGCGCATGCTGTGGAAGAACGCGTGCGTATGGATGCCCAGAAAGTCCCGTACGACGCCGTGGCTTGCCCGGACGACCTCGGAGAACGCTTGAGGCTCCCCGAACAAGCGCGCGACGAGCTGCCCCGCCGACGTGATCGAGTGGGCCGCAGCGAGGTACCCGGGCGGCAGTTCGGCCGCCAGGTGCCGGTAAAGCAGATCACGCATGAAGATGCTCGCGTTAGACGGGTTGCGCTCGTGGTTGTAGTAGTCATCGAGGTCAAGGTTCGCGAAGACGTCACCCCCCAGCTCGAACCCGATCCGCGCGCCCGCATCCGTGCGGGTGGTGAACGCTGAGTGGTTCTCCAGACTGGCGATCTTGACAGTAACCGTGGGCGAGGGGAACACCGTCCGCTTCAAGAACTCGGCCACGTACGGCTGAACGTCCAGCGGGATGGACGCCCATTCGTCAATGAGCAGCACGAGCCGATCGACTCCGATCGCCGTGACGGCCGCGTCGAGGTGGTGCGACACTTCGGCGAACACTACGGTGCTCTCGAAGATTTCGTTGTAGTGCTCGGTGCGCTTGCCAACGACCTCGCCATGATCCTTGCTCTGGGCGTCCAGCGAAGCTCCTGTCAGTGACAGTTTCAGCCCGATGCCGTGTTCGCCGGTTCGGGTCGTCTGCCACTCATCGGTCGTCTCGCGCTGGCTCATGACCGCGGTGACAGTGCGAATCGAATCGGCGAAGTCGCTGACCTCTTCCAGCCCTCGCCCGTCGAGCGAGACCGAGTGCTCCAAAAGGCGTTGTTGCAGCAAGGACAACAGATCCTTGAAAATACCGACGCTGCGCGTTCCCAGCCCACGTCCGGGCTCGGTCATCAACTGCGCCGATCCGAGCAGCCGGACGTCAGCGTAGACCGGGAGTTCGTTCTGCTGTCGCTGTGATCTGGCGGCGAGGACGCGCAGCACATGTGACTTACCGGTGCCCCGTCGCCCGAACATGATCTGCGAGTTGCGGCCGGAGAGTTGGGCTAGCACGCCGGTGTCCACGAAGACGTCCTCCAGAACACGAAGATCGGGTTGTTGCTCGGATCTCAGGATGATGCTGCTCATGGCAGCGGCTACGGTCATATCCGCGATTAACGACGTCCCGGTCAACGAATCTCCTCAGCTCTGCCTGCTGTTTAGTTTCGGTCGTCCAAGGTTTTTGTTACATCGCTAAAAGAGGCTAGCGCGTATCCCACATGGTTGATCGCAGCCTGCCATGATCAACCCTTGGTGATTGATGATCTGTCGCGAAGGTGGTGCCAGACAAGTTGCGGGCGTTGGCATCGCCCCGGACGACGACGCGCCCGGCGCAGCCGTTGATTCCGGGATTTGCCCCGCGGCCCGCCAGCTTCCGTTCGATCGGCAATGGCGGCGCGCAGCGCGGCACGCTTGCGTCGGAACTCGGGGTGCCAGCCGCACTCACGGCAGTGCAACAGATTCGCTAACCGGCTGAGATCGTGGAGTTGTGTCGGCGGGGTGACCGCACGATCCCCGAGGTCGTGGCCGATTTCGACCTGATCGACTCGGCGGTGCGGCGGTGGATCGAGCAAGCCGACATCGACGCCGGTCGCCGTACCGGCGGGCCGACCACGGATGAGAAGACCGAGTTGGCGGCGTTGCGGGCGGAGAACCGCCGCCTGCGGCAGGACAACGAGATCCTGAAACGGGCCACGGCTTTCTTCGCCAGGGAGATCCGGTGAACGTGTACCCGTTCATCGAGGCGGAGAAAACCAGCGCTGTGGGCAACGTCAAACGTGCCTGCGAGCTGCTGAAGGTCTCCCGCGCCGCCTACTACGCCCACCGCGTCCGCCAGCCCTCCGCCCGCGCCGAACAGGACACTGTGCTGGCGGGGAAGATCGCCGCCATCCACACAACATCCCGGGGCACGTATGGCGCGCCGCGCGTGCAGGCCGAACTCCAGGACCAAGGAGATCGGCACTCACGTAAACGGGTCGCGCGGCTGCTGCGCGAGCAGGGCCTGGCCGGACGCAGCCCGAAACGCTGGCGCACCACGACCACCCCGGACCCGGCCGCCAGCCTGCCCGACGATCTGATCAGGCGGGACTTCTCGGTCGACGCCGCCACGGTGGACACCCGCTGGTGCGGGGATATCACCTACATCCACACCTGGGAAGGCTGGTTGTATCTGGCCACCGTGATCGATCTGGACTCCCGCCGGGTCGTGGGCTGGGCCACCGCTGATCACCTGCGCACTGAACTGGTCGAACAAGCCCTCTGGGACGCGGTCACCCGACGTCGGCCCCACTCTGGGGTGATTTTCCACTCCGACCGCGGCTGTCAATACACCTCTCACCGCTACGCTCAGACGGCGCGGCAACTGGGTGTGCGGTTGTCGGTCGGACGGAAGGGCAACTGCTGGGACAACGCGGTCGCCGAGTCCTTTTTCGCCACCCTCAAAACAGAGTCGCTCGACCGGCAGTCCTGGCCCACCAAAGCCATGGCGCACAAGGCAATCTTCGAATACATCGAGGGCTGGTACAACACCCGCCGCAGACACTCCAGCCTCGGCTACCTCAGCCCCGCGGCCTTCGAAGCCCAAACCGAGGTAGCCTGACCGTCATCTCTTAACGACCCTGTCCGCCAAAACGGGTCAACCCCAGAATGATCAACCAAAGGCTTCACCCACGATCAACAGGGGCGCCTACCAGCCGCCCCAAGGTTAAAACACATGCTAGTCGGCCGGCTCCGTCGTCGGTCACGGCCTCGGCGGAGGCGGCTGCAACCACGGAACGCGTGGCCTCGACCTTACCCTGCGCGGCCTGCCGAGGCGCCAGCGACACGTAGGGCATGGTGTCGTTGCTATCCAAGTCAAGGTGACTGTCCGCTGTGATCGAAGGTGATTTCCCGGCCCGTACGGTTCTGCTTACCCATGATTCGTCGATCCTGCTCCGGTTGCGCGTACCTGCGGATACCCGGTGGTCGTCGGGCGAAAGGATCGTTTGACCGACCGGATGCGATGTGGAGGCGCTTCGCGATGACCATTCTGTTCGGGCATCACCGGCCGCTGGGCGCCGGGGTCGCCGGGTCACCGGAACAGGTGGGTAACGGGTCGCGGTTGAGGGGCGACGGTAGGGGCATGGATGACCGGTGTCTGGTCGCGGCGGTGGACGATCATCGGATCGTCCTGCTGGGGATCACTCACTTGCTGGTCGCGGCGCATGGCCGGATCCGGCTGGGTGTGGTCGAGACCAGCGTGCGAGCTTTGCTCGACGGGCCCGGACGCCATGCCGACGTGGTCTTGCTGGACCTGGTCCTGCCTAGCGAGCCGGACATCGCCGCGAACGTGCGACGCATCCGTGAGGCGGGCCCTCGTGTTGTCGTGCACACGAACGACACGCGGCCCGCGGTCGTGTCCCTGGCTGTCAACGCTGGTGCGCTGGGTGTCGTGCTGAAGGGGGACTCCGAGGAACGGTTGGTCGAGGCCGTGCTCGCGGCGCAGGCCGGGGAGTTCACTGTGTCCAGTGCGCTGGCCTACGCGGTGGTGAACGGTCCTCGCGCCCGGATTCGCCTGACCGCGCGGCAGCGTGAGGTGCTGACGTTGGTGGCGCGGGGCGTACCGCAGAAAGTGATTGCTCGCGAACTGGGGATCAGCGTGGACACCGTGCCCTCGCACCTGCGCAGGATCGCCGACAGTTACGTACGGGCGGGTGTGACTGGTCTGACGTCCACCGAGCTGGCCGCCCAAGCATTGGTGGACGGGCACATCGAACTGGGGCGGGACGACGTGGGTGACTGAGGCGAGCAACCACCGCCGGAGTGTCGAGCGCGGGCTGCAGCGGGCACTTGTGGCACTGGTGGCGCTGTTCGCAGTCGACTGGTGTGGGACCGTGATCGGTACGCCAGTGCTGCATCGTCCCGTCGTGGTGCTCGCCAGTGCCGTTCAGTTACTGGACTGGGTTGTGCTGTGTGTACAAGGTTGGCGTACACGGCTCAAGCCTGTTGATGCGTTGCGCACCTGTGGCGTGACGACCGTTGCCCTCGTTGCGTTGTCGTTCGCGGACGCCACGGCCGTTGCCCCTGCCACGCGTATCCAGTTCATCGTGATCCTGGCTGTGCTGGCCGCGGTCGTGTTTCCCGTTCTCATGGTCGTGGCTGTGGTGATGCCGCCCGTCGCCGCCTACCTCACAGGGGCGGTGCCAGTCGGAGGGTGGCTCGTTCTCGGTGAGTTGTGGCCGGTGTTGTCGGCGGTCGGCGCTGCCAGTGCGGCCTTTCCCGCGTTGCGGACGGCCGCGAGCGCTGCGGAGGAAGCGCAACAACGGCTCGATGACGTACGTGCGCGAGAGGTCAGCGCGGCCAGCAAGTGGACGGCGCACGCCGAGTTGCAGCGGCTTCTGCACGACCACGTCACCTCCGCTCTGCACGCTGTCGCCGCCGCGTGGGGCACTGGTGCGGAAATCAGGCAGGCGGCTGCTCGGGCCGCTGAGGCGTTGCGTGTGGACTCGCCACCGCCGGGGACGGACCTGGTCGATGTGGGTTCGGTGGTGCGGCAGGCTTCCGGCGTGGGGCGGACGCCGGTCGAGTTCGATCTCGCCGATTCCGTTTCCGCTCCGGCTGAGGTGGCGCAGGCCATGGCGCTCGCGGTGGCGGAGGCTCTGCGCAACGTCGACCGCCATGCTCAGGCTTCCCGCGTCGTGGTGACGTTGACGTTGTTGCCCCGCGGGTTCGCGGTGTCGGTGATCGACAACGGTGTGGGACCTGTCCGGCGAACCAGGCCGGGTGCGCTGGGTGTGTGGCGTTCCATCAGGCAGCGAGTCGCGGATGTGGGCGGCACGGCGTTGATCACAGGCGCCGCGGGCGTCGGGATGACGGTGACGCTGCAATGGGTTCCTACGTCGGCGGAATCGCCTGACCTGCTGGGACTGGCCGTGGGGGACATCCGCACGCCGTTGGTCGGCGTTGTCGTGTCGTACCTGCTGGGCAATGGCATCGCCGCCGCGCTGCACGTCCGAGACGTGCGGCTGGTCGTTTGGGGACTGCTGCTCGTGCTCGTGACGGTGTTGCTACTGTCGCGGGCCAATCGGGCGTGGAAGGGGCGCCACGGGGTGATGGTGCTCGCCGGGCTGTTCGCGTTCGCGTGTGTCGGAATGGCGATGATGCCCGCGGGCAGTCTCAACGGGTATGAATCGTGGCCAGTCGGCTCGGTCGGTATGGCATTGATGGTGCTGGCTGTCATGGTTCCGGTGTGGCAGGTGTTCCTGTTCTGCCTCCTGGAAGCCATCGCGGTGCTGGCCCTGATAGGACTGTCGGTCCTCGACCCACAACCGTTGCCCACCTTGGTTCCTGTGTTCCTGGCACCTGTCTTCGGCACGGCGATGGGAGCCGTAGTCGCTGTCACGGCGCGACGGTACGGTCACGTAGTTGCTCGGTCGCGAACCGAGCGGTTCGCCGTGCAGACGATGCAAGCGCGGCGCGCGGCGGCAGAAGCGCTGCGGACGGAACGAATCGAGGCGCTGGCCGTCGACTTCGTCCCGTTCCTGGACGGCATCGCTGACGGCACAGTGCCGTATGACGATCCGGCAACCATCGCCCGCGCAGGCCACCTTGAGCAGGCGAGTCGCGACGAACTCCACCTGCCCGGTGTGCTGGACGCGCCGACGAAGGCTGCCATCGCCGCCGCGCGCGCATCGGGTTGCGTCGTCGATTTCTACACCGACACCGACACGATCGTGGTGCCACGACAGGTGACCACGCTCCTCCGCAATGCGCTGACTGTCCTTCCGACCCAGCTCAACCTCAGCCTCTACCGTCAGTCGACGGGTGTGCTGGTGTCACTGGTCGCCGTGCCCGGCGACTCCGCACGCGCGACCTACCTGCGTAACGCACTCCCGGGCCCCGGGCTGTCCGTCGACGATGACGCAGAGGCAACGATCGTCGAGTTCACGCCCTAACGTACAGGATTTCGGGTACAGACCCAGCCGCCGCCACGTTGCCAGGATGAACGGCACAAGTTCCCGAGCGGAGGCAGAAATGGCCACGAAAGAACAGTACGAAGCGGCACTGGTGAAGGCCGAGACGCTGGGCGTGACGTCGTTGAGTCGCGAGCAGCTGGAGCTGATCGGCAAGCTAGCCAAGCAGGCAGGCTCGACGGGCAACCGTGCTCGCCGTGTTCTGGACGGGAAGTGACGGACAATGGGCCTGTTCGGCAAGCGCGCCACGAAAACGCCCACCATCGGCCACTTCCACGCGCCATACGAGGCGGACCAGGTGCTGAACGTCGTGTACGCCGGTATCCGGGACCAGTTGACGTCCGCCGCGCCCGAGGTGGGCACACCGCAAGTGATGGCCTCCATCTACCTGAGTCGTCTCAGTCGGAACGGTCTGACCGTGACTGCGGGAAACCTCGCCGAGACATACTTCCAGTTCGTGGTCGACCTCACCGCGGCCGACGACGGCACGGACGGCCACGCCTACTTCGATCGGCCGTCCACGGCCGTCCAACGCTGGATGGGCAACGCCATCCAACTGCACTTCGGCCTGCGTGCGGCCCTGGACAACGCGAGCGTGTCTATCAAGGACTGGCGTCTCGACTTCTGACCGGCCGGAGCCGTCACTACGAACAATTGCCTACAGGAGAAGGAAGAGTCATGCCCTACCTGGTGACGAGAGTGCGATCCGCCCTTTCCGTCGAGGAGATCGCACGTGTCTTTTATGGCGTGCTGTCCGGCACGAAAGTCGAGTTCGGCAAGCTGGAAAGCGGCAACGACCCGTTCGACCAGTTCGAGGTCAAGCCCGACTTCAGCGTCGTTGCCCTGAGCGACAAGAACATCGGAAGCTGGGCAGTTCAGCTGTACGTGTTCGACGAAGGAGCGGACAGGCGCACCGAGTTGCACTCCGTCTACCATACGTTGCTGGAACGCGCGATCAGTGGAACGAAGAACACGTACTCAAAGTCGGTGGGTGAAAAGCGCGCGCAGGAGGTTGTGGCCGCTCTACGTGCTGCCGACCCGGAAGTTATTGTGGTGTAAGTGTCGCAGTCGGGCGGCCTGTCCCCGAATCGAGCGGCTGTACACTTGGCTGGCGTCGGCTGGATAGAGAGACTGTGCGGTCATCGTCCCGGATCAGCGAGGCGGTGCGTGTGCTGGAGTGCTAGCCGCTTTGGACAGAGACCGACCCGGAAGTACTGCAGGCGTGGACGTCGCCGAGGGCACGGACAGTCGCAGGGCGTTGGCGACAGCAACGAACCGTGCCGCCAGGTGTGCCGGGAACGACGCCCAGGACAGCTGCTCGGCTCAGCATCGAGTTCCCGATCGGGCGGAAGTTCCCCGGGTGGCCCAGCGCCGCTCAGAGAAGCCCGGTGTGTTCGTGCTCCTCGACCACGGCATCTCGAGCTTCGTTCGCACCTGCTGCTCGGTGGCCGGCACCCCGCAGTCGGCGAGGAGGTTGAGGTGATGGTGACACGCATGGAAAAGGACAAGCGGCTCATCGCGCTACAGCCGCTGCGGATGTCAACTTTCCCGGCGGCCGGCTTCGTGCCCGCACAGCGAACCTCGGTTCAGAGTGGATTCGTCAAGGGCCAACGGTTGGAGGGGAGTTACGCGTGCGCTCCCGGAGGAAGGGAGAGGGTATGTCCTGCTGCGTCTTCCTGATGGCTCACGGCCAGCCATGCTGCACCGCACGGCCATGACCGCGGGCACCAGGGCCGACCTCAACGCGGGTGAGATCGAGATCGGGGACGTGCTCGACATGGATATCAACACCGTCGACGTGGGCAGGGACCGGATAACGGTTCGCGAACTGAACGAGACACAACTCGCGGACGCGGCAAAACAGGCTGACGCACTGACACCGGGCGCCTGGCGGGCAATTCGCCAGCCAGGCGTTTGTGCTGGAGGACCGGCACGCGCGGACGCGATGAAGGTTGCCAGTGCGGCGGTCGCGTTCGGATCCAGAGGGCTCGCGGTCAGTGCCGTGCAGGAGTGGCTCCGTCGGCGGAATCGCCGGTAGGTGGGAGCGGCCCGGCGGCCTCGGCCTCCAGCCGGCGCAACACAGGCCCTGCGACCAGGCCGCTGAGCAGGGCGGTGGCCGCGGTGACGCTCATCGCAACGATGAGCGTCGCATCGCGCGGGACGAGCCACGCCGCCACGCCTCCGACGCCCATCGCGACGAACACGACGACGCCCAACCGGCTATGGATGACGCCGGCGCTTCGCATCGCTGTGCCGGTCGAGGTCTGCACGGGCTCGACCCAACCGGGCTGAGACGGGCTCACGTGATCTTCTCCGTGGTGGCCGACGACACCATGCCCGTGGATATGTCCACGGGCACGGGACCAGCAGGACGGTCGCCTCGGCGCGGCGCCAGGGTCGCCAACACCTGACCGGACTCCCGGACGATCAGGTTTGCCGACTAACAACCCTGTACAGCACGAGAATCCGCCTCCTGGACACCGCCTGTGCGGCCTGTCCCCCGTGGCTGCATCGAGAAGGACTGGCCGCTCGTCGCGTGGATCGCAGCCGAAGAGGCGGCGCAGGCGCTGGCCAGCATGGAACGGCTGGCCCGCACCCTGGACCTAGCCGCTCGCGACGACGGCGCACTGACTGAGGTAAGAAAGGCGCGCGCCTGGCTGGAAACGGAGGTGAGCCTACGCATTGCTGGCCGCTCAACTGATCAGCATGTGTCTCCCGGATGCCGATGGGCAGTGGCAGAACAGGGCGTTCGCCAGGCGCGTGATCTCGCACATCGACCTGTTGTGGGACCTGGCCAACCCGGGCGTCGAGGCTATCCGAGAGACCTGCAACTGCACCGTTGGCCAGCGAGGTTCCTCTGGTGGATCGCCGACTCGACCAGTTGCTGTTCGTCTCGGCCCGGCCGTCGCCGCCCTCACCGGCGAATCACACCCGCTGGGCAGGCAACCATGACATACCCGCCCACGATCCGAGTCCGGTCTCAGTGTCCAAAAGCGACCGGCAATTTGGGCTCCAGTTACGTGATGCCCCCAGGTTCGCGCCACCTCACCACACGAAGCAGCTCAGTCACGTTCTGACCACGCCCCACACGAGCGGAGGCACTCCGTCATGACCACCAGGTTCAGCATCGGGCAACGCCTCGCTCTGAGCGCCGCGATCATCATGGCCGCAGTACTGGCCGCCTACGGCGCGATCGGCTCCTACACCACCATCGCCACCAAAGCCGCCCAACTCGGCGTGCCGTTCCCCATTTGGTCCCCATTGGGATCGACGGTGGGCTCGTCGGCGTCATCACCCTCGACCTGATCCTCGCCTGGACCGGCCACCCCGTCGGCTGGCTCCGCCAACTCGCCCGACTACTCACCATCGGCACCGTCGCCGCCAACGTCTCCGCAGGATGACCCGACCCCATCGCCGTCGGCCTGCACGCCGCAGCACCCGTCATGCTCCTCGCCATGGTCGAAGCCGGACGAGCAGTCCTCCTCCGGCAGACCGGACTGGCAGCCGGACTCAGCCGAGACCGGATCCCGCTCGGCCGCTGGATCCTTTCCCCCTGGCGCACGTGGCTACTCTGGCGCCGCATGGTCCTCTGGCAGATCGCCGACTACCACGACGCCCTCGACATGGAAGCCCACATCCGTCGAGCACGCACCCAACTCCACACCGAATACGGCAGCCACTGGAAACGCGACGCACCCGCAGACCTCGTATGGATGCTCAACACAGCACCCTTCGCCCGCGAAGCCTGCCGACGAATAGGCACCCTGCCCGAGTCGACAGGAGCCCTTTTCCCTGCGCAGGTCGCACCTCTCCAGGCACCAAACACAACCATGAACATGGCACCCGATCCCCTGTCCGACGCTGATGGCCAACTCGACCAAGTCATCAAGATCAACGAACACCACTGGGCCACCCGTAACCGACCCGTCTCCGCCGACACCGTCCGCGAACAACTCCACATCAGCGCAACGCGAGCTCGCCAACTCACCAAAACCGTCCGCGCCATGGACAAAGCCACCATAAACAATCACCAAAACCGCCCAACGCAGAATCATCATGTATGACCAACGCACAGGGGCGAGAGCAACACTGCACGTTCTCGCACCAACACCTCAAGGTCGCTGCCGAGGTGAGTCATCCCTCTTCCGCAGCGCTCAGCTATAAAGCGGCCGACATCCAACTCAGCCCGGCCTATACCGCACTGATCTCTGCATCATTTGAATGGCTTCGTCGATACAGAGGACGGCTACGGCGCAGAGACATGTTCGACGTAGAGCGGCGTCGCGAAGATCAGGCGACGGCCATCACCGAGTGCGGCCAATGCGGTGACACGAGCGAATCCGCCCATCCATCCAGCGGTCATCGATGGGCGGAGACGTGCGGCAAGAGCTGGTAGGACGTGTCCCACACCGGCCGCTGCAACCTGAACCTTGAAGCTCCAGGACCCCTTATTTTGATCCGCAAATCCCCGCTGGGACTCATACTTTACGAGGTCGAAGAAATGGTTGAACACGGACGCATAGGCGTCGGCATGTATCCGGGAAGTTGATGCAGCAATGTCACTCAGCTCTTCCACTGATGTTCTACTTACCGTGCCGCCTCCCACGAGATGGGCAGCTGAACCGTGCAAAAGTAGTCTTATGTCACCACCGGTCGGGTAGTTGTCGACAGGCTCCTCCACATCCAGGAAGACGACGGCAGAATCGATCACGGCATAACTTAGGGGAGCCTCAAAATGCACCCATTGACCCACAAGCACAGGCTCGGTGAACCACACCGCAGCTTGGTCACCACCGCTGAGTGAAGCGATCACAGTGTCGAGGTCCGCCACCTGAAACACACCGCTACAGCCACCTTTCCCCAGAAGGGACCGGCAGTCTCAATCACATGTGAACCCGTTCAGCCATCGCAAGTACCCTCATCAGCTGATGCGATTGGCCATGTACACCGACCAGTCGCGGCGGACCCTGGATGGCCGCGTGTACAGCGTAGCGGCACTGGCCGTACCAGCCTGGGCAGACGCCACACGCTCGGCGCGACGCCGCCACGCGGACGCCGCAGCCGGCACGATGCCGGAGATCGGCTTTGGTTGCGGGCAAACGCGTTAGACCTGGCCGTCATCTTCTGAGGCGTAGTTGATGTCTGTGAGTTGGAGTGCTTGGTCGATGAGTGTTTCGACGATGCGGTTTTCGGGAACGGTGGCGACGACTTTGCCGTGGACGAAGATTTGCCCTTTGCCGTTGCCGCTGGCGACACCGAGGTCGGCTTCACGGGCTTCGCCAGGTCCGTTGACCACGCAGCCCATCACAGCCACACGCAGTGGGTGGGGGAACCCCTCGAAGGCGGCCTCGACCTCGGCGGTGAGCTTGTACAGGTCGACCTGGAGGCGGCCGCAGCCCGGGCAGGACACGATCTCCAGTGACCGTTGGCGCAGGCCGAGGGAGGCCAGGATCTGTTGCCCCGCTTTCACTTCTTCGACCGGGTCTGCGGTCAGCGAGACGCGGATGGTGTCGCCGATGCCGTCGTTGAGCAGGATGCCGAACGCGACCGCGGATTTGATGGTGCCTTGTGGGGGCGGCCCGGCTTCGGTGACGCCGAGATGCAGGGGGTAGTCGCATTGGGCGGCGAGCTGCCGGTACGCGCTGATCATCGTGAGTGGGTCGTGGTGCTTGACGCTGATCTTGAGGTCGGTGAAGTCGTGTTCCTCGAACAGAGAGGCTTCCCACAGCGCCGACTCCACCAGCGCCTCGGGGGTGACCCGGCCGTACTTTGTCAGCAGACGCTGGTCGAGCGAACCGGCGTTGACGCCGATGCGGATCGGGACGCGTGCGGCGCCCGCTTGCCTGGCTATCTCGGCCACCCGGTCGTCGAACTTCTTGATGTTGCCGGGGTTGACGCGGACGGCGGCGCAGCCGGCGTCGATGGCGGCGAAGACGTATTTGGGTTGGAAGTGGATGTCTGCGATGACGGGGATCGTGGATTTGGCGGCGATGGCGGGCAAGGCGTCGGCGTCGTCCTGGGAGGGAACAGCGACTTGCACGATCTGGCATCCGGCCGCGGTCAGTTGCGCGATCTGTTGCAGGGTGGCGCTGACGTCGGCGGTGAGGGTGGTGGTCATCGATTGCACCGACACCGGCGCTTGCCCTCCGACCATGACGGCATTGGGCCCGTGGCCGATCGAGAGTTGCCGGGAGAGCCGTCGACGACCAGGTCGGGAGGGTGCGGGTCGCGGGAGGCCGAGGTTGACGACAGTCATCAGGCACCCCCATTGACGACGTGGTGGGCGGCGTCAGCGATGCCGTGTGCGGTAAGGCCGTGCTCGGCCAGAAGTTGGCTGCGGGAGCCCGCCTCGATGAAGTCGTGCGGCAGCCCGAGAACACGAACCGGGGTGGCCACATCGGCCTGGGCACAGGCTGTGGTCAGCGCGGCGCCGGTCCCGCCGGTCGCCAGTGCGTCTTCGGCGGTGATGACGAAGCGGTGCCGAGCAGCCAGGTGCACCAGGGTGGGGTGAACGGGCAGGATCCAGCGCGGATCGGCCACGGTCACCCCGATCCCTTGCGTGGTCAACTGTTGGGCGGCACGCAGGCAGGGTTCGGCCAGGACGCCGGCGGCCACGATGAGAACGTCGAGAGGGAGGTGGCGGCTGCGGTGCAGGATGTCGATGCCGTCCACCCGCGCGGCAGCGTCGATGTCTGTTCCCGCGGTGGCTTTGGGGAACCGCAGCACAGTCGGGCCGTCCTCGATGTCGATGGCCTCGCGCAGCAGTTCACGCAGTCGGGTGGGGTCGCGGGGCGCGGCCAGCCGCAGACCGGGTACGGCCGACAGGATCGTGGTGTCCCACATGCCGTGGTGGCTTGGCCCGTCAGGTCCGGTGATACCGGCCCTGTCGAGTACGAACGTCACTCCCAACCGATGCAGGGCCACGTCCATCAGCACCTGGTCGAACGCACGGTTCAGGAACGTGGAGTACAGGCACACCACCGGATGCGTCCCGCCCATCGCCAGCCCCGCCGCTGAGCAGACAGCGTGCTGTTCGGCGATCCCCACATCGAACACCCGCTCCGGATATCGCTGGGCGAATGCCTTGAGCCCGAGCGGTTGCAGCATCGCGGCGGTGACCGCGACGATGTCGGCGCGCTCGCCGCCGATACTGGCCAGTTCGGCGCCGAACACGCTCGTCCATGAGGGTTTCCCGGCTGACAGGGGTGTGCCGGTGGCCGGGTTCAGGACGCCGATGCCATGCATCCGGTCGGCCGGGTCGGCTTCGGCCGGAGCGTAGCCTTTGCCTTTGGTAGTCACGACATGCACGATGACGGGCCGGTTCAGTGCCGCGGCGTAGGTGAGGGCGTGTTCGGTTTCGGTGATGTCGTGGCCGTCGATGGGTCCGATGTAGACGAGGCCCAGTTGGTCGAACACCGTTGGCCTGATATCGGAATGGTGACGGAGGTTTTCCAGGTGGTGGGCGAGGCCACCAACGGTGGCGTCATAGGAGCGGCCGTTGTCGTTGAGGACCACGATCACCGGACGTGTGTCGCGGGTCGAGGAGGCGGTCAGGTTGTTCAGGCCTTCCCAGGCCAGTCCGCCGGTCAACGCCCCGTCGCCGATGACCGCCACCACTCGCCGCTCCCCCATGTTGCCACGCAGGTCCAGCGCCTTGGCGATTCCGTCCGCATAGGACAGAGCAGTGGAGGCGTGCGAGGACTCCACCCAGTCATGCACCGACTCGGCGCGGGAGGGATACCCCGACAGGCCACCGCCCTGACGGAGGGTGTCGAACCCGGCCGCGCGACCGGTCAGGACCTTGTGCACGTAGGCCTGATGGCCAGTGTCGAACACCAGCACGTCCCGCGGCGAGTCGAACACCCGGTGCAACGCGATGGTCAGCTCCACCACGCCCAGGTTCACGCCCAGATGTCCGCCGGACGCACACACCTTCTCCACCAGGAACTCCCGGATCCGGGTGGCCAACTCGTCGAGTTGACGGCTGGTGAGATCCCGCAGTTCGGTCGGCAGCGGCCATGCCGTTTCCGATGACTCACCAGGTGCGGTGGCGTGTTGCCTGGCGGCGACGTTGAAAGTCATGACACCTCACCTCGATGCCCAGTGGGGCTGACGCGGCCTGTGCGCAGCGGTGCGGGCAGACCGAAGTGGACGGTTTCGATGGCCACCTGCCGCTGACTGACTTGAATTGGTCCGAGTGCCGCGAGGTGGTCGACGACCTGCCGGACAAGGTGCTGCGGCGCAGACGCCCCCGCACTCACCCCGACCGTGGCCGCGCCCTCCAGCCACTCAGGTCGGATATGGGTGGCGTCCTCGATCAGGTAAGCGGGGGTACCCAGCCGCCGGGACAGTTCGACCAGGCGGACGGAGTTGGATGAGTTGGCCGACCCGACCACCAGCACCACATCGGCCTGCTCCGCGACCTGAGCGACGGCGTTCTGCCGGTTGGTGGTGGCGTAGCAGATGTCATCGGCCCCAGGGCCGGACGCCTGAGGAAAGCGTGTGGTGAGGGCTTCGATGGCTTCGCCGGTCTCGTCCACGGCCAGGGTGGTCTGAGTCAGATAGGACACCCGGGCCGGGTCTGCTACCCGCAAACCCGCCACATCAGCGGGCGTTTCGATGACGATCGTACGGTCAGGGGCCTCGCCCATGGTGCCGTCGACTTCCTCATGACCGGCGTGGCCGATCAGTACGATCGTGTCGCCGCGCGCTGCCGCCCGCCGCGCCTGCGCGTGGACCTTGGTCACCAGCGGACAAGTAGCGTCCACCACTGCTAGACCACGACGAGCGGCCTCCTGCCGCACAGCCGGAGACACACCGTGGGCGGAGAACACCACCACACTGCCCTCCGGTGGCGGGTCAGGGATCTGCGTCAACTCGTCGACGAACACCGCACCAGCGGCCTGTAAGTCGGTGACAACGTGGGCGTTGTGCACGATCTGCTTACGCACATACACCGGCCCATCGCCTGATCGGCGTGCGGCCAACAGAGCCTCGACCGCTTCGATCGCCCGCTCCACCCCCGCGCACAACGACCGCGGCGCGGCCAGCAACACCCTTCGTTCCTGTGCCATCAGTGATCCCGGCGAGTGATCAGATCTGCCAAGGCCACGAGGTCGGCGGCCGCGCGCGGGTCAGGTGCAGCCTGACGAAGACTGGCCATCGCGGCATCGATACGCCGTCGCGCTTCGTCCTGTGCCCACGTTCTGCCACCCGCGGCATCGACAAGATCAGCGGTGTAGGCAATGGCCTCGGTGTCAAGGTCCCAGTCACGTCCATACAGCCACGCCAGATGTTCGCTGGCGGAAGTTCCCGAGGTGAGCGCGTACACCACCGGCAGCGACTTCTTCCGAGCCACCAGATCGGCCCCGGCGGGTTTCCCGGTGACCATCGGATCGCCCCAGATTCCCAGCAGGTCGTCGATCAACTGGAACGCCACCCCCACCTGCCGCCCGAACCTCCGATAGCAAGCCGCTGTACCCGAGTCGGCGCCACCTGCCAGCGCACCCAACTCACATGCCGCCCCCAGCAACGCCCCCGTCTTGGCCTCGGCCATCGCCAAACACTCGGGCAAGGTGACATCCCTGCGTTCCTCGAACGCCAGGTCCGTCGACTGCCCCACACACAGATCCACCAACGCGGCCGTCAGCACTTTGGCCAGCCGTCGCTCCCCCACTGTGTCCAACGCCAGGGTCAGCAGCACATCACCAACCAGAATCGCCTGACCGGTGCCAAACACCGCCCACACCGCCGGCCGATGCCGACGCGTCAGATCACCGTCCATCACATCGTCATGCAGCAACGAGAAGTCATGCACCATCTCCACCGCTGCCCCCACCGCCCCTACACCGCCGTCACCACTCTCGCCGGAGGTATCGTCAGTAGGGATGTCGGCACCGCAGGCGCGGGCACACGCCACCACCAGCGCGGGTCGCACTGCCTTACCCATACCGGTACTTGGACATCCGTCGGTGTCCCACCAACCCGCGTGATAACCCGCCACCCGCGCCAATTCCACAGGCAACCGCCCCACCGCCGCCCGGTAGGCGGGCTCCACCAGCCGCGCACCTTCCGCCAACACCTCTTCCACCGGACGTGGCGCACACACCACCACTTCCTGACCCGCACTTCGGTGCCGCGAGTGGTTTCGTACCTGGCTAGGAGTCATTACACCGCTCCCTTCACATCGGCGGGGGCTGCCGCGACTCTCCGCTGCGGGAAGCGTCCTCGCGACGAAGCACTGTGCCTCCAGCATCCGCTCAGACCACGCCCCGGCCCAGACCACAGCACCAGCGAACATGTCCCGCTTTGGCGACATGTCCCGCTTTTCACCGACACTGCGCGCGACACCGGGCACAACCCTGCCAACGCAGGGTGATGTCGATGTCACCTAACGGTTAAGCTCCTGCTGTCCGTGCAGAGCTGTACCCGTGGGAGCCGACTGCCATGGTGCGATCAGCGAACATGCCGAACACGACATTATCCGCGCTCCTGACCGAAGCCGGCTGGTCCGGCAGCACACTGGCCTCCCGAGTGAATGCGGTGGCTGCGGAAGGCGGACTGGTGCTACGACTGGACCGCCGCCAGCCCTCAAGCTGGCTCGCAGGCCGCCGGCCCCGCCCGCCAATCCCAGAACTGGTCGCCGAAGCACTGTCACGCCAACTGAGCCGCCCCGTCACCATCACCGACACCGGCCTGGTCCACCACCAGCCAGCCACCCCGGCTCCTGGCACCGGCCCCACACCGGTTGCCGATCCAACGCAGAGCCTCGACGTGGCAACGGTTCTGATGCGCTTGATCACCTCCAACGACAAGCGGCGCCAAGCGCTGACAGGTGGCGTGTACCGCGTGAGGCCACTGGCCCTCCCTACCTGGACCAACGCCACACGAGCCGCGCACCATCACAGCACCCAACCGAAGCCGGACACAACATTTGAGGCCGTGACGGACGCGGGACCAGTCACAGCGGCAGAGCAGATGGCGCGGGTGTTCACCGACGCCGACGCCTCATTCGGTGGTGGCTACGCCCGCAGGGCGCTCGCCGCCTACCTCGCCCACGACATCGCCCCCAGGCTGCACACAGTTTCACGCTTGGCGGTACGGACACGACTGCTGACAGCAGCGACCAAACTGTCCTACCAATGCGCCTTCATGTGCTTCGACGACCAGCAACACGGCCTGGCACAACACTACTACCAGGCAGCGCTCGACCTGGCCGCCGAAAACGGCGACAGTAGCGCGTATGCCATCACGCTTCGAGCCCTGTCAGTACAAGCCAGTTTCCTGGGCCACCACCGTGAAGCGGTCCAGCTCGCCGAGACCGCCGTCGTCACCAACCGCAAGTTCCTACCCGAGCGCCAAGCGTTCCTCTACGGGCAAGTCGCGGTCGCCGCCGCCGGAAACGGCGACCGCACCAACGCCCTTTCAGCACTACACCTGGCCGAACGCCGTCTGAACCAAGCCACATCGACCACCCAGCCACTCAACGAAACCATCATGGGCGCATACCACCCCGCCGCCCTGTTCCACCAACAAGCCGCCACCCTCGCTTTGCTCGGCGACCGCAAAGCCGCCATCACCGCTCTCGCTGCCTCGAACACTCACCGCCCCACCACCGAACGACGCTCCCGAGCCATCATCAACGCACGTCTCGCCGAACTACACCTTGACAACGGCAACCTCGAGTCAGCCGCCGCCGCATGGCACGCCTTCCTCGACGACTACCCCCACCTCACCAGCCGCCGCGTCACCGCCTCCCTCAAAACGCTCCGCTCCCGCATACGCCCCCACACCGCCCACCTCACCGCCCGCCGACTGCTGACCCGCGCCTTCGTTCTATAACACCGCACATCTCACGTTTGTCGATCACGATTTCCCACAGCGGGTGTCAGGGGCAGAGCACATGTGGAATTCCCCGAGCTGTTGAGAGCCACCGAGGAGTGCTTTGCGATGGTACCCAGCCGGACACCTAACCGCCTGCTCAGGGCATTGCTGCACGAAAGCGGCTGGTCTGGGCAGAAGTTGGCGAACGCGGTCAATGCCGCGGCTGCCGAGAACGGCGTGAAGCTGAGCTACGACCGCACGTCGGTCTTTCACTGGCTGGCGGGATCCAGACCACCGCCCACGGTGGTGGCAATGGTCGCCGAAGTGCTCTCGCGTCAACTGGCTCGTCCGATCCAGGACAGCGACACCGGGTTGACCGGGTCACACCGCCACCACGATCAAGGTATCCCCGGAGAGGAGACACAGGTCGTGGAACAGTTGGTACGACTGGGCAACGCGGGCTCACCGCGCCGGTCGGTACTGCGTGCCGTAATCTACACCCTGACCAGCCTGAATGTGCCGAGCCTTGGCGCAGCAGCCACTGCGCTACCACCACCAGCAGGCGAGAGGGAACGCATCGGCACCGCACATGCGGATGCGGCAGAACTGATATTGACGGTGTTCTCTGACAACGACAACACCTTCGGCGGCGGCAAGGCGCTGCCTGCACTCACGGCCTACCTGGCCACTGATGTCGCATCGTGGTTACGCGCCCCGGCTTCTCCCACCGCACGCGCGCGGCTATGCGCGGCGGCGGCCAAGCTGTCCTACCTGGCTGGCTGGATGTGCTTCGACGAGTTGCTGCAGGGGGCAGCACAACGCTACTACCGAGCCGCCGCCACATTGGCAGCCACTGCCGGCAACCTCGATTGCTACACCGCAGCGGTGCGAGCGCAGAGCGTCCAGGCTTACCACCTCGGGCACTATCATCGTGCGCGTGATCTCGCCGAGGCCGCGCTGCGCGACGCCCATGGTTTGTCGAGTAAGCACGTCGCCTTCGTGATGGGTCAAGCTGCCCTGGCCCACGCATCCTGCGGAGACCACCGCCAGGCGCTGGCAGAGCTGGCAACAACGGAAAGACTGCTTGAGAAGGACACTGATACCGCGGCAGCCGTGGGCGCCTATCACCTGGCGGCTTTGGAATACCATCGCGCCGAGGTTCTGTCCCACTGCGGTGACCGGCACCAGGCGATCGCGGCACTGCGGAGTTCCCTGTGTCATCGGCCCCCCACCGAGCGTCGTGCTCGTGCGGTCAGCACCGCCCGACTGGCTGAGCTCTACCTGGACATCGGTCACGTGGAGTTTGCCTGTGTAGCCTTGTCCCAGGTCTTGGATGACCGCTTTCACCTGTCGTGCACGCGAGTCGAGCGCACGATCGCCTCCCTGCGGGCCCGCCTTCGTCCGTGCGCCCGCACGCCCCGGATCAGAACGCTACTCACGCGCGCGTCGCCGCAGTCGCTTGTGTCCGCGTGACAGCCAGCGATGATCACGCCCGAAGACGACCTCGTGCCCGACACCGAGTCGATCGGGAAATCAATATGAGCACGAAGGATCTTGACCAGTCCGTTTCCGTCTACCTTGACGACGGCGTGGTTTCGGAGTTGTGGGACGGTACGCCTACCGCGGAACTCCGAACGCCCATACACGATCTCGCGAAACCGTGCTCGAGCAAACGGGGCCAATCCTATGTATGAGTCGCCGACACATATGGCCGCATCACCCGGAAGATGGATTGGTGGTCATCCATTGTCATGAACGCGGAGATGACGTAGCGCGAATGCTTTAGGCGGGATGAGCGTACTGTATAGCTGGACCGCATGGCTTCGGCCTTCAAAACAGTCCATCGCCGGGCAGGACGCCTATGGTTCTTGTGACCCACTGGGCGAGCTTGGATGGTACTGAATGAATCGGTCTGTGGAACGTGCTTGCTTCGGTGCGCCGCGCGTGGCGGCGGAAGAACTGATCGTGACGTCGTTCGTGCACCCCAGGAGAGGACACGTCCACTGCCCGGCAGGACCCGCTGTCACCGGGCATCTGAGGCGGCTCGGACACCAGGCGCGGCTTGGTTCCAGCGCGATGCGTCCCCAGCTCCACCAGGACGGTGGAACACTGTTCACAGCCTCCTATCTGGACAGGTCGGGAATGGCCGTCGGGATAGGGGTGGCCGCGAACAACACTGACGATGTCGCCCTGCAAGCAGCGGCCGATGCCGTAGCTACCTGGTCCGCGATCTGGCGGACCCGTCGAGTCCTCATGGCCACGCCGCGGTGTTCCTGCGCCAGCGCCATGGCCGACTCGCGTCATTCGCATTGCCCATTGATGGCCTGGGCGACCAGCGAAACCGCGAGATTCGCGGAGCGCGGTGACCAGGTGGTCATAATAGGCAAGCACGACGACACACCCGCACAGGCACTTCTCGCGCGAACCAGAGAAGCGATCATCGTCGAGTCACCATCAGAAGTGGCAAGCTTGCACCTAGACCCGGAACGCGTCGCGTACATCATCTCACCAGGGACGATCGTCGAAATGGCGGCACGCGTGATTGCAGCCCTGCGAGCCCGTTACCCCGCGATCCGAGGCATGCACCCCGATGGCCTCTGCTACGCCGCCTCCGACTGGGCGGCAACAGCACTGACCGTGATCTCCGCTTGCGACGTGGCGCTCGTACTCACCTCCCCGGGCAACGCCGCGAACGCCTCCTATTCCGGCCGCACCCCGGTCCACGTCATTGACTCCGTCGACCACATCGAACCGAACTGGCTCGCCAACGCGGAAAGCGTGGGACTGATCCTCAGCGCGAGCGCCCCCGTGAGCCTGCAGCGTGAGACTGTCACGGCGTTGTCCGGCCTAGGACCGCTGTCGCTGGCACAGCGGAAGGTGAGCACAGAAGTCTCCAAGGTCGATATGTGGCTGTCCACCCACACCACCAATTCCCCTCTCGTTCATCCCATCGTCACCTTGTGAACAGGCCACGGGCAGCGCAGGGTGAGAACGATGACGATCACTGCGATTGTCCAATGCGGAGTGGCTTCGTTGTAGCCGGAGGTCGGGATCACCGCGGCAAAGTCGGGTGTGATGTCGTGCAGCAAGCAGAACAGCTGTTGTCGTACCGCGCTCGCGGTCATTACCGCTCATTCCATGAAGTCGACGAGAGCTTTACCGGCGGAGGCGGGTCGGAACGTTCACTCGCGGCCCATCATGACTCTTGCGGAAAATCTCAGCCACTATGGAATGTAGTATTTTTGGTTTCAGCAGTTTGGAGGGTGAACCGTTGAAGGTGAGGGCCTTGACTATCGCAGTCATGACGTCGAGGTCGTGGGCTGCGGCAGCCGTGGTGGAGGTCATGAGTTTACCGACAAGGCGGTTAACAAATTCCGGCCGCTTGCTGACACCCGGCATAACACTGTCAGCGATTCGAGTGAAGTGCCAAATGGGTCTCATAGTGTTATAGACTTTCCGATGGAAGCGGCCTTGAAGCTCCCGTGGGTGATCCCTGAGACACTCCTTGAGTATGAGCGCCTGCATGGCCGCCATTGTCATTCCGGCTCCGTAAATTGGACTAGTTGTACACAACGAGTCGCCAACACAAACGAGGCCTTCCGGCATGTTGTGATGTCGTTGGTAGTGCAGGCGTCGGGTTGCCGGGTAATGAAACGATACGATTTGATCATCCGGTTGCAGCTGGCGCATCGCGTCCCACACGTCGGGCGGGACAATGTCACGGGAGTAGGTAAGGAATTCGTCGAGATTGTTCGACGGCTTGTTCTCGGGACCATAACCGAAGAGGGAGAAGACCCAGCGAGAGTCCTCCTGAGCTGCCAGGAAGAAGCCGCGGGGACATTGTGGGGTAGGGCCGGCGACGATCGTGCGCTGCGGGCCGAAGGCGTCGGGCGGAGCGCTGAAGTGACAGGTGGTGTAGGTGCATCTGATGGCGGTACTCTCTTCGATGGGGCGTGCCAGACCGAGGTCGGAAAGCCAGGTTCGAGCACGTGCCGCGCGGCCGGTCGCGTCGACTACGAGGTCGGCGGGAAATAGCTGGGGCGATGTGTCAGGCGTTTCATGGAACGACACGTGAATTCCTGTGACGTGACGATTCTTCGACGCGGTTATGATGCGACCTGCTGTACACCGATCAAAGATTGACACATTGGAAAGGCTAGCCACTTCGTTGCGCAGGTGTTTTTCCAGAAATGGTTGACTCGTCATCAGAGCCTGAAGGCCTGTTGACTCACATAGAAGTTGGTTGCCGAAGTACGAGGCGCGGACGTCGGCTGTCATGTCGACCCGGGGGGCGCCACGTTCTTCCATTTTGTCAAGAATCCCGGGGAACAGTCTGGCAAAGAGCTCCTGCCCGACCAGTCCATGGTAATGGTGGCCGTGCCGTACGCCGTTGCGGCTGCTGGTGTCAGGTGTGAGGACGTCGCGTTCGACGATGGTGACGTTGTCGAAATCGGCGGCGACCGCTTGCGCCGCGGCGAGTCCACCGATGCCCGCTCCCACGATGACAGCGTTACGTTCGGCCACGTCCTGGCCCCCTTATGGCTTGACGTCGATCGGGAGTGCTGCGTGATGGAAGTGTCCTGTGTGGGAGAACTCGCAGGTATCCCGGGATGATGACTTCGCTGACGGGCCAGTTGAGAGGTCGGCTGGTCAGTCAGCCCCGTCTAGTCAACAGTCCGCGTCTGTGTACGCGGAAGCACTCTTACCCAGTGGATATGTTGAATTCCGGACCACGTTGAACGTCGCCATGAGTGTGGCCAGTCGACCCATGCGGGTGACCACCTACTCTCCAACCAGCCGGGACGTCGGTTCGTGAGCGGCCAGACTCCCAGCCCGCCTGGGTGTGCGGGCTCGGCTGGGCAGCACCGGGTGATGCTCGCGCCGACGTTCAACACTCCCAGATATTCAACACCTAACCGGCTCCTTGATGCGTCGATACCCACCGGCGATGGGCAATACTCAAAACCTTGAGACGTGACGCTTGTCGAAACATATCTTCGTTCAGCAACCCGCTACCTCCAACTACATGCTTGCGGCCTCACGAAACAAAGCCGACTGAATCAGCGAACGGAAGTGACAATGACTGTTAATGCTCAGGAATTTCCGTCGTCAACAACGATTACGATTGTCACAGTCCTTTCCGCCGCGTGGATAGTCGGCCTGATCATATATGGAACTATCCGACCTGGACGAGTCGTTCGTTGGCCACAGTTGATCATCCTGGTGTGCTCCTGCACCATGGGGCCGTTTATTGAAGGACCTATGAATTTTCTCTACGACGTCCGGTTTCTCCACAACGAAGAAACGCCAATCGTCTATTCCAGCTTCGATCAGCATATTCCGCTGTGGGCATTCCTTGCCTACGGTGCCCTGGTTGGCACCGGAGCATACTTCACGGCTGAATTTATCGAACGCGGTTGGACCCCGCGCAAGTTTTGGGGACTGTACATCGGCATGACATTCGTGGGTTCCACCTTCGAAATCCTTCTGGTTCAATTCAAGCTCTTTAGCTATATCGAGAGTCAGCCGCTCAGGATATTTGGACTCCCTTTCCTTTGGCCGTGTCTATCCTATGCGTACATCATCGCCATGGGGTTCGCGTTCCACTGGTTTGTTCGTCATTTCCACGGCCTCCGGCAGCTGCTTTTCCTGCCAGTAGGCGCAGGGGGGCTGATTGCCGCATACACTTTCGGTGGATGGCCAGCGATTCTCGGAGTTGGAATGAATCTGACTACGCCAATGATGACAGTACTTGGTGTCATCAGCCTCGTCATCACACTTGTGTCATTCGGTGTCATGATCAATAGCAGGCCCACTCCCAGTGTCTATCCAACGCGCGACCGAAGAGAAACCGAGGCATTGCCGTAAGGGTAGGCCAACTCGCCAGACAATTACACGTGGGGCATAAACCGCGAGAACGGCTGGCACGACATCCAGATTGTCGTGCGCAGTGGCAGGCAGACGGGCCCGCACGGAGGGCGATCGTGCGCTCAACTCCGCTGGGGCCGGACGAAGAGGGCCAGTACTTGTGTTGTACCGACCCCCCTCGGCCGGTTCGCTCGGCCATGGTCGCGTCAGTGATCTGGAGGGCCGGGTGAACGGCGCCAAACAATGTTGGTTCTCACGACGAACTCGCCGACGCGTCAGACTCACGAGTCGGCGGCAAGTAGCAGGTCACATCCGGGGTCAGCCGCAGGATCCCGGACGTACGGCCGTTCCACCGATGACCAGCTCCGTTGTAACGAGGCGACATGTAATGCCACCGCTGGTCTCCTGCCAGCAAGAATTCCAGTTCCTGGACATAAGTGCGCATAGCGAGTGTGCAGGCGGGCTCGCCGCGACTGAGGATGTCTGCCTTCAGCCGCGTAAACCTGGCTTCGCTGTGGCAGATCAGGTCGTGTAGTTCGTCGACCGCCTTCTGCACTCCGATACCCTTCTCACGCATCAGGGTCAGCACGCCGTTCATCGGATCGCCAGACAGCATGTCACGCCGCAGGCCGAAGATGTCGTTGTTGTACAACAACCGCCGGGTCATGATCCTGTGAAGGCGGGGCAGCGCCTGGGGGCGGGCGGCGAGCTCGTCGGACAGGTCGACTCCGAGACCGCATTCGTAGAGTAGGTAGATCCAGTCCATGCCGACGCTGTCCTCGTGCAGGGTCATGTACTCGTCAAAGCTCAGTACCCGCCCTTCGGCGCGGGCAGCGATCTCCCTTCCGAAGCCGCCGATCATGACGCTGATGTGGCTGCGGAACCGTTCCCGCTGTGCGGGACTCATTCGGTCGTCCGCCCTGTCGAGAAGTTCGGCCATGATGCCGCCATGCAACGACATGCGGCGTGGCTGGTTACCGGACATCACCGCGCCGACGTCAGCGAACAGGTCGTGTGCGGCAGCGATATCGAACCGTTTGGTGGGATCGTGGACGTCGTAGGTGGCCAAGTCGTCGAGGATGAACCAGTACTGCATGACATCCGCGATCAAACGCAACCATGCTGTGTCTCCGTGTGGATGCGCAAGACCCACCCAGAGACCGTGGCGCCCTTCGAGGAACCGTTCCAGATCCGCGGTGGTCTTGAAGAGCGGTTCCAGGCGTGTGCGCACCCACTGGTCGGAGTCGGCCTCGACCGATTCGGCCTCGGGGTGCGGACGAAACGTCAGCAGCGCGGGCCGCGCTGGGAGAAACACCTCGACTGGCCATTCATAGTCGCCTGCAGATGGAATCGTAGAGTTACTCACTTTCGCTCCGTTCCAACCGGATCATAAGCATCGCTGGCGCGAGGAAGCTGACCTGACTGACAAACCTGGCCTGGTGGCGGCTTATTCACAGTGTCAGCCCGTCTATGGCGGTCATCTCCACGGATACGCCAGCACCAGACAATTGAGCATAACCGTTGCCTGCCATCAATATCACCCTGCGTTCGTGTGATTCGCGCCCCGACCTGTCCCCATCATCACCAACAACACCAGCGGACCCGCCGAGCGCGAACCCACCGCATAGAAGCACCGTGTCACTGACCACTTTTTGTCAGATCCAGTGCCGATGTCACACCGCCCCGAAGGGGCGATGCCATCCATTGCATGCACACCACCAGTGCAATGTGGCCCAGGATGACCAGGACAGCGGCACGCTGTTCACGGCCTCCTATCCGGACAGGTCGGGCACACCCGACGAGGTGGGGATGCTGGTTGCGCTCTCCCACCGCCGATTCACCTGCCGTTCACCACATCGCAACCCGCTGATTCAAGTCATGGGCGTTACAGCGCTGACTCCACAACAGACTCCATAACCAGTCGGTACGTGCTCGGAGTCGACAGAGTCCGTCCACATAGGTCTGACCACCCAAACGCGTCTATACATGACTTTCACCGGAAGCTAGCTTGAAATCCATGCTGAGCAACTTGCAGAACACGAACATGGACAGCGCCCTCGACCAGTTCGACACCGACCGGAACGGAGTCATCGAGCGTGCGGATTTCGAAGCGATCGCCAACTCGATTGCCGACAACCTTGGCCTCGATGCGAACGACCCGCATCGCGCACGCATACTGCGAGCCAAACTGGCTTGGTGGGAGCAGATCCGAAGCTATTCCGACAGCGACAATGACGGCCGGGTAGCCCGGGCGGGTTCCGGGCGGGTTCCGGGCGGGTTCCGGGCGGGGTGTCGAGATGGGAATGCTCGCCGAGCCCGCCTACCTCGAAGTGGTCCTCGCTGCGACGAAGGTGTTGTTCGCCGCGGCGGACCAGGACGTCGACGGCCGGATCGACCTGGCCGAGTTCGCCAGACCAGCACGGATGACATTTTCGGCAAGCGCACCCTCACGAGGAGGAACAGGACTTCTGACCAGCAACTTCTTACTGGTGGGCGACACTGGGATCGAACCAGTGCCCCTACCGTGTCAAAGTTGGACAGTCGGAGCCCTTCCCATGCACAACAAGGCTTTCCCACTTGCGAACCGTCAATTCCTAGTCAGGGCAACGAGTTCGAGCGCATTTCTCCTCGTTGCCGTCTACACAAGATCTACAAACGATCTTCTGTCGCCGCCGACAAGCAGAGGCACAACCATGCGCTGGGTCATACAGCACCATCTCCATCAAGGCAGCCCAACCCGGCGTTCCACTCCCCACACATCGTCCTCAACGGCATCGATGGCGGCCTGGTCGGCATCATCACCCCTCGACCCGATCAGCATCAGCCTGCACGCCGCAGCACCGTGCTCACCGCACCGCAAGCCCCGCGGATGAACGCCGTCGCTGACCGCCGGATCGGCTCCCGACGACGAACCGAACACGATCCCGTTTCCGGCCTGGATCGACGAGGTTCGTCGCCGGCAGTGTCTCGGTGGTCGCCGCGGCGACCACTCACGAGGACAGGGTGGGCGTGCTGTCGGCGAGAGCGAGGACAGCCCGCGCCTGTTCGACCATCGCGACGTCGAGGAAGGTGCCGTCCGCGAGGGCGATCGCCCCGACGCCTGACGTGATCGCGCTCTCCAGCCGCGCCATGACTTCCCGGGCGCGCTCGATCTCGGGGGCGGTCGGCAGGAACGCGGCGCGGATCGTGGCCAGCTGGGCGGGGTGGATCGCGGCGCGGCCGTGGAAGCCCAGTGCGCGGCCTGCCCGGCAAGACGTCGCCAGCCCTTCGTGGTCCCGCACGTTCGGGTACGCGGACATGGCGGGCGGCGGCAGCCGCGCGGCGCGTGCCGCGACGATGATCCGGCTCCGCGCCCAGGTCAGCCCGGCGTCGTCGGCCACCCGCAGGTCCGAACGCAGGTCGGCCTCACCGAGGCCCAGCGACCCGATCTGCGGCGATGCCGTCGCGATCTCCAGCGCCCGCTCGACCCCCAGCGCCGACTCGATCAGGGGGTGCAACGCGCGACCCGGCAGCGCGGTCGCGAGCGCGTGGATCTCTTCGGGCGACTCGACTTTGGGGATTCGGGCGCCCACCGTGGTGGGCAGTGTCGCCAGCGCGGCGATGTCGTCCCCGTGCCAGGGAGTACTCGAATGGTTGACGCGCACCTGCGCCTGGCGTGCGTCCGATGCGTCCGCCAGCAGTCGTACGGCGTTGGATCGAGCCTCGTCTTTGTGGGTCGGTGCGACAGCGTCCTCGAGGTCGACGAGCACGACATCGGCCGCCGTGCCGAACGCCTTGGTCACCCGGTCAGGCCGGTCGGCTGGCACGTACAGCAGAGTCAACGGAGGCAACGGAGACACCGTCATATCGCCCCCTGTGCGCGGAGTTCCGCGACGCGCTCCGGCGGGAACCCGAGCTCGCCGAGGACCGCTTCGGTGTCGGCGCCGTGCGGCCGACCGGTGAACCGGATGACGCCGTCGTTGTCGGACAGCCGGAAGAACGGGCTCTGCATGCGCGTCGGCCCGAGTTCGGGGTCCTCGATCTCGTGGATCGTGCCGAGCGCCTGGAACTGCGGATCCGCGACGATGTCCGAGGCGTCGTAGATCGGCGCCACCGCCGCCTGCGCGTCCTCGAACGCCGTGACGACCTCCGCAGTGGTGCGTTGCGCGATCCACGAGCCGACAGCCTCGTCGAGTTCGTCGGCGTGCTGTGCCCGGTCAGCGGCGCTCGCGAACCACGGCTCGTCGACGAGGTCCGGTCGGCCGACCAGCCGGACCACACGTTCGGCGATCGACTGGGCCGAAGTGGACACCGCGACCCACTGCCCGTCTTGCGTGCGATAGGTGTTGCGTGGCGCGTTGTTCGTCGATCGGTTGCCGGTGCGGGGCTGCACGGTGTGCAGCTGGTCCCAGCGGGTGATCTGCGGGCCGAGCATCGCCAGGATGGGTTCGACGATCGCGGTGTCGACGACCTGACCGCGCCCGGTCCGCTCGCGTGCGGTCAGGGCCACCATGATCGCGTAGGCGGTGGCCAGCGACGCGATGCTGTCGGCGAGCACGAACGGCGGGAGGGTCGGCGGGCCGTCCGGCTCCCCCGTCATCGCCGCGAACCCGCTCATCGCCTCGGCGAGGGTGCCGAACCCCGGCCTCGACCGGTACGGCCCGATCTGCCCGAACCCCGTCACCCGGGCGAGCACGAGCCGCGGGTTGCGCGCCGACAGTTCGTCATAGCCCAGCCCCCACCGCTCGAGAGTGCCGGGCCGGAAGTTCTCGATGACGACGTCCGCCTCCGCGGCGAGCGCGAGGAACACCTCTCGTCCACCGGGTTGGCCAAGGTTGGCGGTGATGGTGCGCTTGTTCCTGCCGAGCGTCTTCCACCACAGGTTCACGCCGTCTTTCGCGGCGCCGTGGGTGCGTGATGGGTCGGGCTTGCTGGGGTGCTCGACTTTGATCACATCGGCGCCCATGTCGCCGAGGTGCATCGCGGCCAGCGGACCGGCGAAGAGCGTTGACGCGTCGACGACACGGAGGCCGGCGAGCGCACCGGCGGCGGGGTCGCGCGACACGGTCACGTCGCCACCTCCCACGCGCACCGGAACCCGACGGTCGCGCTGCGCGCCAAACCGAGGCCCGGCAGGAGCAGTTTGACCGCGTAGTCCGGGTCGTGCCGCCCGCCCTCGATGTACCAGTCCGAGCCCTCGGCACGGTAGTCGCTGCCGCCCTTCAGGATCACGAACCGCGTCCTTCCGTCGGAGTGCTCACTCTCCGTCCAGTTCCACACGGCTGGTACGCCGCGCCGCATCCGTCCGGTCTCCCCGGCGAGTTGCCACTCGTCCTCGGTGGGCAACCGTCCGCCCCGCCATGCACAGTAGGCTCGAGCGTCATCGAGGTCCACAAAGGTCACCGGTTCGTGCGCCACCCGGCCCGTCCAATGCGCGAGGAAGCGATCCGGCTGCGTGGGTCGATAGCCTGTGGTGCCAAGGAAAGCGGCGAACTCGGCGTTCGTCACCTCGCTGATCCCGACAGCCACGGCAGCGGTGAGTTCGCCGTCGCGTTGCAGGGTCCTCGCATCATGCAACCTGGGTGGCAGGGGCTTCCACTCGTCCACATAGGGCGCACCCTGGTACATCCCGGTTTCCCTTGCCCGGTACCGAACCGTGAGCACGTACGGACCGGCGGGGACGATGACCACGTCGTCCGGTTCCGGCTCACCCGTTGTGGCCCGCTTCGGCCGACGGATCGCGAGCCGGTGCGGGAAGCGGGCATCCGGGTCGTGCGGCATGTCCCGAAGTGTGTCGAGAAGGCCAGGCAACCATTCGGGTTCGAAGGTCGCGAAGTGCAGGAACGCGGCAATTCCGCGCGCGGGCACGCCCGAGAGCAGGTCGACGAGGGTTCCCGAATCGTGCGGCGGTATCACCGGGCCGTGGTAGTCCTCGTCTCCGCGATTCACGACTGTCCACAGTGTCATGCCGTCGAGTTCCCAGCGTGACGCGTAAACCCCGGCCGCCTCCGCCTCGGCGGTGAGCTCGGCCAGCGGCGTCCACACGCCGTCACGCAGCAGGTCGCCGACGGCACGCTGGACGGTGACCATGCGTCGCACGGTCGCGCTGTCGCGGGGCGACCAGCCGACCCACACCCCGAACACGACTTCCCAGACCATGACGCCGACGCCGTTGAGCCAGGCCGAGTGCAGTTCCTCAGTGTGATCGCGGTGCCAGCGACGGACATGGTGCTGCATGTGCCGCCGCTCGTACCAGTGGGCGCGCAACACGCCGGGCACCGGTGAATCGGCGAAGAACTGAGCCCACGAACACGAGTGGTCCTCGATGCGTTCGACCGGCAGTTTGGACTCGCCTTCCAGCACGATTCCCGGCCGGGCTGCGTCCAGCCGCTCGACGAACTCCGGTTCGGCTTTCTTGAGCGTGTCGAGGAAAACCCCGTCTGCGCCGAGATCGGCGACGAGCGACGCGAGCTCAGTCAGGTCGTCGTCGCCGCGTCGGGTGCCGACATCCCACGGGTTGTAGTCGACGAACACGCGCAGCCCCGCGTCGTGCAGTGCCTCGACAAGGCCGGTGAGGCCCGGGACGTCGCGGTAGAAGTCCCACTGGTTGCGGTCGTCGAGGCCGATCACGGGGTACGCGTGCCACAGCACGACGGCGTCCAGCCCGCCGAAGCGCTCGTGTGCGTCGGCGAGGAAGCGTTCGGGCGTGAACTTGTCCTGCTCGAACGAGTAGAGCAGTTCGTCCCACAGCCACACTTGCGCGACCGTGTGGCAGCGCGACGCCCAAGCCGCACCTGGGCGGTCGTACGCGGCTTCCGTGTACTCGTGGCGGGACCGGGCGTCTTCGCGCCACGCATGCAGACGCTCACGCCATGCGGGCCGGTCGGCAGGGTCCGGCGGCCCGGCGAAGATCTTCGCCTCGTCGAGCGCGACAAGGTCATCGGTAGTCAGCGGCACCTCGGTGGGCCGGTCGATCGGACGTGGAACGAGCGGGTCGAACGTATAGGTCATGGTGCCTTTCCTCCGGCGAATGCCGCGATCTCCGCCGCCGTCGGGACGGCGCCCTGAGCACCCGGTCGGGTGACCGCCAGGGCTCCGGCCGCACAGGCCAGCCGCGCCGCGTCGGGAAGGTTGAGCCCCCGGGCGAGACCCGCGGCGAGCACACCGCAGAACGTGTCGCCCGCACCGGTGGTGTCCACAACGTCCGCACGAATTCCGGGGATGTGCAGGGGTTCGCTGCCGCGTTCGGCGACAAGGCAACCGTCTCCACCGAGGGTGACGACGACGGCGGGAACACGCTCCAGCAGCTTCGACGCGGCCGGGCCCGAGGTGCGCGTGAGGTCGGCGGCTTCGTGCTCGTTGACAATGAGCAGATCGATCGCGCCCCACATCTCTTCGGGGAGATCACGCGCCGGTGCCGCGTTGAGCGCCATGACCGCGCCGGGTCGCCGTGCCCGCACAGCCGCGAGCACCACATCAAGGGGGATCTCCAACTGGGCTAGCACGACGTCGGCGGCGGCGATCCGTTTGACGTGTGGGGTGCCGAGCTTCAGCCGGGCGTTGGCTCCGGGTGCGACGACGATGGTGTTCTCACCATCCGGGGAGACTGTGATGAGCGCGGTGCCCGTCGCGCCGTCAATCCGGTCGACGAGGTCGGTACGAACGCCCGCACCCTGAAGCGAAGTCAGGAGCAGGTCAGCGGGCTCGTCGGTGCCGAGCGCGCCGACGAAGGTCGTGTCCACTCCCCCGGCGAGGGCGGCTGCCACGGCCTGGTTCGCGCCCTTGCCACCGGGGTTTCGCCGCAGATCCCCGCCGAGGACCGTCTCCCCGGCCCGTGGTGGCCGCTCGACATCGACCACGAGATCGACGTTCGCCGAGCCGACCACCACGACCGCGCTCATACCCCGCCCCCCAGCGCGACAGTACGCCCCGCGAGATCGGCTATTCGCTGCTCACCGCCAGGCAGGGACGTCGCTATCCGCCCATCGAGCGGGACAGTCCACTGTGTACCAATTCCGTCGGCACCGCGCAGCGCACCCACGACGGAGCCGACCGTCGCGGCTGCGGAGTCCGTATCCCATCCCGCAGTCACCGCGATGGACACGCTCGGCCCGAACTCCCCATCGCCCTTCGCGAGGGCATACGCGATCACAGCGGCGTTGTTGAGAACGTGCACCCAGTGCAGGCCCCCGTACTCAGCGTGCAGGCGATCGAGGCCGGCGCGCACCTCGCCCACCGCAGCTTCGCGTCCAAACCGGACGGCCTTGGCCAGCCTGCTGCGCGGAGGAATTACCGTCTCCGCCGCGTCCAGGATCTCGTCGACGGTGTCACACACCATCGCGGCGGAGGTGAGCGCAGCCGCCCACATCGCGCCGTACACGCCGTTACGAGTGTGACTGAGCCGGGCGTCGGTCCACGCGAGACGAGCCGCAGCGCGCACGTCACCCGGTGAGACCCAGCCGAACACGTCGGCCCGGATCAGCGCCCCTATCCACTCGCGAAACGGGTTGTGGTGCGTCGCGGTCTCCGGAACGGGCCGGGCGTCGAGAATGTTGCGGTACGCGGCCCGTTCGGCGGTGAAGGTCCGCCCGGCGGGCAGATTGTCCAGCCAGAGCTGAGCAACGTCCTCGGTGGTGAAATCCCGGCCGTGCCGTTCGAGCAGCGTGAGCGCGAGGATCGGGTAGTTGAGGTCGTCGTCCTCCGGCATCCCGTCGATGTTCTCTTCCAGCGAGGTCGCGGCGGACCGCCGGTTCCACGGCCAGCGCGCCGCGACCTCGTCCGGCAGCCCGGCCGCGGTGAACCAGCGGTCCAGCGGCCAGCGTCCCGTCGCACGAAGGATCTCTTCGATGCCCGCACGCGGGATCTTCTCCACCGGTTTGCCGAGCAGACACCCCGCGGCGCGGCCGGTCCACGCCCCGTGAACACGGTCGCGGCCGGTGGTCGGCAGGCTGGGCGCGGGCGGCAGCAACGCAAGGATGGCTGACCACTCATCCGGTTCGTCCGGCGCCGCCGGGGTGGGCAACGCTGCGAGTTCGTCCAGCAACTCCCGGGCGAGCGCGCGCAGGGCAGGCGGTGCGTGATTCGGTCCAGCCCCGCTCACGGCGGGCACGGGATCGCCGTCCGCCGCCACCCAGCGTGCGCGGATCTCACCGACGCCCTTTCCATCCACTGAGGACTGGACGAACTCGTGCGCGAGCAGGTCCTCGGGTTGCGCCCAGGTGAGCCTCACGCCGGGACCTCGGCCAGCGCGTCGAGAGCACTCAGCCGGGTGAGCGCCTTGTCCCGGTCGGCTTGGAGGATGTCGGCCGCCGCCGACGCCATGAGACGCCCGGTCGCTCGGATGTCCATGCGGCTGGCCTCGCTGATGGCGTCGAGCCACCCGGCGGGTACGACGGCGGACCCGCCCAGGCCCGCGCAGATCGCGCCCGCCATGACGGCGATCGAGTCGGCATCCCGGCCGTAGTTGACCGCCGCCAGGACCGCCCCCCGAAAGTCACCCCGGTGACCGAGCAGCAGTCCGAGCGCGGCGGGCAGCTCCTCGATGGACTTTGTCCGCGACGGCCGCCGGGCATCGAGCGACATCTCCCGGTAGTGCGGCCCCACCGAGTCGAACGGCGCGACCGTCTCCCGGACAAGGCGCGCGAGCGCCCGCTCGTCGTCGTCGGTACGCGGCGCCGTGGACCATCCCTCAAGAGCGTCGACGACCGCCCGGATCGCCGCAGCGGTTCCGTCATGTGCGACGTCGAGGGCCGCCGCGACCACGTCGTCGAGACCGGCACCGGGGGCGATCGCCGCGGCGACCATCGCGGCGAAGACCCCCGCCGCCTCACGCCCGTAGCTCGACTGGTGAGCTCCGGTGAGATCGATCGCCTCGGCATAGGCACCGCGCGGGTCTCCGGCGTTGGCGATCCCCACCGGAGCGACGTACATCGCCGCCCCGCAGTTGACGACGTTGCCGACACCGGCCTCGCGCGGGTCGACGTGTCCATAGTGGAGGCGCGCGACGATCCACTTCTCCGCGAGGAAGACCCGCTGCAACAGCAACGCGGTCGACTCCAGTTCGGGGACCCACCGCGGCTCACCGATCATGAGCGGCACCACGTCCTCGGCCATCGCGTACGCGTCGAGGTGCGCGCGGCGTTTCGCGTACACCTCGACCAGCGCACACGTCATGAGGGTGTCGTCGGTGACATGCCCGTCGCCCTTGTGGTACGGCGCGATGGGGCGTGCGTCCCGCCAGTTCGGGTACCACGGCCCGACGATGCCGGTCACCCGGCCGCCGTGCCGCTCCTCGATCTGCTCGGGCGTCCAGCCCTCGGTCGCGCCGCCGAGCGCGTCCCCCACGGCTGCTCCTGTGATCACAGCCACCGCTCGGTCTTCCAGCCAGGTCACGGCTCCGCTCCCCTTGTCAGATGCTTGGTCACAACGGCAACTACTTCGAGATGTTCCGCCAGCCGTCCTGCAGTGCGCGGGCGAGACCGTCGGCGTCGAGCTCCTTCGCGAGGAACTTCTGGTACGCCGGGGTCGCCACGGTGTCCTTCCACTGCGCGTACTTGCCAGCGAACAGGTACGGCGCGGAGGTGAGGAACTTGCCGGAGCCGAGGATGACGTTCCAGCCGTTCTTCGTGCCCAGCTTGGCCGTCAGGGCGTCCCGTGCGGACGTGGTCGGCGGGATCAGGGCGTCGGCCTCGTTCAGCGCGGCGAGATTCTGTGTGTTGGTGACGAAGTCGATGAACTCGGCCGCCTGCTTGACGTGCTTGGAGTCCTTGTTCACCGACAGAGTCTGCGGGTTGGCCGCCTGGGCGGGCCCTGCCGACCCGGCGAGCGGGGGCAGCACGACCCAGTCGAAGCCCGCGGGGGCGTCCTTGGCGATGTTGACCGCCTGGAAGGAACCCTGGACGGTCATTGCCACCTGACCGGCGTAGAACGGCGCGAGCGCCTTGGTGCCCGCCTGGGTCAGGGTGACCGGGAGGATCGACTTGTCCTGAGTGGACATCGTGTCGACGAGCTTGGGCAGCGCCATCTCACCTGGTCCGACGGCTATCTTCGCGTCCTTGCCCGCACCCTGGAAGTACGTCCCGCCGAAGCCGGGAGCCAGCGCCACGAACGCCGCCGTCGGGCTCTTGAGTCCCCATCCGAGGCCGTAGGCGCCGTCCTTGGTGGTCGCCTTGGCGATCTCCCGCAGCTGGTCCCAGGTCATCGTCTCCCCGGCGGGAATCGTGACACCGGCCTTCTGCAGCAGCGAACGGTTCGCGAAGACCACATAGGACTGGATCTCGGTCGGGAGGCCGACCACCTTGCCGTCGACGGTCACCGAGTCGAGGATGCCCTTGGGGATGTCGGCGCGCTTCTTCTCCGACACGTACGGGGTCAGGTCGGCCAGGTAGCCGTCCGTCGCGAACGGCGCGACCCCGGCCGCCTCGTAGTGGATGATGTCAGGCGCCGTGTTGGCGTTGAACTGGGTGATGAGCTTGTCGTATACCCCGTCCCAGCCCGCCTGCACGACCTTGACCTGCACGTCGGGGTGGGTTTTGTTCCAGTCGTCGACGATCTTCTTCGTCGCCTCGATGGCGGCGGGCTGGTCGGACAGGGACTGGAAGGTCAGGCTTACCGGGCCGCCTGAATCACCGCTGCCACTGCCACAGGCGGTCGCCAGCAGGCTGGTGATCGCAAGGAGCGCGGCGGCCACCACGCGTCGAGACTTCATTGGTCGACCTTTCGTGTCGGACGGGTTCATCCCTTCACCGCGCCGGCCATGAGCCCACCGGTGAGCCTGCGCCGAAGGAGGGTGAAGAAGGCGATGCTGGGAATGGCGGCGAGCACGGCACCCGCGGCGAGCGGACCGAGCGCCACCTTGCCCTCCCCGCCGATGAACATCTTCAGGGTGATGGGCAACGTGTAGTTGTCCGGCGACTGCAACAGCACGAGCGCGAAGAAGAACTCGTTCCACGACGACACGAAGCTGAACATCGCCGTCGCGACGATGCCGGGCGCCAGCAACGGGAACACGATCGTGCGCAGCACGGTGAACCTGCTCGCGCCGTCCATGGCCCCGGCCTCTTCGAGCTCGACGGGGATCGCGGAGACATATCCCTGCAGCATCCACAGCGCGAACGGCAGCATGTACGTGACGTGCACCAGCGTGAGCCCGACCAGGCTGTCGGCCAGCCCGATCGTCCGCAGAATTAGGAACAGCGGCAAAATGACGAGCACCACCGGGAAAACCTGGCTCACCAGGATCCAGCCGACCCCGGCCGCCCGCACCCTGCCCCGCAGCCGGGCGAGCACATAGGACGCGGGCAGTGCGATCACGATCACCAAAGCGGTGGACACGAGTGCCACGACAAGGCTGTTCCACGCGGAATGGAGGATCCCCTGCCGCGAAAGGGCCTCGGTGTAGTTCTCCCAGTGCCACTCGTTCGGCACCAGGCTCACGTCGAGGGAGTTCAGTTCCCTTGAGGACTTCACCGACGCCGAGATCAGCCACAGCAACGGGAAACCGAGGAACACCAGGTACAGCGCCAGCGCCAGGTACTGTGCGGGACGCGCGAGGAAACGCATGGCTCAGCCCTTCCTCTCGACGCGGTCGTGGCGGAACTGCGACCGCAGGTACAGGGCGAGGAGGAACACGACGATGACCACCAGCACGACTCCCATCGCCGCCGCGTAGCCGATGTTGCGGTTCTTGAACGCCTCGAGGTAGATGAACAGCACCGGGACCATGGTCCGGCCGCCCGGCCCGCCCTCGGTGAGGACATAGACCAGCGAGAACGAGTTGAAGTTCCAGATGAAGTTCAGCGACGTGATCGACGCGACGATCGGCCGGAGGCTGGGCCAGGTCACGGCGGTGAACCGGCGCCACGGCCCCGCGCCGTCCATCGACGCCGCCTCGTGCAGCTCGGCCGGGATCTGCTGCAGGCCGGCCAGCAGCGTGACGGTCGTCTGCGGCATCCCGACCCACACCCCGACGACGATCACCGCGGGCAGCGCGGCGGAGAAGTCGCCGAGCCAGTTGGTGTCGTCGGGCAGGCCGAGGCTGCCGAGCACGGCGTTGAGCGGGCCGCCGTTGGCCGAGTAGATCATCTGCCACATGATCGCCACGACCACGGGCGGCATCGCCCACGGGATGAGGGCGAGCACCCGTGTCAGGCCCTGCAGGCGCAGGCCGGAGTTGAGCAGGAGCGCGAGGCCCATCGACGCGGCGAGCTGCAGCACCGTGACGCCGACCGTCCAGATCAGACCGATCCGCAGCGAGTCCCAGAACAGGGCGTTGTCGATCAGGTTCCCGAAGTTGTCCAGACCGACGAAGTTGTAGTCCGGATTGCGCACCAGCCGGGCGTCGGTGAACGCGAGCGCCAGCGCGATGACCAGCGGTGCGACGCTGAGCACGAGGATGGGGATCAGCGACGGCATCACCAGGGCGATCGCCTCGCGTCGCCGGGCACGTACCGCCGTTCCCCGGCGACGACGCGGGGCAGGCCGGGACGCCTGGGGCTTGTCGACCAGTGTTGGCGTCATCGCTCACTCCGGTCCGATGCGGTGAACTCACTGGATTCGCGCACGATCAGGGCGGGGCCGACGGCTACCTGCTGTGCCTGCTGCTCCGGATCCTCGGCCAGCCGGAGCATGAGCTGGGCGGCGGCGCGTCCACGCTCGGTGGACCCGAGGGACACGCTCGTCAGGCTCGGGCAGAACACCCGCCCGATCTCGGTGTCGTCCATCCCGGTCACGGCGAGGTCGTCCGGCACGGCCAGCCCGAGTTCCCGCGCGGCATGGATCGCTCCGATGGCGAGCAGGTCGTTGGCGGCCACAACCGCGTCGAGCCCCTCACGCGCGAGCAGCCTGCGCGCCGCCACCAGGCCGGCCGCCACCGTGAAGTCCTCGGCGACCACCGCTTCGGAACCCTCGGGACACGCCCCGGCCAGTACCGCCGCGTCGAACCCGCGCTGGCGAGCCTCGCCGGGGGTGGTGTCGAGCGGACCGTTGAGGAAGCCGATGCGGCGTCGACCGGTCTCGTGCAGATGGCGAACCGCCGCGCCGATACCACCCGCGGAGTCGGTGGAGACCGAGCTGATGCCGTGATCGTCCAGGGCACGGCCGATCACGACGACCGGCACGGGTGCCTGCTGGATCTCGCGGATCAGCCTGTCGTCGGTTCGCAGCGGGCTGATGACCATCCCGTCGACAAAGCCGCTGTTCAGGCTGCGCACCAGGTCGGCGGTCGAGGCGGTGGTGTCGCCGGTCGTCATGACGACGACCCGGTAGCCGTGCGGGGCGAGCACCTCGTGGATCGCCCGCATCATCTCGACGTAGACCGGGTTGCCGATGTCGGCCACCGCGAACGCGACCTGGAAGGTCCTCTTCATCCGCAACGACCGCCCGACCGCGTCGGGCCGGTAACCGAGTTCGGCCGCGGCGGCGCGGACCCGCTCGACCATCGCCTTGCTCGCCCCGGTCCCGTGCAGTGCGCGGGAGGTCGACGCCAGCGACACCCCGGCGCGCTCGGCCACCTGCGAAAGCGTGGCCCGTGTTGACGTCATCGTCACACTCCGCATCGTCCTGACCCGAACCTGGTACCACCGTTGGAATCGTTTCCAATTTTCCCCCGCCCAGCGACTGGAAACGATTCCAACTGATTGTGGCGTGGATCGTGTCACCTGACGATCAGAGTGTCAACACCGCAGGTGCGAGCCTGCCCTACCCGGCGGGTGGTACCTCTGGCGAGGCTCGCGCTTGAGGATCTTGCCCGCCCCGGAGACGGGGCGTGTGTCGACGAAGTCCACCGTGCGGGGACTCTGGTATCCGGCGATGTGTTGCTTACAGTGTGTGCGCAGTTCGTCGGCCGTGGCCGTCCGGCCCGCGGCGAGAACGACGACGACGTGCACCCGTTCGCCCCAGTCGCTGTCGGGGACGCCGATGACCGCGGTCACGGGCGTTGGTTGCAACAGCCGAGGTGGCGGCCGCAGCCCTACTCACGTATTCCAAGTTCACGGTTTTGAGCCGCGTGAAGGATACCCGGAACTCGTGCTCAGTAATGGAAGTTGCCAGCCGCATCCCCAGCTCCGAACCCTCGTTGACCGGGTACGAGAAAAGGGGATAACCGCTGGAGCGTTCGAGGGCGACGCAGCGTGCTCCAAGGAATCGAGAAACTATCCCGCGCTTGGCGCAACAATCAACCCACAGGGAAAACACACGAGAAAGAAAGGAGGATATTTCTACCACGTCGAAGCGGTGCGGGCCCTGCGATTTGACAACGCCCGATACCAACGCATCGGCAAGGCGCTGGGTGAAACCCTGTTCCAGAGAACTACGGGCATCCCCGCCAAGTTGGGTCCGGCACCCGGGTTCAATCCAGAGGCGACCGCAGTCTACGCTTACCAACACGCCCTGCGATACAACCCCAACTATTACAACTGGAACCACCGAGGTCCTGCCCTGGGCGGCGACAGTCCGAACTTCGTCAGCCAGGCATTGGCCGCCGGAGGCTGGCAGTGGTACGAATCGACTGGGGTCGTTGACCACAAAGGCAGCGACTACTGGTACTACCGGGGAAATCCCGCGAACGGCGAAGACGTCGGCAGCACCACGTGGTCGTGGGTCAATGCCGAGACCTGGAGTTCATTCGCGAGGAAATCCGGCCGGATGCAGAAGATCAAGTATCTGAGTGACGTCGGCCTCGGCGACGTGGTCCAGATGGCACTACCGGAGTCCAAGACCAAGGAATACCAGTCGATGGTCGTCACCGGCTTCGATTCCATGGGCCCCTTGGTGAGCTACCACTCGCCGGACACCATCAACAGGCCACTGTGGACGATGGTTCGCGAGTACAACCTGGACTGGCCCGACTCCGACGCTGCGAATGTGCACTATCCGGAACGGGTGTTCACGGCCTGGCGCACGCTGAGCGTCAGCGATCACGCGCACCGCGCCGATGGCGTCTCTCTACCTGGAGTCCCGACGACCCAGGCACGGCTGGAATTGGACGGTTTCGTCCCGACGCCAGAGGGGTCGATGGATGGCTACGAGCGGGAAAAGTCCTTCCCGCACTGGAGCACGATCAACCACTGCCACACCCGGCAGACCGTGCTTCGGCGGGACGGCAGGGCAGTGCAGCTCGGCTCCGGGTGTCAGCCCGCGTCCGGCATCTGGTTCAGCGAGTACGACGGGCTCACCCACACCGACCCGAGACGCCTCCAGATCGATCACGTGGTGGCGCTCGCCGACGCGTGGCGGTCCGGTGCCAGCGGATGGACCCAGGACCAACGCAAAGAGTTCGCCAACGATCTCGCGGGACCGATGCTGAGAGCGGTGAGCAATGAGGTCAACAACAGCAAGAGCGACAGAGATCCGTCAGCCTGGGTCCCGCCACGGGTGGACGCGCACTGCGCATACGCCAAGCATTGGATTCATTCCAAGTACCGGTGGAACTTGACCATGCAGGACGCTGAGGTAGTCGCGTTGCGGACAATGCTCGTCCGGTGCCCGGACTGACCGAGCGACGGCGGTGAGACATGAGTCAGGCCCGGTCGTCACCGACCGGGCCTGACTCATGTGCGGTCAGGTGGCGTCCCAGTAGTAGCGCACAGATGACAGGTCACCCCGGGCCACCGCTGCCGGGTCACCGAAGAGGTGGGCGATCCCATGGTCGCCCCACCCACGCTGGTAGACATCCTCATCGATGGTGATCAGCACGTGCCCGGCCGGGTCACCGATCGGCGGATAGTTGCTATACCCCCGCGGGTCGTCCTGTGTGACGTGCGCGCTGCCGCCCAGTGAGCTGCGGAAGACGAAGTCGTCGCGGAACGGACCCTCGACATTGAGGATGTGGAAGTTCCACCCGTTGTACAGCAGGTCCACTGGGTCGTCGCCGCGTTCGCCGCTGAGCTTCGCCAGTTCGCGGACCAGCGGGGCCAGGTCCGCCTCGCCGTCGAGGTCGAACTCGGCCAGCCGTGGGAGCGCCCGACCGATCTCGAACATCACACCGCGCGGCTCAGTGGGGGTGAAAGGCGTGTACACGCCAGGCTCTTGGCTCACCACGTGCCACGGCATCGGTGCCGACGGCGGCGCCACCGTGCGGGCCGCGGTGTCGGTGTACCACCGGACTTCGAAGCCGTCGATGCCTTCCTTGTCGCCGAATGTGAGACCGAAACTGGGGCTGTCGGCGCCGACGAACCACTGCAACACCCCGGCCGCAGGGAAGCCTGGCAACGGCCCGACGTCGGCGAAGTTGATCTGGGCGACGCAGAACATCGGCACGCCGTTGTACTGCGGCCACAACGCACCTTCAGGCAGGTAGGGATGCCCGGTCAGATAAGGACCCCGTGGCCGACTCCGGCGGGCCGCCAGTGAGCCGCAGGTCGGCGGAGGGAAGGGCGACCTGGTTGAGAAGCGGCCGTAACTCGTCGACCACCTGCTGTCGTCGTTGTGCGTCCTCGCCAGAAATGACCATGACGTGCACGATACAGCGCCCACGGAACGCAACATCGAACAACCACATACCTTCGCCCAGCATCGCCACACCGTTAGGGATATAGCCCCACCATTCACTATCCGCACGGAATCGCAGGCGGAACGGTAGAGCCATCAGATCGCACGCCCGACGAACTCCAACGCCAGCAACAAACCTTGCTCAGCAATGCCCTCGAAACCGTGATGACGACCCGCACTGACCAGATGCTGTAGATGAATAGATGCACAAGAGTTGCTTTCCTGAGCATCGCGGCGGTAGCCACGATCGCCGTCGTTATTTGGCCGGCGCAGACGTCGACCAGCGCCAGCTGGCACCGCGCCCAACGTTGTCGTTTGCCACCGTCGTAGGACCACCACGGTGCCAGTCGTGGGGCCGCAGCAGGCGATCCCCAGAGAGAACGTGTTCCAGATCTGACGTGCGGACCGATCACGGCGAGGACAGCTGAACATCCCATATTGCCGATTTGAGTGTGTTTGGCTGTTGCTGTCGATGCTTCCGATCGACGGTGCGGTGTGGTGTTCAGGTGACGTTGTTCGTTTGGTTCGGGGCGGCGCCGAGGAGGTGGTGGGCGTTGCGGGTGGTGAGTTGTCGCCAGGTGGGATCAGTTCCGGGCCAGGTGGTGTCGAGCGTGGTGAGGGCTCGGAGGACGTGGGGGTGGCGGGTCCAGACGTAGTCGCTGCCGTAGAGCAGGTGCTCGGGTGTGGTGATGGTGGACAGGGCGGTGATCTGGGTTTGGGTGGGGGTGCCTGCCAGGTCGTAGTAGAAGCGGTGCAGCAGTTCGGAAGCCGATGGACCGTGGGTGTCTTCGCTCAGGGTGGCGAACAGTTCCAATCGATCAGCCAGCAGGGGCAGCACGCCGCCGGCGTGCGGGACGATCAGGCGCAGGTGGGGGTAGCGGTGCGCGGCGCCGCTGAGGATGAAGTCGATGACGGTGCGGGCGGTGTCGAACAGGAACTCCACCATGGGCCGGGGTCGGCCGAGGGCGAGGGCCTCGTGACCAGCGCAGCTGGTGGGGTGCAGAAACACGACGGCGCCGCGGCGGTCCAGTTCGGCGAGCACTGGGGCCAGCTGAGGGTCACCGAGGTAGTGCCCGGCTGTGTTGGTCATCCAGATGACCCCGTCGGCGCCGTCGGTGAAGGCGTGGCCGATCTCGTCGAGTGCGCCGTCGATGTCGGGTAGTGGCAGGGAGGCGAAGTAGCCGAACCGGTCGGGGTGAGTTCGTGTGATCTGGGCGGCGGCTTGATTCACCTCGCGGGCCAGTCGCCGGGCTGCGGCGGCATTGCCGAAATACACCCCGGGCGAGGAGATCGACAGGAGTGCTCGGTCGATTCCGGCGTCGGTCATCAGGGCGAGGTGATCCTCGACGGTCCAGTGTGGCCAGTAGCTTTCCGGCATGCCGTCGGCTCCGTGGTGTCCGGCCGCGATGGCGGCGAGGATGTAGTCCTCGGTGGTGAAATGCGCGTGCACGTCGATCAATCCGTCGGTCATGCCCGGGCCTCCTCGTCGGCGTGGGTGTGCGCGTCGATCAATCCCGGCAGCAGTGTCGCGCCACGACCGTCGACAACCTCGGCGTCCGGCGGGCGGGGACCGCCCACGGCGGTGATGACACCGTCGGCGACCTGCACATCCGCCGTCCTGAGAAGCTGCTCGCCGTCGAACACTCGCGCGTCGGCGATGACGAACGTGGTCATGGGAACCTCCTGTCCTCGCGTAATGTGTACCAACTAGTATATACGTGTTGGTACTTGTGGGAGGATATGGTTCGTGGACTCGGAAATGATCGACATAGCGGTGCTGCTCAGGCGAGTGCAGCTGCGCAAACAGGCGGCCTGTGATCAGGCGCTCGCCCGGTGGGAGATGACCCTGCCGCAGTGGGGGATGCTCCGCGCGGTCGCCACGCGCCCGGACTCCTCCACCCACGCCCTGGCACTAGTGACCGGGCAATCCGACCAGGCCGCCGGTGCCGTCGTCGCGCGACTGGAACAACGAGGACTGCTCGAACGCCACAACGGCCGCGGCAAAACCATCCTGCACCGGGCCACCACTACCGGCACCGCGCTGCTCAACGACTGCAATCAGGCGATCACACGGACCATGCGAGCCAGTCTGTCCGGCCTCGACGACAACGAGATCCACACCCTGCGTGACCTTCTCGGCCGATTCGCCTAGCGCCGAGGAGCCGATACTCCCGGACCGGGGCAACCGTATTGACGGAAACGATGCCGGACCGATCATCGTCACGCGACGACCACGCGTCTGGCTACCCGCTCCGAAGCTCACCGCCTGGCTCGCCCAAACGGTTGGGTAGGCCGTATGGCGAGGTGCCCGCAGTAGCGGGTCCTTTTCCTTACGGCCCCCGCCGAACCGGACGTACCGGGTTTCCCGGCATCCGGCTCTCCAGTGATCTATGCCGCCAAGGTCACCATCACCGAACTGAGCACAGCCACCAGCATCAAGCTCAACCAATCGAACTACCGATGAGACTCTCCGAATGCGGTATACACAGACACTCCCGTCCGAGCCGGGGCGAAATACGTCATTGTGAAGACACACATCGTCAACAACGCGAAGCTCAGCATGGATCTGACGTGCAGCCTGCCGATCAACACCAGGCTGGTCGATGACCAAAGCCGCCAGTTCAACTCGATCGAAGACCTGTACAAGATCAAGGGGAACCCCGAGTGCAACAAGCAGCTACAGCCCGGATTCGAAGCCGACATGACGTGGATCTACGAAGTTCCCACAAGCGCCACGATCGTGACGTGGGGATTCGAGGAACTCACCGACCCATCGACGATCGGTACCAATCAACCAACAACAGTCCCTGTTCAGCTTTCCAAGTAGACAACACCTGAAGCCTGCCCCGCATTGACCGACCGGCCCGGCAGCGGATCATGGTCGTGCACCGATATTCACGCGAGCGTCGGCGCCCCGGGGCAGCAAGCTGGTTGGCACGGAGTCGAGCAGGTCGGCGCACACCGCCGATGAGCCGTCGCCGGAGGTCCCCGGGTGTTGAGGACTGCGGTGTCCAGTGTCCACTATCAAAACGGCCTCGCGTGGCGACAAGTCGCGCCGACGTTCGGTACCTCCAAGTCAGCCGCAGGCCTGGGCCTGGTGATCGACCGCCTGCAACCGCGCCTGACTATGGCGCCAACGCGACTCAGGCGCAGTTCGGACAGAGAAGCCCTGGGACTACCGTGGTCTGCTGCGACCAGCACAATCGGCTTTGCCACCTACCGGCACCAGCACCAGCACCAGAACGATCCTCAATGGACGATCCTGGTGATTGCGGCGCTCGACAAGAGTCTCGTCCAGTGGGCCTCGACATCAAACAGCGGCTGGCCGTCGTGCCACACCCGGCCAACGTTCGCAACGAACTGACACAGGCCGATCGGCGGTTGCTGGCCAGGCTCGTCGCCGGTCGGCCTGGGGACGGTGATGACTCCGTTTTCGCGCCGATCCGTTCACGTGTCGCCGACGCTGCCGAACCGTACAGCCCTCTGATCGCGCACGTCGCGCGCACCATTCGTGCAATGTCCACGGACAATCTATTGTGGACACACGAGAAGAGCTTCCTTCGAAGCACCACCCATATGCAGGTGAATCGACTACTGGGGGTTCAACCACTACCCGAGAAGCAGTGCTACGCGTCCTGGCGGGCCGCCCTCCTCACTGCGGCGCATCTGAACAACGACTCGCCATCTCCAGGCTGACCGCGCGAATCGCGGTGCCGCTCAGGGGTTGACTGGCTCCGTCAGCACCGCGATTAGTGGCGCACGCTCGACTGCAAGACAGTCGAACTGGGTGCGACAGTTCGCATCGCACACACTGGCCGCCGTGCGGGTCGATGTGACAGCGGGCTCATGGCGCGACCGGCTCGAAGCGCTTGCGCGGCTCCTACACCGAAGTCCTGATGAGCAGCCCCGCCGTCGCGCTGATGGCCGTCCAGACAACCGCCGTGGGCCCAACGCGCTGCGCATCGCCGAAACCCTGCTCCAACTCCTCGCCGAAGCAGGGGTCGACCAGGCGAACGCGGCATGGGCCATCGACATGATCACCATGTTCCTCACCGCGATCGCGGCAAAACACGCACACGGCTCGACCCCGGGAGCACCGGATAGCCCTGTCGGACAGGCGATCGACCGCGCACCGTCGAGCGAGTACCCCCGCGTCCACGCCGCACGCACCGAGATCATGTCCGGGACCGTCGACGAGAGGTTCGCGTGGTCGATCGACGTCCTCGTCCGCGGCATCCTCTCGCGCGCAGTCCTGAAAGGTACGTCGCGTTCTCGTTCGGTCAGGCCGAGGCTGCGGTCAGGGCCTGGAGTTCGTCGTCGGACAGGTGCAAGTCCAGTGCGGCGAACTGGGCGGGCAACTGCTCGGCCGTGCGCGCGGAGGCGATCATCGAGGTCACCGTCGGCTGCTCCAGCAGCCAGGCCATCGCCACCGTGGCCACTTCCACCCCCTGCGCCTTCGCGACCTCGTCCAAGGCGTCGAGCACCTTCACGCCACGTTCGGTATCCACGTAGCCACCGGCCATTCCGGGAATGTTGCGCACGTTCTCGACGGTCTTGCCCGGCCGGTACTTTCCGGTTAGGAAGCCGGAGGCGAGTGCGAAGTACGGCACGCAGGCCACTCCCTCGCGCTGCGCAATGTCCCGTCGTGCGCCCTCATACGTGTCCCGCGAGACGAGGTTGTACTGCGGCTGTAGCGCGACGAAGCGGGCCAGGCCCTCGCGGTCGGAGAACGCCAGAAACTCCGCGAGCCGTTCGGGACTGATGTTGGAGGCGCCGATGGCGCGGACCTTGCCCGCCTTCACAAGCTCGTCGAGCGCACCGATGATGTCGCCGACCGGAATGGACTCGTCGCGGTCGTAGTGGATGTAGCAGAGGTCGATGTGGCCGGTGCGCAGTCGCCGCAGGGACTCCTCCACAGCGGCCTTGATGGTGGCGGGCGCGATGCCGAAGTAATCCGGGTGGTCACCGACCTTGCTCGCGACGACCACGTCGTCGCGGTTGCCGCGGGCGGCGAGCCAGTTGCCGATGATGGTCTCGGACTGGCCCGGCACGTTGCCCTGCTCGGGGAAGTAGTTCATGTACGAGTCGGAGGTGTCGACGAAGTTGCCGCCGCCGGCGACGAAGGCATCGAGCACCGCTTCGGACTGCATCTCGTCCGCGGTCCAACCGAAAACGTTGCCACCCAGGCACAGAGGCGAAACGACGAGGTCAGAGGAGGCGAGTTGACGGAGAGTGGCCATGACCCATTCGACCACGCACTCCGCGTCCCGACCTTGCCGGCGAGAGAGTTTGCCCGTTCGTGACATCGGGGTGTACCCGAAAGTCTCCAATTCCCGTGGCAATACCAGATACAAAAACGTATCAGCCACCAAAACCTAACCGTTAGCGCTATGGTCGGCGGCATGAGTCCGTACGACGACGTGCACAACTGGCTGATGTCCACCGGTTTCGACCTTCTACCACCGGAATGGCTCATCCACTACGTCGGTGGCACCCTCGTCTTGGACACCGGCGACTACCGACCACACTGGACAACGGCCGGCTGAACCGGCGCCCGATGTTCACCGCGTTCAGCACCGACGGCGTGGTCAGGGCCGCGGCACCCACGAACAAAGTCGACACAGTCCTGTTCGCCACCGGCTACCGCCCACACCTGAACTACCTCACCCCACTCGGCGCGTTGGACAACGGCATGTCACGACACGCAAGTGGCGTCTCACCCACACGCCCCGGCATCGTCTACGTAGGACTAAAATTCCAGCGCTCGGGTCGTACGTGCGGGCGTAGACGGCGAGGACGTCTTCCATGCGGGCGGCGAACTCGGCGTTCGCCTTCGGTGGGATGTTCCAGCATTTCCTCAGATGAGGACGCAGTTGTGTTTTTTAGGACCCTGCCGATGGTGGAGTGGTCCAGGTTCGGGATGTCCTCGGTTAGTTGGACATGTTTTTCCAGTAGCCGCAACGACCATCGTGCATGCCCGGCCGGAGGTTGTGAGCACGCCAGGGCGATCAGCCGGGCCTCGACCTCGCCAGTCACCGGGGACGGCACCGGGGGAAGCTCACGCTTCTTACGAAAGATCGTGGCATGGACATCGCCGTCGGTCTCGGCGAACCGCTTGGCGACCAGCCGCAACATCTCACCCGAGACCTCGAGCCGCGCCGCGATCGCCTCCTTCGATTCGAGCTCGCCCCATCGAGGTGTCCAACGCGAGCAGCACCCGCGCCCGTCTGATCGTCCGTGCCGGATGCACACCCGTGGTGGTCAGCCGGATCAACTCCTCGCGGTCCCGCGCTGACAGCGTGACCGGCCGCTTCAACTGTGAGGCCATGACAGCAATCCTTGTCCGGCAGGAGAAGGACCTGCCGGACATCAGCCTCTCAGCCACAGGCACCATAATTAAGCAGCGACACACTACTAGCCCGGATGGGTCACTGAAGGTGACAGGGCTGTTGTTGGCATACGAGTAGCCCTGCATCTGTTGCGGATCCGACAGGTCTCGGGCAGCTGCAGCACTACTTCGCCTCCCGGACCGCCATGCTCTCCTTCGCCATGGATTTCGCGTCCGAGCAGACCTCGGTGCGCGTACACCAGGGGCTCGAAAAACTCGGTGACCGTCCGCACCCCCGTGACGTGCTGCGACTGACGCTCGCGGAAATGCTCCCCCTGCATGCCGACGCCCGCGCGACCAGCCGGATGAGCGCCGCCTACGTCCTGGAGGCGCTGCACGACAAGGCCGTGCACGAGCAGGCGCGCCGCGGCCTCGCCCAAGGGCGGGCCCTCGTCGAGCAGTTGGTCCGCCAGGCGATCGCCGACGGGCACATCGACTCCGGCCGCGACCCGGCGACCGAGACCAACCTGCTCCTCGCCCTCACCGGCTTCACCTCCCTGATCGAACTCGACGTGATCGAGCCCCAGGACGCGCTCGCCGCGATCGACGTGCATCTGGACCGGCTGTTCAGAAGTACGTGACCTGGCCCCGGACACGGCGCAGGTGGGGACAAGATCAGCTCCAGGCGACCGCTCCCCGGCCTGATCCACGGCGGCCACGACGATCTTCGCGGCCCGCGCGGCGGGGGTTCGCCTTGCTCGTGCAGATCCCAGATGGTCCTCAGTGGACGGGAGGGTGGTAGGCGAGGGTGGGGGCGAGCAGGGTGAGCAGGCCGAGTACGAGTGGCAGCAGGATGATCAGGTAGGTGAAGGTGAATCCGACAATGTCGCGGGCCTTGAGCGAGAGCACGCCCAGTAGCGGAAGCATCCAGAATGGGTTGATCAGGTTCGGTAGCGCTTCGGCGGCGTTGTAGATCTGCACGGTCCAGCCGAGGCTGACGTGAGTGTCGTTGGCGGCTTGCATGACATACGGCGCTTCGATGACCCATTTCCCGCCGCCCGAGGGGATCAGGAAGCCCAGCACGATGGAGTAGCCGCCGATGAGCAGCGGGAACAGCCCGGCGGAGGTGGCTCCGGTGAACGCGGCCCCGAGGTAGTGGGACACGCTGTGCCCGGTGCTGTCGGTGGCTTTGGTCAGGATCGCCGCGATACCGGCGTAGAAGGGGAACTGGATGAGCACGCCGCCGGTGGCGGGAACGGCTTTGGTGACCGCGGCGAGGAAGCGGCGCGGGCGCCAGTGCAGCAGCAGGCCGAGCGTGAGGAACAGCAGGTTGTAGGTGTTGAGCCCGGAAATCGCGACGATCGGGTCCTTGCTGCCGAATTCCCGTACCGCCCAGCCGCCGACGAGCGCGACCACGACGATCGTGAGCAACGGGCTGTACTCCAGCCATTCCCCGGGCCGGGTGCGGGGCGGGTCCTGCTCGACGGGATCACGGGGGTCGACGCCGAGATCGTCCGCCGTGCGGATGAGATCACCGCGTGGGGCCGAGAAGAACGCCACCGCGACGCAGACGGCCACGACGACGGAGGCCATCAGCAGCGACTGCCAGCTGAAGATCGTCTCGCGGAACGGGAGTACTCCGGTGATCGGCAGTAGTGAGGAGGGGATGCTGGCGCGATTGGCCTGAAGCTGTGCGGCCGAGGAGCTGAGCCCGAGTGCCCAGCTGCCGCCGAGGCCGAGGTAGGCGGCGGCCCCGGCGGCACGGTAGTCCATCCGCAGTCCTGGGCGTTCGGCGAGGCGGCGAACCAGCAATGCGCTGAAGATGAGGCTGAATCCCCAGTTGAACAGCGCGGAGACGAGGCTGAGTGCGGCGACCAGCGCGATCGCGCCGCGTCCGGTGCGGGGTCGCCGGGCGAGCCGGTCGATCACCCGCCGGATCGGCCCGGCGGTGGCGACGACGTAGCCGCCGATGGCGACCATGGCCATCTGCATGGTGAACGGGATCAGATCCCAGAACCCGCCGCCGAAGGCCGTGGCGACGCTCACCGGGGAAGCGCCGACCGCGACCGCGGCCACGGCGACCAGCGCCACGACGAGCGGGGCGAACACCAGTGTGTTCGGGAACCAGCGTTCGGACCAGTTCGCGGCGCGGATCGCCGTCCTGGCGAGGACACCGGCCCTCGGCGCGGCGGAGGTGGGCTGGGACATGGCAGCTCCTTTGCTGCTCGGTGAGTTACGCGGCGGCGCGGTTACGCAGGACGTGTTCGGCGGCGGCGAGGTCGGCCAAGCCGCTGCCAACGGCTTTGAAGACGGTGATCTGGTCTGGATCGTGGCGCCCGGCGACCTCGTCGCGGCAGAGCTGGCTCAGGGTGCCCGCGATCGTCGCTGGGTCGAAGGCCCCGGCTGAGACGGGCTGGACGAGGTCACCGGATTCCGCCAGCGCGGTCGGGGTGTCTATGTACACGGTGGACAGTCGGAGGCAGTCGTCGTCGGCCTCGCGCATGTGCGGCCGGAAGCTGCCGATGAGGTCGAGGTGGGTGCCGAGGCGCAGCCACTCGCCGCGGATGATCGGTGTGGTGGCCAGGGTGGCGCAGCTGATGATGTCGGCGCGCGGTCGCAGTGGCGAGATCCGTGACGACCTCGGTGCCGAGGCCGTTGGCGCGCAGGGTGTCCGCCAGCCGCTGTGCGGCCGCCGGGTCGGTGTCGTGGACCAGGACGGTGTGCAGGTCGAATCGGCTGCGGTAGGCGGCGGGGAGCATCCTGCCGATGTGCCCGGCGCCGACGACGAGCAGGACCTCGCTGTCGGGACGGGCGAGGTAGGAGGCGGCCAGTACCGAGGTGGCTGTGGTGCGGCGGCGGGTCAGCTCGTCGCCGTCGAGCACGGCGAGGTGTTCGCCGGTGGTGGCGCTGCTGAGGATGTAGGCCGAGGAGAGGGCAGGCCGCCCGAGCGCGTTGTTGCCGGGAAAGATGGTGACGAGCTTGACCCCGAGATACGCGTCGTCGCTCCAGGACGGCATGAGCAGCAGGGAGGCCCCGGAATTCTCGTCGAGGCTGTGAGTGTGCCGGTCGGGTGTGTGGGCGCCGCGGCGGAAACCTTCGCGCAGTGCGGGGATCAGCGTGTCGAAGGCCAGTGCTCGGGCGGTGTCGTCGGCGGTGATGGTGAGCAAGGTGGCTCCTCAGGCGTCGAGGGTCAGGTCGGTGAGTGGTACGGCTTGGCAGGTCAGGCAGGTGTTGTCGGCCAGGTCCTCGGCCGGGGCGATCAGGTGCGCGACCTGTCCGGCCAGCAATGGCACGGCGCAGCTTTCGCACTGGCCGACCCGGCAGCCGCTTGGCAGGGTGATCCCGGCGCGTCCGGCCAGGTCCAGCAGCGTGCCGTCGGCGCGGTGCCAGCGCAGTGTCCGCCCCGATCGTCCGAAGTGGACGTCTGCTTCGGCGTCGGCGGGGAGGTCGACGCTCTGGGGAGCGGCGTGGAACTTCTCGGCGAAGATGTCGAATCGGGGAACGCCGCGCGCCATGAGCCCCGCGGTGAGTTCGGCGAGCATGGTTTCGGGGCCGCACAGGTAGAACCGGGCCCGGCTTCGGATCAGCTCGGCGTCGACGTGCTCGGCGCGGATTCGGCCGGGCACGACGTGTTCCCGATCGGCGCCGGACGGCCTGCTGTAGTGGTCGACAACGGTCAGGCGGTCGATCCGTTTCGCGAGTTCCCGGATCCGCGCGGCGAACACGTGCGTCGTCGAATCGCGGTTTCCCTGGTGCAGAACGACCTTCGGCACGGTACCGCCGCGGGCGGCGAGTGTTTCCAGGTAGCCGAGGAACGGGGTGATCCCGATCCCGGCGGCCAGCAGCACCACCGGGAACTCGATGTCGGCGGGGATCACGAACGGTCCGCCAGGGGCGGTGACCTCGACCCGGTCTCCCTCCTGTAGTCCATGGTGGACTTTGGTTGAGAACTGGCCGCCGTCGACGCGGCGCACCGCGACGTGGTATCCGGCGTCGTCGCCGGGCTCGGCGGGCCCGGTCAGTGAGTAGCTTCGGGTGATCCCACGGCCGTCGGTGAGTGTGATGTGCTGCCCCGGCCGGAAGTCCGGCAGTGGCCCGCCTTCTGCTGGGGACAGCCGCAGTGCGCGGACGTCGGTGGTTTCCGCGGTGATGTCGGTGAGGACGAACTCACGGCGCCCGCTCCAGCGTTCGTCCTTCACCGGATGAACGTCGCAGGCGGTGGAGCGCAGAGGGACCGCGCCGCTGAGCGGGTCGTGGTCGGTGTCGTCGACGAGCAGGTTGTAGTTGGCGCCACCGGCCTGGCGCGGGTCGGAGCCAGGTAGTCCGAGGTCGGGGGCGGCCTGCCACCAGCCGTATTCGGCGACGACCACTCGCGGGCCCAGTGCGGGGTCGATCCTTGCACGCATCCGCGCCGAGCCGTTGCGCGTGGAGATCGTCACCCACTGTCCGTCTTCGATACCGCGGTCGTCGGCGAGGTCCGCGGCGATCTCCGCCGTCGGTTCGGGAAAGCGCTTCCTGAGTGAGGTGATCCCGTGGTGCTGGCTGTGGCAGAAGTAGCCGTTCTTCGCACATGTCAGCAAGAGCGGGAAGCGCGGGTCCGAGTCGGGGCGCGGAGTGTGCTCCGGGACCGGTGGATAGCCGTGGTCGGCTAGGCGCTGCGAATATAACTCGACACGGCGGGTCGGTGTGGCGAATCCGGTCACCGTACCGTCCTTCGCGATGCCGGTGTACTTGCGGTGCCGGGTCTCGAGGGGAAGACGGATGCCGCCGGGTTTGGCGCGCAGGTCCGCCGTGGTCAGCCCGAGCGGGGCGAGCACGTGGTCGCGGGCGGCTGTGAGGTCTCCGTCGAAGAAGTCCGCCCCCATGCCGAGGCGGGAGGCGAGGTCGAACACGATCTCGGTGTCCGAACGCGCCCCACCGGCCGGGGCGACCATGCGCGGCCGGAACTGGACGTGTTCCTGCGCGCGCCCGGTGATCTCGAAGCCCGCCTTGACCGCGTCGTGTTCCCACGGGCTGGTGACCGGCAGGACGATGTCGGCGAAGTCCGCGGTGGGATTGGCGAACAGGTCGAGGTGCACGAAGAACTCGAGGTCGCGCAGCGCCGCGGCGGTCCGATGTGGATCCGGCTGGGACAGCAGCATGTTGCCGCCGAAGCCGACCATCGCCCTGGTCCGGTACGGCTCGCCGGTCAGGATGGACCGGCACAGCGCCCGGGCGCTGATCCAGCCGTTGGCGGGCGGTCCCAGCGGATGCTCGTCGAGCCCGAGCGCCTTCGCGCGCTGGGCGGGCGCAAGCTGATCGGGCGCGGTGACGGCCTTGACCGGCAGTCGGGGCAGGACGACGTTGCCGCCGGGCGCGTCGAAACTTCCGGTCAGCGCGTACAGGGTGGCGATGGCCCGTTCGGTCTGGGTGGCGTTGGCGTGCTGGCCGATGCCGGTCCAGCCGTAATAGGAGACCGCCTTCGCCGACGTCAGCGCCTCGGCGAAGGCCACCAGCGCCGTCGTGTCGACTCCGGTGACGGCACTGGTTCGCTCCAGAGGCCACGCGGCGCAGGCGTCGGCGTACCGCTCGAACGCGGGGATGCAGTCCGCCGTCCCGGACACCGTGTGGATCCGGCGCCGTCCCCGCAGCGCGAAGTCTTCCGGGCGCGCGGCCGGGTAACGCGTGTCGTAGGGACGCGGCGACGCCGCCTGCTCGTCCCACACCACATACCCGGCCAGCCCCGGTTCGAGTTCTCCGGCCTGCAGGAAACGCCCGGTGTCGGCGTGGACCAGCAGGGGCGCGTTGGACCATGCGCGCACGAAACCGGCGTCGAAGCCACCGCTGCGGAGGACCTGGTCGGCGACACCCAACGCCAGCGCGGCGTCGGTACCCGGCAGCACACGCAGCCAGTGCTCGGCCTCACGCGCCGCGGCCGAACGCCGGGGGTCGACGACCGCCAGCGCCGCGCCGTTCGCCCTCGCCTCCGCCAACGCCGCCGACTGTGCGAGCCACGACTTCGCCGGGTTGTGGCCCCACAGCACGGCCAGGTCGGTGCTCGCGAAGTCCGGTACCGGCATTCCGCAGCCGAAGGTGAACGCGTGGGCGAAGTCCTTGTGCCAGTTGCAGTTCTCGGTCGAATAGCAGATGTTCGGGCTGCCGAAGAGCCGGACGAACCGTTCGATCCAGGCGATCGAGTCCGACAGTGGCGTCCCGCTCGGAGAGGTCACCGCGAACGCGACGGCTTCCGACCCGCTCTCGGCGGCGATGCGGCCGAGTCGTGCGGCGATCTCATCGAGGGCCTCGTCCCAGCCGATGGCTTCCCACTTCGGGTCCGGATCTGACTTCGGTGTGGTGCGCCGCAGCGGGGTGGTCAGCCGCCGGGGACTGTGCACGATCTCCGGCGCCGCCCGGCCCTTCGGGCACATCGCCGCCCCGGTCGGATGGTCGGGATCCGGCCGGACGCCGACCATCGTGCCGTCCTCGACGGTGTAGATCGCGCCGCATCGCGAGCGGCACAGCGTGCAGTAGCCGCGTACCTCGGACCTCATTGTTACTCTCGAGTAATCGGTCACCGGTAACCGGATACCGGTGACGTGTAAGATGCATCGCGGCAGCCAGGAAGTCAAGAACAGGTGAAGGGGGACCGCGTGGCCGAGCCCACCGTCGGCCTGCTGCGGCACACCAGCCTGCGGGATCAGGTGCTGGAACTCGTCCGGCACTCGCTGGTGTCTGGCGAGATCCGCCCCGGCGACATCTACTCCGCGTCGGCGCTGGCCGCGCGGCTGCAGGTGTCCAGCAGTCCCGTGCGAGAAGCGATGCTCACGCTGGTCAACCAGGGTCTGCTGGAGCCGGTGCGCAACCGCGGATTCCGGGTGGTCCCGATGAGCGAGCAGGACCTCGACGAGGTCTACGAAATGCGAGTCCTGCTGGAGTTGCCCGGCACGCTCAAGGCCGCGGCCCGGATCACCGACGCCGATCTCGATCGGTTGCGCGGGCTCGCCGCGGACGTCGAGGACGCGGCGGAGGCGGGCGATGTCGTCCGCTTCCTCGATGCCGACCGGCGCTTCCACCTCGACCTGCTCGGCTGCGGCGGCAACAAGCGCCTGGTCGACGCCGTCGCCACCCTGCGCGACCAGACCCGCCTTTACGGCTTGGACAACCTCGCCGAACGTGGAGCGCTGGCCGATTCCGCGCGGGAGCACCGCGAAATCCTCGCCGCGATCGCCGACCGCGACGCCGCACGCCTGGAGGAACTGGTCCACGCCCATCTGCGCCACATCCGGGCCGACTGGGCAAAGACAGAGGGCTGATTCGCCGGGCGTCGCTCCCCCGCAGGATCGAACACCCGGGCGTGGGTGCAGCGGTCATTTGGGAGACAGCGCTGTCCGGCTGGATTGAGCGGGACGACGACAGCGCGTCCAGAGTGAGATCGGGAAACTTGAGGCAGCGGAGCATTTCGGCACGGCGTCGCATCTGCTGTGAGCGTGCAGCGCGTGTGCAGCGCGTGTAGCCGATCCGGATCGGGGCGCCGGCCTGGTCGGCGGGGACGGCCAGGTCCTCGCGGTGCAGCGTGAGCGGCCCCGGGGCGCACAAGGTGGATGGCCGAGCTAGAGTCGCGAAGACGCGAAGACGCGATGTTCCGTAGGTACACCCCCGTTGCTCCGGCCCATCTACGCCCTTCCTGTCGGGCTCAGCTGGGACAGGCTACCCGGCGTGACGCTCGTCGGCGACGCCGCGCATCTAATGTCACCCTTTGCCGGCGTGGGCGCGAACCTCGCCATGTACGACGGCGCCGACCTGGCCAACGAGCTGGTCGAGCAACCCGACATCGAGGTCGCGCTCGGCGCTTACGAAAAACGGCTATTCCCGCGTAGTTGACAGCGACCTCACTCGTGACCTTGCCGCCCAGGTCCTCGCCATTCAGTCCCGCTCTGCGTGACCATCGTTGGTCGTGGTCGCCCTGCGGAACGAAATCCCGTGGCTGTGCAGAGGACGTGGACCTACGCTCTTGCCGTGAGCCAGTCGGACCAACCTGGACTGAGTGCGGACGCGCTGATCGATCAGATGTTCACGCTCTGGATCGTGCCGAACGTCGAGGCGAGCAACCTCAACATCACGCGCGACCAGGTCGTGCAGGCTCTTGTCGTGTTGCATCCGAACGGCGCTCCCGAGGTGAAGCTCAACGAGCAAGCGGAGCTTCTCGCCACGGTCCAGGTACGTGACGCAGTCGTACAAGGTTTGGTGCGACGGTATGTGGCCGAGCAGCTGGGCGACCGGGAGCTGCGGGTGGCGGCGCTGGATGAATCCGGTCAGGAGAAACAGGGCGAACACACCGCGGGGGCCAAGCGGCAGTACATGGGCTGCGCGTGTCCCGTCCGGACAGACCTGTCGGAAGGCAGGCCACTGGCCAGCGCGACGACAAGTAGGCCCGGACGGAAATCTGGGGTGCTGTCCGGAGCTACTTGTCCGATTCTGTAGTGCCCTGGTGCTCGGTGAGAACGTTGCTGGGTTGTTCGTTGGCCAGGTCGGTGAGCCACTGCTCGGGGTTGGCCCTCGTGACCTGCGACGAGGATCGGGCTTACCACGGCACCACCCCGGACAGGTTGTTGTTCGCCTCGGGCACCAGGTCCGGGGCGGTGTGTGTCCCCCGGCGGTCGCGTGATCGGCGACTGCCGAGGGACCTGCCCGTGGTGGGAGTCAGGCGGGCCGGGGCGGGTCGACCAGTTCGATGCCGATCGCGACGACGCCGAGGGCTTCGCGTTGGGGTAGGAACCGAATATGCCTGGAACGGGGCCTTGTGGGCCTGTGTGCGCAGGCCCAGCGTCCGGACTGTCTACAGTGGCCGAGACGGATAGCCACCGTGGCCTGGTACGAGCTCCGTTTCGGTCGAATACGGTTCCTACCTCAACTGGGCCAGGTTCGGGAGCTCCTCGGAGACGCAGTCCAGTAGCTGCCGCGCGCGGCCGGCGATTGCAGCCGTGAACGTTACGCCAGCAGACGCTTGAGCGCTTTGGTGAGGCCGACACCCTTGGCGTGGCTTAACAACTGCTTGCCGGGTTCGCGGTCACCCCAGTTTTGGACGTGAGCCTTGGTAGTCGAGTAGTGACGCTTCTCGAAGTCCATGGCTTCCACGTCGCTTGTGCTGAGGTCGTGCACGGTGTGCTCGTGGATGGAGAAGAACGTATAGCGGCCGTGTGCCGTGTTCACGTTCTCCGTCTCTATCAGGATGACTTTCTTCAGGCTGCCGTCCGCGAGCAACACGACAAAGTGCTGTTCGTGAGTGGTCTCCTGGTTGGTCCGTTCCATCGTGGTCTGTTCGATGTGGTGGTTGCGTCGTTCGAGAACCCAATGGCGTCCAACCACATCGACCTGCTTGTTGACCTCTACCCGTTCGCTCGTCCGCTCGGGCTTGGTGAACAGATTGAAGATGCCGTACTTCACCTCGACCTGCTTGGTCACGGTCTGATACGCCGTGGTGGTGTAGGAGATGCCTTGCTCTGCAGGCGTACGTGTTTCTCTAGCAACGCGCTGTGCGAAGACGCGGATGCGGGACCACTCGATAGTAGATGCGTGGTACGCCTGCCGATCGGACATCAGATCACTTGCCGCTCGTGGTGGGCCGGTTGCTCTGGTCAACACCCTGTTCCATGTCGTTCTTGATCTTGTCCCGCAGCTTGCGGGCTTCCGCGTCGGCTTCCGCGCCGTCCTGGATGTCGTTGATGCTCTTGATGATCGCGGCCGGTTCCGGGGGAAGGTTCATGGGCATTGGGTTCTCCTGTCGGTTCGCGGCTTGGGCTGACGGCTGGATTGATCGGACTGGTAGAAGTCAGTCATCCAGGTCGGATTCTGACTGACCTGCCTTCTTGGCGCAGTCAGGGCACTGGGTCGCGCTCCAACTGCCGGCGTGCTGCGTGCCGCACTCAGTGCACTTAATGTTGTTTTAGCCATCTTGTCAGCCCCATAAGGGTTTAGGTGCCCTGCAAGCGGATATCGGGCAATTTATCCAGTTTCGCCTTTTGTGACACCTCAGTACCCTTTTTCGCTGCCGCGCTATTAAACGTTACAAGGATGGGCCGAAAGTCCCGAATCATAAGCCAAACTGAGCCATTTGGGTGAATCTGAATTTTATGGAGGCGATCCAGGGTATGTCTGAGACCTCATCTCATCCAACTTCCCCGGGTTCACCTGGGCTGATCCTGCTAAAGGTTGTCCCGTAATGATCAGGAGTGTTGACGGGATGGGCAACAGCGGCGGATCGTGTGGTCAGGGAGGCCGGTCAGGCGGTCATGGCCAGCCGCCCCAACCACGCACACCGCCGCCGTTTACCCATTCCCGCCAACGCCCTTGATCATTACGGGCCAACCTTTAGGCCAGACCTCACTGAACGGATCATCCAGCACCTCTTGGACGGAAAGTCCGACAAAAAGGTCGGCATCACCACCGGAATTACCGGCGCTGGCGGCTTCGGCAAAACAACGCTGGCCCTTGAGGTATGCCAGCGTCCGGAGATTGACCAAGCGTTCGACAAGATCTACTACGTCATAGTGGGCCAGGAAGTATCGGGCGCCGCGCTCGCTGACGTCGTCAATGACGTCAGCGAACAGATCGAGAACCAGCGCCCAGGCATCACGCGCCCGGAGCAGGCCGGCACCTACCTGGGTGCACTGCTGAAAGACCAAGGCCGAACGCTGTTGCTGGTGGATGACGTGTGGACAGCCGAGCAGTTGCGTGCCACAGTGGACGTAGGGACGTTTCCAGGCTGCGTTGGATTTCACGTGCCATGGTCGTGCTTCGTTCCGGCGAACGGGTCTCGGCGCGTCAACCGTGGCGGTTGTTGCGGCACAAGACGGCGTAGAGTTCAGACCCAGTGGAGCCGACATCGAAACTGCCAGCGGGGGCACGTCCCTGGTCTCATCCGCTTGTCCACATCGAGGTCTCTGTGGCGTCGATTCAGTGGGCAACCGGGTTACCGTCTGGAGAGCGTTGCCTCTATGCAGCGTATGTGTGGCCGCCTTGCTGCAGCGCGGTGCACGGATCGGCCGACTCGCCCGGCGCAGCTCACGCACCTCACGTTCCAACTCAGCGACCCTGGCCGCCTCGGTCGACGTCGTCCCCGGCCGTGTCCCCTCATCGGTCTCGGCCTGTTTCACCCACGTCCGCAACGCTTCAGGGTGCACACCGAAGCTGGTCGGCGATCCGCTTGATCGCCCCCGCGGCCTACGCTGACTCCCGCCTCGCCTCAACCGCCAGACGCGTCGCCCGCTCACGCAACTCGTCCGGGTACTTCCGTGGTGCCGCCATGACTCCAAATCCTCCGGGTGTTCGATGTCTCCCTCGGACACGTCGACGTAGCACACCTGCTACATCTCACGAGTGAGTGCCTGAGCGCGCTCAACCACTTCAAACCGGTCACGTACCACCCATGGCGGTGGTTGTCGTGACCGGTTCAGTCATTTCAGCGGTAGTCCTCCCGACTACCCGTCCGGTCATCCCGAGCACGGCAGCCGCGCGGCTCCCACTGCCCCTGCCGATCGCGCCTGCCCTGACCCGGTCTAGCACCGCGCTGTATGGGTTGGCCACGATCGACTGCCACGGCCGGGTCGCCGACCGAGCCAAGATCGCTGCACTCGACTGGTCCACAGGCACCGGTCTCGCATGCCGGGAAGCCAACGGCCGCTTGATGATTCACCCCAACGAGTGCCCCGTGACCATGATCACCAAGGACGGTCACCTCCAACTCCCAGCCCTGGTCCGCCACCGGATCGGCCTACGCACCGGCGACCGAATCCTCCTCGCCGCAGACGTCGACCAGCAGACGCTGACGGTGTACCCGCCCGCGGTGCTCGATGTCCTTCTGGCAGGTGATCTTCCATGACCACCACACCGTCCACACCGGCTGAACTCGACGCCGCCCGGCTGCTGTTGAGCCGCATGGGCATCAGCCCAGAAGACCTCCTCAACACACCAGCCGCCCGACCTGCCGCCCCGACCTTCAGCGAGTACATCCCGATCGTCTCCGCCGCGGTCACCGACGGAACCCGCCGCGTCTACAGCTCCTACTGGAACCGGATCCTCGACCACTGGGGCAACCGGCGCCTGGACGAACCCACACCATCCCAGATCAAGCAGTTGGTCGAGCACGTCAAGCTCAATGTCATCGCCCGACGCAACGCCCGCGGCGGCCACAGCGCGGGCGAACACCTCGTCGCCGCACTGCGTTGCCTCTACCGGCACGCCGAAGACGACGAACTCATCAGCCCCGCCGCCAACCCGGCCAAGAAAGTCGCCAAACCACGACGACTCCCCTCCACCAGACGAGCCGTCGCCGACACCAAGCTTGCCGAGATCAACCAAGTCGCCGGGTCGACCGGCAACGACCCAGCCCTGGACACGTTGATCCTGCGCCTGCACACCGAAACCGCCTGCCGCCGCGGCGGCGCACTCGCACTCCGACCACAAGACCTCGACACCGACCAAAGCCTCATCTTCCTCCGGGAAAAAGGCGAAACGGTCCGCTGGCAACCCGTCTCCCCCACCCTCATGACCCACCTCGTACAACACGGCGAAACCCGCCACACACCACGCGACGGACAACTCCTCCGCTACGCCAACGGAACACCGATCACCACCCGCCGCTACGACCACTTCTGGGTCCGCATCGGACGGCAGTTGCCATGGGTGGCCACCTAGCAAATCTCCATCCACTGGCTGCGACACACCACCCTCACCTGGGTCGAACGCAACTTCGGCTACGCCATCGCGCGAGCTTTCGCCGGACACACCGACAGCGCCGGAGACGCCGGAACAACCACCACGTACGTACGAGCCGCCCTCGAAGAAATCGCCACCGCAGTAGCCGCCCTCACCGGCGAACCACACCCCTTGGGCAGGCCAACATGACCTCCCATCGACCATCCGAGTCCGGACCCACTGTCCAAAAGCGAACCCCGAACCGGGCTCCAGTCATGTGACGACCACACCGACAGAGGCCGCACCACGCACGACAAGCCGACCAAGTCCGGACCGCGACCAACACCCGCACGAGCGAAAGCACACCAACATGATCAACCGGCTCAGCATCGGACAGCGCCTCGCTCTGAGCGCAGCGATCATCATGGCCGCAGCACTGGCCGCTTACGGCGCGATCGGCTCCTACACGACCATCGCCACCAAAGCCGCTGAACTCGGCGTGCCGTTTCCGCACCTCGTGCCAATCGGGATCGACGGCGGACTCGTCGGCGTGATCACCCTCGACCTGATCCTCGCCTGGACCGGCCACCCCGTCGGCTGGCTCCGCCAACTCGCCCGACTACTCACCATCGGCACCGTCGCCGCCAACGTCTCCGCAGGATGACCCGACCCCATCGCCGTCGGCCTGCACGCCGCAGCACCCGTCATGCTCCTCGCCATGGTCGAAGCCGGACGAGCAGTCCTCCTCCGGCAGACCGGACTCGCGGCCGGACTCAGCCGAGACCGGATCCCGCTCGGCCGCTGGTTGCTCTCCCCCTGGCGCACGTGGCTACTCTGGCGCCGCATGGTCCTCTGGCAGATCGCCGACTACCACGACGCCCTCGACATGGAAGCCCACATCCGCCGAGCACGCACCCAACTCCACACCGAATACGGCAGCCACTGGAAACGCGACGCACCCGCAGACCTCGTATGGATGCTCAACACAGCCCCCTTCGCCCGCGAAGCCTGCCAACGAATAGGCACCCACCCCGCGCCTGCGGAAGGTCATACCCCAGGCCTGGTCACCTGCCCTCCGGCAGCGTTCCAAGAATCAAGCGCCACCGTCGCGAACACACTGCCGCGCTCAGAACCCGACGCCGATGACCAACTCGACCAGGTCATCAAGATCAACGAACATCACTGGGCCACCCACAACCGACCGGTCTCCGCCGACACCGTCCGCGAACAACTCCACATCAGCGCCACACGCGCCCGACAACTCATGATCCAGCCGGTGACATGCCGGATCTTCGGTGCGACCGGCGTGGGGGCCGGGGCTTTCCGCTTGGGCCGGAAGGGCAGGACGTAGCGGTAGACGGTGCGTTCGCTGCCGCGATATCCCAGTTTCCGGATCTCTGCGGTCAGGATGGCGGTATCGGTGCAGCCCTTGTTGAACCGCTGGTTGAGATGCGGCTTGTAGTCATCCAGCAGCGAGGGTCGGTTGAGGGTTTTGGCCAACAGTTCCTCCACACCGGTGGCGTAGAAGAATCTCCGGGCGGTCTTGCGATCCAGGTTGAGCTCCCTCGCGACGGCCCGGATGCCCTGGCCCTTGGCGCGTAGCGCCTGGACCGCGGCGTGGCGTTCCCGGAATTGGCCCACGATCGGCTTGATCTCGTCTATCCGATCAATCCCTGCCTCCGGGATGGAGCTGTGCTCTGTATCCGCGGTGGCCGTTTCTTCGTTCCTGTCCGCAATAGGCGCACTGTCCACTGTGGCTTCGGACGTGACTTCGGGCTCGGCTAGGCAGGCTCGGTGCGCGATCACGGTCTTCTCCACAGCTTCCCCGAGGTTCTTCCACAGGTGAAACCGGTCGGCGCATTGCGTGGCCTGCGGTGCACCCCGCGAAGCTGCCTCGGCATAGGCGGCAAAACGGTCCCGAGTGATCACGGTGATCTCCGGATGGGTCTTCAGCCACGCGGCGAGCGTATCGGCTTCCCTGTCCGGTAACACGTCGATCGGTTGTCGTGTCGCCATGTTGAGCACGATTGTGGCGTAGGTCTGGCCGCGTTTGATCGCGAAATCGTCCACGCCGAGGATGGTCACGGCCCCGATTGGCGGGTCGGGCAGCGCGCGAACCAACCTCAACAACGTGTCCCGGCTGGCTTGCAGTCCGAGGGTGTCGGCCAGACGTTGGCCAGCACGCCCGGCCAACGCTAATCCGATGGATTCCAGCATCCGACGTAACATCGGGCTGCGCCGGGCATGCCGTGCGGTCAGTCCCTCGACCTGCTCCAGTTGAGGCACTCCAGGGTGTCGCAGAAGAACCGTCGAACGCGAAGCCGCAGGGACGCCAGGATCAACGCCGAGTGGACCAACACCCTGCCCGCGTAGCAGATCGCTGGCCGGGAGCGTGTCCCGCTCCCGGCCACTTCCACGCCCCACGTGCGAGCGGCCAGACTTGATCACAAGTAATGCCATAGTGCGGTCGAAACTCGGCGACATTGATCACGACAGCTGATTAACATGTACGGTCAGAATCCACGAACAAGTGCGGTCAAGACTCGCGGACATAATCAGCGCCATAACTGACGTCGTCAAACCGCGTGTGCTCGACGTGTACGAGTGGCCGGAGTACGAACGGCGCAACCAGCGCGCGGAGTTGATGACCGTGCTAGGGGGCGAGCCGTGCTCGCCGACCGACGTCCTCCGCGCGCCAGTGGCGATGTCGGCGGCTGGTGGGATGACCTCCGGCACTCGCTGGACCGACTTGCCGCCGTGCAGACCGAACGGACGCATGCCGATCAGGCGCGCGTGAACGAGCGAGTTCACGGCCGGTTCAGTGGCGATGTCGACACCGCGGTCGAGCTGCTGGTTCCCGAGGTCGCCGAGCAGGTGCACACGCAGTTCGCCGACGTGCTGGACACGCCCAGCGGACGTGTGGCCCAGCTGTATGTGGTGGCGCGGTTGCTGCGTCGGATTGCTGGTGGGGACTATCCCGAGTTGGCGGAGCCGCTCTATCACTTCGTTGCGGGTTGTGCTATCGACCGGGATCCAGCCGGGCGACATCGCGTTGGTGTCCGGCCCGGCAGGCTGGACGTTGACGACAGCGGCCGACGGCTACACCGTCGCCGGGCCCGCACTGCCGGTCGGTCAGAACGCCGAGTACAGCGTGAAGGTCGCCACGATGCACAGTGACACGACCAGCTTGGCGTTCAAGACGCTGCAGAACTATTCCGACGGGCGCACCGACCGGTGGATCGAACTTCCCGACGTAGGTGTGCTCGTGGCGCCAGCCTTGTTGGGGGGAGAGATCGCGTCGTGCAGGTGCGGGTGACCGTCGTCGAGGTCGTCGTGGACGTGCTCCAGCGTTTCGACGTCGTTCGCGGGCCACGTGGCACGAGCTTGCAACACACCGCCGAGCGTGATCGCGGCAAGGACCAACATGGTCGCGGGCATACCGACGAAGGCCCCGAGGAATCCACGTACCCAACGAATCCGAAACCGCCGGGATCTCGAAGCTCGAACTGATCATGCCCACCGACACCCCGCTCACCTTCGTGCAGGCCGAGTCAATGCCGGACTGGGTCGCCGAGGTCGTCGCCGGAAAGCTCGACAAGCCGGTGGTGGTCAACAAATTCACCATCACACCGCGTCAGCTGCTCTCCGTCCGGGTTGGCGTTGCCGCCGTCTCGCTCACCTCTCGAATCGCTGCGCTGGTGGGGGAGTTCGTTTGCGCGCTCTCCCCGGTGCCCGCTGGCTCGTTCCCGTGCCGTCGGCTCACCCATGTGGCCATGGCGTGGAACGACAGCAGCGCGAGTGAGGCGCTTACTGCACCCAGTACGGTCATTGCCGACGTGGACAGTGTCATGCCGATCCCGAGGGTCAGCGGCCATGCCATGAGGGCGATGGCGCCGACGAAAGTGGAGCTGATCACGGGGAGAAACAGGAGACGGCGGACACCGTGGACGTGGGCGGTGAAGTGGTGCGTGACCAGTCCGAGGACCATGAAGGCTGACGCGTAGATGAAGGGCATGGCGAAGGGAACGCCGAACACCTTGAGTGGCTGACTTCCGTAGTAGGTGTAGATGCCGGCACCGGTCACTATGATCTCTCCGGCGAGAGTGAAGATGACCAGCCCTGCGTAGAGCCGCCACAGCTTGCCGGATGGCCATCCCTGGTCGACGGCGGTCATTGCCAGATAGATCATGGTTCCGAACCAGGCCGCAGCCGCCATGACGAGCCACGCGGTGATGTCACGGTCGAACGCGGTGAAGATGATCAATGCGTCCCGGCTGTGGAAGTGCTGGACGTTCAGAATCTGGTCCAGGACAGGCTCGACGCATACGGCGAGCGGGGCCGAGTACATGATGAGTGCCAGGTGTGGTCGGCGCCGCGTTGCCCAGTCGCGGATGGCCCACACCGCCAGACCGATGAGCCAGACCGCCATGGCCGCGGTAATGAGCGTGTTCACCGTCGATGAGATCTCCCCGTGTGGGAGAGGCGTGTACATGTGGGACCTCCGGCCCGCAGGGGCTGTGCCTGCTGCTGCGAAAGGTGGCATCGGTCTGCGTACGGTCGGGATAGGTGCAGGCCGTGATGTCCAGTCGGCTGATGTTGGAGATGGCGTGATGCTTCCGATGTGTTGCGCGGCAAGAAGGCCACTGCCTACTGGCCCGCCGTTGACCCCGCGCCGCCGCGTGCTCGCTTCGAGACCCGTACCGTCCCTTCGGGGGTAGTAATAAATGTGTGTTTTGCCTTGAGTTCGTCACCTGGAACGGGGTCCAGTTTCCAGCGGGCAGCAACGGTGGCCAAGTTCAAGACAGCTTCGGTGACGGCGAGCGTGTCTCCGATGCATTTCCGGGGACCGCCAGCAAAAGGAATTAGCGCATGCCGCTGAAGCTTGTCGTTGGACCCGTTCTTCCATCGGTCAGGGATGAACTTGTGCGGGTTGGGAAAAATGTCGGCGCGGTGCTGTAGTACCAATGGGCTGTAGATGACGGTTACACCTGCTGGAATCGAGTACTTGCCGAGCTTGCAATCTGTGGTCGTCTCCCGCGTGAGTAGCCATGCGGGGGGATACAACCTGAGTGTCTCGGTGATGATCCTGTTCGTCACCGCCAGCTTGGGGATATCCGCATACACCGCTGTCTGTCCCTTGACGACGCTGTCGACTTCCTTGTGAAGCTCCCGCTGAACGGCTGGATGGCGCGCCACCATGTGCATCGACCATGCCATGAGCACGGCAATGGTCTCCAGTCCACCAAGGAAGAACGTGATGACGTGGTCAATGATCTCATTATCGAGTAAATCTTGAGACTCGCCATTGCCCTTGCTGGCTTCATGGGTATCGAGAAGCGAGGAAAGAATATCGTGTTCTCTCTCCCCGCTCCGCCGTCGATTATTAATTATCTGCGTTATTGAACGTCGCAGCCGGACGCGCGCCTGATCGTACTTTCGATTGCCGAAGAGCGGAAGTTTCGCTAGCTGGGTAGGCATGATAATGCGCTTGTACACACCACTGACAACGGTGTGTCCGTCTTGGAAGATCGTATTGACCTGGTTGTCCGACAATGTCTTTGAAAATATTGTGACTGCTGCCGTCTGCTGTGTGATGTCAAACATGCACGACATCGGAACGATGACCTGACCATCCCGCCATTCCTGAGTCAACGAGGAGATCCGCTCGGTGATCATCTCCGCATAACGTGGCATACGAGCATTGTGAAATGCGGGTTGTGTCCTCATTCGTTGACGCCGACGGTCGCTGTGTGAGCACGTTCCGAGCCCATTGCCGATCACTTCTCGCAGCTTGACGATGGGACGCCCACCCTTGTCGAAGACCTGATCATTGAGAAAGATCTGCCGGGTCAGCTCGGGATCGCAAACCACGACGACCTTGGCCGGGCCCACTCCGATTTGAACCAGATCGCCGTACTGTGGAAGTGATTCAAGAAATCGGGCCGGATCACGCATCAGCGGCGCAATGTGACCGAGCAGCGGCAATCCACCTGGAGCCCGCGGAATCGATGACAGCTGCATAACAGGTCCCTCCATCTACTCATGTGCGGCTGCTGCGTCACTGCGGAGCCCGGACCGTCCTCGGTGGCCCGACGCGGCGAGTTGGTCGGTGTGGTAGCGGCTGCACAGAGGTGACCAGTCGCGGGTGGCGGCGATGACGTCACGGATTCCCTGGACATATCGCGTCACATCGCGGCGGTGGGCAGCGTTGAGCCCTAATTCCTCGCAGAGGCGGGGAAGGGCCGCTTCCTCGGTGATGAAATGTTGGGTGAGGGTGCGGATCTCTGCCAGGACCGCGGCACACGCGTCAGCACGGGAGCATCCCCGCTCATGTTGGATGACCGTGATCATGTTGTGCGGGTATCCCTGGTGCTCCTCGACCTCCAGCGAGTACACGTCATTGATGAACGCGACAATCTCGTGGCCGAGGTTCTGCAGAGTGACCACGGCGGGGGCGGTCAGAACAAGGGCGGGCAGTTCGAAATGGCCGGTGCGTTGGGTGAACGCGAAGTAGGTGCGCGTGGCGATGCTCCGCATGCGAAGTTCGCGGTATTCCTGAACCGTGAGCGGGGTGTGCGGGGTACCCCGGAGGGCTTCCTCCCGCGATGCCCTCAGGAAATCACCCAGCCCGTCGCGGAATTCACGGCACCAGGAGGTGCTCATGCCGTGGGCCACCCGGGTGCAGACATCGTCCAGGGCGCGCACGACAGGATGCGCCGGTTCGGTCGTCGTGGCGCCCTCGAGCACCCGTGCGCAGCCGTGGACGATGTCGTCGGCTTCCGGGGCCAGTGCGGCCTGCGGATCGCCGAACAGGTCGTCGCACACCACGAACCAGGCGTTGAGATCAGTGGCCAGGTCCAGGTCGGCGCCCCGCGCGTCGGGGTAGGCGTAAGCCACAGCTTCGGCCATCCGCGTGCTGAGGTACCGGTCCGCCTCCTCATCACTGGTGATCAGGCAGTGTCCTCGCAGCCAGTCAAGGTTGTGGGCGCGGGTGCGGTCGAGGTCGGGACTGCAGCGATGCGGGAACGGGATGCGGAAATCAACGTCCAGGGGCATGGGGGCGTTCCTTCGCGGAAAGCTGGTCCGATGGTTTTGTCGCGGTCAGCACGCCCTGGTGCATGATCTTCTGCCGGAACGCGGGTCCCAGCAGGGCCGCCGAGGTGATCGTGCTGGCGATACCGCCCGGGGTCTTGTTCACCAGGCGCATCGCCCGCGCCAGGGGGCGAAGGACCACGGAGATGCCGGTCATCAGCCGCAGGGACCGGCCCGCCCTTGGCGTGATGTCCTGGACCGCGATATCGGTGAACCCCACGTGGCGGGCGTTGGTGGCCGCGGTATCGATGTCGGTGACCACGGGTGCGGCCAGCCCCTCGCACACGGCGTTCAGGATGCCCTGTTCCTTCTCCGTGAGAGCACCCGTGCGTTGGAAGCCGTCCTCGACGACCAGACGCCCGCCGGGACTGAGCACCCGATAGGCCTCGGCGAAGAACGCCGGCTGGTCCTCGCTGTGACACATGCTCTCCTGAGCCCACACCACATCGAAGGAACCGTCCGCGAAGCTGGTGTTGAGGTAGTCCATGCACTCAATGGACACCAGGTGACCCACTCCGGCGGCGTCGGCGACTCGGCGTCCCTGACCGGCTTGTTCCTCGCTGAGTGTGATGCCGACCGTCGAGGCGCCGTAGGTGCGGGCCAGCCAGATCACCGAGGTGCCTTCGCCGCACCCCATATCCAGCACACGGTCGCCGCCCTGGATGTGCACCAACTCCGCGAGGAACCGGTTGGCCCGGAGTTGGGCCTGAACGTGGGTTCGCACTGTCTCGTCCCAGTAGCCCAGGTGCAGGGAGACGGGGTTCTTCTTCGCGCCGAGGATCACCCGGTAGTACGGGCGTGCCTGGTCGTAGTAGCGGGCGACCCTGGTTCGATGTGCCGGCGACGTTCCCTTGTCAGCATCCATCGGGACCTCCTAATGGGAGCTGTGACCATCACGGTGTGGTGTGTCATTGGGGCACTTGGTGCTGTGGCTTGGTGGCGGTCAGCAGTCCGATGAGAAGGACGTTCCGCTTGATGGCGGCCGGTAGCGCCGCTGTCCCGATGGCGATCCGGGCGGGTGGGTCGAAGTGGCTGTTCAGGCGCCTCAGCACGGTGAGCAGGGGACGCGCGACATTGGAGACCCTCGCCGCGATTCGGGTAGTCCCCCACGTCTCCCTGGTGATGTCGCGGATCGAGACATCGGCGAACCCGACTTTCTCCGACATCTCGGTGACCTCGTCCACGCTCGGAAACTTCGCCCCGAATCCGTCGAAAATCTTGTCCAGCATTTCGTTGCCGGCACGGTCCGTTGTCCGGTTTTTGCAAAACCCGTCCTGGATGACGATCCGGCCTCCTGGCTTCAACACGCGGTAGGCTTCGGCGAAGAACGCCGCATGATCCTCGGCAGTGGAGTAGCTGTCCATCGCCCAGACAACATCAAATTCACCGTCTGCGAAGGTCGTGTTCAGGTAGTCCATGTGCTCGACGGTCACCAGGTCGGCCACACCGCGTTCGGTGATCGCTTGCCTGCCTCGGCGCACCTGGTCTTCGCAGATGGTGATGCCGACCGCCTCGTTCCGGTGCTTCTCGGCGAGGTAGATCATTGCGCTGGCTTCCCCACACCCCATGTCGAGAACTCGGTCATGCGGTTGAAGGCGGGAGGCCTGGATGAACACCTCATTGGTTCGAAGCAGTGCCTGAAAGTGATTCCTGACTCCGCCGTCCCAGTGTCCAAAATGGATCATGAACGGCCGCCGCCTGGTGGGGAACATCCATCTGAAGAGCGGCCGGGTGTACGTGTAGCCGCGGTCGACGAACTCGCGGTGAGCTGGTGACGTTCCCTTGTTCTGCGCGATACTCATGGCTCCCGTCACTCCTTGTCATGGGGAATCTTGGGTCTGTGGCTTGGTGGCCGTGATCAGCCCAATCATCAACATGTCGCGTTTGATGAGGGGCGCGATTGTGGTGGAGGCGTCCGCGGCGCGGGCGAGGACCTCGAATTTGCTGTTCAGGCGTCGCATGACCATCAGTGCGGGGCGCGCCAGTGCCGCGATGGCGAACGCGATCTGTGTTGTCCTCCATGTTTCCTTGGTGACGTCGCGAAGCACCACGTTGGTGAACCCCGCCTGCTCGACGATCTCGAGGGCTTCATCGGCATAGGGGAACGTGGCGACAAGTCCGTCGCTGAGGCGTGCCAGCAACTGGCTGCCTTTGTGGTCTACCGTCGCCCTCTTTCTCAGGCCGTCCTCGGCGACGAGCCGGCCGCCTGGCTTGAGGACGCGGTGCGCTTCGGTGAACAGGGCCGTCAAGTCCTCGGCGTGAGTGACGCTGTCCTGCATCCACACGACGTCGAACTCTCCGTCGGTGAAGGATGTGTTCAGGTAATCCATGTGCTCGACGTCGACCAGGTGTGACAGCCGATTTTCCTGGACGACTTGGCGCCCCCGTCGCGCCTGGTCCTCGCAGATGGTGATGCCAGTTGCCCTGTTGCCGTACCTTTCGGCCAGCCAGAGCATCACGCTGCCTTCGCCGCATCCCATGTCAAGGACGCGATCGTGCGGTTGGATACGGGCGGCCTCGGCGAGTACCTGGTTGGCGCGAAGCAAAGCCTGAGAGTGGGTCCTGGCTCCGTTGTCCCAATGACCGAAATGGAGCATGAAGGGCTTCCGTTTGGTGGGGAACATCCCGAAGAAAAGCGGCCGGCTGACATCATAAAGTCGATCAACCGCCTCGCGGTGAGCTGGGGACGTTCCCTTGTGGCGCGCGATGCTCATGACTCCTCCTGAGCTTTTCGTGGCTCGCGGTAATTGACTGTGCGCCGGAGGATTCGGCAACCCTGTGCTGACGAATCGCCATCACCGTGCTCTCGTTACTGCTGTTTCAGCCAGTCGTTGGGCGTGTTCGAGCAGGGTGTCGACGATCTGGTGTTCGGGGACGGTGGCGATGATCTGACCTTTGACGAAGATCTGGCCTTTGCCGTTGCCGGCGGAGACGCCGAGGTCGGCTTCTCTGGCTTCGCCGGGGCCGTTGACCACGCAGCCCATGACAGCGACCCGCAGCGGGTGGGGGAAGTCGGCGAAGGCGGCCTGGACTTTCGCGGTGAGTCGGTAGAGGTCGATTTGGAGGCGGCCGCAGCCGGGGCAGGAGACGATCTCGAGGGTGCGGGGCCGCAGGCCCAGGGACTGCAGGATGTGGGTGCCGGCGGTGACTTCCTCGACCGGTGGGGCGGTGAGTGAGACGCGGATGGTGTCGCCGATGCCCTCGGCCAGCAGCACGCCGAAGGCGACGGCGGTTTTGATGGTACCCTGGGGTGGCGGGCCGGCTTCGGTGACACCCAGGTGCAGGGGGTAGTCGCAGGCGTTGGCGAGCAGCCGGTAGGTGTCGATCACGACCGTGGGGTCGTGGTGTTTGACCGAGATTTTCAGGTCGGTGAAGCCGTGTTCCTCAAACAGGGAGCATTCCCACAGGGCCGATTCGACCAGGGCCTGCGGGGTGGCGTGGCCGTGTTTGGCCAACTGTCGGGGGTCCAGACTGCCGGCGTTGACCCCGATCCGGATGGGCACGCCCGCGTTCGCGGCAGCGTGGGCGATCTGTTTGATTTTGTCATCGAACTTCTTGATGTTGCCGGGGTTGACGCGCACGGCGGCGCAGCCGGCGTCGATGGCGGCGAACACGTAGCGGGGTTGGAAGTGGATGTCGGCGATGATCGGGATCGGGGACTTCCTGGCGATCACGGGCAGGGCGTCGGCGTCGTCCTGGGAGGGCACGGCGACCCGGACGATGTCGCAGCCGGCGGCGACCAGTTCGGCGATCTGTTGGAGTGTCGCGTCGGTATCGGCGGTGGGGCTGGTGGTCATGGACTGCACCGAGATGGGGGCACCGCCACCGACAGGCACGGCGTTGGGACCCCGCCCGACCATCACCTGGCGGCAGACGCGGCGCACAGCCGGGACCGCGGGTGGGGAAACGGATACCGGAGTCATGACGACGACTCCCCGGGGCCGGTTGGGGGCAGGCGCAGGCCGGGGCTGGTGGAGTGGTGCAGGTGCTGGCGGAGGGTGGCAGTGATGCCAGCCGCGTCCAAGCCGTGCTGGGCGAGCAGGTCGGGTCGGGGGCCGTGGGGCAGGAAACCGCGGGGCAGGCCGAGGCCCTCCAGGCGGGTAGTGGCGCCGATGTCGGCCAGGCCACGGGCCAGACGGGTGCCCAGGCCGCCGGTGCGGGTGGTGTCCTCGACGGTCACCACCAGCTGGTGGTCGGCAGCCAGTTCGATCAAGGCCGGATCCAGCGGTGCGGCCCACCTCGGGTCCACCACGCTCACCCCGATGCCGTCGCTGACGAGGTGGTCGGCGGCGCTCAGACAGGCCGCCGCGAACGGACCGACCGGCACGAGCAGCGCCTGGGCGTGCGGGGACTCCCGGAGCAGGTCGCAGTGTCCGACCCGCCGCACACCGGGGATGTCAGGACCGGCGGTGGCTTTGGGGTAGCGGATCACGGTGGGCCCGTCGGTGACCTGGACGGCCTCGCGTAACAACTCCCGTAAGCGGGCGGGGTCGCGGGGACAGGCCAGCCGCAGACCGGGCACGATCGGGAGGACCGACAGGTCCCACATGCCGTGATGACTCGGGCCGTCGGGGCCGGTGATCCCGGCCCGGTCCACCACGAAGGTCACCCCGAGCCGGTGCAGGGCCACGTCCATCAGGAGTTGGTCGAAGGCGCGGCCCAGGAACGTGGCGTAGATGGCCACCACCGGGTGCAGACCACCCAACGCGAGCCCGGCCGCGGAGCACACCGCGTGCTGCTCGGCGATACCCACGTCGAAGACCCGCTCGGGAAACCGGGCGGCGAACCCGCCGAGCCCGGTGGGGTGCAGCATCGCCGCGGTCACGCACACGATGTCGGGACGTTCGGCGCCGAGCGCGGTGATCTCCTGGGCGAACACCGAGGTCCACGTCGCCGCCGCCGGGGTCCGGGGCCGCCCGGTGGCGGGATCGACGACACCGACGGCGTGCAGGCGATCGGCCGCGTCGGTCTCCGCCGGGGCATACCCCTTGCCCTTGATCGTCACGCAGTGCACGACCACCGCTCGCCGCAACGCGACCGCTTGGCGCAACGCGGTTTCCACCGCGGCGATGTCGTGGCCGTCCACCGGGCCCAGGTAGGACAGGCCGAGGGTCTGGAACAGGCTGCGGACCGGTCCGCAGCCGTGCCGCCGCAGCTCGGTGAGGTGCGTGGCCAGCCCGCCGACGGTCGGGCAGTAGGAGCGGCCGTTGTCGTTGACTACCACGATGACCGGGCGCTGAGGTGCGGCGGCGAGGTTGTTCAGCGCTTCCCAACACAGGCCACCGGTCAGGGCCCCGTCCCCGACCACCGCCACCACTCGCCGACCATCCCTACCGCCATCCTGGCTGGCATCCTCGCCGCGCAGCTGGTGGGCCTTGGCCAGACCGTCGGCATAGGACAACGCGGTGGAGGCGTGGGAGTTCTCCACCCAGTCATGTGGCGACTCGTCACGCGAGGGATAACCGGACAACCAACCGGCCTGCCGCAGCGTGTCGAATTCCCGGGCGCGCCCGGTGAGGATCTTGTGCACATAGGACTGATGACCGGTGTCGAACACGATCACGTCACGAGGTGAGTCGAACACCCGGTGCAGCGCGATCGTCAGCTCCACCACCCCCAGATTCGGCCCCAGATGACCACCCGTGGCGGTGACCTTCTCCACCAGGAACCGGCGAATCGCGGCAGCCAACCCGGCCACCTCACTCGCGGCCAGTCCCCGCACCACCTCCGGACCGGTAATCGACTCCAGACCCTGGCCAGCGCACCACCCGGAGGCCGGGAAATCGGTGGCAGGGAGGTTGGGTGTCGGGAGGTTGGAGTGGATCGCGCTGGTCATGGCAACCTCACCGACGCTGGTAGTCCGAAATGGACAGTCTCGTGGGTGGTGGCCCGTTCGGTCACGGTCACTGGTCCCCACCCCCGCAGCATGGCGAGGACCTCCTCGACCAGCCGCTGGGGAGCCGACGCGCCGGCGGTCACACCGACAGTGCTGGCGCCCTGAAGCCAGTCGGGCCGGATCTGCGTAGCGTCGTCGATCAGGTAGGCCGGTGTCCCGGCTCGCTGGGCGAGTTCAACCAGTCGCACCGAGTTGGAGGAGTTGGCTGAGCCGACCACCAACACCAGGTCGGACTCAGCAGCGATCGCCGCGACCGCCTGCTGCCGGTTGGTGGTGGCGTAGCAGATGTCGTCGGTGGGCGGATCGAGCAACTGTGGATACTTCTCGCGTAACCGGCCCACCACCGTGGCCGTCTCGTCGACCGCGAGGGTGGTCTGGGTCAGGTAGGCCACCCGTCCGGGATGGGTGATCTCGACCCCGGCCACATCCTCGGGGGTTGCCACGAGTTGGATCGCCTCGGGCGCCTCTCCCAGAGTGCCCTCGATCTCCTCGTGGTCGGCGTGCCCGATCAGCACGATCTGGACGCTGTCCCGGGCCAACCGCCGCGCCTCGGCGTGCACCTTGGACACCAAAGGGCAGGTCGCGTCGATGACCTCCACCCCGCGGCGAGCGGCCTCGGTCCGCACCGCCGGCGACACCCCGTGCGCGGAGAACACCAGCACCGCCCCCGGCGGGGGCGGGTCGGGAATCTGATCCAACTCCTCAACAAACACCACTCCCTGGGCCTCCAGGTCAGCCACCACATGGCTGTTGTGGACGATTTGTTTCCGCACGAACACCGGCCCGTCCCGCTGCTCCACCACACGCTCGACGATTTCAATCGCGCGGTGCACCCCGGCGCAGAACGAGCGGGGCGCGGCCAACAACACCGTCCTCGGCACGGCGGTCGGTGTGGACATGGGTGGTTCTCCTCGCGGTCGGTGTCAGTGGTCGGTGTCAGTGGTCGCGGTGGGTGATCAGCGCGGCCAACGCGGCCAACTCCGCCGCCGGGACTGGTGCCGGGGTGGCCTCCCGCAGGCTGGTCAACGCCGCGGCCAGGCAATCCTGGGCTTGCTGCTGTGCCCAGGACCGGCCGCCGGCGGCCTCAACCAACAGCGCGGCGCGGTCCACCTCGGCATCGGTCAGCGACCGGTCGAGCCGGTACAGCCGGGCCAACTCCGCACCCGCCGCGGTGCCCGACCCCAGGGCAGCGACCACGGGCAGGGACTTCTTGCGATTGCGCAGATCGGAATGCACCGGTTTGCCGGTCACCGCCGGATCTCCCCAGATCCCCAACACGTCGTCGACCACCTGAAACGCCGATCCCAGCCATTCGCCCATCTGCCGCAAGCAGTCGATCTGGTGTGGGCTGCCCCCGCCGAACAACGCACCCAGCGCACACGCGCAGCCCAGCACGGCCCCGGTCTTGCCCGCGACCATCGCCTGACATTCCCGCAGCCCCACATCCGCGCGGGCCTCGAAATCCATGTCGGCGCTCTGACCGGCCATCAACAACTCCAGCGCCACCGACAGCATCCGCATCCCCCGCGCCGCTCGGGGCCCCGCGTCATCGGCGTCGGTGTCGGCGAGTACCCGCAATGCCAAGGCCCACAACGCGTCCCCGGCCAGAATCGCGGTGGGGATTCCGAACACCGCCCACACGGTGGGCCGGTGCCGGCGGGTGCGGTCCCCGTCCATCACGTCGTCGTGCAGCAACGAGAAGTTGTGCACCAACTCCACCGCCACCGCCGCCGGCACCGCCCCGGTAGCGACGCCGCCGACCGCCTCTGCCGACAACAACGTCAGCACGGGGCGGATCATCTTGCCCCCACCCCCGGCGACGGCGTGACCCCGCTGGTCCACCCAGCCGAAGTGGTAACCCGCCGCCTGCCACAGCGGATCGGGCAACAACCTCACCGCGGCCCGCAACGTCGGCACCACCATCGCCCGATATCCCGATAACACCTGCTCACCATCGTGCCGCGGACCGTGAACGTGTTCGGCAATCGTCATCGTCGTTGCGCCCCTGCCTGCACGCCGTGCGCGGCTCTCAGCGAACTGATCACGCAGAGTGCACCATTAGGCACTCGCGGTTTAAACCGCGACAGGGGCACAATCGTGGTGAACGTGGTGAACGCCCACCTCACTTGCCTTCTGGAATCGAGAATCTTGGCGCGAGATCGGTCTCCAGCGAGCAACGATCGCCTCCGGGCACTGCTCGACGAGGCGCGCTGGACCCATCACGCACTGGCCCGCGCGGTGAATGTCATCGGCGCCGAAACCGGTCGCTCGCTGCATTACCACCGCAGCGCGGTCACTCACTGGCTGTCCGGCACCCGCCCCCAGGTACCCGATCTGATCGCGGAGGCCTTCACCCGCAAACTCAACCGCGTCGTGACCCCGGCCGATCTCGGGGTCCCCCGTGCCGAACCCGGCAGGCCGCCAACCCTCCCGACCCGCTCTGTGCACGACACCGACTCGCTGCTTGGCCGCGGTGATCCGATCGCCGCCCTGGCGGCGTTGACCCGCCTGGACACCGACCCCGCCGGCCACCACGGGCTGCGCCACCTGCCGTATCGGGTGCACGACCTGGACATCCCCGACTGGTCCACCGCACATCAGGCCCGACCGACCACGGCGACCAGCACCCGCCGGTCACCCACCACTGTCCGCACCCGCGTCCTGGGCTCAACGCGTCAGATGCTTGAGGTGTTCGCCGCCCTCGACCACTGCTTCGGCGGCGGTCACGCCCGCACCGCCCTGATCACCTACCTCGCCCACGACCTCGCCGCCGAACTCCGCGCCCGCGACGCGCTGGCCGTGCATGGCGAACTGCATGGCCTGGCCGCCGATTTGACCTACCTGGCCGGATTCCGCTGTTTCGACCACCACACCCACGGACTTGCCCAGCGGTACTACCGCCTCGCCCTCGCCTTCGCCGTCCACGCCGGCGACCCGATCCGCTATGCCATCATCCTGTGCAGCCTGAGTCACCAAGCCCGCTACCTCGGCCACTATCCCCAGGCGCTCAGCCTGGCCCGCCGCGCCCTGGCCGCGACTGCGGGCACCGCCGCACCCCGCACCGAAGCCTTCCTCCACGCCCAAGCCGCGCTCTGCCACGCCGCCGTCAACCAGCACCACCACGCCCACCACCACCAGCACCAAGCCGAACACCACCTGGCCCAGGCCCAGGACCCAGCGCCCATTCTCGGTGCCTACGACCCGGCCGAATGCCGCTACCACACCGCCCACATCCACTTGGCCGCCGGCGACCTCGACGACGCCCGGACCGCACTGCGCACCGCGATCGACACCTATCCCGGCCACCACCGGCGTTCCCGCGCCCTCGCCCTGGCCCTGCTCACCGACCTCCACCTCGCCACCGGGCGCTACCGACTCGCCCGCGCCAGTTGGCAACACCTCCTCGACGACCACGACCACCTGTACTCGGCCCGCGTCGATGCCGCGGTCCAGCGACTGCGTTGTCACGTGGAGATCCCCACGCTTCAGATTCCCCGCCCACGACAGGCACTCACCGACGGCGGCAGATCCCCACAGAAGCGTCGAAACGCCACCCCAGCCACAGGCACACCGCAACCACGGCCAGTCGTCCCCGAACACGACCGAACTTCTGATACTGCTCAATATCAGAAGTACCCTGCCGGGGTGACTTCTGCTATTGCGGTCCGGGTCGATCGGCAGGAGCTGGAAGCCACTTCCGATATTTCAGGCCCGCCGCCGACCGCGGTGCCCGCCGCGTTCACCAAGCTGTTCGCCGACTACGCACGTGCGGTGTCCACGCCGAGCGGACCGCTGGATCCCGACACCGTCCGCGCCTACCGTTCGCGAGTCCGCCAGTTCCTGGCGTGGCTGGCCGACACCAGCGACGCTGGCGGCATCGATGGTGACCCGCTGACCGACCCGCATGCCCGCAACGGGGCGGTGCGCGACTACCGCACGCACCTGCGCACGGTGGCCAAACGGAAGTTGTCCACGGTCAACGCGCACCTGACCGCGATCGACGACTTCTACCGGCACCTGGGGCTCGGCCCGGCGATGGTAAAGCGCCAGGAACTGCCGAAGGCCGCTCCGCGAGCACTGCCAAACCGGGCCCGGACTCGATGGCTGCGGGCAGCCCAGCGCGCCGACCCGCGCGGGAAAGCACTGGCCTACATCGGCTACCACGCCGGCCTCCGGAGCGGCGAAGCTGTCGCTCTGGACCTGGACGACGTTCGGATCTCCGCCCGCGAAGGCGTGCTGATCATCCGCTACGGCAAAGGGGGCCAGTACCGGGAAGTGCCGCTGCGTCCACAGCTGCGCACCGCCCTGCAGGAATGGATCACCGATCGTGCGCAGTGGCCTTGCGCCACCGAGAATCCGGCGGTGTTCCTCAACCGACGCGGCGGCCGACTGACCACCCGCGGCGCCTACGACGAACTCAAGAAGATCGCCATCGACGCCAACCTCGAATTCGGCCGCGATGGCGACCTCACTCCGCATGCCCTACGCCACACCGCCGGCACGAACATGATCCGCGGCGGACAGGACATCGTCACCGTCGCCAAAATCCTCGGCCACTCCATCGAGACCGCCCGCCGCTACAGCCTGCCGACCGAAGCCGACAAACAAGCCGCGATCGAGCGCTTGGCTGTCGACGAATAACCCCCGCCACCATCAGATCCAGGCCATATCCGACCGATTTCGGCGAGTACTGCGGCGCCGGAACCCTGGCGGACTGAGGTGCGCTGACCAAGGTCGGGACGACTCCACACGCCTGCCCACGACACGACAGCGTCGTTGGAAATGGGAACAGCCCCGCGCGCGGGGACGATGCTTCTTGACCTGGACGGATTGTCGTGCAGGGGATCGCCGAGCCAACCAACGCTCCCGCCTACCAGCACGCCGACGAGCGAGCGCGTGCCGAGCTGCTGGCCGGTAGGGGTGCGGTGATCTCGACGCTGTTCGCCAGGAACCATGGGCTCGGTGTCGGGACACGATGACGCTGCCGACGCCGCAGGGCACCAAAAGCCTGCCCGTGCTGGACATCATCGACTACATTACCCTCGAAGCCGGCTGGGTGGCGATCTCGCTGGACCACCTCACCAACTGGTTCCATCGAGACGGTGCATCGTTCTTCGAGGTGATGATCGAGCCGGGAGCCGAAGCTGCGGCCGTCGCGGAGGGCCTGCGCCGGGTCGCCGCCAGCGCGCCGGTGCGCCTGCACGTCATGACCGGCCCGGAATCGGTGGCCGCGACGGAGTCCGCGGTGCGTCAGGTCGGCGCGCTCACGATCTGGCTACATCGTGCCCCTACCAGTGGGCCGGGAGAGCTGAACCGCTGATGGGATGTCGTGCCCGCGTGAGGCGTGAGCACTGATTCATTAGGTCGCAGATGGTTCTCCCGCAGGCTGCTGCTGATCGAGCGTGAAGACGGGAGAACGGGTGTTGTTCGTTGGGGATGACTGGGCTGAATCGCACCACGACGTCGAATTGATGGACGGCGCCGGGCGGAGGCTGGCGAAAGCCCGGTTGCCCGAGGGCACGGCGGGGATCGCCCGGCTGCACTCGATGATCGGCGAACAGCTCGGTGTGGACGCAGAGGAACCGGAGGTGGTAGTCGGGATCGAGACCGATCGGGGTCCGTGGGTGCAGGCGTTGCTCGCCGCTGGGTACGCGGTGTTCGCGGTCAACCCCTTGTCGGTGGCCCGCTACCGGGAACGCCACGGGGTATCCGGAGCCAAGAGCGACGCCGCGGACGCGCACACGCTGGCCGACATGGTGCGCACCGACTCTCACCAACTGCGCCCGGTCGCCGGCGACAGCCCCGCGGCCGAGGCGATCAAAGTGGTCAGCAGAGCGCACAAGACACTGATCTGGGAACGCACCCGCCACACCCAGCGACTGCGTCACGCGCTGCGTGACTACTTCCCCGCCGCACTGGAGGCGTTCACCGACCTGGACGCCAGCGACGCCCTGGAACTGCTTGGCAAGGCGCCAGATCCCGACAGTGCGGCACGGCTGTCGCTCAACCAGATCCGTGCCGCACTGAAACGGGCCCGGCGCCGCGACATCGACACCAAGGCCACCGCGATCCAGGCCCTGCTGCGCGAGCGGCACTTGGGCCAGCCCGCAGTCGTCAACGCGGCCTACTCGCCCACCACCCGCGCGGCCGTGGCGGTGCTGGCCGTTCTGGATGAGCAGGTCACCGCCCTGCAAAACGAGGTCGATGCGCATTTTGGTCGGCACCCGGACGCTGAGATCATCCTGTCCCAGCCCGGACTCGGTGTGATTCTCGGCGCCCGGGTGCTCGCCGAGTTCGGTGACGACCGCGATCGCTACGCCGATGCCAAGTGCCGCAAGAACTACGCCCCGGTTCGTGCACAACGACCGGCTCATCGACGCCCTGATGACCCAGGCATTCAGCGCGCTCAAGGCCTCACCCGGCGCACGCGCCTACTACGACCAGCTCCGAACCCGCGGCGCCGAACACAACGCCGCGCTGCGGCAACCAGCCAACCGGCTCGTCGGCATCCTCCACGGCTGCCTCAAACCCGGACACCCTACGACGAAACGACCGCCTGGTCCCACCATGCCAAGAACGCTGCAGCTTGACATTCAAGCTCATGGGATGTCTTCAAGATCTGTAGCGCCGTCGTTCGACGAGAACTCAGAGGCACCGAAAAGTGGCCCGGCCTAATTATGTCGACAACCCGACACTGTGAGACGCGTCAGCGCCCCGCCGCCGCACCCCAGAGCGGCCAGGCAAGCCGCCGCACGAAGATCAAGAAGGAGAACCTCCGACACGCGTGCCCCGTGGTCCGCTGAACCGCTCCACATGAGACGACTCCACGGTGGCAGCCAGCAGGGCTGGGAAGTGACAGCCGTGAAAACGATATGAAAGCGATGAGCTCTACGGTGTGCACCACCAGCAGTGAACCTGTTCCCATGTCGCGTGTCTCCCGGTAGGGCCGGATGAACCATGATGCATCGAACTGTGGCTGCGAGCGCGGTCGCCTGCCCCAGGCTTCGCGTCTTCATGAATGGGCAGCAGCACGCTCTAGCGAAGGAACCTTCGTAGATGGCCGATCGAATGAAACGACTGCCCGATCACGAGGACGAAGTTCACGAGATACGTGAGTTCCAGGACGAGGGGCAGAACCGTGTTACCGCCGTGGCCCAGTTTCCGGGCGAAGTCGCCCTGGCGATAGTGGACACTCTGGCGAAGATCGTCCGCGACGCCCACGACTCCGATGTGGCTGTGCAGCCCGATTCCGACGGTATCACCCGGGCACAGAGATTCGAGGAAGGCGACGTCTACATGCTCGCGTCCCCTTTCGACGGATTCTTCGCCGACCGCTACCTCATGGACTTCTACGACGTCGAGCAGCGCGACATCTGCTCGCGCATGCATCTGCACACCGGGCTTCGCTTCGTCCGGATGATGACCGGCCCCGGAACGCGCATCCGGGTGTCGAGCCTCTCGCCCTTCCAGATCACGGACGTACCTGGAGTCACGCGGTTCACCCTCGAAGAGTTCCAGGACATCCAACCGGGTGAAGCTGGCAGCGACGAGCGAACTCGATACAACCTGGTCGTGCCGGAGAACTCCTGGGTCGACATGCAGATCCCACGCGGAGTCTCGCACCAGTTCAACGCTGTCGGCCCAAACGCCGTCATCGACTCCGTGCATCCCGAGGAGTCGATCGAAACGTTCCGGGAGAAGATCTCCGGGTACAGGATGATGGCACAAACGATCTTCCTCGCCAAGGATCGCCCACCGGCCGAGTCCTGTAGCAGCTTCCCGGCGCCGCAGGCGTCGATGTCGCCGGCGTCAGCGAGTCAGATGTGAGGAAGGGCAAGGAAACTCGCCTCCATGGCCGGGGCGGTGCCGGGCGATGACCATGGCTGCTGCTCGCGTTGTGGACACTGTGGCGTACATGCCCGACCGGGTCGTCACGAATCAGGTCGCGCCGGGTGGCGCGCACGACCCGTTCTTCGATGGCGTCCTCGAACGACGGTTCGCCTGGCCCGACTTCTCCGCCGTCGATCTCGGGACGCACGCGTTGCGATCGCTGCTCGACAGGACCGGGGTGGCGGCCGGAGAGCTGGACCTGATCATTTGCAGCACCATGCTCGACGACGTGCTCAACGCCGGGATCGGGAGCGCCATTCAGCATCGTGTCAACGCGCGTGCTGCTGCGGTGTTGCACGTCGACACCGGATGCTGCTCGTGGGTGTCGTCCATCGACACCGCTCGTGCCTTCATCGAGTCCGGGCGCTACCGGAAGGTGGCCGTCGTGACGGTCACAAACTTCATCTCCCGGCTGACCGAGTTCCAGCAGGCTCCCGAGTCCCAGACACTGGGTGACGGCGCTTCGGCCACCTTGTTGGTGGCGGACACGTCGTCGACGATCTGCTCGGTGCACGAACAGGCGTTCGGCGAGAACTGGGGAACTCTCCGGGTAGAACCAGACGTGGTGGATGGCGTCGAACTTCCCTACTGGCAGGCCGGCGCGGGAGAGCTCAAGGTTCGCTTCAACGAGCAGATGCTCGTGAAGTTGTGGCGATTCGCGATGGAGAAGGTCCCGGACGCGGTCTCCATCGCGTTGAAGGACGCGGGCCTCAGCGCGGATGATGTCTCGCTGCTCATCACCCATCAACCGAACGCGGCCTTCATCGAAGCGTGGCAGCAACGATGCGGAATAGGCGCGGAGCGCGGACACAACACGCTTGCCAAGTACGGGAACCTGTTTCACGGGTCATTGCCGATCACCTTCGCCGACGCACTGGACCATGGCAAGGTCGCAGCAGACGACGTCATTGCTTTCGCGACCTTCACCAATGGTGGAGAAACGGTGTCCGCCATGGTTTGGCGATGGACCGGATAGCCGAACACCGGCTCAGGCAACGGCATGGACGATCACACTCGTGACGGGTCGACAAGAGGAGAAGGCGAATGGTGGCCGACCGGACCGCCGACGAGTCAGGTCTTGCCCAGAACTACACCCTGGACAGCTCCGACCTCGCATCGTTGGAGCTGGTGACGAACGAGAGCACGAGCCAGGGCGCCATGATGAAGCTCATGACTGACCGGACCAAGGACAGTTACGAGCACGCCGAGATATACGGTCAGTTCTGCCCGTTGTCGGTGCACATCTCGGCGCCCTACGACCTCGTCTTCGAATATTGCGCGAACATCCGCTCGGTGGCTGAATGGACGTACAGCGTCCGCGACCTCTCGCACATCGGAGGCGGTCTCTACCGGGCGCGCGACACGATCCAGCCGGACACTGAGATCTACATCCGATCGGACGCCCAGAAGGGAGCGGACCACGGAATCGTGGTGCACTCCTGCGCCTGGGACCAAGGGCTCGAGTTGTGGATGCGTTACTACCTGACATTGATCGACTCGACGAAGACGTTGAACCGACCCGGCACACTCGTACTGTGGGCGAATTTTCGCCACCCGTACTACGACGCCGACTCGCTGGCGCAGCCGGAATACATCACCGCAGGCAAGGCGCGCACCGACCGGATGTGGGTAGGCGAGATCTGGCCGATGTTCCATGCCGCGCACTCGATCGAGCTCGGCAACTTGAAGAAGATCCTGGAGTACCGCGTCCGCGCACCGCAGGGGGCAGAAGATCCACGTCACGCGGGAACTGGCGGCCGGTCGCATCAGGCAGTGTCCGGACACACAGACCGTGTTGTCACCACACGACGTGAAAGTAGTCCCATGAACACGCCAAAAATCGACATTCCCGGCTACGTCCCCGGGGTATGGGAAATCGACCCGGTGCACTCCGATGTCTCGTTCTCCGTGCGCCATCTCGGCGTGGCCAAGGTCCGGGGGCGTTTCGACGGTTTCAACGGTACCGTCGTCACCGCAGAGGATCCGTTGGAATCCACCGTGACCGCCACAATCGACGCCGCCACGTTCAACAGCGGTAATGATCAGCGTGACGGACATGTGCGGAGTGCCGACTTCCTGGACGTGGAAAACCACGAAGCACTGACTTTCCGCTCAACGGGCATGCGCGTCAGCGGCAAGAAGTTCCTGCTCGACGGTTACCTGACTGTTCGCGGGGTGACCAACCCAGTGACGGTCGACATGGAGTTCAACGGCATCGCCGACCACCCGATGACCGGCGGTAAGGTGATCGGCTTCTCGGCAAGCGCGAAGATCAACAGGAAGGACTTCGGCATCACCGGCGGCCAGGCAGGCGCGGCGGTCGGCGAGAAGATCAAGATCACACTCGAGATCGAAGCAGTCAAGAAGGACTGAGCGAGGCGTGAACACGACCCGCCTCGGCTGTCGGCGCATCCTGAGAGCCAAGGCGGATCACACCGGACGGCGAACAGATTTCCGACGTTCGCGCGTGCGGCGGCGTTTCCAGGCTGTCGGCGGAGGGGGACAGAATCGGTGGCGTACAGGGCAGGGCTGCGGGCCGACTTCGACATCGTGCACACCTGGCAGGGCATTCCCTTCGGGGAGGCACGCCGTCCGTGCCGTTCGATCGGCGAATACATCTCCCACCGTTCGACCACGCAGGGTGACGCTCCCTATCTGACATTCCCTGCCGAGGGCCAGGAGCAGGTGCTCACCTACCGGGAGCTCGACTGTCGCACGCGCGGAATCGGACGGTGGGTGCGCCATGAGCTGGGCCTGGCCGACCGTGAGACAGTGGCCGTACTGCCCGTCAACGACATGGCGTCGGTGCTGGTGGTGCTGGCGCTTGTACGAACCGGGCACCCGGTCCTGGTGCTGAACCCGAATGATCCAGTCGACCGGCTGCGCACACAACTCTCGGCGCGCCAGATCACTCACGTGCTGCGCCCGCCCAGCGTCTCCGGCACCGTGTGGCCCGCTGCCGAGGTGGCCGGCGAGCTTGGCGGCTCGGACGACCTGCCCACACACATATCGCCCTACGACGACGCGTTGTTCTTCGGTACATCGGGATCCACGGCGGCGTCGAAGGTGGTAGCACAGTCCCATGGCAATCTGGCCGCCAACGCCGACGCAGTCCGGAGGCATCACCGGCTGCGTACCGGTGACACCATGCTTGGTTGCCTGCCGATCCACCATGTCAACGGCATGCACTTCACGGTCATCGCGACCCTGGTCAGCGGTGCGCACGCGGTGCTGGCACCTGGATTCGATCCCTTCGCGTACCCAACCTGGATGGCACGCTTCCGGCCCAGGATCGCAAGCGTCGTCCCGACGATCCTCGACTCGCTCACCGAGGTGTGGCGTACCGGCGCACCGCATGAGGAGTTCGACTACTTCGTGTCCGCCGCCGCTCCCCTGGACGCATCGGTGGCCGAAACGGTGCATCGGAAGTTCGGCACCAGGATCATGCAGGGATACGGACTGACCGAGACGACCAACTTCTCGGCGACGATGCCGCCGGACATCTCCGAACGGGCCTACCAGGAGCTGATGATCGACACCGACATCCCGTCCATCGGCATCGCCATGCCCGGCAACGACATGACGCTGCTGGATCCGGAGGGCAAGCCGGTCGCACACGGCCAGATCGGCGAGATCTGCGTACGCGGACACAACGTGATGACACGGTATGCCGGCAATGTCGTGGCCACTGATGAGGCGTTCCGAGGACATTGGTTCCACACCGGAGACCTCGGCCGGACCGTCGTCAACGACACCGGCCAGGTTTTCTACGTGATCACCGGACGCAACAAGAACATCGCCAAGGTCGCTGGGGCGGCCGTCTCCCTCGACGAGATGGATCGCGCCCTCAAAGCCGTGCCGGGGGTGCGGGACGCGGCCGCGGTGTGCATACCGACCCGCTTCGTCGGCGACGAGATCGTCGCTGTCGTGGTGTCCACTGACGACAGTCTCGACATCGCCGGTGTCCGAGCTTCTCTGTGCACGACGTTCGCGGACACCGCTCTGCCGCGCCGGGTCGTCCGGCTGGACGCGCTACCCCGCACACCAACAGGGAAGATCCTGCGGCCGCAACTGGCCGAGCTGATCACGTCGAAAGGCTGAAACGGACGTGCGCAGCGCGGGATGATCACGTCGCGGGTTGTCCTCCGGCCGAACGAAGTGCCGCGGCGATCGTGGCCGGGGTCCGGAAGGTGTCCTGGCCGATCGCGTCGGTGGGAAACCGGGCACCGAGCCGAGCCTCGACCGCCACCAGCAGGGCGACGATGGTCATCGACCGCATCCCCAGCTCAGCCAGGTCGCTGTCGGACGACAGGGTGCCCGCGTGGCCGGGAAGGTGGCGTCCCACGAGTTCGATCACAACCTGTTCGACGTCGTCGACCACCGCAACGGCCCCTCTCCGAAGTTCATTGATTCCCCGGGCGTCATTATGTATGTGCGGCCGTGATGTGTCCATCCACCGCACTTCATCCACGTCAGTGAAAGCCCGGCGCCATCGCGGTGAAAGAGGGTTCTGTTAATTTCCAGCGAGTGCTCAGCAATCCGGAGAAGGTCATGGAACACCGGTTCGGTACACGGCGGAAAGAAGCCGATGCGAGTTGCTGACGCACTGGCCACGGTCCTGCGTGAGCTGGATCTGAAGTATGTCTTCGGGGTCAGCGGCGCCAACATCGAACACGTCCACGACGCGATCCACCGGCTCGGCGCCGGACGACTGTCCTCTGTGCTCGCCAGGCGGGAGGACGGCGCGGCGAACATGGCGGACGCACGGGCGCGGACCCACCGGACGTTGGGGGTCTGTTGCGCGACCTCCGGTGGCGGCATGATGAATCTCGTCGCCGGTCTGGCGGAGTCGTACGCGCAGTCCGTCCCGGTGCTGGCCCTGGTCGGCCAGCCGCCAGCCGGATTGGACGGGCGGGGTTCGTTCCAGGACTCGTCCGGCATCGGCCGGACTGTGGCCGCCGGCCCGCTCCTGGCCTCGATGACCAAGAGGGTGGAGCGGATCGTCGATCCCGACTCGTTCTGGATCCAGCTGCGCGCGGTGATCGAAGCCGCGGTGAACGACCGGATGGGCCCGGTCGCGCTCCTGCTCCCGCGTGACTGCCACGACTTCGACGTCGGTGACGTCCCTGAGGACTTTCCCCTTTCACTGGCTGGATTCATGCGCCCGGCGCCGGTGGAACCGGAGCCGGTGCGGGACCTGTTCGCCCGGCTGAGGACCGCACGCCGCCCGGTGTTGCTCGTCGGAAGCGGTGTGCGTCGCTCGACGAATCCCGAGGCGGTCGTCAAGTTCGCCAGCCGGGCACAGATCCCGGTGATGACCACCATGGGTGCGCGCGGCGAGTTTCCGCATGACGACCCCTGCTACTACGGCACGGTCGGAGCCAACGGGCACCCGTCGGCCGCGGCCTACCTGTCCGACGAAGCAGACCTCGTCGTACTGGTCGGCACGGGACCATCCATGATGACCCGTGCTTGCGTCCGGTCGTGGAATCCTAAAAGGACGATAGCGGTCAACATCGACCCGGCCGACGCGGTGAGCACCGGCGTGGCCGGAACAATTGTCGCCGGTGACAGCGGGAAGGTGTTCGAACAGCTCAACGAGTTGTTGGACGCCGAACCGTTCACCAGGCAACTCACGGACCGCTACCAGTTGACCAGGTTCCGTCCGCACCTGGCGGAACCCCTACCTGGCACGTCCAGCCGGACGCCTGACCTGAGTGCCAGCGTCGCGGTGTCGATCATTGAGCGTTATCTCCCGAGGCACGGACATCTGTTCTACGACGCGGGAAACTGTGCCGTCGTCACCATGCACCACACGTCGGTTCCTGCCGGCTGCACGTCGACCAGCGCGTTCGGCATGGGCGGAATGGGATACACCTTCGGTGGCGCGGTCGGTGCCCAACTCGGTGCCCCGGACGGCACCCGGACTGTGACTTTCTGCGGTGATGGCGCTTTCCTGATGAGCGGCCAGGAAGTCCACACCGCTGTCCAGCTGCGCCTGCCGATTCTCTATGTCGTGTTCAACAACGGCATGCACGGCATGTGCGCGACGAGGCAGCAGAAGTTCTTCGACTCGCGGATCGAGGCGGTCAGCTACCCGCCGGTGGACGTGACAGCCGTGTCCAGGGGGTACGGCACACCGGACCGGTTGTGGGTCGGCAAAGCAGGGACAGTGGCGGAACTTCTCGAAGCGCTCGCGGATCACCAGCGACACGCCCAGCTGACCGGTGTGCTCGAACTCGTCCTCCCGGTGGAGGAGATGCCACCGTTCGCGGCCTTCATGCCCGCCGACGCACCCACCACGCAACTGAAGCAGGGGAAACGCGATGACAACCACTGAGGCGCAGCCAGGCTCGACCGGCTTCGCGTTCAATCCGTTCACACCGGAATTCATCGAGAACCCATACCCGTACTACGCGATGATGCGTGCGAAGGAACCTGTCCATCTCCACCCCCTTGGCTTCTGGGTGCTCGCACGCCACCAGGACGTACGATCTCTGCTCAGGTCGGGGCATTCGGTGGACGAGCGTAACGAGGCGCCGAGCCCGTTCCAGGAGCTGCGCCAGGCCGGGCGGGGAAGCGATTTCACCTCGGTGCTCAACCGCTCGATGTTGAACGTCGACCCGGACGACCACACCCGGCTACGCCGACTGGTCAGCGCTGCCTTCAACGGAAGGAGCATCCTCGGGTTGAAGGCCCGGATGACCGAGATCGTGGACGGGATGCTGGATCAGATCGCCGACGCAGGCCGGACCGACATCGTCAAGGACTTCGCGTATCCGTTGGCGTTCAGCATGATCTGCGAGTTGCTCGGCATGCCGGAAACCGACCACGTCGCGCTGCGGGAGTTGCTGGAGGTCATCGCGCGGTCGGCTGAGCCGGTGGTCGATCCCGAGTTGCTCGGCCGGATCAGCACCGCGGACCGGGAGTTCTCCCAACGCATGGCCGACGTGATCGCCACGAAACGCAGGCATCAGGACGACAGCCTGCTCAGCGACATGATCCGAGCCGAGCACGAAGGGGACAAGCTGACCGAGGACGAGCTGATCGCCCAGGTGGCGACGCTCTACCTCGCCGGATACGAGAGCACAGTCAACCTGATCGCGAACGGCGTCATCGCGTTGCTGCGCAACCCGGACCAGCACCGGCTCCTCACGGGCCGGCCGGACCTGGACGCCAACGCGGTCGAGGAGTTTCTCCGGTACGACACGTCGGTCCAGCAGGTCCGCCGGATCACCCTCGCGCCGCACCTGGCAAGCGATGGCCAAGAGATACCCCCCAACTCGTTCGTGCTCGGCCTGGTCGGTTCGGCCAACCGGGACGAGGCCGCGTTCGGGCCTGACGCCGGGAAGCTCAGGGTGGACCGGCCAAACGCGAAGGAACACCTGTCGTTCGGCGACCGCACCCACTACTGCCTGGGCGCGGCGCTGGGGCGGGTTCAAGCCCAGCTCGCCGTGGGCCGCCTGGTCCGTCGGTTTCCTCGGCTCCAGCTGACCGAGGAGGTCACATGGAAAACCAGGGTCACGGTTCGGGCGTCGAACGCGGTTCGGGTCGCGATCTCCTAGGCGAGGCCATGTTCGCAGCCGAGTTGCAGTCATGGCTCGATGATCCGGTGGCCGAGAAGTTCCCCTACGACGTGGTCGTCCAGCACTTCCACGACGTGGGCAAGCACTTCGTGCGGCCGGCGGAGTTGAAACTCCTGGCCGACGCACGCGATCGGCTTCCGTTGCTGCGCGGGCCGTGGGAGCACGTCCGGACGCTGGCGGACTTCCTGAGCAGCGCCTTGGACAAGCACGACGAGCGCTATGACTATCCGACGTACCTCGCGCTTCCACTGCTGCGACAACCCACAGTGGACGATCCGGTCGATCAGGCGCCGTTCGTACGAGCGCGGTGCGACCGGTTGGTTGTGCACCTGATGGCCGACGCGCTCGCGTTCGAGATCGCCGCGATGGACGGCAGCACCGCCCTGCTCCCGAAGATGCGGCCAACGGCCGACCGGATCGACAAGCGCTGCAAGCACGGGCTCCGGGCGATCCGGCCCGCACTCAACCGCCAGTCGCTGCACAGCGGACTGACCGCGAGCGAGCCCACCGTGCTCGCCCGCCAGGTCTCCACTGCCGTGCGCGCGGACATGTCCCTTGCCGAGCAACGCGTCATCGAGCTGAGTGTCCTACCGGTCTACACCGCGCACGACGAATACATGTTCCTCCGGGTACTCCAGGTGTTCGAGACGACTTTCGCGCTACTCGCCGTGCAACTGCGTGCGGCGGTTGCCGCGCTGGCCGCACGTGAGGTGGACTGGGCGACTCAGTTGCTCGCCGGTTCACGGACAGCTCTGGTCGAGTCGGCGCCCCTGTTCTCGATGCTGGCGACCATGCAAGTCGAGTCGTTCCGCACGTTCCGTACGTTCACCGAGGGCGCCAGCGCGATCCAGTCGCGCAACTACAAGATTGTCGAATCACTGTGCCGCCAGCCGGACCGTGAGCGGTTGGACTCGGCCGCGTTCGTCTCCGTGCCCGACGTGCGCAAGCGCGTCCTTCTCGGCCAGAAAACCCTGGACGACGCCTACCGCGAGGCCTGCGCGTCGGGCGATGTGGCCGAGCGGGACACGGAACGGCTCGGCGAGGCGATGCGTCGGTTCGCTCGCGCGTTGGTGCGCTGGCGTAACACGCACTATCGCCTCGCTGTGCGGATGCTCGGCGAGGCGACCGGAAGCGGATACACGGCGGGAACACCCTATCTCGCGGCCGTACGGACATCCCCGGTGTTCCACGTCGTGGAGTCGTTGACTAGGTGTGAGTGACTGTCTGCTCCGGTCCGATCCGACTCGGCGCCAGTGCCGTGACAACTTCGTGAAACCGGCCAGTCCCTATGCTCGTCGAACGCTTCGACCCGGATGAAAGGCCCTGACATGACCCTCGTCGCCGTGCTTGAACGGCACCTCTTCAGTGTGGCAGGAAACCTGTGACCGATCGAGACCTGGACCAGGCAGGGATCCTCGATCCTCGGCTGCGCAAGGTGTACACCGCAGGCGCGGACCTTTTCCGTGCGTATGCCGGTGGCCACTTCGTGGCTCGATTGCTTTTCCCAGCGCCGAAACGGCCGTATCTGGAGACCTTCTGGTCATTCGTGCTCCACGTCGATGGCATAGTCGACAATGAGCGCGCCGACGTCGAGGTCCGGGCGCGGCGGCTCGACGAGTGGGTGCGGATGTTCGACGCCGTCCTCGAAGGCGGCCCGGTTCCGGAGATCACCTCGGAGGACCAGGTCGAGGACCTCAACCTGGCGCGGGCGTTCGTTCACACGATTCGGACATGGAACCTGCCGTCGGACCATGTTCGCGACCACCTCGATGGCCAGCGTGCCGCGCTGACCACCACGCAGTACGCCACCGAGGCGGACTTCGCCGACTACGTCGAGAAGGTGGTCCTCATGCCCGCGGTGCTGGTCAACCGGATCTTCGAGGGAGCAGGCCCGGAGTCGGTCGAGCAGTGCAGGCAGACGATCACCGGGTTCCACAGGCTCGACTGCCTGTGGGACCTCAAGCAGGACATGGCACTCGGCCGGCTCTACCTCCCGCTCGACCACCTCGCCAAGTTCGACTTGGACCGGCCGGCACTGGAGGCGCAGGTTTCCGCCGGGCGGCTCAGCACCTCACTGCGGGATCTGATCCGGTTCGAGATCGAGCGCGCCCGAACGCATCTGGCGCGCGGCCGGGACTGGCTGAAGACTGTGCATCCCACGTCCCGGCAGTTCCTGGAGCTGGACATGGGCCGGTTCGACGCCATCGCCGACAAACTGGCCGAGGACGACCTGGCGTACTTCCGGGGACAGAGGCAGCGAGACGACTACTTCACCTCGTCCATGATGGCCCGGATGTGGACCGCGATGAGCAAGGCGGAGCTGGTCAACCAGGCCGCGCTGCGCGACGGCTACCGCGTGCCCGATCCCGCCGAGGCGACGTGGGATCAGGTGTAGCGCCCTTGAGAGGTTGCACAACAGTACTGGCGTACGGCCGTTCGCGGTTTGTACGCCGCTTGCATGTCATGACCCGCCAACGACGTGATGCTCATGACAACGCCGTGAAATATCTCACCCCTAGGCTGGCCCCGATCACGCGAGAGTTCGACTTGGGGGCACCTGCAATGACGCAACAAGACACGTTCACGGTAGTGACCGGCGTGGACACCGACGAGTACCGGGCGCGAGTCGAACGTGTCTACGCGGACGATCCGGCGCAGTGGAAGGTCGCGATCGGACCAGAACTGTGGTTCGAGTTCGGGGTGTACGACGGCGAAAGCGGTTCGCTCGACGACGTCGGCCAGCGCTACTTCGACCAGCAGTTGGAACTGGCGGGCCTGCACGAGGGCGCGACCGTCAACCGGATCCTTGACGTCGGGTTCGGCTGGGGTACCACATTGGCGCACATGGCGAAGCGGTTTCCCGGCTGCACCCGGCTGGACGGCGTGAACATCAGCGAGACGCAGATCCGGTACGCCGCCGCCCGGCTCGCTGAGTCCGGAGTGGACGATCGCGTGCACCTGTATCGCTGCGACGCACGGGACATCAGCCACCTACCGGACCAGGACCCACCCTACGACCTCGTCATCTTCCGCGGCAGCATCGCGCACTTCACCGACGGGACACTGGAGGCGGCAGTCGCCGCTGTGTCAGCCCGGACCCGGGCCGGTTCGACCGTGCTGATCTCCGACCCGCTCTACACCGTGCCGACCGACCGGTACTCCTCGGCGATGACCGACGAGACCGACCGGTTGGCGTGCGGCAACCGCAAGACGCTCAGTGCCCTCATCGCGGTGTTGGAGCGGCACGGATTCAGCGTCGCCGACATCCGCGAACTACCGTCCAATGCGGACTCGGTTCGTTGGCTGATGGACGTGAAGGCCAACATCGACGAGCACTTTCCCATCGACCGACCGCGGGCGTTGCAGGAGATGGCCGACGTGTCCGTCAACCTGGCGGCCGCCATGGACCGGGGCCTCGCTGCCGTGTACAGCGTCGTGGCTCGACGACGCCCGGAACCGGCATGACGGTCCACGAGGTCGGCGCGTCCGCGCTCAATTTCCTGCACACCAGCCGGGACCTGGTCGACCCGGTCCTGCGAGCGGCCGTCGACACGATGCCGCCGGCCATCGCGCGGATGGCCGGCTACCAGATGGGCTGGTGGGACGAACACGGCACGCCGATCAACGCCCGGCGCGGCAAGTCGATCCGGCCAGCACTCGTGTACGCGTCCGCAGCAGCCGTCGGCGGTACGGCTGGTTCGGTGGGTGCCGCGGCGGCAGCCGTGGAGCTGGTGCATGACTTCTCGCTGATCCACGACGACGTGATGGACGCCGACGAGACCCGCAGGCACCGGCCGTCGCTGTGGACCGTGTTCGGGGTGAGCCCGGCTATCCTGGCTGGCGACGCTCTGCTGAACCTGGCTGTCCGGGTGCTGGCCGACAGCGACCACTTGGCCGCGCCGCAGGCGATCCGGCTGCTCACGCACATGGTCGTGGATCTGCTCAACGGGCAGAGCGCGGACTTGGCGTTCGAGACGCGAGCGGACATCGGCCTATCCGAGTGTCGGCGGATGGCGGAGGAGAAGACCGGCGCGCTGTTCGGCTGTTCGTGCGCGCTCGGCGCCCTGTTCGGCGGCGGGTCCGCTGCCCAGGTGGCGCACCTGACCACCTTCGGCCGCCGGCTGGGCCTGGCCTTCCAGCACATCGACGACCTGCTCGGGATCTGGGGCGACCCGGCGCTGACCGGCAAACCGGTGTTCTCCGACCTGCGCAACAGGAAGAAGAGCCTGCCCGTGGTGGCCGCCATGTCGTTCGGTGGCTCGACCGGCGCGGAACTAGCCGACCTGTTCGCCCGGGATGAGCCGCTGACCGAGGCCGAACTGGGCCGCGCGGCGGACCTCGTCGACCGGGCCGGCGGCCGCACGTGGTCCCAGGATCAGGCAGAAGGGCTGCTGACGGAAGCACTGGTCGAACTCGGCCAGTGCGCCCCGCTGGACGACGGGCTCGCGACGCTCGCGGAGCTGTTCGTCCAGCGCGACCGGTAGCCCGGTCGCAAGGCCTCAGTGGGACTGTTTGGTGATCTGCAGGGTCCGTGGCACGAGCAGGGAACGTCACGACGGCGGCGGCCAGCATGGTGAGGGAGCCGACGAGCCCGATCCCCATCGCGACAGCGGCCGGGAACAGGGCGAGGCCCGCCTGCAGCGGCGAGCGGCCGACCACGAACTGGAGCCACTGGGCGACCAGCAGCATCAGTGCTCCCAAACGCAAGCCGTTCTCGGTCCCGCCCAGGATACGATGTCCTGGCTGCGCCGCGAAAAGGTCCCGGTCGGCGTCGCTGCCGTGAGTCGTCGGGCCGGTGTCTCGCGGACGTACCTCTACGAAACACCACGCGGAGCAAGGTGGCGTGGCGGTCGGCGCGGACGATGTTGCCGCAGCCGCCCCCAGCGATAAAGTCCCCCGGCCAGAGCGTTCGTGTGGCCGGAGGACTGGGTGCGCGGTCGCTACCGGGTTTGGTAATTCACGAGCACAGCCTCGCTGCCGCCGCAGTTGTACTTGGACCACGTGTTGGCCCTCGAGACCCAGGGTCCGTAGTGCGGCGGCAACGCCGTGGTCCCGCAGTGGACGACAGCCCGGACCTGTGATCCCCCGGTGAGCGACGCGCACTGCGCCATGCCGGTGTTGTACTGCAACGATGGTGGCGTCATCATCCGGTTGACAACGCAGCCTGACGCGGCTGCATAGGCAGGCGTGCCCATGACAAGCATCCCGGCGGTCACTGCTGCCGCCGATGCGACGCTCAAAGCCGTCACCCGTATACCCGAACGCATAGTGCTCATCCCCTCTCGAGCCCTGTCAAGTCTTCACATCCTGGTCAACGGGACTTGTGGTTTTCTTGCACCACGGCCACTGTCTCGAGTTGACATCGATCCAGGGATGTTGGGTGTCTGGTTCAGAGATGAGAACACGACCTCCCGGTCGAGGGCGTGCTGTTCCTGCCGGGCCCGGTCGCGGTAACGCTGGACATGGACGACCTGCGCCCGTAGCAAACCCCTGGCGATCCGTGTACACCCGGCTTTGGACAGGATGCGGCACAGCTGCATCGCGTCCAGCCGCGCCGCGTCCCATGTCACTGGCATATATCGCCGGCTCGAACAGGCCATGCCGCACGGTGGGGTACCACACTTGGATCGTCAGCCCACGCGGCCCCTGGGTCCAGGGATCCCGCTGTTGCCGGTCGCGCAGCTCCCGCACATGCGTCCCCACCGGCCAATGTCCGGTCGGCCGCGACAAACGCGACCCGGCCGCGGCCTCTGCCAGCGGCGCCGCAGTGTGGCCGCTGATGTTGGGGCTACGGCCAACTCGCCGCAGGAGTCGGCCCTCTGGTGATCGACGGCCTCATGGTCGTCGCTGGCTTTGCTCTGCTGGCGACTGCCAAACACCAGGCTGGCGCCAGCTCGCCACCCAGTTGGCCATACCGACGGTGAACCCCGAGCCAGGGTGTCCTCGTGATCTCGGGCCAACCACACGACGACAGCGGCGACCGCAGCACGCTGGCGTGATGGCTGCCAGACACACGCCCGTGCTGGCGAGGCTGGCGGCGGTGCTGCCACCAGCCACCACCTGGAGGCTGCGGTCGGCCTCGAACTCTCCGAAGAGGAGGTCGCCCGGCTGGAGGCGCCCTACACGCCGCACGCCGTGGTCGGCTTCTGACCCTCCGCTAGCACCCCGAACCGGCCTGCCGGGTCCAGCCGCGCCTTCAGCTCGTGCACCCAGCGCGGGTGGCGGGCCTCGGCCGGGTCGGTGAGGAAGTTGCGGAACCGCCCGCCGCTGGTCCACGGGGCCAGCGCGGTGAACAGCGCCTCGTGCGCGGCGGGCGTGTCCGCGTCGGGGGCCAGCGTGGTGACGGTGGCCAGGTACGCCGCGTCCCGGTCGCCCACCGCGTTGGCGGCCGGGGTGGCCAGCGCGCCGCCGAGGTGGCGCAGCTCCACGATGTGCGGGCCGGGCGGGGTGTGTGCGAGCAGGCGGCGGGTGGTCAGCGCGTCGGCTGCGCGCAGCATCCGGTTGCTGGAGCGGAACGGGGCCGGGGTGGTCGGGTCGTTGTAGATCGAGCCGACCTCGGTCAGCGGGAGCGGGCCGAGGGTGTCCAGCAGCGGGCCGAGCGCACGCAGCGGGGCGAGGAGGTCGTCGGCGGCCGGTCCGGCCTGGGTGATCCGCAGGTGCGCCACCCGCCGCCCGCGCAGCGGCTCGGGCACGCCGGGGAAGTCCGGGAACGGGATCACCGCGATCGAGGAGGTCAGCGTGTCCGGCACGGTCGCGGTCCACTCGGCCCACACCCGCAGTGCGTCCGGGATCAGGCCGGTGTCGAAGAACAGCCCGCCTGCCCACAGCTCCGGCAGCGGGAGCAGCTCGAAGGTCATCGCGGTCACGATGCCCAGCGCCGCGCGGCCGCCGAGCAGACCCTGCAACAGCTCCGAACCGGGTCCGACCTCCTGGAGCGCGCCGTCGGCGGTGACCACCTCCAGCGAGCGCACCCGATCGGCGGCCCAGCCGAACGGACGGCCGAACAGGCTCAGCCCGCCGCCCAGGGTGTAGCCGATGACGCCCACGTGCGGCGCGCTGCCCAGCAGCGGCACCAGCCCGTGCGGGGCGGCGGCGTCGAGCACCTCGGCCCAGCGCACGCCCGCGCCCACCCGCACGGTGCGCTCGACCGGGTCGACGGTCAGCTCCCGCATCCGGTGCGTGGTGACCAGCACGCCCGGCCGGCCTGTGGGCGGCAGGCCGTGGCCGGTGGACTGCACCGTCACCGGCAGGTCCCGCTCGGCGGCCAGGGCCACCGCGGCCCGCACGTCGGCAGCGGAGACCGCGCCAGCCACCAGGGCCGGGCGGTAGTCGGAGTGGGTCTGGAAGCCCGCGCGCTCGGTGTCGTAGTCGGCGGAGCTGGGCTCGAAGGTCAACATGCGGCCCACGTTAGGAGCCGTTCCGGACAGGTCCTGTCCGCAAGCGTGGCAATCTTGGCGGCATGAGCCCGCTCGCCAGAGTCATGCGGTTGCTGTCGCTGTTGCAGGCCCGCCGGGAGTGGTCCGGCGCGGAACTGGCCGAGCGGCTGGCGGTCACCGACCGGACCGTGCGCCGCGATGTGGAGAAGCTGCGCGAGCTGGGCTACCCGGTGCAGGCCACCACCGGCACCGCGGGCGGCTACCGGCTGGTCTCCGGCCGCAACCTGCCGCCGTTGGCGCTGGACGAGGAGGAGGCGGTCGCGGTGGCCACCGGCCTGCTCACCGCGGCGGGCACCGGGATCAGCGGGGTGGCCGAGACCGCGGTGCGCGCGCTGGCCAAGCTGAGCCAGATCCTGCCCTCCCGGCTGCGGCACCGGGTGGCCGCGGTCGCCCAGGCCACCGATCCGGTGCGCGCGGCCAGCGGCGCGCAGGTCGACCCCTCGGTGCTCGCCGTGCTCGGCGCGGCCGTGCGCGACGGCGAGCTACTCACCTTCGGCTACCGGCAGCGGGACGGCTCGGCGGGGAAGCGCAGGGTCGAGCCGCACCGCCTGATCACCGGCTACCGGCTCTGGTACCTGCTGGCCCACGACGCCGAACGCGCCGACTGGCGCACCTTCCGGGTCGACCGGATCACCGACCCCCGCCCCACCGGCCGCCGCTTCGCCCCGCGCGAACTGCCCGAGCCGGACACCGCCGCCTACCTGGATCGCGTGCTGGCCACCGCGCCGTACCGGCATCACGCCCTGGCCCGGATCGCCGCGCCGCCGCGCGAGGTGCTGGCCAGGACGCTGCACCTGCTGCCCGCCAGGGTGACCGAGGTCGAGAGCGGCAGCGAGGTCCGGCTCAGCGCGGACACCGCGCGGGATGTGGTGCGCGACCTGCTCGGCCTGGCCGCGATCGGCGCTGACCTGGAGATCGTCGAGGCGGACGAGGACGTGCGGACCGAGCTGCGGGCGGCCAGAGAACGGCTGGGCTGAGCCGCCTCAGTCGTCCAGATCGTCCGCGTCGTCGCGGGCGAGGAAGGTCGCGAGCCGTTCGATCGTGGTAGGTCTCGTCTGGCTGGCGGTTCCTGGCGCCAACCGGCCCCTTCGCTGGCACCACTGGTGGCGGTCGGGATCGAGTGGCGCCAGGAGGCCCTCCTATCCCTGCCTGGCGAGCGCACGAGGGTGATCTTGTCGGTCTCGTGCGCCACACTGGTCGTCGCGGTTCCGGTCGACGGTGGGAGGTTCGGCGTGGGGCAGACGACTTTTCTCTGGCTGGAATTGACTGGGTCTTTCAGCTTGCGTGCGCCCATTGCTATGCCGGATCTGGCCCAGCGGGCACACACGGGTCGATGACCCGCGCGGACTGGGTGCGTGTGCTGGACACCGCCGCGGCGATGCGGGTGGAGATGGTGCCCAGCCACGCCCGCACGAAGGCGAACATCGTCGAGGCGCTGCGGCGCGGAATCCCGCTACGGGCGGGGGTGATCGACCTTGGCGATGGTCAACGTGCCCAACAGGCACAGGACGAGTTGGTCGACCTCGGGGTGCCAGCGGTCGGCTACGACCGGCTCCGGCAGGTCGGGCGCGATGTGCGCGACCTGCAGCCCAGCACGGACCAACTGTGCGGGCGTTGCAGAGACGGAGTCGCGGCGATCTCCCCGGATGGCGCGGTGTGGCCGTGTGTCTTCTCGCGGTGGCTGCCAGTCGGCAACGTCATGGAGACCGAACTCGCCTCTATCCTGGACAGCCCGCAGGCCGAGGCCGTGCGCGCCACACTGGCAGCGGCATTCACCGGGCGGGCGGCGTCGGCGTGCAACCCCGACTGCGCGCCCTCCTGCAGCCCGCACTGCCAGCCGACGTGCTCGCCGAGTTGCAGCCCGACCTGCGATCCGATCAGTTGCAAGCCCAACTCCTGTTGGCCTCGCTACTGACGTCCCCGCTGAGCGCCCCTGGCGGACCGCACAGGCGGGAGCCGTAGCCTTGCTGCCATGACTGCCCAACCGCAGTTGTCTGCCGCGGACGCGGCAGCACCGTGCCTGGCTGACCGACCTGTACACCTCGGCGGCGGCCAAGGCCGAGGCCACTGCGCTCGGCACACCGCTATTCGGCTGGACCGCTCGGCCAGCGGACGCGTGGACACCCCCGACGGGCACCGGTGGATGCGGGTGGTCATCGAGCAGCACGCCTGGGCCAACGGTGAATTCTGGACCGGCAACATCGACGCGAACGCGCTCACCGGCGTGGCCAAACCCCGCGTGCTCGGCCATTGGGACTGGATCGACGGTCCTGGGCGGTGCGCGCCGCGCTGAGCACGCTCCTCGACGGCATCCCATGCTCGGCCACACCCGAGCTGCGCACCTCGACCGATCTACCAGAGTCCTGGTGGCAGGAGCTACGCACGTCGCTGACCGCGCTCGCCGCCACCGAACGGACCCACCTGCGACAGGCCGACCTCACCCGCCGACTGGCCGTGTTCTTCGGCGACCGCCCCGGCGACACCACGATCGGACAGTGGAGCGCGGCGCACACCGACCTGCACTGGGCCAACCTGCTGCGCTCCGACACAACACCGCACTGCGTGCTGCTGGATTGGGAAGGCTGGGGACGGGCACCAGCCGGCTACGACGCGGCCTGCCTGTACGCGCACTCACTGCTCGCCCCGGCCACCGCGGCGCAGGTGGCTACCGCGCTGGGCGCACAACTGCACGCCCGCGACGGGCTGCTCGCCCAGCTCTACGTCACCACCCGGCTGCTCATGCGAGTCGATCAGGGGGACTACCCGGACATGGTGATCCCATTGCACCGCAACGCCGAACGAGCGCTCGACCTGCTCGCCGTCACTCGTCGGTGAGCAAGTGCCGTAGGAACCGCTCCGGTGCTTCGAGGAACCCGCGGGTCAAGGTGACAGGGTCAACCTGGTCATAGCCGACCTGTTCGATCTGCCCGTCGCGGCCGATCCCGTGGCACAGTCCTGCATTCCGCCCTACACGGCACCGGCCCGATCGACGTCTCCCGCGTAGATCAACCGCACGCCGGACTCAACAGCGCGCTGCAGGAACGCGTGATCGACCGCTCCTCGGAGTTCGATGGGAAGGCGGCGGCCGAGTTCGGCTCATACTACCCGGGCACGACAACCATCACGGCGAGGTCGGCGGGTCTGCCCGACGCCACCATCGTGGTCACCACGACGGACATGGCCGATGCCGAACCCGCCAACTTCGGCAACTTCGGCAACATGCCAGACAGATCTTCAGTGAGCTGCCGTGGTGCACGTTTCCAGTTCCCGGGTTGGCACAGAATCCGATCGCACCACGATGTTCAGTCCTTTATCCAACGAAACAAGGAGCAGTGACACAGCGGGTTGGGTGGTACTACGTCATCGTATTCATTTCGGATGATGTGCTACTGCTTACTCAGCTGGACTGTCTTCCGACCCGGGGATTCAGTCATGGCACGAAGCCAGCTCGGCGGCGGTCAACGTCGGCTCGGTCAGTGGTGGCCGGCGTGGGCCACGGATCGTCGAAAGGATCACCACCGGGTTCATCAGCGTGCTCATCGGCTCGGACAGGGTGAAAGCGTTCAGCAGTGCGGCGGTGACCTTCGGCTCGCTGGTGGCAGTCCGACTGAGACGGTCGAAGAACCGTTGCGGCAGCCGCCTGGCGAGCGACTGCTGCTTGCCCACCACGCCCGGGTAGCGCATGTCCTGACTGATGGCCATGGTCCAGGCGATGTTCACCACCCGCCCGATCGCCCGCTGAACGTGACGGCTCGTCCCTGGCACCAGGCCACGCTGACGGAGCTTACGGTGCAGTTCGGCGGCGCTGTGGGCGGCGATCGACATGCCGTGTCCGTAAGTTGGGTTGAAGGTCGCGACGGAGTCGCCGAGCACAACCAGGCCATCAGGCCACGAAGGCAACCGTTCGAAGTACGTGCGTCGGTTCTTCGTGCTGTGCGACAGGTAGATCTGGGTCAGCGGCCGAGCTCTCGCGATGAGGTCGCCGACCAGTGGGTGACGGACCGACTGGGCGAATTCCACGAACCCGCCCTCGTCGGATGACGGCCCCGCCCCACGCACGCCGGAGATCGTGACGAGCCACCTGCCCTGTTCGATCGGCAGCAGTGCGGCGGTCTGCCCGGGTTGCGAAGCCGTTGGGCTGGCTTGGATGTTGACCAGCGGGAACCGTTCAACGGCACCCGCCGGGGCCTGGAACACCCTGGTCGCATAGGTGACCCCGGGGTCCACGGTTTCCTCGTACGCGTCAGGGACACCGAGAGCGCTCAACCACTTCGTCGCCTTGGAGCCCCGTCCGGTGGTGTCCACGATGATGTCGGCGTCCAGGCGGGTCGTCCGCCGAGTCGTCCGGTCTTCGATGACGGCGGCCGTCACCCTGGCCCGATCACCGTGCAGGCCAACGGCTTCGGTGTTCTCGAGCAGCGTGATCCGGTCGTTGGCCAGCGCCTGGTCGCGGACGATCCAGTCGAGTAGGTCCCGGCTACAGCTGATCATGAACTGCATCTCCGGGAACCGGTGCATCCATCCTTGCGCGGAGAACGCGACCACGTCACTGGGCAGACCGATGCGGCGGGCGCCCGCGGCGAACAGGCGGTCGGTCGTGCCCGGCAGGATGCGGTCGATCATCCGGGCGCCGCCGGACTGGAGCAGGTGCGCGTGCCGCGCCTGGGGCACACCGATTCGCTGCTTCGGACCGTCGGGTATGCGGTCACGGTCCACGACGGTGACCGCGTCCACGTGGCGAGCCAGAACCGATGCCGTGAGCATCCCGGCCAGACCACCGCCGAGCACGACGCCATGTGTCGATACCATGTCGCCTACCAACTCACCGGCAGCTGCCGCACGCCGTAGATCTGGCCGTCGGCGCGCATGGGCACGTTCTCGGCCGGGACGGCGAGGCTGAGGTTGGGGAACCGTTCGAACAGCGCCGTGAACCCGAGCCGCATCTCGATGAGTGCCAGCCCCATGCCGATGCACTGGTGCACACCATGTCCGAAGCTGAGGTGGCCGGCTGAGGACCGGGTGACATCCAGCTCGTCGGGATTGGCGAACTGCTTCGGGTCCCGGTTCGCGGCCGGGACGGAGATGGTGACGACCTCGCCCGCCTTGATGGCCTGTCCCTCGATTTCCGTGTCCGCGACGGCGGTACGGGTGGCGAACTGCCCGATGCTGAGATAGCGCAGGAGCTCGTCCACGGCCTTCGGCATCGCCGCCGGATCCGCCTTGACCTTGGCCAACTGGTCCGGTTCGCACAGCAGCGCGAACGTGCCGGTGCCGAGCATGTTGGCGCTGGTCTCGTGCCCGGCGATGAGCAGCAGGAACCCGATGCTGGTCAGCTCGACGTCGTCAAGGTCGGTCTGGGCCGCCAGTTCGGAGAGCATGTCGTCCGACGGCTCGGCCCGCTTGCGCTGGATCAGTTGGTACATATAGGCGTTGATATCGATGAAGGCCTGCTCCATCTTGTCCGTCTCGATGCCGACCAGCGCCTCGGCGATGCGCTGGAAGTGCGCCCGGTCCTCGTAGGGCACGCCGAGCAGTTCGCACATCACCCGGGACGGCACCGGCAGCGCGAAGTTCTGGACCAGGTCGACCGGCTGCTCCTGCTTCGCCATCTCATCGAGGGTCTCGGTGATGATCTCCCCGATCTTGGTCTCCAGCTCACGCATCCGCCGCACCGTGAAGCGACCGGCCAGCAGCCGGCGGTACCGAGTGTGGTCGGGCGGATCCAACGCCAGGAAGTAGCCAGGCGGTGTCGGGTGTGCCTGTGCCGCCTCCATCGGCGGACCGACGGGCAGGCGTTTGAGCTCCAGCCTGGCGCTGAACGCGGGATTGGTCAGCACGGCACGGGCCGCCGCGTGGCTGGTCACCAACCACCCGATGTGCCCACCGGGATAGAGCAACTTCGTCACCGGCGCCTGTTCCCGCAGCTCGCCGAGCCGCGCCGGCGGATCGAACAGTCCACTTCGCTCGATCGGCAACGTCACCGGGACGGCCGCGGCCTCTGTCATGTCGTGCTCCTCAATGGTTTGCTGATTCAGCTCGCCGGATGTGACCCGGCGCAGCCATTCGCCGACCGCCGCCGCGGTCGTCTCGGCGTGCTCGACCATCATGCTGAAGTGGTCACCGGGCACGTCCACGACGCTTTGCGCGCCACGCCAGGTGGTTCGCCAGTCGTACTCGCGGTTCCACTCGATCAGCGGCTCGGTCGCCCTGGCGAACAGCAGAGGTGTGGCCAGTTTGTGGGTCCGCCACGGGAAGGCCACGTAACGTCCCATCGCGGTCAGCCAGTCGTCGTTCGCCGCGTAGCCCATGTCGAGGTGGATGTCGTACAGCCTCGACACGAACTCGGGCACCAGATCCCTGGTGAGGTATCCCATGTGCGGCCCGAAGGTGTCCAGCAGCACCACACCGGCCGGCGCGACGCCGAGCTTTTCCAGGTAGCCGGCCAAAGCCTGGGCCACCAGCCCACCCGAGGACAGTCCGACGAGCGTGAAACGTCGGTCCCGGTAGTGTTCCAGCACCGTCTGGGCGTGCAGTCGGATCAGCGCGCCGACATCTTCGGGCAGCAACTCTCCTTCGGCGAAACCGGGATGCTGCAGTACGGACACCTCGTGATCGTGGAACGGCGCCACGAACCGGGCGAACTGCTGGGCACCGGTTGCCCCGATGAAACCGGGTATGCACACGAGGACGTCCGCGTTCCCCGCGCGGGAGATCCACGTGGGAGCCGGCGCGGCGGTGAGCTCCGCCGGATCGCTGAACTGGGGACGGAAGTAGGAGGCGTGGTTGAGGAAGGCCATGAACTCGTTGGCCTTGTTCTGTTCGATGGCGTGCTTGAACATCGCGTTGAACTGGGGCACCGGCTGCTCGGCGGGTTCCTGGTCGCCGGTGAGTGACTCGAGGTGCTCAGCGAGATCACGCGGGGTCGGGTGATCGAACACCGCAACGGTCGGCACTGGCTGGCCGACGGCCGCGCTGAGCCTGTTCGCCAACTCGGAGGCGGTGAGTGAGTCGAGGCCCATCTGCATGAATTCACGGTCGTCGAGCACTTCGCCCGAGGTGTCGTGCCCCAGCACCGCTGCCGTGTGGGCGCGCACGAGGTCGAGCAGGTCCCCTTGCGGCGTGAGCTCGGGTACCGGAGCTTCGGACGGTGTCCAGCTCGCCGACCGCTCCCCTGCTGTCACCCAGAAACGCTTGAGCTGGAAGGCGTAGGTCGGCAGGTCCACCCGGCGTGCGCCAAGCGGGCCGAAAACCGGTGTCCAGTCGACGGCGGCGCCTTGGACGTGCAGCTGTCCCACCGCCATGGTGAGCGCGTCCACTTCGGCCCGGTCGCGGCGCTGGGCAGGCACGAACGAACCATCGGACAGGCATTCCCGTGCCGTCGCCGCCAGTGTCCCGTCTGGACCGATATCGAGGAAGGCCGAGACGTTTCGGTCGGCCAGGCTACGTACCCCGTCAAGGAAGCGCACGGTCTGCCGGACCTGCCGTACCCAGTACTCCGGTGTTCGCAGGTCGTCCTCGGTGGCGCGCTGACCGGTCACTGTGGACACGATGGGAATCCGCGGTGGCCGGAACGAGAGCTTCTCGGCAACGCGGGCGAACTCGTCCAGCATCGGGTCCATCGCCGGGGAGTGGAACGCATGGCTGGCGGCCAGCCGTTTGGTCTTGCGACCGCGCTGCGCCCATTGTGCTGCCAGCTCAGTGACAGCCTCCTCGTTGCCGGAGAGCACGACGGCAGCCGGTCCGTTGACCGCAGCGATCGCGACCCGATCCCCGGTCTCCGCCAGTTCGGACTCGGACGCCTCGACGGCCACCATCGCCCCGCCAGCGGGCAGGTTCTGCATCAGCCGGCCACGCGCCGCGACCAGTGCGCACACGTCCTCCAGCGACAGCACACCCGCGACATGCGCGGCCGCGAGTTCGCCGATCGAATGGCCCAGCAGCTGGCCTGGAGTAACACCGAATGCCCTGACCAGGTGGAACATCGCGACTTCGAACGCGAACAGGCTGGTCTGGGCGAATACCGTCTGGTCGAGGTCTGCTTGCTCGAAGACCGCCTCGCGGACTGAGAAGTCCAGGTGTTCGTCCAAGGCCGCGCAGACCTCGTCGAATTTCTCGGCGAACACGGGGAAAGCCGCATGCAGTTCCCGGCCCATGCCAGCCCGCTGACTGCCCTGTCCGGCGAACAGGAACGCCACCTTCTGTCCATTACGGACACTGCCCTGTACGACTCGCGAACTCGGCACTCCGCGGACCAGCGCATCGAGACCACTTCGAAACTCGTCCTGATCGGACCCGAACACCACCGCCCGGTGGTCAAAGGCTGTCCGAGTGGTCGCCAGCGAGTAGCCCACATCCGCCGGTCGCTCATCTTCCACATAGGACAAGAGACGGTGGGCCTGATCCCGCAACGCCTCCGGTGACCGCCCAGACAGCACCCACGGCACGACAGTTCGCTCGTCAGTGGTGGCGATGGGCTGTTCTACAGCGGATGCCTGCTCGATGATCACATGCACGTTGGTGCCGCTGACACCGAACGAGGACACCCCGGCCCGGCGGGGATGACCGTTCTCCGGCCAGGGCACGGCTTCAGTCAGCAGCTGGATCGGCCCCTCCGACCAGTCCACATGTGAGGATGGCTGGTCGGCGTGCAAAGTCCGTGGTAGCACCTCATTGCGCATGGCCATCACGGTTTTGATCACACCGGCGACACCGGACACGCCTTGGGTGTGGCCGATGTTGGACTTCAGCGAGCCCAACCACAGCGGTCGGTCGCGGTCGCGGCCGTACGTGGACAGCAGCGCGTTGGCTTCGATCGGGTCGCCCAGTTTCGTGCCGGTGCCGTGCGCCTCGACCGCGTCCACGTCCTGAGTGGACAGACCGGCGTTGGCCAGTGCGGAGCGGATCACCCGCTGCTGCGCCAGCCCGTTCGGGGCCGCCAGTCCATTCGAAGCACCATCGGAGTTCACCGCCGAGCCGCGTATCACCGCGAGTATCTGGTGGCCGTTGCGCTCCGCATCGGAAAGTCGTTCAAGGAGCAGCACACCCACTCCCTCTGACCAACCTGTCCCGTCGGCGGAGTCGGCGAACGCCTTGCACCGCCCGTCGACCGCGAGCCCCTGCTGGCGGCTGAAGGCAATGAAGGCCGCTGGAGTGGCCATCACCGCAGCGGCACCGACCACTGCGAGCGAACATTCGCCGCGACGCAGCGCCTGGCCGGCGAGGTGCAACGCGACCAGGGACGACGAGCATGCCGTGTCGACTGTGAACGTCGGCCCTTCGAACCCGAACACATACGCCAGGCGCCCGGACAGCACGCTGGCCGAGCCGCCCGTGATCAGGTAGTCACCGAGGCCTTCGGCGGAGGTCGCCATCAGTGCGGTGTAGTCCTGTCCGCTGGTTCCGGCGAACACACCGGTCTGACTGCCGCGCAACGAGGTCGGATCGATGCCTGCCCGTTCGAACAGCTCCCACGTCGCCTGCAGCAGCAACCGCTGCTGCGGGTCCATGGTCTGGGCCTCACGTGGGCTGATCCCGAAGAACTCGGCGTCGAACTGCTCGACGCCGTCGAGGAACCCGCCGTGCCGGACGTAGGACTTACCCGGCACGCCCGGCGTCGCGTCGTAGATCCCGGCCAGATCCCAGCCACGGTCGTCCGGGAACTCGGCGATCGCGTCCCGGCCTTCGGCGACCAGGGACCAAAGCTCCTCGGGCGAGTGCACCCCGCCAGGCAACCGGCAGGTCATCGACACGATCGCGATGGGTTCGTCGACCGCGACAACCGTCGGTGCGACCACCTCTTCGGATTCGCCGAGCAGTCGGGCCAGCAGGTGGTCGGCGAGTCCCTTAACGGTCGGGTGGTCGAACACGGTGGTCACCGGCAGCCGCAGGCCGATGGCCGCGGACAGGCGATTGCGCAGCTCCACCGCGGTCATGGAATCAAAGCCCAGTTCACGGAACGCACGCTCGGCGGGCACGTCATCCGCCGAGTCGTGGCCGAGCACGCTGGCAGCCAGACGCCGTACCAGGCCGAGGACGTGCTCGATCCGTTCTGCCTCCGGCAGCCTGGACAGCTGTTGGGGCAGGCCGTCGGACTCCTCGACCGGAAGTGACTGGGAAACCGCCGGCGCCGAGCCAACTTCCCCAGTCAGCCAGTACCTCCGCCGCTGGAAGGGGTAAGTCGGCAGCGGCACGTGCTGCCCGGGCCGTCCGGCGAAAGCGGTCGACCAGTCGACGGACACCCCGTGCGTGTGCGCCTCGCCCACCGACAGCAGGAAACGGTCAAGGCTGCCTTCGTTGCGACGCAAGGACTCCACCGTGTGCACAGGCACGTTCATCTCGTCGGCGGTCTGCTGTATGGCCAGCGCCAGGATGGGATGCGCCGTCGACTCGACGAAGACTCGATACCCGTCGTTGACCAGGGCCTGAACCGCACCCACGAGGTCCACCGGCTTGCGGGCGTTCCAGAACCAGTACTCGGCGCCCATTTCCGCCGTGTCGATCGCCCCACCCGTCACAGTCGAGTAGAACGGCACGTCGGTGGAGCGTGCCGACACCTCGCCGATCAGGTCGGCGAGTCGTTCCCGCAGCGGATCCACCTGCGCGCTGTGCGAGGCCATCGATGCCTGCAGGACACGGACTGGGATCTCGTCGGCCACGCACTCCGCCTCGAACTCGCGCAGAGCGGCCCACTCACCGGCGACAGTGACGGCACCGGGACTGTTGATACCAGCGATGCTCAACCGGTCGCCCCACCGTGCGATCCTCTCAGTGACCGCCGACGCGGACAGCGCGACCGACGCGAACCCGCCTTTGCCCACGAGTTCTTCGGCGAACAGCCGGCTGCGCAGCACGATCACCTTCACGGAGTCCTCAAGGGACAGTGCGCCCGCGACACAAGCCGCTGCCAACTCGCCCTGCGACTGCCCGATCACCGCGGCCGGAGTGACGCCGTACGACCGCCACAGTTCAGCCAATGACACCATCATCGAGAACAGCGCCGGCTGCACCACCTCGATCTGGTCGAATGTCGGCGCACCGGGAACACCGCGAAGCACGTCGAACAATGACCAGTCTACATAGGACTCAATGACCGCCGCGCACTCCGCCATCCGAGCGGCGAACACTGGCGACGAGTCCAGCAGTTCCACGGCCATACCCGCCCATTGCGCGCCCTGCCCGGGGAACACGAAAACCGCGCGGTCGTCGTCGCCCGCCTGGCCGACCCGGAGGTTGTCGGCCGCCTCGCCTGCTGACAGCGCCTGCAGTCCACGAGCGAAACCGTCCCGGTCGTCGGATACGACCACCGCCCGGTGTTCCAGGGTCGCTCTGGTCGTGGCCAGCGAGTACGCGAGATCGCCAACAGGCGCGCTGTCGAGCCGCGCCAGCATCAGATCCGCCTGAGCCCGCAGCGCCGAGGGTGTCCTCGCCGACAGCAGCATCGGCACGCTACCCGGATCGACGTGCTCGTCGTCAGTGGATGGTGCCGATGGCGGCTCCTGCAGGATGACGTGCGCGTTGGTCCCGCTGACACCGAACGAGGACACACCAGCGCGGCGGGGCCGGCCGTTCTGCTGCCACGGCACCGCCTCGGTGAGCAGGCGCACGGCACCCGATGACCAGTTCACGTGCGGCGAGGGCTCGTCCGCGTGCAGCGTCCGAGGCAGCAGCCCGTGCTGGAAGGCGAGCACCATCTTGATCATGCCGGCCGCGCCGGCGGCGAACTGCGCGTGGCCGATGTTGGACTTGACCGACCCCAGCCACAGTGGCCGGTCCTCAGGCCGATCCCGTCCGTAGGTTTCCAGCAGGGCCCCGGCCTCGATCGGATCGCCGAGCGGGGTGCCAGTGCCGTGCGCCTCGACAGCGTCGACATCCGAGGCGGCGAGTCCCGCGCTGGCCAAGGCCTGGTTGATCACCCGCCGCTGCGACGGGCCGTTCGGCGCTGTCAGGCCGTTGGAGGCGCCATCCTGGTTGACCGCGGTGCCGGCCACCAACGCCAGAACCGGATGTCCGTTGCGTTGGGCGTCCGACAACCGTTCGACGAGCACCAGCCCCAGGCCTTCGGCCGCGCCGAATCCGTCGGCGTCGACGGAGAACGCCTTGCACCGACCGTCAGCGGCGAGCCCGCCCTGCCGGCTGAACGCGATGAGCGGACTCGGCGTGGGCATCACGCTCACCCCACCGGCCAAGGCAAGAGTGCACTCGCCCTGTCGCAGTGCCGTCACCGCGAGATGAAGCGCCACGAGGGACGAGGAGCAGGCAGTGTCCACAGTGAGCGCCGGCCCCTCCAGCCCGAAGAAGTAGGCGATCCGGCCGGACGCAACGCTGCCGCTGTTGCCGGTCATCAGATAGCCCGCGAGGTCTTCGGCAGGGGATGTCCTTGAGCCGTAGTCGTTGTACGCCGTGCCGACATACACGCCGGTTCGGCTGCCACGTAGGGTTTCCGGATCGATGCCAGCCCGTTCGAACAGCTCCCACGACGCTTCCATCAGCAGCCGCTGCTGCGGGTCGCTGGCCAGCGCCTCCTTGGGGTTGATGCCGAAGAACGCCGAGTCGAACAGGGCGGCGTCGTGCAGGAACCCACCCGTGCGCACGTACGTCTCGCCGAGGTTTTCCCGGTCCAGGTCGTGGATCGCCTCGATGCCCCAGCCACGGTCGGTGGGGAACGGCCCGATCGCGTCCTTTCCGTCGAAAACCAGCTGCCACAGGTCCTCCGGGGTGGCGACTTCACCCGGGAATCGGCAGCTCATCGCGACGATCGCGATCGGCTCGTCGTCGACCCTGGCCACCGACTCGGCGGCGGGCAGTTGCTGTGTACCGGTCAGTTCAGCCAACAGGTACGAGGCCAACGCGATCGGTGTCGGGTAGTCGAACACCAACGTCGCCGGCAACGTCAGCCCAGTGGCCGTTGCCAGCCGGTTGCGCAGCTCCACCGCCGTCAACGAGTCGAAACCCATTTCCTTGAACGGTTTCTTGGCGGACACCGCCTCCGGTGAGGCGTGGCCGAGGGTGATCGCCGCATGTGTGCGGACCAGTTCGATCAGTTCTCGTTCGGTACGAGCGTGGCCTGGGGCGACTCGGCTGATGGCGGGGCGCGACGACGCGGGACGGTGCTGGACGAGTTCACGCAGCAGCGGCGGGACATCGCCGGCCGATCGGATCGCCCCGAGGTCGAGCCTCATCGGCACCAACACCGGATCGTCGACCGCGAGGGCGGTGTCGAACAGCTTCAATCCCTCAGCTGACGAGAGTGGGCGGGTGCCGGACCGGCTCAGCCTGCGCCGGTCAGCCTCGTCCAGCGTCTGCGTCATACCGCTGCGCTGTTCCCAGAGTCCCCAGGCCAGCGAGACCGCGGGCAGGCCATTGGCCCGTCGGTGGTGGGCCAGCGCGTCGAGTATCGCGTTGGCCGCCGCGTAGTTGGCTTGGCCGGGGTTGCCTGTCGTGCCGGCCGCCGAGGAGAACAGCACGAACGCCGACAGGTCGAGATCACGGGTCAACTCGTGCAGATGCAGTGCCGCGTCGGACTTCGGTGCCATTGCCCGATCGAGATGCTCGGGCGTGAGCGATTGGATAACGCTGTCATCAAGCACGCCCGCGGCGTGCACGACCGCAGTCAGCGGATGTGCCTCTGGAATCGACGCCAATACACGTTGCAGCGCTTCGCGGTCGGACACATCGCACGCCACGACGGTGGCCCCGAGCTCGGCCAACTCGTCGGTGGCCCGCCCAGTACGGCTGAGCAGGAGCAAGTGGCGGACGCCGTAGCGGGCGACCAAGTGGCGGGCGAGCAGCGTGCCCAGTGTTCCGGTGCCACCCGTGATCAACACTGTGCCGTTGGGGTCTATTGTGGATGGAAGGGTGAGCACCAGCTTGCCGGTGTGCTCGGCCCTGGCCAACGTTCGGAACGCCTGCGGCGCCCGGCTGATGTGCCACGCCACGACCGGCAATGGTCGCAACACGCCGCGGTCGAACAGAACCAGCAGTTCGCCGAGCATCTGCCCGATCCGCTCGGGACCGGCTTCGAACAGCTCGAAAGCACGGTAGTCGACATCCGGATACCGCGTGGTGTCCCGGATATCGGTCTTGCCCATCTCGATGAAGCGTCCGCCACGGGGTAGCAGCCGCAACGAGGCGTCCACGTACTCGCCGGCCAGGCTGTTGAGCACCACGTCGACACCGCGTCCCTGGGTGGCGGCCAAGAATTTCCGCTCGAAGTCGAGGTCACGGGACGACGCGAGGTGGTCGTCGTCAAGCGTGGTCGCCGGCCATTTCGGCTGGCTGGCCGTGCCGAAGACCTCGGCGCCGAGGTGCCTGGCGATCTGGACAGCCGCCATGCCGACACCGCCCGCCGCCGCGTGCACCAGCAGCGACTCCCCTTCGGTCAGCCGCGCCAGGTCCGTCAGCGCGTGGTAGGCCGTGAGGAACACGACCGGAACCGACGCCGCCTGCTCGTACGACCATCCTCCGGGGATGCGTGCCACCATGCGGTGGTCTGCGACGGCCACCCGCGCGAAGGCCCTCGGGAAGATCCCGAACACCCGGTCACCCGGCGCCAGGCCCGGCACACCCGGGCCGACCTCGGTGATCACGCCGGCACCTTCGGCGCCCATCTCGGCGTTGCCCGGGTAGACACCGAGCCCGATCAGCACATCACGGAAGTTCAGGCCCGCTGCCCGGACCGCGATCCGCACCTCCCCCGGCTGCAGTGGCGCTTCGGGAGCAGGCACGAAACCCAGGTTCTCCAGCGTGCCCGTGGCCGTCACGTCCAACCGACAGCCCGGCTCCGGCACCAGGCGATCAGTCACCCGCACCAGCCGCGGCACGTATGCGGTGCCGGCACGAATCGCGATCTGCGGTTCGTCTTTTGCGATTGCGGTTGGCGGCTCGGCATCTTCGTCGACGTCGACCAGCACGAATCGGCCCGGATGCTCGCTCTGGGCGGATCGCACCAGCCCCCAGACCGCAGCAGACGCCAGGTCGGTCACGTCCTCGCCACGCTTGACCGCCACAGCCCCGCTGGTCAGCACCACCAGTTTGGCCCCGACGAAGCGCTCGTCGGCGAGCCAAGTCTGTACGTGTTCCAGTACACGTGCGGCCACCGCCTGACCGTTTTCCAGTGGCACAGCCCGGAAATCAGCCAGCACCAGGCCAGCCGTCGAGCCGACCTCGACGTCCACAGTGGAAGGTTTCAGCGCCGTCCAGTCGAGCCGGAACAGGGAGTCCTGCCGCGATGGCAGCGGCCGCAACGCCAGGGACCGGGCTGACGCGACCACGGAGCCCTCAGGGTCAAAGACTGTCACGGCCACGGCATCCGACCCAGCGGCGGCGATTCTGGCGCGAAGCACTGGTGCGGCGGTGTCGCCAACCGTCACGTCGCGCCATGCGAACGGCACCAATGGTGCGTCCGCCGAGGCGACGAAGTCACCGAGGCTGATCGCGTGCAGCGCCGCGTCGAGCAGCGCGGGGTGCACGACACCGAAAGCATCTGTCTCGACAGGGAGGGCGATCTCGGCGAACACCTCGTCGGCCCGACGCCATGCAGCGCGCAATCCCCGGAATGCCGGCCCGTACGACAGTCCGTTGTCGGCCAACCGGTCGTAAAGCCCAGTCACGTCGACAGAAACGGCGTCGTTCGGTGGCCATTCGGTCGACTCGGGCGCAATCGGACCGCCTTCGAGCACCAACGTGCCGGTCGCGTTGCGGGTCCAGGGTTCGTCGGCCACACGGGTGTGCAGCCGGATCGGACGCCTGTCGTCGACCGGCTCACCCACCCAGAGTTGAATGTGGACAGTGCCCTGCACGACCACGGGAGCCTCGAGCGTCAACTCGGCCAAGTGCGCACAGCCCAGGCGCTCACCCGCGAGAACCACCATGTCGACCAGCGCAGTGCCCGGCACCAACACCGTGCCTGCCACAGCATGATCGGCCAGCCAAGGCTGCGATTCCAGAGACAGTTGGCCCGTGAACAACGTCGCGCCCTGCTCCGCCAACTCCACCGTCTCGTCGAGCAGTGGATGCCGGTCAGCGGGTCCCAGCCAGAACCGTTCGCGCTGGAAGGCGTACGTTGGCAGGTCGACCACACGGGCGTCCGGGAACACGGGGCGCCAGTCCACCGGCACCCCGTGCACGTGGGCCTGCGCCAGCGAGGTGAGGAACCGCTCCATGCCGCCCTCGTCACGGCGCAGCGTTCCCAGTACGACCGCGTCGCTCGCGGTGGAGTCGATGGTCTCCTGGATTCCTACGGTCACCACCGGATGCGGGCTGATCTCGACGAACGCCCCGTGATCCACCACTGTCCGCACGGCGGCCTCGAACCGTACGGTCTCCCGCAGATTCCGGTACCAATACCCGGCGTCCAGTTCCTCAGTCCGCTCACCAGTCACGGTCGAGACGAACGGAATCGTACCGCTTCTGGGCCGCACTGGCGCCAACTCGGTCAGCAGCCGCTCATGGATCTCCTCGACCTGCGCCGAGTGCGACGCGTAGTCCACCGGGATCCGCTTCGCGCGCTCCTCGCGTGCCAAAAGTTCTTCCAGCGCTGCCGGTTCGCCGGATACCACAGTGGACTGTGGCCCGTTCACGGCCGCCAGCGACAAGCCATCGATAGCCGGGATCTCATCGACCGGCAACGGCACCGAGACCATGCCGCCCCTACCAGCGAGCGCCCCCAGCGCACGGCTTCGCATGGCGACAACCCTGGCGCCGTCCTCAATCGTGAGCACGCCGGCAACGCACGCCGCCGCGATCTCGCCTTGGCTGTGACCCACGACAGCCGACGGATTCACGCCATAGAAGCGCCACAACTCAGCCAACGAGACCATCACAGCCCACAGAGCTGGCTGAACGACGTCAACTCGGGTCAGCGCCTCGGCGTCCCCGAGTACGTCCAGCAACCTCCAGTCCACGAAGGACTCAAGCGCCGCCGCGCATTTCGCCATGTGCTCCGCGAACACCGGCGAGGAGCCGAGCAGGTCGACTGCCATTCCAGCCCACTGCGAACCCTGCCCGGGGAACACGAACACAACCTCACGAGCCCCACCGGACGCGACACCGCTCGCCAAGCCAGTCGCAGGTTGCCCCGCCGCAAGCGCCTTCAGCTGAGCCTGCTTGTCGCCCAGCAGGACTGCGCGGTGCTCCAGAGTGGCTCGAGTTGTCGCCAGCGAAAACCCGACGTCCGCCGCATTCAGGTCCACACCAGACATAAGCGCCGCGGCCTGACCTTGCAGACCTTGCTCGGTCCGGCCGGACACCAGCCACGGTACGAGGGCCTGCTGAGGGGCGTCTGACGCCTCGAAAGGGTCCTTCAGGGTATGACCCTCAAGGATCACGTGGGCGTTGGTCCCGCTGACACCGAACGAGGACACCCCGGAGCGGCGCGGGTTGTCGGACTCCGGCCACGGGCACGCCTCGGCCACCAGGGACACGGCGCCTTCGGCCCAGTCCACCTTCGGCGTCGGCTCGTCGGCGTGCAACGTCCGCGGCACCAAGCCGTGTCGCATGGCCATGACCATTTTGATCACGCCACCGACCCCGGCGGCGGCCTGGGTGTGGCCGATGTTCGACTTCAACGATCCCAGCAGCAACGGACGTTCCCGGCCCTGCCCGTAGGTGGCCAGCAACGCCTGCGCCTCGATGGGATCACCCAAGGTGGTGCCGGTGCCGTGCCCTTCCACCACGTCGACATCCGCCCCGGTGAGGCTGGCGTTGGCGAGCGCCCGCTGGATCACCCGCTGCTGCGCCGGTCCATTCGGCGCTGTCAGCCCACTGCTCGCGCCGTCCTGGTTGACTGCGGAACCGCGCACTACCGCCAACACGCGATGACCGTTGCGTTCAGCATCGGACAGCCGCTCCACGAGCAGCATCCCAACGCCCTCGGACCAGCCAGTCCCGTCGGCCCGCGCCGAGAAAGGCTTGCACCGGCCGTCAGGAGCGAGTCCCCGCTGGCGGCTGAACTCCAGGAACAATGCGGGCGACGACATCACGGTGACGCCACCCACCAGCGCCAGCGAGCACTCGCCGTGTCGCAGGGCCTGACCAGCCAGGTGCAATGCGACCAGGGACGACGAGCACGCGGTGTCGATGGTGACCGCCGGACCTTCCAGCCCCAGCGTGTAGGCGATCCGACCCGAGGCCACGCTGCCCGTGTTGCCGTTGCCCAGGTATCCCTCGAAGCCCGCCGGGGTCCGCGCCAGCCGGGAGACGTAGTCCTGGACCATCAGGCCCGCGAACACCCCGGTCTGGCTGCCACGCAACGAGTTCGGGTCGATGCCCGCGCGTTCGACCGTCTCCCAGGCGATCTCCAGCAGCAGTCGCTGCTGCGGATCCATCGCCAGTGCCTCGCGGGGCGAGATGCCGAAGAACTCCGCGTCGAACCGGTCCGCGTCGTCGAGGAAGCCACCCTGCCGCGTGTAGGTGTATCCCTCCCGATCCGGGTCCGGGTCGTAGATGCCGTCGACGTCCCAGCCACGGTTGACGGGAAAGCCGGCGATCGCGTCGGTGCCATCGACCACGAGTCGCCACAGGTCTTCCGGCGAGCGGACACCACCCGGGTACCGGCACGCCATCGCGATGATCGCGATCGGCTCGCCGGCCCGGTCCTCGGCCTCCTTGAGCCGGTGCCGTGCCACCCGGAGGTCCACAGTGGCCCGTTTGAGGTAATCACGGAGCCGTTGTTCTGTATCCACTGCTGTCCCCTCAGAATCTGGCGGCGTCACGGCGTTTCGAGTTCGTTGTCGAGGATGCCGAACAGTTCGTCGTCGCTGGCCGACTCGACATCCGCGGACGCGACTTCCATCACCGCACGGTCATCCAGGACGGCGAGCAACTGCTGCAGCCGGTCCGTGATCACCGTTCTGTGCTGTTCATCAGCCGACAGTCGCGTCACCGCCTCGATCAGGCGGTCGAGCTCGCCGATCGACTGCTCGCCGCCCGTGGTGCCCAGCCGCTTGTTCAGGTACTCGGCGAGCGCGGCTGGCGTCGGATAGTCGAAGATCAGCGTGGCCGGCAACCGTGTACCGGTCTCGGCGGTGAGCCGGTTGCGCAGCTCGACGGCGGTCAGCGAGTCGAACCCCATGTCAAGGAAGCCACGCGTGGGGTCGATGGCGCTGACGGAAGCGTGGCCAAGGACGGCGGACGCATGACCGCGCACGAGATTCAGCACAGCTCGTTCCCGGTCCGCTCCGGACAAGCTGGCCAAGTCGGCGGCGGGTCGATGTGCTGTCGGCCGGATCAGGTCACGCAGCAGCGGAGCGACCGTCGTCCCACCGCGCATCGCGGCCAGGTCGAGCGAGACCGCGGCCGTCAGCGGCTCGTCCAAGGCGAGCGTCGCGTCCAAAAGCGACAGTCCTTCGCTCGCAGACAGCGGCACCACCCCGGATCGGGAGATCCGACCGACGTCCGTGCCGTCGAGATGGCCGGTCATGCCGCTGCGATCCGCCCAGAAGCCCCACGCGATCGAGGTGGCGGCCAGGCCGAGCGCTCGCCGGTGGTGTGCCAGCCCATCCAGGAATCCATTGGCCGCCGCGTAGTTGCCCTGGCCGACGCTTCCGAACAGCCCGGCCGCCGCCGAGAACAGTACGAACGCGCGCAGCTTCCGGTCGCGAGTCAACTCGTGGAGGTGCCACGCGCTGTCAACTTTTGGTCGCAGTACGGTGTCGATCCGCTCCGGTGTCAACGACGTGATCACGCCGTCGTCCAGCACCCCGGCCGCGTGCACCACACCCGTCAGGTCGGGAATGCCCGCCAGCAGGCTCGCCAGCTCCCGCCGATCCGCGGTGTCACAGCTGACCACGCGAACGTCGGCGGCCAAGTCCGTGAGCTCGCCGCCACTTCGGCTGGCCAGCACCAGCGACCGCACACCGTGTTCCTCGACCAGGTGCCGAGCCACCAGCCGCCCCAATGTGCCGGTACCGCCCGTGATCAGAACCGTGCCGTCCGGCCCGAACACCGGCTCGCTAGCTGGGTCCGGGGTGTCGGTGATTCGAGCCAGGCGCGGCACGTACGCCATCTCGCCGCGAATCGCGACCTGCGGCTCCCCAGTGGCGATCACCTCGTCCAGCAGTGCCTGGGGCACGTCCGCACGGTCGGTGTCGAGGAGCACGAACCGGTCGGGGTGCTCGGACTGCGCCGAGCGGACCAGGCCCCACACCGCGGCGCCGACCAGGTCCGACACGTCCTCATCGACCGCCACCGCACCACGTGTCACCAGCACGAGCCGGTCCGATTCGATGTGGGCGCGCAGCAGTTCAGCGACCTCATGGAGGGCCGCGTGGGTCGCCGCCACCGTGTCGTCCACATCGGACACAACGCGGTGGACTGCGTAGTCGCCTGCGTGCCCCGCGCCCAGTGGGAGCCCTCGCCATTCGACCCGCCAGAGCGACCGCCTCGGCGTTTCCACGGTCGAAACGGGCCGCAGCGCCAACGACTCCACCGACAGCACTGGCCGACCCGACTCATCCGTCGCAGCGAGCGAAACACCGCCACCCGTCGGCGACAGCCGCACCCGCAGCGACGAGCCGGCCGGAGCGTGCAGCGTCACCCCTCGCCACGAGAACGGCAGCATCGGTTGTCCCGAACCGCCGCCGAGTCCGCCGACGGCGATCGCGTGCAGCGCCGCGTCCAACAGTGCGGGGTGTACCCCGAACTCGTCAGCACGCGTCCCTTCCGGTAGGGCCACCTCGGCGAGCACGTCCTCGCCGCTGCGCCATGCTGCCCGCAGTCCCTGGAACGACGGCCCGTACTCGAGGCCGGTGTCCGCGAGATCGTGGTAGAGGTCCGTCGTGTCGATACGCTCGGCGTCCTCGGGTGCCCACGTCACTGGATCGGACACGGCGGCGAGTGGAGCGAGGAGCCCGGTCGCGTGCCTGGTCCACGAACTCCGTCCGTCTGTCGTGGAATGCACGGTGACCGGCCGCCGGCCGTCCTCGTTGGCGGCACCGACGGACACCTGTATCTCGACCGGTTGGTCATCGGGCACGGTCAGTGGCGCCTCAAGCGTCAACTCCTCCACGCAGTGACACCCAACCTCGCCGCCAGCCCGCACGGCCATCTCCACATACGCTGCCCCTGGCAGTACGACGTTGCCCAGCACGCGGTGATCGGCAAGCCACGGGTGCGTGGCCACAGCAATACGGCCGGTCATCAGCGCGCCATCACCGCCAGCCAATGCGATGACCGAGCCAAGCGGATGATCCGTGCGGCCCGCGGCGGGAGCGGCCGTCAGCCAGAAACGCTGTCGCTGGAAAGCATAGGTCGGCAGGGGCACAAGCCGACCCGACGAAACCGCTGGGCGCCAATCGACTGGCACGCCCCGCACGTATGCCTCGGCAAGCGAGGTCAGCAGCCGGCGGTGACCTCCGTCGTCGCGACGCAACGACCCGAGCACCACCGCGTCGGCGTCTGCCGAATCGATGGTTTCCTGGACGGGCACTGCCAGCACGGGATGCGGGCTGACCTCGATCAGGAATCGGTACCCCTCGGCGAGCAGCGCCCGCGTGGCCCGTTCGAACTCGACGGTCTGCCTCAGGTTCCGGTACCAGTAGTCCGCGTCCAACGCGGCCAGCCCATCGCTGACCGTGGAACAGAACCACACGGACGTGTCCTGTGCTGTGACAGAAGCCAGATCCGTCAACAGGCGGTCGCGAATCTCCTCCACCTGCGCCGAATGCGACGCATAGTCCACCGGAATCCGCTTCGCCCGGTCCTGCAGCGCCAACAAAGTCTCCAGCGCCTCAGGATCACCCGACAGTACGGTCGAGTTCGGGCCGTTCACGGCCGCGACGGACAACCCGTCCACAAGTCCGTGGACCTCATCCGCCGGCAGCGGAACAGACACCATTCCGCCACGACCAGCCAGCGCGGCCAACGCCTTGCTGCGCAACGCGACCACCTTGGCGGCGTCAGCCAGTGACAGCGCCCCGGCCACGCACGCCGCAGCGATCTCACCCTGGCTGTGACCCACGACAGCGTCCGGTTGCACGCCGTGTACCCGCCACACTTCGGCAAGGGAGACCATCACGGCGAACAGGGCTGGCTGAACCACGTCTACCCGTTCCAGTGCCCGTGCGTCACGCAGAACCTCGAACAGATCCCAGTCGACATACGGAGTCAGTGCCGAGGCGCACTCACGCATTTGCGCGGCGAACACCGGCGACGTGTCGAGCAGATCCAGCGCCATCCCTACCCACTGCGAGCCTTGGCCCGGGAAGAGGAACGCCACCTTGCCCGCTGGCATCGCCTCGCCGCGCACGACTCCGGTTGCCGGCTCGCCTGCCGCCAATGCGCTCAGACCGTGCCGCGTTCCGTCCTCGTCCGCGACCAGTACTGCTCGGTGCTCGAACGGCGACCGGGCGGCGGCGAGCGTGAACGCCACATCGTCACGGTTGGTCTCGACGTGGGCCAGCATACGCTGGGCCTGATCACGCACCGCCTGGATGGTCCGTCCAGACAGGACCCACGGGACCGCCGTACCCGACTGCGTCGCGGCGGCCGGACTGTCGGCTGGTTCCTCGATGATGACGTGCGCGTTGGTGCCACTCATCCCGAACGACGAGATGCCCGCACGCCTCGGCCGGTCAGCCGGAGGCCACGGCAGGTTCTCGGCGGCCAGCTCCACCGCGCCGGCGGACCAGTCCACATGCGACGTCGGCTCGCCGACGTGCAGGGTGCGAGGAATCACACCGTGCCGCATCGCCATGACCATCTTGATGATGCCGGCCACGCCCGCAGCTGCCTGGGTGTGCCCGATATTCGACTTGATCGACCCCAACAGCAGCGGCCGCTCACGGTCCTGGCCGTAGGTGGCCAGCAACGCCTGCGCCTCGATCGGGTCGCCCAAAGTCGTGCCGGTGCCATGTGCCTCGACCGCATCCACTTCGGACGAACTCAGACCGGCATTGGCAAGTGCCTGTCGGATCACGCGTTGCTGAGCAGGCCCGTTCGGTGCGGTCAGGCCGTTGGTGGCACCGTCCTGATTGGTCGCGGTCGAACGCACGACTGCCAACACCGGATGCCCGTTGGCTCGCGCGTCCGACAACCGCTCCACCAGCAGTATGCCAACACCTTCTGCCCAACCGGTGCCGTCCGCGGTCGAGGAGAAGGCTTTACACCGACCGTCCGGCGCCAGTCCGCGCTGTCGGCTGAAGGCCGCGAACGCGTCCGGGGATGCCATCACGGTGGCACCACCGACCAGCGCCAGGTCGCACTCACCCTGCCGCAACGCTTGCGTCGCAAGGTGAAGCGCCACCAACGAGGACGAGCACGCCGTGTCTATCGTGACCGCAGGACCTTCTAGTCCGAATGTGTAAGCCAACCGGCCGGAAACGACACTGGTCGCGTTTCCGGTCAGCAGGTGGCCTTCCATGCCGTCGCCGGACCGGCGCAGGTCTCCCCCGGCGTAGCTCTGGTACCCGGCCCCGATGAACACACCGGTTCGGCTGCCCCGCGCCGATTTCGGTGCCACACCGGCCCGTTCGAACGCCTCCCAGGTCGTTTCCAGCAGCAGACGCTGTTGCGGATCCATGGCCAGCGCTTCGCGGGGTGAGATGCCAAAGAAATCGGCGTCGAAGTCCGCCGCGTCATACAGGAATCCGCCGTGGCGCGTGTAGGAGTAGCCGGCCCGGTCAGGATCGGGGTCGTACAGGTTGTCCAGGTCCCAGCCGCGGTCGACGGGGAACTCGCCGATGGCGTCGCCACCGGACTCGACGAACTGCCACAGCAGTTCCGCCGTGTCCAGCCCGCCTGGATAGCGACAGCTCATCGCCACGATCACGATCGGGTCGTCGGCGACACCCAGACCAATCGGCACCACCGGCCCGGCCACCGGACTCGACGCCCCGAACATCTCCGCACCAAGACGAGCGCCCAGCGCCATCGGCGTGGGGTGGTCGAACAGCAGCGTGGCCGGCAGCCGCAGGCCAGTGGCAGCCGCCAGCCGGGTACGGACTTCCACAGAAGTCAGCGAGTCAAGGCCGAGCTCGCCGAGAGCCCGGTCCGCCGGGATCGTGTCCGGTGAGCGGTGCCCGAGGACCGCTGCGAGCGTCGTCCGGACGAGGTCCACCAGGGCTCGGTCGCGTGCCGGACCAGTCAGTTCGGCGAGCCGTCGACGCGACTCCGGTTGCTCGCCAACGGGCTCGTCGGACGGCTTGGCCTCGGGTATCTCACTGATCAACGGCCGGGTTCGAGCCGAGGTGAACAACGGCGCGAACCTCGCCCAGTCCACATCGGCCACAACGACCGTTGTCTCGTCGCGGTCCAGCGCGAGTCGCAACTCTGTCACGGCCCGCTCGGCTGCCATCGCGGGCAAACCCTGCCGCGCCAGGTTTTCCGCACCTTCGTCGGCCATGCCGCCACCGGCCCACGGTCCCCACGCCACCGATGTCGCCGTGAGTCCATCCGACCGGCGCCGTTCGGCGAGTCCGTCCAAATAGGCGTTGGCCGCGGCATAAGCACCCTGCCCGCCGCTCCCCCATACTCCCGCGACGGACGAGAACAGCACGAATGCGTCAAGCTCCCGGTCTGCCAGCAGTTCGTGCAGGTTGGCCGCGCCGAGTACCTTCGCCCTGGTCGTCTCGTCGAACGTCGCAGCGCTGGTATCCGCGATGGCGGAGAAGGCGCTGACGCCCGCTGCGTGGAACACGGCGGTCAGCTCTGGCAGGCTGTCCAGCAAGGTCTTGAGCGCGGTGCGGTCGGCGACATCGCATGCCGCGGTGGTCACCGGAATGTCGAGGTCCCACTCGGGGTCGGTCGCGTGCCGACTGACGAGTACGAGACGTTCCGCACCGGCGCCAGCAAGCCATTGGGCCACATGCTTGGCGATACCGCCGGTACCACCCGTGATCAACACCGTGCCCCTCGGCGACCAGGTTCGGTCAGCCTCGACGGCACCGGCTCGGCGCAGTCGACGTGCGAACACCCCGGCGGACCGGAGTGCGAGCTGATCTTCGTCCTTTTCGGACAGTATAGCCACGAGTCGCTCGGTCGCCGTGTCGTCAAGGACCGGCGGCAGGTCGACCAAGCCGCCCCAGCGCCGGGGCTGTTCGAGGCCGAAAACCCGACCGAGCCCCCAGATCATCGCCTGGTCCGGATCCACGGGACCGTCCGAGCGGTGCACCGCGACCGCGCCGCGCGTGGCCGACCACAGCGGCACATCCAGTTCGGCCTCGGCTACCGCTCTCATCAGCGCGAGTGTCTTGTTAGGACTGTCGAACAATGCGAGCACACCGACGGGCTGAACTTCGCGCAGCAGATCGGCATCCACTTCAGCTACGATCCGCGCACCCTTGTGGGCCAACCGGTCGAGATCTGTTCCCGACGGTCCAACGACCAACCACCCGGCCAGCGACGACCCGACAGCTTGGCGCGCAAGCGGTTGCCACCCGATCCGGTACCGCCAACCGTCTTTCGTGGCCACGGAGCGAGTCGCCGGCCAGTAGGGTTGGCGCTGGAACGGATAAGTCGGCAGCTCCACCCGGCGGCGTTGAGCGAGCGGCATCTCGACCGGAACTCCGCGAACGTGCAGTTCAGCCAAGGCTTTGAACAGGGTTTCGGTCTCCGGCCGGTTCCGACGCATCACCGACACCGCAGTGACCTCGTTGGGGTCGGGCAGGCAATCCCGAACCATCGCGGTGAGAATGCCATCCGGGCCCAGTTCGACGAAGGTGGTCACGTCGTTGTCGAGCAACCACTGGGTGGCGTCCTGGAACCGAACCGCCGCACGCGCGTGACGCACCCAGTATTCCGCCGAGAACGTGTCAACCGGCTCGCCGGTGATGTTGCTGATGATCGGGGTATCCGCCCGCCGTAGCGACAGTCCGGCCACGACTTGGCGAAACTCGGCCAGCATGGGGTCCATCCGGTGCGAGTGGAAGGCGTGACTGACCCGCAGTGATTGGGTTTTACGTCCTTTGTCCGCCCACTCACGGGCGACCGCCGTGACGGCGTCCTCGTCGCCGGAGATCACCGTGGCTGTCGGCCCGTTGATCGCAGCGACGGCAACCCGATCGCCAAACCCGTTCAGCGATGCCGAGATCTCGTCCTCGGACGCCTGGATGGACGCCATCGCCCCGCCGTCCGGCAGCGCCTGCATCAGTCTGCCCCTGGCGACAACCAGCGCACACGCGTCCGGCAGTGACAGCGCTCCGGCGACGTGTGCCGCGGTGATCTCGCCGACCGAGTGTCCGAGTACATGATCCGGTCGCAGCCCGCACTGTTCGGCCAGCCGGAACAGGGCTACCTCGATGGCGAACAGCGCGGGTTGGGTGAACTCGGTCTGGTTGATCCGCTCGTCTCCGGCGTCGAGCACCACCTCGCGGATCGGCAGGTCCATGTGCCCGCAGACTTCGTCGAACGCCTCCGCGAACACCGGGAACGTGTCGTACAACTCGCGTCCCATGCCCGGCTGTTGGGCGCCCTGGCCGGTGAACAGCACTGCCATGCCGCCCTGCGGCCGCACCTGTCCACGAACCACTGTGCTGTCGGGCTCGCCCCGCTGTATGGCGGTCAGACCACGCCGGAGTTCGTCCCGATCGGCGGCCACGACAACCGCGCGATGATCCAGGCGTGGTCCGTGGGCCGCCAATGAATATGCCGTTTCCGCCAATTCGTCCAGCGGCAACAGCTGCGCCGCCCGCGCCCGCAGCGCCGATTCCGTCTTCGCCGACAACACCCACGGCCAGGTCGGCAACTCAGGTGCTGGCGCGGGGACCGCGTGATCGGCTGGTGCTTGCTCGATGATCGTGTGGGCGTTGGTGCCACTGATACCGAACGACGAGATCCCGGCCCGGCGCGGCCGAGAAGTCTCCGGCCAGGGTTGTTGCTCGGTCAGCAGCTCCACCACGCCAGCGGTCCAGTCAACGTGTGGTGTCGGCTCGTCCACGTGCAACGTCTTCGGCAAGACGCCGTGGTTCATGGCCATGACCATCTTGATCACACCGGCCATCCCCGCCGCAGCCTGCGTGTGCCCAATGTTGGACTTGATCGACCCCAACCACAGCGGCCGCTCACGATCCTGGCCGTAGGTCTGAATGAGGGCCAGTGCCTCGATCGGATCGCCCAGACTTGTTCCGGTGCCGTGTGCCTCCACCGCATCAACGTCTGATGTGGATAGACCGGCGTTCGCCAACGCCTGACGGATCACGCGTTGTTGCGACGGACCGTTCGGTGCGGTCAGCCCGTTCGAGGCACCGTCTTGGTTGACCGCCGAACCACGCACCACCGCCAGAACCTGGTGACCGTTAGCCCGCGCATCGGACAGCCGCTCAAGAAGCAGGATTCCAATGCCCTCGCCCCAGCCGGTCCCATCAGCTGCCGCCGCGAACGCCTTACAGCGCCCATCCGACGCCAACCCACGCTGCCGGCTGAACGCGACGAACGCGGCCGGGGTGGCCATCACTGACGCACCACCGGCCAGTGCGAGCGAGCATTCGCCCTGCCGCAACGCTTGTGACGCCAGATGCAGCGCCACCAACGAGGACGAGCACGCCGTGTCCACTGTGACGGCCGGCCCTTCGAACCCGAAGGCGTAGGAGAGGCGACCGGACAGCACGCTCGCTGAACTGCCCGTGGTCAGGTAGTCCTCGCCGCCGTCGGGCGCGCCCGCGACGAGCGTGGCGTAATCCTGACCGTTGGTTCCAGCGAACACTCCGACTCGGCTACCGCGTACCGAACCCGGGTCGATCCCGGCCCGTTCCCATGCTTCCCAGGTACATTCCAACAGCAGGCGCTGCTGCGGGTCCATCGCCGTCGCCTCGCGTGGGCTGATGCCGAAGAAATCGGCGTCGAACCACTCGGCGTCGTGGATGAAGCCACCTTCGCGGACATAGCTCCGTCCCGGTCGCCCCGGCTCCGGGTCGAAGATGGCGTCGGTGTCCCAGCCTCGTCCGGCCGGGAACTCCGTCATCACGTCCGCGCCGGACTCGACCAACCGCCACAGATCCTCCGGAGCGCGGACCCCACCGGGGAATCGACACGCCATGGCCACGATCGCGATCGGCTCGTCCGGTGCGGCGACCACTGCGGGAGCGGCAACCGCCGAACCGGCGTCACCAGTCAGTTCCACCCGCAGGTAGTCGGCGAGCGCCGTGGGTGTGGGGTGGTCGAATACAAGGGTGGTCGGCAGCCGGAGGCCGGTCGCGGCACTCAGCCGGTTTCGCAGCTCCACAGCCATCAGAGAGTCGAACCCGAGCTCTCGGAACGCCTGCTTCGCGGCGATCGGCCGGTCCGTGTCGTAACCGAGTACTGCGGCGGCATGGGCACTGACCAGGTCCAGCAAGCGTGCCGGCTCGACCACCGGGGCCTGCCGAGCTGGGGCGAGCTCACGAAGCGGCGCTGGTACCACGCCAGCCATGGCTGTTGTGTCGAGTTTGAGCGGTACGAGGACAGCTTCGTTCCGCACGAGAGCGGTGTCGAACAGCCGCAGAGCCTCCGATGTAGACATTGGAACGACCCCGGAGCGAGCCATTCGGGCTCGGTCGACGCCCGCCAGGTGGGCGGTCATGCCGCTGGTCTGTTCCCAGAAGCCCCACGCCAACGACGTCGCCGGCAGCCCCAACGAACGACGATGCTGCGCCAACGCGTCCAAAAACGCATTAGCCGCCGCGTAATTCGCCTGCCCGGCACTACCCAACACACCCGCCGCCGACGAGAACAACACAAATGCCGACAGCTCAAGGCCTTCGGTCAGCTCGTGAAGATTCACGGCGATATCGACCTTGGACCGCATCACCCGGTCGATCCGCTGGTCGTCCAACGCCGCCAATACACCGTCGTCCAACACACCGGCGGCGTGCACCACTGCGGTCAGATCCGGAATCCCGGCGATCACAGAGGCCAGCGCATCCCGGTCGGCGGCATCACACGCCACCACCTCAGCGCCCAACGCGGCCAGATCGCCCACGTCACCGCCGCTCCGGCTGACCAGGACAACCCGTCCGACACCGTGGGCGACCATCAGATGCCTGGCCACGACGCGGCCCAACACCCCGGTGCCGCCGGTGATCAGCACTGTGCCGTGCCCAAAGTCCGGAGCGTCGGCTGAGGTCTTGCGTGCAACGGCGTCCAGTCGTGGCACCCTCACTTGACCGCGACGCAACGCCACCTGCGGCTCACCAGATGCGACTGCCGTCGGCAATGCCCGCTGAGATTCGTCCGTGCCGTCACTATCGACCAGTACGACACTGTCTGGGCTTTCCAACTGTGCGGCCCGCACCAACCCCCAGGCCGCCGCCAGCGCTGGATCCGGCGCGGCATCACGGTCATCCACGGCGACCGCACCCTCGGTCAACACCACCAGCGTGCCTGCCCTGGTCTCCCGCACCATGTCCAACACACGCGACACCACCGACCGAGCCCCGCCAACCGACTCCACCCGTTCCACCACCACACCGGCGGGCAACGCCGAAACCGTCCCCACCCCAGGCAACCGGGTCCATCCAAGCCGGAACAGCGAGTCATGTCGTTCGATGACGGCCGACGTGTCCGCGGTCAACCAGTACCGCTGCCGTTGGAAGGCATAGGTTGGCAGGTCGACCTGCCGGGCACCGGGGAAGACCTTGGCCCAGTCTGGCTCGGCGCCGTGGACATGTGCCTCCGCCAACGAGGTCACGAACCGTCGAAGCCCGCCTTCGCCACGCCGCAACGAGCCGACGACGGCTGCGTCCGACTCGGTCGCATCGATGGTTTCCCGCACACTTGAAGCGAGAACAGGATGCGGACTTGTCTCGATGAAGAGGCCGATCCCTGTTGCCAACGCCGCACGTAGCGCGGACTCGAACTGGACGGTCTGCCGTAGGTTGCGGTACCAGTACTCGGCGGTCAGTTCCGCTGTGTCCATCCGGTCACCGGTCACGGTGGAGTAGAACGCCACATCTCCCGCTCGAGGGGCGATTCCCGCCAAGTCGGACAGCAGTCGGTCCTGGATGTCCTCGACGTGCACCGAATGAGACGCGTAGTCCACGGTGATCCGCCGAGCGCCTTCCACCGTGGCCAGCAGTCGCTCCAACGCGTCCGGATCGCCGGCGACCACCGTGGAGTTCGGCCCGTTCACCGCGGCGACCGACAACCCGTCGCCTGGTTCACCGGGCGGTAACGGGACAGCCACCATGCCGCCACGACCGGCCAGTTCATCTCGAATCAGCTTGGCACGTAACGCAACCACGCGTGCGCCGTCGACCAACGACAGGCCACCAGCCACCACTGCGGCCGCGATCTCGCCCTGGCTGTGGCCCACGACTGCCGACGGTGTGATGCCGCAGGAACGCCACACCTCAGCCAACGACACCATCACAGCCCACAACGCGGGCTGAACCACATCGACCCGCTCCAACGCGGCCTCGTCGCTCAGTACATCCAGCAGGCGCCAGTCGACGAACTCGCTCAGTGCGGCCGCGCACTCGCCCATCCGCTCCGCGAACACCGGAGAGGATTCCAGCAGGTCCTGGGCCATCCCGACCCATTGCGAACCCTGACCAGGGAATACGAACACAGCCTTGGCCGGGCCGGAGCGCCAGGTGCTCATGGTCGCGTGCGGGGTTGGCCGTCCGTCGCCGACCGATTCCAGCGCACGCAGCAACTCGTCACGGTCGGCGGCGACGAGGGCAACCCGGTGTTCCAGTGCGGCCCGACTGGTGGCCAAGGACAGCCCGATATCCGCGTGGTCGTGGTCGTCCACATAGGACGCTAGTCGACGGGCTTGTGCGCGCACAGCCTCCGCAGTCCGACCGGACAGCACCCACGGCCCGGCGAAGTCCGTCTCCTCGTCCGCCCGCTCAGTCTCCACGACCTGACTGGTCGGCGGCTGTTCGATAATGGCGTGGGCGTTGGTGCCACTGATACCGAACGAGGAGATCCCGGCCCGACGCGGGCGAGAAGTCTCCGGCCAATCCTGCTGCTCGGTCAGCAGCTCGACCGCCCCCGAAGCCCAGTCAACGTGTGGCGTCGGCTCGTCCACGTGCAACGTCTTCGGCAACACACCGTGGTTCATCGCCATGACCATCTTGATCACACCGGCCATCCCCGCCGCAGCCTGCGTGTGCCCGATGTTCGACTTGATCGACCCCAACCACAGCGGCCGCTCGCGATCCTGCCCGTACGTTGCCAGCAGGGCCTGCGCCTCGATCGGGTCGCCCAAGACAGTCCCGGTCCCGTGCGCCTCCACCACGTCCACGTCTGATGTGGACAGACCCGCACTCGCCAACGCCTGACGGATCACCCGCTGCTGCGACGGACCATTCGGCGCAGTCAAACCATTCGAAGCACCATCCTGGTTCACCGCAGAACCACGCACCACCGCCAGAACCTGATGACCATTGGCCCGCGCATCCGACAGCCGCTCAAGAAGCAGGACTCCAATGCCCTCGCCCCACCCGGTCCCATCAGCCGCCGCCGCGAACGCCTTGCAACGCGCATCGGGCGCCAGTCCACGCTGCCGGCTGAACGCCACGTAACCATCCGGATTGGCCATCACCGCGACGCCACCCACCAGCGCCAAGTCACACTCACCCTGACGCAGTGCCTGCGACGCGAGGTGAATCGCCACCAACGAGGACGAACACGCCGTGTCCACCGTGACCGCGGGGCCCTCCAAACCGAAGGTGTAGGCGATCCGGCCGGAGGCGATACTCCCGGTATTGCCCGTCAACAGGTGGCTTTCCAGCCCGTCGATCGCCGGCACGCGGGCCGCGTAGCTGTTCTGCATCGCGCCGACATAAACGCCGGTCGCGGTGCCCCACAGGGTGTCCGGCCGGACACCCGCGCGCTCCAGCGTCTCCCAGACCACCTCCAGCAACAACCGCTGCTGCGGGTCCATCGCCAACGCCTCACGGGGCGAGACGCCGAACATCTCGGCGTCGAACTCAGTGGCGTCATACAGGAATCCGCCATCGCGGACGTAGCTCTTGCCGGGCGCGTCCGGGTCGGGGTCGTACAGCCCCGCCAAATCCCAGCCACGGTCGGTCGGGAACCCCGAGATCACGTCGCGTCCGTCCACCACCAGCCGCCACAGATCCTCCGGCGAGCCCACACCGCCTGGGAAACGACACCCCATCGACACGACCACAACAGGATCGTCGGTTTCCATGCGACGCGACACTGTCGGCGCGGCCTTCGGCGAGCCATCAAGCAACTCACGGCCGAGATGCGCAGCGAGGGCCTGTGGCGTCGGGTGATCGAACACGAGCGTCGGCGGCAACCGCACGCCGGTCACATCCGCGAGCCGGTTACGCAGCTCAACGGCCATCAACGAGTCGAATCCCAGATCCTTGAACGCCCGGGCGGCGGCAACGCCGTCCACGCTGTCGTATCCCAATACCGCCGCCACACTCGAGCGCACCGTTGACAACAGCGTCAGTTCCTGGTCGGCCTCGGACATCCCGAGCAGTCGACCAACAAATCCACCGTCGCCGCTCGTGCCCACAACTCGGCGTGCTCGGGAACGCACCAAGCCACGCAGCATGGCCGGGACCGGCCCATCGACCATCGGGCCCAGCCGAATCGGCACCACCGCCGCCGCGTCCGGCAATCCCACAGCCGTATCGAACAGCTCAAGCGCCTCTACTGTGGACAGCGGGAGAACTCCCGATCGGACCATCCTGGCGCGGTCGACGTCGGCCAGATGAGCCGTCATACCGCTGGTCTGTTCCCAGAAACCCCACGCCAACGACGTCGCCGGCAACCCCAACGAACGACGATGCTGCGCCAACGCGTCCAAAAACGCATTAGCCGCCGCGTAATTCGCCTGCCCGGCACTACCCAACACACCCGCCGCCGACGAGAACAACACGAACGCCGACAGGTCGAGGTCCTTGGTGAGCTCGTGCAGGTTCAGTGCCGCGTCCACTTTGGGCCGGAACACCCGGTCCAACTGGTCGGTCGTCAACTGCGACAGCACCGCGTCATCGAGCACGCCGGCCGCGTGCACCACCGCGGTCAGATCCGGAATCCCCGCGATCACCGAGGCCAGCGCATCCCGATCGGCGGCATCACACGCCACCACCTCAGCGCCCAACTCCGCCAGATCACCCGCATCGCCGCCACTGCGACTCACCAGCACCACACGACGAACACCGCGTTGCGTGATCAGATGCCGGGCCACAGCGCGGCCCAAGGTTCCGGTGCCGCCGGTGATCAACACACTGCCAGGCCCGAAGTCCTGCGCCGGCGTCTCCCGTGTCACCGCTTCGAGCCTTGGCGTCCGCGCCTCACCGCGACGCAACGCCACCTGCGGCTCACCAGAGGCCGCTGCCCCTGCCAACACCCGCTCGGACTCCTCCGTGCCGTCGCTGTCGACCAGCACAACGCCACCTGGGAACTCCAATTGCGCTGCCCGCACGAAGCCCCACACCGCACCCAAGGCCGGATCCACCGCGTCGCGATCGTCCACGGCAACCGCACCCTCGGTCACCACGACCAGCTGACCCGTGGCACCTCCGTCCACCCACTCCCGCACCGCGCTCAACACCCGCGAAACCACGGACCGAGCCCCGCCAACCGATTCGACCCGCTCCAGCACCAGATCGCCGGACAACCGCGCGTTCGCACTTATGTCCGGCAGTGGGTTCCAACCAACTCGCCACAGCGGGGCGGTCTGGGTGGTGGAAAGCTGCTGTTCGCTGACCGGACGCACAGTGAGTGAGTCGATCGTGGCCACCAAGAGGCCGGCGTGATCGATGATCGTGACGGCAACCGTGTCCGGACTGATCGAGCTGATCAGGACTCGAGCCGCGGCGGCTCCGGTCGCGTGCACCTGAACCCCGCTGAACGCGAACGGCAAGGCGCCCTCGCCGACGTCCACGCTGCTCAGCGCCGCCGCGTGCAAGGCGGCATCCAACACCGCCGGGTGGACGGCGAACCCATCGGTGTCCAGGTCGCCGAGATCGATCTCGGCGAACGTCTCGTCGCCCCGAGTCCACGCCGCCCGCAGCCCCGCGAACGCCGGGCCGTAGGCGAACCCCAAGTCGGCGAAACGTTCGTAGAACCCGGTCGCATCGGCCGGCTGGGCACCGGGCGGCGGCCATTCGGCGAGACCTGCTGGTGGCTCCCGCAGTTGGCTACTGGTCAGTGTGCCGGTGGCATGGCGGCTCCACGGCTGGTCGTCAGCCTGCCGAGAGAACACTGATACCGGCCGCAGTCCACTGTCGTCCGGTGCGCCGACCGAGATCTGCACTCGGATGGCCGCGTTCTCGGGCAACACCAACGGAGCGTGCAGCGTCAACTCATCCAGCCGGTCGCAGCCGACCTCGTCACCAGCCCGAATCGCCAGCTCCGCGAAGGCCGTTCCCGGCAACAGGACCACATTGTGCACGGCGTGGTCTGCCAACCACGGGTGCTCTGGCAGCGACAGCCGGCCGGTCAACACGACACCGTCACCGTCAGCCAACGGCAGAACGTCTGTCAGGAAAGGATGTCCCAGAACCCCCGCGGCTTGCCTAGGCGCGAGCCAATACCTCTTGCGCTGGAAGGGATACGTCGGCAGGTCCACAGTGCTCGCGGCCGGGAACAGTGGACGCCAGTCCACGTCGACACCGTGGGTGTACGCCTCAGCCAACGAGGTCAACAGCCGCGACCAGCCACCATCGTCTCGCCGCAACGTCCCCAACGCCACAACGTTGTCCTGCATCCCCGCGGTCAACACCGGATGCGGACTCACCTCGATGAACACACCGTGACCGACGTCGACCAAAGCCCCCGTCGTCCGATCAAAATGGACAGTCTCACGCAGGTTTCGATACCAATAGTCAGCTGTCAACTCTGTGGTGTCCATCCGCTCACCAGTCACGGTGGAGTAGAACGCCACATCTCCCGCAACGGGGCTGATCCCTGCCAGATCAGCCAGCAACCGATCCCGAACAGCCTCCACCTGAACCGAATGCGACGCATAGTCCACCGGAATCCGCCGAGCACCCTCGACCGAAACCAGCAACCGCTCCAACGCATCCGGATCACCGGAAACCACAGTCGAGCTCGGTCCATTGATCGCCGCTATCGACAGGCCGTCGGTCAACACCACCTGGTCAGCAGGCAGCGGAACAGACACCATGCCACCACGGCCAGCCAACTCATCGCGGATCGCCATGGCCCGCAAGGCCACCACGCGAGCACCGTCCACCAGCGACAACCCGCCAGCAACCACAGCAGCCGCGATCTCACCCTGCGAATGCCCCACCACCGCCGAAGGCACAACACCAAACGAACGCCACACCTCAGCCAACGACACCATCACAGCCCACAACACCGGCTGCACAACGTCGACCTGGCCCAACGCCGCCTCATCGCTCAGTACATCCAGCAGACGCCAGTCGACGAACTCTTCCAACGCGACCGCGCACTCGCCCATTCGCTCCGCGAATACCAGCGATGACTCCAGCAACTCCTGAGCCATCCCCACCCACTGCGAACCCTGACCAGGGAACACAAAAACCACATCACTCGACCGCGCGGCCACGCCGGTCACCACATGCGGGTGCGAGCGTCCATCGGCCAGCGCCCGGACCGAGTCTTGGTCAGGACTGACGATTACAGCGCGGTGCTCAAACCGAGACCGGCCGATCAACGACCGACCGATCTCCGCGGGGTTGGCGTCCAGAGTAGGACATCAGACTGTTCGGCCTGTGCGCGCAGTGCGTTCGCAGTCCTCGCCGACAGCACCCATGGAGTGGCGACGTGCTCTTCCGGTATGCCTTGGTCTGTTTCTGGCGCTGATGGTTGCTCGATGATCGTGTGCGCGTTGGTGCCACTGATACCGAACGACGAGATCCCGGCCCGACGCGGACGAGAAGTCTCCGGCCAGGGCTGCTGGTCAGTCAGCAGCTCCAGCGCTCCAGCCGTCCAGTCGACGTGCGGTGTCGGCTCGTCAACGTGGAGGGTGCGGGGAACCACACCGTGCCGCATAGCCATGACCAGCTTGATGATGCCGGCCATTCCCGCGGCGGCCTGGGTGTGCCCGATATTCGACTTGATCGACCCCAACAGCAGCGGCCGGTCACGGTCCTGCCCGTAGGTGGCCAGCAACGCCTGCGCCTCGATCGGATCGCCCAGAGTCGTCCCGGTCCCGTGCGCCTCCACCACATCGACATCCGATGTGGACAGGCCAGCGGCCGCCAACGCTTGCCGAATCACCCTTTGCTGTGCAGGGCCGTTCGGCGCAGTCAATCCGTTGGTGGCGCCATCCTGGTTGGTCGCAGTCGAACGCACGACCGCCAGAACTTGATGCCCGTTGCGGCGTGCGTCCGACAACCGCTCCACCAACAACACGCCGACACCCTCGGCCCAACCAGTCCCATCCGCCGAAGCCGCGAATGCCCGGCAACGGCCGTCTGGCGACAACCCGCGCTGCCGACTGAAGGCTGCGAACGCGTCGGGGGCCGCCATCACCGTGACGCCGCCGACCAACGCCAAGTCACACTCGCCCTGACGCAACGCCTGCGACGCCAGATGCAATGCCACCAATGAAGACGAACAAGCCGTGTCCACTGTCACGGCCGGTCCCTCAAGCCCGAAGGTGTAGGCGACCCGCCCGGACGCGACGCTGGCGCTGTTCCCAGTCAGCAGATGGCTTTCAAGCCCGTCAACGACCGGATATCCCACCGCGTAGGTACTCTGCATCGCGCCCACGTAAACACCGGTCGCACTCCCCCGCAGCGACTCCGGCTGGACACCCGCACGTTCCAGCGTCTCCCAGACCACCTCCAGCAACAGCCGCTGCTGTGGGTCCATCGCCAGCGCCTCGCGTGGCGAGATACCGAAGAACTCCGCGTCGAACCCGGCCACATCGCTCAAGAACCCGCCGTCCCGGACGTAGCTCTTGCCCGGTGCGTCCGGGTCGGGGTCGTACAACCCGGCCAGATCCCAACCACGGTCGGTGGGAAACCCCGCGACCACATCGCGTCCATCGACCACCAACCGCCACAAGTCCGCCGGCGAAGCCACACCGCCTGGGAACCGGCAGCCCATCGACACGATCACAACCGGGTCATCCGTGAGACTCGTGCTCGACACTGTCCGCACAACAGCCGCGCCGCCACCAAGAAGCTCTCCGCCGAGATGCTTTGCCAGCGCCAACGGCGTCGGATAGTCAAAGACAAGCGTCGGCGACAGGCGCACCCCAGTCACACTGGCGAGCCGATTACGCAACTCGACCGCCATCAACGAGTCGAACCCCAACTCCTTGAACGGCCGACCCTCCGAAACGCCCTCAATGCCCTCATGCCCCAACACCGCGGCCACACAGAACCGCACCATCGACAACAACTCACGCTGACGATCCGCCCCGGACAATCCCATCAGCCGGCCAACGAACCCATCGCCATCGCCCGAACCGACAACCCGGCGAACACCAGAACGCGCTGAACCCCGCAATACTGCCGGCACCACACCGGAGATCGCGGTCCGATCAAGCTTGATCGGCACAACGGCGGCTTCACCAGACGTGAGCGCCATGTCGAACAGGTTCAAGGCTTCCACTGTAGACAGTGGACGAACACCCGATCGAGCCAGCCGCGCACGGTCAACCTCAGCCAACCCCGCCGTCATACCACTGGCCTGTTCCCACAACCCCCAAGCCAATGAGGTCGCGGGCAACCCCGCCAGCTGTCGGCGCAGCGCCAACCCGTCCAGAAACGCGTTGGCCGCCGCATAACCAGCCTGCCCCGCGCTGCCCAGCACGCCAGCGGCTGACGAGAACACCACAAACGCCGACAAGTCCACCCCGTCGGTCAGGTCATGCAGGTTCACCGCCACATCGACCTTGGCCCGCAATACCCGGTCCACCTGTTCGGTGGTCATCGCCGAGACGACCGCGTCATCAAGGACACCAGCCGCGTGCACCACCGCGGTCAGATCCGGAATCTCTGCGATCACCGAGGCCAGTGCGTCGCGATCGGCGGCATCACACACCGCCACCCGGACCTCCGCACCCAACCCGGCTAGATCCCCCACCTCACCGCCACTCCGGCTGACCAAAACCACCCGCCGGACACCATGCGCGACGATCAGATGCCTGGCCACGATCCGCCCCAACGTGCCAGTACCACCGGTGATCAGCACACTGCCCGAGCCGAAGCCGGAAACCTCTCTGGAGGCCGCATCCGTCACTGGGTCGAGCCTCGGCAGCCACACTTCGCCGCGACGCAGGGCCACCTGCGGCTCACCCGACGCCAACGCCCCGGCAAGTACCTCCTGGGACGCTTCCGAGCCGTCGGTGTCGACCAGCACGACGTCGCCCGGATACTCCGACTGCGCCGACCGCACGAACCCCCACACGGCCGCCAGCACCGGGTCTGGGACGTCGTTGTCGTCGGCAGCGACCGCACCCTCAGTGATCAGCGCCAAGCGACTCGAGGAACCCGAATCCACCCATTCCCGGACCACGCCCAACACCCGCGAGAGCACCGCCCGCACGCCACCGGCCAGATCACCCGGCTCCGAACCGACCGACTGCACCACAACGTCATCCGGCAAGTCCGAACCGACAGCGACGGCGGACAACCGGCTCCAGCCCACCCGGAACAGCGGGGTGGTCTGGGCGAGTTGTTGCGCGGTGACAGGCCGGACGGCGAGCGAATCGATGGTCGCCACCGGGAGGCCAGCGTGGTCGGCAACGGTGATGGCGACGGTGTCACGGCTGACCGGCACAATCCGAACCCGGACAGCGGTGGCTCCGGTAGCGTGCACCTGAACCCCGCTGAACGCGAACGGTAAAGACCCGCCACCTATGTCCACGCCACCCAAGACAGCCGCATGCAACGCGGCGTCCAACAGGGCAGGATGCACTCCGAACCCGTCCACATCGGACGAATCGAGAACGACCTCGGCGAAAATCTCATCGCCACGAGCCCACGCCGCCCGCAGCCCCGCGAACACCGGACCATACGCGAACCCGAGTTCGGCGAAACGCTCGTAGAACCCGGTCACGTCAACAGGTTGCGCGTCGGCGACCGGCCACTCGGTCAGGTCGGCCAAGGCCTTCCGCGAGCCGGCGATGGCGAGCATGCCGGTGGCGTGGCGGACCCACGGCTGGTCATCACCCAGCCGGGAGAACACCGATACCGAGCGCGGCCCACCCTCTTCTGGTGCGCTGACCGCGATCTGTATCTGTACAAGCGCACCTTCGGGCAACACCAAAGGAGCGTGCAGCGTCAACTCGTCCAGCTGATCGCAGCCGACCTGGTCACCGGCGTGCAACGCCAACTCGACCATGGCAGTACCCGGCAACAGCACCACACCATGAACAGCGTGGTCCGCCAGCCAAGGATGTGCCTCGACCGACAGGACGCCGGTCAGCAACACGCCATCCGCCTCGGCCAATTCCACCGCGGCCGCCAGCAGGGGATGTCCCGTCGACCTCAGCCCGGCCGCGGTCACGTCACCGGTCGACCGCGAGGACTCCAACCAATACCGCGTGCGCTGGAACGGATAAACCGGCAGGTCGACCATTCGCGCGTCCGGGAAAACAGGACGCCAATCCACCGCGACACCGTGCGCGTAAGCCTCAGCCAGTGAGGTCAACAGCCGCGACCAGCCACCGTCGCCGCGCCGCAACGTCCCCAACGCCACAGCGTTGCCGTCAGAGATGGTCTCCTGCATCCCCACGGTCAACACCGGATGCGGGCTCACCTCGATGAACACACCATGACCGCTGCCCAGCAACGCCTCGGTCGTCTGGCCGAATCGGACAGTCTCACGCAGGTTCCGATACCAGTAGTCAGCAGTCAACTCCGCGGTGTCCATCCGCCCACCGGTCACGGTGGAGTAGAACGCCACAGTCCCCGCAACGGGAGTGACTGACGCCAGCTCAGCGAGCAGACGCTCCTGGATAGCTTCGACGTGTGCCGAATGCGACGCATAGTCCACGGAGATCCGTCGAGCGCCCTCCACAGCGGACAAGAGCCGCTCCAACGGGTCCGGATCACCGGAAACCACTGTCGAGTTCGGCCCGTTCACCGCGGCGACGGACAACCCATCCGCCAACTGCAGCGCATTCGGCGGCAATGGGACAGAGACCATGCCGCCGTGACCCGCCAAGACATCTCGAATCACCAGGGAACGCAGCGCCACAACACGAGCGCCGTCCACCAGCGACAGTCCACCGGCTACCACTGCGGCGGCGATCTCACCCTGCGAATGCCCTACCACGGCTGCCGGAACAACGCCGTAGGAGCGCCAGACCTCAGCCAACGACACCATCACAGCCCACAGAACAGGCTGCAGGACATCAACTCGACCCAGCATGTCCTCATCGCCGAGAACATCCACCAACGACCACTCGACAAACCTGTCAAGAGCAACCGCGCACTCAGCCATCCGCGCGGCGAACACGGGGCTGGACGCCAACAACTCCTGGGCCATCCCCACCCACTGCGAACCCTGACCGGGAAACACGAAAACCACCCGGTCAGCGTCAGGGACCACCGAACCCCGCACCACATCGCCGGCCAGCTCACCGCCAGCCAGCACACCCAGTCCAGTCCGCAAGTCCGCGGCGGAATCCCCCAGCGCTACCGCTCGGCGCGCGAACCCGGACCGACCAGCCAGCGACAGCCCGATGTCATCGGCCCGTGCATCCACAGCGGACAGGTTGCGGGCCTGTTCCCGCAAGGCTGACTCCGTGCGAGCGGACAATACCCAAGGCAGCTTCACCGAACGAGGTTCCGGGCGGGTGTCCTCAGGGTCCTCGACCTGCTCGAGAATGGTGTGCGCGTTGGTGCCGCTCGCCCCGAAGGACGACACGGCCGCTCGCCGGGGCCGGTCCTGCTCAGGCCACGAAGTCGTTTCGGTCACCAGGCGAACCGCGCCAGACGACCAGTCGATATGCGGCGACGGCTCGTCGGCGTGCAATGTCCGTGGCACGATGCCGTGCCGCATTGCCATGACCATCTTGATCACGCCGGCCACCCCAGCGGCGGCCTGCGCGTGCCCGATGTTCGACTTCACCGACCCCAACCACAACGGCTGGTCACGATCCTGGCCGTAAGTGGCCAGCAACGCCTGCGCCTCGATCGGATCACCGAGAGACGTGCCTGTGCCGTGCGCCTCCACCACGTCAACGTCAGATGTGGACAGATCTGCGCTGGCCAACGCCTGCCGGATCACCCGCTGCTGCGACGGACCATTCGGCGCAGTCAACCCGTTCGACGCACCATCCTGGTTCACTGCCGAACCGCGAACCACCGCCAACACCCGATGACCATTGGCTCGCGCATCCGACAACCGTTCCAGCAACAGCAAACCGGCGCCCTCGCCGGGGCCGAATCCGTCAGCGTGCGCCGAAAAAGCCTTCGATCGTCCATCCGGAGCCAACCCGCGCTGACGGCTCAACTCAACCAGCAACTGGGGCGTTGACAGCACCGTCACGCCGCCTGCGAGCGCCATGTCGCATTCGCCTTGACGCAACGCCTGGGCGGCCAGGTGCAGCGCCACCAGCGCCGAGGAGCAGGCCGTGTCGACCGTGACGGCCGGTCCCTCAAGCCCGAAGGAGTAGGCAACCCGGCCGGACGCGATTCCGCCGGCACTGCCGTTGACGAGATATCCCTCGATCTCCGCCGGAACCTCGGCCACCCGAGTCCCGTAGTCGTGATACATCACGCCGGCGAACACGCCGGTCCGGCTACCTCGCATAGCCGCCGGGTCCATCCCAGCCCGCTCGAACGCCTCCCACGCGGTCTCCAGCAGCAACCGCTGCTGCGGATCCATGGCCAATGCCTCACGCGGCGCGATGCCGAAGAACTCCGGGTCGAACTCGGCCGCGTCGGTGAGAAAGCCACCCTCCCGCACGTAGGTCGAGCCGGGTTGGTCCGGGTCCGGGTGATACATCCGGCCGATGTTCCAACCGCGATCGGCCGGCACCGGCGTGATGGCGTCCCGGCCGTCCAACACCAACTGCCACAGCTGCTCCGGTGAGCGCACCCCACCGGGGAACCGGCAGCTCATCGACACGATGGCGATCGGCTCTCTGGCTTTGGACTCACTCTCCGCGAGGCTCCGGCGAGCCTGCCGGAGTTCCGAGGTCATCCACTTCAGGTGCTCACGAAGCTTCTCTTCATTCGCCACGGCACCGTCACCCCCTCATGACTTGCCGAACTCGCGCTGGATCAGGTCGAACAGTTCGTCGTCGTCAGCGGACTCGACGTCCTCATCGGACTCCGCCACGTCCTCCCAACTGGACAACACCGACCGCATTCTCGACAGCACGGCGTTGCGCGTCTCCGTATCACCGCGGACCCGGTCAAGCAGGCGATCGAGCTCGGTGAGCACCGGCGGCGTGTCCGGCCGCAGCTCCGATCCGATGTGGACAGCCAACGCGGCGGCCGTCGGATGGTCGAAGACCACGGTCGGCGGGAGCCGCAATCCGGTCGCGGTGATCAGCCGGTTGCGCAGTTCCACCGCGGTGAGCGAGTCGAAGCCGAGCTCGGAGAACGCCCGATCTGGTGGGACCGCGTCAACCGAGGCATGGCCGAGCACGGCGGCGCCGTGCTTTCGAACCACGTCCACCAAGGCCTGGTCACGCTCCACATCCGACAGGTTGGCGAGTCGCTGGACCAGGTCCTCGTCCTGCACCACCCGGCGGCGTGGGACACGGACCAGGCCGCGCAACAGCGGCGGCGGTTGGCGCAGTCCGGCTGTGTCCAGGCGGACCGGCACCAGTACCGCGGGCTCGGCGCCGAGCGCCGCGTCGAAGAGCGCGAGGCCCTCCGCTGTCGAGAGTGGACCGATTCCGACCCTTCGCACCCGGTTCAGGTCGGTCTCGCTCAGATGTCCGGTCAAGCCCGACCGGTGTTCCCAGAAGCCCCAAGCCAGCGACACAGCTGGCAGCCCCGCGGCACGCCGCTGCTGGGCCAACGCGTCCAGATAGGAGTTGGCGGCGGCGTAGCTGGCCTGCCCCGCCATCCCGAACAGGGCCGAGGCTGAGGAGAACAGGATGAACGCCGACAGCTCGCGATCCTTGGTCAACTCGTGCAGGTGCAGTGCGGCGTCCACCTTCGGCCGAAGCACCGTGTCGATCCGCTCGGGCGTCAACGAGGTGACGATCCCGTCGTCAAGAACTCCTGCGGCGTGCACAACCGAGGTCAGATCCGGGATCTCGGCGAGAAGCGACTCAACCGCAGCCCTGTCGGCGGCGTCGCATGCCACGACCCGCACCTGGGCGCCGTGAGCGGTCAGCTCCTCAGCCACATCGCTGATCCCAGTCCGGCTGGTGAGCACGAGGCGACGCACACCGTGCTCCGTCACCAGATGACGGGCGAGCAGGCCGCCGAGCGTGCCGTTGCCGCCCGTGATCAACACCGTACCGTCTGGATTCAGCTTCGCAGTGTGGTCGGCCGTGACCCGAGCCAGTCGTGGCACGTAAGCACGTCCATCGCGCAGCGCGACCTCCGGTTCGTCCGCCGGCAAGCCCGCCAGGTCCATGGAGCCGTCCGAGTCCACCAAGACGAACCGGTCTGGATGCTCGGACTGTGCTGACCGGACCAGGCCCCATACCGCCGCCTGAGCCGAGTCGCGAAGGGGTTCGTCCGGCCGTACCGCCACGGCTCCATTCGTGGCGATCACGAGGATCTCCGCTCGGTCCTCAGCCAGCCAGGACTGCACGAGACGCAACGCATCGGCGGTCGCTGCCCGCACCGATCCGGCCACTGGAATGGTTCGGATCTCGATCGGCACATCCAGCGCCGGACCGGACTCCGCGGGTATCCACTCCACCTTGAACAACGAGTCGCGTTGAAGTTGCCGCGCCGCGATGGGCCGCACCACGAGCTGATCGATCGTACCGACGGCGTTCCCGGCGCTGTCTGCGACGGACACACTGATGCTGTCGGCACTAACCGACTGAAGGTGTACTCGCAGGGTGGTCGCGCCGGTGGCGTGCAACGTGACGCCCCGCCAACAGAACGGCAGATGAGCGGTGTCTCCGAAATCCGGGAGCAACCCGCCGGACATGAGCGGCTGGAGAGCGATGTCCAGCAACGCCGGGTGCAGTCCGAACCGCCGGGCATCGTCGTGACCTTGTTCGGCCAGGTCGACTTCGGCGAAGATCTCACCGTCTCGTCGCCACGCGGCCCGGATACCTTGGAATGTCGGTCCGTAGTGATAGCCAGCCTGGACAATGTGATTCTGCAGGCCGTCCAGGTCGATCGCTTCAGCGTGTTGCGGCGGCCAAACCGGCAGCGCCGACCGCGAGCCCTCGCCTGGCAAGAGAGTCCCGGTGGCGTGCTTGGTCCACGTCCCGTCGTTGTCCGGCCGGGAATGCACCGTCACCGAACGGCGACCGTCCTCATCCGGGCCGCTCACGAACATCTGGACAGCGACGGCGCCTTGTTCGGTCAGTACCAGTGGGGCTTCCAGGATCAGCTCGTCCACCCGATCGCAGCCGACCTCGTGACCGGCCCAGGTCGCCAGCTCGATGAAGGCGGCCCCCGGGAGCAGCACCACACCGTGCACGGCGTGGTCCGCCAACCACGGTTGGTCCTGCAGCGACAGCCGGCCGGTCAGCACGACGCCGTCACCGTCAGCCAACGGCACGACAGCGTTCAGAATGGGATGCGCCGACGCCCCAGCCGACTCAGCGCGCGTGGGGACAAGCCAGTACTGCTTGCGCTGGAACGGATACGTCGGCAGATCAACTGTGTTGGTGTCGGGAAAGGCAGGGCGCCAAGCCACGTCGACGCCGTGAACATAGGCTTCGGCCAACGAAGTCAGCAACCGCGACCAACCACCATCGCCGCGCCGCAACGTCCCCAACGCCACAACGTCGTCCTGTATCCCCACGGTCAACACCGGATGCGGACTCACCTCAATGAACACGCTACGGCCTGCTTGGCGTAACGTCTTGACCGTCTGATCAAATTGGACGGTCTCACGCAGGTTGCGGTACCAGTATTCGGCAGTCAACTCCGCGGTGTCCATCCGCTCGCCGGTCACGGTGGAGTAGAACGCCACATCTCCTGCAACAGGAGCGATCCCCGCCAAATCGGCCAACAACCGATCCTGGATCGCCTCCACCTGAACCGAATGCGACGCATAATCCACCGGAATCCGCCGAGCACCCTCAACCGAGACCAACAACCGTTCCAACGCATCCGGATCACCGGAAACCACAGTGGAGTTCGGCCCGTTCACCGCGGCCACCGACAGTCCTTCGGCCAACCGCAGATCATCTGGCGACAGCGGGACCGACACCATCCCGCCGCGACCGGCCAACACGTCCCGAATCACCTGAGAACGCAACGCCACCACGCGAGCGCCGTCCACCAGCGACAACCCACCAGCAACCACAGCAGCCGCGATCTCACCCTGCGAATGCCCCACCACCGCCGAAGGCACAACACCAAACGAACGCCACACCTCAGCCAACGACACCATCACAGCCCACAACACCGGCTGCACAACATCAACCCGCGCCAACATCCCCTCATCACCAAGCGCGTCCACCAGGCGCCAGTCGATGAACTTCTCCAGGGCGACCGCGCACTCGCTCATCCGCTCGGCGAACACAGCTGACGACTCCAACAACTCGAGAGCCATCCCCACCCACTGCGAACCCTGCCCAGGGAACACAAAAACCGCATTACTCGACCGCGCGGCCACACCGGTCACCACCTGAGCGTGCGGACGTCCCTCGGCCAAAGCCCGTATCGAGTCCTCATCTGGATCCACCACCACGGCGCGATGCTCGAACCTCGCCCGGGTCGTGGCCAGCGTGAGACCGACACCGGCCCGGTCATCCACATAGGACACAAGATTCTCGGCTTGCGCCAACAGCGCGGACTGGCTCCGCGCGGACAACACCCAGGGCACGACCGCCTCCGACGGACGCTCCGCAGGCAGTTGGCTGTCAGGTAGCTCCTCGATGATCACGTGGCTGTTGGTGCCACTGACCCCGAAGGCCGACACACCGGCCCGCCGCGGCCTGCCGGATTCGGGCCACGGCTGAGCCTCGGTGACCAGCTCGACCGAGCCGGCCGACCAGTCAACGTGTGGGCTGGGCGAGTCCACGTGCAACGTCCGCGGCACCATACCGTGCCGCATCGCCAGCACCATCTTGATCACGCCGACCATACCCGCGGCGGCCTGCGTGTGCCCGATGTTCGACTTCACCGATCCCAGCAGCAACGGCCGATCCCGATCCTGCCCGTAGGTGGCCAGAATCGCCTGCGCCTCGATCGGATCACCCAGCGTCGTACCGGTGCCGTGCGCTTCGACCACATCGACATCCGACGTCGACAGACCCGCACTGGCCACTGCCTGACGGATCACCCGCTGCTGCGCCAATCCATTCGGCGCGGTCAGCCCGTTCGAGGCGCCATCCTGGTTCACTGCCGACCCACGAACCACCGCCAACACCTGGTGACCGTTGGCTCGCGCATCCGACAGCCGCTCCAACAGCAGCACGCCAACGCCCTCCGCCCACCCGGTCCCATCAGCCGCCGCAGCGAACGCCTTGCAACGACCGTCCGAGGCCAAGCCGCCGTGACGGGTGAACTCGGTGAAGATCGCGGGACTCGGCATCGCAGCCACGGCACCGACCAGTGCGAGCGAGCATTCACCTTGCCGCAACGACTGGCTGGCCACGTGTAACGCGACCAGCGCGGACGAACAGCCGGTGTCGATGGTCACGGCGCCGCCCTCGAAGCCGAACAGGTAGGACAGCCGACCGGAGACCACGCTTCCGGTGTTCCCGGTGATCAGGTAGCCCTGGAAGTCCTCGGGCGCCTCGTGTGGCCGTGGCCCGTAGTCCTGCGGTATCGCGCCGATGAACACGCCAGTGTCGCTGCCACGCAACGAATGCGGGTCCATCCCGGCTCGCTCGAACACCTCCCACGAGGTTTCCAGCAGCACCCGCTGCTGCGGGTCCATCGCCAGGGCCTCTCGCGGCGAGATGCCGAAGAACTCCGCGTCGAACCAGCCCAGGTCGTACAGGAAGCCACCAGATCGGGGATGTGGCCGCTCGCCGCCGAACAGCGCGTCGAGATCCCACCCGCGATCCGTCGGGAACGCGCCCATGGCGTCCACTTCATCGGACAGCAGCTGCCAGAACTCATCCGGACTGCCGACTCCACCAGGCAGCCGACAGCTCATCGCCACGATGGCGATCGGGTCGCCGGCGTTCGCCACCACAGTCCGCACGGGAGCCTCGCTCGAGGATCCGCTGATCAGCGTGCGCAGATGGTCGGCCAGCGCCTCGGGCGTTGGGTGGTCGTACAGCACTGTGGGCGGTAACCGGAGACCAGTCCTGGCGTTCAGCCGATTGCGGAGGTCTACGGCTGTCATCGAGTCGAAGCCCAGCTGTTTGAAGGCTTTGCCGGTGGCCAGGTGCTCGGCGGACAAATGTCCGAGCACTGTGGCAGTCTCATGGCTCACCAGCGTGCTGATCGCTCGATCCCGGTCCGCCGGAGCGAGCGCCGCGATGTCTCGCACGAACGCTGGTTCGTCCTCCTCGACAGCACTGTCCACGTATGATGTCGTGCGGCGCGACACCGATTGGTGCCAGTAACGCCTGCGCTGGAACGGATAGGTCGGCAGATCCACCACATTGGCATCCGGGAAAAGCGGACGCCAGTCCACGTCGACACCGCGGACATAAGCCTCAGCCAACGAAGTCACCAGCCGCGACCAACCGCCATCGCCGCGCCGCAACGTCCCCAACGCCACAACGTCGTCCGGCATCCCCACAGTCAACACCGGATGCGGACTCACCTCGATGAACACACCATGACCACTGCCCAGCAACGCCTCGGTCGCCTGACCAAATCGGACAGTCTCACGCAGGTTCCGATACCAGTAGTCAGCAGTCAACTCCGCGGTGTCCATCCGCCCACCGGTCACGGTGGAGTAGAACGCCACAGTCCCCGCAACGGGAGTGACTGACGCCAGCTCAGCGAGCAGACGCTCCTGGATAGCTTCGACGTGTGCCGAATGCGACGCATAGTCCACCGGAATCCGCCGAGCATCCTCGACCGTGTCCAGCAACCGCTCCAAGGCATCCGGATCACCGGAGACAACTGTAGAGCTCGGTCCGTTGACCGCGGCTATCGACAATCCGTCGCTCAACACAACCTGCTCAGCAGGCAACGGCACGGACACCATGCCGCCACGGCCGGCAAGCACGTCCCGAATCACCCGTGAACGCAACGCGACGACCCGGGCGCCACCTGCCAGAGACAACCCGCCCGCCACGACAGCCGCCGCGATCTCGCCCTGACTGTGCCCTACCACCGCTGAGGGGGTAACGCCGAACGAACGCCACACCTCGGCCAACGAGACCAGCACAGCCCACAGCGCCGGCTGAACCACGTCGACCCGCTCCAATGCCAGCTCATCGCCGAGCACATCAACCAGCGACCAGTCAACGAACTCCGCCAGAGCCGCCGCGCACTCGCCCATCCGCGCTGCGAACACCGGAGAAGACTCCAGCAACTCCTGGGCCATCCCCACCCACTGCGAACCCTGACCGGGGAACACGAGCACGACTCCGCCACCCGTGTCCGCCTGCCCCGCGACAAGTCCTGTGGACGAGATGCCGGATGCCAACGCGGTCAGGGACTGAGCGCGGTCATCCGCCAGCACTACCGCGCGATGGTCGAACTGGGCCCGGGTGGTGGCCAGCGAGAAGCCGACATCGTGAGCAGGACTATCCACGTAGGCAAGGAGATCCCGGGCCCGCTCCCGCAACGCCGACTCACTCCGAGCCGACAGCACCCATGGCAGCCCTTTCGGGGCATCAACTGCCGTCAAGGGGGCCTTCCGGGCTGCTGCTTCTTCAAGGATCACGTGGGCGTTGGTGCCGCTGACGCCGAACGAGGACACACCCGCTCGCCTGCGTCGGCTACTCGCGGGCCACGGGTGCTGCTCGGTGAGCAGCGACACCGTGCCAGCAGTCCAGTCGACATGCGGTGACGGCTGATCGACGTGCAGGGTGCGTGGCAGCACCTCGTGCCGCATGGCCTCGACCATCTTGATCACACCAGCCATGCCCGCCGCGGCCTGGGTGTGTCCGATGTTCGACTTCACCGATCCCAACAGCAACGGCCGGTTCCGATCCTGTCCGTAGGTCGCCAGAATCGCCTGCGCCTCGATCGGGTCGCCAAGGGTCGTGCCCGTCCCGTGCGCCTCCACCACATCAACGTCTGACGTGGACAGACCGGCGTTCGCCAACGCCTGACGAATCACCCGCTGCTGTGACGGACCATTCGGCGCGGTCAGCCCGTTGGAAGCCCCATCCTGGTTGACCGCCGAACCACGCACCACCGCCAACACCCGATGACCATTGACCTGCGCGTCCGACAATCGCTCAAGGAGCAGAACCCCCACGCCCTCCGCCCAGCCGGTGCCGTCAGCAGCGGCAGCAAAGGCCTTGCACCGGCCGTCTGGTGACAAGCCGCGCTGCCGGTCGAATTCGATGAACATGCCAGGGTTGGCCAGCACGGTGGCCCCAGCCGCAAGGGCCAGCGAACATTCACCGTGACGCAGCGACTGCACTGCCAAGTGCAAGGCGACAAGCGACGACGAGCAGGCGGTGTCGACTGTCATCGCAGGGCCCTGCAAGCCAAGCAAGTATGCGACACGTCCCGATGCGACACTCGGAGTGTTGCCAGTGAGCAGATATCCCGCAAGGTCGCTGTCGGCCTCGTGCAGTTTGGGACCGTAGTCTTGGGCCGTCGCGCCGACGAACACACCGGTATCGCTGCCGCGCAACGAATCGGCATCGATGCCAGCTCGTTCGACGGCCTCCCAACAGGTTTCGAGCAGCAGCCGCTGCTGCGGATCCATCGCCACGGCCTCCCGCGGTGAGATCCCGAAGAACGGCGCGTCGAACTCGGCGATGTCGGCCAGGAAACCGCCGCGGAACCCGGTGACATCCCAACCACGGTCGGCCGGCGAGTCACCGATCGCGTCAATGCCCTCGGAAACCAAGCGCCACAGATCTTCCGGTGACCGGACGCCACCGGGATACCGGCAGCTCATGGCCACGATGGCAATCGGCTCGTCGACCGGTGTGGTGGCAGCGGGGGTGATCTGAGGTTCCGGTGTGCCGTCGGCGAGGTACCCGGCCAGCTCCGCCGGAGTCGGATAGTCGAACAGCGCGGAGCTGGGCAGCCGGACGCCAGTCGCCCGCACCAGCCGATTTCGCAGTTCGATCGCGAGCAACGAGTCGAAACCCAGGTCACGGAAGGTGAGCTCGGCGACGATGTCACCAGACCGGCCGCGGCCAAGCACAGCGGCGGCTTCTGACCGCACAAGCTCCAGGCAGTCCCGGGTGTCGGCGACCGGCCTCGCCGGCTCGGCGCTGCCCAGCCAGTAACGTTGACGCTGGAAAGCATACGTCGGCAGCGCGACCCTGCGGCCGCCGGACAGCGCAGGGCCCCAATCAACCGCCACGCCGTGAACATGCGCCTCGGCCAACGATTTGAGGAACCGTTCCGCGCCGCCCTCGCCTCGGCGCAGCGTACCCAGCACCAGTACATCAGCCCTGGCGCTGTCGGCCGTCTGCTGAATTCCCATTGTCAGCACGGGATGCGGGCTGACCTCGATGAACACACCGTGGTCCAGCAGTCGCCGGACCACCGGCTCGAACTGGACCGGCTGGCGGAGGCTGCGGTACCAGTACATCGCGTCCAGTCCGGCGGTATCAACGCGTTCGCCGGTCACGGTCGAGACGAACGCGATGTCCGAGGACTTCGGGGTGATCGGGGTCAGGTCGGCGAGCATCCGGTCCCTGATCGTCTCGACCTGCACCGAATGCGAGGCGTAGTCGACCGGGATACGACGGGCATCCGGTACCAGGGCACAGATCTCGTCCAGTGCCCTGGGTTCGCCGGCGACGACCGTGGCACTCGGACCGTTGAGCGCCGCCACCGAGAGTCCCTCAACCAGCGGCACTTGGTCGGGCGGCAACGGCACCGCCACCAGCCCGCCTCGACCGGACAGCTCCAGCAACGCCCTGGCACGCAGCGCGACCACGCGCGCCCCGTCGGCCAATGACAGCGCACCGGCCACGCAAGCCGCGGCGATCTCACCCTGACTGTGTCCAACGACCACCGACGGCGAAACCCCTTGTGACCGCCATAGTTCGGCCAGCGAGACCATAACCGCCCACAACGTGGGCTGGACCACGTCCACACGTTCCAATGCCTGCTCGTCGCGCAGCACGTCGAACAGGTCCCAGTCGACGTACGGGGCGAGCGCGGCCGCGCACTCGGTCATCCGGGCCGTGAACACCTCGGAGGACTCGATCAGGTCGACGGCCATCCCAGTCCACTGCGGACCCTGACCTGGGAAGACGAACACGGTCCCGGTTACCGGCCGGGGCAGCGCCGGCCCGCGCACGACGCTCGAAGCGGCCTCGCCGTCAGCCAGCATCCGCGCGCCGTCACGCAGCGCGTCGTGATCGGCACCGATGATGACCGCGCGCTGGTCGAACAGCGAACGGGTGTAGGCCAGCGAATATCCGATGTCGACCGGATCATCCGTGTCGTCCAGGTCGGCCAAGCCTCGCGCCTGCGCCCGCAGCGCCTCATGCGTTTTCGCGGACACCAGCCATGGCACCGGCCCGCCGAGCCGACGCGGCGGAGGATCGCTTTGACTGTCCCAATCAGACAGGACCACGTGGCAGTTCGTGCCGCCCATGCCGAACGCGCTCACGCCTGCCACGAGCCGCCGGTCAGGACGCGGCCACGGCTCCGTATCCAGCTGAACCCGCAGGTTCAGGTCGGCCATCGGGATAGCCGGGTTCGGTCGCGCGAAGTTCAGGCTGGGGACCAACTGCCGATGCCGCAGGCAAAGCACTGCCTTGAGCAGGCCGGCCACCCCGGCCGCGCCTTCCAGGTGGCCGATGTTGGTCTTGACCGAACCGACCAGCAGCGGGTCTTCCCGCCCGGGCACGGTTGCCAGCGCGGCACCGAGCGCCGCGGCCTCGATCGGGTCACCGACCCTGGTTCCGGTGCCGTGCAGCTCTACGTACTGAACCTCGCCAGGTTCCACACCCGAGTCGCGGCACGCAAGCCGAATTGCATCTTCCTGCGACGCGCGCACCGGAGAGGTAAGGCTTTCCCCGCCACCATCGTTGTCGACCGCACTGCCTCTGATCACACAGTACACCGGATCACCGTCGGCGACCGCGTCGGCAAGGCGTTTCAGCACGACAATCGCGCCGCCCTCGCCGCGGACATAGCCGTTGGCCCGCGCATCGAAGGTGTGACAACGACTGTCCGGTGACAGACCGCCGAAAAGGCTGACAGCAACCGTACTGTCCGGTGCGAGAATGAGGTTTACTCCGCCGGCGAGTGCGACCGATGACTCGCCAGCACGCAGGCTTTCGACTGCCAAATGAATTGCTACCAGGGAAGACGACTGGGCGGCGTCCACCGTCAGACTCGGCCCGCGCAGGCCGAGAGTGTAGGACAACCGGTTGGCCAGCATGCCCCGGTTGAGTCCGGTAAGGCTGTACGTCGTGATTCCGTCAAGGCCACGACGGTGCGCGATGGTGGCGTAGTCGTCACCGGTCGCTCCGATGAACACGCCGGTTCGCGTGTCGCGCAGGCGACCCGGGACGATGGCGGCGTCTTCGAGCGCCTCCCAGCCAAGTTCCAGCGTCAGGCGCTGTCGCGGATCGAGCGCCACGGCCTCAGTTGGCGGTATGCCAAAAAAGCCCGCGTCGAACTCGTCCACCCGGTCGAGAAACCCGGCTCTGCCCTGCTCGGGTCCCAAGTCGGCCCGTTCGGCCGGTACTTCCCCTACGGCATCGGCACCATCTGTGAGTAGCCGCCAAAAGGCACCGACATTCGGAGCCATGGGCAACCTGCACGAACAACCGATGACCGCGATCGGCTCCCGCGACATCACAACGACAGTACAGACTGCCAGCTCATGACCTCGCTGTCTAACAGCTCAGGTAGCACCAACACAGTCTTCATACGATCCCCCAGTAGTGAACGTCTGTACCCGGAAGGCGTACCACCCGCCCTCCACACTGCTATCTCGATGATCAGTTTGCAAATCACCCGATCGGGCGATAGTCGTGACAGACCCGCACAACCGTCCGCCACTCGGGCGCTGACCTCGAACGCAGTGCTCCATTGATCCATAGTGGATGGTTTCTTCCGGCGGGTTCGCGGGAACCTTTCATCGAGGCCAAAACGTTGGACAGCACGCCGGCTTTGTTGACAGGGTTCCGCGAACGCTCTTAGCATCGCTGACATACCGGGTTCGATGTGACTCAACTGGGGGACCTTGCGCGATGGCGCGTACCTTGAGACCTTAACTGGGATCTTCGCCACCGCTCGGAGTCCGAAGACGTTTCCGGGCAACGACAGCGAATCGCACTCGCACGGTCGGCGACCACCACTGATCGCCCCAGCCGTGCTCTGACCCATGCGGACGGTGTGCCGACCGCGTCGCTGGCTGACGGTCAGGCGTGGGTGAGCTGTGCGCCCTGACTGACCTTTGCCGTGTTCGGCGAACGCGGGTTGCTGGAAAGGATGCCGTCGATCGTGAAGCCGTGGTACGAATTAGGCGAGATCCCACCGATGGGCAGCGTGCCCGAGCAGATGTACGCCTCGGTGATCCGGCCCGAGCGCTACGGTCCGCCGGCCGGCGCGTTCGAGATCGAACGGCTACCGGTGCCGGAACTGCGCCGCGGTCAGGCGCTGGTGCTCGTGATGGCGGCCGGGATCAACTACAACAACGTCTGGTCCGCGCTCGGCGCACCACTGGATGTTATCGCCGCACGCTCGAAAGCCGGTGATCCGAGCGGTTTCCACATCGGCGGTTCGGAAGGCTCCGGCGTGGTGTGGGCGGTCGGCGAAGGCGTGCACGATGTCCAGGTGGGATCCGAGGTCGTCCTGTCCGGGATGCAGTGGGACGAAACGGCCACCGACATCAGACTGGGCGCCGACCCCATCCAGTCCACGACGCAAGCCGTGTGGGGCTACGAGAACAACTATGGCTCCTTCGCGCAGTTCACGGTCGTCGACGAATACCAGTGCCATCCCAAGCCGGCGAACCTCACGTGGGAGGAAGCAGCCTGCTTCATGCTGACCGGCGCCACGGCGTACCGGCAGTTGCTCGGCTGGCCACCGCACACCGTGCGCCCCGGCGACCCGGTGCTGATCTGGGGCGGCTCGGGCGGGCTCGGCTCCATGGCCATCCAGATCGTCCGGCTGTACGGCGGGATCCCGATCGCGGTCATCTCCGACGAGTCCCGCGCCGAGCACTGCCTGCGATTGGGCGCCGAGGGCGTCATCAACCGCAAGCAGTTCGACCACTGGGGCAGGTTGCCCGACGTGGTCGACGACGAGGCAATGGCACGGTGGACGCACGGCGCACGCGGCTTCGGCCGCCGTATCTGGGAAATCCTCGGCGAACGCCGGTCGCCGCGCATCGTGTTGGAACACAGCGGCCAGGACAGTATTCCCACCTCGATGTACGTGTGCGACTCGGGCGGCATGGTGGTGATCTGCGGCGGCACCAGCGGTTACAACGCCGACCTCGACCTGCGGCACCTGTGGATGCGCCAGAAGCGGCTGCAGGGCTCGCACTACGCCAACTCGCGCGAGTGCCGCGAGGTGACCGAACTGGTCGGCTCTGGCCGGTTGGACCCGTGCCTGTCGCGGTGCGGCGACCTGACCGACGTGGGACGGTCGCACCAACTCATGTACGACAACGCCCACCCACCGGGCAACATGGCCGTCCTGGTCAACGCTCCGCATGCGGGCCTGCGTGATCTGGAGTCCACGCTCGCCGCCCTCGCTCCAACCTGATCTAGCGCTGACCGACCAGACTCCTGGTATTTCGGTGATGGTCGCGTCACGGCCCGAACGCGCGATTTCGATTCCAGCGTTGCCGCGGCTGGACTTCGGGGGTGGCGCGGTCGCGGGGATGAGAAATCCGCCGTGTCCACCATCCCGGCACCCCGTGTTGCACATTCCGACACCACGTCCCGCACATTCCGGCATCGCCATGCCGCCCGAAGGTCGACCTCTGCCCGCCGCAGGGAGCAAACCGGATATGAACGAGACCGGGACAGTCCCACCGCAACGTGCGCGACGAGGTGCCCCAACGCGCAACTCGAGGTGCCGCAATGGAGGACACGGGGTGCTGGAATGGAGGGCACGGCGGGGTGGGGAACCCTGAAACTACAAAGGCAGCCCACTGTCCTCACCGGAGTGCGGAACGACATGCTCGTCAGCCGCGAGGAGACCTTCGGCCCGGTCCTGCCGGTGTACACGTTCGACACCGACGATGAGGCGGTGCGCCGGGCCAACGCGACCGACTACGGCCTGGCCGCGTACGTCTTCGGCAAGGATCTGACCAGGCTCTGGACCGCGATGGAGCAGTTGCACTTCGGCGTCATAGGTCTGAACGACCCGACGCCGTCCGCTCGGAGTTGCCGTTCGGCGGCATGTACAACAGCGGGCAGGAACGGGAAGGCGGCGCCGAGGGCATCGAGGCGTTCCTGGAGACGAAGGCCGTCGCGATCAAGCTGTGAGAGGGTGTTGGATGCGCTTGGCGGGCCTTGGTGGCTCCGACCGTGTGACCGGAGGAGTAGATACTGGGATGACGGCAGGGCGACCGATACCCACACAGGACGACGTGCTCGCCTACTTCAACACGCTGTCGAACTGGGGACGGTGGGGCGACGACGACGAGCTCGGCACTCTGAACCACATCACCGATGACGTCCGGCTGGCGGCGGCGCGGGCCGTGCGCCACGGCAGGAGCGTGTCGTGCGCATGGGAAGTTGCCGTGCCGGAAGACATGGAGCGGTCGACGACGACGTGCCCGTGCGCCGCCGACATGCCGGGTGCCGAGAACATGCCGGTGCCCGGATTCCGCAACGACCGGCGCTGGGGTTTTTCGAACGAGCGGCTCGGCATCATGTTCCACGGCAACACCATCACCCACATCGACTCGCCGTGCCACATCTTCTGGGACGGCGCGACATACAACGGGCGGTCGCACTCGTTGGTCGACGCCGCAACGGGATCGGCGTGGGCGGCCGTCACGGCGGCGGCGAACGGGATCATCACGCGTGGTGTCCTGCTCGACATCGCGAAGGTCCGCGATGTGCCGTGGCTGGAACCGGGGGAAGGTGTTTTTCCCGAAGATCTCGAGGAGGCCGAGCGTCGCCAGGGTGTGCGGGTGCGATCCGGCGATGCGGTACTCCTGCGGACCGGCTATGGCCGCGTCCGGCACGAGGCCGGTGCGTCGAGCGGTGTCACGCAGGCCGGCTGGCACGCCTCCTGCCTGCCGTGGCTGCATGAACGGGAGGTCGCGCTGATCGGCGCCGACACTCCTCAGGACGTTCAGCCGTCGGGGTATGAAGACGTGTTGATGCCGGTGCACGCCGTGAGCCTCGTCGCGATGGGTCTGTGGATGCTCGACAATTGCGACTTGGAGGTGTGCGCGACGACGGCTGCCGAGCTCGGCCAGTGGGACTTCCACCTCGCAGTCGCGCCGGTCCGCTTCGCCGGTACGTCCGGCAGCCCGGTCAACCCGATCGCCACATTCTGAGCGACAGTGTCGGCGCCCGTCGCCGTCTGGGAGCCGAGCAGTCCTGCGCTGGGCTGCGGCTTACGGCCTTACCGCTGCCGGACGGGCCGAAAACCCCGAGGGGACGGGCACCGGGAACTGGAGTGAAACCAGAACAGAGGTCAGAGTGCGGTGCGGAACGGACCGGTCACCTCGTAAGTGATGCCACCGCTGCTGGATCCGCTTGTGCCGCGCTGTGAGGAGAAGTACAGCCGATTACCCGCGGGGTTGAACGCCGGACCGGCGATCTCGGACGAAGATTGACCGGTGATTCGCAGGAACGGGGCCACGATGTCGTCCGGGGTGATGATGCAGATCTCCATGTTGCCGCCGTCCTCGGCGACGTAAAGGTCACCCACGGTCGCGCCGGTGATGTTGTCCACCCCGGTCAACGGCGGGTTGGAGGTCAGGTTGTCGTCGTAGGCTATCGCGATGGTGTTGTTGACCGCGTTGTAGGCCCACACCCGGTTGTCACCCTTGGTGGTGAAAAAGCACGTACCGTTGCGGTAGTAGGCGCCCTCGCCGCCGTTGAACACCTTCATGCCCGAGACCTGCTTGCGGGTACGGGTGGGGCTACCGTCCGGGTCGGGAACGTTCGCCCAGGACAGCACCCCGCCGGATTCCTTGAGCACCTGCAGGGTGCCCGCGGACAAATTGCTCCACGTGGTGGGCACGAACCGGTAGAACCCGCCATCGGATTCGTCCTCGGTCAGGTAGATGACCTGTCGGTCGGGGTCCGCGGCGGCGGCCTCGTGCTTGAACCGGCCCATCGCGTCCCGTCGCACGGCGGGGTTCACCCCGAACGGGTCAGTCTCGTAGACGTAGCCGCGGTCCACCTCCTCGCAGGACAGCCATGTGTTCCAGGGGGTTGTCCCACCGGCACAGTTGCGGTTGGTGCCCGACAGGATGCTGTAGGCGCCGGTGATGTTGGCGTTGCTGTCCAGGCGGACGGCGCTCACCCCACCGGCGCCGCTGCCGAGTTCGGCGTTGGACACGTAGATCCACCCGGTGCCGTTGGCATAGCAGGCGCCGCCGTCCGGGGCGCCGTGCCAGGTGTAACTGGTGCCCGACACCGTCTGGCTTGAGCGGGCGATCACCCGGCTGGTGAAGCCCTGCGGCAGCATGATCCCATTCGCGTCAGCCGGCAGCAGATTCCCATACGGGCTGGGACCAGTCTGCGCCGGATAGGCCAGCGACTCCCGCGTCATCGTGAACCCTAAAGCCACCGATCCCGCACCGACCACGGCAGTGCGCAGAAAAGCACGACGCTCCACGGCTAATCCTTCTCCTTCCGGTTCCATGGTCGAACCGGGGGCCCCGGCTCGATTGGCCGCACCAGTGAAGCCATCAGAAATGGCCACAACACTTGAGGAATGTGAACCGCGTCACAACATCTGGAAAACGCAACGTACCGACAATACGGACTAAGAAATGAACCATTCTCTGGTGTCGGCGATTGACTGCCCCTCTTTGTGGTACGTCATTTTTCCTCGCCCGCAGATCCTGGCATAACGGCCAGGCGGAATCACCCGCGACTATCCCACTCTCCAATGATTGAATGTCGTTGATGACTGACCAACGCACGAGTGTCAGATGACCTCGATTCGACCGCGACATCGTTCGCCGCTGTCGGGAAGGTGCGGGCCGGGTGCGGGGGAACGACGGTCCGGGCGGGGTCCATGACCAGCAGCACGAACGGGAGGGGCTCGGCTGGTTCGAATCCGTGGTATCGGGGGCGGTCCGTTGCATGTACACGTTCCCGGCGATCATGAGTTCGATCGCGTGGAAGTAGCGGGTCAGTTCGTCGCGCCTCGGGCGGGAACTGTCGCAGTCTGTGTGGCCACTCGGCCTGGAATCGGTGGACCCGGCCGTTGACGAAGGTGGCCAGGTAGTCGACCGCCTCCTGGAAGCGCATGCCGTCGTTGACGTGCAGGCAGTACACGGCATTGGTGGTCTCGCCCGCGTAGTACTCGCGACGGAAGGAATAGATGTCGTTGAGCAAGATGAGCGCCCCGAAGACCAGTCGCCAGAGGTCTTCCAGTTGGTGCCAGACCGGTTCCAGGTTGAAGTCGCACAGTCCTTCCAGCAGGGACGCGGTGAACAGGATCCCACCGTTGGCCAGCCGGAACTCGACGATGTCGGTGAAGCTGAGATCGGTTCGCAGCCGCTGCTCCGGCGGGCGGTCGCCGCTGGGGGCGCGGTGTTCACTGTGGACGCGCACCATGGCGCGCAGCCACTGCGCCACACCGTCGACGTACCGTTGCGCCACCCCACGGGGTCGGATAGGTGTCTCGGCCCCGGGTCCGGCAGGCCACGTACCCGTCCAGACCGGGTGTTGGCGGACAAGCGTACGGTTCTCGGGCCAACCGCGGCTATCTGCGGGATCGCGGTATTCGATGCACGATCCCGCAGAAGGCTGATCAGGTGCGCCACCGCAAGGCCAAGGGCCGAGTCGGTGGTCGGCCCCCAGCCTTCGACCCGGAGGTCTACAAACAACGCCATGCTGTGGAATGCGGCATCAATCGCCTGAAGCGCAACCGCGCCGTGGCTACCAGATACGACAAACTCGCGGTTCGCTACGAGGCCACGGTGACCGTCGCCGCGATCAACGAGTGGCCATGACTTCGAAACACTGCCTAAATCGACCTCGTGAACCTTCCCCTGTTGAGCGCGACCGTCCGAGACCAGTTCGTCCGAGGTTTACATCCACAACAAGACCGCTGCCGTCGAAACCGTGCCATTGTGACGCGCTTGCCAAACAAATGGCGGGCCTGCACTCGATCCTCATCCATGGGCCAATACCACTAAGTTAAGGTTGTCGCCCGGATACGGATGGTAGGCGGCCCATCATGTCGAGTTCCGTGCTGATGCTGTTTCTTGACGGTATAGGAGTTGTGTCGCCATCGTTTAACGACTCGTGGATTGCTCCGGTGCCGTCGAGTACGGGTGCGACGTTCGTTGATTTCGGCGAAGGTTTCCCTTAGCGCTCTCCCGCGCTGTTTAGGGGGAAAAGTCCGCCTGTCCAGTGATATGGCGGCGAATGACTCGGAGAGATCGCATGAACGACAGACGGTCGGGATCTTCTCCGATCTCGTCTGCGGCATTACACATCAGTCGGCGAATCCCGTAGTGAGTGAGCAGAAATGCCCATATCTCCTGGCGTACCATGTCCGGCGACTTGGAACGCAGTACCTTGGCCGGTCCTCGCTGGTGCGTCTTGAGCTCGTCAATGAAGCCTTCGCATTCCCATCGCTCATGGTAAGCGGCTGCGAGTTGTTCGGCGGTCGCATCGGCAGGATCCAGGATGGACGTGATCACACAGATGATCTCATCCGATCCGCTTCCTTCTCGATTCGGAACATCGTATTCAACGACCCGGACTAGGTACCCTTCCGAGTCGTCAATGTCGCCATCGTCTCGTGCGCGTCGAATCAGCTCTTCATACCGCCGACCCGAATATTCCTCGGACATACAACGGACAGGTATGAGCCGTCGGGAAGCCAGCGCAGAATGGGTAGTTTCACATTCGCGGTGACCCTCCACAGCAGGTCAGCACCCGTAGCAAGGAATTTACCCCACAAGTCGAGGCTGTAGAAATTCCGGTCAGCCGTGATCAGCATATCCGACTCAGCCCTGGACAGAATCTGCCTGGCCAGCGCCCTCTCATCCCCGTTACACGGCCCCATGGCAGCACCGACGACGGCATGCGATCCACATTCCGTCAGCGCCACCAACTGCACCTGAGGGAACGCACTAGCCTTCGTGCCGTTGGTCCTACGACCGAATTCTTCGACGTTATCATCTGTGTCCGGGATGTCCAGCATGAACCCATCGATCGCCATGAGCCGCCGAAAGCCCAGCCACGCGCCCTTCGTGCCACGCCGCGCCACAGGAACCGCCGTTCTCTCAAACAACAGGCGCAACGGTTCGGCCCCCAACCTTTGTCGAGCCTGCGTAATCGCAGAAGTCGACGGGACTTTCCAGCTACCCTGCCACGAGCCCATCGATTTCAACGACCCAACGAGCTTACGCATCACCTCTTCGTAGTCGTCATCGAAGAACAAGCACATCGCCTGACAAAAACGCACCACCACATGCGCCGGAAGCAAACGAGTTCGCTGCTCGCGACACCCAGTCTCCGTGAGCACATCCTCGATAACATCACGAGGAAACACTTCAGCGAGAACGCCCAAAGAAATACGATCTGTCAACCGAACGGCCGCTGAATCGTCGCCGCGCACTTTCACTTGCCCAACCCGAGCCACCGGGAAACACTACCACATTTTGACCTTAACTTAGTGGTATTGATCCATGGGCAGATCACACCGGCCAACAAGACGCTTGCCTCCGATCAAGTGCGCGCTCGCAGACCCCACATCCTCGGCCTGATCATCGTCGGACTCAACCGCCACAGGTCAACAGAATCACCACTCCGGGTACCACAACGATCGTCGCGCGCTGTATCGAAGCCCTGCTAAGCCACGGCATGATCAACTCTGGAGCATCGAGCAAGAGCACTCCACACTGCTGACCAGTACGGACGGAGTTTCGACACTCACAGTGTCATTGGTTGTTTCCCGCCCCGTCAGCGGATTCGCCGGGCTTGCCGGTCCGCCAGCCGGTCCAAGCTACGATTCGAGCCAGCGTTGAGGCATGTTCCGGACGTGCACGCATTGGTCGGTTCGTGTGGCCGGAGGCGCGGAGTTGGGAGCTTCGAACGCTACTTGGGCGCGCTCTCGCGACACGTAAGTCTCCTTCACCGCATCGACGTACCGGTACCTCGCGGGCAGCGCCCACAGCCGGTCAGAGCAGACGACTCAGGTACAACCACCTAACCCGAAGTCCTCTGCACGAAGGAGTGAAGCACCAACTCGCGTGCTGGCGACTCCGTACATTGACACACCTGGCGCCTTCATTGCACGCCAGTGAGGTGTCCCCGCACAACACCGACATGGACAACAAACCCGAACGCTCGAATTGGCCGGTGCACTCGCTCGCGATCTTGTGCAACACACTGCAGGCCGGTCTGAGTGGTCTGTACGTCACCACGCATTCGGTGATCATCACGGCGCTTGCCACCGGAATGATCGCGCTCCTGGCGCTGTGCGTCGTCGTAACCAGTCGATAGAGATAAAGTGCTGCTGCAGGGACGAGGTGCACGGTGCCGGACAGCCGCGACACTGACTTCGACGAGTTCTTCCGCGCGGAGTTCGCTCGGGTGGTTGCGTTCTTGGTCAAGACGGGCTTCTCGGTCGAAGCAGAAGATGCCGCCGAGGAGGCGATGTTCTGTGCTTATCGCGCCTGGTGGAAAATCGAGAACCCCAGAGCCTGGGTCTACAAGGCCGCGTACCGGGTCGCCCTCAGGCAGGCAAGGCGCGACGCGGACTCGATGCACCGAGCCGTGGTCGGGGGCTGGCTCGTACCGGCCAAGGAAGACAGAGCGGAACACGCTGAGATCGAGGAAAACCCGTTGGTAGTCGCGATGCTCAAGTGCCTGCCTGATCAACAACGCGAGGTCATGGCGTGGTACCTGAGCGGCTTCGGTCCGCATGAGATCGCCGAGGCCATCGGGAGGCAATCAGCCACAGTCCGGTCGACGCTGCGGCACGCGAGACAGAAACTGAAAGCCGAACTCGACCGACGCGATCCCGGCGAGGCGAGGTAGCAGCCATGGACGACAAGGACTTTGGGGCAGAGAACGCCGCGTTGGACGCTACGATCGCGGCTTCACTCGACGTCGAAGCGGCACTCAGGCGCGTCAAGCGGAAGATGGCTGTGGCCGAGTTCCGGACGATCATCGCGGTGGACGTTATGGGAATCGCCGGTCCGGAGCGAACACTGGTCCACCTGCGTACGGTGCACGAAGGTCTCTTCGACATGCTGCGTGAGGCGTTCGATGCTTCTGGCATCCCGTGGAAGCAGTGCTATCACGAGGACCGTGGCGACGGAGCAGTGATCCTGATACCCGCTGAGTTCCCGAAAGTATGGTTGGTCGATAACTGGCAGCAGCGCCTACTGGCGGCACTGCGTCGGTACAACGCTGTGCACGCCCCAGAAGCCAGGATACGGCTGCGCGTCGTTGTGCATCACGGTGAGGTTTACCAGAACCGCGACGGAGTGGTCAGCCATGCGGTTAACCTGGCGTTCCGGATCCTCGGTGCCAGCGAGGCGCAGACCCAGCAGTCAGCCACTGATGCCATGCTTGCCCTTATCGTGTCGGACGACTTTTACAGGGACGTAGTAGTAGACGAGCCCGCCGCTGACCCTGCCACTTACCGTCGGATCGCAGTGTCGGTCAAACAAACTCAGACCGTTGCGTGGTTTCGGTTGCCCGGCGTACCGGATTCGGCTCTGCCATGGGGCCTCCCACAGCAGCCCGAAAGGCCGATTTCAACGCCGCTGTCCGAGCTGTCCGATTTGGTGGACGAGCTATTGGGCGTGCCGTTCATGCGTGAACAAACAGGGCGCGCCCTGCTGATCGACTTGCTCCCCCCGGAGATCGGACACACCGTGCCGTACCACTCCGTCACGCGTCTGCATGTGTACGCGATCCTGCGGACCTGCCTGCTTCACGAAGGGGGCATGGTTGCTCTAGTCGACGCGCTCCGCCAACTCGACGGCGGCGGGTCTACCGCCTCCCGCAAACTGGCGTCCTTTGGTAGGGACAGTCTCGGGCCCCGGTCGAACAGCGGAATCTGGCCCAAGTGATGCCAGTTAACGGGCGGACCTCATGTGTGGGCGAGTGCTCGGACAGTAATTTTGGCTATCAAGCCGCGATCGGCGTGCACGGCATTTCGAACATCCGTGCAGACGAAACATCGACATCGATTCCAAACAGCGCATCATGGCGGTTATGCAAAATCTATGCGAGAAAATCCCTCCATGAACAGCGGCAACGAACGCGAACTGTCAATGTCTGAAGTCGGCTGCACGGGTGTTTCGAAGTCGGGGTCGGCGTCTGGTGAGGCCGCCCCAAGTCGTGTGCACCCTGACGAATGATCTGTTCAGCTGTTGTAGGGGATCGCGAAAATGTGGCTCATGTTGGCGTTGTGCTGTGAGGTTGATCCGCGTGAGTCAGTCAGGCCTTCCGCTGCGCCTTGTACCGCGCCGTCCATCCCGTCTACCCATCGCACCATGACGTAGGCGCTGAACCGCGGGTCGCAGTCTGCGCGGATGGCGAAGTTGGGCAAGTGCAGCGGTACGTGATGGTGGTGCACCGCATAGGACATCTCGCGGATTTCTCCGGTAGCCCGGTTTTTCTGACAGACCTCGTTGCCCTTCCACTGGGTGACGTACAGCGTGAAGGTGGCCGTCGACGTGGTCGGGCCGGATATGTCGCAGTGCTTGTCCTTCTGCGGATAGCAGGTCTGGTATTGGGTGTCGGCGGAGATGCTGAGGTGGGTGAAGCCCGGTGCGAAGGTGAAGGACCTGAGTACCGGCTCCCGAGCAATCATGTGGGGAGCTGGTCCCACGTGCAGGAGGCCACGCGGCACCGCAGCCTGGGCGGGCACGCCTGTTGTCGTGTTGTCCACGGACGTGTCGGCGAACCCGATCCGCCCGCTGTCCAGCCGGAACTGCGCGTCGAGGTCGTCTCTGAGCGTGGCGGCGCGGACGTACGCGGTGCAGGTGACCTTGGTCGCCACGCCGGGATGCAGCAGGAAGCGTGTCGTCAGCTGGACGTCTTCCCTCTCGCGCTCCGACGACGTCCCGTGCTGCAGGATGTTTTGTCCGGTCACAAAGCTCTGCTCGCCGCCGGGCCACCTGCACCGCACCTCGTTGTCGAACAGCGAGCGGTAGGTCGCCGAGCCCGCGCGCATCACCGACACCACGTACGCGGTCTGCTTCGCCGACATGGCGAGCGCCACGCTGCCCAGCGCTACGACCTCATGATCGGACCTCGAGGATCCGTCCGGCGCTGCCTTGGGCATCCGCGGCGCGCGTATGTGACGTGGCGCGAAGTCGTGTCGGATGGCGGCGTTGGCAGGCGCGTCGGTGTCATCGGGCGGGGCGTCGGCGTCGGCGAGCGCGATGGCGGAGGGTTCCGCGTCATTGGCTGCCATGCTGGACGGGATCACGATCGCCACGAGGACTGCAGCGACGGCCGCGAGTGATCGTGAGCGCCGCCGTCCGGACCGGGGGACCGACGTCGATGATCCCTGTACGGCGGCCAGACCTGTGGTGACGGGGGTACTGCTCTGTCCGGATCGCGGACCAGCGGCCGCCGGGGTCGCGGCGGCGTGGCACAGCCGCAGCAATGGCTCTGGATCACATCCACAGGCGTTCGCTATGTGGATCACTGCCGAGCTCGGCGGCAGCGATTCCCCCTTGATGTAGCGCCACACCGTGACGCGGCTGTAGGGGATTCGTTGCGCGAGCTGGGTGAAACTCAGGCCCGCGTCGCGTTTAGCCTGCTGCAACGCGGCGGTCAGACGCTGTGCGGAATCCGCATCATCATCTGGTGATGGGGGCGACAGTTTCTCTCTGTGCTCACCGAACGTCATATCGACGGATCTCCTGTGCCTGTCGAGCACTGCATGATCGTCCCGGGTATATAGCCAATTGGTCCGTGAACGTTCCCAGGGCGATGCGAAACGAGCACGTAACCGGGAATGGTAGCGGTGAGTCGCCCGCAGTCAGGCGACGAGTGGCGAGTAGCTGACGGCACAGCTGATCAGGGCTGGTCAGAGCGATAAGAACTGGCGCTCTCAGGACCTCAGGGACCGTGTACCGGATCGGTTTGGCGCAGGTGCGAAGCTGAGCCACATCCCCAGTGATCGTTTCACCGCGTTTCAGGAACACGTCAGAAACGATAACTCCTTTCGGGGACGACGCGCGAACTGCAAGCTTGATCACGGCGTCGACGCGTCGATCCCGAGAAGTCAATGACTCGGAAGAATCAGAGGTTCGAAAGAACAAAGAAATGTATCGTCCGCCTGGCAGCCGCCACTGCAGTAGTTGCGCTCGCGTTGACGGGGACCGGTTCGACTGCGACCGCCGCGGTCACTGCCGACAAGCCGCCATGGGGACGCCATGCGAGACGGTGATCGTCGACCTGACCGACCCACACACAAGGGATCAATCATGGAGAGGCCCCGGGGAGATGAAGGACATCGACCCGGTTCTTGATACTCCTCAGAAAGGTATTCAGAATGACTCGCGTAATCAATCGCTCGGCTCGCGCCGTTGCCGTGATATTGACCGCATCGGCAGGACTGCTTGGACTGATCAGCCCGTCTGCGTCAGCGAGCAACACGCAGGTAGAGGCATGCAACTACTTCGCCAATCCGCCGGGGCGTGTCGCGGGTGGGCAGATCGCGGGCAAGGGCGGCCGTACCGGCTGTGGCACCAATCCGGTCACACTGGAAGTCGTCGTCAACAAGCGCCTCGCTGGGCGGCCCGACATCACTGTCGCCAAGCGACGGTTCGAAGGGTTCGTCACCGGGAATATCGTTGCTACGGGCAGTTGTGCGGGCAGTGGGAGGTACTTCACTGAAACCCGGGTGGTCGGCACCGTAACCAAGGTTCAATCGGCTGAGTCGCAACTCTGCTGACCCGGCAGCGTGTGGCGGGGACAGGACTGCTCCGTTCTGTCCCCGCCTGCCTGCAACAGAAAGTTCACCTACATTCGATCAGCAATTACGGGAGTTCCAGTTGATGAAAACCGTAGCCCGCCTGCTGCTACTGCCTGCCGCCGCAGGGACGATGCTGATGCTCGGATCGGCAGCGCAAGCAGCAGCACCGGCCAAGTCCATTCCCGTCGCCTGCACCATCAACATCACCGGTGGCCCGTCAGTGATCGTTCGCTGCATCGACGCCCCAGCTGGCAAAACCCAATTCCGAGCCGTCGCGGACTGCGGGATTTTTAAGGCCCGGGGCCCGTGGGTTCCGTTCGGCGAAACGACACGGGCGACGTGTCCGAACAACATCAACGCCGTTGGCGGCAATGCCGAATTTCGCTGACTAGGGTCGTCGTAGTCTGTCGTGCGGCATGCTGGCTTGCCGCATAGGACCCAGGGCCCCGGAGGCGCCGGGAGCGACGGGAACGACGGGAACGACGGGAACGACGGGATGAGGCTGCGCCACTTCCAAATGTTGTCGCAGCGTAGTCCGATCGGATGATTGTCCCTGGACATACCCGCTGGTGAGTACGGGCTTTCCTTGCGGTAAGTGCCTTGAGGCTGCCGTGACAACGCGATCTAGGAACGTCGCAAGTTCCACAGATGCTGCTCGTGTAGTGCGGCGAGGACGTGCTTCTCCAGATCCACAGCGGTGGCGCGGCCGGAGGTGGTGGCCCAGCACAGCGACAGTCCGGCTTCCCGCATGGCCAACGCCGCCCAGCCTTGGGCGTCCAGCCACTGCCCGGCAACCACGGCGGCCAGGCGCCTGGCAACGAAGTCCTCGTCGTTCAAGGCACGATCCAGCACCGCACGGCCCAGGCCTGACACCGCCGCCTTGCCGGTACAGTACGCGGTCATCCTTCCGCGAAGCCCCGCGCCCCTGCGGTCTCCGGCCATACCCACGTAGACGATCTGCGTTGTGTTCGTGGCCAGGTATACCCCAGGAAACTGCGGCACTGCCGCCGGCAACAGGTCGAACGGATCCAAGCCGACCAAGCGGCCAACGCGCCTACAGACACGGGCACGCGGAGTTGGCGTGGACCGAAATCGTGGCCGTGGCGCAGCGCCGGCTGCTGTGTGCACTGTGCCACAGAGGGAACAGGCTTGCAGCGAAGCGCGTTTCCTGTGATGTCAGCGATCTGGAAGTGCTGACGCGACGCGGTTGGCCGCGGCGTACAGGCACTCGATCACGAAGGGAAAGGACGAGAACGCCAGGCTGATGCGTACTGACCCGTTTCCGATTCTGGACCGGCTGACGCGACAGTGATTCGGCAGCGTTTTCGGTAGTGGCCTGAGGCGATCGGCGGTGATGCCGATGGACGCCTACCGGTCCGGCGACGAGTTTGTGGTGCACTTCGACCTGCCCGGCGTGAGCCCGCAGTCCATCGACATCGATGTGCGGCACAACGTGCTTACCGTGAAGGCACAGCGCACCGCGGTCGACGGAGACAACGTCGACGAGACAGTCATCAGTGAACGGCCGACGGGCACGTTCAGCCGGCAACTGTTCCTCAGCGACACCCTCGACACCGACCCGGCTGGAGCCTCGACACCCTGGAACTACGCCACCGGCAACGCGCCCGAGCCGAAGACCGCATCCGCGGCCTGAAAGACACCGGAATGCGCAACCTGCCCTTCCACGGCTTCGCGGCTCCTCCAGCGGTGGATCGACAGTCAGGCGCCGCAACGCCGGAAGCGGGATCGCAAGGACGGCCGCTGCGGCGCGCAACTCATTGTCCGGAGTCGTGATCACGACGCTGTCGTCGTGTTCGCGGACTGCGGTGACTTCAATGCCGTAGCGGGGCGGCGGGGTCAAACCGGCTGCGAGTCGCCGTGGTATCGCGGAGATCCCTTCGGCGAGCAGGTACTGGGATCCGTCCGCGATCGCTGTGAGCACTCCACCGGAACGGCGAATCCACCAGGACAGCTGGCCGGCAGAGAGCTGATCCACATCGACGGTGGCGAAATCGGCCGCGAGGGCGCTGATCACATCCCGTGCGGTGTCCGGTACATGGGGTGGACACGCTACCCGCTACGGTGCCGAATTCTCACCGGCACCGTAGCGGGTGCGGGCCGCGCGACTTGATCCACGGGTTCGACCGCCATGGTCGACGTCAGGCGCGGTAATCGCCGAAATATTCGTGTCCGACACGATCTCCTTCACACATGTATGGCATACCGAAGGCGGCCGTATGCGTTGGACAATTCGTCAACACGGCTTGAGCGGACTTCACCCGGCGCACGGCCCAGATTTCAACCCACTATATCCTTTCTCGCATTTGCAAATGAACAGTGTACTCGTTATTTTGAATCGCGGAAACGGTCCCTCGGTAGAATCCCGGACCGCGAGGGCTGTCGCAACCGGCGGTGCGCGCCGGATCGGCACCTGCCGCTGCCTTGAATTTCACTACTCTACTTTGCCTCTGAATGGGTGGCCCGCGTTGTCGTCGATGCGAATCTCCGTATCTGATAACCATGTCATGAAGGGGTGGGCGATCATGCGTAACATACGATCAACATGTCCCGCTGACCCATACAGGCTGGTTGTAACGGGAAACTGGGAATTCTGCCACCCGGTTGTACGTGACACACACGGCGTCGGGCCTGGTGTTCAACCTGTCCCACGCCTCAGCGATGCGGGGGTTCGCTTGACAATTCCTCGCAAACCACACATCCTGTCCGTCAATAGGACTCGTGCCGCGACTGATCCCGCACGGAGGAACGGCTTCGGACGTGGATTCGTTCACAGTTGTCGCCGAACCGAAATTGCTGCCAGCAAACATCAGGGTGGCACTCATTACTGATACTACAGCAGCTTTGAGAAGACCTCGCATACTTGACTCCAAAAATATAGGTATTGAGCGGTGGCCTGCGCAGGGTTTACGGTGGCAATCGCTCTCAAGGTAGGAAATGTTCACGTGTTCTTACATGCTGAGCGTGGCACCCGTGTTGCCAGTCCTGTGTCATCTCAGCGCCTGCTTTGCGCGGCCAACTTGCGGGTTTTCGACTCTCGCCGAGAGTCATTACTCGACATCCGCACACGACGGTCGCCACCTGTCATCGGCGCGTTCAACCGGGGCGAGCACCACAGTTGACCGCTCATCTCCTGAATTGAGGCCATCCGAACGGCGGCCAAGGGGTTGTCGAACTGACCGTTGCCGATCCCGGCGCAATTGGGAGACGGTTGTTACTTCTGTCGCAATTGCAAATGAACGGTACCACTACCGAAAAGAATGGTAGCTCGCCCACTGAATCGGCCCGCGTCCCTGTCGCAGGACGCTGTCCTCGGCGGGTCCCCTACCGGGAATGTGCCGTGGCAGACGATCTGAGTCTCGCCAGGTCGTACGTGCCGGATCACCTCCCACTGGACGTCATAGGAACTGTCACCGACTCCATCCACATCTACCCAGAAATCTCCAGATTCGGAGAAATGCGCTCCTGTCTCACAGCGCGATTGTGTGCTTGAACATTTCCAGGGGGTGTCGTTGACACCCGCAGGGAATGCCCGCGCGGCGCCGATTGGCTGCAGCGCGCAGACGAAAGTCAGAGCGGCGGCCGCTGTATGGCGTTTCACGGTGCTGCACCTACCTTCTCGGTTTCCCGTTCCATGCTCCGATGGAAACTGCCCCAAGAGTGCCTTGTCAAGTGCTGGCCACGACGCGGATCGATCAGCACCGGGTCGGAAGCAGAGTGTCAAGGGGAATGCGCCCGTTGTGAATGACCACTCATGTTCAACTGCTCTGTCCAGGCAGTTGAACACATGACGGGAATGACCATCGGGCATGACCCGGTGCACACCCGTTGACGCATTCCATGAGAACTGGGAAACTACACAAATGGCTACGTTAACCCGCTGAACGTTGACCAAGCGGAGTACGGGCGGCCCACCGGGAAACCGTCAGATCAGGATCGCTGCGACGCCGAGGGGTCTGGATGACGTCCCGAGCACAGCGCTGGCGACCACCGTCCGGCGAGCTGATCGGTCCACAAAGCGGCAGGTCAATCAGCGTGCAGCGATTGTGAAGCTGACCCGCACACGACCCACGCGCGATTTTGACTCGATTATGACGGCCCCGCCGTTTGAGCCCTGCTAACCGAGCCCGTCAGTGGTGTCCTTGAGGCGGAGGGATCGCAGGGCGTGGTCGACCCAGGCGGCCAGCAACCGCTCCGGCTCGATGTCACCGGGGGTGCGGCCGATGAGGCTGTCGAGGATCGGGTAGTAGGTCAGCGATGAAACGAGCACCGCAGCGGTCGCCTCGGGGTCGCTCACCTCGGCGCGACCATTCTGGTGCAACGTGCGTATCCAGTCGGCGCATACCCGGTAAACGTGGGCGACCACCGCCTCCCACATCGCGCCGAACAACTCGGGGAAGTTGTCGAACTCGCGGATCATGATCCGGATCAGGTCACGCTCGCCCAGCATGGTGGTCCAGACGACGTCGGCGAGGAGGTGCAGTGCCTCCCGTGGGTCGTCGGGGTGCTCGACGACGGCATCGCGGCTCCGCTGCTCGATCACCCGGAGATTGCGCGAGATGGCTTGTTCGAGCAGCGCCCTCTTCGAGGGAAAGTGTTTGTAGAGCGCGCCGGAACCTGGAGCCAGCCCGCAGGCGACCTGGATGTCACCTACCGACGTCGCGTCGTAGCCCCGACTGGAGAAAAGCCGGATGGCTTCGTCGAGGATGCGCTCCTTCGTGATCCCTGGGGTTGTCCGCGCCATAGTGAGAGAGTGCTCTCTTTCAATGTATACCGGGTAACTGCAATGGGGTGAACAGTAGCGCTCAGGGGGTCCCTGGCGAGTCCGGTACTCGCGGGCCGCGGCCCCGTTCGGGTGCTGTGCCACCGATTCCGGGTTTGCGAGGGGAACGGCATGATTCACAGGTGGGGGAAGGCGCTCGCCACACACGCCAGGTTCGTCCTTCTGGTCGGTTTGCTCCTGACCATCGCCGCGGTCGCCTACGGCGGTGGCGCCTTCGCCACGTTGTCCGACGGCGGTTTCGTGAGCGCGGGCAGTGAGTCATCTCGCGAGGTCACCGCAGAGAACGAACTCTTCGGCAACAAGAGCACGGATGTGGTGGCCATGTACTCCAGTGACAAGGAGGAAGCCACTCAGCCCGCCTTCGAGGCACAGGTCCGCGAGGTGATGAACAACCTACCGCCGCACGCCGTCACCGCTGTCACCACCTATTACGACAATCGGTCGCCGCAGTTGCTGAGCGGCGACCGGCACAGCACCCGGGTGCTCATCTCCCTGGCCGGCGAGGACCAGGACGCCCGGGCGGCGGCATACGCGGAGATCAAGGACAAGCTGCGATCGGTCACGCTGCGAACGGAGGTCACCGGGCGCCCGGTCGTCCAGGAGGAAGTGTCCGAAATCGTCTCGAAGGACCTGGTGCGGGCGGAGATGATCGCGTCGCCGATCGTCCTGCTGTTGAGTCTCCTGATTTTCGGCAGCCTTGTCGCCGCTCTCATGCCGGTGCTCGTCGGTGCCCTGGCCGTGGTCGGAGCACTGGCGACTGTGCGCGTACTGACCATGTTCACCGAAGTTTCGGTGTTCTCGGTCAACGTCATCACGATGCTGGGGATGGGGCTCGCGGTCGACTACGCCTTGTTCATGGTGAACCGGTTCCGGGAAGAACTCGCCGAACTGCCCCGGGATCACCCGGACGCGGCGAGTATCGCGGTCAGCCGCACCATGGACACCGCAGGGCGGACCGTGTTGCTCTCCGGCCTGACTGTCGCCGCCGCACTGTCCTCGCTGCTGATCTTCTCCGAGCCGTTCCTGCGGTCGATGGCCTACGGGGGTATCGCTGCCGTGGTAGTGGTGATGGTCTCGGCGCTGACCGTACTGCCCGCCGTGCTACGGCTGCTCGGTCGCCGGGTCGATGCCGGGCGGATGCCGCGCAGGTTCGGCGGTGGCCGGGCGGTGGCCGGGGCGTCCGGCGACGGCGTGTGGGCCACGCTCGCCCGCAGTGTCATGCGGCGGCCGGTCTCGTATCTCGTGGTCACCGTCGTGGGCTTGCTCGCGCTCGGCTTGCCCTTCCTGGGCGTGCAGTGGGGCAGCGTCGACCATCGGATGCTTCCGGAGGACGCGCCGGCGCATGTCGCGGCGGACAAGCTCAGCACGGAGTTCGGCGGTGAAACAGCCACCGCGAACCTGCTCGTCCGGAATGCCGCAGCGGGCGAAACCCACGAGTACGCCACCGCGGTGGACAAGGTCGACGGTGTGGCCTCGGTGCAACCCGTGGCGCAGAACGGCGACGCGACCCTGCTGCGGGCCACATGGGACGGCAACTCGCAAACCCACCGATCGCAGGAGATCGTCCGCGAGATCCGCGGCATCGACCCGCCCGGTGACGGCACCGTGCTGGTCAGCGGGCAGAGCGCCGAAACCGTCGATCTGATCGACTCGGTTGGCGCACGGCTGCCGTGGATGGCGCTGATCATGGTCGCAGTGATGCTGGTGCTGCTGTTCCTGGCATTCGGATCCTTTGTCCTGCCGATCAAGGCGGTGCTGATGAACGCGGTGTCGATCAGCGCCGCGTTCGGCGCGGTGACCTGGATCTTCGCCGACGGGCATCTGGAAAATCTGCTCGGTTTCGAGTCAACCGGCTACCTCGATGCCACCCAGCCGATCGTGATGCTGGCCGTCCTCTTCGGATTGTCGATGGACTACGAGGTGTTCCTGCTCTCCAGGATGCGGGAGGAATGGGACCGCACAGGCGACAACACCCGCGCCGTCGCTACCGGCCTGCAGAAGACCGGTCGGATCATCACCAGCGCCGCACTTCTCCTGGCGGTGGTGATCGGCGCCTTTGCAACGTCCGGCGTGGTGTTCATGAAGATGGTCGGAATCGGCATACTCGTGGCACTGTTGGTCGATGCCACCATCGTCCGCGCACTGCTGGTACCGGCCACAATGAAGTTGCTGGGCAAGGCGAACTGGTGGGCGCCTGGGCCGGTGCGCAAATGGTGGGGCACGCACGGTATCCAAGAGTCACCCGGTCGGGGCTGAACCGCTGACAGCGACGCTGCCAGTCCGCCGCAGTGGATCGAACGCCACGACGTCGCCGTCGACCATCCCTCCAGACACCGAAAGGAGCATTCGTGCACGCCGCTTACGTAGTCGTCGTCGCCCTCACCGCCGGGGCCAATCTCGTCGCTGCGGTAGGCGAATTCCTGCGACCCCGCTGGCTCTTGGACACCATGGCCGAGTGCGGCGTGCCGCACTCCTGGGTGTTCCCACTCGGGTCGCTGAAGGCCGCCGGAGCCATCGGACTGCTCCTCGGGTTCGCCGTACCGCCGATCGGGCTCGCTGCCGCCACCGGACTGGTCCTGTATTTCGTCGGAGCGACCTTCACCTTCGTGCGCGCCCGCCTGTACGCACGGATTCCCTACCCTGCCGCCTACCTCCTGCTGGCCACCGCCTCACTGGCTTTGCAGTGCCTCAGATAGGCGAGATGGTCAGTCCACCGCCGCCTCCGTCTGTCTCGCTGATCCTGAGGTGAGGGCACGTGATCTTCAGTCCGGTTTCCGCCCGACGGCGGCCAACGACCTGCTGACCGGAGCCCTCGACACGTAAGCAGGGACTGGTGGGAATCAGTCTCCGGAGAGGGACGTGAGAGTCGTATGGGTGATCTTGAGACCCAGTTGGCGTAGCAGCGTCAACTCGTCGCCGAAGAACCAGGCCTCGATGATGAGGCCGTTCTCGATGCGCCATATGCCTACCTCGGTGATCTCCAGCGGGCGTCCGGTGGCCTGGATGCCGTACAGGGGACCCGTGTGGTGGCCCTTGATGGTCCACACCGCCCAGACACGGTCGTCCTTGGCAAGGATGTCGTCGATGTCGTCGGTGCGGTCGGCAATGGACTCCGCGGTATAGCCGCCGTCCACCAGAGAGCCCAGGAAAGCGAATCCGCGGCGGTGGTGGCGCAGATTCGGGTGCAGGAATCGGGAGCGGCCGTCGACCGGGGCGGCGCGGAGAGCGCGGATGAGGGCGATGTTGGCCAGTTCCTGTTCGGTGTAGGCCGTCATGCCTGCGCGGTCGCCGACACAGCGTGTCGTTCGGCGGTGCTCACCGGGTCGGTGACCCTGGGCATCACCTCGTCGATGAATCGGCGGAGCGAGTGGTGCGCCAGGTCGGCGTCGAGTTGGCCGTAGATGAAGACCAGGCTCAGGTGCGCGACCCCAGCCGCCCGGTAGGCCTCGATCTCCCGGACCACTGTGTCCGGCCCGCCCACGATCATTGCCTTGGCCAGGAATGCGTCCCGGTCGGTCGCAGCCACGCCGACGACGCTGTTCTTGAAGCCCGCCTCCCTCGCCGTGCCGCCGAAGGTGCGACGGGACTGTTCGGCCAGGTAGTCCAGCGGTGCGGAGACGTCAACCAGGGCAGACTCGTCGGATTCGCCGACGTAGACCATCTTCTGCACCATGGACCAGTGCCTGGCGAAGGCGACGGTCTCCTCGTCGTGGCCCGCCTCGTCGAGGGTTTGGTGGTAGAGGGCCAGTCGTCGGCCGGTCTCGGCGACGTCCGCGCGTGCGGTCATCAGCGCCCAGCCTTTCTGCGCCGCGTAGACGATTCCTTCGTCGGAGAGGGTGGCACGGCCGAAGCGCGGCCGGGGCTTGGTGAACGACGTCGGCATGATGCGTCGGGTCAGCACTCCGGACGAGTGCGTCGTGGCGTACTCCATGTCCGGGTCGTCGAGTGTCTTGTCCATGGCTCGCAGCGCGACCTGGATGACCTCTTCCATCATCGGTCCACGCTGTTGCGGGTCGCGGCCGAGTCCTTTGTACTCCTGCGGGGACCCGCCGGTACCGAACCCGATCACGCACCGGCCGCGGGTGAGCAGGTCGAGAGTGTTGCACGACTCGGCGAAGTTCATCGGGTGCCACAACGCCGGCACGGCGACCGACAGCACGATGTGCGCGTTCTCCAGCTGTGGAGCCAGATAGGCGCCGAAGGTGAACGGATTGCCGTACGTGTTGTAGCCCGTGAAGTGGTGTTCGGTCAGGCAGATGCCCGTGAACCCGTTGCGGTCGGCCAGCAGCGCCTGGGCGGTGATCGCCTCGATGACATCGAGGTCGTGGCCGGGGCCGGGAGACTGCGCGTTGAGGTAGAGGGAAAAACGCATGCCGGAAGTCAACGGCGACCCGCTTGCGCTGGTCAACGCCTTGTACGAATCGGCACAGACACTGGCACCCGGAACACCGGCCGCACAGACTGACGGTGGTTTCCCGATCTCGTGGAGGTCCTGATGACCAGTGTCGACCGAGGTGTGCCCGCCGAGCGGTTCAAGGCCATCGCGGGCTCGCTGCCTACTGGTGTCACCGTGGTCACCACATTGGACGCTGCGGGCGAGCCGATGGGCATGACGTCGGGCGCGGTCTGCGGGCTCTCCTGCGAGCCGCCGCTGCTTTTGGTCTGTATCAGCCGCGATTCCCGTACGCTCAAAGCGATTCTGGAGCGCGGCGCGTTCTGCGTGAACGTTCTCGACGCGGACGCCGCCTGGGTGTCCGACCGGTTCGCTTCCCCTGCGCCGGACCGGTTCGCCGGCGTCACGTGGGTTCCCGGGCCGCACGGTGTTCCGGTGCTCACCGACACGTCCGTAGCCTACGCGACGTGCGAGTGCCATGACGCGGTCGACGGCGGTGATCACGTCATCCTCATTGGACTGATCGTCGCGGGCGACCACCAGCCGCAGACCAATCCGCTGCTCTACCACCGCAGACGCTACGCCGGGTTCCCGTCAGAGCGCCACGCCCACTGAGGCCTTGCGGCGCAGCCGCGCCAGATCGGTGATCACCAGGCCGCGCGATTCCGACCGCACCAGCGAGCGGGCGGCGAACTCGGCCAGCGCCCGGTTGACACTCTCCCGCGACGCGCCGACGTAGTGGGCCAGTTCCTGCTGGGTCAGCCCGTGGTCGACACGGACCCCGTCCGGCGTGCGGCGGCCGAACCGGTCGGCCAGTTCCAGCACCGCCCTGGCGACCCGCCGCGAGACGTCCGAGAACAGCAGTGTCTCCACCACGTCGTTGGTCCTTCGCACCCGGCGGGCCAGGAACCGCATCAGGTGCCAGGCCGCGTCCGGTTCGGACGCCAGCCACGTCCGCATGGTCGACGCGGTCAGCGCAAGGAGATCCACAGTAGACACCGCGGTCGCCGTCGCCTTGCGGGGCGCCGGGTCGAACAGCGTCAACTCGCCGAACAGGTCTCCTGGCCCCAGCAAGGTCAGCAGGTTCTCCTTGCCCGCGTCGCCGGGCCGTCCGATCCGCACCCGGCCATGGACGACCAGGAACATCGAGTCGCCGGGATCGCCCATGCGGAAGACGACCTCGCCGCGCGCCAGCCGCAGCGGGGTGGCGGCGGCCAGCAGCGCGGTCGACGCCCTGCCGGGAAGGCCCACGATCCGCGTCGTCCGCGCTCTGTCGGTGACGTCCACGTGACATCCCTTCTGTGCAGTCGTTTGCAGCCTGCGCACGTCCGTACTGGTCGTCAAGAAGCACCCCAGCCTGGTGTTACGGATTGCACAGCTCACTTGCTCATGGTTGACCGGGACCACAGACTGAGCGCGTCGGCAAACGATTGCAGACAAGTTTCGGCTTGTGTCGAGCCGTGGCCCGAGGAGACGTGCGACGATGCGCTTCAGTCTCTACCTCAACGCCCAGACCCGGGGCGCCCACGAGGATGTGTCCATCGTGGACGCGTTGGTCCGCCAAGCTGTGACGGCCACCGAAGCGGGCTTCGACGGCCTCGCGCTCACCGAGCATCACTTCTCGGGCTACAACACCTACGGCGACAACTTCCTGTTCGCCGCCCACCTGGCTGCCCGTGTCCGGCCGGGCACCAAGTTCTGCCTCGCCGTCGCGGTGCCGCCGCTGCACAATCCGATGCGCCTGGCCCAGCAGTGCACATTGCTGGACATCCTCACCCGCGGCGAACTGATAGTCGGTTTCGCCGCGGGCGGGTCGCCGGTGGAGTACGCCGGGATGGGCCGTGACCCCGCGCAGCGGCACGCCGATCTGTTCCACAACCTGGAAATCCTGGAATCGGCACTGGCCAAGACACCGGAGGACCCGCCGCTGGTGTGGGGAACCACCTTCGAGTCCGGCGTCCTGCACACCCGGATCATGCCCTCGGCATTCCACCGCGCCCACCCGCCGTTCGCCAGGGCGACGCAGAGCGACTCCGGCGCCCAGTGGACCGGCCACCGGGCCTGGTACCTGTTCACCGCACGCGAGCGCCCGGAGGGCCTGGCGCGGCGGTGGCAGATCTACGAGAAGTCGCTGCGCGACGCGGGCGCCGACGAGACGACGGTGCGGGACCGGCTGGACTGGAGCCTGGTGCAGAAGCAGGTGTACCTGGCCCGCACCACCGAAGCGGCCGAACGCGAGACCCGCGAACGCCTGGTGCTCATGGCCGAACACCAGCGCCGCAGCTTCGGCGCCGTGGCGGGAATGCGCGACGCCGAGCACCTGCGCACCGTGGTCGGAGTGTCGCCGCAGGACCCGGACGAGTTCATTGACCACGCCATGGTGATCGGCGATCCACAGACTGTGTACGACCGCATCCGGGAGTACGAGGCGGCGGGTGTGCGGCACATGTCGCTGCTGTTCAACTACGGGTTCATGGCCGAGGAGACCGCCGACCGGTCCTTGCGGCTGTTCATCGACGAGGTGCTGCCCGCATTCGCGGGCTCGCGCTAGGTCGTGTCTCGAAGTCCCCGTTCGATGAGAGTCTGCCCCGGCCGGAGGCCGGAGTCGGGCCTCAGTGGGGCGGTTCCTGACGCCGCCGTCGGGACGCCGGAATACTGGTTGTCTTTTGGTGTTCCGGCGGTGGCGTCAGGGACCGCATCCGGCCCGGCTATCGCGGACGGGGGCTTCGGGACACGGCCTGAGCGGCGTCGTCACCTGCCAACGAGTCCACACTGGACCGACGAGCGGCCACGAAGCGAAGGTGGAGATCGAGAATGGAAGTCGGATTACTGGTCGTGCGGGCCGTGGTCGGCCTGGTGATGGCCTACCACGGCACGGAGAAGCTGTTCGGCTGGTGGGGCGCCGACGGTCTCGACGGGGCTGCGCGGTTCTTTGGCAGGCAAGGCTTCCGCCCGCCGAGGCTGATGGCGGCGGTAGCCGGGTTGACCGAGACCGGGGGCGGTGTCCTGCTCGCGCTCGGCTTGCTCACGCCGCTGGCGGCGCTGATGCTGGTCGGCACGTTCGTCAACATCGTGGTGCTGCACCTGCCGAACGGACTGTCCCGGCGCCGGAACGGCTTCGAGTACGAGCTGGTGCTCATGGCGGCCACGGTCTGCGTCGCCTTCACCGGACCGGGAGCTCTGGCCGTGGACGCCGTGCTCGGTGTCGATTTCGCCGGAGCGGCCTGGGGTGCGGCGGTGGTCGGGCTCGGGGTGGTGTCCGGGCTGGCGGTGAGCGCGACTCGCGCCAAGCCGAATGCCGGTGCAGCAGGTGATTCCCCGTGAGCGCACTCGCCACCACCCGCCGGGGCGTCGCCCGCCGCCTCGGCACGTCGGGAGTGTCGCCGGTGCGGCGCGGCTTGGCGGCGCTGGGCCGGGGCGTCGCCGGGGCGGCCCTGCTGACCGCGGCGTTCGAGGGCTTCGCCCGCATCGAACTGGTCGACCCGGTGCTGCTGCCGCCCGCGACGGTGATCCTGCCCAAAGCCCTTGCCATTGCTGTCGATCCGGCGTTCCTGGCCGAGCTGTGGGCAACTCTCTCGGCATTGCTGCTTGGCATCGCGCTCTCGATCGCGGCCGCGGTGCCGTTCGGTATCGTGCTCGGCTCGTATCGGCTGGTCGCCGAGGCGTTCACCCCGCTGATCGACTCGCTGCGGTCGGTGCCGGGCATCGCCGTTATCCCGCTGCTGGTGCTGGTCATGGGCCAGGGCCTGGAAATGAAGGCCACGATCGTCTTCATCGTCACGCTGTGGCCGCTGCTGCTCAACACGATGTACGGGGTCCAGGCCGTCGACCGAGTCGCGGTGGAGACGGCGCGCAGCTTCCGGATGCCGACGATCATGCTGTGGCGGCGGGTGGTTCTGCCCAGCGCCTTGCCGCTGATGCTGACCGGACTGCGCCTGGCCCTGTCCACCGGCCTCACGGTGGCCATCGCCGCCGAGATCGCGGTCGGCACCCACGACGGCATCGGCTACTTCATCCTGCGCGCCAGCTACGGGGGCTTCAACGCCGATATCGTGTTCGCCGCAGTCGTCCTCTCCGGCATTCTCGGCTACGCCCTCAACGCGCTCACCACAGTCGCTTCCCGGCGCCTGGTGGCCTGGAACGAACGGGAGCCCGCGTCATGACCGCCCCCACCGTCCGGAGTGGCCGGTCCCGCGTTCTGCTGCGCGCAGCACCTGCCGTCATCGCGATCGCGCTCTGGCAACTGGCCACGGCGAACGCGGACTCGTTGTACTTCCCGACTCCTGGGCGGATCGCCGTGCGCGGCTGGGAACTGTGGTTCAGCGGTCCGGCGTCCACCTTGTTCCTCACCGATCGGTTCTGGACGGACACCATGCCCAGCCTCGGCCGCGCTCTCGGCGGCTGGCTGCTCGGCGCCGTGGTCGGGATCGGTGTTGGTCTGGTCGCGGGCCGCTGGTCCCGCGCGGCGGGCTACATCGACCCGCCGGTGAACTTCCTGCGGTCGCTGCCCAAGCCCGCGATCGTGCCGGTGTTCCTCCTGGTGTTCGGCGCTGGTGACGCGATGCGGATCGGGCTGATCGCCTTCGGCTGTGTGTGGCCGGTGCTGCTGAACACGTTGCAGGGTGTGCGTTCGGTCGACCCGGCCTATGTGGACACCGCGCGGGCGTTCCACCTGCCGACCCGCACCCAGTTCACCCGGATCATCGTGCCCGCCGCCCTGCCCAAGATCTTCGCGGGCATGCGAATGACGCTGTCGCTGTCGCTGATCCTCATGGTGCTCTCGGAGTGGTTGCTGGCCGACGACGGCCTTGGCCATTTCCTCATCACCGCGCAACGCACGTTCGACGTGGTCGACATGTGGGCGGCCATCGTCCTGCTCGGACTGGCCGGCTACCTGCTCAACGTCCTGTTCCTCGCGGTCGAGCGCCGCGTGCTCGCCTGGCACCGCAACGTCTCCCTGCAGGGCTGACCCGATCCGAAGGAAAAGATCATGAGCACACTGCAGGTCCGAGATCTCGCCAAGGCCTACGGCTCGGGGCCGGGCGCGCACATCGCGCTGCGCGATGTCTCGTTCGACGTGGAGGACGGTGAGCTGCTGTCCATCGTCGGCCCGTCCGGCTGCGGCAAGACGACCCTGCTGAAATGCGTGGCCGGGCTGGTGCCGCCGACGTCGGGGACCGTGAAGGTGCTCGGCTCGCAGGTCACAGGGGTGCCCGACGGTCTGGCCGTGGTGTTCCAGGACTACAGCCGCTCGCTGTTCCCCTGGATGCGAGTAGGCCGCAACGTCGAACTGCCGCTGCAGGTCCTCGGCCTGGACCGGGGCGAACGGACCCGCCGGATCGAGGAGTCGCTGGCCGCGGTGGGCCTGGCCGACAAGGCCGAACGGTACCCGTGGCAACTGTCGGGCGGCATGCAGCAGCGGGTGGCCATCGCCCGCGCCCTGGCCTACCGCCCCCGGGTGCTGCTGATGGACGAGCCGTTCGCGTCCGTGGACGCCCAGACCCGTTCCGGGCTGGAGGACCTGACCAGGAAGGTGCACCGCGAGTTCGGTATGACCATCCTGTTCGTCACCCACGACATCGACGAGTCGGTGTACCTGGCCGACCGGGTCGTGGTCCTGCGCCGCTCCCCCGGCGGGGTCCTGGCCGAGCTGGCCGTCGACCTGCCCGACGAGCGGGACCAGATCACCACGAAGTCCACCCCGAGCTTCGTCAGCCAACGCAGCACCGTGGCCCGGTACATCCAGGAGGCAGCGCTCGCCAGCCCGGAGGCATTCGCCTGACCCGGCGGTTTCCGGAACCGATCCCCCACCACTCGATGACGAGGAGCACCATGCTCGGCTTCCCGATCCGCCGAACGACCACCTGCCTCGCCTTGGCCTGCGCGCTGTCGTCGGTCGCCGCCTGCGGCACCGCGACGCCCGCCGGGGAAGGCGGCCTGCTCAAGATCAGAGTCAGCAATCCGGCCAACGTCAGCAACGTGCCCCTGCACCTGGCCATGGAACAGGGATACTTCCGCGAGGAGGGCATCGAGATCGAGGCCGACGTCGACCTCGGCGCGGGCAGCACCGTCGAGGCCGTCGCAGGCGGCCAGGTCGACATGGCGTGGACCAACACCGTCAGCGCGACCGGCGTCTACGCCAAGGGGCTCGGCGTGCGGATGGTCGCACCGACCGACATCGCGGTTGTGGACTCCCAGCAGGTGCTGGTCGGCAGGGGGTCCATCGCGCGGAGCTTGGCCGACCTCAAGGGCAAGAAGATCGCGGTGCTCTCGCCGAACACCATCTGCGTCCTGAGCGTGCGCACGGAGCTGAAGCGGCTGGGCCTGTCACAGGACAGCGTCGCGTTCACCCCTGTGGCGCCGCCCGAGCACGCCAACGTGCTGTCCGGCGGCGAGGTGGGTGCCACCTGCACCAGCGACCCGTTCCGCACGCTGATGATCGAGCAGCTCGGCGCCCGGCCGGTCATGGACGCGTCGATCAACGAGGTGGCGGGCTACGTCGTGGGCGGCTACGTGGTTTCCGAGCGATACGCCTCGCAGCACGTGGACAAGCTGGCCGCGTTCCAGCGGGCGCTGTTTCGGGCGACGGCGTACGCCAACGCCCACCCGCAGGAGGTGCGCGCCGCACTGCCCCGGTTCACCACCGTCAAGCAGGACGTCGCCGACCGGGTGATCATCAACGACTACGTCGAGGCAGGCGACGCCGAGCTGGTGCGCACGAAGATGCAGAAACTCGCTGACGTGATGCTGGAGTACGGGATGCTCGAGAAGCCGGTCACCGCGGCCGACTTCCTGTTCAAGGGCTGAAATCCCTGGAAGCCGTCGCGTGACTGTGCGCGACGGCTTCCGGCTGTTCAGGGGTCCAGTGTCGGCCTGCGCACCGCCGTCTCGGGGCGATAGCGGGCGCGGCGGGTGAGGCTGGCCGCGTCGACGACGACGAACTCGTCGCCCTCCCTGCGCATCCAGCCGCGGCGAACGAACTCACCGAGGATCTGGTTCACCCGTTCCCGGGACGCGCGCACGTGGTGGGCCAGCTCGTCCTGGCTGAGGTCCAGGGTGAAGCGCACGCCGTCCGTTGCGCGGCGGCCGAACCGGTCAGCCTGCTCGACCAGCGCACGGGCGACTCGGGTGGCGACGTCGACACCGGAGGCGTCCTCCAGCCGGTCGTTGAGGTGCCGGATGCGCTCGGCCAGCAGGCCCATCATCCGGAAGGAGGCGCTGGGGTGACGGGCCAGCCAGGCGCGCATCGCCGAGACCGCGACCCAGGCGGTGTCGGTGGTGCGCAGAGCGACCGCGTTGGCCTGCCGCGGGCCGCCGTCGATCACGGTCAGCTCGCCGAGCAGGTCGCCGGGGCCGAGCATGGTGTACGGGACGGCTTTGCCGTCCGGGCCGGGCCGGGTGACCTTGACTTTGCCGGAGACGATCACGAACAGGCCGTCGCCGGGCTCTCCCTCGGCGAACAGCGTCGCCCCCGCCGGATACCCGCGGAGGGCGGCGATGTCGAGGAATTCGGCGACGACGTGCGGGGGCAGTCCGTGCAGCAGCGGCATCGCGCAGACCCGGGCACCGACCGGAGCCGACAAGGACACCCGCACCACCCACTGACCGTCCACTGTGGTTGTACGTGGTGGGACGGTAACACCTGGCGCCGCCGGTCAGGCCACGATCCGAAGCGGATGGCGCACGGCGTCGGTGAAGACCGCCAGCCACCGGGCGGCGACCGCGCCGTCGACCGGGCGGTGGTCCACCGTGAGCGTGCAGGACACAACGGTGGCCACGGAGACTCTGTCGTCGGCACGCACCACCGAGGCTTTCCGGGCGGCGCCGATCGCGAGGATGGCTGTGTGCGGCGGATTGAGCACAGCGGTGAAGTCCTCGACACCGTGGGCGCCGAGGTTGGTCACGGTCAGGGTGCCGCCGGTCAGTTCGTCCTGGCGCAGCGTGCCCGCCCTGGCGCGCTCGGCCAGGTCGCGGGTCTGCTCGGCCACCGAGGTGACGGTGCGACCGGCGACGTCGGTGAGCACGGGGGTGACCAGGCCGGTGTCGGTGGCCACCGCGACGGCGATGTCGGTGGTCGGGAACGACCGGACGGCGTCCTCGGTCCAGACCACATTCATCTCCGGCACACGGGTGTGCGCCAGCGCGGCGGCTTTGAGCAGCAGGTCGTTGATCGACACTCGGACACCGTCGAGGTCGTTGAGCCGGGCACGTAGCGCGAGCAGCTCACCAACGTCGACGGTGGCCCGCAGGTCGAAGCAAGGCGGACCGCCGGTCAGCCGGGACGCGACAGCCCGCCGCATCCGCGAGTGCGGGACATCGGTGTACTCGGCCGCCTGTTCGCGGACGGGTTTCGCGGTGGCTCGGATGGCGGCTGGGACGTCAACTTGGGCGGTGGCTCGGGCGTCGGATTGCATTGCTTGGGCGGCGACCGCCGCTTCGACGTCGCGGCGGACGATCCGGCCGCCAGGGCCGGTGCCCGTGATCTCGTCGACGTCCAGTCCCGCTTCCCTGGCCAGGCGGCGCGCCAGCGGACTGGTGAGCCTGCGTTCCCCGTCCCGCGGCGCGACCGCCTGGGCAGGGGCCGGGGTGCCCTCGTCTCCCTCGGCCACCCCCACCTCGTCCAGCAGTCCGGCGGGCACGGCTTCGCCCGGCGTGCCGAGTACGGCGATCGGGACGCCGACCGCGACCGCCGTGCCCGGGTCGACCAGCCGCTTGAGCACGGCACCCGCCTGGTCGGCCTCGATGTCCACGACGGCCTTGTCGGTTTCGATCGTGGCGATGGCGTCGCCCGCGGCGAACGGGACGTTGTCGGCGACGGTCCACTCCTGCAGGACGGCCGTCGAGGCGTCGGCGGACACCTCGGGCATGCGCAACAGCGTGGCCATCTGGCTACCTCGTCATCTCGGTGAGCAGGGCGGCGACTTCGCCGGCGCCCGCGATCGCGGCCCGTTCGAGGACCTTGCTGATGCTCGGCGACGCCTCGCCGCCGGTGACGCGCCGGACCGGCTGGTCCAGCCAGTCGAAGAAGCGACGGTGGATCTCGTCCGCCAGCCACGCGCCGTAGCCGGTCCCCTCGGCGCCCTGTTCGGCGATGAGCACCGCGTTGGTCTTGCGGACGCTGCGCCCGACGGTGTCCCAGTCCAGACTCGCGCGGTCCAGCCAGCGCAGGTCGATCACCTCGGCGTCCACGCCCGCCTGCTCAGCCGCAACCAGCGCGGGCGCGACCATGCCCAGGTAGGTGAGCACGGTGACCTGCGTGCCTGCGCGGCGGACGGCGGCCTTGCCGACCGGGATGTGGTAGTCGAGGTCATCGACCGGGCATTCGCCGGTCGAGGTGTAGAGGTCGACGTGTTCGAGCACGACGACCGGATCCTGGCAGCGCAGTGCGGTGTTCATCATTCCGACGTAGTCGAACGGCGTGGCCGGGGCGGCGATCCGCCAGCCGGGTGCGGTGGCGAACACGCCCGCCGGGTCCATCGAGTGCTGGGAGCCGTAGCCGGTGCCCATGGCGACCTTGCTACGCAGCACCAGCGGCATCGGACGGTCGCCGCCGAACATGTGGCGTGCCTTGCCGATCTGGTTGAAGAGCTGGTCCGCGGCCACCCACATGAAGTCGGCGTACATGAACTCGACCACCGGGGTGAACCGGCCGTCCAACGCGAGCCCGCCCGCGAGCCCGACGAAGGCGTTCTCGCTGATCGGGGTGCCGAGCACACGGTCGGGAAACCGGTCGGCCAACCCGCGGGTGGCGCCGTTGGTGCCGCCCTTGAGCCGGTGCACGTCCTCGCCGAGCACGACGATGGCCGCGTCGGTCACCATCCGCCTGGCCAGCACGGCTGCAATGGCGTCGACGAACTTCCGGTCGGCGAGAGCGCCGGTGAAGGTGTCGCGGTCGACCGGCTCGATGCCGTCGAACTCGCCGAGGTCACCGCGGACGCCGACGTCGGCGAAGGCGGGATCGGGCCACTCGGACGGCTTGATCCGCCGCTGCCCGGCTCGCCCGCCGGGCGCGGGTTCCAGCAGCGTGTCACCGATCTCGGCGATCGCCTGCCGGGCTCGTGCCACGGCGGCGTCGACCTGTTCGGCAGTCATCATCCCGCGCCGCGTGAGATGCCCGGCGAGCTGGGCGATCGGGTCGCGGTCGCGCCAGGCACGCTCCTCGTCCTTGGTGCGGTAGCCGAACGCGCTGCCGGAGAATCCGCCGTTCTGGTGAAAATATCGGTAGGTGTCGGCCTCGATCAGTGTCGGGCCATTTCCCGCCCGCATGTGGGCGACTGCCTCGCGCATGGCCAGGTGCACCGCGAGGCAGTCCATGCCGTCCACGCGCCAACTCGGGATGCCGAACCCGGGGCCGCGCCCGGACAGCCGCGGTTCGCCGGTGGCCTCCCGGACGGTGGTCGACACCGCGTACTGGTTGTTCTCAACGAAAAAGCAGACTGGCAGCCGCCACGCCGCAGCCAGGTTGAGCGTCTCCAGCGTTGAGCCGATGTTGACCGCGCCGTCCCCGAAGTAGGCCACCGATACCGCGTCGGTGCCCGCCGCGCGGTGCGCCCAGGCGAAGCCCGCTGCCTGCGGGACGCCGCCACCGACGATCGCGTTGGTACCCATGGCGCCCGCCTCGATCCAGCGCAGGTGCATCGATCCGCCGCGGCCGTGGCTGAATCCCCGGTCGAGGCCGCAGATCTCGGCCAGCGTGCGCAGCAGCAGTTCGCGCACGTCGTCGCCGAGCGGGGCGTCCGGGTCGATTCCCTTCGGGACGACGTGTGCCAGGCACTTTGCCAGGAACTGATGGTGCCCGCGGTGGGAACCGTTGACCGTGTCCCCCGTGCCGAGCGCCAGCACCGAGCCCACCGCACCCGCCTCCTGCCCGATACTGGAGTGCGCGGGTCCGTGCACCAGGCCCGCTGCCGCGAGTTCGAGTACGTACTCCTCGAAGGTCCGGATCAGCACGAGGTGGGCCAGCATGGTCCGCAGCAGGTCTGGCGTGGCGGCGTCCCAGTCGCTGTCCGTGGCCGTCACCTCGACCCAGGGCACGGCCGCGTCGAGGCGATTGTGCTCGGTCATGACGTCTCCTGTTTTGTGCGACGACAAGCATTCTGTGAACCGCGGCGATTGACGTTCCAGCAACAGTGCAAAGCTGCACACGAAGTCGACACCGCGTGTTCGCGGAGCCCTACCGTGAGTGCTTCGGATACGAGTGAAAGGCGAAGGTCATGACGCTGCCTGGACTTCGGCGGGTCGACCACATTGGATTCACCGTCCCGGACCTCGAGGAGGCAACGGCGTTTCTCACCGACGTGCTCGGCTGCCAGTACCTGTACTCGATGGGCCCGCTGCGCAGCGACGGTGACTGGATGGTCAAGCACCTCAACGTACACCCGCGCGCCGAAGTCGCCGAGTTGCGGTTTTTCCGCTGCGGCGGCGACACGATGCTGGAAGTGTTCGAGTACACCGCACCGGACCAGAACACGACAGCGCCAAGGAACAGCGACATCGGCGGTCACCATGTCGCCTTCTACGTCGACGACCTCGACGCCGCCGTCGGTCACCTCCGTTCCCGCGGGGTGCCGGTGCTCGGCGAACCGACCGCGAGCACCGGCCCCGGCGAGGGCAATCGGTGGGTGTATTTCCTCAGCCCGTGGGGAATGCAGTTCGAGCTGGTGTCGTATCCGAACGGCAAGGCGTTCGACAGGTGGTGATCACCATTCGACGGCTATGTACTTGGATTCCAGATAGTCCAGCACGCCCTCGTGGCCGCCCTCGCGGCCGATCCCGCTCTGCTTGACTCCGCCGAACGGCGCTGCCGGGTCGCTGACCAGGCCCCGGTTGAGCCCGACCATCCCGGTCTCCAGCGCCTCGGCCACCCGCAGCCCCCGGCCGGTGTCTCCTGTGTACACATAGGACACCAGGCCGTAGTCGGTGTCGTTGGCCCACGCGATGGCCTTGGACTCCTCCTCGAAGGCGACCACCGGGGCGACCGGCCCGAAGATCTCCTCGGCCAGCAACGGCGAATCCGCGGGCACGCCGGACAGCACGGTCGGCGGGTAGTAGCAGCCTTCCCGCTCCAGCGGTGTACCGCCGGTGACCACGGTCGCGCCCCCGCGAACGGCGACGGAGACCAGGGCATCCACCTTCGCCACCGCCGCGGCGTTGATCAGCGGGCCGACCTCGGTGCGCTCGTCGGAACCGGGACCGACGCGCAGCGCCGCCATCCGCTCGGCCAACAGTCGGGCGAACTCGTCGGCCACCGGCGCTTCCACGTAGAACCGGTTGGCCGCGGTGCACGCCTCGCCCGCGTTACGCATCTTCGCCGTCATCGCCCCGTCGACCGCCGCGTCCAAGTCGGCGTCGGCGAACACCAGGAACGGCGCGTTGCCGCCCAGTTCCATCGACGTGTTGACCACCCGGTCGGCCGCCTCCCGGAGCAAGGTGCGGCCAACCTCGGTGCTGCCGGTGAACGACACCTTGCGCACCCGGGAGTCGTGCAGCATCGCCGACACCACCGCCCCGGACCGGCGGGACGGCAGCACGTTGACCACACCCGGCGGCACGCCCGCGTCGGCGAGGACTCCCGCGAAGGCCAGTGCGGTCAACGGCGTGTCGCTCGCGGGCTTGAGCACGACGGCGCAGCCCGCCGCGAGCGCGGGCCCGATCTTGCGGGTGGCCATCGCCGCAGGGAAGTTCCACGGCGTCACCAACACGCACACGCCCACCGGCTGCCGCACGACGAGGATCTTGTTCATCCCGGACGGCGCCGGCGTGACGGTTCCCGAGCAGCGGACGGCTTCCTCGCTGTACCACCGGAAGAACTCGGCGGCGTAGCCGACCTCGCCCCGGGCGTCGGCCGCGGCCTTGCCGTTCTCGGACGTGATCAACGCCGCCAGGTCGTCGGCGCGAGCCACGGTCAACTCGTAGGCCCGCCGCAGGATCTCGGCACGGTCCCGGGGCGCGCTTGCCGCCCAACTCGCCGCCGCGGCCGCGGCGGCGTCCACGCAGGAGATCGCGTCCTCGACCGTGCCGTCGGCGACGGACGCGATGGCCCGGCCGGTGGCCGGGTCCAGGACGTCGAACCGGGCGCCGTCCGCGGACGGCACGGACTTCCCGGCGATGAACAGGTCGGTGTCCATTTGCGACTCCGGCTCAGTAGGGGTTGGCGACGACCAGGTCGTCGGCGGGGAACAGGGTCAGCACGCGGGCACCGTCCGCGGTGACGACGACCTCCTCCTCGATGCGGGCGGCGGAGAAGCCGTCGTCGGCCGGGTAGTAGGTCTCCAGCGCGAAAACCATGCCCTCGGCCAGTTCCACCGGCTCGACCATGCTGTTGAGCCGGGAGATCACCGGCCGCTCGTGCAGGCCGAGGCCGAGGCCGTGGCCGAACTGCAGCCCGAAGGCCGCCATCTCGTCGGCGAACCCGAACTCCTGCGCCCTCGGCCAGATCGCCGCCACCTCGTCGGTGCCGACGCCCGGACGGACCGCGGCGATCGACGCGTCCATCCACTCGCGGGCCTTGGCGTAGGCGTCGCGCTGGCTCGCGGTGGCACGGCCTACGCCGAAGGTGCGGTAGTAGCAGGTCCGGTAGCCGTTGAAGGAGTGGATGATGTCGAAAAAGGCCTGGTCGCCCGGCCGGATGATGCGGTCGGAGAAGTTGTGCGGGTGCGGGTTGCACCGCTCCCCCGACACCGCGTTGACCGCCTCCACCTGGTCCGAGCCCAACTCGTAGAGGCGCCGGTTGACCAGGGCGACGATCTCGTTCTCCCGCACGCCGGGACGCAGCGCCTCCAGCACGTCCTGGTAGACACCGTCGACCATCGCCGCGGCCTGGTTGAGCAACATGATCTCGTCCGGGGACTTGATCACCCTCGCGTCCAGCATCAACTGCTGGGCGTCGACCGCTCGCAGGCCCTGACGCTGCATCTCGAACAGCATCGGCGGCTCGACGATGTCCACACCGACTGGCGCGTCGGCCAGTCCCGCATCGGCAAGCAAGCCCTTGATCTGGCGCACGGCGGACTCCATCAGCCCGGCCGTGGGAGCGATCGCGCCGCGCAGGCCGAGCATGCCCGCGTGGCAGTTCTCCGGCTCCAACCACGGCGAGTACAGGCGGTGGTGGCGGGCCGCGGAGCCGAAGTCCCAGAGCATCGGCTCACCGTCACGGGTCAACAGGGCATAGCGGGTCATCTTGTCGCCGAGCGCCCCGCCTATCCAGGTCTGGGTGGTATAGCGGATGTTGTGGAAGTCGAACAGCAGGAACGCGCCACACTCGCTGCCGCGCAGGGCTTCACGGGCGCGGCCAAGGCGATGGGCGCGCAGCCGTTCGAAGTCGACTCGCTGCTCGTAGTCGACGGCCATGTGTCCAGGGGCGGCCAGGGGCGTGGTCATGATCAGGCCACCTCGTCCGCGGCGCCGAGCCCATCGTTGACCGCGACGTTCTCGGGCCGCAACTCCAGGCCCGATGTCCTGGCCTGCAAGTCGAGCACGATCGCGAAGTCCTCGTCGACACGGCCGTCCCCCATGCTGGCCTGCACCAGCTGCGCGGTCGCCGCGGCCACCGGCATCGGCACGGCCAGGACGCGGGCGGCGGCCAGGCCAAGGTCGAAGTCCTTACGCAGCAGGACAGGCGTGAAGGTCGGCGTGAAGTCGAGCGTGACGAAGGCGGGCGTCTTGTAGCGGGTGAACACCGAGCCCATGACGCTGTCGTTGAGGAACTCCAGAAAGGCCGCGCGGGAGACCCCGCCCTTCTCCGCGAGCACGGTGATCTCGGCCAGCGACTGGGTCACCACGCCGAGGAAAAGGTTGTGGCAGATCTTGACCAGCCGGGCCTCGTCGGCGTCGCCGACCCGCGTGACCGACTTGCCGATGATCCGCAGCAGCGGCTCGACCGCCGCGTAGACATGCTCGGGTCCGGACGCCACGATGCTCAACTCGCCCGCCGCGACGACACGAGCGTTGCCGCTGACCGGGGCGGCCAGGAACTCCACCCCGCGCTCGGCGCACGTGGCGCGGATCGTCGCCGAGGACTCCGGGGAGACCGTCGAGCAGTCGACCACGGCGGCCGGGAGGTCATCCGGGTCGGTGAGCACCCCGCCCTCGCCCAACAGGACATGCTGGAGGTCGGCTGGGGTGGAGACCATGGTGAACACCACGTCGAGGCCGCGCAGGTCGCCGATGGCGTCGGCCACCGCGCAGCCGACCTCGGCCAGCGACAGAGCCTTGGCCTTGGTGCGGTTCCACACCGTCACCGCCGTGCCCGCCCTGGCCAGACGGGTGGCCATCGCCGCGCCCATCCGACCGGTGCCGATCCATCCGACGGTCTTGATCCGCATGTCGCCGTTCATCCCACCACCTTATGCAATCGATTGTTTCCAGTAGCGCAAACTGGACCCAAGATGTGCCGATTTGCACAGAAGGTTGTTCTGCAAACGTATGCAGAGTCGAGCACGGGCCGAGGCATGTCAGACCCAGGAGCAGGAGACTCTCACACACGAAACTGGTCGTCGATGCGGACGGCGGCACGCCCTGGCAGCGCGGCACCGTGCCGCCGTCCGGTCCGTTTCACGCCGCCCCTTGGCCGGTCACCGTCCTCAATTCCCTGATCGCCGTCGCGAGACAGGCGTAGCCGGTGCCGTTGACAGCAAATCTTCCGGCCTTCTAATCTACGCCTGCTCGCGGTTCTCGGCGGCATTCCTTGTTCCGCGATCAAGGAGTCACCATGACCGTGAACCGGCGAACCCTGCTCGCCGCGAGTACGACCGCGGCAACCGTCGTCGCCACCGGAATTCCCGCGTCCGCCGCCCAGAGCGGCAGTATCGACGTCCACGCGCATTGTCTGCCGAATGGCCTGATCCCGGCGCTGAAAGCACAGGGCACCGCGTACGATATCGAGGTCATCGAATCCGGTGGGGAGACCAGGATACGGCTCGGTTCGGCCACCGCCGGGCCGCTGGATCCGCGCCTGTCCGACCTTTCCGCGCGGGTGGAGACGATGAACCGGACCGGGGTGGAACGCCAACTGCTGTCACCGTTCATCGGCCTCACCGCGTACCACCTGCCCGACCCCGCCGCAGCCTGGTACAGCAGGCTGCACAACGAGACCATGGCCCACACCGCCCGCACCTCGCCACACCGGTTCACCCCAATGGCGACCGTCCCGCTGCAGTCCGTGAGCGCGGCGAGCGAGCTCGTGTACGCCGTCGAGCAGCTCGGGATGACCGGTGTGGAAATTTCCACAGACACGGGTGCCGGGCAGCTCGACGACGACAGAATGGAACCGTTCTGGGAAGCCGCCGAGAACTTGCGAGCCCCGATTCTTATCCATCCGTCCGCCGCCGCGCGGACCCCACTCCCCTATCGTCTGGCCAACTTTGTCGGAAATCCGTCAGACACCACCGTGGCAATCGCCAGGCTGATGTTCGGCGGGGTAATGGATCGTCATCCGAATTTGCGAATCTGCCTCGTGCACGGCGGCGGATTCCTTCCGTACCAGGCCGGGAGGCTGGAGCGTGGTTTCCGTTTCTACGGTGGCGACAAAATAAGGACCTCGCCGCTGGAGCTGCTCCGCCGGATCTACCACGACACCATTCTGCACTCACCGGCCCGGGTGCGTGACCTGGTCGACCTCGTCGGCATCGACCGGGTGGTGCTCGGCACGGACTATCCGTTCGACATGGGCGACCAGGACCCGCGGGGCACCCTCGCCGGGATCCCTGGCCTGCGTGACCGGGACCGGGCGCGGATCGCCCGGGAGAACGCCGAACGGCTGATCCGCCGCTAACGCAGCTGTCGCATGATCAACGCTGCCACATAGAAGAGGAGCCTCACTGGATACCCCCGAAAGGGGCCATGAGCGCCTGAACCAGCGCGACGCGTCCATGCTGTATGGAATCTGCCGCGTGGACGCGTCCGGCCGAGTATCGGAACGCCACATCGTCCGGGCCCTCGACTGGAAGCCTGGGCAGCACTTGGACGTCGTCCTCATCCCTCGCGGGATCGTCCTACGCTCGTCCACCAACGGCCCGATCATGTCGCCATCAAAGCAACGGCTGGTGATACCGCACACCGCCCGACGCCACTGCGAAATCGAGACCGGCGACTACGTCCTCCTAGCCGCCGCGCCGGCGACACATAACGGGCGAGCAGCACGCGTCCATCCTTGATGCACACGGCATATGCCGCCAGCCTGAAACTCATCCGTGCACCTCCCGACTGACCCTATCGACACAGCGACGGCCCGGATTCCGGCAACCAGGTCCGGACACACGCACGCAAGCTGTCCGGGGCTGGTTGGCGAACACAGGTCAGCTGCATCGACCTCCGACAAGTTCAACCGGAGGGGATGTCGGACCTACTTTTCGGGGCAGGCTTCGGGTGTCCGGACCTATCTTTCGGGTCGGCGCTGGCTACTCGGCGGCACAGGCATAGACAGTCCCGGCGCCCGCTCGGTCGGATGCACCAACCGTGCTCCCCAGCCGGTGTCCAGCCGGAGAAGGGATCGGCACCCTGCATTGGCGACGCCTCGCAGCCGGAACACCCGACCAGCAACGCCTCGTCATCACCGAACCCGGCCGTCTACTCGGCCTGCCCGACTTCCACCCCACACAGCGACTACCGCAGCGAACGCACCTTCGGCGGCAAAACCTTCCGGCGGCCCGTTACCGGCGCGGACACCGCCCGAAAACAGAGCGCCTACTGGTTCGCTCTCCACCGCAACGGCGGCGCGATGATGCTCCACCACCGCATCATGAACCCCGTCCGGCCACGCGAACTCACCACCAGCGCCACACCACACCTCCGCCACGAACACCTCACCGTCAAGAACCTCACCGCACTCTCATTCCTCGCTTCGACGCTGTGCACGGCGACGTTCGGCGGCTGGGACCATCAGCGTGGCAACCACCGCACAGGACGAGCCCATCAGAAAACAGCCCCACCACAGCGCGTTTGGACCCAGGGCGGTGTACATCCACACGCCGATGGTTGAAGCGGCCAGTTTGGAGAGGCCAAAGCCGAACCCGAAGACCGCCTGATATCGGCCCTGGGCATCGCGGGGCGCGAAATCCGCGACTGTGGCACCCATCAGGCCACCCACACCGATCTCGCCGAGTGTCCACACGACCGCAGTCGCCGCATACTGCGCAGAAGTGGCGGCAAGACCAGTCAGTCCCATGCCGATGCCCACCACCAGCCATGACACGGCCAGCACACGCAAAGGTGCGAACTTGGCCAACCATGAGCTCGCCAGTGGTTGGAGTGTGACGATCAGCAGGCCGTTGGCCACGACGATGGCGGCGAAGGCGCTCGGTTGGAGTCCGTTGTCCCGCATGGCAAGGGGAACCCCCACGAGCACCTGGGCGTAGACCATCTCATATGCGGTGGTGAGCAGGACGAACGTGAGAAGGAGTCGATCCTTCAATGCCGTCCGGTAACCGCCCACCGATGCCTGGCGCATGCGACGATTGTCCCTGGGCACGCCGAACGCGATGATGACAGCGAACAGCAGGCAGGTTCCCGCGTCCACAATGAACAGCGGCCAGTACCCATAGTGCGCGAGCTGGCCACCTGTCACTCCAGCGAGCGGGTAGCCCAGGTTGATGGCCCAGAAGATGAGGCCGAAAGCCTTGACCCGTGCCGCGCCGTGCACGGTGTCGGCGATCAGTGCTGACGAGGCAGGCCGGTACAGGTCGCCTGCCACGCCGAGCGCACCGGCGGCCATTGTCAGTGTGGCCACGGTGCTGGCTGCCCCGAGCAGCAGCAGGCAGCCCGCGGTCGCCGCCATACCCGTGACCAGCGTGAACCTGCGGCCAACCCGATCGGCCAGCACACCACCCAGCGGCTGACTCACGACTCCGCCCGCACCGAGTGCTGTCATGACGACGCCGATCTCCGCGGCCGACAGCCCGCGTGCGGATAGGTAGAAGACCAGAAATATCACGACCATGGCGCCGAACCGGTTGACCAGTTGGCCCGCGAAAAGGAACCAGAACACTCGAGGCAGGCCGCGCACACTCGATACCAGAGAAGTCAGTCGCACACGGTCACTCTCTGGTAGGCGCACTCGCACCCGTGCACGATTTAGCCAGAGCTGAAGCGAGTACGGTGGTGTGTGCTCAAACTGGGGTTCTCAGTGCTGGACATGGCCCAGACTCGACTGGCCTACTCGATGCTCAGCGAAGCGGTGCTGAGCGTTCGCGTGCTGAACGATCCCTCACGGCACGCTGTCCATCTGCCCTGGTTGCGGCATACCCACGCATGGATGCAGGAGTCGGCACTCGATCTGGGACTGCTGTCGGACCTGGTGCCTGCCGATGACCGCATCCCTGACTTCCTCACGCCACCACCGGCCACGCCCGTACCGGTCCTCAACCAGGAACTCGAACGACTGCGTGCGGTGCCTGTCACGCAGGTCCGCAAGGATCTCGACGCTATGGTGGTATCCCGCTCGAACGCGCTGGCCAGTTTGTATGCCGACCCGGCCGATGGCCTGAACCGGTTGTCCGGGCAGATCACGGCTTACTGGGAAGGGGCGATCGGCCCGTACTGGCCGCGGATGCGGGCGCTGCTCGACGGCGACATCCTGTATCGCGCCCGGCGCATAACCGAAGGCGGCGCCGACCTCGTCCTCCGTGACCTGCATCCAGATGTGGCTTGGAAATCCGGTGAACTGTCCGTATCTCGTCGGCGTTATCACGACACACGGTCCGTCCGTGATCGCGGACTGCTCCTCGTCCCGTCGGTCTTCGCATGGCCCGCCGTATTCACCCAGACCGAAATGCCATGGCAGCCCACCCTGATCTACCCGGTACGCGGCGTCGGCACCCTATGGGAGGAAGTCCGCGCACGGACACCGATGGCGCTGGCCAAGGTACTCGGCCATTCCCGCGCGCGACTCCTTGCCCAACTGGACACTCCAGCTACCACCACAGATCTGGCCCGAATCGCCGGAATGACCGCTGGCGGCGCATCACAGCACCTTACAGCCCTGCGCGACGCAGGCATGATCACCGCACAGCGAGATGGCCGCTTCACGCTCTACACCCGAACCGCACTCGGCAACGCGATAATCGCTGCGCAATCAGAGCCCATGCCCCCGCACACCCCACCCACCAGCGACACGGAAACCGAAGAGTAGGTCCGGACAACCACAACCCACGTGTCCATACCTACCTTTCGGGCAGCAGCACAACGACACCATGACGCGAACAGTTCGACCGGACAGGACATCATTGTCCCGTCCGCGCGTACCTTTCGGTTGTCCTGTCCAGGTGAACCTGGCGGATTCCAAGCTTGTTGGCGGATGGCCGTCGTTCGCGGGCTTCGGAGCTGGCCCGTGACGGCGCAGTCGCAGAAGCGGGGCGGACATCGACGCTTGGTCTGTTGAGCCTGGCCTTGGTCCCTGGCAGCCGTACTGAGACGGTGGACGACCCACCGGCCTCACAGTCGGCGTCGTCCTGCTTCGTTGAGGTTGAGGCAGTCCACCGAAGCCACGTTGATCTTTCGTCCTTCGGGTGCTTACCTACCCGGGATAGTCGACACGGAAAACGGGGGGGCATGCCGATGACCGGGTGGGACAGCGAACGACGCCAGCTGCTGACAGCCAGCGCTGGTGATCTGGCCGGGGTGGCGTTAGCGAACGTCGTGCGCGAGTACCCGCAACGGCTGGTCGGCGCTGCTGGAACTCACCGTCGAGACCGCCACCTGGGACGACCCGGACGCCACACGATGGTCACAAGCCCTGCACGAGCTCAGCGCGATCTTCGTGACCCGCTACCTCGACTGGCTACCGCGAGCCACCTATCCCATCCGCCACGGAGTGCACGCCAACGGCGCGTTCGGGCTTTCCCGCGCCCTTCCCTACGCCCGCTACCTAGCCGACCACGGCGAACCTCAGCTGCAGGAGGTCATCACCGAGACCGCTTTGCGGTGGTTCGGCTCCGACCGCGACTACCCGGGCTCCTGGGAACCCTCTGGGGCGGACTTCCTGTCCCCCGCCCTCGCCGAAGCCGAACTTATGGCCCAGCTTCTGCCCACGACCGAGTTCGCCGACTGGCTACGCCAGTTCCTGCCTGGCATCGCGGAACAGGCGCCTGCCGCTCTGTTCACCCCGGTGACCGTGACCGATCCGGATGACGGGCTGATCGCCCATCTGTACGGGCTCAATCTGCACCGTGCCTGGTGCTGGCACCGCATCGCACACGCCCTGCCCACCGGCGACAACCGGATCCCCGCGATGCTAGCTACCGCGAGCACCCACACTCACGCCTCGCTGTCACAGATCACCGGCAGCCACTACATGGTCGAACACTTCCTGGCCTACTACGCGCTCCTCCTGCTCAGTTGAGCAGCACTCAGCGCAACTTGAGTCGGTCCGCAAACGCGGTCGGTCAGCCGCTAGGCCCTCCCCACGGCTCCAGCGGCACGGCCCGCGCACCTCGAATCCGCCGAGTTGGTCCGGACAGCGGGCGGACAGGGTGTCCGGACCTACTTGGCGGACCGCAGTTCAGCAGTCCGACCATCCGCCAAGTTCGAGCGGAACGGACAACTGGCTTGGGGTGTCCGGACCTATCGTTCGGGTCGATGGATGCGCCCGGTCTCAGCACAAGCGGCGTTGAACTCGGGGTTGCTGTCGGTAGCGACGCGGAGAGCGTGTCAGTGCGGTTCGCGCGGTCCCACGACTCATGTTCAACTGCAGCCTGGGTGCTGCGTGAGGGGATGGTGTGTGATCGTGCCAGAGTTCGCATGGGTGGAGTTGGACAACGCGCTGTGGCGAGAGCTGTGGCAAGACTTCGTCGACGAGTTCGGGTTTCGTCGCACCGGTTCGCCAGCGATCAATGAGCCCGTTCCCTCAGTGGTGTGGGCGCTGCCGCCCGTCGGGACACCAGGTGCCCCGTTCCCCGAAGCCGCTCGTCCCGTGGCCCAGTTGGTGTGTGACGTGCTGCGTGAGTGCGTCGAGTATTGGGACTCGATGTGTCATCACGACGGTGTCCATCCTTCTTGGCAGTACCGACCCCACAGGGTGGTGGACATCGACGAACTGAAGGGTTGGGAGTACTCGCACTATCCCAACGGGGACTACATGATCTTCGTATCAAAGGACCACACGTTCGGCATTGTCGCCGATCCCTTCGAGGGCACCCTCTGTTTCTTCGGCGCATCGGCAGTTGCCGCGGCCACCGCGCTCAACGACGGCGTGCTGACCAGCATGCTCCGCCGCGACGGAAAGCCCGCGGCAGAAAACCCCTGATCACCACGCACCTGATCGACCACATGACACTCAATCCGAAACCTAGCCCCGGACAACCGGCGACCCGATCCGTCCAGACCTATCGTTCGGTCAGCAGGTCGGCGGCACCCTGACCCGAACGGTTCGGCCGTACAGGACAGTCGTCGAGGGCCTGTGGCACGGTGTCCCGATGGTGGTCGTACCGAAGGCGGCCGATCAGTTCGTCACCGGCCTACCTACCGCTCGCCGAGATGACGACGTGCTCGCCGTGCTTCCCTTCGCCTTGAGGACAACGAGTTGACATACGAGTCAGTCAAACTGTGACTGAAAGCAAGGATGTCGACACACGTCGCAGTGCTCGCGAAAACCAGCGCAGCGAAAGGCCGGTGAAAAGGCGGTGAAACGCCGTGTGGGCACCATTGGTCACGGCCCGGTCGACGGCTGGGCACACACCACAGGCGAGCCGGGGGCTGAGATCGCGAGACTCATCCGTGGAGCCGTGGCATTGGATGCCACGGTGACCTCGATGACCACAAGGCCCCGACTGTCGCGGCCGCATCGCCGGCTCGTGCGCCCCTGACGCCTCTGAGAAGCAGACTGGAAACCTGTCTCACGTACCGATGAACCCGGGGAGAAAACTTGCGTTCAACTCTCAAAATCGGAGCCATCGCCGCCGTTCTCGGCCTGTCACTGACGAGCCAGGCTACCGCCGCGCAGGAGAGTTCCGGTCTCCGTCCCATGTCCCATTCCCAATGCGACGCTGCCGTGAACGTCGTCTGCGGCTGGAGCGGAATCGGCTATTCCGACAACACCTACGCGTGGCGATACTCCACCGGCAATACGGGCGGTCCGGTCCGCTCCATCTGGAACAAACGAGGGTCGTGGGTGGTGGTGTACTCCGGCACGGGCTACACCGGCGATCGGTACACCGTCAACGCGGGCGCTTCGGTGCCAGTACTGCCGTTCCCCGCTCACTCGATCGCCACTAGCGGCTAACCAATCGCCTTCGCAGCCCGCCGCCTGTGCCGCTCGGTGCCGGTGGGGATGGTAGCGACGACGATCTCGGCGCCGGACGCTGCCGACCTGACCGCGCACCAATTCCGCCAAGTAGGTCCGGACAGCTCCGGAAGCCGGTGTCCGGACTTACTTGGCGGACCGCAGGTCACGCCCGCGGGAGCCGCCGCGTTCAACCGGACTGGACACCAGACGTGCGGATGGGCCCCACTCCATGATCGAGAGTGAGGCCCATCCGCATGTTTTTGCGATCTTGTCAGACAGCTCGGCGACGTCTCCGCGGCGGCCTTGATGGGTCCTGATCGCCGTCGCCCGCTCGGCCGCTTCCGGATCAGCTTGGTGCGGGCGCGGGACCGCCGACCAGCTGATCGAACAGGGCGGGTTCGACGTTGCCCCCCGAGATCAGAATCCCGACTCGGCGGCCGGTGAAGATTCTCGGGTGCGCGACCACCGCTGCCAGTCCGCAGGCACCGCTGGGCTCCACGATGTCGCCGACACAGTCGCGCACCAGCCGCATCGCGGCGACGATGTCTACATCGGACACCACCAGCACGTCCCGCAGGGTGCGCCGAATGATCGGAAAGGTCAGTGTGCCCGGCCGCGGGTGCCGAAGTCCGTCCGCGATCGTGGTCGGCATGTCGATCGGCACCGGGGCCCCCGCCCGCAGCGATCGCGCGGTGTCGTCCGCCCCGGCTGGCTCCGCGCCGAATACCTGCACGCCCGGATACAGCGACCGCGCGACGAGACCAGTCCCGGCGGCCACTCCGCCACCGCCCACGGGTATCACCAGACAGTCCAGGCAACCGACGTCTTCAAGCAGTTCCACGGCGGCCGAGCCGTTGCCCGCGATCACGGCGAGGTCGTCTGAGGATGGGACGGGTACCCGGCGGTGGCGCAGCACGAGGCTGGCGACCAATGCGTCACGGTCGGTCGCGACGCGGTCGAATGGGACAACGGTCGCGCCTGCCGCTTCGATGGCGGCGCGCTTGTGCTCCGGTGCGTCGCTCGGCAGCACCACGACGGCGCTGGTACCCAACTCGGCCGCCGCCGTGACCAGCGCCCGGCCGTGGTTGCCGGACGATCCAGCGATCACTCCTCGGTCAAGCTCGGAAGGACCGAACTGGAGCATCCGGTTCAGCACGCCGCGCAGTTTGAAGGAACCGGTGAGCTGGCGATGCTCGGCTTTGAGGAAGATCCGCGCGCCGAGGATGTCGTCGAGCCGTTCACTGGTCAGCACCGGTGTGCGGCGCACCCGCCCGGTCAGCCGCCGCGCCGCGCCGAGGACATCCAGGCCGGAGAGCCGAGGCAACCGCGTTTCACCGCCCTCCCGGGTAACACCAGAAAGGTGCCATGGGGGTTATCGAACGGGTTCATCGTTGGGCTCGTCATGTCCGAGGGCGATCCTCTGGAGCCAAGCCGCGAGCACCGCGCCGATCTCAGCCAAGGGAACGGGCTGCATCATGTCCCGATGCCCGCATGCGATGTCCACGTTTTCCAGCCGTCCGCCGACATAGGGCAGCCAGGACTCACTGCCGTCCGACGCCGTCGACCGGTCGAGGGCAGCGGAGAAGTAGAGCACATCCCCGTCGAACCGATCCGGGGAGTAATCCCGCAGCAGGGCGCAGTTGTTCAGAAAGACATCGGCGGCGGCGTGGTAGTCGGCTTCGCGCAGACCGTCCGGCACGATGCGCTCACGACGCAGGGCCTCGATGAGTTCCGCGTGGTCCGCGACCGAGTCACGCCCAGGCGACGGGTCACCGGGAAAATCGGATTCACCGGTGGTTCCGGTCATGAGATGAGAGTCGAACATGGCAAGCAGGCTCACCTCGGCGCCCTCGCGGCGCAGCCGCGACGCGATCGCATGGGCGACAGTTCCACCGAATGACCACCCAATCAGCTGGTAAGGCCCCGCTGGCTGGATCTCTCGGATCTGCCGCAGGTAATCGTCAGCCATCTCGCCGAGTGTCCTGGGAGACTTGTCCGGTCGCGCGAGACCACGCGCCTGCAGGGCGTAGACCGGATAGCTCGGATCCAGATGCCTCAGCAGTCCGGCGTAGCTCCACCCGAGACCTCCCACCGGGTGTACGCAGAACACAGTCGGCCGTGTGCCGTGTGACCGCAAGGGCAGGACGACATCCATGGAGTTCTTGTCGTCGTCGATTCCCAGGCGTGCGGTCAGCAACGCGACTGTCGGGGCCTCGAACAGGCTGCGGACCGACAACTCCACCCCGAGTGCCCTCCGAGCCAGCGACACCAGTTTGGTCGCCGACAAGGAATGTCCGCCCAGTTCGAAGAAGGAGCCGTCGACTCCCACCTGCTCCAGGCCCAGCACCTCAGCGAACAGGCGGCACAGCACCTCTTCGCCGGGACCGCCCGGAACGCTCGACGATGGCACTGCGGCGCGCGGTGGTGGCAGCGCCCTGCGATCCACCTTTCCGCTCGATGTCAGCGGGAACGCGTCCATGGCGACGAAGGACGAGGGGACCATGTGGTCAGGCAGTCGTTCCCGCACGTACGACCGCAACTCCCCCGCACCGGGATCAGTCCCGGCGCCCGCCGGCACCACGTAGGCGACCAACCGGGGGTCTCCGTGGGCGTCGTCCTGTGCCACGACCAGCGCTCGCGCTATTCCGGGATGCTCGCGCAGTCGCGCCTCGATCTCACCCAGTTCGATCCGGAAGCCTCGGATCTTCACCTGGTGGTCAGTGCGGCCGAAGAACTCCAGCTGGCCGTCCGCGGTCCACCGGGCGAGGTCCCCCGTCCGGTACATCCGGGTTCCGGTGTCGAAGGGATTGGCCACGAATCGCTGTGCGGTCAACCCCCTCCTGTTCAGATACCCCCGGGCCAGTCCGTCCCCGGAAACGTACAACTCACCGGTTACACCGATCGGAGACGGAGCCAACTTCCGATCCAGCACGAACACCCGGACATTCGACATCGGCCGGCCGATCAGGTCGGCGTGTCCCGGAGGATCCTGCGTGACACGCCGGTAGGTGGATGTCATCGTGCATTCGGTGGGGCCGTACATGTTGATGACGGCGCCGAGACGACTCCTCCCTTCGGTGGGCACGATGCGCAAGCTCTCACCGGCGGTCGCGGTCAATCGGAGACCCAACCCGCCGGGGTCGGCCGCCAGGATTTCCCGGAGCAGTGACGGAACCGCGCCGAGTAGTACGGTCACGCCATTGTTTCGAATCTGCTCCAGTACCGCGAACGCGTCCTTGCGCTCCTCTGTGGACGTGATGACCACTCGTGCACCGGCGCTGAGCGTGGCGAACACTTCCCGGAACGAGGAGTCGTAACTCATGGAAGCAAGCCCGAGAATGACGTCGTCCGCCGTCAGGTTCGTGACGGCATTCAGGGCTGCGATGTAGTTCACCGTGCCCTTGTGCGGGGTGACGACGCCTTTGGGGATCCCGGTCGACCCGGAGGTGTAGATGATGTAGGCGAGGTTCTCGGGTGTGGTGACAGGCGACGGGTTGATGGTGGGACAGGCGTTCAAGGTGGGCTGGTCGGTGTCGAGGCACAGTGTGTCGTGGTCGCCGATCGCGATGCGGTCGCGTAGGTGATGTTGGGTGAGTACGAGCGGAACGGCGGTGTCGGCGATCATGAACGCCAGTCGTTGGGCGGGATACTCGGGGTCGAGGGGCACGTAGGCTGCGCCGGCTTTGAGGATGCCCAACAGCCCGACAACCATGTCGAGGCCCCGGTCGACGCAGAGACCGACCAGCACATCCGGGCCCGCGCCGCGACGACGGAGATGGTGGGCGAGCTGATTGGCACGGGTGTTGAGCTCGCGGTAGGTCAACTGCCGGTCGCCGGACACCACCGCGGTCGCGTCCGGCCTGTGGTGTGCCTGATCCTCGACAAGTTCGTGAGCGCATCGGTTCTTGGGGTATTCGGCCGCAGTGGCGTTCCACTCCACCAGGACCTGGTCGCGTTCACGCGCACCGAGCAGGTCCAGCTGGCTGAGCCGCGTCCGCGGATCGGCCGCGATGCCGGTCAGCAGGGCTTGGAAATGCCTCGCCATCCGGTCGATGGTGGCCGCGTCGAACAGATCGGTGCTGTAGGTGAGGTCGATGTCCAGTGCGGTCCCTGACACATGGACCGTCATGGTGAGATCGAACTTCGCGCTGCTGGCTGTCAACGGGAACGGTTCGGCCTCGACACCGGGGAGCTGCCATTGTTCCGCGGTGGCATTCGCCAGGATGAACATCACCTGGAACAACGGGGTGCGGCTGAGATCGCGTTCGGGGCGGAACTCTTCGACCAGTCGCTCGAATGGCAGGTCCTGGTGCGCGTAGGCATCCAGCGCGTGTTCCCTGACTCGCCGCAGCAGTTCGAGGAACCGGGGATCCCCGGACAGGTCACTGCGCAGGGCCAGTGTGTTGACGAAGAAGCCGACCAGATCCTCGGTCTCGGTCTGGCTCCGGTTGGCGATCGGCGTGCCCACCGCGAAGTCGTCCTGGCCGCTGTAGCGACCCAGCAGGACTTGGAATGCCGCCAGCAAGGTCATGAACACCGTCGCGCCCTCGGAGCGGGACAGCTCAACGAGCTTCGCGGCCAACTCCGCCGGTAGGCTGAACTGGTGGTTCGCCCCACGCCCCGACCGCACTGCGGGTCGCGAATGGTCGGTCGGCAACGCCAGCGGCTCGACACCCCCCAGTGCCTCCCGCCAGAATTTCAGCTGCTGGTCCAGCGCCTCCCCGCGTAACCACTGACGCTGCCACACAGCGAAATCGGCGTACCGCACCGGCAGGTCCGGCAACGGTGATTGCCCCGTCGAATGTGCCTTGTAGAGTTCGGCCACCTCACGCGCGACGATTCTGAACGACCACTCGTCCGCAGCGATGTGATGTACCGTCAGCAACAGCACGTGCTCGTCCGGCGCGAGGCGCGCCAACAACGCCCGCAACAACGGCGGCCGGCTTAGGTCGAACGGCCTGCGCGCCGCCGCGGCTACCACTTCGGTCGCGCGCGCCCTCGGCACATCGGTCAGGTCGACCCGCTCCACCGACGGAGCACTCGACGCCGTCACCACCTGTACCGGTTGACCGTCCACCTCGCGAAAACATGTTCGCAGCGTCTCGTGCCGAGCCACCAGGCCACCCAATGCGGCTTCCAGCGCCGCCGGGTCCAACTCGCCACGCAACCGCAACGCCACTGGAATCACGTACTCGTCACCGCCCGGCTGCAACTGGTCCAGGAACCAGAGCCGCTGCTGAGCGAACGACAACGGCGCCGTCTCCGACCGCGTCACCGGACGCAGTGCCGGGCGCACGACAACTCGGGCCGAATCCAGCCCCGCGGACAGCAACGCGGCAGTCGGAGCGTCGAACAGGCCGCGGATGGACAGCTCCACTCCAAGAGCCGAACGGATCCGCGACACCAGCCGGGTCGCGAGCAGCGAGTGCCCGCCCAATTCGAAGAACGAGTCGTCGATCCCGACCCGATCCACCTCCAGCACCTCGGCGAACAGGCCGCACAACACCTCCTCGCGCGGATCGCGCGGGCCACGCGAGGGCGGCACCGCCACGGTGAAGTCCGGCGTGGGCAACGCCTTGCGGTCCAGCTTCCCGTTCGGTGTCGACGGCAACCTGTCCAGGATCACCACCACGGAAGGCACCATGAAATCCGGAAGCCGTCCAGCCACGAAATCCCTCAGTTCGGGCGAATCCGTCGTGTGGCCGGGTACAACCTCGGCATAGCCCACCAATCGCGTGCCGGCCCCCGGTCCGCCCGGTCGGGCGACCACCACGGCCCGTCCCACACTGGGATGCGCTGCCAGTGCCGCCTCGACTTCGCCGAGTTCGATCCGGAATCCCCGGACCTTCACCTGGTCGTCGACTCGGCCCTGGAACACCAGTTCGCCGTCCGCCGTCCAGTTCGCCACATCGCCCGTGCGGTACATCCGCTCACCACGAGATCCGAACGGACAGGCAACAAAGCGTGCCGCGGTCAGTCCTGCCCGTTTCAAATATCCTCGCGCCAAACCGGCCCCGGCCACGTACAGCTCTCCCGCCACGCCCGGCGGCACCAGGCGCAACTCCGAGTCCAGCACAAATACCCGGACGTTCGTGAGGGGACGACCTATTGTCGGCGACCCACCCGAGGGGCCTCCCGAGTACCAGACGGTCGAGTACACCGAAGCTTCGGTCGGGCCGTAGGCATTGATGATCTCGCACTCGTCGAACTCGTCGCGGACATCATTCGCCACCTGGGCCGGGAGAGCTTCCCCGGCGAGGACGACGGTCCCGGCGGTGAACTCACCGCCTCTGTCCTGGAGCAGACCGGCCATGGCGGACGGGACCGCACTGACCAGGCTCCCCTTCCATGACTGGCCTACGAGACTCAGCAGATTGGGCACCAGGTCGACCGTTCCGCCGGCCAGCAGCGGCGAAAAGATCTCGAACACGGAAACGTCGAAGCTCAGTGACGTCGCCCCGAGCACATGGCGCAGCCGGTCGGGGCCGATCTCGGTCGTCGCCCACGCCAGCAGGTTGGCCATGTTCCGCCCGGAGACCACGACACCCTTGGGAATTCCGGTGGAGCCGGAGGTGTAGATCACGTACGCCGGGTGCTGCGGCAGCAATGGGCGCGTCCGCTCGGCTTCCATCACGTCGGTGTCCGGCAACGCCGACACAGCGGCCCTGGTCTCCGGGTCGTCGAGCAACAGCTTGGGTGTGCTCGGGTCAGGCAGCAGCGTCGCGGTCCGGCGGTCGGTCAGCACCACGCGTGGCTCGGCGTCATCGAAGACGAACCCGATCCGCTCGGCCGGGTAGCCCGGATCCACAGGCAGATACGCGGCACCGGCCTTGAGCACCGCCAGCAGGAGCACGATCAACTCGGCCGACCGCGGCAACACCAACGCCACCAGGTCCTCAGGTCCGACACCCAGGCCGATCAGGTAGCGGGCCCACGCGTTCGCCTTCGCGTTCAACTCGCGGTAGGACAACACCTCGTCCTCGAACACCACCGCCACGGCCTCCGGTGTCCGGCTGACCTGAGCCTCGAACCGGCTCGCGACCGGCACGGACGACACCGCCATCGCGGTGTCGTTCCATTCCTCGACGACCTTGTGCCGCTCCTGCCGAGACATCACCTCCAGGCGTCCCACCGGCAGGTCCGGATTCGCGGCGAGTTGCTCGAGCACCCGCGCCACGCGCTGCCCGATCTCCTCGACCTGTCCGTGGCCGAACACATCCGGCTGGTAGACCAGCCGCAGGAGCAGGCGGCGGCCGGGGAACACGATCAACGACAAGGGATAGTGCGTGTCGTCGCGGCTTTGCCCTTCGACCGCCGTGAGGCGCAGGCCACTGGCGGCACGCACCATCTCTGCCACGTCCCGGTCGTCCGGGTAGTTCTCGAAGGCCATATGGGTGTCGAACAGCTCGTCCATCCCGGCCAGCCGCTGGATGTCGGCCAGCCCCAGGTACTGATGAGCCACGAGGCGGGACTGCTCGTCCTGGAGGCGAGCCAGCATCTCGGTCACCGTCTCGCCGGACTCCACCCGCACACACACCGGCACGGTGTTGATGAACAGCCCCACCATCGACTCGACGCCGGGCAACTCCGGTGGTCGCCCGGAAACAGTGGCACCGAACACCACGTCACGCTGGCCGGTCAACCTGCCGAGCACGACCGCCCAGGCTCCCTGCACCACGGTGTTCGTCGTCAGGCCGCAGTGACGCGTCAACTCCCGCAGCTTCCCGGTGAGCTGCTCCGACAGTTCCACGGTCACTCGTTCAGGCACCACCGGCACCCGTCCGTGATCGGCCGGAGCCAACAAGGTGGGTTTCCCGACGCCCGCCATCGCCCGCCGCCACGCCTGCTTGGCGGCTTCACGATCCTGGTTCGCCAGCCACGCCAGGTAGTCACGGTACGGCACGGCGGCAGGCAGGCCGGAGTCGTCGCCGCTTCGGCTGTACAGCTGGAACATCTCGTGCATCAGCACCGGAAACGACCAGCCATCCCAGATGATGTGGTGGCTGGTGACCACGAGCCGGTGCCCGTGTTCGCCGAGCCGGACGAGCAGAAACCGCAGCAGGGGTGGCCGGGTGAGGTCGAACCCTCGGGCCAGGTCCTCGGCCGCCAGCTTCGTCATTTCCACCGGCCGTGATTCGGCCGGCAGGCCGGAGAGGTCGACGTCCCGCCACGGCAGTTCGACATCACGTGCGATCACCTGCAGCGGCTGGCCCCGCTTCCCCTGCCGGAAACAGGCTCGCAGGATCGAGTGGCGACGCAGCAGCGCCTGACACGCGGCCCGCATCGATTCCGCGTTCAGTGGTCCTTCCAGCTCCGCGGCCAGCTGTCCGACGTAGACGTCCTGGCCGTGCTCGTTCAGCAACGCGTGGAACAGCAGGCCTTCCTGCAGCGGGGACAACGGCAGCACGTCATCGATCGACGACCGGCTCACCTCGGCGTCTCCCGCTCGTCCCGGCGGTGTGCGCGCGCGACCGTGGTCCGCAGGGCCACCTCGAACTCGCCGTGCGCGGTTTCCCGGCGGCTCCGTAGGTAGCCCTGCACGCGCTCGAGCATTTCGGCGCGGGCCCGTTGCGTTGCGATGAGAGCGTGGGAAAGCGTCGCGATCGCCGCGGTCAGGGATTCCGCGGTGAACCGATGGACGTGGTCGAACTCGGCTCGCTCAGGCCTGGTGAACAGCGGATGCGCCGGGAGTTCCCGGCCGGCCAGGTCGTCACTCGCACCGTCGACACCGGTGCCCGTCAGTCGGACGAGTTCGGCGATCCAGTCCACCCGCTGGTCTTCGTCGTTCCAGAGTGCGCCCAGCACACCGCCCGGCCGGAGCACCCGGCCGATCTCGGCGAGTGCCCGGTCCTGATCGAACCAGTGGAACGCCTGACCGACGTACACCGCGTCCACCTCGGCGTCGCCCAGTGGTATTCGCTCCGCGGTGCCGTCGAGGACGTGGACGCCGGGAACGCGCCGCACCAACTCGTCCCGCATCGCCGGGTCCGGTTCGACCGCGGTCACTCTCGCTGCCCGGGTGAGCAGATCCTTGGTGAGGGCACCCGTGCCGGCGGCGAGATCGAGCACATGACCAGGCGATCCCGCACGCGACGCCAGCACCCAGTCGATCGCCGAATCCGGATAGCCGGGCCGGTACTCGGCGTAGGCGGTTGCCTGCTGTCCGAACGAAGTCGCGCGGTGGGTCATCCACATCTCCCCAGGCTCGGCGTCATGTGAGCTTCCTTCGCCCGGCCGCGACGCGACAAGTCGGGAGATTCCCTACCGCACGGCGATGTACGACTCGACGACACGATTGGACATTCCGAGGACAGCAGTGACTCCCGCGCAGGTGATGACCGCGGCGCCAACGAAGAACGGTGCCCGGAGCCCGAAGTGAGCAGCGATCACACCACCCGCGCCCGCCCCCAGCGGTGCGACGCCGAACGCCACCAGCCGGTACGCGGCAGAGACACGCCCCAGCATGCCGTCCGGCACCAGGATCTGCCTGAGCGACCCGGTGATCACCACGCAAATCCCGACCGAGGCGCCAACCATGGCGAACGCGATCGCCGCGACCAGAGGACTCGAGGTCAAACCCGTGACGACGAACGCCACCGGGGTGAACAGGAACGTGATCTGCAGGGTGAGCCCGCGGCCGAACCGCTCGACGAGCGCGGCCGACGCCACCGGACCAAGAATGCCACCCAGCGCGATGACTCCGAGGAGCAGTGCGTACGTCGTCGTACTGACGTGCAGGACCTGGTACGCGTAGAGGACCGCAATCGCCGCGACGGACGTGGCGGCCAGGTTTGTCAGACAGACCAGCACGCACGCCGCCCGCAGCAACCGGTGGCGCAGCAGCCATCGGGCCCCTTCGACGATGTCCGCCAGCAACCCTCGGCAACCCGCCGGGACCGGATCGGTGCGAGGCCGGGCGAACTCCACGACCATTCCGAGAACGAGCCAGCCCGCGACGGCGAACGACAGTCCGCCGACCACCAGGGGCAGCACGGGCAGCAGACCGAGCAGCACCACGCCGACAGGCGGACCAAGGAGTTCCTCGGTGACCAGGATCGAGCTCTGCAGCCATCCGTTGGCGCGCTCCAACGAAGACGTCGTGACGATGTGCGGGACGATCGCGAAGGTGGCCGTGTCCCGCAGGCTCTGTGCCGAACCGAGCAGAAAGTTGACCACCGCCAGCATCACGACCGAGTTGTGCCCGACCGCCACGATCACCGCGAATGTCAGCATCACGGTGGCCCGGACGGTGTCGGAGATCCAGAGGATGCGGCGCCGGTCCCAGCGGTCGGTCAGCACCCCGGCGACCGGCCCGAGCAGCAGCCAGGGCAGTGTGCCTGCCAGCACCACAGTCGCGACCTGTCCGGGACCGGCCCCAAGGGACGCGGCCAGCACAGGGAACAGACCAAGCCGGACGCCGTCGCCGGTGCCGGCGGCGACGGCCGCGCAGCAGAACCGCCAAAAGGTCGGGGACAGCACTCCAGGCTCCGGCATATCGCCCCGTGCCTAACGGATTCGGCGACTCGAGCGATCCCGTCGCGGGATAGGTGCGACAGGTCGTGCCTTCGGTCGGGCGTCTACGAGGGCGGCCAACGCGGCCACCGAATCGGCGGCGAGGAACTCGCCCAGCTCGAGATCCACCTGGCACGCCGCTCGCACATGGAAGACCACGCGGGTGGCGAGCAGTGAGTGTCCACCCAGATCGAAGAAGCGGTCATGGATGCCGACCCGCTCGAGGCCGAGCACGTCCGACCAGATGGCGGCGATGAGCAGCTCGGTCTCGGTGCGTGCGGCGACGTAGCCGGACACCGGCCGGTGCCCGGCCGGACGGGGCAGGGCGGCCCGGTCGAGTTTGCCGTTCGGCCCCACCGGCCACGAGTCGACCAGCAGGACATGCGCGGGGACGAAGTAGTCGGGCAACCGCTCGCGGAGAAGCCCTCGGACCTGCGAGGCCAAGGTGGCTCGCAGCGGGTCGTTGGTGAACCTGTGCCAGCCGGACGCTCCGCCGACGGCGACAGGTTGAGCAGCCGCAGGTGGCACTGCCACATCGTCGTCGAGCGCCGCACGCAGTGCGCCTACTGTCGTCACAGTGGTTTCCCGCCCTTCGGCCGCCGCCCGCGCGAATTCCACCGCACGCAGGTCCATGGCGAGCGCCCGCTGCCCCGGCCACGACGGCTCGGCGTCATCCGGCCCCGGCCCGGCACCGATTCTCAGCACGACGTCGTACCGGAACTTCGTCAGCTCGTTCGGATACCGGCTTTGCTTGGGCAGCACCGACACCGAGGAAACCTCGGGGCTCAGCGACGCGAACGACCGGAACAACCCGGGATCGATCAGCAGTTCCTCTTCACGGTCCAACTGCAGGCGCACAGCGTCCCAGAGCTCGTCGAGAGACGCCTCCGCCGGCATCCGGCTCAGCTGCACCGAGGTGTGCAGCGCCACCGCGAGGGACTTGCTCCGGACGTCACCCAGCATGATCGCGCCGCCGGGCCGGGTGGCTCGCACGGCCTGGTCCAGCACCGAGATCAGATAGTCGGCGCTCGGGAAGTACTGCGCGACGGAGTTGAGCAGCACGAGGTCCACACTCGCGTCACCGATGCCGTCGAAGTCGTCCGCTGCGGCCTCGCGGAGGGTCACTCGGTCCGCGTCGTGCCCAAGACACGGCAGTCTCGCCGCAAGCTTGCGCAGTGGTACCGCGGACACGTCGGTGCCCCGATAGGACCGAGTGTGCGGCGCGATTCGGAACAGCAGCAAGCCGGTGCCGCACCCGATCTCCAGCACGTCTTCGTGCGGAAGGCCGAGTACTCGTCCGACTGTCCCGTCGACCCAGTCACGCATCTGCTCGGCCGGGATGGGCTCGCCGGTGTAGGAGCTCGTCCAGCCCGCGATGTCGAACGTGGGGTCCTCGGCGGCCTCCGTCTCCTGGCCGGGATCCGTGTAGTTCTCGTCGAACACGGCCGTCCACCGGGAGACGTGCTCGCCCGCCCCGGCGACGCTGCCCAGGACCGGCTTCACGTAGGCGATCAGCTGCACCTCACCGTCGAGATCGCGGTCGGCCAGCACCAACGCGTCGGCGACCCGCGGATGCGCTCGCAGCAGGACCTCGGCCTCCCCCGGTTCGACCCGCTGGCCCCTGATCTTCACCTGCTGGTCAAGGCGCCCCAGGAACTCCAGTGCCCCGTCCGGTCGCCACCGCACTCGGTCCCCGGTCGCGTACACCCGCTGGCCGGGTTCGAACGGGTTCGCGACGAACCGCTGCGCGGTCATCCCCGGGCGGCCGACGTAGCCACGCGCCACCTGCACCCCGCCGATGAACAGTTCGCCGGGAACGCCGACTGGAACGGCCCGCATCCGGTGGTCGAGCACGTGCAGCTCGACACCGGGGACCGGAGGTCCGATGGGGATCCGCGCCTGGATCGGCGTGCTGACCCGGGCCGCGGTGACGTCGATGGCCGCCTCGGCGGGCCCGTACAGGTTGTGCAGCTCGACGTCCGGAAGTCTGTCGCGGAAATCCGACGCCAGCCGGGGCGTCAGTTCCTCACCGCTGCTGATCACGCGGCGCAGCCGCGGGACGGCGACCGGACCGGCGTCGAGAAACGCCCGAAGCATCGAAGGCACGAAGTGCGTCATGGTCACCCCGTGCGACTGGAACAGCCGCCACAGGTAGTCCGGATCCCCGTGCGCACCCGGCTTCGCCAGCACCAGCCGCGCACCGGTGGCGAGCGGCAGCAGCAACTCCCACACCGCGACGTCGAACCCGAGCGGTGTCTTGTGCACCACCACGTCCGACGGGCCGATGCCGAACCGGTCCCGCGCCCAACGCAGCCGGTTCACGAGGGCGTCGTGGGTGTTCACCGCGCCCTTCGGCCGGCCTGTCGATCCCGACGTGAATACCACGTAGGCCGCGCCCGACCCGAAAGGACGCACACCCGGGCGATCTGCCGACCGGGCGGCGAGCCGCGGCCACAGTTCGTCCAGCGGTACCACCGGGGATTGGCCCGCCAGGCTCTCGGCGGACGAGCTGTCGGTCAAAACCAGTGCCGCGGCACCATCTTCAAGGATGCCGCGCAACCGGCCCGCGGGATAACCGGGATCGAGCGGCAGGAAGGCGGCACCCGCCTTGAGCACACCGAGCACCGCAACCAGCAGGTCGGCCCCGCGCCGCAGGCACACCCCGACCCGGGTTTCGTGCCCGGCGCCACCGTCGCGCAGCCAACCGGCGAGCCGGTTCGCCCGCGCGTCCAGCTCCGCGTACGTCACCGCTTCCACGGTCCCGTCGGTCACCACCGCCACCTCATCAGGTGAACGATCTACAACGGACTCGAACCAGGCCACGACATCGGCGTGCTCGCCCGTCGGAGCAGGCACGGCCGTGCTGAACGCCTGGACGACGGCTCGGTCGTCCGCCGCCATGACCGGCAAGTCCCACACCGGGATGTCCATGTCAACCGCGACGGCCTCAAGGAGCTCACCGAGTGCGCCGACCATGCGGCTCGCGGCCGCCCGCGTGAAGCGGGCTGTCGCGTACTCCATGAATCCCGAGAGTCCACCGTCCGCCGCGGGCGTCAGTTCGATCTCCATGTCGAACTTCGCCGAACCGGTGTGCGCCGCCTCAACGGTCACATCAAGGCCGGGCAGCCGCATTGCCGCCCGAGGGGTGTTGTGCAGCACCAGCATGTGCCGCACGATCGGCGAACGACCGGTGACATCACGCTCCGGTTGGATATCACGCACGATCTGCTCGAACGGAACGTCCTGGTGCGCGTACGCGGCCAGGCACACCTCTCGTGCCCGGCGCAGCAGCTCGCGGAAAGTCGGTTCGCCACTCACGTCCACCCGCAGTGGCAGGGTGTTCACGAAGAACCCGACCACCCCCTCCAGCTCGGGCCTGGTCCGGCCCGCTACCGCGGCGCCCAGCACGACATCGGACCGCTCGCGATCGCCCGTCCAGCGTGCGAGCACCACCGACCAGGCCGCCACCAGCGCCATGAACAACGTCGCGTCCTCGGCCCGCGCTGCGGCGCGCACGCGCGACACCAGGCCGGCGGCCAGCTCCATCGGCAACGAAGCACCGGCGAAGGGCGGGGTGCCCGCAGGCACCTCATCGCCAAGCAGCTCAAGCGGAGTCAGCCCGGCCAGCTTCGCCTGCCAGTACCTCAGCTGCTCCGCTGCCGCGGCCGCGGGCGCGCCTTCCCGTTGCCACAGCGCGAAGTCCAGGTAGGTGGTCGGCGGCGGCGCCAGGCGCGGCCGACCACCACCACGCAATGCGGAATAGACGGTGCCCAGCTCCTCGGCGAGGATCTCCATCGACCAGCCGTCCACGACGATGTGGTGCACGCACAGCAAGAGCGCCCATGCGTGATCGCCGAGCCTGAACAGAACCGGCCGCAGCAACGACCTGTCCCGCAGGTCGATGGGCTGGCTGCAGATTTCGCGAACGCGGTCCGGCAGCTCGGCTTCGTCGCACTCGTGAAGTGGCAGTTCCACCCGCACCGCGTCCGGCGGATACACGACCTGAACCGGGTTTCCATCCGTACCGACCTCGAAGCCGGTTCTGAGAGCTTCGTGGCGCCCGACCAGAAACTCGACCGACTCACGCAGGATCGCCAGGTCGACCTCGCCACGCATTCGCAGCATCCCAGCCACGACGTACAGCGCGCTGCCGCGATCGACCTGGTCGAAGAAGTAAAGCCGTTGCTGCGCCCACGACAGCGGGCCCGGCGCACCAGGATCAGGGCGCCGCGGGATCGCATCGGCACGCTGCCCGATCCCCTGTTCGTCCAGCAGCCGCTGCACAAGGCGATGCTGGCCTGCTGAGAGTGGCTTCATCGGGGTCCCCCGTCGATCAGGTCGCGGACAACGGTCACGGCGGTCGGGATGTCCTGCCGACTGACTCCCGAATGGGTGACCGCGCGCAGCCTGCCGTGCCCGAACTCGGTGAGCGCGACGCCCCGCGACCACGCACTGTCTATAAAGGACTGCGGGGTGAACCGCGGATCGGTGACACGGAACAGCACGATGTTCGTCCGCACGGTCGCTGGATCGATCTCCACCCCGGGAATCCGAGCGAGCCCGTCGGCCAGTGACCGCGCGTTCGCGTGGTCCTCCGCGAGCCTGCTGGTCTCGCCCAGCGCCACCAGGCCGGCGGCCGCGATCACACCGGCCTGCCGCATCCCGCCGCCGAGCAGCTTGCGGATACGCCGGACCGAGCCGATGAAGGCGGCCGCGCCAGCGGCTATCGAGCCGACCGGCGCGCCCAGTCCCTTCGACAGGCAGAACTGGACCGAATCGGCGGATTCGGCGATCCGGCTCGCTGGAATCCCGAGCGCGACCGCCGCGTTGAAGATCCGGGCACCGTCGAGGTGCACGGGGACGCCGCGCTCGTCCGCGAACCGGCGGACCTCGTCGAGATAGTCAAGCGGTAGCACCGCTCCGCCGCACCGGTTCTGGGTGTTCTCCAGGCAGATCAAGGCAGGCCACGCGAACTGCGGGTCCTGCGGGTCGGGCGGGAAGCCGGCCGCCAGGTCGGCGAGCAGGATGCGGCCGTCCGGCTGGTTGGGCAGCGGCTCATAACCCACACCGCCGCACACCGCGGCACCTGCCGCTTCGTAGAGATAGATATCGCTCTCGGCGCCGACGAGCACCTTCGTGCCCCGCGGGCAGTGAGCCATGATGGACGCCAGATTTGCCATGGTCCCCGACGGCATGAGGCAGGCCGCCTGTTTGCCGAGCAGCTCGGCAGCCCGTTCCTCCAGCTTCCGGACAGTGGGGTCCTCACCGTAGACATCGTCGCCGAGTTCGGCCGTACCCATGGCACGCAGCATCGACGAGGTAGGCAGGGTGAACGTGTCGCTCCGCAGTTCGATCATCGGACCGGCACCGGGCTCGCCTCGATCACGATGTCGAGTTCGGCGGCAGCACGGTCCAGCACCGGCTCCACCCCGCCGGGACGATCGTGCCTCGCGATGACGTACCCAAGCCGATCGTAGGCGTTGCGGGGAACCCGGACCTCGCTGCCCGCGATCGCGGTCACCGTGACGCGCTCCACGCCGGGGATTCGTTCGGCGCGTGCGACACCGTCGATCGCGTGCAGCGTGCCCGCCGCGGGTGCCAGCAGGAACTGGATGCCCGCGTACCCCGCCGAATTCGGCGTGAACTCAGGACTCGATCCGGTGGCGGCCCTCAGCTGCTGCTCCAGCAGGTCGATCCCGGTCGCGTATCTGATCAGTTCCGGAATCATGCCACCGGCCAGGCGCGGGTTGATCTCGACGATCGCCGGGCCGGACGGGGTCAGCTTGATCTCCGTGTGTGTCGGGCCGGTGCGCACCCCGGTCGCGGCGACCGCGCGCCGCGCGGTCCGCAGCAGCTCGTCGGCGACAGCGGGTTCGATCACGGCTGGGAACACATGCCTGCTCTCCACGAAGTACGGCAGCCCGGTGACGGACTTCGCGGTGATGCCCGCCCACACCGGCTCGCCACGCCAGCTGAACATCTCGACACTGAACTCGGGCTGATCGAGATACTCCTCGACCAACACAAGGCCGGCCGTCGCCATGCCGCGCACGTTCACCCGTGTGGCGAGTGTCCTGGCCGCGTGCTCGACAGCCGCCTCCCGCGTGGAGCACAGCAGCACGTCGTTCGAGCCGGAGTCGTCGACAGGTTTGACCACGCAGGGAAGGCCGACCCGCGCCACGGCAGCGGCGACGTCCGCGGGATCCGGCACCACGGCGAACCGGGGCTGGTGCGCCCCGGCTCCGGCCAGTGCGGTGCGCAGTTCCGCCTTGTTCCGGCATGTTCTCGTCGCCTCGGCGGTGTTGCCCGGCAACCCGAGCCACTCATTGAGTTCCGCGACGGCTGGTACGTAGAAATCACTGGTTGTCGTGACGCCCGTGATCTCCTCGCGCCGGAAGCGCTGGTGAACGGCCGTTCTCAACGCCGACCGCGAATTGGTGTCGCACACCAGCACCTCGCACTCCATTTCACCGAGACCCGGGTAGCGAGCGGGAGCACTGGTCATCAGTACCGCGCGCACCCCCAGCCGGCGTGCCATGCGTAGGGCCAGCATCCCGGTGCCCGTGGTGTTGGACTCGATGAACAGCAAGTGCGGCTGATCGTGGACCAGGTCGTTGGTCAGCGACTTCGACCAGGTGTGGACCACCGTGCCGTAGCCGACCGTGGCCGCACTCGGCGAGGACGCCATGCTGGACAGTTCGTGCTCGGCCCAGTGTTCGTCGCTGTACACGGTGTCGGTGTACCGATCACCCCTGTCGGGGAAGATCCCCACGATGCGGTCGCCAGGGCGCGCACGCGCGACCAGGTCGCTGAGCACGCGGTACACCGAACCCGCGGTGTTGCCCGCGAAAATCTGCTGCTCCGCCGCGAGCGCGCGAGTCGCGGCGAACGCCTCGTGATCGTTGAGCCAGTGGACCTCGTCGATGAGCCTGCGATCGAGATTGGCCGGCCGCAGGCTGTTGCCGAGACCGCTCTGCAGCCGCTGCGGCACGTCCGGCTGGCCGAACAGGGCACTGCCGACACAGTCCACGCCGACCACCCGGACACCGGGGATCGACTCGCGCAGCACCCTGGATGACCCACACAGCGAGCCGCCGCTGCCCACCGATCCGACGAGCACGTCGACATGCCCGAGGTCGGTAAGCAGTTCCTCGGCCAGCGCGCCGTAGGCGCCGGGGTTGTCCGGGTTGCTGTACTGCTGTGGCCAGAACGCGCCGGGGAGGTCGCGCAGCAAGGCCTCCAGCCGCTCCAGCCTGGCGCCCTGCCAGCCCTGTCCGGACATCTCGAGCACGACGTGCACCACGCAGCCGAGCGCGCGCAGTTTGGCCATGGTGACGCGGTCGATCCTGGGGTCGGTGACGATGTGCACGGGATGCCCGAGCGACCTGCCCACGAGCGCGACACCCAGCGCCATCGTCCCCGACGAGCTCTCCACGATCGGGGCCGCGTCGCTCAGCGCCCCGGTCCGTTTCGCCTGAGTGATGACGTTGAGCGCCACCCTGTCCTTCATCCCGAACAGGTTCTGCATCTCCAGCTTCGCGTAGACGCGCACCCCGGGGAAGCTGTCGAAGCGCAGACGCACCAGTGGCGTTCGCCCGATGACGTCCCTGATGGACTTGAAGCGCACCTCAACCCCCCGTGTCTTGGCCAGATCGGTGTGGCAGCGAACGGTGGACGCTGACGTCGCCACCGAGTGGCGCGCACGCCGACCGGACGTGTTCGGTCTTGCTCGCCAGTTCCGGGTCGCCACCGTCCAGGAGGATCCCGAGCATCGTCCCGCTGTGCGCGAGCACCAGGCCGAGTCCGTCGATGTCGGCGCAGGTACGCCGGAGCAGCTCGAGATACCCGGGCGGCCGCAGCCGCGCGTTCAGTGTCGTGCTCCGGGTGGCGGCCCGGCCGACCTCCGCGAGCTCGCCCGCACCGACCGCGTCACCGACTGCCGCCAGCAGCTTCCTGTGTTCCCGCTTGTCCTCGGCGCTGAACCGCCGCGGGATCCGGTTGTGCTTGATCGTGTCGACCTGGCCGCCCTCGTCATGGCCGATGATCACGACCGGCGGGAGCACACCGAGCCTGCTGTGCAGGCGGACCTCACGGTGGTAGAAGGCGACGACACCGTCGTACATCACGCCGTCCGACGGTTCGATGCGCCGCAGCAGTGCTTCGACAGCGGGCTCTCCGAACGACATGTCCAGCGCCGTGGCGACCGCTCGCGCCGTGGCGACCAGGTCGGCTGAGGAACTCGCCATCCCCTTGCCCTCGGGCAGGCCGCTGATCACTTCGAGCTCGCCCCCGCCGCGCCTGCCGGCGGCGTCCAGCGCGAGCCGGGCCAGCCGACGCGACTTCCGCTTGGCCGGGGGCCAGACCTGGATGTCGGGCTCGTCCGGCAGGTACCGGAACCGCGCGGTCGTCCAGCAGTCGATCGGCAGGGTGACCAGGAAATGCCGATCGCCATCCGGCAGCACCCCTTGCACGAGTTCCCCGAAGGACCCGAATGCCCGCCCTGTCCCGGCCGGGCCGTCCCGTTCCCGCGCCGGTTCGGCCCGTGTCGGCTCGTGGATCATGTGGCTGCTCACGCCTCTCCCGTCCGCCCGGGTGGCCCCACACCCAGCTCTTCACAGACGGCTGTGCGTCCCACAGTCACGCTCGCGCGACGCACGGTCCATTCCCGGCCCAGTCGTTGGTATTCGTCGGACTGCGCGGCCAGCACCGCTCGCACCGACTCCGGACCGGTACCGCCAACCGAGGTGAACTGCCCCAGTCCGCCGCCGAACGCCGTCCTGAGCGCCTTTTCCGGGTCACTCAGCGAAAATCCGTGCTCCGCTGCGATCCGCCTGAGCAGCTCGGGGTCGACCTGCGACGGTGTGCGCCCCGCCTGGGTCGCCGCGACGATGTACGCACCGGAGATCACCTGGGCACGCCGCCACGGCAGCTGTTCCTCGAGCGTCAGCCTGTTCGCCAGCGCGAATCCACCCAGATAGGCACGCTCGCACGCGGCCGCCATCCGATCCTCGCGCAGCCGCAGTCCGGCCAGCACGGCCGTGAACAGGCGCAGTGTGCCGCGGCAGGACGTGAACGCGGCCAGCAAGTGCGCACCCGCTTCCTTCGAGACCTCCACCGAGTTCGCGTATGGCGTGTTGCGCTGGCCGAGCACGACATCGAGATGAAACGCGGTCAGATGAGCCGTACGGCCCCGAATTCGTTCCAGCACGGGAAAATTCTTCTTCTGCGGCATCGCGGACGAGATACCGGAGAGCTCGTCCGGCAGGTCGATGAACCCGTGTTCGCTGCCGCCCCAGGTCAGCAGATCAGTGGTGAACCGGCTCAGCGCGGTGCCCAGCAGGCCCAGCTCCGCCGTCACCTCGGCGACCCAACCGCGGCTCGCCACCGAGGTCAGCGCGAGTGCTTGCACGGTGCGAAAACCCAGCAACCGAGCCATCCTGCCGCGATCCCATGGCAGCTCCTGCCCCGCCATCACACCAGCGCCGAGCGGGCACGCGTCCATTCCGTCGTAGGTCGCCAGCCACCGGCGCGCGGTGTGTAGCACCTGGTCGGACAGTGCGGCGAAATAAAAGCCGGGGCTGATCACCTGCGCGGCCTGGTGGTGGGTGTACCCGGGCATGGGGATCCCGGCGGACTCACCTGCCAACCGGTGCGCGGTTGCGCCGAACTCGAGCAGCGTGGACGCGGTGCCGCACAGCTGGTCGCGCCCGAACAACAGCTGCGCACACGCCTGCAGATCGTTGCGGCTGCGATCCACGTGCCATGTCCGCACCGGACGGGGCAGCCGCTGCTCGACGTACCGCTCCAGCGCGAAAGCGATGTCGGACATGCTGTCGGCGCGCCACTTCTCGACCGTGCGCGAAGTCACCGACGCCAGCGCAGAGCCGAGCTCGACGGCGTCTTCGCCGGTGACCAGCCCCATCCGCAGGTACTCGGCGACCAGCACCTGCTCGATCGCCACATACCAGGGCAGCAGGTGCTCGGCCTCGTAGCGGAACTGCGGGTCGAGCACCTCGTCGCGAAGCAGGTCGCCGGGACCGTCGGTCAGCCGCCCGGTCAGCGCTGTCGGCGGGTGACCTCCGGTGGTCAACGGCATTCCCCCGTTCTCATCGCGAAGCATGAGACTGCCCGGCGGTTCGATGATGCTGACCGGCCCGGCGTCGCCCCAGTCGGGGAATCTCCCGACCACGCGGCCTTGTCAGGACAGTCACCGACGTTTCGGGCGGCCCGACGCACACGAGACTGGAGCTACATACCGAACTGGACGGTGACCGCCGCGTGCGCACAACACACCCGATTCCCGAGTGTTCGATACCAGCGCTGTTCGAGGCGAGGGTGCGCGACGACCCGGACGCAATCGCGTTACGGGACAAGGGCGTCGAGACCACCTACGCCGAACTGAACAGTCGGGCGAACCGACTGGCCCGGCTGCTGGTCAGTCGCGGCGCCGGGCCCGAGCGCGTCGTCGCAGTGGCGCTGCCCCGCTCGGCCGAGCTGATCACCGCCTTCATGGCGGTGCTGAAGGCGGGTGCGGTGTTCCTTCCGCTCGACCTCACCTACCCCGCTGAGCGCAACAGGTTCCTGCTCAGCGACGCCGCGCCGGTGTTGCTGCTGACCGCGACCGGTCACCCGGATCTGTCCTTCCGCGACCAGCTGATCTGGCCCGGCCGGGACGAACCCGCGGATCTCGCGGAGCACGACCTGACCGATGGCAACCGCACGTCCAGGCTGCTACCGGCCCATCCGATCTACGCGATCTACACCTCCGGCTCCACCGGCCGCCCCAAAGGTGTCCTGATGCCTGGTGCCGGCCTGGTCAATCTCCTGTCGTGGCATGCCGCCACCCTGCCCACCGAGCCGGGCACACGCACCGGCCACCTGTCGGCGATCGGGTTCGACGTCGTCATGCACGAGATACTCGGGACCCTGGTGCACGGCAAGTGCCTGGTGATCCCCGCGGAGCAGACCCGCCGGGATCCCATCCGCCTCGTGCGCTGGCTCCAGTCGGAGCGCATCCAGCAGCTCTTTCTGCCCAACGTGATGATCGAAAGCATCTGCGACGCGGCCGAGGCGGCCGGCGTCACGCTCGACGCGCTGACCGACATGATCCAGTCCGGCGAGGCGCTCACCCTGCGCGGCAGCGTGTCCCGTTTCCTGCGCGCCCGTCCCGGCAGGCGAATCCACAACCACTACGGCTCAGCCGAGATGCAGGACGTGACCACCTGGATCGCCGACGCGCACACCGCTGTTTCTCCCGCGCCGATCGGGCGCGCGTTGTGGAACACCACAGCCTACGTCCTCGACGAGGACCTTCGCCCGGTCGGCGACAACGCCGCCGGCGACCTGTACATCGCGGGCGCCGGGCTGGCGAGAGGCTACCTGAACAGGCCGGCCCTGACCGGAATGGTTTTCGTGCCGGACCCGTTCGGCGCCGCAGGCACCAGGATGTACCGCACCGGCGATGTCGTCCGCCGCCTTCCGAGCGGTGATCTCCAGTATCTCGGCCGAGCTGACAACCAGATCAAGGTGCACGGGTTCCGGGTCGAGACCGGCGAAATCGAGGCTCTGCTGGTCGCACGCACCGACGTAGCCGCCGCCGTGGTGACCGCACGGCAGGACCGGCTCGGCCTCAACCGTCTCGTCGCCTACCTCCGCCCGGCTCCCGGCGCGCACCCCGAACCGTGGGAGATCCTCGCCGGACTGGCGGACATGCTGCCCAGGCACATGGTGCCCGCGGCGGTCGTCACCGTCGACCGGTTGCCGCGCACCCCGAGTGGGAAGATCGACGTCAAGGCTCTGCCTGAGCCGGTTTTCGACGTGGGCGGCGCCCCAGCCGAAACACCGGTGGAAGCCGCGCTCGTCGCGGTCTACCGCGAGGTGCTGGCTGTCCCGGGCATCGGGGCCGACGACGGGTTCGTGCGAGCGGGCGGTGACAGTGTCGGGGTGCTCCAAGTGGTGATCCAGGCCAGAGAGGCGGGACTGGACATCACCGCGGCTGACGTCTTCCGGTTCCAGACGCCGCGCGCGCTCGCCGCGGCGGCTTCGGTCAAGCCACCGGCCGAGCCGGGCCCGGACCGGCGCCATCCCCTGATCTGCCTGCCCGCCGGGCAACTGCGGCTACTGCAGTCCGACACCCCGGATCTGGAAGAGATACTGCCAGTCACCCCGCTTCAGCAAGGCCTGCTGTTCCACTCCCTGTCCGCCGGGCACACCGATGACGCCTATGTCGAACAGTTGACCCTGCGGCTGGATGGGCGACTGGATCGCGAGGCGCTGCGTGACGCCGCGCGCGCGCTGATCGCCAGGCACGGCGCGCTCCGGACCGCCTTCCGGTTCGACGGCCTGCCCCGGCCGCTGCAGCTCGTCTCGTCCGCCGCTGAACTTCCCTGGCGTGAAACTGACTCGACGGGAGCCGACACCGCGGTGCCGGACCGCCGCTCGCGCTTCGACCTCACCCAGGCGCCGTTGCTGCGCTTCCATCTCCTGCGCCTCGGCGCCGAACGGCACCGGCTGGTGATCACCTATCATCACGCCGCGCTCGATGGATGGTCGCTGGCCGTGGTGGTCGAAGAGCTGCTCGCGCTCTATCACGGTGACCGCGCGCTGCCGCCCGTTTCTCCCTACCGGCATTACCTGCACTGGCTCGCGACGCGAGACCGCCAGGCCGCGGTGAACGCATGGAAGGAGGCCCTCGACGGCGTGATTCCGACCAATCTGGCGGCGGGGGCGTCCGAATCCGGCACGCGGGACCGGGTCGTGGTCGAGCTGCCCGCGGCCACGACCCAACGCCTCGACGAGTTCGGCCGCGAGCACGGCCTCACGCTCAACACCATCGTCCACGGCCTGTGGGCGACTCTGCTGGGCGAGGAGACCGGAGCCCGGGACGTCGTGTTCGGCACCACGGTTTCCGGGCGGGCACCCGAGATCCCCGGCGTCGAGAAGATGGTGGGCACTCTGATCAACACGGTTCCCGTGCGGGTCAACGTCGAGCCGTCGCAGGCCCTGCTGACGGTGCTGGAGCACGTTCAAGATCAGCATTCCCACCTGTCGCCGCATCAGCACCTCGCGCTGAGCGACACACTGCGGCTGGCCGGAACGACAGGACTGTTCGACACACTGGTCGTGTTCGAGAACCAGGCGCTGAGGCCGGCGTGCGCGCCCGGCGGCGACCGGCTACGACTGACCGGGGTCGACGTCGCGGAGGACTCCCACTACCCGCTCAGCCTTGTCGTCACCCCCGGCCACCGGCTCCGGCTGGCGGCCACCTTCCAGCCCTCCCTGCTCACTTCCCCGCGCGTCCACGCGCTGATCACCAGGTTCGGCGATGTGCTTGCCGCCGTGCCCGGCCAACCGCACCGACCGTTGGCCGACCTCAGCCGCTGACGGCCACGAACGATGATCGCGGTGCGTCCGTCGCGAAGGAGACCAGGCTCGCCGAGCCGAGCCGAGCCGCGAGCGCGGCCGCGAGCGGCCCGAGGGCACCATCGCCTGGCAGCGGATCAGCGCCCAGGAGCCACGCCCCTTCCCGCTCAGCCCGGTAGCGCACCGCGTGTTCCGTTCCCCGCGACACCACCCGGACAGTGGTTTCCGGCTCGTCCCCAAGGCCTGGCACCGGCACCCACACCGAACACGACGCGACGAGGCGCACCGTCCGCCGAACGGTCGGCTCGAGGTCCGCACGGGCGCAGCCGAGGTCGCCGGGAACGCCGGTCTGCACCGCGCGGTTGAGCAGCCGGGTGGGGAATTCCGGCCAGCCGGCCCGCAGGCCGAGCCCGGACACATGCCGCGGGTTCAGTTCCGTGGCAAGGAAACCTCGTGCGCCGAGCACACCGTCGACGCTGAACATGCCCGTATACGCGAGATCCTGGGCCAGCTTCTGTCCGACCGCGCGCACATGGCGCCGGATCTCCTCGCGCGCCCGCGGGTCCGGCCGCCACCAGGTCGAGGTGCCACAGTAGACAAACCGGCCGTTCATCCGATCCCGCAAGGTCAGGATCTCGAACGGATCGAACACCGCGACGCCGTCAGGCAGCACCATCGCGAGGACACTGCACGGTACCCCCGGCATGAACGCGGCCACCCGCACCCGGTCGGTGCGATCACGCAGTCCCTCGACCGCGGCGTCGAACTCCTGCCGATTCCTGACCCAGCACAGTCCGTGGGAACTGCCCAGGGCACCCCGGCTGGAGTCCACCGCCAGCACTACACCGTGCCCCTGATCGACCCGCGCGACGACTTCCGGCAGCCCCGGATCCCCTGCCCCGGTCACCGCGTACGGCGGTGAGGGGACCTCGGCTTCCCGCCAGAGTTCGTCGATGCGGGTCTTGTCCTCCCACACGGCCCACTCCGCGCACCAGTGGCCGTAGAACGGGCGCCCGCCGAGTTCGCGGGCCTCGGCGTACGTGGTGCCCAGCGCCGTCCACTCCCGACGCGGGTCCATCCCGTCCAGCCAGCCGAGCAGTTCAGCCGATGGCGTGCACAACCAGGACTCGAACTGGCTGTGGGTCATTTCGAGACCGTGCTCCGCACAACTCCACACGTGTTCGGCGGCAGCCACTCCAGCGGTGGGTCGTGTGTTGAGAACGATCGCCGCCACCGTCGCGCCGACGTTTCGCAGTTCTTCGGCCAGTGCTTTCATCCCGCCGTTGAGATGGTCGGCCACCAGGACCACACGCCGTCCCGCCCAATGCCGGGTGAGTACGCCCACCACCGTGGCGAGCCGGTCCCTAGCGCGCACCGGTGGCTACCTCCCGAACCGCGCCCACGAGCGCAAGCACGTCTTCCTCCGTTGTGTAGCAGGCGATCCCGGCTCGCACGGCTGCGGGTTCGCCGACGGCCACCGCGCGTATCGCCGCGGCGGCGTAGAAACTCCCGTGCCACACCGCGATCCCCGCCCCTGCCAGCCGCCCGGCGACTTCGGCCGCGGGAACGCCGGGGACCTGGAAGCTCACCACGGGCACCCGCGCGGTACCGGCGCCGGGCCCGAGCAGCCGGACACCGGGCACGGCTTCGAGCGAGGAGATCAGCGACTCCGCGAGTTTCCCCTCGCGTTCGGCCAACTCGGCGCGGTCCCAACCGTGTAGTACCGCCGCGGCCACGCCGGTGCCGAGCACGGCTTCGAAGTTCGTGGTGCCCAGCGAGATCCGGCCGGGCAGTTCGGTACCCGCCGAGGGCACCTGCTCGGCCAGACTCATCGTTTCCGCCACCTCGTCGGCCACGTACAACACGCCGAGGTGCGGTCCGTACCACTTGTACGCCGCCGTCACGAACGCGTCGCAACCCCACGATTCGACGTCCACCGGCAGGTGCGCGACCGCCTGCACCCCATCCACGTAAACCCTCGCTCCGGCCCGGTGCGCCGAAGCGATGATCGCTGGCAGGTCGGGCACCGAGCCCAGTGCGTTCGACGCCGCAGTCACCGCGACCCACTTCGTCCGCGGGGTGATCAGGTCACTCACCGCCGAAACGGACAGAGTGCCCTGGCTGGACAGCCGGGCCGTGCGAACAACTGCGTCTCGGGACGCCGCCATCGCGGCCCAGGGAACGACGTTGGCCTCGTGGTCGAGTTCGGTACAGACGATCTCGTCGCCTGGCTGGATCCCGGCCGCCACAGCGCGCGCGAACAGAGCCGTCGCGGTGGTCATGTTCGCGGCGAACGCGACGTGGCCGCCCGACGCTCCGAGCAACCGCCTGATCTGGCCTGCCGACCATTCGACGATCGAGTCCGAAACCCGGCTGGCCGCGAACGCGCCATGATCGTTGGACACGTGCTCGCTGCCGAGATACGCCGCCATCGCGTCCCGGACGGCGGCGTGCACGAGTGTGCCGCCCGGTCCGTCGAAACGCCTGACCCCGGGCCTCAGCCCCGGAAACTGCCCGAATATCGGCAGCTTGAGCACCTCGGCCGGGATATCTCGGACCGGGCCGGGTAGATCGATCACGGCGTCTCCCGCACAAGGAACGACTCCACCTGGCGCTGGCCGCAGCCTGTTTCCGAGCATTCGTAGGCTGGACGGTCGCGCGGCAGGCCGATGAGCACCCGCTTGAGCCACCGGTCCGTGCCGTCGTACCGGGGCGTGAAAGCCGAGCGGCCGTGCACGGCGACGTCGTTGTCGATCACGAGGATGTCGCCACGGCCGATCGGCACTGTGTGGCCGCATCGGTCGAGCGCCGCGCCCAACGCCGCGTACGCCGCGCGGAACTCGGGACCTGCGTCGGGGATCCGGCTGTACGACGGGTCGTAGCGCAGGCAGATGCCGTCATCGGCGTCCCAGACGGTCGCCACCAGCTGTGGCCGCGACGAGCCGTCCGGCAACGGCGGATACGAGTCGTCCGGCAGGATCTGCACCTCGCGTCTGCGCAGCAGGGCCAGCTGTTGGGCGGAAAGCCCTGCCGTGCGGATACTCGCCAGCCGGCTGCCGATCCCGTCCTGGTCGCGAACGCACGCCAGCAACAGCAGCGCGGCCCGCCCGGGATGAAACGAATCCTCTGTGTGCCAGGCGAGCGATGTCAGGCTGCTCGCACCCACCTGGCTGTCCTCGAACCCCCTGCTGGGCAGTATGTCGTGCACGAGATGCCCGTCCTGCTGTCCCTCCCAGCCGAACACCCGGCCGAGCACCGAGCCGGTCAGCAGAATGGCTATGTCCAGCGCGCGGGCCCCTTCGGAGCGAGGCTCACCCCACTGTCTCGGTGTCGGCCCTGGATCGCCGAGTTCGGCGAGCAGGCCGCGGACAACTCGGACCCCCGAACTGCGGTCGGGCGGGTGCAGATGTGGCGCCAGCACCGTCGCCAACTCGTGCGGCACACCATCAAAGTGCCGCCAGCAGACGTCCTCGGCGGTGGCACCATCACGGGCGAGCCCGGTGGCGATGTCGGCGAGCATTCGCGCGGCATGGCGAACGGTGCCGCCGTCGCCAGGAACGACCATTGGGAATTCCTCCTCGTCACACCACGGCGGCCGCACGACATCCCGCGCTCCATGATCCTCTACCAGAGTGGCGCGCCCGCGCCGCGCCGTAACGTCAGGTCTTCTCCCGACTGGGACGACGCCGGGCCGGTCGGCATTGTCATGGGACAGCCAGGTTTCCGCGTCCGCTCCCGGAGGTCACGCACATGCAGGACGGCGCGCGTGAACATTGGCAGGCGTTGCTCCAGCGGGGTGGCTCGACCGCGATCGCCCGGTGGCGCACCACAACCGAGTCGACCGGGACGAACCACGAGTTCGACCTGCCCGCCGGGTTGACCAACACGATCGACAAGCTGGCGGCGGGTTTGCGGCTGCCTGCCGACGCGGTGCTGCTCGCCGCGCACGCCAAAGTAGTCGGATCACTCAGCGGCGAAGACGAGGTGTGCCTCGGCCACGGCTCGCACGGCCGAGTCCTGCCGTGCTTGCTGGACTTGCGCGAGGCTTCGTGGCGACAGCTCATCGAGCGGGCCGCCGACGCGCTGGCGCGGCTGGCCGACTACGGCGAGTACCCGATCGACGCGCTCGCCGCGGAACTCGATGTCCCGCCGGTCTCGTTCGAGACAGTCGCCGATTTCGGCGCCGACGCCGGCACGGCACCGCACGGCGTGGTCCTGCGGGTACGGATCGGCCGAGGGCGGCTGACCCTCTGGTGCCGCACGGACGTGGTGGACGCGGTGTACGCGGCCAGAATCGCCGGTTACCACATCGCCGCCCTGACCACCGCGTGCACCACACCCGACGCCGACCATCGGGAGTCGTTCCTGCTTTCCGCCGACGAGATCCGGTTTCAGGACGCGGAGCTTGCCGGCACCGCGCGGGCGCTGCCGGATCTCCGGGTCCACCAACTGTTCGAACAGCGCGTGCGGTCCCATCCGGACAAGGTCGCTGCGGTGTTCGAGGACCAGTCACTCACCTACGGCGAACTGAACCGCCGGGCCAATCGCATCGCCACCGTGCTCGTCGAGCGCGGGTTCGAGCACGAGGACGTGGTCGCGGTCTGCACCGAACGCCATCTCGACTGGATGGCCGCGGTGCTCGCCGTGTTCAAGGCGGGCTGCGTCTACCTGCCGATCGAGCCGCACCTGCCGAGCACACGGGTCGCGGCGATGCTTTCCCGTGCGGGCTGCCGGATCGCGCTCGCCGACCGGGCCGGGCAGCGGGCGCTCGACCAGTTCGCCGCGGTGGTGGCGTTGCACGACCTGCGGCCCGGACCGGACGGCGAGCCCGAAGCCGATCCCGGCGTGCCCGTCGCCGCCGACCAGGCGGCCTACATCTACTTCACGTCCGGATCGACTGGAGAGCCCAAAGGTGCCCTGTGCCAGCACGACGGCATGCTCAACCATCTGCTCGCCAAGATCGATGACCTCGGCATCGGCGACGGCACGCGCGTGGCCCAGAACGCGCCGCAGGGCTTCGACATCTCGCTGTGGCAGCTCGTCGTGGGACTGCTCACCGGCGGCACCACGGTGCTGATCCCGCAGCAGGTGGTGCACGACGTCGCGCGGTTCGCCGACGAGCTGGCGGCCAGCCGGATCGAGGTGCTCCAACTCGTGCCATCCTATTTGGACCTGCTGCTCACCGAACTGGCGCGCCGCCCGCGGCAGTTGCCCGCGCTACGGATGGTGTCGGCGACCGGTGAGACCCTGAAACCGGAGCTGGTGCGGCGGTGGTTCGACCAGTTCCCGGAAATTCGGCTGGTCAACGCCTATGGGGCCACCGAAGCCTCCGACGACACCACCCACGAGGTGCTCGACCGGGCCATCGACGGACCGCGCGTGGCGGTCGGCAGGCCCGTGCCGGGCGCACGGGTGCACGTGGTGGATGAAAACCTGCGCCCGGTCCCGCTCGGCGCACCGGGCGAGATCGTGTTCTCCGGGGTGTGCGTCGGCCGCGGCTACATCAACGACGAGCAGCGGACCCGGCTCGCATTCGTCGAAGACCCACGCGTGCCGGGTAACCGGTTCTACCGTTCCGGCGATTTCGGCCGCTGGACGCCGACCGGCACCCTCGACTTCCTCGGCCGCAAGGACCACCAGGTGAAGATCCGGGGATTCCGGATCGAAATCGGCGAGATCGAGGACCACCTGCTCCGGGTGCAGGGGGTCCGAGAGGCCGCCGTCCTCGTCGGCGGCCGTGGCGAGAACCGGAGCCTGGTCGCCTGCTACTGCTCGCCTCCCGCACTGCCGGTCGACTCGGTGCGCGCAGCCCTCGCCGATGCACTTCCCGACTACATGGTCCCCGGTCAGTTCTTCTGGCTGGACACGTTGCCGCTGACGGTGAACGGGAAGATCGACCGCAAAGCCCTGACCGAACTGACCATCGGGGCCCACCGGCCCCGCCGGGCAGTGTCGGCACCGCGAACACCGGCCGAACGACGGCTGGCCCTCGCCTGGGCCACGGTGCTCGGCACCGCGGCCGAACACGTCGGCCGCGACCACGTCTTCTTCGACCTGGGCGGCACTTCGCTCTCGGCGTTGCGGCTGGTGGCCGAGCTGGGCGGCGAGATCTCACTTGCCGACATAGTCCGCCATCCGACGGTCGCGGACCTCGCCCTCGTGCTCGATCGATCGGCGCCGGCATCGGCGGGCCTGCTGCACCGGCTCGACAGCGGAGCCGATCAGGAGTACGCGACCCTGGTGTGCTTTCCCTATTCGGGCGGCAACACGGTGAACTACCTCCCGCTCGCGAAGGCACTCGACGGTCAAGGTCTGGCGGTGTACGCGGTCCAACCGCCCGACTCGCAGGCAGAGGTGCGCACACTCGCCGGGATCATCGCGAAGGAGATCGCCGAACTTCCCGTGAAACCGCTTCTGCTCTGGGGACATTCGTCCGGTTCCGCGCACGCGGTGGAAACCGCGCGCGCATTGCGCGAGCGCGGCTACGAGGTTCGCCGGATATATGTCGGCGCCCAGCTTCCCGGCGACGTCGAGGGGCGGCGGCGCTCACTCGCGCAGACCGCGAGACTCAGTGACGCGGAGGTCGTCGCCGAACTCGGTGCGCAGAGCGGGCACGACGAGCTGACGGCTCTCAACGGGCGAGCACGCCGCGCGATCGCCGCCGCCTACCGGCGTGACAGCACAGCTGCCGACCGCTATTTCCTTGAGCTGATGGAAAACCCGTTGCCGCAACTGGATGTCCCCATCAGTGTGGTTCTGGCCGCCGACGACGACGGGACCGACGGTGACGGGCACACCTGGCGGATCGTGTCAGGGCGCGTAGATGTGCACGAACTGCCCGAAGGCGGGCACTACTTTTTGACCAGCAAACCCGCCGAGGTGGCCGCGGTGATCACCGCGACATCGGCGCTGGACCGAGGGGACGGGTAGGTGGACCAACTGCGCAACCATGTCGGCGGGGAGCCGATCGCGGGTGGCGGCCGGCAGCACTCGGTGCTCAACCCGGCCACCGAAGAGGTGATCGCGACCTATCACGAGTCGACTGCGGAGGACGTCGACCACGCGGTCCGCGTGGCGCGTGCCGCGTTCACAGCCCCGTCGTGGGCCGAGGCGACCCCGGCTGACCGCTCCACGCTGCTGGCCGCACTGGCGCGGATCATGCGGGACCACCGGGACGAGTTGTGCGAAACGGAGTCACGAGAGACGGGCAAACCGCTGGAGAAGGGACTCAAAGCCGAGGAATTCCCCCTGATCGTCGACGCGCTCGAGTATTTCGCCGGCGCCGCGAGAGACCCGGGCGGACAGCGCTCCGGCGAGTTCATGCGGGCTCGGACCTCGCTGTTCCGCCTGGAGCCGCTGGGGGTGGCCGGGCTGGTCGCCCCCTGGAACTACCCGCTCATGACCAGCGTGTGGAAGCTCGGCGCGGCGATCGCGGCCGGTTGCGCGGTCGTGCTCAAACCCGCGCCACAGACACCGGGCACCGCGCTGCTGTTGGCCGGTTACGCGGCCAAGGCCGGCTTTCCCGCTGGGATCCTCAACGTGGTGCTCGGCGATGTGGTGACCGGGCGCGCGATGTCCGCGCACCCCGGAATCCGGGTGATGAGCGTGACCGGCAGCCCCGACACGGGGCGGGACGTGATGACGAACGGCGCCCGTTCGCTCAAGCGGGTCACATTGGAACTCGGCGGCAAGGCGCCTGTGCTCGTCTTCGACGACGCCGACGTCCAGGACGCGGCACGGACCACGGCGGCGTGTATGACCGTGAACACCGGGCAAGACTGCGTCGCCGCGACGCGCGCATACGTCACGCGCGGCCGGTACCAGGAGTTTCTCCGTCACTTGGCCAAGGCCGTAGGGGAACTGGTGGTCGGCGACCCACTCGATCCGGCTACCGACGTCGGACCGCTGACCAGTGCCCGGCAGCGTGACCGAGTCGAGTTCTACGTCTCGGAAGCGGTACAGCTGGGCGCCACGGTGGTGACCGGGGCGGGGCGTCCCGGTGCACCGGAGGCCGGTTTCTACTACTCGCCGACCATTCTCACCGACGTCCCCGCCGAGGCCTCGCTCACCCGCGAGGAGGTTTTCGGCCCGGTCATCCACGTTGAGGCGGTCGAGGACGAACAGGACGCCGTGCGCCGGGCGAACTCGGTCGACTACGGCTTGTCCGCCAGCGTGTGGACCCGTGATGTGGACCGGGCGCACCGGCTCAGCCGCGTGCTCGAAGCGGGCACGGTGTGGATCAACGACCACCTGAGCCTGACGCCCGAGTTCCCGCACAGCGGGCTCAAGGCGTCCGGCTCCGGCGTCGATCTCTCCCCCGAGGCGATCCGCGAGTTTCAGCACGGCAAACACATCGTGATCAGGCACGGGGTCTGACCTTCGGTACTACGAGGCCTCGTTCATGGCTTCGATCAGGCTACGTGGCCGCATGTCCGTCCAGTTGTGCTCGACGTAGTCCAGGCACGCCTCGCGGCTGTCCTCGCCGAACGCGACGGTCCAGCCGTCGGGCACGTCCGCGAACGTGGGCCACAGCGAATGCTGCCCTTCGTCGTTGACCAGCACGAAGAATGTGCCGTCGGGGTCATCGAACGGATTGGTCATCGTCTCCCTCACCTTCGGTTCGTACCGGCGAAAGCCTCACGTGGACCCCTCGTGGTCCTCTTCCCACTCCTCGGCGAGCTCGTCGATTTCGACCTGGCTCAACGAAAGCAGCGGAAGGTCCGAAGGGGTCAGGCCACCGTTGCCGGGATCCCCGGCCAGTGCGGCCAGCTCACCCAATGCCGCGAACCAGTGCTCACCGAGCGCGCGCACCGACTGGTCTGGCAACGCCCCGGAGGCCCAGGACAACCGCGCCGAGAGCGTGAGCCCGGTGGGGAGTTCCACCGCGACCGCCTCGATCTCGAGCACATGGGACAGGGGCGTCCCCGGATCGAATCCCTCATCGAGCGAGGCTGTGCCCTGGTCCACCGTCCACCCACCGACCTCGTCCGGCCCGAACCGGCCGAGATAGGTGAAGCCGATCTGCGGGACAGCGGCATCGGCCAGCACACCAGCGGTTTCCGGGTTCAGGTAGCGCAGCAGCCCGTAGCCGATGCCGTCGCCGGGCGCTGCCCGCACCTGTTCCTTGACCAGTTTCACCGCGTCGGCCAAGCGGACCGTGCCCGGATCGAGCGCTACTGGGTGGGTACTGGTGAAACACCCCACCGTGCGGGAGAGGTCGGCGCCGGGAACAGTTCGTTCCTCACGGCCGGGTGCCTCGATGTCGACCAGTACCTCCGTGCCCTGCCCTCGCCAGCGCCCCACCGCCAATGCCAGGCCGGTCAGCAGCACATCCTGCGCATCGGCCCGGAAGGCGGCGGGCACCTCGGTCAGCAGCGGCCCGGCAACCGCCGGCGCCAGTTCCATCCGCACTGTCCCGGCATGCGCGGCCACGTCGTGCGCGACGTCCAGCGCCCGGGTGCCCAGCAGCGGATCCGGTGTACTCAGGGTGTTCCGCCAGAACTCGAGCTCGCCGACACGTTCGGGTTCGAGCGCCGCAGTGGCGAGACCGGCCGCCCATCGCCGGAACGAGGTCGGTACCGGCGCCAGTGTGACCTGACGCCCCTGAGCCACCGCCTGGCACGCCGAGGCCAAGTCCGCCAACAGGATCCGCCAGGAGACTCCGTCGACGACCAAGTGATGCAGGACGACAAGCAGACCGCTCGGCTCGGCGCCCGCGTCGAGCCACACCATCCGGCACATCTGCCCGGTGCGGGGATTCAGCTCCTTCCGGGCGGCCGCCGCCTGTCGCGCGGCCACCGCCCGTCGCTGGCTCTCATCCAAGCCGCGCACGTCGAGCCGGGAGACCAACTGTTCGGCCGCGACCGTGCCGCGCGGCGGAATATCCAGCTCCCAGGCATCGCCTTCGCCCGCCTCCACCTTCATCCGCAACACGTCGTGCCGGTCGAGCAACGCCCGAGTCGCGTCGACCAGGACGCCTTCGCCCAGATCCGGGGGAACACGAAGCAGGACCGCCTTGGCGAACCCGTCCATCGTGCCGCCGAGCCCGGCCAGCCGGGCCACGGCGGGCGTGGGCGCCACTTTTCCGACAGCCGCGCCCGGCTCCTCCGCCGCGGCGTGGCCGGGTTGGTCGGCGATCAACGCCAATCTGGCCGCGGTCCTGCGGGCGAACACGTCGCGTGGCGTCACCGTGAGGCCTGCCGCCATCGCCCGGGAGGACAGCTGGATCACCCTGATGCTGTCGCCACCGACCGAGAAGAAGTCGTCCTCCGCACCGACCCGTTCGACGCCCAGCACCTGTGCCATCAGAGCGCACACCTGCTCTTCCCGTGGCGTGCGGGGCGCCCGCGAGGTCGACAGCGCCGCGAAGTCCGGCGCGAGCAGCGCTTTGCGGTCCAGTTTCCCGTTCGGCGTCATCGGCATCGACTCGAGTGCCACCACTGCGGCGGGCACCATGAACTCCGGCAGCCGCTCCGCCACGAATTCGCGGAGCTCTCCGGGCTCGGGGGCCGGGCTCCCGGCGAGTGTCACGTACGCGGCCAGCCGCTTGCCGCCGCTGTCAGCGAGTGCGACCACCGCCGCCTGCCCCACCGCGGGATGCCGCGCGAGCACGGCCTCGATCTCGCCTGGTTCGACCCGGTGTCCCCGGATCTTGAGCTGGTTGTCGGCCCGCCCGAGAAACTCGATCTCGCCGTCCGGCCTTCGCCTGGCCAGGTCACCGGTACGGCACAACCTGCCGCCCGGCGCGCCGAACGGATCGGCGACGAACCGGAACGCGGTCTCCGCCGGACGGCCCAGGTATCCCCTCGCCAGGCCTTTCCCGCCGAGGTAAACCTCACCGACCGCACCGGCCGGCACGGGCCTGAGCCGATGATCCAGCACATGCGCGGTGGTGTTCGGCAGCGGCGATCCGATCACGGCGGCCGGACCCGGACCGCGGACTCCTTCGCGCGCGTGGCAGGTCGTCGACGTCACGGTCGCCTCAGTCAAGCCGTATACCTCGACCAGTTCGACGCCGAACCGCCTCCAGATGTCGACGCATTCGGCCAGCACGCGGTCGCCGCCGACCACCGCGAGCCGCAGCGTCTCCGGCGCACCACCCCGTTCGGCCAGCTGCCGGACCCACTCGTGCCAGTAGGCGGGCGTCAGGTCCACGACCGTGATCCGCCGCTGTTCGACGCACGCGGTGAGGTCACCACCGGTGGCGAGGAGGCGCTCGGTGGGCAGCACGACGGTCGCGCCCGCGACCAGCGTGGGCAGCAGTTCCTCCAGCACGACGTCGAATCCGACCGACGAAAGCTGGAGATAGCGGTCCGCAGGGGTGAGGCGGAAATCCTCCGCCACGGCGACGGTGAAGTTCGCCAGCGCGCCGTGGACGAACATCACACCCTTGGGCCGGTTGGTCGAACCCGAGGTGTAGAAGACACAGGCAAGGCCGGATGCTGACGGCCCGCGCCGGGGCGCGTCGGTGACATCTGCGACGCGGGTGGCAGGCCACTCGAGGTCGAGGTTCACCACCCGGCACCCGGTGAACGCACCGGCCAGTGCGGGCTCCAGCGTGCTCTGGGTGAGCACCAGCCGGGTACCGGAGTCACTCACCACTTCGGCGACCCGGGCCGGCGGCAGGTGGATGTCCAGCGGCAGGAAGGCGCCGCCGGCCTTCAAGACCGCCAGCACGGCGGTGGCCAGTTCGATCGACGGCGGGAGCGCGAGCGCCACCACCGATTCCTCACCGACCGAACAGGAGCGCAGCACACGCGCGAGACGCTCAGCCCGGTCTTCCAGCTCCGCGTAGGTCAGCCGCGTGTCGCCGTGCTCCAGCGCGATCGCAGAAGGGGTCCTCGTCGCCTGCTCGGTGACGAGCTCGTGGACGAGATCGCCTGGCATCTCGCGGCTCGTGGCGTTCCACCGGCCCACCAGCCGGGCCCACGCGGTCTCAGCGGCCAGTTCGATGTGCTCGATCCTGGCGTCCGGATCCGCGACGAAGGCCTCGAGCATCTGCACCAGCGCCTCACCGAACCGGGTGATCGTGGCATGGTCGAAAAGGTCGACGCTGTACTCGATGGAGCACAGATAGTCCTCGGCCGCCGTGGCCTCGACGATGATGCTCAGGTCCAGCAGCGCCGTCCGGTTGTCCAGCCGCATCGGCTCGAACAACAGCTCGCCTGACTTCCACGGCTCGGTCGGCATGTTCTGCAGCACGAGCATGGCCCGGACGAGGGCGTTACCGATGCCGCCGTCGCGTTCGGGCTGCACGACCTCGACTATCTTGTCGAACGGCATCTCCTGGTGGTCGTAGGCATCTCGGCAGGTCATGGCGGCGCGGTCGATCAACTCGAGCACCGTCGGATTTCCGGACAGGTCCGTGCGAAGCGGCAAGGTGTTGACGAAGTAGCCGATCAGACCAGTGATCTCGGGGCGGTCCCGGTTGGCGACGGCGGTCGACACCGTGATGTCGAGTTGCCCCGATTCACGGGAGAACAGCGCCTGCACCACGGCCAGCAGCACCATGAACGGGGTGGCGCGACGCCGCCTGCCCAGCTCGCCCACTGCCGTCATCAGTGTGCCGGGAATGTCGAACCGCAGTGTGGCGCCCCGGCTGGACCGTACCGCGGGCCTGGCCCGGTCCGCGGGCAGGCGCAGCGCCTCCGCCCCGTCGAGCTGCCGACGCCAGTAGTCGACCAGGCCGTCAAGTTTCGGGCCGTCCAGCGTTTCTCGTTGCCACAGCGCGAAATCCGCGTACTGGATGGGCAGCTCCGGCAGCTCGGCCGCCGCACCGTGCGCGAATGCCTGGTAGTAGTGGGAAAGCTCGCGGAACACGATCGCGGACGACCAGCCGTCGGTCACGATGTGGTGCATCACGAGGACCAGCACGTGGTCGTCCGCGCTGATCCGGAGCAACCGCATACGCAGCAGCGGACCGTGTTCGAGATCCAGCGGAGTCTCAACCTCGCGCTGGACCGCCGCGTCGATCTCGGATGGATGGACCGCGCTGACGGGCAGCGGCACCCGCGGTGACGGCAGGATCACCTGCACGGGCTTCTCGTCCTCGATCCGGAAGACCGTCCTCAGCGATTCATGCCGGTCCACCACCGCGTCGAGCGCGCGCTGCAACGCCACGGCCTGCAACGCGCCGCACACGCGCGCCGCCGCGATGACGTTGTACGTCGGTCTGCCCGGGTCGATCTGGTGGAGAAGCCACATGCTCTGCTGCGCGAAAGATGTGTCCGCAACGAACCCGTCACCCGTCATGCGCCTCATCAACACCTTTCCGCGACGGCCACAGGATCGCCAGTGTGGTCAGCGGGACAACGGCCCCGGGAGTCGGGAGAATCCTCGACAGCGCCGCAGCGGCTCTCATCCGTCGCCAGCGCACCGCGAAGCTTGGTCGGGCTGGACGGCGACGCCCACCAGATACGCGATCTGCGCCCGCGAGGCGATCTCCAGCTTCTTGAATATCCGGTCCAGGTACGTCTCGACGGTCTTGTGACTCAGCTGCAGGGCACTGGCCATCTGCTGGTTGGTGTGCCCCATGCTGACCAGCTCGGCGATCTGCGCCTCACGCTGGCTCAGCACGGCAAGGCGTCCGCTGTCGCAGCTCCTTGGGCCGGCGTCCGCTCCCTCACCCGGCATTACGACGGGTTGCGGTGGCCCGACGGCGCCAGGGATTTCGGCGGGCGCCGAATCCGGCCTGAACGCGTTCCCTTCGGGCAACCCGAGCCGGGTGTCCGCTCGCGACCGCTGCACCGGGAACCACGCGGCGCCGGAAACCGTCCGCGTCACGGCGTCCCTCGCGTAGTCTGCCCACACCGCCGCCCGCACCGGATCGCCCAGCGCGATCATGGTTCGGCTCAGCCCCATCGCGAGCGGGGCACGGAGGTGGACTTGGCCGGCGTTGTCCGCGGCGCTGAGCGCCGCGCTGAACTGCCTGGCCGCAGCACCGAACGCACCGGACCGCCGGATCACCTCGGCGAGCCAGTACCACGAGTCCATGGCACACAGCCGATCCTGACCGGACAGCGAGGAGAACAGACTGACCAGGGGCCGGATGTGCTTGTCGGTGACCGAATCCATGGCCAGTGCCGCGACCAGTACCCGTGAACGCAGGCGCAGGAAAGGATCGCGGTGAACCGCGGCGCGGGACAACAGGTGACGCAGGTCGTCGGTGACCGGCCGCGAAGGGGGATCAGCTGCGAGCGCGGCCAGTTCGAGCCACAGCGGGGTCAAGTCGAGTCCGCTGGTTTCCAGTTCGCCGAGGCCGGCGTGGACCAGCGCCTCGGCCTCCTCCCATCGGCCGCACAACCGGCGCGCCTTCGCCGACCACTCCAGTGTGACCAGGCGGACTTCGGGCGACAGGAGGGCTCCGTCGTCGAGCAGTTCGTCCAGCGTCGCTTCGCTTTCGGCGAATCGCCCGGCGAGCAGCAGCGACTGCCCGAGCAGCGCTCGCAGTTCCGGCTCGCTCGGGTGCGCCGCGCGCAACCGCAGCACGGTTTGGAACCAGCGGATCGCATCACCCGGCGAGCAGAAGACGGCCTGGCGACCCGCTTTTTCGAGCAGGGCCACACCGTCGCGGTCATCGGGCCCGGCCACGTACTCCAGGTGACCAGCGAGCCTGGTCGCCGACGCCCTCCGCTCACGCAGCACCGCGAGCGCACGGAAGTGCGCGCCGTAGCGCCATATCCCCCGCCCGGCGTGATACGCCTGAGAACGGATTACCAAGTCCCGGAACACAAATCGACCACCCGAACCGGCCGGCCGGACGATGTCGTGTGTCAGCAGCTCGTCCATCCCGGCGAACGTCGCGTGCTTGTCGGTCTCAGCGACCGCCTCCAGCATGGCCAGATCGAACGGGTCGCCGACCACGGCGGCAGCGCGGGCGTGCAGCAGCGCCAGCTCCGACAGCGGGCCGAAGTCGTCCGCGGGAACGGCGCTCAGCACCGGCGGGATCCCGATGGTCAACTCCCGGATGTCCCGGTGTCCGGGAAAGCCACCAGCCATTGGTGTCACCGCCGAAGCGAGACCCTGCAGCACACCGGGGTTGCCGCTCGCCAGCCGCACCAACGCTTGCCGCTCGATCTGGTTGAGCCCGGCCGGAGCGAGCCTCGCCAGGTCTTCCGACGGCATCGGGCCGAGCAGGATCCGCCGCGACACGGTCACCTCTGGCACGCTGCGCAGCACGATCTCCAGCCGGAGATCGAGCTGCAGCGGCCGGTACGCCAGTGCGATCACCAACGGCGCGTCCGGCGGGTGACGCAGCAGGTGGGCCAGCAACGCCACCGAAGCTTCGTCCATGTGATGGGCATCGTCGATGATCAGCAGCAGCCCGCTCGACGTCGCCATCGTCTCCAGCACAAGCCCGACCGAACGGAACGCGCGGTACCGTTCGGTGCTGTCGCCCTTGGTCATCTGCCGGGGCACGGCGTCCCAGCCGGGAAGCACCGATGCGAGCGTGCCCGCCCGCTCCGTCCCCAGCCGGTCGCGCACCCGCTCAGCGTCGCGCGACACATCGTCGTCGAGTGAGTCCACGAAGACCTGGTACGGCAATCCCGAGCCCGCGGCGGCGCGGGCCGAGGCCGTGGCCCAGCCCCGCAGTTCGAGCCGCTCACGCAGGACGCCAAGCAGCCGGGTCTTCCCCATCCAAGGATCGCCGACGATCTCGACCAGCATTGTCCCGGCACCGGACACGGAAACCACTTCGTCCACTATTTCAAGCTCGGCACGCCTTCCGACCAGCGCATTCGAAGGAGTCTGGAAACCCGACACAAAGGCGTTCGACGACATACGATATTACCCCTTCCCCAGTAAACTACACCCCGTGCGCTCGAGAATCAGGGCGCGTACCGCCTCGCCACCCTTTTCTGGACTCGGTGAAGGCATGTCCGACGAGAGGATGTGCGCAGATTTTCGGAAGTGAGGTCAAGCCAAGGGGGTGGAAACGCATCCTTCTCCCACAAGTGGGCTGTTCACTCGCGGAAGCAATGCTATCCCTCCTACATTGCACGGGTCTTTCGCAGGTCTTGCGCGCCAACCAGCAGCCGCAACCGATTCGATGACCGGTGCGGCTTCGGTCGGTATACTATTCACAATCCCCAGGCCCAGTGGACACAGACCACACAGGCCGAGGGTGCGCGACCAGCCATTTGTTGGCGACAGGTGTTTTGCGGGTGCTGCGGTTTGTCACAGATCAAGTGCGGATCCAGCTCGACCGGGGTCTGTCGATCGTCTTGAGGAAGCGCGGGAAATCCAGGACCTGAGTGGTTCGCATCTGCCTGATCAGCCGCGCTCGATCCGGCGGAGCAGGGACAGCACCTCCTCCCGGCCCGCGCCGGCAAACTGGCGGCGTTGCACCTCACCGGCCAGATCGGTGAGCGTCCACGACCGGTCGAGCAGCTCCGCCACGGACATCTCGACGCCGAACCGGGCACCGATCCGGGCCGCCATCTGGGTCGCCATCAGGGAATGCCCGCCGAGCTCGCGGAATTCGTCGTCTCGGCCGATGTCGTCCGTGTCGAGCACCGACGCCCAGATCTCGGCCATCATCCGCTCGGCCGCCGTGGCCGGCTCCCGCCGGGACACGGGTGCGCCCAGATGCCCGTCGCGGGGATCCGGGAGCGCGTTCCGGTCGAGCTTGCCGTTGGGGCTCAACGGGATTCGCGGCACGACGACGAACGCCTGGGGAATCATGAACCGCGGCAACCGCTCAAGCAGATAGGACCGCAGTTCACCGACAGGCGGTGGAGGGCCGGTGAAGACGAGATAGGCCACCAACTCCTGGTCTCCGTCCGATCGCGGGCGAGCGACGACGACCGCTTCGCGGATTGCGGCGTAGGTGAGCAGCGCGGCGCGTACCCCGGCGGGCTCCACCCGCTGGCCCCGGATCTTGACCTGTTGGTCGACGCGGCCCGCGAACACCAGCCTGCCATCCGGCAGCCATTTCGCGAGATCGCCGGTGCGGTACAAGCGCTCGCCGGGCATGGTCGGGTCCGGTACGAACCGCTCCGCGGTAAGCGACGGCTGGTGGAGGTAGCCGCGGGACAGACACGCACCACCGATGAACACCTCACCCGGCACACCGATGGGCACTGGGTTTCCCACGCGGTCGAGCACCCGGATCCGCACGCCTGGGATGGGAGAGCCGATGGGGACGTTGGCTCCCGCAGGGTCCACGGCTTCGTGCGTGACCTCGATCGCTGTCTCGGCGGGGCCGTAGGTGTTGTGCATTTCCACCAGCGGCATCGTGCGATGGGTCGCGGCCACGAGTTCCGGAGTCAGTTCCTCCCCCAACAGGTGCACGCGGACGAGCGGGCACGATTCGCCGTCCAGTTCGTCCAGGAACACCTTGAGCACGGAGGGAACGAAGCAGCAGTCGGTGACTCGTTCGGCGCGGATCAGCCGGTTCCACTGCCGAGGGTCTCGATACCCGTCCACCGGCGGGATCACCAGCCGGGCACCGGAAACCAGCGGCCAGACGATCTCCAGCACGGAGACGTCGAAACCAAGCGGTGTGCGCTGCAGCACGCCGTCACCAGCGCGCAATGGGAACTGGGCACACCGCCAACGCATCAAGTTCCCCAGCCCACGGTGCGTGTTCGCGGTGCCCTTGGGCCTTCCGGTCGAGCCCGACGTGTAGATGACGTAGGAAAGACAGTCCGGGAACGAGGTGAGCGGGATTCTGTCCGGTGAGCACGCCGCAATTTCGCTGGCGGCGAGGTCGAGCCGCACCAACCGCGCCTTGGCCATGACGGCGTCGACCGGGCCGCCTGCCACCAGCACATCACCCCGAGAGAGCACGATCGGCGGCCGAGCGTCCTCGATGACGTATGCGAGTTGCGCGGGCGGATAGGCCGCGTCCATCGGCAGATAGGCCGCCCCCGCCTTGAGCACCGCCAACAGGCATACAACGGCGTCGACCGAGTGCGGCAAGTACACCCCGACCGCCTCCTCGCGCCGCACGCCCGACGCGACGAGGTATCTGGCGAGCCGGTTGGCTCGTTCGTCCAGTTCCCGGTACGTGATCCGCGTCGCGCCCTCGACGAGCGCGGTCGCGTCCGGATCACTGTCCACTCGCGACTCGAAGCTCAGCGTGACCGGTGGTGGTTCGGGCAGTGCGGCATGCGGATCGCCGAAGCCAGCGATCCGTTCCCGTTCGGCGCGATCGATCAACGGCAGTGCGGAGACCTGCCGGTCCGGATCGTCGGCGGCCGACTCGAGGAGAGTGACGAAGGCCGAGAAAATCCGGCGCACGGTGGATTCGTCGAACAGTTCGGCGGCGAACACCGCCCAGCCGCGCAACGTGTCGCCCGAGGTCTCGGCGAGCTCGACCGACAGGTCGAACTGCGCCGCCGACGGCGGGATCTCGAAGGCCTCCACAGCGAGATCGTCACCGCGCCAGGCGGGCAGCGCTGGCCTCAGTCCCAACGCGACGGTTTCCTGACGCCGTCCGCCGAGCGCGAGTTCGACCGGGGTGTGCTGGTGTGCCAGCACCTCGAGGCAACACGAACGGGCCCGTGCCACCAGGTCGCGGAAACTGACGTCGCCGCCGGTGTCCACCCGGACCGGCAGGGCCTGCGCGAGAAACCCGACCACGCCTGCGGCGAGCGGGTCGGCCCGGTTGGCCCAGACCGAGGCGAACACCACATCGGGCTGGTCACCCCACCGCGCCAGTACCGCCGCGAAGGCGGCCACCAGCACCATGTGCAGGGTGGCGTTCTCCTCAGCCGCCAGTTCACGAAGCCGGCGGGTGAGGTCGGCGGACACCTGCACCGCGACGGCACCGCCTTCGCCCGCGTGCCCCGTTCTCGGTCGATCAGTGGGCAGCAGCAACTCCGGCGCGCCGTACAACAACCGCCGCCAGAATTCCATGTCGGCGTCACCAGCGGGCAGGTCCCGGTACGGTGCTTCGGGCGCGGGCAGCGGGGAAGGGCGGCCCGTGCTGAATGCCTCGTAGAGCGCAGCGAGTTCGTGCCACAGCACGGTCATCGACCAGCCGTCCACGGCGACGTGGTGCGCGCTGAGCAGCACCGCAGCATCGTCGGGCGCAAACCGGATCACCGCCACCCGCAACAGCGGCTGGCTGCCCAGATCGAAGGGCTCGCCCAGTTCTCGCCAGTAGCAGGCGACAATTTCACGTTGCCGCATGGCCTCGTCGGGCACAGACAACTCGAATACCGGGAGCCGGACGGACACCGGCGGGTGCACCCGCTGCCGAATCGCGCCGTCCGCGGCCATCTCCAGTGTGGTTCGCAACGCCTCGTGTCTGGCGACCAGTTCGGTTACCGCAGCGTGGAGCGCGGGCAGGGCGAGCGGTCCGCGGATGCGCAGACCAGCGCCGACCCGGAATGCCTCGCTCTTGCCGAGCCGGTCCAGCAGCCACAGCCTGGCCTGGCCCGACGACGCGGCGAAGCTCTCGGCCCGAGGCCGGGCCACCGTTCGGCGATCACCGTCTCGCGGCATCTGCGCAAGTATGTTCGTTGTGCCGCCGGCCAGCAGCTCGACCAGTGCGACGTCCAGATTGAAGTCGTTGAGCAGCAACGACTTGACCTCGACCGCACGCACCGAGTCGAGTCCCTGCGCAACCAGTGGCAGTTCCGGATCCACACGGCCCGCAGGCCGATCCAGCACGGCGGCCACCGCGCCGTGCAAGGCCAGATCGACCGGCTCCGACAACCGGCCCGAATGCGAAAGCCGGACGAATTCCCCTCGGGTGTATCGGTCCCGCGTGGCCAGCCGCCGAATCTTCCCGCTGGACGTCCGCGGTATCGATCCGCGCCTGACCAGCACCACGTCGTGCAGGTCGATTCCGTGCGCCACGGCCACCGCGGCACGGATCGCGGCAACGACCTCGTCGGCCGCCTGGCGGAAGCCCGCGCCAACTTCCTGCACCAGCACCGCGCGTTCGGCGGTTCCCGAACGCACCGCGAACGCGGCGCCACGCCCCTTCGGCAGCGACGGATGCGCGAGCTCGGCGGTCCACTCGATGTCCTGCGGATAGTGGTTGTGCCCTCGCAGAACGATGATTTCCTTGGCACGACCGGTGATGTGCAGTTCACCGTCGGCGAAGAAACCGAGATCGCCGGTGCGCAGGAAGGTCCGCGGGTCCCCATCGGCGAGCCGGGCTTCGAAGACCTCCTCGGTCCTGCCGGGATCCCGCCAGTAGCCGTGGGCGACGGTCGGCCCGGACACCCAGATCTCCCCGATCACATCGTTGGCACAGGGCACTCGGGTTTCCTGGTCGACCACGAGAACCGTGTCCGTGCCGCGGCTCGTGCCACACGCGACCACCCGCGTTCCGGAAGTCTCGGAGATCACCGGCGCGCGATCGCGTTCGCCACCGGTTACGAACAAGGTCGCTTCAGCCAGCCCGTAGCAGGGGTAGAAGGCGGATTTCCGGAACCCGGCGGACCTGAACCGTTCGGCGAACGCCTCCAGCGTGACAGGAGGGATCGGCTCGGCACCCACCAGCGCAGTGCGCCACGAGCTCAAATCCAGTGCCGCGATCTCGTCGTCGGTCAGCCGCCGCGTACATTCCGCGTACCCGAAGGCCGGTGCGACACTCGCCGTCGCACGATGCTCGGATATCACGTTCAACCAGCGCGCTGGCCTGCGCAGGAAGGACATCGGCGAGAGCAGCACGGCCCTGAATCCGGAGTAGACCGGCTGCAGGATGCCGCCGATCAGCCCCATGTCGTGGTACGGCGGCAGCCAGCTCACCGAGACCGTGTCCGGGCCGAAGCCGAGTGCCTCGGCCATGGTGGCGGCATTGTGCGTCAGGTTGTCGTGCCCGACCATGACCCCTTTCGGATCGGCGGTCGAGCCGGAGGTGTATTGCAGGAAAGCAGGTTCGCCCGGCCGGACGGCGACCGGCCGCCACGCGTCCGCCGCATCGAGCGGTGCTTCGTCGGCCACGACCACCCGGACAGTGGCCAAGCGGTCCGGCCACGACCGGATCCGACCGGCGACCACGCGATCGACCACCACACTGCGTGCCTCGGAGTTCAGCAGCACCCGGAGCATCCGCTCCGCACCCATCCTGTCGTTGGGCGGGTACACCGGCACCGCGATCATGCCCGCGTACAGGCAGCCGAAGAAACCGGCCACGTAGTGCACACCCGGGGAGCACGCAAGCAGCACCCGATCGCCGGGCGAACCGCCTTCGGCCAATGCGACGGCCAGTGCTCTGGCCCGCCGGTCCAGTTCGGCGTAGGTGAACTCCCTTTCTGTCGCCTCGTCGCGGAAGACGAACGCCACCCGATCCGGCGTCTCGGCCGCGCGGGTTCGCAGGATCTCGATGAAACGCCCCGCTGGCACCGGATCACGCTCCTTCTCGCGACGTCACACGCCGTCCGAAGACGGCGTCGTCGATGTCCTCGCGAAGCCTGGCGATCACGGCCTGCTCGTCTTCCTGGAAGAAGAAGTGTCCACCGTCGAACACACGCACCACCGAGTCGCCGGAGCTCTGCGCCGCCCAACCGGCCCCCTCGGCCATCGTCATCGTGGGATCCGCGGCGCCGACGTAGACCCGCACCGGGCACTTGAGGCTCGGACCGTCCGCGAAGCGGTGTCCGGCGACCATGCCGAGGTCGGCACGAACCACCGGCACGAGCAAATCCCGATACTCCTGCACGGCCAATATGTTCTCCGAGGTCCCGCCGGACATCCGCAGGAAGTCCACCACCGCGGCATCGCTCATCCCTGACGCTCCCGGTGGCACGTGTTCCGCTCCCGGCTCCGCGCACGCGGCCGCCACGAACAGGGCGGGGCACCACCCGTCCGCCTGGCCGAGTGCGCGGCTCAGCTCGAGTGCGACCAGTGCGCCCATGCTGTGGCCGAAAAACACCAGCGGCCGGGTCAGCAACCGCCGCACCTCGGCCGCGAGCGGTCCGCCGACCACCTCGGCGACGGATTTCAGCGGCGGCTCGGACAGCCGCGCGCCATGGCCGGGCAACTCGACCACCGAAAGCCCGATGTGTCCGGGCAGCAGCCGCGCCCATCGCCGGAACACCTGCGGCCCACAGCCCGCGGCCGGGAAACACAGCAAGTGTGCCGCCGGGTCGTCCATGGTGGACCAATCACGCAGCCAGCTTCTCATTGTGGGCCCTCCTTCGCACGAACGACGCGGCGGCCGGCGCCGGGGCGAACCGAGGCACGCACCCGGCGCCGGTACTCAGCGGAATACCGCTAGCAGGTCACGTCAGCGACCAGCGAGACGCTCGTGCGCGATGCCCTCCTGAGCGAGACGCTCGTGCGCGATCCCTTCCTGAGCAAGACGCTCGTGCGCGATCCCTTCCTGAGCAAGACGCTCGTGCGCGATGCCCTCCTGAGCAAGACGTACCGGCACGGGCCGCCGGACTCCGAGATCATGAAGAACTGCCATGGCTATTCGACCTCCTTCGTGGGTTTGAGAATTCCTGCGGTTGTCAGCTCGGCCAGAGCCTCGGTGGACATCTCCACTGCCTCCCGCGGATCGCCAGACCGACGTACACGGTCCAACTCCGCCACGAACTCGTCGTCGACGACGAAGTACCGGAGCTGACCGCCCTCCCGGAGAATCAGGTAGTTGGCCGGATTCCCCTCCTGCTCCGCCCCGTCGTCGCGGGACAGGGCAGCCAGAGGTTCACTGAGCCGGATCACCTGGTGTGCTTCCGGCCGGTACCTGCGGCGCTCGCCCCCGCTGTCCACCAGCACCTCCGCAGTGCGGGTCGACAGGCTCAAGGCCAGTTCGGCGCTCTCCAGCTCGAACGCCTCCGATGTCCGCCGCGACACTTCGAGGGTGCGGAACTCTTCCTGGAACACCGAGCGCTCGCGGTGACGCCGCAGCCTGGCGTCGACCGGGACCAGGTCCCCTGTCCGATCGGCCAGCCTGCTCAGCAGTTCCCACGGCGAGTGGCCGTCCACCACGACGTACTGCAACAGGGTCCGCGGGAAACTGGTGAAAAGTGTGTAGGCGATGTGCATCGCGGTCACGAAATGCTCGTACGCGGACAGTTCCATCATCGTGCTGTGAAACGGGAAGAGTTCGGGATGCTCGACCGCGTACGGATTCCGGAACACCGCGGGTGGGGTATCGAGCAAGAGCCTCGGTTTCAGTTCCGTGTAGCGCCTCGGTAGCCCGGCGAACTCTTTCTCCGTCGGCGTGTTGTTGTAGACGGTGAGCGTGTTCAGCCGAATACCACAGCCAAGGTTCCGGGTGAGCAACGCTGTCGTGAGAACCGCGTCGGTGCGGGTGTGATCACCGTTCTCGGGCACGTCCACCATGAACGCGCATGTCGGTACTATGCCACGGTCCAGGCAGTCGGTAAGCCGTTTCTTGAGGCTGTCCCAGCCTTTGAAGAAGTGCTTGCCGAAGGACAGCTGGGCTTCCGGTGAGATGGCGTCGACACCCACGAACACCTCAGTGCAACCGGCGGCGGCGAGCGGGTCGAGCAGCTTCGGGGTGAGCCGTTGCATGGTGGTGTAGGCGTTCCACGTCATGCCGGTGCCTGCCTCGATCAGCGCCTCGCAGAGCTCGAGGGTGTGCTGCACGGAGTTGACCAGGTTGTCCTGCACGAAGAACAGGTGTCGGGCGCCCATCTCGTAGAGCCGGGAGACCTCCACAGCTACCGAACTCGGGCTCTTGACCTGCTCGCCCTGTCCCCACTGACCGGGGCTGTAGCAGAAGGAGCACTTGAAGATGCATCCCCTGCCCGAATCGAAGTTGAGCAGCCGGATCGGATTCAGCTCGAAGTAGGCGTCCACGTCGGCGATGTCGTATGCGGGGAACGGGACCTCGTCCAGCGAACCCAGCGTCTTCAGGCTGCGGCGCAGCTCGATCTCACCGTCCCGCCGGAAGCACACGTTGACGGGGGGCTCCGGTTCCTCACCGCGCAGGTACCGCAACAGCCCGCTCAGTGGCTGCTCGCCCTCCCCTGTGACCACGTAGTCCACCCACGGGTAGAAGGTCAGCGTCTCCCGCGCGATCGCCGAGAAGTGGGAGCCGCCGAGCACAGTCACCAACCGGGGATTCAGTTCCTTGAGCCGTCTGGTCAGTTCCAGGCACACATGGGACTCGAGTGCCATCGACGTCGTACCGACGATGTCGGGACTTGTGGCGACCACCAGTTCAACGGCCCGGTCGTAGAAATCGTCTCCCAACAGGCTCGGATCGCGCATCCCCAGCAAGTTCATGTCGACGAGCACCGGTTCGACGCCGTTGTTCCTGGCCACCGCGGCCAAGGTCAGCAGCCCCAGCGGGGGCGCGAGATCGTAGTGGTCAAGGAAACCGTTCGGCGGTTGCACGAAGGTCATGCGCATCACAAGATCACAACTCCGAAGCTCGGCCTAGAACGGATTCCCGGGCAGCGTGCATGCGCCGACTGAGTAGTCAAGATCCATTCCCCAGACGTCGTCAGCACGTCACGGGCATGTGCCAGCGACGGGTTCCGGTCGCTCCCGAGTATGTCCGGCGAACGACTCCTCGTCAGTCGGGGAAGTTCCCCACTCATCGCAGTACCAGCCGGTGTTGCGCGCCGCGGCCGACCGCGACAGTGCTGAACGGCCACGAGGTCGTCTCACCTTTCGCCCACAGCTCCGCTTGATCGTCGTAGTTGTCGTGGTATGCGTGTCCGGACGCGCCGGTCTGGTTGATCCACCGGGACCGGTCGAGGTCCGCGAGGTCGACCACCATCCGCATCGACGGTGCCCACACCACCTGGTAGCCCGCTGACGGCGACCACGCCGTCGCGTTGACGATCTCGTTGCCACCGCCCAGCCGGAAGGAACCACGGTTCAGCATCCATTGGGCCGGCGCCGGGCCGGATCGTCCGATGGTCTGGTTGCGCAGCTCCAATGTGTGCATATCGCCCCACCGCCAGTCGGCCGGATCAGTCCCGTACGCATCCGAAAGTTCGCCGAACGCGTCCTGGATCGCCGCGCGCAGCACGTCGTCGCGAGTGCGCAGTCCTCGCGGGTCGCTCGCGTTGCGCCACAACGGGTCTTCCGGCCTGGTCAGCATCCCGCCGATCACCTGGAACCACCGGCCGCCGCCGTCCGGATCGGCGTCCGCCGCGGTCGACGACAGCTCGTCCACAAAGGTCAGCCGCAGCAGGTTGCGCCAGACGGCGTTGAAGTACGCGGCGGCCGCGGAGTCCGCGGACTGGCTGAAGTCCCAGCCCCGCAGCAGGTCCACCGCCTTCGCCGAGGCGGGATCGCGTGCCACCGCCAGCAGGTACGGCACGAGCTGAGCCGCGTTCGCGTTGTGGGTGTCGAGCTGCATGCGCTGCATGGCAGCCATGTCGATCTTCCCCGCGCCGCCGACCAACTCCGCGATCCGCTGGCTGCGATACCCAGCGCCCCAGTCCCTGCTGAGCGGATATCGGAAGCCCGAATCGACAACCGCGTTGTTCGCGGTGACGATGTAGCCCTTCGGCGGGTCGTACGCGCTCGGCAGCTCGTTGAACGGGACGTGTCCGGTCCAGTCGTGCTCGGCGGTCCAGCCTGGCGAAGCCGTACGGCCGTCGCCAGTCTTGCGGACCGGGATCAGACCCGTTGTCTGGTACCCGATGTGCCCGGCGCGATCGGCATAGATCACGCTCTGCGCCGGGGCGGTCAGCAGCGACAGCGCCGCGCGGAACGAACGCCAGTCGGACGCGCTGTTCAGGTCGAACAGCGCGTCCATAGTCCTGCCAGGCTCCAGCGCCGTCCATCGCAGTGAGATCTGCTGCCCGGACCGCTCGCCGTGCGTGGCAACCACACCGACCGTTTCCAGCACATCGGAAACCAGCGGACCGTGCGCAGTGGACCGGACACGCAACTGCCGCGACGGTCCGCCCGCCACCGAAACGGTTTCCTCGATGACGGTGAGCGGCACGGTACGGCCTTCGTACTCGTACTCGTCGCCAGTCACCTTCTCGAAGTACAAATCGGAGACATCCGCGCTCAGGTCCGTGATACCCCAGGCAATGTCCCGGTTGTGGCCGATGACCACACCTGGCATTCCGGCGAACCCGAACCCGGCCACATCGAACGGGCAACGCGCGCTCGTCACCCGGCACCGCAGGCCGACCTGGTACCAGACGGACGGAATCTGCGGAGCAAGATGGGGATCGTTGGCCAGTATCGGCTTCCCGGTCGTGGTCCGGCTGCCCGCCACAACCCACGAGTTCGAGCCGACGCCCGGTCCGGTCGGACCGAGCACGGAGCCGAGGACACGGCCAACCGCCGCCACCCCGCTGATGCCGCTGGGCAAGGGTTTCTTCATCGCCACGGGCGCGATCGCCGCTCCGTTGGACTCCGCGGGCGTAACGATCGGGGCCCGCTCGTAGTCGTAGCCCGGATAGAGCTGGTCCACCACGGACTGCGGCAGCGAGGCGCCGAGCAGGGAACGCTGGATCTCGGTGTCCAGTCCGCTGTTGAGCTGCCACGCCATCGCCTTGAGCCAGGAGACCGAGTCCTCCGGCGTCCACGGGTCGGGGCGATAGCCGGAGTTGCTCAGTCCGAGCATCGCGTACTCGAGGCTGAGGTCAGCACCGTCACGATGCGCGAGATAGGCGTTCACACCGTCCGCGTAGGCCCGTAGGTACTCGCGGGCTCTCGGCGACAGCAACGCCACCTCCTGACCGGCGACGCGGTACCAGCCCAGCGTGCGCACCACCTTGTCGGTCGGCACCTGCCCCTCACCGAACATCTCGGCCAGCCTGCCCGCGCTGATGTGCCGTCGGACGTCCATTTCCCAGAACCGGTCCTGCGCGTGGACGTAGCCCTGGGCGCGCATCAGGTCGGTGGCATCGTCGGCGTAGATCTGCGGCACACCCCAGTGATCACGAACGACCTCCACTGCCCCGCGCATGCCGGGAACGGAGATCTCGCCGTCCTGTTCGGGGAACGATCTGTGCACGGTCCACACCACGAGGCCCGTGGCGCCTGTGGCGGTGACCAGCACGATCACGAGAGCCACCAGTCCCGCGACCCGGAATCGGCGCGACCGCAGGATCCGTCCGATCGTCATTGGGTGAGCAGCCCTTCGGCTTCCTCCTCCGACATGTCACTGACCCGCAGCACGAGTTCCGCGGCGGCGTCCACATCCACACCGGACTCGGTGGCGAGTTCACGAAGGTGACCGGCCAGGTCTTCCACCGTGCCCGCGGCAAGGAAGCCCGGAATACTCAGCCCGACCCGGAACAGCTCACGCGTACGCGACACCGCCTGGGTCGCCAGTAGGGAATGCCCGCCCAGGTCGAAGAAGTCATCCCGCGTGCCGATCCGATCCAGGCCAAGCAGTTCGGCCCAGATGCCGGCCAGCACCTTTTCCAGCGCGTCCGACGGCGGCTGGAAGGCCACGTCCGGGCGCACCGGGACCGGCACGGGCAGCGCCCCGCGGTCCAGCTTCCCGCTCGGCAGCATCGGCAGCTTGTCCAGCACGATGTAGACCGTCGGCACCATGTGATCCGGCAGCCGCTCGGCCAGGTATCGCCTGAGCTCGGCAGGCGCGGGCTCGGTTTCACCGCGGCTCGTGAGGTAGGCGGCAAGTCGTCGCTGGTTGGTCCCGTCCGTATAGGCCAGCACGACGGGCTCACCGACCTCCGGGTGGCCGGAAAGGGCACCTTCGACCTCGCCGAGTTCGATCCGCAGACCGCGAATCTTGATCTGCTGGTCGAGCCTGCCGAGAAACTGCAGCTCGCCACTGGCCAGGAAACGAGCATGGTCGCCGGTGGCGTACATGCGCCCGCCGGGTTCAGGGCTGAACGGATCGGGGACGAACCGCTGCGCGGTCAACGCCGGGCGCCGCCAGTATCCCCGCCCTGGACCCGCACCGCCGATATACAGCTCGCCGGGAACACCGGGCGGTACCGGCTGCCCGTACCGGTCGAGCACGTAGATCCGGTGGTTTGGCAGCGGCCTGCCCCACAGCACGCCTGCCTTGGCCGGGTCACCGACCAGATACGCCATGGTGCAATAGGAGACCTCGGTCATTCCAGCGAGGTTGTGCAGCCGCACGCCGGGAACCAGTTCGGCCAGCCGACCGGGCAGCGACGGCGGCATCCGGTCACCACCGAGCCCGACAACGCGCAGCGCCACATCGCCGAACCCGCCGCGGGCGAGGCAATGGCCGACAAGCATGTCGAGCAGGGCGGGTGCGGAACTCCACGCGGTAACCCGTTGGCGGATCAGCAGTTCCCGCAGCTGTTCCGGATCGGTGGTCTCGATGTCGCCGGGAACGACAACAACGGCGCCCGCGGCCAGCGCACCGAACACCTCGTACACCGACATGTCGTAGTTCAACGACGACACGGCGAGCATCCGGTCCGCGGCGGTGAGTTGATAGACGTCGTTCATGCCGATCAGCGTGTTGGCCACGCGGCCGTGCTCGTTCACCGATCCCTTCGGCCTGCCGGTGGACCCCGAGGTGTAGATGACGTAGGCGAGGTTGGCCTCATTCACCAGTTCGGCTGGCCGCGCGACAGGCTGCGCCGCGATCCGGGTGGCGTCGGCGTCCAAGCGGACCAGCCGCGGACCGGCACCGTCGGCTCCGGTGTCGAACCGGCTTTCGTCGGCGGCAGCGGACTCAGTGATCACCAGCGAGACACCCGCGTCCGCCGCCATGTATGCGACGCGGCGGCGGGGATAGCCCGGGTCCAGCGGCACGTATCCCCCGCCGGCCTTCAGCACGGCGAGCACCGCGACGATCATCCGTTCCGACCGGGGCAGTGAGACACCGATGATCTCCTCCGGTCCGACACCCAGCGAACGCAGATGCCAGGCGAGCTGGTTGGCGCGCTCGTCGAGTTCCCGATATGTCAAGGCCGTTTCGCCGCTCAGTACGGCGAGTGCGTCAGGCGCCTCGTCCACCCGCTGTTGGAACAGGCCGTGCAGCGTACCGGCGGACCTCGCTGGCGCGGCCGAGCCGCCACCGCTGAACTCCTCCACCATCCGCGCCCGTTCACTCTCCGCCGCGATGGGCAAGGTGGACAGCACGGCGCGGGGATCGTCGAGCGCGGCATCGATGACGAGGGCTAAGGCCTCGGCCATGCGGCGCACCGTGTCCGGTCGAAACAGGTCTGCGCTGAATTCGGCACGTCCCGCGACACCGCCGTCGTGCTCGGGAACGAGATCCAGCGTCAGGTCGAACTTCGTGGTTTCACTGGGCGATTCGAGCAGGCTCAGCAGCACGCCCGGCAGTTGCGTCTGGGGCATCGGGGTGTTGCGTAACGCCAGCATCACCCGCACGAGCGGGAGTTCACCGGTCGCCCGCTCGGGATGGGTCTCCTGCACCACCCGTTCGAACGGCACCTCCTGGTGCTCGTACGCGGCGAGGCATTCCGCGCGGGCGGCGATGAGCAGGTCCTCGAACGAGCGATCAGCGGACAGGTCCAACCGCAGTGCGATTGTGTTGACGAACAGACCGATCAGTGGCTCGGTCGCGGCCGCATTTCGGTTCGCCACCGGCGTCCCGATCACCAGGTCGTCCTGGCCGCTCCACCGCCACAACACGACGGCGAAGGCGGCCAGCAGCACCATGTGCGTGGTGGCCCGGTACAGCTTGGCGAGCTCGTCGATCCGGGCCATCTGTTCCGCGGACAGGTTCAGCGGAACCGAGTTGCCGCGTGCCGAACGCCGGACCGGCCGCGGGAAGTCGGCGGGCAGCTCGAGTGGCTCGGCGCCGGTGAGCCGCTCGCGCCAGTACGCCACCTGGGCCGCCATGTCCTCGTCGTCCATCCGTCGGCGTTGCCACGCGGCGAAATCCGCGTACTGGATCGCGAGTCCGGGCAGCGGAGAGCCCTGGCTGGCCACATAGGCGCCGTACAACTCGGTGAGCTCACGCCGCAGCACACCGAGCGACCATCCGTCGGAAACGATGTGGTGCATGGACAGCAGCAGCTCGTGCTCCTCGTCGGCATGGCGCAGCAACCTGCCCCGAATCAACGAATCGTGTGCCAGACCGAACGGTGTGGTCGCCTCCGCTCGCCTCGCCTCGGCCGCAACCGCAGCACGCTCGGGCGGCGGCAAGGGCCGCAAGTCCGCGACTGGGAGCGAAAATTCCTTCGCCGGTCGGATGACCTGGGTAAGGACTCCATCGGCTGTCATCACGAAGTTGGTGCGCAGTGCCTCGTGCCGCGCGACGATTTCGGTCAGTGCGGCGCGAAGAGCGACTGCGTCCAGTTCACCGCTCAGCCGCACCTGCGCGGGCATGACGTAGGCCGCGGAGCCCGGATCAACCTGGTCGAGAAACCACAGTCGCTCCTGCGCGAACGAACAACGCAGCACGCCCTCCCGCCCGGTGGCGGCGATCGCTGACTTGGCACTCCGATCAGCCAGCTCCCTCGTCAGCAGTGCTTGCTGTTCCGAGGTCAACCGCTCGTACATCCGGTAGAGATCTGTGTCCTCCGACCCGGGCGAACCGTCGACAGTCATCGCTCAACTCCAGCTGATTCGGCGTTCCGCCAGCGTCCTAAACACCCGCCGAACCCAGCAAGTAGGGAGAACTCCCCCCACCCGCTCGCTGCACTCCCGCACCGAGTACCACGCCAGGGCTCGCGGGGCTCCGTCTGCTGGCGCGCCCGGACACGAGCGCACAACCAGCTCGGCGCGGCGGGCCGGAGGTGTGTGAAGACCTTTCCCGTGGTGCCCCCAAAGCATTCGCGATCTTGACAACCCGGACTCCAGCACCTATAAAACCATCAGGTTATAGAACCGGAGGGTTATCGACATGGTTGGAAGCGACACGCTGGACGTGACGTTCGCGGCACTGGCCGACCCCACCCGGCGGGCCATCCTGGCCCGGCTCGCGACCGGTGATGCCACGGTCACCGAGCTGGCCGCGCCGTTCGCGATGAGCCAGCCAGCCGTCTCCAAACACCTGCGGGTGCTTGAACGAGCAGGCCTGGTCAGTCGCGGCCGTGACGCGCAACGCCGGCCGTGCCGGCTGGTGGCCGAGCCGCTCAGGACGGCCACGGACTGGCTGGCCGACTACCGCGACTACTGGGAAACGAGCTACCAGCGACTGGATGCCCTGCTGGGCGATCTGCAGGACGGCGAAACGTGACATCTCCACACTCCGGCCACGGGCTGCGGGTCGTCGCGTCCGGGGACACTGACCTCGTCCTCACCCGCGCATTCGCCGCTCCCGCGCCGCTGGTCTTCGCCGCGCTCACCCAACCGGAACTGCTCCGCCGCTGGCACGGCGCCCGCGGCTGGCGGCTCACCGTCTGCGAGGTCGACCCGCGCCCTGGCGGTGCCTGGCGGTTCGTCTCCACCGGCCCGGCTGGCGCCGAGATGGAAATCTACGGGCTGTTCCGCGAGGTCGTGCCGCCGGTGCGCCTCATACAGACCGAGATCCACCGTGACTGGGCCGACGGTGAGGCACTGGTCACCACCGTTATGGACGAGACAGACGGACGCACCGCCATGACCGTCACCGCGCGATATTCCTCGTCCGAGATCCGCGACGCGGTCGTGCGCAGCCCGATGGAACGCGGCGCCGGCGAAGGATACGACCGTCTTGCCGCCCTACTCGCCACCCTCATCCACGAAAGGCACCACCCATGACCGACACGCCCACCCCCACCCACGAGATCCCCACGGATTCCGGCAACCCACCCGTGCCGCCCGGCATGCTGCTGCTGGAGCTGGTTCCGGTGCCGGTCACCGATATCGAACGGGCCAAAGCCTTCTACCAGAACCAGCTCGGGTTCCGCCTCGACGTCGACGTCAACCCGAAGCCCGGTATCCGCATCGTCCAACTCACCCCACCCGGTTCGGCATGCTCGATCACCCTCGCCGAAGGTCTCCCCACCCTCGACATGCCGCCGGGAACCCTGCGCGGTCTGCACCTGGTGGTCGCCGATATCGAGGCGTCCCGCGCTGAACTCGTCGAACGCGGCGTCGAGATCAGCGAGGTCGAGGACCTCGGCGGAGTGTTCTACGCGTACTTCGCCGACCCCGACGGCAATACCTGGTGCCTACAGCACATGCCCTGGCGTTAGCCCCCGGGGGGCGCGGCGGGCTCCGTCTCAGCGGTGAATGCCCGTCCCCATCGGCGGAGGGAATCCCCTCGAACATCCGAAAGGCCAGCCATGACATCCAGCTTGAACTCACGATGACGGACCCCACTATGGACTCCACTCTGGACGATGCCGACGAACGCCGGGCACTGCTCGCGCGCGCGTGGGACGAGGCGGCGCCGCGGTACGAGCAGTACTTCGTACCGCGGTTCGCCCCGTGGGTGACCTCGGCAGTGGCGACCGTCGCCGGTGCGACACTGCCCGCCGGGCCGATTCTGGTGCCGTGCTGCGGCACCTTCCCGGAACTACCCGCACTGCGCAACAGCCATCCTCGGCGCGAGGTCATCGGTATCGACCTTTCCCCCGAAATGGTGCGATGGGCGCGGCAGCGCGCCACCGGGCTGTCACGAGTCCGGGTCATCGAGGGCGATGCCACCACGCTACGTCCACAATGGCCAGGTGTGGCGGCGGGCATCGTCTCCGTCTTCGGCCTGCAACAGCTTCCCGATCCCGCCAGCGCATTGGCCGACTGGATCGGCACCCTGCGGCCCGGTGGCCGCCTCTCGGTGATGTTCTGGCCCAGCGAAAGCGAAACCGACGGCCCCTTCGCGCTGCTGCGCCGGCTGCTCGCCGGGCGGCGCCCGCCACCCGATGACGCCTGGCAGAACCGGCTCAGTGAGGTCATCACCGCCGCTGGCGCCACGGTCGAGCGCGAAGAATACCTGACCTACCCGATGCACCACCCCGACGCGGCAACCTTCTGGACCGCCATCACCGACGGTGGACCGCTCCGCGCGCTCAGCATCACGCGCGGGAAAACCTTCATGCGCGCCCTACGTCAGGAATTCCTCGACCTGGCTCCACCCGGACCCTGGCACCACTCACCACGGGCGCAATGGATTGTGGCGCAACGCTGAACTTGCTGCCATTACTACCCGCACCGGCAGACTCACGTACCCACGCATTCAATTCGTCGTACAGCGTCCACCAACGAACTGGTCGGGCGCCGCCAGTTCGGCAGCAGCTCCTTGTGGCGGTGGGACTCAGTCGTCGGTCGACGGTCCTGAGGAGAAAGCCTCGGTTGCGATCGCCTCCAACGAGAGCTTCGGCGGCAACATCATCGAGACCAGGACCGACTCCTATCCCAGCCCAACCTGGTCAGCTGTCGGGCAGGGTGCGGTCGAGGAGGGGCAGCAGCCGGTTCCAGTGGTGACGCAACGCGGTGGGGTTGAAGGCGTCGGTGTCGGACATGGTGAAGCCGTGGACGGTGCCGGGGTAGATCTCGGAGGTGTAGACGACACCTGCGGCATCGAGGGCCTGGTTGAGCTCGTTGAGGGCCTCGGGCGTGAGGTCGGTTTCGGCGTGGCCGAAGTGGACCTGGGCGGTGAGTGTGGCGAGGCTGTCGAGCCCGTCAGCGCTCACAGGGCCGTGGAATACGGCCACGGCGGCCACCTGGTCGGGGTGGGCCACGGCGGTGCGCACCGCCAGCAGACCGCCAATGCAGTAGCCGGTCACCGCGACTGGTCCGGCGCTGACCTCGGGCTGCGTGGTGAGGAACCTGAGGTAGGCGTCGGCGTCGCTCAGGACACGTTCGGCAGAGTGTGCGTGGATCAGGGGCATCAACTGGGCGACGACCGCGGGCCGGGCCTCTTCTCCGATGTGCTCGGGAAGTTCGACCACTGGTGCCGGGCCGTGCCGGTAGAAGTAGTTGGGGACGAGCACGTAGTACCCGTGTCCGGCCAGTTCGAGAGCCATCTCCCGGAGCACGGGCCGGATGCCGAAGGCGTCCCCGTACATCAGCACCCCTGGGTGCCGCTCGCCCTGGTCGGGGAAGGCGGCGAAGGCGTCGGCCTCGCCATCGGTGGTGGGAATCCGCAGAGTCTTGATGGGCATGAGTTCTCCTGTCGTGATTGATCTGTTGGGCCTGTGACCAACACGACGGAGGCGGAGCCCTGGCAGCGGCGCGAGATCCTCGATCGAACAGCGGGCACGCACCGGCCCGCACGGCACTCAGAACAGCACCGGGTCACCAATCTGTGTGTGGCGTGGTGCCGTCCCGGTGATCATGTCGCACAGCATACCCGCCGGACCGCGACCGCGACCGCGAGAACGGCAGGAAACCCAAGCTCTGACATATGCCTGCCCACCCCGACAACGCGCAACTCCGCTTCCACCCCGGAACGCCCTCGCCGATGACCGCTGGCTTCGTAGAGGGTGAGTTGGCGGTGGCGAATCTGGGCGTGCTGCACGGCCGGATGCGGCCGTGTTTCGCGCGATCGGAGCCGTTCGGGCAGGCCAACCGTTGCGGGTGGCGGCGCTGGATGCGGCTGGCACCCGTACCTCCGGCACGAGCGTGATCACGGCCGAGCCACGGCTGGTCTGGCCGTTCTGTGTCGTCCACCCTGTCCGATTTGCTGTTGATCGATCTTTGCGGCATCTTTACGCGCGGTGCGCCGGGAAGTCTGGTCGGCACTTCGCTGCACGGTGGAGCGGAGTAGAGGCGAGGGGAGACTTCTTCGTGGCGCTCGTGCTGGCGTTCGGCGTGGTGTTGTTGATCAGTGTGTCGCTGTCCGGGTTGGCGGCTCGGACGGTTCTGTCGACGGCTTTGATGTTTCTTGTCGCCGGTGCGCTGATCGGTCAGGGCGGTCTTGGCTTGATCGACATCCCGCCTACTGGGCCGCTGGTCACCAGCCTCGCCGACATCGCCCTGTTCACCGTCCTGTTCACCGACGGCCAGCGCGCGAGCCTGCCCGCGTTGAAAGAGGGCTGGCGGCTGTCCGGGCGCGCGCTGGGCCTGGCGATGCCGCTGACCATGATCGGTATCGCCATCCCCGGCCATTTCCTGGCCGGGCTGGACTGGCCGACCGCGTTGCTGGTCGGCGCGATCCTGTCCCCGACCGACCCGGTGTTCGCCTCGGCGATCGTCGGCCGTGATGACGTGCCGTTGCGGCTGCGTCGCCTGCTCAACGTGGAATCCGGGCTCAACGACGGTCTCGCACTGCCGTTCGTGCTGATCTTCCTGGCCACCGCGAAGGGGCAGGAGTCGGATCTGGGCAAGGTCGGTGTCGAACTGGCGCTCGGTCTGGCGCTCGGTTTGGCCATCCCGGCCGTGGTCGCGCTGGCCTGGCGACTGCGGATCCTCACCGCTGAGCCACGGCTGCAGGCTCTCGGTCCGTTGGCCATCGCGGTGGCCCTGTTCGCGGCCTGTCATCTGACGCACGCCAACCCGTATCTGGCGGCGTTCATCGCCGGGTCGACGTTGGCCACATTGGACCGCACCGCCGCCGAGCACTTCGAGCCGCTCGGTGATCTGCTGTCCGAGCTCACCAAGTTCGGCGCGTTGCTGGTGTTCGGCGCGTTGATCACACCCGAGCGGATCTCACACCTGAGCGTGGGCGACTGGGCGGTCGCCGTGCTGGCCATCCTGCTGGTGCGTCCGGCGACGATGCTGCTGTCGCTGCTGCGCACTCCCCTGCCGAAACGGGAACGCACCGCGGCGGCGTGGTTCGGACCGAAGGGCTTCGCCTCCGTGGTCTACGGCCTGCTCGCACTCCAGTCGGGAATCCCTACCGGTGAGCATGTCTTCGACCTCGTGGCCATCACCATCGCACTGTCGATCGTGCTGCACTCCTCCACTGACGTCCCCGTCGCCAAGGCACTGCGGGTCGAGCCACCCGACAACCTGCCGACCGGCGCACGTCAAGACCACGACAGGAAAACGGCATGACCCTCGTAACCGTCGTACTCTGCGGATGTGCAGGCACGAGAAATGGCCGAGACCTATCCGGTCACCAGCTTGGACACCGACGCGTTGGAAGCCGCACGGCTCATGGGCGAGCACCGCATGCCCGGCCTGGTGGTCACGGACGCCGACGGTTGTCCCCATTCGGTGCTCGGCGCCTCCCAGGTGGTGCGGTTCCTGGTGCCGAGCTATGTCCAGGACGACCCGACACTGGCCAGGGTGATCGACGAGCAGTTCGCCGACAAGGTGGCCGACAAGCTCTCCGGCCACACCGTGCGCGAGTTGCTGCCCCGGGAACGGCCGGAGCTGGCTGTCGCGGAGGCCGACGACACCATCATCGAGGTGGCCGCGGTGATGGCCAGCATGCGCTGCCCGCTGGTCGCGGTCGTCGAGAACAAGCAGATCATCGGCGTGATCACCGCGTCGCGGCTGCTGGAGCTCGCCCTGCCGCACTGAGGAGCACCCGGTGACCGTGGTCGCGGTCGCCGTGTTCGTGCTGGCCTACATCCTCATCGCGACCGAGAAGGTCCATCGGCTGATGGCCGCGCTCGGCGGCGCGGCCGTCCTGCTGGCCATCGGCGTGGTCGGTTCCGAGGACGCGTTCTACTCCCACGAGACCGGCATCGACTGGGACGTCATCTTCCTGCTGCTCGGCATGATGATCATCGTCGGCGTGCTGCGCAAGACCGGTGTGTTCGAGTACGTCGCGATCTGGGCGGCCAAACGTGCGGGTGGTTCACCTCTGCGGGTGATGATCCTGCTGGTTCTGATCACCGCGGTCGCGTCGGCGTTCCTGGACAACGTGACCACCGTGCTGCTGATCGCGCCGGTGACATTGCTGGTGTGCGACCGGCTCGGGATCAAGCCGGTGCCGTTCCTCATCGCGGAGGTTCTCGCGTCGAACATCGGTGGGGCGTCGACGCTGATCGGTGACCCGCCGAACATCATCATCGGCAGCCGCGCCGGGTTGACGTTCAACGACTTCCTCGTGCACATGGCGCCGATCATCGTCATCGAGCTGATCGTGTTCACGTTGATCCTGCCGCTGCTGTTCCGAGGCTCGTTCACCGCCGACCCGGAACGCGTGGCGGGCGTGATGGCACTCAACGAACGCGAAGCGATCCGGGACAAGCGCCTGCTCGTCAAGTGCGGCGTCGTGCTGCTGGCCGTGTTCGTCGGCTTCGTCGGACACTCGGTCCTCCACGTCGAACCATCCGTGGTGGCGCTGCTCGGCGGTGGTCTGCTGGTGCTGATCTCCGGCTTGCAGCCCAAGGACTACATGCCCAGCGTGGAATGGGAAACACTGCTGTTCTTCGCCGGGTTGTTCATCATGGTCGGCGCACTGGTCAAAACCGGAGTCATCGGCGACCTCGCCGCCCTGGCCACCGAGGCGACCGGCGGAGACGCCCTGCTCGCGGTGATGTTGATCCTCGGCGTCTCCGCGGTGCTGTCCGGCATCATCGACAACATCCCCTATGTGGCCACGATGAGCCCGCTCGTGCAACAGCTGGCTGCGAGCGTCGCCGATCCGGCACAGTCTCAGGCGCTGTGGTGGTCGCTCGCGCTTGGCGCCGACCTGGGCGGCAACATGACTGCGGTCGGTGCCAGTGCGAACGTGGTCGTGCTGGGTATCGCAGCCCGTGCCGGGTCACCGATCAGCTTCTGGGAGTTCACCAAGAAAGGCGCGATCGTCACCCTGATCACGATCGTGGTCGCGGCGCCGTACCTCTGGCTGCGCTACTTCGTCTGATAACCGGAATCATGCGGACGCGTCCTCGTCCTTACGGGAGGATACGCGCTTGCGGCGCCGGGCGATCAGAATGGCCGCGCCCACAAGAGCCACCACGACGGCCACCAGTGGCACCGGCCCGATCCGATCCACCCACGCTGACAGCTCTGTCTGCAACGCACCCGCCGCGGCGACAATCGGGTCCTCGGCCGACCCACCGCCGTGGAACAGGCGCAGCTCATACACCCCGTAGTAGCCGATATAGAGGCCTGCCAGGATCAACATCGCTCCGCCGATCCGGCCGACGTAAGGCTGAATCCGCCGAACCACCGTAGTCACGGCACTGCCTGCGAGTGCGATCGAGACAGCCAGCACGGCCACCACGAGTGCCATGCCCAGCCCGTAGGCCCCATACGCGGCTATCCCCGCGACCACCGACCCACTGCGGAACGTCGCGCTGGTCACGGCCAGGAATGGCGCGATGGTGCACGACAGCGACACCACTGCGTACGCGAGACCGTAGCCGAACATCGAGCTCAGCCGAGCGGTCGGTGCACCTGCGCGCGGTTTGGGAAGCAGCAACGTGATTTCCTTGCCCGCCAGCATCCACCCGCCCAGCCCCGCCATCGCGACACCGACCACCACGGTGACTGCGGGGAGATACTCCTGCACCGACGAGCCCAACGGCGCGACGACCAGTCCGAACGCACCGAACACGACGAGGAAACCCAGCGCCATCAACGCCGTCGCGGCCAGAGCACGCAGCACTGCGGGCACCGTCGCACGACCGTCACCCGCGACCACCAAGGCCAGATAGGCGGGTAACATCGCGAAACCGCATGGATTGACAGTGGCCAGCATGCCCGCCGCGAGCGCGAACCCCAACGTTTCGAGGTCCATCAGGTATTGGCCAGCGCGCCGACCCGCTCGGTCAACGAGGACTCCGAGAGTTGTTGCTTGATCACGTCCACCTTCCCGTCAGGGCTGATGAACGCATAGGCGGGTTGCTGAGTGACTCCGAACCGCGTCCAGATCGAGGCATCCAGATCGGCCACGTGCTGGAACCCGTCGACCTTGTAGTCGGTGACGAACTTCTTCATGGCGGGCAACCTGTCCTGGGCGGCGACCCCGACAAAGGTGACTTTGCCGTTGTTGGCCTGGGCCGTCGCGGCGACCCTGCCCGCTTCCGCACGGCACTTCGGGCACCATGGTGCCCAGAACCACAACACGACCGCTTTCCCTGCCAGGCTTTCGCCGGTGAAGCTCTGGTCGTCAATGGTCCTGGCGGTGAACCTCAACTGCTCCGGCACTGACACCGACACCGGAGTAGATGATGTCGAACCAGCCGTCGACGGGCCTGCCGACGTGGACGTGGCCGGTTGACTCCCGCCAGGAGTCGACTGGCCACTTGTGTCCGAGCCACACGCGACCAGGCTCGACAGCGCCCCTGCCAGCAGCACCGCTCCGATTCGTCGGCAGAACACTGCACCACCTCCATGGGCTGGTCGGGAGCCATCCTGCCGTACTCACCCATGGGATGGGTTCCACCGGTCCTTACGGAGATGTGACGTGTTCCGCCGCAGACATCTTCCTGGTCCTGCTGGCCGGGGTCTGGCTTGTGGTCGTCTCGGCCACGTGGACCTACTGCGCCACCGACCGCTGACCATGGAGTACGGTGCAGACCGGTGTGCCGGGAAGTCTGGTCGGCGTTGTCCTGACCATGACCCCGCCAAGGAGAGTTCGTGAGCTCGGCAGCCGCTCGTACCGCCACCGGACCGATGGTCATCGTCGCGGTGGACCAACATGAGACTCCGCCGCTGTTGGTCGACGGACTCGCCCACCGGATGGTGCCGGGCATCGGCCGGGTCGCCACGGCACTGGCCAGATGGGGACCGACCCGGCGGTCACTCATCTCCGCGACCGAGAAGAAGATCCCCGGCCTGTGGGCGAGCATGCTGTGTCGTAAACGCTACATCGACGACCAACTGGTCACGGCATGCCACGACGGAATCGACGCCGTGGTCATCCTCGGCGCCGGATTCGACACCCGGGCATACCGGCTTCCGATCCCCACGGACATCCCAGTGTACGAAGTGGACCAACCAGCCAACGTGCGTGTCAAGCAGCGCAGACTGGCCAGGATCTACGGCGCCGCACCGCAAGCGGTGACGCTGGTCGCGATCGACTTCGAAACCCAGAACCTCGGCGACGTCCACGCGGCTCACGGATACCGAGGTGGACGGACGTTCTTCGTCTGGGAGGCCGTCACCCAGTACCTCACCGAGCCGGATTCAGACCACCTCTAGACGCGCCGCCACAGCTTGAATGCGTGCCGGTGGCCAGGAGCGGTATTCTGTGCGCACAGTCGACGACGCCTGTCACACGAATGGATGAAGCGCAATGACGGAGCTCATCTACCCGGTCATTCTGATCGTCGCGTTTCTCGCGATCGCCCTGATGCTGCGCGCCCATGAAGGCAAGAAGCCCCACTGACGGACGATGTCGGCGTTCGAACGGTCACGCCGAGGCCGAGCGTCACGACGTTCGCCGAGGCTCCGACGGCGGTGACGTTGCCGCCCAGGTCCGCGCCGAAGGCCAGCGACCACCACAGCACCTGCCCGGAGTCACCGCCGCCGTTGGCCTGTACAAGGCTTCCACGGTAGGCAGTCATGATCTCTCGCCCATCCCGCCCGATTCGCCGACACTCCAGACCTCCCTGCCGACCCGCCGCAGCGTGCTCTCGATCGACGGCCGACTGGGGTCATGTTTCCCGACGAAGTCGTCGTCATTGCACCGAACCTGTACATCGTGCTGCCCGGAAGCGAACGAACGACACGAGGACTACCAGTCATCCGCTGCTGTTGCGGGCGCGCCACCGATCGATCAGGGCCGGGAGTTCTGCCATCACGTAGGCGTAGAAGTCGCGCATCTCGACCAGCCGCCGACCGGCGACACACCGGGTTGTGGTCCTTGTTGACGAACACTTCCACGTAGCCGACGCATGCGACCGCGATGCCCGCGTTACCCACCCAGGCGGTGAGCCAGTACGACCACGCGGTGACGAACCCACCGAAGTCGCCGAAGGCGTCCCGCGTGTACAGATACGGTCCGCCAGAGCCCGGTACTCGTTTGTTGAGCCAGCCGAACACCAGCGACAACGCAAGCGCGCCTGCCGTGACCAACACGAACGCCAACAAGCTCGCCAAGCCGTAAGGGGCCAGTGCCGACGGCAACGCGAACACACCAGTGCCGATGATCGACCCGACGACCAGTGCCGTCGCTGTGGGAAGTCCGAACCGGTTCGTGAACTCCTTGCCACGGACTGTGCTCCGTGAATCCGGTGCACCCCTCTCCGTGGGCCTGGATTGTTCCAGCTGTGTCATCGGGTGTCCGATCTGCCGTTGTTGACCTTGTGTTGAGCATCCACGGCAGTACGGGCCACGCCTGGGGTCTTAAGTCCACGGATCACAGGGCCGAAAGGCCGGACATCCCTTCGCCAGTGCCCATCTCTGTCCGCTCCGCTCTCGGCTGACCTGATCGTCAGGTCAGCAGGGAGGCGGCGAAATCGGGCACGTAGGTCTGCTGTCCCCGAGGTGGCCGCACGTATCCCGCCGAGGCAGGCCTGGGTGGCAGCTCCAGCGGCGGCCGTTGTACCTCGTGGTACGGGATGGTCGAGAGCAGATGGGAGATCATGTTGAGGCGGGCGCTGCGCTTGTCCTCGCTTTCCACTACGTGCCAACGCGACTCGGGAATGTCAGTGTGCACGAACATCTCGTCCTTCGCGCGCGAGTAGTCCTCCCAACGGGTAGTCGACTCCAAGTCCATCGGCGACAGCTTCCAACGCCGCATCGGGTCCTCCAGACGCCCACGGAAACGGCGCTCCTGTTCCTCGTCACTGACCGAGAACCAGTACTTCAACAGCAGGATCCCGTCTTCGATGAGCAGCCGCTCGAAGATCGGGCACTGCTGGAGGAACCGCCGGTACTCGTCCGGTGTACAGAACCCCATCACCCGCTCCACACCAGCCCGGTTGTACCAACTGCGGTCGAACAGCACGATCTCACCAGCCGCTGGCAAGTGCTCGATGTACCGCTGGAAATACCACTGGGTGCTTTGCCGCTCGGTAGGCTTGGGCAGTGCCACGATCCGGGCGACACGCGGGTTGAGATACTCCGTTACCCGCTTGATCGTGCTGCCCTTGCCCGCCGCGTCACGCCCTTCGAACACCACGACGACACGTGCACCCTGCACACGCACCCATTCCTGCATCTGGACCAGCTGAGCCTGCAGGTCGAACAAGGCATTTTCGTACGCGGCGCGCGGTAGACGCTTCTTCTTCCCCACCATGACCTCCTTCAGCGGCTGAAGCACATCCTCACACCTCGACCGCGATGCCGCTCGGGCATGAGGTGCCGACAGGGTGTCAGCGACGCGCCCAGGGCCGAACGATCCCTCCATGACGGGGACAAGGACCTGATCGAGACAACTGTCTGCCTTAAGGCCCCCGCGTGGGGGTCCAAAGACCCATGTCCGGTTGCCGACCCGATCGCCGAAGCTGCTCGGGACGCCGATTCCACCTGGGAGAAACCGATGAACAGTCTCGACGTGGCGCGGTGGCAGTTCGCGATCACGACTGTCTACCACTTCATCTTCGTGCCGCTGACGATCGGACTGTCCTTCTTGGTCGCGGGTATGCAGACCGCATGGGTGCGAACCGGCGACGAGCGCTACCGCCGGATGACGAAGTTCTGGGGCAAGCTGTTCCTGATCAACTTCGCGATGGGCGTGGCCACCGGGATCGTGCAGGAGTTCCAGTTCGGGATGAACTGGAGCGACTACTCCAGCTTCGTCGGCGACATCTTCGGCGCGCCGCTCGCGATCGAGGGCCTGCTGGCGTTCTTCCTCGAGTCGACGTTCCTCGGACTGTGGATCTTCGGCTGGGACCGGCTGCCGAAACGCCTGCACCTGGCCACGATCTGGATCGCCTCGATCGGGACGGTACTGTCGGCGTACTTCATCCTTGCCGCGAACTCGTGGATGCAGCACCCGGTCGGCTACCAGGTCAATCCGGCCACCGGCCGCGCGGAACTCACCGACTTCGGCGCGATGCTGACGAACTCGACCGCGGTCGGGGCGTTCACCCACACCATCACCGCTTGCTTCGTCACCGCAGGCATGTTCGTCCTCGGCATCAGCGCGTGGCACCTGCACAAGAAACGCGACACCGACGTGTTCCGGCCGTCGATGAAACTCGCGCTGGTCACCGTCCTGATCGGCAGCGTCGGCGTGATCTTCACAGGGGACGTCCAGGCGCGGCTGATGACCCAGCAACAGCCGATGAAGATGGCGGCGGCCGAGGCGCTGTACGACACTGTCGCGCCCGCGTCGTTCTCCCTGTTCACCATCGGCTCCTTGGACGGCACCGAGGAGAAGTTCAGCATCCGCGTCCCACGGATCCTGTCGTTCATGGCCACCGGCAGCTTCGACGGCAAGGTCGAGGGCATCAACGACCTGCAGGCCGCCGCCGAGCGACAATACGGTCCCGGCGAGTACCGGCCGAACATCCCAGTCACCTACTGGACGTTCCGGTTCATGATCGGCTTCGGCATGCTGTGCCTGCTGATCTCGATCGTCGGACTCTGGCTGTTCCGGCGCGGCCGCACACCGCGCGCACGGTGGTTCACCATCGCCGCGGTCGCCGGGATCTCACTGCCGTTCCTGGCCAACAGCGTCGGCTGGATCTTCACCGAGATGGGCCGTCAGCCCTGGTCGGTCTTCGGCGTGCTGACCACCGCCGACTCCGTCTCCCCCACGGTCTCCGTCGGCAGTGTGCTCACGTCGTTGATCGTCTTCACCGTCCTGTACGGAGTGCTGGCCGTGGTCGACGGGGTCCTGATGGTCCGCTACGCCAAGGCCGGGCCGACGCCACCGGAACAACCGGCCGAGGACGAATCCGAGCCGCGCCCAGCGGTCTTCGCCTACTGACACCCGCTGGAGAACGTCATGGCTCTCACCGATGTCTGGTTCCTGCTCATCGCCGTCCTGTGGACCGGCTACTTCGTCCTGGAAGGCTTCGACTTCGGCGTCGGCATGCTCCTTCGCGTGCTCAGCCGGGACGACACCGACCGCCGAGTGCTGATCAACACGATCGGACCGGTCTGGGACGGCAACGAAGTGTGGCTGCTCGTCGCGGGCGGCGCCACCTTCGCCGCCTTCCCGCTCTGGTACGCCAGTCTGTTTTCCGGCTTCTACCTCGCACTGCTGATCATCCTGGTCGCGCTGATCCTGCGCGGAGTCGCGTTCGAGTTCCGGGGAAAGATCGACAGCGCCCGCTGGCGCCGCGCCTGGGATCGGGCGATCATGGTCGGTTCCGCGGTACCCGCTCTGCTGTGGGGCGTGGCGTTCGGCAACATCGTGCAAGGCGTACCGCTGGACGCCGAACACCACTTCACCGGCACGTTCTTCACGCTGCTCAACCCGTACGCCCTGATCGGCGGTTTGGCCACCCTGAGCGTGTTCGCACTGCACGGCGCGGTCTTCGTCGCACTGAAGACCGCTGGAGACCTGCGCGACCGGGCCCTCGCGCTGACGAAACCACTCGGCCGGGCCGCGATCCTGTGCGGCGGCGGATTCCTCCTCTGGACCGCCGCCGACCATGGCGGCTGGACGTGGTTGCCCGTCCTGGTCGCTGCCGGTGCCCTGGTCGCGGGCGTGATCTACGCGACCGGCGGGCGAGAAGGTATCGCCTTCACATGGACGGCCGTGGCCATCATCGCCACCACGGTCACGTTGTTCTGCGCGCTCTACCCGAACGTGCTGCCGTCCACCACCGACGCTGCCTACAGCCTCACCACGACCAACGCCTCGTCCACACCGTACACACTCAAGATCATGACCTGGGTGGCCGTGGCGTTCACGCCGCTTGTGCTGGCCTACCAGGCGTGGACTTACTGGGTGTTCCGCAAGCGGATCACGCGTGAGTCGATCCCCACCAGCGCCGGTCTTCCCCCGGTGCGGCGATGAAGCCACTGGATCCGCGGCTTCTGCGCCACGCGAGCGCCGCACGGCCGTTCATCGTGGCCTGTGCGGTGCTCGGCGGGATCACCGCAGCACTCGTCGTCGCCCAGGCCGAACTGCTGGCTGTCACGATCTCCCGGGCGTTTCTCGACGGCGCCGCGCTGGAGTCGCTCGGATGGGTGCTCGCCGGACTCGTCGCCGTGGTTCTCGGCCGGTCAGCGATCGCGTGGCTCGGCGAGACAACCGCGCACCGCGCCGCGGCCGCCGTGCTCGCGCAGCTCCGAGACACCATCGTCAGCACGGCATTGCGACTCGGTCCGCGCCACTCCGAGCAACGCTCCCCCGCCGATCTGGCGGCTCTCGCCACTCGTGGCGTGGACAAACTGGACAGTTACTTCTCGCGGTACCTGCCGCAACTGCTGATCGCCACGATCGTGCCGATGATCGTCGGAGCGAGGATCCTGCTGCTGGACTGGGTCGCCGCCGCGATCATCGGTGTCACCGTGCCGTTGATCCCCATCTTCATGATCCTCATCGGGCTGTACACGCGCCGCGATGTCCGCCGCCAGTGGCGCACGCTCTCCGTTCTGGGCAACCACTTCCTCGACCTGGTCGCCGGGCTGGCCGTCCTCACCGCGTTCGGCCGGGCCCGCGCGCAGACCACGTCGCTGCGTGAGATCACCGAGCGGTACCGCACGCAGACCATGCGCACCTTGCGCGTGGCGTTCCTGTCCGCGCTGACACTCGAACTGCTGGCCACGTTGTCGGTCGCGGTCGTCGCCGTCTCCATCGGTCTGCGACTACTCTCCGGGGACCTCGACCTGCATACCGCGCTCGTCGTGCTGATCCTCGCGCCCGAGGTCTACCTGCCGCTACGCGCCTGGGGGTGCGGTTCCACGACAGTGTGGAAGGGGCTCGCCGCGGCCGAGGAGATCGTCGCACTCACCGAAACACAGACCACCACCTCCACACGCGCACCGGCACCGGATCCATCCCGGGTGCGCCTGCGCATGCACGGTGTCACCGTGAACGGTCGCGCCGGGCAGATCCTGGACAATCTGGATCTGCGGATCGAGCCCGGCGAGATCGTCGGCGTCACCGGCCCCAGCGGCGCGGGCAAATCCACCCTGCTGGATCTGCTGCTCGGCTGGCGACGGCCGAACTCCGGTCGGATCCACGTCAACGGCGTCGACCTCGCCGAGCTGGATCGCACCGAATGGCAGCGACGAATCGCCTGGGTTCCGCAGCAGCCCAATCTGGTCGCGGGCAGTGTCTCCGACAACATCCGCATCGGCAGGCCCGACGCGGACGCCACCGCGCTTGCCGAGGCCGCCGCAGCTGCCGCGCTGGATGTTCCATTGGACACGCTCATCGGCGAGTTCGGCGCGGGACTGTCCACCGGCCAACGCCGCCGGGTCGCCCTCGCCCGTGCGATCCTGGCCGACCGGCGGCTGGTCCTGCTTGACGAACCCACCGAAGGCGTCGACGCCGACACCGAGTCCGCGATCCTCGACCGACTCCCTGCTGTGCTGGCGGGCCGCACCGCGGTAGTCGTGACGCATCACCCAGCCGTGTTGGACCTGTGTGACCGCGTGATCGAACTGCCTGGACAACAGACGGCCGTCACCGAATCGGCCACGTCACAGGAACCGGCAACCATGACCGCGCCCTCCGGCCCGACGGCGGTCACAGGCACGTCCGAGTCCACTGTGGCGCGTTCGAAGTGGCAGCCGCTGCTGGACACCATCCGCCCGCATCGGGCCCGTCTGGCGCTGGCATGCCTGGCCGCGACATTGGCCTTGGGCTGTGGTGTCGCACTGACCGCCACCTCGTCGTGGCTCATCGCCAGTGCCGCGCTGCATCCGCCGGTGCTGAGCCTGATGGTAGCGATCGTCGCGGTGCGGACGTTCGGCATCGCCAAGGGAATCCTGCGCTACGCCGAGCGCCTGTTGTCCCACGACGTCGCGCTGCGAGCCCTGACCGAACTGCGTGTCCGCGTCTGGCGCCAGCTTGTCCGGATCGGACCAGCCGTCACCGAACGACAGCGTCGCGGTGACCTGCTGCACCGTCTTGTGTCCGACGTGGACAGCCAGCAGGACGTGCTCGTCCGGGGCATCGTCCCCGGGGTCGCCACGTTCCTCGTTCTCGCTGGTACCGCGACTGGGCTCGGTCTGCTGTTGCCAAGTGCCGGTGTCGTCGCGGCGATCGGGTTGTTCACAGCTGGAGTGCTCGCGCCGTTGGTTTCCGCACTCGCCACGCGTCGCGGCGAACGGCAGTCCGCTTACCTACGCGCAGATGTGACCGCACGTACAATTGAACTGATGCAAGCGTCCGCTGACCTTCTCGCGTTCGATGCCGCCGACGTGCGACACACTCGACTGCGCGCTATGGACGACCAGCTCACCGCCGCGGCCCGACGCGCGGCCCGAACGCGCGGTCTCGGCGTCGGCTTCGCCTCACTGTCCGTCGGGCTCACGTCCGTCGTATGCCTTGTGCTGGGCATCGTGGCATCCGTGCCAGGCCCGGCATTGGCCGTGCTGGCACTGACACCGCTGGCCGTTGCGGAGATCGTCGCCGGTCTCCCCGAAGCTGCCCAACGTCTTCTCGGTACAGGCCACGCCGCAAGTCGCCTGGCTGATCTGGACGGGATTCCCGCGCCTCAATCCGAGCCATCCGCCGCGAGCCAGGCACCTCCAGTCCATCGGATCGATGTGGAGCACGTATCTGTGCGCTGGCCGGGCAGCGGGCACGACGCCGTCCATGACGTCGACTTCGCCCTGTTGCCTGGCCAACGAGCTCTGGTGACCGGCCCGTCAGGGTCAGGCAAGAGCACATTCATCGCCGCACTGATGCGCAACCTTGACCCGTCTGGTGGCCGAATCCTGCTCGACAACGCGGACAGCAGGCTCTACACCAGCGACTCGGTTCGTGCCCAGCTCGCATGGTGCGGACCTGACGCACACATCTTCGACAGCACTCTCGCGGAGAACCTCAAGCTGGCCAAGCCGGACGCAACCGAAACAGAGGTGCTGGCCGCACTCGAGCGTGCCCAACTCGGTCGATGGCTCAGCATCCTCCCCGACGGACTCGCCACCAGGCTCGGCACGCACGGAACACCGATTTCCGGCGGAGAACGGCAACGCATCGCCGTCGCGCGAGCCCTGCTGTCCGATCGACCAGTCCTCCTGCTCGACGAGCCCACCGCGCATCTGGACGAGCCGACCGCCATGTCTCTCGCCCGCGACCTCGTCGCCACGACCAAGGGAAAAACCGCGATCCTCGTCAGCCACCGTCCTGCCGAATTCCCAGGCCTGCCAACCCACCGGCTCGGCCCCGCAAATTTGCCGATGAATGTCACGGCCCGAAGTGAGCACTAGTGGTCAACTTCCCGTCCGGAGGACGGGGCCACAGCTAGACCCGTCAGACTGAGCCGCACCAGTATCCAGCCACCCAACTCCCGACTGCGACGATAAGGCGCAGCCTGCGAAGGCCGCCGCAACAGATGGACGATTTTGACAAAAAGTCACCCCTGTGCGGGACATACAAACGTCACCGCACGCACACTCGTGTCCCAATTGCAACGTGGCCGTCCAGACTTCCCGTAACAGAGTGTAAGCAAGGCTCGATACCTCCCACATGCGACAAAGGGAGGGGACTTATGTCGAGAAAAATGGACAAGGCCGAGCATGCCCCTTCAGCCTCAAGACAGCCGCCAGCCAGTGTCATCCTCGACGAGGAGTCTCGCTCCATACGGCAGCGCATTTCCGCGGCAGTGGTTATTCTCAGCTCACTCGCGCTGACAGTGGCAGCACTTGTCGACATTCCTGGCTTCACATCGACCTCGCGTCAGAACCAGCTTGTCGAGGGGTTTCTTCGCATCTTTATTGTGGTAGTGGCAGGTATTCTCATTACCCACCTGGCCCGACACAGAGATCATCCCGACCTGTCCAGACTCAAGCCGGACGAGGCTGCTCCGATGCCGGCGAGCATCAAGGAACTCATCGAGGCCGAAGACTTCGTCGTTCGACACTACGGCGAGGAGGCGATCAGGTACTTCTCACGCACTCTGCTCGATTTGAGTAGCTACCTGGCAAGGGTCGACGAGGAGTTTGCCCCCGCACATCGGAACGTGTTGGTGAAAACCGCTCTCACCTTCCGGACCATCGAAAGCAGAAATCTCGGAACCTCCGAAGCAGGTGCACGACAGGTACTCGGAACCGATCAGCGAGTTCTCGTTCCCGTCCTCGCAGCGGAAGAGGACCGCCTTATCGACAACCTCGGGGTGTGTGACGCGAGCGGAAGAACACTGCCCCTACTGCCGCGCTGGGAGGTTCGCGGGCTCATCACAGCGACATTGCGCATGTACCTTGAACAGCAAGTCCTGCGCTTGCCAAAGGTCAATCAGGAAGATGGCCTACCTGAACTCGCGAAAGAAGTTCTGACGTGGGTACTGATGGATGCTGTATGCGCCGTCGGTGAACGCAGCGTTTCAGTGAGGCAGGACGGCTCACCAAAACGGACGACGGCGCAAGCGGCCGCACTCGAAGCACTGTGGGAGCTGCGAGAGCTCGGCATGCTGGCAGAAACCATCTGGGAGATGCGCTATCTGTGCGAAGCCCTCGCCGACCAGTATCTCACTGTGTGCGAGATTTCGCCGTCAGGTGGCGTCAACACTGTCGTCAAGTATTGCTACACGTACCCATCGCAAGTGCTGGTTGGCAGCGGATACGAGCGAAGCCGTGCAAAGCGAGGCCTCGATCCAAGCCGATTCGACCTGACCATGTCGCGAGCCTTGGAGACCGACAGCTACCACCTTCAGTTCACCGCACCAGAATCGCAGTACGTGCATTCGCACCATCTGGAACGAGCAGACGGCACGATCGTCCGAGCACGTGAGCTCACCATCGCCGGGGTGTCGCAGTTCGTGCGCCATTATCACGAAGAGGGTCGATCAGTCGCGCATGCGCATACCCGAAGACGAGGCATCAGCCGGGGCGTGCGTGGAAGCACGACCCAGGGCCACAGCTTGACGTCGGTGGTCAGAGTACGGGAGGTTCCTCCCGGAACCCTGGGCAGTACCTTCCTGCTGTCCCTCGTCACCACAGCCGTGATCATCTTCGTCACCGCGACAAGGATCGGCCTGGAAGGTCAATCAGGAAACGCCAACCTACCAGCCTTACTGCTCGCGATTCCCGCATTTCTGGCTGGCACGTTAGGCAAAGGCGTGGACAGCGCACGCCTCGCCCGTACTCCCATGCTGACCTACTACGGCCTTTCCGCCACAGGGTTCCTCTCTTTCAGCGCCGCCTTGCTCTACGTGCTCGACGCGGCATACAACCTGAACACCGGAGTGGCAATAAGCCTGTTGGGAAATAGTGTGCAATTACACGCGGATTGGCCGTGGATCACTCTCTCCTTCCTGAGCTTGTCGGTTTTTATCTTCCTACTGCGCGAGAAGAGAGATCAGACTTGGTACTACCTCAACAGCTTGCGTAACTCGGTTGACAGAAATGGGGCGTGATGTCTAGAATGCACAAGTTTTCTCTGTCATCGACGAGAACAGGCGATCCGGTGGGCCGACGCAGCGACAAGGACCGCAGGCGCGTTGCCTTCCGCCGTGTGGAGATCTCCGACGACAAGCTCGCCCAGCTGAACGTGCTTCACACCGATCAAGATCGCGCTGACTTCGACGCCGTTGCCAAGCGCTACCTGGATGAGCTGGCCACCCATCCGAAGTCCGCCGAAGAGATCCAAAGCCAGGCTGATGATCTTTCGCACCGGGTGAACCTTCTGAAGGCGAAACTCGGCGTCAACGACCTCCCCGACCAGTGAAGGCGCGAGACAAAGCTTCCGCATACTGCTGGACATTACGGATGCCCGCACTACCGATGTCGCGTCCACCGGTCTCCGGCGAACGATCGTGTCTGCTGGAACCGTCACACGGTCCGCCGCCAGTCACGGTCGGCCCGCTCCCAGGCATCAGCCCACTTCACGACCTGACGCCGGAAAAGCAACCACGCGACGAGCAGATAGCACACCAGCACCCCGGCGAACCACCCGAGGACAGCCAATCCGGCGGCGAAGATCATCTGCATCACCTGTTGTCCGGACGTCCGCGGTCCGTCGACCACGTTGCCCGCATCGTCCGTCCAGATCGGAACTGCCTCGCCCGCCTTGAGTTCCACCGTGACCTTGACGTCGCCGGACCGGTAAGTACCCTGCGGTGTTTTCCATCCGGCTTTCACCTTCGTGCCGTCGACCGGCCCGTACTCGCTGTTCGCCGTCGGTATGTGTGCGTCCTCGCTCAGGATCGCGGTGGTTTGACGCGTCGCGACCACAGGATCTGCCTTCACACCCCCGGCGGCGTCTGCCGCTACCGGAATGGCCACGAGCGCCGCGACGACAGTTGTGATGACCAACGCCCGCTGGGCGCGGTCCGACCGCCGACTCAGCGGTCCGCGGGCGAAACCCAGCAGTCGCAACCACTTTGTCAGCCGCGTCATGTCGTCCTCCCAACTCCGGGTGTGCCTGACAGAAACCGCAGAAGCCAGGGCCGCCCGGCCAGATCATCCGGTCGTGCAAGGCCAGCCTGGCCGCTGCGGATGACAGGACCGAGGCGTGCGGCGCCGGTCGCCTCACGCCTCGAACACGTCACCTCTTCACTCCTTCGCTTCCTTCCCGTTCGGGGTGATCCGCACGCGGTGCTGTTGCGCGGCCTTGCGAAGCGGCACACGGATCTCCAGCACGCCCGCGTCGTAGGTGGCGTCGACAGCGGTCACGTCGGCGCCGACCGGCAGGGCGATTGCCCGCTCGAACGCCCCGTACCGGAACTCCGAGCGCTGGTTCCCGCGCTTGACCTGCTGCCTCTCCGCGTTGATCAGCAGGTGCCCTTCCGAGGCGCTGACCACGATGTCCTTGTCCGGGTCCAATCCTGGCAACTCGGCGCGGACAACGTAGGTCTGGTCGGTCACGTACTCCTCGATGTGCATCGGGTGCCTGCCCGAGAACGGCCACGCCGCGTCGAACAGATCGAACACGTCGGGAAACACGGCCGCTCCACCTCTGCGTGCCAGTACTGACATCCTGACTCCTCTCGTCGGCCAATCTCGGTGTCCCCAGATGACCATCGCCCTCATGCACCGGACAGAGCCGAGCTACCCGACGCGGTAAGGCCCAACGGCCCATGTGACCGTGCCCAAGGCTCTGCCATGGTCGTGGAACGACGAAGGTGGTGAGATCGACAAGTGCCTCGGCATACCCGGCCGAATCCTGGACACAGCCACCCAACCCTGGACGATCATCGGACGTGCGTGTCGTGTACAGCCCACTGGACGCGAGTCCGGATCGCCACGGACAACCCTGCTCGTGGAGCCGTACCAGAAGGACTGCGGTTCAGATGGCGCGGGCAACACTGAGTCCATCCCTGGCCGTACACAGCCGGGACGCCGAGCACCACCCCGGTCACACGACCGGGCGAGCGGGCTGGCGTGCTGCGGCGGTGGCTGAGTCCTCCACAACGGTGGCGGCCTCGCCCGAACCGGTGTCGAGCCGGAACGGCGGGTACTTGTCGGTCATCAGCATCGCGTAGGCGCCAACTCGCACGACCCAGCGGTCCATACCGAGCACGAAGTCCCTTATCCCAGGCGGGAACTTGCGGGTGAACAGCAGGACGACCCCGCCGATCAGGACAAGCAGTGTGATCAAGCCGCTGCCGCCAAGCAGCACGGTCCCACCCCATCGCCAGCCGAGATAGCCCGCGCCGCCGAGGAAGAAGCCGATGATCAGGTAGTGCGGGATGGCCAGCAGCCAGGACTTGATCAGGACAAGGCCACGCGACAACCGTTCGGGGTAGTCGACGTGCAGTGTCGCCGGATAGTCCGGCACCTCACCGAGGCTGAACGGCGGGTAGCGGTCGGTGCCGAGTGCTCCGTACGCGTAGAAAGCCACCCGCCATGTCCACCGCATCACCCCCACGTTGAAGTCGAAAACGCCTCGCGGGTACCGCGCCGTGATGAGAATCGCGAAGAACACGAAGACCGTCAGCACCCAGAACGCGATCCACAGGAACGTCAGCACGATCAGGTGTGGGATCACCAGGAACCATTTCACCAGCCAGAGCCATTGGCTCAGCTCGGCGTCCGGCCGTCCTTCGAGCCGGACCGGGTATGTCGACGCCATCGTGGGCGCCTCCTTGTGTCGGCAATCGGGTTATGGCCTCACTGTCGTCCAGGCCCATTCGCGCCGACACGGGCGAAAGTCCCGGAATCGGCAGTGCACTCGGCCCTGACGCGATCAGCCGGTGAGCAGGACGGTGAACGCTGACGACCGACTACCCGAAAGGAGGCGCGATGCCCGCGCCACGAGTGGTCATCCTCGGCAGTGGCTTCGCCGGTCTGGAGACCGCGTTCCTGCTCCGCACCAAACTGGACAAGGTGGACGCCGCTATCACTGTCGTCTCCGACAGGGATGATTTCCTGTTCAAGCCCAACACGATCTACCTGCCGTTCGGCGCGGCGGAGAAGCCGCTGCATGTGCCGCTGCGCAAAGCTTTTGACTACCAGTCCATCCATCACCGCATCGGTCGTGTCGACGGCATCGACGCCACGCGCGGTGTCGTGCACACCGGTCGCGGACTGCCGATCCACTACGACAAACTGGTCATCGCCACCGGCGCGGGCATGGCCGTCGACGAGATCCCCGGACTGCGTGACCACGGCCGCCAGATCTGGACGCCGGGGCAGATGCACCAACTCGGCGAGGATCTGCAGTGGGTCGCTCAGAACGCACGGCACGGCCATCCGCAGAAGGTGCTGTTCCTGGTGCCGCCGGGCAACAAGTGCGCGGGCCCGCTGTACGAGATCGCCTTCATGCTCGACACCTGGCTGCGCCGCAAGGACGTCCGCCACCAGGTCGAGATCACCTTCACGACCTACGAACAGTCGTTCGTCCAGGCCTTCGGCCCGAAGCTGCACGAGGTCGTCACCGAGGAGTTCGCCACTCGCTCGATCACCGGGCACACCGCCATCACTCCCGACAAGGTGACCGAGACGGATGTGGCCTATTCGGACGGCGCGACCCGTGAGTTCGACGTTCTGATCACGTTCCCGCCCTACGTCGCGGGGATGCGGTACGACGGGCTGCCCGCCGACGACCGCGGGTTCCTCACCTGCGAGCCGGAAACCCGTGCCGTGGTCGGACACCCGGAGATCTTCGCCCCCGGCGACGCCGGTGACTTCCCGGTCAAGCAGGCGTTCCTGGCCCTGCTGCAGGCGGACGCGGTGGCCAACAAGATCGTCGCGGACATCACCAACCACGCGCCGCAGGGCCTTTTCGAGCCGACCAGCATGTGCGTGATGGAGATGTTCGACAAGGCGACGTTCGCCCAGGTGCCGTTGCGGCTGACCGACGATCCGGCAAGCCCGGTCACGGTCGACCTCGACGTGGCCGGGGAGTACCGGGTCGGCACCGGTGCGACCTGGCGGCTGGGCAAGAAGGTACTGGGCCTCTATCTGCCCCACCGGTTCCGCCACGGCAAGCCTTTCCACGCAGGCAACGGCTGGCGGGTGATGGGAGCGGGTCTCCACGTGGGTTCACGTTTGCTCGCACAGTGACAAGGATCTGGAAGGCACTGCGGCGCTGGGAAAACCTTGAGTCACGAGCCGAGCGGAGGAATGATGACCATCTCGAAGGTTCTGGTCGCGTACGCCACCAAAATGGGATCAACACGCGAGATCGCCGAGGCGATCGGCACGCGAATCGCCTCTGGCGGCGACGAGGTCACTGTCCTGCCCGTCGAGGATGTCGTCGATGTCGGCTACTACGACGCCGTCGTAGTCGGCAGTGCGTTGTACATGTTCCGGTGGCGCCGGGAAGCTGTGGCGTTCCTACGGCGATTTCACAAGGACCTCGCCGTCCGCCCGGTCTGGTTGTTCCACAGTGGCCCAATTGGCGAGAACGCGGACCAGCCCCAGAAGACACCGGCCGCGGTGGCCCGCCTTGTCGCCACCATGGGCGCCACTGAGCCGGTCACCTTCGCGGGCCGGATCGAACCCGCCACCGCACGCGGCTTCATGGCCGCCCGGATGGCCAAGGGCCCACTGGCCGGGGACTGCCGGGACTGGGACAAGATCCGCGAGTGGGCCGCAGAGGTCGCTCGTTCACTGCACGAGGAAGGCATTCATGCACCACGACAAGATTGACCAGCAGCCGAACGTCCGGATCGAACTGGCCAACGACATTCCCGCCGAAACCGCGGACTAGGGACAAGGTCCTGCACCTGGTGAGATACGCGCGCAGGCCGATTCTGTCCGTCAGAGTCAGGCTGGTGACAGCCGGTCACGGCAACCAGCAGGATGTCGTGGCACACGCGAACATGAATGTCGGCGGCAAACTCGTGATCTCGCACTCGGTCGGCCGGACAGCCACCGAAGCCATCGATCTGCTGCAGGACAAACTCCGCAGCCTGCTCGGCCGGTTGTAACGGAGGGTCAGTCATGAGAACGCTCAAGGTCCAGGACGTGATGACACGGAATGTCACCACAGTCCGCGAGGGCACACCGTACAAGGAAATCGCGGCCAAGCTCGTCAACAGCGGAATCAGCGGACTGCCGGTGCTCAGCCCGACCGGCGTGGTCGTCGGTGTGGTCTCCGAAGGCGACCTGCTGTTCAACGAGGGCAGCGCGGGAAAGCACGAGCACTGGCACGACGCCTTGCATCCGGCCATGGCCAGGAAAGCCGAGGCGACAGTGGCCCGTGACCTGATGTCCAAGCCCGCGGTGACCACCGCGCCGAACACACCGGTGCGCAAAGCAGCGACACTGCTGGCCCGACACGGCTACAAACGACTTCCCGTGGTCGATTCGGTCGGCAGGCTGCTGGGCATCGTCAGCCGCCGCGACGTGCTCAGTGCCTTCCTCCGCCCGGACCCCGACATCGCCGGCGAGGTCGAGCATGAGGTGTTGTTGCGCACCATGTCGATCAACCCGGCACAGGTCGATGTGGCCGTCACCGACGGCGTGGTCAGACTGTCCGGGCGGCTGGAGCGCAAGAGCATGGTGACGGTCATCGAGTCGCTCACCCACGCGGTCGACGGAGTCGTCGACGTGGTCAACGAACTGACCTACGAGAGTGACGATGAGGGCCTCCGGCTGGTCGACCCGGTGGACGGAACCCAACTACGCGACCTGTGGTGAATCAAATTCGGGTGTGGCGCGGGGCCGCGCCACACCCGATATTTCGCAACCGAAGCTGCACCCTGCCCTCTCCAGACTGCCGTGTGACAGGTGCGGCGACCAAGTGGCCTTTTACTCTGCCGGTCACGGTGCCGGTGCCGCCGAGAAATGTGATCGAGTCGCTCACGGGTGTGTCCGCTCCGGCATGTCGTTCCACGTGTAGTCCATTCCGTTGTGGACCTCGATCACGCCGGGAATCTTGGGGACCAGCCGACCGGCGATCTCGACCGCGCACTTGCGCTCCAGACGGCCGAGCATGGTCACCACACCGTCCTCGACGGTCACGCTGACCGACTCCGGGTCGGCCCACAGCGTGCGCACGAGGATCTCCTGCACGATCTCGTCGCGGATGTCATGGTCGGACCGACGGAAGACGCTCAACAGGTCGCGGCGCGACACCACACCGACCAGCTTGTGATCATCCACAACGAACAGTCGCCGCACGCCTCGACGAGCGAGCTCCCGCGCCGCGGCGCTGAGGGTGTCATCAGGGCGGGCGGTGTACACCGGCGTGCTCATCAAGTCCTTCGCCCGCAGCGCGGCCGCCTTGCGCTGCCATCTCCTCGCCTGCCTGCCGGTGAAGCTGTGGTGTCCGGGTTCGGCTCCCTCGTTCTCCTGCTTGTGCAGCAGATCGGCCTCGGACACGACACCAACCGGGAAGCCGTCCTTCGCGAGGACGGCAACCGCGCTGATCTGCCCGGTGGCCAGCAGGTTGACGATCTGCTTGAACTCGGTGTCCGGGGTGACCGTGACCACGTCTTTCGTCATCACACTGGCGACGGTGGGGTTGTGCATCAGAACCTCCTCGGTGATGTGATCCCAATGTCGTCTCGAGCGTCCGGTGCTGATAGGGGCCAAAGACCCAGTCGACCGGGGGCATCAGGCCGTCGATCGAACAGCGGCATCGGACGCCGGATTCGGCGGAGAACGCCGCGTCACTGTGCGCGTCCGGTGGTCGCCAACCGTCGCCGTGGGCGATAGCCTCGCGTTGGCAACGTGTTCCAGCCTGGGCGAAGGGAGGCTGTCCGTGCAGGAGGACTCTGGTGATCGGGCGTTTCCCGACCTGAAGCAGTTGCGGTTGGACACGCTGTTGCGCGAGCTGATGGACCGGGCTGCCGAGGTCCTCGAATCCCAGGACCGGATCCATCGTTTGCTGGACGCGGTGGTCTCGGTGGCCAGCGATCTCTCGCTGCCGGACGTGTTGCGCCGGATCGTGCAGTCGTCCATCGACCTGGTCGGCGCCCGGTACGCGGCCATGGGTGTGCTGGCCCCGGAAGGCACCAGCCTGCAGGAGTTCATCTACATCGGCATCGACGACCAGAAGCGTGACCTGATCGGTGACCTGCCGCACGGCGAGGGCATCCTCGGCCTGCTGATCAAGCACCCGGAGCCGATCCGGATTCCGGATCTGCACGAACACCCGCAGTCATACGGGTTCCCGCCCAACCACCCGCCGATGCGGTCGTTCCTCGGCGTGCCGGTCCGGGTCCGCGGCGCGGTGTTCGGGAATCTGTACCTCACTGAGAAGAAGGGCAGCAACGAGTTCACCGAACAGGACGAGACCGTCGTCATCGCGTTGGCCGCCGCCGCGGGTATCGCGATCGAGAACGCACGTCTGTTCGCCCAAAGCCAGCAGCGTGAGACGTGGCTGCGCGCGTCCAACGAACTCAACAGCGCCCTCATGGCCGGGCAGACCACGTCCGGAGCGCTCACGCTGGTCGCCCGCCGCGCCGTCGAGGTCTCCGGTGCCGCGTTCGCCGCGATCGCCCTGCCGGACGACGACGGTGAACAGCTCACGTTCGAAGTGGTCGACCACGCTGCCGCCGACCTGGTGGGCAGGCAAATCGACGTGAGCGGCAGCCAACTCGGCGAGGTGTACACCACGGGCGAGCCGCACATCGTGCACAACCTGTCGGCGGCGGACTGGGCTCTCGACCCGCCACACGTGTTCGACGGCCTCGGTTCCGCGGTGCTGGTTCCATTGGCCGCCGGTCAGAACGTGCTCGGCGTGCTCATGATCGCCCATCGGCATGGGCAGGCGCCGTTCCTGGACAGCGACCTGCAGATGGTGAAGACGTTCGCGACCCACGCGGCCCTGGCCATCGAGTACGTCCGCGCCCAGGAGGACCGGCAGCGGCTTGTCGTGTTCGAGGACCGTGACCGGATCGCCCGCGACCTGCACGACCAGGTCATCCAACGGCTGTTCGCGATCGGTCTCGGCCTGCAGGGCCTGTCCCGGCTGGTCGTCAAACCGGAAGTCGGCCGCCGCGTGACCGGGTTCGTCGAGGAGATCGACCAGACCATCCGGGAGATCCGCCGCAGCATCTTCTCCCTGCAGGAAGAACCCGGCACCGGGCCGGTCAGCCTGCGCGGCGAACTGCTGCGGGTCATCCAGGACGGCGCCGGGGCGCTTGGCTTCGAGCCGACGGTGAACATGGACGGCCCGCTGGACAGTCTCGTGCCCGACGACCTGCGCCCCGACGTGCTGGCCACCCTCCGGGAAACGCTGTCCAACGCCGCCCGGCACGCCGACGCGAACACGGTCCTGGTCACGATCAAGGTCGACCGGGGCGGCGAGGCTCTCATGCTGGTGGTCCGTGACGACGGCAAGGGCATCACCGAGCAACCACACCGACGCAGTGGCCTGGCCAACATCGCCGAACGGGCCAACCGCTGGCGCGGCACCTGCGATATCGACACCGCCCCGGACAGCGGGACCACCATCACCTGGGGAGTCCCGCTGCCGACGAGCGACTAGTCGGGCCGGATGACCGCGACCGGGCACGGCGCGTGGTGCAGCAACGCCTGGCTGGTGGAGCCGAGCAGCAGACCGGTGAGTCCGCCACGGCCTCGGGAGCCGACCACCACGAGCTGGGCGTCACGTGCCTGTTCGAGCAGGCTGTGTGCCGGGCGGTCGCGGGTGACGATCCGGGCGACGGGCACGTCCGGGTACTTCTCCTGCCAACCGGCAAGCCGTTCACAGAGAAGCTCCAACTCCTCGATCTGAATCTGATGCCACTCGATCGCCGGTGGCACGATCGCGAACGCGGCAGCGGGGATCATGTCGCTCCAGGTGTGCACCGCGACCAGCGAGACACCCAGCCGGGCGGCTTGTTCGAAGCCGAACCCGATCGCTGCCTCGCTCACAGGCGAGCCGTCGACACCAACCACCACCGGTTTCCCAGTACGGTCCCCGTCCTCGCCGCGGACGACCACCAGCGGGCAGGCGCCCCGCTGGGCCAGCTTGGTCGCCACCGACCCGACCAGCAGACCGGTGAAGCCACCCAGCCCACGCGAGCCCAGCACCATCAACTGCGCCGACCCGGACTCCTCAACCAACGCGATCGCCGGTTCCCGGTGCTCCAGCATCCGGGACACCTCGACCCGCGGCGCCACCTCGGACGCGACACGCGAGGCCTGCCGAAGCCACCTACGGCCTTCGTCGGCCAGGACATCGGACACAGACTTCGGCAACGACACCGGGGTGTACGCCGAGACGACCAGGCACGCGTGCACCAGTCGCAACGGAGCCTTCCGCCGTGCTGCCTCCTGGGCGGCCCACCGGACGGCCTGCTGAGCGGAGTCGGAGCCGTCGACACCGACGACAATCGGCTTGGTCATGGGGTTTCTCCTTCTTGAACGAGGGATCGGACGAGGTCCACCGCGGTCAGCACACCCACGACGTGGCGGCCCGACCACACGACCACGGCGTCGGACGCCGATTCCCGCATGACCCTGGCCACGTGTGCCCTGCTCGCCCGCTCGTCCACGCTGGGCGCAGGACGCCTGCACAGCTCGCCGCAGGTGGGCAACGGCCCGCGAGTACGGGTCAGCAGTCCGGTCAGCAGGTCGGTTTCGCTGACGATCCCGACACACGAACCCGCGCTGAGCACCGGCAGGTGCCTGATCTGGTTGGTGTGCATGGCTCTGAGCGCCGCCAAGGCATCGGTCTCGTCGTCGATCGAGATCACCGGCGCCGTGGCCAGTTCCACAGCGCGCGACACTCCGACAGAACTGGTCATCACGTGCCTTCCGGCCGGACGACCACCAATGGCGTCCGGGTGTAGTGCATCAGTGCCTGGCTCGTCGAACCGAGCAGCATGCCGTGATAGCCACCGAGACCGCGACTGCCGACCACGATCAACTGGGCCTCGTCGTCGTAGTCCAGCAGTACCCGGACCGGCCTGCCCTTGGTGACCACTCGGCGCACCGGGACGTTCGGGTACTTCTCCTGCCACCCGGCCAGTCGTTGGGCGAGCAACTCCTCCTCGCGTTCCCGCAGGACCGTGGTGTCGAACGCGATCCGATCCACGTTCAGCTCGGGGTCGAGGTAGACCTCGGTCCACGTGTGCACCGCGATCAACGAGCACCCGCGCAGCGACGCTTCCTCGAAGGCGAACTCGATCGCCGCCTCGCTGGCCCGCGAACCGTCCACGCCGACCACGACCGGACCATCGGTCTTCCGCTGTCCCAGTGGTGGTGTGCGGACGATCGCAACGGGGCAAACCGCGCCCGCCACCACGGAGTTCGCGGTCGAGCCCACGAGCATCCCGGTGAACCCACCGATGCCACGCGCGCCGAGCACGATCATGGCCGCATCGACAGACATCTCCACCAGCGCCGTGACGACCTCCGCGTCCCGAAGTTCGATGGACGGGTTCAGGCCCGGCACCTCCTCACAGGCCACCGTGATCGCCGCGCGCAGCCACTTCTCCGCCTGCTCACGCAGAGCGGGCCGCATCGCCGCCGAGATCTTTTCGTCCTGGTAGCGGCCGTTAGGGTCGGGCTGCAGGTGCACCAAAGCCAGCGACAGCCCGCGAGCCGACGCTTCCCGTGCCGCCCAACGGGCCGCGGCCAGCGCCGCCGACGAACCGTCGATACCGACGACGATCGGCCGGTGATGCTCAAACAGGGTGGTCATCGCGGATCCTCCAAGATCGGACAGGCCGGTGTCGCTGCCGAAACAGTCCCGCGAACAGCCCCGCGCCGTGCAGTGCCCACCGGCCTGACCGGCCAGGGCCGATCGGCCCTATCACCGACCGCTCCACTGCGGAATCCCGAGAAGTCCTCCTCGCAGTACGCCCATGACTCCAGTACGGCGGCGGTCCACAGGTCTCTTGTGGACACCGTCGACAGGCCTTACCGACCAGGGCCAATAGTCTCTACCCGGCACAGCCATCGAAGCGCACCATGCGTGATGTGACTGACACAGGCTGGCTTACGCAACGGGAGACGCACATCGCCGTGGTGTTGTTGACCGCGGACCGTGCCTACAAGCTCAAGAAGCCAGTGGACATGGGATTCCTGGACTTCACCACCAGGGCAGCGCGGCTCGCCGCGTGCCAGCGTGAGGTCGAGCTCAACCGCAGACTGGCGCCGGACGTGTACCTCGGCGTGGCCGACATCGTCGGTCCCGATGGTGCTCCCTGTGACCACCTGGTCGTCATGCGGCGAATGCCCGACGAGCGCAGGCTCAGCACGTTGGTGGGCAACGGAGAACCGTTGGACGCCGTGATGCGGCAACTCGCCCGGCTGATCGCCGCGTTCCACGCCGGTGCCACGACGAACCCCGAGATCGCCGCGGAAGGCAGTCGGCACGCGATCCTGGATCGCTGGCAGGCCAGTTTCACCCAGGCACGCCCCTCAGCCAGGCGGATTGTCGGCAGCGGGCCGATCGCCGAGATCGAACGGCTGACCGTCGAGTTCCTGGCAGGCCGAGAACCGTTGTTCGACAAGCGGATCGCCGAGAGGAGAATCGTCGACGGGCACGGTGACCTACTCGCCGATGACATCTTCTGCCTTGCGGACGGGCCACGAGTGTTGGACTGCCTTGAGTTCGACGACCGCCTGCGCTGGCTGGACGCGCTGGACGACGCGGCCTTCCTGGCGATGGACCTCGAACGACTGGGCGCGACGGACCTCGCGTCGCAGTTCATGAGCGACTACCTCGAATTCACCGGTGATCCGGCGCCGGTCTCGTTGCTGCACCACTATGTGGCGTACCGGGCGTTCGTCCGAGTCAAGGTCGCGTGCCTGCGCCGCGACCAGGGTGACGAATCCGCAGCGGACCAGGTGCGGCAGTACGCCGACATCGCGTTGCGGCATCTACGATCCGGCCGGGTTCGACTTGTGCTGGTCGGTGGCCTGCCTGGCACCGGAAAGTCGACACTGGCCGAGGCCATGGCCGACCACCTCGGAGCGGTCCTGCTGACCGCGGACAAGGTCCGCAAGGAACTCGCCGGACTGTCCCCTATGGACGATGCCAGGTCCGCCTACCACCACGGCATCTATTCCCCAGAGCACACCGAACGCACCTACACCGAACTGCTCCGCAGGGCCGAATTGCTGCTGGGCCTTGGAGAAACTGTTGTCATCGACGCGTCATGGGCCAACGCCGCCCACCGCGTCCGCGCGGCGCAGGTGGCCGCACGAATACACAGCCCAATCGCGTTGCTGCGCTGTGACGCGCCTGTGGCCGTTGCCTCAGAAAGGATCCGGAACAGGCACGGGTCCGCGTCCGACGCTGATCCGGAGATAGCTTCGCGGATGCGCGTCGACGCTGACGAGTGGCCGGACTCGTATGTCGTGAACACGACGACAGACGTCGGCGAATCACTCGCCGACGCCATCGCCGCACTCGACTAGGTCGTGTCTCGAAGTCCCCGTTCGATGAGAGCCTGCCCCGGCCGGAGGCCGAAGTCGGGCTTCAGTGGGGCGGTTCCTGGCGTCGCCGCCGGAATGCCGCGCATACTGGTTGTCTTTGGGCGATCCGGCGGTGGCGTCAGGGACCGCATCCGGCCCGGCTATCGCGGACGGGGGCTTTGAGACGCGGCCTAGACCGGCTCGACAGTCCGGTGCTCGATGTGCGCGTCGGGCCCGGGAAACACCAGGGTGACCCGGTCGGTGTCCAGCCAGTGCACGTGGAACGGCGGCCTGCCGTCGGAGTGCTTCAACTCCACGATCTCGCCCTTGCGGTACGGGTCGTCCAGCCTGGTGCCCTTGATGACGACCCAGTCACCGACGTTGGCATGCATGATGTTCTCCTCTAGTTCAGGGCTTGGTCGCTCCAGGCGTAGTCCAGCCGGTTGCGGACCTCGACCACGCCGGGGACAGTTGGCGTCAACCGCCCGGCGATCTCCACTTCACTGCGCCGCGCCAACTGGCCGATGAGCGTCACCACGCCGCGGCTGACCGTCACCGTCACCGCGCTCGGGTCCGCCCAGAGCACGCCTACGGCCCGGCGGTTCAGGGCCCAGTGCCACTGACGGACAGGGCCTTTCGACCTGACCCGGTACAGATCCGCCGCAAGGCCTTCCCCAGCGAGCCGCTTCGACAAGAGCCGTCGCCGGAGCGCCTTCGGTGATTCGTTCCACAATCGTCGGTACTTCCGCGCGTCCCACGACCGCCAGGCGCACGGTGCTTGAAAGCTTCTCCTCGGCGATCTTGCGCATCTGTCGACGCCGATTCAGACACAAGAGGACTCGACCGTGTTCGGCAGGCAGAGCACACCGACCGGGTCGTGGTGGGACTTCCGGCCCAAGCCCGCAACGGCTTCGGCGTGCGACTGTGCGGGCAGTGAAGTCAACCGGAGGTGACAGAGCATGAGGCACGGCCTGCCAGACGAAAAGACCGTGCGGTCCGCGATCGCGTTGGCGATCCGTGCACCGTCCGTGCACAACTCCCAACCTTGGCGATGGCGCGTGGGTGACAGCTCACTGCACCTGTACGCCGACTGGTCTCGTCACCTGAAGGCGACCGACCCGGACGGCCGCGACCTGATCGTCAGCTGCGGCGCGTCCCTGCACCACCTGCGCACGGCATTGGCCGCGCTGGGATGGGGCACTGTGGTGCACCACGTGCCCAATCCCGGTGATCCGGACCATCTCGCGTCGGTGGAGCTGTTCGAGCGTCAACCGACCGACGAGGACATCCCGGTCGCAGCGGCGATTCCACGGCGTCGGACGGACCGGCGGCTCTACAGTTCATGGCCGGTTCCGGGAGCTTTGCTCGACCAGCTCGGCGAGTTCGCGTTCGAGCAAGGCGCCGTGCTGCGCGCCGCCACCGATCCCGCGACGCGATTCCGTCTGGTTTCCGCGATCGCCGAGGCTGACCGCCTGCAAGGGGCCGATCCGGAGTACATGGCCGAGCTTCTGGAATGGAGCGGGCGGTTCGGCGGATCCACCGACGGTGTTCCCGCGTCAGCGACTCCACTGGTCTACGACGGTTACGGCGACCTGTCCATCCGTCGATTCGCCGCGGCCGGTCTGGCGCAGCCGAGAGAGTCGTACACCGATCCGGACGCGGGCGAACTCGTAGTGCTGGGCACGAACTCGGACGATGTCGTGTCCCGGCTGCACGCCGGAGAGGCCGCCAGCGCCGTCCTGCTGTGGGCCACCTCGTTCGGGCTGGCCACCTGCCCGTTGAGCCAACCGCTTGAGGTGCCCAGCGTGCGCGAGGAGCTCAAGGTGCAGTTGCTGGACGACACCACGTTCCCCCAGCTCGTGCTTCGAATCGGCTGGGGACACATCAACGCCGACCCTCTGCTGGCCACGGCACGCCGCCCGGTCGCCGAGATCTTCGACCACCTACCCAGGAGATGAGATGACCAAGTACGTGCTCGGCTTGGAGGCGCTCGGCAAAAACGACGCACCCATAGCCGGTGGCAAGGGAGCCAACCTCGGCGAGCTCACCGCGGCGGGGCTGCCGGTGCCGACCGGATTCGTCGTCGCAGCCGACGCCTACCTGACCTCCATGGGCCAGAACGGCATCCGCGCCGAGATCGACACGACTGTCCGAGCCGCGCTCCCGCACGCCGAACAGCCCGACGAGCTGGCCGCAGCGAGCGAACGCCTGCAGACGTTCGTACGACAGGCCGGAGTCCACCCCGACGTGCGGACCGCCGTCATCGAGGAGTACCAGCGGCTCGGCGACGACGTCTCGGTCGCGGTGCGGTCGTCGGCGACATCCGAGGACACCGCCGGGGCATCGTTCGCCGGAATGAACGAGACCTTCACCAACGTCTCGGGCCCCGAACAGCTGATCGAGCGCCTGGTCGACTGCTGGGCCTCGCTGTTCGGCCAGCGCTCACTGGCCTACCGGGCCGAGCGCGGCCTGGCCGAGGAGCCCGCGATCGCCGTGGTGGTGCAGCGGATGGTGCACTCCGAACGTTCCGGGGTGATGTTCACCGCCGACCCGTCGACCGGCGACCGCGACCGGATCGTGGTCGAGGCGGCGTTCGGCCTCGGCGAGGTGGTGGTCAGCGGCGCGGTCGAACCGGACACCTACATCATGTCCAAGAAGGACTTCTCCGTGGTGCGGACACGAGTGGGCACCCAGACACACAAGATCATCCGAGGCCGCGACGGAGCGGATCTGCGGGTGGAGCTCACCGGCAAGGAACCGACCCGGCGGGTGCTCACCGACGCGGAAGCCAGTGAACTCGCTCGGCTGGGCTACCGGGTCGAGCAGCACTACGGCGTCCCACAGGACATCGAGTGGTCCATCGTGGACGGAAAGATCTGGCTCGTGCAGTCCCGGCCGATCACCACGCTCGATGCCGAGGACGGCACGGTGCTGATCAAGGGCCTTGCCGCGTCACCGGGAACCGCCACCGGCCGGGTCCGGGTGCTGTCCTCCCCCGCCGACGGCGCGCAACTGCAGGACGGCGACGTGCTCGTCGCGCCGATGACCAACCCCGACTGGGTGCCCACCATGCGCCGAGCGGGCGCCGTCGTCACCGACGAAGGCGGCATGACGTGCCACGCCGCGATCGTCGCCCGCGAACTGGGCGTGCCCGCCATCGTCGGCACCCGCAACGCCACCACCGTGCTGAAAGACGCCCAGCGGGTGACCGTGGACGGCCGTGAAGGTCGTGTCCTGGCAGGTGCTCCCCAGCAGGCGAAGACGACGGCTACACCGGCCGCGCCCACCATGCCGATATTCGAGCCACTGGCGACGAAGCTCTACGTCAACCTCGCCATGGTCGACCACGCGGAAGCCGCGGCCGCGCTCCCGGTTGACGGAGTCGGCCTACTGCGGGCGGAGTTCATGCTCACCGAGGCGCTCGCGGGCATGCACCCCCGCAGGTTCCTGGCCGACCGCGGCCCGGAGAAGTTCATCAGTGCAATGGCCGAATCGCTGTTGAAGATCACCCGGCCGTTCATGCCACGACCGGTGATCTACCGGGCGATGGACTTCCGCACCAACGAGTTCCGCGATCTGATCGGTGGTGCCGAGTTCGAACCGCCGGAGAACAACCCGATGATCGGCTACCGCGGCTGCTACCGGTACGTCCGTGAACCGGAACTGTTCGCCCTGGAGCTCACGACCCTGGCCCGCGTGCGGGAGGAGACGCCGAACCTGCACATCATGATCCCGTTCGTGCGCACCAAGTGGGAGCTGGCCCGGTGCCTGGAGATGATCGACGCCAGCCCGCTCGGCCGCCAGCGCGGCCTGCTTCGCTGGGTAATGGCCGAGGTCCCGTCGGTGGTCTACCGGATCCCCGAATACGCCACGATGGGCATCGACGGCGTCTCGATCGGTAGCAACGACCTGACCCAACTCGTGCTCGGCGTCGACCGCGACTCCTCGCCGTGCGCCGAACTGTTCGACGAGTCCGACCCAGCCGTGCTCGACACCATCGCCAGGATCATCAAGGCCTGTGAGGAAGCCGGAATCACCTCGTCGCTGTGTGGACAGGCCCCGTCCAACCGGCCGGAGTTCGCCGAGCACCTCGTACGGGCCGGGATCACATCCGTCTCAGTCAACCCGGATGTTGTCCCGCACGCCCGCGCCATCATCGGCTCCGCCGAACGCCGCCTCATGCTGAAAGCAGCTCTGTCGCACTGAAGGTTGTCGATAGCTCTTCGGTCTCAGCTGGACTTCCAGCCGAGACCGAAGGTCGAATGCGGAGGGAAGTCCAGCTTCCTGGACACAAACTGCGCGACATTTGTGGACGCTGTTCCCACACCAGTTCGACAGGCAGCCTTGTATGTGGAGAGCGCGGCAAGGCGCTGGGCAGCGGCAAACGCCTGGAACTGCTCGCCCAGGGGGAACGGTCGGTGGAGGCGTTGGCCCAGCGGGCAGCGGACCTGCTGGCGCGGGTCCAGGCCGGAGAGGTGGTGGTGCTGGACGTGCGGCCCGCCGAGGAGTACGCGGCCGGGCACGTGCCTGGCGCGGGTCTGTATCCCGGTCGGTGAACTGGCCGACCGGCGCGCCGAGCTACCCCCGACCTGCCGGTGGTGGCCTACTGCCGTGACGAGTACTGCGTGCTGACCTACGACGCGGTGCGTCTGCTCACCGAGCGGGGCCGCCGAGCCGCGCGGCTGGACCAGGGCATGCTGGAGTGGCGGCTGGCCGAGCTGCCCGTGGCGACGGGACAGGCTGCGTGAGCGGCCACCCGGGGCTGGCCGACGGGGCGGGCAGGAACACGGCCTGTGGGCCGGGACGGAGAACGTCGCCCTGGCCGTCGAGGACATCGCCGCCGGTGAACACGAACTGCTACGGCAACTGCGCGACCGCCTGCACTCGGGTCTGACCAAGGCGCTGCCCGACCGGGTCCCGCTCAACGGACCGGTCCACGCTCGGCTGCCCAATACCCTCAACATCAGCATCCGGGGCGTGCTCGGGCACGAGGTGTTGGCGGCCGTTCCCGAGATCGCCGCATCGACCGGCTCGGCCTGCCACGAAGACGACCACCAGCCCTCCCCGGTACTGGCAGCAATGGGCCTGGACCATGACCGGTGCCAGTCGGCGATCCGGCTCTCACCAGGACGCTGGACCACAGGTGAGGACATCGACCGTACGGTGGCCCTGCTGGCAAAGGCGATCGAGGAGCAGACGTGAACGCGGTGGAGCGGTGGCAGTTGGCGTTGGCGCAATGGGAGATCCCGCAACACATACTCGACCGGGCACCACGTTCACCGTGGGTGCTGCCCCGGCAAGTGTTCGTCCGCCGCGCCGCCGCGCAACTGGCACACCCGATCGGCGCGACCTACCAACAGGGCCTGGACGCGTTGACCGAACCCGGCACCGTACTGGACGTCGGCGCCGCGGCCGGAGCGACCAGCCTGCCGCTGGCCGCCGCGGGCCGGGTCCGGCACCTAACGCTGGTGGACGCCGACACCGCGCTACTGGATTCCTGCGCACAGCGGGCGCACCGGCTCGGCGTGCCAGTGGACCGGCACGAGGGCCTGTGGCCACAAGTGGCCGACCGGACACCGATCGCGGACATCGTCGTGTGCGGCAACGTGTTCTACAACGTGGGCAACCTCCGGCCGTTCGTCGCGGCACTGGGATCACACGCCCGCCGCACCGTGATCGCCGAAGTGGCCGCACGCCATCCGCTGACCGACCTCAACCCGCTGTGGCAACGGTTCCACGGCATCCAACGCCCCCACGGCCCCACCGCCGAAGACCTGATCGAGGCCCTGGCCGAACTCGGCGTGCACCCCGAGGTGACCGCATGGCGGCGCCCACCGGAAGCCGAGTACGCCACCTTCACCGAACTGGTCGAAGTCACCCGAACCCGACTGTGCCTGCCCGCCGAAGCCGACACCGAGGTCGACCGCGCGCTGCGCGAACTGGGGCACAGCCCAGACCACCCACCGGACCTGGGCTCATCCGGTCGCGACCTACTGACCCTCAACTGGCAAGGGCACACCGGATAAGCCAAGCGGCCCCGGTCTTTTAGTGAAGCTACTTCACTATGTACCATGTGCACGAGTGAGTAGAGGGGGACCGGTGGATGGCGAATCGATCGACGCCTTCGACAAGGCATTCGAGCTGGCCGCGCGCTTGTCCGATGCGATGCGCCAGGCGCTGACCGAACGCGGGCTGACCGAGCGCCGCGCCGAGGTGATCTACCTGCTTGCCCGCGATGGCGCGCTGGTGCAACGTGACCTGGCGCAGGCACTGGGATGCAGCCCCCGGCACGTCACGGGACTGATCGATACCTTGCAGCACGACGGACTTGTGCAACGCACGCCGCACCCCGACGACCGCCGCGCGATCAATGTCGTGCTGACCGAGCAGGGCGCCGAGACCGCGCGCTGGATGACCCGCCAACGCCATGACTCCGCTCGCACCATCCTCGGCGATCTGCCTGCGGCCGACCTCGCCGCGTTCACGCGCGTGGCCGACCGCATCCTGAGCCATGTCACTCCAGCGACGCGGGAGAACAGGGCATGACCGTGCTGGATGTGGCCGTGGTCGGCGGCGGGCAGGCGGGCCTGGCCCTCGGCTACCACCTGAAAGCTCGCGGCCTTGGCTTCGAGATCTTCGACGCGGGAACGAGCATCGGGCAGGTGTGGCGCAGTCGATGGGACTCGCTCCGGCTGTTCACCCCAGTTCACTACGCCGGTTTGCCCGGCCTGCCCTTTCCCGCCGAACCCGACACCTGTCCCACCAAGGACCAGGTGGCTGACTACCTCCAGACCTACGTGGACACTGTCGGCCTTTCGATCCGGCTCAACACCCGCGTCACCGCACTGCGACGCGATCCCGAGCGCGACGGCTACCTGCTCAGCGCCGTCGGTGCGACCATCGCGGCGCGCAACGTGGTGGTAGCCACCGGGCCGTTCCAGACGCCGTTCACTCCGCCGGTCTCGGCTGGGCTGGCTCCTCCGGTGACGCAACTGCACAGCTCCGATTACCGCAATCCCGAGCAGTTGCCGCCCGGTCCGGTGCTGGTCGTCGGCGGCGGCAACTCCGGATTCCAGATCGCCGCCGAACTGGCCGCCACCCGAACGGTCGACCTCGCGATCGGCACCCGCAACGTCACCGTCCCGCAACGCGTTCTCGGCCGCGACATCTTCTGGTGGCAGACCATCACCGGACTGATCACCGCTCCCGCCACCTCCCGCCGCGGACAGTGGATGCGCCGCGGCGAAGGCACAGTCATCGGACTGTCCACACGCGACCTACGCCGAGCCGGTGTCACGCTGCGGCCACGACTGGTCCGCACACACGACGATCACGCCGTGTTCGCCGACGGCACCACCCTGCCAGTGTCCACCGTCATCTGGGCAACAGGCTTCCGTCGTGACCACAGCTGGGTCGACATTCCCGAAGCCGTCGACGACGGCGGCAACCTTCTCCACAGCCGTGGCATCAGCCGCGTCGCCGGGCTTTACATACTTGGTCAGCCCTGGCAACACACCGCAGGTTCAGCACTACTCGGGTTTGTCCAGCACGATGCCGCTCACCTCGCCGACCACATCACCGCGCATCGCTTCGCTCAATCCGAAAACCAGCCTCGGGCAATCACACCGTGGTGGGCGAACTGGTGACGCACTCGCTCGACCGAATCGCCATCCGGGACTGGTACGTGCTCCAGTGGGAATCGCATGCCGAGCTTGGTGTACTTGGCCGCGCCGAGTTTGTGGAACGGCAGGATCTCCACTCGTTCGACCGTCTGGAGGGTGCTGACGAACGATGCGATCCCCTCGACGTTGGCGTGGTCGTCGGTGAGCCCTGGCACGAGGACGAACCGGATCCACATGGCGTTGCCGCGGACGGAGAGTCTCCGCGCGAACTCCAGGGTGGGGGCCACCTCGCCGCCGGTGACCTGGCGGTAGAGCGCTGGGTCCGATGACTTGATGTCCAGCAGCACCAGGTCGGTGTCGTCGAGCATCGAATCGGGCGCGCGACGGCCGAGGAAGCCGGATGTGTCGACGGCGGTGTGCAGACCGAGCTTCTTGACCTCGTGCAGCAGGGAGCCGACGAACGCGGGCTGCAGCAACGGCTCACCGCCGCTGACGGTGAAACCACCACCGGCGACCTCGATGAAGCGTCGGTATTTCGCCACCTCGGCGAGCACCTCCGACACCGTCATCCGTTGGCCGTCACGCATATGCCAGGTTTCTGGGTTCTCGCAGTAGAGGCATCGCAACGGGCACCCGTTCATGAACAGCACGAAGCGGGTGCCGGGACCGTCCACCGCGGTGGCGATGTCCCACGAGCGGACGGACCCGACGGCGTTCATAGCGTTCCGTGGAACGTGCGGTTGACGACGTCCCGTTGTTGTTCCGCTGTCAGCCGAACGAAGTTGACAGCGTAGCCGGACACGCGAATGGTCAGCTGCGGGTACTTCTCCGGGTGTTCCATGGCATCCAGCAATGTGTCCCGGTTGAGGACGTTGGCGTTCAGGTGGAAGCCACCCGAGTCCGTGTAGGCGTCCAGAACACCGACCAGATTCGAGATCCGCTCCTCCTTGGTTCGGCCGAGTCCGTTGGGCGTCACCGACGTGGTGAGCGAGATGCCGTCGAGGGCCGCGGTGTACGGCAGTTTGGCGACGGACAGTGCCGCGGCCACGAGGCCGTGGGTGTCGCGGCCGTTCATCGGATTCGCGCCTGGCGCGAACGGTTCACCCGCACGACGGCCATCGGGGGTGTTGCCGGTGTGCTTGCCGTACACCACGTTGGATGTGATCGTCAGGACCGACTGTGTGTGGATCGCGTCCCGGTAGGCCGGGTGCCGCCGCACTTTGGCCATGAAGTCCTCGACCAGGCTCACGGCGAGCTGGTCGGCACGGTCGTCATTGTTGCCGTATCGCGGGAAATCGCCCTCAGACGCGTAGTCGACGGCCAAGCCGCTCGAGTCTCGGATCACGCGGACACGAGCGTGTTTGATCGCCGACAGGCTGTCGGCGATCACCGACAGGCCTGCGATGCCGCAGCCGAGCAGGCGCTGCACCGGATAGTCGTGCAGCGCCATCTCGATGCGTTCATAGGCGTACTTGTCGTGCATGTAGTGGATGATGTTCAAGGCTTCCACGTAGGTCTTGGCCAGCCAGTCCATCATCCTGTCGAGCGCGACGCACACCTCCCAGTAGTCGAGGTACTCGCCTTCCAGGGGCGGGAATGTCGGAGCGACCTGGTCACCTGTTATCTCGTCGCGGCCGCCGTTGATCGCGTACAGCAGAGTCTTGGCGAGGTTGACGCGGGCGCCGAAGAACTGCATCTGCTTGCCGACCTGCATGGCCGACACGCAGCAGGCGATCGCGGTGTCATCGCTGAACCGCGGTCGGATCAGGTCGTCGTTCTCGTACTGGATCGAGCTGGTGTCCACCGTGACCTGCGCGCAGAAGCGTTTGAACCCTCCTGGCAGGAGCGGCGACCACAGTATGGTCAGGTTCGGTTCTGGTGCCGGGCCGAGGTTGTACAGGGTTTGGAGGAACCTGAAGCTGGTGCGTGTCACCAACGGCCGTTCGTCGGTTCCCATACCGCCGATGGATTCCGTCACCCATGTCGGGTCGCCGGAGAACAAATCGTCGTAGGCGGGTGTGCGCAGGAATCGGACGATCCTCAGCTTCATCACCAGATCGTCGATGAGCTCCTGCGCCTGTTCCTCAGTCAGTACACCTGCGTCGATGTCCCGCTCGATGTAGATGTCCAGGAACGTGGACACGCGGCCGAGCGACATCGCGGCGCCGTTCTGTTCCTTCACCGCGGCCAGGTATGCGAAGTACAGCCACTGGACAGCCTCGCGCGCGTTGGTGGCGGGGCCGGATATGTCGCAGCCGTAGGACGCGGCCATCTCCCTCAGTTCCTCCAGCGCACGGACCTGCTCAGCGATCTCCTCACGGTCCCTGATGACGTCGCTTGTGGACCACGTGGTGTCCAAACCCGCACGGTCAGCGTGTTTGGCCGAAATGAGGCGGTCGATACCGTACAGCGGGACACGGCGGTAGTCGCCGATGATCCGACCACGGCCGTACGCGTCGGGCAGGCCGGTGACGATTCCCGCCTTGCGCGCACGGAGGATCTCGTCCGTGTAGGCATCGAACACACCGTCGTTGTGGGTCTTGCGGTATTTGGTGAAGATCTCCTTCACCCGCGGGTCGAGCTTGTAGCCGTAGGCTTCGAGGCCTGCTTCGACCAGTCGCAGTCCGCCCGCGGGCATGATGGCCCGTTTGAGTGGGGCGTCGGTCTGCAAGCCGACGATCAGCTCCAGTTCCCGGTCGATGTATCCGGGAGCGTGAGCGGCGATCCCCGCAGGCGTGTGCGCGTCGACGTCATACACGCCGCCACGGCGGCGTTCCTCGACGAACATCGCAGCCAACTGGTCCCACAACGCCTTGGTGCGCGGTGTCGGTCCACTGAGGAAACCAGCGCCGCCACAGTAGGGAACGTAGTTGGCTTGGATGAACGCACGGACGTCAATGCCGTGCATGGCTCGCCCCTTCCCGATCCCACGCCCGGCGCGGGATGACGACAACCGGGCACGTGGAGTGATGGACGCAGTAGGAACTGACGGAACCGAGGACGACCTCGGCGAACCGGTTGTGACCGTGGCTGCCCACCACGAGCAGGTCCGCGTCGACGGACAGTTTGGCCAGTTCCTCACCAGGCGCACCAGTCACGACCATCTGGTCGACCGTGACGCTTGCCGTGTCCGCCGCGTCCACGGCTTCAGCGAGCCTGCGCACGCAGTCCGCGTGCTCAGCCTCGGCATCGCTCGGTGGCAGAGCGTCGTACGGGACGGCGCCGATCAGGATCTGCCCAGCCACCCGGTGTGCCATCACGGCGAGCACGGGTAGGTCACGCCGAAGTCCTTCGGCAACCGCCCATTCCACAGCGGCGATGCCCGCAGGCGATCCGTCGACACCGACGACGATCGGTCGGTCTGTGCTCATCTCGGTCACCTCTCAGCCGAACAGGACGACTTTCAGCGCACCGCTGTCAGCCGGATGCGCGAACACGTCATACGCTTCATCCATTTCGGACAGACCGAACCGGTGTGTGATGAACCGCCTTGTGTCCAGTTGCCCGGCCGCGAGCATTCCCAGCAGCCGTGGCGTGGTCACGGTGTCGACCAGGCCCGTGGTGATGGTGACGTTCTTGATCCACAGGTCTTCCAGGTGCAGCGTGGCCGGTTTGCCGTGCACGCCGACGTTCGCCACTCGCCCGCCTGGGCGCACGAGCCGCGTGCACAGCTCGAAGCTCTCCGGCACCCCGACTGCCTCGACGGCGGTGTCCGCGCCTGCGCCGCCGGTCAGCTCGGCGACCACTTTCGCGACATCGTCGGCCGCGTTCACGGTGACGTCCGCACCGAACTGCTTGGCGGCGTCCAGCCGGGAAGCAGCGTAGTCGACCGCCACGATGTGGCTCGGGCTGTAGAACTGCGCGGTCTGGATCGCGGCCAGCCCGATCGGACCGGCACCCACGATCACCACCGTGTCACCAGGACGCACGTGCCCGTTGAGGACACCGACTTCGTAGGACGTCGGCAGGATGTCCGCGAGCATCACCGCGGCGTCGTTCGCCACACCGTCCGGCAACAGATGGGTCGACGTGTCCGCGAAGGGGATCCGCGCGTACTCGGCCTGCACGCCGTCCACGAGGTGGCCCAGGATCCAACCGCCGCCGCCCTGGCACTGGCCGTACACGCCGGTGCGGCAGTACGAGCACCGGCCACAGGCGCTGATGCAGGAGGCCAGCACCCGGTCGCCCGGTTTCAGGCCCGACACGGCGGCGCCGACCTGCTCGACCGTGCCGACCGCCTCGTGCCCCAGGATCCGGCCCGGCTCGACCTCGGGCACATCACCTTTCAGGATGTGCAGGTCGGTGCCGCAGATCGTGACCGCGTCCACCTTGATGATCGCGTCCGTGGGATCGCGCAACTCCGGCTTGGGGACCTCTTCCCAGGTACGGCGACCAGGACCGTGGTAGACCAACGCCTTCATACTACCTCCTCGCTCGTGGGCACCTCCAGGCTCCCGCCGGGCAGCCGGGCCGGTTAGGGGCCGCCAGCCCTGCCGGGTAAGGGCAAAGGTCCCGAGATCACGACCGCTGTCACTGGAACACCTTGTGGATGTCGCTGTCGGTCGCCGTGCTCGTCACGACCAGGACGGTGTCACCGGGGTGGAAGCAGTAGTCCCGGTCGGGCACTATCGGCTGTCCGTTGTGGACAACCGTGGCCACGACCGTCCCGGCGGGCACCGGCAGGTCGGCCAGCTGCCGCCCGGCAGCGGCCGACGAGTCGCCGATCCGGGTCTCGATCAGCTCCACACCCGCCGCCGCGAGACGCACCAGGCCGACGGTGTCCGTGACACCGGCTGCTTCCTCGATCAGCGACACGAGCGGTGCGGCAGTGGACAGGGCCACGTCAACGCCCCACCGCTCGGTGAACAACCACGCGTTGTCCGAGTCGTTGACCCTGGCCAGGATCCTGTGCACGCCGAACTGACGCTTGGCCAGCAATGAGATCACGAGGTTGTCCTCGTCCTCCCCGGTCGCGGCGAGCAACAAGTGAGCCCGCAGCGCACCGGCCGACTCAAGCACCGGCGGTTCACACGCGTCGCCCCGCACCAACTGGTAGTCACTGCCCAGCCGGTCGAGTCTGTGCTGCTCACGGTCGACCACCGTCACTTCGTGTCCCGTGGCGGCCAGCAGGTGCGCGGCCTGTTCACCGAGCCTGCCCGCGCCCACGATCAAGATCCTCATGTGCCGAGCTCCTTGTCCAAGAAGGACCGCAACCGGTCCAGTGCCGACGCCGCCACGGCGAAACTGACCGCGTCGTCGGTTTCGGCGAGACTGGTGTGAGTGGGCAGGAACGAGGCCCCGCCCCGGGCGACGGCGATGACGCGGATCTCGCCGTCGACTTCCAGTTCGCGTAGCGGACGGCCGTCGAACCACACCGGAAGCGTCTCCCGGACCAGCAGGGTGTCGCCGTTGCCGAAACTGACCTCAGGGTTGACGTACCGGTGCGAGAGCATCTGCCGGATCCGGTTGGTGGTCCACCGCACGCTGGCGACGGTCGGTATCCCCAGGTCACGATAGATGTCGGCGCGGCGTGGGTCGTAGATGCGCGCGACAACCCGCGGCACGCGGTAGTTCTCCTTCGCGATCCGCGCGCCGACGATGTTGGTGTTGTCACCGGACGTCACCGCGACGAACGCACTCGCCTCTGTTATCCCGGCATCTTCGAGGATCGCGCGGTTGTACCCGTTGCCGACGACGAACTGGCCGGTGTAACCGACCGGCAGCAACGCCCGTGTGTCCGCGTCGCGGTCGACGACGCACACATCGTTCCCTTCGATCGACAGCTGGTTCGCCAGGGTCGATCCGACCCGGCCACAGCCCATGATGATCACTTTCATATGACGGCCTCCTTGCGGCGTAGCACGGCCTTCCGGATCTCGTCGGCGACGAGCACGAGCGAGCTGAGCGCCAGCACGAGCATCCAGTCGGCGAACGACAGGGCCACGGTGTTGAACACGTCCTGCAGCGGCGGCAGGTAGCAGATTCCGGCCATCAGGACCAGTCCGATGCCCTGTGCCACCAGGTAGTGCGGATTCGACAACAGTCCGAGCCGGAAGATGCTGACCCGATCGCTGCGCACGGCGAGACCGACGAAGATCTGGCTCATGATGATCGCGAGATGCGCCATGGTCAGCGCCTCACGGTAGATCGGATTGTCCTCAGTGAACTGTGCGAAGGGAATACCAGCGCTCATCACGTGCCAGAAGAAGATCCCGGTCGCGACGAGTGCCTCGATACCGCCGAGGAACAGGATCCGGCGCACCAGAGCACCGGAGAACAGGCTCTGTTTCGGGTTTCGCGGTGGCGTGTTCATCACGCCCGGCTCAGGTTTCTCCGCGCCGAGTGCCAGTGCGGGCAGCACATCCGTGCCCAGGTCGATGGCCAGCACCTGGACGGCGCTGATCGGCACATGCGGGAACCCCGCGAACGTGGCCGCCAGGATCGGCACCAGCTCGCCCACGTTGCTGGAGAACACGTAGATCAGGAACTTACGGATGTTCTGGTACACCGACCGGCCGAGCTCGACCGCCGCGGCGATCGACGCGAACGAGTCGTCCAGCAGGACCATCGCTGACGCCTCACGGGCGACATCGGTACCGGACTCCCCCATCGCCACACCGATATCGGCGCGCTTCAACGCGGGCGCGTCATTGGCGCCGTCCCCCGTGACGGCCACGATCTCACCGAGATCCTTGAACGCGGACACCACCCGCATCTTGTGTTCCGGTTTGACCCGGGCGAACAACACATGTTCATGCTCGGTGAGCAGGGTACGGAGTGTGGCGTCGTCGATCTGGTCGAGTTCGGTGCCGGTGACCGTGCGGGGCACCGTACTGGCCTGGAAGATGCCGACCCTCCGGGCGATCGCCTCGGCGGTCAGTGCGTAGTCGCCGGTCGCCATGACGATCCGGATCCCGGCTTCCCGGCACGCCTTCACCGCCGCGACAACCTCCGGCCGCGGTGGATCCAGCATGCCCACCAGGCCGAGCAGGGTCAGGCCGTGCTCGGCTTCGCCGTGCTCGGGGTTCGCGCGGCCTACTTCCCGGATCGCGACGGCCAGCACCCGCAGTCCAGTACCAGCCATGGCGTCGTTGGCGGCCAACACCGCGCGCCGCCGCGCGTTGTTCAACAAGTGCGTCGTGTCGTGCGTGCACCGGTCCAACAACTCCTGCGGCGCGCCCTTGACATAGGCCCATGCCTTGCCGTCCTTCTCATGCACCGTGGTCATGAGCTTGCGGATCGAGTCGAAGGGCAACTCCCCCACTCTGGGTGCGTCGCGCCGGTCGGCTTCGAGGTCGATCCCTGCTTTCGCCGCTGCGACGAGCAAGGCGCCCTCGGTCGTGTCACCGAGCACACGCCAGCCTTGATGATCCGAGGGCGGCAACAGTCTGGCGTCGCAACACAGTGCCGCGACACGCAGCAATTCCCTGATCGCCTCGGGGTCTTCGACGGCGCCCTTCGGCTCGTAACCGGCCCCGGTCACTCTGTGAACGCGGCCACGCGCCCACACAGCCTGGACGGTCATCTCCGCCTTGGTCAGCGTGCCGGTCTTGTCCGTGCAGATGACTGTGGTGGATCCGAGCGTCTCCACGGCCAGCAGCTTCTTGATCAACGCGTGCCGCTTCGCCATCCGGCGGACGCCGATCGCCAACGCCACCGACATCGTGGCAGGCAAGCCCTCCGGAACCAGTGCGACCATCACACCGAGCGCGAAGATGAACGTCTCCACGAGCGGGCTGTCGGCCACCAGCCGCGTTATGAACAGCAGGGCTCCAAGGGAGAACGCGGCGGCCGCCACCCGATGTGCCATGATCGCGATCTGGCGCCGCAGCGGGCTGCTGGCCGTGCTCGTCCCTGCCGTGAGCTGGTAGATCCGCCCGAACTCGGTCTCCTGCCCGGTCGCCACCACGACGGCCTTGCCCGTTCCCGATGCGACCGCCGTGCCCATCCAAACCAGGTTGCGTGCCTCCAGACGAGCCGTGCTCGCAGCTATCGGCTCGACATCCCGCCGGGCCGGTGCGCTTTCCCCGGTCAGAGCCATGTTGTTGACCGTGAGCTCATGCGCCTCGATCAACAGGCAGTCGGCCGAGATCGCGTCGCCCGCTTCGACGACCACCACATCGCCCGGCACGAGCTCGGCGGCAGGGACCTCGATCCGTTCGCCGCCCCGGATAACACGAGCGCGGTGCGGGACCATCGCTTGCAGGGCCTCGGCGGTGCGTTCCGCCATGTACTCCTGCATGAAACCGATCACCGCGTTGATCAGCACGACAGCGAGGATCGCGACGGAAAGCTGAAGGCTGCCGACATCAGGTGGATCGCTCAGTGCGTACGCCACGAACGTGATACCCGCGGCGACCAGCAAGAGCACGGCGAACAGGTCAGTGAACTGGGTGGCGAACCGGCGCAGCACCGAGGCTCGATGCGGGCGGGCCAGTTCGTTGCGTCCGTGCTCGGCCAGGCGCTCCACAGCTTCGGCACCAGTGATGCCGTGCCGGGACGACCCCAGCGCCTCGAGCATCTCGGTGGCGGTGCGTTCTTGGGGTAGCAGTGGCATGCGGGTGTCTGTCGCACGGGACATGCTCAGGAAAGTAGGTGCCTGCAAAGGAAACCAGGCAGGGGCCATTGACCGGGACACACCGTGCCGTTCGGCCCTGTCCGGCAGTCAGGTCAGGGTGAGCCTGGGGCTTGAGCAAACCGATCGTGGTCGGCATCGACGGCGGGCCTGTGCTGCCCGCCTCGGTGAGCCAGGCGCTCCTGCGCACCGCAAGCCGCCCGCTCGCGGTCATCCGATCCCGAGAAACGGTGACAATGAAAACACTCAAGGTCCAGGACGTGATGACACGTGACGTCACCACGGTCCGAGAAGACACACCCTACAAGGAAATAGTGTCCACAATGGTCGGCCATCGGGTCGGCGGGCTGCCCGTGGTCGACCCTGCCGGGACTGTCGTATTCGCATTGCAGAGGGTCAGCGTCGCCACCGGAGCAGCCACCCGAACCTCTTGCGGACCTTCGGACGCACGGCTTGGACGGCCGGTTCCGGCTCGACCGATGGTGTCTCGTGCTCGGCCACCTCGTGCTCGGCGCGTTTCCGGTTGGTCTCAGCCAAGAAGTAGCCTGTGAGCTTGTCCAGATGGTCGCCATGGGTGGTGCGCCGGGCCTCGGCGGAGGCCTTGTACTTCTCGAAATCGGTCATCGCAACCTCCTCAGATACGGATCCACATACGCCACGCAAATACCTGTCCTCGTCGGGCATCGCGTTGTGCAGCGCGAGGATCTGTTCACGATCGGTCGGGCCCAACTCGCGGACTGTCACCATGGTTCCGTCCACGAGCAGCGACTTGACTGTCTCCATGACCTTGACGCTAAACACGTGAAGACTAACCGGATACGGCCGGAAGTCCCGGTGCCTTGAGGGCTATCGCCCGGCAAGGCCGGTCATCTGCCTGTGGCTCACCGCACTGTTTCCACGTCATCATGGACTATCGCAGAGGGAGCCACGATGCCCAAGGACTGGATAGTGCGCCTGCACATCGACGACACCGCCGGAACTGTTCTCGCGACCGCGACACTCACCGACGAGAACGACGAATCGCTGTCGGCCAGTGGCCAGTTCCGCCCGGCCGACACGACGACATCCGGTTCACGCTACGAGCTGGCAGCCGCACGTGCGCTGCAACGGTTGTCCGACGCACTGATCATCGCGGCTGATCGATCAGCGTGAAGTAGTTCTCTTCCTCCTGTGCGAAATGCAGCGTCAGGATGGCGTCCAGGCCGTAGAGCGTGACGCGCAGATCATCGAGCTGGTCGGGGCTGATGGCGTCTGGCATGGACAGGTGGCGGCCGAGGCGACGGACGTGCCGCTCGATCTCCGCATGACCGCGGCTCATCGCCTGCGTGGCCTCGGGGCCACCGAGCAGGCCTGCCACGAGCGGATACAGTTCCCGGTCCTCGGCCCGCTCGTGGGGCAGCAGATGTTCATAGGCCAGCTGGTAGGCCCGTCGCACCGACTGTTCGGCTGGTGGCGTCAAACCCGATGACAGGTCGTCGGCAGCTTGTCGCACGGCCCGGTGAGCGGGCAGCAGTTGTTCGTGCTCTGCCGAGAACCGGTGCAGTATGTCCGCCGTGACAGTCGGCTCTCTCCTTCGTGTCGGCAGCAGTGCCCTGAGAGCGTTGAGGATGACAGCGACGTCGATTCCTTCCTGAGCCAGCGCCCCGGCAGCCGGTGCCAGCCATCCGAATGCCGCGATCACCATCGCCAGCAACGACAACGTGATATCCACGCCAGCGCTCTGCAAGGCGATCCGGCGCGCCCGAGCCGCCGCTTCGACCGCATCGGCCAAGCGCGCGATACTCCCGTCAGTGATCACGGCGTCCGCTGCCTGTGCCACCGCGGTGGCGTCCCTGCCCGCGACTCCGATACCGCTCGGTCGAGCAGCGCACTCAGATCACGACGCGCACGCCGCCGGGCGTAGTCGTCGAGCACCTGCCCGGTGCCCATCATCACGCCGGTCGCGCTGCCCGCCAGGTATTCCCGACGAGCAGCGTCCCGGCGAGGGCGAACACCGCGAGGCCAGCAGCACCGTCGCGACGACCAGCAGCAGCCTCGACACGTCAGGAAGTCGAACGTACAACCGCGACGGCGCACGGTGAGTGGTGAAGCAACGCCTGGCTGGTGGAGCCCAGCAGCATGCCCGCCACACCGCCACGTCCTCGGGAGCCGACCACCACAAGCTGAGCGTCGCTGGCGATGTCCAAAAGGCTGTGGGCAGGCCGGTCGGCCGTCACGATCAGTTCGACTGGTACGTCCGGGTACTTGTCCTGCCATGCGGCGAGACGCTTGCCGAGGATCTTGTGCTGTTCTTCCAATATCTGGGTCAGGTCCACGCCGTAGGGAAGCACCGAGAACTTCACGTAGAAGGACACGTCGTTCCACGCGTGCACGGCGACCAGTGGCACGCCCAGCCGTGCCGCTACCTCGAACGCGAATCCGATCGCCGCCTCGCTCGGTGGCGAACCGTCCACTCCGACCACCACCGGCTTACGTGTCCGATCCTGCTCACCGTGGAGGACCACGATCGGGCAGTGCCCGTGTGCGGACAACGCGACAGCGACGGATCCGACGAGCAGTCCGGCGAATCCGCCGAGCCCGCGCGAGCCGAGCACCACAAGTTCGGCACTCCCGGACTCCTCGATCAACAGCTCGGCTGCCGATCCTCGGCCGAAGTGCACTGACGCGTCCACGGTCGGTTCCGCCTCCGTGGCCACTCGCTCGGCGGCTTGCAGCCATTCCGATCCCTGACGCGCCAGGCCGTCCTCAACAGACGTCGGCAACGCCACTGGCGCGTGCGCGTCGATGACCATGCACGCGTGGACCAGCCGGAGCGGAAGGCCCCGACTGACAGCTTCCCGTGCGGCCCAACGGACAGCGTTCATGGCGGAATCGGAGCCGTCGATTCCCACGACAATGGACTTGTTCATCGGTTCTCCCTGACAACTTCCGCGAACGACCGCCGTGGGCTGGCCTTCGGCACTCGTGTCGCTCGCCCTACCCGAAACAGTGCGTGCGGAAATCCTGGCAGCTCCAACCGTTCGCTGAGTCCGGCCCGCACTTCACGCAACTGCATCGGCTGAGTGATCAAGGAAGCAGCGAGACCGAGGTGTGTCGCGGTCAGCCACGCTCGCTGGATCGCCATTCCGGCGTGCACGTGATCCCACTTGCCGTCATCAACGGTTTCGACAACGAAGACGCATTCCTTGGCTATCAACGCGGTCAGTGTCTCGACGTCGGGAACGCTGTCACCGCCGTGTACCAGGCCTCCGAACAACCCATGCCCGATTCGGTCCTCGGGAACACCAACCCTCGACTTGCTTCGGTCGACTGTCAGTGCCCGCAACTCGTGCAGGTAGCGATGGTCGTGGTGCAAGGTCTTCGCGGTGTACGCGCACAACTCGGCAATCGCTCCAGCGTGCGCCCGTTCGGTGACGCGGCGGACGCCGACCCGTTCCCCGATCAGAGCATTGCCGACCTCGCGGGCCTCCTCCGCGGACAGCGGGGCGCCGTCGAACCCGAAACGGTGGCTGCGCCGGTGCGCAATGGCCCGATACAGCTCCTGCTCAGCAACTGTCGGCGTCCCCATCCGCGCGGCCGTCACAGTGGCGACCAGGTCCGGATGTGCCAGGTCGGGGAAGAGCGTCGTCGTGGTTTCCCAGCCGAGGTGACGCACCGCCAGTTCGAGGTTGGTCAGCGCGGCGCCACACGACATCAGCCGGTTCCGGCCTTTCGGGTCGTGCCGAGGCAACTCGTGGTCCCAGCGTTCGAACAACAGCACACTGCGCTCGTGGAATTCCAGCACCCAAGGCTGGACGTTGTGCACCGACGGGGCCTGTACCACCGCCCGGACGATCTGGCTTACTTCGCCGGGAGCCCAGAACGACATGACATCTCACTCCTAGGTTCACCGGGATTCACCGTCATCACACGCATACCCGCACTGTGACTGGGTGACAGAGGTCCGGGTCAGTGGCGATCGGCTCACAACTCAGGGCCGAAAGACCCCACCACCTCGGATCGTCCGGCACTCTCCACCGTCCTGCCGCGCTCACACAATGGCGTTGACGAACGTATGAGCGCCAGGGAGGCGACGATGACCGTGCGAATCGGGATCAACGGATTCGGCCGGATCGGACGGGACGTGCTGCGGTGCTTGTTCGACCGCGACGACATCGACATCGACGTGGTCGCGGTCAACGACATCACCTCGGCTGAGACGCTCGCCCACCTGCTCAAGTACGACTCCACGTACGGAACATGGCGGCGTGAGGTCAGCGCAGGCGAGAACGAGATTTCCGTCGACGACAAGACTTTCACCGTGCTGAAGGCCCGTGATCCTCGTGAGATCGCGTGGCGCGAACTGGGTGTCGACATCGTTCTGGAGGCCACTGGCAAGTTCCGCACCCGTGAGACCGCTGCGGGACATCTCGCCGGTGGCGCCCGCAAAGTCGTGATCTCCGCGCCCGGTAAGGGAGTCGACGCGACCATCGTGCTCGGCGTGAACTCCGAACACTACGACCCCGCCACCCACGACGTGATCTCCAACGCCTCGTGCACCACCAACTGCGTCGCGCCGATGGTCGAGGTCCTGCACCGCAACTTCGGCGTCGAACGCGGCCTGATGACCACCATTCACAGCTACACCAACGACCAAGCCCTGATCGACAGCCCGCACAAGGACCTGCGCAGAGCCCGGTCCGCGGCCGTCAACATCATCCCGACCACCACCGGCGCGGCCCGCGCGGTCGGCGAGGTCATCCCGGACCTGGCAGGCAAGCTCGACGGCATCGCCGTGCGCGTTCCCGTCGAGGACGGTTCACTCACCGACCTCGCCGTGGAACTGTCCGAACCGGTCACCGCGTACCAGGTCAACCAGGCCTTCAGGGATGCCGCTGACAGCTACCTCAAGGGCATCCTGCGCTATACCGAGGCGCCGATCGTCTCCCGCGACATCATCGGCGACCCCGCGTCGTGCGTGTTCGACGCCAGCCTGACCATGGCCGACGAGCGGATGGTCAAGGTCTTCGGCTGGTACGACAACGAATGGGGTTACGCCAGCCGCACCGTCGACCTGATCGACCAGATCGGCAAGACCCTATAGGGGAAGACATGCCGAACACGTGATCCTCAACCGCGACGGCCTCGACCGACTGGTCGAGGCCCTGAGGGAACTCGACTACCACGTGGTCGGGCCGACAGTCAGGGACGATGCCATCGTCCTGGCGGAACTCGATTCGGCGTCGGACCTGCGGTCCGGACGACGAACCCAGACCAGCTCCTTATCCCCGGTCGCCCGGTCGCGCAGGCCGATGGCCAACTCCATCCAGCGGGCGGCCTGCCAGAACAGCGCATCCCAAGTTTTTCAGCTGGAAGCGCCGGAGTCCGCTCCGCTCAGCCTTGGTGTGACGGGAGGACTGGGGTGTTCCGCTCGGTCGAGCCCAAGCTGCCGATCGGCGCGCTGGTGAACACTTTGCGCGTACTGGTCGGAATACCCGTGTCTCCATTCTGAAAGGCCTGAGCCCAGCAGAGTGCTGGGCCCAGGCCTCTCTTACGCGGTACGGCGACGCCGGTCGTGATCAGGTGTTACGAGGGCCAGGTGCAGTAGTAGGGATCTGGCAGCCGGGGGTTGCTGAGACACGCCTGGAGCTGGGATCCGTCGACACCACCGGCCAGGTACCACTCACCGGGCATGTTGCCGTTTCCGTCCCTGTTCTCGGGGGACCGTCGGTAGGAGTGCTCGACGAACTTCCTGTCGGCTATCGGGACGTAGGCGACTCTGAGCACATCGCCGTCCTGGGCGTCGTAGATGTTGCCCCGGTACATCCAGGCGCCCCTTGTCGATGACCAACACTTCTCGAGCACGAGAAACGAGCTTTCGAGCCAACGGGCCTGGACTGCGGTCGGCGCCGCGCAGTAGAAGAAGTCCCGCGTTCCGACAGGGCCAACGGTCGATTCCGCGGCCACCACGTGCTCAGCGGAAGGGGCTGCACCGGCCGCTCCCGCAGGCATCAGGCACACGGCCAATGCCATCAACCCCGCCAGCAGTACCGACTTGTTCTTTGTGCGCATTTCCAGCTGACTCCTTCAGAGAGGTCTACGGCCAGGTGCAGTAGAAGGGATCCGGGAACGAGGTAGTGCTCAGACATGCCTGGAGTTGGGATCCGTTGACACCGCCTGCCAGGTACCACTCACCGGGCATGTCGCCGTTTCCGTCCCTGTCCTCGGGAGCTCGCCGGTAGGAGTGCTCGACGAACTTCCTGTCGGCTATCGGGACGTAGGCGACCCTGAGTTCATCGCCGGGGTAGGCGTTGTAGATGTTGCCCCGGTACATCCAGTCACCCCTTGCCGATGACCAACACCTCTCGAGCACGATCGTCGAGTTGTCGATGTAGCGGGACTGGACGGCGACCGGCTGCACCGGGCAGGGGAAGAAGTCCCGCGTTCCGATAGGCCCAGCGGTCGATTCCGCAGTCACGACGTGCCCAGCGGAAGGGGCTGCACCGGCCGCTCCCGCAGGCATCAGGCACACGGCCAATGCCATCAACCCCGCCAGCAGTACCGACTTGTTCTTTGTGCGCATTTCCAGCTGACTCCTTCAGGTGTCATGGACAGGTCGGCGAGCTGATCGTGCAGTTCTTGGTCGATCGCAGGTTCGACCTCGATTCGTCCTCAGCGAAACAAGGACCTCAGACGCCGGGCATGGTGCAGAGGAAGGCATTTCCGAGCTCGGGGTTGTTCAGACATGCCTGGAGATGGAATCCGTTGACAGCCGGGTACCACTCGCTAGGTATGTCGTCGTGTTCGTCCCTGTTCTCGGAGTGCTCGACGAACTTCCTCTCGGCTATCGGAACGTAGACGACCTTGAGCACATCGCCGACCTTGGCGTTGTAAACGTTGCCCCGGTACATCCAGGCGCCCCTTGCCGACCAACACTTCTCGAGTACAACCGTCGAGTCGTCGATCGTGCGGGACTGGACCGGGGTCGGCTCGACCGGGCAGGAGAAGGCGTCCCGCGTTCCGACAGAGCCAGCGGCCGCTTCTGCGGGCATCAGGCACACGGCCAGCGCCATCAACCCCGTGAGCAGTACCGACTTGTTCTTTGTGCGCATTCCAGCTGACTCCTTCAGAGAGGTCTACGGCCAGCTGCAGTAGAAGGGATCCTCGAGATTGGGGCGGCTCAGACATGCCTGGAGTTGGGATCCGTTGACACCGCCTGCCAGATACCACTCACCGGGCATGTTGCCGTATTGGTCATTGTTCTCGGGAGATCGTCGGTAGGAGTGTTCGACGAACTTCCTGTCGGCTATGGGGACATAGGCGACCCTGAGTACATCGCCGACCTTGGCGTTGTAGATGTTGCCCCGGTACATCCAGGCGCCTCTTGTCGATGACCAACACTTCTCGAGCGCGACGAACGAGTCTTCGACCCGGCGTTCCTGGACTGTGATCGTATCGACCGGGCAGGGGAAGAAGTCCCGTGTTCCGATAGGGTCGACGGTCGATTCCGCGGCCATCACGTGCTCAGCGGAAGGGGCCGCACTGGCGGCTCCCGCAGGCATCAGGCACACGGCCAGCGCCATCAACCCGGTGGCCAGTACCGGCTTGTTCTTTGTGCGCATTTCCAGCTGACTCCCTCAGATGTACCTCGAGTGCGTTGCCACAGGTCTAGCCGGTCGGTGGATGTCTGAGCTCGGGGCGAAGATCAGACAGACAACCACCCGGTCGGGCCCCGGCTCGTTCCAAGGTGTTAGCCCTGCTCCCACCATCGAGTGATCCCGTCGCCGCGCCGAGCTGCTCTACTGCATGCGGTTGTCCGGCTTCGGAGGCGTCGTCGGACAACCTGTGCCACGACAAAACTGGGGGATCATCGATGCCACGACCGGAACGCGAGCTCGACCCGGACACGGGCGCGGTGCCCATGTTCGCTGCCGAGCTACGCAAGCTGAGACAGCAGGCGGGCAACCCGACCTATCGCGACCTGGCCGTGGACGCGCACTACTCCCCGGCGACCCTGGCCGCGGCCGCCAGTGGCCGGAAACTGCCGACCCTCGCGGTGACGCTGGCCTACGCGCGGGCGTGCGGCGGCGACGAACGCGAGTGGGAGGCTCGGTGGCGAGAGGTGGCCGCTCCCTCAGCCCTGACGAACGGGTCGGCGACCCTACCGTCGCCCTACGTCGGATTGGCCGCGTTCGAGCCCGCGGACGCCGATCGGTTCTTCGGCCGGGAGCACCTGGTGGCGGAGCTGGTGACCCTGCTCGAGGAGCACCGTCTGGTCGCGGTCGTCGGGCCGTCGGGGGCCGGGAAATCGTCCCTGCTGCGCGCGGGCCTGCTGCCCGCACTCGATACCCGGCCGGTCGTGGTGCTCACCCCGGCCGCCGATCCCTTTCGGGAATGCGCGGTCGCGTTGGGGCCGTTGCTGCGCATCCCGGCCGGTGCATTGCGGGCCGACCTCGCCGGTGACCCGGACAGCCTGGGCATGGCGATCCGGCAGGCCACCGCCGACCAGCGCCCCGACTGCGCGTTCGTCCTGGTGATTGATCAGTTCGAGGAGATCTTCACCCTCTGCCACGACGCGGAGATCCGGTCGCGGTTCATTGCCTCGCTGCTCGCAGCCACGCGGGAGCCCGGTGGGATTCGGGTGGTGTTCGCGGTGCGGGCCGACTTCTACGGCCACTGCGCCCGCAATCCCGACCTGGTCACCGCTCTGCGCGAGGCGCAGATCCTGGTCGGTCCGATGACCACCGACGAGCTGCGGGCCGCGATCATCCAACCGGCCATCAGCGCGGGCTGCAGCGTCGAGGGAGCATTGGTCTCCCGGCTCATCGGTGATGCCACCGGCCAGGCCGGGGTGCTGCCGCTGGTGTCCCACGCCCTGCGCGAGACGTGGTTTCGCCGCCGCGGCAACGCCTTGACGCTGGCCGGTTACGAGGCATCCGGCGGCATCGACAGCTCGGTGGCCAACACCGCCGAACACGTCTTCGGTGCTTTCGATCCCACCCAGCAGCGCCGCGCCAGGAACATCCTGCTGCGGCTGACCGCACTCGGGGAAGCAACCGAGGACACCAAGCGCCGCATCACCCGCGACGAACTGGACACCGATCCCGACACCACGATCGTCCTGTACGCCATGGCCAAGGCCCGCCTGCTGACCTTGGACAAGACCAGCGTCGAGATCTCCCACGAGGCACTGATCCGATGTTGGCCACGGCTGCGGGAATGGCTGGCCGAGGACCGCGAGATCCTGCGGATCCGCCGTCAACTCACCGACTCCACCCGGGTGTGGGAGTCCCTTGACCGTGACCGCGAAGCGTTGTACCGCGGTGCTCGGCTGGCCATGGTCCCCGAGGACATCACCGACGACCTCACGATGTCGGAACAAGCCTTCGTGGCAGCGAGCCGCGCCGAGCAGAACGAAGGCGAAGCTCGGACCCGCCGCCGCGCTCGCCAACTCCGCTGGCTGATCGCCGCGTTGGCGACGCTGCTGGTCATCGTGACGGCGGCTGGATCAGTGGTCGCCGTGCAACGGCGCGACGCCATGCACCACGAGCAGATCGCACTGTCGCGACAACTCGCCGCCGAGGCACGCACGCTCGCGATCAAGGACGTGGCGGCGGCGATCAGGCTGAGCCTGGACGCCTACCAGGCCCACCCAACGCCAGAAGCGCGCAGCGCACTGCTCAGCCTGGCCTCTCGAAGGAGCTACCAAGCCCAGCTCCCGATGCACCACGGGATGCTCACCGGCGTGCCCGTGAGCCCGGACGGGCAGATGCTGGCAGTGGTCGGCGAGCCCGGCCGGATCACCCTGTGGGACCTGCCGTCACGACGCTCCATCGGGGACATCCGCGGCCAGTTCGGCCTGGTCACCAGCGCGACTTTCAGCCAGGACGGGCGGCGACTGGCCACCGCGACCGCGACAGGCGAGCTTCTGCTCTGGGATGTGCACGGCCGGTCGCTGCTGTGGGAAGACGCCGATCCGGACGGGTACTTCTTCACCGGCTTGGCCTTCAGCCCCGACGGTCGATGGCTCGTCGCGAGCACCGCCACCCGCGCACGAGCCAGCGCGTTACGGGTATGGGACACCACGCGAGCGACCCCGGTGACGACCTTGACCGCTGGCGATGGCCACATCGCCAGCGTCGCGGTCAGCCCGGACGGTCGCCTGATCGCCAGCACCGGATCCGATGGCGCGGTAACCCTGTGGGATCTGCCCACCAGACAGCGACAGGCCGTCTTGCCGGGGCCGGGCGACTGGCTCAACACGGTGGCGTTCAGCCCCGACGGCCAGCTGATCGCGACCGGCGGACGAGACAAGGTCCTGCGGCTCTGGGATGTGCGAGCCCGTCGCGTCGAAGCGGAACTCCACGCGCACCAAGCCGAGATCGGCAACCTCCGGTTCACCGAGCACGGCGCGCGGCTGTACTCCTTTGACACCAACGGGGTTGTCCTCGGCTGGGATGTACCGCGGCGGGCAGTCGTCGCCCAGTTCGAGGGTGGCAAACCGGAATGGCTTTCCCCCTTCGCGGTCAGCCCGGACGGACGGCTGGTGGTCGCGGCCGACAGCGGTGCCGGTGTCCTGCTCTGGGATCGAGGCGCGCTGCCGTTCCTCGGCCACACCGCGGAGATCAACGGAATCGTGTTCGCCGCGGACGGTCGCACGTTGCTCAGCGCCGGTACGGATCGCTCGCTCGTGGCATGGGATCTCGAGAGCCGCACGCCACGGCACGTCGTGCCGGACGCGCAGACCGACACCCCGTGGGCGGCCGGTCCAGCGCTCAGCCGCGACGGGAGCCTGGTCGCGACGGTCAGCGACCGGACCGAGGTCACCATCTGGCAGACCACCACGCTCCAGCGCGTGGCGACGCTGAGCGGACTGAGCTCGTCGGCGGGAGAAGCGGTATTCAGCCCAGACGGGTACACCCTCGCCGTCATCGACAACAGCACCACCCTGGTGCTCTGGGACTGGGCCCGGCAACAACGCCGTACCGTGCCACTCGGCGACGTCACCCCGACCGACATCGACTACAGCCCCGACGGCCGGATGCTGGCCATCGGTTCACACCGCGGCCAAGTCCTGGTCCTCGACGCGACAACGCACGCGACCACCTCCACACTGGACTTCCGCAACAGCCCGGTCAGCACACTGACCTTCAGCCCGGACAGCCGGTCGCTCGTCACCGCCGCGCACGACGGCGCGATCACGGTCTGGGACACCGGGACCTGGAGCCGCAAGACAGAGCTCGCCGGGCACAACGGCCGGGTACGTACCGCCGCGTTCAGCCCCGACCAGCGCCTCCTGGCCATCGCCGGAGACGACGAAACCGTCACACTATGGGACACCGCGACCAACACCCGATGGGCCACACTCAGCGGCCACATCCGGCATATCACCTCAGTCGCCTGGAACCCGAAGAGTTCGACACTGGCCAGCGGCAGCCTCGACCACAGCATCACATCCTGGACCACCGACACCGAGGCCGCGACACGCGGGCTTTGCGACACACTCGTGCACGATTTCGTCAGCGACCATCCACTTCCGAAAGCATGTCGATAGCTCCGGTTCGGACTGTTGCGCCCTCGTGGCCCGCAGCACCCTTGTCCATCGTCCTGGCGCGCATCAACAGAAACACCTGTTGTGCGATCCGGCGGATGAGGAATGAAGAGCCGAGTCACCTCGCGGCCCTCGCCGCCCGGTCCGACAGCGCGCGGACCTGCCGTCCGAAATGCTCCTCGAACCGGCCGGTGACCGGCAGCGGCGCCACCGGCGCCGGGAGCCCGGTGGCCTCCGCCGCATTGGCGGCCAGCTCGACGATGGCCAGCGGATTGCCGCCCGACTCCGCAACCACACGGTCGGCGACCTCGCGCCGCAGCGGTCGGGTCACCGCGACGAGACGGGCCGTGTCGGACGGCGAAGACGGTCGCGACCGGGTCGGCATGGAGGCGGCGGACGGCGAACAGCAGCGCGTCGACCGACGGCTGGTCGAACCACTGGGCGTCATCGAGCAGGCACAGCAACGGCCCGTCGCAGGCGAGCTCCGAGAGCAGGCTCAGCGTCGCCGCAGCCGGAACGTGCCGCTCGACCGGTGTCCGGCTGGCCCCGAACGCGGCGCGCAGCGCCTCCGCCTGCGCGCCGGAGAGTGCGCCGAAACGATCAAGGTCGCGCGCGAAGAGCAGCTGGAGCGCGGCGAACGCCACCTCGGACTCGGACTCGACGCCCACCACAGCCGGGACCCTAGTACGACAGCCGATGCGTCCAGACGAACAGCACGCCGGTGGTCAGCAGACAGCTCGACACGAGCAGTTGGATCTCGGCGGCGCTCGCGTGACGGATACGAACAGGGCAACCGAGGTGGGAGTGAGGCTGCCGCCAGTACTTCGACCGATGCGGGTACTGATAGCCGCGCTCGTAGGTTTCCGATCAGCAACGCCGCGTCCGCGGCGGACCCGAGAGGAGTGACTGCGAGATGAGCGAGAACACGAGCCTGGTCCAGGACGCCGAGCTGGCCGCGTTGGATCGGCTGGTCGGCACGTGGAAGGTCACCGGCGGCGCCGAGGGCACGGTCACCTACCGCTGGTTGGAAGGTGGCCACTTCCTGATCCAGGACATCGACCTCGAGCAGTACGGCGAGCGGATCACGGGCATCGAGGTGATCGGCCGGGAACGCCCGTTCGGCGCCGAGCAGGCCGGCAAGGACATCAAGAGCCGCTTCTACGGAAACAAAGGCGACACGCTGGACTACGTCTACGAACTGGACGGCGACGTACTCACCATCTGGGGCGGGGAGAAGGGCTCACCGGCGTACATGCGGTCGACGTTCAACGAGGCCGGTGACGTCCTGGCCGGAGCGTGGGTCTACCCGGGCGGTGGTGGCTACGAGACCACGAGTACCCGGGTCAAGTAGACCGTCCCAGTTGCTGTCGCCGCGCTCGGACGATCACGTTGTGTGGTCACGTTCGTGGCGCGGGACAGGAACACACGCTGGGGTTACTGTTCACGGGTGATCTTCGGGCGAACGGTTGAACGAGCCCGGATCGACAGTCTGCTTGCCGATGCCCGCAACGGAACCGGCGGTGCACTGGTGGTCCGTGGCGAGGCGGGAATCGGCAAGACCGCTCTCGTCGATCACGCCGCTGCGCGCGGTGCCGACCTGAGGGTGCTGCGCGGAGTGGGGATCGAGTCGGAGGTCGAGGTTCCGTTCGCCGGCCTGCACCTGTTGCTGCACCCGTACCTGGAGCATGTCGACGCGCTCCCGCAGCCGCAGGGCACCGCGTTGCGAGCCGCCTTCGGGCTCGTCGACGCCGGCACCGTCGAGCGGTTCCTGATCGGCGCCGCCACTCTGTCGCTGCTGTCCGAACTGGCCGGCGACGGGCCGCTGGTCTGCCTGATCGACGACGCCCAGTGGTTCGACCGGGCATCCGCGGACGCGTTGCTGTTCGCCGCCCGGCGGCTGCGACAGGAGCCGGTGGCCATGCTGTTCGCCGTCCGGGACGGGACCGGGCGTTTCCCTGCCGAGGGCATCGACACGGTCGTCCTGCCCGCACTGGACCGCGACAGCGCCATCGCCATGCTCAACGAGCACGCGCATGGCTTGGCCGGCGCGACCAGGGCCCGGATACTCGCCGAGGCGAGGGGCAACCCGCTGGCCATCATCGAGTTCACCACGGCACTGACCGACCGGCGCCACGGCGACGACCGTGGCTGGTCCCTGCCTGTCGAGCCACTCCCGGTGGCCAAACAGATCCAGGACGCCTTCCGTGCTCGCATCGGTGAACTGCCCGAGCCGACACAGCGAATGCTGGTGCTGGTCGCGGCTGACGACACCGCTGACCTCACGGTGCTGTTGAGCGCAGCGCAACGGCTCGGGCTGACCGCCGCGGACCTGGAACCGGCCGAGAAGACGTACCTGCTCACCGCGTCCGCCCACACAGTTGCGTTCCGTCACCCGCTGATCCGGGCCGCCGCCCACCAAGGCGCGCCGCGCGGCTGGCAACTCTCCGCACACCAGGCACTGGCCGACACCTTGACCAGCGACCAGTACGCCGACCGTCGCGCCTGGCACCTGGCCGCCGCTGCGACGGGCCCGGACGAGGACGCCGCGACCGCGCTCGAACAGGCCGCCCTGCGCGCGGGGCAGCGGGGCGGGTCGGCTGCTGTCGCGATCGCACTCGAACGTGCTGCCCAACTCAGCACCGACCCGGACGTGCGCGCACGGCGGCAGATCGGCGCCGCCAGAGCCGCCTACAACGTCAGCTGGCTCGACCGGGCCGACGGACTCGCCGCGGCCGCCGCCGACGTCAGCACCGACGCGTCCACACGGGCCGAGGCCGCCTGGATCCGGGCACAGGTCGCCTACGAACGTGACACCCCGGCAGCAGCCGCCGCATTGATGCTGGACGGCACCGCGCCCATCGTCGGTTCCCACCCCGAACAGGCCGTGTCCATCCTCACCGACGCGATCGGGTGTGCCAAGGACGCCTGCGCGCACCCCCTGATCCACCAAGCCGCCCAACTGTTGGCGACGGTGTCGCTACCACCCCGCTCCGCGTTGCGGCCGGTCGTCGACGGCATGCTCGGGCTGGGCAACCTGTTCGCGGGCGACACCCGATCAGCCGTCGCCGGGATGCGAAAGCTGGTGGACGCCGCCAGGGGCGGACACGTCCACGGAATGGTCGAACGGGTCCTGGCCGGATACCTGGCCCTCATCGTCGCCGACGACCAAGCCGCGACCGACGTGCTCGACGCACTGGCCACCGACGCCCGCCACCACGGCGCGCTGGGCTGGCTGCCCTACGCACAGGAGCCGCTGTCCATCGCTCAACTGCTCCGCGGCCGATTCCGCGACGCCGGGACCACCGTGGCCGAGGCCATGGCGGTGTCCGCCGACCTCGGCCAGGAAACACAGGCCCTCATCATGAACGCCGTCCCGGCCTGGCTGGCCGCGGTCGCCGACGACGCGGACACCTGCCGTTCCCACGCCGAGATCATCCTCGGCAACGAGGCAAGGCACCCCACCAACGCCGCCATGGCCGCCTGGGCGCTCGGCCTGCTCGATCTCGGCCGCGGCCAGTTCGACACGGCGACCGACACCCTCGAGGCGGTATGCGCCGGCCCAGCCCGACAGGACTTCCTCATCCGGGCCGTCCCGGATCACGTGGAAGCCGCGGTGCGCAGCGGCCAGGTACTCCGAGCCGCGCGGCACGTGCCCGCACTGGACAACTGGGCCGAGCACACCGGGCAACCGCACGCGACCGCGCTGACCCGCCGCTGCCACGCCCTGCTCGCCACCGGTCCCGATGCCCGAACGCACTACGAGGCCGCGTTGCGGCTGCACCAGGAGACCGACCGGCCCTACGACCACGCCCGGACCGCACTGCTGTACGGCGAATGGCTACGCCGCCAACGCCACCGAACCGACGCACGCACCCATCTGACCGACGCGCTGACCGGATTCGACCGGCTCGGCGCCCACGGCTGGGCCGCGCGAGCCCGGACCGAACTGGCCGCACTCGGCGACCGGCCAGTCGCCAGGGAACACGACCGGGACCCCGCCGCCCGGCTCACCCCACAAGAACTCCAGGTCGTCCGACTCGCGGCCGACGGGCGCAGCAACCGCGACATCGCAGCCCAGCTGTTCCTCAGCCCCCGCACTGTCGGCCACCACCTCTACCGCGCCTACCCCAAGCTCGGCATCACCAAGAGAACCGAACTCGCCCGGTTCACTCTGTGACAACCGTCGGACAGCCAACCGGATCAGCTCCTCCCGGTCCGTCTGGGCGGTGTCGGACAAGTGACGGTTGTCGCGACTATGCACCCGGCTGGACATCACGAAAACCAAGCTGATCAAACGACAATGTACGGCCGCGCAGGCTTTCGGCTACTCCGACACCGCATCCTTCTCGGCTGACCACGACATCACCACCCGAAAGTGAGACAGACCCTCGCGAGTTTGGGGCTGATGCCCGGTTGTCAGGTGAATCACGGTCATCGACATCGTTGTGGAGAAATTCGCGAAGGCGTGCCTGCTTGTAGGTCCCAATGCGCGGGTGCCCTTGCGGGTACTCTGCCGGACAGGCGCGGCGTGCAGCAATCCAGATAGGAACAAGACGCTGTCCTCGGATACTGCCAGGACAGCGGTGCTCCAATAGCAGCAAATTGTCATTGACAATCGCCCGTGCGTCATCTCGGGAACGCAGAGTCGACATCGACCGCTCCAACATCCACTCAGTTGGCGTCTACCCAGCCATTCGGCCCATCGATAGCGTCGCGGTGAAGGCACGTCGCTGGGGCGAGGTGACTTTCGATTCACGCTGAACAAAGCCAGACCATTGTTCATGCTGCGCACCGCGAGAGGCAAGGGGACCGATCTCGCGCTGGGGAAAGGAGAAGGGGTGTCGTCATTCGACGTTCCGGTGAAGCTGGGCGAGGAGTTCATGCAGAACCCTCACGGGACCTTCGAACGGATCCGCGCGGCGGGCAAGTCCATCTGCCGCGCGACGTTGCCGACCGGGCTGACGATCTGGATTGTGGTGGGATACGCCGAGGCCAAGGCTCTGCTCAGCGACGGCCGGCTCACCAAGGACACCGCGGCTGTGCGGAGTCTTCACGGTCGTCAGGTGACCTCGACCGGCGTGGAATCCCGGCTGGTCACCAGGGCACTGGCCGCACACATGAACAATGCGGACCCACCCGGGCACACGCGGCTGCGCGGACTGGTGAACAAGGTTTTCACGCCGCGCGCGGTGTCCCGGTTGCGGCCACGGATCGAGCAGGTCACCGACGACCTGCTCGACAGGATGGCCGCGTCCGGCCACGCCGATCTCCTGCACGAGTTCGCGTTCCCCCTGCCGATCACGGTGATCTGTGAGCTACTCGGCGTTCCGACCGATGACAGGGCCAAATTCCAGCAGTGGTCGAACCATCTGGTCCTGTCATCCTCCTCCGCCGAGGTCGAGGACGTCGCGGCCGACCTGGCCGACTATCTGTCGGCCCTGGTCTCGGACAAGCGGCTGCGACCGACTCAGGACCTTCTCTCCGACCTGGTGCACGCCGCGGAGGGCGGCGACCGGCTCACCGACGAGGAGCTGGTCGCCATGGCGTTCCTGCTACTGGTCGCCGGGCACGAGACCACGGTGAACCTCATCTCCAACGGCATGCTCGCGCTACTGACCCATCCCGATCAGCTGCTGCGCCTCCATCGGGATCCCGCGTTGCTGCCGGGCGCGATCGAGGAGCTACTCCGCTACGACGGTCCGGTGAATCTGGCGACGCTGCGGTGCACCACGACGACCGTCGAGGCCGGCGGGGTCACGATTCCCCCAGGGCAGTTCGTTCTCGTGTCGCTGCTGGCCGCGAACCGGGACCAGGCCGAGTTCGACGCCCCCGATCAGCTCGACGTGAGCCGCCCTGCCGGCGCCCACCTCGCGTTCGGGTACGGAATTCATTACTGCGTGGCCGCACCGCTCGCCCGGCTGGAAGGGGAGATCGCGATCGGCAGACTGCTGGACCGATTCCCCACCATCCGCTTGGCCACCGACGTCGAACGGCTGCGCTGGCGATCGAGCACTCTGATGCATGGCCTCGCCGCGCTGCCGGTCACCTTCCACTGAAGCCACCAGGAGTCTTTCATGTCCACGAGCCACACCGCACCGGACACCACCGCGATCACGACGCTCTACGACCAGATCGGAGACATCACGGCCAACCTGCTCGGCGGCAACATCCACCTCGGGTACTGGGAGAACGAAAACGACACCAGCACCGTACGGGAGGCGACCGACCGGGTCACCGACCTGGCGGCGAGCAGGCTCGGTGTCACCCCGGGCGCGAAGATCCTCGACGTCGGCTGTGGCAACGGACGGTCGACCGCACGAATCGCCGCGACGCTGCGAACCGACGTCCTGGGCATCACCATCAGTGAACACCACCTCGCGCAGACCAACGAGTTCGCCGGTCAGGAGCGGCTGTCGTTCCGGCTGGCGGACGCGATGGACCTGCCATTCCCCGACAACAGCTTCGACGGCGTCGCCGCGATCGAGTCCATCTCCCTGATGCCGCGGCCGGCCACCGCGATCGGCGAGATCGCGCGGGTCCTGAAACCCGGCGCGCGGGTCGTGGTCGTCAGCGCGGTGCTGCGTGGCCCGGTGTCCGGAAAGGACAAGGAGTTCTTCGACCGCATGTACGAGGTGCTGACCCGTCCCCCGTTCGAGACACCTCTCAGCTACCACACGATGCTGGCGGAGGCCGGACTGTGGGTCGAGGCGGCCGACGACATCGGTGACCATGTGTACGAGCGTTCGTTCGCGGCACTGCTGCCGGACGATCCGGCCGAACTGGAGCGCGAGTACCGCGTGCTCGGGCTGGACCCCGCCGCCGTCGGCACGATGGTCGAGGTCCTCCGCGAGTTCGGCAATCGGCCGGAGGCGGGGTATCTCGTCGCGGTGGCGCGGAAACCATGGTGAGCGAAGCCTGCAGCGGGATCGACGTGCTGATCGCCGCGAGCACAGGCGGCCGCCACGTCTACCTCCCGGCGTTGCGGTCGGTGCCGGGGATCGCGCAAGTCACCCGCATCGACGACGTGGCCGGTCTCCCCCGCTATGCCGAGGTCATCAAGCCGGACCTCGTGATCGCTTCGCTGGACGGCGTACCGTCCGAGTGGCTACGGCTGTTGCACCGACTACGGGATCCGCGGCTGATCCAGTGCGACATCATCGCCGTCGTGCGCTCGGTCGACCAGACACTGACCAAGTCCTTCGAACGACTGGACGTCCAGCCCTGCGTGGCCTCGGCGACCGACACCTCCGCGGTCGTACAGGCCGTGACCTCGGTGCTCCGTCGTCGCGTGCCGGGCGAGATCCCGCAGCCGGGGCAGGAGGGTGTGCCCCCGACCGAGCGGGTGGTGGCGAACGCCTTGAAACGGGTGGACACCCCGCTGTCGGCGGACGAGGTGGCGGCCCGGTGCGGGTTCTCCACGGTGACGGTCCGCCGTTACCTTGAGCGGCTCGTCAACCGGGGCACGGTCGCGGTCGGCCTGCACTATCGCGCGGTGGGACGGCCTGCCCGGTTGTACCGGTGGATCACGAGAACCTGTATGTGAGCTGACCGAGCGCGCACAGTCTGCCCTCATCGCGGCCACAAACGGCCACATCGCACCAGAACATGCGGTCGTCGTGGGCCCGTACCTGCGCGCGGGCGATGATCGGAGCCGCAGGGAGTTCCCCGAAGATCTGGGCGTGCAGGGCGATGGTCGCGCCCCGGTTCGACGGGCGCGGCGACAGCGTCCAGGGCACGCTGGTGCCTGCCAGATCGATCAGTGTGAGCACCGCACCCTCGTCGAAGGTGCCCTTGCCGCCGAGGTTGCGTTCCTCGGGCGTCATGGTGATCTCGATGACCCCGTCGTCGATACCGCCGACGCGCAGCCCGCGCCGGGTGAGGAACGGAATGGCCTGGGTCTCCCGTTCGAACTCGGCGGGATCCCCCGCGGGTGGCGGCAAGGGCGGCGCCGCCGCACCGCCGTGTCGTCCACCGGCGAGCGTGGTCGAGGCAGCGGCGATCACCGCACCGTTCTCGTCGGAGATCTCGGTCTGGTAGTAGCCGAGTTCACGGGCGCGCCGCACGGTGGACGTCGCGGCGGTGAACGCGGTGCCAAGCCCGGCGCGTGCGTAGGTCACGTGGATCGACACGGTGGACGGATCCAGATCCGGGTCCGACGCACGCATCGTCGCCTGGGCCGACGCGGCTGCCATGGCGGCGATGGCACCCCCGTGCAGCGCACCTGTGACGGTATGGGGCTCCGCGACGGTGAGCACGAGTGCACCGTCTCGCCATTGGACGCCGAGATCACGAAGAAATGGGCTCCCGGACAACCAGTCGTCCCTGCCTGTCATCGGAGATGCCCGCCCTTCTTCAGGAATCGCCAGTACCGTTCGATCAACGCCTCGTTGATATCAGGGATGGCGACACCGAGAAAGTCGAGCCGTCGGCGGGTCACCTCGTTGGCGTACCGGGCGGGTATCCGGCGTTCTTGCGAGCGACTCAGCTCCAGCAGTGTCGGAAGATAGGGCTGGATCGGCAGTTCGGCGAAGCGCTTGGCCCGCTCCACCCACTCGGCGAGCAGGACGGCAGGAAAGGCCGTGTCCTCCATTTTTTCCAGTACGGCAAGGAAACTGGCCAATCCGACTGGGTCCGGATGGTGCAGGTGGTAGCTGGCAGACGCGTCGTCGGCGGGGTCCCCGTCGAGCGCGAGCGTGACGAGCGCGCGGGCCACGACGTCGACCGGCAGGAGACTGGTGTCCAGGCGCTCGTCTCGCGGGTAGCAGCCCAGCACCGCGCAACTGACCAGCAGCCGGCAGAACATGTCGTCGGTGTTGACCACGCCGTGCCTGCTGTCCCCCGCGATACGGCCGATCCGGTGGATGCGGCCGTCCAGGCCACGGTCGATCGCGAGCCCGACCATCCGGTCGGACACCCACTTGCTCGCCGAGTACCCGCGGCTGGACGGATGCTGTTCGCGGTCCGCCGCTGTGGTCTCGGTGATCACCCGCCCGGATTCCTCGGTGAACACGCTGAGCGAGGACACGTGGTGGAACCGTTTCGGACGCCCTTGTGCGGCCAGCCGCAGCAGGTCCGCGGTGCCCGACACGTTGGCCGTCTTCAGCCGGGCGTACGGGGTGAGGTGATGCACGTGCGCACCCGCGTGGACGATCAGCTCGACCTCGCCGGCCAGTTCCCGCCACGTCCCGGAGTCGAGCCCCAGTCCGGCATCGGCGAGGTCACCGGGGACGGCCCGTACTCGTGCCAGATCGTCCGGTGTCACGTCGAGCCGGTAGGCGTCGACTGTGTCCAAGATGCGCTTGTGTGCCTTCTCCTCCGAGCCTGCCCGGATCAGGCAGTACACCACTCCGGTGACCCGTTCGAGCAGTTCCCGCAGCAGGAACGCGCCGAGAAAGCCGGTCACCCCGGTCAGCAGTACCGCGTGCGGATCACCGGGTGGCCGAGGAACCGGTCGGAAGTCCAGGTCGGCTTCGAGTTCCGCGTCGGCCGAGGGCACGAGGTCAGGTTCGGCCTCCGCGCCGTCGATCCGGGAGGCGAGCCCCTGGATGGTGGGTTCGGCGAGGAAGTCGCGGACACCGACCCGCGCGCCGAGGTCGGTCTCCAGGCGGTCGAGAAGCCTCGCGATCAGCAGGGAATGACCGCCAGACGCGAAGAAGTCCTGCCCCGCGGCGGCCGAGGGCAGGCCGAGGACGTCCAGCCAGATCTCGGTGACCCGCCGCTCGGTCGGCGAACCGGTCGCCGCGGCCGGCTCGGCGTCGGCCACCATGGCGGCGAGCGCCCTCCGGTCGACCTTGACGTGTGCGGTCATCGGCATCCGGTCGATACTGACGAAACGGCCGGGAATCAGGTAATACGGCAGCCACTCTGCGAGCCGGGCACGCAGCCGGGCGGGGTCCACGTCACCGACGACGAACGCGACCAGTGCCTGGTCCCGCACGATGACCGCGGCGTGGGCGACGTCCGGATGCGCGATGAGAACGGCCTCGATCTCACCGAGTTCGACGCGGTAGCCGCGAATCTTGACGTAGCTGTCGAGCCTGCCGAGAAAGTCGACGTTGCCGTCCGGCATCCAGCGAGCACGGTCCCCGGTGCGGTAGAGCGGTTCGGCGCCGAGCGCGGGCACGGTCCCGAACCGCTGCCCGGTGAGGCCGGGGTCACCCCAGTAGCCGCGGGAAAGGCCCATGCCTCCGATGTAGATCTCACCCGGCACGCCGATCGGGCACAGCTGCCCATCATCGTCCACTATGTACAGTTTGGTGTTCGGCTGGGGCCCGCCGATCGGGAGCCGCGGTGAGGTCTCGGCCCCGGTGGCACGGTAGGACGTGGTGCACACGGTGACCTCGGTGGGACCGTAGCAGTTGAGGAACGCCTTGCGCGGGGCGTAGTAGGCCACGTCCGGCAGATTGGCGACCTCGCCTCCGGTGATGAGGACGCGGACCGTCGGCAGCTCCGGTTGCCCGAGCGACCGCAGGAACGCCGGAGAGCTGACCTGCACGGTGATGCGGTTGCGGTCGACGAAGTCGACGAACAGCCGGCCGTCCATCCGCTCCTCCTCGGTCGCGATCACCGAGGTGGCGCCGGTCAGCAGCGGCATGAACTGCTCGTACAACGCCATGTCGAAGCCGGTGGCGGCGAACTGGGACCACCGGTCGGTCTCGTCGAACGAGTACCAGCGCAGGTGGCCGTAGAACACGTTCACCAGGGACCTGTGCTCGATCGCCACCCCTTTCGGTACGCCGGTGCTGCCCGAGGTGTAGATGAGGCAGGCGAGATTGTCCGGCCGGGGCGGCTCGGCGAGCGGTGCGGCCTGCTCCGGCATGGGTTCGTCGATGTCGACGACGATGCCGTCCTCCACCTGGAACAGGGAGCGGCGCAGGTCCGCGCTGGTGATCAGAACCGTGGCCGACGAGTCGGCTTCGAGGTGCCGGAGCCGTTCGGCCGGGTAGGCGGGATCCAGCGGTACGTAGGCACCGCCCGCCTTGAGGACGCCCAGGATGGCGACGAGCAGCCGGGCGGACCGTTCGAGGCACACGGCGACCCGGTCCTCGACCCGCACCCCGGCTCGGACGAGGTGGGCTGCCAGCCGGTCGCTGCGGGCCTCCAGCTCGCCGTAGGTCATCGTCTCGTCCGGCCCGACGACCGCGACCTTGTCCGGCCGGGTACCCGCCTGCAGGCTCACCAGTTCGTGCAGGCAACGGTCCAGGGGAACGTCGATCTCCGTGCGGTTCCACTCCTCCCGCACGATCCGCTCCTCCTCGGCACCCAGCAGCGTCAGGGTGCGGGGGTCGCCCGCCGGGTTCCGGGCGAGCCACCGGAACACGTTGACGAGGTGGCCCGCGAGCCGCTCGATCGTCGGCCGGTCGAACAGGTCGGTGCTGAACTCGATGACACCGGCGAGGCAACCCGACCGTTCCTCGAAGCTGAAGCCGAGGTCGAATTTCGCGGTTCCGGTCCCCTGCTCCCACGGGGTGGCCGCCACACCGGACAGGGCCAGCTCGCGCGGCGGATGCTGCTGATAGGCGAACACGATCTGCAGCAACGGATTCCGGCCGCCCTCGACGGGCCGGTCGAGCTCGCGGGCGAGCGTGGGGAACGGGATGTCGGCACGCCGGTAGGCGTCCAGGCAGGCCGTCCGCACCCGGTCGAGCAGTTCGGGCACGGTTCGCCCCTCACCGGGCGACAGGCAGATGGGCGCCATGTTGACGAAGTACCCGATGAGATCGGTGATTCCCGCGTGGTCCCGCCGGGCAACCGGCGTGCTCACGCACATGTCCCGGCGCTGCCCGTACTTCGACAGCAGAAGGTACCCGGCGGTCAGCGCGACCATGAACCGGCTGACGCGGTGCTCCTCGGCGAGTTCGGCCAGCGACGCGGTGAGCTCGCCCTCCAGTTCGAACCGGACCCGGTCACCCCGTCCGCTGAGCTCCTCCGGTGCCGGATGGTCGGTGGGGATGTCGAGCATCCCCGGGTAGTCCCGCAGCGCCCGCCGCCAGGCCGGCAGGCCGCGCTCTGCCACCTCCGCGCCGGTCACGCGCTCGGCCGAGGCGTGGTCGGTGTACTGGAAGCCGACGGCGGGCAGCACGGGATCGGTGCCGTCGAGTTCGGCCCGGTAGCACTCGGAAAGCTCCGCGAACAGGATGTCCAGTGACCAGTCGTCGGCGACGAGGTGGTGCAGGGTGAGGTGCAGGATCCACCGGTCGGCACCGAGGGCGACGAGCAGGACACGCATCGGTGGTCCGGCGGTGAGGTCGAACGGTTCCGCAGTCGCCTCGTCGACCACGGCCCGGATCTGGTTCTCCTGCTGTCGCGGGGGCAGCCCGGTCAGGTCGCTCCGCCGGATGTCGGGTCCGCGCTCGGCATCGGTGACCTGGTACAGACCGTCCGGCCCGGACTCCACCACGGTGGTCAGCGCCCGCTGCCTGCGGGCGAGCCTGCGCAGCGCGGCCCGCAGCGCGGACTCGTCGAGTGCCCCGCGCAGATCGAAGGTCCTGGCGATCGTGTAGTTCGCCGACGCCGCGCGCTGGTCGTCGAACCAGACTCCCTCCTGTCCCACGGTCAGCGGTGCCCTGTTGCGGCCGGTCCGGCCGGGCGGTGACGGCGGGTCGGCCGCCGTGGCGGCCTCGACCATGGTCACGAACTCGGCCAGCGTCGCCGCCTCGAGGACGGCTGGCAGGGTGAGCCGGACCCCGAGTCGCCCGGCCACCTTCGCCGCGACGTCCATGGCCGCCAGGGAATGCCCGCCCAGGCCGAGGAAGGAGTCGTCCAGCCCGACCCGGCGGCCGCCAAGAGCCGCCGACCAGATCTCGGCCAGCCGCCTGCCGAGTTCGGTGACGGGGGCGCGGTGGTCCGCATCGGCGGAACCGGACGCGAGCGCGTTCCGGTCGAGCTTTCCGTTGCTCAGCCGGGGAAAGGCGTCGACCCGTTCGATCACCGAGGGAACCAGGTAGTGCGGCAGCCGCTGGGCGAGATACGCGCCGAGGTCGTCCTCGCTCGTGTCCTGGCTCGTCCGCACGAACGCCTCGAGCCTGCCGGACCGGGCGACGACCGCCGCCTCCGCGACCGAGGGATGTCCGGTGAGCGCGGTTTCGACCTCGCCCGGTTCGACCCGGAACCCCCGGATCTTGACCTGATGATCCAGTCTGCCGAGGAACACGAGGTTGCCGTCGGGGAGGCGGCGCACCCGGTCCCCGGAGCGGTACGCGGGTTCGCCGGAGCCGGGCAGCGGGACGAACCGTCGCGCGGTGAGGCCGGGATCGTTCCCGTAACCGCGGGCGAGCCGGGAGCCACCCAGCCAGAGTTCGCCCTCGTCGGCGGGGTCCCCGCGCTCGTCGAGCACATGCGCGGTCACACCCGCGAGCGGCCTGCCGATCGGTACCGAGGGCCAGGAGGTGTCGTAGGCGGTCATCGGGTGGACGAGCGCGAGCACGGTGGCCTCGGTCGGCCCATAACCGTTCACGACGGTGCAGCCGGGCAACCCGGCCAGCGCCTGGCGCACCGCCCGCTCGGAGGCACGATCGCCGCCAGAGATGAGCAGCCGCAGGCCACGCAGCGCCGCCAGGTCGCTCTCCACGACGAGCGCGAACAGCGGAGCGACCAGCCGCAGCACGGTCACCTCGTGCCGCACGAGCAGTTCGCCGATCTCGTGCACGCTCAGCTCACCCTCGCCGGGCACGACCAGCGAGGCCCCGTTGAGCAGGGGCGTCCAGATCTCGAACGCCGAGGGGTCGGCGTGCAGCGGGGCGAGCTGACAGAACACGTCGCCGGGGCTGGTACCGGAGAACGGGTCACGGGCGAGTTCCACCACACCGCGCTGTTCGACCATGACTCCTTTGGGAACGCCCGTGCTGCCGGAGGTGTACAGCAGGTACGCCAGGTGGGAGCCGGTGGATCCGGCGTCGGCTGGAGGGTCGCCCAGCGGACCGGGCGGCGGGTCGATGACAACGACCCGGACGCCGTCCGGAACGAGCGCCCGCACCCGGTCGGCCCTGGACGGGTCGGCGAGCACCACCCGCACCCCGCTGTTCCCGGCCAGCCAGGTCAGGCGGGCATCGGGCATGCCGGGGTCGAGCGGAAGGTAGGCACCACCCGCCCGGAGAATGCCGAGCATGCCGGCGATCGTCGTGAACGAGCGGCCGGTACACAGCCCGACGACATCGTCCGGTCCCACCTCGGGCAATGTCGCCGCGACGGCGTTCATCCAGTCGCGCAGCTCGGCGTAGGTCAGCACCCCGTCCACGCCGCGGAGCGCGACGCGGTCGGGATAGCGGTCCGCGGTGCGGGAGAACTCACCGTGAATCGTGGTCAAGACGCCGGTCCCTTCCACTAGTGCTGTGCGTGTTCACCGGCGGCCGCGACACGCAGTGCCTCCACGACGGTCGCTGTCTCGTACAGATCCAGCAGGCGCGTGATCTTCCCTCCATTCACCGTGAACACGTTGATCCAGTTGGTGTGATAGCGGACGTCCGTGCGCAGGAACCGCGCGCTGCTGGTGCCGATGGCGACCACCCGGTCGCCAGCCTCGATGTACTCGCTCACATCGAACTGCTCGACCTCGATGTGCTTGGCGACCGTGGCGAAGAACCGGTCGAAGCCCTCGTGGCCGAGGTATGTGTCCGCCCATGGCAGTTCCTCCGGCCCGAAGAACGTCCACTCGAAGTCGTCGGACAGCAGGTCGCGGATCTCGGTCAGCCTCGCTTCGCCGAACAGGTCGAAGACCTTCCGGACCAGTGCGGCACTGCTCATGTCGTTCCTCCTCAGTCGGGCTTCCTGGCGAGGATGAGACGGCAGTCCGGCAGGTTCGGGTACACGATCTTCGGCACCTCGAAGCCTGCCTCGGTGAACGCCTCGCGCCAGCCGTCCTCGGTCAACAGCGTCTGCTCCATCAGCGCCTGGGTGAGCGAGTACTCCGGGGTGAGCAGCTCGGGGACGTTCTGCTCGCCCGATGGCGGGGTTTCCTCGGCGGTCAACACGTGGGCGCCCTTCGGGAGACGACGGCAGATGCCCCGCAGGTAGTCGACCAGCACGTCGTAGCCGTGTTCGAGCACCTCGTGCAGGAAGAAGAACGTCACCACCAGTTGCACGCGCTCCAGTTCCGGCAGGGTGTCGGCCTTGGTGCCGTCCGCCTCGAAGATCGTGATCCGGTCGGTCATTCCGGCCTTGGCCAGTTCCTGCCGTGCCTCGGCACAGGATTCCGGGCTGATGTCGACCCCCACACCTTCGCCGCCCACCGCGCGGCAGGCCGCTATCAGGAAATGGGCGTTGCCACAGCCGATGTCCGCGACACGGTCGAAGGAGATCTCCTTCAGGATCCGCAACACGTCGGGACGCAGGTCCTCCTGCCCGGCCAGCGCGGTGCCGACGGCGACCCACCGCATGTTCCGGTCGATCTGCGCACCGAACTGGCACTTCCCGGTCAGCAGGTCCCCGAAGCGGTGCAGGGCCTCGCCGTACCCGCCGGACAGCCAGACCAGATATCCGCGGTCGGCGTGGAGCCTGCGGCCCGCCTCGGTCAGCTGGTACACGTCGTCGCCGGTCCTGGTCACCACGTCGCGCTGCGCCAGATAGCGCAACGTCGCCTCCGCCAGGAACCGGTTCGCGCCGAGTTCGCCCGCCCGCAGGCCACGCGCGGCGAGTGTGTCCAGCACACCGGTCATCTCGAGCGCGGCGAAGACGGTACAGGTGACGTGGCCGCGCATGTAGTCGAAGGCACGCCGCTCACCGGTGGGGATCGTCATCGTCGGTTCCTTTCCGTTGTCGGGCGGCGCAACCGGGCCAGCGCACGCTCTCGTGCACAACCGAGAACGGCGGCCCACCACAGCGCCCGTGGAGTTTTCCCTGCCAGGGCACGGATGCCGCTGGTGATCCGGTCCAGGTCCGCTTCTCCCGCGGTGAGCGGGACGCCGAGGCAGTCGTAGGGAACGAAGACCTTCCGTTTCGTGATCCACCAGTACAACGTCGCCCAGACCGACAGCTCGGCCGCCCGCGACGCAGGCATCCCCGGCAGCCGGGGCGGGTTCATGCCGAGCCGGACGAAGAGCCCCTCGGCGAAGTGGCGGCGGATCGCCGGGTCCACGCGCTCCGGGAGGGAATCGAGGCAGTCACGGACCGCACGCGCCAGCGCGGCGGTACGTTCCGGTAGCCCCAGAGTGTCCACCCGGGACAGTGAGTGGAGTGCGATGTGCGCGCCGAGCTGGTTGGCGAACCGGGTCCGGAGATGCTCGACCAGGCCCGGGTCGGCCTGCCGTGCGCGTTCGCAGACCTCGCCGGACACCACGGTCGACGCCACCGGCATGCACAGGTAGCTCAGCGCCTTGGACACCGTCACCAGGTCCACTTCGGGCAGCCGCCCGTGGAAGGCGAATCGGCGTCCGCAGCGATAGAACGAGGTCAGGATCTCGTCGACACCCACGAGGAACCGCCTGCGCTCACGCTCTCGCGCGACGGCCGCGAGCAGGTCGTCCGGCAGCGGCGCGTAGGAGTCCGAGCTTCCGTGTACCAGCTCCAGCCATACCAGCGCGAGCTCACCGGACGCCGCCTCGGCCAGGAAGCGCTCCACCGCGTCCGGTGCGAACGGGTCGAGATACACCACGTCCTCGTACAGCGGCGCGAACGGTGCGCGTGAACCCGGTGCCGCGGTGGCCAGCAGCGAGACGAGGGTCTTGCCACCGTAGTTGTGATCGAACACGACGATGCGTCTCCGGCCGGGCGGGGCGGCCAGCAGCGCGAGTGTCACCGCCGTTTCCACCGCGCCCGCGCCGCTGACCCCGGGAAACGCCTTGGCGAGCCCGGTTTCCCTTGCCAGGGTCTCCTCCAGCGCGGCGCCGTAGTCACGCTCGGGGTCATGCTGGGCAAGCACCTCGGTGCGGATGTCGTCGGGATTGTGGCCGTTGACCCCGAGGCCACCGCCGCAGGCCGCGTCGGTCACCTCGATGCGCCGGCCGGAATCCAGTTCGACGGTCAGCCGGGTGCCCTCGGCCTTCACCACGTGCAGGGCACCCCGGAGTTTGCGGTGCAGCGCGGAAGTCACCGGATTCACGTGCCGCTCGTAGAGGCGCAGTGTGGCCGCCCAGTCCGCGTCTGCCGCCGAGACCGTCTCGGCGACCCGGCCGTCCGGCTCGACCAGCCTGAGCAGGTGTGTCCTGACCCGGCGCATGGCCAGTGTGTTGCCGCCATAGGTGTTCGAATGCACGAAGGCGCCCGCGGCGTCCGACCAGGGCCGGAACATCTCGGTGGTTCCGGTGAAGGCGGAGAACGGGACGGTGTGTCCGCTCAGCCGCTCACCGACGATCACCAGGTCCGGGCGGAGCGCCGTGAGCAGCCCTCGTTCACGCTCGGCGAGGTCCGAATCGGACAGATCGAGACAGAGCGGCGTGCCGTCCCCGTCGGCTGCGGCGGCGGCCAGTTCGCCTGCGGGGAAGTGGTGCGGCTCGCGGACGAGCAGGCCGCACCAGTGCCCGAGTACCAGTGACTCCCGGAACCGCCCGAGGGTGGCCACCACGTGCACGTTCGGCACCAGCGCCCGTTCCGGGCCCTCGCCGAGGGGGTCGAACGCCGACCGGAGCAGATCTCCAGGATCGAGCACGAGGACGCGACCCCGGTGCCGCTCGTACGAGGCGGCGGCGTGATGCCGCATCAGCTTGATCACACCATGGACCGATTCGTGACGGGAGTTGGTGAAGAACGAGCGGCAGGTCGTGCCACGAGCGCCGGACAGGTCCGCGATCCGTTCGGACAGCAGGAAACCGACCTGGGCCGCCTCAGGAGTGACGAACCACGACGGCACCACGAAGATGGGCGTCCGGTCCCGGACCAGTTCGTCGAGGAGCTCGATCGTGCCAGGGTCGGCCCGGCGGTACAGCGAACCCGTTCCCAGCTGGTCGTCCGTCATCGCCACGTCACCTCCTGGCCTGGCTCGGCACGCGGACCGCGCTCAGCCTCCTGGCCACCTCGTCCAGTAGGCCGGGCGCGCGGTTGAACGCGATCCGCACCAGGTCGTCTCCCCGCCCTTCCGCCAGGTGGAAGTACCGGCCGGGTGCGACCAGCACCCCGGCTTCCTCAACAAGGCGGTGGGCCAGCGTCTCGCAGTCCTCGGCGGTGTACGGCCGGATGTTCGCCATCAGGTAGCAGCCGCCGTCGGGGGGCATGCAGTCGAAGCCCAGTTCGGTGAACATCTCGACGATCCGGTCGCGCTGGTGCGACAGATCGTCGGCGGGCAGCCCGAACCGCGGGTCGGCCGCCGCCGCGACGGCCGCGGCCTCCTGCAGCGGGGCCGCGGTACCACCGCACACGGCGACGTGGACCTGACGCGCCACCTCGGTCAGCGCGGGGGCCGCCCGCAGGTAGCCGATCCGCCAGCCGCTGACCGCGTGACTCTTCGAGAGGCTGCCGAGGACGAAGCAGCGATCCCGCAGCTCGGGTATGTCGGCGGCGGAGACATGCCGGTTACCGTCGAAGGTGAACGCGGAATATATCTCGTCGGAGAGCACCACCGCGTTCCAGCGGACGCACAGCTCGCCGATCTCGGCGAGTTCGTCGGCGGACAGCATCCGCCCGGTGGGATTGTTCGGGGTGCCGAGCACGATCGCCTTGGTTCGCGGGCCGAAGGCCGCGCGCAGCTCGGCGGGATCGTAGCGCCATCGGGGCGGGTGGCCGCGGACCAACCGTGGCACGCCACCGGCGAGCGCGATGGCACTGATGAAGTTCTCGTAGACGGGTTCGAACAGGACGACCTCGTCACCGGGGTCCACGACGGACAACATCGCGGTGTGCAACCCTTCGGTGGCACCCGCCGTGATGGTCAGCTCGGTGACCGGATCGGCGGGAACGGACAGTCCACCCGCGATCTGACGACGCAGCTCGAGGTTGCCGTCCGGGTTCTCGTACTGGTTACGGCCCGCCCGCAGCGCGGCGCAGGCCGCGTCGACCATCGCCGGAGGGGTCACCGGTGCTCCCGGAACTCCGAGCGCGAGGTCGATCGCATCGTACTTGTCGGCCTCACGCAAAAGGGTGAACAACCGGCCGGGGGCCAGCGCGCGTGCGCGTGCGGAGATCGCTGGTGCGGGCATGTTCGCCTGTCCTCCGAGTGTCGCGCTCACAGTGCCTCCCGGATGGCCGCGCCGACGGCTGCGGTACCGAGCGAGCCGCCGAGATCCGGCGTCACCCTCCCGGCTGCGACGACCCTGTCGACAGCGCCGCGCACCCTGTCCGCGGCTTCGAGATGGCCGAGTCGCTCGACGAGCAGGGCGGTGGTGAGGACCGCGCCGATAGGGTTCGCCACACCACGGCCCGCGATGTCCGGCGCGGTTCCGTGTACCGGCTCGAACAGCCCGTATCCGTTGGCGCCGTTGATGTTCGCCGACGCCGAGGTTCCGACTCCGCCGGCGAGCTCGGCGGCGAGGTCACTGAGGATGTCGCCGTGGGAGTTGTTGGCCACGATCACGTCGAAGGCCGTCGGGTCCGACACCAGCTTCATCACGGCCGAGTCGATGTAGAGGTGCGTCGTCTCGATCCCCGGGTGCCGTTCGCTTACCTCACGCCAGCATCGCTGCCAGAGCCCGCCGCCATGTGGCACCGCGTTGGACTTGTCCACCAGGCACACCGATCGCCGCGCGGCGCCGAAGGCGAAGTCGAGAATCCGGGTCACCCCGTGGTACGTGCTGATCTCGGTGTCGATCGCCGTCTCGTACTCGGTGTGCGGGCGAAGGTTTCCCCCCACTCCCGCGTACAGCCCCTCGGTGTTCTCCCGGATCACGACACAGTCGATCGCCCGGCGGTCGTCGTGGCGCAGGGGGCTGAGCCGGTCGTGGAGCAACTTGGCAGGCCGGAAGTTGACATACAGGTCGAGCTCGAACCGAAGCCGCAGCAGCACCGAGCGGGCGTAGTCGGGACCGACACGGGGGTCGCCGACCGCTCCGAGCAGTGTGGCCGCACTCGACCGGACGCGGCCCATGTCCTTTTCGGACAGTGCATTGCCGTTGTCCAGCCAGGTTCCGGCGTTGACGTGGTCGAGGACGTCGATGTCGATCCCAAGGCCGAGTGCGTCCAGTGTCTCCAGCGCCTGGTCGACCACCTCCGGGCCGATGCCGTCACCGGGGATCACCGTGATCGGCGTGTTCATGACCCTGCCCCCTCGGACAGCCCGGGGACCGGTTGCGATGCGGTCGGCACGAGCTGTGGCAACCACGGCCTGCGATCGTTCTCGTATGCCTGGATCGCATCGTGTTTGTCCAGCGTCACCGCGATCTCGTCGAGACCGTTGAGCAGGAGCCAGCGAGCCCGTTCGTCCACGGTGAAGGGGTGACTGTTCCCCGCGGCCCTTACCTCCATGGCGGACAGGTCCACCGTGATGGTGGTGGCCGGATCGGCGTCGATCAGGGCGGCCAGCCGGGAGACGACCGATTCCGGCAGTTCGACCGCCAGCAGGCCGTTCTTGAGCGCGTTGCGCCGGAAGATGTCCCCGAAACTGGTCGCGATCACCACGACGAACCCCCAGTCCCGCAATCCCCACACGGCGTGTTCCCTGGAGCTGCCGGTACCGAAGTTCGCGGCCGCCACCAAGATGCTCGCCCCGGCGTTGCCGGGCCGGTTCAGCACGAACTCGGGGTCCTCGCGCCAGCCCGCGAACAGCGCATCGGCGTAGCCGCTCTTGGTGAGCCGCTTGCAGTACTGCGAGGGGAGGATCTGGTCGGTGTCGACATCGTCACGGCGCAGGCACACTCCGCGCCCGGTGTGCTCGGCGAGGGGTTCCATCACTCACCCTTCCAGTTTGCTCGGTGCGGTGATGCGGCCGGTGACGGCCGTCGCGGCCGCGACGGCCGGTGAGACCAGGTGGGTCCGCGCACCGGGCCCCTGCCGTCCCTCGTAGTTGCGGTTGGAGGTGGACGCGCATCTTTCGGCACCGCCAAGCCGATCGGCGTTCATGCCGAGGCACATCGAACAGCCCGAGAGCCGCCATTCCGCCCCCGCCTCCAGGAACACCTCGTGCAGACCCTCCGCCTCGGCCCGCTCCCGCACGGCCATCGATCCGGGCACGACGAGCATGCGCATCCCGGGAGCGAGCTTGCGCCCGCGCAACACGGCCGCCGCCGACCGCAGGTCCTCGATCCGGGCGTTCGTGCAGGAACCGAGGAACACCACGTCGATCTCGATCGCGTCCGTGACAGTTCCCGGTTCGAGGTCCATATAGGACAGTGCCCGTCGCGCCGCGGCACGGTCCCGCTGGTCGGGCATGAACGCCGGATCCGGCACGGGGCGGCCGATCGGCACCGCCTGCCCCGGGTTGGTGCCCCAGGTGACGAACGGGGCCAGCGCCGAGACGTCGACCATGACGACGCGGTCGAACGTGGCATCCGGGTCGGAGCGCAGCGTCTCCCAGTAGGCGACCGCCTCGGCCCACCGGTCAGCCGCCGGAGCGCCGGGGAGGCCTTCGAGATAGTCGTAGGTGACCTGGTCCGGGGCGACCATTCCGGCACGGGCCCCAGCCTCGATGCTCATGTTGCACATCGTCATCCGGCCTTCCATCGTCAACTGCTCGACGGCCCGGCCCCGGAATTCGATGATGTGACCGTAGGCGCCGTTGGCACCGATCTGGGCAATGAGCGCAAGGACGAGGTCCTTGGCCGCCACGCCGGAGGGTGGCTCGCCGGTGAACTCGACCGCCATCGTGCGCGGGCGGGTCAGGGGCAGGGTCTGCGTCGCCAGTACGTGCTCGACGTCGCTGGTACCGACACCGAAGGCCAGCGCACCGAACGCACCGTGCGTGGAGGTGTGGCTGTCACCGCAGATCACCGACATGCCGGGGTGGACGAAACCCCGTTCGGGGGCGACGACGTGCACGATCCCCTGCCTGGCATCGCCCAGCCGGAAGAGTTCGATGCCCTGTTCGGCACAGTTGCGGCGCAGCGTGTCCACCTGCTTGGCACCCATCTGATCGGTGAGCGTGAGCGAGCGGGTCGGAACGTTGTGGTCCTCCAGCGCCAGCGTCAGGTCCGGGCGCCGGACCCGTCTGCCGCTGAGCCGCAGCCCGTCGAAGGCCTGCGGCGAGCTCGCCTCGTGCACCAGGTGCAGGTCGATGTAGAGCAGATCCGGTTCGCCAGGCTCGGACCACACGACATGGTCTCGCCAGACCTTCTCGATCAGCGTGCCGCCATCGCTCATGCGCTCGTCCCGGACGCGGTGGCCATCTGGTCGAGGATCAGCTCACGAATGCCCGCCAGGTCGATGCATTCGCCGTTGGTGCGGTTCGCGACGTGCTGCTCGTAGATCGTGTCCACCACCCGCTCGTCCACCGGGATACCGATGTCCTCGAACACGTACCGGAGCACGGCCCGGCCGGAATGCCTGCCGACCAGCATGGTGCGCTCGCGGCCGAACCGGGCGGGCTCGACGTACTCGTAGGTGATCGGCGCGCGCAGCATGCCCGCCTGATGGATGCCGGCCTGGGTGGCGAAGGCGTTCGTCCCGAAGAGGGCCTTGTTGCGCGGCTGGACAAGACCGATGACGGAGCAGAGCAGCTGGAACGCCGAATAGAGCCCATCGGGCTTCGCCGTGGTCGTCGCACCGATCGCACTGCCCTTGTAGGTCAGCACGGCGATCAGTTCCTCGAGCGGAGTGTTTCCCGCCCGCTCACCGATACCGGCGAGGCAGGTCTGCACCTCGTCGGCTCCCGCCTGGATACCCGCCAGCGCGTTGGCGAGGGACAGTCCCAGGTCTTCGTGGCAGTGGGTGGCGATGACCACCTCCGGTGGCACCCAGCCGCGGATCCGTCCGATGAGCCCGCCGAACTCGCCGGGCGTCATACATCCCGTGGTGTCGGCGACGGTCACCGTGTCCGCGCCCGCCCCGACCGACTCCACCACCAGTTCGCGCAGCAGGGCATCCGACCCTCGGGAGGCGTCCTCGATGCCCAGCGTCACGTGCTGCGCTCCGAGCGACTTCGCGTACTCGATGGAGTCGACGACCTCCCGCACGGCCTCCGCCTGCGTGATCCCCCGCTTGTTCTCCAGGTGTGTCTCGCTGCCGGTCGCCATGATCTGCATGTGATGGCGCTCGGTACCGCCCGCCTCGATGGCCAGCCGGACGTCGTCACGAAGGGCACGGTTGAGGGTGGCGATCCGTGCCGAGCTCACCGCCTCCGAGATGAGCCGGGTGGCCCGGAAGTCGCTCGGGGACGAACTCGGGAATCCGGTCTCGATGACATCCACTCCGAGCGATTCGATGGCCAGCGCCAGCTCCAATTTCTGCTCTGGGCGCATCGCGTTTCCCGGAGCCTGCTCGCCGTCCCGCAGGGTCGTGTCGAAAATAGATATCCGCCGCAGTTCCTGGTTATCCAGCATGGACATGAATGCCGTCCAATCTCATTCAGGCGCAACCCTGAAAGCACCTGTAGGCACATGTTCCGACTCGTCGATCAACCCCAGATTGGCGTCCCGCAACAAAGGATCGCATTTCCTAAACTCAGGATAGAGCGATCAACGCGCACGTTCAAGGAACCACCGGCATTGACCACGTTCGGCGGCTTTTCAAAAGTTTCCTAAATTTAGTTTCGGACTTTGCGTGAAGGAGCGGCGAGGTTCCCTCTGGTCCAGGCGACCACTTCCGCACGGCCTCGACCGCAGCGGCCAGGGTCGCCGAACGGTCGACACCTACCGAGGATCGGGGTGTACCGCTTTCCTGGCAGTCGTTCCCGAGGAGGCCGCAGCCAGGTAGGTGACTCGGAGAATGTCCGTGGTGGGTTCGCGGTCGATGAGAACATTGACGCCGTAGACCGACTTGATCAGGTCCGGGGTCAGCACGGTCTCCGGACTGCCCGCGGCGACCACCATTCCGTGATCCAGGATGACGACATGGTCGCAGTAGCGGACGGCGAGGTTGAGGTCGTGCAGGGCGATGACGCAGGTGATGTCCAGCGACGTCAACAGGTCGAGGAGTTCGAGCTGGTGGCGGATGTCGAGGTGGTTGGTGGGTTCGTCGAGCAGGATCTCGCGCGGCTCCTGAGCCAGCGCACGGGCGAGCTGCGCTCGCTGTTTCTCCCCTCCGGAAAGGGTGTTCCAGCTCTGGCGCTGCTTGTCAGCGATGTCGACCCGTTGCAGTGCCGCGTCGACCACCCGCCGATCGTGCTCGGTCAGCCCGTCGAAGCGACCCCGGAACGGGGTGCGGCCGAGTTCCACGACCTGACGGACGTTGACGTGGCTGTGGGCTGACACGTCCTGTTCGACGACGGCGAGCCGTCGGGCCAGCATCCGGCGGCTGAGGTCGCGCAAGCTGGTGTCGTCGTATCGGACGGTTCCGGTGTCGGGGCGGCGCAGTCCGGCGAGCAGGCGCAGCAGCGTGGACTTGCCCGAGCCGTTGGGGCCCAGCAGCCCGACGGTCATCCCTTCCTGGGCTGCCATGTCGATGCTGTCCAGCAGCCGGTGTCCCTTGACCGACCAGGAAAGGTCGGTGGCGGTAATCCGTCCCATTAGGACTCCAAACGCTTCAGAACCAGCGCGAAGGCGGGCGCTCCGAGCAGCGCGGTGATGACGCCCGCGGGTATCTCGTGCGGCGTGAACGCTATGCGCGCGAACGTGTCCACCCAGATGAGGAAGACCGCGCCGATGACTGCGGACAGCGGAAGCAGGGAGCGGTGCATCGGGCTGGTCAGGATGCGGACGGCGTGGGGGACGAGCAGCCCGATGAAGCCGATCGCGCCGGAGCTGGCCACAGCGGCCGCCGTGATGACCGCGGTCAGCACTATGAGCCAGATGCGGGCCGCGGTGACGTTGATCCCCAATGCGGTGGCGGAGTCCCAGCCGAAAGTGAAAGCGTCGAGAGCGGGTGCGAAGAACTGGATGGCGAGCACCCCGATCAGGACGATCACGATGGTAACGGTCACCACCTCCCATCGGGCGCCTGAAAGGGCGCCGAGGAGCCAGTAGGTGAAGCCGCGGGTGGAGTTCGCGGTCCCGCTGATCATGAGGATGACCGAGGTGACCGCGGCGAAGAACTGGGACACGAGCACGCCGGTGAGCACCACGCGGGACGGGCTGGCGACGCGACCCCCGCCGAGCAGGACCAGCAGCACGACGAACGAGACCAGGCCGCCGACGAAAGCTCCTGTCGAGAGGGAGATGCCTCCGCCGACGCCCAGCAGGAGAACGGCCACCGCGCCGGTGGAGGCACCGGAGGACACCCCCAGAAGGTAGGGGTCGGCCAGCGGGTTCCTGGTGACCGCTTGCAGCACCGCGCCGCAGACCGCCAGGCCCGCGCCGACGGCGGCGGCCAGCAACACCCTCGGGAAGCGCGACTCCCAGACGAGCGCGTCCAGCAGCTTCGGCAGTGGTGGGGTGGGGGCGATCCCATTGAGGCCGATATGCCTCAGAATCGTGGAGATGACGTCAAGGGGGCCGATGTTCGCGCTCCCGAACAGCGACGCCACGATGACCGACACCAGCAGCCCGGCCGCGGCCACGACGAAGAGCACCGCGGTCGAGGCGCGCCGCGGACGCACCGGAACCGTCTCACCACCGTTGATCGGGTCCTTGACGAACCCCGCAGTCCTCTTTGGATTCCTCGTCATAACGGGTCGGTCACCGGAACCTGTTCAGGCCTTCGACAAGCGCGGGAACCGCGTACGCGCTGCAGCAGCTGTGATCGGTGTAGCGGCCGGGGATGGTGATGAACTTGTCGCCCTTCACCGCGTCGAGCTTGCTGGTGAGAGGGTCCTTCTTGAGCAGGTCGATCTTCTCCGGCGCGGTGTCGTTGGGATCGCCCCTGGTCAGATCGGCCAGGATGATGACGTCGGGGTTGCGTGCGGCGACCTCGTCCCAGCTCACCTCGGCCCACCTGGTCGACGCGTCGGCGAAGATGTTCTCGACCCCGACGAGCTCGGACATGTGCTGCGCCAGACCGCCGGGACCCGCTGCCCACGGGACGCCCGCGTAGGTGGAGTAGAACCACATGACCTTCAGCGGGGTGTTCCGGTTCTTGATGGTGCCCAGCGCCTTGTCCACCATGGCCCGCTGTTCGGTCACCAGTTTCTCCCCCGCCGCGGGCACATCGAAGATCTTGGCCAGCTGGCGGTACTCCTTGTACAGCATCTCGAAGTCCGCGCCCGCCACGCGGGCGTGCTCGGTGCAGTCGAACTCGGACACATAGGTCGGCACACCCAGCTTGTGCAGCTGTTCCCGGTCGCCGGCCTGCGCCGCGGTGAGAAAGCTCCCGAAGGTGCTGTAGACGAAGTCCGGCTGTGCTTCCAGCAGCTTCTCGGGCTTCACCGGCTGTCCGTGCGCGGAGATGACCGGGATCTTCTTGTACTGCTCGGCGATATCGTCCGGCACCTTGTCGATCTCGTATCCCGTGCCGACGACCCGGTCACCCACTCCCAGGTGGATCAGGATCTCGGCGGCGGTCTGGCTCAGCGTGACGACCCGCTTCGGTGCGGCCTCGTAGGTCACGTCGATGCCGCAGTTGTTGATGGTGAACGGATAGGCCGTTGTGCCCGTGCCCGTTGTCACTCCGGCTGCGCCGGGATTGGGCGACCCGCCCGCGCAACCCGCGAGGACGACCACCACCATGGCAGCAGCAATGCCGACAGTGGTTCTCGTTCTCGTCTTCATGAGCGGAATCCTTTGAGTTGTGAGGCGAGTAGTTCGACGTAGGCGCCGTTACGGGCGAGGAGTTCTTCGTGGGTCCCGGTTTCGGCGACGCGCCCGTCGGAGATGACAACGATCCGGTCGGCGGTTCGGATGGTGGAGAGGCGGTGGGCGATGATCAGGGTGGTGCGACCATGCCGGGCTTCGTCCATTGCCTGGGTGATCGCTTGCTCGCTGGCGGCGTCGAGGTTGGACACGGCTTCGTCCATGACGAGGATGGGCGCGTCTTTCAGCAGCGCTCGTGCGATCGCGATCCGTTGCCGCTGCCCGCCGGACATGCGTGCGCCGAGTTCGCCTGCGACGGTGTCGTAGCCGTCCGGCAGTGTTGTGATGAACTCGTGGGCCTGGGCGGCTCGTGCGGCGGCTTCGATCTCGTCGTCGGAGGCGTCGGCGCGGCCCAAGCGGATGTTGTCGCGCAGGCTGGTGTTGAACAGGAAGGTGTCCTGCGGCACCAACGTCATCAGGCGGCGGAGGTCTTCCTGCGGGAAGTCGCGGACGTCGTGCCCGCCCACGGACACCGATCCGGCAGTGACGTCCCAGAATCTCAGCAGCAGGTTGGCGCAGGTCGACTTGCCCGCGCCGGAATGCCCCACCAGCGCGACGGTTTCACCGGGACGGATCTCGAAGCTGACCTCCCGCACGGCGGGTCGCGAGTTACCGCGGTAGACGAAGGTGACGGTGTCGAAGCGAACGTGTGCTTCGACGGGGCCCGCGGGTGCCTGGTCGACCAGGTCCGAGACCGGGGCGGGCGCGTCGAGCAGCGTGTTGATGCGGTCGGCTGATGCCGCGACGATCGACAACTCGCGCGCGACCTCGGTCACCTTCAACACTGGCAGCATCGCCATCGCGGCGAGCACGACAGCGACCGGGAACAGAGAGCGGTCGAGGTCGCCCGTGACGACGAGCCGCGCGCCCAGGACGAGCACCGCGAGTATGCCCAGGAGGGCGATGGTGTCCGTGGCGGCGTACTCGATGCCGCTGCGGCGTCCGTGTACGGACTTCGCGTTGCGCAGTCGGACGCTTTGTGTGCGGAGCAGCCCGAGTCGCTGGGCGTGGGCGCCGAAGTTCACCAGTTCGCGCAGTCCCTGGAAGGTGTCGGTGCTGTCGGCACTCATCCGGCCGAGACAGTCGCGCAGTTCGTGTCCGTGCCGTTCGGCCTGGCGCCGCAACCATGCCGGGACCGAGGCGAGCAGTACCAGTACCGGAACCAGAACGCAGGCCAGCGACCAGTGGAACCAGCCCAGCGCGACGGTGGTGGCCACCGGGACTGTCGAGGCGACGGCCAGCGGGCTGAGCGTGTGGGCGAAGAACAGCTCGATCTGCTCCACGTCGGCCACGGCGGCGGAGCCGAGGTCACCGGAACGCCGTTCGAGCAGGTAACCGGGCGAGAGCCGTTCGAAGGCGGCGAACACCTTCGCGCGGGTGTCGGCCAGCGCGCGGAAGGCGGCGACGTGGGCGTAGGTGCTGTCGGCGATGCTCAGCACAATCAGCGGCAGGATCAGGCAGCCGAGCACGATCAGCCAGCTGGTGAGCTGGTCCAGCGAGGCTCCCGCGGCCGCCCGTGCCACCACGTAGGCGCCGATCCCGGACGAGGCGAGCAGGAGCAGTTGGTGCAGGACACCGGCCAGGTAGGCCACCGTGATGAGCCGACGGTGCCCGCCCAACAGGGGCATCAGGCTTCTCAGCCTGGTGACCAGCGACCGGCCTGACACCGACGCGTCGCCGTGCCCGTGTCCGTGCCCGTGGGCGGTCGAGGTCATACCGGCACTCCAGTCTGGGTCGCGACGAGTTCGGCGTAGAGACCCTTGCGTGCCACCAGATCTGGGTGACTGCCGGACTCGACCACCCGGCCGGAGTCCATCACCACGATCCGGTCGGCGTCGCGCACCGTGGACAGCCGGTGCGCGATCACGATCGTTGTCCGGCCGCGAGTCAGCTCGCCGAGTGCTTGGGTGATCTCCGCCTCGTTGGCGGCGTCGATGCTCGATGTCGGCTCGTCGAGCACGAGGACAGGGGCGTCTTTGAGCAGGGCACGGGCGATCGCGATGCGCTGGCGCTCGCCGCCGGACAGTTTCAGGCCGCGTTCGCCGACGACCGTCTCCAAGCCCTGGGGCAGACGGGAAATGACATCGGATGCTTGCGCCGCGGTCACCGCACGACGGATCTCCTCGTCGGTGGCGTCCGGTTTGGCCAGCAGCAGGTTCTCCCGAACCGTGCCGTGGAACAGGTAGGTGTCCTGTGCCACGACGCCGACCAGTGATCGCAGGCCGACCAACGGGAACTCGGATACGTCACGGCCGTCGACGCGGACGCAGCCCGCATCGGCGTTGAAGTACCGCATCAGCAGGCCGAGCACGGTGCTCTTGCCCGCTCCGGAACGGCCCACAATGGCCACCCGCTCACCCGGCGCGACCACCAGGCTGAACCCGTCCAGTGCCGGGGCGTGCCGGGTCGGGTAGCGGAACGCGACATCGCGGAATTCCAGCCCAGGCGGGGTCTGCCGCAAGGCCGGGGCCGTGGTCACCGTGTCCTGCACGTGTGGTTGCAGGCGCAGGATGTCGGCGACCGCGCGTCCAGCCGGGATGGCGGAGTACGCCGAGTGGTAGGCCGCCTCCAGCTCATGCATGGGCCGGAAGGTCTCGCGGGTCAGCATCAGGATCGTGAACAGCCCGGCGACGCTCACCGAGCCGGTGGCCGCGTGCCAGGCACCCAAGCCCACAGCGGCTGTCGTTCCGATCGGCACCATCAGCGCGCCGACACTCGATGTGGCACACCACGCCACCATCAGCCGGATGGAGTCCCGGCAGAACGCCTCACTGCGCTCGGCCATCTCCCGGCCGCGCCTGCCACTGGCGTTGAACGCCTTGAGTGTCGCCATCCCCTGCACGGCGTCCAGGTTCTCGGAGTACATGCCGCGGTAGGACACCATCCAGCGGTCAGCACGTTGCCTGATCGCCCGTTCTCCGCCCAATTTGGACAGCGGCGCCAGCAAAGCACACGCGAGCACGACCAGGCCCACCGCCGGGTCGACCGCTATCACGTACACCGAAGCGAAACAGGATCCCAGCACAGACGCCACCACAGTCGGCACGAACCGACCCACCAGCGGATCGAGCAGTTCAACGGAGTCCACCAGCGTCGACTGCAGATCGCCGGTGCGCATCCGCTGCGCCTGCCCGGGCCCGATCTCCATCAGCTTCAACGTCAGCCCTTCACGCACCGCCTCCTTCACCCGCGCCGACACCCGCGGCCCCCACGAGTCCCGCACGACAACCAGCACAGTCCGACCGACCTGCAACACACCGATCACGGCCAAAGACGTCAGCAGGCCACCGACATCAACGGACGAAAACGCACTGAACAACAGATCCGCGATCAGCAAACCCTGACCCACATACGTCGCCGTCACCAGCAACATCAGCCCGACAAGACCGGCTGTCCCCACCCAAGCCCGCGGACACAAGCCCAGAAACAACCTAATCGCCGACCACACAACCAAACCTCCACGATCCTGTTGATCTTTGTCACTCCTTGGTGGGCGGGCGAAGCAGCGAATCCCTGCACGTCTGACTCGCTCACGTCCTCACTCCGCCGCTGCGCTGATCTGTTGGGTCGTGCGTGGCATCAGCGCCAGCAGTGCCGTGGCGGCCAGTACACCGAGGCCGGCGATGAGCATGGCGGTGCGCATCCCGCTGGTGTACTGCGCGGGCGTGACGGAGGTGAGGTGCGCGGCCAGTACGGCGCCGAGCAGAGCGATGCCGAGGGCGGTGCCGACGTTGCGAGCGGTGCTGACGGTGGCCGAGGCGATCCCGGAACGCTGCCTGGGCACCAGGGCGAGCACCCCGGCCGCGGCGGGGGTGATGGCCAGGCCCTGGCCGATCCCGTTGATCAGCAGCAGTACTCCCAGTATCGGGTAGGGCTGATCGGGAGTGAGCGTCATGAGCCCGAGCAGACTCGCGCCGGTGGTTACGTAGCCGATCAGCATCGGTAGCCGAGGTCCGTGTGTGGCGGTGAGGCTGCCGGCCAGTCTGGCGGCCGGGATGAGGGCCAGGGTCATCGGCGTGAGCAACAGCCCGGTGACCAGTGGCGAGTGGTGCTGGACCTGTTGCAGGAACAGGGAAAGCAGTACGAAGGCGCCGTTGGCGCCGAACCCGAGTAGCACTGAGGCCACGTTGAGGATCGCGAAGCGAGCGTCACGGAACAGGCCGATCGGCAGCATCGGGCGCGCGACACGCCGCTCGACCCAGATGAACGCCGCGCTCGCGAGGATGGCCAAGGCGAAGACGGTGAGCGTGACCGGGCCCGTCCACCCGTAGCTGTCGACGCCGATGATCGCGTAGGACAGCAGGCCGAGAGCGGCGATGCCGAGGAGTTGGCCGACGGGATCGAGCGCCGCGTGCTCAGGATCCGAGGATTCGGGAATGCGGCGGACGCCCAGCCACACTGCTGCCAGGCCGATGGGGAGGTTGACCAGGAAGATGGCGGGCCAGCCGAAGCCGCGGATGAGCAATCCGCCTACGATGGGTCCGGCGAGCACAGCGAGGCTGGCGACCATCCCCCAGTAGCCGAACAGGCGGGCGCGCCGCCCGGGGTCGGGCTCGACCTGGACCAGCAACGAGAGCGCGCCCGGCACGACCAGCGCGGCACCGACCCCCTGCAGTGCGCGCCCGGTGATCATCACGGCCAGGGTGCCGGCCAGAGCACACAGCAGCGACCCGGCGAGGAAGATGCCGAGTCCGGTCAGAAAGCACCGTTTGCGGCCGTAGCGGTCACCCAGCGACCCGCCGGACAACATGAGTGCGGCCAGACAGACGGTGAAGGCGTTCACGATCCATTGCACACCCGCGGTGCTGGCCCCCAGATCTACCTGAAGCGTAGGCAACGCGACGGCGACGATCGTGGTGTCCAGCAAAGCCATGAACGTGCCAGCGAACACTGCCGCGAGCACAGCGCTTCGCCCACGTGGCCGCGCTGGTGACGCGACGTTGGTCATACGAACTCCCTTGGTGTGTCGAGTACTTGATCCAGCCATCTCGTTGCCACCGTGACGAGCTCACGCGGTCGCTCGATGTGGAGGTAGTGGCCTGATCCTTCCCATTCCACGGCATGTGAGAGCGGGTGCTGTGAATGGTTCGCTTCCCATTCGCCCTGTTCGGCCAGGCTGTGAAACGACAGCGTCGGACAAGCTCGACGACGGAGTAGCGCCGTGGTCATTTCCCCTCGGCCGAACAAACCGTCGACATGGGCCAGGCTGCCGTATGTCGTCCAGAACACGTCAATGGGAGTTGCTTGCAGTCGTCGGAGATTCCAGCTCGACAGGAAGTCGGGAGTGACGATGGATCTGCCAACCTCGGCGTACATCGCCATGAGCTCGTCGTGGTTATGGGCGGCACCGGAGCTCCACCGTTCATAGAGCGCGTCATAGACCTCAGCGAGCCATGGCGGCGCACCGTAGGCGGGGTCGACGGTGATGGCCGCCGAGACCGCCGATGGATTGGCGACGGCCGCTTTCGTAGCGATAGTCCCCCCGGCGGAATGGCCGACGACCACGAATTGTTCGCAGCCGAGATGACGCATCAGTCGCACGACGTCGTCCGCTTGACGATCGAGCGAGTAGTCGTTCGCCGTGCTCGAGTGGCCATGGCCGCGTAAATCGTAGGCGACGACTCGGTACTTCTGTCGAAAATAGGGGATCACCCAGTTCCAGTCGTGTGAATCCGCCCCCAGCCCATGTATCAGGACAAGGCTCGGTGAGCCATCCCCTTCATCGGTGTAGAACAGACGGACGTCGTCGAGTTCCACAAAAGGCATCTGCACCCTCCCTTGTGTACGGACTCCTACCGAGCGGACCACTGCGCGTGTATGGCGACGCGCCACGGAAGCCGTCGCCTGCGGCGACACGGCTCGTCAGGTTCCGCTGCCACTGCCTTGAGTGACTGACCGTCAGTCATGCTAATGAACATGATTACCGTTGACAAGTGCCTGACGGTCGCCCTGTTGGAACGGCCACGATGAGCGTGGTCAGCCGCCCGGTGACGGTACGAGGAAGAAGGGCAATAGCGAGATGAGGCGAGTGTGATGGCGCCTCGGTTCCACAGGCGTCTGCGCCGACCTCAGCTGAGCTCGTCGGGCCGGACGTAGCGGCGGCACAGGTTCAGGGTTTCCGTGATCATGTCGTCGACGTTCGCGCTGCTGGTCTCGCGGTGGTAGCCCTGTTCGATCAGGTAGTCGGCAGTGCCGTGCATTGTGTTGTACAGCAGAACCGCCGCCGCTCGCGGGTTGGCGAGGGCGAAGGTGCCAGCCGTGGTGCCAGCGTCCAGGATCTCGACGAGCGCGGCCGCGTGTTGGTTGGTGGCGGGGTCCGCGAGATGTCCGTGCCCGGGATGGTCAGCGGGGCTGGTGTGCAGGAACAGGGCGTCGTGCAGGTCCGCGTGGGCGTGGTAGCCGCGGATGCTGGACTCCATCCAGTGCAGCAGTCGGCCCATCCAGTCGTTGTCGGCGAGGGCGTCGAGTTCGCGATGCTGGCGGGTGGTGAGGTCGTTGACGAACCGCTGCTGTAGCGCGCCGATGAGTTGCTCCTTGGAGCGGAAGTACAGGTAGAAGGTGCCCTTGGCGACGTCGGCGCGACTGGTCACCTCGTCGACGGTCAGTCCGGCGATGCCTTTGTCCAGCACGATCTGCTGGGCGGCGTCCAGTAGATCGCCGCGGCGTCGTTCCGGTGCCTCGGTGCGTGGCCTCACTCTGGTGTCCCTCCTGCTCGCGCCGCCTGGGACGGGCGATGATCCGGTCTCATTCTGACGCAGCCTTGTCAATGAGCTCTCGCCATGTAGGACCGGTCACGAAGCGCAGCCGACCTGGCCTCAGAGGTGGGTCTCGATCGCTCCGGCGTCACCCGCCGCGCCTCCAGACTGGAACAGGCCGGGCTGCTCCGCCGCGAACCCGACCCCCTCGACCGGCGAGCGACCCTGCTGGTCCTCACCGAGCACGGTGAACGCGCGGTGGACGAGCTACGCCGCCGTCTGGCCGCTCACATCACCGCAAGCCTCACTACCTGGCCGCCAGGCGAAGCCCAGACGTTCGCCCGCGGCCTGCGCCGGTTCATCACCGAAGGCCCCTGTACATGAGCCGTCGAGCAGCCCTCAACGGCTCTCCGCAGTCGACCTCGAGCATGCGGGTCCACGCACGCAGTGATCGTGGCGCTGCGCGAACGTCGCCCGGACAACATTCGCCCATTGCACCGCCCCACAACGTGATTGCCGGTAACCCGGGGGCGGACGGGATGGCACGGACAGTCAGCGGACCAGACGGAAGAACCCGCGCACCTGCTTGACCAGCGACTTCGGCTGCTCCAGTGCGGCGAAGTGGCCACCATGCGGCAGTTCCTCGAACCAGCGCAGGTCGGTGAACCGCAGCTCGGCCTCCCGCCGCGACGGGCGGGTTATGTCACGTGGGTAGACCGACAGCCCGGATGGCGCGGTGACCTTGTCCCGGAAGTTGGCGAAGCTCTCCCAGTACAGGCGCGCCGACGACGTGGCCGACGCGGTGAACCAATAGACCGAGATCTCGTCGAGGATCGTCTGCCGCGACAACGCGTCCTCGGGATGGCCGTTGTTGTCCGTCCAGGCCCAGAACTTCTCGGCGATCCAGGTGGCCTGGCCCGCCGGGGAGTCGGTGAGGCCGTAGCCGAGTGTCTGCGGCCGGGTCGACTGGATTGCCGAGTAGCCCCGGCCGGTGCGCTGGAACTCCTTCTCGGCCTTGAGGTTCGCCAGCTCCGCTGGTGTCGGGTCGTCGAACGTGCCCGCCGCAACGGATCCCAGGTTCAGGTGCACGCCGGCGACGCGCTCGGGCGCCACCTCGCCCAGCGCGCCGGACACCGCCGAGCCCCAGTCACCGCCCTGCGCGCCGTACCGTTCGTAGCCCAGCGAGACCATCAACGTGTCCCAGGCGCGCGCGGTGCGAGTGATGCCCCACCCGGTCGTCGACGGCTTGTCACTCCAGCCGTACCCGGGCAACGACGGCGCGACCACGTGGAACGCGTCCGCCGGGTCCCCGCCGTGCGCGCGCGGGTCGGTCAGCGGGCCGAGGACCTCCAGGAACTCGAGCACCGAACCCGGCCACCCGTGCGTGAGCACGAGCGGGAACGCGTCCGGCTCCGGCGATCGGACGTGCAGGAGGTGGATGCCCAGCCCGTCGATCGTGTCGCGGTACTGCGGGAAGGCGTTCAGCCGCTCGGCGAACCCGAAGTCGTAGTCCTCGGCCCAGCTGCGGCAGAGCTCCTGCGCGTAAGCCAGCGGCAAACCCTGCGACCAGTCGTCCACCGGCTCAGGCTCGGGCCATCGCGTCCGTCGCAACCGTTCACGCAGGTCCGCGATCTCGGCTTCGGTGATGCCGACCTCGAATGGCTCGCCGGACATGGCAAGGCTCCTTACTGGTCAAGGCGTTATCGGATCAGATACAGGTGGACCGTCATCGCGGGCTCCCACGCGTGGCGTCGGGTTCGGGGCGGCGGTCGGCGGTAAGGCTGAGGACGAGTCCGGCCAAGCGGTGGCCGCGGCGAAGACGGCGATCACGGTCACGCCCGCCCCGGCGACGAGGACCTGGAAGGGGCTCCAGCGGACCAGCAGCCGACCCGCGACCGGCATCGCGATCGCGGAGGTCAGCGACCACGCGGCGAGGATCCATGCGGTGGCCCCGAACGGCACCGCGAGTGCGCGGCCGATGGCCGGCAGGGCCACCGACGGCGCTCCCAGTGCCACGTACATCGGCAGCACCAGCATCCCCAAAGTCAGCCCCAGCCGACGCCCGTCCGGGGCGTGGTCCGATCCCCCACCGGGGGCTCCTACGGCGGGGATCGTCTGCGGCATCGTCGCCTCCTCCCTGGGTACGTTATGTGACACGTGAAAGCTACTATGGGTGTCACACTATGGAACGGTGAGGAGACACGCCAAATGCTTGATGCGTATCACAGTCCATTGGCGGTCCAGACGGCCGTCGACCTGGCCAACACCTTGCGGCCGATCAAGGGAGAGGACGCGCTCGAGACCGTGGAGCAACTCCGGGACTTCCTTGACGACCATCCCGCGGCTGAGCCTCCGAGTCCGGCCGCGAACCAAGAGACCGGTCCGCGGCATCTCACCCGCGCCGACCTGGCGGAAGTCCGCGCGTTGCGCGAGACGGTGCGAGCGGTGCTCGAACGGGCTGACGCGGACGCGGTCGACGCTGCGGCTCTGATCAACGAGGGTCTGCGTCGCAGCCGCGCCACCCCGGTGCTGCGCCACGAGGACGACCGCTGGTGGACCGAGGTGACCTCCGACACCGACCGCTGCTCGGCGCACCTTGCCGCGACCACGCTCAGCGCACTGGCCTCCGTGATCGCCACGCTCGGTCCCGCTCGCCTCGGCGTATGTGCCGGGCCGACCTGCCGGGCCACTTTCGTGGACCTCTCGCGCAACGGCTCGAAGCAGTACTGCACCCGAACCTGCGCACACCGGGCCAGCGTCGCGGCCTACCGGAGCCGGAACAGCCCACGCTGAGCGTCGGCACCTGCCCCTGCCAGACCGGCTCCGGGGTTTCGTCCGCGCCCGCATTCGACGAACTCGTTCGGGCCTCCGAGGGCGTTCCTCGCGATGGGATCCACGTCGCCGCGAAAGCCGCAATGCAGGCCCGAGACCGCAATACCTCCGTTCCGATCGTCCAGAAGGGAGGCTCTCACAATACCTGTATCGCCAGGGTCTCCCAGACGTCCAGGACGCCTGTCAACCTGTTTGAGTCGGCTTCCAGTTACACGGAGAACGGACGAAGACCAATGGCGGACAACCAGTTCACCACTCACTCAGACCTTTTCGATCTGAGTGGGAAGTACGCACTCGTCACTGGCGGCACCAGGGGCATCGGGATGATGATCGCGCGCGGTCTCCTGCAGGCGGGCGCTCGTGTCGTCGTCAGCTCACGCAAGGCAGACGCGTGCGCGGAGGCACAGCGTCTGCTGTCCGAATTCGGCGACGTTCAAGCAATCCCCGCCGACCTGTCCAGGTACGACGAGTGTCAGCGCCTCGCTGATCTGGTCAAGGCCGACTCGGAACGCCTGGACATCCTCGTCAACAACGCGGGAGCGATGTGGCGCGAGCCGCTGGAGACGTTCCCGGCCGAGGCATGGGACGCAGTGATCGACCTCAACCTCAAGTCGCCGTTCTGGCTGGTGCAGGCGCTGCTGCCGACACTGCGCAGGGCGGGCACCGCCGATGATCCCGCACGGATCATCAACATCGGCAGTATCGCCGCCATCCACGTCGCCGCGGCGCCCAACTACTCGTACGCCAGCAGCAAAGCAGCGCTCCATCAACTCACCAGGGTGCTTGCCAGGGAACTGGGCCCACAGCACGTCACGGTGAATGCGGTAGCCCCAGGAGTGTTCCCGTCGCAGATGATGGCGGCCACGATCGATGCCATCGGCGACACGATCGCGGCGAAGGCCCCTCTGCGTCGGCTCGGCCGCGACGACGACATGGCAGGTGTCGCCGTCTTCCTCGCCAGCCGGGCCGGGTCTTACCTGACGGGCACCATCGTCCCGGTCGACGGCGGAACCGCCACGACCGCATCGGGCACCTAGGCGTCGGCGCGAGGCTTTCCCAGCGGCCGATGGGCCCTCGCGAATACCTCCAAGTCGGGTCTCAACGGGGGTACCAGCAGTACCTCCCTTCGCCTGCGGGCAGGGCCTATGGTGAAGGGGTGTCCACGATGGATCTGCGCACTGAGATCAAGGAGTTCCTGAGCTCGCGTCGCGCGCGGATCGCGCCCGAGCGGGCCGGGCTGCCCGCCTACGGCGGCAACCGCCGGGTCAAAGGTCTGCGTCGCGAAGAGGTGGCTCTACTAGCGGGGGTATCGGTCGACTACTACGTGCGTATGGAGCGCGGCAGCCTCTCCGGCGCCTCCGACGGGGTGCTCGACGCGTTGGCCTCTGCCTTGCAACTTGACGAGGCCGAGCGCGATCACCTGTTCCACCTTGCGCGGCAGTCCAGGACGCCCAGCGGTCCACGCCGCCGACGGCCCGCCGCGACGGTGCGTCCGGCGCTTCAGCGGGTGCTCGACGCAATCACCGATGCCCCGGCGTGGATTTGCAACAGCCGTTATGACGTGCTGGCCATGAATCACCTTGCCCGCGCACTGTATTCACCGGTGCTGGCCGACACGCGACGACCGGCGAACACCGCGCGGTTCGTGTATCTGGATCCCGAGGCGGCAAAAACGTTCTTCGTCGACTATGACCGAATCACCTGCGATGTGGCCGCGAAGCTACGCATGGAAGCCGGCCGCAATCCGCGCGACGAGGAGCTGATCGCCCTGGTCGGTGAGTTGTCAACACGCAGTGAACTGTTTCGGCAGCGGTGGGCATCTCAGGACGTTCGGCTCCACCGCTCCGGACGCAAGCGCGTGCACCATCCGGTAGTGGGCCGGCTCGACCTGGACGTCGAGTCGATGGATCTGCCTGCCGACCCCGGCCTGCTCCTGAACGTCTACACCGCGCCCGCCGACACGGCGACCGCGGACGGTCTGGCCCTGCTGGCGTCGTGGGGGCCAGCCAGGAGAAGCCCGCGACCGAGATTCAAGCACTCAGCTGATATTCCAACCTTTTCAGTCCGTCCGAGTCAGCGCTGAACGATCGGCCGCGGGCGAGATCACCCGGCGGTGGGCATCGCGCGACCGGAGCGCTCGGCTTTCCCGTACTGGTCCAGCAGCTTGTCGTACGTGGTGGACGGGAGTGCCGAGCCACTGTGGCGCAGGGCGTCCCGGAAGGCTCGGGTGGCCTCGGTGACGTAGTGGCCGGGGCCCAGGACGCGCAGGCAGTCGTCGAAGAGTGCCGCGAAGGCGACAAGGCCGTCGGCCGGGGTGCGGTCGCGCCGGGTCCGCGCCTCGGCCAGGCAGCCGCGGCCCATCAGCGAGAGGAGGTGGTCGGGGCCCACGATCCGCAGGGCCACCGGCAGCAGGTCTTCGTACGCGGTGGCAGACCCGGCGAAGTCTTCGCTGTCCGCGAGCAGCTTGGCGTAGGTGGCGCGGACGGCAAGGGTCTCGACATGGTCAGGCGGCACCGTCCGCTGGTAGTCGCGGAGCAGTTCGCGACACTCCTCGGCCGCCCCGGCTGGGTCGCCCGCCTCCGCCCGGCAGTTGAGCAGGCGGGCGCGCATATCGAGTGTACGGGGATGGTCGGGGCCGAGGACGCGCGCATAGTCCGCGATCAGCTGTTGATAGACCGGGATCATCGTGTCCGCCTCCGCGTCGTCGGCGCGGCAATCGGCAAGGGCACTGCGCAGCTCGATGGTGTCCGGGTGGTCCAGGCCCAGCACGTGGCCGTGCACGGTGATCAGGTCCTCGTATGTCGTGAGGGCCGCGGCCGTGTCGCCTGCCGCGTGCAGCTTCTGGGCAAGCAGCGTGCGGGTGCGCAGGGTCTCTGGATGGTGCGGGCCCAGTACTCGGTCCATGTCTCCCTGCAGTTCGCGGAGGTCAGCGACCGCCTTGGCGTGGTCGCCTGCCTCGCCGCGCCAGTCGGCCAGCTCCGTGCGGGTAGCCAGGGTGAGGGGATGCTCGGGGCCCAGGACCCGTCGGCAGTCGGCGAGCAGCGCGGCGAACGCCTCGGCTGTCTGGCCCGGGTCGCCGATCACGCCCTCGATGCCTAGGAGGAAACGGCGTAGCTCCAGTACCTCGGTGTGGTCGGAACCCTGGACGGAGCGTAGAGCGGCAATCACCTCCTTGAGGGCCTCGGCTGCGGCGACCGGATCGCTCTCCACAAGGCCGTGCTGCCACACCCGGACCAGGCCGCGAGCGCCGATGACCAACGGGTGGTCAGGCCCGAATGTCTGCTCCAGCAAGCGGGCCGACTCGGCGATACCGACCGGTGCCGCAGTGGCGTCTCCCGCCTGGTTGCGCAGCAGCCCCAGGGAGAAACGGGCGTTGGCGACGTCGATGTGGTGAGCGCCCAGGATCCGCACGGCGTCGTCGATCATGTCCGCCAGCTCGGCGGCGGCCCCGGCTGGATCTCCGGCGGCGGCACGCCAGCGGGCCAGCTCGTGCCGCACCACCAGGGTGCGGTGGTCATCACGGCCGAACGCCGCCAAGTGCTCGTCCAGCAGCTCCCCGAAATGATCGCGGGCCTTGGCAGGGTCGCCCGCGTCACCCTGCAGATCCGCGAGCTTCATGTGTATGTCCAGGGTCATGTTGTCGCGGGGCGCGAGGTACGTCCGGCAGTCGTCGAGCAGCTCCTTATACAGGGCCGTGGCGCGCGGCGCGTCTCCCGTCCTGCTGTACAGGGAGGCGATCCAGGAGCGGACCGCGAGAGTGTCGCGGTGGTGCGGGCCCCGGACGCGACGGTGGTCGATGAGCAGTTCTTCGTAGTCGGCCAGCGCACCGGCCAAGTCGCCTCCCATGGCCCGAGCGTCGGCAAGATCGCCGCGGGCTCTGAAGGTGAGATAGTCGTCCTGTCCGACCAGGCGGACGTAATCCGCGGCCAGCTCCGTGTACGCCGCCACGGCCTCTGCGGGACTTGTGGTGAACTTCAGGAAACCGAGGGAGTTGCCACGGCAGGCGAGGGTGCGGCGGTAGCCAGCGCCGTACTTTTCCGCGGACGTGGCCGCGAGCTGCCGGTAGTGGTCAGCCGATGCCCGGTAGTACCCCGCACGGCCGAGGCTCTGACCTAACCGGAGTAGGACCTCGTGCACATCGTGGTCCGACCACAGCAGGTGCTCGTCATGGGACCGCAGCGTCTCGGTGTTGGCGCGGAACCGCTGGCCGGTGGCGAAGTCACGGTCCGTCTGTGGCCACACCTGGAGCAGGGCGTCGGCCGCCGCCCGTACGGTCCGGGCCAGCAGATCCGGCGGAACCTGCTCGCGCACACTGCGCTGCACCAGCCTGTGGACCTGAACAAGCTGGCCTGGCGCGTAGGTGACCAGGCTGAGCCGGTGCAGGGCCTGCAACGCGCCTGCAGCGTCCTCGGTTGTCGCGGGGATCGGTTGCTGGGTGTCGGGGGTGCGGTGGAGGGTGAGGTGGGTGAGGGCGGGTCGGCTGGTCAGGACATCGGCGGGGATGCCGTTGGGGTCAAGCATCGCGGCGAGTTGGAGCATGGGGCGGGCCAGACCCGCCGGACGGAGCCGGTCGGCCTGTTCGATGGAGAGGGACCAGGTGGCCGCGACCGTGACGGCTTGGTCGTCGGGCAGGGCGCTGGGTTCGGGGAGCAGGTCGGCCAGTGTCCTGAGCCGGTCGGCCAGCAGGCGGCGGTAGTCGGCGCAGGTGACGTTGGTGTCGATGATGTAGGCGGTGGCCTGAGCCAAGGCGAGGGGCAGGTATCCCAGGTCGGCAGCGAGGCTGTTGATCTGGTCGGTGGGCTCGTGGCGGTCGTGCGCGGCGAGTACGGCGGTGAAATAGGCGGCGGCATCCTGAGGGGTGAACAGACCAACGGTGACCAGGCGTCGGCCAGCGCCGGTCAAGGCAGACTCGCGGCGGCGCGTGGTGACCAGTACACGGCCGCGCGGGCTGGTGGGCGGCCACCAGCCACGTATGTCGGCCGGATCCGCGACGTCGTCCAGTACGACCAGCCACCGGCACGTCTTCTGGCCGGCCTTCGGCTCCAGCCAGGCCAGGAACGCCCGCGCGGACTGCTCAGGGTCGCTGGGGTCGGAGGCGAGGATCTCCACACCGGCCTGCGCGTAGCCGGTTGTGATCGCTGAGCGGCTGCTCGCGCTGATCCACACCAGTAGGTCGACGCCGCCGCCATCCCAGATGGTGCGGGCGTAATCGGCAGCCAGCTGCGTCTTGCCCACCCCGCCGGTCCCGGTCAGTACCTGGCTGAGCACCGCAGTACCCCCGCTGTCGACCGCCGCCCGCAACTGGTCGACCTCAGTCCGGTGCTGGAACGACAGGGCGCGGGGCGGGATAACGCCGACCTGGTGCGGCCAGGCGGCCGGTGTGCGGGGCGCACTGTGGTGATGGATGCCGCCAGCGATCGTGCCCGCCTGAATGATCGTGGACGTGGACACCGACTCGACAACCAACTCGTTCCGGATGTGCCGTGTGGATGGTTGATCACCCATGCCGTGGTCGGCGGATTCCTGGCGGTCTCGTTCAGTCATCGGCCCCGTCCCCTGTGCCGTGGTGCGCGCAGTTCTCCAGGCTAATCAGGTGATCTTCTCCTCGCAGCCGGTTGGTTCGGGTGCTCATCCACGCGGCGAGGTCGAGGCCAATCGAGCATCCGTCATGGGTTCCAGCTGCTACACGGTCTTTCCGTTTGCGGTTTCGCGAGAGGTGATCCGGTTCGTGCGACCGACCGCGCGGCCCACCGTGTTGCGTACCACGAGGCCTGGTCGGGTGCTGGGCATCATGAGTCTGGAGAGCAGGCCGACGCGCCGCTGCCGCGGTCGCACTTCGCGGCGGAGCCGCGACTCGTAGGTGGCGAAGGCGCGGGCGTGATCGCCGTGGTGGGCGAGTTCTTCCGCGAGGGCATACGCTCCTGCCATCGCCATGCTGGACCCGTCGCCCAGCAGGGCTGTCGCCGCCGCCGCGTCCCCGAGCAGTACGACCCGTCCGCGGGACCACGAGGGCATCCGGACGGTCGTCAGGGGGTCGAAGAACGGGGCTGGGTGGTCGAGGTACGCCGCCACGAGTTCCGGCGCCCGCCACCGCACGTCGGCGTACGTGTCGGCCACGGTTTGCTTGTGGAGAGCGATGTTTTTGCGGTCGTGGGGCGCCGGCCGTGCGGCTCGGAAGGTGAAGATCGCGAGCGGCGTGGTGCGCGAGGGGTGGACGACCAGCATCCGGTTCGGCACGGTCAGCATCGTCAGCTCACTCGGGTCGTCGATGGCGTCGGGTTCCAGCGGGACGGTCGCGCCGTACAGACCCAGGTCGCGCACGAACTGCCGCTCGGGCCCGAACACCAGACGCCGGATGGTGGAGTGCATCCCATCGGTACCGACCACCAAGTCGAAACGCCGTGGCGCGGACCGTCGAAAGGCGACGTCGACCCCGCCTTCGTCCTGATCGAGTGCGGTGACCGTGTCGTCGAACACGAACTCAGCATCGCCCCGCGCCGACTGGTGGAGTACCTCGGACAGGTCGGCCCGGGTCACCTCGACCGTCGGCGGCCCTCCCGGGGAGGAGGGAAGTCGCAGGACTCGTTTGCCTGCCGGGTCGAGCAGGGTCAGCGACCGATTGCGGGTGGCCAGCTCGCGCAACTGCGGAAGGATGCCCATACGCTCGGCGACCGGTATCGCGGGCCCCTTCACGACGATCGCGCTGCCACCGGAGCGCAGCTGCCGGGCATGCTCGACGACGGTCGGCCGGTATCCATTCCGGGCGAGCCAGTACGCGAGCGCGGGCCCGGCGATTCCGGCACCGACTATCAGCACCTCGGGCTTCTTCATGACAAGACCTCTCGGAGCGCCGACGACCACATTCCCGGCCGTCTAGGTACGATCGATTTCGTACTCGAGTAGAACACGCCACTGAGGTACGATGCAAGACGTACCTGAAGGAGGTGTCCGTGGCCGGAACGAACCTGGTCGGTCCAGAGGTCGATGCGCTGGAACTGGGCGTGGTGCTTCGCGCTCTCGCTGACGAGCACCGTCGTTCGGTGATGACGAAGTTGGCCGCCGACCGCACCGACAGCGAGCGAGGCTGCAACTCGTTCGGTCTCCCGATCTCGAAGCAGACCCAGACCCACCACTTCCGGGTCCTGCGCGAAGCAGGCCTCATCGACGAGATCGACTACGGCAACCGCAAGGGCATCCGCCTACGACGCACGGACGTCGAGAGCAGGTTTCCCGGACTGCTCGCACTCCTGGAAGCCGAACACCAGGACGGTACTGCTCCTCGCTGAACAGAGTTCCTGGCTGTGCTCGGTGGCACGTCATTGCTCGCAGTCACCGCACGGCGTTTCCGGCCGGGCCCGGAGCTGCCGACGCTGACAGGTTGGGCGCTGGCTGACCGGCGGCTCGGCGGTCTGATGACCTGGTTCCTGCTCGGTGGGACGATCTACACGGCGTACACCTTCGCGGCTGTTCCCGGGTTGGTGTACGGCGTCGGGGCGCTCGGGTTCTTCGCGTTGCCGTACACCATTATCGTGTGCCCGCTGGCCTTTGTCCTGCTACCACGGTTGTGGTCGGTGGCCCGTCGCCACGGGTACGTCACGGTCGCCGACTTCGTCCGTGGCCGGTACGGCTCGCCGTCGCTGGCGTTGGTGGTCGCGCTGACCGGCATTCTGGCCACCTTGCCCTATGTCGCTTTGCAGGTGCTGGGCATCCGTGCGGTGCTTGCCGTAGGTGGGCTGTACCCGCAGGGGCTCGCCGGTGACGTGGCGTTGGTTGCGGTGTTCGCGGTTCTGGCGGTCGCGACCTTCCGGCACGGGCTGCGGGCTCCGGCGGTGATCTCGCTGGTCAAGGGAACAGCGATCTTCTGCTCCGTCCTGGCTGTGGTGTTCGTGGTGCTCGACCGGCTCGGTGGGCCTGGTCCGATGTTCCGCGACGCTGAGCGCGCGCTGGTCGCGGACGGTGCGCCGCAGGTGTCGCTCGTCCTCCACCCGGACCTGTACGGCGCGTTCGCCACGCTCGCGCTGGGTTCGGCGTTGGCGCTGTTGATGTATCCGCACGTGCTGACCGTGGCTTTCGCCGCGTCGGGGCCGAAGGCGCTGCGCCGCGCGTCGATCGCCCTGCCTGCCTGGACCGCCGTGCTCGGCCTGTTCGGTCTGCTCGGTGTCGCGGTGCTGGCCATCGGTGTCGCCGCGCCCCCGGGCAACGCGGAGGCAGCCGTGCCGTTGTTGGTGCGGGAGTTGATGCCGACGGCACTGACCGGCCTGGTGTTCGGGGCCCTCGCGGTGGGCGCTCTGGTCCCGGCGGCGGTGATGTCCATCGCCGCCGCCACGTCGTTCGTGCGCAACGTGTACGTCGAATACTTCCGCCCCACGGCGACACCCAAGCACCAGATGCGCGTCGCGCAGATGGTTTCCCTCACCGTGAAGGTCTGCGCGGTGGTGTTCGTCTTCGGGCTGCGCAACCAGGACGCCATCAACCTCCAGTTGCTCGGTGGTGTCTGGATCCTGCAGACCGTCCCCGCTGTGGCCATCGGTCTGTTCACCCGTTGGCTGCACCACCGGGCGCTGCTCGCCGGGTGGGGCGTCGGCATGGTCGCCGGGACGTTCATGGTCGTCCAGGGCGGGTTCTCGCCGGTGGTGGGCGTCGCCGTCGCCGGATGGCAGATCCAGGTCTACGCCGGACTGGCGGCACTGGCGCTCAACCTCGTGGTGGCGGTCGTGCTCACGCCACTGCTCGACCGGGACGGCGCGGTGCGCGGCCCTGACCTGACCGAGCTGTCCGACAGCGGAAACGATCCGAGCGGGGGCAGCAGATGAGCCAAACCCCGGCGCAAGCCATTGTGGACGTGACCGATCTTGACCGGGAAGCAGCCCTCGCCAGGCTGTTCGACCTGCACTATCCGAGCCTGCTGCGGCTCGCGGTGCTCCTCGGCGCCGATGACGCCGAGGACGTCGTCGCCGAGGCGTTCTACCAGCTGTACCGCAGATGGTCGCGACTGCGCACGCCCGAGGCCGCGGCCGGCTATCTGCGTTCCATGGTCTGCAACCAGGTCCGGATGCGGCTGCGGCACCTGCTGGTCGTCCGCAAACACGCCGCAGGGGTCATCGGCACCACCGAGTCAGCCGAACATCTCGCGCTGCTCCGCGACGACCAGCGGGTGCTGGTCGAAGCACTGCACCAACTGTCCGCGCGACAACGAGAGGCACTCGTCCTGAGGTACTGGCTCGGCCTCCGGGAACACGAGATCGCCGGGGCGATGGGGATATCACCCGGCGCGGTCAAGACACACATCGCACGAGGCATCGCCAGGCTCAAGCGCATCATGGAGGTGCGACGGTGACCAACCGGCCAGCCAACACCGAAGACCAACTGCGCGAGACGCTCGACGCGGTCGCCAACGGCGTGCGAACCACGCCCGACGCCTACCGCCACGTCCGTCGCGAGTGGATTCGCCGGGAACGACGGCGCCGCGTCATCCTAGCCATCCTGGTTGCCCTCGTGTTCGCCGTCGCCGACGCGATCGGCCTGTGGGCCCTTAACCAGACGCCCAACGACGCACCGCCCATCTTCAACGATCCCATTCCGGTGCAACAGAACCAACCACCTCGTCATTCGAACTGGCTGCCCCGCCCCTAAGTGGACCTGAACGGCGGTACGGGGCGAATCGCCCCATACCGCCGTCGCTTACGGCACGCATCGGGCTCCGTCCTCGACGTGTTCGGCGACCATGCCCCACTCGCGGTGGCGTTCCTCGTACAGCTCGGTGCTGCGATCTCGTTCCCCGACAACGCAGAGCACCGGCTCCCGCAGCCGCCTGCCGGGTTTGGTATCGCCGGAAAGACAGGCACCGGTCCATTCCTCGGCCTGGCGGGCGTCATGCCGCAGGGCACGCAGAACGGCGAGCCGGTGCTCAAGAGCCACCGCCGGTTGGCGCTCGCCCTGCACCGAGTGAGATCTGTAGGACGATCAGGGAGAGCCAGGCGACGACAAGCAGTACAACCCAGATCACCGTCCGGCCGGAGCCCAGCCACCGGTTGCGCTTGAGAGCCCGGTAGACCACCAGGCATGCCAGCAGGATCACGGCCAAAGCTGTCGGATATCCGTACGTCCAGCGCAGTTCGGGCATGAGGTCGAAGTTCATGCCGTACACACCGGCCGCCATCGTCGGCACCGCGATCACCGCCGCCCACGCGGTGATCTTGCGCATGTCGTTGTTCTGCTGCAACGAGATCTTGGCCAGCGTCGCGTCCATCAGGCTGTTGAGCAACTCGTCGGCCCGCGTCACCCGTTCGGCCACGATCGTCAGATGGTCGTCCACGTCCCGGAAGTACGAACGCACCTCCGCGGGCACCAGTCCCGTATCGCCGTCGACCAACCTGCGCAGCGGCAGCGACAACGGGGCGATCGCCCGCCGCAACTCCAGCACTTCCCGCTTCATCAGGTACATCTGCTCGGCACTGATCGGACTGCCCGGCGCGAACACCGCGGCCTCGGTTTCGTCGATGTCGCGCTCGAACAGGTCGCTGACGTCCAGGTAGTCGTCCACCACATGGTCGGCGATCGCGTGCAGCACCGCCGACGGCCCCAGCGACAGCCGCTCCGGCATCGCCTCCAGGTCCCGGCGTAGTCCCCGCAGGCCCGAGTGGTCGCCGTGGCGGACGGTCACGATGAAATCCGGGCCGAGAACGCCATGATCTCGCCGGTCTCGACAATCTCGTTGGCCCGGGTCGGCGACTCGTGCGCGACGTAGTGCACGGTCTTGAGCACCGTGAACAGCATGCTGTCGTACCGGTCCAGCTTCGGTCGCTGGTGCGCGACCACGGCGTCCTCGACCGCCAGTTCATGCAGGCCGTAGGTGTCGGCGATGCCCTGGATCTGCTCGGCGGCCGGTTCGTGCAGCCCAATCCAGACAAAGCCCTGCTCTCGCCTGCGTACCTCGGCGATCGCCTGGTCGTGCGACCATCGACCGGGCAGTCGTATGCCGTCGACGTATACAGCACAATCGACCACGTAGGCCGAGATCGGAACAGGTAGCGACTTGTCCGGAGGCTCAGCCGCCGCACCACTCGGTGACCTGACCGGCATACGTCCTCCTCGGGCACAGCATGATCAAGACCCGCTCAAGTATCGCGTATCCACCAGTCGCGCACGTGCTCAACCGTCAAGCTCCGGAGTCTTACTGGTGGTGGCCGCACCACCCAGCAGACCTGCCCCAGCGACAGCGCCCCGACCAGGAGCGCAACGGCGTGTCAGCACGGTGACTGTCTCGTGTCAGGGCGGCTGGCGAACGTAGCCGCCATGATCAGTTCATCGATTGCGCTCTCGGAGCCGCGAGTGACCAGGAACGCCAAGGCCAACGGAGGTCGCACGCCGCAGCGGGTGGGGATTGCGGCCGTGGCGGCCGCGCTGCTGGCCGGGGTGGCCTCACCTGGGGCGGCCGCCGCGGACAGCATGGCCGCTGCCCGGCCGGATCGTCCTGACCTGCAGGCAACGGTCCAGGCCATCGTCGACTCCGGTTTCGCCGGGGCACAACTGAGGGTGCACGACCAGACGGGCGACTGGGTCGGCAGCGCCGGGGTGCGCGAGCTCGGCGAGGCCGCGAAACCGCCGACGAACGGCCGGTTCCGGATCGGCAGCAACACCAAGACCTTCGTGTCCACCGTGGTACTGCAACTGGTCGGCGAGGGCCGTGTGGGCCTGGATCTACCGGTGGCCGACTACCTGCCCAAGTTCGGCCTGGACCGGCGGATCACGGTACGGATGCTGTTGCAGCACACCAGCGGGCTGTTCGACTACACCGGCGCGGTCCTGCCCGACGGGACGGTCGTGCCGGGGATACCTCTCGGGGGTCAGGAGTTCGTGGACAACCGGTTCCACACCTACCGGCAGGAGGAGCTGGTGCGGTTCGGCCTGTCCAAACCCGCGCTTTTCGCGCCGGGAACGGACTGGAGCTATGCCAACATCAACTACGTGCTGGCCGGGCTGCTGATCGAGAAGGTCACCGGCAGGCCCTACGGCAGCGAGATCGATCGACGGATCCTGCGGCCACTCGGACTGAGGGACACCTTGGTGCCGGGCACGTGGCCGGGAATCCCCGGGCCGCACGCCCGCGGCTACTACCGCTACCAGCACGCCGAGCAGTGGAAGACCGTCGACATCACCCTCCAGAACCCCTCCTGGGCGTCCAGCGCCGGTGAGATGATCTCGACCACCAAGGACCTCCACATGTTCTTCTCCGCACTGCTGGGCGGGAAGCTGCTCCCGAGCCCACTGCTGGCCGAGATGCGCAAGCCGCACCCCAAGGGCAGCTACGGCCTCGGACTGTGGGTGCAGGACGCGGGCCCGGCCTGCGGCGGGATCATCCTCAAGGGTATGGGTGGCTTCCACGGCTACGGGACGATGATGGTCAGCACGCCCGACAGCAGCAGGACCTTCGAGCTGTCGCTGACCTACGGCGACTCCGCGGCCGACCTGGGACAGGCGTACAACAAGGCGGACCAGACTCTGGTCAGCAAGGTGATCTGCGGTGGGCGGCCGACCCCGTCGACGTAGGCGAGCACCCAGGACGAGCACAAAGCGGGACATCGGTATCGACAGGGTGGCGCCATTGCCGAAGTGAGCGCACCAGGTCGTTACTGATCTGGTCAAGGAACAGAGCCGTTCCTTCAAGCCGGGCCGCCGCCGGTGTGCCCGGGTTGAGGACTTCGACACCACGGCGGGCGGCTTCGGCGACCATCGTGCTGGTGCGGACAGCCGCGAGCATGGCGTGATACCAGGCGTCGTCGGCCAGGACGTACCGGTCACGCCGTTGCTGGTCGTCTCGTTCACGTCTGACCAGGTGCTGCGCTTCGAGGTAGGAGATCGACGCGGGGCTGACCCGGAGGTGGGCGGCGAGATCCGCGGCGGTCAAGCTGCCACTGTTGGTGGCGTGCAGAGCAGCGAGCACCCTGGCCATCATCCTGGGAAGTCCGGTTTGGCCCAGCACAGCGGAGAACTGTTCTTCGAAATCGCGCACGGCCTTGGCGACGCGACCACGACGATGGTTGGCCGAGGAAGGTTTGCGGTGCCTGGTGCGTCGCTTGGTAGCCTCGTGCGCCGCGTCGGCCTGGTACCTCTCCGGCCCGCCGTTCCTGGCCACCTCACGGGTGACGGTGGATGTCGGTCTGCCGAGCGTCTTGGCAATCTCGCCGATCAGCCGGGTTCTTCGGCCCGTCAACCCACGTCTCGTGTCTCCCAACCTGTTGTTGCCGACATCCACTAGGGGGTTCATGACCAACGCGGTACGACTGGATCAGCAAGACACGCCCACGACGACCTTGCGTCCGACGCCCGCACAACCGCGCAGAAGTCCGGGTGCTCCCCAGACGCACGAGCAGGTCCTCATGACCCGAGTCGGTTTGCAGATTCCCCCCGGGCTCAGTTTCAGCGACTGGGAACGCACCGGCCGTCGGCTCTCCGACATCGTGGACTCATCCGCCTGGTGGCTCGGCGACTGGTTGGTGTACGGGAAGAAGAACTACGCGGACCGCTACCACCGCGCGATCCAAGCAGCAGGGCTGCGGTACCAGACGCTGCGCAACTACGCCTGGGTCGCGCGACAGTTCGACCTGGAGCGGCGTCGCTCCGAACTGACCTTCCAGCACCACACCGAGGTCGCCTCGCTGCCGCTCGACGAGCAGGATCGATTACTCGATCAGGCCGTGCGCGAGGAGTGGACCACCAAGCAGTTGCGTTCCGCGATCCAGCTCGAGCGCACAGGCTCCACCAAGCAGGAGCGGTCCGCTGACGATGGCGGATCCCGAATCGAGGTACCCAACAGCCGTCTCGGCACCTGGCAACGCGCGGCCGCGTGTTCAGGTGTCGAGCTCGCCAACTGGGTGCTCACGACGCTCGACCAAGCTGCCGAGGAAGTGCTCAACGAACGCGTAGTCCAGACTGCATGACGTCCCTGCGAGTTGTAGCTGGCCACTCTCCGTCCGAGAGTGGCCAGTCGCGTTTCCGAAGCCCGTGGTGTTCGATCCAACTTTCCAGACGGCCGTCTACACCCATAGTCGGGGGTTGACGCAGGGTCAACGCAATACCTGACCTTTGCCCTGTGCCAGTTCGCGACTCTGCCGGATCACGCCGCGGGTTGCCGCGCCTGCTCCACAGCCTGGTCCCGCTCGATCACCGACACCGGATAGATCAACCGCAGCAGCGGACCTGCCATGGCCGTGGTGATCACCGCCATGGCGACCATGATCGAGTAGAGCGACTGGTCGAGCACGCCGAGCTGCAGGCCCACCGTCAGGATGATCAGCTCGGTCAGGCCACGGGTGTTCATCAAAGTCGCGAGCGCGGCGGACTGCCGGGCAGGCAAACCGTGCAGGCGGGCACCCGTGAACGCGCCACCGAACTTGCCTCCGATGGCCACGAGCAGAACCAGTCCAAGCTCGACAAGTCCGGTCGCGCCCAGAGCCGACAGGTTCACCTTCAAACCGGTGACGATGAAGTGCAGGCCGATCCACTCGGTCACCGCGCCGGACACCAGGACACCTGCCAGCATGGTGCCGAGTGTCCCCGCGCCGATCGAGTCCCCGGCTGGCAGAAACCTGCGCAGCACCGGCCGCACCACCCACACCATGAGCCCGACGTAAAGCGGGCCAAGCACAATCAACCACTGGTCTGCGCCACCACTGCCTGATACGAACACCACCACCGCGAGCAGGCACCAAGCGAGCACGTCGTCGACAGCGGCGCACGTCAACGCCAGCCCGCCGAGCATCGTGCGCAGCATGCCCCGGTCCTTCAGAATCCGTGCCAGAACCGGGAACGCGGTGACCGACATGGCCGCGCCGATGAACAGCACGAATCCGAGGCGGTGCGGGGCGGCCATCCGCTGGTGCCGCAGCGCCAGCGCAGCTTGACCTGCCGCTGCCTCAAGCACCCTCCGGTCGGCTGCGGGGAGCGCAGCACCTCGTAACGCCAGGTGCAGTTCGTCCGTGACCAGAATGTCCACATCGGCCTCATCCGGCACACCGCAGGGATGTCCACCGACGCACGCGATCCGTGTCCACTCGTCCTCGTTCTTCTCCAGCAGCGCGATGGAGTCGAGGCCGAAATCCGCGCACACTTTCTCCAGCAGCCGGTGCAAGGGCCGCTCATGGATCAACACAGTCCGCGCGTACGAGGCGAGCAACGTGGCCTCGACTCGTGCCCTGGCCGCGAGATCGGCCTGACGCGCGGCCCGATCCACCACCACGGAAACCAGAACAGCCACCGCGACCATGGCAGCGACGTGACCAGGTTCTCCGGTTTCGCGACGCTCAGTGAATGGATCGGCGGCACGAAGAAGTAGGCGATCACGTCGGTCGCCACGCTCATCTGCTGCCTGAGCAGGGTTCCGACGAGTGGCGCGGTCGCTGGCAGCGCGACAGCGAGCGCCCAACCCCACACTTTCCGTTGATGCGACAGCGAACTGCGCACAAGCTGCGTCGCGTTCACACCCCGAGCGAAATCAAGCAAAGCGGCCGGTATGTCATCCCCGACAACAGTGTGAAAACTCGCGCCAAGGTCGTCGACAAGCCTGCGACATCCGGCCTGTGCCGACGGCGAAGCCCCGTCAGATCCACGGTCGCTCCACACCTGCAGCACCATCAAGTCCGCACCCGCGCGGTTGGCGATCCGGCTGCCACGGCGAATCAGCGTCTCGCTCTCCTTGCCGCCGGAGATGGCCACTACGACACGTTCCCTGGCCTCCCTGTCCGACGGACTTCAGCGACTCACGAAACAAGGCACTACCTGCGTATATATGTTGAGATTTCCGGCGCCCATATTCCATTTCCCGCGCGGCTGTGTACTGCGCCGGGCGCGCACCATGGGCCAAATTCCACCGGCACTCTGTCATGTCACCGAGCGCGAGCCGACCCGCAATGCGTCCAGCAGATCGTCAGACCCTGGGTAGGTCGCTCATGAGTCGGTGAGATGACGCAGGTACGCGCCGGGGTTCTCGAGGTAGCGGCGCCAATGGTCGACCAACTGCAGTTCTGACCACTTGGCTCTGCGTAGCCCGTGCTCCCCTACTTCGATGATGTCCGCGCCCGGGGTGGACGCCAGGATCGGCGAGTGCGTCGCGCACACCACCTGCGCGCCCGCTTCACCAAGCTCGTGCATCAGGGCCACCAGCTGCAGACACCCGGTGAACGACAACGCCGACTCCGGCTCGTCCATCACATAGAACCCAGGCTCACGGAACATCGACCGGAACACGGCAAGGAACCCCTCACCGTGGCTCATCTCGGCCGTGTTCTCGTCCCAATAGCCAGCAACACCACCCAGGTTCTCGGTCATGCTGAACGCGGTCTCCGCACGCAGGAAGAAGCCCTTCTTCTTCAACCGAGGACCAGCCAGCATCCGAGCGCCCTGGGCGGTGGTCTCCAGCCGCAACACCTCACCCAAGGGTGTCCTGGTGGTGTTCGCGGCGCCTGCCTTGCGTGCCGCCCGTCCCCCGCGCGCGTCCAGCTTGAACCCCTCGGCGATCGCCTCCACCAAGGTCGACTTGCCCGAGCCGTTGTCACCGACGAGGAACGTCACCGGGTGCGTGAACTCCACACCATGCTCGACCACCTCAGCGACCGCCGGAACCGAGTAGGGCCACTGCCGAAAGTGCGCCGGTCGCAACCCGTCCGGCACATACGCGCGGCTGACGAACACTCACCCACTCCTAGTCATAGTTCGGCTGACACCCACCGTTCGGGCCACACGGTCCCGCACCTCACTCCCCGGAAATGCTCGGCGAGCGTCGTGGCAGTCCGCGCCATCGCTGGCCCAGCCACGATGTCAGCAAGCGCGTCGTGTCGAACATTACCGACCGGCAACCACCGAGAAAACACACACGGCCAAACCTCGCCGTCCCGCACGTCAATCAAGTCCACCCGCAATGGAATCGACCGACACAACACCTCAACAATGGTCGCCTTGGTTCGCCCGTTGCGGATGTCCGGACTTACCTTGCGGGCACTGCCGGACGCAGGTGAGTGGTTGCAGAGAAATTGCCGCGCGGCAGGCCACTCCAGCGGTCTACTCTCACGCCTATGGCGCGACGGATCATGTACGTGCAGCTCAAGACGGGCTACGACACCGATCGCGGCCCGTCGTGGATCGCCTGGGTCCGTTTCTCCAAAACATGGAAGACCGCGTACATCCACGGTCGAACGCTGCGACGTTGGCCAGGCATGGTCGTCGGCAACTTCTACGACGTCGCGACCGGAGAAGAGTTCTGGGTTTCCGGTCCGAAGCGAGACCGCACCGACGGCCGGTACAGCCGCGTCCTCCCGGAGATCGATGACGACGCCCGCAGGCCATACGAACAGTTCCTACAAGGAGCGCCGCTGCCCGGACGGGAACACGGGTAGCCACACCGAGGACGACCTGCTGGCGGCCACCGAGTCGTACTTCTCCCAGAGGTCGGCCAGGCTCGCCCGCGACGAGTTCGGGAAGGACCACATGGCGCTTTTGTAGGCATCTTGTAACACGCTTTGCCAGCATGTCCGCGCACTCCCAGCGACGGTCGACCACGAGAGGCAGGCACACGATGACACTGGCGAAGACGTGCGGGTGGGCGAGGGGCTGGTTCAAGAAGGGGCTGGTCGCGGCTGCGGCCGCAGTACTCACGGTTGGCATGGGCGCAGGTGCTGCGCAGGCACGGACCACAGCCGACGTCGGCATCCTGGCGACGCACAAGAGCCCGTTCAACTGTGGCAAGACCTTCTACGCCAACAACTGGTCACCCGGCCACAGTCCGTCGGGCTCGATCGACTGGCAGAGCTACGGCAGTGACGCGATCAGCGGCGAGACGGTTCGCGCCACGGCGAGCGGCACCGCGCGGTTCTATTCGACTCTCGCGGCGACCGGTGACGTCGGCATCCTGGCGTACGGGAACTACGTGATCGTGACCCACGGCGACGGCACCAAGACCCGGTACGCGCACCTCGCCACCATGGTGCGAGCTCCGGGCGCGTCGCTGTCAGTGAGCCAGGGCACCGCGATCGGCACAGTCGGCGGAACCGGCGGCAACTACGCCCCGCACCTGCACTACGAGCAGATCACCTCCGGCGGCGCCATCGACACCAGCCCCACGGTCGAAGGAGTGACGGTCTCCCTGGGCCAGAAGAAGGCCGTCAAAAGCACCAACAACTGTGGCGGCAACCCGTATTCGGCCCAGGAGGTCTGCGGCAGCGGCTACAGCGTCATCGACTCGGCCAATGTCACCGGCGGCAGCGTCCACCTGCTCTACAACTCGGGCAACAGCACCAACTGCGTCGTGACGCTCAAGTCCACGAGCCTCGGCACGCCCACGCCGGTATCGGCGTTCCTGGAGCCGCAGGGCAGCACCAGGACGACCGATCAGGGCAGCTTCGACTACTACGCCGGTCCCGTCAGCAAGGCCGCGCCGGGCGTGTGCGTGAAGTGGGGCGGCTCGGTCGGCAGCAGTTCGTACACCAGCCCGTTCGAGCACTGCGACTGACGCGTCAACGCCAGCGCCTCCGCAGCCGTCGGCTCAACAGACGTCCTCAGGCCCGGTGGGGTGATCGCATCAAGGTCGTGGCTCGTTGTTGAGCCTGACCAGCTACTCCGTCTTCCGCTTATGGGTGTGAGCGGGATGGTCCCGGAAGCGCGACCTTGTTGTACGGCCAGCCGCCGACCGGCTGTACCCGAGCAGTGCGTGCCCACCGGTCAACGCCGGTACAGTCGGTGCGGTGAGCAGGACGTATCGGCTCGGCTTGGTTCGACGGGTGGGCAATGCTGTCATCACACGGCTGCTCAAGGCTGGTCTGGCGCCGCGGAGCTACGTGCTGCTGACGGTGGTCGGACGCAGGACTGGCAAACCCCACACCACCCCGGTCCGGGTGCTTGAGTACGAGGGCGCGCGCTGGCTGGTCGCGCCGTACGGTGCGGTTTCCTGGGTACGCAATGCCCGCGCCGCAGGTGAAGTCGTCCTCACGCGTGGCCGGACGCGTCAGCAGCTGTCGGTCACCGAGTCGGATCCGCGGGACAGCGCGGGCGTGTTGCGGGAGTATGTGCGCCGAGAGCCGGTGACGCGACCGTACTTCGACGCGACCGTAGCCGACCCGGTCGACCGGTTCGCCGAGGAAGCCGACCGGCACCCGGTTTTCCGGCTCGTCGAGGATTGAGTCCGTCGAACCGGAGCCTCTCGACGATGAGCCGAGGTGGCCGAGTCAGGTCAGGCTGGTCAGTCGGTATCCCGTTCCGGCGGAGAATTCGGCCGTGAGGCCGTAGCGGTCACCGCGAACCAGGGTGTGGCGCCATTCGACGGGGCGGCCCCGGGCGTGGCCGAGGCGGTTGATGGCGAACGCGGCGACATCGTGGGCGCAGTGCAACTGAGCCCGCTCCACCGCGGTCGGGATGACAGCGCGCACTTCCTCACGGCCGTGATCCAGCCGGATCCCCACGCGGGTGACAAGCTCGCTGTAGAGACTCGTATGGCTGAAGTCTGCCCCCAGCAACGGTTTCGCCAGGTCGGCCGGGAGCCAGACGCGGTCGAGGGCGAGCGGCTCGTCATCGGCGAGGCGGAGCCGTTCGAGGTAGACCAACGGGGTGGACGCCTCCAGATCGAGGCGTTCGGCGACAAGGGCGTCCGCACGCGTGTCGAAGGTGCGCACAATGCTGCGCTGGGCCAGTCCGGCGGCCTCGACGGAGGCGAACAGGCTGTAGAGCGCGCCCATCGGCTGGGCGATCTCCGGCGGCGGCGCGACACGGGGCTGGCGGCCGCGTTCGGCGACGATCACCCCGTCCGCGCGCAACTGCCGCAGCGCCTGCCGGACGGTGTGCCTGCTCACCCCGTACTCCTCGACCAGCGTCAGCTCTCCTGGGAACTGGTCGGCGAACTCGCCGGAATCGAGCCTGGTCAGCAGCTCACGCTGAAGCTGGCGCCAGAGCGGCTCGGAGCCGGTCCGGCTGAGCGTCCGCTGTGCCATCACGCCCCTCCCCTGGTCTCGACGACCCTACCCGGTGGCCAAATGTACGGTCATAGTCTAACGTAAATGTACGTACATTTAGCCCGAAGGAGGTTCGATGGTGCACGTCGAAGTCGTCGTCACCGACGAGCTGGGCGACCGCAGCTACGTCGCCCACGACGACCGGGTCGCGGTGGTCGTCGACCCGCAACGGGACATCGACCGCGTCGAGAAGCTCCTCGACCGGCTGGGTTTGTCGTGCGAACTGGTGCTGGAGACCCATATCCACAACGACTACGTCTCCGGTGGCCACCAGCTGGCGAAGGTCACCGGCGCCCGCTACGCGGTGTCGGCACACGACGAGGTCGAGTTCGAGCGCGTGGCCGTGCACGACCGGGACGAGCTGACAGTCGGGTCGATGACCATCCAGGTCGTGGCCACCCCTGGACACACCGACCACCACCTGTCCTACGTGATCTCCGACGGCGACGGCCCGCCTGCGGTGTTCTCCGGTGGTTGCCTGCTCTACGGCAGCGTCGGCCGTACTGACCTCGTCGACCCGGCCCGCACCGAGCAGTTGGCCCACGCGCAGTACCGGTCCGCGCGACGCCTCGCCGACCTGTTACCCGCCGAGGCCGGGGTGTTCCCGACCCACGGGTTCGGCAGCTTCTGCTCCGCGGGCTCCACGGGCGACGGCCCGCAGGGAACACTCGCCGACGAGTTGACGGGCAACGACGCGTTGACCGAGCCCGACGAGGACCGCTTCGTCGAGAAGCTCGTCGCCGGGCTGACGGCCTATCCCGCCTACTACGCGCACATGGGTGCCCGAAACCGTGACGGCGCGGGCCCGGTCGACCTCAGCCCGCCGGAACACGTGGACCCTGACCGGCTCCGGGACCGCATCGACGCCGGGGAATGGGTCGTCGACCTGCGCGACCGCACCGCCTACGCCGCCGACCACGTCGCCGGGACGATCGGCATCGCCCTGGGAACGCAGTTCGCGACCTGGCTGGGCTGGCTGATCCCGTGGGGCACGCCGCTCACCCTGATCGGCCAGAGCGCCGAGCAGGTCGCCGACGCCCAACGCCAACTGGTGCGCATCGGCATCGACCGGCCCTCCGGCCACGCCGTCGGCGAGCCCGCCGACCTGGCACCGCGCGAGCGGCGGCGCAGCTACCCGGTGGTGTCGTTCACCGCCCTGGCTCGCCGCGACCCTGCCGACGGAGTGGTGTTGGACGTCCGCCGGGACGACGAATGGGCCGCCGCACACATCCCGGACGCGGTGCACATCCCCCTGCACGACCTGCTCCACCGGATCGAGGACGTCCCGGACGCGCCGCTGTGGGTGCACTGCGCGGCCGGATACCGGGCGAGCATCGCCGCCGGTCTGCTCGACCGCGTGGGCCACGACGTGCGCTGTGTGGACGACGAGTTCGCCCACGCCGAGGAACTCGGCCTCGTCGAGGCGGCCCGGTGACCGCCGTCCGGGAGGCACCACCGACTCCGCTTGCTCCGGCGTGGCCCCGACGGGTCGTGCCGGGGCTGTTGGTGGCTATGGCGATCGCCGGTGTGGCAACGGTGCTGGGGCACCTGGCGCCGATCGTCGGTGGGCCGGTGTTCGGCATCCTCATCGGCGCTGTCGCCGCAGCGGTCGTTCCCGGATTACGCGCGCGTCGATGGGCACCCGGCTACGCCGTCGCGTCGAGACCGGTGCTGCAACTGTCCATCGTGGTCCTCGGCACCGGGCTGTCGCTGCAGGAGGTACTGCGGGTCGGTGGGCAGTCGCTGCCGGTCATGCTGGGGACATTGGCGATCGCGCTCGGCGGCGCATGGCTGCTCGGCCGGTGGCTCGGTGTCCGCGGCGACACGCAGACCCTGATCGCCGTCGGCACCGGCATCTGCGGCGCGTCCGCGATCGCGGCCACCACAGCGGTCATCAAGCCGAAACAGACCGACGTCGCCTACGCCATCGGCACGATCTTCACGTTCAACATCGCCGCCGTGCTGCTGTTCCCGCCCCTCGGGCACCTGCTCGGAATGGACCCGCACGCGTTCGGCCTCTGGGCGGGCACGGCGATCAACGACACGTCCTCCGTCGTCGCGGCCTCGTACGCGTACGGCGGCGACGCCGGGCCCCACGGCATCGTCGTCAAACTCACCCGGACTCTGACGCTGATCCCGATCGTGATCGTCCTGGCGATCCTGGTCGCCCGTCGCGACGCCACCCGGGCCGCCGCCGAACGCGGCGAGCTCGTGGCCGGGTTCCGCCTCCGCGCCATGCCGTGGCGCAAGGTCGTTCCGCTGTTCCTGCTGGGCTTCATCGCCGCCGCCGCGCTGGGCAGCCTCGGTGTCATCCCCTCCGCGTGGCACCCCGCGCTGTCGGCACTCGGCGCGTTTCTGATCACCACGGCTCTGGCCGGGATCGGGCTGGCCCTGCGGCTGGGTGACCTGCGCCACGCGGGGTACCGGCCGCTGCTGCTCGGTGGGCTGCTGTGGATCAGCGTCGCGGCAGGCAGCCTCGGTCTGCAGGCCCTGACCGGCACCCTCTGACCCGGACCGGACGGCCGGTGGAAGTCGAACGTGTGCACTTAGGATCGATCACACACGGGCTGGAAGGGTCGGCAATCGATGCGAGTGGTGTCTGAGTCGCAGTTGGCGAACGTGCTGTCGGGCGTCGCCGGCGTGCCACGGGTGGTCGCGAGCGGCAACTTCGCCACGCCGTCGTACGCACTTCAGGTCCTGGACCGGGTGTTCGCCGAATACCGGCTGTTCATGCTCAACGCCCAGCCTGGCGTGCCCAACCGCGACGGCGTGACGCTGGAGACACCCTTTGTCGGCTCCGGCATGCGTGGCCGCCGCGCGCTGCGCTACTTCCCGTCCCGCTTGTCACTGGTGCCCCACCTGCTCACCCAGACACTGCCACCGGACATCGTCCTCGTGCACACCTCGACGCCACGGGACGGCACCGTCTCGCTGGGCACCGAGGTCAACATCCTGCCCGCCGCCATCGAAGCGACCCGTGCTCGTGGCGGACTCGTTGTCGCACAAGTGAACCCCCGAATGCCGTACACCTACGGCGACGCCGTTCTGGCCACCGATGAGGTGGACTACGCGATCGAGTTCGACCAGCCGCTGGACTCACCGAAACCGCGACCGTCAAGCGAGACGTCCGACCTCATCGGCAAGCGCGTGGCGGAACTGGTCCCGGACGGCGCGACACTGCAACTGGGGATCGGCGCGGTCCCGGACGCCGCGCTCGCGGCGCTGACCGGTCGGCGAGACCTGTCGGTGTGGTCGGAGATGTTCAGCGACGGCGTACTGGACCTGGAACGCAGCGGAGCCCTCGACCCGCGGGTACCGGTGACCGCGTCCTTCGTGTTCGGCAACGCCGAGTTGTACGAATGGGTCGACCGGAACCCGAGAGTGCGGATACTCCGCACCGAGAAGACCAACGACCCCGGGCTCATCGCCAAACAGCGCTCCCTGGTCTCGGTGAACAGCGCACTGCAGGTCGACCTGCACGCACAGGCCAATGCCAGCCGGGTGCGTGGCGTCATCCACTCGGGTTTCGGCGGCCAGACCGACTTCGTGGTCGGAGCACTGCACTCCCCCGGCGGACGGGCCATCATCGCGCTGCCGTCCTGGCATCCCAAAGCGGACGTCTCCACAGTCGTGCCGACGCTGGCCGGGCCGGTCACGTCCTTCCAGCACAGCTTCATCGTCAGCGAACAGGGCGCAGCCAGGATCTGGGGCCGCGACGCCACCGAACAGGCCCAGCAGATCATCGACAATGTCGCGCATCCCGGCGCGCGTGACGAACTACGCGACGCCGGACGCCGACTGGGATTCGCTCTGCGCTGATCACACTCCTAGGGCACCTTCGGCGTCGCTCGCACGCCGTGGTGCATGTACGGCTCTCCGGTCGGCAACGTGTAGAAGGTGACCGGCATCCATGTCCGCGCCCCCGGCTCACGGCAGACGAAAAGCGAGTCGGTCACCGGGACCAGGTCGAACTCCTTCGTCTTCTCGGGCATGAGATCGGCCAGCGGACCCGTGACGGTCTGCCGGAGCCGGATCCCGTCCCCGTCGGCAAGGACCTCCATCACCACTCCGGCTCGCTCGTAGACACCGACGTGCCTCGAAGCGTCGACGGTGACCGGAGTCGCGGGTGGCTCAAGCGGACGCGGCATCGCCACGTCCGCCAGCTCGGCGAAGATCTCCCGGTACAGCTCCTCGTACAGGTCGCGGGTGTTGCCACCGTTGGTGAGCAGTGTGACGGCGAGCCCCTCATCAGGCAGTAGCCGCAGGAACGCCGACTGCCCGATCGTGTTGCCGTCGTGGCCGACGACCCGCCGCCCACTCCATTCGTCGCGGATCCAGCCGAGACCCCAGGAGTCGCCGAGCGAGTGCGTGTCGGGGATGTCGGTCTGCTTGTCGGCCATCGCGGTGGCGGACTCCGCAGTCAGAATCCGCTCCCCGGACGGGGTGAGACCGCCGGTCAGGTGCAGCCGGGCGAACCCGAGCACGTCCTTGGTCGTGGCGGTGATCAGGCCAGCCGGGCCCATGCTCCGGGGCAGGCCCCAGACGGGCGCGGGCTTCGGGTCCTCGTCTCCGCTGGCGACGTGACCGACGGCGGCGCGGAACATCACCGCTTCCTCGGGCAGGGTCACGGTGTGCGTGAGACCCAACGGGGTGAACAGCTTCTCCCGCATCGCGGCGTCCCATGTCAGCCCGGTGAGCTTCTCGATCACCCGGCCCATGAGCACGAATCCCGAGTTGCAGTACGAGAAAGTCGCACCGAGCGGGTGGTTCTGCGCGGCCTCGTCGAGGATTTCGACATAGCGCTCAAGACAGTCGTCCCCGCGGCCGGTGTCGGTGAAGACGTCGCCGTCGATTCCGCTGGTGTGCGTCAGCAGATGCCGCATGGTCACCTGCTTCGCGACGTCCGGGTCGGCCAGCCGCAGTTCGGGGACGACATCGGAGATCGGCGCGTCCAGGTCGAGGAGCCCCTCGTCGACCAGTTGCATCACCACGGTCGAGGTCCACACCTTCGACACCGAGCCGATCTGGAACACCGACTCCTCGGTGACCTCGACCCCGGTCGCCGTGCTCAGCACGCCGTAGGTGACGTGCACCTCCGTGTCGTCGATGCCTTCGCCGATCCGCGTGATGCCCAGCGCCGCACCGGGGACGCGGTACTTGCGCGCCAGTTCGGCCAGACGCCGCCGCCAGTGCGCCGCGTCGATCGGCACCCGTGATGCACCCGTGTACTGCTCGACCCATTCGAGAACACGTCGGTTGAAGTCGAGGCGGTGCGACGGCGGGCCGTCGAGGATGAACAGGTGTGAGCTACCCGGATACAGCACCAGCCGGGACGGGACGCCGCGCGTACGCAGGGCGTTGAACCACTGCTCGGCCTGTCCGACCGGGCACCGGTCGTCCTGCGCGCCCTGGATGACCAGTGTCGGCGTCCGCACCTGGGCGACCTGGGTGAACGGCGAGAGCTGTTCGTAGGACTGGCCGCCGAGCTCGGCGGCGGACAGGTAGTGCCCGGCGTCGGAGGTGCCCGCCATGCTGGTCAGGTCGCTCACCACACCGCCCGCGACGGCTGCGGCGAAGCGGTCGTCGCGGCTGGTCAGGTAACAGGTCATGAACCCGCCGTAGCTGTAGCCCGCCACGGCGAGGCGGTCCGCGTCGGCGATCCCCTCGGCGACGAGCTGATCCAGCGGGTCGAGGAAATCACGGGCGTCGGCCCGGCCCCACTCGCCGACGGCACCCGTGTAGAAGTCCTCGCCGTAGCCGTCACTACCTCGCGGGTTGAGCAGCAGCACCGCCCAGCCTCGTGCGGCGAGCTCCTGGTGGTAGAGGTGGATCGAGTCGGCCGCGCCGTTCCAGGCGTTGTGCGGTCCGCCGTGGATGTCGAGCAGCAGCGGCGCGGCGCCGGTCCTCGCCGCGTCCCGCAACAGCCAGCCGTGCACCACGGTGCCGTCGCCGATGGTGAATTCCCGCTCCTCGCGCGGGAACAGCTCGACTTCACTGCCGTGCCGGGTTCGCACGTCGACAGCTCCGGTGGCCGGGTCGACGACCGCGATCTCACCGAACGAGGTGTTCGTGGCCAGTACGACCACCACCCGGCCTGCTGCGGTGTCCATTCCGGACACGACGCGGTCGGCGCCCGCGAGGACCGGGCGCGGAGTTCCGCCGTCAGTGTCCACTTCGTACAGATGGGTGCAGCCACGATCACGGAGACCGAACAGCACCGAACCACCGTCCACGGTCAGCTTCGGGGACGCGCCCGGGTAGCCCGCTCCGCCAGGCATCACGTTGCGGTCCAGGGAAGCCGTCAGGTCGACCGCGTCCCCGCCGTCGAGCGGGACACGCAGCAGCGCAAGGTGGCCGACGTTGGTGTCGCGCCGTCCGACCACCAGGAGCGCACGGCCGTCGGCGGTCCAGCCGACCTGAGCCACCATGCCTTCGCCGGAGCCGATCAGCCGGGGCTCCGCGGTTTTCGAGGTCACGTCGAGGACGTACGCGCCTGACCGGAAGGTCAGGTCCGCGTCGGCGTCCCGTCCGGCGGGGAACGCCAGGTGGGTGCCATCAGGCGACCAGGTGGGATCGCCTGCGTGCCAGTCGCCGAAGGTGACCTGCCGCACTTGCTTCGTGGCGACGTCGAGGACGTGCAGGTGCTTGCGGACGGTCTTGATCAGCCCGGCACCGTCGGCCTTGAAGTCCAGGCGGTCCGCCACCACCGGAGCGTTCTGCGCCGGTTCGCCCGCGAGGTTGACCGCGGCAGAGAACGCGATCCGCGAGCCGTCCGGGCTCCATACCGGCGCGCTCGCCCCGAGCGGGAGTTCGGTGATCCGCTCGGCCTCCCCGCCCGACGACGGCAGGAACCACACCTGCGGTGGACCGTCCTGGGCGCGCAGGAACGCGATTTGCGAGCCGTCCGGTGCCCAGCTCGGTGCCATGTCGGCGGTTCCGCGCGTGAGCTGCCGGGCTTCACCAGTAGTGGCGCCGACCTCCCAGAGCGTGTGCACGTTCCGGTCCTTGTCGCGGTCCGCGGTGCGCACGACGTACACGATCCGGCCGCCGTCCGGGGACAGCGCAGGTTGGCTGGGGGCGGCGATCTCGTACAGGTCCTCAAGACCGAGGCGTCGTGTCATGATGCGCTTGCTCCTCTGGAGATCGCGGGCAGGTGGCTCTCGTTTTCACCGAAATGGCAGGCCGCCGAGTGGCGCCGGTGTGCCGCGTCCTCGGTGGGATCCACCTGGACGCAGAGTTCGCGGTCGGCGCGCACGAGCGGTCCGACCGGACATCGCGTGTGGTAGCGGCACCCGCTCGGCGGGTGGTGTGGGTCGGCGGGTTCGGCGTCGGCGGTCGCCGCGTCCACACCGGTGTCGAACAGGGAGGTGTGCGCGGACGGTGCCGCAGCGAGCAGGTCGCGGGTGTAGGGATGCTGTGGCTCGGTGAGCACCTGTTCCGCCGGGCCGACTTCGACGATCCGGCCGAGGTACATCACGGCGACGATGTCGCTGAGGTAGCGCACGTCGGCGAGGTTGTGCGAGATGAAGAGCATCGACAGGCCGAGCCGCCGTTGCAGGGACCGGACGAGGTTGAGCACCGCGCCCTGCACCGAGACGTCGAGCGCGGAGGTGATCTCGTCCGCGATCAGCACCTGCGGCCGCCCGGCCAGTGCGCGGGCGAGCGCAACCCGCTGCCGCTGACCGCCGGAGAGCCGCCCCGGCAGGTGACCGGCGCGATCCGGATCGAGGTTGACCAGGTCCAGCAGGCGAGCGACCTCGTCGCGGCGCGCGCCGCGACTGGAAAGGACACCGCGCGGGATCGCTTCGGCGATCGACTCGCCCACGCTCATCCGAGGGTCCAAAGAGGAATATGGGTCCTGGAACACCATCTGCAGTGGACGGCGCCGGGGCAGCTTCCGGACGTCCACACCGCCCAGCAGGACCCGCCCGGCGCTGACCGGCGAGAGTCCTACGGCGGCACGGGCCAGTGTCGACTTCCCCGAGCCTGATTCGCCGACGAGCCCGACGACCTGTCCGGAAGGGACGGTCAGGCCCACGTGGTCGACCGCGGTGAGACCACGCCTGCCGCCGTACCGCACGCTCACCGAGTCGAAGACAAGATCGCTCACTTCGCACCTTCCTTGTGCGGATGCCAGCACGCGACACGGTGCTCGGCCGTCACCCGTTCCAGGACCGGGTCTTCGAGACGGCACCGATCGGTCACCGCGGGACATCTGTCGGCGAACGCGCAGCCGTCGGGCACGCGATCCGGTTCCGGTGGACGGCCGGGGATCACCGCGAGCGGCGCGTCGCGATCGGTCTCGAGGTCGAGCGTCGCGGCCAGCAGTGCCCTCGTGTAGGGATGCCGCGGCGTCCCGGCCGACGGCAGGTCCTCCACGATCCGGCCCGCGTACATGACCAGCATCCGTTCGCACGTCTGGGAAACGACCGCGATGTCATGGCTGATCAGGATGATCGCCGTGTTCCGTTCGGTCCTGGTCCGCGCCAGCAGACGCAGGAGCTGCCGCTGCACGGTGACGTCCAGTGCCGTGGTCGGTTCGTCGGCGATGATCAGCCGCGGGTCGCCCATCAGGCCCATGCCGATCATCGCGCGCTGCCTCATCCCGCCGGAGAACTCGTGCGGGTACTGCCGGGCGCGCCGTGCGGCCGCGGGGATCCGCACCGCGCGCAACCGGTCCACGGCCCGCGCGAACGCCTTGGCGCGCGGCAGACCCTGGTGCTGTTCGGACACTTCCGCCAACTGGTGTCCGATCCGCCTGGCCGGGTTGAACGACGTCATCGGATCCTGGAACACCATCGCCAGCGACGTACCGAGCAGGCCGCGCAGGTCCCGTTCCGGTGTCGTCAGCATCGGCTTCCCGGCGAAGTCGAGCCGGTCCGCGGTGACGACGGCAGGCGCTTCGACCAGACGCGACACCGCAAGGCCGGTCAGGCTCTTGCCCGAGCCCGACTCGCCGACGACGCCGATCGCCTCGCCCGCCCGGACGGTGAAACTCAGGCCGCGCACCGGGACGGTCCACCCTGATGGACGCGGGAAGGCCACCTGGAGGTTCTCCACCACCAGCAGGGCGTCCGCACGGTCCTCGGCGACCTCCTCCCTGGCCGGGGTGACCGGCCGCGGCGCCAATGCCCGGGAGCCTGTGCGGACACCGATCACCCCGGCCACGGTCTCTCCCACCAGGTTGAAGGCGAGTCCCGCCAGGACCACCGCGACACCGGGCGCGAGCGCGGCCGCCGGATTGACGTAGATCCCGTTGAGCCCTTCGCCGAGCAGCCGTCCCCAGTCGTAGTCCGGTGCCTGCACGCCGATGCCGAGGAACGACAACCCGGAGAACGCCAGCAGCGAGGCACCGGCGCCGATGGTCGCGTTCACCACCAGCGGTTCGCCGATGTTGGGCAGGATGTGTCTGACCAGCAACCGGATCCGGCCGACGCCGGAGATCCGCGCGGCGGACACGAAGTCCTGGCCCGCCACGGAGGCCGACAGCGTCTGTGCCAGCCGTGCGAACGCCGGTGCCAGCGCGAAACCGACCGCCAGCACCGCGCCACGCGTCCCGACCCCGAAGATGACCGAGAAGAACAACACCAGCAGCAGCCCGGGGAACGCGACCGCGATGTTCACCATCGCGGTGACCAGCCGGGCGGCGGGACGGGGCAGCAACGAGGGCAGCGTGCCGAGGATGAGCCCGGTCACCACCCCGATCACCGTCGCGAGCACTGCCAGCAGGACCGAAAGCCGGGTCGCCACCAGGACACGGAAGAGGACGTCGCGCCCGAGGTTGTCGGTGCCCAGCCAATGCGCCGCCGACGGTCCTTGGCCGATCGCCTCGGTGTCGACCTCGAAGGCGTTGCCATGCCACAGAATCGGGGCCAGCACCGCGAGTGCGAGCACCAGGACCAGCAGGACCGCCGAGAACGCGCCCACCGGGGTGCGCAGGGCCTTCACCATCTCAGCTCTCCCGGATCGTCGAACGCGGATCGAGGACGGCCAGCAGCACGTCCACCGCCAGGTTCACCAGCAGCACCCCGATGCCGTAGACGAGCACGATTCCCTGGACCAGCGGATAGTCCTTCTGCAGGATCGACTGCGCGATACTCGAACCGAGACCGGGCCAGGCGAACACGTTCTCCACCAGCACCGTCCCCGCGACCATCCCGGTCAGCATCAGCCCGCCCATGGTCAGCGTCGCGGTCAACGCGTTCGGCAGGGCATGGCGAAAGTAGACCAACCGCGCGGGCAGTCGTTTCGCCCGTGCTGTCCGGATGAAATCGTTGCCCAGCACGGAAAGTGTCTCCACCCGCACGATGCGGGAGAGCACCGACGCCGGGCCGAGGGCCAGCGCGATGACCGGGAGGACGAAGGAGCTCGGCCCCTGGTTCCCGGCCACCGGGAACCAGCCGAGCCGGACCGCGAAGAACGCGACCAGCGCGACCGCCACCAGGAACTCGGGAATGGCCGCGAGCAGCACACTCGTCGAGGTGAACGCCAGTTCGGCGCCCCGGCGGCGGCCACCCCGGGTCAGCACGGCGAACAGCACGCCCAGCGGGATCGCCACGGCGATGACCACCGCGAACGCGGGCAACGCCAGCTGGAGAGTTGCGGGCAGCCGGTCGCCGATCACCTCGGAGACCGGCAGCCCGCTCGTCATCGACGTGCCGAAGTCACCGGTGACCAGCCCGCCGAGGTAGTGGACGTACTGCAGCCAGATCGGGTCGTCGAGGCCGAGAGTCGCTCGCCGCGCGTTCACCAGCTCGAGCGGTGCGGTCAGGCCGAGCGCCGCCCGGACGGGGTCGCCGGGGATCAGCTGGATCATCAGGAACGCCACCGTGACCAGCACCCACAACGAGACGGCGAACCGGCCGAGGCGGCGCCCGGCGAACGACAGCCACGGGCTGCTCCGCAGGCCGGGCGCCGCGATCGCGCTGGTCATCAGGAGTACATCCGGATCGTCGACGGGACGATCGAGCCGAGGTTGACCTCGAACCGCGCGTCACTGCCGAAGGTCGGGACGACCGTGTGGATGTAGGGAACCACGTCCAACCGGCTGACCAGTGCCGACTCGGCCGCCGCCCAGGTGGCACACCCCGCTTCACCCGGCATGCTCGCCGCCTGCCCGACCAGCGAGTCGAACTCGGGGTTCTCGATGTGCGCGAAGTTCGTTCCGGCGGGCGGCTTCGGTCCGGACATGAACGGCACGGCCTGACTCGGCAGCACGAAGCCCACCGGCGCCATCGAGATGTCCCATTCGCCGGTACCGAACAGCACCTGGCTGGTACCCGGACTGTCGACGCCCTTGAGGGTGACCTCGGCACCGATGCTCTTCCACGACTGCTGCATCAATTCGGCGCCCGAGGCCATGGTGGGCCCGAGCTGCTGCCCGTAGACGGCGGTGAGCGCGAGCCGTTTGCCGTCCTTGACCCGCACGCCGTCCGGGCCGGGGAGCCAGCCTGCCGCGTCGAGCCCTGCCTTGGCCGCCGCGACATCGAAGGCGGGCAGCTTGCCGCTCACCGAATCCCCCGAGCAGGCGAGGGGTTCCGCGGTGACCAGCCCCTTGGCGGGTTCCCCGTTGCCGCTGGTGAGGACCTTGCCGATCTGCTCGAGGTCCAGCGCCTGCACCAGCGCGCGGCGGACGGCCGGGTCCTTGCCCGCGCGGCCGGGTGCCTGGTTGAAGAACAGCTCGCCCATCGGTGCGAGGAAGTCGGCGTGGAACAGCTTCTGGGCACGGAGCCGCTGCTGGTCCTGCCCGGTGATCGTGGCGGCGTTGAGTTCACGGGACAGCAGCAGGTTCGCCGCCGTCGTGGTGTTCGGGACGACCCGGATCACGACCTTCTCGGGCAGGCCCGGCTGTTCGCGCTGCCACTGCCCGGGACCCCAGGCGTACTCCTTTCGCCGGGTGAGCGTGTAGTGGTCGTTCGGGACGAGTTCGGTCATGGTGAACATGCCGGTGCCGTGCTGCCCCTTGGCCAGGGTCGACCGGTCGGCCAGTCCCTTGCCGCAGACGATCGGCAGACTGCCCACGTTGCGCAGCAGGAACGCGTCCGGCGCACCGCTGGTGAGAGTGACGGTCCGGGCCGCGTCGTCGGCGACCGCCTTGGTCCCCGGTGTGATCGACAGCCCCAGCATCGCCGACTTGTTCGCCGGGTCGCCGACGAAGTTGATGTTCGCCGCGACGTCGGACGCGGTCAGCGGAGCACCGTCGGCACAGGTGATCCCGTTGCGCAGGGTGAAGGCGGCCGTGGTCGTCGTGGCCTCGAACTTCTCCGCGAGGTGCGGGATGGGCTTGCCCGAGGCATCGAGGTCGATCAGGCCGTCGTACAGGAAACGGTCGATCTGGAGCGCGATCGCGAGCACGGTCATCGCGGGGTCGAGCGATCCCGGGTCGGACGAGATCCCCATGGTGAAGGTCTTGCCGTCGGTCAGTTTCTGGTTCGCGGTACGGTCCCCACCGGATTGCGACGTCCCCCCGCACGCGCTCACGGTCAAGGCCACCACGCTCACGATCGCGGCGGTGAGCCGGGCTTTCCTCATGGGTTCTCCTACCGGGTCAAGGTCTGCGCGCGAAGGTGGTCGACGGCGAGGCGGGCGGCCTCGCCGATGGCGGAATCGACCGCGGGCAAGCGGTCCGCGAGGGACTCGGCGCGGGTGAACACCGCGACGGCGTACCGCCGACCGTCCACATCAGTCACCACGCCCGCTTCGTTGCGGACCGCGGGCAGGGTGCCGGTCTTCGCCGCGATCGCCACGCCCGCAGGGAAGCCGGACGAGATCCGGTGTGGCCAGATCTGCTGCGCCATGATCTTGCGCACCCGTTCGCAGGCGGCCGGGTCGCCCGCGCGGTCGGTCCAGATGGCATCGAGCAGCGCGGTGATCTCGCGCGGGGTCGACGACGTGGTGCGTTCCGGATCGAGCACCGAGAGCTTCCACATCTGGTCCTCGCCTGCCCCGGCCAGGACGGCTTCCAGTTCGTCGTCCGGTTTCGCGCCGAGGTCGGCGATCACCGAGGCGAAGAGGTCCTCACAGCAGCCGATCAGCCGTGTCCGCTCCAGTCCGAGGTCGGCGAGGACCTGGTCCACCGCCGCCTGCCCGACCCGGTGGAAGATGAGGTCCGTCGCGGCGTTGTCGCTCATCGTCAGCATGAAGTGCGCCAGGTCGCGCCAGCTCATCTCGACGTCGTCGGCGCATCCCGCGGTGCCGATCCCGCCGATCCGGTACCGCGCGGTGACCCTGGTCCGCTCGGTCTCGTCGAGCCTGCCCGCGGCCACCTCGCGGGCGAACGCGACCGCGACCGGGATCTTGAAGACCGACGCGAGCACGACCTGGTCGTCCGCGCCGACACTGACCTCGGGGCCGCCGGGAACGCCGATCTGCCTGGCGTGCACGAAACCGCGGGCTCCCGCGTTCGCGAAGACGGCCCCGATCTCGGCACCGATTCCGGTCACCGGTTCACCCGCCGGTCCGCACGTCCTGTGTGGACGTACAGCGCCCGGCCGCTGCCGTCGTCACCGACGAAGGCGTGTGGCAGGTGCAGGCCCAGTGCACCGCTTTCCGCGACCAGGGTGTCGCCCTTGTAGCCCAACAGCCGGTTCTTCTCCGGCTTGACGAGATCGGCGAAGATCCCCTTCGGCGTACGTTCCAGCCACAGGCCGCCGTCCTCGTCCTGGCTGACCACGATGTCCGCGACCTGCGAGGCGTACTCGCCCACGTATCGGGAGGGATCGGCTGGGGCCTCGGCGGCGTTGGGTTCGGGCAGCGGCGGGACTTCGACGCCCGCCAGGTCGCCCAGGACCTTGCGGAAGATGTCCAGGTAGAGGTGCAGCGGCTGGCCACCGTTGGTCAGCAGCGCCACCGCGACGTCGCTGCCCGGCACCACCCGGAGGAACGCCGACTGGCCGATGGTGCCGCCGTCATGGCCGATCACCGGGCCACCCGGCCAGTCGAAGATCATCCAGCCGAGGCCCCACGCCCCGCCCATCAGACCGAGGTAGGGCAACTCGACCTGCCGTTCCCACATGGCACGGACGGTCTCGGGCTTGAGCACCTGGGTTCCGTCGTCGGCCCGGCCCTCGTTGAGGTGCATGCGCGCGAAGGTCAGCAGGTCACGCGGCCGCATCGCGAGGTGCGAGCCCGCGGGCACGTTCGACCGGGTGAGCGCCCAGGCGGGGGCCGGTTGCGGCGCGTCACCCGGTGTGGCCTGGATGTGGCCGATCGCGGCGCGATACCGGATCGCGTCGTAGGGTCCGGTGGCCGCGTGGGTCAGGCCGAGCGGCGTGAACAGGTGGTCGCGCAGGCACTCGTCGTAGGACTTGCCGCGCAGCACCTCGATCAGCCGCCCGAGCACGCAGTAACCGGCGTTGTTGTAGGAGAACATCTCCCCCGGGCCGAACAACTGGGGGACGTCGGACAACTTCGCCACGAGCTTCGCGACGCAGTCGTCGCCCTGCCCGGTGTCGATGAAGATGTCACCTTCGAAGCCGGACGTGTGACAGGTCAGCTGCCGCACAGTGATCCGCGACGCGGCGTCGTCGTCGGCGAGGACGAACTCGGGAAGATAGGTCCGGACCGGCTTGTCGAGGTCGAGTTTGCCTTCGTCGACCAGCTGCATCGCCAGGGTGGTGGTCCACACCTTGGTGATCGACCCGACCTGGAACACGGAGTCCACTGTGGATTCGACACCGGTACCGGTGTTCAGCAGGCCTGCAGCGTGGTCGATCACCTCGCCGTTCGCGAAGACCGCGACGGCCGCGCCGGGCACCTGGTGTTCGGCCACGAGGGCAGGAAAGTTGTTCCCGAGCCAGGCATCGATTTCGGAGAGTTTCGACATGCGCACCTCTTGTCCGTGGAAAGGGCGGTCCGGCGGTTCGGAGAATGCTAGGACGGTGACGGGCGTCACCGATTCGTGCGGAACGACGAGAACGGCGGGAAAATTCATCCAGCCCGACGAAATGTGAACTGCGCGGGGGTCTGGGGGACCCAGAACGCCATCACGGCGGCGATCAGGGTGGTGCCGATGAGGAAGCCGAACGCGGCGGTGTAGGAGAAGGCGTCGGCCAGCCAGCCCATCGCCACCGGGGCGACCGCGCCCGCGACCTGGCCGCCGAAGTTCATCACCCCCATGCCGATCCCGGTGACCGCCGTGGGAAGCACTCGCAGCGGAAGGCCGAACACGGCCATCGTCGCCATGCCGAAGACCGCGAGGGCGAGCGTTTCGTAGAGGGTGAACTCCGCGGTGCTGTCCGCCGTCACCATCAGCGTCAGCAGCACCACCGTCACCAGGGCGATGGAACCGAGGTACCAGCGGCCGTGGTCGTGGAAGTAGCGGTCGAACAGCCAGCCGCCGAGGATGGTCGTGCCGATGCTGACCAGCATCGGGATCGCGGCCAGCACACCGGTCTGGCCCAACGACAGGCCCCTCGTCTCCAGCAGGTAGCTGGGTACCCAGGTGATCATCCCGTAGTTGAGCATGTTGGTCACGCAGAACAGCAGGGTGAACTTCCAGATCACCGGGGACTTCAGCACCTGCTTGCGGGAGACCTCGGGCGTTGTCACCTCGTCGCGGGGAAGACTGCTGAGCGACTTCGGCAGCGCCTTGGGCAGAATCGCCCAGACCACGACGCCGATCAGCGCGCCGATACCCGCCATCCAGAAGAACGTGTGCCGCCAGCCGACCACCATCAGCAACGGCCCGACGATCAGCGGCGCCAGTCCCGCGCCGATCCCGCCCGCCGAAAGCATCACGCCGGTGACTGTCGCCCGGTTGCCCGGAGTCGTCCGCTCCGCGATCGCCTTGAACGACGCCGCTGGGAAAAGCCCTTGGCACACACCGAAAAGCCCGCGGACCACGAGCAGCATCCCGAAGGTTCCCGCCATCCCGGTCATCGCGGTGAACGCCGACCAGAGCAGCAACGTGACCAGCATCGGGCCGCGTGAGCCGTAGCGGTCGGCGAGGAATCCGGCCGGGATCTGGCAGACCATGTAGACCAGGGCGAACACGGTCACGAGCCAGCCCTGTTCGGTCTTGCTGAGGTCGAACTCGGCGCCGATCATCGGCAGCGCCATCCCCATCGAGAACCGATCGATGTAGTCGACCGACCAGGCGAACACCATCACCACCATGGTGATGACCGCCGTCCGGTTGATCCGCCGCGCTGTCCAGGTGTCCTCTTTGACCACTGCCGCCATGACGCCTCCGCCGAAGACCTTGGAAGAGAAGGAGAACGACGCACACAGTCGGGTCAGGTGGCCGAGCCGGTGTCGCGCCGATCACTTATCTTGAACAGCGGGTGAGCGGGAGAGTTCGTAGGATCACACGAATATTCGGCGGCTTTTCGGGCCGGGACGACCAATTCCGGCCGATGGTCAGGATTCTTCGGCGGTGGGCGGCCCGGTCCGCGCGTCGGTCCGCATGTCGGTCCGCATGTCGGTCCGTATGTCACAGCGCAGCAGCCGCAGTTGCAGCATCGCGGCGAACCGCTCCCCCGCGTCGTCGAGGTCGATCTCGCCGACTTCGGCGAGCCGCCGCAGCCGGTACCGGAAGGTGTTCGGGTGGACGTATGCCGCGGCGGACGCGGCGCCGATGTCTCCGAACGCGTCCAGCCAGCAACGCAGGGTGTGCACCAGCTGGGACTGATGCTGGACGTCGTAGGCGAGCAGCCGCGCGACGGGCCCGGTCGCGACGTCTCCCCTGGCCGCGGCGAGGTCGGCCAGTTCCAGCATGAGCGCGTCGACGTGGACGTCCTCCGCGGTCGCGACGCGTTTCGGCCCGCCGTTGGTGAGCAGCACGCGCAGCGCCCGGTCCGCGCCGTCACGCGAGGCGCGCAGGCCGGAAGCGTCGAGCGCGAGTGGTCCGATTCCGATCGCGGCCGCCGCCCGGCGTCCGGTGCGCTCCAGGAAGGTCGACGCGACCCGCACCGAGCGCTCCTGGCAGTCGGCGTGACCGCCCGGCATCGGGACGATGCCGTAGGCGACGTCGCCGATGAGGGCGACAGCCGAACGCGGCTGGACGGCGCTGAGGTGCATGGCCAGCGCGTCGGCGACCCGCTGACGGTCCGCGACCAGACGGAGGTCCTCGTCCGGGGCGGGTGCGCCGAGTACCCCCATGGCAAGCACGATGGACGGCTGGCCGAGCAGACCCAGCCGGGCGATGGCCTCCGGGGCCCCGACGCCGCCTTCGAGCGACGTGCTCACCAGGTCCGCACGCAGACGTCGTTCGACGTCGGCGCCCGCGCGCAGCCGTAGCATGTGCAGCGCGACGAGTTTGGCGGCGTCGATGAACGCCTGGGTCCGCTCCTCGCTGAGCGGTTCGCGGACCGCCGCCCAGATCGACCCGAGCACCTCGTCGCCGGCGCGGACGGCGAGCGCCACGCGCGGCATCGCGATCGCGCTGTCGTCGTAGCGTTGCGGATCGACGTACACGGGCGTGTGGTCGCGGTACAGCTTCTCGAAGATGCCGTCCCGCTCCAGGCCGCGGGTGAATCGCTCCGGCACCTGACGGCCGAGGATGGTCTCGACCCGGGACGGGTCCGCTTCGTCCTGGCGGCCGGAGAACGCCAGGACACGTGAGCTGCGGTCCTCGATGGTCACGGGCGCGTCGAGCAGCGCGGCGACGGCGTTGGCCAGCGCGAACAGATCACCCGACGGCATCCCGCCGAGCGTCTGTGGCGAAACCTCACCGACGTCGCCTTCGGCCAGCAACGTCCTGAGCATCGCGGCGAGCTGGGCCCAGGAAGCGCCGCGAGCGAGGCCGAGGAGCGCGACGCCGGACGACTCCGCCGCGCGCCGGAGTTCCGGCGCCGGGGTGACGGGAGAGCGGACGACGAGCGCCGCCGCGCCTCGCGCACCCACGTCGTGCAGGAGGCGGACGACCTCGTCCTGCTCCCGCACCCCGACGCCGAGCACGACGGCCTGCGCGGGAAACTCGGACTCGTCGTGCGGATCGTGGATGACCACCCCGCCGAGCTGCCTGCGGGTGGTCCGGCCGACCGCGACCGGCTCAAGGAGCACGTCCCCGAGGTCTTCGAGGACGCGCCCCAGACTCGTGTGCGGCTTACTGGGCACCGGCGTCAGCATCCTCCGAAGTCAACCCCCTGTCGCACCGAACCGAGTGGTTCGATCCGACCAAATCTAACCCCGGAATTCGTGGTATGCTACAAACTGATCCAGGCTTTCGACGTCGTGACCTCGTCCAGCAGGCCGGGAATCGGGGTCACCCCGAGGCCCGGCCCGGTCGGCACCGGCAGATGCCCGTCCTTGAGCACGAACGGCTCGGTGATGTCCGTGCGGTAGAACCGGCCTGATGCCGAGGTGTCGCCGGGCAGTGTGAAGCCCGGCAGCGAGGCGAGGGCGACGTTGGCCGCCCGGCCCAGCCCGGTCTCGATCATCCCGCCACACCACACCGCGACCCCGTGCGCCGCGCAGACGTCGTGCACCCGTCGGGCTTCGAGGTAGCCGCCGACGCGCCCCGGCTTGATGTTGACGATCTGGCAGGCACCGAGCTTGATCGCGTCGGCTGCCGCCCTGGCGGAAACGATCGACTCGTCAAGACAGATCGGCGTGCGGACGCGTCGCGCCAGTTCGGCGTGCCCGAGGACGTCCTCCTCTTCGAGCGGCTGCTCGATCAGCAGGAGATCGAACGGGTCCAGCCTGGCCAGCAGAGACGCGTCGCCGAGGGTGTACGCGGTGTTCGCGTCGACCTGCAGCAGCACCTCGTCGCCGAAGCGCTCGCGCACCTGGCGCACGGGCTCGACGTCCCAGCCGGGTTCGATCTTCAGCTTGATGCGGACGTAGCCCTCGTCGAGGTAGCCACCGACGACGTCGAGCAACTCCGGGATGGAGTCCATGATGCCAACCGAGACCCCGCAGGCCACAAAGTCGCGAGTGGACCCGAGCTCGGCGGCGAAGGACCGGCCGTGCACCCGGAGTTCGGCGTCGAGAACCGCCATCTCCAGCGCGGCCTTCGCCATCCGGTGGCCCTTGAACTTCGCCAGCAGCGGCGTCACCTTGTGCGCGGTGAGGTCACCGGCCCGCAGCAGTTCCGGGATCAGATGGTTGCGCAGCACGTGCTCGGCGGCGTCGTTGTACTCCGACGAGTAGAGCGGCGCCTCCATCGCCACGCATTCGCCCCAGCCCTCGCCCGTCGGCGTCACCGCGCGGACGAGCAGCAGTTCCCGTTCGGCCTGCGTCCCGAACGACGTCCGGAACGGGGCCACGAGCGGCATCCGGACCCGGCGCAGCTCCACACCGCTGAGTTTCACGACTGCTCCTTCGAGATCACGTACCAGCCGGCACGATCGAAACCGGCGATATGGGCGTTGTCCGCCATCAGTCCACCGAGGACTTCGCGCAGGGCGGCGCGCCACGCCTTGCCGAGAGCGGGATCGGTGCGGCGTACCCGTTCGATGTCGGACGGAACGGCAACGAGCACGGTCGGGGTGTCGGCGAGACCGACGAGCGGACCGCCATCGGAGTCGACCGAAAGCGCCTTCGCCGCGCCCAATGCCTCCGCGTCGATCAGGACTGGTTGGCCGAAGGCCGCGGCGCGGACGTCCGGACTCGTCAGGTCCCAGCCGACCATCAGCCGGTCGGTGTCACCCGAACCGTTGATGCTGTCCTGCATCGGACCGTAGAAGTCGGGCAGGTAACCGATCGGGCGCGCGCCGAGTTTCCCCAGGTTGAAATAGGCGTTGCGGCGCACCAGCGGGTCGAAGGTCCAGGTGATCACCGGGACGTCCTGGAGCAGCGTCCAGCCGCGCTGGTGCAGTTTGAGCGCGTGACCGATACCCCGGCCCACACCGGCCTTGGCGACCCCGGCGATGTGACTGTGCAGGCTCGCCTTTCCCGGATTCCCGAAGAAGCCGAAACACGCTCCCAGAAGTTCGCCGTGCTCGAACGCGCCCGAGACGTAGTTCCCGGCCGTGGACATCGCCCGGAGCAGTTCCGTGCTCACCGGGCGGGCACCGGGCGCGGACTTCCAGATCGACTCGAACAGGCCGACCACCGCCGACAGATCGGCGATCTCGGTGAGTTCGCGGACTTCGACGCCGGAAGCCGCGGCCGCGGCCCGCGCGACCGCGACGGCCTCGTCGCGAACCTCCGCCGTGACCAGGCTTTCCGTGTTCGCCGCAAGATTCGTCACGGGAGGATCCTTCCCCGGTTCGGTGGCCGAGTCACCGTCGTGCCGTACCAGATTCGCCCACGGGATTCGTCGCGCCGGACGGATCCCGCTTCGCGAGGACGTTTTCCACAAGTGCGGCCAGCAAGGCGGTCCGCCGCGGCAGTTCCGCGACGACGACGTGTTCGTGATCCGCGTGTGCCCCGCCGCCGACGGCGCCAAGCCCGTCGAGGGTGGGGACGCCCATTCCCGCGGTGTAATTGCCGTCCGAGGCGCCGCCGACCGACGCGGCGGTCAGTTCACCGAGACCGAGTTCGCCGGACAGTTCCCTGGCCAGCTCGAACAATCCCGACGACGAGCTTGCCTCCAACGGCGGCCGGTTGATGCCGCCGGTCACCCGGACGTCGGCGTCCGCCAGAACCGGGCGCAGCTCCCGCATGGCCCGGTCGACGCGGAGTTGCTCGGCCTCGTTCCACACGCGGACGTCGAGCGCCACGCTCGCGGCCGCGGGGACGGTGTTGACCGTCGTTCCCGCCGAGACGACGGTGGGTGTCACGCTGGTCCCAGCCTCCGGATCGGCGAGTGCGGCCGCCGCGAGGAGTTGGTGCGCGATCTCGATCCCCGCGTTGATCCCCTTCTCCGGTTCGAGCCCGGCGTGCGCGGCGCGTCCGATCACCTCGATCCGGTAGTGGGAGACGCCCTTGCGGCGGCATTTCAGCGCACCGCCGTCGGCCGAAGCCTCCAGCACGAACGCCGCGTCACAGCCCGCCGCCGTTTCCTCGATCAGAGCGCGGGACGACGGCGAGCCGATCTCCTCGTCGCCGGTGACCAGAATGGACAGTCCGGCGCGATCGGGGACGACCGCGGCGGCGTGCAACGCCATCACCACTCCGGCCTTCATGTCGAAGCAGCCGGGTCCGCGCAACACACCGTCCCGCACGGAAAACGGATGGGTCTCCAGCGAACCGTGCGGCCACACCGTGTCGTGGTGACCGAGAAGCAGTACGCGAGGCGGTCCGCCGCCGAATCGCCATCGCACGTGGGTGACGCCGTCGACGACGATCCGCTCCGGCTCCGTCCCCAGCAGTTTCCGGCCCAACCCCGCCACGACCTCGGCACTTCGGGCCACCGCGGCGTGATCCGACGACGGGGACTCGCAGCGAACGAGCGTCTCGATGTCGGCGAGCAGTTCGCTCATCGCGGCTCACCGCGCAGCGGCTTGCCGGGGAACGCGTCGGTGCGCAGGTTTCCGTCGGTGACAACAGCAACGCCCGAAACGAAAAGATGCCGGATGCCGACCGAAGGCCTTGTCGAGTCGAAGTAGGTGGCCGCGTCGGTGACGGTGTCCGGGTCGAGGACGACGATGTCGGCGTCCGCTCCGACGTCGAGCCTGCCCTTGGCCCGCGCGGCGGGGGCGACCTCGTCGAGGACGCGCGCAGGCAGGTAGGAACAGCGCCGGAACGCCTCCAGCCAAGTCCAGGCCTCGCTCTCGCGCACCATCAGGCGCAACGTCTTGGCGTACGTCCCGGACGTACGCGGATGCGTCGCGCCACCGGGCGGCAACGGCCATTCGGTGCTCTCGCTGGTGCCGTTCTTCCAGTACACAGGCAGGGCGTCACTGGCGACGATGGAGTCGGGGAACGCGAGCGCCTGGCGCAGCAGCGCGAGGTCACGCGGGCTGCGCTCGTCGAGGAACTCCAGGATGCACGGCGCACCCGGTTGCTCGGCACGCACCTGGAGCAGACGCCCCTCGTCGGCGATCCGCTCCCCCGACTCCAGCATGATCACGCTGGACGGCGAGAGCCCCTTCATCTTCAGACGCTCCGGCGAGAGGAAGGCCGCGCCGATCCCCGTACTGCCCGCACCGTAGGGATAGGCCTCCACGGTCACCCTCGACCCGGCCGAGCGGCTCGCCTCCAGCGCGGCGAGCACACGGTCAATCTGGTGGCCGGAAGTGCTGTTGACGTGGCAGTGGTGCATGGCGGCGCCGGTCTCGGCCGCGACGATCGCGATCTCCTCCGAGCCGTCGACAGGGGTCGCGGGATCCACTTCGACCAGTTCCCGGACGTGGGTGTAGGTGGGTGCCCCCGCCTGTTTGGCGAGCCGGGCGAGAGCCATGAACTCGCCGGGATCCGTCAGAGGAGCGTAACCGAGCAGCACCCCGATCCCGAGCGCGCCCGCAGCGAGCTCACCCTCCAGAAGGGACAGCCAAGCGTTGAGTTCGGTCGGCGACGAAGTCCGTTGCCAGGCCGGGTTCCCGAGCACCGCGAGGCCGCTGTCGATCTTGGCGTCGGGCTCGATCCCGGCGAGCACGTGCGCCCTGGCGGACCCCCACGACGCGGAGAAACCGTAGTGCAGCGGCCTTCCCGCAGCGGCGGCCTCGGCGTAGGCCCGCTCGATCGGCATCAGCCCGGCTTCGAGGTCGAGCGCGGTCGTGACGCCGTCCATCGCCTGCAGCCGCTGGCCCGCGATGGTGTGCACGTGACTGTGCAGGTCGATGAAACCGGGGCCGACGACAAGACCGGAGACGTCGATCTCCGTGTCACCCGGCTGCGAGGGCAGACTCGGCCCGACGGCGGTGACCACCCCGCCGGATACCAGCACGTCGGCCGTACCGTCAAAACCCGTCGCCGGGTCGATGACACGACCGCCACGCAAGAGTGTCCGCATGCTCCGCCTCCTAGGCTCGCCTCGTTCACTGGCGACCCTAGGAGGTTTCACGGACCGCCCGTTCGTAGCGGGCGACGAATCCGGGTCACCGGATCCATCCGCCCGTACGAACTCGACGTCCTTCTCCGTAACGCAACGCTGGCCTCCGGCGCGGCGTCGGTGAGTCGCTCGCGCACACATGATCGCCAGCGACCCGTTCGGGTTACCCGCTCTGCGGTTGGCCGCACTCAGTCTTAATCTGACTCAATGACCAGGTCGACCACGTACCCGGTGCTTGTGCGGCGGCTGGCGGCTGGCATGGTGGCCAGCGGCGTGATCGCTGCGACAGTGGTGAGCGCCGGCTGCTCATCGGACAAGCCGATATCCCCAACGAATCCGCCCAACAGCCCACCGGCGACCGTGTCCTCCCAGCCGATGCCCTCGTCGACCGGGCCGATCGTCACCAAGACAGTCGCCGACGTGGCCTACCAGGCAGGCGCCGTCCAGCCACCCGACACCGTCCTGCGAGTGGCGGTCGGCCAGCCGGTGAAGATCAACATCCGGGCGGACCGGACCGACGACATCACTGTCGACGGATACCCGGACAGCAACGCCGATGTGGACTCCACCGAGCCGGAGGACATCGACTTCACCCCGACACACCCCGGCACCGTCACGATCCGCCTCCGTGGCGCCAACGTCACGCTGGCGACCGTGTACGTCTCCTGACGCTCAGCCGCTTTCCACCGGCCAGGAACTCGTCGAGCATGCCCGCTGGGGCCTTCGCACTCGTGAGGCGGTCACGATCGACACCTTACCTTGACACCTCAAGATTATCCTCGGTAGCGTGCCTTGACAGCTCAAGGTAGAGGGGGCGGGACGTGCTGATGGCCGACATCACGACGTTCCGACGCTGCTCGACCAGGTGATCGACCTTGCCGCACATTTCTGAACTCTGGTCCGAACCCGTGAGGGACTTTTAGGAGAGCATGACCGTGTCCATGGAGAAACTTCACCTCACGCAGGCTCCCGTCGCGTATGCATGCATGATCGTCCGTAGGCCCGCGGAGGTGGCGTTCCAGGCGTTCACTGATCCGGCCGTCACTTCCCGTTTCTGGTACAGCAAGAGCAGCGGCCCAATGGTCGCGGGGGCCGAACTGCGCTGGGAGTGGGAGACGTATGGCGCATCCGTCGAGGTGCGGGTCAAGGAAGTGCAGGAAGGCCGTCTGATCCGGTTCGAGTGGGGGAACTACCAGCAGCCGACCACGGTCGAGCTGCGGTTCACCCCGCACGCGGAAGATGCCACGTTCGTGGAGGTCACCGAGTCCGGCTTCCAAGGTTCAGGGGACGACGCTGTCCGCTGGCTCAACGACACTGTCGGCGGCTTCAGCACCGCCTTGTGTGCGATGAAGGCCCTGCTGGAGCACGACATCGAACTCAACGCTGGCCCTGACCACCACCCAGTCTGACCACTCTCCTGGTCCGCGAGTGTCCACAAACGTACAAAGGGTGTCCAACGTCGTTCTGTGACAACCGACTTGGGACGAACCAGAATGATCTGCTGGCTCATGACAGACGGGGTCGACGATCTGGCTTGGCCAGGGGCAAATGACATGACTGCCGAGCCAGCGGCTGTTATGGTCGCGGTGTTGGGCGTGCTGAGGTGCCCGCCCATGACCGACCGTCGGGTCGGCATGGGTTGGCGGCTGCCTGCATGCGGGCCTGTCCCGTGCCGCGCTTGAGGGTCCCCACTCAAGGAGCGACATGGATCTCCGGTTGCGTTTCGCCGAACACGGCTTCGTCCGGCTCGACCAGAGCTTCCCACCTGAACTCGCCACGGCGATGGCTGACGCGGTCTGGTCGGAGCTGACGCGGACACATGGCCTCTCCCGCACCGACCGTTCCACATGGACAGTGACCGAGCCGAGGAAACTCGGTTCACTGCGGCGAAAGAGAACATTCGACGCGCTGGCCACCCCGGCGATCGTCGCGGCGATCAGCGAACTGCTCGGCGAGGAGAGCTGGAAACAGCCGTTCAGCTGGGGCGGCCCACTGGTCACCTTCCCCAGCCATGGACAGTGGAACGTACCAGCCGATGGCTGGCACATCGACTTCCCAGCCCGATCAGCACTGAGGTTGAAATGGCTGGCCTTTCTCGCGCCGGTCGCCGCGGGCGGCGGGGGTACTGTCGTCCTGTCCGGATCCCACCACCTCGTCGAGCGGTACCTGCACCGAATCGACCCGGCCGACCCGGGACGCTCATCTGTGGCACGTAACGCGATCTTCAGCGCCGACCCGTGGCTGCGCAGCATCCGGGAGCCGGGTGCCGCGGACCAACGCGTTGCCACGCTGATGAAGCACGGAGGAACAACCGTCGACGGCGTCGATCTTCGTGTGGTGGAACTGACAGGTCAACCAGGAGACGTGGTCTTCCTACATCCCCACCTGTTCCACGCACCAGCACCAAACCACTCACAAACACCCCGCCTCATGGTCACCGGCGGTCTCACCGGATGACCGATGAACATCCGGATTCTAGTTTGCTCACACAACTCCACTCATAAATCCTCCCCATAACCTGAAAGTTCGTCGAAGCGCCGGGTAAATCCGCGAACACCATGGCCCGTCTGGCGGTATCGACCGAACCGGCCCGCTGAGTAGCTTCGGGGTCTGTGCGAGTCATTTTGCCTGCCCCCAGAATCCGCTACCGGCGGGTGCGGGCAATACTTCTCGCCCTCGGCGCATTGGCCTCCCTGTATCTGACGGTGTGCGCCGGGGACCACGGAGCTCATGTCCTGCATCCGGGAGTCTCCGCCGCTTCCCTGTCTTTCGGCCCGACCGGCGGTCCGGTTTCCGCCGACATCGGCGAAGTGGACGGCGAGACACGCGGCGCGTTGGTGCACAGTCCCGATGGCGCGGATGTCCTGACACGAGCCGAGGACGACTCGGGTGCCCTCCTGCTCACGCTGCTCCTGTTCGTGTTCCCGTTGCCGCTGAACGATCGCGTGCACGGGGGCTACCGGCAGCCGGGCAGGCGAAAGCATCCCCCGCCGATCAGGGCGGGGCACGGACGCGCGTTCCTGCTGACGGTCTGCGTCGCGCGGACCTGACCGCCCTGCTGCGGCTCCGCAATCATTCACAGCCACCCCTGATGACGGTTGCGCGTGTTCCTTCTCGATTCCCTGCACTGACCTGATCGGTCATTCGACTCGGCATTCTCACGTAGAAACACGTTCGTTTCCCAAGGACGTCCGCGTACGCGTGCGCCCCTGTTCCCGCACGCCCAAAACCACGCGAAGTCGACGGTTTCACGGTGCCGAGACGAATTCCCTGCGCCAGAAAGGTTGTCAATCCCGTGAATTACGGCCCTGCACTGCACATCCTCACCCGTAAGGACCTGCACGACCTCGAACTCGCCCCACACGAGGCGATCACGATGGTCGAGGACGGTTACCTGGCTTTCGCGTCCGGCCGGTCGCAGAATCCGGCCAAGCTGATGGTGCCGATGCCCGACCCCACGCGGGACTCGGTCGCGTACTCGATGCTCGGCTACGACGGCTCGCTCGAGCAGGCTGCGTTCAAGACGAGTTACCGGCAAGGCAGCACCTCTGCCGAGAGGTACTACACGACCATCACCCTGTACGACGACACCACCGGTGCTCCGTTCGCGCTGCTGGACTGCCACCGCGTCGGCGCCACGCGCACACCCGCCAGTACCGCGCTGATCGCGCGGACTTGCGCCAAGCCGGGGGCGCGCTCGGCGTTGATGGTCGGCACCGGCGCACAGGGAATCCGGACGTTGCCCTATCTGCTGACCGCGCTGCCGGGGCTGGAGCGGCTGCGGCTGTACGGCACCCACCCCGACGGTATCCGCGCCAGTATCGCGGCGCTGACCGACCAGTTCCCGGACCGCGAGGTGGAACTGGTCGACGACGTGGAAGCCGCGGCCGCCGACTCGGACATCGTGGTGGCGGCGTCCGGCCGGGCGGCGCACCCGAAGATCCGGCTGGGCTGGCTGCCGCCGGGCGGTTTGCTGATCTCCGTTGCCAGCAAGGGCGTTCAGGAAGGCACGCTCGCGCAGGCCGACTACACGGTGGCCACCAGTGCCGCCCAGGTGGAGGTCACCGGACGGCGGATGGCGGGCCCGGACGGCGTGTTCCGCATCGACGCCGAACTGCCCGACATCCTCGCGGGCCGGGCCCCGGGACGCCGCACGGACGACGACCGGGTGTTCGCGTTCAGCAGCGGCATGATCATCACCGACATCCCGGTGGCGCACGCGCTGGCCACGCGTGCCATCGCGGCGGGCCGTGGACGCGAGGTGACCCTGTGGTCGTGACCACCGCACTGTCGCCACCACTGCCCGCACTGGAGCGTCCGTGGGCACGTCGGCTGCGCGCCAGCTCGATGCTGTGGGAGATCGCTCGGGCCGTCGGCGGCGGTCCGTTCCACGTGATCCATCCGCCGACCTTCGCCGAGAACCTCACCGGTCTGGTCGACGCACTGACTGCCGAGAACACCCGTGGTGTCGTGTACTACGGGAAGAAGGCCAACAAGGCGTCGGCGTGGCTGCGCGAATGCACCCGCCCCGGCACCGGTGTCGACGTGGCGAGCGTGCCGGAGCTGGTGCACGCCTTGGGCAATGGTGTCCGTGGTGAGGCGATCGGGGTGACCGGTGCCGCCAAGTCCGACGGTCTGCTGTGGCTGGGGCTGCGGCACCACTGTCTGCTGGCGGTCGACTCGGCCGACGAACTGGAGCGCGTGGCCGTCCACGCCCGCCGTCTCGAGGTGACCGCCGACGTGCTGTTGCGGGTCCGGCCGCCGACCGCGCCGACGAGCCGGTTCGGCTTCGCTCCCGACGATCTCACGGCCGCTGTCGACCGGTGCGCCACACTCGGCACGATGGTCGCACTGCGCGGTTTCTCGTTCCATCTCGACGGATACGACCCGGCTCCGCGCGCCGAGCTCGCCGCGCACCTGATCGAGCTGTGCCGACGGGCCCGCACGCTCGGCCATCCCGCCTCGAAGATCAACATCGGCGGTGGGATCGCTGTGGCCTACGTGTCCGAAGAGGACTGGCGCCGGTTCACCGACAGCAAGCACGACAGCTGGTTCCACGGTGGCCGCGATCCGCAGCGCACCTACCCGTACCACCAGTCCCCCACCGGCGCGGCGATGGTGACCGAGATCCTGCGGCACGACGTCGGCGGCGCACCGCTGGCCGCCCGGCTGCGCGACGCCGGGATCGACCTGCTGCTCGAACCGGGCCGGGCGCTGCTGGACAGCGCCGGGTTCTCGGTGTTCCCGGTACAAGGCAGCAAGGACAGCACCGGCCACCTGGTCACGACCGTCGCCGGGCTGAGCATGAGCCTGTCCGAACAATGGAAGGGCAGCGAGTTCCTGCCCGACCCGATACTGGTCCGGACCGGCGGACCGAGGCAGGGCGACACGCCGGTCCGGACCGCCGTCGCGGGGTCCAGTTGCCTGGAGTACGACGTGCTGACCTGGCGCACGGTGGAACTGCCCGCCCGCCCGGTGCCGGGCGACCTGCTCGTGTACCCCAACACGGCTGGCTACCAGATGGACAAGAACGAGAGCGGTTTCCACCAGTTGCCGTTGCCGCCGAAGGTGGTCGTCGACGGTGACCGCTGGCATGTCGACACCGACTACCCGATCCAGGAGATCCCATGACCATCGTCCAGCGTGCCTCGGACCTGATCGGGGACACTCCGCTGCTCGAGCTCGCGCACACCGGGACCGGGACCCGCCTGCTGCTCAAGCTGGAGCAGATGAACCCCACCGGCTCGTGCAAGGTGCGAATGGCCCGGCAGATGATCATCGAGGCGGAGCGGGACGGCAAGCTGCGCCCGGGTGGTCACATCGTGGAGCCCACATCCGGCAACACCGGGTGCGGGCTGGCGTTGGTCGCCCTGGAACGCGGCTACCGGTTCACCGCCGTCGTCGACCAGCACGCGGCCCGCGAGAAACTGCGCATGCTCACCGCCATGGGCGCGCGGCTGGTGTTCGTCGACTGCCCGTCGGACGGCGGTCCCAGTTCCGTGCGCAGACGGCAGGTCGCGGCGCGGCTCGCCGCCGAACTGGGCGCCTACCATCCCGATCAGCACAACAATCCCGGTAACGCCAACGGCTACGGCGGGTTGGCGTCGGAACTGCTGCGGCAGTTGGGCACCGTCGACGTGCTGGTCGCGGCGGTCGGCACAGGCGGGTCGCTGTGCGGCACGATCCGCGGGTTGCGGGCGGCGGGCGCACGGACCCGGTCGGTGGCGGTCGAGCCGGTCGGTTCGATCATCTTCGGCGGCCCGCCGGGGATCTACCACCAGACCGGCGCGGGCAGCCCGGCGGGCTTCCCGATCGGCTCCAATGTGGACCGTACCGTGATCGACGATGCCCACCGGGTCTCCGATGCCGACGCGTTCGCGGGCGCCCGCGTGGTCGCACAGCGCACCGGCTTGTTGGTGGGCGGGACGACCGGCGGCGCGATCCACGTGGCGTTGCGGCGGTTGTTCGCGTACCCACCCGGGAGCACTGTCGTGGTGTTGTGCAACGACGCCGGAGAGAAATACCTGGACTCGGTGTACGACGACGGCTGGTTGCGCGACCGCGCGGTGCTCGACGAACTCGCCCAACGGCGGGTGGAACGGTGGTTCACCACCTACGCCGTGTCGGTGCGGATCGCGGCCCGCATGGCGCGGTCCGTGCCCGAGCGGGTGGCGGTGCCCGTGGCGGTGAGTGCGTGAGACGCTCGGTGACAACACCAGCGGGCGGATACCCCGCGCTCGTCGCGCTGGCCGCGCCGATCGCGGGGATCCAACTCGCGCAGGTGGCGCTCACCAGCGTCGACCTCGCCATGCTCGGGCTGCTGGGCGTGTCCGCGGTGGCGGCGGGTGGTCTGGCGCTCCTGTTGTACAACCAGGTCCGCACCATGTGCGTCGGTATGGTCACCGGCGTCGGGAACCTGGTGGCCACCGCTGCCGGAGCGGGTGAGCGGCGCACCGGCACAGACACGCTCGACGACCAGGCGCGCGACGAGATCCGGTCGCTGCTGCGATCGGCGCTCCTGGTGGCCACGTTGGCCGCGGCAGCGGGTGCCGCGGTCCTGTGTGGACTCGCACTGGCCCTGCCGCTGCTCGGTCAGGGCCCCGAGATCGCCGCACTCGCCCGCGGGATGATGTTCGCGCTGGCGGGCGGGCTGTTCCCGATGGTGTGGCTGAACGTGTTGCGGCAGTTCGCGGTCGGGATGCGCCGTCCCGGTTCGCTGCTGGCCGTGACGCTGGTGTCGATCGCGGTGAACGCGGGCTGCAACGCGGCGTTCATCTACGGCTGGGCGGGCCTGCCCCGGCTCGGCGTCGCCGGTGTGGGCCTGTCGACGACAGTGGTCCAGTTCTTCACTCTGGCGGCGTTCGCCACCACCATCCGCCGGGACCCGCAACTGCGAACCATGGTGTCGCTCAGCGCGTGGCGGGCCGATCCGGCGGTGGTCCGGCGGATCGCCCGGCACGGGACACCGATCTGCTTCACCTACGGGTCGGAGGCCGCGATGACGTCCATAGCGACACTGTTGATGGGTGTGTTCGGCCCGGCGATGCTCGCCGCGTCCAACGTCGCCAACCAGCTCGCCTACATCGTGTACCAGTGCAACATCGGCCTGTCGCAAGGCTCGTCGATACTGGTCAGCCGCGCGGTCGGGCAGTCGGAACCCCAGCATGCGCGGACGATCGCGCGGCGCGCCCTGACGCTGTCGTGGACGTTCATGGCGGTGGTGAGCCTGGGTTACGTGCTGGCACCGTTAGGCATGTTGTGGCCGTTCCTGCACGACGAGACCGACACGGCCGTGCTCGGCACCGCCTCCATCCTGCTGCTGTTCGCCGTCGCACAGCAGTACAGCAAAGGCACCCAGAACATCCTGGTCGGTCTGCTTCGCGGTCTCGGGGACACCGTTTCCGGCCTGCGGTGCACGCTCATCGGTTACTGGGCTGTCGGCGTTCCGGTCATGGCGGTGTGTGCCTACACGTTCGGGTGGGGCGGCTGGGGCGTGTGGACGGGACTGTGTGTGGGCTTCGCCGCGACCGCGGTCCTGCTCGCACACCGTTTCCGGTCCGCGCTCCGGTTCCATGCGCTGTCCTGATTCCGCGACGACCGGTGGCATGAGGTGGCGACTCGGCTGATCGCCGTCACCGCCCTGCACGCTGTCCGGCAGTTCCACGGCTGCTGGTGCGGTGTCCACGAACGTTCGCCGGGGACACCGCACCAGTGAGGGCGTCCGCCGGTCACGGTTCCTGGCTCAGCCGCAGGGTGTAGGCGTGTTCGAAGCGGGCGCCGATACGGTCCCAGCCTGCGAGGGAGGTGGTGAGTGCGTCCGCGTCGTGGTCGAGCCGACCGCGAGCTCGGGTGAGGCAGGTGGTGGCCCAGTCGTTCTCGGTGGCCGTGGCTGATGCCGCCGCCAGTCGGTCGGCCGCGTCCGGCAGTCCACTCGCGACAGCCAGCTCCGCTCCGGCGGCGTGGGCGAACGCGCGGTGCCAGTCCTGGCGCGGGAAATCGACCAAGGCACGCTCCGTCAGCACGTCGGCGTTGTCCGTCTGTCCGGTGTGGAGGGCCACCCGCGCGTCGACGAACGCCGCGTACGACGCCAGGTACCTCGCCTGGGCATCGCCAGCGACCTGCTCGGCCCTGGCTCGCCACAGCAGAAAGCCGTCCTCGTCGTCGAGCAGGCCGTGCGCCAGCGCGACCGACGCGACCGCCGGTGAGACCCACGCGAGCGGACTGTCCGCGCGGACACAGACGTCCCAGATGACCGGCCCGTGGCGCACGGCCTCGTCGAGGTCGCCCGACAGCACCAGCGCAGGCAGCAGGGCGCTCATGGCGACGGCCGACTGGCTGCCGACGAGGTCGTCGGCAGCGGCCAGCCTGGCCACGGACAGCGCGGTGCGCAGGTCGCCGACGGCGACCGCGCAGGTGGCGGCCATGTGGTACGTGTCGGTGATCTCGGGTGCCGGGTACGGGTCGTCGCGGGACATGTCGTCGAGCAGGGACATCCGCTCAGTGGCAACGCGGTGCGCCTCGCGGAACCGGCCAGCGGCCAGTGCCGCGATGCCGACCCCGTCGAGCCCCGCGCTGATCAGCACCGGATCGCCGGTCGCTCGCGCGGTGGCCACCGCGGCGGGCACCAGGGCGGGTTCGGGCGTGACCTTCTCCCCGTTGGCGTTCCACGCGTTCGCCGCGGCGAGATGGGCGGCGACGGACCGGTCCTGGTGGTCACCGATGGCCGTGGCCCGATCGAGCAGGGCGCGTAGCCGCTCGTGCGGCACCTCCACCGTGAACCCGGCCGGGTGCCGGTTGGCTGTGGTGACGGCGAAGGCGAGCGCGATCGCTTCGGTATTGCCGTCCCCGGCCGCCCTGGCCTGCTCGGCCGAGGCGAGCAACAGCTGGAAGGCTCGGCCCGTGTCGATGAAGGCGTGCGCGCCATCGGCGGCGCTCCGCAGGTCCTCGGCGGCCTGCTTTGGCGTGAGCGCCCGCCTGGCGGCTTCCTCGTAGTGGTCGGGAGCCTCGTGCAGGAACCGGCGGGCATAGGACAGGTGGCCCAGCGATCTGGCCAGCTGGTGCGGGACGACGTCTTGACCAGGAGCGGCGGCGACAGCGCCGCGCAGGTCGTCGACGACGGCGTCAAAGTCACCCCGCCACTCGCCGTCCAGCCGGGTCTCCAACTCCGCGGCGGCCGCCGCAGCCCAGTGCAGGTGTCGCTGCCGGACCTCGGCTCGCTCACCGCTGGCGTCGAGTTGCTCCGCGGCGAACGTCCGCACGGTCTCGAGCAGCCGCCACCTGCTGCGTGCGCCTCCTTGGTGCACGACGAGGCTCTTGTCGACCAGTCGGCCGAGCACGTCGGCGACCGCGCCGCGGGTCCGCCCGCGCACGACGGCGGCCACGGCCGTCAGGTCAAACCCGCTGGCGAAGACCGACAGGCGCCGGAACAGCTCTCGTTCGTCCGCCGCGAGCAGGTCGTGACTCCAGTCGAGCACGGCGCGCAACGACCGGTGCCGCTCGACCGGTCCACGACCACCGGCCAGCATCAGCAGACTGTCGTCCAGCGCGGCCAGTAGACCGTCGGGGCCGAGTGACGCGCTGCGTGCGGCCGCGAGCTCGATCGCCAAGGGCAGGCCGTCCAGCCTGCCGCAGAGTTCGACGACAACGGCCTGGCCAGCGGTGAAGCCGGGGTCGGCCGCGGTGGCCCGGTCCCGGAACAGCCGCTCGGCGTCGGAGGCCAGCGGCAGCGGCTCGACCGGCACCGTCCGCTCCCCCGGCACCCCGGTCCGTTCCCGGCTGGTGACCAGCACGGTCACGTCGGGACAGGTCGACAGCAACCGCTCGACGAACGCGGCTGCGGCGTCGATGAGGTGTTCGCAGTTGTCCAGGACGAGCAGTGACCGGCCGCGGCCGAGCCGCTGGGCGATGCTGTCCGCCAGGGTCTGGCCGGGCCGTTCGGTCACACCGATGGCGGCGGCCACCGCCCGTTCGACGAACCCGTCGCGCACCGGCACGAGGTCGACGAACGCGCCGCCGAGCGGGAACGACGGCGCCACCGCCTCAGCCACCACCGCCGCCAGCCGGGTCTTGCCGATCCCGCCGGGGCCCAGCAGCGTCACCAACCGCACGTCGGCGAGCAGACCGACGACCAGGTCGCACTCGTGGGACCGCCCGACGAACGTCGTGCGCGCGACGGGCAGCCCAGCCAGGTGACCGGGCGGCGGTGTGCCGCGCTGGGCCTGGTCGGCGAGGTCCCACCTGTCGGTGGCGCCGTACTTGCGCAGCAGCGACGACACGTGGCTCTCGACCGTGCGCACGGAGATGTGCAGGCGGTTGGCGATCTGGGCGTTGGACAGGCGTGCGCCGACCGCCGCGAGTACTTCCGCCTCGCGTTCGGAGACTTCGATCGGGTGCGTCCGCGTCACCGCGACAGTGTGACCGATCGGTGGGCGATCCGGGGCCGTTCCGTGGTGAGTCCGTATCGGCACGGATGTTCGGATACCGGGCCCCGAGACAGTCTGTCGTGGCAGCAAGCGGAGGAGGTTGGACATGAAACGGGCAGTCGCGTCGGTCCACATGTCGCTCGACGGGGTGATCGAACACCCGGAACGGTGGATGTTCGACCACCACGACGGCGAGGCCGCCGCGTACGCCCACCAGCAGCTCCTGGCGAACGACGCGCTCGTCATGGGCCGCCGGACCTACGTGACCCTCGCCGAGGCGTGGTCGGCCGCTCCCACCGGCTCGGACATGGCAACGCGAATGAACACGATGCCCAAGTACGTCGTGTCGTCGACCCTGGACAGGGTCGACTGGTGCAACACGACGGTCATCAGCGGTGACCTCCCCGGCGAGGTGTCGAAGCTGCTGCGGGACGGCCAGAACCTCCTGATGTACGGGTTCGGCCCGGTCGCGCAGACGCTGATGTACCACGACCTGCTCGACGAGCTGCGGATCTGGCTGCACCCGGTGCTGGTCGGCAGCGGACACCTGCGCGACCTGCTCTTCCGCGACGGCAGCACGGCGAGGCTGCGCCTGGTGCGGACCAGGACGTTCACGTCGGGTCTCGTCGTTCTCTCCTACCAACCGATCGCCGAAACGGCCGCCTGACGCCGCGTCCTGAAGGAGGACACATGGGAACCACAGCTGGTCCGACCACATTGGACAGTCAGATCCGGAACCTGTCCGACCGACTCGACGGCCACGTGCTGCTGCCGGGGCACGACGGGTACGACCAGGCGCGCTCCGTCTGGAACGCCATGATCGACAGACGGCCGCGGCTGATCGTCCGCTGCGCGAGCGACAAGGACGTGGTGGCGGCCGTGCGGTTCGCCAGGGCGCACGACCTGGCGGTCGGTGTACGGTGCGGCGGTCACGGCATCGCCGGGCTGGCCGTGCCGGACGGTGGCCTCATGATCGACCTCACGCCACTGTTCGATGTCCGGGTCGATCCGGTCCGGCGCCGAGCGTGGGTTCAGGGCGGCGCGATGCTTGGCGCCCTCGACCGGGCCACGCAGGAGCACGGGCTGGCGACGACGGCCGGTAACGTCTCCCACACCGGCGTCGGCGGACTGACCCTCGGCGGGGGAATGGGCTGGCTCGCCCGTCAGCATGGCCTGACCTGTGACAACGTGGTCTCCTTCGCGATAGTCACGGCTGACGGCGAGTTGCTGCGGGCCAGCGAGACCGAGAATCCCGAGCTGTACTGGGGGCTGCGCGGCGGTGGCGGGAACTTCGGGATCGTGACCGAGTTCGAGTTCCGGCTGCACCCGGTCGGCACCCGCGCTCTCATCGCGGACTTCCACTTTCCAGTCGATGACGCGTTCCCAGTCTTCCGCCAATGGCGTGACCTCAACGCCGAAGCACCCCGCTCGGCCACGTTCACCGCCGGGGTCGGTGCGGCAGGCGACGAGTTCATCCCGCCGGAGCTGCGCGGCACCCCGCTGGCCCGCGTCGGCTTCGTGTGGGTCGGCGACCCCAAGGAGGGCCGGCGGCTGCACTCCGTCATGCGGGCCTTCGGGCGGCCCGTCGCGGAACGGGTCGAGGAGCTGTCGTACCTGCGGCTGCAGGTGATGGACGACAGCGTGGAAGGACACGCGCGACGCAGGTACTGGAAGGGCCACTACCTCACCGAGTTCTCCGACGACGCCATCCGTGTCTTCCTGCGGCGCGGCACCGCGGACGGGACCGGCGAACACCTGCCGTCGGTGAGCCTGCAGGCCTACGGCGGCGCGATCGCCGACGTGCCGGACGACGACACGGCCTTCAGCCACCGCGACGCCATGTTCGAGTACGTGGCCGGCACCGGCTGGACCCGGTCCGATGAGGACGACCTACGGATCGCCGCGACCAAACGGTGCGCCGCTGCGCTCGAACCGTACGCCAAAGGCGCCTACGTCAACACCATGGGCGACGAGGGCGCCGCTGGCGTACGACGGGCCTACCCGCCGCACAAACTCGCCCGCCTCACCGCACTCAAGGACCGATACGACCCCGACAACGTGTTCCGGCTCAACCACAACATCGCACCCAGTCGATAACCGAGAGAATCGATCATGTCCACCGACCAGATCCGAGATCGCAAACCACAAGTGGGAGGAGCCCTGTGCTGAAGCAGGTAGCGGAGGGTGTGCTGATCCACCAGAGCGAGTTACTCCGGAACAACACCGTTGTCGTGCAAGGCGGGGACGGCGTGTTACTCGTGGACGCCGGGATAACGGGCGATGAGATGATCTGTCTGGCGAACGACCTTCGTCAGTTGGGCCAGCCTGTGGTGGCAGGCTTCTCGACGCATCCTGATTGGGATCATGTGCTCTGGCACGCCGAACTCGGCGAAGCGCCCCGTTACGGCACAGCCCGCTGCGCGGCTTTCATGCGAGATCTGCAGTCGAACGCGGACTGGAAGGCCCGCGCCGCCGACGGGTTGCCGCCGGAAATCGCCGGGAAAACACCGCTGGACCTGTACGGCCTCATCACCGGTCTGCCTGCCGAAACCACGCAGATTCCTTGGGATGGACCCAGAATCCGGATTGTCGAGCATCCTGCGCATGCCCCGGGCCATGCGGCGCTGTTGATCGAAGAACGCAAGGTTCTGGTCGCGGGCGACATGCTCTCTGATGTCTTTGTCCCGATGCTCGACGACTTCACCAGCACCAATGACCCGATCGAGGAGTACCTGGTCGGACTGCGGCTGATCGAGGGCGTGGCGGACGACGTTGATGTCGTCGTCCCCGGTCACGGGTCCGTCGGCAGAGCGGATCAGGTACGCGCACGGATCGAACAGGATCGAGCGTACGTACATGCCTTGCGTGACGGCTGTACACCCGACGACCCGCGCATCGGCCCAGCGGCCAAGCCCGGCTGGGAGTGGGTAAGCGACATACACGAAGGACAAGCCCGGAGCGTCGTCCGAAGAAGGGCCGGTACGACCGGCAACCGAGAGGATCGATAATGTCCACTGAGGAGACCCGTACGCTCGCCGCTGTCTCGCCCGCCACAGCGATAGCGGACACGAAACCGCAAACCGCCGCAGGCAAAGTGCTGTGGCACTTCACCATGTCACTGGACGGGTTCGTGGCGGGACCCGACCACGCGATGAACTGGATGACCGGCGTCTCCCGCCCGGGCCTCGTCGAGGAGTACGTCGAGACGACCGGCGCCGTGCTGGGCGGGCGAGACGGCTTCAACGCCTTCCCTGAGCCCAGCAGCACCTACGGCGGCTGGCAGGGCCCAGTATTCATCCTCACGCACCACCCTGAAGACGCTCCGCCCACCACCGACACGACATTCCTGAACTGCGATGTCGGCGAGGCCGTCCGGATCGCGCTCGAAGCCGCAGGCGGCAAGAACCTCGAGATCCTCTCCGCCAACATCGGCCGCCAACTCCTCGAACGCGGACTGATCGACGAGATCGATCTCCACATCGTGCCGGTGCTGCTCGGCGACGGGATCCGGCTGTTCGACAACCCCGGAGGCGCCCCCGTCAACCTCGAACTGCTCAACGACCACGACCAGGTGACCACACTCAACGTGCGCTACCGCCCGGTCACCGTCCGGTAGGGCATGCGCCGCGATCAGGCCGCTGAGCGACGCGCCGACAACGTGCGCACCCGACCAGTCCACTGTGTCGATCGCGGCTGGTCCATCCTGCGCCATCTGGGTGAAAGTATGCCGCTCCATGGCACGCGGGGAGTCCGTCGGTGACTCGTTTGTCGAATCAGGCGACGCGAGAATCTGGCTCTGGGCAGAATTCCTGGCATGGACACCGGCTCTTTCGCACGCTACCTCGATCGAATGGACCGAGCGGAGCTCGCTGAGGTGTTGCGGGTTCGGCCGGAGGCGCGAGTGGCGCCGGTTCCTGATGGGCCTGAGGCGCTTGCGGAGCGGTTGAGCGATCGCGGGTCCTTGGCCGCGGTGCGGTTGGTGAGCCGGGATGCGGTGGCGGCCGGGCAGGCGGCGGCTGGGTTGGGGTCTGGGGCCACCGTTGCCGCCGTGGCGGCGTTGACCGGGGGAAACAGGGAGGCGGTCCGGTCGGCGCTGGGCGAGCTGCGGCGGGTTGGGGTGGCGTGGCCGGATGGGAACGTGGTGTGTCTGGTGCCGCCGGTTCTGGAGCGGTGGAAGCGGGCGAAAGGCCAGTTGGAGGTGACTGGACCGCCTCCGGTCGAGCTTGGCCGGTCCGGTTCGGACGGTGAGCTGCGGTCTTCGGTGCAGCAACTGCTGCGTACGGCTTATGCGTTGGTGGACACGAGCAAGCCGATCGTCGGGTTGCAGCGGGGTGGGGTGGGGGCCAAGGAGCGGCAGCGGTTGGGCGCGGCGCTCGGGGTGGACGACGACTACCTGTTGGTGGTGTTGGACCTGCTGTTCGCGGCCGGGTTGTTGGTGCAGACCGGGACAGCTTTCGGGGTGACCGCGCGGTATGAGCGATGGCGGGAGGCGACGCCTGCTCGGCAGTGGGCGGAGCGGGCGTGGGCCTGGTTCTGGTTGTCCCACTCTCCGACTGCCCGGCGGAGCGCGGCGGTGTCGAAGGTCGAGTCGTCGCGTAGTCGGGCGGCTCGGTGGGCGGTGTTGCGGGCAGGGCGGGGCGGGTTGTCGGTTGAGGGGGTTGCTGCCGCCGCTTACTGGTTCTGCCCGGCAGTGCACCAGTACGTCGTCGGGGTCGTTCGCGAGGCGGAGATCGTGGGGGTGGTGGCGGGTGATGCGCTGAGTGTGTGCGGGGAAGCGTTGTTGTCCGCCGGGAACGCGGGGGCGCTGGCCGCTTCGGTGGCCGAGGTGGTGGTGCCGATGCAGTGTGAGGTGGAGGTGCTGGACGACCTGAAGGCTGTGGTGTTCGGCCAGTTGACAGTGGAGGCCGCGCGGGTGTTGGAGGCTTCCGCGGAGAGCCTGGTGGAGGACGGGGCGCGGGTGTGGAAGTTCACCACGGCGAGTGTGCGGGCGGCGTTCGCCCAGGGGTGGACCAGGGAGTCTTTGCTGGCCTCGTTGGCGGAGTTGACGCAGCAGAACGTGCCGTGGGCGCTGCGGGCACTGTTGGGCGAGCAGGGGCGGGGGCAGGTGCGGGTGCGGGAGGTGGCGTGCTGCGTGATGGCCGAGGCGAAAGTCATCGCGGAGGTGGTGCGGTTACCCGGTTTTGTCGAATTGGCGCCGACCGTGGCGGGGAGTGCGATGGCGTCTTCCGAGTTGGTCGCGCGGTTGCAGGCGGAAGGGTTCGCGGTGGTCAAGGACCCGTCGTCGGGGAGTGTTGTGGTTCGGCGGGTGCGGAAGGCGCGAGCGGTCGCCCCGGTGGAAGAGGTGGAGCCGGTTGCGGTGGACCTCCCTGACCTGGACGCGGACGAACTCTCCACGGCGCAGATCGTGCGGGCACGGAACCGGGCGTTGTCGGAGAAGGCGGTGGCGCTGTTGACGGGGGCCATCGACGAGCTGTCCGACGTGCGCATCGACTACGTCGACGGAAAGGGCGAATCCTCCAGGCGCACCATCACACCGATCAGGTGGGACGGGCCGTTCCTGTTGGCGTGGTGCCACATGCGGGAGGCCGAACGACAGTTCAGGGTAGAGCGGATCAAGTCGGTGTCACCAACGTGACCGTGAAGGGAGCCATGGGCAAGCGCGCTCAGCCCGTGCGAACCTGACCCACTCCTGTCTCCACGACAGCCGTTTTGCAACGCCAGATTGCCGGGTTGGTGGGGTGGTGTTGTTCTCGGTTACTGGGAGCGGGCTACTACTGCTCTCAATATGTTGATGCCCTGGGCTTTCAGTTGTGCGGCGAACTCCGGGATGGCTTTTTCGGTGTGCAGGTGGTACTTGCCGTGGAAGTCTGGTCCGGCTGGGGCCTTGGCGCCTATTTCTGTTGCCAGGAACGTCTTGACCAGGTCGTCCAGGGCTTTGGCCATCTTCTCGTTCATCTTGTCCCAGCGCCACTCCATCGACTCGTTGGACTGAGGGGCGGCCGGGATGGACATGTCCGGCGGCAGTGGTCTGGGGATATAGCCTTCTGCCTGGTAAGGGCCGTACAGCAGTCTGGTTGAGGTCGCTGCGGCCCGAATCTCGGTGTCCGGGCGGCTACGGCCGCCGGAGAAGGTCTGGCCCGCCTGTCTGGCCGCTTCGAGTTCGGCTATCGACCTGTTCACCGCTTGGGTGACCATGTGCAGGGTCACCGGGGACTGGTTGAGGAAGCCGTCTCCCACGTCCTTCGCGGGCCAGATGTAGCCGCCTGCCACCGGGTTGCCCGCCGAGTCGAAGTCCGACATCACGGCGAGACCTTTGTTGTCCTCGTCGTGGAAGGCCTTGGACACGAGGTCGCCCAGTGAGTACGCGTCGACCGCCGACTGGCCGACCTTCTCGATGATCTTCTTCTTGACCTCGCCCTGCAGGTCCACTCCGCCGACCCAGACCAGCAACGAGTTGGGCAGTTCCTCTGTCGTCACCCCGCCGTGGACAATGGGTGAGTGGGCGTCGTCTGTGTGCGCGTGGAGCCGGTCGACGATGAATTCCGCCATATAGTCCAGGAAAGCTCCGGTCGCGTTCGGATAGTTCTGGTTGTACCACTCCTTGATGTCCTGGCGGGGCGTCCTGACGTGGCCCGCCGAGAAGGAGTCCGTCAGGAAGTGGTGGCTGAACGCCTCTTCGATCTTCGCCTGGTTCCAGTGCTTCACGTCGCCTGTCGCGCCGTACAGGAACGCCTCGTTCATCGCGGCTTCGTGACCCAGGCGGTAGCTGCCCAGTGCCTGGCCGCCCGCCGCGAAGTGGCTCATGTTCTCAGCCGCCAGCGTGTTGTACCGGTCGCGCACCCGCGTTTCGGCGCCCGGATCGGTCAACGCTGGCTTGTTCGCAGGGTTTCCGTCGAGTTTCCACCATCGCGCGAACTTCAGCTCGTCCTGGCCCGCCGGTGTCCGAGCCAGCTCCTGCATCTGCTGCACACTGGCGAACAGGTCACCGGCCAGGGCGATCATGTGCGGGTACGACAGCTTGTCCCCACCGCCCAGGTCGATGTCCATGGTCTCGCCCGCCCAGTTCGAGCCCTTGCCGATGTCCACGTGCTCGTCCGAGCCGAAGCGCTGGACAGCCAGCGGAGCCAGCATCCGGGACACCGCCTGGTTCCCGGACGACATCTGCAACTGGAGGATGTGCGAATGCGGACCCGCCACCGGCTCGGCACTCTCCGGCTCGGCGGCGGAAACGGGGCGGTTCGCGCGCTGGTACACGCGTGGACCGTAACTCTCGCTCACCGGGACGTCGAGGATCAGACGGGCGGACTTTCGGACATCGAGCGCCGAGGATTGGCCAGTCACCTCAGTCTGTCCTCTTTGCATAGCGTGGATGGACCAAGCCCACAGCGGCTAGTGTTTCGTCGTGCCCGTGTGTGCCGCTCTGCGCCCAGTACAACCGCACAGCCTCGAGCACGGCCAGCGCTTGCAGCCGCGTCCAGGCCCGTACGGTCATCAACAGGTCGGCTAGGCCCACCTCGAACTGTTCGGCGTGGCTGTCCGAGGCTGAGTCCTCCAACTTGTCGACCAGACACTGAATCGGCTGCTGATCCCACACCGCGTCGTCGGTCTGTGTACCGTTGAGCACCGTCACCAATGTCGACGCCTGCCTCGCGGTAAGACCTATCGTCCACATTGCGGCAGCTCGACCCCGTTTGATGCTGTCACGCACCGTCGATTGGGCAAGGCCGACGCGTTCGGCGATCTCCCGGGCGCTGTCGCCCCAACCGTTTTGTTCGGCTGCCATCCGGTTGCGCGTGTTGGTCAACTTACTCAACTGGGTAACCACCTCGGCGAGCCTCTCTCGGTCCTGCTCGCGCAACTCTTCGCGTCGTTTGGTCAGGTACTCGTCGGCACCGACCAGGATGTGGCGTGCGGGGCGATCGTGGGTGGCACAGTCATGTTCCTGACCGGCCACGATCTCGGCCAACTCCGCGTCGGTGGTATGGGCGGTCAGGTCGCCTGGCAGCTCACGCCTGCTGAACCACTCGGCCGCGTCGAACTCCAGGGCGGGGGCAGAGGTTTGCGTTCTCGCCAGGTCGGTGATGTCCCGCTCAGCGGCGGCGTCCTTGTTCATCGCAGCACGCCTGGCGTCTGCTCGTCCGACTCTCCAACCGTCACAACCAAAGTCTCCTCACGAAACTGGAGGGTGTGGTTAGCGTTCGCACACAGGGTTACCACATGAGGGCCAGGAGTTGTGCCAGGGTGGACTTGTGCTGGCGTGATGCTGGCTGCCGTGAGCTCGTTTCTGACGACGTGGAGGGACGTAGCATGACCGGAGACCGGACGGACTGGCTGCGTGACAAATGGAACGACTACGCCTCGCGCTATGACCGGGACATTGGTTTCTTCGAACGCATCCAGTTCGGCGGCGGCCGGGAATGGGTATGCTCCCAAACCGAGGGTGACGTGCTGGAAGTCGCCGTCGGCACCGGCCGCAACCTGCCGTTCTATCCTGCCGACGTGCGGCTTACCGGTGTCGATCTCAGCCCGGCGATGCTGGATATCGCCCGCCAGCGCGCAGTGTCGCTGGGACGTGGGGTGACGCTGGAGACCGGTGACGCCGAGGAACTGCCATTCGACGACGGGGCATTTGACACAGTGGTGTGCACCCTGGGGTTGTGCGGGATCCCGGACGAGGTCATGGCGATCAACGAGATGCGGCGTGTCCTGCGTCCGGGCGGGAAGTTGCTGCTGCTGGACCACATCGGCAGCCATCACCGCCTCATCCACTTCGGTCAGAAACTGCTGGAGAGGATGAGCGTGCGGATGTGCGGCGACTACCAGACCCGCCGCCCATCACTGCACCTGCGACGAGCCGGATTCGACGTCATCCACTCCGAACGGCTCAAAGCCGGGACGGTCGAACGGGTAGCCGCCGTCAAACGGTGACCGCGTCTCACCGGAATCAGGTCGGCTGGTCCGGCGATGGCTCCGGCGGTGAGGTCGCTGTATCCGCCGTGTTACTCGATACGACAGTCCAAGCAGGAACGGCGCGGGCCGCAACCCGTAACGCACGGCCAGGGTAGCCGGTGGCCCATGCCCCATCGCCACCTGACAACATTTCGAAAGGCGCTCGTGGACTCCCCTACCGTGGCTCACCCTGCCCAACGGCGCGTTCTCACCGTGCTGGTGGCGGCCCAGGTCCTCAGTGGAGCCGGTCTCGCCGCGGGCATCACCGTCGGCGGACTGCTCGCCCAACAGATGCTCAGCGCCACCAGCATGGCCGGACTGCCCACTGCCCTCTACACGATCGGCTCGGCCACCGCGGCGATCCTCGTCGCCCGCGTTTCCCACCGGCAAGGCAGACGCGTCGGGCTCGCCGGTGGCTACTTCACCGGCGCCGTCGGTGCTCTCGGCGTCGTCATCGCCGCCGTGACCGAAAGCGCGCCACTGTTGTTCGTGGCGCTGGTCGTGTACGGCGCCGGATCCGCCACCAACCTCCAAGCCCGCTATGCCGGAGCCGACCTCGCCGCCCCGCGCCGACGCGCACAGTCAGTGAGCACCGTGCTCGTAGCCACCACACTCGGCGCCGTCCTGGGCCCCAACCTCGTCACGCCGACCGGTGATCTGGCCACCAACTGGAGCATCCCCCGCCTGGCTGGCCCGTTCCTGCTCGCCGCTGTCGCCTACGCAGCCGCCGGATTCGTCCTGTGGCTGCTGTTACGCCCCGATCCGTTACGCACCGCCCAAGCCCAGAAACCACTCACCAACCCCGCCACCGGTGACGATGCCGTACCTGGCAAGGTCAGTCGGCACGTGATGCTGGGCGCCGCGACCATGGTGCTGTCCCAACTGGTGATGGTCGCGATCATGACCATGACACCAGTCCACATGCAACACCACGGCCACGACCTCGCCGCCACCGGACTGGTCATCGCCATCCACATTGGAGCGATGTACCTGCCGTCCCCGCTCACCGGTCTGCTCGTCGACCGCATCGGACGACTGCCCATGGCCGCCGCCTCCGGCATCACCCTGCTGGCCGCCGGACTACTGGCAGGCCTCGCACCCGCCGACTCCACCGCGCTACTCGCCACCGCGCTCGCATTGCTGGGCCTGGGCTGGAACTTCGGACTGGTCAGCGGCACCGCGATCATCACCGACGCCGTACCACTGGCCGTCCGCGCCAAAATCCAGGGCCGTATCGACGTGACCATCGCGGTGGCCGGCGCCAGTGGTGGCCTGACATCCGGTTTCGTCGTCGCCACCAGCAGCTACACCGTCCTGTCCCTGGCTGGCGGCACCATCGCCCTCGCATTCATCCCGGTCATCGCCTACACGATCAGAACACACGCTTAAGGTTCAGGTCGCGCGCTTCGTGATGAACACGACCTCGCGACCTGGGCTGTCGGGGGCTTCGTAGTCGATGAAAGGATTCCTTGTGTGCCAGGGATCTTCTGGTCACCGGATGACTCCGGCGACTGCCACGGCCATGGCGCGGAGTCCGGTCGGATTGGGATGCAGGTGATCACCGCTGTCGTAGGCGCGGTTGAGCTGGTCCGGGTCGCCAGGCGTGGCCATCACCCGGTCAAGGTCGACCACCGCGTCGTACTCACCTGAGGTGCGGATCCAGTGGTTTACCTCGTCCCGCAATTTCTCACCGGCCGCTGTGTAGAACCCCGATCCCTTGTACGGCAGCAAGGTCGCGCCAACCATCGCGATGCCGCGGGCGTGTCCCTGGCGGATCAGCTCCTGGTGGCCCGCGATCAGCTGCGCGGCGGTCAACCCCGGATGCGGTGCCCAACAGTAGTGTTCCGACTCGCGGAACCCGATGTCGTTGATGCCCTCCAGCACCAGCACCGTACCGACGCCCGGCTCGTCGAGCGCATCACGCCACAACCGAGTCAGCGCCCGATCTCCGGAACACGGAGAATCGTGGAGCAGTTGATTCCCGCCGATTCCCGCGTTCAGCACACCGCGAGGCTTTCCCCGTTCCACGAAGACCTCGGCCAGTTCGTCGGAGAACCGGTCGTTCTCGTCGACGGCGCCGCCGCCATCGGTGATCGAGTCACCGAACGTCACCACGGCTTTCCTGGCCGGTAGTCCGACAACGTCAACACCGGCGAGGTAGTACCACGAGTTCGTCGTCTCGGTGAACGCGTCCGGCCGCACGTCGGCACGATGGTCGCCGGACGCTCGGTACGTTGTCGCCGTCGCACCCAGGTGGAACGTGGCTGGGCCGGTCGGCGTCGCCAAGTACAGCGTCACCGTCAGCGAATCCAGCGGCGCCACCCACAGTGGCACCTGGTCACTGGCCACTTCGGCGCCGGGCGGCACCGCAACCGACCGATCGTGCCCAAAGGTGAGATGCCGCACCGATCCCGGCCGCACCCCCGCGCCCACACCAGACCGGCTGACGGTGGCGCCGGTGATCTTCAGCGGGCTGGTGCCAAACAGGTTGGACAGCCGGATTCGCGCCGCCGAACCACCCGCACTCACCCGGACCACCTGTCGCACGGTCTGGTTCGTGAAGCCCTCCTGTGACCAGTTCGGCACGTAACCACCAACGGCGGGCACCATCGAGGCCGCCCAAGCGCCCCGCCAGCCATCCTGAACGGCGGTCGCGGTGTACGACGGGGTCAGCGCAACGATCAATATCAGTCCCATGAGGATTCTCAAGCGAGTGATCACGAGTCCACCCTTCGGCAGTCGGCATGGTTGCTCAAATTTGAGCAACGGTGACGCTAGCCGCGATCAACGCTTCCGCGCATATGAAAACTCGCCGCGAGTGATCCACGTCACTGCGATCGCGGAGCCGGGGACCGGAGCGCTCGGCCGGTCCCCGGCAGTTGCGGCAGGGTGCCATCAAAGTGGGGCGGTCGGCCGATCGTGTGGGTGCCGGTTGTGGTTGGGTGGTGTGCGCGGGTTTCGGCTGGAAGACGGTTGTCGCGCGTAGGAGGGCAAGAGCGCAGGGTGTGTGGTGTGCGCGTCAGCGCAGGGGTGTGGTTCGTGGGGTGTCCCTCCCGTATGGCCTGGGCGTAGCCATACCACGGCGTGTCGGGAGGTCGGCCTACGCGACTCAACCCGCAGCGCAGGCGATACCGACCTCCCGGCACGTCGTGGTTTCCTTTGGCAGGTCATACGGGAGGGGCGCCCCGCGCCCCCCACTAGACCCAGGAAATCACGTGAGCTGAGCCAACCGGCGCGAGAAACGAAGCTCTGTTTGTGTCCCCCTCTTGGAGGCCTGCCCGCCGGCGAGGCATCTTTTTCTTTTCTCTCCCCACTGACACGCGACCCCAGCCATCGCGTGGGTGCAGCCATCGTGTGTGCGGCCATCGCCGAAGGCCCGCCTCAGGGACGTGATTGTGATGCCCGCTGTGTCGGGCTTGTTTCCGACGCTCGAGTTGGCTCGTGGCTCGAAGAGAATGTCCTCGCCGGACGGCAGGCCTCCGAGAGGGAAACCAACCCGTGGTCTGCCCACCCGGTTGGCTCAGCCCACGTGACTTCCCGGGTCCAGTGGTAGAGAGGCGTGGTCGGTCCCCTCCCGTATGACCTGCCAGAGGAAACCACGACGTGCCGGGAGATCGGTACCGCCTGCGCTGTGGGTCGGTTTGCGTAGGCCGACCTCCCGACACGCCATGGTATGGCTTCGCCCAGGCCATACGGGAGGAAACCAACCACGAACCCCACCCATGCGCTATGCGCGCAAGACCGCTTGCGCGCTTGCTCTCTTACGCTTGCTTTGCGCGCACAGTCCGACTTTGACGGGAACCCTGGCAGTTGCGGGGGCCTTACCGCGGGTTGGCGGCGGCGGTCGTGTCCGCCACGTGTTGGGCGTAGACGGATGGCGGGTTGGCCACATAGACCATCTCGGCGTCCTCGTCGGCTTGGTGGGTGTTGAGCGATCCGGCGGGCAGGTAGATCACCTCGCCGACGCGTGCGGTTACGGCCTCGCCGTGTTCAGTGTGGACGGTGAACGTCCCTTTGGTCAGGATGAGCACCTCGTCGTAGGGGAAGGAGACGGTCAGGGACTCGCCTTGAGCTACACGGGCGAAGCCGACAGTCATCTTGGCCTGCGGGTCGGTTGGCTGGTCGACAATGTCGGCCACGAAGATCTGCTCGGTCTCGCCGACCTGTTGCCAGGTTTCCACGTCCGGGCTCGCGAGTTTCCGCACACGCATGGGGGCATCCCTTGTGGTCGCTGGTTCACCAGGTGGGGGTGTTGTTGTCATCCGGGTTCTCCTTGGTGCCGAGAATTCGTGCGGGTCGGCCCGGCGGTGGTCACGACCAGTTCAGTCATCACCCGCACCGCGTCACGATTGGACAGGCCTTGGTCGATACACAGTGATCGCCACGTCCAGAAGGAGACGGCGTGGCCGAGGCAGGCGCGAACCCGGATGAGCCGGGCCCCCGCGCTGGGGAAGGGTTCCAGCAGGACGTCCCGGTACCGGACATCAGTCCTGTGTATTTGCTGTCGTAGCTCGGTGGGCAGTGCCGTGCGGTCGCGGCGGACCTTGGTGAGCATCGGCTCACCTTCCCGGTAGAAGCGGTACAGATCGGATAGTCCGGTGTGCACCCGCCGCGCGGGGTCGGCCACGCGGCGCCATGCCTCGGGGTCGGGCAGGACCTGACTGGCGGCCCAGTGTGCGCTGCAGGCGGCGTACAGGCCGTCATCATCGGGAAAGTGGCGGTAGACGGTCACCCGGGTGACGCCGGCTTCCTCGGCGAGCGCGGAGATCGTCGTCGCGGCCGGGCCGATGGTTCCGTGCAGCCGGACGGCCGCGTCCACGATGCGCTGGCGCGTGTCGGCGACGTCGTCGGCCCGCTTGCGCAACCGGTACGTCCGAGTATTGGCTGAACGGTCTTGTTCACTCAAATTGTTGACTCCGAGGCTCGACGCTGCCACATTTGAGTGTACAGGCATGTTCACTCAAATGGAGAGCAGGCGTTCACATGGCGTCGATCGATCCGCCACCGCTGACCGTGGTACGTCCCGGCGAAGGACGAACCGGGCAGCTTCGATCCATCGGCGTGGAATTCAAGCTGTGGGGCCACGACACGGGAGGCGCGCTGTCGGTGGTCGAGCACTCGTTCCCGGTCGGCGCGCTGGTGTCACCACATCTGCACACCCGGGAGGACGAGTACTCGATCGTCACGGAAGGTGAGATCGGGTTCCGATCGGGCGAGCGTGAGGCAGTGCTCGGTCCCGGCGGCTACATCACCAAGCCGCGCGGCGAGATGCACGCCATGTGGAACGCGGGCAGCGAGCCCGCCCGAATGATCGAGATCATCAGTCCGGCCGGATTCGAGCACTTCTTCCGCGAGCTGTGCGAACTGATCGCCGACGGAGCGGCGCAGTCCGCGCCCGCCGCTGCCCTCGCCGACCGTTACGGCCTCCAGTTCGGCGAGCCGGACTGGCTACCCGGGATCATCTCCCGCTACGGGCTGACACCGCCGTCCGACGAGCGCCCACCGGCATGACCAACTCGCGGACGAGCCATGGACCACAAAGCCCTCGACGCGCCGCGCGGCGTCACACGCTGGATGCCCGGCCAAGGTCCAGCACGTCAACACGACGCTCGACAAACAGATCGACCAACGCCGCGCCACCGTTCTCAGCCACGTACGCCATCTCATCGCCAGTCACCGGGATCAGCGTCACCAACTGCAGATCAACGTCGCCCGCCGCAACCTCTGTGGCGCCAGGCCGGAGGCAGTAGTTGATCTCCGCGGCGAAGCACGGGTGCGTCGACGCCAGTACTCCGCTGATCTCGGAGCCATCGCGTGCCCTGCCCGGCAGTTCGAGGGTGTCGCCGAACTCCAGCCCCTTCCCCAGAAAGACCACCACCTCACACACCGCCGCGACCAGCAGCCCCGCGTACACCGCCTCCGACGACCTCAACGTGCACACGAACTCCTCCCCGAAAGCAGAGCCATCCTCGAGATGACGGATGCCGCTGCTCACCACCGTCGTCAACCCACGGTCGTCGTCGAACACATGAAGCTCGTATCGGTCTCGGTCCAAAGCCGGTGACATCGGGCCACTACCCACATGACGACCCGCGTACCGCCGCACATGATCCACCACTGTCGACAAGCAAAGTTGACACATGAAAACCACTGTGACTCATGGAAAAAATCGCTACGAATCCCAACGTGACGAGGCCAACCTGTACGAATCCACTGTCCGGATTCCGCCCGAGGGAGCATGTCATCCGACTTCACTCATCCGTTGGAGATCGATACCGGCAGTTCGGGTGAACGCTTACCGCTCTCGTGAGGAAACCCGCAGATCGGCGCATTGACCGGGTGCGTGGCTGGGGACAACAGTGAGTGGACGGTTTCCCACCCATAAAGGAGGTCGTCGCATGGTGTCCCGCAGACGGCGCGCAATCCTGGTCTTGTCCGCGGTACTCACGATTGTCGTGGGCGGTGGCCTGCCCGCCTCGACCGCCGGGGCCAGTGGCCCGGCCACCGGACAGGCCGCGGCCCCCGAGTTGGTGGACGGCGGTTCGGCTGTTCGCAACGTGGTCATGGCCGTGCACGGCGGCGCAGGCACACTGCCGCGCGGAAGCATCACGCCAGAGCAGGAACTCGCGTACCGCAACGCGCTCAGGCAGGCGCTCCAGGCCGGGGTCGCCGTGCTGATGGAAGGTCGGCCGAGCATGGACGCGGTCGAGGCCGCCGTCCGAGTGCTGGAGGACGACCCCAACTTCAACTCCGGCAAAGGCGCGGTGTTCAACACCGACGGCGAGCAGGAACTCGACGCGTCGATCATGCGTGGCAGCGACCTTCGATCAGGGGCAGTGGCCGGAGCGCACAACACGAAGAACCCGATCTCCCTGGCACGCATGGTGATGGAACGCTCCCCGCATGTTCTGATGGCCGGGCGGGGTGCGGATGTCTTCGCCCTGCGCAACGGAGTCCCGTACACCACACAGGACTACTTCTTCACCCAGCGCCGCTGGGACCAGCTGATCAAAGCCAAGAACCCACAGGAACGCGCGGACATCATCGGCACAGGGGAAACCGTCGGCGCGGTCGCCGTCGACCGCGACCGGGGCGTCGCCGCGGCCACCTCGACCGGCGGGCTGACCAACAAGCTGGTCGGCAGGGTCGGTGACTCGCCGATCATCGGCGCGGGGACCTACGCCAACGACAAGACCCTCGCCATCTCCTGCACCGGCACAGGTGAGGTGTTCATCCGCGGCGTAGCGGCATACGACATCTCGGCACAGATGGAGTACGCGGGACGGTCCGTGCAACGCGCGGCGGCCACGGTGATCACCGAGAAGATTCCGGCTCTCGGGGCCACCGGCGGCGCGATCGCCCTGGATCCACGCGGTGTCCTGGCCACCCCGCACAGCACGCCCGGCCTGATCAACGCCTACATCACCACCGACGGGAGAATCGTCACCCGAATCTTCAACGACGAGACCCCGGCGCGCTAGGTGCGCGCCTCGTCAGCTGATTCCTGACTCGGCTCACGATTCGGGGCCCGTTCCTGACCTTTTCACCTGGCGCTCCCGGACAGCGTAGGTCAGGTGCGTCACCCTCGGGGAGGGCTCCGCGCCGACCGGCTCCAGGGCCACGCGGCCCGCGTCCACGCCCTCGAACAGGCGGATTCCGGTGCCGAACAGCACAGGCGACAGCGCGATCGAGAACTCGTCGATCAGGCCTGCGTTCACGTACTCCAGGATCGTCGCGCCGCCGCCCGCGATGCGGACGTCCCGGTCGCGGGCGGCCCCGCGGGCCTGGTCGAGCGCGGACTCGACGCCGTCGTTCACGAAGTGGAACGTGGTCCCACCGGGCCGCTCCCAGGGGTCACGCTTCTCGTGCGTCACAACGAAGACCGGTGTGTGGAACGGCGCTTCCTCCGGCCACGCGTGCTCTCCGGCGTCGAACATGCGCTTGCCCATCACGCTCGCGCCGGTGCGCTCAAACGTCTCCCGCGCGATGTCGTTGTCGCGCCCTTCCTCGCCGCCCTCGCCGAGCTTCAGGTTCTCCCGGAAGAACCGCAGCGGGAACGCCCACTGCTGGAGCTCCATCCACTGCTGCCCCATCAGTTCCTCGGGCGACTCGGGCGCGATGAACCCGTCCAGCGACATCGACACACTGAAGAACACCTTGTCCGCCATCAGCTCTCCGCTCCCTTCCGAACGATCTCGGTGACGTAGGCAGCCAGGTTGCTCAGGGTCTGCCGACCGCCCTCGATCGCGTGGTACTTCTCGACCGCCTCGTCGCGCAGTTCCTTGGTGGGGAACACCGTGCGCATCTCGATCCGGGTCGCCGCACCGTCGGGCTCGAACGTCAGGACTGACTCGAAGGCGTTCGGGTCGTCGCGGGACTCACCGTGCAGAAGCTCGATCCGCTCCGGCGGGGCGATCTCGGTCCAGGAGATCCACTCCTGGTAGTCCGTCCCGTCCGGTCCGTGCATCACGAAGTCCCACTCCCCGCCGACGCGGAACTCGAACGACTGCGTAGTGGTGGTGAACCCCTCCGGCCCCCACCACCGCGACAGGTGCCGGACCTCGGTGAACGCCTCGAACACCAGCTCCCGCGGGGCGTCGATGACCCGGGACATCACGATCTCGCGGTCCGACGTCGCGGACTGCGTTCCTTGTCCTGTCGTGCTCATTCGGCTACTCCCCTGCCTGCCTTGCCTGCTTCAGGTCCTGCACGTAGGCATCCAGTCGGTCGAAGCTCTCGTTCCAGAACCGCTCGAACCCACCGGCCCACTCGTGGACCGGCCGCAGCCCGCGTGCGTCCAGGCCGTACAGGCGCTGCTTGCCTGCCTTGCGGTCCCGCACCAGCCCGACCTCCCGGAGCACCCGCAGGTGTTTGGACGCCCCCGGCTGGGTCATCCCCAGCTCCCCGGCCAACTCGGTCACCGGCCGCTCACCCGCCCGCAGCAGCATCAGGATCTCCCGGCGCTGCGGCTCGGCGATCGCGTTGAACACGTCCGACGTCGTCGCTGCTCGTGCCATGACACCATCATATTCCCATATCGGCATGCGTCAAGTCGGAGACAGAACACGGCCCTTCACCCGATACGGTCTTGTCGTTGATCGGCGATTCGACTGGGGAGTCGCGCCGGAGGTTGGGACGGTCTGCGTCAGGCAGGCGGATTCCTCTGACTCCACGATGGGAGTGCGGCGATGGTGCGAGTGGTCGGCATCGACCTGGGGACGACGAAGTCGGTCGTGTGTGTTCTGGAGAATGGCAGTCCCCTGATCATCGCCAGCGCCGAGGGCGCTCGGGCCACTCCGTCGGTCGTCGGCTTCGCCAAGGACGGCGAGGTGCTGGCCGGTCAGCCCGCGAAAGGCCAGGCTGTGACGAACGTCGACCGGACCTTCCGGTCGGTCAGGCGGCACATGGGCACTGACTGGACCACCGAGGTCGACGGCAGGAACTACACGTCGCAGGAGATCACTGCGCGGGTGCTGATGAAGCTCAAGCGCGACGCCGAGGCGTACCTCGGTGAGGAGATCAGCGACGCGGTGATCACGGCTCCGGCGTGCTTTTCCGAAGCGGAGCGCCAGGCCATCAAGCAGGCTTGTGTGCTCGCCGGGCTTGCGGTGATCCAGGTCGTCGGCGGGACCAGCCTCGTCGGGCTGGCGTACGCCGTGAAGGCAGGCGCGGGGACCCGAAGCAAGATCGTGGTCTTCGACCTCGGTGGTGGCACCTTAGACGTCTCGCTGCTGGAGATCGGCGAGGGCGTCGTCGAGGTCCGCGCGACCAGTGGTGACAATCACCTCGGTGGCGACGACTGGGACGAGCGCATCGTCACCTGGCTGGTCGACAAGTTCAAGGCCGCCAACGGTATCGACCTCACCGAGGACAGGATGGCGTTGCAGCGCATCCGCGAGGCGGCCGAGAAGGCGAAGATCGAACTGTCCAGCTCCACCAGCGCCACCATCAACCTGCCCTACATCAGCGTGGACGCGGACAGGAACCCGCTGCTCCTCGACGAGCAACTGTCCCGCGCCGAGTTCCAGAAGATCACCTCCGACCTGCTGGAGCGCACCCGTCAGCCGTTCACCAACGTCATCCGGGACGCCGGTATCGCGGTCGGCGACATCGACCACGTGGTGCTCGTCGGTGGTTCCACCCGCATGCCCGCGGTGTCGGACCTGGTCAAGGAGCTGACCGGCGGCCGCGAGCCGAACAAGGGTGTGAATCCGGACGAGGTCGTCGCGGTCGGCGCGGCGCTGCAGGCTGGTGTGCGCAAGGGCGAGGTCAAGGACGTCCTGCTGATGGACGTGACCCCGATATCGGTGGGCATCGAGACCAAGGGCGGCGTGTTCACCAAGCTCATCGAGCGAAACACCACGATCCCGGCCAGGCGCTCGGAGATCTTCACCACGACCGAAGACAACCAGACGTCCGTGCGAATCACCGTGTTCCAGGGCGAGCACGAGACTGCTGTGGCCAACAGGCAGTTGGGCGTGCTTTGTCTGACAGAACTGTCGCCCGCGCCGAAGGGGACGCCGCAGATCGAGGTCACCATCGACGTCAACCAGAACACCGTCCACGCGACCGTGCAGGACGTGGGTACGGGCGCCGAGCAGTCCATGACCATCACCGGCGACGCGGCGCTGGCTGAGGACAGGGTGGTCGGCGAGGTCGAACGCAGAGGGGACAACGGTGTGCCGTCACCGGCCCCACGACACGTGGCCGGTCTGGGCGAGCATCGTGCGACCTATCTGCCGTGGTTCTCAGGTAAGGGCGCGATCCGAGGCTTGCTCGCGGTGTCCGCCGGGTGCGCTGTTCTGGTGGTCATCGGGATCGTGGCCGGGATTCGTAATCTTTCCTGGATCAGCGGTGTTGTCGGTGTGCTGTGCGGGATCGGATACCTGCACTCGATCTCCTCGAACAAGAAAACGGCCGGAATGCGGCTGGAACTGTTCGAGCACGGCCTGGTCAGTGTGTCGAGCGGTGGCCAGTCGCTGTCACTGCGATGGGATTCGATGACGGTGTACCAGTCCATCGTCCGTCGCATCGTCAACGGGGCTGCCAGCACGTTCTACACCTACACGCTGTACGGCCCCGACGGCACGACGGTGAGGCTGCGGAGCGAGGAGCTTCAGATGGCTGAGACGTGGGGCCCTGCGATCCAGAACGCAGTGACCGCAGCGCAACTCCCGACAGCGATCGCCACGCTGGAGCGCGGGGGGACACTCACGTTTGGCGACATATCCCTGAATGTGGACAGCGTGACCGCGAACGGCGAGACCCGGCGCTGGTGGGAAGTAAAGAAAGTCGACGTCTCGGACGGTCACGTCGTCATCAGGGTTCAGGACAAGTGGCTGGCCCTGTCCCACACCGCGGTGAGCCAGATCCCGAACTTCGTCGTCTTCTACGAGCTGGCGGAGCGCCTGCGCGTCTCGGGCGCGCGAACCTGAACACGCCCGAACGTGGGGTTTAGCCAAGGTCGGTGTCACGGACACACAGAGCGGCCTGCACCCGGTTGCCCACGTCCAACGCGGTCAGTATGCGGCTGACGTGGGCTTTGACCGTGCTTTCCCGCATGCCCAGGGTCGCGGCGATCTCGGCGTTGGTGTTGCCGACCGCCAGATACCGCAACACATCGCGCTCTCGAGGGGTGAGGCGGTCGATGCGTGCGCGGGCCGCGTCTGACCGCGGCCGCGTGGTGCGGTGGTAGCGGTCGATCAGGAGGCGGGCGGCGGCGGGGTGGAGCATGGCCTGGCCATCGGCCACCACTCGGACCGCCCGAATGATCTCGGCTGGATCGGTGTCCTTGAGCAGAAACCCGGCGGCTCCCGCTTCGATCATTCGGTAGACGTACTCGTCCACATCGAATGTTGTCAGTGCGATGACCTGAACGGGTCTGGGGAGCGCGCGCAACCGTGCGGTCGCGGTGATGCCGTCCATTCTGGGCATCCGCACGTCCATCAGCGCGACGTCGACGTGGTGACGGGTGGCCGCGTCGACTGCGTCGACCCCGTCGGCGGCCTGTGCGACGACGGTGATGCCTGGCTCATCCAACAGGTCGGCGAGGCCGAGCCGGACAAGGGCGTCATCGTCGACGATCATCGTGCGGATCATGGGTTGCGGTTCTCGTTGCTGGTAGCGGCGCCGACGGCGTGGGGAAGCTGAGCGGTGAGGCGCCAGCCGACGATGTCATCCGGACCGTACTCGATGGAGCCATGGAGCGCGTGTACTCGTTCGGTCAAACCGATCAGCCCGTAACCCCCGCCAGGTTCGGCCCCGTTGAACGCGATCGGGGTGTCGTTCTCGATCCGCACCGTGGTCACCAACGGGTCGTACCGCACTGCTACCCGTGCCACAGCTGGGTGGGCGTGCTTGCGGACGTTGGTGAGGCCTTCCTGGACCAGTCGATGCACGGCGAGGTGATGGCTGGCCGGGGCCAGGCCCGGGTCGCCATCGATGACGGCGTCAATGACCTGACCGGCAGTGCGCGCCTCCTCGATGAGGGCGGGCAACTCCGACGCGCCGGGCGGCACGACGGCCGCACCCGACTCGGTCGGATTCCGGAGCGCGCCGAGCAGTTCGCGCAAGTCGTCCAGTGCGCGGGTCGAGGTGCTGCGCAGCAGGGCGATCCGATCGGCGACCTGTGCGGGCAGTGTCGTCGCGCGTCGTTGCAGGGCACCGGTATGCAGTGCCAGCACGCTGAGTCTGTGCCCGAGGATGTCGTGCATCTCCGCGGCGATCCGGGCGCGTTCGGCCATCCGGGCGTGTTCGGCGCGCAGTTCACGTTCGGTACGCAGACGCGCGATCTGGTCCGCCATGACGACGACCAGCCGTCGGCGGCTGCCGGCCCACATGCCCAACGCCAGCGGAAGCACCAGCAGCAGAACAGGGCCGGGCTCGCGGGGTGCCCACAGGCTGTATGCCGGACCCACGAACAGATTTCCCACCACCGCGACGGCCGCGGCGATCACACAGGCCACCACCCGATTCGCCGATGCCAAGTGGAAGAGCATGACGACCAACGCCAGCACGGCGCCGAGCGCGGCTGCCGCCACCACCGCGGCCCCCGTGGCCAGCAGCGGCCACCGGTGCCGACCCATCAGGGTCAGGCTGGCCGCGGCCGCGAGAACCACGGCGGGCACGACCAGGAAACCCCCTCTGGCCAGGGTCTCCTGCACGGACATGACGCCCACCACCAGAGTCAGCAGCAGGTCGTCCCACGATGGCCACTTCCGTTCCCCCTCGGCGTACATGTGGCCGATCCTAGGGAGCCCGCAGCCACGGGACCGTCGACTGATGGTGGTCGGCACCCGCTACTTTCGTCGGGGTACCGCGTCGTCGAACGGCCGATTGCCCGGCTCCCACCGGCTCCTAGCGTGGAAGCCATGAATTTGCGAAACGCCTCTGATGGCAGCGATCGTCGCCGAGCCTCTGGTCGGCGGATGATTCCCACAGCAGCGGCCATTGCAGTAGCGGCAGTAGCTCTCGCAACGACACCGACGTCCAGCGCCACGACAGCCGACCCCTCGTCCATCGCCGGGAACTTCCCCCGCCAGAAGCCGACAGTCGTGCTCGTGCATGGTGCGTTCACCGATGCCAGCAGCTGGCACGGCGTGATCGGCAACCTGCAACACCGCGGCTACCAGGTCGTCGCCCCGGCCAACCCGCTGCGTGATCTGGCGGCGGACTCCGCCTACGTCGCCGACGTGGTGCGCAGTGTCAAGGGGCCGGTGATTCTGGTCGGTCACTCCTACGGCGGCGCGGTCATCACCAACGCCGCCCGTGCGGCGGACAACGTCAAGGGGCTGGTCTACGTGGCCGGTTTCGCCCCGGACGCGGGCGAAAGCGCCAGCAGCATCGACGCGCGCTACCCGGAAACGCCGATCAAGAGAAGCATCACGCCGCTGCGGCACCCGGACGGCACGGTGGATCTTTCCATCGCACCGGAGAAGTTCCCGGGCGTCTTTGCCCCGGATGTCCCCAGACACCAGGCCGTCCAGATGGCTGCCGCGCAACGTCCGATAGCCCCGGCCGCAGTCGAAAGCCCGTCCGGCCAGCCCGCGTGGAAGTCACTGCCCAGTTGGTTCCTGATCGCCACCGAGGACCGCGCCATCCACCCCGATGCGCAGGCCGACATGGCCAAGCGCGCGCACGCCAAACAGATCGTGCGGGTCAGGGCCGACCACGCGGTGCCCGTCAGTCGTTCGGATGAGGTAGCCAACCTCATCCGGGCCGCAGCTTGGGAAACCCGCGACCGTTGATGGCGCTCTGTGGAAACGGGTCCTGTCGCGTGTCTTCTACTGCTCCTCCGTGGCTCGACGGCGTCGGTATTCCAACGCCCTGGTCTGGTAGTTCTCGTGTTCCCGCGCGTGGTCCGGGGGAAGGTGTGGCGCGTCCGGAGAGGTCGTGGCGAAGAACCGGGTAAGCGCGGTGTTCGAGCTCACGGCGAGTTCCCCGGATCGCGAGAACATCGTCGCCTCGTAGCGTGCGATCGCGTCGTCGAGACTGTTCTCCTTCCTGATGGCGTGCGCGAGTTCCGCGCCATCGAGCAACGCGAGATTCGTGCCGTGGCCGCCGAAGGGCGCCATCAGGTGGGCGGCGTCGCCGATCAGGGTGACGCCGGGGACGTGGTCCCAGGTCAGCGGAGCGGGCAGGGCCCAGAAGCTGCGCTGCACGTAGTCGCTGTCGTTGTCGGTGATCAGCGGGCGCATGACCGCGGACCATTCGCTGAATTCCCGCACCAGGTAGGACCGGACGGCCTCGCGGTCGGTGACGTCCACGTCGGCCGTGACATGCCAGTCCAGTTCGGCGCGAAAGGCCACGTAGCCGCGGACCACACCGTTGCTGTTGCGCTGGACGATCACCGCGCGGCCGTCGCCGTCGGTGGAGAACATGTGGCCGTCACCCACGATCGCGGCGACGTCGGGGTGCCGGGTGTCCACGTCGTCGAATCGAGCGTCGAGAAAGCAGACGCCGAGGTACTGCGGCACCGCGTCGGTGAGCAGCCTGCGGACCTGTGACCACGCGCCGTCGGCGCCGATGACGAGGTCGGCTTCCGCGCTGGCGCCGTTGGCGAATTCCAGTCGGTGCGCCCCGCCGCCGAGCGGGGTGACGCGGACGAGTTTGTGTCCCCAGTGGACGGTGTCGGGTTTCAGGTGCTCGTGGAGCATGGTCCGCAGTTGGCCACGGTCGATCTCGGGAGCCGCCTCGTCGCCCTCGGCGGGAGTGAACTCGGCCAGTACGGTGCCGTGGTGGTCCCGGCGGGTCTTGGCCTGGCCCTCGACCCGGGCCAACGCCCGGAAGGCGTCCATCAGCCCGGCGTCCTCCAACGCGATCTGCCCGGCGTCGGCGTGCAGGTCGAGCGTCCCTCCCGGGTCACGGGAGTCCACTGTGGTGTCCGCGTCGTACACCACAGGCTGGATCCCGTGTCCCTGTAGGACACGGGCGCACATCAAACCGGCGGGGCCGCCGCCGACGATGGCGATGCGGGGTGGGGTCGTCATAGGTGGTGAGTCCTTTCCACACGTGCTGCGGCGGTGTGTTCGCCGCCGATGGGTGCGGGCCGGACGGCCCGACCTCTCCCACCATAGGCGGAACTGTTCAAAAAGTCGAACCGTTCTATATTTTGAACTGTTCTACCCCGAGCGGTAGAGTGGAGACGTGACCGAGACAGGACGCCGCGAGCGCAAGAAGGCGGCCACCCGCCAAGCCCTGGCCGACGCCGCACTGGAACTGTTCCTGGAGCGCGGCTACGACGCGGTCGGCGTGCGGGAGATCGCCGACACCGCAGACGTCTCGGTGGCCACCCTGTTCAAACACTTCCCCGACGGCAAGGAAGCACTGGTCTTCGACCAGGACGCCGACCGCGAGACCGCGCTCGTCACCGCTGTCCGCGAGCGCCCCAGCGGACAGTCCATCCCCCAGGCGCTGTGCCAGCTGCTGCGCGACGAGCGCTCCCGACAGGTGCGCACCGACCCACGCCTCGCTGACTTCCTCCGCCTGATCGACACCACTCCCCCACTGCGCGAGTACTTCCGCCGCATGTGGCTGCGCCACGAGAACGCCCTGGCCGCAGCGATCGCCGCCGACACCGGACTGGCCGAGGACGATCCCTGCTGCCGGGCGCTGGCCCACTTCGCCCTCGAAGCCGTCACCCTCGTCCGAGGCCGAGACGATGCCGAGTCCGCACTCGACCGGATCTTCGCCATGCTCGACAACGGATGGACGAGCACGACGAAGGAATCCGCGAGGCGCGGCGACACCTGACCACACAACCGAACCGTGGGCACAACTCCCCGCGCTCGGCCATGCCGCTGCGGGCCCGCCTGGACACCCCGGAGGAGAGCACATGTCGTCGACAGATGACATCCAGGTGCGTTAGGTTAGCCTAACTTAAGTATGGAGGGTGCTGTGCCTAGGGAAGCCGCAGAGATTCAGGCGTTGCTCGACTCGCTGGTGGAGTCCGGCAGTGAGCTGGGCATTCAGGTCGCCGCCTACCACGAGGGCGAACTGGTGGTGGACGCGTGGGCGGGGACCGCGGACCGGGCCTCGGGCGACGCGGTCGACGGCAGGACGTTGTTCCCGGTCTTCTCGGTGAGCAAGGGGATCGTGGCCACCGCCGTCCACGTGCTCGTCGACCGCGGGGTGTTGGCGTACCGGACGCGGCTGGCCGAGGTGTGGCCGGAGTTCGGCTCGCACGGCAAGGACACGGTCACCGTGGCCCACCTCCTCGAGCACAGCGCGGGCGTGCCGTACTTCCCGGCCGGGCTGTCGCCGGACGACCTGCTCGACCGCGAGCGGGTCACCGCGCTCATCGCCGACACCGAGCCCGCCTGGCCCGCCGGGACCAAGACCGGATACCACAGCCTGACCTTCGGCTACCTCGTGGCCGAGACCATCCGGCGGGCCACCGGCCGGACCCTGGAGGAGGTCGTACGCGACGACCTGGCCACGCCACTGGGTATCGCCGACGAGCTGTACATCGTGCCGCCCGCGTCCGAGGTGGGCAGGCTGGCGGACATCGACGACACGGCGTTCACTGCCACGCTGGGGAAACTGCCGGGCGGCACCGCGTTCCACAAAGCGATCGGGGGCCTGTCCGTGTCCGCGATCGTGCCGCGCCGCACGGTCCCGCCCGGCCGGTCCTGGCAGGTCGACGCTCCGCTGCCGTTCGGCGCGACAATGACCGCCCGCGCGGGCGCCCGCCTGTATGCCGCACTGGCCGGTGGGGGCGAACTGGACGGCGTTCGGCTGCTGTCGGCGGGGACTCTCGCGGAAGCGACTCGCATCCGTCGGCGCGACCACGACGAGATCCTCGGCGCACCCACGATGAAATCCTGGGGATACGCCAACGGGGACCCGGTCAGCGGCGGGCGCGAAGCCGCCTTCGGCTTCGGCGGCCTCGGCGGCGCGGAGGCCTACGCCGATCCCCAGCACCGGCTGTCGTTCGCCTTCACCCACAATCGCCTGACTCCACCGACCGATCCCGACAACGCGCCGCAGATCGCCGCCGAGGTACGTCGCACACTCGGCGTTGCCAGCAGTTCCTGACGGCGTCAGCCCATGCGTGCGGGCTCGGTCAGGGCGGCGGAGACGCTCGTCGGCGACGTCCGCCGCCCCTGAAGGGACCGGTCCGGTCAGTGCGAATGGGCAGCGAACTGCTTGTGCAGCTCAGTCATCTCCTGGAATCCCGGCAGGTTCGTCGCGGTAGCGGTGACTGCCTTGCCGTTGGGGCCGACCGAGGGCTTGGCCGGGGTGCCCAGCCAGGTCTTGAACAGCGTGTCGAGCGGGCGTCCGGCGACCTGCGAGGCGTGCTGGACGAACTGCTCGGTGGTGGCGTGCCCGTCGCGGTGTTTCGCGTGGTAGCTCTGCAGGATCCGGAAGAACACGGCGTCGCCGACCTCTGTGCGCAGCGCGTGCAGTGTCATCGCGCCACGCTCGTACACCGGGGTGTCGAACAGGCGTGTTCCCGGCCAGAGTACGAGCTTCCAGAACGGGTCCTGCTCCGGGTACTTCGCGTAGAACCCGTCCGCCAGCTGGGCAGCGGTGGCCTTGCCCTGGTGCTCGGACCACAGCCATTCACCGTAGGTCGCGAAGCCTTCGTTCAGCCACATGTTCGACCAGTTCTGCATCGCGACCGAGTCGCCGAACCACTGGTGTGCCGCCTCGTGGGCGACCACCCAGGTCGGATCCGGGTCGTCCCAGAACTGGTTGCCGTACACAGGCCGGGTCTGGTGCTCGATCGCGGCGGGCCACGCGTTGGTGGCGACGCCACCGGTGGAGCCGAACGGGTAGGGCCCGAACTTCGTCGCGAGGAAGTCGGTGACCTCCGGTGTCCGTTGGATCGCCGCCTTCGCTGTCGGCAGCAGGTCACCCAACGCCGGGTCGAAGGCGTTGTAATACGGCAGTCCCTGTGCGGTGGTGCCCGCCTCGAACTGGAACTTCCCGAGCGCGATGAAGGCCAGGTAGCTGACCATCGGCTCGTCCGCACGCCAGCGCCATGCGGTCCAGCCGGGAACCGGCTGCGTGCGCTCGGCGAGGATCCCGTTGGACACCACCGTGTTTCCGTTCGGCACGGACGCCGACACTGTGTAGGTGGCCTTGTCGGAGGGGTGGTCGTTGCACGGGTACCAGGCTCGGCAGTTGCGTGGTTGGCCCGTCACGATCGCGCCGGTCGCGGTGTGGTACCAGACCTGGACGTTGTCCAGCCGCACCTGCGAAGGAGTGCCCTCGTACTCGACCTCGACCTCCATCGGCTGGTGTGCGGGTACCGGCCGCTTCGGGGTGACGACCAGTTCGGTCTTGTTCTCCGGGTGCTGACCGAAGGTGGCAGGTTCTCCGCCGACCTGCACCGAGGTGACATCCAGTGCGAAGTCCAGGTTGAACTGCGAGAGGTCCTGGGTGGTGACCGCCTGGATCGTGGTCAGGCCGGACAGTTTGTCCGTGGTGGGATGGTAGAGCAGGTCGATGTCGTAGTGGTCGACGGTGTAACCCCCGTTTCCCGCCCACTTGTAGATCGGGTCGCCGAGGCCAGGAGACCCCGGTAACGGCTCTGCGCTCGCTGTGCCGGTCAACAGCGAACTGAGCAGGCCGACGATGACGGCGCCGCAACCGGCGCGCGTCCGAGTGCGCATGGTGGTGTGCCCCTTCCCCATGAAGAAAGTTGCCAAAGATTGACAACCGTCGGCACGGTAGTGAAGAGGGCTTTCACTCCGATGGCGCACTACTTTCACGGTGTCCAGGGCACGACAGTCAGCGTGAACGCCGCCGGGTGATCACAGTGTGGGCGATGATCAGCACCGCGAAGAACGGCAGGCCCGCCATCCACGCGGTGTCCAAGCCGTCGATGAACGCCGTGGACACCATCACGGTCGCCAGGAACAGCGCCGCCAGCCCCGAGGTGACAGGCGCGCCCCACAGCCGGACCCGAGTCCGACGGTTCGAGGCACGCCGGAATGCCCAGTGCGTGACCAGGATCAGGATCCACACCAGCAGTGCGCCGAACACCGAGATCCCGAACAGGGCGAGGTAGGCGCTGTCCGCGGCCGTGGCGGACAGGGTGGCGGCGAGTGCCAGCCCCAGCGCTGACAGCGCGAGAGCGTTGCGCGGGACGCCTGTTCGGCTCAGCCGTCCGGCCCACGCCGGTGCGTATCGGTCAGCGGCGAGCGAGTGCAGCATGCGGGTGGTCAGGTACAGGTTGGTGTTGGCGCTGGACAACGCGGCGGTGAGCACGACGAAATTGGTGATCCCGGCCGCGGCGGGGATTCCCGCGCTCTGAAACACGCGCACGAACGGACTGGTGTCGACGGTGCCGCCGTGCGCGGTCACCGTCCACGGCACCACCGCGAGCACAATGGCGATGGAGATGACGTAGAACAGCACTAGCCGCAGCACCATTCGGCGTGCTGCGCGTGGAATGTCACGCTCGGGTTGTTCGGACTCGGCGGCGGTGACCGCGACGACCTCGGTGCCGATGTAGCTGAACAGCACGAACACCATGGCCAGCAACAAGCCTTCCACACCGTTGGGCAGGAAACCGCCATGGCCCGTCAGATTGGCGAGGCCGGTGGCGGGCGACTCGGGCAGGCCGACGGTGATCAGCACGATGCCCAGGCCGATGAACACGACGATCGCGACCACCTTGATCATCGCGAACCAGTACTCCACGGTGCCGAAGAACCGCACCGCCAACGCGTTCGAGCCGAGCACTACCACCGAGAACACGACCACCAGCAGCCACAGCGGTATCTGCGGCCACCAGAACCGGACATACAGACCCGCCGCAACCACCTCGCCACCGACCGCGATCACCTGGATCGTCCAGTAGGTCCAACGTTGCACGAACCCGGCGAGCGGGCCGAGGTACCGCTGCGCGATGGCACCGAACGACCCCGCCTCCGGGTGCACCACGACCATCTCGGCCAGCGCCCAGGCGATCACCAACGCCACCAGCGCGCACAGCACGTACGCCAGGATGGTCGCGGGCCCGGCCTGCGAGATGGCGAGCGCCGATCCGAGGAACAGCCCGGTGCCGATCGCCCCGCCCAGCCCGATCATGCTCAGCTGACGTCCGGTGAGCGCGCGCCGCAGCCCGCCGGTGTCCGCCGCAGGCGATGGATCGGTCATCCGAGCCCTCCAGCCGCTTCAGTGAGGCTAAACAGATTTCAGGCAGTGTGCGGCTGTCGGGAAACCCTGTCAACGCCCGGAAGCATCGGGATCGGCGGGTTTCCCGTCGAGAAGTCACCGGGGCAGGGTCATTGACAGTGTGATTGAACCGGTTTTAGCCTTCCTGAAATCAGCGAGCGGGAGGCGGCATGGAAAAGTCCACTCTCGACAGTCCGTTGCTCTCGATCGAGGGCCTGCGGGTGACCTTCCGCGGCGCCCGCGCGGTTCCCGCTGTTCGCGGCGTCTCGTTCGCTGTCCACTCCGGAGAAGCCGTCGCTGTGCTCGGCGAGTCCGGGTGTGGCAAGACCGCGACCGCGCGAGCGGTGATGGGATTGCTGGAGCCAGGGACCGAGGTGACCGGGCGGATCGGGTATCGCGGCGACAACCTGCTCGACCTGCCCGCCCGGCGGCGGCGTTCGATGGCGGGCAGCGAGATCGCCATGGTGTTCCAGGACGCGCAGAGCGCGCTCAACCCGGCCTACCCGGTCGGCGCGCAGATCGCCGAGGCGTTCCGGGTGCACCGCGGCACCCGCAGGCGGGACTCGATGGCCAGGACGATCGACCTGATCGAGCGGGTGGGCATTCCCGATCCGGCGCGACGAGCACGCGAGTACCCGCACCAGCTGTCCGGTGGGTTGCGGCAACGGGTGATCATCGCGATGGCCGTCGCGCTCGGGCCGAGCGTGTTGCTCGCCGACGAGCCGACCACCGCGCTGGACGTGACCGTGCAGGCGCAGATCCTCGCGCTGCTGCGGGACATGCAACGGGAGTATCAGACCGCCTTGTTGCTGATCACGCACGATCTCGCGGCCGCGGCACAGATCGCCACCCGCGCGGTGGTGATGTACGCCGGGCAGGTGGTGGAAACCGGCCCGCTCAGACGGGTGTACCAACGCCCCAGGCACCCGTACACCATCGCGCTGTTGCAGTCCGTGCCGAGAGTGGACCGGCGGGTCGACGAACTGGGCTCGATCCCCGGGTCTCCCCCGGACCCGGTCGCCCTGCCGTCGGGGTGCCCGTTCGCTCCACGGTGTTCCTTCGCCGACGACCTGTGCAGGGCCGAGGAGCCCGAGCTCCGGGTCCTGGCCGACGGCTCGTCGGCCGCCTGCCACCACACCGAGGTGGTCGCCGGTGGCTGAACCGCTGCTCCGCGTCGAGAACATGGTCAGGCACTACAGCGTCCACAGTGGACGCCCCCATGGACGTCACAGGGCCGTCCTGCGGGCGGTCCAGGATGTCAGTTTCGACCTCGCCCGGGGTGAGACCCTGGCGTTGGTCGGTGAGTCCGGCTGTGGCAAGTCGACGCTGGCCCGCACCCTGGTCTGCCTGGAGCGCCCGACCTCGGGGCGCGTGCTGCTGGACGGCGTGGATCTGACGGCCATGCCGGAACGCCGACGACGCCCGCTGCGCGCGCGGGTTCAGATGGTGTTCCAGGACCCGTTCGGCTCCCTCAACCCGCGGATGAGCGTCGGCGATCTGGTCGGCGAGGCCTATCAGGTGCACAGCCTGCCGGACGGCGTCCCGTCCGCTCGGTCCGCTGTCGCGCAACTGCTCGAACAGGTGGGGCTCGACCCGACGATGGCCGCGCGTCGCCCGCACCAGCTGTCCGGTGGGCAACGCCAGCGTGTCGCGATCGCGCGGGCCCTCGCGCCGCGTCCGGACGTGCTGGTGTGCGACGAGCCCACGTCGGCACTGGACGTGTCCGTCCAGGCGCAGATCATCGCGCTGCTGCGGCAACTGCAGGCCGACCTCGGCGTCGCGTACGTCTTCATCAGCCACGACCTGGCCGTGGTCCGGCAGATCGCGGACCGGGTCGCGGTCATGTACCTGGGCCGGATCGTCGAGACCGGCACCGGGCACGAGATCTTCCACCGTCCGGCACACCCGTACACGCAGGCGCTGCTGGCGTCGGTGCCGGACCTCACCCCGGCCGTGAGCTCGGATCCCGGCGAGTTCGTCCGGCTCGACGGCGAGGCACCGAGTCCACTCGATCCCCCGAGCGGATGCGCGTTCCGCACCCGCTGCCCCCACGCGCGAGTCGAGTGCGGTGCGCGCGTTCCCGACCTTGGCCCCGCTCCGCACCAGGTGGCCTGCCTGTTCCCGGTGGCCCGGCCCCCGCGTTACGCGATGGAGGAAAGATGAACCGTCGAGGCTTCCTCAAGGTGGCGGGCGGCGCCGCTGTCGCGGGCCCGTTCGTCGCGGCCTGTGGCGACACCCGCAAGCCCGCGGCAGGCGCCAGCGCCGTGCTGAAGTACGCGATGTCCGCCGAACCGAAAGGGCTCGATCCGGCGACCACCACCGAGTCCAACTCCGGAATGGTGATCCACAACGTCTACGACCGGCTGGTCGAGCTGACCGCGGACGCCAAGGGCGTCAGCCCCGGCCTCGCCGAGCGGTACGAGATGTCCCCGGACGGAGCCGTCTACACCTTCGCGTTGAGACCGGGCGTGAAGTTCGCCGACGGCTCCGGGCTGGACGCCGACGCCGTGGTGGCGTCCTTACGCCGGACCATGGAGATCGGCCAGGGCTCCAGTTTCCTGCTCACCGAACACGTCAAGCCGGGCAACATCGTCGCCAAGGACGCCGGGACCGTGGTGATCACGCTGGACGCCCCGTTCTCGCCGTTCCTGCGGGCACTGGCGCTGGACTCGGTCGGCTCGGTGGTGAACCCGGCCGTGGTCGCGGCCAACAAGTCCCAGGCCGACCCGACGGCCGCGAAGTACCTGGCCCGTAACATGGCGGGCAGTGGCGCGTTCCGGTTCGCCCGCTGGACGCCCAACCAGATGATCGAGCTGCAACCGAACGACGGCCACTGGCGTGGCCGACCGAAGCTCGGCGGAGTGCTGTTCAACTCGCCGATCGAGCCATCCACCGCGGCACTGCAGGTGGAACGCGGCGACCTCGACGTGGTGGGGAACCTGCCGGTCAACCTGATCGAACGGCTCGCACAGCACCCGGAGATCGGCATCCTGTCCACGCCGTTGCTCGACATCACCTACTGGGTGTTCCAGACCGGGCAGAAGCCGTTCGACGACGTCCGGGTCCGCCAGGCCGTCTGCCACGCCATCGACCACGAGGCGATCATGGCCAACGTCGTGAAGCAGAGCGGGGTCCCGCTGCGCGGCCCGTTGCCGGGCGGCCTGATCGACGGCTACGACAGCTCGCCCGAGATCACCGTCTACAAGCGGGACGTCCCCAGGGCCAAGGAGTTGCTCGCGCAGGCGGGATACCCCAACGGTTTGAGGATCGACAGCACGTACGTCCCCGGCTACGGCACGCTGAAGCAGATCGCGGAGGTCATGCAGGCCAACCTGAAGGACGCGGGCATCGAGTGCTCGATCGGCGAGCTGCCGCTAAGCACGATCATCGACAAGGTCGGCAAGGGCGAGCTGCCGTTCTTCTCCTGGAAGTCCACATTGAACTACGCCAGTCCGGATGCCGTGCTGTACGGCAAGTTGCACGGCAGGGTGGCGCAGTCGGTCGAGGGCAACATCGCCAGGTACCGCGACGCCGAGGTGGACCGGTTGCTGGACAGGGCCAGGGCCGAGGCCGACCGCGGTGCACAGGACGCGGACTGGCTCGCCGCGTCCGCGCGGATCAGCAAGGACGTGCCGTGGCTGCCGCTCTACCAGGACGTCGACCGGCGCGCGGTGCGCAGGAACGTCCGAGGATACAAGGAGTCCCCGCTGTCGAGGCCCGACCTTTTCACCGTCGAGAAGTCCTGAGTGGAGGAGTGGCGTTGAGCATCTACGAGGTGGAGTCCTGGAACATCCGGCCGGACGTGGATCCGGCCGAATACGACGCGAGCATGCGGACCTGGTTTCGCTGGGTGGCCGAGCACCGCGCGGAGTTGTTCCCCGAGTGGAAGTCCGCGTCCTACTTCCAGGAGGTCGGGCAGCCGGACATGGCTCCGGCGGGCCGGTACACGATGTTGTTCGAGTTCCACTCCGAGCAGGCGCGACGGGAGTACAAGGAGCGCCGCAAGGACTGGTCCGGTCCGTACGCCGAGTACAAGAAGGTCGACCCGTACGAGCCATATCTGACCAATGTGGACCTGAACTACTGGCAGCCGCTGGAACGCGGGCTGTGGCTGCCGGGTGAGCCGTAGCCGATGGGCCGATACCTGCTGCGGCGGTTGCTGATCGCCATCCCGCTGGTGTTCGCGGTCGCCGCGATCACCTTCCTGCTGACGCACATCGTCCCCGGTGACGCGGCGCGGGTGCTGGCGGGGCTGAACGCCAGCGAGGAAGCCGTCCAGCGCATCCGCGAGCAGTACGGTCTGGACGACTCACTGGTGGTGCAGTTCGGGCACTACATCGCCCGGCTGGTCAGCGGCGATCTCGGCGACTCGCTGACCAACCAGCGGCCGGTCGCGGAGAACCTGCTCGACGCGTTGCCTGCCACGATCGAACTGACTCTCGCGGCGCTGCTGATCGCGCTGGCGGTCGGCATCCCGCTCGGTGTGCTGGCCGCCACCCGCCGGGGCGGCGTTGCCGACCACCTCGGCCGGGTGATCAGCCTGGCCGGGGTGGCGATGCCGGTGTTCTGGATCGGCATCGTGCTCGTGGTGGTGTTCTACGCGGAACTGGGCTGGCTGCCCAGCGAGGGCCAGGCGAGCGTCCCGGCCGACCCGATCACCGGGTTCGCGGTGCTGGACGCCGTCCTGCGGGGTGACGGCGTCCGGCTGCTGGACGTGCTGCACCACCTGGTTCTGCCTGCGGTCACGTTGTCGCTGCCGACGCTGGCCAGGGTGATGCGCACGACCCGTTCGGCGATGCTGGAGGCGCTCGCCGAGCCGTACATCGCGACCGCGCGGGCGAAAGGCGTGCCGGAGCGGCAGGTCGTCTACCGGCACGCGTTGCGCAACGCGTTGCTGCCGGTGGTGACTGTCACCGGGTTGGCGTTCGGCTACCTGCTCGGCGGTTCGGTGCTGGTGGAGAAGATCTTCAAGTGGCCGGGGATCGGCCGGTACGCCTACGAGTCGATCACCGTGCTGGACTACAACTCCGTGATGGGGGTGACCCTCGTGGCGACCGTGGCGTTTCTCGTGGTGAACCTGCTGGTCGACGTGCTGCACGCCTACCTCGACCCGAAGATCCGGCTGTCATGACCGGCCCTGACAACGCGCCGCGGCGGCTGCGTCGCCACAACAGTCCGAAGTGGGCGACCTGGTTCGCGCTCGTCGTGCTCGCCGTGGCACTGCTCATGGCGGTGCTTCCGGACGTGTTCGCGCCCTACGACCCGAACGCCATCGACCTCGGCTCGGCGCTGCTGCCGCCGTCCGGGGATCACTGGCTCGGCACCGACAACAACGGCAGGGACATCGGCGCGCGTGTCGTGCACGGCGCGCGGATCTCGCTGACCATCGGTCTGTCGGTGGTGGCTTTCTCGACCGCGTTCGGCGGACTGCTCGGTCTGGTCGCGGGGTTCCGCGGCGGCTGGGTGGACGAGGTGATCATGCGGATCACCGACGTGTTCCTGTCGGTGCCGTACATCCTGCTGCCGATGGTCGTCGTGGTCGCGTTGCAGCCCAGTCTGGTCAACACCACCATCGCGCTGGCCGCTGTGTGGTGGCCTGCCTACGCCCGGCTGATGCGCGGTCAGGTCGCCTCGGTCCGTCAGTTGCCGTACGTCGCCAGCGCGGTGGTGCTCGGCGCCCCGACCAGGCGGATCCTGCTGCGGCACGTCCTGCCCAACGCCGCCGGGCCGGTGATCGTGCTGGCCACCATGGATGTCGGGTTCGTCGTGCTGGCCAGTGCCGGGCTCGGTTTCCTCGGCCTCGGGGCCCGGCCGCCCACGCCGGAATGGGGCGTGATGACCAGCGACGGGCTGGGGTTCCTGTTGGACGCCTGGTGGTACTCGCTGTTCCCCGGCCTGGCCATCGCGCTGGTGGTCCTCGCGTTCACGATTCTCGGCGACGCCGTGCAGGACCGGCTGTCGCCACGACGGTAAGGGAGGAAAGTGTGGTCGTCAGCATCAGGCTGACCCAGTTCGTCGGCGGTCCGGCCGACTTGGTCGACCTCGCGGTCGTCGCCGAGCAGTCCGGGTTCGACCAGGTGTGGTTCGCCAGTGATCCGTTCATGCTGCACTCGTGGGCGCTGTGCACCGCCGTGGCACAGCGGACCAGCCGGATCCACATCGGCGCGCTGGGAATGAACCCCGCGACGGTCGACCCGTCCGAGATCGCCGCGTTCCTGGGCACACTCGACCTGCTGTCCGGCGGGCGGGCGCTGGCCGGTATCGGCGCGCACACCGGGGACATGGTGCCCAAGTTGGGCATCGACGGCAGTGAGATCCCGGCTCGCACCGCGGAGGCGGTCGCGTTGGTCCGTGCGCTCCTGGCTGGCGAGGAACCGCCCACTGGGCGGCACTTCCGGTGGAAACCGGGGAATGCGTTGGGTTTCCGGCCCCAGCGCGGTGCTGTCCCGATCTACGTCACCGGCTACGGGCAGCGGTTCCTGACCGAGGCGGGCGGTTACGGCGACGGTGTGCTGCCGATCCTGTTTCCCCCGGAGACCGCGCCGGAGATCGTCCGGTGGGTGCGGGCCGGGGCGAGCGGCACCGGACGTGATCCGGCGATCGCCGGGTGCGTGTGGGTGTCGGTGGCCGATGATCCCGCCGTGGCCGGGGGCCTGATCCGGCCGACCATCGCGTTCTTCGGCCCGTACCTGTCCGACCGGGATCTGGCCGCGGTCGGCCTGGCCGAGGAGGACTTCGCGCCGATCACCGAGGCGATGCGGACCGGGGGTGTGGAAGCGGCGGCCCGGCTGGTCACCGACGACATGCTGCGGCTGGCCGTGACCGGCACCCCGGACGAGGTGGCGGCCAGGCTGCGCGGCCTGATCGACGCCGGGGTGACCGAACTGAGCATCGGCGGTCCGCTCGGGCCCGACCCGGCCGCCGCCGTGCGTCTGCTCGGCGCGGAGGTGCTGCCGAGCTTGCGCTAGCGCGGGCTAGTGTCTCGGTTCGTCAAGTGCTGGGAGACAGGGGAAATATGATGATCGGCGAACGGATCCGCGAACTTCGGACCGGACGGGCGATGACGGTGACCGAACTGGCCAAGGCGGCCGACGTGTCGGTCGGCATGATCAGCCAGGTGGAGCGGGGCATCACCGACCCGAGCCTGGAAACCGTCCGGCGGATCGCCAGGGTGCTGGACACGCCGGTGTTCAGCCTGTTCCAGGAGTCCGACTCGGAGCCGGTCGCTGTGGTGCGCAAGGACAGCCGGATGGACATCCGCTCGCCGCACGGGGAGATCGTCTACCAGCGAGTGTCGGCGGGCACTGGCCGGATCGAGGTGCTCGAAGGCCTGCTCGAGCCCGGCGCCGCGTCGTCGGAGACCGGCTGGAGCCATCCGTCCGACGAGTGCGTCGTGGTGCTGACCGGCCGTCTGGTGGTCGAAGTGGACGGTGACCGGCACGTGCTGCGAACCGGGGACAGCGCGACGTTCGACTCCCGAAGCCCGCACCGCTACCTCAACGAGACCAGCAAGCCGGTCCGGTTCCTGCTCGCGGTCACGCCGCCGAGCTACTGAACCGCCCGCCCCGTTGACTCCGGTCGCTTCCAGTTCCTACCATCGTTTAGTGACACTAAACAAGTTTTAGCGAGGGGCCGATGCAGGTGAAACTCACCAGTGGCCAGTTCCGGGCGAACTTCCCGGTGCTCGCCGACACTGTCCACCTGGCCAGCTGCAGCCAGGGCGCGCTCTCCGGGGAACTGCTGACCGCTCTGCACGAGCTGACCTTCAGCATGCGCGAACACGGAGCGCCGTGGGAGGCGTGGATGGCCGAGGTCGACCAGGCTCGCCGCCGGTTCGCCGCGCTGATCGGCGCCACCCCGGACGAGATCGCCGTGGTGCACTGCGCCTCCGACGGCGCGTACCAGATAGCGTCCACACAGGACTATTCGAAGCGGCCGGTTGTCGTCACCACGGACATGGAGTTCCCCTCGGTCGGGCACGTGTGGGTGGCGCAGGCGGCCCGGGGCGCCGAGGTCGTCCACGTGCCCGAGCGGGGCGCCACGGTCGATCCGGACGAACTGGTCGCCGCGATCAGTGAACGCACCGCGTTGGTGTCTGTTCCCGTGGCGTCGTACCGCAACGGCGCGCGGATGCCGGTCGACGCGGCCGTCGCCCGTGCGCGTGAGGTGGGCGCGAAGGTGTTCATGGACGCCTACCAGGCCGCTGGCGTGCTCCCGGTCGACGTGCGCGAACTGGACTGCGACTACCTCGTCTCCGGCGCGCTGAAGTACATGCTCGGCCTGCCCGGGGTCGCGTTCCTCTACGTCCGCGACGGCGTCACCGACGACCTGCCACCGCAGTTGACGGGATGGTTCGGCCGGGTGGACCCGTTCCGCTTCGACCCGCGCACCGTCGACTACCCGCCCCAGGCCCGCCGGTTCGAGACCGGAACACCGGGTATCCCCGCCGTGTACGCGGCCAACGCGGGCATGAACCTGCTGTCCCGAGTGGACATGAAGGACGTCGGCAACCACGTCACCGGCCTGACCGCGCTGGCCTCCGAACGACTCCTGGCCGCCGGAGAGCGGATCTGGGCACCAGCCTCCCCCGGCGAGCACGGCCCCCAGGTCGCGCTGGTCGACGACAATCCCGACCGGCTGGCCGCATACCTCGCCGAGCGGCGGATCGCCACCGCGCCGCGCGGCTCCGTGCTGCGGCTCTCGTTCCACTACTTCACCAACGAGTCCGACATCGACACCGCCTGCTCGGCGATCGCCGACTACCGAGCCGGAAACTGAGGAGAGACACGTGCTACACGTCCGTAAGACCTCCCGCGCCCGGTGGAGCGGTCCCGCGTCCACCGGACAGGGCACCCTGGACCTGGGACGCCGGGGCGCCTCGCTGCCGTTCAGCCTGCGCAGCCGGGTCGGCGAGGAACCCGCGACCAATCCGGAGGAACTCCTCGGCTCGGCGCTGGCCGGGTGCTTCGCGATGTCACTGGCGAACCTGTGTGAGGAGCGGGACACTCCGGTGGAGTCGATCGACGCCACCGCTGTCGTCCACCTGGTGCAGACCGACGAGGGCTTCCGAATCCCCACAGTCGAGCTGTCCTGCGTGGTCGCCGTCCCGGGGCTGCCCGCCGAGGTCGTCGTGGAACTGGCCGAACAGGCCGAACGCACGTGTCCGGTTCGGTTGCTGTACAACGCCGACGTCACCCTCAAAGTGGAGGTGTCATGACCAAGGCCGTCCACTACACCGACGCCAAGTCATCCCGAGAGGACACAGTCACCGCGTACGAGACACACGAGGACGACGACAACGGCCTGCGCCAAGTGGTCTACCACTGCCGACCGGGCCGCTCCGGCGCACGGTCACCCGGCACGGACCGGCTGGAGACGCTGTACGTGCTGTCCGGCAGCGGAACACTGCACCGGGAAGACGGCGACCATCCGTTACGGCCCGAGCTGGCAGCGTTGATCGTCGGCACGCAGTCCTACGAGATCACCGCGGACGAGGAGTTGGTGCTGGTGTCGGTGTCCGCCGACATCAGCCAGGACGTCGAGTGCGGTGCCGCGCGGGCGGTCATCGACCTGGCGGACCAGTCCACTCTGGACGCAGTGAGCCAGCGGGAGTTCCAGGTGCTGTTCGACCCGGACAGCGGGTGTTCGGGGGTGACCCAGTTCCTGGGCTACATCCCGACGATCCGCACGCCCATGCACTACCATCCCTACAGCGAGATGGCTTTCGTGGTGGGTGGTTCCGGCCGGGTGGAGATCGCGGGCGAGGTGTCCGAGATCGGTCCCGGCAGTTGCTTCTACCTGCCCGCGGGTGTGCATCACCGCGTCGAGAACCTCGAAGACGGCTTCCTGCGGCTGCTCGGCGTGTTCACGCCCGCGGGCAGCCCCACCCAGAACATCCCCGTGGAGTAACAGGAGAAGACCATGTCGGTTCTGCGGAACCTGCTTGACGCGTTGGGCACCGGCCGGGTGGAGGTCGTCGACCTGACCGCGCCACTGCACTCCGGCACGCCGCTGCTGCAGTTGCCCGCACCGTTCGCCAACACCATCCCGTTCCGGTTGGAGGAGATCAGCCGCTACGACGACCGCGGCCCGGCCTGGTACTGGAACGACATCCACACCGGTGAACACACCGGCACCCACTTCGACGCACCCGTCCACTGGGTGACCGCCCGCGACGGCCAGGACGTCTCGGAAGTCCCGCCGCAGCGGCTGATCGCACCGGCCGCCGTGCTGGACTTCGCCGACCGGGCCAAGGCAAACCCGGACTTCCTGCTGGAGATCGAGCACGTCCGCGCCTGGCAGGAAGAGTTCGGCCCGCTGCCGGACGGCGGCTGGCTGCTCTACCGCACCGGCTGGGACGTCCACGGCGAGGAGCAGGCCGCGTTCCTCAACGAAGGGCACACCCCCGGCATCTCGGTCGACTGTGCCCGTTGGCTGGCCGAGGAGACACCGATCGTCGGGGTCGGCGTGGAGACGGTCGGCACCGACGCCGGTGCCGCGCACTCCTTCGAGCCCGCGTTCCCGTGCCACTCGTACCTGTTGGGCGCCAACAAGTACGGCCTGACGCAGCTGCGCAACCTCGCCACCCTGCCACCGACGGGCGCCGTGGTACTGGCCGGGCCACTGCCGATCGTCGGCGGGTCGGGCAGCCCGGCTCGGGTCCTCGCGTTGGTCGAGCGATGACCGTCGCACACACCGTCGGCCGAGTACTGACCGACCTCGGTGCCGACCACGTCTTCGGCGTGGTCGGCAGCGGCAACTTCCACGTCACCAACGCCCTGATCAGCGGTGGCGCCCGGTACATCGCGGCACGGCACGAGGGCGGCGCGGCGACCATGGCCGACGCCTACGCGCGCACCAGCGGCCGACTCGGCGTGTTGTCGGTGCACCAGGGCTGCGGCCTGACGAACGCGATGACGGGCATCGCCGAAGCGGCCAAAAGCCGGACCCCGTTGCTCGTGCTGGCCGCAGAGGCGACCGCACCACGGTCGAACTTCTTCGTCGACCAGGCCGCGTTGGCCACGTCGGTCGGCGCCATCTCGCTGCGGGTCACGGCGGAAAACGCCCACGAGGACGTCACCAACGCGGTTCGCCTGGCCCGCGGCAACCGCACGGTCCTGCTCAACCTCCCCCTCGACGTCCAGAACCACCCGGCCCTGGACGCCATGCCAGAGCTCCACGAGCACGACCAGCCGGAACCGGACGTCACGGACCTGGCAGCGCTGCTCGCGACGGCCCGTCGGCCGGTGTTCGTCGCCGGACGCGGCGCCCGGCACGCCGCCGCGGACCTGGCCGAGTTGGCGTCGCGCTGCGGCGCGCTGCTGGCCACCTCGGCGGTGGCGAACGGCCTCTTCCCGGGAAATCCCTGGTCACTGGGAATCTCGGGCGGCTTCGCCACCCCACTGGCGGTGGAGTTGATCAGCGGCGCGGACCTGATCGTCGGCTGGGGCTGCGCGCTGAACATGTGGACCACGCGACACGGAACCCTGATCGGCTCGGACGCCCGAGTCGCCCAGGTCGACATCGACCCCGATGCGATCGGCCTGCACCGCCCGGTCGACGTCGGCCTGGTGGGTGACACCCGTGCGGTGGCCAAGGCCCTGCTGGCCGCTGTCGAGCCCAAACCCGGCTATCGCTCGACGGAACTGGCCGCCCGGATCGCACGGGAAGGCACCTGGCGTGATGTGCCGTTCGACGACGAGTCCGACGGCGACCGAATCGACCCGCGGACCCTGTCGGTCACGCTGGACGCCCTGCTGCCCGCCGAGCGGGTGATCGGCGTCGACTCGGGCAACTTCATGGGCTACCCGAGCGCCTACCTGTCCGTGCCGGACGAGCGCGGGTTCTGCTTCACCCAGGCCTTCCAGTCGATCGGACTCGGTCTGGCCACCACCATCGGCGCCGCGCTGGCCCAACCGGACAGGCTGCCCGTGGCCGCACTCGGCGACGGCGGCGCGTTGATGGGGATCGCGGAACTGGAAACAGTGGTCCGGCTTGGTCTGCCGATGGTCGTGGTGGTCTACAACGACGCGGCCTATGGCGCCGAGGTACACCATTTCGGTCCGGACGGGTATCCGCTGGACGCCGTTCGGTTCCCCGAGACCGACATCGCCGCGATCGGTAGCGGATTCGGCTGTGACGGCCTGACCGTACGCCGCAGCGCCGACCTGGCAGGCTTGGGGACCTGGCTGGCCGGGCCGCGGGACAAGCCACTGCTGATCGACGCGAAGGTCACGGCCACACACGGCGCGTGGTGGCTGGAGGAGGCGTTCCGGGGCCACTGAACACGATCATTCGTAGTGGGCGTCTGCACAGCCGCTAGATGTCCAGGGTGAGTCGCGGGGTGCGGGACCACGAGACACACGGATAGATGACATCCGTTCGATGGCGTTCGCCCGCGTTCAGAACCTCATCGCGGTGATCCGGCACACCGTCGAGCACAGGGAGCAAACAACTGCCGCACAGTCCGTTCTCGCAGGAGAAGTCGATTCTGGGCACGGTCGCGCGGACCACGTCGAGCAGGCTGCGGTCCGCGGCGACGTCCAGCAGCTTCCCACTTCGGCGAAGCTCCACCTGGAACGGCGTGTCCTCACCGCGAACACGGGTGGTGGCGACGAACCGCTCGGTGAACAGCCGACCGTCTGGGCGCTCCCGCGCCATCGCCGCTTCGACGTCCGCGACCAACTGAGGTGGCCCGCAACAGTAGACGACCCACCCCGTCGGCAAGTCACCGAGCTCCCGCACGAAATCCGGTCTGCTCTGCCCGTTGTCGGTGGTGACAACCACGACGCGGTCGAGGTCCAGTGCGCACAGTTCGTCCACAAAGGCCATTCGACGCGTGCCGCGGCCGACGTACAGCAGGCGCCAGTCCGCGTTGTCCGCGACGGTCCGACGGACCATCGGCAGGATTGGTGTGATACCAATGCCACCAGCGATGAACAAGTAGCCTGGCGCCGCGACGAGATCGAAGTGTGAGCGAGGCCGACTGACCTTCACGAGGTCGCCGGGCGTGAGCCGATGTGCTTCGACCGAGCCGCCCCGCCCGTCGGGCTGCCGGAGCACGGAGATCTGGTACGACCCGCGGTCGTCAGGGTTCCCGTGCAACGAGTACTGCCGAACCAGTCCTGACGGCAGCAGCAGGTCGACATGCGCGCCTGGGCTCCATTCCGGCAGTGCGTCGCCGCCGGGATGCTTCAGGCTCAAGGACACCACGTCGGCGGCTGCTTCATGGATCTCACTGACCACCGCTGGCGTTCCGGGCTTCGAACTGCCCGGAGTGTGCGCGGTAGCCGTTGCCTGCCCACGGCCGAGTCTCGTCCGGCCCCCTGGTTTGTACATCGACAGCACCGCCGCCACGAGCAGCATCAGCGATGACACCCCAAGGGCAGGCAGCAGGCCCCAGAACCCGAGCGCCGAACTGACGTCGTCGGCTGTCCGTCCTTCCAGGACCAACGCGTATCCACGGTCCAGCACCGGGTGGTACACGACGATCGGCAGGATCATCACCGTCACTGTGAGAGCGAACTTGGCCACCACCCACCGATGGTGCGTCAGGCGCCATGGCGTCCCGAGGGCAAGCGCCAAGCCGCTGAAGAGCGCCACGAACGAGGTCTTGCCGAGAAACAGGTTGTCGACGATGTACTGCGCCTCGTACAGCGAACGCAGCAGGGCCACGTCGTTCCCGACTGTCCGCGCGACCGCGGCCAACGCGGATTGCAGCGTGATGATCCCCAGCCAGGCAATCGATCCGACGACATGCACTGTCAGGACTGCCTTGCGTAATCGGGGAGACAGGAGCCGGGCCTGTTCGCGGGCACGCCGGAAGTAGGCAGCGCACGGCGGCGTGAAAGCGGTCGCGGCGCCGAGCGTCTGCGCGATCGCGGCCGCCAGCGTGATGCCGACCACCAGGCCTGGCCGGGTCACCGAGTCCACGATGCTGGGCTGGGTGAAGATCAACTCGGCCGACAGCAGCCATGTGAGGCCCGCCTGCACGGCGAGCACCGTTCGTCCCCACTGTCTGCCGTGCCAGCTCATGGCGGCGAAGAAGGCCATCGCCACCGACCACACCACCGGCCAGCCGATGGTGGTGGCACGTCCACCACCGGCCAGCTCGATGGCCATTCCGAGCAGGAAGAGCACAGCGGACGAGACCGTGATCCCGACGGCGGCGATCACCGCCCATGGCGGGCGAGCGTGGACCTGTCCGGTGTCTTCTCGCATCAGTGATCCCCGACCTTCGACGTCGCGTAGACTCCGACCGATATCTGTACAGACGCAGTATCTGTCGAAATGCAGATACTTAGAGTAGAGCGAGGTATCGGCCGGATGTCAACCGGTAACGCCAAACACACCAAGGCCGTCGAGGCCGCGGCGCACGAAGCCCGGATGACCATCATCGGGACGGTGATCCTGAGCCACGAGCTGGCACACCGGGCAGGTCTCGCCTCCACCGACCTCTGGTGCCTGAGCGTCCTCTACCTCACGGGAACATCGACCCCCGGCAAGCTGGCCGCAGCCATGGGATTGTCCAGCGGGGCGATGACACACATCATCGACAGGCTGGAACAGCGGGGGTATCTGAAACGGGATCGAGATCCCGGCGACCGGCGCCGGGTGACGGTCACAGCGACCGGCATGGGAGACGAGAAACCGCCTCCGATCTTCGCCTCGCTCGGCGCTGCGTGGCGACGGCTACTGGCCGGTTACAGCGAGTCCGACCTGACCGTGTTGCTCGATCTGTTCACCAGAGCCCACCAGATCACACGGGCTGAGATCGACGGGTTGACGCCCGACCATCGTCCGCCCACCAGCGCTTGACCGCACTGGTGCCCAGCAGGCCAATGGCGCAGACACCCAGCGCGGCGCCGACCACGTCGCTGAGGAAATGCTCGGCGAGAGCCACCCGGGCCGCCATGGTGACCAGTACGGCGGTGCACTGCAGCACCACTATGGTTCGCAACCAGGAACGCACGAACACCGCCGCGATGACCACCGAGGTGACCGCTACGGCCCCGGCTATCGAGGCATGGCCGCTCGGATAGCTGAAACCGTCCGGTTGCCCAGGCGGCCCAGGGCGACGGAAGGCGTACTGCAAGGCTGCCACCAGCGCGCACGCCAGCAGCAACACGGCACACCACAACACATCCATGCCCCGGTATGGTTTCCGCCACCATGCCCGAACCGCCACGGCCACAAGGACGGCGAAACCGGCAATCACCCCGACGGTGCTCATGACAAGCGACAGACGATGCGGCACGCTTCCCGGCACGATCTGGATTCCGTTGACAATCCACCGATCCACCGCCAGTACCCCCGTCCCGGCCAGTACACCGAGAACAACGAACGCAAGCGCGCATGCGGCGCCCACCACGCTCCCCCGGCGTCGCCCCCGCATCCCGCCTGTCCGCGGGCGCGGTAAGAAACCGGACTCGCTACTACTGTTCACTGTGGACCTCCGAACCCTTGGACGGTGTGGACGCCCACCCTTCAGCACCACCCCGCCGTTCGTCCATCGACAACGGAGACAATCAGGGGATACTCCGGCACACCCCTAAGGGTTCTCCTCACAACCAGCCGACGAACGGTTCAAGCCCCGCCTGTTCGAACACCGCCTGTTCGACCCCCACCTGATCGAACCCCACCTGATCGAACACTGCGCAGTCGGGGGCGCATCGCGGTGGTGTAGATCGTGGCGGAGACCGCCAGACCCACGGGCAGCGACAGGTCGATCCCGCCGACGGTGTCGGCCAGGAACCCGGTGTACAGACTGGGAATGGCGATGCAGGCGAATGCGGCTCCGGCACCGGTGAGCAGTGCGATCACACCGGCCCAGTTGACGCCGCCGACGTACCAGAACGGTCCCCCTTTCGTCTCATCGCTGAGCGCGTGCCCGTCGTACCGGTTGCGCCGCAACAGCACGTCGGCGACGTAGATCGCCATCATCGGGCCGAGCACCGCGACCATCAGTTGCAGCATGCTGCTCACGGCGTCGAGGAAGTTCGACACCAGCAGGGCGTACATGGTGAGCAGGACACCGATGGTGCCGTCCAGCAGGACACTGCGCGAACGACGCATGCGGATGCCGATCGCCTGGATGGCGAGGCCCGCGCTGTAGATGGTCATGGCGTTGTTGGCGATCGCACCGATGATCACCGCGACCAGGAACACGGGATCGAACCAGTCCGGCAGCAGCCCGGCGAGCGCGGTCTGCGGATCGCGCATGTCCAATGTGGTCGCTGCGAGCGCGCCGAGCGCGGTGAACAGCACGCTCGGGACGTACGCGCCCACCGCGGTCCACCCGGCGACAGTGGACGGCTTGGTGGACCGTGGCAGATACCGCGCGAAGTCCGCACTGGTGTTGTAGGACAACGCCGCAGAGGCGACCAATGCCAGACCGGCTGCGAGCGCAGCCCACAGCCCCGCGCCGTGCAGCGTCTCCTGTGGCCGGTAGCTCCAATCGGTGTGGCCAAGCACGAAGAAGGCCAGGAACGCGAACACAGCGGCGAGGACAAGCGACAGCCGTGGATACAGCTTCACGATGGTGGCGTGCCCGTAGACGCTGATCACCAGTGTCACGGCCGCGATACCGATGATGACCAGTATCTTCCCCACTGTGTTCAGTTCGAGCCCATAGCGCGCGAACAGGCTGAACGCCGTCACGGACGCCGCCGACCAACTGACGGCGGCGTAGCACACCGAGACGAACCAACCGTTGACGCCGATGACCACCCGGTTGGCGCGAATCCCGTACACCGCCCGCGTGATCACCTCGCTCGGCGCGCCAGCGACCGGACCGCTGACCGCGACCACGCCGACGAGGATCCAGCACAGGTTGCCGACGACGATCACGGCGAGGGCCTGCCAGAGTTCCAGACCCATCAACACGAGCGCTCCGCCGACGACCAGGCTCAGATAGCTCACGTTGGGAGCCGCCCACACGCCGAAGAGGTCGCGTGCACGGCCACGTCGTTCGTCGTCGCCGATCACGTCGATGCCGTGCGCCTCGATCCGACCCGCACGGCTCGACCGGCCCACTGCCGGGGATGTCTCGGCAGCCCTGGATACGGAGTCTGATGTCATAACTCCGCCCGGTGGGCTACACGGCCGTCGACGACGGTCAGCGCGACGGGCAGGTCCGTCAGTTCCTCGGCCGGACACGCGAGGGGGTCGCCGCCGAACACGGTGAGATCAGCGCGGAATCCCTCCCGGACGCGGCCCGCCACGTTCTCCTCGCCGACGCCGTAGGCGGCCCAGGTGGTGTAGCCCGCGAGGCTTTGCCGTGCGGTGAGCGCCTGGCCCTTGCCGACCGGAGCACGGTCGTGTTCGGCGACGGGGCGGCGCAGCCTGGCCCCGGCCATCACCACCCGCGGGTCGTAGTGGGCCACCGGCCAGTCGGAGCCGAGGGCGACACGGCCACCGGCGCTCGCGATGTCGGCGCAGCGCCAGCCGTGTCCACAGCGCGGGGAACCGAGCCGCTGGGACCAGTTGTCGGTGTGGTCGGGCAGTGTCCAGTCCATGTGGGTCGGCTGCATCGAGGCGACCACGTCGAGTTCGGCGAAGCGCGGGATGTCGTCGTCGGACAGCAGTTCCGCGTGCTCGACGCGGTGCCGTCCCCGTTTCGGGCGGCCGACCGCCTGGTAGGTGTCCAGGACCGCGGTCACGGCGCGGTCACCGATGGCGTGGGTGAAACAGGGCAGGCCGAGTTCCGCCACGCGCCGCACCGAGTCCTGGTACTGCCGCACGTCCATCCACATCGGACGCGTGCCTTCGCCCGCGCAGTCCGCGTGCCCCAGCCACGCCGAGCCACCGTCGATGGTGCCGTCGAGGAAGAACTTGACCGCCCCGGTCCGCCATCCGCGTCCCTTGCTCGGGGTGCGGACGGCATCGAGGGTTTCCTCGACGCCGCTCGGGAACATCCACGGCGCGCGCAGGACCCGCAGCGGCAACTGGTCCCGCCGCTCCAGCGCGTCCAGCACGGCTTCGGTTCCGGCCCACGAGTCCGGCACGTGGACACCGGTGATGCCACACGCGGCCTGGTCGGCGAACAGGTCGGCCGCCAGCCGGGCGATCTCCTCCGTGGAGGGCGGCGGGACGGCGGCGTAACCATGCAGTACCGCGGCCATCTCGTGGAGTTGCCCGGTGGGCACGCCGCTGTCGTCCACCACGATCTCGGACCGGTCGCCGAACCCGATCGGCCCGGTGATGCCCGCGAGGCGAAGTCCCTCGGTGCTCATCAGGGCGTTGTGCGAGTCGGCGAGCCACAGGAACGCGGGCCGACCAGCGACGGCGTCATCGAGGAACGCACAGGGGCGGCCGTGTGCGGGCAGGGCGCCGTACTGCACCCCGGTGACGACCACCCAGGCGTCAGGCGGCAGCGCGCTGGAGACGCGGCGCAGGAAGTCGTCCAGTTGTCGCGGGGTGGTGAGCCCGGCCGCGTCGAGGGCATGGGCGTCGGCGATGCCGTGCATGGGGTGCTGGTGCGAGTCGACCAGGCCTGGCGTGACGACCAGGCCTGAGGCGTCGATCGCCTCGGTTCGCAGGCCGATGTGCGGACGCACGTCGTCAGCGTCGCCGACGGCCACGATCAGGCCGTCGCGGACGGCGATGGCCTCGGCAGTCGGCCGGTCCGGATCCATGGTGTGAACGGTGGCGCCGCGGATCACCAGGTCGGCCGCGGTCATCGGTTGACTCCACCAAGGTCGGGTGTCGGGCTGTCGGACACTGGGTTGTCGAGCACTGGGCCTCCAGCGGCGTCGTCGGCGGAGTGAGGCGTGTCACGTGAGTGGGGACAGTAGGTCCCGACATCGGGCCGGGTCGATGGACACGGGGTTGAACTTTGCTCGATCACGTGGACACTTCGTCCATGCCGTTGACCGTGGACGCCCTGTTGTCGTTGCGTGATCTGCGCCTGGCCCTCGTCGCTGGGGAGGTCGGGCGAAGCCGAGTGGTCACCGCCGCGCACGTGTCGGAACTGGAGCGGCCCGGCGAGTGGCTGCACGGCGGTGAACTGCTGATGACGGCTGGGGTGGTGCTGCGGACGGACCCCCGTTCCTGCCACGAGTTCGTCCAGGACCTGGTCGACGGCGGCGCGGCGGCGCTGGCGTTCGGCGTGGGGCACGGCCAGCCGCACCTGAGTCCGCCGGAGGGCCTGGTCGCTGCTGCCGAACAGGCAGGGCTGCCGTTGATGGTCGTGCCGGACGAGGTGCCGTTCATCGCCGTCACCAAGGCGGTGTTCGCCGCACTGGCGGCCGAGGACCGGCGCGTCCTGGAGCACACGATCGACGTGCAGCGCAGGCTCACCGTCGCGGCGACCTCCGGTGCGGGCCTGAACGCGATCCTGAAGGTGTGGCTGGACGCGACCGGCCGGGCCGCCGTGGTGACCGATCTGCTCGGCCGGGAACTGGCGGCGGTCGGGCCCGCTGCGCCGTCCCTGCTGGCCGGGAGTCGTGCGGCGCTCGACGAGGTCGGCAGCCGGGGGCTGCTGGGCAGCGCCTCGGTGGAGGTCGGCGGGCTCGCCGTCGGCGTGCAGCCGATCGGAGCCCGGCGGCTGCGCGGGCACATCCTGCTCGTGCGTCCCCGGCAGCCGCAGCCGGGCACGTTGGACGCCGCGCTCGTGTCCTTGCTGACACTGGAGTTGGAGCGCCGCCACCTGGCGGACGAGCCGCGGCGGCGGGCCGGGGCGGAGGCGATGAGCAGGCTGGCAGCCGGAATGCCGGAAGACCAGGCCGAGCAGATGCTCGCGGCCTTCGGCCTGTCCTCACCGAGGGTGCGCGGTATCGCTGTGCTGGCACGGTCAGGGGAAGGGGTCGACCTGGCCGCTGATCTCGCCCTCGTGTTACCCGGCGGCCTCGCCCGGTGTTCCGGTGACACCGTTGAGGCCTTGGCGAGCGAGGAAGTGGACGTGGTCGCGCTGCTCGGCCGGTTCGCACAGGGCCGTGCGGCGGGTATCGGCGCGACGTTGCGGCCCGGAGCGGCGGCGGTGTCGCTCCGGCAGGCGCGGGCCCTGTTGACCAGCAGCGAACGGCTCGGTCGTCCTGCGGAGGCGAGTGAGCACAGCACCAGCAGGTTGTTGCTGACTCTCGGATCGCCCGATCTGCTGGCCTCGTTCGCCGACACTGTGCTGGCGCCGATCGACGCGGCCGATCCGCGGGGACAGCTCCTGGTCACGCTGCGGGCGTGGCTGGACGCCAACGGCGCGTGGGACACCACTGCCCAGACTCTCGGCGTCCACCGGCACACCGTGCGCAATCGGATCGACCGCATCGAAAGGCTCACCGGTCGTGCCCTGGCGACCGCGTCCGCGCGCTACGAACTGTGGCTCGCACTGGAGGCGCGGGACGCACTGGCCTACGCCCGGTAATCCGCGCGGGACGAGCGTCGAGGTCGGGTTCAGCTGCGGCGCAACGGCAGCCGGTGGTGCAGCAGGTGCAGCGGCGCGGCCGTGATGCCGAACCTGCGCAGCGCATCCCAGTACGCTCGGCCGAGCGTCGGGTCGACCAGACCACGCACCAGTGGCAGGGTGGGGTCGGCCGCGCACAGCAGTGACTCCATCTGACAGGACGCCATCGTGTCGGCGATTACCCGGCGGGCGGCGTGGGCGGTGGCCGCGAGTGGGGGCAGGTCCGCGGCAGGGGTGCGGGTAGTCGAGCCGCAGCTGAGTAGGCCGCCGCCGCAGATCAGCACGTCGGCCTCGGTGCGCATCCGGGCAAGGGCCCGGCCGGTGTCCAGGCAGTGCGGGAACGAGTCGTCGACGACCACGGTGCCAGGCCGCAGCCGGTCCACGTCGAGCACGTGCACGGACGATCCGACGGCGGCGACGATCAGGCCAGCCGTGTAGACGAGATCCGGGGCGAACGGCCCGGCCGTGCAGAGTTCCGTGCGGACTTCCGGGGCCACGCCCAGTTCGTCCAGCCGCACGCCGGGGAGATCGCACAGCACGAGGCTCCGCGGTGGTCCGTCGGCCAGCAACAACTGGAGGGCGGAGCGGCCGATCGAGCCCAGGCCGACGAACGCGACTCGCGTGTCCGCCCAGGTGCGGCCCGCGGCGCCGAGCGCGGCCAGCACGGTGAGTGCCACAGATGCGGCCGTCACCGCGTGGCCGGTGGTGAGGTGGGCCGCCGTGTGCCTGGCCACCGCGAAGCCGTAACCCGTGCGGGCTGGCAAGTTGCCCGCCAGGGACACGGAGCGCGCGCCCAGTTGGGTGGCCAGGTCGGCGGCTTGGGCTGCCTCGGCGGCCGGGTCGGCCAGTTCGTCGGCGAACCGGGGCAGGCACACGAAGCCGGAGACGCCGATCGGGGTCTCCACCCGTTCCAGCAGACGTGGCTTGCCATCGGGGAACAGGGTTGCGCGGATCTGTTCGCGGTCCAGCGCGGCGGTCAGTTCACCCAGGTGTTCGGGGACGGGCAGGTAGCCCACGATCGCCGCGTCCAAGGTCTGGCTGCTGGTCAGTTCGCGGTGGAGGTGGTCGGCGACCGCAGCGAACATGGCATGGCTGAGTGTGCTTGCCGGTGCGCGGAGATTCAGCACCAGGCCTTGCGGTGTCATGCGGGCAGCCAGGAACAGGGCGACTCCCGCCGGTGGTGCGTCGAGGTGGGTGGTGTCGCGCCACTCCGCGCGCAGTCCGGTCGTCTCGGTCGTCGGCTGTTCGAAGTCCAGGTAGGTGAAGAAGAACTGGGTGGTCGACGGCGAGCTTGGCGTGGTGCCGTGTTCCATGGCGCTGGCGACGACGGTGGCCACGTCGGTGAGGTTGTTTGAGCGCAACCGTATCGGTACGGCGGCGACGCAGGGGCCGAACACGTCGGCGAGGCCCGGCAGCGGCAGATCCCGGCCGGTGGTCGCGACGCCGATCACGAGGTCGTCCTGGCCTGTGGCCGCGGCGATCGCACGGTGGTAGGCGGCGAGCACTGGCGCGTGTGTGGCCGTGCCGTGCGCGGCCGCTCGTCGACGCAGCTCGGCAACCTGTTGGGGGGCAACGACAAAGTCGCGTGTCTGGGCGGGTGTTTGTTCGGTCGGCCACGACGGTGGACGGTAGTCCGCCAGGTCGATCGTCCTGGCGCCTTGCTGTTCCAGCATGTACACGTAGCCGCGGAACGTACAGCGCAACGGTGGCAGGGCCGCTGGTTCGTCGCGCCGCAGTCGTTCGTGGACAGTCAGGAGTTCACGGGTCAGCAGGGCCGCGCTCCAGCCGTCGCCAATCAGGTGGTGGGCGTGCACCAGCAACGTGTGGTCGTCGGTGGCGGTGCGCAGCAAGGTAAGCCGCAGCAGGGGCCAGGACCACGGTTCGAGGCGGCGGGCGCGTTCGGCGGCGATGCGCTCGGTCAGTTCCGCCTCGGTGGTGAGGACCGCGTACTCGATCGGGATGCGCAGGGAGCGCGGGAGTTCCTGGTGCACCGGCGGGCGGGCGCCGGACGGGAACGTGGTGCGCAGCATGAGGTGCCGTTCGACGAGGAGGTCGACGGCCCGTTGCAGTACAGCGCGGTCCAGTTCACCGCGTAGTCGCAGGCACGCGAGCCACGAGGAGGTGCCGGGAGCAAGCGTGTCGGCGAGCAGGAAGCCCCGCTGCGCTGGGGTGAGCGGAAACGGGGCCGTGTCGTCATGAGCGGGTGGTGCGTCATCAGGTGCAGTGGCGTCGATGACGGCGGTGTCGATGACGGCGGCGAGCGCGGAGATGGTCCGATGCCGGTAGATGACGGTGGGCCGGGGCAAAGCAGGCAGGTCGGCGAGTTCGTCGAACATCCGCAGCGCCAGGATCGAGTCGCCGCCAAGGGAGAAGAAGTCGGCGTCGTGGGCGACAACCGGCACGCCGAGCAGGCGGGCCCACACTTCGGCGAGGCGTCGTTCGGTGGCTGTCGCCGGAGTCAGCCGGGCACGGTCCACCTTGCCCACGGCCGTGACGGGCAGATCGGCCAGTTCGTACCGCACGGGAACCATGTGGTACGGCAGCAGCTCACCAGCGTGTGCCCGAAGTTCCTCAGGTGCGACCGGGCTTCTGGGTTGCACGTGGGCCACCAGGCGAACGTGTCCCGCCTCGCTGACCGGCACGACCACGGCACGCTCGACGGCAGGGTGCCGTTGCAGCACCACTTCGATCTCACCGGGCTCGACGCGGTGGCCGCGGATCTTCACCTGGCCGTCGATCCGGCCGAGGAACTCGTAGTCGCCCTCGGCGTTGACACGGACGCGGTCGCCGCTGCGGTAGAACCGCCGCCCATCCCGCTGCACGAAGGCAGCCGCGGTCAGTTCCGGTTCACCGAGGTAGCCCGCGGTCAGGCCGGGACCGCTGATCAACAGTTCGTCGTCCTCGATCCGCAGCACCGCCCCCGCGGCGGGACGGCCGATGGGCAGGGCGGCGAGGTCGTCCGCCGGGCGGCGATCGATGACGTGACAGGTCGCGTTGATAGTGGTTTCCGTGGGGCCGTACAGGTTGGTGATGCGGTGGCCCGCGCCGAACAGGTCGAACCAGCGTCGCACGTGGACCGCGGACAGTGCCTCGCCACCGACATGCACCCAGCGCAGCGCTGTCAGGTCAGGTGGGGTGGGGCGTCGCTCAGCCGCGAGGAGCAGGCGTTCCCACAGGGTGGGGACTGAGCTCCACACCGTGACACGGCCGTGTTCCAGCGCGGTCAGCAACAGGTCCGGATCGCGGGTGTGCTCGCGCGGTACCGGCACGATGGTGGCGCCCACGAGCAACGGGGCGAGCAACTGCCGTACGGAGGCATCGAAGCAGATCGACGACGTTGCCGTCAGCCGGTCGTCCGCGCTGTAGCCGAACGTGCTGACGGCCCAGTCGAGGTAGTTCACGAGCGCGGCGTGTGTCACCGGCACGCCCTTCGGTCTACCGGTCGAGCCGGAGGTGAAGATGACGTACGCGGTCGCGTCCGGGTGCGCGGCCACAGGCGGAACCGGTGCCACCGGGCCAGAGAACGGATCGATGGTCGCGGCGCCCAACGCGGTCGCGGCCTCCGCGGTGGCCGCGTGCCGGACGGTCAGTCGGACACCGGCGCGGTCCACCTGGTCACGCAGGCGGGCCGCTGGATGCTCCGCGTCGAGCGGCACCCACGCGGCACCCGCTTTGAGGATGCCGACGAGCGCGACGACGGTGTCGACTCCGGGCACGGTCAGCAGGCCGACGTGGTCCCCCGACGTGACTCCGGCGGCGTACAGGCGTGCCGCCACGGCGTCGGATCCTTGGTCCAGCTCGCCGTAGGTCAGCGAGTCGGCGACGGCCATCGCGGCCGGGGTGCGGCGGCACTGTTCCCGGATGCGCGCAACGACTCCAGGCTGGTGACTGCGGACTGGCATGGCGAGCTCAGCGACGAACTCCCCGGAAAGGCGGGCGATGGTGTCGCGGCGGAACAGTGCCGTCGAGGCGTTCCACGAGAAGTGCAGTGCACCATCGAACTCCCAGCCCACCAGGCTGAGCCGGGTGGTTGCTGACGCGGTGCCTGCCGCGGTCGCGACGATGTCGACCGGACAGCCGTCAGGGGTGGTCGGCACCGGGAACCGGGCGAAGCTGAACCCGGCGGGCGCGGGCGTCCGAGGCCGCTCCCCCGGCGCCGGGACGAGCAGGCGCGCGATGTCGAGGCTGGACAGGCTGGCGTGCTGCTCGCACGCCAGCCAGATGTCGCGGAGCCTGCGTGCCAACGCGCCTGTGTCCTCCCCAGGCTCGACGTCGCACGCCACCGGCAGGGTGTCGGCGAGCGGGCCGACCGTGCCAGTGATACCCGGAAGCCGCAGCTCCCGACCGGAACGGGCCACGTTCACGGCGACCTGCTGTCGACCGCTCCACCTGGCGAGGCAGCGCGCGTACGTCGCGAGCAACAGGTGGAACAACGACACGCCCTGCTCAGCCGCCCGTTCGCGCAAGGCGGTGGTGGCCGCCGCGTCGAGTCGCACCTGGTGCGCCGCGTACGGGGGCGCGGGTGGCGCATCCGGATCACCGTCGTATGGCAGCGTGAGGCCCGCGGGGAAAGCGGCGAGTTGGTCACGCCACCACGTCAGGTCCGCCGGGTCAGCGGTGCGGACGCACGCGCGGAACTCGGCGGGTGCTGGCCCTACCGCCTGCGCCGCATACGTCAGCCACAGTTCACGGCAAAGCAGGTGCAAGCTGTACCCGTCGACGGCGGCGTGGTGCGCGACCAGGACGAGGTGCGCCCGGTCGTCATCCTGGGCCACGACAGCGCGCAGCGGCGCAGCGGAGGTGAGGTCGACAGGCTCGTTGCAGAGCCGCTCCTCCAGTTCGCCGATTGGTTCGGTGAGCCGCACGGCCTCCAGCGCGACGCCCGCCTCGGTGATCTCCTGGCCGTCCGCCGTGAAGCGCACTCGCAGCATCGGGTGTCGTTCGGCGAGCGTGGTGAGGGCGCGTTGCAGCAGTGTGGTGTCCAGTGAGCCAGTGATCGTCTGACGGACGTACGCGTACGCCGCCACGTCGCGATACAGCCGTCCCGTGGTCACGAAGGCGCGTTGCACGTCAGTAAGCGGGAACGCGCCGGTGGCCGGAGCCAGCAATGTGGTGAGCTCACGGAGGGTCTGCGCCTCGAAGAACAGCGTGTGCGACAGCGGACGGCCCTGCTGCTCCTCGAGCTGCTTCACCAGATCCACGGCGGTGAGCGAGTCGAGTCCCATCGCGAGGAACGACTCGTCGTCACCGATGCTCTCCGGCGGTCGCTTGAGCGCGTCGGCCAGCAACGCGCGGACCAACGGCGCCACGCCAGTCGGCACCGGCAGCGCCGATCCGGACACGTGGCCGGTCACCACGACCTGAGCGGCGTCGGTCCGGAGCGCGGCTTCAAGTCCTGCGATGGCCTCGGCAGGGCTGAGCGGACCGATGCCCGCGGCTGCCAGAGCGCGGCTCGTTTCGGCGCGTGCCGCCATGCCGGTGCCGTTGACGGCAGACAGGTTGACCGCGACGAAACGGCGACCGGCGGCACGCTGCTGCGCGGCGAACGCGTCGAGGTAGGCGTTCGCGGCGGCGTATGATCCCAGCGTTCCCGCGAGCCCTGGCACCACCGAAGCCGCGGATGACAGCAGGACGACGAACGTGTCCGTGTGACCGTGCCGTGCCAACGCCTCAGCGATCAGCCGCGCGCCTGTGACCTTGGGCCCGAGCACAGCCGCCAGGTTTGCGTCCGAAGTGGACCGGAGCGAGGCCGGGCGCAGCACACCGGCGGCGTGGAACACGCCGTCCAGCTGCGGCAGGCCGCGGACCAGTTCGTCGACCTCGGCCGGATCGGTGACGTCACACTTGCGGTAGCGGTCACCGGGTGCGGCCGAACGTCCGGTCACCACGACGGTCGCGCCGATCGCGGTCAGCGCTCGCGCCAGCTCTCGGCCGAGGCCACCGGAACCACCGGTGATCAAGTAGGTGCCGCCGGGACGCCATGGACTCGGCCCTTGCGCCGTCGCCTGGACGCGGTGCTGGGTGAGGCGCTTGCCTTCGCGCCACGCGACCAGTTCGGCCGCGCCGCGTTGTGGTGGCGCGGCCAGTTCCGTGGCGATGGCCGCCTGCCGCGCCGCCTCATCGTCTGCTGTGGATAGGTCGACGATGCGCAGTGCGCGATCGGGATGTTCGTCCGGGAGTGCGCGAAGCAGACCGGCGATCACTGCCTGTTCGGGCCGTGCCAGCTCTGTGCCGTACCCCGTGACCCAGGTGTCCTCGGTGACGACCACGAGCGGCGCCGGGTCGGCGAGGGCTTGGTGAAGTGTCTCCAGCGGGTCGCTGGCGTGCAGGAGCTTCGCTGTCCCTGCGCCGGAGCGCACCAGACTTTCGCGCCAGACGACCTGTTCGAGCACACATGCCACGCTCGGTCGCTCGTCGGTGATCCAGAACCGCCTGCGCTGGAACGGGTAGGTCGGCAGCGGTACCCGGCGCGCCCCCGCGTCCATCGTCGTGCGGTCCAGCGACGCTCCCCGTTCCCACAAGCGGCCCGCCACGGCGAGCAACGGCCGCGAGTCCCGGTCTGGCAACGCCCACGCACGGCCGCCTTCGTGCCGCACGAGGCCTGCGAGCGCACCGTCCGGGCCGATCTCCACCACGGTGTCGTAGCCGTCCGACAGCAGTGTCCGTACGGCGTCGGCGAACAACACCGGCCGCACCGCGTGGGCGGATAGGTGATCTGGGGTGAGCGGCGTGTTCCACTGCGCGTCGACGGTGCTCAGCTGCGGCACGACGGCATCGGTAACGGTGAGTACTGAGGCTGCCGCTGCGAGCGGTGTACGGACGGCCTCCAGCAACGGCGTGTGGAAGGCGTGCGAGACTCCGAGTCGCCGGACAGCCAGGCGCCGCCGCCGCAACGCTTCTGCGGCGCGCTCGATCTCCTCGGTTGTGCCTGCGAGGACGAGTCGCCGCGGGCCGTTGACCGCCGCCACCCATAACTCGCTGGCGAGCAGATCAGCCACCTCGTCCGGGGTCGCTGCAACGGCGAGCATCGCACCCGGTGCGGCCAGCTCGGCGATCAGCCGTCCGCGCTCGGCGGCGAACGCCACGGCTTCCAGCGGGGTGAGCCTGCCCGCGACACAGGCCGCCGTCAGTTCACCCACGCTGTGCCCGAGCACCGCGTCGGGCTTGATCCCCCATTCGGCGAGTTGGTGCGCGGCTGCCACGCCGGACGCGACAAGCAACGGCTGCATCACCTCCGTACCGACAGTGGCCACACTGTGCGACCACTCGCTCAGCATCCGGCCGTTGATCGGTCCGAGCTCGGCGGAGATGGCGTTGAAGGTCGCCTGCGCGGCGGGCGCGCCTCGTAGGATGCGAGCCAGACCGCGGACGGTGGAATCCTGACCGGGGAACACGAACGCGACGCGCGGGGACCGCACCACCTCGGTGATCTCGGCGCTGCTGAGGCGATCCGCGAGGTCACCATCCACGACGACGGCGAGACGGTGTGGTCCGTCGTCGCGCGCGGTGCCTGCGGTCGCGCAGACGTCGGCCTCAGCGATGTGCGGGTTCGCGCGCACGTGCGCCGCGAGTTGGAGCGTCGCCGCCCGCAGCGCAGGGGCGGTGCGAGCGGAAAGCGTGAGCAGAGAAGGAGATTCCTCCTTGGTGGCGTGCGGCTCGTCGGTCACGGTGGCGGCTTCCAGGATCGCGTGTGCGTTCGTGCCGCCGAAACCGAACGCGTTGACCCCCGCGATACGCGGCTCCGGCCAGTCAGCCGACTCGGTGACCACGGCAAAGCCCCTTGCCGCCAAGTCACAGCGCGACGAGGGCGGCTCGTGGTGCAGTGACGGCGGCAGCTGCCCATGATGCAGCGCCAGCACCACCTTGACCAGGCTCGGCATGGCGGCGGCGTTCAGCAGGTGTCCCAGGTTCGTCTTCACCGAGCCCAGCCGGAGCGGCCGGTCGCCGGGGCGCGGGGCGAACGTGTGCGCCAGCGACTGGACCTCCACCGGGTCGCCGATCGCCGTCCCGGTACCGTGACACTCTACATAGGACACATTTGCCGGGTCCACTCCCGCCGCGTGGTAGGCGTCAGCGATCACTTCGCGTTGCCGCAACGGGTTCGGGGCAAGGAGACTCAACGAACTGCCGTCGTTGTTGATCGCACTGCCGCGCACGAGGGCGAGCAAGGTGTCACCGCGACGCCGTGCGGACGTCTCGGGGGCCAGCACGAGCGCGGCACCTCCTTCCCCCGGAACGAATCCGTCGGCCGCGTCGCTGAACGTCCGGCACCGGCCGGTCGGTGACAGCGCCTGCGCGGCGCCCAGCAGCCGGTAGGCCGTCGGGGTCAGATTCAGGTTGACTCCGCCCACCACCACGATGTCGCACTCACCGTCGGCCAACGACCTGCGCGCGAGATGTAACGCGACCAGGGCCGACGAGCACGCTGTGTCGACCGCGACCGCAGGGCCGGTCAGGTCCAAGGCTTGCGACACCCTGGCAGCCACCAGGCTGCGGAGATTTCCCACGAGCGCCGCAGCGGCACGGTCGTGCCCGGTGCTGCGCAGCAACTCGGGGTAACCGCTTTCCCCGACCGCCGCGAAGACACCGATGCGTAGGCCCCTGCGGCGTGGACCGGCGTACCCGGCACGTTCCAGCGCCTCGTGCGCCAGTTCGAGCAGCACACGCGCGTGCGGGTCGATGAGACGGGCTTCTTCTTCGGTGATGCCGAAAGCATCGCGGTCGAACAGCGCGGGGTCGTCGAGGAACGAGCCCCAGCCGGGTTCGTCCTGCCACCTGGTCGCGGGAATCTCGGTGACGCTGTCCGTGCCGCTGATCAGCTGTGCCCAGAACTCTTCGGGTGAGTCCGCTCCAGGAAAGCGGCAGGCCAGACCGATGACAGCGGCCGCGTCGCCGGTCGTAGGTCGCACTGTCCTTTCCGGGATGCCACCGCGGTGCCGGAGAACGTGGTCCGCCAGTGCGCTTACCGTGTCGTACTCGCGCAACGCCGACGGCGGCACGGTCGTCCCGAAGCGTTCCTCCAGCTTCGCCAGCACCTCCATCGCCTTGAGCGAGGACCCGCCGATCGACAGAAACCGGTCGTGCGCTGCGATGTGGCGTGCGTCCACGCCGAGCACATCCGCCCAAATCTCCCGCACCGCCGCTTCCAGGGCTGTCGGCGTGGTGTGCCCGTGTCCGGACACCGCCGGGCGGTGCTCCGGCACATCGGCGAACGCTCCCGCCTCGTACCGCACGCGTAACTTGTGGCGGCGCACCTTCCCACTCGTCGTACGGGGAATGGCCCTTGCGGGCACGGCCAGCACGCGAACGTCGTCGTGACCTGTCGCCTGGGCGACGCGTGCGGCCATCGCGGTGTGGTCCGCGTTCTTGCGCGCGAACACGATGATGCGCTCGCCGCCCGTCGCGGGGTCGGTCGAGCCGACGACCGCGGTCTCCCCGCCGGGCGCGGCAACTTCCTCCAGGTCGGCGGCGTGGAACGTGCGGCCGTTGACGAAGACCACATCTTTCGCCCGGCCGACGACGCAGAGCCTGCCGTCGCGCAGGAAACCGAGATCACCGGTGCGCAGCCAGCCGTCCGCGAACGCGTCTGGCTCGTCGTGGTACCCGCGGGCCACGTTCGGTCCGCCGACCTCGATGTGCCCGACCTGGCCATCGTCGACCACCTCAAGCGCGTCGTCCACGATGCGCACGGCGCAGCCAGGAACAGGACTCCCGACATCCATCAGTTCCACCGCGTCGCCGCCCGCATCAGCGAGACGGGCATGACCGCGGCTCAACGCCACCCGGTCGAGCACCAGCGGTTGCGCCAACTCGCCCAGCGGCGGGAACGTGACCGCCAGCGTCGCCTCCGCGAGCCCGTACACCGGTTGCAGCGCGCGAGGATCGAGCCCGGCCAGTGCGGTTTTCGCGACGAACGAGCGCCAGACCACCGGTGCGATCGGCTCCGCGCCAACGGCCAGGAGCCGGACCGCACTGAGATCGAGCGCCGCGAGAGTGTCGTCGGACACCCGCCGCACCGCGTACGCGAGCGCGAAGTTCGCTGCCGACAACACGGTGGCGCGGTGCTGTGCGGCCGCCTCGAACCAGAGCGCCGGGTTCCTTGCGAACGTCATGGGCGGAATCCGCACCTGCGCCAGGCCGTACGCCATCGGAGCGAGGTGCGTGCCGATCAACCCCATGTCGTGGAAGTACGGCATCCACGTCAGGACGACATCGTCCGGCGCGAGCGCGCCCGCACGACCAGCCTGGTCCAGATTGGCGAGCACGTTGGCGTGGGTCAGCCGAACTCCTTTCGGGGCGCCCGTGCTGCCGGAGGAGAACTGCAGGAACGCCACCTCGTCGGTGGAAGCCCGATGCACCTTTCCCGCGTTGCCGTCAGTGCGCACGTCGACCGAGCCGAGCACTGGCGGGTCGCCGAGTTGGCGCGCCACAGCCCGCAGCTTCCCCTGGTCAGCGGGCAGCGGCACCGGCACGACTCCCGCGGCGACCGCGGCCCAGAACAGCACCAGGAAGTCGTGGTCGTCGTCCGTCCGGACGACCGCCGGTGTGCCGGGACGCAAACCGCGTTCACGCAGGCTCGCCGCAGCGCGCAGCGCTTGGTCGCGCAGCTCACGAAAGGTTACGGCACGTTCGGTCCCACCACTTCCGAGGTGCGTGATCTGCTGCTCCGGCGTTGCGTCCGCAGCACTGAGTAGCACATCGATCAACACGTCGTCTCCCCTCAGTTGGGATCTCCGAACCTCCATAATTGGGCTTACCAAAGGCTCGGAGTGCGTGTAGTAGATCACCGGCAGGCTCACCCGGTCCGGAAACCCGAATGTATGCTTGATCGGTCCAGGGCTTGACTCGACGACGGACCCGGCGAAACGTGGCCTGTGTGCCGGTCCCGGTCGGGGGCACCGGGCGGCACCGGGGGCATCATGGTGGTACGAAAGCACTTCTTCAGCGTCACCGCCTGCGTGTGGATGGCCGCAGTTCCGTTCGCGGTGAACGGCCCAGCCACCGCCGATCCCGCGGATCATCCGGGTTCGACGGGCCGCACGGTGTACGTGTCCACGACCGGGCGTGACACCATGGGACACCTCGGCCCGCACATCATCTCCATCCACACCATCGGCGCGGACGGCACCCTGACGCCCTTAGGTGACACGGTGGACACCGGCAAGGGAGCCCGCACCATCGTGTTCGGCCCAGACGGACGACACGCCTACGTGGCTGCCACCGAGGAAAACGCCGTCTACGCCTACGAGGTGGCCGACAACGGCGATCTCATCGAACCCGGACAAGCGTATCCCGCAGGGGACACCGGGGCGGTCGGCCTTGCCATCACGCCGAACGGGCGGACGCTGTACGTCGCCAACCAGTCCAACCCGGGCACGGTGTCAGTCTTTGCCGTGCTGCCGAACGGAAACCTGCACCTGCGGGACAATGTCGCGACAGGCTCGCTGCAACCCAGGAACGTCGCGGTGAGCCCGGACGCCCGATTCCTGTTCGTGAGCCACGGCACGCCGCTCGACGACATCCCGGACCCGATCGTCACGTTCGACATCCACCCCGACGGGACGCCCGGCCGCAGCCAGACCACGGACTCCCGCTGCGCCACCGGCGCCGGAATGGACACCACGCCGGACGGGCGCTTCCTGTACGTGGCCTGCATGAGATCCGACAGCGTGTTCGGCTTCCGGATCGGCGCCGATGGCGCCCTCACACCGGTGCCAGGCGCCAAGTTCGACGCGCCACTGATCCCTGAGGGGATGACCATGGCGCCCGACGGGCGGCACCTCTACGTCGCCAGTGTCGCGTCTGTCCCGCAGCACATGCCCGACATGGACGGCGTGTGGACCTTCGCCATCGGCGACAACGGCACGCTGAACCGGCTCGGTCCTCGACTGGACGCCGAAGACGGCCCGGTCGGAATCAGCATCACACCGGACGGCCGGTCGTTGTACACGAGCAACTTCTTCAGCAGCAACATCTCCGGGTTCCGCGTCGACCCGTCGTCCGGGATGCTGCGCGATGTCCCCGGACCCCCGGTCCCCGCCGACGGAAAAGCACCCGGATTCGGCTCGGTCGCGGTACTGCCGAACCAGGGCCCGATCGCGTCCTTCACCGCCACACCAGGCCCGACCGGTCAGCCGACGTACTTCGACGCGACGGCGTCGGCCGACCGCGACGGCAGCATCGCCCGCTATGACTGGGATTTCGGCGACGGCACGACACTCCGCAACGGCGGCCCGCGACCGGCGCACAAGTACAGGTCAGCGGGCGTCTTCGAGGTCACGCTGGTAGTGACCGACAATGAGCGCTGCTCCACCCGCCAGGTGTTCACCGGTCACTCCGCCCTCTGCAACGGCGGCCCCGCCGCCCGCACCGCACGCTCCATCACCATCCCCGACTGACTCGGCGTCAACGGCGAGCCGCCATGACGTGACGAGTGGCGAACGCGGCGGCGCCGAGCCCGAGTACTGCCAGGCCTGAGATTATGGCCTCGGTGGGCAGCGTGAAGGCCAACACCAGACAGCCAAGCAATCCGACCGCTGGCACGATCCTGGGTGGACGGCCCTCGTCGCGGCCCAGTGTCCACGCGGCCGCGTTGGCGATCGTGTAGTAGACCAGTACGGCGAACGAGGAGAACCCGATCACGCCGCGCAGGTCGACCACACTGACCAGGACCGCGACCACTATGCCGACGGCCAACTCGGCACGATGCGGCACGTGGAACCTCGGGTGCACCGCGCTGAGCGCTCGAGGCAGATGCCCGTCACGAGCCATAGCCAACGTGGTTCGTGATACCCCCAGCACGAGCGCCAACAGCGCGCCCAGTGCTGCGACTGCGGCACCGATGCGCACCACGGGCGCGAGCCAGGGCCAGTCGCCAGCAGCGACCGCGCTGGCGAGAGGATCGCTCGCGACGGCCAGTTGCTCGGGTCCCAACGCTGTCAGCACCGCGACAGCGACCGCCGCGTAGATCACCAACGTGATCCCCAATGCGATGGGAATCGCCCGGGGGATGGTGCGCCGCGGGTCACGGACTTCCTCTCCCAGGGTCGCAATCCGTGCGTATCCGGCGAACGCGAAGAACAACAATCCCGCCGACTGCAGGATGCCACCAAGATCACTACCAGGAAAGGGTTGCAAGTGGCTGGCTCCGGCAGTGCCTCCGGAGACCGAGGCGAGCACCGCGAGCGCGAGCACAACCACTGTGAAGGCCACGATCACTCGCGTCAGCCACACAGATTTCTGTACTCCGAAGTAGTTCAGCGCTGTCAATGCCAGCACTACCAGCACCGCGAGCACAGTCCGGGCCAGCTGGCTGCCCTGTGGTAACGCGTAGGCAGTCACGGTCAACGCCATCGCCGCGCACGATGCCGTCTTGCCGACCACGAAGCCCCATCCCGCGAGATACCCCCAGAACGGGCCGAGTCGTTCACGGCCGTAGACGTAGGTCCCGCCGGACTCCGGGTAACGGGCAGCCAGCCTCGCCGAGGACTGCGCGTTGCAGTAGGCGACCACCGCCGCGATCGCCAGCCCGATCAACAGGCCGGCTCCGGCCGCGCGAGCCGCGGGGGCGAACGCGGCGAACACTCCAGCCCCGATCATCGCCCCCAGCCCGACAACCACCGCACTGCCCACGCCGATCCGCCGCGCAAGCTGCTGCGGCGGGCTGCTGTCAGGAATCACGGAGCCGGGTCAGCGGGCGGCGGGCTGGAACAGTTCGATCAGGTTGCCCGCGGGATCGGCGATCAGGATCTGACGCCCACCGGGTCCGGAGACCTCCTCGCTGCGGAACGGCACTCCGGCACCGCGGAGCCTGGTGATCTCGGCGTCCAGGTCGTCGAGAACGAGGTGGATCCGATTGCGGCCCGCTGCTGCGGCGTCGTCGGGAGTGGCCCGAGCGCCGGAACTCGCCGGTCCGGACAGCAACAGCCGCAGCGGCCCACGCAGCACGTCGGCGAACGCGGGCGCGGCGTCGGTGTTGACCGTGAAGCCGAGGTGCGTGACATAGAAGTCGATGGCGGCCTGCACGTCGTCAACGACGTAACGAACACTGGCGTACTGGTCGGGTGCGGTCACAGCGGAACTTCTCCCCATGGTCGACGGCAGTGAGACTGTGCAGCGAGTGCCGAGTATGCGTACCGGTCGAAACCCGATGGCACCATGCGGCAGATCATACATCAGGTCGAGTTGATGCATCGTCCCCGTTTGATGGATTCTGCCTGATAGGGGTGATGGCCGTGACTCGACCGCGGACCGGACCGGCCGGACCCTGCACGGCCTGTCTGGACCACTGTGGACAGGTTCGACGAGCCTGGCCGAGTCTCACCAGGTCCGGCCGGCCGTCCGAAAATGAAGCAACCCAGTTTGATTGATCTATCTGGATTGATGTACCTTCAGAGGGCGCAGTACTCTCGAATGCTCAAAGAAAGCAAGCAGGCCAAGGCACAGTTGAGACCGAGGGAGTTCTCGTCATGGCCGATGGGACCGATCATCGCGGAAGCAGTTCGGCGCCTGCCGATGGGGAACGCAACCAGTGGTGGTTGGTGATCGCCGCCGCATTGGCGGTCTTCATGGCGTCCGTGGACATCAGCATCGTCAACGTCGCGCTACCGGCGATCGAGCGCGATCTGGAGATCGCGACCAGCCTCACCGAGTGGGTGGTGCTCGCCTACCTGTTGCCGCTGGCAGGCTTGGCGCTGCCGAGTGGTCGCTGGCTGGACAGTGTCGGGCGGCGCCAGGCACTGGTGTTCTCGCTCACCGGCTTCGGTCTCGCGAGCTTCGCGGCGGGCCTCTCCCCCACCCTGACCTGGCTGATCATTGCGCGACTCCTCCAGGGAATCTTCGGCGCGCTCCTGTTCTCGCTGGTTCCGGCACTGGCCACGACCGCTGTTCGACCGCAGGCGCGAGGCCGCGCGATGGGGTTGATCACGACTCTCGGCCCGCTCGGGCTGATCAGCGGACCGGGGCTGGGCGGGCTGATCGTCGACGGGCTGGGCTGGTCGTGGATCTTCTTCGTCAACGTCCCGGTGAGCGTCCTCGTCATGGTGGTCGGGCTGCGTCTGCTGCCGTCGGGCGCACCGCTGCGGGTTCCGGACCGCAAGTGGTTCGCCGAGTCGCTGCTGCTCAGCACCGCTATAGCCGCGCTGCTGCTTGCCCTGTCCTTCACGTCGAGCCACGGCCTCGGCTGGCTGGCTCTTGCGCTCGTCGCGGTGCTGCTGGTCGTCCTCTGGCTTCGAATGCCCACCAGTCAGGGCCTCCGTGACCTCTTCCGCACACCGGGAGAAGTGGGACCACACATTTCACTGGCCTCGGCCGCGACCGCCATCGCCACCGTGTTCTTCATCGTCCCGTACTTCATGCAACGGGAACTCGCCGAGTCGGCGTCGACCGTCGGTGTCACGATCCTGCTCTTCCCCGTCGGGATGGCGGTGACCGGACCAATCGGCGGTTTCCTGGGGGACTTGTGGGGTTCCCGGCGGACTGCGCTGCTGGGAGCGGCCCTGTTCACCGTCGGACTGGCGCTGCTCCTGCCGATGGACAGCTCATGGAGCGTCGCCGACCTCTCGTGGCGACTGCTCCTGGCCGGTTTGGGCAACGGCCTGTTCAACGCGCCCAACATGGCGATGGCGATGACCTACGCACCACCGCGGCTGCTGGCGACCACGGGTTCCTCGACGAGCCTCGCACGCCAGCTGGGCTTCGCCCTGGGACCTGCCCTGGCCACGTTGATGTGGTCCTTCTCGTCCTACCAGGCGGCCGGGATGCGGGCAGCGATGATCCTCGCGACCGCGCTGAGCGCGTTGTCGGTCATCGCCCTCGTGCGCATGCGGCTACCTGACGCTGACGCGCAGCAGTCCCCCGTCAGCGACCCGAGTCGTCAGGGCGAGGACGCGCCTCCTCAGCGCCCGCGCCAGTGAGCGCACGGACGTCCATCTCGGCGTACTTCCCGTCATCGCGCTCCGCGCTGCACTTGGCACCGGCGTAGCCCAGCAGGAAGGACGCAGGTATCGACAGCAGGCCCACGTGTTTCCACGGGACGAACGCGAAGTCGGCGGCCGGGAGGAGTGCTGCTGGATCGCCCGAGACAGCCGGTGAGAACACGACCAGGATGATTGTGACCGCTGCACCGCCGTACATGCACCAGAGCGTGCCCACGGTGTTGAACCCTCGCCAGAGCCACGAAAACAGCAGGGTCGGCAGTATCGACGACGCGGCCAAGGTCACGGCCAACGACAGCATGAACGTGACGCTCTGGTTCATCAGCAGGATGGCGACGACTGTCAGCAGTACACACAGGACTATCACGGCACGTCGGGCCACTGTGATTTCCCGTCGCTCGTCGAGTGGTTCGCCCTTGTTCGCGTAGATGTCCCGCGCGAAACTGGCCGCTGCGGTGATCACCAGTCCGGCGGTCACCGCGACCGTCGTGGTGAACACGACCGAGGCGATGAACGCGAGCAGTGCGACACCGCCGAGCTCGGAGGCCAGCAGAACCACGGTCGAAAAGTGTTGTCCAGGGGCAGCGAGAATCCGTGCGGGTCCGATCAGCGCGGCCGCGCCGAGGCCGATCAGGATGACCAGCAGGTAGCACGGCATGCTGAGGCAGATGGCCCAGGTAACCGATCGCCGGGCGTGTTTGGCGCTGGGCACGGTAAGGAAACGAACCAGGAGACACGGCAGCGCGGCGTTGCCGAGCACCGTCGTGACCAGATGCGAGACGAACTCCAGCCGGTTCGGACCTGGTTGCAGCAGTCTCTCGCCGTCCGGAGACCTCGCAGTCGCGTCGCCAAGCAGTGCGGAGACGTTGAACCGGTAGTGCACGAGGACTGCCCCTGCCAGCGCGACCAGCGTGGCCACAAGCAGGACAGCTTTGATCACCTGTGTCCATGTCGTTCCCCGCATGCCGCCGTAGTAGACGATCGCCGCGGTGATGCCGCCGATCGTGGCGATGACCACGGCCTGGCCGATCGGGCCGCCGACATTCAGCAGGACGGACACCACGCCGCCGGCGCCTGCCAACTGGATGGTCATGTAGCAGAACAACACCACCAGCGTGACAGCCGACGCGGCCACGCGCACAGGGCGTTCCGTCATCCGCACGCTGAGCGTGTCACCCAGTGTGTATTCGCCGGTGTTCCGCAACGGTTCCGCCACCAGCAGCAACGTGACCAGCCAAGACACGGCGAAACCGGCAGTGACCATGACTCCGTCGTATCCGTCCAGCGCGATCTCACCGCTCAGGGCCAGCAACGGGGTCATCATCAGAAACGTGCCGAAGAGCGCGAGTCCGTTCTGAGACGCCGTGAATGTCCGATCGCCGACGTAGAAATCGGAACGCGTACTGCCCGCACGACCAAAACGCGAGACCACGAACAGGATGACCAGTACGAAGATCATGAAGACGGCGGAGGTGGGAAGGACGCGGCGACGGTCACTGCCGGCTCCTTTCGAACTCCTCGCGGAGGCTTTCGGCCAGCGGGTCAAGGCGCCGACCTGTGTAGCGGAGGTGGACCGCGGCGACCAGGACGGGCAGCAGGATCAGGACGACAGCGAGCACCATGCCGAGGTTGACGTGTCCGAACACGCTGGTGGCAAGTAGTTCGGGCAACCAGCCCGCGAGTACCACGACGCTGGCGAACACGCCGAGCACCAGGACGGTGATCGAGGTGACGTAGCGGCGCGATCGGGACCGCAACCGAGCGAAGGTGGCACTCCGTTGGATCTCGGCATACGCCTTCGGTTCGCCAGGGATCATCACGGGCGCAGCCAATTGGCCGTCTCTGTCGGTGCTCAACGTGTCTCCCTCAGATCCGCGAGGCCAGATGGGGTGAGTCGCGGCAAGACAGTCCAACGTTGCCGCACGGAAACGACCGGCGCATCGCGTGTTTCCGCGATCTTCGCGTGGTTTCCAGCTCGACCCGGCATGGCGTGAATACGGCTACAACGGCCGGGTGGACGCACCCTTGACCCACGCCTCAAGGAGTTCGGTGGCTTGATCGGCGTTGAGTCTGGGGTCGCACAGCGAGGAGTAGTGTCGCTGTAGGTCGTCCTCACTCCGGACTGATCCGCCGACGCACTCGGTCACGTCGCCCGCGGCGACCTCGATGTGGAGCCCGGCGGCATACTGCCCGTGTCCCTCGACGATGTCGCGAAACCTCAGCGCCTCCGCGATGACATCGGCGGTATACCGTGTCTTCAGTCCGGTCTGACGAGAGACGACAGTGTTGCCGTGCATGGGATCGCACAGCCAGATCACCGGGTGCCCCGCGTTCACCACGCTTCGGACGATGCCCGGCAGGACCTCTCGGATCAGGGTGCTGCCCATCCTCGGTATCAGCAGGAGTCGACCTGGTTCCCGTCGCGGATTGAGCGACTCACACAAGCTCACCACGTCAGCACCGGACGCGGTCGGCCCGATCTTGCATCCGACCGGATTGGCCACCGAGGCCAGCAATCCGACCTGGGCGTGCGCCGGATCCCGGGTTCGCTCCCCCACCCAGGGAAGATGCGTCGACGTCAGATACAACTCGCCCGTCTCGGGATCCGGGCGGACCAAGCAGGTCTCGTAGTCGATGACCAGCGCCTCGTGGCTGGACCACGGTCCCTCCACCGTGGCAGGCAGCCGACTGTGCCCACGGCGGTGCCTTCGCATCACACGCTGCACCTTGTCACTGGCCTCATAGGCCCACCACATGCGCCGCGGGTCGGGCGTCCGACTCCGTGTCGAGGGAATCTCCGAGTTGATCATGTGTCCGCGAAAGGACGGGATATGCCTTTCCCCGCACCGCTCCACGGACTGTGATCGGGGCTTGGCGAACTGTCCGCCCATCCGTCCGACTCGTATCACGCTCATGCCGGTGAGGTCGTTCAACCGGTCCCCCAGGCGGTCGATGATCCCCAGCTTCTCGGCGACGTGCGCGGGGCCGCACTCGTAGAAGCTTTCCGCGCAGTCTCCCCCTTGCAGGAGGGTCGCCTCGCCCGTCACCAGCTTGGCCAGCGCCCGCCGCAGACCTCGAACCTCCGCCGCGGTCACGAGGGGCGGAGCCGACGCCAGGCGTTGACAGACCTCGGCGTAGGCGTCGTGTCCCCGCCAGTCCGGCTGTTGCTCCGCCGGTAAGCCCTCCCACGGCCGGACTTCGGCGAAGTCCGCGGTGGAGTTGGGTAACTGCATGTCCACTCCCGTCACACCGGTGTGTGACAACCTGCCAACGCCACATCAGGCCCCGCCGGTCGTCGTGGACAGCTTGGCTCAGCGACAGGCATGGACACATCACGTCTTCGCGCCGCTGAGCGCGATACAGTCCGCCGTCGGTGTCACTCAACGCGATCAGTCCGGGGTATCCGGACACGGCGAGGACAACGTTTCGGACGCCGGTCGGACGCGATGGCACACACACGACGGGCAACTGGCCCGGGATTGCCGGGATCACCCCACTTCCGACCGGCCTCTTTCAGCGCGTTCCGCTTCTCACGATGCCTCAAACCGTTGCCTGCCAACAAGTCTGAGCTGAAACGAACAAGCAATTGTGCCGTCAGCTACATCAATGTATCTTGATGTAGCGCATTCACGCCATCGAACACACGATCGTTGACGACCAACACATGGTCGTGGTTGTGTCCTGGTTTGGAGGATTTCCACGCCGCACCCTGGGGGGAGTAGTCATGATTCCGTTGATAGGACGCAACCACGTACTGTCAGTGACGGTCAATCATGTGGACGCCACCCTTCACGGCTGCGGTGGATGCCTCGTCGTCGAGGGACCAGTCGGCATCGGCCGGACTCGACTGTTGAAGGCAACGGCAATGCAAGCGGCCGAACGCGGCCTCACAGTGACCTACGGCCGTGTGGGAGGCACCGACCAGCCGACACCGGTCCAGAACCTGATCGCCTTTCTGCGACACGTGCTTTCGGCGGACACCGAGCTCGACGACCTGGCGCATCCGGACAACGATCCTTTCTGGTTGACCGACCGGCTGAGCGAACTCATCGAACACGCGGCCCGCAGGCGTCCCTTGTTGATCGTCGTCGACGACGCCCAGTGGGCGGACGAGATCAACGGGCTCACCCTGCAGGGGCTGGTGCGGTCGCTCGTCTCGTCGCCGGTGTTGTGGTTGCTCGCGCGTCGCCCTGTCCCGGCACATTCGCTCACCCAGCACGCGATCAGCTCGTTGATCGACCGCACCGCGGTCCAACTGCGACTCGAGCCGTTGGACAGTGACGCTGTTACGGCGCTGTGCGGCAGCATCCTCGGCGCCAAACCGGATTCGACGGTGCTCGACTGGGCGGCACGCTGCGGTGGCAACCCAGGGCTGTTGGCCAGCCTGCTCAGCGCGCTCATGGAGGCGGGGCAGGTGGTCATCGTCGACGGCACGGCCTCGTTGCTGACCGACCATCTGCCCGAGGGTGCCCTCGCCGCTGTCGACCGCCTGATCGACGAACTGCCGCTCGCGGTTCAACGCCTCCTCGCACACGGCGGAAAGATCGGAGCCACGTTCACGGTCGACGAAGTCGCGGCATCGCTGGACGCGACGGCTCCCGACCTGTCCGCCAGCGTCGACGAGGCGGTCCAGGCCGGACTGATGCGACGAAACGGCACCCAGTTGGCCTTTGCCAACGACGTGCTCGGCGAAGCGCTTCGGCATCTCGCGATCGGCAGTCCCCAGCTCGGCTCGCCCGACCCGACAACGGACGCGAGAGCGCGCCGATTAGGGACCATCGGCGAGCTCGACGAGCACACCCAGTGGCTGGGCGCCGGTCCGTCGGTCGATCCCGACGCCGCTCCGGTGCCACCACTCGGATCTCAGCAGCCCGACGCGTCCGGCGAGGACGACATCGTGGCTCGGGCGATCTCGGCGCTGGGGAGCAGACCCGGCGAAGCCGCACATGCCTTGGCGCGGGCACTGTGTCTGCTCGTCGGGACGGGGCGGAGCACCGAGGCCCGTCGCCTCGTGGAAGTCGCCGCGCACATCGGCGTCAACGCCACGTCCGAGGCGCTTCCGATGTCCATGGCCGCCTGGGTACACCACGATCCCGACTGCCACGACTCGACGACAAGGAATCCACACCGGACAGTGATTCGGCACCACGAGTCGGACTGGGACGAGCTGAACGGCTGGCACTCGGACACAGCGATGCGCGTCCAGGGTGGTTTCCACGCGGATATGGTGCGCCGGAACAGAAGGTTGACCAGCGTCGCGCGGTCGTTCGTCAGTGACAGTCGCGTGGGGAGTGTCGGTGAGATCGGCACGGTCGGCGACGCGCTGACCGCCGTGGAATCCCAGCACCATGAGGATGATCCGCGCCAGGACACGGATGGACGGCCGCTCTGGGCGTGGCTGATGCGCGCTCTGGTCGCAACCGGCCAGTTCGAGCAGGCCACCGCCGCCTGCGCCGCGATCAAGCAGGAGGCGGACCGACTCGGCACGAGGTGGCGGGAGTCGCTGTGGCACAGTCACCGCGCCGAACTCCTGATGGCGCTCGGCCGACTCGACGAAGCCCGGGCCGAAGCCGAAGCCGGACTCCGCCTGACGGATCGTTCCGTGTCCCAGGACTGCGTACCCGCACGGTCGGTCATGGCGCGGATCAGCCTGCACCTTGGCGATCTGGCCACGGCCAGCGACCATCTGCGGATGGCCGAGCGGCTGGTGACGGACGACGCGGGGATCGACAGAATCGGCTTGGACTGGGCACTGGCACAGTTCCATGCGGCCAGCGGACGTCCGGGTATGGCGGTACGGACGCTGATGAGCGTCGACCGGAAGGTCGACCTCCTGCTCTTCGCCGAAGCGCCGACAGCGGCTGCGGCGCTCGTACGCCTGGGCAGACAGGCAGGGCTCAGCGCGGAAACTCAGCGCGCGGCCGACTTCGCCCGCCTCGTCGCCGAGCGCAACCCGACTGTGGCCTTGCTGTCAGGGGCAGCCGAACACGCCGCCGGACTCCTACAGGGCGATCCCGTTGCCTTACACCGCGCGGCAGAACACTACCGCCACGGCGCGCGCCCACTGGCGACGGGCATCGCGCTCGAGGACGCGGCTCGGGCGGAGCACAACAGCCGGAACAAGGCGCATGCTGTCGCGCTTCTCGAGTCCGCCCTGCGACTCTACCTGGACTGCGGTGCGCACCGCGACGTCGTCAGAGTGCAGAAGTCCCTTCGTCGTCTCGGCGTTCCCAATGTTCGTGCGCCAGGTGCCGACCGGCCCAAGTCGGGGTGGGGAAGCCTCACCAGTGCGGAACTCCGCGTCGTACAGACGATCGTCGAAGGCAAGACCAACAAGGAAGCGGCAACCATGCTGTTTCTCTCGCCCCATACCGTCGACAGTCACCTTCGGCGGGTTTTCACCAAGCTCAACATCAACAGTCGCGTCGAGCTGACCAAGCAGTTCATCGAGAGCGGTGCCGCGTCGACGGTGTTGGCCGCCCGGAACACGGCGCAGCGATCGAAGCTGGTGGGGCACATGCCACCGGGTAAAGCGGGCTGAACCGTCATCTGCCGAGCGTCGCGGGAGCCAGCGAGACGAGCATCCCGCCGAGGATCCTCGGCCCGTGCTGGGTGAGCACCGACTCGACGTGGAACTGAACTGACCGAAAGCCAGGCCCCCGCAGTGCGTGGACCTCTCCGGACTCGCGGTCACGGCTGACGTCCACCTGCTCGTCCAGTCCCACACAGGTGACCCGTTCCTGGTCCGACAGCGCGCTGTAGGTGTTGTAGAAGCCCACGTGTTCACGGTGACCGAACAGATCGATCTGCCGCTGAACGCCCTGGTTCGGCACCGTGCGACGGACGATCGTGAAGCCCAGCTCAGCGGCGAGTACCTGATGGCCGAGGCAGATGGACAGAAACGGGACAGTGCCGGACAGCAGTCGGCGGGTGAGCGCATGGAGCGCGGCGATTCGTGGGTCTGTCGTGTCGCAGGGATCGCCGGGGCCTGGGCCGACCACGACAAAGTCGAACGTCTCCGGAGCCAACGGGGTGTCGAACGGAACGATCGTGGTCTCCACGCCGAGGGCACGCAGTTGATGCCCGAGCATCGCGGTGAACGTGTCCTCACCATCGATGACCACCACGCGCCGACGGCGCAGCGCCGGGTCTGGTGTGGTCCGGTGCGCTCCTTCAAGCCAGAACCGGGACAGAGTCGCGTTGCGGGCCTCCAGCGCCGCGTGCACGCGAGGATCGGTGCCCGCCGACGCGTGTGCTCGCGCCGCGGTGGATCTCTGGTCCACGCGGGACTCGTCCTGCGCGAGGCCCAGCGCCGCGAGCATGCCCGCCGCCTTGGCACGGGTCTCCGCGACCTCGGAGTCGGGTTTCGAATCACGCACCAGGGTGGCACCGACGCCGAGGCGAAGTCGTCCTGTGTCGTCGAACTCGCCGGTCCGGATCATGATCGACGAGTCGAGGGTGCGGTCGCCGAGCGGATCGCGGCCGATCAGCGCCAGCACACCGCCGTAGTATCCGCGGCCCGTCGGCTCGTGACGACTGATGACCCGGCAGGCGTTCTCCAGAGGACTACCCGTGACGGTGGGCGCGAGCAGGGTCTCGCGAAGCACGTCGCGCACGTCGAGATCGCTGTGGCCACTCAGGACGTACTCGGTGTGGGTCAGGCGCGCCATCTGCTTGAGGTACGGACCGTGGATCCGGCCGCCCGACGAACACATTCGAGCCATCATCTTCAGTTCCTCGTCGAGAACCATGTAGAGCTCATTGGCCTCCTTCGCGTCCTCCAGGAACTCCAGAAGCCCCGCCGTGTCGGGACCGTCCGGCGGATGCCGGTAGGTTCCGCTGATCGGGTTCATCACGACCGTGCCAGCCGACAGGCCCACATGCCGTTCCGGCGAGGCGCCGATGAATGTGCCTGCGCCCGTGTGGAACAGGAAGGTCCAATGTGTCCCGACCTCGCCGACGAGGAGCCGGCGGAAGATGGCCAGCTCGGCGCGACCCGAGTAGTCATGCACTCGGGCGACGAAGGAGCGTCGGATGACGAAGTTGGACCCGGCGCCCTGTCCGATCTCATCGCTCAGGACCTGCCGCACGATCGCCGCGTAGTCCTGATCCGCGACGTCGAACCGAGCGTCGGACACGCGCACGTCATCGTCGGGCAGGCACGCGAGCGCGCGGGCGCGGCTGAGTTCCGCCTGGGCTCGCACACGCATGGCCAGCACTGGTGCGTGATCGTCGCGGCAGGCGAATCCGCGCTCGCCGACCTGCCGGTACGGCACCGCCACGAGCAGTTCGTGGTCGGCTCCGGCCCGTTGCCCAGGGGGTGCGGGCAGGTCGGGCAGCGGCAGGTCGGCGAGACGGTCCACACGGGAGACTTCGCCGACCAGGACCTCCACCGGCGCTTGCCTGGCTGAGTGGGGCCGATGGAGCAGGGCGAAGTCGTCGCCGGACTCGCTGAGATCCGAGAGGTCCCGTGTGGTGTCGGACAGGCTTGATCTCGTCCCGAACATATCGGGCCTTTCCCGTGAATCGTCTTCGCTCGTTCATCCTGGAGCGCCGCCGAAGGACGGACAACTACCTAACCGAGCCGCAGTGCGAACACTCGAACGAGTAGCACTACCCGCGTGAGTAGTGGGATAGATCGCGTATGAGGATTACCGTCGAGCCGAGGCAAGTTTTGATGCCGTGGCACACCGTCGACACGGAAGCGCGGTGGTGCGTCCCGAAACGGAGTGAACAGCATGAGCGACACCTCTGCCATCAACGAGACATCCACACGGCCCCGCGCGACAAACATCGCCCTGTGGGTGGTACAGGGCGCGGTCGGCATCGACTTCATCGTCGGCGGAGTGCTGAAGCTCGCCGGCAACCAGACGATGGTGAACCTGTTCGATCGCATCGGCGGGGGCACATGGCTTCGGTATTTGGTCGGCTTCGTCGAGCTGGCCGGCGGGATCGGCGTGCTCATCCCGATGCTGGCCGGACTCGCCGCGCTCGGACTGATGACGCTGCTGGTGTCGGCCGCGTTCACCAATGTGGTCATCATCGACGATCCGCCCTGGGTACCACTGATCTCGCTGGCGATCGTCAGCATCGTCGCGTGGGGGCGCTGGCCGCAGACGAAGGCGTTGTTCACCGCTCGCCGCAAGTGATTCGTCAGTCCGATGATCATATTCTCAGTGCGCGGTTTCGGCCGGTGGTGAGTCGAGTGGCTTCGAATCCCTGCCACGCAGGACGTAACTCTCGTGATCGAATCGGCCGGTCCGTTGCCGGAAGGAACGAGTGAACCCCGGCCACAGCGTGGTGTTGCGGCCGCGGTCGTCGAGGTACCAGCTCCGGCACCCGGACAGCCACACAGTTCCGGTCATCTTCCGCCGGACGTCGACGACGAAGGAGGCCTGCGCCTCCGCGCGGACCTCCACCGCCGCGACCCCGGCCTGATCCATGAAACGCAGGGCGTCGATCACGTACTCGACCTGTGCCTCCATGGTCAGCAACGTCGAGTTCTGCCCTGAGATGGTGTTCGGCCCCAGTAGCATGAAAAGGTTGGGATAGCCCGCTATCGCCGTGCCCAGATAGGCCTCCGCGCCGGTGTCGTGCCAGATGTCGGCGAGCAGTCGGCCGTTGCGGCCGCGGAGACGGCCTGCTATGGGCGAGTGCGCGGACTCGAACCCGGTACCGAAGATGATCATGTCGACGACGCGCTCGGTTCGGTCGGCACTGACGATCGAGTGGCGACGGACCTCGTCGATCCCGCTCGTCACCAGTTCGACGTTGTCCCGCGTGATCGCGGGAAAGTAGTCGTTCGACAGGATGAGTCGTTTGCAGCCGAGCGCGTAGTCGGGGGTCAACGCCGCGCGCAGCGCGGGATCGCTGACCTGTCGGCGCAAGTGGCTCCGCGCCAACCACTCGACCGGCTTGAGCATGCGCGTGTTGACCGTCAGTCCGAGGATGAGCGATTCCCGCCACAGGTAGACCACGGCTCGCGCCAGCCGCTGCATGCTCGGCAGCCGACGGAAAAGCGCCTTCTCCACACCGCTCTTGGTACGGTCCCAGCGCGGGATCACCCACGGCGGGGTGCGCTGGAAAACGTAGAACCTCGCGACATCCGGCTGGATCTCCGGAATGAACTGGACCGCCGAGGCTCCGGTGCCGATCACCGCGACATGCTTGCCCTTCAGGTCATGTGAGGGCACCCAGTTCGCGGAATGGACGGTGACACCGGTGAACTGCTCCAGTCCGGGAATGGACGGCGTGGCGGGCTCGCTGAGCGGACCGCTCGCGATCACCACCAGGTCCGCGGTCAACTGCCCCTTCGACGTGTCGACGCACCACCGGGTCGAGTCGTCGTTCCATTCGGCGGCGAGCACGTCGTGGCCGAGGCGAAGATGAGGTTCCAGCCCGAACTGCGCCACGCACCGCCGCAGGTACCGCTGGATCTCCGGCTGCGTCGGGAATGTGTGCGTCCATCCGGGGTCCGGCGCGCAGGAGTACGAGTACAGATTGGCAGGCACGTCACAGGCGGCACCCGGATAGACGTTGTCACGCCAGGTTCCGCCCACGTCGTCGGCTCGTTCGAGCACGACGAAGTCCTCGATACCGAGTTGTTTGAGCCGGATGGCCATCCCCAGCCCGGCGAACCCGGCCCCGACGACGGCGACGCGGACGTGCGACCCCGGCGACAGCTCGATCGGATCGATCGGATCGGCTGTGTCAGGCGCGGCCTCCGGCGGATCCACGACCAGGGCCGGATCATCTCGACGGAAGCGTTCGGTGGCCCAGAGAACCGGCCCGGACGCCACGTAGACAGCGGACAGCAGCCCGCACGCCGTCATCGGGCTCACGATCACCGCAGTGACCGAGATCGGCCAGACCCACCACGGGAGCCCGACGAGCCGACCGATCTTCGCGTAGGGGAACGTGGTGACCATGAGCACGGCGAGGCCGCCGATCAGCCCCACGTAACCGGCGGACGGCTCGACGCCCAGTTGGATGGCACCTGCGAGGATGACGGGCGGGACCGCGGCGGGCAGACCGGAGAAGTACCGCGTGTCCTTGGGCTGCACGTTGAAGCGCGCGAGGCGGATCATCGCGGACGCGGCCAGGATGGCGCATGTCGGAACGATCAGGTACTGCGGAGCGGCGTCGTTCATCCAGTGGTACGCGAGCAGCGGTGTCGCCACACCGAACCCGCACAGGTCCGCCAGTGAATCCAGTTGCGCGCCGAACGGGCTGGTGACGCCGAACTTCCGAGCGAGCGCACCGTCGAGGCCGTCCATGGCGAAGGATCCCAGGACACATGCCGCTGCCCAGGCCAGTTCGCCGCGTGCGGCCAGCAGGGCGGCGCTGAAGCCGAGCAGCAGGGCGGTCACGGTGCACAGCGTGACGAGGGCGAACCTCGCCAACCGCCGGGGAGTCTGTTCGCCTGGCAGGAGTGTGCCGAGGCACTGCGCCGGCCACCGTGCCACAAGACCGAGGACCGCCTGAGACCGTTGTCTGATGGACACGCGAAAGCCTCCCGACCGACATCGGCACGCTGTTCCACTTCAGAGGGGAGTCTCGGCGCGGGCCGGGCAGGCGACATCACTTGTTCGCGCGAACCTGCGCCACTATCCCGTGAACGGGTGATGCCACCCGCGGGTTCGAGATAAATCTATATGGATTGATGTATCATTTTGGGTGTGCGTTCAACCAGTTCCCGGCACGCATCGGCGACGCCGCCCAGTTTTCTGCGTCTGACCGGGCATCCCGTGCGGTGGCAGCTGCTGAGCGAGCTCGCGCGCAGCGACCGGCAGGTCCGCGAACTGACAGCGCTGGTCGGTCAGCAGCAGAGCCTGACGTCCTACCATCTCGCCCAGCTGCGCTCGGGCGGGCTGGTGACCATGCGCCGCAGCTCCGCCGACAAGCGTGACACCTACTACAGCCTCGACCTGGCGGTGTGTCGCGAACGCCTCTCCGAAGCCGGTGCCGCCCTCCACCCCGGGTTGCGACTGGTGCCGGGCGCGCTCCAACCCCCGCAGAAACCGCCGCAGGACCCCCAGGGAAAGCGGCGGCAGCAGCGCACGATCCGGGTGCTGTTCCTGTGCACGGGCAACAGTTCTCGGTCCCAGATGGCCGAAGCGATCCTGGAGCAGCTGGGCGGCTCACAGGTCGAGACCGCCAGTGCGGGCAGCCACCCGAAGCCGCTGCAGCCCAATGCCGTGCGTGTGCTGCGTGAGCGTGGGATCGACATCAGCGACCGCCGTTCCAAACACATGAACGAGTTCGCCGACCAGCGGTTCGACCATGTGATCAGCCTGTGCGACCGCGTACGCGAACTGTGCCCGGAATTGCTCGGGTCGCCCGCGACAGCACATTGGAGCATCCCTGACCCCGCCACCGCGGCAGCGACGAACAAGCGCAGCTATCCGGCGTTTGTCCGCACCGCGGACGAACTGGAAACACGGATCCAGTTTCTGCTGCACACGATCGAACAGGACCTGACGGCCTAGCAGCGTCCTGAAGGCCGTATGGTTCAGTGCTGCTTCGTCGCGCTGAGGATGCCATGGGCGACAATCGCGTCCGCGGGCATAGTGGCTGTTTCCTGGGTGATCGCCTTGGTGACGGTGAACCCGCGCTCCTCCAGCCACGTCCGGTATGTCGACAGCTTCTGCGGTCCGCCCTGTCCCATCGTGCAGCCGAGGAAGTAGGCGGGAAAGAAGTCGACCGCGTGCGAATCCTTGACGTTCTCCGAGTACACGGGCCCCAGGATGTGAACCTGTCCACCGGCGGCGAGGGCGTCGAACGTGTTGTCGAGTATCGCGAGCACGTCCTCCCTGTCGTACATGTCCAGGAAGTGTTTGATCAGCACGACGTCGAATCCCCGCGGGACCTCGGTGAAGACGTCACCGCCCATGAACGAACAGTGCTCGTCCACACCATGGTCCTCGAAGTTCCGCAGGCACTCGGGTTCCTTCTCGGGGAGGTCGAACGTCGTCACGCGGAGGTCCGGCGAACCGGTGAGCCGGTAGGTCAGGATGGCGCCGAGGCCGGTGTTCCCCGCGAGGTCGAGCACCCTGGCGTCGGCCGGTATGTCGACGTTCGCGAAGAACCACGGGTCGATGTGCGCGGTGACGGCGTCCATCATCGTGCCCCAGGACTCGCGGAGATCCTCGTGCTCGGCCAGGGCTCCGTACAGGTTTCCCTCGTACCCGTAGAACTTCTCGAGGCCGACAGCCGTACCTGTGCGGACGCTGTCGGCGAGGTAGAAGCTCTGCCTGAGCACGACCGTCTTGATCATGTTCATGATGGCGAGCACCCGATGGAGGTCAGCGTCCGGCACGGTCCTGAGCCCGCTGAGGCGATAGCTGGCCGACGCGTCGTCATAGGCGACGAAGTCCTCCTTGACCAGCAGGTGCAGCAGTTGCTCGACCGCGTCCGGGGCAGCGCCGACCTCCGCGCCGAGCTGACCGGCGGTCATCCTGGTGTTGCGCCGGAGCGCGTCGACGAGACCGAGCTCGAAACAGCACACCAGGGTCATGAACCTCGTCGGTCCCAGCATGTGTTCGCGCAGTCGCGCCAGCATGTGTTGGCCGGTCATCCCGTGGTCCCCTTCCTGCCTGTCGGTTCCATGGCCGCGCCGCGGATCCGCCGCACCACGGCCGCCGGGTCCGGCGGGGGCCGGTTGCCTCGCCAGGCGACGTGCTGGTCCGGCCGGACCAGGACCAGATCTCGTTCCCACAGCTGTCGGGCCACGTCATCGGCCACCACCGTGTGGCTGACCGGGAGACCTTGCGCGGAGGCCGCCGCGAGGAGCGTGTCCGCACGACCGTCACCGGCGAAGTCGACGAGTGTGAAACACGGTCCCAGCCGGTCGTGGATCGAGCTGCCGTTGCCGAGCAGGACGGTGGGCGGTCGGCCGCCTGGCCAGGTCGTCGGCAGGTATCGCCGAGGGCTCCACGGAGGTTCGGGGGCACCGTCATGACAGACGATGCCGGAGTCGTTGTACCGATACCCCAGCTCGACCCCCGTGTACTCGTTCTCACCCCGCTCCGCGTCCAGAAAGGACGCCATCGCCTGGATCGACGCCCCCTCGCGGAGCAACTCCCCTGCCCTGAGGTGCACTCCCAGGTGCCGTTGCGAGGTCCGCATGTTGCGCAGGCCCACCGGACGGCGCTCGGTCTCGTAGCTCTCAAGCAGGCCAGGACACCCGAACCCCCGGACGAGGGCGGCGATCTTCCAGGCCGCGTCGACCGCGTCGGCGATGCCCGAGTTCATCCCGTAGCCGCCGGTCGGAAACATCTGGTGGGCGGAATCCCCGGCGAGCAGGACCCGTCCGGCGCGGTAGTGGTCGGCGAGCACGAACCCGGGGCGCCAGCGTGCGGTCAACAGTACTTTGTCGATCTTCAGGGGCGTCCGCATCGTGTCGAGCGTGAACGCCGCCGGATCCGCCGGTGGCGGATCGAAGGAGGCCGGGTCCGTGCCGTGTACGTGCACAGTCCAGGTGTCCTCTTCGTCCTGCGCGATGACGACGTACTGGAAGGCGAAGTAGTGCCAGAACCGCCCGTGGCGGTGCAGGGTGTCGAGATCGCGGCTCTTGAAGTGCACCATGAACGCGTTCGGCAACTGGGGCACGTCGAAGCCCTCCAGACCGATGCCCACCGATGAGCGAACCCTGCTCGACGCCCCGTCGCAGCCGATCACGTAACCGGCCCGTAGCCGGATCTGCCTGCCGGACGTCACATCGACCAGCAGGCTGGTCACTGCGCTGTCGTCCTGGGTGAGCGATTCGAATCGCAGGCCGCAGCGCAGGTCCACGAGGCGATCGCGCTGGCAGTGCGCGCGCAGGACGGGCTCGAGGTCGATCTGGGACAGTCGCTGCCCGGGTTCAGCGGATCGCGTGCCGTCGTTGCGCTCGACGACGCGTCGGTACTCGTCGGCCGCCGATGGCATCCGCCACGTGGTGATCGGCTCACCGGCGAGGCCGGTCGACCAGATCACGTCGGCCGGATGCTCCGACCCGATCCCGGCGGACCTGACGTCGTCGGCGAGACCGAGCTGCCGCAACAGTTCCATACTGCGGGAGTTGACGAAGTCCAGCTTCGGATGGTCGGTCGTCTCGACGGCTTCGTCGACGAGGACACTGGGAACGCCGTGGCGGGCCAGCGTGAGTGCCGCGATCATGCCGACCGGGCCCGCGCCCACGACAAGAACCGGTACCGGATCCACAGCCACCTCCTGGGGGTGTGGAGCCGGTCCCGTGGGCCGTCCCACACCCCGTTCTGCCCGTTTCAGGGCGCTTCGCCCGGTGTCCGGCTCGCGCGGGCGGGTTCGTCGTCCACGAGAGCGGTCGTGACAGGCACCTGCCGGGCCGAGACGTCCGCACCTGTGAAGGCGCGCACCTGGAGTTCGGCGAAGCCCGCGTCATCGCGCTCGCGACTGCTGATCGTGCCCAGGTAGCCGAGCAGGAAGGTGATCGGGACCGCGACCAGTGCGGGGTCGAAGTCGATGAAGTGGAAGTCGACGCCGGGGATCATGGCCACCGGAGTGCCCGACATGAGTCCCGAGAACAGGACGAGGATCCCGGTCACCGCGATCCCGCCGTAGACCGTCCACCGTAGACCGGCTGTGTTGAAGCGCCGCCAGAACAGCGAGTAGAGCACGGCCGGGAGGACGACACCGCCGAGGTCGACCGTGATCGGAATCAGCGCATGGGTGTTGTACGGCAGCAGTACCACGCCGACGACGACAGCGGCGACTCCGACGATCACGGTGTTGCGCCGGGCGGCACGCAACTCCCCTGCCGAGTCCGGCGGTGCCTGACGGGCCGCGCGGACGTCTCGGGTCACGGACGTCACCACGCTGATCAGCAGCGCGGCCAGCACCCCGGTGACCATCAGCAGCGCGACCGCGCCAACCAGGCCTGCCATCCATGAGCCGCCGAGGAAGTCCGCGAGCTTCGGCAACGTGATGTCGCGGGTCGGCGGTGTCGGGCCGATGTTCTGTCCCCCGAGCAACGCGACAGCGCCCAGGCCGAGGACCGCGGTGCACAGGTAGAACGGCACGAACATCATGCCCGCCCAGCCGACCGATCGACGCGCGTCCCGACCGGAGGCCACCGTGAGATTACGCATGAACAGGTAGGGCAGCGCCGCCTGCCCGACGACGACAGCGAACAACTTCGACAGGTGCTGGACCGGGGTGTCCTCGCCGAGTTCGCGTCCGGGCTCCAGCAGGCCGTATCCACCGGGGTGCGGCAGGGCTTTCGCTTGAGCGTCACCGAGCAGTTGGAACGGGTTCAGCCGGTACTTGATCAGCACAACGGCGGTCAGCACCGCCACGACCGCGATCACCAGAACCGCTTTGACCACAAGGACCCGAGTGGTTCCCAGCATCCCTCCGACGAGGACGAGCACGGTGGCGAGCAAGCCGACGACGGTGACGATGACCGCCTGTCCGGCACGCGACCCGACGTCGAACATGACTCCGGCGACGATGCCGACCGCGTTCAGCATCACGATCACGTACGTGGCGTAGAGCAGCAGAGTGACCACAAGGGACACGGTCCTGGCCGGTCGCTCGCCCGCACGCAGTGCGAACAGGTCCCCGATCGTGTGGCCGCCGACGTTGCGCAGCGGAGATGCCAGGACCAGCAGCGCGATCAGCCACGACATCACAAAGCCCGCCGAGAAGAGGAAGGCGTCGAAGCCGTTGAGCGCGATGTGCCCGGTCATCGTGAACAGGGTCGAGAGCAGGATGAAACTCGCGAACAGGGCGAGCGCGTTCTGGCCCGCGCCGATCCGCCGGTCCGCGAGGTAGAAGTCGGACGGGCCGCGTTGCCCACGGCGCGCCGCGATCACGATGCCCAGCAACACGACCGCCAGGATGACGGAGATGGTGACGGCGATCGCCGGTGCCGCGAAGTCGTTGGTCATCGGGAGTCCTCCTCCAGCTCCGCCTTGATCTCGTCAGCGAGTGGGTCCAGCCGGGTCCTGGCGAACCTCAGGTAGACCGGGATGATCACCAGCGCCAGGACGAACGCCCCGATGACGAACAACAGTCCGACGTTCACGTTTCCGAAGAGCTCCGTCCCGTAGAACCCCGGCGCGAGGGCGGCGAGCAGGACGATGAGGAACCACCATCCCATGAAGGCAACGCTCGCCCAGAGAACGAATGCCTGCAACCGGCGACGCAGGGCTTTGAACCGGGCACTGTCGTGTATGGCGACATAGCGGTCGCCGTCCGGCAGCGAGTTCGTCGCGCCCATGGCACCTCCTCGTCGTGACGTGACGGTCGGACATGCAGCATCCGCACGGAACCCCCATCCGGACATGACCCATATACGTGGTTTTCCGCGTGGCACAGCATCATGGCGTGTGCTGTGGAGCCGAATCACGCGAACTTGTGATGTACGGCGACGACGGCAGGGCCGATGGTCGTGACAGTCGGAAGGAGTGTCGATGAGCTCGGCAACGGAAACAGTCGCGTGGACGTACGACGACTTCACGAGCGACGCGCTCGATCCCGCTCGCTGGAAGATCCTGGAAGTAGTGGGGCCCGACGGCGAACGGCACGCGTATCAGGACCGCAACGCACGACTGCGGACCGGTGACGGCCACTTCGAGTTGACCGTCCACCCGTTCAGCCGTTTCCACGACGTGGACCCGCTCCAGAACAACGCCAAACAGATGTACGAGTCCGTGCAGCGGCTCACCGTGCCGGTGGGCGGGCATCTCCGGGTCGACATCAGGATGGCGGTGCGAACCCACGATCAGATCCCCTACAACCTGCTCGACGCCTTCGGCACCGTGAACCTGTTCGACCGGGAGACCGGTGTCGTGTTCAACGTCGCCGCGACCAACGACACTGTCTACGCAGTGGTCGAACGGCTGCCCGTGCCTGGCGTGACACCGGACGAACGCTTTGTCCACCGGGTGGTTCTGGAGGTACCCACAGAGCCCGGACAGGAGCACCACTACGCGATCGACTACGACGCCGAGGCCTCAGAGGCGACCTGGTTCGTCGACGGACAGCGCGCCTACTGGACGCGGGTTCCCGTTCCAGTGACGGGTTTCCAGGCGGGTATGGCGTTGTTCTCGGCGCGGGATCTCAACCGGTTCACTCGCGCGGAGCGGGAGCACGGGCAAGGCGCGACCGGCCGCTGGGGACCATGGCACGTCTCAGCCCACGGTGTCAGGTAACCACGGTGTCAGGTAACCACGGCGTCAGACAAGCAGCTCTCCCCCATCGATGCTGAGATTGACGCCGTTGACGGCGCGGTTCTCCAACAGGAAGGTGACCGCGTCGGTGCAGTCCTGCATCGTGACCAGCCGCCCGGTCGGCGTACGAGCCAGCACAGCGTCGCGGACAGCTGACTTGCCGCTCCAATAAGGAGTGTCGGCGACCATGCTCGGGTGCAGGGCGTTGAACCGGATCGGCGCGAGTTCGGTCACCAGTGTCCGTATCAGGGCACTGATACCGCCGTTGGCGGTCGTGACGGTCGTGGAGCCGGGGTAGGGCCTGTGCATGGCCAGGCCACCGAGGAGCACGGCCGCGCTGTCAGCGGACATCCGCTCAGCGAGAGCGTGCACCACAGCGGTGTACCCCACGAGCTTCATCGTCAGTACCCGCATCGCGTCGACCGGGCGGTAGTCGCGAACCGTGTTGTGGTCCCGTTCGAGCGCGGTCAGCACCAACCGGTCGACTCTTCGCACGTCGGCCAGCGCGGCCGGGACCAGGCCCGGATCGGTCAAGTCCAGGCCGAGTCCGCGGGTACGCCCGCCGAGCTCCTCGGCGACCTTCCTGGCCCCGTTCTCCGTGCGTCCGGTAATGACCACGTCGCAACCACGCGCGACGAACGATTCCGCGACGTGCCGTCCGATCCCCGACGTCCCGCCGATGACGACGACCTGGATTCGCTCGGACAATGGTCTCGTCCTCCTGGGGTCTGGTCCTCCTGGCGTCGACGCCGTTGGCTGGTCGGCCCGACCGTATCGGGGCCCACGACACGTGGTCGTCACGTGTTCGCGGTATTCCGCGTGGCGCCCGCACGCTTCGATACGTGCCCTGCGGCAAACCACGTGAACAGGTGATGGCCTTGCGGCCGAAACCGGTGACGCTCGTGATGGCCGACACCGCACGAAACGGTGATCCGCACGGCAATGGCGATCCGCACGGCAATGGGAGGGGCGATGATCCAGGTACGCCACGCCCATCCCGGTCGACGTTCCCCCGCCAACCGCTGGTGGGTCGTCGGCGGCATGGGGCTTGCCGTCTTCATGGCCTCGCTCGACTTGAGCATTGTCAACCTGTCACTGCCCGCGATCCGTGACACGCTCGGCGCATCGACGGCCACCACGCAGTGGGTGGTACTGGGGTATCTGCTCCCGTTGGTCGCACTGGCGTTACCGACCGGCCGATGGCTCGATGGCATCGATCACCGGGACGCGTTGATCTGCGCCTGCGCGGGTTTCGGGATCGCCAGCCTCGCGGCGGGCGTCGCGTCCTCGATCGGCTGGCTCATCGCGGCTCGGGTGGTCCAGGGGCTGTTCGGCACGGTGGTGATGGCACTCGTCCCGGTCCTGATCACCACGTCCGTCGACGCTCGGGTCCGTGGCCGGGCGATGGGGCTCGTCGACGCGTTCGGGATGCTCGGCCTGATCAGCGGTCCGGCCGTCGGCGGGCTGTTCGTGGCCACGGTCGGCTGGCCGTGGATCTTCTACATCAACGTACCGGCGTGCGCCGCGCTGATCGTGCTCGCGTTCGTCCAGGTGCCGCGGCGCGGGCGGATCCGCGGGCCGGGTCGCGGCAGCGCTGTCGAGTCGGTGCTGCTCACTGGCGCCGTCGGCGGCGTCATGGTCGCGTTCACACTGGCCACGGGCCCGGACCCGCAGTGGTTGGCTGTCGGGCTCGTCGCCCTGCCCTTGCTCCTCGTATGGCACCGGCTGCCCCTGAGTGAGCCGGTACGGCGGTTGCTCACGCAGCGACGGCTGCGCGCACCGCTGGGCGCGCTGACCGGAACAGCGGTGGCCACCGGCGTGCTCCTCTACATCGTCCCGTTCTACCTGATCACGCTGCTGCGGACGCCGAGTCCGGTCGCCGGTCTCACGATGCTGACGTTTCCGGTGGCCGCTGCTGTGCTCGGGCCGTTGGCCGGGCTGCTGGCTGACAGGTACGGCGACCGCCGTATCGCACTAGTGGGGGTAATCGTGCTGATATCCGGTCTGTTGGTGCTTGTACCGGCGAATCGTTCCTGGCAAGCGGCGGACGTGGCGTGGCGGCTCGCGATCGCGGGGGCTGGCATCGGTTTGTTCAACGCGCCGAACATGAGCGCGGCGATGTCGGCCTCGCCCGTCCGTCTGCTCGCCACGACCGGCGCCACGACCAGTGTGGCCCGCCAGGCCGGTTTCGCGTTGGGCCCGGCCGTGGCGACTCTGGTGTGGGGTCTGTCGGGCTACACCGTCGGCGGGATCCGCAACACCTTCGCGGTGGCGTCGGTGCTCGTGGCGGCCAGCGCCATCCCGCTCGCCCGCGGTGTCCGAACGCGACACGGCGAATCGGAACGCCCATGACCGCCCGGCTTCGGGGCCGCGATGTGGAGGTAGCGCAGATCGTGCGCATGCTCCACGCCGTCGAGGCGGGCGCGAGTGCCGTCCTCTATGTCGAGGGCGGCTGGGGCAGCGGACGGACGCGGCTGCTGCGAGAAGCCGCCGACGCCGCCTGCCGTCTCCGGTTCACGGTCGTCGACGGTGACTGGCTCCCCGGAGCGGAACCAGGTGCGCTCGTCGGCGAGCGGGCGGCACAGGGCCCTGTCCTGGTAGTTCTGGACGACCTCCATCACGCCGCCCCGTTGTTCGTCCACAGCCTCCGTGCGTTGCCGTGGCAGCTGCGGGACAGGCCGATCGGCTGGATTCTCAGCCGTCGCCGCCATGCCGGAGGCCCCGCGGCCGACCTGCTCTTCACGCGTCCGTGCCCGGCTGGCGGTCACCTGGATCTGCGGCCGCTTTCCGCGAAGGCGGTGCGCCTGCTGGTGGCTGACTGTTCGCGCGTCGCCGCACCCGGCCTGCCGGACCTCGTCCGAGCGACCGGTGGAAACCCGCTGCTGGCCGTCGAACTGGCCAAGGGCATGGCGGACCCAGCGGGCATCATGGATCTGCCACCGAGCCGAGTTCGGGCGAGCGTGCACAGGTGCCTGGCGGAACTGAGCGATGGCTGCCGCAGGCTACTGCAGGTGGGCGCGGTGCTCGGTGTTCGTTTCACACTGCGCGACGTGACAAGGCTGCTGCACCGGCCAGCGGCCGAACTGCTCGCACCGGTCGAGGAGGCCCTCGCTGCGGACGTCCTCGTCTGCGACGGTGCCCGGCTTGTGTTCTCCCAGGAGCTGTTCTGGCGTTGTGTTCTGGTGTCGCTGCCGCTCCCGGCTCGCACAGCGTTGGAACACGAGGCCGCCATCGAGCAACTCGCCCACCCCGTCACCGCGTGCCGGGACGCGACGTTGGTCGAAGTGCCCCCGCCGACACAGGACATCTCGTCACCGACTGCCTGGATGGAGCTGAACGACACCGAGCGGACTGTCGCCGACCTGGTCAGTCAGGGGTTGACGAACCAGCAGATCGCCAGCCGGGTGCTCCGGTCCCCGCACACCGTCAACTACCACCTGCGTCGAATCTTCCAGAAGTTGGGTATCCGGTCCCGCATCGAGCTGACCAGGCTGGCCCTGCTGCACTACTCGGCCGCGCACGAACCCACGGCGGGTATGGACGCGGCCGGGTGAGCTGCCAGCTCCGCCAAGGTATCTACAGTGGACAAAGGAACCGCGCAGCGACCGGCGGCGTAGGCAAGCGCCATGACATGGTGCTGGAACGAGAAGTCCGCCACCGCGTCGGTCACGAAGAACGGCTGGATGTCGCGGGCGAACGCGTCACAGGCGGTCATCAGGCATCCGACGTGGGCGTAGACGCCACAGACGACGAGTTGGTCCCGTTCCGCCCGCCGCAGGCGCTCCTCCAGGTCGCTGCGGTGGAACGCGCTGTAACGCCACTTGGTCAGCACCGTGTCGCCGGGCGCGGGCGCGACCTCGTCGACGATCCCGCGGTCGGCCTCCGCCACGCCCATGCCAGGGCCCCAGAAGTCATGCAGCAGCCCACGGTCGTGGCGACTCATGCCACCCGGTTGCGCCGTGTACAACACCGGCACACCGGCCGCGCGAGCCGCCGCGACCAGCTTCGCCGTGTTGGCCACCAACTCGGTCAGTGGTGACTGCCCCCACGGAAAGGGCCGGAGGAAGTACCGCTGCATGTCGTGTACCAGCACGACAGCTCGATCTGGTCGAGGCCGCCACGGCACCGCGGCGCGCGGCACATCGTCGACGCTGGGCATGCGGTACGCCGGGATCGGGGTCATTGCCATTGCTGCCTCCGGTTTCCTCTTCCACGTATCGGCGGACGACCTCAGACGTGCAACGCGGCGCCACCATCGACGTACAGGTCGTGCATCGTGATGTGCCCGGCCTGGTCGGACACGAGGAACGCGACGGCCTCGGCCACGTCTCGTGGCTGGGCCAGCTTTCGCAGCGGGATACCGACGCGGTACGCGGCAGGCGAGCCGTCGATCGCGACTCTGGGGTCGACGTGCTCGCCGAGCATCGCGCGCAGCATCGGCGTGTCGGTCGAGCCGGGCGACACCACGTTGCACCGGATGCCGTGCTCGGCGAGCTCCAGCCCAAGGCAGCGAGTGAACTGCGCGGACGCGGCCTTCGACGCCGCATAGGCGGCCATCTCCATCCGTGGCACACCGGCGGCGTTCGACGCCACGGTCACGATCGCACCGCGACGGCGGGAGATCATCCGGAGCGCCACCGCGCGGGACACGTTGAACACGCCGTCCACGTTGACCGAGAACATCTCGCTCCAGTACCGGTCGGGCAACTCGACCACCTTGCCGGTGCGCAGGACACCAGCCGAGTTGACCAGGATGCCAATGGGGCCCTGCTCGTCCTCGATGTTCTGGACCAGGGTGTTCACCGCGTCGCTGTCACAGACGTCCACTGTGTAACCACGGACCGACCCGCTCCCGGCCGTGAGCTTGTCCACAATGGTGTCGAGTGCCTCGGCATTGCGGTCCACCAGTGCGACGTGTGCCCTGGCATCCGAGAGGGTGGCCGCGACGGCCGCGCCGATGCCCTGTGCCGCGCCGGTGACCAGAGCGACCGTCGACTCGATTCCGGACAGCTCCGTCATGACGATCTCCCGTGGGTCGGTGTCCCGTGCTGGGCGGTTCGGCTCGTGGCAGCGTGCTCGGCGTCGTAGCCGAACAGCCACTGGTGTTGGTCCAGGCCCGACGTCGCGTGGGCGGCCTCGTCACGACGGCGCTGCGCGGCGCCGTCAGCCAGGTGGAAGGTCTTCGCGTTGGCGCGGGACTGGCGCTGGATCCGTCGTGTCCGGGGAAGGCGGATGCGTTCATAGTCGCGCAGTGCCGCGTCGAGTCCGTTCTGGTCTGCTGTCGCGAGACAGGCGGCCAGCACGACGGCGTCCTCGATGGCCTGGTTCGCGCCCTGTGCCTGGAACGGCAGCATCGGATGCGCCGCGTCGCCGATGATGGCGACACGTCCGTAGCTGAGGCGGTCGACGCTCTCACGATCGTGTAGTGCCCATCGGTTGACCGCGTCCGCCGCACCGATCAGCCGGATGACGTCTTGGTGCCAACCCGCGTACGCGTCCGCGAGTTCGGCCACGCTCCCCTGGGCCGCCCACGACTCCGCATGCCAGTCCACTCCCGGGACGGTCGCTCCGAAGCTCACCTGCCGCCCGGACGACACCGGATAGCACACGCAGTGCTGGTTCGGTCCGAACCAGAGCCGGACCCGTGGCTCGGCGAGCAGGAAGGGCACTCGCTCGGCCGACACCAGGCCCCGGTAGATCGCCTGCCCGGAATACCGGGGCTGATCAGCAACGAGGTGCTCACGCACCACCGAGTGGATGCCATCGGCGCCCACGACGAGGTCCGCCTCCACCGTGGTGCTGCCGGATGTGGTGCTGCCGGACAGCCGCAGCAGCGCCGCACCGGCGGCGTTCCCCACGGCCACGCACCGGGCAGCGAGTCGCACTCGTTCGCGCGGGACAAGCGACAAGAGGGCGCTGTGCAGGTCCGCGCGGTGCAGTGCGTAGTAAGGGGCGCCGAACCTGCGTTGGCACTCGTCGCCCAACACGGTGCGCTGCACCAGCATGTCGTCATTCCATCGTCGCATCTCGATCGCCTGCGGCTGTACCGCGACGGCGCGTAGCCGGTCTTCCAGGCCCAGTCGGTGCAGCAGCCGCGTGGCGTTGGGCGCCAACTGCACCCCTGCGCCCACCTCGGCCAGGCGTTCCGCCTGCTCGTACACCTGGAAATCGACACCGGCACGGCGAAGGGCGGCGGCGAACGCGAGACCGGCCAGCCCGGCGCCGACAATGGCCACGCTCAACTGCGGCATGTCGTCCCCCGGTGGATTGCTCAGTAGTAGAGGAGCGCCTTGCCCCAGTCCTCGTCGGGCCCGAACAGGCTTCGCGGTTTGACCACGTCAGGCATGCTGGTCAGCGCGCCGTGGGGGACGAGTGTCCCCGGCTGCAGCCCGGTGATGTGGCTGTCGACGCCGAATGTGGCACGCACCGAGGCCGCCAGTTCGGCCGTGGCGGCCGCTTCGTGCTCGCCGGGCACCTCGATCTCGATGCGCAGAACCGTGGGCTCCGCCCGAGCCCGCCAGAAAACCACGCCGTACGAGTCCGGGAGGGAGAAGACCATCTCCTCCAGCCGGTGCTGAGTGACCTTGGCACCACCGACCTGGTGCCCGAACGCCGCTCTGCCGAGCACCCGGACCGTCGGCAGGTCCCATCCGCATTCACAGTCCTCATAGGACACTGACACGTCGTCTTCGAGGTTGTATCGCAGCAGTGGCATCGCTTCCCGGTACAGCGGTGTGACCACCAGCTGCCCCTCGCCCTCGATGTCCACCGCGCCGGTATGCGGGTCGTACACCTCGAACAGCGCCCGGTCGGCCCAGAGATGCAGTCGGCCGTACCGGCATTCGCCAGCCAGGCTCCCGGTTTCGGTGGATCCGTACTCCTCGACCACCTCCACGCCCCACAGTCGGCTGATCCGCCGCCGACGGGCCGCGGTGAGCGGCTCACCACCGACGAACAACGCCCGCAGCGCGGGGAAGTCGGCATCGGGCCGGTACCCGGCAGCGGCTGCCGCGGCCGCCCACAGCAGACACTCCGTCGGCACCGACCACGTCAGCGTCACACCGAGGTCGTGCATCACCCGGACCACACGCGCGTACGGCATGGCCAACGACCTGTTGTCGCCCGGTACCACCGTGGCCCCGCGCGACAGCCCGGCAGCGTGTGCGAGGTGCCCTGTCAGCAGCAGTGCGTACGGCGTGCGTACCAGCAGGACATCATCGGCCGACATGCCGATCCATTTGCGGGCGAACCGCTCGGCCAGGTCGATCCAGTCCTCCGCCGTGTAGAACGACGGCGTCGGCGTGCCCACGGTTCCGCTGGACTCGTGATAGGTCGCCAGCCGTTGCTTCGGCACAGCGAGCAGGCCGTAGGGATAACTGTCCCGCAGATCCTGTTTCGTCGTCAGCGGCAACGCGGCAAGATCGGCCGCGGTCTCGAGCAGAGCGCCCGAACCGAGCCGCCGCTGGTAGAACGGCGAACGGGCGGCCCAGGCGATGGTGTTCGGCAGCTGTTTCTCCTGGAGGCGACGCAGGTCCTCCAGTCCGCTCCACTGACCCAGCTGAGGCAGGTCCGTGCGGGAATCGTTCACGGCTTCTCTCCTAGCAGTCGGTGCGCGTTGTCCCACGCGATCTGCCGCCACCGCTCCGGCGGGAGCCGCAGCGCCTGGAACTTCGCCAGTTCCACAGTCGGATGCTGCAGCGGGTACTCCGAGCCGAACACGACCCGGTCGGCGCCGAGCCGGTCCACCGCTGCCTCGGCAACGCAGGTGTAGCCACCGGAAGTCTCCACCAGGACGTTGGGTTCGTCCCGGACCAGCGTGAGGGCGTGCAGGTCGATGTTGCCGACGCCGCTGTGCCCGAGCACGAAGCTCAACCGGGGGAACCGGCGGGCCAAGGCGACCAGGTCAGTCACACCGGCGCCAGGGCGGGCCAGGCACACCGCGTACACCGCGTGGTCGAACGCGGCCGCCACCTCGATCAGCCGCACGACCCGGGCGTCGGTGAGCCCGATCCCATGGACGGCCGGTGACACCTCCAGCCCACGGAACTCGGCGGCCCTGGCACGGTAGTCGTCCGGTGCCTGGTGCGGGTTGGCGAAGTAGAACGGCACCAGGCGTCCGTCGGTTCCCGCGCAGGCGTCCAGCACGGCGTCGTTGTCCGCATCGGTTTCGACGTGCCCGCCGTCGACGAGTTGGCGGGACAGCCGATCAAGGTCGATGGTGCCGCCTGCGCACACCACGGCCCGCTGCACGCCACAGCGATCCATCACCGCCAGGAGCCGCTCCTTGGCCTGGGGGCGGGGCGCCAGGCGTACGTGGAAGTCCAGGACCGGTTGCGGCGCCATCCGGGTCACCGCTTACTTCTCGATGCAGAACTCGTCGATCGGATAGCCGACGTGCCGTTGCTCGACCGGCAGGTGGCCGAGCACCTTCGTGCCCGCCGCGAGCTCCGTGACATTGAGGACCACACCGCCCGGTCCGAGCACCCGCACATGCCAGTCGTCCTGCACGATGAGGTTGACGGCCACGCCCGACTTCGCCACCGCGTCGATCGCGAGCAAGGGCCGTGTCTCGATCTTGACCCGGCCCACCGTGACCACGCGCACCTGTCCTTTCGCGTCAACACCAAGGACCTTGGCGCCCGCGCCGAGCTCGCTGAGGTAGTTGGTCCGTCCTCGCTCGGACAGCGTGTAGGAATGCAGGGCCCCGGCGTTGACCCGGAACGGCCGCGTCGGCATGTACGGCAGCGGATGGGTCTCACTGCAGCACAGGATCATGCCCTGGGAGTGGGAGCCGACCAGGATGCCCTCGTCCGGCCGGAAATGAGTGCAGGTGTCCACACAGACGCGTTCCCCCATACCGACCCGGCGGATACCGGTGACCTCCAGTTCCTCCACGGCCACGGCAGCGGGCCGTACCGCGGCGGCGGCCTTCAGACTGGTGGCTTCGCCGACGGCACGAGCGCGGAGCATCACGCCGTCGCAGCCGTGCTCAAGCACGCCGAAGACGATCTGCGCCTCCTCGACGTCAGCCACCTGAGTGATGACGGTGCCGTCCGCGCCCGCCGCGGCGGCCAGCACTATCTCCAGGGGAATCTTGGTGGTGTCGCGGAAGGCCAGCACACTCCACCGGTCCAGCCGCGCGGCGCGGCAGGCCTCTTCGAGACTGTCGGGGTCGGTGATCTCCACGAACCGGCCGAACTCCACGTCGGGGTGCCTGCGGGCGAGGTCGTCGGGATCACCGTGCCGGACCGGGTCGACGATGACCAGGTCGGCGGTTGCCCACTGGTCCGGAAGCGACTCGGGCAGGGGGAACAACACCTTCTTCACCGTCGGGGGAACCACTGCCAGGTCTGCCGGATCGGCCGCGACGATCGCGTCCACCCGTTGGTGGACGGCTTCCTCGACGATCGCTTCCTTGGCTCCGTCGGCGTCGCGAACATCCAGCCAGCACAGTTTCACGGATACTCCTTTGTGGAGGTCAGTGTGCGAGGGAAAGCCGGTCCTCCAGTGCCTCCCGGTCGTGCGGATACCGGGATTCGTGCACCAGTCGGGCGATCGCGGCCGCCATCCGGCCGGGCTGGTCGGTCTGGAAGACGTTGCGTCCGACGGCCACTCCGGCTGCGCCGCCGCGCAACGCCCCGGCGACGTGGGCCAGCACCGCGCCGGGCTCAGCCAGACGCGGCCCGCCTGCGACGATGATCGGTATCGGGCAGGCGTGCACGACCTCGGCCATCTGCGCGGGCGTACCGGCATAGTCGGTCTTGACGATGTCCGCGCCGAGATCGGCGGCCAGCGACGCGGCGTGCGCCACCAGATCCGGAGCCTGGGAGTCCGCGATCTTCGGGCCTCTCGCGTACACCATGGCCAGCAGCGGGACGTTCCAGCGATCGCAGTCGTCGGACACCGCCGCCAGATCGGTGACCTGCCGTACTTCCTGGTCCGAGCCGAGGTTGACGTGCACGCTGACCGCGTCGGCGCCCAGCCGCACCGCCTCCGCGACACCGGCGACCAGGTACTTCGCGCTGGGATCCGGCGCATGGCGGGTACTCGCGCTCAGATGCACGATCAACGACATGTCGGCGAACCGGTCGTGATCCACATGACGGAGGCTGCCCTTGTGCAGCACCACGGCATCCACGCCGATCCCGGTGAGCTCGCCCACCAGAGCGTTCAGGTCACCACGACCAAGCGGGCCATCGGTGACGGAATGATCGAGCGGAACCACCAGCAGGCGCCCGTCGCCGTGCCGGAACAGGCGCCGCAGGCGTAGCCGCCGGGCAAACGAGTCATTGTGTACAGCCATGGTGTCCTGCCTCTCTCACACCGGGGCCGAGCGGCCGGAGGTCGTGCGAGCACCCGGCTCGTCCTGGTCGAGGCGGAACTCCCGATGCAGGACGTCGACGGCGTCGATGGTGCGCGACCGCGGCACGATCACCGACAGCCGGGACTGGGATGTCGAGATCCAACTCGTCGGTATCCCGGCGGCGGCCAGGGCCGCCATCAGCCTTGCGGTGTACTCCGGGCGGCTGAGCAGCCCCATCCCGATCACCGACACCTTGCCGACGTCGTCGTCGAAACGGACACCACCGCCGAAGCTCGCCGCCGTGTCGTGCAACGCGCCGCGGATCTGGTCGGTGTGACTGCGGCGCATGGTGAATCCCATCCGGAACTCGGTCTCGTCGGGACCGGACCTGGCAACCAGATCCACCACCGTGTCCTGGGCGGCCAGTGTCTCGAACACGTACGGGGCCAGGTCACGACCTCCGGATTGGCCGTACACCAACACACGCGCGACGTCCGTGTCATGGGCCACCGCTACGACGGCACGGCGAGTTTCCAGCGACTGGCCGTTTCGACGGTCAACGATGGTCGTGCCTCGCGCCCGTGATGACGCGTTTCGAACACGCACCTCGACCCCTTCCATGGCCGCCAGTTCGACGCACCGGGTGTGCAGAATCCGCGCACCGGCGAACGCCATCTCCGCCATCACCGTCGGATCGATCCACGGCAGGCACCGGGCCGCGGGCAGGATGCGTGGATCGGCGCTGAACACTCCGTCGACGTCGGTGTAGATCTCACAAGCAGCCGCGTTCAGTCGCACGGCCAACGCCACGGCGGTCGTATCGGAACCACCGCGACCCAGTGTCGTGACGTTCCCGGCAGAGTCGATTCCCTGGAAGCCGGTGATCACAGCGACCTTGCGCGCCTCCAGGGCCGTGCGCACCCGCGCCGCGCCGATCCGTGAGATGAGCGCGTCGCCATGCCGACGCGTTGTGTGTATCCCGCTTTGCTGACCGGTGAGGGAGATCGCGGGTACACCCAGTCCCGTCAGGGCGAGCGCCATCAGCGCCGCCGACTCGCATTCGCCGACAGCCAGCAGTTGGTCCAGTTCGCGGGAAGGACCCGCCGAGCCGAGATCTGCCGCGAGCCGCAGCAGATCGTCCGTCCGGCCACCACGTGCGGAGACCACGACGGCCAACGACTGCCCCAGCCGCCACGCCTCCGCGACGCGCAGCGCGGCACGCCGAACGAGATCGAGCGACTGCAGGGACGTACCGCCGTATTTCTGGATCAGCACTTCCATGTCGTGTCACCCCACCCGATATCAACCTCGGCCGAGTACGACGGTAATCGCTGCGTTCCGTTGTTCCCACTACTCATGCGAGTAGTACCACGGCACGAAGGTATTCACGCCATGACCTCGGCCAGATAATGACCAGCGCCAGGGTCGAGTGAAAGGGGAATGTCCGGTGGCGATTTCGAGTCGGCCTCGCTGTCGGCGCCAAAGGCGCTGGGCCACCTGAGATGCGCAGCGAGAAAACACTGTTCCTCCGCGAGTTCCTCAAGAACCCCCGCCGCACGGCGGCGGTGTTGCCGAGCGGGCAGCGAGTCGCCAGGAACATGGCGATGGCCGTGCCCGGCACCGGCGATCCGGTGGTCGTGGAACTCGGCCCGGGAACGGGCGCGTTCACCGCGGAGATCCAGCGTCGTCTCGGCCGACGCGGCCGCCACCTGGCTGTTGAGCTGAACGACAGGTTCGCCGCGTTGCTGCGCGCCCGGTTCCCGGCCGTGGACGTCCTCGTCGACGACGCGTTGAACCTGCGCGAGCTCCTGAACCAACGCGGGCTGGACCGTGTCGATGTGATCGTCAGCGGTCTCCCCAACGCACTGTTCACGCAAGCCGAACAACGTCGGCTGCTGGATGTCGCGCGCGACTGCCTCGCGCCGGACGGGAACTTCGCCGCTTTCGCGTACGTGCACCTCGCCTGGACTCCGCCGACACGCCGTTTCAGCCGGTTGATTGACGAGACTTTCGGGGATGTCACTGTCGGCAAGATCGTCTGGGCGGGCTTCCCACCTGCCTTCGTGTATATCGCAGGACGTATCCGGCCCGCGACGTCCGCCGCCCGATCAGGACGCGCCGCGACACAGCAATTCCGCCGCCAATAGACGCATGCCCGAATCATCGCGTGCGAAAGGGGAATACCCGGTGATGAATTCAAGACGACCGTGGAGTCGGCGCCTGAGGTACTGGGTGGCCGTCGCCGCGGCAACGGCGCTGGCCAGCACGTTGACCAGCGGAGCCACAGCTTCGTCAGTACAGGGGGCTGGTTTCGACCTCGACCGCGGCAACGCGCTGCTCGACGTGGTCTACCCGCCGTTCCAGAAGGCGGTGCGCACGCTAACCCCTGGAGGCGAGGACGCCACACTGGTGGCAGATCACATTCTGATGGTGGAGGTGGCCTGGTTCGACGCCATCGCTCCCTACCACCGGTCGGCGACGGGCATCTACTCGAACCTCGGCCGCCGCCCACGCACCGAGGACACGACACGCAACAAGAACACAGCTGTCATCTACGCTGCCTACACCTCGCTCAAAGCCATCTTCCCGCAGCGCACCGCGGAGTTTCGCGCCATGGTGAGTTCGGCAGGTCTCGATCCCGACGACACCTCGGAGAACACGACGACCGCGCCAGGCATCGGCACCCTGGCCGCCAAGAAGGTCCTGCAGGCGAGGAACAACGACGGCTCGAACCGCGACGGCGCGTGGGGCAACCGGAACTACAACCGCCACCCCTATGCCGACTACACCGGCTACAAGCCGGTCAACACCGTCCACGAGCTCCGCGACCCTTCGCGCTGGCAGCCGAACGTCACCTCCCAGGGCGGTGTGTTCAAGGTCCAGCAGTACGCGACTCCGTTCTACGGCCTGGTCAAACCGATTTCCTACACCAGTCCCGCCCAGTTCACGGTGTCCCCGCCAGTCAGCAGCGATCACCACAACCAAGCGGCGTACAAACGCCAGGCCGACGAGATCCTCGACGCGTCGGCACACCTGACCGATCGTCAGAAGATGACCGCCGAGTTCTTCAACGACAAGATCTTCAGTCTCGGATTCGTCGCGGGCAACGCGGCCTTCAAGGCGGGCCGCTTCGACATCGAGAAGGCCGTCCACTATGTCACCACTGTTGACGTCGCCATCTTCGACGTCACCGTCGCGACCTGGTACTTCAAACGCAAGTACGACGCGGTTCGGCCATTCACCGCGATCCGGCACCTGTACGGCGACAAGAAGGTGACGGCGTGGGGCGGCCCTGGAAAGGGCACCGTCAACGACATCACCGGCAGCGAGTGGCGCAGCTACCCGAACACGCACGACCACTCCGAATATCCGTCCGGCACGTCCGCGAACTGCGCGGCCTACACGCAGGCCGCCAGGCGTTTCCTCGGTACCGACCGGATCGACATCACCGTCCCGCGAGCGAAAGGCACGTCCCTGATCGAGCCGGGGACCACCCCGGCCGCCGACATCGCCCTGCACTGGGACAGCTGGTCCGATCTCTCCGTCGAATGCGGGAAGAGCAGGGTCTGGGCCGGTGTGCACTTCCGTGCCGCGACGCAGAACGTGGCCGAGTACGCGCCGAAGATCGGCGACCAGGTGTACACGTTCGTTCAGCGCAAACTGAACGGAAGTTGAGACGCTGTCGCCTGACCGGCTGTGGGCGGCGCCGACAGCCGGTCAGGCGACACGCCACTACCGCCGCATCAACGATTCGACCAGTGCCCTGGTCTCCGACCACCGGGCGACAGCGACCACGGCGGACGCGGCGCCCAGCGTGATCGTCACCAACGCCATGCCAGGTGTCAGAACCAGCAGGTTGGTGACGGTGGCGCCGATCATGACGACCACCAGGCCGAGCGCGGCCAGCCCGGCCAGCCGCGGAATCAGCATGCCGATCGCACCGGCAAGCTCAATCGCGCCCGTCACGTAACGGAACCAGTCCCCCAGCCCGATCTGGTCGAAATCAGCCACGGAGGACGGGTAATCGCTCAGCTTCGCCACAGCCACGAACACGAACACACCCACCAGCAGGGCCTGGACTGTCCACAGTGCAACGATCACGCCACGCCGCCCCGGCGCGTTCCGCTGAGTTCCTCCGCTGTCTGCTTGTCGTGACATCCCGTATTCACCCCATATCCAACCGAGATCGCGCTACGTGGGAAAGCCGGACCTCGAAGCAGATCACGCGTATACGGGGTGACCGTCCGCGCGCTGGCAACAAGAATCTGGCTTGACCAACGAATGCCACGCAGCCATCTGATTCGACATGAGCGGGTGTGAGATGCTCAGTCCGATCGTCTTCTTCGCAATCATCATACTGCTTGCGACGACGATTCACCTGTACCTGTGGCTACGCCTCGTGCGCTCCACCACCCGGCCCGGCAGATGGCGCCGAACCGGCACAGTGACGATCGCCGGTCTTGGTCTCCTCGGCACAGTGGCGTTCATGGTCACGCGCACGGTGGGCGTGGACGCCTGGTGGCTGGCATGGCCCGGGTACCTGTGGATCGCCACGATGTTCTACCTGCTGCTCAGCCTGCTGGTACTCGAAATCCCCCGCGCGGCCGTCGCAGTGTGGCGCCGCCGACGCCGATCTGTTCGCGCTCCAGCGCACGCCAGACAAGTCGCGACGGTCTCAGTCTCACCGCGCGACAAGCCGACGACAAGCACACCTTCCCCGTCGCCGGACGACGCCACGGCACCAGGGCCCACCGACCTCAACCGCCGGTTGTTCCTCGCCCGCACATGCGCCGCCACCGCCTGCGTCGCCGCCGGAGGTATGGTCGGCTACGGCCTGAGTTCCGCGTTCGGTGACCTGACAACCACTCGAGTGACCGTTCCCCTCACCGGACTCGACTCCCGCCTGTCCGGCTTCCGCATCGCCGTGGTGAGTGACACGCATTTCGGCCCGTTCCTGCACCGGGAACTCGCCGACCGGATAGTCACACTGATCAACAACGAGCAGCCGGACATGGTGGCGATCATCGGCGACCTGGCGGACGGCTCGGTCGCGGAGGTCGGACACGCGGCCGAACCATTGCGTGGACTGGTTTCCCGGCACGGCACGTACTTCGTGACCGGCAACCACGACTACTCCTCCGGCGTCGACGAATGGGTCGACCAGGTCCAGGAGCTGGGCATGCGGCCGCTCCTGAACGAGCATGTGGAGATCTCCTCGCAGGGGGCCGCCTTCGACCTGGCCGGTGTCAACGACCTGTTCGCGCGGATGTACGACAAGCCAGGCCCGGACTTCACCGCGACGCTGGCTGACCGAGACCCGGCACGCCCCGTCATCCTCCTGGCCCACCAGCCGGTCCAGGTCCACGCGGCCATCGAACACGGAGTGGATCTGCAACTGTCGGGGCACACGCACGGCGGTCAGACAGCCCCCTTCGACCGCCTCGTCGGCCTGCAGCAGCCAGTGGTCGCAGGCCTGGCACGCAAGGGAAACACATCCATCTTCGTCACCCGCGGCGCCGGTTTCTTCGGTCCTCCCGTTCGCGCTGGGATCCCGCCCGAGGTCGCGATAGTCCAACTCCAGTCCCGTTCCTGACGGCCAGACTTCGGTCACGGACGGCATCGCGCTACGAACCAGCGCTCGGCCCGCCTGACAGGTTCTCGATGGGGACGGCATGGCACGCGATGCGCTCGATCATCGCGTCGAGCCCGGCTTCCAGCGCCGCCGTGGTGCCCTGTGCCTGCGCCAGCAGCAAACCACCTTGCAGAGCCGCCAACATCGCCAGCGACAGGTGGTCGGGATCCGCGTCCGGCGTGAGGCGCCCCTGGGCGACCATGTTCCGCAGCCCGTCACGGATCGCGTCCGCCCAACGGGAGAACCCGTCGGACAGGGCCGCACGGGCCTGCGGGTCGTAGTCGGCGAGTTCGGTGGTCAGCGAGCCCAGCGGGCAACCGCCTTTGCAGCCGAGACTGTGGACGAGCTGGACGATGAAGTCACGCCAGGCACGGAGGGCCTCGAAGCTGTCCAGTTTGCTCAGCAACGCGTTCTGGCCACGCAGGATCGTCTCCGTCTGGTGCTCGATCACCGCTCTGGTCAGCGCGCTCTTGTCGGCGAAGTAGTGGTAGATCTGCGATGAACTCACACCGGCGGCGTCCCGCACGTTCGGCGTGCTGGTACCGGCCACACCGCGCTCGAACATCAACTGCGCCGCGGCCGTGACGATGCGCTCGCGGGTGGCCTGGCCGCGCCGCGTCAGCCGCACACCGTCGCTCATGCCTCCAATCCTACCCAAACTGGATTTGACTATCCAGTTCGACCACGGTACTTCTGGATAGACCGATCCAGTTCACGCCCACTGAAAGGCCAACTGTGCCAACCACGAAGAACACCATCGCCGAGCGTGTCGAGACCCTCCACCAGGACATGGCCGGGCAGATTCCCGACGAGGTCATGGCCGCGTTCGGCAGCGAACAGGCCAGCTTGGACGTCGCCGGTGTCCCGGACGGCGTGACCGCCCCAGGCGCCACGATGCCCGACGGCGACCTGCTGGACGCCAACGGAACCCCGACCACGCTCACCGCTGCCCGCGCGGGCAGGCCAGCCGTGATCGTCACCTATCGCGGCGCCTGGTGTCCGTACTGCAACGTCACGTTGCGCACCTACCAGGAGAACCTGGCGCCGGTCCTCGCCGAACGTGGCGTCGAACTGATCGCGTTGAGTCCGCAGAAGCCCGACGGATCCCTGAGCATGGCCGAGAAGAACGCGCTCACGTTCACCGTGCTGTCCGACCCCGGCAACCAGATCGCCAGCAGCCTCGGCGTGGTGACCGCGCCGACCGAGGACGCGCGCCAGGCACAACAGGCCATGGGCATCGACCTGCCCGCCATCAACGCGGACGGCGGCTATGGCATACCGATGCCCACCGTGGTCATCGTGGACGCCGACGGCACGATCCGCTGGATCGACGTACACCCCAACTACACCACCCGCACCGAGGTCACCGACATCGTCGCCGCACTCGACCTGCTGTCCTGACCAGCAGCTACTTGCGGACGGCTTCGAGGTGCCACACCGGGAGGAGGGCGCGGCCCTGCTCGTCGGCGTCGATGGTGATCGCCGCCATGTCCGCGCCGGGATTCAGCTGGCCGAACTCCTCACGTGCGACGTCCGCGGTGACCGCGGTGACGTACTGCTCGAGTTCGATTTTCGTGATGTCCCAGTGTGTTCCGAGGTTGCCGCGGAGATCGTCCTTGCTCACGGTGAGCGGTGACGGGATGGCTCCTCCGGCGACGTCGGCGAAGCAGAAGATGTGCAACCGCGCGCCCGAGTTGGTGACCCGGTGGAGGCTGGCGCCGTACGCGGCGCGTGTGTCGACGGGCAGGCAGTGGTACAGCGCGCTGTCGAGGACGGTGTCGAATTGTTGGTCGATACCGTCGAGCCGGACCGCGTCCGCCACCACGAACCGCACGTTCACACCACGCTCGGCTGCCCGGTTGGAGGCGAGCTGGACGGCGGGTTCGGAGCCGTCGACACCTGTCACCGAATAGCCGCGCTCGGCGAGCGCGATCGAGTTGCCACCTGCGCCGGAACCGATGTCGAGCACCTTGCCCGTGATACCCCCGGCCTGCTCCAGCGCCACGACCGCCGGTTGGGGGCCGTCGATGTCCCATGGTGGGCGCTCGAACGAAATGTCGCCCATCATGGGGCCGTCGCCGGTGTAGACGGCGTCGAAGTCGATGGCCTTGAGGTCGAATGAGCTCTGATCAGTCATCTGAGGCCTCCAGCAGTGTACGGTTAATTTACCGGTCGGCTGATTAATTCAGTGTGCGTTGAATCAGCGGCCCTGTCAACCCCGGCGGAGGTGGGAAGGTCATGGCGCGAACCGTGGGCAGCACCGCGGCCAAGACCAGACAGCGGGTCCTGGAGGCCGCGCTGGACCTGTTCGCCCATGACGGATACGCGGGCACGTCGCTCCGTGACATCGCCGAGCGCCTCGAGATCACCAAAGCCGCGCTCTACTACCACTTCCCGTCAAAAGACCAACTGCTACTGGCGCTCGTCACCCCCTTCATCGACGAACTGCACAGCTGGGAACAGGACGCAAGGGGCGGCCAGGTCCACATCAGACAACAGCTGCGCCGACTGGTGGCCGCCTTCGACGACAACCGGCCAATCCTGCGCGGCATCCTCTTCGACCCGACAGCCCGTCGGGCCCTGCACGGCACCCATTCCGTGCCCGAGATCCTGCAGAACGTCGAACGCCTGTTGGCCCGCTCGGACGCACCCCGCGACCTCCTGCTGGCCCGATGCGCGCTCGGCACGATCCGCGGCGCTGTGATGACAGTCGAGGACGTGGACTCGTTGGCCATGAGCCGCCCACCCCGCGGCCCTGATCTCCAACCCCGGTTGTCGGACGCGGACCGCGATGCCGTCACCGACGCCGCGATGGCTGCCTTACACAGCGGGTGACCAGCGCCATCACGATCCCGTGACTGAATCACTCCGATCGGCGAAAATGGTCGCGCCAGCACGCCATGAGGTCAGGGAGGACATCACGATGGATTTCGAACTGACCCGGCGCGCGCTGCTTGGCCTGAGCGGCATCGCCATGGTCGCGCCCGCCACCACGTTCGCCACCGCGTTCGCCGCCGACACCTACGACTCCATGCGCGGTGTGTGGGTGTCGTTGCTGACCGGCAGCGGTTTCGATCCGAGCGTCCCGCCGTATTCGCCCGCGTTGAAGGCTCTCGGTTCCCGAGGCGCCAGCTTTCGCGCCAGCATGGCGCCGTCGACGTCCTCGCTGTGGCCCGACCTCCCGATCGGGTCAGTCTCAGCCAACGTGACCAGTAGCTACAACCGGCTGCGCGGCATGGCGCTTGCCTACGTGCAGCCCAACACCGGCCTGACTGGTGACGCGGGTCTCGCCACGGACATCAAGACAGGGCTGGACTGGTTGCACGCCCACGCCTACACGCCCACCACCGCCACCTACAACAACTGGTGGGACTGGCAGATCGGCACGCCAGGACACCTGCTGGACACCGCGTTGTTGATGTACTCCCAACTGTCGGCGAAGCAGGCGGCCGACTACTGCGCTGCCGTGGACCATTTCGTCCCCGCCTCCGCCGTGGCCAACTACACCGGCACCAGCACGGGCGCGAACCGCGCGGATTTGTGCAAGGTGTTGGCGTTACGTGGTGTGCTGGGCAAGAGCGCGTCGCCGATCTCCACGGCGCAGACCGCACTGTCGCCGATCTTCCCCTACGTGCTCAGCGGCGACGGCCTCTACGCCGACGGCAGTTTCGTCCAGCACACCTGGATCCCCTACACGGGCACGTACGGTCAGGTGCTGCTCAGTTCCCTGTCGAAGATGATCGCACTGTTCGCCGGTACGACATGGGCTGTCACCGATCCGCAGGTGCGGAACGTCTTCACGGCGATCACGAGCGCCTTCGCGCCGTTCATCTACAACGGACTGGTCATGGACGGGGTGAGCGGACGCGGTGCCAGCCGTGGCATCAGTGCGGGCGGATCCGTCCAGAGCAGCGACCACGCCCGCGGCCACCAGGTGGTCTCGGACATCCTGCGACTGGCCACATCCGGTGCACCGCAGGGACACACGTGGAAGTCGATGGTCAAGGGCTGGCTTCGGCGGGAGTACTACGAGCCGCTGCTCGGCGACCCGGCCGTGGCGATCCCCGAACTGGCTCGTGCCCAGGCACTGGTGAACGACACGAGCGTGACCGCGACGCCGGAACCGGTCGGGCACCGGCTGTTCGGGATGGACCGGGCCGTACACCGCCGATCCGCCTGGGCTGCCGCGATCAGCATGTGCTCCTCGCGCACGGCTTTCTACGAGTACGGCAACGGCGAGAACCTGCGCGGCTGGCACACCAACAGCGGCATGCTCTACTGGTGGGGAAACACCTACGGCAACGGTCAGTACTCGGACGCGTTCTGGCCCACCGTCGATCCCTATCACCTGCCCGGTACCACGGTGTCCACCAAGGCTTTGGCCGACGGCGCGGGCCAGGCCTGGGGCGGCGACCGTCCCCACGCGCCGTGGGTGGGCGGCACCACCGACGGCACATTCGCCGCTGTCGGCCAGGACGTGCGTGGTCTCCAGTCGACACTGGCCGGGAAGAAGTCCTGGTTCTGTCTGGAAGACTCCATCTTCTGTCTGGGCGCGGCGATCACCGCCACCGACGGCACGGGCGTGCGCACAACGATCGACAACCGGAACATGGGGCCCAACGACACGTCGGTGTTCACCGTCGACGGAACTGCCCAGTCCGGCGAACTCGGCTGGAGCCGGAGTTTCACGAATCCTCGTTACATGTCCTTGAGTGGTGTCGGCGCATGGGTGTTCCCGCTGCCCGGCACCGTGACCGCGCGGCACATCGCCCGGACGGGGAAGTGGTCTGACATCAACACGGGCGGCTCGACGACGCCGATCACGCGCACCTACGTCACCATGTCTGTCGAGCACGGTACTGACCCTCGTGGCGCGAGTTACTGCTACCAACTGATGCCGGGCGCGACACCCGCGCAGGCCGCGGCACGGGCCGCGGCCCCGAACGTGACGGTCCTGTCCAACTCCGCGACGGCGCAAGCAATCAGCGTGCCCTCACTGGGCCTGACCATGGCGAACTTCTTCAGCGCGGGCACAGCGGGATCGATCACGGTCACCAAGCCGTGTTCGGTGCTGGTCAAGGAACAGGGCGGGACGATGACGGTCCACGTGGCCGATCCGACCCGAACGGCCACCACCGTCCAGGTCACCATCGCCAGCACGGCCTACCCCAAGGTCAACGGCACCGCGACCGGCATCACCGCGCTGACCACCTCCGGTCGTATCGTGCTGCTGGCCGAGGTCGGCGGCACTCTCGGCGCCAGCCGAACGATGACCCTGTCCGGCACCGGAACCACCGTCACCCCCGCAACCGCAACGCATCTGCCCGCCACGGCGGCCACCTACGTGCGCGACGGCTCCTACGCGACCACGAACTTCAGCAACCAGACCACGATGGTCGTCAAGAACACCGGCTCGACCGGCAGCGGCTACAACCGCCGATCGCTGACCAAGTTCGACCTGACCGGACTCGGCGGCACCGTCCGGCGCGCTGTGCTGTGGGTGTACGGCAACGTGCAGGACTCGGGTGGCACACACGCCACAGTGCAGGCGCACGCGCTGGACGCGTCATGGTCGGAGTCGGCCGTCACGTGGAACACCGCTCCCGCCATGGGCACAGCCCAGGGCGCCGGTCAGCTCAGCACTCGACTCGACTGGGTGGCACTCGACGTGACCAACGCTGTGGCCGCCGCGCGGGCCTCTGGAACCGTGGCGCTCGGTGTATACGGGCCGTCTGGCCTCGCTGTGGTGCTCAATACAAGGACCAACGCGACCAACCCACCACAACTCGAGGTGGTGACGGCCTGACAATTGTTTGGCCTGCTTGCAGGCTTCATGGCGACGGCCTGAGCGGGTATCAAGGACTGACGGTGATTCCCCGCAACCGGAGGTCACAAGGATGAGAATTGTCCTAACTGTCGTTCTCGGCCTGATGATGGTGACCAGTCCCGCACTGGCGGAATCCAACGGTGGTGTGCGCGTCATGCCGCTCGGCGACTCGATCACCGACGGCTTCAACGTCCCCGGTGGTTATCGGATCGGTCTGTGGCAGCGTGCGTCAGGTCGCTACAGCGTGGATCTCGTCGGCTCCGGGGTCAACGGACCGGCCGCGCTCGGCGATCATGATCATGAGGGGCATTCGGGGTGGCGGATCGATCAGCTGGACGCCAGCATCGTGCCGTGGATCCGGTCCGCCAACCCCCGGACCATCCTGCTGCACATCGGTACCAACGACATCAACCAGAACCATGATCCCGCCAACGCACCCGGGCGCCTGAGTGCGTTGCTCGACAAGATCCGTGCCCACGCGCCGTTGGCCGAGGTGTTCGTCGCCCAGATCACGCCGGAAAGCAATACGGCGTGGGAACGCCAGGTCCAGGCGTACAACGCGGCGATTCCCGGAATCGTGGCGCAGAAGGGACCACGGACTCATCTGGTCGACATGCACACCGGGTTCACCACGGCCGATCTCGCGGACGGCGTACATCCCACCGCGGCGGGCTACGACAAGATGGCGGCCCGCTGGTTCGCCGCACTCGAATCCGTGCCAGGAAGTCTCAAGCCACTGGTCGCGCCCCCGGTCGGCGCGACCACGGCGTTGTCCAATCCCCAGTCCACGCGGTGCGTGGATGTCTCAGGCGCCAGTACGGAACCTGGCAGCCAGGTGCACATCTGGGACTGCCACGGCGGCACGAACCAGCGGTGGGTTCGCACCGCCGCCGACGAACTGCGGGTCTACGGCAACCGATGCCTCGACGTCAAGGGCAACGGCACCGCCAACGGGACGAAGATCCAGATCTGGACGTGCAACGGCACATCGGCACAACGCTTCACCTTCGCCGCCAACGGCTCCATCGTCGGCACCGGATCCGGCAAGTGTGTCGACGTGACCTCGAGCGGCACCGCCAACGGGACTCCTGTTCAGCTCTATCAGTGCAACAGCACCGGTGCGCAACGGTGGTCCGCTCGATGACCGAACTCGGTCCGGCACGCCGCTACGTCGCGATGAGCTTGGCGAAGTCGGGGGCGAAGACGGTCATCCAGTGCGGACGCAGCCGGTAGAAGACGACGCCGGTGTCCCACTCGAAGGCATCGGCGCCGTAGAAGTCCTGGAAGTACGCGAGCAGTTCCGGCCAGTCCTCGGCCGCGTCGCCGTCCTGCGGGTTGAGGATCTCCACCGTGCCGTGCGTGAACACTCCCAGGTCCTCGCCACGCATGTACGCCACGCTGGCAGCGGGCCGGACGGCGAGATGACGTGCCTTCGCAGCGGTACGGGACGTTCCGAAGTGCCATTTCCCGTTCAGGAAATGCCCGTCCGCGCCGCTGATCCGCGGTTCGCCCTTCGCGGTCACGGTCGACAGGGCGAGGGTGCACATGCCGGTGAGGACCTGAACGAGCTGCTCCGCGGTCAGCGTCCTCCCGGGATTGATGATCGAGCGCAGGTGCGAGGTGGAACGGGCGAGTGAGGCATCGAGGAGGGCCTGGAGCTCGCTGAGCTCTGTCGGCGTTTCACGCATGACACGGATTCTCCCCGCAAACCCTGACACCTGCTGTCAACGTTTCGACACGTGTCCGGTGGGTGGCCACAGTGGACGTGACGCATCTCAATGGCGCGGTGCCACGTACTGGGCAACACTCAAGCCGAACGATGCACACGCCGACACGGAACGATCGAGGTGAACCGTGGTCCCACGCACGACCAGCCGTGATCCGCGCAAGGCAACCCGGCGGGAAGTCGGACGATGAAGGCCGTCACCTGCCATGACGGCGAGCTCGAGGTCGTCGACCTGCCCTCACCCACGCCCGCGCGCGGGCAGGTGCTGCTCGACGTGCTGCGCTGCGGCATCTGCGGATCCGACCTGCACGCCCGCAAACATGCCGACCAACTCGCGGACCTCACCGCCCGCGTCGGCTACGACGGGATCATGCGGTCGCAGCAGCACGTGATCATGGGCCACGAGTTCTGCGGCGAGATCGCCGCCTACGGGCCCGGCACTCGCAGGCGCTGGCGGCCCGGTACCCGTGTCGTGGCTATGCCGTTGCGGCGTAACGCCGGTGCCTCCCACCCCATCGGCCTGTCCGAATCGGCTCCGGGGGCCTACGCCGAACAGATACTGGTGGAGGAGTCACTCACCTTTCCGGTACCCAACGGGCTCAGCTCCGAACTGGCCGCGCTGACCGAGCCGATGGCCGTCGCGTTGCACGCGGTCCGCCGCGCCGAGATCCGCCGGGGCGGCACCGCCATCGTCATCGGCTGCGGCCCCATCGGCCTCGCCGTCATCGGCATGCTCAAAGCACGTGGCGTGCGCCATGTCGTCGCCAGTGACTACTCCCCCGCCCGCCGGGACCTCGCCCGCCAGATCGGCGCCGACCTCGTCGTTGATCCGTCCGTCGACTCACCGTACGCGGGCTGCGCCGACCAAGGGCACATCGTCGACGCGTCCACCGTGTTCGACCTCGCGCTGACGGCCATGGGCAAGCTGCGGCGCCTGCCCATCCCTTGGGAACCGATCTGGCGTGTCGCCGAAGCCGCGGGCGCCGTCGACCTCAAACACCCTGTCATCTTCGAATGCGTCGGCGTCCCCGGCGTCATCGAGTCCATCGTCGACCAGGCGCCGCTGCGCTCCCGCATCGTCGTCGTCGGCGTCTGCATGGACCGCGACCACCTCCAGCCCGCGCTCGCCATCAACAAGGAGATCGACCTGCGCTTCGTCCTCGGCTACACCCCCATCGAGTTCCGCGACACCCTGCACATGCTCGCCGACGGCAAGATCAACGCCGCCCCACTCGTCACCGGCACCGTCGGCCTGAACGGAGTCGGCAACGCCTTCACCGCACTGGCCGATCCCGGACAACACGCCAAGATCCTCATTGATCCACGCAGCACAACAACCACTCCGTGACGCCATCGAGGTTCACGGGCTCCGCCGCTCTCAGCACCGAAAGCACTACTGAACCAGTCGTTCCAGGTGTGCGATGTCGACGTTGTCGTTGCGGTCCGCCCATGTGGTGAGAGCGATCCGGCAGGCGTGGTCGAGGTGGCGCACATCGGTCAGGTCCAGCTCGACCGGACGGCCCTGCGGCAGCGATTCCAGGGTCTCCAGGATCGCAGGCAGCCTCAGGAAGGTCGCGTTGCCGCACAACCGGACGTGGATCGGGCCGCTGCCGGTGTCGCGCACGCGGACCTTGACGTGTGAGGCCTCCCACGCGACCTTGGCCACTGCGAGCGCGATTCCGATGAGGACGCCTTCGAACATGTTCAGCCCGACAATGGCCACAGCGGTCACCATCAGGATGACAGCCTCACCGCGGTGTTGACGCCACAGCGGGATCAGCGTGCGCAGCGGCAACAACTTGAAGCCCGCGTGCACCAGCACACCGGCCAGCGCCGCCAACGGGATGACGCCGATCGCGGCGGGCAGCAGCGCGGCGAACAACAGCAGCCACACGCCATGCAGGACACGGGACAGTTTGGTGCGCGCGCCCGCGTCGACGTTGGCGGAGCTGCGGACGATCACCGCAGTCATCGGCAGGGCGCCGAGCATGCCGCAGAGCGTGTTGCCGACGCCTTGCGCGACGAGTTCGTCGCTGTAGTCGGTACGCGGCCCGTCGTGCATCCGATCCACTGCCGCCGCGCTGAACAGGCTCTCCGCCGAGGCGATCAGCGTGAAGGCCAGTACTGAGCCGAGCAGCGCGAGGTTGCCGAGTACGGCGAGGTCGCCCGGTGTGGTCAGGTTGATCGCGTCGAACAGGCCGCGCACCTCGATCCGTTGCACCGGGAGAGCGAGCAGCAGGCTCACTGTGGTGGCCAGGGCTACTGCGACGAGCGTGCCGGGCACGAGCCTGATCTTCCTCGGCAGCCGTGACCACAGCACGATCACCAGGATGGTGCCCGCACCGATGGCGAACGCCTCCCGTGTGACGGCCGATCCGACCATGGTCCCGGCCAGCTGCGGCAGGCCGGTCAGTTTGCCGATACCGCCTGCCGGGGCGGTGGCGCCGACCATGGTGTAGAGCTGGCCCGCGATGAGCACCAGGCCGATCCCGGCGAGCATGCCTTCGACCACCGCGGGCGAGATGGCGCGGAACCACCGGCCGAATCGCAACAGGCCGAGCAGGATCTGGAGCAGTCCGGCGGCGAGGACGATGACGCCGAGCGCGGCGATGCCGAACTGTCTGACGGCCTCGTAGACCAGGACGGTCAGTCCGGCGGCGGGACCGGATACCTGCAGGCTGCTGCCGGGCAACAGGCCGACGACAAGACCGCCGACGATCCCGGTGACCAGACCGAGTTCGGCCGGGACCCCGGACGCGACCGCGACTCCGACGCAGAGCGGCAGCGCGACGAGGAACACCACGACGGACGCGGTGATATCAGTGCGCCACGTGCGTGGGCGCCGGGACAAAGCGTGTCGAGACAAGGAAAATCTCCATCCAAGTATCCGCTGACGGGCAGCAGGCAGTGACCGTCCGGCTCGCATGGGCGAGCTGGACGGCAGGCGGCGGGCCGTCAGAGCGGAAAGAAGTTCGGCGTGCCTGTGTCGTTGGCGAGGACTTCGCCGGTCGTCACGCGGTAGAACCACGCGTGCAGCCGCACTTTCCCTTCGGCGACGCACGGATGAGTCCGAAGGTGGTCCACCTGTGTGAGCACGTGTCGTCGCACCGCGGCGTCCATGTCCACATCGGAGTCGCGCTTGACCGGGTGCCGGGGAAGCCACGAACGGTCGTGGCCCGCCTGGGCCAGCCACTGGCGGACCTGGGGCATGACCGACAGACCTTCCTGGCGCATCAGGCCATGGACGGCGCCGCAGTGCGAGTGTCCACACACAACAATGTCGGACACGGTGAGCGCCCGTACCGCGAACTCGATGGTTCCCGCGACCGCGCACTGGGCGTCGGGTCGGTACGGCGGCACGATGTTGCCCGCGGTCCGCAGTTCGAAGAGCTGGCCGGGCTGGGCTCCGGTGATCAGTGCGGGCATCACCCGGGAGTCCGAGCAGGAAATGAACAGCGCGTCCGGCTTCTGCCCGTCGGCAAGTCTCGCGAACTGGTCACGGCGTCCGGCTACGGCGTCGCGAAAAGTGCGCGCGTGATCGATGAGTGGCTGCATATCGGCCTCGTTCTGGCTCGGGTTGAGGGACTGAAGAACCCAAGACCGCACACAGCCGGGATCGCGTGTCCACAACGCACTACCACGGGGCAGTGTCGGACTACGCCGTTTCTGGCACGAAACAGCGCCACATCCCAGCCATGGGCGTCTGGCCGGTCAGTGGCGGAAAACCTGTAACAAGAGATGAGGCCGAACGGTGTCGGAGTACTTGCCCGGCACGGCATGACATGCGGGCGCGCTCAAAGGATCGGCAGGCGCCTCGTCGTCTCGCGCCTGCCACACCTGGAACAGAACGACAACGGGGGACGCGGCGGCTTCACCGGCACCGCCGGGAAGCTGCTTGCGGGACGTCGACTCCTGCAGGCCGCGTGCCGCCCATTCCTCGGATCGCTCCACGGACGCGGCCCGCGGCTCCGTCGCGTCGTGCAATGCGTGTTGGACGAGCAGGACGGCCGTCAGCACAACGAGAACTGCTATCAGAACAGTTCGTCGCGCCACATCGCCTCCTCGGTCCACGGAGTAGTACCAGGGTCAACATCACCCGTTGCCGGAAAGTTCCCACCGCCCTGAAACTCACCGCGAATCCTTACAGGAAGTCGACATCGACCGAATCGCGAGTGGTTTTCACTATGCGGCTGACACGGTTGCCACGACCGGGCAGCACGGAGACCCGGTCGTCCGTACTGTACTGCCTCACGGGGGCCTTGGCAGTTCTCACCATCCCGAAACCCATCCTAAAAGGACCGACAGTCACGTTCACCTCCTGTTCATCTTGACGAACAGCCCGTATGCCCGCAGCGAATAACGCAGGCGAGCGCACCAAAGGGAGTGACTGTCCACACGGTGATGATGAAACCCGTTCGGATTCAGGCTTGTGCCAACCGATGACAATTCGACAGGAACGGAAGTGAACCGCCGAGCTGATCGGCACGTTGTCACGTTCATGGCGGCCTGCCGAGTTGTTCCACTGTGAGCAGTGGTGGCTGTTCGGCCCAATTCAGGTGAGGGAGGTGATGGCGGCGGCGAGTGTCTGCGCTCGTTGTCTGCGTGCGGCGAGCGCGGTGTCGAGGTCGACGGGTGTGAACCGGGTTGTCGTGCCGGGTGCGGCGCGGGCGACGAGGTCCATGTCGGCGCTGATGACTGTGCCGACCATCGCGTAACCACCGCCTGAGACGGCGTCGCGGTGCAGCACGATCGGTTGCGTGCCGCCCGGTATCTGGATGGAGCCGACAGCGTAGCCTGCGTCGACGATGTTGGAGGGGTCCGAACCAGCGCCGAAGGGTTGCACGCGCTCACGCCATTCGACGCCGGGGCCGTCGTAGCGCAGGCCCGCGCGATCGGCGACAGGGGTGAGTGTCCACTCTTCGCCGGTGAGATTGGCAAGGCCTTTGTCGGTGAGGCGATGGTCGTAGAGGCCGAGCATGATGCGGACCTGTTGTTCTCGCTCGAAAACGGGCTGGTGCTCGTCGCCGACGACGTCACCGGGTGGAGGCGTCCGGGGCCCGCCGATCGGAACGATGTCCCCCGCGTCGAGTTTTCGGCCGTGGAACCCGCCCATCACGCCGAGCGGATAGGTCGAACGGCTGCCGAGAACGAGCGGGACATCGACACCGCCGGAGAAAGCGATGTAGAACCGGCATCCGCCGCTGAGGAACCCGAAGCTCAACTCGTCGCCCTCGGCCAACGCGAGCCGCGTCCACTCAGCACGATCATCGCCGTTCACCCGCACTGGGACCGGGGCGCCGGTGACCGCGATGTCGACGGCCGCGGTGACCTTCAGCACCGGCCCCATGTAGGCGCATTCGAGTAAGGCCTCGCCGTCGGTGTTGCCGACCAGCGCGTTGGCCAGTTCGGTGGAGTACTGGTCCAGCGAGCCGCCCTGCGGGATTCCCCAGGCGTAACAGCCGATGCGGCCCCGGTCCTGAACGGTCGTCGCCAAGCCGGGCTGGACGATCTCGACGGCGCGGTCACGGGGCATGGAGCACCTCCAGCAGAGTGGCGTTGTAGGCCTGGGGATCCGCGACGGCCCGCTCGACGTCGAACTCCACCGGAGCGGTCCGGTAGCCAAAGGTGCCGGTCTCGACCTCGCCTTGGATCCGCCGGTATTCCTGCTCGGTGACCGGCGCGAACTTCACGATGTCGCCGGGACGGAAGAACACCATCGAGTCGGCGAAGTCGGGCAGTGACCGGGCCGGGTCGAAGATCGGCGCGGCGGCGATACCGAACATCTGGTAACCGCCCGCCCCGCGAACCGAGTAGACGCAGGCGAAGCAGCCGCCGTGCCCGACAGTGAGCCTCGGTGTGTCCGTGCGTGGGCTGAGGTACTTCGGCACCTGTAGCTGATGCTCCCGTTCGACCAGTTGGAACAGGAACGGCAGCCCGGCGACGAAGCCGACCATGGAGACGATCCAGGGCTGGGTATGGTGTCGGCGGATGAACTCCGCGGCGTCGGGCAGGCCGTTGACCCGCGCGGCGTAGTCGATGTCGGTGCCCGCCGGGTCCTGGTGGTAGCCCTCGCGGAAGCGGGCTGCGACCTCACGGGTGTAGGGATCGTCGTACCAGACCGGGACCTCGATGATCCTGGTCGGCAGGACACTGCCCACCTGCTGCCGCGCGTCGGCCTCCCACTCCTGGACCGTGCTCCGCAGGACCGCGGGCGGGAGAACGTCCGGGTCGAAACGGATCAGCAGCGACGCGTTCGCCGGGCAGATGTCGATGATCCCGTCGAGCGACTGCTCGGTCAGGCCGCGCGCGATGGCCATGGCACGGAGGTTGGCCGCCAGGCTCATCTCCTCGGCGATCTCCACGAACAGGAACTCGTCGCCGCCCCAGGTGTACCGGGCATGCGCGGGCAGGACCTCCAGTGCGCTCACACCTTCTCCTTCAGCAGCCCGGGAGTGGATTCGATGAACGTCGTGTGGTGTTCCACTGCCGCGAACTCGGGCCGTGCGACCAGGTCGGACTGCAGGCCGGTGGTGGTGGCGATGCCGGTGATCTCGATCTGCCGCAGCGCTTCGGACATCCGCGTGATCGCGGCGTCCCGAGTGGGTGCGTGCACGATGAGTTTGGCGATCATGGAGTCGTAGAACGGCGCCACCACGTCGCCCGCGACCACACCGGTGTCCACCCGCACACCAGGCCCGGTGGGCCAGGTCAGCGCGGAGATCGTGCCAGGGCTGGGAAAGAAGTCACGGTCCGGGTCCTCGGCGTTGATCCGTGACTCGATCGCGTGCCCGGTTAGCGTGACCTCGTCCTGGGCCAGTCCGAGCGACTCGCCGCGGGCGATGCGCAACTGCTGCTCGACGAGGTCGATCCCGGTGACCATCTCGGTGACCGGGTGCTCCACTTGCAGCCTGGTGTTCATCTCGATGAAGGCCGCCTCGCGCCGGAGCGGGTCGTAGAGGAACTCGACCGTGCCCACACCGCTGTAGTGGCATGCCGCCGCCAGGTCCACCGATGAGCCGCGGATGCGTTCACGAACCTCGTCAGGCAGGTCCGGTGCCGGGGCCTCCTCGAGCACCTTCTGGGAGCGGCGCTGCATCGAACAGTCCCGGTCGCCAAGGTGGACGACCCGGACGCCGTCCCCGAGCACCTGCACCTCGACATGCCGGGCCCGTTCGACAAACCGCTCCAGGTAGACGGTGTCGTCGCCGAACCCGGCACTGGCCTCCGCGCGAACCAGGTCCAAGGCGGACAGAAAATCAGCCGAGCGCGTGACGAGGCGGATACCGCGGCCACCACCTCCGGCCGAGGCCTTGATGACCAACGGGAACCCGACCGCCTCGGCGGTGTGCATCGGATCGGCGGCGGGATCGAGCGGCCCGTCGGAGCCCGCGAGTACCGGCACCCCGGCGGCCCGTGCCGCTTCGCGGGCGGCGACCTTGTCTCCCATCAACCGGATCGCGGCCGGAGCGGGCCCGACCCAGATGAGACCGTTGTCGATGACCGACTGGGCGAAGTCGGCGTTCTCCGACAGGAACCCGAAACCGGGATGGACGGCGTCCGCGCCGGTGTCCAACGCGGCCCGGAGCACTGCCTGCTGGTCGAGATAGCTGGCCTGGGCGGGAGGCGGCCCGATCACGACGGACTCCCCCGCGGTCCTGGCCGCGAGCGAGCAGCGGTCCGCCTCGCTGCACACCACCACGGTGGCGATGTCCATGGCGTGCGCGGTGCTGATGATCCGGACGGCGATCTCGCCCCGGTTCGCGATGAGCAGTTTCCGCACCGGGTCAGTCCTCCTCGACCACGATGAGGACCGCGCCGGGCAGGACGGTCCCGCCGTCGGCGACGTTGATCGAGACCACGGTCCCGGAGACGTCCGAGCGGATCTCGGTGAACTGCTTCATCACCTCGACGATGCCGATCGCGGCCCCCGCCTCGATCCGGTCGCCGCACAGCACGAACGGCTCCTTACCGGGCCCTGGCCTGGTGTGGAAGATGCCCGGGAGCGGGCAGCGGACGTCGGACATGCCTGGCCCTTTCTCACTGCTGACGGTCGAGGACAGCGCGGACAGCCGCCGCCACGACGACGGAATTGGGTGCGTCGGAGTGCACACAGACGCTGTCGAAGCGAATGTCGAGTTCGGTCCCGTCCACGGCCAGGACACCCTCGCCTGCCATGGCGCGCGCCACCCGCCATCCCGCTTCGGCCGGGTCGGTCTTCCCAGGGCGGCGCTGGATGATCAGCTCACCCGCGCCGTCGTAGTTGAGGTCGACGTACAGTTCCGCGACGAACGGAACACCGAGCTCGAGGCACACCGCCTCATGGGCGGTGCCTGCCAAGCCGAACACCGGCACGTCGAACTGGCGGGCAGCACGTGCCACACCGGCCATCAGCTCTGGGTCCGCGGCGAGCATGCCGTACAGGGCGCCGTGTGGCTTGATGTGGTTGAGCCGCACGCCATGCTTGACCAGGAAGGCAGAGAGGGCACCGACCTGGTACAGCACGATCGACTCGACCTCGCTGGGCAGCAAGGACATCCGCCGCCGACCGAACCCCGCCAGGTCCGGCAGCCCCGGATGCGCGCCGATCAGCACGCCCCGCTCGACGGCCGCGGCGACCGTCCGGTCCATCGTGTCCGGGTCACCGGCGTGGTAGCCACAGGCCACGTTGATCACGTCCACCAGTCCGAGCAGCGCGTCGTCGTTGCCGAAGCTGTGCAGTCCGTAGCCCTCACCCATGTCGGAATTGAGGAAGGGGGCTGTCACCGTCATGCTCCGCACAGTAAGCACCGGCACACCCTTCCCGCATTGGGCAAGCTGCCACAATCGCGCGGTCCATTTTGGGCACAGTGCAGTACACTCGACGGGTGCGGGTCGCGGACATGCGAGACGATCCCCAGCTCCAGGTCGAGTTCCGGGTCACCGGCGCTCCCGGGGCGCTGGAGCGGCCGATCACATGGTGCGCCCCGACCGAGTCGATCGACCCGTCGCCGTTCCTCACTCCCGGCGCCCTGATGCTGACCTCCGGGATGGCGCTCAACGTCACCGATGCCCGGATCTGGGACGCCTACGTCGAGCGGCTCGCCAAGATCCCGATCGCCGCGCTCGCCTTCGGCCTCGGTCCCGCGCACGCCACCCTGCCCGCGGGGCTGGTCACCGCCTGCGAGAACCACGCGGTCCCACTGCTGGTCATCCCGGCGGAAGTGCCGTTCGTGCTGGTCCAGCGGGATGTCCAGGACCGGCTGTCGGCCGAGCGCTACGAGGCGCTGCGCCGGGGCTCGGAACTGGCCGACGACTGCAGCCGCATCGCCGTCGAGCAGGGCACGATCCAGGATGTCCTGCACCGCATCAGCGAAGTCGCGGACGCCCGCGTGTCCATTCAGGACTCCACCGGCACGACGCTGCTCAGCGCGGGCGGCGACGGCGCGTTCCCGGCCCGCACCGAGTTCACGATGCCCGGCGGTGAGCGCGACCGTTTCCGGCTGGTGGTCGAGAAAGCCGACACCAGGCCCACAATCGATACCTTGCTGGCGCCGGTCGCGGCGGTGGTGTCCATGCAGCTGAGCACCATGTTCGGCTCGACCGGAACCGCGCACTCCCGCAACGCGGGCCGACTGACCGCGGCGATCTACGGCAACGACTCGATCCCCGCCGACGAACTGATCGCGCTTGCCCGCGACGCCGAACTGGAGCCCCATCAGCGCACCGGAATCGTGGTGCTGCAGCCGGGTGCGGGGATGTCCACGACCTCTCTGCGGTCGGTGTCCTGGCGCGCACGCGTGATGCTGGCCGGAGAGTTCCCAGTGGTGCGGTACGTCGAGGAGCCGGACCTGTCGACCATCCTGCTGCAAAGCGAGGCGCTGGACCAAGACCGTCTGATGGCGGCGGCCAGGGCAGCCGTCGGCCGAGCCCGGTCGATCTCCGTCATCGTCAGCACCGCCGAAAACGCCACGGAGCTCGGCCTGACACTGCGGACAGCCCGCCGTGCGCTGGGCGAGCCGGGCATACATCCCGCACCACAGCTGAACTTCGACACCGTCGTGGACACACTGCGCCATCCCGGCACGACCAGCCTCGCCAAGCGGCTCCTCGCGCCACTGCAGCGCTCCGGCGACCGCGCACTGCTGACCACGCTGGAAACGTACCTGCGGTGCAGCGGCGCGACCCCGGCGATCTGCCAGGAACTGTTCATCCACCGCAACACACTGGCCTACCGCCTCAAACGAATCCAGGAACTGCTCGGGCTGGACCTGCAGGACGGGCAGGTACGGGCGACATTGCTGATGGCGCTCCGGCTCATCTGACCGGCGTGCTCCGCGCACAGACAGGGTGAAGGGGAGCGCGTGGATGCGGCGCGCTCCCCTTCGTCACGCCGCCATCACGAGGTGAGTAGTGTGACCCCATAGAAGCTCGCCGCGTCGACGACAGGCTGGTAGAACGAGTAGAAGCCGGTCGCGTTGGCGCCCTGGTTGAAACCGCACTCCGCGCCCCGCGGACCGCCAGATGTCATGCCCTGCGCGGTGTTGCCGGAGATATACGCACCGCCGCTGTCGCCGCCCTCGGTGCAGACCGTCGAGCGGGCCAGGCCGGTGGTGGTCACCGACTCACCCGAGTACTGCACGGACTGGTTGTAGTGCGTGATCGTGCCGCAGGTCCAGCCGGTGGTGTTGCCCGCCTTGCAGATCGTGGTGCCGATCGGTGCCTTCGACGCGCCGGTGATGTTCACCGTCGTGCCCATCCGAGTGTCCACAAAGGCTCGCTGGGTGTCCTCGGGGTCGATGTTCACGATCCCGAACTCCCTGGCCGGGAACCCGCTGCCCGCGCCCTTGCCGATGTGGGTGCCGTTGGCGTCGAGGATGTCCGGGTTGCCCTCGACGCAGTGGCCCGCGGTCAGCAGGACCTTGGCGCCGTTGCGCGTGCCGTTGAAGCCGAGCGAGCAGTTGGTTCCCGGGTCGAGGTCCATCATCCGGCCGGGCACGACATCAGCTTGGTGGATCAGTTCGTCCGGGCTGGTCTCGACGATCACACCGTCCATCCCGGACAGCCTGAGCATCAGCCCGATCCCGGCGGTCTCCCTGACAGTCACGACGACACGGTCCAGGGCCACGTCCGGGCCCCACGTCAGGACCTGGCCGGAGTCCGCGCCGATGACCTTCTCGACCTTGGCCGTCAGATCGTTGAGCGCACGTTCACCCCGCACGCCGGAACGCGGGGTCAGCCCGGCCCGCCTGGCACGTGCCGGGTCCGATGTGGTCACGATCAGGGCGCTGGTGGAGTCGAAGTACGCGCCGTCGGTCGGCATCCCGGCGGCCTGCAGGTCGGCGAGGTTGCGGGACAGCCGCTGCTCCTTGTCCAAGCGCTCGGCGGCTTTCGCGGGGGTGACGCCCATTTCGACCGCGGCGGCGTTGACCATGGCCGGGTCGAACTGTGGTGCGGCGACTGCGGACGGGGCCATGAGGACGGCGCCCACCGTGGCACCTGCTGCGAGGCAGGCGCCGAGAATACGAGTTTTCATGTGCTTTTCCAGCCTTCTTCGCAGGGAAAGAATGAAGGAGAATCACGGGAACGATCGTCCCGGGGGGGTGATAACCGGTGGCAAAATTCCGGCATTCGAAAGGGCCCGTGGGTTCGTGCTATATCCGTGCGGCCGCCGCGGCGATGTCGGCGGCGAACGTGCTCACCTCGGTGTAGACGCCGGGCGCGTTGGGCCGTGCGCAGCCGTCGCCCCAGCTGACGATGCCAACCCCGATCCATCCGCCCGCGTTGTCCCTGCGGAACATCGGACCGCCGGAGTCACCTTGGCAGGTGTCCACGCCACCGTTCGGGTATCCGGCGCAGATCTCCGCCGCCGAGATCAGGTTGCTGTAGAGGCCGCCGTACGCCCTGCAGGTGGCGTCACTGACGAAGGGGACCTTGGCCTTGAGCAGGTAACGGCTGCCAGTCTGCGCGCCCTCGGCGGTGTCGCCCCACCCGGCGATGTCGAACGTGCCGTTGTCGAATTCCTTCGTGGTGGCGAACTTCAGCGTCGGCACGCCGGTCACCGGGCTGGCCAGTTTGAGCAGCGCCCAGTCACCACCTGCCGACGTCCCGTAGGTCGGCGACTTGTGCAGGTAGGTCGCCCTGATCCTGGTCGCGGTCGTGTCCTGCAGGTCGACCACGCCGATCGTGGCAGTGGTGCTGGTGTGCGGGCCGGTGCCGACCCCGCGGAAGCAGTGGGCCGCGGTCAGGACGACCTGGGGCGTGTACAGCGCGCCACCACAGCCCATCGACAACCGGACCATCCAGGGAAACTCGCCTTTGGCTGCTCTCGTGCCGCCGATGACCTGGACGCCGACCTCGCCGTCAGGGGACGGCTGCTGCGCCGCCACCGGGGACGCGAGGCCAATCATGGTCGCGACGCCGACAACGGCTAACGCGGTTTTTTTGAGCGCGCTGAACCACATGGTGGTGCTCACGGATCAGTCCTTCCGAAATCCACTCACAGGGCAGGGAGGGTGGAACGAAATCAACTACACCAGAACGGACAAAGTCGGTCAATCCGACTTTCTTCGGATGTTAATCCCGGCCTCATACCAGACCATGGCAGCTTTCCAGCCAATTGTTCCGCAACGCGGCACAATTCCATCTTCCGGCTTCCGAACCCCACTGACCCGCCACACCACCACTACATGACCACGTCGAAGCGCCGCCGCCTACTAGGTTTCCGCTCGGTACGTCGTCTCGACCTGTTCGCCCGTACCGATGCCGGGCGGCCCCTCCTGTTCGTCCCGGCCGGTGGGTGGCAGGTGCCGCAGCAACGCCACCGTGACAACGGCGAGCACTGCCAGAATCGCCGCGCTGGCGGCACCGACGACGTTCAAACCACCGGTGAAAGCCTCCCGCGCGGATTTCAGCAGTCGGTCACCAAGTTCGGGCGGCACCTGACCAACCTCGGCCAGCGCGTCGTTGAAGCTGTTCCGGGCGGAGTCGGCCACGTCGATCGGCAGGCCGTCTGGAACGGACTCGGTGATCTGGTTGCGATACACCGCGGCACCGAGGGTGCCCAGCACCGCGACGCCGAGCCCTGCGCCGAGTTCCGCACTGGTTTCCGACAACGCCGCGGCTGATCCGGCCTTCTCCGGCTGGGCGCAGGTCAGCACCATGTCCGTGCTCATCACACCGATCGGGCTGAGCCCGACGACGGCCGCCGCACCCGCGGCCATCACCAGTGTCATCCCGGTGGCGGCCTGTATCTGGGTCATCAGCAGGAAACCCGCCACCGAGATCAGCGCTCCCCCGGCAATGACGTAGGCCGGGCGCACCCGACGCGCAACCAGGGGCGCCACCATGGAACCGAGCACCGCCGCCACCGCGATAACGATCATCCACAGACCGGTCGCCATCGGCGACAGAGCACGGACCGACTGCAGGAACTGGGGATAGAGGTAGCTCATCCCGTTGATGGCCATGATGCCGAGCACCAGCAGGGCCAGCGCCGCGGTGAAAGCCCGGTTCCCGAACAGTCGCACGTCGATCATCGGATCAGTGATCCGGCGCTGCCGACGTACGAACAGCACCCCGGCGAACAACCCGACTGCGATCGCCACGTAGGCAGGCCAGGACGCATGGCCGGTGGCGCTTTCCTTGATCCCGTAAATGATCGGCACGATCGTCACGAGTGACAGCGCGACACTGAACACATCGAGTTTGCCAGCCTGCGCGTCGCGGTATTCGGGCAGCAGGACCGGTGCCAGGACGACCAGCACACCCATCACCGGGACACCGAGCAGGAACACCGATCCCCACCAGAAGTGCTCCAGCATTACGCCACCAATCACCGGGCCAGCCGCCATCCCCACCGAGAAGGCGGTCATCCACACCGCGATGGCTACCCCGCGCTGCTGGGGATCCCGGAACATGGTGCTGAGCAAGGCCAGGGTGGAGGGCATCAGCGTGGCACCGGCGATGCCAAGCAGCGCACGCGCGACGATGAGCATCGGTGCCGAAACGGAGTAGGCGACCAGCAACGACGCCAGGGCGAACGCCACCGCCCCGATCACCAGCAACCTGCGGCGGCCGACGCGGTCGCCCAGTGTCCCCATGCACACCAGGAAACCGGCAATCATGAACCCGTAGATGTCCATGATCCACAGCAACCCCGTACTGCTCGGCCGCAGATCGGCGCCGAGTTGCGGAGCCGCAAGGAACAGCACGCTGATGTTCAGCGCCAACACCAGCAGCGGCAAGGCGAGTACGGCAAGACCGAGCCACTCCCGCGGCCCGGCCCGCAGATCAGCGGTCGCTGCTGACTCCGACGACATGACGATCTCCCCCCTTCTGACGGACGGACTCACTCCGGCGACGGCATGCCCTCAGCCGAGTTGGTGACCACCGAGGCGTTGAGCTGTTCGAACTGCTCATCGGTCAGCCGCAGACCCGCTGCAGCCACGTTCTCCTCCAGATGACGCAGCCGTGCGGTACCGGGAATGGCCACCGTGTTCCGCGCCCTGTGCAACAACCAGGCCAACGCGACTTGGGTCGCCGACACGTCCGCCAAACCTTCGGCCTGCCCGATGGCCGCAAGAGGATCGCGGGTTCCGCTGCCGAGCGGACCCCAGGCGATGAAGGTCATGTCCTCGCGGCAGCAGTAGTCGATGACGTGTTCCCATTCGCGGAAGTCGAGACCGTAACGGTTCTGCACCGAGACGATGTCCACGGTCTCGCGGGCTTTCCGGATGTCCTCGACATCCACTTCGGACAGGCCGATGTGCCGGATCTTCCCGGCTTCCTGGAGTTCCTTCAGCGTCCCGAGCGTGTCCGCAAGCGGTACCTCGGGGTCGATCCGGTGCAACTGGTAAAGGTCGATGCACTCGACGCCCAGCCTGCGCAGGCTGGTCTCCACTCCCTGCCGGATGAACCCCGGTCGGCCCAGCGCTTCCCACTGGTTCGGGCCCGGCCTGATGCCGCCTCCCTTTGTGGCGATCACCACGTCGGAGTACGGGTGGAGGGCCTGCCTGATCAGCTCTTCGTTCGTCCAGGGGCCGTATGCCTCTGCGGTGTCGATGAAGTCCACGCCCAACCCGACCGCGCGGCGCAACACCGCGATCGCATTGTCCCGATCGAGCGGATCGCCCCAGATACCTGGTCCGGTCAGCCGCATCGCACCGTAGCCAAGGCGATGGACGGGCAGGTCACCGCCGATCCGAAGGACTCCACTTCGGCGAGCAGAGAGTTCATGGGAGTTCGTGGGCACCCTGGTTCCTTCCGTTGGACTGTGCTGCGACGGAGCACAGCTTCCAGGTTGAACCGCACTTCAACGCAAGTCCGCACCCGCTGGTCGCCGGAGGCACCTTGAACTACACTTCAACTACGATGAGTGATGACGTGGAGAGTCGGCGAATCCAGCTCGACATCGGTGAACTGGCAGAGTTGGCCAAGATGCAAACATCGGCCCTGCGGTTCTATGAACGACAGGGGCTGCTGACACCAGCGGGACGGTCGGGTGGCCGACGGATCTTCGACGAGCACGGGCTGCTCCAACTGGCCACCATCGACTTCTGGCAGGAAGCCGGATTCGCGATCAAGGAAATAGCCGAGTTGCTCAACGAATCATCGGCCACCATGGCGGATGCGAAAAGGGTGGCCGCTGCCCGAGTCGTCGAGCTCGACCAGTTCATCGAGCAAATGGTCCACGTCAAGGACCTTCTCTCCCACATCCTCTCGTGCGAGCACTCACGACTGTCCGACTGTCCCGACTACCACGAACACCTACAGACACGGGCCGACGAGATCATGGACGGCAGCTACGAGCGGGATCACCGCTTGCGCCTTCAACTCCTGCGCAGGCCGACATCCGGTGCATCGCCAGCACGCTCCCCGAAAAGCGGATCGGGCGACAGCCCGCCACCACACGCGTAGTTCGCCCGTACGGAACTGGATGCCTTCACCAGTGACCCGCGCTGCATGTGCCTGCTCGCCGGTGGTGAGTCGGTGCATGGACACCTCATTGGCAGGCTCGGTTCGCCCGATGAGCTACGCCCGATCGCAGTCACTGCCACGTTGGAAAGCACGTACGTGCTCGAGTTCGCACGGGGCGCCGGAGTGGGCACGGCACTGCACGAGGCTTTCCTTTCCTGGGCCCAAGAGCACAACGTCAACGAGATCCGGGTGCAGGCCTACGCGTCGAACACCACGGCCGTGAACTTCTACCAGAGACGCGGGTACTTGCCTTACACGGTAGGCCTGCGCCTCGTTCCCAGCGACTGACTCCGGCAACTCCCGCGGTGCCGATTGGCCAGGGCGGTGACCTGCGCGTCGCACGAGACATGCGGCACGCAGGTCACCGGGCCCAGCGGTTCAGGAGTGCGGGCACGTATGGCGGTACTCCTCGATCAGTGAACTCGGTGGCGGTGGTGGGCAGAGGAACTGCTCGTAGCGGGTGTCGTTGTCGATGAACCGCTTCAACCACGAGATGCTGTACTTCGCGATGGTGGTGTTGGCGGATGTCGGCGCGGAGTGGCTGGCGTTGTTGAGCTCCAGGTAAGCCTTGTCCGGTGCGGACGAGAGGTTCTGGTAGAACGGCTCGGAGTGATCGCCGACCGGCGCCACTGTGTCGTTCTCGGCACCGACGACGAGCGTCGGAACCTGCACTGACGACCAGTTCTTCGTTGTGTGCCACCCGGTGAGAGGGATGGCCGCCTGAACAGACGGCCGAGTGGCAGCGGCTCGCAGGGCGCCACCGCCGCCCATCGAGTGGCCCATCACGCCGAGCCGAGTGCCGTCGATCCGCTCGCGGACGGAACTGGTTTGCACCAGGTAGTCCACTGCCGCAAGGAGTTGGGCGCCACGCTGGTCAGGCTGGTCCAGTGTGGACAAGGTGTCGATGGTGATCACCACGAAACCCTGAGAGGCCAGCCGTGGGCCGTACCAGGCGATGCTGGATTGGCGTGCGGTGAATCCCGGCGAGATCGCGACGGCACCGAAAGTGCCCTCACTGGTGGATGTCGGGTAGTAGATCGTGCCGCCGCCGAATCCGCGGACGGCACTCGCCGCCACGGTGGTCTGCGCGATGGCGAACGGTCCGCGGGACGCCTCGATACTGGCGACGGTCGGAGCGGGACCGCGTTCGTAGGGATTGTCGGCCGCCTGAGCTTGTGCCGGACTGACAAGTGCGGCGATCGTCAACGTGATCAGGGTGAACAGGCTTCGAGTCTGCACGTCGTCGTACACCTCATAGGTCGCAGGGGGACCAGTTCCGGTCATGTTACCGGGCGGTAGGCGTCACCGGAAGCAACGGACGTAGTGCCTGCTGGGAGTGCTGTGCCGGGCTATTTGAGTTCTGCCCAGCCAGCCCCTCGGACGATGTGCTCCGCCGCGCCCCACGGCGACAGCCCGTTGCGCTCCATGTCCTGGGTCAGGCCGTCCATGATCGCCACCATGATCCAGCGCAACCTTGCCAAGCCCGGATCGAGCCGACCATAGACACGCAGACACTCATGGGTGTCCTCGACGCTCGTCGCCACCGCGAGCACGCCCCGCCGCAGAGCCTGCTCGCCAGTGGCCCAACTCTGCTCACTCTCACCGGAAAGGTCGAACCGCAGTCCGCGATAACCCAGCGCCGAGGTGAACTGCGGGACGGTGACCCCGATCCTGGCCGCGGACAACGAACTCCACAACGTGGTCAGCCACAACAACCCGTACATCAGCTTGGTCGGGTCACCAACGGCGACGCAGTCGAGGGCCAGTTCCGACTCGTCGTGCTTCATGATGTTGAACGAGGCCCGGACCGACTGCTCCAAGTCGACCAGGTCTCCGGGCAACAGGTACTCCGCCAACGGCCGCGGCACCTCCGCGAAACGCCCGGACTGCCGATCTTCGACGCGCGCTGTCTCCACGGCGCCGCACTTTACCGGCCGCGGTGAACAGATCTCGATGGTTCGACCAGTTCGGGGGTGAACTACGCAGCACGCCGGATTCCGATCGCCGCGGTGACAGCTCCGAGACCGACGAGGACGCCGACAGCGACGAAGGCGATGTGGAAGCCGCCGAGGCCGGTTCCGGCCACGAGGACAGTGGACACAGCCGCGACGCCCGCCGCGCCGCCGATCTCACGCATCGTCTCGATCAGGCCCGAAGCGACTCCTGAGTCCGATTCCGCGACGCCGGACAGCGCGCCGATCTGCAGCGGGGGCCCGCAGAGCCCGAAGCCGAGTCCGACGAGCAGGAACGACGGAAGCAGATCGGTGAGGTAGTCGGCGTCGGCAGGGACCCGCGTAAGCCACACCACTCCGACCGTCCCGATCGCCAGGCCGATCACCAGCAGGCGCCGGACGCCCACGGTGGCTGCGAAGCGGCCCGCGGCGGTCGCTGACACGAAGACGACCGCTGTCGTCGCGAACCACGCCAGACCGGTCTGCGTCGGCGAGTAGCCGAGTTCCTGTTGCATCAGCAGCGATCCGAGGAAGATGAACGCGAAGAACGAGCCGGACATGAGCAACGCGGTGACGTTCGCCGCGACGAGCGTGCGATTCCTCAGCAACTTGCCCGGCACGAGCGGGGCCGGTGAACGCTTCTCGAGCCAGACGAACACAGCCACCAGCACGCCCGCCGCGATGAACCACGCCAGTGTGCCGACGGAGGTCCATCCGTGCGTGGAGGCATGGTGGAGTGCGTAGACGAATGCCAGCAGTCCGCCGGTCACCGTGCTCGCCGCCACGACGTCGAGCCGCCCGGAACGGGCACGGGGCTTGTCGGCCGCAAGACCGATGGTGGCGAGTGCGATGAGCACGAGTCCTACGGGAACGTTGATGAAGAACGCCCACCGCCAGCCCGGACCGGCGGCAATGAGACCACTCGCGACAACTCCGGTCGTTCCGGCGACGCTGCCGACGGCTCCGAGGATGCCGAAAGCCCGATTGCGTTCCGGCCCTTCGCTGAAGGTGACGGCCAGCAGCGACAAGGCTGACGGTGCGATGAGCGCGCCGCCCAACCCCTGGAGCCCACGGGCCGCGATCAGCACGCCTACGTGCTGCGACACGCCCGCCACCAGCGAAGCGGCAGTGAACAGGCCGAGGCCTGCGAGCAGGACACGACGTCGTCCCAACAGGTCGGTCATCCGGCCACCGACGAGGAGGAATCCGCCGAGCAGGAGGCCGTAGGCGACGACAATCCACTGCAGACTGCCCTGGCTGACGCCGAGTTCTCGCTGGATCGACGGCAGGGCCACGTTCACGATGGCGATGTCCAGGCTCACCATCGAGATCGCGGCGCACGCCAGTACCAGCACGATCCCGTGGCGAGGGCGTGCCTTGGTTTCCGCGGTGCTTTCCACGGCAGACATGGGTTCGGTGTCCTTCAACTCGCGGCGGTTCACCGGCGGTAGCCCGCGATGGGCTGGCCGACACCGGTGGTCATCAGCTTCGGCAGGCTCTCGGTGATGAAGAAGGTCCAGGCGCGTGAGCACGCTTCGAAGCAGGCGGATTCCGCCGCGGTGAGGCCTTCGTGGGTGAAACGCAGCGTCGTGCCCTGCGCGTCGGTGGTGATGTCGAAGATGACGGTGGTGTCTGTCCACTCGTCACTGTCGTCGGTGGAGACGGAGTCCACGACGTGCCAGACCATCCGTCGACCGGGCACGACCTCGGTGAGCTGGAACCGGACGAACCGGAAGCCCTCCTTGGACCGGGCGGTCTCACCGGCGTATTCGGTGTCGTCGGTGAAGACGAACTCGTCGTGCAGGGCGGCGGAGTGGCCGATGAGGTTCTCGCTCCACCAGCCGCGGACGTCGGTGATGGCCTCGAAGACCTGCTCCGGCGTCCGGTCGGTGGTCATGGTGGCGGTCAGGTACTGGGTGTCCGACATCGTCCTTGCCTCTCTCTTCGGTGGTTTCGCCCCACCGACGAAGGAGACAGCCCGGGATCGACATCGACCGGGAAAATCTTGAAAAATATGTTTGCGCTGGTCAGAGCCCGGAAAGGCGGCCAGCCAGATAGCGGCGTTCGGCGTCGGTCGGCGCCAGACCCAGCGCCTCCTGATAGGACATGGCGGCCTCGGCGAGGCGGCCGTCCCGGCGGAGGAGATCGGCCCGTGTCGCGGGCAGCAGGTAGTAGCCATCGAGCTTGCCGGACTCGGCGAGCTCGTCGACGAGGGCGAGTCCGGCGGGGATGCCGTCGGCCATCGCGACCGCCACGGCGCGGTTGAGGTCCACCACGGGAGACGGCGCCAACCGCATGAGCTCCGCATAGAGGGCGGCGATCTGCGGCCAGTCGGTCGCCGCGGCGTCGGGCGCTGTGGCGTGACAGGCGGCAATCGCGGCCTGTACCTGATACGGCCCTGGGCGCCGCATGGCCAAGGCTTCGTCCAGCGTCGCAACACCTTCGGCGATCAGCGTGTGATCCCACCGGGATCGGTCCTGGTTCTCCAACGTGACCAGCACGCCGTCATCGACACGACTCGCGCGGCGGGCCTCGAGCAGCACCATCAACGCCAACAGGCCGCGCGCCTCAGGCTCGGTCGGCATCAGCCGGACCAGCATCCGGGCGAGGTGGATTCCCTCAGCGGCCAGTGCCCTGCGTCCATTCCCTTTGCGTCCATTCCCTTTGGGCCCATTCCCTTTGGGACCGTCCTGTTCGTCGTAGCCCTCGTTGAAGATCAGGTACAGCACCGCGAGGACAGCTGTCAGCCGCTGTGGCAGGAGCTCCGCCGGTGGAACCCGGTACGGTATCCCGGCCTCGACGATCTTGCGCTTGGCGCGCACCAGGCGTTGCGCCATCGTCGGCTCGGCGGTCAGGAACGCCTTGGCGATCTCTCCCGTGCTCAGCCCCGCCAGCGTGCGGAGCGTCAGGGCGACGCGGGCAGGGAACGGCAACGCGGGATGGCAGCACGTGAAGATCAGTCGCAACCGCTCGTCAGGGATCTCCGCGCGGTCCTCCCCCACGATCGGATCCCGCTCCAGCACAGCAAGCTGCCGCACCTTCGCCGCGCCCGCCGCGGCACGCCGCAGCCGATCGGTCGCCCGGTGACGTGCCGTCGTCGTCAGCCACGCACCCGGACGAGCCGGAACTCCATCACGCGGCCACGTCGCCAACGCGGCGGCGAACGCGTCCTGCACGCAGTCCTCCGCCAGGTCCCAGTCCCCGGTCAAGCCGATCAGCGTGGCGACCACTTGGCCCCACTCGTTCCGATACGCCGCATCGACCGCGGCACGAACGGCCTCCGGCGCGGTCATTCCCACACGGGGCGGACTTCGACACAACCCCGACTCGCATAGGGATGCCGTGCCGCGATCGCGATCGCCTCGTCCAGATCGGCACACTCGATGATGTTGATCCCGCCGATGAAATCCTTGGTCTCCGCGAACGGACCGTCGGACACCAGCGTCTCCCCATCACGGAAACGGACTGTCGTCGCATCCGCCACCGGACGCAGCCGCGCACCACTGATGACACTGGCGCCCCGCCGATCCAGTTCCACGTCATACGCGTCGAACGCCGGGTCTGCCGCAATCTCCTCCATGGACGGCGACACCTTCTCATCGTCACAGATGAGCAGCACATACTTCATGGCCACATCATGCCCGACCCGCCTGACCAGTCCGAACGCCGGTTGGCTGATCCACCTTCAGCCCGCCGGTCAGGGCCAGGACGCGAGGACCCGCCCCTGCCCTGCGGCACGTGACGCGGCTCAACTGTCTGCCGGGCGGATGAAGTTCCGCTGGTCGAAGTCCTCGTCCTCGAAGTCCGTGCGCGGGCGACGTCGTGTCGACTTGGGTGGTTCTGTCGCGTGCGCTGGTTGATCAGGCGGTGCCTGCCACGGCTTACGCGCCCGGCGCCGTCCGTCCGCCGGACGGATGAAGCTCAAGTTGTCGAAGTCCTCGTCCATGACCTCACGCACCGGCCGCACCGCGGGTGCTGCTGGCCTGACCGGCTCGGGCACTGGCCTGACCGGCTCGGGCGCGACCTCGACGGGCTCCGGGTACTCCTCGACATGCGACGGGCCACGCAGATGGGCCTCGCGAGTGAGGTGGCAGCCGGTGCGGAGGCTGAGCGTCGTGTTGACCGCGGTGCCGAACAACAGCTCACCGCCATACTCACCGGGGAAGGACACCTCATGATCGCTCTGGCGGTCCACGACAGCCACCGGTGGGCCGAAGCCGTAGGCTCGCGCGAGGGCGGCCACCACGTCGACCGCACGTGGCCATTCGGCGTCGGGAATGCTTCCCGGTGAGTGCACAGGGCCGTAGCGCCGAACCTCGCCATCACCGCCGAGGGAAGCCTCCCTCCCCGCTCCCGTGGACGCGTTGACCGCGTACACCAGGGAAACCCAAGGCCGGACACCGATATCCGTCACCAGCCTGACGACGATCATGCTGAACATCTCGACGTAACGCGCGTCGACTGCGTCGATGTCAGGCCGACGCCACAGCTCGGTGAAGAGTTCGACGGCGTTCGATGCGGCGTTCACTTGAAGATTCCGGGAATCTTCAGTGGCGGAATCAACGCGAAGTCAGAGAGATCGACATTCTGCCCGTCGACTGCCTTGTCCGGCATACCGGCGACGATCACGCTCATGTTGTACTGACTGGTCGAGCCGGATTCGAGATAGGACGTGTGTGCGTCGAGCGGATTGATCGACGCGGTGCTGTTGAAGTTGCGCGACCCACGGTCGTCGGTGACCGTGAGGTCACCGGATTCGAGCTGGCGCACCCCGTCCAGGTGGTTCGGGTCGCCCCCGAACCGGCCGAGATCGGCCACCGCGTCACCGTTCGCCTCGATGTTCGCCACATGCCCGTCCGGCACTTTGATGTCGTCGACATCGCCGGTGCCCATGCCCGGCGAGCCGAAGAGAACAGCATCGTCCACACCGGTGTTCTGCTGCAACGCGAGACCGGTCGTCACCGAGCCGTAGGAATGGCCGAGCGCGGTCAGGTGTGGGTCGGTGTTCCTCGCCGCGTCGATCCCCTGGAGGAACGGTGCCAGGTTGTCCGCACCCCGTTCCGCGGCGTGCTGGCCGACCACCGAACCGGGCCCCAACGCGGACGCATCCAGCTGTGGCGCCTGGTACCCCATCCACGTCACTGTCGCGACCGATCCCGGGTCCCCGTATCGGCCCAGCTCGTTCTGGGTCCGCTGTCGCAGGTCGGCCATCTGCGTGTCGTAGCTGTTGAGGGAATCGGTGACGTTCGAGGTCAAGCCGGGCGTGAACACGGCAACGTGGTCAGCTGTGTCGAGATTGCCGTTCACGACCGCGGCTTCGGCGCGATCGGAGGACATCCCGAACAGGACCAGTTGCCGTTCACCGGGTTTGCTCAGCGTCGCCTCGATGGCACTGATCTCGCCCAGCTTCTTGGTGACCTTGTCGAGCTCTCCCTGCTTGCCGATCTCCCCGCGCTCGATCTCGCCCGCGAGCCGGGCTCGCTCGTCCTCGAGCCGCTTCTTCTCGATCGGCAGCAGCGCCCTGTTGGCCTGGTCCCTCGACGTGAAGTCCACACCGTCCCGGTTGCCGATCCATTCCGGGTGTTCCCGGATGACGCGCTTCTTCTCCGCGTCCGACAGCGAGTCCCACCAACCGGCGTTGTCGCCAGGGGTGCCGCGGCCCGACGGTGGCTCCGGCGGGTCGATCCCACCTTGCGCACCGCCTGCCGCCGCCGCACTGGCGAGGTCGGTCGCGCCACCGTCGTTGACCTTCCCGGCCTGCACCTTTCCGAGTTGCCCGCTGATGTCGTTGTCGATGTCGGTCGCGGTGCGCAGATTCTGCTCGACCCGGTCGACGAGTTCGAGCTTGATCCGCTCGCGCTCGCGGGAGACCTCGTCCTTCTTGTCGTCCGGCACGTTCTGTGGCGGGTTGACGTCCTTTACCGTGCCGTCGTCGCCGATGGCGAACCCGTAGTGCGTGGCGAGGTCGTCAGCTTCCTGGATGCCGCGCCGCAGCCCCGTGATGGCGTCCGCGCCCTGGATCAAAGTCGTGACGGAGGACGTGATGCCCGCGACGATGTGCTCCATCTTGTCGGTGATCTCACCGCGTTTTGCCGTGCTGGCCGCGGCCGCCGGACCGATCCAGTTTCCCGGGCCGCCCATGGCATTGAACTCGTCGGCCAGACCCACGAGCGTGTCACTGTTCGCCTTGAGCGCACCAGCCGCGGAATCCAGGGGTTCAGATCGCCATTGCCGTATCTGACCGTATGTGAGCGTCATCGTCCGTGCCCGCCGAAATCAGCGGCCGCGGCCTGCTCGTTGTTCTGGTAGCTCCGCTTGCTGATACCCAGTCCGTCGGCGTACCCCACGGCTGACTGTTCCCAGGACACTCGCGCGTAGAGCCACGAGTCGGCGAGCCGCCCCATCGACTGCTCGCTGATCGAACCCGGCATCCCGGCCTTGGCCTGTGTCATCGAGCCCTTCAGGTCGACACCGGCGACCTGTTCGGCCGCCGACCTCGCCACGCCTGCCGCGGTGTCGAACTCCGCGAACTCGGCCTGATAGCCGTCCATTCCCGTCCCTCCCCTGTCACCGACTGTCCACCGGCCACCAGATGATCATCACAGGGCACAGCCAAGAACAGGTCACAACCCCGGCCATTTATGGCCGGTCCACCTCACCAGGGAAAACGCCCCTCAGCACATCCACATCGCGGAAACGGGGGCGGTGACCTGCCGGACGGCCCCCGCGACCAACTGCCCGTACTCGGCGTGCTGCTCGACTGCGAAACGGCGCGTTGGCACGGAAATACTCAGCGCCGCCACTGGATTGCCTGTCGGGTTCAGGATCGCGGCCGCGACGGCGCTGACATCCTCACGCCACATCCCGAGGTTGACGGCGTAGCCGCGGTCACGGACCTCTGCCACCAGTTCGGCCAGCGCAGGGCGGTCAACTGCGGTCACGCCGACGTGCGGCGTCAACGCCAGCGACTCCACCCGGTGCGGCGGTAGGTGAGCGAGCATCGCCAGCCCGGAGGCCGAGGCGTGCAGCGGAGCCTGTCCCCCGATCCACGACGTTGTCCGCACCGGCCTCGTACCGCCGACTCTGTCCAGGAGAACCACGTTTCCACCAACCGGAACGGTGAGGTGGACCGTCTCACCGGTACGCGCACCGAGTTCGGTCATGATCGGCGCTGCCGCTTCGCGCAGTCGACATTCGTCGCGCAGCAGGAACCCCGCGACGGTCAACGCCTTGGCGGTCAGCGTCCACTTCGTATGCCCCGTGCGGTTCGACGGGCGAATCCAGCCCTTGTCAGCCAGTACCGTCAGGCCGCGCTGGACCGTGCTCTTCGGCAGTTCAAGAGCACGGGCCAACTCGCTGACACCCACCGGTTGCCGCTCCGCCAAGGATTCGAGGATGTCGAAGGTCGTATTCACACAGCGCACCGTTGCCACCATCCACATCGGATCTCTGAAAGGACCACACCGCAGCACGCATACAGGCAGTATGACACGAAATGCCCGCGACACACTCGTGCCAGCGGACGGAACATTCAACCAGTCGGTACCGCGCACCGTCACACGATCCGGCAGCGATATGCGTTGACGGAATGCCGCAACCGAAACACCTCTTCGGACAGATGAGCAGAAACGTGTTGCAGAACAACACCTTGAGGCCACGCTGAGGAGCTTTTCCGTACAGTGAAACGGCATCGACACTTGCGGTGAAAGTAGAGTCTGTCGCATGACAAACAAGGGTGACCTGGTCGCCGGTCGCTACAGGTTGATCGACATGGTCGGTTCCGGCGGCATGGGCGTGGTCTGGCGCGCGCACGACGAGCGCCTGACCCGGACAGTCGCGGTGAAGTTGGTCGCGTTCGACGCCGCGGTGAACCCGCGCGCCGACGAACGTGTGCTGCGAGAAGCCCGTCTCGCGGCGAGAATCCAACATCCCAACGCGATCCAGGTGCACGACGTCGTCGAACACGACGCCCGCCCGTGCCTGGTCATGGAGTACCTGCCGTCGAACACCCTGGCCGCCGTGCTGGCCGACCGCGGCACGTTACCCGCCGACGAGGTGGCCAGGATCGGCGCACAGATCGCCAGCGCGCTCGCCGTCGCACACGCGGCCGGTATCCTGCACAGGGACGTCAAGCCGGACAACGTGTTGATCGCACCGGACGGCACGGTGAAGATCACCGACTTCGGCATCTCCCGATTGGTCGGTGACGCCACCAGGACGGAGGTCGGCCTCATCGTCGGCACACCGGCGTACCTGGCGCCGGAGGTCGCGAGCGGCCACCGGGCGGAGTACGCGTCGGATGTCTTCTCACTTGGCGCGACCCTCTACGCCGCCTCGGAAGGCGAACCTCCGTTCGGCAACGACGACAACTCCATCGCCGTGTTGCGACGCGCGGCAAGCGGCGAGATCACCCCTCCACGCCGTTCCGGCACGCTCGGACCGCTGCTGCTGTGGCTGTTGCGTGCCAATCCCGGCGACAGACCGAGCATGGTCGAAGCCCAGGAGTACCTCGCGACAGGCAAACAGCCGCCAAGGTCACGGCCACGCGTGACGACTGTCGCGATCCAGGCCCGGAAACCGCCCAGACGCAGGACTCTGGTGACCGCGATTGCCATTCTGGTTGTCACGCTTGGACTCGTCGCCGGTTTGAGGATCAACCCCCACCGCGCCACCCAGGCGACTCCCGAGATCGTCGTCCCGACGCCGGATCGATGGCCGTCAACCTGTCAGGCGGACTACAAGATCACGAAGTCGTGGCAGAACAGGTACGAAGCTCTTGTCGTCATCCGCAATCCCACGGACACACCGCTCAACGACTGGGCGGCGACCTGGACCTTGCCCACCGGACACAACATCGCCCATCTGTGGAACGGAAGGCTGTCCGCCGACAACAAGGCTGTGCGCGTGACGCCGGGGCCCATCAACGCCACCGTCAACTCCTCCACGTCGTTCGGCTTCGTCGCGGCCGCGTCCGGCTCCGCACGGGTGAAACCGAACGTGTTGTGCACGGGGTACTGGTAGTACGGGTCATCGACGTCGTCCTCGCGGAAGTTCGCGCCGTCCACTGCGCTATGTGTATTCGCCCGGGACGGCACGTGCTGCGTTGGCGTAGCGGTGGGCCAGGTGCGCGAAGGCGTCCCTGAGCTCGGTCGGCCTGACGATTTCGATGTCGGCGTCGAACCTGCCGATGGCGCTGGCCAGGGCAGGCCATGACCATGAGCCCAAGGTGAGTCGGCAGCGGTCCGGTCCGAGTTCCTCGACAACGCCGTCGCGGATGAACGGTGCCACCTCGGCGACCGGCAGGTCGAGGATCACCTCGCCGCGGCAGGGCCAGCCGTCCGAGCCGTCGGAGCCGGAGAACCTGTTGACGACGAAGGTGGCCACGTTCCCTCCGGGCAGTTCGCGCGGGGTGAAGCGGGGCCCTGTGGGAGTGCGCGGGGTGATCCGGTCGACGCGGAAAGTGCGCCAGTCGTCGCGGTCGAGGTCCCAGGCGAGGAGGTACCAGCGACCGCCCCAGGTAACGAGGTGGTGGGGCTCCGCGCGGCGCGGTGGAGTTGCGGCGGGGTCGCTGGCTGCCGGTGTTGCCGCGGTGGCGTAGTCGAAGCGCAGCACCTCGTGGGCGTGGACGGCGGCACTGATCGCCGTCAACACGCCACTGTCGAGCGGCGGCGCCGCGGATCGTTCGACGGCGGTGATCTGGAGGGTGTCGATGCGGTGACGCAGCCGTGCGGGCATGACCTGCCGGACGGTGTTCAACGCCCGTGCCGCCGCGTCCTCGATGCCAGCGTGGGAAGTAGTCGCGGCGATCTGGAGCGCCACGGCCAGGGCGACGGCCTGCTCGTCGTCGAACAGCAGCGGCGGCAGTTGCGTGCCAGCGCCGAGCCGGTAGCCGCCGTCTGGGCCTTTGGCGGTCACGATGGGATAGCCGAGTTCACGCAGGCGGTCGACGTCGCGGCGTACGGTGCGCGGGCTGACATCCAGTCGCTCGGCCAGTAGCGCTCCCGGCCAGTCCCGGCGCGCCTGCAGCAGCGACAGCAGCGACAGCAGTCGTGCTGAGGTCTTCGGCATGTTTCTCATTCTGCCCGGAGAAGAGGACACACCCTGGCCGCTTCTGCTGCGACTGTTGTCTCCAGTCAGGCACCAAGTCCCAGCAAGGAGCGACCTTGTCCGTCACGACCACAACCCACCTGAACTTCCGCGGCGACGCGCGCGCGGCGCTGGAGTTCTACCAGTCCGTGTTCGGCGGCCACCTCGCCGTCGTCACCTACAGGGACACCGGGAACGTCCAGGAGGAGTCCGAGGCCGACCAGGTGATGTGGGGCCAGGTGCTCGCCGAGAACGGCTTCCACGTCATGGCCTACGACGTGCCCTCGCGGATGGGCTACAACCAGGGCGAGAACTCGTTCTTCGTCTCGCTGCGCGGCGAGACGGTCGTAGAGGTCACCGGCTACTGGGAGAAGCTCTCCGACGGCGCGACCGTCGTGATCCCGATGGGCCCGGCGGGCTGGGCTCCCGCCTACGGCATGCTGCGGGACCGTTTCGGCGTCGTCTGGGTCGTCGACGTCGCCAGCGGATAATCAATTGCCGCGTCGCCGCATTGATCGGTACAGCAGCCACAGCGCCAGCGCCACCGGTGTCAGGATTGCCGCGGCCAGAATTCCCAGGACAATTCCGTAGCCGTGCGGATCGAAGGACAGCCCGGTGGCGCCGAGCACCGCCATGCCGACGAGCAGCACGATCAAGAGGGTGGTGCAGGCGAACGCGCCGAGCACGAGGCGCCGGAGCACTGTCCGCAGGGCGCTTGTGCGGGCAGTGCTGTTCGGCGTGTCCATGTTCGGCTCCGCGGGTTGGAGTGTCGCCACCACTCCGGGGCGGGAGTGCAGACGGTCAGGAACGACTTCTGATTCTCGCGGTGGACCTCCGATGTGTCCATCCAGCCGGTTCAAACGTTCATGAAGGCCGCGTCACGTGGTAGACCACCAATGTCTGCTCAGGCCGCTCGGCGACGTGGAACGCGGCGTGCGGCACGGTGATCACGCCCAGCCGGGGATGCCGGTGACGTACGCGGGGTTGTCGCCCAGCAGTGCCGGGACACCCGCGACCTCGGGCGCGGCCTCCTCGGAGGCGTCCTCCTCGGGCGTCGCTCCTCCACCGGCGTCCTACCGAAGCGTGCTCCCTCTCGACACGTTATGTGACACCTACGGCTTGGCCGACGAGGTGATCGGCGATCCGGACGGGGCTGCGGAGTCCGGCACCCCGGCGTAGTCGGGCAGCTCGATGCCGTTGATCGCGCGCCCGACCAGCTCGGTGAACCATTCGCTGGCGAAATCGGGGCTCGGCTCGGCGTCCGGCCGGGGGACGTCGCGGCTGCGGGCGTTCAACCGGCCGATCTCCTGGTTGGCCTCGACGAACGAGCGCATCCGCTCCTCGTAGCGGGCGAACCCGGCGTCGGGATCCCATCCGGCGGCGGCCAGCTCTCCGGCCAGCAGGTAGGCGCCGACCAGTGCCAGCCCGGTGCCCTGCCCGGACATCGGCGACGAGCTGAACGCCGCGTCCCCGAGCAGCCCCACCCGTCCACTCGACCAGCGGTCCATCACCACCTGGGCGACCTGGTCGAGGTAGAAGTCCGGGGTGTCGTCCAGGTGCGCGAGGATGTCCGGAGTCAACCAACCCAGGCCCGCCATCCGCTCCCGCAACAGGACCTTCTGGGCCGCGACGTCACGGTAGTCGACGTCGAAGTCGGCCGAGGGGAAGTAGAACATGGCCATCGCCCGGGTGGCGTCCTGGATGGGCCGCAGGAGGGCGGAGCGCCCGGACTCCTGATCCTGGTACTCGAGCAGCCAGCGGTCGAGCCCGAACTCGTTGGGCACACTGTAGAAGGCCAGCACGTGCCCGAGGTGGCGGAGGAACCGCTCATGCGGCCCGAAGACCATCGCTCGCAGCGCCGAGTGCAGCCCGTCGGCCCCGACCACCAGGTCGAAGCGCCGCCGCTTGCCGACCGCGAAGATTACGTCGACCCCGTCCGCGTCCTGGGCGAGCGCGGCGATTCGGTCGCCGAAGACGTACTCGACGCCGTCGCGGGTGTCGTCGTAGAGCACCTGGGACAGGTCCCCGCGCAGGATCTCGATGTCCGCGATGAACCCGTCACCACCGTCGTCGTCGGCACGGAAGGTCTCCAGCACCTCGCCGTCCGCGTCCACGGTGTGCGCGCCGGCGGTGTCGGTGCACGCCGCGCGCACCGCCGCGTCCAGCCCCATGCGCCCGATGACCTCCTTGGCCACCCCGCGCGCGTCCACCGCCTGCCCACCGGGACGCAGCTCCGGAGCCCGCTCCACCACAGTCACCTCGGCCCCGCGCCGACGCAACCAATGCGCCAGCGCGGGTCCCGCGATGCTCGCACCCGCCACCAACACCCTGGGACCGCTCACCCGCGTCCCCTGCTCGCCAGTCCGGATGGTGTGCTCCTGTTCGGAGTCGTCAACGCTCATCACAGCCCCCATGTACTTTCTCGCGCGCTGGAACGCTCCCAGCACAGGCTCACCGCTGTCAGTGTATCCAGCAGTGTCGACTACGGATCCGCACAAAACTCATCGGTACGGCCGAAATCGCGTCCGCGCTGTCTGACCTGTCCTCCTTCCCAGGATGAGGACCATGACCAGGGTGGTCAGCAGTGCGTCGCCGATGTGCAGCAGGTACAGCCCGAACGGGTAGTGCTCGTGGATCACCGATCCGAGCACCGCCATGGCCTGGAAACCTAGCCACACCAACGCTCCCACGCCAAGCGCCGCTCTTCGTGTGGTGATCGCGAGCCGATGCAGCAGTGTCGCCAGTACGGCCGCGACGAGAATGTTGCGTCCTACCTGGACAGCGATCGCCACGGGATCAGGGGTCGCGGTCGCGCCGCCGCGTAAGTGCTGGTAGACCTCACCGAACACCATGTAGTAAAGCGTGCTGGCCACGATGGTCGCCAGCGCGGCCACAACCACGCGGCCACCGCCACCGAACGTGCGCGCGAATGCGCGCTGGGTCAACGCCGTCACTGGGTCTTCTCCTCACTGGGCGCGGGGCTTTCGCTGACGTACAGGACATTGCCGTCCAGGTCGCGGAAGTCGAACATGGGCGGCACTCCTGGCCACCGCAGCAGTTCGTCCACGTCCACGCCGTGACCGGACAGTTGGGAATGCAACGCCGCCGCGTCCTCGGTCGTGAAACGGATCCCAGTGTCCACACCAGCGAAATCCTCCCCACGGGCCGGGGTCAACGCGACGGTCACGGCGGACCTGGGGAGGCACAGTTCGATCCAGCGGCCACCGAACTGCCCGATCGGCGCGTCCATGAGCTTCTCGAAGCCGAGGACGCCGACATAGAACTCCAGCGCCCGGTCCTGGTCGCTGACCGGAATGCCGACGGTTCGTACGGCGTCGAGGCGTGCCTGCTGTTGGTTGGTCATGGTCTTCTTTCCTCTCACTCGTTCTCAAGTACGGTCTTGAGGTCGGCCAGTCGTTCCCGCCAGAACACTTTGGCCTGCTGCGCCGTGGCAGGGTCGGGCAGCAGTTCTTGCTCCACGGCGACCTGGCTGCGGCCATCGCCCTTGGCGTCGAACGTGACGCTGACCCGGGTACCGTCGCCGTCCCGGTCGAAGCGGACCGACCGGAGTGGCCGCGATGTGCGTTCACGCAGCACGACATCGGGCAGCCATCGCTGCCGCTCCTGGGGATCGGTGACGGCCCGGTAGAGGCGTTCGACGGGCACACCCATCGTCTTGCTGGCGCCGACGGTGAAGGTGCCGTCGGGGCGTGCGCCCGGTGGACGCAACCCGCGCGCCTGCTCGTACTCGACGATCAGTTTCTGCGCCCACCACGCGCTCAGTGCGTGCTCGTTCTCCAGCCAGTCGGCGATCTCACGGAACGGACGGCCGGGCGCGCCCCACTGGTCGAGCAGGGCGAACCACTCCTCGTAGTCCCTACCGGCCGCCCGTCGTGTCCGGGGGCGCTCGTGCTGTGGGTCCCGTTTGGCCGCGTTCATCGTGTCCTCCTCGGCGGTGCGTTCACAGGGACGTCGAAGCCGTGTCGCTGTTCTCTACATCCTCGGACGAACTTCTTGGCGGGAACAACGGCGGTCGGCTCACCACATCGTTGAGCGTGGCTCATCGATGCGATGAGCCGATGGTTGTTGTTCGAGTCGAGGTGGGCCGCGCAGGCTGACCGGGTGCAGAGCATGTGGTTGACCAACGCCCGAGTGTTCGACGCGACCGGGGCCGAGGCCCGCGACGGCCGGGCGATCCTGGTCGAGGATGGACTGATCGCCGCGGAGGATCGGGCCGGTGCCGTGCCCGACAATGTGCCCGACAATGTGGACGTGATCGACCTGGCCGGGCGTACTGTCCTGCCGGGACTGATCGACGCGCACGCCCACGTCTTCGCCACCCCGCCGACGCCCGAGGACGGCGCCGAACCACTCTGGCCGGGGCTGACGGCGCATTTCGTGGCCACTGGCCTGCGTAAGGCCCTGCGGATGGGCTTCACGACTCTCCGTGATGTCGGCTCGTACGGCGACGAGGTGGTCACGGCCCGCCAGGCGATGCGATACGGGGCCTTCTCCGGGCCACGCGTGCTGACCTGCGGCAAAATCGTGTCCGCGACAGCGCCCGGCGGACGTTTCTTCGACGGCATGTACCGCGAGGCGGACGGGCCCGACGAGGTGCGCAAGGCAGTTCGCGAGCAGGTACGCCGCGGCGCGGACTTCGTCAAGGTCATGTCCACCGGTGCCCGTTCGGTCGAGCTGGAGGATCCCCATCCCGCGCAGCTGACCGGTCCCGAGATCGCCGCGCTGGTCGACGAGGCACACCGACTGGGTTACCGGGTGGCCGCGCACGCCGAGGGCCTGGCCGGGACCGAACTGGCCATCAGGCTGGGCGCCGACACGATCGAGCACGGGATGTACCTCAACCAGCGGCCCGATCTGCTCGACAAGATGGCCGCCACCGGCCAGGTCCTCGTGCCCACCTTGTCCTGCTACTACGGTGTCGCATCCGGACAGTGGACCGCGCCCCTGGTCCGGCTCGCCCAGCACAATCTGGCTGAGGCGTCACGCACCTTGCTCGCCGCGCGGGCCGCGGGCGTGCCCATCGCACTCGGCCACGACTGGCAGCCGTTCTCCGACGCCGCTGTCGAGCTGACCCGCCTGGTCGAGCACGGCATGACCACACACGAGGCGCTGCTCGCCGCTACCGCGACCGGCGCCCACGCGCTCGGCCTGGCCGACCGACTCGGCACCATCCAGCCCGGCAAGATCGCGGACCTCGTCATAGTGGACGGCGACCCGCTGACCGATCCGATGGTGCTGCGCGACCAGGACCGGATCTGGCTGGTCCTTCAGGGAGGCGACCCGGTCGCCGGAGCGGTGTTCGACAACTCGGCGGCGATCGCGGCGAACGCCCGGACGGCCACGGTCTCCCGCTCGGTCACCCACATGAGTGCGCTCTCCAACGCAGGCATGCCACGAAGGGGAACCACCGACACATCGGGATGACTGTAGTAGTCCATCAGGCTGGCCACGGTGGGGTGCACGATCTCGCCGCGGGCCACCAGGGACAACACCTCGACCATCCGTCCCTCGCGGTGCCGACCGACCGGGCCGGGATAAAGCACCTCAAGCGTCTCCGGGGGAACCACGTCGGTCGCGTCAACCATCGGGAACGTCTCGAGATCCGCTGGGGTGGCATGGCCACGCTCGGCCAGCGGGTGTCCAACACGGACCGCGACCGCGCGGTCGTCACGCAGGACAACCGGCCCTACCGTCAGATCCGGTTGCCGGACCGGCAACCAGTGCGCCACCAGATCCAGCTCACCGCGCCGGAGCCGGTTGAGCGCCTCACCGGGAAACGCCTCGTACACAACGACCTCACACCCCGGGTGCGCGGTCGTGAACACCCGCACGATCTCGGCGAACACCGGCCCACCGGCCACGAAGTTCAGCAGGCTGATCCGCAACGTCCCCGTGATCCCCGACGCCACCTCACGGACCTCACCGAACGCCCGGTGGATCTCCTCATAGGCCGGACGCAGCCGATCCCGCAAGCGCTCCCCCAGCGGCGTCAACCGCACCCGCCGCGACGTCCGCTCGAACAACGACCCACCGACCCGCGACTCCAGCACACGCACCGTCTGGCTGATCCGCGACGGCGACAGGAACAGCCGCTCGGCCGTCCGACCAAAATGCAGCTCGTCGGCCAGAACCAGGAAAATCTCGATCTCGCGGAGTTCCATCACACCACCCCGCCTGCTCCCAACAACTACTGACGCCGCCCGGAGCTTACAGCCGGGCCGGGCCGACTCCGTCGTACAGGGCTGTGAACAGCCGTTCGAGGCGCGCGCGATGGCCCTGAACGAGTGCGCTTGTCGGCTCGCCCGCGATGACGTGGCGTGCGGTTTGCGTCAACACCGCGCTGTAACCGGCGATGAAGAACACGGCGAGCAACGTCGCGTCGCCGTCGAAGGCCGGGTCACGGTCGAGTTCGTCGGTCAGCATCGTCTGGAGTTCGAACGCGATGGCTCGCGCCCTTGCGACAAGCGCGGGTGACTCCGCGACCGTCCTGAAGAACGGTACGGAACGGTCAGCGAGACCGGAGAGCGGGTGCCGGGAGTCGAACAGGCGGAAGCTCGTGTCCCGCAAGGACGTCAGCACATCGACGCCCGGTGCGCGGTCGCGGACGGCCGAGCGCAGCAGGTCGGCCGCGTCGACCGCGCGGTCCATGAAGAGGTCTTCCTTGCGCGCGAAGTGGTTGAAGACCGTCACGCTCGAGACGCCCGCCTCGCGCGCGATCTCGGCGACGGTGACGCCTTCGTACCCACGCTCGAGGAACAACCGGTTGGCGACCTCCAGGATCCGGGCGCGTGTCCGCGGGCCGCCGCGTTCGCTGGTTCTGGGCATCCGTCCCACTCTCTTGTGTGACTAAATTTAGAGAGTTAACCTAGTGCTCGGTCCGACAGTACGCCACGAACATCATCGTCGACACCGCCCCAGCGAGTCGCCTCGATCGAGGAGCCCAGTCATGAGCCAGCGAACGTTCCCTGCTCCGTCCACGGTCAGCGAGCAGGCGCGCACGTGGCTCGCCCTGGACGTCGGCGAACTGTCATACCCGGCCGCCGAGGACACAGACGCGTGGCTAGCGATGGCCGAGCAGGCGAATCGATCCACGGCCCAGCGGTTCCCGATCTCCGACCTGCCCGTCACCGTCGAGGACATCGACGTCGAGGGCACCACCGTGTACGCCGCGAGGCCCCACGGGGGCGAGGAGGCGGCGGACGAGCCGGTGTTCCTGTGGATGCACCCCGGAGGTCTCCTGGTCGGCGGCGGGGACGCGTGCCGCGCGACGACAGCCAGGACCGCACTGTCCACCGGCATGGTCGTGTGGGGCGTGGACTACCGGCTGCCGCCGCTGCATCCGTACCCAGCCGCGCTGGACGACGCCATCGCCGTCTACCGGCGCCTGTCACGGGACCGCGATCCATCGCGGGTGTTCGTCGGAGGCGACTCCGCGGGAGGAAACATCGCCGCGGCACTTCTGCTGCGCGCCAAGGACATCGGGCTGCCGATGCCCGCTGCCCTGGTGCTCAACAGCCCGCAGGTCGACCTCACCGAAGCGGGCGACACCTTCCAGACCCTGGCAGGCGTGGACAACGTCCTGCGCAGCCTGCGAGAGCCGACCGCACTCTACGCGGCAACGGCCGACCTGCGAGATCCGTATCTCTCCCCACTCCTGGGCGATCTGTCCGGTTTCCCGCCCACGTTCCTTCGGAGTGGCACACGCGACCTGTTCCTGTCCAACACCGTCCGAATGCACCGCAACCTGCGCACTGCCGGTGTGGACGCCGAACTGCACGTCTTCGAGGCCATGCCGCATGGCGGGTTCGGCGGCGACACCCCAGAGGACTTGGCGGCCGCCGCCGAGCAGCGTCGCTTCCTCGACAATCACGGCGCGCGCTCCTACGCCGACCGGGACCAGTTCCACCAAAGGTTCCCTTAAGGAACTTTCACTGCTACCGTTCCCGGCGTCGCCCAGAGGAACCTCGGAAGGGATCCGGTGACATTCATCAGGCGCGTCGAAAACCGAGGAGACATCATGAGCACAACGGTGACCGACAAACAGATTCAGGCCCTGGCCGCGACCGCGAAACCCTACAGCCTGGCAATCCTTCACTGGGGGCCGAAGCGGACCATGGACGGCGCGGACGCCATCGAGCTCGAACACCAGCGGCGCATGGTGTCGCTGCGCGCCGAAGGAGTGATCGCGGTTCTGTGCCCGGTCGCCTCCGACACCGTGGCAGGCGTCGCGATCATGACGGTGCCAGCCGAGAAGGCCTCGGAGATCATGGCAGAAGACCCTTGCGTGCAAGCCGGGATGATGCGCTGCGAGGTTCACCCGTGCCACGGCTTCCCCGGTGACGCCCTGCCCGCGTGAACGATCCCGATCTCGCCAGGGCCGAGATCACACGACCGCGGCCACCACCGGAGATCGGGGGCCATGCCCTCCAGCGGTATGTGCTGCGATCAGGCGATCTTGCGGCGGTAGGCGGCCGTGGCGAAGAAGTACGTGACGATGAGGATGCCGACGCACCAGGCGAGGGCGATCCAGATGTCGTTGCCGAGCGGCTTTTCCGCGTACAGGTTGCGGATGGCGTTGACGATCGACGTCACCGGCTGGTTCTCGGCGAAGGCGCGCACCGGGCCGGGCATGGTGCCGGTGGGCACGAACGCCGAGCTGAGGAACGGCAGGAACATCAGCGGGTAGGCGAACACGCCCGCGCCTTCCACCGACTTCGCGGTCAGACCGGGGATGACGGCCAGCCAGGTCAACGCCAGGGTGAACAGGAGCAGGATACCGGCAACCCCGAGCCAGGCCGGAGCGCCCGCGCTCGAACGAAAGCCCATCAGCAGGGCGACGCCCACGACGATCACGAGCGAGATCAGGTTGGCGATCAACGAGGTCAGCACGTGTGCCCACAGGACGCTCGAGCGTGCGATCGGCATGGACTGGAGTCGCTCGACAATGCCGCTCTTCATATCGGTGAAGAGCCGGAACGCCGTGTAGGAGATGCCCGAGGCGATCGTGATGAGCAGGATGCCGGGCAGCAGGTAGTTCACATACGAATCCGCCCCTGTGGTGATCGCCCCGCCGAACACGTAGACGAACAGCAGCATCATGGCGACCGGCATGATCGCCGTCGTGATGATGGTGTCCACGCTGCGCCTGATGTGCGTCATGGACCGTCCCAGTAGGACCGCGGTGTCGCCGAAGAAATGCTTGCTCATCGTTGTTCCTTGCTGTTGGCACCGACGAGCGTGAGGAAGACGTCCTCGAGGGTTGGCTGCTTCTCGATGTACTCGACCTTGGCTGGCGGGAGCAGTTGCTTGAGTTCGGTGAGGGTGCCGTTCACGATGATCCGGCCCTCGTGCAGGATCGCGATCCGGTCGGCGAGTTGTTCGGCTTCGTCCAGGTACTGCGTCGTGAGCAGCACGTCGTGCCCTGACCGGCCAGTTGCCTGACCGTTTCCCACACCTCGATGCGTGCCTCGGGGTCGAGCCCGGTCGTCGGCTCGTCGAGGAAGACGACCGGGGGGTTGCCGATGAGGCTCATCGCGATGTCGAGGCGGCGGCGCATGCCGCCCGAGTACGTCGCCACCCTGCGCGCGGCCGCGTCGGTCAGCGCGAAGCGGTCCAGCAGACCGTCCGCGATCCCGCCCGGATCCTTGACGTGGCGTAGTTTGGCGACCAGCACGAGGTTCTCCCGGCCGCTGAGGATCTCGTCGACAGCCGCGAACTGTCCGGTGAGGCTGATGGACTCGCGCACGTTCAGCGATTGCGTCGCGACGTCCAAGCCGTTCACGGTTGCCGTCCCCGCGTCTGCCTTGAGCAGCGTGGACAGGATTCTCACGATCGTGGTCTTGCCTGCCCCGTTGGACCCGAGCAGGGCGAAGATGCTGCCCCGCGGCACGTCGAAGTCCACGCCGCGCAGCACCCGCAGGTCCTTGTACGACTTCTCCAGGCCTTGAACGCGGATCGCCAACCCCTGGGTCTGACTGGCTGTCATGTGGATCCCTTTTCCGGTGCCCTCGAATACTCAGTGGTACTGAGTACCAGTACACAGTAGCGCTGACTACCGGTACTTAGCAACACCGAATAGCTGACCGAGTGGTCCACCTCCGCCACCGCGTGGCGCGTTAGGAACGCACCACTGTTCCGCGCGTTTCTAAGTCCGGAGGTGATGACGCATTCGGCGGGCCGCCACAGCCGCTGCGGTCAGCGTCAACAGCACGAGGTACAGCACGTTCAGCACCACGGTCCAGGTAAGTGGGCCGAGTGTGATCGCTCGGATCAGGTCGACACCGTGGTAGAGCGGTGTCAGTTCCACCAGGATTCGCAGTGGTTCCGGGAACGTCGACAAGGGTACGAACGTGCCCGAGAACACGAACAGGGCGAACTGCACGACGCCGGAGTACTCGAAATCCGACCAGTTCCGCATGAAGGTGGACATCGCCAGGCCCAGAGCGCTGAACGCCAGGCAGATCAGCAGCGCCGCGGGGAGCGCTGCGAGCGCCGCCCAGGGCGTCACCAGGCCCATCATGACCATCACCAGCAGGAACGCCACGCTGTAGAGCGCGCCGCGGACAGTGGCCCAGAGCAACTCGCCGAAGGTGATCTCCGCCGGTGTCACCGGCGTGTTCAACACCGAATCGTAGTGTTTCAGGTAGCGGAGTTTCGCGAAGAAGTTGATGGTCGCTTCGGCCAACGCACCGTTCATCGCCGACGTGGCAAGCAGAGCCGGTGCGATGAAGGTCTGATACGGCACGGTTCGGCTGTCCTCGAGCGGTACCGCGCCGATCAGCGCCCCCACGCCCCAGCCAACCGCCAACAGGTACAGCAGCGGCTCCAGGAAGCCGGACAGCACGAGCCAGAAGTACGAACTGGCGCTGCGGATGAGCGTGAGATCCCGCGCGGTCACCGCACCGACATGGCCGGAACGCACCGCATCCCCCGCTACGACACGACCAAGCACGACCGCGACCATCAGGTCCCCAACCGCTTACGGAACCGCACACACGCCAGCCAGAAGCCGACAACCAGCCACGCCACGAGCAACGCGCCGTGCAGAACAACGGGCCACGCGGCGGGAATCGCGAGCGTGGTGGCGCGGCACAGTTCCACTCCGCTCCACAACGGCAACGCGTACGCAACCGGGCGAACCAGCGCTGGTAGTTGCTCGACCGGGAAGAACACGCCGGAGAACAACATCATCGGCAACAACCCGACCCTGGTGATCACCGCCATCAGGTTCGCACTGTTCACACTGGCCGCGAACGCGAACATCGGCGCCGCGGTCGCCACGCCCACCAGCGCGGCCACGAACGGTGTGGTCACCGCGAGCACGGAGCCGACCGCGCCGAAAGCGAGCATCACCACCAGGAACGCGACGGCCGCGACCATCACGCGGATGGCGATGTAGCCCAGCCTGCCGAGGACCATGTCGGCGATCCGCAACGGCGCCGCTGCCATGCTGTCGTAGATCTTCTGCCACTTGAAGTTCGTCAGCACGGGGAAGCCACCTTCGCCGACCGCGATCTGCAGTCCGGCGAAAGCGATCAGGCCCGGCGCGATGTAGTCCAGGTACGGCACGGGAAGTGCGCCGCCACGGTCCACATAGGCACCGACGGCCAGGCCCATGCCGAGGAAGAACAACACCGGCATGGCGAGTGAGCTGGCCACCGTGCTGCGCCACACCCGGCGGTAACCGGCCAGGTGGTACTCCAGTACCGCGGTCGCGGGATGCGTCATTCAGTCCTCCCCCAGCGTCCGACCGGTCAGGAGCAGGAACACGTCCTCCAAGCCGCTGCGCCGCACCAACACACCGGACGGTCGCAGACCGTTCTCGTACACGCGCGGGACGGCCTCGTCGCCGTCGTCGGTGTACAGCAACAGACGGTCCGGCAGGACCTCGACACGGTCGCCCACGTTCGCCAGTTTGTCCGAGTAGGACTCCAGGTCGTCCGTGGCGAACCGCAGTTCGACCACTTCCTTGGCGCAGTGCGCGTCGATCAACGAGCGTGGCGTGCCCTGGGCGACGATTCGACCGGCGTCCATGATGACGAGCCGGTCGCAGAGCTGCTCCGCCTCCTCCATGTAGTGCGTGGTCAGCACAAGCGTGACACCGCGCTTCTTGAGCTGGAACAGCCGTTCCCACACGAGGTGCCGGGCCTGCGGATCCAGGCCGGTGGTCGGCTCGTCCAGCAGCACGACGGCCGGATCGTTGATCAACGCACGGGCGATCGTCAGTCGTCGCTTCATCCCACCGGACAACGGTTCCACCTTGCTGGTGGCACGTTCGTCGAGCTGCACGAACTCCAGCAGTTCGTCAGCGCGTCGCCGGGCTTCGGCGCGGCTGATCCGGAAGTAGCGGGCGTACGTGGTCAGGTTCTGCCGGGCGGTCAGCTCCAGGTCGAGGTTGTCCTCCTGCGGGCACACGCCCAACCGTGCCCGGATCACGGCACCGTCGCGCACCGGATCCATCCCGAGTACGGTCAGCTCGCCATCGCTCAGCGGCGACACGCAGCCGATCATCCGCATCATCGAGGTCTTGCCCGCGCCATTGCGGCCCAGGAATCCGAACGCCTCGCCAGGCTGGATCGTGACGTCGATACCGTCCACAGCGGTGGTGTCGCCGAATCGCTTGACCAGGTTCCTGGCTCGTACGAGCGGCGCGCCTTCGGTCGTGCCGAGCGCGTGGGCAGCCGGTGTCGCCGCGGTTCCGGTCATGGGCCGACCATTGCCTCGTGCCATACAGCGGCCCTACAGGATACCTACTCTGTAGGCGAACTGTATGCCGCAGCGACATTGTCGTGGTCATGCCGCACACGCGTGTCTTGGTGGCCGGAGGTGGCCCCGCCGGGTCGTTGACCGCCGCGATGCTCGCCCGCGAGGGCATGGCCGTCACGTTGGTGGAGAAGGAGGAGTTTCCCCGGTATCACATCGGCGAGTCGTTGCTGACGTCCGCGCTTCCGACGCTGGGGTTCGTCGGTGCGGCGGAGCGAGTCGCCGCGCACGGTTTCGTGAGGAAGTACGGCGGCTACTTCCGGATGAAACAGGGCGAGGTTCCCGGGCACATCGACTTCACCACGCAGGGCAAGTACCGGCACAGCTATCAGGTCGTGCGGTCCGAGTTCGACAACATTCTCTTCGACCACGCGCGATCGGTCGGCGCGAACGTCAACGACCGGACAGCGGTGACGGACGTCGACTTCGACGAGGGCCGCCCGGTCGCCGCGACGCTACGTCAGCCGGATGGATCCACCGGCCGGATCTCCTTCGACTACCTGGTGGACGCCACCGGCCAGAGCGGTTTGCTGTCCGCGCGGTACTTCAAGGACCGCCGCGCCGAGGAGACGTTCGCGAATGTGGCGGTGGGCACGTACTTCCGAGGCGCCAAGGTGTACCGCGACATCCACGGTGCCGAGCGGCCCGGCGCGTTCTCGATGGAGGCGCTGACCGACGGATCCGGCTGGACATGGGCCATTCCGCTGCACGGCGACAGGCTCAGCGTCGGTGTGGTCGTGCACCGGGACGTCTTCCGGGCGCGGCGCTACGATCTCGGTTCGGACGAGGCGGTGTTCGCCGACGGCCTGTCCCGATCGCCGGACGTGACGTCGTTGCTGGAGTACGCCGAGCGGGACGGACAAGTCCGCGTCTGGCGTGACTACTCCTACTTCGCCGCGAACTACGCCGGTCCCGGCTACCGGCTGGTGGGCGACGCCGCGGGATTCATCGATCCACTGTTCTCCACTGGTGTGCACATGGCTTGTATGGGTGCGTTGAGCGCGGCGGCCACCATCTGCTCCGAGATTCGCTGCGACCATTCCGCCGAGGCCCTGGAACGGTTCCACCACGGATATCTGGCGCAGGCGTACACGCGGTTGATCATCACCGTCGCCGGTTTCTACCGGCAGCTGCGCAACCAGGACGAGATCGTGCTGCCCGGCGTGAGCAGCGAGGACTTCCAGCGCGCGTTCGATCTGATCCAGCCGGTGGTGTCCGGTGACATGGACCTGGACTCCGACGAGGTCAGCGCGGACGAGGTGGACCGGGCGATGCGGTACACCGCCGACATGATGCGTGAGGCGCACGGGCTGTCCACGAACAACCGTGTCGCGAAGTTCATGACCACAATGGACGACGAGCGGTTGGCCGGGCGGCTGGCGGCGGTGGACGGCATGTACATCAGGATGGTCCGCGGACGGCTCGGTGTCGCCCGGCTCGGTGCAGTCGAGTCGGCGCTCAGCGCCTTGCGGCGGCGCGTGATCAGGCGACTCGTCAGCACGAAACGCTGACACACCAGTGATTGGAGGCGGCCATGCGGGACGAGCTGACCGACGAGCAGGTCGAGTCCTACCAGGAGAACGGTTTCCTCGTCATCGAGGACTTCCTCGACAACGCGGAAGTCGACCGGTTGCACCAGGATCTCTCCGGCGCCGTGGCGTCGCGCGGGCTCGCGCGGATGGCGAACGAGACCACCGCGCCCACGGGTGACGGCCTCGACGTGTCCCGGCCGGAGAACCGGAAACGGCTGCGGGACGCGTTCCTCAAGCACCGACGGTCGTGGACTCGCGTGCTGTCGCAGCACGTCAACCTGTGGCAGACCGACGAACGCGTGCGCAAGTTCAGCCTCGATCCGCGGCTCGGGCGAATCGCGGCCGTGCTCGGCGGTGTCGACGGCGTGCGGTTGTGGCACGACCAGACGATGTTCAAGCCCGCGTGGGGCGAGCCGACCGGCTGGCACATGGACACTCCGGCGTTCTCGTTCACGCACTCGGCGGCGTCCACGTTCTGGTTCGCGCTGGTCGACTGCGACCTGAGCAACGGCTGCATGCACTACATCCCGGGCAGCCACAAGTCCCGGATGCGGACGAAGGGCAGCATGCGGATCGACAGCCTGAAACAGCTCAACCCGAAGTGGGAAACGGCCGAACCGGCGTCCTGCCCGGTCAGGGCCGGTGCCATGATCGTCCATAATGGAGATACCGCGCACGCTTCGTGTGCGAACATGACACCGCGGCCGCGACCGGCCTTCGCCATCTCGTGGATGCCGTGCGGTGCGACCTACAACGGCATTCCCAACATCCTGCCCAGCGAGATCCTGGCCACGATCCAGGTCGGTGACCCGATCGACTTCGACGAGTACTTCCCGGTCGTCTACAGCCGGTCCTGACGCTCGGCGAGGAAGTCACGCACCCGTTCGGCCTGCGCCCGCAGTTGCCGTGTCGCCCACTCCGGCAAGCGACCGAACGGCTGGAGATCCACTCCCGTCCGTTCGTTCCGCCACACACCTTCGATCCGTCCGTTGACCAGCAGCACCGGTGATATCCAGCCCTGCTTGCGAAAGACCTTGTCCAGGTGCTGCGGGTCGAGCATCGGCGCGTGCCGTCCCATCCCGATCACCCACGGATCGAACGCCGGGAGCAAGCACGCGGTGTCCGGCGCCTCCGCGTCGTACATGTCGTCCAGGTCCGAGGCCAGTACCCACGCGCGGTGGCCTTCCACGTCGACTTCCACGACGTCGTCGGCCAACGCGGCGATCAGCTTGCGCCCGCGCGTCGGTACCGGCGGCCCCAGCCACCACCGTGTGAGGTCTTCGGGGGTGGCCGGTGCGTAGGCGGCGAGGAATCGCCTGGTGATGTCCTTCATCCCGTCCTCTGCGGACGGGCGGCGAATCGGCGTACGCAGCCAGTCGCGTGGGGCGGCGAACCGCACCTGGCTGCCTTCGCTGGCGGCGAAGCAGATCGCGCCGCGAAAGGATGCGGCTTTCAGATACGAGCCCCAACTGGAACCGATCCACTCCGCGTGCTCCGGTTTGCCGCTGATCCGCTCCGCGGTCGAGGCCAGCTCCTTGCGTGTCAGTGCTTTCCCGTCGAGGGCCGCGCTGATCACGTCGACCAGGTCGTCGATCTTCACGTTCCCGGCGTTGCCGAACTTCGTCTGCGTGCCCAGCGCGGCCAGCCACGTGCCGAGCTCGGCCGACGGCAGGATGTAGAGCGTTCCGCGTGCCGCCCACAGCTTGACCAGCGTACGACGTTTCCACAGCGCATCCGCCACAACATCCCGCGACAACGAGCCGGTTCGCGCCCACACGCTCAACTCGGCGGACGACATCACCTGCGCGTGCAGACCACACAACGTGCTCGCGACACCGACCGCATCGCGAGCAGGGTCGACCAAGTGGTGCTTACGCATCCGCCACGCAAGCGCCTGCCGCCAAGACAGTTTCTCGCCCACCCCTGGGACCTTACCGGCTCTCAGATCGAGCGCACCTCGACACGCTCCGGGCAGCTGCCGATACTGGAGTCGAAGTGCCACATGGACAGTGCGTCCAGCCGCTGCCACAACCAGGCGCCATCAGGCACGGCGTTGTCCGGGAGGGCGGCGGTATCCGCGGCCAGGTGCCACATCTCCCGCAGTCGAGCGGCGAGACTCTCGATGTCGTCGAGGCACAGGTCGTACGGCGCGATCGGTTTGTACTTGTGCAGGCCGAAAAGCAGCAAGCTGATCTTCTTCGCCACGGCCGCCGCCCGGTAGCCCAGCTTGGCCAGATCGGTGTGACCGTGTCGTTCGCACAGCGCCGCGAACAGGTACACCTGTGGCTGGACGTCGCCCAGCGCGTACAGGTCGACGGCGTGCGCCAGGCGCCGTGTCGGTCCCGCGGCCCACCACCGGGCAAGGTCCGCGGTGGCGTGGGCGAGTCGGCCGAGTGGCTCGACGGACGCCGCGATGGTTTCGTCCACCTCACCCGGCAACAGTGGCGGTCCTGGCGTCGACACGTCCAGATCGAGTACACGCGTGCACGCCCGCCTGGTCTGGTCGGTCCACGGCACTTCGCCGCGGAAGCCGCTCGTCTCGTCCGCGTCGACGTCCAGGTACCGCAGCGTGCCGCCGTCGATACCGGTCGCCAGCACGGCGTGGTGATGGATGTGCCGACGTCCCTCGTAGGGATCACCGGGCCAGAAGTAGCCGTCCGGCCAGATCAGGATCGGGCATCCGGTTGCCAGTCGGTCCCGCACCACATCCCAGCGGCTCTCTCCCTCCGGGGCGTACAGCCAGCGGGCGGTCGCGCTGCGCAGACGCAGATCCGGTCGGCCGTCGTCGGCGAAGTCGCTGGTGATCGGGCCGCTCATCTCGGTGACGACCTCGTCGGTGGACCTGCCCGTGGCGCGCAGGACGGCTTCGACGCACCGGTGGTAGCAGGTCATGCCATCCAACGGGATGTCGCGCCAGCCGACCGCGCCGTCCCGCGTCAGCACGGGATCAGTCCGTGTCATACCCGCGACCTCCGCTCGCGTTCGTACTCCTCGCGCAGGTCGCCCACCTTCGCCTGCGGCGACCAGGCGAGGGCTTCCACGATCCACAGGTACGTGTCCAGCATTCCGCGCATCACCTCGGTCGGGTACACGCGGTCGTTGTACAGCAGCACACCACCGTTGCGGGGATTGCCCATGGCGACGCTGGGGCCGCACCAGGCGTCCCACGCCTCGAACAGGTCCGGCGTGAGCGCACCGGCCATCAGTTCCGACGCGTGTTCGTCCGGCGGACGCCCGGGGATGTAGGCGTGTCGCAGCCGCAGGCGCGAGTCTTTCGGCGCCGGGCTGTAGGAAGCGCCGGAGTAGAAGTGCCCGTCGCACATGTGGTAGTCGGCCCATGGTCGCACGGTGTCGAACCGCGGATTCACCGCTTGCGCGATCGCCTTGTACGACAGCAGGTTCTCGATCCCGTCGGACATCGACCGGTGTGCGTAGGCGACCACGTCACGGAGTGCCGCGCCGTCCGGTGTGTCGGCACAGACGTAGGTGTCGGTCACGAACTGCATGATCGACTGCTTCTCGCGTTTCGTCGGACGCGTCAGCGTGCCGCTCGCGATCACCGTTCGTTCCTTGCCCGCGAGCAGTGACAACAGGACGTGGTACGCGGTGAGCACGACGACGAACGGCGTGGTCGCCGCTCGCCACGCGATCCGGCGCAGTTCGGTCGCGGTCGCGGTGGGCAGCTCGAACCGGATCCGCGCGCGGCCGAGAAGATCCGCGTCCGCCGGAGCGTTCCGCGTGAAGTCCGGATTCTGGGGCACCGGCGCGAGCGTGGACCGCCAGTGCTCCAGCTTGTCCGACCGTGCCTCGAAGCGTCGCGTCTGCATGGCGTGGATCTCGGCGAACGTCGGCGCGTCGGCTGTCCAGCCTGGGCCTTCCCCGGTGCGTGCCTGGTAGGCCGCCAGCAGGTCGTGCATGAACACGTCGCACGCCGCGCCGTCCGCGATCACATGCGAGAACGACACGTTCACCAGGCAGGTCTCGTCGCTGAGCCGGACCACCCAGGCGTGCCAGAGCGGCCCGCCGAGGTCGAAGCGGCGACGGTTCTCCTGGTACGCCAACTCCTGGATCCGTGTCGTCTGGACGGTCTCCGGCAGGCCGGACAGGTCGAGGAACTCGACCGGCGGTTCGATCCGGTCCTCGATGACCACGGTCGGATCCGGCGCCACAGCGGCGAAGGTGAGCCTGAGCGCGTCCTGGCGTGCGATCACGTCGGCGAAGGCGGCCTGCATCGCCGCGCGGTCGAGCGGACCGTCCAGATACCGGTTGTCCACGATCAGGACACGCGACGCGCCGGGATCCGACGGGGACAGCGCGTACATCAGCTCCCACTGCATCTCCTGCGTGGGCGCGATCGACGTCGGCAGTTCGCCGGTCACGGGATGAACTCCTTGCGCGGTGCCGGTTCCCGCCCGGCGAAGACCGACTTGCGCGGCCGCAGGCCGGTGCCCGCGATCAGGCCGGACGCGTAGTCGCGGCGGACGACGAACCGGTCCTTGCCGTAGATCAGGTAGCGGTCGCGCTGCTCGGGCGGCGTGAAGTTGACCGTCATCACGTTCGCGCCCGCGGCGAAACCACGGTACTGGCCGCCTTCCTGGTTCTTGGCCAGCGCGCTGACCGACGGGATCAGCCAGTTCGGCTCGACCAGCCTGCTGGCCGCGAGCGCGTTCAGCGCGACCTCGACGTCGCCGGGCGGGTGGTCGGACAGCGGGGTGTCCGGTGCGGGCACGAACGGCGACACGCTGCACATGTGCGCGCCGATGTCCCTGGCCAGCAGGATGTCACGGGCGATGCTGGCCAGGCTCTGGCCCGGCAGGCCGGTGATGGCGCCGGTCCCGACCCAGTAGCCCAGGTCCAGCAGGTCACGCATGCAGTCCAGCCGGGACTCGAGCGTTTCGAACCGCATCCGCTCGTTCAGCTCCGGATCGCTGGTCTCGTGCTTGATGATGTAGCTCGTCGCGCCCTGGTCGCGCAGGTAGGCGTACTCGTCGTGGGACTTGTTGCCCAGGTTGAGCAGGATCTCCACGTCGTCGTCGTACAGTTCGCGGATGCGGGGCAGCGCCTCGCCGACCACGCGGGTGGTCTGCGGGATCTCACCACCTTGGAAGAACACCACGTTGATGTCGTTGGCGTGCACGGTCCGGCCCGCGTCGACCAGGTCGTCCGCGGTCAGCCGGAACCCGTCGTTGTGCCGGGTGTTCTCCCGCCGCATCGGACAGAACTGGCAGTTCACGCGGCACTGGTTGGCGATCTCGGTGACACCGCGCACGACCACCTCGTCGCCGAACACCTCCTGCCGCCGGTCGCGCGCGGCGGCGAACAGCTGCTCCTGGTCGGTCCCCCTGAGCTGAAGCATGTCCACGATGTCCTGTTCATCGAGCATTGCTGCCGGTCTCCTCTCCCAGTAGCGCGAGGTGGTCAACAGATCGGCGCAGCGCGGGCTTGCGCACCTTGCCCGCTTCGTTGCGCGGCAGGCGGTCGATCACCTCCAGTCGTTCGGGCCAGTAGTGCCTGGTCACACCTCGCGCGTCGAGGTAGTGCCGGATGTCGGCGAGGGTGAGCCGCGCGCCAGGCCGCAGCACCACGAACGCGCAGGCACGTTCGCCGAGCCGGGCGTCGAACACGCCGGTGATGGCGACGTCGGCCACTGAGCCGTGCCCGGCCAGCAGCCCCTCGATCATCGTCACCGGGACTTTCTGACCGCCGCGGTTGACGACGTCGCCCAGTCGCCCGGTCACGCGCAGTCGGCCGTTGTCGTCGAGAACTCCGAGATCGCCGGTGCGGTACCAGCCGTCCGCGGTGAACGCCGACCGGTCGAACTCCGGGCCGAGACCGTGTCCGGGAAACAGGCACGGACCGCGGACTTCGATGATTCCCTCGGTCCCGGCGTTCGCCCGCGTGCCGTCCGGTCCGACGATCCGGATCCGGACACCTGTCAGCGGCTGGCCGTCTGTTGTGGACAATGAATCAGCCGGATCGGACAGTGTGCCCATGCAGGTCTCGGTGCTGCCCCACGCCCGGCAGATGGTCAGGCCCAGTTCTTCGGTGGCTCGGGCGGCCAGTGCGTCCGGTACCGGCGCGCCGGTGACCACGCAGGCCCGCAGGCTTTCCGGTGGCCGGGCGCCGAGTTCGGCCTCGGTGAGCATGTCGACCACCATCGGCGGCGCCACCTGAGCGAATGTCGCACCGTGCCGGTCGAGGACCTCGATGGCGCGGCGCGCGTCCCACCGTCCCTGGTAGATCTGAGCGCATCCGGCTGTCCAGGCCAGGACCATGCCGTACAGGAACCCGCTGTGGTGCGCGATGGGGCACGGTACGAACACGCGGTCCGCGGCGGTGATCCCCAGCCGGTCGACCACGGCCCTGGCCGCCAAGGTCAACGTGCTCGCCTTGTGCAGCACTGGTTTGGGCTGTCCCGTCGTACCGGATGTGAACGCCAGTTGCCCCAGACGGTCCGCAAGGGACGGGAGCCGCGCGTCGGCGGTGGATGTCTCGTTCACTGTGATGACGTGCTCCACCGCGGGGCCCCACGCGGCGCGGTGCTCATCGTCGGGCGCCACGACCAGCACGCGGATCCCCGCCCGGCGGAGCATCTGTGTGGTCTCCGGGATGCCGAGCGACGGCTGCAGGAGGCAGCACGCGGCACCGGCGCGCAGCACCGCCAACGCGGCGACAGCCGACTCGCCACGGTTGGGCAACCTCAGACCGACTGGCTCGTCAGGACGGACACCGAGGCCGACGAGCACACTGGCCAGCCGATCGGCCTCCGTGGACAGCTCGCACCAAGTCCACGTCCTGGTGCTCCGGCCGTCGTCGTCGATGACGGCGATGTCGTGAGGTTGTCGCTCGGCCCACCGCCGTACCTGCTCAGCGGGCGACGGGACGGCTGGTTGCGGTTGGCCTGGTTGGCACGGTAGCCGGGCCAGCGACTGGGCGATCTGGTCGTCCGACGGCTCGGTGTCAGCCATGGTTCCGTCGTGGAATGCCTGGTACGCGGCGAGATCGAAGTAGCCGTGGCCGCTGACTCCGACGACGATGCACCTCGGCTGACCTGCTTCGTCAGCGCGCATGGCCTCGACGAGCGCGCCGTGTATCGCGTGCGCGCTCTCGGGTGCGGGCAGCACACCTTCCGTCGCGGCGAACCGCAACGCGCTGGCGAACACCGCGCGCTGCGGATAGGCGACTGCCTCGATCATCCCGTGGTGCCGCAAGGCACTGACGAGTTTGCTCGTCGCGTGGTACCGCAGTCCGCCCGCGTGTAGGGACGGCGGCGCGAAGGTGTGGCCCAACGTGTACATCTTCTGCAACGGCGTCTGCTTCGACGCGTCGGTGTAGTCGTAGGCGTACCGTCCGCGCGTGAGTTTGGGGCACGCCGCAGGCTCGACGGACACGCATCGCACGGACCGTTCGCCTCGTGCGGCCGCGCCGAGAAACGGCAGCGCCAGGCCGCCGAAGTTGCTGCCGCCACCGAGTGACGCGATCACCACGTCCGCGGTGTCCCCGAACTCCGCCAGTTGGTCCTTCGCTTCGAGGCCGATCACGGTCTGGTGCAGGAGTGAGTAGGTCTCGCCGCTGCCGGTGCAGAAGTACGAGCCGTCCTGGTCGGCGTCCACCAGTGCCTCGGCGAGCGCGACCGACAGGCTGCCATCCTGATCGGTGCCGTCCTGGTCGATGGCGGCACGGCCGACCGAGGTGCTCGCACTCGGGCTGGCCTGCACGGACGCGCCGAGCAGTTCCATCATTGTGCGGCGGTACGGCTTGGCCTCGTAGCTCGAGCGGACCATGTGGACACCGCAGCCGAGTCCGAACATCGAGCACGCCGCGGCGACGGCCGTTCCCCACTGGCCCGCGCCGGTGCCGACGGTCAGCCGCTCGGCACCGGCCGCGCGGTAGTAGAACGCCTGCGCCACGGCGGTGTTCAGCTTGTGGCTGCCGCTGAGGTTGCCGCCCTCGTACTTGTAGTAGATCCGGCACCGCGTGCCCAGCGACTGTTCGAACGCCAGCGCCCGGCGCAGTGGCGTCGGCCGCCACTGCCGGTACCGGGCCAGCACCTCGTCCGGAATGGGCAGCCACCGCTTGCGGCTCATCTCCTGGCGGATCAGAGCCGCCGGGACCGAGATCCCCGACCGTGTGCCCCGCGCGCCGGAAACATCAGGCGGGAGGTCGAGATCCAGGTCGGGGAGAGCGTTGTACCACGCCTGCGGCAGCGTCATGCTCATCCCGCCCGGCCGGTCGGCGTCCGCGAGGCGCCGACCAGCGCGAGGATGTCGCCGACATTGTCGAAGCTGGCGTTCATGATCGCCACGTCGTCCAGCTCGACGTCCATCCGCTCCTCCAGGCTCACCAGCAGCCGGACCAGCTCGAGCGACGTGAGCGCGAGACCGTCGTCCGCCAGCGAGGTCCGCGGTGTCACCACGAGGTTCTCGTCCGCCCTGCCCTGGCTCGCCAACAGGTTCTCGATGAGCTGGCAGATCTCCTGCTCGCCGTTCATGCGTCCTCTTCTCTCCGTGTCGATCAGTCGCCGGTCGATCCGCGGTCTCGCCCACGTCCGTGCCCGGCCTCTGGTGTCGATGCCGGTCACCGACCGGAGCACGGGCCCTTCGACGGCGTACCTCTCCTGGGCGAAGGTGTGCAGCACGACCGGCATGTGGTAGTTCGGGACTCCGTCGTCGGTGGATCCGGGACTCAGCAGCCCTTCGTGGAGCAGGCGTTCCAGCTCCCGGTCCGCCTCGTGCACCGGCAGGCGCAGCAACTCGCCGAGACCGTCCGCGGTGATGTGCTCGGCGTCGAACTGGCTGAGCATCCGGAAGCACGCACGGGTGCGCGGGGCCAGGCCCTGGTAACTGACTTCGAACAGCCGCCGTACGGACAGTCCGTCCACAATGAGCTCGTCCAGTACCAGTGCGGGAACGGCCAGCCGCTCGGCGAGTACCTGCAGCGAGTGCCTCGGCCGTGCGGCCAGCCGAGCGGCGGCGATGCGGATCGCGGCCGGGAGCCTGCCGCACGCTTCGACGATCTGCTCCGCCGCCGCGCGTTCGTCGTCCACGCGCCGTTGGCCGATGACACCGGCCAACATGGTCAGCGCTTCGGTGTGGCTCAACGGCTCCAGGTGCAAGTGCGCGGCCGATTCGACACCGGCGAGCCACCGGCGGCTGGTCACGACCACCAGGCTGTGCCCGGGGCCGGGAAGCAACGGCAGCACCTGGGCGGTGTCCGCGGCGTCGTCGAGCAACACCAGCATGCGGCGCTCCGCCAAGAGTGTCCGGTACAGCGTGATGCGGCGTTCGGGGTTGTCGGGCACGGCATCCGGCGTGACGCCCAGTCCACCGAGCAGCAAGCCCACAGCGTCGGCGGGGTTCACCGACTCGCCGCTCGATCCCCGCAGATCCAGGAAGAGCTGGCCGTCCGCGAAGGTCGAGCCGACCGCGGTCGACGTCGCGATGGCGCTGGCGGTCTTGCCGACGCCGGGTGGGCCGGAGAACAGGATCGCCTGGTGCTGGTGGTTCTCCACCAGTTCACGCACTCGCTCGTGTTCCTCCGTGCGGCCGACGAAACCGGTTCCCCCGGCGGGTAACTGGTGGGGCGTCCCGCTGACGCTCGGCGCGCCGCTCAGTCTCGGACCGCCGTGGATCTCCTCGCCGCCGAGGACAGCCGCCTGGACTCGGCGCAGTTCCGGTCCGGGTTCGATCCCCAGTTCGGTGATGAAGACCTGCCGGGCTTCGGCGAAGGCCGACAGCGCCTCGCCGGTGCGGCCCATCGCGTACAACGCGGTCACCAGGCAGCACCACAGCCGCTCGTCCAGCGACCGTTCACCGATCAGTTCGCGGAGGACGGCCACCAGCTCCGCGTGCTCGCCGAGGGTGAGCCGTGCGGTGATCCAGTCGACCTGGACCTGCCACCGCTGTTCCTCCAACGCCACGGTCTTGGCCCGGATCGTCGGCCCGAGTTCCAGTTCGGGCAGCGGCGCGCCACGCCACAGGTCGATCGCCTCGCCGAGCAACACCGCCGCGCCGGAGTGGTCACCGGACTGCAGCGCCTGCCTGCCGTCGGCGACCAGCGTGGTGAACCGGAGCAGGTCGAGCTCCTCCGGATCGACCAGCAGCCGGTATCCGCCCGGGTGGCTCTGCAGCCGTTCCCGGTCGTCGGCCGCACAGAGCAGGTGTCTGAGCTGGGAGACGTAGGTCCGGACGTTCTCCAGCGCCGAGCGCGGCGGCTGGTCCGGCCAGATCCCTTCGATGATCCGGTCGATCGGAACCACCTGCGCCGTGTTCAGCAACAGGATCGCGAGTAACGCGCGCAGTCGTTTGGCCCTGATGGCCACGGGACCGCGACTGGCCACTATTTCGAGCTGACCAAGGACATAGAACCTCATATGCTCCACCTGAACGCCTGAGGTACATGACCGCCAGGACTTCCCGAACACATCAACCCATTCGTCAGGAATGGGAAACAGTGGGAAAATCCCCCGACTTCGAAGCACGTTACTTGAGGGTGGCCTGAATTGTCTTCCTCCTGAGGATTGACTCACCTGGACACGTTCATACCAGCGATTGAGTCGCCGGTCACCGCTCTGCGACCATGGACGGGTCGCGTTACAGTTCCGGTGGCGACATACTCTGTGTGACAGGTCTGACTGGAGGCGAACATGGCGGCTCCGACGTCCATGCGACTGTCCGGAGTGGTGCTCAGCGCACCCGATCCGCAAGCCCTGGCAGCGTTCTACCAGCGACTCCTCGGCTGGCAGGTGACCAAGGACGAGCCGGGATGGGTGAAGCTGGCCGCACCGGGCGGTGGGCCGGGACTGTCCTTTCACGACGATTCGGACTACGTGCCGCCGGTGTGGCCGAGCACGACGGGCGAACAGCAGATGATGGTCCACCTCGATATCGGTGTCGACGATCTCGACACGGCCGGTGAATACGCGATCAAGGCAGGCGCGCGCCTGGCCGAGTTCCAACCGCAGGAGCACGTCCGAGTGTATTTCGATCCAATTGGCCACCCGTTCTGCCTTTTCCTCGACCGTTGAAAGAAATCAACCTCCCGCCGCGATGAGGCGCAACGCGGCACGGTCGATTTTGCCGTTCGCGGTCACCGGGAAGCGCGGTACATGCCGGATTTCGGTGGGTATGAGATAGGCGGGCAGCCTGTCGCACAGCACCTGCGCCACGTCCGGTCTGGATTCACCGGTGTACAGGGCGCACAGCGTGGTCCGCCCGTGGTCACCGACCGGGACGACCACGGCCTCGTCGACACCGTCCAGTGCCCGCAGCACGGACTCGACTTCACCGGGCTCGACGCGGTGACCGTCGATCTTCACCTGGTCGTCGATCCGGCCGAGGTGGACGAGATCGCCGCCTTCCCAGCGAACTCGATCTCCGGTGCGATACCAGTCCGTGTCCGCGGGCAGCCCGGACACCGCAGTCGCGACACCGTTGTCCACACGTACGAACCGGCCGTCGTTGTCGGCCGGATCGACATACCCGTCGAACCGCTGCGAGCCACGGACGCACAGTTCGCCGTCGGTCAGTACGGTCGCCTCGAGATGCGGATACGGGCGGCCGATAGGGACGGTCCCGTTGCTGGTGCGCGGCCAGTCCCGAGGATCGGCCGGAAGCCGGTATCCCGTGCAGGTGATGGTGAGTTCGGTCGGACCGTACAGGTTCTCCACGGTCGCGTTCGGCGCCGCCGCGGCCCATCCGGCCGCGTGGTCGAGCGTCAACTGCTCGCCCGCGAACAACGCCCAGCGCAGGTTCGGCATGCTGCCCGCGCGCAGCCCACGCAGCCGCTTGGCGAGCGCGATCACGGATGGCACGGAGAACCAGTGGCTGATGCGGCGTTCGACCACGAACCGCGTGGGCGTCAGCACCTCGTCCCGTTGCGGCACGACCACAGTAGCGCCGCTGGTCCACGCCACGAACATGTCGAAGACCGACGGATCGAAGGTGAGGTCGAACGCTTGTGACAGGCGGCATCCCGGACCGACCTGGTACCGGTCGACGCAGTACTCGAGATAGTCGTCCACCTGCCGATGCCGGATCGGCACACCTTTGGGACGGCCGGTCGAGCCGGAAGTGAACAGGATGTACGCGATGTCCTCGGCCGGTGCGTTCTCTGGCACAACCATGCCAACGCCCGCGGCGCGACAGATATCACGGTTACGGGACACCGGCGCATCGCGATTCACCGGGACGACGGTCGCACCGGCGCACAACGCCGCCAGATACCCGACGTACGTGCTGACACTGCGCGAGCAGTAGAGGGCAACGCGGCGCCCGGTGATCGCGCGGGCGGATCGTTCAGCGAGACCCCGCAACTGTGCGTAGGTGAGATGCTCGCCGCCGACCTCCAACGCGGTCGCGTCGGGCACCCGGCGGGCGGTTCGCTCGAAGCGGGAGTAGAGCGTGCTCACCGGACTCCTTCTTCGGCGTGGGACAGGACTTCGAGCGCCGCGCGGGCGAGCACCGGCCGCGGCCGTCCGCGCTGGGCGGACTCCGCCGCGATCCGCAGCATCCTCGGCAGGTTCTCCCACTTGACCAGTGCCGCCCGCAGCGCGTCGCGTTCGCGTTCGGTGATCCCGCCTGCCAGCCGCCTGCGGTAGGCGAAACCGCGGTGCCCGACCGCGGCCCACAGGTCGTCGAGGTGCCGCGCGATGCCCGTACCGTGGTCGACCAGGTAGTTCATCAGGAACGGCAGCACCTGGTCGTCGCCGTACAGCCAACAACCGGTCAGCTGATCACCGCCGAGGCCATCCTCGTTTCGGCGCAGCCACAACGTGCGCGCGGACGGTACCGGGACCTGTGTGCCGAACGCCAACGCGTTGCGCTGTTCCTGCTCCGGTTCCCAGTGCGGCGGTAGTGCCATGGCGTCACACAGTTCGTGCGTCGACAACCATCCTTCGTGTGGGAGTTGCTCGCCCCCGGCAGGCAGCAACGCGGTAAAGCGGTCCACGACATGCCAGTGACCGCTCGATTGGCCGTCGACGAGAAGCCAGTGCGGCGTCGGTGTGCGTCCACGCGTGACCGACCAGGGCAGCCGGGCGGAGTCCACCACGACAAGGACACGGCCGTACGTGGCCAACTCGCGCACCAGCCCAGCCGATGTCTCGTCCACAGTGGAGGTTGCGGTGTAGCCGAGCCTGGTGCCGTCCGGCAGCCGGTCCAGCGACGGATCATGGTGGGAGAAAGCGAGCTGCCCGTCCGGCAGGTCAACGCGGACAGCGAGCCGCACCGACTGGGCGAGCAGGGCATCCGCGTCCCACTCCCCCGCCAGATACGCGTGCAGGTTCGCCGTATAACAACTCAATCCACGCACGCGCCACCTCCTGCTGTCCGAATGTCGTAAGCACAACTGACCGCCACGGGCCATCGCCCACGCAACGCGGCCCATCTGGTCGTCCGCCATCGCCCAGTGTGTTGGCCGATGCCGACCGGAATGGTCCATGGCCGGTCAGCGAGTCCAGCACCGGTCGATTTCACACACGCCTCCTGAACCGACCACATCCAGGCGAACTCGACCGCACGGTCCGTGCCCGGCAGTTGGCCCAGGCGGGCGCTCGTGGCCGCGGTGCAGCATCGACGCACCATCCGGTCGCCAACGTGTACGGCGGCCTGCACGTCGACGCCGACCGCCCCGTCCAGGTGGACGGCGGCGGCCGCCCAGCCGTCGGTGTACGACAGGCTGATGCCGATCTCAGGCCGGTGAACCAGGTAAGGGCCACCGTGCGCGCGAGCGGCGATCGGCGATCCGGCTGTGTCGTCCGTGTCGTCCGTGAGCTCCGCGAGCAGTCGGCGCAGCAGGATCCGCGCGGCCAGGTGGTCCTGGCGACACCACTGCGGGATTCCGTGTGCACACCGCACATCCACCGGGAGCGGTGCGGCATCCGCCAACTCCGCCAACGGGCTCGCCGTGACGTGGACACCAGCACGCACACACGCCGGTGTCATGGCGCACGGTCCAAAAGTTGCACACTGTCCAGAAGTTGCTCGGCGTAATCCGCGACACCAGCCAGCATCGTCCCGGTCGCTCCACCGGCGATTCCGAACATCGCCGCGCGTTCCCGCACGGACGCCACTCCCCCGTCACGGAACGCCTCAGCTCCCCGCAGGTGAACGCATTCGCCGAGGATGTGGTCCACGCTCTGGCCGCACGCGGCCTTCAGGAGCATGCCGTCCGCAATGGACACCGGGCGTCGGCACAGTGCGGCCAGACGGTGCCATTCGAGCACGCATTGGGCGAACCGGTGACGTACCACGGCGTTGTCCCACAGCACACCGTCTCCTGTGGACCGGGTGCCCAGGAAGGTACGGGTGTCGAGCAGGACACGACGAGTCAGCGCACGTGCCCACAACACACCGGCGAGCCGCTCGGAGCCCAGATGGCCCGCGAACTCGGCCAACGCGCGGCCCTGCCTGCCGACGAGGTGTTCGCGATCGAGTTCCACGTCGGTGAAGCGGAGGTGGCCCACTGTCGGGAAGGTGTCTCCGCTCGGTTCCCGCGCCACACCGGGCCGGTCGGTGGGGACCAGGGCCCAGCGGAAGCTGGTCACGTGGCGTGCGGCGCGATGCCTGGCGAGGACCAGTGCGTAGTCCGCGTCGAGCGCGTTGGTGATCCACTCCTTGCCGCCGTTCAGCACCGCCTTGTGCTCAGTCGGTGTCACGGTTGTCCGGATGTCCATCAATGCCGAGCCGGACAGGGAAGCATCGGTCGCGGCCAAGGCCACCGTTGTCTTGCCGTGCAGCATCTCCTCAAGGACGTCCCGCGCCAGGCCACCGTCCGCCATTCCGCGCAGCACCGGTATGACGGTCGCGACCTGCACGCACACCGCGAGCACGTCGCCCATCGGCGCGCAAGCGTCCAACTCTGCCAGGAGCACTCCGAGCTTGTCGTCATCCATTTCGGACGATTCGTGGAGTTGGCCGAGCGCTCCGGACTCACCGAGGCCACGCCACAACGAGCGGCGGTCCGCCGCCGTGGCGGCGACAGCGATGAGTTCACGGAAGTCAGGCAAAGTGCACTCCGGTGTCCATCAGGGCCAGCGATCCGTTCGCCAGACGCAGCCGGTCGTTGCCGTAGTTGAGCGAGGCCGAGCGCAGGTCGCGGAAGGTGCGCTCGAGGCGCAGCGGTGAGCCGGTGAGATAGCCGTGCCGCAGACCAGTCAGCTCGACCAGCATGTCCGCCACGGTGAAACAGCCGACCGCGGCCTCGGTCTTGAGCGTGTTGACCAGCAGTTGGACCGATGGTGTCGACAGGTCCACCGTGGATTCCACCACGGACACCGTGTGGCGCAGCAGGGCGTGGACTACGTCGAGCCGGGCACGCGCGTCAGCCAGTCGTGTCAGCAACAGTTCCGACGACGGATCGAACTGCCGCCGACCTTGGGGGCTGCGGATGTGCGCCAGCACTCGGCTGTAGGCGCCCGCGGCCGCACCGAGCCATGCCGCCGCCCAGCCGATGTGCGCCAGTGGCGCGAACAACGCGGCGGCGATCGCCCGGAAACCACCGTGTGACCCGATCACCTGCCACTCCGGCACCGAGCCGACCAGTCGCATCGGCAGGCTTTCCGTGGCACGCGCGCCGAGCGGCTGCCAGTCGCCGAGCACGTCGAGTTCGACCTGGTCGCGGGCTGCGTAGAGCAAGTCGACCTGTGCGGGCGAGGTGGCACCGGGCATGGCCATGGTGACGAGAAAGCCGTCGGCGTGGGCGCCGCCGGTCACGATCGGGGCCTGCCGGTCGATCCGGAGCGTGTCGCCGATCCGGTCCAGCGGGGAATCGGAGGTCAGCAGGTGGCCGCCCTTGCCAGCCTCAGTCGTGACGGACGCCAGGTACGACTTGCCTTCGGCCACCGCGGTCAGCACCTCCGACCGCAGCCGGTCGCCGCCGTATCGAGCCAGCGTCGCCACCTGCTGGCAGTGCATGGCGAAGATCATCGCGACGGACATGTCGGCCTTCCCCAACTCGACCGTGGTCGTCACCAGGTCGGTGAGTGTGCCGCCGCAGCCGCCGAACTCGGCCGGAACCATCAGGCCGAGCAGACCGGTCTGGCGCATCGCGGTGAGCGCTTCGTCGGGGAACCGCGCTTCGGCGTCCGTGGTGTCGGCGTACCGCTCGGCCACCGAACACGTCAGTTCGACCGGATCGGTCGTGATGTCGTCGGTCATGTCCGCAGTTCCTCCACCACCGACCACAGACTGCGGCCGGTCTCGAACGTCTCGTCGGTCAGGCGTTCATCCGGGATGGACACACCGAAGGTGTCCTCGATCGCGAACAGCAACTCGATCGCCTGCATCGAGTCCAGTCCGAGGTCGCGCAGGCGCGCGTCGGCGGTGATCTCCCGGTCGCCCACGTACTTCAGGTACGGCCGCAGGACCTCGACGAATTCGGCATCCACTGCTGCTCACGTCCTTTCCGTACCGGGCAGCCGGACGACGGCGAGCCGGGACACATCGGTGATCCGGCCACCGGACACCACCACCTCGTCCGGCGCCGGGTGGCCGAGGAACGCCAGGAGGCTCGCGGTCAGTCCGTATGCGCCGACGTTCGGTACGCACACGACGTCACCGGGCCGCACAGCGGGAACGTCGGCCGACTTGGCCCAGGTGTCCAACGTGGTGCACAGCGGACCGGCGACGATGGTCCCGGGCGTGCGTTCTCCACCGGAACCGTTGCCGGTTTCGATGTCCGGAACGATCGGTGCCAGCCTGCGCAGGCCGGACATGCCACCGAGATGGTTGATGCCGGATTCGAGAACAACCACCGGCTTCCCGTGCGACTGCTTGGTGTCGGCAACGCGCGTGACCAGCCTGCCTGCCGTGCCCACGAGGTATCGGCCTGATTCGAACGCCACCACCGGCTCTCCGCGTCGCCAGCCGGGGAACGCGTCGTCCAGCAACGCGGCCACACGGTCAGCCAAGCCCGGGAACCGCGGCAGATCACCGGCACGAGCGAAAGGCGCGCCGAAACCGCCGCCGAGGTCCAGGACGCGCATCGGGATCGCCAAGACGTCAGCGAGCCTGCGTGCGGTGGTGATGGCGGTGGCGAACTGGTTGACCAGGTCGTCCTCTTCGGTCAGGTTGCTGGCCATGTAGAGGTGGAAACCGGCGATCGGGCCGCCGAACGTCTCCGGTCGCGCCGCCACCCAACTCGCGTCCGCACCGAACTGGGAGGCCACGCCGGTCATGGTCAGGCCTTGGCCCGCGATCGGTGTGTCGTCGTTGATCCGCAGCAGACAGTCGACATCAGCGCCTGCGGCCGCTTTCTCGACCTGCGCGATGCCCTGTGGAGAGTCCACGGAGAACCACCGGACTCCCGCCGTGACCGCGTCGGCCACTTCGGTGTCCCGCTTTCCCGGTCCGGTGTAGAGGATCCGGGCGGGAGCGACACCGGCCTCGGTGGCAGCGGCCAGTTCGCCCGGCGAGCAGACCTCGGCCCAGCAGCCCTTCTCGGCGAGTGCGCGCACGATCGCCGGATGCGGATTGGCTTTGAGCGAGTAGTACAGCCGGGATGGCTGGGGCAACGCGGCCACCAGCAGTGCGTGTGACCGGCGGACCTCGTCGAGGTCGTAGACATAGGCCGGTGGCTCGACAGGCACGGTCATCCCGCACCTGCCAGGCCTGCCAGCGCGGATCGGGCAACCTTGCCGTTGGCGTTGAGCGGGATCTCGGGCACGATCACGCAGCGCGCCGGGATCTTGACCTCGTCGAGGTGATCACGCAACGCGCGTAGCACGTCCTCAGCGGTCACGTCGCCCTGTGCCAGCAGTGTCGCGCCTTCTTGTCCGCCGCTCGGCGGCAGGACGACGGCCGCGTCCACTCCGGGAATCCGGTGTGCGGCGGCCTCCACCTCGACGGTGCTCACGCGGAATCCGCGCTCCTTGTACAGGTCGTCGCGGCGTCCGGCGAAGTACAGGTAGCCATCGTCGTCCAGCCAGCCGTAGTCACCGGTCCTCAACTGGGGAAACAGGTCGTCGGCGCGCGGGAACCGGTGGGCGGTCAACTCGGGCCTGCGCCAGTATCCGGCCATCACGTTCGGCCCGCGGACGACCACTTCCCCGATCTCGCCGGTGGGCAGCCGTGTGCCGTCCGGATCGACGACGAACACTTCCGTGCCGGGCAGTGCACGGCCACACGCGCCTGGTCGACGCAGGTCCTCGTCCTTCGGCATGATGGTCGCCCGTTTGCACTCGGTCAGGCCGTACATCAGCTGAACGCGGAGCGCGGGAAGACGCTCACGCAGCACGGTGAGCAGGTCTGTGGGCATCGCCGCGCCGGTGTTGGTGAGAAGACGCAGACGTGGCAACGATTGTGGCCGTCGGGAGAGCAGTTTGGCGAGGTTGGCAACGAGCGACGGGACGGCGGGCAGGACAGTCGCGCCTGTGTCGTGCAGGTCGAGCGCGACCCGGTGGCCGCCTGCCACCGCGAGGTGCAGCACCGATCCGGCCGCCGTGGCCAGGAAGATCTGGTAGAGGCCGTAGTCGAAGGACAGCGGCAGCACGCCGTACACCACATCGTCGGCCTGGTAGGCCAGTTGGGATTGGATCGCCCGCACGGCGAACGTGGCCTGCTGATGGGTGGAGACCACGGCTTTCGGCATGGCCGTGGTGCCCGAGGTGTAGATGAAGCACACAGGATCGACCTCGACCGGCCCACCGACCGGCAGTCGCTCGGCGTCGGCGGACCTGAGTACATCCCAGCCGTGGCAGGCGATTCCACGGCGTTCGGCGAGATCGGCCAGTGTCGTCGGCTCAGTCAGCACGAGCGCTGGTTGTGCGTCGTCGAGGACGTGCGCGGCCACGGTGGCCGGTGTGTCCTCGCGCAGCACGACGAACACGCAGCCGACGCGCGAGCACGCGTACAGCACGGCAGGCACCAGCACGTCAATCGGCAGCGCGACAATGACTCGATCTTGGCGCCGGACGCCGACCGACCTCAGCCAGGCGGCGATCCGCTCGGAGTGTGCCGTCAACGACCGGTAGGTCAGCTCTGCCTCGCCGCAGCGGACCGCGGGCCGGTCCGGCTGGCGTTCCGCCGTGGTGTCCAGCAATTCGTGCAGCAGGCTCATGATCCGGTGCTCACCACCTGGGCTCGCTGCCGGGCGGTTCGGAACAACCGGCAGAGCCCGGCGACATCGCGCAGGTCGTCGACGGCGAGATCACCGGGAAGGTGGACGCCGAGCCGGTGTTCGATCCGGTCGATCGCGTCCACCAGGCGGAAGGAGTTGAATCCGGGCAACGACCGCAGCGTGTCCTCTGCCCGTACGACCGACTCGTCGAGGCCGAGCGTCCCGCACAACTCCGACACCACGGCGGCGTCCACACTATCGTCCTCTGTGGACGATTCAGCGAGCTGGATGGCAAGCGTGACATCGTCGTGCAACAGACGCGCCAGGTCGTCGATCAGCACGGTGTTCGGCGGTCCGCCGCGACGCATTCGCCGTGACACCAGGTAACTCTGCGTGGCCAGCCGCTGCCATGCCTCGGCGCGCACCGACACCTGAGGCGCGGCCAGCCAGGCCGCGTGCAGTGACCGTTCGCGGCTCAGCAACCAGATGTCCATGACGATCTGGTCGATGACACCAGGCTCGGCCAGATGTTCGCGCAGCTGTGCGATGTACGCCTCGACAGCGGGCTGGGCCGCTCGCGCGTTGGCCGCGTTGGCCGCCAGGACTTGCGTCGTGTCCAGCCGGGCAGGATCCCCGCTCGGCCGGATGTCCAATGTGGTCACGTCATTTTCGAGGATCTGGTCCACCGCCGCAGCGGAGAGCGTCCATGCTCCTGGCCGCGCGGATCCCCATTCGGTGTCGTTGTGATACGCGTCCACCACGAGGAACTCGTCATCGAGCGGCTCGATGAGGAAGCTGTGCGACATGTGCGAGTGACCGGCGTACGGCAGCCAGGGCAAAGCGAACGCGTCCGCGATCACATAAAGCGGCGTGTCCTGTTCGCGGACAGCGGTATCGATGCGCAGTCCGAGCAACGTCGCCGCGTCGGCCAGCCGATCGGCGACCGGCACCTGGACCTGGACAGCGCCGTCCGCGTCAGGCTCGGGGAACCGCCACCGGCACCCGAGCGCCAGGTGCGTTTCCGGGCCGTGCGCACGGTCTGCAAGCAGAGCCATGTTGTTCTGCAAGCAGTCGAGCGCGTCCGCGCGCAGCCCGGACAACGTGGTGTCCCAGTGGTGCCGCGTGGCCGCCTTCCATTCCGGTGCCGACACGGGTCTCTCCTTCGACGTCCTGGCTTCCCAGCCTGGACCCGGCACATACACCGGCCATACATCGGCGATGTGTCGCGGCACATACATGCGCACGTATCGACCGTGTACAGGCGGTGTATCGGCCCCGACGAGCATCACTGCCATGACTGGCCAACCGAGCCACACCGGCAGACGACTGCTGGTCGCAGGCGCCAGCCCGATGCGGGAGTCGGCCTTCGCTCTCTGGCAGCGGCTGGGGATCGAGATCGTCCTCGTCGACGGGTACACGACCGGGCGCTACGAGCACATGGTGCACGAGTTCGTGCCGTGGGATCCACGGGACGGCTCGGCCGACATCACACGCATCGCCGAACTGGCAAGGGCATGCGACGGCGTCACGACACTCGCCGACAACTCACAGGTCACCGCGGCCGCCGTGGCCGAGGAGGTCGGTCTGCCCGGAATCGGCCGTGCCGCGGCGAACGTGGCGCGTTCGAAGCTCGAGCAACGCCGTCTCTGCGCTGACGCGGGCATGGACGTGCCGCGCTGGCAGCACATTCGCGAACGCGCCGATCTCGACCGGTTCTTCGATGGCGAGTCCCGCCCGGTGGTGCTGAAACCGGTGGACTGTGCGGGCAGCGCGGGCGTGCTGCGTGTGGACGATGTGGGCGAGGCACGGCAACAGTGGCCGGTGGTTCGCATGTTGTCGCCGTCGCGCACAGTGCTGGCCGAGGACTTCGTCGGTGGCCGGGAGGTCTGCGTCGAGGCCGTGGTGACCGGCGGCAAGCCGGTGTTCGTGTCGGTCTGCCAGGCGGACTACGCCGACTCCGAGGGATTTCTCGCCGTGTCGGCCGCCTACGCCGCGATCCAGCCGGACCAGGCCACAGCGTGGCCCGCGATGGCCAAGGTGGTGACCGCGCTCGGCCTCGGCGAGGGCGTCATGCAGGCCGAGTTCAAGATCACCGGCGACCGGTGGACGCTGCTGGAGGCCACGTTCCGGCCCGGTGGCGCGCTGGTTCCCGACCTGACCGCCCGCGTCACGGGCGTGAACCTCTACGAGGTCCAGGCCGACATCGCGTTCGGACTGGAGGTGCTGACGCGTCGGCCAGCTGCGCCGGTGACGCCGTTCGCGCAGGTCCGGTTCCTGGTCGGCGGCGGTCAGGTACGCAAGTTCGTGCCGCCCGCGACCGTGCTCGCCGACCTGCCTGACGTGAAGGTCGCCAACCAGCTCGCCGCGCCGGGCCAACACGTCAGGCTGCCGTTGAGCGAGGACGGCCGGGCGGGATACGCCGCCGGTTGGGGCGAGGACGCCGAGGTGCTCGACGCCCAGTTGCGAACCGCCATCGACCGGCTCGGCACCGCCATGGGCCTGACCCGACACCAGCAGCTGCCGCGACCGGTCGACGTCGTGGCCCGATGAAGGAGACCGCCGATGCCAACCACCACGACGCCACGCCTGGTGAAGGCACGGACTACGCGCACCAGCCTGGTACTGCCGGAAGACCTGGGTATCGACACGTGGCGGGCGCTCGGTGAGGAGATCCTCGCGGTGTCGGAGTCGTCGGTGTGGTGGCTGGGCGACTGGCTCGTGTTCGGCGAACGGAAGTACCCCGACCGGTACAAGCGTGCCATGCGGCACACGTCCCTGGACTACCAGACGCTGCGCAACTACGCGTGGGCCGCGCGCCGGTTCCCGCCCGCACGGCGGCGCGCCAAGCTGAGCCTCCAGCACCACATCGAAGTCGCCGCGCTGCCGCAGCCGGACCAGGACCACTGGCTCGATTTCGCCGAACGGATGCGCTGGCCACGTGACGAGCTGCGTCGCCAGGTCCGCGCGAGCGCGACGCAGGACACCGACGGCGTGCCCACGGCCGCCTCGTTGAAGCTGACGTTCAGGAGCGACCAGGTGCGGCGGTGGTCGGCCGCGGCGGACAGCGCGGGCATCGACCTCACCGAGTGGATCACCTCGGTGCTCAACGCAGCCGTGTGCGACAACGCGGGCAAGCCCGCCACACGCGTGTCGGTAAGGAGGCGCAGTGCCTGAGACTCCAGTGTCCGCGACCGAGGTCGTCGACCTGTGGAACGACGAGCGGATCGGGGCGTGGGAGAACTACCACCTCTCCGGCATGCCGGACTTGATCAGCTCGATGAACATGTGCCACGCGCTGCTGGCGCTCACCAAGTCCGGCCTGCTCGACCGGTTGCGGGGTACCGAGCCGAGGAAGATCGACGAGCTGCTGGACGGGATGGACGAACGGGTGGGCACCGGATTGCTGCGCTACCTGGCAGTCGGCGGCGTGCTGGACGACTGGCGAGGCAGCTACCGGCTCAGCCACCGCGGGCGTTTGTTGACCGAGCCCATCGCGTTGGCCCGTCTCGGCTTCTACATGGAGGCCTACGCGCCGGTCACGCGCAACATCACCGGCCTGCTGACGGGCACGATGACCTACGGCGTGGACGTGTCCCGCGCGGACGGCTCGCTCAGCAAGCACACCGGGACGGTGACCACCACGTCGTACACGGCGGTCGTGCGTGCCGCGATGCGGGGGACGTCCGCCACTCGCCTGCTGGATCTGGGCTGTGGCAGCGGCGCGCTGCTGGTGGAGATGTGCGCACGGCAGCCTGAACTGTCCGGTGTGGGCATCGACATCGCACCTGCCGCGATCGACGCCGCCCAGCAGCGTGCCGCGGCCAACGGGATGGCCGACCGGGCTGAGTTCGTCGTCGCCGACGCGTTCCAGCCGGACACCTGGCCGGAGTCGTGCCGCGCCGCGGACGTGATCTGCGGTGTCGGTGTGCTGCACGAACAGTTCCGTGACGGCGAGCAGGCCGTGGTGGACATCCTGGACCGATACGCCGAGGTACTCACCGGCGACAAGGTCCTGCTTCTCGGCGAACCGGAACTGCGCTACGACAACCGGGAGAACGACTCCGATTTCTTCCTGGTGCATGTGCTGACCGCGCAAGGTATCCCCCGCGACCGGGCAGGGTGGCTCGAGGTGTTCGGCAGGACCTCGCTGTCCTGCCGCCGGATCTACACCAACGCCGTGGCCGGGCCGCGGACGTGCTTCTACGAGTTGACTCCGCGACGGGGCTGACCGGTGCGGCTCGGTGTGCTGATCCTGCCGGAGACGTCATGGCCGGACAACGCGAGACGGTGGCGCGCCGTGGAGGATCTCGGCTTCGACTCGGCGTGGACCTACGACCATCTGTGGTGGCGGAGCCTCAGCGACGGCGACTGGTACTCGTCAGTGCCCGTGCTGTCCGCGGCCGCGGCGGTGACCACCAGGATGGCCATCGGTGTCATGGTGGCCTCGCCCAATCTGCGGCATCCCGTGGTGATGGCCAAGGACGCGGTCACCATCAACGACATCGCCGGTGGCCGCTTCGTCCTCGGTGTCGGCGCTGGTTCGGCCGGTGCGGGGGATGCGATGGTCGTGGACCGCGAGCCGTTGACCGCCGCGCAACGGGCGGACCGTTTCGCCGAGTACGTCAGGCTGACCGACCAGTTGTTGCACGCGCCGGTGTCCAGCCACTCAGGACGTTTCTACGCGGTGACCGACGCGCACATGCGTCCGTGCTCACCGCCGTCACTGGCCGTCGCCGCGTCGGGTCGACGCGGCACGGCCTTGGCAGCGCGGTACGGCGACGCGTGGATCACGATGGGGCCGACCGACTGGTCGCGTGACTACCGTCCGGACGAATGCCTGTCCGTCGTCACCGAGCAGACGCAGATGCTGCGCCGGGCCTGTGATCGGGTGGATCGCTCCTTCGACGACCTGGACCGGATCTTCGTGACCACGGCGTGGGCGGGCGATCCGCTCCGGTCGGCGAGCGACTGCCTCGCGTTGGCCGAGGCGTACGCGAAAGCCGGGATCACACACCTGGTCGTGCACTGGCCACGGGAATCAGGCGTGTACGCGGGCGATCCCTCCGTGCTGCACGACATCGCAGCCGACGTGCTGCCCGTCGTCCACGAGCTCTGACCTACCGCAACCGAGGCGATGCCGCCTGGTGGCCGCCAGCCGTCCGCGACGCCAGGTAGCCGCCGAGCACGGTCTCGTACACGCGCACGTAGTCCTGTGCCATGCGTTGCTGGGAGAACCGTTGCAACGCCCACGTCCGGCACGTGCTGCGACTTATCCGGTCCAGCGCACGGCAGGCCGCTTCCCGTTCGCCGTCGGTGGTGGCCAGATAGCCGTGGATCGCGTCGTGCACCATCTCCGGCGGGACACCGACGTGCCTGCCGATCACCGGTGTGCCGAACGCGAGAGACTCGATGATCGCGAGCGAACCTGGCTCGGGTCCGGGCGTGGTACACACGCTGCCCACCGCGTCACCGAGGAACGCGCCTCGTTCCGCGTCCCCGATCTCGCCGATCCACTCGACCAACGGGTGCGCCAGCAACGGATTCAGCACCTCACGCATGTAGTCGCCCTCGTACCACGGCGCCGGGCCCGCCACGCGCAGCGGAATGTCGGCATCGATGGCCGCGCGCATCGCACTGGCCGGATCCTTCACCGGCGAGAGCATGCCGAGGAACGCGAGATAGCCGCCTTCTCCGGAGCCGAGCCACGTCGTCTCGCTCAACGGGAGCCCGTTGTAGACAGTCGCGAGCCACGGCAGGTCGAGATCGCGGACGCCCTGCCGTTGCGCGTCGCTCACCGACACCAGCGGCCCCGCGTCCCACTTGCCGAGCATGTCCCGGTTGGCCGCGGTGTCCAGTTGCATGTGCAGCGTGGTCACCGACGGGATCGGGAGGGACGGCTGCAGGGCCTCCGCCATCCACGCCGAGTGGAAGTGCACGATGTCCAGCTCGTCGATGTGACGCAGCAGCACATTCCGGATGTGCCGGACCACGCGCATCCGGTCGACCAGGCTGTGGGTGCTCTCGCCGACACGGTTGAACGCCCATGGTGTGCCTGGTACCTCGTGCAACCGCGCAGACGACGCGCTGCCTTGGGCCGCGATGAGCAGGACGTCGTGGTCCTCGTCGACCAACGTCTCGGTCAACGCGTGTACGACCTTCTCGACGCTGCCGTATCCCCTCGGCGGCACCGGGAAACCCATGGTCGCCACCTGCGCGATACGAAGGCTCATAACGGTTCCGATCCCTTCGGGCCGGTGATGTCAGCAGTGGTGTGGACGCGCAGCGCGGTGACACCGCGGACGAACAAGCTTCGCGGGCCGCGCGGCACGTGCCCGGCCGGTTCGGCCAGTGCCAGGCCGGGGAACCGGGCGAGCACCGTGTCGAGCACGACCGCGAGCTCCAGGCGCGCCAGTTGCGCGCCCAGGCAGTAGTGGGGTCCGTGGCCGAACGCCAGGTGGTCGGCCGCGCCGCAGCGGATGTCCAGACGGTCCGGCTGTGCGTGGCGTGTCCTGTCCCGATTGGCCGCTCCGAGCACCACGACCACCGCAGCGCCCTTGGGGATGGTCACGCCGTCGACCGTGACGTCCTCCAGCGCCATGTGCAGGTCTCCGCGTTGGACCGGTGGGTCGTAGCGCAACAACTCCTCGACCGCGTTCGGCAGCAGCGCGGGATCCTCGCGCAGCAGCCGCAACTGGTCGGGATGGGCCAGCAACGCCAGCAGCGCGTTGCCCAGCATGCTCGACGTCGTCTCCTGTCCGGCCACAACCAACAAGTTCAACATGGCCAGCAACTCCGGCTCGTTGAGCCGAGTCTCACCCTTGGCGGTCAGCAACGCCGACAACAGGTCGGGCTGGTCGTCAGCGGAACGGCTGGTGTCCATCTCCGCCGACCGCGTGCGGATCAGGTCCTGCCAGTACTGCCGCTGCGCCTGGACGGCGTCGCGTCTCGTGTCGTGTTCCTCCCGTGTGGTGGCGGTCGTCACCAGCGAGTGGGTCCAGCGGCCGAACTGGGGCCGGTCCGCTTCCGGGACACCGATCAGTTCACACATCACGATGCTTGGCAGTGGCGCGATGAGTACCTCGACCAGGTCGAATTCGGTGGCGTCCGCGACCAGACGGAGCAACTCGTCCACCGCGGACTGGACACGAGGACGTAATCGCGCGATCCGTCTTGGTGTGAACGCCCAGCTGACCAGCTTGCGCAGGCGGGTGTGCTGCGGCGGATCACTGGTGAGCATGCTGGCACCGACACTGAAGTCCATGCCGAGGATGCCCGCGCACTGCAACGTCCGCAGTGCCCTGGTGAACCGCGCGTCGGCCAGTACTGTCCTGGCCGCGTCGGCGCCGGTGACCTGCCACACCACGAGACCGCTGGGGAAGGTGACCGGGCCGACCGCGGCCTCCGCACGCCAGTGGCGGTACAGCGGATACGGATCGGACAGGATGTCCTCGTTCAGGACGTCCGAGACCATGTCCCACCTCCTCAGCGGCAGACCGCGTAGGCCTGCTTCCCGCGCGGGCCCGCCGAGGCGCGCACGAATCCCCGGTGGGAATCCACTCCGGCCATGCAGACCTTGCTGCCCAAGGAGAACGCGGGCACCACGTCCACCTCGTGGCCCCGTCGGCGCAGATCCACGACAGCGTCGGGGTCGCCGCCGTCTTCGAGCACCACCACACCCGGCCTGCACGCTCGCGGCGTGAACGACGACGGGAAGTGGTCGGTGTGGAACATCGTCACCTCGGTGGCCTGTTGCAGGTCGTACCCGAAGTCGGTGACCGCGAGGAAACTCTCCAGCGTCCACTGGTCCTGCCGGTCACCGCCGGGCGTGCCGAAGGCGAGGAACGGATCGCCGTCGCGCAGCACGACCGTCGGGCTGAGTGTGCTCCTGGGCCGCTTGTCCGGGCCGAGCGAGTTCGGGTGGCCGTCCACGAGCCACATCGTCTGGCCGCGTGTGCCGAGTGGGAAGCCGAGCCCGGGGATCACTGGTGAACTCTTCAGCCAGCCGCCGCTCGGCACCGCGGCGGCGAGGTTGCCGTAGCGGTCCGCGACCGCGACCGCGCACGTGTCCCCCGCCTTGACGGTTGCTTTCAGCACGATCGTCGGCATGCCACTCTGCAGTTGCCGCATCCACTCCGCGTCCAGCGCCGCCGGGTCCACCAGGTCCGCGTCGGGCCGCGGCATCCACGAGTGCAGGCCGCCGGGTGTGCCTGGTTGTGGTGCCCTGGCCGCGGTCGGCCCCAGCAGAGCCCTGCGGGTGTCGGCGTAGCCGGGGCTGAGCAGTTCGTCGATCGGGACCGGTGCCCGTTCTGGATCGCCGTACCAGCCTTCGCGGTCGGCCAGGGCGAGCTTGGCCACCTCGGTCACGGTGTGCAGGTACTCGCCGCTGCCGAACACCATGGCGCTCAGGTCGATGCCGTCCAGGATGGCCAGCTGCTGCAGGAAGACCGGCCCTTGCGACCAGGGGCCCGGCTTGTGGACCGAACAGTCGCGGTAGGTCGCCGAGGCCGGATCGTCCACCTGGGGGCGCCATGCCGCGAGGTCGTCCGCGGTGAGCAGTCCCCGGTGCCGTCGGCCGGTGGCGTCCAGCACGTCGGTGTTGCGGACGAACCCGTCGATGGTCGCGGCGACGAAGCCCTCGTAGAACGCGGCGCGGGCGACTTCGATCTGCGTCTCGCGGTCCGGCGTCGCCGCCTCGGCCTCGTGCAGGATTCGCTGCAGAGTCTCGGCCAGCGGCAGGTTGCGCATCTTCGCACCGGGTTGCGGAGCGCGGCCACCGACGAGGTAGGTCCTGGCTGACTCCGGCCACTCGGACACGAACAACGGCTCGAGTGTCCCGATCGCCCGCGCGGCATCCGGCACCAGTGGATATCCGCCTGCCGCATAGCCGATGCAGGCGTCCATGACGGACGCGAGGGGCATCGTGCCGAACTCCGCCAGCAGCCGCAGCCACGCGCCGAACGCACCGGGAACGCAGGCCGGAAGCATGCCGGAACCGGGAATCTGGTTGAGCCCGTACGACCGGAAAGTGTCCAGTGTGGCGGATCTCGGCGTCGGTCCCTGGCCGCAGACGACCTTCGTGGCGCCGCTCGCGCCTTCGTGCACCACAATGGACACATCACCGCCGAGGCCGTTCGAATGCGGCTCCACGACCTGGAGGACGAAACCTGCCGCCACCGCGGCGTCGAACGCGTTGCCGCCCTGTTCCAGGACCGCCATCCCCGCGGTGGACGCCAGCCAATGAGTCGACGACACCGCGCCGACCTGCCCGATCAACTCCGGTTTGCCGACCATCATGCCCGCAAGGCTACTCACCGATCCGGGTCGGAAGTCCTGCTGTAGACCGAAACATGGTTGGCACTGGCCGCGGTGAACGGTTCACGGGACCAGCCACCGAACCGTTCCACCCGACGCAGTCCCGCGATCCGGGCCATCAGGTCCAGCTCGGCAGGCCACACGTACCGCATGTGCACTGGCAGCAGCTTGGTTCCGTCCTCGGTGTGCAGGACCTGGCGGGCGAAGATGTTCTGTCCCACCGGGTCGTGCCGGGCGACGTCCAGTCGTCCCGCGTCGGTGCCATCCGCCGTGATCCCTCCCTTGCCGTCGAACCGCGCGTGGTCGGGCACGAAGGCCTCAACGACAAACGTGCCTCCCGGCCGCAGTACGGCCGCCACACGGCGAACACATTCCAGCTGCTCATCCTGTGTGGGCAAGCCGTAGAAGGTGTTGAACACGACGTAGACCACGTCGAACTCGCCGTGCACCGCGACAGCGCCGAAGTCACCGACACTCGTGGTCACCCGCATATCGCCCGCCTTGTCACGCAGGCGGTCCAGCATCTTCGGGGAGGCGTCGATCCCATGCACGGCAACACCACGTGCGGCCAGCGGCAACGCGACACGGCCGGTGCCGACGCCCAACTCCAACGCCTGCCCGCCGCGCGCGAGGTCGGCGAGGAACTCGACCGTCGCGGCCGTCTGCCCGGACAGCGGTTCGACCAGCTCGTCGTAGACGTCGGCCACCGCGTCGCCGTAGATACCAGCTGAGTAGGAACGCATGCCTAGCATTGTGGCAGCGGCACGACAGCAGCGCCGCACCGAAGAGATGTCCAGTGTAGACACGGTGTCTCGCCCGCGAGACACCGTCCCGGGACGAGGAGGAGGCAGCGGATGCCGAGCCGGACTTTGGTTTCCAGCGGGAGCCTGACCGAGAAGACGTTCGGATACTCGCGCGCGGTTCGCGTCGGCGCGTATGTCAGCGTGGCGGGCACGACCGCGATGGGCCAGGACGGCCCCGTCGGTGGTGCTGATATCGCCGCGCAGACACGGGAGTGTCTCCAGCGCGCCGCGGACGCTCTCGACCAGGCCGGTGTCAGTGTCACGGACGTGGTCCGCACGCGCGTCTTCGTCACCGACATCACCACGTGGCGCGAGGTCGGCGCAGTCCATCAGGAGTTCTTCGCCGAGGTGCTGCCCGCGACGACGATCGTGGAAGTGTCCGCGCTGTTCGATCCGCGGCTGCTGGTCGAGATCGAAGTCGACGCGATCGCTACGAGCGGCTGAGCGTCACCGGTCGCACACCGTGCGGCTGCGGCGTGCGCCCGGCCGCGTGGTGTGCCGCCCTCGCAAGGATCTCGACGATCCCGTTCGCGCACGCCTCCACCTCGTCGGCCCATTGGCCGGATTCCACAACCTGCCCGGGATGCAACGAGTTGACCGTGACGTCCTGCGCGACAGCCACCAGCCGCCGGATCAGCTGCGCCACCACGACGGCACGGGAGATCGTCGCTCGTGTGGTGAGGAAGTAGTTGTCGTAGAACAGGTGCAGCAGACGCATGTCCTGACGGCGTACCGCCGACTGGCGCAGCAAGGACTTCCCGTCCGGCACCAGGTTCGCCGCGACATGGTCGTGCACCACTTGGTGCAGCCGGATCTCCTGGACGAGCTCGGGGAACTCGCTGAACGGCGACGAGCGGGCGCGCAGCAGGTTGCGCACCGGCCAGTAGTCAGGCGCCCAGCTGCCGCTGAACGCCCTGTGCCGCAGCCGCATGCTCGGCCGGATCACGTCGTTGTACACCCCGCGCGGGCACGACCCGGTGTACAGCAGCATGGCGCAGTAGGTCCGGACGTAGCCGCACAACGGCTGTACCGCACCGGCGATATCCAGCCGTCCTTCGGTGACGTCGTCCACCAGCTGGCTCATCAGCCGCCACACGATGAAGCTGATCTGGTGGCCGGTCATCCACCGGAACCAGTACAGCTCCTCGTCGTCGTGGCATTGTTCGATCCGGTCGGCGGGCACGCCGGACTCACCGATCCGCCTGATCCGCGCGCAGGCTTCCCGCAGGTCCGCGGGCGTCTCTGTGGTGTCAGGCCGGTCCGGTGCACCGGGTAGGGGAAGGGTGAGCGGCTCCACGCCGTAGCAGTAGCCGCCGAAGTCCCACTCAAGACCGGACGGCGGCCTGGACAGGACCAGGCCAACCTCGCGGGTCATCACACCTCACTTGGCACATGGGTGAACTCGAACTCCAGGCCGTTGACGTCCAGCGCGTAGAAGCTGCGCACACCGTCGTCGTCGATGACGATCGCGGTCGGCTGCTCGTCGCGGGCGAAGGTGAACCGGCCCGTGTCGTAGAGCTCGATCCACCGCCGCCGCAACGTCTCCAGGTCGGCCGGGTCCACAACGGACATGCAGACGTGCTGGAACCGCGTGAGACTGGCCGCTGGCTCGTCCGCGTCCCGGCCGTCGCGCTCGAACAGGTGCACGCGCACGTCGCCGACGACCATCTCGACCAGCCGCCGGATCCCCGGCAACCGGTCGAGCGTGAGCGGGGAGAACGCGCTCAGCGACCACGCTGGGCGGCAGCCGAAGAACTCCTCGTACCACCGCACCGAGTTGGCCAGGTCGTTGGTCTGGACGCCCACGTGGTGGAAACTCGGTGCTCGCAGCAGCGTGGTCCCAGCCATATCGGTGCTCACCTCATTCGGCCCTGGTGAGGGCACAGTGCTCGTACAGCTCGTCGATCCGCGTCCGCACCGCGGGATCGCCGCAGTTCCTGCCGATCTCGCGCATCGTGTCCCACGCGTAGTTCTCGCCGCCGTCCTTGCGGTAACTCCTGCGGATCACGATGCCGAACACGTCCGACAGGTTCTCCATGTCCACTATTCCGGCGAGGCCGAGGATGGCGTCCCGCTCACGCGCGGTCAGCGGGGGCCGCGTGACTGTCCGGTCCGCCGGGACGCCCGGTGTCGGGTTGACGGGGAACTTCAGCAGCTTGGTGCCGTCCGGTACGTCGGCGAAGTCCATCATCAGGTGGAAGCGGAGCGTGTCCGACAGCACCGCCGCGCTGTGCATCCGTGTCACGTCCAACGACCACACGTCGCCGAACGGCATCCGGTAGATCGTGTTGTCCTCCATGAACAGGCAGTCCGGGCTGGTGGCCAGCGGCACGTGCAGCCGATGCCCGCAACGGTCCTCAGTGGACCGTTCGGTGAACTCCACGAAGTCGCGGTGCGGCACGAGGACGTTGTCCGACATCAGGACCAGTCGCGCGAACAGCAGCTGGGAGGTGTCGAACGAGTCCTCCACGATGTGCCGCAGATACGGCAGCTGTTCGCCGAACTCGGTCGGCCGCACGGGCTTGGTCGTGTCGTAGTGGGCGATCACGCCGTCACCGACCTCGCCGCCGGGCGAGAACAACATGCAGGTCTTCCACGGGCGTCCGCTCTGGAACTCCGGATACTGCTCCGCGTAGTGGAACCGGGCGCCGGACGCGAGCTCCTCGGATATCTTGAGCTCATCCATCTCCAGATGCCCCAGCATATGCGTCCGCATGGCGCGCACTCCTGTCGTGAACGTAGCGAGAACCGATCTACGTCACCGAGTGTTCAGCCGGACCATATCGAACGGATACATTCACCATACAGTCCCGAAACCCGCGTGCCAGAACGCCGATACTCGCACTGTAGCGGCTTTGTATGGCAGGACACGACGATCGCCGTATGACAGGAATCGCTTCCGCGCGTTCCGCGCTCGCGTGCAACGGCGGCTCCCCGGTCCGTGATCCCGGCCGCCCGTGGCCCCGTTGGCCGGTTGCGTCGTTGGACGCGGAGCGAAACCTGCTCGACGTGCTGTACGGCGACCGGTGGACGCTCACCGCTCCACTCGGCCGGGCCGAGACGTTCGAGCGCAGATTCGCGCGGATGTTCGCCCGGTACACCGGAACGCGGCACTGCGTCCCTGTCGACCACGGCTCCAGCGCACTCGTGATCGCGCTCGAATCGCTGGGTCTGCGCCCGGCGGACCGCGTCCTGGTTCCAGCGCTCACCTGGACCGCGTCGGCGACCGCGGCCCTGCGCGCGGGACTGGTCCCCGTCCTCGTCGACGTCGATCCGGACACCGGTTGCCTCAGTCCGGACACCCTCGACCTGAGCGTGGACGCGCGGGCCGTCGTCGCCGTGCACTGGTCGTGCGCGATGGCCGACATCCCGGCCATCACCGACGTGGCCAACCGTGACGACATGGTCGTGATCGAGGACTGCGCGCAGTCCCACGGTGCCGAATGGCTCGGTCGCCGGGCCGGATCGATGGGCCGGATCGGCTGCTTCAGCATGCAGCAGGGCAAGGTGCTGACCTGTGGCGAAGGCGGAGCGGTCGTGACCGACGACGACGCACTCGCGCCCAGGTTGGAGGAGCTGCGGGCGGACTCCCGCCGCTACCGTTCGGACGCGGGCCGCCCTGGCGAGCAGGAACTGCTGGAGACGGCAGGCATCATGGGCGTGAACTTCTGCCTCGGCGAGTTCCAGGCCGCCGTGCTCTGCGCCCAGCTCGAGATGCTCGACCGGCAACACGAGATCCGTGCGCGCAACTTCGCCGCGCTGGCCGCCCTCGTCGACGACATTCCCGGCGTGCGGCTGGTCCGACCGGCACCGGCCCAGACCAGGATGTCGGTCTACGAGGTGCCGTTCGTCTTCGACAGGCTATCGGCCCGGATGACGAACGCGGACATCGCCACCGCGCTGACGGCGGAGCTGCACACGACCTTCTACATCACCGACACCCCACTGCACGTGACACCGCTGCTGCGGCCGTGGACGAAATCCACTCTTGCGCCGCTGGCCGACCAGTTCGTGGCGCTGCACCAGGGCCGCACCTTCCCGAACGCCAGCCATCTCTTCGAGAACTCCGTGGTGACGCACCACAGTTCGCTGCTCGGCACCGAGCAGGACATGGCCGACATCGCGACCGCCGTGGCGAAGGTGGCCGCCCTTGTCCAGGACTGACGGCGGACGGGCGGTGCCGCTCGCACCGAGCCAGGAAAGCCAGTGGGAGTTCATGTCGGCGCTGTCGCCGGAGGATCCCGGCCGCTCGCGCATCGTCGTGATCGACAACCTCCACATGTACGGTTCTCTGGACGAATCGGCGCTGCGCATGGCGTTCGTCGACGTTCTGCGCAGGCACGACACCTTGCGTATGGTGTTCGACCACGTCGGTCCCGATCCCCTCGTGCGCATCCGCGACGACGCGGAGCTCCCGGTGGACTTCCTCGACCTGACCGCGGTGGGCGAAAAGTGCCGCCGTGATCGGATCGACGAGCTCGTGTACTTGGAGAATCGCCGTTCGTTCGATCTGCGCAACGGTCCGCTGTGGCATGCGACCGTCTCCCGTATCGATCACACGACGCACCTGTTGACCTTGTGTTTCTCACACATGGTCGCTGATGGCTACGGGCCCAAGGTGTTCATCACCGATCTGCTCACCGCCTATGGCGCGAGGATCGGCACCGCCCCTCCCCTGGTCGACGACGCGCCCTCGTTCGAGGAAGTGCGCGACATGCAGACCCGTCGACTCACCGTCACCGCCGACCGGTTGGAGTACTGGCGGAGCGCTCTCGTCCCGTTCGCGGTGGGTACGCACGCCGAGCCGCGGTTGGTGCCAGGCGCGAACCTGCTGACACGCAGCAGGCTTCCGTTCGACTTCTCCGCTGAGGTGGCGGCAGCGCTCAAACGCGTCGCGTGGCGAGCACGTACCACGCCGTTCGTCGTCATGATGGCGGCCTACCACGTGCTGCTCTCCGTCGAAACCGGCACCGACCGGACAGTTGTCAGCACCGCGACGCTCGGCCGCACCACGCAACGAGCATGGAAGGCGGTAGCCCAGTTCGCCAGCGATCCCTATGTGGCGACCGACCTGCCGGACGACCTCACGCTGGGCGACGCCGTCGTGGTCACGCACGACACGTTGGCAGAGGCTACGGCGAACCTGGTGCCGTACACCGCGATGGCTCGTGCGGTGAACCCGGGCTTCGACCAAGCCCGACCGTGGCCGGACATCGAACTGTGCGACGGGAACATCTACTCGCAGGCGTACCGGCACATGACCACCGAGATCGCGGGTGTGCGGGTGAACCAGGTGTTCATCACCGGCCGGGTGCCCGAGCCCGAGCACATCGCGCCGGAGATGCTCTCCCCTGCTTGGCTCGCGCGGTGTGGCCCCAGCGTCGAGATCGGCATGCGACGGGATGGTGGCGCGTTGCTCTACAACGCTGACGTCTATCCGACCGACGCCATGCGGGAGATCGTCGAGCGGTACACCGACGCGGTCACGGTCCTCGCCACCCAGCCGGACCTCACGGTCAGGGCGTTGCGGAAGGTGCTGGCCTAGATGGCCTGTGTGGTCGGTTGCTGCGGTGCCCGCAGCAACCGCGCCGACTGGTCGTGAACTTTCCGGATTGCCGCGACGATGTCGTCCACGCCGTCCTTGCCGCCCAGCAGCACGGGATGCGTGAACGTCACACACGTGCGACGGGCCTCCTCGCATCCGGGCAGTTCGTACTGGCCAGGATCCAGTCGCCGGATGTCCTTCTCGGACATGTCGCCACGCACGAGCCGGTCGGGGCGGTAGAGCCGGTGCCGGTTCAACGGCGGGTACACCGGGTTCACCGAAGTGCCGAGCTCGGCCGACAGTGCGGCGGCGATCGCATCGGTCGTGTTGTCCGCGAACGCCTCGGGCCGCACTCGGAGTACGAAGTTGTAGTAGGTCCGGGTGGTCACGCGGGGATCGGCGGGGAGTGCGGACACTGCCTCGCATTCGGTGAGCGCGTCGATGAGCTGGCAGGCCCGCTGGTGACGCCGTTCATTGTCGGTCGCCAGTGTGTCCAGTCCGGACAACAGCACGGCGGCCTGCAACTCCGAGAGGCAGAGATTGCGGCCGAGTACACCGCCGACCTCGCTGAGCTCCAGCTGTCCCAGTCGCGGCTGGTCGACGAACAGACGACCGTCCGACCGCAGCTGCTCCATCCGGTGGTACAGCTCCGCGTCCGCGGTGACGACGGCACCACCTTCCCCGGAGGTCAGCAGCTTGGACTGCTGCATGCTGAAGCACCCCACCGCGCCGAACGTACCCACCGGCCGCCCCCGCCACCGGGCGCCGTGGGCCTGCGCACAGTCCTCCACCAGCGGCACACCGGCCCGGTCCGCCAACGCGACGAACGCGTCCAGGTCGGCGATGCTGCAGTACGGGTGGACCACCATGATCGCCGCAGTCCTCGGCGACAACGCAGCCCGCGCGTGGTCCACACTCATCACCAGTGTGGACGGATCGCAGTCGACCAGAACCGGCACCGCGCCGAGGTTCACGACGGCAGCGGCACACGCCACCCACGTCAGCCCGGGAACCAGTACCTCATCGCCACGTCCGACACCGAGCGCTTGCAACGCGATGGTGAGCGCGGCTGTACCGGACGTGGTCGGTGTGCAGTACGGCACCTCGTGGTACGCCGCGAAGGCGGCGGCGAACCGTCGTTCGTAACAGACACGGCCGTCGTACGGTCCGCTGACCGCCCACCGAGTGGAGCCGAGTACGTCCGCGACGGCGTCGTACGTCGCTTGTGTCGGTTGCGGCCATCTCGGCCACGGCTGTGTGCGGATCGGCTGCCCACCGAACAGGGCCAGCGCGGCGCCAGTCATGTCACTGTCCTCCGGAGGTCGAAACGGTCTGCCGCCGGACGGACGGCGCTTCGTCGCCGCAGGTGCGCCGTGTCAGCGTGGCCATGCTCGAACGCAGCAGGGCGGTGCTGATGTCGTCGGCCCCGAGGAACTCACACGTGCCGATGCCGGTCGGCACGACCAGGTGCAGGTCCCCGTTCCGGTGTTCCACAATAGACGGAAGCGTCGCGGCGAGGGCGTCGGCCGACAGCCCTGGCCAGGTCAGCGCGAGCCCTGCCGCCTCGAGCATGGTGAGGATCCGCTCCAGATCGGCGTCGACGAGCAGACCGAGTGTGTGGGCGATCTGCGCCGAGAGCGCGATGTCCATGGCCACCGCCTCGCCGTGCAGCACCGAGTGCCCGGAGGCGACCTCGATGTGCGGGCTGAAGGTGTGTCCGAAGTCGACTTTGCGGCGGAAGTCGGCGATCTCGAACTGGTTGCGGGCCAACTCGGCCAGCATCCCCACGGCCGCGCGCCGGACGATCTCCTCGGCGGCGCGCACCGGCTTGCGGAAGCCCGAGTCCACCAGCCGCATTCCGTAGCGGGTGAGGATCTCGAACAGCGGCCGGTCCTTCACCACGGCCAGTTTGATGATCTCGGCAAGGCCGTTGGCCAGTTGCCTGCGCGGCAACGTGCCGAGGAAGTCGATGTCCAGAACGGTGTGCTCGGGCGGGTGGAACGTGCCGAGCGCGCTCTTGCGACGGCCGTGGTTGACCGCGTTCTTGGTACCAATGCCCGCGTCGACGAGGCCGACAAGCGTGGTCGGCACATTGAGATGCGGTACGCCGCGGCGGTGCAGCGCGGCGGCCAAACCGCTGATGTCGGTGCAGACACCGCCGCCGACCGCGACAATCGGTGACGTCCGGCGCAATCCCACCGCGGCGGCTCGTTCGGTCACCTCGACCACGCCGTCCAGGGATTTCGACGCCTCGGTCCGGCGCAACGTCATGAAACGCACGTCGGCGGCGTCGGCGAAGTAGTCCTTGATGCGCGGTCCGTAGAGACGGTGCACCGACGGGCTCATCACGACCAGCGCGTCCCGCCCGGCGAGGCACTCGCGCACGAGCGTGTTGCCGGGCGCGAACGCGTCCCTGGTCATGGTCACGTGGTGCGCACGGTCCAGCCGCGACGCCAGTCGCACCACCGGCTCGGCATCATCCAGAGTGGACGATGCCGAGATCTGGCTGCCGGAACACCGCGCCCCCGGTGTCACCTCGATGTCCCGTGAGTTCCACACGTCGAGTTCTCCTGACCTACCGCCAACTGGAAGATGAACAGGCACACCGGGTCCGGTCCGGCGTTGACGAGTCCGTGCAGCCCGCCCGGCGGATTGCGGACCAGGTCGCCCGCGGTGACCGGGAACGTCTCGTCCTCCAGCCGCATCGTGCCGGTGCCGCTGAGCACGAGGTAGTACTCCTCCTCGTCCGCCCGGTGCCGGTGGTCTCCGATGGACGTGCCCGCGGGGACCACGGCGTAGTCGATGAAGTCACAGCCGCCTGCCACCGTCTCGACGGTCGCGATCCGGACGGCCTTGATGACACCAGTGCCGTCGTGTGCGACCTCCGGCCGCAGCGGCTGGCGGAAGACGTTGCACCGGTGAAACCCGCGAACCTCCGACCTGGTCATGACTCGGCCTGCGACTGGTCGGCCCTGGCCTGGGTGGAGCGGCGTTTGAGAGTGGCCACCGGCGCCGCCGACCGGCGAGTCAGGCCGTTGGCGTCCAGCACGGTGTCCTCCAACGCGGACAGGCCAGGGCTCGAGTGCGACACGTTGGAGCACTTCATGCACATGCCGTCGACGGAGCGCTCACCGTGCCGCAGCCGGTCGCGGATGGCGTGGAACTGCTCGGAGTTCCAGATCTCCGGCAACGTCTGGTGCATGATGTTGCCCATCACGTGGTCCCGGTCCGCGTCCTCGTAGCACAGCAGGACCTCGCCGGTCACGGTCACGATCAGCATCTCCGACGGTGCCCAGCACGGTGTCCGCGCGGTCCTGGGTGAGGGCGTCGGCAGGTGCGTCAGCGTGCCGCCCCGGTTGGTCAGCGTGAGGTCCTCCCACGTCTGCAGGACCTGGAACGGCCGCTCCGGGTAGTCACCGGGCGAGTGCCGCGTCACGTAGAAGTAGTCGACGCCTGCCTGCCTCAGGTCGGTGAACCGGCGTTCGTTGAGCAGGTCGCCGTTGGTGTTCACGATCTGCAGCGCGTCCGGCAGCCGCTCGGCGATGATCGCCACCAGGCGTGCCAGGTCGGTGCGCAGCAGTGGCTCGTTGTACAGGTGGTAGGAGATCCGGCCGGAGAACGACACCTGCTCCAACTGCTCGACCGTGCGCAGGAAGACCTCGTCGGACATGCGCGCCGGAACCGGGGGCATCGGGTCCAGCGACACCGGGCAGTAGGAACACCGCCGGTTGCACCTCGAACAGATCTCCATCTCGACCACGGACAGCCCGGGGACCTGTCCTCCGGGCCGGTCCGGCGCGGAGGACACCGTAGTCCCCGGTGCACGGCTGCTCACCGACATGGCACTCCTCCCGTATACCGACCAGTGATCTCAGCCTGTCGGTGATCGATACACCTGCCGTACAGGCGCGATATTCACCGCCCTGTATGGCACGTGTATGTGCGGCTGTAGCGATCCCGACCACGCTGGCAGCATGACGACGACCTTTTCGCCGTCGGCCGTCAGCGCCGGCGAGGCACCCTCGCACCGATTCGCGCTCGGCGACACCGGGTGGTCGATCTGGCGGGACGCGCTGCTGCGCACCACCGGCTTCCCGGCGGCGTGGGTGGATCGGCTGTCCGCGCCCGAATGCGCGACACTCGCCGACGCCCACCTCGCCGGTGCCGTGGACGCAGAGGAGTTCGAGGCGCGATTCACCGAGACACTGACGTCGTCGTCGCACCGGATCAACACGATCGCCGGGGACCTCGGGCTGCGTGAGGCGATCACCTGGCAGAATCCCGGCGTTGTCGGCCTGCTGGACTCACTGCGCCGCAGCGGACCGCCGAAACCGCGCAACAGCAAGCGCCGCTACCGCGAAGTGGTGCTGGCACGGTTCTGGCAGCGGTACTGCACCAAGACAGAGACGATCGGCTTCTTCGGCCCCGGTTGCTGGATCACGCTCGATCCGGACACCGAAGGCGTGCGAACGGTTCCCGGCAGCGGCCTGCTGGCGCGTCGGCAGGTGTTCCTCGAACCGTGGGCGCTCACCACCTACGCGGCGGTGCTCGCGGAGGATCCGCGGATGAGGCTGTGGCTGCCGCCGTCGCCGATGCCGCACTACCTGCTGGACGGCCGACAGCTGGTCAGGCCGGGAATGCCACCACTTGAGCTGACCGGCGGAGAGGCCGTTGTGGTCGCGCTGTGCGACGGCACCCGACCGGCCGCCGACGTTCTCCGCACCGCAGGCATGTCCGAACAGGACGGTACTGAACTGCTGGTCGATCTGGTGCGGCGCAAGATCCTGCGGTGGGACGCCAACCTCCCGGTCAGTCCGTACACCGAAACACTCCTGGCACAACGGATCGCCGCGATCGAGTCGGGAGACCTGCGGCGGACCGCGCAAACCGGCCTCGACAGGCTGCGCGCGGCACGTGACCTGGTGGCAGCAGCGGCGGGCGATCCGGCCGCGCTCGCGGCCGCCATGTCCGTGCTGGAGGAGACATTCAGCGACCTGACCGGCAAAACCGCGCGCCGCCGTCCCGGCCAGATGTATGCCGGGCGCGGGATCTGCTACGAGGACACCAGCCGTGACCTCAACGTGGTCATCGGCCGACGGTTGCTCGACGACCTGGCACCGGCGCTGGGAATCGTGCTGCGGGCGGCCCGGTGGCTCACCAGCGAGTTGGGACGCGGCTACGAGGACGGCCTTCAGTCGCTGTTCGCGAAGGTGTCGGAAACCGTTCCCCGGCCGACACTCGCCGATCTGTGGCATCCCGCGATCGACTTGTTCTGGGGCGACAACGCCAAACCGGTGGACGGGATCGAGCAGGCACTCGCCGGTCGGTGGGCTCAGCTGTTTCCGGCCGCGCCGGGTGAGCGGCGGGTCCAGCGGGATGCCGCCGAGATCAGCGAGCAGGCGGACCGGCTGTTCGCGGCCGCGCGGCCGGGCTGGTCGTGGGCGCGGGTGCACAGCCCGGACTTGATCCTCTGCGCGAAATCACCAGAGGACATCGACGCCGGGGACTTCACGGCCGTGCTCGGCGAACTGCACCTGGCGTACGCGCCGATGAGCGACCGGTGGTGCACCTGGTCCCGCGACGAGCCGGACCTGCTCCTGCGTCAGACGATCGAGGACTTCGGGCGGGACCGCCTGGTACCGCTGTTCCCGGCGATGTGGTCGCGGGACGCGGGCCGCAACGTCCAGATCGAGGACGATCCGAGCGACCGGCTCATCGGCTTCGCCAAGGCGCCGGGCGCGGATGCCCGGCGCGTGGTGCCGACCGTGGCGGTGCCTGTCCGCGTGGCCGGTGACCGGCTGGTGGGCACGCTGCCCGGCGGCGAGGACGTGCCTGTCCTGGAGTTCTTCGCCCATTTCCTGTCGACCACGGCCGTGAACATGTTCCGTGGTCTGTCCGGCACGGGCCACACGCCGCGCGTGACGATCGACCGGTTGGTGTTGTTCCGGGAGACGTGGCGCACGACAGTGGCCGACCTGGCGGATCTGTTGACGCTCAAGGGAGATGCCGCACGGTACCTCGCGGGCAGGCAGCTGGTTGTCCGGCTGGGGCTGCCGGACCGGTGCTTCGTCAAGATCGCCAGCGAGCGCAAGCCCGTGTACGTGGACTTCACCAGCCCCCTGTACGTGGCCTCGCTGTGCACGATGCTGCGCGCCACACGCGACGAGCACGGCGACGGCGTCGACGTGGTGATCTCGGAAATGCTCCCGACGCCGGACCAGACCTGGATCCCGGACGCGGCGGGCAACCGCTACTTCGGCGAGATCCGGCTGCAGATCACCGATCCCGCGCCCGCTGCGACAGTCGGTCAGCGCTGACCGTTGGCGAAGTGGCGGCTTGCGGCGTGACCGTCGATGCCCTGGCGAGCCCCGTTGGGCTGGATCACGCCCGTCTCGTAGGCGAGGATCACCGCCTGCACGCGGTCGCGGACGTCGAGCTTGCGGGAAACGCTGTGCACGTGGGACTTCACCGTGGCGACCGTGAGCGACATGGCCTCGGCGATCTCGCGATTGCTCAGACCGCGCACGACATACCGGTACACTTCCCGCTCGCGGTCGGACAGTAAACGCTCCACATGACCATTGTGCGCAGGCGGTTCCTCCATCTGGGTGACGAGTTGCGCTGCTTCCGGCGGGGCGATGACCACGCCACCTGAGGTCACCGCACGTACCGTCGCCGGCAGCATCACCGGAGCCAACTCCTTGTCGAGCACCGCTCTGGCCCCAGCGCGTAGCAAGCGCATCACCGCGCTCGCGATCGGTGGGACGCCCAGCAGCAAAATCGGCAACACCTCGCCGTCGAGCCGTCCGAGTTGACCGGTGAGTTCGATGCCGTCGAGCGCGGGCGGATCGTGGCTGATGATCGCGACGGACGGGTGCCGCGTCTTCGCGGCGGTGATGGCCTCGTCGCCGGACCTCGCGGCGCAGGCGACCGAGATCCCTGGTTCTCGGCCAAGGATGGCTGCGAGCCCTTCCTGCATCACCGGTTGGCAGTCGCACACCATGGCCCGGATGGCGGGCCCTGCGGCAACGGTGACGCGCCCGGAGTCACTGCCACTCACTATGGGCACCCCTTATCCCCTAAGAAAACGCTGTTTCCCCAATTCCCCGGCCTATCCCGCCGCGCCCCAAACGAACACACGCACTATCCGACACCGCCTGCCGAACATCCCCAGGCGGTACACAGGATATCCTTAGGGCCACTATAGCAACGACGCCACGAAGACACAGGATCACCCAACGACTGACCTTTCGGCGTATACGGAGAGATTTGATCAGCTTCGCCATTCCACTTTTGGACCAATGCGACAGAAACGGAGAGTAATTGTCCACGGGTATCCCGGGCGACGGTGTGACTTTCCTCAGTACCTTCGAAGCGAATTCCGATGCCCCGCAAGGCGCTGCGAGAATCGCACCGGAGAAGCAGAGGTCCTTACTCTGTTGCCGTCGGGATGGCGACAATTCGGTTGAATGACTCAATCAGCATCCGGGCGGACGTCGACGCGATGTCCGCCTCGATGACGTTCTGAAACGTGGGTTCGTTTGGCGGACAGGGGCATCACCTGGCACGATTTCCGCCCATGCACCATCTGCCCGACAAGCCTGATCAGTGGAAAGTCCTGCCGTCGGGCGACCACGTCGAAGCGGCCGCCGATTCCTTCCGGATGCTGTCCGATCCGACGCGACTGCGAATGCTGTGGTTGTTGTGCGGCGCGGAGTACGACGTCACGACGCTGGCCGCCGCCGTGGGCGTGGCGCGTCCGGCGGTATCGCAGCACTTGACCAAGTTGCGTCTGACCGGCCTGGTGACTACGCATCGTGATGGCCGTCGGGCGGTGTATCGGGCCCGCGGAGGGCATGTGCGGCGGCTGCTCACCGAGGCACTCGCCGCTGCCCAGCACCATGTCGCAGGGCTGCCTGACCACGACTAATCACCTCACCTGGGCGATAGAGATCCCCTGGCAACTGCCCACGCGTGGCTGTTGCAACGTCGTCGCGTGCGTACTTGAGCACGTAAGGTGGCGACAGAACCGCGACAGGGGGTAATCAATGGGTGTTCTGGCCAACCGCGGCTACCGTCACCTGTTCCTGGCGCAACTGGTGGCGCTGCTGGGGACGGGACTCGCGACGATCGCACTGGGCTTACTGGCCTACGACCTGGCCGGCGCGGATGCCGGGGTCGTGCTCGGCGCCGCTCTCGCGCTGAAGATGGTCGCCTATGTAGTGCTCGCGCCCGTCGTCACGGCGTTGGCCGATCGGCTGCCGCGACGCGCGTTCATGGTGGGCATGGACGTGGTGCGCTGCGGAGTGGCGCTCATGCTGCCGTTCGTCACCGAGGTGTGGCAGGTGTACGTGCTGATCCTGGTGCTGCAGGCGGCCTCAGCCGCCTTCACTCCGACCTTTCAGGCGACGATCCCCCTGCTGCTGCCTGACGAGGAGGACTACACGCGGGCGTTGTCGTTGTCCCGCCTGGCCTACGACCTGGAGAGCATCACCAGTCCCGCGCTCGCGGCCGCGTTGCTGACGCTGGTTGACTACAACTGGCTTTTCACCGGGACCTCGATCGGTTTCGCGGCGTCCGCGCTACTCGTGCTCACTGTCCTGCTGCCCAAGCCGGACCTGACCGAGGGCCGCGGCGGCGTGTTCGACCGAACGACCCGAGGCGTGCGGATCTACCTGGCGACGCCGCGTCTGCGCGCGATGCTCGGGCTCAACCTCGCCGCGGCGGCCGCGGGCTCGATGGTCCTGGTCAACACGGTCGTCCTCGTCCGGGACGAGTTCGGCCGCACAAACACCGCTGTGGCAGTGACGTTGGGGGCGTTCGGCCTGGGCTCGATGGCCGCCGCGTTGGCGCTGCCGCGGTTGCTGGTGAACGTGCCCGACCGCAAGGTCATGCTCACCGCGAGCGGAGGTCTGGTGGGCGTACTCGCCCTTGCCGCAGTCCTGCTGGCGGGCACCTCGTTGGGCTGGCCCGTGGTACTGGTGTCGTGGTTGCTGTTGGGCACCGCCTACTCGATGGTTCTGACTCCGGTCGGCAGGCTGATCCGGCGTTCGGCCAGCCCCGCCGATCTGTCCACACTGTTCGCCGCCCAGTTCGCCATCTCCCACGCGGGCTGGCTGATCACGTATCTGCTGGCCGGATTCCTCGGATCGTTCGCCGGGATGCCGGTGACCATGCTGGTCCTCGGTGCGATCACACTCGGCGGCGTCCTGCAGGCCCGGGCAACCTGGCCCGCGAACGACGTCGAAACGCTCGATCACGTGCACGACAACCTGAACGACGACCACCCGCACCTGCACGACGCGATCCCCCACCACCAAGGCTGGCGGCACGAGCACACCTACGTCATCGACCACATCCACCGGCGCTGGCCCGCGAACCACGAGTAGTCCACCGTGACAAGGTGACAAGGTCGACGAGAACAGTGAGCAGGGTGTATACGCTGCCCCCTCGTGTCGATCCTTTACGGCCTGTTGACGATCCTCGCGCTCACCGCCGCGACCGGATACTTCGTCGCCCAGGAGTTCGCCTACCTCGCGGTGGACCGCGGCAGACTGCGCGCCAGGGCCGACGAGGGGGACACCACCGCCGAACGTGCCTACCGCGTCACCGAACGACTGTCGTTCATGCTGTCCGGCGCCCAGCTCGGCATCACCGTCACCGCTCTGCTCGCCGGATACGTCGCCGAGCCGTTGCTGGGATCCGGTCTCGCCCGCCTCCTCGGCCTCGCCGGAGTTCCCGAGGCGGTCTCGCTGTCGATCTCCGTGGCGCTGGCGCTGCTGATCGCCACGATCGTGCAGATGGTGTTCGGCGAGCTGTTCCCCAAGAACCTGGCGATCGCCAAACCCGAGGCTCTTGCCAAGGCGCTGAGCCGCTCCACCCTGGCCTACCTCAAGGTCGCCGGGCCGGTGATCAGGTTCTTCGACGCGACCGCGAACCGGCTGCTGCGCGCGGTCAACATCGAACCGGTCGAGGAGCTCCCCCAGGGCGCGACCGCCGACGACCTGCAGCGGATCATCGACGACTCCGAAGCGGGCGGGCACCTCGATCCCGAACTGTCCCTGCTGCTCGACCGCGGCCTCGACTTCCGCGGCCTCACCGCCGGACAGGCCATGACCCCGCGCGTCGACGTCCACACGCTCAACGCCACCGACCCCGTATCGGTCGTGGTCGAACGCCTGGACACCGGCCGATCCCGCTTTCCCGTACTCGGCGACAGCGTCGACGACCTGAAAGGCGTCGTCGGCCTCGCCGAAGTACTCACCGTGCCGATCGACCAACGCACAAGCATCCCGGTCGGCACCGTGGTCTCGCCTCCTGTGCTGGTCCCCGACTCGTTGCCGTTGCCTGCCGTCCTGGAACGCCTGCGCACCGAACGCCGCCAGCTCGCGTGTGTGCTCGACGAGTTCGGCGGCTTCGCGGGCGTGATCACCCTCGAGGACCTCGCCGAGGAACTGGTCGGCGACATCCTCGACGAGGACGACCTCGCCGAAACCACGCCGGAGCGGCAAACCGACGGCGTCTGGGTGGTACCAGCACGCCTGCGGATCGACGAACTGGCCGACCACACCGGCATCCAACTTCCCGACGACGACGCCTACGAGACAGTCTCGGGACTGATCCTGCACCGACTCGGCCGCATCCCCCAAGCTGGTGACCAGGTCACCGTTCCCCTCATTCGGGAGTCACTCGACGACGAGCCGCCACCAGCGCTGATCGCACGTCTCGACGTGCTGGACGTGTCCCGGCACGTACCGAGGACCGTCCGGATCACGACCGAGGAGCAGAACCGATGAACCCGGGATGGGCCCTGATCATCTCCGTGCTGTTGCTGGTCGGCAACGCGTTCTTCGTCGCCGCGGAGTTCGCCCTCACCGCTTCGAAACGCTACCGGCTCGAAGAGTCCGCGGCGGCTGGCAGCCGCGCCGCACGCGCGGCCGTCAAAGGCGTCGACGAGCTGTCACTCATGCTCGCCGGTGCCCAACTCGGCATCACTCTCTGCACACTCGGCCTCGGCGCGCTGGCCGAACCGGCCGTGGCGCACCTGATCGACCCGCTGCTGCACGCCACCGGCATGCCGAGCCAGCTCAGCTACGCCATCGCGTTCGTGATCAGCCTGGTGCTGGTCGTGTTCCTGCACATGGTCATCGGCGAGATGGCACCCAAGTCCTGGGCACTGGTGCACCCCGAACGCTCGGCGCTGCTGCTCGCCCTGCCGTTCCGGTGGTTCACCACCATGGTCCGCTGGATCCTCACCGTGCTCAACGGCTTCACCAACTGGATGCTCCGACTGGTCAACGTGGACCCGAAGGACACCGCCGACAAGATCTACCTGGCCGAGGACCTCAAGATCCTGGTGCACGAATCCGGCCAGCACGGCACTCTGCCCCACGGTCAGCAACGGCTGCTGACCAGGATGCTCGCCCTGCAGAACACCACCCTCGGCAAAGTGATGATCCCCCAAGACCAGACCATCACCGTGCCCGACACCGCCACGGCTGTCGACATCGAGGACCGCAGCCGTTCCTGCGGACGCTCCCGGTTCCCCGTGCTCAACGCCCAGAACAACGTCGTCGGCTTGGTCCACATCCGCGAAGCCGTCCGCGCCACCGCCGCCGGACACGACGCCACGGCCCACGACCTCATGACTGTCCCTTTGCGACTCCCGGTCGACCAGCCCATCGCCACCACCGTCACCGCCATGCGCCAAGCCCGCGCCCAACTCACGCTCGTCGTCGACGACTCGGACACCTTCCTCGGTATCGCCACAATGGAGGACGTCCTGGAGGAACTCATCGACGAGTTCGACGACGAGACCGACCCTGTCGATCTCCAGTCACCGAACCAGTGAACAGGCGGATACCGACGGGACCACCGCCGGACAGAGCGGTGTGGTGATCACCGCCGGAACAGGTTCTGCTGGAGTTTCTCGAACGCGGTGGGAGCGATGCTGAACTCGCCGCGGAACGGATTGTCCATGGAGGCGATCAGGAAGATCATCATGGCGACGAACACCGCGAACAGGCCGGAGATGAGCAGGTGTGCGGCGACACGACCGACAGCCAGCATGGACAGCAGCACCAGGTTGATCGCCGCGCCAAGGCCGATGACCACCCACAATGGACCCGGCAGGCCCTGTGCGACATCGTTGAGGCGTTGGCGGCGCAGGTCGATGAACTTGTTGAACTGGGTGAACGTTTCCGCGTGCACCACCTTCTGGCCCTCGGTGACCGGTTCGAAGGCGATGAGCCGATCGAGCATGGCCGTCGCACGGGCCACTCCGGCGGTTGGCTCGATGCCCTGGCGCTGCTGTGGCCAGGCCTCGTCGATCACCCAGGCGACATAGCTTTCCAGGTCATGATGGAGTTGGCCACGCAACGGCTCGGGGTACCCGGTGATGTCGCGGTGCAGGGTCGCGATCACGCTGGCCTCCGCGTTCACGGTGTCCTCGGCCTCCACATAGGACGAGTAGGTGGCCGCGGCGATCAACCCGAGCAGCAGGCCGTAGAACAGGCCGGTTCCGCTGAGCACCATGTCGAACAACCCGTTGCGCTGGTCGGGCTCCTCGCGCTGGAACAGCCGGGTCATCACCGGGCGCAACAGGAAGACTGCCGACCAACTCAGCCCGATCGCGGCCCCGGTGAACAGAACGAACAGTGCCCAGTTGGGCAGGTCGTAGATCCACATCATCGTCGGCGGCCCCCGCGCACGACCGGTGGCCCACTGTCGTTCACGTCCGAATCCACCGCAGCCACAAAGAAACCACCAATCCTGGTTCGCTGAATACCGACAGGAGAACCGAACAAGCGGGACTCGACACACTGCTCAAACGGAATGGGAACGAATCGTCGAGTTTCGCGGGCCAGCCAAACGTTAGCAGCCAGCACAGCTTGCCCGCAGTCACCCGGAAGTGTCCGCTCCCAGCCTCTGCAGGTTTCCGACGGCCAGAATCTGAACGTGTGATTCCACGTGTGCCGATGTGACGCCGTCGACATAGTCGGCTGTATCGTCCGCGACATGGACGTTCCTGGCGAAGACGCACGCCGACAGCAGGTGGTCGACGAGTTACGGCCGCTTCTCAACCAGGTCGCCCTTCCCTCCGCCGACCTGCGGCTCACTGGCGGCCCGCCGGAGTCGGCCACCGGGTCCTATCTGACCGGGCATCCCTATCTTCCCGAAGGCGCGCCGTGGCCGCAGTACAACGGTGTGCCGATGTTCTGCGTAGTCCAGGTCAACTTCGCTGACGTCGGGGCGTTGCCGGGCTTTCCCTCGGCACGCGGTGAGCGAAGAGCCTGGCGTGCACGCGGCCTTCACTCCCACCGAGGCGCGTGGTGTGACGTTCGAGGTCGGCCGGGCGATTCCGCAACTCGCCGAGTTCGACATCGACGAGGACGGGGACATGGCGCGGCTGGTCCGTGAACTGGCGAAGCTCAACGGCAGGCGCAGCGACTACCCATGGAATCTTATGTACGCGGGATGGAAATTTCCACGTGCTCGGCATTCGCAATCCGTTCCGCGACGACTTCGTGTTCGGTAGCTCGCTGGGCGGCAGCGCCGACTTCACCCAGGAGGACCCACGCGGGTATGGCAACTATCCACCGATCGGCGCCTCTGCCGGTCGGGTGCTGATCACGATCGACGAAGACGTATACAGCCGTGGGTGGGGCGACCACGGCATCGCGCACCTGTTCGGCGACCCGGCTGCGGTAGCCCAGGGGGACCTGTCGTCGGTGCGCTACTACTGGGACACCACCTGACCACTCATTCCTGATGTGCGGGCACTGCGTCCAGTAGCAGTTGCACAGTGGCGTGGAAGCTCGCGCGGTCGAAGCCGATGGGGTCGATGCGGGAACTGTAGTGGGCCAGCGTGGGGAAGACGGCCGGGTCGGCGCCCAGTGTGATCACGCGGAAGGCCTCCAGTCTCTGCTTTTGCTCGTCCGGGCCGGACGAGCGGCTGGCAGCGTGTGCGGAGATCAGCGACACGACCAGAGTCACCAGCCGGTGATACCACTCGGGTATGAGCTGCTCGGGCACGCCCGCGTCGCTCAGGGCCCGCAGAGTCTCGTCGATCACCAGCTGACTGCCCGGCCCGCTGCCCGGATAGTGGCTGGCGTCTTTTGCCAGCTGCGGCAGCAAGGCGTACGCGTCCCATGAGCGCAGGATCAGATCGGTGAGCCGCTCGCGCCAGTTCCCCTGCCGCCGGTAGTCGCGCATGGCCTGGATCAGTACGTGGTCGACGACCGCGAGCATCAGTTCGGTGCGGTTGCGGAAATGCCGGTAGAGGCTGGAGGAGTCGGTACCCAGCGCGGCAGCCAGTTTGCGCATGCTGAACGAGTCGGCACCGTCGGAGGCGGACACCAGCTCCACGGCGGCATCCAGGATGGTTTGTCTGGTCCACCGCTGACGCATGACGACAGCTTAGTTCTCACGGACCTGCCACCCGCGCTCCCGACGGGCGGGCGCGTCGATCCGTGCACGCGCCGTTGCACGCACTGTTGCACGCGGCGCGTGCATGAGCTTGAATGATGCGTGGAACAACCACGGGAGCAGCTCCCGGATGGGTCCCTGAGAGGAAATCAGCGTGGACGACGACGTGCGTTCCCCGGCCTTGTTCGAACTGGCCTCCCAGCTGGACGGGCTCGGTCTCGACCCGGAGGTTCGGCGGCGACGCGCCCGCGGCGAGGTGTACCGGGTGCGGTCGCCGCTGGGGCATGAGGCCACCCTCTTCAGCCGCTATGACGACGTCCGGGCTGTGCACAGCGATGCCGAACGCCTACGGCTCGACGCGGTCGGTCCCTCGCCCGGCCTGGCCGCCGTGGGCGTGGACGACGAGCAGATGCCACAGCGCCGCGCAGGTCGGCTGCTGATGCTGGACCCACCCGAGCACACCCGCCTGCGGCGTCTGTTGACAGCGACCTTCACGGTTCGGCGAGCCCAGGCACTGGCCCCGCGGGTGCGGACAATCATCGACGAGCACCTCGACGCGATGGAGGCCGCCGGTCCGCCGACCGATCTGGTTTCCTCGTTCGCACTTCCGGTGCCGTCGCTGGTGATCTGCGAGCTGCTCGGGGTGCCGTTCGCCGACCGGGCAGAGTTCGGTGCGCGGAGCAATCGGTTCTTCGACACGACCATGCCGCCTCGGGAGCGTCTGCGGCTGGACGCCGAAGCTGACGCCTACATGCACACGCTGGTCGCGCGGCATCGGGAAACGCCGGGAGACGACCTGCTGAGCCTGTTGATCCGCGAGCACGGCTCGGGTGCGCTTTCCGACGAGGAGATGGTCGGCCTGGCGGATCTGTTGCTGATCGCCGGGCACGAGACCACTGCGAACGTGATCTCACTCGGAACGCTCGCCTTGCTGCGCCACCCCGACCAGCTCGCGCTGGTGCGCGACGATCCGAGCGCGGTGGAGAACGCGGTCGAGGAGCTGCTGCGCTTCACCTCGGTCCTGCACGCCGGTTTCGTCCGAGTAGCCGTGGCGGACACCACGATCGGCGGACACCCGGTGCGACGCGGCGACCACGTGGTGACCTCGTTGGCCGCGGCCAACCGCGACCCGGCGCTGCTGCAGAACGGAGACGACCTGGACGTCACCCGCGGCCGCTGCCCACATGTCGCCTTCGGCCACGGTATCCACCACTGCCTCGGCGCGACATTGGCTCGCCTCGAACTCCGGCTCGCGCTTCCGGCGTTGCTGAAACGGTTCCCCGGGTTGCACCTCGCCGCTACACCTGTGTTCAAGGACCACGCGCTGATCCACGGTCTGCGGTCCCTACCCGTGGCCTGGTGACCATCCCGAGTCCACAACCGACGAGTCGCTCGACTACGCGCCAGTGCGGTTTCGGCTGGTGGGCAACGGGCAACACCACGCGTATGGGCAAAACTGTTCTCACCGACGTTCTCGAGATCGACTGCGAGTTCAGTGGTCCCGACGACGGTGTCCCTCTGGTGGCTGTGCACGGTTGGCCCGACGACCCGCACTGCTGGGATGGACTGTTGGCAGACTGGCACGACGCCGGATATCGGGTCATCCGACCTTGGCTGCGCGGGTTCGGCGCGACCCGGTTCCGGTCGACCGACACTGTCCGCAGTGGACAGATCGGTGCGCTGGGGCGTGACTTGGCCGACCTGCTGGACGCGCTGGACCTGCGGGATGTGCTCGTCGTCGGGCACGACTGGGGAGCACGCGCGGCCTATGTGGTCGGCGCGCTATTTCCCGAGCGGGTGGCGCGGATCGTCGCCATCTCGGCAGGACACGTGACCAACAAACCAGACGCGCCGCTGAGCTGGGCGTCGACGCACGCGTACTGGTACGAGTGGTTCGTCGCGACCGAACGCGGGCGGCGGGCTGTGGCGGAGGACCGCCGTGGTTTCTGCCGCTACCTCTGGCAGACCTGGTCGCCGTCGTGGCGGTTCGGCCGGTCGGAGTTCGACCAGGCGGCCCAGGCGTGGGACAACGACGACTGGGCCGCCATCAGTACGCACGCCTACCTGCACCGCTGGGGCGAGGCGGACGGCGATCCCGCCTACGCGGACATCGAACGGAAACTGCTCGAACCGGCCCCGGTCATGCGCCCCACCCTTGTGCTGCACGGCTCGCAGGACGCCGACAACCTCCCGGAAACGACTGAGGACAAGCAGGACCTGTTCCAGGCGGGCTACGCACGGGTCGTGCTCGACGGAATCGGTCACTTCCCGCCCCGGGAGGCGCCAGCCGAAGTGGCTCGGCTGGTCCTCGCCGCGGATCGAGCCGACGGGCCAGGTGGTCCGTGAGGGCGCACCCGCCGGTTCAGCGATGCTGGCAGCTTGACTCGTTCTCTACCTGGGGTCGAACAACATGAACCGCGGCTGTCCATCGGCTTGCAGCTCAACGGTCAGCACCTTGTCGTCGAGATAGGTCGCCGCCACCCGGTCCAGATACACCCGTGCGCCCCTCTGCGCGAGAACCTGATCACCATCCATCGGGGACTTCACGAGCTCGGCTGCCAAGTTCGCGCCCTCGGGAGAGACTTCCTCAGCCGCGATACGCAGCCCGGCGGCCAGGGGCATACTGCTGGCGGCGGTGATGGCGGTGACTACCTCGACAGCTATCGGGGTGAGAACAAGCATCGGGATCACCTTTCGCGTAGTTGCCGTCCGCGGCTAAGCAAAAAGGGTCCTGCCAACCTGCACTTACGCGGGTTTCCCCTGCGGCGGTCGGGGAAACCTCAGGCCGGTAACCCTGTGATGGTTGGACAACTGCGACAGCGGGTAGACCACACACGTCCTGGATGCCTCGCGGCAGGAGGCAGTACTACGAGCACACCACCACCCGACCTTGAACCCGAGGATACGCCAGGTCCGGGGTCAGGAGGTCGTGCTCGCCGACCGCGCTGCGATACCGAACGCCGACCCCCGGTACGCCCAGGCCGGGCAGCGACTCAAGGGCAGGGGCCTCGGTCGTTGAACAGTCCGGTGAGGACGACCGAGATCGACGGGCTCAGCGATCGTCCTCCTCGCCAGCCTCGACATCACGGTGCTGTTCGATCACGTCGGCCGGGTCGGCGTCCCACGGGATCGTGTCCGGCATCTCGTCGTGCCTTTCGTCCCCGGTCGGCCGCACCTGTTCCATCGTGTCCGCTTCCGGCTGCTCGACACCGACCTCGGCGGAGGCAAGCGCGCTCGTCTCCGCGACCTCGTCCGGCGGCTGCGCGGGATCGAACTGCGTCATGGGCTGCCCTTTCGTCTTGCACGACTGTGTCCACCAGGGGTTACCCGCCTCACCCGATGACCATGCAACACCCTCACGGCGGCCACACTGCGCGGCGTCCCGCCGTCCCGGCTGTCGTCGTCAGGTCGGGGAGGTAGTCGACCAGTCTGGCTTCGAGGTCGTCGCGATCATCGCTGTTGCGCAGGACCGGAAGCGTGGGCAGGCCGGACAACGCGTGATCCTGCGAGCTGCGGGCGAACTGACCGACGACTCGGGGTGGTGGCAGCACGTCGCCGCCCAGACGACGCTGGACGATGAGGTCCTCGCCGGAGTGTGTCTCGACGGCGAGAGCCCAGCCGTGTTCCTCATCCCAGATCAGCGCGAGGTCACGCCCCGGGAAGCGCGCCAGCCGGTCGTCAAGGGCCAGATAGGCGTTGGCCGGCGGCTCGAGTTGGACCAACGAGCTGTCGCCCGTCAGACCGAGCTCGGCGGCGACGAGCCGCACGTAATGGCGCAGGCCATGGGCCGCGGGGGAATCGAAATCGAGATCCATGCGTCTCGCCACCTGTTCGGGAAGCGTGATGTGCACGCCGCGCCTCGCACGCCGCCTGTTTGACGCGACTCTGTCGTACCCGTGCTCGATTCCGGGCAAACATCCATGGCCAGTTCGTCCTCGTCCCACTGCGGGGTGTCAACCCGGGATCAGTGGGTAGCCGAGATGACACACCCGATTGCCCACGGAGAACCATGACCGACCAGACGAAGCTGGCGGCACGGCTGCTGGATGTCGCCGGGCGCACCTTTGCCGAGCAGGCCGGTATCCGCTTGGCCGACAAGCCGTCCCCGCTGTACAGACTGCTGGTGCTCAGTGTGCTGCTGTCCACCCGTATCAAGGCCGACATCGCCGTCGAGGCGGCCGCCGAACTGGCCAGGGCAGGGATGACCACCCCGGCGAAGATGCTCGAAGCCACGTGGCAACAACGGGTGGATGCCCTGGGCAAAGCCCACTACGTGCGCTACGACGAAAGCACCGCGACCGCGCTCGGTGACGGTGCCCAGTTACTACGGGACGACTATCGAGGCGACCTGCGGAGGCTCAGGCGGGAAGCAGACGGCGATGTGGAGGCGTTGCACCAGTCGCTGCGCCGCTTTCCCCGCCTCGGGCCGGTCGGGGCGGACATCTTCTGCCGTGAAGCCCAGTCCGTGTGGCCCGAACTGCGACCATACTTCGACAACAAGACGCTCGACGGCGCGAAGCGGATAGGCCTGCCCATGGATTCCGGGAAACTGGCTCGGCTGGCCGGAACACGGGACCAGGCCAGGCTGGCCGCGGCTCTGGTGCGGGTCAGCCTCAGCCGCCAGGTCACCGGCCAGGTCCTGGGCCGGTGATCAGCCTGGCCCGAGTGATCAGCCGGACTGTTCGGTCGTCGCGTGCGGTGCGCCGACTGGCTTCGACTCGGGCGAGCCACGCTGTCGCAGGTAGACACTGAAGACGGCCATCGAACCGATGGCGAGGAACTCCGACTGCCAGTTCTGCAGGGTCCGGTTCCAGAAATCGGCCGACGCCACGTAGCCCGCCCAGCTGACGGGGTCCTCGAGGTGGCCGAGTTGTTCGGAGTTGTGGGCGCTCTGGCCCGCAACGGACTGCGCCAGCCAGGAAAGCAGGAACAGGCCGCCCATGGCCAGCCCGAGCGACGATGAGAAGACTCGTGTCCGCCAACCGCCCGAACGGGCCCATGCAGGCGATCCTTCGCGAGCGTGCCGCCCGAGCAGCTGTTGTTCGGCTGATTCCAGGCCGATCTCGTCGGTGTGCTTGGACTCCGGCGAGCCCAGTTGGATCAGCCAGATCGTCAGCAGGATGTACAGGAAGAACTGCAGGTACTCGGACTGCCAGTTCTCCGCCATGTCCACCGCGAAATCCGACGACGTCACGTAGCGCGGGAAGTCGACAGGCGCTCCACCGGCGTCGAGCATCCGGTCGTTGAAGTCGGCGTACCCGGCCAGCGCCTGCCCAGCCAGGGCGAGCAGGAACAACAGACCGAAACCCAGGCTCAGACCGTTGTTCCGGACAAATCGGGAGATGCGGTCCATTCTCGCGTCACCGCCCCAGCAGCCCGGCAATGACGCACCAGGTCAGGCCGCCGATGACAGCCACCAGGTAGAGAACGAAGATCCCCCGCGTGATCATGTTCCGTCCACTGTGCACTCGTAGGGCCGTTCACCACGCGACCGGCAACCGGCTCCGATGATCCGCCACCCCTCGGGAAACCTGCGGAGGAACAGCGTGTCCGCGGGCGCGCGAACCTGCGCGGTATCTCCCCAGACCTGCACCTGGCCACCCAGCGGCGACGTTGGAAGGGACAACTTCGGTACGGCCTGCGCGCATCCTTCCGGGCGGAGATCGTTCACTCGGCGCACGGCCTCGGGCGCCAGCAGGGAACACGCCGCGACACCGTCATGACTGGCCACAGCGGACTCGAACCGCGCTGCGGCGTCCAGCACGGGATCCGTTTCCCGCGAACCGCCACAACCGGCCAGCAGCGCGAGCGTCGACGCAGCGCAGACCCTCCGGAGCATGATGTCCACAGGAAACGGTACCCGCGATCTCCACAGTTCAACCCCGAGCGGCCTGGTGGCCAGTCTCGGTGTCACGCGAGCATGGCGTCCACCGCTTTCTTGAGGGCGCGCGGTTGCATCGGACGTCGCGGGGCCTTCTTCTTCGCCTCGATCATCCGCGCGCCCATCTCCTGCAACTCCTTACGCCCCAGACCAGCGCGCACCTTCGGGAACCACTCCTGTTCCTCTTCCTCCATGTGGTGGGTGACGTTCTCGATGAGCACGGTCACCTTGGCGTCGAACCGCTCGTCGTCCGGTTTCATCGTTGCCAGTTCCATGCACAGCAGGTCGGCGACATGATGCTCCTCATAGGACTCGAGGACGTCGTCCTCCAGGTCCGGCAGGAGTTTTCGGACCTCCGGGTACATGATCTCGTTCTCGATGTACGTGTGCACCGTGAGCGCCTCGAGGATCCTGTCCACCAGCCTGCCCTTGGTGACCTTCGCCCGCTCCCCCGCGTTGCCGAACGCGGTGAACAGCTGGCGCATCTGCTTGTGGTCGTCTTTCAGGAGCACGATCGCGTCCGTGGACATGGTCCCTCCAACCGGGTTGCCGAATGTACACCGTCGAATACCCGTACGTGACCGTTGAAAACTTGCTCACCGGGGCACCGACCGCTGCGATGTCGGCTCACTCGTCGGCCAGGACGCGGCCGTAACGACGCAGCACCCGGTCACGCAGGTCACGGTTGGACCGTGGAACCGGCTGGATGAAGATCTCGTCCAGATCCTCGAACTCGGCCCGCAGGTCGTCGTCGATCCGGACACAGGCCTGCTCCACGTCACCCGCTGTGTAGCTGTCCACGAAATCCACCCGGGCACAGAGCAGCACACGGTCGGTTCCGGTCATCATGGTCATCAGATCCACCACGTCGTCGATCTCCGGTTGCTCCTCCAGCCGTAGCTCGATCGCCCGGATCATCCCGGCATCGGCCTGCCTGCCCAGCAACAGCCGCTTGCTCGTGCTCGCCAGCGACAAGGCCACGAACGCCAGCAGAAGCCCGATCAGGATCGAGGCGATCCCGTCCCAGACAGCGGTTCCGGTGAGTTGGTGCAGACCGACCCCTGCCGCGGCGAGCAGAATGCCGATCACGGCGGCGCTGTCCTCCATGACCACCGCCCGCGGCGTCGGGTCGTCACTACTGACCAGTTGCGCTCGTACCGTCCGCCGGTGATCCGTCGCCTCCTGGTTGACCTGCCGCGCCGCCTGTACCAACGAGGTGCCCTCCATCAGCAGGGCAATACCCAGCACGAGATAGTTCACCCACACGTACTCGGTCAGCTCACCACCGACCACAATGGTCCGAGTACCTTCGTACACCGAGAAGGCCGCACCGGACACCATGATCCCCACAGCGGCCAACAGCGACCAGAAGTAGCGTTCCTTGCCGTAGCCGAACGGATACCGACGGTCCGCGGGGCGTTGCGACCGGCTCACGGCCGCGAGCAACAGGACCTGAGTGGACACATCGCCAAGCGAGTGCGCGGCCTCGGACAGCAACGCGCCCGAGCCGGACAACAGCCCGGCCACGAACTTCGCGACACCCACACCCAGGTTCGCCGCCAACGCGACCAGAACCGTGACGCGGCTGCGGTTGCCTTCGCTGCTCACGCCAACTCACCCGGACAGTGTGCGGCGCCTTCGCCATCTGCCAATTCGGACACCCTTGTAGGTACCCGCACGCCACGGTCCGCAACCACCCCACACCCGGCCGGGAACCACCCGTTACCCGACCACGGTTGCGCGACGAGCCACCAGCTTGGTCAGTTCGCGTAGCCGGACATCGGGGAGGTATGCGCGGCTCAGTGCCAGCCCGATCCGCGGCAGGTCGGCCTCGTCGCGGAAGGCCAGGTACAGCGGGACGCGCCGGGGCTGGAACTTCGCCTTGAAGGCGTGCAGTGAGCGGAATCCGTAGTACGGCTCCATGAGCTTGCCCAACGATTCCAGTGCCCGCTCGACCATGTGGCACGCGCCGCCGCGCTCGCGGCTGTGGGCCAGCGGGGCGCCCGAAAGCGACACGAACCGCGCGCCTTCGGCACGGAAGGCCAGGCACGCCGACGCGATGAGGAACTCCATCACGGGACGGAAACCATGGGCACCGCGGCGCATGACGTCCAACGTCCAACCGCTGACCTTGCCCGCGCCCGTGTGCACCGGCAGCCACGATGTCATGCCGTGGACCGTGCCTTCGGCGTCCACCGCGAGACCGACGCGGGTTGCCGGGTCCATCGCTTCGTCGAGTCCGCCGAGGGTGAAGCCCATCTCCGGCATGCCCTTGCTCGACATCCACTCCTCCGACAACGACCTGACCTGGGCCAGGATGGGTTCCGGTTGGTCGGCCAGGCGAACCAGCCGGAAGTCGATGCCTTGTCTGGCTGCCTTGTTCAGCGCCGTCCGGACGTCCTGCCACGCCTTGCCGCGGAACTCGAGGTCGGCGAGGTCGAGCACGTTGTCCTCAGCCACTTGGACGTGCTGCCAGCCCAGTTCGCGCGTCACCGCGATGGTGGCTTCGGTCGCCGAGAACACACACGGCACCAGACCGGAGTTCTCGCACGTCGCGGTGAACTCGGTGACTGTCTGGACCGCTGTGCCGTCCGGCGCGATCGGGTCGCCGAGCGCGACGGCGACCCCGGCATGGCGTCGGTAGGCGAGGTAGGACCTGCCGTCCTGACGGAGGAAGTACTTGTTGGATGGCCACGTCGTCATCCATGACAGCGTGCTGCCGCCGTGCCGCCCGAGCAGCGTGCGGGCCAGCGCCGGGCCGGGCCCCTGGTTGTGGCGGCGCAACCGGCGCCGTGAAGGCACGAGGAAGGCGTACCGCCCGACGAGCAGGAGGATCAGTTCGATCAACCACAGTAGATTGTCCGCGAAGAACAGCGGCAGGCCCACAGCATCGTATTCGCCACCGAGCACGTCGGCCGCCGCGACCAGCGTGGCGACCACGGCACCCTGCAGCGCCACGAACGCCGACAGCGCGACCGCCCAACGCCACGCGACAAGACTGCCCCTGCGCAGCCCGTTGAGCATCGGCACCACCAGCAGGACCAGGACCGCCAGCTCCGGCGCTGAGAGCGACACCCCATCCGCCGAGCCGAACGGGCCAGTGCCGGGCACGAGGAACATGACCACCTCGGCGATGCTGAGCAGCAGCAGACCGGCAACGCCCAACAGGCGCCACTCCCGCACGTTCAGCCGCACCGTGGCAGGCGCCCAGCGCGCACCCACCAGCCGTTTGCCCACGGGGATCGCCAACGTCAACGCGAAGAAATGCACGAGATCGGCGAGCGTACCGACGTAGATGATCGTCACCGCGGCGTACACACACAGCCCGGCACGCAGGCGCAGCCGCCACGGGGGCCGCAACGTCGCGCTGGCGACAGCCACCGCAGCGAGCGCACCGCCGGAGAACCCGGCGTCGAGGTTGCCCCCGACCCGCACAGCCCACTCCCAGTCGGAGTTACGGCACAACGCGAGGAACAGGGTCGCCACCAGCACCGAGACGACCTGACCACCGATCGTCACAGCCATCGCACGCCGCGTCCCCAGCCGCCACTCGGCGAACCCGACGAGGAGCGCGAAACTGCCGACCATCGGCAGGTAGTACCAAGGGGTGACCGCGAAGAACGGTCCGGTGACGACCGTCCACCACCGACCAGCCTCCAGTGAGGACACTCCATAGCCGACGAACGGGAAGACCGCGCGGTCCTCGATGGCGCTCCAGAGCGCCCCGGTCGCGACGGCCAGCAGGAGCATGGCCAGCACAACGGTGCTGGTGAACGGCAGGCGCTGCCTGAGCGCCGTGACCGTGCGGCGGACCGGTCCTCGTGCAATGGGCTCGGTCGCCGACGCTGCGGTGGTCATGGGCAAAGTGTTGTGGACGGAGCCGCCCGGTACATCCAACGGCAGGGCGAGATTCCCCTTAGGGGAGTCCGACTTCCGACTGAGGTCGTCTCAGACCACAGGCGCTCGACGTCAGCAGCAGTGGTCGCCGCGCCACGCTTCGCGACCTTCCTTCACCGCGACCGCCGCGATGACCAGTGCGACGACGGGATCGGCCCAGTACCAGCCAAACAACGAGTTGAGCAGCAGGCCAACCAGCAGCACGCCGGACAGGTAGGTACACAGCAGGGTCTGCCGGGAGTCAGCAACAGCACTGGCCGAACCGAGTTCTCGTCCAGCGCGGCGTTGGGCGTACGACAGCCCTGGCATGACCAGCAGCGACACAGCCGCCAGCACGATGCCGACTGTGGAGTGGTCAGCCGCCTCGGTGCCGAACAGCGACCGAACCGACTCGACGGTGACATAGGCGGCCAGTGCGAAGAACGAGACCGCGATCACCTTGAGCGCGGTCCGCTCGCGGGCCTCCGGATCCTTACCGGAGAACTGCCACGCCACAGCGGCAGCCGACGCGACCTCGATCACCGAGTCCAGACCGAACCCGATCAGGGCGGTGGATGAGGCGATCCGCCCTGCCGTGATCGCGACGATCGCCTCGATGACGTTGTAGGTGATCGTCGCGGCGACCAGCAGCCGCACCCGGCGTGACAACACGGCCCGACGGTCCGCGTCGACCGGCGTCGAGGAGGCGGGCGCGCAGCAACCGTCGGTACAGCCATCCTGCTCTGGGATCCGTGCGGCCAAAGGCAAGTCGAACTGGCGACCATCGTCCTGTCTCATCGGCTGGCCGCCGCCGTGGTTGTGGCAACGACTGGCTGGTCCTTGTCGTCGACGCACGGCTGGTCGGTATCGACGGCGAGTACCACCTTCACCAACTCGCCCAGCGCGCGGCCCAGGTGCGCGTCGGCCAAGGCGTAGCGGACCTGGCGGCCCTCATACGTCGCCACGACCAACCCACAGCCACGCAGGCAGGACAAGTGGTTGGACACGTTGGAGCGAGTCAGCCCGAGCTGGGTCGCGAGCTGACCTGGGTAGCTCACGCCGTCCAGCAACGCCACCAGGATCCGGCAGCGCGTCGGGTCAGCCAGCGCGCGCCCCAGGCGGGCGAGGGCGGACTCCCGTGTCTCACACGTCAGCATGAACGAAACAGTACAGCGGGCGCTGATATAACAGCAAGGGCTGAACAGTTCACCTATGCCTGACAGGAACCGCACCGGCCAGGCTCCGGGAGTGCCGAACCGCCGCTGCCGTCCGGCACGCTCGGCTCCGACCCGGCGGATCCGCTGGCCCCACTGCGCCGCAGCCAGCAGTTCGCGCCGTTCACCCCGTTCGTCAACATGACCGGTCAGCCCGCGATCGCCCTGCCCCTGCACGTCGACGCCGACGGCCTGCCGATCGGCGTGCAGTTGGTGGCCGCCCCGGCCGTGAGGACCTGCTGTTGCGTGTGGCCGCGCAGCTGGAGACCGCGGCGCCGTGGCAGGACCGCCGTCCGGCCCTGTAGACGCTGACGTCAGGGGCCGCTGTGGATCAGGGCGGCCCACAGGTCAGGGCGGTCGGGGTGCTGCGTGCGCAGCTCGCGGGCCACGGTTCGGAGGGCGTCGGCGGCCCCCTCAGCGGATGTGGCGTCGGGCAACGTCCCGTAGAAGGCTTGGGCGGCCTGCGCCGCCGTGGTGTCGTCCAGGTGCCAGAGGCTGGCGATCACGTGCCGGAATCCCGCGAGGTGGAAGGCCGAGGCGAGGTTGAGCGGTTCGTCGGTGTGTCGTCCGCGGGCCGCGGTCGAACACGCGGACAGGTAGGCCAGTTCGGCGGTCTCCAGTCGCAGTCTGCCGATGGTCTCGACGGACAGCTCGCCGTGGTGCAGGTGCAGTGCGGCCTGGGATGAGGTGTTCGGGTCCGCGCTGGCGTGGCAGGCGAAGTGTGCCCAGGTGCAGTCGGTGAGGGCAGCCGCGACCGCGCTCGCGGTGGCACCGACGCCGGTGAGGAGAGGGTGGTTGGGGTGCTGGGTGTGCAGTGCGGCGGCTTCCGCGGCGGTTCCCGGTAGGGATGGGAAGTCGGGGGTGTGTTCCAGGGCGACGATGAGTTGCCTGCGGACGGCCGGGCGAGCGCGCTGCCGGGCATGCTGGAGCGCGCGCAGGGTGGGAATGTAGGACGACAGGGCGAGGTCCAGCGCTCCTGGATGTCCGGCGACACCGGCGGCGTGCAGCGGGAACAGGCCGAGCATCCCGGTGGGCAGCCACCAGATCCGCGGTTGCCGCGGCAGGGCGGCGAGAACAGGTTCGACGGCCGATTCCCAGAGCCAGCCGAGGATGTCGGTCAGCACACGAGGTGTGCGCCACGCTCGTGTCAGAGGTGGTGCGGAGGTGGCGTCGAGGAAAGCCTGGGCGTGTGCCTGGATGTCCGCGGAAGTCAGCTGTGGCAGGGCAACGCGGATCGGGTCGGCGTCGCCGGTCACGACGATGGCGTCGCCGTGGTTTGCGGTGGCGGTGAGCAGGACCACGAAACCGCCCTGGATGTCGGTTCGCAGCTCGGCCAGGCTCGGCGGGCGGAGGAAGTCGGCGTGCCCGGGTAACTCGCGGACCGCGGCGATCAGCTCGTCGTACTGGGACCACAGTTGTACGCGGTTGTTCCTGCCGACGTTGTCGTGCACGGCACCGACGAGATCGATCAGCATCGGGGTGGTGAGCCGGTCCCGGACGCGGGTGAGCCGGTCCGCCAACTCGGGCACTGTGGTCGCGAGACCGGCGATGTCGGCGCGGATGTCCAGTTCGGAGCCCAGGATGAGGGCCCGGCTGCGCTCGGCGGCTTCGACGGCTCCCACCGGATCGCCCGCTGCCAGCTGCGCGTTGATCGATTCGCTTGCCAGGCCCTGGAATCCGCCGAGCAGAGCCTCCTGCTCGGGCCAATCGGTCTCCCGCCACGTCGCCGTGCCCAGCAGGTCGACGGCCTGGTTGAGCAGGCGCACTGCGAGACGCGGCCGGTTCATGGCCAGGGCGAGCGAGCCGACCGCCTGACATGCCAGGGCTTGGTGGACGGGCTCGCCGCGCATGGGCGCGGTGCACGCTTCGGCCAGCGCTTCCAGATCGTCGGTACGCACGTCCTCGGGAGCGGCGTCGAACAGGTGACGATAAGCCGCGCAGTAGGCCGCCACGGACACCGACTTCACCGTGTCGTCGTCCGTTCGTTGGGACAGGGCGAAGTTGTCGATGGCCAGGCGCAGGTCGGCCACGTCACCCGTGGCCCTGAAGCGGAAGTGGTGGGCGTTGCCGAGCTTGGTCCACACGCTCGGATGCCCCTCGACGTCCGCCGCTCGCTGGTAATGGTCGATGGCCCGGTCGAGTTCCGTCCGATCCGCCGTGACGTGGAACCACTCGAGGTGCGTGTCGCCGACGGCGGCCGTCCGCCGGGCCCACTGGGGAGAGTCCGGCGGTGTGTCGGCGAGGAGCTGCTCGCTGAGCTCGGCCGCGCGCCGCAGGAAGTCCGGTTGGCCCGTGGTCCTGGCTTTCATCCGGTAGACATCGGCCAGTTCGTGGCTGATCCGAGCTCGGCCATGGTCGTCGTCGTTCGCCGCCTGGAGCGCCCGCTCGGACAGGGCCACGGCGATGTCCAGGTCCTGTGTCGAGTGTGACGCAGCGAAACGCAGTTTGTGTGCCCAGGCCGCCGTACCCAGATCGGCCACGCTCTGCGGCCCGGTCATCTGCTCGATCAGCGCCACGGCCCGGTCGATGTCCGACTTGGTGCCGAGCTTGACGAACCGGACTGCGTAGAGCTCGCTGAGCGCGATGACGGTCCGGTCGGTGGCGGGGTCATCCAGGTTCGGTACCTGCACGGTCTCGTCGAGCGCGAACAGCAGGCCAGGTACCCCGAGTGCCCGTTCGCCCAGCGTGATCACCGCGTCCGCGTCGTCCACATGCGCCTCGACGACCAGCGGGGCGAGTCGGGCGAGCCACAGCCGTTTGAACCAGCCACCGTCCGGCCACGGTGCCGGTACCAGCCGGTCCGGCAGTCGCTCCCCCATCGGTAACAGACGGGCCAGTGCGGCGTAGGCGGGCACGACGTTCTGGTTCGGGTGATCGGGACGGGCGATCTCCAGGTATTTCGTGGCCGCCGCAACGGCTTGGTGCAAGTCCCGTCTCCGGCCGTCGCGGTCGTATCGCACGATGTAGCTGTCGGCGAGTCCGGCGAGAAAATCGGGAGCCTTCCCGTTCAGCATCGCCACGGCCCGCTCACGCAACGAGATGGCGCGGTCCAGGTCCTTCGGCCCACGAGCCAGGCGATAACGCAGTTCGTAGGCCTCGGCCAGTTCGGAATCAAGCTGGGGTCGGAACGGGCTCAGCTCGTAGGAGTACGCCAGATCGGCGAGCGCCTCGAGGAACGGATCTCCTGTCCGGGTGCGATTCATCCGGCGCAGACGGACTCTGCGCTCCCGCGCCTTGAGCGCCCGCTCACCGGTGGCGATGGCGTGTTTCAGGTCGCCGTGGCTGCCATGCCGGACCCGGGCCATCCGGGCGGAGGTGATGGCGGCCAGGAACCAGGCACGGTCGGGATGCCGCCGGGACAGCACGTCCAGGCACCGCTGCGACAGCTCGATCGCCTCGTCGGCGGCCCGCAGGTCGTCGATTCGCCGCAGATGGACGAGGTTGGCGCCGACCAGGTACCCCATCCGCAGCGAGTACTCGCGGTGTTTCGCCGGGGTCGCCGCGACGACTGTCTCCAGCAGGATGAGAGTCATCCGCAGGTTCATCGGATCGAGATCGGCCATCGAGTGCTGGAACAGCGCGACGGCGGCACCGACCTGGCTGGTCACGTCCGCGGCGGGGCCGGGAAGCAGCGCACCCAGTGTTCCCGGGACGTCAGCCGACGCGGAGCCCTTCTGCCAGTGGAAGAAGAGCGCGTAGGTCAGATCGGTGAGGTCGCGCTGCGCGAGCGGCCTGCTGTCGAACCGAAGGAAAAACAGCGTGCCGAGCAACGACCAGCCCACGTCCTGCCGATCCACCTCGGTGTCGGACGGACGGGCTGGATCGGCGGCCCGGCAGGCGTCAGCCAATTCCTCCACTTCGGACTCGACGGCCGCGCCGAACAGCAGTCGCTCGTCACCGGAGCGCCGATAGCCGTCGATACGCGAGCGAATCCTGGTCGTCAGATCGTCGAACCGCATGCGCACCAGCCCCCTGTCCCCCTGTGCCTTCCGCACAGTACCGCTGCCCGGGACCAGGGGTTCGATCACGGGTCAGACGCAGGGGCCGCTTTCGGCGGCGGCCTTGAGGTCCTTCAGCCAGGCCTCGAGTCCCATGTCGGAGTTCGGGTCAGCCTGGGCGCCGCTGTGGCTCTCCTCGGTGCGTACGAGCACACCGCCGGGGACCTGGACGAAGTTCCAGACGTGGACGCCGTCGATGTGGTAACCGGGGCCGTCGGCGGGGCCGGTCCAGCGGATGCACTTGCCGGGCTGCAGTTGCCGCACGGTCGAACTGATGACGACCGTGCCGGGCGGGGCGGGAGGGTTGGGCGGCAACTGGATGGTCGCCTGGAACCGTGAGTGCTTGCGCAGCGGGCCCCGGTCCAGTCGCTTGATGGTCATGGGAGCGGCGGGTTTCTGCCAGGACGGCCAGTCCTCGACGTCGGTCTGCAGGTCCCAGATGGTGCGCAACGGGGCCTGGATCAGGATCTCGGACCGGTAGCGGGCACCGGCAGCCGGGTCGACACCTTTGCCCTGACAGGTCAGCGAGGCCGGGCTGGTGCTGTGATCGGTCATCGCCGCCTGCGCGGGCACGGCGGTGGCGCCAAGGACAGCCAACGGCACCGCCAGCAGGACTGCGGACGCGCCGATCCGGCGACGTGGGGACAGGCGAGCGCCGAACATGGTCGTTCCTCCGTTCACCGACTGATCCACTCAGCCGGACTGGTTCCAGCCACACGAAGACCGGGTGTCTGGGTACAGAGCCAGGTTTTCGCGTCAGCGGGGGCGGTCGCGTCGGTGAAAACTACGTAATCTGTGCCGACGCGATGACTTTTCCGGCGGTGGCGACTCTGTAGTTGAGACGAAAGGAAACATCGTGCGGAAAGTGATCGTGCAACAGTTCGTGTCGTTGGACGGCGTGGTCCAGGGGCCGGGAATGCCGGACGAAGATCGCGAAGGCGGTTTCGAAGGCGGCGGGTGGACCGCCAGATACGCGGGGGACCTGCTCAGCGACACCTTCTCCACGTGGACGGCCGACGGCGACGCGCTGTTGCTGGGGCGCAAGACCTACGACATCTTCTACGCGTACTGGCCCACAACCGGAGACCACCCAATCAACAAGCGCTTGGAGGCGATGGACAAGTACGTCGCCTCACGCAGCATCAAGTCCGCTGACTGGGTGAACACGGTCGTCCTCGACGGTGACGTGCCCGCCGCGGTCAAAGAACTCAAAGGGGGCGCGGGGGGACCAATCTGGGTGTCAGGTTCTGGCAACCTGACCCATACGCTCATGCGGCACGGCCTGGTTGACGAGTATCGGCTGCTTTTCTTCCCGGTGGTCGTCGGCTCCGGCAAGCGCCTCTTCGTGGATGGGGCGATCCCGGCCGACTTCGACCTGGCTTCGTCAGACACCGTCGGCGACGTCATCATCGCCACCTACGAACGCCGGGAGTAGCCCTCGATCCGGGATGGACGTCGAGCGACGGCCGGAGTGGTCGCGGTTCAGCTCCCGGACGCCAGGACGGTCCGGCGGACAGCGCTGCGCAGCCAGTGGTGCGCTCCGTCGGCCGCCTGGCGGGGATGCCATGCCATGCCGATCGTCAGCGGCGGCAGGGGCAGGGGGATGTCGAGGAGGTGCAGGCCGAGGGCGGCGGCGGGTTCGGTGAACGGCGAGGGGGCGGCGTCGAGGAGCGCGGCGGGGACGAGGCAGACGACGTCACTGCGGGCGGCGAGGATCATCGCGGCCAGATGGCTCGGGAGGACGGCGGTGACCCGGCGGCTGAGATTGTGCTCGGCGAGGGCGGTGTCGACGGGCCCGGTGAATCGGCCGCGGCGGCTGACGGCAACGTGTTCGGCCGCGGCGAACCGGGATGAGGTGAGTGGTCCTTCGGTGAGGGGATGGCCGAGGCGGACGGCCGCCATCATCCGGAGGGTGACCAGCTGCTCGACGTGGGTTTCGGGGTCGACGTGGTCGATGGATCCGATCTCCAGGTCGATGCGGCCGTCGCGGAGGGCCGGTCCGGCCTCCAGTTCCTCGGCCCGCACCCGCAGTGACACCCCGGGTGCCTCCTGCCGGGCCAGTCCCAGCAGTCCGGGAGCCAGTGCCGCGCCGATGATGTCGGCGGTCTGGAGGGTGAAGGTCCCGCGCAAGGCCGCCGGATCGACGCCGCTGCCGGGGGTGAGCAGTGCTTCGAGGTGACGTACCACTGTGGCGGCTTCGTCGCGCAGGGCCTGGGCGCGGGGTGTGGGGACCATGGTCTGTCCGGCGCGCACCAGAAGAGGGTCCTGCAGGAGGCGGCGGAGGCGGGCGAGGGTGCGGCTCATCGCGGCGGGCGAGGTGTGCAGGCGGGCGGCGGCGCGGGTGACGCTCTGCTCGGCCAGCAGCGCGTCCAGCGCGACCGCGAGATTGGCATCGATGACCGGTTCTGAGGTGTTCACCAGCATAATTCCATTCTGGGCAATAATTCCGTGCTGAAGTTCCCATTGTGACAACAGGCCGGTGCTCCGCAGGATGAGGGCGTACCACTCCGTCGTCATCCGAGGTTTTCATGATCGTCATCACTGCCCCCACCGGGAACATCGGCCGCCACCTGCTGCCCCTGCTCCTTGAGGCCGCCCCTGCCACCGGCGAGGACCTGCGCGTCGTCGTGCGCGACCCTGCCCGGCTTCCCGACGGGGTACGCGAACGCGTCGAGGTGGTCACCGGCTCGCACGGCGATGCCGAGGTCGTCGACCAGGCGTTCGCGGGCGCGGACGCCGTCTTCTGGCTCGTCCCCCCGGACGCCTCCCTGACCCAGCACGACGCCTACCACGGCTTCACCGGGCCTGCCGTCAAGGCGCTCGCCGTGCACGGCGTGGGCCACGTCGTCGGCGTCTCCGCGCTCGGCCGCGGCACCCCGGTCGCCGACCGCGCCGGGCTCGTCACCGCGTCCCTTGCCATGGACGACCTCATCGCGTCCAGCGGCGTCGCCTACCGAGCCCTCGCGTGCCCGTCCTTCTTCGAGAACCTGCTGGAGGAGGCCGACTCGATCCGTGAGAACGGCGTCTTCACCGACGCGGCCGACGGCGACCGCAAGGCTCCCCGCGCAGCCGTCGCCGATATCGCCGCCGTGGCCGCCGGTCTGCTGCTGGACCGCTCATGGACCGGCACCGGCAGCGTCCCCGTCCTCGGGCCGCAGGACCTTTCCCCCAACGACTTGGCCCGCATCATGACCGAGCAGTTCGGACGCCCGGTCCGCTACGAATCCGAACCCTTCGACGACATGCGCGCCACCCTCGTCAGCTACGGCCTGAACGAGGACTTCGTCCAGGGCATCGTCGACATGAAGCGAGCCAAGGACAACGGCCTCGACACCGGCGTCACCCGCACCCCGGACACGGCCTCCCCCACCACCTTCGAGCAGTGGTGCGCCCAGACTCTCAAGCCCGCTGTCGTCCACTGAGGGCCCAACCCCCGTTCTGGGACCGCTACTCGCGGGACCTCTTCCCTGAGTGTCCAAGCTGGACACTCAGGGGGACGTGTCCTTCAGGTAGCGCGTACTGCGGTCGGCCCAGTCCCGGTAGCCGAGACTCCGATAGAACGGATGGGACTCGGTACGGGCGCGCGAACTGCTGACCTCCATCTTGACACAGCCGAGGCCGCTTGCCGCCGCTTCGGCCGCTTCCACGAGCTGTCGTCCCACGCCCTGCCCGCGACACTCGGCGGAGACCACCAGCGCGACGATTCGCCCCCAGCGTCCTTCCTGCTCCAGATAGGGAATCGCTGCCACCGCGACCGTCCCGACCACCCGGCCGCCGAGCTGCGCCACCAGGACGACACCGGCTGGCTCCTGTGCCCACATCGCCAGCCGTTGTCCGACAGCGGCCACCTCGTTGTCCGGATACCCGAGCTCGACCAACAACGCGGCGACGTCGGCCGCGTCGTCGGGCCGGGCGCGCCGAAGCGAAACGGTGGTAGGGCGGGCTGCTGTTCGTGTCGGTTCGCTGTCGGCCATGCCTACAGTCAAAGCAGCGTGGTGTTGCCAGCACGTATGTGGTTTTCGATACGCCGACGATATGGCCATGGCGCCGATCCCGTTGACGTGATCCAGCAGGGAACCCGCAGTTATCCGAGGCGCCGTAGCGCTGTCTCGACAGCGACCTCGACCCGGGAAGTCATGCCGGACACATCGACGGGACGGCGCCCAGCGACCTGACCACGGATCCACTTCGGCCCGCTGTCGTCATAGTGCAGCAGGGCATACAGGTCCCACCACGGATCGAGAGTCACCCCGGTGATCGACTCATAGAGCGACCGAAGCTGCTCCGACCACTCGGGCGAGTAGAGCGCCGCCAAGTATCGCCGACAGTGCCCGACGTCAATCGCGCGCGCACCCCGATGGATGGAGTTCCAGTCGGTCAGTCCGGTAATCCTCCCGCGCGACCACAGCATGTTGACAGGCAGGAGATCGCAGTGCAGAAAGACGGCAGTGTCCTTGGGCGGCGGCGCCGCCATGACACCGAACGCCGCCTTCCACACAGCCGGCTTCTGTGCGTCGACCGGCACCTGAAACCCGTCTGGAGAAGCGATCCAAGAATCCGTCCAAGGTCTGAACATCTTCGCGGGGAGATCGAGGGAATGCAGCAATACGGCAATCTCCGCGATCCTCGTCATCCACGACCGAGGTTCCGCCGGATTGAGGTCAACATGCCCCGGCAACCGTGTCATCAGCAACGATGGCGCGCCCCCCGTCGAAGCGCCAGCAACATCAGCAGCCAGGACGCCCGGCACCGGGAGTCCGCTTCCCGCCACCACACCGAGGTTGGCGATCTCCTTCGCCAAGCTCCCCTGCAGGCCAAGCCCGCCCGGGTACTGCCGCAGTACGACGAACGTTCGCATGCCACGTCGCTCGACAGTCAGCCGATGCACGGCGGAGCAGACGCCACCGGTCAATCGCCGATAGCCAACGACGCGACTGCCCCGACCCATCGACGCCGCAACCCAGGCGAGAGTCTCCACGGAGGGCCGACGCTGCCTGAACCCGCCATCCCTCCAGTCGCCGACGGTCATGAGCCCGAGTCTATTCGTCAGGGGCCTGCGGCGATGGGGGTTTTCCAACCCACCAGAGGCAGTGCCCCGGCTGCTGGATGGCCGTCACCGCCCCGCCGAGGGTGCCGAGCCCGGCCGCTCCACCACCATCGACGATGACCGCAGCGGCCATGCCCTGCCTACACGGGAATGTCCGGCGTGGAGTAGACCGACCTGCCACCGACGATGGTCAACTGTGGAGTCAGTGAGGCGAGTGCGTCGTCCGGCACGGCCAGTGGGTTCTGGTCGAGGACGACCAGGTCGGCCAGTCGACCGGGGGTGAGTGATCCCTTGCGGTGTTCCGCGTGCTCGAAGTACGCGGGGTTGCTCGTCCACAGCCGGATCGCCTGTTCACGGGTCAGACGCAGCTCGGGCGGTACCTCGGCGAGCGGGTGTGCGGCTGCTCCGATGAAGGTGGCCAGTCCGCGGCGCCAGTCGGGAAAGCACACCGGCGCGTCGGAACTGTCGGCGACGGGAGCACCGGCGGCCAGGAGGGCACCGGCGGGGAACGCGTCCTTCCAGCGTTCCACGCCGACGGCGGCGCTGATCGTGGCGCCGCTGTGGGTTCGCATCAGGGAGCTGGTCACCACGCCGATCTGGTGCTCGCCCAGGCGGCGGATCGTTTCCGGCGCCAGGAGTGTGCCGTGGATCAGTGCGTGACGGGCTTCGGGCCAGTGGGCTTTCGCCTGGGCGCGGATGATTCCGTCGGCCGCCGCGTCCGCTGCTCGGTCCCCGGTGACGTGGATCTGCGCCTGCAGGCGGTGGCGGTGCACCACCTCGATCAGGTCCAGCAGGTGGCTGTAGCGGGTGTCGTCGTCCTCACCGGGCGTCACGAGATGCCCCGAGGTGCCGTCCGGGTACGGGTCGTGCAGCCACGCCGTTCCGTGGCTGGGGACGCCGTCGGCGAAGAGTTTCACGCCGCCGATCCTCAGCCAGCTGTCGCCGAGGCCGGTGGCCGCGCCTGTCTGGCCGAGCATGGCGGTCAGGCGTTCCAGTGATGTCGACGGGGACGGCCAATCCCAGTGCAGCAGGGCGTTGACACGTACGGTCAGTCGTCCTTGCTGGTGCAGAAGCGTGTAGTCACGCAGGAGCTCCGGCCACACGATCGGGTCCGTCACGCTGGTGATGCCGAGGGTGTTCAGGACGCGCATACCGTCGACGATCGCACTGAGGCGTTCCTCTGTGGACAGCGCTGGAACATGACGGGTGACCAGTTCTCCCGCGGATTCCAGGAGCATCCCGGTGGGTTCGCCGTCCTTGTCGCGCACGATGATCCCGCCGACCGGGTCTGGTGTGTGACGGTCGATCCCCGCCACGCGCAAGGCGGCGGTGTTCACCAGGATCGAGTGACGGGACGCGTGGTGGAGCACGGTCGGGGTGTTGTCGGTGACCGGGTCGATGGCAGTGCGGTGTGGGTCGAAGTCCGGGATGTTGGCTTCGCGCCAGCCCTCGCCGATCAGCCACTCGCCGTGTGTGTGCTTGCGCAGCACCGCGTGGAGCACCGGCGCGGAGTCCACTGTGGTCAGATCGGCGTTGCGGCGGGATTGGCCGAACATCGCCAGGTGCAGGTGTGCGTCGTTGATGCCGGGCAGCACGGTGCGGCCGTCGAGATCGATGACCCGGGTGTCCGTGCCGATCTGCGCGGTGGCCTCGTCGCCGGTGGCGGTGATGCGGTCGCCGGTGATCGCCAGGGCGGACGTCACTGTGAAGTCCTCGTCGACGGTCAGTACCTGGCCGCCGCGCAGTACGATGTCCGCGGTCACCATCCTGCCTCCAGTACTCGGTCCAGTGCCGTGGTCATCTCGTCCGCGTGGGCTCTGGTGAACGTCAGCGGGGGTTTGATCTTCAGGATGTTCCAGGACGGTCCGGTCGGGTACACCAGCACGCCTTCCTCCTTCAACCGTTCGCAGACCGTCAGTGTTTCGGGGATGGCCGGTTCTTTCGTCGTGCGGTCGAGCACGAACTCCACGCCGCTGTAGAAGCCCTGCCCTCTGACGTCGCCGATGAGCGAGTGTCGGGCGGCCAGTTCACCGAGCTGGTCGCGGAGGTACTGGCCTACCGTCAACGCGTTGTCCTGGAGGCCTTCCTCGGCCATGACGCGCAGCAGCTCCAGGCCGACCGCGCAGGCGACCGGGTTGCCGCCGTAGGTGGAGAAGAACCGGCCGGTGCGGTCGAACGCCTCCGAGATCTCCCTGGTGGTGACCAAGGCGGCCACCGGGAATCCGTTGCCCATGGCTTTTCCCATGGTGACGAAGTCGGGTATCACGTCTTGTGTCTGGAATCCCCAGAACGCTTCGCCGAGGCGGCCGAATCCCACTTGGACTTCGTCGGCGATGGTGAACACGCCACGCCGCCGTGCCGCGTCGTGGATCGGCGCGAGGTAGCCGGGTGGCAACACGATCTGGCCTGCTCCGGCCAACAGCGCCTCGTACAGGAACGCGGCCGGAGCCACGTGATCGAAAGCATCAGTGACGTGGCGGGCGTACTTCGCGCCAGCATCCGGGTCGTCGTAGCCGTAGGCGCCGCGGTAGCGGTCTGGTACTGGTGTTGGGTGCGTAGTGTCCGGTTTGCCGTAGTGCTTGTAGCGAGACGGGCTGACGTCGGCCACCGTGGTGGTGTAGCCGTGATAGGCGTCGTCGATGATGACGACGTTCTCGCGGCCGGATATGTACCGGGCCATGCGCAGCGCCAGATCGTTTGCTTCGCTGCCGGAGTTGAGGAAGTACACCACGTCCAGACCGTCCGGCAATGTCGCGGTCAGGGCCTCGGCGTACTCGGTCAGCACGTCGTAGACGAACCGGCTGTTGGTGTTGAGGCGCCGTAGCTGTCTCGCCGCGGCGTCCACCAGCCTGGGGTGACCGTGACCGAGGAGTGTGACGTTGTTGAGCGCGTCGAGGTAACCGCGTCCGGTCTCGTCGTAGAACCGGCAGTCTCGGGCGCGCACCATGTTCACCGGTGCGCTGAAGTAGGTCGGGTGGGTGTGTGGGAGGTGTCGTTCGCGGCTTTCCAGAGCGCGTTCTGTGGCGGGCAGCCAGGGGGTGGCGCCGATCAACGGGCTGGGATCGGGCAGCAGTTCCCGCCACACGGGAGCGTCCTCGTGCGCCACGGCGCCGGGCACCTGGCGCCACCCGGCCAGCGGGACAACGGACACTTGCACCAGCAGCCGTTCGGCCGAACCGAGTACGCCGATGCGCTGTCCCGCGGTCACTTCCCCGCTGGTGACCGAAGCAGACAGTCCGCTGTAGCTGGTCCAGAACCGGACACCACGGGCCGGTTCGTGCCGGAGTACCAGGTCAGCGGCCGGGTTGCCGGTTTCCACGGTTCCCGTGAGTGGCGCGGACACCGGTGTTCCCGCGGCGGCGAACACGTCGAGCCCGGTGCGAACCATGCCGCCGTCGGCGAACCGTGGCTCGCCATAGCGACCGAGTGCGGGCCGGGCGTGTGTCGCGGCTGATTCCGCGTGGCGCAACGCCGCCGAGTCGCGAGGATCGCTGTCGTCGAACACGGCACTGCCCGCCGACAGGTCGACCGTCGTCAGGTCGAAATCCACAATGGCCCCACCGGAGTTGGCGGTGAGCCATCCGGTGACAGCCGCGTGCGCCGGATGCGCCGACAGCCCGCACGCATGCCGGAGTGTGGCCGTGCCGACGTGGGCGGGGACCTCGGCCAGCAGGCGCACCAGGTCCGCCGCAGCAGGTGACCGATGTCGTGGATCGCCGTGGCCGCGGGCGGCGTCGAGCCGGGCGGTGGTGGCGGCGACTGTGGCCGCTCGGACCGCGAGCATGGGGTACAGCAGGTCCAGTTCGGCTTCGGTGAGTGGGCACACGGCGTGATAGGCGGCCGTGAGTGCCGCGGCCACACGCAGTGGTTGGGGCTGGCCGCGCATCGCGCTGGCCAGCAACACGGCCAGGTCGGCGATCCGGGCCGTGTACTGGGCGTCGCCGAAGTCGATCACACCGATCACGCGCCGCCGCGGGCCTGGGCTGACCAGGATGTTGAAGGCGTTCAGGTCGTGGTGGACGACGCCGTGCGGCAATGCGGACAAGTGGTCCAGCATCGGCACGAACTCGGCCTCCACCAGGCTGATCGCGGCTCGCAGACCTGGATCGGCCACCGCGGGCAGCGACTCGGCCAGTGCGGTGGGTGCGTGCGGGAACTCCCAGTAGTGCGGCGGAGGCAGCTCCGCGTGCTGCCAGCTGGTGGTCGCGGCGGCCAGCCTGCCCGCCATGGTTCCCACGTCGGTGATCAGCTCGACGCTGCGCCTGCCGACGTCGGCCAGTGGCGTGCCAGGCAGCCAGGTGAGCAGCCGGGCGACCAGATCGCCGACGGGGACAACGTCACCGACCACCCTGGGCACAGGAAGGTCTGGCGTGTGTTCGGCCAGGTGCCGCAGGAGCGCGTTCTGGAACCGCACGGCGACGAGATCCTCCGCCGAGCAGATCTTGAACACGTACTCCGTACCGGATTCGTCGGCGACCCACAGGTTGCGGTCGGTTTCCCCAGCCAACGGCCGCGTGCGTACGGCGGTCACGCCGAAGCTGTCGCGCAGCACGACTCTCAGTGTGTCGTCGTCGAGGTCTGGGACGCCTGCGGTGATGCGCTGGTACCGCGCGTCGACGGCGGACATCAGAACACCACCACCGATCGCAACGCCGAGCCGCCGCGCAACGCTTCCAAGGCCGCCGGGAGGTCGGCCAGGTCGATCCGGTCGCTGATCAACGGCGCGAGGTTCAACGTGCCGTCCCGCCACGCGTCGATCACCCGTGGGTAGTCGCGGCGCACGTCACTGGAACCGAACACCGAGCCCACCAGGCGGCGCCCGCTGGCGTACAACTCTCGCGCGGTGAACGGCACCACCGCGTCCGACGCCCCGACGCCGACCACGACGGTGGTGCCGCCCCGCCGGGTGGCGTCGTACGCCGCCCGGATGGTGTCGGGAATCCCGACCGCTTCGAAAGCCACGTCGAATCCGTCCCCTATCACCCCGGCCAGCTCGTCTGGTGCGGCCACAGCAGTCGCGCCGAGCGTCAACGCCAGCTGACGTTTGGCGGCAACCGGATCGACAGCGAGCACCCTGGAGGCGCCAGCGGCGCGGGCGGCCTGAACAACAGCCATCCCGACGCCACCGCACCCGATCACCACGGCGCTGTCCCCCTGTCGAAGCGCCGCGGTGTTGCGGACCGCGCCCACACCTGTGGTGATGCCACAGCTGACGAGTGCACCGATCTCGAACGGCACATCGTCCGGCAGCGGCACCAGGTTGTGATGTGTCACCACGATCTGTTCGGCGAACGCGCCGCAGCCCGCCTGTGCGGCCACGGGTACGCCGTCCACCACGAACCGGGGACGCCGGTAGCTGGGTGTCGTGTTGTACGTGCACAGTTCGGGTTGTGCCCGCTGACACCACGGGCACGTCCCGCACTGCGGTACCCAGGACACCATCACCCGGTCCCCCACGGCGAATCCGTCCACGTCCGGGCCGGTTTCCAGCACCTCACCGGCTGCCTCGTGGCCGAGCACCACCGGTGGGGTGATGCCGAGCCGTCCGGTGGCGGCGGACAGGTCCGAGTGGCACACGCCTGCCGCGCGTACTCCGACCCGCACCAGTACGTCGCTGACGTCCATGGTGGACACGTCGTCCCGGATCCGGATTCCGTCCATTCCACTGTGCTGCAACACCGCGGCCCGCATCAGATCCTCCTTCGGCTCAGCCGGTCTGCCATGACGTCCACGCCTGCACGACTCGGGTGTAGTTGCTGGTCCACCAGTCCGCGTTGATGAACACCGCATCGGCCGTGCGTTCGGCGCTGAGGACGTCGATCTGCCGTTGGATGTCGTTCAGCCCCGGTTTGGCGCCGGTGTTGGCGGGTCCGGCACCGGACAGTTCGGCGAACTTCGCGCCCTGTTCGGGCCCGGAGGCGTACCGGATCAGCTCCTGCGCCAGGTCCTTCTTCGCTGATCCCTTCGGCACGACCAGCACGTCCCAGGTCACCGGGACCTTGGTGGGGACGCGTTTCCACTGCGTGCCACCGGCCTTCAGGGTGGAGTACGCGCGGGCGCTGACGATCAGCGCCATGTCGGCCTGGTTGTCCACCATCACCTGCTGTTGCTGCCCGTAGGTCTGGGCCAGCGTGAGGTCGTGGCGGATCTTGCCGTACATGCCCATCGCGCGGTCCATGTCCAGCGGGTACAGCTTGTCGACGGGCACACCGTCGGCGAGCAACGCGGCTTCCAGTTGGCCGGTGGACGGGTCCTTGGCGTAGACGACGCGTTTGCCGGGGAACTTCACCGGGTCGAAGAAGTCCGCGAGGCCCGTCGGCGGCTTGGCGCCGTAGGTTTTCTCGTTGTACATGAACATCAGTCCGAACAAGGCCGCAGGCACGCCACAGTCGGACAAGGTCCCAGGCGGGAAGCTGTCTTTCAGTGGACCGACGTCGATCTTCTCCAGCAATGTTCCGCAATGCTCGCGGGCCATGAACGCGTCGGTGTCGACGATGTCCCAGGTGACGCGGCCCGCCTCCACCATGGCACGCAGTTTGGCGTTGTCCGACGGGCCGTCCAGTACGACTTTGACGCCGGTTTCCTTCTGGTACGGCTCCAGAAACCCCTTCTGCTGCCCGTCCTGATACGCGCCTTTGCCGTAGGACACGAACGTCAGCGACTTGCCGTCTCCGCCGGTACCGCACGACGCGAGTAACACGGCAACGACGGCCACCAATCCCAGTCGACGCACGACTCACCCTCCTACAACGCTGGTCTGATGACTCGGACTCCAGCTGGCGATCACCGGCTCGCCAGGCGCGGCGGGCAGCGACGCCCCGGCCAGCCGCATCGCGGATCCCTCGGTGCCGTCGTCGAAACGCAGGCCGATCCGGTGGTGGTTGCCGACGTAGACGACCTCGGTGATCACGGCCTTGCGGCGCTGGCACCCCGCGGGCACGCTGTCCGGCCCGGCGTGCAGGTCCAGTCGCTCCGGCCGGACCACGATCGTGTGCTCGTCGCCGTCCTCGGTGAACACATTGGACTCCCCGAGGAACTGGGCCACGAACAGAGTGGCTGGTCGCTCGTACAACTCGGTGGGTGTACCGACCTGCTCGACCTTGCCATTGTTGAACACGGCGATCCGGTCGGACAGCGTCAGTGCTTCTTCCTGGTCGTGTGTGACGAACAGGAACGTCATGCCCAGCTCGCGGTGCATCCGGGCGATTTCCTTGCGCAGCTGGTCGCGCAGTTTCTTGTCCAACGCGCCCAGTGGCTCGTCCATCAGCAACGCCCGTGGCTGGTACACCACAGCACGGGCCAGCGCGACACGTTGCTGCTGACCGCCGGACAGCTGGCGGGGTAGTCGGTCGGCGCAGTCGGACAGCCCGACCAGCGTCAACGCCTCCGCCACCCTGGTCTGGATCTCCGCTTTGGGAACCGAGCGCTGTTGCAACGGGAACGCCACGTTCCTGGCCACGGTCAGGTGCGGGAACAGGGCGTACTGCTGGAACACCACGCCCAGGTCGCGCTTGTGTGGTTTGAGGCCGCTGATGTCCTTGCCGTCGACGCAGATCGAGCCGCTGGTCAACGGGACGAAACCGGCGATCATGGACAGCGTGGTGGTCTTGCCGGAGCCGGACGGGCCGAGGAAGGTCATGAACTCCCCCGGCGCGATGTCCAGCGAGACGTCGTCGACCGCGGGCCGGGACAGCCCGGCGAACACTTTGGACACCCCCGAGATCCGGATCCCGTGGCTTCGAGAAGGATTCATGCGTCGCTCCCGCGTCGGCGGATGAGTTGGGGCAGCAGCAGGGCCGCGGTGGTGACCACGACGATCAGGCTGGACGCCGCGGCGATGGTCGGGTCGATCTCCAGCGTGATCGAGTCGTACATCTGGACCGGCAGGGTGCGGATCTCCGGGGTCTGCAGGAACAGTGCGATCACCACTTCGTCGAACGAGGTGACGAACGCGAACACGAACCCGGAGGCGATCCCCGGTGCCAGCAGCGGCAGGGTGATCCGGCGCACGATGGTCCAGCCGGACGCGCCGAGGCTGGCCGCGGCGACCTCGACCGTGCGGTCGTATCCGGCGAGGCTGGCCGACACGGACGTGATCACGAACGGCACGGCCAGCACCGTGTGTGCCAGGACGAAGCCGAGGAGTGTGCCGTTGAGGTGCCAGCGCAGGAAGGTGGCATAGATGGCGATCGCGACCACGATCCCGGGCACGATCATCGGCGCCACCATGGCCGAGCGCAGCATCTCCCGGCCGGGGAACCGGCCTCGGTCCAGTCCGATCGCGGCGGCCACGCCGATGACTGTGGCGAGCACGGCGGTCAGCACCGCGGCCTGGACAGATGTGATCACGGAGTCCATCCATTGTGGTGAGGAGAAGAACTCCTCGTACCAGCGCAGCGACCACTGTTTCGGCGGGAACTCGAAGGTCTGTCCGGCGCCGAGGCTCATCGGGATGACGACGAGCGTGGGCGCGAGCAGCAACACGGCCACCGCTGTCACCCACAGTCGCAGGCCCCACCCGATTTTCCGCTTCGCACTAGGCACGGTCCACCGCCTGGTTCAACGCGGTCGCGGGCCGGGCGACCCGGCTCACCGCGAACAACACGACGAGCGTGACGACCAGCAGTACCGTGCCCAGCGCACCCGCACCGGGGAAGTCCAGCAGATCGCCCACTCGGGTCTCGATCACCTGGGACACCAGTGACTGCTGTGGACTGCCCAGCAGCGCGGGCGTGACGAAGAAACCGAGCGTCACGATGAACACCAGGCTGAAGCCGGACACCACGCCCGGCAGCGACAACGGGACGTAGATCCGGGCGAAGGACTTCGGCCGGGAAGCGCCGAGGCTGGTGGCCGCGTCCATCAGCCTCAGGTCGATCGTGCTCATCGTGCTGTAGAGCGGCAGCACCATGAACGGCAGCATCACCTGCACCATCGCCACGGTCACCCCGGTGACGCTGCCCAGCAGGACCACGCCGTCGACGCCGATCGCGGAGAAGAACCGGTCGATCAGCCCACCGCGCTGCTCCAGCAGGTACCAGGCGAAGTTGCGGGCCATCACCGACGTCCAGAACGGCAGCAACACCAACACGGTCAGCACCGCCCGCATGCGACGGGACACCCTGGTCATGGCGTAGGCATACGGGTAGGCGATCACCAGCGTCGCCAGGCCGACGATCAACGCGGTCCGCAGCGTGCGCAGCAGCACGGTCACCGACACGCCATCGGTGAACAAGGCCGTGTAGTTGTCCAGTCCGACCGATGGTTCGGTGAAGCTGCGCCACACGATGATGGCCAGTGGGTAGAAGAAGAACACCAGCAGGACCGCGATCGCGGGCAGCAGAATCCACCCGGCTGTGGTCCGCAGGCGAGACGGCTTGTGCGCTGCCGCAGTGTGTGGCTCATTGTCCAGCCGGATGTCCGGCTTGCTGTCCAGCACGATGCCCGACTTACCTTCCGGCTCGATGTCCAGGCCAGTGCCTGGCGTGCTGTCCGGTGTGGGGTCTGGCTTGATCGGGGGCATCGCCGTCACCCCGCCAGCCATTTGCTGAACCGCGCGGTGACCTGGTCGAAGTTCTGGGCCCACCACTTCGCGTTGCCCAGCACCACGGTGTGCTTGTGTTCCGGGGAGAACGCGTCGATGCGGCGCTGGATGTCGTCGAACTTCGGTGTGGCCTGCTGGTGCGCCGACTGGACCGAGGCCAGTTCGGAGAACTTCACCGCCTGCTCCGGTTTGCTGGCGAACGCGATGAACTTCATCGCCAGGTCCCGGTTCGGTGAGCCCTTCGGTATCACCAGGTCGTTCCAGTTCACCAATGTCTTGTCCCATACCGTTTCGAACGGCGCGCCCGCTTTGAGCGTCTGGTAGGCCCGCGCCGTCGAAACGAGTGACAGGTCGACCTGGCCGTCCACCATGGACTGCTGCATCTGTCCATACGTCTTGGCGAACGTGGTCATCCCCTTGATCACGTCGAGCTTGCGCAGGGCGCGTTCCACATCCAAGGGATAGAGCTTGTCGGCGGGCACGCCGTCGGCCAGCAGTGCGTACTCCAGCAGGCCGGTCGCCACGTCCGGTGGGACGATCCGGCGGCCTGGGAAGCGCACCGGGTCGAAGAAGTCCGCGATCGTGGTCGGCTTCGCACCGGTGAACTTCCTGGTGTCGTACATGAACAGGATGCTGTAGTTGAAGGCGGGGACACCGCATTCACTGACCGTCTCCGGCGGGAAGGCGGTGCGGTCCACCACGGCGAAGTCCAGTTTCTCCACGTACTTCCCGCAGTACTGCTCGGTGGCGGCCGCACTGGTGTCCACCACGTCCCAGGTGACCTTGCCCGCCTCGACCATCGTGCGCAGTTTGGCCTCGTCCACCGGGCCGTCGTTGCGGAACTTCGTGCCGGTCTGGTCGGTGTAGGGTTGCTGCCACGCGATCTTCTGGTTGTCCTGGAAGGAGCTTCCGGTGGACACGAACGTGAGCGTCGGTTCGCTTGACCCGCTGCCGCCGCACGCGGTCGCGAGGAGCAGAACCAGTGCCAGGCAACCGGGTGTTCTCATTCGGCGCACAGCGACCTCCGAAGTCGGCGTTGACTCTGGTGTCAGTTCCCGGCTGCCCGCACGTGCGTGGACACGACGCGAACCAGGGTGTCGGCCTGCTCGTCGGTGATGACCAACGGCGGCGAGATGACGATGTTGTTCCCGGCGGCGCGGATGATCAATCCGTCCGCTCGTGCTCCGGCCTGCACGCTCGCGGCGTCGCGGTCGAGTTCGATGCCGAGCATCAGTCCGACGCCGCGTACCTCGCGGACGTGGTCGAGTTCGGCCAGCGGCGCGAGGCCGTCCATCACGCGGGCGCCGACCGTCTTGGCCCGTTCCAGCAGGCCTTCGCGCTCCAGGATGTCCAAGTTGGCCAGTGCCACAGCGGCGCCGACGGGGTGGCCGTTGTAGGTGAAGCCGTGCGAGAACGTGGCCCCGTCGGCCAAGTCCAGCACACGCCTGCCGATCAGCACCGCGCCCATCGGGATGTAGCCGCTGGACAGGCCCTTGGCTGTGACGATCATGTCCGGCTCGATGCCGTAGTACTCGGCGGCGAACCAGTGGCCGACGCGGCCGAACCCGGTGACGATCTCGTCCAGGATCAGCAGGATGTCGTGGCGGCGCAGGACTTCCTGGACACGGGGCCAGTAGTCCGCCGGTGGTGGGACCATCCCGCCGACGCCGAGCACCGGCTCGCCGATGAAGGCGGCGATCCGGTCCGCGCCGAGTTCGGCGATCTTGTTCTCCAACTCGGTGATCAGCGCGTCGGTGTCGTGGTCGAGGCTGTGTGGCTTGCCGAGGAACTCCACGTCCGGCATCAGCGGCCCGAATCCGGTCCGCAGCCGGTCGATTCCGGTCGCGGACAGTGATCCACCACCCATGCCGTGGTAACCGGCGGTCCTGGCCAGGATCACGGTCCGCTGTGGACGTCCGGCGTTGTACTGGGCCAGGCGGGCGAGTTTGATCGCCGTCTCGTTGCCTTCGGAGCCGCCGTTGGTGAAGAACACACGCTCGATCCCGGCGGGAGCCAGCTTCAGCAGCCGGTCGGCCAGCCGGATGGCCGGTTCGTTGGAGTAGTCGTTGAAGGAGGAGTAGAACTCGAGCCGCTCGATCTGGGCGGCCGCCGCGGCAGCCAGTTCCTTTCGGCCGTGCCCGACCGGGCACTGCCACAGGCCGCACGTTCCATCCAGATAGGACTTCCCGTGCACGTCCCACAGGATCGCGCCCGCACCTCGTTCGAAGATCACCGGGCGGTCCGGTGCGCCGATCGTCGTGTGCGGGTGGATGATGCCGCCCATGTCCATCGCTTCGAGTGTGGTCATACCCGCCGTCCTCACAACTTGATCGCGATCGCCCGCGTGAACGCTTCGCGGCCTTGGCGGCCTAGTCTCAACCGCTCTGTTGTCATTGTCAACACCTGAACCGTCGGACGCGGCGCGTTTCCCACCCACACCAGGCATGAAGGCGAGACCACCACTACCTGTTGACGTTATCAACACACGTCTGTCACCCTCGGCGCCATGACACGACTGAGCCGACGCCAGGTGATGCTGGCGTCCGCGGCCACGGCCTTCACCCTGCCCGTGACGTCCGCCGCGGCTGACACCGCGCCGTGCGGATCACTGACCCCCGAGCCGATCCCGGCCCAGGTACCCGCCAGAGAAGGCTTCCTGGACGTGCCAGGCGCCCGGTTATGGTTCTGGGACACTGGCGGCACCGGCCCCGCCGTCGTGCTGTCACACCCGGGCAGCGGCAGCGCGTTGTCCTGGCCGTACCAGCAGCCGGTGTTCGCCAAGGCCGGACACCGCGTGATCGCGTACTCACGGCGTGGTCACTACAACTCCACGCCGCCCGCACCGGGCAATCCGGGAGTCGGCGCCGACGACCTGCACGCGTTGGTCAACCACCTGGGGCTGCGGCGGTTCCACCTGCTCGGCGCGGCGCTGGGCGGGTACTACGCGACGGACTACGCGCTGCTGCACCCGGAGCGGCTGCACAGCCTGGTGATCCTGAGCAGTTTCATGGGCATCTCCGATCCGGAGTACCTGCGGGTGACCGAGTGGCTGCGGCCGCCCGGCTTCTCGGCCATGCGGCACGACTTCCTGGAGCTCAGCCCGTACTACCGGGCCGCCAACGAGGCTGGCGCCCGCAAGTGGCTGGAGATCTCGGACAAGTCACTGGGCGGGCACGACATCGAGAGCCAGACGCTGTCCGAGCCGATCAGCTGGGCGCGTCTGGAGACCCTACGGGTACGGACCCTGCTGGTCGGCGGGGACGCGGACCTCTACCTGCCGCCGCCGATCCTGCGGATGATCACCGGCCACCTGCCGGGCAGCAGCTCGATCATCTACAGCAAGGTCGGACACTCCGCGAGCTGGGAGCGGCCAAGCGAGTTCAACCGCGACGTGCTGAAGTTCCTGGCCGGTGGCCGATTCCCACGCGAGACCTGCCGCTGAGAGACGTACTCGCCTCGCTGGGACCGGCCAGGGTTCCGTCAATGTCGAGCTGTGCGTGCAAGGCAAGCGCAAGCGAGCAGCGCATGAGTGCGCAAGAGAGCACGCGCGCAAGCGCATGGGTGCGGCAAGCGCAAGGCGGCAAGCACGTAAGCGGCCTTGCGCGAAAGCGGGCAAGCGGGCGAGAGGTCTTGCGCGCATAGCGCATGGGTGGGGTTCGTGGTTGGTTTCCTCCCGTATGGCCTGGGCGCAGCCATACCACGGCGTGTCGGGAGGTCGGCCTACGCGACCCAACCCACAGCGCAGGCCCTACCGACCTCCCGGCACGCCGTGGTTTCCTCCGGCAGGTCATACGGGAGGGAACCGACCACGCCTCTCTACCACTGGACCCGGGAAGTCACGTGGGCTGAGCCAACCGGGTGGGCGGACCATGTGTTGGTTTCCCTCTTGGAGGCCTGCCGTCCGGCGAGGACCTTCTTTTTTCTTGTCGCAAAAGAAAAAAGAGATGCCTCGCCGGCGGGCAGGCCGCCAAGAGGGGGACACAAACAGAGCTTCGTTTCTCGCGCCCGCTCGCTTGACCCACGTGACTTCCTGGGTCAAGTGGGGGGCGCGGGGCGCCCCTCCCGTATGACCTGCCAAAGGAAACCACGACGTGCCGGGAGATCGGTACCGCCTCGCGCCGGGCACGCCAGTTTCGTAGGCCGACCTCCCGACACGCCGTGGTATGGCTGCGCCCAGGCCATACGGGAGGGACACCCCACGAACCACACCCCTGCGCTGGCGCGCAGGCCGCCTGCGCTCTTCGCATTCGCGCGCCCCTGCGCATTGCGCGCACCATCAAGGACCCGGCACGCGCCCGCGCACACCACCAACACAACCGACTTCCCGACTTGATGGGATCCGCCGGGAGCGGTGCGGCGGGTGGCGGCTGTCTCAGAGCTTGATCGCGACCGACTTGGTCTCCAGGAACGCCTCGATCCCCTCGGCGCCGCCCTCTCGTTCCTGCCCGCTGTTGTGCATACCGCCGAACGGCAGTTCCGGGCGGACCGGCGTCGGGTCGTTGAGACCGATGACACCGAAGTGCAGCTGGTCCATCGCGGTCCAGAGCCTGCTCAGGTCCTTGCCGAAGACGTAGGCGGCCAGACCGTAGTCGGTCGCGTTAGCCCGGCGCACGGCTTCCTCGTCGGTGTCGAACGCGTAGACCGGTAGCACCGGGCCGAACGTCTCCTCACGACTGACGAGCATGTCGTCCCGGACTCCGGTGAGGACAGTCGGCTCGTAGAAGGCGCCCTTCAGCTCAGCCGGACCAGCCCAGCGCCTGCCCCCGGCACGGACCTCCGCGCCGCCGCTGACAGCGTCAGCCACGTGCCGCTCGACCTTCTCCAACGCGGTGTGGTCGATCAGCGGGCCGATGGTGGTGCCCTCGGCGGTTCCCCGCCCGACGCGCAGGCTCGCCACCTTCTCGGCGATCAGGGCGAGCAGTTCGTCGTGCACGGACCGGTGCACGAACAGCCGGTTGATCGCGATGCAGCTCTGTCCGGCGTTGGCGAACTTCGCCGCCACCACACCGGCCGCCGCGGCGGGCAGGTCGGCGTCGGCGAACACGATCGCGGGCGAGTGCCCGCCCAGCTCCAGCGAGGTGCGGCGCAGGTGTGTGGTGGTGTTGGCCAGCAGGCTAAGCCCGACCTCGGTGGAGCCGGTGAAGCTCACTTTGCGCAGCCGCCGGTCGGCCAGCAGCGCGCCCGCGACCTCGGCGGGCCGGGAGGTGGTGATCGACTGGAGCACACCGGCGGGCAGGCCGGTGTCCTGCAGGACGCGCACCAGTTCGGTGGCGATCAACGGCGTCTGCTCGGCCGGTTTGACGATCAACGGCGACCCGGCCGCCAGCGCGAGGCCGATCTTGCGGATGAGCATGCTGGCCGGGAAGTTCCACGGCGTGATGGCCAGCGCCGGTCCGACCGGGGCCGTCACCACCAGGCCGGGACCGTTCGGGGCGGACGGCAACACGCGGCCACCGGCCCGGCGGGCCTCTTCCGCGCTCCACTCCAGCATGCGCGCGCTGCCGAGCAGCTCCCCCCGCGCTTCGCCGAGCGGCTTGCCGTTCTCGCTGGTCAGCAATGCTGCCAGGGCGTCGACCTTGGCGCGGATTTCGGCCGCCGCCCGGCGCAGGTAACCGCCGCGCTCCTCCACGGTCACGGCACGCCACGCGTCGAACGCCGCACAGGCCGCGTCCAGCGCGGCTCGCGCGTCCGCCGCGGTGCCGTCGGCCACCCGGCCGACTGGTTCCAGCGTCGCCGGGTCGACGACCTCGAACGATGCACTGCCCTGCCGCCACTGCCCGTCGATCAGCAAGGTCGCCCCGGAGTCCGCCGACATCGCCCAGCCCTTCGTCGATCACGCCGTTTCCAGCCTTGGCCGCATCATGCCGCCGCCCTGTTGTTATTGTCAACAGATGGACACTGCAGGGAATTCCGGTAAGTCGGCGACCACGGACCGGCGTCGAACGCCTACAGTGCACGACATGAAGCCCACGCCAAGCGCATCGTCGGACCCCGAGCCACCGCAGCGGGCCACCCCCGACCGGGCGCGGCCGTCGGACCAGCTGCCCATCCACGGCCTGCTGTCGTACCGGCTCAGCCGGGTGGCCAACACGATGTCCCGCAGCGCGGCACTGCGCTACCGGCGCGAGTTCGACGTCAGCCTCGGCGAATGGCGGACCATCGCACTGCTGGGCGCGGACGCCCCGCTGACGCTCAACAAGCTGGCCCGACTGGCCGCATTGGACAAAGCACAGATGAGCAGAGTGGTCGCCAAGCTCAGCGAACGCGGCCTGGTGCTGCGCGAGCTGGGCGCGGGCCGGACCACCCAGCTCACCCTGACCCGCAAGGGCGCCGCGCTCTACCGCGGCCTGATCGACGCGGCCAACGAACGCGACCAGGCGTTCCTCGTCTGCCTCACCGAGCAGGAACGCCAGGTCCTCGACACGGCACTGGACAAGCTGGGCACCCTCGCCAGGGCGCTCGAGCGCGCCGAAGAACGGTAACCAGCCCACTGTTGACACTATCAACACCCGTCTGACACGCTCGGCACCATGGCTGACCGTGTCACGATCTGCGAGTGCTTCGCCCGCGACGGGCTGCAGCACGAGCCGGACTTCGTACCAACGGACACCAAGCTGTCCGCCATCGGCGCGTTCGCCGCCGCTGGATTCCGCCGGATCGAGGCGACCAGCTACAGCCACCCGGACCGCGTCCCCGCGTTCCGCGACGCCAGTGACGTGCTGGCCAGGCTGCCCCGCAAAGCGGGTGTCGCCTACAAGGCGACCTGCCCCAATCCCCGTGCGGTGCAACGGGCACTGACCGATCTGGACGCCGGGCACGGCGCCGACGAACTGAGCCTGCTCGTCTCCGCCACCGAGGCCCACACCGAGCGCAACCTGCGCACCACCCGCGCCCGGCAGTGGGAGAACGTCGCCGAGATGGTGCGTCTGGCCGCGGGCCGGTTCACCTTGGTCGGCGTCATCTCGATGGCCCTGGGATGCCCGTTCGAGGGACGCGTGGATCCAGGGAGCGTGGTGGAGGATTTCGGCCGGTTCGCGGATCTCGGCGTGGCCCTGGTGACCGTCGGTGACACAACCGGTCTGGGTGTTCCGACCACGGTAGGTCCGTTGTTCTCCCGGCTGGCCAAGGAGTTCCCGGACGTGCCCGCCGTGGCGCACTTCCACAACACACGAGGAACCGCACTCGCCAACTGCGTCGCCGCGTTGGACGCCGGATGCCGCTACTTCGACAGCGCGTTCGGCGGCGTCGGCGGGCATCCCGCGCAGATCGGCTACGGCAGCGGCCTGACCGGCAACACCTGCACCGAGGACCTGGTCACCATGTTCGAAGCCATGGGTGTCGACACCGAACTGGACTTCGACCTGGTGATGGCCGCGTCCGCGCGGTGCGAGGAAGCGCTCGGCCGTCCCCTGCACAGCATGGTCGCGCGTGCCGGGCTCGGTGTGGGGGCGTCCCATGACATCTGAGGAGACAACCGTGCTGTTGCGCGATGACCACGGTCCGGTCCGGATAATCCGGCTCAACCGGCCGGAAAAGCACAACGCCCTCAACACCGAACTGACCAGGGCCCTGCTGGACGAGCTGCTTGCTGCGGATGCGTCCAGCTCCGTCCGCGCGGTGGTGCTCGCCGGGGAGGGACGCAGTTTCTGCGCGGGCGCCGACGTCACCGAGTTCGCCGACCTGACACCGGACAACCAGGACGCTGTGCTGCGTCGCGCTGATCTGACCGCCCGCACCCAACTTCTGCCGCAGCAGTTGAGCAAACCGATCGTCTCGGTCGTGTGGGGCAACGCGCTCGGCGGCGGTGCGGGACTGGCGATCGGCTGCGACATGATGGTCGTGGCGGACGACGTGCGTTTCGGCTACCCCGAACTGAAACACTCACTGGTGCCCGCGATCGTGATGACCGGACTGCAACGCCAGATCGGCCGCAAACTCGCCTTCGAGATGATCAGTCACGGCAGGCTGCTCGGCGCCGACGAGCTGGTTCGGCTCGGTCTGGCCAATCGACACGTCGACCGGGACAAGGCGCTCGACGCGGGGATCGAGATCGCAGCCAAGTGGAGCGAACCGTCCTCGATGGCGATGGCCGCGACCAAGGACCTGTTCTACCGCGTCGCGGATCTGCCGGTGGACCAGGCCATGCGCGCCGGGCGGGACGTCAACGCGATCATGCGCGGCTTTCGGGGCTGATGCGCGTGCTCCCCCTGTCCGGAATCACTGTCCTCGACTTCTCCCGCGTGCTCGCAGGCCCGATGGCCACCCAGGTCCTCGCCGAACTAGGCGCGGACGTGATCAAGGTGGAGCGGCCCGGCTCCGGCGACGAGTCACGCCAGATGCAGCCGGTACTGCCCAGCGGCGAAAGCGCCTACTACTTCGCGTTCAACCGGGGCAAGCGGTCGGTGGCCATCGACCTGAAAACCGACCACGGCAGGCAGCTGGCCACCGACCTGGCCACGACCGTCGACGTGGTCGTCGAGAACTTCCTGCCCGGCGGCATGGAACGGCTCGGACTGGGCTACTCGGAGTTGTCCGCGGCCAATCCCGGCCTGGTGTACGTGTCCTGCACCGGTTTCGGGCAACACGGGCCATATTCCGGCCGCAAGGGCTACGACACCGTGTTCCAGGCGCTGTCAGGGTTGATGGCGTTGACCGGACATCCGGATTCGCCGCCTGCCAAGGCCGGTGTTCCCGTCGCCGACATGACGTCCGGGCTGTGGATCGCCATCGCCGTCCTCACCGGTCTGGTGGGCCGGGGCAACACCGGCTCAGGAAGGCACATGGATCTGTCCATGATGGACGTCCAAGTCAGCCTGCTTGCCCTTGCAGCTGCCCGGTTGTTCGCGTTGGACGAGGATCCGCGCCGCACCGGCACCGAACACCCCGGCCGTGTTCCGTCTGCCGCGTTCGTGTGTTCCGACGGCAAATGGCTGCACATCAGTTGCAGCGACCAGCATTGGTTGCCGCTGTGCGAGACGATGGGCGTTCCCGACCTGGCCGAGGACAAGGACTTGCGGCACAACGCTGGCCGGTTGACTCAACGGGCACGTGTGATGTCTGTGCTGGCCGCCGCCTTCGCCCAGCGTCCTCGCGCTGAGCTGGCGGCCTCTCTGCGGGCGGCCGGTGTGCCTGTCGGTGAGGTGAACACGGTCCGCGAGATTCTCACCGATGAGAACACAGTGGGACGCGGGATGGTTGGCGACTTCGACCATCCGGTGGCTGGTTCGTTTCCCGCACTGCGAACTCCACTTCGGATGTCCGACATAGACAGCTACGCCGCGTTGCCAGTCGGCACACCGCCGCGGCTGGGTGCGGACACCGGCGACGTGCTGCGGGACCGGTTGGGGCTGAGCGACAGCGAGATCGACGCGCTGCGCCGGGAAGGGGCGATCGGATGACACGCGGTGACATCGGCACCGAAGTACTCCTCGACGTCGTCGACGGAGTCGCGACCGTGGTACTGAACCGACCAGCGGCACGCAACGCGCTCAACCTGGCTATGTGTCTAGCGTTACGGGACGCGTTCGAACAACTCGACTCCGCCGCGGAAGTGCGCGTTGTGCTGCTCCGCGCCAGCGGGCGGGCGTTCTGCGCCGGAGCGGATCTCAAGGAGCGCACCGGGCGGGACGCGGCGTGGGTGCGGCGCAGGCGTCAGGCGTCCTTCGCGGCCTACGAGGCGATCGAACGGTGTGCCAAACCGGTGGTGGCCCTGGTGCACGGCGCGGTGGTCGGTTCGGGTGGGGAGATCGCGATGAGCTGTGATTTCGTGGTCGCGGCCACCGACACGACATTCCGCTTCCCCGAACCGCACTGGGGCACGGTCGGCGCGACACAGCGGCTGCAACGAGTGATCGGCCGTCACCGCGCCAAGGAACTGCTGTTCACCAACCGGACCATGACCGCTGCCGAAGCGCACCAGGTCGGTCTCGTGGCACGCTTGGTCGAACCGGACGAACTGGACGCGGCGGGCGACGCGGTGGCGGCCGAGATCGCCCAGGCTCCCCCGCTGTCGATGGCACTGACCAAACAAGCGGTCGACCTCGGCGCGGAGACCGATTTGGACCGTGGCATCCGGATCGAGATGGCGGCGATCGAGCGTAACCTCGCGGACGGCGGCTGGCAGCGGGGCGTGGCGGACTTCAGCGACTCCGTCAACGCAGCCGGACGGGACCGGGAGGTTTGATGGAGCTGGCGGGTATCTGTCCACTCACCACGGACGACGCCCTGCGCCGTGCCGTGGCCATCGCGCCCGACGTGGATGCCGTGGTGACCGCGGACAGCCGAATCACGTACGCCGAACTGGCGTCCGAGGTGGCCCGGATCCGTGCGGCTCTTGCCGCGGCGGGCGTGCGGCACGGGGACCACGTCGGCGTGTGTGTGGGAAACGGGCCACGGTGGGTGGCGTTGTTCCTGGCGATCAGCTCGCTCGGCGCCGTGACCGTGCCGGTCAACACCCGGCTGAAGTCCGCCGAACTCGGCCACGTCCTGCGTCAGGCCAAGGTCAGTGTGCTGTTCCTGGCCGATCGGGTGCTGACGGCGGACCTGGTCGGGATCCTGCGCGAAACGTGCCCTTCAGTGGACACCGGTCTGCCCGATCCCGGCCTGCCCGACCTGCGCCGAGTCGTCGTGATCGGCTCCGACGTGCCTGCCGCCGCCGGTACCTGGGATGCGTTCGTCGCGGCCGCTTCCGGGCAGGTGCCTGCTGAATGCTCGCCCGAGGATGTGCTGCTGGTGCAGTACACCTCGGGCACCACGTCGTATCCCAAGGGCGTGTTGCTGACGCACCGGAGTATGTGCGCGAACGGGTTCTTCTCCGGCGGTCGCGTCGGTTTGCGCGTTGGCGACCGGTTCCACACCGCACGGCCGTTCTTCCACGTCGCCGGGACCACGCTGTCGATCCTGTCGTGCCTGCAGCACGTGGCGACCGTGGTGGCGATGGAGAAGTTCGAGGCGGGCGAGGCGCTGCGGCTGTTCGAGGCCGAGCGGTGCACGCATTTCTCGGGCAATGACACGATCGCCCTGATGCTGCTCAACCACCCGGACCTGCCGAGTCGCCGCCTGGTGTTGCGTGGGGCGTGGCTGGCCGCGTCGCCGTCAGTCGTACGGCGCGTGATCGACGAGCTTGGCGCGCGGGAATGCGTTGTCGGATACGGCCTTTCCGAGGCGTCTCCGAACGTGGCACAGTCGGCGTGGTGGGAGCCCGAGGAGATCAGGTCGGCGGCGCTCATGCTCCCCCAACCGGGCGTCGAGGTCCGTGTCCGCGACTCCGCATCCGGAGTGGACTGTCCAGTGGGGACGGCCGGTGAGATCGTGGTACGCGGCTGGAACGTCATGCTCGGCTACCTCGACCTGCCACAGGACACCGCGGCGGCGTTGGATCCGGACGGCTGGCTGCACACCGGTGACCTCGGCAGGCTGGACGAGAACGGCAGGCTGGAGTTCGCGGGCAGGCTCAAGGACATCATCCGGGTCGGTGGCGAGAACGTGGCACCGGCCGAGGTGGAGAACGTGCTGCACCAGCACCCGAAGATCCGCCAGGCGGTGGTGGTCGGCGTACCGGATGCCCGGCTGGTCGAGGTGCCGTTCGCGTTCGTGGTGCTCAACGACGGCTGCGCGGCCACCCCGACCGAACTGGTCGACTGGGTCCGGCCGCGCCTGGCCGGGTTCAAGGTGCCCCGGCAGGTCCACCTGGTCGACGGGTTCGAACAGTTCGGGATGACCGAGAGCGCCAAGGTACGCAAGCAGCCGTTGGCGGAGCACGCGGTGCGGCTGCTGGAGGCGGGCCGATGAGGATCCGCACGCCCGTGACCGACCTGGTCGGGATCGACCTGCCGATCGTGCAGGCCGGGATGTCGTGGGTGTCGTCGGCGTCCGCGTTGCCGCTGGCGGTGTCCTCGTCGGGCGGGCTCGGCGTGGTGGCCGCCGGTCCGATGCGACTGCCGGATCTCAGCCGCGTCATCGACGAGGTGCGGCAAGGCACGGACCGACCGTTCGCGGTGAACCTGCCGCTGTACCGACGTGAAGCCGACGAGGTCATGGACCTCCTGGTGGCCAAGCGGCCGCCTGTGCTGATCGCCTCGCAAGGCGGGCCACGTCGCTACCTGTCGCGATTCCGAGACGTGGGCACGATCTGCCTGCACGTGGTGACCAGCGTCGAGCACGCACTCAAGGCCGCGGAAGCAGGCGTCGACGGCGTGGTGGTGGTCGGCGCGGAGGCGGGCGGGCACCCCGCAGCCAACCAGGTGTCCACTTTGGTCGTTGTCCGCGCGGTCACCACGGCGCTGCCGGAGATGCCGGTGATCGCCTCCGGCGGCTTCGCCGACGGGACGGGCCTGGCCGCCGCGCTGGCCATCGGCGCGGGAGCGGCGCAGTTCGGCACCCGGTTCCTGCTCAGCGACGAGGCCAACGTGCACCGGGCCTACCAGGACGCGGTGCTGCGAGCCGGTATCGCCGACACCCGGCTGGTCGGCCGCGACCTCGGCCCAGTCCGCATGCTGGCCAACGAATTCGCCTCGCGGATGGCGAAACTGGAGGAAACCGGCGCCGACCTGGACGCCCGACGAGCGGAGTTCACCAGGTCGACCCTGCGAATGGCCGCACACGAGGGAGACGTGGTCCACGGCAAGGTCGAGGCGGGCCAGTCCGCCGGGCTGATCGAGTCCGTTCTGCCAGCCGGTCAGATCGTCCGCCAGCTCGCTGCGGAGTACGCGGCGACAGTCACGCGTCTCCCCCTGCCGCACTAGCCAGCACGGGTTGCGGCTTCGGCATAAGATCGTGCCTGTGACGCAAGACGATGGCGAGTTGGACAGCCTGGTACGCAAGCGGATTCGCGCTCTGCGAGTCGCGCAGGGCTGGTCGCTGGACGAACTGGCCACCCGTGCCCGGCTGAGTCCGTCGTCGCTCAGCCGGATCGAGAACGGCCAGCGTCGCCTCGCTCTCGACCAACTCGTCACCCTCGCCCGCGCCCTGGACACGTCTCTTGATCAACTGGTCGAGGCGGACACCGACGACGTGATCACCAGTCCGATGATCGACGGCACCCATGGCTTGATGCGGTGGCCGATCAGAGCGGAGCCCGGGATGACCGTCGTGCGCCAGCGCATCACGAGCCCGCCGCCGGACAACGCCGCCGCCATGCGCGCACACCCGGGTCGGGAGTGGCTCGTCGTCCTTTCCGGCACCGCCGTCCTCATGTTGGGTCACCGCAGCTTCCGCGTGGAGACCAACCAGGCCGCCGAGTTTCCGACCATGCTCCCGCACGCGATCGGCACCGCGGGTGGACCGTGCGAGATCATGGGCATCTTCGACCGTGAGGCCCGCCGCGGACACAACACCGACAGGAAGGCCCGACCGGACACGGACCGATCATGAAGTCCCATCCTCGGAGGCGCTTGCGTGGCGAGCACGCCGAGAACCGATCGCCTTGCTCCTTGCGCAAGGTTCAGTGCATCTGACGCATGACCGACTTACCGTGGCGCCATGAAGCCCACTGCGCGGGGCCGCCCTGACGGGCCCCACCACCACGAACATCGATACGACGTGGACGGCCAAGCGGAGATCCTCGATCTGGACGCGGAAGTCCTCGCCGAGCACACCGCGTCCATCACCGCGTGGCTGCCCCTCGAGGCAAGTCCTCGCCAGGTCGTGGACCTGGGATGCGGGACCGGAGCCGGGACATTCGCCCTGCTCGCCCGCTTTCCCGAGGCGCACGTCACGGCCGTCGACTCTTCGGCCGACCACCTGCGACGCCTGCGGGACAAGGCGGTCGAGCACGGGCTGGCCGACCGGGTCCGGACCGTCCAGGCCGACCTCGACTCACGATGGCCGGAACTCGGCGAGCCCGACCTGGTGTGGGCGTCGGCGTCCCTCCATCACATGGCCGATCCTGACCGCACCCTGCGCCGAGTGCACGACGCGCTCGCCCCTGGCGGGCTGTTCGCCGTCGTCGAACTCGCCGGTTTCCCCCGGTTCCTGCCCGACGACGCGCCCGAGGACCACCCTGGCCTGGAGAACCGCTGCCACGCCGCGAGCGATCGCCGCCACGCCGAGCACCTACCCCACCGAGGCGCCGACTGGGGCGCCAAACTGACCGCCGCCGGATTCGCCGTCGAAGGCGAACGGACGATCACTGTCGACATCGGACACTCCCGCTCCGAAGCGGTCGGCCGCTACGCGCTCAGCGGCCTGCGACGCATGCGCGACTCGGTGGCCGAAGCGCTTACAGCCGGGGATCTCACCGCGCTGGATCAACTGCTCGACACGGGCAGCCAGCACAGCATCCTGCGCCGCGACGACCTCGCAGTGCGCACCGAACGCACCGTGTGGGCCGCTCGCCGCGTCTGAGCTTTCACCCCGCAGTCGCGCAACAAAGGACATCTCATGAACTGAGCGCCCTCCAGTTCACACCACGCACAGAAGGAAGCAACACCATGAGCCAGGACCTCAAGGACAAGGCCATCACCTACCTCCGCCACCTGGAGAACCGGGAGTGGGCCGATGCGCAGGCGATGTGCTCCGAGAAGGCCGCCGTCTGGCACAACGACGGAAAGGGCGACTCGACGATCCAGGAGAACATCTCCGGTATGGCAGCCCAGATCGAGCCCATCCAGTCGATGCGCTACGACATCACCCGGCAGTTCTGCCAGTCCGACGAAGTCCTCCAGCAGCACATCGTGAACGTGGTCATGAAGGACGGAGCGATCTTCCGGGTCGACGCCGCCGTGTACTTCCGCTTCGAGGACGGCCTCATCACCCGCATCGAGGAATACGCCAGCCTGCCCGGCAACGACGCCACCTGAACACGGCTGGTCAGCTCGCCGCGACGACTCCGTCGGCGACCAGACCGGCGTGGATCGCCTCGCTGACCGTCACCAGCGCTGACATCGGCCGGATCATCACGGTGAACGTGGAGATCCGGTCCTTCTCGTCGAGCTGGATCAGGTCGATGCCCTCGACCTTCCTGCCGTTGACGAGAGTGCGGAAGTGCAGCATGTGCGTCTCGGCCTCCGGCCCGCCGTCGCCCTGTTCGCCGCGGCCGGACAGGGCGCCGACGTAGCGGAACTCCTCGAAGGTACGGCTCAGCACGCGGAACAGCGCGCTCACGGTGTCGATGCCCTCGAACGGGGCGAACTTCACCGGGCTGTGGAACACGATGTCGTCGGTGAACTCCTTCACCGCTGCGTCGAAGTCGCCCGCCTCGATCGCGGCGCGGAACCGGTCTGCTGCGTTCAATGTCCTGTCCCTTCAGATGCTCGCGGCCAGGCGGGTGCCCTGGTTGATGGCTCGTTTTGCGTCCAGTTCGGCGGCCACGTCGGCGCCGCCGATGACGTGCGTGACGACACCGGCAATGGTGAGCTCGTCGACCAGATCGCGCAGGGACTCCTGTCCGGCGCAGACCACGACTGTGTCGACCTTGAGCACGGTCGGCCGTTCCCGCTTCTTGCCGAACGTGATGTGCAGGCCCGCGTCGTCGATGCGTTCGTAGTTGACGCCGGTCAGCTGCTCCACGTTCTTCGCCGCCAACGCGGCCCGGTGCACCCAGCCGGTGGTCTTGCCGAGCCCCTTGCCGATCCGGGACTGCTTGCGCTGCAACAGGTAGACCTGCCGCGTCGGCGGTTGCGGCTTGCGGTCGGCGAGGCCGCCCCGCGCCGTCTCCGGGTCGGTCACGCCCCACTCCGCCTGCCAGGCCTGGATGTCCAGCGACGGAGACTCCGCGTGGGTGAGGAACTCCGCCACATCGACGCCGATGCCACCGGCCCCGATCACCGCGACCCGCTCGCCGATCGGCTTCCCGTGCCGCACAGCGTCCACGTAGGACATGACGGTGGGATGGTCGACTCCCGGAATGGCCGGAACCCTCGGCACGACACCGGTTGCCAGGATCACCTCGTCGTAGCCCTTCCCGGTCAGCTCGGCAGCGGTGACCCGGTGGCCCAGGTGCACGGTCACGCCGGTGACCTCGAGCCTGCGCCGGTAGAACCGGATGGTCTCGGTGAACTCCTCCTTGCCGGGGATCTTGCTGGCGATGTCGAACTGGCCGCCGATGTCGTGCTCGGCCTCGAACAGGTCGACCCGGTGCCCGCGCTCGGCCATCGCGGTGGCCGCGGACAGCCCGGCAGGACCGGCGCCGACGACCGCGACCCGCTTGACCTTCCGGGCCGGGAGCAGCACCAGTTCGGTCTCCTTCGCCGCCATCGGGTTGACCATGCAGGTGGCCTTCCTGGCTGCGAAGATGTGGTCGAGGCAGGCCTGGTTGCAGGCGATGCAGGTGTTGATCTCGTCCGCCCGGCCGGTTTCCGCCTTACGCACCCACTGCGGGTCGGCGAGGAACGGGCGGGCCATCGACACCATGTCCGCGTCGCCGCGGGCGAGCACTTCCTCGGCCACCTGCGGCATGTTGATCCGGTTGGACGTGATCACCGGGATGCCGACGTGCGGCCGCAGTTTCGCGGTGACGCCGGTGAAGGCGGCACGGGGAACCGAGGTGACGATGGTCGGCACCCGCGCCTCGTGCCAGCCGATGCCGGTGTTGATCAGCGTCGCGCCCGCTGCCTCGATCTCCTTGGCCAGCGTGACGACGTCGTCCCAGGTCTGTCCGTCCCCGACGAGGTCCACCATGGACAGGCGGTAGACGATGATGAAGTCCGGCCCGGCCGCTTCCCGGCTGCGCCGGACGATCTCGACGGCGATTCGGCGCCGGTTCTCCGCCGAGCCGCCCCACTGGTCGGTGCGCTTGTTGGTGCGTGGGGCCAGGAACTGGTTGATGAGGTAGCCCTCGGAGCCCATGATCTCGATGCCGTCGTAACCGGCTTCCCGCGCCAGCGCTGCCGACCTGGCGAAGTCCGCGATCGTCGCGCGGACACCGCTGTCGGACAGCGCACGCGGGCGGAACGGGTTGATCGGAGCCTTGATCGCGGATGCGGACACCGACAACGGGTGGTAGGAGTAGCGGCCCGCGTGCAACACCTGGAGCGCGATCTTGCCGCCTTCGACGTGCACCGCGTCGGTGATCACCCGGTGCCTGCGTGCCTCGGCGGACGTGCTCAGCTTGGATCCGAAAGGAGACAGCCAGCCAGCCCGGTTGGGCGCGAACCCGCCGGTGACCATGAGCCCGACACCACCGCGGGCCCGTTCGGCGAAGTACGCGGCGAGCTTGTCGAAGTCACGCGCGCGGTCCTCAAGGCCGGTGTGCATCGAGCCCATCAGCACCCGGTTGGACAACGTGGTGAAGCCCAGGTCGAGCGGGCGGAGCAGGTTCGGGTACTCGGTGGTCACTGGTCTTCGCCTCCGTCGCGCCGCATGGCTTCGAGCACCTCGTCGAACCAGTCGACCAGGCCCTGCTCGGCCCGGATGCCCGCGCGCAGCACCAGGTACTGGTGCAGGTGTCGGCCGGTCAACGCGGCCGGATCCGGAAAGTCGCGCTTCTCGATCACCCGGTACACGTCGAGGCGCTCGGCATGCGCGTCCCGATGCCTGGCCACCTCGGCCAGCACGGCGGGGATGTCGCCGAACGACGCTCCGCGGATCTTCACAGCCAGGTCGTTGCGCAGCACAGACGGGTCGCCGGGCTCGGCCAGCCACCGGCGCAGCTCGGCCCGCCCGGCCTCGCCGGTCTCGTAGACCTTCTTGTCCGGCCGACCGTCCTGGGCGACCTCGGCACAGGTCACCCACCCGAGCTCCACCATCCGCTTGAGCGTCCGGTAGATCTGCTGGTGACTGGCGGCCCAGAAGAAGCCGATCGACTTGTCGAACCGCCTGGCCAGCTCATACCCCGAGCCGGACCGCTCCTCCAGGGACACCAGGATCGCATGCTCCAAGGCCATGTGGCCGACACTAATATGCAACACGATGCATTGCAACTAGTTGCATATGAATTATTGGGCTGAACGGGTGACCGCAGCGGGACGTCGACACGCGACTGGCCCGGCGTCCGATAGGGGAACCAGCAAGTTTCCGCGGGCAGTGAAAGGCCAGGTAGCAGATGGGGCGGCGACTGGCGCTGTTGATCGCCACCTATCAGTATCAGGACGCCGGGCTGCGCCAGCTGACTTCTCCTGCCCACGACGCCGACGCTCTCGCGGCCGTCCTGCGGGATCCGGCTGTCGCCGGGTTCGAGGTCACCACCTTGACCAACGAGCCGCATCACCGGGTCGGCCAGGCCATCCTCGACTTCTATCGCGGCGTGCGGCCGGATGACCTCACATTCCTCTACTTCACCGGCCACGGGCTCAAGGACGACGGCGGCAGGCTCTACCTGGCGATGACCAACACCGTCCGGGACAACCTGCTGTTCACCGGCCTGTCCGCCGAGGAAGTCGACCGGGCGATGCGGAGCTGTGCGTCGACGCGGATGGTCCTGGTGTTGGACTGCTGCTACAGCGGCGCGTTCCCGACAGGCAGGCCAGCCAAAGGGGACGCCACGGTGCATGCGATCGAACGGTTCCACGGCCGAGGTCGAGCCGTGCTGACCTCGTCGGATTCCACTGAGTACTCCTTCGAGGGCGACCATCTCACCGGCGAGGCAGTGCAGTCGGTGTTCACCCGACATCTGGTGGCCGGTCTGCGCGATGGCAGCGCCGACCTGAACGGCGACGGGGACATCACCCTCGACGAGCTGTACAGCTACGTGCACGACAAAGTGGTGGCGGAGATGCCACGCCAGCGGCCCCGCAAACAGGACGAGGTCAAAGGCCAACTGGTGATCGCCCGCAACATCAGCTGGACACCACCTCCACCCAGCCAAGTCGACCACGCCCCAAAAGCAGCTCCCCAACGCCTTGCTGTCTACTTTGTGTTGGTCCTGGTGGCGCTCGTCGCGATCGTGGTTCTGGTTGCCGCTGACTTCGCCGGTGTGGGCCAAAGTGGGGCCGCCCCGAGCGAATCGGCAATTCCCGCGGACACCGGCCCACAACCGGACACGGTCCTGCGCGGCCACTCCGACCGGATATCCGGCGTGGCCTTCAGCCCGGACGGCCAAGCCCTCGCATCGGTCGGCGGACCGCTCACCGTACGACTCTGGAATGTCCACACCGGTCAAACAACCGTGACCATTTCCCCGGAGGTTCGGGGGATTTTCGGCGTAGCCTTCAGCCCGGATGGCAGGATTGTCGCCACCTGTGGTCATGGCGACAACACGATCCGGCTCTGGGAAACCGGTACAGGCAAACTCGTCCGCACGCTGAGCGGCCACCAGCGTTGGGTGGACACTGTGGCGTTCAGCCCGGACGGCAAGACGCTCGCCTCCGGCGGCTGGGACCTCACCGCACGGCTGTGGGATGTCGCCACCGGCAGGCAAACAGCTGTCCTCAATGGACATACTGGTGAGTTTCCCAGCACGGTCTACGGCGTGACGTTCAGCCCCGACGGGAAGGTCCTGGCCACCGGGGGCAGCGACAAGACGGCGCGGCTGTGGGACGCGACCACCGGCCAGCCACTCGCCACCTTGGACGACCATGAGCTGACGGTCGCCAGTCTCGCCTTCACTCCGGACGGCAGAACATTGGTCACCGCCGGTAACGAGCACAAGGTTCAGCTGTGGGATGTGACCACTCGTCGGCCTTCAGGCGAGTTGGCGACCGCCCACCGCCCGCAGAGCATCGCGATCAGCCGGGACGGCGTACTGGCGGTCGGTGAGTCGGACCGGACTGTGCAACTGTGGGATCTCACCGGCAACCGGTTGATCCGTACCTTCACCCACAGGCAGGCCACCCAGGATGCCAGGACGGTCGTGGCGCTCAGCCCGGACGGCAGAACCGTGGCCACCGGCGACGAATACGACGGCATCGTTCGCTTGTGGACGGTCACACGATGATCAGCGGACCTTCGCGAGATCCCATGCCCGGATGCTGTTGTCGTCACTACCGGTGAAGACAATGGCCTTTCCGTTCACCTGAGTGACCAGCAGCGCGAAGATGGGCTCAGTGTGGCCGCCGAGTGGACGTCCGACTGACTTGTGTGTGACCAGATCCCACACCCGGACCAGGTTGTCCCGGCCAGCTGCGACAACCACCGGCCTGCTGTCCAGCCTGCCCATGGCAACCGACAGGATCTGATCGGTGTGGCCGAGAAGTGGCGGCGCTATGGCAGTGAAGCTGTTCACGTCCCACACCCGCACCGAGAAGTCCGCGCTGGACGACACGACAACCGGCTTACCACCCGCCTCCCCCAGCGCCACCGACACGACGTCGTCCGTGTGGGCGCTGAGCGCCTGGCCGATGGCCTGGCGAGCGGTCAGGTCCCATAGTCGAACCGTCGGGTCCGCTTTGGCTCCACCGGTGACAATGACCGGTTTGCCGTCCAAGGTGCCGAACGTCATCGACCTGACGGCGTCCGCGTGTGCCTTGAACGACTCGCCGATCTGCTCGTGGGTGGCCAGATCCCAGACGAGCACCGTGCCGTCGATACCACCGGTGACGATCACGGTCCTGCCGTCCACCTGTCCGACCGCCACCGAATAGACCGTCTTGGCTGGTTCGATGGGCTGCCCGAGCATGCGCCTGCCTGCCACGTCCCACACCCGCACCCATCTTGAGAACGACGACGCGCCTGGTTTCGACCCCAGGGTCACGATGACCGGTCTTCCATCCAGTTCGGTGGGCACAGTCGCGGACGTCAACTCGTTGACGTCCGTATCACGGTTGCCGATCACGATCGGCGGTTCGATGTGCTGGTGCGTGGCGAGGTCCCACAACTGCAACACGACGCCGCTCCCGCCCGAGACAAGCACGTCCTTGCCGTCCAGACGGGTAACGGCCAGCGAGCGCACTTCCTTCTCCGTTGTCATCGGCTCACCCAGCAGAGCCGGATCTGTTCCGTTGTCCCGTGTGGTGAAGAAGAGTGTGGCGGCAACGGTCAGCAGGACCACGCCAAGGACCGCCGACCACACCAACGCAGGCCGACGTCGTCGTGGCACCGGTTCGACGACCGGTACGGCAACCTCAGTCACGTCCGCTGGTTTCGCGGGACGCCACTTGACGTTGCGGGCGATGACGGTCCGGCCCGCGACGTTGCTCTGCCGCTTCGGCCTGTACCGCGGCTTGTCCGCACCGATTCGGTCATGGACGTAGGCGTAGAGCTCGTCGACGGTGATCTCGCCATCCCCGTCGAGGTCGGCACTGCCATCCCGCAATCCGGCAAGCACGTGGCCGGTAAACCCCGATCGGACAGCATCACCGCGCGGCTTGTCGTCCACAAAGGAGTACTGGATGGTGTCCGACGCGGTGAGCACCGTGCAGCCACGCCCCTTGAACGGCTCGATGGCATGTGCCTCGCCACCGGCCTTCACGAACCGACGGCGGGCGTGCGCGTTGCCGTAGGCGCTGTCCAGGATGAGAACCTTCTGCACGGACGACGAACCGTCCACCGCGTACTGGATCTGCTCGGCGGCCAAGGACGTGAACGGCAAGCTGTCCCGGCGGGTGTCCGTCATCGCCAGGTAGAGCCGCCCGTCCTCACCTGTCAGGCCAAGGCCGATGAAGTACAGCACCATGAGATCGTTCCGTCGCCCGTCGGCGTAGAACCGGCCGATCGCCTCCCCTACCCGGTGGTGCGGTTCGTCGACGAGCAGCGTGACGTCGAATCCCGCGACCTCGGGATCCCGCAGCGCTGTCGCGAGGTCCTCGGCTTCGCGGGCCGGGGCAGTCAGCCGGTTCAACCCGCTGTCCTGGTACTCGTAGGTCGCGACTATCAGCGCCAGCCGTCGAGGCACTCTGCTATCCGTCCAGCGTTACGCTCGCCACGGGAAAATCTTAATGTACTGCTCATGTAACAGCCATGATTGTCAACGACATGCCACCAATTGGATGAGGCGGACAAATCCACTGAACCGCGACAGGGTCAGCTTCGTGTGGGGAGCGGTCGGTGACCCGCACCGCACCGGAAACCATTACGGAGACCACAAGATGAGTCGGGTTCGCAGAATTTCTGTAGGTTTGGCAACCGTCGCGCTCGCGGCCACCACGTTAGGCGCGGCGGCCGCTCCGGCCGCCGCGACCCATGCCCCGAAAGTGCCCGAAGTCCTGAAGGTACCGAACGGAAACAACCTGACCGCTGTCATGCCCGCGCGAGGCGTGCAGACCTATCAGTGCACGAACAACGCCTGGGTTTTCGTCCAGCCCGATGCGATCCTCACCAGCTGGGGTCGGCCCGAGGTCCTGCATTCCCAGGGCCCGGTGTGGACCTCAGTACTCGACGGCAGCTCGGTCACGGCCACTGCCGTCGCCAACTCGCCCGTCCGGAACGCGATTCCCGAGCTGCTGCTGCGCTCCACCGGCAACCGCGGTGCGGGCACACTCGGCACGGGCAAACTCGGCAAAGTCACGTTCATCCAGCGCCTCAGGACCAAGGGCGGCGTCAGCCCAACCGGCTCCTGCGATGAGGGCACCACTGCCTCGGTGCCTTACACCGCCGACTACGCCTTCTTCGTGCCCGCCTAGCCGACAACACCGCGCTGGACGGGACCATCCGTGATCAGGACACTGTCCTGACCGCGTTCCTGGTCACATGGCTGGCGCGTGCTGTGGGGACGATCATGGGTGTGCTGGTTTCCGGGTCCGGGATCACGCGGCAGGACAGGCCGAACACGTCGGTGATCAGGTCCGCGGTGACGATCTCGGACGGATCTCCCTGGGCGACCACCTTGCCGTCACGCATGACCACGAGGTGGGTGGCGTAGCGGCAGGCGTGGTTGATGTCGTGCAGGACAAGGACCATCGTGTGGTTCTGGTGTTCGTGCAGGTCCGCACAGAGGTCGAGGACGTCGATCTGGTGAGCGATGTCCAGATAGGTGGTCGGTTCGTCGAGGAGCAGGATCGAGGTTTCCTGGGCGAGGACCATGGCGAGCCACACTCGTTGTCGTTGGCCGCCGGACAGTTCGTCGACGAGCCGGTTGGCGAGGTCGTCGACGCCTGTCCGGCGCATGGCCTCGACAACCGCTTGTTCGTCGTTTGTGGACCATTGGCGCAGTAGGCGCTGGTGCGGGTAACGGCCACGCGCGACGAGGTCGCCGACCGAGATACCGCCCGGCGCCACCGATGTCTGGGGCAGGAGGCCGAGCCTTCTGGCCACCTCCTTGGTCGAGTACGTCGAGATCGCCGCCCCGTCCAGGTGGACCGTGCCCGCTTTCGGCTTGATCATCCGGGACATGGCTTTCAGCAGGGTGGACTTTCCGCAGGCGTTCGGGCCGATGATCACCGTGAACGATCCGTCCGGGATGGACAGTGCGAGTTCCCGTGCGACGATCTGCTCGTCGTAGGCCAGGGTCAGGCCTTCCGCGCGTAACCTCACCGCCGCTGTCCTTTCCGCCATTCCGTGGCCAGCAACCACATCAGGTAGAACCCGCCGACGGCACCCGTGGTCATGCCGACTGGGATCTGGATTGCCCCGAACAGGCGCTGTCCCGCCAGGTCCGCGGCGGTCAGCAGCACCGCGCCCATCAGCGCCGACGGGATCAGGCCCGACCCGACCGACCGGGTCAGTCGGCGCACGACCTGGGGCGCCGCCAAGGCGACGAAGGCGATCGGACCGGCCGCCGCCGTCGCGGCCGCGGCGAGAGCGACGCCGACCAGGACCAGCGTCAGCCGGGTGCGTTCGACGGGCACGCCACGCGCTCGTGCCGCGTCGTCGCCCATTTCGAGCATGGACATTCGCCGTCCCAGGGAGACGACGAACGGCAGCAGCACCGCGAGCGCGATCCACACCAGGACAACGTGCTGCCAGCCTCGCCCGCCGAGGCTGCCCAGCAGCCACAGTTGCGCGTTGCGCGCGTCTTCCAAGGTCGCGCGGCTCAACAGGTACGCGTTCACCGACGCCAGCATGGAGCTCACGCCGATGCCGACCAGGATCAGCCGGAATCCCTGCACACCACGGCGATACGCCAGCAAGTAGACGATCACGGCCGACGCCAGCGCACCGGCGATCGCGCCGGTCGCGACGCTGACGTTCGCGTCCCGGTAGACCAGGATCACCAGGATCGCGCCGGTCGCCGCCCCGGTGGTGAAGCCGATGACATCCGGGCTGCCCAACGGGTTGCGGGAGACACTCTGGAAGATCGTCCCGGACGCGCCCAGCGCGAGGCCCACGCCGATGCCGACCAGCAGTCGCGGCATCCGGAAGCGGTCCATGATCAGTTCGAGGCCGGGCGGGCCGTCACCGAACACCGTCCGGATCACGTCGGCAATGCTCGCCTCGTAGTCGCCGGTGGTCAACGTGAACACGCTGATCGCTGCCAGGGCCAGCACCAGCAGCAATCCCACGAGCAGCGAACGGGGATACACACGCAGGGACACCCGTTCGGCGCGGGTGCGCACGACACGACCGGTCAGAACGCTCATCACAACTGTCCGATCCGGCGGCGCCGGGCGAGCGCGATGAACACGGGCGCGCCGATGAACGCCATCACGATCCCGGCCTGGAGTTCACCGGGAGCCCCGACGATCCGCCCGATCACGTCCGCGCCGAGCACCAGAATCGGCGCGAGCACCGCCGAGTAGGGCAGCAACCATCGGTGGTCCGGTCCCGTGATGGCTCGGGCGATGTGCGGGATCGTCAGGCCGACGAAGGCGATCGGTCCCGCGGCGGCGGTCGCCGCGCCACACAACAGCGTCACGGCGATCGCTCCCAGCAGACGGGTCTGCCCGAGCCGGGCACCGACCGCCCGTCCGGTCTCCTCCCCCAACGCCAGCGCGTTGAGGGACCGGCTCAGGAACAACGCGAGCAGGGCACCGACCACGACGAACGGACCGACCTGGAAGAAGACATCCATGCCCCGGCCCGCAAGCGAGCCGATCACCCAGTACCGGTAACGGTCGAACGTCTGCGCGTCCAGCAGGAGGATGATCCCCACCAGTGCGCTCAGCGCCGCTGTGATCGCGGCACCGGCCAGCACCATCCGGTCTGGTGTCGCCTGTCGTCCGCTGGCACCCAACAGGTACACGACCACCGCCGTGACGCCCGCACCGAGCAGTGCGAACCAGATGTACCCGGCGGGCGCGGTGATCCCGAGGATCGAGATGGCCACCACCACGGCGGTCGACGCGCCAATCTCGACGCCGAGCAGACCGGGATCGGCCAACGGGTTACGGGTCAACGACTGCATCAACGCACCGGCCAGGCCGAGGGCCACGCCCACGATCAGCCCGACCACTGTGCGCGGGAATCTCAGGCCACGGACGATGTAGGCCTCTTCACTGCCGTCGTCGGCCCACACCACTCGCCACAGTGTGTCCAGGTCGATGTGCCGTGCGCCGACGGCGAGGCTCGCGACGCAGATCACGGCGAGCACGAGCAGCGCGATCACCAGGCCGGTGGGACGAAATCCGACGGGACGGGGCCGTACGGCGGTGTCAGGTTCGGACGACATCCAGCCTTCCCCGTGATCGGCACCGTGTGAGGTTAGGCTAAAGATACCTTGCCCGGATTGCTGAGTGAAAGGGTGCGCGGTGTCCGAGGCTGTGCCCACCGGGCAGGCGGTTCTGCGCCGGTCGATGTCGGCGCAACGTGGCCGGATTCTCGGTTCCAGTGCGCTGCTCATCGGCCATCAGGCGGGTGAGGCGGCTGTGCCGATGCTCATCGGTGTGGTCATCGACAAGGCCGTCGCGTCCGGCCAGCCGCGTCAACTGGCGTTCTGGCTGGCGGTGCTGGCAGTGGATTTCCTGGTGCTGTCGTTGTGTTACCGCTTCGGTACCCGGGTCGGCACGGTCGCTGGTGTTCAGGCGGATCGGCGACTGCGGTTGGCTGTCACCACCCGCGCGTTGGCCAGCCCGATGGACATGCTGCCCGGCGCGATCGTCAGTGTCGCGACCGCTGACGCGCGGCGGACGACGATGGTGAATTTCATTCTGCCGCACGGCATCGCGGCGGCGGTTGGCGCCATCGTGGCGGGCGCCGCGCTGCTGGTGGTGTCCATCCCACTCGGACTGTTGATCGTGCTGGGAACTCCCCTGTTGTTGCTGCTGGTGCGGTGGATGAGCACGCCATTGGAGCGTCGGAGTTCGGCGCAGCAGGAACGCGCGGCAGACGCGGCTGGTGTGGCGGTCGATCTGGTGCGTGGCGTGCGGATTCTGAAAGGGATCGGCGCCGAGAAGGCCGCTTTGTCCCGGTATCGGCGGATCAGCCGGGAGTCGCTGGGCGCGACGTTGCACACCACGCGAGCCGAGGCCGGGTATTCGGCCGCTGTGATCGTGGTCAACGGCGTCTTTCTCGCCGTGGTGGCGTTGGTTGGTGGACGGCTGGCCGCGTCGGGCAGTATCACGGTGGGACAGTTGGTCTCGGCGGTCGGGCTCGCGGTGTTTCTGTTGGGACCGTTGAACACGTTCGGTGAGATCGTGGCCGCACTGGCAGCTGGCCGCGCGTCGGCGGCACGTATCGCGGACACCCTGGCCAAGCCGGAGATCGCCGTCGGCACTGCGGATCTCACGGTCACGGACGGTGAGTTCCTGTGTGTGGTGACCGACGAGCCGACGCCGTTGCTGCGCAGTCTCGCCGCACGACCGGATGTGCTGCTGTCTCCCCACGACGCCGATCTGTTCGCGGGCACCATTGTGGACAATGTCACCGCGGCTGCCGCCCCGGGGATGGATGCTGCCGCCGTGATGACCGCGGCCGGTGTCGACCAGGTTGCCGAAGCCCTGCCGGACGGTCTTCAGACCGCGGTGACCGAGCGGGGACGGTCGTTGTCCGGTGGGCAACGACAGCGTGTCGCGTTGGCCAGGGCACTGCTTGCCGACCCGCGGGTTCTGGTGCTGCACGACCCGACCACAGCGGTCGACGCCGTGACCGAGGCCGAGATCGCGCGCGGTATCAGGACAGTTCGGTCCGGTCGGACCACTGTGGTCGTCACCAGCAGTCCGGCATTGCTCGCCGAAGCCGACCGGGTGCTGTTCGCCGGGACGAGCGGGACACACGCCCAACTGCTGCGAGACGATGCCGACTACCGGGCCGCGGTGTTGGCATGACGGCGGTGCTGGCATGACACTGTTGCCGATCAGTTCACCCCGGAGCACGCGGCGGCTGATGCTCACCTTGGTCGCCAGGCACAGGGCGATGGCTGTGATGGCCGCCGTGTGCCTGGTGGGGGCGGCTGGGTTGAGCCTGGTCACCGCACCGCTGCTGGGGTCCGTCGTGGACCTCGCCGTGGCCGGTGACGTCAGCGCGATCACCGACCGGGTTCTGCTGCTGGCCGGTGCCGCGCTGGCACAGGGTGTCCTCGCGTTCGGCGGGTTGACGCTGGTGGCCCGGCTCGGTGAGCTGGTTCTGGCGAACCTGCGCGAGGATTTCGTCGCGCAGGTGCTGGACCTGCCACTGGACCGGATCGAGGCGGGCGGGTCCGGCGATCTCACGTCGCGGGTGACCGAGGACGTCGCGATGATCAGCCAGGCCGTGCGCACGGCGCTGCCGGACTTCGTCCAGTCGGCGTTGGTCCTCGGGCTGACCTTGGTCGGCCTTGCCGCCCTGGACTGGCGATTCGGTGTGGCGGCGTTGCTCGCCGTGCCGATCCAGGTCGCGACCGCACGGTGGTACGTACAGCGTTCCGGCCCGCTTTACGCGTCGCGGCGGGTGGCCGTCGGTGGTGAACAGCAACAGTTGTTCGAGAGCATTGGCGGCGCTGGGACAGTTCGGGCGTTTCGGCTCAACGACGAACACGTCTCGTTGGTCGGCCGGAAGGTCGACACGACGATCAAGCTCGTTGTGGCCGTCACCAGGATGCAGACGCGTTTCTTCGGACGGCTCAACTCGGCCGAACTGGTCGGCTTGTCCGCTGTCCTGATCGCCGGTTTCCTGCTGGTCCAGGCGAACTCGGTGACGATCGGCGCCGCGAGCGCGGCGGCGTTGTACTTCGCGAACCTGTTCGGGCCGATCAACTCCGTGCTGTTCCTGTTGGACACGCTGCAGTCGGCGACGGCAAGCCTGGCGCGGTTGTTGGGCGTGATCACCATGGGCGGTCCGGTCGCACAGCCGTCCACCACGTCGTTGGGTGACGGATCGGTGAAGGCGGTCGGGCTGCGACACTCGTACGTCGCCGATCACGAAGTCCTGCACGGTATCGACTTGGACATCCCGGCGGGCAGCACGGTCGCACTCGTCGGCGCGAGCGGCGGTGGCAAGACCACATTGGCCAAGCTCCTCGCAGGCGTGCACGAGCCGACAAGGGGAACCGTCCACATCGGCGGCACCGCATTGTCCGATATGGACCCCACGACTCTGCGCAGAGCCGTTGTCCTGGTCACCCAGGAAGTCCACGTCTTCGCTGGATCCCTCGCGGACGACCTGCGACTGGCCCGGCCGTCGGCCACCGAGGACGAACTGCGGGCAGCGTTGGACACGGTCGGCTGGCGCGGACCGGAACTGGACACCGTCGTCGGCGACGGCGGCCACGAGCTGACGGTGATGCAGGCGCAGCAGGTCGCACTGGCCCGGTTGATCCTCGCCGATCCCCTGCTCGCGATCCTCGACGAGGCCACAGCGGAGGCCGGGAGTTCGGGCGCGCGGGTGTTGGAGGCCGCGGCGAAGGCGGCACTGCGGGACCGGACCGGAATCGTCGTGGCCCACCGGCTCACCCAGGCCGCCACAGCGGATCTGATCATCGTGCTGGACCATGGCCGGATCGTCGAACACGGCACGCACAACGAACTCGTCACAGCAGGCGGTCGCTACGCACGACTGTGGGCTGCTTGGTCAGCCAACCGCGACTGACCAAGCAAGTGCGGTGTCCACGAACGTTGACACCGCACTAGCCACGTCAGCCGGAGGCCTCCGCCATGGCGACCGCGATCTTCCTGGGGCCGGTGAACGGTTCACGGCCGTGCGCGGCGGACATGTTGTCGACGAGGAGCAAGTCGTCACGCTGATAGTCGAAACGTGTCGACGCGCTCCGGTAGCACTGTCGCAGGTGCGCCACCACGTCGTCCGGGATGACACCGCCGTCGCCGTAGTACGAGTTCTGCGGGAAACCGTCCGGTCCGTAGATCTCCGCGATACCTTCCCGGACATCCGCGGGCAGACTGCTCTCGTGGAAGATCACGATGTGGTTGAACCACACCGGTATCCCGGTCACCGGGTGCTTGTGCACGGCGTCCCGGACGGCTTCGGTACGCAGACCGTCGGTGCCGATCCACTTCGGAGTGATGCCACCGTGTGCGCACAGCTCGTCGACTTCCGCCCGGTTCTCCGTGTTGAACGCGGTCCACCAGCGCAGGCCGACGTCCTCGCCGTAGTTGCGAACGACCATCCAGCGGCGGCGTTCGAACTCGGCACGCACGTCCGGGTCGATCAGCTCATACACCTGCCGGACCGACGCGAGCGGCGTCGCGCCCTGCGTGAGCGGCGGCTCCACGCAGTGGAAGAACAGCGTCAACGGCCACACGGCCTGATACGACATCTCGTTGTGCAGCGGGATCTCCTGCTGCTGCGGGTAGGACGTCGACGTGTAGACCTTGCCTTTGATCACGCTGCGCGGCGAGGACTGCTCGGTGTACGTCAGCGGCTCACCGGAGAAGGCCCGGACGGCCGCTTCCAGGCCGTCCGCACCGCCAATCTCGAAGCCGCGCAGCAGGAGCGCGCCGTGGTCGACGATCTGCGCCCTGAGCGAGTCGCGGCCACGCTGAAGCAGGTCCACGACCGGGCCGGAGCCCTCGATGGTGAGCGCGAGTGTCATCGTGTCTCCTATGCCTTGCTCACGGCCGCGGCGATCTGCGGAACGATCTTGTCGATGGCGAACGGGATGCTCAGTGTCGACGGGAAGGCCATCGACAGCGCGTCGCCCACGGTCAGCGGCACGTAGGCGCCGCGCTTGACGGCCGCGAGGTTCTGGAACAGCCGGTCGCCCTCGACCTTCTTGCGTTCTTCCTCGTCCCGGAAGGAGAACAGCACGACGTCCGCGTCCAGCAGCCGGGTGTTCTCCTGGGCGACCACGGCGCGACCGGCGGGCCCGGACTGCGGCAGGCCGGTCACCGAGTCGGCGAGCTTCATGCCGAGTTGGGAGATGAACCGGGCCGACGCGTCGGTCGGCAGGATGATGGTGGCGAGTTGGCCTTCGGCGTTGAGCAGGCTGAAGGTGAACGTCTTGCCCGACAGGGCCTTCTCGTGCTGTGCCTTCGCCGCCGCCACCTTCGCCTCGACATCGGCCACAGCTTTGCCCGCCACATCGGTCCTGCCGAGCGCGGTGCCGATCCGCTTCGCCCGCTGCTGCCAGGTGTCCTCGGCGACGTCCTTCTCGTAGGAGAGAGTCGGCGCGATCGCCGACAGGTCCTTCCACTCGTCGGCCAGGGAGTAGCTGTCGGTGGCCAGGATCAGGTCGGGCTTCAAGGAGACGATCTTCTCGTACGGCAGGTTGTCCTCGTGGCTGAGTTGCTCCGGTGCCTTGGCTCCCGCCAGCTTGGCCTCCACCCACGGCGGCAGCCCGGACTTGTAGTTGGTCGCGGGCGTCACGGCGATCGGAATGACACCGAGCGACACGGCCTCGTCGATGTCACGCATGAACCCGACACTGATCACCCGCTGCGGCGCGGCGTTGAGGACTGTCTTTCCCTCAGCCCCTTCCAGCGTGACGGGGAAGCCGCCGCCGGACGGCGCGTTGCTGGTCGGTCCGCTCGCACCTCCCCCGTTTCCGCTACTGCCACAGGCAGCGAGCCCGACCGTCGCCAGGCCCGCGGCCGAACCGGTCAGGAAGAACCTGCGGGACACGGCACGCTCGAAGATGTCGACCATGGGTGGAGCCTCTCTCATGAACTTGTTTCTCTTACCAAGGAACCAATAACGGGGAGCCTGGCCGGGGCCAGCATCTCCTCGTGCCTGCAAGCGATCTGGTGCACGGTCAGATCCCCAGCGACATACGGTGTCCAGTCGGCTGGGTCGGCGTCACCGTCCACCGTGGCCTGAATGAAGGTGACGTCGCCGCTGTACCGGCCGAGCGGGGTGGTGGCATCCATCGCGGCGACGGCGGACAGGCTCGCCCTCAGGTCTCGGATCTCGTCGTCGGTGCGGCCGTCGAGCAGGTCGGTCGGCAACTCCAAGTCGATACCGTCGGATTCGATCCCGGGGTAGCCGTCGAGCATGACCACTTTCGGCACGGCCCGACCAGCTTGCTCCAGCACGCAGGCAACCGCGTGGGCGATCACGGCCCCGAGTGACCAGCCCAGCAGGTGCACTGGACCGTCCGGAACGATCGACGTGATCAGTTTGGCGTAGGTCTGCGCGACCTCGTTCAGTGTCCGACCGGGATGGTCGGTGGCTTGCAGGCCATAGACGGGGTGGTTTTCGTCCACGTACGGCAGCAGCCCGGCGTAGACCCAGCTCAGCCCGAGTGCGGGATGGATACAGAACAGCGGAGTACCTGACTCGCCGGTCCTGAGTCGCAGCAGTGGGTCGAGTGAGCCGTCGGCCGTTCCCCGCAGTGCCTTGGCCAGCCCCGCTGGCGTCGGCGTGTCGAAGATCGCGCGGACTGACAGCGTGGTGTCCAGTGCCACGCGGATCTTGGCGACCACGCGGGCGGCGAGCAGCGAATGTCCGCCCAGAGCGAAGAACGAGTCGTCGGGTCCGATGTCCGGCACGCCCAGCACATCGCTGAACAGCTCACACAACACCTGTTCGGTACGAGTGCGAGGTGGTCGCGAGGTGGTCGCGAACTCGGGTGCGGGCAGTGCCCGGCGGTCGAGCTTTCCGTTGGGCGTCACAGGTAACGCGTCCAGAGTCACGATCACGGACGGCACCATCGCGTCGGGCAATCGGGACGCCAACTGCGCGCGCGGATCGCCGTCGGTCTCGCCGACCACGTAGGCGACCAGCCGCTCGTCGCGGACCACCACGACGGCCTGGCTGACACCGGGCAGTCCGGTGAGGACGGCCTCGACCTCGCCGGGCTCGACCCGGTAGCCGCGGATCTTGACCTGCTCATCGGTCCGGCCGAGGAACTCGAGTGTGCCGCCGGGGGTCCTTCGCACAAGGTCGCCGGTGCGGTACATCCGCTGCCCTGCCTGGAATGGGTCGGCCACGAACCGAGCCGCAGTCTCGCCGTGACGGCCCGTGTAGCCGCGTGCGAGGCCCGGTCCGGCGATATACAGCTCGCCCGGGACACCGGCCTGTGTGGGCCGCAATGCCGAATCCAGGACATACGCCCGGGTGTTGGCCAGTGGCGTGCCGATGTGTGGCGCTGTCCCCGGCTCGATCGCCGTCCAGGTGGCGTCGACCGTGCATTCCGTCGGCCCGTACACGTTGAACCCGGCGACGCGCTCGCCCAGTTCGTCCCACAGCCGGGCACCCACGGCTTCAGCGCCCACCGCGACGGCCTTCAGATCGGTTTCCAGCAGGCCCTCGGCTACCAGGAGTTCCAGCAGCGACGGTGGCGCCTCGACGAAATCGATCCCGCACTCCTCGACACAGTCCACAATGGCCACCGGGTCGCCCATGGCCTCGGCTGGCAGCACGTGCATCTCGTGCCCGGCCAACATCCACACCAACAGGTCGAAAGCACCGTCGAACGCGAACGACAACACGTTCAGCCCCCGCACCCGCCGCCCAGCCGCGAACGGGTCGATCACCGCCGTGCGATGGGACTCCGCCAGGTTCACCACACCTCGGTGCGTGACCACGACGCCCTTCGGCCGCCCGGTCGAACCGGACGTGAACACCATGTACGCGGCCGAGTCCGGCGCGAGGTCCGGAAGTGGCCCCACCGAGGTCCAGGTCGCCGGATCCATCGACACAGTTCTGCCCAGCACCACAGCGGGCTCGACCTGGTCCAGGATCATCGCGATCCGGTCGGCGGGATGGGTCGGGTCGATCGGCACCACGACCCCGCCCGCCTTCCAGATCGCGAGCATCGCCACAACGACATCCACCGACCGTGGCAGGACCACCGCCACAGGCACTTCAAGACCGACCCCGAGCCCGGCCAGATGCGTGGCCAACCGGGTGGCCAACCATTCCAGTTCCGCGAACGACAACGTGACGTCCGCGCAGGCCAACGCCCTGGCGCCGGGCGCGGCAGCGAGTTCACGGGCGAACAGGCCGGTGATGGTCCCGGACACGGCGAGCGGCGGTCCGGACATCGGCGGGGCCGCCACGAGACGGAGGCGGCCAAGCCGGGTGTCGCCGGGGGTGCGCACGATCCATTCCACGGTCTGGCTGATCAGCGGTGCGATCCGCTGCGCGTCCTGTGCCGACAGCCGGTGTTCCAGGGCCAGCCTGAGGTTGTCGCCTGGATCAGCGGTCAGTGTGAGTGGATAGTGGGTGGCGTCGTGCGTGTCGACGCCGGTTGTCCGTACGTCCAATGACGAACGGATCCGTTCGATGTCGTCGTGGTCGACCGGGTAGGTCTCGACCACGACAAGGGTGTTGAACAGCTGGCCGATCCCCACTGCCACCTGGATTTCGCTCAGGCCCAGGTACTGGTGGTCGACCGTGGCGGCGTTGCCATCATGCAGGCGCCGCAGGAGAGTGTCGATGGTGTCCCATGGGTTCAGCGTGGCCCGGATCGGGATGGTGTTGATGAACAGGCCGACCATGCTGTCCGCACCGGGAAGGTCGGGCGGCCGACCGGATGTCGTTGATCCGAACACCACGTCGTCGCGTCCCGTGAGCGCACCGAGGACCAAACCCCAGACCGCGTAGAGGACGGTGCTCACCGTGACGCCATGCCGCCGGGCCACCTCAGGCAGACCAGCGGGGACGTCGACCTCGAGGGTTCCGGGCGGTCCGGACGCTTCGGGAACGAACGTCGGTGTCGTGACGCCGTCGAGCACTCCGGCCCAGGCAGCGAGGGCCGCCGTGCGGTCGCGTTGGGACAACCAGGCCAGGAAATCCCGATACGGACGGACTCTGGGTAACGAGGAACCTGTGTACAGCGCGAACAGGTCGCGCAACAGCAACGGCCCGGACCAGCCGTCGAGCAGGATGTGATGGCTGGTGATCACCAGCTGGTGCTTGTCCGGTCCGGTGTGGACCAGCGTGAACCGGATGAGCGGCGGCTGGTCCATCGTGAACGGCTCCTCGACCGGCACATCACCGTGCACCTCGCGCCACGGCACCTCCACCCGCCGCAGAACCACTTGCACGGCGCCGGAAGCGTCCTGGACGAACGCGGATCGGAGGTTGGCGTGCCGGTCGACCAATGCCTGTGCGGCCGACCGCAGCCGCTCGGCGTCGACCGGTCCGTCCAGGTCGATCATGGTCTGCACCGTGTACACGTCCTGGGTGTCGTTCAGTGCGTGGAACAGCAGTCCTTCCTGCAGCGGCGCGAGCGGCAGGACTTCCTCGATGTTCGACCGGTTCACGCGCTGCCCCACTTCGCCTCGAACGCGTCCAGCCGTGCCTGGTCGATGGCCACCAGTGGCATGTCGGACGGGCTGTGCCCGCCTGTTCCCGCAGCGGACACATGGGTGATCAGGGCCTGTAGTGCCTCGATCCACAGCTCCGCCACGACACGAACGTCGGGCTCCGAGAACAGCCCTGCGGGGAACGACCAGCGGGCCCGCAACACCGGGCCGTCCACGGTGTCCTCGGTCAGTGCGGTGATCTCCATCGCCGCCGGGGCCGGTGCGGCCGGGTCGGCGATTCCGGCGAGATCAGCGAACTCGGCGTTCCCGCTGTGGCGCCCGAGGTAGTTGAACGTGATCTGCGGCTGGCCGGACAGTTCGACGTCCGGGTGGAGATAACGCAGCAGGCCGTAGCCGATGCCACGGTCCGGCGCGGCCCGCAGGTTCTCCTTGACCCGTTTGATCGCCGCCCCCGCGGCCGGACCGCCCGCGAAGGCGTCGGGTAGGTCAAGGCCGGTCAGGTCGAGGCGGACTGGGTGGGCTGTGGTGAACCAGCCGACGGTCCTGGTCAGGTCCGCTCCGGCGACGACGTGCTCCTCGCGCCCGTGTCCCTCGAGTTCCACCAGGATGCTCGACCTGTCCCGCCACGACGCCACAGCCATGCCGAGCGCCGTCAGCAGCACGTCGTCGACGCCCGCGAAGAACGCTTCGGGGACGTCAGTCAGTGCGGCCTGGGCGTCACGCAGTTCGACCTTCACCGTGGTGACCGTGGACACGAGGTCACGGCTGGTGTCGAGGTCACGCGCGCCGAGCGGCGGGTCCTGCCCGGCGAGTACCGATCGCCAGGTGTCCAGTTCGGTGATCCGGGTCGTTGCCGCTTTCTCCAGTCCGAGGGCCCACTGCCGGAACGAGGTCGCCACAGGTGCGAGGGGTTTGCCGTTCCAGGCGTCGGCCAGGTCCTCGAGCAGGATCTGCCAGGACACGGCGTCCACGACGAGATGGTGTGCCATGACCAGGATGTGGCCGGTGTCGGCCCAGACCACCTGCATCTGCACGCCGTCCTCGGGTGCGAGCCGATCGGCCGCGGCGGAGAACTCGGAGCGCACGTCCGGCGCCTGTCGCACGAGATCGGCCGCGGACACCGAACCGGGTGGCAGCACGTCGAACCGTTCGGCGGTGACCTTGGCGCGCAGCACATCGTGCTGGTCGAGCACCGTGTCGACCGCCGCGACGAGTGACTGGAGGTCGAGGTCGGCAGGCGCTGGGAGCACGGCCGACTGGCCGAACCGACGCCGCAGGCCGTCTCGTTCAAGGACCGCGCGCATGATCGGCGTGAACGGCACCGGGCCGGTCGCGTCCCCCGTGAGCACCACCGGTGCTTCCTGTCGCTCAGCGGCTTCGGCGAGTTCGGCGAGAGTCCGGTTCTCGAAGACGTCCCTGGCCGACATCCGCAGCCCGGCAGCACGGGCCCTGGCCACCAGCCGGATGGAGATGATGCTGTCGCCGCCGAGCGCGAAGAACGAGTCGTCCGGCCCCACTCGCTCCAGGTTCAGCACGTCGGCGACCAGTTGGCAGACAAGGCCCTCCATGTCGTTCTGCGGTGCGCGGCCGGACGACGTGGACAGATCCGGTGCGGGCAACGCACGGCGGTCGACCTTCCCGGACGGCATCAGGGGGAAGCGGTCCAGGATCTGGATGGTCGGCGGCACCATGTGCTCGGGCAACCGGCCCGTCAGCCAGGCACGTAGTTCCTCTGAGGGCACGTCGATCCCGGTGACGCAGTATCCGGCGAGTTGTGTTGCCCCGCCGGGGCTTTGCACGGTGACGACGACCGCCTGCCGGACAGCGTCGTGTTTGCCGAGCGCGGCTTCGATCTCCTGCAGTTCGACGCGCATCCCCCGGATCTTGACCTGGTAGTCGGCCCGGCCGAGGAATTCCAGTGTCCCGTCGGGTGTCCACCGGGCCAGGTCGCCGGTGCGGTAGAGCCGTTGTCCCGGTGTCCACGGATCGGCCACGAACCGGGACGCTGTCTGCCGCGGGTCGCCGACGTAGCCGCGGCCCAGCGGCAGGCCACCGGCGTAGAGCTCGCCCGGCACACCTGCGGGCACCGGGTTCAGTGCGGCGTCGAGAATGTGGATGCGGGTGTTCGGGTTCGGCCGTCCGATGCTGATCCCGAGCCGGTCCTCGTCGCCGAGGTAGAACTCGTGGCTGACACCGATCGTCGCCTCGGCCGGCCCGTATCCGTGGTACATGAACGCGTTGAGCTTCTGCCGGAACCGTTCGAACAGCTCCGGTGTCAGCGCTTCACCGCCGCACCACACGTGCTTGAGGCTGTCCTTGACCGCGCCGATCCCGGGCAGTTGCAGCAGCATGTCCAGCATCGACGAGACCAGGTAGGTGAAGCTGACCCGGTGCCGGGTGATCAGGTCAAGGAGGTAGTCGACGTCTCGTTCACCGCCGGGTTCGGCGATCACCAGCTTCGCCCCGGTCACCAGCGGCAGGAAGATCTCGTTGATCGAGATGTCGAACCCGAGCGGGGCTTTGAACAGCGCGGCGTCGCCGGGGCCGAAGCCGAGCAGTTCGCGTTGCCACAGCATCCGCACCGCGATCGCCTGGTGGCAGATCATCGCGCCCTTGGGCGTGCCGGTCGAGCCCGACGTGTAGATCACGTACGCCAGGCCTTCCGGGTGCGGTGTGGGCCGTGGCGCCGTGCCTGTGATCGAGAAGTCCTTGTCCGACAAGGTGTCCAGGCCTGACAGGCCGGACGCGGAGATGACGGCACGCAACCGGGCGGTGCGGTGGATGTCCGCGATCCGCGCAGCGGGCCAGGACGGCTCCAACGGCACGAATGCCGCACCTACGCGGTGGATTCCCAGCAGCGCCACCACGAGTTCGATCGATCGGTCCAGGTGGACACCGACGATGTCCTCGCGCGTGATCCCTCGCGTAGCCAGTGCCGCCGCGACGTTCTCGGCCCGGCGGTCGAGTTCGGCGAAGGTGAGTTCCTCGTCCCCGCAGACCACCGCGACCGCGTCCGGCGTCCGGGCCACCTGTTCGGCGAACAAACCTGGCAGCGTGACCTCGGGAACCGGTGTGGCGGTGTCGTTCCAGCCCTTGATCAACTGAAGGCGTTCGGCCGGATCGAGAATGTCCACCTGGGCCATGGTCGTGTCCGGGACGCCAGCCGCAGTGGCGAGCACCTGCGCCAGCCTGGCCACCAGTTTCTCGGCGCCGGACCGGTCGAACAGTGTGGCGTCGTAGTCGAGTGAGCCGTCCAGGGTGCCGTCCGGCAGCGGGACGAAGCCGAACGCGAGGTCGAACTTCGCCCCTGTGTCCACCTCGCCGCTGATCGGCCTGGTGGACACGCCTTCCAGACCGGATCCGGCCCCGTCGTCGTTGCGGTAGTCGACCGTGGTCTGAAACAGCGGGTGTCGGCCGACTGCTCGCTGTGGGTTGACCGCGTCGACCACTCTGTCGAACGGGGCGTCGGCGTTGGCGAACGCGCCCAGCGCGGTGTCCCGTGTCCTGTCGAGGAGTTCCCGGAAGGTCGGGTTGCCGGTCAGGTCCGTGCGCAGCACCACCGTGTTGACGAAGAACCCGACGAGGTCGTTGACCGCGTCGTCGGACCGACCGGCGACAAGCGCGCCCAACGGGATGTCGTCGCCCGCGCCCAGCTTGTGCAGCAACGCGGCGACGGCACACTGCACCACCATGAAGTCTGTTGCCCGGCGGTCTCGGCCGAGCGCACGCAGTCCCCGCACCACGTCGGCGGGAACGGTGAACGTGACGGATCCGCCGTGCTTGCCCGCATTGCCGGTTCGCGGGTGGTCCGTCGGGAGGGAGATGGCTTCCGGCAGGTCCGCGAGGGCGCGTTTCCAGTAGGCGAGTTGGCGGGCCAGCAGGCTTTCCGGATCTGTCGCGTCGCCGAGCAGTTCGGCCTGCCACAGCGTGTAGTCCGCGTAATGGACGGGCAGCGGTGGCCAGTCGGGCGCGGTGTCGCGGGTTCTGGCGGCGTAGGCCGTGGCGAGGTCGTTGAGCAGCGGCTCGGTGGACCACTGGTCGCCCGCGATGTGGTGGATGACGAGTACGAGCGCGTGGTCGTGCTCGCCGAGGCGGAAAAGGGCCATCCGGACCGGGATCTGCGTCGCCAGGTCGAACGGTTCGCCCACGACAGTCCGCACCTCGTCGAGGAGGTCGTCCTCAGTGGTGTCGCCGACCGTCACCGGGACCTTGGGGGCGTTCAGGATCAGTTGGTGGGGCGTCCCGGCGTCCTCCGGGAACACTGTGCGCAAGGTCTCGTGCCTGGCGACCACGTCGTGCAGCGCGGTGCGCAACGCTGACGTGTCGAGTGGTCCGTTCAACCGGATCGCGAAGGGGACGCTGTACAGCCCGGACGGACCGTCGAGGCGGTACAGGAACCACAACCGCAGCTGGGCCGGTGACAAGGGCACGCGCTCCGGCCTCGGCCGGGCGACCAACGCAGGCCGTGCGGCCCTGCCCGCTGTGTCGGCACGCTTGGCCAACTCGGCGACCGTCGGCGCCTCGAACACCGTGCGGATCGACAGGTCCGCGCCGAGTTCCGCGCGAATCCGGGACACCAGCCTGGCGGCGAGCAGCGAATGCCCGCCCACGTCGAAGAACGAGTCGTCCACGCCGACGCGGTCCAGCCCGAGCAGATCAGCGAACAACCGGCAGAGTTGGTGTTCCGTCGTGGTACCCGGCTCACGGCCCGCTGAGCCGAGTTCGGGTTTCGGCAGGCGCCGCCGGTCCAGTTTTCCGTTGGGCAGCAGCGGGAACGCGTCCACCACCAGCAACACCGACGGCACAAGGTGATCCGGCAGTGTCCGCGCCAGCGAGGCGCGCACGGTGTCCGGGTCGACGTCGCCGACGACGTAGCCGACGAGGACGTTGTCCCGTGCGACCACGACCGCCTGTCGCACACCGGGTTGCTCGCCGAGCACGGCCTCGATCTCGGCTGGTTCGACCCGGTAGCCGCGGATCTTGACCTGCTCGTCGCTCCGGCCGAGGAACTCGATCGTGCCGTGTGCGGTCCAGCGAACCAGGTCACCGGTCCGATACAGCCGACCGCCGGAGCCGAACGGGTCAGCGACGAACCGTGCGGCCGTTTCTCCCGGACGTCCCGCGTAACCACGAGCCACACCTGGTCCGGCCACATACAGCTCGCCCGGGACGCCCGGCGGCACCAGGCGCAGCGCCGAATCAAGGACGTATACGCGCGTGTTGGCGAGTGGTGTGCCGATGTGCGGCGGCACACCCGGCTCGATTGTTGTCCAGGTGGCGTCGACCGTGCATTCGGTGGGGCCGTACATGTTCAGGCCGGTGACGCGGTCGCCGAGTTCGTCCCACAGCCTTGTGCCGACGGCTTCCGAGCCGACGGTGGCCACGCTCAGACCGGTCTCCAGCAAACCGTCGGCGACGAGCAGTTCCATCAGCGACGGCGCGGCGTCGATGCAGTCGATGCCGTACCGCTGGACGTAGTCGACGATGGCTGTCGGGTCGCCCATGCGCTCGTCCGGCAGGATGTGCATCTCGTGCCCGGCGAGCATCCACACCAGCGGGTCGAACGCGGCGTCGAAGGCGAACGACGACACGTTCAACGCCTTCAGCCGTCGGCCATGGGCCACTGGTTCGATCAGGGCAACGCGATTCGCCACGGCCAGGTTGACCACGCCTCGGTGCGTGACCACGACGCCCTTGGGCCGTCCGGTGGAGCCGGAGGTGAACACCATGTACGCGGCCGAGTCCGGCACGACCTGGGCGAGCGGCGCGGATCCGGTCCATGTGGCCGGGTCGTGGCCGACCAGTGGGCCGTCGTAACCCGGCACGCTGTCGTTGGCGACGCAGACGACCGGCGCGGCGTCGGACAGGACAAGGGCGACGCGGTCAGCCGGGTAGGACGGGTCGACCGGGACCAGCACTCCCCCGGCCTTCCACACCGCCAGCATCGCCACGATCAGGTCCACCGAGCGCGGCAGTACGACACCCACCGCTGTCTCGAGTCCGACGCCGAGCGACGCGAGATGAGCGGCCAGCCGGGTTGACGCCCGGTCGAGTTCGGCGAACGTCATCGTCACGTCACCGCAGGACACTGCCGGTTCGTTCGTGACTCGCGTGGCCAACAGGTCAGGGATCGTCTGGCCGTGGTCGATCGCCGGTCCCTGCCAGTCCCGGACAAGCGCCTGACGTTCCCGATGGTCCAGGAGCTCCACATGAGACAGTGGCTGGCCGGGGTCGTCGGCCATCGCCTGGAACACCCGCACCAGCCGGACCAGTATGGTCTCGACCGTCGTGGAGTCGAACAGGTCGGCGTCGTACTCCGCCGACACGGCCAGGCTCTCACCGGCGGCGGTGAAGGTCAGCGCGAGGTCGAACTTGGCGTCCGGGATGTCGTCGGTCTCCAGTGCCGTGGTCCGCAGGCCGTCGAGTCCCGTCGGCGCGGTGGCGGGAGTCCAGAAGTCCACCAAGGTCTGGAACAGCGGGTGCCTGCCTGCCACGCGGATCGGGTTGACTTCCTCGACGATCCGCTCGAACGGCACGTCGGCGTTCGCGTACGCGCCCAGCGCGACTCGCCGTACCCGGTCGAGCACGTCGCGCAGAGTCGGGTCGCCGGACAGGTCCACCCGCAGGACGACGGTGTTGACGAAGAACCCGACCAGGTCGTGCAATGCCCGATCCGGTCGGCCCGCGACCAGAGCGCCCAGCGGGATGTCCGTGCCTGCGCCCAGTTTGTGCAGCAGCGCGGCGGTCGCGGTGTGGACCAGCATCAGCTCGCTGGCGCCGGTGTCGGCCAGCAGCGCACGCAGGGTGGCCGTCGCCTTCGCGGGGATGGTCGTGCGGACCCGGCCGCCACCAGCACGGGGTACGGCAGGGCGAGGCCGGTCGACGGGCAGTGCGATGGCGTCCGGCATATCCGCCAACGCGGTCGACCAGTGCCGCGACTGCCGGGCGATCAGGCTGGACGGGTCCTTGTCCTCACCGAGCAGATCACGGTGCCACAGCGTGTAGTCCGCGTACTGGACCGGTAGCGGTTCCCATCGCGGCGCGGTCCCCGCCTTGCGCGCGGTGTAAGCGGTCGACAGGTCGCGCAGCAGTGGCCCCGTCGACCATTCGTCACCGGCGATGTGATGCAGGACCAGCAGCAGGTCGTGTTCGTCCGGCGCGCGGCGGACCACGTTGACCCGCAGAGGGATCTCGGACTCCAGTGCGAACGGCTCGGAGCCGGTGAGATTGTCGGTGAACGGGACATGGACGTTCTCGAGGACCTGTTGGCGGGGTGTGCCGTCGGTGTCCGGGAAGACCGTGCGCAGGCTTTCGTGGCGCTCGACGACGTCGTTGACCGCCGCACGCAGAGCGTCGATGTCCAGTGGCCCGGTCAGCCTGGCCGCGAACGGCAGGTTGTACGTGGCCGACGGCCCGTTGAGTCGCTCCAGGAACCACAGTCGTTGCTGCGCGGCGGACAGCGGCACGCGTTCGGGTCGCTGTCGCTTCACGAGGGCCAACGACGGGCTGGACGTGGTGCTGTCGAGATGTGCCGCGAGCTGAGCGACAGTGGGGTGGTCGAAGATCGCCCGGATCGACTGGCCACCACCGATCTCGCCACGCACACGGGAAATCAGGCGCGCCGCGAGCAGGGAGTGGCCGCCGAGCGCGAAGAACGAGTCGTCCACGCCGATGTGATCACGGTCGAGCACTTCGGCGAACAACGCGCTGAGCAGGTGCTCGGTCGCGGTGGCCGGGCCACGCGACGACGTCCGCACTTCGGGATCCGGCAGGCCGCGGCGGTCGATCTTCCCGTTGGGCAGCAACGGGAACTTGTCCATGGTCACGATCGTGGACGGCACCAACGCGTCCGGCAGCAGCCGGGACAACGCGGTGCGCGGGTCCACCGGCGATCCGGTCACGTACCCGACGAGCTGGCCGCGCCGGGCCACGACGACCGCCTGCGTCACGCCGGGAAGTCCACTGAGGACGGCTTCGACTTCGGCCGGTTCGACCCGGTAGCCGCGGATCTTGACCTGCTCGTCGCTCCGGCCGAGGAACTCGATCGTGCCACGTGCGGTCCAGCGAACCAGGTCACCGGTCCGATACAGCCGACCGCCCGGCCCGAACGGGTTGGCCACGAACCGCGACGCGGTCTCACCGGGCCGACCGTGGTAGCCGCGGGCCAGGCTGGCACCCGCCAGGTAGAGCTCGCCGGGAACGCCGGGTGGGACCAGTCTGAGCATGCTGTCCAGGACGTAGGCCTGGGTGTTGGCCAGCGGCGTGCCGATGTGCGGGGCCGCCCCGGGTTCGATCCGGGTCCAGGTCGCGGTGACTGTGTTTTCCGTGGGGCCGTACATGTTGAACCCGATGAGACGGTCGCCGACCTGGTCCCACAACCGTGCCCCCACGGCTTCCGCGCCGACCGTGACCGCGCTCAGCCCGGTGTCCAGCAAGCCGTCGGCGATCAGGAGTTCCAGCAGGGACGGCGGCACGTCGACGTAGTCGACATCGTGCTGCCGTACGTAGTCCACAATGGCCTGCGGATCGCCCATCATGTCGGCGGGCAGGACGTGCATCTCGTGCCCGGCCAGCATCCACACCAGCGGGTCGAACGCGCCGTCGAAGGCGAACGACAACACGTTCAGCACCGTCAACTGCCGCCCGGCTGCCAGGGGTTCGATCACCGCGGTCCGATGTGCCTCGGCCAGGTTCACCACGCCCCGGTGGGTGGCGACGACGCCTTTCGGCCGTCCCGTCGAACCGGACGTGAAGATCATGTACGCGGCCGAGTCCGGCACCACCCGAGCCAGCGGTGCGACTCCGGTCCACCTCTCGGGGGCGTCGGAGACCACCGGGCCGTCATAGCCGGGCACGTCGTCGGCGGCGGCGATGCACAGGACAGGCGCGGCGTCCGTGAGGACCATCGCCAGCCGTTCCGCGGGATACGCCGGGTCCATCGGCACCGCCACTCCCCCGGCCTTCCACACCGCCACCAGCGCCACGACGAGGTCGACCGAGCGCGGCAGGACCACTCCGACGGCGATGTCCGGGCCGACGCCCAGCGACGCCAGATGTCCGGCGAGACGAGTGGACTGGTTGTCCAGTTCGGCGAACGACATCGTGGTGTCGCCGCAGGACACGGCCGCCGCGTCCGGTATCAGCGCGGCTCGTCCGGCGAACAGGTCGACGATCGTGCTGTCCACGAGCGTGGTTGGCGAGTTCCAACTGGCGAGCAGTGCGCGGTCCGTGTCGCCGACCGTGTCGATGGTGGACACGAGTGCCGTCGGGTGGTCCGTGATCGCGGCCAACGTGGTGAGTACACGGGCCAGCAGCCGCTCGGTCGACACGCGGTCGAACAAGTCGGTGTGGTACTCCAGCTTGATCCGCAGCAGGTCGCCGTCGGGCATCAGCGTGAGGTCCAACGGGTAGTGCGTGTGGCCGCGTGACCAGCCGACGTCCGCCCGCAGGCCGTCGCTGCCGTGCAGCAGGCCGCTTGTGTCCAGTGGGAAGCTTTCGAGCACCATCAGGGTGTCGAACAACGGGCCGGTCACGGGTGTGACGTACTGGATGTCGCTCAGCCCCAGGTACTGGTGGTCCAGTACGGCTGTGTGCGCGTCGTGCAGGCGTGTCAGCAAGGTGGTCACGGTGTCGGTCGGTGTCCAGCGCACGCGCACGGGAACCGTGTTGATGAACAGGCCGACCATGGATTCGACACCGGCGAGATCCGTCGGACGCCCGGACACCGTCGTGCCGAACACGACATCGGTGCGTCCGGTCTGCTGGCCGAGCACCAGCCCCCAGGCGGCGTTCAGCAGCGTGTTCAGTGTGACGCCGCATTCCCGGGCGGTCCGGGACAGTGCCGCGGTGAGCTCGGCGGGGATGACGTCCACAATGGTGTCCGACGGCGAACCCGCGCCGTCGGAGCGAGGAGCAACAAACGTCGGTTCCTCGACACCGTCGAGAACATCACGCCACGCCTCCAACGACGCGGCACGATCCTGCCGCGCGAGCCATCCGACGAAGTCACGGTACGGACGCGGCGGCTCGGGCACCGCGGTCGCCTCGTACAGCGCGAACAGGTCACGGACGACGTACGGCGTCGACCAGCCGTCCAGGATGAGGTGGTGGTTGGTGACCACGAGCCGATGGTCGCCTTCCCCCAGCCGGATCAAGGTCAGCCGCAGCAGCGGCGGCGCGGAGAGGTCGAACCTGGCCTTGCGGTCGCGCTCCAGGAACTCGGCCAAGGACTCGGTGCCGTCGAGGTCGATCACGGTCAACCGTGGTTCTACTTCGGACAGAACGACCTGCACCGGGCTGTCGTCGAAGGCTGTGCGCAGCGCGGGATGCCGCTCGACGAGCGCCGTGGCTGCTTTTCGCAGTCGGGCCACGTCCAACGGGCCGGTCACCGTGATCACGAGCTGGACCGAGTAGAAGTCCACTGCGTCGGTGTCGAACCGCGCGTGGAACAACAGGCCTTCCTGCAGCGGTGTCAGCGGCAGCACATCGGCGACCGTCGGATACCGGGATTCCCAGTTTTCGATTTCCCGTTGGGTGGCGGTGATCAGCGGCAGGTCGGAGGGGGTCAGACCGCCGGGGTCGCGCTGGGCCGCGAGGTCGGTGAGCGCGGTCGTCCACAGCTCGGCCAGCCTGGTGATGTCGTCCGCGGTGAACAGCGCCGCTGGGTAGCGCAACTGCACGCGCAGGCCGGTGTCATCCGCCACCGCGTTCACCGCCAGCGCTGCCGCCGCGGGCAGTGCCGCGTCGGCGGCGGGAAGGACACCGCCGAAACCAGGTCCGGAGCTCTCCGCGCGGCCCATGTAGTTGAACAGGATCTGCGGCTCGGGACACTCGTCGAGCTCCCGCTGGAGTCCGTAGCCGATACCGCGGTCGGGTAGCGAGTGCAGACGCTCCTTGACCTCTTTGACGCAACCCGTGCCCGGCAGCCTGACCGGGTACTGGGTCGTGAACCAGCCGACGGTCCTGGACAGGTCCGCGCCGGGGATGATCTGCTGCTCGCGGCCGTGGGCCTCGACCGTGACCAGGACCGACGAGATGCCACGCCACGCGGCGACGGCCTGCCCGAACGTGGCGAGCAGGACCTCGCTGGGGCCGGTCCGGAAGGCCGCGGGCACTGTCGTGAGGACCTTGTCGGTGGTCTCGGCGGGCAGCGACGCGACCACCTCCACCACGGTGTCGCGAGTGTCCGTGGCGTAGTCGATCCTGCGTGTTCCCAGCACGGGATCAGGCCCGGCGAGAATGTCCTGCCACAGCGCGAGTTCGTGGGCGCGGTCGACGGTCCGCAGCCGCTCCGCCCACGCCCGGAACGACGTGTGGACGGGCGGCAGCTGCCCGCCGGTGACAGCAGTCGCGAGGTCCTCGGCGAGGATCGTGCACGAGTAGCCGTCGGTCGCGATGTGGTGGCACGTCAGCAGAAGCAGGCCATCGAACCAGGTCAGCTGGACCAGCACGCCCGCGGCTCGGTCCAGTCGGGCGACCGCCGCCGCGTGTTCGCGGCGCAGCACGTCCTCGTCATAGGGCTCGCTGACCCGATGCACAAGGTTGTTCGCGTCGACGGCACCGACCGGCCGGACCTCCAGGTCGTGGCCGGGCATCCGGGCGCGGAGCATGTCGTGGTGGTCCAGCAGCTTCTGCAAGCCGTCGACCACCTGCTGCCTGGCCAGAACGGACGGCACGGGCACGACCACGGCCTGGGAGAACCGTTCGAACGGCCCGCCGCGTGCCAGGAACGTCCGCATGATCGGTGTCAACGGGACTGTGCCAACGCTGTCTGGGCCGACGCTGTCCGGCACGTCCGCGGGCTCCGGCTCGGCCAACGCCTGGTCCGCGACCGCGGCCAGCTCGGCGACCGTACGCAGCTGGAAGATCTGACGCGGTGACAGCGTCAACCCGGCGGCACGTGCGCGGCCGACAAGCTGGATGGCGATGATGCTGTCCCCGCCGAGTTCGAAGAACGACTCGTCGGCGCCGACCGAGGCACGGCCGAGCAGCTGCCCGAACAAGTCCGCGAGCACACACTCGGTCTCGGTACTCGGCGCACGGCCGGTCGACTCGACCTCGGGTTCCGGCAGCGCACGCCGGTCCAGTTTCCCGTTGCCGGTCAACGGGATCGCGGCGATCGGCACGAGCACCGAAGGGACCATGTGCGCGGGAAGGACCGCACTGAGGTACTCGCGCAGGCCGTCGAGCGGTCCGGTCACATAGGCCACCAGGCGGGATTCCCTGGCGACCACAGCGCAACCGGTCACGCCGGGAGCCGCGGCGATCGCCGCTTCGATCTCGCCGAGCTCGATCCGGAAGCCACGGATCTTGACCTGGTCGTCAGCGCGACCCACGTACTCCAGCGTGCCGTCGGTCCAGCGGGCGAGGTCGCCGCTGCGGTAGAGCCGTGCACCCGGCGCACCCCAGGGATCCGCCACGAACCGAGTCGCCGTGAGCGCCGCTTTCCCCAGATAGCCCCTGGCCAGCTGCGGGCCGCTGACGTACATCTCCCCGACGACCCCGTCCGGCACCGGCCGCAGGCCGCTGTCCAGCACGTGCACGGTCAGCCCCGGCAGGCCACGACCGATTCCCGGGCCGTCGGCCAGGTCGTGGTGGGTGACGTGGACCGTGGTCTCGGTGATCCCGTACATGTTGACCAGCCGTGGACCGCCCTGCCACGCCGTCAGCCTGGACGCGTCCAGCGCCTCGCCACCGAAAATCACAGTACGCAGCGGAAACTCACGGCGTGGGAGCTGGTAGAACGCGGACGGCGTCTGGTTGAGCACCGTCACGCCCCGGCTCACCAGCAGGTCGGCGAAGTCCTCAGGCGACCGGGACACGTCATGGGGCACCACGACAAGACGGCCGCCGTACAGCAGCGGCCCCCACATCTCCCAGACGGAGAAGTCGAACGCGAACGAATGGAACATCGTCCACACGTCGTCCGAGCCGAAGTCGAACAGTCGCTGCGCCGCGGTCATCAACGCGACCACGGCCCGGTGCGACACCACCACGCCCTTGGGCATGCCCGTCGATCCCGAGGTGTAGATGACGTACGCGGTATCGCCTTGGCGTGCCCTTCTCGGCTCGCCGAGACCTGCTTCGCCGGGCCGGACCACCGGGACACCCCAGTCCTGGCCGGAGTCCGTGATCACGGCGAAAGGCACGGCGTCCGCGAGCGTGAACCGGATCCGTTCGGCCGGATAGGACGGATCCAGTGGCACGTATCCCGCGCCCGCCTTGAGCGCGGCCAACGCCGAGATGACGAGGTCGGTCGAGCGCGGCAGCATGATCGCGACGAGCCGGTCCGGTCCGGCGCCCAGTTCGGCCAGTCGCGCGGCCAGGGATTCCGCTCGGGCGTCCAGTTCGCTGTAGGTCAGCATCTGGGCGCCGAACTCGACGGCGACCGCGTCGGGCGTGCGCGCGACTTGCGCCTCGAACAGCTCGATCACGGTGTTGTCCGGCAGTTCCGGGCCCGGAAGCCCTGGCCGTGGGGCAATCGGCACACGGCCCACGGCGGCGATCCGGGATTCCGGGTCGGCCGCCATCTCGGCGAGCACGCCGCGCAGCCGCGCCAGCAGGTCCCGCGCGTGTGCCGCGCTGATCACGTCCGGCCGGTATTTCAGCGTGAACTCGAACGTCCCGTTCGACGGCATCACCATCAGCGTCAACGGGTAGTGCGTCGAGATCGGCCGGGACACCGCCGTGGCCCGCAGCCCGCAGGCCGCCAGTGCGGTGTCGATCGCGTTGTGGTCGAACGGGAACGACTCGAACACGACCAGGCTGTCGAACAGCTCTCCCGTGCCTGTGCCCAGTGCGCGCTGGACCTCGGCCAGCCCGACATACTGGTGGTCGAGCAGGTCGGCCTGCTCCACCTGCAGACGCTCCAGCAGCGCGGTGACCGTGTCGGCGGGCCTGGTCCGCAGGCGCACCGGGATCGTGTTGATGAACAGGCCCACCATGGACTCGACACCCGGCAGGTCCACCGGGCGACCGGACACGGTCGCACCGAAGATCACGTCGTCACGGCCGGTCAGCCGAGCGGCGAGGACACCCCACGCAGCCTGGACGACTGTGTTGAGCGTGACGCCGGTCGAGCGAGCGAGCCCGGTCAGCGCCTCGGTGAGGTCCGCTGGAAGCTCCTCGACCAGCTCCGCCGGAAGCACGGCTCCGGTGTCCTGTGCATCGGGGACCAGCACTGTGGACTCGGTGACATCGCCGAGCGCGGCCCGCCACGCGTCCAGCGACGCGGAACGGTCCTGTGTGGACAACCAGGTCAGGTGGTCACTGTACGGGCGGACCGGTGGCAGGTCCTCCCCCGCGTAGAGCGTGAACAGGTCACGCATGAGCAGCGGCGTGGACCAGCCGTCCACGACGAGGTGGTGGTTGGTCAGCACGACGCGGTGTGTTCCGTCCTGGAACTTCAGCACCATCGCGCGCAGCAACGGCGGCTGGTCGAGGTCGAACCGTGTGGTCCGGTCGGCCTCGACCAGCTCGTCGGCGTGGTCGGTGCCGGTGACGTCGACCACGGTCCACGGCACCTCGGGGTCGCGCAGCACGACCTGGATCGGGTCGCCGACGTCCCGCACGAAACAGCTGCGCAGCGCGGAATGCCGGGCCACCAACGCCTGGACCGCGCGCCGCAGCCGGGCGAGGTCGAGCGGCCCGGTGAGATCCAGGACCAGTTGGGCGATGTAGACGTCCGTGCCGTCCTCGTCGAGCACGGCGTGGAACAGCATCCCTTCCTGCAGCGGGGACAGCGGAAGGATGTCCTCGATCTCGCTCATCCGCGCTTCCACTTCGCCTCGAGGGCATCCAGCTGTCGCTGGTTCACCGACACCAGTGAGACGTCCGAGGGCGTGCGTCCGCCTGCCCCCGGTCCGTGGGCGTGCCGCGCCAACCCACGCAGCGCGGCCACCCACCGCCCAGCCAGGGAACTCACCGTGGCGTGGTCGAACACTTCGGAGGCGTACATCCAGTGCGCTGTCAGGACAGGCCCGTCCGGGGTGTCCTCGGTGATGGCGTTGACCACCAGCCCGGCGGGCAATGCCATGTCGTCGTCGTACGCGGCGCTCAGTCCGCCCGCCGCCACGGCCCAGTCGCCGCCTGCCGCGTCGAATCGGCCGAGGTAGTTGAAGCCGAGCTGCGGTTCCGGCAGGACGGCCAGCCGCGCCGCGGATTCCGGATGCAGGTGGCGCAGGACTCCGAAGCCGATGCCGTTGTCCGGCAGCGAACGCAGGTGTTCCTTGACTTTCCTGACCGCCGCGCCCGCGGCCGGGCCACCGGCCAGTGCGTCGTCGGCATCGAGCCCGGAGGCGTCCAGCCGGACCGGGTGCTGGCTGGTGAACCAGCCCATCGTTCGGGACAGATCCGCACCGGGTACCGCCGACTGCTCCCGGCCGTGTCGCTCCAGCAGGACGAGCACGGGTTCACGCACGGCCACGCTGAGCGCGGCCAGCAGGATGTCGTCGATACCGGCGAAGAACGCCGCCGGGACGGTCGTGAGCACGGCGTCGGTGACGTCGGGTTCGACTCGGACCGTGTGGGTTCGCACGGTGGCCCACGTGTCGCGTCGCGGATCCATCGCGCGTCGACCGAGCACGGCGCCCGGCCCGTCGAGCAGTGCTCGCCAGATCTCCAGCTCGGTGGATCGGCCGGAGGCGTTGTCCGCCAGTCCTTTCGCCCAACGGCGGAACGACGTGGGCACCGGTGCCAGCTCGCGGCCCGCGTACGCGTCGGCGAGGTCCTCGACGAACACCCGCCAGGACACGCCGTCGACGACCAGGTGGTGCGCGACCACGAGCACCTGGGACTCGAACCAGACGACCTTCAGCACGACACCGTCCGTAAGGGACAGTTCCCGGGCCGCCCTCTCCAGTTCCGCACTGACATCCTGGCTGTCAGCGCGGCGGATGACCGACGTGGCCAGCGCTGTGTCCCGGAATTCCAACGCGCCCTCGCGCACGTGTGCCCGCAGCGAGTCGTGCCGATCCAGAATCGCCTGGACCGCGCGTTCCAGCCGTTCGGGGTCCACGGGAGAAGGTCCGTTGAGGACAATCGACATGCGGTGCCTGTCGCCCCACGGGCCACGTGCGGCGAAGGATCGCATGATCGGTGTCGGCTCCACCCGGCCGGACCCGGTGGTGTCGGCCTCGGGCTTCGCGTCCACCTGCGTGACGGCCGCGAGTTTTTCGACCGTGCGATGGGCGAACACGTCCCTCGGCGTGATCCGCAGACCGGCTTGCCGAGCCCGGCGAACCAGCCGGATGGACACGATGCTGTCGCCACCCAACTCGAAGAACGACATGTCCACAGCCACCGAATCGAGGTTCAGCACCTCCGCGAACAGGGTGGCCAGGGTGCGCTCGACGTCGTTCGCCGGAGCACGACCGCTGCCGGTGTCGGCCGGGCGCGGTGCGGGCAGCGACCGGCGTTCGACCTTGCCCGACGGGGACAGCGGCAGCGCGTCGAGCACCATGAACACCGACGGCACCATGTGCTCCGGTAGCTCGGCGGCCACGTGCGCACGCATGTCCGGTTCGGTGTCACCGGACAGCACAACGTATCCGGCGAGGTACACACCGCTCGGCGCGTCGGTGCGCGCGACCACGACCGCTTGCGCCACATCAGCGTGCCGCAGCAGCACGGACTCGATCTCGCCCGGTTCCACCCGGAACCCGCGGATCTTGACCTGGTCGTCGGTGCGGCCGAGGAACTCGATCGCACCGGAGGCCACCCGGCGGACCCGGTCACCGGTCCGGTACAGCCGCTCGCCCTGCCCTAACGGACTGGCCACGAACCGCGTCGCGGTCAGCCCCGGCCTGTGCAGATAGCCACGGGCCAACTGCACCCCGCCGACGTACAACTCCCCCGCGACACCCACGGGAACGGGCCGCAGCCTGCCGTCCAGGACGTGGCACGTGGTGTTGTCGACCGGGAAACCCACGGGGACTGGGCCGTCCGGGGCTGGGCCGTCGATGTCGTGGAGCAGGCAGCCGACGGTGGTCTCAGTCGGGCCGTACTCGTTGATCACGTCTATCGGGCCGTCGGGGCTCCAGCCGGACAGTGCCTCACCCCGCAACGCCTCCCCGGCGATGACGAGCGTCCGCTGGCGGCGGTCGGCGAACCGGACCGACGGCAGCAGCGGCAGGTGGCTCGGGGTGATCTTGAGGAACGTCGCCGCACCAGCGGCGTCGCCGATCGCCTCCGGCGCGCACAGTTCCAGGGTGCCGCCCGCGATCAACGTGCCGAACAGCGGCGTCACCGTGAAGTCGAACGAGATCGACGAATGCGTCAGCGTGTGCCCTGCCAGCCCGGTGAACCGGCGCAACGACCAGGCAAGGTGGTTGCTCAGGGCACGGTGGGACACCACGACACCTTTGGGGACACCCGTCGAGCCGGAGGTGTAGATGACGTACGCCGGGTGGTCCGGTAGGAGCGGCGTGGTCCGGTCCGCGTCGGTGATCGCGTCGGGCGCGTACCCGTCGAGCGGCGTGTCGAGCAGGACGGCCGGGGTCAGTACGAGTACGGGTTGGGCGTCGCTGAGCATGAACCGGACGCGGTCGGCTGGATAGTCCGGATCCACCGGCACATACGCCCCACCTGCCTTGGTCACGGCCAGGACCGCGGTGACCATGTCGACCGAACGTGGCACGGACAGGGCGACGGTGGATTCCGGGCCGATTCCGCGGGCGATCAGCAGCCGGGCGAGGCGGTTCGACCGCTCGTCCAGCTCGCGGTACGTCAGTCGTTCGCCATCGGCCAGCACGGCTGTGGCGTCGGGAGTCCGGGTCGCCTGTGCGGTGAACAGATCGGGCAGGAGCCTGGTTTCGGCCGGTGCCGATGTGTCGTTCCAGCCGGACGGGACCTCGGTCAGCAGGTCGATGTCACCGATCGGCTGGTCCGGCCGGGCCAGTGCGGCGTCGAGCAGGACATCGAAGTGCGCCAGCAACCGGCTGACCAGGTCGACCGAGTCGGTGGCCTTCGGGTGGTTGGCTTCGACGGCAAGGTCTTCGCCGTCGGTCTCCACGGCGAGGGTGAGGTCGAACCGCGCGTCGTCACCGGGAACGTGCCTGCGCGTGGCGGTGAACCCGGCCGCACGGAACGGCTCCAGGACCGAGGTGCGCAGCGACAGCACCACGTTGAACAGTCCCGCGCCGCCACGGGTGCGCTCGGGGTCGGCGACGCGGGCGACGTCGTCGAGATCCGAGTCCTGGTGGGTGTATCCGGCCAGGCAGGCCTGCTTGGCGCGGGCCAGCAGCGTGCCGAAGGTGTCGCTGCCGTCGACCAGCATCCGCAGCGCGATCGTGTTGCCGAGGTAACCGATGGCCTCGTCGCCGCCGTCCATGTCCCGGTTCACCACGGGTGCGCCGATGAGCAGGTCGCGTGATCCGGTGTAGCGGTGCAGCAGTGCCGTCACAGCGGCGAGCAGCACCATGAACGTGGACGCGCCTTCCTGGCGGGCGAGGTCTCGGATCCGCCGCGCGGCACCGGGTCGCATCGGCCGGGACTGGTCGTGTCCTCCGGCCGCGCGGTCGACGCCGGTGAGTGTGGGCAGGTCGAGCAGGTCCGGCAACGGGTCCAGCGCGGTTCGCCAGTAGTCGACGCTGTCGGGCTTGGCCGGTGTCAACGCGATGTCCGCGAACTGCCGGGGCCGTGGCAGCGTGGCCTCCGGCTGCCGGTAGATGGCCATGAGTTCGCCGAAGAACACGGCGGATGTGCTGTCGTCCCACGCGATGTGGTGGGCGACGACGATCAGCGTGGCGGCTTCCGGTCCGGTCGTGATCACGCGCAGCCGCAGCGGTGAGGCCGTGGCCAGGTCGAACGGCTGGGCGGCGAGATCGCGGCACAGTTCGTCGGCGTTGCCCTCCAGATGGTCGACCGCGGGTGGCAGGTGCGGGTGCACGACCTGCGTGACGTGGTCGTCCTCGCCCATCCGGTAGGTCGTGCGCAGGATGTCGTGCCTCGCGACCACGGTGTGCAATGCGTTGACCAAGCGCTCGTAGTCGAGCGGGCCGTGCAGGTCGACCGCGATGCGGATGTTGTAGCCCGCGGAGTGCGGGTCGAGCTGTTGCAGCGCCCACATCCGACGTTGCCCCGCCGAGAGCGGGTACTCGGTCCGCCCGCTGACCGCTGTGTCTACAGTGGACTCAGCGGACTCGGCGAGGTCACGCTCGGCCAATGCCCGGCGCAGCAGCTCGCGTCGCAGCGCGGCGACATCGGTCTCGTTGCTCACGGGTTCGCCCTCCTGATCAACCCGTCCACCAGGTCTCGTTTGCTGATCTTGCCGACGGCGGTCAGCGGGAGGTCGTCGAGAACGACGAGCTTGTCCGGCTGCTTGAACCGCGCGAGGCCGTGCTCGGTGAGGTGTGCCTTGAGTGCTTTGAGCTTCGGCGGTCCCTCTGCCGTCGGCACGATGACCGCGCACACCAGTTCACCGAGGGTGTCGTCGGGCAGGCCGACGGCGGCGGCCTGGGCGACTCCGGGATGTGTGAGCAGCAGTTCCTCCAGTTCACCTGCCGGGACCTTCTCGCCGCCGCGGTTGATCACGTCCTTGATGCGGCCCTCCACCACCAGGTGCCCACTGGGCAACTGCCGGACCAGGTCTCCCGTGCAGAAGAAGCCGTCCGGGGTGAACGCCGTGGCGTTGTAGTCGACGGCCCGGTAGTAGCCGCGCAGCGTGTACGGGCCCCGTGTCAGCAACTCACCGACTTCGCCCGGCGTGACGTCCTCACCGGCGGAGTCGACCACGCGGATCTCGTCCGCTGGGCTGAGCGGCCTGCCCTGGGTGGTCTCGACCAACTCGGCACAGTCATCGGGCCGGGTGTAGTTGAGCAGGCCCTCGGCCATGCCGAACACCTGCTGGAGCTCGCATCCGAGCGCCGCGGGGATGCGCCGCGCGAGGTCGGCGTTCAGCTTCGCGCCACCCACCTGCAGCAGCCGCAGGCTCGACCGGTCGGCCGCGGAGTGTTCGGCTTCATAGGTCCACATTCCGGCCAGCGGCGGCACGAGGGCGGTGATGGTGATTTTCTCCCGGTCCACCAACGCGAAACCGACCTCCGCGCTCGGTGCCGGGGCCATCACGACAGTCCCGCCGACACCGAGTGTGCCGAGGATTCCCGGACACGCCAGCGGGAAGTTGTGTGCGATCGGCAGCGTGACCAGGTAGCGGTCGTCAGCTGTCAACTGGCAGACGTCCGCGCTTGCTCGGGCGTTGTAGGCGTAGTCGTCGTGGGTGCGAGGGATCAGCTTCGGACGGCCGGTCGTTCCGCCCGAGATCAGCAGGACCGCGACCGACGACGGGTCCACATCGGGCATGTCCCGCAGGGGATCCCCGGCGACGTCGGCCAAGGCGGTGTACGGGCCTGGATCGCCGACCACGAACACGTCCCGGACGTCGACCTCGGCCGCGAGGGTCCGGAAGTCGAAACCCAGACGCACGTCGGGAATCACGTACCCGACGGCCTCCGACAACGCCGCGAGGTGCGCGATCTCCGCGCGTCGGTGCGCGGGCAGTGCCATCACCGGGACCGCGCCGACACGGGCCATGGCGAAGAACAGCACCACGAACTCAGTGATGTTGGGCAACTGCACGACCATCCGGTCACCAGGCTGGATGCCGCGGTCCAGCAAACCGGCGGCGAGCACGTTCGCCCGCTGGTCGAGCTCGCGATAGCTGACCCGCTGCACGCCTGACACCACGGCGATCGAGTCACCGTATCGCTCGGCCCAGTCGCTGAGCAGCTGTCCGAAGGTGTCACCGCGCCAGAAGCCCTGCGCCCGGTACTCGGCGGCGGTCTCGGTCGGCCATCCGACCACGCCGTCGATCAGTGCGTCGGTCACGAATCCGCTCCCGCCCGCTGCCGGACCTCGTCGTCTGTCATTGCCTCGATCTGCCAGAACAACTCGGCAACGGCCTCAAGACGGCCCGGGTTCTCCTGGCCGCGAGCCAGGTTCGCCGCGAAGCCCGCGATCGTCGGCGCGGCGAACAACGACCGGACCGAGATCGACCGCGTGTCCAGAGTGGACCGCAGCAGCGCGACGATCGCGGTGGCGAGCACCGAATCCCCGCCGACCGCGAAGAACTCCCGGTCCGCGCCGACCGAGTCGACACCGAGCACCTCACACCAGACCCGCTCGACCACTCGTTCCAGCGGAGTGCTGGGCGCGGGCCCGACGCCGGGTTCGACCGTCCGCACGGCCGCTTCGACCGCCCTGCGGTCGACCTTCCCGTTGGCTGTCAACGGAACCCGGTCGAGGAGCACGATCCGCTCCGGCACCATGTGCGCGGGCACCGCTGTCCGCACACGGTCCTTGATCGTGGCGACATCGGCCTGCGTGGTCACGATCCCGGCGGCCAGCGCACCACTGACGACCACTGCGACCGCAGCCGTGACATCCGGATCCGACAGCAGAGCGGCTTCCACTTCGCCCAGCTCGATCCGGAAGCCGCGAATCTTGACCTGGTTGTCCCGGCGACCGAGGAACTCCAGCGTCCCGTCGCCGCGGTAACGGGCCAGGTCGCCGGTCCGGTACCAGCGCAGACCGTCATGCTCGACAAACCTGTCCGCGGTCCGGTCGGGGTCGCCCCGGTAGCCGCGGGCCACGCCGTCGCCGCCGATCCACAACTCCCCGGCGACCCAGTCCGGGCAGTCCCGGCCGAGTACGTCCACGACACGGCAGCGCACGCCCCGCAGTGGAGTCCCGTACGGCACGGCCTTCCAGTCGGCCGGGACCGGGCCGTCGACCTCGCAGATCGTCGAGTGGATCGCGGTCTCGGTCGTCCCGCCGAGTCCGGCGAACCGACATCCCGGTACCGCGTCGGTGAGCCTGCCCGGCAGGTCCACGCCCACCCAGTCGCCGCCCAGCAGGACCGCGCGCAAGGACGTCCCCAGGGCGACACCGGAGGACAGCAGCATGTCCAGCAGTTGAGGAACGCAGTTGAGGATCGTGACCTGGTGGGCCGCGACGAGTTCGGCCCACGCTGTCGCGTCCCGGCGGTCGTCGGCGACCATGACCACCGCGCCGCCGGTCGACAGCGGCGCGAACAGGTCGAACACCGACAGGTCGAAGTCCAAAGCGGACAGTGCGAGGGTCCGGTCGGCCGGTCCGATCCCGAACCGGCCGGTCAGGTCGTCGATCGTGGACATCGCTGCCCGGTGGGGAACCTCGACGCCTTTCGGTTCACCGGTCGAGCCGGAGGTGAAGAGGATGTACGCGAGCTGGTCCTCGTCGGTGCCGACCGGCCCGCTCAGCGGCTCGGCGGTGGGCAGCGGCCCCGGCCCGAGGATGGTCTGCACACCAGCGAGTGCGGCGATGCGCTCGGCGCGGGCCTGGGGCTGGTCCACTCCGATCGGCACGTACGCGGCTCCCGCGGCCAGCACGCCGAGGACCGCGACCACCTGGTCAGCCCCCTTGGGCATCGTGACGCCGACCGAGTCACCGGGCTTGATCCCCTGCGCCACCAAGGCCGCGGCCACCCGCAGCGCACGATCGGCCAGCTCGCCATAGGTACACGTCTCGGCGTCGATCACCGCCAGGTTCTCCGGCGTCGCGGCTGCCATGGCGAAGAAACCGCTGTGCAGACACTGATGGCTGCGCGGAGCGTCGGTCGTGTTGATCTCCTCACGACGTTCTCGTTGCGTGGCGAGCGCAAGCTCGGGCACGGGGGCGATCCACGCTTCGGGATCGGCGGCCAGCCGTTTGATCAGCGCGGCGAACGCGTCGAACATCGCGTCCACGACACCGTCGGCGAACTCGTCGTCCCGAGAGTCCCAGTTCACCAGGAGACCACCGCCGAGCTCGGTCACCTGTGCGTCCAGCAGCACCTGCGGGCCTTGCGAGATGATCCACGCCGGTGTGCCGAACTTGTCCTGGACCGACGGGGCGAACAGTTCACCCAGGTTGAGCGCGCTGGTGAACACGACGGGGGCCAGTACCTGCTCGCCCCGTGCTCGAGTCAGATCCCGCAGCACCTCGACACCGGAGTACTCGGCGTGCGCGGTGTCGCTGTGCATCCGGCTCTGCACCCGGCGGACGCGGTCGGCGAACACCGCGGGCTGCGACAGGTCGATCTCCAGCAGGACCGAACTGGTGAAGTCGCCGACGATCCGGCCGACGTCCTCGTGCAGCGGTTCGCGGTCGAACAGCGGAACGTTGAGCAGGAACCGGGATTCGGAGCTCCACGCGCCGATCGTCTCGGCGAACGCGGTCGCGACGGCCATCGCGGTGGTCAGACCATGCGTGCGAGCGGCCTCGGCGAGCGCGTCGCGCTCAGCCGCGGAGAGGTGGATCGCGCGGCGCGCGACTCGCGGCGGACGGTCGCCGTTCTGAATGGCGCGGGGCAGGTCCGGCGCGCCGGGCAGTGTGGACAGTCTGTGCTGCCACCATTCCTGTGCCTTCGCGGCGGCTTCACGCCGAGACTGCGGATGCGCTTCGCGGTACTGCCGGTAGCTGTAGCGCGGCCTGGGCAGGTCGGCGTCCGGCGTCGCGTAGAAGGTGGCCAGGTCGGCCAGCATGATCCGGTAGCTGACCGCGTCGGCGGCCACCATGTCGACGTCGACGTGCAACCGGCTGCGGCCATCCGGCAGCAGGCTGAGGGCGGTGGCGAACACCTCGCCGTTCTCGATGTCGAGCATCTGGTGGGAGTTGACGTCCCGGATCTCCGCAAGCCGCCGCTCGCCTTCCGCCGCAGGGGCTTCCCGCAGGTCGTGCACGGTCAGGCCGCGCCAGCCGGACGTCTCCGCGACGCGTTGCCTGCCGTTGTCGGTGATGACGACACGAAGCATGTCGTGCCGTTCGACCAAGCGCTCCAACGCCTGCCGCAGTCTGTCCTGGTCCACATCGGACCCGTCGAACTCGGTGTACAGGTGCGCCGCGACGCCGCCCAGTCGCTGTCCCGTACTACGGCCAATCCAGTAGGCGTGTTGCAGTACCGCCAAGGGGAATTCGTCCCCGCCTGCCGCGGTCTCGTCTTCGGGGACCTCCGCGGCGGGGCTGACCGGGCGGCGTTCGGCCAGCAGCTTCTCCCACGCGCCGAGCGTCGGGTTCTCCGCCAACTCGGCGAAGTTCACCTCGATCCCAGCCCGGCGCCACGTGCTGACCAGGTTCATCAGCGCGATCGACTCCAGCCCCAGCGCGAACAGGTTGGTGTCCGGGTCGATCGAGTCGACGTCCTCTTCGGTCAGCTCGGCCGCGGTCCGGCGCAGCCCGGCCGCAGTGAGGTCCGGCTGGTCACTCACGTTCAGCCCTCCTTGGTCCCGTGGGACGAGGAAGCGCGAGATGCTCCGCAGCTTCTCGCACGTCTCGACCCACTCACGTTCTGGTGTGGACATCGCGACAACACCGGCACCGGCCCGCAGCCACGTCCGTCCGTCCTGGTTGAACACCGTCCGCAGCACCAAAGCCGCGTCCAGCGCGCCGTCGGAGTCCAACGCCAGCACCGCGCCGCTGTAGAGCCCCCGACGCTGTTCCAGTCGGGAGATCGCCTCGATCGCGGCCCGTTTCGGCACCCCGGATGCCGTGATCGCCGGGAACAACGCGGCGAAGGCGTGCCAGGCGTTGTTTGCCACGGCGAGCCTGCCGCTGGCTCGGGATGCCAGGTGCTGCACGCTTCCGCGTTCGCGCACCGTCATGAACTCGTCCACCCGCACCGAGTCGGGACAGCAGATGCCCAGCAGTTCGTCCTGCGCGAGACGGACCGAGATCGCGTGTTCGAAGATTTCCTTGGGATCGCCGAGCAGCTCCACTCGCCTGGCGAGATCCGCCACCGGGTCGCCGGTCAGTTCCCGGGTCCCGGCCAGCGGCTGCGTCGACACCCAGCCGTCCGCCGCCACCTCGACCACGGTCTCCGGGCTGAAACCGGTTGCCCGCAGACCACCGAGGTCGAGCAGGAACGACCGCGCGGGGGTGTTGCCCCGGCGCCCGGCGACATAGGTGGCCGCCAAGTCCAGTTCCCCGGGCACCGGCACGACCCTCGAGAGAATCGCTTTCTGGAGCCGACCTGCCTGGATCTCGCCGACCAGGTGGGCGACGCCGGTCAGGTAGGACTCGTCGCGGTCCAGCGCGATCTCCAACTCGGTCGCCGGTCGCGCCCAGCTCCCGATCTCCAGATCGTCCAGGTCCGCCAACCCGGACAGCTCGACACCGCACGGGCCGATGATCACCTCGTGCTGCGGGATCACCAGGTGCATCAGGGTTTCGTCGCCGAGCCTGTCCGCCATTCCCTGCAGGAGCATGGACAACTCGAATCCCGCCCAGCCGTAGGCGCGCCAGGCAGGCATCGGCAAGTCCTGTAACAGCCGGGAGACCTGCTGCAGCGGGTCGTCACCGACAGGTACCCGTCGTTCCGCGGACGCCGTGCTGAGAGTGATCCCGTGGCGGTTCATCCGCAGTTCGGCCCGTGCGCCACTCGCGAATGCCCACTGTCGATCCCGCTCGTACACAATGAACGGAGGCGTCGCGCGACGGGCCAGCGCTGCCGCTGTCAGCAGCGGGTCCAAAGCCGTGGTCATCGGTGTTCGTCAGCCCTGTTCCATCCGGGTGACCATGTCAAAGGGGTTCGCGGACATCGCGCCTGACGCCTCCGTACTGTTTCGGGCAGGGCTGATCAGCCGATCCCGCACGCGGGACCGGCGAACATCACTCCATTGAGGACTTGGCGAACGCGGCCGCGCTCCATCCACTCAGGACACAGTGCGATCGCGCCGACGGATCACCCAGCTGCCATCCGTCAGAGGTTAGCCTAGCCTATCTTCTACAAATGTGTAGAGGATGAAGGTCACGCCGCCCGAACGGCCCAATCAGTAGCTTGCCAACGCCAGGAGTTCGAACAGGTCGTAGATGCACTCGCCCGTCCAGATCAGTGTCCCCAACGCGAGTGCGGCAGGGACGAGGATCTGCCAGCGACGCACCTGCCCGGGGCGCAACAAGGCCTTCACCCGTCCCGGCACGACACCCGGCGCGGCACTCACGGCGGTCAACGGTCCCGGCCGACTGACCGCGGCCGGTCGCGCCGAGGCGGCCAACGCGGCCAGCCCGATCGCGCGGGCAACGCCCCCTCGGTCCCCCAGCTCCCGGGCCGCGCTTTCGTCGGCGGCTCGCTCGACCAGGAACTCCACCTTCCGCGCGACCAGGATCAGCGCGGGGTGAATCACCGCCGCCAACCTGGCCAGCCACACCAGTCGCTGATGGTTGTGCGCCAGGTGCGCCCGCTCGTGCGCGATGACAGCGCGATATTGGACCTCGTCCAGCGCGTCCCGCATCCCGCGCGTGACCACGATCCTGCCGGGATCGCCCGGCAGGGCGAACGCGTCGACCCGCCGATCAGGAATGATCACGACGTCGTCGTCCGCGTCGAGCCCGGCCGCCTCTCGATAGGCACTGCGCATCGCTCGGGAATGCCGTCGTGTCTGCCAGATCACCGCGACCACGATGTACACGGTCCACGCGAACGAGACCCACGAGACCCACGGCACGTGCGCCGTGTCGTCGAGGACGACCTGGTACGACCACTCGCCGACACCGGCGACGGCCGGGATCTCGGCCAATGCCTTGAGCGCGAAGGACAGCAGGTTCAGGGCACTGGACACCGCGGCGACGATCGCCGACCACGCGAACGCGCGTGCCGCCAGGTCCGGGCGGACCCGGTCGGCCAGCAGCCACATCGCCAGCAGGACAATCAGCGGAGCGGCGACAACGGAGACGACAAAGTGGTCAAACACCCGAACCCCCATCGGGATCAGTCACAGTCGGTAAGATCCGATCATGGCACCAAGCGACCCGGCGGATCGGAAGCCGCGACGCAAGCCGGGTGGCCTGGCCGCGGCGATCCTCGACGTCCTCGGCGACTCGGCCGAAGCGCTCACCCCGGGCGAGGTCCTCGACCTGCTCCCGCCGGGCCTGTCCTACAGCGCGGTCGTCACGACGCTCACGCGCCTGTACGAGAAAGAGGTCGTCACTCGCGAACGATCCGGCCGCGCCTATCGTTACCGCTCGACCGGCGACCAGACCGCACTCGTCGCCTGGCGCATGGGCCGAATCCTGGAAGCAGAAGCCGATCACGCCTCAGTCCTCACCCGCTTCGTCAGCTCGCTCAACGAACAAGACGAGCAACTCCTGCGCGACCTGCTGAACAAGCACACCGACTAAGCACAATCCGAAGAGGCTAGCCTAGCCTTACCTCTTCGACAAGGGGCATCCGGAGCAATTCGGACGCCATCGGAGCGAACTTCGGCTCGCTTGCGCGCCGACTCGACTTCCAGGACCATTACTTCTACAGTCATGTAGAAGTAATGGAACGGATCTCGGTGCCCCGACGCCTCTCTGCGGTGACCATCCCTGTGGCGGACAAGGCCGACGTCATCGACCTGGCCACTCTCGGACTGCCCGCGCACGGCCTTGTTCGCCGACTCGCGACGCAGAAGAGACGTCAGGACGCGTTCGGCGACGCGTTCGACACAGCGGGCGCCCCTCCGGCCGGTCTGCCGGAGCTCCGCGAGGCCGTCGCGGCTCACCTCACCAGCCAGGGACTGAGCACCACCGCGGGTCAGGTCATGATCACAGCCGGGCCGGGCCACACCGTCGCACTGCTGGCAGGACGCGTAGCTCGCTCCAGAGACCGCGTAGTCGTCGAGGATCCGACCAGTCCACAGGTCCTTGGAGCCCTGCGGGCGTCCCAGATGACGCTGACCGCGGCCAGACCGGTCACCGACGGCCACGACCAGCTGACGCGACTGCTCGAACGCCGACGGGTCCGGCTTGTCCACGTGATGCCCACTCTGGGCCTGCGCGGCCAGATACTGAACCACGAGTTCCGCAGCCGCCTGGCATGGGCGATCGCCGACCGGGAAGCACTCGTCATCGACGACGTGAGCAACGCGCCGCTGGCCTTCGACACACCACCGCCACCACTCGCCGCGTATGCCGACGCGTCGAACATGATCACCATCGGCTCGCTGGCGACTCTGCACTGGGGCGGGATGAACGTGTCCTGGATCCGCGCCACACCGGCATTGATCAATGACCTCACCAGTGCCGTGGTCGGCACCGCGGCCTCGCTCTTCGAGCAACTCCTTGCCTGCCAACTGCTGGCAGTCGAGGAGGAGATCCGCCTGGAACGCATCGCGTGGCTCCGCCAGTGCCTGACACACGCGTCAGCCATCCTGTCGGCGCGACTGCCCGAGTTCTCGTGGCGCCAACCCGCGGGCGGTGTGTGTCTATGGCTACGACCACCCACCGCGGACTTCATCACCGACGCCGTCGCCGATCACGGCGTTGCCGTCGTCCCCAGATCCACCGTGTCACCACAGTCGTTGCCGGGCGACTTCGGGATCGTGTACGCGCGGAAGCCTGACGCGTTCGAGGAGGGTGTGCGCCGCCTCGCAGTTGCCTGGCGACAGTTCGCGGAGCGCCGACCACCGATCATGTCGACAGCGCGCTGAGCCAGGTGACGTAGACGCCGTCCGCACATAAGTTGTCCGGACCGGCAAGGCCTTGCCTGCCGGTCCGAGCCACCGCGCCGACAGGTGTCAGCGACTACCGCGCAAGGTGCCGCGACCGGCATATCGCGCCTCGGCGCCCAGTTCCTCCTCGATGCGGATGAGCTGGTTGTACTTCGCGGTGCGGTCCGATCGCGACAGTGAGCCGGTCTTGATCTGGCCGCAGCCGGTGGCCACAGCGAGATCGGCGATGGTGGTGTCCTCCGTCTCGCCCGACCGGTGCGACATGACCACGGAGTAACCGGCCTTGTGCGCGGTGTCCACTGTGGTCAGTGTCTCGGTGAGGGTGCCGATCTGGTTGACCTTGACCAGGATCGAGTTGGCGATTCCCCGGTCGATCCCGTCCCGCAGCAGAGTCACGTTGGTGCAGAACACGTCGTCCCCGACCAGTTGCACGCGGCCGCCGATCGCGTCGGTCAGCTGCTTCCAGCCGTCGAAGTCGTCCTGGGCGATCCCATCCTCAATGGACACAATGGGAAACCTGCCGGTCAGTTCGGACAGGTAGGCGACGTGTTCCTGGACGCTGCGCCTGCGCCCTTCGCCCACATAGTCGTACACACCATCGGTGTGGAACTCCGACGCGGCGGGGTCGAGCAGCAACGCGATGTCCTCGCCCGGGGTGTAACCGGAGTCCTCGATCGCCTTGACCACGAACCGCAGCGCCTCGTCGGCCGAACTCAGGTTGGGCGCGAATCCGCCCTCGTCGCCGACATTGGTGTTGTGCCCGGCTTCGTGCAGCGACTTGCGCAGCGTGTGGAACACCTCGGAGCCCATCCGGACGGCCTCGGCGAAGGTCTCAGCGCCGACCGGGCCGATCATGAACTCCTGGAAGTCGATCGAGTTGTCGGCATGCGCCCCGCCGTTGATGATGTTCATCATCGGCAACGGCAGCAGATGCGCGAACACGCCGCCGACATAGCGGTACAGCGGCAGGCCGCTACTGGCCGCGGCGGCCTTGACCGTCGCGAGGGACACCCCGAGCGTCGCGTTCGCGCCGAGCCTGGCCTTGTTCGTCGTGCCGTCCAGGTCGATCAGTGCGCGGTCGACCTCAGCCTGGGCTTCCGCGTCGAGTCCGACAACCGCGGCCCTGATCTCGCCGTTCACGGCGTCGACGGCCTTGCGCACGCCTTTTCCGTGGTAGCGGGACTTGTCTCCGTCGCGCAGCTCGACTGCCTCCCGGGTCCCGGTGGACGCGCCGGACGGCACCGCCGCACGGCCCAGCGACCCGTCTTCGAGCAGGACGTCCACTTCCACAGTCGGGTTGCCGCGACTGTCGAGGACCTCCCTGCCGGTGACGGCGACGATGGCGGTCATAGTGCGCTCCTCACTGGGTGTATCAGCAGGTAGAGCAGCGCGACGTCGAGCCGCCCCCAGGCGTCGGAAGGCTATCAGCACCGATCAGGATGACGGAGCGGTTCGGACCGATCGGAACCCGCGACGCCCACCGAGCGCTCGCTGCGGCCGCCACGTCCGCGTGAGGTACAACTGGAACATGACCCGCCCTGTGACGAATGTCGACGCCCTCGATGACATCGACGCCGTCACGGACGCGGTACTGACCGCGTCACGGGTCCTGATGGCGGTGTCCGCACGGTCGATCGCCTCCGTCGACGACACCATCACCGTGCCGCAGTTCCGTCTCCTGCTGGTGCTGGACACCTCCGGGCCGCAGAAGCTCACGTCGATCGCCGAGACGCTTGGCGTCAATCCGTCCACCGCGACACGGACAGTCGACCGGCTGGTGACCGCCGGTCTGGTCGAGCGTGAGCAGAACCCTCAGTCCCGCCGTGAACTGGTCGTGAGCCTGTCCCGCAACGGCCGGACCGTCGTGCGGAACGTGATCCGGCGGCGACGTGCGCAGATCACCGACATCGTCGGACAGATGTCGCCGACGTCCCGGCGCGGCCTGGTCCGTGCCCTGTCCGCCTTCGCGGCCGCCGGTGGCGAGCTGACCGGGCTGGACCAGGAAGCCGTCTGGCTGTGACCGTCCGGTCAACCGTCCCTTATGGATCCCGTGCACGCAGCAACGTTTGCTGTCCGCAAGGGATGCCGACCAACGACGGGGGCAACACACTGTCATGAACGGGTATCATCGGACGAATGCCAGACCTGAGTACGTCTCGGCTGCCGACGGAGACCGAGGTCGGCACGTGGCGGTCCTTCCTGCGGGCACACGCCCAGGTCACTCGCCATCTGGAAGTCGAGATGCGCGCCGGGGAGAAACTGTCACTCGCCAGTTGCGTCGTGATACTCGAACTGGCCGGGGCTCGTGATCACCGGATACGGATGACCAAGCTCGCGGAGGCGGCTCTGCTGTCCCGGTCGGGAGTGACCAGGGTCATCGACCGGCTCGAGCGCGCCGGGCTGGTCGCGCGTCAGCGCCACGACGGAGACCGCCGCGGCGTGACGGTCGAGCTGACCGAGGAGGGCATCAGCCGGGTCGACGACGTCAAAGGCTCGCATCTCGCACTCGTCATGCGCCACTTCGTCGCTGTACTCGAGCCCGACGAACTGGCGGAGTTCGGAGCCATGTGCGAGCGGCTGGCCGACACCCGGGCGCGTGCCAACCATGGCGATGAATTCCGCAGCGAAGCGTGCAGCCACGGTTTTCCGACAGACACGCCCACACGCGGCAATTAAGGCACGAATTCCGATAACCCACGCGGGTGACAACCACCGGCGTCCTGTCCATCGCCCCATCTGGGCCTGAGCAGCATATCAACCCTTTTCGCCACCAGAAGGACAGCCTTGCCTAATTCACACCGAATGGCAGCCACCCATCCCCGATGGCATCGTTCGACACACTGACAGCCTTTCCACCACGAAATTCGGGGAGCGGATATGACGACCCTGGAAAACCCGGCGATGCCAGCTGTCCACGAGTGCACTGTGAGCGGCTGTTCCTACAACCACGACGGCTGCCACGCCTTCGCCATCACCGTGCGCGGGGACAACGGCGCCGCCGACTGCGGCACGTTCGTCCCGCTCAACACCAAGGGCGGCTTGGACAAGGTCGTGGCGCAGGTAGGCGCGTGCTCCCGCACCGACTGCACGCACAACGCGTCGCTGGAATGCACCGCGCAGAGCGTGCGCATCGGACAAGGCACTGGCGGCCACGTCGCGAACTGCCTCACGTACCAAGCACACTGACCGCTCCCGCCGGTGCCCGCGCATGGATGGGCTGCAACGAAGGCCGCCTTGGTTGCGGCCAGTGCACCGAACGCCACATTGGTTGCGCGAGCGGGACCCCGGCAAACCATTCCGGTCACGGCACTAGGGAGCGAGCTCGTCGATCCAGCGTTCGAGTCGTCGCATCTGGCGTGCCATCAGTTCCGGCTGGCCGAGCGCGTTGCTGAGCAGGGCGCTGCCCTGGTAAGTGGCCACCAGTTCGACCGCCAGGTCGTGCGCGTCCCGTAGTCCCATCGCACGGAACTGCTGTTCTGCCCAGTCGAGCGGGATCCGCATCAACTGGGCAGCCAGCGGGTCCGCTCCTTCGGCCTGCTTGGCCAGTTCCGAGCCGAGCGTTCCGTATCGGCAGCCGTAGCGGGCGACCAGCTCGCCTCGCCCAGCGAGGACCCGCACGAGTGCCTTCAGGCGCGGCTTCGGGCGGTGATGCTGGCGATCCAACTCGGCGAGCACCGCGGTGAGCTGGTCGGTATCGGTGCGCACGATCGCAGCGACAATGTCGTCCTTGGTCTTGAAGTAGTAATACAGGTTGCCCACCAGGACATCCGCGGCCTGCGCGATGTCCGCCAGTGTCGTGCGCGCCACGCCCTGCTGGTACACCAGTTCGCGCGCGGCGGCGACCACCCGCGCGCGCTTGTTCGGCTGCTTGGCCGTCTCGCCAACCGCCGTTGAGTCAGTCACCACACGCACAGCGTAGACACACCGCGGCCCTGACACTAAGTTGGTCAACCAACCAAGACGATCATCGGCCCGATCAGGAGAAACCAGGACATGCCCAGCAAGGAATGGTCCGAACTACGCGAGACGTTCACGGCGTGCGCGCCCAAGGCCATCGCCGCGACCGCCGCGGCCGTCATGGCCGTCAACCCGGAAATAGACCTGAGTGGCACCGATCGGTTCCACGGCCTCGCCAAGGAACCGACCGACGTCACCTACGAGGAGATCACCGCGGCCGGTCTGCCCGCGATCTGGGCGAATCCGCTGGGTTCCGGCACCGAGCGGGTGCTGGTCTACTTCCACGGTGGTGGTTTCATCAGCGGCTCGAAGGACAGCTACCGGAAGATCGCCGCGCACTTGGCCAAGGCGGCCGGTGTCCGCACCCTGATCCCGGACTACCGGTTAGCGCCGACGAACCTGTTCCCGGCCCAACTCGATGACGCGCGGTCGTTGTACGGCTGGCTGCTCGGCCAGGGCTGCCAGCCGTCGAAGATCGCCTTCGCCGGAGACTCCGCCGGTGGCAACATCGCCACCTGTGCGGCGCTCGCGCTCAACCAGGACGGCGCGGCCCTGCCCGCAGCGATAGTCGCGTTCTCGCCGTGGTACGACATGGAGGCGAACGGACCGACGTTCGACTCCAACGCGACCGTCGACGTGGCCATTTCTCGACAGTTGGTACGCACATTCGCGCCGATGTTCCTGGGTGGACAGTCCCCCACCCATCCGTTGGCCAATCCGCTGTACGCCGATCTTGCGGGACTTCCGCCGCTGTTGCTGACCTGTGGCGGCGACGAGACGCTGCGCGACAGCGTGGAGCGGTTCGCCGCCCTGGCCGAGAAATCCGGCGTCGAGGTCACCCTGCACATCGCGGACGGCATGCCACACGTCTACCAACTGCTGGCCGGTCGGATCCCCGAAGCGGACGCGAGCATCGCCGAGGCCGGGAAGTGGCTGCGCGAGAAACTCGACGCCTGAACAGATCCCGTTCGGCAGCACCTTTGTCCGCCCCTGTCAGGAAATGAAGCCCTCGGATTTCAACCACTCGGTGGCCACAGCGGCAGGTTTGACGCCGTCGACGCTGACCTTCTTGTTCAGTCCGGTGAGCACCTTCGTGTCGAGCTTCGCCGCGATCGACTCGAAGACCTGCTCGAGCTGTGGGTACTGCTTGGCCACCGAGGCGCGGATCGTGATGGCCGGGTTGTAGATGGGGAAGAACTTCTTGTCGTCCTCAAGCGGGGTCAGGTTCTGCGCCGCGACCCGGCCGTCGGTCGTGGCGACCTCACCGAAGTTGCAGGTGCCGCCCTTGCCGACCGTCGGGTAGATGACCGCGTCGTTGAGCAGGTGAATCTGTGCGTCCGGCACGGTGAAGTCGTAGGCCTTCTGCAGTCCCGGGAAGCCGTCGTCGCGGCTCTTGAACTCCGGTCCGATGCAGGTGGACGCGGCCGCTGGGTCCCGCTTCGCGAGCGCCGCGTAGTCCGACAGGGTCTTTGTGCCGTACTTGGCCAGCGCGTCCTGGTTGACCGCGAGGGCGTAGGTGTCGTTCGCCGGTGAGCGCGCCCACCAGACGATCTCGTTCGCCGCGTCGCCCTGCTTCACCGCGTCGTACTGGGCCTGCGCTTCCGGGATCGGCTTGGTGTTCTTGAGGTAGGTCACCCAGCCGGTTCCGGTGTACTCCCAGTACAGATCGACCGCTCCACTGGTCAGCGCCTGGCGGACGTTGGCGGAACCGGTGATGTTGGTCTTGTCCTCCGGCTCCGCACCGGCCGCCCGCAGCGCGACGATGGCGATCTGGCCGAGCAGCAGTTGTTCGTCGAACTCCTTCGAGCTGACCTTGATCTTGGCGCCGGTCAGTGCGTCGATCTTCTTGATGGATCCCGCGCCGACCGGCGCTTTGTCCTTCGCCGTCTCGATCGTGCAACCGGTGGTGACGGCGGCCGCCATGACGAGCGCGAGCGCCGCCGCCGTCGGGCGTCGAGTGATGTGCATGTGACTCGTCCTTCTGCTGTCGATCGAACGGTGGTCAGATTCCCCCTGGCCGCAGTACTTTCTCCGCGACAAGCCCCAGCCAGTCGGCGAAGAGGGCGAGAGCGGCGACGATGATGCCGTAGGTGACGCTCAGGATCGGCCGGTCAAGCCCGATGCCCGCGACGAGACCGCCGCCGAGACCGCCCCCGCCGATGAAGGTGGCGAGCGTCGCGCTGGCGAAGGTGAGCACGAGGGCGGTACGGATACCGGCAAGGATCACCGGGACGGCGAGCGGAAGTTCGATCCGGGCGAGCACGGCGAGTTTCGACATACCCATGCCCCTGGCCGATTCGATGATCGTCCGGTCCACACCCTCCAGCCCGACGATCGTGTTGCGCAGCACCGGCAGTACGGCGTAGACGACCAGCGCCACCAGCACGGTGGTGAATCCGGTTCCCATCCACAGTGCGAGGAGCACGACCAGGCCGATGGACGGGATCGCCTGGCCGAGGTTGCCGAGCCCCAGTCCCGCGGGCTTGATCCAGCGGGCCGCCGGGCGTGTGATCAGAACACCGAGCGGGACGGCGATGGCGATCGTGCACACCGTCGAGATGACCGACAGCTGCACGTGCTCGATCAGCTCACGGACGAGTTCGTCGCCGTTGAGATAGCGAGCCTCGATGGAGTCGATCGGAAGCCCTTGCACCACAAGGTAGAGCGTCACCAGGATGATTGCGATCAGGATCGGCCGGATCACCAGTCCACGCCAGCCGGTGCGCGTCCGCGCCGCGATCGGCGGTGCGGCGCCGGGCGCCAGTCCCCTGTCGACGTCGACGTCGGCGGGGTCGCGGTTCGGATCGACGACGGTCATGTCTGGGTGTCCGTCTTGCTGGTCGGGCGCAGCACAGCCTTCAGGTGCGCGAGGTCCAGGACGCCCAGAGCGCGGCCTTCCTCGGTGACCAGCACGATGTCGCTGCTTTGGCCGAGCATGACGTTGAGCGCGTCGCGCAAGGTCGCGTCGGCCGGGATCGTCGGCAAGTGGTCCGTGACGGTGGGTGCTGCGGCGAGGTCGGCATCGCGCACCCGCATCAGGGCCAGCTGTTTGAGGTGGCCGCCCGCGCCGATGAAGCTGGCGACATAGTCGTCGGCCGGGGCGGCGAGAATGGCCTCGGGGGTGTCGTACTGGGCGATGACCGACTGTGGACGGAGCACCGCGATCCGGTCGCCGAGCTTGAGTGCCTCGTCGAAGTCGTGTGTGACGAACACGATCGTCTTGCGCAGTTCGCGTTGCAGGCGCAGGAACTCGTTCTGCAACCGCTCACGGGTGATCGGGTCGGTGGCGCCGAACGGCTCGTCCATCAGCATCACCGGCGGATCCGCGGCCAACGCACGCGCCACCCCCACCCGCTGCTGCTGGCCGCCGGACAGTTCCCGCGGGTAGCGCCGTGCGTAGTCGGTCGGCAAGCCCACGAGGTCGAGCAGCTCCTCGACTCGCGCGGTGACTCGCTTGCGGTCCCAGCCAAGCATGCGCGGCACGGTGGCGATGTTGTCGGCGACGCGCATGTGTGGGAACAGGCCGATGTGCTGGATGACGTATCCGATGCTGCGGCGGTGCTCGTCCGCGTCGAGCGCGAGAATGTCGGTGCCGCCGATCGTGATCCGCCCCGAGGTGGGCTCGATCAGCCTGTTGATCATCTTCATCGTCGTGCTCTTGCCACACCCGGACGGACCGACCAGCACCACGATCTCACCGGCCGGTATCCGCATGGTGACCCGGTCCACCGCCGGACTCGACTGGCCGGGGTACTGCTTGCTGACGTCCTCAAGCTCGATCGTCTCAGCCACGAATCCCCCTCGATGTCGTCAACCTGCCGAGCAGGCCGAACGCCAGGTCGAACAGCAGCGCGAGCACCACGATGCCGAACGTCCCGACCAGTACCTGGTTCAGGGAGTTCGCCGCACCGAAGCGACCGAGGCCGTCGAAGATCTGGTTGCCAAGGCCCGGGCCTTTCACGTAGGCGCCGATGGCCGCGATGCCGATCGTCATCTGCGTCGACACCCGGACGCCGGACAGGATGACCGGCCACGCCAGCGGCAGGCGCACGAGCCACAGCAACCGGAACCGGCTCATGCCCATCCCCTGTCCCGCCTCGACCACGGCCCGGTCGACACCGCGCAGGCCGACGATCGTGTTGCGGATGATCGGCAACAGCGCGTACACCACGAGCGCGATCAGGACGTTCGTGGTCCCGAGACCAACCAGGCCGATGAGGATGCCGAGCAACGCGATCGAGGGGATGGTCAGGAAGGACGCCGTCGTCGTGGTGACAAGCGCCGCCAACGCCAATCGTTGATAGGTCAGCACGCCGACAGCCACTCCGATCAGCACGGCGATCACCATCGCGACAAGGGTCAGGTTGACGTGCCGGATCGCGTCGTTGTAGATCTCGACCAGGTTGTCGCTGATGTACTCAGCCAGGCTCAAGCGAGAACTCCCCTGCCGTGAATGTAGGACCACACTAGTGGTTGCGACCGGGAGTTCGTTGGAGGTTTGGGTGCGAGGGACGCGCGTCACGTACAGATGTCAGACATTCGGTGTTAGGGTCCCCTATGTGAATGATCTTCGAGCGCCGCGCCGGGTGGCGAGTTTGTCGGCGCAGCTGGTGGACACCCTTCGCGAGCAGATCGCGTCCGGCGCATGGCCCGTGGGGATGCGGATCCCACCAGAACATGACCTGGTCAAGCAGCTCGGTGTCGGGCGCACGACGGTGCGTGAGGCACTGGGCGCGCTGGTGCACCTGGGCCTGCTGGAGGCTCGCAAGGGTGACGGGACCTATGTCCGGACCTCGAGCGAAATGCACTCGGTACTGATCCGACGCGCCAACACCGCACGGCGCAACGACGTACTGGAACTGCGCGCGGTGCTGGAGGAGTACGCCTCGGGCCTGGCCGCGGTGCGGCGCACCGACGATGACCTGACTCGCCTTCGGCACCTTCTCGACGAGGCCGACGCGGCCTCGGACGCACAGGAAACGTCTGTCAGCGCGGAGATCGACGCCCGCTTCCACCAGGCGGTGGTGAGTGCCGGTGGGAACAGCCTGCTCACCGAGGTGTACGACGTCCTCAGCGTCGCGGTCACCGAGCAGATCGGCGGCATGTTCTGGTCCGCCGAGACGGCCGCGGAGCATGCCCGGCTGCACAGGCGTCTCGTCGAGGCGATCGCCGCCGAGGACGAGATCGGAGCACGCCACTGCGCCACCGAGATCGTGAAGCTCACCGAGGCCGGAACGGAAGCGCGGAAGTGACCATCTCGCAGCCGTCCGACATCGACCTCACCGCACCGGCGGACGTCAGAAACCCAGTCACCAAGCCCGTGCTGTCAGCCGGTCTGCTGATCGCGATCCTCCTGGTGGCAGCCAACCTGCGCGCGACTCTCACGGGCGTGGGCACGCTGCTGCCCGCCATCGAGCACGACACCGGGTTGACGGCGCTGGCGGGTGGTGTGCTGAACACCGTGCCACTGCTCATGTTCGCGGTCACTTCGCCCTTTGTCGGCCGTGTCTCGCACCGAGTCGGAACCACCCGCCTCCTCGTGACTGCCCTCGCCGTGCTGGCAGCGGGCACGGTGATCCGGTCTCTTCCTTCGATCGCCTGTCTGTTCGTCGGAACCGTGGTCCTCTCGGCGGCGATCGCAGTGGGCAATGTCCTGCTGCCCACGGTGATTCGCACCCACGTTCCCGGACCGCGGGTGCACACCGTCAGCGCCCTCTACGTCACCGCCATGGGACTGGTCGCCGCGCTGTCGTCCGGCATCTCCGTCCCCCTCGCCAAGGTCCTGCCCGGAACCTGGCATTCCGCCATGGCCTGAGGACTGCTCGTCACCCTCGCCGCTCTCGTCTGGTGGCTGCCTCGGCTGCGCGAGGTCCGGCGGAACGGCGGCACACGGTCTCGTGGAACACACGCTCGGACGCCATGGAGATCGTGGCTGGCGTGGCAGGTGTCCTTCTTCATGGGCCTGCAGTCCCTTGCCTTCTACACCGCCATCGCCTGGCTGCCCAGCATCCTCAGCAGGCAGGGCATGAGCACGACGGCCGCGGGCTGGACGCTGTTCTACTACCAACTCGTCGGACTGGTCACCGGCATGGTGCTGCCGTTGGTCACCCGAGGCCGCCACGACCAGCGCTTCGCTGCTGCCTCGGCCTCAGCGATCGTCGCCGTCGGCTTCGCGATTCTGCTTTTCCTGCCAGCGCTCGCCGTCGTGGCGTGCACCCTTCTCGGGTTGGGCACCGGTGCCTGTCTCGTGCTCGCCCTGAGCTTTCAAAGCCAACGCTCCACTGGTCCCAGCCAAACCACGGCGCTGGCCGGGATGGCTCAGTCCATCGGCTATCTCGTCGCCGCGGCCGGGCCCCTTCTCCTGGGCGTCCTGCACGACACGACCGACGACTGGACTGCCGCTCTTCTTGTCCTCGTCGCTTTGAGCCTGGTCATGGCCGTTGCCGGTTACGGGGCTGGCCGCGACCGCCATGTTCGCACTCGGCGAATGACGGACCACGGCGGTGAGGAGTAGCCATCCCAACAGCGACGGGGATCGGGCGACCTTGGGATTCGCCTCAGCTCGTCAACGACGTCAGGTCGGCGAGGAACTCGCTGGCTGTGATCGGGTCCAGCGCGTCGAACTTCAGGCTCGTCGCCTTGTGCCAGGTGCCGTCGGGGTCGTTGGACAGCCGGATCTCTTCCACTGTCTGCTCCGGGTACCTGTCGATCTCGCCCACCGTGATGCCCGGATCGAGGAGCACCATGATGGATCCACCACCGGGCCGCGGTCGCAGAATCCCCGGCTCCCACCCGTTGTCCTGTGGCGCACAACGCTGCCAGCCGCGTTTCGTCAAGCCCAGCACGCGGCCGACCGGCACAGTCACGCCTTCGAAGCGCCGCAGGATGATGCTGTCCCGTTCCTCCTGGGTCAGTTCGTAGGTCGGACGGCCCAGTTGCGGGAACGGCTGCACGATCTCGTAGTCCGCGAACAGCTCAGCCCATGCCACCAGCGTGTCACCGATGTGCAGCGGGTGGGCCACTTCGACCAGTGCGTCATCGGGCAGGGCGAAGGTGTCGTCGTTGACGTCGGCCAGCGTCCGGTCCTCGGCGACGCGGAAGCTCAGTCCTCCATCGGTCGACCACACCAGCCTGCGCACGATGTGCCACAGCAGCGGGTGCCCGACCAGTAGCTCGGTGAACTCCGCGGCAGTCCATTGGCGTTCGGTCACCATCGCCAGCTCCAGCCGGGCGATCTGGTCCGCCGCGACTGTGCGGACGTCCTTCTTGAGCGTGGCGAACCGTTTGTGCTCGGCCGGGGCCAGCTCCTGGTCGTCCCGTGCGCCGGGTTTCGGCAGGTCCTTGCGGTGTTTGCCGTCCTCGTCGACGACGAAGGGTTTGAGCTGTTCGTCGAAGCCGACCACGAACTTGCGCGGACCGTAGTCGATGTCCAGTGTCGCCGCGTCGTCCAGCCCGAACGCGGGCACCAGCCGGTCAGCGAGTTGATCGGCCGCCAGGCCCAGCTGGGCGGCCACGTCTTCGATCTTGTCCTGTGCCTTCTGCCTGAGTCCCTTGAACGGCACCTTCTGCGCGATGGAACTCAGGTGCGTCAACGCCACTTCCGTGCCGATCTCGGCGAGCACGTCGAGACCGACGACCGCCTTGGCGTGGCCCGCGTTGCCCGGCCAGGCCCGGATCACCGGCGTCAGCTGGCGCACCACCTCGTCGTCGCCGAACCAGCCGAGCGCCCACAGCGCCCATCCTTCCTTCGACGGCGCGTCCGCGCCTTGCCACCGCTCGAAAAGCTGCCACGCGAACCGGGCGAGCGACTCCGGATCGGCCAGCTCCTTCACGATCGGCACACCGGCGTACGGTTCCTCCTTCGTGGACAACGCCAGCATGGTGATCACGTGTTGCGCGGAGGCCGTCGGCAGCGCGGTCTGCTTGTCCCGCAACACGATCTGCGGGAGCAGCGACGCGGCGGCCCACGCGCCCGGTACGGGGATCTTCGCTGGGAGCAGGTCCAACGGATCGACGGCCAGCACGGTGGCCACCGCTTCCTCCGCCGCGCTGCCGTACTCGCGCGCTGCCGTCATCACCAGTTCCTCGTATCCGCTGGAGACCAGGTAGCGCAGCGCCATCTCGGCCAGGTTGCGCTCCGGACCGGGTTTGCCCACAGCGTCCGGCACAAGCGCTCGCGCCGCGTATGCCGGGTGCCGGGCAAACCAGCCGATCGCCGCGACTCGCACGGCGGTGCGGCGCGTCAGGAGTGTCGCCATCGTGCGGGCGACACCCACGTCCTGGACCGGGTGCAGTGCTTCGACGTGTACCTCGGTCCCTGAGGAGGCGAGCATCGCCGGAACCGCTGCCAGCCCGTAACGAGCCATCATCCGCTTGGCCAGATCCGCGGAGCCCCACGCTTGCGGGTGCCATTCGGCGATCAGCTCGTCGGTCAGTTCCGCCGGGCCGTTGAGGAAGAACGCGATCTCGTCGTCGGAGGGCAGCTGCCAGTTCCGCAACCGGGTGACGGCCATGTTCCACGGGTTGAAGTGGAGATTGGCCACGTAGCTGTGCGCCGCAAGGGAGGCCCATTCCTCGCGCTCGTCCGGCTCCCAGCTGATCGTGGACCGCTTGGGCGGTTCCAGCCCGGCGACGAACGCTGACTTCGCTTGTGTGCGTTCGCGTGTCCACGGCGGCTCGACCAGCAGCCGCGGCAACGAGTCCACCGGTGCTTCGGGGAGGCGTGGAGCGTCGACGGAGACTCGTTCGACACCGGCTCGTTCCTCCGCCGACATGTCCACATCCGCGAGGTCGGGATTCAGCAGAAGGTGGTCGCGCAGCAGGCCGTCCGCCTGCTTCGTGCCCGCGAGCGCCAGCCTGCGCATGGTGCGCACGGGGTGGCTCTTCATCAGTTCGACGAACGCGGGCTGGACCAGTTTCCGGTCCAGCCGTTCGATCAGCAGGTCGAACGTCTGGTCGGTCGGCAGCGCGGTGAGAACGTTCAGGAAGACCTTGTTCTGTGTTGTGCTGGTGGGATCCAGGTCCATGAGACGGGCGATGGTCGGCGCGATGTCCGGCCCGATGCTGTCAGCCAACGCGTGCAGGGCATGCTCCTTGTGGGCCGCCCATCTGATTCTTTCCGTGCCGACAACCGTTTCGAGCTGTTCGGCGGTGCTGAGCGCTCCGCAGAGCAGATCCCAGTTGTCGTAGTGCGTCGACGCTTCCGCCACGGCGGTGGCGCACAGTTCGTCGACCCAGTCGGTCCGCGTCGGGACCAGGTAGGACACCACCAACTGCTGCGCCAGGGACGTTCGATGCGCCGCGAGCGCCTCGACCGCCGCGTCGTACTCGCGCTGTTCCGCCATGACCAGCAGTTCCCTGAGGCGCTCGATCAGAGGCGGTCGCGACCACGCCCTGTACGTGTCGCGGAAGGTGAGATGGGCAGGCCTGTAACCACCGCTGTGCGTCCAGGTCTGAACGTCGAGCCGGGCGCATTCCGCTGCGGTCTGGACAGCGAACGGCAGACCGTGCCGGACCACCAACGCGTCACCGAACAAGCGCAGTCGCTCGCGTCTGCCTGAGTCGTAGCTGTGTTCGTGGGCCAACGTGGTCAACGTTGCCGCTGCGCCAAGGGGTGTGGCCGCACCGTGGAGGTACTTGCGCGCTTCGGCCGCCAAGGACGAGTCCGTGTCCGGGTTGCCCAGCACAGTCTCGACAGCCGACCTGTGGTCCGCGATCGTCTTCTCCAGGACGGGATCCGCATGGGGGACAACAGCTGCCTGCGGCACGTACCCGCCTCGCCGCGGCAGGAAGTCGTAGCGCCAGTCGGCTGGCAGGATGACGGGACCGTCCTCCTGCGTGGGCGTGGACTGCTCGGCAGCGACGCGCTGGTAGCCCTTTTTCTCCTTCTCCGCAACGAGTTTGGCCAGATACGCCTGAGCTTCCTCCGCGGACGGGAGCTGTTTGGCATGCGTCTGCCCCGCGGTGCCCAGCCGTCCGAAGCGGACGGTCACCGTCACCTCGTCCTGCCGGGCCTCCCAGAACTTCTTGGCACCACCAGCGACGAGTTCCCACCTGTGCACGTTCAACCCCCTGGAATCGACTGTGGGCGCACCCTACGGGGTGGGTCCGACAATTCGGTTCCAGGACGACCGGGCTCCCATCTGGGAGCGCTACCGCAGTGCGGGTTCCTCCTGTGCCCACGGGTAGGCGGATTCCAGCTGGGTGGCCAGAGCCAGGAGTTTCGGCTCGCTGCCGAGGCCGCCGACGAACTGCACACCGAGCGGAAGCCCTTGTGGCGTGCGGTACAACGGAACGGACATCGCCGGGCGGCCGGTGATGTTGGCGAGTTGGGTGAACGGGACCGGCGCCAGGTTGGTGACGATCTGGTCGGTCCACGCCTTCGTCTTGCTGAAGGCGCCGATCAGCTTCAGGCGCTCAAGGGCCCGGCCGAGCTGGCGGACGGCGGGCGGGGTGTCGAGTTCACCGATACGCACCGGCGGGCGCGCCAGTGTCGGGGTGAGCAGCAGGTCGTAGCGTTCGTGGAACGTGGCCAACGCGCGCGCGTAGATGTTCCACCGCTGGTGCGCGGCGACGTAGTCAGGGGCTTTCGTCGCCCACGCCGCGGCCGCGAGCAGGCGGGTGTCGAGTTCGAAGTCGTCGTTGACGGCACCGAACTCGCGTTGGATCTCCGCGATGATCGCGGCTGCGTTGGCGCTCCACGCCGTGAGGAAGTCGCGAGCCAGTTGCCTGCCGTCGATGTCCGGCTCCGCAAGTTCGACGTCGTGGCCGAGTTTCTCCAGCACAGTCCTGGCGTGGTCGACCGCGGCCACCGCGTCCTCGTGTACCGGGGTTCCGAGTGGGGAGCTTGTCGTGTAACCGATTCGGAGCTTGCCCGGCTCGCGGGTGGCCGACTCGGCGAAGGAGAGTTCAGGCAGCGCGGACAGGTAGGGCCCGCCCAGGTCCTGGGCCGCGGTCAGGACGTCCAGCATCGCCGCGGTGTCGCGGACTGTGCGGGAGATGACGCCGTCGGTTGCCGCGCCGTGGAACTGCTCGGAGCGACGAGGGCCGCTCGACAGCAGGCCCCGGCCCGGCTTGAGACCGAACAGCCCGCAACACGCCGCGGGGATGCGAATCGAGCCACCGCCGTCGCTGGCTCCGGCGACGGGTACGACACCGGCAGCCACCGCCGCGGCGGTGCCGCCCGACGACCCGCCGGGCGTGTGAGCGAGGTTCCACGGGTTGCGGGTCGGTCCGGTCGCCAGTGACTCCGTCACCGCCTTGGTGCCGAACTCCGGGGTCGCGGTCTTGCCGAAGATCACCAGCCCCGCGTCGAGCCAGCGCTGGACGTTCACGCTGTGGCCTGCCGCGACCTGCCCGCGCAGCGACCGCGACCCCGATCCGGTCGGCTGGCCCTGGTAGTCCTGGCCGAGGTCCTTGAGCAGGAACGGCACACCGGCGAGGGGGCCGGAAAGCGGGGACGCGGCCCGTTCGCGGGCGATGTCGTACATCGGGTGCACGATCGCGTTCAGCCGGGGGTTGACCTGCTCGGCCCGGTCGATCGCCACCTCGAGCAGGTCGGCGGGCGAGACCTCGCCACGGGCCACCAGTTCGGCAAGGCCGACCGCGTCGAACCGCCGGTACTCGTCGTAGTCCACTGCGATCCACCTTAACTAGAGGTTCTAGTTTTATGGCACTGTAAGGTACCGTCGGCTGGGTCACAAGGAGTGATCGCCCGTGCCACGACCGAAGAACCCGCTGATCACCCGGGACCGCATCATGCGCACGGCCCTGCGGATCGTCGACGAGCACGGCCCGGACGCCCTGTCCACCAACCGGATCGCCGCGGAGCTCGGGGTCAAGGGGCCCTCGCTGTACAACCACGTCTCCGGCCGTGCGGAGATCATCGACGGGATGCGCGAACTCCTCCTGGCCGACATGGACTTCAGCGCGACGGACCTGCGCCCGTGGACCGCGGCCTTCCACCGGCTCGCCCGCTCCTACCGGGCCGCGTTCGCCGCACACCCCCGCGTGGTCCCGCTGCTGACCGCCCAGCCGATCCAGTCACCGGTGGTCCTCGCCGCCTACGAGCAGGCTTTCGACATCCTGCGTGGCGAAGGCTGGCCGGACGACGAGCTGTTGCCGATGGTCCGCGCCATGGAGTACCTCGCCATCGGGTCGGTACTCGACCACGCCGTCGGCACGCCCGGCCAGGCCGAGCGTGCCTTCGAAGTGGGGCTCACCGCTCTCATCCACGGTTATGCCCAGCAGTTGGCCGCGCGCTGCTGACGGCGCTGCACGCTGTTCCCTGGTATCGGGCCACGTCAGATCCGCCACCAACGCAGATGGAACTCGTCGTCCTGACTGTCCACTATGAACCCGTAACGGCCGGGGCCGTCCAGCTCGAGCACCTTGCCGTACTCCGACGGCTCCTGCATCCCGTTGAGCAGCCGGACGCGCCCGGTCGAGGTCTCGAACTCCGCGTCGGCCTCGCCCGGCGCCTCGCCCCAGAACTCCAGGTGCACAGGTGTCACACCATCCTCCGCGAACACCCCGATGCCACCGGGCACGACCGCGAGACCGTCAACGGGTACGGGCGCTTCCTCCCACCCCGTCTCGTCGGTCACGAAGAACATGCTGTACTGAATCCACACCTCGTCGTCCGCCACGCGAATCGGCTGCATGGGTCCTCTTGTATCACGCGAAACGGCACCCGTTCGCGAAATCGACCGATCCACCCAACGCCCACCGTGCCGCCGGTTACGGTCTCCGGCCGGTGAGCAGGCGGTAGAGACGGTCACAGGCCTCGGTTTCGGTGCCCAGCCGTGCGTCCGCGCGGTACTGGCCGCGTTCGTAGATCCCGACCTCCCATGCGTCGTCCACTTCTCGGAGGAAGCAGAAGTCCGGGGGCACCGGGGACCACTCGTGCACACCGGCGATCTGGTAGATCCCGTCGGCCACCCCGGCGTCGCGTAGCGCGTGGTACAGCTGCTGCCTGTTCATCTGGCGACGCTCAGCCCACGCGGGCCAGATAGTTGTTCGCCAGCAGCCAGTTCACGGTCAACCGGCCTTCGCCCGGCACCAGGCTTCGCTCCAGCTTGTCCTGCACACCCACCCCGTGTTGTTCGAACCACGGCGCGATGGGGCCCTCCGACACGGCGAACGCCGTGATCACCCGGTATTTGTGGTAGTTGCACGGATAGGCCGCCTCGAAGGTGTACAGGCTTTGCGGCGGTATGGACCGCGCCGCGTACGAAGTCCCCGCAGGGGACAGAAACCCGCCGAACTCGCTGCCGAAGCGATCCAGTTCGGTCCCCACCGGCAGCGTGCGCACCCACTTGATCGGCTGGCCCTGCGGGTCGAGCAGAAACCCGTCCTGGGGCGGGTATCGCCAGGCGCCCTGGTTGTCGTTGGCGGCGGGATCCCAATAACGGTCGAGGAAATCCTTCGAGGAGAGCCCGCCGGTGCGCTGGTAGCCGACCAGCAGCGGGCCCACCAGCTTGTCCGACGGCCCTGGCAGAGTCGCCGGACCCAGCCGGGCATCGCCCTGGAACGCCCCCTCACAGGCAGCCGCCGCGTGCACGCCCGCGCGGGAGACGTCGGCGGTCGCCGAACCTGACAACGCTCCCAGTAGCGACGCCATCAGCGCGATCAGCGCCGCGACAACCATCAAACGGTGAACTCGATGTCCTAATCGGACCATTGGGCCCGCACCTCCTCGCCGCCGCGAGACCGCGATCCGACCTCGGGCGAACTCGTAGCACCATCACCATCCGGACCGGCGAACCCTATCCAGAACACCAGAAGCCACACCGAGCGCCTGTGCCTGCGCCGCAAGCGTCACGACTGGGAGCGCGTGCGCACCGGGGCGGCGCTGTCGATAACGTACGGCCCCGTGTTCGGGATAAAGCGTGGGCCATCCGGCCGGGCGACAGCATGGGCCTGGTCGAGCTTCGGCGTTGTGGTCGCCGAGATCGGCGGGGGCGTCGCGCTCTGGTTCACCTCCGGCTACACCTTCGACCAGGCGGTGGACAACTACCTGGTCACCGACGCGACGCTGGGGATGACCTTCGCGGTGTGCGGGGTGCTCATCGCATGGCGGCGCCCCCGCAACCCGATCGGATGGCTGGTGCTGTGCGGCGCCGCCGCGCACGCCACCACGGTCCTCCTGGTCGGGTTGCTCGGCTTCGGGCTGCTGCACGGCTGGTCCGAGTCCGTGCTGCAGATGATCGTCACAGTGGCGACCGCGTGCTGGCCGCTCGGGCTGCGCCTGTTCATCCCGTTCGCGCTGCTGCTGTTCCCGACCGGATCGCTGACCACCCGGCGGTGGCTGCCGGTGGCCTGGCTGACCATCGCGATCGCGCTGCTGTTCGAGGCGTGGTCCCTGATCACCAGTGCCCCGTACGCGATCGGCGGTCCTCCCCCGTACTTCGACGGCCTGTCGATCCCGTCGCTCGAACCCATCCGCCCGCAACTGGACATCGCCGCCATCGTGGTCCCGATGCTGATCGACCTCGCCGTGCTGGTGGTGCGTTACCGGCTCGGTGACGAGCGCCAGCGGCGACAGATCCTGTGGCTGATGCTGGCCGTGCTGTGCGCGGTGCCGTGGGTGCCGTTCGGCATCAGCGCCGCCGCGCTGCAGATCCTGATCTTCCTGCAGCCGGTGGCCATGACCGTCGGCCTGCTCCGGCCGCAGCTGTTCGACATCCGGCTCGTGGTGTCCAGGACGTTGCTGTACCTGATGCTTTCCGGCGCGGTGGTCCTGCTCTACATCGGGGTCGTGCTGCTGTTCGACCGGGTGCTGAACAGCAGGCTGGGTGAGGGGTGGGCCGCGCTGGTCGCGGTCACGGTCGCGCTCGTGTTCCACCCCGGCCAGGTCTGGCTGCAGCGCCGCGTCGACCGGCTTTTCTACGGCGACCGCGGTGATCCGGTGCGGGCGGTACGCCAACTCGGCGACCGGCTGCACAACAATTCCGGTTCGCTGGACGACCTGTTGACGGCCGTGCGCGACTCGCTGCGGCTGCCCTACGCCGCGTTCCGGCTGGACGGGAAGGAAACGATGACGTCCGGTCAGCCACCTGCGCACGTGGAGGTCGTGCCGCTGTTCGAGTCCGACAACGGAAACGTGGAACTGGTCGTCGGCGTTCGGCAGGGGCAGGGGCGCCTGGACCTCAAGGACCTGCGGGTGCTCGGCGTCCTGGTCACACCGCTCGCGGTCGCGGTGCGGGCAACCCTGTTGTCCGAGGCGTTGCACGGTTCGCGGCAGCGGCTGGTCTCCGCCCGTGAGGAGGAACGCCGACGGTTGCGCCGGGATCTGCACGACGGCCTGGGCCCCACGCTGGGCGGACTGGCGTACACCACCGACGCCGCACGCAACCTCGTCGACACCAAACCGGCAAAGGCACAGGAACTGCTCGGCGTGCTCCGCGAACACACCGACTCGGCCATCGCCGAGATCCGTCGGCTCGTCGAAGGGCTGCGGCCACCTGCGATCGACGAACTGGGGCTGGTGGAAGCGTTGCGGCAGCAGGCTGAGCGACTCGGCCTCCGCTCCGGCGGCGACCGGATGCGGATCACCATCGACGCGCCGGACGACCGGCTCGAACTACCGGCCGCGGTCGAGGTCGCGGCCTACCGGATCGTGATAGAGGCGCTGACGAACGCCGCCCGGCACTCGGCCGCCGACCAGGCGCACGTCACGATCACCGTCACCGACGAGCTGCGGATCGAGGTCAGTGACAACGGCGGCTCGTCGCCGACCGCGTGGAAGCCGGGCGTGGGTACCGCGTCGATGGCCGAGCGCGCCGCCGAGTTGGACGGCTGGTGCCGTAGCGGCCCTGGTCCTCGTGGTGGACGAGTGAGCGCTGGCCTCCCCTTGGCCCTACGAGCGCAGCACCCCGGTGTCATGGGTGGCGCACCGACGTCCGACTAACCCGTTCGCCCGAACATCCGGTCCGAAGACGCGACAGCTGTCCAGTGCTGCTGCGTGTCGAGCGTGGTTGTATCGGATGGATCTCACGGCCGAGTGGAGGAGAACTGATGCGGATCTCGTGTGGTGCCAGCATGGTTTCCCGTGGTAGCAGCAGCCGGTCGCGGTGGTACGCGTTGGCGGGCTCGTGAGAGTCGGGGCGTGCACGGTTGCCCTCATCGGAGCAGTGCCAGGATCGCGTGGTCTGGGATTCTGACAGGCATGCTTTCGCAGCAGCCGAGCCCAGGCGCCGTTCGGTTCGGATCGCGTCTGCGCCACTGGCGGCAGGTTGCCGGTCTCACCCAGGTCCAGCTCGCCGACCGGCTCGGCTACCACCACACCTATGTGTCCAAACTGGAGGCAGGCAGGCGGTTCCCGCCTGCCTGTCTCGTCCGGCGCGCCGACAAACTGCTACGCGCTGACGGAGAACTGACATTGCTCTGGCAACAACTCCACCCTTCGGCCATCGAGCCCGACCACCCAGCCAGTGCGGATCCCCTGTCCACGACACCGCTTCCCGGTGCCCCTGTCCCACCGGAGCACTCCGGCGAATCGCTGCAGGGCTGGCAGGCGCGGTACCCGGTGTACGGCATGTCCTGCCCGATGCACGGCTACGACGGATGCACCACGCAGACCGACAACGCCCCCATGGCCCGGTTCCTGTCCGAGAGCCTGTCGGCCAGCGATCCGAACACGCGAACGGTCCATGGTTTCGCCGCACTCCTGGCCGGCTACAGCCAGATCAACCTGGAACGCGCCACCACTGCCATCGTCGATCCCGTGGAGCGTTGTCTCCACACTGCCGCCGATCTCATGCGCGTGGCGGACCAGCCGGTCGCCAACGCACTGTCCAACCTGACGGCGCGTTTCGCCGATCTCGCCGGATGGCTGCGCGTCGAACGCGGCCAGCTCGGCATCGGCATGGCGTGGTTCCACCGCGGCCTCGAGTGGGGACGAGCCGCGGCCAACATACCGGCGATGTGCGGGCTGTACGCCCGGATGAGCATGGTGGCCAGGCTCGAGGATGACGGACACTCGGCCATCGAGTTCGCACGGGCGGCGCAGGCCACCGATCCACGGCGCCGCTGGATCGTCCTGCACGGACTGCTGCACGAGTTGCGGGGGTACGCGCTGCTCGGCGACCGGCGTACGTTCGAGCGTCTCACCGCACAGGCGTTGACGCTGGCCGAGCGGATGGACGAGCGCGACCGGATCGAGGCGCCGTGGCTGATCGGCCCCGAAGGGCAGGCGTTCATCAGCGCGCATCTCGCGGGTGGGCTGCGTGATCTGGCCGAGCGCACGGGAGACCCGTGTTGTGCCGTCAGGGCGGTCGAGTTCGCACGGCACTCGCTGGTCAACGTGCTGCCGAACATGTACCCGTCGATGGTGTTGCTCACGCTGCGGCTGGCCGACAGTCGCGCCTGCGCCGGAGAACCCGACGCCGCGGTCGCCACCGCGCTGCCGGTTCTCCAGGACGCCCGGAGCGCCGGGATGACGATGATCAGCCGTGAGCTGGCTGGGCTGCGTTCCCGGTTGGGACGGCGATGGATCGAAACAGAACCGGAGACTTGACAGCACTTGACAGTTGAGCGTCGATCAGACGGGCAGTCGGCGCCGGGCCGTTAGCGTGATCGTTCCCTGCACGTGGCTCCGGCTGCATCCGTGAGGTTGACATGCCTGATCGCGCTATGTCGGTACTGCCTTTACTCCCTGCCGTCGTCCAGCAAACGGTGGACCGTCTCGCCGTGGCGCTGGGCCGACCGGCTGTTCTCGAGGGACCAGAGCTCGAACTGCTCACCCACAGCGCCCACAACATGGCCTGCGACGATGTACGCAAACGCACAATTATGTGCCGCAACACAATCCCCGCGGTGGCGGCCTGGTTGCGGTCCCAAGGAGTCTTCGACGCCGGGCACGCCATGCGAGTCCCGTCTTGTCGCGGTCTGAACATGCTGGCCCGCGTCTGCGTGCCGATTCGAGCGGCAACGGCACTGCGCGGTTTCCTGTGGTTCATCGACGCCGCGGAATCGATGTCCGACGCGGAGATCGCGTTGGCCGAGGTAGCGGCCAGCAGCCTGGTCGAACCGCTGGACCTGCTCCGCCCGCCGCACGAGCAGCGTCCGAACCACGACCGCGTGCGGGAACTGCTTGAACCCGGCAACGCACACAGGATGGGCTTCCCGGCCACAGCGGGAGTCATCGCCCTGGTCGGCGCCGCGGTCGCGAAAGACGGCACATTCCTGGCAATCAGGCAAACACCCACTCCGATTCGCGCCTGGCCGGGGCTGCACCTGCGTCAGCCGGACCATGAAGTGCTGCTGCTGCCCACCAGTGACGGCCGGGCTGACGCGACGACGATCCGCCATGCGGCGCTGCTCGCCGACAGCATCGGCACGCGAATCGGTGGCGAACAAGTGGTCGGGGTCGGTCAGGCACGGCGTCGCCTGCAGGATGCGAGCGACTCTGTCCGAGAGGCGCTGAACGCGGCGAAAGTCGCGGCGAAAGTGCCTGACCTCGGCAGAATCGTGCACTGGTCCGAGTTGGGCATCTACCGTTTGCTGAGTCACCTGTCGGACGCGGAGCTCAGCCGGGCGACGGCGCATCCCCGTTTGGAGCGGCTGTTCGCCGACCCCGCCAGCCTGCAGTTGCTGCGCACCTTGGAGGTCTACCTGGATCTCGGCGGGAACGTCCCGCTCGCGGCGACCAGGTTGCACATGCACCGGGCGACGTTGTACTACCGGCTGCGCCGGATCGAGGAGCTGACCGAGGCCGACCTGAAGAACGGCGACGACCGGCTCTGCCTGCACACAGCCCTCAAACTCGGGCGGCTCACCGGCCGTTATCCCGGCGCGCACAGCGCTGCCGAACTTCGTCACGACGCGAGTCCGTGATCGCACTGCGACACGTGTCGCAGTCCTCATCCGCTTTCGCGACAGGAAGCCGAAGACGCCCCCTGTGCCAGTCGACAACCTGGGAGCCGTCCCTGTTTCCCTGACGGAGGTAGCCCATGTGGACCGCCACCCGACACTTATCGGTCATCGCACTGTCCCTGTCACTGTCACTGGCCACGCCCGCAGTCGCGGCCGGACCTGACATGTCCCTGCCGGTGACGGCACCTGATCCGGCCCAGTCGTGCATGGTCGCACGAGGCGGTTTCCTGTCCGAAGGTCCGACCGACTGGCGCAGCTTTCCCCGGCCGCTCGGCAAGGTGAAGATGGCGATGCTGTTCGTCGACTTCGCCAACGCCCCCGCGGACACCTCGATCGACTCCGAGTTGGCGATCTTCTCGACAAGGAGCGAGGACTGGTACGCGTCCAGCTCGTACGGCAAGTTCGACCTGGACATCGTGCCGTACAAGCGGTGGCTGCGGCTGCCGTCGTCCTTCAACGACCACGCCACACAGCATCCGTTGATGCGAGCCGACGACAACCGGCCCGACGTGGTGACCGACGACCCCAAGCTGGCCAGCATCTTCCGCAACGCGGTCCAGCAAGCGGATCCCTCCTTCGACTTCTCGCAGACCGATGCTGTGTTGCTGGTGCCTTCACGGCGTTCCGGATACACCCGCGGTTACGCCACGTTCGAGCACATCCAGGCGGACGGCAACACGATCCTCGCCGAGACGAACCTGGCGACCTCGCGGTACCGCGACGGACACATCCTGCTCAACCACGAAGGCGGGCACCTGATCAGCCTGCCGGACACCTACGGCGGACCGGGCGGATTCGGCTGGACCGGCGGCTGGGACGTGATGGGCCACATGTGGGGGCCCGCACCCGACCAGTTCGCCTGGCACAAGTGGAAGGTGGGCTGGCTGACCGACGACCGGATCAGCTGCGTGGCCACCCGGAACAAGATGATCGAGCAGACCATCAGTCCCATCGAGATCGAGCCGGGGACCAAAGCGGCGGTCGTGCGTTACGGGCCCAACACCGCGTACGTGGCCGAGGTGCGACAGCGACTGGGCTTGGACACCCGAGCCTGCGACACCGGTGTTCTGATCTACCGGATCGACTCGCGCACGCCCAGCGGCAGCGGCCCGGTCCGCGTCATGGACTCGCATCCGAACACCTCCTGCGGCAACCTCGGCCTCAACGACGCGCCCTACGACCTCGGCCCCGGCGAGGTCTCGACGTTCACCGACAGCGCCAATCAGGTACGGATCCAGGTAACAGCCAAGTCCGGCAACGACTTCACCGTCCGCGCCAGCCTCGGCACCCCGTGACCGAAGGCGTCACGCAGTCTTCTTGATCCTTGGGTGGTGGTCGCGTGGCGGCCACCACCCGCTGTCGTCCCTGTCAACAAGCGCGCCGACGAAGAAAACGGAAAACAGTGAAACGGGGAACCATTGAGCCGGGAGGCCAGGCTCGGCGCGATACACCGAGAATATGTTTTGCCCTTCCGGGCAATATTGTCGTTGCAGTTTCAGGACGTTGACAGCACCGGTAGCCGCATTTAGCGTTGACCCGCAGACATGGGGTGTTCATAAACCAGAGCAGTAGGTTCGAATAAAATCACTGTTCGAAAATAACCCGGGCTCCGGCAGTCGAGAAGACATCGAGAATCGCCGAGGTGGCGATTCCGGAAGGCACGAACAGAGAGGGTCCGATGAGGACGGACGAGACAGGTGCACCGGACGGCAGGTTACCCGGCTGGTCGCTGGGGGAACTGTTCATGGCCCGGGTACGGCGCCAGCCGGACCGGCCCGCGATCGCCGGAGCGGACGGGCAGGTCAGCTACGCCGAACTCGGATCGCTCGTCGAACGGTTCGCCCGTGGGCTGCGACGGCTGGGGCCGCCCACCGGCACGATGGTCGGCGTGGCAGGCGATCGCGGCCGAGACGCGTGTGTCGCGATGGTGGGCGCGGTGTGCGCGGGCCTCGGATACGTGCCCCTGGATCCCTCGTTGCCTGCCGAACGGCTGCACAGCATGGTGGCCGACAGCGGCGCGGTCGCGGTGATCCGGCTGCCGGGCGCGAAGGCTGTGGACGGCCGGATGTTGGAGTTCGCGGACATCCTCGACGCTGGCCAGTACGGCCCGACGCTGCCGCCTCACGACGACACGACCCCCGCGTACGTGATGTTCACGTCTGGCACGTCCGGACGGCCGAAAGCCGTCGCGATCCCGCAACGCGGTGTGGCCAGGCTCTCGCTCGACAACGGCTTCCTCGACATCGCGCCCACCGACCGCGTGCTGCACGCGAGTTCGCTGTCGTTCGACGCCTCGGTTCTCGAGATGTGGCCGACACTGCTCAACGGCGCCTGTCTGGTGCCGGTCCCGTCGGACGTGTTGCTGTCCGCGCCCGCCCTGCACGCGTTGCTGCAACGGGAACGTATCAGCGTTCTGTTCCTGACCACCAGCATCTTCCACCACATGGCCGCCGAGCGGCCCGAACTGTTCGCCGGGCTGCGGTACGCGATCACCGGCGGCGAGGCGTTGCAGACCGAAGCGGCACGCAGAGTGCTCGAACACGGCCGTCCGGCACATCTGGTCAACGCCTACGGCCCCACTGAAGCAGCGTGTGTCGCGACCGCGCACGTTTTCACCGACGTGTCAACGGATACGGCCGGTGTGCCGATCGGTGTACCGATCGCAGACACCACCTGCTATGTCGTTCGGCCCGACGGTGCCTTGGCCCTGGACGGTGAAGACGGCGAGCTGTGCGTAGCGGGCGGTGGCATCGCGACCGGCTATCTCAACGCTCCCCAGGAGAGCGCTGATCGCTTCGTCGGCCTCCCGGTTGGTCGATCGGGCGAACCTGTGCCGGTTTACCGCACCGGTGACATCGTCCGACAACGCGCCGATGGCGTCCTGGAGTTCGTCGGCCGCCGGGACGACCAGGTGAAGATCCGCGGCTTCCGGATCGAGCCGGGTGAGATCCGTGCCGTGCTGACCTCTCATCCGAACGTCGGGGACGCCGCGGTGGTGGTTCGGGGCGAAGGCGGCACCCGTGTGCTGGCGGCGTACGTCGCGGCCGCAGGATCGACGCCCGATTCCCGTGACCTGCTGGACTTTCTGCGCGCCCGGCTGCCCGGCTACCTGGTTCCGGCGACCGTGACGGTGCTCGACCGGCTGCCACTGACGGCGAGCGGCAAGCTGGACCACGCCGCGCTGCCGACGTCGTCGGACGCGTCACCGGCCGAAGCGCACGGTTCTGCCGGGTCAGTGGCCGACACGGTGGCCGCGATCTGGGCAGCGATCCTGCCTGCTGGCCACGCCGTACCGGACGAGGACTTCTTCGCAGTCGGCGGCAACTCGCTGCTGGCAGTCCAACTCGTCGGCCAGGTCCAAGAAGAACTGGGGCTCGACGACGAGCACAACTACCTGCTGATCACCAATCTGTTGAACGAGCCGACCATCCGGGCGTTCACGTCGACCGTCGAGAACGTGGTGCGCACCGGCGCGGCCGAGGACGCGCACGCTGCCACGGCCGATCGCTGGCGCCCCGACATCGTCTGGGACGTCCCCCCGGTCACGCACGCCGGACCCGAGCCGGACTGGCGCACCCCTCGGCACGTGTTCCTGACCGGTGCCACCGGTTTCCTCGGCGCGCACCTGCTTCGTGAACTGCTCGACCAGACCGACGCCCAGATCCACACTCTCGTCCGGGGACGGGACATCGCGCACGCGTACAGCCGGATCGCCGAAGCGCAGCGCCGCTACGGGATTGACCGGCCGTTGCCGCAGGAGCGGGTGCGTCCTGTGTTGGGCGACCTCGCCAAGCCGCGGCTCGGTCTCGGGGACGCTGACTGGGAGACGCAGGCGGCGCACGCCGACGTCGTTCACCACTGTGGCGCGGAGGTCAACTTCCTCTACCCGTACGAGAAGCTTCGGGTTGCCAACGTGTTCGGCACGCAGGAGATCCTGCGTCTCGCGGCGCGCCGGGCGATCCCGGTGCACCACGTCTCCACGTTGGCGGTGGTGCACGGGATGGGCGCGGCGGGTCTGCGACGGGTCACTGAGGACACTCCGCTGGACAACGTCGAACTGCTCGGCATGGGGTACCCGGAAAGCAAGTGGGTCGCCGAGGAAGTGGTACGAGGCGCCGCCGGAGCCGGTCTGCCGACAGTGATCCACCGGCCGTACGAGATCTCCGGTGACACCAAGGGATTCGCGTGGAACAGCGGGGCGGCGCTGTGCGAGCTGTTCCGGATCATCACCGAGATGGAGCTGGCTCCGGACCTCGACCTCGCACTGAACCTGGTCCCGGTCGACTACGTCGCGGCCGCCATCGTCCACCTTGGACTGAGCCAGCCCGCGGACGGTCAGACCTACCACCTGGTCAACTCGCGTGCGGCGTTGCTCGGTGACCTGGTGGACCGGTTGCGCGCGCACGGCCACCGGATCCACACGATCGACTACCCGGCCTGGATCGAGGAGATGCTCGGCTACCTCGCCGACCGTCCCGGGCATCCGTTCACGCCGCTCACCCAGCTGTACACCAAGCGGATCACTCCCGAGATCACCCTCCAGGAACTGGCGTGCGCGCGGGTCACGCCGCACCTGGACCGCAGCAGGCTGGACGCGGCCGAAGCTGTCAGTGGACCGGTCTGTCCGCCGGTGGACCGGGAGTTGCTCGACGGCTATGTCCGTTACTTCCATGACTCCGGCTTCATCGTGCGACCGCCCGCCGCGCTCGGAAGGGCCGACCATGCTTGACGTCCAGACGGCCCTGCCGGACCTGACCGACCCGCGGACGTTCATCCCCGATCCGCCGTACCAGGCGTGGGCGGCGTTGCGCCGCAGCGACGGGCTACCGTTCCAGGAACGCGGGGACGCACCCGGCTTCTACTCGGTGGTCCGCTACCGCGACATCGACACAGTTGTCCGCGACTCCACGACGTACAGCTCCGAGGGCGGCATGACGCTGGACACCGCGCTCGGTGTCCGCGACCCGGCTGCCGGAAAGATGATCGAGCTGACCGACCCGCCTCGCCACCGACGGTTGCGAAAACTGGTCAGCGGCGGGCTGAACCGTTCGGTGGCGCAGAACATGGACGCCCTCCTACGCTGGCGGGTGGACAGCTGGGTCGCCGACGCCGTCCGCGCGGGCGAGGTCGACTTCGTGGACGCGGTCAGCGAGCGGGTGCCGTCCGCGGCTACCGGGTTGCTGCTCGGCCTGCCCCCACAGCACTGGGACAAGCTCGCCGACCGGGCAAGCCGCGCGGCCTGCGGCTCTCTTCGCGCGGACGACGCGCGGGTGGGCGATCTCGCGGCCCGCCGGAACTCCACCGCCACAGCCAACGGGCAGCTGATGGTTCACCTGGCCAGCCTGGTCGACCACGCCGACCTGGCCGAGGACGGGATGATGCGGCGGCTGCTGGCGGCGGAGATCGACGGGGACCGGCTGACCCGCGACGAAGTGCTGCTGAACTGTCTCAACCTGGCCATCGCGGGCAACGAGACGACCAAGAACGCCACCACAGGCGGTCTGGTGGCGTTCAGCCGAAACCCGGAGCAGTGGCAACTGCTGCGTCACCGCCCCGAGCTGCTCGACTCGGCGGTCGAGGAAATCCTGCGTTACACCTCGCCGGTACAACACCTCATGCGCACGGTGACCACTCCGCACACACTCGCGGGCACACAGCTTGACGAGGGTGACCTGGTTTGCGCGTGGGTGGCTTCGGCCAACCGCGACGAGGAGGTCTTCACCGAGCCGGACGCTTTCCGCATCGACCGGGATCCGAATCCACACCTGGCTTTCACCGCGGGCAAGCACTTCTGCCTCGGCGCGGCACTGGCCCGGCTGGAGATCAAACTCGTGTTCGAGTCATTGCTGGGCAGAGTCGAACGGATCACCCTGCTCGGCTCACCTGTCCGCAAACCCACCAACCTGGTCACCGCTTACGCGAGCCTCCCAGTCGCGTTGCAGGCCGGTTGACAGCGCAGATCACAACCACCTTCCCGGTCGCATTGCCGGAAGCCGGGAGGAGTGCCTTTTCGGTATCAAGCACTCCTCCCGTTCGGGTCAGGCGGTCCGTGGTCGAGCAAGCCGACGCATGACCATCTGCACCAACAAACCCAAACCCGCGACACAGGCGGTGCCGGACAGCCCGACGACGACCACCAACACAGCTCCCGCGCCAGCCAGCACGATGAGGAGCAGCAGCGCTGCCCGCAAGGTCATCGGCCAGCCGCCGAGGACACGTTCGGCCAGGCACGCCCAACTGGTGCGTCGACCGTGGTGACGAGTGCGTTTCGCCAAGTGGCCAGGCATCACCGGTTCGAGTGACCGGCCCTGGTCTGGAATTGATCGCTTTGCGCGACGTAGCATTGCTTGGTGTTCGCTTTCTGACTCGTGAGATGGGTATCGGACAGCCGCAACACAGCGGCGGCTCCCTGTCCCGGATCATCGGTACGGGGGGCCGCTTTCCTGCGGCAGAGAGCGACGCTCATGCCCCGCCCTGAACTCCATTTTGTCGAAACATTCGACGAGCGGCTCGTAACAGCGCCAAGTGGCCACCCATTCGCGACGAACGGTTCTGAGGGAACGGCTTGACTGAATCAGAACACAAATTCCGGACCAGGGGTGCAATTGCATCAGGGGCTGGCGAATGTGTATTTCTCCACACTAATCACACTTTCGGGTCACCCCGTCATCCGAAAGGGGATTGAAGCCACACGCGCAGTATCCATTCTCGGACGCCAACAGGGGCGTCAGAGGGACAGCAACCTTGTTACGGACCGCCGAGGGTCGACCAAGGCAGTGCGCCGAGCGGTCTCCGCACGCATGCACGAACAGCTATACAGCGCGACTCGCAGTCGACACTGCCGACGCGGACGACTGTGGCCGGTCGGCAGGATGTTTTTGGCCTTCTTGCTGCTCGACATCGCCGACGAAGATCAACTGTAAGCGGCTGGTAAGCGACGTATAAGAACAACGTGGTCCTCTGTGATCAGAACCAGGGCCTGGGGGTACCGGGGGTGGGGGTGGCCGGCAGTCATCCGCAATGGGAGGGGGCACTGCTGGCCACCCAGTCACCGGCTTGGCCACCGAGGCGAACGTTGGGATACTCGTCGAGGTAGCTGTCCGTGACGAGGGAGGATCACATCGTGACGTCGAGGGCGCTGGTGCTCGGTGCCGGAGCGAACAGCGGATTCGCCTGGGAGTGGGGTGTGCTCACCGGCCTGCACGACGCCGGAGTCAAACTGGTGGACGCCGACCTCATCGTCGGCACGTCCTCCGGCGCGATGGTCGGCGCCCAGCTCACCAGCGGAGTCGACCCGCATCAGCTGTTGCAGGTGCTGCTCACCTCGCCGCGACCGCCCGACGACGGCGGGGCCACGGCACGCGGCCACAACCGGTACACCGACGAGCTGCGCAGGCTCGCCGCGGATTCCGACGACCCGAAGAAGATCATGGCCGGGCTCGGCGCGATGGCCGCGACCACGGACACCGCCCTGCCCGAACCGGTGCTCCGGAAAACCATCACCCACCACCTGCTGGCCTCGGACTGGCCACGGCAGCGACTGGTGATCACCGCCGTGGACGCCGAGTCAGGCGAGCTCGCGGTGTTCGACCGGGACACCGGGGCGTCGTTGCTGGACGCACTGACCGCGACGCACTCCCTGCCCGGCATCTGGCCACCCGTCGCTGTGGGCGACCGGCGATACATCGACGGGTGTGTGCGCTCCCCCACGAACGTCGACCTGGCCGCGGGACACGACCGTGTCGTGGTGCTGGCGCCGATGGCCGACACACCCCACATGCCCGGATCGAACGTTCTCGAGCAGGTCGAGCCGCTGCGTGAACACGCGCGAGTCGAGGTGGTCCAGCCGGACGAGAGTGCACGGGCAGCCATCGACGAGACCACCCAAGGCGGATCTCGGATGGCGGCGGTCACTCGCGCCGGGATCGCGCAGGCGGCCTCGTTGGTCGAGTCACTCGGCGCGCTCTGGCAGGACTGAGTCCGGCTCCGCCGCGGCGAGCTGGTCGATCAGCTCCGCCAGCGTGTACCCGCTGAGCAGGGACACCACCGGCAGCGTCACACCGAGGTCCTGGGAGACCCGGTTCTTCAGCTCCACCGCGGTCAGCGAGTCGAGCCCCAGCCGGTTGAGCGACTCACGGGTCCTGATCCGTTCCGCCGGGATGCCCAGCCCGGCGGCCAACTGCTCCACCAGGTACCGGCTGATGGTTTCGCGCCGATCCTTGCCCGACCTGGCGACCGGCGGGCGGGTGACCCTGGTTTCGACAGGCGGCCCGGACACCCGCCTGGACACCAACTCGGCCAGCAGCGGCGACTGTGCCGCCTGCGGGTGCGCCTCGGCCCACGCGGGCCAGTCGATGGCGAACACCGCCACCTGAGTCGCCTCGTGCCGCAGCAGCCGCTCCATCGCCGCCAACCCGTCTTCCGACCGCAGGCCGCGCATTCCCGCGGGCAGCGGCCTGTGGGACACGGTCATGGCCCGGGTGGCCATGCCCACCGAGTCCCACGCGCCCCAGTTGATGCTGAGCGCGGCCTCACCACGGCGGCGACGCTGCCTGGCCAGTCCGTCCAGGAACGCGTTCGCTGTCGCGTAGGCGCCGAGCATGGGCGAGTCGAGCACGGACGCCGCCGAGGAGAACAGCACTAAGAAGTCCAGCCCGGCGTCGCGGAACAGCCGGTCGAGCACCAATGAGCCGCGTACCTTCGGACGGAGGACGTCGGCCAGCACCGCCGCGTCCAGGTCGTCGATGGCGTGGTAGGCGCCCACTCCCGCGGCATGCACCACGCCGCGTACCGACGGCCAGCCGCGTTCGGCGACGTCGGCCAGCACCGCCCGCATCGCGGCCTCGTCGGTGACGTCGGCCGCCTGGTAGTGCACCTTCGCTCCGGCCCGCTCCAGCGCTGCCACCACCGGGTTGTCGTGTGCCACGGACGATCTGCCGACCAGGCAGAGGTGTCGTGCGCCCCGGGCGACCAGCCATTCGGCCACCTTGCTGCCGAGCCCGCCGAGCCCGCCGGTGACGAGGTAGCTGGCGTCCGGGCGGACAAGCGCGTCCGGTCGACTCACATCGACAGTGTCATCGGCGTACTCGATGTCGGCGGTGTCGGCGGTGTCAGCGGTGTCGCCTGCGAAGGACACAAGGACCTTGCCGATGTGCTCCGCCTTGGCCAGGCTGCGGAACGCGTCCGTCGCCCGGTGCGCCGGATGGGTCCGGCTCGGCAGCCCGGCCAGTGTCCCGCTCTGGACATGGGCCAGCACCTCGGCCATGACGGCCGACACCCGCTCCGGGGCGTTGCGCACCATGTCCGCGACGTCGACCACGTGGAAGGAGATGTTGCGGCCGAGTGCCCGCAGCGCGATCGAGCCGTCGCCGAGAACGTCCTTCTTGGTCAGTTCCAGGTACCGGCCGTAGGGGGCGAGCAGCTCCAGATTGCGTTGGATCGCAGGCCCGGCAAGGGTGTTGAGGACGACATCGACGCCCTTGCCGTGGGTGGCGGCGAGGAACTCGTCGGCAAAGGCCGAGCTGCGCGAGTCGGCGACGTGCCGAATCCCCATGGTGCGCAACAGCGCGCGCTTCTCCGGACTGCCCGCGGTCGCGAAGACCGTCGCCTCCTTCCACCGGGCGATCTGGATGGCGGCCAGCCCGACCCCGCCGGTGGCGGTGTGGATCAGGACTCGGTCGCCGCGGCCGATGTTCGCGAGATGGCACAACGCGTGGTACGCGGTGAGGAACACCGCGGGCAGGGTGGCCGCGTCCTGGTGACCGAGTGCGGCCGGGCGTCGGAACACCAGCGCTGCCTTGGCGATGACGTGGGATTCCAGCCCTCCTGGCCCGAAACCCAGAACCTCGTCGCCGACCCGCAACCCGTGCACGAGATCGCCGACCGCGGTGACAGTGCCGGAGAACTCGGCACCCGGCCGTACCTCCAGGTCCGCCGCGCCCGGATACATGTCCAGGACTCCGAGCACATCCGCGTAGTTCAGCCCCATGTACGCGGTTTCGACCTCGACCTCGCCCGGCCCCGGCTGACGCCGCGTGGCGTCTTCGATCCGGAACGCGTCCAGCACTCCCCGCTTGGCCATGCCGACCCGAAACGCACCCCGCCGCCGTGGACGGGTTCGCTCACCGGTGGGCCGCGGTGAGCTGTATCGGCGCAAGCGAGCCAGATACCGGGTGCCTCCGCGCAGCGCCACCTGGTTCTCCTCGTCGGCGGTGGTCAACTCACGGCACAGCGCGTCGGCGGGGAAACGCGCGTCGGTGTCGACATCGATCAGGGTGGGCGACAGTTCCGGATGTTCACCCGCGAGAGTGCGGCCCAGTCCCCACAACGGAGTCTGCAGCGTCGCGGTAGACGACTCGTTCGGGGAGACAGCCTGTGCCCCCTGGGTGACCAGCCACAGCCGTGACAGTGAGTCGGCGCGCTGCGCGGTCAGCGCCTGCACCAGCCGGACCACGGTCAGGCACGCAGACTCCACGCTGTCGGCATCCTGCGGGTCGGCGTCCGATGTGGTCAGGTCCAGGAATCCCATGTGGACGATTCCGCGAACCGGGACCCCGCCCGTGTCCAGTGCCCGCGCCAGTGACCGACGCGTGCTGTCCGGGTCGCCGGGGTCGATGGCCAGCATCACGCACGCATGGCCCGCCTGTTCCAGCCGACCACGCAGTTGCTCGGCCGCGCCTCCGGTGTCGGGGACGAGCACCCACGCGCCCGGCGCGACCGGCGCCCGCCGTCGATCGTCCTGGTCCCAGCACAGTTCGTACAGCCGGTCGTCCTCCGATGGCGCCGCGCCGGGACCGGCCAGGTACCGCCCTTGGACACCGCGCAGCTCGGCCACGAGTTTCCCCGTGGTGTCGAGGATCCGGATGTCGCCGACGATCGAGTGCGGATCGTCTCCGTGCGACACCGAGACATGGCTCCACAGTTCCCGGCCCGATCCGCGGTACACGCGTCCCTCGCCGATCGCACTGAGCACGAACGTCTGGCCCGGCCGGTCGGTGAGGGCGGTCAGTGCCTGGCCGCAGGCGTCGAACAGTGCCGGGTGGAAATGGAAGTCGGCGAGCTGCGACGTCAACGAGTCCGGACAGACGACTCTGGCGAGCGCCTCTCCGTCGCCGCGCCACAACTCGGCGATGCCCTGGAACCGCGGCAGCCAGTCGTTGCCGCCCGCGGCGAGGCGCCGGTAGAAATCCTTGCCGGACAGGCGTTCGGCGCACCGGCCGCGGATCACCTCGGGAAGGTCACCGGTCGGCGGCTCGTCGTCGGCCTGCCCGCCGGACAGCACTCGCGCCTCCGCGTGCCGGGTCCAGGTCGCGTCCGCGCCTGTCTCGGTACTGCTGGCGATCTCCACATGCCAGACCGCGTCGTCCTGCTCGGCCATCCGCACCCGCAGCCGTCGGGTCTCCTCGGCGGCGAGGACGAGCACCTTGCGCAGGGTGAGGTCGGCGAGGGCGACGGGTACGTCGCCGAACAGTTGCCTGCTCGCCGCCACGACCAGCTCGCAGAACGCGCTGCCTGGCAGCACAGCCATGCCCTGCACGCGGTGGTCGTCCAGGTAGGCGTTGCGGATTCGGTCCAGCGGGCCTTCCCAGACGCGTTCACCCTGCCCGGCCGAGACGCACGGTCCCAGCAGCGGATGCCCGTTTCGCTGGTTGCCCTCGCGGGCGACAAGCGTCCGAAACGGCTGCTCCGGCGTGATCCAGTAGGACTCGCGCTGCCAGCGGTACACCGGTGGCGAGACGAGCCGAGCCGCACAGCCGAACAGCTGGTCACCTCGCACGGGAACACCGTGCAGGTAGAGGGTGCCCAGGCGACGCAGCAGCGCGGCGCTGTCGGCCTGGTCCCGGCGCAGCGACGGGACAGCCGCGCCGTCACCCTGGTGGACCTCGATGCACTCCTCGATCGACGGCACGAGCACCGGATGCGGGCTGATCTCGAGGAACACGGTCGGTCCCCGGCCGAGCAGGGTGCGGACCGCCGAGGCGAAACGCACCGGTTCCCTGAGGTTGCGCACCCAGTATTCGGCGTCCAATGTGGACCCGTCAACCGTCTCGTCGAGCACCGTGGAATGCAGCTGCAGTTCGCCCTGTCGGGGCTTCAGCTCGGCCAGTCCGGCGAGCAACTCCTCCCGCAGCCCGTCGACCTGGGGGCTGTGCGCCGCGTAGTCCACATCGATGCGCCGACAGAAGACATCGCGTTCCCGCAGTGTCGCAAGGATCTCGGCCACCGCGTCCGGATCGCCGGACAGCACACTGGACGCCGGGCTGTTGCTCGCCGCGATCGACACCCGATCGACGTACGCGGCGACGACCTCGGCCGCCTGCTCGGGAGCGAGCGCGACCGATGCCATGGCGCCACGACCACTCAGCCGGGCGGCCAGCACGCTCCGCCGACAGATAACGGTCGCCGCGTCACTGAGGGAAAGCGCACCGGCCACGTACGCGGCCGCCGCCTCGCCCATACTGTGCCCGATCACCAGATCCGGTTCCACACCCCAGGAACGCCACAGCGCGGCGAGCCCGATCTCCACCGCCCACAACGCGGGCTGAACCACTTCGACGACGCCCAACCGGTCACTGTCGTCCAGCGCGTCCAAGATGGACCAACCGGTCTCCTTGTGCACCGCGCGGTCGCATTCCTCGACCGCCGAACGGAACACCGGTTCCTGCTCGAGCAAGGCCCTGCCCATGCCCACCCACTGCGTGCCGTGGCCGGGAAAGACGAAAACGACCCGCGGCCGTCCGCCGACGTCCGACGCACTGGCCACATCCCCGGCACGGATTCCGTCGGCGTACCCGCGGAGCTTCGCCGCGATGTCCTCATGCGACGAGCCGACCACGGCCAGCCGCTCGACGTGCTGCGCCCGGCGGGTGGCGGTGTAGCACACATCACGCAGCGAATACCGTTGTCCCAGACCGGTTTCCAGGTAGTCCGCGTAGCCGCGGGCGGCGTCCGCCAGCCCTTCCGCGGTACGCGCGGAGGTGGTGAACAGGTACGCGGTGTCGCCGGTCGCGGACTCGGTCCGCGGAGCACGGGGCGCCACCTCGGCCTCCGTGAGCACAACATGGGCGTTGGTACCGGTGACGCTGAAGGCGCTCACCCCGGCGACGCGAGGACGGCCCCGTGCCGGAATAGGTGTGTTCTCGGTGACGACCGAGACCGGTAATGCCGACCACGGCACCGCCGGGTTGGGTGTGCGCAGGTGCAGACTGGGCGGAACCATCCCGTGGTACAGGCACAACGCGGTCTTCATCATGCTGGCGATCCCGGCCGCTCCCTCGGTGTGCCCGATGTTCGTCTTGACCGAGCCGACCAGACAGGGCTGGTCCGAGGGCCGTCCCTCCCCCAGCACCGCGCCGAGCGCCTCGAACTCGATCGGGTCGCCGACCCTCGTCCCGGTGCCGTGCGCCTCCACATAGTCCACATCGGACGGATTGACTCCGGCGTCCGCGTACGCCGCCCGCAGCACGTCCACCTGCCCCTCGACCGCGGGACGGCCGACGTACCCCGCGGCGCGTCCGTCGTTGTTGACAGCTCCGCCCGTGATCAGCGCGTACACCCGGTCGCCGTCGGCACGAGCCCGCTCCAGTGTCTTGAGCACGACCACGGCGACACCCTCGCTGCGCACGAAACCGTCGGCGTCCACGTCACCGAACTTGCACCGGCCGTCCTTGGCCAGCAGACCGGCCTGGGACAGCGGAAGATAGTTCTCCGGCAACAACAACACGCTGGTGCCGCCGACCAACGCGACCGACGACTCACCACCGGCCAGGCTCAGGCATGCCTGGCGTGTGGCCACAAGCGACGCCGAACACCCGGAGTCCACGGCCACACTGGGGCCACGCAGGTCGAGCGTGTAGGACAGGCAGCCGGCCAGCATGCTGCGCTGCCCCGCCGTTCCGGCGTGCAGGTCCACTGTGGTGGTACGGCACTGCAGGTCCCAGTAGTCGGCGCCGAGGTGTCCGATGAAGACACCTGTCCTGCTGCCCGCGAGTTGGTCCGGTGGCAGTCCCGCGTCCTCCAACGCCTCCCAACCGGTCTCCAGCAACAAGCGCTGCTGCGGGTCCATCCGACCGGCCGCCCGCGGCGGTATACCGAAGAACGTCGGCTCGAACCGGTCGAGACCGGTGAGGAATCCGCCGCTCGGCGCGAAGTTCCGCCTTCGGAGAAAGGACTCCGGATCGGACAGTGCACTCAGGCCGACCCGGTCCGGCGGGATGGGGCCGATGGCGTCGTAGCCGTCGCACAACCGGCGCCAGAACTCGTCTGGGCCGTGCGCTCCCGGCAACCTGCATCCGATACCGACAATGGCGATAGGGGCACTGCGCCCGTGCGGCATCCAGTCCTCCTGCAAGAGAGCTCCCGGTCGATCATACGGCCGTGTCGAGCACCGTACGGAGCTGTTCGGCTTCGGGCGTTCCCAGTTCGGTGAAGAGTGCCAGTGCGCTGCGCCAGTGTTCCTGGGCGGCCACGCTGTCCTCGCGCTGCAGGATGGTTCCGGTGGCGCGCAGCGCACGGGCACGGCCGAGGCGATGGCCGGTCTCCCCGTGGAGGTCCACCGCCCGGCGGGCGTACTCGACGGCTTGGTCGTGCTCGTGCAGGTCGGAGTGGATCTCGGCGAGCGCGGTGAGTGCGTGCGCGGCGAACGAGCGGAACCCGGACCCCTCGGCGGCACGCCACGCGGTCAGCGCGCAGCCCAGAGCGTCCTGTGGCCGCTCGAGACCGCGGTACGCGGTGGCCAGCCCGACAAGGGCCTCCACTTCTCCCCGGCGGAATCCGGCCGTCCGCGCCAGCTCCAGCGCGCGGTTGTGGCTGCTGACTGCCTCGTCGAACTGCCGCAGGTGCGAACGGCTGTAGCCGATCGTGTTCAGCGCGCAGACGTGCGACTTGGGCTCGTTGATCTCCTCGGCGAGAGCGAGAGCGTCGTCGCCGCTGTCCAGCGCCTCCTGGTGACGACCGGCGTCCCGGTGGATCATGGCAAGCACTTCGAGCGCGGACACCTCTCCGTGGCGGTAGCCGATCTTCCGGTAACGCGCGATCACCTCGTTGATCAGCTCAAGGGCACGGTCGTAGTTGCCGAAGCTGTTGTTGACGTGCGCGATGGCGTGCATGGACAGTGCCTGGCCGAGCTGGGTCCCGATCTCGTGCTGGATGGCGAGCGCCCGGGTGGAGTTGTCGAGCGACTCCGCGAACCGTCCCGAGTCACAGAACACGTAGGCGAGATTGGTCAACGAGATGGCCTCGCCTGCCCGGTTTCCCGTCGCCTGGAAGCATTCCACCGCCCTCTCGTGGTACGCCGATGCCTCCTCCAGCCGTCCGAGCAACCAGGACGCGAGACCGGACCACTTGCTCACCTCGGCCTCGCCTGCGGTGTTGCCGGTCTCCCGGTAGCGCGCCAGGGCCTGCAGGTCGTGTTCGAGCACCTGCGCGTACTCGCCGAAACTGAAGTGTGCGTACGCGATGCTGTGCAGCATGGCTGCTTCGGCGTCCCGATCGCCCGCGCCGCGGGCCGCCCGCAGGCCGTCCTCGGCCGCGCGGTGCCAGTCGACCCGGTTCATCTGCAGGTGGAAGTAGCCGGACATGGCGTCGACGAGGTACCAGGCCAGCTCGCGCGGGCCGTGCTCGACAGCGTGACCGATGATCGCGATCAGGTTGGCCCGTTCGGCGTCCAACCAGGCAAGCGCGTCGACGGGATCGGTGAAGGTGCGCGGCTGTGCCTGCGACTCGGGCAGTTCACGCAGCACGGGCGCGATCTCGGGATAGAGCAGCTGGGCCGCTGCGGCCGTGGTGTGCAGCGCCCAGCCGAGCAGGCGCAGTACCGCGTCTGTCCGGTTCTCGGCGGCGTCCTCGGCCTCGGCCCGCTGAGCGGCGTACAGCCGGAGCAGGTCATGGAACTGGTACCGGTCCGGCGCGGTGCAGTCGAGCAGGTGCGCTGCTGTCAGCCGGTCCAGCAGTCGCACGGTTTCCTGCGCGGCCAGGCCACTCAGTGCCGCGGCGGCGTCCGGGCTGAAGTCCGGACCGGGAACCAGTCCCAGCAACCGGAACAGCCGGGCGCAGTCCGGCGTGAGCACCTGGTAGGACAGGTCGAAGGAGACGCGGACGCCCACGTGCGGGTCCTCGTCCACGGCGAGGTGAGCGAGCCTGTTGCCCGCGTTGAGCTTGCCCACGTACGAAGCGATCGACTCGTGCGGGCGGTTGACCAGGTGGGCGGCGGCGATCCGCAGTGCCAGCGGCAGATAGCCGCACAGCCTCGCCAGTTCCGTCACCTGCGGCTGCTCGGCCTGGGCCCGTGAGGTGCCGAGGACGCGGGCGAGCAGATCGTGTGCCTCGTCGGGAGTGAGGACGTCGAGCACGATCCGGCGCACGTCCTGCAACGAGGTCAGCCCACGCAGGTCGTCGCGGCTGGTGATCAGCACCAGGCTGTTGGAGCTCCCCGGCAGCAGCGGCCACACCTGGTCCGCCGTGGCGACGTTGTCCAGCAGTACCAGCATCCTCCGGTCAGCCATCAGCGACCGGTACATCGCGGCCTGCTCGTCCTGATCGAGCGGAATCCGTTCCTGCGGCACGCCGAGCGAACGCAGGAACTGGGCAAGCGCCGCGGTGGCCGCCATCGGCTGGCCCGCCGCCGCGTAGCCACGCAGGTTGACGTACAGCTGGCCGTGCGGGAATCGATCGACATTCCCGTGCGCCCAGTGCAGGGCGAGCGCCGTCTTGCCGACGCCTGCTGTGCCCGCGATCGCGGAGATCACCACCGCTTTGCTCGCGCCGGGGTCGCCGTCGAACAGCGCGTTCAGCTGGCCGAGGTCCCGCTCACGCCCGGTGAAGTTGGCGACGTCGGTCGGCAGCTGCTGCGGAACCAGACTGATCACCGGCATGGTCGCGGCGGTCACCGACGCGACCGGCACGTTGAGGGCCGGGTCGGCGGCCAGCATCTGCCGGTGTAACCGCTGCAGCTGCGGGTCGGGCTGGATGCCCAGTTCGTCCGTGAGCAGGCGGTAGATGTCACGGTAGACAGCGAGCGCCTCAGCCTGCTGGCCACAGCGGTACAGGGCGAGCATGAGTTGTCCGCGCAGACGCTCCCGCAGCGGGTTGGCGGCGACCAGTGTCGTGAGCTCGGCAACCATTTCGGCGTGGCGGCCGAGCGTGAGGCCGACCTCGATCCGGTCCTCGACGGCGGTCAGCCTGGCCACGTCGAGGCCGTCGGCCTGGGTCTGTGCGAACCGCCCGGACACCCCGGACAGCGCGGGTCCGCGCCACAGCCGCAGAGCGGCGTCGAACTTGCGGAGCGCCTCAGCGGGATGACCGGCCTCGATGGCCTCCCGGGCCTGCGCGACGTGCTGTTGGAACTCCTCCAGGTCCAGTTCGCCCGACTCCACCTTGAGGAGGTAGCCGGAGTTGTGCGTGATGATGCGCCCGGAGCCGTTGGTCTCGACCTCGTCGAGCGCACGCCGAAGCCGGAAGATGCGGGTGTGCAACGCCGCACCGGCCGAGTCGGGCGGTTCGTCGTCCCACGTCGCCGCGACCAGACCCTCGAGCGGCACCACATGGTTCGCCCGCAGCAGCAACGCCACCAACAGCGCAGACTGGGTCGCGCCGGCCAGTTTTGCCCGCGCCCGGTCTCCCCGGACCTCGACCTGGCCAAGGATCCGAAACTCCACCCGATCCTCCCCTGGGGATTTGCCCTGCACGATAGCCTCAATCACACTGGTGGTCCCTTGACCCCGTCCGGTTTCACCGTGGTGGACTAGTGGTTGCGATTCGACCCATGTGAGGACACGTGGATGACGAGTTCCGGTGACCGGACGCGGGAGCCCGTGGATCAGGACGTCCTGGACGGAATCGCTGTCTACAACCGGCATTTCCTGGCCGTCTACGACATCTGCGTCTACGGCGTCAACATGCCCCTGATCTGGCGTTGTCCCACGTCGGTGGTGCGCGGGCTGTACGACGCCAGCCTCGGGGCCGAGCATCTCGAACTGGGAGTGGGCAGTGGCTACCTGTTGGCGCGCTGCCAGTTTCCGGTGCCCGACCCGCAGATCACCCTCGTCGACCTGAACCCGACCCCGCTGGCCCACACCGCCCGACGGCTGGCGCGCTACCGCGTCCGGCAGATCGAGGCGAACCTGCTGGCCCCGCTGCCCGTCCCGGACGCAGCCTTCGACTCAGTCGGCCTGAACCTGGTACTCCACTGCCTGCCGGGGAGCATGCGGGAAAAGGGAGTCGTGCTGGCGCACGCCGCCGCGGCGGTGCGGCCGGGCGGGGTGGTGTTCGGGAGCACCCTACTGTCCGGCGGTGTCCGGGTCTCGCTGCCTGCCAAGGTGCTCATGAGGTGCAACAACGCCGCTGGCGTCTTCCACAACGAAGCCGATGACATCGACGGGCTGCGTGCGCAACTCTCCCGCCATTTCGCCAGCCACACCCTGATTGTGCGCGGCAACCTCGCCCTGTTCCGAGCACACCGGTCGCCGGTCGACTGATCGGGACACGCCGCTTACTGTCCACAAAGGTCTCGGTATGCGGCCCTGGCGGCCAGGATCGGCAGGAAACTCTGGAAGCTGGCTTCGTCGGCCAGCCGACGGTATGCGACGGAAACGGCTTGGCGTACTGACTGGTAATCCACCTTGCCCGCGCACCGCCGCGTCACCTCGGCCGCGGCCAGGTCGAGCTGTGCTTCGACCTTGGTGTGCAGGTCGTGCGGATCGCGGACCAGGTGCCCATCGAGAGTCGCGACCACAACTCCTCCTCTCGGTCGGTCCATCAGGACTCGGTTTCCCGCGACCCGGGCGGACCAAACGGCATGTTCACCAATGCGCCACCTGAAAGCCAGGAGGAGAACTGCGGGACAACTCCCGATGTACGTCATGTGACCGATGTCTGCACGCGGCCACCTGGCCAGCATTCACGGACGGGGCAGGCGCTCCGAACCTCACTGGCGAGGGGGAGCGACATGGTCGAGACACGGTTCGCGAACACCACTCCGGTCGCGGCCGTGGTGATCTTCCTGCTGGCACTCAACCTGCGCCCCGCAGTCACCAGCCTGGGCTCGACCCTGTCAGACGTGCCCGCAGCGCATGGTTCGACGGCCGCGGTGTTGGTGGCGTTACCGCTCTGGGCCATCGGGATCGGCGGGTGGATGACGTCGTGGTTCACAGCGCGATGGGGCATACACCGGACGGTCACGCTCGCCCTGGGCGCGTTGGTCGTCGCGCTGCTGGCCAGAGTGCTCGGTGACGCGGCACTGCTGCTGGCAGGTACGGCGTTGGCGTGCCTGGCGATCGCGGTCGTCGGCACGCTGATCCCCGTGCTGGCGGATGGTTCACCGAAACGGTTCAGCCTCTGTTACACCGTGGCCCTCGGCCTCGGCAGCACGGTCGGCGCACTGGTGACGCCACTGATCGTGAACGCCTGGTCATGGCAGGTGGGACTGGCCGCGTGGGCAGCGATCGCGATCGTCACCGCCCGGATCTGGTGCCGCAGCAGCACTGCGCTCGCCACTCCGGCACTGGTCGCGACGCGCTCGGTGCGTCCGTGGTCGCTGGTCCGCTCGACCACGGCACGCAGTCTGACACTCTACTTCGGACTGATCTCCACGGTGACATTCCTGGTGATGGGCTGGTTGCCTGCGATCCTGCGGGACGCGGGACTGTCGCCGGAGTTGGCCGGATCGTGTCTCGCGTTGGCGATGGCGATGGGACTGCCGATGATGTGGCTTGTGCCGCAATGGGTTCACCGGTGGCGCAACCAGACGGCGTTGGTGATCTGCCTGACCGTCCCGACCATGGCCGGAGTCGCCGGATTGCTGGCCGCGCCCGCGCTCGTCCCGTGGGCCTACGCGATCGGAATCGGCATCGGCCTCGGCTCGCTGGCCGCGGCGTTGGCCGCGATCTCGATGCGAGCCGGTCGCGATGTCGGCCTCACCACCGCCCTGTCCGCGCTGGTGCAAGGCGCCGGGTACCTGATCGCGGGCGTCGGAGCGTTGGTGTGCGGCCTGCTGCACAGTGCCACGGGAACGTGGCGAATCCCGCTGCTGCTGATCCTCGCCCTGTTGGGCGGCCAGATCATCGCCGGTGCCCGCGCGATGCGGCCGGTCGTGGTCAGTGTGGGTGGCGGCGAGCTGTGACGATCCAGGCACGCGAGTCGAAGTACACGCCCCCGTCGGTGTTGTGGGCCTCGAGGGTGGCGCGTAGTCGCGTGCGTGCTCGCTCCGCCGCCGAGGCGTCGAGGCTGGCAAGCAGGCCTTTGAATTCCCACAGGCTGAGCACGGCGTCGAAGGCCGCGGCACTGTCCGCGCCGTAGTAGACGGGCTCGTGCACGTCGGTGAAGCTGACTTCCGCGAAACCGGCCGCCGTCAGGATGCCTTCCGTGACGGTCGGGTCAGCGAGTGAGAACGCGTTCGCGCCACGGGGTGTGGCTGGTGCGGCGGTGAGGGTCCGGCGGATCGCGGTGGCCCATTCATTGCGGTCACGCTCTTGCCAGACCAGCAGCACCAGGCGCGCCTCGGGGCGCAGAGCGCGCCCGATGTTGGTGAACGCGGCGACAGGGTCGGCGAAGAACATCGTCCCGAACCTGCTGACGCAGAGGTCGAAACGCGCCGGTGGAAAGTGGTGGACCTGGGCGTCTGCCCGCTGGTAGGTGACGTTGGTCAGTCCCTGGTCCTCACTGAGCTGACGGGCCCGTTCGAGCATGGGCGCGGAGACGTCGACGCCCAGCGCGCTTCCGGTGACGGCGGCGCGGGCGGCCTCACGTGTGGACTGGCCTGTGCCACAGCCGATGTCGAGCACATGGTCACGAGGACCAACGCGGGCAGCGGCGTGGAAGAGTTCGTTGTGCAGGCGCAGTTCGGCGTCGTAGTCGAACAGTTCGGGCATCACCGTCACCGGTTCCTCTCGATATCGATGTCGACCGGGCCGTCGCGGAGCACGCCGCGCACCTGGTCCAGAGACACTGTTTCCGGCGTGAACTCCGCGAGCCACCACGTGGCGCCCGCCTTGGCGTAGGGCGCTGGATCCGCGTCGGGTGGGAGGCCGACGGCGATGTCGTACTGGGTCGTCGTTCGCTGACGGAGACCGGTGATGGTGGTGACGATGTCGGCGAGTTGGTCCGGGTGTTCCAGGTTGACCGGGACGAAACCGTCGTGCCGGGCGGCGCGGCGCAGCGGTTTGACGTTGCCGGGAAGTCCCGCGGCCCACACCGGCACACCGGGGCGCTGAACCGGTCGGGGAAGGAAGGAGACGCCATCGACGGTGTAGTGCCAACTGTGGTGGTGCACCGGCTCACCAGACCAGGCGGCGGTGAGAATCGCCAGTGACTCGTCGAGCATCTGGCCCCGCCGCCGATCGTCGAGTTCCTCCCCGGTCGCCCGCAACTCGTCGGCGAAGTGATCACTGCCGAGACCGACGCCGAGCGTGAGACGACCGCCGCTGAGCCGGTCCAGCGTCGCGGTCTCCCTGGCGACCTTGGGCGGACGGCGGCGGGCAAGGGGCGTGATCATGGGACCGAACCTTATGCGTTCGGTGGCGGTGGCGATCGCGGCCAGCGTGATCCACGGGTCGGCGACCTGTCGGACCGGTGCCCGCCAGCGCAGGTGGTCCCACACGAACACGCCGTGCCAACCGGCCTCCTCCGCCTCGGCGGCCAGGCGTGCGACCACCACCGGGTCGGCGAGATCGTCGAAGATCGGCAGCCAGAGCGCCGACCGCAACCGGGTCATGGTCGGCCGCCCGCGGTGTGCTGGAGCAGAGCGGGGACGAACACGTCCCACAGCGGCTTGGGCAGGTCGTGCCCGGCGCCTTCCAGAACCAGCAGCGTCGCGCCGGGAACCGCGTCGCGCAGCGCGTGTCCGTGTGGGAGCGGGCAAACCGGGTCGTGATCGCCGTGCACCACCAGGGTCGGCGCCTTGATGGCGGCGAAATCGCGGGACGCCCCCTCGAAGGACATCGCGTAGTGGTTGACGAGAGTGGACGCCATGTCGCGAGTGCGGGCCACGTCCCGCTCGACCAGCGCGCGCGTGGCGGTCTCGTCGAAGTAGGGCGAGCCGCCCGAACACGCCTTCGCCGATGCGACGACAAAGTCCACCACCGCGCTGGAATCGGCGGGGTCGGGATCGGCGACGGTGAGCTCGTACGTCGACGGCGGGAGTCCGTCCTCGCCTGTGGAGGTGGAGACGAACGTCAGTGACTCAGTCCGGTCGGGGTGGTCCGTCCCGATGATGAGCCCGATTCCGCCGGACATGGACCGGCAGACGATGTGTGCGCGCTCGACGTCCAGGGCGTCCAGGATGCCGAGTGCGTCGGCAGCGAGGTCGGTGTACGCGTAGCCCGGCTGCCCTGGCGGGTAGCTGGTGGACCTGCCGGTGTCCCGGTTGTCGTAGCGGATCACGAACCGGTTGCCACGCGCGATCTGTTCGCACAGTTCGGTTTCCCACCACAGCATCGACGCGGTCGCACCGTCGACGAGCAGGATCGCCGGGTTCGCCGGGTCTCCGAAGGTCTCGACGCACAGCTCGACGTCGTCGATCTCGACAAGGTTCTCGCCGTGCGAGAGGTGATCGGTCATGAACGCAACGCTAACCGGGGTATTCCCATCGTGAAAAGCGATAGTTTCCGATCAAGTCCATCGCTTCTCACGATGCCCTCGGGTAGGGTGGCCTCATGTCCGACGTAGAACTGCGGCATCTCACCACGATGGCCGCGGTGGCCGATGAGGGCTCGTTCGGCCGGGCGGCCGCGCGGCTCGGCTATACCCAGTCGACGGTGAGCCAACAGATCGCGGCGCTGGAGAAAGCCGTCGGCGGTGCCGTGTTCGACCGGCCGGGCGGGCCGAAACCGGTGCGGATCACCCCGCTCGGCGCGGTGGTGCTGGCGCACGGGCGCGATCTGCTGGCGAAGGCCGAGGCGATGGCGGCGGCCGTCGACCGGTTCAAGGCAGGCGACGGCCGGGTCGACATCGGCACCTTCCAGAGCGTGTCCAACGTGATCCTGCCGTTGGTCATCCGCGGGCTTCGCGACGAGCACCCCGGCTGCGACATCAGGCTGTTCGAAGAGGAGACCAACCAGCCCCAAGTCCATGAGCTCGACCTGATGTTCTTCGACGGCCGCGTCGACGGCGAGGTCGAACACCGCAAACTGCTCGACGATCCCTACGTGCTGGTCGCCCGCCGCGGCACTTTCCCCGACGGTCCGGTGCGCCCTGCCCAACTGGACGGCGCACCGATGGTGGCGCACCCACCGATCTGCGACCAGGCCCGGTTGGAACAAGCGCTCGAACGCGGCGGCGTTCGTCCGCAGATCGTGTGCCGCACCGCTGGCAACGAGACCGTGCTGTCAATGGTGCGCGCCGGAATGGGTTCGGCGATCCTGCCACAGCTCACCGTCCACAGTGCCGACATCGGCTCCGACGCGTCGCTGTGCGTCCACGAGCTCAAGCCGAGACTCCCGCCACGCGAGATCTTCCTGCTGTGGCAGGCAAACCGCACCCACTCCCCGCTCGCGGCACGGGCGATCGAGATCGCCGTGGACGTCGCGGGCAGGATCGCCCGGCGCACGTGAGCCATGAGACTGGTCGCGTGACGGACCTCTCAGTTCTCGCCGATGCCTCCTGCCCGAGTCTTGGGTCTGTATCCCGATGAGGGATATCCGCAGTGACGGCCAGACGGAGGAAGTGGCGATGTCGGATCACGGGGAGTTCGTACGCCGCACCGACCCGTTTCGGCGTGAGTTGCTGGTGCACTGCTACCGCATGGTGGGCTCGGTGGACGAGGCCGAGGATGTGGTTCAGGAGACGTACCTGCGTGCATGGCGTTCGTATGACAGGTTCGAAGGCCGGTCGTCGGTGCGTACCTGGCTGTACCGGATCGCGACCAACACCTGCTTGACGATGCTGGAGCGCCGTCGTCGACGTCCTCTGCCGTCCGGTCTGGGCGGCCCGAGCCACAATCCGGACGCGCCCATGGTGGAGCCCGAGGTCACCTGGCTCGAACCGTTTCCCGACGTGCTGCTGGGCGCGGCATCGGCGGACCCCGCGGCGATCGTCGCGTCGAGGGGGAGCCTGCGGCTCGCGCTGGTCGCCGCGCTGCAGTTGCTGCCCGCCCGGCAACGGGCGGTGCTGATCTTGCGTGACGTGCTCGGCTGGCGGGCCGCCGAGGTGGCTGAGTTGTTCGACACCACCATCTTCGCTGTCAAGAGCCTGCTGCAGCGCGCCCGGACCCAGCTCGAACAGATGTCTCCGGTCGAGGACCAGCTCGTCGAGCCCACCGAACCGGAGCTTCGCGCCCTGCTGGACCGGTACGCGTCGGCGTTCGAGAACGCCGACGTGGACGCGCTGATGGGGCTGCTGCGCGAGGACGTCGCACTGGAGATGCCGCCGTTCTCCACCTGGTTCAGTGGCCGCGAAGTGGTCGGGCGGTTCGTCGGCGAGCACATCTTCGGCGCTCCCGGCATGGTTCGGATGGTTCCCATCGGCGCCAACGGGCAGCCCGCCTTCGCGGTGTACCGGCGCGTCGACGGCGTCCACCGCGCGCACGCGATCCTGGTGCTCACGGTCAGCACAGCCGGGATCGCCCACATCGTCGCGTTCCTCGACTCCGCCCTGTTCCGCCGGTTCGGCCTGCTGGAACACGCGATGGGATAGTCCGCGGCGTCTCCACCCGATGGTCGGACCGATGCCTTTCTCGCTCGGCCGAGTCTGCCTTGTTGCACGGGACAAGCCCGTGACGCGACGAAGGGGACTCACATGTCGGAGCTCAGAGTTACGGCGGCAGCCGACTCGGGGATGTCGTCTCGTCGAAGTTGGACGCTGACGCTGGCGGGACTCGGAGCATTCCTGTGTTCGCTCGACGTGGTGGTCGTGGCCACGACACTGCCGACACTGCGGACCGAGTTGGGCGCGAACCTGTCGGATCTCGAGTGGACGATCAACGCCTACAACCTCGCCTTCGCCTGCCTGATGCTGACCGGCTCGGCCATGGGCGACCGCTTCGGCCGTCGACGGATGTACGTCCTCGGCGTTGGCTTGTTCACCGTCGCTTCCGCCGCGTGCGCGTTGTCGTCCACTGTGGAGGAGCTCATCATCGGGCGCGTTCTGCAGGGAGTCGGTGCGGCCGTGGTGCTGCCGTTGACTCTGACCTTGATCAGCGACGCCTTCCCCGCGGGGCGACGCGGAGTGGCGATCGGGATGTGGGGCGGTATCACCGGTCTCGGTGTCGCCGGAGGTCCGGTGCTCGGCGGCGCGATCATCGAGGGCATCTCCTGGCAGTGGATCTTCTGGATCAACGTCCCGGTCGGACTCGTCATGATGCCGTTGTCCGCGCTGCTGTTGCGCGAAAGCCACGGCCCTCGGCCGCATCTGGACATCACGGGTCTGGTTCTGGTCGCACCGGGCATGTTCGCGCTGACCTGGGCACCGGTGCGGGCGGTGAGCATCGGCTGGGACAGCGTCGAGGTAGTCGGGGCGCTCGTGGTCGGGGTGTTGTTCGTAACCGGCTTCCTCGCATGGGAACGGCGGGCGGCGCACCCGATGTTGCCGCTGGCCTACTTCCGCCACCGCGGGTTCTCGGCCGCGAACGGGGTGATCTTCTTCCAGTTCCTGTCCCTGCTCGGCGCGCTGTTCATGATCACCCAACTGTTCCAGATCGGGATGGGCGACACCCCGCTGGAGGCGGGCCTGCGGATCCTGGTCTGGACCGCCATGCCGATGCTGGTGGCACCGGTGGCCGGTGCGCTCTCCGAACGGATCGGCACCAGGCCGTTCATGATCGCCGGACTGATCCTCCAGGCGACCGGGCTGGCCTGGCTGGCGCAGGTGGTCGAGCCCGGAGTGGACTACGCATCGGTTGTCCTGCCTCTGATCGTCGCGGGCGCGGGCATCGGGATGATCTTCGCCACCACCGCAAGCGCCGCGACCTCCGCGGTCCCGGTCGACGACACGGGCGTGGCAGCGGGCACCAACACCGCGCTGCGCGAACTGGGCGGCGTGTTCGGCGTCGCGATCCTCGCCGCCGTGTTCGCCGACTACGGCAGTTATGCCTCACCGGCTTCGTTCATCGACGGATTCAAGCCAGCCCTCTGGGCCGCGGCCGCGGCGGCTCTCATCGGAGTCGTGGCGGCGGTGTTCGCGCCCGCCAAGGCCGGAGAGGGCCCGACCGCAACCAGCAACGTACTCACGGGAGATCACGAATAGTCATGTCCACCATTACCGGAACCACAGCAGTTGTCACCGGCACCAGCCGAGGATTCGGCCGCCGCATCGCCGTCGCGTTGTCCAAGGCCGGTGCCAATGTCGTCGGCGTCGCCCGTGGCCGCACCGAACTCGAGGAGCTGCGGACGCGACTGGGCGAGAAGTTCACGCCGGTAGTCGCCGACGCGGCCGATCCCTTGGCGGCCGCGCAACTCGTCGACTCCCATCGTCCCGGCATCCTGGTACTGAACGCCGGGGCCAGCCCGCTGATGCGGCCGATCCACCACCACACGTGGGACACGTTCAGCCGCAACTGGGAAGTGGACGTCCAGCAGGTCTTCCACTGGACGCGCTCGGCGCTGCTGCGGCCACTGGCCCCGGGCAGCGTCGTGATCGCGATCTCCAGCGGAGCCGCGCTGGGCGGCTCGCCGATGAGCGGAGGCTACGGCGGAGCCAAGGCCACCATCAGGTTCATCACCGCACAAGCCGCCGACGAGTCCGCACGGGCCAACCTCGGCATCAGGTTCGTCTCGGTGCTTCCCAGGCTGACTCCGGCAACTGACCTCGGCGCTGCCGGAGTCGCCGCCTATGCCCAGCGGCAGGGCGTCGACGTTGCCACGTTCCTGGAAGGTTTCGGCCCGACACTCACCCTCGACGAGGTCGGCGAGGCCATCGTCGAGCTGGCAGGCGATTCCGCCAAGGATCAGGGCGCCTACCTGCTCCTGCCCGGCGGCCTCAGACCGATCGGGTAACTGACTGCGGATTCCTCAGTGACGTGGTTCGCCGGGTGAACCAAGCACGGCTGGATCTGCTTGCCAGCACCTACCGCGAACTCGGCCCACCGCCGGACGCGCGCTGACTGAGGTCGGCGCGACTGCGATGGCCTCTGGAAAACAGGTTGCATGATCGTCCGCTGGTTGACCATTGTGGCGGGCATGGACCTGTGACCAGTGGCGCGCGTTCGGATGGAAGACGGGGTCGAGTCACTCCCCCGTCGTGGTCCGACGTGCTACTCGAAGCCCCGCACCGTGTGTTCGTGCGGGCTTCCTTCATGCGACGTGCTGTGCGACGTCGCGCCAACCAGCGTGCCTTGTTCAGGGCGCTGGCCATACGCCACTGACTCCCGGAGGCAGTTCACGGCGCGCCACGGCGTTGCCTGACGTCTCCTTCACAGACCTGGGAACTCGCCAACGCCATGAACGACTTTCGCAGTACCCGCATGCCCGCTGACGGTGGCACTGACGATGGCGGACCTGACGTCGACCGGAAATCGCTGTGGGTGGTCAGCGAGCTCGGACTGCCCGCCATCGTCAAAGCATGCGTGTCGTGCAGGTCCACGCGTCACCACCCCTCCGGGAAGTTCCGCGTGAACGCGAACGGCAAGCTCCTCGACGTCTGGATGCTGATCTGCTGCGAGCTGTGCGGCCGCACGTCGAAGATCCCTGTCCACGAGCGCGTCCATGTGCAGGCACTCGAGCACGAGCGGTTGGTGATGTTCGAGCACAACGATCCGGCCATGGTGCGACTGCTGACCATGGACACGGCATTGGCAGGCAGGGCTGGATACCGGCTCGACTGGAACGGCACGTGGACACTGGACACCGACATGCCGTTCCACTACCTCGCACGCGAAGAGTCTGCGCTTGAGGTCATCATCAGATTCGAGCTCCCGGCACCCATCCGGGTCGAGAAGCTACTCACGAGCGGGTTCGGCCTGAGTCGGTCCGCTGTGCGGGGCATGGTCGACTCCGGCCGGATCCGCCTGCCCATGGCCCTCGACGCGAAGGCCCGCGAGGACTTCACCCTCTTCGTCACCACCGTTCCTCACGACTGTTCAGGAGTGTCTCCTGTGCAGCCGCACGCTCCGAACGGTCTTGAGCGCACTGGTCCCTGGCATACTCGTCCCTGGGGCGGCGGCACACATCCCGTGCATGATCCGATCCCAGGAGGCCAGTTCCCTCACGACCTGACCAATGATGGCGTGGCCAGAGGCGGCAGGGAGGTCCCCAACCATCTCGCTGGTGGAAAAGGAGCCCTACACGCTGACGCCACACCGATGTGTCCCAGATCGCGCGGCAGACACTACTCGACAGACCAGCCAAGAACCAAATCAGACAGACACCCCACGGCTTAACGAACCTCCTATGCGCTCGAATGCACTCAAACCCGAACAGTTACTCACCCCACCTGCCCAGCCATAGAACTGGACCTCACATCAGCGAAGCCCTTGGCAGCGGTGGATCTCCGGCAAGGACTCACCGCCGTCAAGGGCTACGCGGGGAACGCCGATCGGGCGGACATCCCGAAGTCGGCGAGCACGGCCTGGCCGTTGATCGGCCGCGCGGCCGGGGACGCGAGGAACAACACCTGCCGGGCGACATCGTCGGCAGCCTGCACCGGGAAATCCGGATCGTCCAGCACGTCGCCGAGGTCGCCACGCGCCATCGGAGTGTCCACGACAGACGGACACACGCAGTTGACCCGCACGCCAGGCATCTCGACCGCGAGAGCCCTCGTCAGCGCCACGACAGCACCTTTGGACGCGCAGTACGGCACCATGCCCGGCGCGGCCGTGAACGCCGAGTCACTGCCCAACAGCACCACCGCGGCATCCTCGGTCAACCACGGCTGCGCGTGCTTGACCAGCAAGATCTGCCCCGTCACGTTCACCGCGAGAACCGCGGCCACCTCGGCAGCGGACGTCTCGGCCAGCGACGTGCCGACCGGACCCGAGATCCCGGCACAGCCCACGACAACGTCAAGGCGACCAAAACGCCGCGTGACGACGGCGACCGCGTCAGCCACGCTCTGCTCGTCGGTGACGTCGGCACACACCGCGACAACGTCACCGTCCAACTCCGGCACCACGTTCCGATCGACCACGCCGACCCGTGCGCCCTCGGCAAGGAACGCCCGCGCACACGCCAAGCCGATCCCCGACGCCGCGCCCGTGACCAAAACCGTCCGACCAGCCAGATCGATTCGCATATGGCCATCCTGGTCACGGCGACCGATGGCGTGTTGGCTATGACTGCACCCTTGTTGACCACGACTGCACGATCAGTGCGGTGGGCCTGCATGGCCTATCCCGGACGGAGATCCGTGAGTGGCAGGCCGTGCTCGGCGCACATGCGCGCGGCCACAAGTGAGCGGTGACATGCCTCCGGGTCGCGCTCGACGCAGAAGAGCACGGTCACCGAGTCCCTCGGAAGCTCGGCGACGAGCGCACCGAGATCGAACGGGTCGAGAACCTCACGGGTGTAGCGCTCGACGTACTCGGACGCCAGTGCGATGCGGTTGCGCTTGCCCACGCCCTGGCGGTCGTCCTCGCGATACTGGAGCTGACGCAGCTCGGTCGTCGGCGCCAGCTCCTTCACATGCCGATAGCCGATGTCCGCCGTGGCGAGCGCGCGCTGCAGACGCACCGAGTTCGCCCAGGCGTAGTCGGGCCCCCGAACGCCTCGGCGCTGCCGGAGGTCGAGCAGGAGCCCCACACCTCCGCCAGCGAGCTTCTCGACGAACGCTCCGGCCGTGAAGCCGTAGACACCGATCGTCGCGATGCGCCTCATCGTCACCTCGCTTACGGCAGGAGCATCGGCTGGTCCAGGACCCACAGCCACGACCCGTCCGCCTGGCGACGGGCGATCTCGACGGTCATCTCACCGGTGGTCAGTGTGACCGCCGTGAGTGCCAGTTCGCCGCACACCAGCGCCGGATGCTGCTTACCCGGCACGAGCTCCTGCCCGGCCGCGACGAACTGTTCGTACACCTTGCGGATCTCCGCGTGTCCGACCGCCAGGCTGCCCGGCGGAAACGCCAGCACAGCGTCCTGCTCGTACAACGCCACCAGCCCGTCGACATCGCCCGCGTTGCCACGCTCGATGAAGAACTTGCCCAGGTCGTTCGGCTCAGTGGCCACTGTCTTGCTTGTCATGTCGATCAGCCTCGCAACAAATCACGACATCCTGTGTCGTGTATTTCGGTAAAGTTTTCCCATGCGCGCTGACCGGTTGGTATCGCTGGTGCTGCTGCTGCGCCAGCACGGTCAGCTGTCCGCGGCCGAGTTGGCCCGCGAGCTGGAGGTGTCCACTCGCACCGTGCTGCGCGACATCGAGGCGCTGTCCTCAGCGGGCGTCCCGGTCTACGCCGAACGCGGCAGGCACGGCGGTTTCGCGTTGCTGCCCGGTTTCCAGACCGAGCTCACCGGACTCAACCACGACGAGGCGCTTGCCCTGCTGGTCGCCGGATCGCGGCGCGGCGCACAGGCGTTCGGCCTCGGCTCGGCGCTCGCCTCGGCCATGCGCAAGGTGGTTGACGCGCTACCCGAGAGCTATCGGGCCACCGCGGCGGGCGCGGCCCAACGACTGCTGATCGACCCCGAGACCGACCTGCTCGCGCGCCGACTGGTCGCCGAAGAGGTGTCCGACACCGTGGTGGCCGAGGTCCGGCGCGCGGTGTTCGCCGGACACAAGCTGCGCATCCACTACGCGGCCGCGGACCAGACCCCAAAGTGGCGCACAGTGGACCCGATCGGCCTGGTCACCGTGCGCGGCCATGGTTATCTGCTGGCCACGAGGTCCGGCGAGGACCGCACCTACCGGCTGTCGCGGCTCCTGGCCGCCGAGGTACTCGCCGAACCGGCACAACGACCAGACCGGGTCGATCTGGACCGGGCCTGGCAGGAGCGCAGCACGCGGTTTCGTACCGGCGGCGACCAGGTCACTGTGCTGGCGCGGGTGCACCCGGCGCGGCGCGAGGACCTGGTGGGCACCGCGTTGGCCGTTCGCGTTGAGGAAATTGAGGCGGACGGCTGGCTGCGACTGGAGGCCACCTTCCAAGATTCCAGACACGCCGAATGGGCACTGTGGCAGCTCTCCACGAACGCGGAAGCCCTTGCTCCACAGTGGTTGCGTACCTCCCTGCGCGACCGAGCCGCGGCGGTCGCCACCTGCTACGGCGTGTCGTCGTCCTGAGAGTCGCCCTTCTGCGGGCGGCCACCGAATTCGGGTGTCGGCCCGATGCCGACCCGCTATGGTGCGTTCGTGGCCACCGTCGCGGATTCCCGGCGATTTACCGGCCCCCTGGCCCCCATCGGGCGCCTGAGGGGTCGAGTCCTGCCGCTTCGGATGCGCTGACCGACCTCGCCGAGCGAGCTCACGGGTCAGGGGGACTGTCGTGCCCCGCCCGTCCGCTCGTTCCAGGAGGCTGTCATGCCCACTCAACTCACGACCGGCCAACTCACCCGTGACCTGACCGTCCGCGATCTCACCGATCCCGCCGCAGGCCCGCACGCCATCCAACTCGTCGTTCACCGCATGGTTGGCGCGCTCGCGAACTTGTGGGGATGCGAGGTCCGATGGTGGCGTGGCGACCGGATCGTCACCATCGACGACAACTACGACAATCTGGGTTACGCATCCGAGGACGTCACTCGCGACGCGCGCTACTCCCGCTACGTCGACGAGCATCGGATGCTGCGCAGCCACTCCAGCGCAATGATCCCGGCGGCCCTGCGCGCGCTCGTCGACGATCCGGCCGAGGACGTGCTCCTGGTATGCCCGGGAATCGTCTACCGCCGCGACGCCATCGACCGGCTGCACGCCGGGACACCGCACCAACTCGACCTGTGGCGCCTCACCCGCCGCACGCCACCGATGGCAGGCACCGACCTGGACGAGATGATCACCGCGCTGCTCGGCGCGACGCTCCCCGGTGCCGTCGCCCGCCACGAATCCCGAGTCCACCCGTACACCCGCAACGGCCGCCAAGTGGACGTGGCCCATGACGGCGACTGGATCGAGATCGCCGAATGCGGCCTGGCCCACCCCGACGTCCTGGCCAAGGCAGGGCTGGACACCACGTGGAGCGGTCTGGCGCTGGGGATGGGAATCGACCGAATGCTGATGCTGCTCAAATCCATCCCGGACATCAGGCTGCTCCGCTCCCCTGACCCCGCTGTCACGGCACAGATGACGAATCTGGATCCCTACCACCCTGTGTCGACGATGCCGCCGATCCGACGGGACATCTCCATCGCCGTGGACTCCGGTGACCTCGCCGAGGACCTCGGCGACCGCGTCCGCAACGCACTCGGCGACGACGCGACGTGCGTGGAATCAGTGGAAATCCTCCAGGAAACACCCTGCACCGCGCTCCCTCCGCACGCTCTCACCCGCCTCGGCGCCCGTGTGGACCAGAAAAACGTCCTCGTCCGGATCGTCCTGCGCCATCTCCACAAGACGTTGTCAGATCATGAGGCGAACGCCATGCGCGACCGCGTCCACGCCGCTCTCCACCAAGGCACCGCCCAGCACGTCATACCCGGGAACGTTCCCGGAGCCATGTGGCCCGGGTGATCTCGTACTCGACCTCGCCCTGTGCGGCGCCGGGGACGGGGTCGTCATCGTTCCCGGCAGAGGCGAACGCTCGGACGAACGTGAGCCCGGCGGAGGTGATGGTGGCCCGTGACGGGGTGTTGACGGCCAGAGTCTGCGCGAAAACGCGGGTGAGACCGACGTCGGCGAACCCGTGGCGAATCAGTTCGCGTGCCCCCTCGCTGGCATAGCCCTGACGCCACCGACGGCGCAGCAGCCGGAAGCCGAGGTCGGCCTCACCCGCGACCTTGGGCTGATCCGGTCCGTGAGGGGGTTGCAGAAGCCACATGCCGACGAACCCGTCCTCGGCGAACCCGATCCAGAAGCCAAGTCCGGGCACCTCTCGTGCGGCAGCGAGCCGACGGCGGTGTGCACGCTCGACCTCGTCGCGCGACGAGGCCTGAGTGGACAGGTATCGCAGCACCTCCGGGTCGGAGTCCAGTTCGACCTCCGCCTCCAGGTGTTCGTCGGCCAACGGCACGAGAGTGAGCCGCTCGGTGCGCAACGTCGACTGAGCCATGTGTCGATCTTCCCGGTGTGAGCAACCACATTCGCCGACGCGACGATCACCCCGGCCCGACAACCTGCTGGCGAGGACGTTGGCAAGCGGGTTTACTGGACGACATGATCGCTCATCTGACCCACTGGGGCGCGTTCGTGGCGACCACCGATGGTGAGTCGCTGACTTCGGTCCGGCCGTGGCCAGGTGACCCGGATCCTGCTCCCCTGATCGACAATGTCGCCTCCGCCCAGCACCACTCGGCACGGATCGACCAGCCGTACGTCCGCCGCGGCTGGCTCGAGCACGGGCCGGGCACTCCCGGCCGGGGCAACGACACCTATGTGCCTGTGTCCTGGGAGACCGCGCTGGAGCTGCTCGCTGACGAACTACGCCGGGTCTACCGGGAACATGGCCCGAACGCGGTGTACGGCGGCTCGTACGGCTGGGCCAGCGCGGGTCGGTTCCACCACGCGCAGAGTCAACTGCACCGGTTCCTCAACACTCTTGGCGGATATGTCCGGCATGTCGGTTCGTACTCGCTCGGTACCGCCCACACCTTCCTGCCCCATGTGATCGGCAGTGCGACCTGGCTGATGGATCGGAGCACGTCGCACGAGGTGCTGGCCGACCAGGCGGAGTTGATCGTCGCGTTCGGCGGTATCTCGTCGAAGAACAGCGTGGTCGCGCCGGGCGGGGTGACGCGGCACAACACCAGGTCGTGGGTCGCCGCCGCCAGGGCGAACGGCTGCCGGTTCGTCTCGATCAGCCCGCTGCGCGACGACACGCCGCCCGAAGCCCAGGCCGAGTGGCTGGCGCCCCGGCCGGGCACCGACGCGGCGGCGCAACTCGCCCTCGCCTATGTGCTCGATCAGGAAGGGTTGACCGACAAGGACTTCGTCGACCGGTACACGACCGGCTTCGACCGCTTCGCCGACTACCTGCGTGGTGTCACCGACGGGGTGCCGAAGTCGCCTGAGTGGGCCGAGCCGATCACTGGGCTGCCCGCCACTCGGTTGCGGGAGCTGGCAAGGCAGATGGCCGCTGCCCGGACACTGGTCACGGTGAGCTGGTCGTTGCAGCGCACCCAGTACGGCGAGCAGCCGATGTGGCTGGGTGTTGTGCTGGCCGCGATGCTCGGGCAGCTCGGCCTGCCCGGCGGCGGTTTCGGGTTCGGCTACGGGTCCGCCGCCAGCATCGGGCGTCCCCTGCGTTCCGGCTCAGCGCCGACGCTGCCGCAGGGCACCAACGGCACCGACGAGTTCATCCCGGTCGCCCGGATCGCGGACATGCTGCTGAACCCCGGCGCGGAGTACGACTTCAACGGCGAACGCCGCCACTACCCGAACATCAAACTGGTGTACTGGGCGGGCGGCAACCCGTTCCACCACCACCAGGACCTGGCCCGACTGCGTGACGCGTTCGACCAAACGGACACCGTGGTGGTGCACGATCCGTTCTGGAGCTCGACAACTCGGCACGCCGACATCGTCATTCCGTCCACAATGTCCATCGAGCGCGACGATTTCGGTGTGGGGCAAGGCGACACCAGGTTCCTGCCGATGCCCGCCTTGACCACACCGCACGGCCAGGCCCACGACGACTACGACACGTTCACCGAACTGGCCCGGCGGCTTGAGGTGGAGAAGGAGTTCACCGAAGGCCGTACCACCGGTGAATGGCTGCGCCACCTGTACCGGGAGTGGCACGACCAGGCAGCCGGGCTCGGCCACGACTACCCCGAGTTCGACGAGTTCATGGCCGGCGACGGCGTCGACCTGCCGGTGCACGACCCCAAGCAGGTGTCGCTGGCCGAGTTCCGGGCCGACCCGGACGCCCATCCCCTGCGCACACCGAGCGGCAGGATCGAGATCTACTCGGAGACCCTCGCCGGGTTCGGATATCAGGACTGCCAGGGGCATCCGATGTGGCAGGAGCCGGACGAGTGGCTCGGCGGCCCGCGTGCCGCGGACTACCCGTTCCACCTGGTCGCCAACCAGCCGAAGTCCCGGTTGCACAGCCAACTCGACATCGGCGCGCACAGCGCGAGCACCAAGATCGAAGGCCGGGAACCGGTCCGGATGCATCCCGCCGACGCCGAGGCCGCCGGACTGGTCGCGGGCTCAGTGGTGCGGCTGCGCAACGAGCGCGGCAGCTGCCTGGCCGGGCTGGTGCTCAGCGAGGACGTGCGGCGTGGCGTGCTGCAACTGTCCACCGGTGCCTGGTACGACCCGGACCCGCAGGACCCGTCGTTCTGCCGAGGCGGCAACCCCAACGTCCTGACCACCGACCGCCCCAGCTCACAACTGTCCCAGGCCTGCACCGGCCAGCACGCACTGGTCACCATCGAAGCGTTCACCGGTCCCCTGCCGCCGTCCGGCGTGCACCACCCACCCGTGGACCGATGACGCCGCTGGTCCATGCGGCGGGCCAGTCGCTGATGTGACGGAACCGGTTCAGACGATGTCCAGCCGGGGCGCCGCCGACGCTGTCCGAGCTGCTTGGGCGATCGTGTTCGCGTCGGCGATGCTCTTGACCCGCACTACCAGGGCGGGCACTGCGCGTCTGGTCACCTTCGTGGTGTAGACAGCGAAGGTCGACGTATTCCGGCCGTAGTGGATGTGCTTCGCCTCGTTCCAGCTCACCTGCAGAAACTGTTTACGCACAAGACCGACGAAAAGAAACAGCAGACGACGGTCCGTGCACGCGAGCACTCCGTTGCCTTCCTTGACCGCACCGCAGAGGGCCAGCACCCTTTCCTCTGGCATCAGGTAGCTCTCGAGGAGCTTCACTTCCTTCATCCGCCAGCTTCTGGTGCAAGGTGGTCTCGAGCGCGACCGCGTCCTCGGAGAAGAACAAGGTGTGTACGTCAAAGCGGAACGGCACCGAAGCGTCGCCGAGTTCCCGGACCCGGTCCATCGGTTCCTGCCGACGTGTCATGCCGATCTTCACCACATCCGGACCAAACGCTCCGACGTTGGAGATCACGTACACATAGCCCAGCCGTACGTTGGCCGCCCGCTTCTCGACACCGGCGATCGCGTCGTCGACGGTCGCGAGTTGTTCCTGCGCACGCTGGAGGCCTTCCGTGTCGCCCTTTGCCTCCAGCTTGGCGACGACCGAGACGTAGTGCGCCCGCTCCTTGGTCAACCGGGCGCGGTCACGCTCGATCTCCTTCATCACCTTGGCTTCTTCGCGCAGTCGCTCACGTTCGGCACGGGCCTGTTCGCGTTCGATCTCCACTTTCGTCAGATAGTCGGCGGTCAGATCGATCTCCTGCAGCCGGAGCCGGTGATAGTGCGTCGAGATCCCGATCCGCATCAACACACCGAGTTTGGCGATGGTGTCCCGTGTGGTCGTCAGGCGCTTCTTCACCGCGTCACGAGTATGGGGTTTGACCACGCGGACGGCGTTGTCGGCCTCGGCGTTGTACGCACGCAGCATCAGCTTCGCCATGTCCCGGCCCAGTTTCTGGCCTTCCTTGACCGACCCGTTCACCGCCCAGTCAACCTGGCAGGTAACCGCGTCCTGCTTGGCGGAGTCCTTGATCCCGCGCCGCAGGTCCGCCAACGCGCCCTTGTAGGCGATCGCGTCTTCCAGCGGATGGGCGTATTCGTAGATGCCGACTTCTTGGAGCAAGGCGATCTCACGCGTCTCCACCAGGCCGCCCCGCAGGACGTCGATCTCCGCCTGTAGTTGGTGCCGAGCGGTAGTCAGCGTGGAGTACTCGTTCCTCGCTTGGCTGACGGCGGTGGATCTTGGGCCGGCCGGAAATCGTTACAAGGACTGCGATACTGACACAGGTGTTCACCGGAACGGACCAGCTGGCCAAATACCGGATATTTCGTTAACTGACGAAGGTGCCTGCTCATTGCTCCGATCGGGCACTGGATTTGACGGCTGGCACGGTCACTCCGGACGAGCCGGTGCTCGACCTCGGTGCGGACGCCGTCGCGCAACCTGTTCCTGTCTGGACGGACTTCGAGCCGCGCGAACCGGGCGCGATCGGCCGGATGCTCGGGCGGCACAAGCGGTTGGAGGACCTGATGGCACGACGCCGTCAGGAGTTCGACCAGGCGGTCGCTGACCACGAGGGCGCCGAGCAAGCACGCCTGCAGCGGGTGGCCACAGCTCAGGCCCGACACGCTGAACGTGTCGCCGCCGCGCGACGGGCCGCAGCGGAGCACAACGCGGGGATCGATCAGCGACGTCAGCGGATCCTGGCCGGTGACAGGCTCGCGACCAGTGACTACTTCCAACAGGTGCTCGACTCGGTCCGGCTCCCGGACGGCTTCCCGACCGCTCGGCAGACCGGGTACGTCCCCGAGTCGACGATGCTGGTCGTCGAATGGGACCTTCCCCAGTTCGATGTCGTCCCCAAGGACAAGGAGTTCCGGTACGTCAAGACCCGGGACGTGGTCGAGCTGTCCCGCACCCGGCCCATCACCGAACTGCGCGAGATCTACCAGGAGCTCATCTCCCAGGTCGCACTGATGGTGCTGGACACGGTCTTCCGGTCGGATCCCGCCGATCTCGTGCACACGGTCGTGGTGAACGGCGTGGTCGACAGCATCAATCCCGCCACCGGCCAGCCGGAACGCAGCCACAAGATCACGCTGCGCGCGACAAGGGAACACTTCGGCCAGGTGAAGCTGCGCCAGGTCAAGCCGATTCGGTGTGTGCGGGAGCATTTCGCCGCGCAGATCAGCGGACACCCCGACGAACTCCAGGCCGTCACACCCATCGTCGACTTCGGCATGGCCGATCCGCGCGCTGTCGACTCGGTCGACGTGATCAGCGAACTGGACCGGCGTCCCAACCTGATCGACCTGACCGCGGACGAGTTCGAGCACTTCGTCGAGAACCTGTTCACGCGCATGGGTTTCGAGACGCACAAGCTGAGGGCCAGTGGGGACGGTGGCGTCGACGTGCTCGCCTACGACCATGACCCGGTCCGTGGTGCCAAGTACGTGATCCAGGCGAAGAAGTACACGCACAAGGTCCAGCCCAGCGCCGTACGCGAACTGCACGGCACGGTTCAGCATGAGGGCGCCAACAAGGGAATCCTGGTCACCACCTACGGCTTCACCCCGGGCTGCCACGAGTGGGCCAACGGCAAGCCGCTCCAGCTCTACGACGGCACCCACCTGTTGGCTCTGTGCCGCCAGTTCGGCATCGAAGCGCGCATCGTCCTGCCGCCGAAGTCCGCGAAGTAGACGCGACGGTACCTTGACACGTCAAGGTACGCACCTTCATCCTGTTACCTTGACGTCACAAGGTGATGGAGGTGTCCCGGCATGGTTGTTTCTCAGACACGGCGCCTCGCGCGGCCCGACGTGGTCCTCCACGGCGAGGAGTGGGGAGTCGGGCCGACCGTCCTGCTGCTGCACGCGGGCGGTGAGCGTCGTCGAGTATGGACGCCGGTTGCCGACGTCCTGGTCGGCGCGGGATTCCGGTGCGTGGCCTTCGATCAGCGCGGTCACGGCGACAGTGACGGCGCGGCGCACGCTCTCCTGCCCTGCGCGGACGACGTCGCCGCCATGGTTTACGCCGAGCCGCTGGGGTGCGTGGTTGTCGGCGCCTCGCTCGGTGGGGCCGCCGCCATTGCTGCCCTCCGTGATCCTGCTGTGCGGTCCAGAGTGGCGGGCCTCGTGCTGGTGGACGTCGTCCCTGACGTCGAACCCCATCGGGTCCGGCGCTTCCTCGCCGCCGGAGGCATGCTGGACGCCCACCGGGAGTTCGTCGACGACGTGCTCGCGCAGATCCCGCTGCTGCGGCAGATCACCGCGGACCTTGACCTTCCCATCCTGCTCGTACGTGGCGGCACCTCGCCTGTCACCGACGACGACGTCGAGAAGTTGCTACACCTGGCTCCGCACGCCACGGTGGCCCACATCCCTGACGCCGGGCACCTCGTCGCACGAGACCAACCAGCAGCGTTGGCCGAGTCCATTGCCTCCGTGACCAGCACATGGCCAGCGCTGGCGCTCCTGCGTGACCTCGGCGCGGAGCAAGTCGACCACCCTGGCGGGAACCTCCTTGACCACGTCAAGCGGGTACACGAACTGCTGGCGAACTGGGGCGCGGACAAGCGTGTACTCCTCGCCGCGCTCTGTCACGCGACCTACGGCACCGACGGTTTCCAGCACGCGCTGCTGCCGCCCGACCAGAGAGCACGCCTGCGGACAGCGATCGGCGACGAGGCCGAGGCTCTCGTCTACCTCTACGGCGCCTGCGACCGGAACAAGACCTACGCTCGCCTCGGCACAACGCCGCTCCAACTCACCGACCGCTTCACCGGTGACGTCATCGCCCTCACCGCCGCCGACCGCGCCGACTTCGCTCTTCTCACTGTCGCCAACGAACTCGACGTCGCCCGCACCGCTCCCCTCACCACCGAAACCCGGTACGGCATCCGAGCCCTCATCGCCGCGCTGGCGGCCTACCTCCCCCATACCGCCGCCCAAGAAGCCCTTACCGACCCGTCTCTCTCCCCGAACCCGGCTGACTGACGGTCATTCGCGCACTCGTCGGCCAGCAGCGTGAACAGGTGCCGCTTGAACCCCGCTTCATCGACCGCGGTCACCACGCGCATGTTCGGCTCACGCAAGGGAAGACGCGAGTCGGCGTACGTCAGTCCACGGGTGGAGGCGTCTGTCGAGACAGCCATGTGAGCCGTCGTCGTTTCGACGGCGAGCTCGGGTTCGAGCGCGACCGCCATCGCCAACGGGTCAGGAAGGTCGTAGCCCCCGATCCCGGTGACGTTGATTCCCCAGTTCCGCACTGCCCGGTTGATCTCCGCCGCGAACTGCCCGTACTTGCCCAGTCCCCGCAGCCGCGCGTCCTCGTCGTCGGTGATGACGGTGTACTTGCGGGACATGTCCCAGCCGATCATGGTCTTCGCGCCTGGTGCCGCGAACACGATGGCGGCCGCCTCCGGATCGGCCCACGCGTTGAACTCTCCCGTCGCAGCGACGTTCCCACGGCCGTCGGGCGCCCCGATCATCATGTAGGTGTGTTTGAACCGCAGCAGGAGTTCCGGGTCGATAAGCAGGGCGCAGGCGATGTTGCTGAGCGGTCCCAGGGTGACGAGTTCGTGCCGGTGAGGTTCGTCCCGAGAGATCGCCAGGAGCGCCTCCACCGCATGGCCCGGGTCCTGCTTCCGGGTCGGCGCCGCGAGATCCGCGCCGCTCATCCCGTCCGCGCCGTGGACCATCTGAGCCGAATCGAGAGTACGGAGGATCGGGCTGGCACGACCGGCGAAGACGGGCACGTCGTGGGCGCCTGCGAGGTCGAGGGTGATGATGGCGTTCCGAACGGCGAGCTCGAGCGGAACATTGCCCGCCACGATGGTGAGCGCTCGAACGTCCACTCCGGGGTGCCGCAGCGCCTGGAGCAGCGCGACGGCATCGTCGGACGCGGTGTCCGTGTCGATGACGAAACTTCGGCGAGCTGGGCGCATTCCTGGTTTTCCCCTGCCGTAGATGGCTTTGCTGGTCACACGTTCGCAGAGGCTGCGACCGAGCGGAAGGCACGCCGGTACGCCGACGGTGAGGTGCGCATCGTCCGTCCGAAGTGGTGCCGGTAGGTCACGACGCTCTCAAAGCCGACCGTGGCGGCGATCGCGTCCACCGGGAGGTCGGTTTTCTCCAGCAACGGCAGGCTGGCGTGCACTCGCTGGGTGATCAGCCACCGGATCGGGCTGCTACCGGTGGACCGGGCGAAATGGCGCAGATAGGTTCGCACGGACATGTGGGCGCGCCGCGCGAGCGACGCGACGGTGATCGCCTCGGCGAGGTTGGCCAGCGCCCACTGCATGCTCTGCGTGACGCGGTCGTCCTCCGAGTCGCCCACCACCGGTGCTTCGATGAACTGGGCCTGGCCGCCTTCCCGATGCGGGGCGACGACAAGGCGCCGGGCGACCGCGTTGGCGATGGTCGGCCCGAAGTCCTTGCGCACCAGGTGAATGCACAGGTCCAGCCCGGCAGCGCTACCGGCGCTGGTCAACACGTCGGAGTCGTCGATGTAGAGCACGTCGGCGTCGACCTCGACCAACGGGAAGCGTTGTGCCAGCAGCCCGGCGTACTGCCAGTGCGTGGTGGCCCGGCGACCGTCGAGCAGACCGGCCGCCGCCAACGCGAACGCGCCCGAGCAGATCGACACCACACGGGAGCCTCGTTGCCGCGCCAGGCGCAGCGCGGCGATCACGTCCGGCGAGCAGTCAGCGTGGACGTCGCTGACCCCCGGCACGATGACGGTCTGGGCGGCGGCGAAGACGTCGAGTCCGCCGTTGGCGTGGATTGTGGCGCCGCCGACGATCGGCACCGGGCCGGGACGCTCGGAACAGATCGCCAACTGGTACCAGTCGACGTCGAACTCCGGGCGGGGAAGCCCGAAAACCTCGGTGACGATGCCCATCTCGAAGGCGGACATTCCCTCGTAGAGCAGCACAGACACCCGGGGGCCGTCGGGTGCGCGCAACGACAGTGCGGGCATGGCGAGATGTTAGCGGACGATGGCGTTCGCGCCACTGGTCGCGGTGGGCCGCCGCCAGCACCCTTGATCACATGAGCGCTGTCCTTTCCACCGCCGCGGCCACCTCCGCCGCCGCGGTCACCCATTTCGCCGCCCGTCTCACCTTCGAAGCCGATGTCAGCGACGTGCACGCCGACCTGCACGCCGCGGTCGACGGTCTGGTCGTGGTCGATTCGCGCAGCGAGGAGTCCTGGAATCAGGGGCACATTCCTGGCGCCGTGCACCTGCCCACCGCCCAGATCGCCGAACGTGCGCCTGGTCTGATCAGGACGGACGCCACCGTGGTCACCTACTGCTGGGGACCGGGCTGCAACGGCGCGACTCGCGCGGCTCTCGCGTTCGCCCTCATCGGATACCGGGTCAAGGAGATGATCGGCGGCTATGAGTACTGGGTACGGGAAGGCTTCGCCGTGCAGACAGCGACCGGGCAGCGCATCCAGGCGGCGGATCCTCTGACCGCCCCGATCTCCGCCATCAGCTGCGGCTGCTGACAGCTGGCGGGATTCGGTCGGCGCTCTCGACTCCTATGCGCACGGAGCGTGACCGGCCGCCGACGATCCGGCTGTCATTGCGAAATGCGTGTTTCGTCTGACTCTCGGGGATGACGTCAAACAGAGATGCCGGACAGCACACTAACACGCCCGCCGCCCAGTCGGGCGAGCCACTGGACACGCGGCGATGTGCGGCTTTCAGGATTATTTCGACGAGCATGCCGAACCGAGTGTGTATAACAAGAATTCCGCAAGACACACCGAGGATCCTCATGACCGGGAGGTGGGGACAGCGGCGACAGACGTTCGACGTGATCCAAGAACACCGAGGTCACAGGCCTTACACAGGGCACTGCCCGGAAATGGTGTCCCGCCGGCGGGACACCATCCGTAAGGATGGGAGCGAATAGAAACATCCGGACCGAAGCATTATCGGACATTGACCGCACGAAACTCCGGATCCTGCGCCTGTTTACCGACGCGCCGGACTGCACGCGCAGCACGCTCGTTCGTTATGGTGAATTCGCGGACGCGACAACTATGGGGGATTATCGTGGCGAAAGCAGCTGACATGCGGCAACAAAATGTACCCGAGCCCACTTCTCCTTCTTCTTCGATGGTCGCCGGGCTCGGCGGGCTGGGGAAACGCCCTAACCGGTTGATGGTCACCCGGGTCGGCTTACGTTTCCCGCTCGCGGTCGACTACGAGGACTGGGAGCTGGCGGGCACGAAGTTGGCGGCGTTCGCCGACGCGTCCGCGTGGTGCCTTGGCGACTGGGTGGTGTTCGGCCAGCACCGCTACACCGACCGGTACCGTCGCGCGGTCGCCGCCGCCGGGTTGGACTACCAGACGCTCCGCAACTACGCCTGGGTGGCGCGCCGGTTCGAGTTGTCACGGCGTCGGCCGGAGCTCAGCTTCCAGCACCACGCCGAGGTTGCCGCACTGCCCGAACACGAACAGAACTACTGGCTCTCCCAGGCGGTCCGCAACGGCTGGTCGCGCAACCAACTCCGCCAACACGTCCGCGGCCAGCGCGACGGGGTCGTCAAGGAAGCCGCGGCGCCGCAGTTGAACGTCCCACCCGAGCTCGTCGACCGTTGGCGCGCCGCGGCGCGCGAGAAGAAGTGTTCGTTGGAGTCGTGGATCGTCCAGCAGCTCAACGCCGCGGCCGCCGAGACCCTCGGCTGCTCCATCCCCGCCTGACGGCGGGCCCGGGGCTCACTCTCCGAACGTGTCCATCCGGGCGTGGAACGGCCGCCCGCTCTCGTCGAGGAACTCGAACTCCAGGCGCTTGAGCGCGGCACTGATGATGTCGACCATCTCGTCGTGGCCGACCGCGTCTCCGGACAACAAGTCCAGTGGGTAGGTCATCTCGCCGCGGCCGAGCCGGTGGCCGGGCCGAACGTAGGGCCGGTACCCGGAGATCCCGGGCAGGCGACGCACCTCCGCGGCGCCGCGCACCCCGACGAACTCCACGGCACCGGCGGGCGCCTGTGCGTTGTGTTGGAAGAACACCCTGTCCGGCCGCAGGAGCGTGGGCGGTTCGGCTCGTCCCAGCGCGGACAGGGCGGCCACGCGGACCAGGTCGACGCCGATGGACCGGGCCGCCAGTTCCGCGATGTGGCCGCCCAACCGGCCGTTCACCTCGATCACCCGTGGCCCGGTCTCGGTCAGTTTGATCTCGGTGTGCGTGATCCCCGCGGTCACGCCGAGCGCGTCGACGCTCGCCGTCGCCACCTCCGCGATCCGTTCCTCGGCACCGGGGTCCAGTGTGGATGGCCAGAACTGTCCGGTCTCCCGGAACGGCGGCAGCAGGGGAAGCTTGCCTGTCACGGCGATCGGCCTTGTCCCCCACGGCCCGGACAGGCTCTCGACAGAGACGTAGTCCCTGCCGACCAGCATTTCCTCCACCACCCATCGTCCCTGGCCGCGGATCGCAGCGCGCGCCCTCGCGGCGCTCACCGGGTCGGTGATCGGGAACGTCGACCGGCTTGCCTGTCCGCGCGCGGGTTTCACGATCGCTGGGAGGCCGACGCGGTCGATCGCGTCGTCCCATTGCGTGATCTCCGTGACCAGCACGCTTCGCGCCGGGTCGACGCCAGCCGATCGGAGCCGTTCGCGTTGCAGGAACTTGTCGGTCAACCGGTGTGCCGTCGCCCGGTCGTGTCCAGGCAGGCCCATGGCCTCGGTGATGGTCGCGGCCACCGGCAACAGCTGTTCGGTGTACGTGACGACACCGCGCGGCCGCAACGCCCGGACGGCGGCCAGGTCAGCGGCGTCGTCTCCGCTGAGATCGACGACCTCGCCCAGCCGGGCCAGCACCGGACGGACCTGACGGGTGTGTTCGGTGTCGGGCACGGCGAACACCAGCGGACCGAGGTCGGCCAGCCCGACGCCCAGCTGACCGGGCGTCGCGGCGCCACGGTCGTACAGGACTACCAGCGGATCAGACATCGCGTCACTCCGTTCGAAACTGTCCCGCTGGCGGGACACCGCACCGGCCTGATCGAACCTCGGACGCGTCGACAATCGACACTGATCCGCGCGACGAGTTCACTGGAGGGACACCGGCACAAACACTGGCACCGAGCGAGGAGCGACACGAGTGAGGACGTCCGGGGGGCGGTTCGACGTCGTGCGGGAGGCGAATTTCCGGTCGTTCCTGATCGGCCACACCACGTCCTCGCTCGGCACCGGCATGGCAGGCGTGGCGATCTCGTTCGCCGTGCTGCAAAGCACCGGCTCGCTGGCCGACCTGAGTTTCGTGCTGGCCGCCCGGATCGTGCCGATGGTGCTGTTCCTGTTGGCCGGGGGTGTGCTCGGGGACCGGTTTCCCCGCCGTCTCGTGATGCTGTCCGCCGACGTCCTGCGGGCGGTCAGCCAGGCCGCCCTCGCGATCGCCTTCATGCTCGGCACCCCGAGTCTGTGGCTGATGCTGGTGCTCTCCGCACTCGGCGGCCTCGGCGACGCGGTGTTCCGGCCCTCCTACGACAGCCTCACGCCTTCGCTCGTCCCGCCCGCTCGGCTGTCGGAGGCCAACGCCCTGCTGGGCCTGGCCAACTCGACCACCAGCGTGGCCGGGCCCGCCATCGCGGGTCTGCTCCTGGTGTTCCTCTCCCCCGCGACGATCCTGCTGATCGACGCGATCACGTTCGTGCCCAGCATCGTTGTCCTGCTTTACCTGCGGATCCCCGCACAGGAGACGAAGGCGGAGCCGACATCGGTCCTCGCCGACCTGCGGACGGGCTGGCGGACGTTCTGGTCGTACCCGTGGCTGTGGACGATCACGCTTCAGTTCACCTTGTTCAACCTGCTCGTGTGGGGCCCGTACCTGGTTCTCGGGCCGGTGTCGGCGGACCGGTACTACGGCGGCGCGAGCGCGTGGGGCCTGATCGTGGCCCTCTTCGGCGGCGGGTCGGTGCTGGGCAGCCTGCTGATCATGGGCCGTCGGCCGCAGCGCCCACTGGTCGTCGCCACAGTCGCCACGTTCGCGTGGGCCGCACCGTCGGCCACATTGGCCCTACAGGCTCCCCTGTTCGTGGTGTGCGCGGCCGCGTTGGTCGCCGGGTGTGTCAGCGCGGTGTTCAACACGTTGTATATGACCACTGTGCAGCAACGGGTTCCGCCTGAGGCGCTGTCGCGGGTCATGTCGTACATCGCGTTCGCGGCGTACTCGGTAGGGCCTGTGGGGCTCGCGCTCGCCGGGCCCATTTCCACCGCGACGAGTGTCTCCGCGGTGCTCACCGTTGGCGTGGTGTGGCAACTGGTGGGTACGTCGCTCGTGTTGGCGGTGCCCGCGATCCGGCACCTGCGCCGCACAGTCACGCCGGACGACGCGCCCGCGTCAACCGACGCGGTTCCCAAGAGTTGAGCGTTCGACGTCCAGGCACACGCGCATCATCGCTGCCAGGTCGCTCGATCGGGCCTCGAAGGCGGCAGCCACCGTCTCACGGGTCGTTGGCTCCTGTTCCTGGCTGAGTTTGTACATCGCCTCCACGCGGTCGACCTGGACGCTGAACGCTCCGACGCCGGGAAGCAGTTGGTCGAAGTACTCGAGTGAGTCACGCATCTGCCACCCGTTGCCGAGTTGCCCTTCCAGCGCCGTCACCGTGTCGATGATGACTTCGAGGGTGTCCGGGCCCGCGGGTAACGGCGACAGGGTGCCGCTGGCGTGGACAACCGCGAAGTTCCAGGTGGGAGCGGCGGGGGTGAAGCCGTAGACCGTGGGTGAGACGTAGCCGTGCGGGCCGGTGAAGACCAGCAGCGCGGGGCAGCCGTCGCCGATCGCCTTGAACTGCGGGTTCATCCGGTTCATGTGGCCGACCAGAGTCAGCCGCTCGTCGTCCGGCGTGCGGCGGATGATCATCGGCACGTGGCTGGCGGCCGGGATGCCGTCGGGCGCGGTCACCAGAGTGGCGAGCGGGTGGGCCCGGATCAGCGCCGGGATCCAGGCGGGGTCCGGCGCCTCGTACATCGGTGGTACGTGCATGTTCTCGTCTCCCCAGTGTGTTCTGGCCCCGTGCGTTCAGTTCAGTCGTGGCCCAGGCGTTCCCGCACCTGTGTCGGCGTCATGGCCGCTACTTCGGCCAGGATCTGAGCCGCGACGGCCTCGCTCAGGTCGGCGATCGACCGGTGGTCGAACACTCCGCGCAGCGGGAACTCGATGTCGAAGGTCTGGTTGATCCTGGTGAGCAGCCGGGTGGCGGTCATCGAGTTGCCGCCGAGACCGAAGAAGTCGTCGACCACGCTGATCCGGGTGACCCCGAGGACGTCGCACCACAACCCGTGCATCACTTCCTCGGTGGGTGTGCGTGGCGGGACGCTCTCCGGTTCGGGTGCTGGGAGTCGACGCCGGTCGACCTTGCCGGAGCTGGTCATCGGGAACTGCGTGAGCTCGACGAACACCTGCGGCACAAGGTAATGCGGTAGGACACGGCTGAGAAACCCGCGCAACTCCCCGGAATCGGGCAACTCACCGGCCGATGGCACAAGGTATGCCGCGAGAACCTGCTGACCGGTCCTGCTCACCGCACCGGTCACCACCGCCGAACCGACGGCCGGGTGCGCCAGCAACGCGCTTTCCACCTCGCCGGGTTCGATCCGGTACCCGCGGATCTTCACCTGGGTGTCCGCTCGGCCGACGAACCGGAGCGAGCCGTCGTCACGCCACCGGGCCAGGTCACCGGTCCGGTAGAGCCGCGCGCCCGGGATGCCGGTGAACGGGTCGGGCACGAACCTGTCCGCGGTCAGACCGGGCCGTCGCCAGTATCCCCACGCCACAGCGGCGCCACCCAGGTACAACTCGCCGACGGCACCGCGGGGCACCAGGTCGAGCCGGTCGTCCAGCAGGTACGCGTGGACGCCCGCGATCGGTCGGCCGATCGAGGTGTCCGTCCATGGCGCGTGCAGATCCGTGGTCGCTGTCGCGACGACGGCGTTCTCGGTGGGCCCGTAGTGGTTCACGACCGGGATGCCCGGGTCGTCGTGCTTCCTGGGGCGGAAGACGTCGCCACCGGTCAGCAGGTGTCGTAGGCGGGTGTCGCGACCCAGTGGGTGGCGCAGCAACTGCTCTGCCAGTGGGGTCGGGGCGAACATGGTGGTGATCTCGTGTTCGGCGACCCAGCGGGCCAGCGCGTCGGGTGCGCGCACAACGTCGTCGGGACAGATGTCGAGGCACGCGCCCGACAGCAACGTCGGCCAGATCTCCCAGCCCGCCGCGTCGAACGAGATGCTGGCCACCTGCGCGACCCGGTCGGCGGGTGTCGTGCGGTACCGGTCCACATGCCAGGCGACGAGCGATCCGAGCTGGCGGTGGCTGACCGCGACGCCCTTGGGTCGGCCGGTGGAGCCGGAGGTGTGGATGACGTACAGCAGGTCGCCGGGGCCGCACAGCGGTTTCATCTCGGCCGTGGCGGTGCGGTCGACTGCCATGACCGTGCGTCCGGCGACGGGACGATCACTCAGCACGACCGTGACCGCGCAGTCGTCGAGTTGGTACGCGATGCGCTCAGCGGGCTGCTGCACGTCCAACGGCAGATAACCGGCGCCGGTGGCGGCGACGGCGAGCAACGCGACGATCAGTTCCACGCTCCTGGGCAGGTGCACCGCGACAATGTCACCTCGGCGTAAGCCCGCGTCTTGCAATCGCGCTGCCATACCGGCCGCGGCGGAGCGAAGCTGTTGATAGGACAGGCATGTCCGTTCGTCCCGGACCGCGCTGGCATCCGGCGCGCGGGTGGCACACCGGTCAAACCAGTCCACAATCGACAGATTGGGGCGGTCAACCGGGTGTTCGGCCGCGGACAGGGCGAGCAGTTCGTCGACATCGGCAAGGCCGAGTGACCGAAGTGGACTGTCCGGTGCGGCCGAGGCGAGGCCGAGCACCCGCCGGAATCCGTCGGCCAGACGCGCCATCCCGGCCGGGGTGAACAGCTCGGTGGCGTAGGTCAACGCGCCGCGGATGCCGTCGGGTGTCGCGCGGAGGTCCAGTTCGGTGTCGAATCTCGTGGTCCGGATCTCCAGGTCGCACAGGGTGTGCCGGACGCCTCCCAATGCCAGTCCGTCGTCGGCCAGTTCACCGTCCATGAACCCGAACCAGTGCTGGAACAACGGGTTCACTGACCGGTCGCGGGGTACGCCGAGCGCGTCGACCACGTGGTCGAACGGCACATCCTGGTAGTCCATGGCGTCGAGGACCCGGTCACGCATCTGTCGTACGAGTGTGCGCAGGCTCGGCTGACCGGACAGGTCGATGCGCAACGCGACGGTGTTGGTGAAGTACCCGATGACGTCCTCGAGATCCGGGTCCATCCGCCCGGCGAACGCCGTGCCCACCACCACGTCCTTGCTCCCGGCCATGGTGCCGAGCAGGAACTGGTACGCGGCCAGCACGACGACGAACAACGTCGTCCGCTCCGCAATGGCCACCTCCTGCAGCCGGGCGCACACGTCCCCGTCCACCGAGATGGCGACTTGGTCGGCGGCCGCGGTGGGCGTGGCGGGCCGCGGGTAGTCGGCGAAGGCGTCCAGGACGGTAGGCGCGTCGCCGAGTTGGTCGACCCAGTAGTCAAGCCCGTCTTTGCCCAGTTCCTGGTGCTCGGCAGCGAAATCCGCGTATCGGACGGCCAGAGGCGGTGGTGGAGAGGCGTTCTCGTACGCGGCGGACAGCTCCCGTTCGAAGATCACCCGGGATGGGCCGTCGAAGACGATGTGGTGAATCGAGTAGCAGAACAGGTGGACGTCGTCCGCGACCCGGATCAGCACCGCCCGCAGCAACGGCCCCGCTGCCAGATCGCACGGCTGGGCCGCGTGCTGCTCCGCCGCGATAAGCGCCTCCCGCATCGCGTCGGAACGCTCGCTCACATCCAACTCGTCCAGGCACACCACTTCGGGCGGATCCCAGACCATCGCGGGTCCCGGCACGATCCGCGCCCGCAGCACCTCGTGGCGAGTGGCCACGGCGCGGATCGCCCGCCGCAGCGCGTCGGCGTCGACCGGACCGTCCAGGCGGAACAGCCGGGCAGTCAGGTACGCGGTCCGCTCCCCCAGTTGCTCGACCAGCCACAGCCGTTGCTGCGCGGGTGAAAGCGGCGTCGAGGTCACGCCGTCTCCCTGGCCATCGCCTGCCTGACCTCGACGGCGAAGGACTCGACCGTCGGCCGCTGGAACATCAACGCGAGGGACATCTCGATCCCGAACATCTCCCGCAGCTCGTACATCACCCGCGTGACCAGCAGCGAATGCCCACCGAGCCAGAAGAAGTTGTGTTTGATGCCCACCTCGTCCACGCCGAGGACCTCCGCCCACACCTCGGCGACGGCCGACTCCACCTCGTCGCGCGGCGGCACGAACTCCGGTTCGACGTGCTCGGGCCGGGGCAACGCGCGGCGGTCGATCTTGCCGGTGTCGGTCAGCGGAAACGCGTCGACGACCACGAAGGCCTGCGGCACCGTCTGCGCGGGCAGGCGGCTGGTGAGTTCGTCGCGGAGCGTTTCGGCGTGCAGCACCTCGCCCGGTCCCAGTGACGCGGGCACGACGTACGCGGTCAGCAGGTCCTCGCCGGACGCGTCCTCCGGGTGGACGACCACGACCACCGCGCGGTCCACGTCGTCGCGTGCCATCAGCAGCGACTCGATCTCCCCCGGCTCGACCCGGTAGCCGCGGAACTTGATCTGGAAGTCCGCGCGCCCCAGGAACTCCAGCCGACCACCGGAGCGCCAGCGACCGAGGTCCCCGGTCCGGTACATCCGGGCACCCGGGACACCCGAGAACGGATCGGGCACGAACGCGGCTGCCGTGAGCGCGCCACGTCCGGCGTATCCACGGGCAAGTGGGCCACCGCCGATGTAGATGTCACCGACGACGTTGCGCGGTACCGGCGCCAGATTGGCGTCCAACACGTACACCCGGGCGTCCATGATCGGCCGCCCCAGCAGCGGCGCGTCCGGCCAGTCGGCGGCGGGCGCGGTCAGCCGTGGCGCGACCACCACGTTGACCTCGGTGGAGCCGAAGTGATCATCGAGGAACACGTCCGGCAGCCGTTGGCACATCTGCCGCAGCTCCGGTGTCACGGTTTGCCGGTCGCCGGTCGTGATCAGCTCGCGCAGGGTCTGTACGTCGTCGAAGGCACGCACCGCGTGCGCGGCGAGTTGGTGGATGGCCAGTACCGGCAGAAGAACTCGGGTGACGCCGTGCCGACGGATCAGGCGAGCGACCGCGCCGATGTCGTAACGGTCTCGTTCGGTGGCCATCACCACGCAGCCGCCCGACCACCAGGTGGACAGCAGCTCCAGGGACGCTACGTCCGCGGTGATCGGGTAGTACTGGAGCGCCACGGCTTGGTCGGCGTAGCGCATACGGCACCAGTCGAGCAGCGTGATCTGCGGTCCCTGGGTCATCGCGATGCCCTTGGGCCTGCCGGTTGAGCCCGAGGTGTAAATGATGTACTGCAGGTTGTCGCCGCCGGTTCGCACGTCCGGCCGGTGGTCTGGTTCGCCGCCCGCGACCGGACCGATCACCGGGACGTCTGTTGTGGACCACCGATCGGCCGAGGGGTCGTCGGCGACGACGAGCACACAGCCCAAGTCCTCGATGGCCGACGCGATCCGCCGGTCCGGGTACTCCGGCTCCAGCGGAAGGTAGGCCGCGCCCGCGCGCAGCACGGCGACCACCGCGACCGCCAACTCCACGCTCCGGCGCAGGACCAGGGCCACCACCGACTCGGGGCCCGCCCCACGCGCGCGCAGCGCCCACGCCAACTGGTTGGCTCGCTGGTCGAGCTCGCGGTAGCTGACGGCGTGCTCGCCGCAGACGACCGCGGTCGCTGTCGGGGTCTTGGCGATCCACTCGTCCAACCCGTCGAGCACGCTGCGCCCGCGCCGATCGACGCGTTCGACGCGGGTGTCGACTGTGTCCACGGCGGTGGCGGGTGTGCTGGGCATGGGGCCTCCGGTGATGGTCATCCGCCGATCCGTCGGGCGGTGAAGCTGACGGGCACCTGGCGCGGGCCGCGCAACATCGGCCCGTACGCGAAGACGACGTCGTCCGGCGGGATCGCCAGCCGCAGGTCGGGCAGTCGGCGGAACAGGATGTCCAGTCCGATCTCGCCTTCGAGGCGAGCGAGGTGCGCACCGAGGCACAGGTGGGCCCCGTGGCCGAAGGCGAGGTTGGACCGGCTCGCGCGGTCCGCGTCGAACAGGTCGGGGCGGTCGAACCTGGCCGGGTCGCGGTTGGCGGCGGCCAGCGAGATGAGAACCGCGTCGCCCCTGGCGATCCGCACCCCGCCCAGTTCGAGGTCCTCGGTGGCGTAACGGTAGACGGTGGCCTGGATGGGCGAGTCGATCCGGAGCATCTCGTTCACCCCGCTCGCCCAACCGGTGTCGCCTGCGAGGAGCGCGGCCAACTGGTCGGTGTTGGCGAGCAGGCGCAGGATGGCGCAGCCGAAGAACTGCACCGTCGTGACGTGTCCCGCGCCGAGCACTCCGAGCAGCATGCTCCGCAGTTCGCGTTCGTCGTACAGCTCGCCCGCGTCCAACTGGTCGAGCAGCATGCTGGTGATGTCGTCACCGCGGTTGCGTTGCTTGTAGTCGATGAAGTGGTCGACGTACGCGATGAGTTCGCGGTACAGCGAGGCATCGGGCGGCCGCGCCAGACCGGCGCGGTAGAACAGGTCGAAGCAGCGCGCCGGGTCCTTGCGCTGGTCCTCGGGGACTCCGAGTACCTCGTGGATGATCGCGACGGGCACGGGCAGCGCGAACGAGCCGACGAGGTCGGCCTCACCTTGCTCGGCGATCCGGTCGATCGCGGCGTGGCAGATCCGTTCCATCATCGGCCGCCATCGCGTCACCGCGGTCGGACTGAACGAACCGTTGACAAGCTTGCGCAGCCGGGCGTGTTCCGGGCGGTCGAGGTCCAGCAGGCCACGGGCGGTGTCGTCGTCCTCGGCCGCCTCGGCGCTCACCTGCTCGCCGGAGTTGCGGCTGTCGTTGCTCAGCCGGGGATCGGCGAGCGCGGTCCGCGCGATCTCATAGGACGTGACCAACCATGTGCCGCCGATTCCGTGCGGGCTGAACATCGCACTGACCGGAGCCTTCTCCCGCAACCACGCGTAGTTCGGGTACGGGTCAGGGTCGCCTTTCGGGCGTTTCGCGTCCAGCGGTTGCACGGTGACGCACCCCATTCGCCAGTACAGTAAGGGATTCCTGTGTCCCGCCAGCGGGACAGGCGGGCGTACTGAAGTCTGGACCAGCGCCGCGTTCGGCCGCCAGGATCAGATGCCATGAAAAACGTGAGCTGGTTGTTGCGTGCCCCCGACGAACACAGCGCGGCACGTCTGTTCTGCTTCCCTTACTCGGGCGCGGGCGCGTCGATGTTCAGCCGGTGGCCACGGCACATCGGCGACATGGAGGTGTGTCCCATCCAGTTGCCCGCCAGGGAGAACCGACGGTCCGAGCCACACTTCGGCACCTACCACGACCTCGCGTCGGCCGCAGCCGCGTCGTTGGAGCCATATCTCGACCGGCCGTTTATCCTTTTCGGACACTGTGCCGGTGCGCTGGCGGCCTACGAGCTCGCGGTGTTCCTGGCCGAGAACGACATGCCGACGCCGAGTGGGCTGGTGATCTCAGCGCAGGCCGCACCGCACGACTGCCCATACGATCGGCTGCTTGACCTCTCCGACGACGAACTCTCGGCTGAGCTCGCCACTGTCCTCACCGCACAGGGTGGTGTGGCTCATCCCGTGCTCATCCAACTCGCTCTCGGTGTGCTCAAACAGGACCTCGACGCCAGCCGTGCTTACCGCAGACCGTCACCTGTCCCCGTGCCGACAGCGTTGACAGTGTTGCACTGGGCGGACGGCACCGAGATCAGCGAGGACAAGCTCCGGGAATGGCAGCACTACTCCGAATCGTACGAACTCACCGTGCTGCCCGGCGGCCACCACGACCTGCTGTCCGCACCGGACGCGCTGCTCACCGCGCTGGCGAAGGCAGCGCCTGGCTCAGTTCCCGCACGGTCTGGTGAGCTATGAGGTCCTCGATCGTGACGTCCAGACCGTGCGCCCGCGCGCCTTCGATGATCCGAACGGCCCGAATGGAATCACCGCCCAGCACGTAGTAGTTGTCGTCCAGCCCGACCGCGCTCACATCCAGCGCGTCGGCCCACACCGCCGCGAGGATCTCCGCGACGCCGTCCCCTTCGGGGTGGACTGCGGTCACAGGTGCCGGTGCCAGTCGACGGCGGTCGACTTTGCCGTTGCGGGTCAGCGGAAAGGAGTCCAGGACGGTGAACGACTGCGGCAGCATGTGCGCCGGGAGCAAGGTTCGCAGGTGGGCAACCAGCTCCGCGGGATCCGGCTGGCGGCCGAGCGGAGTCACGTACGCGGCGAGATATGCCTGGCCCGACCGGTCCCGCTCAGCCAGCACGATCGCCTCGTGGACATCCGTGTGCCGGACGAGCGCGGCCTCCACCTCACCCAGTTCGATCCGGAAGCCGCGGATCTTGACCTGGTCGTCGAGACGCCCGTGGTACTCGATCGTCCCGTCCGGCCGTCGTCGTCCCAGATCTCCCGACCGGTACGCGCGCACTCCCGCCAGGTCGACGAACCGGGCCGCGTCCAACTCCGGCCGGTTGAGGTAGCCGCGGGCCACGCCCGGTCCGCTGACCAGGATCTCCCCCACCTCCCCGTCCTCGGCGCCGGCCAGGTGGACCCGCAGATCCGGGATGGGCACGCCGATGACTCGGCTGCCGTGCTCCACTTCGGATTCGCCGATCACGTGGTACGTCACGTGCACGGTGGTTTCCGTGATGCCGTACATGTTGACCAGCCTCGGCCGGTCGACGCCCCGGCGACGGACCCACGGCGCGAGGGACGCGGGATCGAGCGCCTCGCCGCCGAAGATGACGCACCGCAGGTCGAGTTCGCCGCCGTCATCGGCTCGGGCCAGCAGCGCGAACGCCGACGGGGTCTGGTTCAACACGGTCACGCGTTCGCGCCGGAGCAGCTCGAGGAACCGGTCCGGCGCACGGCTGACCGACTGCGGGACGATCACCAACCGGCCGCCGTACGCGAGCGCACCCCACAGCTCCCAGACCGAGAAGTCGAACGCGAAGGAATGGAACAACGTCCACACGTCGGTGTCGGTGAAACCGAACCAGGCGTCGGTCTCGGTGAACAGCCGCGCGACGTTGCCATGGCTGACCATGACACCCTTCGGTTGCCCGGTCGATCCCGAGGTGTAGATGACGTACGCGAGATGCTCGGGGCCAGCGGATGGCTCCGGCGCGGTGTCGGACTCACCCGCGTCCAGCCGCTGGACCTCGACATCCGCCGTGTCCCAGCCACCGGGTCCGCAGACGAGGTGCCGCAGGCCGCTGTCACGAACCACGTACTCCAGGCGGTCGGCCGGGTAGGTGGGATCCAACGGCACATACGCACCGCCTGCCTTGTGAACGCCCAGGATCGCCACGACCAACTCGGCGGACGGCACCATGCTCACGCCCACCAGCACGTCCGGTCCGACACCACGGGCGCGCAGCACGTGGGCCAGCCGATTCGACCGCCGGTGCAGTTCGCCGTAGGTCATCGCCGTCGTTCCGTCTGTGACAGCGACACGATCCGGCGCACGTTCCGCGTGTTCCGCACACCGTTCATGACTCAACATGCTCGCGTCTCCGTTCCGTGTCATGGATGGGTGGCGGCGTGCAGGCCATGGCGGAGCAGATCGCGGAACTCCTCAGCGCGAACGGGTGTGACAAGCTCCGGGTCGAACTCCACGGTGCCGCCGGTGCCGGACGCCGGGTCGTCCACGAAGACGTTGACCAGCATGGGAAACGTCGCCCGGTCGCGGCTCCACCACGTGTCCGCGCGCACCTGCCGGAGCCGGTCCAGTTCGCGGTACACGTGGAAATGCGTGAAGTTGAAGCTCACATCGAACACCGGACCGCCGACCAACTCGGTGACCGAGGCGAGCGGGAACCGGCGATGGGGCGTGACCAGCCGTTCAGCCAGCAGCGCGTGCTCGGCCAACTCCGGCCAGCCGCCGACAGTGTCAAGGCACACCGGCACGGTGTTGAGGAACAGCCCGACCAACTGGTCGGCGCCGTCCACCTCCGGCCTGCAGTTCATCACCAGACCTGTCACCACCCGGTCCTGCCCCAGCCACTGGCCCAGCGCCCACCCGTGCGCGGCCAGGCACAGGCTTTTCACCGGTACGCCCAGGTCGTTCGCGGCGGCACGCAGCGCCTCGCGGTCGACGTCGAACCTCAGCACGCATGACGGGTTCGCCTCGACCGAGCGCAGCGGGACGAGGTTCTCCCCGGCCCAGAATGCCTTGGCAGCGGCCGATTCCGTGGCGTCCCGCTCCAGCCTGACGAACTCGTCGTGGCCGTTCGCGGGCACGGCACGCAGGTCGGCTGAGTCGTGCCGGAGCTCGGCGTCGTAGAGCAGCAGTAGGTCGACGAGCAGCCGCGCGAAGCTCCACCCGTCGACGAGGCTGTGGTGGGTGGCCAGGGTCAACCGGAAGTGGTCGGCTGACACGAGAGCGTGGCAGCGCAACGCCGGTGGTTGTTCGAGATCGATACCCTCGCCGAGGATCCGGTCCTGCCACTCGGAGACCGTGCCGTGCTCCTCGACCTCCAACGGAGCCGTCGCCGACGCCCAGACGATCTGGGCGGCGACCGAGTACGTGGCGAGGTCGAAGGAGCTGCGCAGCGCCTCGTGCCGATCGAGCAGGCGCTCCAGCGCCGCGCGCAAGCTCTGTTCGACGAACGGGCCACGCACCCTGACACCCATGAAATCCAGGTAGGCGCCCGATTCCTCGGCGAGTTCGGCCAGGTAGACCAATCCGACCTGCAACGCGGACGCCGGACGTGCCCGCACCGCTGCCTCGGGCAACAGGGCCAGGTCGTCATCGGTGAGGCCGGTCGACGCGGCCTCGGGGACCGCTCGGGCGATGGTGGCTCGTGCGGCCAGATCGCGGACGGTCTCGCTGGTCAGCAGGTCGAGCAGGTCCACTTCCACGCCCTCGGCCATGGCCTGGGCGATGACGTCCAGTGCGACGATCGAGTCGCCGCCCATGGCGTAGAAGTTGTCGTCCGGGCCGATGCCGTCATCGGCGAGGCAGCGCCGCAGCACGCCGAGCAGGATCGTCTCCGGCACGGGCCGTCCGTTCGTCCTGGTCACCATCTCTCCTTTGCGGACGTTCCTGGATCGAGGCGAGAATCTCGCCTGCCCGTACCGCCACGTTCGACAGCAGCGACGAGGAGATGCCGTGCGAATGCTCGGTGCCGCCCTGCAGGTAGATCCCCGTCCGGACGTCGGGCTTGGTCACCACGCGGTAGTCGCGTTCGACACGCAACCGGCCAAGAGTGTCCTTGTGGCACAGTTCAGCAGTCGTGCCCAGCAGCGGAATCGGATCGGTCGGCCGGTATCCGGTCGCGTGGATGACGTGGTCCACCCGCAGCATGGTGCGCTCGCCGGTCGGCAGGAACTCCACGGACACGGACACGCCGTCGTCGGTGTCCGCCAGATCGGTGATCGCGGAAAGGTGATGCGTGAACAAGCGTTGCCTCCCGGACAGGCTTTCGCGGTACACCCGGTGGGACAACTCTTCGAGCAGTTCGGTGTCGACGGCCGAGTAGTTCGTGTTGGCGTGGTAGTCGAAGAACCGTTGCTTCACCTGGTCCGGCGAGACGAAGTAGTCGTCGACGGCGGCCGGGTCGAAGATCCGGTTCGCGAACGGCGAGTCGTCGGCCGGGCTGTAGCCGTAACGGCCGAACACCGCGTGCACCTCGGCCTGCTCGAACGCCCTGTGCAGGTAGGACACGCACTCGGCGGCGCTCTGCCCCGCGCCCACGACGGCGAACCTGAGCGGCTTCGCACGGTCGAGCGTGGCTGCGCGGCCCAGCAAGTCCGCGCTGTGCCACACCCTCGGCGACGGATGGACACCGGGCGGGACAACCGGCTGTAGTCCCAAGGCCAGCACCACGTTCCTGGTCCGCCGCACCCGGGCCTGGCCATCCGGACGCACCGACACGACGTCGAGGAACGCCACCTCACCGTTGTCGTGCACCGGCCGGATGTCGACGACCTCGGCGGCGTACTCGACGACGTCGTCCACTTGGGCGGCCGCCCACTCGAGATAGTCGTGGAACTCGACCCGGGTCGGGAACAACGTCTTCTGGTTGATGAACGCCGACAGGCGGTCCCGCGCCCACAGGTAGGGCACGAACCCGAACCGGCTCACGGGATTGCGCGGGGTGGCCAGGTCCTTGAGGAAGGCGACCTGCATCGTGGCGTCGTCGATGAGCATGTCCCGGTGCCAGCCGAAGCGCTCGGACCGTTCCAGGAACACTGCCCGCAGCGGCACGTCAGCCTCCGCGGCGGCGATCGACAGCGCCAGGTTCGACGGACCGAACCCGACGCCGACCAGGTCGTGAATGTCGGTCACGACACGCTCCACTCGCCGATGATGGTGGCGGCCTCACCGGGTGCGAGCAGTGGGATCCGCGACAGCCGCGTGGACGGCTCCGTGACGGCGGCGGCCAGGAAGGTCTCGTAGTGGCGGGCGAACTCGACCGCGGTCTCGTGGTCGAACAGGTCGGTCGCGTACAGCAGGCGGCCGGTGATCCCCGCGGATGCGTTGTCCACCAGATGCATCTCGACGTCGAACCGGGTGCGTGCCTGGCCGGTGGGTAGCGGCGCGATCGACACACCGTCCGGCCACGGCACTGTGTCACCGGTGTCGGCGAGGTCGAACCACACCTGGAACACCGGGTTGTGGCCGAGGTCGCGGGGTGTCCCGGTCAGGGCGACGATCTCGTCCAGCGGTAGTTCCTGGTGCCGGTGGGCCGTGAGCATGGTGTCGCGGGCCATGTCGACCAATCGCGCGAAGGTGGGGTCGCCGTCGATGTCCGCGACCACCGGCAGGGACCGCGCGAAGAACCCGATCAGGCCCTCGAACTCCACCCTGGTGCGGGCGTTGAACGGGCACCCGACGGCGACCGCGGGCACGCCTGGCGCGTACCGCGACAGCACGCCCTGGAACGCCGCCAACGCGGGGATGAACGGGGTGGTGCGGTGCGCGGCGGCCAGTGCTCGTACCGCATCGGCCTTGGCTGGCGGGATGGTGATGGCGACCTCACCCGCGTGGCCGGATGGTTGGGGCGGGCGGGGCCGGTCGGTAGGCAGTTCGAGCACCACCGGGACGTCCGCGAGCCGCTCCCGCCAGTAGTCGCGGTCCGCTGCTCGTTCCGGGGCCTGCGCTCGTTGTCGTTGCCACGCGGCGAAGTCGGTGTACTGCGCCGGAAGTGGATCGAGTTCGCCGTTGTGCGCGTAGGCCGCCGCGATGTCGGCGAGCAGGATCGCCAACGAGTCACGGTCGAACACCATGTGGTGCACGGTGACGCCGAAGACGTGGTCGTCCGGCCCGAGCCGGGCGAGCCAGGCCCGCAACAGCGGCCCCTCGGTCAGGTCGAACGGCTGGTTGCCCACGTCCTGTGCCAGCGCGAAAGCCGCCGCCACCGGATCCGCTTCGCCCGCCAGGTCGTGGCGAGCCAGGACAGTGCGCGGCATCGGGCCGACCACCTGGCGGGGTTCGGCATCCGCACCGGACACCGTGATCCGCAGGACGTCGTGTCGGCGCACAACTGCCCGCAGTGCCTCCTCAAGCGCGTCCGGGCGCAACGGGCCGCGCAGCCGCCACGCAGCGTCCACGTTGTACTCCAGGCGGTCGGCCCGCAGCTCGGTGAGGAACCAGAGCCGTCGCTGATCACTGGACAGCGGCGCCGAATCGTGGCTACCGGCAGCCACCGCCGAGGTGCTCCGGCCGGACAGCCGTTGCTCGAGCAGTCGTCTCGCCTCGGCGGAAAGCTCTGATGATGACCTAGCAGTCACTGCCGATTTCCTTCACGACAAAGGGAAAAATCATGATCACCCACAGCGGAAGCTACCGCTCGGGCGTTCCGGCAGGCAATCCGCGCGGCTGCGTGAATCCGGCGTTCTCGACATTCGGCGACCGCGATCGTTACCGTGCCAACGTCTTCCTCATTCCCATGCGCTGTGTGGAGCGGAGCTATGACTGAGTTCCAGGTCGTCGTCAACGACGAGGAGCAGTATTCGATCTGGGCCGCGGACCGGGAACTGCCGTCCGGTTGGCGTGCCGAGGGAACTCGGGGAACCCGAGAGGAGTGCCTCGCCCATGTCGACGCTGTCTGGACCGACATCACGCCCTTGAGCGTTCGCCGCTCGCTGGCCGAACAGAACCCGACGTGACCGGAGCTGTCCCGCTGGCGGGACACCAACAGTGGCACCGAGGAATGGTGCCCGACTGGGTGCGTAGGTCCATCACCGCTCACCCTGACCGTCCGGCGTTGACCGACGGACAAACGATGATGACCTACGCGGACTTGGGCGCGGCCATCGATCATGTGGGCACGTCACTCCGCGACCGCGGCGTCCGCCGCGGCGACCGGGTCATCGTCGACGCGGAACGTGGACTGACGCAAGCCGTCACGATGCTCGCGATCCTCGATCTCCGCGCCGCGGTGGCTGTCGTGGACCTCCAGCGCCGCACCCAATGGGCCGACCACGCGATCGCCAAGATCAATCCCAAGCTGGTCCTGACCACTGACGCTGGAGAACCCACCTCGACACCAGGCGACGCACACGGTTCGCCGAGTCCCGGCGACGCCGCCTATCTGCTGCCGACCTCCGGCACGACCGGTCGACCGAAGGTGGTCGCGGTGCCACACGGCGCGTTGGCCAACCGCGTGCGGTGGGCCCAGCGGTGTTATCCGTTGCACGCCAACGATGTCGTCCTCCAGCTCAGCTCCCCCGCCTTCGACTTCGCCTTCTGGGAGCTGCTCGCGCCTCTCTGCGTGGGTGCCATGGTCGCCATCGCCCCCGCGTACAGTGAGGCTGAACCGTCCGAACTCGTCACTTTCATGGCAGCGACCGGGGTGACCGTGGCGCATTTCGTGCCATCGCTGCTTGCCGAGTATCTCGCGGGGAGCGGTGGAAGTGGCTTGGCAGGCTTGCGTTACCTGTTGTGTGGCGGTGAGCGGCTGACCGCCGACCTGTGTCGACGGGTACGTGCCGTGACCCAGGCCAGGGTGCTCAACCAGTATGGCCCCACCGAAGCGTGTATCGATTTCCTCACGCACGAGGTCACGGCGACCGACACCGACCCGATCCCGATCGGCCGCCCGATCGACGGCGTGACCACCCACGTCCTCGGCCCGCACGGCGAGCGCGTGCCGGATGGCCAACCAGGTCTGCTGTACGTCGGCGGAGCCTGCCTGGCGTGGGGATACTTGGGCGACGCGGCGAGAACCGCCGAGATGTTCGTGCCCGCGGCCGACGGTCAACGCCTGTACAACACGGGTGACCTCGTTCGCCGCCGACCGGACGGCGTCATGGAGATCCTTGGCCGCGCGGACGAACAGGTGAAGATCCGCGGTGTCCGGCTGGAACCAGCCGCCGTCGAGGCGACTCTGGTTGCCCATCCCGCCGTACGGCACGCGATCGTGCTGGTGTCGGGCGAGCAACTGGTGGCCCACCTCGTCCTCGACGAGGACTGCCCGGACGACGAACTGCGCTCGTTCCTCGGCGATCGCCTGCCACCGGCTGCCGTCCCGTCGCAGTACGTCCGCCATTCCACCTTGCCGAAACTCCCCAACGGCAAGGTGGACCGCATGGCACTGCTCGGCTCCAGTGTGCCAACGGAGACAACCGACGACGCGGAAAGCGTGATGGAACGCAGGATCGCTCACCTGTGGGCAGGCGTGCTCGGGGTGCCGAGTGTCGGCCGGTCCGCGGACTTCTTCACCCTCGGCGGGAACTCCCTGCTGGCGATGCGCATGGTGGCCCGGGTACGCAAACAGTTCGGGGTGCGCGTACCTGTGCGGTTGATTTTCGACGCGCCCACACTCGCCGCGTACAGCGCGCACCTGGAGCAGCTGACCTGAGTCATCCCGTGGCGGGCAGCGGGAGCCTTTCGGTGTCCACCTTGCCGTTGATCGTGTGCGGAATCGCCTGCAGCGCGACGAAGGTGCGCGGCACCATGTAGTCGGGCAACAGCGGCCGGAGGTAGTCCACCAGTACGCTCGACACGTCGTGGTGGGCCACAATGTACGCGACCAGCCGGACATCGTCGGCTGCTCGCCGCCACGCGCGCACCACGCAGTCGGTCACGTCCGGGTGGTCGCGAATCGTTGCCTCGATCTCGCCCAGTTCGACGCGGTGGCCACGGAGCTTCACCTGATCGTCCAGACGGCCGAGGTAGCACAGCTCGCCGTCGGGGCGCACGCGCACGAGATCGCCTGTGCGGTAAAGCCGCCCGGCGGAGAAGGGATCGGGCAGGAATCGCTCCGCGGTCGACGCCGCACGGGCGAAGTAGCCGTCGGCCAGTGCCGCGCCACCGATGAACAGCTCGCCTTCGTCAGCCAGGTGACCGTCGGCCATGACGTGCAACGTGGCCGACGGAATGGCCCGGCCGATCGGGATCTCATCCGGTACCGGGTCGTCGGGAGCCAGGACGTGCACGCTGCATCCGACAGTGGCCTCAGTCGGGCCGTACTCGTTGACGATCGTGGTCAGCGGGCTGACTTGGCGCCACTCTCGCACGATGTCCGACGGCAGCGCCTCGCCGCCGAGCACGAGGCACGCCACGGACCCGGCGATCGGCTTGTCCTGCACGGCCGCGAGCAACACCCGCAGATGCGACGGAGTCAGCTTCACGAAGTCGAACGAGACGCCGCCGATGAGCAGGTCGGCCACGCCGTCGATACCGTCCTTCGTGGACACGAGCCGGACGGTGCGACCGGCCGCGAGTGGCGCGAACATCGACGTGATGGTCAGGTCGAACGCGACCGAGCTGTACAGCGGCGCGCCCGAGGTCCCGTACCGCAGGTAGGAGCCGACTGCCCAGCGCAGGTAGTGGCCGAGCGCGGAATGGGGCACCACGACGCCCTTGGGTTCCCCGGTGGAGCCGGAGGTGAACAACACGTAGGCGGCATCTCCCGGTCGTGCCGTGTCCGCCACCGGATCACGGTCCTCAGCCCGCAACTCCTCCGGAGTCACGGTGGGGCAGGGAGCGGTGCAGGGCTCGTCGGTCACGAGGAGATCCACGTGCGCGGCCGTCAGGATCCGGGTGGCTCGGAGATCGGTGTGTCGGTGGTCGATCGGCACGAACGCGGCACCGGCACGCAGCACGCCGATGAGCACCTCCAACAATGGCACGCCATGTGCGAGGCGGACGGCGACCCGCCGACCACGGCCGATCCCCCGCGCTCGTAACGCGGCCGCCACCACCGCCGAGGCCCGGTCGAGCTCGGTGTACGTCACGTCACCGGAGTCCGACCGGGCCGCGATGTGCCGTGGCCACTGCCGTACCGCCGCCTGCCACATCGCCGGAAAGGTCTCCGCCAAGGCTTCGGGGGCCGTGCCGCCCAGCAGTCCGGCCTCGGCGAAGTACGTGAGATAGCGCCGCAGGATCGGGGCGTCCATGGCCGGGCACGCGATCCCGCTGCTCGCGAGGGCTGCTTCGGTGGTGGCGCGGCTGACTTCGGACACGACCCGCGCCCCGGACGCGGTGCCAGTGCCGACAGCGCTCGTGAGCAGGGCGACAGACCGCACCGCCACCGAGTCCTCCGTGGACAGTAGGCGTTGCCAATCCGGATAGGGCACGTCCGCGACCGGGTATCCCAGGGCACGAGCCTCGGACACGACAGCCGACAGCGTGGTGGGGATGTGGTGGGACAGGCTGTAGGCGGTGCCGTCCGGTCGGCGGCTCGTGGCGATCCACACGAACGCCGCCGCGGCGTAGTCGACCGGAACGAGGTTCGCTTCGAGATCCTGCCAACCGTCGCCCGCGGGCACAGCGCCGAGATCGATACACGCGCGGACGTAGTGCCAGAACGCGTCCTGCTCGTTCATGACCCCGGTGGTGGAGTCGCCGCTGATCCGGCTCGGCCGGTAGATCGCGGTCGGCACACCGAGTTCCGCTGCCTGCCGGATCGTCTGCTCGGCCACCCACTTGCTCCGCAGATACCCGTTGCTGCCAAGGTCACTCGGGTCGGTGCGCCAGTCCTCCGGCAACACGTCCGGCGCGTCCGCTCCGCCGACAACCGTGCTGATCGAGGACACGTGGTGCACAGGTTTGACCCGTTGCCTGGCGGCGAACCGAACGACCTCGCGTGTGCCGAGAACGTTGACCGGCCGCACCCTGGCGTACGAATCGAGCAGGTTCACATTGGCGGCCAGGTGGAAAACGGTGTCGATCGTCCCGGCGAGCCGGACGTACGCGTCGGTGTCCAGGCCGAACCGCGGCTCAGCCAGGTCCCCGCAGACCACGACGATCCGGGATGCCCAGTCCTCGTCCCACAGTCCGTGGCGGTCCAGTGTGACCCGGATGCGCCGTCGGCCCGTGTCCTCGTCCTTGGCTCGCACCAGACACCACACCACGGCGTCGGTCGTCCGCAAGGTCCGGGCCAGTACGTGGGTGCCCATCAGGCCGGTCGCACCGGTGAGCAGGACGTTGTGGATCGGCCCCGGTGTCCACGCCCCGGTCGGCGGCTCCAGATCCATGCCCACATCCCGCAGGAAGTCGTCGGCGGGGGTGTCGTCAGCCGCACCGGTCACCGCCGCGGCCAGCGCGGAAGCACTGGGGTACCGGAAGATCAGCGTGGTTGGCAGTTTCGCCCCGAGTTGGTCGCCGATCCGGCGCACGAGCCGGATCGCCAGCAGCGAGTGCCCGCCGAGGTCGAAGAAGCTCTCGTGTACGTCGACCGACGGCACCCCGAGCACTTCGGCGAACACGGCCGCGATCGTCTTCTCCACGTCCTCGCCGGGTTTCACCAGCGCCTCGGTCCGCGACCGTACCGCCGGGGCGGTTTGCACCGGCACGGCACGGGCGAACTCGAACTCGGCCAGGTCGCCGATGCGCAGATCCGGGTCCGTGACCACCGTGCCGACCAGGGCCTGGAAGTGCCCGCACAGCCGGGTGATCGTGTCCTCGGTGTACCGACCGGCCGGGTAGTTGAGCCCACAGAGGACGGATCCGTCGGCGATGACCGCGTTGAGCGTGAGGTCGAACTTCGCGGGCTGGTCGGCGACCGGGAACTCCATGGCTGGCATGTCCGCGACCGTGCTCGCGTCCCCGTCGGCGTGCTGGAGCTGGAACATCACCTGGAAGATCGGGTTCTGGTCGACGTCACGCCGAGGCGCCAGGTCCCGCACCAGCCAGTCGAACGGCACGTCGGCGTTGCCGTACGCCTCCAACAGACTGTCACGGACCTGGCTGAGCAACGCGCGGAATGTCAGCTCAGGCGCACATCGGACGCGCACGGCCAGGGTGTTGATGAACATGCCGACCAGCCGGTCCAACCGGCGGTCGACGCGGCCGTCGAACGGCAGCCCGACCACGATGTCGTCGCGCCAGCGCTCCCCCAGTTGCGCGACAAGTACGGTGTACGCGGCGAACATGACCATGAACGGCGTGGCCTGCGCGGCGATCGCGAGCCGTTGGACCTTCGCCGTGGTCTCATTGTCCAGAGTGAACATTCGGTTGACACCGACGCCTCGGTCCCCGGTTGGCGCCAACCGAGCCAGATCCGTGGCGGCGGGCGCGTCGCGCAGCCTGTCGTGCCAGAGCCGCAACTGCTCGTCCAGCCGACCGGCGGCGGCGCGTTGGTGCTGCCACAGCGCGAAGTCCGCGTACTGCACGGCCAATGGCTCCGGATCGGGCGTACGACCGGCGACGACGGCCGGGTAGATCAGGTCGATCTCGCGTCGCAGCACGGCGAACGAACCGGCGTCGCACACGATGTGGTGCATCGCGATCAGCAGCACGTGGTCCTGTGGAGCCAGCCGGATCAACGCGTACCGCACGGGCGGCTCGGCGGTCAGGTCGTGCGGCCGCAACTGCACGTCGGCGACGACCTCGGCCACGCGGTCGGCACTGGTTTCCTCGAACCGCAACGAAATCGGGCCCGGCGGCAGCACTTCCTGCCTCGGTTCGCCCGCCTCGTTCGCGGGAAACCTGGTCCGCAGCGCCTCCTGCCGACCCGCGATCGTCTCCAGCGTCGCACGCATCGCGGCCGGGTCGACAGCTCCGGTGAGGCGGAGCGTGAAGATGTTGTTGTACGCGATGTCGTCGGGATCGATCTGGCTCAGCACCCACAACCGCTGCTGGGTCAACGACAACGGCACCTCGGCGGGCCGTTCCCGTTGTTCCAGCCGTATTCTCCGCCGCAGCTCGGGCATCCTGACCTTCCCGTCGGTCGATGTCTCGCCGGCGGGACAGATCGTTGCGAGGACTCCGTTCCGCTGTCAACGCGATCGGGAATCGGCCGGTCGGCGCCGAACGGTTCGTTGACACCGGCATTTTCGGCTCCCTAGCGTCCCCGCCAGTGGGCATGGACACTTCCGCGGCCGAGGATCTGCGGGTCGGACGAATCACGATCAACGCAAAGGTGATGCGCTGTGCATGACATCTCCGAGCTGTACCGGCAGCTGGTGCTGATCCGGTATTTCGAGGAAGAATCGCTCCGGCTGGCGAACGACGGACTCATCCCGGGTGTCATCCACCCGTACACCGGGCACGAGGCGGTGGCGGTCGGCGCGCTGGCCCACCGCGATCCGGACGAGTGGGTCGTCGGCTACTACCGCTGTCACGGGCACGCCCTGGCCAGTGGCAGCGCGCCCGAACCGCTGCTGCGCGAGATGCTCGACCGGTCCGGCGCCGTCTGCGAAGGCAAGAGCGGTTCGATGCAACTGTGTGACCGGTCCGCGAAGTTCCTGCTGGCCAGTTCGATCGTCGCGTCCCAGCTGTCGATCGCGACCGGGGTCGCGTTCGCCGAGAAGGCCGCCCGCGACAACCGTGCCGTCGTGGTCTTCTGTGGCGACGGCGCGCTCGGCGCGGGTGTCGCGTACGAGTCGCTGATGATCGCGCTTCGGTTGAACCTGCCGCTCATGCTCGTCTGCGAGGACAACGGCTGGCAGGACCACACCTCGAGCGATCTCGTCATGCCGCACCGGCCAGCCACGTTGCTGCGCAACCTCGGCCTTGCGACACAGGAGGTCGACGGCAACGACGTGCTCGCGATGGCCACGGCGGCCGCCACCGCGCTCACCGCGTGCCGCCGGGGCGAAGGGCCCCAAGTGTTGGTGGCCAAGACGTACCTGCGTGACTTCCACTCGCAGATGCAGCACTACGAGCCGGGCAACTACCGCCCGGAGGACCAGGTCGCCGCATGGCTCGCACGCGACCCCCTCGACATCGCCGCCTCGCATGTCCGCGCAGCGGGACTCGCGGTCGAACCGCTGCGCGCGGCGGCCGTCGAGGTGGTGGACCGGGCGGTCGCCGGAGCAGTGGCGGCGCCGCCGATCGAGCCCGAACTGGCGCTGACAACCGTGACGGCCGCGCCGTGGCCCGCGGAACCCGACGAGAGGTGGTCCCGGTGAGCATCGAGCACCCGATCAACACCGTGCTCCAACAGGCCATGGCCGACCAGCCGGACCTGACGATCCTGTGCACGTACCAGGACGATTCCTGGGTGCGGGACTACGGTGACGACCGGATCGTGCGCACCCCGATCGCCGAGAACGCGATGATGGGCATGGCGGTCGGGATGGCGTTGACCGGACGGCGCGTCATCGTCGACGTCGGTCGGGCCGCGTTCCTGTACTCCGCGATGGATCCCTTGGTGAACCAGGCGACCAAGTGGCGTTATCTGAGCGGCGGACAGCACTCGGTGCCGTTGTTGATCCTGGGTGTCACCCGACACGGGGAGAACTCCGGACCACAGCACGAACACGCGCCGCACGCGATGCTGAGCCAGATCCCCGGCCTGGTGGTGGCGGTGCCGTCATCGGTGAACTCGGCGGCGGGCATGATCGCGTCCGCGCTGACCCACCCCGACCCGGTGATCATCCTCGAGACGTCCCGGTTGTTCTTCCCCGGCTGGCAGGACGTCCCCGATCCGGAGCCCACCTTCGACCCGGTCCCGTTCGGTGTCGCCAAACGAATCCGCGACGGCCAGGACGTGACATTGGTGGGGATCGGGAACACCGTGCCGATCTGCCTGGAAGCTGCCGACGCTCTCGCCGAACGCGGGTACTCATGCCAGGTCGTGGACCTGCGCACGGCGGCGCCGCTGGACCGGGCAGGCGTGGCGGCGATGGCGTCGACGACCGCCGGGGCGGTCCTGGTCGACGAGACGATCGGGGCGTGTTCGCTCGTTCGTGACCTCGGCTTCCACCTGGCCACGTCCGGAGCCGTGCCGCCGGAACGCATCCGGACCGTCCTCAGTGCACCGACCCCGGTACCGGCGAGCGCTGTGTTGCAGGAGGTCACCCTGCCCGGCAAGGACGACGTGGTCGCGGCGACCGTCGACCTGCTGGAGCCCGCTCTGCGGTAGCCAGCCCCCGACGTCGTTGCCCGGTCGGCGACAAGGTGATCCAGTCACGGTCGCGTGAACGACAGCACCCTGTCCACAAGAGACTTCGCGTACTCCTCACTGAGCGGCCGGTAGTCCATCAGCACGCGCAGGTACATCGGGGCGAGCACGATCTCGTACAGTTCGTCCACAGTAGGCCCGGACTCGCCGCGCTCGCGGGCTCGTTCCAGTACGGCGGCCAGCTCGCGGTAGCGGTGCTCCAGGTAGCGCACGCGCAGTGCGCGCACCTCGTCGGTCACCGGCAGCGTCATCACCATCGACCGCAGCAGCAGCGCGCCGTTCTCCGAGGGGATGTCGTGGGACGCCTTGATCGCCCACGCGTACAGGTCACCTCGCAGTGAGCCGGTGTCGGCCAGCGGCGCCCCGGTGGAGATCGAGTGCATGGTCATGTCGGCCATCAGCGCGTCGAGAGTCCCCCAGCGCCGGTACAGCGTGGCCCGGTTCACCCCGGAGCGCTCAGCGATGTCGGAGAGAGTGACCTCACCGATCCCGCGCTCCCGCGTCAGGTCCGCCGCCGCAGCCAGCGCTGCCTCGCGTACCCGGGCGCTGCGTCCCCCCGGCCGTCGTTCGATCACAGGCCCAGCTTACCGCGACACTTGTTGCTTTAGCGAGCGCGGCGCAGTACCGTGACGCTAAAGCAACAACTGTCGCGATAAGAGGAGTCATCATGCGGAGGCTGTTCTTCGAGAAGGACGAGACGTTTTGGTTCGAGACGCTGCGCTCGTTCTCGCACATCGCCTACGGCGGCGCCGACTTCGGCGAGGTGGTCGAGACCGCGGCCGCCATCACCGAGGGCGACTACGACAGCTGGTACCGGGCCTGGCTGGCCACCGCGGACCGAGTCGCGGGCGAGGCCGAGCACAGCTTGGCCGGTGGCCACCGGGTCAGCGCCCGCAAGGGCCTGCTGCGGGCGTCCAACTACTACCGGTCAGCGGAGTTCTTCCTGCACGGCAACCCATCCGATCCCAGGATCAGCACCGCGTACGACCGGGCCGTCGACTGCTGGCACCGCGCACTCGAACTGTTCGACACACCGGCCGAGCCGGTGCGGATCCCGTACCAGGACACCACCCTCGCGGGCTACTTCTACCGGGTCGACGACTCGGGAGCGGCCCGGCCGACCGTGATCATCAACAACGGTTTCGACGGCACCGCCGAGGAAACCTACTTCATGGGCGGCGCGGCCGCGATCGAGCGCGGCTACAACGTGCTGACCTTCGACGGGCCCGGCCAGGGCGAGGCGATCCACCGGCAGGGCCTGGCATTCCGGCCGGACTGGGAGGCGGTGATCACCCCGGTCGTCGACTTCGCCGACACACTGCCCGAAGTGGACTCCGAGCGGATCGCGTTGTACGGCATCAGCCTGAGCGGGATGCTCGCGCCGAGGGCGGCCGCGTTCGAGCCGAGGATCAAAGCCCTGATCGCCTTCGACGGCGTGTACGACAGCGCACGCAACTTCGTCGCCCAGTTCGGCGGTGACCGGGAGCGGGCCGTCGCGGAGCTCAGTGCGGAATCGGCGCCGGAGGTGGACGCCGCGCTGGCCGCCGCCATCGAGCAGAGCCCGAGCATGCGGTGGGCGACCAGCCACGGCCAGTGGGTGATGGGCTCGTCCACCCCGCGCGAGTTCCTCGCCACCTTCTGCGACTACACGCTGACCGGCGGAGTGGCCGAGAAGATCGGCTGCCCGACCCTGGTCTGCGCGGCCGAGAACGACGGGTTCTTCGCAGGCCAGCCCGAGGAACTCTACGAACACCTCAACTGCCCCAAGCGGTTCGTCAAGTTCACGTCGGCCGACGGTTCTGACGAGCACTGCCAGGCCGGTGCCGTGGTGCTCGCCGGGTGCCGGATCTACGACTGGCTGGACGAGGTGTTCGGCTGAGCAATTCACAGGCAGCGAAGTGTCGGCTCACAACCGTTCCCGGCCGGGGAACGCGAGAGGCGTTCGGGCACTGCGAACTGCCTCCTCTCTTGTCCCGAGGACTCTGTTCGGCGTCGCACCGGCGTTCTAGCGTCAGTCCGAGTCGACATCAGGCGCTCTTCCGGCGACCTGGGCAACGGCGAGGGAGCACCCATGGACGACCAGCAGGCCACAGCTGTGATCAACGCGGTCGAGCTGCCAGTCGCCGTCGTACGGGGATGGTTCGACGCTGTCTGCGCGGTGGCGTCGCACCAGCCCGACGACTGGAGCGACTTCGTCGGCCGACTCCGTGCGATCGGAAACCAGTACGACTCGTCGATCGACGACTCCGTGATCGACCGCTTCGTGGAGAACCTGGAGCGGCTGACGAGTTCCCCGCTTCCCGTCGTAATGGAGTTGGCCGAGCTCGATCCGCAGCAACTCGCGGCGCAGTACGGTCAGGTGGGAGCGGCGCCGGAGGGTACGTCCTGGGACTGGGTCCCGGTCGACGTCGGTGACCGGTTGCAGCGCGACCTGGGAGACGACTGGCCACAAGCGGTCACCGCCACGTTCGACCAGATCTGGCCGGGCTGGGAAGGGGCCGACGACGCGACCAAGGCCACCACGCTCGCCCAGTGGATCGACACCATCCTCGGTGTGTCCGCGTCTGCCGAACCCGACAGTGGCGCAGCGGGCGTCGTGATCGACGAACGCCTGCAGTCCGACATCGCGGCCACCCTCGAGGCGAGCGGGCTCTCGCTCGCCGAACTCGACCCCGCTGATCTCGACCGGATCCTGCAGGACGCGGCGCGCCTCGCCCGCGCCGCGAAGACTTCGTGACCCGCGACGAACGGGAGCAAAGGAGCACGTCATGGCGCACCCCGCCACACCCAGCGCAATCATCGCCGACCTGCTCGCGCACCTGAGCATCGGCGACTTGGACGCCCTCATGGCCGACCCGACCGCGGTGAGCAACGCCCTACTCGGCGGCGCGCCCCCCGCGGTCGCCGCCGCTGGCGGAGCCGCGCTGGGCGCCGCCCCGGTCGGCGGCATCCCGGTCGGCGGCGTCCCGGTCGGCGGCGTCCCGATCCGGACCTTGGCCGTGGGGACAACGCTGACCCACGGCACAACCGTGCAGCGGTTCACCACCGCCACGGGCGCGCAACAGACACTGCCCAACCCGCCCGCCTGGTTCGCGATCGGCTCCCGATTCTCCGCGCACGCCGGAGGGCGTTTCGGGACCGCGTCGACGTACTTGCACAACTACGTCGTACAGGCCGACATCACCTTGTTGCGTTTCGCGGACTTCCCGGCCCTGCAGGCCTATCTCGCGGGATTCGGCCCCATGCATGAGCTGAACGACACGGCCGCGGCCAACGACGTCCTCCTGTACAACCCGATGGCGCACGGCTACACCCTTGACGCCGACCTGGTCCGCGGCGAGCCCGAGGTCATTCTGTTCGCGGCGGGAATGGCCAACCTCGCCGCACAGTTCCAGAGCCAGCTGGACCGCAGCCAACGGCCGTCATTCGGCGACGACATGGACGTCGATCGGCGTAACGTTCGACTGGGGCGCGGCAACCGGGTTGTCCACGAGTCCAGCGATCTCGACCTCGCCGACTTCCGCACCGTCGGGGATGACGACCGAGGACGACAGCCGCGCAGCCAGGAAGAGCCTTGACCTACGAGGCGCCCTGGTCAGTCGACTGGTCCATGACGTAGATCGTCGCGCCGCCCGGGTCCTGGTAGGTGGCGAGGAAACCGCCGGGGATCTCGGAAGGGCCGTCGAGCGGGGTCAGTGTTTCCGGGCGGGAAGCATGGAAGGCCTTCACGCTGTCGACGACGAACAGCGGCCCGACAGGCGCCTTGGGGTCGTTGGCGTCGAGCATGACCTGCACATCGCTGCCTGGCAGCGAGAGGGCGACGGTCGTCTCGCCTTCCCGCCACACCTCGGTGAAGCCGAGGGTGTCGCGGTAGAGGGCGAGCGAGGCCGTCAGGTCTGAGGTCGGGACGAACAGGAACTCGAGCTTCATGGCAGATCCTTCCGAGTCGTAACTAGATTACGGCAGAGCATAATCGTATTATGGCCGAGTGCGCGAGTGGATTCCGGTATCGACATCCCCCAAGGGCAGGCTTGCCCTGGCCGCGGTCAAGGAGTTCGGGACACGTCCCTTCGACGAGGTCACGGTCACCGAACTGGCAGCAGCGGCGAACGTCACCACAGGAGCGCTGTATCACCATTTCGGCAGCAAGCTCGGGCTGTACGCCTTCGTGCGGGAGGACGTGGAACGACGGCTTCTCGACCGCATGGAAGGCGCGCTGGCGGCCGGGCAGTCCGACCGCGCGGCCGCTGTGACGTCCGCCTTACTCGTCGGCTTGGACTTCGCGGTCCGGGAGAACTTCCTCCGCATCCTGGACGACCCTCCCACGGGCACGAACCACGACCGGCTGACCGAGATGCTCAGTCAGACGGCCGTCCCCACGACACCGCTTCTCGGCCGGGTGCTCGCGGCGGCCTGGCGTGCGGCACTGGCCGCGATCGCCGAAGGTGCCGAGGTGGAACAGGCCAGGGCTGCCATTGCGGCTCTGCGGCTCCACGTACCCGACGGCGACCTCCCTTGACCAGCGGGTATGAACCACTCCATAGTTACCGACGAGTAGATTGAGAGGACGATCCCGTGCCTGATCTCCACCTCGACGACACTGTGTTCGTCCTCGACCTCGGTGACAACGAGAACCGGTTCTCCCCCGACTGGCTCAAGGCCGTCCATGCCCACCTCGACACCGTCACCGGACACCCGCCGGCAACGGCCCTGGTCACCACCGGCACGGGCAAGTTCTACTCCAACGGTCTCGACCTGGAATGGCTTGCCGCCAACGGCGACCACGCTCGCGGTTACGTGGCCGACGTGCAGGAACTCCTCGCTCGTGTGCTCACCCTTCCCGTGCCCACCGCGGCCGCGATCAACGGGCACGCCTTCGGCGCGGGCGCCATGCTCGTCCTGGCACACGACTTCCGGGTGATGCGCGCCGACCGTGGCTACTTCTGCCTCCCGGAAGTCGACATCAACATCCCGTTCACCCCCGGCATGGCCGCGCTGATCCAGGCCAAACTCACCCCGGCCGCCGCCGTCGCCTCGATGACCACCGGCCGCAGGTTCGGCGGCGAGGACGCCCGCGCCCTCGGCATCGTCGACGCCACCGCCGACCAGGCAGAGGTTCAGGCCAAGGCCATCGACACTGTTCGCCCACTCGTCGGCAAAACGCCCTCCGTCCTGCAAGCCATCAAGGACACGATGTTCGGTACCGCGGTCACCGCACTGCGGGATGTCACCACAGAGGACTGATCACCGACACGGAAGGCTCAACGGCCAAGACCGGCGTCCTTCGCGCGGATGGCCGCGTCCGCCCGGGTCGTGACCTCCAGCTTCATCAGCACGTGCGTGACATGGTTGCGGACGGTCCGCTCCGAGAGCACCAGCTGACGCGCGATCCGACGATTGTCCAGACCACGCGCGACCAAGTCGAGGATCTGTCGCTCCCGCTGGGTCAGTTTCGGGAACAGCGCCCTGGTCGGAACGTCGTGCATGACGGAGAAGTAGTCGCCGAGCCGCTCCGCGATCACCGGGCTGAACACCGCGCTGCCGCGCGCGACAAGGTGAACCGCGCGCAACAGTTCATCCCGCGCGGTGTTCTTGACCAGGTAGCCGAGCGCGCCTGCCCGGATCGCCGCCACCACCGAGTCGTCGTCGTCCGACGCGGACACGATGATCACTCTTGGCCGGCCGTCCGTCAGGTCCGCCGCCGAGACGATCTCCCTGGTGATCCCGATGCCGGAGCGGTCAGGAAGGGCGATGTCCATGAGCACGACGTGCGGCCGCACGGACAGCACGGCGTCCAGCGCCTCCTTGCCGCTCTGTGCTTCCCCGACGACCCTGAGGCTGCCCGCGTCCGCCAAGGCCAGGCGCACACCGGACCGGTAGAACGGATGATCGTCGACCAGGAGGACACTGACCGTCATCTGGGACTTCTGGGCAACACCGCGCGTACCACCGTGCCGCTCCGGTTGGCTCCGCGCGAGAACACCGCGCACCAGCCGCCGATCTCCCTGGCTCGGTGGCGCATTGAGCCAAGACCGACACCTCGGCGCGGTCGGACGCCCGAGGCGATCCCGTGTCCGTCGTCGATGACCTCCAGCACGATGTCGTTGCCCGCCACCATCAGGCGGATCGTCACGTGGCTGGTTTGCCCATGCCGCACCGCGTTCGTCAACGCCTCGGCGGAGATGCGATACGCCGCCTCCGCAACGGCGCTGGTCACCTCGGGCCGTTGCTCGGGAAGTTCGAGCGTCACGACCGGCCGACGGCTGCCGACTCGGGCCACCAGGCGCCGCAACGCGTCCGGCAGCCCCACGTCCAGGTCAGGCGGCGGCGTGCCGTGGACGATCCGGGGCACGTCCGCCACTATCCTGTCGATCTCCGCGGCAGCAGCCACGACCAGTCCCTGCGCGCTGGGCTGGTGCACGAGTTGCGCCGCGGCGGTGTCCAGCCGCAGGCGGACTCCGGCGAGTGCCGGGCCGAGATCGTCGTGCAAATCTCTCGTCAGCCTCAGCCTTTCGTCCTCGCGAGCCGCCAGTTCGCGAGCACCGTTGTGTTTCCTGTATCCATCCAGGGCCAAATCCGCCAAACGCCTGGCTAATCGGGACAACACCGAACCAACCCCCCAATCCTCATGCCACCACGATGCCTCGCTGGGCCCGACCTACGGCTGTCAGCCGCGCAGGTGGGGCAGCCGGATGGCGACCTCGAACCCCCGGTCCGGTCGAGGTCCGGCGGTGAACGTCCCGCCGTACAGCGCTGCGCGTTCCCGCATGCCGACCAGTCCGTGCCCGGCATCGGGTGCGGTGGGCAACAACCGGTGGCCGGGCCCGTCGTCGGTCACTACGATGCGGACATCGTCGCCGTCCGCGTCGACCACGACCCGGCAGTGCGCCGGGGCGGCGTGCTTCATCACGTTGGTCAGCGCCTCCTGCACGATCCGGTAGACCGCGCGTCCCAAGCCGTCCGGCAGGTCCGCCACGCCTCGCACGTCCATGTCGACGCGGACACCCACCATCTCCGCCGCCGCGGCCAGTCCGGGCAGGCCCGCAGGCCCCGGCAGCGGGGCCCACGCGACCCCGTCCTCAGCCGCCTCGGCGCGCAGCAGGCCAAGCATCTGCCGCATCTCGGCCAGCGCGTCGCGGCTTGTCGCCTCGATCACACGCAGGGCGTCGTGCGCCTCCGGTGGCCGTTCGGCCAGCACGTGGTTGGCAACGCTGGCCTTCACCGCGATCACGCCCATGCTGTGCGCGACGATGTCGTGCAACTCGCGTGCGATTCGCAGCCGTTCCTCGGTCACCGCCTGCTCGGTCAGTCGCCGCGCCGCTAGTTCCATTGCCTCCCAATGGTCTTGGACCGCACGGCCGAGCAGCCACGCGCCACCCAGTGCGGCCGCCCCGTAAAGCAGCATCCCGATTCCGTTCATCCACCAGAACGGCGTCACGCTGATCCGCACCCCGAACAGTCCGGCCGCGCCGAGAACGCCGATCGCCAACCGTGGCGCCCAGGACCTGCGGGTGCGGTCGAGCGCCACCACGTACAGCGTGCACGCCGTGGCCAGGAACGGATCCCGTGCCATGTTCAGCAACACCGACAACAAGGTGGTCGCCAGTACGACGCCGAACACAGGCAGCGGCCATATCCGGCGCAACGCCACCGGAAGCCCCACCGCGGCCACGATCAGACACTGTGCCCACACCGGCACATGCCCGGCGACCTCGACCGGCTGCGTCACCACGAACGTGATCAACACCGCCGTGTAGCCCACCGCCGCCACCGCGTCGATGGCGACGAGCTGGCCACGGCGCAGCCGTCGCGCGAACGTGGGACTGGCGTCGTCCATCCCGCGAGGGTATCCGCGCCGATCATCACCGCGCCTCAGACCAGGGTCCGTCAGACCGTGGTCCGATTCCGGCCCGGCAAGTTCGGACATGGCTCAGATGTGCGGGCACCTCCGGTCCGGGCAGGGTTCTGCGCATGATCGAGGTACGGAACCTGACCAAACGCTACGGCCCGGCCACGGCCGTCGACGACCTGTCCTTCACCGTCCGGCCCGGTCATGTGACCGGCTTCCTCGGGCCCAACGGCGCCGGAAAGTCCACGACGATGCGCGTCATCCTTGGCCTCGACGCGCCCACCTCCGGCGCGGCGCTGGTCAACGGCCGCGTGTACCGGACGATCCGGCGGCCGTTGGGCGAGGTGGGTGCCCTGCTGGACGCGACCGCGGTACACGGCGGGCGCACAGCGGTCGAGCACCTGCGCTGGATAGCCCGCAGCAACGGAATCAGCTTCCGCAGAGTCGTGGCGATGCTGGAACGGGTCGGGCTGGCCAGCGTCGCACGGCGGCGGATCCGCGGGTTCTCGTTGGGGATGAAGCAGCGCCTCGGGATCGCCGCCGCGATGCTCGGCGATCCCGGTGTGCTCCTGTTCGACGAGCCGGTCAACGGGCTCGATCCGGACGGCGTGCGGTGGATCCGGGAGTTGATGCGGTCGCTGGCCGACGACGGCCGGACCGTGTTGCTGTCCAGCCACCTGATGAGTGAGATGGAGCTGACCGCCGACCGGCTGGTGCTCATCGGCCGTGGTCGGCTGATCGCCGACGCCACCGTGCGGGAACTGGCCGAACGCTTCCGGCGTGGCGTGCTCGTCCGGTCGCCGAGGGCGGCTGAGTTGACCACCGCGCTGCGTTCGGCCGGCGCCACGGTGGATGTCGAGCCGGACGGCGGGCTGGCGGTGCGCGGGTTGGACCAGGCCGCGGTCGGCGAGCTCGCCGCCGCGCACCAGTTGCCAGTCCACGAAGTGGCATCACGCAACGCGACGCTCGAAGACGCCTACCTGCAGCTGACCGCGGACAGCGTGGAGTACCGCGCCGCCTCCCCGACCGAGAGGACCGGCCGATGATGGACACCTACCTCGCCGAATGGGTCAAGCTGCGCTCGGTGCGGTCGACCTACTACATCGTCGGTGTGGCCGTGCTGTTGCTGGTCGTCGGCGGCATCTTCGTCCAGCTCGGCGTGAGCGGCTGGGACAACCTGGCACCGGATCGGCGTGCGAATTTCCAAGCGGCGCCGTTCGAGGAGCTGATCGCGCCGGTTCTGCAACTGTGCCTCGCCGTGCTCGCAATCCTCACGATCACCGCGGAGTACGCCACCGGCATGATCCGCACCAGTCTCACCGCGGTGCCGCAACGGAGTCGGATGCTGCTGGCGAAGCTGCCAGTCGTCGCGCTGGTGACGTTCGTGGTCGGCCAGGTGGTCGAGTTCGGGATGTTCTTCATCGGCAGGCTGATCATCGGCGACCGGCCGATCCCGGGGAACACCGACGCGGTCTCGGCCAAGATCCCGTACCTGTTCGGTCTGGGGCTGCTCGTGATGGTGGTCGGGCTGGTGGGGCTCGGCCTTGGTGCGGCGATCCGGTCGACGGCGGGCGCGATCGTGTCGGTCGCCGTACTGGTGTTCGTGCTCCCGGGACTGGCGGGGCTGCTGCCGTCACCGTGGAACGACCGGGTCGCCGCGGTGTTGTTGCCGAACTTGGCATCGCAGCTCGCCGGTACCGACCCGGCCGCAGTCCTGTCGCCGCTCGGGGCACTCGCGGTCATGGCGGCCTACCTGATCACGGCACTGGGGGCCGGGCTCCTCATGATCACGCGGCGAGATTCGTGACCGCGCTGGGGTCGCACTCCCAGGAATGCGGGAATACGGGCTGATTAGCCTCGGCGGGCGGACACACCACAACGACAAGGGGGACAACGAATGGCTGTCTTCAGCCGTCGGCAGGCGCTGAGAACGGGATTGACCGCGGCCGCCGCCGTCGGGCTCGCCACGGCAGGCGGGCTGCCGGCCAGCGCCGAGAACGGGTGCTTTCCGGACGTTCCGGGGATGCGGGGAGACCGCCGGGCGAACGAACTCTGGTTCAGCTATGAGCAAACCTTCGCCTACCAGATCCCGGCCGACGTGAAGGCCGCGTACACGGCGGTCGACGCGGCGCTCGAAAGCGTGGGCATGGACCTGATGAGCTTCTACCGCAAGACCCGCGCGGACGGCACGTATCCGAACGCCTACCTGACGGTCGTCGCACCGGCGCGGGACGCGTTCGCCCTGCTTTCGAGACTGCAGCTCGCCAAGCTCGACGAGTTCTACCGGTCCAACCGGGATGGCCTGGCCTGGGCGTTCTTGTTCATGGGCGAGGGCGTGCTCTACGACCCGCGGATGCCCGACCCGAACAAGGTCCACATGATGAACCCGTTTCCCGACGGGAGACCGACGAACGCGTGGCACTTCTGGCACGCGTACGTGCGCGCGATGACGTTGCAGGGCATCGACGTGCAGCGGTGGAACGACCTGGAGCCGTTGATCGGCTTGGGCTGGGCCACTCAGTCACTGGCCAAGCCGCGGCTCAACCAGATCAACCCGTCGCTGGACAAGCACGTCCAGCGACGCCTGATCCGGCAGTGGGATCGACTGACTCCACACCAGATGGACGTCGCGTTCGACTCGTTCCCCCACCCGAGCTGACTGGTCCTGGTCTCCTTCGTAGGTGGTGTCGACTCATCGCAACACCACCTACGAGGGTTTTCACGACTCGGTGCGGGCAAACCTACGAGCAGCCACCATGAGAGCGACACCGGTCAGTACCACGATCAATGCGATCTCCATACCCACTGGCGGTGTCCAGCCCCACAGGACTGGGCTCGTGGGGCGGCCGCTGAGGTTGCTGGCCGTGCCGGGCAGCAAGGTGCGCCGGATCGCGTCGACAACGTAGGTCAACGGGTTGACATTGACGGCGATCCCGAGCCAGCCGGGCAATCCGTTGGCCGGGAACATGGTGCCGGACAGGAACAGCAGCGGCATCATGCACAGACCGACCACGATCTGGAAGGTGTCGACGCGTCGGATGCACACCGCGGCCAGCACCGCCATCGCCGTGAACATCAGCCCGACCAGCAGCAGTTCCAGGACAACCAGCAGCAGCCTCGGTCCGAACGGGATGTCCGCGACCCACGAGATGGCCAGCACGAGCACGCCGTAGACCGCGCCGGTGGTGGCGCCGCCGACGCAGATACCGGTCACCAGCGCGACCCGGCGAACCGGCGCGACCAGCATCTGCCGGATCAGGCCCGCCTGCCGGTCCCACACGATCGAGATCCCCACCGCGATCGCCGGTGCCTGCACCGCCATCACCAGGATGCCGGGGAACAGAAACGCCCGGTACTGCCGGAAACCGGCCGAGACGATGTCCGTCGCAGTCAGCCCGGTGCCCAGGATGAGCAGGAACATCAATGGGGTGACCAGACCCATCAGGATGCGCAACCGGTTGCGGCCCAACCGGATCATCTCACGCTGCCACAGCAGCCTGATCGCGTTCAGGTCGCGGGCCAGTCGGCTCTGCCGCTGGGCCGTGGCGAATCCGGCCATCGGGTCGGGGGCCGGCGGCTGCGTGGTCACGGTGCTGGTCAACGTCTACCTCCTCGCGGCGAGGTCGGCGAGCGTCATCGGCCCGAGGTCGGCCTCACGGATGGTTCGTCCGGTGTAGTGCAGGAACACGTCGTCGAGCGTCGGCGGGGTGACAGTCACGGAATGCACCGGGACGCTGATTCGCGCACACAGCCGCGGCACGAAGGCCGCGCCGTCCGCGACCCGCAGCCGCACGCCGGCCGGGTCCGCGGTGGCGTCGATACCGAAGCTGTCCCTGATCGCCCTGGTCGCCGCGTTGTCGTCGCCGGTGCGCAGGATGACCAGGTCGGCGCCGACGACCGTCTTGAGTTCCGCGGGCGTGCCCTCCGCTACCACGACGGCGTGGTCGATGATGGCGATCCGGTCGCAGTTCTCGGCTTCCTCCAAGTGATGTGTGGTCAGGAAGACGGTGATGCCGTAGTCCCGCCGCATCCGGTGCAGGTGCTCCCAGATGGCCACCCGTGTCTGTGGATCGAGCCCTGTGGTGGGCTCGTCCAGGAACAGCACCCGCGGCATCGGCAGCAGCCCGCGCGCGATCTCCAGCCGCCGACGCATGCCACCGGAGAACGTGCGGATCGGATTGTCCCGGCGGTCGGCCAGGTCAACCAGGTCCAGCAGCGCGTCAATGGTCACCTTGGCCGCGCGGCGCGGAATGCCGAAGAGATCGGCCTGGAACCGCAGGTTCTCCGCCGCCGTCAAGTCACCATCCAATGTGGACTCCTGGAACACCAGTCCGATCCGGCGGCGCACCTCGTCCGGCTCGGCGACGACGTCGTACCCGGCAACCTCCGCGGTACCCGACGTCGGCCGCAGCAGGGTGGCGAGCAGGCCGATCGTGGTCGTCTTGCCCGCGCCGTTGGGGCCGAGGAAGCCGAAGATCTCGCCGGCCGGCACGATCAGGTCCAGGTCGGCGACGGCCGCCGTCCCGCCGTCCCGATAGGACTTGCCCAAGTTCTGCGCCATCACTGCGGCGTCGCTGGTCATCTCGCCTCCCGTGCCGGGTGCCGGACACTGATCACGGTGTGGAACAGGGGCATGTCACCGGGCTCGCCGACCGCGCCGCCCTCGGCCTCGACCCACGCGTGCGCGCGGAACGGACGGGTGCGAAAGCCCGTACACCAGTCCGGCCAATCACCTGCCAGGCGACACAACAGGGCCGTGGCCACGGCGCGTTGCAGGCAGCCCTGCCCGGCACACCGCACGCTTACCGACACGACCGCCTGTCGGGCGCTCAGTGCCTGCGCGGCGGTGGCCGGGCGGGCGCCGCGACTGACCATGCGCAACACCACGCGAAGGCGGCGCGGGCGCAGTCGGATCAGGACTCGGGCCGATCCGGTGGCCAGTCGGGCGGTGATGTGCCGATGCCATGGCAACGGCACAGTGGTCTCGGCGGCGACCGGCATCGTCATGACGACGTCACCAGCCGTGCGTTGCGCAGCGCGGCCAGCAACGCGACGACGTCCCGTTGAGTCCGGTCAACGGCGTCCGGGTACCGCTCGGCGAGCCGGGACGCGGTCTGGGCCGGTGAGTTGCCCGCCAACAGCAGGCGCAGCGTGGCCGCGCCGGTCCCGTTGAGCGTCCAGTAGCGCCCAGTGCTCTCGTTCAACAGCACCAGGCCGTCCTCGCTGTCAGTAGCGGTGACGTTCGGTGTCAGTGCGATGGTCATCGTGTTCCTCCCGTGCGGACCGACACCGGTGAGGTCACGGTCTTGTGGGACCGCAGCCAGATCTCGGTCGCCAACGTGCTCTCGAACGGGTTCAGGTGGTGTGATTCCGGGCCGAGCGACAGCAACGCGGTCCGCAGCGCGTCGGCGTCGACCAGACCGAGCCGGGCCAGCCGCAGATCGTCGCACAGCTCCAGCAAGGCGCGTCTGTTGCGCAGCAGGCCGTCGTACGTCTCGGCGGTGAACTCGCCCTTGCTTCGCCGGTTCAACAACGGATCCGGCACGACGCCACGCATGGCCGCCGCCAGGATCGGCTTGTAGACACCACGTGCGGCCCGGTCCTCCATCCGGACCGACAGCGCCGCCTCGACCACCGCGGTGTCCAGGTACGGCGCGGCCCAGTCGATGCCGTGCTCGGCGAGGACGGCGTTCTGTTGCCGCAGCGCGGATCCGCTGATGATCACGCCCTCGATGAGTTGGTGCCGCACGCGTTCCGGGTCGAGCGGTTCCACAGCCGTCGCCGCGACACTCCGCAGCTGGTCACGGACGATGTCGACCGCGCCCGGTGTGGCCCATGGCGGCATTCGTAGCGTGCCGCGCCAGCCCAGCGGCGGCGTCGACAATGACGGGGCGCCCGCGGTGAGGGTGTCGGCGGTGTGGGCGAACGACCGGGCGAACGTGGTGCGGTCGGTCAGGCCGCGTAGGGTCGGGCCGAGCCGCCAGCGGTTCAACACCTGCATGCGGTGGACCATCGGAATGCTGCTCACGGGGTGGCGTCGCAGCAAAGCCCGCAGGTAGGACGGCAGCACGCTGAACAGTTCGTCCCCGCCGATGCCGATCAGGTGCCGCTTCGATCCGGTGGCCGCGATCATCGTGGCGAGCTGTTCCATGCTCGCCCGGTTGCGTGCCCACAGGAACGGGCCGTCCGCACCGGAACCTGACTCGTACCAGTGCGACCGTATCGCGTACCACGCGGCAGTGTGATCGGAGTGGAGGCGGTGCAGCGGAGGGGTGGGGAGATGGTCCGCCGCCCAGTCGCCCCAGTACGCGTCGTCGTTGGCCGGATCGAGCGGTTTTCGGTGGTGGATCACCAGATCCGCACCGGTGCCCGCGACAAGGAAACACAGGCTGGTGGAATCCATACCGCCGGACAGGTCGGCGCTGAGCAAGCCGTGCCCATCGGCCCGCAGCTCGACGGCCGTCGTCAGCGCGTCACGGATCCGTTGCGCTGCTTCGGCAAGCGGGATGTCCGACGCCGGTGGACGCCACCACCGCACCTGTCGGCCGATGCCGTCCTTGCCGATGTCCAGCCAGTGCCCGGCCGCGACCTGCTCGACACCCGACCACACCGGGCGCAAACACAGCGGCCACGGCACCACCGGGACCAGGCGCAACGCCAGGGCGTCCCCGTCGACGCGCGATCCCGTCGCGGCTGCGAGCAGCCCGGGGCCGCTGGCGGCGACAGTCGTGCCCACGATCGTCGCGGTGAACACCTGCCGCACGGTGGATACCGTGCCCTGCACCCGCGTTCGGCCGTCGATCGACGCGATCAGGTGGAAATTCCCGGGAATCGTGCCGACGACGGCGTCGAGATCGCGGACCGACCCGGCCGCCTCGAGTGATCGCTCGACCGCGTGGACGTTCACCCGGGCCTGACCGACAATCGCCAGCCGACGAGTGCCCGCGCTGATCACGACGATGTCGTCATCGGACCAGTCACCGACCAGCCACGGCCGCCCGGACGCATGCGGAACAGTCCTCCCGCCCGGCGCGTCCAGCGCGACCGGACAGTCCGGGAAGACCAGGAATTCGTTTCCCCCCACCAGCAGTCCTTTCCCCTTGGTACCAGCGTCGGCGGTGGAGGGCCGAACGCCGGCCCTCCACCGCCTGTCACGCACTACGACCGTCGTACCTGAAATCAGCAGGCGTACGGCGTGAGCATGTGCATGTAGTCCGGGCACCCGAACCCAAACGGGATACCCAGTGTCAGTTCGGTGAACTCGCCGACCTCGACCAGCGTCGGCACCTCGTAGATCTCGTCGTCATGGATCATCTGTTGCAACCATCCTCATCGGACAAAGGCGAGCGAATCGCAACGGTGGAGAACCGGGCACCGGCCCTCCACCGCCTGGCACGAACCACAGCCGTCATACGGCCAATCAGCAGGCGAACGGCGTGTTCACGAAGAACAGGTCGTTCGGGCAGCCCCACGGCAGACCCAGCGTCAGTTCGGCGAAGTCGCCGACCTCGACCAGCGTCGGCACCTCGTAGATCTCGTCATCCTTGATCATGCGCTGCGACCATCCTTATCGGACAATGGCGAGCGAGCAGCGTCGACCCCACTTCGGTGGTGCCGGGCGCTTCCCCCTCATGGACAACGCAACGCTAACCAGCCCTTGCTCCCAGGCGGATGGGAGTGATGACCCATCCCGGCCCCGGTTCAGGTACCGAGTCCCGCGTCGCGCGCCCGCATCGCCGCCGTCGTGCGGTCAGTCACCTGCAGTTTCGCGAAGACGTGCGAGATGTGGTTGCTCACGGTCTTGTGGGACAGCACCAACTCACGCGCGATACGCCTGTTGTCGTAGCCGCGGGCGATCAGGTCGAGCACTTCCCGCTCCCGGTCGGTGAGCGCGGGAAACGCCGTCCTGCTCGGCAGATCGTGGATCGCCGAGAAGTACGCGCCGAGTTTCGCGGCCACCGACGGGCTGAAGACAGCGGCGCCATCGGCAACGATGTGGATGGAGTGCAACAACTCCTCGCGGGACCCGCCCTTGACCAGGTAGCCACGCGCACCGGCGCGCAACGCGGCGATCACCGCATCGTCGTCTTCGGTCGAGGACACCACGAGCAGGCGGGGCGTCGTCGGACCGAACTCCGCACGTGAGGTGATCACGCGCATGGACTCGGTGTCCGCTCGGTCCACGACACCCACGTTCATCAGGACCAGATCGGCCGGTTGCGGCAATTGCCGCAGTGCCGAAACGGCTTCCGTACCAGTGGTTGCCTCCCCCGCGACGTCCAGTGCGGCGTCGTCGTCAATCGTCACTCTCAGGCCGGCAAGAAACACCGGATCGCCGTCAACCAGGAAGATCCGTTTCTGTGTCATCGTCGGCCGCTAACAGCAGCGAGACACCAGTGAACGTCTCAGAATCCGCCGACGTACCGGCACAAGAACATCAGAACCGAAAGTCATGGTGAGCCTTCCCCCTGCGATGTTCGCCCGAGTCGTCACGGCGCCCATCGCCGTTGACGCTCAGGCGCGACCGTGCTGCGCCCAACCAAGGTGACCCCCAGTTCTCGCCACCACGTTCAGCTTTCCATAAGTTCGCGGAACTGTCATGCTTGCCCGATGTTCGCGTGCTTGCCGGGTGGTACTCACAATCGGGTGAAATGTTCGGCGTCGCGATTGACCGAAGACAAGTGACCGAGCCAATTCGGGTGCTCATCGCCGACGATCAGGCGCTACTGCGCGGCAGCTTCCGTGTGCTGCTGGAAACCGCGCCCGATCTGGTCGCGGTCGGCGAGGCGTCGACCGGTGCGGAAGCCTTGGCGCAGGCCCGCGACACTCGGCCCGACGTGGTCCTGATGGACGTACGGATGCCGCAGATGGACGGCGTCGAGGCGACGCGGCGGATCTGCGCCGACCCTGACATGTCCGGCGTGCGGGTGCTCATCCTCACGATGTTCGACCTGGACGTCTACGTCTACGCGGCGCTGCGGGCCGGTGCGAGCGGATTCCTGCTCAAGGACACGTCACCGGCCGACCTGCTGACCGCGATCCGCGTGGTCGCGGCGGGCGAGGCGCTGCTCGCGCCGAGCGTGACCCGGCGACTCATCGTCGAGTTCTGCCGTCGGCCCGCGTCCCCGCTCCCGCCCAGCGGCGCACTGGACGGTGTCACCGAACGGGAACTCGAGGTGCTCGTGCTGATCGCACGTGGACTGTCCAACAGCCAGATCGCCGATCAGCTCCAACTCAGCCACGGCACTGTGAAGACACACATCGGGCACCTGCTCGCCAAGCTGCAAGCCCGAGACCGCAGCCAACTGGTGATCGTCGCCTACGAAACCGGGCTCGTACAGGCAACACCACGGGCGTGAGCGTCTTACGTTGCCCCATTCGGCACTCGACAGATTTCTGTCGCACCGGAACAGCCCGTGGGAACCACCGGATAATCATCAAGGAGGCGTCCGTTCCCGCCGACGGCCAGGTTGGCTGTCGGGGCTATGGCCACGCTGGTGGTATTTGTTCCATCGGGTCGGAGAACCGCTCCACGGCTCCGATTGCGCATCGCGCAGATGCTTGAATGTGTTCACAACTGTTTGTCCCACCAGCGACGGTCACCGGTGTCCCGCCACGCGTTGGTCGCGCAGTGCACCTCGCCCTTACCGAGGTGTGCCCAGAAGAAATCCTCCACCCACGACACGGTGACGCCGTTGCGGCGCAACGCCTTCTCTGTCACGTCCCGGAACACGTCACGCCCGTTCACCACTGGCCCGTGCGGATCGGGTGCCGCGAACCGCTCCGGCGTCACCGACAGGCCGTTGGGGATGCTCGGGCTGAAGGCGGAGTACAGCGGGTCTCCGGCCTCGCTGACACCGTCGACGGCCCAGAGCACCGGCACACGCACCAGTTCCTCCGCCGCGATTCCGGTCTCGGCCAGCAGAACCGACAGCTGACGGTCGATGTGCCGGGCAGCATCCTCGTTGCCGCGCAGGAACTTCTCGTCGGCCAGCAGTTCGGCGACCGTCGGGCGTTGTGGCGACTGGGTGTTCTCGAACAGCCGGGTGCCGCCCATTCCCTGGTCGGCGATCTTCCGCAGCATTCCCTCTGCCATCCGGGGATCGGCCACCATCAGCGTCCAGCCGCGCTCGCCCGGCGCGGGCACCACGTGGAGCGTCTCGTCGGCGTGCCCCACGAGCAGCCACGACGTGTCGATGACCACCGGGGGCTGCTGCCCCTGCCCGGTCAGCAGACGCACGAAGGCCTGATTGGGCATCCGGTTCGGCGTGGCGCCGTAGAGCAGCCGTCCGTGCGGGAATCCGCGATAAGGAGGCAGCGACTCGACGTTGCCGGTCGAGTTGAGGCTGTCGTCCTCATGTGGCAGCAGTTGCTCGGTGAACTCCTGCACGACCCCGACGCCCGGTCCCCGCAGGTGCCGGAACAGCTGGCGCCCCGCCGGACGCAAACTGGTACGCAAGGTGCCGTCGGTGTCGGCGAGCTGCCACCGGTTGGCGGAGCGGATCATCACCCGCATCGACTGCTCGCCGCCGCGGACGGGCATGCTCACGGTGGCGGGCTCGAACGTGTCCTGCCACCACATGTCCTTCCACCACCCCGGGCTGCCCTGCACGAACCGGGTCTCCACCTGGGGACCAGTGGCGGTACGCAGCGACGAGGAAAACGCCGGCCACTCCCCCGGCACACCGTCGGCGATGGGCCAGGGCTGTGCCTTCGCGGGCCAGCCGGGACCATCGCCCGGCTTCCCAGCGAACACGGTGGTGGCGGGCTGGAGGTCGTGTTGCAGCATCAGCGGCGCGACCCGCAGTTGGACCCGGTCCGCGCCCTGCCCCGGCACCTCCAGAGTCACCGTGACCACGCCGTCCCACACCGCCCGGTCACGCACCACATCGCGTCCCTCGACGGCGAGGTTCACTCCGTGCTTGAGGTCGGCGGCGGTCAGCACACCGTCGTTCTCCGGGGTGAGTGCGACGAACCCGTCATCTCGGCGAACGAAGACGCGGGCCGCGCCGGCAGGTGCCACGGTCACCCGGGCCGTCCTCGCACCAGGCAGCGCCGCGATCCGCATCGGAGCCAGGTCGGCTTCGTCGGCGGGACCGTTGACCACGCTGTCAGCCGCGTCATGGCAGGCCGCGAGCCTGCGGTCGACGGCGATGTCCACCGCTTCCAACTCCGCGTCGCTGACCTGGCAATGGCGTTGATCGTCGTCGACGTTGGGCAACACGATCGCCCCACGGGACGCCGTCCAGACGTCCTCGCCGCGCTCGTCGGCGGCGGTCAGCCGACCGTCGCGGTCAGTGTCGGCAAGGAGATCGGGCAGCGGGATCGCCGCTGCGGGTGTCGCGAGCAACGCGGTCACCACGAGGGCGGTTGCCCCCGCCCCGCACACACGCTTGATAGACATTCGCCACACATAACACCGTTGGGTGGCTCAAGGTCCACGCATGTCGTAAATCGGGCCCCACATTGGCCAAAAGCCGTCGGGAACTGGTCGGTGCCCAGGTCGACGAGCACGACTGAGCCGATGTCAGGTGGGTCGGTAGCGGGCTTTGACGTGGAAGCGTTCGCCCTGGGGACCGAGGATGCTGAGGAACTCGACGGCGTGCGCGTCGGCGTTGCCGAACCAGTGCGGTAGGTGGGTGTCGAACTCGGCGACCTCACCGGCGGTGAGGACGAGGTCCTGGTCGCCGAGTACCAGTCGCAGCCGCCCGTTGAGGACGTAGAGCCAGTGGTAGCCCTCGTGGGAGCGCGGATCCGGCTCACGGTGGTCGGTCAGACCGGCGGGGATGACGTGTTTGCGCGCCTGCAGCCCGCCTGGCTTGTGGGTCAGTGGGATCACGGTCATGCCGTGCCGGGTGACGGGCCGTGGGTGCACTCGGGGGTCACGGTTGGTGGGGGCGTCGACGAGTTCGTCGAGGGGCACCTGGTAGGCCTTGGCCAGGGGCAGCAGCAGGTCCAGTCCGGGTTTGCGGTGCCCGGACTCCAGCCGGGACAGGGTGCTGATCGGGATACCTGTGGTCTCCGACAGGGCGGCGAGGGTGACCCCACTGCGGTGGCGCAACTCGCGTAGCCGGGGCCCGACCGCGGCCAGCACGGCGTCGAACTCGTCGCTCATGGGTTCATGGTGAACCCGGTTTGCGGTCCTGGCAAAGATCTTTGCCAATACGGACGGCAGGTTGGTTTCGCGACTGACCGATAGTGTTCGTGGGGTGGAAACGCTCAGCGTTGGGGCTCCGCTCGCGGTGTCGGTCGTGTCGGCAATCCGCACTGGTGAGGTGCGGTCGTTGACGGAGTTGCTCGTCGAACATCCGGAGCTCGCACAAGTTCGGCTCCGGGACGACTCGTGCGGCGAGGAGCGCTCTCTGCTGCATGTCGCCACCGACTGGCCGGGGCACTTCCCGGAGGGCCCGGCCATTGTGGCCGCGCTCGTCGCCGCGGGTGCCGATGTCAACGCCCGCTTCCGCGGCGGTGCCCATACCGAGACCCCGCTGCACTGGGCGGCGAGTTGTGACGACGTCGCTGTGGTGGACGCGTTGCTCGACGCGGGTGCTGACATCGACGCCGACGGCGCGATCATCGCGGGCGGTACTCCGCTCGACGACGCCACCGCGTTCGGGCAGTGGCGGGCCGCGCACCGACTGGTTGAGCGCGGAGCCCAGGTCGACACGTTCCAGGCCGCGGTACTCGGCCTGATCGACCGCCTGGAGCAGCACCTTCAGTCAGCCGATCAGGACGAGATCGACCACGCGTTCTGGGGCGCCTGCCACGGCGGGCAGCAGCGCACCGCCGAAGTCTTGCTCGAGCGCGGAGCGCAGGTGAACTGGATACCGCCGTGGGAGAACCTGACCCCGTTGGACGCCGCACAACGCACCGGAGCGGACGACGTGGTCCGCTGGCTGCGCGACCATGGCGGGCAGTCGGCACCACCCGGCTCGGAGTAGGTCAGCGTGGCAGCCATTCCGGGCGAGAGCTGCCCAGGCGGGGAGTTGTCCCGGACCAACGCGGCGGCGTCTCGGACATGCGGATGACTGGGCCGAGGCTCTTGAGATCACCGTAGATCGTGTCGTCGTCGGTCACCGCGTAGCGTTCGAACTCCTCCGGTGTGAGTCGGCCGGGAGCGTCCGCGAAGTCGTCGAGTAGTCCTTGGCGTTGCAGGAGCATCGCCGACTGACACAGTGAGACCTGGACACGGTACGTCCCGCCCTCGCTGGCGCGGCGGGCGAGCGCGAGCATGGCGCCGTAACTCGCCAGGAAGCCGGTGAGGAAGTCGCAGAGGTACACCGGCGTCAGCCTCGGGCGGCCATTCCCTTGTGTGTCACAGATCCCGGTGACGGCTTGGGCTACCTGGTCCCATCCGGCACGTGCCCCGAACGGACCGCCTGACCCGAAGCAGTTGACGCTCACGTACACCACACCCGGGCGGATCGTCGCGAGGTCGTCGGCTCCGAAACCGTGTGCCTCCAGGCGATGCGGGCGGTATCCCTCGACGAACACGTCCGCTTCGGCAGCCAGGTCGCGCAGTCGCGCTGCCTGGTCCGGTTTGGTGAGGTCGAGGTACGCGCTGCGCTTGCCGTGGCTGGTGTCACGGACGAACGGCGGCACCTGGGGCAGGTGCGGGGCGGTGATCATGAGCACGTCCGCGCCGTGCTCGGCCATGCTCAGGGCGGCGGTGGGCCCCGCGAGGATGCGCGTGAGGTCAAGGACTCTGATACCCGACAACGGCTCGGGGCCCCCGCGCAGCAGCTCACCGCGCAGCGGCTCGGGATCGCTGTCCCCGATCTTCGTGATCTCCACGACTGGGCGTGTGGCGAGATAGGCGCCGTGCGGGTGTGTCAGCCATTCCTGCGGTGCGCGGACCACTCCGCCGCAGGCGTCGGCGGCGGCGATGGCGTCTTCGAGATCGTCTGCTTTCCACGTGCGGACCGCGGCTTCGATCGACGCGGGAGTGGCTTCGCAGCGCAGGACGTCCAGTACGCGACGTTCGAGGTGGGGAAGGTTGAAGTGCGGCACGAACCAGCGGTTGTCCGCGGTCTGCCATGGCTGGGTCAGCGACACCATGCGTTCGACGTCGGGCGACAGCGGAGCGGGCCGGTACTGTCCTGCCGCGTCGCGGACGAGAGTCATGTCCTCGCCGCCGAGGGCGGTGGCGGCCGCCGCCCGCACGTCGACCTCGATCTTCTGGCGGCGGCCTGTGCGCATCTCCCACAGGTCGTTCGCTGCCACAGCGCGTGCCGCGAGGGCGTCGGCCAAGGTCGCTCCGATCGGGAACGGTGACGCGAACAGCGGATCCGATCCGCTGATGGCCACCTCGCCCGGCACTGGTCGCCCCTTGCCACGGATCGCCATGAGTTCGTCGAACGCAGGCATTCGTCTCCTCCTTCGTCGCTCACTGTGAACGTTAGGAAGCCTGAGCCGGTCAGGGAAATGCCTGCTGGAATGCATCTATGCTTGCTGGGCATAGATCGGTAGGCTGGTCGTCATGGACGTGGAGCTACGGCATCTGCGGGCGTTCGTCGCAGTCGCGACGCAGCGCTCCTACACCGCGGCCAGTCGCGAGTTGCTGATCACTCAGCCCGCGCTGACTCGCACGATCCAGCAACTGGAAGCGGCGGTGCAGGCCCGGTTGCTGGATCGCACCTCGCGCCGCGTCGAGCTGACCGGCACCGGCGAGGAGCTGCTCGAGCGCCTGCGAATCGTGCTCCACGATCTCGACACGGCCCTGAGTGCCGCCCGGGGCCATGCGGCACTGCGGATCGGCTTCCAGTGGGCGCTGCCGGATCCCTGGGCCAGTGATCTGCTGGGCGCGTTCGAGACCGCCACCGGCGCCACGGCGACACTGCTGCGTCGCGACGACATCGTGACCGCACTGCAGTCGGGAGACATCGACGCCGCGGTGGTGCGCGCCCCAGTCCACGTGTCCGGCATCTCCGAGACGGTGCTGTTCGAGGAAGATCGTGTCGTCGCGGTCCCCGTCGAATCGGAACTGGCGGCCCGTACGGACCTGGAATGGTCGGAGCTGGCCGAGCATCCACTGGTGGTCAACACCGTCAGCGGGGCGACCAGTGTGGACCAGTGGCCGCCGGAGCACCGGCCCGAGCAGGTGATCGAATGCGGCAGCTACGACGAGTGGCTCGCCATCATCGCCGCGGGCCGCGCGATCGGGTCCACCACCACCTCGGCCGCCCTGTCACACACCCACGCTCGCGTCACCCACGTGCCGGTGCGCGGCGCGCCGCCGGTCTCGTTGCGGCTCCTGGCGCTCACTCGCCGCACGAACGAGGTGCTGTTGCGGCGCTTCAGCGAGCTCGCTCTGACGACTCGGTAGGCCCGGCTAACCGACCAGCACGGTTGAGACGGCGACGATCGCCGCCGTCGGCTCCGGGACGGGGTCGTTGCAGGTGGTGACGCGGTCGCCGTCCCTGGCAAGAGGTTTGCCGTTGACGAGCACCGTCGGGCTGCCCAGGATCAGCGTTCCCCGGTTCGTCGGTGGCGTCTCGAACTCCCCGCTGGGCGCTATGTGGACAGGTTCGTTGACAGCCCCGCTGCCGACGATCGCGGCCGGGGCTCCCTCGATCAGGACATCGCTGCTGCAGCCGTCGACGATCTTCCCGTCGAACGGCAACGGCATCGGAGTCGGCACCGGACCGGTCGGTGACGGCACCAGCACGATGTGGGTGTCCACGCCGACCACCTGGTCGCCGAGCTTGGCCGCGGCCGGGCTCACCGGCCCGGTCCTTCGCGGATCCGCGGCTTCGGCCTCGGCGCCGCGGCAGCGGGCGGTTCGGGCCGAGGCGGCCGGGTGACGCCCAGATCGACGACGGCAGGCGCGGCCGCGACGGCGGCTGGCGGCACCGGCGCGAGCGACATGGTGACGACCAGATCCAGGGCCGGTCGCGGCGGGACACCGCACGCGAGCCAGAAGTCCGACGACACAGCGGGACAGTCGGGATGGGCGATGTCGATCGGCACCGCCGTGGCTTGTTTCGGGAGGAACTCCACGGGGATCGTGTCGAGCGTGCCCAGTGCGGCCAGGACATCTCCGAGCAAGTCGTGACCACGCAACGGACTGTCCGCCCACGCTGTCACCAGATAGGACAGTCGGTAGCGGCGCGGCGTCATCCGGCGGCCGGTGACGTGACCCGCGCTGTCCCTGACGTCCTCCCATCCGCCCGTTCGCGCGCTCCGGTCCTCACACACCCGGTGCAGGAACAGCTCGACGACACGTCCGCGCGAGCGCGCGCCTGGCACGTCGAACGACACCGTGACGCGCGGGTCCAGGTTGGCCACCAGCAGGGCTTCCAGCGCGTCGTCCACCCAGCTCAGCATGACTCCACCGTGGACTGATCAGGGCCGTGCGGGCAGAGCCGCGGAGGAAAACGACCGGGCCGACGAGCTCTTCCCGATCGGGCACGGCCGCTGCGCCATCTCCTGTTCTCCGCCAACCTCCTGGCCTGCAGGGTAAGGAGGTCAGCCACGCACGCCAAGGAGGCCCGATGCCGTCCTACTTGTCGCCCGGCGTCTACGTCGAAGAGGTCTCGTCGGGATCGAGGCCGATCGAGGGTGTGGGCACCGCGGTCGCCGCCTTCGTCGGGTTCTCCCCCAAAGGCCCGTTGCAGGAGCCGGTTCTGGTGACGAACTGGACCCAGTTCACCCAGACCTTCGGGGAGTTCTCCGACAGCTGCTACCTGGCGCACGCGGTCTACGGTTACTTCATCAACGGCGGCGGTGTCGCGTATGTCGTGCGGATCGGCAGTGGACCGGCTGTGCAGAACGGCAAGGACGTTCCGGTGGCCAGGGCCGAGCTCCGGACGACCGGGCCGGGCAAGTCGCTGGCCCTGCGCGCGCTCACCGCCGGTGTCGGCGGCAACGCCGTCACCGTGGCGGTCGAGGACGCGAGCGAACCGACGGAGGACAACTTCAAGCTCGTCGTGCGCCGGGGCGACAAGGAGGAGGTCTTCGACAACGTGTCGGTCCGGCGTGGACCGGCCAACGTGGTGACCGCGCTGCGGCGGTCCGAACTGGTCACCACCGAAGAGGACGTCAAGGGCGGCACGCTGGCCAAGCCGCACAAGGGAACTGGTATCTCGCTGAGCGGCGGGGGCACACCGGACACCAAGCTCGACACCGAGACCTACGTCGGCAGCGCGGCCGACCGCACCGGCTTCGCCGGTCTCGAGGCCGTCGACGACATCACGATGCTCTGTGTGCCCGACCTGATGAGCGCCCGGCTGGCCGGTGCCATCGACGACGACGGCGTCAAAGCCGTCCAGCTCGCGATGATCGCGCACTGCGAACTGATGGCCGACCGGGTCGCCGTGCTCGACCCACCACCCGAGCTGCGACCGCAGCACGTCAAGCGCTGGCGGGTCGAGACGGCGGGTTACGACTCGAAGTACGCCGCGCTGTACTGGCCGTGGCTCAAGGTGATGGATCCCGGTCGAGGAAAGCCGATCTTTCTCCCGCCAAGCGGGCACATGGCAGGGGTGTGGGCACGCAGCGACGCGACCCGCGGCGTGCACAAGGCACCGGCCAACGAGGTGGTGCGCGGTGTGCTGGACCTGCAGAGCAGCCTGACCCGCGGCGAGCACGACCAGCTCAACCCGAACGGGATCAACTGCATCAAAGCCTTGCCGGGACAGGGAATCCGGGTGTGGGGCGCTCGGACGTTGTCCAGTGACGCGGAGTGGCGCTACCTCAACGTGCGCCGGTTGTTCAACTACATCGAGAAGTCCATTCTGGGCGGAACCAACTGGGTCGTGTTCGAACCCAACGACGAGTTCCTCTGGACGGCGGTCCAGCGGATCATCAGCATGTTCCTGCGCCGGATCTGGCGCAGCGGCGCGCTGTTCGGACAGACACCGGAACAGGCGTTCTACGTCAAGTGCGACGCGGAGAACAATCCTGCGGAGAACAGGGACGCCGGGATCCTGACCGTCGACATCGGTGTCGCACCGGTCAAGCCTGCCGAGTTCGTCGTCTTCCGGCTCTCCCAGTTCGCCGAAGGCGCGGAGCTGGCCGAATGACGGCCGCCCAGGAAGCGGTGCCGCCGCTGGTCAGCGCGGCGCGGTTCTGGGTCAGCTGCGAAGGATGGGCCAACGGGCTCGGTTTCTCCAAACTGGCCGGGTTCACCACGGAGGTCGAATTCCTGGAGTACTCGTACAACAACCGGAACAGCAACGTCCACACCAAACAGTTCGGCAGGCCGCGGCCCCCGTCGATGACGCTCGAACGCGGCCTGGACGCTCCCGGGTACGCCAAGCTGTTCCGCTGGCACGAGTTGGCCAGGAAGAACGACCCGACGGCCAAGCTGCCCGCCCAGTTCGCGATCATGAGCGCCTCGGGGCACCTCGCCCTGTCGTGCGTGCTGGAGAACGCGTGGTGCGCCAAGCTGGAGATCGACCCGGCCCAGGCGGGCGCGTCCGCCGTGGTGCACATGAGGGCGACGATCGTCTGTGACGACATCCGCCTGCCCTGACCCGCACAGCGAACCCACGACACGACTGGAAGGACAGTCCCATGGCGGACGGCAAACAGCAGGCACAGGTCGTCTCGGCTGCCAGGTTCATCATCGACTTCGTCGGCAGCCCGATGGGGCGTATCGCGTTCTCCGAACTGACCGGGATCAGCTCGAAAGTCGCGTCGACGGAGTACATCTACAACGACGACTCCGGCAACACCGTGAACACCAAGCAGTTCGGCAAGACCGATCCGCCGACGATCTCCCTCAAGCGAGCGCTCGACGCCGCAGGTAGCAAGCTGTTGTTGGCCTGGCACGCCCAAGCGAGAATCGGCAATCCCAGTGCGCGGGTGTCCGGGACGCTGACGGTCATGGACGCGTCGGGCGGTTCCGACAACAAGATCGTGTACAACCTCCACGGTGCGTGGTGCTCCGAGCTGACCATCGCGGGAATGAAGGCGGGATCCTCGGACGTCGCCACGATCGAGTGCAAGATCGCCTGCGAGTCGATTGAGACCGCGTGATGACGGCCGTCGACCAGGGCCAGGACACCGTCCTGCGCATCGAGTTCCCGTTCGTGCTGCCCCGGGGGTTCGTCGACGAGCACGGCGTCCTGCACCGGGAAGGGACCTTGCGGTTGGCGACCGCACGTGACGAGATCACAGCTCAGAACGACACCCGGGTCCGGCACAACCCGTCCTATCTCACCGTTCTGCTGCTGTCCAGGACTGTCACGGCACTCGGCACGCTGCCCGAGGTCGACACTCTGGTCGTGGAGTGCCTGTTCGCCTCCGATCTGGCGTTCCTGCAGGACCTCTACCGCCGGGTCAACCAGGGCGGGCACACCGAGGCCGATGTCGCCTGCCCGTCGTGCGGGCACGAGTTCCGGGTGGACGTCGCCGGTGATGCCCCGGGGGAACGATGACGTACACGGCCGCCGGTCTCTGGCAGGACGTCGTGTACGTCGCCTATCACCTGCACTGGCCTCCCATGGCGATCCTCGATCTCGACCACCGCTCCCGCGAGACGGTGATCGCGCGGATCGGCGACATCCACGCTGACTCGGGAAGGACGGGCTGATGGCGTGGCGATGGCGCAGGCGAAAGCCGCCCCCGGATGTACCTCGGCGGAACTGGACACGACTGCCGCCGCTGAACACCACGATCAGCGGCGCGTCCACCCTGCTGACCCACACCGACCTCTTCGAGGACAGTGGTTCGCGTCCCGCGCCGCGGCCGGACGCAGGTCCGGCGGGCCAGGCAGGGGGAATCGTCCGGCCGCACCCGGCGCCCGAAACCGAACCGGACCAGCCGGACGGGACTGTCGGCGAACTGCCGGAGCCCGCCCGGACCATGCCGGTCGTGTGGCAGCACACCGAGACTCCGATACCGCTGACCCGGACTTCAGCGGCGACCGTTGGCACGCCACAGCAATCCGCGACACCATTTCACAACATCACCGATTTCGACCGTCTGATGGCCCAGTACGAGAACCTTGACGCCGAAGGAATCGCCTCTGCCATCAGCATGTCCTCCGTTGCCGAGCCACGCGGTCTCGCACCGGAACCGACGCCAGTCGACCGCGGTCGGTCATTGCACAGAGCGACACTGGCGCAGAGCCGCCGCCTGGGGCTGACCGCAAGGAACCGCGTGGCCGCGACCATGGAGCCAGAAGCTCCACAAGAGACGGAGCAGAACGCGAGCGAACCAACGCGGAAGGCCCGAGTTCCGGGCGAACTGGTCTACCGCGCCAGCCCGTGGTCGGCGGCGACGGGCGAGAGCGCCGTGCCGAGGACACCGTGGACGGCCGCGACGATCAGTCCGGCCGAGCTGCAGCAGCAACCAGGAACACCGAGTTCTCCGCAGCCCGAGCCAGTCCCGTTGCAGGACTCCCCTGCCGATTCACCGCAGGACCACGGTGATCCACCGCGCTCCGACAGCGACGCGTCAGACCCGACCGGACCGGTGGCGGCGCAGGAGTGGGCCCTTCCGGGCATCGTGGATCTCCCGTCCGGCACCGATGTCAGTCCTTCCCCTCCCGACCAGCCACCCGTCGACGCCGAACTCCGGCGCGACTTGCAGGACCTCCGTGCGACCGTCCGGACGCTGACCGCCCGGCCGGAACCACCCGATCTCACCGACCCGGACACGGTCAGCGATCTGGCGGGCCGGTTGTACCGGCACATCCGCAGTCGGTTGCGCGCCGAGTTGTTGATCGACCGCGAGCGCCACGGCACGCTCGCCGACCACTGGTAGGAGGCCCGGATGACCGTGCCAACAAGACAGTCGACGGCCACGCGGCAACAAGAGGCACTGAGCGGCCAGGTCGGGATGACCCACCGGTTCGTGGTGGTCATCGACGAAGGGCAGTACGACCTGGGATCGTGGGCGAAGGTGACCGGGTTGACCGTCAAATGGGACAAGCACACCTACCGGCCGGGCTCGGCCAACGCCGAGACCATCCTGCCCGGCAACGTGAGCTACACCGACATCACGCTGTCGCGAGCGGCCTGTGCCGACTCGGAAAAGGTGCAGTCCTGGCTCGTGGCCACGACCAGGACACGCAAGCGCCACAGCGGCGCCATCTACATGGTGGACCACTGCGGTTCGTACACAGTGACGTGGAAGCTCAAGGAGTTCTTCCCGATCGGCTGGCAGATCACCGAGTTCGACGCGAGCAGCGCCCGGCCCGCGATGGAGACGCTCACCCTGGCGCACACCGGTTTCCTCGACGACGAGGCCAGGTAGCCCGATGACCGCGCCTGCCTTCGGGCTCACCATCTGGTTCGACGTCTCGGTGCTGGGCCTCGGCCCCGCCGACGACCACCAGCTCGGCCAATGGTCGAGCTGTACGGGTCTCGGTGTCGAGTTCGGCACGGAGGAGTTCGGCGAAGGCGGCCGTTACGACTGCCCGGCTGTGCTTCCCGGCCGGATCAAGTACACGAGGGTCACTCTGCAGCGCGCGGTCAGCACGACCGACTCGCCGAGAGTCCAGCGATGGCTCGAACGCGTCGCGGCGCAGTGGATCAACTCAGGCAGGTCCGCGGCCGACTTCGCCGGTGTCGAGCTCGTCATCAAGTTGCGCGACAGCCCCCGCTCCGACGGTGCGCCGATCCAGGAGTGGCGGTTGCGCAACGCCATCCCGGTCTCCTGGAACGGGCCGACGCTCGCAGCCACCGGCGGCGGGGTCGCCACGGAACAGCTTGTGCTGGTACACCAAGGTTTTCTCACCACCAAGGCGTCCGACTCGGCGGCGCACGCGACCGGCTCCGACGGAAAGCTGAAACTCGCGAGCGTGACCGACTCGACCAAGGAAGTCGTGTTCCAGTACACCCCGGAAACGGTGAGGCTGAGCCGCAAACACCTGATCAACAGCCTGACCACGAACCCGACCAGCGAGCTCAAGCTGACCCGACCGGCGCGGCTGGGGATCACCCTCGGCCAACTGCGTGTCGACGGCGCTGCCGAGGTGCGGGCGGGGATCGGGTTGCTCAGCGAATGGATGCGACCCATCCCCGCTCCGCAACCGCCGCCGTCGATGCCGGGCGAGCCAACGGACAGCGGGACAACGGAGGACAAGTCGTACCGGACGTTGCAGCGGTTGCGCGTCACGCTGGGCTCCGCCGATGACGGCATCAGCCAGGAGGTGATCCTGACGGGCATGGACGTGACCTACGACCGGTTCACCGCGGCCGGGGACCCGTGCCGGGCGCAGGTGGTGCTGACTCTGGAGGAGTTCGGTGCCGCGGGCGGCGGCGAACAACCGGCAGAGACGTCGACAGGCACCTCGTCCGCGCAGAAGCTCGCCGACACCCGGAAGCGCTGACATGTCCGCCGCGCCGGACCAGTGGGCCCCGGGATCGTTCACCACCGTGCTGCCGGGCGTGTACGTCGGCGACGCGCAGCGGCTGCTGTCCGAAGACCTGGCACGGCTGATAGTCCGGCTGGCCGTGGACAGCAGGGTGGGCCTGCCGGACATGTTCGAGATCACTTTCGCCGTCGACCGCGGCACCACCCCGGTCACCGCCGAGTTCGCGATCGGCACGCCGGTCTCGATCAGTGCCGCAGCGCCGACGCGACCGCAGTCGCCGGGATCGCTGATGTCCGGTGAGGTCACCGCTCTCGAAGCTAGTTTCGCCGCGACGGCGACACTCACTGTGCGGGGGTACTCCAAGGACCACCGGCTGCAACGTGCCACCAGGTCACGCACGTTCCTGCAGATGACCGACGCCGACATCGCCCGCAAGCTCGCCACCGAGGCAGGCCTGACCGTCGGCGTGATCGACGAGACCGCGACGGTCCACGACCAGGTGGTGCAGCTCAACCAGACCGACTGGGACTTCCTCACCGCCCGCGCCGCCGCTCTCGGCTTCGACGTCGGCATGGCGTATGGGAAGTTCCAGTTCCGGCAGGTGCCAGTGGCCGGGGCGGACGGCGTCGAACTGACCTTCCCGAGCACGCTGCGGACGTTCAGCCCACGGATCACGGCAGGCAACCTCTGTCCGGAGTACGAGGTCCGGGTGTGGGATCCACTCGCGGCCACCGTGTCCGACGAACGCACGCCCGCCGCGACCGGACCCGTCCACCTGCCCGGTCCCACACCGGCCGCACTCGGTGCGCTGTTCAGCGATCCAACGCCGGACGCGAGCGAGCCGAACCCGTTGGGCCCGCCACCGTCCCAACAGGCCCAGATCGCCATCAACCGCCCGGCGGTCACCGGCCAGGCCACGGCGGCCCAGGCGTCGGTGCGTGGCATGGCTGATCGCATCACCGGCACGGTCGCCGAGGCGGATGGCGTGGCGCTCGGTGATCCGCGGCTCGCGGCGGGCGCGGTCGCCGACATCAGCGGGGTCGCGGCGCCGTTCGCCGGACAGTGGTTGCTCTGCCGGGTCCAGCACGTCTTCGACGACGAGGGCTACCACACGCGGTTCGAAGCGGGCGGCCACCAGGACCGGTCACTGCTCGGCCTCGCGACGCGGGGAGCCGCCAGGTCCACGGCATTGTCCGGGCTGGTCTGCGGAATCGTCACCAACGTCGGTGACTGGGACGACAACGACCAGACCCGCGGCCGGGTGAAGGTCACGCTTCCGTGGCTGTCCCCCACTTTCGAGACCGGCTGGGCGCCGGTCATCCACCCGGGCGCCGGTCAGGCGAGCGGCACGGTGTTCCTGCCCGAGACCGGCGACGAGGTCGTGCTGGGGTTCGAACTCGGCGACCCGAACCGGCCGTACGTGTTGGGCGGGGTCGTCAACGCGCACAGCACCTTCACCCTCGGCGGGCCCTCGGTGCAGAAGATGGGCGAAGCGGCGGCCGTGGTGCGGCGCGGGATCGTCTCGCCGTCCGGGTCGATGCTGGTCTTCCACAACGAGTCCACACCCGGCCAGACCACCGGACCACCACAGGCCTCGGAGATCGTCCTCGGTACCGGGAGCGGTTCGCTTTCGCTGGTCCTCGACGAGGTCGCGGGCACCGCGACCCTCCGCTGCGATCCGCAACCGCCCAACAGTCAACAGGAACGCGGACAGCTGGTGATCGAGTGTGGCGCCGGTGGCACGGTCGAGATCCGCAGCGGTCCGGACGGGACGGTCACCGTGGACGGTGGCGGAGTGCTGAATCTGACGGCACAGCAGACGGTCCGCATCCAGAGCGCGGGCGAGGTCGAGATCACGGGACAGGTGATCAAGCTCAACTGAGGAGCAACCATGGCGCAGCCCATAGCGGCCATCAACCACCCGCTCGAAGTCACCGCCAGCGGCGACTTCGCCATCGCGGCCGAAGCCAGGCGGCTGGAGCAGTCGATCCGGCTCATCCTGGCCACCTATCCCGGCGAACGCCCGATGCGGCCGGACTTCGGCAGCAGGCTGCGTGACTTCCTCTTCGAACTGTGCACATCGGACAACGCGGCGGCGCTCGCGGTCGAGGTCCGCCGCGCGGTGGCGAAATGGGAACCGCGGGTGGATCTGACCGAGGTGCGGGTGATCCCGGATCGGGCCGTGCCCGGCCTGGTCCACCTGGATGTCGAGTACCGCGTGGTGGCGACGGGCGACGTGCACGAGTTCGCCATTCCCTTCCACTTCAACCCCGACAGCGACGGGAGCTGACCGATGGCGCTGCCCGCACCGAACCTCGACGACCGTCGCTACGAGGACCTCGTCGCCGACGCGGTGGCCATGGTGCGCCGCACGTGTCCGGAATGGACGGACCAGAACCCGTCCGATCCCGGCATGACGTTGATCGAGACGTTCGCCTACCTCAGCTACCAGCTGATCTACCGGCTCAACCAGGTTCCCGACCGGATCCGGCTGAAGTTCCTCGACCTGATCGGCCTGCGGCTGCACCCACCGACTCCGGCGCTGGCGGGCGTCACGTTCTGGCTGTCCGCTCCGGCGAGCGCGACGCTGGTCGTCCCCGCCGGAACCGAGGTCGGCACGCTGCGCACCGACGCCGAAGCGCCGGTGGTGTTCTCGACAGTGGCGGACTTGCGGATCGTCCCGTGCGCGGTGCGTGTGCTGTTCAGCAGGTACGAGACGACCGGGCGCACCGCGCCGCACCTGATGCCCGCAGCGCCGTTCCCGGTGTTCACCGACGAGCCGGTGCCCGGTGACGCGCTGCTGATCGGACTCGACACCGCGGCACCACGCTGCGCGGTCCGGCTGGACGTCGACTGTGAGGTCGCGGGTCTGGGTGTCGATCCGGGCCGTCCGCCGTTGGTCTGGGAGGCGCACACCGCCGACGGCTGGGTCATGTGTGACGTCGGCACGGACGAGACCGGCGGGCTGAACCAGCCCGGCGCGGTCGTGCTGCATCTGCCTGCGGAGCACAACGAGAGCGTGATCGAGGACGTCCGGGCGGGCTGGCTGCGAGCCCGGGTGATCGAGCCGGTGCACGACACGCCCGGATACACCGCGTCGCCGATCCTGCGTGAGCTTTCCGGCTGCACCACCGGGGCGACCGGTGACGTGGTGCACGCGGAACTGGTGTCGCAGGAGACGGGCGGCACCGCCGACGGCACTCCGGGTCAGGTCTTCGCCCTGCAGTCCGGGCCGGTACTCGGCGGACTGGGCGACCCGGTGGTCGAGACCAGCGCCGACTCCGGCTGGGACCGCTGGCACCAGGTCGTCGACTTCTCCGCGAGCGGACCCGGCGACCGGCACTTCATGCTCGACCCCGTCGCCGGTGAGGTCCTTTTCGGACCGACAGTGCGCCTGCCGGACGGCACGCTGTGCCAACACGGCGCCGTCCCGCCGCGCGAGGCCGCGGTGCGGGTGCGCGACTACGCGATCGGCGGCGGTTCCCGGGGAAATGTGAGCGCACGGACGATCCGCACGCTGCGCACGTCGGTGCCGTTCGTGGCGGCCGTGGAGAACCGCCACTCGGCCCAGGGCGGTACCGAAGGCGAGACACTCGACGAGGCCACGGACCGCGGCCCCCTGCTGCTACGCACCCGCAACCGTGCGGTGACCGCGGAGGACTACGAGTTCATCGGCCGCAAGGCAATGCCGGAGATCGCCCGGATCCGGTGTCTCACCGGCGGTTCCGGTGAGGTCCGGGTCCTCGTGGTGCCCGCGGCCGCGGATCCGGGCGGCCGGATCGGGTTCGCGGATCTCGTCCCCAGCCCCCAGGTGCTCACCCGGCTCGCCGAACACCTCGACCAGGTGCGCGTCATCGGCACGCGGGTGGTCGTCGAACCGCCGCGCTACCGGGGGATCACCGTGGTCGCCCGGCTGATCGCCAAGCCGAGGGCGCCGCTGGACCGGGTCCGCGACGACGCCCTCGACGCGCTGTACCACTACCTCGACCCGCTGTGTGGCGGTCCGGACCGCCACGGCTGGCCGTTCGGCCGGACAGTCCGTCCCGGTGACGTCTACCCGCTGCTGCAGGACATCCGCGGGGTGGCGTTCGTGGACGACCTGCGGCTGTTCACCGCGAACCCGGTGACCGGTGAACGCGGCAACGCCGAACCGAAGATCGAACTGTCCGCCAACAGTCTCGTGTTCTCGTTCGGGCACCAGGTCCGAGTCGAGGCCCGCTGATGGTCGTCTGCGGCGACTGCGGGCAGCAGAACAGCGACACCGACTCCTTCTGCGGCAGGTGTGGGCAGTTCCTCGAGTGGAACTGCGAACGGGTCACCGTCACCGTCGCTCCCGAGGTCGTCGAAGCGGCGGAAGTCGACGCGCGGCAGCCACGACCGGGCCTGCTCAGCCGAGTGCGGCGGGCCGCCGTGGATCTGGTGGGCGGTCCACCGGTTGATCCCGCACCGGCACCTCCCGGCCCAGGCGCACCACCCGGCGCTCCGTCCCTGCCCAGCCCCCCGCCCCCGCCACCTCCGCCGCCTCCGCCTAGAGGCATGCCAGCGGCACCTCCTGTCCCACCACCGCCCGCCCCAGCGCGACCCGGCCAACCGGGACGCCAGGCAACGTCAGTGGCATCGCCACCACTCCCAGCACCACCACCGCCTGAACGCGATATATCTGGAGGAGCACTACCGGCAGTGCCTGTGCCGCATCCCACCCCGGTGCCGCCATCGGTGCCGACCGGCCGACCGGCGAACCTGGCCATCCCTGAAGCACGCCAACCACATACCACTCGAGCACCCTTGACAGCCGCTCTCGCCGTACCGGTCACCTCGCCTCCGGCCGAGACACCACCGGAGGTACTTCCCCAACCCGCGCGGCCTCCGTCAGCGACAGTCCCGGTCGCGCCCCCGAAACATCGGCCGCGACCCGGCGAACTCGTGTGCGGGCAGTGCGGGACCGGGAACCTGCCGAGCCGGAAGTTCTGTTCCCGGTGCGGTGAGTCACTGGCGACCGCTGTCACCGTGCGGACGCCGTGGTGGCGGCGGGTTCTCCGGCGGCGGGCCAAGGTGCTCAAACTGGGCAGCCGACCGTCGAAGCCCGGTGAAGGGCGCACAAGCCGTGCGTTTCGGGGCACGTTCCGCAAGCTGCGGGCAGTGCTCAGTGTGCTGGTCCTGGTCTTCGGTCTGCTGGCCGCGTTCTATCCGCCGGTGCGGACGTTCGTGGTCAACGAGTTCCAGGCGCTCAAGGCGAAGATCAGCACGCTCGCGGACAGCGCACTGGCACCGATCCGGCCCGCCACCACCGAAGCGACCGCCCAGACAGTGGGCCACCCGGCTCAGGCAGCGTTCGACACGTTCAAGAACACCTACTGGGCCGCGCCGTGGTCGGAGAACCAACTGCCGGTGCTGACCGTGCAGCTGGCTCAGCCGGTGGCGCTCCGCACGGCGATCGTCACGTCCGGTGCCGCGGGCGAGTACACGGCACACGGCCGTCCGTCGTCACTGAAGCTCGCCTACTCCAACGAGAAGTTCACCATCGTGTCCCTGAAGGACTCTCCGCAGCCGCAACAGGTCGAGCTCTCCGACGGGCTGGGTGTGACCAGCGTGCAGATCTCGGTGCTCGCGGTCTACGGCACGCAGCCCGCGGTGGACGTGGCGGTCACCGAGATCGAACTGTTCGGGATCGGCTGAGGAGAGAACCCGTGTACGACACGCCCGCAGTGGGGACGCCGTACCCGATCGGTGAGCTGTTGCCCGCCGTGCTGCAGGACGACGACCTGGCGATGCGGCTGACCGCGGGGCTGGACCGCGTCATCGCACCGGCCATCGCCGCGCTCGACTGCCTCGACGCGTACCTCGATCCACGGCTCGCGCCGGAGGACTTCCTGCACTGGCTGGCCGGGTGGGTGGGGGCGGCCGTCGACGAGAGCTGGCCGGTCGAGCGGCGCCGTGCGGCGGTGTCGCAAGCGGTCTCGTTGCACAACGCGCGCGGTACCGTCGCCGGGCTGCGCGCTCATCTCGAGATGCTGACCGGTACCCGGGTCGAGATCGTCGAGAGCGGTGGCGTCACGTGGTCGCAGTCGCCCGACACGGACGTCGACATCGTCCCGGCGAACCTGGTCGTCCTGGTGGACGCCGACAGCACCGTCAGACATGGCGAACTCGACGAGATCGTGGCGGCGGCCAAACCCGCGGGCGTCACTCACCGGGTGGAGCTGCGCGGCTAGTCCACACGGGCACGTTCACCGTGCGCGGGTTCCTGCCCGCGCAGCCCTTCCGCGGTAGCGATCCACGACAGACAGTGGTTGTCATGACCGTGTTGGTGACACTGGACGACTCGCCGACCACCGTCCTGCCAGGATCCGAGGCCAGCCGTGCGCTGGTCGTCCACAACACCGGCGCTCTGGTCGCCCAGTACACCCTGGAAGTACTGGGCGACGGCAGGAACTGGATCAGCGTGCAGCCGCGCTCGATCAACCTCCTGCCAAACGGTCGGGCCACAGCACAGGTGACGTTCGCGCCACCACGGTCATGGGAGATCAGCGCCCGTCCGGTTCCGTTCGCGGTACGGGTCCGCGAACGGGACACCGATCTGTCCGTTGTCTCGGAAGGGACGATCGAGGTCGAGCCGTTCAGGGAACTGGCCGCCGAACTCGTGCCCACCCAGCGCAGAGCCCGCAGGCGCGGCCGGTACCGGCTCGCGGTGGACAACACCGGCAACACCACGTCCGTCGTGGCCGTGCACGCCGCCGACCCGGACGACGCACTGCAGCTGACCACCCGTCCCGACGTCATCCGGGCCGAGCCGGGGACCACGACCATCGTCGGCATCACCGCGGCACCACGGCGGCGTTTCCTGCGCGGGGCGACCAAAACGCTGCCGTTCCAGGCTGTGCTGACCACCGACACCGAGGAACCGGTCAGCACGGACGGCGTGCTCCTGCAGGACCAGTTGCTGCCCGCGTCCCTGCTGAAGGCCGCCGCTCTGCTGGTGATCGCCGCGGGCGCGTTGATCGCGTGCTGGTATCTCCTGCTCAAGCCGAAAGTGGCCTCGGTGGCGACCGACCAGGTCCTGCCCCAGGCCCAACAAAGCCAGCAGAGCACGACGTCCACAACGAGCACGCCCGCTGCGACCACCTCCCCGCCCGGCGGTGGCCCGCCCCCTGGCCCCGCCGCGAACCAACAACAGTCCACAACGCAGTCCTCCACCACGCAGCTGTCCGTGTCGTCCTCGACCACCACGCCACCCGTGTCCACCACATCGGCGCCACTCCATTTCCGGATAACCACGTCAACCGATCCGGGGAAGGAAGCCTCCTTCCCGTTCGTCGGCCCGGCAGGCAGCGCACTCGACCTCGGGGACATCATCATGCAGAACCCCATGGGTGACGGCGGGCTGCTGCGGATCGCGATCGGCGGCAACGTCGTACTGGAAACCGAACTGTCCACATTCCACGACCGCGACGTGCACTACGCCTACCCGCTGCGCGTGGACGCGGGCTTGCCGGTCGTGGTCACCGTGCGCTGCCGGACACCCGGCGCCGGTGCCGCCGGATGCACGCCCGCGGTGTCGTTCTCCGGCCGACGCACACCATAGGGTGACCCCTAATCCGTCCGGGTGTCCCAGGGGTTTTCCCCAGTGCGCCAGGCGGTGCGGCCGAGGCAGTCTGCTCCCATCCCCCACCATGAGGAGCGACTGTGACCACACGAGTTCCTGTCTACGCCCACGCCGCCGATCTGCTCACCCTGGCGGGACTGGAGGGCCACCTGCGGTTCCAGCCCGAACTGCGGCTGGTCACCAGGGACGAACTGGACGAACAGGTCGTGGGCATCGTCGCGGCGGAGGCGGTCGACGACGCGACCACCGGGCTGCTCAACGACATCCACGGGCGCGGCTGCGAACGGATCGTCCTGGTGATCGGCGCCGTGGACGACGCCGGTCTGCTGGCGGCGGTCGAGGCCGGTGTCCGTGGGTTCATCGGACGCGCCGAGGCGACCCCGGCGAGGCTGGCCGAGCTCGCCGCGAAGGTCGCGTCCGGGGAAGCGACGCTCCCGCCGGATCTGCTGACGCGACTGCTGAAACAGGTCTCGCACCTGCAGAGGGGGGTGGCCGCGGCCCGTCGCGTGCCGCTGACCGGGCTGTCGAGCCGCGAGGTGAAGGTGCTCCGACTTGTCGCGGATGGACTGGACACCGACGAGATCGCCCGCGACCTGAGCTATTCCTCGCGCACGGTCAAGAACATCCTGTACGCCGTGACCAACAGGTACGACCTGAGAAACCGCTCCCACGCCGTGGCGTACGCGTTGCGCCACGACCTGATCTGAGCGGGCGTCGAGCCCACATTGCCCATAGGCTGGTCGGTTGGGCTGTCGGCGAACCCGTTTGGTTGTCGTCCATGCCCACCGTGCGACGACGATGGAGGGCGGGCGGACAGCGGTGCGTGAGGGCGCGGCGAGACAGGTCGACTGTGGATGGTCGGACGGACCGTTCGTCGGCCGTGACGCCGAGCTCGCGCGGATGTCCGAGGTCTGCGCGGTCGTCGCCCGCGGTGTCCCGCGAACCGTGTGGGTCCGTGGAGATGCCGGTATCGGCAAGACCCGCTTCGTCCGCCGGGCGGTTCTCGGCCCGGACGCGCCGCCGTTCACCGTGCTCGACGCGACCGCGGACGTGGCCGAGTCGGTGCTCGAGTTCGGACTTGTCGAGCAGATCGTGCGCCGGGCCGACCCGGCGGTCCTGGGGTCGACGCTGGGGTCGACGTCGTTGCTGTCCGGCAACATCCCGTCCGACGCGAGTCCGTTCGCGGTCGGCGCGCAACTGCTGCGGGTGCTCGGCGCGATGCAGTCGGCAGGTCCGGTCGCGGTGATCGTCGACGACGTGCACTGGACCGACGCGCGGTCCGCCCAGGTGCTCGGTTTCGTACTGCGCCGGGCGCGGGCCGACCACGTGCTGACGGTGCTGCTCAGCCGCCACTCGGCCGAGCACGATCCGGAAAGCCCACTACACCGGCTCGAACGGTGCTGCCCCGACGCCGCCACCATCGAGCTGACCGGGCTGACCAGCCAGGACGTCGGTGTGATGGCGGCACTGCACGGCTACGAATTACCCACCCGAGCCGTGCGACGACTCCGCGCGCACACCGACGGCAACCCGCTGCACGTCCGAACCCTGCTGCACGAGTTGCCCGAGGACGTCCTCGGCGGCGAGCACCTGGCCCTGCCCGCGCCAAGGTCGCTCGTCACCGCTGTGCGATCGACACTGGACCGGCTCCCCCGCCAGACACGCGCGCTGCTGGAGGCTCTCGCGGTACTGGTCGAGGTCACCCCGCTGGCTCGGGCGGCGTACGTGGCCGGGGTCGACGACGCGGCCCGCGCGGTCGGGCCCGGTCTGGACGCCGGTCTGCTCCGCTGGGTATCGCGGGAGCCGTCGAGCCCGCTGTGCATCGGCCACGGGTTGCGCCGCGAGGCGATCTACGACGTCATCCCGCCTGAACGACGGCAGGTGCTGCACCGGCGTGCGGCCGAGATCGCCGATCCGGTGAGCCGCTGGGGGCACCTGGTCGCGGCGGCGAGCACAACCGACCCGGACCTGGCCGCCGAACTCGACGACGCTGCCAGCGAAGCCGGTGACCGCGGCCAGCACATGCTTGCCGCTCGGTACTTGCGGTGGGCGGCCGACCTGTCGGCCCGCCGCACAGACTACGAACGTCGGCTGCTGACGTCGTATGTGCAATCCCTGCTGGGCCCGCACCGCGACTCCGTCCTCGACCGGCGACCGGACATCGAACGGTGCGCACCGACGGCGTTGCGGTCGTTGGCACTCGGCATGGTCGCGTTGCTCGCCGACGGGGACCGGGCGGAGGCCACCAGGTATTTGTCCGGCGCCCTGGAGCGTTCCGCCGAGACGTGGATCAGGGCGATGGCCGCCGCCGGACTGGCCGGAGCCACCCTGTGGACGGGCCCGGCCGAGGAGACCATCCGCACCGCACGGCTCGCGCTGAGCTTCGCCTGCCTGCCGCCCCGGCTGGCCGATCTCGTCCGGGTGTTCCTCGCGGTGGCCAGGTGCCGTGTCGACGGCATGGCGGCTGGTCTCGCCGAACTGACCCATCTGCCGTCCGACGCTGTCGACGTGCCGCCCGAGCACCTGGACTCGCTGGCATGCCGCGGCGCGATCCGCACCATGCTGGGACATTTCCCGGCGGCCGAGCTCGACCTGCGAACGGCGGTGCGCAGGCACCAAACGGGTCCCCACACCTTCGCCGGTACCGCGCCGCACTCCTATCTGGCGGTGATCCACTACGCGCGGGGCGAATGGGAGGACGCGTCGATCCTGGCCCACCAGGCCCTGTCGCTGGCAGACCCCGACGAGCGGCCCCACCACCGGGTGCTGCGGCACGTGGCGGCCTGTCTTGTGCCTGCGGGTCGCGGCGAGTGGGCGGTCGCGAACGCTCATCTCAGCACGGCGTGGGCGACCGCGAACCGGTCGGCGAGCCCACACGACACCCGCTCCGCGGCCATCGCCGAGGCCACGCTGCACCAGGCCCGCGGCAGGCCTGCGGACATGCTCACGGCACTGCGCAAGATGATCCACGACGAGCAGGCCGAGAACAGCGGCGCCGACGGCTGGTGGGCACTGTGGTGGCGGCCGTTGTTGATCGAGGCGCTGCTGGGCACCGGCCACCGCGGCGAAGCGGCCGAGCACCTGGCCCAGTTGCGCCGTCTCGCCGCCGATGCCGAGTACCTGTCACCCACCATCCTGCGCTTCGACATCGCCCTGTCCGACGGCACCGGCCCACGCCGGGCGCAGGACCGGGTGGCCGAACTGGCCGAACACGCGCCCCGGCACTCGTTCCTGCAAGCCCTGCTGGAGGCCTGCTTCGGCGCCCGGCTCGCGGCGACAGGCCGCCCGGCCGAGGCGACGCGGTACCTGACCACGGCCCGTCACCGGTTCGCCGATCTGCGCGCCGTCCCGTTCGAGCAACGGACCCGCACGGCGATCGAACGGCACACACCGGCGGCACCGCCCACCGGCCGTCAACTGCCCGGACTGTCCCGGCGGGAGAGTCAGATCGCGCACCTCGTGCAGCTCAACCACACCAACCGGGAAATCGCCGCGCAGCTCTATGTCACGACGAAGACCGTGGAATACCACCTGGCCAACATCTTCCTCAAACTGGGCATCACCAGCCGCCGCCAGCTCCGCGACCAGGGATCCGGTCCGCAACACCATCCGTGACCAGCAACCCGGTTTCCCGAATCCGGAACCGGAAGGGTCAGGTCTCTTCCTCCTCCTCTTCCCCTTTGCCTCCTTCGTAGCTCGAATCGAAGTCGACCTGTTCCGCTTTCTCGTCGTAGGAGCTCTGGCTGCCTCCCGAACTGCTGGACGAGCTGCTGGGTGTCCGTCCAGAAAAGACCAGGTTTCTGGATGAACGACATTGCGTATCCCTGCTGTCGCAGCAGGTTGAGAGTGAGCCAGCACACCACGCACGGCGGCTTCGTCCCGCCGACGGTGGCGCTGCCCAGCCAACCACGCTGGACCAGCACCATGGCCAGCACCTGTTCGGCATGCCATCCACTCACAGTCGGAGCCTCCACCAGGATGACGTGGTTCCTGTACTGCGCAGGGTCGATGTACGGCACGGCTTTGTCGGGGATGAACGGACCGTGCATCTGCATCTCGTTCATCGCCTGCTGACGCAGGATCTCGAGAAGTGACCCGATCTTCGCCCGGCTGTCGTAGTTGACGTGGTAACCCATCTCGTATGCGGCCGTTCATCGTCCACATCGGACACGATCTGCCAGAACTCGGTGTCTTCGGCCGACCCGAGCCAGCCGCCGTCCTCGCTGGTGAACGCGGTGCCGACGGTCACGTCACCGTCGTCGTCCAGCCAGGCGAAGTTGGGTGCGTACGGGAAATACGCCCCCAGCCCGTCCAGCACGTACCAGCCTGCGCTGTCGTTGTCGCGGACAGCCCGATCCCAAGGTGATCGACGTGGCTTGTGCCGTGCCCGATCAGGCCGTTGTCCGCGCCCTACCGCGTCCTCAGTGGCGCTGCCGCGCGGTGTCCACATCGGAGCGGGCAGAGGCGGATCGGGCGAGACCACGGTGGGCACGCGCGATCTGGTCGTGGCAGCCGGTCCGCGTGGCCATGGCCAACGCTTCGGAGTGGTTGTCTCGAGCTGTGGCGATGTACCCGCAGGCGTGGCAGACCTCACCGAGTCCGTTGAGTGCCCATGATTCGCCGACACGGTCGCCGTGCCCGCGGAACATGTCCAGGGCTCGCCGATGGTGGATGGCGGCGTCGAACAGGCGGCCGCTCAACGCTTCCGCTCTGCCCAGGCCGTCGATGGCCCAGGCCTCGCTGTAACCGTGCCCGAGCTGGCCGAACAGGTCGGCGGCCTCGGTGTGCAGTTGGACGGCGTCCACCAGCCTGCCCTCGTTGGCGGCCAACTCCCCCATGCCGATCTTGACCCATGCCTCGCCGAAGCGGTGCCCGGCCTGGCTGTGCAGCACCATTGCCTGCCGCAGGTGGTCGTGCCCGTCCGTTCCTCTGCCGAGTCGGACCTCGACCGTGCCGAGTCTGGTCAGCATGTGCGCCCGGCCGGTCAGGTCCTCAGCTTGATCGAACAGCGACACAGCTCGGGTGTAGTAGTCGCACGCCACCAGGTAACGGCCAGCGCTCTCCTCAAGCATGCCGACATTGCCCAACGCCCGCGCCTGGCCCAGCACGTCCCCGGCGTCGCCGAACAGGGTGTACGCCGCCCACGTCTCCGCCATGGCCAGCTCGGTCCGCCCGGCCTGCTGGTGCACGCTGCCCAGCGCGATGCAGGCGTTCGCCTCGGCGGGGCGGTCACCGATGACGCGAGCCGCCCTCCTGGCGTGCCCGTTGATCGCCAGCGCGGCCGTCTCGTGGTGTCCGTCGAGGTAGCGGAACAGCAGTGCGGACAAGGTGACGGCTTGTTCGGGTCGGCCGTGTGTCGCCGCGTGGGCGACGAGCACCTGGATGGCCGGTAGCTCGGCGTTCAACCACTCGCGTGCCGCGTGCGAATCCGGAAGTGCCGCGACCGGCCCAACCGAGGCGGCCACGGCCGGTCGCCGATGGGCTTCGCCGGGGTAAAGGCGGTTCATCGCCGTGGCCACAGTGACGAGGTAGTAGTCGTAAACCCGGGTGTGGGCGGCGTTCGGGTCGAGGTGACCGCCGACTTCCACGGCGTACGCCTTGAGCAGGTCGTGCATGCCGTAACGGTCGGCGGCGACGGAGTGGACCAGATGGGCGCGGACAAGGACGTCCAGCAGGCGTTGGGCTTGCTCGAGAGGGCAGTCGGCGAGCGCGCTCAGGACGTGCGCGTCGAACAGCGGCGCGGGGTGGTGGCCGAGGACAGCGAAGGCGTGGCTGGCCTCAGCGCTCAGCTGCCGCAGCGACCAGGAGAACACCGCTCGTACCGCGGCCCGCTGATCGCTGCCGCCACTGAGCACGTCGAGTGTGCGTTGGGCCGCGCGGAGCTCGTCGACCATCCGGGACAGCGGGGTTCCCGGCCGGGACACCGCGTGCTCAGCCGCCAGGCGCAGGGTCAGCGGCAGTCGAACACACCGCTCGGCAAGCGCCGCGGCGGCCTCCGGCTCGGCGTCCACCCGTTCGCCGATCAGTCGGCGCAGCAACGCGAAGGCGTCCGCCGCGGGCAGCCGGTCCAGTTCGATGCGATCCGCGCCGTGCAGTGCCACCAGCCCGGCGAGCGAGTCCCGGCTGGTGACCACGACGACACTGGAACGGGTGCCGGGAAGCAACAGGCGGACCTGCTCGACGGTCGCCGCGTTGTCCAGCATGACGAGCATCCGCCGGGACGCGATCTCCGTGCGGAACCGGGCGGAGCGTTCGGCCGACCTGAGCGGAATCTCCGTACCAGTGGGCAGCAGCGCGGTCAGCAGCACGGCCAACGCGTCGGTGGACGGCATCGGCTCGCCTGGGTCGTACCCGCACAGGTCCAGGTAGAGCTGCCCATCCGGAAACCGGTCCCGTACCCGGTGCCCCCAGTGCACGGCCGTGGCCGTCTTGCCAGCCCCGGCCGTGCCGGTGAGACAGACGATCACCGGTTCATCACCGGTCCTGCCCATGAGTCGGTCCATCTCGGCCAGTTCGTCGGCCCGTCCGGTGAACGCGGCCACATCGGCGGGCAACTGCGCTGGTACGGCAGCGGGAACCGGGGCATTGGGCAGCACATCGTGACGCAGTACTGCCTCATGCGTGGCGACGAGTTCCGGACCGGGATCCGCGCCGAGTTCCTCGCGCAGCGCCCGGCGGATCCGCTCATAGTGGGCGAGTGCGTCGGCACCGCGACCGACGGCGTACAGCGCGCGCATCAACACTGCGGCGGCCGCCTCCTGCAACGGGTGCTCGTCGGTGAGCTCGGTCAGCCGGGCGATCGTCGACGCCGCGTCACCGTGCCGGACTTCGGCCTCGGCCCACACCACGACCGCGGCCGCGTGCTCCTGCGACAACGCGTTGCGGGTGCGCACCGCCCAGGGACTGCGCAAACCGGCCAGTGGTTGGCCGTGCCAGAGACTGAGAGCGGCACGCAACGCGGCGGCGTCGGTGGGGTGGTCGCGAAGCGCACTGCGGAACCGGAAAACGTCCACCTGGTCGGGCCGGACCACGAGACGGTAGCCGCCGGAGTCCCTGGCCACACGAGCACCGCCGGGATCAGCCTGTTCCAGTACCCGCCGGATCCGGCTGATGTGAGCCTGCAGGGAACGACGGACCTGCTTGGGCGGGGACTCGCCCCACACCCGGTCCACCAACGTGTCCACGCCGACCGTTCGGCCCGCCTCGAACAACAGCACGGCCAGCACCGCCTGCCGTCGCGGCTCGCCGACCTCGATGGTCTGCCCAGCCGCGTGTAACCGAACCGGCCCCAAGACACGGAAATCCACGGTGTCCCTCGCGAAGCGCACCCCTGACCGGTGCATCGTAGATGCGGCAATACAGTCGCCACAACATATTCACAACATTTCCGAGTGAGGTCACCGGCCAGCATTCCTCCATGACAACGAAACAGGAAGGGCTGTCAGCCGGTTACCGAGTAACCGGAGCGCGTGTGGGGCCACTGCGTGTTTGTTCGTCCACGCCGTAACAGCTGACAAGGGGCTACCGCCGTAGTGGCGGTGCCCCGCCTCCACAGGGGCCCATCCAGCGCGTCAGGCCGGATGGGAGCGAACGCCGACCTGGAGCTCCAGGTCGGCGTTCGCGTCATGGAGCATGGCCGTTGATCACGGGCGCGACCACGCGATGTAGTCGATGTTCAGGTTCACGGACTGGGAGTTCGGCACGGCTCTGAGGGTGATGACTCCGTAGTTGAGCTGGTTGGTCCGGACGCAGATCCGGTCGCCGACACGCATCTGGTACAGCCCGAGCAACGGTGTCGTCCAGGCATCGGCGCTGATGGTGTCGCACAGTTCGGGACCGGTCGGGTTCGTCGAGGTCACCACGGCCATCTTGGGTTTGCCGTGTGACATGCCGTTGATCTGGCTGCCGTCCGCGCCGGGGCTGATGTCCATGCCGGGATCGTTCTGATCACCCCGCTGACCGGTGTCCAGGTCAAGGCCGTCGGTCGGGATGATCACGATCTGTCCCTGTGAGAGCGTCTGGACCGGCGGCGGGACCGGACTGTTCGACACTTTGGCGTTCGGCTTCGGCGCCGGTGCGATGGGTCCGCTGCCTGTGTTGCCCGCGTTGCCCGCCGCGGTGACAGGCGGCGGCACGACAACTCTGGAGCTGGTTGTCACCGGAGGAACGCTGGCGCCGGTGGTCGGCGCCGGTGTGGGGACGTCGCTGGACGAGTTCGGGGTCTGGCGGAAACCCGACGATCGGGCATCGGCGAACAGGCCGAAGCCCTCGGTGGGCACCAGGACGCCGACAGCGAGAGCCAGCACGCCAACCACGGCCAGCACGACGGGCTTGAACCGGCGCTGCTTTCTTCGCGGTGGCTCGGCAGTCTGGCCGGACATGTCCGCCAACGCACGCATCGCGGCTTCGATCCGCACCATGGAGGCGTCCACGAGGGCATCCGTGCCGCGTTTGGATTTGTCGCGTCGGAGCCGTTCGGCGAGGTCCAACTCGGCGATCATCCCGGCGACCAGTTGCTGCGCCTTTCGCGGCCGGACGTAAACGACCTGGTCGTGCAGAGCGGCGGCGAAGCCTTTGAGCGCACCGGCGTTCATGCCGTCGCGAATGTGCTCATGACAGATCGACAGGATCTCGTCGATACCGTCGGCCTCTTCGGTGTCCTCCGCGACCGTGTCCGTCGGCGGTCCGATTTTCCGAACCAGCAGATCGACGACTTCGGGCACGTCCAGTACGCGGAGATCGAGGTAGCCGATGGTCGGCCGGAGACCGGACAGCTTGGTGTCGTCCAGCCGCAATGGCAGCACGTAGGCATCCCGCGCGCCGCCGAAGATCGCGCCCGCCATCGCCGAGCTGAACTCCAGCCGGGTCCATACCTTGTTCGCGTAGTTGTGCGACACGACAATCACGCAGTACCGCGATTGTTCGCTGTAGACGTCCGACAGGTGCCCGCCGAGGTCCTTGCCCCACAGCGTGTGCTGTTCGAACCGGTCATAGAACACGCTGTACTGCTTGGCCAGCAACTTCGTCGCGATTTCCTCGGCGATCACCCTGTCCTCGCCCGCGAAGGAAATGGCCACGTCGTAGCGAATCTGCGTCATCTGGTCTCCCCTCCGGATGCCGGAAACGGATGGTACGCGACAACGTCCACGCATCAACCAAAGGGGCTTGATCCATTAATCCCGGGCCGTTAATTGACCCGATCCGGTGAAACCGCGGCCCGAATTCTTTCCCCAACCGTGAGACATTCGTTCGTTTCTGTCCGGTATTTGTCCCGTACGAGCCGGAAAGTGGTCACGGGCCCAGCGCCTCGGTGATGGATGCCGGGCCCGCCAACGGATCGTCGACGCGCACGCCGTCGATGTCCTGCTCGACCAGTTCCGGTTGAACCTCGTGCGGCCGGATTCGCCCGGCTCTGATGTCCTCGGCGAAGTGGCAGGCCACTCGGTGGCCCGGTGCGATTTCCCGCAGTGGCGGCCGTTCGGTGTCGCATCGCTGCTGCTGACGCCAGGGGCACCTGGTGTGGAAACGGCAGCCGGTCGGCGGTTTCGCGGGCGACGGGAGGTCCCCGGTGAGCAGGATGCGTTCGCGGCCGTCCTCCACGACCGGGTCAGGCACGGGCACCGCCGAGAGCAGCGCCCGGGTGTACGGGTGCAGGGGCTCGGCGTACAGCTGGTCCGAGGACGCCTCCTCCACCAGTCCACCGAGGTACATCACGCCGACCCGGTCGGAGATGTGCCGGACCACGGCAAGGTCGTGCGCGATCACCAGGTAGGTCAGCCCGAACTCCTGCTGCAGGTCCTCCAGCAGGTTGATCACCTGGGCCTGCACGGAGACGTCCAGCGCGGAGACCGGCTCGTCGGCGACGATCAACTCGGGCTCGACGGTGAGCGCACGCGCGATACCGATCCGCTGCCGCTGCCCACCGGAGAACTCGTGCGGATACCGGCGCAGCGACGTGCTCGGCAGACCGACCGAGGACAGCAGCGAACGCAGCCGTTTCGCCGTCGCCTGCCGGTCGGTGTCCAGCCCGTGCGCCCGCATCCCTTCCACCAGAAGGGATTCCACCGACTGCCGGGGGTCGAGCGACGACATCGGGTCCTGGAAGACCATCTGCATCCGACGGCGCATCGTGCGCAGTCGTTCGCCGCGCATCGCCGACAGGTCGATCCCGTCGAAGACCACCCGACCGGCCGTCGGTGTGATCAGCTTGAGCATGGCGCGCCCGAGTGTCGACTTGCCGCAGCCGGATTCGCCCACCAGTCCGTAGGTTTCGCCGCGTCGGATGGCCAGGTCCACTCCGTCGACGGCGTACACGTAGCCGACGGTCCGGTCCAGCACGACCCCGCGCTTGATCGGGAAGTGCACTTTGACATCGTCGGCCTGGATCAGCGTGTCGGTCATATCAAGGCCTCGCCGTCCTGCTGCGCCCGCTGGGCTGCCTTGACCGGGTTGTGGCAGCGCAGCAACCGCCTGGGCACCAACGGGTCAGTCGCCATATCCGGTGTCACCTCAACGCAGGTGTCGACGGCGTTGGGGCAACGGGGTGCGAAGGCGCAGCCGGTGCTCCACGGGATGTTGTCGGCCACCGAGCCTCTGATCGGCGTCAGCCGGTCGCCTTTCGGCGCGTCCAGCCGGGGAATCGAGGACAGCAGGCCGTGCGTGTAGGGATGCCTGGGGACTGCGAACAGGTCATGGCGTTTGGCTCGTTCCACCACCCGGCCCGCGTAGAGCACGTTGACCTCGTCGCACAGCCCGGCGACCACGCCGAGGTCGTGGGTAATCATGATCAACGCCGTCCCGGTGTCCCTGACCAGTTCCGCCAGCAGCGTGAGGATCTGCGCCTGGATGGTGACGTCCAGTGCCGTGGTCGGCTCGTCGGCGATGAGCAGCCTCGGCTGGCATGCCAGCGCAATGGCGATCAGCGCGCGCTGCCGCATGCCGCCGGACAACTGGTGCGGGTACTCGGTGAGCCTGCGCTTCGGGTCGGGGATGCCGACCTTGTCCAGCAGAGCGGCCGCCTCCACCGCGGCCTGCTTGCGGGGCATGTCCTGGTGGCGCTCCAGCACCTCGGTGACCTGCAGCCCGATCGGCACGACCGGGTTCAGCGAGGACAGCGGGTCCTGGAACACCATGCCGAGGTCGCGACCACGTCGGTCACGCATCTGCCGGTCGGACAACGACAACAGCTCGGTACCCTCGAACCGCGCCGAACCGGAGACCTGGTTGCCCCGCTTCGGCAGCAGTCCCATGATCGACATCGCGGTGACCGACTTGCCACACCCGGACTCGCCGACCAGTCCCACCGTCTGGCCGGGTTCCACGTCGAAACTGACCCCGTCGACCGCGGCGACCGCTTCCTCGCCCTTGCGCCGGAACACCACTGAGAGATCACGGACCTCGAGCAACGCCATCAGCGACTCACCGCCGACTCTTCGGGTCGAGCGCCTCACGCAGGGACTCGCCCACCAGCGTGAACCCCAGCGCGACAACGATGATGCAGCCCGCGGGCCAGAACGCCAGCTGCGGATGACTGTCGATGACGTTCTGCGCCTGGCCGAGCATCTGCCCCCACTCCGGTATTCGGTCGTCGGGATTGCCAAGGCCGAGGAACGACAACCCGGCCGCCTCGATGATCGCGATCGCGAGCACGAGAGTGGCCTGCACGATCACCGGTCCCAGCGAGTTCGGCAGCATGTGCCGGAACACGATCGCCCGCTGCCGCACGCCCAGTGCCCGCGCGGCGAGCACGTGGTCGCTGTACCGCTGCGCCAGCATCGAGCCGCGCAGCAACCGGGCGAACACCGGGATCTGCACGATGGCCACGGCGAGGATCACGGTGTACTGGTTGGGCTGCGCGAACAGCGCGCCGATGGAGACCGCGAGCAGCAGGCCCGGTATCGAGAGCATCACGTCGACCGCGCGCATGATCAGGGTGTCCACCCACCCGGCCATCGCGCCCGCGAGCGTGCCCAGCACCAGCCCACCGGCCAGGCCGATCAACGTGGCCAGCACGCCGACCAGCAGCGTCTGCTGCGCACCGACCAACAGACGGGACAACAGGTCCCGGCCGACCTGGTCACCGCCGAGCGGGTGCCCCGGCTGCGCCGCCGGGATCTCGTTGCGGGCACGGACGACCTGGTCGCCGAGCATGGGTTCGGCCGGGTCGTGTGCGGCCAGCAGCGGCGACAGGATCGCCAGCACCACGAACACCACCACGATCCCCGCACCGATCAGGAACACCGGGTTGCGGCGCAGCCTGCGCCACGCCGCCGCGGCCAGGCTCACTCCGGCGTCGGCTTCGGCGGCTCGCTGGGCGAGCTTGTCGATCTTGTCTGTCCGAGCCGTCATCGCCCACCGCCCGATCCGGTCCGGATCCGGGGGTCGATCACCGCGTACGACAGGTCGACCGCCAGATTGACGAGCACGAAAACCCCTGCCGCGCACAGGATCAACAGCAGCAGGACCGGATAGTCGCGGCGCTCGAAGCCGATCGCGAGCGCCTGCCCGATCCCCGGGAAGGCGAACACCTTCTCGGTCAGCACGGCACCGGCCAGCAGCGCCCCCGTTTGCAGCCCGATCGTCGTCACCACCGGCAACATCGCATTGCGCAGCACGTGCCGTCGGGTGATCACCGGGGTGGTGAGCCCTTTCGACTCGGCGGTGCGCACGAAGTCCTCGTCGAGCACGTCGAGCACCGAGGCACGGGTGATCCGGACGATGACCGAGAACGGGATGCTGGACAGCGCGATCGCGGGCAGGATCAGGTGTTTGACGGCGTTCCACGCCGCGTCGAACTCCTGCGTGATCAGGCCGTCCAGGACGAAGAACCCGGTGACCCTCGTCGCGTCGAGCCCGCCTTCCTGTCGTCCGGTGGTGGGAAACCAGCCCAGTTCCACCGCGAAGACCTGCTTGAGCACGAACGCCAGGAAGAACACCGGCACGGCGACGCCGATCAGTGAGCCGACCACGCTGAGGTTGTCCAGCCACCCGCCGCGACGGCGGGCGGCCAGGTACCCCAACGGAATACCGACCGCGATGGCGATCACGATCGCCAGCACCGACAGTTCGAGAGTCGCCGGAAACCGTTGCAGGAAGATCGCCATGGCCGAGTCGCCCGGCTGCACGCCCGTGGACACGCCGAAGTCCCCCGACCCGGCTCGGCCGAGGAACTTCAGGTACTGCACGAAGATCGGCTGATCGAGCCCGAGTTCCGCGGTCAGTCGGGCGCGGGACTCGGTGGTGGCCCGCTCGCCGAGGAGGGCCGAGACCGGCCCTCCTGGCAGCGAACGCAACCACGCGAACAGCAGCAGCGACAGCGCGACGACGACGAACACGAGCTGCAGCAGCCGCCGGACGGTGTAACGAAGCACAGTTCTTCCGCCGTCAGCCGAGGCTCACGGTGTTGAATCGCTCGTCGGTCAACGGGCTGGGGTTCAGGCCGGTGACCTTGGCGGAGGTGACCAGCGCGGGCGGCGAGTGGGCGACCGGGATCGCGGGCAGGTACTCCGCCTTCAGCTTCTTGTTCAGCGCCTCGTACATGCCCTTGCGCTTGTCCTTGTCCGGCTCGGCGTCGGCCGCCTTGATCTCGGCGGACAGCTGGTTGCCCCAGGTGGCCGAGCCGGTGGCGAACCGGTTGTTCGGGTCGGCGAAGAAGTTGCCGATGAAGTTGTCCGGTGTGTTGTAGTCACCGTTCCAGCCCAGCAGGAACACGTCGGCCTTGGCCTGGTCGACGTCCTCGAGGTAGCCGCCGTTCCACGGCTTGCTGACCACGTTGAGCTTCACACCGACCGCCTCGAGGTTGCCCCGGACGAACCCGAAGATGTCCCGCGGGCTGGGCATGTAGGGCCGGGAGACCTCGGTCGGCCAGTAGAAGGTGACCTCGAGGTTGCTCGCACCCGCCTCGGCGAGCAAGGTCTTGGCCTTCGCCGGGTCGTAGGCGTACTTCTGCACGTCACCGGTCCAGCCGAACATCGTGTCCGGGTAGAGGTTCTCGGCGACCTTCGCGCCCTCCGGGAGCTGCTGCTTGACCAGGCCTTCGCGGTCGATGGCGTGGGCGAGCGCCTGGCGTACCTTCAGGTCGCGCAGCTTCGCGTTGTTCTTCTGGCCGATGCCGATGTACATCACGTTGAACGCGGGGCGGATCAGCAGTTTGTGGCCGTCCTTCTTCAGCTGCTGCCAGTCCGCGGGCGACGGCAGGTCGTAGCCCTGCACGTCGCCGGACTGCAGTGCCTGCTTGCGTGCGGTCTCGTCCGGGATCGCCCGCAGGATCAGCTTGTCGAGCAAGGTCTTCGTGCCCCAGTAGTCGTCGTTGCGGACCAGTTCGACCGTTCCGTTGGCCTTGTCGTACTTGGCGAACTTGAACGGGCCGGTGCCGCTGGGGTGCTGCTGGCCGTATGCCGGGTAGACGAAGCTGTCGCCCTGCTTGACCACCTTGTCCGCGTCGTACTGCTTCATCGCGGTCGGGCTCTGCATGGCGAACGACGGCAGGCCGAGGATGTCAGGGAACTTGCTGGTGTAGCTGGTCAGTTCGACCACGACGGTCTGCGGGTCCTTGACCGTGCAGGACTTGTAGAGCGACGGCTTCGCCCCGTCGGAGAACCCGCCGAAGTTGTCCTGCCAGTAGCCGGTGACCGCCGCGCTCTGGCCCGCGTCCTTCTGGTTGTACCAGCGGCTGAAGTTGAAGCAGGCGGCCTCGGCGTCGAACGCGGTGCCGTCGTGGAACTTGGCGCCCTTGCGCAGGTCGAACGTCCACTGCTTGCCGTCCGGGCTGGAGGACCACTTCTCGGCAAGGCCGGGTGCCGCCTCCGCGGTGCCCGGCTTGAACTCGATGAGCCCCTCGAAGATCTGCTGTGAGGTCCGGAAGGTCGCGCCGTCGGTGGCGAAGAACGGGTCGAACAGCTTCGGTGCGCCCTCGGTCGCGAAGGTCATGGTGCCACCGGCTTTGGGGGCACCCCCCGCCTGCACCGGGGTCGTTCTGACCTCGCTGGGACTCCGCGCAGCCGGATAAGACGAGCACCGCGGAGAGGCCGATCGCCGCGAAGCGGCCAGTCCGGCCCTTGTGGGTATGCACCATCGAACACCCCAAACAGTGAGAACGGCACGTTCTGGTCGCCGACCATATCCCGATCCGGTGCGTTCTCAGGTCACGAATCGGCCACCCATGCCTCGGGTCTGTGATTACCCGAACACTGTTACGGCGCCCCCGGTCGGTGTGCCGACGCGATCGACCTCAGTCGATGAGATCCCACCACCAGATGCTCGTGCTGGTGTCCGCCGCCGGGCTGGGCGCCGCGGTCTCGGTGAGGTGGAGGTGGACGGCGAACGTGGCGTCGGCATCCGGCCGGTAACTCACGTAACGGTGGGTCGCCAGGCTCCAGTCGAGATTCGCCCGGACCCACTGCGTCATGTTCTTCGCATAATGGGCCAGCTCCGCGGATCCCGACCGGCTGAGGGTTTCTGTCAACCGCACCAGCAGCCGCATGATTCGGTTACGCAACTCGACGACCCGCTGAGCGGCCAGTGTGGCGGGAAGCCGCGCGTGCACCGCGACAGTTTCCACGGCGTTCATGAGAACACTCGGTTCCACGACTTTCTCGCGGTCATAGGAGAACAGATCGTTGTCCAGCGACAGCACCGCGGAGCACGCATGGGTGGCGGCGACGGTCTCGGGCCACGCCAGTTCCGCGGCGGACAGCTCGTACCCGTGCAGGAATCCGATCATGTTGAGATAGGACAGCGCGCCGGTGGTGTCCATCCGCAGCCTGATGGTGTCCCGAAGACTCAGGTACTCACCGCGCTGCCGGGCCGCGGCCTCGAAAATCAGGGCGAGCAGCAGATCCCGTCGGATGGCTGACCAGCGATCGAGCTGCGTACCCGGGCCGCAGGCAGCCATCCTGGTGCGGACGTCGAGCATGGCCGCTTCCCAACTGCCCGGGGCCGGAGTGGCGTAGCGCGGGCATTCGAGCAGATAGGCGTGGGGCATGAGCAGGGTGGCCGCGCTGGTGGGATCGCCGTCGAACTCTCCGGCGTCGAAGAAGTGATCGTCGAACGCGTATTCCCATAACCACAGGTCGGCGACGACCCGCATGCGCTCGGGAACACCCTCGGGGCAGGCCATGGCCAGCAGATCCATCGGGCAGGCCGCCTCCGTCTCGGCCAGCCACTGCCCTCGGGCCAACCCGAGTGCCCGAAACCAGCGGAACGACCTTTCGTTGAGCACCTTCCCGCCGAGCGGATCGACCGGTGGAACGGGACAGTACAGGCCGTAGGCGGGATCAGCGGACGCTGAGGTCGACATCGCTGGAACTCCTTCTGTCAGAGCAACTCGCGCCGTTGCCCCGTGCGGGCGTGCACGCGTAACCAGAAATTCCGGGGCCGCAGGGTCGCGGCGAGAGCCGGGCGTACCCGTTCGGCGGGGTTGATCTCGATGGCCCAGCGACGCACGATCGTGGCCAGTACGGTCGTCGCCTCCGCCATCGCGAAACTGTCACCGATACAGCGGCGCGGACCGGCACCGAACGGAATGAACGCCCCGAACCGTTCCTGGTCGGCGCCACGGGCCCAGCGGGCGGGGTCGAAACGCTCGGCGTCAGCGAACTCCTGCTCAAGATGGTGCAACAGATACGGGCTGTAGACGACGGCCGTGCCGGACCTGAGCCGGTATCCCTCGAACTCGGTGTCGACCGTGGTGGTGCGGGTCAACAGCCATCCCGGCGGATACAGGCGCAGCGCCTCGTACAGCACGCACCTGGTCTCCGACAGCGCGTCCACATGGGAGTGATCTACCGGTTCATCGCTGAGGACACGATCAACCTCCGCCTGCACGCGCGCCAGCACCGCCGGATGACGGGCCAGCAAGTACAGCGACCAGGCCAGCGTGCTGGCGGTGGTTTCCGACCCCGCGATGACGAACGTGGTGAGCTGGTTGGCGATCTCGTCGTCGGTCAACCGGGCTTCACCGGACGCTGATTCACCATCGCGTGCGGCCAGCAAGCTCGACAGCAGATCGCCGTGGTCGGCACCGCTCATGCGCCGCTCGGCGGCGATCCGCCTGACCAACTCGCCGACCTCGGCCCAGGCCCGCCGGTAGCGCCGGTTGCGCCGCGTTGGCAGTGCCGTCAGCCACGACGGCATCAGCATCTGCCGGTACAACCCGGCGAGGATGGTTCCCATGCTGGCCGTCGCGCGTGCGAGCACGGGCGGCGGCAGCGATTCCGAATACATCGCCGCGAGGAAGACCCGGGTGGTGAGCCGCAGCATTTCCGGGGCCACGGCAATGCGACCACCGTCGGTCCACCTGTCGGTCACCGCAGCCGCCTCGGCTGCCATGGCCGTCGTGTAGCCAGGAAGCCGGGTGTGGTGAAACGCGGGCTGGACCAGTCGACGCTGCCTGCGGTGCTCCTGGCTCGGCGCGGTCAGCACGGTGTCGCCGATCACCGGCCGGGCCGCGTCAAACAGCGGCCCGCCCTTGTCGAACAACCGGTCCGCACGCAACAGCCGATGCGTGGCCCCGGGATCGCACACGACGATCACGTCGAGCGGGCCGAGCCGCATCCGGGCCAGCGTGCTGTCCAGTGCCGCAAGGCTTGTCAGGAACCGCCAGGGGTTCCGGAGAAGCGTCAGCGTGTGACCGGCAAGCGGAAGCGCGCCCGGCGCCAGCGGGATCGACTGGCCCGGTGGCCCCTTGTCCGGTTTCCTGAGCCGATCTGGTCCGTGGTTCATGTGTCCGGTCAACGAGAGTCTGGTGTCTTCGTAGGTTCAGCGCCGACAACGGATTGGCCTCGTGGACAGGTCCCGGAGCGGGGCGCGGCAAAGTCTGACATGGACAGTGCGTGAGACACAATAGGACAGTCGATGCCGCTTTGCCGGTAGCCACGGCGATCCGACATTCTGGCACCGCTCCCAGGCTGTCCGTCCCGGACACGTGGTCGAGTGGCCAGTCCCGGCAGCACCACCGTTGTCAGATCCGCACACTGGCATGCGGAAGGCCGCACTGCTCAAACGAGTGCCGAAGCCTAATCGGACTGGTTCACGGAGGCGGCGAGCTCCCCGAGAGCCTTGCGGTTGGGCAGGCCGGTTTTGGTCAGCAGGCTGGAGATGTGACGCTCGACCGTCCTCGGGGACAGGTGCAACTGGTCGGCGATCTCGCGGTTTCCGAGTCTGTTCATGAGCAGTCGCAGGATCTCGTACTCGCGGACCGTCACGCCCGTGGTTCGGAGGGCGGCGGGGATCTGCCCAGCCCCGCTGCGGCGCTGGGCAACGCGGGCGCCGGTGCTACGCAGCAACGCTCGGCACGCCCCGGCGGCAGCGGGAATGTCGGCGCGGTGGAAGTATTCCTCCGCCGTGCGGAGCCATTCGACCGGTGTGCCCCAGCCGTCGGCCAGTGCCGCCTCGCCGACGAGCCGCAGGCCGAGGTGCCGTCCCATGGCGTATGGTTCCCCCACTTCCACGGCTTCGGCGACGATCTCGGCCGCTTCCTCGTGCTTCCCGTCCCGACCGGCCAGCACTGCTCGGCCGAACGTCGCGAACTGGCGGTCCCAGCGGAACCGGCTGGCCGGATCCGCCGTTGTCTCGTGGTATTCCTGCCAGTCCGCGTCTCCCGACAGGATCCGCAGCAGCAGTCGCACGCCGTGCCGCCCGGCGTAGGCGTAGATCGTCGGGTTCGCCGCCTCGTAGTCCATCGCGGTGGACAGTTCGGCGATCGCGCGGGGGCGGTCTTCCTCCAGCAGCGCGCAGGTCGCCTTCGCCAGGCCGTGCACCCGTGGCGCGTGCTGGATCAGGTCACCTTCCTTCGCACGGAAATCAGCCAGGGCGCGCGCCAACTCCTGGCTCCGGCCGCGATGCCCGGCGAGCACGACCCGCATCAGCCGGACGTACCGCACGGCCTCGCTCAGCCCCAGCCGCGTCGTGGCGGTCAGCACTTCGTCGATCAAGGCCCCGGCCTCGTCGAAATCGCCGCGCAGGATGAGTTGCAGCGCTGTGCTCGAGTCCGCGTGGTACCTGGCGGTCACGGCACCAATCCGCGACGCCTTCTGCCTGGCCTGTTTCATCCGCTCGAGGCTGCCGTCGTTCATCGCGTCGTCGTTGCCCAGCCGGGCCAGCGCGTGGATCTCCCAGATCGGCAGGTCGTGCCGGACCGCGATGGACCTGCTGTGTTCGAAGCAGACGGAGGCCTTGCCCGGGTCGCGCGGCCGGACAAGGGCACCCAGGAGTTGCCAGGCCTGACAGGCCACGACATGCAGGTTCGCGGCTTCGGCGGCGGTCGCCGCACGGCGCGCCAGTGTCTCGGACTTCCGCAGTTGCTCCTGTCCCGGCTGGTCCACCGCGAGGTAGGCGTCGACGACGTCGATCGGCGCGCAGTCCGCCGCGCTGGCGTCCGGACCAAGCAATGTCCTGGCGGCGTCGACCTGAGCTGTGCCGTCGGCGTACCGCCCGGCCACGTGGGCCGCCCAGGCCAGCCGGGTGCGCAGCCGGGCCCGGCGCTGCCGGTCCAGCCCACTGCCGACCTGGTCGAGCGCGGTCACCGACGACAGGGCCCGATCGATCTGCCCGGCTTCGGCGAGCGCGTAGAGCAGTGTCTCCAGCACATCCGCCCGCGCGGTGCCGTCTTCGTCCTCGAGCCACTCCCACGCGCGGTCGAGCAGCGCGACAGCCGAGTCGGCCGCGCCCTGGTTGAGGGCGCGGCGACCGGCTTCGAGGAACAACCGCCCGGCCGCGGCGGTGTCACCGGAGTCCAGGCGCAAGGAGGCGGACACCTGGCACCACTCACCGGGAAGTCCCGGGTAGACGGCTTCCACCGCGTCCGCGACCTGGCCCGACAGCCGCGCCCGGTCGCTCGGGACGAGCAGGCTCAGCACCGCGTCCACGATCAACTGGTGTTGGAAGCCGTACCACCCGGGTGCCTGATCGTCGGACACGATCAGTTGCGCCGCGCGGTCCGTGTGCAGGTGACTGAGCAGGTCCCGGTATGCCAGGCCAGTGACTTCCCGCATCACCGTGAGCGGAAACCTCAGGCCCAGAACGGCGGCAGCCGACACCAGCCCCCGTGTCTGGGGATCCAGCAGTTCGACGCGCCGGGCCACACTGCGCACGAACGTGGGCGCCGCGATGGCCTGTTCGGTGTCGCGCAGCCGCCAGCGTCCTTCCTGCGCCACCAGCAGACCGCCGTCCACCATTCCGCCGAGTACCTCCTCGACGAGGAACGGATTCCCGGCGCTGCCCGCCCACAACAGGTCAGTGGCGTCCTGCGGCACGTCATGCTGCTCGACGCCCAAGCACGAGGCGGCCAGCGTGCGCACGTCGGGTTTGTCGAGCCGGGCCAACTCCAGCAGCACGGCGGCGCCACGCCGGGCAGCCGATTCGGCGACGGCCAGCGCGGGGCTCGGATCGGCCCGGATGGTGCCGAGCAGCACGATCGGCTGTCGGGCGATGTTGTCGGTCAGGTAGTCGACCACGGCGAGAGTTTCCGGGTCGGCGTCGTGCAGGTCCTCGAGCGTCACCAGGCAGCCGCTGCCCCGTCCGGCCAGCCCGATCAGCCGCAGCACCGCCTCCGCCAGGATGACCTGCGAACCACCCTCGTGGTCGGTGACCGGCGGTCCCCAATCCGGGATCAGGCGACCGAGAACCGCGCGGTACGGGCCAAGCGCGTCCACGTCGACCGGACTGTCCAGCCGCGCCAGTGACAGCAACGCCTCGGTCAACGACCTGAACGGCGCGGCGGGGCCCATCGCACTCCCCCGGCCGCGCAACAACCTCATCTCCGCGGCGAAACCGAGATCGGCGGCCGTCGCGGCCAGACGGGACTTGCCGATGCCACCCTCACCGACAAGGAAGATCGCGGCACCATGCCCACCGCGTGCTGCCTCCAGCAACTCCCCCATGGTGCGCAGTTCGCCATCGCGGCCAACAATGGTAGATGACCGTTGCCCCACTTGACCGACACTATCCCAGTTCCTGACAACCGGTCCAACGGCCGGTCGTCAGGAACCTGCTATCGGCCCTGGCAGCTCAGTGCGGGTCCTCGATGCTGCAGATCGGGAAGACGGCCACCGCGCTCGCCGGGTCGTCGAAGACCCCGGCCGCCCCAGCCGCGGCCGCACCTGCCGTGAGGACCAGGCCCGCGAGCGCTGCCGCGCGTAAGCCGAACGGCGCTGTCACGGGGAGCATCCTCAGTCGGTCGACAGCTCCGATGGCCTGCGGCTGCTGGTCGTTCTCGGCGTTCGCTGATTCCTCTGGTGTGTTCGTCATTTCTCCCTCTCCCTGGTTCTCCTGTGGACTTCATTTCCTGGTGGGCTCCAGCAGCAGCGCCGACGGCACCCGGTCGGGAAAACCGAGCCGCAGCAGCCCGTAGCCGATCCCCGCCAGCCCGGTGAGCAGCCCGGGGGTGACCACGCCGTTGGGTGTCCCACAGAACGCGCCGTAGCGGTTCACCGCGTCCAGCACCATCCCCGCGCGGCCCCGCAGGACCGGTACCGCCGCCGGTTGACGCTCGGCCATCACGGTCAACGCCTCGGTGATGCCCAGTTCGCCGTGGCACAAGCTGAGGTCACGCAGCATCGGACGCTTGGCGAAGTGCCGTGTGGCCTGCTCGAGTTCGGCGTCGTCGGCGAAAGCCGCCTGAGCGGCAACCAGTCCGGCTCGGCCGGAACACCATCCGTCGTGGCCGTCGTGCTCCGACGCGGCCAGGACCTCCCTGCCGAGGCGAACGTAGGACAAGTCGGCCTCGCCGAACCTGGCCAGTGCCAGGCCGATCCCGACACTGCCGTCGGCGAAACCGGAAGCGTCTCGCAGCAGGGCCTGCCGCAGCTGGTCCGCGCAGCTCTCCGCGAGTCGTGCCGCCGACGGCGTCCCCAGTTCGGTGTGCACCGCGGTCATCGCCGCCAGACAGCCCGCGATGCCGTGCGCCCACCCGGTGACCGCACCCATTGCGGCCGCCGAATGGTCCACTGCGGACTCCGCCAGTTGACCGATCTCGCTGCACGACAACAGTGTTGCCATCCGTGCGAGCGCGTATGCGATCCCGCCGAAGCCGTGGTACCCGCCGGGGCCGACTGCCGTGACGAGTGCGGGCTGAGCGGCAAGCGCCTCCAACAGCGGTGCCATCGGCGCGATGGCCCGACGCGCCACGTCGCCGTAGTGGGCGACACCGGTCAGGTCGGCCAGTTGTGCGAGGAACAACGCGACGCCGGTGTACCCGTTGGCCAGACCGGCTCCCATGGGCAGCAGCAACCACTGCCTGTCGTCGACGAGTTCCAGTCCGAGCCAGTTGACGCGGTCACCGGCGGCCGCGCTCCGCGCAACGATCTGGTCGGCCAGGCCACAGGCCGCGGCGAGCAGCCGCTCCGGCTGCGCCGCGGTGACCTCGACCGGGCCGGGCAACGGTGTGGTGCTGACGTGCCCGCCGTGCGCCCGTCTGGTGGCCAGGGTGGCCGAGATGATCCACTCCTGGTCACGCCGGTCGGCCTCGCTATGGCCGTCGATCTTGGTGCGGACCTGGTCCAGCACGGTCTCGCCGAGCACATCCGGCTCGCGCAGCCGGTCCGACGTCCAGAGGTCCCGCCGATCCGGCCGTGCGGTGAACAGTGGCACGTCCCCCGCCCACAGATCTACCAGCTCGTGCCGGGACAGCTTGCGGCGCAACGGATACCCCGCTGACTCCGTCCACAGCAGATCGAACAGGCGGTCGCGGTCGAGCGCGTCGCGCAGCAGGTCGGGCTCGCATGACGCCGCCAGCAGAGTCAGGTAGCCATGCGTGGGACGCACGAGGACGCGGACGTCCATGCCCGCGCTGTCGGCCACCAGGCCGGTGAGTTCCGCGCGGTGCAACATCACCGCGTCGTAGCCAAGCCGGAATCCCCGGATCAACGCCGTTTCGTAGTCGCACGGGTCGAGGTCCCGGTCACCGACACGGGGCCTGTTCGCCGCACCGGTGAGCTGCTGCGGCTCGTGGGCCAGACGCATCCGGTCGGTGGCCGGGGACTCCCACACGGCTTTACTGCCCGGCGAGACCGTGCCCCGGTCGCCGCCCAGCCCGGACATGTCGACGGCGCCGTGCTCGCCCACCACGATCATCGGCAGCAACGCGGTGCGGCACACCGAGGTGGCCAACGCCTGCGCGGCGGGGTCCGCCGCCTGTCCCTCCGGACCGGACAGGACCGGCTGCAACAGCGTTTCGGTGTCCACCAGTACCGGCTGGTCGCCACACGCGATCAGGTTCTGGTAGTGGATGTCCGACGCGGACGTCGCATGCAGGAGCGCGAGCAGTGCGCCCTGGCGGCGGTAGAAGAGGTCGGCTTCAGCGAGATCGCCCAGCGGGCGGGCGGTCATGTACTCGACCCAGCCATAACCAGGTTTCGCCACGACAGCCGCCGTTCGCAGGCCCAATTGGTGCACCGTCCGGTTGAGCCAGCCGACGGCCGCGCTGAACCAGACGTGTGGCCGCAGGTCACGGGGCTTGTACACCACTCGCTCACCGTTGGCGAACGACAGCAACGCCACCGAACGGCCGCGCTGGTGGATGTCGCCGAAGCCGCCGTCGACCGTCGTGAGCAGACCGGGGTCGATACCGCGCAGCAGCTGTTCGACGATCTCGGCGCGGTCCTCGGCGAACCGGCCGAGCAGCTCGATCCGGGCATCGGCGGCGTACCGGCTTGCCTGGCCGAGCAGCCTGGCGAGCACGGGATACTTCCCGAGAAACGCGGCGAGGCCGTCCGGGTCAGCCGTCCGCCGGACGAAGTCGGCGAAGCGCTCGCCGCTGTTGTCGCCGACCAGCCGACTGCGGGCTTCTCGCATCTCGTGGACCAGTGTCCGTGCCGCGAGTTCGGCCAGTCCACGACCCAAGTCGGTGGCGAACTGCTCGGCGAGGGAACGGCGCTCCGCCAGTGCCGTCGTCACCTCGGCGGCCACCCGACCAGACGCCTCGACGACGAACGGACGAAGAACGATGGCGAACGCGTCCTGCCAGTCGCAGTACCCAGGCTTGTCCGATGACAAGGGTTCGGCTGTGTGCACCGCCCGCTCGACGACGTCAGCCCAGTCCGGCCGGGCGATCCTGGCGGCGATGCTTGCCGGGGCCTCTGCGAACAAGCCGGGGACATTCGTGCCGTCGAATCCGGCTTCGGCCAGTCGCACGCCGAACCAGCCATGAGGTGCGCCGCTGTCCGACTGCTGCGCGGTAGTTGCGGACAGCGGCTCCCCCATGGCACGTTCGTGCAACGCGACACCTCGCACCCACCAGGTCTCGTCCAACCTGCTGGTAGCTGTCCGGTTCGTGGGCACGCCGGACAACATGCCACCCCGAGCGCCGCCGGTCATGGGTGGTTTCCACGCACGTTCACGCCGCACGACGCGCGATGTGTGCCGGATGGCCTGTCAGGCGATGCGCTGCCCGACGAACGCCAGCATCTCGGGCATGATCCGGCGCCAGTAGGCGTCCTCGTGCGCGCCTGAAGTGATGCCCACACGGGCAGGACGGGTACGGGCGGTCAGGGTATGGGCAGCATGGCACTCGCTGTGCCGATTCAGAGGAAAACGCGGGCGATGTCCAGCCATTTCCGTGCGTCCTCGCCGACCGCCGTGAGGTCGGTCTCGGCTCGGGACCTGCGCAGGGTGACTCGAAGGCAGAAGTCCATGGCACTGCCCTGGACCCGTTGCCTGGCGTCTTGCGGTCCCCATGACCAGGTCTGACCTTCGGGACCGGTCAGTTCGACACGGAACGGCTCAGCCGGAATGGGCAACTGAGCGGCGTGGAACGACAACTCTCGTCCCATCACTCCCAGGGCGGCCACATGTCGGAGCCGACCTGTCGGACGGTGTTCGACGCCCAGCGTGTCGTGGATGTCCTGCCCGTGCGCCCACGTTTCCATCAGTCGAAGCGGCACCATCAGCTTCGCGGTCAGCTGCGAGCCGTACCAGGGAAACCTGTAGTCCAGCGGAATGTCCCGGAGCGCCGCCGCCACCTGGGTTCGACCTGCGCGCCACTGCCGCAGCAGTTCCGATCGTGGCTTGGCTGCTCCCGCTGCCGCGTCGAGATCAGCGTGCTTGCTGCCCGCAGCTTCTGCCTGCTTCAGCACGTCGTCGAACTTGTGCGGAATGCGGATGGCGATGAGGACGTTCGTGTCGGCTACGGCGAGGTGAGCGATCTGGTGCGCGATCGTCCACCCCGCAGCGGGCGTTTCCCTGGACCAGTCGGCCTCCGCTGACACCAGGGCGTCGAGCTCGTCTCCTTCGGCCACCAGGTCGGGCAGAGCCTGCTCGCGCTCCACATCGGACATGTCGATTCCGTAGTCCACCATCCGGTTTCACCTTCACGCGCACCGAAAGCACCAGGCCCCGCAACGACGAAGCCACTGTGGATGATGTTACGGACACACTCCGGCGATCACCGGGCCCGTGACAATCAGGGCAACAACTGTGCCTCATCAGGCCACCTTCCGCCGCGGCGGCAACGAGCACCCGCTGCCATGACTGGGTCACGAGGACTCGCTGTGTCCTGTCTGTGCGGCGATCAGCTTGTGCAGCAGGGCGTTGAGCATTCCTGCTTCGTAGGTCTCCAGCCCCAACGCGGCCGGTTCGTTGAACTCCCGGATCGAGACGCCTGCGGCCTTGAGGACCGCTCGGCCCTCCTCGGTCAGCCGTACCGGCACCGGTTTGCCGCGCCCACCTGGCCCTTGTCGACGCAGCAGGCCGCGTTCGGACAGGTCGGCGATGACGCCGGTCATGCTCTGCGGGCGGATCAGTACCCGGCGGGCGAGTTCGGCCTGCAGCAGGTCCGGCGAGTCCGCCAGTTGCGCCAGCACACCGAACTGGACCGGCGTCAACCCGTGACGCGCGAACAGCTCGTACAGGCGGCGGGCGAGCGCGTGATACGCCTGCACGACGGTCCATGCCGGGAGCACGGCCAGGTCCTCGCTCGTCCACTCATCGTCACCCACACGGACAGACTATCAGCTAGCTGATTCTCCAAACAGCTATGGTGGCAACGAGTAGCGACTTTCAGCTACGTTGATATCAGCAAACTGATTGGAGAGGTGATGCGAGTTCTTGTCATCGGCGCGGGGATCGGCGGGTTGGTCGCGGCGCAGGGACTGCGAGCAGCCGGAATGGATGTGCAGGTCCATGAGCGCGACACCGACCTGGCACGCACCGCGGGCCACCGGTTACACCTGAACCCGCCCGCGGTGGATGTGCTGCGACGGCGGCTGGACCCACCGGTGTTTCAGGCACTGATGGCCAGCGCCCCACACCCGCGCGCGTTCCGGCAGTTCACCGTGCTGGACCACCGCTTACGTGCGCTGGCGCGCCTTCCCCGCGGCGACGACGGCGACCACCTGCTGATCGGCCGGATCCCGCTGCGCAGACTGCTGGGCCACGGCCTGGACGACGTTGTCCGGCTCGGTTCCGAGTTCGTCGGCCTGCACCAGGACCCCGAGGGCACGGTGACCGCCCGTTTCGCCGACGGCAGCACCGACACCGCCGATGTACTCGTCGGCGCGGACGGCGCCCGCTCCCGCGTCGTCGCCGCCCTCACCGGCAGTCCCACCAGCCAAGTACTGCCCTCGTCCGGACTGGCCGGACGAGCCGCTCTGACCGACGCGGTCCGCGCGGGCCTGCCTCACGACCTCAGCGTCGGACCCGCGTTCGTTCTCGGCCCCGACGGCACCGCGATCTTCCTGTCACTGCACGACCCAGCCACCGCGCCGATCGCGGCCGACACGTGCCGGGAAGTAGCGGCGATCGTGGAACCCGGATACGTGCTGTGGGGCATCATCGTCCCGACCACCATCACCGAGTCGGGACCCGTCACCGGCACAGCCGCTCTGCACCGGGCGCGAGATCTGCTGCCGGGCTGGTCGACCTGGGTGCACACCTTGCTCGACAACTCCGACCCAGCCCAGATCACCCAGTTTCCCTTCTACGCAGCCGATCCGGACGCCGACCTCACACCGTGGCAAGTCAAGGCGACCACCGCGCTCGGTGACGCCGTGCACGCCATGCCACCCACCGGCGGACAAGGCGCCGCAACCGCCATCCGCGACGCCGACGTGCTCGTCCAGCACCTCGCCGAGGCCCATGACAAGCGGGCGGTGGCCTTGACACTGCACAACTACCAACGAGCCATGGCGCGTCACGCGGTACCGGCGCTGCGCGAATCACTGCAACCCGTGCGTTGGCAACAACATCTCACCAGCCGAGCCGGACGCCCGATGCTGCGCGCGCTGCTGCCACTGGTGGGCGCCGCAGCGGGACTGCGCCACTCCCCTCGCTGACACTGGTGGGCCCGCCGCACCTCCAGGAGGGTGATCGCGCGAGTGGGCCATGGGCGGATGCCTGAGATCAGAGGTCGACGACGAGACGGGAGGACAGCGCGCGGGAAACGCAACAGTACATCCGGCCAGCAGGCGCGCCGATGTCGTCGCGGTGCTCCGGATCCCCGTCGACGACGGTGATCTCGCAACTGCCGCACACCCCTTCGCGGCAGCCGGAGGCCACTCGAATCCCTGCGTGGTTCACAGCGTCCAGCATGGACTCTTCGGCACCGACCGGCACAGTCTGTCCTGATCGGACGCAGTGCACCTCGAACGGCTGGTTGGCGGCGAACTGTTTGGCGACCGGCCGGAAGCGCTCGATGTGCAGCCGATGAGCGGGAAACGCCGCCTCGGCCGCGTCGAGCATCGACGCGGGGCCACAGCAATACACCTCGGCATCGGGGCTCAGCGTGGCAGCCAGCGCGGCGAAGTCGGGCCTGCCGTCCTCCTCAGTGGCGTGGATGCGCACTCGGTTGCCATGGACAGCTCGCAGTTCGTCGGCGAAAGGCATGGTGGCGACCGACCTGCCCACGTACACCAGCGTCGCCAAGGCTCCCGCTTCGACCGCCGCCGCCAGCATCGGCACCATCGGAGTGATGCCGATCCCTCCGGCGACGAACAGGTACTCCGACGCGGGCAGCAGCGGAAAGTTGTTGCGTGGCACCGAGACGTCGAGTGTCCGGCCGGTTCGCAGGAACAGGTGGACGTACTCCGAGCCGCCCCGGCTGAGGCGGTCGTGCCGGACCGCGACACGGTAGCTGTCGCGATCAGCCGGGTTCCCGCACAGCGAGTACTGCCGCGTCAGCCAGTTGGGCAGCGCCAGATCGACGTGCGCGCCAGGTTCCCATGGCGCCAGCGGCCCGTCGGTACTGCTCAGGACGAGTGACACGACGCCGTCGGCGACCGGTTCCACCTGGTCGAGAACTGTTGTCTGCATCAGCGCATCCCCTCAGTACAGCTGCCGGTAGGCGGCTTCGAGCATGTTCTCCACGATCGCCGGATCGATGTCGAGCCCCATCTGGTCGGCGGCGACCTCGCCGACGGACGGCATTTCCGCCGCGAGTGCCTGACTCGCCGGATCCCACAGCCTTGACCGGATCAGCGCGCGTCCGCAGTGCATGAACACCTCCGCCACATCGACGACGAGTGCCAACTGCGCGTCTCTGCCCTCGGTCCGCATCCGGGCGAGGACGTCCGGTTCGTCGGTGGGATAGGCGCGACCGTTGACACGCAACACCTCCCGCATCCCTGGGACGATGAACATCAGTCCGATCCCGTCGTTCTCGGCGAGATTGTGGAACGAGTCGGCGAGCTTGTTGCCCGGCCGGTCGGGGATCGCGAGAGTGCGTTCGTCGAGCACCTTGACGAACCCCGGGTAGTCGCCGCGCGGTGAGCAGTCAGGCAGGCCGGTCGCATCCGACGTGGCCATCGACAGGAACGGGGAATGGGCGATGAACCGGCGGACGTGTCGGTCGATCCGGTCGTGCACCTTGGCCTTGATCATGGCCTCCGGCTCCCCCAACCGCGCACGGACCTCCTGGAAGGACACCCGACGCGGGCGAGCCGCACTGAGAGTATCACTGCTGGTCATGGCACAATTATGAGCAATTATTCGGTTTGCGCGCTACTCGCTTTCGCGCCGGTTCGCAGGAGGTGCCATGACGGCGGAACAGCGTCGGCTTCAGCCACGTAAACAACCACGCCAGGTCCGGGCCGAGCTGACCCGGCAGCGCATCCTCACGGCCGCTGCTCACATTTTCGCCGAGTACGGCTACGCCGCCGGGACCACGAACCGGATCGCCGAGCGGGCGCGGATCTCGATCGGCTCGCTGTACCAGTACTACCCGAACAAGGACGCGATCCTGACCGAACTGCTGACCCGGCACCTCGACGGTGACAGGGCCGCCACGGCGCTGCGCCGGTACAAGGACCGGCCGGAGCCGCTCGAGGACATCGTCCGGGTGTTCGTGCACACGGTGATCGAGAACCACCTCGACGATCCGGAACTGCTGCGGATCATGTTCGAGCAGGCGCCCCGCTCCGCCGAGCTGCTGGAGCGAATCACCCGCCAGGAGTGGGAGATGATCGGTGACCTGCGGGATCTGCTCGACCGTCACCCCGAAGTCCACGTCGGGGACAAGGAAACGGCCGCACGGCTCGTGGCGTCCACTGTGGAGATGACCGTGCACCAGCTCATCGCCTCTCCCGGCTCCATCGACGTGACACGGCTGGAGAACGAGCTCGTGGCGATGATCACCGGCTACCTCCACGCGAGCCGATGATCATCGCCACCACGTCGACGACGACTAATGGTTCCGTCGCCGCTGCGGTGTCATTCGCCGCCGAGTATCGCGACGAGAGTGTCGAGCGAGGATCCCCAACCGGCGACCACGTTGTCAGCGATGTCAGCCATGGGCATGAACGCCACCATGGCACCGAGATGCTCATGGGTCAGGTGCAGCAGCGTGCCGCCCTCTGGCGCCGAGGTGAAGGTGACCGTCAGCCGGGATGCCCGCGCGGGATCGGTGGCGCGGTCGGGCCCCACGAAGTGCCAGCCCAGCACGATGCGCTCACCCGGCGCTAGTTCCTCGATCGTCGCTTCGAGACCGCCGACGTGGTTGCCGTCGGCGTCCTGCTGCCACACGCTCACCCGCCCGCCGACGCGTCCGTCGACCTCGACCTTGGCCACGGTGAATTCCGCCGGGGCGAACCAGCGGTGCATGATCTCCGGATCCAGCCACGCGCGGTACACCCGCTCGGGCGGGCCGGGAATCGTGCGCTGGACCTTGGCGACCACTTCGGACTGTTCAACCATGCTCGCACGCCTCTCCTTACTTGTCATCACGAAAAATGCGATCCAACGCGTCGAGCTGCTCGCTCCAGTACTGCTCGTAGAACCGCAGCCACTCGTCCGCGGTCGCCAACGGACCGGGATCGAGTCGGCACACGTGCCTGCGGCCCAGCACAGTGCGCCGCACCAGACCGGCACGCTCCAGTACCTGGACATGTTTGGACGCCGCCGGTAGCGACATGCTCAGCGGTTCCGCCAGCTCCGAGACGGTCAGTTCTCGACCTGCCAGCCGGGCAAGCATGTCGCGTCGCGCGTCATGCGCGAGTGCGTGGAACACCGTGTTCAACGCCGCCGATCGTTCAACCATATGGTTTAGCTTAGCGCGGTCGACAGCAAAAGTAAACCTTATGGTTGAACATCGGCGGACGGAGCTCGTCAGAAGAGTTGGGTCGGGGTGGTCGTGCGCAGATACACGAGCGCATCGAAGGCACCGGACAAGGAGTCGACCGACATCGTGTACCCGGACCCGCCATCTTCCTCCACATAGGACGGGTGGATCATTCGCATTGTCGTTGGCCCGTCGCGCCACGCTCGGACCTGGCCGGGCGCTGGTTGACGCAGGCCGATCAGGTACGCGGGACGGGATGCCTCGTCGAGTGTCGCATCGAGGATGCCCCGAGGAGGCGCGCCCACGGGGTGTGGCCCGGGGTGGGTGAAGTCGGAGCTGATCGCGCCGTGACCGAACACGGCACCGATCGACACATACCGTCGGTCAAGACGACCGCGTAGATAGCCTCCCGCGTGTGTCGCGGTCCTGGTTGCCCACGGCGCCCGGAAAGTCACCTGAGGCGCGGCGGTGCTGTGGATGTTCGCCGCCGAATAGATGACCTTTCCACCGATTGTGCGCTGCCACCAGCCGATGGTGTCGGCGATGAACAGTTCTCGTTCGGTACGCGCGAAATTGGCGAAACTCTCGTACCAGCCAAGGATCGCGTTGGCGTGCTGCTGGGCATACTCGCGCTCCAGCCGCCCGCCGCTGTCCGGCAAGGCTCGCACCAGGCCATTCGCCGTGCGCGCGTGCTGGATCAGTTGCCGCTGCTCGTCGCCCGAATGCGCCCGATACCACTCCGTGTGGTTGCCGGGTGTCGGCCGTAGCGGCGCGAGTTCACGCTCCACCTCGGCGAGTCGGTCCGGGGCGACCCTGCGTACGTATCCGGTCACCTCGTCGAAACTCGTCTCCCGCAGCGCGGTCGCGTCCGTGCCGAGGAATCGCACCTGATCGTGGTGGGTTTCGTTGTAGGAGCGCAGCCAGCGCACCAGGTCGAGCATCTCCTCGCTTACCCAGAACGGAAATCCCATCCCGGCAACCAGTTGCCGAGGATCTCCCTGTCCGGTTGTCACGTAGCGGTCGAGCTCTACGCCGTGCGCGAAGTCGTGTTCCAAACCGAAGGTCCGGAAGCCCATGTGCTCCACCAGGAATCGCACCATCCGATGCTTGAACCGGTGCTGCTCCCGCGAGCCGTGGGTGGACTCGCCGAGCCCGACCACCGTGGCCGAGCCGACGATGCGCCGAAGTGGACGCAGATCGCCCACCGGGTCACCAGGATCGGTGGACGTCAGCGGGGCGGCGTTCTGGTTGATCCATTCGACGACCCTCTGGTCTCGGCCGTCCTGCCGGGCGCCTGCCGCCTGTCCGGTCACGAGCATGACCGCGCACAGGCCGGTCAGCAGCACCCGGCGGGTATATCGCCTTCGCATCTTTCTCGGTCCCCTAATGGTCGTGGATCAGATCGGGAGCATGGGAGTCACTTTCCGCTGCCTGATACATGGCCACCATGGCATCAGCGGTGTCATCCGGTCGTCGTGCGAGGAGCGGTCTTCGCGCTACGTCCCACGTCGTAGTCGCAGCACATGTGCGCCTTCGCTGGCGTTGGGCGAGTGCAACGTGGTTGCAACGAGACCGGGGAGTATGAGCGCGGCAGCCTGTCCGGACAGGCTGCCGTGTTCATCGAGCGGAGTATTGGGGAGGAACTGTGCGAAGACTCTGGCCAGCCGTCGTTGCGTTGTCTGCCGTGGCCGCATTCGTACCGGCCACACCTGTTCTGGCCGCGGCGGACTGTTTTGGCGTGACACCGACGATTGTCGGCACCGGCGCGGACGACATCCTTGTCGGCACGGACGAGGACGATGTGATCTTCGCCGGGGCGGGCAACGACCGAGTGCTCGCGCTCGGCGGTGACGACTTCGTGTGTTCGAACGCGGGCAACGACTTCGTCGACGGCGGAGCGGGCAACGACGCCCTGTTCGCGGACGCCGTCATGGACGGCCAGGACGTCTACGTGGGCGGTCCCGGTGAGGACATCGTGGACTACGGTCTGCGCTCGATCTCGTTGCGGCTGTCCCTCAACGGTGCGGCCGACGACGGCGCACCAGGCGAGAACGACAACATCGGGTCCAACGATTCCACCGCGCCCGACGCGGACGGGATCGAAGTCGTCGTCGGAAGCACCGCGGACGACGTGCTCCTCGGCGGGCCGGGCAACGACCGGTTCATCGGCCGCTCCGGCAACGACCACATCGACGGCGGTCCCGGCGTGGACGGCCTCGGCGGATTCGAGGGCAACGACCTCCTCGTCGGCGGCGAAGGCAACGACCAGCTCGGTGGCGGAGAAGAAGACGACACGATCGTCGGCGGTCCCGGCAATGACCTGATGACCGGCGGATTCGGCAACGACCGGTTCGTCGCCGATCCGGATCCCGACGGCCACGACACCATGTTCGGCTTCGGCGGTGTCGACCTGATCACCTATGCCGACCGGGCAGCGGGAGTCACCGCGAAGGTGAACGACCCCAACGGCGCCAGCGAGGACTACGTCACCCCGGACGTCGAGAATATCGTCGGCTCGCGTGGCGACGACATCATCGAGATGACCACTCGCGGAGCCGACCTCGCCAACAACGACGTCGATGGTGGCCCCGGCAACGACATCATCAACGTCGTCGATGGCACGAAAGGCAACGACCAGGTAGATGGTGGTCTCGGCGTCGACCGGTGCCGGGCCGACGCCGGAGACACTCTGCTGCGGTGTCCCTGATCCCGACTGCTCACCGGCCGGGGCGACGGTCGTCCTGACCGCCGCCCCGGCCGGAGACGTACTCAGGTGATGTCCAGTACCGCCTTGCCGTGCAGGCGACGGTCAAGCAGGGCTGTGGCCGCCTCGTCGTAGCGGGTCCACGAGCCACGCCAGCTGATTGCGGGATCGAGTCGACCGGCGGCCACCTCGGCGGCCAGCCAGGTCAGGTCGGCGGAGAAGTCCGTGTGGGGATCGGCGATCAGGAAGAACGTGCGGATCGACCGGTCGTGCCGTCCTTCGGTGGCCAGGAACGCCTCGGCCGGGAAGACCACGTCCGCCTCCGACGACCGGCCAACGTTCACCAGCACGCCACCGGCCTGCACTGCGGCGAAGGCGTCCACCAGCTGCTGGCCTCCGACGTTGTCCAGCACCGCGAACACCGGCCGGTCCACTGCGGACGGATCGGTGAACACCTCGTGCGCACCCTGCGCCCGCAGACCTGGCTCCTGAGCGGGATTCCTGCTGATCGCGACGACCTCCGCGCCCGCACGCGCGGCGAGTTGCACTGCGTAGCGCCCGACGCCACCGGAGGCGCCGGTGATCATCACCCGCCGCCCGACGAGCGGCCCCATGCGCCGCAACACATGCAGCGCGCTCAGACCCGCGACCGGAATCGTGCTGATCGCACCGAGGTCGGCGCCATCCGGTACGACACCGAGTTGGATGGCCGGGACCGCGCGCAACTCGGCCCAGCCACCACCGGCTCCCAGCGTGACCACCGCGGTTCCTTTGCTCGGGCCTGATCCGTCGGCCGCCGCCTGGACCACCACACCTGCCGCGTCCCAGCCGATCACGGCGCCGTCCGGCGTGTCCGGATTGGTGGCGCCCTTGACCTCGCCGTAGTTGAGTGAGACCGCTTCGACCCGGACAAGCGCCTCGTGGGGCGCGGGCACCGGGTCGGCCACCTCGGCCTGCGCGAGGTGTGCCGTCGCGGTGTGGTCGATAACGAGTGCACGCACAGTCAGATCTCCCCTGGATCAATGTGCCACAGTGTGGCGTTTGCTCCATTGAAGCATAGGCCCTCTGGAGGCGAGGCAGCTAGACTGGTGCCATGACGACCGTCGGCCAGCCCGCCACGCTGCGCGAACGCAAGAAGCTGCGCACCCGCCAGGCGCTGGCACACACAGCGGTCTCGATGTTCAGCGAGCGCGGTTTCGACACCACGCCACTCGACGCGCTCCTCGACGAGGTGGAGGTGTCGCGGCGGACCTTCTTCCGCAACTACCGCTCGAAGGAGGACGTCGCCCTCACCGCCGTCAAACAACTCTGGGGCGCCTACCTCGACGTGCTGGACGAGACCCCGAAGTCCGGGCCGCTCGCCGACGTCTTCCGCGACGCGCTGCTGACCACCCTCGACCGCATGGACGACGAGTGGTACCGGCGCTTCCCGCCCACACTCAGGTTGATCGAGCAGTCGCCATCGCTGAACGGGCATTCGCTGCGGCACTGCGCGGAGATCCAGACAGAGGTCGCACACCGGCTCGGCGACCCGCGCAGCCTCGAACTGCGACTACTCATCGAGTTCTGCGTGGCCACGTGGCGCTGCGCGCTGGACGAGTGGCTTCCCGCCTGCGCTCCCGGCGAACTTCCCGAACACGTGCGGCGCGCCTTCGCCGCCATGGGCGACAGCCTGCGCCTGCGGGCCCAGTGACGTTTCGCCGGTTGGCTCAGGCCTCCGGGGACTGGAACGCGCTCAGGTCCAGCATCTCGTCGGGGGCGACGCCCTCGACTGTCATGTCGCCGCACACCGAGCAGGACTCGTTACGTGGCAGGCCGATTCCATACCAGCGAAGCACACTCATCTCGTCGACGCCGGTCGCCATCGGCTGCCACGAGACGTACTCGGTGTCCTGTTCCCTGCGGTTGAGCCACAGGTACAGGGGCGCGACCAGGTCCTCGTCGAGCGATGCCAGCGTGGTCGGTGTGCCGCTCAACAGTTCCTGAAGCGCGAGTTTGGCGACCAGCAGTGCGATCGGGGCGATGTCGCTGGACAGTCCTGGTTCGACCGCGACCGGGCGGTCGGTGTACGCGACGGCGCTGGCGTCCGCCGCGCTGCTGACCTCCTGGTCGCGTTCCATCGCGGGCAAGGCGCTGACGAAACACTGGTAGCACGGGGAAAGGCCCGGGATGTACCTCAGGACCTGACCACCGTAGGCGCGTCTGAACACTCCGGCGTACAACGCGGGCAGCCCGGCCAGCACGCACAGCCGGTTCACCAGCATCCGGCTTTCCCGGTTGTCGGTCGCACACACAACCAGGTCCACATCGGCCTGCTCGATGGCCAGGGACAACTCGTCCACAGTGGCACCGCCGATGTGCACGCTCCGGGTGGTGATCCGCGCATTCGGGTTGCGGTCGAGCACCATCTCCGCCACGGCGTTGGTCTTCAATCTGCCCACATCGGACAGTCCACACTCGTGCCTGCAGACGTTGCCGATCTCCAGCCGGTCGTGGTCCACCAGCAGGAACCGCCCGACGCCGGACCGGGCGAGTTCACGGGTGATCACGCTCCCGCCCGACCCGAGCCCGAGCACCGCCACCGACCGGTCGCGCAGCACGTCCGTCTCGAACACCCCACGAACCCGATCGAACACATCCGCCCGCTCGGGCAGCACGGTGACCTCAAGCGGCCGATACGCACCCTGGTCGGGGACGAAGCACCGGATCTCGTCCTCGGCCACCGCGCAGACGAGCGGCGACTGGCTCCCGCCGTGGCTCACCTCCGACGCCATCTGGTCCATGGAGTCCAGATGCACGACACGGGCGCCGTCCCCGGCAACGCCACGGACTCGCACGACATCGCCGCCGTCCACGGACACCGTCTGGGCGTAGTCGAGTGTTCGGTCCCGCATGCGTTGCGCGGCAAGAGGCTCCACCACCACATGCGGCCATCGGCTAGCAGCCACGGATCACCGCCGCGAACGACCGCATGTCCTCGGCAGTGATCTCCGCCGTGTCACCGGTCTGGGCCGCGTTCACCGAGACCACCTCGAACTTCCCGGTGCGCGGGTTGAGCACCATCTTCTTGCCCGGGTTGCCCATTCCGTCCGACTCGCGCTTGAGATAGTCGCGGATGGCGCCGTGGTCAGCGTCACTCATCGTCAGCTCCCTCTAGTCCAACAAGAACTTCGCTATCGCCTGGCCGTCGTCCAGGTGGCACTCGTAGGCGGTGATCCACAACATCGCCTTGCGCAGAACCTTGATCAGGGAGTACTCGGCGCTCCACACCTTCGGGCGGACGATGCAGACCTTCACCCAGCCGGGGCGGTCGGTCTCCCAAGTGTGCATGTCGTGGTTGTTGCCGTACGAGTCAATCCGGTACAGGTCGCGATACCCGTACAGCGGGGTGGGGTACGTGACATACGTCCTCGGCGTCTCGTCCGGGTAGCCCTCGGGCAGCTCGACCCGGATCTGGTAGTGGCGGTTGGTGTTGCTCGTCCACCAACCGGTGACGTAGGTGTCCCGAACGAGGTTGTGGAACTCGAACGCAGGCAGGTTGCGCTGCAGAGCGTTGCGTTCCTGCGCCAGACGCAACTGCTGGTAGGGCTTCCACATCGGACGTGTCACCTCCGGCCGTTCGGATCCGTCATCGCTCGCAGGACGGCGTCGATACGCGGCTTCATGAGCACGGGAACTCCTGTGGGCAGCATGTCGTGCGACCCGGGTTCGGTGGCCAGTTGACAGACATGCCTGATCACCACCGGTCCTCCGCCGTCCCAGCCGAGTTCGAGCACGTGCTCCTCGGTCTTGTTCGGGGACAACAGGTTCAGCCGCAGGTAGACATCGTCGTACGGCTCGAGCTCACAGGACACGTCACCCGGCACGGACCGCAACGCGGGCTCGAGGTATTCGCTCATGAACCGCGGGAGGTCGGTGATCCCGTACGGCGGCTTGGCGTGCGCCGATGCCTCGGCCGACTCGATCTCCCCTGCTACCGGGGGTTTGCGCATGATCCGGGCGACGATGCCCCGTTTGGCCGGAACAGCCACGTCGTCATCGTCCCGCATGCCGACCTCGATCGATCTCGCCAGCCGGTAGCGGGGCTGCCAGTTGGCGGGCGGCGGCGCCAACGCGGCGCGGAACTGCTCCAACTCCGCCGCGACCGGCTGGGAAGCGGCCAGCGCGGCCCGGATCGGACTCACTCCCGGCAGCACGACGAACGTGGTGGGGGCTCGTTTGCCTGCAGCCGCATCGACGTACACATAGGGTTTCACCGCGACGCGCGCCGAGGAGTGACCGGCGTCCTCGATGAAGGACAACACGTCGCAGAACCGCCTTCGGTTGTTGCGCGCGGCGAACCGCATGGTGCGCCTGAGATCGCCGCCGCTGAGCTCGTGCAGACCGAGGCGGTGATGGGAATGCCACAGGCCGACGGCCTGCACGCCGCAGAACTCGGCGAGCACTCGCTCGATCGCCTGGTGTGCCGTGGCGTCCTGTTCGAACTGGGTGACCTGGTGGATGGCGTGCGGACCGGGGCGAACGGCGAGCATGATGGTGGGGTTGCCGGACTCGGTCCACAGACCATAGAGGCTGCCACCGGTCTCGATGTTCTGGTTGACCTCGGTCTCGTGCACCACGCAGGCGAGTTCGGACTCGAAGATCCGGACATAGGACGGGCTCACGTTGCCGCCTCCACGATGTCGGCCAGACCGCATTCGGCGGTCCAGTCTGCCGCTCCGATGTGCACGTCGGTGTTGTCGATCCGGATCACCACAGGGGGCAGTTCGGGGTAGGACTCGTCGACGACGACCACCACGTCCTTGGGTCCGGACAGGTGCAGTCCGACGTAACCACCGGGGAGTTGCTCCAGTGTGATGTCGAAGCCCAGCCGCACCAGACGCTGTGCCTCGCTTTCCAGGCGCCCCAGCTGGGACGACTGTTCAGCCACGTCGACCGCCGGCGGCGTCTCGACCTCGGCGACACTGCTCGCGCCGGACCTGGCGAGCAGGCCCGGCCGCACGCCGGAGGTCAGCTGCCAGTACGTGTCCACCGCCGACAGGACGAACCAGCTGATGGTGGACGCCACCACGTCGAGCGGGTCGACGCCCGGTGTCGCGGTCGGGTCGATGTGGTGCCAGCTCGGCAGGTCCGTGTCACGCGAAACGGAACGGCCCGCACCAGGTTGGTAGGTGGCGATCGGGAAGGGAAAACCGGACGAGCCGTCGACGTCGCCGAAAACGGTCGACAGGTAGGCGACCGCGGTCAGCGAGCGAAAGCCCGGCTCGAAGTAGACCAGGATCGCAGGCCAGCGCCCGAACTCCGCTTCCGCGATCACCCGGGCACCGACTTCGCCGTCGATGAATCTGGTCACTCCCGCGTCGTGCGCGAAAACACCGGACGGAATGGTCGCGTATCGACGGAAGTCCGCCACGTTGAGGAGGAGTTCCCGCACACGCCGGTCGAGGCCGTCCATGTATCGGGGCGATCCCGGTGGCGTCGGCGACACGACAATGGTCGGCAGCCCCGACACCGGCAACAGCGCACGCAGCCGACCCGGCGTGCCCAACGGATACTGCTGCGCCGATCGATGCTGCAGATCCGCTTCGTGCAACCGGATCTGGGTCTGCAGTCGCTGTTCCTCGGCAACGGCGTTCAGGTGGGCCTTGACGTACTCGACGCGGAGGGAATTCCTGGTCTCAATCCAGCTTCCGATCAGCTTCGGGACGACTCCTATCACGCCGCCGATGAACAATTCCAACATCGAGACCCCGTTCCAGGGGAAGCACCGTACGCTCGGACGCACCGTTCATCGCGCGGCCCAACGCGGTGTTAACACTCGATCAGGTGAAGAACGCGTTTGTTTCCAACACAATAAGCACGACATCAGGTCAAAGGGAGCATCTGCGGCGGTTCGGAGCGCATCCGGAACGCGGCAATCAGCGAGAGGACGACAACAGCGACCATGGCAAGGAAAGCATCGGAGAAGGCCGCGCCCGTGTGCCCCGTGTACAACGGGTTCACGGCGTCGCCGCCGCTTTGCTGCCGCGCGGTCACCAGGACGCCGAACAGGGCCGGACCAGTGCCCGCGCCGAGGAACTGGGCTCCTTGGAGGATCCCGAGGCCGACGCCGACCTGCTCGGCCGGGAGTGCGCTCGCCGCCGCACTGATGATCGGGGTGACCACGAGGATGAAGCCGACACTCACCCCGAACATCCCGAACCCGGCGGGAATCACGGACGCGCCTCCCGTGAAGGTGGAGAGAAACAGGACGAACAGGCCCATGAGCGTGAGCCCGGTCAGCACCAGGGATCGGGTGCCGACGCGGTCCGCGAGGCGACCGATCAGTGGCGAGAGGACGGCAACGGCGACTCCGGCCGGGATCATGACCAGAGCACCCGCGCCCGGCGTCAGATGGTTGACGTCGACCACCAGCAGCGGCACGAACACCAGAGCCCCGAGGTTGACGATCATGGCAAGGAACGCGACCACGACCGCGGCCCGGTAGACACGGTTGGTGAACAACGCGGGCGGGACGAACGGATGCGCGACGCGGACCGTGCGCCACCCGAACAGCGCCATCGCCACGACCGCGACGACAAGGCTGCCCCAGGACGAGTACGCGGCGAAACCCGAGACCTGTACCTGGGTCATGCCGAACAGGACCAGCCCGGCACCGAGGCCCAGGAGCACGCCGCCGGGAAGGTCGAACCGGCCCGCACCTTCCGGACGCCCATCGGGCAGCACGCGCCACGCGGCGGGAAGCAGCACCAACGCCACCCCGAGCATGAGCCAGAACAGGGCGTGCCATCCGAGGAGTTGGCCGATCCCACCGCCCAGGGCAGGACCAGCGGCGGTTCCGATACCCGTGGCCGCGGAGACGACACCGATACCCATCCCCCGCTTGTTCTCCGGCATCAACCTGGTGACAGCAATGATCGAGAGCACGGGGAGCGCGGCCGCGCCCGCTCCCATCACGATCCGCCCAGCCACAAGCACGAGGAGGCTCGGGGCAAGCGCGCAGATCAGGCTTCCGGCGGCGTAGACCACAAGGGCGAAGCTGAACAGGCGCCGGAGGCTGAGCCGGTCGGAGATACGGCCGTAGAAGGGAATGCCGACCGAGAACACCAGCAGGAAGCCGGTGACGACCCACGCGAGTTCGGCCTCGGAAGCCCCGAACTCCGTGCCGATCGACGGGAGCATCAGGTTGACCATGTCGCTGGCGATCACCGTGGCGAGCATCGCCGGTGTCAGCACCGCCAACAGGGCCAGGCCTGATCCCGCGCGTTCAGTTGTGGGTGTCATTCGACGATTCCTCCCATGACGTTGACTGCAACCATCATGGTTACAGTTAGGGTGGCCGAAAAGGCGGAGGGCATGCCTCCGCCGTTGCTCAGTCAGTGATTCGGCAGCGCCTGTCCACGTTCGGCGGCCAGCACCTGCTGGACCAGGTGGGCGATGGTCGTTCGGCTGAGCCGTTCTTCCATGGCCTGTTCCGCGTCCCGGAACTCCGTGTCGAGCAGGTTCTGCATGTGCCGCCCGACCTCGCACGCGTCACTGGGCGGATGTGGGTGTCGCGACAGGACCGGCCCCTCCTCCACCGCGACGTACGCGTCGTAGAGCGTGATCTCCCGGGCGGCACGGGCAAGCGACCAGCCGCCACCACGCCCCTCCGTGGACCACACCAGGTCGGCGTGCCGCAGACTGCCGAGGACGCGCCGCACCAGAACCGGATTGCTCGCCAGGCTGTCCGCGATCTCCGCAGAAGTCAGCGAACGGTCCCAGCGCGCCAACATCGTGAGCGCGTGGATCGCCACCGCGCTCCTGCTACTGAGCCCCACGACACCCCCTTGGCAGCGCTGCCGCGCCGATTGAACTGCAACAAACCTAGTTGCAGTTCAATCGGCTGTCAATCCCTGGCCCCTGCCATCTGTCATGGGTGTTTCGATGACAAATGTGCGACGGCATGAGCACGGTAACGCGGGTGCCCAGCACGTACCATCGCCGACGTGAGCACACGCGACCCGGATGAATTCTCCTCTCGGCAGTGGCCGGACTGGAGTTTTTGGGACGACGACCCACAAGGCGGCCGTCGCGGTCGAATCGCCATTGTGGTGTCCAACGGACTCGCCCTGCTCTTACTGGCCACGCGGGTCACCGAGATCATGGACGACACGAGCAATGCCCTGCTCGCCGGTGTCGCGCTCGGACTCGTCGCCTGCTATGCCGCCGTCAGCCTGACTGCCCTGTGGCACGGACCGGTGGCGCCCCCGCGACGGCGGATCGCCTACGTGGTCACGATGTTCGCGCTCGGCTCCGCACTGGCCCTGCTCCTCGGCTCGCCCGACTACCTGACCAACCTGACCTACGCCATCGCGGTCGGGCTCATGCTGTTGCCCCTGCGCTACTCCACATTGCTCGGATTCGGCACGGCGATCGTCCAGATCGGATGGATGTGGCTGAGCTACGGCCGGGTGAACTGGGGCCAAGTGGCCACGCTCGGCAGCGTCACCGCCGTACTGGGCACGGTTCTCGCACTGACCTTCACCATCGGCCACCTGAGAGCCGCGCGCGAGCAGGTCAGGAGAATGGCTGTGCACCAGGAGCGGGAGCGGGTCGCCCGTGACCTGCACGACGTTCTCGGCCACAGCCTCTCCACGATGACCGTCAAACTGGGACTGGCCCGGCGAATACTCGAGTCCACTGGAGACATCGGCCCGGCCGTCGCGGAGATCCGCGATCTCGAAGGCCTGTCCCGGCAGGCTCTCTCCGACGTACGAGCCACCGTCTCGGACTATCGCACGGTGTCGCTGGCCACCGAGATCGCGGGCGCCCAGATGGCGCTGCGCGCCGCGGGCGTGCGAGCCGAGCTGCCCGCCGCGTCCGACGACGTGTTGCCCGAGTTGCAGGGAGTATTCGGTTACGTGGTACGGGAGGCGGTCACCAACGTGCTGCGGCACTCCGATGCCCAGCGCTGTTCTGTCACGCTGGGCCGCGACTGGGTGGAGATCACCGACAACGGCACCGTCACAGCCGAAACGACGGCCGGGCACGGCCTGACCGGACTCACCGAGCGGTTGGCCGCGGTGTCCGGCACTCTCGAACACGGCAGAGCCCCCGATGGTGGCTTCCGGGTCCTCGCCCGCGGACCAGTGCGGGCACGACAACTCACCCCCTCCACCGGAGCACTTCCGACATGATCCGCGTTCTGCTGGCCGACGACCACGCCCTCGTGCGCAGCGCACTGGCCGCGATGCTCCGGCTCGAATCCGACATCGAGGTCGTCGCCGAAATCGGCTCAGGCGACGAGGTCCTCGACGCCGCGCGCCGAACCAGCCCCGACATCGCGCTCCTGGACGTGCAGATGCCCGCCCGTGACGGCCTCTCCGTCACCGCGGACCTCCACCACGCGCTGCCGGTCTGCCGTGTGATCATCTGCACCACCTTCGGCCGTCCGGGATACCTCGCTCGGGCGATGTCCTCCGGCGCGGCCGGTTTCGTGGTCAAGGACTCCTCGCCGGAGCAGCTCCTCAACGCGATCCGCCGGGTCCACGCCGGACTGCGTTTCGTCGACCCGGCGCTCGCGGCCGAGTCCCTCGCCAGCGGCACCAGCCCGCTCACCGACCGGGAAGCCGACGTCCTGCGCGCCTCGGCCGACGGAGGCACCGTCGCCGACATCGCCAAGGCCGTCGGCCTCACCGAAGGGACAGTGCGCAACCACCTGTCGTCGGCGATCGGCAAAACCCAGGCCCGTACCCGCGCCGAAGCCGCCCGGCTCGCCGAGACCAAGGGCTGGCTGTGACGCCCGATCGCCCGGGAGGTCGAACGCCCCTCCCGGGCACTGTCCCCTCGGTCGGGGTCTTCGGTCAGGTGGTGCAGTTCTTCTGGGTGTCGGTGCGGACCTTCCTGCCGGTGAACTCCTCCAGGATGGCGATGTTCTCCGGCGCGTAGTTGGTCGTGGTGATCTTGTCGGCGTTGGGGCTGCCCAGTTTGCCGGTGTAGAGCGCCGACTTCTCCAGCCAGTAGGCGGTCCGCAGGAACTGGGTCAGTACCAGTTCGCGCAGCTTCGGCTCGTTCTTGATCTTCGCCCAGTAGTCCGGGTGCCGGTCCTTGGCCACCCGGAGGTAGAGCAGCAGGTAGCGCAGGTTGGTGGCGGCGATGTCACGGGAGTTGCTGGCGCCGACGCCCTTGATGTACTCCTGGAGCACCGTCACCGCGGGCAGGCCCGTCAGTCCGGCGTTCAACTCCGCCGTCACGCCTTGGAGGTGGTAGTCGCCCTGGGTCCGGTCGCGCAGGTAGATGCCGTCCATCGAGTCGCTGAGCCGGTCCTTGATCAGCGGCAGGATCTCCTTGCGGGGGAAGCCGTCGTGCAGCGGCACCACCGTGTCCTGGCGTGCGGCGTTGATCCAGGCCGCGGTGTGCACGTTCCACCTGGACCGTGCCGGGTCGAGATCCCACATGTGGGTTTCCTCGTGGATGGCGACCATCATCGACTCGGCGAACGCCTCGAAGCTGTTCTTCTGCACGAACTGGTTCCAGTACGGATCCTTGGCCTGCGCGATGGCCAACGCCTGGCCGCTCGGCCAACGCCGCTGGTACACGGCCTGGAGGGTCTGCATCCAGTTCGAGGAGGTGAACCTCGCCTTGAGGTCGCTGACATCCGCGGTGGGCTGCGACGGTTCCTCGTAGCAGTACGGGGCGGCGACGGGGCTCGCAACCGGGGCTGCGGCGGCGGTTGCGGCCGTGAGCGGTAACGAGAAGAGCGTGGCCACCAGCAAAAGGGCGCGTATGCGAGTCACAGGGACCTCTTTTCGAGCGGGCGTGCGTGGGCAGGGACAGGCGGCCGCCGCTCTGTTCGTCCTGGAGAAGATCGTATTGACCGCCTGGCCCCGGCACGTACTCCCACTTCGACATAACATCCCGCGCGGTGGATCCCCTACCGGCCGCTGTGGAACGTGACGGTGAACCCGCTGCACTCCTTGCACTGGCGCACGGTCTCGTTGCCCGGCTCAGCGTCTTGTTTCGACCACGCGTACGCCTGCGGACACGCGGACTGGATGGCGTTGCTGTACGGGGTCTTGGCGTCACGGTTGGGATTGGTGCACAACATGGGACTGCCGTCGTCCCCTCGGGTGAGGTTCTCGGGCGGGCAGGACGTCAGCAGGTTCTTCGAGCATCCCATGACCTCGCACTCCTTCGAGCCGGGAGGTGCCTTGGCGTCACGCGGTGCGATCGTGATGGGCAGCGAGAAGGCGTTGACGTAGCTGACGTTGTACCAGACCGCCAATGCATCCTTGCGGTCGAAGTTGAACTCCGCGAGGCTGACCGGTTGGTCACCCGTGGAACACCGGTCGGCGTACACCCCGCAGTCGCCAACTTTGCAGTGGAACGTGCTGCCCGACTCGCCGGTGCAGCCCTGCCGGGCGAAGAACTTGCCGCGCCAGTGGTTCGGCGCGCTCGACTCGGGAATGGTGATCGTCGCGGACTGGCCGTTCTGCAGGGTGGGCAGCCCTGTCAGGTTCGCCGAGCCGTCGGCGTTGACCGTACTGCCCAACCAGACCGTCTCGCCGGACTGGTTGACGAACGTGACCGTGTTGTTTCCCGGGCCCTCGCCCGCCGGTCCGGGTGGCGAGTCGACCCCGAAGATGTCGTAGATCCCCTTCACCGTTTCTTCCAAGCCCGGCGGGTCGTCCTTCTTGGGTTCCGCCTTGTGCTCGATCGGTCCGGTCGCGTCGCGGTACGCCACGCCTGTCTCGTTGGCTGTTGTCCCGTTGTACAGACCAGTGGGACTTGTCGCGGTCGACAGCGTGAACCACGAGTACCTCTGCACGAACGACAGACCCTCCAACATGGCCGTGGAGTCTCGCGCGAAGGCAGCCTGCTCGGCCTGGTTCGGGTACGTCGGAGAAGGGCCGGAGAAGTTGATGAGCCCGAACTCGGTGAGCCAGATCGGTTTGCGGTAGCGGTCGTACACGGACTGGATGTACTTCTTGAGATGCCCGGTCGCCGCGGCGGAGAAATCACTGCCGTACCAATGCAACGGGATGAAGTCGACGCGCAGGCCACGCTGCGCCGCACCGCTCATGAACCGATCGAGCCAGCCACCGGGAATGTCGCCGCCCCACGCGACGGCCGGTGCGCCGAGGCGCATCCCCGTCTGCTGGAGCCGGGGCCACAGCTCGAGCGCCCGTTCGACCGTCATCAGGGCCTGGCCCAGCAGATCGGGCTCGTTGAACCCGAGCAGCGTGGTGCCCGAAGCCTTGGCCTGGTTCAACTCGGTGTCGGTGACCGAGTTGGCGCCCCAGATCATCGGAACGAACTCGACCCCGCTTGGCGCGACGATGCCCTGCGTGGAGGATGCCCAGTTGTAGTACCAGCCCACCCGTGAGTCGGCGAGAGCGCTGGTGACACCGGCGACGTTCGCCGCACTGACACCTTTCTTCGTCGACTGGCCCGCGGCCACCGGTGTCGCCGCGACCGACGATACGATCAGCAACAACACGACCAGGTAACGCAACAATCGCATGGACTTCTCCTTGGTCCTCTCCAGCCTGCCGCGTTCATCAGGTCGAGCGCGCT
>NZ_CDME01000001.1 GCF_000826545.1 Kibdelosporangium sp. MJ126-NF4 | reverse complement strand
GGGGTGTTCCGTGGGGGTGGTTGACCCCGTGGGGTTGGCCACGGGGTCTTGGTGGGGGTTTATTGGCGTCTTGAGGCTGGGTCTACTCGGGCGAAGGTCAGTAGGTCGATCATCGTGAAGGTGTCCTGGTTTCTTCTGGGGAGGGTTGGGCGGAAGGTTGGTTGGGTTGCCAGGTAGCTGGTTGGGTCCAGTTGGAGGAGGCCTATGAAGACTTCCGTGGCTATCCGTCCGCCTATGCCTGCGAGGCTTATGCCGTCGTTCAGGACCTGTGCTTCTTTGAGGATGTAGTACCAGAGGGGGGTGTTGGACTCGAAGCCGACGTTCAGGGCTCTCAGTTCCGGGAACACGTCCGGGCCGAGTTCGGGGATGCCCATCGCTCTGGCTATCGCCTGGCCCGACGGCAGGGACCAGGTCACGTGGCGCAGCAGGTTTCGTTGCGGCAGGGAGGTTGGCGCGTCAGCTGTCGGTATGGCCATCAGCGGCAGGTTGAACAACGCCGTGGTGACCTTCGTGTCTATCCGCTTGTTCGGGCGCACCTGGGTGTCGTTGAAGTTGAAGAACGTCTGCCAGCCGATGAAGCGGCGGCGCGCCCTTGCTCCTCCTCTCAGGTCCACCGGATCGGCCTGGCCCTCGCCCGCCGGGTCGAAGATGAACCCGAAGAAGGGGTTGCCGTTGTCACCGGCCAGGTTCGCCCGGTAGGACGGCCGGATCATGCTGTGGCCGAAGCGGTACACCGCTCCCTGGAACTCCACCGGCATGAAGTGCTGGCCCGCCGCGGGCCGGTAGAACTTCCGACCGTGCCGCAGCACCTCCTGCGTCAACGGGAACCCGACGATCTGCGGCAGGAACTCGTTCACGATGATCCACTGGTAGTGCCAGGTGATCAGCCTCCTGGCCTCGGCGAAGACCTGAGCCGGTGGCACGCCCTGCGAGCGCACCAGGTCGACCGCGCGGTTGTGCGCGAGCAGGAACGCCACGTGGATGCCGGAGATCATCATGTTCTCGTCGTTGCGCGGATCCGCGATGATCGCGACCCGGTCCGAGCGCCTCGGCAGATCCTCGAACTGGCCGCCACTCTCCACCTTGAACTTCACCCGGTCAGCCGGGTCGTACAACTCGGGATTCGCGTTCGGGCCGCCGCCGTACACCGAATCCAGTGACAGCGTCGGCACCCGGAGGTTCGGCGACGTCTCCGGCTCCGTCGGCACGCCGAGCCTCGAATTCAGGTCGAACGTGAAGTCGTGGTCGATGAACTGGCCCAAAAACGTCGTTCCGGCCGTGTTGAATGGGTTGTCAATGTTGTTGGGGCTCAATTCGGGGTTGGTGATCAACCGGATCGGGCCCTCTTGCAGTGGATCCTTGGCATCCATGATGCCGCCGGGCTTGCCGAGCTCACGCAGCGCTTCCAGCACCTGCTGGGTCGGCTGCGCGAACGGGGGAAGCTTGAAGATCCGCCCGAAGAACCTCGGATTGGTCACCGCAGGTGCCGTTTGCGCAAATGCTGTCCCCGGTAAAGAAGCAGCGGCCGCGCCTGCGGTGACCCCTCCGATGAATCCTCGCCTTGAGAATCGCGCAGGGTGTTTATCTGTTGATCCACTCACACAAAAATTGTCCATTTTCGTGTGAACACCGCCATGACGAACAAGTCCTAGGCGTGGTTCAGCTTCCCTAAGCGCCCGTTCATGGGTTCACCGGCGGGGTCCGTGCCCGGCCCGCCACGCGTCGACCCACCTCGGATGACCAGCGGCGGTGCGTGCGGCGCCGCGACGCGGTCGGCGGACATTCGGGCCGCTGATGGCAGGTTCCTATCGGAGCGTGCCACGCCCGGCCTGACCGGTCCATCCCCGCTTGCCCGGTTCGCCCGTCGGCGCGGTGATCAAAGTCGCACCGGTGCCACGCCTGAAATCCGACGATGTCATCGGCTGAGGGATTTCCCTGGGTTTGGGTATTCGGTCAGCGCATTGTGGTTGTCTTCACATTTCACAGTTTGCTAATGGGATTGCTTGACCGATCGCGAATGTCACTCAAGGGGGTGGCTACCGCGTTCGGATGGGTGAAATACCCCTTGTGGGGGATTGCCCCTGAGCTGGGCGTATCGATCCTGTGGTCGGGCTCGTTCACCAGGATGGCGGAGCGGTGCGATGCTGTGTGACCATAGTGCTAGATGAGATTGGGCCGACCGGGTGAAAGTCACCGGAGGCGGTCACGGTGAGTCGCTTTCTCACCCTGACCCACGTGAATGGCGGACAGGGGTCATTCGTAATGTTCTGGGAGCGGTAACGGCATCCGAAGATGAAACGACTCTCCACGTGGGCGCGTCTGATCATCTTTTTCGCCGCTCCACCCTGCCATGGCTGCACACCAGGAGAGACTGCATGAGAGAACGGGCCGGATCGGTGCGTCGTTTTCCTCCTGCCTCCCAGCGACACGTGCCCGAGTCCGCCAGACCGTTGCGGGCCTCGTGGGAAATCCGCTACCAGCTGGCGGTCGTCAGCGTCGACCTCGCCGTGATCCTCGGCGTCGTGATCATCGTCAACGCGCTGGTCGGCGCGTCGACCGCGTGGCACGCGAGCATATTCACGGTCCTCACCCTCGCCGCGGTCTTCGCCGGGCTCGGTGGCACCCGCGCGTGGAGCATGGCCGTGCTCGGCCACGGCGCCGAGGAGTTCCGCCGCCTCTACCGCGGCCTGTTCACCGCGATCGTGGTGCTGGCCATCGGTGGGTTCGCGTTCAGCCTCGAAGGACTACGGCCGTGGGTGTTCCTCGCCATCCCGGCGATGGCGTTGATCGACTTCCCGGCCCGCTACCTGCTGCGCCGTGTGCTGCACAAGCGCAGGCAGGTGGGCCGCTGTCTGCTGCCGGTGCTCGCTGCCGGTGGCGTCGGCACGGTGCAGGACCTGATCGAACGCACCCGCAAGGCGACGCACCAGGGCTGGCGGGTCGAGGCGGTCTGCACCGCCGACGGCCTCGGCACCGGTCCCGACGGGCGGGTCGACGGTGTGCCGGTGGTCGGCCGGATCGAGGAAGTGGCCGAACAGGTGCAGCGCGGCGGCTACCGGGTCGTCGCGGTGACGGCGGACGCGTACTGGACGCCGAAACGCCTGCAGCGCCTGGCGTGGCAACTGGAGACCACGTCGGCCGAACTGGTCGTCGCACCCGTGCTGATGGAGGTCGCCGGGCCGCGGCTGAACGTCACCGGTGTGCACGGGATGCCCCTCCTGAGACTGTCCGCCCCGGTGTTCACCGGCGCGCGGCGGGTCGTCAAGGAGATCATGGACCGGGTGGGTGGCACCATGCTGGTCGCGCTGCTCTCGCCGTTGCTCGCCGCGTTCGCGCTGTCCGTCAAGCTCAGCGACGGTGGCCCGGTGTTCTACCGGCAGCGCCGGATCGGCAAGGACGGCAAGGCCTTCACCATGATCAAGTTCCGGACGATGGTGCCGGACGCGCACGCCCAGCGGTTGCAGCTGCTCGCCGTGAACGAGGGAGCGGGCCCGCTGTTCAAGATGCGCAACGACCCGAGGGTGACCAAGGTCGGCGCGGTGCTGCGGCGGTTCTCGATGGATGAGCTCCCCCAGCTGTTCAACGTCATCTCCGGCAACATGTCGCTGGTCGGCCCGCGCCCGCCGCTGCCGGAGGAGACCGAGCGCTACAGCTCCGACACCAGGCGCAGGCTGCTGGTCAAACCGGGCCTCACCGGGTTGTGGCAGGTCAGCGGCCGCAGTGATCTCCCGTGGGAGGAAGCTGTCCGGCTGGACCTACGGTATGTCGAGGACTGGTCACTCGCGCTCGACGCGTTGATCATGTGGAAGACAGTCCGCGCCGTGCTCAAGGGCCAAGGAGCGTATTGATGATCTGCCGACTCTGCGGCTCCGACGAGCTGGAGAGCGTGGTCGACCTCGGCGCGACTCCGCCGTGTGAACGTTTTCTCGCCGCCGCCCAGCTCGACGAGCCGGAGCCGACGTACCCGCTGCACCTGCGCGTCTGCCGGGCGTGCCTGCTGGCCCAGATCCCTCCGTCGATCACGCCGGAGGACACGTTCACCGAGTACGCCTACTTCTCGTCGTTCTCCACCTCCTGGGTCGAGCACGCGCGCCGGTTCGTCGACGGGGCGGTCGACCGGACGAAGCCGGAGTTCGTCGTCGAGGTCGCCAGCAACGACGGCTACCTGCTGCAGCACGTCGTGGCCAAGGGGATCCGCTGCCTCGGCATCGAGCCGTCGGTGAACGTCGGCGCCGCCGCGCGGGAGAAGGGCGTGCCGACCGAGACGGTGTTCCTCGGCAAGGAGACCGCCGCCCGGATCCGCGCCGAGCACGGCGCCGCGGACCTGGTCGTCGCCAACAACGTCTACGCGCACATCCCGGACATCCAGGGCTTCACCGCCGGGCTGCGCGAGCTGGTCGCCGACGACGGCTGGGTGTCCATCGAGGTCCAGCACCTGCTCAGCCTCGTCCAGTACAACCAGTACGACACGATCTACCACGAGCACTTCCAGTACTACACGGTCGCGTCCGCCCAGCGGGCGCTCGCGTCCAGCGGTCTGCACGTCGTGGACGTCGAGCTGCTGCCGACGCACGGCGGCTCGATCCGGATCTGGGCGCGGCCGGTGCCCGACCAGCCGTCGAAAGCCGTCGGGTTCGTCATGGAAGAGGAACGGCGAGCGGGACTGCACGACATGTCCGGCTACCAGGACTTCGCGCGCAACGTCGACACCGTCCGGCAGAACCTGCTGAGGTTCCTGCTCGACGCGGCGGCCGCGGGCAGGACCGTCGTCGGCTACGGTGCGCCGGGCAAGGGCAACACCCTGCTCAACCACTGCGGCATCCGGCCGGACCTCCTGAAGTACACAGTGGACCGCAATCCGTACAAACACGGCCGTTTCACACCGGGGACCCGCATCCCGATCCACCCGCCGGAGCGGATCGCCGCCGACAAGCCGGACTACGTCCTCGTGCTGCCGTGGAACCTGCGGACCGAACTGACCGAACAGCTGTCCTATGTGGGCGAGTGGGGCGGCAGGCTGGTGTTCCCGATCCCGACACTGGAGGAGGTCCGGCCGTGAAGGTCGTGCTGTTCTGCGGCGGCTACGGGATGCGCATGCGCAACGGTACGGACGACGACGTCCCCAAGCCCATGCAGATGGTCGGGCCGCGACCGCTGCTGTGGCACGTGATGCGCTACTACGCCCACTTCGGCCACACCGACTTCGTGCTGTGCCTCGGCTACGGCGCGCACTACATCAAGGACTTCTTCCTCCACTACCAGGAGACCGCGTCCAACGACTTCGTGCTGCGCGACGGCCGGGTCGAGTTGCTGTCCACCGACATCAGCGACTGGACGATCTCGTTCGTCAACACCGGACAGGACTCGCCGATCGGTGAGCGTCTGCGCCGCGTGCGGCACCTGGTCGACGGCGAGGAGATGTTCCTGGCCAACTACGCCGACGTGCTGACCAACGCCCCGCTCGACGAGATGGTCAAGCGGTTCACTGACAGCGACGCGGGCGCGTCGATGATGGTCGTACCGCCGCAGTCCTCGTTCCACTGCGTCGACATGGGCGACGACGGTCACGTCACCGGCATCACACCGGTCAGCAACCTGCCGCTGTGGGAGAACGGCGGCTACTTCGTGCTGCGCCAGGACGTGTTCGACCGGCTGCCACCCGGCGGCGACCTGGTCCAGGACGCGTGCGGTGAGCTGGCCAAGGAAGGACGGCTGCTGGCCTACCCTTACCGTGGTTTCTGGCAGCCTGCCGACACGGTCAAGGAGCGGGCGGCTCTCGACGCCGCGTACGCACAGGGCGACCGGCCATGGATGTTGTGGGAGAACGATGCGGGTGCTCCGTCCTGACGCCCTCGAGAAGATCGTGTTGCTCGGCGCGCACTGCGACGACATCGCGATCGGCGCGGGCGGGACGCTGCTGACACTGTGCCAGTCGCGGCCCGGGATCCGGGTGGACGCGTTGGTGCTCAGCGGCGGCGGCACGTCCCGCGAGGCGGAGGAACACGCTGCGCTGCAGTCGTTCTGTCCCGGCGCCGAGCTCAAGATCAGTGTGCTGGACCTGCCGGACGGCCGGTTCCCGGCTCACTGGGAACGGGCGAAACAGGCCGTCGAGGACCTGCGTGGCCGCACCGAGCCCGACCTGGTGATCGCCCCGCACGCCGGGGACGCCCACCAGGACCACCGCACGCTGGCCGAACTCGTGCCCACCGCGTTCCGCGACCACCTGGCTCTCGGCTACGAGATAGTCAAGTGGGACGGGGACCTGGGTGCCCCGACCGTGTACCAGCCCTTGCCGGACGCCCTCGCCGAGGCCAAGGTGGAGAAGTTGCTCCGGTGCTACCCGACGCAGTCCGGGCGGTACTGGTTCGACCGGGAGACCTTCCTGGGGCTGGCGAGGGTCCGTGGCGTGCAGTGCCGTTCTCGCTATGCCGAGGCGTTCTACCTGGACAAACTGCTCGTTGGCTTGGAGGCGTGACGTGCGTGTGTTGCTGACCGGACACCAGGGCTACCTGGGCACGGTGATGGCGCCCCGGCTGGTGGCCGCGGGACACGAGGTCGTCGGGCTGGACTCCGGGCTGTTCGCGTCCTGTGTGCTCGGCCCGCAACCGGCCGACCCGGCGGGGTTCGCGGTCGACCTGCGTGCGGTGACGGCCGAGCACGTGTCCGGTGTGGACGCGGTGATCCACCTGGCGGCGCTGTCGAATGATCCACTGGGGTCGTTGGCTCCCGAGCTGACCTACGACATCAACCACCACGCCTCGGTCCGGCTGGCCCGGCTGGCCAAGGACGCCGGTGCCACGCGTTTCCTCTACGCGTCAACGTGTTCGGTCTACGGCGCGGCGGGGGACGGCCTGGTCGACGAGGACGCGCCGCTGCGGCCGGTCACTCCGTACGCGGAAAGCAAAGTACGCGTCGAGGACGATCTGGTCGAGCTGGCCGATTCGGACTTCACGCCCGTCTTCCTGCGCAACGCCACGGCCTTCGGGTTCTCGCCGAGGCTGCGGGCCGACATCGTGCTGAACAACCTGGTCGGCCACGCGGTGCTCAGCGGCGAGGTCAAGGTCCTGTCCGACGGCACGCCGTGGCGGCCGCTCGTGCACGCGCAGGACATCGCGGACGCGTTCGTCGCGGCGCTACAGGCGCCGAGGGAAGCCGTGCACACCAAGGCTTTCAACGTCGGCACCGAGGACAACAACCTCACCGTCGCGCAGATCGCCGAGCACGTGGTGGAGGCGGTCGCCGGGTCCAAGCTCGTGATCACAGGGGAGGCGGGCGCGGACCCGCGCTCCTACCGGGTGGACTTCGCCCGGATCCGCGCCGCGATCCCGTTCACCGCACAGTGGACGGTCAAGGCAGGCGCGGTGGAACTGGCCGACGCGTACACCGCGCACGGCCTGACCCGCGCGGACTTCGAGCAGAAGTTCACCCGCCTGGCCTGGCTGAAGAAGAACGGTGGGCTCTAATGGCCCCACGCGGCTGTGCCCCATGGTCCTGTGCCCCACGAACCCGCGGCGAGGTCACGAGCGCTGATCTCGGTGACCGGCAGCGGCCAGTCGATGGCCAGCGTCGGGTCGTCGTAGCGCACGGCGACGTCCTCGCGCGGGTCGTGCGGCCGGTCGATCCGGTAGCACACGTCCGCGACCGGGGTCAGCGCCTGGAAGCCGTGCAGCATCCCCGGCGGGATGAACAGGTGCGTGAACGTCTCGTCGTCCAGCCGGAACACCTCGTGGTGGCCGAAGGTCGGCGAGTCGGGCCGGGCGTCGACCACCACATCGGACACCGCGCCGTGTGCGCAGCGCACGAGTTTCGCCTCGCCCCGGCCGGACCGGCCGTGCAGTCCCCGCAGCACGCCCTGGTGGGAGCGCGACTGCGAGTCCTGGAGGAACGAGTTCGGGTCGACCCCGTGCTCCGCGGCGATGGCCGCGTCGAACGTCCTGGTGAACAGGCCGCGCGAATCGCGATGCGGGGTGGGAACGAACAACAGGACGCCGTCGATCGAGGTGGTCCGCACATGCATCGCTCCATTTTGGCGCGGCCATGCTGACGCCGATCTGCCGGTCCTGCCGGGCTCGCCGCGGCGAGATCGTGCTGGACCTCGGCCGCCAGCCGGCGAGTGACTTCTTCCCGCCGGTCGCGGACAACGGCCCGGACCCGATCTACCCGCTGCGGATGTGGCTGTGCGCGGAATGCGGACTGGCGCAACTGGCCGAGGACCCGACCGTGCCGGAGGAGCCGCGCGGGGTCGAACCGGCCGCTCTCGTCGCGCAGGCCAAGGACGCGATCGGCCGGGTGATGCGTTCGGGCCTGGTCAAACCCGGCGTACGGGTGCTCGAGTACGGCAGCCCGCACGGCGGTTCGTGGCTGCCGCTGCTGGCCGAGCACGGGCTGCAGCCGGTCGAGCAGGCAGGTGAGCCCGCGGATGTCGTGCTCGACAGCTTCGGCATGATGCACTGCGCCGACCAGCACGAGGCGATCGTCGAACGAGCCAGGCGGCTGAGCGACAACGGGATCCTGCTGCTGCAGTACCACTCGCTGGCCACGATCATCCGCAGCGGGCAGTGGAACGCGTTGCGCCACGGGCATTACGCCTACTACTCCACGCCCGCGCTGACCAGGATGCTGGCGACCGCCGGGCTGGTGGCGCGCACGGCGTGGCGTTTCGACCTCTACGGCGGGACGGTCCTGCTCGCCGCAGGCCGCAGTGGCCACGGCGGCCACGGTGATCCTGAAGTCCGCGCGGTCATGGCCGAGGAAACCGGATGCGGCGTCGAGGACCCGCGGATCGTGCGTTCGTTGCAGGAGACGGCGGAGAACAGCATCAGCGCGCTGCGTGGCTGGTTGCAGCGCCAGCGTGGCACCGGCCGCCGGGTGTACGGCTATGGCGCGGCGTCGCGCGCGGTCGCCCTGCTCGCCGCGGCGGGGATCGACAACACGATGCTGTCCGGCGTCGCCGACGCCTCGCAGACCAAGTGGGGCAGGCGGATGCCGGGGACGGCGATCCCGGTGATCAGCCCGGCGGACCTGGTGCTGGCCAAGCCGGACGCGGTCCTGCTGTTCGTGCCTGACCTGCTCGACGAGGTCCGCACGGCACTGCCCGCGTTGACCGGCCGCTGGGTGGTGGCCGAGCCCGTGCCGACCGAGGAGCCGCAGACCCGGCGGATCATCCCGCCCGCCCGGCTGGCCGGTGACAATCGGTGAACCGGCTGGCTGCTCTCGTCGTCCTGGCCGCAACGGTGATCGGCGCGCTGGTCGGATTCGCCGTGCCCACCTTCCACGGATCGACGACCTACCGCAGCAGCACGACGGTCGTCTTCACGGCCGTGCAACTGGAGCCGCGCCCACCGACAGCGTCGGTGGCCAGGCACGTCTCGCAGCGGATGTCCAGTTGGGCGAAGGTCGCCGCGAGCGGTGCCGTCGCGGGCGAGGCGCGGCTGCGTGGCGGCGAAACCATCACCGCGCACGAGATCTCCGGTACGCAGTCCTTGCTGATCGAGCTCAACAGCCCGGACAAGGACGGCCTCGCCGACCGGGCGACAGCCGTGGCCAACACGGTCGTCGCTGTCGTCACGCGGATGGAGACCGGTCGCGTCTCGGGCATGGTGTCCGCCAACGGCAGCGAACCGGTGAGCATGTCACGGGCCTGGGCGGTCTGGGGCGCGGTGCTGGGCGCGGTGATCGGTGCCATGGCTGGCTGGCTCGGCTGCGCGCTGCGCAGACCGGGGCGGTGGGCCGCTGCGTTGGCCGGTGGTGGGGAGTCCCGGACCGTTGGCGCGCGAGCGTTTGCCGCGAGCGTGGACGAGGAGCTGCGCGCGATCGGCGCGGGCGTGCGGACCCGCCGTGGCAAAGTGGCCATCGGAGTGGTGTTCTTCGCCATCGCCGGGTACGCGGCCACCGGGTCGGTGTGGCCGCCCTTCGCGGCCGTGCTGGTCGCCGGTTACCTGGCGAAGCGCGATCCGCGCTGGATCGCCGGAGCCGTGCTGGCACTCGGCGCGTCCGTGCTCCCGCCGAAACTGGAGCTGGTGAAGCTCGGCCCGGTCACACCGACCGTGCTGGAAGCGGCCGTGCTGATCGGACTGATCGCGGTGTGGCGTCGGCCGGGCAAGTCGATCTTCCTGTGGCCGTTGGTCGCGGTCACGGCCGTGGTCGCGCTCGGCTGTGCGCACGGGATCACCAGCGGCGGCGAGTTCTCCGAGGTCGCCGACAGCATGCGTGCGCTGCTGCTCGTGCCGCTCGGCTTCCTGATCGTCTACCGCGTGTTCGCCGGGAAACTCCCGCAGCTGGTGGCGATCGTGACCGTCAGCGCGGCTGTCGCCAGTGCGATCGAGTTGCTCGCGGCCGTGATGGACTGGCAACGGCTGCTGGTCGACGAACGCTCGTCCGTGATCACCGGTGACGACACGTCCGAGGTGTCCCGGTTGTCCGCGCCGGTGCTGCCACTCTGGGCGCCGCTGCTGATCCTGTTGGCCTCCGGTGCCTTCCCGACGCGGCCGCGCCGACGGCTGCTGCTGCTCGCCCTGCCGGGCCTGGCGCACGAGGCGTTGAGCTTCAACCGGTCGACGTGGGCGCCGCTGCTGGGGTGCGTCATCGTCGTCGCCGTTGCCCGGTTCGGGTCGCGGGGACTGGTCAAGCGTCTGCTCGCGGCCGCCGCGCTGGGCGCGTTCGCGCTCGGACTGGCCAGCGCCGGAGCGCTCGGCGGCACCGGTGAGGCCCTGGCCGGACGCGTGACCAGTGTGTTCAGCGGTGAGGCGTTGGGCGAGGACAGCCTGGCCGACCGCGGCAGGGAGAACACGGCCGCGCTGAACACGTTGCTCGAACATCCGGTGACCGGCGTCGGCGTCGGCGTGCCCTACGGTGGGGAGATCATCTCCTACGACGCGGTGCACGACCGGACAGTCGTCGACGCGCGGCCGTGGATTCACAACCAGTACCTGCGGATGTGGTTGTGGTTCGGTGCGGCCGGGCTGCTGGCCGTCGGGCTGCTGATGGTCCGTGTCGCCGCGGCCGTCGTGCACAGTTGGCGCCGAGGAGCGCCCGGCACAGTCGTCGTGGTCGCGCTGGGGCTCGGGATGGCGTGCCTGGCCCTGCAGTCGGTGTTCCAGACGACCCTGATCGACCGGCCGTCGTTGACGGCTGTCGCGCTTGTCCTGGCGATGCTGGCGCTCGCGGTCTCCTGGCGGCCGCCTGCCGACCGGCTCGAAGACCTCGGAGAACCGCCGCTATCAGCGAGAAGGATAATGACGACGTGAGGTTGCTCAAGAACGTAGCGTGGTGGCAGTGGCTGCTCGCGGCTGGTGTCGTGGTCGGCCTGATCGGAGGCGCCTACTTCAGCAACCGCCTGAGCAACGCCGTGTACACCTCGTCGTCGCAGGTGCTGATGACGGGGCAGAGCGATCCGGCCCAGCCGGACACCGCGTACGCCAGCAACCAGTACGTGAACCAGCGGATGACCACGTACGCGCAGATCGCGACCAGCGCACAGGTCACGGGCCCGGCCGCGCAGGTGCTCGGCACGGACCCCGGCACGCTCGAAAGCCAGATCACCGCGACCGTCGCCGGTGACACCACCGTGTTGTCGTTGCAGGTCAAGGGAGCGACGCCGGAGGCGGCCCGGAGCAACGCGGTCGCGGTGACCCAGTCGTTCATCAACGCGATCACCAAGCTGGAGACCGTTCCCGGCGGCAAATCCCGGGTGACCGTCGACGTGATCACCGACCCGACGCCGCCGCCCGCCCGCGCGGTGCCCGCCGCGTGGCTGCTGATCGGCGGTGGGCTGATCGGCGGGTTCGTCGTCGCGGTGATCGCGGTCGCGGTGCTGCGCTGGCTCTACCCCCAGCGTTTCCCGGTGAAGTTCGAGCGGATCAAGAAGCCGGGCGCCGAGGAGACCAGCCAGATGCGGCCTGTTGCGCAGCCGGTCCCGCAGTCAGTCTCGCAGTCACAGCGCAATCCGTCCGTGTCATGATCCGCGTCCTCATGGTCGGCTCCGCGCCCACCGAGCGCGGCGGGATGGCGACCGTCACGAACCTGCTGCTGCGGCACGGTTCCCAGGTCGCGGCGATCCGGATGATCCCGACGCACCGCGAAGGCCCGGCCGGGATGCGGCTGAAGCTGTGGCTGTCCGGCACCGCGCGGGTCGTGTCCGCGTTGCGGTACGCCGACGTGCTGCACGCGCACGTGTCCGAGCGGGGCAGCGTGATCCGCAAGGGCGTGCTGGTCTGGATCGCCAAGCTGCTGCGCAAACCGGTCGTTCTGCACTGCCACGGAGCCGAGTTCGCCGACTGGTACCAGGGGCTGCCGGGTCCGGCCAGGCGTCTGGTCGCGGTGACGTTCCGGCGGGCCGACCTGGTGGCCGTGCTCGGCTCGTCCTGGCAGACCAGATACAGGGAACTGCTTGGCGTGCGCCGAGTTGTCAGCCTCGGCAACCCGATCGAGCTGCCGCCCGCGGTCTCGTCGGCTCCCGGCTTCCGGATCGTGTTCCTCGGCCGGTTCGGCGCGCGGAAAGGTTCGGCGGACGTACTCGCGGCCGTGTCCCGCCTGTCCAAGCCGGTGGAGCTGGTGATGGCGGGTGACGGCGAGGTCGCCGAGACCAAGGCACTGGCCGCGCGACTGGGCGTGAACGCGCGGATCCGGACGTGGATCTCACCGGCGGAACGGGACCAACTGCTGTCCAGCGCCCACGTTTTCGTGCTGCCCAGCCGTGACGAGGGCCTGCCGATGGCGATGCTCGAGTCGATGGGGCACGGGCTGGTGCCCGTGGTCACCCCGGTCGGGTCGATCGGCGAGGTGGTCAAGGACGGCGAGAACGGCCTGCTCGTGCAGCCGGGCGACGTCGACGGGCTGGCCGCCGCGCTGCAGTCCCTGCTCGACGACTCCGGCCTGCGGGAGCGGCTCGGCAAAGCCGCAAGATCCACAGTGGAGCCCTTCGAGATCGGCAACTACATGCGGACTCTCGGCGCCCACTGGGCCCGCCTGGTCACCTCGTGAGTGTTTGGTCCGGTTCTAACCGGCCAAAACACTCACGAGGGTTTACCTGGTGATTTGGGGGCGGACCACCGGGTTCTGCTGGGTTTTCGGCGGTGTCGTCGGCGGCCGGGATGTTGTCGACGGCCGCGATGTCGTCGGCGTGGTGTACGCCCGCCAGTCCACCTTGTCGCGTGAGATCACCCAGGGGTCGTTCATCAGGTCCTCGGTGAACTGCACCTTGGCGAGCTCGACGATCTTGTTCTCCCAGCCGTGCCAGCAGTTGAAGTACGTCATGGCCGGGTAGTTCTCACGGATCCGCTTGATGATGGAGCGCGCGTCCCACGTGCCGTCGCGTTTGGTCTCCGGGCCGCATTCGCCGAAGCCGAGCGGTTTGCCGGTGGTCAGGATGTCCTTGTAGTCGTTGTAGGGCGACTGTCCCTTGCGGTCGCCCAGCATCAGCATGTCGTCGTCGTACCTGCTGGGACAGACCATGTCCACGTACTCCGAGCCCGGGTAGTACGACAGCGCGGGCCCGTCCCACGACGCGCCGGGCGAGTACACCCACAGCACGTTGTGCAGCCGCCGGGTCTCGCTGATGTAGAAGAAGATGTCCCGGTAGAGGTCACGCGCGAACGTCTTGCGGGACGGCATGTCCTGTCCCCACCAGAACCAGGATCCGTTGCCTTCGTGCAACGGCCGCAGCAGCACGACCACCCCGGCCGTGTTGAGCTCCTCGACCAGGTCACCCAGCCGCTCCAGCTGCGCGCGCCACACGTTGCGCTGCGGACTGGAGTCCGACGTGAGCAACAGGTTGCGCAGATCCGGTTTCTTCGCCTTGGGATCCGGCACCCACGCCGAGTTCACGCCGCCCGCCGGATTCCACGGGTTGGTCGGGTGGATGTCCATCGTGATCAGGCCACCGCGTCGCCAGTGGTCGATCAGGACCATGGAGTCCGACCTGGTCCAGTTGTCCCGGACCATCGCCCCGATCATCGCCGGGTACTTGCCGGTGCGTTTGACCAGCGACTCGACGAACTTGTCGTAGCTCGCGGCAGTGATGTCGTCGATCTGCTGCCCGCTGACGACCCTGAGCGCGTTGCGCGTGGGCAGATCGCGGAACCACTTCAGCAGGGCCTGCGCGTCCGATGTCGCGGAGAGGTCCGCGGTGATCGGCTTGGTCTCCTGCTCAGCCGTTTCCTCGGGGCCGAACCACTGCTGGTTCGCCAGGGTGATGCCCCCGGCCACCCCGAGAGCGATCGCGCCGGCTGCTGCCCCGATGATCCGGCGCCGTCCGATCTCCTCAGCCATGCCGACCATAAAAACATGTCAATACACCAATTGCAGTAACCCTTTGCCGGTGAACTCCCCCATCAGGGTGATAAATTACTGCTATGTAGCCGCTTGGCCCAGTGTCTCAGCCAGCACCTCGGCCAGTTTCCCGGCCACCTGCTTGGCGCTGTAGGTCTGCTCGAAGTGCCGCCTGCTGGCCGCGCCCCGGCGTTGCGCGACCGCCGGATCGGACAGCCGTGCGAACGCGTCCGCGAGGCCGTCGACGTCGTCGACACCGATCCCCGGCTCGCCCGGCGGCTGGAACTCCGGCAGGCCACCGGAGTCCGAGACGATCGGCGTGACACCGAGTTGCATCGACAGCAGCTGAACACCGCTCTGCGAGGCCTGGCGGTAGTGCACGATCGAGCCCTTCGCCCGGCCGAGTACCGGCAGGACCTCGGCGTAGGTGTAGCGCTCCCGGCGCCACTCGCACCGCGGTGGCAGGTCCTGTTCGGACACGTCCAGTGGCCCGTCGCCGAGCAGGATCAGCCGATCGCCCTTGTGCTGACCGGAAAGCAGGTGCTTCTCCCATGCCTTCAACGCGACCGGCACGTTCTTGTACGGCGACATCCGGCCGTACAGCACGAAGTCGCGTCGCTCGGCAGCCTGCGGCGGCAGGTCCCGCTCCCGGACGTCACTGGTCAACGGCACGACACTGGCCGGGTACGGAAGCTGTTCGGCGACATGGTCGCTGAACGCCACGACACGCGTCGCCCGGTTGCTGAACCTGGTGAACAGGTGACGTTGCCACGCCGGGCGCAGTTCGGTGGCGTCGTGCGGGGCGTCGTCGTGGATCAGGTGGACCGTCGGCGCCAGGCGCGCCAGCAACAGCCAGCGCGGATCCCAGACCAGTTCGACCACGACCACATCCGGCTGCCAGGCCTTGGCTTCCCGCACGGTCCGCAGCAGCGGGCCGATGGTCCTCGGGTCCTTCGGGCGCGGATCGAGCACGCGCTCGTAGGGCAGCGGCCGCATCTTCTCGTAGTGCTGGTCGGAGGTGATCAGCAGACAGTCGTGCCCGGCGTCCTGCAACGCCTCCACGTGCACCCTGGACAGCGTGCGCATCCAGGGCGACAGCCACAGAACTCTCATTTCGCCGCTGCGATCGCGGTCTCGTACGCATCCGTCATGGCGTCCACTGTGTACAGCTCGGCGGCTCGTCTCGCGCCCGCCGCGGCGAGCGCCGTGAGCCGGTTCGGGTCCTCGATGACCGGGCGCAGCGCCGCCGCCCACGCTGTCGCGGTGACTGGTTCGACGAGCACCCCGGCCTGCCCATTGTCCAGCAGATCCGGCACAGAGCCGACAGCGGATGACAGCACGGGGAGCCCGCGTGCCATCGCTTCGACGATGACGAGCGGGAAAGCCTCGGCCTTGCTCGGCACGCACAACACGTCGAACGTCCGGAACGCGTGGTCCGGGCCGGGGGAGGCGCCGTGCCACGTGACCCGGTCCGCGAGCCGCCCCGGCGTCATGGCTTCGAGTTTCGCCCGGTCAGGGCCGTCGCCGTGCAGCTCAAGCGTCCAGTCGAGATCGGCGAGCGTGTCCAGCGCCTCGACGAGCAGGTGTGGGTTCTTGTGTTCGACCATCCGGCACAGCATGCCGAGGCGAACCGGTTTCGACGGCCGGTAGCCGCGATCTTCCTGCGGCGGCACTCCGTTAGGTGCGATGAAATGCCGCGTGTGCAACGCCTGGTGCCGGGTGATGGCGTCCCAGTGCCGTGGCGACAAGGCGATCACGCCGTCGCTGCGACTGATCACTGTGGCCAGTTTGCCGCCGTAGGTCGGCCGGTCCGGTTCCGCGGGCTCGTGCGTCGCCGCGAGCCACCGGCCCTTCGGGTTGAGAGCCTTCCAGCCCGCCGCGAACCCGGCTTCGGTGTTGGTGACACCGGTGATCAGCACGGCGTCCTTGGTGGGCAGGTCGACCAGCGGCTGCCACCACGGCGTCAGCACCAGCCGCACACTTGGGTCCAGTTCGGGCGTGAGCGGGCCGAAGTGCTGCAGGCACGCCAGCGTCACCGGGTAGCCGCGCCTGCTGAGTTCGTTGGCGAGCAGCACCCGTTGCCGCTCGGCACCGCCCTGGCACAACTCGTTGCTGGTCAACAGGATGCTCGGCTTGCCAGGGTCGGCCTTCGCCCTGGCGGCGGCGAGCGCACGCTGCCGGTCGTGCCGGTGTGACCGCTGCACGCGGTCGAGAAGGTTCAGGCCCGCGGTGAAGATCGCGCCCGGCCCGTAGTTGCCCATCCCGAGCATCTCGGCCTGCCCGGCCCGCAGCAGGTCGCGCGAGCGCCGCTCGGACAACGCGTCACCGGCCATCGTGCCCGCGGCCGCGTGCCGGACGTCCGGCTCGTCGGCGAGAACCAGCCGCCAGCCGTTGTCGTGCGCCCTGCGCTGCCAGTCGGACTCCTCGCCGTAGAGGAAGAACTTCTGGTCGAAACCGCCGAGTTCCGACCACGCCTGCCGGGAGATGAGCAGGCAGCAGCCGGACAGGTAGCCGTCGACATCCACCGGCTGCGCCGGGTAGTAGTCGGAGAGTGCCTTGCCGCGCAGGCGTTTCCCGTACCCGGAGTGGCTGACGAGACTGCGCAGGACGGTCTGTCTGCGCCGGGCGACATCCCAGTCCGGGCCCTCGTCGCCCTCCTGGACCTTGGGGGAGACAGCGGCGACCCGCCGCTGGCCGAGCGCGGCACGGGACCGGCTCAGCGGGCCGGTCAGTTCGGCGTCGGGATTGAGCAGCAGCATGTCGTTGTCCGTGCGCTGCGCCAAACCGTTGATCGCGGCGGCGTAGCCCACGTTGCGATCGGAGAACACCCACTCGACGTCGGGATACTCGCGGGCGAGCTCCCTGATCGCGGGCGTGCCCTCAGACAGGTTGTCCCACACCAGAATCGGGCAGCCCGACAGGTGTTTGTGGACACTGTCGAGACACCGCCGCAGCAGATCCGCCCGCCGGTAGCTGACAACCAGCACCGACAGCGGGCTCGCAGGCTGACCGTCCGTCACGTCGGGTCACCTTACGCGTTGTCAGGCCGGTGCTGTGCCGCGGCCGGGCTTCATGGCGCCGAGCAGGGCACCGCGCATCTCGTCCGGGATCGCGCCGCCCAGCCACGCGCCGACGAAGTACCCGATCATGCCCGTCACGATCGGGAACACCAGCGGCAGCGACCACGTCAGCAGCATCGCCAGCAGTGCCAGGTTCAGTCCGGGGATCAGCCGCATCACGTACTTCAGCGGCAGCGGGTCGACGCCCACCTTGCGCAGGCGGATCTGGGTGAACACCACCCCGGACAGCTCGGTCACGATCAGCGCGATGCCGCAGCCGACCGCGCCGAACCGCGGGATCAGCACGATGTTCAGCGCGATGTTCACGACCAGGTTCACCGCGGACAGCGTGGTCAGGAAGCGCTGCTGGTGTGCGGCGACCATCGCGTCACTGATGATCGATGTCAGGAAGCTGATCGCGCACGCCACGAAGAACAGCCGCAGCACCGGGGTGGCCCCGGCGGCGAACTCGTCCGAGCCGACCGCTGTCACCAGGCGTTCGGCCAGTGGGATGCCCAGTACCGCAACGGGTGTGGCGAACAGCAGCAGGAACCGGTATCCACTCGCGACCGCTCGCCGGAACCGCTCGGGGTCGGTCGCGTAGCCCTCGTTGATGGTCGACAACGCTGTGCGGGAGAAGACCTGCGGCAGCATGTTCAGGGTGAACGCCAACTGCACAGCGATGCCGTACGCGGCCACCTCGCGCGTGTTCGACAGCAGGGACAGCAGGACACCGTCCACGCGCCAGTAGATCACCGCGATCAGCATGATCAGCGTGAACGGGATGGCCTCCCTGACCAGGCCCAGTATCGCGTTCACGTCCCCGCCCGGCCGGATCGGCGTCAGCCGGTGCGCGGCCAGTCCGTTGACCACCATCTTGATCAGGTTCGGCAGGATCTGCACCGCGCACATGGCGAGCAGGCCCGCGTCGGTGAACGCCACCGCTGCCGCGCAACCGAGCGTGAGTACGCGGGAGAGGAACTCCGCTATCGCGACCGTCCCGTACTTCACGTGCACGTCGAAGACGGCGTCGAAACAGGACGCGATGGCGTTGCAGACCAGGCCGCCGGACAGCACCAGCAGCGCCGCCTGGATCTCCGGGTCGGAGTACGTCAACACGCCGATGCTGGCCGCGGTCAGCGCGAGCGGCACGGCGTAGGTCAGCGAGAACGTCACGTCGAGGCCGATCAGGTGCGACAGCGACGCCTTCTGCTTGCCGCTGACCCTGCGCACGATCACCGTGCCGATGCCCTGCGAGGTGAGCGTCTCGAACAGGCCGACGAACACGATCGCGGTCGTCATGATGCCGTAGCCGTGTTCGCCGAGGTACTGGGTGGCGATACCGAGAGTGACGATGGCGAGCGGCAGCGCGGTGACTCTCGCCACCACTTGGAGGGCGACCCCTCGCGCGATCGCCACCGCCCTGGACACGGGCCGTAGTCTAGTAACTTCGCGTTGCCGCAGATCCCACGCGGTGCTATCCCGATGTGGAGGTCGATACGGTGCGCGCTTATCTCGAGTTGTCGCACGGACTGCATCCCGCCGAATGGAGTAGTCGACACGCTCGAGGTGACGTTCCCGATCACTGGCCGTATGGGCTGGACCGCTTGATCCACTATGGAGTACAGCCGATCATGCGAATTCCGTCCAGCGGTCGGGTCACGCAGCGGATCGGCCGGGCCGCGCGTCACCGACTCGGGGGGTACGAATGGGCTGACGCCCTCCGGCGCACCACCGGCGACGTGGTCCTGTGCTGGGACGAGTACTCCGGAGTGCCCGCGGTACTGCGCGAACACTACAAACCGGGCAAGTCCAAACCGGTGATCACCGGAGTGGTGTGGCTGGCCGACGAGGTCGACCGGGCGACGGCGGTGTTCGCCCGGCGCGCGCTGCCGAAGGCCGCGGGGGTGTGGGCGTCGTCGAGCGCGATGATCCCCCGGCTCGAACGTGACTGGGGTGTCAGGAAAGCGCACCACGTCCCGTTGGGCATCGATGTCGACTTCTTTACGCCACGCCCGAAAACTGAGGAACGTCTGGTGGTCAGCGCGGGCAACGACCGGCACCGCGACCACCAACTGCTGATCGACGCGGTCGGCGCTGTGCCCGGCGCGCGGCTGGAGATCGCCACCAGGCTGCCGATCCCGGCAAGGTTCGCCAGGACCGGCCTCACCGAGGGCCGGATCAGGGACCTCTACCAACGGGCGAGCGTGGTGGCGATCGCGACCAGGCCGAACGTCCACGCCTCCGGGCTGACGGTCACCCTCGAGGCGATGGCCAGCGGACGTCCGGTAGTGATTCCGGACACTCCAGGCCTAACAGACTACGTGTGCAACGAGCAGACTGGGCTCGTCTACCCGGTCGGCGACGTGGATGCGCTGGCGAAATGCGTACAGCGGCTCGTCAGCGACGACGCCATGGCCGAGGAGATGGGCAGGGCGGCACGACGTAAGGTCGAAAGCGAGTTCTCGACCGAGCTGCAGGCCGCCCGGCTGGCCGAGCTCATCCTCGCGATCTGATCAGGAGTCGGACTGTGTCGCGCGTGCGTGCCTGGGTGGAGTTGATCCACTACCTCGACGCGGCCAAGTGGCCGGAGCGCAACGCGACCGGCGAAGTCCCGAATGCTACCCCGTTCGGCATCGACGAACTGGCGCGACACGGCGTCGACGTCGCGTTCCGCAAGGTCCTCTCCGGACGGATCCCCGGCGCGGTCGCCCGCCGGGTCCGCGACCGGGCAGGCGGCCTCGAATGGCTGGAAGCCGTTGCGTCGCACTACAACAAGCTCAAGCGCAGCGCCGACGTGGTGCTCTGCTGGGACGAGTTCACCGGGATCCCGGCGGCGTCGCTGCCCGGCGGCCCGCCGGTGATCAGCGGTGTGCAGCTGCTGACAGACCCGGACAAGCGCTCGCCGCGGTTCCTGGAGCGCGCGGGCAAGGCGCTCGACCGGATGGAAGTGGTGTTCGTCCAGGCGAAGGGCATGATCCCGGTGCTGCGTGACGAGTGGCGCGTGCCCGACCGGAAGCTGCGGTTCGTCCCCTTCGGCATCGACGGCGACTGGTTCCGGCCCGCCGACGGGGAGATCGACCGCGACCTGGTGGTCAGCGTCGGCGACGACGCGCACCGCGACCACGACACCCTGATCAAGGCGGTCGCGGACGTGCGCCGCCACCGGCCGAACACCCGGCTGGACCTGGCCACCCAGCTCGACGTCGACCTGCCGCCCGAGTTCGGCGTGCTGCACCGCGAGCACCTCGGCCCCAAGCGGCGCCAGTTCTACGGCAGGGCGAACGTGGTCGCCGTGGCCACGAAGCCGAACATTCACGGCTCCGGTATGTCGGTCGTCCTGGAGGCGATGGCGTGCGGGCGGCCGTACGTCGTGACCGCGAGCGCGGGGCTGGACGGCTACCTCAAGCACGGCCACGACGGTCTGGTGGTGCCGCCGGGAGACGTGGACATGTTCGCGTCCGCGGTCAACGCGTTGATGGCAGATCCCGAGCGGGCGGACGCCATGGGCAAGGCCGGGCGCGCCAGGCTGGAACAGGAACTGACGACCGACGTGCAGGCCAGGAGGCTGGCCGAGGTGATCAAGGGAGTGGTACGGGCGCGCTGACGCGTTCGTCCGCCGCAGGCGCCGGATGCCCGAGATCGGTCAGCCAGCCGCGGAACACCCGGTGCAGCGCCTCCGCCCCGACCACGTCCCCGGCAGCGCGGAAATTCTTCGGGTACATGACGAATCCGCGGGCCTGCGGTCCGCCGAGCCCGCCGTGCGACCCGACGTGCGGCTCGAACGGCGAGGCGTTGTCGGTCTCCGGGTCGTACCGGCTGTTGATCATGATGTCCGCGCAGTGCGGGAACCCGTCGGTCCGCCGGACCAGCTCGGCGGCGTGTGGACCGTAGTCCCGCACCGGGTCCTCGCCGATGACCACGCCGGTGGCCAGCCGGTGCAGCCCGTCCCGGCCGAGCACCACCGGCCCGAACTCCGAGCTGCGCACGAGCATGAACCCGACACCGGGGTGATCGACCAGCTGCGGCAGCAGGTCCGGGTACTCGCGTTCGATCGTCTCCAGCGGCACACGGCCTTCGTGGTCGGTGAACGACACCATCGCCACGTGCCCGGACACCACGACCACCACACCGGGCGCGACCCGTGCGACCTCGCCGGGCTCGCCGCCGGGCGCGCGGTGCAGCTCGCGGCTGACCCCGGCCTTCTCGACCCGGCCCCGCAGCCGCCGCGCGATCAGTCCGCCCCCGGCCAGCGCGGCGTTCATCTGCCAGCCCTCGGTGGCGTTGCGCGGCGTGACCGCTTTCTTCACGTCCGCCGGTTCGCTGCCGCACAACCGGCCGACGAGCTTCTCGACCGGTTCGCCGAACCGGTCGGCGAACGCCCAGCCCTGCGTCTGGCCGTGATCGGACAGCACGACGAGGTGGTACGGCCGCGGCCCGAGCCGCGTGGCCCGGTGCAGCCGCCCGATCTGCTGGTCGATCGCGCGCAGCACGGCCAGCGCGTCGAACCGTTCGATCCCGGAGTGGTGCGCGACCTCGTCGTAGCCGAGGAAGTCCGCGTACACCACCGGCCGCCCGGCCAGGATGTCCTCGATGATCGCCGCGACCACCACGTCCCGCGTGATCACGGTCGTGCCGGAGCGGGCGATCGGGTAGAAGCCGCCGCGCTTGATCCGGGGCTTCACCCCGCGCCGCCTCTGGCTCGTCGACGCCACGATCTCCCTGGCGATGTCGGTCAGCGCCGAGGCGAACGTGCGCACGATGTTCACCGGCCGGGCGAAGTACGCGTAGTAGCCGGACCCGGTCCTGCCGTGCCTGCCGCGACGGACTCCCTTGCCCAGCACCGGAACCGCGCTCATCGTGAGCGTCACGTGGTCCGCGTCGCCAGTGAACAGGTTGCCGTGTCCCGCGCCGCCGCCGGACAGCAGCCCCTGGCCGTTGGAGTGCCTGCGTTCGATCTCGGCCGCATCCTTCGGGTGCGCGCACGCCATCACGTGGTCGCGGTCCTTCTCGTACCATCGGAACCCGAGGATGTCGTGGTTGTCGCCGTGCAGGATGCCGGACACGCTCGCGCCGGTCTGCGAGCTCCAGTCGGTCTGCCAGCGTTCCAGCGTGTGGCTGTCGTCCTCGTTGATCCACGTGGCCAGCGTCGGCATGTCACCGTCACGCACGGCCCGCCGGACGGTGTCGTACCCCAGCCCGTCGATCTGCAGGAAGATCACACCGGGCGGGGTGTCGTCCGGCATCCGGGTGGGCGTGCCGCCGCGCCGGGCGATGCGCCGGAAGAAGATCTCGTCCTCGTCGATGGCCAGCACACTGCTCATCACGGCGCTGACGGCCGCCATCCCGATCGTCACCGCGACGGCGGTGCTCAGGTTCTCGATCTCGACGCCGGGCACGGTGTTGAAGATGGCCAACGCGCCCGCGCCGATCACGACGAAACCGCCAAGGCCCAACGTGAACAGCGCGAACGGCAACGCGATCCGCAGAACGAGCGGCCACACCACCGCGGCCATCAGGCCGAGCAGCAACGCGCAGACGGTCGGCTGCCACCACTGGGTCATCGTGAACCCGGGCAGCAAGGCGTCGAACGCCCGCAACGCGGCGGTGACAACGAACCACACGAACAACACCCGGACCGTCGCCCGTCCACCACGCAGCAACTTGCCCGCGTCGGGCGCACGGTGTCGACGGCGTGCGATGACAGCCATGAGAACCGTGACAACCAGGACAAGCCCCGTTGCCAACAAGCTCGCGATCAAGGGCGAGTCGAAGATCCCGCCACTGACCACACCCAGCAGCGCGTACGCGACGGCCCAGAGCGCGGCCGCGACCAGCGCGGTCGGCAGGAACCGCCGCCACGGATACGCCAAAGCCCCGGCCGCGAGCAGCACCGGGATCCGTCCAGCCGGAAGCAACCGTCCCACCACGAGAATCTGCCAGCCGCGCCGCGCGAACTGCGCACGGACACTCGCCACCCGGTCGGCGTGCTGGTGACGCGCCAGCCACCGCACGGCGGGATCACCCCCGAGCCGGGCGGTCGCGTACGTGACAACATCCCCGATGTAGGCGCCGAGCGTGGACAACACCAGCACCAACGGCAGGGACAGGCCCGCGCTCGTCATCGCGACGGCCGCGCCCGCGCCGACAACGGCTCCGGTCGGCACGATCGGGATGATCGAGCCGAGCAGGACACCGCCGAAGACCAGCGGATACCCGACCGACGACGTGGTGGTCAGATCAAGTGCGAGGTTCATGCGTCACCTCGGTCCCCGGCAGCGCCACGATCACCTCTGTGCCGTTGCTGACAGCCGCGTTGCTGACAGCGGCGGCGAAGTCGTGCCCTGGCTCGCTGAGCAGCCGCCGCATCCGCGCTGTCCGCGCCACTCCCGGCAGCGCGAGCGTCCCCCAGTGCACCGGCACCGCGATCCTCGGACGGATCAACTCGACGGCCCTGGCAGCCCTGGCCGGGTCGAGATGGCCGGGCCCGAGCGTCATCCCCCAGCCCCACACGGGCAGCAGAGCGACGTCAACCGGCCCCATGCCCGCCATGCCGTCGTATATATCTGTGTCGCCCGCCACATACACCCGCTTCCCGGCCTCAAGAACGTGCCCAACGGCGGGCGCATGCGGACCGTGCGTCCACCTCGGCCCCCAGCGATGCCCGGAATGCTCGGCGTGCACCGCCGTGACCGTCAGGTCACCATCGACAAGCCGCTCCCCGACACCCAACTCCTCCACCCTCGGGAACCCCTTGCGGCGCAGCCACGCACCGGCGCCCCTCGGCACCACGATCCGAGCGTCGCGCACGAGGCGAAGCGACGGCAGATGCAGGTGGTCGCCGTGCAGGTGGGAGATCAGCACCAGATCGACATCAGCCCAGGTAGCCGGATCAGGAAGCGGAACAACCCGAACCAGCGGCCCCACCCTGGCCGTGAGCACCGGATCCGTGAGCACAACTCGGCCACCGATCTCGATCCGAACGGTCGAATGACCAAGAAAACGCACACCACGAGTATCCGAGCAGGTGAGTGCCGACGCACTCTCAGGTGTCAGATGGGCACGACGAGCCGTGGCTTCCCCTGATCGGCGGCGTAGTCGATCGTGTACCAGGTTCCGCTCGACGGCAGCGTGGCCTGGGGAAACCCGATGACGAAGGCACTGTGGTCCACCATCCAGCGGTTCCGTGCGTGATACGCGGCGGACCCGGGTGCTCCGGCTCGCAACTCGATCACGTCGGCAAGTCGATCCTGGCTCTGCCAAGCACGAATTGCCTCGCCTGCGAGGGCGGGTTGGTCGGCAACCGTGCGCGGGACCACCACGATCAGCGACGCCTCGCTGTTCTCGGCCAGCCAGTTCAATGCCAAGGTGTCGATGCCGACGGCACCGCCGAGGTAGAACCGTGCGCCCGGCTTGGCAAAAGGGCCGATGTAATGCTCGAACAAGCCAGGCAGCAGAGCTTGGGACTCGGCCGTGATCGATCGTGGCCCGGTGATCGTCACAGTTCGTCCCACTCGACCCTCCGTGCGCTGGTGCGTGGACTGGCGAGTGCTTTGGGCTAACGGCGCACGCGGCGCACAGCGGCGCCCGCCAGCAGCATGAGCGCGAACGGCAAGTCGTCACGCAGATACCGCCGAGCCAGCCGACGAGGCTCCATGGCCAGGCGGTGCGCCCACTCCAGGCCGAGCTTCTGCAGCGTGACGGGGGCGCGTCGGGCGTCACCGGAGGCCATCGGGATTCCCGCGCCGCAGCCGACGTACCAGGCGTTGGGCATGACCGCGCGCAGCCGTTGGATCAGTTTCTCCTGCTTGGGGAAGCCCATTCCGATCAGCACCAGGCTCGGCTGGGTCTGCACCACGTCGTCGATGACCGACTGCAGGGTCTGCTCGCACTTCTCGAAGCCGACCGGCGGCGCGGCCACCCCGGCGATCTTCAGTCCGGGGGACTGTTCGCGCAGTGCGGCGGCGGCGCGTTCGGCGGCACCGGGGGCTCCGCCGAGCAGGTACACCGAGCGGCCGTCCATCGCGGCGGCGCGGCTCAGGGTGTGCACGAGTGAGCTGCCGGTGACGCGTTCGGGGATGTCCTTGCCCGCGATGCGGCCCGCCCAGACCAGGGGCATGCCGTCGGCGACCGTCAGCGTCGCGGTGGAGGCGAGCTCGACCAGTGAACGGTCCCGGCTGATGGCGCGCACGATGTCGACGTTCGCGGTCAGGATCCAGCCGCCGTCCTGCCAGGTGTCCCGCACCCGGTGGACGACCTCCGCCTCGGTCATGGCGTCGACCACTACCGTGCCAACTGGTACGCGCCGAACTGTCACGCGCGCAGGGTACCTGTCCGTGTCAGCGCGGCTACGAGGTGTGGGAGGTTGTGCAGGTGAACGACGATTTCCGCAGGTCCAACGACCTGCAGGCCCGGCTGCACGACCTCGTCCCCGGCGGTGCGCACACGTATGCGCGCGGTGCCGACCAGTACCCGGAGGGCATGGCTCCCGTCCTGGCAAGGGGCAAAGGGGCGACTGTGTGGGACGTCGATGGGAACCGCTATGTCGAATACGGCATGGGCCTGCGCAGCATCACGCTCGGGCACGCGTACGAACCGGTCGTCGAGGCTGTCCGGGCGGAACTGGGCAACGGGCTGAGCTTCACCCGGCCGACCGAGTTGGAGCTCAGGGCCGCGGAGGACTTCCTGCGCCTGGTTCCCGGCGCGGACATGGTGAAGTTCGCCAAGAACGGCTCGGACGCCACCACCGCCGCTGTCCGGCTGGCCCGCGCGGCCACCGGACGGGAGCTGATCGCCATGTGCGACCAGCCGTTCTACTCCGTCGACGACTGGTTCATCGGCACCACGGCGATGGACGCGGGGATACCACAGTCGACAGTCGGGAAGTTCCGCTACAACGATCTCGACTCGCTGCGTGCGCTGTTCACGGAGCACAGTGGACAGATCGCGGCGGTCGTGCTCGAGGCGGCGACCGCGCTCGCCGAGCCTGCGCCGGGCTTCCTCGAAGGCGTGCGCAAGCTGTGCGACGACCACGGGACTGTGCTGGTCTTCGACGAGATGATCACCGGTTTCCGCTGGTCGGCGGGCGGTGCGCAGCGGGTTTACGGGGTGACGCCGGACCTGTCCTGCTGGGGCAAGGCGATGGGCAACGGGTTCCCCATCTCCGCGCTGGCGGGCAAGCGGGAGCTGATGGAACTCGGCGGGTTGCGCACCGGCGAGCCGCGGGTGTTTCTGCTGTCGACCACGCACGGCCCGGAAACCGTGTCACTGGCCGCTTTCCGCGCGGTGGTCAAGGCCTATTCCGATGGTGACCCCATCGGAGCAATGGAACGGTCCGGGACTGCTCTGGCCGATGGCGTGAATTCTGCCGCCACCGAACTGGGTATCGGCGAGTATGTTTCGGTGATCGGCAGGCCGTCGTGCCTGATCTTCACGACCAAGGACAGCGAAGGCACCCCGTCACAGGCATTCCGAACACTGTTTCTCCAGGAGTTGTTGCGCCGTGGGGTGCTCGGTCAGTCGTTCGTCATCTCGGCCGCGCACACCGAAGTGGATGTCGAGCACACTGTGGACGCTGCGACCGTCGCGTTGTCGGTCTACCGCAAGGCGTTGGCCGAGGGCGGCGTAACCGGTTTCCTGATGGGAAGGCCAGTTGCCCCTGCACTACGGCGTTATGCGGCGCCGCGACAGCTCGACGGCGGCCATTCGTCTCAACGCCTGGCGTGACAAAGGTAAATATTCTCAGCTTGACACAGACCCGATCGGAGGTATTCGGTCTGGCATCGCACGGTGTTCCGTCCGGCGCCGCAGGTGACTCGTGGCTCCGTTCAGCCTACCCCGCACCGGGGGCGACGCCGCCGTTTGCCTGTCTGCGCGTCCGTTTCGGGTGTTTGCGCGGGCCTGGTTGATCGTCAGTCGGGAACTCACCGACAGGACCTGTGCCGACGGAGCCGAAAAACCGGTTAACCCCGCGCGTAACGGCTGGAAGTACGCGAGCGACTGATGGTTTGGTGACGCACCGAAGCGTCGACACCGACTCGTTACGTACCAACGAATTGCTTCGATGTCAGCGGGTGGTCGCCGATCATCCGTGGGGAATGCCTCTGCCCGAACCCGATTTGCGGGGGGATCAGACGATGGGTGAGCAAGCCAGTCCGCCTCGCCACGGCGTGCATGGCCGTGTGTTGCCGGAACGGGCGCGGCCGCTGCTGTCGATTGGTGTGCCCGGTCAGGCGCCGATCGCGGCGTGGGAGCCGAGGTATCGCCGCTCGGTGGTGCTCAGCGACGTGATCGCCACTGTGGTCTCGGTCACCGTGGTCGGTTTGTTGTTCGGTGCCAGGGGGTCGGCGAACTGGCAGCACCTGTGGGTTGTGCTCGGTGTGACCACCGTCGCGCTGGTTCTGTGTTCCCTGCTGATGAACAGGGCGTGGAGCCCGAACGTGCTCGGCCACGGCGCCGACGAGTTCGGCAGACTGGGCCGGGGATTGTTCTCCGCCGCGGTCGTGCTGGCGCTCGGCGGTCTGGCGTTCGACTCGACCAACATCCGGCTGTGGGTGTTCGTGGCCATCCCCACGATCGCCCTGCTCGCCTTCCCGCAGCGATACCTTTTGCGCAGGTTCCTGCACAAGTCGCGCAAGGAAGGCAAATGCCTGTTACCCGTGCTCGTCGCGGGCAGCGCCGAGACGGCGCGCGACCTGATCGTCCGGACCAGGCAGACGCCGCATCTCGGCTGGCGTGTCGAAGCGGCCTGCACTTTTGACGGCCGTGGTGACAGCGGCGGTGACGGCGGCGGCGAGCTCGAAGGCGTTCCCGTTGTCGGGCGGTTGAAGGATCTTGCCGAGCACGTGCGGCGCGGCGGTTACCGCGTTGTCGCGATCGCCTCGGATCCATATTGGACCCCGCGCAGGCTGCAGGAGCTGGCGTGGAACCTCGAGGGCAGCGAGGCCGAGATGGTCGTCGCGCCGGTGCTGATGGAGGTCGCCGGACCACGGTTGCACGTCAGCGCGGTGCTCGGCATGCCGCTGCTGCGGGTCAGCGCGCCGGTTTTCAGCGGCGCCCGTCGTGTGGTCAAGGAGATCGTCGACCGCGTCGGCTCGGCGATGCTGCTCACCCTCTTCGCCCCGGTGATCCTGCTGATCAGCCTGATGATCATGACTGACAGCCGTGGCGCGGTGTTCTTCCGGCAGCGGCGGGTGGGCAAGGACGGCCGGTCCTTCACCATGATCAAGTTCCGGACGATGGTGAAGGACGCCCACCGGATGCGCGGCGACCTGGCCAACGACGGTGCGGGCCTGCTGTTCAAGATGCGCAAGGACCCGAGGGTGACCAGGGTCGGCGCGGTGCTGCGCCGCTACTCGCTCGACGAACTGCCGCAGCTGTTCAACGTGCTGTCCGGGTCGATGTCGCTGGTCGGGCCGCGGCCGCCGCTGCCGGAGGAGACCAAGCGCTACGCGCCCGACGTGCGCAGAAGGCTGCTCGTCAAGCCGGGGATGACCGGGTTGTGGCAGGTCAGCGGTCGCAGCGACCTGCCGTGGGAGGAGTCGGTCCGGCTGGACCTGCGGTACGTGGAGGACTGGTCGCTCACCCTCGACGCAGTGATCATGTGGAAGACGGTGCGGGCCGTGGTAACCGGGCAGGGGGCCTACTGATGGGAACGTGTCAATGAGAATCAGGCCCCTGTTGTTCGCTTTCGCCGTCACGGCCGCGTTGTGCGCCGCGACTCCCGCGTACGCGGATCCGGTGGAGGTCGAGGCGACCGTCTCGCCCGCCGAAGCGCAGCCGGGTGACACGGTCACGATCACCGAGACCGTCCACAACGTCCACCAGTTCAGCATCCTGAACCCGACGCTGCGGGTGTTCAGCACGCCGACGCCGCTGACCGAGTACACCGAACTTGTCTCGTGCGCCGGACCGGGCGTTGCCTCCTGTGCCACTGTGGACGGACCAACCGGCCCCATCGGCTACCAGGCGATCCTGGCCGGTGCGATGAGCGGCTTCGAGTCGCAGACCGCCACGTTCACCCTGCGCGTCAAACCCGGTGCGCAAGGTGCCGTGCACACGATTCAGGGCCAGCTGTTCGGCCGCAACTACGCGATCTTCCCCGAGAACGTGGCCACCCTCACCGTGATCGACAAGGCGGACGCAGCGGTCGCCGTCACCGCGACACCTCGCAGCGGCCTGCTGGTGCCGAAGATCGACATCGCTGTGCGGGTCACCAACAACGGGCCGGGCAGGTTGCGTTCCGCCGAAGTGAAAGGTGGCCTGACGCAGGGCCTCACGGCCAACGCGGGCAGCGGCTGCACCGGCGGGTCCGTCCCGGTCTGCACGTTCGGCGAACTGGCGCCCGGCGCAAGCAAGACGGCCACGTTCTCCGTGCCGATCGGTCTGCTCTACATCGGACTGCCCTACCAGTTCTCGGCAACGAGGACGGCGTCGAGCCCGAATGATCCCAACAGCGCCAACGACTCGGCCGCGACCACGTGCCGGGTGGTGAGCATGCTGCTGGTCAGCTGCGGCTGACCGCGAGCCGACGGAAAGAAACTCGTGAGTTCACCAGCCTGTGAACTCACGAGTTTGTCGGTCGCGTTCCGTGATGAAAGCTTGACCACCCTTTCGGGCGTTCTCCCCCGAAAGTCGTAACATCAACTGCGGGGATATCGATTTTTCCAGCGACGACAGGGGTCAAAGAGGTGTCATGCTGGAAGGCGGAGCAATGCGTTCGGTATTTGGGCGATCGCGGCGAAGAATCGCTCACCTGATTGGCGTAGCGATAGTCGCGGCCAATATCACTGTTTTGAGTGCCGTGCCGAGCTCGCACGCGGCACAGCCGACACCACCGGCGCCGTGCGCGCTCCCAGCCAACCCTGTGGCCTGCGAGAACACTCTGGCTCCCGACACCGGCGAAGACTGGATGATCACGGCGATCGACAACACGATCGCCGGGTTCACCGACAACATCAGCTACCTGCCAGGCGAGACGGTCAAATTCAAGGTCAAAACCGATGCGCCGAGGTTCTGGTTCGACATTTACCGGCTCGGCTACTATGACGGTGCCGGTGCTCGCAAGATTGTCAACAACCAGCAGGTGAATTCCATCACCCAGCCGAACTGTTATGAGGACAATCCGGCCGATCCGGCACAGGACACCGGAATAGTGGACTGCGGAAACTGGGCCACGACGATGCAGTGGACCGTACCGTCCGGATCGGTTTCCGGTGTTTACTACACAGTGCTCCGACGCGACTACGGCAACGGCGTGATCGGCGAGAGCGACATCGTCTTCATCGTCCGCGACGACTCCAGCCACTCCGACATCCTGTTCCAGACAGCGGATGCCACCTGGCAGGCGTACAACACGTACGGCAACCGGCCGACACCGCAGGACGATCCCAAGGGCAACAGCTTCTACACCGGGACCTCGCAGGGCAACGGCGGCTCGGGCTACAAGGTCAGCTACAACCGGCCGATCATCGGCGGCGAGCAGGAGAACTTCTTCTTCAACGCCGAGTACCCGATGCTGCGCTGGCTGGAGAAGAACGGCTACGACGTCAGCTACACCACCAATGCGGACATGTCCCGGCGCGGGAACCTGGTGAAGAACCACAAGGTGTACATGCCCGTCGGCCATGACGAGTACTGGTCGAACGAGCAGCGCGCCGCCGTGGAGGACGCGCGCAACGCGGGCGTGAACATGGCGTTCATGACCGGCAACGAGATCTTCTGGAAGACCAGGTGGGAGCAGAGCCAGGCCGGTCCGGCGACGAACTGGCGAACGCTGGTCTGCTACAAGGAGACCAAGCCCAACCAGGTCGACCCGCACCCGACCGAGTGGACCGGGACGTGGCGTGATCCGCGCAGGAGTCCGCCGAAGGACGGCGGCAGACCGGAGAACTCCTTACTGGGCCAGATCTTCACGGTCAACGGGATGCGCGACGACCAGTTGACCGTCCCGCCCGGATACCGGCAGTTGCGGCTGTGGCGCAACGCGCCACCGATGGGCTCCCTGCCGAACGAGGCATGGGTGTTCAAGCCGGGAACGCTCGGGTACGAGTGGGACACCGTGGAGGAGAACGGTTTCCAGCCGCCGGGAGTCGGGCAGTTCTCCCGGACCACTGTGGAGATGATGGACGGGCAGTACGTCCTGCAGAACGAGGGCGACGTCTACGCCCCGGGAACGAAGACCCACGCGCTGACGCTCTACAAGCACCAGTCCAGCGGCGCGCTGATCTTCACGGCGGGCTCCATCCAGTGGTCGTGGGGCCTGGACGACAAGCACATCCGAAACCAGGTGGACGCCGCCGACCCGCGTATTCGCCAGGCGACCGCGAACCTGTTGGCGGACATGGACAACGTCCAGCCACGAACACCGCGTGACATCACCCAGGCCGACCCGACCACGGACACGACGGCCCCGACTGTCGCCATCTCGGCGACGACATCGCCCGTGGTCGGCGCCGCGTACACGTTGTCCGGCACGGTGAGCGACGTCGGCGGCAAGGTGGCCGGGATCGAGGTGTCGGTCGACGGAACCAGTTGGCACGCGGCGAACTGGCAGGCCGGGCAGACCGCGTGGAACTACGTCTACACGCCGTCCCAGTCGGGCCCGGCAACCTTCAAGGTCAGGGCGGTCGACGACTCGGCGAACCTCTCCGGTGAGTTCACCCGCGCCGTCACGGTCAACCCGCGGGCCTGCCCGTGCGGTATCTGGCCCGACAACGCGGTTCCGGCCACGCCGGATTCGGGTGACGCGACCGCGCTCGAACTGGGCGTGAAGTTCCAGGCCGCCTCCGCCGGGTACATCCGCGGTGTCCGCTTCTACAAGGGAGTCGGCAACACCGGATCGCACACCGGTTCACTGTGGACGACCAACGGCACGCTCCTGGCGACGGGCACGTTCCTCAACGAGACCGCGTTGGGCTGGCAGACGCTGGCGTTCCCGGAGTCCGTCCAGGTCGCCGCGAACACGACCTACATCGCCACCTACCACACCAACACCGGGCACTACGCGGCCGACGCGAACTACTTCACGAACTCGTCGACCGGCCTGGAACCGTTGACGGCCTTGAAGAGCACGACCGCCGAACCGAACGGTGTGTACAAGGTCGGCTCGTCCGGGTTCCCGGACCGCAGCTTCCTGAACGCGAACTACTGGGTCGACGTGGTCTACGGCTACGACCCAGGTCCGGACATGCGGGCGCCGCTGGTGGCGTCGACGAACCCGGTCGGCAACGGCGGCAGCGTGGCGCTGAACGTGACACCGAAGATCAGCTTCGACGAGCCGATCGCCCCGTCGTCACTGCAGTTCAGCCTGAGCAGCCCGACCCAGAACATCCCCGGCACGTACGCACTCGCGGCGGACGGCAAGTCGGCGACGTTCACCCCGAGCCAGCCGCTGGCGGCCGGTACGAAGTACACCGCGACGGTCCGTGCGTCGGACAACGCCGGTAACTCGATCCCGAGCCCGCCGTACACCTGGTCGTTCACCACGGGCAATCCGCGACCGGCGAACTGCCCGTGCACGATCTGGGACGACTTCGCCACCCCGGCCGAGGCCGCCGCGAACGACTCGTCCGCGGTCGAACTCGGCACCAAGGTCCGGTTCGACAGCCGGGGGACCGTGCACGGCATCAGGTTCTACAAGGGACCGGGCAACACCGGGACGCACACCGGTTCACTGTGGACATCCAACGGCACGCGCATGGCCACCGGGACGTTCACAGGAGAGTCGGGTGGTGGCTGGCAGACACTGACGTTCAACTCGCCGGTGACTGTCCAATCCGGAACGACGTACGTCGTGTCCTACTACGCGCCCAACGGTCGTTACTCGGTGACAGGTGGCTACTTCAACGGCGCTGGCGGCGACTACGGCTCCATGCACGCCCTGCCCAGCGGAGTTGACGGCAGCAACGGCGTGTACCGGTACGGCGCGGGCGGCGGCTTCCCGACGAGCTCGTACGGCAACACCAACTACTGGGTCGACGTGCTCTGGCAGGCCGGTGCCAACGGCGACAGCACACCACCGTCGGTCACCAGCACGAATCCGCCGAACGCGGGCACGGGCGTGTCGCTGACGGCCCCGGTGACAGTGACGCTGAACGAACCGGCCGACCTGTCGACAGCACAGTTCACGGTGAAGGACTCCGGCGGCGCCAAGCTGAACGGCACGTTGTCGCTGTCGGCGGACCAGAAGACGGTCTCGTGGACCCCGGCGGCACGCCTGGCGGCGGGGGCGACCTACACCGGCAGCTTCAAGATCGCCGACGTGAACGGCAACATCATGCCGACCGCCACCACGTGGTCGTTCACCACGACACTGACGCAGACCTGCCCGTGCAGCCTGTTCAGTGCCGCCACCGTGCCGACAGTCACGGCGGAGAACGACCCGGGCAACTACGAACTCGGTGTCCGGTTCACCACCTCGGCCAACGGGTCCGTCACCGGTGTGCGGTTCTACAAGGGAGTCGGCAACTCCGGCACGCACACCGGAACGCTGTGGAGCAACACCGGGGTCCAGCTGGCCACCGGGACGTTCACCGGCGAGACGGCGTCGGGCTGGCAGACGTTGACCTTCACGACACCGGTCACCGTCCAAGCAGGACAGACCTATGTGGCTTCGTACACCGCGCCGAACGGCCGGTACGCGGCGGACAGCGGCTACTTCAACCGGACTGCGGTGACCAGCGCCCCGCTGAGCGCACCGCTGTCCGGGCCGGGCAACGCCAACGGCGTCTACAAGGTCGGGCCGGGCTTCCCCGAGTCGACCTACCAGGGTGGTAACTACTGGGTGGACGTGGTCTTCCAGCCATGAGGCCATTGGTAGTCGTCGCCTCCGGTGTGACGTGGGACGGGGTCAAGGGCTCGGAGCGCCAGCTCGCCGAGTCCCTGGCCCGCCACGCCGACGTCCTGTGGGTGGACCCGCCGGTGTCCCCGGTGACACCGGCGCGGTTCCGCGGTAGCGCGGGAAGGATGTGGCGGCCGTTGCTGCGGCCGCTCACCTCGCGGATCGCCCGGCTCACCCCGGTCGGCCCGCCCGGCTGGACCAGGCAGGGCATCCGGTCGTTGACGTGGCCGCTCGTGCGTGCGCAGATCGGCTGGGCGCTGCGCAGGGCCAGGCGCAGGCCGGACGTGTTCGTCGCGTGCACCCAGCACGATCTCCTCGGCAGGTGGGGGGATCGTGTCGTGGATGTGTTGTACGGCACCGATGACTGGGTGGCCGGTGCGTCGTTGATGAACCAGGACGCGCACTTCGTCCTGCGTGAGGAACGGGAAGCCGTCGCACGCGCGGACCTGGTGCTCGCTGTCGGCCCGGAACTGGCCGACCGCTGGCGTGAACTCGGTGCGCACCCGATCGTCTTCCCGAACGGCTGCGATCCCGATGCCTACCAGGTGCTTGCTCGGCCGGGGCCGGTGCCGTCCGGGTTCCCGGCCAGGGTGGCCGGGATGGTCGGCCAGTTGAGCGACCGGATCGACATCTCGGTCCTCGAAGCGGTCGCCGACACCGGGATCGGCCTGCTGCTCGTCGGGCCGAGGGAACCGGACTGGGAACCTGTCCGGGCCGAGGGCCTGCTCATGCGGCACAACGTGCACCACGTCGGTCCGGTCGCGTTCGAGGAACTGCCGCAGTGGTTCGCGCGGGTCGACGTCGGCATCACCCCGTACGCGGACAGCGCGTTCAACCGGGCTTCCTTCCCGCTCAAGACATTGGAGTACCTCGCGGCCGGACTTCCCGTGGTGAGCACGGATCTCCCGGCGAGCAGGCGTCTTGCCGACGAGACCGAGAGCATCCAGATCGGCGTCGACCCGGGGAACTTCGCTGACGCCGTTGTGAAAGCGGCGATCGACAAGGCGTCGCCGGACGTGGTGGCACAACGACGTTCGGTGGCGGCACGGCATTCCTGGGCCGCCAGAGCGGAGACGTTCACCCGTCTGGCCGGTTTGGCTCGGTGAGTGGTAAGAAAGTCATGCCCGCCAACGATGAAACAGGCGTGGCTCCCCTACCTGACCCATTCACCCGTTACCTGACGAGCGACGGGTGATCCCCTGATGCGGATCCTGGTCTATCCGCACGCCATGGAGATCGGCGGGTCCCAGCTCAACGCCGTCCAGCTGGCCGGTGCGGTCCGTGACCGAGGTCACGAGGTGATCGTGCTGTCCGAGCCGGGGCCGTTGGTGGAACGCGTGCGCGAGCTCGGCCTCGAGCACATCGAGATCCCCCGGGAGCGCCGCAATCCCTCGCCGGAGGTGCTGGCGACACTCGTCCGGACTGTCCGCAAGCGACGGATCCACGTCGTGCACGGCTACGAGTGGCCGCCGGTGGTCGAGGCGTTCTTCGGGCCGGGACTCAGATGGCGGACGCCGGTGGTCGGCACGGTCATGTCCATGTCCGTGGTGCCGTTCTTCCCCAGAACCGTCCCGCTGGTCGTGGGGACCGAGGCGATCCGCGAGGCCGCGCAGGCCGCGGGGCACCACCGGGTGACGTTGCTGGAGCCACCGGTCGACACCGAGACCGACCACCCCTCGGTCGACGGCTCGGTCTTCCGCAAGGAACACGGCATCCCGCAAGACGACGTGCTCGTCGCGATGATCTGCCGTCTGGTGCCGGAGTTGAAGCTCGAAGGCCTGCTCGCGACCTGTGACGCGGTCGGCGCGCTGGCGGCCGCCGGTCACCGGGTGCAGCTGGTGCTCGTCGGCGACGGCCGGTCCCGCGCCGAGATCGAAGCCCGTGCGGCCAAGGCGAACGCGTTGGCCGGGCGGACGGTCGTCCGGCTGACCGGTGAAGTCACGGACCCGCGTCCGGCGTACGCCGCCGCGGACGTGCTCGTCGGCATGGGCGGTTCGGCGCTGCGCGGGATGGCGTTCGGCAAACCGCTGGTGGTCGTGGGCGAGCAGGGGTTCAGCGAGCTGCTGACGTCCGACACCGCGCCACTGTTCCTCAAGCAAGGCTGGTACGGCCTCGGCGGCAACGGCGTGCTGGACCTGCAGAAGCACATCGAGGTCCTGCTGGGCTCCCGTGACCTGCGGGCCTCGCTCGGCGAGTTCGCCCGCAGGCTCGTGGTCGACCGGTTCGCGCTCACCCGCGCGGCCAAGATCCAGGAGGACGAGTACCTGTTCGCCGCGAGGACCCGGCCCGCGACCGCCGCGGTCGCGAGCGATGCGGTCCGCTCCGGAAGTGGCGTGCTGGCAGCGAAAGTCCAGACCAAGTACCAGAGGTGGCGTGGCACGGTCGCGACCGATGACGCCAACGCCCGGCCGATCGTCGTGTCACACGGAAAGGCGTCTCGATGACCACACTGAACTGGCGGGACCGTGCGAAAACGGTGCGCGACAGCGCCGAGGACGCGGTCACCCGCGTGACGCACATGCCGCCGCGGCGCATCCGCGGTGACATCTCGCCGCTTTGGCTCGACTACAAGAAGACCGGCCAGGACCAGGTCGACTTCCTGCGCGAGCTGTGTGGCCTGCAGCACGACCACCGTGTGCTCGACATCGGATGCGGTGTCGGCCGCCTCGCCCAGCCGCTCACCACGGTGCTGAGCAGGCGCGGCCAGTACGACGGCTTCGACGTGATGCCGTACATGGTCGAGTGGTGTCGCCGCAACATCACCGCCACGCACCCGAACTTCCGTTTCACGCACGCGGACGTGCGGACGTCCATCGGCCATGACACCGGAGTGGACGCGGCCGAGTACGTCTTCCCCTACGATGACAACACGTTCGACCTCGCCTACGCGGGGTCGTTGTTCACGCACCTGACTCCGGCGGCCGCGACGAACTACATGAGCCAGGTCGCGCGGGTGGTCAAGCCCGGTGGCGTGTTCGTGTCCACATGGAACATGTACAACTCGGACTCGGAGCAGATCCTGCCCGGCCGCAGCCTGCGCCAGGCGTGGCCGCACGACATGGGTGAGCACCGGCTGAAGGACGAGGTGCACCCGGAGTCCAATGTGGCCTTCGACGAGGTGTGGCTGCGGCCCCGGTACGCCGACTCGGGCCTGCGGATCGTCGAGCCGCTCCGGCCGGACGCGACCTACTCGCCGCTGCGCGTGCCGCGCAACATCGCCGCCTCACACCTCTGGTACACGACCACCATCATTGCCACTGTGCCTGTCGACGCTGGGCCTTGAGCACGAAGTCGTACTTACGGTGGTCGGGATTGGCCAGTGTGCGCGTCTCGGCCACCTCGACGACCCAGTCGTCGGCGGGGACCAGTGAGGCCGTCGACTCCGCGGTGTAGAACAGCTCGGCGTTGTCCGGCCGGTCCAGGTCGGCCTCATCTATCTCGCTCTGGTCGTGCCCGACGAGCAGCAGTGTTCCGCCGGGCGCGACCGCGTCGACGAGCCGCTGTTGCAGCACCCGCATGTCCGATACTGGGTGGAAGTGCACGTAGTGGGCCGTGACCAGGTCGTACGTGCCGGGCGCGGCCTGTTTGGCCAGGTTGAGGTGCAGCCACTCGACCTCCGAGCTGCGTTGGCGCGCGCGGTCGAGCGCGACGCTGGACACGTCGACGGCGGTCACCTGCCAGCCGCGTTCGTGCAGCCAGATCGCGTCGGCGCCTTCGCCGCAGCCGACGTCCAGTGCCGTGCCGGGCTTGAGGTCGGACACCTCGGCGACCAGCTGCGGGTTGGGATTCCCGCTCCACATCTCCTTCTCCAGGTAGAGCTCGTCCCAGAACTTCTCGTCCATCACGACGCCGTCCTGCCATGACCCGCCGTGGCTGTGTTCACTCATGGGTCCACTGTGCGGACTACGTCCGAGGACGGGCAACTTTTGTTGCCGAAACCGCAAACAGGGTGGTGCTAGGCCCACCTGGTGGAGTGAGCGCAGGTTTACTGCCTGGCCGGTGGCAGAACCGGAAGACTTCGGTTCATGCGAAAACTCACGGCGTTGATAGCGGGGGTTCTTGTCACGCCACTGATCGCCACGACGGCCGAGGCATCGCCCGAGCCGACGTGGCGATCGTGCCCGGACGCCCTGCCGCTGGAATGCACGACGGTCACGGTCCCGGTCGACTACAGCAGGCCGAACGGGCCAACGATCGACGTGGCCGTGTCCCGCAAGAAGGCGAGTGGCCAGCGGCGCGGGGTGCTGCTGCTCAACCCCGGCGGGCCGGGCAATGCGGGGTTGGACATGCCACTGGAAGTCGGTGGGCCGCTCGCGGGCAGCTACGACCTGATCGGATTCGACCCGCGGGGCACCGGACACAGCGCGCCGTTGGACTGTGGACTGACCGACGAGCAGCGCGACCCGGTCAGGATCTTCGGGATGCCCGCGCCGAACGGTGACATCGCCGAGTCGGTGGCGTACTCCCGTCAGGTCGCCAAGCAGTGCTTCGAGCGCCACGGCCGGGTGATGCCGCACATCACCACCGCCAACACCGCACGTGACATGGACCGGATCCGGATCGCGTTGGGGGAAAAGAAGATCTCCTACTTCGGGGTCTCGTACGGCACGTACCTCGGCGCGGTGTACACCGCGTTGTTCCCGCAGAACACGGACCGGGTCGTGCTCGACAGCGTGGTCGACCCGAAGGGCATCTGGCAGAAGATGTTCAACTCGTGGGGGCCGGGCGCCGAGGAGAGCTTCACCGACTTCGCGGGATGGGCGGCCCGGCGCGACACCACGTACGGCCTCGGGGACACCTCGAACGAGGTTCGCGGCACCTACCTCGCGCTCGCCCAACGCCTCGATGCCAAGCCTGCCCTGCACTACGACGGGAGGTCACTGCGCTCCCACGCCCGATCCGTGCTCTACCAGGAAAGCAGTTACCCCGAGCTGGCCGGGCTGCTGCAGTCGATCAAGCAGGGCACCTTCACGCCACCGCCGCCGCTGCGGTTCGACGCGTCGTTCGCCTCGACGTGGTGGGGAGTCGTGTGCAACGACGCCCGCTGGCCGCGCAACGTCGCCCAGTACCAGTGGGACGTGCTCGTGGCCAGGCAGAAGTACCCGGTCACCAACGGGATGTCGGCCAACATCTGGCCGTGCGCGTTCTGGCCCACGCCGGTCGAGCCGACCGTGCGGATCAGCGACCACGGCCCGAATGTCCTGTTGGTGCAGAACCTGCGCGACCCGGCCACACCGCTGGGCGGGGCCAGGTCGATGCGTTCGGTGATGGGCGACCGCTCACGGCTGATCACCGCCGACAACGCCGGGCACGGCGTCCTGCGCACCACGAACAACCCGTGCGTCCTCGAACCGGTGATGGGCTACTTGCTGGACGGCGTCATGCCACAGCGGGACATCGCCTGCGGGACGTCACTTCAGGACGCCCAGGGTCTTGCGCAGCGGCCACACAGCGGGCACGTAGGCCAGCAGCCCCAAGGCACCACCCAGCAGTAGCTGAACCAGCGACGGCTCGGTGAACCACCGCACCACCAGGATCACCGCGACCATGCAGACGGTTCCGAGCACTGGCCGTGCCAGGGGGGCGGCCAGCGCCCGGACCGAGATGCCGGTTCGCGCCACGGCCATCGCGTACGCCGGAAGCACCAGCACGAACGCGACCCCGGCGTGCGCGATGCCGACGCCCTCGATCCCGCCGAACAACGCCCCGACCGGCAGGAACACCAGCAGCGCCACCAGCCAGCCCGCCTGCAGCCACAGTGTGGAGCGGGAACGGCCCAACGCCACCAGGAAGTCGTACGCCAGCTCCGAAGCGACCCGGACCACACCGAGCAACGCCAGGAACTGCAACGCCACCGCCGAACCGGCCCACGGCTGACCGTACAAAATGGTCACAACGGGCAGCGCGAGCAGGCCGAGAACCGTGCAGACCGGCAGTGTCGGGATCGCCAGCAGCATCGTCATCTTGGCGAACACGGCCTGGCGTTCCGCCGGGTTCTCCTGCACACGGGCGAACGCGGCCAGCGAGACCCGCCGCACCACCAGCGAGAACACGTTCACCGGCCACGAGGCCAGGTTGAACGCCTGCAGGTACAGGCCCAGCGCGACCGCGCCGAGCATCGGCCCGGTGAATACCTTGTCCACGTTCCACATCGCGACCATCAGCAGGCTCGCCCCGGCCAGCGGCAGCCCGAACGAGACCAGTTCGCGGGCCAGCTTCGCGTCGAAACCCAGCCGAGGCCACTTGCGGCTCAACGCGAACAGCACCAGCGACGAAACGGCGTTACCGGCGATCTGGCCCCACGCCAGGCTCCACGCGCCGTGCCCGGTCGCCGCGAGCGTCACCGTCAGGCTGGTCGTGACCAGCAGGTTCGACAGGTCGACGAACAGCCGCAGGCCTTGCCGGAACTCGCGGTTCATCAACTGGGCCACCGGCGCGCTCAACCCGTCGATCAACGCGCCGACGCACAGCACCCGCACGACACCGGTTGCCTCGGGCACTTCCATCGCCTCGGCGAAGACCGGCGCGCCGAACCAGCACAGCGCGTAGACGAACACGCTGGTCACCACGGAGATCGTGGTGACCGTCGGGCGGATCCGCTCCGGGTCGCCCGGCCAGCGCACGATCGCCAGGCTCACGCCGAGCTCGTTGAGCGACAGCAACGCGATCAACGCGACGAACGCGACCGCGTAGACACCGAAGTCGTGGGGCATCAGCAGCCGGGCGAGCACGATGCCCGTCACGAACGTGCCGAGCTTGCCGACGACCGTGTTCAGCAGGCTCATCCGCAGCGCCTTGCGGATCGGGGAACCGGTCGTGGTCACGCGGCCCGCCGCCTGTCCCACCAGACGACCACAGTGGACACCGCGAGTACGATCGTCAGCTCGTCCAGCGGCACCCGGAACCGGATCCTGGTGAAGAACACGGCCAGCAGCAGCACGTTCAGCACGATCGCCGACAGACAGACCTTGTCCACCCGGTGCAGCGGAAACCGTGTGGAGATCAGCACACGCAGCAGGGCCAGCGCGAGCAACGGGTAGTAGCTCAGCGCGGCCAGCAGGTCCGAGGCGCCCCGCCCCTCGGTTTTGAGCGTGTCGCTGTAGGCGAAGTTGTGTGCGACCTTGGCGGCGTACAGGCCCGCGGCCTGCGCCGGGTTGGCCGTGATCCATGCCGTGGCCTGCTCGCTGTAGAACTTGTCGATCCCGACCTCGTCCAGGTTGAGCTCCTTGGCTCGCCGCTCGTAGGCGGACACGTCCACGCTCGTCCCGCTGCTGCCGGTGGCATCGGGGTTGTTGCCAAGCAACAGGTTCACACCGTTGTTTGTGGACACCGGGATGAACGCGCCCATCACGACGGCGTTACGGAGACACCACAAGCCGGGAATGACCGCCGCCGCGACCAGCAGCACCGCGATCGCCCTGCGCGATCGCCAGCCGATGAACAGCGCCAGCAACAGCAGTGTGGGAGCGAACGAGGGCACGGTGATGGTCAGGAAACCGGCCGAGAGCCCACTGGGGATCGCCCACACCCACCGGTCCCTGGCACGCAGCCCGAACTCGAGCATCACCAGCACCAACAGCAGCGCCGGGATCTGCGGATACAGCGCGGTCGCGGTGTACACGAACAGCGGGTACGCGGCCGTGACGACAGCGACGAGCGCTCCGGCGACCGGGGAGATCCTGCGGGCCAGCAGATAGCCCAACCACACAGCCCCGGCCAGGCACAGCACGCCCAGCAGCCGCATCACGAACACGTTGCCGCCGCTGACCAGGTGCAATGGCAGCAACAGGAACGGGTAGCCCGGTGGCCGATAGGCAGTCGAGTCCGTGCCGAAGGCGAAGCCGCGGCCGTCGACCAGCGACTGCGTCAGCTCCAGGTAGACGTGCTCGTCCGAGTACCGCAGCTCGTTGCCGAGCAGCACCGCGTACCCACCGGCGAGCAGCAGGCTCAGTCCGACCGCGGCGAGGGCGATCTGTCTGCTGCGGGCACTGAGCCAGTCGAACACGAGGTTCGACCGGCGGCTAGCCAACTCCGTCATCGGACCGCTTCCCACATCGGTGGCAGGACAGGGGTTTGTGCGGTCACCGCGCGCAGCAACGCACCGCTCGCGCCGACCAGGACGAACGTCAGGCCGGTCGCGGTGGAGAACCACAGCAGGTCGAACGTCGCGGCCCCGAGCGCGACGATGGACTGGGCGGCGATCAGCGTCAGCGCGAGGTCGCGTACGGCCGGGTCCGGACTGATCGCACGGACCTTGGCAGCCGAGTACATCCCGGCAAGGAACAGGAAAACCAGGACAATCAGTCCGATGTAGCCGTTCTGGACGAGCGTGCCGAGGTACTGGTTGTCCAACGGTCCGTACTTTTCGGACAGGTAGGTGCCGTTGCCCCGGCCCAACAGGTAGTGCTTGGCGATCTGCTTACCGGCGGACTCGTAGTCGTCGGTGCGGCCCTCGATGCTCGGGTCGCTGCCGATGTTGTCGAACAGGCTGTACAGCGTGCCTATCAGGCCGGGCACGATCACCTTGAGCACGGCGAGGAACCCGGCCGCCGCGATCAGCGCCTGCACCCGTCGCTTGGCCGACCAGCCGATCAGCAGCACCACACCGCCGAGGCACATGCCGAGGATCGCCGACCGGGACAACGAGACCACCGCACCGGCGGCGATGATCGCCAGGCACAGCCACCATTTTCCGGCCTTGCCGCCCGACTCCTTCGCCCGGTAGGCGTAGTGCGCGGCGAACGGGACACCGATCGCGCACACCACCCCGAACTCGATCGGATGGCCGGTGGTCCCGGCCGGGCGGCGGAAGGTCGACCGTTCCAACACGAACCCGTCGTCGGTGACCGGCCGCAGACCGGGGACGGCGAGGTACTTGGTGACGTCGAAGCCGGACGCGAACTGCACGAACCCGATGAACGCGACCACGCCGATCAGCACGGTCATGAACTTCAGCAGCATGTCCAGCCGCGCCAGGTTCTTCACGCCGTCCACCACGGCGATTCCGACGAAGATCGTGCCGAACACGACGACGATCGTGCGGTCCGCGCCTTCCAGTTCGTCCATCGGCAGGTAGTTGCGGGTGGCGTATCCGTAGGTCGCCAGCTGCGAGATGGCGTACAGGAACAGCGCAGTACGGGCGATGTTGCGGCCCTTGGCCACCCCGAGCGTGGTCACCAGCTGGCAGCAGAACCAGATCACCCCGAGTCCGACACCGGTCAGCGTGGCCGGGGTGATGGACATCGGGATGCCGCTGATCACCAGCCTGGCCGGGACCATCAGCAGCATCAGCAGGAAGACGCACACCAGCGTGGCGCCGTCGGCGCGCTGGACGTCCTGGGTACCGGTCACCGGGGCTAGCCGGGCTTCTGCGCGACAGGGTGCATCCGCGCCGTCTCGCCCGAGGATCCGTTCTGCTCCAACGAGCCCTGGTGCTGCCACTCCTGCTGCGCGCGTTCCCTGCTGCGCTTCTTCTTGCGGGACTGGGTGAAGCTCTCCATCGCGTACGCCGACGACAGGCTCGCGATGAATCCCAGAGCCAGTGCGACCGCCGCGAACCGGACTTTGCCGCCGGTTTTCGGCTCGGCGTTGGTCGGCGCGATGATGTCGACCGGTGTGATGAACGTGGAAGCCGGGGCCTTCAGGGCCTCCTGGCTCTGCTTGAGCTCGGACCGGGCCTTGTCGAGTACTTTCGCGACAGTGTTTTTCGCGTCGTCCGGCGTGCGTGCCAGCGCGACCACGACGATGAACGGACCGGTCAGCTGGCCGTTGCCGATCTCGTACCCGATCTTCTTGTTGCCGTTGACCAACTGCTCCTGCACGGTCGGGTCCTGCAGCTTCTGGATGATGATCGTGGCCGATGTGTTCAGGCTCGCATCGAACGCCAGGAAGGGATTCACCCGATCGGCCGGTCCGCTCTGCTCGGCGGCCACCCTCGGTCCGTCCGTCGGCGAAGTGAGCACGATCGTGCCGCTGGACTCGTACTCGGTGTCGACCGACACGTACACGCCCGCCGCGAGGCCGAGGGAGACAGCGAAGACAGGTACCGCGACGCGCCAGCGGCGCAGCAGCACCTTGACTGTCTTCCAGAAGTCCATCTCGTCCCCGATCGGCGATCGCCCTGATGTGCGGTCCTCTTCCCGAGCAATCTGCGTGACCACGCCTTCTGTTACGTCTTGGCGGTGTGGGGGATGTCGGCTAACGGGCTGTGGTCATCAGGCGATGTGCTGTGCAGTGACCGGTCCGAGCTGAGAGGTTGCGGGAGTGTACGTGGCCTCGACGCGCAGTCCAGGTAGGACACCGAAGGTGTCGGGACGGTTGCCCGGCACCGTTTTCGCGCTCGGCGCGGTCAGTCTGCTGACCGACATCTCCGCCGAGATGGTCACCGCGTTCCTGCCCGTTTACCTGATCTACACGCTGCAGATGAGTTACGTGCAGTTCGGGTTGCTCGACGGCCTGTACACGGGAGCGACCGCGGTTCTGCGCATCGTCGGCGGTTACGTGTCCGACCGGACCAACAGGCCGAAGCTCGTTGCGCTGTTCGGCTACGGCCTTTCTGCCGTCACCAAACTGGTTTTCCCGTTGGTCGGGGCATCGGGCCTCGCGATCGGCGGAGTGCTCGCGGCCGACCGCGCGGGCAAGGGGATCCGGACCGCGCCACGGGACGCGCTGATCTCCCTGGCCACGCCACCGGACCAGCTCGGTGCCGCTTTCGGTGTGCACAGGGCGATGGACACCGTCGGCGCGCTGTGCGGGCCGTTGCTGACTTTCCTGATCCTGTACCAGATGGGTTCCGCCGCCGGGCCGGTGTTCGTGGTGAGTTTCGTGTTCGCTGCGATCGGTGTGGTGGTGCTGCTGACGTTCGTGCGTGAGCGCAGGGCGAAGGCCGGGCCGTCGCGGGTGTCGCTCAAGACGGGCATGGGCCTGTTGCGGGACAGGAAGTTCCGGCGGGCCACCATCGCCGCGGCGATCCTCGGCCTGGTCACCATCAGCGACGCGTTCGTGTTCGTCGTGCTGCAGAAGGTCTCGGACATTCCGGTCGGGTTCCTGCCGTTGTTGCCCTTGGGAACCGCGGCCGTCTTCCTGCTCGGTGCCGCGCCGATGGGCCGAATGGCCGATCGGCTCGGCCGGTGGAAGGTCTTCTTCGCCGGGCACGTGCTGCTGCTCGTGACCTACGCGATGCTGCTGGTCCCGGATGGTGGATTCGTCGCGGTGGCGGTCGCGTTGGCCGCCCACGGCTTGTTCTACGCCTGCACTGACGGGGTGCTGTCGGCGTACGCCAGCACGTTCGTACCCGCCGACCTGCGGGCGACCGGGTTGGCGACCATCCAAACCGGACAGGCGTTGACCCGGATGGTGTCGTCGGTCGTGTTCGGTGTGATGCTTGCCGCGATGGCGATGTCGACCGCCGTCGTCGCGTTGGTGGCCGTACTGGTCGTGGCGTTGATCGCAGTCGCGTTGCTTGTGAGGTCCGCGTGAAGGCTTGGCTGGCGGGACACCGCGTGCTGGTCGGTGTCGCCGCGATCGTGCTGCTCGTGCTGGGTGGCGGTGGATACGTCGCGTGGACCGCGGTCCGGCAACCGGCGGTGACCGAGAACGCGCCCGCGCCTACCGCGGGTGACGTGGTGTTCATCGACCTCGACGGTGGCCAGGACCGGGTGACCACGCTGCGGCCCGACGGCCAGCGAGCCGTCAGCGGACTGCGCTGCCAGCGGTTCCACCGTGCCGCGGGCACGTCCGTGTGTCTGCGCCTCGCCGGGCCGGGGCCCAGCTACGAGGCCGCCGTACTCACGGCCGATAACACTGTTGTCAAAACGATTTCCCTGCCCGGAATTCCGAGCAGGGCACGCGTCTCGCCGTCCGGCAACCTCGTGGCCTGGACGTCCTTCGTCACCGGGGACTCGTACACCGTGCCCGGCGGGTTCTCCACCAGAGCGGGGTTCTTCGACCTGCGCACCGGCGAGGTGGTCGAGTCGATCGAGCACTTCGACGCGACGGTCAACAACCGATCGCACAAGGCGGCGGACGTCAACTACTGGGGCATCACGATCGCCGCCGACGACACCACCTTCTACGCCACACTGGCGTCCGGCGGGGTGAACTGGCTGGTCAAGGGCGATCTCAAGGCCAAGACCGTGCGCACTGTCCGGCAGGGCGCCGAATGCCCGTCACTGTCACCGGACGGCACCCGCGTCGCGTACAAGAAGCGCCCGACACCGCTGGACAAGTGGAGTCTTGTCGTGCTTGACCTGCGCACGAACAAGGAGGCGACGCTGCCGGGGACGTCGGGTATCGACGACCAGGCGGCCTGGCTCGACGAGAAGACCCTCGCCTACGGCCTGGCCAAGGGCGAGGGGAAAACGGCGATCTATCTCGTGCCCGCTGACGGGTCCGGACCGGCCAAGCCTGAGATTCGTAACGCCGCTTCACCGGTTTCGGTGAAATAGTGGACGTCGTGGGCGAACCTGTGGCCAGTGTCGTCATCGCGGCACACGACGAGGAAGCAGTGATCGCGCGGTGCTTGCGGTCGCTGACGAGTGGAGCGAAGCCGGGTGAGTTGGACATCATCGTGGTGGCCAACGCGTGCGGGGACCGGACCGCGCAGATCGCCAGAGCCGAGCGGGTCCGCGTGGTGGAGACGCCGGTCGCGGGAAAGGCGCACGCCCTCGGCCTCGGTGACGCGGAATGCCGTACGTTTCCCCGGCTGTACCTGGACGCGGACGTCGACCTCGACATGGTGTCGTTACGGCGCATGCTGACCGCGATCGAACGTGGCGCACTGGCGTGCTCACCCGTGCCCGAGTACGACCTGAACGGTGTTTCCGGTGTCGCGAAACGTTTTCACCGGGTGTTCGACCGGTTGGTGGCCGATCGGCGAGGGCTGTCCGGAGCCGGGGCGTACATGCTCAGCAAGGAAGGGCACGGCCGGGTTTTCCCGCTGCCGCTCGTGGTCTCCGACGACGGCTGGGTACACCGCACATTCTCGGCCAGCGAGCGCAGGGTCGTCGAAGAGGCGCGGTCGGTGGTCCGCCCGGCGCGCACGGTCGGTGCGGTGATCCGCAGGCGGGCGCGGGTCCGGCTGGGAAATCGTGAGCTGGATCTCTTGGGGCGCAAGGCCGATGAGCCGTCACTCGGACTCAGTCAGTTGATAACACTGGTTCGCCACCGGCAGGTCCGTGTGCTGGATGCCTTGTGTTTCCTCGAGGTTCTGCTGGCCGACAGGATTGTGGCGCGGTGGCGGCGGATACGCGGCACCGATGCCTCGTGGTCGGCTGACCGCAGTTCCCGTTAGGCCATTCTGCCTACCCCGCAACGGTAATTCACTGTTTTCGGCAGCCGTGGGTGATCGGATTACCTGCCCGAACGGACGCATTTACTGTTGTTTGGCCAAAGCGGTAACCCCTGCGCTCTCCGCGACGACATGGGGAATGTCGGCCGTAACTCAGGAAGAGGGCGTCAAGGTGAATCGTGGGCATGTACTGATCATCGTGCAGAACCTGCCGGTTCCCTTGGACCGCAGGGTCTGGCTGGAATGCCAGGCGCTCACGTCGGCCGGGTTCGACGTCTCGGTGATCTGTCCACAGGGGCCGAACGATCCCGGATACCAGGAGTTGTCCGGTGTCCACATCTACAAGTACGCCCCGCCGCCGCAGGCCAACGGTGCGCTCGGCTACCTGCTCGAGTTCGTCTACTGCTGGCTGCGCACCGCGAGACTGACGCTGAAGGTCTGGCGCAGGCGGCCTTTCGACGTGATGCAGGCGTGTAACCCGCCGGACACGTACTGGGCGCTCGCCCGGCTGTGGCGCTCCCGTGGCGTGCAGTTCGTGTTCGACCACCACGACCTCAACCCCGAGGTGTTCCGCTCCCGGTTCGGCGAACCGAAGGGCCTCGCCGCCCGTGTTCAGCTCGCCGGGCTGTACTGGCTGGAACGAAAGACTTTTCACACCGCCGCCCGGGTGATCTCCACCAACCAGTCCTACCAGCGGATCGCGTGGGAACGCGGTGGTGTACCACCGGAGCACACGACCGTGGTGCGTTCCGGCCCGGACACGTCCGTGATGAAGCCGGGCGAGCCCAGGCCGGAGCTGCGCAACGGCCGCGAGCACCTGGTGGCATGGCTGGGAATCATGGGCCCGCAGGACGGCGTCGACGGTGTGCTGGAGATAGCACACAAGGTCGTCCGCGAACAGGGCCGCGAGGACGTCCAGTTCGCGCTGCTCGGCTTCGGCGACTGCCTGGAGGACCTCAAGAAGCAGTGCACCGAACTCGGCATGGACGACTACGTGACCTTCACCGGCCGCGTCGGGCCGAAGGAGATCGCGGACTACCTCTCCACCGCGTCGCTCGGGCTGTCGGCGGACCCGCTCAGCCCGCTCAACGACGTGTCCACAATGAACAAGACGATGGAGTACATGGCGTACGCGCTGCCCGTCGTCGCCTACCGTCTCACCGAGACGGTCGTGTCGGCCGGTGACTGCGCTGTCTACCTGGAGCCGGGCGACACCGACGGGTTCGCCAACGCCGTCGTCGACCTGCTCGACGACCCGACCAGGCGCAAGGACCTCGGCACCGCGGGACGTGAGCGGGCCGAGGCGGTGCTCGACTGGCGGCCACAGGCCAGGGCCTACGTCGATGTCTACGAGTCGTTGACCGGCCTCGCGCCGGAACTGTCCGTGCCGCCGTCACGGCCGGCCGTTGTCTGAAAGGCACTACATGTTCGCCAGACGCATCGCGGTGGTCGGCACCGGCTATGTCGGCCTGACCACCGGCGCCTGCCTCGCGTCACTCGGCCACCGGGTGGTGTGCGGCGACGTGGATCCGCAGAAGATCGACCGACTGAGACGGGCCGAGGTGGACATCCTCGAACCCGGCCTGGCCGAACTGGTCGCCGAAGGCCTCGCGGCGGGACGGCTGTCCTTCGTGGTCGGCGCCAGGACCGCGATCACCGAGCACGAAGAGGGCGCGGAGATCGTCTACCTCTGCGTCCCGACCCCGATGGGCGTCGGCGGTGTCGCCGACCTTGCGGTCGTCGAGTCGGTCATCGACGAGATCCGCGGCCTGCTCAACCCGGGAACGGTGATCGTCAACAAGTCCACCGTGCCGGTCGGCACCTCGCAGCGGACCATCGAACTGCTGCACCGCTCGGACGTGTCGGTGGTCAGCAACCCCGAGTTCCTCCGCGAGGGCACGGCGGTCGAGGATTTCCTCAACCCCGACCGGGTCGTGGTCGGCTCCGACGAGCAGGACGCGGCCGAGCGTGTGTCCGCTTTGTACGCCCGGCTCGGCGCGCCGACGGTACTGACCGACGCGGCCAGCGCGGAACTGGTGAAGTACGCGGCGAACTGTTTCCTGGCGATGAAACTGTCCTATGTGAACGCCATGGCCGAACTGTGTGAACGCCTCGGCGCCAACATCGCGGACGTCACCGAGGGGATGGGCTACGACCGGCGCATCGGCCAGGCGTTCCTGTCGCCCGGCCCCGGCTGGGGCGGGTCCTGCCTGCCCAAGGACACCTCGGCGATGCTGCAGGTCGCCGACGCGGCCGACTTCGAGTTCCGGCTGCTGCGCGCCACGATCGACACGAACGAACGGCAGCGCCAGCGGATCGTGGAGAAGATCCGGTTCGCGGTGACCGGCAAGCGCGGCGGCTCGCTGTCGCACGTCCGCCTCGGCGTCTACGGACTGACGTTCAAGGCCAACACCGACGACCTGCGTGACTCGCCCGCCCTTGCCGTCGCGGCGCTGCTGCGTCAGGCGGGCGCCGAGCTCGTCGCGTACGACCCGGCCGTGCGCTCGGACAACCTCCGCCCGGAGATCAGCTCGGTGACCGTGGTCGACGATCCCTACCTGGCGGGCAAGGAAGCGGACGCGCTGGTGATTCTCACCGAATGGCCGGAGTTCCGCACGCTCGACTGGTCCAAACTGGCCTCGACCGTCCGCAGCCCGATCGTGGTCGACACCCGAAACCTGCTGGACAAGGACATCCTGCGCCGCGCGGGCTTCACCTGGACCGGCCTAGGCCGCTAGAACCTCGTGAGTGTTTCGGCCGGTTCTAACTGGCCTAAACACTCACGAGGTTTTCAGCGGAACTTGCGCGCGATCGCCCTGAGCTGCGGGGCGATCGGCGACGACTTCGCCGCGGTGACAGCGGCTCGGCCGACGCGCCGGGCCGAGGTTCGCAGCCCGGACGTGATGGCGCCGAGGCACACAGTGGACGATCCGGTCATCGCGCGGCGCTTGTACTCGTCCTCGCCACGGCCGAGGTCGATGCGGGTGATCCCGAGGTCGGGCGCGGCCGAGACGACTTCGCGCAGCAGGATCCAGCCGGGCGAGTAGCTGCCGAACTTCCGCTCGAACACCGGGAACCACCAGTGCAGCACGCCGCCGGAGCGGATGCCGAAGTGTGCGGCGAGCAGATGCGGCCCTGCGTACACAGTGGACAGCATGCCCAGGTCGGAATCCAGCAGCCGGTACAGCAGCTCCTGGTTCGCCGGATCGGCGAAGTGGTCCCGTGCCCCGGTGGACGCGTACTGCTCGCGTTTCAACGCGACGACGAGGTCGAGTCCTTCGGTCGCCTGAACGGTCGACCGCAGCTCACCCAGCTCGCGACCGGCCTTGTTGGTCAGCCTGCGTGCCTCGGACATCTTGTCCCGGCCGCTTTTGTCGACCCGCTTGACGTAGCCGTCCAGACCGCCGGTGACATCCATGAACGGCGAGACCCGCCGTTCCTCGATCCACGGCTCGAGATCCTGGTATCCGTCCACCAGGTGGTCGAACGTGAGCGACCGGACGCCGACCGCGGCGAGCACACCCTTCGGTGAGAACCGGACGCCGGGCTCGACAAGCGGCCCCTGGAAGTCCGCGCCCGGTGAGCCCGCCGGGCGCGCCGAACCGCCGTTCTTGTGCAGCGGCCAGACGAAACCGTCCCCGAGCAGAACGTCCACCGGGCGTCCATCATGGACAGCGGCGACGTACTCGGGCGTGAAATAAGGACTGTCCCATCGGGAATCACTGTCCCTGATCGCCCGCCATGCCGCGAAGTCGTCGTCCGACAGCGATCCGAAAGGTACGAGCCTCATTGCGGCAACACCCGGAGCCGCTTCGACGGGAACAGCAGCGATCGCAACGCTGCCTTGGCTGTCGGCCTGCCCGCCAGCGCCCTGATCCCCTCGCCGACGACGACGGCCGCGAAATACCCGGCCCAGGCAACGACACCGTAGTGCCGCCGGACCACCCGGGTTCGGTTGACGGTGAGCAACGACCACAGCATCGGGTTGGTCCCGGACTCGCCGCCGTCGTGTTCGAACACGGCTTCCGGCACGTACCACGTCCGCAGGCCCAGCCGCTCGGCCCGCAACGCGAAGTCCGTTTCCTCGCCGTACAGCAGGAAAGACTCGTCCCACCGGCCCGCGCGCAGGACCGTCTCCGCGGACAGCATCAGCACGCCACCCGTGGCCCAGGCAGCAGGGCCGGGAACGTCGTACCGGTGGGGATCGGTGATCAGCTCGCCGAGCGTTCCCCACCGGCCCGCGCGGTTCCCACCGATCAGGGCCTCCGCCCACGCACGCAGCACGGTCGGCGGACGACGCAGTGAAGGCTGCAGGCTGCCGTCCGGGTTTTCCAGCTTGGGCGCGGCAATCCCGACGCCCGGGCGCTCGAACGCCTCGGCCAGCCTCGCCGCCGCGCCCGGTCGGACGCGCACGTCCGGGTTGATCACAAGAACGGCGTCATACGTGCCGAGTGAGGCGATTCCGGCGTTGATACCGGCCGCATACCCAGCGTTGCGGCCGAGTTCGACCACACGGACCGGCAACTCGGTGAAGTTCTTGGCAGTTTCGCACGTCGAATCACGGGAAGCGTTGTCAGCGACGACGATCTCGGTCAGCTCGACACCGTCGAGCCCGGCGGGCAGCGAGGCGAGACACGTACCGAGGGCGTTCGCGCTGTTGTACGTCACGATGACGACGGCGACTCTCACGCCCACCTCATCGCGCCGGGCCACGGGTGCGTTTCACCACGCCTGCGGCAATTCTGCGCGCGGACCGGCGCAACCCGGGCTGTCCGGCGAGCACGTCGGCCGTCCACGATGGATCGATGTCGTGCCGGAGGCTGGTCCTGGCCTGCAGCCACGAATCCGGCGCAGCGGTGCCACCGTCACTCGTGTAGACCAACCCGGCGCCCGCATGGCGCAACCGGCTCAACACCAACCGGTCGTAGGACCCGAACGGCACGGCCACGCTGGTGACCGGTTGGCCGCTGATCGCGGCGAGGACATGGGGCGCGGTGACCATTTCCTCGACCGCTTGGGGAAAGTCGACCTTCCGCCAGTCCCGGTGCGACCAGCCGTGCGACCCGATCCGCATCCCCGCGGCCAGCAACTCGCGCACGTCGGCCCGGTCCAGCCTGCCCGGTTCGCCGAGAAGTCCGGCGAGAACGAAGAACTCGGCGGTCAGCCCGCGTTCCAGCAGGCGGGGCAAGGCGATCTCGATGTCGGAGGAATTTCCGTCGTCGAACGTGACGCGCACATCCGGCCTGCCGACGACGGCGTCCATCACCTGGTCGAACTGCTCGACGGTCACCCAGGTGCCGTCCTCGCCGGGGTCGAGCTCCCTCGGCGGCTTGCCGATGCCGTGCACGGTTAGGTTGACGACCTTGGCTGGCATCGGTGGCCCTTCTCGTGGCGAGGTGTCCACTCGGGTATCGGAACAGGGGCCGGGGCATTACCTCTTGACAGCCGCTATTGGTCTAGTCCACCGTCAGTGGTGCCGACAGTAGTCGGCCGCCTCCGGATTGTTGACTGCCGCCTGAGACACCGGAGGTGGACTCCGCACCCCTGCATGCTGGAGGACACATGAAGATCATGCGGCGCATTCTGGTCGCGGCCGCAGCCGTGAGCACGGTTGTCGGCCTTGCCCCCGCGGCGAACGCCGCCGGGAATGTCGCAGTGAATGCCGCAGTGAATCCGATACTGGCCGCTCCCTACCTCTACCAGTGGAGCAACCCACCCAACCCGACGACAGTGATGTCCCAGACCGGGATCAAGGCGTTCACCCTGGCGTTCATCCTGTCCGACCGCACCTGCAACCCGATGTGGGACGGCAACCGGTCGCTGACCGGCGCGGACATCACGCGGGTGAACCAGATCCGGGCGGCGGGCGGCGACGCCATCCCGTCGATCGGCGGCTGGTCCGGCAACAAGCTCGGCACCTACTGCTCGACGGCTGAGGCGCTGGCGGGCGCGTACGTGAAGGTGATCGACGCAGGCAAGTTCACCGCGATCGACCTGGACATCGAGAACACCGACGAGTTCTCCAACGCGGCGGTGCAGGACAAGATCCTGAACGCGCTCAAGATCGTCCGCCAGCAGCGCCCGGCGGTGAAGATCGTGATCACCGTCCCCGCGGTGATCAGTGGCCTGGAAACCTGGGGCAACCGACTGGTGCAACGGGCGAAGGACCTCGCGGCCCCGGTCGACGTCTGGACGGTGATGCCGTTCAACTTCAGCTCGGGCGGCGACATGGTCGCGATGACGAAGAGCTCGGTCACCGGCCTGAAGGACAAGGTGAAGTCGGTCTACGGCCTCACCGACGACGCGGCGTGGCGCCGTTCCGGCCTCTCGTCGATGAACGGCCGCACGGACACCGGCGAGATCGTGACACCGGCGAACTTCCGTTCGATCGTCAGCTGGGCGAACTCGCTCCACCTGGCCAGGGTGTCCTTCTGGGCGGTCAACCGCGACTGCAACAACTGCGGCGGAGTCGCACAGGCCCAATGGGAGTTCACCAAGGCCAACGCGGCAGTGACCGGCTGAGCACGGCACCAGCCCGGCCCGGGGCGAACCCCGGGCCGGGCGCGGCCGGTCAGGACGTGTGGGTTCGCGTGACAGGCACGGGATTCGCGGTGAGCTCGGGCCAATGACGCACCATGGTGTCGTGCAGGCCGCGGCACAGACGGCCGATCTCGGCCAGCGGGGTGTTGTTGTCGGCGATGGCCGCGACGACGGCCGTGCGGTGCAGGAGACGGCCGCGGGCAGTGGTGGTGCCCCAAGACCAGTCGCGGTGCATGACGCGGGCGAGGTGGTCGACGCCGTCGCGGTGAGCCCGTTCGACCAAGGCGTTGCCCTGGATCAGCCATCCGACGCAGGCGTCGGCCAGGTCACCGGCTGGTTCGCCGCCGGTCTCGGCCAGCCACTGCTCGTGGTAGGCGCGCTCGACCTGCTCCCGCAGCACCGTGGGGGTGTTGGTGACGCACCAGCAGGTGGGGAAGCCGATCCGGAGGTAGGCCAGCTCGACCAGCCCGTCACCGAGGGCGGCCTGCTCCAGATCGACGAACCGCACTCCGTTGCCGGTGTGCAGGTCGTTTCCCGGGCACGGGTCGCCGTGCAGAAGCGCATGCCCGTCGCGTGCCTCCAGTCGCGCGCACAGCTGCTCCAACTGCGTGTGGGCGAGCGATGAAACGGTCACGCCCAGTTCGCGCGCCAGGGCGAGGAACGCGGCGACGTCACGCGAGCCGGGACCGGTGTGCCGCGGCAACGACCCGTTGTCGTGTCTGGTCGTGGTCGCGTGCAGGCGGGCAAGGGCCACCGCGTAGTCGACCATCCAGTCCTGCTCCGGTGCGCGGGAATCGAGGTACTCCAGCACCAGGAGGCGGGCCTGCGGATCGGTGCCCAACACGGTGGGCACGACCGGCTGGCGTGCCCGTGCGGCCAGGCCCAGCGCCGTGACCTCGCGGTGGTAGCGCGCCAGGGCGTCCGGTTCGCCGACGATCTGTTTGACGATGGCGGGCGCGGAGTCGAACTCGACCAGCCAGACCCTGGAGCGCGGGCTGCTGGCCAGGCGTCGCACCGGGCGCGGCGTGCCCAGCTTGGCCCGCAGCGCCGGACCGACCGAATCAGTGACGTCCGGCACGAAGGTCATCAACGCTCAGAGTACGGAGTTCCCGGCCGGGCTGGCATTGATTTTGGCGCTGTCCACGCGCCGCCGCAGGAGCTCGGCCATCGCGTCGGGCTCCCGCACCGGGATCTCCATGACGTGATCGGGAAAACGCACTCGGAGGGTCGGTCCCGCGTCCGCCGCGAAGTCGGCTTTGGCCGGGTCGGGCTCCCCTGGGTCGCCGAGTGTGACCGAAACCCGCGTGTCCTCGGGGAACTGGCCCACCTCGATGGCACGGACCCGGCCAAGCTCGTGCTTGACGGCGAACTTCGCCGACTTGCTGGTCCGGCGCAGGGTGAGTTTGTCATGACCGACCGTCAGGCTCACCGAAGCGTTGCCCCGCACCCACACCGGCACGTGCAGCGCCGTTCCCGCCAGGTCCGGCGTCAACGGGTGCAGCAGGACCCGGCGTGCGGCGAACGCGACCAGCGAGCAGCACAGCATCGTGACGAGGAAGACCATCACCATGGCGCCCTGTGCCCGCAGAGCCATCACCGCCACCAGGCCGAAATGGGCGCCGACGACCAGCCCGACCCCACTCGCCACGTTGACCCACACCCTCGGGCGGTTGCGCACCAACCAGCCGATCGCGCCGGAACCGACGACCATCACCACGAACACGACCGCCAGCCCGTAGGACTTGACCGACGGCCTCCGCACATGGACGCCGAGCGCCTCCGGCTGGTAGGCGAGCAGCGCCCCGACGACGGCGAGAACCAGTGGCACACCCACGAACGCCGCCCAGTACAGCGCGCGTGCCTTGATCAGTCGCCGACTCAGACTGGTGTCGACGATGCCTGCCTGGAAGGTCATCAGCTCTCCGAGTACTGGGCCGCGTGCGAGTGGACGGTCGACGTGCCCTGCTTGCGCCGCATCCTCGGCAGCATCACGATGCCCAGCGCGGCGAGCAGGAAGCAGACCAGTTCGGCCAGTGTCGCGATCGTCGACGTCGTCGCGCCTTCACCGAGCGCCACGTAGCCGATGCCGATCGCGACGATCGGGTCGGCCAGCGTCAGCGCCGCCACGACGAGGTCCGGCGGGCCACTGGCGTGTGCCTGCTGGATGAACCAGACCGCGACCGGGATGGACAGGATCGCGCCGATCAGCGACCCGGTCGGGAAGTCGGTGGGGTTGCCGTGTTCGAGGCTGAGGGCCGCGAGCCTGATCACCACGGAGGCGAAGCCGAACACCACCCCACCGCCCGCCGCGAACGCCAGGCAGCGCACCAGGCCGTGGCCGATGCTGCCGACCAGTCCCAGCACCATCAGCAGCAGACCGACGATCATCGCGATCAGCACCGCTGTCTCGTCGGAGACGCGCGTGACCTGGGCGTTCGACGCGGCCAGCGAGGTGAAGCCGCCGACTCCCAGCACGATCGCGGCCAGCGCCAGCCAGGTGCCGAGCGACGGGTTGTTGCGGTCCCGCCTGGCGGTGGCGACCGTGGTCACCGCGATGCCGAGGACACCGATCGGCTGGATGACCGTGACCGGCGCGAACGCGAGGGCGCCGAAGTGCAGACCACTGCCGACCACGACGGCCAGCTGGCCCATCAGCCAACGGCGGTTGCGCAGCAGGTCCAGCAACGCGGCGATGCTGACCAGCTTGCCGTTCTGCTTGTCACGGACAGCGGTGTTCTGCCACAACGCCCCGATGCCGTTGAGCATCGCCCCGGCGACCGCAAGGGCGAGCGCCAGCCATAGCAGACTTCCCACAAAGCCAGCCTATTGGGCACAGAGTGCTCACACCGGGCGATATCGGTGCTTCCTAGGTCACAAACAGAACTCGGGTACAGGCAGTGCATCCGATCAGGGCTAGTCAACGTACCCTCAGACGCTGTAGAAAGCAGTGCGCCGGATGGCGTAACCGCTTCGACCTGTTGGTCGTCGCGGCACCATCCGGCGCACGGGCGTGTCTCCTCGGGTGCCATCACACCCGATCGGACACTCTGGCCGCTCGTCCTGCGAGTGGTCGGCACAGCCCCTCGTTGTGCCGGCCAGGCGTGGCAGCCAGTGGGGAGCCCCGGAGCCGCGGGGGCATCGCGGCGCCGGGGCCCAGGTCCCGACCTGACCGGGCGCGGTCGGCAGGTCGGGTGGCTCTGGGTGGTTTTCGCTGTGACGTAGGCAGCGAAACCCGGGACACACCTCGCCCAAGGTGAGACGAACTCAGGGCAGAGTTATGCCGCGAAAACGGGAGATCAGTCTGGGGGCGTGGCCGGAAGGCCGGCACTGCGGCCGACCTCGGCGAACGACTCGTCCGAACGCGGCAGACCGGCCTGCGGCGGAGTCAGCAGGGTCTGCGGAGTCAACACGGCGAGGATGGCTCGTACGTCGGAGCCGCCGTTGCCACCGGCCGACGCGGTCGGGGCGGGCGTGGCAGGCGCGACCGGAGCTTGTGGGCCTGGCCGCGGGCCAGGGGTGTTGTCGGCGGGAGCGACCTTCTGCGCGGTGGTCAGCGCCCGGACCGCGGGAGCGGGGGCAACCAGCTCCTGCGTCCGGCGGGCTTCCTGCAGCAGACGCGGGTGCTCAGGCTCCAGGGCCTCAGCCGTCACCGTCGGCGCGACGACAACCACCGGAGTCGCCGCGGGTGCGGCAGTCTCGACGGCGGTCTCGTTGGCGGCACGGTCGGTGATGGTGTCCTTGCCCTGGCTTGGCGTCTTCGGCTGCGGCGTGAGCAAGTCCGTCACCGGCTTGGGCAACAGCGAACCGTCGTGATCGTCGTTGTTGCTCGGCGGCTGTGGCGTCAGGACCTTCCCCGGGACCTTCGCCACCTCGTCGACCACCGTGGTGACGGTTTTCGTAACGCCGTTGACCGTCGTCTCGACCGTCTTGGTCACCATGTCGACAGTGGAGGTCACCGTCGTGGTGACGGTGGCCAGCGTGTTGTTGACCGTCGACGTCACGCCGCCGAGCAGACCGCCGACCAGGTCACCATGGCCGGACTCGTCCTTCGGTGTGGACGACTTCGCCTGATCCGATGACAGTCCCGGAACCTTGGGCAAGGTGATCAGATCGGCCGACGCGGTGCCACCGGTGAGCACCACAGTGGCCAGCCAGCCCGCCGCGGTGAACCCGGCCAGCAGCAGAAACCGCATGACAAGGCGACGCAGCGTCGTGTCGGCGCCATGCGCCTGACCCGAGCCGGCCACCAGGACCACCACCGTTTCCACTGACCCGAAAAACACCGCTGCGCGATGAGCGCAATCACATCACCGGTTGAACCCTAGCTTCGCAAGCGCCGCCCGGAAAGGCGGATCTCGTTGTCTGACCCCGGTGTGTCCATTCGGCGATGATCACAGTCCGTCGTATTCACCGAACTGGGTGATCCTTCTAGTGCGACTGGGCGAGTGCCCCGATATCCGGCCACTGTGTCCTTCGTGGACACTCAACGCACGATGCGCCTGTCCGAATGGGTGGGCAGATGGCAGTGGCGCATGCCGGACCTTGTCTTGCACGATCCAGACGGGCCGCGCGAATGCCTTGTCCGCGCGGGACAAATCATCGTCGAACCCGACGCGGTCCAACCGGTCTCGGACGAACTGCGCCGGTGGGTCGACCGCATTGAGCCAAGTGGACGCATCATCCTCCGGGACGAATTGCGCGAACGCCCAGTGGAAGTCGCCGCCGACATCACCGGCCGATGGCGCGCGGCCCCCAACCACGTCCACATCGGCACACCGATCATGCTCGGCACACCAGTGTGGATCGGCGGACCGGAAATCGACATACCGACACCCCGCCCACCCGCACAGGAAACATGGGACCCACCCGTAACCGTCGCGGTACTGGACACCGGACTCGACCCACACCCCTGGTTCGCCGCACGACCATGGTTCACCGAATGGGGCCTGCACCCGGAAATACTCGACCACGACACCGACGGCACCCCCGACTGGCAAGCAGGCCACGGCACCTTCGTCGCAGGCGTCCTGATCACCGGAGCGCCAGGCGTCACCATCCGCCACCACCGAGTCCTGAGCTCCATGGGCATCACCGACGACGCAACAGTCGCAGCGGCCATCGGAGCAACCCGAGCCCGAGGCCACATAGACATCACACTGATCACCTCAGGCTGCTACACCGCAGACAACCAGTGCCCACCCATCCTCGAACACGAACTCACCCGCAGCGGGGACACAGTGATCGTCGCGGCAGCGGGAAACAGCGGAAGCAGCCGCCCCTTCTGGCCAGCAGCCCTCAACGACGTCATCGCCGTCGCAGCAACCGACGAAACCGGCACAATCGCGGCATTCTCCAACCGAGGCCCCTGGGTCAACGCGACAGCGCCGGGCGTGGACATCACATCCAGTCACGTCCGCCTCACCACAAACACAGAGGGCGTAGCCCCCGGCACAGAAGCCCGCGAATACGGAGTAGCCCGCTGGAGCGGCACCTCCTTCGCAGCCCCAAGAGTCGCGGCCGACCTGGCGAACCTCCTCCACGCAGGTCACACCCCAAGCCAAGCCCTCGACAGTCATTCACTCGGACAGCCAACATTGTGAACGCGATTTAGCAACGACCACTGGCACGCACAGTCGCCGACGCGCTACTCTATGGATGCTCGCCCCCTCCCCCTCGGCGAGCCAAACGTCCCCGCTCCCCGGGACCCCCAGCCGGGTCGAGCGGGGACGTCCTACGCTCCGAGCCTTAGTCGCTCGCTTCGCTCGCTTCCCTCGGCTCGGACCTCGATTATTTTGGGGGGCCGAGCCCCCCAAACCCCCCACGGTGCGAGCTCCTCTCGACCCAGCGCTGGGCACCTTGGGCTTTCACCAGCATCCGGCCCTGCCCCTGGCCGGGCGCTGCCCCTGGCCGGGCGCTGCGCGCCCAGCCGGGCCAGGGAACAGGCCACTCTCAAACCAAGTCTCTCTCCGAGGGATCTAGCTACGCCAACCGCCGCCGCCCCGCCAACGCCGCCCGCCCGCCAACCCCGCGCTGACACACGCAACTATGGGCTGACACGTGCAACCAAGGTGGCCTTCGGTGCACCCGCTGCAACCAAGGTGGCCTTCGTTGCATCCCCACGCCACCTCGGCCAGGTGGCTTGCGCACCACAGCTGTGCCTCGCCATTGCTCGGCCTCGAACCGGTAGCTCGCGCGCCATGCAGTCAGGGTGCTGGTGGCTCGCGCACCACGGCGGCCGCGCCCCGTGATCGCTCGGCCGCAGCTTGATGGCTTGAGCGTATGCGCGGTCGGGGTGCTGGTGACTCACGCGCAAGCGCAGCGGAGGTGCCGGTGGCTCATACGCAAGCGCAGTTCGAGGGCGCTGGTGGCTCGCGCCAGCGCATCGGGACTGCTGGTGGCTCGCGCGCCCCGGCTGCTGTGCCCCGTGATCGCTCGGCTACGGCTTGGTGGCTCGCGCGTATGCGCGGTCAGGGGTGCTGGCGGCTCGCGCGCAAGCGCAGCGGAGGTGCCGGTGGCTCATACGCAAGCGCAGTCAGGGGTGCTGGTGGCTCGCGCCCACGGTGTACGCGGCCGTTGCTCGACCCCGAACCGGTGGCTCGCGAGCCCCTGCTGCGGTGCCCCGCGATTGCTCGGCGTCGGCTTGGTGGCTCGCGCGTATGCGCGGCTCAGGAGTGCTGGCGGCTCGCGCGCTAGCGCGGAGGGGTGCTTCGGGTGTGTTCCCTTCCGTATGGCCTGGGCGCAGCCAAACCACGACGGGTCAGGAGGTCGGCCTACCCAAACCGACCCGCAGCAATGCCGCGTAGTTAGGGGGTTGGTGGTGTTGTCGAGGTGGGTGGGTGGGTGAGGGTGTAGTGGCCTTTGGTGGTTTTGGTGAAGTGGCCCCATCGTGTCCATTCGGCGAGTTGGGTGAGGAGGTGTCGGGGTGGGATGCCGAGTTGTTGGGCGAGGTGTCTGCCGTTCCAGGCGTGGTTGGGTTGGGTGTTCATGAGTTGGATGACCTGTGCTCTGCGGGTGTTGGGTTGGGGTGTTCGGTCGCGGGGTGGGCGTGGTGGTGGGGGTGGGGTCAGGGGTGGGGTGCGCGGGGTGATGTCGATGCTGGTGACGGTGGTGGAGTGTGTGGGGCGGGTGTCGTCGCGGGTGATGTAGCGGGATGTGGCGGATTTGACGGTGCGGGCGCTGAAGCGGGGACGGCGTGGGGGTAGCAGTGTGCGCAGGATGGCTCGGCCGATGGCGCCGAGTAGGTCGACTGGTTCGGTGGGGTGGATTGCGTGGGCGGCGGTGAGTTGGTCGCGGGCGGTTTCCAGGGCGGTGGTGAAGCTGGCCCGGTCGGGGTCGGTGCCGGGCTGGGTTTCGGTCGCGGTGACCATCGCCATGCGCAGCAGTTGATAGACGGTGAGCAGGGCCCAGAGTTCTTGTTCCAGGCCGGGCCGGTCGCCGGAGCGCAGTATGTGTCCTTTGAGGATGGTGTGGCGCAGGGCGAGGAACGCGGTCTCGATTTCCCAGCGTTCGTGATAGAGCTTGGCCAGGTCGGTCGCGGGGTGGCGGTGGTGATCGAGCAGAGTGGTGATCAGGCGGTAACGGTCACCGGTCCGGCTGCCGTCGGTGCCGGTCATGACCACCGCGGCTTCGACGATCCGGACTTTCATGCCGTCCACCAGCGACAGGTAGGACCCGTCCGGGAGGTGGCGCAGTACTCGTGGTTTGCGGGTGTTTCTGGAGCGGATGAGCAGCATCGCGCCGGTCTGGGCGACACGGTTGAGGAAGGCGTTGGCGTCGAATGCCCGGTCGCCGAGCATCAGCATCCCTGGCCGCAGCAAGCCGAGCAGGTCAGTGGCCAGCTTCAGTTCGTCGCGGTTGTCCGCGCTGCCCAGGCTCGCGCCCAGCAGTGCCCGGGTGCCGGTCTCGACCAGGGCCATCACTCGCAGGGTGGGATACCCAGCCCAGCCGAAGTGGTATTTGATCCGGCCGAGCCAGCCGCGGTTGCGGTCGGTGTCCGGGACTTTCACTGAGTTCAGCCCATCGAACGCGACCGTGCGCAGCCCTCGGTAACACACTCCCGGTGTTCTGGGTTGGCCTATCGGTCCGGCGAGGATGTCGAACAACGCGCGCAGCGGCGCGGGTCCCAACCGGCGCCGCAGATCGCGCAGGGCCTTCTCCGACGGACGTCGCGTCCCGGGCAGTCCGGCGGTGAGTTTGTCCCAGACCCTGAGGTATCCCAGCCCGGGAAACAACCCCAGCGCCAGCAGGAAGTACACCCCGACCCGGGAGGGCAGGTCACGTAACCGGCGCTGTGTGGTTTTGGTCTGGGCCAGCACGTCATCCACCAGTTCGACTGGCAGATACTGGGTCAGCTCACCCAGATGGCCAGCGGCGAACACGTCCACTGAACGACCGGACACGGCACATGATCGAGACGATGGCAGACTGGACACGCAACGGGGCTCCTGAACAGGCGATTGTGGAAGATCACCAGTTCTACAAGGAGTCCCGTTGCCTTGTCGATCTTGAACTCGCCACAACTTGCCCGACCAGCTAAAACGCTAACTACGCGGCATTGCTGTGGCTTGGGTTGCGTAGGCCGACCTCCTGACCCGTCGTGGTTTGGCTGCGCCCAGGCCATACGGAAGGGAACACACCCGAAGCACCCCTCCGCGCTAGCGCGCAAGCCACCAACACACCTGAGCCGCGCATACGCCCGAGCCACCAATACCCCCGACCGCGCATGCGCGCGAGCCGCTGTGGTGCGCTCATACGCGCGCGGCGCTGCGGCGGTAGGCATGTGTGCTGACAGGTCGGCTGCGAACGTGGGCCGCCGACTTCAGTGGCGCCTTTGCCGGGCCTCGGGTGGGGACTGTCCTTGGGCGTGGTGGTTGCTCGTGCGAGTTACACGTCGTCTGAGCTGTATCCGGGCATCTTGCCTGTCACGACGAACACGACGCGCTTGGCAACCGACACCGCGTGGTCGGCGAACCGCTCGTAGAAGCGTCCGAGCAGCGTTACGTCGACGGCGGCGGCTACTCCGTGCGGCCATTCGCGGTCCATCAGCACGGTGAACAGGTGCTGGTGCAGGTCGTCCATCTCGTCGTCGGTCTCGTCGAGGTTTCGGGCGAGGTCGATGTCCTGCGTTCGGATCACCTGCTCGGCCTGCGCTGCCATCTTGCAGGCGATCTTGCCCATCTCGGCGAAGTAGGGCCGCACTGCTTCTGGCAGGACTGGGTTCGGGTGTCGCCTGCGTGCGGCCTTTGCCACGTGCAGTGCGAGATCGCCCATTCGCTCGAGGCTTTCCGCCGCGTGGATGACCGCGAGCACGGTCCGCAGGTCGGTGGCGACCGGCGCCTGCAGCGCGAGCAGCGCGTAGGCCTCTTCCTCTGCTTTCGCGCGGGCGTCGTCCACCTTCGAGTCGTCGCCGATCACCTGCTCCGCGAGCGCCAGGTCGGACTCCAGCAGCGCCTTTGTGGCGGACGACATGGCGTCGCCGACCATGGAACACATGTCGGCCAGCTGATCGGCAAGTTGACCCAGCTGGTCACGGTAGGCCTCACGCATGGCGTCAGCCTACGTGCAGGTGCCGGTACTTACCGAATCCCCAAATGAACCGTAGGTGAACCGACCTCTACAACTAGGCACACTTGACGTCGCCCGCGTTGACCGTCGCCAAGCCCTTCGGCGCCTCCGCCGCAGGTGGCGGCGTCGTCGTACCGGGAACCGGGGTACCCGCCGTGGCCTGGGACGGCGCCTGGACCTTGCCGCTGTAGTCCTGGCCGAGCAGCACCTGGACCGCGCCGCCGAGCGAGTCGTCCTTCTCCAGTTTCGCGCCAGGGATCGACGACGCCACTGTGGTGGCCCCGTTCAGGTCGGTGCCGAACCTGACCACGGTGTCCGGCCGCTTGGCCCCCGAGTCGACGGCCTGCAGCACCTGGTAGCCGAGGTTGCGCAGTGATGTCTGGGCGCGGCGTGCCTCGCCGTCCTTCGCACCGGCGTTGAGAACTTGGACCTTGACCGACTTCGGGTCGACGACCTGGCCCTGCTGTGCCTGCGCCGCCTGCGGTGTCGTGCCTGCCTGCGCCTGCGGTGCCGAGCCTTCCTGCTCGCCGGGCAGCGGGGCCTTGTTGATGATCGCGTTGAACAGGGCCTTGTTGTCCTTGTCCCGCAACACTTCGTTGCCGCGATCATTGGACTCGCCGACCGTCGGGACGGTGATGAACGTGACCTTGCCCGCCTGGACGCTCGCCAGCGAACGGCCGAGTGTGATCAGCTGGTCGGTGTCGACGCCCTCACCGAACGTGGCCTTGGTGAACGCGCTGACGAAGTTCTTGAGCTTGCCGGGATCGAGCAACACCTGGCCGGACATCGACTTGCGCAACAAGGACGACAGGAACCGCTGTTGGCGCTTGATCCGGCCGTAGTCGGACGTCGGGTCCTCCTTGCCGCCCTTCGTGGTGCTGACGTGCCGTGCCCGCACGAAGTTCAGCGCCGCGTCGCCCTGCAACATCACGTTCTCGCCGGGCTTCTCGACGATCCAGGTGTTCAACTTGTTGTCCCACATCGGTTTCTCGACGCACATCTCGACGCCTTGCACGGCGTCGACCATGCCCTTGAAGCCGTGGAAGTCGATCCCGACGAAGTGGTTGATCTTCAGGCCGGTCAGGTTCTGGACGACCTTGGTGACGCACTTGGGTCCACCGAGGAAGTAAGCCACGTTGATCTTCTGGTTCTTCAGCGGCTTGCTCTTCTGGTCGGTGTACTTGGCCGCCTCGGAGTCGTACTTGTCGCACTCCGGGATCTGGACTTCGAGGTCACGCGGGAACGACACCATCACGACGCGTTTCCGGTCCTTCGGCACGTGCGCGATCATGATCGTGTCGGACCGGGCGCCCTTGATGTTGTCGGCGCTGCCGACGCCGTCCTCGGCCTCCGCGCCCGCCCGGGTGTCCGAGCCGACCATCAGGAAGTTCTCGTCACCGCGCTGCGCTTCGCTCTGCTGGATGTCCGACGAGTTCTCGTCCAGTGCGGCGACCTCGTTGAACTGGCCGTCGATCCATTCCTTGCCGCCCCACACGGCGCCGGACCCGACCAGCAGCAGCCCCGCGATGGACGCGGCGATGATCTTGCCGGTGCGGAGGTACTTGCTGCGCGGTGGTTTGCGGGTACCTCCGCCGCCTGCGGTCCTGCGGACCGGCTCCGGCGGCTCGGCGTCGAGGTTCGACGCCGAGGACGCGGGAGATTCCGCTGGTTCGAGGTGAACCGTCGGCTCGACCGGCTCGTGTTGGTCGACAGTGGGTGCGTCGGCCACGCGTGGGTCGATGGTGCCTGCTGCCGGGGCCGCTGCGAGGACGTCAGGCTCTTCGTCGTCCCCGCTTTCGGCTTTTAGCCACGGCATCATGCGCTCGCGCTTTTCCTTCTTTAGTCGTTCCTCTTCGGCGAGTTCGTCATGAACGGCTGAGAAGCGCGCGAGAGTCGCGTCGACCCTGCGGATTTCCTTGACAGGTTCGGAGATGGCTTCCATCTCCGTGGTCATGCTGATGGCGTCGACGTCGCGGCGTGGCGGCAACGGCTTGCGTTCGGCCGGTGGCTCCGGGCGCTTCAACGCGGGCGGGATGCTCGGGTTGCGGTCCACCGCCCCGCCGTTGGGGTCGATCCCGTGCTCGGCGACCGGCGGGATCGGCAGCTGTGCCGACATTTGGGCCGACATCTGGCCAGGCTGCTGCGAGGGCGGCACGAGCTGCTGGCGCCCGGTGTGGCCCGCGTTCGGGATCGGCATCTGCTGCGACGGCTGCGGTGGGCGCGGCGGCCGCTGGTGCTGGCCGGTGTGGCCGTTCGCGTGGCCGTGGGGGTGCCCGTTCTGCTGCGGCTGGACCGGCGCCGGGAGCACCGCCGAGTTCTGCGGCATCGGGCGTGGACCCGAAGTGTGACCACGCGGTGACGGCGGCACCTGATATGTACCGGACGCTTGCGCGGTCGGCCGTGGCGCCGGGTTTGGTGGCATTTGCCCGTTGGGGGGCAACGGGCGCTGGCCGGTCGCGTCCCTGGGCGGGGCCGGTGCGGGGCGCTGGCCGGTCTGCTGTGTGGCTGCGGGCGCGGCGCGGCGGCGCGGCTCCGGGCGGACCTCGGGGCGCGGCATCTGCTGCGACATCTGTTCCGGCCGCGGGGCCTGTGCCTGCCTGCCCGGCGCTTGCTTGACCTGGGCCTGTCGGCCCTGTGTCTGCTTGCCTTGGGTCTGCTTGACCTGGGCCTGCTTACGCGGGGCGGCGGGACGGCTCTGTGCCTGCGGTCGCTTGGGTGTCGGCGGGACCGGTTCGGCCTCGCGCGCGGCCCGCTGCGGGGCCCTCGTCTGGGTCTGCTGTGCTGCTACCGGGTTCGCTGCGGCGCCATTGACCTGCGGAATCGGCAGGTCGGTGCGCGAGTGGCGTTTGACCAGGTCCGAGACGCTGACGCCGCCCGAATCCTCCATTGACCGTCTGCGACGGCGTGGCTGCTGGTCGGGTGACGCTTCCTCGGTCGAGTGACGACTGCGGCGAGCACCGGTGCCGTACGGGCGATCTTCGTCGGGCACCAGGTCTCCCTTCCATCTCAGTCACGTCACGATATCAACACGGTCCAGCTTGTCCAGCGGCGCCGGGGAATTTCCAGTGTTGCAGACCGACAGTGAACGTTGCTCAGCGATAGTACGGCCGGTGTCCACCGTTGACGACAGCCCGACGAACTTTGTTTACGTTCAGTACGCGGAACCGCGCAGGGTGATAGTCCGAACGGGGGAGGTTTCGGGCTAGTAGGCCAACGCCCTTGACTCCGTGACGGCCCTGCGCCCTGCCGCCGGACCAGCCAGGAACGTCCGTCCTCCCACGTGATAGGCGACGGCGTTACGTCCGGATTGCTTGGCGGTGTACAGCAGTCCGTCGGCGTGCCGGAGCTGGCGCTCCGGGGTGGAGCCGAGGCTCAGCGGCGGCTCGTGCGCGATCCCGATGCTGACCGTCACCCGGAGTCCGAGCACGATCTCCGACCAGGTGTGACTCTCGATCTTGATCCGTGCCGCCTCCGCCATCGCGACCGCTGTCGGGCCGTCGACGCCGGGTACCACCAACGCGAACTCCTCACCGCCGTAGCGCGCGCAGAACGCTTCCTCCGGCAGGCCGTCCTGCAGTAGATCGACCACCTGTTGCAGGACGCGGTCGCCGATCAGATGGCCGAAGGTGTCATTCACCTGTTTGAACCAGTCGAGATCGACAAGTGCCACGGCCAGCCCGCCGCTCATGGTGTGCCGGTCGGCCAGCAGCGTGACCAGCCGCTGGTCGAGGTAACGGCGGTTGTAGCCGGCAGTCAGGCTGTCGCGGATGCTCTGTTCACGGGCCTCGGCGTGCTCGCGGCGCAACCGGTCGACCTCCCGGCGAAGCTGCTCGGGGATGCGGGGCGCCTCGGTCTTGTCCGCGTGGATGAGCTCGAGCGCGGAGCGAAGGTGCTGGTAGGCCTGGCGCCACTGGCCGCGGGACGCGAGCAGCGTGGCGATCGACTCGTGCAGCTGCACAAGAGAAGTCCCGTCAGGCGTGTTCGCGCCGCCTGTGTCCTCGTGCGCGGCCCACTCCGACGGGTCTGACACGGGCTCAGGCTCGGCGATACCGCGTCCGAGTCCGGTCACCGCCTTCACCTCCCTCACGTACCTCTGTCGACCGGTTGGCGGCCCGGCTTAAGACACTGAGGGCAGGTGTATGCAGAAATCCCTCATCTGGTGGATGAACGACTGCTCCAACCCAGTGAAGGGGTGTGACACGCCTCGCAGTCGTCTTCAGTTCCGGCGAAGGCAGGGCATGAAGCCGTAAACGACGCCGTCGAGCACGACGATCCGCTCGGATCCGATCTGGTCGCCGACGACCTGGCCGTCCTTGGCGACTGTCAATGAGACGGCCACCACATACACCTCGCCGCGGGGGCGCTGGGACCCTTCCGGCGTCCATTTGGTGTCCGGCCGCAGCGTCGACAGGGTCGGCTCGACGGTGATGGTCACGCCGGGCAGTTCGCAGATCCGGTCGGTGAAGTCGGGATGCTGGGTGCGGCGCAGGAAATCCTGCTGTGCGGCGGATCCCTGCTGCGCGGCGGCGTCGAACGCGGAGAAGTACCCGCTGATCAGAGCACGGTCGCCGGTCTCCTTGGCGACCGGCGTGCCGACGACCGAGGTCGAGCAGCCCGCCAGCAGCAGGAAGACCACCGGTAACGCCGCGCGCATGACTACGACGTTATCGCCTCGGCGAGTCGCGCGGGCGCGTCCATGTGGGCGAGGTGCCCGAGGTCCTCGAGCAGGACGAGTTCGGCGCCGACGGTGTACGCGAGCGTCTCGGTCGGCCTGCCGAACGGCATCGTGCCGACGGTCCTGGCCCCGAGGATGACCTTCGTCGGCGCGGTGAGCGCGGTCACCCGGTCGTAGTCGAGGTCGTGCGCCAGCGCGGCCTGGATCTCCGCCACACCGGCCGGGACGAACGGCAGCTGCGACTGCCACATCCGGCTGCCGCGGTACTGCCGCAGGACCTCCGGCGGTGTCGGCGACACGTCCGTGACCAAGATCTCCATGGCGGCGTCGAGGTCGCCGTCGTCGACCGCCCGCTTTGCCCGTTCCGGTGCGTCGCCGACGAAAGCGCGGAGTTGGTGCCCGGTCGCGATCGGTTCGTAGAGGACGACCTCGCGCAGATCGTCCCGCTGTTGCGCGGTGAGCAACGCGATCAGGGCGCCGTAGCTGTGGCCGAAGAGAACGGGATCGGGCCCTGCCTCGTCGAGGACGCGGTGCAGGTCCTCGATCTCGGACTTGATGCCGTAGTCGGGCGTGAGGGCGATTCCGTTGCGGCCACGGCGGTCCCTGGCGATCACGGGATGGCCCTTGGTCGTGAGTTCGGTCCGCACGTTGTTCCACTGCGCGGCATCGGCGAGCGCGCCGTGCACCACAACCAAGGTCATATCGGAGGGAACCCACAATGGGCCCCGGTCATGCCGTGACGCGCGTCACTATCCGCCGGAGTGCATGACATCCGCGCCGATCGGGACGGAACGGTCGTCCGGGTCGTCGAGCCAGCCATCGGGCAACGTGACCTTGCCGGGCGAGCCCTGGCGCCCGCGCGGACCTTCGGCGTCGGCGGGGAACGGCGCGTCGTGGTCGAGCTGGGCGATCAGGCCCTCGATCTGGCCGACCGTGTCGACGAGGGCGAACTGCTGGCGAAGCTCGGAGCCGATCGGGAAACCCTTGAGATACCAGGCCATGTGCTTGCGCAGATCCCGGATCCCCTTGTCCGGCCCGAGATGGTCGGCGAGCAGGAGCGCGTGCCGGTGCAGGATGCGTGCGACGGTCCCGAGATTCGGGCCGTCCGGAATCGGCCCGCCGCGGAACGCGGCCTGCAGCTCGGCGAAAAGCCAAGGCCTGCCAAGGCATCCACGTCCGACGACGACCCCGTCGCACCCGGTCTGAGCCATCATCCGGATGGCGTCGTCGGCACAGAAGATGTCCCCGTTGCCCAGAACGGGAATGCTGGTGACGGCTTCCTTGAGCCTGGCGACCTTCGACCAGTCGGCCGTGCCGGAATACCGCTGCGCGGCGGTCCGGGCATGCAGCGCGACCGCCCTGGCCCCCTCGGCTTCCGCGATCCGCCCGGCATCGAGATAGGTGAGGTGCTCGTCGTCGATGCCGACCCGGAACTTGACGGTGACCGGAACATCCCCGGCGGCGTCGACGGCGGCCTTGACGATGTCCCCGAAAAGCCGCCGCTTGTACGGAAGCGCGGCGCCGCCACCCTTCTTGGTGACCTTGGGGACGGGGCAGCCGAAGTTCATGTCGATGTGGTCGGCCCGGTCCTCGCCGACGATGATTTTGGTGGCCTCGGCGATGGTGGCCGGGTCGACGCCGTAGAGCTGCAGTGACCTCGGGCTCTCGCCTTCGCCGAAGGTGATCATGTGCATGGTCTTCTCGTCGCGTTCGACGATGGCCCGCGCGGTGATCATTTCGCAGACGTACAGCGAGGTGGGGCTGCCGAACTCGCGGCAGAGCTGCCGGAACGCCACGTTGGTGATCCCCGCCATCGGTGCGAGCACGACGGCGGGATCGACCTCGTAGGGGCCGATTTTCAACGAGGGGGTTCCGGCGTTCACGCATTCAGGCTAGCTCGTGCCCCGCCTCTCGCCACTGTGTCGGCCTCTCGTTCGGCAGATCCACGACGAACCTCTCGGCAGATGGGCGGCTCAGTCATCGGCAGATCAGCGGGCGCATCTTCGGCAGATCCACGGAAACCGGGTATCATCGGGTCGTGCGCAGTGCCGAGGAGTATCTACCACGTCGAGCTGCTGAACTGGTTGCGGAGGCGCTCGCGGACACGCGGGTGGTCATCGTCAACGGAGCGCGCCAGACGGGTAAGAGCACACTCGCCGAGTTGTCCTTGCGCGGTCATCCGGACGCCACGCGCCGATACCTGGACGATCCCCGGACCAGAGCCTCGGCCGCCGCCGATCCCGTTGCCTTCCTCGATGCCCCGGGCACCATGCTCATCGATGAGGTTCAGCGCGTTCCGGAACTGTGGCTGACGATCAAGCACGTAGTCGACCGCGACCCTCGCCCGGGGCGATTCCTCCTCACCGGTTCGGCCAGGCTGCTCGGCCTGAGCCAACTCCCCGACGCACTGCCTGGACGTTCGGAGACGATCGAACTGTTCCCGCTGTCGCAGGGCGAGATCAACAGCGAGCCCGACGGTTTCGTCGATGCCGCATTCGCCAATGGCACTCGGCTGCGGGTGAAACCGTCGGAGTTGCGTCGGCGCGACTACCTGGCTCTCGCGTCCTGCGGCGGGTATCCGGAAGTCCTTCGACGTGCGAACCCTCGGCGTCGAACTCAGTTCTTCAGGTCGTACCTGGACGACATCATGAGTCGGGACATCCACCAGGTCGCGGACATCCAGCGTGGTTCCGACATGCGACGACTTGTCGGAACCCTGGCCGCGCAGTCCGGCGGCCTGCTCAACTACTCCCGCCTGTCATCGGATCTGGCGCTTCCCGCGTCGACGGTCCGCGACTACGTCGGGCTCCTCGAACTGGTCTACCTGATCCGATTGATTCCGGGGTGGTCGGCAAACGCGACGACTCGGGCCGTCGCCATGCCGAAACTGGTGTTCAACGACGTCGGCCTCGCCGCGCACTTGGTCTCCGGCGTCACCAACGACGCGACGACAGGCGGCCTCGCCGAGACGTTCGTCCTCGGTGAACTCGCGCGTCAGATCACCTGGAGTCAGACGGCCCCTCGCCTGCACCACTATCGGGACCGTGACGGCTACGAGGTCGATGCGGTGCTGGAGGACAACGCTGGGCGAGTGGTCGCCATCGAAGTGAAGGCCGCCGAAACCGTTCGTACCGACGATTTCCGCTCTCTTCGTCTCCTCCAACGGCGGCTTGGCGACCGTTTCCGCGCGGGCTTCGTCCTCTACTGCGGTGAGCAGCAACTGCCTTTTGGGGAGAACCTCGCCTGCGTTCCCATGAGCGCGTTGTGGTCCGCCTCGCCGGAGTGAGTTGTCAGTGTGTTGTTCGGCAGATCCACGGAGGGGATGTCCAGTCATGGTGGGTCGCTCGTCTCGACTCTGCGGTCTGCCTTGCCCGGCGCGGGCTCGTCGACGGTGGCGTCGGATGTCTTGCCCGGCGGGCGAAGTGCGTTCTGGAACCGGCCGATTCCGAAGCTCTGGAACACGACAGCCAGGCTCTTGAGGATCGTCGGACGTGTCTCCGGAGGGGCACCACGAAGCGAGAGGTAGACCAGGACGACCCGGGTGATGGCTGAAATGATCGCGAGCACGATCAGCCCGACCGCTCCCTGCTGCAGGCCACCGATGTCCATCCGACTCACTGCCCTTCGTCTCATCCTGGGTTGAGATGAGACGAAGACAGCCTCAGCTCAACCAATCGCAACCCCCACGACTTGGTCAAACTGAGTCCTGCCCGGTCGCCGGAAACTCAGGTACTGCGGTGTACAACGTCAAGCTGGGTACAGCGATCCGGAGGGCCTCCACCGAAAGCGGAGCGACGCCCACATCTGGCCCGGACGGGATCCAGTGCGGATGTTGCAGAGGTGACCGACTCGACCGGAGCCGGAACCTCCGCCTCGGAGCACGCGATGGCTCCTGGCACTCGAGTATAGGACATCGCCACGATGATCGTGCGTGAGTCCCCCAGGCGATCTTGTTGCCACTGTGACGGTTCCGTCGATCAAACCCTTGTCGAAATCGAGCTCGACAAGACGGGGCCGTGCTGGAGAAGGGGTATCCGCTGGACATGCTCGCGGGCTTCGGTGCGAACCTCGACCGGCGATGGTTCTGATCAATCGGGTTCGCGGACGACCGAGGTGCGGAATGATCGCTCGGCATGAGCCTGCCTGACGTCGAGACGTCCTGGAACCGCATCCGTGCTTCCCTCGCGCAACGTGCGCCCGATCTGCTCGCCACGATCAGGCCTCCTGCCACCGAGCCTGACATCGCCGCCGCCGAGGAGGCTGTCGGTGTCGCTCTGCCCGCGGACCTGCTCGCCTGGTGGCGACTGGCCGACGGACGGGCGGACGGGCCCGGCCACCTGCTCCCACGCTGGTTCGACCCCTATCCGGTGGCGTCCGCGTTGCGCAGTCGCAAGTCCTGGACAGACGTGTGGCGCAACGCGGAAGACAACTACTTCGCGAGTGAGGACGGCTGGATGCACCGTGAGCTGCTCGCGTGGGCGGGCGGGCAACGGCCCACCGTCGACGACAGGATCGCCGCGCTCATGGCCGAACCGGCGGGGACGCCCTGTGAGGGGATGTACCTGCCGGTCTGGCTGCCGATCGCGGACAGCCGGATGGGAACCGACCTCTTCGTCGACCTCAGGGACGGCCCGCTGCGCGGCTGTGTCATGTCGTTCGACAATGTCGGGACAGCGCAGGCGGATCCCACTTGGCCGAGTGTCACGGCCATGCTGGCGGAGGTGGCGAACGCCTTGGCGGGCAGCGAGATCGTCGTCGACGGCGATCCGGTCCGCGCCGAGGTCGACGAACGCGGCCACCTCACGTGGGAGTAGGCGTCCTTTGTGGACTAATCCTGGGCGGCGACCACCCTGATCGGGCGGATCGAGCCGGAACGGATCTCCGGCGTCGGCCCGTGGGCTCAGTAGCCGTCGACCGCCTCGGTGATCGCCACCAGGACACGCAGGTCGTCCGGGTCGTTGTTGGTCCACTGGTGACCGTTCGGGCACTCCCACTGCGGGTCCGAACCGTCGCCGTGCACGACGCAACCGGCCAGCTTCAGCCGTCCTGCCTCGCCCGCGGCGACCGCGTGCGCCGTCGGCAGGCCGAACAGGATCGGCACGCCGACCTCGCCGCAGGTGCCACAGTGCTCGACGACCGGGGCCCGCACGGCGTCCGCCAGCAGTGAGTACGTCTCCTCGTCGAACGCGACGAGCCGGATCTCGGCGAAGTCCGACGGCGTCGACCGGACCGCCCACGCGGCGATGGCCGCGGCCTCCGCCGCCGGATACCCGTAGACGCCGGTCGCGACGGCCGGGAACGCGATGCTGCGAACACGGAGTTCCTCCGCCACCAACAGGGAGTTCTGGTAGCACGAGGCGAGCACCTTCGCCTCGCCGTGCCCGCCGCCCTCCCACACCGGCCCGACGGTGTGGATCACGTGCTTCACCGGCGCCAGGTCGAAAGCCGGTGTCGCGACGGCGTTTCCGGGCAGGCACGGCGCCAGCGCCGCCCCCGCCTCAGCCAGGCGGGGACCGGCCGCGCGGTGGACAGCGCCGTCGACACCACCGCCGCCTGTCAGCGACTCGTTCGCCGCTGTGACGATCGCGTCCACGCGCTGTTCGGTGATGTCGCCGAGCACTGCCTCGATCAAACCCATGGTGTGATGATGTCAGCCTTGACGACTAGGAGTCGGAACTTCGTGCCCGGCTGGGAGCGACACGATCGGGTTCGTTGGGCTGCTTGGGGTACACCGGCGGCCACGGCGCGTCCATCAACCCGGCGGCCGTGTCCCGTTCGTGCATCTCCAGCAGCGGCTCCAACGACTGGGGGCGCATCGGCTCCCACGGATCGCCGAGCTCCGCCAGCCGGGCCGGGACCGACGCCAGGGTGAGCGCCTGCGGATCGACGGAGTCCAGTTCGGACCAGAACAGCGGCGTCGACACCGGGCCGGTCACCTTGTCCCGCACGGACCACGCGCCGAAGACCGTCTTGTGTGGGGCGTTCTGGTTGTAGTCGACGAAGATCCGGGCGCCTCGCTCTTCCTTCCACCACGCCGCCGTGATCAGGTCAGGGCGGCGCCGTTCCAGCTCACGGGCGACGGCCACGGCGGCCGAGCGGACCTGGTACGGATCCCAGCGCGGCTCAAGGCGCAGGTACACGTGCAGCCCGCGCTGCCCGGTCGTCTTCGGGTAGCCCTCCAGCCCCAGCGACGCCAGCAGCGCGCGCAGCTCGTGTGCGGCCTCGACGGCCTGCGCGAAGCCGGTTCCCGGTTGGGGATCGAGGTCGAGCCGCAGTTCGTCCGCGTGGTCGGCGTCCGCCGCGGTGAACGGCCACACGTGGAAGCCGAGACAGCCGAGGTTCACCGCCCACGCCACGTGCGCCAGATCGGCGATGACCAGGGCTTTCGACGGCGTGCCGTTCACGGTCTGGACGACCGTCGTCGCCAGCCACGGCGGGACGTTGTCCGGCACGCGCTTCTGGAAGAACGACGGCCCGCCCGCGCCGCGCGGGAAACGCTGCATCAGCACCGGCCGTCCGCCCATCGCGCGCATCAGCGGCTCCGCGACCGCCGCGTAGTAGTTGACCAGGTCGAGCTTGGTCTCGCCGCGGTCGGGGAAGTACACCTTGTCCGGGCTGCTGATGGCCACTTCGCGTCCGGCGAGGAGCATGGTCCGGACGTTACCCGGCAGAATCGACGTGTGCGAGCGAGCCGGTTGCTGTCGGTCCTCCTGCTTCTGCAGGCCAGGGGCCGGATGACCGCGCAGGAACTCGCCGACGAGCTGGAGGTCTCGGTCCGCACGATCTACCGGGACGTGGAGTCGCTCAGCTCCGCTGGTGTGCCGGTGTACGCGGACCGCGGCCCCACGGGCGGCTACCAGCTGCTGGACGGCTACCGCACTCAGCTGACCGGGATGACCACGGCCGAGGCCGAGTCGCTGTTCCTCGCCGGTCTGCCCGACCAGGCCAAACAGCTCGGACTCGGTGAGGTGCTCGCGGCCGCCCAGCTCAAGCTGATGGCCGCGTTGCCGCCCGAGCTGCGCTCCAGGGCGGAGTCCATCAGGGAACGGTTCCTGCTGGACGCGCCAGGCTGGTTCCGGGAGGACGAGTCCGCTCCGCACCTGGCCGCCGTCGCCGGTGCGGTGTGGGAGCAGCGCCGGATCTCTGTGCGCTACCGCAGGTGGGGCAGTACCGAAGTGGACCGCGTGCTCGAACCGCTCGGGCTCGTGCTGAAGAACGGCACCTGGTACCTCGTCGCCGTCAGCGGCTCCGAGCCACGGACCTACCGTGTGTCACGGATTCTCGCGCTGGAGCCGACCGACCGGAAGTTCGACCGGCCCACGGGCTTCGACCTGGCCAAGCACTGGGAGGTCTCGGCCGAGCGGGTGCAGAGCACGCTGTGGAAGGGCCAGGCCACGGTCCGGCTGTCGCCGCAGGGCCGCAAGATGGCGTTCCTGCTGGGCCCGGTGGTCGGCCGCGCGCTGCGCGACCACACGCCGGAGCCCGATGAGGACGGCTGGGTCACCGTGACCGTGCCGATCGAGACGAACCTGCACGCGCTGCACGCCATCCTGCAGCTCGGCCCGGACGCCGAAGTCCTCGAACCGCCGCAGCTGCGGGAGATGTTCGTGCGGGCGGCGGCGGACCTGGTCAGGCTGTATTCCTAGCCGACGTCACGGGCCAGCAGGTCCTCTTCGGTCTCCCTGCGCACCAACGGCCGCGCCCAGCCGTCCCGGACACCGATGATCGGCGGGCGGCAGACCTGGTTGTAGTTCGAGGCGAGGGAGTGGTGGTACGCGCCGGTCACGGGCACCGCGAGCACGTCGCCCGCGTGCACGTCCGACGGCAACGGGATGTCGGCGGCGAGGACATCGCCCGCTTCGCAGTGCCGTCCGACGACCGAGACCGTCCTCAGTGGAGCAGAGGAGGACCGTCCGGCGAGCCGGACGAGGTACTTCGCGTCGTACAGGCACGCGCGCATGTTGTCGCTCATCCCGCCGTCCACGGCGACGTAGCGGCCTTTCACCGTGACGACGCGGTACAGCGTGACGCCCGCGTTGGCCACCAGTGCCCGGCCCGGCTCGATGGTCAGCTGGGGCGCGGGCAGCCCGAGCTGCGTCGCGGTGTAGTTGACCGCGACCTGCACTCGCTGGGCGTATCCGGCCAGGTCGAACTCCTGCTGGCCGGGCAGGTACGGCACGGCGTGCCCGCCGCCGAGGTCCAGCGACTTCAGCACGATCCCGTGCCGGTCACGGATCGCTCCGGCGAACTCGACCATCCGCCGGGCGGCCAGCTCGAAACTGGCCACAGTGGAGATCTGCGAGCCGATGTGGCAGTGCAGGCCGTCCAGCCGCAGACCGGGCTGCGCCAGCACGGCGTCCACCGCGGTCATCGCGTCCCGCAACGGGAAACCGAACTTCTGGTCCTCCACCCCGGTCGCGATCGCTTTGTGCGTGTGCCCGTCCACGCCAGGGGTGACGCGGACGAGCACCCGCTGCGGATGTCGTGCCAGCGCGCCGAGCTGCTCGATCTCGTCGAGCGAGTCCACGACGATCCGGCCGATCTCGTAGCCGAGCGCGGCCTTCCAGTCCTCGGCGGTCTTGACGTTGCCGTGCATCAGGATCCGCTCGGCCGGGAAGCCGACGGCACGTGCGACGGCCAGTTCACCGGCCGAGCAGACGTCAAGCGAGAAGCCCTCCTCGGCCATCCAGCGCAGGACGGCACGGCAGGTCAGCGACTTGCCCGCGTAGGCGATCTCGAAGCCGGGCAGTGCGGCCCGGTACGCCCGGCACCGGCGCCTGACCTCGTCCTCGTCGAGGATGTAGGCGGGGGTGCCGAACCGCGCGGCGAGCTCGGTCACCGGGATGCCCGCGATCCGCAGGCCGTCGGGGTGCGCGCTCGCACTGCGCGGCCAGACGTCCGGTTCCAGCTTGGAATGCAGTGATCGGCCCAGACTGGGCAGCACATCCGTCAGAGTCACTCCTCCACCACAACCCCATTTCCGCGGTTGGGCGGCAAGGCGCGACGCCGTCATGACGATCGGAGGTGACTTGTTAATGCGTTGTTGACGCCCCCGTGACGCCAACCACTTCTTCTTAGAAGTTCTTCGCCACGTCCCGCGCCTGCTCACGCGCGCTCGCGCGGTCCGCGTCGCCGGTCACGGTGACCAGGTCCGGCCGGAACTGGATCGAGGTGATGTCGTGCACACCGGCCCAGCGCAGCCAGTTGTCCAGATAGGGCTGTTGGAAGTCGGCGCCGAAGGACGGCGGCAGGCCGTCGCCGTAGACCGCGCTCGTGTAGATCACCGCGGCCTTCTTGCCCTGCAACAGTCCTGTGTAGCCGTGTCGCGGGTCGAACGAGAAGATCATGCCCGGCTGGCTGACGACGTCGATGAACTGCTTGAGGATGTAGGGCACCGTCGAGTTCCACATCGGAACGCTGAACAGGTACTTGTCGGCCGCGTCGAACCGCTCGAACGTGCGGATCACCGCGTTCCACGCGTCGCCGGACGGCTCCCGGCCCGCGAACAGCTCCATCTTGGCCGCCGCGGCCGCCGGGCCGAACTCCGGCAGCGTGCCGTCCCACAGGTCGAAGGGGACGATCTCGTCGTCGGGATGGGTTTCCTCGTACGTCTCCAGGAAGGTACGCGCGATCGCCAGCGATTCGGACGCCTCGCCCCGTGGCGACGCGGAGATGTGCAACACCGTGCTCATGACAGGCCTCTCGATTAATCGGACTACGGTCCGGTTGAATCGAGATTAGCGGACTATGGTCCGCTTGTCACTCCGGTGAGGACGAGACGAGTCAGCGCCACGGCGCCCGCCGCCGCCCGCTGCGGCGGGTAGTCCAGTGCTTTGCGCAGGTCGGCGGCCAGTGGCGCGAGGATCGCGTGTGCGAGGTAGTCGGTGTCCAGGTCGGGCCGGGCCTTGGCGAGCAGGATCGTCACGTGCCGGTGCCAGAGCTGGTACGAGCCGATCCGGTACCGCGCGCCCGGCGACGCCGTCTCCGACAGGTGGATCAGGTCGACGTTCGCGTCGAGGAAGGCCGCGTAGGCCTCGATGAACGCGGTCAGCCGCACGTCGGCGGGCGCGTCCGGGCCCAGCGGCGGCTCGCCGGACAGGATCGCCTGCTGCAGTTCGCGCTCGCGGCCGTCCAGCAGCGCCGCGGCCAGGCCGGACTTGTCGCCGAACCGCCGGAACAGCGTCCCCTTGCCGACACCGGCCTCGGTCGCGATCTGGTCCATCGAGACACCGGCGACCCCGTGCCGGTCGAACAGGCTCGCCGCAGCGGTCAGGATCTTGCCGCGGTTGCGGGCCGCGTCCGCGCGTTCCTTCGGCGGTTTCGCGCCGATCCTCATCAGCTCGTCGTCAGACACAAGGGGACTGTAGTCCGAATCGCCCCAGTCTGAGTCACTGCCTGGCGGCGTACTCCGCCAGGCGTGCGGCAAGGTCGGCGGTGAGCTTGTACAGGGTGCGCCGGTAGATCCCGCCCATTCCGGGCACTTTCGGCCGGAACGACGTGTGCCACCGGATGTCCGTGCCGTCGCCGGACGGCGTCAGGTCGACGTCGGCGCGGTAGTCCTTGAGCGCGAGCCCGGACAGCAGCGTGTAGCTGAATCGCTTGTCCGGCACCAGTTCCGCGATCTGCTCCCGCATCTTGTACCGGCCGGTGAAGAAGTTGCGGATCGCGCCGACGCTCTCCGGCTCCGGTGAACCCGGCTTCTCCAGGACGAATTTCTCCAGCGTCGACCAGTCGGGCCACGTCGAGCCGTCCCGGAGGAGCGCGTAGACCGCACCGGGCGGGGCGGCCGAGTGGACGGTGACCTCGAACTCCTGCTTCGCCATGCGCCTGCCTTTCGTGTGTACCAGATGGTACATGTACCATCTGGTACGATGGTAGACGCGAGAGAACGGCTGCTGACAGACGCGGTGGCGTACGTGGCCGAACACGGGATCGCCGATCGGAGCCTGCGGCAGATCGCGGCGGCACTCGGTACGAGCCATCGGATGCTGATCTACCACTTCGGGTCCAAGCAGGGCCTGCTCGTGGCGATCATCAAAACGGTCGAGGACGGGCAGCGAGCTGTGCTCGCCGAACTGGCCGCGCAGTCAGCGAAGGCGGCGGACGAGTCGGTGGGCGATCTGGCCCGCCGCTACTGGCGGCGTGTCTCCGACCCGGCACTGTGGCCGAACATCCGGCTGTTCTTCGAGGTCTACGGCCAGGCGTTGCAGGGCAGGCCGGGGACGACGCAGCTGCTCGACGACGTGGTCCACGCCTGGCTCGACCCGGTCATCGCCCTCGGCACGGCACAGGGACTGTCCGAACAGGACGCGGCGGCGAACGCGCGGCTCGGCCTTGCCGTCACCCGCGGCCTGTTGCTCGACCTGCTCGCCACGGGAGACCGGGAGGCGGTCGACGCGGCGATGGAGCGGTTCATCGCCACCTACGAACGGCAGCTGCCAGGTCACAGTTGACGGCCCGCCGCGTCGAGAACGGGATATGGTCGACAGGTCCCCTGGTCAGGCGGACATCGGCAGGCAAACGGGTGATGAGCATGACGGAGACCGAACGGCCGCTGCGGGCCGACGCGCGGCGAAACCGCGCGCGGGTGCTCGACGTCGCGCAGCAGGTCTTCGAGACCGAGGGCCTCGCCGTGCCGATCGACGAGGTCGCCAAGCGTGCCGGGGTCGGCATCGGCACCGTCTACCGGCACTTCCCCACCAAGGAAGCGCTGCTGGAAGCGATCCTGATCAGCCGGGTCGAGGCACTGGTCGCGGAGGCGGAAGCGCTTGCGGACGCCGACGACCCCGGCGCGGCGTTCTTCGGCTTCTTCGTCAGCATGATCGAGAAGGTGGTCGGCAACAAGGCCCTCGGCGAGGCGCTCGCCTCCTCCGGCCGTGACCTGATGGACGTGCTGGGACCGGCCAGTCAGGCACTCCGTGCCGCGCAGGACCACCTGCTCGCCCGCGCCCAGCAGGCGGGCGCCGTCCGCGCCGACGTGAACGGCGCGGACCTGAAAGCGATCCTCGTCGGGATCGTCGCGGCCGAACGGCACGTCGGCGGCGAGCCGGGACGGCTCGGCGCGATCATGTTCGAGTCGCTGCGCGCGTCCTAGTCCGGGGTGTCGGTGGTGCCCGCGAGGGTGTTCCAGAACATCAGCTCGTAGTCCAGCAACAAACGTCCGTGCCGACGCGCCTCACCGGGCTCCCAGCCGTTGTACAGCGCGGTCTGAATCGCTGCCAGCGCATACTGTTCCGGCTCCGGAACCGGTGTCGCGAAGAAGTCGAGGAAACCGCACGCGCGGTCGTCGAATCCGTAGTTCGCCCGCAGGGACGCGGAGATCGCGGCGCAGTATTCACCCCATGCCGCGAAGTTCGCGAACAACGCGAGCACCGCGTCAACCGGCGAAGCGTTGAGCGCCAACGACGCCACGTATGACGCATATGCCTGGCAACCCGCTTGTGGTGTGTGGGCGTCCATGTCCGCACCGGCCGCCTCGGCCAGCGGGACGAGCAGGTCGAGCGCCAGGCTCTCCCCACCGGCGAGGAAACTGAAGAACTGCCTGGTGGCCGGGTCCTCGGCGCGGGCGGCCAGTGTCAGGAACGCGCGCCAGTCACTGGCGATGATGTACTTTTCCTCCGCGGCCAGCGCTCCGATCGCGGACACCGGCGCCGTGCCGTCGGCAACGAGGGCCACCAAGCGGTTCGCGCCAGGCAAAGGAGTCAGCTCCGCCTGGGTCTGGCTCAGCACCTGCCGTGCGGAGTTCGTCATTCTGTGAACGTTACGCGAACGAGGCATGGTAATAGTCACGTTCACAGGCGCATAACCAATATGGTCTGCGCACGTCTCATCCGCATGCGAGTTGGAGGAGTACAAAGGGGCATGGACTACCTACCGGACTTGGTCGCCGCGCAATGCGAGCGCGCGTGGCAGTCCGAGATGGCTTACGAGCGCCTGGCGTCGCAGGCGGGCGTGGGCGCGGAACACGCGAGCCATCTGTTGCGCTTCGCCGTGCAGCGCATCGCCGAAGGCACTACTTCCACTCTTGACCCGTACGCGCTGGCGTCCGAGTGGATCAGGGTGGAGCAAGCTCGCGCCCAGCGTTGAGGCCCCGCGCCCAGCGTTTCGCTGAGCGACGACACCCACTGGACGCGCTCCCGGTTTTCGGTGTTCCCGGCGTGTCCACGCAACACCAGCAAGACCCCTAGACATGCTGCTGTTCAAGCGCGGACACGCCTGTTACTTTCCGCTTACGGTCAACGATTGACTGCTGGGGCAGCCGTTTGCAGGGGTGACTTGTCGACTCTTTTGGGAGACACCCCCGGCGTCACCCCAAAAGAGCAGGGAGGCACCGGTGGTCGACGTCGCGCGGGGCGGCTGGCAGGTCGAGCGGAAGGGCATCGACTGGGTCGGCGACTCCGAACGCCATGGCCGCCCGACCAGCCTGTTCTGGCCGTGGACGGCGGCGAACTTCAGCTTCTTCACCGTGGCGTACGGCGTCTTCGTGGTGGGGCTGGGCCTGAGCCCGTGGCAGGGCGCGCTGGCGGTGGCGATCGGCCTGGCAGTTTCCTACCCGGTGGTCGGATTGGTCGCACTTGCCGGGACCAAGGGCGGCGCGCCGACCATGACGCTCAGTCGGGCCGCGTTCGGCCATGTCGGCAACAAGCTGCCAACGTTCTTCGTGTACCTGTCGCTGGTGGGTTGGGAGACCGTCAGCGTCACTCTCGGTGCGCTGGCGACCCGCACGATCCTCGAACGGATCAGCCCGGGACTCGGCGCGACGCCCATGCTCGTGCTCGGCTTCCTGATCACGGCCGCGCTGGTGATGGTGATCGCGATCTATGGCTACGACGTGATCCTGCGGGTGCAGAAGTGGATCACACTGGCGGTCGCCGTCGCGGTGGTCGGCTATTTCCTGATCATCATCCCGGACCTCGACTTCACGAGAGCGGCGGACTCGGGCAGCGTCGCACTGGTGGTCGGCGGCATCTCGCTGGTGATCGCCAACGGCATCGGCTGGACACCGGCAGGAGCCGACTACAGCCGGTACACCAAGGGCTCGCCCAAGTCGGTGATCTGGTGGACCGCGATCGGCGGCGCGACCGCACCGGCGGTGCTGATGCTGTTCGGTGTGCTGCTGACAGCGGGCAACCCGAAGCTCGCGGCAGCGGCGGCGGTCGACCCGATCGGCGCGTTCGCGGTCACCCTGCCGACGTGGTTCCTGATCCCGTTCCTGCTGGCCACGATGCTCAGCGTGATCGCGGGCGCGGTGTTCAATCTGTACAGCTCCGGCCTGAACCTGCTCGCGCTGGGCCTGCGGATCCCCCGCTGGTCGGCGGTGGCGATCGACGGCGTGCTGATGGTGGTCGGCGGCGCCTACCTGATCTTCGTCGCCCCGAGTTTCTTCGCGCCCGTGCAGTCGTTCCTGATCGTCATCGGCGTGGTGACGGCGTCCTGGTCGGCGATCTTCGTGACGGACATGTTCCTGCACCGCCGCGACGGCTACTCCAAGGAAGCGCTGTACGACCCGATGGGAAAGTACGGGGCGGTCAACCCGGCAGGTGTGGTGTCCATAGTGGTCGCGATCTTCGTCGGCCTCGGCCTGGTGACGTCGGCGGACGAGAACATCAGCACGATCCTCGGCTACCTGCTCAGCCCGGCGGCCAAGGCGGGAAGCATCGGCGCGAGCAACATCGGCGTGGTTGTGGCCTTCGTGACGGGCGCTGCGCTGTATGGGTTGCTGAGCACGACTTTGCTGCGTCCGGGCAAGCGTTCTGGTTGAGTCTGAACCTGTGCGCATCATCCTCGACACAGACCCGGGCATCGACGACTCACTGGCGATCCTGTACCTCGCGGCACAGGAAAGCACGGAGATCGTCGCGGTGGGCAGCGTGCACGGCAACGTGCCCGCCGCGACAGCGGCGGACAACGCACTGAGAGTCCTCGACCTCGCGGGCCTGACAGAAGTCCCCGTCGCCATCGGCGCAGCCCGCCCCCTGGCCCAGGAACTGCGCACAACAGAGTTCGTGCACGGAGCCGACGGCCTCGGCGGCCAGGCAGGCGCAGTCCCGAGCCGCCGCCCGGTGGACATCTCGGCAGCAGAGCAGATAGTCACACTGGCCAGGCAGAGCCCGGGAGAACTGACCCTGCTGGCGCTCGGCCCACTGACAAACGTGGCCATGGCCCTCCTCCTGGAACCAGGCCTGCCGCACCTGCTGAAGTCGGTCATGGTCCTCGGCGGAGCACTGGGCGTGCCGGGAAACGTGACCCCGAACGCGGAAGCGAACATCTGGCACGACCCGGAAGCAGCAGACCTGGTCTTCGACGCCGGACTGCCCAACCTGACCCTGGTCAGCCTCGACGTGACGGAAACAGCCCGCGCGGACGAAACATGGATGGCAGCACTGGCCCAGATCCCCACGCCCAAAGCCCAGTTCGCCACAGGACTCCTGAAGCACTACGCGGCCTTCTACTCGAGAATGTTCGGCTACCCCACCTGCACAATCCACGACCCACTGGCAGCAGCCCTGCTGCACGACCCGACATTGGCGCAGTACCGGGAAGTCGTGGTGTCAGTGGAGTTGCACGGCACCCACACTCGAGGCCAGCTGATCTCCGACTGGCGAAGGATCGCCGACGACACCGACATCAAAAGCCAAGCAGGCCAAGGAAGGGCGCCGGTGCGAGCAGCGGTGTCGGTCAACACGGAGGCGTTTCTGGCCCGGCTGTTCGAGGCTTTGAAGTAGGACAAAGAGATGCCTCGCCGGCGGGCAGGCCTCCAAGAGGGGACACAAAGAACTCTGTTCGCCGAGCCGGTTCGCTTAGCCCACGTGGCTTCCTGGGTCTAGTGGGGGGCGTGGGGTGCCCCTCCCGTATGTCCTGCCGGAGGAAACCACGGCGTGCCGGGAGGTCGGTAGGGCCTGCGCTGTGGGTTGGGTTGCGTGGGCCGACCTCCCGACACGCCGTGGTGTGGCTGCGCCCAGGCCATACGGGAGGGACACCCCACGAACCACACCCCTGCGCTGGCGCGCACACCGCAAGCCGCAGGCGGGGGCACTCATATCCCTTTTCGTCTCGGTGTAGAAAGCTACAGTGTTAGACCGGTTTGCTGTGTGAATGCATAGGCAAGTCAAGTCGGTATAGATCTCATGCGGCTGCGGAGAACAAGCAACCGCAGTCAGGGTGCTGGCGGCTCGCGCGCATGCGCAGAGCAGCCCGCGCGCAAGCGCATGGGGGTGCTTCGGGTGTGTTCCCTTCCGTATGGCCTGGGCGCAGCCAAACCACAACGGGTCAGGAGGTCGGCCTACCCAAACCGACCCGCAGCGCGGGCGATACCGACCTCTTGACGCGTTGTGGTTTCCTCTGGCAGGCCATACGGAAGGGGACACGCCCGCCTCTACCCGACCCACAAAAACACTAGAACGACGAGCCTAAGGCTCTAGATCCTGTGTTCCCCTTTTGGCGGCCTGCCGTCCGGCGAGGACCTGCTTGTCAAGTCTGGCGGCCTGCCGTCCGGCGAGGGGACCTGCTTGTCAAGCCGAGGAACATGGTGTCCGGCGAGGACGAGCGTAGAACTAACCCACAATCCGAGGCGTGGAAGCAAGCAAGGCCCGAACATCCTCAGCCCGAGGATCATCCAAATCAGCGAAAATAGCCAACGCGTCATGCCAAGACTCGCGAGCCGCCTCCGCCTTCCCGGTATCAAGCAAAACCCGGCCCCGACTGTGCAGAGTCTCCGCCTCGCCCCAACGGTCACCGATCTCCCGGCGCGTGGCCAAAGCCTCCTCGAAATTGGCCAAAGCATCGTCCGGCCGGTGCAGCCTGGCGTACAAGTCACCCAGCTTCACCAGCGTGTAACCCTCACCATGCCGATCGGCGATATCACGGAAAATCCCCAGCGCCTGGTTGAGCTCATTCAGCGCCTCGTCCAACCGTCCCAGTTCACGCAAAGCGTTCCCCAGTGAAGCCCGAGCAATCCCCTGCCCCTGCTTGTTGGCGGTCATCAGCTGGGCGTTGTCCGCGTGGTCCCGTTCCACGTCCGCGCGGATACGCAGTGCCTCCGACAGCGAAGCCGCCGCGGCCGTGAACCGACTGAGATCCCCGTCGACAAATCCCATCGCTGTGAGTGTCCAGGCCAGACCGACCTGGTCATCGATCTGCTTACGGATCTCCATCGCTTCCGCCAGGTGTTCCTTGGCGTCCTTGAACCTGCGCAGCTCACGGAAACCGTGCGCGACGTTGTTCAACGCCCAGGCCTCGCCGAACCGGTCACCGAGACGCCGTGCTCCCGCGATCCCGAGCTCGTGCGCGCTGATCCACGGGCTCCACCGCTTGCGCAGGAACACGAAGTTGAAGCAGCAAACGGGAATCTTCCACGCGAGCGCGTCCTGTCCGTACTCCAGTGCCAGCCGGGGCGCGGCGATCAGGTTCGGCATCTCCGCCTCGCACCAGTCCAACGCCTCGTCGTAGGACGCGAACTCCAGCTCCGGCAAGGTAAACGGGCACGGCTCGAGCGGTGGTTCGAACCGCTGCGGTGACAGCACGTGGTTTGCCGCGTAGCAGGTTCGCAAGTACCAATGCAGAACTCGTTGCACCGCAAAGTCTCGGGACTCCGGCGGCTCCTCCTCCAGCGCCCGCTCCGCCGCGTAGACGCGCAACAGGTCGTGGCACCGGTAGCGCCCTCCACCCAGGCCCTGAACCAGATGGACGCCGACAAGCCGATCCAGCAGCCGCCGGGCGTGTGTCACGGGAACGTCCGCCATCGCGGCAGCGGCATGCACACTCAGATGCGGTCCCCGGTGCAGGCCGATCAGGCGGAACATCCGTGCGGACTCGCCGGACAGGTCACGATACGACCAGGAGAACACGGTCCTGACCGCCACCGAGTCGTCGTCTGTGGACAGAACGTCCAGTCGCTCTTCCTCGGCGCCGAGTTCGTCGGCCAGTTCGTCGACCGAGTGGTGCGGGTGGGTCGCGACACGCTCGGCCGCGATGCGCAACGCCAGCGGCAGGTGCCCACAGCGGCGAGCCAGCCCCGCTGTCGCCTCCGGCTCGTCGTCGGCACGGTCGTTGCCGATCACTGTGCGCAGCAACAGGATCGACTCCTCCTCGGTCAACGGGCCGAGCGTGATCCGCTGGTCCTGCCTGATCGGCAGGCCACCGAGCCGCATCCGGCTGGTCACGATCACTCCGCAGCCCGCCGACCCCGGCAGCAGGTGTTCGACCTGACGGGAGTCACGTGCGTTGTCGAGCACGAGCAGGACCCGGCTGCCGTCGAGCAAGGACCGGTACAGCGCCGCGCGCTGGCTGGTGGACGCCGGGATCGACGCCGCGCTCGTGCCCAGGGCGAGCAGGAACTCCTCCAGCACGACGTCCGGCCGGGACGGTTGGCCATCCGGCGAGTAGCCGTGCAGATCCACGTACAGCTGACCGTCCGGGAACCGGTCCTTCACCTGATGCGCCAGGCGCAGCGCCAACGCTGTTTTGCCGACGCCAGGTGGCCCGTCCACGGACACTGTCCACGGCGCACCCGGCATGTCACCCGACAGCGCGAGGTCCAGTTGGCTCAGGTGCTGGTCACGGCCGACGAACGTGGCCGCCGCCGCGGGCAGTTGGGCCAGCCGGGGCAGCCCTTCCGACGTCGCCAGCGCGATCAGCTGGCCACCGGCCTCGAGAACCTGGTCGCAGCGCCGAGCCAGTTCACTGGTCGGCGGCTTGTCGCCGGTCTCGACTTTCCCGATGTAGCCGCGTGTGTAGTTGACCAGCTCGGCGAGCTTCTGCAGGGACAGCCCACGCCGGGTGCGCAGCCTGCGCAGCTCACGTCCGAACGGTGAGCTGTCGTCCCCCAGCTTCACCTGCGGCATGTGTCCGAACCCCATCGCGTCGACGCCCGACCACGAGGATTTCAGGGTTGCCACTGCCAGAACAACCTGGGTGATCAGTGTCCCTCGATCGGAGTAGTCCTATCCCCGCGGGGTGACCGTGGTGACCAGCTCACCCCAGCCCTGTCCGGCGTCCGTCCACGGCAGGTCGCTGCGCAGCACGGCGAGCGTCGAGGTCTTGAAGACCACCTGGTCTCCGGTCAGGAACTCGGCCAGGTCCTCCATGTCCGGGTTGTGCCCGACCAGCAGCGCCGAGCCGACCTGGGCGGGCAGGTCACGAACCACCTCGACGAGCGGGCCGTAGTAGATCTTGGCGAAGTGCCGGACGTCCGGCTGACCGGGTAGTTCGGCCGACGCGAGCTCCCACGTCTGCCGGGCCCGGACCGCGGTCGAGCACGCCACGAACTGCAGGCCGGGCAGGTTCTCGGCCAGCCAGCGCCCCGCGACCGGCGCGTCGCGCAGGCCGCGTTCGCCCAGCGGGCGTTCGAGATCAGCCACACCTTCCGGCCAGGCCGACTTGGCGTGCCGCAACAGCGCGAGAGTCCTCGTCACCGGCCCCAAACTAGCAGGGTCAGTCCGACCAGGTGGTGATCCGACGTATCGTTCAGCCGCGCCAGCGGCGAGCCCGTGACCGGCCAGAACACCTCGGCGTGCAACGGAATCAGGCCGTGCGACGGCAGCACGTAGTCCACACGCAGGTTGCCGGGGGCGTTGTCGTTGAAGTCGCCGGTGTCGTAGCGCGGGTCCGCGCGGTGTGTCAGGTTCGCGCCGCCCTGTGCCTTGGCCGCTTCGACGGCGCCGCGGCTGGCGGGCTTGGTGTCGACCACCCGCCGCGAGTCGAGGATCTGGGTGATCGCTCCCGGCGCGCTGTCGCCGTCGAGCGGGTCGGAGTTCTGGTCACCGGCGATCACGAACCGGGCGCCCCGCTCCAGGCCGCCGCGCCTGCCCTTGTCGTCGTACAGGTAACCGGCCTTGCCGGTGATGTAGTCGGCCCAGAGCCGGATCTCGTCGTGGTTGCGCGTGCCGTTGCGGTCCTCGGGGCCGTCGAACGACGGCGGCGTCGGGTGCGAGACGAGGAAGTGCACGCCTCCGTTCCTGCCCGTCCGCAGCGGGAGGTCCCAGTGTGATTTGGACGACAGTCGGAACACTTCGAGCTGCCGCGGTGAGTACCAGTCGGCCTTGGCCGGGGTCGCCGGGTCGTCCGGCAGATGCGCGCCCGGCATGTCCTGCCACCGGAAGTTCTGGAACGTCCGGACCTTGTCGAGGTCGATCGGGTACTTCGACAGCACGAGCATCCCGTACTGGCCTGGGAAAAGGCCGAAGCCGTACGCGTCGTCCGGGCCGTCGGAACGGCCGTCGCGGTTGAAGTCCATCCCGCTCGGCACACCGGTGTTCACGGGCGCGGTGAAGGCGTACGGGTAGTCGATCGCCCGCGCGCCGTTCTGGCCTTTGCGCAGGTAGTTGGTCCGGAACAGGTCCGCGGCCCGGTTGTCCGGCACGTAGTCGAACTCGTTGACCAGCAGGACGTCCGGGCGGTCGCGCTGGATGACCTCGGCGACCTTGCGCGCCTGCGCGTTGTCCGGACTTGACAGATCGGTGACCAGCTGTCCCGCTGCCGACCGGTTGAGCGAGGCGTTGAACGTCGAGAACCGGATCTTCGCAGGTCCGACCGGGGATTCGGCGGTCGCCGGCTGGGCGGTGACGAGGCCGAGCAGGGCACAGGAAAGCAGCACGCGGAGTCGCACGGGACAACTCTGCCACTGTTGAGTTACCGACACACCCACGTGAGGGTGAACACCCTCTTACTCCATGCGGGGGATAAAAACACCATTTGCCGTAGTCACATAGACAGGTTGTTTGTAAATTGGGCGGCCACTGAACCCATTCGGGTTAACTCGAAGGAGCTGTCTCGGTTGTCTCTCCCTGCAAGGGCAACCGGTGTGACCGCTGCTGCCGCAGCCGCCGCGCTGGTCCTGCTCATCCCCTCTCCCGCGCAGTCCGCGCAGGACGCTCTGTCCGATCAGCCCCAGCCGCTGGACGCGGTGTCACCGTTGGTGCTGTCCGTGCTGAACGACCTTTCCCCCGAGAAAGTCGTCCAGATGGCGAAGAGTGATCACTTCGAGGTCGACAACGCCGGCCGGATCAGATCCGTCGAGAAGAAGAACGCGCCGACACCGCAGACACGCGCGGCGGCCCCGGCCGTTCCGCCCGGTGTCAACGTGTTCCAGTTGCACAGCCGTCCCGGTTCGAACCGCACGATCTACCTCGACTTCGACGGGCACTCCGTCGAGGGCACCGCGTGGAACGGCGGCGCCCGCATCGACGCCCCGCCCTACGACTCGGACGGAAACCCGTCGTCGTTCAACGACGCCGAGCGTTCGAAGATCTACGAGGCCTTCCTGTCGGTGTCCGAGGACTACCGCACGTTCGACGTGGACGTGACCACCGAGCAGCCGTCCGAGGACAAGATCACCCGCTCCGGCTCGTCCGACCAGGTCTACGGCACCCGCGCGGTGATCACGCCCAAGGACGTGACCAACTGCGGCTGCGGTGGCCAGGCCTACATCGGCACGTTCGACGAAGCCAACAGGCACGCCAACTACCAGCCAGCCTGGGCGTACGCGAACTCTGGCTACGACGGCAAGTCCATCGCGGAGATCATCTCCCACGAGACCGGCCACAACCTCGGCCTCGGTCACGACGGCCAGAGCACAGGCGTGGAGTACTACGGCGGCCACACCAACTGGGCGCCGATCATGGGCGTCGGCTACAGCCAGCCGGTGACCCAGTGGAGCCGTGGCGAGTACACCAACGCCAACAACCGTGAGGACGACCTGGCGGTCATCCCGGGCAACGGCGCGCCGATCCTGGCCGACGACTTCCCGAACGACCCGGCCTCGGCGGCCGCGCTGTCCGACAACAAGCCTGTCACCGGCATCGTCACCACGGACGCCGACGTGGACGTGTTCGCCATCCAGCACTCGGGCGGAACACTGACAGCGAAGGCACTTCCGGCGAGCTTCGCCCCCAACCTGGACATCAAGCTCACCGTGCGTGACGCGAACGGCAATGTCGTGGCCACCGTCGACCCGCCGGTGCAGCGCGTGTCCGCCAACGTGGCAAACGGCCTGGACGCGACCTTCTCGCAGAACCTCCCGGCGGGCCGCTACACCTTCCAGGTCGAGGGAACCGGCGCGGGCAACCCCGCTTCCAACGGCTACTCCGGCTACGCGACCCTCGGCCAGTTCACCCTGACCGTCGACGCGGGCTGAGCACACCCCAACGCAACAGGGCCTGTGGTTCTCCTTTCCGGAGGAGAACCACAGGCCCTGGTTGTCTGTCCTATGTGAACAGTCGATCGTCCTTGGTCGCCATCCGGTGGGTGCCGCTGTGCTTGCTCACCCAGTCGGTGATCAGGGCGATGGACTTGGCGCATTCCTTGCCGTCGTTGTACTCGGTCACCCGGTCCTTGGCCCACCCGGCGATGATGCCGTCCACTTTGGCCACGCCGAGCAGCTTGTCCACATACTGGGCGTCTTCGTAGTCGGTGGTCCAGGAGAACGTCGCGCCGATCTTGCCCCGGTCGCGGGAGATTCCGGCGTACTTCAGCTCGGTGCAGGTGCTCCGGCTCGCCTCGTCGCAGGTGCCGAAGCCCTTGCTGATGTCCGAGTCGCCGTAGTCCACCGCCCGCTTCGGCACGGGAATGCCGTTTCCGTGCTTGGCGTAGAGATCCTTGGCGCCGCCGAGCGTGTCGGTCACGGTGATGCCCTCAAGCGGGCCGAGCTTGCCCTGCAGGCTCTGCCAGCCCCGTCCGCCCTTCTCGCCGGAGTGGTAGCCGTAGAAGCCGTACAGGACCTGGATACCGGCCTTGGTGAGGCGCTGGGCCTTGTCGTGCAGGCCAGCCACGCTGCACGCGCGGTTCTCCTTCTCGGCGCAGTAGTCCGGGTCCTTGATGTCCAGCCAGATCATGCTCAGCTTGTCGGAACGGGCGACGGCGCGGTCGATCCAGCTGTCCAGGGTGGGGCCCTCCGGATGGCCGCCCTTGTCCGGGCAGTCGTGGAACACCCGCCACTCGTCCGGCTTCGCCCAGCCGCACAGGTCCACCTCGATGGCGTTGGCCCCGTGCTTGATCGCCGCGTCGATCCCGTCCAGGGTGCCCACTCGGTGCGCGATCGCGTACCCCGGCTGCTTCTTGGGGGTACCCGCCTCGAACGGCCGGGGCGACTGGGCGGCGGCGTCCTTCGCGAACGCGCGCAACTCGGGAGAGTCGCCCTCCTCGGTGTACGCGCTCGGCTCGGCGGAGGCGATCTGGTCGGCGGGCGCGTCCGGTCCGACAGCCGCGTTGACGCCGACGATCCCGATCCCGGCCAGCGCCCCCGCCGCTACCAGAGCCAGTATCCCTCGGCGACCAAATCCCCTTGCCCCACCAGACATAGCACGCTCTCCCTTGGACTTTCGCACCCTCAGATGGTTCTCATGTGCCAAGACGCGTACCAGTGCGGCCGGTTGCGCCACGGCATCCGGACCTGTGGCAGAAAAATGCCGCCCCCGGGCAGGCAACCAGACTTCGGTTGTCTCCGAGTTTTACTTCAGCAGGAACACTTTCGTCAGGCCGAACGGCGACCCCACCGTTCGGCGTCTGGCGTGCACGAGTCGGCGCACCAGCGTGGCCCGGCCGGTGCCGAGGATGGCCGACTCCTCGACCGGGTTGTAGTAGACGATCCTGAGCTGACGGGGATTGCGGTCGAGCGTCGCGACCAGTCGCTCGATCACGGTGGCGAAAACCGGTCCCTGGAAAGGATTGTTGAAGAACACCACGGTCACGTCATCCGGTATCTCGAAGTCGAGCACGTCCGTCTGCCGCAACTGGACGTCCCGGCAGAGCAGCCGCTGACGCGTCCGCCGGACGTTGTCCTCCGCGATCCGGTGCAGCTCGTCGGACAGCTCCACCCCGATCACCCGGCCGAACGGGAACCGCGCCGCTTCGAGCACCATCCGGCCCATCCCGGAGCCGAAGTCGATGAACACGTCCCGAGAGGTGATCTCCTTGCGTGACAGGGTTCGGCGCAGGGTGCGCCAGCTCGCTGCCACGTAGTAGCCGCGGCCCTCACCGGCGATGCCGAGCTTGTCCAGCTCGATCAGTTCCGCTGTGCGGACTCCGTAGCGTTTCTCGTAGGCCAGCTGGGCGAGGCTTCTGCGTAGGCGCGCGTACGTGGTCTTCATGGCTCGCCTCCGGTGATGGGGATCCCTATCCGATATGTCCGCTTTCTCGGGGTGGCGTTACCTCTTTCGTGGTTTGGGCACCCCGCAAGGACTGTCCGAGGGAACAATTGACAAGATTATGACGTTCTCGCACGAGAAGGCTATGGAGCGAAAGGTATTTGCCGATGTCTGACTTCAACACCCAGGTGATCGAGGAGTTCCGGGCCAACGACGGCAAGGTCGGCGGCATGTTCGAGGGTGCTCCTATGGTCATCCTCACCACGACCGGTGCCAAGAGCGGCAACGCCGTGACCAACCCGCTGATGTACCTGCCGGACGGCGACCGGATCGTGATCATCGCGTCCAACGCGGGCGCGGACAAGCACCCGGCCTGGTACTACAACATCAAGGCCAACCCGGAGATCACCATCGAGGTCGGCACGGAGAAGTACCAGGCCACCGCCGAAGAGGTGACCGACCGCGCCGAGCGCGACGCCCTCTACGCCCGGATGGTCGAGATCGCCGAGGGGTTCGCGGAGTACGAGCGCAAGACCGACCGCCTGATCCCCGTCTTCGCCGTGTACCGCAAGACCGCCTGACCGTACGCCGGTCAGCCCAAGGTGCTGAGGAACGCGAGCCCGGCCACGCCCAGCGTCGCCGGGATCGCGATCAGCACCGTCCGGCGGCTCAGGCGTGGTGCCTCCCGCAGCCACGTGATGCCCAGCGGCACGAAAGCGACGCACAACCCGGCAGTGCCGACGATCGAGACCACCTCGGTGCCCTTGAGCACGCCGAGTGGCAGCAAACCCATGGTGGCCAGGGTGACCGACCGAACCAGGCCCTGTGTGCGGTAGGCGCCGATGGCCAGCACGTACCAGCCGAACATGATCGTGAACGACAGGAACGTGAACATGTGCTGGTCCTGATAGAAGTTCGCGACGAACTCCTTGGCCGCCTCCGGGCCCGAGTGCCGTAGCACGCTGAACGCGGCGTGGTCGACGCCGGAGTGGAACGTCCGCTCGATCAGGCCGGTCACGACCATGATGCCGCCCCACGCGCCCCACGCCCCGCCGATTGTCCTGGCCAGGCCGATGACAGCGGGCACCATCAGCACGTTCCCGGCGAGGAACGCGGTGTAGGCAGCGGTCATCAGCGTCGGGTGGTCCGCGGCCGCCGCCAGCTGGTGGGGGAAGAAGAAGTTGTACGGCGACCGCAGCAGCGTGCCGGTGAGCAGCAGCAGCGGCCCGAGGACCATGGCGACGCCGCATACCCGGCGGCTGGGGAACTCCTGTGTCATGGCAAGGACAGTGCCAACTCGACGGCCTGTGCGAATCGGACGGGAATGGACACTTGGGCCTCCGCCCACGGTCCGTGGCCGCCACGGGTCGTCATCCCTGGGGTGGATGATCCGTATACGGTGCCGACATGGTTCGTTTCCGTGAGATGGCGCTGGCCGCGTTGCTGCTGGCCGTCGACATCGGCGTGGCCGGAAACGTGCTGCGGGGCCAGCCGGGGGACCTGCCCGCGTCGGTCGCCGTCGCGGCGGCCCTGGCGATCGCCGTCGCACTGCGGCGACAGTGGCCGGTGGTCATGGCCGCGGTGATCGTCGCCATCTCGGTTCCGGCGGCTTTGCTTGGCCTGCTGTGGGATCCGTTCGTCGCGGCGGCGCTGGCCGGGTACGTTCTCGTGCTCGAACGCAAGGAGCGCCTGCTTGCCGTGGGCCTGATCGCCGTAGTGGTCGCCGCTGTGTTCGGGCAGTGGTGGTACGGCATCGGGGTGCCGTTGATCCTTGCGGCGTGGGCGTTGGGCTACAACGTCCGTGAGCGGCGTGCCCAGGCTGAGGAGCTGGAACGGCAGCGGCGGCACCAGATCGTGGTCGACGAACGGCTGCGGATCGCTCGGGAACTGCACGACGTGGTCAGCCACGGGATGGGCCTGATCGCGGTCAAGGCAGGCATCGCCAACCACATCGCGAAGGACAAGCCGGAGGCCGCCCAGGAGGCGCTGCGACTGATCGAGACCACGAGCAAGCAGGCGCTTGTCGAGATGCGGGGCCTGCTCGGCCTGCTCCGGCAGGACTCGGTGCCCGCCCTGCGCAACCTCACCGACGTCGTGGACCGGGCGCGCTCGGCAGGTGTCGACGTCGACCTGGCGATCGGGGACTGCGACCACGTGCCCGAGCCGGTCGCGCTGGCCGCGTACCGGATCGTGCAGGAAGCCGTCACGAACGTGATCAAGCACGCGGCCCCGACCCGCTGCGAGGTGGCCGTGCGGGCGGACTCCGACCGGATGAGCATCTCGGTGGTGAACGAGGGAGAGGTGACCGTGGTGTCGGAAGGCGGACACGGCCTGGTCGGGATGCGGGAACGCGTCGAGCAGCACAACGGCGAGTTCACCGCCGGGCCACGCCCGGAAGGCGGGTTCGCGGTCCGCGCGACCCTGGAATGGGGTGGCCGGTGACGGTCCGCGTCCTGATCGTGGACGACCAGGCCCTGTTGCGCGGCAGCTTCCGCGCACTGGTGGACAACGAGCCGGGGATGACGGTCGTCGGCGAGGCGGCCACCGGCGAGGCGGCGGTCGAGCAGGCCGCGGCACACCAGCCGGACGTCGTGCTGATGGACGTCCAGATGCCGGACATGGACGGCATCGAGGCGACCCGGCGGATCTGCGCGGCCCAGCCGGACGTGCGCGTGCTGATCCTGACCATGTTCGACCTGGACGCACACGTCTACGGGGCGCTGCGCGCGGGCGCGGCCGGATTCCTGCTCAAGGACACCGAGCCCGCCGAGCTGTGCCACGCCATCCGGGTGATCGCGGCGGGCGAGGGACTGCTCGGACCGACCATCACCCGCAGGCTGATCACCGAGTTCTCCCGCAAACCCGTGCCCATCTCCCGCGAGCTGGCCGCACTGACCGGGCGGGAACGCGAAGTGCTCACCCTGATCGCGCGTGGACTGTCCAATCAGGAACTGGCTGCCGAGCTGCACCTGTCCCCGGCGACAGTGAAGACGTACGTCGGCCGTCTGCTCACCAAACTCGACGCCCGCGACCGCGCGCAGCTGGTGATCATCGCGTACGAGTCGGGCCTGATCCCTCGTTAGCTATTCGGTGCGGGTCAGCAGGTCGGCGAGCGCGGACCGGGCCGTCTGCATGGACGAGATCCGGTCGTCCATCCCCCGGAGGTGCGTGGCCAGCATCGGCGCCGCGCAGTGCTGCAGCGTGAGCCCCGGCCCCTCGACACACGGCAGCAGGTCGCGGATGACGCTGGTGGTCAGGCCCGCCGCGAGCAGGTCCCTGATGTGCCGGACGTGGTCGGGCGCGTCGCGGCCGTACACGCGATGCCCGCTGCCGGTGCGGTACGGCGTGATCAGGCCTTGCTCCTCGTAGTAACGCAGCAGGCGCGGGCTGACGCCGGTCGCCCGTGCCAGATCGCCGATCTTCACTGTGACCCCCATCGCCTTGAAACTCACACTGGTGTGAACTTCTACGGTGACGTCATGAGCTCTTTCGTAGTCCACCGTAATGGCCGGACGGACACGGACACGGACCTCGTGCCGCTGGCCTTCTCGGGATACGCCCACCTGACCGCGGCGCAGGTGCGTGGCCACCAGGTCAAGGCCCTTGACCTGCACGTCGAGCGGCTGCGGTTCGCCTCGGGCGAGATGTTCGGCACAGCACTGCCCGACGAGCAGGTGGTGGCCAACCTGCGGGCCGCGATCGAGGCGGGCCCGGCGGACGTGTCGCTGTCGGCGGTCGTGTACTCGACTGCGGGCGAGTTCACGACCGCCGAGCCGGATCTGCAGATGCTGGTCCGCACCTCACCGCCGACGGACGGGCCGCAGGGGCCGCTCGCGCTCGCCACGTTCGAGCACGAACGGCCGCTGCCCGCCGTGAAGCACGTCGGCGAGATGGTCAAGACGTACTACCTGCGTGAGGCGGTGAAGCTGGGCTTCGACGACGCGGCGTTCGTCGACCGCCGGGGCAGGTTCAGCGAGGCGACGATCTGGAACCTCGCGTTCTGGGACGGCTCGGCGGTGATCTGGCCGCAGGCCGACTACCTGACCGGTATCACCATGCGGATCCTGCGCCGACAGTTGGAAAAACTCGGTGTGCCGCAACGCTTCGAGGAGGTCACCGACGTGTCGGCGCTGAGCGGTGCGGTGGTGCTGAACTCGTGGTCCCCCGGCATCGCGGTGCACCGGATCGGCGACGTCGCACTGCCCGACGCTTCATCCTTTGTGGACTTGCTGCACCGGGCGTACGACGCCGAGCCGTTCACGCCATGTGCGAGCTGACCAGGCCACCGTCGACGATCAGGTCCTGGCCGTTGACGTAGGACGCCTCGTCGGAAGCCAGGAACGCCACGGCGTCGGCGACTTCCTCGGACGTGCCGAACCGCCCTGAGGCCACTGCGGCGGCCACCGAGGCGTGCGTGTCGGCGGGGACGTTGTCGTGGAACATCGGGGTTTCGATGTAGCCGGGGCTCACGGAGTTCACGCGGATCCCGGTCGGCCCGAGTTCGGCCGCGAACGTTCGGGTCAGGTTGTGGACGGCTGCTTTGGTTGCCGCGTAGAGGGATGCGCCGGACAGTCCACGGTGGAGCGTCCATGACGCGTTGATCACGATCGCCGCGCCGGAGGTCATCAGCGGCACGAGCTTCTGCACGGTGAAGAACACGCCCTTGAAGTTCACCGCCACCACGCGGTCGAACTCGTCCTCGGTGACCTCGCTCGCCTGCTGGAACGAGGCGACGCCCGCGTTGGCGAAGACGACGTCGAGCCGTCCGTACCGGTCCGCGACCGTGCTGACCAGGGCGTCGATGTCGTGGAGGCTGCCCGCGTCGGCGCGGACCGCGAGGGCTCCGGGCAGGTCGTCGAGCGCGGTGTCCAGGCGTGTCTTGTCACGGCCGGTGATGATCACCTGCGCGCCCTCGGAGTGCAGCTTTTTCGCGGTGGCAAGGCCGATACCGCTGGTGCCGCCTGTGATGACAGCGGTCTTGCCGGTGAATCGGGACGTCATGCGCCCAGCGTGCCGCGCGGTCGTCGGCTCGCGACAGTGTCCAGTCAACGGGGGACTGGCACCACCAGGCTGAGCAGCCGCTCCAGCCGCTCGACCGTGCCGGGCAGCGGGTCGTAGAGCTCGAACGACCAGTCCGGGTGGTCGGCGGGGACGAACGTCGTCTTGTCGAAGTGCAGCTCACCGGCGTCGGGGTGCCGGACGGCCTTCACCGCCTGGATCGGCATGCCAACGTCATGGCGTGCCCACAGCGCGGCGAACTCAGGACTGGCCGCGCTGACCTCGTCGACCAGCCGCGTGAACTCCGGGTCGTCGGGGTGGCGCGCCGCGTCGGCGCGGAACGCGGCCACGACGGACGGCGCGATCGCCTCCCACCGCGTGTGCGTCGCGCGGTAGCGGGTGTCGGTGAAGAACGACACCAGGCAGTTGTGGTCGCGGTCGGTGAGGCCGAACACCAGCCGGGTCGCCTCGTTGACCGCAAGCAGGTTCCAGTGCTGGTCACGCAGAATGGCCGGGCGGGGAAGCCACGCGTCGACCAGCCGCCGCAGCTGCGGGCTCACCGTGCGCGCACCGGTCGCACGGGCCACGGGCGGGTTGAGTCCCGCGAGGAGGTACAGGTGGGTCCGCTCCGCATCGGTGAGCCGGAGGGCTTGGCCGACCGCGTCGAGCACCTCGGCGGAGACGTTGATGGCCCGCCCCTGTTCCAGCCACGTGTACCAGGAGACACCGACTCCGGCGAGCATGGCCACTTCCTCACGCCGAAGCCCGGGAGTCCGCCGTGCGCCGACGGCGACGATCCCGACCTCGTCCGGCGTGAGCCGGGCCCGCCTGCTGCGCAGGAAGTCTCGTAGCTCCGCCCGTCTTCCCAGTTCAGCGGCCATGAACTCAACTTAACAGCGCAAGTCCAGCGCGCTCGCCGGTCGTGCTGCGGCAGGGTCGGGTTCTGCGAGGTGCCGGAGTGCGACGGTGGCCGCCGCGAGGTCCTGGACACCGAGGCCGATCAGCTTGCACAGGGTGATCTGCTCGTCGTCCGTGCGGCCGACGACGTCACCGGCGAGCACCTCGCCGAGTTCGTCGGGCGTGCTCGGGACGCCGGACCTGGTGGCGTGAGCCAGATCCCCGTAGACCGACGCCAGCTCCCGGCTGTCCACAACGATCCGGTCGGCACGCGCGACGCAACCTGGTGCCAGCTCGACCTTTTCGGTGTCGTCCGCGCCGACCGCGGTGATGTGCGTGCCCGGCGCCAGCCAGTCCGGCTCGACCAGTGGGCTGGTACTCGCGGTCGCGGTGATCAGCACATCGGCCTCGGCACACGCGTCCCGTGCGGTCGGCGACTGCACGACAAACAGATCCGGTCGCCGTGACCGGAGAGCGGAAGCCATCCGCTGTACGGATTCCGCGCGCCTGCCCCACACATTTACCGTCCTGATAGGACGCTCCGCAGCGACGGCGAGCACCTGGAGATACGCCTGCGCGCCAGTACCGAGCACGCCGACGGTCGTGCTGTTCGCGCGTGACAGCAACCGCGCGGCCAGTCCACCGGCGGCGGCCGTGCGGACGTCGGACAGGTGGTGCTCGTCGCGCAGCATCGCCACCGGATCCCCGGTCTGCGCGTCGAAAACCGCGATCAGCCCGCCGCCTGGTGTGTCGCCGCGCCGGGCCCGTTCGGCGAACCACGTGGCCACTTTGACCACGAACACCGACGAACCGGGCAGCCACGCCGACTTGACGTGGACGTCACCGTCCCGCCCTGCCGGTGCGAACACCGAGACCGGTGACTCGCCCAGGCCACGGCTGAAGTCGGTCAGTGCCGCGGCGACCGGGTCGAGCAGATCCTGGAATCCGACCGCGGCCCGGATCGCGTCGGCCTCGAACCAGAGGGTCGTCACGGCAGCCGGTTCAGCGTGCCGGTGCCGAGGAGGACCACGTCCCCGCCGACCTCGATCGAGTCGCCGGTTGCCCGGATGGTGATGTGGCTGGGGCGCCGCAGGAACCGGCCCTGGTGCAAGGTCGAGGTCTGGCCGTCCGCGAGTCGGCCGTGGCGGCGCAGGTAGGCGGCGACGCACCCGGCGGCGCTGCCGGTGGCCACGTCCTCCACGACACCGTCGTTGTTCCAGTGCCGTCCTTCCATCCCGGTGGCTTCGAGCAGGTAGGCGAAGTCGGCGCCGAGCTCACCGAGTCGGTCCGCCAGGTCCGGCACGGAGATCCGGGCGTGCTCCAGCGCGCCGGGCGCAACCGGCAGAAGCAGGTACCGCAGCCCGGTCGACACGACCTCCGGCGGCAGCGTGGCGTCGAGGTGGTCGTCCCCCAACCCGAACCACGAGGCGAAATCGCCGGACCGCTCGCCGAGGAACTCCGGCGCGCCCTGGTCCAGCATCGCCGAGAACCAGCCTTCGCCGCGCTGTCGCGTCGCCACCTGCACAGTGCGGGCGCGCAGCCGGATCGTCCACTCCGCTGTCGGTGCCTGGTCGTGCAGGGCGTGCAGCACGCACGCCGCGCCGATCACCGGGTGGCCCGCGAAAGGCAGTTCCTCCACCAGGTCGAACACCCGGGCCTGCCAGCCGCCGTCCCTGGTCAGGAAGATCGACTCGAAGTGCCGCAGTTCCCCGGTGATCTCGGCCATCTGGCCGCTGTCGAGCCCAGTGGCGTCCGGGAACACGGCAAGGCTGTTGCCCCGGTACGGCTGCGGAGTGAAGACGTCGACGTGGTGATAGCGCACGAACCGGACGCTAGCCAGCCGCCCGGCCATAAGGAACTGCCGAATATCGACTGGCCGGTATCGTGAGCCGTTATGGCCCAAGACCTCGAAACCGGGCTGCTCAGGGCCTTCGTCACGGCCGTGCGCGCGGGCAGCATCAGCCGCGCCGCGCACGTGCTCAACCAGACCCAGCCTGCGCTCAGCCAGCAACTGCGCAGGCTGGAGCGTGTGACCGGCCAGCCGCTGCTGCACCGAGCCTCAACCGGAGTGACACCGACACCGGCCGGTGAGGCGCTGCTGCCGTACGCCGAGCGCATCCTCGCGCTGTCGGCGCTGGCGCTCACCAGCACCCGCGCCACGCTGGGTGGTCACTGTGGTGTCGGCATGATCGAGGATCTGGCAGCGGCCCACCTGCCGCAGGCCCTCGCGGACTTCTCCCGCGTGCACCCCGGGGCCACGCTGGAGGTGATCAGCGCTCCCGGCTCGGTGATGCGCGAGATGTTCGACCTGGGCAGGGTGCACATCGCGCTGTGCGACCCGGAGTACCTGGCGCAACCGCCGAGCTGGTCGGTGCGGCTGCCGTTGGCCTGGACCGCGGCCCCCGGCTTCGACACGGGCGCGGACCCGTTGCCGCTGGTGATGTTCTCCCAGCCGTGCCGGTGGCGCGTTCCGGTGCTGGCGGCGCTGGACCAGGCGGGCCGCCGGTGGCGGGTCGCCTTCGAGAGCACCGGCCTCGTCGGAGTCCAGGCAGCCGTCCGGGCGGGCCTCGGAGTGGCTGCGTTGATGCCGTCGAACGTGGAGACCGGCATGGCCGTCACGGACGCCCTGCCCGCCCTGCCGGACGTGACTCTGGGCCTGGTCCGCCGCGCCGACACCGTCGGTAACCCGTTGGTCGACGCGGTGGAGGCCGTGCTGCGCACGCTGACGTGAATTGACCTGGAGCGCGCTCCAACTTCTAGCGTCGACTGCATGGGACTTCTGACACCACCGACGACCAGGGCGGCCAACCTCGACGCCCGCCGCCGGTACCTGGTTCTCGCGATCTGCTGCGCCAGCATCGTCGTCGTGGTGATGGACATCTCCATCGTCAACGTCGCCCTGTCGGCGATGCGCCTCGACCTGCACGCGTCGGTCTCCGGTCTGCAGTGGACGGTCGACGCGTACACGTTGGTGCTGTCCAGTTTCCTGCTGCTGGCCGGGTCGACGGCCGACCGGATCGGACGTCGGCGGATCTTCATGACCGGGCTGGCGATCTTCGGCCTCGGCTCGCTGCTGTGCGGTCTGGCGCCGTCCATCGGGTGGCTGATCGCGGCACGGGCGGTGCAGGCCGTCGGCGGCACGATGCTCAACCCGGTCGCGATGGCGATCGTGGCCACCACATTCCCCGAACCCGCCGAGCGGGCCAGGGCGATCGGGGTGTTCGCCTCGATGAGTGGTCTGGCGCTGGCGCTGGGCCCGATCGTCGGCGGGGCACTGGTCGACGGCCTCGGCTGGCGTGCGGTGTTCTGGATCAACGTGCCGATCGTGGCCGTAGCGATCGTGTGCACCGCGCTGTTCGTGCCCGAGTCCCGCGCGCCACGTGCCCGCCGGTTCGACCCGGTCGGCCAGGCGCTTGTGGTCCTGGTGCTGGGCAGTGTCGTGTACGCGATCATCGAGTCGCCTGCGCTGGGCTGGACCTCGCCGGTCATCATCGGCCTGTTCGCTGTGGCCGCGCTCGGTGTTGTCGGCATCCTGGTCTACGAACCGCGTCGCACTGATCCGTTGCTGGAACTGCGGTTGTTCCGCAGCGTGCCGTTCGCGTCCGCGATCCTGATGGCGCTGTTCGCGTTGTGCGGGTTCGGCGCGTTCCTGTTCGTGACCACGCAGTACCTGCAGGACGTCCGGGGGATGTCGGCGCTGGTGGCCGGGCTGTGCCTGCTTCCGGTCGGTGTGCTGATCCTCGTGCTCTCGCCGTTCACCGGACGGATCGTCGGTACGCGTGGCCCCCGGTTGCCGCTGGTGGTCGCCGGAACCGCGTTGGCGCTGGGCGGCTGCGCGTCGCTGTGGCTCGGCCCGGCCACGCCGCTGCTCGCCGTTCTCGCGATCTACCTGCTGTTCGGGGTGTTCCTCGGCACGGTGAACCCGCCGATCACCAACACGGCGGTCTCCGGGATGCCCCGGTCGATGGCGGGAGCGGCGGCGTCCGTCGCGTCCTCCGGCCGTCAGGTCGGCACAACACTGGGCGTGGCGATCGCCGGGACGATCATGGGCACGGCCGTGGCGCGCGGCGGACCGGAGTTCACCAGTGAGGGCCGGGCACTGTGGAGCCTGTTGATTGTCCTTGGCCTGGGCGTCGTGTTCCTCGCACTGCTGAGCACCGGGCGTTGGGCGCGCGGGACCGCTGTCCACGCGGCGGCCCTGTTCGAGGAGTTGGACCACGGCCGTAAGTCTTGTTAGTAACTGGCTACTACCTTTGGTCCCCGACGCAGGGGCGTCCCGGCCGGGATTCGTGGTCACCGAAGCCGTGCCCGAACAACGCCTGGGAGCTGACTGCGGCAGCGCGTGCGGCGTCCGTCAGCGGGTTTGCGGGGATTCCTGGTCTGTGTCCGTTCGGGTGGCGTTGCGATAGTCGCCCGGTGTGGTGGCGTACTCGCGTCGGAAGGCTTTGGCGAAGGCGAACGCGGAGCCGTATCCGATGGCGGCGGCCACCCGCGCCAGGGGTTTGTCGGTGTCGCGGAGCAGTTGGGTGGCGGTGGTCATCCGCCAGCGGGTGAGGTAGGCCAGCGTTGGTTCGCCGACAAGGGCAGTGAACCGGCGTGCGAACGCGGCTCGCGACAGCCCGGCCTTGGCGCCGAGCTGCTCGACCGTCCACGCTCGTGCGGGATCGGTGTGTATGGCGGCGAGCGCCCGTGCGGTCACAGGGTCGGCGAGCGCGGCCGACCACCCGTGAGCGTCGACTGCGTCGTGTAGCCAGGCGCGGAGCATGTACACCAGCAGGGCGTCCACCAGCAAAGGTGTCACGACGGCGGCCCCGGGAGGTTGGGTCTCCAGTTCCTCACCGAGGAGCTGGATCATCGCGCGCAGGCTGGGATGTCGGCCCGGCAGGGCAGACAGGTGGACCACGTCGGGAAGCTCTCGAAGGAGCGGGTGTGGTCGGTGCCGTTGCAGCCGGTACGCGCCGCACACGACCGTCGAGCGGGCGCCAGAGCCGGGCAGCACGACTCGTCCGAAGGGCGTGGACGCCGATGGACGCGAAGGCGTGAAGCCGACGAGTGGCACTCCAGGCGCCTTTGTCGACACCCGTGACATCGCCGACGCCGCCGTCACCGTCCTGACCGGAAACGGACACTACGGACGCAGCTACACCATCACCGGGCAAGACCTGGTCACGTTCGAGGAAGTGGCAACTGCGCTGGCCGAGGCGTCTGGCAGGCCTGTCACGCATGTGGACGCAACACTCCGCCAGCACCGGGAACACTTCGCCAGGTCCGGCCGCCCCGATGCCTGGGTCGATCACATGATGCACCTGTTCGAGCTGGTCAGGGCTGGCGCGTTCACATCCGTCACCGATGACTAGTGGGCCCCCGGGGGATCGAACCCCGAACCCGCGGATTAAAAGTCCGCTGCTCTGCCAATTGAGCTAGAGGCCCTTGCTCGCCTTCAGCCTACCTAGTGGGGCGAAGGAGTTATCGAGAGGCCTCACACACCCGTGACCAGCATGTAACTCATCCCCAGCGCCATGACGACGTGCGGCACGCCCGACCGGCGTGTCGCACTCCACAACACGCCACGTACGGCAGAGCGAGCCCGGGGTGGTGAGTCGTCCGGGCCGCTGTCAGCAGCCACCTGATCCGGATCGGGCCCGCCATGCCTCCTGGCTACGACGGTGTGGTCGCCAGCAGTGCGTCCAGTGCTCCGTCTTTCACGTCGCTGACCAGTGCGTGCAGCTGCGCGAGGCTCATCTGGATGCGCTGCCCGAAGTCGTCGGTGATCACGACGCGTTGCTCCTGCGTCGCGTCGGCGTCGATCCACAGTTCCGGGCAGCCGCAGTTGCACTGGCCGCAGAAGGTGGCGATCCGTTCGAGCTTGCTCATGGTCTGTGCCGTCCTCGGGGTGCGGCGATAATTCCGACGGACAACCAAAGCAGAGCGCCCGTGGTCGGGACCATCGGGCAATCAGGCGATTGACCGACACACACGGGGGATTACGCGTCGTGACGTATCACAGGGCGGTTACTCCATGCCGGTATCCGCACGTGGCCGGACCGGTGTGGTGTTGACTCTGTGACCATGGGAGCTCCGGTCAGTGCGCCGCCGACGCAGCGGGGTGACTCCGTGCGACGGATGGCCCGCTCCGCGCGGACCACGCCAGGGCGCTTGGGGATCATCGCGAGTGCGCTCGTGGCCTTGAGTGTGCTGACGGGTTTGTTCGCGGCGCTGTCGTTGCAGTCGAAACAGGACACGATCAGTGGCCTCGTCGAGCACCGTGAACCGCTTTCCGCTGCGGCGCAACAGATCTATCGGTCGTTGTCGGACGCGGACGCGACCGCGTCGAGCGCGTTCCTCTCCGGCGGGTCGGAACCGGCCCCGTTGCGGGAACGCTACGAGGTCGACATGGCGCAGGCGGGCGCGGCGCTCGCGAAGGCCGCGTCGGACATCGGCGGCATCGCCGAGGCGGAGAAGCAGGTCGACACGCTCGGTCAGCAGCTGCCGGTCTACGCGGGCCTGATCGAGACCGCCCGGTCGAACAACCGGTTCGGGCTGCCGATCGGCGCGGCGTACCTGCGTGAGGCGTCCACCCTGATGCGCACCGAGCTGTTGCCCGCCGCGCAGGAGCTGTACCGCATCGACATCGGCAGGCTGACCGACGAACAGGACGACGCGGCGAGCTTCCCCTGGCTCACGGTCGCGCTCACGCTGATACTGCTGGGTTCGCTGATCGCCACCCAGGTCTACCTGACTCGCAGGACCAATCGCCTGATCAACGTCGGCCTGCTGGTGTCGACGATCGCGGTGGGCGTCGGCCTGCTCTGGGGAGCCGCCGCCGGGTGGGTGTCCGCGTCGGCGGTCGGTGACGCGCGTGACGAGGGCTCCCAACAGGTGGATGTCTTGGTGCAGGCCAGGATCGTCGCGTTGAAGTGCCGTGCGGACGAGACGCTCACGCTGGTCGCGCGCGGCGACGGCGCGGCGTACGAGAAGGAATGGCAGGAGCTGGCGCCGACGATCGCCGGTAAGGGCAACGACGACAAGGACCTTCTTGTCAGGGCGCAGAAGGCTGCGGGCGACCCGGCGATCGGCCAGCAGGTGCGCGGCGCGATCGACAACGCGCAGGCGTGGCAGGAAGCTCACAAGAAGGTGCGCGAACTCGACGACGGCGGCCAGTACGACCAGGCGGTCGACATGGCTGTCGGCGGCGACGACAAGGACGCGGCCACCGCGTTCAACCGCTTGGACGAGCACCTCTCCAGTGCTATTCAGAAGGGCAGGGAGAAGTTCGTCGACGCGACGACCTCTGCCGGGAACGCGCTGATCGGGCTGGTGCCTGGGGTGGTACTGCTCTCGCTGGTCGGGGCGGGCGGCGCGCTGGTGGGGATTCGGCAACGGCTGCGGGAGTACCGGTGATGAAACGAGTCGCAGTTCTGTTGGTGTCGGCGTTCGCGCTGACCGCGTGCGGCGGGCCGGGACGCCCGGTGGACCTGGCCGTCGTCACGTCCGCGAACCGCCCGGAACCGGACGGTTCCGGACCTGGCCAGGCGGGCACGGGCGGCACGCAGGCGCCCAGTTGCGGCGACCCGACGGCGAGCCTGCGCCCCAACGGCCTCAGCATCGCCGCGGGTTCGACCATGGCGGACATCAGGCAGCGCGGGCGGCTGATCGCCGGTGTCGACCAGAACACGTACCTCTTCGGTTTCCGAAACCCGGCGACGAACAACCTCGAGGGCTTCGACATCGACATGGCCAAGCAGGTGGCCAAGGCGATCTTCAACGACGAGAGCAAGATCCAGTACAAGGTGCTCACGTCCCGCGACCGCGAGAAGGCGCTGGCCGAAGGTCAGGTCGACATCGTCACCAGGACGTACACGGTCAACTGCGAGCGGCTGCAGCAGGTGGCGTTCTCCGCCGTCTACTACACGACCGGGCAGCGTGTGCTCGTCCCGAAGGGCTCGTCCATCGCCAGCATGGACGACCTCGGCGGCAAGAAGGTCTGCGCGAACGTGGGCTCGACCTCCCTCACCCAGATCGCCAAGCACCCGGCCAAGCCGGTGCCGTGGTCGGTGCTGAACTGGTCGGACTGCCTGGTGCTGCTGCAGCAGGGCCAGGTCGCCGCGATGTCGACGGACGAACCGATCCTGGTCGGCATGGCGGCACAGGACCCGACGGTGAAGATCGTCGGACCGAAACTGACCGAGGAGCCGTACGGCATCGGCGTCCCCAAAACGAAGACCGACATGGTCAAGTTCGTCAACGCGGTGCTGGAGCGCATGCGCGGCGACGGATCATGGCAGCAGAGCTACGACCGGTGGGTCGCCCCGCGCCTCGGTGAGTCCGCGACGCAGCCGACACCGAAGTACCGGGACTGACAAGGGGAATCACCGATGGCCAAATGTCAGCGACCGGGCTGCGACGGCGAGACGGCGTTCGGCAAGTGCACCACGTGCGGGGCCCCCGAACCGCAGGGGGAACCGCACGGCTGGACACCACCGGAAGCGGTGGAACAAGCACCCCAACGACACGAGGACGAAGAGGGCACCGGCTGGTTCCGGCACCCCGACGTGCTCAGCGGCTCCATGCCTTCACCGCCGAAACCCCAACCGGGTCAGCCAAGCCAACCTCCGGCGAGCCGTTCCCAGGCAGACCAGCCGCAGCCGGGCTCGCCCCGGCCGGGCCAGTCGCCAACGGGCAACCCGCAATCCGGCCAGTCCCAGCCGGGCCAACCACCGGCCAGCAACTCGCCAGCGAGCCAGCCGCCAGCGAGCCAGCCACAACCGGGGCTGTCGCAGCCGGAGGCGAGCCAGTCCCGGCCGGGCCAGCCGCGGGCCAGTCACTCGCAGGCGGGCCAGTCGCAGCCGGGGCAGTCGCAGCCGGAAGCGAGCCAGTCCCAGCCTGGCCAACCACGGGCCAGCCAGCCGCCAGCGGGCCAGCCACAACCCGGGCAGCCACAACCCGGGCAGCCACCATCCAGCCAGTCACAGCCAGGGCGCTCACAGCCGGAAGCGAGCCAGCCACGGCCGGGGCGATCACAGGCAGGTCAGTATCAGCTGAGCCAACCACCAGGTGGCCAACCGCAGCCGAGTCAATCCCTGCCACGCCCGCCACAGCCGCCTCAGCAACCGCCGCCCGCCCTGCAGCCGACGCAGTCACGAGCACAGCCACACCCGTCACAACCACACCCATCGCAGCCGCAGCCATCGCAGCCGCAGCCGTCGCAGGCACACCCACCGCCGCAGCCGCAGCCGTCGCAACCAATGCCACATCCGCCGTCACAGCCGATGCCGCACCCCTCTCAGGCACAGCAACACCCGAAACTCCCCCGGCCACCGGCGCCGAAGCCCAAACCCGACCCGGAAACCCTGATCATCCAGCCGGTCACGCCCCCGGGCGGCCAGCCCGCCCCCGCGCCGGGCCACTGGGCGCAGGGCGTCCAGGTCCCGTCTGTCCTGCCGCAGCACAACCAGGAACCAGTGCCGGACGTGCCGCAGCCGACGAGTGTCCTGGCTGTGGTCGACCCGACGCAGAGCATCGTGCCGCCGAAGCCGGTCGTCGCGGAGTCGCCGCCGTCCCAGGATTCCCGGCCGAACAGCGGCTCTGTGCCGTTCCCCGGGCCGGGGCACGGCACCGGTTCGCGGCGGACGAGTTCCCGGGTCGCCCGCGGCCGTGGGCTGGGAGCGGGCCTGGTCGAGGTTCCGCCGGTGCCGTATCGGGATCCCGCGTCGGCGGTGATGGACGACCCGGCCGTCGCGGAGAACAAGCGCTTCTGTGGCAACTGCGGTACCGCGGTCGGCCGTGGTGTCGACGGTGAGCCCGGTGCCGCCGAGGGGGAGTGCCCCCAGTGTGGTGCGCGGTTCTCGTTCAAGCCGAAGCTCGGTCGTGGTGACGTGCTCGGTGGCCAGTACGAGGTGCTCGGCTGCCTGGCCTACGGCGGCCTCGGCTGGATCTACCTGGCCAAGGACCACAACGTCAGCGACCGCTGGGTGGTGCTGAAGGGCCTGATCGACACCGGTGACCCGACCGCGCTGGCCGCCGCCGTCGCCGAGCAGCGGTTCCTCGCGCAGGTCGAGCACGCCAACATCCTCAAGATCTACAACTTCGTCCAGGCTCCCGACCCGGCCACCGGGACGTCCGTCGGCTACATCGTGATGGAGTACATCGGCGGCCAGTCGCTGCGGCAGATCGCGCTGGAGCACCACCGGACCCTCGGCCGCGCCGAGCCGCTGCCGATCGGCCAGGTGATCGCGTACGGCCTGGAGATCCTGCCCGCCATGGGCTACCTGCACAGCATCGGCCTGCTGTACTGCGACCTCAAACCGGACAACGTGATCCAGACCAACGAGACGCTCAAGCTGATCGACCTCGGCGCGGTCCGGCGGGACGACGACTACGAGAGCCCCCTGTTCTTCACGCTCGGCTACAGCGCGCCGGAACTGGCCGACCGCGGCGCGTCGGTGGCGTCCGACATCTACACCGTCGGCCGCACGCTGGCTGTGCTGGCGATCGAGTTCACCGGCTACACCGGCAAGTTCCGGCACACGCTGCCCAGTGCGGACGAGATGCCGCTGTTCAAGCTGTTCGACTCGTTCTACCGGGTGCTCAAGCGGGCAACGCACCCCGACCCGGACCGCCGGTTCCCCACGGCCGAGGACATGGCCGAGCAGCTGACCGGTGTGCTGCGCGAGGTGATGGCGCTCGGCACGAACCGGCCGCGTCCCGGTGTGTCCACGGTGTTCGGTCCGGAACCGAGGACGTTCGGCGCGTCGGTGCAGACCGACGAACGCGGCGTGTCGCTCACCGTGCCCGACCCGTCCGAAGTGGTCGGCGCGCTGCCCGTGCCCCAGGTGGACACCGACGATCCCGCTGCCGGTGTGCTCGCCGCGACCGTGTCGGCCGACCTGAACGAACTGCTGGAGGCGCTCGCGCACGCGCCGCAGAACTCGGTCGAGGTCCGGCTGCGGATGCTGCGGGCCCGTACCGAGATGGGTGACATCGCCCGCGCGTCCGGCGAGTTGGAGCTGGCCAGGCGGATGGCGTCGGACCCGCACGACTGGCGCCTGCAGTGGCACCGTGGCCTGCTGGAACTCGCGATGCGGCGACCGGCCGAGGCACGGGCCGCGTTCGAGGCCGTGTACGACGCGTTGCCCGGTGAGGCGGCGCCGAAGCTGGCGCTGGCGATCAGCCTCGAGTACCTGCGGGACTACTTCGGCGCTGCCCGGTTCTACGAGCAGGTCTGGCGTACCGACCACTCCTACGTCAGCGCGGCGTTCGGCCTGGTGCGCGTGTACCTCGCGCAGGGCGCCAGGGCGGGGGCCATCGAGGTGCTGGAGTCCGTTCCGGACTCGTCGAGCCACTACGTCACCGCCCAGGTCGCCGCGATCAAGGTCAAGGCACGGGCGCACGAGGTGACCAAGGTGGCCGAGCCCGAGCTGTACGACGCGGCACAGCGACTCGAACGGCTCGCGTTGGACGCGGAACGTCGTACGCAGTTGTCGGTCGAGGTGCTGGAGGCGGCGTACGGGTGGGTGCAGGCGGGCCGACCGGGTGGTGGTCAGGCGACCGGAACTGTCTTGGGCTGCAACCTTTCCGAGCGTGAACTACGCTTCGGGTTGGAGCGCTGCTACCGCGCACTCGCCCGGCTGGCAGGTACTCCGGAACAACGCCACGAGTTGGTCGACCGCGCCAACGCCATCCGCCCGAGGACGCTTACCTGATGTGGAGACATATTGGTCGAGTGTGGACGAGTGGTGCCCAGTTCCTGGTGATGGACAGGTACTTCCTGTACGCGTGGCAGGGCGCTGACGACCAGGTCGGCGCGCTGTCGCAGATGCACTGGTTCCAGACCGCGACCGAGGTCGGCACCGGCTGGGCCGCGGTGGTCGCCACCGACGGGACGATCGGCGGCGACGGCTGGCTGGAGGTCTTCCAGAACCGCAGGTCGGTCGCGATCGTCCAGGCCCAGGGCGAGCCGTACACCCGGGCGCTGGGCAAGGCGCTGGAGTACCCGGACGACGGCGACCATATGGGTGACGTGGTGCCCGTGCCCAGCGGCGACATGTACTTCTTCAACGCGACGCTCGGCGGCGACGGGGACTGGCCGAAAGCCAAACCGGGCAGGCCTCCGGCGCAGTGGGAACCGGCGGACGACGCGGCGGAGGCGCCGAGCGGGCTGCGGTTCGACGTGCCCCGCGGCGACTACCAGCTGCACGTGCGGTGGATGACGGAGCCGGACGAGCAGACCTGCTTCGCCCGTTGGCTGTTCACGCCCGCCTGACCGGTCGAATTCCGGTGCTCGACGCGGGGCCCTGGTGCGATGATCCGCGGATGAAGCTTGTGCCGCACAACCCGACCGAGGGCGTCTACCCGGCATCGGACGACTACGTGCATGCCATGGAGGTGCGTGACCCGCAGCGCCTGCTGTACGTCGCAGGCACGATGGGCCTCGACCAGGACGGGATGCCTGCCGGGTCGCTGGACGACCAGCTCGACCTGATCTGGAGCAACATCCGGACGATTCTCGCCTCAGCGGGAATGACTGTCGACAACATCGTGCGCCTGACCAGCTATCTGCGTGATCCTGGATATGCCGAAGCGAACGCGCGTGCCCGGGTGGCAGCGCTCAATGGTCGCGCCGTACCGACAACCGCGATTGTCGCGCAGACACTGGACAGCAATTGGCTGGTCGAAATAGAGGTCATCGCGGCGGCCTAGCCACCGGCAAGCGAATGGCTTTGTTTCGCGGACCACTTCGACTGAGGAAATCTATTTCGTAAGTCAGCTTTCCCGATTATCGGATCCGGGCGACAAAAAACTGGTGACTGCCCGAGTGGGCAGCCACCAGTTCGCGAGTCGGAGGCGGAACCAATTACCGCAGAGCCGACTTGCTCAGCCACTTGTCCCAGCTGACCGCCCAGTCGAAATAGTCGTACTGGGTGTCGGACATCGGCACGCTGCTGCCGACAACCTCGACCGGATCGCCGACCATCGCGCTGTCGAAGTAGATCTTCGCGTTGGTGGGCGACAGGTTGGCGCAGCCGTGCGACACGTTGCGCTTGCCCTGGTCCGGTATCGACGCCTGGTAGCCGTGGATGAACTCACCGTGGTTGGAGAACCGGACCGCCCACGGCACAACGACGTTGTCGTAGTTGTAGCGCGGGTTGCTCATCGCGTACGAGTTGTGCTTCTCCATCACCACGTGGATCCCGGTCGGGGTCACGCGGCCCTTGTCCGAGTCGAGGCCGTAGCTGGCCGGGAACGTGTTCACCACGTTGCCGTTCTGCTTCACGATCAGCTGGTGGGTCTGGGTGTTGGCCTCGACGACCTGGTTGCGGCCGATGGTGAACGTCGAAGCGACGTTGTTCTTGCCGTACACGCCGTTGCCGAACGAGACGCCGTAGAGCTTGGCGTTGACGGTCACCTTGGTGTCCGGCTTCCAGTACTCCTTGGGCCGCCAGTGCACCTCGGAGTCACCGAGCCACGCCCACGCGCCCTCGGTCGGTACGGAGGTCTCGATCTTCAGTGCCTTCTCGACCGATGCCTTGTCCGCGACCGGGTTCTTGAAGTCGACCTTGACCGGCATCGCGACGCCGTAGGTCTTGCCGTCGCCGACGTTCAGCGAGGCCTGCTCGGTGCGCCTCGGCTTCGCCGTGGTGAACGACCCGGTGATGGGGATCTGCTGCCCGCTGGCACCGACCGCGCTGCCCGACCACGTGTACGTCTTGCCGAAGCCGAGTTCCTCGCCGACGGCCCATGACTTCTTGTCCTCGGCAAGCGTGCCTTTGACTTCCTTGCCGTCCGGGTTGCTGAGCCGGATCTCGTTGATGGTGCCGTTCTCCACGGCTGCCTGGATCGTGCCGCCGGGACTGGCGTCTGCCGCGCCGTTCGCCGGTTGCGTGGTCACCACAGGCACTGCTGCCGCGGCCTGCGGGGCGACGTTGGTGTCCGTCGCCGGGCCGAGTCCCGTTCCGATGGGCGACTTGGTGTCGCCGCTGCATGCGCTGAGCCCCAGAGAAGCGGCGATCGCCACTGCGGCGATCAGCTTGATGCCCCGTCGGTTGGTCATAGTTACTGCCCCCGTCCTCACACCCATCACGACGCGGTTGACGGTGGCGGCGTTGACAGACGGTCACTGTGACTCACATCACAGTTTGTCGCAACGAGGACAGAAAGGTCACCAACGGAAAGATTGTGGCAGGCAGCGTGTGCCTCGGTACGTTCGGTAACGAAGGAGGATCACACGAACGGCCCAATGGATAGTGAATTGAGGCAGTAGTGCCGCTCGATTGCAGGCGATAGGCTCGTTCTCGCAGGCCGTAAGTTTCTGTGTTCGTGCTCCATCACGCTCGCGGAACATAAACGCGGGCGTGCTGCTTTCTCGCCGAAGTTGGTGACGAGCGACGCCCGGGACGGCCCGGGGTTGCACGGTGTAATCCCAAGCTGATCCGGCGACGGAGGCAGATGTATGGCTCAGGGCACTGTTAAGTGGTTCAACTCGGAAAAGGGCTTCGGCTTCATCGCGGTCGACAGCGGCGAGGCGGATGTCTTCGTGCACTACTCGGAGATCCAGGGCAAGGGTTTCCGGACGCTCGAGGAGAACCAGCGCGTCGAGTTCGAGGTCGGCCAGGGCACCAAGGGCCCGCAGGCCACGAACGTGCGGCCGATCTGACCTGACAGCGAAGGGCCCTGGACGACGGTTGTCGTCCAGGGCCCTGCGTTGTTTACGGGTTTGTTTGTGTCGGGGTGGGTGTCGAGTCAGCTCTGCGGGTAGCGCAGCTGCTGTGCCTCCCACGACAGCCGCTCCATGACCCATTCCTGGGCCAGCGCGTGCGGAGAGGTCTGGCGGTGCGCGGCCAGCTCGCGGAGCTGCTCATTGGCGATGAGGGACAGGCGCAGCTGGTAGACCTCGGCGTTGCCGAAGCGACGGCCGGACGCGGTGGTCTCCACGTCGGACTCCGGCGCGATGGCGGCCAGGTAGCTCTCCAGCTCAGTGTCGGGGGCGAGCTGGTTGGCTGCCGGGCGCCCACTAGCGGCGCTCTTGCTACGGCTGCGTCCCAATGATGGCAAAGGCACCGGGACACGATAACGGTTAGGTTGCGGGAAGATAGCCACTGTGACTCGCGACACACCGAGTGACGGCAACCATTCCCCACCTCAGGCGTCAGTACCCGCAGGTCGACCAGTGCATGCCCACCAGGCATGCCCCGCGTCACAGTCACCGCAACGACTGGAGCGACAGACCGCAGGACCCCAGCGAACGCCCACAGTGATCACCCGATAAGGTGAGGTCCACACCAAACCAGCAGCAAACCCAGAGCACCAAGCACCTGTAGAAGCTGCCACAAACTTGAATACCCAACCAAAAACAATCCCACTCCACCACCCCCGGTAACCATCCGAGTAGTTACTCCAGTAGCCCTCCCTTTGGCCAACACCAATCCCCACAACCACCACAGAGCGTGAGCGAGCAAAGAGCGCAAAGCGGTAGTAGTAGCAAGTCGGTGGTGTTAGTGAAAGCCCAAGGTAACGACGCTGGTTCGCAAGGAACTCACACCGTGGGGGGTTTGGGGGGCTCGGCCCCGCAAAGTAATCGGCGGGGGCCAGTGCGAAGACGACGAAGGAGTCAAGCACCGATGCGGAGGCCCCCGCGCCAGGGGGAGGAACGCGGGGGCCGGAGGGGATCTCCACAGGCGCTGACCGGGGGTGTGTCAGCTCCTAGATTGTTGCACGCTCACCTGTCGTAGGCGAGATGTCCGCGCCCAAAAAATCCAGGGAACTGTTCACTTGATGTTTCCCTGCCTGGTGAACGGGTGTGTGTCGCCGTCTCTGAGGTGTTCTCGACGGACGACATTTGCAGGTTCTCGGCAAAAGTGGGGAACGGCTTGTCGCCCATAGGGGCCGTAAGTGCGGATTTGGCGTCGTGGAGTGCACTGTGACCGGTCGATACCCGTAGGGGGTAGGGGTACGACGGGACTTGTGTACACAATACCGTCCACCGTACTCACCCGATTGGCTCTATCCAGACCCGGGCAGGCCGCCTAGTACCCACTGGCGCTCGAACCAAACCTGCTCAATCGGCTACCCACTGTTGTAGACGGTTCACTCTGCGGGGGGCTGTGTGCGCGGCTTTTCCTCCCATAACCTCACGGCCACAGCCGAGCCGGGGAGGCGTCATGAGCGGGTCCCTCGAAGTGCGCAACTTCTTGATGCAGCAAGACACGATGACCGGGAGCGGGGCCGGGTTCACCGGTGGCGTCCCGGCCCAGCGCGGCGGAGAAACCTCGCGGGTGACCGACGAGCAGATCCGCAAGGCACGGCTCGCCGTCGCCCGCAGCGCGTTGGATGCCGAGGACTGCCGACTGCTGCTGGACATGCTCGGCCTCGTGCCGGGCGATGACGGAATGCCCCCAGTGACCCGGTGACCAGCCACGTCGGACACCTGGGGGCTGGGGGCAGCGGTAGCCGTGGAGAAGCCGTCGCAGTGATGTGACGAGGACCACGAAGGTGGTCCATGAGCTCAACGGGGCGCTCATGGACCTCCGGACCGCCCATTCGGCACCTGTTTGTGCAGGTGGGAAGCTTTTGGATAACCCGTTTTGTAGACCATGGGGGTCATGCCCTAAGCTTCATCTTGCTCCCAGCGGCAAGCCAAAGGGACCCTGGGCTCCCATCGTCTAGCGGCCTAGGACTCCGCCCTTTCAAGGCGGCAGCGCGGGTTCGAATCCCGTTGGGAGCACGCAGTAAAACGCTGGACACGCAGTAAACGTTAGAAGCAAGGCCCAGTGGCGCAGTTGGTTAGCGCGTCGCCCTGTCACGGCGAAGGTCGCGGGTTCGAGTCCCGTCTGGGTCGCCACCGAAGGTCCGGGTAAGCAGCACACACCCGGACCTTCACGGCCAGGTAGCTCAGTTGGTACGAGCGTCCGCCTGAAAAGCGGAAGGTCGGCGGTTCGACCCCGCCCCTGGCCACCCTCTGGGCTCCCTTGCTCGTTGCTTCGCAACTTCGCCGGGTCGGGTGTTCATTATTTTGGGGGGCCGAGCCCCCCAAACCCCCCACGGTGCGAGCTCCTCTTGAACCAGCGCTGGTTGCGTTGGGCTTTGACCAGCACACCAACCCGACGCCGGGGCGCTTCGCGCCCCCCTTGCTATTGCTTTGCACACCACGTCGACGCCAGGGCCGCTTCGCGCCCCCTGGCTGTTGCTTTGCACATCACGTCGATGCCACGGCGCTTCGCGCCGGGCACCTCTTGCACCTCGGGCTTTACTTGCACATCACTCCGACTCTGCGGGGTTTCGCGCCCCTGGCTGTCGCTTTGCGCAGCACTTCGATGCCATGGCGCTTCGTGCTGCCGGGTACTTCTTGTGCCTCGGGCTTTTACTTGCACACCGCCTCGCATCAGCTGGGGGTGTCTGGGTGTTTGGGGCTGGGTATTTTGGGGTCAGTTTGCTGCGCCGTCGTCTCGTCGCTGGGCTGCAG